>NZ_CP071642.1:5490000-6156059 GCF_051131965.1 Pseudomonas sp. Z4-7 | reverse complement strand
TTGATCATCAATTGATCAAGCGGCGTGTGCAGGAATCCCCCCGACGTGTTGTAGCACTGGACGGAATCGCGATGAGCGCCGAGCAAACGCGCCAGGGAAAGATTGGCCCGCTTGGCTTTCAAGTCCCAGAGGGCGACATCGAATGCACCAATCGCCTGGGTCGCCAGGCCGCTGCGCCCCACCGAGGCACCCGCCCAGCAAAGCTTGTCCCACAATTTGGAAATGTCGCTGGGGTTTTCGCCAATGAGGCCAGGAGCGATTTCCCGCGCATGGGCAAATTGCCCGGGGCCGCCGGCGCGCTTCGAATAGCTGAAACCCAGGCCACGGTGGCCGTCCCTGGTTTCGATTTCAACAAACAGCATGGCGATTTCGGTCATTGGCTTCTGCCGACCGGTCAGTACCTTGGCGTCGCTGATGGGGTTGGCCAATGGCAGGAATACCGAGGCCACGCGCACCCAGGCAATGCGGTCGTCATCGGCGGAAGGCAGTTGAGGCGTGTCTTGCATGGCTATGCTCCGAACGTTTGGGTTCGGCTGCCGCAACACGGCGTCGTGTTACAGCAGCGAATGCAATGGGCTAGCTGCGCATCAATTCAATGGCCGCACTTTTGCGGTTGCGAATGACCGTCACCAGGTGCCAGGAGATGGACGCGGCGGCCAGGATGAGGAAGCCCGCCGAGATGGGATTGGTCAGGAAGCCGCTGAAATTGCCATCGGACAGCATCAGGCCGCGACGCAAGTTGGTTTCAGCCATCGGACCGAGGATGAAACCGATGATGAACGGTGCAATGGGCAAACCGGCCTTGACGAACCCATACCCCAGCAAGCCAAACAGCAACACCGCCCAGACGTCGAAGATCCGGCTGTTCAGGCCAAAGGCACCGACGACGCAAAGCACCAGGATAATCGGCAGCAGAATGTGCTTGGGCACCGCCAACAACTTGATGAACATGCGCAGGCCGTAGAATTCCAGCACCAGCATCAGCACGGAAGCGAGGATCAACGCGGCGAAGATCGTATAGACCAAAGGTGCCTGGCTGATGAACAGCAACGGTCCGGGCTGGATGCCGTGGATCATGAAGCCACCGAGCATCACTGCCGTAGTGGTATCGCCGGGAATGCCGAGCGTCAGCAGAGGAATCATCGCGCCGCCGATGCCGGCGTTGTTTGCTGTCTCGCTGGCGACCACGCCGTCAATCTTGCCTTTGCCGAACTCCTCCGGTGTCTTCGAGCGTTTCTTCGCCACGATGTAGGAGACGATATTCGACGTACCGGCACCGATGCCGGGCAAGATGCCGATACCCAGGCCGATCAGGGATGATCGAGTGGCGTTGGGCAGTTGGCCAACAAATTCCTTCATCGAAAAGCCGAAACCTTTAACGCCTTTCATGCTGACGTGCTGGGGTTTGGCCCGGTGACTCAGGCGCGCGCTTTCAGCGAACTTCAGCACCTCGGAGACCGCAAACATACCGATCATCACGGTGAGCATGGCGAAGCCGCCATTGAGGCTCGGCAGGTCAAAGGTAAAACGACGGATCGCCTCGACCGGGGCGATCCCCACGGTGGAAAAGGCAAAGCCCAAGGCACCGGCAAACAAGCCTTTGACCAGCGAGCCGGTGGACAGCGTGGCAATCAGCGTCAGCGAAAAGATCGCGATGGAAAAGTATTCGTGCGGACCGAAGCTCAGGGCCAGTTCCGCCAGGATCGGAGCGATGAACATCAGCGCGGCGATACTGAAGATCGTGCCGAGAAACGAGAACACCACGCCAATCCCAAGGGCCTTGACGCCATGGCCTTGTTTCATCAGCGGCCAGCCATCGAACGTCGTCGCGATGGAGGCCGGCGTTCCCGGTATGTTGAGCAATATCGCCGATATCAGCCCTCCCGAGGTGGCGCCAACAAACAACGCCACCAACAGCGCCAAGCCAGGGCCGGGGCCCATCGAGTACGTCAGCGGCAAGCACAGCGCGATCGCCATGGTGGCCGAAAGACCAGGCACCGCTCCAAAAACGATCCCCACCGCAACGCCGAGGGTGATCAGGAGAAAGACGTAGGGTGTCAGTACGGCTGCGAAGCCTGTTTGCATGAGCTCAATCATGGCCGTCCCCTAGAAATCCAATAAACCGACAGGCAGGAGCAAGTCGAAGCCATGACGAAAGATGTAAAAAATCAGGACAGCCGAAACGACCGCGATCAGCGTGTAACGCAGGTGCTTGACCTTTTCGTCCGCCGGGGTCAATACGATGAACTGGGCATAGAGATAGAGCGCAGTCGTGATCAGAAAACCCACCGGCTGCATCAGCGCTGTGTAAAGCAGCACCAAGGCCACGGATTTGATGACCGTTGGGTAATCGATCGCCTCGGGCTTTTCCGAGGGTTCGGCACTTTTGTCCGGCAGCTTTCGCCAGGCCCACAACTGCAACGCACCCAACAGGCACAACGCCACGGCGAGCACCCAAGGGACAAACGCGGCATCGACCGTCCCGCGACGCGGCAGGTTCATGGTCAGTATCAGGTAAGCGACGCCGGCGCCGAGCATCGCCAGTCCGGCGATCAGCTCGTTTCTTTTATAGGAATCCATACAGGCTCCTCTTGCTGGGAAGGACTGGTTCTCGGGTGTTGGCCAACGCGGTTCACACCCGAGCCGTTACGCAAAATTATTTCGCTTTACGCATCTCGTCCTTGAACTGCATGAAGCTGTCACGGGTTTTATTCAACGTGGCGACGGCTTCTTCGGGGCCCTGGAAGCTCACCGGCTGCTTGAAGGACTTCTTCAGCTCCTCGGCATATTCAGGCTCTTCGGTGATCTTCTTCATGGTGTCGGCCATTTTCTTGACGATGGCCGGGTCCGTGCCTTTCGGGAAGGCGACGACGTAAGGCTTGTCCAGGACCAGGTCCACGCCTTGCTCCTTGAAGGTCTTGACGTCGCCAAGCAGCGCGTTGCGTTCGGCGTTCGGCTGGCCCAGGGCGGTCATTTTGCCGCTGGAGATGTAATCCTGGACCGAGCCATAGCTGATGGCGCCGAGGTCGATGCGCTTGCCGAGCAAGGCGACGATTTTTTCCGAGACGGTGCCGCTGTCGACCATTTTCAGTTTCACCCCGGCGAGCTTCTCGAACATCAAGCCTTGCAGGTGCGAGAAGTTGCCCATCTCGGTGCCGTAAGTGATGGTGCCGGGCTTGGCCTTGGCTTTTTCAATCAGTTGGTCGAGGCTGTCGATGCCCGAGCTTTTCGCCGAGACGAACACCGCCCCTTTGTCGACGCCAGCGATGCAGGAAATATCGAACGCATCAAAGCGGTCCTCCGACAGCCCCGCGACTTCGTTGACGATCAACTGGCCGGTGTGGGTGAAGAGGATGGTATTGCCATCCGGCGCTGCGCTCTTGACCGCATCGGCGGCGATGGTGCCGCCCCCACCGGCCATGTTGGTGACAACCATGGTCTTGCCGGTGACCTTGGTGAAGTACTTGGCCATCATCCGTGCGTTGAAATCGGTGTCACCACCGGCGTTGGCAATCACCACGACCTGTACCGGACGGCTTGGCCAATCGCTGGCATCGGCAGCCATCGCTGTGCCAGCGGCCAAGCTCAGAAACGAGGCGATCAAAGAGGCGCAGAGTGTTTTCTTCATTATTGTTCTCCGGGTGCTGCCATTCATTGTGGGATTGAGGTTGAGCGAGAAACGGACACGCCCAGCGCTGATGCCTGGCGGGAAGGCAAGACTGCTTGGACGTTGAGATCGGGGAATTCGATTGCACTGGCGAGCGCGAAAAGAGCTTTTCGGGAAGGTAGCTGGCGCACGCCGATAACGCGTGGGACCGATGGACTACATGTGCGCTGGGCGGCAAATGGAGAAAACATGGCTGCGCCTTTCGTTTTTATTATTTTGACGTCATACGTTGTCGTATGACTGGATATCATCACCTATGCTCCACGTTGTCAACGCAGTTGTTCAGGGGCTTACCGTGAATGCGACGAACAGGGTGGGCGGCCCCGACGTGATCGAATCGCCGTCCTTGTACAAATCCGGACTGAAATTTAGTTGCCCCCAATAAAAAACCCCCTGAATTTCAGGGGGTTGTTTTTTTGCGCTTCGGATCAGAGCCGACCGGCCGACTCCGTTACCCGTGCTCCAGCCTTACTCGACCGTGACCGATTTCGCCAGGTTACGCGGCTGGTCCACGTCGGTGCCCTTGAGCACGGCAACGTAGTACGACAGCAGTTGCAGCGGAATCGTGTAAAGGATCGGCGAAAGGATGTCGTGGATGTGCGGCATGTGCACCACGTGGGTGCCCTCGCCGTTGGTCATGCCAGCCTTCTCATCGGCGAAGACAATCAACTGGCCGCCACGGGCGCGCACTTCCTGCAGGTTGGACTTGAGCTTTTCCAGCAGCTCGTTGTTCGGCGCCACGGTGACCACCGGCATGTCGTTATCCACAAGCGCCAACGGGCCGTGCTTGAGTTCGCCGGCCGGGTAGGCTTCGGCGTGAATGTAGGAGATTTCCTTGAGCTTCAAGGCCCCTTCCATCGCCACTGGGAATTGCGCACCACGGCCCAGGAACAAAGTGTGGTTCTTCTCGGCGAACAGCTCGGCAATTTTTTCCACCGTGCTGTCCATTGCCAAGGCTTCACCCAAGCGGGCAGGCAGGCGGCGCAGCTCTTCCACCAGCCGGGCCTCGACGCCCTCTTGGAGCGTACCGCGTACCTGCCCCAGGGACAGGGTTAGCAGCAGCAGGCCGACCAGTTGCGTGGTGAACGCTTTGGTCGACGCCACGCCGATCTCGCGACCGGCCTGGGTCAGCAGGGTCAGGTCGGATTCACGCACCAGCGAGCTGATGCCGACGTTGCAGATCGCCAGGCTGGCAAGAAAGCCCAGTTCCTTGGCGTTACGCAGCGCTGCCAGGGTGTCAGCGGTTTCGCCGGACTGGGAAATAGTCACGAACAGAGTGTCTGGTTGCACGACTACCTTGCGATAGCGGAACTCGCTGGCGACTTCAACCTGGCACGGGATACCCGCCAGCTCTTCGAGCCAGTAACGCGCAACCATGCCGGCGTGATAGCTGGTGCCGCACGCCACGATCTGCACGTTGCGCACCTTGGCGAACAACTCGGCTGCCTGCGGACCAAAGGCCTGGACCAGCACCTGCTCCTGACTCAGGCGGCCTTCAAGGGTGCGCTGGACAACGGCCGGTTGCTCGTGGATTTCCTTGAGCATGTAATGGCGGAACTCGCCCTTGTCGGCGGCTTCGGCGCCGTCGCGGTACTGAACGGTTTCACGCTCGACGTTATTGCCATCAACGTCCCAGATCTGCACGCTGTCGCGGCGAATCTCGGCGATATCGCCTTCTTCCAGATACATGAAGCGGTCAGTCACCTGACGCAGCGCCAACTGGTCGGAAGCCAGGAAGTTTTCCCCCAGGCCCAAGCCGATCACCAGCGGGCTGCCACTGCGGGCCGCCACCAGGCGATCAGGTTGTTTCGCGCTGATGACCGCCAGGCCATAGGCGCCATGCAGTTCCTTGACCGTGGCCTTGAGCGCCACGGTCAGGTCAGCCAGGTCCTTGAGCTTGTGGGTGAGCAAATGGGCAATGACTTCGGTGTCGGTGTCCGAAGTAAAGACATAACCAAGCGCCTTCAGCTGTTCGCGCAATGCTTCATAGTTTTCGATGATGCCGTTGTGCACCACGGCCAGGTCGCCGGAGAAGTGCGGATGGGCGTTACGCTCGCACGGCGCACCATGGGTGGCCCAACGGGTATGGGCGATGCCCAGGCGACCGATCAGCGGCTCCGCGTCCAGGGCTCGTTCCAGTTCACTGACCTTGCCCGGACGACGCATGCGCTCAAGCTTCTCGTCGTTGGTAAAGACCGCCACGCCGGCACTGTCGTAGCCGCGATATTCAAGACGCTTGAGGCCTTCAAGCAAGATGGCCGTGATGTTGCGCTCAGCAACGGCGCCGACAATTCCACACATGTTATTTCTCCTGGCTGACAGGTGCGCAGATCAAATTGATGCCGCGGGCCTGAATCTGGTCGCGTGCCTCCACGGGCAGGCGATCATCGGTAATGAGGGTATGGACGCTGCTCCACGGCAGTTCCAGATTGGGGATCTTGCGGCCTATCTTGTCGGCCTCCACCATCACGATCACTTCGCGGGCAACCTCGGCCATCACACGGCTCAGGCCCAACAGTTCGTTGAAGGTGGTGGTACCTCGAACCAGATCGATGCCGTCGGCGCCGATGAACAGCTGGTCAAAGTCATAGGAACGAAGCACCTGCTCGGCGACCTGGCCCTGGAACGACTCGGAATGAGGATCCCAGGTGCCACCGGTCATCAGCAGCACGGGCTCATGCTCCAGCTCGCTCAGCGCATTGGCCACATGCAGGGAGTTGGTCATGACCACCAGCCCCGGTTGCTGGCCAAGCTGGGGAATCATCGCCGCCGTGGTGCTGCCGCTGTCAATGATGATGCGCGCATGCTCGCGGATCCGCTTCACGGCGGCCCGGGCGATGGCTTGTTTGTATTTGGAAACGCTTTGCGCACTGTCGGCGACCAGTTCCTGCGGCATCGGCACCGCGCCACCGTAGCGGCGCAATAACAGGCCATTGGTCTCCAATGCGGCGAGATCCTTGCGAATCGTAACTTCCGAGGTTTCGAAGCGCTTGGCCAGCTCATCCACGCTCACCTCGCCCTGCTCCTGGAGCAAAGCGAGAATGTTGTGACGGCGTTGTGGTGTGTTGCGCTTGGACATGGCTGCTTAAGTTTCGATTCGAAAGATAACGTAAGCAATCAAAACCTATTGAGGCGATGTCGTCAAGACGCAGGAAGAAAAATTCAGAAATCAGCGTAACAGCTGTGGGAGCGAGCCTGCTCGCGAATGCGGTGGGTCAGTCAGAGCCGCGCTGTCTGATACCGCTTCGCGAGCAGGCTCGCTCCCACAGGAGAGGGTGTGGATAACTTTCAGGGCTTCTTGATCTTTTCCGGACGCTTCCAGCCATTGATGTTGCGCTGACGTGCACGGGCTACGGCCAGTTGAGACTTATCCACATTCTGATTGATAGTCGAACCTGCAGCCGTGTTCGAACCATCGTCAATCATCACCGGGGCGACCAGTGAGTTGTTGGAACCGATAAAGACGTCCTCGCCAATGGTTGTCCGGTGCTTGTTCACGCCATCGTAGTTGCAGGTGATGGTCCCCGCACCGATGTTGGTACGTGCGCCGATTTCGGCGTCGCCCAGATAAGTGAGGTGCCCAGCCTTGGCACCTTCGCCCATATGAGCGTTTTTAAGTTCCACGAAGTTACCCACATGAGCGCGGGCTTCCAGCACCGTGCCCGGGCGCAGGCGCGCAAACGGGCCGGCGTCGCTACCCTCGCCCATCACCGCGCCTTCGAGATGACTGTTGGCCTTGATCACCACGCCTTTGCGCAGGGTACTGTCCTTGATCACGCAGTTCGGGCCAATGACCACGTCGTCTTCGATGATGACTTTGCCTTCGAGGATGACGTTGATATCGATGACCACGTCGCGGCCGACGCTGACTTCACCACGGACGTCAAAACGGGCAGGGTCGCGCAGGGTCACGCCTTGGGCCATCAAGCGGCGGGCGGTGCGCAGCTGGTAATGGCGTTCGAGTTCGGCCAGTTGCCAGCGATCGTTGGCGCCCTGCACTTCCATCGCGTCCAAGGGCTGTTCGGTGGCGACCACCAGTCCATCGGCAACGGCCATGGCGATCACGTCGGTGAGGTAGTACTCGCCTTGGGCGTTGTTGTTGGACAAGCGGCTCATCCAGTCCCCCAGGCGCTCGGCGGGAACGGCAAGAATCCCGGTATTGCCTTCGGTGATGGCGCGCTGGGCTTCATTGGCGTCTTTCTGCTCGACGATGGCAGTCACCTGGCCGTCGGCGTTGCGTACGATGCGGCCGTAGCCGGTCGGATCATCCAGCTCGACGGTGAGCAGGCCCAATTGCTGCGGCGCGACGTGCTTGAGCAGGCGTTGCAGCGTATCGACTTCGATCAGCGGCACATCGCCGTAGAGAATCAACACCGTATCGGCGGTGATGAATGGCACGGCCTGGGCCACTGCATGACCTGTACCGAGTTGCTTGTCCTGCAGCACGAAATTCAGGTCATCCGCCGCCAGGCGCTCACGTACCGCATCGGCACCGTGGCCGATCACCACATGGATACGCTGTGGATCAAGTTGCCGCGCGCTGTGGATAACATGGCCGAGCATGGAGTTGCCGGCTACCGGGTGCAGCACCTTGGGCAGCGCCGAGCGCATGCGGGTGCCTTGACCGGCCGCGAGAATAACGATTTCGAGAGACATGACTAGCTACCAATCCTGGGTGGTCAGCGGCTGCGACCAGATGATGAGTGTCGGGAAAAGAAAAAAGGGTAGCCGAGGCTACCCTTTTTAATCAATCGCACACGAAGCGGACGGCTTAGCCGCCGAACTTCTTGCGGATCTGCTGGACGGTGCGCAGCTGAGCTGCGGCCTCGGCCAGACGTGCAGCAGCAGAACCGTAATCGAAGTCTGCGCCTTTCTCGTTCAGGGCCTTCTCGGCAGCCTTGACGGCTTCCTGAGCGGAGGCTTCGTCCAGGTCGGCGGCACGTTGCACGGTATCGGCAAGGACCTTGACCATGTTCGGCTGAACCTCGAGGAAACCACCGGAGATGTAGAACACCTCCTTCTCCCCGCCCTGCTTGGTCAGAGTAATCGGACCTGGCTTCAAGCTGGTGATCAGCGGTGCGTGGCCCATGGTGATACCAAGATCACCCAGATCACCGTGCGCAACCACAAACTCGACCAGACCGGAGAAGATTTCCCCTTCCGCACTGACGATATCGCAATGGACTGTCATAGCCATCTGATTGCCTCAACCTAAATTAGCGCCCGTTGCCGGGCGCCGGGATTACAGTTTCTTGGCTTTCTCGATCGCTTCTTCGATGCCGCCGACCATGTAGAACGCTTGTTCTGGCAGGTGGTCGTAGTCACCGTTGAGGATGCCTTTGAAGCCAGCAATGGTGTCCTTCAGGGAAACGTATTTACCCGAGGCACCGGTGAAGACTTCAGCCACGAAGAACGGCTGCGACAAGAAGCGCTGGATCTTACGAGCGCGGGATACCAACTGCTTGTCGGTTTCCGACAGCTCGTCCATACCCAGGATCGCAATGATGTCCTTCAGCTCTTTGTAGCGCTGCAGCACGTACTGGACGCCGCGAGCGGTGTCGTAGTGCTCCTGGCCGATCACGTTCGGGTCCAGCTGGCGCGAAGTCGAGTCCAGTGGATCGACCGCTGGGTAGATACCCAGGGAAGCGATGTCACGGGACAGTACGACGGTGGCGTCCAAGTGGGCGAAGGTGGTCGCTGGCGACGGGTCGGTCAAGTCATCCGCAGGTACGTATACCGCTTGGATCGAAGTGATCGAACCTTCCTTGGTCGAAGTGATACGTTCTTGCAGAACGCCCATCTCTTCAGCCAGGGTCGGCTGGTAACCTACTGCCGAAGGCATACGGCCCAGCAGTGCGGATACTTCAGTACCGGCCAGGGTGTAACGGTAGATGTTGTCGACGAACAGCAGAACGTCGTTACCTTCGTCACGGAACTTCTCGGCCATGGTCAGGCCGGTCAAGGCTACGCGCAGACGGTTTCCCGGCGGCTCGTTCATCTGACCGTAGACCAGTGCCACTTTGTCCAGAACGTTGGAATCCTTCATCTCGTGGTAGAAGTCGTTACCCTCACGAGTACGCTCACCCACACCGGCGAACACGGAATAACCGCTGTGCTCGATGGCGATGTTACGGATCAGTTCCATCATGTTTACGGTCTTGCCTACACCGGCACCACCGAACAGACCGACTTTACCGCCCTTGGCGAACGGGCAAACCAGGTCGATAACCTTGATGCCGGTTTCCAGCAGGTCGTTGCCGCCTGCCTGTTCAGCGAAGGATGGCGCAGGACGGTGAATGCCCCAGCGCTCGTCGGTATCGATCGGGCCAGCTTCGTCGATCGGGTTGCCCAGTACGTCCATGATCCGGCCCAGGGTCGCTTTACCGACCGGTACGGAGATGGCAGCGCCAGAGTCGATAACGTCCAGACCGCGCTTCAAGCCTTCGGTGGAACCCATCGCAATGGTACGAACCACGCCGTCGCCCAGCTGCTGCTGAACTTCCAGGGTGGTTTCCGCGCCTTGTACTTTCAGCGCGTTGTAGATGCTCGGTACGCTGTCGCGTGGGAATTCCACGTCGATAACGGCGCCGATGATTTGAACGATACGTCCGCTACTCATAGCTGGATCCTCTGAATATTTGAACCGTTAAACCGCGGCAGCGCCGCCGACGATTTCCGAGATCTCTTGGGTGATCGCAGCCTGACGCGCCTTGTTGTAGATCAGCTGCAAATCGCTGATCAAATCACCGGCGTTGTCGGTAGCGTTTTTCATCGCGATCATCCGCGCCGCTTGTTCAGCTGCGTTGTTCTCGACCACCGCCTGGTACACCTGCGACTCCACGTAGCGGACCATCAAGCCGTCAAGCAGCTCCTTGGCATCGGGTTCGTAGAGGTAGTCCCAGTGGTGCTTGAGTTCCTGTTCCGGGGTCGCCACCAGTGGGATCAATTGCTCCACGGTTGGCTGTTGCGTCATGGTATTGATGAACTTGTTGGATACCACGGACAGGCGGTCAATCCGGCCTTCCAGGTAAGCATCCAGCATCACCTTGACGCTGCCGATCAGGTCATTGATCGACGGCTCTTCACCCAGGTGGCTGATAGCGGCGACGACGTTACCGCCGAAGTTGCGGAAGAATGCCGCACCCTTGCTACCAATCACGCACAGATCGATCTCGACGCCTTGTTCGCGGTTTACCGCCATGTCCTTGACCAGGGCCTTGAACAGGTTGGTGTTCAAGCCACCGCACAGACCACGGTCACTGCTCACCACAACGTAACCGACGCGCTTGACGGCGCGGTCGATCATGAACGGGTGGCGATATTCCGGGTTGGCGTTGGCCAGATGACCAATCACCTGGCGGATGCGCTCCGCGTAAGGACGGCTAGCAGCCATGCGCATTTGTGCCTTGCGCATTTTACTGACCGCCACTTTTTCCATGGCGCTGGTAATCTTTTGCGTGCTTTTGATGCTCGCAATCTTACTGCGAATCTCTTTTGCGCCTGCCATGTAACACCTATCAGGTTAGCAAGCGGGAGCCTTGCGACTCCCGCTGCGGCTTACCAGGTTTGGGTGGCCTTGAACTTCTCGATGCCGGCTTTCATGCCAGCGTCGATTTCGTCATTGAAGTCACCCTTCACGTTGATCTTGGCCATCAAATCGGCGTGATCTCGGTTGAAGTAAGCAATCAGCGCTTGTTCAAAGCTGCCGACCTTGGCGATTTCGACGTCAGTCAGGAACCCACGTTCAGCGGCATACAGCGACAACGCCATGTCAGCGATCGACATAGGAGCGTATTGCTTCTGCTTCATCAGCTCGGTAACGCGCTGACCATGCTCAAGTTGCTTACGGGTCGCTTCGTCCAGGTCAGAAGCGAACTGGGCGAATGCTGCCAGTTCACGGTACTGAGCCAGAGCGGTACGGATACCACCGGAGAGCTTCTTGATGATCTTGGTCTGAGCGGCACCACCCACACGGGATACCGAAACACCGGCGTTCACAGCAGGACGGATGCCCGAGTTGAACATGGCCGATTCCAGGAAGATCTGACCGTCGGTGATGGAGATCACGTTGGTCGGAACGAACGCGGAAACGTCGCCAGCCTGGGTTTCGATGATCGGCAGCGCGGTCAGGGAACCGGTCTTGCCAGTCACTGCGCCGTTGGTGAACTTCTCTACGTAGTCTTCCGAGACGCGGGATGCGCGCTCCAACAGACGGGAGTGGAGATAGAACACGTCGCCTGGGTAGGCTTCACGGCCTGGTGGACGGCGCAGCAGCAGGGAAATCTGGCGGTAAGCCACTGCTTGCTTGGACAGATCGTCATAAACGATCAGCGCGTCTTCACCGCGGTCGCGGAAGTACTCGCCCATGGTGCAACCGGAGTACGGAGCCAGGAACTGCAGCGCAGGAGATTCCGAAGCACTGGCCGCCACGATGATCGTGTTGGCCAGGGCGCCGTTTTCTTCCAGCTTGCGAACCACGTTGGCGATGGTCGATTGCTTCTGACCGATGGCGACGTAGACGCAGAAAATGCCGCTGTTCTTCTGGTTGATGATCGCGTCGATCGCCAGAGCGGTTTTACCGATCTGACGGTCACCGATGATCAGCTCACGCTGGCCACGGCCGACAGGGATCATGGCATCGACAGCCTTGTAGCCAGTCTGTACAGGCTGGTCTACCGACTTACGCCAGATCACGCCTGGAGCAACTTTCTCGACCGCATCGGTCTCGGTGTTGTTCAGCGGACCTTTGCCGTCAACAGGGTTACCCAGTGCGTCGACTACGCGGCCCAGCAGTTCCTTACCGACTGGAACCTCGAGGATGCGGCCGGTGCACTTGGCGCTCATGCCTTCAGCCAGCGTCGTGTAAGCGCCCAATACCACGGCACCTACAGAGTCTTGCTCCAGGTTGAGGGCCATACCGTAGACGCCGCCCGGAAACTCGATCATCTCGCCGTACATGACGTCGGCCAGACCGTGAATCCGCACGATGCCGTCAGATACGCTGACGACAGTGCCTTCGTTACGGGCTTGGGAGGTCACATCGAGCTTGTCGATGCGGCCCTTGATAATTTCACTTATTTCGGAAGGATTGAGTTGCTGCATTGCTCTGCTGCCCCTTCAAACTCAAGATTTCAATGCTTCGGCAAGTTTCGCGATTTTGCCGCGAATCGAGCCATCGATAACCAGGTCGCCGGCGCGGATGACAACGCCCCCTATCAGGGATTTGTCTTCCTCGACTTGCAGGCGCACTTCCCGGTTGAGTCGTGCACTGAGAACCTTGGCGAGTTTGTCTTGCTGTTCTTGGTTCAATGCAAAAGCACTGGTCACTTCCACGTCTACCGATTTCTCTTGCTCGGCCTTGTACAGGTCGAAAAGAGCGGCGATCTCCGGCAGAAGCGGGAGACGGTCGTTTTCGGCTACAACGTGGATGAAATTCTGTGCCTTGGCATCGAACTTGTCGCCGCACACGTCAATGAACGTGGCGGCCTTTTCTGCGCTCGTCAGTCGCGGGGCCTTGAGCACACGCTGCATGGTGTCGTCTTGCGACACCGCTGCTGCCAGGCCGAGCATGGCTGACCAATTGGCCAGTTGCTGGTGGGCCTGAGCGTGCTCGAAGGCCGCCTTAGCGTAAGGTCGGGCCAACGTGGTCAGTTCTGCCATGATCGCCCTCGCTTAGATTTCAGCAGCCAGTTTGTTTACCAGCTCTGCGTGCGCGTTTTGATCGATTGTGGCACCCAGGATCTTCGAAGCACCGCCAACGGCCAGGGCACCCACTTGGGCACGCAGCGCGTCTTTGACACTGTTGAGTTCCTGTTCGATCTCGGCTTGAGCCTGAGCCTTCACACGGTCAGCTTCGACGCGAGCCTGTTCACGGGCTTCGTCGACAATCTGCGTACCGCGTTTCTTGGCTTGCTCGATGATTTCAGCTGCCTGAGCTTTCGCTTCGCGCAGTTGCTGACCCACTTTCTCATGGGCCAACTCCAGGTCGCGAGCTGCTCGGCTGGCAGCGTCCAGACCATCAGCGATCTTCTTTTGACGTTCGTGCAATGCCGCAATGACCGGAGGCCATACGAACTTCATGCAGAACAGTACAAAAATCAGGAACGCAACGGACTGGCCAATCAGGGTCGCATTAATGTTCACGCCAACACCTCGCAGTTACGTTGTCCATCACACCAGATTACTCGGAAGATCCGAATAATCAGCCAGCGATCTGACCAACGAACGGGTTCGCAAAGGTGAAGAACAGAGCGATACCAACACCGATCATGGTTACGGCGTCGAGCAGACCGGCAACGATGAACATCTTCACTTGCAGCATTGGAACCATTTCCGGTTGACGCGCAGCGCCTTCCAGGAATTTGCCGCCCAGCAGGCCGAAACCAATTGCGGTACCCAGTGCGCCCAGGCCGATCAACAGTGCAACAGCGATAGCGGTTAGACCAACTACAGTTTCCATCTTTCCTCCCGACTTTTACGTCGTATGGTTTAGGTTTTTTAGATTAAAGCGGTAAAACAAATCGTTTCATCAAGCCCGTTCGGGCCCCTTCCCGTTTGACCGGGAAGGACATCAGACTAGTCGAGACTGGCCTTAATGGTTTTCTTCGTGCGCCATCGACAGGTAGACGATGGTCAGCATCATGAAGATGAACGCCTGCAAGGTGATGATCAGGATGTGGAACACTGCCCACGCCCACTGCAGCACCACGCCCAGGCCGCTGAGCCAGAGCAGGCCGCTGCCGAACATCACAGCGATCAGGATGAACACCAGCTCGCCGGCATACATGTTGCCGAACAGACGCAGGGCCAGAGAGATTGGCTTGGCGATCAGGGTCACGAATTCCAGAAGGAAGTTCACCGGGATCAGCAGTGCCTGAACAAGGATGTTCTTGCTGCCGAACGGGTGCAGGGTCAGTTCGCCGATGAAACCGCCGATGCCCTTGACCTTGATGCTGTAGAAAATGATCAGTGCGAATACAGAGAACGCCATGCCCAGGGTCGCATTCGGGTCGGTGGTCGACACGGCGCGGAACGGGATATGGGCATCGCCGGAGATCAGGATGGCCAGTTGAGGAATCCAGTCGACCGGTACCAGGTCGATGGCGTTCATCAGGAACACCCAGACGAAGATGGTCAGTGCCAGCGGTGCGATCACCGGGCTACGGCCATGGAAGCTGTCTTTCACGCTGCCATCGACGAATTCGACCAGTACTTCAACGAAGTTCTGCAGTGCACCAGGCTGACCGGAAGTCGCTTTCTTTGCCGCCATGCGGAAAAGAAGAACGAAGATCAGACCCAACGCGACCGACCAGCCGAGGGTATCGACGTGGAAGGCCCAGAAGCCCATTTCTTTAGCTTCTGCTGCAGTGTGAGCAAAGCCCCAGCTGCCATTGGGTAGCTGACCGAAGGTCAGGTTCTGCAAGTGGTGCTGGATATAGCCCGAAGCGGTTGTCTCTGCCATGGTTGCCTCAAACGCCCTAAGGTCTCGAAAGTCTTGTTCTCATTAGCAGGGGAGCGAACCAGCTGACCATCTGGGTCAGCAGGAACACGCCGAATACAGCCAGCGGCGCCAATGGCTTCACACCTGCGAACGTCAGTGCAAACAGCACTGCCGTCAAAATCAATTTCCCCGCCTCGCCGGCATAAAAAGACCGGACGATGGCTTGGGCTGCTCGGGCGCCGGAAAACCGAAATGCCCTGTGAGCGAAGTAAATATTGGGAAGCAAGGCTATCAGGCCTCCGCAAAGACCCGAGTATCCGGCGACGACTCCTTTCCATTGCCAGAGCGCCAACGCGGCGATCAGTACAACGACGAACTGGGTCAATAACACCGGGAAAACAGCCAGACGATGGAACGGCAAGCGGTTTGGCGTGCGTGTTTCCATCGCTTTTGCTCTCCAATGGTCGGCTGCCGGAATTCAATAACTTGGCATAATTTGTGCCGACAAAATGCGCGCAGAGTATAGGGGCGGTTCTGCCCCTATTCAACCTCAAGGTAGTGATTTCCGACTGCGCGCTACAAGGGCAATTGTTTCAGCGAATGTGCGCAAGAACACCTTGCAGCTCATCGAGAGAGTTATAACCGATCACCAGTTGCCCTTTGCCCTTCTTTCCGTGGCGAATCTGCACCGCAGAGCCCAGGCGCTCGGCCAGGCGCTGCTCCAGGCGAGCGATGTCCGGATCGGGTTTTGGTGCTTCGACAGGGGCGGGTTTGCCGCTCAGCCATTGACGAACCAGTGCCTCGGTTTGGCGCACGGTCAGGCCGCGTGCGACAACATGTCGCGCCCCTTCAACTTGTTGATTTTCCGGCAAACCGAGCAAAGCCCGGGCATGGCCCATCTCCAGGTCGCCGTGGGACAGCATGGTCTTGATGACTTCCGGCAAGGCGATCAAACGCAGCAGGTTGGCCACGGTCACCCGAGACTTGCCCACCGCTTCGGCGACCTGTTGCTGAGTCAGCTGGAACTCCTGCTGCAAGCGCTGCAAGGCCACCGCTTCTTCGATCGGATTGAGGTCCTCGCGCTGGATGTTCTCGATCAGCGCCATGGCGATCGCCGTTTCATCCGGTACGTCGCGGACCATCGCCGGGATGGTTTCCTGGCCGGCTTGCTGGCTCGCGCGCCAGCGGCGTTCGCCGGCGATGATCTCGAACCGCCCATTGGCGATCGGGCGGACCACGATAGGCTGCATTACGCCCTGGGTCTTGATCGACTGGGCCAGTTCTTCCAGCGCTTGCGGGTCCATGTCCCGACGCGGCTGGTATTTGCCACGCTGGATCAGGTCCAGCGGCAGATGCTGCAATTCGCGCTGATCGACCTGGACTGCCTGTTCTTCAAGCGAACTGACAGTCGGACCGCTGAGCAGCGCATCCAGTCCACGTCCGAGACCTCGTTTCTTGACGGCCATGGGGTTTCCTTAAGTTGGCTGGGCTGCAGCGATGCGTGGCTGGCGGCGTTGACGGCGAACCATCTCGCCCGCCAGGGCCAGGTAGGCCAGCGCGCCACGCGATTGTTTGTCATAGGCCAGGGCCGGCATGCCATAGCTCGGCGCTTCGGCCAGGCGGATGTTCCGCGGAATGACCGTGTCATAGAGCTGCTCGCCGAAATGCTCCTTGAGCTGGGCCGACACGTCGTTCATCAGGCTCAGGCGCGGGTCGTACATCGTGCGCAACAGGCCTTCGACTTTCAGCTCCGGGTTCAGCAGTTCAGCGATGCGCTTGATGTTATCCACAAGGTCGCTCAACCCCTCGAGGGCGAAGTATTCACACTGCATGGGGATAATCACCCCATCGGCGGCAACCAACGCATTGAGGGTCAGCATCGACAGTGACGGTGGGCAGTCGATCAGGATGTAGTCGTAATTTTCACGAACCGGCGCCAACGCGCTGCGCAGGCGGCTCTCCTTCATCTGCATTTCCAGCAGCACCACTTCTGCCGCCGTCAGGTCACGGTTGGCCGGCAGCAGCTGGTAACCACCATGCTCGGAGAAATGCATGGCCTGGCCCAGGTCGCACTCACCGATGAGTACATCGTAGATGGAGTTTTCCAGGCCATGTTTATCCACACCGCTGCCCATGGTGGCGTTGCCCTGTGGATCGAGATCGATCAACAGCACCCGGCGCTTGGTCGCGACCAGGGATGCTGCGAGGTTGATGCAGGTGGTGGTCTTGCCCACACCACCTTTCTGGTTCGCTATCGCGAATACCTTAGCCATTCTTGCTTGTGTTCCCAATCATGCCGTGCGGCGCAGTATCAGCAGATGGCGTTGGCCTTGGCAACCGGGTACGGCCAAGGCGTGTTCGCTATCGAGGTGGAAGTCTGCCGGCAATGCTACCAGCTCATCGGCCGGATGAACGCCCTTCATTGCCAGCCAGCGTGTATCGGCGTCGCCCAGATGGCGCGTCCAGTTGCTGAAGTTCTCCATACTGCTGAAGGCCCGGGAGATGATTCCGTTGAACGGCTCTGCAGGCTGGAACGCTTCGACGCGGCTGTGGATAACTTGCAGGTTATCCAGTTTCAGTTCGAGTTTGACCTGGGTCAGGAAGCGGGTTTTCTTGCCGTTGCTGTCCAGACAGGTCACTTGCGAACCGGGAAACAGGATCGCCAGCGGAATACCAGGCATACCACCGCCGCTACCAACGTCGAGCCAGCGACCGTCTTCGATGAAAGACATCACGCTGAGACTGTCGAGCAAGTGTCGCGAGACCATTTCATCCGGATCGCGCACGGCGGTCAGGTTGTAGGCCTTGTTCCATTTGATCAGCAATGCCAGATAACCCAGCAACTGCGCGTGCTGGGCTTCGGTGAGGCTGACGCCGAGCTGACGGGCACCTGTGGATAATTCTTCAGCGTGTTGCGAGGTGACCATCGAACTCAAGCGCTTTGCTCCAACTGGCGGCCCGCGCCGCGTTTTTTCAAATGAATCATCAACAGCGAAATCGCCGCCGGGGTCACGCCGGGGATGCGCGACGCCTGGCCGAGGGTCTCGGGACGCGTTGCACCAAGCTTGCTCTGGATTTCTTTCGACAGACCCGAAATGTTCGTGTAGTCGATATCCACAGGCAGCCTGGTGTCTTCACTGGCGCGTAGACGGGCAATTTCGTCCTGTTGACGATCGATATAGCCGGCGTATTTGGTCTTGATCTCGACCTGTTCGGCCACTTGCGGATCTTCCGCGCCCTGGCCAGTGACTTCCACCAGCCCGACGTAATCGATTTCCGGCCGGCTCAACAGGTTGAGCAGGTTGTATTCGTGGGTCAGCGGAGTGCCGAATTTCGCCGCGATGGCGTCGCCCTGCTCGGTACCGGGACGAACCCAGGTGCTCTTCAGGCGCTGCTCTTCCAGCTCGATACTCTCGCGTTTCTTGCAGAACGCAGCCCAACGCACGTCATCCACCAGCCCCAGCTCGCGACCTTTCTCGGTCAGGCGCAGGTCGGCGTTGTCCTCACGCAGGATCAGGCGATATTCGGCGCGGGACGTGAACATCCGATACGGTTCCTGGGTACCCAGCGTAATCAGGTCGTCCACCAGCACACCGATATACGCCTCATCGCGACGCGGGCACCAGCTGTCTTTGCCCTGGGCGCGCAATGCCGCGTTGGCTCCGGCCAACAATCCTTGGGCACCCGCCTCTTCGTAACCGGTGGTGCCGTTGATCTGCCCGGCGAAGAACAGACCGCCGATAACCTTGGTTTCCAGGCTGTACTTCAGATCGCGCGGATCGAAGTAGTCGTACTCGATCGCATAACCCGGACGCACGATGTGAGCGTTCTCCATGCCACGGATCGACTGGACGATCTGCAACTGCACATCGAACGGCAGCGAGGTGGAGATCCCGTTCGGATACAGCTCATGGGTCGTCAGGCCTTCGGGCTCGATGAACACCTGATGGCTTTCCTTGTCGGCAAAGCGATGGATCTTGTCTTCGATCGACGGGCAATAGCGCGGGCCGACACCTTCGATTTCACCGGCAGCCGAATACATCGGCGAACGATCGAGGTTCGCTGCAATGATTTCGTGGGTGCGGGCATTGGTGTGGGTGATCCAGCAACTGACTTGCCGTGGATGCTGTTCCTTGTTGCCCATGAACGACATCACCGGGATCGGCGTATCGCCAGGCTGCTCGGTCATGACCGAGAAGTCCACGGACTTGCCGTCGATACGCGGTGGCGTACCGGTTTTCAGCCGACCAACGCGCAGCGGCAATTCACGCAGGCGTTGAGCCAGGGCGATTGAGGGCGGATCACCAGCGCGACCGCCGGAAAAGTTCTGCAAACCGATGTGGATAAGTCCGCCGAGGAAGGTCCCGGTGGTCAGTACGACGGAATCGGCGAAGAACCGCAGCCCCATTTGCGTGACGACACCGCGTACCTGGTCCTGCTCGACGATCAGATCGTCAGCCGCTTGCTGAAATATCCACAGGTTCGGCTGGTTTTCCAGGATTTCGCGGACAGCAGCTTTGTACAGGATTCGGTCTGCCTGGGCACGAGTGGCACGCACCGCTGGACCTTTGCGGCTGTTCAACACGCGAAACTGGATACCGCCTTTGTCCGTGGCCATGGCCATCGCGCCGCCGAGGGCATCGATTTCCTTGACCAGGTGGCTTTTGCCGATGCCACCAATGGCCGGGTTGCAGCTCATGGCGCCGAGGGTTTCCACGTTATGCGTCAGCAACAGGGTCTTTGCCCCCATGCGTGCTGATGCAAGTGCTGCCTCGGTACCGGCATGACCGCCGCCGATGACGATCACTTCAAAACGGGAAGGGAAATCCACCACGCACCTCGTGCCTGCTTAATTCAGGTAATTCGGAAATAGGTTTTGAGTCTGGCCCTGGGCGTTTTTCGAGCCAGGTCGGCAAGTATAGGGACTTCGTCCTTTCTAAAGAACCCTTTGCACAAAATTTAACCAGCTGTGGAGAACTCGCGGTTAAAAAAATAAAAAAGAAAGAAATTTATAGAATCTTTGTTTTTATGTTTATTCTTACTGAGCAACAGTTCTGTGGATAAGATCCTGTAAGCCTTTATATTCAAGCTGTACAGAGAATCAAAAACCTGTGCTCATCTGGCCATGAGGGCGTTGGATAACCGGTGTAAGCCTGTGGATGAATGGGGCGGTTATCCACAGAGGCAGTTATATCCAGTTTTCAGGGCTGCTTATCAACCGACCTCAGCGGCAGTTATTCACAGGGCTTAATCCACAGGCGATAGCCCACGGCAAAGCCGCCGCAGGGGCAATCGTATTGAGAAGGAAGAGGGGGAACCGGGCTTGGTTGGCTGTCAGCAGCAGCCCGGTTGGACGGGATTGGCGTTATTTGCCGATGCAGAAGCTGGAGAAGATCCGCCCCAGCAAGTCATCGGAACTGAAGGCTCCGGTGATTTCACCCAGGGAATGCTGCGCTTGGCGCAGATCTTCGGCCAGCAACTCACCGGCGCCTGCCAGGGTCAGCTGCGCACGACCGTGCTCAAGGGCAGCGCTGGCGTGACGCAATGCTTCAAGATGCCGGCGGCGAGCGCTGAAGCTGCTTTCCGATGTCTGCTCATAGCCCATGCAGGCCTTGAGATGATCGCGCAGTAACTCCAGGCCTTCACCGGCCGCCTTCGCGCTCAGGCTGATAGTGACGTGGCCATCGTCGCTCACTTCGAGGGCTATCGCTTCGCCCGTCAGGTCTGCCTTGTTGCGAATCAAGGTGACTTTTGCCGGATCCGGACGAACCTCCAGGAATTCAGGCCACAAAGCGAAAGGATCGCTTGCTTCCGGCGCACTGGCATCCACCACCAGCAACACACGATCAGCCTCGCCAATAGCCTTGAGGGCCCGTTCCACGCCGATTTTCTCGACCTGGTCGTCGGTATCGCGCAAGCCAGCGGTGTCCACGACGTGCAGCGGCATGCCGTCGATGTGGATATGTTCACGCAGGATGTCCCGGGTGGTGCCGGCAATCTCAGTAACAATGGCAGCCTCGCGCCCGGCCAGGGCGTTCAAGAGGCTGGACTTACCGGCGTTAGGGCGGCCGGCAATGACCACAGTCATACCGTCGCGCAACAAAGCCCCCTGCCCGGCTTCCCTCAAGACTGTGGATAATTCATCGCGCACCTTGTCGAGCATGCTCAACACGTGGCCGTCGGCGAGAAAATCGATTTCCTCTTCGGGGAAATCGATGGCCGCCTCGACGTAGATCCGCAGACCGATCAGTTGTTCGGTAAGGTTATGCACACGCTGTGAAAACGCCCCCTGCAATGACCGTAACGCGTTGCGTGCAGCCTGCGCAGAGCTGGCTTCGATCAGATCGGCAATCGCCTCGGCCTGGGCCAGGTCGAGTTTGTCATTGAGAAAGGCCCGCTCGCTGAACTCACCCGGCCGGGCCAGGCGGCAACCCAACTCGAGGCAACGCTGGAGCAGCATGTCCAGGACGACGGGGCCGCCATGCCCCTGCAGTTCCAGCACATCCTCGCCAGTGAATGAGTTCGGCCCAGGGAAATACAAGGCCAGGCCTTCATCGAGGACATGTTTGTCAGTGTCAAGAAAAGGTCCGTAGTGAGCGAAGCGCGGTTTCAGTTCGCGGCCGCTGATAGCCTTGGCCGCAACGCCAGCCAAAGGCCCCGAAATACGGACGATGCCGACCCCGCCGCGACCTTGAGCGGTGGCGACGGCGGCGATGGTTTCACGCGGTGCGCTCATAAACCGGTATCCAGACAAAAATGGCAGATAGCAAAACGCCCCACTAGGGGGCGTTTTGTGTGGTTATCCACAGGGCAAGTTACGCCTCGGCTTTTTTCGTGGCCGCTTCGATCTTACGCGTGATATACCACTGCTGAGTGATGGACAACACGTTGTTCACAACCCAGTACAGCACAAGACCGGCCGGGAACCACAGGAAGAAGAAGGTGAAGATGATCGGCATCATTTTCATGACCTTCGCCTGCATCGGATCCGGAGGTGTCGGGTTCAGCTGCTGCTGGATGAACATGGTGGCGCCCATGATGATCGGCAGGATGAAGAACGGATCCTTGATCGACAGGTCGGTGATCCACAGCATGAACGGTGCCTGGCGCATCTCCACGCTTTCCAGCAGAACCCAGTAAAGCGCGAGGAACACCGGCATCTGTACAAGAATCGGCAAGCAACCACCCAGCGGGTTGATCTTCTCTTTCTTGTACAGCTCCATCATGGCCTGGGACATTTTCTGCCGGTCATCGCCATGCTGTTCTTTCAGGGCAGCCAGTTTCGGTGCCACTGCACGCATGCGCGCCATTGATTTGTAGCTGGCCGCCGACAAGGGGAAGAAAATACCCTTGATCAGCATGGTGAGGAAGATGATCGACCAGCCCCAATTGCCGACGATGCTGTGGATATGTTGCAGCAACCAGAAGATCGGCTGGGCAATGAACCACAGGAAACCGTAGTCGACAGTCAATTCCAGGCCTGGGGACAACTGCTTCAGTACGGCTTGGCTTTTCGGACCGGCATACAGAATGGCGCTGGTCTCGACTTTTGCGCCTGGCGCTGCAGTCAACGCAGGGCCGGTATAGCCGACGATGTAGTTGCCTTTACTGTCCTTGCGCGTCTGGACGACATTGTTTTCGCCCTTCTGCGGAATCCATGCCGTTACGAAGTAGTGCTGCAACCAGGCAACCCAGCCACCCTGAACGGTTTCTTTCAGCTGAGCCTTGTCCATGTCCTTCATGGACACTTTTTTGTACGGTTCCGAACTTGTCCACAGGGCAGCGCCCAGGTAAGTCGCGGTACCGGTGGCGGTGCTGGACGAAGGATCATCACTGGCGTCGCGCTTCAACTGCGCGAACATCGCACCCGACCAGGGCTGAGCGCTCTGGTTGTCTACCAGATAGGAAACAGTCACGTCATACAGGCCGCGTTTCAGGGTGAAACGCTTGATGTAATTGACGCCGTCCTTGCTGAACTTCAGGTCGACGACCAGTTGGTCCTGGCCGTCAGCCAGCTGATAGACCTTCTTCTCGGCGGAATAAACCGGACGACCGGCCGGATTTGCATCCGGGCCATTGGCACCAATCAGGCCACTTTGAGCCAGATAGGTCCGCTCGTTACCGTTGTCGAACAACTGGAACGGGATTTCCGGGTGATCCTGGCGACGCGGATACAGCGGCAGCTTCAATTGAGCGACATCACCACCTTGTGGATCGATTGCCAGCTCGAGCACATCCGTCTTGATCTGAATCAGGTCCTTGCTGGCAGCCACGGGGGCTTCGGCAGGGGCGCTGGTGTCGCTCGCCGCGCGCGGGACATCGTCATTGCTGGCGGTGTTATTGCCAGTTGTTGTATCCGGCAGACTCGGTGCGGTATTGCTGGCTGCAACATTCTGAGTCGGCAGGGCAGCCTGGCCATAGTCCTGGTTCCATTTAAGGACCATGACGTAGGACACGATTGCCAGGGCGACGATCAGGATCGTGCGTTTGATATCCATGATTACTCGGCCATCGAAGAAGAACGGGAGGTAGGGATAGGCGGAACCGGGTCATAACCGCCGGGATTCCACGGATGACAGCGACCTAAACGACGAAAGGTCAGCCAGCCACCGCGCAGAAGACCATGATTTTCTATGGCTTCATACGCGTAGCAGGAACAACTGGGGTAGAAACGACAGTGGCTGGCCATCAGGGGACTGATGGCATAGCGATAAAACTGGATCGGAACGAGTGCCAGTTTACGCATCGGTGCTGTCTACCCCTACAGTCTCGGTGTTGGCTACCGGTGCTGGCTTGTTACGAGCCAGGCGTTTCCAGAGCTTGCCGAAATGCTGAATCAATTCGGGGTTTTCTACGTCACCCAAACCTTTGCGCGCGACGATAACAATGTCCCAGCCGACCAGTGAATCCTGGTTCAGGCGAAACGATTCGCGCATCAGACGTTTGAGGCGATTGCGCTGAACGGAGAGCTTGACGCTCTTTTTCCCGATAACCAGCCCTAGGCGGGGGTGATCGAGATCGTTGTTGCGCGCAAGGAGCAGGAGATTTTTCCCCGGAACCTTGCCGGTAGGGGAGTCAAAGACTGCCTTGAAATGCCGGGGTGTAAGCAGACGCTTTTCCCGACTGAAGTCCTGACTCACCTCCAGTGCCGGATTATCAAACTGCCAGACGCGCACGACCTTTGGCGCGACGACGCGACAGGACGGCACGACCGTTCTTGGTAGCCATGCGAGCACGGAAACCGTGGGTACGAGCGCGTTTGATAGTGCTTGGTTGGAAAGTACGTTTCATGTCGTGTTACCTGGTTCGTCCACAACGGGCCGGAATGGCCCCCGTTTTAAGAGACCGGGGATTCTAGAGAAAGCAAGCCTCTAGGTCAATTTCCAACCAGCGTTTCCTTTAAATAGATATCCAGCCCCTCCTTTGCGGATTCGACGCAGACCGCTAGATATAGAAATAAAGAAGGGAATTATTTAAAGCTTTTCTGTAAAGCTTATAAAAGCTAGCAAGCCACCTGCCTGTGGATAACCCCATCAAGGCCTTACAAATCGCTGTGTACAGAGAATGACAACTACAGTGGAAAGCGGTGACAACCCTGTGCTGCGCTGTCGGATAAGCTGTGGGTGGAATGGGTAGTTATCCACAGAGCGGTTATCCACTGAGTTCGACCCCCAGTTGTACAACGGGCTCAGGGTTGGTTATCCACAGCCCTTATCCACCGACCGTCCGTCGTCTTTCGTTCTGTTAAGGCATTGATAAATCATGGGCGATACGCAACCTGCATGTGGATAAGTGAGCGGCTGATCGCTACAATGGCCGCTTGTTTTTGCCTCACCGGCTTTCAACTCAGGGGATATCCGTGTCAGTGGAACTTTGGCAGCAGTGCGTTGAGCTTTTGCGCGATGAGTTGCCTGCCCAACAATTCAACACTTGGATCCGTCCACTACAGGTCGAAGCCGAAGGCGACGAGTTGCGCGTCTATGCGCCGAACCGTTTCGTTCTCGACTGGGTCAACGAAAAGTACCTTGGCCGGGTCATGGAGCTGCTCGATGAGCATGGCAATGGCATGGCGCCTGCGCTGTCCTTGTTAATAGGCAGCAAGCGCAGCTCGGCACCGCGCGCGGCACCCAATGCGCCGCTGGCCGCTGCTGCGTCACAGGCGCAACAGGCCGCTACGCCACCGACCAACAACCATGCCGCACCGACGCCCGCGCCTGCCCCGGGCAAACGCAACGCTCAGAAGGTCGCCGAAGTCAGCGAGGAGCCCTCCCGGGACAGCTTCGACCCAATGGCCGGTGCGAGCTCCCAGCAGGCACCGGTGCGCGCTGAACAACGGACGGTCCAGGTGGAAGGTGCGCTCAAGCACACCAGTTACCTGAACCGGACCTTTACCTTCGAGAACTTCGTCGAAGGCAAGTCCAACCAACTGGCCCGGGCTGCAGCCTGGCAGGTGGCGGACAATCCCAAGCACGGCTACAACCCGCTCTTCCTTTATGGCGGCGTCGGCTTGGGTAAGACCCACCTGATGCACGCGGTGGGCAACCATCTATTAAAGAAGAATCCGAATGCCAAGGTCGTCTACCTGCATTCCGAGCGTTTCGTGGCTGACATGGTCAAGGCCTTGCAACTGAACGCCATCAACGAGTTCAAGCGTTTCTACCGTTCGGTGGACGCCTTGCTGATCGACGACATCCAATTTTTCGCTCGCAAGGAACGGTCTCAGGAAGAGTTTTTCCACACCTTCAACGCATTGCTTGAAGGTGGGCAGCAGGTCATTCTTACCAGCGACCGCTACCCGAAAGAGATCGAAGGCCTCGAAGAACGCCTCAAGTCACGTTTCGGTTGGGGCCTGACGGTGGCCGTAGAACCGCCGGAACTGGAAACCCGCGTCGCGATCCTTATGAAGAAGGCCGACCAGGCCAAGGTCGAGCTGCCTCACGATGCAGCGTTCTTCATCGCCCAGCGTATTCGCTCGAACGTGCGTGAGCTGGAAGGTGCACTGAAGCGGGTGATTGCCCACTCTCACTTCATGGGTCGCGATATCACCATCGAGCTGATCCGCGAATCCTTGAAGGACTTGCTGGCGCTGCAGGACAAGCTTGTCTCTGTGGATAACATTCAGCGTACCGTTGCTGAATACTACAAAATCAAAATTTCCGATCTGCTTTCCAAGCGCCGTTCGCGTTCGGTGGCACGACCGCGTCAGGTGGCTATGGCCTTGTCCAAGGAGCTGACCAACCACAGCCTGCCGGAAATCGGCGATGTGTTTGGCGGACGCGACCACACCACCGTGTTGCACGCCTGCCGCAAGATCAACGAACTTAAGGAATCCGACGCGGACATCCGCGAGGACTACAAGAACCTGCTGCGTACACTGACCACTTGATGACCACCAGCGCAGCTTATTAAGGCAAGGGACTAGACCATGCATTTCACCATTCAACGCGAAGCCCTGTTGAAACCCCTGCAACTGGTCGCGGGCGTCGTCGAACGCCGCCAGACCTTGCCGGTACTTTCCAACGTGCTGCTGGTTGTCGAAGGCCAGCAATTGTCGCTGACCGGTACCGACCTGGAAGTCGAGCTGGTCGGTCGTGTCCAACTTGAAGAGCCGGCCGATCCGGGCTCCATCACCGTGCCGGCGCGCAAGCTGATGGACATCTGCAAGAGCCTGCCAAACGACGCGCTGATCGACATCAAGGTCGATGAGCAGAAGCTCGTGGTCAAGGCCGGTCGTAGTCGCTTCACCTTGTCGACCCTGCCAGCCAACGATTTCCCGACGGTGGAAGAAGGCCCGGGCTCGCTGACCTGCAGCCTGGAACAAAGCAAGCTGCGTCGCCTGATCGAGCGGACCAGTTTCGCGATGGCCCAGCAGGACGTGCGTTATTACCTCAACGGCATGCTGCTGGAGGTCTCGGCCGGCATCATCCGCGCCGTGGCGACTGACGGTCACCGCCTGGCGATGTGCTCCATGCAAGCCGATATCGGCCAGCCGGATCGTCATCAGGTCATCGTGCCGCGCAAAGGCATCCTGGAGCTGGCGCGCCTGCTGACCGAGCCGGATGGCAACGTCAGCATCGTCCTGGGCCAGCATCACATCCGCGCGACCACCGGCGAGTTCACCTTCACTTCGAAACTGGTAGACGGCAAATTCCCTGACTACGAGCGCGTCCTGCCCAAAGGTGGCGACAAGCTGGTACTTGGCGATCGTCAGGCGCTGCGCGAAGCCTTCAGCCGCACCGCGATCCTGTCCAACGAGAAGTACCGCGGCATTCGTCTGCAACTAGCCAACGGTCAGCTGAAGATCCAGGCGAATAACCCGGAGCAGGAAGAAGCGGAAGAAGAAGTAGGCGTGGAGTACAACGGTGGCTCCCTGGAAATCGGCTTCAACGTCAGCTATCTGCTGGACGTATTGGGCGTGATGACCACCGAGCAGGTACGTCTGATTCTGTCCGACTCCAACAGCAGTGCGCTGGTGCAGGAATCCGACAACGACGATTCGGCTTACGTTGTCATGCCGATGCGTCTGTAATCAGAATCAGCTAGATGTCCTTAAGTCGCGTCTCGGTCACCGCGGTGCGCAATTTGCACCCGGTGACCTTCTCCCCCTCCCCCCGCATCAATATCCTTTACGGCGCCAACGGCAGCGGCAAGACCAGCGTCTTGGAAGCTGTGCATCTGCTTGGGCTTGCCCGTTCGTTTCGCAGCACCCGCCTATTGCCGGTCATTCAGTACGACCAACTGGCATGTACGGTGTTTGGGCAGGTTGAACTGGCTGAAGGTGGTCACAGCGCATTGGGGATTTCACGGGACCGGCAGGGCGAATTCCAGATTCGCATCGATGGGCAAAATGCCCGTAGCGCAGCACAACTAGCGGAAATCCTCCCGTTGCAGCTGATCAATCCGGACAGTTTTCGGTTGCTGGAAGGGGCGCCGAAGATCCGCCGGCAGTTTCTCGACTGGGGTGTGTTCCACGTGGAACCACGTTTCATGGCCACGTGGCAGCGTTTGCAGAAGGCGCTGCGCCAGCGAAACTCTTGGCTGCGACATGGTACACTTGACGCCGTTTCGCAAGCGGTTTGGGACAGAGAGCTGTGCCAAGCCAGCGCCGAAATCGATGAATACCGCCGCGCTTATATAAAAGCCTTGAAACCGGTCTTCGAACAGACCTTGAGCGAACTGGTTGAGCTTGAGGGACTGACGCTCAGCTATTACCGAGGCTGGGACAAGGACCGGGAATTGAGCGCTGTGCTGGCTGGCTCGCTACAGCGTGATCAGCAGATGGGGCATACCCAGGCCGGACCACAACGTGCTGACTTGCGTCTCAGACTGGGCGCGCACAATGCAGCGGACATATTGTCCCGCGGTCAGCAGAAGTTGGTGGTGTGCGCCTTGCGTATCGCCCAAGGTCATTTGGTCAGCCAGGCCCGTCGCGGTCAGTGTATTTATCTGGTGGATGACTTGCCGTCCGAACTGGACGAGACCCACCGCCGTGCGCTTTGCCGCTTGCTGGAAGACTTACGCTGCCAGGTGTTCATCACCTGTGTAGACCACGAATTATTGAGGGAAGGCTGGCAGACGGAAACGCCAGTCGCTCTGTTCCACGTGGAACAGGGCCGTATCACCCAGACCCACGACCATCGGGAGTGAAGGCATTGAGCGAAGAAAATACGTACGACTCAACGAGCATTAAAGTGCTTAAAGGCCTGGATGCCGTACGCAAACGTCCCGGTATGTACATTGGTGACACCGACGATGGCAGCGGTCTGCACCACATGGTGTTCGAGGTGGTCGACAACTCCATCGACGAAGCCCTTGCCGGTCATTGCGACGACATCAGCATCATTATCCACCCGGATGAGTCCATCACCGTTCGCGACAACGGCCGTGGCATCCCGGTAGACGTACACAAAGAAGAAGGCGTTTCCGCGGCTGAGGTCATCATGACCGTATTGCACGCCGGCGGTAAGTTCGACGACAACTCCTACAAAGTCTCCGGCGGTCTGCACGGTGTTGGTGTGTCGGTTGTAAACGCGCTGTCCGAGAAGCTTGTTCTCACTGTTCGCCGCAGCGGCAAGATCTGGGAACAGACCTACGTCCACGGCGTGCCTCAGGCGCCGATGGCAATCGTTGGCGACAGTGAGTCCACGGGGACCCAGATTCACTTCAAGGCCTCCAGCGAAACCTTCAAGAACATCCACTTCAGCTGGGATATCCTGGCCAAGCGGATTCGTGAGCTGTCCTTCCTGAACTCCGGTGTCGGCATCGTCCTCAAGGACGAGCGCAGCGGCAAGGAAGAGCTGTTCAAGTACGAAGGTGGCCTGCGGGCATTCGTCGAGTACCTGAACACCAACAAGACCCCGGTCAACCAGGTGTTCCACTTCAACATCCAGCGTGAAGACGGCATCGGCGTGGAAATCGCCCTGCAGTGGAACGACAGCTTCAACGAGAACCTGTTGTGCTTTACCAACAACATTCCGCAGCGCGATGGTGGTACTCACCTGGTGGGCTTCCGTTCAGCGCTGACGCGTAACCTGAACAACTACATCGAACAGGAAGGGCTGGCGAAGAAGCACAAAGTCGCTACCACCGGTGACGACGCCCGTGAAGGCCTGACCGCGATCATTTCGGTGAAGGTGCCGGATCCGAAGTTCAGTTCCCAGACCAAGGACAAACTGGTGTCTTCCGAAGTGAAGACCGCAGTCGAACAGGAGATGGGCAAGTACTTCTCCGACTTCCTGCTGGAGAACCCGAACGAAGCCAAGCTGGTGGTCGGTAAGATGATCGACGCCGCCCGTGCCCGTGAAGCGGCGCGCAAGGCCCGTGAGATGACTCGCCGTAAAGGCGCGCTGGACATCGCCGGCCTGCCGGGCAAACTGGCCGACTGCCAGGAGAAGGACCCTGCCCTGTCCGAGCTGTACCTGGTGGAAGGTGACTCTGCTGGCGGTTCCGCCAAGCAGGGCCGCAACCGTCGTACCCAGGCGATCCTGCCGCTCAAAGGCAAGATCCTCAACGTCGAAAAGGCGCGCTTCGACAAGATGATCTCTTCCCAGGAGGTCGGTACGCTGATCACCGCGCTGGGCTGTGGCATCGGCCGCGAAGAGTACAACATCGACAAGCTGCGCTATCACAACATCATCATCATGACCGACGCCGACGTCGACGGTTCGCACATCCGCACCCTGCTGCTGACGTTCTTCTTCCGTCAGTTGCCGGAGCTGATCGAGCGCGGCTACATCTATATCGCCCAGCCGCCTTTGTACAAGGTCAAGAAAGGCAAGCAAGAGCAATACATCAAAGACGACGACGCCATGGAAGAGTACATGACGCAGTCGGCCCTGGAAGACGCGAGCCTGCACCTGAACGAAGATGCCCCAGGCATTTCCGGTGAAGCCCTTGAGCGCCTGGTGAATGATTTCCGCCTGGTGATGAAGACCCTCAAGCGCCTCTCACGCCTGTACCCACAGGAACTGACCGAGCACTTCATCTACCTGCCGGCCGTCAGCCTGGAGCAGCTGTCCGACCACGCAGCGATGCAGGATTGGCTGGCCCAGTACGAAGTACGCCTGCGTACCGTGGAAAAATCCGGCCTGGTCTACAAAGCCAGCCTGCGTGAAGACCGTGAGCGTAACGTCTGGCTGCCGGAGGTTGAACTGATCTCCCACGGTCTGTCGAACTACGTCACCTTCAACCGCGATTTCTTCGGCAGCAACGACTACAAGACCGTCGTATCCCTCGGCGCGCAACTGAGCACGCTGTTGGACGAAGGTGCGTACATCCAACGTGGTGAGCGCAAGAAAGCCGTGACTGAGTTCAAGGAAGCCCTTGAATGGCTGATGGCCGAAAGCACCAAGCGCCACACCATCCAGCGATACAAAGGGCTGGGTGAGATGAACCCGGATCAGCTGTGGGAAACCACCATGGATCCTGGATCGCGCCGCATGCTGAAAGTCACCATCGAAGACGCCATTGGCGCGGACCAGATCTTCAACACCCTGATGGGTGATGCGGTCGAGCCCCGTCGTGACTTCATCGAGAGCAACGCGTTGGCGGTGTCCAACCTGGATTTCTGATCCGGCTTGCCCTGCCCCAACGAAAAAGGCCAACGCTCATGCGTTGGCCTTTTTTTATGCTAACTGGCCACTGAAGCCTCACTCCCCGCCGCAACGCTCTCCAACCGATACCCATACCCATAGATCGTCAACAACTGCCAGCCGCGATCAGCGGTCAGCCCGAGCTTGTTGCGCAGGCGATAGATGTGGGTATCGAGCGGGCGCGACGAGGTCATTTCTTCATGGGTCCAGAAGCGCTCATAAAAGTACTCCCGTGACAGCGGCCGACCCAGGTTGGCGAACAGGCAGCGGGCCAGGCGGTATTCCCGTTCAGTCAGGCTGATGGGGATGCCGGCGCGGGTGACGGTCAATTCGGCGTCGTCGAATTCCAGGTCATTGAATATCAGCACTTCAGTGGCCGGAACGCGTTGCAGGTTATGGCGCCGCAGCACCGCGGTGACCCGGGCCTTGAGCTCGTTGGGACGGAAGGGCTTGCTGACGTAGTCATCGGCACCGGCGTTAAGCGCCTGGACGATGTCGTGCTCGCCGTCGCGGCTGGTGAGCATGATGGCTGCGGGTGGCGAGTCCATGTGCTCACGTGTCCAGCGCAGCAAGGACAAGCCACTGATGTCAGGTAATTGCCAGTCCAGGATCAACAGGTCAAACGTTTCCCTGCGCAGTTGTCGCAACAGGTCTTCACCCCGTTCGAAACTGTGCAGTGTCCAGGCGGGCTCTCCCCTACCGGGAATTTGCTGCAGTGTCTGTTCCACCCGGCGCAACTCCGCCGGTTCATCGTCCAGTATGGCGACACGCATGGAATGCGATTCCTTGGTTCCAAGAATAACGGACATTCTCAGCTGGCAATCAAAAGCAGCCGGTGGCTGGTTCGTCGTCGTTGAGGTGTCACTGGCTGCGACAATACCGGCTCGCGATGCGAAGTGAAAGGCAGCCGCATTGCCATCATCAAGTCCGTTATAGTCTTGGCCGCAGCTGTGAGCTGGAGGCTGCCCGCATGTATAAACCGTCCGATCTTCCGCCAAGGTATTTATGAACCCTCCGCGTCGCCGTGAAAGCCGTGAACCGACCCAGGTGCAGCGATTGTTCCGACAATTGATGCGTGAAGGATTGTGGATAAGTCTGTTGTTGCTACCAATGACCGCGCTGGTTTCGTTCAGTCTGCAATCGGCACGCAACGGGCCGGGCGCAGCATTGCTGTCGGTGTGTCTGGTTGGCTGTGTATTGGGTTTGCTGCTGTTGCGCCCGCACTTCGCATTGAGCGCGACGTTGGGCGGAATGGGCCTGGCCCTGCTACTCAGCGCTTTGCTGGGTGCGCAGGGGTGGGCGTGGTCGCCGGTGGCCAGCCTGTTGGGCATGCTGCTGGGTTATCTGGTCTGGAACTGGCGGCGCCTGAGCGTGGTGTTGGCTTATTTCGGCTGGGAGCTGGCGCGCCTGGATGCGGAACCCAAGGTCTTCCCGGAACGCCGGCGCGCTTCCTACACCGGCAGTGATCGCTTGCAGGGCCAGATCATGGCCTTGGAACAAGCCATGAGCCGAACCCGGGACACGCGCCGATTTATTGCCGACGGCCTGGAGTACCTGCCGGTAGCAACGATGATCAGTGATCCACAGGGCAACCTGTTGCTGGGTAATCGCAAGGCTCGCGAGTTGTTCGGTCACGCTTTGGCGGGCAGTGATGTGCTGGAGGAATTAGCGCGGTTGGGTTATCCGGCATTGGTCCACTCCCCGGCCCATCGGTTATCCACGTTACCACTGGTTGAATTTCGCGATACCCGCGAGCGCAGCTTGCGACTGGAACGTGCCGCGCTGTTGCCGGTGGACGGTGATGTGCCCATAGGCTGGTTGCTCAGCCTGACTGATCTGAGCGCTGAACGGGAAGCCGAAGAGCAGCGCAGCGTCATGCTTCGTTTTCTCTCCCACGATTTGCGCGCGCCCCATTCGGCGATCCTGGCTCTGCTCGATGTGCAGCGGCATCAGGCCGGTGCCGACAAGCCGCTATTCGACCAGATCGAACGCCAGGTGCGCCGCGCCCTGGAATTGACCGATGGGTTTGTGCAGTTGGCCAAGGCCGAGTCCGAGGCTTATCAGTTCCAACCGACCCTATTCGCCATGCTGGTCCTGGACGTGATCGACCAGGCATTGCCTGTTGCCCAAGCCAGGAATATTCGGTTGGAGCACCAACTCGACGAAGAAGAAGCGCTGATCAGCGCTGATCAATCCCTGCTGACCCGCGCCCTGTTCAACTTGTTGGAGAACGCCATCAAGTACAGTGCGCCCGACACGTGTATAGCGTTGCAGGTCCGTTGTGCCCAGGGCTGGTTGACGTGTGACGTCGTTGATCAGGGCAAGGGCATCGGCGCGCAGGAACTGCCGGATCTGTTCGTCCAGTACCGACGGTTTTCCTCGGCCCATGGGGTGGATGGCATCGGTTTGGGGCTGTCGATGGTCAAGGCGGTCGTGGACCGTCATGGTGGGCAAATCGATTGCCGTAGCGTGGTAGGCGAAGGCACTACGTTCAGCCTGCACTTTCCGTTGTTGGAGGAATAAAAAAAGATCGCGGCCTTGGTCAGGCAGCGACCTTTTTCAGTGCGCTATAAAAACTTATGCACCTCGTACAAGGTTTTAGGTGTTTAAGAAATATGTATTAAAAACAGCGAGTTAAACGTTACAACTGACGAAATCCGAAAAAACGGTACACAGCTTATCCACAATTCTCATACAGCCAACTTGTCCGTCGCAGCCGGCGCAGCAGGGGCCGGAGGAAGCGAGCCCAATTCCCGTTGCGTCTGTTCATTCCAAGCCTGTACACGGTCGTTCAGCTCGGCAATCGCGCGCGGCCCACTGCCCTCTGCATACATGGGGGCGCCGATGACCACGGTGATAACGCCTGGTGTTCTGACCCAGCCGGCCTTGGGCCAGAATTTGCCCGCATTGTGTGCAATCGGTAGTACTGGCAGGCCGGCGTTTACCGCCAATGCGGAGCCACTGCGGGAAAACTTGCCGATGGTCCCGTAAGGTACGCGGGTTCCCTCGGGAAAGATTAGTACCCAAACGTTGTCCTTGAGCAGCACATCGCCTTTTTGCGCTACCTGCTTGAGGGCAACCTTCGGGTTGTCACGGTCGATGGCAATCGGGCGCAGCATCGCCATGGCCCAGCCGAAGAACGGTACGAACAGCAGCTCGCGCTTGAGCACCTGGCTCAACGGTTCGAAATAAGCCGAGAGAAAGAAGGTCTCCCAAGTGCTCTGGTGGTTGGACTGGATGACACAAGGGCGCTCAGGCACGTTCTCGGCACCTTTCACTTCGTAGCGGATGCCCAGAAACACCTTGCTCAGCCAGAGTGCGCAACGGCACCAGTAAACATTGATGAAGCGGTAGCGCGTCCTGAACGACATGAACGGCGCGACAAAAAAACTCAACGTGCACCACAACAAGGAACTGGTACCCAGCAGCAGGTAAAAGAGGAAGCTTCTGATGGCCTGCAATATCGACATAGCGGCGTTTACCATTGCGGGCAATGCCCGCCTGTTCAAGCGCTTCCCGAACAATCCTTGATCAGGATGTCTTGGGAGCTCTAATTGTGGATAAGTTCAGCGGCAACCGCCGCCAGGTCGTCAAAAATCAAGGTGCCCACCGGTAGGGTCTTGCCCAGAGTCTTTTCGCCTTTTCCGGTCTTGACCAAAACTGGCTGACAATCGACGGCCTTCGCCGCCTCCAGGTCACCGAGGCTGTCGCCGACAAACCACACGCCCGACAGCGCAACGTCATAGTGAGCGGCGATGGTTTTCAGCATGCCGGGCTTGGGCTTGCGGCAATCGCAGCCTTCGTCCGGCCCATGCGGGCAATAAACGATCAGCCCGATGTCACCGCCCTGCCCGGCAACCAGCTCACGCAAGCGTTCATGCATGGCGTCGAGGACGGCGAGTTCGTAGTAACCGCGGGCAATGCCCGACTGGTTGGTGGCGACCGCCACCGTCCAGCCGGCCTTGCTCAACTGCGCGATGGCCTCGATGGAACCAGGGATCGGCAACCACTCCTCCACCGACTTGATGTAAGCGTCGGAGTCGTGATTGATCACTCCGTCCCGATCGAGAATCAGCAGTTTCAAGACTTACCCCAGCAGCGAAATATCGGCAACACCGAGGAACAACCCACGCAGACGCGCCAGTAGCGCATAGCGGTTGGCTCGCACATTGGCGTCTTCGGCATTGACCATCACCGCTTCGAAAAACGCATCCACCGGTTCACGCAATGCTGCCAGGCGCGCCAGGGTTTCGCTGTACTGACGCGCCGCCGCCATCGGCTGGACTGCCTGGTCCGCCTGCTGGATCGCCGAGTACAGGGAGAACTCATTGGCGTTGTCGAAGTACTTGGCTTCAACGACGGCCGCAATGTTGCCTTCGGCCTTGCTCAGCAGGTTCGACACGCGCTTGTTCACCGCCGCCAGCGCTGCCGCTTCCGGCAGTTTGCGGAACGCCTGCACTGCCTGGACGCGTTGGTCGAAGTCCAGAGCCGAGCCCGGTTTCAGGGCTCGCACCGACAGGTAGGTCGCGACGTCGACACCTTCGTCTTCATAACGCGCACGCAGGCGGTCGAAAATGAATTCCAGCACCGCGTCGGCCAGGCCGGCAGCCTTGACCTTGCTGCCGAACGCATTCACGGCGAAGGCCACGGCGTCGTTCAGGTCCAGGTCCAGCTGCTTGTCGATGAGGATGCGCAGCACGCCCAGCGCTGCGCGACGCAGTGCGTACGGGTCCTTGCTGCCGGTGGGCAGCATGCCGATACCGAAGATGCCGACCAGGGTGTCGAGCTTGTCGGCGATCGCCACGGCCGCACCGGTCAGGGTGGTCGGCAATTCAGCGCCGGCGCCACGCGGCATGTACTGTTCGTTCAGCGCCAGGGCAACATCCTGCGGCTCGCCGTCGTTGAGGGCGTAGTAGTAACCGGCGATACCTTGCATCTCCGGGAACTCACCGACCATCTCGGTGGACAGGTCGCACTTGGACAGGATGCCGGCACGTGCCGCGCGCTGGGCATCGCCGCCGATGCGTGGAGCGATGAAGGCTGCCAGTTTCGATACGCGCTCGGCCTTGTCGTAGACGCTGCCGAGTTTTTCCTGGAACACCACGTTGCGCAGGCGCTCGTTGAAGCTTTCCAGAGGCTGCTTCTTGTCTTGCTTGAAAAAGAACTCGGCATCGGTCAAACGCGGGCGTACGACTTTTTCGTTACCGGCGATGATCTGCTGCGGGTCCTTGCTTTCGATGTTGGCCACCGTGATGAAGCGCGGCAGCAACTTGCCTTCGGCGTCCAGCAGGCAGAAGTATTTCTGGTTGTCCTGCATGGTGGTGATCAGCGCTTCCTGGGGCACTTCAAGGAAGCGTTCCTCGAACGAGCACACCAGTGGCACCGGCCATTCCACCAGCGCGGTCACTTCGTCCAGCAGGCTGGCCGGCACGATAGCCGTGCCTTCCTGGGCGGTCGCCAGTTCTTCGGTGCGTTTGCTGATCAGCTCGCGGCGCTCGTTGGAATCGGCCAATACATAGGCAGCGCGCAGGTCGGCCAGGTAATTGGCCGGCGACGTGATACGTACGCTCTGCGGATGATGGAAACGGTGACCGCGAGAATCACGACCGGCCTTCTGGGCGAGGATCGTGCAATCGATGACCTGGTCACCGAGCAGCATCACCAGCCATTGGGTCGGACGCACGAACTCTTCCTTGCGCGCAGCCCAGCGCATGCGCTTGGGAATCGGCAAGTCATTGAGGGAGTCTTCGACGATGGTCGGCAACAGGCTGGCGGTCGGCTTGCCCTTGATGCTCTGGCTGTAGCGCAGCTTCGGGCCGCTCTGGTCGATTTCGCTCAGATCGACGCCGCACTTCTTGGCGAAGCCCAGGGCGGCCTGGGTCGGGTTACCGTCGGCATCGAACGCGGCTTGCACGGGCGGGCCGTCGAGGTTGATGCTGCGGTCCGGCTGTTGCGTCGCCAGGGCGGTGATCAGCACGGCCAGGCGGCGCGGCGCGGCGTAGACGTGCTTGGTTTCGAAGTTCAGGCCAGCGGCTTGCAGGCCTTTCTCGATGCCGGCCAGGAATGCATCGGCCAGGGTGTTCAGGGCTTTGGGTGGCAGTTCTTCGGTGCCCAGTTCAACCAGAAAATCTTGAGCACTCATTGTGCAGCCTCCAGCTTAGCCAACACTTCATCACGCAGGTCCGGGGTCGCCATCGGGAAGCCCAGCTTGGCACGGGCCAGCAGGTAGGCTTGCGCGACGGAACGCGCCAGGGTGCGCACACGCAGGATGTATTGCTGGCGCGCGGTCACGGAAATCGCCCGGCGTGCATCCAGCAGATTGAAGGTATGAGATGCCTTCAAGACCATTTCATAACTCGGCAGCGGCAGCGGCTGGTCCAGTTCGATCAGGCGCTTGGCTTCGCTTTCATAGAAATCGAACAACTCGAACAGCTTGTCGACGTTGGCGTGTTCGAAGTTGTAGGTCGATTGCTCCACTTCGTTCTGATGGAACACGTCGCCATACGTCACTTTGCCGAACGGACCGTCGGCCCATACCAGGTCGTAGACCGAATCCACACCTTGCAGGTACATGGCCAGGCGTTCCAGGCCGTAGGTGATCTCACCGGTCACCGGGTAGCATTCGATGCCGCCCGCTTGCTGGAAGTAGGTGAATTGGGTCACTTCCATGCCGTTGAGCCAGACTTCCCAGCCCAGGCCCCAGGCGCCCAGGGTCGGTGATTCCCAGTTGTCTTCGACGAAACGAATGTCGTGCACCAGCGGGTCGAGGCCCACATGTTTGAGGGAGCCCAGGTACAGCTCCTGGAAGTTTTCCGGGTTCGGCTTCAGCACGACCTGAAATTGGTAGTAATGCTGCAGGCGGTTCGGGTTTTCGCCGTAGCGGCCGTCAGTCGGGCGGCGGCTTGGCTGCACATAAGCGGCGTTCCAGGTTTCCGGGCCGATGGCACGCAGAAACGTGGCAGTGTGGAAAGTGCCGGCGCCTACTTCCATATCGTAGGGCTGAAGTACCACGCAACCTTGCTCGGCCCAGTATTGCTGGAGGGCGAGGATCAAGTCTTGGAAGGTACGCACGGCTGGCGTAGGCTGGCTCACGAAATTCACCTGTTTCTTGGGCTGCGATTTAAAGAGCGGGAGTATACCCGATTCGTTCGTGCGCACGCCCCCTGGAGCCTTATGCCACGCTGCTTTTGGTGTTCCGAAGATCCGTTGTACATGGCTTATCACGATCAGGAGTGGGGGACGCCGCTGCGCGATGCGCAGGGTTTGTTCGAGTTGCTTCTGCTCGAAGGGTTCCAGGCCGGTCTGTCCTGGATCACCGTTTTGCGCAAACGCGAACGTTACCGGGAAGTGCTCTACGGCTTCGATGTACAACGGGTGGCGCAGATGAGCGACGCCGAAATCGATGAACTGATGCTCGACCCCGGCATTATCCGCAACCGCCTCAAGCTCAAGGCGGCGCGGCGCAACGCCCAGGCCTGGCTGGCGCTGGAAGACCCGGTGGCATTTCTCTGGTCGTTCGTAGGCAACCAACCGATCATCAACCATTTCAAGGACCGCACCGAAGTGCCGGCCATCACCCCCGAGGCACTGGCGATGAGCAAAGGCCTGAAAAGAGCCGGGTTCACCTTCGTCGGCCCGACCATCTGCTACGCCTTGATGCAGGCCTCGGGCATGGTCATGGACCACACCCAGGACTGCGACCGCTACGCCGAGTTGCTAAACGGCGGTTAGAATAGCCGGCTCGCAACACGGCCCATGAATTCAGGAGTGACCTGTGGATAAGTTGAAAGGCGCCTTGCTGGTCGGCGCTCTGCGGTTGTTTGCGCTGCTCCCTTGGCGAGCGGTGCAGGCGGTGGGCTCGGCCATTGGCTGGCTCATGTGGAAATTACCCAACCGTTCCCGCGACGTGGTGCGGATCAACCTCGCCAAGTGTTTCCCCGAGATGGACCCGGCCGAGCGCGAGCGCCTGGTGGGCCAGAGTCTCAAGGACATCGGCAAATCCCTGACCGAAAGTGCCTGTGCCTGGATCTGGCCGGCCCAGCGCTCCATCGAACTGGTGCGCGAAGTCGAAGGCCTGGAGGTGTTGAAAGAAGCGCTGGCCTCGGGCAAAGGCGTGGTCGGCATCACCAGCCACCTGGGCAACTGGGAAGTGCTCAACCACTTCTATTGCAGCCAGTGCAAACCGATCATTTTCTACCGCCCGCCCAAGCTCAAGGCGGTGGATGAGTTGCTGCAAAAGCAACGCGTGCAACTGGGCAACAAGGTCGCGGCGTCCACCAAGGAAGGCATCCTCAGCGTCATCAAGGAAGTCCGCAAGGGCGGCCAGGTGGGGATCCCCGCCGATCCTGAGCCGTCCGAATCCGCCGGCATCTTCGTGCCCTTCTTCGCCACCCAGGCCCTGACCAGCAAGTTCGTGCCGAACATGCTCGCCGGCGGCAAGGCGGTCGGCGTCTTCCTCCATGCCCTGCGCCTGCCGGACGGCTCCGGCTACAAAGTCATCCTCGAAGCCGCCCCGGACGAGATGTACAGCACCGACACCGAAACCGCCTGCGCCGCCATGAGCAAAGTGGTCGAGCGTTATGTACGGGCCTACCCGAGCCAGTACATGTGGAGCATGAAACGCTTCAAGAAACGCCCCCCGGGTGAGGCGCGCTGGTACTGAAAACCTGTTCTGGATGGCGCACCGCGAACCCTGTGGGAGCGAGCTTGCTCGCGATAGCGCCCTGACAGTCGCCACATGACTGACTGTCCCCACCCTCCCCGTGGCAAGGGAGCTTGCTCCCGCTGGGCTGCGCAGCGGCCCTTCATCGATATGCACAACATCAACCGGTGGGAGCGAGCCTGCTCGCGAAAAGATATTCACCCATACATCACCATCGCGAACGAACTCCAACTCATCGGCGCCGCTCTCAATCATTAGCTGAGGACAGGCGCATATCATCAATCGTGTCCATGATGAGTACCTGCGATATCCGGGGGGCCGGCGTATTGCCCGGCCCAAAATATCGCCTTGCCTCTTTGATCCATCAATGAAGGAGTCACGCTCATGAACATCGACTTCACCGGACGTAACGTATTGGTCACCGGCTCCACCAGCGGCATCGGTTTTGCGACCGCCAAAGGTTTTCTGAAAGCCGGTGCCCAGGTCGTCATCAACGGGCGCAGCGAAAGCAGCGTGGAGGACGCGTTGCAGCGCCTGGGCAATCTTGCTTCCAGGGCGACAGGCTTTGTTGGCGATCTCAGCAACGAACCTGGCTGCCAGGCGTTGATCGCCAAGCATCCAAGTTTCGATATCGTCATCAACAACCTGGGCATTTTCAAGCAGGAAGACTTCTTCGAGACGCCGGACAGCGAATGGCAGCGTTTCTTCGAAACCAACGTGATGTCGGGCGTGCGTGTTTCCAGGGCCTACGCGCAGGGCATGGTCGAGCGTGGTTGGGGGCGGATAGTGTTTGTCTCGTCGGAGTCGGGCGTGAACATTCCGGCCGACATGATCCACTATGGCTTCACCAAGACCGCCCAGCTTTCAATCGCTCGTGGCCTGGCCAAACGCCTCGCGGGCACGGGCGTGACGGTGAACTCGGTATTGCCTGGACCGACACTGTCCGAAGGCGTTGCCAAGATGCTCCAGGCGGACGTCGAGCGCAGCGGGGAAAGCCTGGAAAAGGTCGCGGCAGATTTCGTCAACGAGCACCGCAGCACCTCGATCATCCAGCGCGCGGCACGGGTAGAGGAAGTCGCCAACATGATTATCTATGCCAGCTCGGAACAGGCCTCGGCCACCACCGGAGCGGCGCTGCGAGTTGACGGCGGTGTGGTGGACAGCATCGTTTAGCTGCGTTGCCAAGAGCATGGCAAGTGTCCTTGCTCCGGTTCCCATGACGCCATGCAAAAAAGCGCCGCTTCCTCATCCGAGAGAAGCGGCGTTTTTTCTTTTGGAAGCAACATTGGTTGATTTGACCAACTTTCGGAACGTTGAAGGGATTGGTTCAGCCCACCCCTGTTTTGCAGTGGATCCGAGCCCCTTCGGCTAGCCGTTCTCGCCCAGGCGATCCGAGCCAACTTCGGCTACCCGTAACTCGATCAGACGATCGGAACCACCTTCGGCTACGCGTTTCTCGATAAGACGATCGGAGCCGCCTTCCGCTACCCGGTTTTCGATCAGGCGATCCGAGCCGCCTTCGGCTATGCGTTTCTCGATCAGCCGATCGGAGCCACCTTCGGCTATTCGTTTTTCGATCAGGCGATCCGAACCGCCTTCAGCGAATGTAGGTTGAACAAAAGAAGTCGCGAACGCATTGCCGAGCGACAGTGCCAGAAGCGAGCCAACGAGTGTTTTGTTGAAAGTGTTCATGTCCAGATCCTTATTTATTCGTAGATGAGTGAGTTAGACGGCGACGTGCAAACGGACGTCGACGTTGCCGCGGGTCGCGTTGGAGTACGGGCAAACCTGGTGAGCGGCGTCGACCAGCGCTTGAGCATCGGCTTGATCCAGACCTGGCAGGCTGATGTGCAGGTCGATGTCCAGACCGAAACCGCCAGGGATCTGGCCGATGCCGACGTGTGCCGTGATCGAGGCGTCAGCCGGAATGCTGCGTTTGCTTTGGCTGGCGACAAATTTCAATGCGCCGATGAAGCAGGCGGAGTAGCCGGCTGCGAACAACTGCTCAGGGTTGGTGGCTTCACCACCGGCACCGCCCAAGGCTTTTGGGATAGCCAGTTTCACGTCGAGGATCTTGTCGCTGGAAACAGCACGGCCATCACGGCCACCGGTGGAGGTTGCGACTGCGGTGTAGAGAACGTTCATGGGTGTTTTCCTTTTTCCTGATGGGTCTGATTGAGTTTGGATTGCGCTAAATGTTCGTGCGCTAACCAGTGGCGTTAAAGTTAACGTCCAAATACTTTGTGCGCAAGATAAATTTCAAAAAATATTTCCGCTTTTCTTTAACTTGTTGATAAATAAGCAAAGTTATTTTTAAGCGAGGCAGCGATGCCAGGCCGAGCGAATTGAGGGGGCACCGAGGGGCGGAAGATGGCAGGGATACTGGCCGAGCCAGCGCAATGGCGGGCTCTTGGAAAAAGGGAATTCACAAGTAGGATGACGGGGTTGAACGAACCACCCTAGTGAGCGACGGCAACCTGGTTACGCCCCAGCGCTTTCGCCCGATAAAGCGCCTTATCAGCGTTATTCATCAAGCCATGCAAATCCTTGTGACCCGCCTCCGTCGACGCCACGCCAAGGCTGGCGGTGATGCGGTGGACAGGCTCGATCATCAAGCCAGCGATACTCTGGATAAGTTCTTCTGCAATTTTTGTAGCGACGGTAATGGAAGTATCCGGAAGCAAAATAGCGAACTCTTCGCCACCAAGCCGGCCGTGAATATCCGTTGCCCGAAACGACGAGCTGATGACCACGCCCATCTGGCGCAGGACCTGATCGCCGACTTGATGGCCGTAGGTATCGTTGATGTGCTTGAGGTGATCCATGTCCAACATGACCGCGCACAGTCCCAACCGGTTGGTTCTGCATTCGTCGTAAAGCTGCTGGGCATGCTCGAAAAAAGCCCGCCGACTTTTCAGGCCGGTCAGTTCATCGGTTTGTGCGGCGCGGGTTGAAATGCTGTTCGCCTGTTCCATCTCGCGGGTGAGTCGAAAGGCGGTTTCCAATGCCTGGGACATTTTGTGGGTGGCGCGGGCAGCAAATGCCGCGAACACCAGGATCGAAAGCGCCATGCCGACTTGAATCGGCGACGGTTGGAACAGCAGCCAGACCGTGCACGGAAACAGCACCAGGCCAATGGAGACCAGTGTCATGTCCCGGTAGGCGGAGTAACAGGACACCGCGCTGACAGTCATCCCCACGGTAAAAAGCATGACGAGAGCTTGCGAGAGCAGATCGTCTTGCGGCATCAAAACAAGCGCGCCACCGCCCCAGATGCTCGCGGACAACACCAGCGAGACCCAGTATCTGCGCTCCCAGCGTTGAGGCGTGCGCTGAACCTCGTCGCTGCGAAAATAGGCAACGAACATCGCGATCCGCAGCAGCGTCGATCCGCTTAATATGGCCAGCCACCAAACAACCGTGCTGTGCTCAAAGCGATCCCAACACAGCCAACACAACATGATGGCCGCGAGGTAACTACCAAACACGGCGGAAACGGATTGGCGAAACAGTTGCTGCAGTCGGTCAGTGCGCACTTGTCCGGCTATGCAAAAGTCCATGCCATTGCGAGATCTTGGGCCATCCATGTGATCCACCTGATCGTGAAGCCGCTAGAAAACGCGATTGTGGCACCCTGCCAGCAACGCAAACAACCGAATTACACCTGCACCCACGAGCTTTGCATCGTGGCGAGGGAATTCAGCCCCGCGGGGTTGCGCAGCAAGCCACCATTTCCCAGACTAAAACCGTCCCCGTGGCGAGGGAGCTTGCTCCCGTTGGCTGCGAAGCAGCCCCAAAACAAGCCGACGCATTCCTACAGACGAACCGCATGATCGGTTGCGACCGCTGCGCGGCCGAGCGGGAGCAAGCTCCCTCGCCACAGGGATCGGAGCTGAAAACGAAGCGCTGTTTATTCCCGCTCTGCCATCTTTCCACCAAGCTACACATCCTTGCGCCATTACCTACAACTACGCCAGAATCCGCCGGCTTGTGCGCCTTGCCCTCGGGTTCTATTGTCGTCCTGCCACTGCCTATCAGTGGTCGGGTTTAGTAGCTCGAGGTATTTAGTGAGGTGCAACAGCTTCTACCAGTCAGGTATTTCCATGCCTGTATTTGATGGCGGCTGTGCGCAGGGCGCCCTCGGGCGCGCCGGCTTTGCTAAGTCCCCGGTCTACTAACCTGCGTACAGCTGCCACCCTTCTGTTTAGTAGCGAGGGGTTGCGGCTTCACATAAGGACTTAGCTCATGTTCAAACCTTCTCCGAATCCCCCAGAGGCGGACAACACCTCCCCGCCAAAACCAAGAGATGCTCTCCAATCCGCTCAACTCTTCACCGTCGTACAAGACACCGACAACGAATGCCTGCTCGCCAACCTCAGCGAAACCCTGGCATCAGCCGACGCCATGGTCAGCAACCTCGCGTTCGACCTGGAAGGCTCACACCGCCACATCGCCCTCGGCGTCCAGCAACTGATCGAGCTGAGCTCATTACTGGCGAACCGAGTACTGGACAACGTTGATCCAAGATAAACGTCACACTGCAACCCCGTGGCGAGGGAGCTTGCTCCCGCTGGCTGCGAAGCAGCCCATTGGATAACGCTGAGCCGCGATAGCGAGCGAACCCCGCCAAAGAAAAACCCGACGCTTTACGTCGGGTTTTTGTGTGCGGGTTACTCGACTTGCGACAGCTTGGCGTCGTCGCAACCGGCAGCGCGGCATTCGCGCTCGACAGCCTTGAGTATGACGATACGCGCCTCGGTCTTCTCATTGGCACAGTCCAGGTAGAGCAGGCCATCGTTGGAACAGGCGTTGTCACGAATCTTGATCCACTGGATCTGAGCGGCTTTCACCTTCTTCTTTTGATCCGGGTTCAGGGCACTCATCGTCTTCTTGTATTGCTCGTTGATTTCCTGGTCCGACTGAACCATTTTCAGCGACGCGCAATAGGTTCTGTCATAGGCGTTTCTAGGGTTATCGCAACTCATCGCAGACGCCGATGCTGATGCCATTGCCAGCAATGCCCCAACCAACAAAGACTTGATCACTCACTTCTCTCCCTGAATGCCCTCTATTGATTAGAGGTCGCGGCGGGGAATTTATCATGAGGGTCGTAGAACAATGAAGCGGATCCTAGGGTTTACTCGGCCCGAACAGTGGACAAATGCGGATAGAGGACCGGGAGCATGTGATTGCTGAAAAAGCCAGCGTCGTCCCCGCCCCCGGCGATGCGTCTGCCCTGAGTAAAGCCGGCGCGGGTTGCGCAGCATCCGCAAAAACTCCCAAACCGGTCAAAACTTCGTGGCGAGGGAGCTTGCTCCCGCTGGGCTGCAAAGCAGCCCCACCCAGCCCCTTAAAGTTCCTACAGACAAAACCGTATCACCCATTCCAAGCCCCAACCGCAAACCAGTCTGGGCTCATTTTATGGGCCGAAACGAAGCCCTGTTTATTCCACTGGCATAATCCTTCCGTCAAGCTACACATCTCTGCTCTTTGGCCTACAACTACGTCGGAATCCGCCGACTTGTAAGCCTCGTCTATGGCTTCTATTGTTCGTCTACGCTTACATTGGCCTGAAAGTTGGAATGTTTAAACCTTTACTCGGACCAAATCACGAAGGCTAAAGTGGAAGATTTTTATGCAAATTGAATACGCCATGGTCGCGTTGGGATTTTTTGCTTTTTGCGGGGGGATGATCGATGCTGCTGTAGGGGGTGGAGGCTTGATTCAGGTACCCGCTCTACTTCATGCATTACCTCAGCACTCGCTGAGCACAGTTTTTGGAACTAATAAGCTGGCTGTGCTTGCAGGAAATATTTCTTCTATATTCAGTTACGTTAAAAGAATAAAAATCGCCTGGAAGCTGATGCTTCCAACCATGCTCTCGGCTTTTTTATTTTCGTTTTTGGGTGCTTTTTCCGTCTCGCTCGTTCCGAAGGCGATCATGGAATATTTTGTGTTTTTTGTATTGGTGGTCATGGCTGTTTATACATTTGCAAAAAAGGATCTAGGGCTTGTTCACTCGGACGCTCAATGCGGATCCAAAGAGGTCCTCCTTGGGGTTTTTTTTGGCGGCATAATTGGATTTTATGACGGAGTTTTTGGACCCGGCAGTGGTAGTTTTTTGTTATTTGTTTTCGTTAAATATTTTGGCTACGATTTTCTGAATGCATCCGCCTCAGCAAAACTGGTTAACCTGGGAACGTTTAGCGCGGCGCTGCTATTTTTTATACCTTCAGGTCATGTGCTGTGGGTAATTGGTGGACTGGTCGCGGTGTGTAATATGGCGGGTGCGCTGACAGGCACTTTTTTGGCTTTGCGCTATGGGAGTAGATTAATTCGTATCTTGTTTCTCTTTTTATTGGTGTTCCTTATTGGCCGAATGGGATTGTCCATATGGCTGTGACAGGTTGCGCGCAATGCCGTCAGATAAAAAAACGGGACCTCGCTTTCACGCAGTCCCGTCTTTCACACCCGATCAGCTCAAAACGCCGGCAGAACCGCCCCTTTGTACTTCTCGAGAATAAACGCCTTCACTTCCGGCGTATGCAGCGCTGCCACCAGTTTCTTCATGGCCTCGCTGTCCTTGTCGTCCGGACGGGCTACCAGAATATTCACGTAAGGCGAGTCGTTGCCTTCGATTACCAGCGCATCCTTGGAAGGGTCAAGCTTGGCCTCCAACGCATAGTTGGTATTGATCAATGCCAGATCCACTTGAGTCAGCACGCGCGGAATGGTTGCCGCTTCCAGCTCACGGAACTTCAGATCCTTCGAATTCTCGGTGATGTCTTTGGTAGTCGACAGGATGTTGTTCGAGTCCTTGAGCTTGATCAGCCCGGCTTTGGCCAGCAATAACAGCGCACGGCCGCCATTGGTAGCATCGTTCGGGATCACGACATTGGCGCCGCCTGGCAGTTCTGTAAGTGCCTTGTACTTGCTGGAGTACGCGCCCAGGGGTTCCAGGTGCACACCGGCTACGCTCACCAGATTCGTGCCCTTGGCCTTGTTGAACTCATCCAGGTACGGCTGGTGCTGGAAGAAGTTGGCGTCCAGGCGCTTTTCGGCGACTTGTACGTTGGGCTGGACGTAGTCGGTGAAGACTTTGACCTTGAGGTCCACGCCTTCCTTCGCCAATGCCGGTTTGACGAACTCGAGGATTTCCGCGTGAGGAACCGGCGTGGCCGCGACGGTCAGGGTGTCGGCGTGTGCGGAGAACGCTGCGGCGGCAGCGAAGGCGACCAGTAGTTTTTTCATTCAGCTAACTCCTTTTGAGGCGCCTGCTCTTGGCGCCTGCCAGCGAATGGCCGGCTCATGGTTTATTGGCGCGAGGCCTTATTTTCTAGAGAAATGCACAACCAGTTTGTCGCCCACGGTTTGCAGGACCTGGACCAGCACCAGCAGCAACACCACCGTGACCACCATCACGTCGGTCTGGAAACGCTGGTAGCCGAAGCGGATCGCCAGGTCGCCCAGGCCACCAGCGCCGACCACACCGGCCATGGCCGTGTAGGACACCAGAGTAATCGCTGTCACCGTAATCGCCGCAAAAATGCCCGGACGGGCTTCCGGCAGCAACGCATTGACGATGATCTGTCGCGTGGTAGCGCCCATGGCCTGGGTCGCTTCGATGATGCCGCGATCGACTTCACGCAGGGCGGTTTCCACCAGGCGGGCAAAGAATGGCGTTGCGCCCACCACCAGTGGCGGGATCGCGCCGGCCACGCCCAACGACGTGCCGGTGATCAACACCGTGAACGGGATCATCACGATCAACAGGATGATGAATGGCAGCGAACGCAGGATGTTCACGATCAGCGACAGCAGCGCGTAGAGGCCCCGGGCTTCAAGCAATTGGCGCGGGCTGCAGAGAAACAGCAACACGCCCAGCGGCAGGCCGAGCAGTACGGTGAACAGCAGCGAACCGAACAGCATCAGGAAGGTGTCGCCGGTTGCCAGCCAGATTTCCAGCCAGTCGATGTTTGCAAAAAATTCCATCAGCGCAGCACCTCCATGTGGACATCGGCCGCGGTGAAGCGGGCGAAGGCCGCTTCCATGTCACCGCCGGTGATGGCGAGGGTCAGTTGCCCGTAGGGGGTGTCTTTGATGCGGTCGATACGACCGGCCAGGATGCTGTAGTCCACACCGGTTTCGCGAGCGACGGTTCCAAGCAACGGCGCGTAGGTCGCTTCGCCCTGGAATGTCAGACGCACGATGCGCCCTGGGACGTGAGCGAAGTCGTCGCGCTGTTCGCTTTCGTCGATCTGCTCGTCTTCCTGGACGAAACGCTTGGTGGTCGGATGCTTGGGGTGCAGGAACACCTCGGCTACCGGGCCTTGCTCGACGATCACGCCGGCGTCCATCACCGCAACTTCATCGCAGACACGCCGGATCACGTCCATCTCATGGGTGATCAGTACGATGGTCAGCTTAAGCTCACGGTTGATCTCCGCCAGCAGTTGCAGCACCGAGGCGGTGGTCTGTGGGTCGAGCGCGCTGGTGGCTTCGTCGCACAACAGGATCTTCGGCTTGGTTGCCAGGGCGCGGGCGATGCCGACGCGCTGCTTCTGGCCACCGGACAACTGCGCCGGGTATTTGCGGGCGTGGTCGGACAGCCCTACCCGCGCCAGCAGTTCGGCGACGCGGCGGTCGATATCGCTGCGGGACAGTTCGCCCGCCAGCGTCAGTGGCATGGCCACGTTGTCGGCCACGGTCTTGGACGCGAGCAGATTGAAGTGCTGGAAAATCATCCCGACCTGCTGGCGAAAACGGCGCAGGCCGTTGGCGTCCAGCGCGGTGACTTCTTCGCCGTCGACGATGATCTTGCCGCCGCTGGAATCTTCCAGGCGATTGATCAGGCGCAGCAGGGTACTTTTTCCCGCACCGGAATGGCCAATCAGGCCGAAGACCTGACCGTTCTGGATGGTCAGACTGGTCGGGTGCAGCGCGGGGATATCCCTACCGGCAACCCGGTAGGTTTTATGGACGTTTTGAAACTCGATCACGTAGCGAACCTTGTGGGGCGCGGTGGAAAAGGATCAGCGGTAAGCCGGGCGCGCATTTTAGCCTGTCCGTATAGAGGTTCTTAGCATTTATTTGAGATTGAACCAGCGATTTGGCAATAAGGCGATCAAAGGACATAAAAAAGGAACACAGCGAAACGGTATCGGTCACTCATTAGGCACCTCCACATATGCCCAGGTACCGTGCCTGGCGCATCGAACTCACGGGTCCTGGCCACGGCGGGGATCGCAACGAGGAGTCATGCCTGATGAGCACTAAAAAACCTGCCGCCCCCAGCCAGATGGCCGGGACCGACACGCTGGATCGCAGCAATACCAACGCCAAGCTGGAGAGCCTCGAGCAGTTTCGCTCCGATGCCACCGAACAGGCCTTGCGCACCAACCAGGGCGTGAAGATCGCCGATAACCAGAACACCCTCCGCGTCGGGCCGCGTGGGCCGTCGTTGCTGGAAGACTTCATCATGCGTGAGAAAATCACGCATTTTGACCATGAACGTATTCCCGAGCGCATCGTTCACGCCCGAGGGACCGGTGCCCATGGCTACTTTCAGGCCTACGAATCGCATGCGGCCTTGACCAAGGCCGGTTTCCTGCAAGACCCAGGTAAAAAGACGCCAGTGTTTGTACGTTTTTCCACCGTGCAGGGCCCACGGGGTTCCGGTGACACGGTGCGGGACGTGCGCGGCTTTGCAGTGAAATTCTTCACCGACGAAGGCAACTTCGATCTGGTGGGCAACAACATGCCGGTGTTCTTCATCCAGGATGCGGTGAAGTTTCCTGATTTCGTCCATGCGGTGAAACCCGAGCCCCATAACGAAATCCCCACCGGCGGATCGGCCCACGACACCTTCTGGGACTTTGTCTCGCTGGTACCGGAGTCGGCTCATATGGTGATCTGGGCGATGTCCGACCGGGCAATCCCGAAAAGCCTGCGTTCCATGCAGGGTTTCGGCGTGCACACCTTTCGCATGATCAACGCTGAAGGCCGCAGCAGCTTCGTCAAGTTCCACTGGCGGCCCAAAGCCGGGACCTGTTCCCTGGTATGGGACGAAGCCCAGAAGCTCGCGGGCAAGGACACTGATTACCACCGTCGCGATCTCTGGGAGTCGATCGAGATGGGCGACTACCCCGAGTGGGAATTTGGCGTACAGATCGTCGCCGAGGAAGACGAGCACAAGTTCGACTTCGACCTGCTCGACCCGACCAAGATCATCCCCGAAGAGCTGGTGCCTATCACGCCGCTGGGCAAGATGGTGCTGAACCGCAACCCGGACAACTTCTTCGCCGAAGTCGAGCAGGTTGCGTTCTGCCCCGGACATATCGTGCCGGGCATCGATTTCAGCAACGACCCATTGCTGCAAGGTCGGCTATTTTCCTACACCGATACGCAGATCAGCCGACTCGGTGGGCCGAACTTTCATGAGCTGCCAATCAACCGCGCCATCACCCCGGTGCACAACGGCCAGCGTGATGCCATGCACCGCACCACTATCGACAAGGGGCGCGCGTCCTACGAGCCGAACTCCATCGATGGCGGCTGGCCGAAGGAAACCCCGCCCGGTCCGCAGGATGGTGGTTTCGAAAGTTATCCGGAGCGCATCGACGCCCACAAGATCCGTCAGCGCAGCGATTCGTTCGGCGATCATTTCTCCCAGGCGCGGCTGTTCTACAAGAGCATGAGTCCCCACGAGCAGGAGCACATCATCGCGGCGTACAGCTTCGAACTGGGCAAAGTGGAACGTGAGTTCATCAGGGCGCGGCAGGTGAACGAGATTCTCGCCAACATCGATCTGGAACTGGCCGGGCGAGTTGCGAAGAACCTTGGATTGCCGGCTCCCACTGCCGGTACGGTCGATGTTCCGACACCTTCCCTGGAGGAGTCCCCGGCATTGAGCCAGGCCAATCTGCTGTCCGGCGATATCAAGACCCGCAAGGTCGCGGTGCTGGTGGCCAACGGTGTCGAGGGGGCAATCATCGATGCGCTCAAGCAGGCACTGGAAGCCGAAGGGGCCCACGCGAAAATCCTCGGTCCAACCTCCGCGCCGGTGACCACCGCCGCTGGGCAGACGCTGCCGGTGGATGCGTCCATGGAAGGCTTGCCGTCGATTGCCTTTGACGCGGTGTTCGTGCCAGGCGGGGTGGAGTCGATCAAGGCGCTGAGTGCCGATGGCGTGGCGTTGCATTACCTGTTGGAAGCCTACAAGCACCTGAAGGCCATCGCGCTGCATGGCGAAGCGCGGCAATTGCTGGTGTTGTTGAAGCTGGAGGCGGATGCGGGGCTGATTCCGGACGCTGATGCGGGCAAGTTCCAGGCGTTTTTTGACGCGATTGCCCAGCATCGGGTTTGGGCGCGGGAGCCTAAGGCCAAGGCAGTTCCGGCTTGATGGGTGTCTGAAAAGGGATTAGTTGCTGGTAGGACGCCTTCGCGAGCAGGCTCGCTCCCACAGGGATACGTGTCGATCACAACACCCATGTGGGAGCGAGCCTGCTCGCGAAGCTTTCAGTGCTTACGCGGAGTCAGAACCACCTGCGCCGGCACGCTGCGCAAGATCTGCTTCTGCAGTTTCAGATCAAACCCGGGATCGAGTTTCTTCACCCGCTTGGTCAGCAATGTCGCCAACCAAGGGTAATCATCGGTGCGCGGTGCCTGGATGCTGACGTCGCACTGATAATTCACCACATCGGCGGCGATGGCGTCCAATTGATGACGCATTTTCTGGATATCGCCGATATTCAGCGCAACCGTGGTGCTCTGCGCACTCGGGTCGATCACCCTTGCAACCGGCTTGGCTTCGGCGGCCTGGAGGGCGGCTTCGGCTTTTTCCAGCTCGGCCTTGCGGGCCTGGGCGATCGCACTGTTCACTTCGCCGGTAAGTGCCGGCGCTTTTGGCATCAGCGCGCGAGCCCGGCTCAGGGCGGTGGCGGCGGCGTTTACATCGCCTTTTTGCAGGTCGATCTGGCTGCGGCGCAAGTACGCCTCGGCCAGTTGCCGCTGGTAAGGCTCCAGCGACGGATCTTCAGGCGTCTGGGCTTGCAACGCGGCCAACTGGCCTTCTGCTGTGGCCAATTCATTGCTGGCCAGGCTCTGTTCGAGCTGCGCGACGGCCGGGCCCCGGGTATCCGGGGTTTCGACGGTCGGCGGCGTGCTCTGGCAGGCGCCCAGCAGCAGGGAAAACGCGACAAGGAGCAGATAACGGGAGGCGAACGGCTTCATTCCTGCGACTCTCTAATTGCGCAAAAAGCGAGCAAGTCTACACCCCTCGACGGGGCAGGACAAAACTCAGCAGAAACAACGCCGCCGCGCTGACCACGATCGACGGTCCGGCCGGAGTGTCCTTGAACCACGACAACGCCAGCCCGCCGCACACCGCGAGCATGCCCAGCAGGCTTGCGCCCAAGGCCATCTGCTCCGGTGAGCGGGCGTGACGCTGTGCCGCAGCCGCCGGAATGATCAGCAATGAAGTAATCAGCAATACACCAACGATCTTCATCGCCACGGCAATCACCACTGCGATCAACAGCATCAGCGCCAATCGCAGGCCCACCACAGGCAGGCCCTCGACCCGTGCCAGTTCCTCATGGACGGTAACCGCCAGCAACGGACGCCACAGCGCCACGAGCAACAGCAATACCGCCGCGCTACCGCCGAGGATCCAGGCCAGGTCCATCGGACTGATCGCCAGCAGATCGCCGAACAGATAGGCCATCAGATCGATCCGCACGTCGCGCATGAAGCTGAGCACCACCAGCCCGAGGGACAGCGTGCTGGGAGCCAGGATGCCCAGCAGGGTGTCGGACGCCAGCGGCTGGCGCTGTTGCAAGGTCACCAGCACCACTGCGAGCAGCAGGCAACCCACGGTCACCGCGATGGCGGGGCTGACGTCCAGCAGAAACCCCATGGCCACGCCGAGCAGCGCCGCGTGGGACAAGGTGTCGCCGAAATAGGCCATGCGCCGCCAGACCACGAACGAGCCCAAGGGGCCGGCCACCAGCGCCAGCGCCAAACCTGCAAGCAGGGCGTACAACAGAAAATCAGCCATGCTTGCAGCCGTCTCCATGAACATGAGTGGAAGCAGAAGGAGCGCTGACCACCGAACCGTGCAGGTCATGGGAATGGTCATGATGGTGGTGATAAATCGCCAGGCTTTGTGCGTTTTTTCCGAACAACTCGACAAAGGCCGGATCGCCACTGACTTGCTCGGGATGCCCGGAGCAGCAGACGTGACGGTTGAGACAGACCACCTGGTCGGTGGTGCTCATCACCAGGTGAAGGTCGTGCGACACCATCAATACTCCGCAGCCGTGGCGGTCGCGCAGGCGGGTGATCAAGCTGTAAAGCTCGGCCTGTCCCGCCACATCGACGCCTTGCACGGGCTCGTCGAGCACCAGCAGCTCGGGCTCGCGCAAGAGGGCGCGAGCGAGCAATACACGCTGCATCTCGCCGCCGGACACACTCTGCACCGGGCTGTCGATCACTTGCTCGGCGCCGACTTCCTTCAGCGCCGCCAAGGCTCGCTCGCGGTCGACGCCCGGCACTAGGCGCAGAAAGCGCAGCACGGACAGCGGCAAGGTCGGGTCGACGTGGAGTTTCTGCGGCATGTAGCCGACACGCAGCCGGGGCTTGCGCCAGACGCTGCCGCTGTCCGGCTTGAGCAGGCCCAGCACGGCGCGCACCAGGGTGGTCTTGCCGGCGCCGTTGGGGCCGATCAGGGTGACGATCTGCCCCGGTTCGACGCTCAGGTGAATGTTGTCCAGCACGCTCTGCCCGGCGAACGTCACGGCCACCTGTTCGAGGCGGATCAACGCGTTGCTCATCAGGCCCCCTGGCAACCGGAGCACAGGCCGACCACTTCGACGGTCTGGGTGTCGACCACGAAGCCGACGTCCTTGGCGCTGGCGACGATCGCGTCGCTGATGGACTTCTGTTCCAGCTCGATGGCCGCATGACATTCGCGGCAGATCAGGAACTGGCCTTGGTGGGCGTGCTCCGGATGGTTGCAGCCAACGAAGGCGTTCAGCGAAGAAATGCGATGTACCAAGCCGTTTTCCAGCAGGAAATCCAGCGCCCGGTAGACTGTCGGCGGCGCGGCGCGGCGGCCGTCCTGCTCGCTGAGTACCGCGAGGATGTCGTAGGCACCCAGCGGCTTGTGGCTTTGCCAGACCAGCTCCAGCACTCGCCGACGCAAGGCCGTCAGCCGCAGGCCCTGGCGCGCGCAAATGGCATCGGCCTCGGACAGCGCGCTGTGCACGCAATGGGAGTGATCATGGGGACGACTGGCAAGGGGGGTAATGGGCATGGGCAGCGACGAGTTTAGTGAGAGACGTTATTATGTTACCCGTTCTCGCCTCTTCGAGTGGTCATCGTGTCCCGAATTTTTTCGCTCTTTGTCGCTTTTGTCGCAACATTTCTGCTGATTGGCCCGGCCCGGGCCGACGTCAAGGTGCTAACCAGCATCAAGCCGCTGCAACTGATTGCCGCCGCGGTGCAGGACGGCGTGGCCGTTCCGGAAGTGCTGTTGCCCCCTGGTGCCTCGCCTCACCACTATGCGCTGCGGCCATCCGACGTAAGGAAGGTGCAGTCGGTGGACCTGCTTTACTGGATCGGCCCAGACATGGAAGGTTTCCTGCCGCGTGTGTTGAATGGTCGCACGCAGCCCTCCGTCGCCGTGCAGGATCTGCCGGGGCTCAAGTTGCGTCATTTCGCCCAGGACAGCGCGTCCCACGAGGACGAAGAGCATGCCGACGAACATGACCACGACCATCGTCCCGGCACCGTGGATGCCCACTTGTGGCTGTCGCCGCTGAACGCCCGGGTGATCGCCGCCAAAATGGCTGCCGACCTGAGCGCGGCGGATCCGGCGAACGCGGCCCGCTATGAAAGCAACCTCAAGGCTTTCAACCAGCGCCTCGATGCGTTGGACGCACGCCTCAAGGCGCGTCTGGCCGGGGTCGCAGGCAAGCCGTATTTCGTGTTCCACGAAGCGTTCGACTATTTCGAGGACAACTACGGCCTCAAGCACGCCGGGGTTTTCGCCGTGGCCGCCGAGGTCCAGCCCGGTGCCCAGCACGTGGCGGCGATGCGCACACGCTTGCAGGCGGTGGGCAAGACTTGCGTCTTCAGCGAACCGCCGCTGCGTCCGCGCCTGGCCGAAACCCTGGTGGCCGGGTTGCCGGTCAAGCTGGCTGAGCTGGACGCACTGGGTGGCTACACCCCGGCGACGGCGCAGGGGTATGAGCAGTTGTTGGAAAAGTTGGGCAATGATCTGGCGGGGTGTTTGGAGTCGCTATAGCCTGCTACCGCATAACCCGTGGCGAGGGAGCTTGCTCCCGCTGGGCCGGTCCGACGCTTCGGGCGAAGCGGCCCTAAAAATCTAGCGGTCGCTGCGCAACCGAGCGGGAGCAAGCTCCCTCGCCACAAAGGCATTCACATCCGCCGGTCAGAGGGCGAACGGCAACACCGTATGAACCGTCTGCCGCTGCGCCAAGCGCTGCTGGAACTCCATCGGATCGTGGATCAACACATCTTGCCCCGCGAACGATTCGGCGGCGATCAACCGCGACAGCCAGAACCGCACGCATGCCACACGCAGCATGGTTGGCCACAAATGCGCCTCGGCGGCGGTGAACCGCCGTAGCGCCGCATAGGCGCCCAGCAATGCCCTCGCCCGTGGGCCATCGAGCACACCGTCGTCATTCGAACACCAGTCATTCAACGCGATGGCGACGTCGTACAGCATCGGCCCGGAGCATGCGTTGTAGAAGTCGATCAGTCCGGTCAGGTGCGTGCCCTCGAACATCGCATTGTCGCGGAACAGGTCTGCATGGATGTTGGCGCGGGGCAGCGCCAGGATGCCGACCTTCCGCAGCGCGATTTCGTCCAGCGCAGCTTGCAGCAGCTGACGGGCCTCTGCATCGAGGTGCGACAGCAGATTGCCGCCCTCCTCCTGCATCCAATCCAGGCCGCGATCAGTCTTGCGTTTGATCATGTTGTCCTTGGTGGCCAAGTGCAGATGCGCAAGCAATTCACCGACCTGGGCGCAATGCTGGGCGTTGGCCTGCTTGACGTGCTTGCCGGCCAGGCGCGGTTGCAGCAGCGCCGGTTTGCCGGCCAGTTCCCTCAGTGCAACCCCCTCGGTGGTGCGCAAGGCGTAAGGCACCGGAAGATTGGCGCCGTGCAGCACGTCCAGCAGTTCGATGAAGAACGGCATCTCCTGCACCGGGCCGCGCTCGACCAGCGTCAGGACGAACTCACCCTGTTCCAGGCTGATGAAAAAATTGGTGTTTTCGCTGCCGGCGGCGATCCCCTGGAAATCAAGCAGGCGGCCGAGCCCGTAAGGGGCGAGAAAGGTTTCCAGCTCGGGCCGAGCCAGGGGCGTGAACACAGACATGGTTAGAACTGCCAGTACGGGCGCCCTTCAGCGGGCGCCGGTTGAAGTCGCGAGCGGTATCACCACTCAAAAATTTTCCACGAAGGGATCAGCATATCCGGCTGGTCCGAACGAATGAAATTTGCATCAGTGCCGTCGGCGCGTACCAAGAAATAAGGCTTGCCGTTCTTGGGCGTGACCTTGATCGCATACAAAAAGCCGTTTTGCCGATATTCCTGAATGGTTCTGTCGCCTTCGGTGCGGATGGTGACATCCGGGTCCGCCGAAGGAGCGTCATCCGCCGCCATGACGGCCAACGGTGTGAATGCAAACAAGCCAGCCAGTAACAGGCGATTTAGTGTACGCATGATAACCTTGTCCCTTTGTCGTCAACGGTCCCGCTATTCTAGCCCCGGACCCGCCGAAAAGGTTGATCCTGCTCATGAGCCAAGCCCCCCTCGTCCTGGTGGACGGTTCTTCTTATCTGTACCGCGCCTTTCACGCGCTGCCACCGCTGACCACGTCCAAAGGCCTGCCGACCGGTGCGGTCAAGGGCGTGCTGAACATGCTCAAGAGCCTGCGCAAGCAGTATCCGGACAGTCCGTTCGCGGTGGTCTTCGACGCGAAGGGTGGGACGTTTCGCGATGCGCTGTACGCCGAGTACAAGGCCAATCGCCCAAGCATGCCCGACGACATGCGCGTGCAGATCGAGCCGCTGCACGCCAGCGTCAAGGCCCTTGGCTTCCCCTTGTTGTGCGTGGACAACGTCGAAGCCGACGACGTGATCGGCACCCTGGCCCGCAGCAGCGCCGCGGCCGACCGCCCGGTGGTGATTTCCACCGGCGACAAGGACATGGCGCAGCTGGTCGACGGGCACATTACCTTGGTCAACACGATGACCGGTAGCTCACTGGACGTGGCTGGCGTGAAGGAGAAGTTTGGCGTCGCTCCGGAGCAGATCATCGATTATCTGGCATTGATGGGCGATTCGTCCGACAACATCCCGGGTGTTCCGGGCATCGGGCCGAAGACCGCATCCGGCCTTCTGGTGGGCGTCAACGGTGGCCTGACCGAGCTGTATGCGCAACTGGACATCGTTGCCACGCTGCCGATTCGCGGTGCCAAGACCTTGGCCGCCAAGCTGGAAGAGCACAAGGAAATGGCGTTTCTTTCCTACGAGCTGGCGACCATCAAGACCGACGTTCCCCTGGATATTGGCCTCGACGATCTGCAGATGGGCACGCCGGATCACGAAAAGCTCGCCGAGCTGTACACCCTGTTGGAATTCAAGAGCTGGTTCGAAGAAAACCAGCGCGACGCCAAACGTGCCGGGCAGGAAATCGTTGAAATCGCTGATGAGCCAGCGGCGGGCGTCGAGAAGCGGTATGACCTTATCCTCGATCAGGCGAGCTTCGACGCCTGGCTGGCCAAGCTTGAAAAGGCGCCGCTGTTTTCCCTGGTCACGCAAACCAACGGTGGCGACGCCCAACACTCGCAACTGGTGGGGTTGTCCTTCGCGGTTGCGCCGTTTGAAGCGGCTTACCTGCCGCTGACGCATTCCTACATGGGCGTGCCGGAGCAACTGGACCGCGACACCGTGCTCAAGGCGCTCAAGCCATTGCTGGAAAATCCGGACAAACTCAAGGTCGGCCAGCATGCCAAATTCGAAATCAACATCCTGGCCAATTGCGCTATCGATGGTGATCAGAACAACGGCATCCTGGTGCAGGGCATCGCTTTCGACACCATGCTTGAATCCTATGTGCTCGATTCCACGGCGACTCGTCACGACATGGACAGCCTGGCGCTGAAATACCTTGGGCAAAGCAAGACCGATATCCAAGACATTGCCGGCAAGGGCGTAAAGCAGCTGAGTTTCGATCAGATCTCCCTCGAACTTGCCGGCCCATACGCCGCTGAGGATGCTGACGTGACCTTCCGCCTGCACCAGGCCTTGCAGGAAAAACTCGCCGTCACGCCAAGCCTGGGCAAGGTGCTCAACGAGATCGAAATGCCGTTGATGCCGGTCCTGGCGCGTATCGAGCGCCAAGGGGCGTTGGTCGATGCCAACCTGCTGGGCGTCCAGAGTGTCGAGCTGGGCGAGAAGCTGGTGGCACTGGAGCGTGAGGCATTTGCCATCGCCGGTGAGGAATTCAACCTCGGCTCACCGAAGCAATTGGGCGTGATCCTTTACGAAAAACTCGGTTTGCCGGTGCTCAGCAAAACCGCCAAGGGCCAGGCATCGACTGCCGAAGCGGTGCTCGCCGAACTGGCCGAGCAGGATTATCCGCTGCCCAAGGTGCTGATGCAGTACCGCTCGCTGAGCAAGCTCAAGAGCACTTACACCGATCGCCTGCCGGAGCAGATCAACAGCCGCACCGGGCGCATTCATACGTCTTATCAACAGGCTGTGGCCGCCACCGGACGTCTTTCATCCATTGACCCGAACCTGCAGAACATCCCGATCCGCACCGCCGAAGGGCGGCGGATTCGCCAGGCATTCGTCGCGCCGAAAGGCTACAAGCTGCTGGCAGCGGACTACTCGCAGATCGAATTGCGGATCATGGCCCACCTGGCCAAGGACGCAGGACTGCTCCATGCGTTTCGCAACGACCTGGACGTGCACCGCGCCACCGCTGCCGAGGTATTCGGGGTCGAGCTGGACGCCGTCAGCCATGACCAGCGCCGTAGTGCCAAGGCGATCAACTTCGGCTTGATCTATGGCATGAGCGCGTTCGGCCTCGCCAAGCAGATCGGCGTGGATCGCAAGCAGTCCCAGGCTTACATCGACCGCTATTTCGCGCGTTACCCAGGGGTGCTGGAATACATGGAGCGCACCCGCGCCCAGGCCGCCGAGCAAGGCTTCGTCGAGACCATTTTCGGGCGCCGGTTGTACCTGCCGGACATCAACGCGAAAAACCCTGCCCTGCGCAAAGGCGCCGAGCGCACCGCGATCAACGCGCCGATGCAGGGTACGGCCGCCGACATCATCAAGAAAGCCATGGTGGCCGTCGATGGCTGGCTGGCGACGTCAGGGCTCGATGCGAAAGTCATCCTGCAGGTGCACGACGAATTGGTGCTGGAGGTTCGTGAGGACCTAGTCGACCAGGTGAGCGCGCAAATCCGCCAGCACATGAGCGCCGCCGCCACGTTGGACGTGCCGCTGCTGGTGGAGGTGGGCGTGGGCAATAACTGGGACGAGGCGCACTGATTCCCACGTCCTGAGGCCTAGGGCTCTTGTGGCGAGGGAGCTTGCTCCCGCTCGGCTGCACAGCAGCCGTAAACCGGGCGATTCGGTCTTCTCGAGGGAATGCAGGGGCCTGCTGCGCAGGCCAGCGGGAGCAAGCTCCCTCGCCACGGGGGAGTCGGTGTCAGCCCAGCCAACCCATTCCACATTGAATGAGCGAAACTCCAGGTAGGGCATGGTTAGCTCTGAAAATTCCTACGGTTATTACCGAAAATAATCTGAACTAAACCCGTGAATTGCTACTCAGAGATTCTGAATGGCTGGTGAAGCCCTTCAATGCTCCTATGTTGTGTTAAGTGTTGGCAGATATCTGGACCCCGCCCTAGCGGTCCGGAACTTGGACCCCGAACTTCCCCCTCCCCATACGAAGTCCGGGGTTTTTTTTGCCTGCGATTTGGCTTACTCGGCCGCTTCGCTGCCCTTGTCCGCCAATTCCATCCAGTCCGCCAACACCGTGTAGGCCTCTTCAAGGCCCATGCGCTTGGGCGCGGAGAACAGCTGGATGGTGATTGTGTCGCCCCAGCCCTTGCGAATTTCCGACTGCACTTTGAGCAGGGTGTTTTTCGCTGCCCCGTAGGTGAGCTTGTCGGCCTTGGTCAACAGGATGTGCATCGGCATGCCGCTGGCAACGGCCCAATCGAGCATCAGCAGGTCGAAGTCGGTCATTGGATGGCGGATGTCCATCATCAGGATCAGACCTTTCAAACTCTCGCGGCTGCCCAGGTAGGCTTCCAGGTGACGCTGCCAATGTTGCTTGAGCGGGATCGGCACTTTTGCGTAGCCATAACCGGGCAGGTCGACCAAACGGCGTTCATCGTCTAGCTTGAAGAAGTTCAAGAGCTGCGTGCGGCCCGGGGTTTTCGAGGTGCGTGCAAGGCTGGCATGGGTCAGGGTGTTCAGCGCGCTGGATTTACCGGCATTGGAACGCCCGGCAAAGGCCACTTCGAAGCCCTCGTCGTCAGGGCATTGATCGACTTTGGCGGCGCTGAGCATGAAGGTGGACTGTTGGCACAGGCCGAGGATGGGGTTTTTCAGTTGCATGGGATTTCCGATGTGGGCGGCGTCGGGAATGGACGCGGCAAGCTGTGTCGTTTCCGTTTCAGTGACGCCAGTATATAATGCCGCAGATTTTGTGTGCGCTTTGTCCCAGCGTAGGATGAAGTTCACGGGAGCGACCGACCGAAATTGCGCACTAGAACGCAGCTCGCTCTCAACCCTGAAAAGGTCGTTTTATGACGAAATGGCTGCTAGCTGCCGGTGTCTTGATGCCGCTTTACAGCGCTCAGGCTACACAGGATCCGGAAGCTGTGTACAACCGTGTTTGTGGTGCCTGTCATTCCGGCCAACTACCCACGGCGCCCCGCAAGGGTGACCGCGAAGCCTGGACGCCGAGGTTGGCGAAAGGCATGGGGACGCTGGTGCAACACGTGACCCAGGGTTTCAAGGCGATGCCGCCGCGTGGTTTGTGCATGGACTGCAGTGCCGAGGATTACCAAGCCATCATCCAGTGGATGAGCGAGTAAGCCCGGTCCATAACTCTTAACCCTTAGCCGTAGTTGGATTAGCTGATGAACAAACTGATCGTGAGTCTGCTGTTGACCTTGGGGATATCCGGTGTAGCCCACGCCGCAGGCGATGCTGCCGCAGGCCAGGCGAAAGCCGCCGTGTGCGGAGCCTGCCACGGTCCGGATGGCAACAGCATGGCGCCCAACTTTCCGAAACTGGCCGGCCAGGGTGAGCGTTACCTGGTCAAGCAGTTGAAGGAAATCAAGGACGGCAAGCGTGTCGTGCTGGAAATGACCGGCCTGCTGAACAACCTGAGCGATCAAGACCTGGCGGACATCGCGGCCTACTTCGCCAGCCAGAAAGGCAGCGTCGGCGCCGCTGATCCAAAACTCGTGGCACGGGGTGAGGCGCTGTTCCGTGGTGGCAACCTGGCCAAGGGCCTGCCAGCCTGCACGGGCTGCCATTCGCCTGACGGCAAGGGCAACGCCGCCGCCGGCTTCCCGCATCTGGGTGGCCAGCACGCCCAGTACATCACCAAGCAGTTGACCGATTTCCGCAAGGAAGAAGGCGGTCGTGCCAACGACGGCGACGCGATGACCATGCGCACCATCGCCCGCAAGCTGAGCGACGAAGATATCGCGGCAGTCTCGAGCTACATCCAGGGCCTGCATTGAGGCGGCTGCAAGGGGGAAACCTCTTGCAACGTTAACGCCCGATTAATCCGTCGGTGCAAACATCAAAAGGGTGGCTTTGGCCGCCCTTTTTTGTGGCCGCTGCCGTTACACTAGCGAAACTGAACCCGTGGCGGCCTGTCTGAAAAACACGCCCCGCGAGGCCACCTCATTGTCCAGGAGTAAAGCATGCGTAATCTGATCATCAGCGCCGCGCTCGTCGCCGCCAGCCTGTTCGGCGTGACTGCCCAAGCGGCTGAAAAGCCCGCTGCCCCTTATGTCGAATTGAGCAACCCCGTTCCGGTGGCGGTGCCTGGCAAGATCGAGGTCGTGGAGCTGTTCTGGTACGGTTGCCCGCATTGCTATGCCTTTGAGCCGGTCATCAACCCATGGGTTGAAAAGCTTCCTTCGGACGTGAATTTCGTGCGCATCCCGGCCATGTTTGGCGGTCCATGGGACGCCCACGGCCAGATGTTCCTGACGCTCGAATCCATGGGCGTTGAGCATCAGGTTCACGCAGCGGTGTTTAATGCCATCCAGAAAGAAAAGAAGCGCCTGACCGATCCTGAAGAAATGGCCGAGTTCCTCGCCACCCAAGGCGTCGACAAGGACAAGTTCCTGGCAACCTTCAATTCCTTCGCCATCAAGGGCCAGATCACCAAGGCCCGCGAGTTGGCAAAGAAATACGAAATCACCGGCGTACCAACTATGGTCATCAACGGCAAATACCGCTTTGACATCGGCTCCGCTGGCGGCGCAAACGAAGCGCTGCAACTGGCCGACCAGCTGATCGCCAAAGAGCGAGCGGCCACCAAGGCTGCCGCCAACTAAGCGCGGCCACGTCCATGGCCCGCTGGAGTACCGAACGCATCGTTGGCCTGCATGAACCGCAGGTCAATGAGCATCACGTCACGTCCACGGGCCTGCCCGCCGACAATCGCCTGCGGTTGCTCAGCTTCAACATCCAGGTGGGCATCAGCACCGAGCGCTACCGGCACTATCTGACCCGGGGCTGGCAACACCTGCTGCCGCACACCGGGCGAGCCGGCAACCTGCAGAAGATCGGCGACCTGCTGAAGGATTTCGACCTGGTCGCTTTGCAGGAAGCCGACGGCGGCAGCCTGCGCTCCGGCTACGTCAATCAGGTCGAACACCTCGCCCAGCTGGGCGCGTTTCCTTATTGGTACCAGCAACTCAATCGCAACCTCGGTCGTCTCGGCCAGCACAGCAATGGCGTGCTGAGTCGTCTGCGGCCTTGGGCGATCGAGGATCACCCGTTGCCGGGCCCCAAGGGGCGCGGAGCGATCCTGGCGCGTTTCGGCGAGGGTCCGGAGGCGCTGGTAGTGGTGATGATGCACCTGGCTCTCGGGGCTCGGACCCGAACCATGCAACTGGCCTACATTCGTGAGTTGATTGGCGGCTACAAGCACCAAATCCTCATGGGCGACATGAATACCCATGCCAATGACCTGTTGCAGACCTCACCGCTGCGCGACCTTGGCCTGTTGGCCCCACAACTGGAAGCCACGTTTCCCAGCTGGCGCCCCCAGCGCTGCCTGGACCATATCCTGCTGAGCCCTACCTTGGCCCTCGAACGGTTCGAAGTGTTGGCCCAGCCCATTTCCGATCACCTGCCGGTCGCGGTCGAAATACGTTTGCCGGGTTCGCTCACGGCCGATGCATTTCCCGCGCTGAGTCCTGCCCCTCGCGGATCCGATGAATGAGCGACGACGCCGAACGCTGGAGAGAGAAGTACCTCAAGAGCATCGAGCAACAGGAAAAGCTCGAGCGTCGCTGGGACGCCCGGCTCGACCTGCTGCGTCGTGGCCTGGTGCGCAGCACCCTGGCCGCCGAAGGCACCGATCGCGCGGTAGACCAGTGCATGAAAGAGATGCGCGAAGTGGTGCGCACCGATGACATGGACGCCGCCCTCGCCGCCCTGCTGCCGCGCCTGGAAAAAGCCGTACTCGATTCCGAGCAGCGCCGCGAGACCCGGGTAGAACAGATGAGCGCCGCGTTGACCGCCCTGGTCGTCCAATTGCAAAAGCTGCCGCTGCCGAAGGACGTCAGCCGGCCCCTGAAGAAGTTTTCCAAGCAACTGGAGACCCGGGTTGGCCAGGCCCGGGAAATCCCGTTGCTGCTCAGCGAGCTGAGCAGCCTGCAGGGCAAGGCGCTGGGCGCGCTGGACGCGCCCGACGAGCCGAGCCGTCCGGGTCTGCTGCAACGATTGTTCGGCGGCCATGGCCATGAAGAGCCGCTACCGTCGCCCGAGCCTGCCCAACCCGGCGCTACGCCTGAGCCGAAGGCGGTTATTTCGGCTTCTGCCGAGCCGACAGCCGAAGCGCCCTCCGCCGCACCTGCACCTGCACCTGCACTTGAACCTGAACCTGAATCTGAACCTGAACCTGAACCGCTGGTCGAGCACGCCCCCACACCAGATGCGCCGCCAGCGCCGGTTGAGTCCCATGCTCCGGTCGACGAGCCTGCCCCGGCGTCCGTGCCAACATCGGTTGCCTCTGTTGCCCAGCCGACCGCCGAGCCGGCACCGATCGACCCTGAGCCCGCCGAACCGGTACCGGCGCTCGACAATCCCGACGAACTGACGCCGGGTGAACCGCCGCTCGATGAGGCACCGATCGCCCCTGCGGAACCCGCCGAACCTGTGGCGCTTGAGGCATCCGCTGATCCCGATGAGACCCACTACGCCCTGCCCGACTCCCCCGAACCGTCCTACAGCTCGGTCGCCAGGCATATCGAAGATACCTTGCTGGGCCTGCTGGGCGACCTGACGCTGCCCGAGCGCCACCGTCCGCAAGCCGAGGCCATGCGCGAGCGCCTGCGAAACGGCTTGAACTGGTACGAATTGCTGCCGATCCTCGACGATCTGGCGGTCCTCATGCTGGCGATCACCGACAGCGGCCAGCATGAATTCGAAGCGTATCTGCAGCGACTCAACGATCGGCTGGAATCATTCCAGAGCACGTTGCAGGCCGCCAGCGAGGACCACGCCGATAACCTGTCCGCCTCCAGGGAAATGAACAACCAGATTCGCGAGCAGGTGGATGGCTTGCAGAGCAGCGTGCAGCAAGCCGACGACCTGGAAGGCCTCAAGCAGGTACTGGAGAATCATCTCGAAGGCCTGATCGGCACGATGGATCAGCATCAGAAGCAGCGTGACCAGCGTGAGAAGGAAGTTTCAGCCCGTCTGAAAAGCCTCGCCGAGCGCGTTGCACTGATGGAACAGGACGCCCTGATTGTCCGGGAGAACCTGGAAGAGCAACGGCAAAAAGCGCTCATCGATCCGCTCACCGGGCTGCCCAACCGTGCCGCCTGGACCGAGCGTCTCGAACATGAGGTCGAGCAGTGGCAGCGGCACGGCAACAGTCTGTTGATCGCCATGCTCGACCTCGATCATTTCAAGCGGATCAACGACAACTACGGTCATCTGGCCGGTGACCGAGTGCTCAAGCTGATTGCCTCGGTACTGCGCAAGCGCGTGCGCGGCAGTGATTTCATTGCCCGTTTTGGCGGTGAGGAATTTGTCCTGCTGGTGCCAGACACGTCGCTGGCCGCAGGCGCCAAGCTGGCCGAGGCCTTGCGCGCCGCCATCGAAGCCTGTCCGTTCCACTTCAAGGGCGAGCCGGTCACGGTCACGGTATCCATGGGAATGACCGCGTTCAAGCCGGGCGAACACAGCGATCTGGTGCTGAAAAGAGCCGATCAGGCGCTATATCGGGCTAAAAGCGCGGGACGCAACCGGGTGGAGTTGGGCTAAGGCGCAACTTCCTTTTTGTGATATCCAATTCCCGGTCGGATCATTGCTGGGCGATACGTTACACTGTTGCATTATTTTCTTCGGGCATGTCCTCGCCATGAAATTTTTCCCGATCATTCTTTCGTTGATTGCCTTGGCCGGATGCGCCAGCGGCCCTCGGCTCGATACCAGCCATCCTTCCGTCAACCACGACAGCCGCATCCAGTTTGTCGTGGTTCATTACACCTCCGCCTCCCTGGAACGCTCCCTGGCCCTGCTGACCCATGGCGAAGTCAGCGCCCATTACCTGATCGGCGACGATAAGGACGCCACCATCTACCACCTGGTGGATGAAAGCCGGCGCGCCTGGCATGCCGGGGAAAGCGAATGGCAGGGCCGAACCTGGCTCAACTCCAGTTCCATCGGCATCGAAATCGTCAATCAGGGCTATGTCGACACGCCTGAAGGACGTCGTTGGTACCCCTACAGCGAAGCCCAGGTGCAATCGTTGATTGTCCTGCTCAAGGACATCACCCGTCGTAACGGGATCAATCCGGTCAATATCATTGGCCACAGCGACATTGCCCCCATGCGTAAGCTGGACCCCGGGCCGCTGTTTCCCTGGAAACGCCTGGCGCAAGCGGGCCTGGGTGTCTGGCCGGACGAAGGGGCTGTCGCGCGTCAGCAGACGGCTTATGCGGGACAACTGCCCAGCGCCAGCTGGTTCCAGGCTGAACTGGCCCGCCTTGGCTACCCGACGCCACGGACCGGCGAGTGGGACGTCGCCACGCATCAGGTATTGGCCGCCTTCCAGATGCGCTACCGGCCAAGCCGTTTCGACGGCGCGCCGGACGCCCAAAGTGCGGCGATTTTGCAGGTGCTTAACCAGACAAAATAATGACGCTCGTCCGACTGATCGGGCCGAATCCAAAACAGCAGCTATAACTCATTGGTAACTTTCGGATTACCGATGATGACGGCTGCACGCGAAACCCTGCAGAGTTGGCTCCATCGCCCTATTTTCCTGGCGATGATGGCGGCTGCCCTGAGTACGGTGCTGCTGTTGGCCGGGAGCCTGTTTGTAGTGATGCAGCAGATACAGCAGCGTGAAAGCGAGCAGATGAATGCCCAGGGCGAGCGTTTCCTGCAGCGGCTGGAACAGCTTTTCGGGCAGTTGCGCGAGAGTCTCGACGATTTGCAGGCGCAACCGCTGCGCGGCTGCAACGACGACATGATCGCCACGTTGCAGCAGGTGAGCTTCAACTACCGCTTTGTCTATGAGGCGGCTTATCTGGATGCCAACGGTGTCTGCTCGAATCGTCCGCGCCAGAGCGGTATGTCGTTGGTGCGTCCGCCCGATTTGCGCGGCCCGGCCTACAGCTACTGGCTCAACACCACCACCGAGCCCGACGAGAACCGCGCGGCGTTGATGTTGGGGCGCGGCAATTTCCGTGTCGCCACGTCCCGCGGGCACCTGACCGATGTGGTCGACCTGCCGCCCGGCAGCAGCCTGCTGGTGGTCCTGGATCATGGTGAGCGGGCGATTCCGGTGCTGGGCAGCGCGCAGCGTTGGCCTCCGACAGAGCCTTGGCCACTGAAAAGCCAACAGTCTCTGCAAGTGACCCAGACCCGGCTGATCTATCGGATGCCGACCGACAATCCGGAGTACCAACTGGTGCTCATTGCACCGCGCAACGGCCTGCGCATTCCGGCCAATGCCTGGTGGATGTTGCCCATCAGCCTGATGCTGGGGCTGGGGATCGGCTTCCAGGTCTTCCTGCTGGTGCGCCAGCGCCAGTCCATGGATGCCGAGTTGCACGGGGCTATCCGGCGAGGTGAGTTGCAGGTCTTGTACCAGCCGATCTTCGATCTGCACAGCCGCAACTGCGTCGGTGCCGAAGCGCTGCTGCGCTGGCGGCGGCCGGACGGCACGCTGACCAGTCCGGACCTGTTCATCCCGATGGCGGAAAATACCGGGCAGATACGCCAGATCACCGATTTCGTCCTGCAGCGGCTGTTCGACCAGTTGGGCCAGCTGTTACGGGCCAACCCGCACCTGTATATCTCGGTGAACCTGGCGGCGTGTGACGTGATGGTGCCTCGCATCGGCGAGGTGATTGCCCGCTTGTTGGCGCTGCATCGGGTGTCGGCGCGCCAGATAGCGTTTGAAGTGACCGAGCGCGGCCTGGTTGATGTGCTGGTTGCGAGGGATAATTTGCAATCGCTGCGCGATGTCGGGCATCAGGTGCTGATCGATGACTTCGGCACCGGCTATTGCAGCCTCGCCTATCTGCAAACGCTGCCGGTTGATTGCCTGAAAATCGACAAGGCCTTCGTCGATGCGCTGGGTCATGACGCCGCCAGCAGTGGCGTGGCCCCGCACATCATCCGCATGGCCCACGCCCTGGAACTCAAGGTGATCGCCGAAGGCATCGAGCATGAGGCCCAGGCGTCCTACCTGAGCAGTGAAGGCGTGAAGTTCGGCCAGGGCTGGTTGTTCGCCCATGCGCTCAGCGCGGTGCAGCTTATCGAATTGATTACACGCGGGCGGCGCCTGCTTGGACGGCGCCTGGACGACGAAGCCTGATGGCTCCTCAGACGGTCAGGGCCATATAGAACTGAGTGCCCTGCCCTGGTCTGGAATAAACGCCCATGCGTCCACCATGAAGCTGGACGATTTCCTTGCACAGCGCCAGACCGAGGCCGGCGCCGCCCTTCTTGCGCCCGACCTGGACGAAGGGCTCGAAGATGCGTCCTTGCTGGCCGTAGGCAATGCCCTCGCCATTATCTTCGACGCTGATGATCACCCGCTCGCCGTGGCGCCGGGCCTGCAGGCGGATCTGGCCGTCGCCGTTGGTGTGGCGCATCGCGTTGTCGATCAGGTTGTCCAGGACCCGGTCCAGTTGCGCGGCATCGGCGTGCAGGCGCGGCAAGGGGCCCTGGATCTCCACGAGGAGCTCGATGCCCTTCTCTTGCGCTTGCCTGGTAAAGCGCATCCTGGCCGTTTCCAGCAGGTCTTCGATGGAGCAAGGCGCCAGGGTGAGCTTTTGCAGGCCATTCTGGTAGCGAGAAAAATTCAGCAGGTCGTTGATGAGCTGCATCAGCCGCTGCATTTCTTCGTTGACGGTGTTGAGCAGGTCCGCCTCGCGTGAATCTTCGGGAAAGTGCATGCGTTCCTGCAGTAACCCGAACGCCATGTGCATGCCTGTCACCGGTGTGCGCAACTCGTGGGATGCACGCAAGACAAACTCGCTGCGTACCCGTTCGAAGGCGCGTTGTTCAGTGACGTCGTGCAGAATCATCACTGCGCCGAGAATCTGGCCCTGGGTATGGATGACGGGCGTGAGGCTGTAAGTCAGCACCCGGGACTCTCCATCCACTTCGATGCTCAAGTCGTCCGGTGCGCGCTCCTGGCTGCCACCGCGCAGTACCAGTTGCAGCTCTTCATCCAGCTCGACGCGTCCAAGGGCCTCGCCCAAGCCCTGGCCCAGGCGCTCCTCGTCCCAGCCCAGTTGACGCTGGGCCACCGGGTTGAGGTGTTCCAGGCGGCCCTGGCGGTCGATCATCAGCAAGCCGTCGTCGATGCTGTCAAGGACGGCTTGCAGGCGCTGCTGGCCGGCGAGCAGTTCGTCGACATTGGTGGCCTGATGCTCCCGTAATGCCTGGGCCATGATGCCGAAGCGACGCGTCAGCAGGTTCAGTTCAGCCGCCGAGGAAACCGGCAATGTCACTTCGAAATTGCCTTGGCCGATATCATCCGCCGCCGCGGCCAGGGCCTCGATCGGCGCACCGAAACGTCGGGCGATGCCGTGGGCGGTAATGAAACCGATGATCAGCACAGCCAATCCCACCAACCCCAGCAGGCCGGAAATCAGCAACGCGCGGGCGCGGGCGCGGTCCTGGGTTTCGCTGATCTTGTTCAGGGCATGGCGGTAGCCTTCGATCAACCCTCCGCGCAGCACGTTGAATTTTTGCGTCAGGTCCTGGATGCCAGTCAGTTGTGTCGGTTGCCGACGAGAGGCCTCGAAGGCCTCGAGGAAATTGAGGTAGTCGGCTTTCGCGCGACTGAAGCTGGTGGTCGATTCAGCCAGTTGCTCCTCATGGGCAATGCCTTCATCCAACAACTCGAAATACTGCCGTTTGGATTGTTCCAGCACTGTCAGGTCGGGCTTTTCCTCCAGCATGATCATTAATTGATCACCCAGTGTCTGGCGCAGCTTGAGGCCCAGGTCCAGCAGGAAGAAGTTGTCACGCACCGATTGTTCCTGGGTATTGGCCATCTGCATGACGCTGACCAGGCCGAGCAGCAGCCCCAGCAACGCCACGGTAATCAGTGCCGAGATACTGAGAAACAGCCGTGTGCGCAGCTTCATCGCCAGTTTCATAAGATGGCGCTCATAAGTTGTATTGCTTGCGTTTGCGATACAACGTGGAGGCGTCGATACCCAGGGTCTTTGCCGCCTGGTCCAGCGTGTCGGCGGTGGCCAGCACTGCGCCGATGTGGGCTTTCTCCAACTCGTCGAGGCTCAGCGCCGCGCCGATCCGCGGGGCGTTGTTGACCGGTTGTTCGGCCATGCCCAAATGGCTGATCTCGACTTTTTCCTGTGGGCAGATGATGCTGGCGCGCTCGACCACGTTGCGCAGTTCGCGGATGTTGCCGGGCCAGCGATAGCCCAGCAGCGCTTCGCGGGCCTCATCGCTGAAACCCCGGGCCGGGCGTGCGTATTCCTTGACGAAGCGCGCCAGGAAGCGATCGGCAAGGGTCAGGATATCTTCGGCCCGCTCGCGCAATGGCGGCAGGTGCAGGGTAATCACGTTCAGGCGATACAGCAGGTCCTCGCGAAAACGCCCGTCGCGCACCATGTCCTCGAGGTTGAGGTTGGTCGCCGCGAGAATCCGCACATCGGCACGGCGAGTGACCGGGTCACCCACTCGCTCGTATTCCTTGTCCTGAATGAAGCGCAACAACTTGGGTTGCAGTGTGAGGGGAAAGTCGCCGATCTCGTCGAGAAACAGCGTGCCGCCATCGGCCTGGTTGACGCGCCCCAGGGTGCTTTCGCTGGCGCCGGTAAATGCGCCACGGCTGTGGCCGAACAGTTCGCTCTCCATCAGCTCGGTGGTCAGCGAGGGGCAGTTGATGGTGACGCAAGATTTCTTCGCGCGTTTGCTCCAGCCATGAATGGCCCGCGCCAACTCGCCTTTACCCGTGCCGGACTCGCCAAGAATAAGGATGTTGGCGTCAGTGCTGGCGACCTGGCGGGCGGTTTCCAGCACCACTTTCATTGCCGGACTGTGGGAGTCGAGCCCATCCTTGGGCTTGCGCACCTCGCCTTCGAGGGCTTCGAGCCGGGCGGACAGCTGGCGCACTTCCAACTGCTTGGCCGTTGCCAGGCGCAGTTGGTCAGGGCTGCACGGCTTGACCAGATAATCAGCGGCGCCGGCCTGAATCGCGTCGACGGCGGTGTCCACCGCGGAATGCGCGGTAACAATGACGACGCGCATCCATGGCGCCTGGATGCGCATCTGCGCCAACACATCGAGGCCATTGTCCTCACCCAGGCGCAGATCCAGAAAACACAGGTCGAACACCTGGCGCTGCAGCAGGGCTTCGGCCTGGGCTGCGCTGTTGGCGGTAGCGACGGTATAGCCTTCGTCTTCCAGGCAATAACGGAAGGTACGCAGGATGGCGGACTCATCGTCTACCAGCAGAATGCGGCCTTGATGCTCAGTGGCGGATTCCATTTTTCCTACGCTCCTTAAAGAATGATGATGATTAGTGTCAGAAAAATCGGGCAAGTTGCATGGTCGATTCTGACTGAATATTACCCATCGAGCGTACGTCTGTGGACCATCGGTTCACAACAAACTGATTTTAAACCGGTTTTTCCCCGCCTCCGGGCTTCATACGTTTCGGCTCGCTCATTCCGACATCTATTTCCGACTTTCAATTCAAAAAGAATCTTACGCCTCTTCTGTGGGTAGTCGTGCAGAACGCACGACACTTGGCTGGGCCATCGTGCAGGATGCGCCCCGGCTAGTTTTTATTCTGTTCATAACCAATTGATTTTAAAGGTTTTAATGTGCACTTTATTTCTGGCACGGCGGCTGCAATGTCCTAGTCAACGTGGCGTTTGAGCGCCTCAACCAGATCACCGCTAGGGTGGGGAGGAATTCCAGGATGAATCGTCAATGTGCCGCCCAATTTCGCATCAGCCCCCTGCATATCCAGCAGGGCCTGTGGGCTGTCGTCGCCCTGTTGATTACTCTCGTGGCCGGTCAGCAATTAATGCTCTGGCACGAAAGCCAACAGCCGGAAGCGCCGCTGGTATCGGTTCAACGAGCTCCCCAGACCCATTTCACTTCCGTCAGCAACCTCGCCGATGCAGCCGCTTCGATGCGCATGATGGAAGTTGACCAGGCGCAGACCGCCAACGACATGCCCCGTGAAGAACGCTGGGTCTTCTGACCCGCCGAACCGGCTGTCCGTTGTGTCGGAACCATTACCGCCAGACCCTAACTAAATAGAAAAGTGTAAGGAGAATCATCATGTTGAGCTGGGCAATTACCTTCCTGATCATTGCCATCATTGCTGCAGTACTGGGCTTCGGTGGTATCGCGGGCACCGCCACGGGCATCGCCAAGATTCTCTTTGTCGTGTTCCTGGTCATGTTCATCGCTTCGTTCTTCTTTGGCCGTCGCGGCCGAGGCTGACCATGAATCGGTCATTAAAAGGACTGGCCGCCGCCCTGCTTCTGGGCGGCAGCGCCATGGCAATGGCTGCCAATGATGGACAGATGCGGGTCAACCAAGTGCTTCAGGCGGATCCGCAGTACCGTGAGACCTGGCAGCAAGTGGTGAAAAAGGAGGAGCGTCTGCCGGAGTGGGTCATGAACCTGACCGGTGTTTCCGAGCAGATGAACGCGGTCGAGGAGGACGGCGATAAATATCTGGTCGGCCCCTTGTGCGAGACCCAGGATACCTGCCGCAGCAAGCGCCTGTTCGTTGCCTTCAGCTTCGACAAGGACGAGGCCTATGCATTGTTGGTAGAGGTCCCCGCCGGACTGCCGGCCGACAAGTCGCCAACTCGCCATGCGGACTACCGCTTTCTCGGCAACCCCGACGAAGGTATGCAGGAAATGTTGATGGAACAGCTCAAGAAAGATCCGAATTGGTACTGACTTGAAAACAAGGAAGACAGCCATGTCTTTCTTTCTGCGAGGCCCGAAGAGGGCCGTCGCATGACCAGGGGGCTGGGACGTTCTGACCATTGAAGGTCGGAGTGACCTACGGGCACAAGGGGTGCCTGCGAAAGGGCCGGGTCAGGTAAAAAGCTGCGACGCAAGTTCGCAAAGCCATCTTGGCTTTAGCGAACTTGCGAAGAGCTTTAGCCGCTGAGCCTTGTGCCAGAGCGGTTGCTTCCTTGCCGCGAGAGTCCTCGCATGTGTTGCGGCGTATTGCCTCGCCAAATTCCTTTCTTCACTGATACCTGACCGTATATCGGAGAGCGCCCATGGCGTTTTCATGATCAACGCAGGCTCAATGCGCTGTCCTTTCATCGCCCTTTCGCGCAAGCCAGGTTGAGCCCGGCTACGCTGAAATGGCCGGGCTACGGCAGTTATACCCGCATAAATGGCGTCTTCGAACCGGCTGGGACGTGCGTTTCACTCGCGTAATCTCATGCCGATTCGGCATAGGGTAGGCGTTTACGGCATTAGACGATCCCCCCTTGCATCGCAATAGTTGCGCCTTTTTTCGCCTGCCAGTGAGCCGCCGTGGCCGCTCGGCGCAACCTTATACGGGGGCAGAGGACACGAATTGCGATCGTCTACGCTGATCGGTTCATGTCACTGCCCGAGTCAAACTGAAGTAAGGGTAATGATATGAAGAAGGCACGACTAAGCCTCGCCTGGCAGATCCTCATCGGTCTGGTGCTCGGGATTGCAATCGGTGCGCTGCTCAACCACTTCAGTGCCGAGAAGGCCTGGTGGATCAGCAATGTGCTGCAACCGGCGGGCGATATCTTTATCCGTCTGATCAAGATGATCGTGATACCGATCGTGATTTCTTCGCTGATCGTCGGTATTGCTGGCGTGGGTGACGCCAAGAAACTGGGGCGCATCGGCTTCAAGACGATTGTGTACTTCGAAATCGTCACTACCATTGCCATCGTCGTTGGCCTGTTGCTGGCCAACTTCTTCCAGCCGGGCAGCGGCATCGACATGAGCACCCTGGGCACGGTGGATATTTCCAAGTACCAGGCCACCGCCGCCGAAGTCCAGCATGAACATGCGTTCATCGAGACCATCCTCAACCTGATTCCGTCGAACATCTTCGCGGCGGTTGCCCGCGGCGAGATGCTGCCGATCATTTTCTTCTCCGTCCTGTTCGGCCTCGGTTTGTCGAGCTTGCAAGCGGATCTGCGGGACCCGCTGGTGAAGATGTTCCAGGGCGTGTCGGAGAGCATGTTCAAGGTCACTCACATGATCATGAATTACGCCCCGATCGGCGTGTTCGCGCTGATCGCGGTGACGGTCGCCAACTTCGGTTTCGCCTCCCTGCTGCCATTGGCGAAACTGGTGATCCTGGTTTACGTCGCCATCGCCTTCTTCGCTTTTGTGATGCTGGGCCTGATTGCGCGCTTGTTCGGCTTTTCGGTGATCAAGCTGATGCGCATCTTCAAGGATGAGCTGGTGCTGGCTTATTCCACCGCCAGTTCCGAAACCGTGCTGCCGCGCGTTATCGAGAAGATGGAAGCGTACGGCGCGCCGAAAGCCATCTGCAGCTTTGTGGTTCCTACCGGATACTCGTTCAACCTCGATGGCTCGACGTTGTACCAGAGCATCGCGGCGATTTTCATCGCGCAGTTGTATGGCATCGACCTGTCGATCAGCCAGCAGTTGCTGCTGGTGCTGACCCTGATGGTCACCTCCAAAGGCATCGCCGGCGTGCCGGGCGTCTCCTTCGTGGTTCTGCTGGCGACACTCGGCAGCGTGGGTATTCCGCTGGAAGGCCTGGCGTTCATTGCCGGCGTCGACCGCATCATGGACATGGCCCGTACCGCGCTGAACGTTATCGGCAACGCCTTGGCCGTGCTGGTCATTTCCCGCTGGGAAGGCATGTACGACGATGCCAAGGGCCAGCGCTACTGGAACTCCCTGCCGCACTGGCGCAGCAAGGAGCCGCTGCCGTCGGGGGAAACTTCCAGCCGCTGATTACTGAAAATCAAATGTGGGAGTTTGGGCCAGTAGCAACGCTGCCTGAACAGCCACGGTCATTGTGGGAGCGAGCTTGCTCGCGATAGCGTCAGTTCAGTCAAAATTAAAGTTGCTTGACACACCGCCATCGCGAGCAAGCTCGCTCCCACAGGACCTCCTGTGCAGTGCCAACCAGACCCCGGAGAAATCCGGGGTTTGTCGTTTCTGCCGGCCCCGCTATCATTCGCCGCATCTTCCGGGGGACTTACCGATGCTCAATGGCCTGTGGCTTGGCTTCTTTATCGTGGCAGCCGTGTCGGCGCTGGTGCAGTGGCTGGTCGGCGGCAACGCCGGTATTTTCGCAGCCATGGTGGAAAGCATTTTCGCCATGGCCAAGCTGTCGGTGGAGGTGATGGTCCTGCTGTTCGGCACTTTGACGCTGTGGCTGGGCTTCCTGCGCATCGCGGAAAAAGCCGGCATAGTCGATTGGCTGGCCAAGGCCCTCGGCCCGCTGTTCCTGCGCTTGATGCCGGAAGTCCCGGCTGGCCATCCGGCCATCGGCCTGATCACCCTCAACTTCGCGGCCAACGGCCTGGGGCTGGACAACGCGGCCACCCCGATCGGCTTGAAGGCCATGCGCGCCCTGCAAGACCTCAACCCGAGCCCGACCATCGCCAGCAACGCGCAGATCCTGTTCCTGGTGCTCAACGCATCGTCACTGACACTGCTGCCGGTAACGATTTTCATGTACCGCGCCCAGCAAGGCGCGCCGGACCCGACCCTGGTGTTCCTGCCGATCCTGCTCGCCACCAGCGCCTCGACCCTGGTGGGGCTGTTGTCCGTGGCGTTCATGCAACGGCTGCGCTTGTGGGATCCGGTGGTACTGGCCTATCTGATCCCGGGCGCGCTGGTGTTGGGTGGTTTCATGGCGTTGCTGGCGACACTCTCGGCCACGGCGCTGGCGGGGCTCTCATCGATTCTCGGCAACTTGACGCTGTTTAGCCTGATCATCCTGTTTCTGGTGGTGGGTGCGCTGCGCAAGGTCAAAGTGTATGAGGCCTTTGTCGAAGGCGCCAAAGAGGGATTCGACGTCGCCAAGACGCTGCTGCCGTATCTGGTGGCGATGCTCTGCGCTGTCGGTGTGCTGCGGGCTTCGGGGGCGCTGGATTTCGGCCTGGACGGTATCCGCCATCTGGTGCAGTGGGCCGGCCTGGACACGCGTTTCGTCGACGCCTTGCCCACCGCCATGGTCAAGCCGTTCTCCGGCAGCGCCGCCCGGGCGATGCTGATTGAAACCATGAAGACCTCCGGGGTGGACAGCTTCCCGGCCCTGGTGGCGGCGACCATCCAGGGCAGCACCGAAACCACGTTCTACGTGCTGGCGGTGTATTTCGGCGCCGTGGGCATCCAGCGAGCCCGCCACGCGGTGGGTTGCGCCCTGCTGGCCGAGCTGGCCGGGGTGATAGCGGCCATCGGCGTCTGCTACTGGTTCTTTGGCTGATCTGTAGGAGCGAGCCTGCTCGCGATAAGGTCCGCAGGACCTTCAGTCCTTCACCTCGAACCTCAACACACCAATCATCTGGCCATTTTCGGTGAGTATCCGCACTTGCCATTTTCCCGTCGGGTTGTCCGGGAAGTTCTGCTTGTGGGTCCAGGCGCGATAGCCTTCCTTGCGTCCGCCATGGATGTCCAGAGCGATGCGGTCCACCTCTTTGCCGTTGAACTGCCAGACGTGGTAGATCCGCTCATCGAGCCCGCGCGGTGCGTTGATGGCGGTGTAGGCGTACAGGCCGTTACCACGGATCTGGGCCGCGCTGACTTCCTTGAGGCTGGCGCCAGGCGTGCGGTCTTCCAGCTGGGTACTGATTGCCACTTCGGTCATCCAGAGCGTGGCCGGTGGAACCCAGGAGCGCAGCACCCAGCCGGCGGCGCCGATGCCCAGGGTGATGCACAGAATCGCCAGCGCGTTGCGCACGGTGCGGATCGGGAAGATCGAGGCCAGGCTCGGGAACGACAGCAGCATGGCGATGCCCAGTGCCAGCTTGAAACTCTGGTCAGTGGTCAGGTGCAGGATCACCGGCAGCGCAGTGAGCAGCGCTGCGAACAGCGTCAGCGTGTGCAACGCCAGGAACGCCCACCGCCGGGGCGCCAGCCATTTGTAGTACAGCGGGTCGATGATCGAGACCAGCGCCGACGCCGCCAGCAGGCCGGTAAAGAGCAGCTGGCTGCTGTTCCAGGTTGTCGTGATGAAGAAAAACGGCAAGACGAAGAACAGGCTTTCCTGGTGAATCATCTGCGTGGCGTAACGCAGCAGCGGCTGGGGTATCTCCCGTTTGAAGATCCGCGTGAACAGCCGCGTCAGGCTGTTCTCCAGCATCAGCCAGAGCCAGCTCACCAGCATCATGATGGCGATCCAGGTCGCCAGGCCTTGCTGGCGATCCACCAGCATGAAACTGCCGACCCCGGAAATGAAACCGCCGAGGGCGATGACCCCCGGATAGCGCTTCATCAGTTCGAGGATGCGCTGGATTAAATGAGTCAGGTTCGGCATCGGCAGTTTCACAGTAAGTCTTGGGAAATATCTCTGACAGAGTATCGCCAGGACGGTGACATGGCGAGGATCGCGACGCCTGCCGCGGTGATCTTTCGTGGCGAGGGAGCTTGCTCCCGCTGGCCTGCGTAGCGGCCCGGCATTTTCCCCCGGTAAACCGCATCGCCCGGTTTGCGGCTGCTGCGCCCGAGACGTCGGACCGGCCGAGCGGGAGCAAGCTCCCTCGCCACGGGATTTGTGTTGTCTCATCGCGGGCAAGCTTGCTCACACGAGGCGTATCAGTCTGGCTGCGGTCGCGCCCTGCGACGCCATCGCCAGCCAATACCCACCAGCAGCAACACCACCAACCCAGCGAACACCCAAACGAGTTCGTCATCACCAAGCAACGGCTTCTCGATCCGCAGGTAACCCGGGTCCTTGAGAAGTTCGCGCAGGGCCTGGTTGGCCTGCTCCAGGCTGACGGCCTGCAAGCGGGCGGCCGGGTTGGCGAAGCGGCCATCCTCATAATCGCCCAGGGCGCCCCAGTAATAATCGGCCAGCGCGCTGTTGCCTTGCACGGCCCAGGACTGATGGGCGATAGCGGCGCGTTTGATCCGCACGAAGCTCTCGGGGTCCAGGCCGTCCTTGAGCAGCGTACCGCGCAACTGCTCCAGCACCTGCTCGGCTTTCGGCAGGTCTTCACGCGCCAGGTCGGCGTTCAGGCTGAGAAAACCGACACCGCCAAAGACTTCCCGCTCCACCCAGGGGCCGTAGGACAGACCGTTGGCCAGGCGCAACTGGCGATAAAGCGCCCAGTCCAGATAGTCCTTGAGCAGGTCGAAGGTTTCGTCGTGCTGCTGTTCCAGCACCGGCTCCGGGAACAGCCAATGAAGCTTGGCACCGTCGCCGGCCAGGCCGCGAATGAGGTTGCGTTTGGTGACCGCGCTGTAGCGGATCTGCGGCAGCGGCTCGTGGACGCTGGGCTCGACCGGTTCGAGCTCGCCGAAACTGCGTTCCAGGTAGGCCGGCAATAACCGGTCGAGATCGCCGACGACGATCAGCGTCATGTTGTTGGAGGCATACCAGGCCTTGCGCACCTGCTCGACCCGGGCCAGGGTAAGGTGACCGACCTCGGCCCGTTCCGCGCACCGCAAGCCCAGTTCCACGGCCAATTGGTTGCTGGCTTTATGGCCCAGGTCCTGTCGGTCGAGCCAGCGTTGCAGATGGGTGTAGTGGCCGCCGTCCTCGCGCTCGACCACCCGTTTGGCCGCCTCCAGGGCTTTTTCGTCGATGCGGGTGCGGGTCAGCAATGCCAGCAACAGGTCCAGGACCTTGCGCTGATTGCGCGCCGGCGCCTCGATGACAAACGTCGTATCGGCATTGCTGGTAAAGGCATTCCACTCGCCGCCCAACGCCTGCATGCGTTCTTCCAGGCCACCTTCGCCGCTGTCGTCGACCCCACTGAACAGAAGATGTTCGAGCAGATGCGGCAGCTCCTTGTCGGCGCAGCTGAAATCGTCCAGCCCTACGCCGACCACCAGCCGAATCGCCACGTGCCCGCGTTCGGTGCCGGGTTTGAGCAACAATTGCAGGCCGTTGGGCAACGTATAGCCTTCGACCTGAAAGCGATCCTGGGCAATGGCGGGGAGTGAGCCGAACAAAAGCAAGGCGAGCAGCAGACAACGCATAACGGGCTTCCTGGCGGCTGAGTGAAGATCCATGGTGCCGGGTCAGCCTTCATCGCGAGCAGGCTCGCTCACACTTCGCGGAGTTGTCTGGCTGGCGATGGGCTTGGGCCCCGGTCCCTTTTAATGACTGACCAGGACGCCAGTCGTTCAAGGCGAATGGGTGATGTCGGAAATTTCATCGACGGCCAGGGCGCCGATCTCCGAGGTTTCCAGCACCACATAGGCGCTGCCGCAGAACAGCGAATTCAGGCGCCGCATGTCAGCGATCAGCTCAAGGTGCAGGGAGCTGGTCTCCAGGCTCTGCACGACCTTGCGTTGCAGACGGCTGACATGGGCATGGGCCATCCGCCGTTCCTGCGCGCGAAAGCGACGTTTCTCACGCAGCAACTGCCGTGCGCTTTCCCGATCGGCACTCAGGAACACCGTCAACCCCAGCCGCAGGTTGGCCAGCAGATGACTGTGCAGCCCCGCCAGTTCTTCCAGGCCCACATCGGAAAACGACCGGCGTTGCGAGGTCTTCTGCTGCTGGACCTTGCGCAGCATGCGTTCGATGAGGTCGCTGGCCAGCTTGAGATTGATCGCCAGCTCGATGATTTCCGCCCAGCGGCGGCTGTCCTGTTCGCTGAGGTCTTCGCGGGGCATTTGCGCCATATACAGCTTGATGGCGCTGCACAGTGCTTCGACATCGTCGCTCATGGCGCGCACTTGCTGAGTGATCGCTGTCTGCTCGCCGCGCAGTACGCCGAGCATGGCTTCGAGCATGTTTTCGATCAGGTCGCCGATGCGCAAGGTTTCCCGGGCCGCGTTCGCCAGGGCCAGGCTCGGGGTCGCGAGGGCGGTGGGGTCGAGGTGCCGGGGCTTGGCCGTGCCGTTGGTGTCCGGGCGCTCCGGCAGCAGCCAGGCGCAGAGCCGGCCCATCGGCCCGACGCTGGGCAGCAATACCAGGCAACGCACGGTGTTATAGAGCAGGTGAAAACCGATGACGGTTTCCTGGTGGCTGAAATCCAGGCTGTCCAGCCAGCCCACCAGCGGATCGAGTACCGGAATGATCAGCAACAGGCCAATCAGCTTGTACAGCAGGCTGCCGAGTGCCACCTGGCGTCCGGCGGCGTTCTGCATGCTGGTGCTGAGAAACGCCAGGATGCCGCTGCCGATGTTGGCGCCGATCACCAGGCCGATAGCCACTGGCAAGCTGATCACCGCCGCGCCGGCCAGTGTCGCGGTCAGCAGCACGGCGGCGAGGCTTGAATAGGAAATCATGGCGAACAGCGCGCCGACCAGCGCATCGAGCAGGATATCGCCGGTCAGTGAGGCGAAAATCACCTTCACGCCCTGGGCCTGGGTGATGGGCGCAGCGGCTTCGACGATCAGTTGCAGGGCCAGGATGATCAGGCCCAGGCCGATGGCGACCCGGCCCATCTGCCCGACGCGCGTCTGTTTGCGCGACAGGAAAAAAATCACCCCGAGAAATATCAGCAACGGGGACAGCCACGACAGGTCGAGGGTCAGCACCCGTGCCATCAGCGCGGTGCCGACGTCGGCACCAAGCATGGTCGCCAGGGCGGGCGTCAGCGACATCAGGCCCTGGCCGACAAAAGAGGTGACGAGCATGGCCGTGGCGTTGCTGCTCTGGACCATGGCGGTGACCATGATCCCGGCGATGAAAGCCAACCAGCGCCGGGACATGTTCTGGCTGATGACGTGACGCAGGTTCGAGCCATAGACCCGCAGAATGCCGGTACGGACGATGTGCGTGCCCCAGATCAGCAAGGCCACAGCGGAGAGCAGATTCAGCAGGGTCAGCATGAGGAGCCCCCTGTTAGCGTTCCAAAGGAACAAATTGACGATGCCACATCGTTCTACTGGTACTTAAGCTGTAGTTGGCGAATGGTTCGGACGCCAGCATTGCATAGCTGAAGAGGGCTTTGAAACAAAACTGTCATAAAAACTGCTTCATCTGGAACACCCCGAACCCCTGTGGGAGCGAGCCTGCTCGCGAAGGCAGCAGCCCATCCCATATCGCTGCTGCAGGCAGACCGCTTTCGCGAGCAGGCTCGCTCCCACAGTTGAGTTTCTGCAGACATGAAAAAAGGGGCCCCAAGAGCCCCTTCGTTCATTGCCCTGCATCTTTACTGACCCGGAACATCCTTGCGCAGTTTCACCGGATCCTGCTGCTTGCGCTTGCGTGCCATCGCGGTACGCATCTTGATATTGATCGCTTCCACCGCCAGCGAGAACGCCATGGCGAAGTAGACATAGCCTTTAGGCACATGCACATCGAACGATTCGGCGATCAGTACGGTACCGACCACCAGCAGGAACGACAGCGCCAGCATCTTCAGCGACGGGTGCTTGTCGATGAACGTGCTGATGGTGCCCGAAGCCAGCATCATCACCAGTACGGCGACGATGATCGCGGCAACCATGACCGGTACATGGGAGACCATGCCGACCGCGGTGATGACCGAGTCCAGGGAGAACACGATGTCGATGATCGCGATCTGGATGATGGTGTAGATGAAGTTGCCGCCCTTGACCGAAGGCTCGTCGCTGTTTTCCTCTTCGCCTTCCAGTGCGTGGTACATCTCCTGAGAGCTTTTCCACAACAGGAACAGGCCACCGAAGAACAGGATCAGGTCGCGGCCGGAGATGCCCTGGCCGAACACTTCGAACAGATCGGCGGTCAGGCGCATCACCCAGGTGATGGACAGCAACAACAGGATCCGCGTGATCATCGCCAGCGCCAGGCCGAAGATCCGGGTGCGTGCCTGCATGTGCTTGGGCATGCGGCTGACCAGGATCGAGATCATGATGATGTTATCGATACCCAGGACGATTTCGAGGGCGGTCAGGGTAAAGAAGGCAACCCATATTTCCGGGTTGGTCAGCCATTCCATGTGAGTTCCTTTGAGCGAGTGTTAGGCCGCGCCGCGCCTTCGGTTAACCGACAGGGGCGACGCGGCGGGCGTTGCTTTTATAGAGTGCTGAACAGCGGAAAAATCCCCATCAGCAAGGCGGCGAACATTATGCACAGGCAAACCAGTACTGCCCACTTCAAGGTGAAGCGTTGGTGATCGCCGAATTCGATCCCGGCCAGGGCCACCAGCAGGTAAGTCGACGGAACCAGCGGGCTCAGCAGGTGAACGGGCTGGCCGACGATCGAGGCACGGGCCATTTCGACGCCAGTGATGCCGTAATGGCTGGCTGCTTCGGCCAAAACTGGTAACACCCCGTAATAAAATGCATCGTTCGACATGAAGAAAGTGAACGGCATGCTCACCAGTGCAGTGATGACCGCGAGGTAAGGACCGAGGAAGTCCGGGATCACTGCCAGCAGGCTCTTGGACATGGCATCGACCATGCCGGTGCCCGACAGGATGCCAGTGAAGATACCCGCCGCGAAGATCAGCCCGACCACCGCCAACACGCTGCCGGCGTGAGCCGCGACGCGGTCTTTCTGTTGTTGCAGGCATGGATAGTTGACGATCATCGCGATACTGAACGCCACCATGAACAGCACCGGCAGCGGCAACAGGCCGGCAATCAGCGTGCACATCAGGGCCAGGGTCAGTGCGCCGTTGAACCAGATCAGTTTCGGACGGCGGGCGTCCGGAAATTGCGAGACGCTGATTTCGCTGTGGTCCATGTCGTCACCGGCCAGGTGCAGCTCACCCAGGCGCGCACGCTCGCGTTTGCCGTACATGTAGGCAATCGCCAGGATCGCCACGACGCCGGCCAGCATCGCCGGGATCATCGGGACGAAGATGTCGGACGGATCCACATGCAGCGCACTGGCCGCCCGAGCGGTTGGCCCGCCCCAAGGGGTCATGTTCATCACGCCGCCAGCAAGGATAATCAGGCCCGCCATGATCTGCGGGCTCATGCCGATACGGCTGTAGAGCGGCAGCATGGCGGCTACGCAGATCATATAAGTGGTCGCGCCGTCACCATCGAGGGAAACGACGAGCGCCAGAACGGCGGTGCCGACCGAAACTTTCAGGGGGTCGCCCTTGACCATCTTGAGGATCTTGCGCACGGCCGGGTCGAACAGGCCGGAGTCGATCATCAGGGCGAAATAAAGAATCGCAAACATCAGCATCACCCCGGTCGGGGCAAGCTTGGTGATGCCTTCGAGCATCATCGGGCCGATCTTCGGCGCAAAGCCACCGAACAGCGCGAACAGGATCGGAATAATGATCAGCGCGATCAGCGCGGACAGGCGCTTGGTCATGATCAGGAACATGAACGTGATGACCATGGCGAAGCCAAGGAAAGTCAGCATGGGAAATACTCCAGGCGTGGCGCGGCTATGAAATGCGAACTGGACAGGTCAGCGCAGGATGCAAGGCACGGGACGGACGGATGGAGGGGATGCAACGGGACGGGTAGCAGCGGACATCAGAATCACCATTGTTGTTGTTAAAAAGGCCGCACGAGCATTCGAAAGCTCGTTTCTGGCCACCGGTCTTTTGCCGGTAGGTGAGGCGATCCTAATCGCGCAAGCTTTCAGCAGCCTTTCGCTGTAGCAATGGCTGATGACCAGCCTGCTTTCGCTGCAGTAATTGCTGATGACCAATCTGCTTTCGTGGCGAGGGAGCTTGCTCCCGCTCGGTCGCGCAGCGGCCGAAAGATCCTGGGGGCCGCTGCGCCCGAAGCGTCGGACCGGCCCAGCGGGAGCAAGCTCCCTCGCCACAAAAGGCAATCAGGTCCTTGATTCAAACGCCGAAAGATTCAACGGCCGTACCGCGCCCATCCAGATCGCATGATCGGTGTGATCGGCCAGATCATCACCAGTGTCCGGGTGCAGGAATATCACCAGCCCGTTGCGATTGAGCGCCAGCCACGGCAGGACCACGCCGATGTACTGCGGATCGAATGCCAGCTGGCAGCTCCAGTCCGGGTGCGGGCCGACCGGCCGTTGGTGAACCCGGCCCATCTTCAGCGGGAACAGCTGCGCCGCTTGCTCACACAAGGCCCGCGCCTGATCGATGGTGCCGGCGTCGAAATAAACATGGGCGTGATAGCCCTTGATCCGTTGCATCTGTCACTCCTCGAAAGACCAGCCGAACCCTCGCGGTTAACCACGGGTCAGAGCCTTTACACGCGGGAAAAAAGGAATACCAGCCATGAGAAACGCCGAAACCCCGGTCATCAAAGTGGTGCTCTATGGTGCCATGAGCAGCCTCGGAAGTGCGTTGATGGCTGAGCTGTTGCGACGCCAGCACGAAGTCATCGCCATCCTCGATGATCTTACGGCCTTGGCGCCACGCCCGGGCCTGCGGACCAAGACCGGCGACCTCTTCGACCCCGAACGGGTCAAGCAGAGCGTTGCCGGCGCCACTGCCGTGGTGTGCCTGTTGAACGCGCCGGGGCTGCCAATGAACAGCGAGCAAGTGGAGCGCACACTCATTCCCGGCCCGGTGGAGCAGGTCCTGGCCGTGGATGCGCTGATTGCAGGCATGCAGGCGGTCAATATTCCCCGGCTGTTCCTGGTGGGCGATTTCGCTGCCCTCGATGAGCAGGAAGCCGAAGATGACTTGCAACGCCATGCCGCCGAGGAAATCCTCGACGCCCTGAAAAACAGCGCCTTGCAATGGACCCTGGTCAACGCGCCCTACGCCGCGCCGGGCTTGAGCATCGAGCATTTCAGCCAGGTCAGCACCAGCCTGGAGTCCGGAATGGCCGAGTCCCTGGAGCGCCTCAATCGGGTGGCGGTGGGCATTGTCGATGAACTGCGCTCGAACCTGCATGTGGGCGAGCATGTGAGTTTCGTGGCGGCTGACTGATCGCCCGTCGCGGTCGGCGACTGTGGCTTGAGGCTGGCCTCGACACATTCTGTTCGTATTTGCGGAAACGTCCTGCGCCGCGCCCTACATCGTGCCCAACCCCTTCGGAATAGCCTGTTCGAACGGCTAGAAGGGAGCGGCACGTATGGCAAACCATGGCTACATGACCATTACCGGCGAGGTTCAAGGACTGATTTCAGCGGGATGTTCAACCCAGGACTCCATCGGCAATAGATGCCAGGCAGCTCATGCCGACGAAATCATGGTGCTTTCCTACAGCCATAACATGGCGAACATTGGAAACATCAATAAAGCCACGCATCGTCCGATCATCATCAGCAAGAACGTCGATAAATCCTCACCCCTTATTGCCCAGGCGCTCTCCAGCCGAGAGGCGATACGTTGCTTCATCAGCTTTTACCGAACCTCCTCGTTTGGTTTATTGGAGAAGTTCTACACCATCGAAGTCAGGGGAGGGGTCATCGCTGACCTCACCCTGGATATGCCCCATGTGATCCTTCATAGCGACGCCGAGCCACAAGAGCATGTCGCCATTCGCTACCGCGACATCATCTGGACCCATCACCTGGCGGGAACCAGCGGCTACAGCTCATGGCAGTCCGAGGAATGAAACAGTCGGAAGAAAGTTGCCAGCCCAGTAGTTGCGACTATTGGACAGTCAGCCAGGCCGCCGCGAACCTGAGCAACCAGGCGTGCACATTGGCGGCCCGGCACATCAGCGATGGGACGCTGCGTATCCAGTTCAATCGCGAGGTGGCTTATTACGCCAGAGGCATCGTCAACGATGTCGCGCAGGGCCGCAAAAGTCCTGAGCAAGGGTTGCAGGCCATCAAGGACGAACAGGGCAGCCTGCTGGAGCAGTTCTGGGAAATTGCCAAGAAAGGCGCCGGCGCTATCGCGGGCGCCATGCAAATCGCGACGGGTGGCGGTATCTGCTACGTCTCGGCCGGAACGCTCTGCCTGGTGGCGGGGGTTCCGATAATGGCCCATGGGGCGAATAACGTTTATGAGAATGGGCGCAATCTTTGGGAGGGGCGATCCGACACTGAGGGGCCGGTACGGCAGGGGTACCACGCTGTTTCCAAGACGTTTGGAGGAGGGGATAGAGGGGGAAATATCGCGTACGGGATGGTGGATTTGATGATGTCGGTGTATGGCCTTGGAAGAATGGTGGTAAAGAAAGATACGTGGCGTTTGTTTAGATATGTAGATGCCGATCGCATTCGAGCATACAAAACAATGGGCAAGGACGCGCTTATTTTGGAGGGCGCGAGTAATACCATGACAATACGCTCCATTTATCTTGAGTCTGAGGCGACGGATGAATAGTCTAGTTGTTTCCGTCTTGTATATATCGTTCTCATTTATCTCCTTTTCTTTGCTGTATTTTTTATCACGGTATTTCTCTGGTAATAAGTTCAGATGGCGATGGTTTGTTGTGTGCACTATCTCAACCATTCTTGTCGCGTCAGTACATATGAGCACCGTCGAGTATGGATACGAGATCATGATTCCGGCGTTAAAACCTATTCTCAAGGGAAATGATGTGGTTGGCTGGACCGCTTTCATCAGCATGTTTCTTCAAACATGCTGCGTTCCGACGCAATACGAGCCGAGGAGGTGGTTTGGACAAAAACAATAGCACTTGAATTCGGAGGCGAAAAATAATCGCCCCACTATATTGAGTGTGTCTCTAACATTTATGTCTTGACCTATTTACTTCCGTACGCATCAATACCTCTCTCTAAAACTGTAAGAGCTCAGCCAGCTCCCTCAAACCGCAATCGAAGGCAGCGGCAACCCTGTAAGCGACTCCGCACTATTGGCCTGTTCTTCCATCAGCCAATCCACGAACAGTTTGATCAGCAAACCCCGGCGCTTGCGCTGGGGCAAGACCACGTAATACCCCAACCGGGAAAGCACCGTTTCGGCGATCGGGCGACATAGCAGTCCTTGCGCCAGCAAGTTATCCACAAGGTGACGCCAACCGATGGCGACGCCTTGGCCGCCAATCGCCGCCTGGATAAGCAGGGTGTAGTTGTCGAAGCGCAGTTGGCCCGGCGCCGGTGGCGAGGTGATGCCCAGCTCGCGAAATACGCCGCTCCAGTCGAACCAGGCGCTGCTGTTGCCGCCGCGCAAATGCAGTAGCGGGAATTCCGCGAGGGCGTGAGCGGGCAGGGGTTGGGGGCGGTCCTTGAGCAGGAGAGGGCTGCATACAGGAAAGACTTCTTCGCTGAAAAGCCAACGACTTTCGCCCTGTTTGAAGCGACCGTCGCCGAAGAGCACCGCAACGTCGATATCAGTGCGCAGCATGTTGTGGTTGCGCTCGCTGGTTACCAGGCTCACATCTACCTGCGGATTTGCCGCGTGGAACCGATGCAGTCGCGGCATCAGCCAATAGGCGGCGAAAGCGAAGTCCGTCGCGACCTGCAGCACTTCATGCTGGTGCTGGGCCGTGATCGCGTTGAGCCCCGCATCGATGCTCTGCAAGCCGGCCTGGACCTGCTCGAACAGGATCGCGCCGGCCTCGGTCAGTTCGATGCCGCGATAGATGCGATCAAACAGCCGCGTACCGAGCTGCTCTTCCAGCCGTTTGATCTGTTGGCTGATGGCGGGTTGGGTCGTGCCCAGTTCGATCGCTGCCGCAGTAAAACTTTGCTGGCGAGCCGCTGATTCGAAGGCGCGGAACAGATCCAGGGACAGGTCACCCAAGGCGTCATACATAAGCTCAGCTTATCCTAGTCATTATCTTGCATGGGCTTTACCCCAACCAGCATGGGCTACATGCTCGTTCGCAGCAATATCGCATAACCGTTCACTATGGAATGCCGCGAATACATGAAGCGCAAGAACATTCTTTTCATCATGGCCGATCAGATGGCCGCGCCAATGTTGCCGATCTACGGTCCGTCGCCCATCAAGCTGCCCAACCTGTCACGCCTGGCTGACCAGGGCGTGGTATTCGATGCCGCGTACTGCAACAGCCCGCTCTGTGCGCCGTCACGCTTTACGCTGGTGAGCGGTCAGTTGCCGAGCAAGATCGGCGCCTATGACAACGCGGCGGATTTTCCGGCGGACGTTCCGACTTATGCCCATTACCTGCGCCGTCTCGGCTATCGCACGGCGTTGTCCGGCAAGATGCATTTTTGCGGGCCGGACCAATTGCACGGTTACGAAGAGCGCCTGACCAGCGACATTTATCCAGCGGACTACGGCTGGGCCGTGAACTGGGACGAGCCGGATGTGCGGCCGAGCTGGTATCACAACATGTCGTCGGTGTCGCAGGCCGGACCGTGCGTGCGCACCAATCAGCTGGATTTTGATGAAGAGGTGGTGTTCAAGGCCCAGCAGTACCTGTTCGACCACATCCGCGAGGACGGCGACCAGCCGTTTTGCCTCACCGTATCCATGACCCATCCACACGATCCGTACACGATTCCCAAGGCATTCTGGGATCTGTATGACGACAAGGACATCCCGCTGCCCTACACCCCGGACCAGACAGAGCTTGATCCACATTCCCAACGCCTGTTGAAAGTCTACGATCTGTGGGGCAAGCCGCTGCCTGTGGATAAGATCCGTGATGCTCGCCGCGCCTACTTCGGCGCGTGCAGCTACATCGACAGCAATGTCGGCAAGTTGCTGCAGACGTTGGAAGGCACCGGGTTGCTCGACGACACCATCATTGTGTTCTCTGGCGATCATGGAGACATGCTTGGCGAAAAAGGCCTCTGGTACAAAATGCACTGGTTTGAAATGGCCGCCCGCGTGCCGCTGCTGATCAGCGCCCCAGGCCAGTTTGCCAGCGGCCGCGTCAGCGCGGCGGTGTCCACTGCTGACCTGCTGCCGACCTTGGTCGAACTGGCCGGTGGCACGCTGGAGCCAGGCTTGCCGCTGGATGGACGCTCGCTGGTTCCGCATCTGCAAGGGCAGGGCGGGCACGATGAAGTCTTCGGTGAATACATGGCCGAAGGTACCGTCAGCCCGTTGATGATGATCCGTCGCGGCCCGTGGAAATTCATCTACAGCGAAGATGACCCGTGCCTGTTGTTCGACCTGCGTGATGATCCTCAGGAGGTGGCGGATCTCAGTCAGTCGCCTGAGCATCAGGCGCTGTTCAACGATTTTCTCGCCGAAGCGCGGGCCAAATGGGATATTCCAGCCATTCACCAACAGGTGCTCGCCAGCCAGCGACGCCGTCGTTTCGTTGCCCAGGCGTTGACCCTGGGCAAACTCAAGAGCTGGGATCACCAGCCGCTGGTCGATGCCAGCCAGCAATACATGCGCAACCACATCGACCTCGACGATCTGGAGCGCAAGGCCCGTTATCCACAACCCTGCCAATAGACCAATAATGTAAGGGGAAGCGCATGCAAAAGTTATCCACAGTACTGACCGCCGGGCTGTTGGCGTTGAGCAGTGTTTCGGCGTGGGCCGAGCAGAGTTGCGAGACCGTGAAGATGGCCGATCCGGGCTGGAGCGATATCGCCGCGACCAACGCCATCACTGGTTTCCTGCTTGAGGGCATGGGCTACAAGGCCAAGGTCGACACCTTGGCGGTACCGATCACGTTCGGTGGCCTGAAGGATGGCCAGGTGGATGTTTTCCTGGGTAACTGGATGCCGGCGCAGCAGGGGTTCTATGACAAGTTCGTCGCCAATGGCGATGTCACGCAATTGGCGAAGAACCTGGACGGCACCGAGTTTACCCTGGCGGTGCCGGACTACGTCTGGGACGCCGGTGTGCATAACTTCGCCGACCTGAACAAGTTCGCCGACAAGTTCGACAAGAAGATCTACGGCATCGGTTCCGGCGCCCCGGCCAACCTTTCGCTGAAAGAAATCATCAAGACCAACGATTTCGGCATGGGCGAATGGAAACTGGTGGAGTCCAGCGAGCAGGCAATGCTGGCGGAAGTCTCCCGAGCCGTGAAGAAGCAGAAATTCGTGACGTTCCTCGGCTGGACCCCACACCCGATGAACGTGCAACTGAAAATGCATTACCTCAAGGGCGGCGAGAAGTACTTTGGCGATACCGGCAGCGTGTACACGCTGACGCGCAAGGGTTATGCACAGGCCTGCCCGAACGTCGGGAAGCTGCTGACCAACCTGAGCTTCACCCAGGAAATGGAAAACAGCATCATGGCCGAAGTGGTGAACAAGAAGGTCAGCAACGCCGAAGCGGCCAAGGCCTGGATCAAGGCCAACCCGGCGGTGCTGGACAAATGGCTGGACGGCGTGAAGACGGTGGATGGCAAGGACGCGCTGGCGGCGGTCAAGGCCAAGCTCTGACAGCTGCGCCGGGCTCTTGTGGCGAGGGAGCTTGCTCCCGCTGGGCCAGTCCGACGCTTCGGGCGCAGCAGGCCGGATTTTACGGCCGCTGCGCGACCGAGCGGGAGCAAGCTCCCTCGCCACGTTGGTTCACCTGATATTCTTGTGCCAAACCCCATCTTTGAGGCTCCATGGCAATCCCCACGCGCCATTCGCTGTTTCCGTTCCTCAGCTGGCTGCCCCGGCAGACCCGCGCCAGCGTCGGCCGTGACCTGATCGTCGGCCTCAGCGGCGCGATTCTCGCGTTACCGCAGTCCATTGCCTACGCACTGATCGCCGGCCTGCCGCCGGAATACGGCTTGTACGCGGCAATCGTGCCGGTGCTGATCGCCTGCCTGTGGGGATCGTCCTGGCATTTGATCTGTGGTCCTACGGCGGCAATCTCCATTGTCCTCTACGCCACTGTCAGTCCTCTGGCCGTGCCGGCGACTCAGGACTACATCACGTTGATCCTGCTGCTGACGGTACTGGCGGGTATTTTCCAATGGCTGCTGGGATTGCTGCGTTTCGGTGCACTGGTGAATTTTGTCTCACACTCGGTCGTACTCGGCTTCACCCTGGGTGCGGCGGTAGTGATTGCGCTGGGGCAGTTGCCGAACCTGCTGGGCCTGGACCTGCCCAACGAAGCCACGGCCCTGAAGGGCGTGCTGGTGCTGGTCAGTCACATCAGCGCTGTGGATAAGCCATCGCTGCTGTTGGGATTGGCGACGCTGGTGGTCGGGATCGTGCTCAAGCGCTTGCTGCCGCGCTGGCCGAGTCTGCTGATCACCCTGGTGATCGCCAGCCTGGTGGTCTGGGCATGGCCCGGGATGTTCGGGCATGTGGCATTGGTCAGCGCCTTCGTCGGGCGCTTGCCGCCGCTTACACCGCTGCCCCTGGACCTGGAGCTGATTCTGCGTCTGCTGCCCGGTGCCGTTGCGGTGGGCATGCTCGGGCTGGTGACCAGCCTGTCCATCGCCCGCTCGTTGTCGGTCCGTTCCGGGCAACTGCTCGATGCGAATCAGGAGGTTCGGGCGCAGGGGCTTTCCAATATCGTCGGAGGATTTTTCGCCGGATCGCTGTCAGCCGGCTCCTTTACCCGTTCCGGTCTCAGCTATGAAGCGGGTGCCTGTTCGCCCCTGGCCGGAGTGTTTTCGGCGTTGTGGGTGGCGCTGTTCGCGGTTGCCGGCGCGACACTGATCGCGCACATTCCCATTCCCGCCATGGCCGGCAGTATTTTGCTGATCGCCTGGGGCCTGGTGGACCATCGGGGTATCCGGGCGCTGTACCGTGTGAGTCGTTCCGAGTTCCTGGTGATGGGGCTTACCTGCCTGGCCACGCTGCTGCTTGAACTGCAAACGGCTATCTACGCGGGCGTGTTGGCTTCGCTGTTTTTCTATCTCAAGCGCACTTCGCAACCGCGGGTGCAGCATTTCCGAGAAGGTGAGGCGGACGTCTTGCGAGTGGGCGGCTCGATCTTTTTCGGCGCCAGCCATTATTTGCAAGTGCGCCTGCAACGCATGCCCGCCCAGCAGGTGATCATCGACGCCCAGCAGATCAACTTCATCGATTACTCCGGCGTCGAAATGCTCCACCAGGAAGCCCGGCGCCTGCGCAGCCAGGGGCGCAGCCTGACTTTGCGCGGGGCAAGGCCACCGGTGGTGGAGGAATTGTTGAAGCTGGAAGGACCGGAGAAATGCCCGATCCTCTTCAGGGATTGACCGCCGCGAGCTGACGGCGCAACTCCGTCAGCACCGGGGCGGTGTCCGGACGTACGCCACGCCACAGGAAAAACGCTTCGCCCGCCTGTTCGGCGAGCATGCCCAGGCCATCCATCGCCACCGCCGCGCCGTGTTCTTCGGCCCAGCGGCAGAACGACGTCGGCTCCTTGCCATACATCATGTCGTAGCAGAATGTCCTGCCTGGCTCGATCAGACTTCCGGCGATCGGTGGTACATCGCCTGATAGGCTAGCGGATGTGGCATTGATGATCAGGTCCACTGGCTCGCGCAACCAATCGAAACCGCTGGCCGAGACCGGACCCAGGTCGGCGAACAGCTCAGCCAGCAATTCAGCTTTTTCCACCGTGCGATTGGCAATAATCAGCGATGACGGCGCCTCAGCCAACAAGGGTTCCAAGGCGCCCCGTACCGCGCCGCCGGCGCCAAGCAGCAGGATGCGCTTGTTCTTGAGGCTGAACCCGGCGTTGACGGTCAGGTCCCGAACGAGTCCGGCGCCGTCGGTGTTGTCGCCCAGCAGGCGGCCGTCGGCCTGTTTGCTCAAGGTGTTGACCGCACCGGCCCGTTGCGCCCGTTCGGTCAGGCTGTCAGCCAGGCGAAAGGCGTCCTCCTTGAACGGTACGGTGACATTTGCCCCACGCCCCTCACGGAAAAATTCCCGGGCGCAAGCGGCGAAGTCTTCCAGCGGCGCCAGCAGCGTGGTGTAGTCCAACGCTTGCCCGGTTTGCTCGGCAAACAGGCGATGGATCAACGGCGACTTGCTGTGGCCGATCGGGTTACCCATTACAACGTAGCGATCCATGGACTTTTCCCCGTTCAGGCCGTAGCCAGCCAATCGCGGTCCTGCAGGAAATAATCGGTCAGCCGCGCTTCTTCGCTGCCCGGCTCGGCTTTCCAGTCGTAGCTCCAGCGGACCTGCGGTGGCAGCGACATCAGGATCGACTCGGTACGCCCGCCCGATTGCAGGCCGAACAGGGTGCCACGGTCATAGACCAGGTTGAATTCCACGTAGCGCCCACGGCGGAACTCCTGGAATTGTCGTTGCGCGGCGGTGAACGGGTCGTGTTTGCGACGCCGCACGATAGGCAGGTAGGCATCGATGTAGGCGTCGCCGATGGCGCGCATGAAGGCGAAGCTGGTATCGAAGTCCCACTCGTTCAGGTCATCAAAAAACAGACCGCCGATGCCGCGCGGTTCGTTGCGATGCTTGATGTGGAAATAGCTGTCGCACCAGGCCTTGTAGCGCGAATAGACCTCCGGGCCGAACGGCTCGCAGGCTTGCTGGGCGACGCGGTGCCAATGCACGCAATCTTCTTCCACGCCGTAGTAAGGGGTCAGGTCGAAACCGCCGCCAAACCACCAGACCGGCTCTTCACCTTCTTTTTCGGCGATGAAAAAGCGTACGTTGGCGTGGGACGTAGGCACGTGGGGATTGTGCGGGTGGATCACCAGCGACACGCCCAGGGCCTCGAAGCCTCGCCCGGCCAGCTCCGGCCGGTGGGCGCTGGCCGAGGGTGGGAGACCGCTGCCAAAGACGTGGGAAAAGTTGACGCCGCCCTTCTCGATGACCGTACCGTTTTCAATCACCCGGGTGCGTCCGCCACCGCCGGCAGGTCGGGTCCAGGCGTCCTCGACGAAGCGAGTGCCACCGTCCTCGGTTTCCAGGGCGGCGCAGATGCGGTCTTGCAGGTCGAGCAGATAGGCTTTCACGGCCTCGGTGCGAGTAGTCATGACATCACCTTGATCAGGGCTACGCTGCGCGGCGTACAAGGGCCGCCGGCAAATGGGCGCACAGGATAACACCGCATCCGCCCACGCCACAGTTGACGGAGATCAAGCTTAGGAGTCCGATAGCAGGCTTGGTAAAAAGTCCCACGATAAGGAGAGAGCGAAGATGGCCAAACGTATCCAGTTCAGCGCCCACGGCGGCCCGGACGTGCTTGAGTACGTCGAATACCAGCCGGCCGAGCCCGGTCCGCAGCAGGTTCGCGTCAGCAACAAGGCGATCGGGCTGAACTTCATCGACACCTATTATCGCAGCGGGCTTTACCCGCCACCGGCGCTGCCATCGGGACTCGGTGCCGAGGGTGCCGGCGTGGTCGAGGCCGTCGGCGCGGACGTCACGTGCTTCAAGGTCGGTGACCGCGTGGCCTATGGCAGCGGTCCGCTGGGGGCCTACAGCGATGTGCATGTGTTGCCCGAGGCCAATCTGGTCCACTTGCCCGAATCCATCAGTTTCGAACAGGCCGCCGGTGTGATGCTCAAGGGCCTGACCGTGCAATACCTGCTGCGCCAGACTTACGAGCTCAAGGGCGGCGAAACCATCCTGTTCCATGCCGCCGCCGGTGGCGTGGGCTCGCTGGCCTGCCAGTGGGCCAAGGCCCTGGGCGTGAAGCTGATCGGCACCGTCAGCTCGGCGGAAAAAGCCGCTATTGCAAAATCCCACGGCGCCTGGGAAGTGATCGACTACAGCAAGGAAAACGTCGTACAGCGTGTACTGGAATTGACTGACGGCAATAAGGTCCCGGTGGTGTACGACGGCGTCGGCAAGGACACCTGGCTGACCTCCCTGGATTGCACGGCTCCCCGTGGCCTGGTGGTGAGCTTTGGCAATGCCTCCGGCGCGGTGGACGGTGTGAACCTGGGGATCCTCTCGGCCAAGGGCTCGCTGTACGTCACCCGCCCGACTCTGGCGACCTACGCCAATAACGCGGAAAACCTCCAGCACATGGCCGATGAGCTATTCGCCATGATCGCCAGCGGCAAGCTTACCGTGGATATCAACCAGCGTTATCCGCTGGCGGAAGCGGCCAAGGCCCATACCGAGTTGTCGGCGCGGCGCACGACGGGGTCGACCATCCTCCTGCCTTGATCTAGAGGTCGCTAAAGAACCTGTGGGAGCGAGCCTGCTCGCGAAGGCGTCAAGTCAGCCAACATCAATGTTGACTGATACACCGCTTTCGCGAGCAGGCTCGCTCCCACAGTTGATTGTGCGCTGATAAAAAATCAGTCCGGGCGCACTACCTTGCCGGTCGCCAGGTCACGGATCACGCTCGGGTTTCGACGCCCGCCCAGGTTGCCGCCCAGCACCAGGTCGATCTGTCCGCGGAAATACTGCTCCACGCGGATCCGCGTCCGCGCCGCCGGGCGCCCCTGGGGGTTGGCCGAGGTGGAGACAAGCGGGCCGACCAGCGAACACAGGTCGCGCACGATCGGATGATCGCTGACCCGTAGCGCGACGGTGTCGTGCACGCCGGTGATCCATTCCGGCAACAGGTTCTGGTGCGGGACCAGCCAGGTGTTCGGCCCAGGCCAAGTGCTGGCCATGCGATCCATCCAGGTCTCGGGGAAGTCCTCGAACAAGAAATCGAACTGGTGGATATTGTCGGCCACCAGTATCAATCCCTTGTCGGGCAGTCGGGACTTGATCGCCAACAGGCGCTCCACCGCATCTTCGTTCCACGGGTCGCAACCCAGGCCCCAGACCGCTTCGGTTGGATAGGCAATCACCGCCCCGGCGCGAATTTCTCGCGCGGCTTGTTGCACACGCCAACTGTTGACCATGAAAGATTCTCCGCAACGCAAATAAGGCTGTGCGCAGTTTACCGATCTTCCCCATAAAACCTAGCGAGCAAACCAGCGTCCATGCTCGCACGCCGCCCTTCCGTCCATTTCCAGGTCGGTCAGTGCCGCCAGGACCTTGGACAAGCCCCAGCCGCTGGCATCGGCCAGTGCTTCGCTGGTCTGCGGCGCGGCGTGTAGCAGGCGCAACAGCGGATGCGTCACGGGCACAGGCTCGGCGGTGAAGGGTAAGCGTTGCCAACCGCGTAGCGCTTCGAGGATGTGCTCCACGGTTTCCACCAGCGCCGCGCCGTCACGGATCAGTTGATGGCAGCCCCGGGCGCCGGGATGGTGAATCGACCCCGGAATGGCATACACCTCACGACCCTGTTCCGCCGCCAGGCGCGCGGTGATCAGCGAGCCACTGGCGACGCTGGCCTCGACCACCAGCACGCCAAGGGACAACCCGCTGATAATCCGATTGCGGCGCGGGAAGTTGCTGGCGTGGGGTGGCGCGTCCAGGGGGAACTCCGACAGTACCGCGCTGCCCTGGGCGATCATCGCTTCTGCCAGCCGACGATTGCGCTGTGGATAAAAATTTTCCAGGCCCGTGCCCAGCACACCGATGGTCTGCCCGCCGACATCCAGCGCAGCCTGATGCGCGGCCGCGTCGATACCCAAGGCCAGACCGCTGGTGATGACAAATCCAGCTCCGGCCAGGCTCCGGGAAAATGCCGCCGCGGTGTCCATGCCGGGACGCGAGGCGCGACGACTGCCGACCATTGCCAGTTGCGGCTTTTCCAGAATCGAGGTGTCGCCGGCAACGAACAGAAGCGGCGGCGCGTCGCAGATCTGCGCCAGCAACGCCGGGTAGTCGGGCTGGTCCCACATCAATAGACAGTGGGCCGAACCCTCTAGCCAGGCCAGCGCGCGGGCCGCGCCGTCACGAATTTCCGGCGCACGTCGGGCCTCGGCGCACTGCGCCGGCAACCCCAGCGCTCGCCATGCGCTGGCCGGGGCGCTGATGGCTTTGGAGGCCGAGCCGAAGGCTTCCATTAGGGTCATGAAACGTTTGGGTCCCAGTTCCGGCAAGCGATGCAAGCGCAGACGGGCCTCCAGTTCCGCGGGCGGAACCGCAGCGGATTCAGGCAATGGCATGTGATCAATCCTTGATCGTCATAAGGCCCGTACAAACGGGAACAAGTTGTGGATAACTCTGTTGGTAACTTGTGAGACCCGTTACGGATTGCGCACCTTGTCGAGGATTGCCAGCGAGCGCGAGGCGTACAGCACCAGGCCATAACTGAGCTTGTCGTAGGTGCGGAACACCATCAGCAGGCCGGCGCGTTCGTCGGGAATCTTCACCGGGGCGCCGGTGATGCGGTCGCGCACTGTTTCACCGGTCTTCATGACCGCCAGAACGTTGCCTTCGGCCAATCCGTCACGGCGCCCCTTGTTCAGGGTGACCACGTCCATCGCGCCGATCTGGGTCACGCCCCGGGGCACATCGAGGATCAACCCGTTGATGTCCGATTTTGGCGCGCTGGGCATGAAGGTTGAGTTGATCGAGCGTTCTTCGCCGCTGAACAGCCGATCGCCCAGGCGCACCTCCTGCGTGGTGCGCTGCAGGGCCAGGGTGGTGACGTCGCCTTCGGTGGCGACGATCTCGCCGCTGCCGATGTCGTCGGCATTGATCCCGAGAAATTCCTTGGTCTCGGGGTCGGTGTAGACCTTGCCTTGGCGGAAGATGCCGTAGGCCGACTGGCTCGCATCGAAGGTGCCGCGGGCGAAGATCCGGTCGCCGGTGCCGCTGAGCACTCGTTCGGCATCGCCTGCGACGACGTAGGGCGCCTTGTTGAAATCCTCCGCCGTGTCGACGATGCGGTTGCTCAGCAGGAAGCTGTTGATCGCCTGGAGCGGGATGCTCGGAATGGCGTCTGCCACCGGTGAGCTGCGGACTCGCGGCGACAGCTTGATGGTGCCGCGCGAGGCCCCGCGATTGAGGGTCAGCCGTGGCTGGCCGTTGACGTAGATCAGCGACAGGGTGTCGCCGGGGTAGATCAGGTGCGGGTTTTCAATCTGCGGGTTGGCCTGCCACAGCTCGGGCCATTTCCAGGGTTCGCGCAGGTATTTACCGGAAATGTCCCACAGCGTATCCCCTGGAACCACTGTGTATTGCTGCGGAAAACCTTCCCGAAGTTGCACTTGCCCGTGCGCGATACCGGCCGAGGCCAGGAGCAGCAGGGCGAGTAGTGATTTCCTCATGCGGTGAATCCCTTTATTATGTGCGTTCGCGTAAAACGCCAGAGCCCCCGTGGCTCGCTCCGATTCAAGAGCAACGTTTTACAACGGTAGCCTGCATTCCAAGACACGCCAGGCCAGCCACCCGACCTTACTTCACACGTGCATTTATCAAGCTTATGGCCATTTTGAACATTCTCGAATTTCCGGACCCGCGCCTGCGCACCATCGCCAAACCGGTGGCCGTAGTGGACGACGAAGTGCGCCAGTTGGTCGATGACATGTTTGAAACAATGTATGAGGCGCCCGGCATCGGCCTCGCCGCGACCCAGGTCAACGTGCACAAGCGCATCGTTGTAATGGACCTCTCCGAAGACCGCAGCGAGCCGCGGGTGTTCATCAACCCCGAGTTCGAAACCCTGACCGACGAGATGGAGCAGTACCAGGAAGGCTGCCTTTCGGTGCCGGGCTTCTATGAAAACGTCGACCGTCCGCAGAAGGTCAGGATCAAGGCCCTGGACCGTGACGGCCAACCTTACGAGCTGATCGCCGAAGGCCTGCTGGCGGTGTGTATCCAGCACGAATGCGACCACCTCAACGGCAAGCTGTTCGTCGATTACCTGTCTAATCTCAAGCGTGACCGGATCAAGAAAAAACTGGAAAAGATTCATCGCCAGAACGCTTGATGCCCTTCTTCAAAGGCTTGCCGCGGCAAGCCTTTTTCTTTTTGCGATTGCTTTGTAATTGAGAGCTTCCCATGACTGAGCCACTGCGCATCGTCTTTGCCGGCACCCCCGAATTTGCCGCTGAACACCTCAAGGCCCTGCTGGCCAGCCCTCATGAAATCGTCGCGGTCTATACCCAGCCGGATCGCCCTGCCGGTCGTGGGCAGAAACTGATGCCCAGCCCGGTCAAGCAACTGGCTCTGGAGAATGGCCTGCAAGTGTTGCAGCCGCCGACCCTGCGCGATGCGCAAGCCCAGGCCGAACTGGCCGCGCTGAAGCCGGACTTGATGGTGGTGGTCGCCTACGGCTTGATCCTGCCGCAAGTGGTGCTGGATATCCCGCGCCTGGGCTGCATCAACAGCCACGCTTCGCTGCTGCCGCGCTGGCGCGGTGCGGCGCCGATCCAGCGCGCCGTGCAGGCCGGCGATGCCGAGAGCGGCGTGACCGTGATGCGCATGGAGGCCGGACTGGACACGGGGCCGATGCTGCTCAAGGTGAACACGCCTATCGGCGCTGAAGACACGGGCGGCAGCCTGCATGATCGCCTCGCGCTGATCGGCCCGCCGGCCGTGGTCGAGGCCATCGCGGGCCTGGCCGCCGGCACGCTGGAAGGCGAAGTGCAGGATGACAGCCTCGCCACGTACGCGCACAAATTGAACAAGGACGAAGCCCGCATCGACTGGAGCCGTCCGGCCGTCGAACTGGAGCGCCTGGTGCGCGCCTTCAACCCTTGGCCGGTCTGCCACAGCACGTTGAACGGCGAAGCCGTGAAAGTCCTGGCCGCCAGCTGCGCCGAAGGGAAGGGCGCACCGGGTGAAATTCTCAGCGCCAGCAAAGACGGCCTCATCGTCGCCTGTGGCGCTCAGGCGCTGTGCCTGACCCGACTGCAATTGCCCGGCGGCAAGGCGCTGGGCTTCAGCGATCTGTTCAACAGCCGCCGTGAGAAGTTCGCCGTCGGCACCGTCCTCGGCCAAGCGGCGGACGCTTCATGAATCCGCGTCTGGCCGCCGCCAAGGCACTCGCCGCCGTCCTCGGCGGCAAGGCTTCGCTCAACAGTTCCCTGCCGACCCAACTGGACAAAGTCGAAGACCGTGATCGCGGTTTCACCCAGGACCTGGCGTTCGGCACCGCCCGCTGGCAACCACGGTTGTCGGCCCTGGCGGCCAAGCTGCTGCAGAAGCCGTTCAAGGCGGCCGATTCCGACGTCGAGGCGCTGCTGCTGGTGGGGCTCTACCAATTGCTCTACACCCGCGTTCCAGCCCACGCCGCTATCGGCGAAACCGTGGGTTGCGCCGACAAACTGAAAAAGCCCTGGGCCAAGGCGCTGCTCAATGCCGTGCTGCGCCGCGCACAACGGGAAAGCGAAACCCTGCTGGCGGAACTGGAGCATGACCCGGTGGTGCGCACTGCTCATCCGCGCTGGCTGCAGAAATCCCTGAAAGCCTTCTGGCCTGATCAGTGGGAAGCCATCTGCGCGGCCAACAATGCCCATCCGCCGATGATCCTGCGGGTCAACCGCCGTCATCACACCCGTGATGCGTATCTGGCCTTGCTGGGCGAAGCCGGCATCCCGGCCATCCCGTGCCAATACAGCCGCGACGGCATCGTCCTGGAAACCCCGGGCGACGTCCGTGCCCTGCCAGGTTTCGCCGACGGCTGGATCAGCGTCCAGGACGAAGCCGCGCAGCTGGCCGCCGACTTGCTGGAACTGGCGCCGGGCCAACGGGTGCTGGACGCCTGTTGTGCCCCGGGCGGCAAGACCTGCCACATCCTTGAGGCCGAGCCGAAACTGGCCGGTGTGGTGGCGGTGGACCTGGAAGCCAAGCGCCTGGTGCGGGTGAAGGAAAACCTCGCGCGCCTGGGCCTGGATGCCGAGCTGTTCGCCGCCGATGGCCGCGACACCGCCGCCTGGTGGGACGGCAAGCCTTTCCAGCGCATCCTGCTGGACGCGCCTTGCTCGGCCACTGGCGTCATCCGTCGCCATCCGGACATCAAGCTCACCCGTCAGGCGGACGACATCGCCCCATTGGCGCAACTGCAAGGGGAGCTGCTCGACGCCCTGTGGCTGACCCTCGAGGTCGGCGGCATGCTGCTGTACGCCACATGCTCGACCTTGCCGACCGAGAACACCGACGTGATCGAAGCATTCCTCGCCCGCACGCCGGGAGCGAGAGAGTTGGACATCGCCACCCAGGCCGGTATCAAACAGCCCCATGGCCGCCAGTTGCTGGCCCAGGAGGGCGGGCATGACGGGTTCTATTACGCCAAGTTGATCAAGATCGCCGCCGCACGCGGTTAAACCGATTCGATAGGAGTGGCTGGATGAAAATCATCATCCTCGGTGCAGGGCAAGTCGGCGGTTCGCTGGCGGAACATCTGGCCAGCGAGGCCAACGACATCACCGTGGTCGACACCGACGGCGAGCGCCTGCGCGACCTCGGCGACCGTCTCGACATCCGCACCGTGCAAGGGCGTGGCTCCTTGCCCACCGTGCTGCGCCAGGCGGGTGCCGACGACGCCGACATGCTGGTGGCCGTGACCAACAGCGACGAAACCAATATGGTCGCCTGCCAGGTCGCCCACACGCTGTTCCACACCCCGACCAAAATCGCCCGGGTGCGTGAAGCGGCCTACCTGACTCGTGCCGACCTGTTCGACAACGAAGCGATTCCGGTGGACGTGCTGATTAGCCCCGAGCAGGTGGTGACCAACTACATCAAGCGCCTGATCGAGCATCCCGGTGCCTTGCAGGTGATCGACTTCGCCGAGGGCAAGGCCCAACTGGTGGCGGTCAAGGCCTACTACGGCGGGCCGCTGGTGGGCCAGCAACTGCGTCAGTTGCGCGAACACATGCCGAATGTGGAAACCCGGGTCGCGGCGATTTTCCGCCGTGACCGACCGATCCTGCCCCAGGGCGACACAGTGATTGAAGCGGACGACGAAGTCTTTTTCATCGCCGCCAAGGCGAATATTCGCGCAGTCATGAGCGAAATGCGCCGTCTCGACGAGAACTACAAACGCATCGTCATCGCCGGCGGCGGGCAGATCGGCGAGCGCCTGGCCGAAGCCATCGAAAGCCGTTACCAGGTCAAGATCATCGAGATGAACCCGGCGCGCTGCCGCTACCTCTCGGACACCCTCGACAGCACCGTGGTGCTGCAAGGCAGTGCCTCGGATCGCGACCTGCTGCTGGAAGAAAACATCGCCGACGCCGACATCTTCCTCGCCCTGACCAACGACGACGAAGCCAACATCATGTCCTCGCTGCTCGCCAAACGCCTGGGTGCGAAGAAGGTCATGACCATCATCAACAACCCGGCCTACGTCGACCTGATCCAGGGCGGCGACATCGACATCGCCATCAGCCCGCAACTGGCAACCATCGGCACCTTGCTCGCCCACGTGCGCCGCGGCGACATCGTCAGCGTGCACTCCCTGCGCCGCGGCGCGGCCGAAGCCATCGAGGCGATCGCCCATGGCGATGCCAAGTCGAGCAAAGTGATCGGCAAAGCCATCCGCGACATCGGCCTACCGCCCGGTACCACCATCGGCGCGATCATCCGCGACGAACAGGTACTGATCGCCCACGACGTCACCACCATCCAGACCGGCGACCATGTGATCCTGTTCCTGGTGGACAAGAAGCACATTCGTGATGTCGAGAAGCTGTTCCATGTGGGGTTGAGCTTTTTCTGAGCCAGGCTGTGCAGTGGCAGTCATGGCCTCATCGCGAGCAAGCTCGCTCCCACAGGGGGCCATGTCGTTCACAACGTCTGTGAACACTGGAGATCCTCTGTGGGAGCGAGCCTGCTCGCGAAAGCTATCCAGCAGCCAACCGCTCAACCCCTGACACAACCGATAAGGTCGCCCCCATGCTCGACTCCCTCGAAAAAATGCTCGCCAAGGGCATGGACAACTCCCTTCTCCGCTTCGGCCTCGGCAAAGGCTACCTCGACCTAGGCGAATTCCCCCGCGCCGCCGAACACCTCCAACGCTGCGTCGAATTCGACCCCAAGTATTCGGCTGCCTGGAAACTGCTGGGCAAGGCCCACCAAGGCCAGGGCGATGTAGCGGCGGCCCGCCAAGCCTGGGAACAAGGCCTGCAAGCCGCCCGAGCCCATGGTGACAAACAGGCGGAAAAGGAAATGACTGTGTTCCTCAAGAAACTGGATCGATAGGAGCGGCCACCATCACTTCTCGTACAGCCTTCGACTGGAGAGCATCCCTGATCCCGCCGCTATCGCTGCAATCGCAAAGAGCCCGACATCGATGCTGCCAATGAACGACGGCAACACAAATATCACCAAAAAACCCAAGCAAACCAGGGCTATCCCCAGTCGCACCCTGAGCACGTAGCGTCTCACACAAACATGCAGCAGGAGGATTCCCAAACCGGCCAGTACATACTGACTATTGAGACTCATAGCTTATGTTTCCTCGGGACTGAATGATGATGGACGAAGTTGAGCGCTGTGGCCCGATACCGCCGCTGACTTGAGCACCCAGGCTGACGATTACATCGCCGGTGTGATAGGTCGGTAACAGGCCCTTGGCCCACCTTCGGCCTAAGTAGCCTGCTGCTGGTGCGACAACTTTGCCAATGCCTGGCACTTGACCAGCCACCCCCGTAAAAATCCCAGTGGTCATGGTGAGAAGATCCGTGCGTTGCTCATTGAGCAAATCCCCCTGGCTGCGAGTCAGGGGATTGGAAATTCCGACGTTCATGACACAAGGCAAATCCCTGGCGAGCATCTTGTCATAGAGCTCCACCAGCAATCGGATGACTTCAAAGTTGGCCGCTTTCGCCTCGCGAAAATACAGCGTTCTGAGCCCGCCTCTGTCTGCGGGCATGACGGTGAAACGGCTTACGCAGAAATTGATTCCGTGATGGGTGGTGAACTGATACTTTTCGAATTCCATTCTTCAATCCTTGATGAATTCACAAGGCCTTGAGTTTCACTCAGAAATGGAGATTTACATAATGGACGACTCCGGTTTAGGCGGGTTGTTTGTCATTTAAAGTTTCCGCAAAGGAGTTCGATCCGGTTGTCCTACAGATAATTCTCAAGAGCCTCGCTTTGTGGCAGCGGCATAGAGTTAATTTGAATCCAATGCGCTCGGCTCGCATATGTATGCCAATGAAATCCTGCCTACTTACCATGCTGGCGGCGTACTGGTCAGCATCGAGGTGCAGGTCAATCGCTGTATTGGCCCGCACCGTAGCTTCACGACTGTTTCCACGGAGGGAAGAAAACCCGACGCAAAACGTCGGGTTATTCCGTTGAAATTAAATCCTACCGCCGCGGCTCCACGTTATCCAACACCCGATTCGCCAACAACGAACTTAACTCAATCAACTGCTGAATCCCCAGCGCCACATGACGCCGTGTCCCATCCAGATCAAACGCCAGATCACTCACCATCGCATCAGCCGAAGCCAACGTCTCGCTGAGGTTGGCGAGCAGGCATTCGTTATCGAGGCCTTTCACGACGGTGTATAGCTGCCCCGGTTTGAGGTCCTCTTGGGATTCTTCCGGTTTCGGTTCGGTGGTTTCGTCTTGTTGCTTGGCTTTGGATTTTGCGGAGGTAGAGGTGGAACCTGCCTCTGGCTGGTTCGGAGTTTCTTTGAACATGCTCACGTTTCCTTTGTTAGTAGCCGCTACCGTCTCGCTACTAAACGAAAGGGAGGCAACTGTGCGCAAGTTAGTAGACCGGTAGGAAAACGGAAAACCCGGCGCGCCCGAAGGCGCCATGCGCACAGCCACCATCGAGTGCAGGCAATGCCCGACTGATGAGACTCATGCGACCGTATCCTTAACCGGGCTACTAAACCCGACCACTGATGGGCAGTGGCAGGACGACAATAGAACCCAGGAACAAGGCGCACAAGCCGGCGGATTCTGGCGTAGTTGTAGGCAAAGGCGCAAGGATGCGTAGCTAGATGGACGTTGTAGGCGGGGGCTGTAGGAGAGAAGTGTTTTGGCGATGCAGGTGGGTTGTTTTGCTCAGTCCAGCAGTACGAAATGATTTGAATCCAACCCCCCCGTTTCAGAGAATTGTCCCCTTACCCCAAAAAGGATACGGGCGATGAAGTTCGAAGGGACTTTCCAATACATGGGCAATCACGGGATCGTCTTCAACGTCTCGCAGATCACCCTCACCGACAGCGAACGTGGGCGCTTGCGCGAGCTGCATTTTGGCGAGGCAAAACACGCTCACTATGAAGTCAACAGCAAGGTCGTCGAGGTATACGACAAGATGCAGGCCAAGGGTCTGCCTTGCATGATGATGATCGGCATCTCCAAGCCGCTGACCCGACAACAGGGCGATGCCCACAACGCCCAGCGCACCACGATCGCTACCCTTGCAGCCGCGGCATTCGCTTCCGCCGCCAAGGCCGTAGCCTCCCTTACATGGCGGCATCTGTAGGGGTGGCTGTGCGCACGTATACCAATCAAATTCTACCCACCTACCATGCGGGCGACGTACTGGTCAGCATCGAGGCGCAGGTCAACGGCGGCATCGGCCCGCAACGCACCCTCTCGACATTGATCATCAAGGCCTGACCGGAGACGTACATGTCCGAACTTACACAATTGGTCATCGCCTTGGTGGTGTCCTTTCTGCTTGATCGATTCCTCAAGCCCTATCTGCTACGCAAGTGGCTAGGCGTGGCGTTGGTGGCGGCGGGTGCGGTTGGCTGCTTTGTGGCGGGTCAGAACCGCTTGTTGGGGTTTGATCTGGGGTTGCTGGCGGTTTTTGCCGTGGCGATAGGGATGGGATTGTTCTCGAAGCGGCGGCGGTTTGAGGAGGTTGGCTGAGTGGAAAAAGGGGCGGATCTCACATCCGAAAAGATCTGGGGCACCTGTTGAATGCTAGCGATGTAGCCCTTGCCGCAGGAGAGCTTCTGACTTGGATAGGCAATGAAGTGCTTTTTTCCAGAAACCGTCTTGCTTCCAAAATGAATACATGAACTAATTGTCCCGAGTCCCGGGATCTGGGACAGATAGTTCGAGGTAGGCATGAAAGGTCAAGACATTGGCGTACTCCTCAAATTAATTTGTCTGCAACGACACGAATTGCACGGGAAGGCTATGGCTGCCTGGCCGCATGACTGGAAAGACTGGAAGAGCCTTGAAGAGGATCCTTTGGGAGCAACGGAAGAGGAGCTGGATCCGGATGTCGGAATCATCAGCCTTTCACGCTATACGGCCCGCTCTCTGGAGATGCAGACTGGCATCAGCAAGACTCAGATAAACCGCTCGCTCAAACACTGTATGGACATTGGTCTGGCCAGGAACGACCGCAAGCTAAATGTTCCCAGGGTCAATACTAAAGCGCTGCTGGAGTTCATCGTTTACGGTGTGAAATATGTTTTTCCTGTTCGACCCAGCGAACTGACTCGTGGCATTTCGACCAGCTTTGCCGCCCCTGTGCTGGCCAATCAGCTTCTCAGCGCTGGAGAGCACCCGCTGGTCTGGTCATACGCACGCGGCAACACCATGGGCATGAAGGTTGAACCGCTGTTCAAGACAGCGCCCGACGCGGCGAGAAGGGATCCGGAAATGTACGCGCTACTCGCCTTGGTCGACGCAGTACGCCTCGGCCAGCCACGCGAAAGCAATCTGGCAGCAAAAAACCTGCAAGAGCGCTTGGAGTTTCGATGACGGTATTCAATGTCCTGCGAGACATGCTTAAAGAGGTTGCCAAGGCCCTTGGGCCCGATATGTGCCAGCAGATGACCTTTGTTGGTGGTTGTACCACCGGTCTGCTGTTGACCGATGACTTCACCCGCGAGCAGGTCCGAAGTACGGAAGACATCGATCTGATCGTGCATGTTATGGGGGCGATAGGCTTCGTCCGCCTACAAGAACAGCTTTCCCTGCGAGGCTTTCGGCTCAGCCCGAACGACGAGGGGGATGACCTACCGATCTGCGCTATGAAGCTGGGCGAGTTGCGCGTCGATTTCATGCCGGACGACGACACCCTCGGATTCAGCAATCGTTGGTACAAAGACGCCATGGCCACTGCAACGCCATACGAGCTGGATGCGGAAACCACCATCAATCTGGTCAGCCCCGTCTACTTTGTAGCAACCAAACTGGAGGCTTGGAAAGGCCGTGGCCGTGGCGATGCGCTAACCAGCCGAGACATTGAGGACATTCTCCACTTGGTCGACGGGCGCTCCGAGTTGTTGGGCGAAATTCAGAGCGCCAAGGTGGAGGTCAGCACTTACATAAGCCACGAAGTCGCCAAGCTGTTGGACGATAACAATTTCGAGTATGCGGTAAGCGCCCAATCTAGAGGCGATTCAGATCGCGAAAATTTGTTGTTCGAACGTCTGGAGTCACTGGCCGGAGTCCGTCCTTGACGCAAATTGACTGGAGCAGCCGCCAAGGATGGCGGAGACAAAGCAACAATGATGCCGCCGCTGTCGGTCAAAAAGGTCACTTCCTGCTGGCAATGCTGGTGGATGCAGCCGAGAGAGGTGAGGGTCAGGCCCTGGCGCGACACTGGGCCCAAATCATTGTCAGAAACGCACTTGTCGCCAACGAGCCGCCGAGTACGGCCAGCCTGCTCGATGTGATGCGCGTCGAACAGCATAAGCTGCGCCATCAGCACCTGCATGCCGTCGCCAGCTACTGCTGCGCGCTTATCGACCTGCGGTTGCAGCACCTGTATCTCCTGCACGTGGGAGATTGCCGGGCCGGCATCCGCCAGAGCAGCGGTCATATCGATTGGCTGACCCGTCCGCATGATCTGAGCCAGCAGCCCATTTGGCCTTCCTCATACGCGGAGGCTTTGCAGTACCGCCATATGCTGACCCGCTCTTTGAATGCAAAGCGCTTCTACGTTCCGGAATGCCAGAATATCCCCTTTCCCGCGGATGCCAGTCTGGTCCTTTGCAGCGATGGTTACTGGTACGAACATCAACAATTGGGTGTTGCTCTGCAAAAAGTAGAGGACGACACGAGTATCCTGGCTTTGCAGCCGAACAAACCTGCTCGCGCCCCAACGAACAGCGAAGGGCTTTTCGTCATTTCGGTATGAGCGAATCGATTAACCCGACTTGATAGGCATCAGATAATCGCTTTTGGGCCGGTTTTGGCTTCTAGCAACGAGCAGCTTCTGGTCGTCCCCCCCCCGAACCACCCCTCAGCTCCCCTCATTGTTGCAACTGGCCGCATGCTTGAGATATGTCAGCGCTTTCCGCTCACCCATCGAATCAAGATAAGCGATTTGCGCATTCACCAACCCGCAGGTCTGGCCACTGTCTTCCGTCAGCGAGATCACCTTATCGACGTCCAGGTGCGTGCCGTAGGAATAGCTTTCGCCGGCCGCTTTGTCCTGGGCCAAGGCGGGTAATGCGCCGGCGCTCAGGGCCGTGATCAGGCAAGCAGTAGCGATGGTCTTCAGGTTCATGGTCGTTTCCCTTCAATGAGTTGATGGCGCTCATTAAAAGCCCGTGCGGTATCTCGGCTGTGTCGAAAAATGCCGTGGTTGGATGCGTACGTATCTGAGGTGAATTGCGATACAGATCGATACAATCGCCACTGTTTTTGCTTGGCTCTGGCTTGATCCAGGGCTGGATAAGCTGAACGCACGGTGCGTCGCCAACCGGCAACACGGCATCGTCACACTGCGCAATCGATGCGCGCATTTCGGAGAGCAGGGCATGGAACATGTCGATCACGTATTGATCGTGGATGATGATCGGGAAATCAGGGAGCTGGTCGGCAACTACCTGGTGAAGAATGGCCTGCGCACCACCGTGGTCGCGGATGGTCGCCAGATGCGGGCCTTTCTCGAAGCCAATCAGGTCGACCTGATCGTGCTCGACATCATGATGCCGGGAGATGACGGGCTGCTGTTGTGTCGGGAGCTGCGCGCCGGCAAGCATAAGGCGACGCCGGTGCTGATGCTGACGGCGCGCAGCGACGAGACCGATCGCATCATTGGCCTGGAAATGGGCGCCGATGACTATCTGGCCAAACCCTTCGCGGCCCGGGAACTGCTTGCGCGCATCAACGCGGTGCTGCGGCGCACTCGCATGCTGCCGCCCAACTTTGTCGTGACCGAAAGCGGCCGGATGCTCAAGTTCGGCCGGTGGCGCCTCGACACCACCGCCCGCCATCTGCTCGATGAAGACGACACGCTGGTCTCGCTGAGCGGCGCCGAGTACCGGCTGCTGCGGGTCTTTCTCGATCATCCGCAGCGGGTATTGAGTCGCGACCAGTTGCTCAACCTGACGCAGGGCCGTGACGCCGACATTTTCGACCGTTCCATTGACCTGCTGGTCAGCCGCGTGCGCCAGCGCTTGTTGGATGACGCACGCGAACCGCTTTACTTGAAGACGGTGCGCAACGAAGGGTACGTCTTCACCTTTGCGGTCGAAATGCTTGAGGAGCAGGCATGAAACTCGCGTTGCAATGGCCTCGCACGCTGGCCTCGCGGCTGTGGCTGGTGTTCCTGGTCGGCTTGATACTGGCCCAGGCCCTGACATTCGCAGCCCAGTACTACGAACGCTACGAAAGCACCAAGACGGCGATGTTGGGCAACTTCGAGCACGACACGGCGACGTCCATCGCCATCCTCGACCGTCTGCCTGCCGATGAGCGCCTGGCATGGACCAAACGCCTGCAGCGTCGCAACTATGACTATTTGCTGCGGGAGCATGATCCCGGCATTCCGCTCACTTCCAACGATCTCGCGGCGACGGCGGCGCAATCCCTGCAAGTCTCGCTGGGCCGCAACTATGACCTGACCTTTGTCGAAATCCCCGGTCCACGCCAGCATTTCCAAGCCCAGGTGCGATTGGCTGACGGCAGCCCGGTAACCATCGATGTGCGTCCCTCGGTCAGGCCGTTGTCGCCCTGGTTGCCCTTTGCCCTGGTCGGTCAGTTGCTGTTGATGATCGGCTGCACCTGGCTTGCCGTGCGGATCGCGATACGCCCGCTCAGTCGACTGGCCGAGGCGGTCGAGAACCTCGACCCGAACGCCCATCCCGTGCCGTTGGACGAAACCGGTCCACGGGAAGTGGCCTACGCCGCCCGGGCCTTCAACAGCATGCAGGCGCGCATTGCCGCTTACTTGAAAGAGCGCATGCAGTTGTTGGCGGCCATTTCCCATGACTTGCAGACGCCCATCACGCGCATGAAGCTGCGCGCCGAGTTCATGGACGACTCGATAGAGAAAGACAAACTGGGCAACGATCTGGACGAAATCGAGCACCTGGTGCGCGAGGGTGTCGCTTATGCGCGCAGTGTCCATGGTGCGACGGAGACCAGTTGCCGCATCAGCCTGGATTCTTTTCTCGACAGCCTGGTGTGCGACTACCAGGACACCGGTCGGGAGGTCAGTCTGCGCGGCCAGAACGGCGCGATCATCGAGACAAGGCCCCATGCCCTGCGGCGTGTTCTGGTGAATCTGGTGGATAACGCGCTGAAGTACGCCGGCACCGCCGAGGTGGAAATCGGCGGCAATGCGAGCACCGGCGTTTCGATCAGTGTGCTTGACCGAGGGCCGGGCATTCCCGAGGAAATCCTGGCAGAGGTGGTCAAGCCGTTCTACCGGGTGGAAAGCTCACGCAACCGCAGCTCTGGCGGCACCGGCCTGGGGCTTGCCATCGCTCAACAGTTGACCGTCGCGATTGGTGGCTCACTGAGCCTGCGCAACCGCGACGGCGGTGGTCTTTGCGTGACCCTCGACTTCGGCGTCGATCAGTAGGCCGAGCCGGCTGCACGTCACGTGCAGCCTTTTTACGACTCATTCGAATGCATTTGTAAGCCACTGTATCCAGCGCATCTACAGACTCAAAAGAACGCATAACGACCGGGTGTCGAACATTTCCGGTATACACGCCGCTGCAAGAATGCTCCCCATCAAGTCGCCATCGGATCCCCGGTGGCGAGCCATGACCTAAGGAGATCTTGCCATGAATACCCAGTCCTCCCGCGCTCAAGCAGCCAACCAAGCCCAAGCCGGCAGCTATATCACCACCCAAGATGGCGTACAGCTCTATTACAAGGACTGGGGTCCGAAAGATGGGCCAGTCGTCACCTTCAGCCATGGCTGGCCGCTGAATTCCGATAGCTGGGAGTCGCAGATGCTGTTCCTGGCGGACCAAGGCTATCGAGTGATCGCCCATGACCGCCGCGGCCATGGCCGTTCCAGCCAGCCGTGGGAAGGTAACGACATGGATCACTATGCCGATGACTTGGCCGCTGTGATCAACACCCTGGACCTTAACGACGTGACCCTGGTGGGTTTCTCGACCGGTGGTGGCGAAATCACCCGCTACATCGGCCGCCACGGCACCGACCGGGTGAAGAAGGCCGCACTGATCAGCGCCGTTCCGCCGATGATGCTCCAGACCGAAGACTACCCAGGCGGCCTGCCGATCGAGGTGTTCGACGGCCTGCGCAAGGCCTCGCTGGACAACCGCTCGCAGCTGTACCGCGACATCGCCTCTGGCCCATTCTTCGGCTTCAACCGCGACGGGGCAAAAGTCTCCCAAGGGCTGATCGATACGTTCTGGGTGCAGGGCATGCAAGCGGGCCACAAAAACACCTATGACTGCATCGCAGCGTTCTCGGTGACAGACTTCCGCGCCGACCTGGCCAGGTTCGACGTGCCGACACTGATCGTGCATGGCGACGATGACCAAATCGTCCCGATTTACGCCTCCGCCCATGCCGCCGCCAAGCTGGTGCAGAACGCCGAGTTGATCGTCTATCCGGGCGCCCCGCACGGCCTGACCGACACCCACAAGGACCGCCTCAACCAGGACCTGCTGGACTTTCTGGCCAAGTAAACCCATCGCTGCAGCGTCACCCCTCCAATCAATGAAAAAAGGAATGATCATGCTCACTATCAAATCGCTGTTGGCCGTCACCATCACCGCTGCGCTGGCACTGACCTCCGTTAATAGCGCAACCGCCGCGCAACCCGATGCTGCCAAGCCAACCATCGTGCTGGTCCATGGCGCCTTCGCCGAATCGTCCAGTTGGAATGGCGTTGCCGCCCAGTTGCTGACCCAGGGTTATCCGGTCGTTGCCGCGGCCAACCCGCTGCGGGGCGTGAAGCAGGACGCCGATTACGTCGCTGATATCGTCGAGCAAACCGCCGGCCCGGTGATCCTGGTGGGTCATTCCTACGGCGGCGCCGTGATCACTAACGCCGTGCACGACAACCCCAAGGTCAAGGGACTGGTCTACGTCGCAGCCTTCGCGCCGGACAAAGGCGAAACCGCCATCGAACTGTCCGGTCGCTACCCTGGCGGCACCCTCGGCCCGACCTTGGCGGCTCCGGTGCAGCTGGACGACGGCAATAAGGACCTCTACATCCAGCAGGACAAATTCGGCCAACAGTTTGCCGCCGACGTCCCAGCGGCGGACTCCGCCCTGATGGCTGCTACACAACGCCCCATCAGCGAGGCTGCATTGAAGGAAGCGTCTGGCGACCCGGCCTGGAAAAAACTGCCGTCCTGGTTCATCTACGGCTCGGCGGACAAGAACATCCCCGAGGCCGCCCTGAAGTTCATGGCCGAACGCGCGGGCTCGAAAAAGACTGTCACCGTTCAAGGGGCTTCCCATGTGGTGATGACGTCGAATCCGAAGAAAGTTGCAGAGCTGATCGTTGAAGCGGCGCAGGCCAGTTCCAAAGGATGACCGCGTAAAGCGGGGCGACTGACCTAAAAGCCTCGTCCGTTTGTCTTCGAGAAGAACCAAAAACCCGGCACAGGTGGCCGGGTTTTTTCGTTGGGGCATAAATACTATTGCCGCGGTTCCACGACCTCAGCTCAATCAGCGGCTAGTACCCTGCGCCACATGACGCCTCGATCCATCCAGACCAAATGTCAGGTCACTCACCATGGCGGCGCACAGTGTGCAGCCTTGGGCTCGGTATTCGGTTCGACACAACCCCCCTGTGGCGAGGGAGCTTGCTCCCGCTGGCCTGCGCAGCAGGCCCCTGCATTCCTCCAGGCAAACCGCATCGCCCGGTTTTGCGACTGCTGCGCAGCCGAGCGGGAGCAAGCTCCCTCGCCACGGGCGGTGTCTGGGCTGGCGTCATCGCGAGCAAGCTTTGCTCCCACAGGTTTGTGGCTTAACTGACCGGCAGTCACCGCTCTGCGCTTCACTCTGGGTGTGCTTAAGCCAAAGCCGGCGAACCAGGAGCCCAGCTCCGGTATCACTCCACCCTACTCCTGCTTTGCCAGCAGAAAGACCTTGAGGTGTTGAATCACCTGCTCTGGTTGGTCTTCATGAACATACAACTTGGCCTTGTCGATGCTGATAAAGCCGGTAAGGTTGGCAAAGCTCCGGCTCATCTCAATGGCATACGGCTCAGGGAAGGTATCGTCCTGCCGCCCCCAGATCAGCAAGGTCTGCGCCTCGATCTGGCCATGAAGACGGCTCAAGGCATCGAGCTGCGGCCAATCGAGCACTGCGATAAAGGCGCACCGGGCTTGCTCCATGCTCTGCGCGGACTGGATCAGCGGCGCGATAAAGCGCCGATGAAAGCTGCCGAGCAAGTGCTGGTGATCGTAGAGCGTTCCGCCAAACCCCCGCTTCGAACACAGATAGGCAGCACTTCTTAGCTGGATGCGAGCAAGCGCGCCGTATCCCGGTAACCAACGCGCCAGTTGTTTGTACAGACGCTGGTTGGGTGCGCGATGCCCAGGTATTTCGCTATTGAGCAGAATCAACTTGGCCACGCGGCTGGCGTCCCAAAGTGCAAGGTAGCGGGCGGCGATACCGCCGCTGTCATTACCCAACAGGCTATAGCCCTGCGCAATGCCCAAGGCCGCAAGTAAACCCTGGAGCAGACGCGCCTGGCCGGCGGGGCTCAGATCATGTTCTGTTGACCAGGCTGTCATGCCTGCGCCAGGGAGATCCGGCACAATGCAACGAAAGCCTGAGGCAAGCGCATCGACCAACGGCGCAAAGGTATCGCCATTAAGTGGCCAGCCGTGCAGCATCAGCAGTACCGGACCTGTTCCATAGTCGCGATAACCAAAACGCAGCCCTTCGATACTGATGAACTGATGCGGTGCGGCAAGGAAGCCGCTGGTGTATGCATTCATTGCGCTGCCTCAAGTGCTGTGGAGTTTCGGCCAATGTAGTGGCAGACAGGGCGAGCGACTTGTAAGAACCAACTGACTTGAGGGCGCCGTGCAGAATTTTTTGATCCTGGGCAATCAGCTCACCCTGTATGTCGGGCCGCTACCCGACATCAGCCTCCATCGACATAGCGCCAGCGCTCTATGCCTGGGGTTACAGGCGCCGATTCAGGCACGGGGCACCGACGCAAGCCCATGGCAGCGTTACGATCAGTTATTCGTGCCAGCAGGTGTCGCGCATGCTTTGGCGTTTTCCGGGCAACCTGTGGCGGTGTTGTTCTTTGAGAAACAGAGCCGCCTCTACCAGCAGTTAATGCTGCGTTACAACCTATCTACCGAGCACTTGAGCGATCCCGGGCCGAGCGCTGGCAACTGGCTGACGGAACTCAAAGGGTTGACGGGCCGCGATGTGCAGGAAGGCGAAGCCCTCCTCGGGCAAATCGCCATGCGCTTGCTGCCCGATACGGGCGAGTCGAACCATGCAGACCCACGGGTACTCAAGGTGCTGGATGCGATGCAGGCGCAGCCCCAGCGCAATTTCACCACCCAGGAACTGTCGGCCCTCGTTTGTCTATCGCCAAGCCGCCTTTCTGCACTGTTCAACCAGGCCATGGGGCTGCCGCTGAGGCGCTACCGGGTGTGGCTGCGTCTGCGCGCGCTGGTCAGTTTTGTCAGCCAGGGGCTATCGCTCACCGAAGCCGCGCAGATGGCGGGGTTCAGCGACTCAGCCCACTTCAGCAACAGTTGCCGCAAGCTACTGGGGGTCAAGCCGACTGACGTGCTTGCTGGCGATGATCTACGCATCCTCTTTTCCAACCGCCTGTGAACGGCCTTTATGATCCCGCTACACATTGCGTCGATCTCAAAGCCACCATCAAGAACAGAGTCAGGGTCTGTAAAGCGACCTGGCGCAGAGCAGCTTTTGTGGCGAGGGAGCTTGCTCCCGCTGGCCTGCGCAGCAGGCCCCTGCATTTCTTCGGGCGAACCGTATCGTCCGGTCTTGCGGCTGCTGCGCAACCGAGCGGGAGCAAGCTCCCTCGCCACAGGTCTTGCATCGTTTATTTGTGTTTCAGCATCTCCGGCAACTGCGCCACCAACTTCTGATTATTCATCGGCGCCCGAATAAACCCGCGCTGCGTGCCGTCCGGGCCGATGACGGCGAGGTTGCCGCTGTGGTCGACGGTGTAGTTGGGCTTGCTGGTGTCCGCCGGGATGAACGGGATGCTTACCGCGTTGGCGAGTTTTTGCAGGTCTTGCACCGAGGCGGCGGTCAGGCCGATGAACTGCGGGTCGAAGTAACCCAGGTACTGCTTGAGTTGCTTGGGCGTGTCGCGGTTCGGGTCGACGCTCACCAGCACGATCTGCAACTTTGCCACCGCCTCGGGCGGCAGCTCGCTCTTGATCTGGCGCAGCTGGGCGAGGGTGGTCGGGCAGATGTCCGGGCAGAAGGTGTAGCCGAAGAACAGCAGGCTCCACTTGTCTTTCAGCTCATTGATCGTCACCGGCTGGCCGTCCTGGTCGGTCATTTTCACGTCCGGCAGGCTGCGGCTTTGCGGCAGCAGGATGATGCCGGCGTCGATCAGCGCGGTCGGGTCGCCCTGGCCTTTGCCGGACAGCACTTTATTGATGGTCAGGCCGAGGATCAGGGCGATCACGGCCACGAGGATGAAGACGGTTTTCTGGGTTCGGGTCATAGGCTCAACAGTAAGTAGTGATCTACAAGCAGGGCGATGAACAGCAGGAACAAGTACCAGATAGAGTACTTGAACGTGTTGATCGCCGCGTGCGGCCGACTGCCACGGTACAGCACCACGGCCCATTGCAGGAACCTGGCGCCCAGTACAAGCGCGCACGCCAGGTACAGCAACCCGCTCATCTGGATCACGAACGGCATCAGGCTGACCGCCAGCAGCACCAGGGTGTACAGCAGAATATGGATCTTGGTGTAGTGCTCGCCGTGGGTCACCGGCAGCATCGGGATGTCTGCCTTGGCGTATTCCTCCTTGCGATGGATCGCCAGGGCCCAGAAATGTGGTGGCGTCCAGGCAAAGATGATCAACACCAGCAGCAACGGTTCGGCGCTGACGTGACCGGTGGCCGCGACCCAGCCCAGCAACGGTGGCGCCGCGCCTGCGAGGCCGCCAATGACGATGTTCTGAGGTGTGGCGCGCTTGAGAAACCCGGTGTAGATCACCGCGTAGCCGAGCAGCGAGGCCAGGGTCAGCCAGGCGGTCAGCGGATTGGTGAACACCAGCAGCATCGCCTGGCCGGCCAGCGCCAGTGCCAGGGCGAACGTCAGTGCGGCGGCCGGCGAGACCCGGCCCTCGGCCAATGGCCGCTTGTGTGTGCGCGCCATCACCGCGTCGATACGCCGATCCACCACATGGTTGACCGCCGCCGCGCCACCGGCGCACAGCGCAATCCCCAGATTGCCGAACACCAGCACCGTCCAGGGCACTCCCGCGCGGGTCGCGAGGAACATGCCGACCAGCGAGGTGATCAGCATCAATACCACCACCTTGGGCTTGGTCAGCTCCAGGTAATCGCGCCAGATCGCCTGGCTGTGGCGTGTACCGGTCAGGGTTGCCATGGCATCTCTCCTTTGATCGTGATGGGGCCGACGCCGTGTTCAGGCGGATTGAAGCGCCAGCGCAGCGGGACCTGATGCCGTACCCGGACCAGGCTGGTCCGGGCGTGATAGTTGACCAGCACCAGGCTCAGCAACAGCGCGGCACCCCCAGCGTTATGGGCCACCGCCACCGGCAGCGGCAGATGAAACACGACGTTGCTTATACCCAGGGTAATTTGCGCTGCGAGTGCGGCGAGGACCAGTCCCGCCAGTCGGGTCATGCCCACAGTCTTGAGCTGCCAGGCCAGCCCCAGCAGCACCACAGTCACCAGCAAGGCGCCGATGCGGTGGGTCACGTGGATGGCGGTGCGAGCGTCGCTGTCCAGTTGCCCGCCCAGGTAGTTCGGGCCGATGTGCTGGGTCAGGTGGAAGCCATTGGCGAAATCCGCGGGGGGCATCCATTGGCCGTGGCAGGTAGGAAAGTCGATACAGGCCACCGCGGCGTAATTGGAACTGACCCAACCGCCCAGGGCGATCTGGCCGATTACCAGCAACAGCCCAGCCGTGGCCCAGTGTTGCAGGCGCTTGGGCACGGTCAGCGACGGCAACACGCCGGACAATCTCAACGTGAGCAGAAACAGCAGGCTCAACGTCGCGAACCCGCCCAGCAAATGCCCGGTGACCACCTGCGGCCAGAGCTTGAGCGTGACGGTCCACATGCCGAACGCCGCCTGGGCGAACACCACCGCCAGCAGGAACAGCGGCAGTTTTAATGGCAGGCCGGGGTGCCGGCGGTTCGTCCAGGCGCGGGCGGCCAGCGCGGCAATCATCAGTGCCAACGCACCGGCGAAATAGCGATGGACCATTTCGTTCCAGCCTTTATGGGCTTCCACCGGGGTGTCGGGAAAATGCAACTCGGCATGGGCCAGTTGGGCTTCGCCCTTGGGCACGCTGATGAAACCGTAGCAACCGGGCCAATCGGGGCAACCGAGGCCGGCGTGAGTCAGGCGGGTGTACGCGCCCAACAGTACGACAATCAATGCCAGCAACGTGGCAAACAGCGCGAGGCGAAATCCAGGCTTGGCCATGTCGATGCCCTTATCCGATGTTGGACAGTTTCAGCAGATGGCGCAGGTCGTTGAGCAGGTCCTTGCCCTTGACCCGGGCGTCGTAGCGCAGCACCAGGTTGCTGTGGGGGTCGATGATCCACAACTGGGCGCCGCCGGAGCCCTGGGCGCCTTTCTGATAGGCCGGCAGGTCCAGCGGATAACGTTGTAGTTGCGGATATTCGCGCTGCAGTTGGGCGTCGTATTCCGCCTCGAGCGGTTGCGCTATCGCCAGGGCATGGCTGGCGCGGCCCGCCTCGCGGCCCAGGCCGATCTGCACCTGCCGGGCCAGGTACACCAGTTGCCGGCAATCCACCGAGCATTCCTGCGGCGCCGTTACCAGGATCTGCCAGCGCTGCTCATCGGCCTGCACGCCGATGTCCACGCGGGACTGGCCGTTGCCGATCAACTCGCCGTGATAGCTGCGGCTGTCCGGAACCCAGAACTGGAACTTGTACATGCCGGTGGCGAGGATCATCGGGCCGACCACGCCCAGCACAATCAACAGCAATTGCACGCGCCCCTTGCGCCGGCTGCGTGTGTCGGGCGCGTCAGACATGTTGGTTGGATTCATGGTGCTTCCCATGGTGTCTCCCTGCGTTGTGCCATCCGAGATAAAGGAAAAGGCCGAACAGCGCCGCCGCCATGGCGAACCACTGCACGGCATAACCGAGGTGTTTTTCCGGGCCCATGGCGACCACTGGCCAATCGGTCCGGTAGGCGCCAGGGCCGGTTTGTTGTCTCAATTCGTAAGCAAAGCCGCCGCGCCCCAGTTCGGCCCAGAGCTTCTGCGGTTCGATAGCGGTGACCAGCCGCGGCCACGGGGCGCTGGCCGGGTCGGCGTGCAGTTGGAACGTGGCGCCGGGCGCGACGTAGACCCAGGCTTGTAGGTCGATGGGTTGCTCGGGCGTATTGAAGACCGGCGGCGTACGGCGATCAGGCCAGGGCAGCCAGCCGCGATTGACCAGCAGCCACAGCCCGCTGGCGTGGTCGAGGAACGGTTGCAGCAGTTCGACGCCGACCTTGCCGTCGTGCTGGCGGTTATCCAGCAGCAGGCTGTGTTCGGCGTCGAACTGGCCGTGCAGGCTGACGAGACGAAAGGCCGGATCCGTTGTTTGCGAAAGCTCCACGCTGTCCATCGGCTTGGCCACGCGGCGCTCGGCGTAGGTGTCCATGAGCAGGCGTTTCTGCTCGCCCCGGCTCAATTGCCAGAACCCCAGGCACACCATCACCGGCACCAGCACGGCCACCACCAGCGACGGCACGAGACCTGGCCGGAAGCCTTTCATGGCGCCGGCCGAAAGCTGTAGAACGGGATAGCTATACTCACGTGCATCGCGTTCCCCCGGAGTGTTCCTGATGCTAAAAGCAGCCATCGTCCTGATGCTGATCGCCACGATTGCCAGCCTGTTCAGCGGCTTGTTTTTTCTGGTCAAGGACGACAGCAATTCCAATCGCCTGGTCATCGCCCTGGCGATTCGCGTCAGCCTGGCCGTCGTCACCGTCGGCTTGATCGCCTGGGGCTTTTTCAGCGGCCAGTTGGTGTCCCATGCTCCTTGGTAAAGAGCCGCCCTGATAACGGTTGCCTCAGAGTATGTAGACGAAGAAGAACAAGCCGATCCACACCACATCGACGAAGTGCCAATACCAGCTCGCGGCCTCGAAGCCGAACTGATGCTCGTTGTCGAAATGCCCGCGCATGATGCGCATCAGCATCACGAACAGGATGATCGTGCCGATGGTGACGTGGGCGCCGTGAAAGCCCGTGAGCATGAAGAACGTCGCGCCGTAGATCCCCGAACCCAGGGTCAGGCCCAGTTCCTTGTAGGCGTGGATGTATTCCTCGGCCTGGAAACCCAGGAAGGCGCAACCCAGCAGCACGGTGATCGCCAGCCAGATTTTCAGCGCGCCGCGATGACCTTTCTTCAGGGCATGGTGGGCGATGGTGACGGTGACGCTGGAGCTGACCAGCAGGATCGTGTTGAGCAGCGGCAAGCCCCACGGGCTGATGACGTCCTTGGGCGCCGGAAAGAGTTTCGGATCGGGGTTGTTCAGCAATGGCCAGACGTATTCGAAATTTGGCCAGAGCATTTCCGACAGGCCCTTGCTGCCTTCGCCGGCCAAGCCGGGCGCCGACACCACGCGCACATAGAACAGCGCGCCGAAGAAGGCGACGAAGAACATCACCTCGGAAAAAATGAACCAGCTCATGCCCCAGCGGAACGAGCGATCGAGCTGCGCGCTGTACAGCCCGGCGCGGCTTTCCTTGATGACCGCGCCAAACCAGCCGAACAGCATGTAGGCCAGCAGCAGGCCACCGACGAAAAAGATCAGCGGGCCGTGGGAATCCGGACGCGCCGCTTTCAGGTCGTTGAACCAGGTCGCCAGGCCATACACCGTGACGAACATCCCGACCGTGGCGATGATCGGCCATTTGCTCTGGGCCGGAACGTAATAGTGCTCATGAGTTGCCATTTATTGTTCTCCTTATCGGGCACGCTATCGGTCAGTGTTTACAGCCACCGGTGGATGACGAGCGGTGATATCGAACAGCGTGTAGGACAGCGTCAGGTGCTTCACTTCCTTGGGCATGTCCCGGTCGACGATGAAGCGCATGGGCATTTCGATGCGTTCGCCGGGTTGCAGCACTTGCTGGGTAAAACAGAAACATTCGGTCTTGTGGAAATACGCCGCGGCGTTGCTCGGCGAAATGCTCGGCACCGCCTGGGCGCTCATCGGCCGATCGGTGGGGTTATGGGCAATGAACACCATCTCGTTGACCGCTCCCGGCTTGACCACCAATTGATCGCCCTTGGGGTAGAAGTCCCAGACCATGTCCACCGAGTTGGTCGACAAGAACTGCACCCGGACCTGCCGCGACTCATCAACGGTTTGCTCACCCGTGTACTGCCCGCCGGTTTTGCCGTTGATGCCGAACGCTTTGCACATCACGTCGTAGATCGGCACCAGGGCAAACCCGAAGGCAAACATGGCCGCCACCACCAGCAACAGGCGGGTGACCAGTTTTTTCAGCGAGATCGAGTCAGCCATGGCCTGCGCTCCGCACCGAGAACCCTGTGGGAGCGAGCCTGCTCGCGAAAGACGCGACGCGGTGTGCCAGGCATACCGTTTTCGCGAGCAGGCTCGCTCCCACAGAAGCTGGCGTGTTCATTTCACTTCCGGCGGCGTGGTGAAGGTGTGATATGGCGCCGGCGACGGCACGCTCCATTCCAGCCCTTCTGCGCCATCCCACGGCTTGGCCGGTGCCGGCTCACCGCCACGGATGGTCTTGATCACGATGAACAGGAAGAAAATCTGCGTGGTGCCGAACATGAACGCGCCGATCGACGAGACCATGTTGAAATCGGCGAACTGCAGGTTGTAGTCGGGAATCCGCCGGGGCATGCCCGCCAGGCCAACGAAGTGCATCGGGAAGAACGCCATGTTCATGCCGATGAACGAGAGCCAGAAGTGCAGCTTGCCGAGGGTTTCGTCGTACATGTGGCCGGTCCATTTCGGCAGCCAGTAGTAGGCCGAGGCGAAAATCCCGAAGATCGCACCAGGCACCAGCACGTAGTGGAAATGCGCGACCACAAAGTAGGTGTCCTGGTACTGGAAGTCCGCCGGCGCGATAGCCAGCATCAGCCCGGAGAAACCGCCGATGGAAAACAGGATCACGAACGCCACGGCAAACAGCATCGGTGTCTCGAAGGTCAGCGAGCCTTGCCACATGGTGCTCGCCCAGTTGAACACCTTCACTCCGGTGGGCACGGCGATCAGCAGGGTGGCGTACATGAAGAACAGTTCGCCCACCAGCGGGATGCCGACCACGAACATGTGGTGCGCCCAGACGATGAACGAGAGGAAGGCAATGGCCGCCGTGGCGTAGACCATCGAGGTGTAGCCGAACAGCGGCTTGCGCGAGAATGCCGGGATGATCGAGCTGACGGCACCGAAGGCCGGCAGGATCATGATGTACACCTCAGGGTGGCCGAAGAACCAGAACACATGCTGGAACAGCACGGGGTCACCGCCACCGGCGGCGTTGAAGAAGCTGGTGCCGAAGTGGATGTCCATCAGCATCATCGTCACGCAGCCGGCCAGCACTGGCATCACCGCGATCAGCAGGAAAGCGGTGATCAGCCAGGTCCAGACGAACAGGGGCATCTTCATCAGCGTCATGCCGGGGGCGCGCAGGTTGAGGATGGTGGCGACCACGTTGATCGCGCCCATGATCGAGCTGATGCCCATCAGGTGGATGGCAAAGATGAAGAACGTCACGCTTTCCGGCGCATAGGTGGTGGACAGCGGCGCGTAGAAGGTCCAGCCGAAGTTCGGCCCGCCGCCCGGTGTGAACAGGGTGGAAACCAGCATCAGGAACGCCGCCGGCAACAGCCAGAAACTGAAGTTGTTCATCCGCGGCAGGGCCATGTCCGGTGCGCCGATCATCAGCGGGACCATCCAGTTGGCGAGGCCGACGAAGGCCGGCATCACCGCGCCGAAGACCATCACCAGGCCATGCATGGTGGTCATCTGGTTGAAGAATTCCGGCTGCACGATCTGCAGGCCGGGCTGGAACAGCTCGGCGCGGATCACCATGGCGAACGAGCCGCCCAGCAGGAACATGGAGAACGCGAACCACAGGTACAGCGTGCCGATATCCTTGTGGTTGGTGGTCAGTACCCAGCGCATCAGGCCCTTGGCGGGGCCGTGGGCGTGGTCGGCGCCGGCATGACCGTGGTCATCGATCACAGCACTCATGTCCTGTCTCCTTCGAACGAATGGGCTGGTCGGCGCGGGGCAACGAGCCCCGACCGGTTGCGGGAACGGACGTCAGGGCGGCTCATTGGCTATCCGCCTGTTTGAGTTCCAGCACTTCTTTAGGGGTGACCATGTCGCCCTTGTTGTTGCCCCAGGCGTTACGCTCGTAGGTCACGACCGCGGCGATATCGACTTCCGACAGCTGTTTGCCGAACGCGGCCATGGAGGTGCCGGGCTTGCCGTGGAAGACGATGTTCAAGTGATCCTTGATCGGCCCGGTGGCGATTTTCGAGCCCTTGAGCGCCGGGAACATCGGCGGCAGGCCCTGGCCTTCGGCCTGGTGACAGGCCACGCAAGTGGTGTGGTAGACCTTGTCGCCACGTTCCTTGAGTTCTTCCAGGGTCCATTCCTTGCTGGTCAGCTCTTTGAGCTGCGCGGCTTCGGCCTTGCGTTCGCCCAGCCATTTTTCGTAGTCGGGCTTGCTCTTGACCTCGACCACGATCGGCATGAAACCATGGTCCTTGCCGCACAGCTCGGCGCACTGGCCGCGATAAATGCCGGGCTTGTCGACGCGGGTCCAGGCTTCGTTGACGAACCCCGGAATGGCGTCGCGCTTGACGGCGAAGGCCGGCACCCACCACGAGTGGATCACGTCGGCGGAGGTCACCAGGAAGCGCACCTTGGCGTCGACTGGCAGCACCAGCGGCTTGTCGACTTCAAGCAGGTAGTGCTCGCCCTTGGTGCTCTGGTTGTGGATTTGTTCGGCAGGCGTGGCCAGGTTGCTGAAGAACTCGACGTCCTGGCCCAGGTATTTGTAGTGCCACTTCCATTGGTAGCCGGTGACCTGGACATCGATCTCCGATTCGCTGGAGTCGTACATCTTGATCAGCGTGGCGGTGGCGGGAACCGCCATGGCCACCAGGATCAGGAAGGGCACGATGGTCCAGAGGATTTCCACGCGAGTGTTTTCGTGGAAGTGGGCGGCGTTCTGCCCGGTTGAGCGGCGGTGCATCATCATCGACCAGAACATGGCGCCAAAGACGATGATGCCGATGACCACGCAGATCCAGAAGATGGTCATGTGCAAGTCGAACACTGCGTTGCTGATCTGTGTCGCTCCAGGCGCCATATTCACAGTCCAGGCCGCTTGCGCCTGGCTGAAAATCGACCACAACAGGAGGCCCATCCATACGTGTGGATGTCGCGTCATTGCGGGTTCCCCTTATCGTTCTTGTTATCCCGTAGGCGTAACGCCTGCGGCAAGGGATCGGCATTCCAGACTGCTTACTTGACTCGCCGCGCCTTGCTGCACATGCAATCGGGTGTCATCGGCTAACTCCATTCCAAACCGAGTATAGACAGCACCCGCAACCTCGCAACGCGACGGCGTAAATCGTTTGAAACAGCTGGGACTTGCGCCAGAGCCCACGAATGGAGAAGGATGCGCAGCAGAGTGATGGCAAACCGATATAACGGCGACGTATCAAGGATGAGGCAGTTATGAAAAATAGGTCTTAGGAGTTTTTATGCGCCAGCTAAGTTATGTCATTCCTATTTCATTGCCTGTTGTTTCCTGGAGTTGTCATGAACACCGCCGCATTGCGCGAGCAGATCCAAAAAGCCCAACAGCACGAGGCCGAGACCGGTCTGCTGAGTCGTCAGTTGACGGCCCAGTTACCGACGCTGCACCCCGCCATTCAGCTCCCGGACGCGAACGCCAACGACGTTCTGGCGCGGTTTGTCGCAGCCTATATCAACGAAGTGCCTGACCTGCTGGATGCAGCCAACGACGTCGCCAGGGAGGCGGGTATCGAGTCGCAGATCAAGCCCGTACTGAAAATTGCCGAGCAGTATTTCCTCCAGCCTCCGACGATCATGGCCGGGCATGTCGGGCTCAACAGCCTGCTTGACGAAGCCTATCTGGCGCACCGGTTTGTGGAGGAGGTCAACGACCTGTACATCAAGCATTTCGGCCAGCCGCTGATCCCCTTGGACATGACGGTTGCCAATCTGATTGCCCATCAGTTGATCGGTGAGGAATTTGCCAACCAACTCGATGAGGTGGTGCATCACGCGTTCGACGAGATGCTCAACGACGAGACGTTTGCACTGGAGTCGGTGGAAACCTACCGCGAGAAGCTCAGCAGCCCGGAAACCGGCGCAGCCTGGAAGCGCTGGCCCTGCATGTCCCGCCGCTTGGGCGTGGGCCTGGATCTGGATCAGCCGGCGGCTTGATCTCTCAGGCAAACATCAAACCCCGTGGGAGCGAGCTTGCTCGCGATGGCGTCGGATCAGCAAAATCGTAGTTGACTGACACACCGCTATCGCGAGCAAGCTCGCTCCCACATTGGATCTGTGGTGTTCATGAATCATGTGCCCTACACCCAACCCTTATGGGGGTGAGAGACATCAGGCAGAGGCTGCGCCAACCCCCACGGTCGTGCGCAACCGTCCTTCCAGCCGGCGCTTGAGCCCGCGTGATTCGATCAACAACTTCGAACCCTTGCTGGCATTCGCCCGGCTCCATTCTTCGAGCAATTCCAGGCAGGAATGGTCGATATAGCTCAGGTTGTTGAGCGGCACATGCACCGTTGCGCCTTCGGGAATGGTGTTCAGCACCTGGGTCAGGGCTGGAACCTTGAGGAAGGTTGCCGCACCCACCAAGCGCAGTTCCATCTCGCCGTCCTGGGGCAAGTCGATCAGGCTGATCTTCAGGCGCGAGGCTTTCCACGCCAGTTTCACCAGGGTCAGGCCAAAACCGATCAGCACGCCGGTCAGCAGGTCGGTGAAGATGATCGCCAGCGCCGTCGCGGCGTAGGTGAACATCGGCATCCGGCCATAACGGCCCAGGCCACGGAACGCCTTGATATCCACCAGTTTGAAACCGGTGTAGACCAGCACACCCGCCAGGCTCGCCACCGGGATGCTTTGCAGCACGCTGGACAGCAGCAGCACGAAGAGCAGCAACCACAAACCGTGGAAGATCGTCGACATCCGTGTGGTCGCCCCGGCCTGGACGTTGGCTGAGCTGCGCACGATCACGCCGGTCATCGGCAAGGCACCGAGCAGGCCACAGAGCATGTTGCCGATACCTTGGGCGGACAGTTCCCGATCGAAATCCGCCCGCTCGCCGCTGTGCATGCGATCGACGGCAGCCGCCGAGAGCAAGGTTTCCGCACTGGCGATGAAAGCGACCGCGAACGCGGCGATCAACACGGAGGGGTCGGCCAGGTTCAGCAAATCCGCCGGGCGCAACCAGTCGATGGCTTCGGCCATGTTTTCCGGAACCTCCACGCGCTTGACCTGCAACGCCAGCAGCAGGCTGGCAACCGTTGCCAGGCCCACGCCGAGCAGGGCGCCAGGAACGAAGCGCAGGCTATGGGGGCGAAACTTTTCCCACAGCCACATCACTGCGATCGTCGACAGGCCGAGCAAACCGGCCTGCCAGCCGAACGAAGGTAAAGCCTGGGCGACTGCCGCCGGGAACGCCGCCAGGTTATCCAGCCCGGAAGGCTTGGGCGCCGCGTCAAGCATCACATGGACCTGGGACAAGATGATCAGCACACCGATACCGGCCAGCATGCCGTAGACCACGGCAGGCGCGGTGACCCTGAACCAGCAACCGAGGCGAAAACGCCCGGCCAGCAGTTGCAGCAGCCCGGCCAGCAAGAGGATCGGCCCGAGCATTGCTACGCCATGCTGGCGCACCAGTTCGAAGACCAGCACCGCCAAACCGGCCGCCGGGCCGCTGACTTGCAGCTTGGAGCCAGCCAGGAAGCCCACGATCAGACCACCGACGATACCGGTAATCAGGCCTTTGGCGGGTGGCAGGCCCGATGCAATGGCGATGCCCATGCACAAGGGCAGCGCCACCAGGAATACAACCACCGAAGCCAGGAGCTCCCGTGGCAGAACAGCTTTTAATTGAGCAGCGCGCATGGCGACTCTCCCGAAATTTTCTTCAGGCATGGCGAGGCCCGCCCGCGCAAATGGCGGGAGGCTCGACCACACAAGGATGTTTAGGAGCGGTTAGAAGCGCGCTTTGGGCGTCGCCACCGGTATCGGATGGCTGCCATCGAGCGGCAGGAAACAACCCCGGTCCGCATCAAAGGCTTTGATCTCGCTGGTCTCGATGTTGTACACCCAGCCATGGATGAACAACTGGCCGCTGGCCATGCGAGAGGCCACCGAAGGGTGCGTTCGCAAATGCTGCAACTGGGCGATCACGTTTTCTTCGGTGAGGACGGGCATGGTCTGCTTTTCGTCACCGCACGGGCAGTTGTCGTGGACCATGGTCTTGGCCACTTCGGCGTGGCGCAGCCAGGCCTTGACCGTCGGCATTTTTTCCAGGGTGTCGGGGTTGAGCACCGCACGCATGGCGCCGCAATCGGAATGGCCGCAAACGATAATGTGTTGCACACCCAGGGCCAGCACGGCGTATTCAATGGCAGTGGAAACGCCGCCGTTCATTTGTCCGTACGGTGGAACGACGTTGCCGACGTTACGGGTCACGAACAGGTCGCCTGGGGAGCTATGGGTGATCAGCTCGGGCACGATGCGCGAATCGGCGCAGGTGATGAACATCGCCCGGGGTTTCTGGGCGGTGGCGAGTTTCTTGAAGAGTTCTTCCTGTTGGGGAAAGATCTCGTGATGGAAATGCAAAAAGCCGTCAACAATGTGCTGCAGCGCTGCATCGGCGGTTTCCGCCTCGGGTTGGGCTGAAGCCGACGCAGCCAACGGCTGTTTATCCTTGTCACTCATGATTCATCCTCTTTAAGACGCCAGTGGCTGGTTAAAAAATATCCAGGTCGACGTGTTCGACCCGTCAGTCACTCGCTGAACAAGGTAGCGGCCGAAACTTAACTCAAACTGAATCGAAGGCTCTAGGACAACGATTCCAGGGGTGGCGAAACACTGGCGCAGCTCATGTCCAGTGCCCGTTCCAAGGTCAACTTTAATCAAATCAACGACATCTGTCGGCCGGGCGGACAGAAGGCATCGCAGTCAAGATTGTAACCATCTCGTCGGTTCAGGCCCAAACGCTTGAGCGCCTTGGCGAAGCGCTGGGCCAGCAGGTCGGCGAACGGGCCTTCGCCGCGCATCCGCACGCCAAACCGGCTGTCATACAATTCGCCACCGCGGCTCTGGCGCACCAGGCTCAGCACATGAGCGGCGCGCTGCGGGTAGTGCGCCTGCAACCACTCCTCGAACAGCGGCGCCACTTCCAGCGGCAGGCGCAACATGACGTAGGCGGCATTCTGTGCACCGGCAGCGTGGGCTTCGGTCAGCAGGCTTTCAATCTCGCTGTCGTTGATCATCGGGATCATCGGCGCGCACAGCACGCCGACGTTGATGCCCGCCTCGCGCATGACCTTTATCGCCCGCAACCGGGCCTTCGGCGCCGCCGCGCGGGGTTCGAGGATGCGCTTGAGTTCGTCGTCCAGCGTGGTGAGGCTGATCATCACATGTACCAGGCGTTGCTCTGCCAGTTCGGTCAGCAGGTCGAGGTCGCGCAGGATCAGCGAGCCCTTGGTGACAATCGTCACCGGGTGCCGGTATCGCAGCAGCACTTCGAGAATCCGCCGGGTAATGCGCTGTTCGCGTTCGATCGGCTGGTAGGGATCGGTATTGGAACCCAGGGCAATCGGCGCGCATTGATAGCCGCGCCGCGACAACTGCTCTTCCAGCACATCGGCGGCGTTGGTCTTGGCGATCAGCCTGGTTTCGAAATCCAGCCCGGGCGACATGTCCCAGTAGGCATGGCTGGGTCGCGCATAGCAGTAGATGCAGCCGTGTTCGCAGCCTCGATAAGGATTGATCGAACGATCGAAAGGGATATCCGTGGAGGTGTTTCGAGTGATGATGGTCTTGGCCGTTTCGATGCGCACCTCGGTGCCCTGGGTCGGCGGCACTTCCTGATACCAGCCATCGTCCTCGGCCACCGAACGGCTCGGCGCGAAGCGGTTGTGCGGGTTGGTGGCGGTGCCGCGGCCACGGGGCGGAAGTGAGACGGACATGGGAATACTCCGAAAGCTGTATGCGCATACAGTATTCGCTGCCGTCGATTCAAGCCAGTGCCGTTTGGCGGTTCAGGAAAAGCAGGCTCTGGTTCACGGCGCTTTGACGTCTTGCTCACAGGCTTTTAACCGAGGCGAACCGAAACTGACGACTTCCAAATCCTTGGTCGGCGGTTGCTCCTCATGCTCAAGCTCTGTTTGCGTTCCCTGCTGTGCCTGGCCTTGCTCGTCGCGCTGGTCGACTCCGCCGCCCAGGCCGCCACCAGCGACGATGCCAGGCCCGGCGAATGGGCCCAGCCCGTAGAAAAACGCTACGACCTCTACCAGATGTCGCCTACGCTCTATCGCAGTTCCTTGCCGGACGGTGGTGCCTTGCCCCTGCTGGCGAAACTCGATATCGGCACAGTCATCAATTTTCTGCCTGATTCGGACGCGAACTGGTTGTCCGCGCCTGATATCAAGCAAGTGCAGTTGCCCTATCGCACCAATCACGTCGACGACAGTGATGTTCTCAAGGCCCTGCGCGCCATCCAGGACGCGCAGGCCAAGGGTCCGGTGCTCATGCATTGCAAGCACGGCTCGGACCGTACCGGCTTGATGGCCGCCATGTACCGGGTGGTCGTGCAGGGCTGGAGCAAGGAAGACGCCCTGGAGGAAATGACCGAAGGCGGTTTCGGCGACAGCCACCACTTCAAGGACGGGGTTCGCTACATGATGCAAGCCGATGTCGAGAAGCTCCGTGTTGCCTTGAGAGATGGCGATTGCAGTACCAGCGTGTTTGCGCTGTGCTCGTTGAAAGGCTGGGTCAATTCAACGACCACGGCGCGTCACCTCGATCCTCAGTCATTGGCTCCTTCACGCTGATTGGTCGCGCTGAGGAACGCGCTTATGGATTCGGACAACGGACGCGAGTCGCCCGGCCCGAATATATGTTCGCGAAGCGCCCTGCCGGTCGTCGCTTTAAAGATTCCGTCGCGCTGGAACCTCTGGAAAACCGATTCGGCCAGGGCCTTGGACCATGGGTAGGCGTACATTCTTGCGTCGTAGCCCGTCACCATATGGTCCAGCCCGTTGGCCAGACGTGCATTGGCAATCACTGGCAAATGGCGGATCTTTTCGCTGACCTGCTGGAATACCTGCTGGACACTGCGTCCATCGGCGTGGTTACGGTGCAACTCGAAATCCAGCAGCGCGTTGCGCAACTCGTTGGCGGTTTCCCAACTGGCCTGGGTGCTGATGAGCCTCATGAACTGATCGGCCATCTCGTCAGGCAAGGCTGCTCCGGTTTGATGATGCGCCGATACGCGGATCAGAAACTCCTTGGCGAAGCACCATTTTTCGAGCAGGCAACCTGCGAATTCGACCGTATCGCGGGATAACTTGATGATGGCCGATATGTCCCGATAGGCTGCCTGGCTCAAGACCTGATGCAGGCAATGACCAAATTCATGGACAAGGATGCGTAGCTGCAGATGGTCGAGCAGGGTCGGGTTCGCCGCTGTTCCCCGTGGCAGCCAGCCATGCAGGACGGCGATAGGGCGTCGGAGCAAGCCTTCAGCGGTAATCTGGCGGTCACGAATGGTTGTGGTTTGAGGATAACCTTCATGGTTATCGGACTCGAACGGATCGAAATAGATATAACCGATGCTCGTTCCGCTCTCCGTGACTTCAAAAAGACGTACGTCAGGATCCCAGCTGGCCACATCCTTGCGTTCGACGAAGTTCACGGCGAATAGATTCGACGCGATCACCAGCAGCCTGGAAAAAACCGCTTCCAACGGAAACCAGGCGCTCAGTGCCTCCTGTGAGATGCCTGCCGCTCGCTGGCGAATTTTTTCCGCCAGGTACCGATAGTCCCAAGGTTCGGGCTCGCTGAGGCCTCGTTCCCTGGCGAAGGCCTTGAGCTGTTCGGCCTCCACACAAAAGGTGCCCTGCTGCGACTGGAGTTGGTTGTCCAGGAAAGCCAGTACCTGTTCGGCGGACCCGGCCTGCTCTGCCGCGACCGCCCATTCAGCGAAATCCGTATGGCCCATCAGGTTCGCATACTCGTGCCGATCGTCCAGCAGCTGCCTGAGGACGATGCCATTGTCGAACTGTCCAGCGTGCGGTCCTTGATCGGAAGCACGCGTGCTGTAGGCCTCGTGGATCTGCTGGCGCAACGAGCGATTGTCGGCATAGTGGGTGACGATGCGATGCGACTCTTCATTGAGAGTCAGCAGCCATCCGGTGCGCCCGACCTTGCGGGCCAAGTGGGCCATGTGCTGTTTGAATGCCGCTGGCAAGCCGCTGAGCTGGGCCTCGTCGTCAAAGAGGATGTCCCAGGCTTTGCTGGCCATTTCCAACTGGTCAAAAAACAGACCTTCGGCGTTTCGAATACGGACTTGCAGCAGGCTCAGGTCGCTCGCCGTGGTCATCGGCGTGTTTTCACGAAACTGTCGCAGGTTTTTTTCCAGTACCCTCTTGCGTGCCGGTTCGAAATTCCTGGCTATCTCGCTGTTGTTCAGGCGCTCGTAGAGCTGAAACAGTTCGGTGTTTTGTTGCAGCCCGATCTGAAAGTCGCGCAATCGTACATCGCAATCGAGCGCGGCCTGCTTCCAGGCGTCACCTGTCCGGGTCGAGGTCAGGCGATTCAGCAGGTAGCCGAAACCCTCCAGCCGCGTGTGGATTTCGTCCATTGCCAAGACGAGGTCGTCCCAGGTTGGGAAGGGTGTCTGGCTGGCAATGATCGCGGCAACTTTGATGCGGCTTTCAACGATTATCTGGTCGAGGGCCGGGGAAAAGTGTTCGGCCTGGACGCGCGAAAAGGGCGGCAGGTCGTAGTCCTGCAGTAGCGGGTTATCAGCGTTTGGCATGGAAAGCTTCCTTTCAGTCTGGACGTGTCGGACCAGTCTGAAGAGGAAGGCAGGGCGACTTGCGGTATATATATATCGCTTCCGGGCCGGGCAGCCCGGAAGGTGATGCCGGAGATTTCAGTCGGATTTTTTCTTAAGCTTGGGGTTGGGGAAGAACTGCACCGCCTGGACCTTGGCGTCCGGTACTTTCAAGGCGGACGTATTGACCCGGGTGCCCAATTCCTTGGGCACCGACAGGCCTTGTTCGTTGAGCGTGTCGGAATAACCACAGGCCACGCATTCGCGATGGGGCACGCCGTCTTCGTTCCACATCATCAACTTGTCCGGTTCACTGCACGCCGGGCAGACTGCCCCGGCGATGAAGCGTCGTTTGGTAATCACAGGCCCCTCACTCATGCTGCCGCGTCCTCGCTCAGGCCGCTATGGCGCAAGAGTGCGTCAATCGAAGGCTCACGGCCACGGAAGTCGACGAACAGCACCATCGGCTCCTGGGAGCCGCCACGCGCCAGGATGGCTTCGCGGAAAGCCCGACCGGTTTCGGCGTTGAGCACGCCGTCTTCTTCGAATCTGGAGAACGCATCGGCCGACAGCACTTCCGCCCATTTGTAGCTGTAGTAACCCGCCGCGTAACCGCCGGCGAAAATATGCGCGAAGCTGTTAGGGAAGCGGTTGTAGGCAGGCGGACGCATCACCGACACCTCGTCGCGTACGCCTTCAAGCACTTGCAGCACGCTGCGGCCATCGCCGTGGGTGGCGTGCAGTTCGAAGTCGAACAGCGAGAATTCCAACTGGCGGACCATCATCAGGCCGGACTGGAAGTTCTTCGCCGCGAGCATTTTTTCCAGCAGGTCCTGGGGCAATGGCTCACCGGTTTCGTAGTGACCGGAAATCAGCGCCAGGCCTTCAGGCTCCCAGCACCAGTTTTCCATGAACTGGCTCGGCAGCTCCACGGCGTCCCAGGCCACGCCGTTGATGCCCGACACGCCGGCATGGTCGACGCGGGTCAGCAGGTGATGCAGGCCGTGGCCGAACTCGTGGAACAGCGTGGTCACTTCGTCGTGGGTCAGCAGCGCTGGCTTGCCACTGTCGGCCGGGGTGAAGTTGCACACCAGGTTGGCGACCGGGCTTTGCAGCGCGCCATCAAGGGTGCGGCGACGATCGCGGGCGCCATCCATCCAGGCGCCGCCACGCTTGTTGGGGCGGGCGTACAGATCGAAGAAGAAGCGCCCGACGTGCTGGCCGTTTTCCTTGATCTCGAACAGGCGCACGTCCGGATGCCAGGCGTCGAAACCCTTCAGTTCAGCGATCTCGATGCCATAGAGGCGTTGCACGATGGCGAACAGGCCGCTCAGTACCTTGTCGATCGGGAAGTAGGCGCGCAGGGCTTCCTGGGCGACGCTGTAACGTTGCTGGCGGAGTTTTTCACCATAAAAGCCGCTGTCCCAGCTTTGCAGGTCGGGGCAGCCCTGTTCGGCGGCGAAGGCTTTTAATTGTTCCAGATCCTGGGCGGCGAACGGTTTGCTGCGCTTGGCCAGGTCGCGCAGGAAGCTGAGCACCTGATCGCTGGATTCAGCCATCTTGGTTGCCAGGCTCAATTCGGCGAAGTTGGCGAAACCCAGCAACTGGGCCAGTTCCTGGCGCAGGTCGAGGATCTGCTCCATCACCGGGCCGTTATCGTTCTGACCGGCGTTCGGGCCCTGGTCCGAGGCGCGGGTGCAGTAGGCGGCGTAGACTTCTTCGCGCAGGGCGCGGTCTTCGGCGTAGGTCATCACCGCGTAGTAGCTGGGAAATTCCAGGTTGATCAGCCAACCGTCGAGGCCTTTGGCCTGGGCCGCCGCGGCCATCTGCGCCTTGGCCGAGTCGGTCAGGCCGGCGAGGGCGGCCTCAGAGGTGACATGCTTGGTCCAGGCCTGGGTCGCGTCGAGCAACTGGTTGGAAAAGCGGCTGCCCAGTTCGGACAGCTTGCTTTGCACTTCGGCGTAGCGCTTTTGCTGCTCGGGCGGCAGATCGATGCCCGACAGGCGGAAGTCGCGCAGCGAATGTTCCAGGATGGTTTTCTGGGCCACGTCGAAACCGGCGGCCTCGGGGCTGTTCACCAGGGCTTCGAACGCCTGGAACAGTTCGCGGTTCTGGCCCAGCTCGGTGGAATAGGCACTCAGCGCCGGCAGGCAAGCCTCGTAGGCTTCGCGCAACTCGGGACTGTTGCGCACCGCGTTCAAATGGCTCACCGGGCTCCAGGCCGCGCCCAGGCGATCATTGAGCTCATCCATTGCCAATACCAGGCCGGCCCAGGTGGGCTGTTTGACTTGTGTCTTGAGAATCTCGGCGATGGCGGCACGGTTGTCAGCCAGGATCTGCTCGATGGCCGGTTGCACGTGCTCGGCACGGATCGCCGAGAATGGCGGCAGGTCGTAGGGCTGCAAAAGAGGGTTGTTCACGCTCACGGTTGGCACCTTGGCTGGAAGAAACATGGGCCCATCTTAATTACAATCGACGTTCACCGCAGCTAGCAGCGCCTATCATCGGACAAGAGAGAGCCTATCGTGACCCTTCGAACGTACCAGAACCACAGCCCGCGGCTTGCCCGGGGCGCTTTTGTCGACAGCACCGCGGTGGTGATCGGCGACGTTGAGATCGGCGAAGACAGCTCCGTCTGGCCGCTGACGGTCATTCGCGGCGACATGCACCGCATCCGCATCGGCGCCCGCACCAGTGTCCAGGACGGCTGCGTGCTGCACATCACTCACGCCGGGCCGTTCAACCCCGATGGCTTCCCGTTGCTGATCGGCGACGACGTGACGATTGCCCATAAAGTCATGCTCCATGGCTGTTCAGTCGGCAGCCGGATCCTGATCGGCATGGGCAGCATTGTCATGGATGGCGCGGTGGTCGAAGACGACGTAATCATCGGTGCCGGCAGCCTCGTACCGCCGGGCAAGCGCTTGGAAAGCGGTTTTTTGTATGTGGGCAGCCCGGTGAAGCAGGTCCGGCCGCTGACGGACAAAGAGCGGGCCTTTTTCACCTACAGCGCGGCGAACTACGTAAAGCTCAAGGATTTGCATCTGGCTGAAGGCTACGACCAGCCTTGAGTGATTTGCCAGGCCCTTATTCTCGTGGCGAGGGAGCTTGCTCCCGCTGGGCTGCGTAGCAGCCCACTTACTTCCTCAGGACCAGCCATGCACTACCAGACCATACTTTTTGACCTCGACGGCACGCTTACCGACCCGCGCGAGGGCATCACCCGTTCGATCCAGTTCGCCCTGGACAAACTGGGCATCGACGAACCCGACCTGACCCGTCTCGAACACTTCATCGGCCCGCCGCTGTTGCAGGCCTTCATGCAGTTCTATGCCTTCGATGAAGCGAAAGCCTGGGACGCGGTGAATTTCTATCGCGAGCGCTTCAAGGTCACCGGCCTCTACGAAAACCGTGTCTTCGACGGTGTCGTGCCGCTGCTGGAAACGCTCGGTGGCCAAGGCCGACAGCTCTACATTGCCACGTCCAAGCCCTGGGTTTTCGCCCGGGAAATCGCCCGTCATTTCGATTTCGCCCGGCACTTCAAAGTGATCTACGGCAGCGAATTGGACGGTACCCGTACCAACAAGGTCGAGCTCATCGCCCACCTGATGGCCGAAGAAAGCCTCGACCCGGCCAGCACCCTGATGATCGGTGATCGCAAACACGACTTGATCGGCGCGCGCAGCAATGGTCTGGACGCGGCGGCGGTGGGGTACGGATTTGGCAGTTTCGAGGAGTTGAGTGAGCAGAACCCGGTACATCATTTCCAGACGCTGGATGAGCTGCACCAGGCGTTTTTACGGGGCTAAAGACGCCACTCTAGGAAACGTCCTACGTGCCATGAGGAATTGTCTGATTGTCAGCACCTGTAACCGGGCATAGGTTCTCTGCAGAAAATTTATCCATCGAGCAAGGAGAACAGCATGATTCAGCTGTCGCAAACGGAGCAGGTGATCTGGGATATGTATTTTGTCAGCGCCTTGCCGCAGGTGATGCAGCAGTTACCGGGCCGCCGTCCCGAGTTGATTGCGGAGAGCGCGGCCGAAGTCGCCGATGAAATGCTGGTGGAGCGCCGCGAGCGTCGCACGGTGGCACAAAGGACTCTGCCGGTCAGGGACGCAACGGTGAAATGAAAAAATAAATCCGACGCCTGTCGGGACAAGGCGGACATCTGTGGCGAGGGAGCTTGCTCCCGCTCGGCTGCGAAGCAGTCGTAAAACCAGCGGGTGCGGTGTGTCTGATGCTCCGCGTTTGGCAGGTTTTTGGGCCGCTTCGCAACCCAGCGGGAGCAAGCTCCCTCGCCACACGAGCCCGGCGTTGATCACGCCGGCGCGTCAAACACCAGCGATCCCTTGATCGTCGCCCAATGCGCCGCTTCGGCGTCGCCCAGCTTCTCGGCCTTGACGTAGCTCAGGGCAAGCATCTTGCGCGTGCCCGGCAGTACCAGGGCGAGCTGATACTGAAAGACCTTTTCGTTGCCCTTGTTGAACTGGCTGCGCAACTCGATGGCTTCGACTTCCTGCCGAGCCCCCACGCGCAACGTGGCGCCGGGTTGGCAGCGCAGGTCCTGGACCTGCTTTTCCAGGCGCTTGAGTTGGTCGTCGAGGTTGCTTTGCAGGGTTTCTCCCTCTGCGAGCAGGCTGCGGCTGACGATCAGGGACGTGCCTAGTTCGGGGAACTTGAGGATGTTGATCGAGGCGTCGAGCAACTCACTGGGCGGCAGCTGGAGCTGAAATTCATTCAAACGGTAAGTCATGGCGCATCAGGTCTCGAAGTTAGCCTTTGGGTTAGCCTTTGGGAAAGGCGGCAGCGACGTTGGCATCGATGCTGGCCTTGACGCCCTGGCCGTCCGGCGTGGCGCCGGGGCCGCCGCCGTTGTTCAGGTGCAGCACACCGCCGGTGTTGAACTCGGCATCGCCGCTGGCGTAGAAGCTGATCTGCACGCCGGTCAGGTTGATCTGGCCGCTGGCGTTGAGCTCCAGGATGCTCTCGCCGCATACCAGGCGCAGGTTTTCGCCCACTTCAATGACGTAGCTCTGGCTGATGCTGTCGGTCTTGCGCTGACCCACCGACAGGATGTCCTCCTGCTTGACGATGCGCAGGCGGTTGTTGCCGATGATCACCGTTTCGTCGTGGCCGATGCTCTTGGTGCGGTCGTGGCCGACCGAATGGCTCTCATCCACCTCGACCACGATGTCCTGGTTGCGCTCGGCATGGATGTAAAGCTGCTCGGCGCCTTTCTTGTCTTCCATGCGGATTTCATTAAAATTTGCCGGCGTGCCACCCTTGCTCGAACGGCTTTTCATGCCGCTCTGGGTGGCATTCTCAGGTAGGTCGTAAGGCACGGTCTGCTCGGCGTTGTAGACACGGCCGGTGATGATCGGTCGGTCCGGATCGCCTTCGAGGAAGCTGACGATGACTTCCTGCCCAATACGTGGAATCTGCATCGAGCCCCAGTTTTTCCCGGCCCAGCTTTGCGACACCCGGATCCAGCACGAGCTGTTTTCGTTGGATTGATCGTGGCGGTCCCAATAGAAATGCACCTTCACCCGGCCGAACTGGTCGGTCCAGATTTCCTCGCCCTTGGGCCCGACCACCAAAGCTGTCTGCGGTCCCTTGACGATGGGGCGGTGGGTGATCGCCATCGGACGGAAGCTTTGCTGGGCGTCGATGCAGGTCAGGCTGCTTTCGAACTGTGCCGAAGGCGCGCCGACGCCGCTCTCGCCACTTTCCTGGGAAACGTAATAACGCGCGCCGACGATCAGGTATTCGCGGTTCTGGTCCTGGCGGCTGAAGCCGGTCAGGCTGAACAGGTGCCCCGAGCCCAGGCCTCGGGCGTTGCCGGCCAGCTCGACCTGCTCGTGCAGGGTCTGCAAGGCTTCGATGCGGGTGCGGGCGTAGTGCTCGCCGTCTTCGCTTTGCACGTAGGTGCCGGGGTAGTCATAGAGCGGATAGTCGCCAGCGGCGTGCGGGCGCGGCATGGCCGAACGTACATCGATGCGCGCGCTGGGACGCTGGAAGTCGTAGTCGTTGAGCTCCAGCGAACCCGGCTGGACTTCCTGGGCCAGATGCCAATCGTGGATATGATCCCGTTCGCGCTGCTGCTCGTTCTTCGGGTAGTACGGCACCGAGCCGTAGCCGGGCGCTTGAGCATGGGCGCCGTAGGCGTCGGCCAGCACCAGCACGTGGCGACCCTGTTCATGGCGGAAGAAGTAGTAGATGCCTTCCTGTTCCATCAGCCGGCTGACGAAATCGAAGCTGGTCTCACGGTACTGGACGCAATATTCCCACTCGCGGTACGGCCGGCTGAGGGCGTCTTCGAAGTCGGAGAAACCCAGGTCGCGGAACACCTGCTTGATGATCTGCGGAACCGTCAGGTTCTGGAAAATCCGGCAATCGGAGGTGCGCGTCAGCAGCCACAGCCAGGGCCTTAGCGTGGCCTGGTAGCTGGCAAACTGGCCCTGGTCGATGTTCTGGCTGAAGCGCGCGACGATGCCGTGGAAGTGCCGCTCGCCACCGCCATCCAGCTGAACGCTCACGCACATGGGTTTGCCAAGCACCTGGTTGAGGTCGATGGCGTTGTCCAGCGAGTGCAGCTGCAACTCATAGTTGAACAACCGCCCCAGCTCTTCGCCGCCGCCCATGTCCTTGAGCAGCAGCACCTCGGGCCCGAGGGGGCTGGTGATTTTCGCCAGGCGGGAGGCTTGGTTGAATAACATCGGTTGTCCTTATCGCTGCCGCAGTCCCTTATGCTGGCGAAGACTGCAATCGTCTGATTCAAAAAATCAACAGGATATGCCCTTCGACGGCTTCTGCAGAGGCGTGAATCATCAGAGTGGTGACGCTGATCGCATAATGTAGAGGGTTACCTGGAGGAGAGGAACCCGGTTCTTGATTGTTGCCAGGCATTACCCGAATATCTGCTCCTCCACGCGTCACTCATGTCCATGGAAAGCGATTACCGTGACCTCATACCGCATTCAAGAAGCCGATCTCGAAATCCCCGATACCTGGCAGGACCAGAGCATCAACATTTTCAAGCTGCCGGCAGTGGGGCCCGCCAAAGAGGCCAGTTTCGTCATCAGCCGCGATGCCACCCAGGGTGACGCTCCCTTTGCCGAGTACGTGGACCGCCAACTCAAAAGCGCGGAGCAGCAATTGCCGGGCTTCAAGCTGGTTCAGCGCTGGGACACGGTGCTGCATGGACACACCACCACCTTGCTGGATTACACCTGGCAGCGCGAAGGACGCGACCTGATGCTGCGCCAGGTGTTCATCGAGCGTAAGCCGTCCGTGCTGATCACCACCTTGACCACCACACCCAACGACTTCGCCTATCACGAGCCGGCCTGGAAGCTGGCGATGCATTCGCTCAAGCCACAGCCTCCGATTGCCTGAGATTCGATACGTGCCACTGCGCAGTCAGACCAAACAGTGAGGTAGATTCCTGCGATGGATGCACAGGCCGCGGCACGTCTGGGTGACGAAATAGCCCACGGGTTCGGGTTGGCCGCGATGGTCGCCGGAGCCGTGGCCGGGGCCTTGATCGGCGCTGCGGTCGTCGCCGCAACGGTTGCCACGGGCGGTGTGGCGCTGGCGATCATGGCCGGCTCGATCGCGGCTGGCGGCTTGTCGATGTTCCAGATCGTCAAGGGCCTGTCCACCATATTCAACCTGCCCGAACCGACGACGGGGGCGTTGATCATGGGCAGCTTCAACGTCTATATCAACGACCGCAATGCCATGCGGGCGGGCGAAGACATCGCCTCTTCCTGCACCGGGCTGCCAATGAATCATCCGATCTGGCCTTTTCCGGTGCTGATCGCCGAAGGCAGCGCCACGGTGTTCATCAACGGTAAACCGGCGGCGCGCCTGCACAGCAAAATGGTCTGCGGCGCCCATATCAAGACGGGCAGCCCGAACACCTTCATCGGTGGGCCGACGGTGTCGGTGGCGTTTGTGCTGGACCTCGAAGGCTGGTTGCATACCGGCCTGGAAGCGCTGGGCATCGTGGCTGCGGGTGCTGCGCTGGTATTGGCGGCAATGGCCGGCGCTGCTGCCCTTGCTGCCGCCGTCGCCATTGGCGGTGCCGCGATGGCAGGCATGGCCCTGCTGGGGGACTTGGGCGACCGCCTTGGTCCGGGTTACCGGGATCTATTGCAAGGCGTGGCCGGCATGGCCTTGCTGGGCATGGGGCCGAAGTTGGCGAAGCTGGGCAAGCCCGCCACCACCTCCAAGGCTCCCAAGACCTTCGAAGAGGTCTACGCAAAAGCCCCGGCCGCGAAGGCGGAAATCGATACCGTCGCCGATGAAATCGCCGCCCAGTATGGGGGCAAGGTCGCCAAGGCGCCGATCAAGTCCGAGGCGCGTGCCCGAGAGAAAATCGACAACGATTATGGTGGGGATGCGACCCGGATCAAGGACTTGGCGAGGAATACGATCATTGTCGAATCCGACCAGATCAGTTCCGTTGCGGCAGAGCTCGGCAAGCGCGGCGCGAATGTGAAAGTGATTGACGGTGCCGCTAACGAAATGGGCTATAGCGGCGTCAATTCCACGATGCAGACCCGCGCTGGAATACCGGGAGAAATCCAGGTCAACTCACCGGAAATGATCTACGCCAAGGAGCCAGAGCCGCTGGCTCGGGTGTTGCTGGGGGACGACACCTATAATGCCGTCGCCGCAAAAACCCAGGTCCCTGGCGGGCTGGGCCACAAGTATTACGAAGACTTCCGGGTCTTGGACAAGGCCAGTGCGCAGGCGCAAGCTATCGCGGACAAGAGCAAGGCCTATTACGACGCAGTCAGGGGGAACGGTGGGAATTGATTTGAGTGCCTTCGCCAGTCGGGATGTGTTCCTGGACTACGACTACGAAGAGGTCACCTTCCGTTGGGATCATCGCACCGGGACCGTATTCAGGAAATTTTACGGTGCTGCCGAAAGTGAACAACCGGTTCCCTCGGACAACCGGCTGTACAACGACGCCGTCTTGTATGGTCGCGAGATTTCCAAAGAACAATACGAGAAGGGCTTTGATCGCCAATGAGCATTCTGGACGCTGCAATCGCCTTGGCTTCAAAGGTCCACGCGGGCCAGGTGGATAAGGCCGGCAAGCCCTACATTCTCCACCCGTTGCGCCTGATGATGAAGTTCGACGGGCTTGAAGAGCAACTGGTCAGCCTGTTGCATGATGTGGTCGAAGACGGCGATGTCACGCTGGATGAGCTGCGCGAGCTTGGCATTCCCGAGGCCGTGGTGACGGCTATCGACTGCCTGACCAAGCGTCAGGGCGAGTCCTATGAACAGTTCATTGCGCGGATTCGTCCCAATCCACTGGCGACCCAAGTGAAGATAGCGGACATCCACGACAATCTTGACCTCACCCGGCTGCCCGTCGTGCGCGACAAGGACCTGGAACGCGCCGCGAAATATCATCGGGCATTGCGTTATCTGCAAGAGCAATGAATCATCCGCCGCCATCCGATCGTTGAGGGCAACACCGGCGATCTCTGATATCGATACGTCCCCTGTGCAGTCATACACACCAGTAAGGTAAATTTTCGCAATGGATGCACAGGCAGCAGCCCGTCTGGGTGACGAAATAGCCCACGGGTTCGGGTTGGCCGCTATGGTCGCCGGAGCCGTGGCCGGCGCCTTGATCGGCGCTGCGGTGGTCGCCGCGACGGTCGCCACGGGCGGTGTGGCGCTGGCGATCATGGCCGGCTCGATCGCGGCTGGCGGCTTGTCGATGTTCCAGATCGTCAAGGGCCTGTCCACCATATTCAACCTGCCCGAGCCCACGACTGGGGCGTTGATCATGGGCAGCTTCAACGTCTATATCAACGACCGCAATGCCATGCGGGCGGGCGAAGACATCGCCTCCTCCTGCACCGGCCTGCCGATTAACCATCCGATCTGGCCCTTTCCGGTGCTGATCGCCGAAGGCAGCGCCACGGTCTTCATCAACGGCAAACCAGCCGCGCGCCTGCACAGCAAGATGGTCTGCGGCGCTCATATCAAGAGCGGCAGCCCGAACACCTTCATTGGCGGACCGACGGTGTCGGTGGCGTTTGTGCTCGACCTCGAAGGCTGGATGCATTCCGGGCTGGAAGTGTTGGGGTTGCTGGCTGCGGGCGCCGCATTGGTGATGGCCGCAATGGCGGGTATCGCCGTTCTCGTCGAATTCGTCGTGGTGGGTGGCCTGATCGTGGGGAGCATGGAGCTTCTCGGCGATTTAGGCGACCGTCTGGGGCCAGGCTATCGTGACCTGCTGCAAGGCGTCGCCGGAATGGCGATGCTGGGGCTGAGCCCGAAAATGGCGAAGGCGGCCAAGCCTGTCGAACTGCCGCCGCCCAAGTACAAGCCTGGCGTGACCGAGGCCGATATCCTGGCCATGCCGAAGGGGTCTCGACCCGAAGCCCACAAGTATTTGTCACCGCAGTATGTGAAAGAACATCTGGCCCAGTTCGAGAACGGTGCCTCGCGCTTCACCACGAAGAACAACCTGGACAAGTACGGCATCGCCCAGCGCGACGGCACGACGTTCCTCATGCCCAAAGCTGAAGCCGATCAATTGGTTGCCAATGCCAAGGGCGATAAGAGGGCATTGGAGAAGGCGCTTGGGCTTCCGGAAAATACCTTGGAAAGTAGTAGCCTTGTCCGGGTCGATATTCCTGCACCTAAAGACATGAACCTGCGGATTCCGTCGGGCAATGAGGCCGGCGCTAACGAATTCTGGATTCCAGGCGGCAAGCTGCCGACCGGTGCCAGCGAGGCGGTCATCGACGCCGGGGGCATCTCACCCAAAGATTTCAGTTGGACGGCATTATGACCGTAGAGGTAGTCAAACCATGAAGTTTCAAGATGTCCTAGTCAGTCGCGAACACATGTTTTCCGTGGGCATAGAACAGGATTCGGGTCGGTTTTATGTCTCCATCCCGGTCAGCAATGGCATGGCTGACTACGAGGAATATTACGAAATTAATCAGGCGACCTTTGAGCTGTTCAAGCGTGACCCGAAAGCCGCGCTTCCTTTTGTGTCGCGTTGTAGAAAACGTGAGTTGGACGAGCTGTTGATCATTCAACCGGGAACGAAGCGCGGCACAGCCATTTGACCGCCGAAAGGGCCGGTGGGTCGCAGTTTTCACTAGGTCCGTAGATACCCCGTGGCGAGGGAGCTTGCTCCCGCTGGGCTGCGTAGCAGCCCCTTTTGTGAGCGCTTCGCACTCAAGCGGGAGCAAGCTCCCTCGCCACGGGATCAGCGTTTTTCTTGAGTGAGTCAGGCTGGGGTTGTTCTGCGGTGAACCTCACTGCTTGGCCTTCGCCGGAAACAAAGCTTTCACCGCCGCCTCGATCACGCCCTTGATGCCTTTGCCCTTGGGGTCCACGGCGCTGGCGCCACCGGAGTTGAGGTCAAGGCGGCCGCCGGTGTCGATGTTGCCATTGCCACTGGCGTAGAGGTTGAACGCGGTGCCGGAGATATTGATCTCGCCACTGGCGTTGAACTCCAGCACGCTTTTGCCACACACCAGCCGAATCTGCGAACCCGCCTCGATGAGGTATTGGGTCGCGATGCTGTCGCTCTTGGCCCCGCCGATGAGCAACGTGTCGTTGCGCTGTACGGCCCGCAGCCGGTCTTCGCCAATGCGTACGGTTTCGTTGCGGTCGATATTCTTGCGACGATCGCGACCCACCCAGTGGCTTTCATCCACTTCCACGGCGATGTCCTGGTTGCGCTCGGCGTGGATGTAAAGTTGCTCGGCGCCCTTTTTATCTTCCATGCGGATTTCGTTGAAATTCGCCGGCGTGCCGCCCTTGCTCGAACGACTCTTGGTACCGCTCTGGGTGGCATTGGCGGGCAACGCATAGGGGACGGTCTGTTCGGCGTTGTACACACGACCGGTGACGATGGGCCTGTCAGGATCCCCTTCAAGAAAACTGACGATGACTTCCTGGCCGATACGCGGGATCTGCACCGATCCCCAATTTTTGCCGGCCCAAGCCTGCGACACACGAATCCAGCACGAGCTGTTTTCGTTGGATTGATCGTGGCGATCCCAATAAAAATGCACCTTCACCCGGCCGAACTGGTCGGTCCAGATTTCCTCGCCCTTGGGCCCGACCACCAAAGCTGTCTGCGGTCCCTTGACGATGGGGCGGTGGGTGATCGCCATCGGACGGAAGCTTTGCTGGGCGTCGATGCAGGTCAGGCTGCTTTCGAACTGTGCCGAAGGCGCGCCGACGCCGCTCTCGCCACTTTCCTGGGAAACGTAATAACGCGCGCCGACGATCAGGTATTCGCGGTTCTGGTCCTGGCGGCTGAAGCCGGTCAGGCTGAACAGGTGCCCCGAGCCCAGGCCTCGGGCGTTGCCGGCCAGCTCGACCTGCTCGTGCAGGGTCTGCAAGGCTTCGATGCGGGTGCGGGCGTAGTGCTCGCCGTCTTCGCTTTGCACGTAGGTGCCGGGGTAGTCATACAGCGGATAGTCGCCAGCAGTGTGCGGGCGCGGCATGGCTGCGCGCACGTCAATGTGTGCACTTGGGCGCTGGAAGTCGTAATCGTTGAGCTCAAGCGACCCCGGTTGGACTTCCTGAGCCAAGTGCCAATCATGGATATGATCGCGTTCACGCTGCTGCTCGTTCTTCGGGTAATACGGCACCGAGCCGTAGCCGGGCGCTTTGGTATGGGCGCCGTAGGCGTCGGCCAGCACCAGCACATGGCGACCCTGTTCATGACGGAAGAAATAGTAGATGCCTTCCTGTTCCATCAGCCGGCTGACGAAATCGAAGCTGGTCTCACGGTACTGGACGCAGTACTCCCACTCGCGGTACGGCCGGCTGAGGGCGTCTTCGAAGTCGGAGAAACCCAGGTCGCGGAACACCTGCTTGATGATCTGCGGAACCGTCAGGTTCTGGAAAATCCGGCAGTCGGAGGTGCGGGTCAGCAGCCACAGCCAGGGCCTTAGCGTGGCCTGGTAACTGGCGAACTGGCCCTGGTCGATGTTCTGGCTGAAGCGCGCGACGATGCCGTGGAAGTGCCGCTCGCCACCGCCATCCAGCTGAACGCTCACGCACATGGGTTTGCCCAGCACCTGGTTGAGGTCGATGGCATTGTCCAGCGAGTGCAGCTGCAACTCATAGTTGAACAACCGCCCCAGCTCTTCGCCGCCGCCCATGTCCTTGAGCAGCAGCACCTCGGGCCCGAGGGGGCTGGTGATTTTCGCCAGGCGTGAGGCTTGGTTGAATAACATCGGGGGTCTCGTGCTAGTTGTAGGAGCTGGAGTAACACAACCAACTGTGGGAGCGAGCTTGCTCGCGATAGCGGTATGTCAGTCAACATGGATGTTGAATGTGATTGCGCTATCGCGAGCAAGCTCGCTCCCACAGGGTTGTGCGGTGTTACCTGAAGTCAGGCCGCGTCGCTGAAATCGTACTTCAGTTCGTTATCCACGGCGCTGATCCGCACGCTGGCCATGGCCTTGCCTTCGAGCATGCGAGTCAGGAACTCGCGGCTCATGTCCGGCAGCAGGCTGTTGGTCAGGATGGTGTCGATCATGCGCCCGCCGCTTTCGGTTTCGGTGCAACGCGAGACGATCAAGTCAATCACCGCATCGTCGTAGTCGAAGGCGACTTTGTGGGTGCTCTCCACGCGCTTCTTGATGCGGTTGAGTTGCAGGCGGGTGATGGCCTTGAGCATCTCATCGCTGAGCGGATAGTAGGGGATCGTCACCAGGCGGCCGAGCAGCGCCGGCGGGAAGATTTCCAGCAGCGGCTGGCGCAGGGCCTTGGCGATTTCTTCCGGCTCGGGCACGTTCTGCGGGTCCTTGCAGACCTGGGCGATCAGCTCGGTGCCGGCGTTGGTGGTCAGCAGAATCAAGGTGTTCTTGAAGTCGATCACCCGGCCTTCGCCGTCCTCCATCACGCCTTTGTCGAACACCTGGAAGAAAATCTCGTGCACGTCCGGGTGAGCTTTTTCCACCTCGTCCAACAGGACCACGCTGTACGGTTTGCGCCGCACGGCTTCGGTCAGCACACCGCCTTCGCCGTACCCGATGTAACCCGGTGGCGCACCCTTGAGGGTGGACACGGTATGGGCTTCCTGGAACTCGCTCATGTTGATGGTGATGACGTTCTGTTCGCCGCCGTACATGGCTTCAGCCAGGGCCAGGGCGGTTTCGGTCTTGCCCACGCCGGAGGTGCCGGCGAGCATGAACACGCCGATCGGCTTGCTCGGGTTGTCGAGGCCGGCGCGCGAGGTCTGGATGCGCTTGGCGATCATCTGCAGGGCATGGTCCTGGCCGATGATGCGTTTTTTCAGGTGCTGGTCGAGGTTGAGCACGGTTTCCAGCTCGTTGCGGGCCATGCGGCCCACCGGGATACCGGTCCAGTCGGCGACCACCGAGGCCACGGCCTGGTAATCCACGGTCGGCAGGATCAGCGGGGTCTCGCCTTGCAGGGCGGTCAGGCGCTGTTGCAGGTCCACCAGTTTCTCGCGCAGGGCATGGCTGTCGTTGTCGGAAGCTTCGCTGCCGTTCTCGCTGTCCACCAGGCCGACGCGCTCGCGCAGGGTAGCGCGAGTTTCCAGCAATTCGTCGACCAGGGTTTTCTCTTCGGCCCAACGGCTTTCCAGCTCGGCCAGGCGTTCGCGCTCGGCGGCGAGCAGGCTTTCGGTCTGGGTCTGGCGGGTGCCGATGGCGATGCCGATCGCATGTTCACGGGCGATGATCTGCAGCTCGGTTTCCAGCGCTTCGATGCGCCGGCGGCTGTCGTCCACTTCGGCCGGTACGGCGTGCAGGCTGATGGCGACGCGGGCGCAAGCGGTGTCCAGCAGGCTCACGGACTTGTCCGGCAACTGGCGCGCGGGAATGTAGCGGTGAGACAGCTTGACCGAGGCCTCCAGGGCCTCGTCGAGGATTTGCACCTGATGGTGTTTTTCCATGGTCGAGGCCACGCCGCGCATCATCAGCAGGGCCTTGTCTTCCGACGGCTCGGCGACTTGCACCACCTGGAAACGCCGGGTCAGCGCCGGGTCCTTTTCGATGTGCTTCTTGTATTCGGCCCAGGTAGTGGCAGCGACGGTGCGCAAGGTGCCGCGCGCCAGGGCCGGCTTCAGCAGGTTGGCCGCGTCGCCGGTACCGGCGGCGCCACCTGCACCCACCAGGGTGTGGGCTTCGTCGATGAACAGGATGATCGGTTTCGGCGAGGCCTGGACGTCTTCGATGACCTGACGCAGGCGCTGCTCGAATTCACCTTTCATGCTCGCGCCGGCCTGCAACAGGCCAACGTCGAGGCTGCGCAGCTCCACGTCCTTGAGCGAAGGCGGCACGTCCCCGGCGACGATGCGCAGGGCAAAGCCCTCGACCACCGCGGTCTTGCCGACGCCGGCTTCACCGGTGAGGATCGGGTTGTTCTGCCGGCGGCGCATGAGGATGTCCACCAGTTGGCGGATCTCTTCGTCTCGGCCGACGATCGGGTCGAGCTTGCCGCTGCGAGCCTGTTCAGTGAGGTCGACGGTGAAGCGCTTGAGCGCTTCCTGCTTGCCCATGGCGCTGGGGGCCATCGCGCCGCTGGCCTCCCCAGGTACGGCGCCGGCGTTGAAGCCGTCGCTGGCGGTCAGGGCGTTTTCCGGCGAGTCGCCGACGTATTCGTCAAACCGTTCGCTCAGGGCTTCGACCTTGACCTTGTCGAATTCCGACGACAGGCCCAGCAGCGCATGACGCAGGCTCGGCGTCTTGAGGATGCCCAGCACCAGGTAACCGGTGCGCACCTGGCTTTCGCCGAACATCAGGCTGCCGTAGACCCAGCCGCGTTCCACGGCTTCTTCCACGTGGGAAGACAGGTCGGTGATGGAGGTCGATCCCCGTGGCAGGCGATCCAGCGCCTCGGTCAGGTCGCGGGCCAGGCGTGCCGGCTCGATGTTGAACTGGCGGATGATGCGGTGCAGGTCCGAGTCCTGCAGTTGCAGCAACTGATGAAACCAGTGGGCCAGTTCCACATAAGGGTTACCGCGCAACTTGCAGAACACGGTTGCGGCTTCGATGGCTTTGTAGGCCACGCTGTTGAGTTTGCCGAACAACGCGGCGCGACTGATTTCACCCATGCTCATGGCTCCTTGAGGTCTGTGAGGTGTTGGCCTGTTCGGCGTAATGCCGGGCCAGTATTAGATCGTTGGCATCTTTTTCAGGACGTCCCAGCCAGGTGTTGAAACCCAGGCGGAAACGACCATTGAGTTGTAGTGCGGGCACTTCGGGCTGCTCCAGGACCAGGTTCAGGTCCCAGTCCAGTTCATGCCCCAGGTATTCGGCGACCCAGGCCACCAGCTCATTGAACGGTTGGCTGCCGGGCAGCATGCCCATGTAGTCGACGAGCTTGAGCGGCCCCAGGCGAATGCGGAATTTGTGCTGGCGATCCCAAACGTAGCGGCCCAGGCAGAAGTCCACGCCCAGTTGATGGGCGCTGACACCAACGCGGCTGCGCTCCGGCAGTTCCAGCCATTGGCCGACGTATTCTTCTATTTCCACCGGCAGGCCGAAGTACTCGCTGAGGATCGCTTTCAAACCGTCCGGGTAGCGGGTTTGCGCCGACAGGTGACCGCTGTAGTGCAGCTTCGCCGTATCGGGAATCAGCCCCTGGTTGAGCAGGCTCGGCATGCCCCGGCCGCTGAGTGCCGCCAGGCGCGCCGACCAGTAATCATCGTCCGGGCGATCGTGGCTGACCGTCGGCCGTGCTTCGGCCCAGGCCCGGTAGAACAGGCTGAGCAGGCGATGATGGAAGACGTCGAGAAAGCGTTTGCTGGTGCTGTCGCCATTGTTGCGTTGGCGTTCGCGCACGTATTCGGTGATGTGCAACGGCATTGGGCCGTTGGGGCCGCCGAGGCCGAAGAAGAACTGCTCCAGGCGCGCCGGCGCACCGTCGACGCCCGGTTGCACCGAGGCCAGGGTCGCCGGGGCGAAGGTGCACTCGGCCTGTTGCCCGAGACGCAGCGGATCATCGGCCAGGCGCAGGGAATGGCCCAGGCGCGGCAGTTCGGGGGATTCGCATTCGATGCGCCGCAACGCCTGGAAGAAGTCGTATTCCCAGGGTTCCTGGTGCATCGCTTCCAGGGTACTCACAGGGTCGGACGACGTCCGGGCTTGGCTTTCCATCGCATGATCTCGCCGCGTTCGGTGGTACGGATCACCGTCTCGGTAAAACTGTTGATCGACACGTAGCGTGCCAGGAAGCGTTCGAACACCGCGCCGAGCAGGAACACCCCGGTGCCGCGAAACGCGTTTTCATCGAATTCCAGGGTGATCTCCAGGCCGCGACCAAACACGATCGGGCCGGGCATCGGCAGGCGCCGGGTGCAGGCCTTGCTGCTGACTTCGCGCAGGCCTTCGATCTGCAATTGCAGCGCCGCATCGTTGCTGTCGCCATACAGGCGCAGCAGTTCGCGCAGGGCGGCCGCGCCCTGGCCTTGTTCGCTCAAGGACAGGTAGTTCAGCGACAGCTGGCTGATCAGCCGCCAGGCCTTGGCGTCGTGGGCATGGCTGGCCCTCGGGCGACTCGGCCCGGCGACGCAGCGCACCGCGCCAACCGGCGCGCTGTCGGCCAGGGTGAAGTCGGTCTTGCCGTTGCCCACGCTCATGAACAGCGGCAGGTCGCGGTTGGTGCACAGCGCGGTCACGCCCAATTGACGCAGGTCATGGCGATAGGGCGTTTGCTGGCTGTCCACCAGGCTGACGAAGGTCTCGCTGCCGATATAGGTCGAGCGCGGGCCGTTGCGGCGCTGATCGCTGGACAGCACGCGCGGTTCGCGGCGCACCGTGTAATAGGCCTTGTCGCGGCCATAGCGGGACGGATCGCGCACGGCGTAGAAGGGCAGGAACGGCTGCTCCGGGCCGGTGCCGTGGCCGGCCAGCCCGGTCAGCGAATGCACTTCGAAATCCATTGGCCGGGTGCGGTCGGCAATCACATGATGTTCGTTGACCCGGTCCGACAAGTGAATGCGGTCCAGGCGCTTGGGAAACAGATTGATCGCTGGCGTGCAGAACGGCAGGAACTGCGCAGCGCCGACGCTGCCTTCCAGGCTCGGATCGTGGCGGTCGAACAGCACGATCAGCTCAAGCTCCTGGCCATCGCAGCGCTTGACGGCGCGACCGAGCTGGGTGAAATCGACGAACAGGAAGCGGTGCGGCAGGGCGAAATATTCCTGCAACAGGCGATAACCCTGGAACGCCCGCGACACTACCGGCAGCGCGGCCTCGGCGTCATCGAAGCCTTGCGCGCGCAACGCATCCTGCGGCAACCGTTCGACCCAGTTGCCGCCGGGCTGGCGGGCGAACACCGCGCAGGCATTGCCCAGCAGTTGTTCGTAGAGGCGGAAGGGCTGTTCGTCGGCGCCGCTCAAGTACAGCGGCAGATTGTCCAGGGCCAGGCTGTTGAACGGCAGTTCGGCGCCGGTGCGCAGGGTCAGGCGCAGGCCGGCCTTGGCTTTCGGTTCGCTGGCGGCCAGGCGCCCGAGTACCGCTGACGGGTTGCCGAAGTACTCGGCCTGGCTGACCTGCAACGGCCACAACGTCACCGCGTGGGCGGTACGGTACTCGCAGCAGGTCTGGGATTCGCGACCCAGGGCAGCACGCAGGACGGTGTCACGGGGCAGCGGGAAACCGCTGCTCAGTGAACCTTCGTCCGGGTCGGCCTGCATCTGCACCACGGTCATCGACGGCGTCGGTGCCAGGTAATGCGGATAGGCGATTTCCAACAGGTTGTGGGTGAACGTCGGGTATTCGGCGTCGAGCTTGAGCTGCACCCTTGCGGTCAGATAAGCGAAGCCTTCCAGCAGGCGCTCGACGTACGGGTCGGCGCAGTCCATGCCGGCCAGCGACAACCGGCTAGCAATCTTCGGGTATTCCTGGGCGAACTCCGCCGCGCTTTCGCGCACGTGGTGCAGCTCCTGGTTGTACAGCTCCAGCAGGCGCGGGTTCATGGGCGTCTCCGCTGGTCGGCGTTGACTACGCGCACGTGGCCGGTCTCCAGATCCAGGTCGGTTTGCAGCATCAGGCGCAGCGGCACCGGCTGCGCCCAGAGATCGCCTTCGATCTCGAAGCTCAGGGCGTTATGGTTCATCTCGGCGGTTGCCCGGGCGCGCACGCGCAGGGTGTGGCGCAAGATACGCGGCTCGAACGTGGCGATGGCCTGGTGGATCAGGGTTTCCAGCGCGGGCACATCGATGTTCGAGGCGCTGTTGCCGGCCAGCGCCGGCAGCCCGAAATTCACCACCGAGGTGCCCGCCGGGGTGTGCAGCGTGGCATCGGCGTCGAGCAACGACGTGGTGTTGAGCAGCCACGCCAGGTCACGCAGCACCGAGGCTTTTAATTGGGTAAGGGACAGCACGCGCTTGTCGGCGCTTTCCTTCGGGTTGCTCGGATCGTCGTCGGTCAGCCGGTCCAGCAGGGACGGTTGCAGGCGATCGCGGGTGGCGATTTCGGTTACCAAGTGAAAAGGCCCGTGTAATTCTTCTGGTCACCTGCGCCACGCATGCAGCTGGCGTTGCGAGCGATGATCGAGGGTTCGAGCTGTCCATTGATCTGGCGTATGGCGCGATACTCGGAGCGACATTCCTGATTGTTATGAGGACCAGCCGCTACATGGACAACGATGACAATGGGCACGTTGTCGAAGGTTTCGACATGGGGTTTGCCTTGTCGATCGACCGTGAACTGGCAGGGCCAGGCCAAGTCGAGTGGCATCAGGGTCTGGTCGGGCTTGCGTAGCACGCAGCGCGCCCGGTCATTCTCCAGCGTCAGCGTTTGCCCACCCATCGAGACGACATGTTCCACCGGGACGGAGGAAGTCGCCGATGGCGACTGCTGCTGGGCACAGGCGGTCAGGCTGGTCAACAGGCAGCCGACCCATATCGCGCAATGGGCCTTGATCATACGAGCTCCCAGAACCAGATCGCTCGGGATCGATAGGCCGGATCGTCATAACCGAGGGTCAGGCCACGGTTCCAGAGGTCGATATGATCGCCGGTACGACCTTCCGAGGCTTCCCCTACTTGCTGGAAACAATCCTTGAAAAAAATCAGGCCCGTCTTGTCTTGCAGCTTGCGTCGGTCCGCGGCAGTTCCGCCAAGGATCAACGGGCGGCCCAGATGATGTCTCCACAGCCAGTTTGCCAATGACTCGGCCCCACGCGCATGCCCATGGGCACATTTGGGTTCGGTGTAGGTGGACTTGTTGACCTTGATGGTCAGTTCGGTATTGAGCGTGATGCTCATGCGAATCGCGCACTGGTTTGCCCAAGGGCCGTCGCAAGGTTTCGCGTCGGGATGGGTGACCAGCAAATCGGAATAGGCTTTCCACAAATTGATAAACGCAGGCTTGGCCATGACTCAGACACCGGAAGGGAAAGGATGGGTTGCGAGCAAGCACCAAACACCCCCGGCGCGTGGCGCCGGGGGCGTGTTCGATTACACCTTGACGTTCTGGCGGATGTTCCAGCCGAACTTGACCGGACCGCCTTCCTTGGTGCCGTCGGCTTTCTGTGGCTGGTAATCCACCAGCACCTTGGCGAAGTTCAGCGTGACGTTTTCAGTCAGGCGATCATCGCCGCCCGAGCCACCGGTGCTCAGGGAAGTGATCAGTACTTCTTCCAGGTTGATGATCATGTACTCGACCTGGCTTTCGCCGCCGGCCTTGCGCACGGTCAGCTTGACCTTGTCGACGTGCTTGCCGCTGGCGCAGTGCATCATCAGGTTCGGCGAAGCCTTGTCGACGTACTTGGTCAGCGACAGGTCCTGGATGCTCACCTTGCCCGCGCCACCGCCACTGCCGACGTGCATGTTACCGGTCTGGGACATGCCCCAGCTCCAGTTCAGGACGTCGATCTCGTCCTTGTGGACCTTGTCCATGGACTCGCCCTTGATGTCGCCGATCTTGATGAAAATATCAACAGCCATGTTTTCTCCCTGTGTGGTCTTTACCACATTGTTTGGTTGACGCTGACCTTGCGAAAATTTTTATTGCCGACCGGAACCAGGGTGTTCTCCAACTCAATGAAGACCCCCTGTGGGAGCGAGCCTGCTCGCGAAGGCGATGTCTCAGGCAACACAAGTGGCGACTGATGCACCGCTTTCGCGAGCAGGCTCGCTCCCACATTTTTCCATTGCGTACCGCTCAGTAAATCCTTACGCGCCCTTGGCCGACGGCAGTTTCGATACCAGGCGCAACGACACGGTCAGCCCTTCGAGCTGATAGTGCGGGCGCAGGTAGAACTTGGAGTTGTAGTACCCCGGGTTGCCTTCGACTTCTTCGACGATCACTTCGGCGGCAGCCAGTGGATGCTGGGCCTTGGTGGTCTCGGTGGAGTGCGCCGGATCGCCATCGACGTAGTTGAGGATCCAGTCCTGCAACCAGCGCTGCATCTCGTCCTTCTCTTTGAAGGAGCCGATCTTGTCGCGCACGATGCACTTCAGGTAATGGGCGAAACGGCAGGTGGCGAACAGGTACGGCAGGCGCGCGGCCAGGTTGGCGTTGGCGGTGGCGTCCGGGTCGTCGTATTCGGCCGGTTTCTGCAACGACTGGGCGCCGATGAAGGCGGCAAAGTCGGTGTTTTTCTTGTGCAGCAGCGGCATGAAACCGTTCTTCGCCAGTTCCGCTTCACGGCGGTCCGAAATGGCGATTTCGGTCGGGCACTTCATGTCCACGCCACCGTCATCGGTAGGGAACGTGTGGGCCGGCAGGTTTTCCACTTCACCGCCCGATTCCACGCCGCGGATGCGCGAGCACCAGCCGAAGTGTTTGAACGAGCGGTTGATGTTCACGGCCATCGCATAGGCGGCGTTGGCCCAGGTGTACTTGGAGCTGTCGGCGCCGTCGGTGCTTTCTTCGAAGGCAAAGGCCTCCACCGGATCGGTCTTGGCGCCATACGGCAGGCGCGCCAGGAAGCGCGGCATGGTCAGGCCGATGTAGCGCGAGTCTTCCGATTCACGCAGCGAACGCCAGCCGGCGTATTCCGGGGTGGTGAAGATCTTGGTCAGGTCGCGCGGGTTCGACAGTTCCTGCCACGAGCCCATGCCCATGACGGTTGGCGAGGCGGCGGCAATGAATGGCGCGTGCATGGCGGCGCAGACTTTCGACAGCTCGCCCAGCAGTTCCACGTCCGGTGGCGACTGGTCGAAGTAGTAGTCGCCTACCAGGCAGCCGTAAGGCTCGCCGCCGAACTGGCCGTATTCTTCTTCGTACATCTTCTTGAAGAGCGGGCTCTGGTCCCACGCGGTGCCCTTGAATTTCTTCAGGGTCTTGTGCAGGTCGGTCTTGGAGATGTTGAGCACGCGGATCTTGAGCTGCTCATCGGTCTCGGTGTTGTTGACCAGGTAATGCAGGCCACGCCAGGCGCTTTCCAGTTGCTGGAAGTCCGGGTGGTGGATGACCTGGTTGACCTGGGCGGTGAGCTTGGCGTCGATCGCGGCGATGATCGACTCGATCGACTTGATGGCGTCGTTGGACACCAGGTCGGTCTGCGCCAGGGCCTGTTCTGCCAGCGTACGCACGGCGGTCTCGACGGCTTCGCGGGCGCGTTCGGTCTTGGGCTTGAACTCTTGCAGCAGCAGCGAGGCGAACTCGCTGGTTTCTTCGGTGGCGCCCAGGTTCTGGGGCTGATTGTCGCGTACCAAATCGTTCATGATCGTTTGTCCTTAAGCCTTGGGCTCTGCATCGGCGGGCTTCGGCGCGCTGGCAAGGGCCTGCAGCAGCGCTGGGTCCTTGATCGCCTTCATGATGATTTCCTCGGCACCGGTCTTGCCGTCCATGTAGGTCAGCAGGTTGGCCAGTTGGGTGCGTGCTTCGAGCAGCTTGTTCAGCGAATCGATCTTGCGGGCCACGGCCGCTGGGCTGAAGTCGTCCATGCTTTCGAACGTCAGGTCCAGGCTCAGGTTGCCTTCGCCGGTCAATTCGTTAGGCACATGGAACGCCACGCGAGGCTGCATGGCCTTGAGACGCGAGTCGAAGTTGTCGACGTCGATCTCGAGGAACTTGCGATCGGCCACCGGCGCCAGAGGCTCCGCGGGCTTGCCGGCCAGGTCCGCCATTACCCCCATGACGAAGGGCAACTGGACCTTTTTCTCGGCGCCGTAGAGCTCGACGTCGTACTCGATCTGCACTCGAGGCGCGCGGTTGCGCGCAATGAATTTCTGAGAACTTTGCTTCGCCACGTTGCTGCTCCTGGTCGCTTGAGCGACGGTGTTGGCGTCATCGGGGGTACCTATGACGTGACTGCGTGATCCGCTCGCTTTTTATTCGCTTTCCGGGCCGCGCAGGTTTTCAAATTGACTCATGCCGTCGGGAATCAGGTTGCGTACGATCGCCGCGAAATCGGCGTGCACCAGATTCTTCGCCCGGTTCAACAGCACCGGCAGCGGGCTGGAGGGCTCATGACGGGTGTAGTACGCCAGGATCCGGTCCAGGCTGCGCAGGACGTCGTCGCGGTTGTTGATTTCTCCGACGACGGTACTGCGCGGCGCGCTGGGTGCGCTGGCGTATTCAACCGGCGCGGCGTTGTCGGTTTCGACGGGATCGGCAAGGGCACTGTCGCCGCTCTGCGGGGCGAACTGACCGAGAATCTGCAGGGCCATCTTCAGCGGTTGTTTCAGCGGGCCGAGGTCCACGCCCTGGGCGGAACCGACCTGGTCGCTGACTTGCTGTTCGATGGACTCGGCGGCGCTGCGGGCTTCCAGCAGGGCGGCACGAATGACTTCCAGCTGCTCGGGATCGCTGTCGAGCAGGGCGCCGGCGAGTTGTTCGGCGCCGAGGCTTTCATCGGGGAAACTTTGCAAGCCGCTGGCGTTGGCGGCGGCGCGCAGGCTGACGTTGCCGAACGTGCGCGAGCGAGCCAGGATGCTCTCGCGCAGCAGGCGGATGGTGACGTCCGACGTCAGGCCGGCAAGGGCATTGATGCGCACGGTGGGGTCGTTGTCATCATCGGCATCCAGGCGCGGGTGCAGGTCGGCCCAGTATTGCTTGAGCAGCTCGTTGATCAGCGTCAATACACGGGCCAGGCCGGGAATGCCTTCCAGGGCCAGGGAGCTTTGCAGCAGGAAATGGGTGATGCGCAGGTCTTTGCTGCGCGCGAGCAGGTCCAGGCTTTGCTGCTGGATGCTGCGCCATTCAGGGGGTTCTGCAGGCAGGATCGAGTCGCCCATGCTGCGCTCGGGCTGGCCTCGGGAATCGCGTTCCAGGCGCAAGAAATCCGCGTCATATTCCAGGTCTTCACCGCAAGGCGAATTCGCGGAAACGGCGGCGAGCAGCAAAGGCACATCCACTTGGATCGATCTCCCTATCACCCGCTGAAGAAGTCGGGCAGTGCACATGAAAGTTTCGGATGAAACTTCACATGTTCCTTGACCGTAATGGCGCTATAAGTGCGAGATGATCTTAAAGTGCCATCATGTATATTCAAGAAGTTGTGCATTTTTGGTGTAGTACTTATCCCTTGTCAAGGTAAGCTATTTCGCCGATGTGACAGTTGTGAGGTGCTTAACAACCCGCGCGACTGGTAGGTCGAAGCAGGCACCGATGCAGGTTTTTTTGTCACGCAGGCCGGTTAAGATCAGCAATCATGCTGGCAAAACGCCGTTCCGGGTTGTTTGCAAGGTTTTTAGCGCGCAGCCGGGGGGCTCAGGTCCATTGTTCCGTCGGCAAAAAGAAGTAATCAGCAAGGAGGCAAGATGCCGCTGTGTTTGACTATCACTAGTTATCACAAGATTACCCCTGGACAGTGTTCTGAAAAGACCCTGAACCAAGGCGTGATGGCAATTGGCCGTAATTCCGATAATGACTGGGTATTGCCCGACCCGGAGCGCCTGGTTTCTGGACAACATTGCGTTATCCAGTACAAGGACGAGCGCTATTATCTGACCGATAACAGCACCAATGGCGTGGAGTTGGTCAAGGCCGGCATTCGCCTGCGCAAAGGCAACAGCGAGCCGCTGCAGGATGGCGAAGTCATTCGCATCGGTGATTACGAGATCCAGGCGCGCGTGGATTTCAGCCTGCCGGTCACCGACAGCAATCCGTTCGCCGAAGCGCCGAGCAGCTTCGAAGCCTTGATGGGGCGCCAGGGTGCCGCCGTGAATACGCCGGCGCCGATACCCGTGGCCACGCCTGCGCATTTCCAGGGCGTGTCGTCCATGGACACGCTGCCGGACCTGTTCGACTTCCTCGCTCCGAGCAGCGTCCCTCCAGCCACCCAGCCCGATCACGTTCCGGCCGAGCAACATGATTTCCGCCCGCCCACGCCGATTCCGCGCCCGAGTCCGCCGCCAGTGGTCCAACCGCTGCCGATGACGCCTGCTCCGGTTATCCCGGATGATTGGGACCTGTTCAGCGACACGCCTGCGCCGGTTGCGCCGATTCCCGTCGCGCCGCTGCCGGAGCCGGTTTCCGTGCCGCCATTGCCGGTGATCGAGCCCGTTTCCGCGCCGCCGATTCCGCAAGTCGTTGCGCCGATTGAGCCCGCGCCACCGCGCGAAGCGCCGGTCAGCCGCGTCGAGCCGACGGCTACCCCAACCGACACCTCTGGCCCTGACCTGCTGCAAGCGTTCCTGCGCGGCGCCGGGCTGGATCAGTTGCGCCTGGACAAAGCCCAGGCTGAGGCGCAGATGGAAAGCATCGGGCGCAGCTATCGATTGATGGTCGAGGGCCTGATCGATGTGCTGCGCGCCCGCAGCAGCCTCAAGGGTGAATTCCGCATCCAGCAGACAATGATCCAGCCGGTGGAAAACAACCCGCTCAAATTTGCCCCGAACGTCGACGAAGCCCTGCTGTTGCTGTTGCGCCACGGCAACCAGGCCTTCATGGCGCCGGACGTGGCGGTTCGCGACAGCTTTGACGATTTGCGCGCCCATCAGCTGGCGGTGATGGCCGGTGTGGAAGCGGCCATCAAGCATCTGCTGGCGCGTTTCGAGCCGGCCCAGCTGGAAGAGCGCATGGGCAAGCCCGGCGGGTTGTCGGGAATTTTCAGCGGGTCGCGCCAGGCCCAGTACTGGCAGCAATTCACCGAGCTCTACAGCAACATTTCCCGGGAGGCCCAGGAAGACTTCCAGGACCTGTTCGGTCGGGAGTTCAGCCGCGCCTATGAAGAACACAGCACGCGACAGCGACGTCGTTGAGCGGCACCGGGCCAGACAACACTTTTCAAGCACACAACGGATAGCTCAAACGTCATTGAGGACGCAGGATGATTCCCAGGTTTTTACTCGCAGTCGCCGCAGCACTTATGCTGACGGCGTGCGCCAAGGATGCGGCCGCTCCCCAGCCCGAAGAGGCTGAAGCCGACACCGCCGCCGTCGAGTTGCACTTCCACGCCATCGCCGGGCTCAACCCCGGCGCCAGCGGCCAGCCGGCGCCGGTACGGGTGCGCATTTTCGAGTTGAAGAACGCCGCCACTTTTGCCCGCGCCGACTATTTCGCCCTGGCCGAACGGGCGCAGGCGACATTGGGGGCTGACCTGATCGACCAGGACGAAGTGCTGATCCAGCCGGACCAGCAACTGAGCCTGCAACGCGATCTCGACCCGGCCACCCGGCACATCGGAATCCTGGTGGGCTATCGCGAGCTGGACCAGTCGCTGTGGCGCACGGTGATGAATGTCCCGGCGCGCCAATACACCGAATACCAGATCAGCCTCGATGTGCGTGCCGTGCGCAGCGCCGTCGTCGTCCCCCCATCCAGCCCTGCCCAATAAGCAATCGGAGCCCCCATGTCCTGGAACAATCGAGTGGTCTGGTCGGAAGGCATGTTCATTGGAACGCAGCACTTCCAGCAGCATGACCGTTACCTGGAAAACCTTATCGATTCCCGCAGCCGCCCATTGTCGGCCGGCGCCTGGGGTTTTTCCGAATTGCTGATCGATCAGGGCCTGCTGGCCCAGGGCAAGCTGGCGATCATTTCGGCCAAGGGCCTGCTGCCCGACGGCACGCCGTTCAATATTCCCCAGGACGACGTTGCGCCGACGCCGCTGAACATCGACGACAACCTGCGAGACGGCCTCGTGTACCTGGCCCTGCCGCTCAAGCGCGCCGGCGCCCGCGACACCGTGGACGAAGGTGAACCCTTGGGCGCCGCGCGCTACGTGAGCCAGGTCTGCGAAGTGCGTGATGACAATGCGCCGTTCGAGAACCGTGCGCCGGTGGCCGTGGGTTCCCGGGCGCTGCGTTTGCTGACCGCCCAGGATGGCATCGGCGATTACGCCGCGATTGGCGTGGTGCGCATCAAGGAAAAACGCGCCGACCGCGCTCTGGTGCTGGATGAAAATTACATCCCGCCGCTGCTGGACGTAGCGGCTTCGAAGTCACTGGCAGCGTTTCGCAGTGAGCTGCTGGGCCTGCTGCACCAGCGCGGCGAAGCCCTGGCCGGACGGGTTGTGGCCTCCGGCGCGGGTGGGGCCTCGGAGATTGCCGATTTCATGCTGCTGCAACTGGTCAACCGCGCCCAGCCGCTGATCCAGCACCTGAGTCAGCTGAGCCCGCTGCACCCCGAGCGTTTTTACAGCGAGCTGGTGAGCCTGGCCGGGGAGTTCTCGACCTTTACCGCATCCGGCCGCCGCCCGCAGGAATATCCGCAGTACCAGCACGATGACCTGGTGCTGAGTTTCACGCCGGTGATGCAAGCCTTGCGCGAGGCGCTGTCGATGCTCATCGACAGCAAGGCCACGCCGATTCCGATTGTCGAGAAAGCCTACGGCATCCATGTGGCGATGCTGGCCGACAAGACCTTGCTCGACAGCGCCAGTTTCATTCTCGTGGTGCGCGCCGACGTCCCCGCCGAAACCCTGCGCGGCCGCTTCGGCCAGCAGAGCAAAGTCGGCTCGGTGGAGCACATTCGCGACCTGGTCAACCTGCAACTGCCGGGCATTGGCCTGCTGCCGTTGCCGGTGGCGCCACGCCAGCTTCCGTACCACGCCGGATCCACCTATTACGAGCTGGACCGGGGCAGCGATCACTGGCAACAGCTGAGCAACTCCGGCGGCTTTGCGTTCCACATCGCCGGCCAGTTCCCGGGGCTGAACCTGGCTTTCTGGGCGATCCGAGGATAAACCGCGATGAGCAACGACGATCGTACCCAGTTCATGCCGACCCCCGGTGGCCGTGGCGCGGACCCTTTCCGCCCGGACCCGGGGCGGCCGCAACCGGCACCCGCGACGGCGCCGCTGTCGATGCCGGCCGCGCCGCTGTTGACCGGCAAAGCCCAGGGCCTCAACCCGCTGGAGAGCGCCGCCGGCCCGCTGCTGGCCCTGCTGACGCGCTTGCGCAGCACCATCGCCCACCCGGCACCGGCCAGCTTGCGCGCCCAATTGCTGGCCTACCTGCGCCAGTTCGAAGAGCGCGCCGAAGCCGCCGGCGTGGTGCGCAACGACGTCTTGCTGGCCCGCTACGCCTTGTGCACCGCGCTGGATGAGGCGGTGCTGAGCACGCCTTGGGGCGGCACCAGCGACTGGGGCAAGCAGAGCCTGTTGATCACCGTCCACAACGAAGCCTGGGGCGGCGAAAAGGTCTTCCAGCTGCTGGAACACTGCCTGCAAAGCCCGCGCGAGCGTCTGTACCTGCTGGAGCTTTTGTACCTGTGCATGTGCCTGGGTTTCGAAGGGCGCTACCGGGTCATGAACGACGGCCGCAGCCAACTGGAAGCGCTGCGCGAACGCACCGCAGCGGTCATCCGCAGCGCCCGTGGCGACTACGAACGCGAGCTGTCGCCGCACTGGCGTGGGGTCACCGTGGCCCGCGATCGCCTGGCGCAGTTCATGCCGCCATGGATCGCCGTGGCCATTGGCGTCGCCCTGTTGCTGGCGTTGCTGTTCGGCCTGCGCATGAAGCTGGCCGCTGATGCCGAGCCGGTGTTCAAGAATATTCATTTCCTCGGCGAAATCCCGGTGCAGACCATCGACCGTCCGGTGGTCCAGCCGAAAGTGATCGAACGTCCGCGCCTGGCCGGGTTCCTCGCCGATGAAATCAGGGCCGGCCGGATTGCTGTGGAAGACGCCGTCGACCGCTCGGTGGTGACCATCCGTGGCGATGAACTGTTCGCCTCCGGCAGCGCCAGCATCAAGGATGATTTCCAGCCGTTGATGCTGCGCATCGCCGATGCCGTGCGCAAGGTCAAGGGCCAGGTGCTGGTGACCGGCCACAGCGACAATCGCCCGATCGCGACCTTGCGGTTTCCGTCCAACTGGGCCTTGTCCGAAGCACGGGCCAGGTCGGTGCTGGACATTCTTTCGGCCAAGACCGGCCAGCCCGAGCGCTTCAGCGCCGAAGGCCGCAGCGACACCGAGCCGTTGGCGTCCAACGCCACGACCGAGGGGCGGGCGCGCAATCGTCGGGTTGAAATCACAGTATTGGCGGAGGGGGTCGAGTGAAGGCGTTTTTCAGTTTCATGACCCGTTGGGTCATCCCGTTGCTGGGGCTGATCGCCCTGAGCCTGATCATCTGGTTCGTCGGCCCGCTGCTCGATTGGCTGGCGCCTGAAGGGCGCCGTTGGGCGCTGATCATCCTGGTGTTTGCGGTATGGATCGCCTATCGCCTGTTCCGCATCATCCAGGCCCGCCGGCAGGCCGCCGAAGTCATGCGCAGCCTGGCCGCGCAGACTCCGCCGGACCCGACCAGCATCGCCACCGCCGAAGAGCTCGAAACGTTGCGCCAGCGCATGGACGAGGCCCTGGCCTTGCTCAAGAAAGCCAAGCTGGGCGGTGACGAGCGGCGCAATCTCTACGAGTTGCCGTGGTACGTGATCATCGGCCCACCGGGCTCGGGCAAGACCACTGCACTGGTCAACTCAGGGCTGCATTTCCCGCTGGCGGCGCAATTGGGCGCCGGCGCAGTACGCGGTGTCGGTGGCACGCGCAACTGCGACTGGTGGTTCACCGACGAGGCGGTGTTGCTCGACACCGCCGGTCGCTACACCACCCAGGACAGCGATGCGACCGTCGACAAGGCCGCGTGGCTGGGCTTCCTCGGCTTGCTGAAAAAACAGCGGGCGCGACGCCCGATCGATGGCGCGTTCATCGCCATCAGCCTCTCGGACCTGCTGTTGGGCAGCGACGCCGAACGTGCCGCCCACGCGGCGGCAATCCGCCTGCGGATCCAGGAGTTGTACACGCAGCTGGGCGTGCGTTTCCCGGTGTACCTGATGCTCACCAAGCTCGACCTGGTGCCGGGGTTCATGGAGTACTTCGACAACCTGAGCAAGGAAGAGCGTGCCCAGGTCTGGGGCATGACTTTCACCCTGGACGACGGCAAGAGCAATGACAGCCCGCTGGCGCACCTGCAAAGCGAATTCGCCCTGCTCGAGCAGCGCCTCAACGACCGCCTGGTCGAGCGCCTGCAACAGGAACGCGACCCGGCGCGGCGCGACCTGATCTACGGCTTCCCGCAGCAGTTCGGTGCATTGAAGGATTGCCTGCAAAGTTTCCTCGACGGCGTGTTCAAACCCAATGCGTTCGAAGAGCGTGTGTTGCTGCGTGGCGTGTATTTCACCAGCGGCACCCAGGAAGGCAGCCCGATCGATCGCCTGATCGGCTCCATGGCCCAAAGCATGAACCTGGACCGCCAGCACCTGGCGCGCCAGACCGGTACCGGGCGCAGTTACTTCATCGAAAAACTCTTCAGCGCCGTGGCCTTCGCCGAGCGCGGGCTGGTGGGGGTGGACCCGAAAGTCGAGCGCCGGCGCAAGTGGATCGCTCGTGGCGTGCTGGCGTCTACCGTGCTGGTGGTGCTGGTGGTCGGCACGTTGTGGTGGGTCAGCTACCGCGCCAACCAGGCCTACATCGCCCAGGTCGACCAGAAGGTCGCGCCGCTGGGCCAGACCGTGCAGAACCTCAGCCCGGCCCAGCGCGACGTACTCGCGGTATTGCCGCTGCTCAACGCCGTGAAGCATCTGGCCGACGATGCTCCGGACTGGGCCGAAGGCCTGGGCCTGTATCAGGGCGACATGCTCGAAGCCGAGTCCGGTAGCGTCTATCGCAAACTGCTGATCGCGGTGTTTGCGCCGCGCCTGCTGACGCGCATCGAAGAGCAACTGCACGGCGGCGGCAACTCGGACTTCCTTTACGAGGGGCTGAAGGCCTACCTGATGCTCGCGGACAACGAGCATTACGACGCCGATTTCATCAAGGCCTGGATTGCGCTTGATTGGGACCGCAGCCTGCCGCGCGACCTGCCGGCCGAACAGCGTCAGGCTTTGACCGGGCACTTGCAGGCGCTGTTCGAGCGGCGTCCGCCGACCGCGCGCCTGGACCCACGCCTGATCGAGGACCTGCGCCGCCAGCTGCAACAACTGCCGGTGGCCCAGCGCGTCTACGACCGCATCAAACGGCAGAAGCTGCCCGACGGCATCCCCGACTTCCGCATCAACGAAGCCGCCGGGCGTGACGCCGCGCTGGTGTTCAGCCGCAAGAGCGGCAAGCCGTTGGGTGAACCGCTGAGCGGCTTCTTCACGGTCAAGGGTTACCGTCAGGGCTTCTTGCTCTCCAGCCTGAGCCAGACCGGCACCCTCGCTGAAGAGCAATGGGTGCTGGGCTTTGAGCAGGCCGATCAGCAGAACGTCGCCAGCCTCGCCGCCGATGTGCGTCGCTTGTACTTCCAGGACTACATGCGCCAATGGGATGCCTTGCTGGCCGACATCGACTTCGTCCCGATCACTAGCGTGGCCCAGGCTGCCGATGTGCTGCGGGTGATTTCCGGCCCGACCTCGCCGCTGAAAAAACTGCTGGTGGCGGTGGCGAAGGAAACCGACCTGCAACAGGACGAACGCCTGCTCGCCGCCCAAGGCGTACCGGCGGGCGACGGCGTGGACAAGCTCAAGGAGCGCCTCGGCAGCCTGCTCGGCCAGGAGCAGGCAACGCCAAACGCGCCGCAAACCAGCGATGACCCGATCACCGCGCACTTCGCCGAGCTCAACAGCATCGTCAGCAAGAGCGAAGGCGAACCGGCGGCCATCGACGGCCTGCTGTCCGACATGAACGCCCTGTATGTGCAGGTCAGCGCCATGGTCGGCGCCAGCGGCGACGCCTTGCTCGGCGAGGCCAAGAACCAGGCGTCGGCCGCGGCGACCCGCGTCAGCCTCAACGCCGAACGCCAGCCACCGCTGGTGCAGGGCTTGGTCAAGTCGGTGGTCAACTCCACCACCAACACCATGATGGGCGGGGTGCGCAATCAACTGAACGCCGCCTGGACCAGCGAAGTGGTGAACATCTATCGCCAATCCCTGGCCGGGCGCTACCCGATGTCGCCGGGCAGTGCGCGGGACGCGACCCTCGATGACTTCGGCCAGTTCTTCGGCGTCGGCGGGGTGATGGACAACTACTTCCGCAAATACCTGCAACCGTACGTGGATACCTCGACGCAGACTTGGCGCTGGCAGCCGGGCGCGGCGCAGAAGCTCGGGATTTCCCCGGGTGTGCTGCAAACCTTCCAGCGCGCGGCGACCATTCGCGATGCGTTCTTCCGTTCCGGCGGCACGCAGCCGATGGTGCGCTTCGAGCTAAAGCCGGTGGCGATGGATTCGACCATCACCCAATTCCTGCTAGACCTCGACGGCCAGCAGTTGAGCTACGACCACGGCCCGAGCCGGCCGACCGCCATGCAATGGCCGAACCCGGGCAGCATCGGTGTGGTGCGCATCTCGATCATGCCGCCGTCGTCCAGCGGTCGTTCCGGCATCACCTTGGATGGGCCATGGGCCTGGTTCCGATTGCTGGAGCAGTCGGACCTGACCGCCGGCAACTCGCCGGATCGCTTCAACCTGCGGCTGCGGGTCGATGGCGCCAGCGCCTCTTACGAATTGCGGGCCAACAGCGCCTTCAACCCATTCAAGAGCCGGGTACTCAGTGGGTTCAGCCTGCCGGAGCGCCTATGAGCAGTACAGCGGGTTTCTATGGAAAGTTGGCCAGCCGTGGAGACTTCGTCAGCCGTGGCTTGCCGCAGAGTTTTATCGGCCCGTGGGACTCGTGGCTGGCGGCGGGTTTGCTCGCCAGCCAGGCCAGCCTCGGCGAGCGTTGGCTGGATGCCTATCTGGTCAGCCCGCTGTGGCGCTTCATGGTCGCGCCCGGCGTGTGCGGGCCGGACGCTGCCGTTGGCGTGGTGATGCCAAGCATTGACCGGGTCGGGCGGTATTTCCCGCTGACCGTTGCAGCGTTGCTCGACCCGGATGCCGACCCGGCCTCGGTGGTCGGCGGCGCGGACGACTGGTTCGAGCGGGTCGAGAACCTGCTGTTGAGCACACTGAACGTGGAGGCCAGTTTCGAAGCCTTCAACGCGGAGCTGGAAACCCTGGATGGCCCGATGTACCTGCCGCGCACCCCGAGCAGTCGCTTCGCCAGCCTGCATCGCTTCGATGCCACCGATTCGCAGCGGCGAATGAGCGCCCTCGCCGAGTCGGCTTGCGAAGGCGTCAGCCTGTGGTGGGGCCAGGGTTCGGAGCGCATCGCGCCCGGTTTGATGCGGTGCCAGGGACTGCCGGCCGCCGCTGATTTTGCGCAATTTTTGCTCGGCCAAGAAGGTGTTGTGTAGATGCGTCCAAGTGCTGGAAAAGCCTTCAAGTCTGCAAGCAAAAGCCATGTCGGCATGGTCCGCCAGGTCAACGAGGACGCCTGCCTGGACCTGCCGGAAAACGGCCTGTGGGTGGTCGCCGACGGCATGGGCGGGCACGCGGCGGGCGACTACGTCAGCAGCCTGATTGTCGACAGCCTGCGTAGCATTGCGGTGGGCCGTTCCCTGGACGAGTACATCGCGGCGCTGCAAAGCGACCTGCTGCGGGTCAACGCCGCCGTGCGCGAAGAAACCGCCAACCGTGGCGTGACCATGATGGGCAGCACCGTGGTGGTGCTGGCCACGCGCGACCTGCGCGGCATGTGCCTGTGGGCCGGTGACAGCCGCTTGTACCGCTTGCGCGATGGCGTGCTGGAAGGCATCTCGCGCGACCACAGCTATGTCCAGGATCTGCAGGACAGCGGCCTGCTCAGCGAGGCCGAAGCCCGTGTGCATCCGCGGGCCAACATCGTCACCCGCGCCATCGGCGTCGAGGCGCAATTGAACCTGGCGATGACCGAGCTGCTGCTGGTGCCCGGCGACAGCTACCTGCTGTGCAGCGACGGCTTGACCAAGACCGTCGAGGACGAAGAAATCCGAGAAGTATTGAGCCACGACGAGCCCGGCGAAATCGCCAGCAGCCTGGTGTCCCTGGGTCTGATGCGCGGCGCGCCGGACAACATCACCGTGGTCGTTGTGAAGGTGCCGTCATGAGCTTGCCCCTGAATATTGTCATCCCCGGCTACGACATCGATGGCGAGATCGGCGAAGGCGCGATGGCCAGCGTGTACCTGGCGACCCAGCGTTCGCTTGAGCGCAAGGTCGCGTTGAAAGTCATGGCCGCGGCGCTGGCGGCCGACCCGACTTTCTGCGAGCGTTTCTTGCGCGAGGGCAAGACCCTGGCGCGCCTGTCGCACCCGCACACTGTCACCATCCATGACATCGGCAATGTCGGTGAGCTGTACTACATGGCGATGGAATACCTGCCCAACGGCACGCTCAAGGAACGCATCGCCGCGGGCCTGACGCCGGAGCAGGGCCTGACCTACATCCGCCAGATCGCTTCGGCCCTGGGGTACGCCCACGGCCTGGGCCTGGTGCACCGTGACGTCAAGCCGGCCAACATCCTGTTTCGCGCCGATGGCACGGCGGTGCTGTCGGACTTCGGTATCGCCAAGTCCTTGGACGACCGCACCCAATTCACCCAAGCCGGTTTCGCGGTTGGCACACCGAGCTACATGAGCCCTGAGCAAGCCCGTGGGCAAGACATCGACGGCCGCGCCGACCTGTACGCCCTGGGCGTGGTGCTCTACGAGATCCTCGTCGGCAAGCTGCCGTATATCGGCAACGACGCGCTGTCGACGGCCCTGGCCCACCTGACCGAACCGCTGCCGGAATTGCCGGTGCACCACGGTCGTTACCAGGAAGTGCTGCGCAAACTGCTGGCAAAGGATCCGGCGGAGCGTTTCCCGGATGCGACTGCGTTGCTGCGCGCGTTGGATAACCTGCCAGAGGAATCGTCGGAAGCGACGCTGATCCGGCCGTTGTCGTTTGAGCTGCCTGTCGCGCCGCCTCCGGTGGATGACTTGGCCGGCCTGACGCCCACGTCCATCGACATTCCCAGTGGCCCGGCTTACGCACAACCGCAGCCCAGGCCGGTCCCGCCGCCGGTAAAACCGACGCCTCAGTCGCCGGTATCGGAGCAACGCAAGCGGCCGGTGTTCGCCCTGGCCGCCGTTGCGGTCGCCGTGGCGCTGGCCTTGGGCGGCGCAGGTTATTGGTGGTTGGCCGGTGACAATGGCAAAAAAGTGAAGACGCCAGTGACTACGACCACCTCGGTCAAGCCACCGGAAGTGAAGCCACCGAAGGCCCCGGAAGTGCCAGCGGTCAAGCCTCCCGTCGCGCCTCCGGCTCAGCCCCCCGTGGCGACCGAGGCCGATGGCGGCCAGCGACCATTGCTGATGGCCGGTAAAAAAACCCTGTTCCAGCGTGTGCTCAGCAAGCCGGGGGCGAAACTCGCCGACGCGCCGGGCGCCGCGGCGGGCAAGTCGCTGCCGGCGTTCTCGGTGTTGTATGTGTATCAGCGCAAGGACGTGGATGGCAGCGCCTGGGTGCGGGTCGGCGCGGCCACCGACGGGCGCAGCGACGGCTGGCTGCCCGCCGCCCAGGTCAGCGACTGGAAACAGAGCCTGGTACTCAAGTTCACCGAACGCTCCGGCCGTGCGCCGGTGATGTTCCTGCGCCAGCCCGGCGAAGTGGAAAAGCTCCTGGCGAACCCTTCGGCCGCGAAAAATGCGTTGCTCAAGGCCCAGCAAAGCCCTCAGGACAACCAGCAGGTGCTGGCCCTGGAACCGGCCGCCAGCGCCGTACCGCAAAACCAGTTCTACCTGTTGCCGATCTTCGATTCGCGTGAAAGCTTCGACGACAACGGCCAGCCGGTGCAGTTGCTGAACGTCGCCTCCATCGACCCCGGCAACACGCAAAAGGCCGCGACCAACACGCCGATCACCACCGCCAATGCCGACGCGTTCCGTACCGCCGTGGTGCTGGTGGTGGACACCACCGTGTCCATGCAGCCCTATATCGATCAGGTCCGCGACGTGGTGCATCAGTTGCAGACCCGCATCGGCGAACGTGGCGAGTTGGACAGTGTCAGCTTCGGCATGGTCGGTTTCCGCAGCAGCATCAAGAAAACCCCGGGCCTGGAGTACACCGCCAAGACTCTCATCACGCTGGAGCAGGGTCGCGACCCGCAACGCTTCCTGGAGATGGCGCGGCAGGTCAAGGCGTCTACCGTGTCGAGCCATTCGTTCAACGAGGATGCGTTTGCCGGGGTCATGGAAGCCGTGGAAGGCATGGACTGGTCCGGTTACGGCGGGCGCCTGATCCTGCTGGTGACCGATGCCGGTGCCCTGCGCAAGAACGACCCGTTTGCCGCGACGCAAATGAACGAGGCCGAAGTGCGCCAGGCGGCGTTGGGCAAGCAGATCAAGATCTACGCCCTGCACCTGCTCAGCGACGCCGGCAAGAAAACCCACGCCGGCGCCCAGACCCAGTACCGCACCCTGACGGCCGACGCCAATCCGCAGATCGGCGACCTGTACATCCCGGTGCCGGGCGCCGACGTGCGCAAGTTCGGCGAGCGGGTCGACGAGATCGGCTCGGTGTTCGCCGATCTCGTGCACCAGGTGCGCAGCAACAAGCCGCAAAGCGTGCCGCTGCTCAGCGCCGCGCCAAGCCTGGCGGACAAATCGGCGGCGGTCGGTTACGCCATGCACATGGATTTCCTCGGCCGCAAGAGCGCCAGCCAGGCGCCGCAACTGGTCAGCGCCTGGACCGCCGACCGCGACCTGACCAACCCGGCGCTGCCGGCGTTCCAGGTCTGCGTGATGCTGACCAAGCTGCAGCTCAACGACCTACAGCAATCGCTGAAGCTGATCGTCGACGCGGCCCGCAAGACCCAAAGTTCGCCCAAGGATTTCTTCCAGGAAATCGCCAGTGCCAGCGCCTACATGAGCCGCGACCCGTCGGCCCTGCGCAAGGGCGGCAACCTCGCCACCGGCGGGATCCTCGGCGAGTACCTGGAAGGGCTGCCGTATCGCAGCAAATCGCTGAACATGACCCAGGACCTGTGGCTGTCCTTGAGCGTGGCCGAGCAGGAAGATTTCATCGACGAGCTGGAGTCGAAGATCCGTCTCTACGAAACCTTCCACAACGATCTCGCCAACTGGGTGCGTTTCGGCGATGCCGAGCCGGGCGATGCCTTGTACCGCGTTCCGTTGTCGACGTTGCCGTGATGCTGAACCTGAACGCCGTGCACAAAACCCGGGGCACCGGCGGCCAGCGCTACAGCCTGGTGATTCCACGGCTGCAACTGCGTGGCGGTGAACAACTGGCGGTAGTCGGCCCCAGCGGCTGCGGCAAGAGCACCCTGCTGGACTTGCTCGCCCTGGTGCTGGCGCCGGATCAGGCCGGGCAATTCGATTTCACGCCCGCCAATACACCGCTGGACATCGCCAAACTGTGGCGTGCGTCGCAACAGGAAACCTTGGCCGAGCTGCGCAGCCGTCACCTGGGCTATGTTCTGCAAACCGGAGGCCTGCTGGGTTTCCTGGACGTGCGCGGCAACATCGCGTTGTCGCGCAAATTGCTGGGCTTGAAGGATGACGGCAGCGTGACGCGCCTGGCTGAACAACTGGACATCGCCGATCAACTGGACAAGAAACCGACGGACCTGTCCGTGGGTCAGCGCCAGCGGGTCAGTTGCGCCCGCGCTTTGGCCCATGGCCCGCGCCTGCTGTTGGCCGATGAGCCGACCGCCGCGCTGGACCCGTTGAACGCCGAGCGCGTCATGCACTTGCTGGTGACCCAGGCCCGCGAGCAGGGTGTGTGCTGCGTCGTTGCCACCCATGACGAGGCGCTGGCCCGCGCCAGCGGCTTGCAGGTGCGGCGTATCAGCTGCCGTCGCGACACGGACGGCGGCGTCACCGCCACCCTTGGGGAGGCTTGCTGATGCGCGGCGCGCTGGTGGCTTCCCTGGCCTGGCAGGATTATCGCAACGACGCCTGGCTGTCGGCCTGTTCGGTGCTGGCGCTGGTCGCCGTGGTGGCGCCGTTGCTGGTGTTGTTCGGCCTGAAGTTCGGTCTGGTCAGCAGTCTGACCGAGCGCCTGGAACGTGACCCCGCGACCCGGGAAATTATCCCCTTGGGCGGTGGCCGTTTCAGCGCCGGATTCGTCGAACAACTGGGGCAGCGCAACGACGTGGCTTTCGCCTTGCCGCGCACCCGGCAGATCGCGGCCACGGCGGACCTGAGCAATGAGGCTTCGGCGGTCACGGTCGAAATGATTCCCACGGCCATGGGCGATCCGCTGTTCGGCCAACTGCCGGTGCCGCAAGGCCTGGAGCAAGTGGTGCTCAGCCAGACCGCCGCGGAAAAACTCGGCGCCAGGGCCGGCGATTGGTTGCAGGCCAGTTTCGGCCGGCAGGTGGCCGGTCGTAGCGAGGCGCAGCGCACACGGGTGCAGGTGCTGCAGGTGCTGCCGCTGGAGGCCTTCGCCCGGGACGGTCTGTTCGCGCCACTGGCATTGCTCGAGGCGGCGGAGGATTACCGTGACGGCCGGGCCGTGCCCGCGTTCGGCTGGCCGGGCGATGCGCTGGGCGAGGCCGGGCAGCGGGTTTATCCGGCGTTTCGTTTGTATGCCCGCAGCCTCGGCGATGTCGAGCCGCTGCGTCAGTACTTCGCCGGACAGAACCTGCTGGTGTCGACCCAGGCCCAGACCATCGCACAAGTGCAATCGTTGAGCCGCAACCTCTCGATCGTGTTCTGGATCATCGCCGGGTTGGCGCTGGCCGGTGCGTTCGCGGCGATTTTTGCCGGCGCCCTGGCGGCGGTCGAGCGCAAGCGCCGGGAGCTGTCGGTGTTGCGCCTGTTGGGTGTGTCCACCGCGGCGCTGTTGTTGTTCGTGGTCTTGCAGGCGCTCTACAGCGCCACGTTTGCGGCCCTGCTGAGTGCTGGCCTGTATGGCCTGGCGCAGTCGGGCCTGAATCATTTATTTGCGCAGATGCCCGGCGAATACGCCAGCCATCTGCTGATGCGTCATTACACCTTGGCCCTGGTGGCCGTGCTCGGCGTCAGTGCCGTTGCGGCGGCCTGTGGCGGTTGGCGGGTGGCGCGCATCCAGGCGTGTGAAGGAATTCGCGATGTATAAGTTATTGGGCGCCGCCGTGGCGCTGAGCCTGGCCGGTCTGGTCTGGGCTGATGAAGGCACGGATAAACTGGACAACCCCAAGCCATTGCCCGACGACGTCAGCCTGCCGCTGCCGTGCGAGGGGCAGATGGTGTTCCGCTACGTCTACATCCTCGCCCAGGGCACCCTGGACGACCGCGAGATCAGCCTCGGCTACCCGTTCAGTGAAGGCGAGGCGGGCTATCAACAGTCGTTCATTTCCGGCTACCGGCGCGATTTCATCAACGGCCAGTTCACCCTCAAGGATTTGCCCAAGGACTGGAACAAGACCATCACGCCGTTGATGCCCAAGACTGACGCCAAGACGCCGCTCAAGCCGATGTTGTACTTTATCGGCAAATACGAGGTTACCGCCCGCCAGTACGCCCAGGTCATGGCCCAGGCCCAGTCGCTGGCCAGCGGCGAGCCGGCGCCGACTTGCGAAGCGTTGCTGGCCGAGTTGCCCCAAGGCATGGCCGGGCGCTTGCCCAAGGTGAAGCTGTCGAAATTCGAGGCCGAGCGCTTCTCGGCGGTATACAGCGCCTGGCTGATGAAATACCACAAGGACCTGTTGCCGGTCAGCGGCCGCGGTACCTCCGCTGAAGACGGTGGGCTGGGCTTCGTGCGCCTGCCCACCGAGGTCGAATGGGAATTCGCCGCCCGTGGTGGACATGCCGTGAGCCGCCAGGACCTGGAAGGACGATTGTTTCCCCGCCGCCTGGAAGGCAGCGAAAGCGACGGGCCATTGGCCGAGTGGGCGGTGTTCAACCAGGTCGCCGGCGGCACCGGCCAGGCGGCGCGACTGATGCCCATCGGCACCAAGCTGCCGAACCCGATCGGGTTGTTCGATGTGGTGGGCAACGCCGCCGAGATGGTCCAGGAATCCTTCCAGCTTGTGCATGCCGGCCGCCGTCAGGGCGCCTATGGCGGTTTTGTGGTCAAGGGTGGCAACTACCTGGAAGGCGAGGGCACGTTGTTTACCGGCATGCGCCGCGAGTACCCGTTGTTCGCCGCCGATGGCACCGAACAGAGCAACGAAACCACCGGCTTTCGCGTGGCCGTCGGGGCGTTGTCGGCGCCGCGCTCGCGCTACAAGGAATTGTTCGCCCAATGGCAGAAGGAAGGCCGGCTCGCGTCCCTCACCGATGCCATCGACGATGCCGAAGACCCGACCAAGCGCCTGGACAGCATCATCGCCGCCAGCGCCGACCCGCGCCTGCAAGCCGAGCTGGGATTGGTCAACGAAGAACTCAAGCGCAACGTCTCGCTCATTGCCCAGCAGCGCGAGGAAGCGGCGGGCAACCTGATCCAGTCTTCGGCCCTGGTGGCGGAGACCATCAACAACTACAACATTCGCCTGACCAACCTGCAAAACAGCCGGCAGGCGGCCCTGGACGCCAAGGACGAGGCCAGCGCCACGTTGTTCGCCACGGCCATCGACAACGGCCGCAGCGCGCTGGATGGCGCGGTGGCGATCTACATCGACAACCTGGCAACCGGCACGCGCTACACCGATGCCGTGATCCAGGCGCAATTCCAGCGCATCAAGGAAGAGCTGGAGCGCAAACCGGTACTGGGCAAGAGCCTGGTGGCGCGTGCAACGTTATTCGTTCGTCATGTCGGGGATTATCGTCAGCAGAAACGAGCCGACCCGGCGGCGATATTGAAGGAATTGCTCGCATCGAGCGCTCAGCGGTCTTGAGTGTTCGTTGTCAGCGAGCTTGGAAGGGACTCAGGCGGCGATAGGGCTGTGCTGAGCTGGTCAAAACTTAAACGAGAACACAACTATGCTTTTCTCCCGTAAACCTTTTGCTTCGGTTTCCAAGCGTCATTTGCTGATGGTCGCTGTTGGCTTCAGCACCGTGCTGACCGGCTGCGCCACGTCGCCGACCTCCAAGGTCGCTTCGAGCACCAAGGTCGAGTACTACCCGAACTGCTACGAGCCGGTGCAGCACCTGCGCTCCACTGAAGGCAACATGACCAAGTCGGTGGTCACCGGCGCAGCCGTCGGCGCCGTCGGCGGTGCCTTGCTGGGCGCGCTGACCGCTGACAAGGAAGACCGTGGCCGCAATGCCGCCATCGGTGCCGCGGGCGGCGCCCTGGCCGGTGGTGCTGCCGGTTACTACACCGAGCGCCAGAAGCAGATCGCCGATGACAACATGCGCATCGCCTCCTACGCCGCCGATGTCAGCAAAAGCGCTTCGGACATCGACCGCAGCACCGCGTACGCCAAGGCTTCGCAACAGTGCTACCAGAACGCGTTCAGCAAACTGGTCGCCGACCGCAAGGCCAAGACTGTCAACGACACCGAAGGCCGCAAGCGCCTGGCGGAAATCGTTGCCGGCCTGAAAGAGTCCAACGACCTGATCGTCGCCGTGAACGGCAAAGCCGCCGAAGACCTGAACAACTACACCCAGGCCTATGAAAAAGACCTGCAGCAAGTGGGTGTGCAGCGTACCGACGTGGTGACCGTGGCCACTGCTGATACCACGCAAGTTGTGGCGGCACAGACCAGCACCAAGAATAAAAAGAAAGTGACGCCGGCGAAGAAGAAAGAGCTGCCAACCGTGCCGAAAGAAGCGGTCGCCACCGAGAAGACCCTGCAGACCGCCAAGGCCAAGCAGGATGAAGGCAAGCAGGTCGCCAGCGCCGGCACCACCCAGGTCAACAGCATGTGCAAAAACCCGGACCTGGGCGATTGGGCACCGGTGCCTTGCCCGAATGTCTGATTGATTGATGACGGTTGGTCACTCCCTCAGGGGGGTGATCATCGCGTAAAACCTGTGGGAGCGCGCTTGCTCGCGATAGCGTCCGTTCAGTTGGCATTGATGTCGACTGAGGCACCGCTTTCGCGAGCAGGCTCGCTCCCACAGTTGTTTTGTGTGTAGCTGAAAGATCCGCATCAACCCCAAATCCCTGTGGGAGCGAGCCCGCTCGCGAAAGCGTCCGTTCAGTCGGCATCAATGTAAACGTGACTTGGCAGTCATCATGCAGGATTCCAGGTCTATCTTCCGCAAACCGGATTCGATGATGGCGTTCTGGTGCGGAATCGCTAAACTGCGCCGGCCGTTCATTTTCTCACGAGGCTGTGCCCATGAAATTTCGTTTGCTGCTGTGGATGCTCGGGTTGTTGATGGGCAAGGCCAGTCGTAACAATCCGGCGTTCCAGCAACAGTTGGCCGACCGGGAGCTGGTGTTCCAGCTGCAAACCCTGGACGGCAAGGTCGCCAGGCATTACACCGTGAAGAACCAGCGCATCACCAGCCACTCCGGTGTGTACCCGACACCGGCCTTCGCCATCGCCTTCAAGGATGCAGCCTATGGCTTCGCCACGCTCCAGGCGAAGAACAAGCAGTTGGCATTCATGACCGGGATCCAGGACAAATCGATCCAGATCAAAGGCAACCCGGCGCTGGTGATTTGGTTTCAGGGGTTGATGAAGTATTTGAAGCCGAGGAAACCGAAGAAGGTTTAACCAAGATCCCTGTTTGGTCCGGGGTCATGGTTAACACCCGTGGCGAGGGAGCTTGCTCCCGCTGGGCTGCGCAGCGGCCCCAAGATGGGCTGGCGCGATCCTTCAGGCGGATCGCGTCGGCTGGTTTCGCGACTTGCGCAGCCGAGCGGGAGCAAGCTCCCTCGCCACGGAGGCTCATCAGTGAGCTTGTCCAGCAGCTGATCAATGGCTGAACTGCGAAGCCAGTTCCCGCAGCAGCACTTCGGCTTCGAGCACTTTGCTCACCACGTCGTTGGCCTTTTCCCGGGTCAGCCCCACGCGTTCGAGCAGCGAGTCCGGGATGTCCTCGTCCGGGCCCGAGCCGATGCTGCGCGAGCGCAGCAGGCGCACGGCCAGGCACACCAGGTTCGGGTAGGCGGCGTATTCGCCGTCGTAGTGCGGGTCGTGCTGGAAGCGCAGGGCGGTGGCCAGTTCGTCGGGCATGTCCCAGTAGCGCATCAGCCAGGCGCCAATCTGCTCGCGACTGATGCCCAGCAAGTGCTGCTCCACGTAGCTGTGGCACAGGTGCGGGTTGACCTCCAAGTGCCGGCAGATCAGTGAGAAATGCGGCGGGAACACGTGGGCCAGCAACAGATAGCCGAAGTTGTGCAGCAGCCCCGACAGGTAGGTCAGGCCGCCTTCGGGGCGCTGGGCGCGCGGCATGGCGCGGGTCAGGCCTTCGATGACGGCTGCGGTGTAGATCGATTGTTGCCAGTAAGGCGTGGTGTGTTGCGGATGGTCCTTGGGCAGGCTCAGGGTCTTGCCCAGGGCCAGGCCCAATGCCAGGTTGATCACCAGGTCGAAGCCCAGCACCCGGACAATGGCGTCTTCCACCGAGCGAATCTTGCCTGGCGAGGCGTAGTACGGCGACGCGGCCCAGCTCACCACTTGCGCGGCCAGGGCCGGGTCGGTTTCCACCACGCCGGTGATGTCATCGATGGTCGCATCGGGATCGACCCGCAACTTGATGATCTTCTGCGCGGTTTCGGCCAGCGGCGGAATCTCGATGGTTTCTTCCAGGCGTTGCTGGATACGCCGCGCGGTGAAGGCCTGCACGGCCATGGTGATTTCCTTGCGGTCGTCGTCCGGGCGGTCCAGGTTTGGCGTGATATTGCTCAAAGGCTCGCCGAACGTCGCGGCGCTGGCCTTGGTGAGCATGGTCTTGAAGGCTTCGCTGGTGACTTCCAGGAGCAGCCCTGGCTCGCCGGAGTTGATCAGCAGTTTCGGCTCGCGCAGCAGGCCTTCTTCATACAGGCACGGCGAGCTGGTGAGCGCTGGCAGGCCGGGCAGCAGGCTCAGGTTGTGCTTGCCGAGCATGCGTTCCAGGCGCTCGGTCTGCACTGCCGTGAGCTTACGACCAGTGAGCTCGGCCAGCCGGTTAAGGTCCAGCAACTGATTTTGCGGAAACAGGACCATGAGCGCGCCGACAGCGTCGTGCAGCAGCACGGCCTGCACTTTACGAGCGGGGTTCAAGCCCGGTCGCTCGATGACTTCGTCAAAGGCGATGCCCAATTTCTCGAGCAACTGCCGAATAACAGACGGAGCGTGCGGGGTTTCGGGGACGAGGGCAGCTTCGGTCATGGTCTGTATCCGTTTTCCTACAAGTTGGTCAGTATAACCAGCTTGTCGGGCAGGCGCGTCCAGAAAACTGAGCGCGTGCTCACACTTGGCCGTATTGCTGCCCGTGGCGCAGCCAGCGATCCAACAGCGGGCTGACGTGGTCCGGCCAGCGCTCCAGCAACGCCTGGGCGGCGTCGCGGACCGCAGGGAGCAGGTCGGCGTCGCGCATCAGGTCGGCTACCTTGAATTGAAGCAGACCGGTCTGGCGCGTGCCGAGCATTTCACCCGGGCCGCGCAGTTCGAGGTCTTTTTCGGCGATGACGAAACCGTCGTTGGTTTCACGCATGATGCCCAGCCGCTGGCGGCCGATCTGTGACAGCGGCGGGTGGTACAGCAACACGCAATGGCTGGCCGCGCTGCCCCGGCCGACCCGGCCACGCAACTGGTGCAACTGCGCCAGGCCCAGGCGCTCGGGGTTCTCGATGATCATCAGGCTGGCGTTGGGTACGTCGACGCCGACCTCGATCACCGTGGTCGCAACCAGCAATTGCAAGGCGCCGGCCTTGAATTCGGCCATGACCGCGGCTTTCTCGGCAGGCTTCATGCGACCGTGGATCAGCCCGACCTTCAGTTCGCCAAGGGCGGCGGTGAGGTCCTCGAAGGTGGTTTCAGCCGCCTGGCAGGTCAGCTCTTCCGATTCCTCGATCAAGGTGCACACCCAATAGGCTTGCCGGCCTTCGGCGCAGGCGCTGCGCACGCGCTCAATCACTTCGACCCGCCGGGTGTCGGTGACCAGCACGGTGTTGACCGGCGTGCGGCCCGGGGGCAGTTCGTCGAGGATCGAGGTGTCGAGGTCGGCGTAGGCGCTCATCGCCAGGGTCCGCGGAATCGGTGTGGCGGTCATGATCAACTGGTGCGGGCACATTCGTCCGCCCACGCCTTTCTGGCGCAGGGCCAGGCGCTGCTGGACGCCGAAGCGGTGTTGTTCGTCGATAATTACCAAGGCCAGGTTCTTGAATTGCACTTCGTTCTGGAACAGGGCGTGGGTGCCGACCACCATCGGCGCGCCCTCGGCGATCTGCGCCAGGGCGGCGACGCGGTTCTTGCCCTTGAGCTTGCCGGCCAGCCAGGCGACTTCGATGCCCAGTGGTTCGAGCCAGCGCTGGAACGTGATGAAGTGCTGTTCGGCGAGAATTTCGGTTGGCGCCATCAACGCCACCTGATAACCCGCCTCCAGCGCTTGCAGCGCGGCAAGAGCGGCGACCACGGTCTTGCCGGCACCCACGTCGCCCTGGATCAACCGCAGCATCGGCTCGGGCTGGCTCAGGTCGTAGGCAATTTCATTGCCGACCCGTTGCTGGGCCCCGGTGGGGGTGAAACCGAGATTGGCCAGGTAGCGGGCCGGCAGTTTTGTCGCCTTGGGCATGGCCGGGGCGCGCAGCGAGCGCAGGCTTTCGCGCAGGCGTTGCTGGGACAGTTGATGGGTCAGTAGCTCTTCGAACGCCAGGCGATGCTGGGCCCAGTGATGTCCAAGGGCGAGTTCTTCGACGTCGGCATCGGCGGGCGGGTGGTGCAGATAACGAATCGCGTCGGCCAACGGCGCCAATTGATAGTCCCGCGCCAGTTCCTTGGGCAGCCAGTCCGGCAGGCTGGTGGGGCCGAGCATCGTCAGGGTCTGCTGGCAGAGCTGGCGCAAGCGCTGCTGGGTCAGGCCTTCGGTGAGCGGATAGACCGGCGTCAGGGTTTCAGCCACTGGCGGCGGTTCATCGCCGGTAATCGCGCGGTATTCCGGGTGGTAGATTTCCAGCCCGGACGCGCCGGGCCGCGCCTCGCCGTAGCAGCGCACGCGGGTGCCCCGCTTGAGGCCTTCCTTCTGCGCGTTGCTGAAATGGTAGAAGCGCAGGCTGAGCCCACCCGTGCCGTCCTGCAGGCGCACCACCAGGCTGCGCCGCCGGCCCATGACCACGTCGGCGCCGCTGACCGTGCCTTCCACCACCGCATCCTGCCCGGGTCGCAAATGGCCGATGGGCACCACGCGGGTGCGATCCTGGTAACGCAGCGGCAGGTGGAATAGCACGTCCTGGAGGGTTTCCAGGCCGACCTTGGCGAGTTTCTCGGCCATGGCTTCACCGACACCCTTGAGTGCCGTGACCGGCACTTTCGACAGCTCAGTCATGGCAGCGGCTTACTTGGCGGCGGGCGGCTTGGCCACGGAACACAGGCGGATCGAATCGGCGAGGATCTCGATGGCCTTGGGTCGCGGGAAGCTGGCGCGCCAGGCGATGGCAACGGTGCGGAACGGCACCGGCGCGGTCAATGGACGGACTTCGATCACGCCGGGTGAGTAATGATGGCTGTCCACCGCCGACAGCGGCAGGATCGAAATGCCCAGGCCGGAGGCGACCATGTGGCGAATGGTTTCCAGGGAGCTGGATTCCACCGTGGTGTGCTTGGCGCCTTCGCTGCCCTTGGTCAGGGTCGGGCAGGCTTCGAGCACCTGGTCGCGGAAGCAGTGGCCTTCGCCAAGCAACAGCAGGCTCTTGTCATTGAGCAGGGCGGCGTCGATGGTTTTTTTCTGGGTCCACGGGTGTTGGGCCGGCATCAGGACGTAGAACGGCTCGTCGTAGAGCGGCAGGGTCAGGACATCGGCTTCGTTGAACGGCAGGGCGATGATGATCGCGTCCAGCTCACCGTTGCGCAGCTTGTCGCGCAGCACATGGGTGAAGTTTTCTTCGATGTACAACGGCATCTGCGGGGCGACCCGGTGCAGTTGCGGGATCAGGTGCGGGAACAGGTACGGGCCGACGGTGTAGATCGCGCCGACTTTCAGCGGGGCAGTCAGCTGGTTCTTGCCGGCCTGGGCCAGTTCGCGAATGCCCTGGGCCTGTTCCAGGACTTTTTGCGCCTGGGCGACGATGCCTTCACCGACCGGCGTCAGGCGCACCGCGCTTTTGCTGCGCTCGAAAATAAGCACACCGAGTTCGTCTTCAAGCTTTTTCACGCCCACCGACAGCGTCGGTTGGCTGACATGGCAACGCTCGGCCGCATGGCCGAAGTGCTGCTCTTGGGCGAGGGTCACGATGTAGCGTAATTCTGTGAGGGTCATGGCGAGCGTCCGTGAAGTTGCAAGCCAAGCATACCGGCTGCAATCGATAGACGCACGTTATCAGACTGGAGGCGCGGTGCGACACTGGCGAATGCCTGTGTGGTCGTTGCCGGATATGAAAAAGGCATCTTTCGATGCCTTGGTTTCATCGTGGCGAGGGAGCTTGCTCCCGCTGGCCTGCGCAGCAGGCCCCGGTTCGGTGGAGGTGATCAGTCTGATGCATTGCATTCACCGGTTTGGGGCCGCTGCGCGGCCCAGCGGGAGCAAGCTCCCTCGCCACAAGATTCACCCTGCCATTGGGTATTTGGGTCAGCGCCGGCGCTTGTCGATGGAGTACAGGAACGGTGCCGTCAGTTCGACCGTGCCGTTGCTCAGCAGGTCGGCCGGTGGCTTGGGCAGCGGTTGGGCGCGGCGGATCATTTCCAGGGTGGCCCGGTCCAGATCGGCGTTGCCTGACTTGCCCACCAATTCGAACGACACCACGTTGCCTTCGGCATCCACCACGAACCGCAAGCGGTTCATGCCTTCCTTGCCACGTGCCTGGGCGCTGGCCGGGTACTTCTTGTACTTGCCCAGGTGCGCCAGCAACGTACCTTGCCAACTGGCCTTGGCGGCCATCTGCGCGGGCGATGGGCCAGGGGCCGGTTGCGCGGACTTCTCCGTCGGTGCCTGGGTCGGCTGAGTGTCGGCGGGCTTTTGCTCCGACGGCGTTTCCTTCGGCGGCTCCGGCTTTTTCTCCACCGGCTTTGGCTTGGGCGGCTGTGGTTTTGGCTTTGGCTTGACCGGTTTGGGCACGGCGATTTCCGCCTTCGGCGCCTCGGCCAGTTTAGGCAGCGGCAGCTCTTCGACCGGCTCGGGCGGTTGCGGCGGCGTGACGACTTTTGGCGGCGCAGGCGGTGGCGGTGCTGGAACCGGCGCCAGTTCGACCATCATCGCCTGGGGAGGCAATTCGATGGGCGCACGCGTCGTCCAGTTCAGCGCCAGTGCGATGGCAAGCGCATGCACGCCCAGCACCACGGCCAGGCTACCGCTGTAACGCGTCAGCTTTTGGCGCGTCGTGATCATTTCTTCGGCGCCGTCTCGAGTCCGACCAGACCGACCTTCAGGTAGCCGGCGCCACGAAGTGCGTCCATCACGCTCATCAGGTCGCCGTAGTCCACGCCTTTGTCGGCCTGGAAGAAGATCGTCGTGTCTTTCTTGCCCTGGGTCCTGGCGTCCAGGGTCGCGCCGAGGCTGTCGACCTTGATTTCCTCTTCACCGAGGAACAGGCGCTGGTCGGCCTTGACGCTCAGGAACACCGGTTTCTCCGGGCGTGGCGAAGGCTTGGCCGTCGACGCGGGGAGGTCTACCTTGATGTCCACGGTGGCGAGCGGGGCGGCCACCATGAAGATGATCAACAGCACTAGCATCACGTCAATGAATGGCGTGACGTTGATTTCGTGGTTCTCGGCCAGATCGTCGTCTGCGCCTTCTTTCAAATGCAGGCCCATGGCCGATTACCCCACTTTCACCATGTGCGGTTGCGAGCTGCGCTCGGGCGGCAGGTGGTCGAGGTCGCGACTGACCAGCAGCAGGACTTCGGCCGAAGCGTCGGAGACCTGGGCCTTGTAGCCGGCGATGGAGCGGGCGAAGACGTTATAGATGACCACGGCCGGGATCGCTGCGACCAGGCCCAAAGCCGTCGCCAGCAGAGCTTCGGCGATGCCGGGAGCAACGACGGCGAGGTTGGTGGTCTGGGTCTTGGCGATGCCGATGAAGCTGTTCATGATCCCCCACACGGTGCCGAACAGGCCGACGAAGGGCGCGGTGGAACCGATGGTGGCGAGTACGCCGGTGCCGCTACTCATGTTGCGACCGCAGGCCGCGACCAGGCGCTCGAGACGGAAGCTCACGCGTTCCTTGATGCCTTCCTTCTCGCGGCTGTTGGCCGACAGGCGCATCTCTTCGAGCGCATCGTGCACCAGCAGGTTGGCGAGGGTGCCTTCCTTGCCGGCGGTGGTGCTGGCTTCCTTGAGGGTGGCGGCTTTTTTCAGGGCGGCGATCTCGCCACGCAAGCGGCGCTTGGCACCCAGCAGCTCGAAGCCTTTGGCGATCCAGATGGTCCAGGTGATGATCGAGGCGATGGCCAGGCCGATCATCACGGCTTTGACGACCACGTCGGCGTTCTTGTACATGCCCCAGGGCGACAGGTCGTGGGCCATGCCCAGGGTGTTGTCGGCTTCAAGCACTTGAGGCGCGTCGGCTGCGCTGGCTTCGACGGCCTGGGCCGGATCCGTGGCCACTGGCGTCGCAACAGGGGCGGCCGGGTCGGCAGGTGCCTGTGCGGCAGCAGGCGCGGTGGCCGGTGTCGTGGCGGGCGTCTGTGCATCAGCGAAGGCGGCGCTCGGCGCCAGCACCAGGCTGAGCAGCAAGGCTGCCACGGCGCCCCAGGCGCGAGGTTGGTTGGTTGGCGAAGCGGAAGAAAGAGAGCGTGTCATGCTGGCCGGACCTGAGAGGAAAAGAAGGTTGATGTTCTTCCAGGCCTCGTGAGGCCGAGAACAAAAGTGGCGAGCATTATTGCAAGTAATTCTTGTTAACAAAAGTAATACAGTTACTTTTTTTGTCGCATGGCTAGCCGCTGGTCCCTCTGGCAGCTAGGCTGCGGCTTTTCCAAAAGGAGATCCTGATGCCCGCGCCTTCTGTTTTGATTGCCGGTTGTGGTGATGTCGGCGGTCGCCTGGCCACGAAATTGCTGGCGGCTGGCTGGCATGTTTACGGGCTGCGCCGTGATGTCTCGCGGTTGCCGGAGGGTGTGACTGGCGTTGCCGGCGACCTGTTCAACGAAGACTGCCCAATGACTTGGCCGGTGGGCGCTATCGATTATGTGGTTTATTGCGCCGCCGCCACCGACCACGATGAGGATGGCTATCGGAAGGCTTACGTCCAGGGGCTGCAGAACGTGCTGAGTTGGTTGGGTGACTATGGACAGGTGCCCGATCGACTGATTTTTGTATCCAGCAGCAGCGTGTATGGCCAGCAGGACGGTGCATGGATCGATGAGACCTCCGAGACTGTCGCTACCGGCTATTCCGGACGCCTGATGCTTGAGGCCGAGCAGGTAGCACTAAAGAGCGGTATTCGCGCAAGTGTCCTTCGCCTGACGGGCATTTATGGCCCGGGCCGCGAATGGCTGCTCACGCAAGTGCGTCGGGGTTATCGCGTGGCGACGGAGCCGCCGCTCTATGGCAACCGGATTCATGCGGACGATGCTGCTGGATTGCTGGCGTTTCTGTTGGAAAAGGATCGGCAGGGCGGACAGCTGGAGGATTTCTACATCGGTGTCGACGATGCACCTGCGCCGTTGGCCGAAGTGGTGGGTTGGCTACGCGAATATCTGGGCGTGACCGAGTGGGCCGATGACGCCAGCGTGCGTCGCACGGGTAGCAAGCGTTGCAGCAATGCCCGGGCGAAGGCGTTGGGCTGGGTGCCCCGTTATCCGAGTTATCGCGAGGGGTATGCGGCGATTCTGGAACGGCGCTGCTGACTTTCCTGTCGCCGCAAAAGCAACTGTGGGAGCGAGCTTGCTCGCGATAGCGGCGTAACAGTCAACTCGATGTCGAGCGTTATGGCCTCATCGCGAGCAAGCTCGCTCCCACAGGGATGGCACACTGAGTTACTGTTTCTCCAGTACCCAGCGCCGGTCACCCGGCGTGAACGAAGGCATTTCATCGGCCAGCGCCGCATTCACGGTCTGGAAGATTTCCAGCTTCTTGCCATTACGCGCGAAGATCCAGGTGTTGCCCTGGCCGTTCTGCTGCAGCCAGATGTTGTCGTTGCCGCCGCTCATCGAGGCGCAGTCGCCGGCCAGGCACAAGGCGTAGCGATCAGCGCCCGGCAGGCCGCTGACCTGGCCGTCGGGCTGGAATTGCACCGTGGCGCCTTGGCCGGGGCCTTCGGCGATGTTCCAGGTGCCGCCCAGGTAGGCGCCATACAGTGCCCGCTCGAAGCTGGCGCCGATGGGCGCGCCGTCCGGGACCTGCACCTTGGCGCGCTCGAATACCTGCTGCGGTTCGTTTTCGGTGGCAGCCTGGCTCAGTTGGTCGCCGTCGCGCTTCAGTTCGCTGGCCGAGCTGCCATAAAAATCGACTTTCCAGGCACCGTCTTCTTCGCCGAGCAGCTTGCCTTCGACGTTTTCAAAACCGTTGGTGTAGCGCGCCTGACCGGCCCGGGTGTTGACGTCCCATTCCAGGTTCGGGCCGTAGCCTTGCAGCGCTTCGCGCAAAGGGCCGCCCTTGGCGGCAGCGTCAATGGCGGCCTGGTTGATCCAGGTGCCGCTGATGTCACGGTCGGCAGGGTCGCTGGCGCAACCGCCGAGAATCAGGGCGAGCAGCGAGAAAGCAAGCGCGTTGCGCATGGAGGAATCCTTTCAGAACGAAAACGGCGCAGCGGAGGAAGCTGCGCCGGGTTTATTACTCGATGACCAGGATGGCGTCCATCTCGACCTGGGCACCCTTCGGCAGGGCGGCCACGCCAATGGCGGCGCGGGCAGGGTAAGGCTGGTCGAAATACTTGCCCATGATCTCGTTGACCTTGGCGAAGTGGCTCAGGTCGGTGAGGAAGATGTTGAGCTTGACGATGTCCTTGAACGAACCGCCGGCAGCTTCGGCCACGGCCTTCAGGTTCTCGAAGACCTGCACGGTCTGGGCTTCGAAGCCCTCGACCAGCTCCATGGTTTTCGGGTCCAGCGGGATCTGGCCCGACATGTACACCGTGTTGCCCGCCTTGATCGCCTGGGAATAAGTACCGATGGCGGCCGGGGCCTTGTCGCTGGAAATAACGGTCTTGGTCATTCATGACTCCTTGTAATGAGGGCGGCTATAAAGCGCTATGCGCGCATGCGGGTGATGCGAATGACCCCGGTCAGGGCGCGCAGTTTCTTGATCACGCGGGCCAGGTGCACACGGTCGTGCACGCTGACCACCAGTTGGACGACGCTGATGCGGCCGTCGCGTTCGTCCATGCTGATTTTCTCGATGTTGCCGTCGGCGGCGTTGACGCTGCTCGCCAGCAAGGCGATCAGGCCGCGCTGGTGTTCGAGTTCGACACGCAGCTCGACGTTGAATTCGCCGGTGACATCCTTGGCCCACGAAAGTTGGATGCATTTTTCCGGGTTGTGGCGGATTTCGCTGATGTTGCGGCAGTTGTCCAGGTGCACCACCATCCCCTTGCCGGCCGACAGGTGGCCGACAATCGGGTCGCCCGGTATCGGCGTGCAGCACTTGGCGTAGCTGAGCACCAGGCCCTCGGTACCGCGAATCGCCAGCGGACCTTCGGGGCTTGGCAGCTGTTCGCCTTCGCCGAGCAGGCGGCGGGCGACGACATAGGCCATGCGGTTGCCCAGGCCGATGTCTTCGAGCAGGTCTTCGATCAATTCGAGGCGGTACTCGTTGAGCATGACCTGCACACGCTCGGCCGGGATCTTGTCCAGCGAGCTGTCGAAACCGTTCAGCACTTTGTTCAGCAGGCGTTCGCCAAGGCTGATGGATTCGGAGCGACGTTGCAGCTTGAGCGCGTGACGGATGTGCGTGCGGGCCTTGCCGGTGACCACGAAATTGAGCCACGCCGGGTTCGGCCGCGCACCGGGGGCGCTGACGATCTCCACGGTGGAGCCGCTTTGCAGCGGTTCGGACAACGGGGCCAGGCGGCGATTGATGCGACAGGCGATGCAGCTGTTGCCGACGTCGGTGTGCACGGCGTAGGCGAAATCCACCGCGGTGGAGCCTTTGGGCAGCTCCATGATCCGGCCCTTGGGCGTGAAGACGTAGACCTCGTCCGGGAACAGGTCGATCTTGACGCTCTCGATGAATTCCAGGGAGTTGCCGGCGCGCTGCTGCATTTCCAGCACACCCTTGACCCATTGGCGGGCGCGGGCGTGAGTGCTCTTGGGCTGTTCATCGCCGCTGGATTTGTACAGCCAGTGGGCGGCGATGCCGTTGTTGGCCATCTCTTCCATTTCACGGGTGCGGATCTGGATTTCGATCGGTACGCCATGCATGCCGAACAGCGTGGTATGCAGCGACTGGTAGCCGTTGGCCTTGGGGATCGCGATGTAGTCCTTGAAGCGCCCCGGCAATGGTTTGTACAGATTATGCACAGCACCGAGCACGCGGTAGCAGGTATCGACCTTGTCGACGATGATCCGGAACGCGTAGACGTCCATGATCTCGTTGAAGGCTCGGCGCTTGCCGCGCATTTTCTTGTAGATGCCGTAGAGGTGTTTCTGCCGCCCGCTGACTTCGCCTTCGATGCCGTCGATTGCGAGGCAGTGGCTCAGCGACTCTTCGATCTTGTTGACGATTTCCTTGCGATTGCCCCGGGCGCGCTTGACGGCCTGGTTGATCCGCGCCGAACGCATCGGGTGCATGGCCTTGAAGCCCAGGTCCTCGAACTCGATGCGGATCGCGTGCATACCCAGCCGGTTGGCGATGGGTGCATAGATTTCCAGGGTTTCCTTGGCGATGCGCCGGCGTTTTTCGCCGGACAGCACTTCCAGGGTGCGCATATTGTGCAAGCGGTCGGCGAGCTTGACGAGGATCACCCGGATGTCGCGCGCCATGGCCATGGCCATTTTCTGGAAGTTCTCGGCCTGGGCCTCGGCCTTGGTCTCGAAGTTCATTTGGGTCAGCTTGCTGACCCCGTCGACCAGCTCGGCCACGGTTTCGCCGAACTGCGCTTGCAGCGCTTCCTTGGCAATGCCGGTGTCTTCGATCACGTCATGCAGCATCGCCGCCATCAGGCTCTGATGGTCCATGTGCATGTCGGCAAGAATATTCGCCACCGCAAGCGGGTGCGTGACGTACGCCTCGCCGCTGCGGCGGCGCTGGCCGTCGTGGGCTTGTTCGGCGTAGAAATAGGCTCGGCGGACCAGGTTGACCTGGTCCGTGCCGAGGTAGGCCGATAAGCGATCGGCGAGGGCGTCTATGCTCGGCATGATGATGACTCCTGCCGTCTGCTGTGACCCCGCGCCTTGCTACGTCGACCAGGCATAGGCTTAGACCGCCTCGTTGGACTCGTCCTCGAACGCTGCGAACAGCGGTTCGTCTTCAACGATTTCAGCGTTGGCGATGAACTCGTAGCTCATCAGGCCTTCGGCGATTTCACGCAGCGCTACCACGGTAGGCTTGTCGTTTTCCCACTGGACCAACGGCTCTTTGCCACCGGTGGCCAGTTGACGGGCACGCTTGGTAGAGAGCATGACCAGCTCAAAGCGGTTTTCCACGTGTTCTAGGCAGTCTTCAACGGTTACGCGGGCCATGGTATTCCTCGGAGCGAATGCAATATGCGCGCTGCCCGGTTGGGCGAGCGGACTCGACAGTTTAAAAAAACACCAGCGTTTAGGGAAGCGCTGATTTTTTGAGCAAACCCCTCGGCGCGCTGCGACTACCAATGTAAAGCCGTCGCAGCGGTTTTGGGAAGGGCTGTTCAGCCCAGCAGTTCGGCCAGTAATTTACCGAAACGTTGCTGCTGGCGTTTCTGCTGGAGCTGGCTGGCGCGGAAAATTGCCTTCAGGTCGTCCAGCGCGTGGGAGAAATCGTCGTTGATGATCAGGTAATCGTAGTCAACGTAGTGACTCATTTCGCTGACCGCTTCCCGCATCCGCCCTTCGATGATCTCGTCGCTGTCCTGGCCACGGTTGGTCAGGCGCTGGCGCAAGGCCTGCTGGCTCGGCGGCAGGATGAAGATCGAGCGGGCCTGGGGCATCAACTTGCGCACCTGCTCGGCGCCTTGCCAGTCGATTTCCAGGATCAGGTCATGGCCTTCGTCCAGGGTCTGCTGGAGGACGCTTTGCGAGGTGCCGTAGAGATTGCCAAAGACTTCGGCGCGCTCCAGGAAGTCCCCGTGTTCGGCCATCCGCACGAACTCTTCGCGGTCGACGAAGTGATAATTCACGCCGTTCACTTCACCAGGACGCATGGCGCGGGTGGTGTGGGAGACCGAGACGCGAATTTGCGGCTCGGCGTCGATCAACGCCTTGACCAGGCTGGTCTTGCCGGCGCCGGAGGGCGCGGAAATGATGTAGAGGGTGCCAGTGCTGTGGGTCATGTCGGGTTAGCCTTACTCAATGTTCTGCACTTGTTCGCGCATTTGTTCGATCAACACCTTGAGGTTGACCGCCGCCTGGGTGCTGCGCGGGTCGAAGGCTTTGGAGCCCAGTGTATTGGCTTCGCGGTTGAGCTCCTGCATCAGGAAGTCGAGGCGGCGGCCGGCCGCGCCACCGGACTTGAGCACCCGGCGGACTTCAATGATGTGGGTGCTCAGGCGATCCAGTTCTTCGGCCACGTCGCTCTTCTGGGCGAGCATGACCATTTCCTGTTCCAGGCGCTGCGGGTCCAGCTCCGCCTTCATGTCGGCGAAGCGGTCGAGGACTTTCTGGCGCTGGGTGGCGAGCATCTGCGGAACGAGTTCGCGCAGGGTGGCGACGTCCTCTTCAATGGAGGTCAGGCGCTCGTTGATCAGTCGGGCCAGTTCCGCGCCTTCGCGCTCGCGGCCGGCCTTGAGCTCGTTCAGCCCTTGATTGAACAACGCCAGGGCCTCGGCGTTCAGCGCCTGCGGGTCGCTCGCGTCACCCACCAACACGCCCGGCCAGGCCAGGACTTCCAGTGGGTTCAGGGCGGCGGGATTGTTGATCAGGCTGGCGACGGTTTCGGCGGCGGCGACCAATTGCGCGGCGCGCTCGCGGTCCACTTGCAAGGTTTTGCCGCTGCTCTCTTCGGTAAACCGCAGGGTGCATTCCAGTTTGCCCCGGGACAGGCCCTGGCGCAGCGCTTCACGCACGCCGCCTTCTAGGTCGCGGAAGGACTCGGGCAAGCGCAGGTGCGGCTCCAGGTAACGGCTGTTGACCGAGCGCAGCTCCCAGCTCAGCGTGCCTTGGGCGCCGGCCTTTTCGACGCGGGCGAAGGCGGTCATGCTGTGCACCATGGGGGTTCCTCGCAATGCAGGCTGGCCACAACCGTTCATTGTGGGGCCTGGGATCTGTGGGTGGATGCCGAAGGGCAGCAAAGGCGCAGGATTGTAGCGCAGTGGGACGCAAGCGCCCAAACAGCTCCGGTTACAAAGCGCTGCAGCCCGTCGGGCGGGGCTTTCGGCGCGCTCGCCGGTCGCGTCGGCTTTTTTAAACTGCCCTCTCGCGGTCTGCGGCTCTATAATGCCGGCAGTTTTCCGTCCTCTGTACAGGTGTTCCCTATGAAACGTCCAAGTGGTCGCGCTGCCGATCAGCTTCGCTCGATCCGCATTACCCGCAACTACACCAAACACGCCGAGGGATCTGTACTGGTGGAGTTCGGTGATACCAAGGTCATCTGCACCGTCAGCGTCGAAAACGGCGTGCCTCGTTTCCTCAAGGGCCAGGGCCAGGGTTGGTTGACTGCCGAATACGGCATGCTGCCGCGGGCTACCGGCGAGCGGAACCAGCGCGAGGCCAGTCGTGGCAAGCAGGGCGGACGGACCCTGGAAATCCAGCGTCTGATCGGTCGCTCGCTGCGCGCCGCGCTGGACATGTCCAAGCTCGGCGATGTGACGCTGTATGTCGATTGCGACGTGATCCAGGCTGATGGCGGCACCCGCACCGCCTCCATCACCGGTGCCATGGTTGCGCTGGCCGATGCCTTGAAAGTGATCAAGAAGCGTGGCGGCCTCAAGGGCGGCGATCCGCTCAAGCAAATGATCGCCGCGGTGTCGGTGGGCATGTACCAGGGCGAGCCGGTGCTGGACCTGGATTACCTGGAAGACTCCGCTGCCGAGACCGACCTGAACGTGGTCATGACCAGTGCCGGCGGCTTCATCGAAGTCCAGGGCACCGCCGAGGGCGCGCCGTTCCAGCCGGAAGAATTGACCGCTATGCTGGAGCTGGCGAAGAAAGGCATGGGCGAAATCTTCGAATTGCAAAAGGCCGCGTTGGCCGACTGATTTTTTTGCGCTTCAGACAAGGAGAGTGTCATGAGTGATGAGCAAGTCCTGTTGCCCCAGCCGAGCAGAGAAGCGCGGCAGTGGGCAATGTTTTGTCACCTGTCTGCACTATTGGGCATTTTCATTCCGTTCGGTTCGCTGATCGGGCCGCTGGTCATCTGGCAGCTCAAGCGTGAATCCGACCCGTTCATCGATGCCCAGGGCAAGGAAGCGCTGAACTTCCAGATCACTGTGGCGATCGCCGCGGCGATCAGCTTGCTGCTGATGATCGTGGTGATTGGTTTCTTCCTGTTTGGCCTGGTGGCGATCGGTGCGCTGGTGCTGACCATCATTGCTGGGGTGAAGGCCAATGAAGGGCAGCCGTATCGGTATCCGTTTACCTGGCGGCTGGTCAAGTAACGAGCAGCACATATATCCCCTGTGGGAGCGAGCCTGCTCGCGATGGCGATCTATCAGTCCGCATTTATGTCGGCTGACCCACCGCTATCGCGAGCAGGCTCGCTCCCACAGTTGTTTTCGTACCCATAAAAAAACCGACATTGCTGTCGGTTTTTTATGGGTACGAAAAGGACCTAGATGGTCAGCGTCCAGTCGTAGTCCACGATCAGCGGCGCGTGCTGCGAGAACCGCGGCTGGCGTGGCAGGCGGGCGCTGCGGACGAAGCGGCGCAGCCCGGGCGTCAGCAACTGGTAGTCGAAGCGCCAGCCGAGGTTGAGCATCTCGGCCTGCTCGTTATCCGGCCACCAGCTGTACTGGTCGCCTTCGCGGCTGACTTCGCGCAGGGCGTCGACATAACCCATGTTGCCGATGATCTCGTCCATCCAGGCCCGTTCCGGCGCCAGGAAGCCAGGCGACTGCTGGCTGTCGCGCCAGTTCTTGATATCCAGCTTCTGTTGCGCCACGTACAGCGAGCCACAATAAATGTACTCGCGACGTTTGCGCCGCTGTTTATCAAGGTAACGGGCGAAGTCGTCCATCAACTTGAATTTCTGATTCAAATCTTCATCGCCGTTCTGCCCCGAAGGGAGCAGCAAGGTCGCGATGCTGACCTTGTCGAAATCGGCTTGCAGGTAGCGCCCGTAGCGGTCCGCCGTCTCGAAACCGAGACCGTTGATGACAGCCTTCGGTTGCAGCCGCGAGTACAAAGCCACGCCACCCTGGGCGGGGACTTCGGCATCGCAGGCGTAAAGGAAGTAACCGTCCAGTTGGAAGGCTGCATCGTCCAGTTCAAAGGCGGAGGCGCGGGTGTCCTGCAGGCAGATGACGTCGGCATTCTGTGCTTGCAGCCAACTGAGCAAACCACGCTCCACTGCAGCCTGAATACCATTGACGTTCACACTGATGATCCGCATAAATGGCCCCAAAAATCACGTGCGTGTATGATACACGCCGTCTACCTATTTAGCTAAATCCGCGGTATTTGAGGCTTTTTTCATGCAGGCGTATCAGCGCGATTTCATTCGCTTTGCCATCGATCGCGGCGTTTTGCGCTTCGGTGAATTCACCCTCAAGTCCGGGCGCACCAGCCCGTACTTCTTCAACGCCGGCCTGTTCAACAGCGGAACCGCCCTGGCGCAGTTGGGCCGGTTCTATGCCGCCGCCATCGTTGAAAGCGGCATTCCGTTCGACGTGCTGTTCGGCCCGGCCTACAAGGGCATCCCATTGGCCGCCACTACCGCCGTCGCCCTGGCCGAGCACCATGACCGTGACCTGCCCTGGTGCTTCAACCGCAAGGAAGCCAAGGCTCACGGTGAAGGCGGAAGCCTGGTCGGCGCGCCGTTGACCGGCGAAGTGCTGATCATCGATGACGTCATCACCGCCGGTACCGCCATTCGCGAGGTGATGCAGATCATCGCTTCCCAGGAAGGCGCCAAGGCTGCCGGCGTGCTGATCGCCCTGAACCGCCAGGAGCGCGGTAACGGTGAGCTGTCGGCGATCCAGGAAGTGGAGCGCGACTTCGGTATCCCGGTGATCAGCATTGTGTCGCTGAACCAGGTGCTGGAGTTTTTGGCCGATGATCCGCAGCTCAAGCAGCATTTGCCGGCGGTTGAGGCCTATCGCGCCCAGTTCGGCGTCTAAAAAGCCCCGCTGGTTTTGATCTTGTGGCGAGGGAGCTTGCTCCCGCTGGGCTGCGCAGCGGCCCCAATACTTTACGGTCGCTACGCAACCGAGCGGGAGCAAGCTCCCTCGCCACATAAGCATCTTCTGAAGAAGTGATGAAAAAGACCCCGCTCAACCAGGTTGAGCGGGGTCTTTTTTTACAGGTGTCGCTTAATGACGCTTGCGATTGCTGATCAGCGTACCCACACCGGTATCGGTGAAGATCTCCAGGAGGATCGCATTCGGCACGCGGCCGTCGATGATCAGCGAACTGCCAACACCGCCCTGGACCGCTTCCAGCGCGCAACGGATCTTCGGCAGCATGCCGCCGTAGATGGTGCCATCGGCGATCAAATCGTCGACTTGCTGGGTCGACAACCCGGTCAGGACCTTGCCGGTCTTGTCCATCAGACCGGCGATGTTGGTCAGCAGCATCAACTTCTCGGCTTTCAGCGCTTCGGCAACCTTGCCGGCCACCAGGTCGGCGTTGATGTTGTACGACTCGCCATTGGCGCCCACGCCGATCGGCGCGATGACCGGAATGAAGTCGCCCTTGACCAGCAGGTTCAGCAGATCGGTGTTGATGCCGACCACTTCGCCGACCTGGCCGATGTCGATGATTTCCGGCTGAGTCATCTCCGGCGTCTGGCGGGTTACGGTGAGTTTCTTCGCCCGGATCAGTTCGGCGTCCTTGCCGGTCAGGCCGATGGCGCTGCCGCCGTGGCGGTTGATCAGATTGACGATGTCCTTGTTCACCTGGCCGCCGAGGACCATCTCCACCACATCCATGGTCTGCGCATCGGTCACGCGCATACCGTCGATGAAGTGGCTTTCGATCGACAGGCGCTTGAGCAGGTCGCCGATTTGCGGACCACCGCCGTGAACCACCACCGGGTTGATGCCCACCGCCTTCATCAGCACGATGTCGCGGGCGAAGCCGGTCTTGAGCTCCTCGCTTTCCATTGCGTTGCCGCCGTACTTGATCACCAGGGTCTTGCCGACGTAGCGTCGGATATAAGGCAACGCTTCGGACAGGACCTTGGCGGTGTTGGCGGCGGCTTCGCGTTCGAGGGTCATTCAGGGCTCCGGTGGTGATTCAAATCAGAACGGTAGTTGGAGATCAGGTGCAACACGTTTGAGTTGGGCGTGGAACACATCCTTGATGCGTTGCAGTTCCGCCTCGTTGTCGGCCTCGAAACGCAGCACCAGCACCGGTGTGGTGTTGGAGGCGCGAACCAGGCCCCAGCCTTGTGGGTAGTCGACCCGCACACCATCGATGGTGGTCAGTTCGGCGCCTTCGCCCCACTGGGCGTCGTGCAGTGCATCAATGATGCTGAATTTGCTCTCTTCGGTCACATGGATATTGATTTCCGGCGTAGAAATATCGTTCGGGAAGGTCGCGAACAGCTCTTCGGCGGTGGATTTCTCCTTGCTGAGGATTTCCAGCAGGCGTGCCGCGCTGTAGATGCCGTCATCAAAACCGAACCAGCGCTCCTTGAAGAAGATATGGCCGCTCATTTCGCCGGCCAGCAGGGCGCCGCTCTGTTTCATTTTTTTCTTGATCAGCGAGTGGCCGGTTTTCCACATGAGCGGACGACCGCCATATTCCTTGATCAGCGGCACCAGGCGACGGGTGCACTTCACGTCGAAGATGATCTCGGCGTCGGGGTTGCGTGCCACCACGTCCTTGGCGAACAGCATCAGCAGGCGGTCCGGAAACACCACGCTGCCGGTATTGGTCACCACACCCACGCGGTCACCGTCGCCGTCGAAGGCCAGGCCCAGGTCGGCGTTGGTTTCCTTGACCTTGGCGATCAGGTCCTGAAGATTTTCCAGCTTGCCCGGATCCGGGTGGTGATTTGGGAAATTGCCGTCGACGTCGCAGAACAACGGGATGACTTCGCAGTTCAGCGCTTCGATCAGTTGCGGGGCGATGACGCCGGCCGCGCCGTTGCCGCAATCGACTACTACTTTCAGGCGGCGGGCCAGTTTCACGTCCTTGACGATTTCGTCGTTGTAGCGCGGGAGGATGTCGACCTTGGTCACGCTGCCCTGGCCGCTGCTCAGGTCATTGGTCTTGAGACGGGTGTGCAGGGCCTGGATCTGCTCGTTGGCGAGGGTGTCGCCGGCGATGACGATCTTGAAGCCGTTGTAGTTCGACGGGTTGTGGCTGCCGGTGAGCATCACGCCGGATTTGCCGGCCAGGACATTGGCGGCGTAATAAAGCGCCGGGGTCGGCACCAGGCCGACGTCGCTGACGTGGCAACCGCTGTCGGCAACGCCTTTGATCAACTGCTCGACCAGCTCCGGGCCGGACAAGCGACCGTCGCGGCCAACATTCACGTTCGGTTCGCCCTGGGCCAGGCTCTGGGAGCCGATGGCGCGGCCGATCCAGTAGGCGGTTTCAGCCGTCAGGGTTTCCGGCACGACGCCACGGATGTCGTAGGCGCGGAAGATGCTGTCAGGGAAGATCGGGGCGATTGCGGCTGGGGTGTTCATGGGCGGGGCGCTCTATCAGGAAAGTGACTGGACAGGCCGACGACGGGCGTCGGCAGGCTCAAGCTGAAGGGTATGACGGCGTTTTTGACAGAGAGTTCGCGGTGGGAAAGTGCCATGAGACAGCGTTACCCCAGCGCGAACGGTCTAAAACGTTGATTCCGGATGGGAAACGTCGCCTCGAGCCGTTACGCATTTTTCGTCCTGAAACAGAAGCTTAATAAAGCGGCCGGGCCTGCTGCCCGGCCCGAGCAGCCGGATCAGTGGCTACCGGAGTGACCGAAACCGCCGGCGCCGCGCTGGCTCTCGTCGAATTCCTCGACCAATTCGAAATGGGCCTGGACCACCGGCACCAGCACCAGCTGGGCAATGCGTTCGCCCACGACGATGTTGAAAGCGGTCTGGCCGCGATTCCAGCAGGACACCATCAGTTCGCCCTGGTAATCGGAGTCGATCAGGCCCACCAGGTTGCCCAGCACGATGCCGTGCTTATGGCCAAGGCCCGAGCGTGGCAGAATCAGCGCGGCCAGGCCCGGATCGCCGATGTAGACCGACAGGCCGGTGGGAATCAGCAGGGTCTGGCCCGGTTCCAGGATCGTGTCCTGCTTGAGCATCGCCCGCAGATCGAGGCCGGCTGAGCCCGGCGTGGCGTACTGCGGCAGCGGGAATTCACTGCCGATGCGAGGGTCGAGGATCTTGGCTTGTAGAGCGTGCATTGAAATTAAACCTGGTTCAGCCGTTCGGCGATGAAAGTGATCAGTTGGCGGGCAATCTTGCCCTTGCTGGTCTGGGCGAAAAGCGTGGCGTGCAACTGGCGGTCGATCACGCTGCAGGCGTTCTCTTCGCTGTTGAAGCCGATGCTCGGGTTGGCGACGTCGTTGGCGACGATCAGGTCCAGATTCTTGTCCTTGAGCTTGCGCGCGGCGTAATCGAGGAGGTGTTCGGTTTCGGCGGCAAAACCGACGCTGAATGGACGGTCGGGACGGGTGGCGATGGTGGCCAGGATGTCCGGGTTACGTACCATTTGCAGGAGCAGGCCGTCGCCGCTCGTAGGGTCTTTCTTCAATTTTTGCGGGGCAACGACTTCGGGGCGGTAGTCCGCCACCGCCGCCGAGGCGATGAACAGGTCGCACGGGATCGAGGCCTCACAGGCCGCAAGCATGTCCCGGGCGCTGACGACGTCGATGCGGGTCACTCGATCCGGGGTCGGCAGGTGCACCGGCCCGGTGATCAGCGTCACCCGCGCGCCCGCTTCGACGGCGGCTTCGGCCAGGGCGAAGCCCATTTTTCCCGAGCTGTGGTTGGTGATGTAACGCACCGGGTCGATGTTTTCCTGGGTCGGGCCGGCGGTAATCAGCACATGCTTGCCGGTCAGCGCCTGGCGCTGGAAGCAGTCGGCGGCGCACTGAACCAGGTCGTTGGCTTCGAGCATGCGGCCCATGCCGACATCGCCGCAGGCCTGGCTGCCAGAGGCTGGACCAAAGACTTTCAGATCGCGGCTTTCGAGCAGTTGCAGGTTGGCCTGGGTGGCGGGGTCGCGCCACATGGCCTGGTTCATGGCCGGCGCCACGGCGACTACGGCGTCGGTAGCGAGTACGAGGGTGGTCAGCAGGTCGTTGGCGATGCCCTGGGCCAGGCGGGCGATCAGGTCGGCCGTGGCCGGGGCAATCAGCACCAGGTCAGCCCATTTGGCCAGCTCGATATGACCCATGGCGGCCTCTGCCGCCGGGTCGAGCAGATCCAGGTGGACCGGGTGCCCGGACAAGGCCTGCATGGTCAGCGGGGTGATGAACTCACTGCCGCCGCGGGTCATGACGACCCGTACTTCGGCGCCCTGGTCGATAAGCCTGCGAACCAGCTCGGCGCTCTTGTAGGCGGCAATGCCGCCGCCGACGCCCAGAACGATGCGTTTCCGATACAGCCGCTGCATAGGCCTGCCTTTCGATTTTAATGGTCAGTGCAGGGCGAACCCTCGGCAGCAGCCTGCCTGGGTGCAAATCGCCTGCAAAAAAGATGGGCTAAGATATCACAGCGTCCGCTACGGAACAGCGGCGCCCATTATCAGGGAGATGCCATGAGTATTCGGGACTGGCCGGTGGCCGAGCGGCCACGGGAGAGATTGTTGGTGTCGGGGGCGGAGAGTCTTTCAGACGCCGAGCTGCTGGCGATATTTTTACGCACGGGTGTGTCGGGTAAAAGCGCGGTGGATCTGGCTCGACATCTGCTGTCCCAATTTGGCTGCCTGCGGGCGCTGCTTGAGGCTGATCAGCTCACGTTCAGCAGCCACCTGGGACTGGGGCCGGCGAAATTCGCTCAATTGCGTGCGGTGCTCGAAATGGGCCGGCGACATCTGGCGGCGCGGACTCGACAGAAGTCGATGCTGGAAGACCCGCAGGCCGTTCGTGACTATCTCAAGTCAATGCTGCGCCACGAACCTCACGAGGTTTTTGGTTGCCTGTTTCTCAACTCACGACATCAGGTGCTGGCGTTCGAAGCGCTTTTTCGTGGCTCCATCGCTTGCACCAGTGTCCACCCCCGGCAAGTGGTCAAGCGCGCCCTGGCCCACAACGCCGCTGCCGTGATCCTGTGCCACAACCACCCCTCCGGCAGCACCGAGCCCAGCCAGGCCGACCGAATGCTCACCGAGCGGCTCCAGGACGCGCTGGAGCTGATCGATGTGCGGGTGCTCGACCATTTTATCGTCGGCGATGGGGAGCCGTTGTCGATGGCGGAGTGTGGGTGGATGTAGGCAGGGGCTGACAATATGGAGCATTTGTGGGAGCGAGCCTGCTCGCGAATGCGGTGTGTCAGTTGACTCAAAGTTGGCTGACAAACCGATTTCGCGAGCAGGCTCGCTCCCACAAGGGGACTGGGGCTAGGCCGGGTTACTTGAGGTTGACCTTGGAGTAATCCTGCCGCCCAAACGGGCTGACCGTATAACCCTGCACATCCTTGCGGGTCAGCGCAAATGCCGTCGGGTGTGCCAGGGGCAGCCAGAGGGCCTGCTGCTGGATCTGCGCCTGGGCCTGTTCGTAGAGCTTGGTGCGCACGCCCTGTTCGCTGGTGGTCTTGCCGGCGCTGATCAGTTTGTCCAGGTCCGGGTTGCAGTAACGAGCGAAATTGGTCCCGGACTTGACCGCCGCGCAGGAAAACTGCGGTGTGAGGAAGTTGTCCGGGTCACCGTTGTCGCCGGCCCAGCCCATGAACAGCAGATCGTGCTCGCCGGCCTTGGCGCGGCGGATCAGTTCGCCCCATTCGATCACGCGGATTTCCGCCTGGATGCCGATTTCCGCCAGGTCCGATTGCAGCAGCTGCGCGCCGAGGCTCGGATTGGGATTGAGCAGGCTGCCGGAGGGGCGAGTCCAGATAGTAGTCTTGAAGCCTTCCTTCAAACCGGCCTTGGCCAGCAGTTCACGGGCCTTGGCCGGGTCATGGGCATAACCGGGCAGGTTTTTCGCGTAGCCCCAGGTGTTGGGCGGATAAGGGCCGTTGGCCGCTTCGGCCGTGCCTTCAAAAACGGTCTTGAGGTAGCTGGCCTTGTCAAAAGCCAGGTTGATGGCCTGACGGACTTCAGGCTTGTCCAGCGGCGGATGCTGACTGTTGATCGCCAAGAAAGCGGTCATGAATGCTTCAGTCTGGGCCACCTTCAATGTCGGCTCCTGCCGCGCGGCCTGCACGTCCAGCGGCTTGGGCGACAGGGCGATCTGGCATTCATTTCGGCGCAACTTCTGCAGGCGCACGTTGGCGTCTGGCGTGATGGCAAAGATCAGCGGGTCCACCTGGGGCTTGCCGCCGAAATAGTCCCCGTTGGCCTTGTAGCGAATCGAGGCATCTTTCTGGAACCGGTTGAAAATGAACGGGCCGGTGCCGATGGGCTGGCTGTTGAGTTGCTCCGGCTTGCCGGCCTTCATCAACTGGTCGGCATATTCAGCCGAATAGATCGATGCGAAACCCATGCTCAACGTCGCCAGGAAGGTCGAATCGGCATGGTCGAGGGTGAAGCGCACCGTCAGCGGGTCCAGGGCATCGATTTTTGTAATCAGCGCCGGCAGTTGCATGGATTGGGCGTGGGGGAAACCGCTCTGGGCGACCTTGTGCCAGGGGTTGGCCGGATCCAGCATGCGCTCGAAGCTGAACTTGACGTCTTCGGCCGTCAGGTCGCGACGCGGTGTGAAGTAGTCGGTGTGGTGGAACTTGACCCGCGGACGAAGCTTGAAGACATACGTCAGGCCGTCAGGGGAGACCTCCCAAGTCTCGGCGAGGCTGGCGACCACTTTGCCGCTGGCGGTATCGAAATCCACCAGGCGGTTCATCAACACGTCGGCCGATGCATTGGTAGTGGTCAGGGAGTTGTACTGGACGACATCGAACCCTTCCGGGCTGGCTTCGGTGCAGACGCTCAAGGCAGCGGCCTGGGCCAGCGGGCTGATCAGCAGAGGGGCGAACAACAGCGGTAGGGCAGCGAGGCGCATGATTGATTTCCTGTGCAGGTCGGAGGCCCATCTGCGAGTGCAGTCTGGAAAAGGTCTACCCTAGTGGGCTCGCCTGCAAATGACTATCCCCTTTTTGCATTTTCCGGCACTCTTTGCAGCGCTTCGCGGGACGTGCTCAGGGCGCGAGCTCGCCAATGAATGAAAAAAACCTGCGCGCCGCGACGAGCGGTCAGGGCATCGCGGGCCCTTGCCGCAGCCGCCTGGGGCTGTTGGTCGAGGGTTTCCAGTAAAGACAAATCACACCGGCTGTTGTTGTGCCTGGGTCTTTCTGGTATAAAGCAGCGCTCTTTTCTAGGGGCCCGGTTCCTTCACTGTAGGTGTAGCCGGTAAGACCCTTAAAGAAACGCGGCGCCTGGCGCCAAATGACTGAGAGATTAAGCGGCCAACCCATGCCGGGTTGGGCATGTGGTTTTAGAGGGCTGAGGCATGTCGAGAGTCTGTCAAGTTACCGGTAAGGGTCCGGTGACTGGGAATAACATTTCCCACGCAAACAACAAAACCCGTCGTCGTTTCCTGCCGAACCTGCAGCATCACCGCTTCTGGGTTGAAGAAGAGAAACGTTTTGTGCGTCTGCGCGTATCTGCCAAAGGCATGCGCATCATCGACAAGCGTGGCATCAGTGTCGTGCTGGCCGAACTTCGTCGCGATGGCAAGGTTTAAGGGAGCTAATCATGCGTGAATTGATTCGTTTGATCTCGAGCGCCGGTACTGGTCACTTCTACACTACCGACAAGAACAAGCGTACTACCCCGGACAAAATCGAGATCAAGAAATATGATCCGGTTGTTCGCAAGCACGTGATCTACAAGGAAGGCAAAATCAAGTAATTGATTTTCCCTCCTTAAAGAAAAAGGCCCGTATCGCGAGATACGGGCCTTTTTCTTTAAGGGCTGAAAGTCCTGATCGTTTACAACTTTATCTGATCGTTAATCAGCCACACTTATGACCGGTATAAAAGTTTTCCTTGTCGCTGAAAACATAGAGCCGGTCATCTCGGTAGTCCATGGTGTAGGCTTCGCCTGCGCGTATATGGCGAATGATCTTTGCTCCCGAATAGGCTTGCATGTCTTGCAGAAATTGCGCGTCTACCTTCATCGGCAGCAGGGAGTTGAAAGCAAAATTAGCCGTGCATACGCCTGAAGGGCGGATCTCGTTGGCAGCTGCTTCAAGCGCTCCGATGCTCAGTGTCAGCAGGGCAGCCAGCGCTGCGATCTGCGGTTTAGTAGTTTTTTTGGCCATGTTGCCTCCTGGCATAATTAATAACAGCGCCTCCTCATTGAAGCGCCCAGAGATAATTACAGGAGGGCGATGGTTATGTATATCGCACTGTGTAAGTGTTTGATTCACTCCCGCTGCTCGAACACTACATAAATCTTGCGGCACGGTTCCAGTACTTCCCAGGTTCCCTTGAACCCCGCCGGAATTACAAAGCGATCGCCCGCCCGAAGCGTCTTGGCATTGCCATCACTGTCCCGCAGCACCGAAACGCCCTGGACGATTTCGCAGTATTCGTGCTCCGTATAGTTGACCGTCCACTGGCCCACCGCGCCTTCCCACACCCCCGCATTCATCTGTCCGCAAGGACTGCTGTAATGATTGAACACCGCTTGCTCGGGATCACCTTTAAGTACCTTGACCGGGTCCGGTCGATAGCGGTCGGCGGTGGTATTGGCCTGGCTGAAATCGACGATGTCCTGGATGCTCATGCGGTTACCCTCGGTGCTTGCGGCGCGGATGGCTGGGAGAGCAAAAGTCTATGTTTATTAAAACGAACATCGCAAGGCCGTTTGCGGGTTTTCTGTCAAATATATTGAAACATCCCCAGTCGCTGGTTTAGGGTGGCGGGTGCCTTGTGCCGAATACACATCGGCAAGGCAGAATTCTTGAACGCTACGCATAGCGTGGCGTCCGTACCCAAACAAGAGGAGGACACTCGCATGACCACCCTGACTCGTGCCGACTGGGAACAGCGCGCCCGCGACCTGAAGATCGAAGGCCGCGCCTTCATCAATGGCGAATACACCGACGCAGTGTCCGGCGAGACCTTCGATTGCCTCAGCCCGGTCGACGGCCGCCTGTTGGGCAAGATCGCCAGTTGCGACGTGGCCGACGCCCAGCGCGCCGTCGAAAATGCCCGCGCGACATTCAACTCTGGCGCCTGGTCGCGCCTGGCGCCGAGCAAGCGCAAAGCCACCATGATTCGTTTTGCCGGCCTGCTCAAGCAGCACGCCGAAGAGCTGGCCTTGCTGGAAACCGTGGACATGGGCAAGCCGATCAGCGACTCCCTGAATATTGACGTTCCAGGCGCGGCGCAGGCGCTGAGCTGGAGCGGTGAAGCCATCGACAAGCTCTACGATGAAGTGGCCGCCACCCCGCATGACCAGCTGGGCCTGGTCACCCGGGAACCGGTCGGCGTGGTCGGTGCCATCGTTCCGTGGAACTTCCCGTTGATGATGGCCTGCTGGAAGCTCGGCCCGGCGTTGTCCACCGGCAACTCGGTAGTGCTCAAGCCATCGGAAAAATCCCCGCTGACCGCCATTCGTATCGCCGCGCTGGCCATCGAGGCCGGCATCCCCAAAGGCGTGCTGAACGTGCTGCCAGGCTATGGCCACACGGTCGGCAAGGCCCTGGCCTTGCACATGGATGTCGATACGCTGGTGTTCACCGGTTCCACCAAGATCGCCAAGCAACTGATGATCTATTCCGGCGAGTCGAACATGAAGCGCGTCTGGCTGGAGGCGGGTGGCAAGAGCCCGAACATCGTATTTGCCGATGCTCCGGACCTGCAGGCCGCCGCCGAAGCTGCCGCCAGTGCCATCGCCTTCAACCAGGGCGAAGTCTGCACGGCGGGCTCGCGCCTGCTGGTGGAGCGTTCGATCAAGGACACGTTCCTGCCGCTGGTGATCGAGGCTCTCAAGGGTTGGAAACCTGGCAATCCACTGGATCCAGCGACCAATGTCGGTGCCCTGGTCGATACCCAGCAGATGAATACCGTGCTGTCCTACATCGAAGCCGGTCACAGCGACGGCGCCAAGCTGGTCGCGGGTGGCAAGCGGATTCTCCAGGAAACCGGCGGCACCTACGTCGAACCGACGATTTTCGATGGCGTGAGCAACGCGATGAAAATCGCCCAGGAAGAAATCTTCGGGCCGGTGTTGTCAGTCATCGCCTTCGACAGTGCCGAAGAGGCTGTCCAGATTGCCAACGACACCCCGTACGGCTTGGCTGCGGCAGTGTGGACCAAGGACATCTCCAAGGCTCACCTGACCGCCAAGGCCTTGCGCGCCGGCAGCGTATGGGTCAACCAATATGACGGTGGCGACATGACCGCACCGTTCGGTGGCTTCAAGCAGTCGGGCAACGGCCGTGACAAGTCGCTGCATGCGTTCGACAAGTACACCGAACTGAAGGCGACCTGGATCAAGCTCTGATCCGTCCTGTGGGAGCGAGCAGTCTGCTCCTACGTGAGACTGAGGCTGGCAGTCGACACACAACTCCTGTGGGAGCGAGCTTGCTCGCGATTAGCGGTATGACAGTCGACGAATTTGTTGAATGTTGCGCCGTCATCGCGAGCAAGCTCGCTCCCACAATGTTTTTGGGTGATGGCTCAAACCGATAACCCTTCACAGGAGCGTGGAAATGCGTTGGGCGACCTATTTCGCCGTGTTGGCCTCTGTCCTGAGCGTCGGCCTTGCCCTCGGCGTAAGCATGCCCCTTGTGTCGCTGCGCCTGGAGGGCTGGGGTTATGGCTCGTTTGCCATTGGCGTCATGGCGGCGATGCCAGCCGTTGGCGTACTGGTCGGGGCCAAGGTTTCGAGCCGGCTGGCGGCGCATTTCGGTACGGCGGCGCTGATGCGCCTGTGCCTGTGGGGCGGGGCTGTGTCCATCGGGTTGTTGGCGCTGTTGCCCAGCTATCCGGTCTGGCTGGTCTTGCGGCTGTTGATCGGAGTCGTGCTGACATTGGTGTTCATTCTCGGCGAGAGCTGGATCAACCAGCTGGTCATCGAGCAATGGCGCGGGCGGTTGGTGGCGCTGTACGGGGCCAGCTATGCCTTGAGCCAATTGTCCGGCCCGCTGCTGCTCGGCGCGCTGGGGACCGATCATGACTACGGGTTCTGGGTGGGTGTCGGGCTGCTATTGATCGCCCCGTTGTTGTTGCTTGGCCGCAGCGGTGCGCCTGCCAGTGAGGCGGGCAGCGTTACCTTCGGCGATTTGTGGGAATTTTGCCGGGGCCTGCCGGCAATCGGTTGGGCGGTGTCGTTGTTCGCCGCATTCGAGGCGATGATCCTGACGTTGCTCCCGGTTTATTGCCTGCGTCAGGGCTTCAGTGCCGATATTGCGCTGGCGATGGTCAGCACGGTGGTGGTCGGCGACGCCCTGTTGCAGCTGCCCATTGGCGCCCTGGCCGATCGCCTGTCGCGCCGGTCGCTGTTCACCGGCTGCGCGGTGGCACTGATGTTGTCCAGCCTGGCGGTGCCACTGCTGATCGATACCTTGTTGATCTGGCCGCTGTGGGTGCTGTTTGGCGCCAGCGCGGGTGGGCTGTTTACCTTGTCGCTGATCCTGATCGGCGAGCGCTACCGCGATGATGCGCTGGTGCGGGCCAACGCCCATGTTGCGCAGCTGTGGGGGATCGGTTGCCTGGTCGGGCCGCTGGTGGCGGGGGCGGGCAGCCAGTGGGTCAGCGGCCATGCGCTGCCGTTGTTCATGGCGGCGGGGGCGCTCGGCCTGGTCATTCTGTTGTTGCGCCAAGGGGCGTTCGGCGCGACACAAACCGCTTGAGCACATCCAGATACCCTGTGGCTCCAGAGTGTCCAGATTCTAAAGCATCCGCTCCAACCCGATCGTCGTGGCGAACCAGGCATTGAAGCGGCGCCACCAGCTGCCCGGTTCGCGATCCAGGTCGTGCAGCTTACCGTTGTCCTCGGTGGTCCAGACCAGTCTTTCATCTTCCAGGCGGGCCTGATAACTCAGGGTCGGGGCCATGCCCTGCAAAGCCAGCTCCCGAACCTGGCCGGCGAGTTCCGGGCTGTCCACCAGTACGCCGACCTCGGTGTTCCAAAGCACTGAGCGAGGATCGAAATTGAACGAGCCAATGAACGACTTCTGTTGATCGAAGATGATCGCCTTGCTGTGCAGGCTGGAGTCCGATTCGCCATAAGACTTGCTGTAGAACAGATGCGGGCTGCCGCCGCTGTCGCCGGGTTGGCGGCGCAACTCGAACAGCCGTACGCCATGCTGCAGCAAGGCCTTGCGATACGGCGCATAGCCGCCGTGAACCGCCGGCACATCGGTGGCTTCCAGCGAATTGGTCAAGAGGCTTACGGAGACACCGGCATCGGCACGGCTGGTCAAGTACACCAGCCCTGGCTGTCCGGGCACGAAGTAGGCGGAGATCATGATCAGTTCCTTGCTGACGCCGGTCAGCTCCGGCCCCAGTTGTGTCGTCAGCAGCAATCGAGGGTCTGGCTCATCCTTGGCCAGTACCTTGCTGGGCGCATCCCACAGCGCCTGGTTCCAGGCCCAGATCAACTGTCCGCGCCAGATGTCCAGGCGCGGCTGGGTCTTGTAGGCGGTCAGTTGCTGGTAGAGCGTCTGGTTTTCCTTGTGCGTCTGCTCAAGCGAAGCTTGCAGGCGCAAGCGGCTGCTCTCCAGGTTCTTGGGGGTCGGTCGATGGGAAAGGAATTGTTCGATCGGTTTGCTCAGCGCGCTGTTCCAGTATTGGTCGAAGCTGTGTCCCAATTGCTCGGCCACCGGGCCGACGCTGAGCAGGTCGATGTCGGTGAAGTTCAGGTTGGGTTCGGCATCGAAATATTCGTCCCCGAGGTTGCGGCCGCCGACGATGGCCATGCTGTTGTCCGCCAGCCAGAGTTTGTTGTGCATCCGACGATGTTGCAGCGACAGATTGAACAGGCGCCCCAGGCTGCGGGTCACGCCGGTGGCGCGGCCAAGATGCAACGGGTTGAACAGGCGAATCTGGATGTTCGGGTGCGCGGCCAGGGTCGCGATGACTTGCTCCTGGCCGTCGCTGGTGGTGTCGTCAAGCAGGATCCGCACGCGCACCCCACGGTCCGCAGCCTTCAGCAGTTCGTCGACCAGCATGCGCGTGCTGATGCCGTCATGAACGATGTAGTACTGCAAATCCAGGCTGCTTTGAGCGTTGCGAATCAGCTCGGCCCGGGCGGTGAAGGCTTCGGTGCTGTCGGACAGCAGGCGAAAGCCTGAGCGGCCCTCGTGCGGGGCGGCCTGTTGCGCCACCGAGCGGCCGAACGCCGAGTCGGAGGCCGGCAACGCCTGGGAGGGTTCGCGGGTGACATCAAGACTGGCGCAGCCGCTCAACAGCGAGGCGACTAGCATTAGCGCGTACAGGATCGGTCTGGATCTCACGTAGGCTCGTTCCGATTGTTAGCGTGGGTCGGCTGTTGGGTGCTGCTTCCCTGCCTACACGGTCAGACGGTGTCTCGCTGGGTTTCGTTCAACAACGCTATAGCCACGGCACCAACCTTGCGCACTGCATCCTCGATCTGTGCCGTTGGCTTGGCAGCGTAGTTCATGCGCAGGCAATTGCGATATTTGCCCGAGGCCGAAAAGATACTGCCGACGGCGATCTGCACGCCTTGGTCGTGCAGCATCCGGTTGAGCTTCAATGTGTCGAAGCCCTCGGGCAATTCGACCCACAGCATGAAGCTGCCGCGGGGACGGCTGGCGCGGGTACCTACCGGGAAATAACGGCTGACCCAATCAATCATCACGTCACGATTACGCTGGTATTGGCTGCGCATCCGCCGCAAATGCGGCTCGAAATGTCCGCCTTTGAGAAACTCCGCGATGGCTATCTGGGGTTGCGGCGCGGTCGAGCCAGTGCTGATGTATTTCATGTGCAGCACCCGTTCCAGATAGCGCCCCGGCGCTACCCAGCCGACCCGAAGGCCAGGGGCAAGAGTCTTGGAAAAAGAGCTGCAGAGCAGGACGCGACCATCGTCGTCGAAGGACTTGATGGTGCGGGGACGCGGATAGGTGTAGGCCAGTTCCCCATACACATCGTCTTCGATAATCGCCACATCGAAGCGCTGCGCCAGGGTCAGCAAAGCGCGCTTGTTGGCTTCCGGCATGATGTAGCCCAGCGGGTTGTTGCAGCTGGGAGTCAACTGTATGGCCTTGATCGGCCATTGCTCCAGTGCCAGTTCCAGCGCTTCCAGGCTGATGCCGGTGAGCGGATCGGTGGGTATTTCCAAAGCCTTCATGCCCAGGCCCTTCAGCGTCTGCATGGCACCGTGGAAGCTGGGGGAGTCCACCGCAACGATGTCGCCCTGTTCGCAGGTGGCGCGGATGCTGACCGACAGCGCCTCGTGGCAACCGGTGGTGACGATCAGATCGCTGGCGCCGAATTGGCAGCCCGAGTCCAGGGACAGCCGGGCGATCTGCTCACGCAGTTCGAGGTTGCCGTAGATATTGTCGTAGTACAGGCCGGGCATGTCTTGGCGCCGGCTGATCTGCGCCAGGCTGCGCAGCAACGGTTTCATGGTCGGTGAATGGATATCCGGCATGCCGCGGCCCAACTGTACGACATCCTTGCGCGGCACCGCGCGTATCAGCTCCAGCACTTGGTCCCATTGGGAGATGTCCACCGGGCGCTGGGCCGGGCGGCCAACCGCTGGCAGGTCCGGCAACTCGCGGCTGACCGGGACGAAATAGCCGGACTTGGGCTTCGGCATCGCCAGTCCGCTGTCTTCCAGGACGCGATAGGCCTGCTGCACGGTACTCAGGCTGACCCCGTGTTCGGTGCTCAAGGCACGCACCGACGGCAGCCGGTCGCCGGGACGGTAGAAGCCCTGTTCGATGCGGGTGCCGAGCAATTCGGCGAGGTTCACGTAAAGAGTCATGGTGCATCCCCGATGAGATGAAAACGCCAACCGATACAGATGAACCGCAAAACTACAATTCAGTGCGCAAAACGCTCAATCTGTATGGCTTTAAAAGGTAGTGGTTGAATCTGTATTGAGTCTGGCCGCCCGCGCATCATGAAAGCTCTGGCTACCCAAGTAAACAGGAGCGATCAAAATGAACGGCTTGAGCGATGTACGGCTGACGTTACACAGTCAGGAACTGGCGGCGGGGCAGGAAAAGGGGCTGCGTGATGCCATGCTGCGCAACGCCCCGTCCGGCTTGAGCCGCTGGGGCCTGTTCTGGCATCGTCTGCATACACGCAAGGCCTTGTTGGAGCTGACAACCGAACAGTTGCGCGATATCGGCCTGAGCCGGGAGCAGGCCCGGGCGGAAGGGTTGAAGCCGTTCTGGCGGCTTTGAAGCGTTATCACACAAACCTGTGGCGAGGGAGCTTGCTCCCGCTCGGTTGCGCAGCGACCGCAGGAACTCAGGGCTGCTACGCAACGCAGCGGGAGCAAGCTCCCTCGCCACGGTCAGATCAATTCTTTCAACCGGTGCCACAACATCCCCAGCGCCAACAGCGGTGAGCGCAAATGCTTGCCGCCCGGGAATGTCATGTGCGGTACCTTGGCAAACAGGTCGAACCCACCGCCCTGCTGGCCGCTGATAGCCTCGGCCAACAACTTGCCGGCCAAGTGCGTGGCATTCACCCCGTGACCGGAATAGGCCTGGGCGTAATACACGTTGGGCTGATCCTTGAGCCGACCGATCTGCGGCAGGCGGTTGGCGCCGATGCCGATCATCCCGCCCCATTGATAATCGATCTTCACGTCTGCCAGTTGCGGGAAGACCTTGAGCATTTTCGGCCGCATGTACGCGCCGATGTCTTGCGGGTCTCGGCCGGAATAGTGACAAGCCCCGCCAAACAACAAACGTCGATCCGCCGAAAGCCGGTAGTAATCCAGCGCCACCCGCTGGTCACAAACCGCCATGTTCTGTGGCAAAAGCGCGTTTGCCTGCGCTTCGCTCAGCGGTTCGGTGGCAATGATATAGCTGCCAGCGGGCAGCACTTTGCCGCTCAGCTCCTGGTTCAGGCCGTTGAGGTAGGCATTGCAGCCCAGCACCAGTGTCGTGGCGCGGACCGAGCCTTGTTGGGTGTGTACTTTTACCTGTGGCCCGTAGTCGATGCGTATCACCGCCGATCGTTCGAACAGCCGGACCCCCAGTTGCTGCGCTGCGGCCGCCTCTCCCAACGCCAGGTTGAGCGGATGCAGGTGGCCCGAGCCCATGTCGATCAGGCCACCGACATAGCGATCCGAGCCCACCACGCTGTGCATTTCATCGGCTTGCAGCAGTCGCGTCTCGTAGCGATAGCCCAGACTGCGGAGTTCTTCGGCATCCTCGGCGAAACCCTGAAGATCGGCGGGTTTGTTGGCGAGGTCGCAGTAGCCCCAGGTGAGGTCGCAAGGAATCTGAAAACGTTCGACCCGCTGGCGGACGATTTCCACCGCTTCGAGCCCCATCAATTTCATCTGACGCACGCCGTCGGTGCCCACGATTGGCGCAAACTGATCGAGACCATGGCCCACGCCGCGAATCAGTTGGCCGCCGTTCCGCCCGCTGGCGCCCCAACCGATCTTATGGGCCTCAAGCAGAACCACACTCAGGCCGCGCTCGGCCAGCTCGATGGCTGTGTTCAGCCCGGAGAACCCGCCGCCCACCACGCAGACATCCGCCACCAACTCGCCTTGCAGCACCGGATGGTCCGGCTGCGGCAGGCTGCTGGCGGCGTAGTAGGAGGCGGCGTGCGCGTGGCTCGGGACAGGTTGCTGAACACGGGCGTTCATGTGCGTAATCCTGATTGTTGTGTTTGAGAAATTTTACGGAGCATAAGCCGGGCTTTCCTCAGTCGGCAACACTGGTCGGCTGGCGCTGTCTGGCATGGGGCTTTTAAGGCAGAATCCTCAGCTGTCCCGATTCGGTAATGGCCTCGATGAGCTGCAACAGTCAAAATATCCGCACGCTACGTCAGCAGATTCCTACGTTCGAGTGCGTACCGGACTGTCATGACTGCTGTGGTCCGGTGACCACCTCGCCCGAAGAAATGGCTCGTTTGCCACGCAAGAGCCGCGCCGAACAGGACGCGGCCCTGGAGGCGCTCGATTGCGTGCACCTGGGGCCGAACGGTTGCACGGTCTACGATGAAAGGCCGCTGATCTGCCGGTTGTTCGGCACCACCGCGACCTTGCCATGCCCTAATGGGCGGCGGCCGGTTGAGCTGATTCATCCGCGGGTCGAGAAGCAGATTCATGAATACATGGCCAGCACTCGGCAGGTGTTGGTCTAGCGGTCTGGGATACCGAGTCGCGGCTTTCGCGAGCAGGCTCGCTCCCACAAGCTCGCCACCTACTTACGTGGGAGCGAGCCTGCTCGCGAAGGCGGCCTGAAGCCAACCATCAATCCGGAATCGGCAGGTTCAGGCTCTCCTTCACTTCCTCCATCACGATGTAGCTCTTGGACTCACGAACGTGGGGCAGCTTGAGCAGGATGTCGCCCAGCAGCTTGCGGTACGAGGCCATCTCGGAAATTCGCGCCTTCACCAGATAGTCGAAATCCCCCGAAACCAGGTGGCATTCCAGTACGTGAGGCAACTTCAGCACGGCACGTCGGAACTCTTCGAACGTGTCGCCGGATTTATAGTCGAGGCTGATTTCGACGAACACCAGCAGGCTGCCCTTCAAGTGCTGCGGATTGAGCCGGGCGTTATAGCCCATGATGATCCCCTCGCGCTCCAGCCGTCGCACCCGCTCGGTGCAAGGCGTGGTGGAAAGCCCGACCTTTTCCCCCAGCTCGGTGAAAGAAATTCGCCCGTCGGCCTGGAGGATGCGCAGGATGTTGCGGTCGATCTTGTCCAGCTCGCGTTTGGTCTGGGTATTGGTACGCACAGGTGATGCGCCTCCGTGAAAAGGGTTTTTGCCGAGAATTCTCGCCAAATATAGGCATTTATATAGTGAAAAGCACTGGCTGATCTTTTTTACACTGCGCGCATCTAAGCTTTGTATAACAAACGTCAGCGGTTATCCGCGATGAGGGTTTCAACATGCGCGTTCTGGTCTTGGGTAGCGGCGTCATCGGTACCGTCAGTGCTTACTATCTGGCACGTGCCGGGTTTGAAGTGGTGGTGGTCGATCGTCAGCCGGCACCAGCCATGGAAACCAGCTTCGCCAACGCTGGCCAGGTGTCGCCGGGCTACGCCTCGCCGTGGGCTGCGCCGGGTGTGCCACTCAAGGCCATCAAGTGGCTGCTGCAGCGTCACGCGCCGCTGGCAATCAAGGCCACCGCCGACATCGACCAGTACCTATGGATGGCGCAGATGCTGCGCAACTGCACCGCCAACCGCTATGCGATCAACAAGGAGCGCATGGTCCGCCTGTCCGAGTACAGCCGTGACTGCCTCGACGAATTGCGCGCCGAAACCGGCATTGCCTACGAAGGTCGCAGCCTGGGGACTACCCAATTGTTCCGCACCCAGGCCCAGCTCGATGGCGCGGCCAAGGACATTGCCGTGCTCAAGGAGTCGGGCGTGCCGTTTGAAGTGCTCGATCGCGAAGGCATCGCCCGGGTCGAACCGGCCCTGGCCAATGTCACCGATATCCTGGCCGGTGCGCTGCGCCTGCCCAATGACCAGACCGGCGATTGCCAGATGTTTACCACGCGCCTCGCGGAAATGGCCGTGAAGCTCGGCGTACAATTTCGCTTCGACCAGAACATCGAGCGCCTGGATTTTGCCGGGGATCGCATCAATGGCGTCTGGATCGATGGCAAGCTGGAAACCGCCGACCGTTATGTCCTGGCCTTGGGCAGCTATTCACCGCAATTGCTCAAGCCGCTGGGTATCCGCGCGCCGGTGTATCCACTCAAGGGCTATTCCCTGACCGTGCCCATCACCAATGCGGCGATGGCGCCGACCTCGACCATCCTCGACGAAACCTACAAGGTCGCGATCACCCGGTTCGACAACCGGATTCGCGTCGGCGGCATGGCGGAAATCGCCGGTTTTGACCTCTCGCTCTACCCGCGTCGGCGTGAAACCCTGGAGATGATCGTCAACGACCTTTATCCTCAGGGCGGCGACCTGGCCCAGGCCAGTTTCTGGACCGGCCTGCGGCCGACCACCCCGGACGGCACGCCGATCGTTGGCGCCACGCCGTTCAAGAATCTGTTCCTCAATACCGGCCACGGCACCCTCGGGTGGACCATGGCCTGTGGTTCCGGTCGCCTTCTGGCGGACCTGATGGCGAAGAAAAAGCCGCAGATCAGCGCCGAAGGCCTCGATATTTCCCGTTATGGCAGCAAACCTCAGGAGTCCGCTAAACATGGCAATCCAGCGCCAGCTCACCAATGACCGCATGAGTCAGGTCGTTGTGCACAACGGCACCGTTTACCTGGCCGGGCAGGTCGGCGACGACATGAGCGCCGGCATCGAGCAGCAGACCCGCGAGACCTTGGCCAATATCGAGCGTCTGCTGGACCTGGCCGGGACCGACAAGAGCCGCCTGCTGTCGGTGACGATCTACCTGAAGGACATCGACGCCCATTTTCAAGGCATGAATGCGGTGTGGGACAAATGGCTGCCCAAGGGTGTCGCCCCGGCCCGCGCGACTGTCGAGGCCAAGTTGTGCGAACCGCAGATCCTGGTCGAGCTGTCCGTGGTGGCCGCGCTGCCCTGACAACTGTCAAAAAGCTCCCTCTCCCGGCGCCGTTGATGGCTGATGCCGTCAGCCTGCGCCGGTTTTTTTACCCATGACCGCCTAGAAGCCTGCCGCCATGCGTCCTGCCCGTGCCCTGATCGATCTCCAAGCCCTGCGTCACAACTACCAACTAGCCCGTGAGGTTACTGGGGCCAAGGCCCTTGCAGTAATCAAGGCCGACGCCTACGGGCATGGCGCGGTGCGCTGCGCCGAGGCTTTGCAGGAGACGGCGGATGGGTTCGCCGTGGCCTGCATTGAAGAGGCCCTGGAACTGCGGGCCGGTGGTATACGTGGGCCGATCCTGTTGCTGGAAGGGTTCTTCGAGGCCGATGAGCTGGCATTGATCGTGGAGCACGACTTCTGGTGTGTCGTGCATGCGTTGTGGCAGCTAGAAGCGATAGAGCGCGCGACGCTGGGCAAGCCGATCACGGTCTGGCTCAAGCTCGACTCGGGCATGCATCGGGTCGGTTTGCATCCGGCCGACTACCAATCGGCTTACCGTCGCCTGCTGGCCAGTGGCAACGTGGCAAAAATCGTCTTGATGAGCCACTTCGCCCGCGCCGACGAACTGCACGACCCCAGCAGTCTGCAACAATTGGCGGTATTCGATCAGGCCCGCCAAGGCCTGATGGCCGAGGTCAGTTTGCGCAACTCGCCGGCGGTGCTGGGTTGGCCGCAGATACCGAGCGATTGGGTGCGGCCGGGCATCATGTTGTACGGCGCGACACCGTTCGACGAGGCCAATGCCGTGGCCTCGCGCCTGCAACCGGTGATGACGTTGGAGTCGAAGATCATCAGCGTGCGCGAGCTTCCCGCCGGCGAACCGGTGGGCTACGGCGCTCGTTTCGTTACCGCCCAGCCGACCCGGGTCGGCGTGGTCGCCATGGGGTATGCCGACGGTTACCCGCGCCAGGCGCCCAACGGTACGCCAGTGCTGGTGGATGGTCAGCGCAGCCAGCTGGTCGGGCGGGTCTCGATGGACATGCTGTGTGTCGACCTGAGCCATATTCCCCAGGCCGGGCTCGGCTCGACCGTCGAACTCTGGGGCAAGAGCATTCTCGCCAGCGATGTGGCGCAGGCCGCCGACACGATTCCTTACCAGATCTTTTGCAACCTGCGACGTGTCCCACGGCTCTATTCCGGGACCTGAGACCAGGCGCCGCCTACCGGAAGTCGCTTCACCGCACAGGATTCGGGTCAAAGTGTTGTAAATACTGAACGCTGTCGCCATGATAACGCTCACTTTCCACACAACCTGATTCCCTGGAGGCTCCAGCATTGGACGTCGGTGAACGACTGCAATCCATTCGTAAACTCAAAGGCCTTTCCCAGCGTGAACTCGCCAAGCGCGCGGGCGTCACCAACAGCACTATTTCGATGATCGAGAAAAACAGCGTGAGCCCCTCGATCAGCTCGCTGCGCAAGGTCCTTGGCGGGATTCCCATGTCCATGGTCGAGTTTTTCTCCGAAGAGATCCTCCAGGAGAAACCGACCCAGATCGTCTATAAAGCCAACGAACTGATCGACATCTCCGACGGCGCCGTGACCATGAAACTGGTGGGCCGGGCGCATCCGAGCCGGGCGATTGCCTTCCTGAACGAAATCTATCCGCCTGGCGCCGACACCGGTGACGAAATGCTCACCCACGAGGGCGAGGAAACCGGGATCCTGGTGGAAGGGCGACTGGAACTGGTGGTGGGCGCAGAAACCTTCGTGCTCGAGGCCGGCGACAGCTACTATTTTGAAAGTACCAAGCCACATCGTTTCCGCAATCCGTTCGACGTGCCGGCGCGACTGATCAGCGCAGCCACTCCGGCGAATTTCTAGACCGAGAGGCGCCAGGCCCGCACGCCACAGGCGCCCGCATGTTGGGCTGTCATGACAAACAAGACCCTTGTGACTTTGGGGTTGTTTCAGAGTGACAGGCTTACCGCTATACTTGCGCCCGCCTGCAAACCGTGGCCGCAGGCGTGACTAGCCACCATTGAGGGTGTACGCGTGAACCTAATTATGAAAATGCTGGCTGCACCAGCAACCGTATTGGCCCTATGGGCTGCGAGCGCTCAAGCGGCGCCGAACGACGAAATCGCCAAGCGCCTTGAACCCGTTGGCCAGGTTTGTGTTCAGGGCAAGGAATGCAAAGGCATGGAAGTGGCCACTGCAGCCGGCGGCGCAGGCGGTGCCAAGGCACCCAAAGACGTCATTGCCAAGCATTGCAACGCCTGCCACGGCACCGGCCTGCTGGGCGCTCCGAAAATCGGTGACAAGGCTGCCTGGAAAGAGCGCGCCGATCACCAGGGCGGCCTCGACGGCATCCTGGCCAAGGCTATTACTGGCGTAAACGCCATGCCGCCCAAAGGCACTTGCGCCGACTGCTCCGATGATGAGCTCAAGGGCGCCATCAAAGAGATGTCCGGCCTGTAATTCGCCAGCATCTTTCACGAAAAAGCCGCTTTCGAGCGGCTTTTTTGCGCCTGGAATTTTTCCCAGGGCTGTTCATCGCAACCAAGACCCGGCAAGCTCGGTCCAACCCACATTCAAGGAATGTCCCGGAGGGTCGGATGGTGCAGTTGTGTTCAATCGAACAGGCAGTGGATGACGTGCTCGAGCGCTTGCCCGCGCATATCCACCTGGGCATGCCATTGGGGCTGGGCAAGCCCAACCTGTTCGCCAACGCGCTGTACCGGCGCATCGCCCAACTGCCCGAGCGGCAGCTGACTATCTACACGGCGCTGAGCCTGGGCCGACCGAGCCTGGGCGATGGTCTGCAGAAACGTTTCCTCGAGCCCTTCGTCGAACGGGTCTTCGGCGACTATCCCGAACTCGATTACCTTGCCGATCTACAGCGCGACAGCCTGCCGGCAAACATCCGCGTGCAGCAATTCTTCATGCAGCCCGGTAGCCTGCTGCACAGTGCAGCGGCGCAGCAGGACTACGTCAGTAGCAACTACAGCCACGCGGCGCGGGACATCAACGCGGCCGGCCTGAACCTGATCGCGCAATTGGTGGCGAGCGACCCGGAGCATCCGGATCGCCTGAGCCTGAGCTGCAACCCGGACATCACCCTGGACCTGTTGCCGATGATTGCCAGGCGACGCGAGGCGGGGGAGACCATCCTCATGGTCGGGCAGGTCCACAGCGAATTGCCCTACATGCCCGGTGACGCGGAAATCGGCATTGACGCGTTCGACCTGCTGATCGACGAGAAGGACAGCCACACGCTGTTCTCCACGCCGAACATGCCGGTGGGGTTCCAGGACCATTTGATCGGCCTGCATGCCAGCACCCTGGTGCGTGACGGTGGTACGTTGCAGATCGGCATCGGCTCCATGGGCGATGCGTTGACGGCGGCGCTGTTGGCGCGCCAGGCCGATAACGCCGGTTACCAGGCGTTGCTGGCGGACCTGAATCTGAGCCAGTGGGCGCAGTTGATCGAGCGAGAGGGCGGGACCGAGCCGTTTGCCAAAGGGCTGTACGGTTGCAGCGAAATGTTCGTCAACGGTTTGCTGGTGTTGGCGGAGGCCGGGATTATCCGGCGCAAGGTCTATCCCGATGAGCCGACCCAGGAGCAGGCTAACGCCGGGACACTCGACGAGGCGGCGCAACCCGACGGCATTTGCATCCATGGCGGGTTCTTCCTCGGCCCGGGCAGCTTCTACGAGCGTTTGCGCGAATTGCCGCAGAGCCGGCGCTTCGAATTCAACATGACGCGCATCAGCTACATCAACGAGCTGTACGGCCAGGAACAACTCAAGCGCCTGCAGCGGCTTGATGCGCGGTTCATCAACACGGTGTTCACCATGACGCTGCTCGGTGCCGGGGTGGCTGACCAATTGGAAGACGGGCGGGTGCTCAGCGGTGTGGGTGGGCAATACAACTTTGTTGCCCAAGGGCATGCACTGGAAGGGGCGCGCTCGATCCTGCTGCTGCGCAGTTGGCGCGAGTCAGGCGGCGTGGTCAGCTCCAATATCGTCTGGGAATACGGGCATTGCACGATTCCCCGGCACCTGCGGGACATCGTCGTGACCGAGTACGGCATTGCCGACCTGCGCGGCAAGACCGACGCGGCGGTGATCGAGGCATTGCTCAACATCAGCGATTCACGCTTCCAGCCGGGGCTGATCGAGCAGGCCCAGAGCGCCGGCAAGTTGCCGAAGGATTTCCGTCTCGACCCACGTTTCGCCGACAACACGTCGGAGCGTTTGCAGGCGATCCAGGCGCGGCATCCCAATTTGTTCCCGGAGTATCCGTTGGGCTGCGATTTCGATGGGCTGGAGCGGGATCTGCTGCGAGCGCTGAACTGGCTCAAGAGCAAATTCAAGCTCACCGAGATCCTGGAGTTGGGCAAGGCCGCGTTGGATGCACCCGAACCTTGGGAGTTTGCCGGGCATCTGGAGCGGATGCAGCTGACGAGCCCGGAGGGGCTCAAGGAAGAGTTGGCCCAGCGGTTGCTGCTGGCGGGGCTGAAGGCGACTGTGCAACAACAAGCAACCTGACCCCTGTGGGAGCGAGCTTGCTCGCGATGGCGGTGTATCTGCTAAATAAAATGTGTCTGACAGACCGCTATCGCGAGCAAGCTCGCTCCCACAGGGGATATGGGAGATCAGTCGATGAAGGTCACTACCCCACCCACCAGCGATTTCACCCGCGCCAACGACTCGACGCGGTAGCCCTGGGCATCCAGCTCAGCGCGGCCACCCTGGAAGGATTTCTCGATCACGATGCCCAGCCCGGCCACGGTAGCGCCGGCCTGCTTGATGATGGAAATCAGCGCCTGGGAGGCTTTGCCGTTGGCCAGGAAGTCATCGATGATCAGCACTCGGTCGCTGCTGGTCAGGTGGCGCGGGCTGATGGCGACGGTGCTTTCGGTCTTCTTGGTGAACGAATACACGGTGGCGGACAACAGGTTCTCCGTCAGGGTCAGCGACTGCTGTTTGCGCGCGAAGATCACCGGCACGCCAAGGTTCAGCCCGGTCATGATCGCCGGGGCGATGCCCGAGGCCTCGATGGTGACGATCTTGGTGATGCCCGAATCCTTGAACAGCGCGGCGAATTCGTCGCCGATCAGCTTCATCAACTGCGGGTCGATCTGGTGGTTGAGGAACGCATCAACTTTCAGGACCTGATCGGAAAGCACGATGCCTTGTTCACGAATTTTCTGGTGCAGGGCTTCCATGAAGCCTCCTCTGATGACGCGTCGGCGCCTGAAGTCAGTGAAAAATAATCGATTCTAGCGCTTCAACATCGCGCGTATATCCGCCAGGGCGCTGTTGCCGCGAACGACTTTGACTTCCGTCGGCGTGTCGTCGTTGCCCTCCCAGGCCAGGTCGTCCGGCGGCAGTTCATCGAGAAAACGGCTCGGCGCGCAGTCGATCACTTCACCGTACTGCTTGCGCTTGGCGGCGAAGGTGAAGGCCAGCGTCTGGCGCGCCCGGGTAATCCCGACGTAGGCCAGGCGCCGTTCTTCTTCGATGGTGTCGGCTTCGATGCTGGAGCGGTGCGGGAGGATTTCCTCTTCCATGCCCATGATGAACACGTAGGGAAATTCCAGGCCCTTGGAGGCGTGCAGCGTCATCATCTGCACGCCTTCGGCGCCTTCTTCCTCTTCCTGCTGCCGCTCGAGCATATCCCGCAAAACGAGCTTGCCGATGGCGTCCTCGACGGTCATGTCGCCGTCTTCATCCTTTTCCAAAGTGTTTTTCAGCGCTTCGATCAGGAACCAGACATTGCCCATGCGGTAGTCGGCGGCCTTGTCGCTGGAACTGTTGGTGCGCAGCCAGTTTTCATAGTCGATGTCCATGACCATGCTGCGCAGCGCCGCGATCGGATCTTCGCCGGCACACTGCTCGCGGACCTTGTCCATGAAGCGCTTGAAGCGCGCCAGGCGGTCGGTGAAGCGGCTGTCGAGGTGCTCGCCCAAGCCGATTTCATCGGTGGCGGCGTACATCGAGATCTTGCGCTCGGTGGCGTAGTTGCCGAGTTTTTCCAGGGTGGTCGAACCGATTTCCCGGCGTGGCACGTTGATCACCCGCAAGAAGGCGTTATCGTCGTCCGGGTTCACGATCAGGCGGAAGTAGGCCATCAGATCCTTCACTTCCTGGCGTCCGAAGAAGCTGTTGCCCCCCGACAGACGATAGGGGATCTGGTGATGCTGCAACTTCAGCTCGATCAGCTTGGCCTGGTAGTTGCCGCGATAGAGGATCGCAAAATCGCTGTACGGCCGGTCGGTGCGCAGGTGCAGGCTGAGGATTTCCATGGCCACGCGCTCGGCTTCGGCGTCTTCGTTGCGGCAACGGATCACACGGATCTCGTCGCCGTGGCCCATTTCGCTCCACAGCTGCTTTTCGAATTCGTGGGGGTTGTTGGAGATCAGCACGTTGGCGCAGCGCAGGATGCGGCTGGTGGAGCGATAGTTCTGCTCCAGCATCACCACCTTGAGCGATGGGTAGTCTTCCTTGAGCAACATCAGGTTTTCCGGCCGCGCGCCGCGCCAGGCGTAGATCGACTGGTCATCGTCGCCGACCACGGTGAACTGGTTGCGTTTGCCGATCAGCAGTTTCACCAGCAGATACTGGCTGGCGTTGGTGTCCTGGTATTCGTCCACCAATAGGTAACGGACTTTGTTCTGCCATTTCTCAAGGATGTCGGCGTGGTCCTGGAACAGCTTGACCGGCAGCAGGATCAGGTCGTCGAAGTCCACCGCGTTGAAGGCCTTGAGGGTGCGCTGGTAGTGGGCGTAGACGATGGCGGCGGTCTGTTCCTTGGGGTTGCGGGCGTTCTCCAGGGCTTCGGGCGGCAGGATCAGGTCGTTTTTCCAGGCGCCGATCATGTTCTTGATCTCGTCGACGCCGTCGTCGCCCGAGTATTCCTTCTGCATGATGTCGGTCATCAAGGCCTTGACGTCGGTCTCGTCGAAAATCGAGAAGCCCGGCTTGTAGCCCAGTCGCGCGTGTTCCTTGCGAATGATGTTCAGGCCCAGGTTGTGGAACGTACAGACCGTCAGGCCACGGCCTTCGCCGGCGCGCAACAGACCGCCGACCCGTTCCTTCATTTCCCGCGCGGCCTTGTTGGTGAAGGTCATCGCGACGATGTACTGGGCGCGGATGCCGCAATTCTGGATCAGGTGCGCGATCTTGCGGGTGATCACGCTGGTCTTGCCGGAGCCTGCACCGGCGAGCACCAAAAGAGGGCCGCCGACATAGTTCACGGCTTCTTGCTGCCGGGGATTGAGTCGGGACATGACAGGGTTCAGGGAGTCGTTTGCGAAATGGGCCGGCATTTTAACAGGCTCTGAGATTTGTGCTGCTCTGTCCGACTTGTGACGCTGCACATCATCTTCAATTGCCGCTTTTGTTACTTTCCCTCAGGATGCGGACGGGATTTGGGTCTAACGTTCGTTTTTAAGGTGAAAAACCGTCAAAACCGAGTGTTTGAGAACCATTGGCATTGGTGATTGCCCGTCGGCGAGTCATAATGCCCCGCGCCTACCACCTTGCAGAGTCTAGGGAGTCAGCTTGTCTACGCCTGTCGAACCCTTGCGTTTGCTGTTATTGGCCGAAACGCCTGAGTGGTCAGCGATATTGCGCGAGTGCCTGGCGCCCATGGGCCCCTCGGTCGTGTTGCTCAGCGCCCCGAGCTGGGAGTCGGTCAGCAGCCTGTTCGAAGACAACCGCAATGCGGTCCTGTTGACTATCGCCGCTTTGCAGCCGGCGCCCGGTCGTTGCCGCCTGCCAACGGTCCTGTTGCTTGAGCACGAACCGGCGACTCCCCCGGACGGCGTCAGCGACTGGCTGGTGCGTGACGTACTCGATGAGGCGACGCTGCGTCGTTGCCTTCGTCATGTGCGCGAGCGCGGGGTGCTGGAAAATACTCTGCAACGGCTCGCCGAGCAGGACCCGTTGACCGGCATCGCCAACCGCCAAGGCTTCCAGACCCTGCTGGCGGCACGCCTGGCTGAAAACGAAGGCCGTGGCCTGGCGCTCGGCCATCTGGATCTCGATAACTTTCGTCACGCCAACGACGCGCTCGGTCATCAGGCCGGCGACCGTCTCATCCTGCAGGTGGTCTCGCGGCTCAAGGGCGCGCTGGAAGTCGGTGATCAACTGGCGCGGCTGGGCAGCGACGAATTCGCCCTGCTGATCGATACCCGCCGCGCGCCCCAGCGGGCCGAGTGGATGGCTGAGCGCATCACCGAAGCCATGGCCGAACCCTACTGGGTCGATGGCGAGAGCCTGCTGATCGGCTGCAGCCTGGGGATCGCCCATGCTCGCGCCCAGGCCGGTGCCGACCCGCTGATGTGGCACGCGCATATCGCCATGCAGCAGGCCAAGAGCACGCAAGGCTGCACTTTTCATATCTTCAATGAGCGCATCAATCGCAACGCCCGCAGTCTCGCCGACCTGGAAAGCGAACTGCGCCGGGCGCTGCGTCGCGACGAACTGGAATTGCATTACCAGCCGCGGCTGAACCTTGCCGATGGCACCATTGTCGGCCTCGAAGCCCTGGTGCGCTGGCGTCACGGCGAGCGCGGGCTGCTGCCGCCAAGCGAATTCGTGCCGCTGGCCGAGCAGAGCGGCCTGATCGTACCGTTGGGCTACTGGGTAATTTCCCGGGCGCTACGAGACATGCAGGCCCTGCGCGAGCGGGGCCTGGCGCCGCTGCACATGGCGATCAACCTGTCGTTCCGGCAATTCCAGGACAGCCAGCTGCTGCCGACCTTGAGTCGGTTGATCAGCGAACGGGGTGTCGAGGCCCAGTGGCTGGAGTTCGAACTCACCGAAACCGCCGTCATGCGTCGCAGCGAACTGGTCAAGCAGACCATGGATGCCCTGGGGCGCCTGGGCGTGCGGTTCTCCCTGGACGATTTCGGTACCGGATTTTCTTCGTTCGTGCACCTCAACAGCCTGCCCATCGCCCTGCTCAAGATCGACAAGAGTTTCGTTGGCGGCATGGAGCAGCGTGAAGAGAACCGCAAGCTGGTGCATGCGATGATCAACCTGGCCCATAACCTCAATCTTGAAGTCGTGGCCGAAGGCGTCGAGACCCATGAACAGATGGATCTGCTGCGGGGTTTCGGTTGCGATCAGGTGCAGGGCTTCCTGATCAGCAAGCCGCTGCCGTTGGTGGAGTTGGTTGAATACCTGGCGTTTGAAGGTGGCCAGGCGACGCAGGAAATCGTGAGCTGACACAAACCCTGTGGGAGCGAGCCTGCTCGCGAAAGCGGGGTGTCAGCCGGACATCCACCAACTGACACACCGCCTTCGCGAGCAGGCTCGCTCCCACAGGGGAAATGTTTCACTTCGCCTGGATCGCTTCGAAATTCTGCTGCTCCGGCTCGCTGCGAATCATCCGCTTCATCTTCCACTCGAATGCCCACGTCAGGCTCACCGCCGCGCACGCCAGCCCCAGGGCCAGGCCCCACCAGACACCAGTCGGCCCCCAGTTCAAATGAAAGGCCATCCACCAGGCAGCGGGCGCGCCAATCAGCCAGTAGCAAGCCAGGCCCACCAGGAAGGTGGTCTTGGCGTCCTTCAGGCCACGGATACAGCCCATGGCAATGGTTTGCGTACCGTCGAACAGCTCGAACCACGCCGCCACGGCCAGCAGGCTCACAGCCAGGTCGATCACCGGGCGGAACGCCGGGTCATTGTGATCCAGGAACAAACCGATCAGTTGATTGGGCAGCAGCCAGAACACCATGGCGAAGGCCAGCATCGCCGCTGCGCCAAAGCCGATCCCGACCCGTCCGGCCAGGCGCGCCATGAGCAATTGCCCAGCGCCGTAATGCTGGCCGATGCGCATGGTGATCGCGTACGACATGCCCGCCGGAACCATGAATGCCACCGAGACGATTTGCAGAGCGATCTGGTGCGCAGCCAACGGCGTGCTGCCCATGGTGCCCATGCACAGCGCGGCGAACGCGAACAGCCCGACTTCCACGGCGTAGGTACCACCAATCGGCAGGCCCAGGCGCCACAGTTCCTTGAGGTATTGGCGATTGGGCCGCGACAGGCCTTCAAGTAATGGATAGGCGCGGTAGGCCGGGTGCCGGTGGATGTGCCAGGCGAGCACCAGGGCCATGCAGTTGGCAACAATCGCCGTCACCAGGCCGATCCCCATCAGGCCGAGCTTCGGCAAGCCGAACATGCCGGTGATGAGCGCGTAGTTGAGCAGGAAGTTGGCCACCGTGCCGCCGAGGCTGATCACCATGACCGGAGTGGCCCGGCCGATCGCGCTGGTAAATCCACGCAGGGCCATGAAACTCAGGTAGCCGGGCAGGGCGAACGGCAGCACCAGCAGGAACTGGCCGGCGGCGAGGACGTTGGTTTCAGTCTGGCCGAACAACAGCAGCACCGGCTTGAGGTTCCACAACAGCAACCCGGCCACCAGCGCCATCAACCAGGCCAGCCATAACCCGGCCTGGGTCAGCCGGGTGGCGCCTTCAATATCGCCAGCGCCCTGGCGGATCGCGACCAGCGTACCGACTGCAGCGATCACGCCGATGCAGAAAATCGACACGAACGAGTAACTCGCCGCCCCCAGACCGCCACCGGCCAAGGCTTCCGGACTCAGGCGCGCCATCATCAAGGTGTCGGTCAGCACCATCAGCATGTGCGCCAGCTGCGAAGCAATCAACGGCCCCGCCAGCCGCAGGATGGCCCAGAGTTCGGTACGCACCGGATGCCGCATGATCGTCACGCTCCATGTTCAAACAAGGCAGTAAGACGTCGATTCTCGGCGCATGCGGTGGTTTGCACAAAAGGATAAATCCGATTGCTGGCATGATTAAAACTCATGCTGGGCGAATCTTCTGATAGGGTTCGAAAAAAGCCACAGGAGCCTTTCCGATGTCTCGTCGCCTCCCTCCTCTTTATGCGTTGCGGGCATTCGAAGCGGCGGCGCGATACAGCTCGTTTACCCGGGCCGCTGAAGAACTGTCGATTACCCAGAGCGCGGTCAGCCGGCACATTCGCACGCTTGAGGAACACTTCGCCTGTCGGCTGTTTCAGCGCAGCGGCCGCAACCTGCAACTGACCGAGGCGGCACGCCTGCTGCTGCCGGGCGTGCGGGAGGGTTTCATGGCGCTGGAGCGTGCTTGCCATACCTTGCACGGCGAGGACGGAATTTTGCGCATGAAGGCTCCGTCGACCCTAACCATGCGTTGGTTGCTGGCGCGCCTGAGCCGCTTTCGGCATCTGCAACCCGGCAACGAAGTGCAATTGACCAGCGCCTGGATGGACGTCGACTCGGTGGACTTCAACACCGAGCCGTTCGACTGCGCGGTTCTGCTGGGCAACGGGCACTTTCCGGCGGACTGGGAGGCCAGTCTGCTGTTCCCCGAGGAGCTGATTCCAGTCGGCGCACCGACTCTGCTCAACGACCAACCCTGGGACGTGGCGCGGCTGGCCAGCGCCGAGCTGTTGCACCCCACGCCGGATCGCCGGGATTGGCGCAACTGGTTGCAGCGCATGGGGCTGGCGGACAAGGTCTCGCTCAAGGGCGGCCAGGTGTTCGATACGCTGGAACTGGGCATGATCGCTGCCGCGCGGGGCTATGGTGTCTCCATGGGCGATTTGTTGATGGTCGCCGAGGACGTTGCCCAAGGACGCTTGAGTCTGCCGTGGCCTACGGCTGTTGCCAGCGGCGAGCACTATTACCTCGTCTGGCCGAAGACCCGGCCTGGAGGTGAACGTTTGCGCAGGCTTAGCGATTTTCTCCAGGGCGAGGTAAGCGCCATGCAACTGCCCGACGTGAAACGCCTGGCCTGAAGGGACAAACAGGCCCCGCTGGCGACTTGGCTTTATTCCTTCCAAAGCGCTCAAGTATTCGGTTCTGCGGCCGAATCCGTGAACATAGAACCTTCGTACAGAAAGGGCCCACACCTCAAAAAATAGAATGCCGAGCGTGCGACGTGATCAGGATGATCCAGTCTCTCGGCCAGGAGCCGTCATGTCTCAACCCCGCGCCCGGATCGCCTCACAGCTAGGCCTTGCCCTTGCCGTGATACTGGCGGTCGTGATTTCCGGCAGTACCGTCTTCGCCTTGCGTTCACTGGACGCCGCCAACCTTTCCACTCGTGAAGAGCACCTGGCCAGCGAAGCGCGCCTGATGGCCGACCAGCTCAATACCTTCCATAGCACCTTGCGCGAGAGCACCCAGCGGTTGGCGGGGCTGTTCGAAAAGCGCTTCAGCGCGGGTCTGAGCGTGCATCCGGACCAGTCGGTGACGGTGGCGGGCGTGCAGACGCCAGGCTTGAGCCTGGGCAGCGAAGTGTTGAACAACAACTTCAAGGAAGTGGACGAGTTCAAGGCGATGACCGCCGGCGTGGCGACTATATTCGTGCGTAGCGGCGACGACTTCATCCGCGTCAGTACCTCGGTGAGCAAGCAGGACGGTACGCGGGCCATCGGCACCGTACTCGACCGCGCGGGCCCGGCGTACGGCCCGGTGATCAGCGGGCAGAGCTACATCGGCCGGGCCTTGCTCTTCGGTCGTTTCTACATGTCGCAATACACGCCCGTTCGCGACGGCAGCGGCAAGATTATTGCCGTGTTGTATGTAGGATTCGATTACACCGATGCGCAGAATGCGCAATTCGACAACCTCAAGCGCTTCCGCATCGGCCAGACCGGTTCCCTGGCGCTGTTGGACGAACAGAACAAATGGTTGGTACCGCCAGCGGGTGTGCAGGCGCTGGACAACGCCACCGCGGCTATCACCGGTTTGATCAAGAAGCCGGGCAAGGGTGCGTTCTGGGAAGACACCGCAGAAGAATTCTACAGCGTCGCCGTGACGTTCGAGGGCGGGCCGTGGGCGGTGGTGGCGAGCATGCCGAAAACCGAAATCAACGCAGTAACCTGGAACGTCGGTACGCAACTGGCCATTGGCAGCCTGCTGGCAATGTTGCTGGCGGTTGGCGCGGCGGTGTGGCTGTTGCGTAGCAAACTGGCGCCCTTGGGCGATCTGGTACGTCAGGCCGAAGCGCTGGGCGCCGGCGACCTGAGCGTGCGTCTGAACGTATCCAGCCACGATGAAATTGGCCAACTGGCCCGTGCCTTCAACCAGATGAGCCAAGCCTTGTCGACCATGGTCGAGCATATCCGCAAGGCCTCGCAGGAGGTCAACAGTCGTGCCCAGGCGTTGTCCGGATTGTCCAGCGGTGCGTATGAAGGGATGGAGCAGCAGTCCGGCGAAATCACCAGCATGGCGGGCGCAGTGGAAGAGTTCAGCGCCACCTCGTTGAACATCGCCGATAACATGGGCAATACCGAGCGTCTGGCCCAGGACAACGCCCAGCAGACCCGCATCGGCCGTACCTCGATGGACGAAGCTTCGTCATCGCTGGAACAGATCGCTGGCGCGTTGAACAGCACGGCCACGGTCATCAACACCTTGGGTCAGCGCTCCCAGGAAATTGGCGGCATCGTCGGCGTGATCACCTCGATTGCCGAGCAAACCAACCTGCTGGCCTTGAACGCTGCCATCGAAGCCGCGCGCGCGGGTGAACAGGGCCGTGGTTTTGCCGTGGTGGCCGACGAGGTCCGTAGCCTGGCGTCGCGTACCCGCCAGGCCACTGACGAAATCTCTGGCATGATCAACAGCATCCAGCAGGAAACCGGCAATGCCATCAGTACGATGGAGAAGGGCAACCTGCTCATGCAGGAAGGCTTGTCGCGCAACGCCAACGTCGCCTCGGCCCTGGCGCGCATCGACGAGCAAAGCCGCTCGGCCGGCCAGCAGTTTGCAGCGATCACCACGGCCACCCAAGAGCAGAGCAGCACCGCGACCTTGCTCAGCAGCAACCTGCAAAGCATCGCGATGGCCAACAGCGAACAACGCGAAGTAGTCTCGAACCTGGCGATCACCGCCAAGGAACTGGAAAAACTGGCGCAGGACCTGCGCAAAGAGGTTGATCGGTTCCGCTGAGGCTTCCTGCGGCAACATCACGAGCAAGCTCACCCAGCACTACTGTGGGAGCGAGCTTGCTCGCGATGACGGCTGACCAGCCACATCTCTATCAACTGACCCACCGCTTTCGCGAGCAGGCTCGCTCCCACAATGATTCCAGGTGGGACGCAGAGATGATTCCGCCGCAACTCCCCTGTGGGAGCGAGCCTGCTCGCGAAGGCGGCCTTCCAGCCACATCGCGGTCAGCTAACCCACTGCTATCGTGAGCAGGCTCGCTCCCACAATGATTCCAGGTGGGACGCAGAGATGATTCCGCCGCAATTCCCCTGTGGGAGCGAGCTTGCTCGCGAAGGCGGCCTTCCTGCCATATCTCTATCAACTGACCCACCGCTATCGCGAGCAGGCTCACTCCCACAATGATTCCAGGTGGGACGCAGAGATGTTCCGCCGCAATTCCCCTGTGGGAGCGAGCCTGCTCGCGAAGGCGGCCTTCCTGCCATATCTCTAGCTACTGACTCACCGCTTTCGCGAGCAGGCTCGCTCCCAAAAAAAGCGGCCTGATTCTGTAGGCACGCTCCTTTTTGCGGTTGATTGCTGTTTTTCGGCTTGCTGAAACGTTTCTTCAAGTCTATAAAAAACGCACAACTCCAATAAAAGGTCGTTTCCATGACTCCGCTCAAACTCCTCGTTGCCCTCAGCGCCCTCGGTGCTGCCTCCCACGCCATGGCCTGGGATTATGTCCTGCTCGATACCGACAAGGCCGCACAGCCCTGGCAAATCACCAGTCAGCAGCTCGGTGTGAAGACCGACAAGCCGTTTTCCGTGACGATGCGCACCCTGCACGGCGGTCGCCAGGAAGGCGTCAGCATCGTCGATATCGACAACGGCACGATGAAACTCTCGGTCGTCCCGACCCGCGGCATGAATGTGCTGCAGGCCTCGGTCGGCGATGTCCGTATGGGGTGGGATTCGCCGGTCAAGGAAGTGGTCAATCCGGCATTCATCGAGCTCAATGGCCGGGGCGGCTTGGGTTGGCTGGAAGGATTCAACGAGCTGGTCACCCGCTGCGGCTACGAATGGGTCGGTCATCCGGGCATGGACAATGGCGAGCTGCTGACCTTGCACGGCCGCGCGGCCAATATCCCGGCGAACAAAGTCACCCTGCACATCGATGAAAAACCGCCCTACGCGATTACCCTGCGAGGCGAGTTGAAGGAGCAGGCGTTCAAGAAAGTCGACTTTTCGGTGCAGACCGAACTGGTCACCGAACCCGGTAGCGTGACCTTCGCGCTCAGCGACACGCTGACCAACAACGGCGACTATCCGAAGGAATACCAGGCGCTCTATCACAGCAACTTCAGTACGCCATTCCTGGAGCAGGATGCGCGCTTCGCAGCACCGGTCAAACAGGTGTCGCCGTTCAATGACAAGGCCAAGGGCGACCTGAAAGACTGGCAAACCTATCGGGCCCCAACCAAGGACTACGACGAAACCGTCTACAACGTCGTGCCTTACGCCGACGCCAAGGGCGATACGCTGACCGTATTGCACAACAAGGCCGGTAGCCTCGGCGTATCGGTGGGCTTCAACACCGGGACGCTTCCGGTATTTTCCCTGTGGAAAAACACCGATACCCAAGGCCAGGGCTACGTGACCGGCCTGGAGCCGGGCACCAGTTTCTCCTACAACCGTCGCTATCAGCGACCACTGGGCCTGGTGCCGACCATCGCACCGAAAGAGCGCAAGCAATTCCAGATCCACTATAGCCTTCTGGCAAACAAGGTTGCCGTGGACAAGGCCCTCAAGCGCATCGATGACATCCAGGGCGATCGGAAAACCGAGGTGCGCGATACCCCGTTGGTGGACCTGAGCAAGCCATAGGCGGTTCAAACCGTGGCGGGGCGATACTGCAGGGCTTCGGCCAGATGTTCGCGGCTGATTCGCTCCGCTTGCTCAAGGTCGGCCAATGTCCGGGCGACCTTGAGCAAACGATGGGCGGCTCGCAGCGACAGGGTCAGCCGTTCGCAAGCGGTTTCCAGCCAGGCTTCGTCGGTGGTGGACAGTTTGCAGTGCCGGCGCAGGCCCGGCAGATCCAGGAACGCATTGGCACAGCCTTGGCGTGCTTGCTGGCGTTCACGGGCATCGGCCACCCGTTCGGCGGCGGTGGCGGTGTCGTCCCCCGGTTCGCTCTTGGGGTTCAGTGCGGTGGCTTCCCGGGCCACGGTCAGGTGCAGGTCGATCCGGTCGAGCAGCGGGCCGGACAGTTTGTTGCGGTAACGCTGCACCATGTCCGGTGTGCAGGAGCAACGACCGCTGGGCTCGCCGAGATAGCCACACGGGCAGGGATTCATCGCCGCCACCAGCTGGAAGCGCGCCGGAAAGCGCACCCGGTCGCGGGCGCGGGATATCACGATGTGCCCTGACTCCAACGGTTCTCTCAGCACTTCCAGCACCTTGCGGTCGAATTCCGGCAACTCATCCAGAAACAGCACGCCGTGATGAGCAAGGGTGATTTCTCCCGGTTGCGGCTTGGACCCACCGCCCACCAGCGCCGGGCCGGACGCCGAATGATGCGGCTGGCGGAACGGACGCTGCGGCCAATGGCTCAACGGCACGCAACTGGCGACCGACTGGATCGCCGCGACTTCCAGGGCCTCGCTTTCGGCCAAGGGCGGCAATAACCCCGGCAAACGGCTCGCCAGCAGCGTCTTGCCGGTACCTGGCGGACCGCTGAACAACAGGTTATGGGCTCCTGCTGCCGCGATCAGCAACGCGCGCTTGGCCCCGGCCTGGCCCTGGACTTCACTGAGATCGGGGTAGGGCTTGCTGGCCGAAAGCAGCCCGTTGGAAACAAAGGGTTCGACCGGGGTATGGCCATTAAAATGCGCCACCGCTTCGAGCAGGTGATTCACCGCGATCACTTTCAGTCCCGACGCCAGGCAGGCCTCCTCGGCATTCGCCCAAGGCACCACGAGCATGCGTCCAGCCTTGCGTGCCGCCAGCGCCGCGGGCAACACTCCGCGCACCGGTCGTACCGCCCCGGACAACGCCAGCTCGCCGAGGCATTCGACGTCGTCCAGCATCAGCGTCGGCACCTGCACGCTGGCCGACAGGATGCCAAGGGCAATCGCCAGGTCGAACCGCCCGCCGTCCTTGGGCAGGTCCGCCGGCGCCAGGTTCAAGGTGATGCGTCGCGCCGGAAAGCTGAGCCCCGAGTTGATGATCGCACTGCGCACCCGATCCTTGCTTTCCTTCACCGCCGCCTCCGGCAGGCCGACCATGGTCAGCGACGGCAAGCCATTGGCCAGATGGACTTCGACGGTGACAGCGGGTGCTTCGACGCCGACCTGGGCGCGGCTGTGAACGATGGCGAGTGACATGAATCGTTCCTTGAGTGGTAGAGAGGACCGCATCCTGCGGTTCTTGAAGGTTAGTTGTGAGGGAGCGCTTCGGTGGAGCGATTGGAAGGGAAACTTTGGCGGAATGTTGCGAAAAAATAATCAGTCGATGGAAGAGGAGTGCGTGACTCGTTTTCGCCGCTACTCATTGTGTATGGTTGGCGATCTGTCTTGACCTTCTTATCCAAAATCACCGCACGAGTCGGAAAATGTAAACGTTTAAACAATCTGAAGTTGAAAAATATTGTGTTGACATGATCTTCCTTATCTGCAAATCCTTATAGGCGTTGCGCAACGAACTTCCTTGAACGCAATACTACGGATAGGACAAAGAATATGGACTCTCTAGTTAATAATGGTGTCTTCGAGCTTGAACTGGACGCAGAAACTGCGGAGAAATTTTCCGTGATCCTGAATGATGAAAGTTTAATGCATGCTGGTTTTGTGGCTCATCAGTCAAATAACAATGTTTTGACGCTGGCTCTGGCTGAAGATGTAAAAATCGCAGCCTGATAAAAGCGGGAGGGAAGTAATCCCCTCCCGCTTTCTATTGTGTTGAGCATAATGCTTGTTTATACCTTTCATCATTCAAAGGTAGCCCTTATGCAAAGGCTTAGTTCGAGCCTTCGTCGCCGCAGTGCCGAAGAAACCTTAAAGATCATCGTCAATGATGTAGCCCCGCGCTTGGGTATTACCCGAGTGACGGACACCACTTGGCTGGACTGTATTGGCATTCCCGTGTTTGCCAGTATACGACCCGATGCGTTGAAGGGGGCGCTGTGCGTTAATGCCGGTAAAGGCCTCAGGGCAACGGAGGCTAAAATAGGCGCATACATGGAGGCCATCGAGTTCAGCCTTGCGCAATATAATACGGCACAATTGAAGTTGCTGAGGACTACGCCGAGGCAAATCATTGGCAGCCATGAAGGACGGATAAAATTCAGTCAGTTCTGCATGTTGTATGGCTTTTCAGCCGACGCCGACTCTCTGATCATGGCTATCGAAGCTGAAGATATATTGCGCAGACAAAAGGTGCTTGTCCCCGCCGAACTGGTGTTCATTCCTTACCCCGAAAACCCTGGACAACAACTCTTCGGGGAGAGCTCCAGTGGGCTGGCTTCAGGCAATGAGCTAGTGGAAGCCTCGGTACATGCTGTTTGCGAACTCATGGAGCGCGATATTCAAGCTTTTAATCACATGTATGACCGCTCCCGCCTCGTCAATCTGGACAGCTGTAGTGCAGAAGCCAAAGCCCTTGTCAATAAAATCAGTGGCTCAGGATTAAGCCTAGCGGTTCGTCACACAGAAAACTGTTTTGGCTTGGCCTGCTTTCAAGCTTTTATCATGGAGGAATCCTCCCAAGCGCCCATCTCTGTGGCAACCGGTTCAGGGTTACATCCCATCAAGGAAATCGCCTTGATCCGCGCTATCTGCGAGGCTGCCCAAAGCCGTCTAAGTCACATCCACGGGGGCCGGGACGACATCATCGAGCGCGTCAAATACTTCGAGAGGAAGGGCCGTTCGGTCGAACTTCAGGCCATCTCAAGCTTGCGTACCGCGGCCACCTCTCGGAACCAGATGATCGATTACTCTTCTATCGAATGCCAGGAAGCCGCTATTCCCACGATCGAATCGGCCTGGGAGTTGCTTATCGAGCGGTTGCAGCGCGTCGGGCTCAGTACCGTGCTAAGGGTCTTGCTCAGTAAAGCGTCAGACGACATCACTGTGGTCAGAGTTATTATCCCGGGGCTTGAAACCTTTGAACCCGGTTTGAAAAGAGTCGGTCCGAGGTTAAGTACATATGTCAAACAAAGCGCTTGAGATTTGTACACTTTTTGCTGGCCCCTCTCTGCAAGGAATAGACAGTCAATTACTCTGCAGTGACGGCCTAGTAATACGACCGCCGATCAAACGCGGCGATGTCGAGCGCTTGGTAGCGCAATCGTCCCCCTCGAATTTGGCTATTGTTGATGGCGTATTTCATGCACACCCTGCTGTCGGCCATGCCGAGATACTTGACGCCTTAGCTGCGGGTTGGCGCATTTGGGGATTATCGTCCATGGGTGCCATTCGCGCTTGTGAAATGGATACGCTGGGAATGACAGGTTTTGGTGAAGTGTATCGAAAATTTGCCAGCGATCCGGATATGTCGGACGACGAAGTAACTCTGATACATCAATCACAAGAGCCTTTTCTTTCACTTAGCGAACCACTTATCCATATTAGGAAGTTTTTGAGTGAGTGGGTGGCTGTGCAGATTATTACGCCAGAACAAGAACAGCACCTACTTCACTATCTGAAAAATATGTGGTATGGGCATCGAACGCTGAATTGTTTGAAAGACGCCTTGCAGGCGCTCCCTGTTGCGGCGGAAATAATAGATAGTGCCCTGGCAAATTTTTCTATCTATAGGATAAAGAATCTGGACTTGATCGATTTTCTTAAGCTTCAACCGTGGACGAGGACGGTAAAATAAAATGTCGCCATCAGAGATGCTGTTTGAAATAAATGGCTTGCCTTTTGTGCACGCTAATTTTAATAGTAAAAAACTTTTAACGCTCGTCGCCGTTGTACGGAAAAATATTGACGGTGGTCAGTTGCCTTTAATCACTTATTTGCAGCCAGACTTCGCTACGACCTTGTATAGCCAGCACATCGAAGGTGCGCCTGCATTTCCGCCCCATCAAGCTCTCTGTAACGCCGAGCAGATCATGTTGGGCGAAGCGAAGAGCAACCTCAAGGCCTTGCTGCCGGAATGGACCAGCTTATTGGAGCTTCCGGTTAATATACATAAGTTACTGAATCAACAAGTCAGCCTGACCAACCCCGTGTTGCCGCAACAGATGTTTTTGGGCGAGGCGGCATTTACCAGCATGACGGACCTTGAAGAGTTACTTGTGCATGAACTGTCCCATATCTGGTCCAGCTTGATCGCTGAGATTTACGATTTCCAGCTCAAGGACAGTTCGAGCGACTACATATTGCCATCAGGAACCGGCGGCAAGAATCCTCGGGGTGTCCTACTGGCCTGCCTATTTGCGATCAGCGCCGTGAACTACCACCTGAGGTTGCTGGGCAGCGGTTCCGTGCGAGCTCGTCCCGAACGACTCGACTATTTGCGCCAGTACTTCTTCAAAAGCCTGGCCACTCTTCAGGCTTCGGTCGAACTGTCCGAAATCGGAAAACTGATTACCTCCAGGCTGGATGCGTTTTCCAGCGATCTGACAACTGACACCGTACAAGGATGACCCATGGCCGTCGTACACTTTCCCCGGCAGTTTTTATCCTACACCGACCAGCATAAAACACACGCTATCGAGGGCTTGTGCGTCATCGATGTATTGAGCAATCTGACCGCACAGTATCCCGATCTGATTGGCCCGGTTTTCACTGAGGATTTGTACCCGCTTCCGTTCGTGGGGTTGTTCGTTAACGGCATGCCTGTGGTCAGTGAGCATGATCGTCGTTGTCCTCTGGACAGTAATGCGCAATTGATTTTGATCAACGCAGTGGCAGGTGGCTGACATGCAATGCAACCTGAATGCGGAAACCTCCCGTTACGCCCGCCAAATCATCCTCAGCGAGGTCGGTGCTCAGGGGCAGCAGCGCCTTAATGACAGCAAGGTGTTGGTAGTCGGCGCCGGCGGACTGGGCTGCCCGGTACTTCTGTACTTGGCAGGAGCTGGCGTCGGGAGGATCGGTATTGTTGATAGCGACATCGTCGACGTTAGCAATCTGCACCGACAAATTCTCTATTCAACTGCCGACGTAGGCGACCTGAAAGTATTGGCAGCCAAGCGTCGCATCAATCAGTTGAATCCTAACATTGTCGTCCACACCGTTGCCACGATGCTGAAACCGGACAATATCCTCTCGACGCTGGCGGAGTACGACATCATCGTCGACGCCACCGATAACTTCGGCGCCAAATATCTCATTAGTGACGCCTGTGTCGAGTGTGAAAAACCGATGGTCTATGCCTCGATCAGTCAGTTCGAGGGGCAGGTGTCGGTATTCAATTCTTACGACCGGCACACCCAGCAACGAGGGCCATGCCTCCGGGATCTGTTCGAAACACCGCCGCCACCGCACTTGACACAAAACTGCTCGGAAGCAGGCGTTCTTGGTGTTATTCCTGGCCTGGTAGGATGCTTTCAGGCCAATGAAGTTCTCAAGCTCATCCTACATGCAGGAGAGCCCTTGAGCGGAAAGTTATTGTCCATTGATTGCTTGGAAAACACTTTCAACCTTTTGAACATCAATAAAAAAACACGGGACCGACATCTTGCGAAACTGCTTGGAGCTGCTACCACGTCTGCGTGGCGCGACAGCGACTGGCTTTCGCCCGACAAACTGCACGACTGGATAGCGACGCAAGCGCCATTTCAATTGATCGACGTACGCGACGTCACCGAGCATCAACAAGGTTCGCTGGGCGGCAGTCTGATTCCGCTCAAAGACATCATCAACCGCCAGCAAGAACTCGATACCGCCCGCCGTATCGTTTTCTATTGCAAAACCGGCGTCAGGAGTAAGGCGGCGTTGCTAGCAGTTCGTAGCTTCAGCCAGGAAGCGGAACTCTACAGCCTGGAGGGTGGAATCGAGCGATATATGGCGATTTACCCTGATGAGAATCACCTCGTCGTTTCTTGAATGCCCGTGATTACGCAGTCACCCAATTCGGATCAAAAGGTACATAAATGAATGCAAATTTTTCAGGCATTACGTGGGGCATGCCCGGCATCGACCGACGTCTGCTGAAAGTGCAATTCAGCTTTTTATTGATGGTTCTGGGGGGCCGGTGCAATCAGCTGGCGGTGGCGTGGTGGGCCTTGCAGGAAACGGGCTCTGCACTCAATTTCGCCAATATGGTTGCCTGTTCCATCGCGGCAGAAGTGTTAGCCAAACCTCTGCTGGGATGGCTGGGAGACAAATACAACAAAATTCTGATCATCAAACTTGCCTTCTGGATCAGCCTGCTGACAGCGCTGTTGATGGTGTTGCTGTCCGCCACGGAATCATTCAACCCCTGGACGGTGGGCGCGCTGATGATGATCAGTAGCGCGATCATCGGCGTACGCGACCCTCTCCAGGCGTCAATTATTCCTTTGTTTGCAAACGACGATAAAGTCTCTCTGGCCTTTCGGACCAAAAGCGTGATGTCGTCCTTTTCCATTCTGTTGGGGCCGGTATTGGCCAGCGGGTTGATCTACGGGTTCGGTATCACTTTCGCCTTTGCCGCCGATTTCTTCGCGATTCTAATCGCCGGAGCGCTGATCGCGACCATCCCGAGCCACATCGGCGCCTCTCCCCAAGGCGAAAAGGCGACGGATGCCAGCGGCCTCAGCATGATCTATTCCGGCTTCAAAGTGGTTTACGGAGTGAAAGTTGAATTTTACCTGGCCATCATTGCAATGCTGGTCAACTTTGCCCTTTTTCCATTCTTCACCATCCTGATCCCACTGTACGTAAAGGACGTCATTCAATACCCGGTCACTTACATCGGTCTTCTGGATTCGTCCTTCGGACTGGGCATTCTGGCGGGCAGTTACAAGATCATCGGTTGGTTATCCAGTCGGATCCCCCGGGATATGTGTGTGTCCGCAGGTTTTGCATTACTGGGGTGCAACCTCGTGGTGGTCGGGACCGTTTCATCGCCCCTCATTGTTACCATGGCCTTTTTCTGCGGTGGTGTCGGCCTGATGTTGATCAACATCCCCACCTCCGCCGTGAGGTTGCTGGCAACGCCAAAGCTCCATCGCAACAGGATTTTTGCCACGGTTTCATTTCTGTCTGCGGCGGCCAGTCCCTTGGGCAGTTTGGCGATGAACATCCTGATTGCTCCTCTGGGGGTCGCACTGACAATCACGCTGCTGGGCGTCATGGTGCTGCTGTTGTCTCTGCTGGTCTTTCTGGTGCCCGACTTCAAAACTTTCATGCGCTCCCAGGATACGCAGCTCAATGATGTCTATCTGGATAAATACCCTGAAGCGTTTGTGCACTGACGCGCCCGCCGTACCCCAGCCTCTTTATAACTGAGTTGCCTTAGACCATGCCGGACTTCAAGGATCGACCTGGGTCTGCTCAAAATGAACGGATTTTCTGCGGCCAATATTATGACGACATGGGTTGTGCTGGATTTCTCGGGGATCCCTCCAAGGATCGGATCTCGGTTCTGATGCTTGGGCTTTCGGATGGTTTGGCGCTGGCGCCGATCGCAGCCAGTACCAGAGTTGCCAATCTGTTGGCCGTTGACCTGGACGAGACCGCGCAGGTGCGCAGCCTCGACAACCGGAACCGACTTGCAGCGCATATCAACTTTGACAGCGTGATCGTCGATGCCGCGCACTTCCTGATGGCCACTCCTGATCGGTACGACGTCATTATTGTCGACCTCTACACCCAGAGCGCTTATGCCCCGATCGTGTTTGATCACGGATTTCACCAACTATTGAAGAGCCGCCTCAATCCTCTCGGCCACGTAGTGTTCAACGGCTTTGGCGTTCCTATGAACCTGGATCCGTTCAATGGTTCTACGCCCCAGGCTTGGCTCGCTCACTGCCTGAGCGAAAGCTGGGGCGACATTCGTCACCTGCCCCATCGACGCAATGCAACGTTCATCATCGGTCCCCCGCCTTCTACCACGCTGGGCACTACACCTGTCGTGGAGTTTTTGTGTGCCAGTGACCGTCTTTTTATGGACATCATGAGCTTTCGCCTGCGGTACCTGACCCCCACGGTTTTTCGTCACGCGTCGCTTGTGCCGCCGGCGCTGGACTTCGCCGGGATCGATCTGGAGGTGCAAAGGCGGTGGGCAAACTCGTTACCAGCCTTGTCTGCGCTGCTTCCGGTCTCGTTAAAGCTGAACAAGCCTAACGATCTAATTGCATTACTAGATGACCCGGGCGCTTGCCAAGCGCTGCAAGAACGATTGTTTGAGGACAAGTCTTCGCTGCGAACCACGCTGGCGTTGCTGATCGCAGGCGAAGTCAACTTCTCGGACCGCGATATGTCATGGCTGCCCGACTGGGTCGTCGCGACACTGGAGAATAGCGTCGAGATCCACCCGCGAGACTGGCTGGAGGGCTTACTTCCTTACGCCTATGGCGTTATTACCCACAGAACCCGGGGAAATTTGGCCAAAGTGGAAGGTTTTCGACGGGCGCTAGCGCGATTGTCATCGAGTGTTTACTCACGTCCCAGCGACAATAAACCCTGAAGCGCCTTACTGGCTTCTCCGGGCGAGCCTTTTTCACTGCGGTTTTATGAACCCGGCACCTCGACAAGCCCGGGCGTAAGCCCTTGCACGACCACTCCTTGCGCGACGGTTGTACGTGGGCTGACCATTACGCGCTCGGGGCGGGCTTGTGCCGTCGCCCGGTGCAGCACGTAGGTCGCCCCGGATTCATCGCGGCGAAGGGCGCTCGGCGGTACGGCGATGCTTTGTTCGTCGCGGTACAGAATCACTGCCAGACGTGCGCTCATACCGGTCCGCAGCGGGGGGTCGAAAGCGGCGACGGCCGTATCAATCGACACCTGGACCTTATAGCGCGCGCCTGCGTCCTGCTGGTCGGCCGCCTCGTTCTGTATTCCGATGGCCAGTATGCGCTCGCGCGATGGCCACGCGCTGACGTTGGCCGCCTGACAATTGTGCCGGGCGATGATGCAGGCGTTCGCCCAGCCCGAGCTGCAATAGCTGGCGCCGCGCGGCTGCCTGGGCAGCTTGGCGCGATATGCTACGATAGAGCAGCGCCAGCGCGACATTGTCCAGGGCGTCCAGGCGTGGCAGCAGGTTGAAGCTCTGAAAGACGAAGCCGATGTGTCGGTTGCGCATCATCGCGCGAGCGTCAGCGCTTGCCTGGGTCATGTCGCGGCCAGCCAGGTAGACCTGCCCGGTCGAAGGTTGGTCAAGCAGGCCGATCAAGCCGAGCAGGGTACTTTTGCCGGATCCCGAGGCGCCGATAATGGCGCAGCTCTGTCCTGCATTGATGGTCAGCGACACATCGTGCAGGGTGGCGCGTGCGGTCGCGTCGATGCCATGGATATGGCTCATGCTTTGTACGCGGATCAGCTCGGGAGGAAGATGTTCAGGCATTCGTTCTTCCATCCTGAGCGAGCCCCTTTCATGGAAAGGGGTTCAGGGTCGAAGCCTGCTCAGGCGTCTGTCGCGGGCGTTTCGGGTTTGTCTTTCTGCTGTTGCGCCAGCATCAGCTCAAGCAACGATTGCCATGGGGGCATTCCATCGTCGCTGCCGCTTATCTTCCGCGCCTTGGCAAGTTCGGCGCTCTTGATCATTTGGTTGTAATCGGCTTCGTAGTCGCCGAAGACTTGTGCCTCCATGATGGGCGGCAGGTTCTTGTAATGATTGAGAGTGTCCTGGAAGTGCTGCGGGGACACATACCCATTGCGCTCTTGCTCCCCGATGCTCTTATAAAACACTGACTTGGCCCATGCGGATTCCAAATCATGGGCCGCGCTCCAAGCGGCCCTGCGTTCATTGACGGTAAAGTCAACACTGTCGTCGTAGACGATCAACGTCAGTTGCTCGAGGGACAGATCCTGAAAAGGGTTGGCGCCCTTGTTGTTGAGGTGGTTCGTCGCCTGTTGAGCCTGTTCCAGCCGCTGCGGGTCGTCCGACGTCGGCACCTCGGCGTCGTTAACTTGCTTGTTTCTTTGGAAGACAGGGCTGTAAATGTCTTGTGTGACTCGCTTGGCAATGTACGCCAAACCAGTACGGTCATTGCTGGCGTCCCGTTCTGCTGCACGTGCTGCCGCGTCGCTGAGCATCTGTGCCAGCGGCGAGAGTTGGGCGGTATCGGTATTGTCTTTCAGGGCGCTGGGTTGCACCTCGGTCGTCGGACCGGGGCCGGCTTTGTGGTCGGTAGGTTTTATGAGGCTTGAGGTGGTTTTCAAGGTTGTTGCGTAGGGCGTACGTGCGCCGTTGATACCATCCATTGTTTTATCTCCGTAGCTCAACTGCAGTGCGGTTTGTGCGCTGCGTTTGATAAGGCCATGGCCGCCTCGTATGGCCGCCCTGGACACACCTGCCGGGGTTTACCTGATCGTGAATTCGGTGGTCCACGAATGGTCGGACGCGCTTACCGAAGTAATTGCCGCCGTGCAGCGAGCTCCGTTGCTGCTCTGCGCATCTTTCGTCCATTTAGGTATCTTGGGGTTGCTGTAAAAGGTACTGAACACGCAAGTTTTGCCGTCGACGCTATAGCGGACGACCGCGGTGGCAATGGCAGGGTTGCGTTGATCTCGCACCTCAAAGGAGCTGGACTGCTGCGGTTTGATCGTATCCTCGGGCTTGGGTTGTGCATTGGCGTTGGTGAGGGCTTCGTTATTGCCGATGACCGAGTACTTGGCCTCTACATTGCCGAGGTTTTTGACGGTTACCCGGATCAATGGACCTGCTTGCGCCGCACCAGCGACGAGCAGGGAGCAAACGGCCAAAGCCGCGACGCTGCATTTTTTCAATTGCATGCCGTTTTACCTGTTAGACATGTTCGTATGTCGCACGACGGATAGCCGTCCGCCTTGCCCGGTTTACAGCCTTGATGCTGGCTGCATGTCCATTCCGGTTACTTCGCGTCGGCCCCATTCGTTGAAAGTCCGACTTGCGCAAAGTCCAGCTCGTTAGCGCATTCCATTACGAAGATTTAGCGGCGAATGCCAGGGAAGCTTTAACGGGGTTTCGGATAAAGTTCGCGTATTCGACGAATTTAGGAAGTTTTTGTAGGATTTTTCGCGAAGATGGCCGTCGCGGCTGATGCGCCGAACTCATCCGGAAGAGAAAGGGCGAGAGAAAGTTTCCCGCTATTGGGATGGCCGCAAGTAAAAAACCAAAAATCGCGGCCCTGGGTAATGCCTTCAGAAGTACGCGTTATTCCGCAGGTGGATTCAGCCTCGCCTCCAACTCCGCCACCTTCGCCTCCAGGCTCTCCAGCCGCGCCCGAGTTCGGGCCAGCACGACCATCTGGCTGTCGAATTCTTCCCGGCTCACCAGGTCCAGCTTGCTGAAGCCGCTTTGCAGCAGCGCCTTGAACTGGCTTTCGATTTCGCTTTTGGGCAGGGGAGTGTCGCCGCTCAACAGGCGGGAGGCGTGGCCGCTCAGGGCGTCGAGGAGATCTTTGGGGGCAAGCATGGCAGGTGTCCTGGAAACGATGGGGGGCAGTGTATCACGCAGGGTCTATAGTCAATTCGCCAGGCGTGGATGCACGCTTTTCGCGCACTGCGCCGGGCGTCACCGCACCGTTGTTGTGCGTATCGCTCCGGTTCGTGGCGCGTGCCGGGCGGGCGCGGTGGTCAAGGGGTTGAAATCCGGGGGGTTGGGCACAGATGGCAAGCTTTCTGCTTAGTGGCTGATGACCCATGCACTGATGCAGTCGCTGTGACGAATGCAGTGCAGCAGGCGGAGCGGGGAGTTTCGTCAGGAGTAGTCAGCTGGCGCCAGTCGGGCAACTTGGGCCGACGACGCGTTACAAAGCCAGGCACTGCGCTTAGACTTGAGTCGGGTTTGTTTTCCTGGGGCAAGTCCACCAATTCGGGAGAGAGTTTCATGAAGCTAGTCACTGCCATCATCAAGCCGTTCAAGTTGGACGACGTGCGCGAGTCGCTGTCCGAAATCGGCGTGCAGGGCATTACCGTCACTGAAGTCAAAGGCTTCGGTCGGCAGAAAGGTCACACCGAGCTGTACCGCGGCGCGGAATACGTGGTCGATTTCCTGCCCAAGGTGAAGATCGACGTTGCCATCGACGACAAGGATCTTGATCGGGTCATCGAGGCGATTACCAAGGCCGCCAACACCGGCAAGATTGGTGACGGAAAGATCTTTGTGGTCAATCTGGAACAGGCTATCCGCATCCGTACCGGCGAAACCGATACCGACGCTATCTAAGCCGCCAAACCCCAACGCCCCAGGAGAAAACAATATGACTCTGCGTAAATTCGCAGGGCTAGGAGCCCTGTTGTCCTTCGTAATGCCTGGCCTGGCCATGGCAGAAGAAGCGGCAGCCCCAGTCCTCAATTCCGGCGACACCGCCTGGATGCTGACGGCCACGATTCTTGTTCTGTTCATGACCATTCCTGGCCTTGCGCTGTTCTACGGCGGCATGGTTCGGTCGAAAAACATTCTTTCCGTGATGATGCAGTGCTTCGCCATTACCGGTCTGATCAGCGTGTTGTGGGTCATCTATGGCTACAGCATCGCGTTCGACACTACCGGCATGGAGCAGGGCGTCGTCAACTTCAACTCCTTCGTCGGCGGCCTGGGCAAAGCGTTCCTGGCGGGCGTCACCCCGGCCAGCATCACCGGCCCGGCAGCGTTGTTCCCTGAAGCAGTCTTCATCACCTTCCAGATGACCTTCGCGATCATCACCCCGGCCCTGATCGTCGGCGCGTTCGCCGAGCGGATGAAGTTCTCCGCCATGCTGATCTTCATGGGAGTGTGGTTCACCCTGGTGTATGCGCCGATTGCGCACATGGTCTGGTCCGGCAACGGCGGCCTGATGTGGGACTGGGGTGTACTGGATTTCGCCGGTGGCACCGTGGTGCACATCAACGCCGGTATCGCAGGCCTGGTGGCGTGCCTGGTGCTGGGCAAGCGCAAAGGCTTCCCGACCACGCCGATGGCACCGCACAACCTGGGTTACACCCTGATGGGCGCGGCCATGTTGTGGGTGGGCTGGTTCGGTTTCAACGCCGGTTCCGCCGTCGCGGCCAACGGCACCGCCGGCATGGCGATGCTGGTCACCCAGATCGCCACCGCAGCCGCCGCGCTGGGCTGGATGTTCGCCGAGTGGATCACCCACGGTAAGCCAAGCGCACTGGGCATCGCCTCGGGCGTCGTGGCCGGCCTGGTTGCAATCACCCCGGCGGCCGGCACCGTGGGCCCGATGGGCGCCCTGGTCATTGGCCTGGCGGCGGGCGTGGTGTGCTTCTTCTGCGCCACCACCCTCAAGCGCAAGCTCGGCTATGACGACTCCCTGGACGCCTTTGGCGTGCATGGCATCGGCGGTATCCTCGGCGCCATCCTGACCGGTGTGTTCGCAGCGCCAGCCCTGGGCGGCTTCGGCACCGTGACCGATATCGGTGCGCAAGTGTGGATTCAGTTCAAAGGCGTAGGCTTCACCGTGATCTACACGGCGGTTGTCACCTTCATCATCCTCAAGGTCCTCGACGCCGTCATGGGTCTGCGGGTCTCCGAGGAAGAAGAGGCCGTGGGCCTGGACCTGGCCCAGCACAACGAACGTGGTTACAACCTGTAATCGCGCTCCAATAAAAAATGCCCGGTTCGCCGGGCATTTTTTTGTCTGGAGTTTGTCATTGCTCACAGGGCGTGCTGGTTTTTCCGACGCCTTTTGTTGTGTATGCGACACGGGTTTTTCTACCGCCAAAGACTTACAGGAAAGCAGGAATATTAGGCCCTTTGTTTTTTCCCAGAGCGCGCTAGAATGCGCGCCGAACGTGCGGAGAACTGTATGTGGCAACAGACGCTGATAACCCTGCGGGCAAGGCCCCGGGGCTTTCATCTGGTAACGGACGAGTTGCTCGCCGGCCTGCCTGAACTCAAGGCATGTCGTGTCGGTCTGTTGCATCTGTGGCTGCAGCACACCTCGGCCTCGCTGACCATCAACGAGAACGCCGATCCGGCGGTACGTCGAGACTTCGAACGATTTTTCAATCGGCTGATCCCACAAGGAACCGCCGACTATGAGCACAACGACGAAGGCCTGGACGACCTCCCGGCGCACTTCAAGGCCAGCGTGCTGGGATGTCAGCTCAGTCTTCCGGTGACGGCGGGACGGTTGGCGTTGGGCACCTGGCAAGGTGTTTATCTGGGCGAGCACCGTGATCATGGCGGTACTCGTAAAGTCCTCGCCACCTTGTACGGTGAAGGGGCATGACCGCTGATGGTTGGCGGATGTTGAATTTTTTCTGGCAGCCTTCGACAGATGGCGAAGCTGGGCTATAACTAATCTGCTTTTCGCAAGTCATGAGGTAGAACATGAGCGACGATGATCTGGAAAACGACGACCTCGAAGTAGGTGATGAAGACGAGGCCGAAGAAGGCCTGGAAGCGGCGGCTGAAGACGTCGCTGACGATGACGGTGCCGATGTTCCGGTCCCGACCGCCAAAGGCAAGGCCAAGGCGGCGGTATCGGTCGACGAGTTGCCGAGCGTAGAGGCCAAGAACAAGGAGCGTGATGCGCTCGCCAAGGCCATGGAGGAATTCCTGGCCCGGGGTGGCAAGGTGCAGGAAGTGGAGGCCAATGTGGTCGCCGATCCGCCCAAGAAGCCTGACAACAAGTACGGCAGCCGCCCGATCTGAGTATCTGCCCTTGCTTGCTGAAAAAGCCCGCCGTCGCTGCGGGCTTTTTCATGGGCCGGATAAAGTTTAGGACCATACGCCGATCCTGTGGGAGCGAGCTTGCTCGCGATAGCGGTTTACCTGTCACATCGATGTTGGATGTGCCGCCGTCATCGCGAGCAAGCTCGCTCCCACAGGGTTTTATGCCTGGCTTGGAATCGCAGGGCATAAGAGATCCAGGGTGGGAGTGAGCCTGCTCGCGATAGCGGTGTGTCTGTTGGCATCGATGTGGGATCTGCCGCCCTCTTCGCGAGCGGGCTCGCTCCCACATAGGCGGCGTTGTGGTTGTCGGGGGCTCAGCGCGGGTTATGCCATCCTGCCAATAACCCCGGCAGTTCGGTCAGGCTGCGGATTTCTGCATCCGGCGCATGGTCGGCGTCCCACGCCTTGCCTGTCGGGTTGAACCATACTGCGCGCAGGCCGGCCTGTTGGGCGCCGGCGATGTCGTCGCCCGGGTGATCGCCGATGTGCACGGCAGTCTGCGCGGTCGCGCCACCGCGTTGCAGGGCTTCGTGGAACAACCGGGCGTCGGGCTTGGCGATGCCGATGTCCTCGGCGCACAGGGCGAACTTGAAGTAATCCGCCAGCCCCAGGCGCCGCACGTCGGCGTTGCCATTGGTGACGACGCCAAGGGCGTAATCATTGGCGAGCAATTCCAGGGTGGGCTGTACCTCGGGAAAGACCTCCAGTTGATGTCGGGCATGCAGGAAGGCCTCGAATCCCTGGTCTGCCAGCTCCGAAGCCCGCCATTGATCGTAGCCGGCGTCTTGCAGCGCTCGGAACAGCACGCGTCGGCGCAAGGCACTGATGCGGTGCTTGAGGTCCGGCTCTTCGCTGAGCACTTGCGTGCGGATCGCCCACAAGCGCTCCACCGGAAAGTCGCCCAGGTCCGGTGCGTTATCGGTCAGCCACTGACGTAATACGGCTTCGGCGCTGGCGATCACCGGGGCGGTGTCCCACAGGGTGTCGTCCAGGTCGAAAGTGATGAGTTCGATGGTCATGATTCGTCGCCCTTGATGCGTTTGGCCCTGGGGTGGGCACTGTCATAGACCGTCGCCAGGTGTTGGAAATCCAGATGGGTATAGATCTGGGTGGTCTTGATGTCCGAATGGCCGAGCAGCTCCTGGACGGCGCGCAGGTCCTGGGACGATTCGAGCAGGTGGCTGGCGAACGAATGTCGCAGCATGTGTGGATGCAGGTTCTGCCCAAGTTCGCGCTCACCGGCAGCCTTGACCCGCAGTTGTATCGCTCGCGGCCCGAGGCGCCGGCCTTGCTGGCTGACGAAGACCGCATCATCGGCCGGGTTGGCCATTGCCCGGAGCGGCAGCCACAGGTCCAAGGCTTCCCGGGCCTTGCGGCCGATAGGCAGCAGGCGGGTCTTGCTGCCCTTGCCGTGCACCTGAACCATGCCGTCGGCCAGGTCCAGTTGTTCCAGGTTCAGCCCGGTCAGTTCCGAAAGCCGCAGGCCCGAGGAATAGAACAGCTCGAGGATTGCCTGGTCTCGTCGCGCGAGAAAGTCATCCTCGACGGCGCCCTCCAGCAATTGCAAGGCGCGGTCGGTGTCGAGGGTCTTGGGCAGCCGACGCTCGCCCTTTGGCGGTGCCAGGCCGGTGGCCGGGTCGTGGTCGCAAAGGCCTTCACGGTTGAGGTACTGGTACAAGCCGCGCACCGCCGACAACAGTCGCGCCAGGCTGCGGGAGGATTGCCCTTGTTGATGCAGGCGGGCAATCAGGCTGCGCAGGCGCTGGATATCCAGGGCCGACCAGCTGCCGATATTCTGTTTCTGGCACCAGCCCAGCACCTTTTCGAGGTCGCGGCGATAGGCCGACAAGGTGTGGGGCGACACCTGGCGCTCACTGCGCAGGTGCTCGCAGTAGGCGTCCAGTTGCCGTTCCATCGTCAGCGTACCGAGCGCAGCGAACCGACAACCCGTGGCAGCACGCGGCCGGTGACTTCGGCGATATAACTCAGGAACAATGTGCCGACCGAGCTCTTGTAGTGCTGCGGATCGCGGCTGGCGATGGCCAGCACGCCGTGCACGCCCTGGTGGGCAATGGCGACGACGGCCGTAGAGCCGATCTGCTTGCGTTGTTCTTCGCCGAACAGGAAATCCAGCTCATGTTCGCGCAGGCTGCCGCTGACGCTTTTGTTTTCCGTGAGCAGGCCGCCGATGGCGGTCTGCGCTTCGGCGTGTGTCACCCAGCGCCCAACCGGCATGGCGTTGTCGCCAAACAGGATGAGGCTGACAAAAGGCACCTGGAAATCCTGGCGCAGGCTGTCTTCGACGCTCATCACCAGGTCTTCCAGTGTGCTGGCGTCCATCAACGCGAGGATCAGGCGACGGGTCTTGTCGAAGAGCCGGTCGTTGTCACGCGCCACGTCCATGAGGTGCGAAAGACGGTGGCGCATTTCGATGTTGCGTTCGCGCAGGATCTTCATCTGGTGCTCCACCAGCGACACGGTATCGCCGCGCCGGTGGGGAATGCGCATCGTCGAAAGCAGGTCTTCATACTCGACGAAAAAGTCCGGATGGGCCTCCAGGTAAGCGGCCACGGCTGCGGCTTCCGGGTTCTGGCTCGGGGATTCGTCGGGCTGCGGGGCTGGAACCTGAGGCTTATCGGTCATGGTTTGGCTCACTCAAAGACGAACTTGTCCTTCGTATACGCGTACGGCCGGGCCGGTCATCATCACCGGTTGGCCAGGGCCTGCCCATTCGATGGACAGGCGCCCGCCGGGTAGGTCGATCAGCAATGGCGAATCCATCCACCCCTGGCTGATCGCGGCGACGGCCGCAGCGCAGGCGCCGGTGCCGCACGCCTGGGTTTCCCCGGCGCCGCGTTCCCAGACACGCAGTTGCGCGCGATGCCGATCGATGACCTGCAGGAAGCCGACGTTCACCCGCGCCGGGAAGCGCGGATGATGCTCGATCTTCGGCCCCAGTTCGTGCACGGGCGCACTGTTTATATCATCCACCCGCAGCACGGCATGGGGGTTGCCCATGGAAACCGCCGCCAATTCCACCGGCATACCGTCGACGTCGACGGTATAGCTCAGGGCCTGGGCCGGTGCCTGGAACGGAATGTCCGCCGGAACCAGGCGTGGGGCGCCCATGTTGACGCCGATCTGGCCGTCGCTGCGGACATCCAGTTCGATGATGCCGCTTTTGGTCTCGACGCGAATCTGCCGTTTGGCAGTCAGGCGCTTGTCCAGCACGAAGCGGGCGAAACAGCGCGCACCGTTGCCGCATTGCTCCACTTCGGAACCGTCGGCATTGAAGATCCGGTAGCGGAAATCCACGTCCGGGTTGTTCGGCGCCTCGACGATCAGCAACTGGTCGAAGCCGATGCCGGTGTGGCGGTCGCCCCATTGCTTGGCATGCTTGGGCAGGATGTGCGCGTGCTGGCTGACCAGGTCGAGGACCATGAAGTCATTGCCCAGGCCGTGCATCTTGGTAAAACGCAGCAGCATGGTATTACTCCGGCAACAGGCTTTCGCCGGCAAACAGCTCGGCTACCGTCTCGCGGCGGCGCACTTCGAATGCCTGATCACCGTCTACCAGCACCTCGGCGCAACGGCCGCGAGTGTTGTAGTTGGAACTCATGACAAACCCGTAGGCACCCGCCGAATGCACGGCCAACAGATCGCCTTCTTCCAGCGCCAGCTCCCGGCCCTTGGCCAGGAAGTCGCCGGTTTCGCAGATCGGCCCGACGATGTCGTAGGCGCGGTCCGCGGTATCGCGTGGGCGCACCGCGGTGACATCCATCCAGGCCTGGTACAGCGCTGGACGGATCAGGTCATTCATGGCCGCGTCGACGATGGCGAAATCCTTGTGCTCGGTGTGCTTGAGGTACTCGACCTGGGTCAGCAGCACGCCGGCATTGGCGACGATGTAGCGACCGGGCTCGAACATCAATGCCAGGTCGCGGCCTTCGAGGCGCTCGCGCACGGTCTTGATGTAGTCGGCCACCAATGGCGGTTCTTCGTCGCGATAACGCACGCCGACACCGCCGCCAAGGTCGATGTGACGCAGGTAGATGCCGCAGTCGCCGAGGCGATCGACCAGCGCCAGCAGGCGGTCGAGGGCATCGATGAACGGTTCGAGGGTGGTCAGTTGCGAGCCGATATGGCAATCGACGCCCAGCACTTCCAGGTTTGGCAGCTGGGCCGCACGTACGTACACGTCCTCGGCGTCGGCAATGGCGATGCCGAACTTGTTTTCCTTGAGACCAGTGGAAATGTACGGGTGGGTGCCAGCATCGACGTCCGGGTTCACGCGTAGGGAAACCGGTGCGCGCACGCCTAGCTCGGCGGCGACGACCTGCAACCGCTCCAGCTCGTCGGTGGATTCGATGTTGAAGCAATGCACACCGACTTGCAGCGCGCGGCGCATGTCTTCGCGGGTCTTGCCGACACCGGAGAAAACGATCTTGTCGGCGCTGCCACCCGCGGCCAGCACACGCTCCAGCTCGCCACCGGATACAATGTCAAAGCCGGCGCCAAGGCGCGCCAGGACGTTGAGCACGCCCAGGTTCGAGTTGGCTTTTACCGCGAAGCACACCAGGTGCGGCATGCCTTCGAGGGCATCGGCGAAGGTGCGGTACTGGGCTTCGATATGGGCACGGGAATAGACGTAGGTCGGCGTGCCGAAACGTTCGGCTATCGCGGACAGGGCAACCCCTTCCGCGAACAGCTCCCCGCCACGGTAGTTAAAAGCGTCCATGGCGGTCCCTTAGTAAGTGGTGTGGGTGTCGTGCGCGTGTGACTTGGATTGCGACGACTTGGCCTGCTCTGCTTGTTCTTCGGGAGACTTGCTGTCATCAGGCAGGTACAGCGGACCTTTTTGACCACAGGCTGTCACAAGGCAGGCAACCGCGACGAGCGCAGCAAGGGAAGAGATCAGGCGCTTCATGGCGAAATCCTTGAAAATGCGTTAATTGCGCCGGAGTATACCGGCCACCCGTCAGCTTGCCTATGCAACGGGGCGCCCGTCCGGCGGCGCTGGTTGTCTCAACCGGTATATCCTTTGCAATCGCCGGGAAGCGTCCGTATCTTGCGGCGCTTGAGCATGAGCAGACATTTTCGAGGTTGCCGCAATGAGTTTGACTGAAGCCCGTTTCCACGACCTGGTCGATGCGACCCAGCAAACGCTGGAGGATGTGTTCGATGACAGTGGCCTGGATATCGATCTGGAAATTTCCGCCGGTGTACTCACCGTCAAGTTCGAAAACGGTACCCAGCTGATCTTCAGCCGCCAGGAACCGTTGCGGCAGTTGTGGCTGGCGGCGGTGTCCGGTGGTTTTCACTTCGACTATGACGAGGAAAGCGAGCGCTGGATGTGCGACAAGAGCGAAGAGCAGTTGGGCGAGATGCTCGAACGCATCGTCAAGCAGCAGGCGGGCGCTGAGCTCGAATTCGAAGGACTGTGAACGCGTGAGCCAGCCAGCCCCGGCGCGGCCACCCAAGCCGCTCTACAGCAACGTCAGCCCCGCCGTTCCGTCGCCTTGCACCAGCGTGTGCAAGCTGGATGAGCAGAAGGTCTGCCTCGGCTGTTTCCGGCACGTGGAAGATATCCGCGAATGGCGCTCGGCGGATGATGAGCGCCGGCGGGTGATCTGTGCCGAGGCGGCCAAACGCAAGTCTTTGTCATGACGCCCGTGGCGAGGGAGCTTGCTCCCGCTCGGCTGCGAAGCAGTCGCAAGATTCTTGGGGTCGCTTCGCAACCCAGCGGGAGCAAGCTCCCTCGCCACAAAAGCCTTCCACCAGATGGGCAAGAACCATCCGGGTTGTATATTTATTGAGCTGTGGTAGTGTCCAGCAACGCCTCAACTCATCGAGGCGCGTGAAAACCCCGTCTTATGTGGCGGGGTTTTGCTTTTTTCGTGCAGAAGAAAGGAGTCTGCCTGGATCATGACCGCACCTTCCATCACCCTGACTCGCTTGGACGTACAACGTCTGGAGCGCTTGATCGACAGCCTGGATGACACGCTTCCCGGTGTGATCGCGTTGCAAACCGAACTGGATCGCGCCGAGACACTGGTCGGCCACGATGAAGTGCCCGCCGATGTCGTGACCATGAATTCGCGCGTGCACTGCCGCGAGGAAAGCAGCGGCAAGGATTACCATCTGACGCTGGTCTACCCGAAGGACGCCAACGCCGACGAGGGCCGGATTTCGATCCTGGCTCCGGTGGGCAGTGCCTTGCTGGGCTTGAAGGTGGGGCAGCACATCGACTGGCCGGCGCCGGGTGGCAAGACCTTGAAGCTGACGTTGCTGGAAGTCGAGTCCCAGCCGGCCAATGGCGGTGATTTCCCGTCCTGAACCCCGTCAGACCTGATTCAATGCTTCGTTCAGTGCGCGCTCCAGGTCGGCCTTGTAGCGCAGGAACAAAATGCTTGGGCAGGCACCGTCACCGACCAGGCCGGAGAGGTCCAGGTCGGTGATATAGCAGCGATAGCGTTCGGCGTCGCGGCGCTGCCCGACGATTTCCCTGGCGACCACATGAAACAGCTGGTCGCCATGCTCCAGCTCCGAAAATTCCCGTTGGTCGCAATAGAGGGTGACGTGCACTTGCCCGTGCGCCGCTTTGCCGATGATCGCCTGTACGTCGTAGAAGGGCTTGTTGACCGGCGTCTGCGGCGCCTGCCGTGATTCGACCCGCCGGGCCCGCCCGTTACCCGAAGGCAGGAGCTGGTAATAAAGGACTTCCAGGGTCAACGGCTGGGTGGCGTCCATCGGCAGCAAGGCGTCGCGGCGATACAGCACCGACTGCAGGAAGCGCTGCAGCGGCACCAGCAGGCTTTGGTCATCGTGATACGGCAGGCGCTGCTGCCACAACGCGTTGAATTCATCGAGCACATACAGCTCCGCTTCGTCCTCGTAGACCCGGTAGAACACCTGGATGCACTCGGGCTGGCCCATGGGCAGGATCAGGGCCGCGTCGTGTTCTTCCATGGCCATCGCGTCCAGATGCAGCGGGCTGTACGCCGTCAACTCTTCGCCCAGGTAGTCCATCAACGCCGGCAGGCTGCTCAACGCCACATGGTTGACCTGGCCGGGCACCAGCTCCAGCACGTGATAATGCTGCTGGACCTGAAGCAGGTAGCGGTAGTTGAGTTTGCTCAGCAGCAAGGTCTGGGCGGTCTCGATGACTTCTTCAACCCGTCGCGCGATGAACTGCGCACGGTTGTGGCAGAAACAGCGCACCTGCAAGCGTGGCTGGCGCTGCGTAAGGGGCAAGTCGTTGAGGTAGTCGCGCAGGCAATCGAGCAAGGCGTGCTCGCCGTCGAACCGGTTGACCAGTACTTCATTCCAGCTGTTGAGGGTGACCTGGTCGAGGGTCAAGACCAGGTTTTCGCGGACACCGGCGTAGCTCAAGGAGTCGGTGCGCTCGGTGGTCATCAGGATGTTCAGGTCGCGGTGATGCTTGAGCGGGTCGACGCCGACGTTCACCAGGATCAGCACTTCGCCGGGTACGCTGGCATGCAGCAGCTGTTCTTCGTCAACCGTGGCCAGGGGCAGGGCGATGGACTGTTGCAGGCTGCCCAGCAAGTTGAACAGCTCGAACTCGCTCAGGTCGCTGTCGCCGGGGTGTAGCGCCAGGCGCGTGCTACTGTCGATCACGCCGTTGCGGTGGCACCAGGTGAGCAATTCGAGCAATTCGCGGCTGCGCTTGATCGGCGCGAAATTCTCCCATTCCAAGGCATTCAGGCTGCCGTTGTACAAACCCCACTGGTTCTGCCCCGGCTCTTTCTTGTTCGGCGACTGGACCAGGGTCAGGGTGTCTTCGGCCAGGTCCGGGGCGATCCCGGGATTGATGAACTCGACCTTGTCGGCCTTGCGCTCGAAGGCCGCATACAGCCGTCGGCCAAGGACATTGAGGTCGCGCTTGTTGATCAGGCTGACGGTCTTTTCGGTGCGGGCGAACTGGGTCAGGAAACGATAACTGTAGGTCAGCTCGTTGACCAATGCGCGCCGCTCATTGCTGACCTGACGGACCTTCCATTGGCTGCGGCTGTCGAGCAACGCGAGTTGGCGTTGATCCCAACCCCAGTCCCGCGCCAGGCGTTCAAGCAGGTTGCGTTGCCAGCCGCTACTGCGGGCGTGGCCAGTGAGCTTGCGATTGACCTTCAGGTACAGCGCGCGGCGGATCAGCTCCAGGCGTTCCGGTTCGCCACGGGCGTTGAGGTATTCCTCGAGACGGCGGTAAACCACCATGTACGGGTCCAGCTCGTCCAGGTCCAGGCGATTGGCGAACACCGCCTGCTTGAAGCGCAGGCTCAGGCAGCGCACGTCCGGGTGTTCGCTGGCGTAGACCTCGGTCAGCAAAAGCTTGAGCACGGATTTGTAGGGTGACTCGATGCCCTTGAACAACTGCCAGAGCCCGGCGCCGATGAATTCGCCCGGCGGGATGTAGGCCAGATGCCCCAGGTCCAGGGTTTCGTCGGCACGGATGAAGCGCTTGGAAATCAGCGTGTGGGTGTATTGCTGATAATTCTCTTCTTCATAGACCGGCACCAGCCACCAGATCGGCGTGCGCCCGGCCAGCCAGATGGCGGTGCGGTAGAACTCGTCCAGCAACAGATAATGCTGGGTGGTGCCGCAGTCATCGGAGCTGAGCTGGTTGTCCCGTTCGCCGCGGACGAATCGCGCCGGGTCGATGAGGAAAAAGTGAGCCTCGGCGCCTTGGGTGGCGGCCCAGATTTCCAGCAGCTGGCATTTCTTGCGTAGCTCGGCAAGTTCATCGTCGCTCAAGTCCGGGCCGTGGCACACCCATACGTCCATGTCGCTCTGGTCGGCCTGGGCGAGTGTGCCGAGGCTGCCCATCAGGAACAGGCCGAGGATTGGCCGCGGAGGGTGGCTGCCATGGCGCGGCTTATACGAAAACGAGCGGGTCAGCCGCTGGGCCTCGGCGAGGACATTGGCGTCGGGCTCGTAATTCGACAACCCGGCGGGCGTGCTGCCGGAGACATAGCCAGGCAGCAGTGGATGGTTGACGTGAAAGAACAGCGGAAGCAGCGTCAATACGCCCTGCTGGCGGGTCGATAACCCTTCGAGGGCGCGCTCCATGCGGCCGGTATTGAGCTTGAGGAAACGCGCGCGTAACTGGCTAAGGACCTTGCGGTCGATTCCCTGGTCCAGATCGGGGCGTATTTCGTGATTGCGGGTCATGTCAGCTCAAACCGGCTCGCGGCGTCGCACGTGGGGAAGCACAAGTGATGGCAGGTTAACGCCGGAATCGTGGAATTCTTGAGCTGAAAATGATTTTGACGTCAGGATTTTTGCGAAAGAAGCCGTGCGCCTGCGGAAACCCCGAGGCAAAGGGATTTCCGTGGGCGGGAGGAGATCAGGCGGTTTCTTCGGCGCGGAGTATCGTCAGGACAGTTTGCACATTTTGCGCGGCATCACGCCCCAGGCTGGTCAGATAACCGCCATCGGGTTGGTCTATCAGATCTTTTTCAAACAGGCGCTTGGCAGCGGCGATGGCTTTCGGGGCAGCGGTCTGATGAATTTTCAGGCCTTCCTGGGAACTGTCCAGGTTAAAGAGTGCAAGGATTTCCAGTTCGGCAACCAGCTCAGGGGTAAGCGACATAAGGACTCCAGACTTTCTAGGAATTTGGTCGACAGCGTCACTAAGGTGAGCGCACTCGGCCGAGCTGTCCAGTGTCAGTGTGGTGCTTTTTTGTTTAAAGCGATTTTTTTGTGGCGAGGGAGCTTGCTCCCGCTGGGTTGCGAAGCGACCCCGAAAATTTGCGACTGCTGCGCCCGAAGCGTCGGACGGCCGAGCGGGAGCAAGCTCCCTCACCACAAGAGCGGCGTTGCCCGTCGGGTCATTTCTTTTCCGGCGGCAGCTCAGGCAAGGCGCGTAAGGCGGCTTCGTACCACTCGGTATTGAACGGGCGGTCTTCTTCCAGGATCGCGTCGATTTCAACCGCCAGCACGTGGGCCATCAGGTTGAGTATGTCGTCATGCTCATAACCGACCAGGGTCAACTTGTTGAAGGTGGCCTTGGCCGCTGGCGGGTTGTCGCTTTCGATCTGGTTCTCGATGGCCTGGATCAGCGTGGATTCGACGAATTCTTCTTCGTCATGTTCGATATCGCTTGGCTCGCTCATGGCAGCCTCCTGTAGAAAAGGCCGCCAGTTTACCTGCATTCAGCAGCGTGATGCGCCTGGCGCGAAATGTCCCGCCGGTCTATAACCCAAGGCTGCCAACCCCGCACGGCCTGGAGGCTATGGAATGCTCAAGCTTTATGGTTTTTCTGTCAGCAATTATTACAACATGGTCAAGCTGGCGCTGTTGGAGAAGGGGCTGCCCTTCGAAGAGGTCCAGTTCTTTGGCGCCCAGACCCCGGAAGCCCTGGCTATCAGCCCGCGCGGCAAGGTGCCGGTATTGAAGACCGAGCAGGGCTTTATCAACGAGACCAGCGTCATTCTGGAATATATCGAGCAAACCCAGCCGGGCAAGGCCCTGCTGCCCAACGACCCGTTCGAGCGCGCCCAGGTGCTGGCCTTGTGCCGGGAAATCGAGTTGTACATCGAGCTGCCGGGACGTGCCTGCTATCCCGAAGCGTTTTTTGGCATGGCGGTGCCCGAGGCGATCAAGGACAAGGCCAAGGGCGAGTTATTGCTCGGGTTTGCCTCGCTTGGCCGGCACGGAAAATTCTCGCCTTATGTGGCGGGTGACAGCCTGAGCATTGCCGACCTGTATTTCTACTACAGCCTTTCGCTGGCCCTGCCGGTGGGCAAGAAGGTTTTCGATATCGACTTGCTGGCAGAGATGCCGAAGGCCAGGGCCTTGATGGAGCTGCTCGGGCAGAATCCGCACGTGCAGCGGATTGCGGTGGATCGAGAGGCGGAAATGCCGGCGTTCCTGGCGAAGATTGCTGCCAGGAAATAAGGTTCTGGCGCCTTGAGGACGCCTTCGCGAGCAGGCTCGCTCCCACAACGGATCTTCAGTGAACACAAAGTCTTGTGAACATGGGGAACCAGTGTGGGAGCGAGCTTGCTCGCGAAGTTTTGGCTTTTGGCTTTTGGCTTATCGGCTGGCGAGTAGCGCCTGGCCACGAACGACCGCTGCTTTTACCTGCGCCGGCGCCGTACCGCCAACATGATCACGGGCATTGACCGAGCCTTCCAGGGTCAGCACCGCGAACACGTCCTGCTCGATCTGGTCGCTGAACTGGCGCAGTTCTTCCAGGCTCATTTCCGCCAGGTCCTTGCCGTTGTCGACGCCGTACTTCACGGCATGGCCGACAATCTCATGGCAGTCACGGAACGGCAGGCCACGGCGGACCAGGTAATCGGCCAGGTCGGTGGCGGTGGAGAAGCCGCGCAGGGCCGCTTCGCGCATAACCGCATGCTTGGGCTTAATGGCCGGGATCATGTCGGCGAACGCTCGCAGCGAATCGCGCAAGGTATCGGCGGCGTCGAACAGCGGCTCCTTGTCTTCCTGGTTGTCCTTGTTGTAGGCCAGTGGCTGGCCTTTCATCAGGGTCAGCAGGCCCATCAGCGCGCCGAATACCCGGCCGCTCTTGCCCCGTACCAGCTCCGGCACGTCGGGGTTTTTCTTTTGCGGCATGATCGAGCTGCCGGTGCAGAAGCGGTCGGGCAGATCGATGAACTGGAATTGCGCGCTGGTCCACAGCACCAGCTCTTCGGAGAAGCGCGACAGGTGCATCATCGCGATGCTCGCGGCGGAGCAGAATTCGATGGCGAAGTCGCGGTCCGAAACGTTATCCAGCGAGTTGCCGCCCACCGCATCGAAGCCCAGCAGTTGCGCGGTGTATTCACGGTCGATCGGATAGGTCGTGCCGGCGAGCGCGGCGCTGCCCAGGGGCATGCGATTGGTGCGTTTGCGGCAGTCGACCAGGCGCTCGTAGTCGCGGCTGAGCATCTCGAACCAGGCGAGCATGTGATGCCCAAACGTTACAGGTTGCGCGGTTTGCAAGTGCGTGAAGCCCGGCATGATGCTCTCCGCCTCGCGCTCGGCCTGTTCCAGCAGGCCTTTTTGCAGGCGGGTGATTTCAGCCAGGATCAGGTCGATTTCATCACGCAGCCATAAGCGGATGTCAGTGGCGACCTGGTCGTTACGGCTGCGACCGGTGTGCAGCTTCTTGCCGGTCACGCCGATGCGGTCGGTCAGGCGCGCTTCGATGTTCATGTGCACGTCTTCAAGGTCCACGCGCCAGTCGAACTGGCCGGCCTCGATCTCGCCCTGGATGGTCTTCAGGCCATCGATGATGCTGTCGCGCTCGGCATCGGTCAGCACGCCGACCTTGGCCAGCATGGTGGCGTGGGCGATCGAGCCCATGATGTCGTGGCGATACAGGCGCTGGTCAAAGTTGACGGAGGCGGTGAAGCGGGCGACGAAGGCGTCGACGGGTTCACTGAAGCGGCCGCCCCAGGACTGATTGGTCTTGTCAGTGCTCATGAATTCGCTCGTGATCGGCTGAAGAAAAAGTAGCGGTTAAGGCTGCGGCGGATGATAGCAGGGTTGCCGGGGCTGGCGCTGGCAATGGTCGGCAGGTTTTTTACCCGGAAAAGCCACGCATTTGCCGGGTTTTTGCACAACGATATTTTTCGATTGAGCAATATCGTCGTGGCAACCGTCTACAGTGGACGTAGGGCTTTGCTTTTTCATCTTGGACGCATCGGACGCACCAAAAAAATGGGGGGTGCTCATATTGATCAGATCGAGTGTTAACAGTCCCTGTGGCGACGTTGTGCGACAACAGGCCTCGAGCTCCGGTAGGCAAGCGCTGGTAAAGATAGGCAACCACCTCGCGGCACTTTTTGGCCCTCGGACGAGTCTTAGCGTGGATCGCGGTGACGGATGTCACTTCCCCTGTCTACGCTATCCTTGTGCGAGACTCACGCAGGAATCCAGCGCAATATGAATGTCCTGATCGTTGACGACGAACCACTGGTCCGCGAGCGCCTGAGCCGAATGCTTGGCGAACTCGAGGGTTACAGTGTCCTGGAGCCGAGCGCCACCAATGGCGAAGAGGCGTTGGCCCTTATCGACAGCCACAAGCCGGATATCGTGCTGCTCGACATTCGCATGCCTGGCCTGGACGGGCTGCAGGTCGCGGCCAAGCTGTGCGAGCGCGAGTCGCCTCCCGCGGTGGTGTTCTGTACCACCCGGGACGATTTTCCTCCGGAGGTGTTGCAGGCCGGTGCTGTGGGCTATCTGATCAAGCCGGTCTCCGTCGAGGCGCTGGAAGAAGCGTTGCGCAAGGCTGAGCGACCGAACCGCGTGCAACTGGCGGCGCTTACCCGCCCGGCCGCCGAGAGCGGCAGCGGCCCGCGCAGCCATATCAGCGCACGGACCCGAAAAGGTATCGAGCTGATTCCGTTGAACCAGGTGGTCTACTTCATTGCCGACCACAAATACGTGACCTTGCGCCACGAAAGCGGAGAAGTGCTGCTGGACGAGCCGCTCAAGGCGCTGGAGGACGAGTTCGGCGAACGGTTCGTACGCATCCACCGCAACGCCTTGGTGGCTCGCGAGCGTATCGAGCGTTTGCAACGCACCCCCCTCGGGCACTTCCAGCTTTACCTCAAGGGGCTCAATGGCGACGCGCTGATCGTCAGCCGGCGGCATGTGGCGGGCGTGCGCAAGATGATGCAACAGCTTTAGCGTGGCGTCCCGCAGCGTTCCATCTCCAGGATTGGCGGCCAGGGAGGCCTTCGCGTCGTGATTCAAGTCAAAGCGGATTTGGCTGAGCTGTTATTATCTGCCGTATCTTTTAAGTACGGATTGATCCATGTCCCCTCGCGAGATCCGCATCGCCACCCGTAAAAGCGCCTTGGCTCTCTGGCAGGCCGAGTACGTCAAAACCTGCCTGGAAGCGGCCCACCCTGGCCTGATCGTATCGCTGGTGCCGATGGTCAGTCGCGGTGACAAACTGCTCGATTCGCCACTGTCCAAGATTGGTGGCAAGGGCCTGTTCGTCAAGGAGCTGGAAACCGCTCTGCTGGACAACGAAGCCGACATCGCCGTGCATTCGATGAAAGATGTGCCCATGGACTTCCCCGAAGGCCTGGGCCTTTTTTGCATCTGCGAGCGGGAAGACCCGCGTGATGCGTTTGTCTCCAACAGCTTTTCCAGTCTTGAAGCATTGCCCCCGGGAAGTGTGGTCGGCACTTCCAGCCTGCGTCGCCAGGCGCAGTTGCTGGCGCGGCGTCCGGACCTGCAGATCCGCTTCCTGCGCGGCAACGTCAACACGCGCCTGGCCAAGCTCGATGCTGGCGAATACGACGCGATCATCCTCGCCGCCGCCGGCCTGATCCGGCTCGGGTTTGAAGATCGCATCACCTCGGCCATCAGCGTTGATGACAGTCTGCCGGCCGGTGGGCAAGGCGCGGTGGGCATCGAATGCCGTAGCGCCGACAGCGAAATCCATGCGCTGCTGGCGCCGCTGCACCACGACGACACCGCCACGCGGGTCTTCGCCGAACGCGCCCTGAACAAGCATCTGAACGGCGGATGCCAGGTGCCGATTGCCTGCTACGCCGTGCTCGAAGGCGAGCAGGTCTGGCTGCGTGGCCTGGTGGGCGATCCCGGCGGCGGCCAACTGCTCAGCGCCCAGGCCCGAGCACCGCGCCGCGATGCCGAGGCGCTGGGCGTGCGGGTGGCCGAAGACCTGCTGAGCCAGGGCGCCGATGACATCCTCAAGAAAGTCTACGGCGAGGCCGGCCACGCGTGACGGGCTGGCGGCTGCTGCTGACCCGGCCGACGGACGAATCGGCGGCCCTGGCGGCTGTGCTGGCGGATGCGGGAATCTACAGCAGCAGCCTGCCGCTGCTGGATATCGAGCCGGTCCCGGTGACCGAATCCGGGCAGGCGATCCTCCGCGAATTGAATCAGTATTGCGCCGTGATCGTGGTCAGCAAGCCCGCCGCGCGCTTGTGCGTGGAGCTGCTGCGTCAGTATTGGCCGCAACCTCCGGTCTTGCCATGGTTCAGCGTGGGCGCCGCAACCGGACAGATTCTTGCCGATGCCGGCCTCAGCGTGTTTTATCCCGATAACGGCGACGACAGCGAAGCCTTGCTTGAGCTCGGGCCGTTGCGCCAGGCTATCGACCGGCCCGATCCCCGTGTCTTGATCGTCCGCGGTGAGGGTGGGCGCGGCTTGCTGGCAGAGCGTTTGCGCGAGCAAGGTGCTAGTGTCGACTATCTTGAGCTGTACCGGCGCGGCCTGCCGCAATACGCCGAGGGCGAACTGCCGGCCAGGGTCGAAGCGGAACGCTTGAACGCGCTGGTGGTCAGCAGTGGGCAGAGCTTCGAGCATCTGCGCCGGCTCGCCGGTGAAGCGTGGCCCGCCCTGGCGCGGCTGCCGTTGTTCGTTCCAAGCCCCAGGGTCGCCGACATGGCGCGTGCCGCCGGGGCCCGGACAGTTATTGATTGCCGTGGCGCCAGCGCCGCGGCTTTGCTGGCGGCATTACGGGAACAATCCGTGCCGTTTTCCAATGCAAAGGATGGATACGTGAGCGAAACAGCCTTGCCAAAAGATCAGGACCAGCCAGCGCTCGATGCGCCGCTTGAAACGGCGTCGCCGATAGCACCGCGTCGCGGCAACGGGCTGGCGATTGTCGCATTGTTGTTGGGGGCTGCCGGCGTCGCCGTGGGTGGCTGGGGTGTATGGCAAGTGCGTCATCTGCAAGCCAACACCCAACAGCAATCCGCGCAGGTCCAGTCGCTCAATGACCAGGCCCAGGGCCTCAAGCTCAATGAGCAACGCCTGAGCGCGCGCCTGGAGCAATTGCCTCCGGCCGAAGAACTGGAGGAGCGCCGCCGTCAGGTTGCCCAGTTGCAAGGCGACCAGCAGCGTCTCAACCAGCGCCTGGAAACCGTGTTGGGTGCCAGCCGCAAGGATTGGCGCCTGGCCGAAGCCGAGCATTTGTTGCGCCTGGCCAGCCTGCGTCTTTCCGCCCTGCAGGACATCAGCAGTGCCCAGGCGCTGGTACAGGGCGCCGATGAAATCCTGCGCGAGCAGAACGACCCGGGCTCGTTCGCTGCCCGCGAACAATTGGCCAAGACCCTCGCTGCGCTGCGCAGCACCGAGCAGCCGGATCGCACCGGGCTGTTCCTGCAACTGGGTGCCTTGCGTGACCAGGTGCTGCAACTGACCGAGCTTGCGCCCGAATACAAGGACCGTGGCGAGTCGCTGCTGGGGCTGACGAGCGACGGCGATGGTGCCAGTCGCTGGGCGCAGTGGTGGGACCGAATCTCGCGTTATATCCGCATCGATTTCAATGCCGATGAAAACGTCCGTCCACTCCTGGCCGGACAGAGCCTGGTCCAGGTGCGCCTGGCCTTGAGCCTGGCGCTGGAGCAGGCGCAATGGGCCGCGCTCAATGGTCAGGCGGCGGTGTACACCCAGGCGCTGGCCGAGGCGCGTGACGTGCTCAGGAACAACTTCAACCAGGACAACCCGCAAAGCAAGATCATGCTCGAGCGGGTTGGCGAGTTGAGCAAGTTGCCGGTGACAGTGGTCACGCCGGACCTGACCGGCACCCTGAGCGCCGTCCAGGCCTACCTCGAGCGCCGCAACCTGAATGCTGAAGACTCGGTCAAGCCGCTGCCCAAGGCGGGCGGGCAGGAGACCGCGCCATGAAGCGTCTCTACGTGATTCTGTTCGTGGTCATCGCGGCCGCAGCCTTGCTGGGCGTGGCGATTTCCGAGCATTCGGGTTACGTGCTGGTGGCGTACAAGAGCTTCCGCTACGAAGCCGGCCTGTGGGTCACCCTCGCACTGATCGCGGTGATCTGGCTGTTGTGGCGCGCAGTGTTTGCTCTGGTCGGGCTGGTAACCACGTCCACTGGCGTGGTCAACCCGTGGTCGCGACGCAACCGCAGTCGTCGCGTACAAGTTGCAATCGAACATGGCCAGCTGGACCTGGCCGAAGGCCGTTGGGCCAGCGCCCAGCGGCATCTTCACCGCGCCGCCGAAGCCGAGCGCCAGCCCTTGTTGTATTACCTCGGCGCCGCCTGCGCGGCCAATGAACAAGGCCTCTATGAGCAAAGCGACAGTCTGCTTGAGCGCGCCCTGGAGCGGCAGCCCCAGGCCGAGCTGGCCATCGCGCTGACTCACGCCCAGTTGCAGACGGACCGGGGTGACACCGACGGTGCGTTGAGCACGCTGCAAGCCATGCATGAACGCCATCCTCACAATGCCCAGACCCTGCGTCAGTTGCAGCGCTTGCACCAGCAGCGCGGTGACTGGTCGGCGGTGATCCGGCTGTTGCCGGAGCTGCGCAAGGACAAGGTCCTGCCGCCCGCCGAACTGGCTGAGCTGGAACGGCGGGCCTGGGGTGAAAACCTCACCTTGGCTGCCCATCGCGAAGCTGACGGAAGCGTCGGCTTGCAATCGCTCGATCGGGCCTGGCAACAGCTCACCTCAGCCCAACGCCAGGAACCGGCAATGGTGCTCGCCTATGCCGAGCAACTTCGTCAGCTGGGCGCCCAGGCGCAGGCTGAGGAGGTATTGCGGGTTGCGCTCAAGCGTCACTACGACAGCCACCTGGCGCGTTTGTACGGACTGGTTCGCGGCGCTGACCCGAGCCGCCAGTTGCAAGCGGCCGAGGGCTGGCTCAAGGAGCATCCGAATGACCCGAGCCTGCTCCTGACGCTGGGGCGTCTGTGCTTGCAAAACAGCTTGTGGGGCAAGGCGCGGGATTATCTCGAAAGCAGCCTGCGCATCCAGCGCAACCCTGAGGCTTGTGCCGAACTGGCCCGCTTGCTGGCGCAACTGGGCGATGCGGAGCGCAGCAACCAGTTATTCCAAGAGGGGCTGGGACTGCTGGACGAGCGCTTGCTGGCGGCACCCTTGCCGGTTCCGAGCACTTGAATTACTAATGAATCATCGTGGCGAGGAAGCTTAGCTTCCTTGCCGCATTTCCATCCCGTCGAAGGTGAATTGGGTCCGTTATGCGGCCGCTGAAGCTCTCTTCAGTAAAATCCTACAGCCTGCTGCGCCAAGTCTCGTGGTGCTTGTCGGGTATTCCTTACATCTTTGACGAAGTCTCCGCAACGCCTCGTCTTGAAAGGTCCGAGGGCTTTCCTCTACCGTAACCGCTTGTCTTTTCTGTTACGGAACCGCCATGTCTTTGGCCAGCTCTCGCTCTCTGTTTCTCCTGGCTTCCATCGCCGCGGCTCTGGTTTTGGGGATCACGTTTTACCTGGAATATGCGGTCGGTCTGACCCCGTGCAGCCTGTGCATTTTGCAGCGGTTATGCCTGACGCTGTTCCTGATGACCTGTCTTGCCGCTTGCGTGCATGGCCCGGCTCTGAGAGCTAGCGTTGTGTATGCGGCGGTGGGCGTGGCCTTCGTCTCGGGAGGGCTGGCGCTGGCGTGGTATCACGTCCTTGCGCAGAGCGATTCGATCGAGCTGTTGCCCGACTGCCTCGCCAAGCTCAGGGGCGCCGATTTGTGGTGGCACGCCATGCATCGCGCGCTTGACGGAGCGATCGATTGCACGAGCGTCTCCTGGACGCTGTTTCGTCTGAGCATCCCTGAATGGAGCCTGCTGTTTTTTATCGCGCTCTTCATCTCGATGACTTATCTGCTGCTGCGCCTGGCCTGGAATGCCCTGGTGCCACCGCTCGGCGACGAGACGTCGCAGTTGGTCCGAAGGCTGGATCAAACACTTGTATGAACTTTATAGCCTGCGTACCTTGAAGCAGTTGTCGTGCGGGCATAATCTGGCCGGCACGTATCATTGGAATCATGCCACTCGATCTGGTTGTGTCTGGCTCGTTCCTGGTCATCCAGGTGTGCTCCAGACTGCGGGGGGTGTGACTCAGAAGGGAAGAAATCACCATGCTCGAAAGTTGTCAGAATGCTCAGGAACGCTGGGGTGGGGTGCATCTGCTGATCGACCGCTGGTTGCAGGAGCGTCATGAACTGGTTCGAGCCTATGATGCTCTTGGCGACAAGCCTGAAGCACTGAGTGAAAGTCGCAAGCCTTTGCAGGAATTTTGCGGTGTGCTGGTGGACTATGTGTCGGCCGGTCATTTCGAGATCTACGAGCAACTGACGGGCGAGGCCAAGGCCTTCAATGACAAACGCGGCCTGGAACTGGCCGATACGATTTATCCGCGCATCGATGTCATCACCGAGAAGCTGTTGGCCTTCAATGACCTCTGTGATGAAGGCAAATGCGTAGCGGAAAAATTCAAGGAACTGGGCGGTTTGTTGCATGAGCGTTTCGAGCTGGAGGATTGCCTGATCGAGGTGCTGCACAACGCCCACAAGGAAGAGGCTACCGCCCAGGCTTGAGGGCTTGGCGGTGACAGGAAACGGTGCGCTTTGCGCGCCGTTTTTCGTTTAACGGCTTCAGGTCGTTGCGCCCAGCAATTCAATTTCGAACACCAGCGGCGTGAAGGGTGGAATCACGTCCCCGGCACCTTCGGCGCCATAGGCCAGGGCCGAAGGAATCACCAATCGCCACTTCGCGCCCACCGGCATCTGCGGCAGTGCGCTGCGCCAACCATCAATCACGCTGTCAAGATTGAACCACTGCGCCTGAGAGTTGGAATCGAAAACGGTGCCGTCCGGCAATTGACCGACATACCGCACCTGGACCTTGCCGTGGGGGCCGGCCTTCGCGCCGCTGCCCGGCTTGAGTTCGGTCAGCAGGATGCCGTCCGACAATTGCTGGACGCCCGGCCGGCCTTTTTCCTCATCGAGAAATTTCCGCTCGCTCTTCAGCGCCATTTGCGTTTGCGGCGTGGACGACTGCGCCAGGAGTTGCGCCTGATGTTCGGCCAGGATCCGTTCAATGCGCTCATCTGCCAGGGCCAACGGTTTACCCAGATAGGCCTGCTGCAGGCCTTCGACCAGGGCCTGGATCTGCAGGTCCGGCACGTCCTGACGCAGGCGCTCGCCCAGGCTGGCGCCGAGGCTGTAGGCCAGGTCTCGACCGTCGTTGGCGTCGGACTTTTCAGCGGCCTGAGCCAGGGAGCAAACCATGCAAAGAAATAAAAAAAGGTGACGCGACATGTGTACGTTCTCCGCCCTCGATTCGAGGGATTATGCCAGTGTCGATAACGCTCAAAGCGATTTGTCCTGGCAGTGCTGCAGACTATTTTTTGCCTCGTGCAACGCAACGCCTTGTGTAGTGTCAACATGCCCTAGCGGCGGTTGCAGCAGAGGTCTAGTATGAGCCGCACTCACGTCAGTCAGGAGGTAAACCATGTCGGCCACCAAGAAGCCTGTAAACACTCCGTTGCACTTGCTCCAACAATTGTCGGGCAGCTTGCTCGAGCATCTGGAAAATGCCTGCTCCCAAGCTCTGGCTGATGCTGAAAAACTGCTCGCCAAGCTGGAAAAACAACGTGGCAAGGCGCAGGAAAAACTGCACAAGTCGCGAACCAAGCTGCAAGACGCGGCAACCGCCGGCAAGGCCAAGGCACAAACCAAGGCCAAGGATGCCGTGAAGGAACTCGAAGACCTGCTCGATGCCTTGAAGGATCGTCAATCCGAAACCCGCGCCTACATCCTGCAACTCAAGCGTGATGCCCAGGAAAGCCTGAAGCTGGCCCAAGGTGTCGGTCGCGTTCAGGAAGCCGCCAGCAAGGCGCTGAGCCTTCGCGCGGCCAAGCCTGCCGCTGTATCGGCCAAGAAGCCAGCGGCTAAACCTGTCGCGGCAAAAACTGCGGCCAAGGCGCCCGTCAAGCCAGTCGCCAAAGTTGCCGGCAAGCCGGCTGCCAAACCTGCCGTGAAACCAGTCGCTGCCAGCGCTGCGAAACCTGCGGCGAAAAAACCGGCCGTGAAAGCAGCTGCCAAGCCTGCCGTCAAAGCTCCTGCTGCCAAGCCTGTTGCCGCCAAGCCTGCCGCAAAAGTTGCCGCCAAGCCTGCCGCTAAAACCGCTGCTGCCAAACCCGCTGCGACGAAGACCGCCGCTGCCAAGCCTGCTGCGAAAGCGGCGGCCAAACCTGCTGCCGCGAAGCCGGCCGCCAAGCCTGCCGCTGCCAAACCCGCTGCCGCCAAGCCTGCTGTCAAATCGGCGGCCAAGCCGGTTGCTGCTGCCAAGGCTCCCGTCAAAGCACCTGTAAAGGCCGTGGCAAAACCCGCAGCAGCCAAACCAGCCGCCAAGCCGACAACGGCCAAGCCGGCCGCTGCAAAACCTGCAGCCAAACCCGCTGCGAAGCCTGCCGTGAAAAAGCCTGCTGCTGCAAAACCGGTGACGGCTCCGGTTGCCAAACCTGCCGCGCCAGCACCAGCGGCCGCAGTGACGCCTGCGCCAACGACCAGCACGCCGGCGCCAGCGGTGAACCCAAGCGTAACCACCGCGCCGAGCACCACTCCGCCCCGCGCTTCCTAAGGGGTGACTGCCGCGACGCGCAGCCGATGCAGCGCGTCGCGGTTGGTTTGGCCGGCATTCGCCACCAGCCTCTGCAACCACTGCGCTGTCGCTTCATCCTGGCCCTTGGGCCAGTCCCCTGCCGTGGCTTCCAGCCGCTCCAGCAATTGTCGTTCGGCTTCCAGCTCCAGTTTCTTGATCTGTTCGCGCAGGCTACCCAGCCCGGCGTCCTGGCGGGCGAGGTCTTTCCATTGTGTGCGCAACGTCCGCAATGGCTGGACGACGGCTGCGTCCCAGGGGCCGGCCACGTGCCGAAGCTGCTGCAACCTCTGCTCATCACAGGTTACCCCGCGTTGTTCCAGCCACAGCCCGCAAAGCACCAGGCAGACGTTCGCGCCTTCTGCCTGCAACGCCAGGCACGCCGCTTCCACGCCAGGCCTGGCATAAAGGTTGATCGAAAAGCTCCACAGATCAGAGGACATCGTGCTACTCGCGCCAGTTGCGAGCGAAGCTGGTAGACTCCGCCGCCATTATGATTCGACTTCAGAACCTGACTTTACAGCGTGGCCCGCAACGTCTGCTAGAAGACGCCGAGCTGACCCTGCACGCCGGCCACAAAGCCGGCCTCATCGGTGCCAACGGCGCCGGCAAATCGAGCCTGTTCGCTTTGCTGCGCGGCGAGTTGCACCCGGATTCCGGCGATTGCTTCCTGCCGGCGGATTGGCGCATCGCCCACATGCGTCAGGAGGTCGATACGCTCGAACGCCTGGCCGTGGATTATGTGCTCGATGGCGACCTGCGTCTGCGTGAGGTGCAACGCGATCTCGCCGCGGCCGAAGCCGCCCATGACGGTGCCGCCCAGGCGCGCCTGCACTCGGAGCTCGACAGTGCCGACGGCTACACCGCGGACGCCCGGGCACGTAAATTGTTGGCCGGCCTGGGCTTTACCAACGAACAGATGGATCGCCAGGTCGGCGACTTCTCCGGTGGCTGGCGGATGCGTCTGAACCTGGCGCAGGCCCTGATGTGTCCGTCGGACCTGTTGCTGCTCGACGAGCCGACCAACCACCTGGATCTGGACGCGATCATCTGGCTCGAAGAGTGGCTCAAGAGTTACCCCGGTACACTGCTGCTGATTTCCCACGACCGCGACTTCCTCGACGCCGTAGTGGATCACGTAGCCCATGTCGACCAGCGCAAGCTCACCTTGTACCGCGGCGGCTACAGTGCCTTCGAGCGTGCCCGTGCCGAACGTCTGGCCCAGCAACAGCAGGCCTACGAGAAGCAACAGGCGCAACGTGCGCACATGGAAAGCTACATTGCCCGCTTCAAGGCCCAGGCTACCAAGGCCCGCCAGGCCCAGAGCCGGATCAAGGCGCTGGAGCGGATGGAAGAACTGTCGGCGGCCCACGTCGACTCACCATTCGATTTTGTCTTCCGCGAATCGAGCAAGATTTCCAGCCCGTTGATCGACCTGTCCGACGCGCGCCTGGGCTATGGCGACAAGACCGTGTTGGAGAAGGTCAAGCTGCAACTGACCCCAGGCGCGCGGATCGGTCTGCTGGGGCCCAACGGTGCCGGTAAGTCGACCCTGATCAAGAACCTCTCTGGCGAGCTCCAGCCCTTGGCCGGACGCCTGACGCGCGGCGAAAACACGGTGGTCGGCTACTTCGCCCAGCATCAGTTGGACTCGCTCGATGCCAAGGCCAGCCCGCTGTTGCATCTGCAAAGCCTGGCGCCGACCGAGCGTGAACAGACTCTGCGCGATTTCCTCGGTGGTTTCGACTTTCGCGGCGCGCGTATCGACGAGCCGGTGCTGAATTTCTCCGGTGGCGAGAAGGCGCGCCTGGCGCTGGCGTTGATCGCCTGGGACCGGCCGAACCTGTTGCTGCTCGACGAGCCGACCAACCACCTGGACCTGGAGATGCGCCTGGCCCTGACCATGGCCTTGCAAGAGTTCAGCGGCGCGGTGCTGGTGGTCTCCCACGACCGGCATTTGCTCAAGAGCACCACGGACAACTTCTTCCTGGTGGCCGACGGCAAGGTCGAGGAGTTCGATGGCGATCTCGAAGACTATGCGCGCTGGCTGGTGGAATATCGCCAGCGCAACGCACCGGTCAGCAGCACCCCGGTGAACCCGGACAAAACCGACAAGAAGGCCCAGCGCCAGGCCGCGGCAGCGTTGCGTCAGCAGTTGGCGCCGCACAAGCGCGAGGCCGACAAGCTCGAAGCCGAGTTGGGCAAGCTGCATGAAAAGCTGCAGAAAATCGAAACCAGCCTTGGCGACAGCGGTCTCTACGAGGCAGCGCGCAAGGACGAGCTGCGTGATCTGCTGGCTGAACAGGCCAGGCTGAAAGTTCGAGAAGCGGAACTTGAGGAGGCGTGGATGCAAGCCCTGGAGTTGCTGGAAAACCTGCAAGCGGAGCTGGAGGCGTTGTCCTGATGGAAGCGTTGTCCCTGCCTATACCCGTCATGTGGATCGAGCCGATCTGGCTCGGTGTGCAAATCCTGCTGATTCTGTTGGTCGGTTATGTTGCCCAGCGTGTCGTCGCGCGCTTCCTCACGGGGCTCGGTGAGCGCTACCCACTGCCGCCCCAGTTGGTGATCATCCTGCGCGGGGTGCTGCGCTGGCTGATCATGGGCAGCGCGGTACTGGTGGCGCTCGAACGCCTCGGCGTCTCGGCCACGGTGCTGTGGACCGCGTTGTCGGGGTTCGTCGCCGTGGCTGCGGTGGCGTTCTTCGCCATCTGGAGCGTGCTGTCGAACCTGCTCTGCGCCATTCTGATCTACACCGTCGGCCCGTTCCGCCTGGGTGACGTGGTCGAGCTGGTCGAGGCCACCGACAAGCCTGGCATCAAGGGGCGGGTGGTGGCGATCAACCTGCTCTACACCACCTTGATCGAACCCGAGGAGCTCGGTACCGGCAGCTCCATGGTGCAGGTGCCCAACAGCCTGTTCTTCCAGCGTTCGGTCCGGCGCTGGCGCGGCAGCGAAGCGTTTCCGGTCGGCGGTTTCGTCGAATAGTCCGATCCCAGGGCTAGTTCTGAAAAAAACGGTGGTTATCCGCACGGCGGCGCATTAGCTTATTCGTTTCGACGGAACTGAGCCGAGGTGTGCGATGTTGCTGGAAACGTGGCTGGCGTTCTTCGCCGCCTGCTGGGTCATCAGCCTTTCGCCGGGCGCCGGTGCCATTGCATCGATGTCCAGCGGTCTGCAATACGGTTTCTGGCGTGGCTACTGGAACGCCCTGGGCCTGCAATTGGGCCTGGCGTTGCAGATCGTGATTGTCGCCGCCGGTGTTGGCGCGATTCTCACCGCGTCAGCTACCGCCTTCTACGCAATCAAGTGGTTCGGCGTGGCGTACCTGGTCTATCTGGGCGTCAAGCAATGGCGGGCCATTCCTGCAGACCTTAGCGACGACGCGGCGGTGCGCCCCATCGGCAAACCCCTGGCTTTGGTGTTCCGCGGTTTCCTGGTGAATGTCAGCAACCCCAAGGCGCTGGTATTCATGCTCGCGGTGCTGCCGCAGTTCATCGATCCTCATGCCCCGTTGGTCAAGCAATACCTGATCCTGGGCGTGACCATGATCTGCGTCGACCTCATTGTCATGGCCGGGTACACCGGGCTGGCATCCAAGGTCTTGCGCCTGTTGCGTACCCCGAAACAGCAACGGCGGATGAACCGGACCTTCGCCGGGCTGTTCATCGGCGCGGCAGGTCTGCTGGCGACGATTCGCAGGGCTGCGGTGTAGTTACCGTGGCGAAGGCGAGCTCTTGTGGCGAGGGAGCTTGCTCCCGCTGGGCTGCGTAGCAGCCCCAAAAGAGGCGGTCGCTACGCAACCGAGCGGGAGCAAGCTCCCTCGCCACGAAAGCACTTAGCTGGCAATGCGCTTCAGCGCAGGATTACCGGCGCGGTATCCCTCGGCAGGTTATTGCGCTGCACCGGCTCGCCAGGCTGCTCATGGCTCGGGCCACCGAGCTGCTCGCTCAACTGCCGCGCCACGTCTTCACCCAGCGCCTTGGACACTTCGCGCACGACCCGTGGGCGATTGAGGCTGATACGCACGTCCCGGTGGTTCAACAGCTTGGTGTCCTGGCCCTCGCCCATGGCGGTGAAGGCCGAGGTGATTTCATAGGTCTTGGTGTTGATCAGGCTGAAATCCGCCACCAGCGACAGTGCGAGCACCGCCGAGTAGCTGTCGGCAGTGCCCAACTCGTTGATGTCCCGAGTGAAATCGATGTCCGACACGGTGCCGAACAGCACATAGTCGGCGCCCTTGAAATGCCCGGCCTTGATTCGCTTGATCACGTCATAGACATCGCCCGTGGACGATGCGGTGTGCGGCGTGCCCTGCACCAGCTGGAACATACCGCTGCGCAGGATCTCGCCCTTGATGTCGCCAGTGAACTTGCGCAGTTCGCCTTGCTCAATGTAGCTGCTGGTCGCTTCCATCTCTTCGTAGCTCGACGACGCGCTGGCGCTGTACGGGTTCGCCTGGAAGTTGCTCTGGGCCGAAACGGTGTGGATGTATTCTTCCACGCGTTGCTGGTACGCCAGGTCAGTCACTGCGACTCTTGGGGCCGCCTGCGCACTGAATGCGCAGGCCAGGGCCATGATGCCGATCCATGTACGCATGGCTTAACGCTCCGTGGTCTTGCGGATTTCTTTCTCGTCCATCCATTCGGCCAGACCGCTTTCAACATCGATCAGTTGCAGGCTGAATTTGTAGAAGACGTCCTTGTAGTCTTCGCTGCGCTTGACGATCGAGCTGATGGAACCCTCGATGCGGTACTTGGCGGCGATCATGTTGCCTGTCTTGGCCACTGTGCTTTTTTTGTACAGGCCGCTCTGGTTCTGCAGCTTGAGCTGGTCGACCTGGCTGTCCATGGCATTGTTGTCACTGGCAAAGCGTGCCGCGCCGGTTTTCATCAGTTGGGTCTTGATGCTGGTAGTGATCTCGCGAGTATCGATGTACTCGCTGGTCTTGTTCTTCACGTCGTAGACCTGCACCACCGGACGGCCCTGCAGGATGCCGGACTGGGCGAGGGAGCGAGTCATGGACTCGGCGATCATCTGCAAGTCGGTGGAGCCGAATTCGTTGGTGACGGTTTCCACGGCCTTGGTGTCGCCATAGCTGATGTTCTTGTTGCCCAGGACCGGCGAGTTGTTGGCGCAGCCGCTGACCAGCAGGGCGGCGAGGGCGAGGGAGGAGATGCGTAGGAACATTTAGGTGCTCTCTAAAATCTGAAAAAAGGAGTAGAAATCACTAGGCGCTTTTCTGTGGGAGCGAGCTTGCTCGCGATTGCTGTGTGTCATTCACCCCATCGCTGGCTGACCCGACGCTATCGCGAGCAAGCTCGCTCCCACAGGTCCAGCACCTCAAGGGGTATTGATTTCCAAACGGAAGTCCACGGCCTTGGGCGTCGGTGCGATGGCCGGCAGGAAGCGGGTCTGTTCGCCATACAGCGTCAGGGTTTTCCAGCTTTCCTCTTCGGCGATCGGGAAGCCTTCCGGTCCCAGCCAGGCGAAGCGGTAATACATCGTCTTGTTATTGAAACTGGTGTTGCTCAACTGCACGTTGACGGTCATGTAGCCGTTTTCGCGGGCGACGCGCATGGCGCCGACCACGATGTTTTTTGTCTTGCCCATCGCCACGACCTTGCTGGCGGCAGTGCCCGGCTCCGGTGGTGGTGGGGTGGCGCAACCGGCCAGCAAGGCCAGGGCGCCGACGGCGATCAGTTTTAAACGCATGTGAACAAGACTCCGTTCTTAAGGTTGCTTGAGGGCGATGGCGGTCGGGTTGGCGCTCGGGATCACCTGGGCCGCAAGGCCGCCGGCGAAGACCTGGCTGCCCACCGCCCGCAGGCTGATGACCTGGTAGCGCTGATCAACCTTGACCTTGACCACCGAGCCGCCTACCGCGCTTGGCAGGGTGACCTGGTGTTCGCCCTTCTTCAGGCGCAGGCGCACCACTTGGGTGTAGTCCGGCAAGGTGCGCCAGGTGCGGGTGTCGGCGCCTTCGAGCACGGCCGAGGTGATGCCCACGGCCAGGCCGGCCAGCGGGTTGGTTTCGTTGATCTGTTTCTGTGCGACGCCACGGGTGATGGCACGCACGGTCGTGCGCAGGATGATCCCCGGCATGTCGTCGCGCAGCGCCCGGCGCGACATGGCGGTGGTGCTGTTGAGCTGGGTCAGGTCCAGCTGGCGGCCGTCGACGCCGATCTGGGCGAAGGTCGCGGTGGAGGTGTCCGGCTTGATCAGCGGGAAGGACAGTGGCGTGATGACCACATTGCCGCTGATCGGCAAGGGCAGCGGGATTCGCATCGAGTCACGGGATGGCGCCAGGCCGCTCTGTACCACAATCAGGACGTCACTGTCGTCGTCCTTCGCGGCAGGCTTGTCGAGGTTGAGCAGCGCCTGTTCCAGCAGCGGGGTGTTGGGGCGCAGTTCGGCGGCCTTGCGATAACCCGGCGCGGCCAGATCTTTCTCGCCCAGGGCTTCGTAGACGAAACCTGCCAGGTAATGGCTGAACGCGCTCTGGTAACTGTTTTTCAGGCTGACCACTTCAGGGGCGTCAAGGCTGGCGACCGGATAACCCTTGAGGTCCTTGTATTCGGTCTTGACCCCCTGTTTCTCCGCGTCCTCCTCGCGCTTGAGGTATTCCTTGTCGCGCAGGTCGGCGATCACGGCTTCGCGCTCGTGGGTCTTCTTGATCTGCATCCGTGCGCCGTCGAAGTCATTCACCGCCAGCAGGTTCAACGCCATTTGAGTGGTGAGCATGACCTTTTCATAGTCATAACCCTCATAGCGCCGGACTTTGTCATTGACCAGGAAACTGCCGAACTGCGCAACGTACTTGGCGGTATCGAGCTTGACGGCGTCTTCCCACTGCCCAACTTGCTGGTCGGCGCTGGTCCAGGCGGTCTGGCTGCCGGACAGGTCGCCCTTGGCGCGCAGCAGCTCACCCTTTTCGAAGAAATAGAGCAGGTCTTTGTCTTTGCTGGTGTTGTTTTTTTCCAGCAGGGTCAATGCCGCGTCGACGTTGCCCGAGGCCAGTTGCTGATTGGTCTGCGCCAGTTCGCTGTCGTAGTTGCGAAACGCCGAGCAGCCGGACAGCAAGGTGATCGCGCCGAGGGCGACCGAGAAAAGAGCACGGGATGCCATGAACACTTCTTCCCTGAGTATCAGCCGGGGTGTGCGGGTCGGGCTGGGGCGATCCACGGACAGGCGCTTTGCGCCGTCGGTTCCTCAAGTCCAGAGGAGCTTTTATGCCTTCCTCTAATAAGAAGGCGGCGCATTATAAGCAGTGGATTTGCTTGTGTAGTGGCTTTTTAGTTTCTAAATGATGTTTTTGTGATGTCATCTTCAAAGCATGAAGATCCGATGAAAATGCTTGGCCGGAACACATCGGTGCTTGAGCCAAGCGCACTGGAAGTGAACAATGTGTTACTTCTTATTTCCAATCGAGAGTCATTCATGACTGCCCCGTTTCGTTTCCTGGCCTGGATTGCGCTGCCGATGCTTGCGCTTTGCAGTGCCGATCTGCTGGCTGACACTGTTGAAGGCGCGCCACAGGCGCTGCACTTGCTGGATTACATCGGGGCGGATTACCCGGCGACCGTCGACGCGGGGAAGGTCATCGACGATGCCGAATATCGCGAGCAACTGGAATTCGCTCAAGTGCTGGAAGGGCTGGTCGCCGCGCTGCCAGGCAAGCCGGAAAAAGCTGAGCTGACGCAAGGCATCGGTACGTTGCGCAGTGCGATCAGCCAGCGCCAGGACGGCGCTGACGTGGCCCGTCTGGCGCGGCAGCTGGGGGCCAGGCTGGCCGTAGCCTATGAGGTCAGCCAGGCGCCGGTGATCACCCCGGACCCGACGCGCGGGGCGCCGTTGTATGCCCAGAACTGCTCGGTGTGCCATGGTGACAGCGGTGCCGGCGACGGTCCGGCAGGTGTCGGCCTGGAGCCGCCGCCCTCGAACCTGCGCGACGGGCAGCGCCTGGATCGCCTGAGCCTCTACGCGATCTACAACACCCTGGGCATGGGCGTCGAAGGCACCGATATGCCGGCCTTCGCCGATCAGCTCGACGACCGTCAACGCTGGGACCTGGCGACCTACATCGCCAGCTTCAGCGCCGACCCGGCTGCGGCCAAGGGCGAGCAGGCCTTCAACCTTGCCGACCTGGCCCGCCAGACCCCGGCCGAAGTCCTCGCCGCCCAGGGGCCCGCGGCAGCGGCGACGTTCCGCGCCCAGCGCGCCCAGCCACCGCAGGTGCAGCGCGGTCCGGCGCAGTTGCTTGACTACACCGCCGCTACCCTGGACAAGAGCATCGCGGCGTATCGCACAGGTGACCACGACCAGGCCTACGACCTGTCGGTGGCGGCGTACCTGGAAGGCTTCGAGCTGGTGGAAAGCTCACTGGACAATGTCGACGCCAACGTCCGTAAAGATACCGAGAAGGCCTTGATGGCCTACCGTCAGTCCCTGCAGGACGGTTTGCCGGTCGAGCAGGCCGAGCAACGCCTGGACGCGGCCAAGGCCAAGTTGAAAGAATCCGCCGGCCTGCTCGGTGGCGATGGCTTGAGCTGGTCGCTGAGCTACATTTCGGGCTTGCTGATTCTGCTGCGCGAAGGCCTGGAAGCGATCCTGGTCCTGGCGGCGATCCTGGCGTTCTTGCGCAACACTGGCCAGCAGTCGGCGGTGCGCAGCGTCAACGTTGGCTGGGGCCTGGCGCTGCTGGCCGGCCTGGCGACCTGGGCGCTCGCCGCATACGTAATCGATGTCAGTGGCGCGCAGCGCGAATTGCTCGAAGGCGCGACGGCGTTGTTCGCCAGCGTGATGGTGCTGTGGTTGGGTGTGTGGATGCACGACCGGCGCCACGCGGCGGCCTGGCAGGATTACATCAAGAGCAGCCTGGTCGGCGGCGGAGGCCGTTTCGGTTTTGCGATCCTGGCATTTTTTTCGGTCTATCGAGAGCTGTTCGAGGTGATCCTGTTCTACGAAACCCTGTGGCTGCAGGCCGGCCCGGCCGGCCATGACGCGGTGTTGGCCGGCGGCGCGACGGCGCTGGTGCTGCTGGTGGGACTGGCCTGGGTGATCTTGCGCGGCTCGGCGAAATTGCCGCTGGCGCTGTTCTTCAGCATCAACGCCGGTTTGCTGTGTGCGTTGTCGGTGGTATTTGCCGGCCATGGCGTGAAGGCCTTGCAGGAAGCCGGGATCTTCGGCACGCGGCCGGTGGCGTTCTTCGAGTTCGACTGGCTGGGCATCCATGCCGATGCTTATTCCCTGGCGGCCCAGGCGGTGGCGATCATTGCGATCGTTGTGCTGTATGGGCGCAGCTGGGTGGCGGAGAAGCGTCGGGTGCAGGTTTCCTGAAAAGCATTCGCTGCGCTCATAATCGCGAGCAAGCTTTTGAAGAGGAATACCCGATGCGTGTATGGATCGACGCCGACGCCTGCCCCAAGGCCGCTAAGGACCTGGTGGTCAAGTTCGCCTTGAAGCGCCAGTTTGAAGTAGTACTGGTGGCCGGGCAGCCGCAGATCAAGCCGGGCCTGGCTCTGGTGAAGCTGATCGTGGTGCCCAGCGGGCCTGATGCGGCGGACGATTATCTGGTGGAGCATGCCGTCCCGGGCGAGCTGGTGATCTGCAGCGACGTGCCGCTGGCCGACCGCCTGGTAAAGAAAGGCGTCGCAGCCCTTGACCCGAGGGGCAAGGAGTTCGACGCGCAGAACATGGGCGATCGACTGGCGGTGCGCAACCTGTTTACCGATTTGCGGGAACAGGGCCACATGGGCGGTGGCCCGGCGGCGTACAGCGAGCGGGACAAGCAGGGATTTGCCAATGCGCTGGATCGGATATTGACGCGGTTGTCTCGAATCTCCTGAATGTGTCCGATTCCCTGTGGGAGCGAGCTTGCTCGCGATAGCGGTGTGTCAGTCAGCACTTATGCGACTGAGTTGACGCCATCGCGAGCAAGCTCGCTCCCACAGTTGATTGTGTGTGGTCACTCATCATTCTCGTGCGTCAGTTCCAGCACCCGGTCCACCAGCTTGTTGATCCCCGAAGCCGCTTCGCTGATGTTCTGCGCCAGCATGTAGGCGGGGGTGCTGACCAGCTTGCGCGCGGTGTCTTCGACGATATCGGTGACCAGGCACTCTTCATGAGTCCCGCCCATCTTGGTCACGGCAGCGGCGGTGTCGGCGTCCGTGCCGATGGTGCAGGTTACCCCAGGGCCGTAGATTTTCGCCGCCAGGGCCGGTGAGATGCAGATCAGCCCAACCGGCTTGCCGGCCTCGGCGAAGGCTTCGGTCAACGCCAGGACTTGCGGCTGGACGCTGCAACCGGCGCCTTCGACGGCAAAGTTGGAGAGGTTTTTCGCCGAGCCGAAGCCGCCGGGCACGATCAGCGCATCAAAGTCCTCGGCCCTGGCTTCGCGCAGGTCTTTCACATTTCCCCGGGCGATGCGCGCCGATTCCACCAACACGTTGCGGCTCTCGGGCATTTCCTCGCCGGTCAGGTGATTGATGACATGCAATTGGGCGATGTTGGGGGCGAAACACTGGACCTGCGCGCCGCGCTGGTCGAGACGCAGCAAAGTGATCACGCTTTCGTGGATCTCTGCGCCGTCGTACACGCCACAGCCGGAAAGGATCACTGCAACTTTTTTGCTCATGGGCTTTTCTCCAGATTCATGGCGTTAAATGTCTACTAATTTGTCACTCGTTGCCATAGGGGCATCCGGCAGCTACACCTAATCTGCCAGCTCCTTCCTGCCTTGCATGCCCGGGTCGCGTCATGAATTTCATCCTGTATGCCGTGCCGTTTTTCTTCGTGTTGATTGCCGTCGAGTTGCTGGCCGATCGCTGGCGTGGCGTGAGCCACTATCGCCTGGCGGACGCGATCAACAGCCTGAGCACCGGTGTGCTGTCGACCACGACGGGGTTGTTGACCAAGGGCGTGGGCCTGGTGACCTATGCCTTTGCCCTGGAGCATCTGGCGGTCTTTCAATGGCCTACCGACCAGGCCTGGACCTGGGTATTCGCCTTTGTGTTCTATGACTTCTGCTACTACTGGCTGCACCGCTTGGGCCACGAGCGCAACATCCTCTGGGCCGCCCATTCGGTGCACCACCAGAGCGAGGACTACAACCTCTCCACGGCATTGCGCCAGACCAGCAGCGGTTTCCTGCTGAGCTGGATCTTCTACCTGCCGCTGGCGGTGCTGGGCGTGCCGCTGCTGGTGTTCGTCAGTGTCGCGGCGTTGAACCTGCTTTATCAGTTCTGGGTGCATACCCAGCACATCCCCAAGCTCGGCTGGCTGGAGTGGTGCTTCGTCACGCCATCCAATCATCGTGCCCACCATGCACAGAACCCTCTCTACATGGATCGCAACTACGGCGGCGTGTTCATTATTTGGGACCGTCTGTTTGGCACCTTCCAGGAAGAGGACGACAACGAGCCGGTCATTTTCGGCGTGACCACGCCACTGGCGAGCTGGAATCCGTTGTGGGCCAATCTGCAGTTCTATGCGCAACTGTGGGCCGATGCCCGGCGCGCCGAGCGCTGGTGGGACAAGCTGCGGATCTGGTTCATGCCCACCGGTTGGCGGCCAGCCGATGTGGCCGCCAGGTACCCGCTGAACAAGCCGGATCTGAGCCGGTTCCGCAAATTCGAAGTGCCCCTGGCCGGACGCCAGCAAGGGTACGTGGCGCTGCAGTTTTGCTTCTACGTCGCCCTGGGCAGTTATTTGATGAACCTGGAAAACAGCCTTCCGGCCACTGCCCTGGTGTTGGGGTGGGGAGCGGTAGCGTTGGGTCTGTTCGTGTTGGGCGCGACTCTGGAGAATCGCCCGTGGGCGCTGAGGCTCGAGCTTTTGCGCCTGGCTGCGAACCTGCCGCTGGTGTGGCTGGCGCCGCTGGCCGGGTTATGGCCGGCCAGCCCGGTGGCCTGGGTTGGCTTGCTCAGCTACAGCCTGATCAGCGGCATTGGCTTGTACTATTGCCGCAACCGTCTTACTCGCCTGGCGTCGTAGTTTCGGCGGACTTGGCTTGTTCGAGACGTTCTGCCGCAAGGACTTGTCTGGCCAGCCGAGCGTTTTTGATGCGTCGACGCAGCCATAGGCCCAAGCCCAGAACCAGCAGGGCGCCAAGTACCCACAGTTCGTATTTCTTGATGCTGCCCAGCATGCCTTCGAGCACCGCGCCAAAGTGGTACGCGGCGGCCGCCAGGGCCGTGGCCCAGATCGCCGCGCCGATACCGTTGAGCAGCAGGTAGCGACCCGGAGGATAGCCGGAGAGGCCGATCGCCACCGGCATCACCGTGCGCAAACCGTAGACGAAGCGAAAGCTCAGTACCCAGATGTCCGGATGGCGGCGGATGTGTTCCAGCGCGCGATCCCCCATCAACTGCCAGCGCGGCTTGCGCGCCAGGAGCTTGCGACCATGTTTGCGGCCCAGGAAGTACCACAGCTGATCGCCCGCGTAGCTGCCGCAAAATGCCACGACCACCACCAGGTTGATGTCCATGTAGCCACGGAACGCCAGGAAGCCTGCGAGCACGAGGATGGTTTCGCCTTCGAAGAACGTGCCGATAAACAGGGCCAAGTAGCCGAAGTCATGCAGAAATTGTTGGAGCATTGTCTGGGTGCTGGCGAAATGAACGCGCAGCCTAACCCTTCAGGCACATTCAGGAAAGTATCGAAATGTGTCTCGACGTGAACATTTCCTACAGAAGACGATCACTGCGACTAGTGGTCGCGCTTCAGCACAACTGTCATGCGTTCGTCATAATGACCGCTTATAACTGTCACGCTCGCCCGTCTGCGGGCTCAGGAGTCTGCCGTGAGCTTTACCCCCGCCAATCGTCTGTTCCCCGCCACCCGTCTGCGCCGCAACCGCCGTGATGAGTTCTCCCGTCGGCTGGTGCGTGAAAATGTGCTGACCACCAATGACCTGATCCTGCCGGTGTTCGTACTGGACGGGGAGAACCGTCGTGAAGCGGTGGCGTCGATGCCTGGCGTGGAGCGCCTGACCATCGACTTGCTGCTCGAAGCGGCGGCCGAGTGGGTGGAACTGGGTATCCCGGCGCTGGCGCTGTTCCCGGTCACCCCGCCAGCGCTCAAATCGCTGGACGCCGCCGAAGCCTGGAACCCCGAGGGTATTGCCCAGCGCGCGACCCGTGCCCTGCGCGCGCGCTTCCCGGAGCTCGGCGTGATCACCGACGTAGCGCTGGACCCGTTTACCACGCACGGTCAGGACGGCATTCTCGACGAAGAAGGCTACGTGCAGAACGACATCACCGTCGATGCGCTGGTCAGGCAAGCGTTGTCCCACGCCGAAGCGGGGGCCCAGGTCGTGGCGCCATCCGACATGATGGACGGTCGCATCCAGGCGATCCGCGAAGCCCTGGAAGTGGCCGGCCATGTCAACGTGCGCATCATGGCCTACTCGGCCAAGTACGCCAGCGCCTACTACGGTCCGTTCCGCGACGCGGTCGGCTCGGCCCTGAACCTGGGCAAGGCCAACAAGGCTTCCTATCAGATGGACCCGGCCAACACCCACGAAGCCTTGCACGAAGTGGCTGCCGACTTGTCAGAAGGCGCAGACATGGTCATGGTCAAGCCGGGGATGCCTTATCTCGACATTCTTTGCCGGGTAAAGGAAGAATTCAAAGTACCGACCTTTGTTTATCAGGTCAGCGGCGAGTATGCGATGCACATGGCCGCGATCCAGAACGGCTGGTTGAGCGAAGGGGTGATTCTCGAGTCCCTGACCGCTTTCAAACGTGCGGGTGCTGATGGCATCCTGACCTACTTTGCCGTGCGCGCCGCCCAATTGTTACGAGAGCAGAAATAGCCTCCCAGGAACTTGCGATGAATACCGAAGGACTCACAGAAGTTGCCGTAAAAGACGCTCAGCCCGTGGTCGAGCAAGCCGCCGAAACGCCGCCGGAGCTGGAGTCGGCTCCAGCGGCCGTGCCCGAGCCGGCCCCTGCTCCGGCGATCGCGATCACCAACCTGGATGACAGCAGCCTGTACATCCACCGCGAGCTGTCGCAACTGCAATTCAACATCCGCGTGCTGGAGCAGGCACTGGATGAGTCCTATCCACTGCTGGAGCGGCTGAAGTTTTTGCTGATCTTTTCCAGCAACCTGGACGAGTTCTTCGAGATTCGCGTCGCCGGCCTGAAAAAACAGATCACCTTCGCCCGCGAGCAGGCCGGTGCCGATGGTTTGCAACCGCACCAGGCCCTGGCGCGCATCAGCGAGCTGGTACACGGTCATGTTGACCGCCAGTACGCGATCCTCAACGACATCCTGTTGCCGGAGCTGGAAAAACATCAGGTCCGCTTCATCCGTCGCCGCTACTGGACGACCAAGCTCAAGACCTGGGTACGCCGTTATTTCCGTGACGAGATCGCTCCGATCATCACCCCGATCGGCCTCGACCCGACGCACCCGTTCCCATTGCTGGTGAACAAGAGCCTGAACTTCATCGTCGAGCTGGAAGGCATCGACGCCTTTGGCCGCGATTCCGGCCTTGCGATCATTCCGGCGCCGCGCCTGCTGCCGCGCATCATCCGCGTGCCGGAAGACGTCGGCGGGCCTGGCGACAACTACGTGTTCCTGTCGTCAATGATCCACGCCCATGCCGATGACCTGTTCCAGGGCATGAAGGTCAAGGGCTGCTACCAGTTCCGCCTGACCCGTAACGCCGACCTGTCGGTGGACACCGAGGACGTCGAAGACCTGGCCCGCGCCCTGCGCGGCGAGCTGTTCTCCCGCCGTTACGGCGATGCGGTGCGCCTGGAAGTGGCCGACACCTGTCCGAAACATCTGTCCGACTACTTGCTCAAGCAGTTCAACCTGCACGAGACCGAGCTGTATCAGGTCAATGGTCCGGTGAACCTGACGCGGCTGTTCAGCATCACCGGCCTGGACAGCCATCCGGAGCTGCAATACTCGCCGTTTACGCCGCAGATTCCGAAACTGCTGCAAAACAGCGAGAACATTTTCAGTGTGGTCAGCAAACAGGACATCCTCCTGCTGCACCCCTTCGAGTCGTTCACGCCGGTGGTCGATTTGCTGCGCCAGGCCGCCAAGGACCCCCACGTATTGGCGGTGCGCCAGACGTTGTATCGCAGCGGCGCCAACTCGGAGATCGTCGACGCCCTGGTGGACGCGGCGCGAAACGGCAAGGAAGTCACCGCGGTGATCGAATTGCGTGCGCGTTTCGACGAAGAATCCAACCTGCAACTGGCCAGCCGCCTGCAAGCGGCCGGCGCGGTGGTGATCTACGGCGTGGTTGGCTACAAGACCCACGCCAAGATGATGCTCATCCTGCGGCGCGAGGCCGGCGAGATTGTGCGCTACGCGCACTTGGGCACCGGCAACTATCACGCCGCCAACGCTCGGCTGTATACCGACTACAGCCTGCTGACCTCGGATGATGCGCTGTGCGAGGACGTCGGCAAGCTGTTCAGCCAACTGATCGGCATGGGCAAGACGCTGCGCATGAAAAAATTGCTGCATGCGCCGTTCACCCTGAAAAAGGGCATGCTCGACATGATCGCCCGGGAAACCCAGTTCGCCCTGGACGGCAAGCCCGCGCACATCATCGCCAAATTCAACTCGCTGACTGATCCGAAGATCATTCGCGCGCTATACAAGGCCAGCCAGTCGGGCGTGCGCATCGACCTGGTGGTACGCGGCATGTGCTGCCTGCGGCCGGGCATTCCTGGGGTGTCCCACAACATCCATGTGCGCTCGATCATCGGGCGCTTCCTGGAGCACACGCGGGTGTTCTATTTCCTCAATGGCGGCGAGGAGCAAATGTTCCTCTCCAGTGCCGACTGGATGGAGCGCAACCTCGACAAGCGTGTCGAGACCTGCTTCCCGGTGGAGGGCAAGAAGCTGATCCTGCGGGTCAAGAAAGAGCTGGAAAGCTACCTCACCGACAACACCCACAGTTGGAGCCTGCAGTCGGACGGCCGTTACATCCGCAACACACCGACCGGCAACCAGAACCCGCGCAGTGCCCAGGCGACCTTGCTGGATCGGCTTAGCAGCCCGGTGTTGGCGGTTCGTTAACGCCTGGAGGCGGGATCGGCTTTTCGTGGCGAGGGAGCTTGCTCCCGCTGGGTCGGTCCGACGCTTCGGGCGCAGCAGCCCTGAAGCCATTCAGCTCGGTGTATCAGGAAAACTTCCATTTCAGGCAGATCCTGCGACTGCTGCGCAGTCGAGCGGGAGCAAGCTCCCTCGCCACGGGGGAGCGTGCCGTGGCGCCGATCAGTGAATATTCAACACAATCCCAACCCGGGTCAGCCATTCCGCTTCCTGGGCGAAGTCGGCCTGGGTCAGTTGGTTTTCTTCCAGCCAGCCGTCCGGGAATATCACATCCAGTTGATCACCATTGGCATGCAGGGTTACCTGGGGCATTTCCTGGGTGCCGCGGATGTGGTGGAAGAGGATTGCGAAGCGCAACAGCACGCACAAGCGGATCAGCTTGATGCCGTCATCGCCGAACTCGGCGAATTTATCCTTGGGAATATTGCGCCGGTGACCACGCACCAGTAGCGCAAGCATCTGCTGGTCCTCGCGAGAGAAACCCGCCAGGTCCGAGTGCTCGATCAGGTAGGCGCCGTGCTTGTGGTAATGGTAGTGGGCGATGTCCAGGCCGACTTCGTGCACCTTGGCGGCCCAGCCCAGCAGTTCGCGCCAGACACCGTCGTTCAGGTCCCAGTCGTCGGCCACCTGGTCGAACGCGTGCAGGGCCTTGCGCTCGACCCGCGCCGCCTGTTCCTGGTCGACGTGGTAACGCTCCATGAGCGAGCCGAGGGTGCGCTCGCGGACGTCTTCGTGATGATGGCGCCCCAGCAGGTCGTAGAGCACGCCCTCACGCAGGGCACCTTCGCAGTGATCCATGCGTTGCAGTTCGAGGGCGTCAAAAATCGCCTCGAGAATCGCCAGGCCCGCCGGGAAAATCGCCCGGCGATCAGGCTTGATACCTTCGAAGTCGATCTTGTCCGATTCGCCCAGCTTGAACACTTTGCGCTTGAGCCAGGCCAGGCCTTCGGCGTTGACCTCGCCGCTGCCATGGCCGCCAGCCTTGAGCGCCAGGCCGATGGCGCGAATGGTGCCCGAGGAACCGATGGCTTCATCCCAGGCCAGGCGGTGCAGCGCGTGCTCGATGCTCATGATTTCCAGGCGCGCCGCCGTGTAGGCTTGGGCGTAGCGGGCCGGGGTGATCTTGCCGTCGCGGAAGTAGCGCTGAGTGAAGCTGACGCAACCCATCTGCAGGCTTTCGCGCAACAGTGGTTCGAAGCGCTGGCCGATGATGAATTCGGTACTACCGCCGCCGATGTCCGCCACCAGGCGCTTGCCCGGGGTGTCCGCCAGGGTGTGGGAAACACCCAGGTAGATCAGGCGGGCCTCTTCACGGCCGGAGATGACTTCCACCGGATGGCCGAGGATCTCTTCGGCGCGCCGGATGAATTCGCCGCGGTTGCGCGCCTCGCGCAGGGCATTGGTGCCGACGATGCGCACCGCGCCCAGGGGCATGCCGTTGATCAGTTGGGCAAACCGTTTGAGGCAGTCGAGGCCGCGCTGGATGGATTCTTCGCTCAGTTGACGTTCTTCGTCGATACCGGCGGCCAGCTGGACCTTCTCGCCGAGTCGCTCAAGAATGCGGATTTCCCCGTTCTGGGCCTTGGCGACGACCATGTGAAAGCTGTTGGAGCCCAGGTCTATGGCAGCGATCAGGGACAGATTCTTGGCTTGGGATAGCGGCATGGTCAAAAAGTCTCGGTCGATAACCTTGCCATCCTGCCACGATCGACCGCTTACGCCAACGCGCCTGATCCAAACCCTTGACCCAGAGCAGCTCGGCTTGGCTTCTGTGGCGAGGGAGCTTGCTCCCGCTGGGCTGCGCAGCAGCCCCAAATGAATCAACCCGATACATCAGGAATAAACCGGCTGGCAGGGCCTGCGACTGCTGCGCAGTCGAGCGGGAGCAAGCTCCCTCGCCACAGAAGGTCTTGCCAGCAAAGTTCAGGCAGGCTCGACCGTACCGATGAAGTTCGCCAGCTCGGCCGTCTGCGGATCGGCGAACAGTACCTTCGGGTCCCCCACTTCATGCACCTTGCCCTGGTGCATGAACACCAGCTTGTCCCCCACCTCCCGGGCAAAGCGCATTTCATGGGTGACCATGATCAGCGTCATGCCTTCCTTGGCCAATTGCCGCACCACGCTGAGCACTTCATTGACCAGCTCCGGGTCCAGGGCCGAGGTGATTTCATCGCACAGCAGCACCTTTGGCGACATCGCCAGGGCGCGGGCAATCGCGACCCGTTGCTGTTGGCCGCCGGACAAACGGTCCGGGAAGGCGTCGAATTTCTCGCCGAGCCCGACCCGCTCCAGCATCTGCCGCGCCAGCTCGGCCGCCTTGGCCTTGGGCACTTTTTGCACGACTTGTGGCGCGAGCATCACGTTCTCGCCGACCGTCAGGTGCGGGAACAGATTGAACTGCTGGAACACCATCCCGACTTTCTGGCGCAGGCTGCGCAAGTCGGCGCGTGCCGCGTCGAGGTACTCGCCATCGACTTCGATCACGCCGTCGTTAATCGATTCGAGACCGTTCAGGGTGCGCAGCAAGGTGGATTTTCCCGAACCGCTGCGGCCGATGATCGCTACCACCTGGCCTTCCTCGACGCTCAGGTCGATGCCTTTGAGCACGTGGTGATCGCCGTAGTACTTATGCAGGGCGGAAATTCTAAGCAGAGGCATGCAGTCTCCTTTCCAGATAGCGCGCGCTGAGGGACAAGGGGTAACAAAGGAGGAAATAACCGAGGGCCACCAGGCCGTAGACCATGAACGGCTCGAACGTGGCATTGGCGAGCATGCCGCCGGTCTTGGTCAGTTCGGTAAAGCCGATGATCGACGTCACGGCCGTGCCCTTGACCACCTGCACGGAGAAGCCCACGGTCGGCGCCACGGCAATGCGCAGGGCCTGGGGCAGGATCACGTAGCGCAACTGTTCCAGCGGGTTGAGCGCCAGGCTCGCGGACGCTTCCCATTGGCCGTTGGAAATCGAGTCGACACAACCGCGCCAGATCTCCGCCAGGTAAGCGCTGCTAAACAGCGTCAGGGCGATCGCCGCAGCCATCCAGGGCGAAATCTCCACCCCGGCCAGGGCCACGCCAAAGAACACCAGGAACAACTGCATCAACAGCGGCGTGCCCTGGAACAGCTCGATATAGGTCCGGGCGACATTACGCGGCAGGGCGCGTTTGGAGATGCGCAGCACCATCACCAGCAAGCCGATCACACCGCCGCCGATAAACGCCACCAGCGACAGCGCCAGGGTCCATTGCAGGCCGGTGAGCAGGTTGCGCACCACGTCCCAGAAAGTGAAATCGCTCATTGGCTGCTCCTGGCAATGTAGCGACGCCCGATCCAGTTGAGAAACTGGCGGATCAACAGCGCCATGCACAGGTAGATCAGCGTCGTCAGCGCGTAGGTTTCGAACGCGCGGAAATTGCGCGACTGAATGAAATTGGCGGCGAAGCTCAGCTCTTCGGTGGCGATCTGCGAACAGACGGCGGAGCCGAGCATCACGATGATGATCTGGCTGCTCAGCGCCGGCCAGACCTTGCCCAGTGCCGGCAGCAAGACCACGTGGCGGAACGCTTCGAAGCGGCTCATCGCAAGTGCCGCGGCGGCTTCCAGTTGCCCCCGTGGGATAGCCTGGATGCCGGCCCGGATGATCTCGGTGGAATACGCGCCGAGGTTGATCACCATCGCCAGCACCGCCGCCTGCCACTCGGAAATCTGCAGGCCCAGGGACGGCAAGCCGAAGAAGATGAAAAACAGCTGGACCAGGAACGGCGTGTTGCGGATCAGTTCCACGTACACGCCGAAGATCGCCGCGAACGGACGGATATTCCACGCCCGAACCACCGCCCCGACGATGCCCAGGCCGACCCCGAGCAACGCGCCGATGGCCGTCAGTTCAAGGGTGAACAGCGCGCCGCGCAACAGCAGCTCGGTGTTTTGCACCACCGGCAGGAAATCGAACTGATAAGCCATGCTCAGCCTCTCAAGCGACGGTCAGAGGTCGGCCGGCAATGGCTGCTTGAGCCAGGTCTGGGCATTTTTTTCCAGGCTGCCGTCGGTCTTGGCCGTAGCGAGGATCTGGTTGACCTTGTCCAGCAGCGCCGGCTCGTTCTTGTTCACGCCCACGTACACCGGCGAGTCCTTGAGTTTCACTTTCAACGCCGGAACGCGCTTGGGGTTGCGCTCGCTGATGGCGACCATCACCACGTTGCCACTGGCGATCAGGTCCACCTGGCCGGCCAGGTAGGCGGCGATGGTCGAGTTGTTGTCTTCGAAGCGCTTGATGATGGTGCCTTCGGGGGCGACCTTGCTCAGCTCGATGTCTTCGATGGCGCCACGGGTGACGCTGATGGTCTTGCCCTTGAGGTCGTCCAGGCCGTTGATGGCGGCGTCAGGCGGGCCGAATACGGCCAGGTAGAACGGCGCGTAGGCTCTGGAGAAGTCGATGACTTTTTCACGCTCAGGGTTCTTGCCCAGGCTGGAAATCACCAGGTCGACCTTGCCAGTGGTCAGGAATGGAATGCGGTTGGTGCTGTTGACGGGCGTCAGTTCAAGCTTGACCTTGAGCTGGTCGGCCAGCAGTTTCGCCGTATCGATGTCCAGGCCGCGTGGCTTCATGTCCGGACCCACGGAGCCGAACGGTGGAAAATCCTGAGGCACCGCAACCTTGAGCGTACCGCGCTTGACCACGTCTTCCAGGCCATCGGCGTGGGCGGGCAATTGGCAAAGCATCAGGCTGGCAAACAGGGCAGTGAGCAGGACGCTGCAACGCTGGATCATGGTGAATCTCCGCAGTCGATGATGTGATTTCTCTGATCGGACAGAGCACAGGCCATGCCAAAGGCCTTGCTGATCCACCAAAGCCGCGATTTTGCTGGCGAGCATCGGTCTGACTGGTCTGAACAGTTGCGTCGCGTTTCGCACCTTTATCGAGCGTTGATACAAGCCGCCGAACCCTGCTGGGGCACGACTTGCCGAGGGCTTCGAATAGCTTTACAACTAGCCGCTCATTGACTCGGTTTCCCTGAAAAACCATGAATTCCATTTCTCGTGCCGTTCCGGAAGTCGCCCTCCAAGGCATCCGCAAGCTGATCGCCGATCAAGGTTTCGGCCCGGGGGATGCGCTGCCGTCACAACGGGAGCTGGCCTTGCAGCTGGGGGTGAGCCGGGCCTCACTGCGCGAGGCGCTTTCATCGCTCAGTGCCTTGGGCATGATCAGCGTGCAGCCAGGGAGGGGGGTATTCGTGCAATCACCGGCGCAAGCCCCACGCAGCGAACCAACGCCGGGTTGGCCCTTCGCCGCGCAGGCCTCGCCGGTGGATATCTTTCAGTTGCGTTATGCCCTTGAGGGGTTCGCGGCCGGGTTGGCGGCCGTCACGTTGAGCGCCGATGAGCTCGATGCCCTGGATGACAACGTCGAGGCCATGCGCCGAGAGTTGAAAGCGGGGGATTTCGACGCGGCGGCGCGGCTCGATTTCGAGTTCCACCGACGGATCCTGCTGGCCAGCGGCAACCAGGCGATGCTGGGCATTCTCACCGCCAGCGCCGATATCTTCCTGGAAAGCCAGAAACTACCGTTCATCAGGGCGGAGCGGGCGATGGAGACGTGGCAGGAACATCGCAAGATCCTTCGCGCCCTGGCCCGCCGGGCATCGGTTTCCGCGCAAAAAACCATGCAGGAACATGTACGTAATGCGGCGTTGCGTACCGGTATCTCATTCATCGCACCGGCCGCTTCATGAAGCGGGCCATACCCAAAGCCATCAATCTCCATAGCGAGACTCAATCAACTGCGGCTTCCTGAACCTGGGAAGGGCAGCTATGATGGGCCACGTTTTTTTGCTGATTACCCCGGAGATTTCCATGAGCAGCGATCTGATCAAACACGTTAGCGACGCTAGCTTCGAAGCTGACGTACTCAAGGCCGAAGGCGCAGTGCTGGTCGACTATTGGGCTGAGTGGTGCGGTCCTTGCAAAATGATCGCTCCGGTCCTGGACGAAATTGCCGAGACCTACAAGGGCAAACTGACCGTCGCCAAGCTGAACATCGACGAAAACCAGGAAACCCCGGCCAAGCACGGCGTGCGTGGTATCCCGACGCTGATGCTGTTCAAGAACGGCAACGTCGAGGCCACCAAGGTCGGCGCGCTGTCGAAGTCGCAACTGGCAGCTTTCCTCGACGCCAACATCTAAGCGTCGAATGTTCTGCCAAAAGCCCCGCAAATCGCGGGGCTTTTTCGTTATCCAGGGCTAGACGCTCGTAAATCGAGGTGTTACATTCGGCCCCGCACTGGTTTCTCCATTGCCCCCTGCAAGCCGTCGCCGACGCTCTCCTTTCGAACAAGTACGCGATCCTGTCGCCTTCTCTGCGGCGCGGCCTCATTAAGCCAAAAGCTTAATTTCCCCCTCCATAAATGATTACGTCATTCCTATATGAATCTGACTGAACTCAAGCAAAAGCCGATTACCGAACTGCTCGAATTGGCCGAACAGATGGGCATAGAAAATATGGCCCGTTCGCGCAAGCAGGACGTGATTTTCTCCCTGCTCAAGAAGCACGCAAAAAGCGGCGAGGAAATCTCCGGTGATGGCGTGCTGGAGATTCTCCAGGACGGCTTCGGCTTCCTCCGCTCCGCGGACGCTTCCTACCTCGCCGGCCCGGACGATATCTACGTCTCGCCGAGCCAGATCCGTCGCTTCAACTTGCGCACCGGTGACACCATCGTTGGCAAGATCCGCCCTCCAAAGGAAGGCGAGCGTTACTTCGCGCTGCTCAAGGTCGATACGATCAACTTCGACCGTCCGGAAAACGCGAAGAACAAGATTCTCTTCGAGAACCTGACCCCGCTGTTCCCGACCGTGCGCATGAAGATGGAAGCCGGCAACGGTTCCACCGAAGACCTCACCGGTCGTGTCATCGACCTGTGCGCACCTATCGGCAAAGGCCAGCGCGGTCTGATCGTGGCGCCGCCGAAAGCGGGCAAGACGATCATGCTGCAGAACATCGCGGCCAACATCGCCCGTAACAATCCTGAAGTTCATCTGATCGTGCTGCTGATCGACGAGCGTCCGGAAGAAGTGACCGAGATGCAGCGCACCGTGCGCGGCGAAGTGGTCGCCTCGACGTTCGACGAGCCGCCGACCCGTCACGTGCAGGTTGCCGAAATGGTGATCGAGAAGGCCAAGCGCCTGGTCGAGCACAAGAAGGACGTGGTGATCCTGCTCGACTCCATCACCCGTCTGGCCCGTGCCTACAACACCGTGATCCCGAGCTCCGGCAAGGTATTGACCGGTGGTGTCGATGCCCACGCTCTGGAGAAGCCGAAGCGTTTCTTCGGTGCCGCACGGAACATCGAAGAAGGCGGCTCGCTGACCATCATCGCCACCGCGCTGGTTGAAACCGGCTCGAAGATGGACGAAGTGATCTACGAGGAGTTCAAGGGTACCGGCAACATGGAACTGCCCCTGGACCGTCGCATCGCCGAGAAGCGTGTGTTCCCGGCCATCAACATCAACCGTTCCGGTACCCGTCGCGAAGAATTGCTGACGGCCGATGACGAGTTGCAGCGCATGTGGATTCTGCGCAAGCTGCTGCATCCGATGGATGAAGTGGCGGCCATCGAGTTCCTGGTCGACAAGCTGAAAACGACCAAGACCAACGATGAGTTCTTCCTGTCGATGAAGCGCAAGTAAGTCGAGCAGGCCAGCAAGAGCCGGGGAAACCCGGCTTTTTGCTGTCTGTGCATTCACTATTGCGAACGGGCGGCGTTAAACTCGGGCCCCCGAACGCCACGGTCACCATGAGGCTTTGCATGCAGTATCGCGACTTGCGCGACTTTATCAGCGGTCTGGAACAGCGCGGCGAACTCAAGCGCATCCAGGTGCCGGTGTCCCCAGTGCTGGAGATGACCGAGGTCTGCGACCGCACCCTGCGGGCAAAGGGCCCGGCACTGCTGTTCGAAAATCCGACCGGCTATGACATCCCGGTGCTGGGTAATCTGTTCGGCACACCGGAGCGTGTAGCCCTGGGCATGGGGGCCGAAGCTGTCAGCGAACTGCGCGAGATCGGCAAGCTGCTCGCGTTCCTCAAGGAGCCGGAGCCGCCGAAGGGCCTGAAGGACGCCTGGTCGAAGCTGCCGATTTTCCGCAAGATCATTTCCATGGCGCCGAAAGTCGTCAAGGACGCGATCTGCCAGGAAGTGGTGATCGAGGGCGACGCTGTCGATCTCGCCATGCTGCCGGTGCAGACCTGCTGGCCGGGCGACGTGGGGCCGCTGATCACCTGGGGCCTGACCGTCACCAAAGGGCCGAACAAGGATCGCCAGAACCTCGGTATCTATCGTCAGCAGGTGATTGGCCGCAACAAGGTCATCATGCGCTGGCTGAGCCATCGGGGTGGCGCGCTGGATTATCGTGAGTGGTGCGAAAAACACCCTGGTCAGCCATTCCCGGTTTCGGTGGCCCTGGGCGCGGATCCGGCGACTATCCTTGGCGCCGTCACGCCCGTGCCGGACAGCCTCTCCGAATATGCCTTCGCCGGCCTGCTGCGGGGCAACCGCACCGAGCTGGTGAAATGCCGTGGCAACGACCTGCAAGTGCCGGCCACCGCCGAGATCATTCTCGAAGGCGTGATCCACCCCGGCGAAATGGCCGATGAAGGTCCTTACGGCGACCACACCGGTTATTACAACGAGGTGGACAGCTTCCCGGTGTTCACCGTCGAGCGCATCACCCATCGGATCAAGCCGATCTACCACAGCACCTACACCGGACGCCCGCCCGATGAGCCGGCTATCCTCGGCGTGGCGCTGAACGAAGTGTTCGTGCCGATCCTGCAGAAGCAGTTCCCCGAGATCACTGACTTCTACCTGCCACCGGAAGGCTGCTCGTACCGCATGGCCGTGGTGACCATGAAGAAGTCGTATCCGGGGCATGCCAAGCGGGTGATGTTGGGCGTCTGGTCGTTTTTACGACAATTCATGTACACCAAGTTCGTTATTGTCACTGATGACGATATCAACGCACGGGACTGGAACGACGTGATCTGGGCCATCACTACGCGCATGGACCCCAAGCGCGACACGGTGATGATCGAGAATACGCCGATCGACTACCTCGACTTCGCCTCGCCGGTGTCCGGCCTGGGGTCGAAGATGGGGCTCGATGCCACGCATAAATGGCCCGGTGAAACCACCCGTGAATGGGGCCGGGTTATCGTCAAGGATGAAGCCGTTACCCAACGGATCGATGCCATCTGGAATCAGTTAGGAATAGATTGATGCGTGTAACCTTGCAGCCTTCCGGCGCGGTGCTGGAGATACAGCCGGCAGAGCGGATTCTCGATGGCGCCCGGCGCCTGGGCTACGAATGTCCGCAGAGCTGCCGCAATGGCAATTGCCATGTCTGTGGCGCGCTGCTGGTGGAAGGTCGCGTGACGCAGGCCGGTGAGGTGCGTGATCACGGCGAGATCTTTACCTGCATTGCCGAGCCGCTGGAGGATTGCGTGGTGCTCTGGGATGGCGTGCTGGCGCCGGGTGAACTGCCGGTGCGCAACCTGGCGTGCCAGGTCACCGAATGCAGTGACGTCGGCGGCGATGTCTGGCGGGTGCGCCTGCGGGCGCCGGCGGGCAAGCCGCCGCGCTATCACGCTGGGCAATACTTGATGATCGAGCGCGAGAACGGCGAAAAATCGGCGTTCTCCCTGGCCTCGGCGCCGCACTCGGGGCGGGACCTGCAGCTACATGTACTGGCGCGCGAAAGCAGTGCGCTGGCGCTGCTGGAGCAACTGCGGCGCAATCCTACCGTGCGCATCGAAATGCCGTTCGGTGATACCCACTTGTCCGAGTTGCCGGATGGCCCGCTGGTGCTGATCGCCGCTGGAACCGGCATGGCGCAGATGCACAGCCTGATCGAGCACTGCCGGGCCGCCGGTTTCAAATACCCGGTGCATTTGTATTGGGGCGTGCGGCGGCCGGAGGATTTCTATGAAATCGAGCATTGGGAGGAGTGGAAAAAACTGCCGAACCTGTTCCTGCACAAAGTCGTCAGCGACTTGTGCGGCTGGGAGGGGCGCTGCGGGATGCTCCATGAAGCCGTGTGCGAGGACATCAGCGATCTTTCCAGCGTCCACGTCTACGCCAGCGGCTCACCGGCAATGATTTACGCCACGCTCGATGCGCTGGTGGAGGCCGGCATGGATGCTCATCAGATGCGTGCGGATGTGTTTGCGTACGCGCCGCGGGCTTGAACCGCGTTCGTCCAACCTAGGCTCGGTGAGTTCTTCGTGGCGAGGGAGCTTGCTCCCGCTCGGTTGCGCAGCGACCGCCTCATCTGGGACTGCTGCGCAGTCCAGCGGGAGCAAGCTGCCTCGCCACAAGAACGAATGCCGATCGATATAACGGCCCATATTTCGTTTCGGTATTTAGTTCTGTCAGCTAGATACCGATAACGTATATGGACGCCCGATGGCATCCAACTTGCCTTCGTTCCATGAAGCGCCAGTACCTTGGCGTTGCCAAGCCATTCACAATCAGCGAGGAGCCATCCGCTACCGGCCATGACCGCTATCGAATCCGCCATCACCTGCGCGCTGTATCCGCCAAGACTCGAGTTGGGGCCACAGCTGACCCGGGAACAACTGCTTGCGTCGATGCACTCGACCATGAGCCTGCACCAGGGCGGCCCAGTCTGGCTGTTCGCCTACGGCTCGTTGATCTGGCGGCCCGAATGCACGGCGGTGGAGCGTATGCGCGGGCGAGTGCACGGTTATCATCGCGGGTTGTATCTGTGGTCCCATGAACACCGTGGCACCCCGGAATTGCCAGGGCTGGTGTTCGGGCTGGATCGCGGCGGTTCGTGCAGCGGTTTCGCCTACCGGTTGCCGGAAGAAAACCTGCAGGATTCGCTGTTGGCCCTGTGGCAACGCGAGATGCCCGTGCCGTCCTATCGGCCGCACTGGCTCAGCTGTCGGCTGGAAGATGGCAATCGGGTTCAGGCCTTGGGTTTTGTCCTGGAGCGACACCTGCCCAGCTATGCCGGCAATCTGCCGGATCATGTGCTGAGCCAGGTGTTCGAAAGCGCCTGCGGGCGGTATGGCACGACTCGCGATTATGTCGAGCAGACCATCCACGCCCTGCGCAGCCACGCCATGCCAGACCGTAATCTGGAGGCGCGGCTCAAGCGCTGCAAATCAGCGCTGGATCAGGCGATCGCGTCGCGGCTCTGACTGGCGATCTGCTTGTGCCAGAGGGTTGGCGCGAGGAATGCCATGGCCATCAGGCAGGCACCGACCAGCAGGATGAAGCCGCCATCCCAGCCGAAATAGTCCACCGTGTAGCCCATCATGGCGCTGGCCGCGACTGAGCCACCCAGATAACCAAACAGGCCGGTGAAGCCGGCAGCCGTACCTGCTGCTTTCTTGGGCACCAGTTCCAAAGCCTGCAGACCTACCAGCATGACCGGGCCATAGATCAGGAAGCCAATCGCGAACAGCGAGATCATGTCGACCATCGGGTTACCCGGCGGATTCAGCCAGTAGATGATTGTCGCGACGGTCACCAATGCCATGAACACCATGCCCGTCAGGCCGCGGTTGCCCCGGAAGACCTTGTCCGACATCCACCCGCATAGCAGCGTGCCGGGAATGCCGGCCCACTCGTACAGGAAGTAAGCCCAGGACGTCTTGTCGAAATCGAAGTGCTTGACCTCTTTGAGATAGGTCGGTGCCCAGTCCAGAATGCCATAGCGCAACAGGTAGACGAAAACGTTGGCCAGCGCGATGAACCAGAGCATCTTGTTGCGCAGCACGTATTTGACGAAGATGTCCCTGGCGCTGAATTCTTCTTCATGGCTGGCATCGTAGCCTTCCGGGTAATCGTTTTTGTATTTCTCGATGGGCGGCAAGCCTGTCGATTGCGGCGTATCGCGCATGACGATGAAGGCAAATACAGCGACCAGCAAAGCCACCGCTGCCGGTACGTAGAACTTGCTGTGCCAGTCGTTGAACCAGCCCATGCCAAGTATTGCCAGCGGGCCGATCAAGCCGCCGCCGACGTTATGGGCGGTGTTCCATACCGAAACCACACCGCCGCGTTCTTTCTGCGACCACCAGTGCACCATGGTGCGTCCGCTTGGTGGCCAGCCCATGCCTTGCGCCCAGCCGTTGATGAACAACAGGATGAACATCATGGTCACGCTTGAGGTTGCCCACGGTGCGAAACCGAAAATGAACATCACTCCGGCTGACACTATCAGGCCAAAAGGCAGGAAATAACGCGGGTTGGAGCGGTCGGACACGATGCCCATCAGGAACTTGGAAAGACCGTAGGCGATCGCGATTGCCGATATCGCCACCCCCAGCTGGCCCTTTGTATAGCCTTGGGCGATCAGATCCGGAAACGCCAGGGTAAAATTTTTGCGCAGCAGGTAGTAACCGGCATAACCAATAAAAATGCCGGCGAAGATCTGCCAGCGAAGGCGCCGATAGGTGCTGTCTATTTTTTCTTCAGGCAATGGAGCCTGATGTGCGGCGGGACGAAAGAAAGCAAACATTCAAGGGCTCCAGATTTCTTGTTTTGACTGCGGATGCGAATGTTACAGTTTCATTACCGAAAATAGCACCGGTTCGCATCGGGCAAACAGCGGAAATGTGGGAGATGGCATGTTCTTTTACGAACATGTCGCTCAGGTATAAATGGAGGGCGGTATGGGGATGGCGGAACCGGGCCGTAGCGCTGCGACCCGGTTCAGGTAAACAGCTTGGGCAATCAGCGAACCTGCACAACCACCTTGCCCACCGCCTTGCGCTGCCCCAGGTCATTGATCGCCTGGGCGGCGTTGCTCAACGGATAGACCTGCGACACCAACGGTTTCAACTTGCCTTCGGCGAACCAGCCAAACAGTTGCTGGAAGTTGGCGGCGTTGTCCTGCGGCTGGCGTTGGGCGAAGGAGCCCCAGAACACGCCTACTACGGCAGCGCCCTTGAGCAAGGCCAGGTTCACCGGCAGCTCGGGAATGCGCCCGCTGGCGAAGCCGACCACCAGCAGCCGGCCGTTCCAGGCGATGGCGCGGACCGCCTGGTCGAACAGGTCGCCGCCCACCGGGTCGTAGATCACGTCGGCGCCCTGGCCGTCGGTGAGGCGCTTGATTTCATCCTTGAGGCTGGTTTCGGTGTAGTTGATCAGTTCGTCGGCGCCGGCGGCCTTGGCTACCGCGAGTTTTTCCGGGCTGCTGGCGGCGGCGATCACCCGGGCGCCCATGGCCTTGCCGATTTCCACCGCCGCCAGGCCGACGCCGCCGGAGGCACCGAGCACCAGCAGGGTTTCACCGGGTTGCAGGTTGGCCCGTTGCTTGAGGGCATGCATCGAGGTGCCGTAGGTCATGCTGAAAGCGGCGGCAATGTTGAATTCCATGGCGGCAGGAATGGGCAGCACGTTATAGCCCGGGACTGCCACCTGTTCGGCGAAACTGCCCCAGCCGGTCAGCGCCATGACCCGGTCACCGACTTTCAGGTGACTGACCTTTTCTCCCACCTCGCGGACGACGCCCGCTGCTTCGCCGCCGGGGGAAAACGGGAACGGTGGCTTGAATTGATATTTGCCTTCGATGATCAACGTATCAGGAAAATTCACCCCGGCGGCGTGCACGTCCAGCAGCACTTCGTTCTTCTTCACGACGGGGCTGGCGACGTCTTCCAGCACCAGCGATTCGGCGGGGCCGAATTCTTTGCACAGCACGGCTTTCATCAGGGCTATTCCTTTGGGAGTGATGGCCGATAAGTGTAGGTGTGAGAGTGAAGGGGTCAACGAGCATGCCCGCCCCTGATAGCCGGCCATAAGCTTGTGCTGGGACGAGGGGGCGGTATGCTGGGCCGCAAATCGGATGAGGAGTCGAATGTGAAAGCGTGGATCATGTTGATGCTGGCCCTGTCGTTGCCTGTGGCGGCGATGGCCGAAGAAGCCAAGGAAGCCAAAGAAGGCGAGGCGCCGAAGGTCAGTTACATCACGCTCAGCCCGCCATTCGTGGGCAATTATGGCCTGGACGGAACGACCAAGCTGAAGGTCTACAAGGCCGACGTTGCCCTGCGCGTGACTGGTGACGCCGCCGCTGCGGCGGTGAAGGCTAACGAGCCGTTGATTCGCAATCAGTTGGTGGCGCTGTTTGCCCAGCAGACGACCGAAACCATGAACAACCTTGAAGCCAAGGAAAAGCTGCGGCAGGAAGCGTTGAAGCAGACCCAGCAGGTGATGAACGACGAGACGGGCAAGCCGATGGTGGATGATCTGTTGTTCAACAACCTGATCATTCAGTAGGTTTGTCCGGGCGGGCCCCTTCGCGAGCAGGCTCGCTCCCACAGGAGTCTTGTGGGCAACACCATTCCCCTGTGGGAGCGAGCCTGCTCGCGAAAGCGGTCGACAGGGCACTGCATTGGTCAGGATTTCAAGGCAATGACCGCTGCCCACTGCTCAGCTGTCACCGGCATCACCGACAGTCGCGAGCCTTTTTGCACCAGCGGCATTTCGGCCAGGGCGGCTTGCTGTTTGAGGTAGTCGAGCTTCAGCACCCGTGGGAATGTCTCGACATGGGCGACGTCGAGGGCGGTCCAGGGGTTTTTCTCCGGGCTGGCCTTGGCCTCGAAGTAATGACTGTCAGGTTCCAGGGCCGTTGGGTCGGGATAGGCGGCCTTGATGATTTTGCCAATTCCGGCAATGCCTGGCTCCGGGCAACTGGAGTGATAGAAGAAAAATGAGTCGCCTACCGCCATGGCTCGCAGGAAATTGCGCGCCTGGTAGTTGCGAACCCCGTCCCAGCGCGCTTGGCCGAGCTTTTCCAGGCCCTGGATGGACAATTCGTCGGGCTCGGATTTCATCAGCCAGTAGGCCATGATTTCTACTCCTGGGTGGTGGCGATAAAAAGGTTCAGCGATTTTATGACAAACCGACAGTCGGTTGACGCCAGCATTTGCGTGTCGGTTCACGTTGCCGCAAAATGCCGGCCTTCCAAGCTTGACGCTGCTGCACGGCCAGATAAGAAAACCGCTGCTGTCATCGTGTGTGATATGCCTTGAGGGGGGCAATCGATGAAACGCAAACCGGATTTGTTGTGGGTCCTGGTCATTCTGTTCGGCCTGGGTGTCGTCACCACGGGTTATGCCCAGAGCTTATGGGCCAACAAAAATGATGCACCGATGGAAATCACCCAGCCCGCGCCCGCACTCAAGCGCTGAGCCGTCTTCTGGACGCCGCTGTTTCGCGGCGTCTAGCTCGCCAGATACCAACGCCTGTCACTGACCGTTCCCTGTAACGGTACATCCCAGCTTGCCTGCGCCAATCGTTCGACCTTCTGACACTCATGGGCCAGGCCCAGCAACGTCGGCTTGCGCCATTGTTTGCGTCGCGACAGATACGCCAGGCTGCGGTCATAGAAGCCGCCGCCCATGCCCAGGCGTCCGCCGGCATCGTCAAACCCCACCAACGGCAGCAATACCAGGTCCAATGTCCAGACTTTGCGCTGCCGGGCGATATTCTTGCGTGGTTCCGGGATGCGGAAACGATTAGGGCGCATTTTTTCGCCGGGATGGATCCGCTGGAACACCATCCTGGTCTGCGGCCAGGGACTGAGTACTGGCAGATAAGTCGCCTTGCCCCGACGTTGGGCGGCGCGCAGCAGCAGGCGTGGGTCGATCTCACCGTCGTTGGGCAGGTACAGGGCGATGTGTCTTGCGCGGCGAAACAGCGGATGCTGTGCCAGTTGCCGATAAAGCCCGTGGGCGGCTTGCCGTTGCTGGGCCGGGGTCAGGGCACGACGGGCCTGGCGTAGCAGGCGGCGAAGTTGTGGGCGGGTCGGCAACGCAGGTTCGGTCATATCGATGCTTCGCGAGACGGTGACATCGGCACAGCGTAACCGCAAACGGCGGGACCAGAAAACGCCAAACGCCAGAAACGACAATGCCAGTCATGATGACTGGCATTGTTTCAAGAATCAGGCTCCCCGGATGAACCGCTGTCGGCTTAGCCCTTGAACCCGAAAGTTCAAGGTGGAAGTTGCAGGAGGCGTTAAGGCTTTCCGTCAAGCGGACATGCACACCGGCCCCAACGTGCAACCCCCGTGGTTGTGCGTATCGGCTCAGGGACATCACCAACTGGCAAGCACCCCAGGGAGTGACGCAAGTATACCCCAGGCTGCCTCGCGAATCAGCCCTTGCTGACGTCCGGATCGGTAGCCAGTACCAGATCCACCCGATCGAGCAGGTCGCGGACCTGTTCACGGGTCGAGCCGCTGACCTGTACGTCCGGCGTATCCTGGCGGTGCAGCAGGTCGTGGGTAATGTTCAAGGCGGCCATCACGGCGATGCGATCGGCGCCGATGACTTTGCCGCTGCTGCGGATCTCGCGCATCTTGCCATCCAGGTAACGGGCGGCGCTCACCAGGTTGCTGCGCTCTTCCTGGGGGCAGATGATCGAATACTCTTTATCGAGGATCTGCACGGTAACGCTATTGCTTGAACTCATGAGTCTTGCTCCAGGGCCTTGAGGCGCGAAATCATCGATTCGACCTTACGCCGGGCGATTTCGTTTTTTTCAATGAGGTGCGCGCGTTCCTCGCGCCAGGTTTTTTCCTGAGCTAATAGGAGTCCGTTTTGGCTCTTAAGTTGCTCGACCCGGTCAATTAGCAGCTCGAGTCTGGCCATCAGCGCTTGCAGGTCGGTGTCTTCCATTGTGTCCACTGAAGAATGTGTCTGATGGAGGGATTTGGGTCGCACAGCCTTTAATGGTCTTGGCGAGTCTGTCGATGTAGGATACAAGGCCTCCATTCTAGACATAGCGCCGTCTGGCGCCTAGCTGCCCATGCCCATTCAGAATTCTCCGTACCAAGCCTTTGCCACCCTGCTGAGCACCAGCGGCCACCCTGTCTCGCCCGCCGAACTGCATGGCCTGCTGCTCGGCCGCAGCTGTGCCGGCGCCGGTTTTGATGCCGACGGCTGGTTGGCCGACGCCGCCGAACTGCTTGAAGGCGAGCCGGCGGACAACGTGCGCAACGCGCTCATCGGCCTGCAGGAAATGGTCAAGGGTGAATTGACCAGTGACGACATGACCGTCGTCCTGTTGCTGCCCACCGATGACGCGCCGCTGGCTGAACGCGCCGCTGCGCTGGGTCAGTGGTGCCAGGGTTTCCTGGCAGGCTTCGGCCTGACCCGCCGCGAATACGCCTTGAGCGATGAAGCCAAGGAAGTGTTGCAAGACCTGGCGGCCATCTCCCAGGTGCAGGACGCCCTGGAAGAATCCGACGACGGCGAGAGCGACTACATGGAAGTGATGGAGTACCTGCGGGTCGCGCCGTTGCTGCTGTTTACCGAGACCAAAAAAACCGCTGAACCGGCTGCCAAGCCGTCCCTGCACTGATCGCTTGAAAGGGAACACCGTCTGCCCATGATTCATATCCCGAAGTCGGAATACAGCCGTCGCCGCAAGGCCTTGATGGCGCAGATGGAACCCAACAGCATCGCAATCCTGCCCGCCGCCGCCGTTGCGATCCGCAACCGCGACGTCGAGCACGTCTATCGCCAGGACAGCGACTTCCAGTACCTCAGCGGCTTCCCCGAGCCGCAAGCGGTGCTGGTGCTGATGCCCGGTCGCGCTCACGGCGAGTACATCCTGTTTTGCCGCGAGCGCAACGCCGAACGTGAACTGTGGGATGGCTTGCGTGCTGGCCAGGAAGGGGCGATCCGGGACTACGGCGCCGACGACGCGTTTCCCATCACCGACATCGACGACATCCTGCCGGGCCTGATCGAAGGTCGCGACCGGGTCTATTCGGCCATGGGCAGCAACCCCGAATTCGACCGGCACCTGATGGAGTGGATCAACGTGATTCGCTCCAAGGCCCACCTTGGTGCCCAGCCGCCGAACGAATTTGTTGCCCTGGATCATCTGCTGCACGATATGCGCCTGTATAAATCGGCGGCGGAAGTGAAAGTGATGCGCGAAGCGGCGCGGATTTCCGCCCAGGCGCACATCCGCGCCATGCAAGCGGCACGCCCCGGGCTTTACGAATACAGCCTGGAAGCCGAGCTCGACTACGAATTTCGCAAGGGCGGCGCAAAGATGCCGGCCTACGGCTCCATCGTTGCGGCGGGGCGTAACAGTTGCATCCTGCATTACCAGCAGAACGACGCGCCGCTCAAGAATGGCGACTTGGTGCTGATCGATGCCGGTTGTGAAATCGACTGCTACGCCAGCGATATCACCCGTACCTGGCCGGTCAGCGGCAAGTTTTCGCCCGAGCAGAAGGCGATCTATGAGGTCGTGCTGGCGGCCCAGGAAGCGGCGTTCGCTGAAATTGGCCCGGACAAGCATTGGAACCAGGCCCATGAAGCTACGGTCCGGGTCATTACCGAGGGCCTGGTGCGTCTCGGGCTGCTGGAAGGCGAGGTGGACCAGTTGATCGCCAGCGAAGCCTACCGGGCGTTCTACATGCACCGTGCCGGTCATTGGCTGGGCATGGACGTGCACGACGTCGGTGAGTACCGGGTCGGTGGCGAATGGCGCGTGCTGGAGGTTGGCATGGCCTTGACCGTGGAGCCGGGCATCTACATTGCCCCGGACAATCGCAGCGTAGCGAAGAGATGGCGCGGCATTGGCGTGCGCATCGAGGATGACGTGGTGGTGACCAAGACCGGTTGTGAAATCCTGACCCGCGGCGTGCCGAAAACGGTCGTCGAGATCGAGGCCCTGATGGCCGCCGCACGGACTCAAGCGGCATGAGCCGGGTCAACGTGGCGATCATTGGTGGCGGCCTGGTCGGCGCGAGCCTGGCGCTCGCCTTGCAGGCAGGCGCCAAGGCCAGGGGGTGGAAGATCATGCTGATCGAGCCGTTCGCCCCCGGCGACACCTGGCAGCCGAGCTATGACGCGCGCTCATCGGCGCTCTCCTTCGGTGCGCGACAAATTTATCAGCGCCTGGGCCTCTGGCAGGAAATTTCCCGCCGCGCAGAACCGATCAAACAGATTCACGTTTCCGACCGCGGACGGTTTTCCACCGCACGGTTGTCCGCCATGGAGGAGGGCGTGCCGGCCCTCGGCTACGTGGTGGAAAATGCCTGGCTCGGCCAATGCCTGTGGCAAGGGCTGGACAAGGACGTGGTCAGCTGGCGCTGCCCGGCGCAAGTCACCCGGATGGAGCCGCTAGTCGGTGGTTATCGTTTGACGCTGGATGACGAAACCACGCTGGAATGCGACCTCGCCGTACTGGCCGACGGTGGACGCTCCGGACTGCGTGAGCAGTTGGGCGTCGGTGTGCGCAATCGCCCTTACGACCAGAGCGCGTTGATTGCCAACGTCACCCCCAGCGAAGCCCACAACGGCATGGCTTTCGAACGCTTTACCGACGATGGCCCGATGGCCTTGTTGCCGCTGCCGGAAAATCGTTGTGCGTTGGTCTGGACTCGCCAGGGCATGGATGCGCAACGGCTGGCAGCCCTCGACGAGCGTAGTTTTCTCAGTGAGCTACAGAGTGTGTTCGGCTATCGCCTCGGCACGTTGAAGCAGGTGGGTGCGCGACACCTTTATCCGCTGGCGCTGGTGGAAGCCGAAGAGCAGGTACGTCCGCACCTGGCGATCCTCGGCAATGCTGCCCATAGCCTGCATCCCATAGCGGGGCAGGGCTTCAACCTGTCCTTGCGTGACGCGCAGGCACTGGCCGATGCATTGCTCGGGAGCGACAGCACGCCCGGCGACTTCTCTGTATTGCAAGCCTATCGCGAGCGCCAGCGGATGGACCAGGCCCTGACCGTCGGCTTCTCCGACCAGGTCACGCGGCTGTTCAGCAGCGATCTGCCGCTGGTATCCGTGGGCCGCAATCTCGGCCTGCTGGGCCTTGACCTGCTGCCCCCGGCCAAGCGCTGGTTCGCCCGCCAGGCCATGGGCTTGGGGACTCGCCCCGATGCTTGATACGGCTTATCCCTTTCACCGGCGGCTCATGTCGCCAGCAGCACAGGCTTAAAGCATGGAATTGCGCGCAGATCTGTTGATTGTCGGTGCCGGCATGGTCGGCAGCGCCCTGGCGCTTGCGTTGCAGGGCAGCGGCTTGCAGGTGTTGTTGCTCGACGGCAGCCCGCTGAGCGTCAAGCCCTTTGATTCCCAGGCAGCGTTCGAACCCCGGGTCAGCGCCCTGTCGGCGGCCAGCCAGCGGATTCTCGATCGTCTGGGCGTCTGGGACGGTATCGTCGCCCGACGCACCAGTCCCTACACCGACATGCATGTCTGGGACGGTAGCGGCACGGGGCAGATTCATTTTTCCGCCGCCAGCCTGCATGCCGAAGTGCTTGGCCACATCGTCGAGAACCGCGTCGTTCAGGATGCACTGTTGGACCGGTTGCATGACTGCGACCTGGGGCTGCTGGCCAATGCGCGCCTGGAGCAGATGCGCCGCTCCGGCGACGACTGGCTGTTGACCCTGGCTGACGGGCGCACCTTGCGCGCGCCACTGGTGATTGCCGCCGACGGGGCGAACTCCGCCGTGCGCCGCCTGACGGGGGTCGCCACTCGCGAGTGGGACTACCTGCATCACGCGATCGTCACCAGCGTGCGCTGCGCCGGACCTCATCGCCAGACCGCATGGCAACGCTTCACCGACAATGGTCCGCTGGCCTTCCTGCCACTGGCGCGCGACGGCCAGCAGGACTGGTGCTCGATCGTCTGGTCGACCACGCCTGGCGAAGCGCAGCGCTTGATGACACTGGATGACGGCGCTTTCTGCGCCGAACTGGAGCGGGCTTTCGAGGGCCGGCTAGGCGCGGTGCTCGGCGCCGATCCTCGCGTCTGCGTACCGCTGCGCCAACGCCACGCCAAGCGTTACGTGGCCGAAGGGCTGGCGCTGATCGGCGATGCGGCGCATACCATCCATCCCCTGGCCGGACAGGGCGTCAACCTGGGTTTCCTGGATGCCGCGGTGTTGGCCGAGGTGCTGTTGCAGTCCGCAGGGCGTGGCGAGCGGTTGGCCGATCTCAAGGTGTTGAGCCGCTATGAGCGGCGGCGCATGCCCCATAACCTGGCGCTGATGGCGGCGATGGAAGGCTTCGAGCGGCTGTTCCAGGCCGATCCATTGCCGGTGCGCTGGTTGCGTAATACCGGTCTGAAGCTGGTAGACCGCATGCCGGAAGCCAAGGCGCTGTTCGTACGCGAGGCGTTGGGGCTGACCGGGGATTTGCCGGATCTGGCCAAGGTCTGAGAAAGGCTTATCGCGAGCAGTCTCGCTCCCACAGGTTTCACCGGATCAAATGTGGGAGCGAGCCTGCTCGCGATGAGGCCGGAACATCCCCCCATCCTATCTGTGCAACATTTGGAAACGTGTCTACCCACTGTTCGATTGTGGTGCTAAATGTGAGTCCTTATCATTTGCGCTCTGTTCACAATCGAGAGACCGCTACCATGTCGGCCACCAAACGCCTGCTGTCCGCCCTCGCACTGACCCTGATCGGCACTTCCGTCGCCCAGGCTGCCGATGAGGTGGTGGTCTATTCGTCGCGCATCGATGAGCTGATCAAACCGGTTTTCGATGCCTACACCAAGAAGACCGGCGTCACGGTGAAGTTCATCACCGACAAGGAAGCGCCCCTGATGCAGCGGATCAAGGCCGAAGACAAAAATGCCACCGCCGACCTGCTGCTGACCGTCGACGCCGGCAACCTCTGGCAAGCCGAGCAGATGGGCATTCTGCAGCCGTTCACCTCGCCGGTAATCGATGCCAACATTCCCCCTCAGTATCGTGCGTCGTCCCACGCCTGGACCGGCCTGAGCCTGCGTGCGCGGACCATTGCCTACTCGACTGACCGGGTCAAACCGGGTGAGCTGACTACTTACGAAGCGCTGGCCGGCAAGGAATGGGAAGGCCGCTTGTGCCTGCGGACCTCGAAAAAGGTCTACAACCAGTCGCTGACCGCGACCCTGATCGAAACCCATGGTGCTGAAAAAACCGAGGCGATCCTCAAAGGCTGGGTCAGGAACCTGTCCACCGACGTATTCTCCGACGACACCGCGCTGCTTGAGGCGATCAATGCCGGCCAGTGCGACGTTGGCATCGTCAACACCTATTACTACGGTCGCCTGCACCAGCAGAAGCCAGACTTGAAGGTCAAGCTGTTCTGGCCGAACCAGGCGGACCGTGGCGTGCACATCAACCTCTCGGGTATCGGCCTGACCAAGCACGCGCCGCACCCGGACGCCGCGAAAAAACTGGTGGAATGGATGACCACGCCTGAAGCGCAAAGCATCTTCGCCGACGTGAACCAGGAATTCCCGGCCAACCCGAAAGTCCAGCCGTCCAAGGAAGTCGCCGCCTGGGGCCAGTTCAAGGCCGATACGCTGCCGGTGGAAGTCGCGGGTAAACGCCAGGCCGAAGCCATTCGCCTGATGGATCGTGCCGGCTGGAACTGAGACGATCCCTTTCAGCTCATTGACGACCCGTGGCGAGGGAGCTTGCTCCCGCTGGGCTACGCAGTAGCCCCAAAGCCCCAGATCATGCCCCGGCATATAGGTCCTGGCAGATATCCCGGGAGGGCTTCGCCCTCCAGCGGGAGCAAGCTCCCTCGCCACATGACCGTTTGTCTTACGAGAGTTTTCCTTGACCCACCCCGCCCAACGCCGTTGGTATCCCCTGGTCTTCGCCGTCGCTGCGCTGGTGCTGTTGCCGTTGAGCGTGCTGCTGCTGTCCTGGCAGAGCATCGATGCGCAGATCTGGTCCCACTTGTGGGAGACCCAGATGCCGCGCCTGCTGGGTAATACCCTGACGCTGATCCTGGGTGTGGGTGTCGGCGTGACGTTGTTGGGGGTCAGTCTGGCGTGGCTTACCAGCCTTTGCGAATTTCCCGGTCGGCGCTGGCTCGATTGGGCGTTGATGTTGCCGTTCGCGATTCCCGCCTACGTGCTGGCGTTTGTTTTCGTCGGCCTGCTGGATTTTGCCGGCCCGGTGCAGACCCTGATGCGCGAATGGTTCGGCAGCGGCTTGCGCCTGCCCCGGGTGCGCTCGACCGGTGGGGTTATCCTGGTGTTGGTGCTGGTGTTCTATCCGTATGTCTATCTGCTCGCGCGAAGCGCCTTCCTGGCCCAAGGCAAGGGATTGATGGAAGCGGCCCGGGTCCTCGGCCAATCGCCCTGGCAGGCGTTCTGGCGGGTGGCGCTGCCGATGGCCCGACCGGCGATCGGCGCTGGCGTGGCGCTGGCGCTGATGGAAACCCTGGCGGATTTCGGCGCGGTGTCGGTGTTCAACTTCGACACCTTTACCACCGCCATCTATAAAACCTGGTACGGCTTCTTCAGTCTTTCCAGCGCCGCCCAACTGGCCAGCCTGTTGCTGCTGGCGGTGATGGTGGTGCTCTACGGTGAGCGCCGTGCCCGGGGAGCACAGCGGGCCAGCAACGAACGGCCCCGGGTCAAGGCGCTTTACCACTTGCACGGTTTCAAGGCGGTGGCGGCCAGCAGCTGGTGCCTGTTGGTTTTCGCTTGCGCGTTCGTCATTCCGGTGCTGCAACTGGTGGTGTGGTTCTGGCAGCGCGGTCGGTTCGACCTGGACGAGCGTTATGCCGGGTTGATCATCCATACCCTCTATCTGGGCGGCCTGGCGGCCCTGGTCACCGTCTGCGTGGCCTTGCTGCTGGCGTTCGCCCGTCGCTTGGCGCCGACCCGCCCGATCCGCGCCGGTGTCGGCCTGGCGAACCTGGGTTATGCCTTGCCGGGTTCAGTGCTGGCGGTGTCGATCATGCTTGCGTTCAGTTATCTGGACCGTGAATTGGTCATTCCGCTATCGACCCTGCTCGGCGGGGCGGGCAAACCGTTACTGTTGGGCAGTTTGTCGGCGTTGCTGCTGGCCTACCTGATACGTTTCCTGGCCGTGGCCTACGGTCCGCTGGAAAGCAGCCTGGCGCGGATTCGTCCGTCATTGCCCGAGGCCGCACGAAGCCTTGGCGTCAGTGGGCCACGACTGTTTTTCAAAGTGTATCTGCCGTTGCTACTCCCTGGCACGTTGAGCGCGGCGTTGCTGGTGTTTGTCGATGTGCTCAAGGAAATGCCCGCCACCCTGCTGATGCGCCCGTTCGGCTGGGACACGCTGGCAGTGCGGGTCTTTGAGATGACCAGCGAGGGGGAGTGGGCACGGGCTGCATTGCCGGCGCTGACCCTGGTGCTGGTCGGGCTGTTGCCGGTCATCGGATTGATACGGCGCTCGGCTCATCGACGCGTTCTGAATTAATTGAGAGCGGCTCCAGGTGCCAGTGCCATGGCATGCGGATACAATGCGCGGCATTCGGTGCGGTCCGTCCGTCGGACCGGGTAGCTGAGGGCGCTTTTTTTCAGGCGTTCGTGCTGTGCAGTACCCGTCCGCACCTTCGCCACGCCCGGAAGGAGAAACCCATGGGACAGCGTACGCCTCTGTATGACCTGCATCTCGCCCTTGGCGCGAAGATGGTCGATTTTGGCGGTTGGGATATGCCTTTGCACTACGGCTCGCAGGTCGAGGAACACCATCAGGTGCGCCGCGATTGCGGTGTGTTCGATGTGTCCCACATGACCGTGATCGATGTTGCCGGCCCCCAGGCCAAGGCCTGGCTGCAGCGCTTGCTGGCCAATGACGTCGATCGCCTCCAGAACACCGGCCGTGCGCTGTACAGCACTATGCTCAATGAGCGTGGCGGCATTGTCGATGACATGATCATTTACCGGGTCGAGGAGGGTTACCGGCTGGTGTTCAATGCCTCGACCCGCGACCAGGACCTGGCCTGGATGCAGGCACAGCTCGGTGAATATGATGTGCAACTGCACGAGCGTCCCGAAATGGCGATGCTGGCCATCCAGGGGCCGCAGGCCCGGCACAAGATTGCCGAACTGGTCACGCAATCACGCGGCCAATTGATCCAGCAGCTCAAGCCCTTCGAAGGCCGTGCCGACGGTGACTGGTTCATTGCCCGTACCGGCTACACCGGTGAAGATGGTTTGGAAATCGTCCTGCCGGCCCATGAAGCCCCGAGCTTTTTCAACGATCTGGTGGGCGCTGGCATTCCTCCCATCGGCCTTGGAGCTCGCGATACCTTGCGCCTGGAAGCGGGCATGAACCTCTATGGCCAGGACATTCACCAGGATGTTTCGCCGCTGGCCTCCAACATGGCCTGGAGCATCGCCTGGGAACCTGCGAGTCGCCAGTTTATCGGCCGCTCGGCGCTGGAAGCCGAACTGGCGGCTGGCGTGCAGCACAAACTGGTCGGGCTGGTACTTGAGGAGCGTGGTGTTCTACGCGCTCATCAGGTGGTCCGTATCGCCAATGTTGGCGAAGGAGAGATCACCAGTGGTAGTTTTTCTCCTACGCTTAGCAAGTCGATTGCCCTGGCACGTGTTCCGATGGCCACCGCCGACCGTGCCGAGGTGGAAATTCGTGGCAAGTGGTACCCGGTACGGGTGGTCAAGCCGACCTTCGTCCGCCATGGCAAAACCCTGATCTAACCTTTTGCGGCGGGCCGCCGGCCGCTGACACTTTCTCTTGAGGACACAGAATATGAGTGATATCCCCGCCGAACTGCGTTTTGCCGAAAGCCACGAGTGGGCCCGCCTGGAAGCCGACGGTACCGTCACCGTAGGCATCAGCGACCATGCGCAGGAAGCTTTGGGCGATGTGGTGTTTGTCGAGCTGACCGAGGTCGGTAAGGTTTTTGCTGCTGGTGATCAGGCTGGCGTGGTGGAGTCGGTCAAGGCCGCTTCCGACATCTACGCCCCCATTGCCGGCGAAGTGATTGCGATCAATGAAGAGTTGGGCGGCTCGCCGGAGCTGCTGAACTCCGATCCGTACGGCGCCTGGATCTTCAAGCTCAAGCCAAGCGACAAGGCCGAGTTGGACAAGTTGCTCGATGCTGCCGGCTATAAGGCTGCTATCGGCGAGTAACACTTGATGCCTGTGGGAGCGAGCCTGCTCGCGAAGGCGATAAATCAGCAACATCGAGGTTGGCTGACACACCGCTTTCGCGAGCAGGCTCGCTCCCACGTTGGTTTGTGAGATGTCCGTCGGGCAAAAAAATGCCGCTCAATCGAGCGGCATTTTTTATCGGCCGGACATCATTCCTGGGCGACGGCGTTTTTCGCCAGGATCGCGTTGGCCAGTTCCATGTCGGTGGCTTGCAGGCCTGGGTTGTCGGCACGGACTTTCTGCATCGCGGCTTCCAGGTAGGGGCCACGGATGCCGCCGTCACTGGCGACGAAGCTGCCGGCGTCGTCCTGGGCGGCGACGATCAGCTTGTTGTCCTTGAAGGTCAGGTAGGTAGAACCGGTGGTCGCACCGGATGAGATGACGTTACGCCAAAACGTGTCGGCCATTGCCGAGCCAACAGGAAGAGAAAGCAAGGCCAGGGTCGCGACAGCAAGTTTGAGACGCATGATAGGTGACTCCACAGGGTTAACTATGACTTTGGATTGCCGCAGCCTCGATTCAGTTCCATGACCCGCAGTCAGCCCTCGCCACGCGCTACTTCTGTTCACTCTGTGGCGTCACCCGCAGTACTTCTTCGACCGTGGTCAGGCCCGCCGCTACCTTTTGCGCGCCCGAGAGCCGCAGGCTGCGCATGCCTTCCTTGAAGGCCTGGCGGCGCACGGCGAGCAGGTCGGTGTCTGGGTGGATCAGGCCTTTGACGCTGTCGCTCAACTGCATGATCTCGTACACCCCGGCCCGCCCCCGGTAGCCGGTATCGCGGCATTCCGAGCAGCCGACAGCCTGCTGGGCGTTGGTCGGCAGCGGGGCCTGCCAGGGCCTCGTCAGGGTTTGCCAGTCATCTTCATCCAGGGTGATGGGCGCCTTGCAATGCGGACACAACGTACGCACCAGGCGCTGGGCCATGACCCCGAGCACTGTGGCCTTGATCAGGTAATGCGGCACGCCGAGCTCCAGCAGGCGGCTGATGGCGCTCGGCGCGTCGTTGGTGTGCAGGGTCGAGAGGACGAGGTGTCCGGTGAGGGCTGCCTGGATCGCCATTTCGGCGGTTTCCAGGTCACGGATCTCGCCGATCATGATGATGTCCGGGTCCTGCCGCATCAACGCACGTACGCCCGCCGCGAAAGACAGCTCGATGTTGTGCTGGACCTGCATCTGGTTGAACGAGGCCTCGACCATCTCGATCGGATCTTCGATGGTGCAGAGGTTCACTTCCGGCGTCGCCAGTTTTTTCAACGTCGTGTAGAGCGTCGTGGTCTTGCCGGACCCGGTGGGGCCTGTGACCAGAATGATGCCGTTGGGCTGGCGGGTCATGTCCTGCCAGCGACGCAGGTCGTCGGCGGAGAAGCCCAGCTGGTCGAAATCCTTGAGCAATACTTCCGGATCGAAGATCCGCATCACCATTTTTTCGCCGAACGCGGTCGGCAAGGTCGACAAGCGCAATTCCACTTCGTTGCCGTCGGGAGTCTTGGTTTTGACGCGACCATCCTGGGGCTTGCGCTTTTCCGCGACGTTCATGCGCCCCAGGCTTTTCAGGCGACTGATGATCGCCATCGTCACCTGCGGCGGGAACTGATAGACGGTGTGCAGCACCCCGTCGATGCGAAAGCGTACGGTGCCCTGCTCCCGGCGCGGTTCGATGTGGATATCGCTGGCCCGCTGCTGGAAGGCGTACTGGAACAGCCAATCGACAATGTTGACGATATGGGCGTCGTTGGCGTCCGGCTCCTGGTCGCTGGCGCCGAGGTTGAGCAGTTGTTCGAAGTTGGTCAGGTTGCTCGGTTGCTGATCGACGGTGGTAGCGCCGCTGACGGATTTGGCCAGGCGATAGAATTCCACGCTCAGGCGCTGGATATCCACCGGGTTGGCGACCACCCGCCTGACCGGCAGCTTGAGCACGTGGGTCAGGTCGGCTTCCCAACTGCTGACGTAAGGCTGGGCACTGGCGACGGTGACGGCGTCACGGTCAACCGCCACTGCGAGAATCTTGTGACGTTGCGCAAAGGCATAGGACATCAGCGGCGTAACGGCCGCCACGTTGATCTTCAACGGGTCGATGCGCATGTAGGGCTGGTCGGCCTGCTGGGCCAGCCACAGCGTCAGGTTCTCAAGGTCCAGGCGCTTGCCGGGTCGGCTGAGGTCGTCCAGGTGCTGGTTGGCGATGAACTCCAGCGGGTGCAACTGGCTGTTGGCGTTATGCCGGCGCCGAGCGTTGAGCGCGGTTTCGGCTGAATCCTGGCTGATGAGGCCCTGGGCGACCAGTTGGCGGAGCAGATCGTTAAGGTCCAGCCAGCGATCCTGAGTGGCGTGTTTGGTGGACATGGGCGTTCGGGTTCCTATTGGACAGTTGCAGCAAAGCCGCGATGCAGACGCTTCGGCGTCCCGGCTTGTTGTGCAAAAGAATAGTCCCGACCTTATGGACCGTTGGGCCACTACCCGACCAATGCGTTTCCAATTCTTGCCTGCGCCCCCCTCAACCGGCCGCCAGAACCCGTCCGGCCCGCGTGATATCTGCGTCCTGCAGGTCCACAGAGCACATGCTGATCAGGTTACGTAATTTTTCAGCAATGACCTGGGCACGGTGCCAGCTCAGCCCATCCAGGACAATGTCCAGCGTCAGCAGATCGTCTTGACGCTCGACGTGGACCTGCTGTGGCGTCAGGCCCTGCAAGGCGAACAGATTCAATGCTCGACACAGCACGTCCGGCTCGGCTTCGGCCTGCATCTGATAATGCACGCGGCAATGGGCGTTGGCGGCGTGCCAGGCGTCGGCGCGGGTCGGGGCGGTGGATACGGTTGCGAGTGAGTGCATGTTCGGTCTCCTGGAGGTCGGGAGAAATATTTACATGCGCCGGAGGGTATTTCTTACCTAAGATGAGCTATTTCGAACCTATGTTGAATAAACTGATTCGCATATCGGAAAACTACAGGTTTATTTATGCACAATGAGCTGGATAGCTTCGACCGCAGGATACTGGCGTTGCTGCAAGAGGATGCTTCGCTGTCCAGCGCGCAGATCGCCGAGCAGGTTGGCTTGTCCCAGTCGCCCTGTTGGCGTCGGATTCAGCGGATGAAGGAGGAGGGGATCATTCGGGGACAGGTGACGCTGCTGGACCGCAAGAAAATCGGCCTGAACACGCAGATCTTCGCCGAAATCAAGCTCAACGCCCACGGTCGCTCGAATTTCACCGAGTTCACCGAGGCGATCCGCGGGTTTCCCGAGGTGCTGGAGTGCTACGTGCTGATGGGGTCGGTGGATTTTCTGCTGCGCATCGTCACGGCGGACATCGAGGCGTATGAGCGATTCTTTTTCGAAAAGCTGTCGATGGTGCCGGGGATTCAGGAGGTGAACTCGATCGTGGCGCTGTCGGAGATCAAGTCGACGACGAGTTTGCCGGTGGTGCGCTGAGCTTGTTTTTGCGATGTTTGGGCTGGCCTCATCGCGAGCAAGCTCGCTCCCACAGTTGATCTTCAGCGGCCACAAAATCTGTGTGCAACGCTGGACCCTGGACTGACCCCAAAATGTTGGACGGTCTACTGCCACATGCCCACGGATTGAGTCCTGTATTCCACAGGGCTCAGTCCACCGAGCTTCGATTTGATCCGCTCATGATTGTAATAACTGATGTACTCGTCCAGCCCTACATTCAGCTCTTCCAGATTTTCAAAGCGTTTTAGGTAGAAAAACTCGGATTTCAGGGTGCCAAAAAAACTCTCCATCGCCGCGTTGTCGAGGCAATTTCCCTTACGTGACATGCTCTGCTTTATGCCGCGTTGCTTCAGTGCATGCTGATAGCGAGGTTGCTGATACTGCCAGCCCTGGTCAGAGTGCAGCAGCAGATGAGACGGCCCTTGCAGGCGCTCGAAGGCCTTTTCCAGCATTCCGGTCACCAAGGCAAAGCATGGGCGCGGGGCGGTTTCATAGGCGATGATCTCGCCGTTGTACAAATCCATTACCGGCGATAAATAGAGCTTCTTTGATCCGACTTTGAATTCGGTGACGTCCGTTACCCATTTCTGATTGGGCCGTTGCGCGACGAAATTACGCTCCAGAAGATTCGCCGCGACGGTTCCAACTTGCCCTCTATAAGATCGATACTTTTTTGGGCGCACCAAGGATTTAAGGCCCATGCGGTCCATCAGGCGCTGAATCATTTTTTCACTGACCGACTCTTTCTTTTGAAGTGCCAAAGCGATGCGGCGATAGCCAAATCGCCCTTCGTGCTGGTCGTAGAGGTCGCGGATCTTCGTTTTCAGCGAGGCATATTTGTCAGGTTTCTGAAGGGCGCTGACCTGGTAATAGAACGTGCTGCGGGCCAGGTTGGCTAACTTCAGCAGACTGTCCAGAGGAAACCTGGATCTCAACGCCATTACGGAGATGGTTTTTTCCCGGGGCGACTCCTCTTCGAAGCCTCCCTTACCTCTTCGAGCTTTTTTAGGTAAGCGTTCTCCATACGTAGGTATTCGAGTTCGGCCTTCAGTTGCTCTCGGCTCTTCGAATCGTCGTCCACGGGTTGGGAGTGATCAGGGACAGGCGTTTTTTTGGGCATGACAACAGCCTTTTTTCTCTTGGGTACGATCAGGGCAGGAAGACTGCCACTGTAGTACTGCCGCTCCCAAATGCCCACCTGCGAGGACTGACCGAGCCCGAACCGCGCGGCGACTTCCCGATGTGAGAGCCGCTCTTTTTGCATGCATTGGATGACTGAGCGTTTAAAGGCCGCGCTGTAATGGTGACCATGCGATTGCAGCCCAGCACTGCCTCGAGCCTGATAGGTGGCGACCCAGCGCCGAAGCAGGCTGCAGTCGATCAAGTAGCGGTGAGCTACCTTTCGAAAGCCTTCATTGCCATTGATATAAGCCTCAATCGCCGTAATTTTGAACTGAAGCGAAAATTTGCCCATGGAAACACCGCCAAAAGTCAGGTTGGTGTCCAACTTTTGGGGTGCAGTCCACCCTGTGGGAGCGAGCTTGCTCGCGATGGCGATCTTACAGGCGCAGCAAAGTCTTCCAGGCCCGATTCTGGTAAACCGCAATCGCCTGTTGCTTGCGCGCATCCAGGAGCTCGTCGGTGATCGGTTCGTTGGCCAATTGCGCCAGCTTGTTCAATTCGCCGTAAAGCCGGTCCATCTCAGGAATTTCCAGCACCTGGCGGGCATGATGCAGCCAGGCCTGGATACGTTCGATGCGCGGCAGTTGCTCGGCCAGGTCTTCCGGCTGTTGCTGGTAGCGTTGCAGTTGCAGCGACGAAGCTTCTTCGCTGAGCAGGCGCGGCAGCCAGCTGCCCAGTTGCGCCGCGCCCTGGCGATTGCCGCGGGTGTTGCGGTCGGCGGTCCAGCTGCGGGCCAGCAACCAACGCGAAGCTTCAAGAGAGAAGAGGCCCCAGCGCGGGTCCTGCAGCTCTTCGAGGAATTGCTCCGGCGCCGCCTTGCGCACGTCTTCGTCGTCGAGGCCGGCCTGGACCAGGGGACGCCAGTCTTCCAGCAGCGCATCCAGGGCGACGCGCAGATCATGGGTCGATTGACGCGGCGCGGCCTGGCCGAGGCTGCTGAGCAATGCGCGCAGTTCGGCGAGGTTTTCCACCCAGTCCTGCAGCAGGCGCCAGTGGCCGTTGAAACGATATTGTTCGGCCAGGCGCTGGCTGCTGCCCAGCAAATGCCAGCTCAATGCGCCAAAAGCATCGTCCAGCGGCGTTTCGGCCGTCAGTTGCGGAGCCGGCAGGCTCAGGGCGTAACTGCTCGCATCATGCAGGCGATAGCCACGTTCAGCCTTGCTGATGTCGCAAGGCATCAAGGGCAGGGTCGCGGCCAGTTCGGCGGCCAGTTCCAGAAGGGCGGCGGGTTCGCCTTCGCGCAGTTCCAGTTCCAGCTCGCAGATTTCTTCCTTCTGCTTGCCGACCACCACGTGGCCCAGGTCCAGGGCGGCCTCGATGACCACCTTGCTTTTGCCACGGCCCCAGGCAATTTCGGCGCGCTCGCGGACGAAATCGGTGGTGAAGATTGCCTTGAGGGTTTTTTTGTCCAGGTCCGCCAGTGCCTCGGGCCAGCATTCGCCTTCGAGCTTCTTCAGGTCAAGCTTGGCCTTGGGCAGGTGCCAGTCGTATTCGTTGCGCTCGGACAGGCCGGCAACGCTCTGGCCGCGGGTCTTGAGGGTCTGGATGACTTCTTCGCCATCGCGACGCAGGCGCAGGGCGACCTTGGCCCGGGCGAGGTCACGTTCCGGCGTGTCGAAGTACTGGTTCATCAATTCGTGGCGTTCCCAGCCACTCTTGTTGCGTTTTTTCAACAGCGGATGCTCGCGCAAGGCTGCCAGGGTCTCGCGGCTGACGCGGAGTTTGATTTCGGTTTCTTTCTGCATGGCCGGAAAATCCAGGAATCGGGTGCGCAGCCGGGGGAAGATGTGGCTGCCAGGGTCGTGCAGTGTACAGGACTCGTCGGTCCTCCGCGCCGAACGGTTCCATCCTTGCTCTCGATGGTTCTATGATGGACCCCCAATTTGTAAGCCCGGGAGCCAGCGATGCCTTTGCCGTCCATGAAAGATCAGTTCGCTGCCCTGATCGCCGCGCCTTCGGTCAGTTGTACCCAGCCCAAGCTGGACCAGTCCAACAGCGCCGTGATCGAGCTGCTGGCAGGCTGGCTGTCGGAACTGGGATTCTCCTGTGATATCCAGCAGGTCAGCCCCGGCAAGTTCAACCTTCTCGCCAGCTTCGGCACGGGGCCCGGCGGGCTGGTGCTGGCCGGGCACAGCGACACGGTGCCGTTCGATGGCGCGTTGTGGCAGACCGACCCGCTCAAGCTCACCGAGGTCGACGGGCGCTGGGTGGGCCTGGGCAGTTGTGACATGAAAGGTTTTTTCGCCCTGGCCATCGAAGCGGTGCGGCCGTTGCTGGACCAGCCGTTCAAGCAGCCGTTGCTGATCCTCGCCACCTGCGATGAAGAAAGCTCCATGGCGGGCGCCCGTGCCCTGGCCGAGGCCGGGCGGCCGCTCGGACGCGCGGCGGTGATAGGCGAACCGACGGGGCTGAAGCCGATCCGCATGCACAAGGGCGTGATGATGGAGCGTATCGACATCCTCGGGCGCAGCGGCCATTCCTCCGACCCGAGCCTGGGCCGCAGCGCGCTCGAAGCGATGCACGACGCCATGGGCGAGCTGCGTGGCCTGCGCCTGCAATGGCAGCGTGAGTTCCGCAATCCACAGTTCACCGTGCCGCAGCCGACCCTCAATTTCGGCTGCATTCATGGCGGCGACAATCCCAACCGGATCTGCGGCCAATGCTCCATGGAGTTCGACCTGCGCCCACTGCCGGGCATGGATCCAGAGGTGCTGCGGGCGGCGATCCGGCAGAAGCTCGACCCCATCGCCGAACGCCACCAGGTGAAGATCGACTACGCACCGCTATTCCCCGAAGCGCCCCCGTTCGAGCAGGCCGAGGACGCCGAGCTGGTGCGGGTGGCCGAACGGCTCACCGGGCATCGTGCCGAAGCAGTGGCGTTCGGCACCGAAGCGCCTTATCTTCAGCGCCTCGGTTGCGAAACCCTGGTATTGGGGCCTGGCGATATCGCCTGCGCTCACCAGCCTGGCGAATACCTTGAAATGTCACGTTTGCAGCCTACCGTGCAGCTGTTGCGGCAGTTGATCGGCCATTACTGCCTGACACCGGCCAGCGCCGGTTAAATTGTCCGCTTGCGGACCCGTATTCATGAGGAGAGCGCGCGTGTCGCCAAGCCTGTTCCGACGATAACCACCAGCCCGCTGTGCGTTCCGCTTCGTCTTTTTTAGGCTGTTATTTATTACAGGCCCAGGTTCATGCCCGAATACGTCAATTGGCTTCGTCACGCTTCGCCCTATATCAACGCCCACCGCGATTGCACCTTCATCGTCATGCTGCCTGGCGACGGGGTGGAGCACCCCAACTTCGGCAACATCGTCCATGACCTGGTGTTGCTGCACAGCCTCGGCGTGCGGCTGGTGCTGGTGCACGGTTCGCGTCCGCAAATCGAGACCCGCCTCGCTGCCCGCGGCCTGACGCCGCACTACCACCATGGCATGCGCATCACCGATGCCGCGACGCTGGAATGCGTGATCGACGCGGTCGGCCAGTTGCGCATTGCCATCGAGGCGCGCCTGTCGATGGACATGGCTTCTTCGCCGATGCAAGGCTCGCGGTTGCGCGTGGCCAGCGGCAACCTGGTTACCGCGCGGCCGATCGGTGTGCTCGAAGGCGTGGATTATCACCACACCGGGGAGGTGCGTCGGGTCGACCGCAAGGGCATCAACCGGCTGTTGGATGAGCGCTCGATCGTTCTGCTGTCGCCGTTGGGCTATTCACCGACCGGGGAAATTTTCAACCTGGCGTGTGAAGACGTTGCGACCCGGGCGGCCATCGATCTGGCCGCCGACAAACTCCTGTTGTTCGGCGCCGAGCAGGGCCTGATCGGCGAGGATGGGCGGCTGGTTCGCGAGCTGCGTCCGCAACAGGTCCCGGCTCATATGCAACGCCTGGGCAGTGACTACCAGGCCGAGCTGCTCGATGCGGCGGCGCAGGCCTGCCGGGGCGGCGTGGCGCGCAGCCACATCGTCAGCTATGCCGAGGACGGTGCGCTGCTGGCCGAACTGTTTACCCGCGATGGCAGCGGCACGCTCGTGGCCCAGGAGCAATTCGAGGTGGTGCGCGAAGCCGCCATCGAGGATGTCGGCGGCTTGCTGGACCTGATCAGTCCTCTGGAGGAGCAGGGCATTCTGGTACGGCGTTCCCGCGAGGTGCTGGAGCGCGAGATCGAGCAGTTCAGCGTGGTCGAGCGCGAAGGCATGATCATCGCGTGCGCGGCGCTGTACCAGATCGCCGATTCGGATGCCGGGGAACTCGCCTGCCTGGCCGTGAATCCGGAATACCGCCACGGTGGCCGGGGCGATGAGTTGCTGGAGCGGATCGAAACCCGGGCCCGCGCCCAAGGGCTCAAGACCCTGTTCGTGCTGACGACCCGGACCGCACACTGGTTCCGCGAGCGCGGCTTCGAGCCCAGCAGTGTCGACCGCCTGCCGGCGGCGCGGGCTTCGTTGTACAACTATCAGCGTAATTCGAAAATCTTCGAAAAATCGCTGTAAACAACCCGCCTATCCCATCACGCTGCCGCGACTTTCTTGATTTCAGACCATCAGCGACTAGTCTGGAGAGCCTCAAGATCGCGGCATGCGCACGCATTGGCATGTCGCGCGCGAGGCCCGACGAAACACCATTCAGGAATCCACGGCGTCGCCGATAAGCCGAGTCAGGGCTTGATGACGCTTTGATGGCAAGCATATGTCGAAACGAGCTGAAAACTGGTGAAACAATTCTTTTTGGATTTATAAAGAATCCTTTATTCTTCCGGCCGGTGTCGCGGGGTTAGACCATGGTCGTAGTCCGAAAGGGTTACGGTTGACTTGCCAGTCACGGTCTGGCGCTAATCGCGCATCCGCGGATTCCGGGCGTTCGAACCGGAACCAAAGACACACAAGAATTAGAAAACGAGAGGAGCGATACATGAAGAAGTCCACCTTGGCCCTGGCTGTGGCCGTTGGGGTAATGGCGCAGCAGGCAGGCGCCGCCGGTTTCATCGAGGACAGCAAGGCGTCCGTCAGTTCTCGCACCATGTACTTTGACAACGACAACCGTGAAGGCGCTGAAGACCAGCGTGAAGCGGCGACCGGCCTGAAGTTCGACTACAAGTCCGGCTTCACTCAAGGTGTCGTTGGTTTTGGTATCGACGCCCAGGCGATGGTTGGTCTTCACCTTGATGGTGGTAAAGGTCAGCGTCCAGACGCCAATAACTCCTTCTCGCCAAGTGACTCCGACGGGTCCGCGGAGCACAGCTGGAGCCGTGGGTCGGCCAACGTAAAGGCGCTTTTCTCCAAGACCGAGGCCCACCTGGGTGGTGCTCTGCAGCCGAACCTGCCGATCCTGGTCGCCAACGATGGCCGTCTGCTGCCGCAAACCTTCGAAGGTGGCACTATCACCTCCAAGGACCTGGACAACGTGACGTTCAACGCCGGTCAACTGGAGCGCGCCGTAGGCCGTGCCGGTACCAACAGCACGGGCTTGGCAGTGGCAGGTGGTACCGAGGACAGCAACCAGTTCCGTTACGCCGGTGCTGACTGGAAAGTCACCAAAGACCTGACCCTGCAGTACTACTACGCCAACCTGCAGGATTACTACAAGCAGCACTTCCTGGGTGCGGTACACGTTTTCCCGATCAGCGAAGGCCAGTCGTTCAAGACTGACCTGCGTTACTTCGACAGCAGCTCGGATGGCCGTAACGGCGACCCAGGCTATCGCTTCAACAACAACGGCGGTTATGCCAAGAACCCGGGCGAGGTCGATAACAAGACCTGGAGCGCCATGTTCACCTACACCCTGGGTGGCAGCGCGTTCCTGTTGGGTCACCAGCAAGTTGGCGACGATGGTGGCTTCGTCTACATGAACCAGGGCAACCTGCTCAATGACAGCGGCCGCAACGAAGGCGCCGGTGGCTCGAGCTTCTACCTGTTCACCGACAGCATGATCCATCAGTTCGTCCGTGCGGGTGAGAACACCACCTTTGGTCAGTACTCGTACGACTTTACCGGCCTGGGCGTCCCTGGCCTGAAGGCAGCGATTGCCTACCTGCACGGTGACGACATCAAGTCTGCTACCGGCGGAAGCGAAACTTCCGAGTGGGAACGCGACATGCGCCTGGACTACGTCGTCCAGCAAGGCCCGCTCAAGGGCTTCGGCACTACCCTGCGTCATGGCTCCTACCGTGGCAGCAGCACCGGTATCGCCGACCAGGATCAGACCCGCCTGATCTTCAACTACACTTACAACTTCATGTAAGACGTAGCGAAGTAAAAAAGCCCCGCCCGGCAGCACGCCGGGCGGGGCTTTTGCGTTTTTGGCTCAGCGAGACGGATAGAGTCTTTATCCCTTGGACTGCGTCGCGTCCTTGCGCAAGATGTACGCGCTGAACCCGAGGAAATCGTCCAAGTGCCCGGTAATGATTGCGATCATGATCGGCAGTTGCAGGGCTTGATAGTCATGCACGGCGATGTTCCTGAAGCCCACCATGTTCTTCAGGTTTTTCACCAGGCCTTCCTCCAGCCAGCCACCTTGCAAAAGCAGCTCGAATGTATCGCGAGCACTTTGCGGAACACCCAGCCGCTCACGTCGAATCAAGTGCTGTCCCATGTCCAGTGCCGCTTCACACGCCCGTTGGATGTTCAGGACTGCCGAGTCCTGGCGAGTGAAATCGGTGGCAAACGTAGCGGGATCTTTCTCGTATTCTTCCCGCACCCTGGCGACGCAACGCTCGATACTTGCTGCCTTGTTGATCAAAACATCATCGGCCATACACGCTGCCTTCTTCCTGAATATCCTTGAGCAAACCTGCCCGAGCCTCATCCAGAGCGGTTTTTTCGCTGAGAATGAAACATTCATACAAACCCGCCTGTACGTCTCTGGCCCAGAGCCGCTGGCCTCGGGTCACGATCTGGTATTGCATGACGGTCGTTGCCGCGCGTAGATCGATCAGGTCCACCGGAGTGCCAGCGATATCCGCCAACTCTCCTGAGAGCTGCCACAGCGAAACAGGGTCGACCTCGCCGGACACGAGCACCGCCAGATCGACGTCGCTGTCAGGTCCCGCGGTGCCCTGTGCATGGCTACCGAACAGGTAAACCGCCAGCAGCCCAGGGAGATGGTGATGCAGATGAGTCAGCAAGGCTTGAGTGTTCATGCTGCCTATCCTAGCCGCTCATCCTGAAATCGCCGCAATAATTTGCGGAGTGCAGATGCAGAAAAAAAAAGCCCCGCCCGGCAGCACGCCGGGCGGGGCTTTTGCGTTTCGGGTCCGGCCCACCCCTGTAGCCTTCCCCGAACCTTCTCCTCTTTCCAGCAACTCGAGGCCTTCTCGAAACCTCGACAATGATCTTGGTCCGATATACGCCAAGGCGCCAATGAACAATTTTTTATATTCCATCAAGATCTAGCCAAATGGGTATTCATTCTTTTTCAAGCAATGAAAAGCGGTGCACAGTTGGGCCACAACTACTCAACCAGGAGCTGCACCATGAGCCTCAGACTCGGCGACGTCGCCCCCGATTTCGAACAGGATTCCAGCGCCGGCAAGATTCGCTTCCATGAATGGCTCGGTGATAGCTGGGGTGTGTTGTTCTCCCATCCAGCGGATTTCACCCCGGTGTGCACCACCGAGCTGGGCCTTACCGCCAAGCTCAAGGATGAATTCGCCAAGCGCGGCGTCAAGGCCATTGCCCTTTCGGTAGACCCGGTGGACTCGCATCACAAGTGGATCGAGGACATCAACGAAACCCAGAATGCCGTGGTCAATTTTCCGATCCTGGCCGACGCCGACCGCAAGGTGTCCGACCTCTACGACCTGATCCACCCCAACGCCAGCGACACGTTGACCGTGCGTTCCCTGTTCGTGATTGACCCGAACAAGAAGATCCGCCTGACCATCACCTACCCGGCGAGCACCGGACGCAACTTCAATGAAATCCTGCGGGTGATCGATTCCTTGCAGCTGACCGACAACTACAAGGTCGCCACGCCGGCCAACTGGCAGGATGGCGATGAAGTGGTGATCGTGCCGTCGCTCAAGGATGAGGAGGAACTCAAGCAGCGCTTTCCCAAAGGCTATCGCGCCGTCAAACCATACCTGCGCCTGACTCCGCAGCCCAATCGCTGAGGCAAAACCAGAACCAGAACCTGTGGGCGAGCCTGCTCGCGAAGGCGGTCGATTAGCCAGTATTGAGGTCGAGTGACACACCGCTATCGCGAGCAGGCTCGCTCCCACAGTTGATCTTCTGTGCATCAAGGGTTTTGGCCGTTTCGACGGCCTTTTTTTATTGCCTCAAGGAAAGCTGACCGTATATCTCTAAAATGCATAACCAAATGAACAAATATGATTTAAAGATATATGAATGCCCTGTTATGGTTTGCTCCATACAGCGAGATCGCCCACCGCGAATCGCACGTGAATTCAAGGAATGGTTGGCATGTTGGTTGTCTCGCTCGGCGGCAGTCCCAGCCAGCGCTCCCGATCAGGAGTGCTGCTGGAGCGCTCGCAACATTGGTTGCAGCAGCAAGGTGTGGAAGTGGTGAGCTATCAGGTGCGTGATTTTCCCGCCGAGGATCTGCTCCATGCCCGCTTCGATAGCCCCAAGGTACTGGACCTGCTGGCCCAGATCGAAAACGCCGACGGCCTGGTGATCGCTACGCCTGTCTACAAGGCGTCTTTCTCCGGCGCGTTGAAAACGGTACTGGACCTGCTGCCCGAACGCGCGCTGGCCCATAAGGTAGTGTTGCCCATGGCGACAGGCGGCAGCATCGCCCACATGCTGGCGGTGGACTACGCCCTGAAGCCGGTGTTGTCGGCGCTCAAGGCCCAGGAAATGCTGCATGGGATTTTCGCCGAGGACAACCAGATCGCTTACGGCGAAGGCAGCGCCCAGGCGCAATTGGCGCCGGCCCTGCAGCAGCGTCTGGACGAGGCGCTTGGACAGTTCTACAGCGCCATGGCCCGGCGGCCCAAGCCGCTGGATCCCAGCGTATTGAACGAACGTCTGTTGAGTGCTCGCTGGAGCATCTGACTCGTTACATCGCTGATTCAACTCCACCTTACTCAGCCGTCAACGGCCAAGCAGGTGCAGCCAAAACCCCACAGCAAAAAGGAGAGGCGCCATGCGCACTGTCATTTTGCGTCGCGGGCTGGTCGCTCTGTTTGCTGCGGCTGTGTCCTTCGGCGCCATCACCCAGGCTCAGGCCGAAACCTTGCGGATCGGCTATCAGAAGTACGGCACGCTGGTTCTGCTCAAGGCCAAGGGCACCTTGGAAAAACGCCTCGCCGCCCAAGGCGTCGACGTGCAATGGACCGAATTTCCCGGCGGCCCGCAGCTGCTGGAAGGCCTGAACGTAGGCTCGATCGATTTTGGCGTGACTGGCGAAACCCCGCCGGTGTTTGCCCAAGCGGCAGGCGCGGATTTGCTTTATGTCGCCTACGAGCCACCGGCGCCGAACAGCGAGGCTATCCTGGTGCCCAAGGGCTCGTCGATCCAGTCGGTGCAGGAGCTCAAGGGCAAGAAAGTCGCGCTGAACAAAGGCTCTAACGTTCACTACCTGCTGGTACGCGCGCTGGAAGATGCCGGCCTGAAATATTCCGACATCCAGACGGTTTTCCTGCCGCCGGCGGATGCCCGTGCCGCGTTCGAGCGCGGCAGCGTGGACGCCTGGGTAATCTGGGACCCGTACCAGGCAGCCGCCGAACAACAGTTGCAGGCACGCACCCTGCGTGACGGCAAGGGCATCGTCGACAACCACCAGTTCTATCTGGCGACCAAACCTTACGCGCAAAAAAATCCCCAGGTCATCACGACGTTGGTGGAAGAGGTGCGTGCAGTTGGGGAGTGGTCCAAGGCCAACCCTGAAGACGTGACCCGACAGGTCTCGCCGCTGCTCGGCCTGTCGGCGGATATCACCCTGACGTCGGTGAAACGCCAAGGCTATGGGGCTCTGTTCCTGACGCCGGAGGTGGTCGCGGCGCAGCAGAAAATCGCCGACAGCTTCTATCAGCTCAAATTGATTCCCAAGCCCTTGAGCATCAAGGACGTGATCTGGACGCCGCCGGCGGCCGTTGCGAACGCGCAGTAATTCGATCCCTTAGGAGACCACTCCATGAGCCTCAATATTTTCTGGTTCCTGCCCACCCACGGCGACGGCCATTACCTTGGCACCGCTGAAGGCGCCCGCGCCGTCGATCATGGTTACCTGCAACAGATTGCCCAGGCTGCCGATCGGCTGGGTTTTGGCGGGGTGTTGATTCCTACCGGGCGTTCCTGCGAAGACTCCTGGCTGGTAGCCGCTTCGTTGATTCCGGTGACCCAGCGCCTGAAGTTCCTGGTTGCCCTGCGCCCCGGGATCATTTCCCCGACGGTGGCGGCGCGTCAGGCCGCGACGCTGGATCGGCTGTCCGGCGGGCGGGCGCTGTTCAACCTGGTGACGGGTGGTGATCCGGACGAGCTGGCCGGTGACGGGCTGTTTCTGGACCACGAGCAACGCTACCAGGCATCGGTGGAATTCACCCGGATCTGGCGTCGGGTGCTGGAAGGCGAGACGGTTGATTACGACGGTGAACACATCAGTGTGAAGGGCGCCAAGCTGCTCTATCCGCCGATCCAGCAACCGCGTCCGGCATTGTATTTCGGCGGCTCGTCGGAAGCCGCCCAGGATCTCGCCGCCGAGCAGGTGGAAATGGTCCTGACCTGGGGCGAACCACCCGCCGCCGTCGCGGAAAAAATCGCCCAGGTGCGGGCCAAGGCCGAGAAGCTTGGGCGCACCGTGCGTTTTGGCATTCGCCTGCATGTGATCGTGCGGGAAACCAACGGCGAAGCCTGGCAAGCGGCCGACCGCTTGATCTCCCATCTGGACGACGAAACCATCGCCCGTGCCCAGGCGTCCCTGGCGCGCTTCGACTCGGTGGGCCAGCAACGCATGGCCGCGCTGCACGGCGGTCGCCGCGACAAGTTGGAAGTCAGTCCCAACCTGTGGGCCGGGGTCGGCCTGGTGCGTGGCGGTGCCGGGACGGCGCTGGTGGGCGATGGCCCGACCGTGGCTGAGCGGGTCAAGGAATACGCCGACCTGGGTATCGATACGTTCATCTTCTCGGGTTATCCACACCTGGAAGAGTCCTATCGGGTGGCGGAACTGTTGTTCCCGCACCTCGATGTGGAGCGCCCGGAACTGCCGAAAAGCCAGGGTTATGTGAGCCCGTTCGGTGAAATGGTCGCCAACGATATCCTGCCCAAAGCCGCTTCGCAGAGCTGAGGCGGCCATGAAAAAACTTATCCACAATCTCGCGCCGTGGGCGGTGCCGCTGCTGTTGTTGGCGGTGTGGCAATTGTCGGTATCGGCCGGCTGGTTATCCACGCGGATCCTGCCGGCGCCGGTGGCGGTGATCGAGGCCGGGGTGAACCTGGTGCGCAGCGGTGAGATCTGGACGCACCTGGCTATCAGCGGTTGGCGCGCGGCGGTCGGCTTCCTGATTGGCGGCGGCATCGGTCTGGCCCTGGGTTTTATCACCGGCCTGTCGAAATGGGGTGAGCGGCTGCTGGACAGCTCCGTGCAGATGGTGCGTAACGTGCCTCACCTGGCGCTGATTCCACTGGTGATCCTCTGGTTCGGTATCGACGAGTCGGCGAAGATTTTCCTGGTGGCGCTGGGCACGCTGTTTCCGATCTACCTCAACACCTACCACGGGATTCGCAATGTCGACCCGGCGCTGGTGGAGATGTCCCGCAGCTACGGTTTATCCGGCTTCAGCCTGTTTCGCCAGGTGATCCTGCCGGGCGCCTTGCCTTCGATCCTGGTGGGCGTGCGTTTTGCCCTGGGTTTCATGTGGTTGACGCTGATCGTCGCGGAAACCATCTCGGCCAGCTCCGGTATCGGTTATCTGGCGATGAATGCCCGGGAATTCCTGCAGACCGACGTGGTGGTGCTGGCGATTCTGCTGTACGCCGTGCTCGGCAAACTGGCCGACCTTGCTGCTCGCGGGCTTGAACGCGTCTGGCTGCGCTGGCATCCGGCCTATCAGGTGAACAAGGGAGGTGTCGCATGACCGCCCAACAACCGCCGCGCCTGCTGCGAGGTATCCCGCTGGCGGTGCGCAATCTGCAAAAGACCTTTGGTTCGCGCCAGGTGTTGCGTGACATCGACTTGCATATCCCGGCCGGGCAGTTCGTCGCCGTGGTCGGCCGCAGCGGCTGCGGCAAAAGTACCTTGCTGCGCTTGCTGGCCGGTCTCGATCAGCCGTCGGGCGGTGAGTTGCTGGCCGGTTCGGCATCGCTGAGCGCTGCACGGGAAGACACACGCCTGATGTTTCAGGAGGCGCGTTTGCTGCCCTGGAAAAAAGTCATCGACAACGTCGGCCTTGGCCTCAAGGGCGACTGGCGACCACAAGCGTTGCAGGCGCTGGATGCCGTGGGCCTGGCTGATCGTGCACACGAGTGGCCGGCGGCGTTGTCCGGCGGACAGAAACAGCGGGTGGCCCTGGCCCGGGCGCTGATTCATCAACCGCGCCTGCTGTTGCTGGACGAACCTCTGGGTGCGCTCGATGCGCTGACCCGGATCGAAATGCAGCAACTGATCGAGCGTCTCTGGCAGCAACACGGCTTCACCGTGCTGTTGGTGACCCACGACGTCAGCGAAGCGGTGGCGATCGCCGACCGGGTGATCCTGATCGAAGACGGCCAGATCGGCCTCGACCTGGCCATCGACTTGCCGCGCCCGCGTGCTCGCGGCTCGCATCGCCTGGCGAGCCTGGAAACCGAAGTCCTCAACCGCGTGCTGTCCTTGCCCGGCCAACCGCCGGATCCCGAACCCGTTTCACCCTTGCCCACGCAACTGCGTTGGGCGCAATAACTTCATCCAGACAGGAACGACATCATGACTATCAAAGCCATCAACGTACGCAACCAGTTCAAAGGCACCATCAAGGAAATCGTCGAAGGCGACGTGCTGTCGGAAATCGACGTGCAGACCGCCTCGGGCATCGTCACCTCGGTCATCACCACCCGCTCGGTCAAGGAGCTGGAACTGGCAATTGGCAGCGAAGTGATTGCCTTCGTCAAATCCACCGAGGTGTCTATCGCCAAGTTGTGAACGATGCTTGACCTGCAGCCCCGGATGGCTTGAGCCCTTCGGGGTTTTTTCGTTCCCACGCTCTGCGTGGGAACGATTCAATCAGAGCGCTTGGGCAGAAACGGAGGGAGATAGAGCCCCAGATACGCATCGAACACGCGCATGCCTTCCTCGGCCATGCGCGGGGTGATCTGGCCGTGCTGGTGTACCGAGCGGGCGTAGACGCGGTCGCCCAGTTCCATGGCCAAGGCGAACACGTCGACATCGGCAGGCAAGGGCGGCAGTTGGAAATGGCGGGCGAAGACGGTGTGCATCAGCTCGCTCAGTTCCAAGTCATGCTGGCGGTCGGCCTGGGTGACTTCAGTCAGGCCATGCTGGGCCAGGATCAGTTGGCGAGCGGCGGCGTCCTCGCTGTAGATCACCAGCATCCGTTGTTCCACCAGCCGCGACAGATCGTGCCAATGGTTCAGCGCTGCATGATCGATCGGTGTTTGTAGGCAGGCACGAAAGGCTGCATGGACGTCGGCGGTCAGGGCTTCGAGCAGGGCCGGGACGCTGGCGAAGAAGTGATAGACGGAGGAGGGCGGGATCCCGGCGCGCTCGGCGACGCTGTAGATCGACAGGCTGGCCACGCCTTCGGCGGCGAGCAGCGTGCGGGCGGCATCGAGGATCGAGTCGATCCGGGCCTGGCTGCGGGCGCGGGGTTTGCGAGGGGTGGCGGTGCGTGTCATGAAGCTCTCCTGCGGGGCTGCCGGGCATTGTACGCAGACCGGGAGGCTGGTCCATACCTGCACTCGTGAGGTGACGAGCTTTTGTGGCGAGGGAGCTTGCTCCCGCTGGGGTGCGGAGCAGCCCTCAAATCAGCCACTGCAACGATGCAGGTTTACCGCTTCAGTATCTTGGGGCCGCTACGCAGCCCAGCGGGAGCAAGCTCCCTCGCCACGGGAACGACGAAAACAAAAACGCCGCAGCCCTGGCGGCCTGCGGCGTTCCTTTCTACTACAACCGCTTAAACGGTATGCAGGTACCAGTTGTACTCAAGGTCGGAGATGGAGTGTTCAAACTCTTCCAGCTCGCTTTCCTTGCAGGCCACGAAGATATCGATGTACTTGGGATCGATGTACTTGGCCATGACTTCGCTGTCGTCCAGTTCGCGCAGGGCATCGCGCAAGTTGTTCGGCAGGCTTTGCTCGTTCTGCTCGTAGCTGTTGCCTTCGACCGGCGCGCCGGGCTCGATCTTGTTGGTCAGGCCATGGTGCACGCCCGCCAGGACCGCCGCCATCAACAGGTACGGGTTGGCATCGGCGCCGGCGACACGGTGTTCCAGGCGTACGGCATCGGCGGAGCCGGTCGGTACGCGCAAGGCCACGGTGCGGTTGTCCAGGCCCCAGGTCGGCGAGTTCGGCACGTAGAACTGTGCGCCGAAACGACGGTAGGAGTTGACGTTCGGGCAGAGGAACGCCATCTGCGCGGGCAGGGTCTCGAGCACACCGCCGATCGCGTGACGCAGCGCGGCGTTCTGCTCGGGATCCTCGCTGGCAAAGATATTCTTGCCTTCTTTGTCCAGGATCGAGATATGGACGTGCAGACCGTTGCCCGCCTGGCCTGGATACGGCTTGGCCATGAAGGTGGTGTCCATTTCATGGTCGTAGGCGATGTTCTTGATCAGCCGCTTGAGCAGTACCGCGTAGTCACAAGCCTTGATCGGGTCGGCCACGTGGTGCAGGTTCACTTCGAACTGCGCCGGGGCACTTTCCTTGACGATGGCGTCGGCGGGAATGCCTTGCTCCTTGGCCCCTTCCAGGATGTCCTGGAGGCAGTCGACGTATTCGTCGAGGTCATCGATCAGGTAGACCTGTGTCGAGTGCGGGCGTTTGCCGGAGATTGGCGAGCGGGGCGGCTGTGGACGGCCGTTCACGTTCTCCTGGTCGATCAGGTAGAACTCCAGCTCGAATGCCGCGCAGATGGTCAGGCCCAGTTCATCGAACTTGGTCACGACCTGGCGCAGGACTTCGCGAGGGTCGGCGAAGAACGGATCGCCTTCAAGCTCGTGCATGGTCATCAGCAGTTGCGCGGTGGGGCGCTTCTGCCAGGGTTCGTTGCTCAGAGTGCCGGGGATTGGATAGCAGATGCGGTCGGCATCGCCGATGTCCAGGCCCAGGCCGGTGCTTTCCACCGTCGAGCCATTGATATCCAGGGCAAATAGAGAGGCCGGCAGGTTGATGCCTTTCTCGTAAACCTTGTGGAGGCTGGTGCGTTCGATGCGCTTGCCGCGCACCACACCATTCATATCCGCAATCAGAAGGTCAACGTACAGAACCTCAGGATGTTCCTTAAGGAACGCGTTCGCTTCGTTAAGCTGAACGGCACGCGGGGGTACCGACATGATGCAACACCTTTGTTGTTAAAAATATCAATCATTGATCTCTTCGAAAGCCAGTCAACCCGAACGGCATGCCGAAGTCAAGCAGGGCCTTTTTTGCCCTAAAAAAGCACCTGCAGGGCTTTTTTGAGGCAATTTGGGGCGTTTTTTTCCCTTTGAGGGGCTTGTCCCCCGCAGGCTTGAGCGGGCCGTGTTGTATTTTTTACGGGGGTGTTGTGTAAAAAAATGAACAAGGCTAAGCTCGATTCAAACCCATAACAGCAATAATACCGGGGTGCTTCATGTCTCGCCTGCCGTTAATCGGCATCACCACCTGCTCCAGGCAGATCGGTCTGCATGCGTATCACACCACTGGCGACAAATATGCGCGGGCTGTCGCAACGGCCGCCAAGGGCTTGCCGGTGCTGATCCCGTCCCTGGCGGATCTGTTCTCCCCGTCCGATATTCTGGACGCCCTGGACGGTATTCTTTTTACCGGCTCCCCTTCCAATGTAGAACCTTTTCACTACCAGGGCCCGGCCAGCGCGCCAGGCACCGCTCATGATCCTGCACGGGACGCCATTACCCTGCCGCTGATCCGCGCAGCGGTCGACGCGGGCGTTCCGGTGCTGGGCATCTGTCGCGGTTTCCAGGAAATGAACGTTGCCTTTGGCGGTAGCCTGCATCAGAAAGTTCATGAAGTCGGAACCTTCATCGATCATCGTGAAGACGACACCCAGCCGGTAGAGGTCCAATATGGTCCTGCCCATGCCGTGCATGTCCAGCCTGGCGGTATCCTCGCGTCTTTAGGGCTGCCGCCGCAGGTCGAGGTCAACTCGATCCACAGCCAGGGCATCGAGCGCCTGGCCTCGGGGCTGCGGGCCGAAGCGCTGGCGCCGGATGGCTTGATCGAAGCCGTCTCGGTGGTACAAGGCAAGGCTTTTGCTTTAGGAGTGCAATGGCACCCTGAATGGGCGGTAGGCTCCAACCCGCACTACCTTGCGATTTTCCAGGCATTTGGCGATGCCTGCCGAGCAAGGGCAACACAACGCGACGCCGATGCGTCAAACAACGCCTGACGACTAATAGCAGTCAGGAAACTCACGCCTAGAGGCATTTATGAGTAACAACCTCGACCAGCTCACCGATTGGTTGAAAGACCACAAGATCACAGAAGTCGAATGCATGATTGGCGACCTGACCGGCATTACCCGGGGCAAGATCTCGCCGACCAACAAGTTCATCGCCGAAAAAGGCATGCGCCTGCCCGAGAGCGTTCTGCTCCAGACCGTAACGGGCGACTATGTCGAAGACGACATCTATTACGAACTGCTCGACCCCGCCGACATCGACATGATCTGCCGCCCGGACGAAAACGCAGTCTTCCTGGTGCCCTGGGCCATCGAGCCCACCGCCCAGGTGATCCACGATTCTTACGACAAGCAAGGCAACCCCATCGAGCTGTCGCCGCGCAACGTGCTGAAGAAGGTGCTCAAGCTCTACGCCGACAAGGGCTGGCAGCCGATCGTCGCGCCGGAGATGGAGTTCTACCTGACCAAGCGCAGCGACGACCCGGACTTTCCGCTGCAACCGCCGATTGGCCGTTCCGGTCGCCCGGAAACCGGTCGCCAGTCTTTCTCGATCGAAGCGGCGAACGAATTCGACCCGTTGTTCGAGGACGTCTATGACTGGTGCGAATTGCAGGAACTGGACCTCGATACCCTGATTCACGAAGACGGCACCGCGCAGATGGAAATCAACTTCCGTCATGGCGATGCACTGTCGCTGGCCGACCAGATCCTGGTGTTCAAGCGCACCATGCGCGAGGCGGCGCTCAAACACGATGTGGCCGCCACCTTCATGGCCAAACCGATGACCGGCGAGCCGGGCAGTGCGATGCACTTGCACCAGAGCATCATCGACAAGGAAACCGGCAAGAACGTCTTCTCCAACGAAGACGGGACCATGAGCGAGCTGTTCCTGCACCACATCGGTGGCCTGCAGAGATTCATCCCCGAGCTGCTGCCGCTGTTCGCCCCCAACGTCAACTCGTTCCGCCGCTTCCTGCCCGACACCTCGGCGCCGGTGAACGTCGAATGGGGCGAAGAAAACCGCACCGTGGGCTTGCGGGTTCCGGACGCCGGGCCGCAGAACCGTCGCGTGGAAAATCGCTTGCCGGGCGCCGACGCCAACCCGTACCTGGCGATTGCCGCCAGCCTGCTGTGCGGCTACATCGGCATGGTCGAGGGCATCGATCCGAGCGCGCCGGTAGTCGGCCGTGGTTATGAGCGCCGGAACCTGCGTTTGCCGCTGACCATCGAAGATGCCCTGGAGCGCATGGAAAATAGCTCCACCATCGAGAAGTACCTGGGCAAGAAATTCATCACGGGCTACGTCGCGGTCAAGCGGGCCGAGCATGAAAACTTCAAGCGCGTCATCAGTTCGTGGGAGCGGGAATTCCTGCTCTTTGCCGTCTGATGCGCCGGGCGGGGCCGCCGAAAGCCCCGCCCCCAATGGAATAAAAGGAGAATCCGCATGACCCGCAACAACCCGCAAACCCGTGAATGGCAGGCCCTGAGCAGCGATCACCACCTGGCACCGTTCAGCGACTTCAAACAGCTCAAAGAGAAAGGCCCGCGCATTATCACCCACGCCAAGGGCGTGTACCTCTGGGACAGTGAAGGCAACAAGATCCTCGACGGCATGGCCGGCCTATGGTGCGTGGCCGTCGGCTACGGTCGCGATGAGCTGGCGGACGCCGCCAGCCAACAGATGCGCGAGCTGCCGTACTACAACCTGTTCTTCCAGACCGCCCACCCGCCGGTGCTGGAACTGTCAAAGGCCATCGCCGACATCGCCCCGGAAGGCATGAACCACGTGTTCTTCACCGGCTCCGGCTCCGAAGGCAACGACACCATGCTGCGTATGGTCCGCCACTACTGGGCGATCAAAGGGCAGCCGAACAAGAAAGTCATCATCAGTCGCAAAAACGGTTATCACGGTTCAACCGTGGCTGGCGCGAGCCTGGGTGGCATGACCTACATGCATGAGCAGGGCGACCTGCCGATCCCGGGTATTGTCCACATCGCCCAACCGTACTGGTTTGGCGAAGGCGGCGACATGAGCCCCGAAGAGTTCGGCATCTGGGCCGCCAATCAACTGGAAGAAAAGATCCTCGAGATCGGCGTCGACAACGTCGGTGCGTTCATTGCCGAGCCGATCCAGGGCGCCGGCGGCGTGATCGTGCCGCCGGACAGCTACTGGCCGCGCATGAAGGATATCCTCGCCAAATACGACATCCTGTTCGTGGCCGACGAGGTCATCTGCGGTTTTGGCCGCACGGGTGAGTGGTTCGGTACCGATCATTACGGGTTGAAACCGCACATGATGACCATTGCCAAGGGCCTGACCTCGGGTTACATCCCCATGGGCGGCCTGATCGTGCGCGACGATGTGGTCGCGGTGCTCAACGAAGGCGGTGACTTCAACCACGGCTTCACCTACTCCGGTCACCCGGTGGCCGCTGCGGTGGCCCTGGAAAATATCCGTATCCTGCGCGAAGAAAAGATCATCGAGCGCGTCCACAGCGAAACGGCACCGTATTTGCAGCAGCGCCTGCGGGAACTGAACGATCATCCGCTGGTGGGTGAAGTGCGCGGCGTCGGTTTGCTGGGGGCGATCGAACTGGTCCAGGACAAGGCCACGCGCAAACGCTACGAAGGCAAGGGCGTGGGCATGATCTGCCGGCAGTTCTGCTTCGATAACGGGCTGATCATGCGTGCGGTCGGCGACACCATGATCATTGCGCCGCCGCTGGTGATCAGCAAGGCCGAGATCGACGAATTGGTGGCCAAGGCGCGGCACTGCCTGGACCTGACGCTCGGTGCGCTGCAAGGCTGAGTGCTAGGCTCTGTGCGAGGTGCCGACATGGGCCTCGCCCGGTGTGAATAAAGGCTGGGCTTGTGTTGAAAGCCTGCCCTGTAACTTGCCAGACTACCCCTGCTGTTCAAGTTGCCAGAGAGCCGGCTACTGAACCGTGGCCAAGAAGAATAACTGGAGCACTTTTTCATGAAGGCAATAAGCATGAAGACATTAGGTATGAAGATAGCTGGCAAGACCCTCCTCGCCATGTCCCTGGCGGGTGTGATGGCGGGCGCCGTCCAGGCGGACGACAAAGTGCTGCACGTCTATAACTGGTCGGACTACATCGCGAAGGACACGGTCGCCAAGTTCGAAAAGGAGACAGGGATCAAGGTCGTCTACGACGTCTTCGACAGCAACGAGACCCTGGAGGCCAAGCTGCTGGCGGGCAAATCCGGCTATGACATCGTCGTGCCGTCGAACAACTTCCTCGCCAAGCAGATCAAGGCCGGTGTCTATCAAGAGCTGGACAAGTCCAAGCTGCCGAACTGGAAAAATCTCGACACCGACCTGCTCAAGGCCGTCGGTGATGCCAGCGACCAGGGCAACAAACACGCCTTCCCCTACATGTGGGGCACCATCGGCATCGGTTACAACCCGGAGAAGGTCAAGGCCGCATTGGGCGTCGACAAGATCGATTCCTGGGACACCCTGCTCAAGCCGGAGAACATCGCCAAGCTCAAGAGCTGCGGCGTGAGCTTCCTCGATTCGCCGACCGAAATGATTCCGGTGGCCCTGCACTATCTGGGCAAGCCGACAGACAGCACGGACAAGGCTGATCTGAAAGCCGCCGAAGACCTGTTCCTCAAGCTGCGCCCATCGATCGGTTACTTCCACTCCTCCAAGTACATCTCGGACCTGGCCAACGGCAACATCTGTGTGGCCGTGGGTTACTCGGGTGATATCGAGCAGTCCAAGAGCCGTGCTGCCGAGGCTGGCGGCAAGGTGAAAGTGGCCTACACCATTCCGAAGGAAGGTGCCGGTTCGTTCTACGACATGGTCGCCATTCCCAAGGATGCCGAAAACGTCGAAGCCGCTTACAAGTGGATGAACTTCATCATGCAGCCGGAAATCATGGCGGAGATCACCGACGAAGTACGTTTCCCTAACGGCAACAAGGCCGCCACCCCGCTGGTGGACAAGGAAATCTCCGGTGACCCGAGCATTTACCCATCGGACGAAGTGAAGGCCAAGCTCTACGCGATTGCCGACCTGCCGGCCGCGACCCAGCGGATCCTGACCCGCAGCTGGACCAAGATCAAATCCGGTAAATAAAGCCGGCTTGAAGCAATCTCCTGTTGTCGACGTCGTCACGGCGGCGGCAACAGGCGCAATTAAATAACTAAAAGTTTTGCCGGATCGGTTTATCGAGGGTAAGTTGCGCGCCGGTTTTGTTGCAGGGCATTTCGTTGCCCGGTAACGGGGGCAACTTGGGCCCAACTATTTAAGAGGACCTCCACGTGCCTGTCTTTTCTTTGTTACGCAACGCTTTGCTGGTCGGTGCCGGCCTGACGCTCGCCGTCGGTGTCCAGGCCGCCTCCACCGTGCATATTTATAACTGGTCGGACTACATCGGCGAGACCACCCTGGCGGACTTCGAGAAAGCCACCGGGATCAAGCCGGTCTACGACGTGTTCGATTCCAACGAAACCCTGGAAGGCAAGTTGCTGGCCGGTCGTACCGGTTACGACGTGGTCGTGCCGTCCAACCACTTCCTGGGCAAGCAGATCAAGGCCGGTGCGTTCCAGAAGCTCGACAAGGCGCAATTGCCCAACTACGCCAACCTCGACCCCGCGCTGCTCAAGCGCCTGGAGAAAAACGACCCGGGCAACCAATATGCCGTGCCTTACCTGTGGGGTACCAACGGCATCGGCTACAACGTCGAGAAGGTCAAGGCGGTATTGGGCGTCGAGAAAATCGACTCGTGGGCCATGCTGTTCGAACCGGAAAATATCAAGAAGCTCTCCAGCTGCGGTGTTTCGTTCCTCGATTCGGGCGACGAGATGATCCCGGCCATGCTCAACTACCTGGGCCTGGACCCCAACAGCCAGAACCCTGAAGACTACAAGAAGGCCGAGGCCCAGCTCCTCAAGATCCGGCCTTACGTCACCTACTTCAATTCCTCCAAGTACATCTCCGATCTGGCCAACGGCGAGATCTGCGTGGCCGCCGGTTTCTCCGGGGACATTTTCCAGGCCCGCGAACGTGCCAGCGAGGCCGGCAAGGGCGTCGACATCGCCTACGTGATTCCCAAGGAAGGCGGCAACCTCTGGTTCGACATGCTGGCGATCCCGCGCGACGCCAGCAACGCCAAGGAGGCCCATGCGTTCATCAACTACCTGCTCAAGCCTGAGGTCATCGCCCAGGTGAGCGACGTCGTCGGTTACGCCAACCCGAACCCGAAGGCTGGCGAACTGATGGACCAGGAAGTACGCACCGACGAAGCGGTTTATCCACCGCAAGCGGTCGTCGACAAGCTCTACGTCAACTCCGAGTTGCCGCCCAAGATCCAACGACTCATGACCCGCAGCTGGACCAAGGTCAAGTCGGGTAAATAGCGTCAAGCGCTCTAACTTTTCCAAGGTTCGCCCGTCTTGGGCGAGCTGCAAATTTTGTGGGAGTTTCGTAAATGGCAGTTGCCTCCGGCGCCTATAAGAAAGCCCTCGAGGGCGACCAGACACCCAAGCAGGTGCTGGTCAAGATCGACCGGGTCACGAAGAAGTTCGACGAGACGATTGCCGTGGACGATGTGTCCCTGGAAATCAAGAAAGGCGAGATCTTCGCCTTGCTCGGCGGTTCGGGATCAGGCAAATCCACCTTGCTGCGCATGCTGGCAGGTTTCGAGCGGCCCACGGAGGGGCGGATCTTCCTCGATGGCGTGGACATCACCGACATGCCGCCCTACGAGCGGCCGATCAACATGATGTTCCAGTCCTACGCCTTGTTCCCCCACATGACGGTGGCGCAGAACATCGCCTTCGGCCTGCAACAGGACAAGATCCCGAAAGCCGAGGTCGATGCCCGCGTGGCCGAGATGCTCAAGCTCGTGCAGATGAGCCAGTACGCCAAGCGCAAGCCGCACCAGCTCTCCGGCGGCCAGCGCCAGCGCGTCGCCCTGGCCCGTTCCCTGGCCAAGCGGCCGAAGCTGCTGCTGCTCGACGAGCCGATGGGCGCCCTGGACAAGAAGCTGCGCTCGCAGATGCAGCTTGAGCTGGTGGAGATCATCGAGCGGGTCGGCGTGACCTGTGTAATGGTGACCCACGACCAGGAAGAGGCCATGACCATGGCCGAGCGCATCGCGATCATGCACCTGGGCTGGATTGCCCAGATCGGCAGCCCGATCGACATCTACGAAACCCCGACCAGCCGCCTGGTCTGCGAGTTCATCGGCAACGTCAACATCTTCGAGACCGAAGTGGTGGACGACGCCGAGGGCCACGCGGTGCTGACCTGCAAGGACCTTGATCGCAATATCTACGTCGGCCACGGCATCAGCACTTCGGTGCAGGACAAGTCCGTGACCTACGCCATTCGCCCGGAGAAGCTGCTGGTCACCTCCGAGCAGCCAACCTGCGAGCACAACTGGTCCAGCGGCAAGGTCCATGACATTGCCTACCTGGGCGGCCACTCGGTGTTCTACGTCGAATTGCCAAGCGGCAAGCTGGTGCAGTCGTTCGTCGCCAACGCCGAGCGCCGCGGCCAGCGCCCGACCTGGGGCGACCAGGTGTTCGTCTGGTGGGAAGACGACAGCGGCGTGGTGCTTCGCTCATGAACATGCGCAAGCTCAAACGCCGACTCGCTCGAATAACGCCCGGTGGCCGTCAGCTGGTCATCGGGGTGCCCTTCATCTGGTTGTTTCTGTTCTTCATGCTGCCGTTCTTCATCGTCCTGAAGATCAGCTTCGCCGAAGCCGACGTGGCCATTCCGCCGTACACCGAGATCTATAGCTACGTCGACCAGAAGCTGCAAGTGCTGCTCAACCTCGCCAACTACGCGATGCTCAGCGAGGACGAACTGTACATCGCCGCCTATCTCGGCTCGCTGAAGATGGCCCTGATCAGCACCGTGCTGTGCCTGCTGATCGGCTACCCGATGGCCTACGGCATCGCCAACGCCCGCAAAGAGATGCAGACGGTGCTGGTATTGCTGATCATGATGCCGACCTGGACCGCGATCCTGATCCGCGTCTACGCGTGGATGGGCATCCTCAGCAACAACGGCCTGCTCAATGGCTTCCTGATGAGCATGGGCTGGATCAGCGAGCCCTTGCAGATCCTCAACACCAACCTGGCGGTCTATATCGGCGTGGTTTATTCCTACCTGCCGTTCATGATCCTGCCGCTGTACGCCAACCTGGTCAAACACGACCCGAGCCTGTTGGAAGCTGCGTCCGACCTGGGTTCGAGCACGTTCAACAGCTTCTGGAAAATCACCGTGCCGCTGTCCAAGAACGGCATCGTCGCAGGCTGCATGCTGGTGTTCATCCCGGTAGTGGGTGAGTTCGTGATCCCGGAACTGCTGGGCGGTCCGGAAACGCTGATGATCGGCAAGGTGCTGTGGCAGGAATTCTTCAACAACCGTGACTGGCCGGTGGCATCCGCCCTGGCGGTAGTGATGCTGGCGATCCTGATCGTGCCCATCATCCTGTTCAACCGCAGTCAGGCCAAGGAAATGGAGGGCAAGGAATGAAGCGCTTCAGTTTTTCAAGCCTGATGCTGGTGTTGGGGCTGTTGTTCATCTATGCGCCGATGCTGATCCTGGTGATCTTTTCGTTCAACGCCTCGAAACTGGTGACGGTGTGGGGCGGTTGGTCGGTCAAGTGGTACGTCGGCCTGCTGGACAACTCGCAACTGATGGGCTCGGTGGTGCGTTCGCTGGAGATTGCCTGCTACACCGCGATCGCCGCGGTGGCGCTGGGTACGCTGGCGGCCTTCGTGCTGACCCGTATCACCCACTTCAAGGGCCGCACGTTGTTCGGCGGCCTGGTCACCGCGCCGTTGGTGATGCCGGAAGTGATCACCGGCCTGTCGCTGTTGCTGCTGTTCGTGGCGATGGCGCAGATGATCGGCTGGCCACAGGAGCGTGGCATCGTCACGATCTGGATCGCCCATACGACGTTCTGCGCGGCCTATGTGGCGGTGGTGGTCTCGGCGCGCTTGCGTGAGCTGGACCTGTCCATCGAAGAGGCAGCCATGGACCTCGGTGCGCGGCCGTGGAAGGTGTTCTTTTTGATCACCATCCCGATGATCGCGCCATCGCTGGCGGCGGGCGCGATGATGTCGTTCGCGTTGTCCCTCGACGACCTGGTGCTGGCAAGCTTCGTCTCCGGTCCTGGCTCGACGACGTTGCCGATGGAAGTCTTCTCGGCGGTACGCCTGGGGGTCAAGCCGGAAATCAACGCGGTGGCGAGCCTGATCCTGCTGGCGGTGTCGCTGGTGACCTTCCTGGTCTGGTACTTCAGCCGCCGCGCCGAAGAAAACCGCAAGCGAGCGATCCAGCAAGCCATCGAGGAAAGCGCCGCCGATTCCTGGAAACAACCGCAGGTGCGCCGGCCCGAGACCACTTCGGCCTGATTGAGGAGCGGAACCATGTGGGAGCGAGCTTGCTCGCGATAGCGATATTACAGTCAGTGAAGAGGTTGACTGTCAGTCCGTCATCGCGAGCAAGCTCGCTCCCACAGGTTTTATGTTGTTCCTAACTTTGCGACCTGGCTCAGATCCCCTGTGGGAGCGAGCCTGCTCGCGAAGGCGATAGCACCTGCCGGCTACTTCTTCAGCGCGTCATGGGCCTCCAGCGCCCGCAACGAGTAAATGTAAGCCGCGCCGGCGTTCAGCGAGACCGCCGTCGCCAAGGTCGCGGCGATTTCCTCGCGAGTGGCGCCGGCCTTGATGGCGGCATCGGTGTGCACGCCGATGCAACCATCACAGCGAGTGGTGATCGCCACGGCGATGGAAATCAGTTCGCGGGTCTTGGCATCGAGCACATTGTTCTCGGCCGCCGCTTCATCCAGGGCCATGTAGGCCTTGACCATTTTCGGATTGCTTTTTCCCAGGGCGCCAAAGGCGCTCTTGATGGTGGGCAGCAGCTCGGACCAGTTATTGAACATTGCATGGACTCCATTGAGGTAAACGGGGTTTGGGCCCCTGTAGTCTTGACCATCAATGGCGATCGAGCCTGCCGACGGTCAAGAAAGGATTCAGGGCTGTGCCCTGGCGGGCAACAGTTTCAAGGTGCCGCGGGTGTTGGCCGTGACTTCCTCCTCCGCGAGGTGGGCCTGGTGATACAGCCCTTCGATGTAGGCATCGGCCTGGTCTTCATAATGTTTGTCGAACGGCACGCCGCTCTGGCCGACCGGATTGATGGTGACGCTGTGGGTCGGGTCGGCGAAGTCGATGATGCGTCGAGTGGAGGGGCCGTAGGTCACCGGCCAGGGCGCCGGGCCGATCCTGGCCGAGAGGTTGTTGGGCACTTCATGGGTACCGGGGGCGGCGAACGGGCCGACGTTGAAGACCCGGTCCAGCGGTTTCTGTTGGCCCAACGGATGCCCGTGGGTCAGGGTGTGGGCCTTGCCCCATTGCCATTGGCTGGCGTCTTCGCCCAAGGTGGCCTTCAAGTGCACCAGGCTTTTGTTCCACGCCTTGATCACCGTATCGGTACGGGTTTCAGTGCCCAACGTCGAGCGGTCGTCCCACCAAGGCGAGTCTTTTGCGGCGGCCAGGCGTGGCAGCGCGGCATCTATCACCCGGGTCGACAGTGCGGTTTCGAAGAAACCATCGCCCAGTTCATCGCGCAGGGCCGCGTCGGCCAGCTCGTACAGGAACTGGTTGAACAGCGTGGCGTTGACGGAATCCAGCGGGTAGTCGCCCTTCCATCCAGCCAGTTGTTCCAGCCACTTGCGCTCCTGCGGGTCGCTGACCGCTTCGCGCAGTATCGGCAACAGCGGCGCAAGCAGGCGCGGGCCATAGGCGGTGGTGGTGCCCAGTTGCAGCTTCTGGGTGGTCTGGATATCCCATTTGGCCTGTTTCTCGCTCAACTGCCGATCCAGCTCCTGGCCTCGGTCGGCAAGGTTGTAATAACCGGGAATTTCGATCCCGCTAGCCGGCACCGGCTGGAAATTTGCCGAGAGAACGTAGCCCCTGGCCGGGTTCTCTTCCTGGGGATTGCTGCTGAAAGGCAGGAAGCCCGGTTTTTCCGCTTCAGCGCTACCGCCATTGAGAATGAAACCGGGCTTCACACCCTCCGGGCGCTTGGGCAACTGCGCCGCGGCCCACCAGCCGATATCACCCTTGGCGTTGGCCCAGACCACATTCAGGCCCGGCGCGTGGATCCTGGCCGACGCGCTGCGAGCCTTGGCGAGGGTGTCGGCGCGGTTGAGCTGGTAGAAGGCTTCGAGGATCGGGTTGCGGGTTTCCAGGAACCCCCACCACATGGCGATCGGCGTCTTGCCGGCATTGGCGCCGAGGGCATCGTTGACGATCGGGCCATGGGGCGACTGGCGCAGCACCAGGGTCACGGCTGCCTGGCCTTTGACGGCGATCTGCTGTTCGCTGCGGGTCATGTCCACCCATTGGTCGCGATACCAGACCTGTTCGGGGTTGTCCGGGTTGGTCTTCTCGGCGATCAGGTCCAGGTCGTCGTTCTGAAACATGGTGATGCTCCAGCCGAAATCCTTGTTCATGCCCAGCGTCGCAAAGGGCACCAGCGCCTGGTATTGGCCGTAGAGCTCGAAACCCGGCGCCGACAAATGCGCCTCGTACCACACCGACGGCGCGGAAAAACGGATGTGCGGGTCACCCGCCAGCAAGGGCTTGCCGCTGTGCGTGCGGCTGCCGGAAACCGCCCAGGCGTTGCTGCCTTCGAACTGCGGCAGGCCATTTTCGGCCAGGGCCTGTTCGCTCAGGCGCGCCAGGGCGTTGAGGTCTTTCCAGTCATTGTTGGTCAGGGACGGACCGCTTGCGGGATCTTTTTGCAGGACGCCCTGAGGCTGCCAATCGAGGTCGAAGATATTCAGGTACTCGGCACCGAGTTTGTCACGCACGTAAGTCAACAGCGGTTCGGTGCGAAAGGCGGCGGCGAAGCTGTACGCCATGTAGCCGATGATGCTGGCGGTGTCTTCAGCGGTGAAGGGCCGCTTGGGAATGCCCAGCACATCGAACTCCAGCGGCCGCGTATGGGTTTGCTGGTAGGTATTGATGCCGTCCAGATAAGCCTGCGTCGCGATCCACGCCGGCGACTGGCGATCCTGCTCGGCTACATGGCTGGCGGCGCGTTCGCGGATGCGCAGGCTGCGCATCAGCTTGTCGGTGTCGAGCAGCTTCGGCCCGAGGATCTCGGCCAGCTCGCCACGGGCGAGGCGGCGCATCAGTTCCATCTGGAACAGTCGGTCCTGGGCGTGGACATAACCCAGGGCGCGGTACAGGTCGGTTTCGTTCTCGGCGCGGATATGCGGCACCCCACGTTCGTCGTAGCGCACCGTCACCGAGCCTTGCAGCCCCTGCAGCTGCACGGTGCCCTGGCGGGTGGGCTGCTTGCTGTAGAGGTAGCCGCCCGCGACGATGATGGCGGTGACAACCAGTGACAGGAAAGCGACGAGCAGGCGTTTCATGGTCATTCCTTATGCGAGTGGCAGCGGTCCCGTTGGTCCCCTGTTTAACACGCGAGCGCTTCCCGACGCATCGTTCCTCGGGAGGATTTTTCCCAACTCGAGCGAATCCCCGTGGCGAGGGAGCTTGCTCCCGCTGGGCTGCGCAGCAGCCCCAGAAGCCAGGCACCATGGTAATTCAGTCATACCGCATTGGCCGGTTTACGACTGCTTCGCAGCCGAGCGGGAGCAAGCTCCCTCGCCACGGGGGCGGTCGGAGTATGTCGCGAGGGCTGGCGCAGGGAAGTTCCTGCGGCCAGCGTGGAAGGAGGGATGCCGGGCCACCGAGCGATGGTCCGGCGGCTTTCTCAGTTAGGTCGAGGGGTGGGTGTTGGTTCGTTGGACGGTCCGCTCTGTGGCGGGGCTTCGCCGCGTTCTGCCAGCTCCATGTTGTCGCCAGCGGGCGCTTTTTTCCGATTCGTTACCAACCCCTTGGCAAAGTCGGAGGTGATGTTGAGCGCGGAGAGGCTGCCCTGCGGAACAATCTGGGTCAGCCCGCGGGTGACGTGATAGACGTTCTCCAGGTTGCGGGTCAAACCTTCGGTCTGGGTGTGTGGCAGGGTGTCCCGGTTAGGGTTGGTTACGTTCTGCCACGGTACCTGTGCCCGCTTGGCAAGGTCGTCAGTGCCGTCGCTCAGTGCCTTGTTCTCGAGCGGTGCCGCCACGCTGTTGGCAAAGAATGGGAGCAGCGTCAGGCCGGACGAGAAGAAGGTAGTGACGATCTGCTCCATTTTTTCTTTGACTTCAGGGTCTTCACCCACCGCGGCGGCATCCCCAACGCCGGTGCGCATGGCGATCCCTGGGCCCACCCCCACGATCCGGTTGGCCAAGTCACTGACATTGGCCATGCTGATCGGGTTGAGCTTGCCAGTCGCCTCGGCAAACGCCTTGGGCAGGAGTTCTTTCCACTCGCGGTTTTCCTTCGTGACGCGGTAGGTGGGGATTTGCTCATCGCCATGGGTCTGGGCATATTTGGCAACCGCCTGCCCGCCCGCCATGAAGGTGCCGCCTACCGCAGAGGCGACACTGCGAGCTGCGATACCGGAGGCGTTGACGGACGTGAACTGATCTATCGTGTCCCTCACCGCATGAGCCGCGCCGAAGGCGAGGTAACCGGTGAAGTCGCCGCTCATGGTGCCAAAATTGTTGGCGTTCTGTTTGAGTTTGAAATCGGCTCGCTTTTCGCTCTGTGTCGCGTCGATGGTCTCACGTTGGGCGTTGGCAACCCGGCGTCCGTTCACGGTGATGTCTTGCAGGGCCTTGGGGTATACCGCCAGCGGGTCGACCTTTTCCAGCCCCCGGCCGATCGTCTTGTCGACGACGACCTGGACAAACGGGCGCAGGCCATCGCTGATTACCTTGTGGGCGGTACCCAGGACGGTTGACGTCGCCGCCACATGTTTCCCGAAGGACTGGTCCGCCATCGCCTCGTCGATCGCCGCGGTGGCGGCGCCGAAGTGTCCGGCAGACGCGAGGCCTTGGGGGATTCCTGCGTCGGCAAATACAGCCAGGCCTGTCACGAAGCCGCTGTGGGTCTTGAGTTCGGCCACGTAGTCCTGGCGTGCGACGTTCTTCAGCGCGGTGTCCAGCACCTCGTTTTTTTTCGTCGCCGCTGCCAGCTTGCTAGGTTTGTCGTCCTCCTTCTTCAGCAACCCGCCAAGCTCTTTGTTGACCTCACGCAACTGGCCTAACTCATCCCTCGCCTTGTCTCGATCGGCCTGGGGAAGGCTCTCGTTGTTCGCCGCTAGTTGCGCGTGCTCGATCCGGCTTTCCATGAACGTGTTCAGCCGCTGGGGCATGTCCTGCGTCATGGCTTGCGTGACGCCTTTGGCATAACCGCGAAAAGCTTCATGACTGCTGCGCAGCAGCTTGAGATCGCCTTCTCCCGGGGTTTGATCGATCACTTCCTGACACAGCGAATGATAGGCACCGAGGGTATTACCAACGCGTTCGCAGTGCTTGTCCCAGACCGCTTTGAAACCTCCGCTCTCTTCCCTGTCGCCCTCGTTCTTGGCCAGGTACTCGTTGAAATCCTTGGCGAATGCTTCGGTTTCTTCCTGGCCTGACAGCATCGGGTGGGGCGTGCCGCCGAGTTCGGCGAGGTGCTTCTGGATGTCTTGAAAACTGGTCCCTGGTGCGAAGTCCAGCACGGTGGCCTCCAGCGCCATATGCTGCCGCGCATAACCGATGGGGTCGTTATCAGGGCTTTTCTTGCCGAGGTCCTTGATCAATGCGGTCAGGCGATGCTGCCTGGTCTTGAGCGTGTCCTGGGTCTTGTCGCTCGCTTTCCCTTCAAAGTGGTAAGGCACCAGGGGCGTGGTGGATGGGCGGACCTGATCGGACAGGCTGGGTCTTACCGGCGTGATCCGATCGTCCTGTTGGGGTAACGGCGCCGAACTTGAGGTTCCGCCTACTGATACTGCTGGCATGTCGTGTTCTCCTTCCTAGATCGACAGGGCGTTGTTGAGCCCTGCGCTACGCGGGGTGGGTTTGTGCTGGGCGGTCTTGGCGGCGTCGTCTGGGCTGGCACCGTCGAAGAAATAGCCATCGCGCCAGATCAGCGCCATGTCGGCGGCACCCCCCATCAGCCCGAGCAGGCGCTCGGCTGTGAGGCCGTCCAGCGGGACGTGGCCGATCAGGACCACCTGTTTGCTGTCGCGGTTGTACGACAGCGATGGACAGAACGCGCCGCTGAGCAGATACAGGTTGGTTTCCAGCAGCCGTTGCAGGACCGCTTCACGATTCGCCACGGGCAGGGGGCCGAAGCCGCAGTAGATGAAGACGTCTCCCTCGCCCACGCCAGGCGTGTGCTTCAAGGAAAAGTCCACATCCTTGACCGACAGGTTCGCCTCTTCGTAGAACGCTGACGGGCTGGGAATCATCGTGAGTTCGCACAGCTGATCGATCAGCTTGCAATAGGTGGGTGACGCCATGATGGACCTCGCATTGTCATTCAGGCACCGACGAGCGCCTGCTGCCCCTGATGAGTGACAGCCGAGGCATTTCGGTTCCACGGACCGGTGTGGAACCGCTGGCCGGTGATCTGCCACCCAATGGCGCCACCTCATTCAAGGTTGACCGCCCATGTCCCGATCACTTGCGTCTTCGCCAGCTCTGCGATCCATCCCCAAAGGCTTGTCCATGCTGGCCATGGGGACCTTGCTGTACGGATGCCAGCATCTCGAACCACAGTTGACCATTGGCGACCGTTTCGCCAACGAGCCTTACCGCGCGCAGCTACGCTGGCTTGAGCCGGCGCCCACGGACACGATCATCGAGATTGGCGAGTCATCCCCGCAAAGCGGCGGCAGCCTGTGGGCGCGCATGCGCCAGGGATTTTCCTTGCAGACCCGGACCCAGGGCGTGGCCCGCATCGACGAGCAGCGTCGCTGGTTGATGGAGCGCCCGGCTTTTCTTACCCAGACCGGCCGTGCCGGTAGCCGTTACCTGCACTTCATCGTGGGCGAGCTGAACAAGCGCAACATGCCCCTGGAGCTGGCTTTGCTGCCGGCCATCGAAAGCGGGTTCAATCCCAATGCACGTTCGCCTGCGCAGGCGTTGGGGCTCTGGCAGTTCATTCCAGCCACCGGACGCCGTTACCAATTGCAGCAGCACGGTGACTACGATGAGCGCCGGGATATTCCATCCTCCACCCGGGCTGCCCTGGATTACCTGTCTTACTTGCACGATTACTTCGACGGCGACTGGCTGCTGGCGCTGGCTGCCTACAACGCCGGGGAAGGGCGGGTACGCGACGCCATCACGCGTAACCGCGCCCGTGGCCTGGCGACCAATTACTGGAATCTGTCGCTGCCCGGCGAGACCCAGAATTACGTGCCGCGGCTGCTGGCTTTATCGCAACTGATCAACACTCCCGCGGACTACGGCGTGAGCCTGACCCCCATTGCCGACCAGCCGTACTTCCAGATGGTCGCCTTGGCGCAGCCGGTGGACCTGGCGCAGCTGGCGCAGTTGTCGGGGGTGCATGAGCGGGAGTTGCGCATGCTCAACCCGGCCGGCCGTGGCCGCGTAATGGGGCGTTTGCTGATGCCGGTGGAAGCATCGCGCAAGTTGCTGGCGCAACCGGACATGATCGCCAAGGCCGCGTTGCCCCGGGTCGGCGATGGCGAAGAGCAAGTGGTCGCTTCGCCAGATACGGTCGAGCCGCAGGTGGCCGAGGCGGCAGTGCCACCTGGGGTGTGAGCGCACTGGTGCAATACGATTCGCTTGTTGATATCTAACCCGTGGCGAGGGAGCTTGCTCCCGCTTGGGTGCGTAGCGCCCATCAGACAAATGGGTTCGCTGCGCAATCCAGCGGGAGCAAGCTCCCTCGCCACGGATTAACATCGCCGATTCCGGATTTTACAAACAATCCATCGCAACATTCGCCAGGCCGCGTGCGCGAGGATCCATCAGGACGTAGGAGCCGATGGTGTTGCAGGCGAAGCCGAACGCCACGCCGCGCTCCGGGTCGGCAAAGCCGATGGTGCCACCGGCGCCCATGTGGCCGAACGCGCTCGCTCCCATGCCGTAGCTGCCGTTCGCCACGTCCGGCTGATCGAGCATGATGCCCAGGCCGAAACGGGTGGCTGTCTGGATCGTCGGGTCGTATTCGGCGCTGTGCTCGCACAGCATTTCGTTGAGCAGCGGTGATTCCAGCAGGCGTCCGTCCAGCAGGCCGGCGTAGAACGCCGCCAGGCTGCGGGCGTTGCCGTGGCCGTTGGCCGCCGGCTGGGTCATCCGCTTCCAGCCGATTTCGTTACTGCGCCCCAGCACCATCGGCGGATTGGCGAAGGCCAATGAACTCATGGCCGTCGGCTCGTTGAGCAAGAACTGCAGCACTCGGCCAAAGGCCTCGTCATCGACGTCGTCCTTGGTGCGCGCCATGTAGGCGCATCGAGCGATGTCCGCGTCGTCCAGGCCCATATGGAAATCCAGCCCGAGTGGCAGCGCCACCCGCTGGTGGATGCTTTGCGCCGGGGCCATGCCATCCACCCGGCGCAGCAATTCACCGAGAATCCAGCCGAACAGCAGCGGCGAATAGGTCTGCTGTTTGCCGGCGTCGGCCCAGGGCTGCTCCTCGGTGATCAGGTCGACCATGGTGTCCCAGTCGTAAAGCGTTTCCGGCGCGAGGGGAGTGCGCAACGCCGGTAGCCCGGCGCGATGGCACAGTACCTGGCGCACGGTGATGGATGCTTTGCCGGCGTTGGCGAATTCGGGCCAGTAGCGGCAGACCGGCGTGTCGAGGTCCAGGCGTCCCTCGCCCACCAGCTGCATTATCGCCACTGCGGTGAACGGCTTGGTGCAAGAGAACAGGTTGAGCAGCGTGTCGCGCTGCCATTGGACGTCCGGTTCCGGCCCGGCAATTCCGGCCCACAGATCGATCACCGTTTCGCCGTCGATCTGGATGGACAGGGCGGCGCCGCGTTCGAAAGGGCTTTTCATCAGTTGGATAAAAGCCTCTCTGACCGGCTCGAAGCGAGGGTCACAGTGGCCATGGATGGCAAGTGCATGCGTCATGTCAGCTCCACGCGGGGTTGGGTTCCCCTTGAGTGACGCTGGCCGGGCAAACGGTTCATCCGGTGACAGGCGATAGGGGGCTGGTGGGCGAGCTTGCGCTGGCAGGGATCTTTTTACGCCAGTCCAGCCACTCATGGGCAACGATTCCTTCCTCTGGAGAGTGTTCATGGCGTACGAGCGGACCCTTGATTTGAATAGCGACGCGTTTCGCGGCGAGGCTTATCGGCACTATGCGGCGCTGCGCCAGGCGTCTCCGGTGTTCCTCAGCCAGCCCGACGGGCAGTTGCCGATGTGGTACGTCACCGGTGCCCGGGAAGTCGAAGAGGTCCTGCTGGACAATGATCGCTTCGCCCGTGATCCGTCGCGCATCGATCCGCGATTCGCGGCGATGCTCGGCGGCGAGCAGTCCATCGCATTTCTCAATGAGCACATGCTCAACCGCGACGGGGAGAGCCATCGCCGCCTGCGTCGCCTGGTCAACAAGGCCTTCACCTTGAAGGCAGTGAACGCCATGCGACCGCGCATCGAACAAATCGCCGAGACGTTGCTGGACGCAGTGCAGTCGAGCGGACAGATGGACGTCGTGAGCCAATATGCCTTTCCTCTGTCGATTACCGTCATCGCCGAACTGCTGGGCGTCCCTGCTCAGGATCGCGACGATTTCCGGCGCTGGTCCCACATGATTGTCCGGCAGGTGGGCCATGACCTGAGCGAACTGCAGCGCTGCTACGAAGAATTTGCCCACTACATGCTCGCCTTGATCGAGCAGCGCCGGGCCCAACCGGCCGACGATCTGGTGTCGGCCCTGGCCCAGGTCGAGGAAGAGGGCAGTATGCTCAGCCGAAGTGAGCTGTGCAGCATGATCGCGCTGCTGATCATCGCCGGGCACGAAACTTCGGCATCGATGATTGGCAATGCCGTGCACACGCTCGTGCAGCATCCTGAGGCATTGATCCAATTGCGGGATGAGCCGACATTGATGCCCGACGCGGTGGAAGAGTTCTTGCGTTATGACTCGGCGGTGGAACGGGCCATGGTTCGTTTCGTCACCCGGGACACGGAACTGGCCGGACAGCGTTTGCAGCGGGGGCAACTGCTGGTGGCGGTGGTGGGGGCGGCCAATCGTGACGAGGCGATGTGCGCCGATCCGGACACACTGGACATCACTCGCCCGGCCTGCCCGCACATGTCTTTTGGCAAAGGTACTCATTACTGCCTGGGGGCTTCGCTGGCGAGGCAGGAACTGGAGATAGCCTTGGCGACCTTGCTGCGGCGTTGTCCCGGGCTGCAATTGGCGGTGGAGCCCAGCGCCGTGCGCTGGCGCTATGTACCCAATTTCAGGGGGCCGGATGCGTTGCCGGTGCGTTGGTCGGTGGATTGACCCGGTGGCCAAGTGGGTTTGCGGGTAAGTCATCGCCACGAGATCAACGGTTGCCAGTGCAAAAAATGGCAACGGCTCGCCCGGCCTCTTGCCGGACGAGCCGTTGATTCAGGCCAGGCTGGCCTCCCTTGTCTTCGCAGGCACTGAAGCGCTGACGGGTGTGGTGTCGATAGGCATCAGGTCCAATCCATAGAGCACCACATCCGCACGTTTGTCAGCGAATCGGGCGATACCCGGAAAACGTCCCCATAGCGTCGCTCCCAATCCTTGCACGCCCCGCTTGCTCGCCTCGTTGTGCTCGATGATCCAGGCCACCAGCGTCTCGAAACCATAACGTCTGGCCAACACCACGGCGGCCTGGCCGAGGCGAATGCCGACGCCGCTGCCAATGTGGTCGTTGCGCACATAGATCGATACTTCGCCGGTCAACCGGCAGGCCTGGGCACCCCAGCAGAAGCGGTTGACGATCAACCAGGCGACCACCTCGCCGCCGCGCTCGAGCACGTAGATCGGGTCACCTTCCTTGACGAAACAATCGACGAAGAACGTCATTTCCTTCAGGGAAAACGCTCTGAGTACCGGGGAACTGGTTCCCCCCAGAGCGCTTTCGTTGAAGATATCCGTCATCACCGGCAGGTCATCGGGCGTATAGCGACGTACGCCACGTGGCAGGTCGGCTCGGCTGTTCAAACGATTACGGGTCATGGCCGGGTTTCTCCATAGACGCTTTTCTTGAGTTGTTCACGGGCCCGAAACAATCGTGAGCGCACGGTGCCGATGGGCACGCCCAGCCGTTCGGCGGCATCGCGGTAGCTGCTCTCGGTGTCCACGGCGGTCCACAAGGTGTCGCGCATGTCCTTGGGCAGGGCGTCCATCGCCAGCAGCGTGCGGTCCAGCAGCCGCCGGTTGTCGCACAATTCACTCAGGTCGATGTCGTCGCTGGATTCGTGAAAATCGCTTTCGTCGAACGTGCTCAGTGGCGGTTGCGCATAGAAACGGCGGAAGTGATTGCGTATCAGGTTCAAGGCGATGCCGCATAGCCAGGTGTCCGGCTTGGCCAACCCCTTGAATTTTTCCTGGTTGCGCCAGGCTTCCAGATACGTGAGTTGGATGATGTCGTCGGCGTCGTCTTGATTGAGTACACGCTTTTGCACAAACAGACGCAGCTTACGCTCCTCGCCGAAGCTGACACCGGGCGCACTCGGACGTGTCGGTGAGGTTTGCGGGGGAAGCATGAGGTTCAGGCTGTTCATCAATAAATCCCTCTGAATGGGTTCCCTGGTGTCGACGGGTGTGTCGACTTTTCCCCTTCAGCAGGACCTGTGCCAAGCCGGATTTAACGCTTATCTAGTTGAAATTTAATGGTTTTTTATTAGTGCAAGTGCTCTATTTGTGCAAGGCCGTGCACGGCTTTCCAGACGTCCACTGCATGAAATTGCACCGACCGGCTCTTCGGGAAACGGCCCGCGGACGACTCGGTCGTTCGCTTTAGAAAAGCCCGTGATGGCGATGGAACCGAATGGTGGATCACCGCCACCCACTGAGCGTCCGAAACCACGCTCCCGGCCATCATGAAAGTAGAAGCCCCGACAAATGCGCACATTGCCGCCAATCTCGCCCAGGCCGTTTCGGCTGTCGCGGGCGTTGGCAGGCCTGTCGAGTCGTCGCAGGCCACGCAGTCCAGTTCGATGGAGGAGGTCGGCATGACCTTCAGCCATCATGTGGAACGCAATACCAAGGCGCTGAACCAGCGCCGCATCCGTAATGCCCGCAGCGAGGTGGGCCAGGTGCGGGTCGAGACCCGTGAACAACTGGAAGAGTGGTACGACCAACTCGGCCACCCAGGCAAGCAGAGCCTGGGGGCCATGGCTGCCCAGGCCGGCGTCTTGCTCGGTGGCCAGCCGGTACTTGAAGAACTGGTGCAATCGACTGGCGGAGATCCGGCCCGCACCGACCTGATCCTGAAGCAGGCACTGCTGGACGCCGAGACGCAGGGTCGTCTCGTCGAAGCCAAGCGTGCCCGCGACTATCTGCAACTGTTGCGCGAGCGTTATGGCGCGCAGATCCAGGCCGGCATGAACATCGCCGAGGCCCTGCGGGCCTCCGGTGGCGATCCGGAACTGCGCCAGGCGGTACGGCGCCTCTATTACGACACCGTGGTGCTCAAGCAATCCTTGCCCACCATGATGCAGGCGTTGCTTGGCCTGTTCGGCGAAGCGGCATTCGTCTCGGGGCTCGACATGATGCGCCGCGCGCTGGCTGATGACATCGCCGCCCATGCCCCTTCGCGGCCTACCGCTCTGTTGCGTACGTTGCTGATCGGCCTCGCTGCCTCGACGCAACTGAGCAGCGTGCTGCAAAGCTGTCGCCGTTTGCTCGAGCAACTGGCCTACAGTTGCCCGGCCAGCCAGCTCACGGCCGTGCTGTTGCTCCAGCGCATGCTGGGGTTTGTCAGCAGCGGCCTGTCTTCGGCAGAGGTGCGTCGCATCGGCCGTGAATTGGGCGGCGATCAAGAGCGCGACCAACTGGTCTCCTTGAACGGCTTGTACCCCTTGCTCAAGCGTTTGCCGCTGGCGCTCTGGCGCGATGCCAAAAGCCGCCAGAGCGCGCTGAAGAATCTGCTCGTGCTGCTCGATGAGCGTTCCCGTGGCGAGACCCGTGGACAAACCGCCGAACCGGTTATTGGAGCGCGTCCATGATCGCCATGCTGAACAAAGTCGCCCAGGCGGCGGTGCAACGTATCGAGGTGGCCGGCGCGTTCGTGGTGCTCGGCATCGTGTTCATGCTGATCCTGCCGTTGCCGACGGCGGTGGTCGATGCGCTGATCGCCATCAACATCTGCATCTCTTGCCTGCTGATCGTGCTCTCGCTGTACCTGCCGCGTCCGTTGGCGTTTTCCTCGTTCCCGGCGGTGCTGTTGCTGACCACTTTGTTCCGGCTGGCGCTGTCGGTGGCGACCACGCGCTTGATTCTCCTCCAGGGCGACGCGGGTCATATCGTCCAGGCGTTCGGCAATTTCGTGGTGGGGGGCAACCTTGCGGTCGGGCTGGTCATCTTCCTGATCCTGACGGTGGTCAACTTCCTGGTGATCACCAAGGGCTCCGAGCGGGTCGCCGAAGTGGCGGCGCGGTTCACGCTGGACGCGCTGCCTGGCAAACAGATGTCCATCGACAGCGACTTGCGGGCGAACCTCATCGATGTCAGCGAAGCCCGCCGCCGCCGCGAGGAACTGAACAAGGAAAGCCAACTGTTCGGGGCGATGGACGGGGCGATGAAGTTCGTCAAGGGCGACGCCATCGCAGGCCTGGTGATCGTGGTGATCAACCTCATCGGTGGCTTCTCGGTCGGCATGGTCCAGCATGACATGAGCGCGTCCGACTCGATGCACTTGTACGCCGTGCTGACCATTGGCGACGGTCTGATCGCGCAAATTCCGGCCCTGCTGATTTCCCTGACCGCCGGCATGATCATCACCCGCGTCTCGCCGGAAGGACAGCCAGCCGGCAGCAGCGTAGGCAAGGAAATCGCCAAGCAGTTGACCGCCGAGCCCAAGGCCTGGGTCATCGCTTCGGTGGGAATGCTCGGCTTCGCCGCGTTGCCCGGCATGCCGACGCTGGTGTTCATCGTGATCGCCTTGATCACCGGCACGGCGGGCATCATCCAGTTGCATGGCCGGGCAAAACAGGCCCGCCAGGCGGAGCAGTCTGAAACGGTCGTCACCCCGGAACACAATGGCGCCGAGGACCTGCGCAGCTTCGACCCGACCCGGGCCTATCTCTTGCAATTTTCCAAGGCGATGGAAGGCAACCCGGCCGCCAAGGACGTTATCCAGTCGATCCGCAAAAAGCGCAACGCGCTGGTCGCAGGTTTTGGCCTGACCTTGCCGCCCTTCGAGATCGAATACAGCACGCAGCTGGAAGACGACGAGTTCCGGTTCTGCGTGCACGAAGTACCGATGTTGCGGGCAACTTTCGGTGACCGCGTGGCGGTGGCGCGCGGGCCGCTGCCATTCGAGCCGCAGGATGCCCGGGTCGGCAGCGAAGTGCGTGACGAGCATCAATGGCTTTGGCTGGCCCCCGACGACCCGCTGCTGGCGGACGAGCGCGTGGAAGCGGTGCCGGCGGGGGAGCTGCTGGTGGAACGCATGAGCCGGGCCATGTTTGCCACCGGCCCGCAGTTCCTCGGCCTGCAGGAAAGCAAGTCGATTCTCAGCTGGCTCGAAGCCGGACAGCCAGAGCTGGTGCAGGAGCTGCAGCGGACCATGCCCTTGGCCCGTTTCGCCGCCGTGCTGCAACGCTTGGCAGGCGAAGGCGTGCCGCTGCGGGCGGTGCGATTGATCGCCGAGTCGTTGATCGAGCATGGGCAGCACGAGCGCGATGTCGGTGCGCTCACCGACTACGCCCGCATCGCCCTGAAGTCGCAGATCTATCACCAGTACCGTGATGAAGACGGCTTGCACGTCTGGCTGCTGACGCCGGAAACCGAAGGGCTGCTGCGCGACGCGCTGCGCCAGACCCAGACGGAAACCTTCTTTGCCTTGGAAAGCGTACATACCCGCGCCTTGGTCTTGCAGCTGCGCGAAGGCTTCCCGTTGCGGGCCAAACGCGTGGCGGTGCTGTTGGTCGCCCAGGACTTGCGCGCGCCGCTGCGTGACTTGCTGCGTGACGAGTTCAATCACGTACCCGTACTTGCCTTCAGCGAGTTGCACAGCAATGCCCAGGTCACCGTGCTGGGGCGCTTCGATCTCGAGCAGGAACAACTGCGGATCGAGGACGCCGCATGAGGGTTTTTTCCCCTCGGCGCGTGGGCAGTGCTGCCACGGGTAACGATGTAAATCCAGGCGCGTTCGATGGCCTGGCTGTGACAGTGGACGAGGGCTACCCGTGCCCCGTCGTTCAACCTGATTGTGGGCGCACACCCGTCGCGCCTTGAGGAGTTGGCCATGTTCGAGCTGCGTGTATTGAGTGGTCTGCACCGAGGTGCGGCGTTGCCGCTGGTGGGCGAGCAATGGGTAGTGGGAGCGGCGGAAGACGCCGACCTGGCGTTATACGATCCAGGTATCTGCGCACATCACGTGGCCCTCAGGCAGGTTCAGGGCCAATGGCTGCTGGACTCGCTGGAGGGGAAGGTCTGTGATGCACAAGGCCAGCCCTGGATTCCCGCCGGGGCGTTGCAAAGCAATGCGCCTTTTTCTATCGCTGGCGTCTGGTTGTGCCTGGCCCCGGCGGATCAGCCCTGGCCTGAAGAAGCAGCCCTAGATGATGCGGCGCACCTGGCGGTAGAGCGCGAACCGCAAAGGGCCGCGGCGCGGCCTTCCTGGACCAAGCGCCTGGGCATCGCTGCCGCGGTGATTACCGTTGCCTCCAGCGCCTTGGCCTTCACCAGCCAGCCGGCACCGACTGTGGCGCCCGGCGCGGTGCAACAGCTCAAGCCGGCCAAGGTGGCCCTGGACACTGTCGAGGCGGTCCACCTGGAGCTCGATCGCATGCTTCAGGAGCGTGACCTGGATGCCCATGTGCAGACCGAGGTCCAGGACGGCCGACTGGCCCTGGTGGGTGAGTTGCCGCGTCAACGCCTGGCGATGGTCGAACGGCTGATCGAGCGTTTCCATGCCCGCTACGATACGTCGGTCGCGATCACGACCAACGTCAGGGAGCGGCTGAGTCAACTGCCGTTTCAGATCGCTCAGATCGTCGGCGGCAAACATGGCCACGTCGTCACGTCCGACGGCCGCCGGTTGTTTCTGGGCGACCAGATCGATGGGCTGCGCCTGACCGCGATCGATGCCGGCAAGGTCACCTTCGAAGGTGAGCAACGCTACGAGGTCACCTGGTGATGACGCAGGCGGCCATTGCACGGCTGGAGAGCTGGGAGGCCGGACAACGGGCGCATCTGCGTCGGTTCTCGCCGGTCATGGTGCGCGGACAGGTACAGCGGGTCAGCGGCATCTTGTTGCAATGCCGGCTGCCGGGAGCGCAGATCGGAGACCTCTGCCAGGTCGAACGTGACGCGCGCGAGCCGTTGCTCGCCGAAATCGTCGGCTTCGACCGTCACGATGCCTTGCTCAGCGCCTTGGGTGGCCTGGAGGGCGTGCGGGTCGGCGCTGTCGTGGAGCCGCTGGGCATGCCCCATCGGGTGACTGTCGGCCCGCAATTGCTTGGGCAAGTGTTGGACGGCTTCGGTCGGCCCCTGTTGGACGGTGGCGTGGGCGCTTTCGCCGGCGCGCAGGTGCTGCAGGCCTCGCAAGTGATTGGCGAGGCGCCTGCGCCGACCGCGCGACCGCGCATTCGACAGCCCTTGATGACCGGCGTACGGGCCATCGATGGCCCGCTGACACTTGGCGAAGGCCAGCGTGTCGGGTTGTTCGCGGGCGCCGGCTGCGGCAAGACCACATTGTTGGCGGAGATCGCCCGCAACGTTGACTGCGATGTCATTGTCTTCGGCTTGATCGGTGAGCGTGGGCGCGAGTTGCGCGAATTTCTCGACCATGAACTGGATGATGAATTGCGCGCTCGTGCAGTCCTGGTGTGCGCCACCTCCGACCGGTCCAGCATGGAACGGGCCCGCGCGGCATTCACCGCCACGGCCTTGGCCGAGGGTTTTCGCGCCCGCGGCCAGCGCGTCCTGCTGCTCATCGACTCGCTGACCCGGTTCGCCCGGGCCCAACGGGAAATCGGCCTCGCCGCCGGCGAACCGCTGGGGCGCGGCGGCTTGCCTCCTTCGGTCTACAGCCTGCTGCCGCGTCTGGTCGAGCGGGCCGGGTTGAGCAATGAGGGGGCGATCACCGCGCTTTATACGGTGCTCATCGAACAGGATTCGATGAACGATCCGGTGGCGGATGAAGTGCGTTCGCTGCTTGATGGTCACATCGTGCTGTCGCGCAAACTCGCCGAGCGCGGTCATTACCCGGCGATCGACGTGTTGGCCAGCCTTTCGCGCACCCTGGCCAATGTCGCCGAGGCCGAGCACCTTCGAGCGGGCATCAATCTGCGGCGGTTGCTGTCGGCCTACGAGCAGATCGAGCTGATGCTGCGCCTGGGGGAATATCAGGCCGGCGCCGACCCCTTGACCGACCTGGCGGTGGAGTCCCGCAGCGCCCTGGACGCATTCCTGCGCCAGGACTTGCGCGAGCCGGAGACGTTCACGTCGACATTGGCCCACCTCCAGCAATTGACCGCCTATGTCCCGGGCTGATCTGGACGCCCTGGCGCCGGTGCGCCGGCATCGCGAGGCGCAAGCCGAACGGGCCTGGCGCCAGCAGCGCGAGCTTTTGCGCGAGCGCCAGGCCGCGTTCGCCGCCGCGCGGGCGCGCTGGCAGGCAGCCTGTGAGCAGCAGGCGGCTCAGCGCGAGGCCCTCTACGGCGAGCACCGTGGCCGTGCGCTGAGCATTTGCGAACTCAATGCCTGGAGCACCGAGGAGCGGCGCTTGATCGGCGAGCTGGCGGAGCAAGCGCGGGCCTTGCAGGCGCTGGACGAGGAACAGGCGCAGCAGGCACGCCATACCGAAGCCGCGCAGCAGCGATTGCAAGGGCGCAGGCGTGACCTGGAAAAGCTCGGCGCCATGATGGAATACCTGGTGGAGGTTCCCGATGATGAATGAACGCACCGTACGCGGTGGACCGCCGCTTGCATCCGCTCGCCACGCGCCGCGTGCGCATGAGTACGCGCCTGTCCAGGTGAGTCGGGCCACCCGTCCGGCGGCCCGCGAGCCTGCGCCCGCTTCCGAACGCGACCCCGAAGTGATCGCCGGGCGCAGCGACGGCTACTGGTTTCGCCAATGGGTCGACGCACCTCGGGGCAGTTGCGAGGACGACACCGCCGGCGCCGGCTCCCTGTCAGGGTGGGTGGGTCTGGAGAGCGGCGAAGTGGACGCCTTTGTCGATCAGCTGTCGCCACGTCTGCGGGCCACGCTCGACCAGCAATTGGACCTGCTGCTGCACCTTCCCCACCTGGGACGGATCAGGGTCTCTGCGCAGCGTCTCGCCGGGACCTCTGGCTGGGACATTGGCCTGAGTGGCGAAACCGAAGAAGTACGTGCGCGGTTATCGAGTCGGTCCGGGCGCCTGGAAGAGGCGTTGGGTCAGAGCCTGGGCCAGCCGGTGACGGTGCGCGTGGCATCCGCAGAGGAGGCGAGTGCGACATGAGCGTACGTGCATTGGCGCTGCGATCGATGTGCAGCGATGACGCCGCCGCCCGGCAGCGCTTGGGGGCTGGCGTCAGTCTGCCGTTCGAGGTGGCGGGCGAAGCGGGCGTGGTGGAACTGACCCCGGCCAGCGGCGCGGCGAGAGCTACGTCGTTTGTGCTGGAGTGTGCGCAAGGTGCCCTGGCCCTCGACGAGCCCGGTCCGGTACTCAGCCTGTTCGGCGAGTGCCCAGTGGTCCTGCCCGCCGAGCCTTGCGCGGATGACGCCTGGTTCTGGGCGCTGTTCCAGCAAACCCTGAGCGAGTCCTTGCGGCAGGCATTCGGTTTTATGAGACCGCTGGCCGGTCACGTCGTCGAGGGCATCGCCTGCCGGATCGAGGTGAAAACAGGCGCGGCCCGTGCCACGAGCCATCTGGAAATCGCCGGGACGACCCTGCTGGGGGTGCTTGGCGCAGCGCCCTGGCAACGTCGGAATGTGCCCTGGGGCGATGACCTTGCGCTGGATGTTCCGCTGCCATTGGGGCACCTGACGTTGGCCGCCAGGCACGTGGCCGCGCTGCGCCCCGGTGACGTGCTGGTTCCGGAGTCCGCCCTGTTCGATCCATCCGGCCAGGGAATCATTCGCCTGGGCCGGCAATGTGCGCGGGTGCGGGTGTACGACCGCGCCGCGCCGTTGCGCCTGACCTTGCTCGCTCTGGAGGAAACCGCTATGAGCACCACCGCCGACACCGACATCCTGACGCCCGACTGGGACGACACCACTCGCTACGAACCCGACGTTCAGGCACCTGAAGTCGACGAGCAACCAGCGCCTTACCCCGTCGACTCCGATGCCACGCAGGCGCCGGTTGCAGATCCTACCGCCATCCGCGAGCGTTTCGACGACCTGCCATTGGCGCTGACGATACGTTGCGGCCACTTGAGCCTGACCCTGGGCGAGTTGCGCGACCTTGCACCCGGCTCGGTGCTCCAGGTCCAGGGCGTGGCGCCGGGCGCGGCGGCGTTGTTCCATGGCGAACGGGCCTTGGCCCACGGCGAACTGGTAGAAGTTGATGGCCGGCTCGGTCTGCAGATCACTCGCGTGGATGTGGCTGGATGAGCTTCCAGGGGGTCGACCCGTTTCTGCTGGCGCTGTTCATCGGCGGGATCTCATTGGTTCCCTTGTTGCTGATCATTTGCAGCGCCTTCCTGAAGATCGCCATCGTGTTGACGATTACCCGCAACGCCATCGGCGTGCAGCAGGTGCCGCCGAACATGGCGCTGTATGCCATTGCGCTGGCGGCGACGTTGTTCATCATGGCGCCGGTCGGCCACGACATCGCCGAGGAGCTGAAGGAGCGGCCACTGGATTTCAGCAATACCGAGGCGTTGCAGGGTTCTGCCTTGAACGCGGTAAAACCGCTGCAAGCCTTCATGTCGCGCAATACCAACCCGGACATCCTCACCCACCTGCTGGAAAACACCCAGCGCATGTGGCCCAAGGAGCGCGCCGAGCAAGCCAGTCGCGACGACCTGATGCTGCTGATCCCGGCCTTCATGTTGTCGGAGCTCGAGGCGGGCTTCCAGATGGGCTTCCTGATTTACATCCCGTTCATTGTCATCGACCTGATCGTGTCCAACCTGCTGCTGGCGCTCGGTATGCAGATGGTCGCGCCGATGACCATTTCGTTGCCGCTCAAGCTGCTGGTGTTCGTCCTCGTGCAAGGCTGGACGCAATTGCTCGACAGCCTGTTCTACTCCTACCTCTGAGGGCATGCGATGGACGCGATGACGTTGTTCAAGGAAGGCATGTTGCTGGTGGTCCTGCTGTCCGCGCCGCCCTTGATTGTCGCGGTGATCGTCGGCGTGCTGACTTCCCTGGTGCAGGCCTTGATGCAGATTCAGGACCAGACCTTGCCCTTCGGCATCAAGCTGGTGGCCGTCGGGCTGACCTTGCTGGTCACCGGTCGCTGGATTGGCGCCGAGCTGCTGGGCCTGTTGCGTCGGGCTTTTGAACTGATGGCCAGCACCTGATGACGACCCAGGCCTTCCTTCCCTATTTGGACTTGCTGCTGTCGATCGCCCTTGGCATGGCGCGTATCTATCCGGTGGCTTACCTGGTCCCGGTGTTCTGCTTCCAGCATTTGCGAGGCCTGCCGCGCCATGCCGTGGTGTTCGCCCTGGGCATGTTGCCGGCGCCGGGCATCCGCCAGGCCCTGATTGATGCCCAGGTCAGTTGGCTGACCCTGGCTGGGTTGATGTTCAAGGAGGTGGTGCTGGGCCTGCTGCTCGGGGTGCTGCTGGCCATGCCGTTCTGGCTGTACGAATCGGTGGGGGCCTTGCTCGATAACCAGCGCGGTGCGCTCATCGGCGGCCAGTTGAACCCGGCACTCGGCACGGATACGACGCCGTTGGGCCACCTGTTCAAGGAGATGACGATCCTGTTGCTAGTCGCCACCCTGGGCATCGGCACGCTGACCCAGGTGATCTGGGACAGCTATCTGGTCTGGTCGCCCACGGTCTGGTTTCCGTTGCCCGGCGCGGATGGTTTCGGGGTGTTCCTCGGGCTGCTTGCCGAAATGTTCATGCACATGATGCTTTATGCGGCGCCCTTCATCGGCTTGCTGTTGCTGGTGGAGTTCGCCTTGGCCTTGCTCAGCCTGTATAGCCCGCAATTGCAGGTCTTTGTCCTCGCCATGCCGGCGAAAAGCCTGGTCGGGCTGGGCTTCCTGCTGTTCTACCTGCCCACGTTATGGGACGCGATGACCGGCCGTCTCGGCCGTTACGGGGAAATCCGCAACCTGCTCCACCTGCTGTTGCAGGCGCCTTGAAGGAAGGGCTTGTTCATGAGTGAAGACAGCGGGGAGAAGACCAAGCGCGCGACACCGAAGAAAATCCGTGACGCCCGCAAAAAAGGCCAGGTCGGCCAGAGCCAGGACCTGAGCAGCCTGTTGGTACTCACGGCAGTCACCGAAGTGGCATTGACCCAGGCTGACAACAGCATGCAGGCGCTGGGTGAAATGGTTTTGTTCCCGTTGCATCGTCTGGATGGCGACTTCGTGCGCGCCTTCGAGGAAACCCTAGCCCATGCCGGTGGCGTGTTGCTCAGTTTCACCTTGATGACCGTCGGGTTGGCAATCGCCACGCGCCTGATCGCCGGTTGGGTACAGTTCGGCTTCCTGTTCGCGCCCGAAGCCCTTCACCCCGATCCGAACCGTTTGAACCCGTTGAACCAGGCCCAGCAGATGTTTTCCGCCCAGGCGCTGATCCAGCTGTTCATGGGGCTGGTCAAGGCAGTGTTCATCGCCAGCGTGCTTTACCTAGTGACTATGCCTGCCCTCGGGTCGTTGATCAGCCTGGTCAACGGTGACCTGCATGGCTATTGGCGCGGGCTCGCCAGCCTGTTCCGGCACATCATGCACATCTGTCTGGGCGTGTTGTTGGTGCTGGCGATTCTCGATTTTGGCCTGCAGAAATATTTCTTCGCCAAGCGCCTGCGTATGAGCGAAGAAGAGGTGCGTAAGGAATTCAAGGAAATGGAGGGCGATCCCCACGTCAAGATGCATCGACGCAGCCTGGCCCGGCAGTTGGTCGGCCAACCCGCCAGCAAGGAAACCAAGCCGGTGGAAGAGGCCGATGTGTTGGTGGTCAACCCGACGCACTTCGCCGTCGCGCTGCTCTATCGACCGGAGGAGACGCCGTTGCCGCAGCTCATTACCAAGGGCGTCGATGCGGATGCGCGTGCCCTGATCGAGCGAGCCAAGGCGGCGCGTATCCCGGTCATTCAATGCATCTGGCTGGCGCGAACGATCTACAAGGAAGACGTAGGCGGATATATCCCGCGGGAAACGCTTCAGGCGGTTGCGCACATTTATCGGGTCTTGCGCGAGCTGGATGACGAGGCCAAGGGCGAGGTGATCGAAATCCCGGAGCTGAACCTGCGCTGAGGTCGATGGAACCGGTGCGCACCGGGGTGCCACTCAGGTAGTGAGCCCGGGATCGCCCGGGCGAAGCCGGCTTGCCGGTAGTCCCACCGCACACACCGACTCGTGGAGATTCCCTATGCCTGAACCCAATTCACTGGCCAATTCCGTAAGGGGCACGGGTGCCCTGCATGGCGTCGACGGCTTGCACTCGTCGCGCTCGCCCTCGTTGAGCCAGCAGCCTCGCGACGCCCAGCAGCGTACCGGCACTCAAAGCCTGCATGGGCGGGGTCGCTCGTCTTCGTCGCCCCCTGCGGTTCACCAGCGCGGCCGGACCCGGACACGGGGTGCCGAGCGCACGGCTACGCCGTCTGACGATCGACCGCTGGATGACACCCAAAGCCCCGGTTCCACCGCGCCGCCTCGCACGCCCGACTCGTTCATGAGTGAGATGGAAACCCGTCAAAAACAGTTGATGGAAAAGCAGTTCGATATGCAGATGCGAATGGAGGAGCGTCAGAGCGAAATGATGATCGTCAAGAGCTCGGCCGACATGGCCAAGTTGATGAGCGACACGGTGACGGAAGTCACCAAGGGCTTCATGGACACTGCGAGGAGAGTCATGCAGGAGGGAGGTGAGGCGATGAAACTTCGGTAAGGCTCGCAATGACTTGGAAAAACGCTGTACCCGTGGCGAGGGGAGCTTGCTCCCGATGGGCTGCGCAGCAGACCTTTTGTGAGGGCTTCGCCCTCAAGCGGGAGCAAGCTCCCTCGCCACGGTTTTTTGTTGTCTAGCCGAGTCGTGTGCGACTTGCGTTGAGCGAGGCCGGGCGTGGGCAACCAGGCGTAGCGGACGGCATCAAGCGTGCGCGCACCTCGCCGACCTGGCCGATGAAACCGACGATCCAATGGCAGAACTGCGCCTCATCGAGCATCGACAACGGGCAATGGGCACACAAGCGAACGCTGCCCTTTTCGTCCAGGGCCAGCCAACTGCCGCCGAGCAGATCCAGTCGAAAGTTGAGCTCCAACAGGCGCTTGTGCAGGCCAGGTGCATGGGCTGGCACATCGATCGCGCAATGGAGGATGGCCACGTCGCCGTGGTCGGGCAGCTCGATAATCACGGCTTCCCGGTTGCTTGCGTCATACAGTGCGCAGACGCCGCCCTCCAGTTGCAGCTGCGCATGCAGGTGTTCCGCGAGGGCTGAGATCAAGCGCTGGGCGAGCGGTGTGGTGGTCATGCAAAGCCTCCCTCGGCCACGGGCCTTCAGTAAGTAACCGAATAATCGTCAAGGTCTTCCAGGCCCAGCAACGACAATTGCCGGGACTGGATCTCGTCGAGCATCTGCGACGAGATCGGTGATTCGGGCAGCGCCTGCCAGACCACCAGCGCGCGCTGCGGATCGAGAAACAGGAACAGTTGCGCGTAGTCACTCGGGTGGGCAAAGCGTCGTTCGAGCGCCCGTCGCACCTGGCTCACGCCTATCGCCTGGCTTTGTATCTGTAACGCGAGCCCCAAGCTGTGGGGCTCGCGTCGCAGGCAGAACTCGATGCCTGGGGCTATTTCCCAATACGTCGCGATGCCGGCGATGATGTTTTTCTGAAAGGCCTGGCGGGTGCTTACGCTGTGTACCGAAAAAGACATACCGTTTCAGTTCTCCAGTGGAACGACCGAGTGGTCGAGCGGATGTTCGGGGGAGCCCAGGCCGCCGCGCATACCCGGCGACCACCAGATCACCAAGCGGCCGTTGTCGGGTTCGGCGCGGCTACAGGCATCGCCCTGGCAGCCCCAACGGTTTGCGCAGCCGGCGAAAACCGGCAGGCACAGCAACAAGACGAGCAGCATCGGGGTGCGACTCATGGCGTGATCCTCGCACTGGTTTGCAAGAGGGAAGAGCGCCCGCCACCTGGTGTGCGCTTGGGTTGTCTCATGACGACGAACACTTCGGTTTCCTCACCGGGCTCGAGCCACACCTTCGGCCAGGCGGAGGTGGCCATGGTCCAGCGGGTGCTGCAACTGGCCTCGTCGAAGCGCAACCGTCGGTCGCCATCGTTGCGCACCACGCCCACGGCGATGCCATAGTCCGGGCCGGCAAACCACTGGGCGCGCCCGGCGTCCAGCGATAGCCCCGGTTGCAACGCGCACAGCGTGTCGGCCGAGTAAGGAATCGAGGCGGCTTGCTTGAACGTCGGCGGAATATTGCCATCGGCCAATTGGGCGAGCACGTCGCTGATCTCGATGCGACCGATGGGGCGAGTGCCGTTGCGCCGCTCTTCCAGGCGTGCCATTGCGCTGTCCACCTGTTCACGATCGAGCTCGGAGATGTAGCGGGCCGGGTCGACCTGGTCGCCAATCAGACGGGGCGTCAGGATGAATACGCGTTCACGGCGGCTGGTCTCGCGGGTGGTCGAGGAAAACAGCAGCGGTCCGATCAGCGGGATGCGTCCGAGCCATGGCACCCGTTCGAGGTTGTCGCCGGTTTCCTCGGTATGAAAACCACCCACCACCAGTGATCGGCTTTCCCCCATCACCGCCTGCGTACTGACCACTCCTCGCCGAACGCTGGGCGTCTGCTGACCGACCTCCGAGGGCTCGATCTTGCCGTCTTCGATGTCCAGGAACATCTGGATCTGGTTGCGGCCGCCGGTCTCGATGGTGTGGGGCACGACCTGCAGGCTGGTGCCGGCCGTGATGGGCTCGACGGTGGCCACCCGTTCGCCAATGGCGGAGATGTACTCGGTCCGGCTGAAGTCGATGACCGCCGGCTGGTTTTCCAGGGTCAATACTGATGGATTCGCCACGACCGAGGCCAGGCCGCGACCTTCCAGTGCTCGCAGTTGCGCGGAAAAGTCGCCGTAGTCCTGGATGAATACCGTCGAGCTGGCGCCTGGGCGAATCATCGAGGCGCCGCCGATCAGATCGCCGCTCTCGACGTTCCAGTTCGACGCCAGCTCGGCCAGTTGGGTGCGGTCGATGTCGAGAATGATCGCATCGATTTCTACCAGTTTGCGTGGCACGTCCACGTCACGGATCAGCGGCGTGTAGATCTCCCGACGCTTGGGCGAGTCGTAGATGAGCACTGCGTTGTTGCGCACGTCGGCTTCGACGCGGATCCGACCGCGGCCGCCCTTGCCAGCGCTTTCCGGGCCTTGCACGCGGTTGGTGTTCGGGCGGCCCATGCCGCTCAATGCCAACTGCTCGATATTGCCCATCGTCATGGACTGCTGGGCCTGCATGTTCTGGAACGAGGCCTGGGGCGAGGTCGCCTGCATTCCACCGGACACCGCACTGCGACTTTCCAGCAGCCCTTTGAGGATGCTGGCAACCCCGGGAATCACCAGCGTATCGCCGCGGTACTTGATGCTCCGGTCGGCGGCGGTGGCATAGCGCAGCGGGAAGCTGATCACCTCCTGCTTCTCTTCAGGTGTCTTGCGCGCCTCGGCAAACTGCGCCACCAGGCGCACGTAGCGTTCCGGGCCGGAGACCAGCACTACGCCTTCGTCGGGTAACTCACCCCAACCGAAACGCGGGTCCAGCAGGCCGATGTCGGTCAGGGCTTGCTTGATGTCCGGCGCGGCATCGGCGGACACTTCCAGGCGCGTGGAGTCCTGGTTTTGCAAAGGGCTGACGTACAAGGTATTGCCGTACATGAACCACTGGAAACGATTTTCCAGACCGAGCCGGTCGAGGAATGCCTGGGGGCTTTCGGCGCGCATCCGGCCATCGACGCTGCCTTTCACGGTGCCATCGAGCACCAGTTGCACCCCGAAAGTATTGGCAAAGTCGCCAAGTACCTTGGGCAGGGGCGTGTTCTGGGCATCGTAGGCGTAGGGCGTGTTTTTCCAGTCGGTCGGTACCGCCGCTTCGACCGGCATGCCCGCGCCCAGCGCGCCGGCCAATGCCAGTGCAAGCAGCGATGTCTTGGTCCAGCGACGGACGATGGACCGGCGAAAGTGTACCTGGCCGGCGGCCATCGAGCGGTACGGTGCAAGCCACCTGTTAGGCATGGCGGATTCCTGTTCCGAGCGAGTGAAAGTGCGAGGGGCGTCGCGCCACGGCACGTTGTTCTTTATGGAGAATCGATTGCCAGGTGTCCCGCTGGTTGAGCAGCGCTTCGAGCACTTCGACCAGGTCGTCGATGTGCGCGTCTGTCGCCAGTTGCGCCAGTAGCCATAAACGCTCGTCCTGGGGCGAAAGGGCCAACGCACCGGGGAATCGCGAGAGGCTTGGCTGCGCCAGCCGCAGAAGGTCTTCCAGGGACCCTTCGTTGCCCGGCGGGAAATTCAACTCGACCGATACCAGCAGGCCGTCATCCAGCTTCTTGAAGATCGCTTCGCCATCATCGATGACGATGGCGAAATGTTCCGCGCCGTCGACGTCGGCTTTCCAGCGAGCGAGCTGTGTGCGCAGCTCATGGCATTGCATCGATGATCGCCTTGGCGAGGTTGTGGTGGGCGGTGGTCTGTTGAGTGGCCGCGTTCACCGCGACCGACATGCCGTTCATGCTGGTCACGAACGAGTGCATATCGTCGAGTGACTGGCTCTCGGCGGCGTTCATTGCAGCGTTGTTGACGTTGTCGCTGGCGCGTTGGAAATAGGTATCGAGACGGCGCTGGATGGCATCGGTAGAAGACATGGCGGTTACTCCGAGGTAAGCGTATTCACCGGATGAGTGGTGATTACGCCGATGACGGTTCCGCGAAAAGTGAGCAAAAGATCAGGAGGCGCGATGATGGATTCGTCAGACATCCGAATCCCCCGTGGCGAGGGAGCTTGCTCCCGCTCGGCTGCGCAGCAGTCGCAAAACCGGCCGATGCGGTCTGCCTGAATAAAATTTTAGCCCTGCTGCGCAGGGCAGCGGGAGCAAGCTCCCTCGCCACGGGTTCTGGGTCGTTTGGGCTACCGCTGCGGTTCTGGCAGGCGCAACGCTTCAACAGCCGTGGCCCAATCGAGCAGGAACGTGCCGCCTGGTGTTTCCAGCTTCAGCTGATGCGCCTCCATGCTGGGATCCGCCACCGGCGTCCAGGGACGTTCGCCAGATGAGCCCAGACTTTGGCTCAGCTTCGTCAAGTCGTCGGGATGACAACGAAGAGTCGCACTGACCGAATCATGCTGGCGTGAGGCAAGCTGACGAACGAGTGCATCGATGCGGGCCTGATCCGGGACTTCGCTCAACAGCGTTCCCAACGCCTCGTTGACCAACTGCGCGGCGCTGGTCTCGATCCGTTCCCACATGGCCTGGCGCTCGGCTTCCCAGGTGGCGAGCACGGTTTCGGCTGTTTCCCAGAACTGCGCCTGTGCCTGGAGCACTGCGGCGCCCGCCTCTTCGGCGGCACCCTGGATCAGCTGCGTGGCGTGGGCCTGGGCCTGTTCGAGAACGGCCTGTGCTCGGCCACAGTCCACCAGGGTTTCGCGAGGAATACAGGGTTGCAACAGGCCCTGGCCACCGGGACGTAGGTCAAGCGAGCGCCGAGCGAGCATCGTGCATCTCCGTTTGGGGGGGCGCTGGCGCCAGGCTTTGCTCGGCTTTCCAGCACGCGGACTGCCAGAGCGTGTTGAGCTTGGCGGAAGGTGGCCGTGGGGTGGGCTGCGTTTCGAGGGCAATGATCCTGCTGCGCGGGAAGGCCAGGCGAGTGCGCTCCCAGGTCCGCTCCCCCAGCCAGGCGCGCAGCAGTGCAAGCGGGTCGTGGCCGGGTTCGAGCCAATGTCCGGGGCGCAACGCCTTGGCGGTGCGCCCGCACCACGCCCGGTCCTGCGGCGAAAGCATGTCCATCGTCGTCAACGGCGAGCAGGTGTTCGCCACCAATTGGCAGGCCAGGGCCAAGGTTCGGGGCGTGCCGCAACAGAGTGACAACACCGCCGGGTCGGGCTGTGGCGGTGTGCACGGCGTCATGCCGAAACCGCGGGCCAAAGCGGCGTGATGCCCGCGGGCCAAGGCATCGATTTGTGGTCCGGTCAGCAGGCCGAGGACCGCTGGGTACCAGTCACGGTCTGCTTCGCGCCACGCCAGGCTCCACCAGCGAGCCCATTCAAGCGCCGCGTTCATGCAGCGGTCCCCTTGCTGTCAGGCTTGGCGCCCGGGTTCTTCACCGCGAACAGTGAAGGCGCCGTGCCGTTTTGCGCACCCGCTGGCGTTGCGCCCTTGCGCTCGAAGAATCGTGGCAGCACCAGTACGCCGTTGCGCCACAACCGGTAGAGGCCGTACGAGGCGCCCAGCAGGAGGGCGAGCAAGGTGAGGCCGGCCGCCAGGGTTACTCCCCGCCAATAGCCGATGTCGTCGGCCTGCATGAGGAACGGCCCGAAATACGCCATCTTGCGCCGTTCCTGATAAGCCGCCGCGGGAACGAAGACCACCGACAGCTTGGCCGGGTTCTGGGCCGCGTCAGCCATGCCGGGAATCCCGCTGGCGACCAGGTTGCGCACTCTCGGCGTGATGCTGTCAGGATCCAGCGCACTGGTGTGCTTGATAAACACCGAGGCCGACGCGGGCTGGACCGGCTCGCCGGGAGCGACCCGTTCCGGCAGCACCACATGCACCCGGGCGAGCACCACGCCATCGATTTGCGACAGTGTCGATTCGAGCTCCTGAGACAGCGCGTAGAGGTAGCGGGCACGTTCTTCCATCGGTGTGGAAATCACGCCTTCCTTGCGGAAGATCTCCCCCAGGCTGGAGCGCGATCGACGCGGCAGCCCAGCGGCTTCGAGAACCTGTACCGCGCTGTTCATGTCCGCTGGCTCGACCAGCACGGTCAGCCCGTCCTTATCGACCTGCTTGCTGGCCTCGACGTTCTTGTCCGCCAGTTCCGCGATCACTTCATTGGCATCCTGCTCGGAAAGATGGCTGTGCAGCGCTGTCCTCTCGTCGCATCCGGCGAGTAGCAGGCACAGCACTAAGGGTGAGAATGCGCGCATGAACATGACCGGCTTTCCCTTACTGGAGATTGGTGAGCTTCTCTATCGCCTGGGAGCCCTTGCTGACGATCTTTGCGGTCATCAGGCTTTCCAAGTGAAAGGAAGACAGCGACCGGTTGGACTGCAACATGTCCTGGGGATCGGCGGTGCGGATGGCCTTGAGCATGTCCCGGTTGGCGCGATCGTCCAGCCGTTGCAATTCGCCGGAGCGGCTGGACAACGAATCGATGATCCTCGCCGCGACATTGTTTTCACTGTCGGGTGCGGGGGCTTTTTCGCGCATTTGCGCGTTGAACCAGCTGACATCGCTGGTCTCGGCACTCGCCCGCGCATTGGCGCCAGGTTTGGTTGCGGTGGAAACCACGCTGGTGGTGTCGATGGCTTGTACGGTCATGGCATATCTCCGATTACAAGGTGGGCCTTCAGGCGTACATCAGCCTCAAGACGTTGCGAGCGCTACCCGTCACGCTCAGATGAAACTCGATTTCTTCCCGGCTGCGTCGACCGCGCCGTTGCATAGGCGGCTGCTGGCCGGACAGGCGGGCGAGAGCGAGGTCCAGTTCTTCCAGGGCGAGCTGGAACAGCCGTGTCTCTTGAGCCTCCAGCCATGCGCCACAGGCAATCCGTTCGGTCCATGTCCAGTTTTGCCCGTCGAAGCTCGCCGGTGGCGGGTATCGCGACGGGTGCTGGTCCATGAATGCCGCGACCTCGAGCAGCAGGTCCAGATCGTCCTGTTCATAACGCGCCTGGCCTTGCTCTTCGTCGATGTCCAGCAGGGTCAGCAGTTTCCTTCGGCCCAGCACCGCGATGATCTTGAGCAACAACGACAGGCTGGTGTCGTAGCGGTCGCGCCGCGTGGCGCGGTCTCCTTCCAGCTCCCAAGCGCCGAACAGCGCACCGCAGAACGGGTTGTTGGCGTTGCCGAAATCGCTCTGGCTGTCGACGTCGTTATCGCCGATGGGCTGCCGGCGGTGGGCGAGCATCTGCGCCAGGTCGTTGAACAGATCTTCGTTGGAATAGGCATCGTCGCTGTCGACATCAAGGGTGGATCCGGTACCTCCGTTGATCTCCTCGAGAATATCTTCGAGCACCAGATGCAGAGGGGCCTGGGTCTCGGCGGCCAATCTGTCCTGCGGGGTGGATAAACCTGACCGGGGCTGCCCGCCAGTCGAGCCGTGTTCGCTGCTCCATTGGACGAGCGACTCGCGCAGCCGATCGCTCGCACCGTGCAGCGCCAGGTGCTCGACGACCCGATCCGCCAGGCCGTTCGCAGGCGAGGCCTGGCGCAGTGTCGGGTCGTCACCGAGCAAATCTCTGGTGCTACGAAGGTTGTCTGGCGAATGGATCTGCATCGGGTTTCTCCCTCGACGCGCATGGGATTCCCCGCCGGAGCGGGGCTGGAGCGAGAGGGTCAGAAGCGTATGTTCTTGGATGCCTCCCCCATGGCGGTGATGGCCTTGGTCGCGGTGTCCATCGACCCTGCCGCGATTGCGTTCATGGTGTCGGCAACCAGTTTTTTCTGGTCGAATTGGGATTTCATGGTCGTCATCGCCGCCGACGTGGCGTCCATCTGTTGCATGGCTGCCGTGGAGGCGGCGAGAGAAGCTCCACCAAAACTCATAGTCGTATCTCCGGATTGTGGAATGGCGAGACGATCGTGAACGTCTCGACGAATAAGTGGCGACCGCTGCGAAAACGGTTCCACCAATCCACTCAGCTCGTCGATATTTGCAGGCATTTCATCCGGTAATAAAGCGTGCGGCGGGCGATGCCCAACTCGGCGATGACTTTATCGATGCAGTGATGGTGACGACGCATGCAGTCCTCGATGAGGATCTTTTCGAACTGCTGCAGGTGCTCTTTGAGCTTGAGGGTCGAGCTGTTGTGCTCCAGCTGCTCGGCGCGGGGCAGTGCCGGCAAGCCGAGCACGTAGCGCTTGGCGGCCGATTGCAACTCGCGGATGTTCCCAGGCCAGGCGTAGCCGAGCAACTGGCGCAACAGCGCTGGCGAAGGCGCGACGTAGGGCTGGTCGAGTGCCTGGGCTTCCCGGCGTACCAGGGATTGGAACAGCGGCACGATGCGTTCCTTGCGGCTGCGCAACGGTGGCAGCTTGAGGCTGATGATGTTCAAGCGGAAATAAAGGTCCCGACGAAACTCGCCACGCTCGACCATTTCCGCCAACGGGCTTTGGGCCGAGGCAATCACCCGCATGTCCACCTGGATGTTCTGAGTCGAGCCCAGCCGCTGCACAGTCCTCGACTCCAGGACACGCAGCAGCTTGGCTTGCAGCCCTAACGGCATGCTGTCGATCTCATCCAGATACAGCGTGCCGTTGTGCGCGGCTTCGACGAAGCCCGCGCGATTCTGGCTGGCACCGGTAAACGCGCCGGTATTGGCTCCGAAGAGTTGGCTCTCCGCAAGGGACTCGGGAATGGCGGCGCAATTGATGGCGACGAACTTGCCGGAGCGGCCGGACATGCGGTGGATTTTTTCCGCCAGCGTGTCCTTGCCAGTGCCGGTCTCGCCGCGCAACAGCACATCGACCCCTAGCGGGGCGACGCACTGGGCAAACGCCTCAAGATTGAGAGCATCCTCTTTCGTGGGAGTGGAAAGTGCAGCGCATAACAACTTTTGCATCACTGACGATTCCATTTTTTGTTTGGTTTAGGAGGGTCGACAAGTAAAACGATGAAAAGGCGTATCCAACTTCCTCGATATATAGCGCCGCCGCGCAATCGCAGAGAAAATCAACATCTTCTGTACGAGGGTTAGAGAAGCGATTAAAGAAAAGTTCACGTAGCGCCGACGGTTGTTAAACGATTCAGCTCGGCAGCCAGAACGCCCCGAAACCCCCTGCGCGACCGGCCTGGTTGGCGTCTGGAGCGAAAATCGGGGGATGTCGGAGGCTTTTCGAAAAATTGGATCCGACAAACGGTTCAGCGCCAGATCGCTGTTTGAGCAAGTACTCTAGAAAAGAGCAATAGCTCTGATTTTGTAAGGCGCCTACAGACGTTTAAACAATACGCATCGTAGTTGGGTTGGATTAGTTTGAGTTCGACCATGGGCAATAACAGCCGACCGCCAACGTATGAGTCGCATTAACTTCCCGGTCAATATTGAGTGCTTCGAGTATTGGCTCGATAAAGCTGTTGCTCGAGTTGCAAGTCAAGCCTTCGCTGTAAGGCCCGAAGTACGCCAGCTTGCCGCTGCGGTCCCAGATCGCCACGGCGGGGCTGGCGGGAATCTGTGCCGAGCCTGGTAACGTCGTCAGGGGCTTGAGATTGCTCAAAGTGCTGGGCAAGTGGCCTTGGCTGCCAGTCTTTTGTACGGCGTAGAACTCGACGCCTTGCGGCGCATATTTGTCGATCAGCTCGGAGAGGTGCTGCTGATTGCCAACGTTGCATGGGCAGGCCGGATCCCAGAAGTGCACCAGGCGGATTGCGCCCGGACCGGCGAGGTCGGCGGGCAGGCGCAACGGGTCTCCGGAAAACACCGCCGTGTGTTGACTGAACGCCCGGAGGAAACGCCCCTGGAACCAGTCGTAGGCGAACCACAGGATGAGGGCGCACGTCAGGGCGAGGAGGCTGGCAAGCAAGGTCGTGCGGTGGGACGGGCGCATGGAGTCGATCCTCTGAAGCCGCGTAGCTTGCCATGGCTGGCGCGACAGATGAATATCGCAGGCGTATAACGCCTGTTTTCGCGCGATGCGCATTTGCCTGGAATATTGATGCCCGCCTCCTTCGACCCCGATCACCTGCGCGCCAGCCTGCAACCCCTGGCGCAGTGGCAACCGCTGTCTGCGCAAGCGCAGGCCTACCAGCAATTCTATGGGCTGGACTTTCCGGCGCGCACCCTGCGCAGGGGCCTGGGACGTTTCGACATTGCCGGGTATGAACTGGTCGGCCAGGTCTGGTGGCCGGAAAAAGCCGTGGGGACGCTGTTCCTCTTTCACGGCTATTACGACCATATGGGGCTGTACCGGCATTTGGTCGAGTGGGCGCTGGATCAGCAATGGGTGGTGATCAGCTGCGACTTGCCGGGCCACGGCCTGTCCAGTGGCGAGCGCGCCAGCATAGGCGATTTCGCCGAATACCAGGCGACCTTGCGCGGCTTGCTGGCCGAAGCCGAGACCCTGGACCTGCCGCAACCCTGGCACCTGTGCGGCCAGAGTACCGGCGGCGCGATCGTGGTGGACCATGTGCTGCACCACGGCGCGGACAGCCCGGCCCAGGGCCAGGTCATCCTGTTGTCGCCCTTGGTTCGGCCACGGGCCTGGGGCTGGTCGCGCCTCAGTTATTACTTGCTCAAACCTTTTGTGAGCGGCATCGCCCGGCGCTTCAGCGAGAACTCCAGCGACCCGGGTTTCCTGCCGTTCCTGCAGGCCGATCCGTTGCAACCGCTGCGCCTGCCCACTGCGTGGGTCGGGGCGCTGGCGCAGTGGATCCGGCGTATCGAGGCGGCGCCGAGCAGCTCGCGGCAACCTCTGATCGTGCAGGGGCAGGCGGACATGACCGTGGATTGGCGGCATAACCTGCAAGTGTTGCGCGGCAAGTTCGATCGGCCGCAGGTCTTGATGTTGCCCGAGGGGCGGCATCACCTGGCGAACGAGACGTTGGCGATACGGCAGGAGATGTTTGGGTTTTTGAGCAAGCGGATGGGCCGGATTCGGCGGTGACCGGGCTATTGCATTCGCGAGCAGGCTCGCTCCCACAGGGTATTGGGTGTGCTGGGGGACCAGTGTGGGAGCGAGCCTGCTCGCGAAGACGATGCAACAGGCGCTGAAGATTACTGCCCCAGATTCTGCCCCACCGCCAACCCCGCCCGGATCGCCGCCAATGCCGCCTGATAATAAGCCTGGCCCTCGGCCGACTCGGCAAACGTGGCGAATTCTTCCAGTTCGGTATCCGTCAGGTCGCGGTAGACGTACAGCAACGTGTTGTTCAGGTCCGCGCCGATCTGATCCATCAGGCGCTGGCGCTGGCCGTTCAGCATGCCCTGGGCCTGGCCGCCGCCGAGCAGGCCGGGAATCATCGAGCTCAAGCTGTCGGCCGCCACGCCGGCAATCGCCAGGCTGACTTCGGCGCCGGCTTCGCGGGCAGGCAGGGCCTGGGCCAGGTGGCCGATGATCAGCAGGCGATTGTCGCTGGCTTGCATCTTCGGCAGGCCCTTGGCGTTCTTCGCCAATTGGTCGCGGCGGGTGGCGAGCAGTTCGGCGGCGACGACTTTGCGGCCCAGTGGCGACTGGAAAAAAGCCAGGGCCGGGTTCGGGTCGGCAAGATTGCTGCGCAGTTGCGCCTCGGCCCGCTGGTCCATGGCCTGGGGCGCGAAACGCTGGTTGCTGTTGTTCACCAGCGCCTGGAAGACCGCCGGCGGCAAGCTGCTCTGGTAGCGCTGCTGCGCGGCGCTCAAGGCGTCATTGAAATGCGCCCGCTGTTCCGGCCAGCCGGCGACCTTGTACAACTGGTCATAGCTGTCTGCCCAGGCGGGCAATACGCAGAACATCAACAGTGAGAAAAGCAAACGGCGCATAGGGACTCCTGTCAGCAGCCGACTATTCTCCGTGGGGGGCGGGGTCTTGTCGAGAATTCGTATCAAGTTCGTACGACGGTGCTGACAGGCGCAGCCAACCCGCTGCGCGGCGCTGTCGGTTTTGCAGGCACAGGAATACTATGCGCGCCATGCGAATACCTTCTGATCATCCGTTGCTGTTACGTATCGTCGATGACCTGGCCGAGCGCGGCTGGTCGCAGCAGAACATCTTCCTGCCGGATGCGCTCACCCGCGCGCTGGCGGCCGAATGTCGCCAGCGCGCCGCCGAAGGCGAACTGGCTCCAGCCGCCGTGGGGCGCGGGCCGTTTTCGGAAATTCGCGAAGGGGTTCGTGGCGATCGCATCCAGTGGATCGAGCCCGGCCAGGTCGAGGCCTGTGATCGTTACCTGGGGCTGATGGACAGCCTCCGCGAGGCCTTGAACCGGGGGCTGTTCCTGGGCCTGGAGGATTTTGAAAGTCATTTCGCCCTGTACCCGCCGGGCGCGTTCTACCTCAAGCACGTCGATCGCTTTCGCGATGATGACCGGCGCATGGTCTCGGCGGTGCTCTACCTCAATGACGCCTGGCTGCCCGAGCACGGCGGCCAGTTGCGTATGTACCTGGATGAAGGCGTGGAGCATGACGTGGTGCCCACGGGCGGCTGCCTGGTGGTGTTTCTGTCGGGGGATATACCCCATGAGGTCCTGCCGGCCACGCGTGATCGGCTGTCCTTGACCGGTTGGTTCCGGCGCCGTGGCAACGAGTTGTTCTGAACATGCAAAAGATCCTGGTCAGCCGCTGCCTGCTCGGCCATCGCGTGCGCTACGACGGTGGCGCCAGCGGGCCGTTCGACTTGCTCCAGCATTGGCTCGACGAAGGTCGGGTCGTACCGCTGTGCCCGGAAGTCGCCGGCGGCCTGCCCACGCCCCGGCCGGCGGCGGAGATTCCAGGCGGCCAGGGCGCGCGAGTGCTCGATGGCAACGCGGCGGTGATCACCACCGAGGGCGAGGATGTGAGCGCGCAGTTTCTATCCGGTGCGTACCAAGCGCTGGCGTTGGCGCGCGAGCACGGCATCCGCATCGCCGTGCTCAAGGCAAACAGCCCCTCGTGTGGCAACCTGCTGACGTATGACGGCACGTTCAGCGGGGTCAAGGTTCGGGGTGAAGGGGTGACGGCGGCATTGCTCAAGCGCAATGGGGTTCGGGTGTTCAGTGAACTGGAGCTGGCGGAAGCGGCGTTGGCCCTTGAAGCGCTGAGCGAGCTGTAGACGCGTGCGCGGTCGCTCTTGTGGCGAGGGAGCTTGCTCCCGCTGGGCCACGCAGTGGCCCCATTGATTTAGCCTGACCTACCGCAGTGTCTGGTTTTGGGGCTGCTGCGCAGCCCAGCGGGAGCAAGCTCCCTCGCCACGGGGGGGATGCTTGCCACGGGAGTTTTGGTGTCTAGAGTTGTTCAGCCAACAGCTCGATCTGTTCCTGTCGTTCTGCCTGGCTCAGTCGTGGCTGGGGATTCAACGACGACCACTGCGGATACGCCCTGGCCTTGCCCAGTGCTTCAGGCAGCTTGCCTTCGCGCCAGGTCTTGTCCTGGGGCGTGGCGATATGGATGCTCTCTATCGCCGCATGGCCACGCTGGTCGATGGCTTGCAGCAGTTGCCGTTGGCGCAGGGCCAACAGGCGCAGCACGTTGTCATCGACGCTCAGTTCCCGTTGGCCCTTGAGCTTGCCAATCAACCGGTCGCCATAGTTGCGGACCGTTTGCAGCGCGCCGCCGGCAATCGCCCCGGCGAGGGCGGCGGCGCCCAGGGTCAGGCCACCCACCAGCAGGTCGACACCGGCTCCGGCCGCCGCCCCGGCCGCAATGCCGCCACCGACCCGTACGCCCAATTGCTTGAGTGTGTCGGGGTTGAACAGGTCATCACCCCAGCGGCCATCCAGCAAGGGAAGATCGCTGGCCGCTGCATCCTGAGGGCGGAAAGCGTAGAGCTTGAGCAGGGCCTCGACACAACGCTGTTCGCGCTGACGCACCGCGTTGCGCAGTTCGCTGATGGCCTGGCGTTCCAGTTCGGCATCGCTGGCGACGCTGCGCCGGCAAGCGGCGCAATCGATCAGCAATTCGGCAATCAGCCGTCTGGCGCTCTGCTGGCGTGCCAGACGCTGGGCCTGTTGGTCCGCGATCAGCCGCTCCAATTGCCCGCGAGCGCTTTCCAGCAGCAACGCCAGGCTTTCATACAGACGTCGCTCGCCGTCCTCGGGCGGGGCGACGCTGTCGAAACGGACCAGCGCATGCAGGCCCAGCCGCGCCAGGGCTTCGCGCCAGTCGGCTTCACGGTGCTGGGCGCTGCTGACGAAATTGAGCACCGGCAGCAGCGGTTTGCCGCAACTGGCGAGGACTTCCAGTTCATCGCGGTACTTGGCCAACACCGGTTCGCGGGCATCGATCACATAAAGCCCGGCGTCGCTGGCGAGCAACTGCCGCAGCACCTTGGCTTCTTGCTCGAAGCGTTGTCGCGCCTCGCTGCCTTCGAGGAAGCGGGCCAGGCGTGCCGGGCCATCCAGGCGTTCACCGGGACGCTCGAGGCGTTCGAGATAATCGAGCAGGGCGATGGCGTCTTCCAGCCCAGGCGTGTCGTACAACTCCAGCAGCGCCTCGCCGTCCACCGACAGGCGCGCGCCTTCGACGTGACGGGTGGTGCTCGGGCGGTGGGAGACTTCGCCGAAGCCGACATCCCGGGTCAGGGTACGCAGCAGGGAGGTCTTGCCGACGTTGGTGTGCCCGACCACGGCGAGCTTCAATGGCTTGATGGATTCAGTCATGGCCCGTCTCCAGCCAGTTCAACGGCGCGCAGTCGGCGAACGGCAATTGCAGCTGCTGCAACGCGCTGTGCCAGTCACCCAGGCGCTCGGCATCCAGTGCTCCGCCGGGCGGTGCCTGCAACAGCCAGACGCGGGTGGCGCTGGCGCTGCGAGCCAGTTCGGCGATCAATGCCAGGCTGCCACGGTCTGGCGAGCGCCGGGGATCGCAGGCAATCGCCAGGCGCGCGGGCGGGAAGCGCGAAAGTTGTTCAAGCAATTTGTGGCGCGATTCGCGGCTGTCGAGGATGCCCGCGCTTTTCACGGTGCCCGGCAGCTTCGGCGGCCAGGGACGTTCATCCAGCTCGATCGCCACCAGCAGCGCGCCGTCGCTTTCCATGGCGCCCACGGCGCTTTCGACTTGATGCAATTGTGCGGGCGCGGCGTCATTGACGCCCAGGCGTTCGCTGCTTGGCATCAATCGCTCACGCAACTGAGCGTAGCCGGGCAGGTTCAAGTCCAGGCGCAGGCTGGCGCGGCCACGGCGCCAACGCCACAGGCACAACAGCGCCAGGCCCAGGCGCGGCAGCACGCCGTAGATCAGCAGCACGCCCACCAACCAGGCGGCCCAGGCCTGGCGGGCGCTTTCGATGTCCAGCGCGGCGTCGCCGCTGGCGCGGATCATCTCGACGCTCGGCACGCTGAAGCCCAGCAGGGCGGGCAACGCACCGAGGGCCTGAGTCATGGCGACGAAGGTCTCGCCACCGAGAATGGTGGTTTCCCATACGAAGCCATAGCGCCGGGTCGCCATCAGCAACAAAACGATGACCAGCGCGCTGAGCATCGCCAGCAACCACAAGCCATTGACCAGCACGCCGAGGGCCCAGCGGTTGAGCTTGTGCCGTTGCAGCAATAGCAGCAGCGCCGGCGCGAGTTGCGCGGCCTTGGCGTCGCGGGCGAGTTTTTCGCTGAGCCACAGCCACAGGCGGCCGAGCGTGGCGCCTTGCTCACCGGCGAACAGCAGGCCCAGGGCCCAGCCGACCAGCAGGATCAGGTTCAGCCCCAACAGGCTGCCCAGGGCCCAGAATACGTTGACCGGCGCGCGTCCATCGCCGAGGGCGGCAAAGCCCAGGCCGGCGCCGCTGGCCACGGCGAGCACGGCCAATGCGACCAGCGCCAGCCGCGCGCCTTGCAGCCAGTGGCGCAGGGCCTGGACGAGGCCATCGCGCTCGGCCAGCCAGTGGGCGCGATGACGGATGCGCGTGGACAGATCGCCGCCGCCCGCGCGGGCCAGGCGATTGGCTTCCTGGTCTTCGAGCGGGCCGGCATGTTCTTCACGCAGGCGTATCGTCTCGGTCAACCAGAGGTTTTGCAGTTCAGTCACGAGGGCTTCCGTTGCTCGAATGAGCAATCAGCATAACCGCTGTGGCGCCGGTCCGGGCCTCTGGTATCCTCGCCGTCATGAAAAAAACTCTTCCCTTAAGCCTGATCGCAGCCCTCGGTGAAAACCGTGTGATCGGCATCGACAACAGCATGCCCTGGCACTTGCCGGGGGACTTCAAATACTTCAAGGCCACCACCCTGGGCAAGCCGATCATCATGGGGCGCAAGACCTGGGACTCCCTCGGTCGGCCGCTGCCGGGACGCTTGAACATTGTCGTCAGCCGCCAGCCGGGCCTGGTGCTGGAAGGCGCGGAAGTCTTTTCTTCGCTGGAGGCCGCAGTGGAGCGGGCCGAAGCCTGGGCGCTGGAACAGGGCGTTGACGAGCTGATGCTGATCGGTGGCGCCCAGCTCTACGCGCAGGCACTGGAGCAGGCGGATCGGTTGTACCTGACCCGCGTGGCGCTGAGCCCGGAAGGGGATGCGTGGTTTCCGGAGTTTGCTTCGAGCCAGTGGAAACTTGTGTCGAACCAGCTGAACCCGGCTGAAGGGGACAAGCCGGCGTACAGCTTTGAGGTATGGGAGAAGCGCTAACAGCATCGCGAGCAAGCTCGCTCCCACATTGGATCTTTGGCGTACACGAATTCTGTGATCACTGCTGATCCATGTGGGAGCGAGCTTGCTCGCGATAGCTATTTCTCAGGCGGCGCTCATCAAGCGTGCACCAACTCCCCATGCTCCTCGGCATCGAGCAAGGCCTTGTCCGTCTGCTGCATCACCTGGCTGGTAATCGCCCCGGCGGTGATCGAGCCACTGACGTTCAACGCGGTACGGCCCATGTCGATCAACGGCTCGACCGAAATCAGCAGCGCCACCAGCGAGACCGGCAAGCCCATGGCCGGCAGCACGATCAACGCGGCGAACGTTGCGCCACCGCCGACACCGGCCACGCCCGCCGAACTCAAGGTCACAATGGCCACCAGCGTCGCGATCCACACAGGGTCCAGCGGATTGATCCCTATCGTAGGCGCGACCATGACCGCCAGCATCGCTGGATAGAGCCCGGCGCAACCGTTCTGGCCGATGGTGGCGCCAAACGATGCGCTGAAGCTGGCGATCGCCCGGGGAATGCCGAGGCGGCTGGTCTGGGCTTCGATACTCAGGGGGATGGTCGCCGCGCTGGAGCGGCTGGTGAAAGCGAAGGTCAGCACCGGCCAGATCTTGCGGAAGAAGCGCAACGGATTGATCCCGGCAGCGGACACCAGCAGGCCGTGGACTACGAACATCAGCCCCAGCCCCAAGTACGACACCACCACGAAGCTGCCGAGCTTGATGATGTCCTGCAGGTTGGAGCCAGCCACCACTTTTGTCATCAGCGCCAGTACGCCGTACGGGGTCAGCTTCATCACCAGGCGCACCAGGCGCGTCACCCAGCTTTGCAGGGTGTCGATGGCGTTGATCACCTTCTGGCCTTTCTCTGCGTCATCCTTGAGCAATTGCAACGCCGCGACACCGAGGAACGCCGCGAAGATCACCACGCTGATGATCGACGTCGGCTTGGCCCTGGCCAGGTCGGCGAAGGGGTTCTGCGGAATGAACGAAAGCAGCAGTTGCGGGATATTCAGGTTGGCGACCTTGCCGGCGTAATCGCTCTGGATCACTTGCAGCCGTGCCTGCTCCTGGGTTCCGGCCACCAGGCCTTCGGCAGTGAGGCCGAACAGGTTGGTCAGAGCGATACCGATCAGGGCGGCGATGGCGGTAGTGAACAGCAGCGTGCCGATGGTCAGGAAGCTGATCTTGCCCAGGGACGAGGCGTTGTGCAGGCGGGCCACGGCGCTGAGGATCGAAGCAAAGACCAGCGGGATCACGATCATCTGCAGCAACTGCACGTAGCCGTTGCCCACCAGGTCGAACCAGCCGATCGAGGCTTTGAGCACCGGGTCGCCTGCGCCGTAGATCGTGTGCAGGGCGATACCGAACACCACGCCCAGGACCAGCGCCAGCAGCACTTTTTTGGCCAGGCTCCAAGTGCTGTGACGGGTTTGCGCCAAGCCGTACAGCAAGGCGATGAACACCAACAGATTGAGGATCAGCGGTAGATTCATGAAAAACTCCGAAAGACTTTTGCCAGCCGCCAAGCGTCGCGACTGTGAGCCGGAAAGCCTAACAGCCTGATATCTAAAGAATTAATACTTAAAAAGAATGTTTACTGTCGCTTTTGGAATAAGGCGTTGACGCCCAGGGGTATGCCGCTGGCGTTATCGAGACGCAAGCGGTCGCGCACAGGCGGGATCTGTCACGGGCATTTGTTAGCGTCGAGCTCCTACAACCTGGGAGTAAATGTCGATGAAGCTCGTACCTCGCTTGCTCGCTGTCGCTATAGGCCTGGGCCTCGCCGGCCAGGCGCTCGCCACTGACCTCAAGCATTGGCCCGCGGAACAGGCCAAGGCGCTGGAAGCGATGATCGCGGCCAACGCCAACAAAGGTAATTACGCGGTGTTCGACATGGACAACACCAGCTATCGCTACGACCTCGAAGAGTCGCTGCTGCCGTTCATGGAGAACAAGGGGCTTATCACCCGGGAAAGCCTGGACCCGTCCTTGAAGCTGATGCCATTCAAGGACACCGCCGACCACAAGGAAAGCCTGTTCAGTTATTACTATCGACTCTGCGAAGTGGACGACATGGTCTGCTACCCGTGGGTGGCCCAGGTGTTTTCCGGCTATACCCTCAAGGAACTGAAGGGCTACGTCGATGAGCTGATGGCTTCCGGCAAACCGGTACCGACCACGTATTACGATGGCGACAAAGTGGTCCAGTACAACGTCAACCCACCGAAGATATTCACCGGCCAGGCCGAGCTGTACAACAAGCTGATGGAGAACGGCATCGAGGTCTATGTCATGACCGCCGCCTCCGAAGAGCTGGTGCGCATGGTTGCCTCGGACCCCAAGTATGGCTACAACCTCAAGCCGCAGAACGTCATTGGCGTAACCACGCTGCTCAAGGACCGCAAGACCGGCGAACTGACCACCGCCCGCAAGCAAATCACCAACGGAAAATATGACGAAAAGGCCAATCTGGGCCTGGAGTACACACCGTACCTGTGGACGCCGGCGACCTGGATGGCCGGCAAGCACGCGGCGATCCTGACCTATATCGACGAATGGAAAAAACCGGTGCTGGTGGCTGGTGACACGCCGAGCAGCGACGGCTACATGCTGTTCCATGATGTAGACGTGGCCAAGGGCGGCATCCACTTGTGGGTCAATCGCAAGGATAAGTACATGACCCAGATCAACGGCATGATGGCCAAGCACGCAGCCGCCCAGGCCAAGGAAGGACTGCCCGTGACAGCGGACAAGAACTGGGTGATCGTCAAGCCGGAAGATATCCAGTAAACCGGATCAGTTACGGCTTCCGTGGCGAGGGAGCTTGCTCCCGCTCGGCTGCGAAGCAGTCGTGAACCGGCGGGTGCGGTGTTTCTGATGCTCCGCATTTGGCGGATCTTGGGGCCGCTTCGCGGCCCAGCGGGAGCAGGCTCCCTCGCCACAGGGGACATCTCTGGTCCAATAAAAATGCCCCGCACTTGGCGGGGCATTTTTACGTGGCTCGGGGCGCTTACAACCCGTCAAGCATCGCCTTGTCGCGCACCGCGCCCTTGTCGGCACTGGTGGCGAGCAGGGCGTAGGCCTTGAGGGCGGTGGTGACTTTGCGCGGACGCACTTCCACCGGCTTCCAGCCTTTTTTGTCCTGTTCGACGCGGCGCGCAGCCAGTTCCTCATCGCTGATCAACAGATTGATCGAACGGTTCGGAATGTCGATCAGCACCTTGTCGCCATCGCGCACCAGGCCGATGGCACCGCCAGCCGCTGCTTCCGGCGAAGCGTGGCCGATGGACAGGCCCGACGTGCCGCCGGAGAAACGGCCGTCGGTCAGCAGCGCACAGGCTTTGCCCAGCCCCTTGGATTTCAGGTAGGAAGTCGGGTAGAGCATTTCCTGCATGCCCGGGCCGCCCTTCGGACCTTCGTAACGAATAATCACGATGTCGCCGGCTTTCACCTCGTCGGCGAGAATCCCGCGCACGGCGCTGTCCTGGCTTTCGAAAATCTTCGCGTTGCCTTCGAACACATGGATCGACTCGTCGACGCCGGCGGTCTTCACCACGCAGCCGTCCAGGGCAATGTTGCCGTACAGCACGGCCAGGCCGCCTTCCTTGGAGTAGGCGTGCTCGACGCTGCGGATGCAGCCGTTCTCACGGTCGTCGTCCAGGGTTTCCCAACGGGTCGACTGGCTGAACGCGGTTTGTGTCGGGATGCCCGCCGGGCCGGCCTTGAAGAAGTGATGCACGGCTTCGTCGCTGGTCTGGGTAATGTCCCACTTGGCGATGGCCTCGGCCATGGTCCTGCTGTGTACGGTTGGCAGGTCGGTGTGCAGCAAGCCGCCGCGGGCCAGCGAACCGAGGATGCTGAAGATCCCCCCGGCGCGGTGCACGTCTTCCATGTGGTACTTCTGGATGTTCGGCGCGACCTTGCACAGTTGCGGCACGTGGCGGGAGAGGCGGTCGATGTCGCGCAGGTCGAAATCGATCTCGGCTTCCTGGGCCGCGGCCAGCAGGTGCAGGATAGTGTTGGTCGAGCCGCCCATGGCGATGTCGAGGGTCATGGCGTTCTCGAACGCCTTGAAGTTGGCGACGTTGCGCGGCAACACCGACTCGTCGTTTTCGCCGTAGTAGCGCTTGCACAGCTCGACGATGGTCCGGCCGGCCTGCAGGAACAGCTGTTCGCGGTCGCTGTGGGTGGCCAGGGTCGAACCGTTGCCCGGCAACGCCAGGCCCAGGGCCTCGGTCAGGCAGTTCATCGAGTTGGCGGTGAACATGCCGGAGCAGGAACCGCAGGTCGGGCAGGCGCTGCGCTCGTACTCGGCGACTTTCTCGTCGGATGCGCTGGAGTCGGCGGCAATCACCATGGCGTCCACCAGGTCCAGGCCATGGCTGGCGAGCTTGGTCTTGCCAGCCTCCATCGGGCCACCGGACACGAAGATCACCGGGATATTCAGGCGCAAGGCAGCCATGAGCATGCCGGGGGTGATCTTGTCGCAGTTGGAAATGCACACGATGGCGTCGGCGCAGTGGGCATTGACCATGTATTCGACCGAGTCGGCGATGATCTCGCGGCTGGGCAGCGAATACAGCATGCCGTCGTGACCCATGGCGATGCCGTCGTCCACGGCAATGGTGTTGAATTCCTTGGCAACCCCGCCGGCGCGTTCGATTTCCCGTGCAACCAGTTGGCCCAGGTCCTTGAGGTGAACATGGCCTGGTACGAATTGCGTGAAGGAGTTGGCAATGGCGATGATCGGCTTCTTGAAGTCGTCATCCTTCATCCCCGTGGCGCGCCACAGGGCACGGGCGCCGGCCATGTTGCGGCCATGGGTGGATGTTTTCGAACGGTAATCAGGCATGGAGCACTCCGGGCGGCTAATCAGGTACTTATCAGGTATCAATGGGGAAGTGAGCTTCTGTCGACGTCTGGAACACTCTGGGTTGGCCGTGAGTCCGGACGTGGCTGATGACTTTGCAGGATCGCTGCGCGCCTCAGCATGAGCTCATAAACCCGCCGGGGATGAATGGCGATGAATGTCGCGATTCTACACCGCTGGCGTCAGGATGAAATGACGCAAAGCGCCGATCGAGACCAATCTCGCGCCTGGAATGACGACTGGCAGCGTTCAGTCGGGCAACAGCCCCCCGTCACGTTGCCGGACCAAGGCATTGAGCGTCAGCCCGAGCAGGCTGAGCAACACCAGACACAGGGCCAGGGCGACTTGCAAGTCCAGCGGGATGAGGCTGATCACGGCACTGGTCAGCCCGCCGACGATGAACACCAGTACGCTACCGGCCGAGGCGGACGTGCCGGCCTGTCCCGGAAACAACGTCATGGCTTGGTTGTTGGCTGCCGCCCGGGCGATGGTCGTCCCGGCGGTGCATACGATCATGGGTAGCAACAGAGTGGTCACCGACAAGCCCAACTGGTTGGCGAGCCCCAGCATCAGAAGGCCAGCGGCGAGGATCAGGCCCAGCCCCGTCATGATTTGCGTCTGCGGGTCGATCCGGTTGCTCAGCATGGTCGCGATGAGGCCGCCGCCAATGTAGGCCAGCCCATAGCCGAGCAGTACCAGCGAAAAAGCCTCGGGTGATAAGTGCAACTGGTCTATCAGGATCAGCGGTGAAATGACGATGAATGAAAAATGGCAGGAAAAAGCCAGCGCCGAAATCAACCAATAGGCCAGGAAGCTGAAGTCACCGAAGACCTTTCGATAGGATGCGACGAAGTTGAAACGCCTGGGATGACTGTCGACCCGAGAGTGCTCAAGTAAACGACAGACGCTTGCGAACACCCCAATCGACAGTGCAGTGAACACCAGGAAACTGCCTCGCCAACCCATCCAGCTTTGCAGCGCAGTGCCCGCCAGGGGCGAAAAGGAAATGAAAATACCGCCGCAGGTGACCAGCAAAATTCGCAGCCGCTGCTGTTCCTGGCCGGTGAACAGGTCCTGGATCAGCGCTTGGGACAGGACGAAACAACCGCATCCCAAGGCCTGGATGACACGGAAGAACAGAAAGGACCAGTAGCTGTCGACGAGCACGCAACCCGTTGCTCCCACCGCTGAAATGGCGATCCCGATCAGCAGCAGGTTTTTCCGCCCCATGACATCGGAAAGCGGGCCGATCAGCAGTTGCGAAAGAGCGATGCCCACCGCGAACAGGCTAACGGACAGGGCAATATCGGATGAGGGACTTTGAAAATGCTCGGACAGTGCAGGGAATGAGGGCAACACCACATCAATCGGGAAAACACCGAGCAATGTCAGCGTCAGCAGTAAGCCGACGGTAGCGGCTTTGCGGGCGTGTGGAAGGATTATGGTGTCAGCCATCGATAAGCCCCGCTTGGGAGAAAAGCTGCCGGTTGTGTTCGTTGTCAAAGAAGCGCGCCTTCTTCATGGCCGCGAACGTTGATACCGCACCGGAGCGAAGGCGTTGGGAGTGGGCGTCCGGTTGTAGGAAGTCGGCGATGATCTGAAAGGATGACTGCTCGTCGAAGCCTACGCTGGCGAGGCTGCGCATCAGCCAGGGCACGTCTGGCTCGAAATAAAGCTCGATGATCTCCAGCAGCATCCTTGCGGCCTGATCGTGTTGTGTCGGGGCCAGGGCTGTCCAAAAAAACTGGAACACCTCGCCAAAGTAGCGACTGTGGCGTGCCTCGTCCTCGAGATGATTCCTGAGCATTTGGTACACCGTGGAAACCAGGCTATCGCATGTGATGGCTAGTAGTTCTTTGGCGATTATTGTTTCCGAGACGAATCCCATCAGGAACCACGCAAGTGGGCGATCCGCCGGACTGATGGTGTTAATCATGTCTAACAGCCGGTCAATGCGTCTCGGCGTTTGGCGATCGTCGATGTCATATATGGCCGCGACCTGTTCCGCTACTTCATGGGAGAACAGTGCGTGATAGCCTTCGTCGGTATAGAGCTGCAGCGCGGCAGTTTTCATCATGTTCGGAATCGTCACGGCAAGTTCGCCATGAGCGATAGTCTCCACAGAACGATTGACGATGCGGTGCTCCAGCAGCGTGGTGTAGTCTAAAAAATACACCAAGTGATTGGCCTCAAGACGTTGAGCGACGGAACGTCCAGATGCCTGGATAAGTGGGTGTTGAATATAGGAGATGAAAGTTGGTGGGAACCAGCCTTTGCTCAACAGTTGTTGCTCCAGATCCTCGGGAAGGCGGTAGTCGTCCTTGCGCACTCGCACCGTTGCCTTGTTATTCCAGTCGCCCAAGGTGTAGCAAGGCGTTTGGGTAAAGGTTGAGCCAGTCATGAGACCATGTCCTGGTCATCGGCCAATATCCTCAACACTTCGCAGTGCACTTGCCCATCGCCTTGGCCGCAACCGACAAAAAATAAAGGTTGTTCGGGGCTTTCTTTAAGACCCAGCAGTTGTTCCACTTTGCAGTCGGTTAGCGCTCCAGTCAGCCACGTATCGAGCCCTAAACCAGTCGCGACCATCAGGAAAACCTGCGACACGTGCCCTGCCTCTATGAAGGCCATTCGATAGGTGCGGGAGTGTTCGTACTTCCACCAGAGTTTGTCGAAGCGGGAGGTTAGGAATAGCCCGAATGGCAGCGTATTGATGAAATGTTGTCCGCCTAACAACAGGCCCAAAGGTTCAGTTGGTAGAGGCCCGATCAGGCCCAAGGCATGCTCATCCGGGTAATAACTGTAGACACCGCTCTGTAGCCCCCCGACGTTGCGAACGTAAAGGTAGCCTTCGCAGGCATTCAGGCCTCCCCCAGAAGGGCTGCTGCGTCGCGCGCCTAAGGCTTCGGGTTGGGCAGCGCCCTGAACGAAATGACGTTCGCTCAGATAACCCAGGGTCAGATAAAGCAGGGTGCTGACCTGCTTAAGCGAAATGGATTCTTCGCTGAATGAGCGAGACGTGCGGCGGCCAATAAGCGTCTGCGTCAGCGAAACGTCCAGCAGGTCCGGCCAAGAGCAGGGCGCAAGGAAAATTAGCTTGTCCAAGTCCGGTTTTGTCTTGGCTGAAGGTGCCGGCGACGAGAGAACCTCGTTGCAATGTTCAAGATAAATCGCTGCCCATTCATGCACATCTTGAGGAACAGCTTCGCAAGGAATATTTTTTGTGCCGATATGGAATATCTTAGACAGTGGATCCCATTTCCAATCTATAGGCTTCCTGGGTTCTGTTGTTAATATCTCTGCGTTCAAAAAATCGACATCAATGGGGTTGAGATTGTCGAATAGGGTGGGGTCGCTGATGAGTTGAGCTAGGCGCGTTGAATAACTAAGATCAAGTTCATGTTGAGTGTGATGTTCATAGTTCCAAATAATCTGGTGTGGCGGGTGCGCAAGTATAAATAGATAAGGATTTATATGCATTAATATAGGCTCCGCTGTGGTTCGGAGTTTGAATGGGGCTGGGTTGCCGGCACACCTCAGCCCCACACGTCACTTACTTAGCGGCTTTTTGAAACGATCAGGCTCGCCAGGTTTGCTATTTTATTGGTTTCCAGATGGACTGTTTTCATGATGCGGTTCCTTTTTTTTATGATGTTGTATTTGCAGAGGGTGTCACTTGTGTTGTGGCAATTTGATCATAGTTGCTGATTGATAATTGGCAAATAAATTCCGCGTAGGAAAGTTCCAATAATATCGTGGGTAATTTCCTACGATATATATTCATCCCCGAAACTTTCCAAAGGCGCAAAAAAAATCGCAGCCAAGGCTGCGATCAGATTGTTAATGGATGAGGGCCACAGCGCTACGGCTGTGGCCCCGCCCGGCCTCAGCTATTAGGCAGCAACCGGCAGGTGATGCTCTTGATGTAGCGCGTCTCGGCGATCGCCGGGTGTACCGGGTGATCGGGGCCCTGGCCGCCGCGTTCGAGCAGTTGGATGTTGCGGTCCAGGTGACGGGCGCTGGTCAGCAGGATGTTCTGCAGATCGTCTTCTGGCAGGTGCATCGAGCATGACGCACTGACCAGGATGCCGTCCTTGCTGAGCAGGCGCATGGCCTGTTCGTTGAGGCGGCGGTAGGCGCCTTCGCCGTTCTTCAGGTCTTTCTTGCGCTTGATGAAGGCCGGCGGGTCGGCGACGATCACGTCGAAACGCTCTTCGCTGGCCTTGAGTTCCTTCAAGGCTTCGAATACGTCACCTTCAATGCAGGTCAGCTTCTCGGCGACGCCGTTCAGCGCGGCGTTGCGCTCGACGCCGTCGAGGGCGAAGGCCGAGGCGTCGACGCAGAATACTTCACTGGCACCGAACGCCGCGGCTTGCACGCCCCAGCCGCCGATGTAGCTGAACAGGTCCAGAACGCGCTTGCCCTTGGCGTAGGGTGCCAGGCGCGCACGGTTCATGCGGTGGTCGTAGAACCAGCCGGTTTTCTGGCCTTGCATGACCGGCGCTTCGAATTTCACGCCGTTCTCTTCCAGGGCGACCCACTCCGGGACGAGACCGAAGACGGTCTCGACGTAGCGCTCCAGGCCTTCGGCGTCGCGTGCCGCGGAATCATTCTTGAACAGGATGCCGCTAGGCTTGAGCACCTGGGTGAGGGCGGCGATCACGTCGTCCTTGTGGGCTTCCATGGTGGCGGAGGCGATCTGCACCACCAGGATGTCGCCGAAACGGTCGACCACCAGGCCCGGCAGCAGGTCGGAATCACCGTAGACCAGGCGATAGAACGGCTTGTCGAACAGCCGCTCGCGCAGGGACAACGCCACGTTGAGGCGATGCACCAACAGGGATTTGTCCAGCGCCAGCTTCACGTCGCGGGACAGCAGACGTGCGCAGATCAGGTTGTTCGGGCTCATCGCAACGATGCCCAGCGGCTTGCCGCCGGCGGCTTCGAGGACCGCCTGGTCGCCGGCCTTGAAGCCGTGCAGCGGGGTGGCGGCCACATCGATTTCGTTACTGTAGACCCACAGGTGGCCGGCGCGCAGGCGACGGTCGGCGTTGGCTTTGAGGCGCAGGCTGGGCAGGGACATTGACGTCGCTCCGGAAAAAAGAGCGGGAGTATACCGTGTTGCAACCCTTGCGGGGCCGGCGGTGGTCATGTGGCGAGGGAGCCTGCGCTGCTCGCCTCGCCACAAGGGCTTCAGGCCGACAGGGAGTTGATCAGTTCACGGTTGAACGCGGGAATATCATCCGGCTGGCGGCTGCTGATCCAGGTGCCGTCCCGGACGACTTCCTGGTCGACCCAGTTCGCGCCGGCATTGACCAGGTCATCCTTGAGCGTCTTGTAGCTGGTCATGGTCTTGCCTTTGACCAGGCCGCTGGACACCAGCAACCAGCCGCCATGGCAAATCACTGCGATAGGTTTGCCAGCCGCCTCGAAGCCCTTGACCAGGTTCTGCGCGTCGGGGTCGATGCGGATGGTGTCGGAATTCTGCACGCCGCCGGGCAGCACCACCGCTTCGTACTGATCGACATTCGTCGCCTTGAAAGTCAGGTCCACCTTGAAGTCGTCGGCCGGCTTGTCATGGTTCCAGCCTTTGACCTGGCCGTCGCTGGCGGAAATGATGTCGACCTTGGCCCCGGCCTGTTCCAGCGCCTCTTTGGGACCGGTCAGTTCGGCCTGTTCAAAACCGTCGGTGACCAGAATGGCGACGCGCTTGGTGTTCAGATTAGCGGGCATGAAAATCTCCTAAAGCTGAATGGGTTGGCTGCCGACCTAAGCCTTATTACAAGACTTGGGCATTGGTCCTACAGATTCCGAAGCTCAGGCTTGTACGAAAGTTCCGCCAATTTACCGGTGGTGTGTCGGATCCAGATTTAGGGGTTAGACTCCCGGCCTTACCCAGAGTGTGTACCCATGTCCAAAGAACTTTCCGCTGAACAGATCCAACAGTCCCTGCAGGGCATCAGTGTGCCGCCCCAGCCGCAAATCATGGTGGATTTGCAGATGGAGCAGTACATGCCCGACCCGGACCTGGAAACCATTGCCAAGCTGATTTCCCAGGACCCGGGCCTTTCGGGTGCCTTGCTCAAGATCGTCAATTCGCCGTACTACGGCTTGAGCAACAAGATCACTTCGATCCAGCGCGCAGTGAACCTGCTGGGCAGCCGGTCGATTATCAACCTGATCAACGCGCAGTCGATCAAGGGAGAATTGCACGACGATGCCATCGTCACCTTGAACCGCTTCTGGGACACCGCCCAGGACGTGGCCATGACCTGCCTGACCCTGGCCAAGCGCGTCGGCCTGCAGAACGGCGACGAAGCCTATGCCCTGGGTTTGTTCCATGACTGCGGCGTGCCGCTGATGCTCAAGCAGTTCCCCACTTACATGGGCGTGCTGGAGGAGGCCTATGCCAATGCCAGCGCCGAGATCCGGGTGGTGGACACCGAAAACCGCGTGTTCAACACCAACCATGCGGTGGTCGGTTACTACACCTCCAAGTCCTGGCGCCTGCCGGACCACGTCAGCCAGGCCATCGCCAATCACCACAACGCCCTGGCGATTTTCAGCGACGAATCTTCGCGCAATAACAGTCAGTTGAAAAACCTGTTGGCGATCCTGAAGATGTCCGAGAACATCTGTGCCTCCCATCGCGTGCTGGGCAACCAGGCCGAGGATCACGAGTGGAATTGCGTCGGGCCACTGGTGCTCGATTACATCGGTCTGCCGGAGTACGACTTCGAGACCCAGAAACAGGAAATCCGCGACCTGGCCTCTCGCTGAGTGCCAGCTTTCGCTTGATTCGAGAGCCCTATGCCAGAACTGCCGGAAGTCGAAACCACCCGCCGCGGGATCGCGCCACACCTCGAAGGGCAACGGGTCAGCCGCGTCGTCGTGCGTGACCGCCGCTTGCGCTGGCCGATTCCCGAAGACCTCGATGTGCGTCTTTCGGGGCAACGCATCGTGCTGGTGGAACGGCGGGCCAAGTACCTGTTGATCAATGCCGAGGTTGGCACGCTGATCAGCCACCTGGGCATGTCTGGCAATCTGCGGCTGGTCGAGATCGGCATGCCCGCCCTCAAGCATGAACATGTCGACATCGAACTGGAGTCCGGGCTGGCCTTGCGCTACACCGACCCGCGTCGCTTCGGGGCGATGCTCTGGAGCCTCGACCCGCTCAATCACGAACTGCTGATTCGCCTCGGGCCGGAACCGCTGACTGACCTGTTCGACGGCGAACGGCTGTTCCAGCTTTCCCGTGGGCGGTCGATGGCGGTCAAGCCGTTCATCATGGACAACGCGGTCGTGGTGGGCGTTGGCAATATCTATGCGACCGAAGCGCTGTTCGCCGCCGGAATCGACCCACGGCGCGCCGCCGGAAGCATTTCTCGGGCGCGCTATCTGAAACTGGCGATCGAGATCAAGCGCATCCTTGCCCATGCCATCGAACGCGGTGGAACCACCCTGCGAGACTTCATCGGCGGCGATGGCCAGCCCGGTTATTTCCAGCAGGAACTGTTCGTGTACGGTCGGGGTGGGGAGTTGTGCAAGATCTGTGGCACGGGGCTGCGGGAAATCCGCCTGGGCCAGCGCGCCAGCGTCTGGTGTCCGCGCTGCCAGAGGTGATTCGTCTTACGGTCTATAGTCAGTAGTCATACTGTTTCAGCCGAAGGATCGCCCCATGACTCTGCTTCGAACTTTCCTCCTGGCACTCTCGCTGAGTGTCGGCTTGCCTGCCTTGGCGAACACCGAAAGCGGTGACCCGCGCTACACCATCCAGAATCCACCCGCGTACGCCATGCTCGGCGACTTGCTGATTGCTCGTCCGTTGCTGCTCGCCGCCACCGTGATCGGTGCCGGGGCGTTTGTCGTGTCGTTGCCCTTTACGGCGCTGGGTGGCGGGGTTGGCGATGCGGGGAAGGCGTTGGTGGTCGACCCGGCGAAAGCGACGTTTGTGCGGTGCCTGGGGTGTGTTGGGGAGGGGTTTGAGCGGCAGGAGTGAGGTATTGGGTGTGGCTGATGGCGCTATCGCGAGCAAGCTCGCTCCCACAAGGGATTTGCTCAGTACGCAGATGCTGCGATGCCCATAGATCCCCTGTGGGAGCGAGCTTGCTCGCGATGAGGCCAGTAAAGGCGCTACAGATTACCGATTCACTCCTTGCCGGTAATTTTGCGATATTTCGCCATCAACTGTTCCTCAGTCTCCGGATGAGCCTCGTCCAGCGGGATGCAATCCACCGGGCAGACCTGCTGGCATTGAGGCTCGTCATAGTGCCCGACGCACTGGGTGCACAGGTTCGGGTCAATGACATAGATCTCTTCGCCCTGGGAAATGGCGGCGTTCGGGCACTCGGGTTCGCAGACGTCGCAATTGATGCAGTCGTCGGTGATGATCAGGGACATGCAAGCTCCGGCCGGGGCGTTGAGCCCGGGCATTTGAAAAACGTATGAGCGCAATTGTGCCGCATTGGCGAGCGCAGTGCACGCGGGGGCGATGGACTGCGCTGTGCTGCGAGCGAGTCGCAGCGTCGGCGGGTTACTTCTTGAAGCGCAGGGTCAGCGCGTCGGCCACGGCCGGGTGGACGAACTTGGTGATATCGCCGCCCAAGGCCGCAATTTCCCGCACCAGGGTCGACGAGATGAAGGAGTAACGCTCCGATGGCGTCAGGAAGAGACTCTCGACGTCCGGGGCCAACTGGCGGTTCATGTTGGCCAGCTGGAACTCGTATTCGAAATCCGAGACCGCACGCAGGCCGCGCAGGAACACATTGGCGTTCTTTTCCTTGGCGAAATGCGCCAGCAGTGTCGAGAAGCCGACCACTTCCACGTTCGGCAGGTGCTTGGTGACCTCACGGGCCAGCTCCACACGTTGCTCCAGCGGGAACAGCGGGTTTTTCTTCGGGCTGGCGGCGACGGCAATGATCACATGGTCGAACAGGCGCGAGGCGCGTTCGACCAGATCGCCATGGCCCTTGGTAATGGGGTCGAAGGTACCTGGGTACAACACTCGGTTCATCGCGTCGTCCTGGCGGGAGTCCGTTGGGGAGTCGGATGGTATCGCAGCCGACTCGGTCGGCCAAGTCGGCGATGGGATAAGAACGCACTATAGGCGCTGCGAATAGTCGGTTTTTTCATGTGTTTTGCAGACGTTCGGCCAGCAGGGTCGCCAGTTTGGCAGTCAGGCCGTACACCGACAGTTGCGGGTTGGCGCCGATGCTGGTGGGGAACAGCGAGCCGTCGTGGATGGAAAGATTACGCAGTTGGTGGTGGCGGCCGAGGCTGTCGGTCACCGCCTGTTTCGGCTCTTCGCCCATGGCGCAACCCCCCATGACATGAGCGCTGCCCAGGCGGGTGCGGAAAAGGGCCAGGTCCAGCCCGTCGATCAGCGCGCGGGCCTTGGCCAGGGTTTTAACGTGCCGGGCATCGCTGTGCATCGGCATGACCGACCTGGCCCCTGCGGCGAACTGGATCTCGGCCATGCTGTGAAATGCCCGGCGCAAACCGTCCCAAGTGTAGGGGGAGACCTGATAGTCGAGCACGGGCGTGCCGTCGCTGCGCAATTGCACGGTACCGCCGGGGCTGTCCGGGTGAAAGCCGTCGCGCAGTAACGCCAGCATGGCGTGGGTGTGGGGCAACTTTGCCATGTGCGCTGCGTTCTGCGCACCAAAGCCGCCCAACAGCGTGGCTGCGAGGGCCGGGTGCAAAGGCGGGACTTCCAGCTTGTAGGACATTTTGCCGGTGACGCCATCCTGCCATTGGAAATGATCTGAATAAATCGACTGTGGAGCCCCATAAAAAGGGTTGATGACTTCATCGAACAGTCCGGCTGACATGTTCACCAAGTGCAGGAAGGTGCGCTTGCCCAGGCATCGATGCGGATCCGGCGCGTCGGAGCGCAGCAGCAGGGCGGGGCTGTTGATGCCGCCACCGGCCAGCACGTAATGCCGCGCCTTGACCCTGATGCGCCGTCCGGTCGGCGCCACGCAGCGTTCGTCCATGGCCTGGCATTGCAATTCCACTACCGCATCGTTGCTGATGATCAGGCGTTCTGCCCGCGCCAGATAGAGCAGGGCGCCGCCCTGGTCCAGTGTGGCGGGTATGGTGGTGACCAGCATCGATTGCTTGGCATTGGTCGGGCAGCCCATCCCGCAATAGCCCAGGTTCCAGCAGCCGCGTACGTTGCGCGGGATCACATGCCAGCTGTAGCCCAATTGCTCGCAGCCCTTGCGAATGACGTCGTTGTTGGCATTGGGCGGAATCAGCCATGGCGCCACCCCCAGGCGCTGCTCCATGCGTTCGAACCAGGGCGCCATCTCGGCGGGGCGGTGGCCCCGGACGGCATGCTCGGTCGCCCAGTGTTCGAGAGTCTGGTCAGGCGTACGAAAGCTCGAGGTCCAGTTGATCAACGTGGTGCCCCCCACGGCCCGGCCCTGGAGAATGGTGATGGCGCCGTCCTTGCTCATTCGCCCGAGACCTTCCTGATACAGGCTGGTGTAAGCCTGATCCTCACGCAGCTTGAAGTCCTGGCTGGTCTTGAGCGGGCCTTCCTCAATGAGCAATACCTTGTAGCCGGCGGCACTGAGAATTTCCGCCGTGGTGCCACCGCCGGCGCCGCTGCCGATGATCGCCACGTCGGCTTCCAGCGTGAGGTCCTGGGTCAGTTGCGCGCCGTTGTAGGTGGTCCAGCCACGGGCCAGGCCTTCGCGGAACGGATCGGGTACGGGCATGTTCGGGGTTCTCTATTGATTGACCATGAAAATCCCTGTGGGAGCGAGCTTGCTCGCGATGGCGTTGGATCAGCGACATCCTTGTTGGCTGACACACCGCAATCGCGAGCAAGCTCGCTCCCACAATATTTCAGCTGGTTTCAAACGGTTGGCGGGCCCGGATACCCGCAGTGCGCCCAGGCCTCGGGCCGGCTGTACCAGGCCATCATCACCATTTGCAGCAAAGAGCTGTGGCCTTGGCGCAACAAGCTCAGCGAGCTGTTTTCCCAGCGTGTCAGGAATTGTTGGATGTCATCGGCGCTGGCGTTTTCCCACCCGCCCCAGATTCCGGTCAGCGGCCCGCGGGTCACACCCAACGTGAGCACGTCGAACAGTTGATGCGTGAGCTTGAGCATCGCCGCAGACAAGTGCGCCAGGCCGCGATCCAGGCTTTGCAGCGTGGCATCGGTGGCGGCCTGGATCGTTCCTGCCGTCACTGCGCCGTCGAGCATCACCGGAATGACGGCGCGTAGAAATGCCAGGTCGCTGTCGCGCAGGGCCTTCAGGCCGTCCGCCGGTTGGCTCGACGAACAGCCGCTGAGGCTGGCGCCCAGGCCGACGGTGGCGAGGAAAACGCTGGCGCCAAGGCTCAGTTGCAGCAAACCACGCCGTGACAGGGCGGGCGTATCGGTCAGGTTTGGGCTCATTATTGTTATTACCCGGGAGACGCTTGTTAGCGGATGAACAGCTTCTGGATCAGCTTCTGCAACGGCTTGCCATAGGGCGGATAAATCAGTCTGGCGGCGTTGAAGCGCTGCTTGATCAGGACGCCCTTGGCCTTGCTGAAGGTCAGGAATCCCTCGTGACCGTGATAGTGGCCCATCCCCGAGGCGCCAATGCCGCCGAACGGCATGTCGTCCTGGGCCACATGCAGCAGCGTGTCGTTCAGGCAGACGCCGCCGGAATGGGTTTCATTGAGTACCCGCTGCTGTTCGGCCTTGTTGTAGCCGAAGTAGTAGAGCGCCAGCGGACGAGGCCGCCGATTGATGTAGGCAAAAGCCTGGTCCAGGCCTTCGTACGGCACGATGGGCAGCAGCGGGCCGAAGATCTCATCCTGCATCACCGTCATGTCATCCGTGACATTGAGCAACAGGCTGTGGGCCATGCGGCGTCCCTGGCCCTGGTCGAACAGCTCGATCAGCAGCGCGCCTTTGCTGGTGGCGTCGCCGATGTAGCCGTTGAGCCGCGCCAGTTGGCGATCGTTGATGATGGCGGTGTAGTCCGGGTTGTCCGCCAGCGTCGGATAAAACCCGCGGACCGCTTCGCGATACGCCTCGACGAACGCTCCGACGCGGCTCTGCGGTACCAGCACGTAATCCGGCGCGACGCAGGTCTGCCCGGCATTCAGGGTCTTGCCGAAGGCTATGCGTTCGGCGGCGTCCTTGAGCGGTACGTCGTCGGACACGATGGCGGGTGATTTGCCACCCAGTTCGAGGGTGACGGGGGTCAGGTTTTCCGCGGCGGCACGCATCACATGCTTGCCGATGCTGGTGGCGCCAGTGAACAACAGGTGATCGAACGGCAACCTGGAGAACGCAATGCCAACGTCAGCCTCGCCCAGCACCACCGACACCAGGTCCTGGGGAAAGATACGGGCTAACAATCGCTTGAGCAGCAATCCGGTGGCCGGGGTCGCCTCGCTGAGCTTGAGCATGACCCGGTTACCCGCCGACAAGGCCCCGACCAATGGGCCTACGGCCAGGAAGAGCGGGTAATTCCACGGGACGATGACCCCGACCACGCCCAATGGCTGGTAGATCACCTTGGCCGATGCCGGTTGGAAGGCCATGCCGACCTTGCGCCGGGAAGGTTTCATCCAGCCCTTGAGGTTGCGGCTGGCGTAATGGATGCCGTGCAGGCTCGGCATCAGCTCGGCCAGCAGGGTTTCGTCGGCGCTGCGGTGACTGAAGTCCTGGCTGATCGCGTCGATCAGGGCTTGCCGTTCGTTGCTCAACAATTCGCGCAATGCCTTGAGCCACTGCCGGCGCTGCTCGGCCGTTGGCATGGGATGAGCGGCGAAAGCACGGCGCTGGGCCTCGAAGATCGTCCGAATTTCATCCAGCTGCTGTTGAGACTGGTGCAGGTAGGCAACGTCGGCTGGCATGTCGGCACCGGATTATTGTTGGAATGGTGGATTTCTAGAGCTTGTGCTCTAAAAAGTCAAATGCCGCCTCCGCGATGGCGTGGGTTTTCTCCCGTGACCGATAGGTCGTAAGATGCCCATCACATGATTTTTCGAATTAAGCCCAAGCCATGGCCCCACGAATAAAAACCAGCGAGCGCATCGTGCAGAACAGCCTGGAGTTGTTCAACCGGCAGGGTGAGCGCAGTGTCAGCACCAATCACATTGCCGCCCACATGGACATGTCCCCGGGCAATCTTTATTACCACTTTCCCAACAAGCAGGCGATCATCGCCGTGCTGTTCAGCGAATACGAAAACCTGGTAGACAGCTTCCTGCGCCCACCCCAGGGGCGGGCGGCCACGGTGGACGACAAGCGCTTCTACCTGCAGGAGCTGCTTTCGGCGATGTGGCGCTACCGGTTCCTGCACCGGGACCTGGAGCACCTGCTCGACAGCGACCCGGAACTGGCGGCTCGCTACCGGCGCTTTTCCCAACGCTGCCTGATCCATGGCACGGCTATCTACGAAGGTTTCGTCGACGCCGGTATCCTGGCGATGGACCGCGTCCAGATCGAGTCCCTGACCCTCAATGCCTGGATTGTCCTCACGTCCTGGGTCCGGTTCCTCTGCACCACGCGCGAAAACTCCAGCCACCTGAGCGAACAGGCGATCAAGCGCGGCGTGTATCAGGTGCTGGTGCTGGAGGCGGGGTTTGTGACCGAGCAGGCCCGCGAAGCGGTAGATGCCCTGTTCAAAGAATTTTATGTCCCGCTGGCCCAGACCCTGGAGGAAGGGCAGTAGATCGGACCCCTTGATTCAGCCACAGGAGCTCACCATGCCCATCGCGCAACTCATCAGCCCTCAGGCCCTGGAACAGCGGAGATCACAGCCCGGGCTGGTGATCCTCGATTGTCGTTTTGCCCTGGAGGACCCGGACTATGGCCAGCGCAGTTACGCCGAGGGCCATATCGCCGGTGCGTCGTTCGCCGACCTTGAGCGGGATCTGAGCGGGCCGGTCATCAAGGGCGTCACCGGACGTCATCCGCTGCCGGAGCCCGAGGCGCTGGTTGAGCGTCTCCAGGCCTGGGGGATCAACAATGACAGCGAGGTCGTGCTGTATGACGACGGCCCCGGCGCCTATGCCGCCCGGGCCTGGTGGCTGCTGGCCTGGTTGGGCAAACGCGATGGCGTACATATTCTCGACGGCGGGCTCAAGGCCTGGCATGCGGCCGGCCTGCCCCTGAGCCTGGATCCGCCGCAGGCTGCTCGCGGGACTTTCAACGGCGCGCCGGACGCGAGCTTGCTGCTCAGTGCGCAGGCGTTGCAGCAACGCCTCGGTGATGCGGACATGACTCTGTTGGATGCCAGGGCGCTGCCGCGTTTCAAGGGCGAAGTCGAGCCGATCGACCCGGTGGCGGGGCATATCCCGGGCGCGTCATGCGCAGCATTCACCGACAACCTGGGGACCGATGGACGCTTCTTGCCGGCCGATCAACTCAAGCTGCGTTTCGCTGAAAAACTGGGCGAGCGCCCGCCCACCGAGCTGGTGGCTTACTGTGGCTCCGGCGTGACGGCGTGCCATAACCTGTTTGCCTTGTGCCTGGCGGGCTATCCGCTGGGACGGTTGTATGCCGGCTCGTGGAGCGAGTGGATCAACGATCCCCAGCGGGGCGTGGCGAAGGGCGAATAGCGAATAGCGAATAGCGAATAACGAGACACCCGAAATCAATGTGGGAGCGAGCTTGCTCGCGATAGCGGTGTATCGGTCAACTTTAATGTGACTGACCCATCGCTATCGCGAGCAAGCTCGCTCCCACAGGGGATTTGTGTTGTTTTCGAATCGTCAGCCTTGTGCCAGGCTAGCCAGCCAACCGGGAATCCGCCGTTCCAGATAATAGCCCGGGCGCCGCAGGGTTCCGTCGACAAATCCCACATGCCCGCCCCGCAGGTGCAGTTCCAGGTGGGTCGAGGCCGATAACTCGCCGGGTTCGGGCAGGCTGTGGGGGAATACAAATGGGTCGTCGGCGGCCTGGATGACCAGCGTCGGTGTACTGATTCCCGCCATGAAATAGCGGCTGGACGCGCGCCGGTAGTAATCCGCTGCGTCGGAAAAGCCGTGCAGCGGCGCTGTCACCCGGCCGTCGAAATCCCAGAAGGTGCGCATGTTGTCCAGCGAGCCCAGGGCTGCCAGGGCCGCGAGCCCTTCGTCGCGTCCGTCATGCTGGAACTGGCGTTGCTTGTTGCGCACGTAGGCGACCATTTCCCGCATGAAGTGCGCCTGATAGAACCTGGAAAAGCCCTGTCCGATGCGGTCGGCGCACTGGTCCAGGCGAAACGGTACCGAGACCGCCATTGCACCTTGCAACTGGCTGTCGTTGCCGGCTTCCCCCAAATGCTTGAGCAGCACATTTCCGCCCAGCGAGTAGCCCACCGCAAACAGCGGCGCCAAGGGGCGTCGGGCCCGCAGATGGGCGATAGCCGCGGCGAGATCTTCGCTGGCGCCGGAATGATAACTGCGAGCCAGCAGGTTCGGCTCGCCCGAGCAACCACGCCAGTTCAGGGCGACGCTGGCCCAGCCTTGAGCATTGAGCGCGCGTTGCAGGCCGGCAACGTAGGGTGAGTTGGAGGAACCGGTCAGGCCATGAAGCACCAGCACCAGCGGTGCTTCGGCGCTATGCGGGCCATGCCAGTCGAGGTCGAGGAAATCACCATCGTCCAGCCAGAGGCGCTCACGTTCGCGATCGATGTGAACGGTTTTACGCCACAATGGGCCCCACAAGGTCTGCAGGTGTGGATTGCCAAGGCCCGGGGCGGGTATGAAGCGTTCAGGTGCGCAGGACACGATCATTCTCGGTGCACGGTCAGCGGTTCAGCCAACGGCCTCTGCCGTACGTTGCCACAGTGCGTAATACACCCGCCCGGATTTCTGCTCGCGATGCAGGCGCCAATTGGCCGGCAAGCCCAGGGTCGAAGGGGCGGTCTCGCTTTCAGTGTAGACCCAGGCATCGTCGGCCAGCCATTGCCGTTCCTCGAGCAACGCGCAGACGGCCGGCAACAGGTTCTGGTTGAACGGCGGGTCGAGGAACACCAGGTCGAAAGGTGTCGCGGGCTGGCCGTCGAGGTAGCGCAGCGCATCCGCCGTCTGCACCTGGCCGACGGTGCAACGCAACGTGCCCAGGTGCTCTTTCAGGCTCGAGACCGCCAGGCTGCTGGCGTCCAGCGCCTGACCCATGGCGGCGCCACGGGACAAGGCCTCGAGAAACAGCGCGCCACTGCCGGCGAACGGGTCGAGCACCCGGGCACCCGCCACATACGGCGCGAGCCAGTTGAACAGGGTTTCGCGCACCCGGTCCGGCGTCGGCCGCAGGCCCGGGGCATCGGGAAAGCTCAAGCGCCGGCTGCGCCACTCGCCGCCGATGATGCGCAACTGGTTAACCCCGTTGTGCGCGGGTTTCTTGCTGGAATTGGATGGACGGGCCATTAATGCTCCGGAACCCCGAGCGGCTGCTCGGCAGGTTTGTCAGTGGGGGCCGGCAACGGCTTTTGCGGCACGGTCGGGCCAGCGGTGACGATGACCATCTTGTCCGTGCTCAGGTGTTTGTTCAGCGCGGTCCTGACCTGCTCGACCGTCAGCGCCTGGGACTGGCGCATGAAATCCTCCAGGTAGCTCAGCGGCAAGTCATAAAAGCCCATGGCGCCGAGCTGACCGACGATGTCGGCGTTACTCGCGGTCGACAGCGGGAAGCTGCCGGCCAGCTCGCGCTTGGCGTCGTCGAGCTCCTTCTGGGTCGGGCCGTTCTTGAGATAATCGGCGAACACATCCTGTACCAGCTTCAACGTGCCTTCGCTCATCTCGGCACGGGTCTGCAGACTGATCATGAACGGGCCGCGAGCCTGCATCGCCGTGAAGCCGGAATAGACGCCATAGGTCAGGCCGCGCTTTTCCCGTACCTCGGTCATCAGCCGCGTGCCGAAGCCACCGCCGCCGAGGATCTGGTTGCCCATGGACACGGCGGCATAGTCCGGATCGTCGCGGCCGACGCCCAGTTGCGCGAGCATCAGGTTGGTCTGCTTGGAGGGGAACTCGATATGGTGGACGCTCGCTTTCGGCTCCACCGGTGGCGGCGTTTTCGCCAGGGCTTGGCCCTTGGGCAGTGCGGCGGATATCTGGTTGGCAATGGCTTGGGCCTCGGCACGGGACAGGTCCCCCACCAGGGCGATCACTGCGTTGCCGGCGGCATAGGCCTTGGCATGAAAGGCCCGGGCCTGGGCCAGGGTAATCGGCGGGATGCTCTGTGCGGTGCCGTCGCTGGAGTGCGCATACGGATGGTCACCGTACAGGCGCTTCATCAGTTCCAGGCCCGCCAGTTTGCCGGGGTTCTGCTTCTGGTACTCGAAACCGGCGAGCATCTGGTTCTTGATGCGCGCGAAGGAGTCGGCGGGGAAGGTCGGTTGGCCGACAACTTCGGCAAACAGCTTCAGCGCCGGCTCGCGCTTGTCGGCTGCGCTGAGACTGCGCAGCGAAGCCACGGCCATGTCCCGGAAGGCGCCGTTGCCAAAATCGGCGCCGAGGCTTTCAAAGCCTTCGGCAATGGCACTGACGTCCTTGCCGGCCACGCCTTCATTAAGCATCGCGTTGGTCAACTGCGCCAGGCCCGGTGCATCGCCGTCCTGGCTGCTGCCGGCGGCGAAGGTCAGGCGCAGGTCGAACATCGGTAATTCGCGAGCTTCGACGAACAGCACCTTGGCGCCGTCGGCGGTTTTCCAGGTCTGCACGTCGAGCTGGCGATGGCTGGGCGCCTTGCCGTCCAGTTCAGCCAGCGATTGCAGCTTGTTGCCGGACTTGGCCTTGTCCAGCGCCTGGCTGGCGTTGGAGCTGGTCGATGGCGACAGGTAAAAGGCCAGCGCGCCGACCACGGCGATCAATACCAGGCCGATCAGCACCAGGCGCGGTGATTTGCGCTCACTCATGAGCTTTCTCCTCGGGCAGGATGTGCGCGACGCTCAGGCGCGAGCGGGTGAAATACAACTGGGCTGCCTTCTGGATATCCTGCGGGGTCACGCTTTGCAGTTCGGCCAGCTCGGTGTCCATCAGCTTCCAGGACAGGCCGACCGTTTCCAGCTGGCCGATGGCGGTGGCCTGGCTGGTAATGGAGTCGCGCTCATACACCAGGCCGGCGATCACCTGGGCGCGGACGCGCTCCAGTTCCTCGGCGGTGGGGGCGGTTGTCTTCAGTTGTTCGAGCAAGCGCCACAGGCCGGCTTCGGCCTCGGCGAGGGTCTTGTTTTTCTGCGTGTTGGGTGTCGCCGACAGGGTGAACAGGGTATCGCCACGGGTGTAGGCGTCGTAATTCGACGAGCCGCCGGACACCAATTCTTCGCCGCGCTCCAGCTGGGCCGGGATCCGGCCGCTGTAACCGCCGTCCAGCAGCGCGGAAATCAGCCGCAAGGCGTTGACCGGGACTTTGTCGGTGGCCGTGGCGATGCCCGGCACGTTGAATGCCAGCATGACGCTCGGCAGTTGGGTCTGTACATGCAGGGTAATCTTGCGCTCGCCGGGCTCGGCCAGCTCCAGGGGGATTTTCGCCGCCGGCACGGCGCGCCGGGCAATCGGGCCGAAATAGCGCTGGGCCAGGGTCTTGACCTGGTCTGGCGTCACGTCGCCGACCACTACCAGGGTCGCATTGTTCGGTGCATACCAGGACTCGTACCAATGGCGCAGCTCCTCGACCTTCATCCGGTCCAGGTCGGCCATCCAGCCGATGGTCGGCGTGTGGTAGCCGCTGGCCGGGTACGCCATGGCCTTGAATCGCTCGTAGGCCTTGGACATGGGCTTGTCATCGGTGCGCATGCGGCGCTCTTCCTTGATGACCTCGATCTCGCGGCTGAACTCCTCCGGCGGCAAGCGCAGGCTGGCCATGCGGTCGGCTTCGAGCTCGAAGGCCACGCCCAGGCGATCCCGGGCCAGTACCTGGTAATAGGCGGTGAAGTCATCGCTGGTGAAAGCGTTCTCCTCGGCGCCAAGGTCGCGCAGGATCAACGACGCTTCGCCGGGACCGACTTTTTCGCTGCCCTTGAACATCATGTGTTCCAGGGCGTGAGATAGGCCGGTCTGGCCCGGCGTTTCATAGCTGGAGCCCACCTTGTACCAGACCTGGGACACGACCACCGGAGCCCGGTGATCCTCGCGCACGACGACCTTCAAACCGTTGTCGAGGATAAATTCATGGGTGGGTTGCGGGTCGGCAGCAAGGGCGGAAAAGGGCAGACAAACTGTGCTGAGCAGCAGGCCAGCGGCGCGGCGGGCAAGAGCATTCATTCGTGTTTAAACCTGTTGGACTGCCCGCTTGGCCTTAGCCTCGGCGGGCGAGGAGGTGCTAGGATACTGATCCGTTTTACTGGCGGCCACGCCTATCGGGCCTTTTATCGGCTCGTGGCTGTTTGGATTTGCGGAAGAAGCCTCGGGTTTATCTGCTGTTCCCGATGTTTTCGCCGAAAATGTCCCACCAGTCCTTCGAAAAAAGCGACTTGAGTTGTCCGCGAGACAACTCTACAAAATGTTGCGCGTGAACAAGCTGGATGAAACGCAGTCTGTTCAGCATCGAATATTTATCACCGAGGCGCCTGCCTGGCGCGTCGCTACCGTGAGATAGCCGTCCTCCATGTTTGGTTCCAACGACGACAAGAAGACCCCAGCTGCGGCTGGCGAGAAAAAAGGCCTGTTCGGATGGCTGCGCAAGAAGCCGCAGGAAACCGTCGTCGAGCAGCCGCAACTGCCGCCAGAGCCGGCCGCCGAGACTGTGGCCGAGACCGCGGTAGAAGAGACCGCGCCGATCGTCCTGCCGATTGCCGAACCGGTGCTGCAGCCGGTCGAGCCTGAGGTTACCGTCGAGCCGGTTGCCGAGCAGCCACTGACCCCGCCCGCCGGGCAAACGCCTTGGCTGACCTTGCCCGTGGCCGAAGAACCGGTCGCGCTGGTCGAAGATGAGCAGGCTGCGCATGTCACCCCAACGATTCCGGCATCGACGCAACCGGTCGAGGCGCCCATTGCCGAGACACCGGTTGTCGTTGCGCCTGCCACTCCCGAGCCCGCCCCTGAGCCAGAGGCTGTAACAGCTGAGGTTCCGGCTCTGGTCGAGCCGCCGCGCAGCGCCGAAGAAAACAAAGTCGGCTTCTTCGCCCGCCTCAAGCAGGGCCTGTCCAAGACCAGCGCCAGCATTGGCGAAGGCATGGCCAGCCTGTTCCTCGGCAAGAAGGTCATCGATGACGAATTGCTGGAAGACATCGAGACCCGCCTGCTGACCGCCGATGTCGGCGTCGAGGCCACTTCCGTCATCATCCAGAGCCTGACCCAGAAGGTCGCTCGCAAGCAGCTCACCGATGCCGACGCGTTGTACAAATCCCTGCAAGGCGAACTGACCAGCCTGCTCAAGCCGGTAGAAAAACCGCTGGTGATTGCTTCGCAGAACAAGCCGTTCGTGATCCTGGTCGTCGGCGTCAACGGCGCCGGCAAGACCACCACCATCGGCAAACTGGCGAAGAAGCTTCAGCTCGAAGGCAAAAAAGTCATGCTCGCCGCTGGCGACACCTTCCGCGCCGCCGCGGTAGAACAGTTGCAGGTGTGGGGTGAGCGCAACAAGATCCCGGTCATTGCCCAGCACACGGGTGCGGACTCCGCCTCGGTGATTTTCGACGCCGTGCAGGCCGCCAAGGCCCGTGGCATCGACGTGTTGATCGCCGACACGGCCGGTCGCCTGCACACCAAAGACAACCTGATGGAAGAATTGAAGAAGGTCCGCCGGGTCATCGGCAAGCTCGACGCCGAGGCGCCTCACGAGGTGCTGCTGGTGCTGGATGCTGGCACCGGCCAGAACGCCATCAACCAGGCCAAACAGTTCAACCAGACCGTCGAACTGACCGGGCTGGCCCTGACCAAGCTGGACGGCACCGCCAAGGGCGGGGTGATCTTCGCCCTGGCCAAGCAATTCGGCTTGCCGATTCGTTACATCGGCGTGGGCGAAGGCATCGACGACTTGCGCACCTTTGAAGCCGAGCCTTTTGTCCAGGCACTGTTTGCCGAGCGGGAGCATTCATGATTCGTTTCGAACAGGTCGGTAAACGCTATCCGAACGGTCACGTCGGCCTGCATGAGCTGAGCTTTCGGGTCCGTCGGGGCGAGTTTCTGTTTGTCACCGGCCATTCCGGCGCCGGTAAAAGTACCTTGCTGCGCCTGCTGCTGGCGATGGAACGGCCCACCACCGGCAAGCTGCTGCTGGCCGGCCAGGACCTGAGCACCATCAGCAATGCCCAGATTCCCTACCTGCGACGGCAGATCGGTGTGGTGTTCCAGAACCACCAATTGCTGTTCGATCGCACAGTGTTCAACAACGTGGCGCTGCCGTTGCAGATCCTCGGGCTGTCCAAGGCCGAGATCAACAAGCGCGTGGACTCGGCACTGGAGCGTGTAGCGCTGTCGGACAAGACCGACCTGTATCCGGGCGACCTGTCCACCGGCCAGCAACAGCGTGTCGGTATCGCCCGCGCGATCGTCCACCGCCCGGCCTTGCTGCTGGCGGATGAACCCACCGGTAACCTCGACCCGCGACTGGCGGCGGAAATCATGGGCGTATTCGAAGATATCAACCGTTTGGGCACCAGCGTGCTGATCGCCAGTCACGACCTGGCGCTGATCGCACGTATGCGTCATCGCATGCTCACCTTGCAGCGCGGTCGACTGATCGGCGACGGGGAGGCGGGTGTATGAGCGCAACCCGTAGCCCGAAAGTGGCCGAGCGCGTGGCTCCCAAGGCCTCCGACCCGCAGCCGCAGAAAAAGAAACGCGACGATGACGACGGCCCGGATTTCGCCACGCTGCTGCACGCCTGGGTCGAAAGCCATCGCGCCAGCCTGGTCGACAGCCTGCGGCGCCTGGGCAAGCAGCCCATCGGCAGCTTCTTCACCTGCATGGTGATGGCCGTGGCCCTGAGCCTGCCCATGGGCCTGTCATTACTGCTTAATAATGTCGAGCGCCTGGGCGGCTCCTGGCAGCGCGCGGCGCAGATCTCCCTCTATCTGCAATTGGACACGACACCGGGCGAAGGGCAGGCGTTGCGTGAGCAGATCAAGGCCATGCCGGGCGTAGCCGACGCCGAATACGTCGGGCGCGAGCAGGCGCTCGAAGAGTTTCAGCAGCAGTCCGGCCTGGGCGAGGCCCTCAAGGAACTCCCGGAAAACCCGCTGCCGGGTGTGGTGCTGGTGACCCCGAACGAGGTCGGCAAGCCCACCCTTGAAGCATTAAGACAAAGACTTTCGGAATTGCCCAAGGTACAACAGGCCCAACTTGATCTAGTCTGGGTCGAGCGTCTTGCGGCGATACTCAAGCTCGGCGACCGGTTTGTCTTTGGTCTGACGGTGCTTCTGGTTTCTGCATTACTTTTGGTGATAGGCAATACCATTCGTCTTCATATTGAAAACCGCCGCACAGAGATAGAAGTGATTAAACTCGTCGGCGGTACGGACAGTTATGTTCGCAGGCCCTTCCTCTACATGGGGGCGCTGTATGGCTTCGGTGCCGGGATCCTGTCCTGGGGGGTATTGGCGTTCGGCCTGGATTGGCTGAACGATGCGGTAGTGGGATTGGCCGGTTTGTACGGCAGTGATTTTTCACTGGCCGGTGTGCCAGTCGCCGACGGCGTGTCGCTCTTGCTTGGCGCGGTGCTGTTGGGTTATATCGGTGCATGGATTGCGGTAGCACGCCACCTGCGTGAGCTTGCTCCAAAATAGTATTTTTTGCGCGTATTGACCTTTCAGTTTTTGTGGGAACTTGTCCTACGGTTCCCGGTCAATTTTCGCAGTGCTGAACTGCACGAGTTATGTGAGTCGGAGGTTTTTTCGTATGACCACTTCTTTGCAACCTGCTTATGCTCTAGTCCCGGGTGCGAACCTTGAGGCCTATGTGCACACGGTGAACAGCATTCCATTGCTGACGCCCGAGCAGGAGCGTGAACTGGCCGAGAGTCTCTATTATGAGCAGGATCTTGAGGCGGCTCGGCAGATGGTGCTCGCCCACCTGCGTTTTGTCGTACATATCGCCCGCAGCTATTCCGGCTACGGGCTGGCCCAGGCCGACCTGATCCAGGAAGGCAACGTCGGCCTGATGAAGGCGGTCAAGCGGTTCAACCCTGAAATGGGCGTGCGGCTGGTGTCGTTCGCCGTGCACTGGATCAAGGCGGAAATCCACGAATTCATCCTGCGCAACTGGCGCATCGTGAAAGTCGCGACCACCAAGGCCCAGCGCAAGCTGTTCTTCAACCTGCGCAGCCAGAAGAAACGTCTGGCCTGGCTGAACAACGAAGAAGTCAATCGCGTGGCTGAAAGCCTGGGCGTAGAGCCCCGGGAAGTGCGCGAGATGGAAAGCCGCCTGACCGGCCATGACATGGCCTTCGACCCGGCCGCCGAGGCCGACGACGACAGCGCTTTCCAATCGCCGGCCAACTACCTGGAAGACCACCGGTACGACCCGGCGCGTCAACTGGAAGACGCCGATTGGAGCGACAACTCCAACACCAACCTGCACGAAGCGCTGGAAGTGCTGGATGCGCGCAGCCGTGACATTCTTTACCAGCGCTGGCTGGCTGAAGAGAAGGCCACGCTGCACGACCTGGCGCAGAAGTACAACGTGTCGGCCGAGCGAATTCGCCAGCTTGAGAAAAGTGCAATGAACAAGCTCAAGGTGTCGATCGCGGCTTGACCCCGCGTTACCGGCATGAAAAACGCCCCGTTCAGTGATGATCGGGGCGTTTTTGTTTGTGTGATGCTGGCCTCGATGCGGCCTATTGTGGGAGCGAGCCTGCTCGCGAATGCTGAGTATCAGAACATAAATGTACGCTGACACACCGCATTCGCGAGCGGGCTCGCTCCCACAGTGGATCTTCAGCGTTCTTGACTACTGAGCCCACGGCGCGCGGCGCGCGCGGTCAAGCTCCAGCAGGTAACCATCACCGCCCAACTGGCTCATCTGCTGCCGGATCCAGCTGGCGCGTCGCAGTATGTAGGGGCTTGGCCGGCTGGCACTCCAGACCCGCGGGTTGGGCAGTACCGCCGCCAGCAGGCTGGCCTGTTGCCGGGACAAGGCCCCGGCGCCTACACGGAAATGATGTCTCGCGGCCGCTTCAGCCCCGAACACGCCGTCGTCCCACTCGACACTGTTGAGGTACACCTCGAGAATCCGTTGCTTGGGCCAGAACACTTCGATCAGCGCGGTGAACCACGCCTCCAGCCCTTTGCGCAGCCAGCTGCGGCCCGACCACAGGAACAGGTTTTTGGAGACTTGCTGGCTGAGGGTACTGGCGCCGCGAATCGAGCCGCCGCGCCCGTTATGGGCAAACGCCGCCTGGATCGCGCCGATGTCAAAGCCCCAGTGCTCGGGAAACTTCTGATCCTCGCCGGCAATCACCGCAATCTTGAGGTTATTGGAGATCTGGTCCCAGGGCTGCCAGTCGCGCTGCAGGTCGATCGGCTCGCCGCCGAACCAGGATTCGACCTTGCGCTCGATCATCAGCGCGGTGAACGGTGGCGGTACCACGCGAAACAGCAGCACCAGCGCAACGCTGCCGACGGCGAACCAGAGCAGGGCTTTAACGAATCGTCGAAACAATGTACGCAGCATAGAGATGGCTTGGCCGAACCCGTCGAGCGGGCCATTATACAGACCCTGTCCCCCGAGTCTGACTGGAGTTCCCATGTTGCGTAGCTTTCTGATGCTGGCGGCTTTTTTCGGTTTCACCGGCGTAGCGCTGGGAGCATTCGCCGCCCATGGTCTGAAAAGCCGTCTGAGCGCTGATTACCTGGCGATTTTCCACACCGGCGTCACCTACCAACTGGTGCACACCCTGGCGCTGTTCGGCGTCGCATTGCTGGCCACGCACATTCCCGGGCGTATCGTCACCTGGGCCGGTATTTCCTTTGTCATCGGTATCCTGTTGTTCTCTGGCAGCCTGTATCTGTTGACCCTTACAGGTGTCACCAAACTGGGAATGATCACGCCCTTGGGCGGTATGGCCTTCCTGATAGGCTGGCTTTGCCTGGGCATTGCGGCTTGGCGTCTACAACTTGCCGCTTGAAGCTTGCGGCTCGTAGCTGACCAAGGGGCTTGGGTCGTCCAGACTGATCGGGCTAGAATGCCAGCCCCTAAAAATGATGGCGGCATCCGGCATGCGCATTCAGTTGAACGGCGAACCCCTTGAACTGCCCGACGGCGAAACCGTCGCGGCCCTGCTGACCCGTCTGGAACTCACCGGACGCCGCGTCGCGGTGGAGCTCAACCTGGATATCGTCCCGCGCAGCCAGCACGCCGACACCACGTTGAATGATGGCGACAACGTCGAAGTGGTCCACGCCATCGGCGGCGGTTAGTCGCCGCGATTTCGCAGCATTCGCAAGAACCTCACCCCAACAGAGGATTTCCCATGAGCATCGTTCGTAGCGACAAGCCCTTCGTCCTGGCCGGTCGTACTTACCAGTCGCGTCTGCTGGTAGGCACCGGCAAGTACCGCGACATGGAAGAGACCCGCCAGGCCATTGAAGCTTCGGGTGCCGAGATTGTAACCGTCGCCGTGCGTCGGACCAACATTGGCCAGAATCCGGGCGAACCGAACCTGCTGGATATCCTGCCGCCGGATCGCTACACCATCCTGCCGAACACCGCCGGTTGCTTCGACGCCATCGAGGCTGTGCGCACCTGCCGCCTGGCCCGTGAGCTGCTCGACGGTCACAGCCTGGTGAAGCTGGAAGTGCTAGCGGACCAGAAAACCCTGTTCCCCAACGTGATCGAAACTCTCAAGGCCGCAGAAACGCTGGTCAAGGAAGGTTTCGACGTGATGGTCTACACCAGCGATGACCCGATCATCGCTCGTCAGTTGGCGGAAATCGGCTGCATCGCGGTCATGCCGCTGGCCGGGCTGATCGGCACGGGCCTGGGGATTTGCAACCCGTACAACCTGCAGATCATCCTTGAAGAAGCGAAGATCCCGGTGCTGGTGGATGCCGGTGTCGGCACCGCCTCCGATGCCACCATCGCCATGGAACTGGGTTGTGAAGCGGTGCTGATGAACTCCGCCATCGCCCACGCCCAGCAGCCAGTCCTGATGGCCGAAGCCATGAAACACGCCATTGTTGCCGGTCGCCTGGCCTACCTGGCCGGGCGCATGCCGAAAAAACTCTATGCCAGCGCATCCTCGCCGCTGGATGGTCTGATCAAGTAAGAGCCATTGATGACTGAATCGAACGACACGCCGGTCCTCCCGGAAGAAGGCGAAGAGCGCCAGCACCGCCGCATCAAGAGTTTCGTGATGCGCGCCGGGCGCATGACTGAAGGCCAGCAACGCGGCCTGGAGCAGGGTGCGCCGTTGTATGTCCTGCCGCTGGTCGACGCGCCGGTGGACTTCGACCAGGTGTTCGGCCGCTCGGCGCCACGCTCGCTGGAAATCGGCTTCGGCATGGGCCATTCGCTGCTGGAAATGGCCGCGGCCGCGCCGGACCAGGATTTCATCGGCGTGGAAGTGCACCGTCCGGGTGTCGGTGCGTTGCTCAACGGCGTACTGACTCAAGGGCTGACCAACCTGCGGGTCTACGATTGCGACGCCATCGAAGTGCTCAACCGCTGCGTGGCCGACAACAGTCTCGACCGGCTGATGCTGTTTTTCCCGGACCCGTGGCACAAGAGTCGCCACCACAAGCGCCGGATCGTCCAGGCATCGTTCGCTGAACTGGTGCGCAGCAAGTTGAAGGTCGGCGGTGTGCTGCACATGGCCACCGACTGGGAGCCGTACGCCGAATACATGCTGGAAGTGATGAACGTCGCGCCGGGCTACTGCAACCTGGCCGAAGATGGCCGCTACGTCCCGCGTCCGGCGGAACGGCCGATTACCAAGTTCGAACGCCGTGGCGAACGGCTCGGGCATGGGGTCTGGGATTTGAAGTTCGAGAAGTTGGCGTAAGCCAATAATGTGGGAGCGAGCTTGCTCGCGATGGCGGCCAGACAGTCAACATGGGTGTTGGATGTGAGGGCCTCATCGCGAGCAGGCTCGCTCCCACAGTTCGTTTTGCGGTGTATTGGAGTTCAGCGCCGATCCGCCACGACGCCGATCAGCACCAAAACCACCAGCAACACCGGCGCGAGGCTGTAGTTGTTGAACTGGCTCAAGCCCCGGACGATCCACGGCGTGGCGTAGATCAGCGCGGCGCCGCTGCCGATCATGCACAGCAGGGCGATCAGCGGGACGCGCAAGGCGCCGGCGATGCTGCCCAGGCGTTGTTCGACCCAGCCCTTGATGTCAGCGCCAAACAACACCAGCAGGCAGCCTACCAGTGCCAGGGAGATTTCCGACAGGTTGCTGCGGCTCCAGCGGGACACGGTGGCGAGCAGGTCGAGTACCAGATCCATTCGATTTCCTTGTTTTGATCAGCTCAGAAATTTTTGCAGCAGGTCGTTGAGAAACAGCTGTCCGCGCTCGGTCGCCGCCAGACGTGACGGTTCGACCTGTAACAACCCGCTTTGTTCGGCTTCGCGCCGGCCTTCGGCCAGGCTTTCCAGGGTCAGCCCGGTGCGCTGCGGATACAGCTGCGACGGTACGCCTTCGGTGAGGCGCAGCGCGTTCATCAGGAACTCGAAAGGCAGCTCTTCGTTGGCGAGGCTCTTTTCCCCGGCCAGGAAGCGCTTGGCCGGGTTGAGATAATCCTTCGGCAAGCGGGTCTTCCAGGTGCGTACGATGCTCCCGTCCGGATGGCTGAGCTTGCCGTGGGCACCGGCACCGATACCGATGAAGTCGCCGAAGCTCCAATAGTTGAGATTATGTCGCGCCGCCCGTCCGGGCTGGGCATAGGCCGAGACTTCGTACTGGGCGTAGCCATGCTCGGCGAGCAGCGCTTGCCCGGCTTCCTGGATGTCCCACAGCGTATCGTCTTCCGGCAAGGTCGGCGGCTGGTTCCAGAACACCGTGTTCGGCTCCAGCGTCAGTTGGTACCAGGACAGGTGGGTTGGCTTCAAGGCGATGGCCTGGCGCAGGTCGCTCAAAGCGTCGTCGAGAGACTGGTCGGGCAGGCCATGCATCAGGTCCAGGTTGAAGTTGTCGAAGCCGGCCTGGCGAGCCATACCGGCGGCGCGCACCGCCTCGTCACCGTTATGGATCCGCCCCAGGGCCTCAAGCTTGGCCTGTTGGAAACTCTGGATACCGATGGACAGGCGATTGATGCCCAACGCCCGGTAGGCGATGAATTTTTCCTGCTCGAACGTGCCGGGGTTGGCTTCCAGGGTGATTTCAATGTCGTGGGCGAACGCTATCCGCGCCTCGACACCCTTGAGCAATCGGCCCAGGGCCCGGGCGCTGAACAAGCTCGGGGTACCGCCACCAAAAAAGATCGAGCTCAACGGTCGACCATGAACCGCGTGCAGATCCTGGTCGAGGTCGGCCAGCAGAGCGTCGACATACTCCTCTTCCGGCAACTGCGGGCTGGCGGTGTGGGAGTTGAAATCGCAATACGGGCATTTGCGCACGCACCACGGGATGTGGATATACAGCGCCAGGGGCGGCAGCTCCGCTAGCGGGGCCCGGGGCGTTTGTACACCGCCATGAATCAGCGGTGCGGGAGCGTCGTCGATCATTGCAGGCCCAGGCGTTGACGCAGCAGGGCCATGGCGCGGGCGCGGTGGCTCAGTTGATTTTTCTCCACCGGCCCCAGCTCGGCGCTGGAACAGTTGCGCTCGGGTACCCAGAACAATGGGTCATAGCCAAAGCCGTGCTCGCCGCTGGCCTCGGTAAGGATGCGCCCGTGCCACAAGCCTTCGCAGAGGATCGGCAGCGGGTCGTCGGCGTGGCGCACCAGGGCCAGCACACAAACGAACTGTGCGCCGCGTTCGGCCTCGGGCACATCCTTGAGGGCTTCAAGCAGCTTGGCGTTGTTTGCCGCATCACCTTTGCCATCGGCGTAACGGGCCGAGTAGATGCCCGGCGCGCCGCCGAGGAAATCAACCGCCAGACCGGAGTCATCGGCCAGCGCCGGCAGCCCGGAAATGCGCGCGGCATTGCGGGCCTTGAGGATGGCATTCTCGACGAACGACAGGCCGGTTTCTTCCGGCTCGACCTGGCTGAATTCCCCGATCGAGCGCAGTTGCACCGATCCGCCGAGCATGGCCTGGAGTTCCTTGAGTTTGCCGGCGTTGTGGCTGGCCAGCACGAGTTGGGTGAGGTTCATCATTGGCCCGGGAACAGTTCCTGGTTGAAGTTGATGGTGTTGATCTTGTCGCCGGTCTGAACCTTGATCTCGAAAGTCCGGGTTTCCTGCTGGTCCACCGGATACTGGGCAATGTAATAGATCGCGCCTGGTTCAGTGACCTGGCGGAAGGTGAGGGTGACTGTCTTGCTGGTCAGGTCCTTCACCGTGCCGCTGACCTGGGCGATCAGTGGCTTGCCACCCTTGAGCACCGAGACATTGATCACGCCCTGGTTCTTGCTGCGGATCAGCTCGGCGGCCTTGGCGATGTCGGGTGTCAGGAAGGTGGAATTGAACGTGTTGTAGTGCACGGTCACGTCACCGAACACTTCCTTGCGCTCGGCCTTGATGACGTCGGCAGCCATGGTGCCCACGCTCAGGCAGGTGGTGATTAAGAACAACGCTAGACGCTTCATGTCGTGCTCCTGAAAAAGGCCGGTGCTCACACCGCGACCTTGTGGTCGGCGAGGCCCGGGCTGCTGACCCGATAGATGCCTATTTCACCTAACAGATTAGGCCATAGCTTGCTGGCCCACCCGTGGCGGTGCTGCTGGTCCACCGCCAGGCGATCGATGACCTTGGCCTTGCGTTCGCGGCACAGTTCTTCGAAATCCTCGAAGGTGCAGAAATGGATGTTCGGCGTGTTGTACCAGGTGTACGGCAGGAATTCCGAGACCGGCATCCGCCCCTTGCTCGCCAGGTACCAGCGGCAGCGCCAATGGCCGAAATTGGGGAAGGTGATGATGCACTGGCGGCCGACACGGAGCATTTCGTCGAGAATCCTGTCCGGATAATGCACGGCTTGCAGGGCCTGGGTCATGACCACGATGTCGAAGCTGTTGCTGGCGAAGTTGCCCAGGCCCTTGTCCAGGTCCTGCTCGATGACATTGATGCCCTTGGCCACGCACTCGGCGATGTTGTCCGGGTCGTTTTCCAGGCCGTAGCCGGTGACTTGCTTGTTGTCGCGCAGCCAGGTCAGCAGTTCGCCGTTGCCGCAGCCCAGGTCGAGCACGCGGCTGCCGGCGGGGATCCATTCCTGGATGATGTCCAGATCGGCTCTCATGGCGTCCTCACAGCGTAATACGGTTCATGTAGTTGCCGAACGCCTGCAGGTAACGCGGGATCGGAATCAGAAAGGCGTCGTGGCCCTGGGGCGCGTCGATTTCCAGGTAGCAGACGTCCTTGCGCGCGGCCATCAGCGCGTCCACCAGTTCCCGGGAGCGGGCCGGGGAGAAACGCCAGTCAGTGGTGAACGACATCACGCAGAACCTGGCGGTGGCGTTGGCGAAGGTTTTCGCCAGGTTATCGTCGAAGTTCGCCGCCGGATCGAAGTAGTCCAGCGCCTTGGTCATCAGCAGGTAGGTGTTGGCGTCGAAGCGCCCGGAGAACTCCTCGCCCTGGTAGCGCAGGTAACTTTCCACCTGGAACTCGACGCTGTGGAAATCGTAGTTGAGCTTCTCGCTCTTGAGCCCACGGCCGAATTTTTCGCCCATGGAATCGTCGGACAGGTAGGTGATGTGTCCGACCATCCGCGCCAGCATCAGCCCGCGCTTGGGAATCACGCCGTGCTCCTGGAACGAGCCGCCGTGGAATTCGGGGTCGGTGAGGATCGCCTGGCGCGCCACTTCGTTGAACGCGATGTTCTGGGCCGACAGCTTGGGCGCCGAGGCGATCGCCAGGCAGTGGCGCACGCGGTCCGGGTAGGTAATGGTCCATTGCAGCGCCTGCATGCCGCCGAGGCTGCCGCCGATCACCGCCGCCCATTGTGCGATACCGAGGCGGTCGGCCAGGCGTGCCTGGCTGTGGACCCAGTCTTCCACGGTCAGCACCGGGAAATCGGCGCCGAACGGCTTACCGGTGTCCGGGTTGAGACTGCTGGGACCGGTGGAGCCGTTGCAACCACCGAGGTTGTTCAGGCTGACCACGAAGAACTTGTTCGTGTCGATGGGCTTGCCGGGGCCGATGCAACTGTCCCACCAGCCTGGCTTGCGGTCGTCGACGCTGTGGTAGCCGGCGGCGTGGTGGTGCCCCGACAGGGCGTGGCAGATTAGCACGGCATTGCTCGCCGTGGCATTGAGGGTGCCATAGGTTTCGTAGATCAGGTCATAGGCTGGCAACGAACGACCGCAGGCCAGGGCCAGGGGCTCGCTGAAATGCGCCATTTGCGGCGTCACCAGACCAACGGAATCGGGGGGAAAGGCAGCTGGCATCGACCCTGCTCTCGTTGAAATGAGGCGTAAGTCTAAAGACCGCTGGGGTTAGCGGCAAGCAAAGGGTGGGGTAGATTACCGCCGATTAATCCCGTGGCGAAGGCGCTTGCTCTCGCTGGGCCGGGCTGGCGCTCCAGCGCGAAGCGGCCCTGAAACCTGCTGCCCGGGACTGTCTGGCAGACGGTGGCGCCTGGTTTGGGGCTGCTTCACGCAGCCCAGCGGGAGCAAGCTCCCTCGCCACGGATACGGTGCCAGTCAGATCAACACCCGCAAGATCTCCGGCATCATGGTCATTGCCGCCAGGTTGTTGATCACCAGCATGTCGATCAGCTTGATCACCATGAATGCCAGTATCGGCGAGATATCCAGGCCGCCGAGGTTCGGCACGATGCGGCGGAACGGCGCCAGGGCCGGCTCGCAGATCTGGTTCACCAGCTCGGCACCCGGGTTGTGGCTGCCCGGCGCGACCCAGGACAGGATCACACTGATGATCATGGCAAAGAAGAAGATGTTCAAAAACAGCGCGGCGACGCCAATGAGCGACCAGATCAGCAGTTGCAGCGGGTTGCCGGTGGTGCCGTAGGTCAGCAGCAGAGTCAGGGCCATCAGCGCCAGTTGCACGAGGATCGCCAGCACCAGCGACGACATGTCCAGGCCGAACAGGCTCGGGATGATCCGGCGCAGGGGCTTGAGCAGCGGTTGGGTCGCCTTGACGACGAACTGGCACAGCGGGTTGTAGAAGTTGGCGCGCACCAGTTGCAGCACGAAGCGCATCAGCACGATCAGCAGGTACAGGCTGCCGAGGGTTTGCAGGACGTAGACCGCTGCAGTGTTCAATCCAATCATGAATGGCTCCTTATTGGCCCAGTTGTTCGGCCATTTCGGCCGAGCGGTGCGCGGCGGCGCCGAGTGCTTTTTCCACCAGGGCTTCGAAGCCCCCGGCCTGGAAAGATTTGATGGCCGCTTCGGTGGTGCCGGCCGGCGAGGTCACGCGGCGACGCAATTCCGCTGCATCGACATCGCTGGACACCGCCATGTGAGCGGCGCCGAGAGCAGTCTGCAAGGTCAGTTGGGCAGCGATCTCGCGGCTCAGACCGAGTTTTTCTCCGGCGGCGGTCATGGCTTCGATCAGCAGGAAAAAATACGCCGGGCCCGAGCCGGAGACAGCGGTGACCGCGTCCAGTTGCTGCTCGGTGTCCAGCCACAGCGCCAGGCCCACGGCTGACAGCAGCTGTTCAGCCTGCTGGCGTTGCTCGGCGCTCACCTGTGCGGTGGCGAACAGGCCGCTGACGCCCTGGCGCAGCAGTGCCGGGGTGTTGGGCATGCAGCGCACGATCGGCTGGGCGCCGAGCCAGTTATTCATGCTGGCGCAGGTAATGCCGGCGGCGATCGACACCACCAATTGATGAGGCTTGAGATGCGGGCGAAGTGCCTCGCACACGGACTTCATTGCTTGCGGCTTGACGGCCAGCACGATGACGTCCACACCCTCGATGGCCTGGGCGTTGTCGGCGAAGGTTTCGACGCCGTGCTCGGCGCTCACCCGCTTGCGGGTCTCTTCACCCGGATCGCTGGCGCGGATCATGGATGCGTCCAGGCCCTTGGCCCGCAGGCCGCCGATCAGGCTGGCGGCCATGTTGCCGGCGCCGATGAAGGCAATACGCGTGTTACTCATGACAGGTCCTTATAAAGAGATAAGTGAGTCAGCTGGGCGCTTGGCCGTAGTCACGCGCCCCAAACAGCGCTGTGCCGATGCGCACCCAGGTGGCGCCTTGGGCAATGGCGGATTCAAGGTCATGGCTCATGCCCATGGACAACGTGTCCAGCGGCAGGTCCAGGCTGGCTTGCAGCTGTTGAACGGTTGCGAAGGCCGCGTCCTGTTCGGCGCGATCCTCGGTTGGTTCGGGAATCGCCATCAACCCACGCAGTTTGAGGCGCGGCAGCGTGCTGATGGCATTGGCGAGGGCGGGCAGGTCCGCTGGCGTGCAGCCGGACTTGCTGGCTTCACCGCTGACGTTGACCTGGATGCAGATGTTCAGCGGCGGCAGGTCGGCCGGGCGCTGCTCGGACAGGCGTTGGGCAATTTTCAGGCGATCCACGGAGTGCACCCAGTCGAAATGTTCGGCGATAGCGCGCGTCTTGTTCGATTGAATGGGGCCGATGAAGTGCCAGATCAAGGGCAGGTCGGTCAGTTCGGCCTGCTTGCCCAGCGCTTCCTGCAGGTAGTTCTCGCCGAAGTCCCGCAGGCCTGCGGCGTGGGCTTCGCGCAGGGCCTGGGCCGGCTTGGTCTTGCTCACCGCCAGCAGCTGGACGCTGTGTCCTGAGCGCTGGGCGGCCTGCTCCGCGGCATGGATGCGCGATCTAACCTGAGCAATGTTGTCTGCTATGGTGGTCATAAAGAGAGGCCAGCGGTCTGAGGTTCGCGGCATTCTACTGGAATTGAGGAGCGCTATGGATATCACTGAATTGCTGGCGTTCAGCGCCAAACAGGGGGCGTCGGACCTGCACCTGTCCGCCGGGCTGCCGCCGATGATCCGCGTGGACGGCGATGTAAGGCGGATCAACCTGCCGGCGCTGGACCACAAGCAGGTTCATGAACTGATCTACGACATCATGAACGACCGCCAACGAGTGGATTACGAGAAGTTTCTGGAAACCGATTTTTCCTTCGATGTACCCGGCGTGGCGCGATTTCGGGTCAATGCCTTCAACCAGAATCGGGGCGCGGGGGCAGTGTTCCGGACTATTCCCTCAAAAGTCCTGACCATGGAAGACCTGGGGATGGGCGAGGTGTTTCGCAAGATCACCGAGGTTCCTCGCGGGCTGGTGCTGGTAACCGGGCCGACCGGCTCGGGCAAGTCCACCACCCTGGCGGCCATGATCGACTATCTGAACAGCCACAAGCACCATCACATCCTCACCATCGAAGACCCCATCGAATTCGTGCATGAACCGCGCAAGTGTCTGATCAACCAGCGTGAAGTGCATCGCGATACCCAGGGTTTCTCCACGGCGCTGCGTTCGGCCCTGCGGGAAGACCCGGACGTGATCCTGGTGGGGGAGATGCGCGACCTGGAGACGATTCGCCTGGCGCTGACCGCCGCCGAAACCGGGCACCTGGTGTTCGGCACGCTGCATACCACGTCGGCGGCCAAGACCATTGACCGGGTAGTGGACGTGTTTCCTGGCGACGAGAAGTCGATGGTCCGCTCGATGCTGTCGGAGTCGCTTCAGGCGGTGATTTCCCAGACGCTGGTCAAGAAGATTGGCGGCGGCCGCATCGCGGCGCACGAGATCATGCTGGGCACTTCGGCGATCCGCAACCTGATCCGCGAAGACAAGATCGCGCAGATGTATTCATCGATCCAGACCGGCGGCTCGCTGGGGATGCAGACGCTGGACATGTGCCTGAAGGATCTGGTGAGCAAGGGCCTGATCAGCCGCGAGCACGCGCGCGAGCGGGCGCGTACGCCGGATAATTTTTAGAGAAGTGGTGCTTTTGCAGGCCTCATCGCGAGCAAGCTCGCTCCCACACTTGATCTTCAGTGACCACAGAAATTGTGTTCGCCGCAAATCAAATGTGGGAGCGAGCTTGCTCGCGATGGGGGCCTCAGCTAGAGCAAAAATGCTGGATCAACGCTGAACGACCCGCATCGCCCCCGGCTCTTTCGGCAGCACGCGCTTGGCAACCACGTAATGGGTGTCCCAGTACGGCTTGTTCAGGGTGTCGATGGTCACCGACTTGCCTCGGCGCGGGGCGTGGATGAAGCGGTCGTTGCCCAGGTAGATGGCCACGTGGTTGACCCGACGGCTCTTGAGCTTGAAGAAAATCAGGTCGCCGGGCTTGAGGTCCTTGCGCTCGACTTTCTCGCCATGGCCGGCAGCCATCGCATTGGAGGTACGCGGCAGGTCGAACGTGGCGTCATTGAACGCGTATTTCACCAGACCACTGCAATCGAAACCTTTACTTGGGCTGCTGCCGCCCCAACGGTAAGGTGTGCCCAGTACATTCACGGCGCGGCTCAGCACATTGCTGGTGGTCTTGGTCGCCATGGGCGGCACCAGCCGGCTGTGAGCGTTACCCACACGCTGGACGCTTTGCCTGTTTTTGCTCGTTGGAGCAGAAACGTGGGATTTGGGCGTATAGCCGTTCATGTTCGGAAGACGTTGCTCACGGTTGGTGGCGTGGGCGGCCAGTGGCAATAATAGGCAAATGGTCAGCCATGTCTTGAAAAATGGACGCATTAGGCAGGGCTCATAAAGGTTAGCGCGCAACTTTATAACAGCTTTTTTCGCCTTTCCGAGGCCGTTTGTCGATCCGGAACCCAGCGTGAACGCCGCATAATTGCGACAATTTGACCCGATTGTCCGACAAGGTCCCCGTAATCCGGGCGTTTCCCCGACGCGAGTCGCTCATGACCGCTTGTCGGCGAGACATGTAAAAGTCACAAAAGATCCGAACAAATTTTTCTATCGAGGCAAAAGAGGCCATTCATGAACAGCTATCAGCAGGGCGCAATCCGCGATACCCACAGCAAAGTCATCGGGTATCTGCTGTGGATTCTCGGTTTTACCGGCGCCCACCGTTTCTATTACGGCAAGCCGGTCACCGGCACGATCTGGTTCTTCACCTTCGGGCTGCTGGGTATCGGTTGGTTGATCGACCTGTTCCTGATTCCGGCCATGGACCGCGAAGCCGACCTGCGCTTCACCCCGGGGCCGATCGAGTACAGCGTGGCGTGGATTCTGCTGACGTTTCTCGGCGTGTTGGGCGTGCACCGCATGTACCAAGGGAAGTGGCTCAGCGGGATTATCTACCTGCTGACTGGCGGGGTGTTTTTCCTTGGGGTGCTGTATGACTTCTGGACGCTGAACGATCAGGTCTCGATTCGTAATGCGCAGAAGCGTGGGGCTTTCCATTAAGACCGAGTCGCCTGCATCGCGAGCAAGCTCGCTCCCACATTGGCTCGGAGGTGTTCACATATCCTGTGTTCACCGAAGATCCCCTGTGGGAGCGAGCTTGCTCGCGATAGGCGCGACGCGGTATCAGGCCTGGTGGGTAATCCGCCCATCCATCAAGGTGTAGCGCACCACGCCCGGCAGGCTGTGGCCGAGGAATGGGCAATTGTCGCCCTTGGAACGCCAGGCTTCGCCGGCTACGGTGGAGGCGGCCGGGTCGAACAGCACCAGGTCCGCCGACGCGCCCACCGCCAGTTTCCCGGCTGGCAGTTGCAGCGCCTGGGCCGGGCCGGCGCTCAGGCGTGCGAGCAGAGTCGGCAGATCCAGCAAACCGTCTTCCACCAGCGTCAAGGCCAGCGGCAGCAGCAGTTCAACGCTGCTGATGCCCGGCTCGGTGGCGCCGAACGGTGCCAGCTTGGCATCGCGTTCGTGGGGTTGGTGATGGCTGGAAATGGCCGAGATCACCCCGGACTTCACCGCCTCGCGCAGGCCATCGCGGTCGGCGCGGGTGCGCAGCGGCGGCTGGACGTGATAGACGCTGTTGAAATCGATCAGCGCTTCATCAGTCAGTATCAGCTGATACAGCGCCACATCGGCGGTCACCGGCAAGCCTCGGGCCTGGGCCTGGGCGATCAGCGCGGCGCCACGGGCACTGGTCAGTTGGCTGAAGTGCGCGCGTACACCGCTCTGCTCGACCAACAGCAGGTCCCGGGCCAGGGCCACGGTCTCGGCGGTTTCCGGGATGCCCGGCAAGCCGAGGAAACTGGCGGTCGGGCCTTCATGGGCCAGGCCACCTTCGGCCAGGTCATGGTCCTGGGAGTTGAAGATCACCGTCAGGCCGAAAGTCGCCGCGTATTCGAGGGCGCGGCACAGGGTCCGGGTATTGCGGAAACTGTTGAGGCCGTTGCCGAACGCCACGCAACCGGCGTCACGCAGGGCGATGAGTTCGGCCAGTTGTTCGCCTTCCAGACCTTTGCTCAGTGCGCCAATTGGGAAGACCTTGGTATTGCCGGCCTCGCGGGCGCGGTCGAGGATCAGCTCGGCCACGGCCGAGGTGTCCAGCACCGGCTTGGTCTGCGGCGGGCAGCACAGGCTGGTCACGCCACCAGCGGCGGCGGCGCGGGTTTCGCTGACGATGCTGCCTTTGCGGCTGTAGCCCGGCTCGCGCAGGGCAACGTTCAGGTCCACCAGGCCGGGCGCGGCCACCAGGCCTTGGGCGTCGAGGACCTCGGTCGCCACGAAGCCTGTCGGTGCGGCGCCGAGGGCGACGATCTTGCAGGCATCGATATGAATGTCAGTCACTTGATCCAGGCCGCTGGCCGGATCGATCACGCGTGCGCCGAGAATGCTGAGCTTCACTGGGCGTTCTCCTGGTCGAATTGGCGCTGGGCCGTTTGCCCGCTCATGGCCATGGACAGCACGGCCATGCGGATGGCGATGCCGTAGGTCACCTGGTTGAGGATCACCGAGTGCGGCCCGTCGGCCACCGCCGACTCGATCTCCACGCCGCGATTGATCGGCCCCGGGTGCATGACGATGGCGTCCGGCTTGGCGCCGGCCAGGCGCGCGGTGGTCAGGCCGAACAGGCGGTAGAACTCGCCTTCGCTGGGCAACAGGCCGCCAGTCATGCGCTCGCGTTGCAGGCGCAGCATGATCACCACGTCCACATCCTTCAGGCCTTCGGTCATGTCGGTGTAGACCTTCACGCCGTATTGCTCGACGCCGATGGGCAGCAGGGTTTTCGGTGCGATCACGCGGATGTCCGGACAGCCGAGGGTCTTGAGCGCGAGCATGTTCGAGCGGGCTACCCGCGAGTGCAGGATGTCGCCGACGATGGCCACCGACAGGTTCTCGAAGCTGCCCTTGTGCCGACGGATGGTCAGCATGTCCAGCATGCCCTGGGTCGGATGAGCGTGACGGCCGTCGCCACCGTTGATGATCGCCACTTGCGGGCACACGTGCTCGGCAATGAAATGCGCCGCGCCGGAGTCGCCGTGGCGCACGACGAACATGTCGGCGGCCATGGCTTCGAGGTTGCGCAGCGTGTCGAGCAGGGTTTCGCCCTTGCTCGCCGAGGATGTCGACACGTTCAGGGTGATCACGTCCGCCGACAGCCGCTGGGCCGCCAGTTCGAAGGTGGTGCGGGTGCGGGTGGAGTTTTCGAAGAACACGTTGCACACGGTCTTGCCGCGCAGCAACGGGACTTTTTTCACCGCCCGGGCGCCGACTTCGAGGAACGAGTCGGCGGTGTCGAGGATTTCTGTCAGCAGCTCGCGGCGCAGGCCGTCGAGGGACAGGAAGTGCCGCAGCTGGCCCTGATCGTTGAGCTGCAGCGGGCGCTTGGTTTCGAGAGGCGTCATCGCGATGGACTCTGGCAAGGGCAGTTAAAGGGCGAGGTCTTGCAGTTCGAGTTGCAGCGGCGCCGGGCCGGAAAGCTTGACCCGTTCATGGGCCGCCAGCGCCAGCGTCGCGCCGACCACGTTAGGGCGGATCGGCAGTTCGGCGGCGTCCAGGTCGAGCAGGCAGACGAGCGTAACGCTGGCCGGGCGACCGTAGTCGAACAACTCATTCATGGCAGCGCGGATGGTCCGCCCGCTCATCAGCACGTCGTCGATCAGCACCAGGTGCTGGCCTTCGATCTCGAACGGCAGCGCCGAAGGGCGCACTTGCGGGTGCAGGCCGTTCTGGCTGAAGTCGTCGCGGTAGAAGGACACGTCCAGGGTGCCCAGCGGCGAGTCGCTGCCCAGTTCATCGAGCAAGGCCTGGGCAACCCAGACGCCGCCGGTGCGAATGCCGATGTAGCGCGGTTCGCTGATGCCACGTTGTTCCAGGTGCGCCGTGAGACGGATCGCCATCTGGCTGATCAGTTCGGCAGGATTGGGCAGGCTCATGCTGGCTCCTTCAGGTTTGCGGGTCGGTGCTCATGACTCGGCTTGTCGCTAGAAGAAAGCGCCTTGGCGGCGCTTTCAAAAATCAGGTTTCGAACAGGGCGGCGTTGGCATCAAGCCAGCCTTGCAGCAGCAGGGCGGCGGCGATGGCGTCCACCGGGTTGTCGCGGTAACTGCCTTTCTGCCCGCCGCGCATCAGGCGCTCGCCCTTGGCCTCGAAGGTGGTCAGGCGTTCGTCATGGGTATAGAAGGGCAGATTGAAGCGGCCATTGAGCCGGCGAGCGAATTTTTCCGCGCGCAGGCACATGTCGCTGGGCGTGCCGTCCATGTTCAATGGCAGGCCGACCACCACGGCGTCGGGTTTCCATTCCTTGATCAGCGCTTCGACCTGGTTCCAGTCCGGAACGCCGTTCTGCGCTTTTAATGTGCACAGCTCGCGGGCCTGGCCGGTAATGACCTGGCCGACCGCGACGCCGATCTGTTTGGTGCCGTAATCAAAGCCCAGCAGCAGGCGCAGGGCCATCAGGCGTGGCCCGCCTGGCTGGTAAGCAGGCCCAGGTTCACGCCCAATCGGCTGGCCGCCGCTTCCAGGCGCAACTCGCTGCTGGTGTTGAACAGGATGTCGGCATCGAACGGGCACGTCAGCCAGGCGTTGTCGGCCAGCTCGGCTTCCAGCTGCCCGGGTTCCCAACCGGCATAGCCCAGGGCGATCAGGCTCTTTTCCGGGCCGACGCCGTCGGCGATGGCAAATAGCACGTCCTGGGAAGTGGACAGCGACACGCCGTTCAGATCAACGGTGGCCTGGAATTTGGGACCCGACGGATGGAGCACGAAACCGCGATCGGTCTGCACCGGGCCGCCGATGAAAATCGGTACGTGCTGACACAGGAGTGGCGGCTCGACCTCGGGACGCAGTTGCTCAAGGATATCCGCCAGGTTCAGCTCCTGCGGGCGGTTTACCACCAATCCCATGGCCCCATTGGCCGTGTGCTCGACGATGTAGGTCAAGGTATGGGCAAAGTTCGGATCGGCCATGTGCGGCATGGCAATCAGGAAATGATGCTTGAGGTAGGTGGGGCTGACGTTTTTCATAGGCGCTAGTGTGGCGGCGCATGGCCGAACTGACAAGCCGGGGATGTGCTGCAAATGGTCCGGCGCACGCAAATTCCCTTGTGGGAGCGAGCCTGCTCGCGATGCGGTGTACCAGCCGCCATCCATGCCGAGTGACCAATGGCTTTCGCGAGCAGGCTCGCTCCCACAGGGTATTGTTACTGCCTGAAGATCAGTTACTGGACAGCCGATCACCCCGGGCAAATTTCCAGGTGCGGATGATTTCCAGGCGGTCGATGTCCGACAGGTCCCCAGTGAACGGCGCGAACGGCGCGGCCAGGCGCACGATCCGTTGGGCGGCCTGGTCCAGCAGCGGCTGGCCGGAGGACTCAAGCACCAGCACTTCATACAGCGAGCCGTCGCGGTTGATCGAAACCATCAGCCGCAAATTGCCGTAGATCTGTTTGCGCCGGGCTTCCTCGGGGTAGTTCAGGTTGCCGATACGCTCGACCTTCTTGCGCCATTCATCCTTGTACCAGGCACCCTTGTCGCGCATGGTCGACGCGGCGCTCAGGCGGTGGATGCGCGGGCGCTTGGCGTACAGCTGCTGTTCCTGGGCCAGTTCGGCCTCCAGGCTGGCGATGTCGCTGGACAGCTGGGAGCTGTCGAAGGTCGGTTCCGGCGCCTTGGGCTTGGGATCGGGCTTGACCTCTTCCTTGACCGGGGCCTTTTTCGGTTTCGGCGCGGTAGTGGTCACGGCGGCCTTGGGCGCGGTTTCCTGAACTTCCGGCTTGGCGGCCGGCGGTGGGGTGATCTTCTGGACCTTGTTGTCCTGGAACGGCGCGATTTCGGTCGTCTTGGGAATCGCTTTCTTCTCCAGGGTGCCGCTGCCCTGCTGGTTTTCCTGAGCAAGGAAATCGGCCTTCTGGGGCTTGGTTTCGCTCTTGAAGGTCGCCAGGGTGATCTCCAGGGTCTGGCTGATCTGCTTGGGTTCGACCGTGGCAAACCCGACGCCCAGCAGCACCGCCAGGTGGATCAGTGCCGCCAGGAACAGCGTAAAACCGAGGCGATCAGCCGGGCGCACGCCACGATGGGCGAGCTCTTGGGGCAGATCGGACGGGAGTGTCATGACAAAAAAACCAACATCGCGGGTTTCACAGGCCGGGCATGATAACGCAATGTTGGTTTTTAGCTTCAAGCCTCAAGCTGCAAGCGACAAGCTGCATCAGACTTGCCGCTTGTGGCTTGCCGCTTGCAACTGCTTCTCGATGGCATCCATCAGCATCCCGCCGATGTCGGTGCCAAAGGCATTGTCGATCTCGCGGATGCAGGTCGGGCTGGTGACGTTGATCTCCGTCAGGTGCTCGCCGATCACGTCCAGGCCGACGAACAGCAGGCCTTTCTCGCGTAGCGTCGGGCCGACCTGGGCGGCGATCCAGCGGTCCTTGTCGGTCAACGGGCGGGCTTCGCCACGGCCGCCAGCCGCCAGGTTGCCACGGGTTTCACCGGCCGCCGGGATGCGGGCCAGGCAATAGTCCACCGGCTCGCCGTCGATCATCAGGATGCGCTTGTCGCCGTCGACGATGGCCGGCAGGTAACCCTGGATCATGATCTGCTGCTTGCCATGCAAGGTCAGGGTTTCGAGGATCACCGACAGGTTCGGATGGCCGGCGGTGTGACGGAAGATCGACGAGCCGCCCATGCCGTCCAGCGGCTTGAGGATCACATCGCCGTGGTGATCGGCGAATTCGCGCAGCACGTCCGGGCGACGGCTGACGATGGTCGGCGGCGTGCACTGCGGGAACAGCGTGGCGAACAGCTTCTCGTTGCAGTCGCGCAGGCTCTGGGGCTTGTTGACCACCAGCACACCGGCGCTTTCGGCCTGCTCCAGCAGGTAGGTGGAGTAGACGAACTCCATGTCGAACGGCGGATCCTTGCGCATCAGGATCACGTCCAGGTCGCTCAGCAGCGCGTCGCTTTCCGCGCCCAGTTCGAACCACTTCTCAGGGTTGGCGAAGACCTTCAGCGGCTTCATTCGCGCGCGCGCCTGGCCCTCGGCCTGGTAAAGGTCGCGCTGTTCCATGTAGAACAGCTCCCAGCCGCGCTTCTGAGCGGCCAGCAGCATGGCCAGCGAGCTATCCTTCTTATAGGAAATGCTGGCGATTGGGTCCATGACAATGCCGACGCGTACGCTCATGGCTTGGTTCCTCGAAAATGGGGTGGGCACGAATGGCTTGAAAAAGTGGCGTCAGAGTGGCGCCCCGAAGTTTGGCGGTCAAGGAAAAACCGCCGTGCCGAGCGGCTGATAGATCGGCGATGGAGACTGTGCTAAAAAGGCTGCCATGTGACGTGCGGGCCTTGAACATCAAGGGTTTGCGCTGTCGATCACACTTACGCGTTAAAAACCGGTTTGCAGTGGCAATGGCAGAGCATCTCACGCAGCAGCAACCCAGCGCCTTGAAGGTCATGGTCATCGACGACTCGAAGACCATCCGCCGCACCGCCGAGACCTTGCTGCGCAACGTTGGCTGCGAGGTCATCACGGCGGTCGATGGTTTTGACGCCATGGCCAAGATCGTCGACCACCATCCGGGCATCATCTTTGTCGACATCATGATGCCGCGCCTGGACGGTTACCAGACCTGTGCCCTGATCAAGAACAACAGCGCCTTCAAGGCGACGCCGGTGATCATGCTGTCGTCCCGCGACGGTCTGTTCGACAAGGCCAAGGGGCGCATCGTCGGCTCCGATCAGTTTCTGACCAAGCCTTTCAGCAAGGAAGAATTGCTGGGCGCGATACAGGCCCATGTCCCGGGTTTTGCCGCTGTCCAGCCGCACCAGGCACATTAATGACGCTCGGCCTTCGGCCTGGGGTCTACAGAAGAAATGGGGAACACCATGGCACGAGTTCTGATCGTCGATGATTCGCCGACCGAAATGTACAAATTGACCGGCATGCTGGAAAAGCACGGCCATCAGGTCTTGAAAGCCGAGAATGGCGCCGACGGCGTGGCCCTGGCCCGCCAGGAAAAGCCCGACGCGGTGCTGATGGACATCGTCATGCCCGGCCTCAACGGGTTCCAGGCCACGCGCCAGCTGACCAAGGACCCGGACACGGGGCATATCCCGGTCATCATCATTACCACCAAGGACCAGGAAACCGACAAGGTCTGGGGGACCCGCCAAGGGGCGAAGGACTACCTGACCAAACCGGTAGACGAAGAAACCCTGATCGCGACCTTGAACAAAGTACTGGCGGGTTGAACGCGCGGCCATGAGCCACTCCCTGACCGCATTCGAACTGTTGCTTCAGATCGATCGGCGCTGTCGGCTGCTGGGCGCGGACCTGCCGTCCCAGCCAACCCATCGCGACAGCTGGAGCGGGATCGGTTTTCGCCTCGGCGAGCATTGGTACGTGGCGCCCATGGGCGAGGTCAGCGAAGTGCTGCACGAGCCGCGCTACACGTCGTTGCCCGGGGTCAAGCCATGGGTTCGCGGAGTGGCTAACCTGCGCGGGCGTTTATTGCCGCTGATGGACCTGTGCGGTTTTTTCGGTCACGAGCTGTCCAGTGTGCGCAAGCAGCGGCGGGTGCTGGTGGTCGATAACGAAGAAGTCTTCGCCGGCTTGCTGGTGGACGAAGTCCTCGGGCTGCAGCATTTCGCCCAGGGCAGCCTGGAACCGGTTTTGCCTGGCTACCTCGATGGCCCGGAATCGGCCTTCGTCCAGGGCCGTTTTCCTGGCGATCGGCAGTGGCAGGTGTTCAGCCCGTTTGCCGTGACGCGTTCGCCAGGGTTCATGAATGTGGCGGTTTGACAGGCCGCAGCGCGGCCTCTGTGGGAGCGAGCTTGCTCGCGAAGGCGCCAGTACAGTCAACATTTATGCAAGCTGTACCGCCGCTATCGCGAGCAAGCTCGCTCCCACATTGGAATGGCAGTGGTTTGAGGTTTTGGGGACAGGCGAGTACCGATGATCAAAGCAAAAACAGGCAAGCCTCTGGAAGCGTCGCGCAGTCGGTCGCAGATCATCGTGCTGTTCGTCGCGCTGATTGTCCTCATCATGCTGTTATTCGCCAATTTCGCGTACCTCAACACCCAGTCCACCTATGACAAACAGTACATCGGCCACGCCGGTGAGCTGCGGGTGCTGTCCCAGCGCATTGCCAAGAACGCCACCGAAGCCGCGGCCGGCAAGGCCGCCGCGTTCAAGTTGCTGAGTGATGCGCGCAACGATTTCGCCCAGCGCTGGGGTTACCTGAAGCAGGGTGACCCGGTGACCGGCCTGCCCCCGGCGCCCGCCACCCTGCGCCCGCAGATGCGCGCGGTACAGCTGGACTGGGAGCGCCTGCTGAAGAACACCGATGCGATTCTTTCCAGTGAGCAGACCGTCCTGTCGCTGCACCAGGTGGCGGCAACCCTCGCCGAAACCGTGCCGCAACTGCAGGTCGAATACGAAAAAGTTGTCGAAATCCTCTTGCAGCGAGGCGCCCCGGCCTCACAGGTGGCCATGGCCCAGCGCCAGTCACTGCTGGCCGAGCGTATTCTCGGCGCGGTGAATACCGTATTGGCCGGCGACGAGAACGCCAGCCAGGCTGCCGACACCTTCGGCCGTGACGCCGTGCGTTTTGGCCAGGTGCTCAATGGCATGCTGCAAGGCGACCCGACCTTGAAGATCCCCCAGGTCCAGGATCGTGACGCCCGGGCGCGCCTGACGGAAATCAGCGAGTTGTTCGAATTCGTCTCGGGGTCGGTGGACGAAATCCTCGAGACCTCACCGGAGCTGTTCAAAGTCCGCGAGTCGGCGGGCAACATCTTCAACCTGTCGCAGACCCTGCTCGACGAAGCCTCTCACCTGGCCACCGCTTTCGAGAACCTCGCCGGCGGTCGTTCCGTCAACAGCATCGGCGGGTATGTGCTGGGCCTGCTGGCACTGATGTCGATCATCCTCATCGGCCTGGTGATGGTGCGTGAAACCAACCGCCAATTGCGCGAAACCGCGGAAAAGAACGAGCGCAACCAGAACGCGATCATGCGCCTGCTGGACGAAATCGAGGACCTGGCCGATGGCGACCTGACCGTCACCGCCTCGGTTACCGAGGACTTCACCGGGACCATCGCCGATTCCATCAACTATTCGGTGGACCAATTGCGCGATCTGGTGGCGACCATCAACCTCACGGCCGGCCAGGTGGCCGCCGCCGTGCAGGAAACCCAGGCCACGGCGATGCACCTGGCCCAGGCGTCGGAACACCAGGCCCAGCAAATTTCCGAAGCTTCGACTTCAATCAATGAAATGGCCCAGTCCATCGACCAGGTATCGGCCAATGCGGCCGAGTCGTCGGCGGTGGCCGAGCGCTCCGTGGAAATCGCCAACAAGGGCAACGAGGTGGTGCACAACACCATTCATGGCATGGACAACATTCGCGAGCAGATCCAGGACACCGCCAAGCGCATCAAGCGCCTGGGTGAGTCGTCACAGGAAATCGGCGACATTGTCAGCCTGATCGACGACATCGCCGACCAGACCAACATCCTTGCGCTCAACGCGGCGATCCAGGCCTCCATGGCGGGCGATGCCGGCCGGGGGTTTGCGGTGGTGGCCGACGAAGTGCAGCGCTTGGCCGAGCGCTCCTCGGCGGCCACCCGGCAGATCGAGACGCTGGTGCGGGCGATCCAGGCCGACACCAACGAAGCGGTGATCTCCATGGAGCAGACCACCACCGAGGTGGTGCGCGGTGCCCGACTGGCCCAGGATGCCGGCGTCGCCCTGGAGGAAATCGAGGGCGTTTCCAAGACCCTGGCGGCGCTGATCCAGAGCATCTCCAACGCGGCGCAGCAACAGACAACCTCGGCGGGACAGATTTCGCTGACCATGAACGTGATCCAGCAGATCACCAGCCAGACCTCGTCCGGCTCAACCGCCACGGCCGAGAGCATCGGCAACCTGGCAAAAATGGCCAGCCAACTGCGCCGCTCGGTGTCCGGGTTTACCTTGCCCGCGGCGCCTGTGGCGGATGAGGATAAGGTGTGATTGGGCTGCTGGGAGGATATGTCCCTGTGGCAAGGGCGCTTTTGTGGCGAGGGAGCTTGCTCCCGCTGGGGGGCGTAGCCGCCCCAAAGATTTTGTGAGCGCTGCGCACTCAAGCGGGAGCAAGCTCCCTCGCCACGGAGTCCTCGGCCGTACCACAGGCATACGCCTGTTGATTTGGAGTGGTTATGGGTGATCGGCACGACTACGTGGCCCTGGAATGGGTCAAGGGCGAGATTGCCGAAACGCTGAAGCAGGCCCACCTGGCCCTCAATCGCCTGGTGGACGACCCCCAGGCGTCGGATGCGCTTGTCCAATGCCTGGCCTGCATTCACCAGGTCCATGGCGGCCTGCAGATGATCGAATTCTACGGCGCGGCGTTGCTGGCCGAGGAAATGGAGCAACTGTGCAGCGCGCTGCAGGACAACCGCATCGCCCACCGCGAGGAGGCGATCAGCCTGTTGCGCCAGGCCCTGGGCCAGTTGCCGGTCTACCTCGAGCGGGTGCAGGGTGCTCGTCGCGACCTGCCGCTGGCGGTGCTGCCCTTGCTCAACGACCTGCGCAGTGCGCGGGGCGAAAGCCTGTTGTCGGAGACCAGCCTGTTCAGCCCGGAACTGCCCGATATCGCGCCGCTGGGCGAGGACGCCTTGAAGCGGCTCGCGCCGGCGGACCTGCCGGGCACCTTGCGCAAATTGCGCCAGACCCTGCAGGTGGCCTTGGTGGGCCTGTTGCGCGAGCAGGACGACGCGACTCACCTCGGTTACCTGGCCAAAGTCTTTCAGCGCCTTGAAGCGCTTTGCGCCGCAGCGCCGCTCAATGCGTTGTGGCAGGTCGCTTCGGCGTTGGTCGAAGGCATGCGCGAGGGGCGTATCGCCAACAGCCCGGCGCTGCGCAGCCTGTTCAAGGATGCTGACAAGGAACTCAAGCGCTTGCTGGAGCAAGGCATGCCCGGCATCAACCAAGCGGCCCCGCCACACCTGCTCAAGAGTCTGTTGTTCTATATTGCCAAGGCCGAACATCCCAGCGGGCAGATGCAGATCATGAAAGAACGCTACTCACTGGACGATGCGCTGCCCGACAGCGCCATGGTCGACGAAGAACGCGCGCGCCTGGCCGGGCCCGACCGCGATGCCATGCGCTCGGTGCTGGCAGCGCTCTGCGAGGAGCTGGTGCGGGTCAAGGAGCGCCTTGACCTGTTCGTGCGCAGCGACCGCCAGCATGCCTCGGAGCTGGACAGCCTGCTGGCGCCCCTGCGGCAGATTGCCGACACCCTGGCGGTGCTGGGTTTCGGCCAGCCGCGCAAGGTCATCATCGATCAACTGGCCGTCGTACTGAGCCTCGCCCAGGGCCAGCGCGAGCCTGATGACGCGACGCTCATGGACGTTGCCGGGGCCTTGCTGTATGTCGAGGCAACCCTGGCCGGAATGGTCGGCACCGTCGAGCCTGAAAGCCGCGAAGACAATCGCCTGCCGACGACCGACCTGACCCAGATCCATCAGATCGTGATCAAGGAAGCCCATACCTGCCTGCAACAGGCCAAGGACATGATCGTCGACTACATCGACGCACACTGGAACAGCGCGCAGCTTGAGCCATTGCCGGCGCTGCTGACCCAGGTCCGCGGGGCGCTGGCGATGATTCCCCTGAGCCGCGCCGCCCGCCTGGTGGAGGCTTGCAACGATTTCATCCGTGAACACCTGCTGCTCGACCCTGCCCAGCCGGGGTGGGAAGCACTCGATCACCTGGCCGATGTGATTACCGGCCTGGAATATTACCTGGAGCGTTTGAGCGAAGACCCGTTGATGCCGGCCGAGAATCTGCTCGACGGCGTCGAGCGGAGCCTGGGCGCCCTCGGCTACTTTCCCGACGAAGCCCGCGTGCCCTTGCTTGATGACCGGCTGAGCCCGAACGAGGCCCAGGTCATGCAGGATTTGCAGGAACTGGACGACCCACAGACTGTGCAATCCCTCGCTGATGTTCTGGCCAGCCCGGTCTCGGCGGTCAACCCGCCGGCCAAAGGCATGCCCGGCAGCCTGCTGCCGCCGCCCGTGGATGAGCATCCGGTGGACGACGAGCTGCGGGAGGTCTTCCTCGAGGAAACCGACGAGGTGCTCGATGTCCTGCGCGAATACCTGCCGCGCTGGGCTGCGCAGCCCGACGACCAAGGTGCGCTCACTGAGCTGCGCCGGGCCTTCCATACTCTCAAGGGCAGCGGCCGGATGGTTCGGGCGCTGGTGCTGGGTGAGTTGGCCTGGGCGGTGGAAAACCTGCTCAACCGCGTGCTGGAGCGCAGCGTCGAGCCGGGCGCTTCGGTTCGGCAAATGCTTGAGGACGCGGTGCGATTGCTGCCGGAACTGGTCGCTGAATTCGCTGCCCAGCGTCAATGCCAGCGCGACGACGTCGACCGTCTGGCCGCTCGCGCCCATGCCCTGGCCAAGGGTGGCGATGAGGAAGATGACGACCAGCAGGACGTGGTCGCTCTCGACCCCTTGCTGCTGAAAATCTTCGACAACGAAGCCCAGGGGCATCTGGCCGCGCTTGATCGATTCCTCGACCAGGCCGCCGAACATCTGCCATTGCAGGCCAGCGACGAGCTGCAAAGGGCCTTGCACACGCTCAAGGGCAGTGCATCGATGGCCGGTGTGCTGCCGATCGCCGAACTGGCCGGGGCGATGGACGAGATGGCCCGGGAATACAAGGCGCACCTGATCGCTTTCGACCTGGATGAGATCGAGCTGCTGCTGGAGGCTGAAGGGTTGCTGCGCCGCGGTCTGCGCCAACTGCATAACGAGCCGCTGGCAGCGATTCCCGGCGCCGCGGACCTGATCCAGCGAACCCAGGCACTGTCCGTCGAACGCCTGCAAACGGCTCTCAACACGCCGGACCAGGGTGTGCGGACCAAGCGCGACCCGCAATTGATCAACAATTTTCTCGCCCAGGGCATGGATATCCTGCTGGACGCGGAGAACCTGCTGCGGCGCTGGCAGCAACACCCCGGCGAGGGCCAGGAGCTGAGCGCGCTGCTCGATGAGTTGACCACCCTTGGCGAAGGCGCGCATCTGGCCGACCTGCACCCGGTGGACGAGCTCTGCGAAGCCTTGCTGGACCTGTATGGCGCCGTCGAGGAGAGCAGCCTGGCGGTCAGCGACAGGTTTTTCCATGAGGCGCAGCTTGCTCACGAAGCGTTGATCGACATGCTCGACGAATTGGCTGCCGGCCAGCACGTGCGTGCGCAACCTGCCCGGGTGCAGGCCCTGCGCAGCCTGCTCCAGGAAGGCCTCGACCCGACGGCCACGGGACTGATCCGCAGTGACGGCAGCCGCACGTTGAGCATCCGCGAGCTGGGTCATGCGACGGCTGAGATGGAGCGCAGTTCGCCGGCGGCTGTTTCGGTGGATGACGATATTGCCGCGATCTTTCTCGAAGAGGCCCAGGATATTCTCGAAAGTGCCGCACAGGCCTTGCAGCGCTGGCTCGCCGACCCGGAGAACGGCGCGCCGCTGTCCTCGCTGCAGCGTGACTTGCACACCCTCAAGGGCGGCGCGCGCATGGCGGATGTGCGGCCGGTGAGCGACCTTGCCGGGGAGCTTGAAACCCTATACGAAGGACTGGTGGATCGCCGCTACAGTTACAGCGAGGAGCTGGCGCAACTGCTCAACAGCAGTCATGAACGCCTCGACCTGTTGCTCGGGCAACTGCAACAAGGCCAACCGCTGGGCGATCCCGTGGCGCTGATCGACGCCATTCATCGTTTCCGCCAGGACAAGCCGAGCGCCATCGAGGTGGCGGGGCATCGGCAAAATGACGCGGCGGGCCATGATCCGGAGTTGCTGGAAATCTTTCTCGAGGAAGGTTTCGATATCCTCGACAGTTCCGGGGCGGCGTTGCAACGCTGGCAGGAAGAGCCGTCGAACCGTCAGGCGGTGGAAACCCTGCTGCGCGATCTGCACACCCTCAAGGGCGGCGCGCGGATGGTGGAGATCGGGCCCATCGGCGACCTTGCCCACGAACTGGAGAACCTTTACGAAGGGTTGTCGGCGGGCCTGTTACAACCGAGCCCGGCGCTTTTTGCCTTGCTGCAAGGCAGCCATGACCGGCTGGCCCATATGCTCGACGCCGTCCGTGCCGGGCAGCCGTGCCCGCCGGCCGACCGGCTGATCGCGCAGATCCAGGCGGTCAATCATCCGCAGGACAGCGAGGCGCCCCAGGTCGTTATGCCGGTCGAGCCGGCACCGGCCCAGGTCGCGCCGCCGATGCGAGCCGAGCCCGCCGCGCCGGGCGATGGCGCGGACATGGTCAAGGTCTCTGCCGAACTGCTCGACGATCTGGTCAACCTGGCCGGGGAAACGTCGATTTTCCGTGGGCGCATCGAGCAACAGGTCAACGATGCGCGCATCGCCCTGAACGAGATGGAAACGACCATCGAGCGCATGCGCGATCAACTGCGACGCCTGGATACCGAAACCCAGGGGCGGATTCTCAGCCGCCAGCAGGTGGACGCCGAGCGACTGGGCTACGAAGAGTTCGACCCGCTGGAAATGGATCGCCATTCCCAGCTCCAGCAACTGTCCCGGGCGCTGTTCGAGTCTGCCTCGGACCTGCTTGACCTCAAGGAAACCCTCGACCGCAGCAACCACGACGCCGAAAACCTGCTGCAACAGCAGGGGCGCATCAACACCGAGCTCCAGGAAGGCCTGATGCGTACGCGCATGGTGCCGTTCGAGCGCATGCTGCCGCGCCTCAAGCGCATCGTCCGGCAGGTGGCGCAGGAGCTGGGCAAGGACGTCGAGTTCGTGGTCGACAATGCCGAAGGCGAGATGGACCGCAACGTGCTCGAACGCATGGCGGCGCCTCTGGAACATATGTTGCGCAATGCCGTTGATCATGGCCTGGAGCCCGCCGATGTGCGCATCGCAGCCGGCAAACCGGCGCGGGGACGCATCAGCCTGGACCTGTCCCGCGAAGGCGGCGACATCATTTTCGACATCCGTGACGACGGCGCCGGGGTGCCATTGGACGCGGTGCGGCGCAAGGCGATAAAGCGTGGGCTGCTGGCGCCCGACAGCGATATCAGCGACCGCGACGTGCTGCAGTTCATCCTGCAGCCAGGTTTTTCCACGGCGGAAAAAATCACCCAGATCTCCGGGCGCGGCGTCGGCATGGACGTGGTCCACGAAGAAGTGCGGCAACTGGGCGGCAGCATGGTCATCGATTCGACGCCGGGCAAGGGCGTGCATTTTCGTATCCGGCTGCCATTCACCGTGGCGGTCAACCGGGCGCTGATGGTGCAGTGTCACGAAGATCAATACGCCATCCCGCTCAACACCATCGAGAGCATCGTCCGGGTATTGCCCGCCGAACTGGATGGCTACTACCAGCTCGATCCGCCGACCTACACCTACGCCGGGCAACGTTATGAGTTGTGCTACCTGGGCGAGTTGCTGAAAACCGGGGCCCGCCCGAAATTGCTCGGCCAGAGCCAGCCATTACCGGTGCTGCTGGTGCAATGCAACGAACGACACGTCGCGGTGCAGGTAGACGCCACCGCCGGCACCCGGGAAATCGTGGTCAAGAGCCTCGGCCCGCAATTCTCGGCGGTCCAGGGCTTGTCCGGGGCAACGATCCTGGGGGACGGCCGGGTGGTGCTGATCCTCGACCTGCTCGCGCCGATCCGCGCCTTGCCCAACCAGGCGGCGCGCCGTCCGGCCGTGGTGCAAGGCGAGGGCGAGCAGCAGCGGCCTTTGCTGGTGCTGGTAGTGGACGATTCGGTAACAGTGCGCAAGGTTACCAGTCGCCTGCTGGAGCGCCACGGCATGCATGTGCTCGCCGCCAAGGACGGCGTGGACGCCATGGCATTGCTGGCCGAACATTCGCCAGACCTGATGCTGCTGGACATCGAGATGCCCCGCATGGATGGTTTCGAAGTGGCGACGCAAGTGCGCAACGACCCGCGCCTGGCGCATCTGCCAATCATCATGATCACCTCCCGCACCGGCCAGAAACACCGCGACCGCGCCATGGCCATCGGCGTCAACGACTACCTGGGCAAGCCGTACCAGGAGTCGGTGCTGCTCGACAGCATCGCCCACTGGAGCAAGACCCATGCATGAGCACCGCACCAGCCATCTCACTGGTTTGTTGCTGCCCCTGGCCGACCGTCACCTGATCCTGCCGAACGTGGCCGTGGCCGAGTTGATCGACTACCAGAGCAGCGTGTTCGATCTGGACACCCCGCCCTGGTTCCTGGGCTGGGTAAGCTGGCGCGAACGGCAGATCCCGCTGCTGAGCTTCGAGTCGGCCTGCGGCCAGAAGACCGTGATCGGCGAGCGCGCCCGCATCGTCGTGCTCAACGCCCTGGGCGGCCGCCCGGAACTGCGTTTCATCGCGCTGCTGGTCCAGGGCATCCCGCGCTCCTGCAAGCTCGACACCCAGTTGAGCTACGTCGACGTGCCGCTGTGCGGGTTGGAGCAGGCGGCCGTGCAAGTGGGCGAGCATGTGGCGAAAGTGCCGGATCTGCTGGCGTTGGAAGAGTTGGTGGTTGCGGCGGGGTTGGTAAGAGCCTGAGTCAGCCATCTGACTAATGTAGGAGCGAGCTTGCTCGCGATAGCGGTGGGTCAGGCGACATCAATGTCGACTGTTGCGCAGCCATCGCGAGCAGGCTCGCTCCCACAGGGGTACGTGGTGAGCATTGAACTTCAGGCATGCCACTAACCCGGCGTCGCCTCTGCCAGCGATTGGTCCCAGACTGGGACCGATAAGTCCCTTTTAAGGACTCGCTATTAATACTGCACGGAAACTCGCCGCACTCGGTGATCAATGCCCGCTCTCGTCGCCGCTTCGCGCCCAACGGGTGGTGCGACGTTTCGCTAAATCCCCTCGCCACAGGATCAGAGGTCAACCTCAAACCCTGTGGGAGCGAGCCTGCTCCCGATAGCGTAGTGTCAGGCGACATCAATGTTGGCTTTTACACCGCCATCGCGAGCAAGCTCGCTCCCACAGGGTCGCATCAATCCGGGCTAACCATTACTCCCACCGTAACGATCCGCCGCCGAGCTTGATTGATGCCCACGCCACAACACTCCTAAGGTGAGCTCCACGACAGCGAACCCGTGGAGTGGTCATGACAACAACAATATCCCCCGACTCGCGATGGACGCGGCGGCGCAGCGAAAAGCAGCGGCGCCTGGCGTTGGTGAAGGGGCTTGCCGACGGTGTGGTCCTGCCCACCGACAAGATCGTCGCGGCGCTGGAGGCGTTGATCCTGCCTGGCGACCGTGTGGTGCTGGAGGGCAATAACCAGAAGCAGGCGGATTTCCTGTCGCGTTCCCTGGCGAAGACCGATCCGGGCAAGCTGCATGACCTGCACATGATCATGCCGAGCGTCGGCCGGTCCGAGCACCTGGACCTGTTCGAGCGCGGCATCGCCCGCAAGCTCGATTTTTCTTTCGCCGGCACCCAGAGCCTGCGCATCAGCCAATTGCTGGAAGACGGCCTGCTGGAAATCGGCGCGATCCACACCTACATCGAGCTCTACGCCCGGCTGGTGGTCGACCTGATTCCCAACGTGGTGCTTTCGGCCGGTTTCATGGCCGACCGCGCCGGTAATATCTATACCGGTCCCAGCACCGAAGACACCCCGGCGCTGATCGAACCGGCGGCGTTCAGCGACGGTATCGTCATCGTTCAGGTCAATCAGTTGGTGGACGACGTCAGCGACCTGCCCCGCGTAGACATTCCAGCATCCTGGGTCGACTTCGTGGTGGTGGCCGACAAGCCGTTCTACATCGAGCCGCTGTTCACCCGCGACCCGCGCCACATCAAGCCAGTGCATGTCTTGATGGCAATGATGGCGATTCGCGGGATCTACGAAAAACACAACGTCCAGTCGCTCAACCACGGCATCGGTTTCAACACCGCCGCCATCGAATTGATCCTGCCGACCTACGGCGAATCACTCGGACTGAAGGGCAAAATCTGCCGCAACTGGACGCTCAATCCGCACCCGACGCTGATCCCGGCCATCGAAAGTGGCTGGGTCGAGAGCGTGCATTGCTTCGGCACCGAACTGGGCATGGAAAACTACATCGCCGCCCGGCCTGATGTGTTTTTTACCGGGCACGACGGTTCGCTGCGTTCCAATCGAATGGTTTGCCAACTGGCCGGGCAGTACGCGGTGGACCTGTTCATTGGCGCCACGTTGCAGGTGGACGGCGACGGCCATTCCTCCACCGTGACCCGTGGCCGACTGGCCGGTTTCGGCGGTGCGCCGAACATGGGTCACGACCCGCGCGGTCGCCGTCACGGCACGCCGGCCTGGCTCGACATGCGCCATGGCGACGGCGAGGCGCCGCTGCTCGAACGCGGCAAGAAACTGGTGGTGCAGATGGTCGAGACGTTCCAGGAGGGCGGCAAACCGACCTTCGTCGACACCCTCGACGCGGTGGACGTGGCGAAGAAAGCCGGCATGCCCCTGGCGCCGATCATGATCTACGGCGACGACGTCACCCATTTGCTGACCGAAGAAGGCATCGCCTACCTGTACAAGGCCCGCTCCCTGGAAGAACGCCAGGCAATGATCGCCGCCGTGGCCGGGGTCACCGCCATCGGCCTGCGCCACGACCCGAAAGACACCGCGCGGATGCGCCGCGAAGGGCTGATCGCCTTGCCCGAAGACCTCGGCATCCGCCGCACCGACGCCACCCGCGAGTTGCTCGCGGCCAAGAGTGTGGCCGATCTGGTGGAATGGTCCGGTGGCCTCTACAACCCACCCGCCAAGTTCAGGAGTTGGTAAATGCGCGCCCTGAATCTGCAACCCGGAACTTTATCCCTGGCTGAGCGTTTGGCCGACCTGGCAGTGGACGCGTTGATCGATGAAGCCGACCTCTCGCCCAAACCGGCCTTGGTGGACCGTCGCGGTAGCGGCGCCCATACCGATCTGCACCTGGGCTTGATGCACGCTTCGGCGTTGTCGTTGTGGCCGGCATTCAAGGAAATGGCCGAGGCCGCGTTCGACTGTGGCGAGATCGGCTTGCCACTGCGTGAAGCCCTGGGGCGCATCGGCCGGGAAGGTGAAGCCGCGATGCTCACCACCACGGGCGGTGTGAATACTCACCGGGGCGCGATCTGGGCCTTGGGCCTGTTGGTCGCTGCGGCGGCGCTGGAACCTGAGTCCAGTGGCGCTGGCGCCGTCACGTTGCGTGCCGCCCGCCTGGCCTTGCTCAACGACTGTCATGCGCCTCAACCCTTGAGCCACGGTGCCCAAGTGGCCCAGCGCTACGGCGCCCGCGGTGCCCGGGAGGAAGCGCAACTGGCATTTCCGGCGGTGACAACCCTGGGCCTGCCGCAACTCAAGCGCAGCCGCGCGGCCGGCGTCGGCGAACAGAACGCCCGCCTCGACGCCTTGCTGGCAATCATGACCCGCCTGGCCGACACCTGCGTGCTCTATCGCGCCGGCGAAGCGGGTTTGCAGGCGATGCAGCAGGGCGCCAGGGCGGTGCTCGACGCCGGAGGCAGTGCGAGCCTGGGCGGTCGTCGCCAGCTGCACGTGCTGGACCAACAACTGATTGCCTTGAACGCCTCGCCCGGCGGCGCTGCCGACCTGCTCGCCGCTTGCCTGTTTCTCGACCGTATCGAGCGCAGCGATGGCCTCTTCCCAGGAGTGTGCTGATGCAAACCTTATCCTTTGAATTCACCGCCGGGCAGCCGCCACGGGGCCGGGCGCTGGTCGGCTGCGTCGGCTCGGGCGATCTCGAAGTGCTGATCGAGCCCGGGCTGGCGGGCAAGCTGACCATCCAGGTGCAGACCTCGGTCAATGGCAGCGAGCAACGCTGGCAACACTTGTTCGCGCGCATGTTCGACGGCCAGACGCCCCCCGCGATGGCCATTGAAATCCACGATTTCGGCGCCACCCCCGGCGTGGTGCGCCTGCGCCTGGAACAAGGCTTCGAGGAGATCGGTCATGACTGACAGCGCAGCGTTGCTCAACAAGCACAGCTTCGTCGAACTCGGCGCCCGGCAACGGGCCAAGGCCTTGCTCGATGTCGGTACGTTCCGCGAATTGCTCGACCCGTTCCAGCGGATCATGTCGCCGTGGTTGCTGCGCCAGGGCGTGGTCCCGCAAAGCGACGACGGCGTAGTGATCGCCAAGGGTGAGCTAGACGGTTTGCCGGTAGTCATCGCCGCCATTGAAGGCGCGTTCCAGGGTGGCAGCCTCGGTGAAGTCGGCGGGGCAAAGATCGCCGGTGCCCTGGAGCTGGCGGCCGAGGACAATCGCAAAGGCATCCCGACCCGCGCCGTGTTGCTGCTGGAAACCGGCGGCGTGCGTTTACAGGAAGCCAACCTCGGGCTCGCGGCAATTGCCGAGATCCATTCGGCGATTATCGACCTGCGCCAATACCAGCCGGTGGTTGGCGTAGTCGCTGGCAGCGTCGGCTGTTTCGGCGGCATGTCCATCGCCGCCGGGCTGTGCAGTTATCTGCTGGTGACGCAGGAAGCGCGGCTGGGGCTGAACGGTCCGCAGGTGATCGAGCAGGAAGCTGGCATCGATGAGTACGACTCCCGCGACCGTCCGTTCATCTGGAGCCTGACCGGTGGTGAACAACGTTTCGCGACCGGGCTGGTGGACCGCTACGTCGCCGATGACGTGACGCAGATTCGTCGTCAGGTCTGCGAACTGTTGCATCTGGGTGTGCCCACTGAACACCGCAGTGGCCAAGCCAGATTGTTCCTCCAGCGCCTGTCGCGCCTGGACACCGAGGTGCAAATCGAACCGGCAGCGGTTCGCCAGTTGTATCAGGGAGAACGTCCATGAATACATATTCTTTGAGGGGCCTGCGCTGGTTCGAGGCCTTGAGCGGTGGCGTCAAACCGTTGGAAGGCTTGCCTGCTTCGCTGAAAGTGGCCGATGTCCAACTCGGCGAACAAACCGCGCGTCTATTGGCTGTCGTGGCCGATCCCGCCAACCGTTTCCCTCGGGCGCGCAATGGCGAAGTCGGTTTGCTCGAAGGCTGGGGCCTGGCCAACGCCGTGGACGACGCCATCGAGGCCGATCGCAACGCGGCCAGCAAACGTGTGCTGATCGCCATCGTCGATGTGCCGAGCCAGGCCTACGGTCGGCGTGAGGAAGCGCTGGGCATTCATCAGGCTTTGGCCGGCGCGGCGGACAGTTATGCCCGGGCCCGACTGGCCGGGCATCCAGTGATCGGTTTGCTGGTAGGCAAGGCGATGTCCGGTGCGTTCCTCGCCCACGGCTACCAGGCCAACCGGTTGATCGCCTTGCGCGACCCGGGCGTGATGGTCCATGCGATGGGCAAGGCTTCGGCAGCGCGGGTCACCCTGCGCAGCGTCGAGGAACTCGAAGCCCTGGCCGCCAGCGTGCCGCCGATGGCCTACGACATTGACAGTTTTGCCAGCCTTGGACTGCTCTGGGAGACCTTGTCGGTCGAACAGATCGAGCAGCCGACGGCGGCGGACCTGGCGCGGGTGAGCGACTGCTTGCTCCAGGCAATCAACGACGTGGCGGGCACGCCTCGGGATCTCAGCGGTCGCCTGGGCGCTGTTCACCGGGCAGCGTCCAGCCACGTTCGGCAATTGTTGAGGGCGCAATGGTGAGCATGCTCCTGGCCCATGACCTGCTCTGGGGGATGACTGCTTTGCAGTTGCCTGCGGATGCGCCGGGCTGGGCTGTCGAGTCGCTCGACCTCGGGCAACCGGTCGTGGTGCGCCGCGCGCTGTCCTCGCCTGGACACATCGCCGTGGGCTTGCGCGGTCGCTCTCGCGAACAGCGCTACGCCGCATCAATGCCGGTGGCGGCGATCCGGCGTCGCGTGCACCCGGAGGACCTCTGCCATGTTCAATCCCCGCGCGACCTCCCGGCCTTGCAAGCGCTGGCCGAGTTGCGCCCGCTGCTCGACGCCAGTGGCTGGGCCTGGGGTGTCAGCGGCAGCGCCGGGTTTGAACTCGCCACCGGTGTCGAGGCACTGCATGAGCGCAGCGACCTGGATCTGATTCTGCGCACGCCGCAGTGCCTGGATCGGCTCCAGGCCAAGGAGTTGCTGGCGCTACTGGATGCTTCGGTATGCGCCGTGGACATGCAGTTGCAAACCCCTTGCGGCGCCGTGGCCTTGCGCGAATGGGCGGGCTCGTCCCGTCGGGTCTTGCTCAAGGATGATGTTCAGGCCCGGCTGGTGGGCGATCCCTGGCAGCCTTCGTTGGAGCAGGTCGCGTGAGCAGCCTCTTCGTCTTTCCCGGCCAGGGTGCGCAGCGCGTGGGCATGCTTCATGGGGTGGCGCCGCGGATCCTGGACGAGGCGAGTGCTGTGCTCGGTGAGGACGTGTTGCGGTTGGACACCGCCCATGCGTTGCAATCGACCCGCGCCGTGCAGCTGTGCCTGTTGATCGCCGGCGTGGCGGCAGCCCGTCGGTTGCTGGAACAGGCTCCCGCGCCTGACTATGTGGCGGGCCTGTCCATCGGTGCGTATCCGGCGGCAGTAGTGGCCGGAGCGCTGGCTTTCGAGGATGCGTTGCGACTGGTCAGCCTGCGCGGCGAACTGATGCAGCAGGCCTACCCGCAAGGCTACGGCATGACGGCAATCATCGGCCTGGACCTCGCGGTGGTGGAAGCCTTGCTGGCCCAGGTACACAGTGAAACAACGCCGGTCTACCTGGCCAATATCAATGCCGATAACCAAGTGGTCATTGCCGGCAGCGACGGCGCCATGGGCCTTGTTGCCGAAAAGGCTCGGAGCCAAGGCGCTGGCAAGGCCTGCCGGTTGGCGGTGAGCGTACCGTCCCATTGCCCGTTGCTGGAGGCGCCGGCCCGGACGTTGGCCGAGGCGTTTGCCGAGGTGCCGTTGAAAGCTCCGGCGCTGGGCTATCTCAGCGGCAGTCGCGCCCGACCGGTGATAAAGGCCGACGCGCTGCGCGACGACCTCGCCTTCAACATGTGCCGTGTCGTCGATTGGCGCGGCACGGTGCAAAGCGCCTACGAGCGAGGCGTGCGGTTGCAGATCGAACTGCCGCCCGGTGCGGTGCTCACCGCCCTGGCGCGCCGGGTGTTCGAGCAGGGCTCCGTCATTGCCTTCGACGGTGCTCGGCTCGATACCTTGCAAGCGCTGTTGCGTGAGGAGGGAAGCCGCCAACCCTAGACCACCGACTCAAGCTGGCGAAGCACAAAAACAACAACTTCGACGATGCAATTTGAGGACTACGACAATGATTATTTACGGTGTGGCGTTCCTGGCCTTTTGTACCCTGGCGGGTATTTTCATCGGCGAGCTGCTGGGCAAGCTGATTGGCGTGCCGGCCAACGTCGGCGGCGTCGGCATTGCGATGCTGCTGTTGATTGGCCTGGGCAGTTACCTGAACAAACGCGGCCTGTTCACGGGCAAATCCGAGGCCGGCGTGGAATTCTGGAGTGCGGTCTACATCCCCATCGTGGTCGCGATGGCGGCCCAGCAAAACGTCTACGGTGCACTCAAGGGCGGGCCGATGGCGATCCTGGCCGGGACCCTGGCGGTGGTGATTGCCTTTGCGTTGGTACCGGTGCTGGTGCGCATTGGCAACAAAGGGCCTCAGGCCGACATCTCCGTCAAGACGGTCGGGTGATTGCCATGTACGAATCCATGATGAAAGTCATCACCGGCTACGGTCTGATCAGCGGGTTTGCCATTGTCGGCATCACCATGTGGGTGTCCTACTGGATCAGCAACACCTTCACCAAAGGCCGCCTGCATGGTTCGGCCATCGCGATCCTGCTGGGGCTGGTGCTCTCGTATATCGGCGGTGCAATGACCGGGGGGCAAAAAGGTGTGGTGGACATTCCACTGCTGTCCGGGATTGGTTTGCTGGGCGGCGCCATGCTGCGGGACTTCGCCATCGTCGCCACGGCGTTCGGCGTGAGTGTCGAGGAACTCAAGCGCGCCGGTTTCGTTGGAGTGCTGGCCTTGTTTGTCGGCGTCGGTACGTCGTTCATTGCCGGTGTTGGCGTGGCGATGGCCTTTGGTTATACCGATTCGGTGAGCCTGACCACCATCGGTGCGGGAGCCGTGACCTACATCGTCGGGCCAGTGACCGGGGCGGCGATTGGGGCCACTTCCGAGGTGATGGCCCTGTCCATTGCCGCCGGGTTGATCAAGGCGATCCTGGTGATGGTGGCGACACCGTTCGTGGCGCCGTACATCGGTCTCAACAACCCTCGTAGCGCGGTCATCTTTGGTGGGCTGATGGGCACCTCCAGCGGCGTGGCCGGCGGCCTGGCGGCGACCGATCCGAAGCTGGTGCCTTATGGCTGTCTGACGGCGGCGTTCTATACCGCCCTTGGGTGCTTGCTCGGGCCTTCGCTGTTGTTCCTGATCATGCGGGGACTGATGGGGTAGGGCTTCGGCTTTTCGCTAACCGCGCTGGCGCCTTCGCGAGCAGGCTCGCTCCCACATTGATTGGGTCCACCCTTGTGGGAGCGAGCCTGCTCGCGAAACGCGCGACTCGGTCTCAAGCCTGGCGATTGGCATACATCCGGCACTCCGCCAGCAGCGCCAGCAAGTTCGGATCGCGCTCCTTGGCCTTGAGGAACACCACGCCGATGTGCTGCTGCAACCGGTACTTTTCCTGCAACGGGATCAGCTTCACCCGGTTTTCATACACCGCCGCAATCCGGCCTGGCAGCAAGGCATAACCCACCCCGGAGCTGACCATGCTCAGCAGGGTGAAGATGTCATTGACCTGCATCGCCACTTTCGGCTCGAACCCCGCCTGCTTGAACACCCGTACACCGTCCTGATGCGTGGCGAAGCCCTGGGTCAGGGTGATGAACGTCTCGTCGCGGACTTCGGCCAGGTCGACCTCGCTGCGTTGGGCGAAGGGCGAGTCGGCGGGCGTGGCGAGGAAAATGTCATCGGAAAACAGCGCGATCTGCTCGCAGTCCGGGTCGTTGACGCTGTCGTCCAGCGACACCAGGATCGCATCGACCTCCATGTTCTTGAGCTTGTACAACAGGTCGATGTTGGAACCCATGATCAGGTCGATATTGAGTTCGCTGCGGCGGATCTTCAGGCCCATGATCAGTTGCGGCACGGTCTTGACGGTCAATGAATACAAAGATCCCAGCTTGAAACGCTCGGCGGAAAAACCGGCCGCCTCGCGGGTCAGGCGTACGCTTTCGACCACGTCCTGAATCAGCCTCTGCGCACGCTCCTCCAGCACATAAGCGCTTTCCAGCGGCGTGAGATTGCGGCCTTCGTGCTTGAACAACGGACAGCGCAACGCGCTCTCCAGCGAGTGAATGGCCCGATGCACGCTGACATTGCTGGTTTGCAACTCGACCGCCGCCCGCGCCAGGTTGCCGGTGCGCATGAACGCCAGGAACACCTCGAGTTTCTTCAGGGTCAATTCTTCGTCGATGAGCATGGGGCGGACTCTTATTCGTATGGGCTGATTGTGCCCCATGTCTTCCTGGCGACGCGATTTATGTGGCTGGAGAGCTTTTGTGGCGAGGGAGCTTGCTCCCGCTTGACCGGGCTGGCGCTCCAGTGCGTAGCGCTCACAAAATCTTTGGGGCGGCTGCGCCACCCAGCGGGAGCAAGCTCCCTCGCCACGGGGGTTGTGTTCGACGCTCGAAGCAAGGCATTGCACTTTCAGGCGCCAGGCCTGAGCCTTGGCGCCAAATTCGTAATAGGGGGTGGATCTGGATGTATCACGGGGAACGACTCAACGCCTGGACGCACCTGGTGGGCGCGGTCGCCGCGTTTATCGGTGCGGTGTGGCTGCTGGTGATCGCCGGGATGGCCGGCGATCCGTGGAAGATCGTCAGCGTGGCAATCTACGGGTTCACCTTGCTGGTGCTCTACAGCGCATCGACGGTTTATCACAGCGTGCGCGGGCGCAAGAAAGAGATCATGCAGAAGGTCGATCACTTTTCGATCTACCTGTTGATCGCCGGCAGCTACACGCCGTTCTGCCTGGTAACGCTGCGCGGGCCGTGGGGCTGGACGTTGTTCGGGATCGTCTGGGGGCTGGCGGTGATCGGCATCCTGCAGGAAATCAAGCCGCGTTCCGAAGCGCGGATCCTCTCGATCGTCATCTATGCGGTGATGGGCTGGATCGTTCTGGTGGCGGTCAAACCGCTACTGGCGGCGCTGGGCAGCGCCGGGTTTGCCTGGCTGGCCTCGGGAGGCGTGCTGTATACCGTCGGCATCATCTTCTTCGCGCTCGACCATCGCCTGCGCCACGCCCATGGCATCTGGCACCTTTTCGTCATCGCCGGCAGCCTTTTGCATTTCGTGGCGATTCTGTTCTACGTGCTCTGAGGGCTCGCAAACAGGCGATCAAGTTGCGCCTGGGCCTGGCTGGCGACAATTTCCAGCAAGGCCCCCACGGTGTGGGGCGGGGCTTCATTGGCGCGGGTTACGGCGTACAAGGCAATGGGCAACGGCGGCGACAATGGCCTGATAGCCGTACGGGCGCGTGAAGCCCCCAAGGCGGTAAACGGGTCGATGACCGCCAGCCCGGCGCCGGATTCGACCATGGCCCGGGCCAGTGAGTACGTCTGTACGGCAATGCTCACTCGGGGCGGCGGTTCCACTGACTTGAGGTAGCCATCCAGCCTGGCGGACAGCGGGTCGGTGCTGGACAAGCCGATCAACGGCGCGCCGGCCAGCTCCTGCAACGGCATAGGCGTGCCGATTACCGCTTCGGGCCAGTGACCGCTCGGTGCCAGGGCTACCAATACGCCGCTGGCGAGGGGCTCGGCCTTGAGGCCAGGGTGATCGGGCGATTGCAAGCTGAGGGCTACATCGATTTCGCGCATCAGCAGGTTCTGCGTCAGTTCGCGGCTGTGGGCGCTGGACAACTCGCAGACGATGTCCGGGTAGCGTCGGGTCCATTGGTGGATAGCCGTGGGCAGCAGCGACAGGGCCAAGGCCGGCGTGGCGCCAATTCGCAAGCTGTGCCCCGGCTCGCGGCGCAGGCTCTGTGCCAGGCGCCGCACGCCTTGCAGGCTTTCGCTGACCTTGTCGACCTCGCGTTCCAGCTCCAGCGCTTCGGGCGTGGCCTGCAACTTGCCGCGCACCCGCAGGAACAACGCAAACCCCAATTGCTGCTCGGCATGCTGCAGCACCTTGGTCACCGCCGGCTGGGAAACGTGCAGCAACTGGGCGGCGCCGCTGATGGAGCCGGTCTGGCGAATCGCCTGGAAAATCTCGATATGACGAAGGCGCATGGCGTGCCCATAACCTTTGTTTATAGGAGGCTCATCTTTATTCATTGTTCGAACACTGTCACCTGGCCCTAACCTCGGGTCATTCGAAACGGATGTGAGGCGGACATGGCTCAGCGGGTATGCATCATTGGCGGCGGCGTGGTCGGCCTGGCGACGGCTTACGCGCTGGTCCGCGATGGGATCGACGTCACGCTGGTGGAGGCGCGCGATGCATTGGGCAGCGAGACCAGCTTCGCCAACGGCGGCCAGTTGTCCTATCGCTACGTCACGCCCCTGGCCGACGCCGGGGTGCCGTGGCAGGCCTTGGGCTGGATGTTGCGCGGCGATTCGCCGCTCAAGCTGCGTCCGCGCCTGGACCCGGCCCAGTGGCGCTGGATGGCAGCGTTCATCGCCGCGTGCCGGACTTCAGTCAACCGGCGCAACGGCGCCCATCTGTTGCGCCTGGCGCTGTTGAGCCAGACGACGCTGCGGACCTGGCGCGAAGAGGATCATCTCGATGGCTTCGAGTGGCGGCGCAACGGCAAGCTGGTGACGTTTCGCAGTGCCAGCCATTTTGCGCATGCCCGGCAACGTGTGGCCGACGCTGTTCATCAGCAGGTACTGGGCCCGAACGAGTGCACGACGCTGGAGCCTGCTCTGGCCGGCGTGCCGTTCGTGGGCGGCATCTACACACCTGATGAGGAAGTAGCCGATTGCCATGGCTTCTGCCTGCAACTCGCGGCGCGGCTGCGCGCTTCGGGGCGCTGCGAATTCCTCTTGGGGCGCGCGGTGACCGCTATCGAGCATGCCGACGGCTCGGTGCACGCCATCAACCTGGGCGAGCAGCGTGTGGAGGTCGAGCACCTGGTAATCGCCGCCGGCCACCGCAGCGTTGCGCTGGCATTGCCAGGCGTGCGGATGCCGCTGTATCCGCTCAAGGGCTACAGCCTGACGGTGCCGATCGACGCCCGGCATCGGGCGCCGGAACTGAGCATCACCGACTACGACCGCAAGGTCGTCTACGCGCGCATCGGTGAGCAGCTGCGGGTGGCGGCCATGGTCGACATCGTCGGCTTCGACCCGGCGCCGGACCCCAGACGCCTGGCCCTGATTCGGCGCCAGGCCATGGAAACATTTCCCATGGCCGGTGATTACGATCGCGCTGTGGAATGGGCGGGCATGCGCCCGGCGACGCCTAGCGGCGTGCCACTGATCGGCGCCAGCGCTTATCGCAACCTGTGGCTCAACCTCGGCCATGGTGCCTTGGGTTTTACCCTGGCCTGCGGCAGCGGTCGCTTGCTCAGTGAAATGATCCGCCAACGCACACCTTCCATCGACCTGCAGGGCCTCACGCCCCGCGCCGCCTGATCCACCCGCAACGGAGAACAACAATGCAGAAAATCACGTTGATCGGCTGTACCTTGAGCCTGCTGCTCGGCGCCCAGGCTTTTGCCAATGAAGCGCCTCCGGCCGGCACGCTGGAAAAGATCGCCAGCAACAAAAGCATCACGCTGGGCTATCGTGACGCCTCGGTGCCGTTTTCCTATGTCGGGGACAACAGCGGCAAACCGATGGGGTATTCGGTGGAGCTGGCGGGCAAGATCGTCGAGCGCATCAAGCAGCAACTGGCCCTGCCGCAACTGAGCGTGAAGTACAACCTGGTGACTTCCCAGACACGAATCCCGCTGGTGCAGAACGGCACCGTGGATCTGGAATGCGGCTCCACCGGCGTGACCGCCGAGCGGCAGAAGCAGGTGGCGTTTTCCTACGGTTTCATTTACGTGAAGGGCCAGTTGCTGACGGCCAGGGACAGCGGCATTCGCAGCTTCGCTGACCTGCGCGGCAAGAACGTGGTGACCACCGCCGGCACGACCAACGAGCGGTTCCTGAAGAGCTACAACCAGGACAACAAGACCGACATGTTCATCATCAGCGCCAAGGACCACGGCGAGTCCTTCCAGATGCTCGAGACCGGCCGGGCGGCGGCGTTCTACATGGACGATGCGCTGCTCTACGGCGAACGGGCCAAGGCCCGCGACCCGCACAAGTGGGTGGTGGTGGGGCAGGAGCAATCGCGGGAAATCTACAGCTGCATGGTGCGCAAGGACGATCCGCAATTCCTGGCGCTGGTCAACGCGACCCTGGCCGATTTGTACAAGTCGGGGGAGATCAACGAGATCTACGATCGCTGGTTCCAGAAGCCGATCCCGCCCAAGGGCCTGAATCTGGAATTTCCGATGACCAGCGAGTTGAAGGCGATCATCGCCAGGCCGACCAGCGAGCCGGTGCAGTAGGTCGCCTGGGCGTCCACGATCCAATGTGGGAGCGAGCTTGCTCGCGATAGCGCCGGATCAGTCGGCATCGATATTGACTGACCCACCGCCATCGCGAGCAAGCTCGCTCCCACAGGAGATGTACATCTGATTTCAGAAATCCCCCCACAACTGCTGCGCCACCGCCAACGCCACTACCGGCGCGGTTTCGGTACGCAGCACGCGGGGACCGAGGCGGGCGGCATGGTAGTCGGCGGTCCTGGCCTGTTCGACTTCCGCATCCGACAACCCGCCCTCGGGGCCGATCAGGAACGCCAGGGTCGACGGCCTGGCATGGCTGACCAGCGGCTCGGCCACCGGGTGCAGTACCAGTTTCAGCTCAGCCTCGGCCTGCTTTAACCAGTCCGCCAGCAACAGCGGCGGGTGGATCACCGGCACGGTCGAGCGCCCGCACTGTTCGCAAGCGCTGATCGCCACCTGGCGCCAGTGCAGCAGACGCTTGTCGGCGCGCTCGTCCTTGAGGCGCACTTCGCAGCGCTCGGTGAAAATCGGCGTGATCTCGCTGACCCCCAATTCCGTGGCCTTCTGGATCGCCCAGTCCATGCGCTCGCCCCGGGACAGGCCCTGGCCGAGATGAATGCGCAAGGGCGACTCGGCCTGCCCGGCAAATCGCTCGTCTAGCTGCACGCGCACGCGCTTCTTGCCGACCTCGGCCAGGGTGCCGCGAAACTCCTGGCCGGAGCCATCGAATACTTGCACCGCGTTGCCCTCGGCCATGCGCAGCACCCGGCCTATATAGTGGGCCTGGGCCTCAGGCAGCTCGTGATCGCCGAGGCTCAGGGGGGCATCGATGAAGAAGCGGGACAGTCTCATGTTTTGTTCTCTACACAATCGGATTGCGCATTGCTGCGTGGTCGGGGGCTTTGCGGTGAGCAAGCTTTTGTGGCGAGGGAGCTTGCTCCCGCTGGGCTGCGAAGCGGCCCCATTCTTGCGATTGCTGCGCAATCGAGCGGGAGCAAGCTCCCTCGCCACGGAGAAATTCGTTCACAGACGTATCAGCCCGGATCGCGATAACCCGGGTGAAAGTCCTTCGGCACCGCCACGCTGACCTTGTCCCGGGTGGCGATGTCGATGCCTTCGCTGGCCACTTCGGCGAGGAAGTCGATCTGCTCGGGGGTGATGACATACGGCGGCAGGAAATACACCACGCTGCCCAGCGGCCGCAGCAGGGCGCCGCGCTCCAGGGCATGCTGGAAGACCGTCAGGCCGCGCCGCTCCTGCCATGGGTACGCGGTTTTGTTCGCCTTGTCCTTGACCATCTCGATAGCCAGGACCATGCCGGTCTGGCGCACTTCGGCCACGTTCGGGTGGTCGACCAGGTGGGCGGTGGCGCTGGCCATGCGCTGGGCCAGGGCCTTGTTGGTTTCGATGACGTTGTCGTCTTCGAAAATATCCAGGGTCGCCAGCGCCGCCGCGCAAGCCAGCGGATTGCCCGTGTAGCTGTGGGAATGCAGGAAGGCACGCAGGGTCGGGTAGTCGTCGTAGAACGCGCTGTAGACCTCATCGGTTGTCACGCACGCCGCCAGCGGCAGGTAGCCGCCGGTCAGGGCCTTGGACAGGCAAAGGAAGTCTGGCGTGATACCAGCCTGTTCGCAGGCAAACATCGTCCCGGTGCGGCCGAAGCCGACCGCGATTTCGTCGTGGATCAGGTGCACGCCATAGCGGTCGCAGGCTTCACGCAACAGCTTCAGGTACACCGGGTGGTACATGCGCATGCCGCCTGCGCCCTGGATCAGCGGTTCGACGATCACCGCCGCCACCGTGTCGTGGTGCTCGGCCAGGGTTTGCTCCATGGCCGCGAACATGTTTCGCGAATGCTCTTCCCAGCCCATGCCTTCGGGGCGGTGGTAGCAGTCGGGGCTCGGCACCTTGAGCGTGTCCAGCAACAACGCCTTGTAGGTTTCGGTGAACAGCGGTACATCGCCCACCGACATCGCCGCGATGGTTTCGCCGTGGTAGCTGTTGCTCAGGGTAACGAAGCGTTTCTTGTCGGGCCGGCCGCGATTGATCCAGTAATGAAAGCTCATCTTCATCGCCACTTCGATGCAGGACGAGCCGTTATCGGCATAGAAGCACCGGGTCAGGCCTTCGGGCGTCATCTTCACCAGGCGTTCGGACAACTCGATCACCGGCTGGTGGCTGAAACCGGCGAGAATCACATGCTCAAGCTGATCGACCTGATCCTTGATGCGCTGGTTGATGCGCGGGTTGGCGTGGCCGAACACATTGACCCACCAGGAACTCACCGCATCAAGGTAGCGCTTGCCTTCGAAGTCCTCAAGCCACACGCCTTCGCCGCGCCGGATAGGAATCAGCGGCAGCTGTTCGTGATCTTTCATCTGGGTGCAGGGGTGCCACAGCACGGCAAGATCGCGCTGCATCCACTGGTTATTCAGGCCCATGTACAGTCTCCTCGAGGCGGCTCGCGGCGGGCGCGGGCAAAACAATCGCGCAAGCCTATGCAATGGCGGGCCGGGGAACAACCCATTGTGTCGTCCCCACCAGTTTCAGTGAGGTGATAGACGTCGCTGGCGGCGTTTTGATGGCTGACGTATTCTTCGCCGTTCCCGGAGCCGACTGGCTCGAAAAACCGAAAATTCTTACGCAATTCCGGAGTTCGCTGAATGTCTGCTGGTTGGCTGCGCGCCTGTGCGCTGGTGATGATAGGGCTGTTCAGCGTTTCGGCGCTGGCCAAGGACAAACAACCGACGGCCATCGTCATCGGCGGCGGGTTGGCCGGGCTCACGGCGGCCTACGAGTTACAGAACAAGGGTTGGGCCGTGACCCTGCTGGAAGCCAAACCGAGCCTGGGCGGCCGTTCGGGCATGGCCACCAGCGAGTGGATCGGCAACGATAAGGTCCAGCCGGTACTGAACAAGTACGTTTCGACCTTCAAGCTGAGCACCACGCCGGCGCCGGAATTCGTGCGCACCCCTAGCTACCTGATCGACGGCACCTATTTTACTGCCGCCGACCTGGCGACCAAGCAGCCAGCCACGGCCGAGGCGCTCAAGCGCTACGAAACCACCCTGGATGGTCTGGCCCGTTCCATCGACGACCCACTGAACCCGACGGCTACCAGTACCTTGCACGCGCTCGACCAGATCACCGTGTCCAACTGGCTGGACCGCTTGCAATTGCCGGCGACCGCCCGACAGTTGGTCAACCAGGAAATCCGCACGCGCTATGACGAGCCGTCGCGCCTGTCGTTGCTGTATTTCGCCCAGCAGAACCGCGTCTATCGCGGCGTGTCCGACCGTGACCTGCGCGCCTCGCGCTTGCTCGGTGGCAGCCCGGTATTGGCCCAGGCATTCGTCAAGCAACTGAAAACCATCAAGACGAGCTCGCCGGTGTCGGCCATTTCCCAGGACAAGGACGGCGTCACCGTCAAGGTCGGCAGCGTCGGTTACCAGGCCGACTATGTTGTACTGGCCGTGCCCTTGCGAGCATTGAACAAGATCCAACTGACCCCGGCCCTGGATGCCCAGCACCTGGGTGCGATCAAAGGCACCAACTACGGCTGGCGCGACCAGATCATGCTCAAGTTCAAGACCCCGGTCTGGGACAGCAAGGCACGCATGTCGGGCGAGATCTACAGCAACGCCGGCCTGGGCATGATGTGGATCGAGCCAGCCATGAAGGGTGGCGCCAACGTTGTCATCAACCTGTCCGGCGACAACGCACGGGTGATGCAGGCCTTCGGCGACAAGCAGATGGTCGACCAGGTGTTGATCCGCCTCCACGCGTTTTATCCACAGGCGCGCGGTGCATTCACCGGTTATGAAATCCGCCGCTACAGCACCGACCCTGCCATGGGCGGCGCGTACCTGGCGTTTGGTCCGGGCCAGATCAGCAAGTACTGGCGCCTGTGGGAAAAACCATTGCAGCGCGTCGCCTTTGCCGGCGAACACACCGACGCGCTGTACCCAGGCACCCTGGAAGGCGCACTGCGCAGCGGCCAGCGCGCCGCCAGCCAGGTTGAAGACCTGGCGGCGGGCAAGTCGTTCGAACCACCGAAAGTCGCCCCGGCCGCAGCAGCTGCCGCCGGAGCGGTGGCGGCGAAGAAAGGCAACTTCTTCAGCAACCTGTTCGGCGGCTCGGATGATGACAAGAAGCCGGAGCCGGCCAAGGCTCCCGAGCCGGTAGCGCCGCCTCCAGCGCCGGCACCGGCCCCCGTCCCAGCCCCTGCGCCGGTGGAACCACCCGCGCCGGCGCCGGCGAAGACCGAGCCAGCCAAGAAAGCCACGGCCAAGCCAGCGGCGAAGAAGCCGGCGGCCAAGGCCCCGGCAAAAAAGGCCCCGGCCAAGGCACCAGTGAAAAAGGTTGAGCCAGTGAAGAAACCCGCCGCCAAACCGGCAACGACTACTGAGACCAAGGCTCAGTAACGTCAAGTGGAAAGAACGCTGCCTTCACTTAAGGCAATCAATAAACCCGTGGCGAGGGAGCTTGCTCCCGCTGGGCCGCGAAGCGGCCCCAAACCCTCCTAATGCGGAGCATCAGACACACCGCACCCGCCGGTTTGCTACTGCTTCGCAGCCGAGCGGGAGCAAGCTCCCTCGCCACGGGTCGATCATTACGCCGACGTCCCGCATGTCTCGACGATATATCGGAAACTTCCCACCCTTTAACCGGAAGCAGCCGATAGAGCTCGCCGGGCCATGCGTTCAGGCTCCTTGAAAAACAGGAGTGCGTATGAAAATACTGATGGCAATGGTCGTATCGGTTTCGCTGTACGGGTGTGTGTATGGTGAATGTCGGGATCCCCTGATGATTCCGATGGTTCCAGAACGGGACCCTCAGTTGACGTACAAATGCACCTTTGATCCATACAAGCCTGAGTGCTCGGTTAATTGATAATTCAAAGCGTTGGACGCGTAGAACTGGAGCAACATATGAAACCGGTGGCGGCATTAATATTATTGATCATGCTCTTCGGCAGCGGCTGTACAGATGGCCGTATGATACTTAAAAAACACGATCCTCAATTGTCGTACAGGTGCGATATGGATCCTTATAGGCCTGAATGCGCCAATACTTGATTTTGATAAGCCGCTACAGGGGTGGTAGTGAAAAAGACCAAGTGTAAACCTCCACATCCTCGAACCAGATCTTGACCCGTTTTGGCTTCGAAAAACGTCCCGGGACGAAGCCAAAGCGGGCCCAGCAAAGGTTGCCTGTTCGCTTGTCAAAAATGACCAGATTGCCATCGTCCTGCATGATCATGCAGGTGCTGAACCAAAGAGATTTGTCTGCACTGTGGGTACTTTCGGCGATCCATAAACGCCGTCGGGCCGGATCATAAAGAAAGCCGCTGTTGCTAACGACAAATTGTAGAGGCTCACGCATTTTTTTGGATACAACGTGACGCTGTAAGGTTGTTTGTCACCAGCGGTCCAAACAATTGCCTCGCCGTCCTTGATTACCAAGTTCCCATCGGCCTGCAATATCAATCGGAACCGCCCGTTGCTGGATTTAAGGTATTGCCCCGGGGACATCGTTTGATTTGGTGGCAGTTGCGGCGAGCCGCTAGCTTTAAAAGGGGTATAACGAACAGCCATTTTGTTCACCTTGTTCAATGATTTATTGAGGGCTCATTTAATCAGGCAGCAAAAAGAAAATGGCTATACATATATATTGCACGGCAAAATATCTAAGCGAGCTTGCTCTTCCCTGGGTATCGAGCAGGCAGCAGATATAGCCTGACAGGCGTTTTTTGGAGCGAGCCTGCTCGCGATGAGGTCCTCCGGCCAAGCTGATGTCCTGGCTCCCCCGCCATCACGCAGCGCATCCGCTTTAATCTTTCCTTAACGCACCCGTCCCAGACTGATGATCGTATTTCTCGATATTTCAAAGCGAAATTTTCCGCTTTAATTCGATAGATAACTCGCTAGTCTTGGTCACAGTTTTTACAGGATATGAGCAATGCAGCTACGCAACTCTTCTTCTCGCTATGGCTGGGTCAGCATCGTTTCGCACTGGGCCGTTGCCTTGGCGGTGTATGGGCTGTTCGCGCTGGGCCTGTGGATGGTCGGGCTGGATTATTACAGCACCTGGCGCAAAGACGCGCCGGACATCCACAAGAGCATCGGCCTGGTGCTGTTGGCGGTGATGGTGCTGCGAGTGATCTGGCGTTTCGTCAGCCCGCCGCCACCGACCCTGGAAACCTATGGCCGCCTTACACGCGTCGGCGCCAGGATTGGTCATAGTGCACTGTATCTCGGGCTGTTCGCCGTGATGATCGCCGGTTACCTGATTTCCACCGCAGACGGTGTCGGGATCTCGGTGTTTGGTTTGTTTGAAGTACCCGCGCTGGTGTCCGGACTGCCCGATCAGGCAGACGTCGCCGGCCAGATCCACTTCTACCTGGCATGGGCGCTGGTAATTTTTTCCGGCCTCCATGCGTTGGCAGCATTGAAGCACCACTTTATCGACCGTGACGCGACCCTCAAGCGCATGCTGGGGCGCCAAGCCTGATGTTCAACCTCGACTCCAAAGGAATAGAAAGCATGTTGAAAAAGACGCTCGCCGCCCTGGCAATCGGTTCTGCCCTGCTGTCCGCCGGCCAGGCCATGGCCGCAGACTACGTGGTCGACAAGGAAGGCCAGCACGCCTTCGTCGACTTCAAGATCAGCCACCTGGGCTACAGCTACATCACCGGTACCTTCAAGGACATCGACGGCAAGTTCAGCTTCGACGCCGCCAAGCCTGAAGCCAGCAAGATCGAATTCAACGTCAACACCGCCAGCGTGTTCACCAACCACGCCGAACGTGACAAGCACATCGCCAGCGCTGACTTCCTGAACGCCAGCAAATTCGGCAAGGCCACCTTCGTGTCCACCAGTGTCAAGTCCACCGGCGCAAACACCGCCGATGTGACCGGTGACCTGACCCTGCTGGGCGTGACCAAGCCGGTCGTGGTCAAGGCAACCTTCCTGGGCGAAGGCAAGGACCCATGGGGTGGCTACCGTGCCGGCTTCGAAGGCACTACCACGATCAAGCGTTCCGACTTCGGCAAGCAGAAAGACCTGGGTCCGAAATCCGACGTGGTCGAGCTGTACGTGACGTTTGAAGGTGTTCAGGCGAAGTAACTTTCGCGCCTGACAAAAAAACGCCCCTGGTCTCGCGGCCAGGGGCGTTTTTTGTTGTGCGGATTTCGGCGACACAGATAACCCTGTGGGAGCGAGCTTGCTCGCGATGGCGTCAGTTCTGTCACATTGATGGTGACTGAGCCACCGCTATCGCGAGCAAGCTCGCTCCCACATTTGGAATTGCGTGGGGCCAAAAAAATGCCCCGGGTCGCGAGAACCGGAGCATTTTTCATGGCTTGGAAAACTCAGCGATTGCGTGTCAGCAAGGCCGGTTTTTCGCCGCGTGGACGGCTTGGCAATTGGTCCAACTGTTCAGGCGTCGGGAAACGATCGACTTTCGATTCCTTGTGCATGATTTTCGGCTGGTTGCCACGCGGGTTCTGCACGGCAGGTTCCTGACGAGGCTGGTCATCATCACGTGCCGGGCGGCGTGGACGGGACTCTTCGCGGCGGGCCTGGCCGTCACGCGGGGCGCCACTACGCGGACCGCTGCGCTTGCCTGGCGGAGTGCCGGTGGACGAGCCGTTGGTGTTGCGCGGTCCGTTCTGGCGACCCTGTGGCTGGCCACCGCGGGGTGCGCCGGCACCAGCGCCTGTTGCCGGGGCGCCCGGACGGCGACCGCGACCCTGGGCCGGTTTCTGCTGCGGCACGTAGTCCACGCGGTTACCGAAGTTATCGACATCGTCGTCGAGGAATTCGTCCGGGGCGCGGTCGGCGGCCGCGGCGCGAGGCGCAGGGCGTTGCTGCTCACGGGCCGGAGTGCCTTCGCGGGGCTTCTGCTCGCGGGCTGGGCGTTCGCCGCGACCGTTGCTGTTGCTGGCCGATTTTTCCTTGCCCTTGTCCTTGCCTTTGTCCTTACGACCGCCGCCACCACCGCCGCCATTCGGGCCGTCGCCGCGCGGGCCACGAGGATTACGCGGGTTGCGCACATCCGGACGCTCACGCACTTCAGGCTTCTCGGCCTCGATGGTGCTGGCATCAAAGCCCATCAGGTCGCCGTCAGGGATTTTCTGCTTGGTCATGCGCTCGATGCTTTTGAGCAACTTCTCTTCATCCGGCGCGACCAGGGAAATCGCCTCGCCCGAACGACCGGCCCGGCCGGTACGGCCGATACGGTGAACGTAATCTTCATCGACGTTCGGCAGCTCGAAGTTGACCACGTGAGGCAACTGGTCGATATCGAGGCCACGGGCGGCGATGTCGGTGGCTACAAGGATGCGCACTTCGCCGGCCTTGAAGTCGGCCAGGGCCTTGGTACGGGCGTTCTGGCTCTTGTTGCCGTGGATCGCCACAGCTGGCAGGCCGTGCTTGTCCAGGTATTCGGCCAGGCGATTGGCGCCGTGCTTGGTGCGGGTGAAGACCAGGACCTGTTCCCAGGCGCCCGTGGTGATCAGGTGGGCCAGCAGGGCACGCTTGTGGCTGGCCGGCAGGCGGAACACGCGCTGCTCGATGCGCTCGACCGTGGTGTTCGGCGGCGTGACTTCGATGCGTTCCGGGTTGTGCAGCAGCTTGCCGGCAAGGTCAGTGATGTCCTTGGAGAACGTCGCCGAGAACAGCAGGTTCTGGCGCTTGGCCGGCAGGCGGGCCAGCACTTTCTTCACGTCATGGACAAAACCCATGTCGAGCATGCGGTCGGCTTCGTCCAGCACGAGGATTTCCACGTGGGACAAGTCGACGCTGCCCTGGCCGGCCAGGTCCAGCAGGCGGCCGGGGCAGGCCACCAGGACATCGACGCCACGGGCCATGGCCTGGACCTGCGGGTTCATGCCGACGCCGCCGAAGATGCAGGCGCTGACGAACTTCAGGTCACGCGCGTAGACCTTGAAGCTCTCGTGGACCTGGGCCGCCAGTTCGCGGGTTGGGGTCAGGACCAGCACGCGGGGTTGGCGCGGGCCGTGACGCTGGGATTTGTCCGGGTGACCGTTGGGGAACAGCCGCTCCAGGATCGGAAGGGCGAAACCGCCGGTTTTACCAGTACCTGTCTGTGCGGCGACCATCAGGTCGCGACCTTGCAACACGGCGGGGATGGCCCGCTGTTGCACCGGGGTAGGCTGGGTGTAGCCGGCGGCTTCGATGGCGCCGACTAAAGCCTCGGAGAGACCGAGGGAAGCAAAGGACATGAGTAATCCTGTTTTTAGTGAGGGCCTGGCCCAATGGGATAGTCTTGCCTGGCGCAAATGACGGTCATTGGAAGACGTCATCCCGTCCGGTCCTGCCGGGTCTGGAAGACGGGTCCGGACAGGGCTCGCGCGGGCTGGAAGCTGCGCTGTAGCGGTGTCGGGATGCCTTTTGCAAGACCGGGCGTCCGGGCGTGAGCCTGGCGGGAAGGCCCGAGTATAACAGAGCAATCGCCGCGCGCCGCTTTCCTGCTGCTCAACGGTGTATTTCAGTGGGGCGCCGGGTCTTGCGGTGCCGCCTTGCCGGCCGGATCGGCACCATAGCGGGCGCTCAGCTCGGCATAGGCCGGTTCGCGCTTGAAGCGCTTGAGTTCAGCGCCGAAGCGCTGCACCAGCAAATCCATGCCGGCGCTGCGCCGTACCGCCAGGTATTGGCTTTGACGGCTCACGACCGTGGGATTTTCGCTGATCTGGTCACCCAGTTGCAGCGCCTTGAGCACATGCCGGCCCACTCGGCGGTCGGTGATGAGCAGGTCGATCCGGCCCAACTGCAACTTGCCGAAATTGGCTTCGTGGGTGGGCGCGGTTTCCCGCTTGAACCGGGTCGATTCCCTGAACGCCTGGCTGTACAGATAACCCGGAGACGTACCGACTGTCAGTCCGTCGAGCTCATCGAACGTGCGAAACGGATGGGGCCGGGCGTTGGCGTAGAACATCACGAACTCGACGTCCGACAGCGGTTCGCTCGGGTAGAGCAGCAGGGAGTCGCGCTCCTCGCTGCGAAAGATATCCAGTGCACCGTCTGCCAGCCCCTGTTCCAGCATCGCCAGGCAACGCTTCCATGGCAGGAACTGCCATTCGACATCAACGCCCAGACGCTTGAACACTATGGCGGTGGTTTCATAGTCCAGGCCCAGGGCCCTGCCGTTCTCCTCATAGACGTAGGGCGCCCAGGGTTCGGTGACGATGCGCAGCTTCTCGGCCCGGGCGCAAACGCTCAGGCACAGGAGTAACAGGACGGTCAGGAGTTGGGCAAAGACGGGCATTGCCTGAGGTTACGATGAGAGCTCATCAAATAGCTAGAGCGCTCTGGCTCGCGGGTTGGTTGCCCTTTGCCTGCAAGGCGCATGAAAAAGGCCCGGGTTTTCACCAGGGCCTTTGCGTACCGGCAGTTCAGTGCCTAGCGCGGCAGCTTGAGGTTGTTCCATACCGCGAGGCTCGGCTCGGCCTGGTTCAACGTGTAGAAGTGCAGGCCCGGCGCGCCACCTTGCAACAATCGTTCACACATCTGCGTGATGACCTCCTCGCCGAAGCGTTGGATGCTGGCCGTGTCGTCGCCGTAGGCTTCCAGTTGCTTGCGGATCCAGCGCGGGATTTGCGCGCCGCAAGCGTCGGAAAAACGCGCCAGTTTGCTGTAGTTGGTGATCGGCATGATGCCCGGTACCACCGGAATGTCGACACCCAGCTTGCGCACACGCTCGACGAAGTAGAAGTAGCTGTCGGCGTTGAAGAAATACTGGGTGATCGCGCTGTTGGCGCCGGCGTTGGCCTTGCGCACGAAATTGCTCAGGTCGTCTTCGAAATTGCGTGCTTGCGGATGCATTTCCGGATACGCGGCGATTTCAATATGAAAGTGCTCGCCGGTTTCCTGGCGGATGAACTCGACGAGCTCGTTGGCGTGGCGCAGTTCACCGCTGGCCATGCCCATGCCCGAGGGCAGGTCGCCGCGCAGGGCGACGATACGCTTGATGCCAGCGGCCTGGTATTGGGTCAGCAGGCTGCGCAGGTCATCCTTGCTGTCGCCCACGCAGGACAAGTGCGGAGCGGCCGGGACTTTGACTTCGCTTTCAAGCTGCAGCACGGTATTTATCGTGCGGTCACGGGTCGAACCGCCGGCGCCATAGGTGCAGGAGAAAAAATCAGGGTTGTAGCCTGCCAGCTGTCGGGCAGTGGCAATCAGTTTTTCATGCCCAGCATCGGTCTTCGTCGGGAAGAACTCGAAGCTGTAGCGACGTTCTTGGGACATGGTCATATCCTTGGAAACTCGTAGGCCGGTGAGGCGCTCGGGCTCTTTGTGGGAGCGAGCTCGCTCGCGATTGGCATCGCCTCGGTCCGGCAGCTGGACCGAGGTGTCTGCATCGCGAGCAGGCTCGCTCCCACAAAGGAGCCGGCTCCCGCAGGGGGAGCCGCGCCGATCAGTAGCGGTAGGCGTGCGGCTTGAACGGGCCTTCGACGGTCACGCCGATGTAGTCAGCCTGTTGCTTGGTCAGCTTGGTGACCACGCCGCCGAAACCGCGGACCATTTCCAGGGCCACTTCTTCGTCGAGCTTCTTCGGCAATACTTCCACCGTCAGGCGCTCGGCTTTCTGGGCCGGCGACAGGTCGGCGTATTTCTGGCCGAACAGGAAGATCTGGGCCAGGACCTGGTTGGCGAACGAACCGTCCATGATGCGGCTTGGGTGACCGGTGGCGTTGCCCAGGTTCACCAGGCGGCCTTCGGCCAGCAGGATCAGGTAATCATCGTTCTGCGGGTCGAAGCTGCCGGTACCGGTGCGGTGAACCTTGTGTACCTGTGGCTTCACTTCTTCCCACGCCCAGTTCTTGCGCATGAAAGCGGTGTCGATTTCATTGTCGAAGTGACCGATGTTGCAGACCACGGCGCGCTTCTTCAGGGCCTTGAGCATGTTGGCGTCGCAGACGTTGACGTTGCCGGTGGTGGTCACGATCAGGTCGATCTTGCCCAGCAGTGCCTTGTCGACGCTGGCTTCGGTGCCGTCGTTGTTGCCGTCGATGAACGGCGAAACCAGTTCGAAACCGTCCATGCAGGCCTGCATGGCGCAGATCGGATCGACTTCGGACACCTTGACGATCATGCCTTCCTGACGCAGGGACTGGGCCGAACCCTTGCCCACGTCACCGTAGCCGATCACCAGGGCCTGCTTGCCGGACAGCAAGTGGTCGGTGCCGCGCTTGATGGCGTCGTTAAGGCTGTGACGGCAACCGTACTTGTTGTCGTTCTTGCTCTTGGTCACCGAGTCGTTGACGTTGATGGCCGGGATCTTCAGCTCGCCCTTGGCCAGCATGTCCAGCAGGCGGTGGACGCCGGTGGTGGTTTCTTCGGTCACGCCGTGGACCTTGTCCAGCACGGCCGGGTATTTCTTGTGCAGCAGCTCGGTCAGGTCGCCGCCGTCGTCGAGGATCATGTTGGTGTCCCATGGCTGGCCATCCTTGAGGATGGTCTGCTCCAGGCACCACTCGTACTCTTGCTCGGTCTCGCCTTTCCAGGCGAAAACCGGGACGCCGGCAGCGGCGATCGCGGCAGCGGCCTGGTCCTGGGTCGAGAAAATGTTGCAGGACGACCAGCGCACTTCGGCACCCAGGGCAACCAGGGTTTCGATCAGCACGGCGGTCTGGATGGTCATGTGGATGCAGCCGAGGATTTTTGCGCCCTTCAATGGCTGTTCGCCAGAGTATTTGCGGCGCAGGCCCATCAGGGCCGGCATTTCGGATTCGGCGATGATGATTTCGCGACGGCCCCAGGCAGCCAGGGACATGTCGGCGACTTTGTAGTCGGTAAAAGCTGCAGGCGTGATAACAGCGCTCATGAAGAGCCTCCATTCGTAATGTATGCGAATGGGCGCCGTTGTGCGTTTAGTGCCAGTGCGGGGAACCCCGTACCAGCAACGCCCCATCCGAGCCTGACAGGTCGAGCCTGCTGCAGCGCCCCTCGGACAGGTGGCGGGAACGACCCAAAGCGTGGGCCGATGAAACGGGGGCGATTATAACGGGCTAAGCGGATCTTCCAAAGGGTTTCTGTCGGCAAATCAAAAATGCCGATGATCGTCATAGGGGCGGCGACGTAGAGCCTGCCCGCCGGGTCTGCCATGATGCGGGCATTCATCGGCCAGACGCTCAGGAGTGAACATGAATTTCCACACCCGCAAATGGGTCAAGCCCGAAGACCTCAACCCCAACGGCACGCTGTTCGGTGGCAGCCTGCTGCGCTGGATCGACGAAGAGGCGGCGATCTATGCCATCGTCCAGCTCGGTAACCAGCGTGTGGTCACCAAATACATCTCCGAAATCAACTTTGTCAGCGCCTCGCGCCAGGGCGACATCATCGAACTGGGTATCACCGCCACCGAGTTCGGCCGCACGTCCATCACCCTGACCTGCGAAGTGCGCAACAAGATCACTCGCAAGAGCATCCTGACGGTGGAAAAGATGGTTTTCGTCAACCTCGGCGAAGACGGCTTGCCCGCGCCCCATGGCCGGACCGAGATCAAGTACGTCAAGGATCAGTTCAAGGACGATACCGTCGAATAGGGTCGGCGTTGTGTTCTTCGCGAGCAGGCTCGCTCCCACATTGGATTAGTCCCCACCGCCGGTTCCTCTGTGGGAGCGAGCCTGCTCGCGAAGGCGGCATTACCGGCGCCGGTCATTTCCTGGCACCACTGAACAGCTCCGAGCGCCGCATGTCGTAGGTACATCACGCCACCGGTTCAGGAGCTGTATGGACACTCATAAAGACGGCAAGACCCCTGACCTCTCGGCAGAGGAGCAGCACGAGGTCGACCGCAACCAGCCGCCACGGGCGGCGGTATTGCATGAAATCATTCGCACCCAGGGTGATCAGGAGCTGGAGCGCAGTGTCGCCGCCCTGTGGTGGTCGGCCCTGGCGGCCGGTTTGACGATGGGCTTGTCGCTGATGGCGATGGGGCTGCTCAACTCCCGGTTGCCGGACCATGAAGGCTTCAAGGTCATCGCCAGTTTTGGCTACTGCGCCGGCTTCCTGGCCGTGATCCTCGCGCGGCAGCAGTTATTCACCGAAAACACCCTGACGGCGGTGCTGCCGATCATGAGCAAACCCACGCTGGGCAACTTCGGCCGGTTGTTCCGGTTATGGGGCGTGGTGCTGGTGGGCAACCTGTGCGGCACCTTGCTGGTGGCCTATGTGATGCTGCACCTGCCGATCTTTGACCGGCGCACCGACCTGGCCTTTCTGGAGATTGGCCGCAAGGTGATGGAGAACGACGCCGGCCAGATGTTCGCCAAAGGCATCATTTCCGGCTGGATGATCGCAACCATGGTGTGGATGATCCCCTCCATGGAGAACGCCAAGATGTGGATCATTGTCCTCATCACCTACCTCATGGCGCTCGGGGATTTCACCCACATCGTCGTGGGATCGGCCGAGGTGTCTTACCTGGTGTTTGCCGGGCAGCTGTCGTGGGAGGACTTCTGGATGGTGTTCGCCGCGCCGACCCTGGCGGGAAACATCATCGGCGGCAGCTTCATCTTTGCTCTGATCAGCCACGCCCAGGTGCGCAGCGAAACCAATACGCCCCTCAGTCGGCAAGGTCTGCCGCCGCGCCGACGTGACGTTGCCGATAAATGAAGTAAAGCGCGGTCAGTACGGTGAGCCCGCCGACCAGGGCGCCGGTCCACGGCAAATCGGCGAGGTCGGCGCCGCTGGCGACCACCAGGCCGCCGATCCAGGCGCCGGCCGCGTTGCCCAGGTTGAAGGCGCTCTGGTTCAGGGTCGAGCCCAGGTTGGGGGCTTCGTGGGCCTGGTCGATGATCAGCAATTGCAGGATCGGGCACAGGGCGAACGCAAAGACGCCCCACAACACCAGGGTGATCGCCGCCGGAATCACCGATTGGCTGGTCTGGCTGAACGCGGCGAGCACCAGCACCACGGCCAGCGCCATGCCCACCAGGGACGGCAGCAAGCGCCGGTCAGCCAGGCGTCCGCCCAGGAAACTCCCCGCCGTCAGGCCCACGCCGAATAACAACAGCATGACGGTGATGCCGTGGGGACTCACGCCAGTGATGTCCTGCAGGATCGGTGCGATGTAAGTGAACACGCTGAACAGGCTGGTCGAAGCCAGCACGCTCATGCCCAGCGCCAGCAGCACATTGGCCTTGCCCAGCACCTTGAACTCACTGGCGAGGTTGGCCTTGTCCATGGGAATTTCCTTGGGCAGCCACACCCATTGGGCGATGGCTGCAATCACGCCGATGACCGCTACCGCCCAGAACGTCGATCGCCAGCCGGCGTATTGACCCAAGGCCGTGCCCAGCGGCACGCCCAGCACATTCGCCAGGGTCAGGCCGGTGAACATCATTGCAATCGCCTGGGCCCGTTTGTTCGGTGCTACCAGCCCGGCGGCCACCACCGACCCGATGCCAAAAAATGCCCCGTGACAGAGCGCGGTGATGACTCGGGCAGCCATCAGCGTGACGTAGTTCGGCGCGAGGGCGCAGAGCACGTTGCCGAGAATGAACATCAGCGTCATGCCCAGCAGCGTGGCCTTGCGCGGCATGTTCGCGGTGCCGATCGCCAGGATCGGTGCGCCGAATACCACCCCCAGCGCATAGCCGGTAATCAGCAGCCCGGCGTGGGGAATGCTTACGGCCAGGTCACGGGCGACATCGGGCAACAGCCCCATGATGACAAATTCAGTCGTGCCGATGCCGAAAGCGGCGACGGCCAAAGCAAGCAAGGCGAGTGGCATGCGCAAGGTCTCTGTCTGTAGTCTTGACGCTCTGATCAGGCATACGCATGCCGATGCCTTGGTTCGAATGAACGGGCAGCAGCAGAATTATTGGAATTGATCTATGCGCAACTGAGTGCGGCGTGGTCGGGTGCAGTATAACGGTGGTGGTGCTTTTCGGCATGCGCTAGCTGAAAGAACCTTTCGGCCGGCCGCGACTCTTAGCCTGCGGGCTGGCATGCTGTGATGAAGCTCTGGCGCTGCTTGACGCTCGATTCTCGATAAAACTCAATAAGGAAATGCGGTATGACGGTAGCCCTGTGGTGCGTTTTGATTGCTTTTATCCTGCCTTACCTGTGTATCGGCATCGCTAAGGCCGGCGGCAGATACAGATTGCAAGATAACCACGACCCCCGGGATTTTCTCGACTCGCTCGAAGGCGCTCCCCGCCGTGCCTACGCCGCGCAATTGAACAGCTTTGAAATCGCCCCGTTTTTTGCCGCCGCCGTGATCGTCGCGCACCTGGCCGGCAATGCCGAACTGGTCACCATCAATGTGCTGGCGGTGCTGTTCATCACCAGTCGCCTGCTCTACATCATTTGCTACCTGGCGGACTGGGCGATCCTGCGTTCGCTGGTGTGGTTCGTGGGGGTAGGGTTGGTACTGAGTTTCTTCTTTGTTTCGGTCTGAGGCTGTTTGTTGAATATTTGATATTTGTGCGGGCCTCTTCGCGAGCAGGCTCGCTCCCACAGTGGATCCCAGTGAATCCGGATCCCATGTTGGAGCGAGCCTGCTCGCGAAGGGATTGCACTATCAGCTCATTCTCAAGGATTGGCGCTGACCGCATTCGCCACCTGTGGCACTTGCGGCAGTGCCATGCCCTTGGGCCACAACATCCAGATCTGACCTTGCTGTTTCATGTCTCCGGCCAGTTGCCCGGCCGCGTCCCCGGTGCCCCAGAACAGATCCGCTCGGACTTCGCCAGAGATCGCGCCCCCTGTGTCCTGGGCGGCGACGGGACGGTTCAGGGCGCTGCCATCGGGGCGAGTCGTCGACAGCCACAGCAGGCTGCCCAACGGAATCACCTTGCGATCCACCGCCACGCTGTAGCCGGCGGTAAGCGGTACATTCAACGAGCCTCGCGGGCCTTCGTTGCTGTCGGGGTTGCGGTTGAAAAACACATAGCTGGGGTTGCTGCCCAGCAACTCGGGGATCCGCTCCGGATGGGCCTTGGCCCAGGCACTGATGGTGCCCATGGTCACGTCTTCTTTTTTCAGCTCGCCCTGTTCCACCAGCCAGCGGCCGATGGGCCGGTAGGGGTGGCCATTCTGGTCGGCATAACCGATGCGCAACTGGCGGCCGTCATCGAGCCGGATGCGTCCCGAACCCTGGATCTGCAGGAATTGCAGGTTCATCGGGTCGGTGAGCCAGGCGATGACCGGCGCCTTCACGCCGTTGGCCTCGATGGTGCTGGCGTCGTCGTAGGGTTTCAGCACGCGGCCTTCGAGACGCCCGCGCAGGCGCTTGCCCTTGAGCTCCGGGTAGAGGCTGTCCAGCGCCACGACGATCATGTCTTCAGGCACACCGTAGACCGGGATATTCGCCGTGGCGGTCTGCGTGAGGCTGCCGGGATAGACCGGCTCGTAGTAGCCGGTAATCAGGCCGTTGGGGCTGTTTTCGCCCGAGCGCAGGCCATAGACGTCGAGGTTCTGTTTCAGGAAATTGCGTACAGCCGCGGCGGTTTGCGGCACATTGGCCGCCGCCGCGCAGGTCGGCCCCCAGGCCGCATCGGCCTTGAGGCGGGTGCAGGCGCTGCGCCAGGCGCCGAAGCCGGCCAGCAGGTCTTCATCGGCTACCGACGGAAGTGCCTCCCAGGGCGCGCTGACGTAGGTGGCGAGGGCATGAGTCTGAGGCTCCTCGACCTTTTCGCCGCGGTTGCAGCCGGCCAGCAGTGCAATCAGCGGTAAGGTCAACGCCAGGCCCGTGCGCCAGGACTTGAAGCGGCTGTTCATGATATTTCCTTTGCGGTCGTCCAGGCGCTGTCATGCGCCTGGCACCCGTATTGTTGATAGGGCCATTGGTGTTTTCCGACGACCCGGGGATACTAGCGGTCGTTTTCTGTCCAGAGGCCAAAATGTTTGTAAGACGATTTTCCATGGCAGTGCTGGCCTGCCTGATGCTGTCCGCCTGTGGTGGTGTCGATCCCAACTCGCCATTGGGCCAGCGCAAGACGATTTTCAAGCAGATGCTCAAGACCAACGAAGAGTTGGGTGGCATGTTGCGTGGTCGTGTCCCGTTCGATGGCGCGCGTTTCGCCGAAGGCGCGGTGCAACTGGATCAACTTTCCCATGAACCGTGGAAACATTTTCCGCAGGTGCGTGAGCAGGATCACACCAGTGCCCGGGACGAAGTCTGGCAGAAGCAGGCGCGTTTCCAGGAACTGGCCCGCAGTCTCGAAGCGGCGACCGCCGAGTTGGTGACCGCCAGTCGGGTCCAGCCCTACCGGGCCAGTAACCTGGGGCCGGCGGTGCAGAAGGTCGAGGATGCGTGCAGTGCCTGTCATAAGGAATTCCGGGACTATTGAAACCCATCCCGGTGCTTATTTATCCAGCTCGTCCACCGCTTCCTGCAGCTCCTTGCGGGACGCCGCCAACTTGTCCTTGCGCTTGTTGATTCTCTCCGCGTCGCCTTTTTTCATGGCCTTTTCCAGGTCGGCCTGACGGCGACTGACTTCATGCTTGGCCTCCAGCACCTTGTTTTCACGCTCCTTGCGCAGGGAAGCATCGGTGCAGTGGGTGGTGACTTCGGCCAGGGCTGTTTCCAGCCCGGCCTGCTGGTCCTGATTGCCTCGGGACCTGGCCAGTTCGATCTGGTTGATGATGCCTTGGCGCTTGGCTGCGCAACCGGTCAGTTCCGGGCTCTGTTCATCCGCCATCAAGGGGGCGGCCATGGCACCGCATAAGGCCAGCAGGGCAACGGGGTACAGGAAATTCATAGCAACTCCGTATAAAAACTCACGAGCGGTCGGGACAGATGCGCAGTTGGAGCGCCTCCCGTCTCTTGGGTTCAACCGCACGGGCCGGACTAGAAGCCATCGACCCCTGCGGTGCGTAATGTTTCACTCAAGGCCAGTACCTGCGGGTCGCGAAAAAAAGCGCTCAGTTGCGCGGCGCGTCCCGGCCCGATACCCGTTTCGGCTTGCCATTGTTCAGTGTCGCGTTCAGCCAGGACCTCCCAGCGCTCCTCGAGCCTTGCCCCTCCGGTGGGCGGTACGCCAAGCGCCTTGAGCCATTGACGGAATGGGCGCTGCCGGGCGCTGTCCAGGCTGGCGAGCAGACGGGCGCTGTTGCGTTCGCCGAAACCGGCAATGTTAGCAAGCTCGGCGGCATCAAGGGTCAACCAATCCAGCAATCCGTCCAGCTGGCCGGCGGCCAGCAGTTGCTCCCAGGTGCCGGGGCCAACATGGGGCAGGGCGAGCCCGTGCTTGCCGCTGAGCCAGTTCAGGCGCGCGAGGAACTGGCTTTCACAGCCAGGCGTCGGTTGCCAGCAGCTCAAGAAGTGATGATCGGCAGCGGCGGGGATGTCGAGGCTCTGGCGTTCGACACTTCGCAGCACGACACTGTCGAGCCGCGGAATGGTCAACCCGGCCAGGCTGATGGCGACCTGGTCGCCGGGGCGGATATCCATGCCTTCCCAGCGCTTGAGTGAGCTGACGCTTACCCGGCGAATCTTGCGGTCGTCGAGCATCACCGGCGCAAGCTCCAGCACCGGCGTAATACGCCCGGTGCGGCCGATCTTGAAACGCACATCGCGCACCTCGGCCAGCGCCTGGGCGTGTGGGTATTTCCATGCCACGCTCCAGGAGGGCGCCCGGGCTCGCCAGCGATCGGCGGACGGGCGACGACTCTGGCGCAAGACGACCCCGTCGCTGGCGAACGGCAGCGGCGTGCGGTACCAGTGGTTGCGCCAGTGTTGCGCATCGGCCAATGCCTGGATGGGCTGGCTATAAACGGTCGCATCGGCGAAACCCAGCTCTTTCAGCTCGGCAATCCGTTCAGGCAGGGTCGCCGGCCCTTCCGGCCACTCCCACACGAACAGGCCGATGCCAGACGCCTGTTCCGCGCTCAGGTCCTTGCGGGCCATCAATCCCGCCACGATTGATCGGGCGTTAAGGCTGCCGCTGACGGCCTGTACGTGATCGTCGAGCCGCCAGTAGAGCTCGCCCTGAACGAGCAGGTCCGCAGGTTCGCGCAACCGTTGGGGGATGTCGCGGATCTTTCGTGCAGTGTTGGTCCAGTCATGTCCCTGGATGCCATCGCCGCGGCTGATCGCCTGGTGCAGGTGTCCACCGCGATAAACCAGGGTAACCGCTACGCCATCGACTTTCGGCTGGGCCCAGACGTCGTCGCGACTGTCCAACCAGCTGCGCACGGCATCGGCGTCCTTGAGTTTATCCAGGCCGGTATGAGCGATCGGGTGGGGGACTTTCCCGCCAGCGGAGCGCAAGGGCGTGCCTGGCGACCCGAGGCCAAGGCAGTTGCGCCAATATTCCAGTTGCGCTCGGGACTGATCGTAAAGCTCATCGGCCACCAAGGAGTGGCCGAGGCGGTGATAGGCATCGTCCCAGTCATCGATCTGTTGCTGGAGGACGTCGACCTGTGCCTGGACGCCTTCGGTTGGCCCACTCGGGCAGGGGGCCGCGAGGACGGGCATGGTCAGTAAAAAGCCTACAAGTGCACGCAGTAACGACAGCATCGAAGCATCCTTGCCAGGTGAAGTACTGGAAGGCTAGTCAGTGTTGCAAAAGGCGCGAGGTCCAGTGCGTTACCGGGTTTTGCCAAGCACGATGGCGAAGCTGTGGCGGTACAGTCGGGAGCGATTTGCCCGGGCAACTGTGCCTTGAACGCGTCACTGAGCGGTGCAGAATGGACGCTCGATCCGCTCTGCCAGGAGTGCAACCGATGGACCTGACCACGCTCGCGGTCTTTATCCCGGCCTGCTTTGCGCTGAACATGGCGCCGGGCCCGAACAACCTGCTGTCGATCAGCAACGCCTCGCGCTATGGTTTCGTTCGCGCCTGCAGCGGTGGCATCGGCCGCCTGCTGGCGTTTGCGATCATGATTGCCCTGGCGGCGGTGGGGCTGACGGCGGTGCTGCATACCTCGGAGCTGTTGTTCCTGGGCATCAAGCTCGTCGGTGCCGGTTATCTCTTTTATCTCGCTGTGCAGTTGTGGCGTGCGCAACCTGAAGCCGCCGGCGAGGCAGAGGCCAGTTCGATGAGCATGGCCAGCCTGGCGCGCCAGGAGTTCCTGGTGGCGATCGGCAATCCGAAGGCAATCCTGCTTTTTACCGCTTTCCTGCCACAGTTCGTTGACCGCGCGGGCACCGTCACCCAGCAGTTCGCGGTGCTGGGCGGGCTGTTCCTGGCATTGGAATGCGTTGCCATTGGCTTGTATTGCTACATGGGTATTTATGCCCGGCGGCTGTTCGCCCGGCCGAGTGGCAAGCGGTTGTTCAACCGAATGTGCGCGGGGTTACTGGCGAGCGCGGCTTCGTTTTTGTTGGTGGCGCGGCGGACTTGAACAGCTTGATACACCCTGCGGTTTGAAGGGGGGCGCTTCGCACCCCAGCGGGAGCAAGCTCCCTCGCCACGAAGGCGTAAAAAAAAAGCCCCTGGCGACTCAGTCGCCAGGGGCTTTTTCAATGCGGCGGGGTGTTACAGGCCAGCAGCGGCGCGCAGGGCGTCGGCGCGGTCGGTTTTTTCCCAGGTGAACGTGGTGAAGGTGTCGTCGCCCACGGTCTTGGTCTGCGGCGTGCGACCGAAATGGCCGTAGGCTGCGGTGTCCTGGTACATCGGGTGCAGCAGGTCGAGCATGGTGGTGATCGCGTATGGACGCAGGTCGAACACTTCACGCACCAGCTGGATGATCTTGTCGTCGCCAATCTTGCCGGTACCGAAGGTGTTCAGCGAAATCGACGTAGGCTGGGCGACGCCGATGGCGTAGGAAACCTGGATCTCGCAACGCTCGGCCAGGCCGGCGGCAACGATGTTCTTGGCGACATAACGACCGGCGTACGCCGCCGAGCGGTCAACCTTGGACGGATCCTTGCCGGAGAACGCGCCGCCGCCGTGACGGGCCATGCCGCCGTAGCTGTCGACGATGATCTTGCGACCGGTCAGGCCGCAGTCGCCCACTGGGCCGCCGATGATGAACTGGCCGGTCGGGTTGATGTGGAACTGGGTGTCCTTGGACAGCAGTTCGGCAGGCAGCACGTGCTTGACGATCAGCTCCATCACGCCTTCGCGCAGGTCCTTGTAGGACACTTCCGGGTTGTGCTGGGTCGACAGCACGACCGCGTCGATGCCGACGACCTTGCCGCCTTCATAACGGCAAGTCACTTGCGACTTGGCGTCCGGGCGCAGCCAAGGCAGCAGGCCGGATTTGCGCGCTTCAGCCTGGCGCTGGACCAGCTGGTGCGAAAAGGTGATCGGTGCCGGCATCAGTACGTCGGTTTCGTTGCTGGCGTAGCCGAACATCAGGCCCTGGTCGCCAGCGCCCTGGTCTTCCGGCTTGGCGCGGTCAACGCCCTGGTTGATGTCCGGGGACTGCTTGCCGATGATGTTCATCACGCCGCAGGTCGCGCCGTCGAAGCCGACGTCGGAGCTGTTGTAGCCGATGCCCAGGATTACGTCGCGAACGATCTGTTCCAGGTCGACCCAGGCGGAAGTGGTAACTTCGCCGGCGATGATCGCCACGCCCGTTTTCACCAGAGTCTCGCACGCCACGCGGGCGAACTTGTCTTCAGCAATGATGGCGTCCAGCACCGCATCAGAAATCTGGTCGGCGATTTTGTCCGGATGCCCTTCAGACACGGACTCGGAGGTGAAAAGGGAGTATTCGCTCATCTCGATGTTTTCCTACAAGTTACCGATGGTGAGTGTCGCCAGCCGGTCGCTGAAAATGGCGAACCTGGATCTGGAAACCATTACGTAAGCCTACATAGAGGCTTTCCCCGGGCACGAGGCCCGCAGCGGTGGCCCAACGGGCCAGATCGTCCTGTTCAAACCCCAGCCAGAGATCACCGCAGGCCTCCTTGGCCCAACTCTGGTTGTGGCTGCATAACTCTGTCACCAACAGGCTACCGCCCGGTTGCAGCAGGTTGGCCATGTGCTTGAGTGCATCGGCCGGCGCGGCAAAATGGTGAAGCACCATGTTCAATACAACACAGTCGGCCTGCAGGCTCACACCGTTCAGCGCGTCGGCCAGTTGCAGGCGGACATTAGCCAGGGACTCACGTTCGCACACCTGGCGGGCCAGTTCGAGCATCGCCGGGCTGTTGTCCAGCGCGGTCACCTGGCTGAAGCGCCTCGCCAGTTCCGGCAGGAATGCACCGTCACCGGGGCCGACTTCCATCGCTGTGGCGGTGGGCTCGAAGCTCAGCTTGTCCAGCAGCGCCACGACGCTGTCACGGTATTGCGGCAGTCCTGCGATCAGGTCCTGCTGGGCGCGGAATTTCTCCGCCACCCGGGCGAAAAAGTCCTGGCTGGCGGCGGCTCGTTGCCCGTGTACCTGGGCGATGCGGGCTTGCACGTCCAGCGGCAAGTCCAGTTCGTCCACCTCTTCAAGCAGCGCTGCGTGCAGCTTGCCGCCCAGCAGTTCGGTGTGGGGCAGGGCACGGCGGTAGAAGATGGCGTTGCCTTCACGGCGCGTCGCCACCAGGTCGGCCTGGGCCAGCACCTTCAAATGGTGGCTCATGCCGGACTGGCCGATGCCGAAGATCTGCGCCAGTTCCAGAACGCCGAACGAGTCGTTGGCCAGGGCGCGCAATACATTGAGCCGCAACGGATCGCCACCGGCCTTGCAAAGGGCCGCCAGCTCATCGCAATCGTCATGGCGAATGGAAGGCACGCGTAAATTCATGGGCGGCAGTCTAGTGACGGGTCTGGCGCATCGCAAGGTCAATATCAAAAAGTTTTGATATTGCTCGATAAATGGCACTTCCCAGCAGCAGCTTGACTCTACCCAGCAACAGCGGAAAGGTTTCACCTGGCCGATGCGGCTTTATCCGGCGCAAATATCGCCTTTGGACGAGTATCTGATTGCCCCGAGGCGGGTGGGTGAGGGAAAATGCTCGCCTTTTTCAGTTTCGTTATTCAAAACCCAGGAGATCAGCGATGCCCAGCCGTCGTGAGCGTGCCAATGCCATTCGTGCCCTCAGCATGGATGCCGTGCAGAAAGCCAACAGCGGCCATCCCGGTGCCCCAATGGGTATGGCGGATATCGCCGAGGTGCTTTGGCGCGACTACCTCAAGCACAACCCGAGCAACCCATCGTTTGCCGACCGCGACCGCTTCGTGCTGTCCAACGGCCACGGCTCGATGTTGATCTACTCGCTGCTGCACCTGACCGGCTATGACCTGTCGATCGATGACCTGAAGAACTTCCGCCAGCTGCACAGCCGCACCCCGGGCCACCCGGAATACGGCTACACCCCAGGCGTTGAAACCACCACCGGTCCGTTGGGCCAGGGCCTGGCCAACGCGGTGGGCTTCGCTTTGGCGGAAAAAGTCCTGGCGGCCCAGTTCAACCGTCCTGGCCACGACATCGTCGATCACCACACCTACGTGTTCCTGGGTGATGGCTGCATGATGGAAGGCATTTCCCACGAAGTCGCTTCCCTGGCCGGTACCCTGGGCCTGGACAAGCTGATCGCCTTTTACGATGACAACGGCATTTCCATCGACGGTGAAGTCGAAGGCTGGTTCACCGACGACACCCCCAAGCGCTTCGAAGCCTACAACTGGCTGGTGATCCGCAACGTCGACGGTCACGACCCGGAAGAAATCAAGATCGCCATCGAAACTGCGCGCAAGAGCGCCCAGCCGACACTGATCTGCTGCAAGACCACCATCGGTTTCGGCTCGCCGAACAAGCAGGGCAAGGAGGACTGCCACGGCGCGCCACTGGGCGCCGAGGAAATCGCCCTGACCCGCGCCGCGCTGAAGTGGGAACACGGCCCGTTCGAAATCCCGGCCGACATTTATGCCGAATGGGACGCCAAGGAAAAAGGCCGCGCGGCCGAAGCCGAGTGGGACCAGCGTTTTGCAGCCTACTCCGCCGAATTCCCTGAGCTGGCCAACGAACTGGTCCGTCGCCTCAGCGGCGAGCTGCCGGCCGACTTCGCCGAGAAAGCTTCTGCCTACATCGCCGAAGTCGCGGCCAAGGGCGAAACCATCGCCAGCCGCAAGGCCAGCCAGAACACCCTGAATGCCTTCGGCCCGCTGCTGCCGGAACTGCTGGGCGGTTCGGCCGACCTGGCCGGCTCCAACCTGACCCTGTGGAAAGGCTGCAAGGGTGTAACCGCCGAAGACGCCAGCGGCAACTACATGTACTACGGCGTTCGTGAGTTCGGCATGAGCGCGATCATGAACGGCGTTGCCCTGCACGGCGGCCTGGTGCCTTACGGCGCGACCTTCCTGATGTTCATGGAATACGCCCGCAACGCTGTGCGCATGTCGGCGCTGATGAAAAAACGCATCCTGTACGTGTTCACCCACGACTCCATCGGCCTGGGCGAAGACGGCCCGACTCACCAGCCGATCGAGCAACTGGCGAGCCTGCGCTGCACGCCGAACCTGGACACCTGGCGCCCATGCGACGCCGTGGAGTCTGCTGTGGCCTGGAAACACGCCATCGAGCGCAACGACGGCCCATCGGCGCTGATCTTCTCGCGCCAGAACCTGCAGCACCAGGAGCGCGATGCCGGCCAGATCGGCGACATCAGCCGTGGCGGCTATGTGCTCAAGGACTGCATCGGCGAGCCTGAGCTGATCCTGATCGCCACCGGTTCGGAAGTCGGCCTGGCCGTCCAGGCCTTCGACAAGCTGACCGGGCAGGGCCGCAACGTGCGCGTGGTCTCCATGCCTTGCACCAGCGTTTTCGACGCCCAGGACGCCGGCTACAAGCAAGCGGTGTTGCCGTTGCAAGTCAGCGCGCGGATTGCCATCGAAGCCGCTCACGCCGATTACTGGTACAAGTACGTGGGCCTGGAAGGCCGCGTGATCGGCATGACCACCTACGGTGAGTCGGCGCCTGCGTCGGCGCTGTTCGAGGAGTTCGGCTTCACCCTGGAGAACATCCTTGGGCAGGCTGAAGAGCTGCTGGAAGACTGATCTGTAATAGGTTGTCTGTGCTGACGCCATCGCGAGCAAGCTCGCTCCCACAAGGATCTCCACCGACCCTGTGGGAGCGAGCTTGCTCGCGATAGCGGTGGTGCAGGCAATGCTGGTCTTAACGGATTCACCCCGATCAGAGAACCCCCATGCCCCAACCGCGTCCCTACAAAGTTGCACTCAACGGCTACGGCCGCATTGGTCGTTGCGTCTTGCGTGCGTTGTTCGAGCGAGGGGCGGAGGCCGGGTTCGAGATTGTGGCCATCAACGATCTGGCCGACATGGCCAGCATCGAATACCTGACACGCTTTGACTCCACCCACGGCCGGTTTCCCGGCGAAGTGCGGGTCGAGGATGATTGTCTGCACATTAATGGCGACTGCGTGAAGGTCCTGCGCAGCGCCACGCCCGAAGGCATCGATTGGGCGTCCCTGAACGTCGATCTGGTGCTTGAGTGCTCCGGCGCCTATAACACCCGTGACGATGGCCAGCGGTTCATCGCTGCCGGCGCGCCACGGGTGCTGTTCTCCCAGCCGATGGCCAGCGAGGCCGACGTTGACGCCACCATCGTCTACGGTGTGAACCAGGACTGCCTGACTGGCGAAGAGCTGCTGGTGTCCAACGCGTCCTGCACCACCAACTGCGGCGTGCCGCTGTTGCGCCTGCTGGACCAGGCTATCGGCCTGGAATACGTGTCGATCACCACCATCCACTCGGCGATGAATGATCAGCCGGTGATTGACGCCTATCACCACGAGGATTTGCGCCGTACCCGTTCGGCCTTCCAGTCGGTGATTCCGGTGTCCACTGGTCTGGCGCGCGGCATTGAGCGGCTGTTGCCGGAACTTGCCGGGCGAATTCAGGCCAAAGCCGTGCGGGTGCCGACGGTCAACGTGTCCTGCCTCGACATCACGATGCAGACCGTGAGCGATACCGACGCCACCGAGGTCAACCGGATCCTGCGCGAAGCCGCCACCAGCGGCCCGCTCAAAGGCCTCCTGGCCTACACCGAGTTGCCTCACGCCAGTTGTGATTTCAACCACGACCCACATTCGGCCATCGTCGATGCCAGCCAGACCCGCGTTTCCGGGCCCAGGCTTGTGAACATCCTGGCCTGGTTCGACAACGAATGGGGTTTTGCCAATCGTATGCTGGACGTTGCCGAGCACTACCTGCAAACCGCTTCCAATAAACCTGCTCTCTAAACAGTTACCCAGGAATTGCGACCCATGACCGTGTTGAAGATGTCCGACCTCGATCTGCAAGGTAAGCGCGTACTGATTCGCGAAGACCTCAACGTCCCTGTCAAGGACGGTGTTGTCACCAGCGACGCGCGCATCCTGGCCTCGCTGCCGACCATCAAGCTGGCCTTGGAAAAAGGTGCGGCAGTGATGGTCTGCTCGCACCTGGGCCGTCCGACCGAAGGCGAATTCTCGGCCGAGAACAGCCTCAAGCCAGTGGCGGACTACCTGAGCAAGGCCTTGGGCCGCGACGTGCCGTTGGTGGCCGATTACCTGGGCGGCGTCGACGTCAAGGCTGGCGATGTCGTGCTGTTCGAAAATGTGCGCTTCAACAAGGGCGAGAAAAAGAACGCCGATGAGCTGGCCCAGCAATACGCCGCCCTGTGCGACGTGTTCGTGATGGACGCCTTCGGCACCGCGCACCGCGCCGAGGGCTCGACCCACGGCGTGGCCAAGTTCGCCAAAGTCGCCGCCGCTGGTCCGTTGCTGGCGGCCGAGCTGGACGCGCTGGGCAAGGCCCTGGGCTCGCCAGCCCAGCCGATGGCCGCCATCGTTGCCGGCTCCAAGGTTTCGACCAAACTGGATGTGCTCAACAGCCTGAGCCAGGTCTGCAACCAGTTGATCGTCGGTGGCGGCATCGCCAACACCTTCCTCGCCGCCGCCGGTCACCCGGTAGGCAAATCCTTGTACGAGCCGGATCTGCTGGACACGGCCCGTGAAATCGCCGCCAAGGTCAGCGTACCGTTGCCCGTGGACGTGGTGGTTGCCAAGGAATTCGCCGAAAGTGCCACCGCCACCGTCAAGCTGATCGACGATGTGGCCGAGGACGACATGATCCTCGATATCGGCCCGCAAACCGCGGCGAACTTCGCCGAACTGCTGAAATCCTCCCAGACTATCCTGTGGAACGGTCCGGTCGGTGTGTTCGAGTTCGACCAGTTTGGCAACGGCACCAAGGTGCTGGCCCAGGCGATCGCCGAGAGCACTGCGTTTTCCATCGCGGGCGGTGGCGACACCCTGGCTGCCATCGATAAATATGGCGTAGCCGAGCAGATCTCCTACATTTCTACCGGTGGTGGCGCGTTCCTCGAATTCGTCGAGGGCAAAGTGCTGCCTGCCGTGGAAGTCCTGGAAAGCCGGGCCAAGGCCTGAGGCAACGTTGACCAGGCAAAGGAGTGTTCCGATGGTCAAGACGTTCATGTCGCTGATGGCCGCGACGCTGTTGGTGGCTTGCTCGAGCAGCCCGCAAGCCACCGCGCCGGACACGGCGGCGCCAGTGCCTGAGCAAGGCTGTTATCAGGCTGACTGGCAGGCCGAGACCAACCCGGTACTGAACAAGCGTTCCGGGCCGGACGGCCTGGATAAATACGAGACGCAGGCGCCGGTCAAGGAACATGGTTGCCCTTGACGGGTCAGACTCTTAACTCATGGCGAGCGGCACGGGCCGCCCGTCGAGGAACACGGATGAAAGGCTTTATCGCCGTCGTGGCGTTGGCATTGTTGGCCGGTTGCTCGCAACTGGGTTTTTTGCAGTCGTCCGAGCCTGCTGCAGAGGGCTGGACGAGTTGGACATGTGACAGCGAGGCCAAGGTGCTCTGGCGTTATGCCGATGCAGCGCGCAAGGAAGTCGATGTCCGGCTGGGCGGCGCTGACAAGGTTTATCGCCTCAAGCTCGAACCCGGCGCCGAAGGTTCGCTGTACAGCGATGACATGCTGGCGTTGCACATCAAGGGCGAGGAAGGCCTGGCGTATTGGGTCGCCACCAATGATCTGATTGGGCGGGGCTGCAAGGCCGATTGACAGGATTCATCTGATTCACACGGATCTGAATAGGGAAGCAGATCCCATGTGGGAGCGAGCTTGCTCGCGATTGCGGTCTATCAGGCAACAGAGATGTTGAATGTGCCACCCTCATCGCGAGCAAGCTCGCTCCCACAGGGATCGCGTCAATGTTTGGGTTTGGCGATACGGAACACGCAGGCTCGGGCCAGCCCCGACCCGCAATGACTTGAATAGCCGCCGCCGCTCCGGCAGGCTGGCACGATTAACGACCCTCGACCGGGAGAGACACACTAATGGCACTTATCAGCATGCGTCAGATGCTGGACCACGCAGCCGAGTTCGGCTATGGCGTCCCAGCCTTTAACGTCAACAACCTTGAGCAGATGCGCGCCATCATGGAAGCCGCTGACAAGACTGACTCCCCGGTGATCGTCCAGGCTTCGGCCGGCGCTCGCAAATACGCCGGCGCGCCGTTCCTGCGTCACCTGATCCTGGCGGCAATCGAAGAATTCCCGCACATCCCGGTGTGCATGCACCAGGACCACGGCACCAGCCCTGACGTCTGCCAGCGCTCCATCCAACTGGGCTTCAGCTCGGTAATGATGGACGGCTCCCTGGGCGAAGACGGCAAGACCCCGACTGACTACGAATACAACGTCCGTGTCACCCAGCAAACCGTCGCCATGGCCCACGCCTGCGGCGTCTCGGTGGAAGGTGAGCTGGGTTGCCTGGGCTCGCTGGAAACCGGCATGGCCGGTGAGGAAGATGGCATCGGCGCCGAAGGCGTGCTGGATCACAGCCAGATGCTGACCGACCCGGAAGAAGCCGCCGACTTCGTCAAGAAAACCCAGGTCGACGCCTTGGCGATCGCCATTGGCACCAGCCACGGCGCCTACAAGTTCACCAAGCCGCCTACCGGCGACGTGCTGGCCATCGACCGCATCAAGGAAATCCACAAGCGTATCCCCAACACTCACCTGGTGATGCACGGCTCCTCCTCGGTACCGCAGGAGTGGCTGGCGATCATCAACCAGTACGGTGGCGACATCAAGGAAACCTACGGCGTGCCGGTCGAGGAAATCGTCGAAGGCATCAAGTACGGCGTGCGCAAGGTCAACATCGACACTGACCTGCGCCTGGCTTCCACCGGTGCCATGCGTCGTCTGATGGCGACCAATCCTAGCGAGTTTGATCCGCGTAAATTCTTCGGTGCGACCGTGACGGCGATGCGTGATGTGTGTATTGCGCGTTATGAGGCGTTTGGTACGGCGGGTAATGCGTCGAAGATCAAGCCGATCTCGCTGGAAGCCATGTATCAGCGGTATTTGAAGGGTGAGTTGAACGCTAAGGTCAACTAAGCTTTTCGCGTTATTCATTATTAAAGAACCCGCAGTGATGCGGGTTTTTTAATGCTGGGATTTGGGTGTATATCCGTTTTTTGGGTGGTGGCTGCTTATGGTTACGCTCTTACAGCGTCTCACTTTTGAAAAGCCCGGAAGCCGGCCCAGTCAAAAGTAAGCAAAACGCTTTTGCCCCACCACTCGGTGCCTCGCCTAGGCTCGGCATGCCCTCACTCCGGCATTGCTCCGTGGGCCCGCCGCGAAGGGCCGTCCCTGGCCCAGCGCGGCTAACCCGGCATCCATGCCGGGTTGCCCACTCCACAATGCCTGCGTTCGGCCAGCGTGGTTAACGGGGCGCCCGAGATCAACGTCTACCGCGAGGCGGCCTGGTAGCCGACCTGGTTCTGGATGAGGTTCGCGTTGCCCCTGTGGGAGCGAGCCTGCTCGCGAAGGCGGGGTGTCAGTCGATGAGGATATTGGATAAGCAGGCTTGCTGGTGAGCTGCTTGCGTCAATCTTCCTGCTCGGTCTGCAAAGCGACCTTGAAGTCCTGTCCGCCGTAAAACACGCCCAGGATGAAAACCTGTTCGGGTTCAACGACAAAGGCGATCACAGTCCGTTTGCGGTAGTTTGTTATACACAACCCCGGCCGTATATCGTCCCTCTGGTCCCTCTGGTCCCTCGGTGCGGGAATGTCCGTAGGTCTTCACAGTAGGTTGCAATAGCGTCGGTACACCTATGGGCAATTTTCGGCGAAGCCGCTGCGGCAATGTAGCGATAGAGCGCAGCTAATTGCTCAAGGGCTTCCGGTGCAAACTTGACGGTATAGACCATCAGGATTCAGCAGTGAGGTTCTGGTGCTCTGCCGCCAATCGGGAGCGCACATCATCAGCGCTTAGTGCACGCGACGGATCTACTTTCAAGGCATCGTAAGCAGGAGCTACCTGGCCTATAAGCCAGTTTTCCAAAGCACGATCACGAGCCAGTAGCGCGCGCAGACCATCGCGAATGACTTCACTTTCAGTGGCGTACTCGCCAGCGGCCACCTTGGCTTTCACCAGGTCGGCCATTTGGTTGGGCAGGGTGATGCTGAATTGTTGAGTGCTACGCATGACGGACCCCCTTGAGAAGATAGGATTTAATCCTACTCTGCTCAGAAGAATATGCACATGACCTCCTATCATCATCTATGGCTGGCAGGCGGACAGCGGGTGAGCGTGTACGAGGAGGATATTGAACGTGCTGGCCTCTTCGCGAAGAGGGCCCTTCCACAGGGGCCCTCCTGCAGGCAGGTTTCAGTGCTCTTCGAGCCCACGCTGTTCGATGACACCGAACACATCGGCCACATCCTGAACCAGAATCCGGGCGACATTAGTGAGAGTGTTGAGATCCCCGGCAGCCGAATCGCGCAAAGTGGTGCAGGCCATAAGCGTCAGGTAATCAAGAGTGGCATGCAGGCGTTCGCTGGCGCAGGCGTGAAGCTCGGTCAGGGGCGCGGTGCTGTCGATGAACAGGATAGGTTGGGTGGTGGCGATTGGGGTGAGTGGGGTAAAGCGGCCAAGCAATTGTTCGGTTTTCATGACAAACCTCTAACTCAAGAAAAGTAATTGCCACCGTTCGCTGCGAAACAAATTGGGTGGCAGCCATGTGCGGGTTCGCAGACCGAGGAGTTAGAGAAACCCGGCAGACCCGAAGATCTCCCACACACAGCCGCCATAAAAAGCCGAACGCAGGCGGGATGCGCCTATGTTGACTTCTGACGGTCGTGATTCTAACTCACCAGGGCTGCGAAACCCCTGCCACTGGCCAAAGCCAGCAGACCAACCAAACTATAGAGTAGATTTTCCAGGCCAAAATCGACCTGTAGGACGCACCGGCCCCCGTGGCGAGGGAGCTTGCTCCCGCTCGGGGGCGCAGCCGCCGCAAAACCGCTGCATACGGTGCGTCTGACAAAAGAGGGGGCTACTTCACAGCCCAGCGGGAACAAATCCCCTCACCACAAGGGGATGTTTCCTACGAGTTTTTAGGACGTGAAATTTCAAGTGTTGTGATCGATGTCCAACTTGCTGAACGTCACCTTGCCGCCTTCACTGGTATAACCACTGTTGTCCTGCACATACACCCCGGCCTTGAAGTACAACGGCTTGACCCGCCAGGCAGCGCCGACCGTGGTGTACCAGCTATTACCGGCGGCGGTGATGCCCAGGTCGCCGGTGCGATCCAGGTGGATCCGATAAGAAAAGGCCCGGTCAAGCTTCACGCCGGTAGCTACCGTGATGACCCGGCTTTTGCTGTCATCGGGGCGCATGCGCACCTTGGCGACGATGTTGCCGGTGTTGGTGGCGTCCTTGAACTGGTATTCCAGCTTCACCATCGGTTTGTTGCTGTCCTTGGCATGGATCTGGCCAATCACGATTTTGCCGCTGCTGGGAACCTGATTGACCACCAGCGTCGCGCGCAATTGATTGTCGGCCTCTGGGTAAAGCCAGTTGCGCAGGGTGCCGTCTCGGTAGGTCTCGCGTAGTTCGCTGCGCGGGTAGATCGCGTTTTCGGTCTTGGTGCCGGTCACCGGCGACCAGAAATACACCGTGCTGCCTTCGGAGTTGAAGTACTTGTCCCTGAAGCCATCCACCAGTCGAGGGGTTTCGATGGTTTTCGGCGGGCTGCCTTCGGGGATGCTCAGGTTCCAGGTTGCTAGATCGACCATGTTCGGATCCTTTCTGAGAAGAAGAAATGATTTACGCCACAGCCGGAGGCTCTAAGACGCGCTTTCTGCGGACGCCGGCAGGAATGCGGACAAACATTTGGCACGTTCGTACGGCGGAGGTTTGGCGTCAGCAGTCCGTCAGAGTAGGGATTGGCGATTTTGTGCCGCAGATAATTGACCGTTGGTCGGTAGCGTCAAAATTTTATTGAACGATGGCTTTTTGGCGGTGCCATTGCGACGTCGATCGAAGGGGAGCGAGTCGGTTGCGGGCAAGCAGCGATCCATGCTGCTGCTCGGGGGGAAACCTTAGAGGTTGTGATCGATATCCAGCAGGCTGAACGTGGCTTTTGCGCCTTCGGTGGCGTAGCCAGCGTTGTCCTGCACGTAGACGCCAGCCTTGAAGTACAACGGTTTGGTGCTCCAGGTGTTGCTGACGGTGGCACTCCACTGATAGCCGGCGCCGTTGATGGTCAAGAGGCCTGCACGGTTGAGGTGGATCAGGTACGAGAACGGCTGGTTGAGCTTGATGCCGGTGGCGATGGTGATGACCTGGCCCGTGGCGTCGTCGGGACGCATGCGCACCTTGGCGACGATGTTGCCGGTGGAGCTGTAGGTCTTGTACTGGTATTCCAGCTTCACCATGGGGCTGGTGCTGTCCTTGGTGTGGATCTGGCCAATCACCAGCTTGCCGGTGCTGGGCACCTGGCCGACGGTCAACGTGGCGGCCAGCTTGTTATCCGCAGCCGGGTACAACCAATTGCGCAAGGTGCCGTCGCTGTTGGTTTCGCGCAGCTCGCTGCGAGGGTAAATGGCGTTGGCCGTCGTGGCGCCCGTGACGGGGACCCAGAAAAACACGGTGCCGGTTTCCGAGTTGAAATACTGGTTCTTGAAGCCTTGTACCAGTTGCGAAGTCTGGATGGTCGCCGGTGGTGCGCCTTCAGGAATGCTCAGGTTCCAGGTTGCGAGATCGATCATGTCGTGTGTCCTGCGTATCGGATGTAAAAGGGTGTACGCCGTGTCGGGAGGCTTTGAACCGCCCTTTTGAGCGTCTCGAAACGCTGGGTGGGGCTTTTGTTGTTGACCGCTCGGCGAATGTTTGACGTCAAATGTTCGTCGAGGGGGTCATTGCAGTTTCTGTGCCTGAGCAGGGTGACCGTTAGTCGGCTATTTCGGGCTTTGTCTGGATGATGGCGTCATGACACCTACTGCTTTTCAAAATCCCGGTCTAGAGTGAGATCACTGTATGTTGTCCGTTTTCCCACGTAGGACGGACATGGCGTCCCGATAAGAGAAGCAGCATGGAATGCGCGCAACCCCCGTTTGGCGAAGACAGCTCCGTCCTTTTGATTGTTGATGACTACCCTGAAAACCTGCTCAGCATGCGAGCGTTGTTGCAGCGTCAGGATTGGCAGGTCATGACCGCGTCCTCGGGTGTCGAGGCTCTCAACCTGCTACTCGAACATGACATCGACCTGGTGCTGCTGGATGTGCAGATGCCGGACATGGACGGCTTCGAAGTGGCGCGTCTGATGCGTGGCAGCCAGCGCACGCGGCTCACGCCGATCATCTTCCTGACCGCCAACGAGCAGTCCCAGGACGCGGTGATCAAGGGTTACGCCAGCGGCGCGGTGGATTACCTGTTCAAACCGTTCGACCCGCAGATTCTCAAGCCCAAGGTCCACGCGCTACTCGAACACCAGCGCAATCGCCGGGCCTTGCAGCGTTTGAGCCAGGACCTGGAGGCAGCCAGGGCCTTTAATGCCTCGGTGCTGGATAACGCCGCCGAAGGCATCCTGGTGGTGGATGAAGGCGGTTTCATCCGTTTTGCCAACCCTTCGACGTGCCGCTTGCTCAACGCCACTGCGGACCGATTGCAAGGGATGCCCTTCCTGGATTTCCTGCAGAAACCCCATATTCCCGAGTGGATCGATTCGGATATCCATGCCGCCTATCGACGTGGCGAAACCTGGCGCTTGCACGACGCCGTGCTGCGCACCGCGCCCGGCCAGCAAGTGTCGGTGGCCTTGTCCTGTGCCCCCCTGCCTTCTGAACAAAAGGCCATGGTGGTGACGCTTCAGGACATGTCGGTGGTTCGTCATTTGCACCAGCAGTTGGAGTTCCAGGCCGTCACTGATCCCCTGACCGGTTTGCTCAACCGCAGGGGGTTCTATCAGACCGCCGAAAACCTGCTGATGCGCAGCGAACGGCTGGAAAGCAACTGGGTGCTGTTGTACCTGGACCTCGATGGCTTCAAACGGGTCAATGACTCGCTGGGCCACGATGCCGGCGACCGGGTGTTGCGCTGGGTATCGGAACAGTTGAAGGCCTGCCTGCGCCCGTTCGACATCCTCGCGCGGCTCGGCGGCGATGAGTTCACGGCGCTGCTGGATCTTGAGGTGCCCGAGCAGGCGGCGAAGATTGCCGAGAAACTCATCGAGCGCGTCTCGGTCTGCCAGCAGATCGAAGGCATGGACGTAGCGCTGGGCGCCAGTATTGGCATCGCCACGTACCCGGACTGCGGCTCCAACCTCGACGGGTTGCTTCGCGCGTCCGACATCGCCATGTACGAGGCCAAGCGCGCCGGCCGCCAGCAGTATCGTTTCTACGATCACGAAATGAACGGCCGAGCCCGTTCACGGCTGATGCTTGAAGAAAGCGTACGTTCGGCCATCGAAAATCGCGACTTCAATATGGTCTATCAACCACAGGTCAGCATCCTCGACGGACGGACCCGAGGGTTCGAGGCGCTGCTGCGCTGGCAGCACCCCAGCGTCGGGGACGTACCGCCGGGCTTGTTCCTGCCGTTGCTGGAGGAGGCTCGGTTGATCAGTCGGCTGGGCAGCTGGATTTACCATCGCAGTGCGTCCCAGCGCAAAGTCTGGGAGCGGATGTTTCCCGACGATCTGGTGTTGGGCGTGAGCCTGAGCAGTACCCAGTTCGGCATGCCCAACCTGGTGACCGAGTTGCGCCAGGTCCTGGATCGCCATGCGTTGAAGCCGCGGCAGCTGGAGGTCGAGATCACCGAAGACGCGCTGATGCGCAACCCCGACGAAACCCATAAGCAATTGCGCCTGCTGCGCCACCTGGGCGTGCGAGTGGCGCTGGACGACTTCGGTTCGGGGCCTTGCTCGCTGGCGCATCTGCGTGATCTCGAACTCGATACGCTCAAGCTTGATCGGCACTTGATCGCCCGCTTGCCGGACTCGCCCAGGGACGCTGCGCTGGCCGCCTCGGTGATCGACCTGTGCAAGCAATTGGGCTTGCGAGTGATCGCCGAGGGGGTCGAGACGCCGCAGCAGTATCACTGGCTCAAGGCCCATGGGTGTGAATATGTGCAAGGCTTCCTCGTGGCGCGGCCCTTGATGGCCGAGGACACAGATGCTTTCGCGCGACCATTCGACTGGAGCGCGGTGCCGGCCTGAATTCGCTACACTGGCGGCCTCCAGTGACTGTGTTGCCGTCCGATGACCGTGCTCAAATACCTCCAGGCGTACCCCGCCGCGCTGCAAGCCCAGGTGCAGCAACTGATTGCCGAGGATCGACTGGGCGATTACTTGCAACAACGCTATCCCGGCCGCCATCCGATCCAGAGCGACAAGGCGTTGTACGGCTATGCGCTGGATCTCAAGCAGCGCTACCTGCGTAACGCGCCGGCCATCGACAAAGTACTGTTCGACAACCGCCTCGACCTGACCCATCGCGCGCTTGGGCTGCATACGGCGGTGTCACGGGTACAGGGCGGCAAGCTCAAGGCCAAGAAAGAAATCCGCATTGCTTCGTTGTTCAAGGACGCAGCGCCCCAGTTTCTGGAAATGATCGTGGTGCACGAGTTGGCCCACTTCAAGGAGTCGGACCACAACAAGGCTTTCTACCAGCTGTGCGAGCACATGCTGCCGGGCTATCACCAGCTGGAATTCGACCTGCGGGTGTACCTGACCTGGCGGGACCTGCAACAAGACAAGGGATGAGCGAATGGACGTCAGCAAGACCAAGAGCAGCTTCTATCGTCGACTGTACGTGGCTTACCTGATCGACAGCGGCCTGGCCAGCAACATTCCCGCGCTCACCGAAGTTACCGGCATGCCTCGGCGCACCGCCCAGGATACCGTCGTGGCGCTGGCGGACCTGGACATCCTCTGTGAATTCGAGCAGCAGGAGGGCGCGCGCAACCATGCCGGGCGGTATCGGATTCGCGATTGGGGGGCGATTGATCGGCGGTGGATCGAGCAGAATCTGCAGCGGATCAAGGCGGTGCTTGAGTACCCCTGAATTGTCGGTGCCTGGGCTGGCCTCATCGCGAGCAAGCTCGCTCCCACAGAGGCCTTTTGTGGACAGAAGATTGGGCCCCACCTGGGCCCCCTGTGGGAGCGAGCTTGCTCGCGATGGCGGCTTCAGGGACGATGCATGCCAATGTGCGGAATCCCATCCTCAAGATATTCCACACCCACCACTTCAAACCCGTATCGCCCGTAATACCCCTGCAGATGCGCCTGGGCCGACAATGAGATCGATACGCCGGGCCAGTGCTTTTCGGCCTGCTTCAAGGCTTGTTCCATCAGTGTATGCCCCAGCCCTTGCCCTCGCGCCTCGGGGGCGATGACTACGCGGCCGATCACCACATCGCTGTTTCGCGAATGCGGATCGAGCAAACGAAGGTAAGCGACCAGGTGGTTGTCCTGCCAGGCCATCAGATGGCAGGTGTCGCCTTCCAGGTCCAGTCCGTCGACGTCCGGGTAGGCGCAGTTCTGTTCGACGACGAAGACCTCGGCGCGCAGTTTCAGGATGGCATATAGCTGTTCCTTGCTCAGGTCAGTGTGATGTTTGCAGACCCAGTCGATATCCATTTTTGAATTTCCCAGAGAACCTGCTGCCGATATTAGGCGTCCTTGCGTCGGAAGTCTCTTTTCAATCGGTCGAAAAATCTGTGATAAAGACCAAAATGCCATCATCGATTTGTCGCGGTACTGCCTTCTTTATGTAATCTTCAATCCAGCGCTGCGCAGCGGTTTCGATGAGCTAACGTCAGGACCCGGATGCCTTGGGGAGTCCCTTGGGTTTCGGCTAAAAACAAACCGGGCTTTGAACCCGTCAAGGAAGTCAGGCATGCCGCGATTGCATCGAGCTCTTGCTTTGGTCGGGTTGCTGTTGCTGAGCCACAACGCCTGTGCGCAGAAACTGCGTCTGGTCGCCGATGCCTGGCCACCCTTTACCGACTCGACGCTGGTCAATGGCGGCCTTGCGACCGATATCGTCACCACCGCCCTGGCGCGTGCCGGTTATGCCAGTGATTTCGAGCAGGTGCCCTGGGCCCGGGCGATGCTGGGGATCAGCGAAGGGCGGTATGACGTGCTGATCAATGCCTGGTACGCCGAGGAACGCACCCATGTGGGCCAGTTCTCGGCCGAGTACCTGCTCAACCGCGTGCGGTTTATCAAGCGCAAGGACTCGCCCATCGACTTCGACAACCTGCAGCAGTTGTATGCCTATCCCATCGCCGTGGTTCGTGGCTACGCCTATTCCAAGGCGTTCGATGAGGACGAGAAGATGCAGAAAATCCCTGTGCATAATTTTGCGATGGCCGTGCGCATGCTCGCCGCCGACCGGGTGAAGCTGACGCTGGAAGACGAATACGTCGCCCGTTATTACCTGGCCCGCGAATCCGCCAAGGTGCGCAATGCCGTGGAATTTCTACCCAAGCCGTTGAGTGAAAACAGCCTGCATATCCTGGTCAGCCTGAAGAATCCCGAGCATGAGCAGATCGTCGCCGGGTTTGATCGGGAGATCGCGGCGATGAAGGCGGATGGGAGTTATCAGAAGTTATTGAAGGCGCATGGGATGTAAGGTGCCTGGGCTGGCCCCTTCGCGAGCAAGCTCGCTCCCACAGGGTACGCATTTCAATGTGGGAGCGAGCTTGCTCGCGATGAGGCCCGCATGAACACCACAGCACTCAAGCCTCACTGGTGTCCTTGATCAGGTGCGCCGCCAGCGTCCGCAACGGCCCCAATTGCCGGCAGATCAACGCCAGTTGCGTCTGCACCAGCCGCTGGCCTTCGTCGATTTCATCGGGCATCAGCTCAAGCGCACTGGCGAGGTCTTCTTCGTCGTCGCTCTGGATCGCGATCGGCTGTTTGCTCGCCAGGCCTTGGGCAATTTCATCGATGCTGGTCGCCAGCCTTGCTCCAGCGCCGTCGATCAGTTGCTCGCGCACCTCAGTCGGCAGTTCGGTGCCCCGGTGGGCCCCGAGCCCCGACAAGTAACTGAGCAGGGTGTGGGACAGCACCAGGAAGCGGAACCCCACGTCGGCCTCCTTACGGAAATGGCCCGGCTCCATCAGCATGTTCGCCAGTGTCGTGGACAGCGCCGCGTCGGCGTTATGGGCGTTGCGCCGGGCCAGGCGATAGGCCAGGTCGTCACTTTTGCCCGCGGCGTATTGCTGCATGATCTGGCGCAGGTAGATGCTGTTGCAGGTCAGCGTGTTGGCCAGCACCTTGTTCAGTCGCCGGCCCTGCCAGTCTGGCAGGAACAGGAACACCGCCAGCCCGGCGATCAGGCTGCCGAGCAAGGTATCGAACAGCCGGGGCAGCAGCAGCCCGTAGCCGTCGCCGACCTGATTGAAGCAGAACAGCACCATGACGGTGATCGCGGCAGTCGCCAGGGTGTAGCGGGTGGTGCGGTTGGTAAAGAACACCACCCCGGCGGCAATGGCGAAGCATGACTGCACCAGCGGGGTGGGGAACAGGTCGAACAGCGCCCAGGCGACCGTCAGGCCGATGGCGGTGCCGATGATCCGCTGGCCGAGCTTGCGCCGGGTGGCGCCGTAGTTGGGCTGGCAGACGAACAGTGTGGTGAGGATGATCCAGTAGCCCTGGGAGGGGTGGATCAGGTGCACCATCGCGTAGCCCACGCTCAGCGCCAGGGGCAGGCGTAGGGCATGACGGAACAGCAGCGACGTCGGCGTGAGTTGCGTGCGCAGGCGGACCCAGACGTCCTTGAGGTTGCGTGGCGAGCGGTCCAGCAGGCTGCTGTCAGTGGCGTCGGCGAGGGCGTCGGGGTTGCTCGCGTCGCTGAGCAGGCGGTCCATCGTGCCGAGGTTGACCGACAACGCCCGCAGCGAGCGCAACAGGCCGCGCCAGGCCGGGTTGCTCTGGATGCGCAGGTGCTCCAGGGACGCATGCAAATCGTTCAGGGCCTCGGCGAAGCTGTCGTCGTAGACGAACGGCTGGCGCAACTGGATGGACTCGGCCAGTGCCAGGCAAGCCTTGCCTTGCTGGCGCAGCAGGCGCTGGCAGCGGAACAGTACGTCGCTGTGGAAGAACGCTTCGGTTAGGGCGTTATAGGGATAGTGCGAGGAACTGGCGCGTTCATGGATGTCCTGGGCAAGGAAGTACAGCTTCAGGTAGCGGCTGACTTTCGAGCCCGGCCGGCCATTGCCGACGCGGTGCAGGATGATTTCCTTCGCGCTGTTGAGCGCGGCCACCACCCGGCCATTCTGCTGGGCCAGCTCCAGGCGCCGGGCCTCGATGTCCAGCTGACGGATCGGCTCCAGCAGCGACGACTTGAGTTTCAGGTAGCGCCCCAGTTCGCGGAACAGCCGCGCCAGGCTCTGCTGCACCGGCTGGTTGGAAAACAGCGCGTGCCACAACACCGAGAGCAGCCCATACCAGGCGGCGCCGGCTACCAGCAACACCGGTTCATGCCAGAAGTCCGTGACCGCGCCGCCGCGCTGGTCCACGCCGATCATGGTGTAGACCGAAAGAATCAGGGTAGCCGAGGCAATCGCGCCATAGCGCTCGCCCAGGGCGCCGAGCATGGTCAGGCCGAAGGCCGCCAGGGCCAGGGCGACGATGAACAGGACGGGGTAGGGAAACAGCAACTCCACCGACAGCGCGGCAACGCTGAAGCACACCAGCGTCACGGCCAGCGCGTTGAGACGGCCTTGCCAGCTGTCGTCGGTCTCGGCCAATGCGCTGGCGATGATGCCGAGGAACAGCGGAATCAGCAGCGCCATCTGATTCAAGTACCAACAAAGCACCATGCTGCCGGTCAGGGCGATGAACACCCGCACGCTATAGCTGAATTTATCCAACGCCCAAAGGCGACGCAGAGACTGGCTGAACGAGGTCGATGACATGAAGTGCACGGGCCTGACGGGCAATGACGCTAAATTGAGGCAGTAATGACGCCGATGCAATGGCGACGATCACATCCGGCAGCAAAAAGTGTTCCGGCATGCGAAGAACACCCCCTGTGGCGAGGGAGCTTGCTCCCGCTGGGCTGCGAAGCGGCCCCTTCCCCAAGCGTTGCATTAATTCAGACCGAGTGCGATGGCTGTTTTGCGACTGCTGCGCAGTCGAGCGGGAGCAAGCTCCCTCGCCACAAAAGCGGGCTCGACCCAGAGTGGAATCAGACGTACTGCGCCGCCGCATACCCCGAAGCCCAGGCCCATTGGAAGTTGAAGCCGCCCAGGTGACCGGTGACGTCGAGCACTTCGCCAATGAAATACAGCCCCGGGCTCTTCAGCGACTCCATGGTCTTGGAAGAAACTTCCCGAGTGTCGACGCCGCCCAGGGTCACTTCGGCGGTGCGGTAGCCTTCGGTGCCGGCGGGGACGATGTTCCAGCTCGCCAGCTTCTCGGCGATGTCCGCGAGTTCCGCGTGAGTGTATTGCTTCATCGGCTTGGAGACGAACCAGGTGTCGGCCAGCAGGTTGGCCATTTTCTTGGTGAACAACTCGCCCAACAGGGTCTTGAGTTCGCTGTTCGGGCGTTCGGCCTGTTGCTGTTGCAGCCACTGCGGCACGTCGTGGTCGGGCAGCAGGTTGATCTGCACCGTGTCGCCCGGCTCCCAGAACGACGAGATCTGCAAGATCGCCGGACCGCTCAAACCGCGATGGGTGAACAGGATGTTCTCGCGAAAACTCTGCTCGTTGCAGCTCACCAGACAGTCCACCGACGTGCCCGACAGTTCGATGCACAGGCTCTTCAACTGATCGGTGATGGTGAACGGCACCAGTCCAGCCCGGGTCGGCAGCAGCTGGTGGCCGAATTGCCTGGCCACCTGATAGCCGAAGCCAGTCGCGCCCAGGGTCGGGATCGACAGCCCGCCCGTGGCGATCACCAGGGATTGGCAAGCGATGGGCCCGAGGGTGGTTTGCAGCAGGTAGCCGTCGGCGGTCTTCTCGATCTGCTCGATCGAGGTGTCCAGGTGCAGGTCGACGCCGGCCTGATCACACTCGTCCAGCAGCAGGCCGAGGATGTCGCTGGATTTGTTATCGCAGAACAACTGGCCGAGTTTTTTCTCGTGATAGGGCACGCCGTGCTTGGCCACCAGCGCGATGAAATCCCATTGGGTATAGCGAGCCAGGGCCGACTTGCAGAAGTGCGGGTTTTGCGAGAGGAAGTTGCCCGGTTCGGTGTACATGTTGGTGAAGTTGCAGCGTCCACCGCCCGACATGAGGATTTTCTTGCCGGCCTTGTTGGCGTGGTCCAGCAACATCACCTGCCGCCCGCGCCCGGCGGCGGTCAGCGCGCACATCAACCCCGCGGCGCCAGCGCCAATGATCACGACTTCGGTAGAGCGCAAAACGGTGTCCTCACATTCAGATGAGTATGGAGCTTTTGTGGCGAGGGAGCTTGCTCCCGCTGGGCTGCGAGCAGCCCCCGAACTGACGACACGGTGCATCTGGAAGATCGCATCGCCTGGATTACGACTGCTGCGCAGCCGAGCGGGAGCAAGCTCCCCCGCCACAGGGTGAATGAACGGCAATCAGAGGATCCGCACCCGCAACGAGCGTCCCTTGATCTTGCCATCGTTCAGGCGCTGCAAGGCCTGTTTGGCGATACCGCGCTCCACTGCCACATAGGCCTGGAAATCGAAAATCGCGATCTTGCCCACCTGCGCGCCAGGGATGCCGGCCTCGCCGGTCAGGGCGCCGAGGATGTCGCCGGGGCGCACCTTGTCCTTGCGTCCGGCACCGATGCACAGCGTGCTCATGGCCGGCAGCAGCGGGCCGCCGCCCTGGGGCTTGAGGTTGTCCAACTGGTCCCAGCTCAACGGCGACTTCTGCAGTTGCTCGATGGCCTGGGCGCGATGGGCTTCGGACGGCGCCACCAGGCTGATGGCGATGCCTTTCTCCCCGGCGCGCCCGGTGCGGCCGACGCGGTGGATATGAATCTCCGAGTCCCGGGCCAGCTCGACGTTGATCACCATGTCCAGCGCATCGATATCCAGGCCACGGGCCGCCACGTCGGTGGCGACCAATACCGAGGTGCTGCGGTTGGCGAACATCGCCAGGACCTGGTCGCGGTCGCGCTGCTCCAGGTCACCGTGCAGGCCGACGGCTGAGATGCCCTTGGACGTCAGGTGATCGACGGTTTCCTGGACCTGCTGCTTGGTGAAGCAGAACGCCACGCAGGAGGCCGGGCGGAAATGCGCCAGCACCTTGACCACCGCGTCCATGCGCTCCTCGGGGGAGATCTCGTAGAAGCGCTGCTCGATCTGTGAGTCGGAGTGCAGCGCCTCGGCCTTGACCTGCTGCGGGTTACGCATGAACTTGGACGACAGTTGCTTGATGCCCACCGGGTAAGTGGCCGAGAACAGCAGCGTCTGGCGGCGTTCCGGGGTCTGCTGGATGATCTCTTCGATGGCGTCGTAGAAACCCATGTCGAGCATGCGGTCGGCTTCGTCGAGGATCAGCGTGTTGAGGCCGTCGAGCACCAGCGAACCCTTGCGCAGGTGCTGCTGGATGCGCCCCGGCGTGCCGACGATGATGTGGGCGCCGTGTTCGAGGGAGGCGATCTGCGGGCCGAAGGACACGCCGCCGCACAGGGTCAGGACCTTGATGTTGTCTTCGGCGCGGGCCAGCCGGCGGATTTCCTTGGCGACCTGGTCGGCCAGCTCACGGGTCGGGCACATCACCAAGGCCTGACAGCCAAAGAAGCGCGGGTTGATCGGGTTCAGCAGGCCGATGCCAAAGGCCGCGGTCTTGCCGCTGCCGGTCTTGGCCTGTGCGATCAGGTCCATGCCCTTGAGGATCACCGGCAAGCTTTGCGCCTGGATCGGCGTCATCTGGGCATAACCGAGTGATTCGAGGTTAGCCAGCATGGCGGCGGACAGCGGCAAAGTATTAAAAGCGGTGGCAATGGTGGTCACGGGACTGGCCTGCAAAACAAAATGTCGCGCAGTGTAGCAGCCTCGTGCCACTTTCTTCGAAAGTTCTGGACGAGCTGTGGCGCAGCTCCGAAGCGGGAAGATTCCCCTGTGGCGAGGGAGCTTGCTCCCGCTGGGGTGCGAAGCGCCCCCAAAACCGGCCAACACGGTGCGCCTGAAGTATCGCGTCGTCTGGATTGCGTCTGCTGCGCAGCCGAGCGGGAGCAAGCTCCCTCGCCACAACAGCCCTATCGCCACATTAGTGCTCGATATGCTCATCCGGCCGCTTCACCCGACGTCCGTCCTGCTTGGACAACTGGGAAAAAATCGTCGCCGCCAGCATCGCCATGATACCCACGGTCACGAAGGTCAACTGGAACGCGCCCAGCACCGTGTCCACGCCATCATTGCCGACCTGGGCGGTAAAGCCGCCGAGGAGGGCGCCGGCGCAGGCCACGCCGAGGCTCAGGGACAGTTGCGCGACCACCGACAGCAAGCTGTTGCCGCTGCTGGCGCTGGCGTCGTCCAGGTCGATCAGGGTCACGGTGTTCATCGCGGTGAATTGCAGCGAATTGATCGCCCCCAGCACCGCCAGATGCGCCAGCAGCAGCCAGTACGGGGTCTGCTCGCTGACCAGGCCCATGCTCGCCAGCATCACGCCCAGGGCCAGGGTGTTGGCGGTAAGGACGATGCGATAGCCGAAGCGTTCGATCAACGGCCGGGCGACCGATTTGGCGACCATCGCCGCCGCCGCCAGGGGCAGCATGCTCATGCCAGCCTGGGAAGGCGAATAGCCCAGCGCCACTTGCAGCAGCAACGGCACCAGGAACGGCAACGCGCCGCTGCCCAGGCGTGCGAACAGGTTGCCGAGGATGCCGACGGCAAACGTCCGGGTCTTGAACAGTGACGGCGGGAACAGCGCATTCTCGACGTGCCCGGCCCGTAGCCAATAGGCCGCGAGGCAGGCCATGCCGCCGAACAGCAGCAACATCACGCGCAGGTGCGGAAGATGCAGTTCACCCAGGCCTTCCATGGCGATGGTGATCAATACCATAGCGGCGCCAAACAGCAGGAACCCCAGCCCATCGAACCGCGTGCGCTCGCTGCCGCGCAGGTCCGGAATGAATTTCCAGACGGCATAGCAGCCGATTACCCCCACCGGCAGGTTGATGATGAAAATCCAGTGCCACGTCAGGTACTCAACCATCCAGCCACCCATGGTCGGGCCGATCAGCGGGCCGAGCAGGCCGGGGATGGTGATGAAACCCATGATCCGCACCAGCTCCGAACGCGGGTACGCCCGTAGAACTACCAGCCTGCCCACCGGCAGCATCAGCGCGCCACCCAGGCCCTGGACGACCCGGGCGCCGATCAGCATGCTCAACGAATTGGACAAGGCGCACAGCAACGAGCCGAAGCTGAACAGCAGGATCGCGCCGAAAAAAATCTTCTTGGTGCCAAAGCGGTCGGCGATCCAGCCCGAGGCCGGGATCAGCAGGGCCACCGTGAGCATGTAGGCGATGATCACGCCTTGCATGCGCAGCGGGTTCTCCGCCAGGTCGCTGGCCATGGCAGGCAGGGCGGTGTTGAGGATGGTCCCGTCCAGGGACTGCATGAAGAAAGCGATTGCCACGACCCACGGAAGCCAGCGGGCGGTGACGGCGTCGAGCGGGGCGCGGTTGGGCATGGGACCTCTTGTGTGAAAAAGTGAACAATTTCCTGTGGCGAAAACGCTTCTGTGGCGAGGGAGCTTGCTCCCGCTGGGGTGCGGAGCACCCCCAAGCCGGTGAACACGGTGTGCCTGAAATATCGCGCCGCCTGGGCTGCGACTGCTTCGCAGCCGAGCGGGAGCAAGCTCCCTCGCCACGGGGAACTACGAGTTATAGCGTCAGCGTGAGCCTCTTCACCAACGCCCCCGGCAGCAGCATCGAAGCCGTGGCCCGCTGGCTGTAGGTACTGGCCGAAAGCAGAAGTTCCCGCTCCCGGGTCAGGCCTTCGAGTTGCGAGCCGAGCAGGCTGTAGACGCTGTCGTCGAAACGCATGGTGCTCACCGGCGCCTGGATCTGGCCATCCTCGACCCAGAACGTGGCGAAACGGGTCATGCCGGTCAGGCGTGCCGCCGGTTGGTCCGAGTAGTTCAGGTACCAGAGGTTGCTGATGTACAAGCCGGTGCCGAGTTCTTCGAGAACGTGCCTTAGCGCCAGATGACCCTCTTTCATCTCCAGCGCGGTAGGGTATTCATAGCTGCTGGCGCCGTTGGCGGTAAGACCGTATTCGGCGGCGCTGCGGGAACTGACCAGCCGTGCGTTGGCCGTGCCCTTGGCGATGAGCCCCAGGTCATCGCGAGGATAACCTTCGTCGGAAAATGCCGGGCTCAGGGAGCCGCTGACCTGCTCCGTCAACCAGACGTTGGGGCTGAAGTGGGCTTCGCCGGCGTAGAACTTCTGCAGCGGGCTTTGCTTGCTGGCGATTGCACGGGCCGAGAACCCGCCCCAACTGAGCATGCCCATGATTTCTTCCAGCGCGGCGGGCGCCAGGTAGGCGCGGTATTCACCGGGCGGCAGCGTGCGCAGTGGTCGGCCGAGAAATTGCAGCTGTTCGCGGGCCTGTTCGAAACGTTCGGCGAACCCTTCGCTGCTCCAGGCGTGGCCTGCATAACTGGCTTTCACGGCCTGGCCGTTCTCATGGAACAAGCTGAAGTCGAAATTGAAACTGTTGGCCTGATGCCAGCCGAAGGCACCCGAGGAACTGGCGAAGCCCCGGCTGATCGGCCCGGCCGCATAGAACCCCACCAGGTCCAGGCCTTCTGCGGCGCGGGTGATTTCGCCGACCGCCTGCTCCGTCTCGGGCAATGGGTGATCCTGCACATTGTTGCTCTGCCAGTGGTTGTGGTTGAGCAGCAGGTAGGGATCGGCGGGCAGCAACGGCAACGTCTCGCGCAACTGTTGCAACCCTTCGCTCAGCCGTTGCAGATCGGTCTGGGTGTCGCCGGACAAGGTGATCTGCAAGTCGGCATGGCGGCCGTCGTTGATCAGTTTGAGGTTGATATTGGCCTGTTGGACCTGCCCGGCCTGGCGAACCTTGCCGTGGTTGAAGCGCACGAAAGCCGAAGACTCGGCGGCATAGCCGAGGGTGAACTGTTCGGGCTCACGCAAGGCATTGCGCAGCCAATCTACCAACGCCTTGAACGCCCCGGCCTCATTTGTGACGGTGCTCATCAGGCATCTCCCCCAAATACGTCAACGTTGCTGAACACGCAGGCCGGCGAAGCATGGCCGACGCGGATGACCTGGTTCGGCTCACCCTTGCCACAATTCGGCGTGCCGAGGACCTGGGAAGTGCTGGCGTCGCCTACGGCCCTCAAGCTTTTCCAGAACTGCGCGGAAATGCCCCGGTAGTTGGGATTTTTCACCACGCCCTTGAGCTCGCCGTCTTCGATCAACTGGCCCCATTCGCAGCCAAACTGGAACTTGTTACGGGCGTCATCGATGGACCAGGAGCGGTTGGTGCGCATCAGCACGCCGTGCTCGATGCCTTGGATCAGTTGCTCCAGGGATTGGTCGCCGGGCTCGATGTTCAGGTTTGCCATGCGGTCGATGGGCGGACGATTCCAACTGCAGGCGCGGCTGTTGGCGACCCCGTCGAGGCCGGCACGGAACTGCGACAGCGCACCGCCCAGGGGACGCAGCAGCAAGCCTTCGCGGATCAGGAACTGTTTGCTGGCAGCACTGCCGTCGTCATCATGGCTGTAGCTGGCCAGTTCTTCCGGGATGTCCGGGTCGAACGTCACGTTCAGCAGGTTGGAGCCGTATTGCAGGTGTCCGAAATCGCTGGTCTTGACGAAACTGGTGCCGGCGTAATTGCGCTCGTCGCCGAGGATGCGGTCCAGTTCCAGCGGGTGACCGATGGATTCGTGGATCTGCAGCATCATCTGGTCGGGCATCAGCAGCAGGTCGCGCGGGCCTTGCGGGGTGTTTGGCGCCATCAGCAATTGCAGGGCCTGGTCGGCGATCTTCGGCCCGGCACCGATCAGGCCGCAGCGGTTGATCACATCGAAGCCGCCCTGCTGACCGAAGTTCTCGCGGCCCAGGGTGCGCGTCTGGCTGTCGTGCCCGTCGAAGGCGGTGACGTCCAGGGCCGGGTAGATGAAGCGCTGGGCCTGGCGCAGTTCGGCACCGGCGCTGTTGAGGTAGATCTGCTCGACCTGGGTCAGGCCGATACTGGCCTGCCAGTTCACCAGCCGTTCATCCGCAGGGACCGCTGCCGATTCGTCGCCGAGCAGTTGGTAGCAATCGCTCAGTGGAGGGAACGCCTGGTCGAAATGCGGTGAGAAATAATCGGCGCGGTCGCTGGAGACCGGCTGCTCGCGCAAGTCGAGCAAGGCGTGGGGCTTGAGCCGGCGGGCCTGTTGCTCGGCGCGTTCGAGTGCCGCTTGCAGGCCGGCCTGGGACAAATCGTTGGTGGCCGCATAGGTTTCGACGCCATTGACCCGCACAGTGAGCATCGCACCTTCGTCGCGGCTCAGGCTGGGCGGCTCGGCGACATTCTTGCGCACCGACAGATGCTGACCGGACTCTCGGACGTAACGCAGGGAAAAGAATTCAGCGCCCGTGCGCAATGCAGCAAACCGCTGCTTGAGCTGGGGGTGGAAATCGAACATGAAACCTCCTTGTCTGGAGTGGCGGTGCAGCGAGGTGCGGCGCGTTGACGCGGGCGGCTCTAGAGTAGGCCTGGGGTGGGGGAGGGATCAAGGCAGATGGGGATTTTGCGGTGTGGCAGTCAGAGAAATATTCTGAATGGGCTGGCCCCTTCGTCGGATCGCCGCCCGGAGCAGGCTCGCTCCCACAATGGATATTTGGCGGTCACGAAATCAGTGTTCACTCAGAGCCCATGTGGGAGCGAGCTTGCTCGCGATGGCGGTGTGGCAGTCAACGAAGATGTTGAATGGGCCGGCCCCATCGCGAGCAAGCTCGCTCCCACAATGGGATCTTCAGCGGTCACAAAATCTGTGTCCACCTCGGAACCCTTGTGGGAGCGAGCCTGCTCCGGGCGGCGATCCGACGAAGGCCGCGCCGCGGTTATGAGTCTTACTGTGCAGCCGTCGCCACTTCACGCAATGATTTGCCGCGCACCGGCGCATCACCGGCCACGTAGTACGGCGCGGTACTGCGCGGCAGGGGCTTGCGGCCGCGGATCCTGTCGGCGATTTTCTCGGCCATCATGATGGTCGGCGCGTTCAGGTTGCCGGTGGTGATGATCGGCATGATCGAGGCATCGACTACCCGCAGGCCTTGCATGCCATGTACACGGCCTTCGCCATCGACCACCGCCATGTCGTCGGTGCCCATCTTGCACGAGCAGGACGGGTGGAACGCGGTTTCGGCGTGCTCGCGGATGAACTGGTCCAGTTGCTCGTCGGTCTGCACCTCGATGCCCGGGCTGATCTCGCGGCCGCGGAACGGGTCGAGCGCCGGCTGTTGCATGATCTCGCGCGTCAGGCGGATGCCATCGCGAAATTCCTGCCAGTCCTGTTCGGTGGCCATGTAATTGAAAAGGATGCTCGGGTGCTGGCGCGGGTCCTTGGACTTGGCCTGGATCCGGCCACGGCTCGGCGAACGCATGGAGCCCATGTGCGCCTGGAAACCGTGCTCCTTCACGCCATTACTGCCGTTGTAATTGATCGCCACCGGCAAGAAGTGGTACTGGATGTTCGGCCACTCGAAGTCCGGGCGGGTGCGGATGAAACCGCCGGCCTCGAACTGGTTGCTGGCGCCGATGCCGGTGCCGTTGAACAGCCACTCGGCACCGATGGCCGGCTGGTTGTACCAGAGCAGCGACGGGTACAGCGAAACTGGCTGGGTGCAAGCGTATTGCAGGTACAGCTCCAAGTGGTCCTGGAGGTTTTCACCAACACCCGGCAGGTCGTGGACCACCGGGATGTCGAGGCTTTCGAGCAGTTTTGCCGGACCGACGCCGGAGCGTTGCAGGATCTGCGGCGAAGCGATGGCGCCGGAGCACAGCAGCACTTCCTTGCGGGCCCGGGCCTCGACGCGCTCTTCGGCGGCGCCCACCAGGTAACGCACGCCGACCGCACGCTTGCCTTCGAACAGGATCTTGTCGGTCAGCGCGTGGGTGACGATGGTCAGGGTGGAGCGCTTCTTGGCGATGTCCAGGTAGCCGCGCGCGGTACTGGCGCGACGGCCATTGGGCGTCACGGTACGGTCCATCGGGCCGAAGCCTTCCTGCTGGTAGCCGTTGAGGTCTTCGGTACGCGGGTAACCGGCCTGCACGCCGGCTTCGACCATGGCGTGGAACAGCGGGTTGTTGCCGGGCTTGGGCGTGGTCACGCTGACCGGACCGTCGCCGCCGTGGTAGTCGTTCGGGCCGATGTCGCGGGTTTCGGCTTTACGGAAATACGGCAGGCAGTCGAGGTAGGTCCAGTCTTCCAGGCCTGGCAGCTTGGCCCAGTTGTCATAGTCCAGGGCATTGCCGCGGATGTAGCACATGCCGTTGATCAGCGAAGATCCGCCCAGGCCCTTGCCGCGACCGCATTCCATGCGGCGGCCGTTCATGTGCGGCTCCGGGTCGGTCTCATAGGCCCAGTTGTAGCGTCGGCCTTGCAGCGGGAACGCCAGGGCGGCGGGCATTTGCGTGCGGAAGTCCAGGCGATAGTCCGGGCCGCCGGCTTCGAGCAGCAGGACAGTGACGCCTTCGTCTTCGGTCAGGCGGGTGGCCAGGGTGTTACCGGCCGAGCCGGCACCGATGATGATGTAATCGAATTCTTGGGACATGAAATGCACCCTCTTTTGAATTGGGTTCAGGCCTGGCGAGTGCTTCGCACTCGATCGCGAGCAAGCTCGCTCCCACATTGGAATGGGAACTCCTGTGGGAGCGAGCTTGCTCGCGATGGCGGCCGCATAGGCAACGTCGGCTTAGAACACCGAGGCGTAATCGCCCATTTCGACCTGTACCGATTTGATGCGCGTGTAGTTGGTCAGCGAACTGATGCCATTCTCCCGACCCACGCCCGATTGCTTGTAGCCACCGACCGGCATTTCCGCCGCGGACTCGCCCCAGGCGTTGATCCAGCAGATGCCTGCTTCGAGCTGGTGGATCACGCGGTGGGCGCGGTTCAGGTCGCGGGTCACGACGCCGGCGGCCAGGCCGAAGTCAGTATCGTTGGCGCGGCGGATCACTTCTTCTTCGGTGTCGTAAGTGAGGATGCTCATCACCGGACCGAAGATTTCCTCACGCACGATGGTCATGTCATCGGTGCAATCGGTGAACACCGTCGGTGCGACGAATGCGCCCTTGGCGAATTCACCCTCGGTCAGGCGACCGCCGCCACACAACAGGCGCGCGCCTTCGGCCTTGCCCTTCTCGATGTAGCCCAGCACGCTTTCCATGTGGGCGAAGCTCACCAGCGGACCGAAATTGGTGTTTTCGTCTTCCGGATTGCCGATGCGGATGCGCGCCACGCGTTCGGCGATCTTGGCTTCGAACGCTGCCTTCAGATGGCTCGGCACGAACACGCGGGTGCCGTTGGTGCAGACCTGGCCGGAGCTGTAGAAGTTGGCCATCATCGCGGTGTCGGCGGCGCGATCCAGGTCGGCGTCGTCGAAGATGATCAGCGGCGACTTACCGCCCAGCTCCATGGTCACGTCCTTGAGCGAAGAACTCGAAGCGCTGGCCATGACTTTCTTGCCGGTGTCGGTGCCGCCGGTGAAGGAGATTTTCTCGATGCGCGGGTGCTCGGTCAGCCAGGTGCCGACTTCACGGCCACTGCCGGTCAGCACGTTGAACACGCCCGCTGGAACACCGGCCTCGGTGTATATCTCGGCCAGTTTCAGGGTGGTCAGCGAGGTCACTTCGCTGGGCTTGAAGATCATCGCGTTGCCGGCTGCCAGGGCCGGGGCGGACTTCCACAAGGCAATCTGGATCGGGTAGTTCCACGCGCCGATACCAGCGACCACGCCCAGGGGCTCGCGACGGGTATAGATGAACGAAGTGCTGCGCAGCGGAACCTGCTCGCCTTCGATGGCGGGCACCAGGCCCGCGTAATATTCCAGCACGTCGGCGCCGGTGACGATGTCGACGTATTTGGTTTCGGAGAAGGATTTTCCGGTGTCCAGGGTTTCCAGGGCGGCCAGTTCATCGTTGCGTTCGCGCAGGATGTCGACGGCGCGGCGCAGGATGCGCGAGCGCTGCATGGCGGTCATCGCGGCCCAGACTTTCTGGCCCTTTTCGGCGCTGACCACGGCGCGCTCGACGTCCTCGAACGTCGCGCGCTGCACCAGGGCGAGAACTTCACCGTTGGCCGGGTTGATGGCTTCGAAAGTGGCGTCGCCGCTGGCATCGCTGTACGCGCCATCGATGTAGAGTTTTTGCAGTTCGAAACGGGCCATAAAGTCCTCGCAAGTGCATGAGTGGTTGGCTGGCCACCGAGCGTGTCGTTTATAGCTGACTACGCGCTGCGGTGACGGTTCAGGAGTCGAGCGGTTCTGTGTGCTCTGGCGCTCCTGCCTTGGCCAGTTGGAAATCCATGTATTCGTAAGCGATCTGGTGCGCCTGGGCGGTATCGAACGCGTCTCCCGACAGCGCCCCGCGCAGCCACAAACCGTCAATCAGGGCGGCCAGGCCCCGTGCCGCGCTGCGTGCCTGGTCAACGGGCAAGACGCGGCGGAACTGGCAACACAGGTTGGAATACAGACGGTGATCGTTGATCCGCTGCAACCTGTGCAATGACGGGTGATGCATGCTGGTGGCCCAGAAGGCCAGCCAGGTTTTCATTGCCGGCCCGTTGACCTGGCTGGCGTCGAAATTGCCTTCGATGATCACCTTCAGGTGAGCTCGCGGGCTTGGATCCGTCAGCGCTTGACGCCGCGCGGTGACGTTCTCGCTCAAGACACTCATCAGGTACTGGGCCGTGGCCGCGATCAGGCCATTCTTGTCCTGAAAGTAGTGACTGATGATGCCGTTCGAAACACCGGCCAAACGGGCGATCAGCGCAATGCTGGCGTCCCCCATTCCGACCTGGTCGACAGCCTGCAAAGTGGCTTCGATCAACTGCTGGCGGCGGATGGGTTGCATACCGACCTTGGGCATCTGCACATCTCCTTAGGCCATCGGGCGGACGAGTCTTCGCCTGCCTTCATGAGGGCCAGTCTATTTTGTTTTGATTGAACGTTCAATCAACAAAGAATAAGCTCTGCGACAAATCGTCGCGATTTACGAAATTTCCTACGCGTAAACGGCGTAAATAAACGGACATCAAGGACCCTCACACCCGCGCATTGCGGGGGCAGGGCTTCCAGGGTGTCTTTATAACACCCGCCGGTCGGCTACCAACTCATCGATCGGACGGGTATTGCGTTGCCTAGTCCTTCTCTCGCACTGCCTGGAGCATCCGTGCAATGAGTTCTGCCTTGCTAATAAAGACCCCGCCGCAGAAGGTGACGGTCAACGGTTGGGTGTTCTACACCTCCACCGCGTTGATTCTGTTGTTGACGGCCACCCTGATCATCGCCCCGCAGGAGGCCGGCCGGTTGCTCGGCATTGCCCAGGCGTGGCTATCGCGCAGCTTCGGCTGGTACTACATGGTGGTCATCGCCGCTTACCTGGTGTTTGTGGTCGGCCTGGCGTTTTCCTCCTACGGCAAGCTCAAGCTTGGCAGCAAGGACGACACGCCGGATTTCAGTTATGGCGCCTGGGCCGGGATGCTGTTTTCCTCGGGCATCGGCATTTCGCTGTTGTACTTTGGCGCATCCGAGCCACTGGACCATTTCTTCAACCCGCCCGAAGGCGTCGCCGGTAGCAACCAGGCTGCGCGCCAGGCGGTGCAGCTGACGTTTTTGCATTGGGGCCTGCACGGCTGGGCGATCTATGCCCTCGTGGGCCTGGCCGTGGCCTATTTCGCCTACCGGCACAACCAGCCGCTGGCGCTGCGTTCGGCCTTGTATCCGCTGATGGGCGAACGCTGGGTCAAGGGCGCGGCCGGTCACGCGGTGGACGGCTTCGGCATGTTCGTTACGTTGCTGGGGCTGGTGACCAACCTGGGGATCGGATCGCTGCAAGTCGCCTCCGGGCTGGAAAACCTGTTCGGCATGGAGCACAGCAACACCAACCTGCTGATCGTGATCATCGTGATGAGCAGCGTGGCGACCATCGCCGCCGTGTCCGGCGTGGAGAACGGCATCCGCCGGCTGTCCAACCTGAACATCGTGCTGTTCAGCGGTTTGCTGATCTTCGTCTTGCTGTGCGGCCCCACGCTGCACTTGCTCAATGGCTTCGTGCAGAACATTGGCGACTACCTCAACGGCGTGGTGCTCAAGACGTTCGATCTGTACGTGTATGCGGACGACAACGCCAAGTCGGGCCGCTGGATGGGCCTGTGGACGCTGTTCTACTGGGCCTGGTGGATTTCCTGGGCGCCATTTGTCGGCATGTTCATCGCGCGGATTTCCCGTGGCCGCACCGTGCGCGAGCTGGTGGCCGGTGTGCTGCTGATTCCCCTGGGCTTTACCTTGGCCTGGCTGTCGATTTTCGGTAACTCGGCTCTGGATCTGGTGATGAACCACGGTGCGGTGGAGCTGGGCAAGACCGCACTGACGCAGCCGTCGATGTCGATCTATCAGCTGTTGGAATTTTACCCGGCGTCGAAAGTGGTGATCGGCGTGTCGATCTTTGTCGGTTTTGTGCTGTTCCTGACCCCGGCGGATTCCGGCGCGGTGATGATGGCCAATCTCTCGTGCACGGGCGGCAATGTCGATGAAGATGCTCCCCACTGGTTGCGGATCTTCTGGTCGGTGGTGATCACGCTCGTGACCATCGGCCTGTTGTTTGCCGGTAACTTCGAGGCGATGCAAACCATGGTCGTGCTGGCCGGGCTGCCGTTCTCGGTGGTGCTGGTATTCTTCATGTTCGGCCTGCACAAGGCCATGCGCGAGGATGTGCGGGTTGAGCAGGAGCGGGCGGAGTTGGCGGGGTTGGGTAAAGTTTTTAGCTGACCCTCTGTCTGGCCCAGCTCTTGTGCCAGAGGGGCTTTTGTGGCGAGGGAGCTTGCTCCCGCTGGGTTGCGAAGCGACCCCAAACCGGCCAACACGGTGAACCTGAAGGTTAGTGTCACCTGGATTGCGACTGCTGCGCAGCCGAGCGGGAGCAAGCTCCCTCGCCACGGGATAGCATTCCAAAACTTGTCCAAACAAAAACGCCGCGATCATCTCGCGGCGTTTTTGTGTGCCCGGGCTCAGCCCAGGTTCTTGCCGAGCAGCGCGTGGTACAGCTCGCTGTCACCGAGGATCCCGACGACCTTCTGGTTATCATGGAGCACCAGCTTGTTGCCGGTCTGGTAGCGGATCTGCAAGGCGTCGCGCATGCCGATGCTGGAGTCCACCAGGGTCGGACGGCGGCCGAGACCCTCGACGGCCTGGCCCGGTGCCCAGTTCTGCAGGTCCAGCGCGGCGCCGTTCTGGCGGGCGCCCTTGATGGTGTTGCCTTCGGCCAGGTCGAGCCAGGAATCGCCGCCCGGGTCCAGGCAGACCGAGCCGTTGATGCGTTTGCAGTTGTCCAGGGTGCGCATCAGGCTGCGGCCGCAGAGCACGTTGAGTGGGTTGGTGTGAGCGACGAAGGTGCGCACGTAGTCATCCGCCGGGTTCAGCACGATCTGTTCCGGCTTGCTGTACTGGATGATGCGGCCGTCTTTCATGATCGCGATGCGGCTGCCCAGTTTCAGGGCCTCGTCGAGGTCATGGCTGACGAATACGATGGTCTTGCTCAGCTTGCGCTGCAGCTCCAGCAGTTCGTCCTGCAGGCCTTGGCGGATCAGCGGGTCGAGGGCCGAGAAGGGTTCGTCCATGAGCAGGATATCGGCGTCCATCGCCAGGGCACGGGCCAGGCCGACCCGTTGTTGCATGCCGCCGGACAGCTCGTCGGGCTTCTTGTTGCGCCACTGGGTCAGGCCCACCAGCTCCAGCTTTTCATCCACCAGCTTCTTGCGTTCCTTTTCCGGGCGGCCCTGCATTTCCAGGCCGAAGCTGATGTTCTCGCGCACTGTCAGCCAGGGCATCAGGGCGAACTTCTGGAAGACCATGGCGATGCGCTTGGTGCGCATCATCTTCAACTCGGCGGGGGTGCAGGAGGCGATGTCGATCTGGCGGCCTTCGTGTTCGACGAACAATTTGCCGCGACTCACTGTGTTCAAGCCGTTGATGCAGCGCAGCAGGCTCGACTTGCCGGAGCCGGAGAGGCCCATCAGTACGCAGATCTCGCCTTTTTCGACATCCAGGCTGGCCTTTTCCACGCCGACGATCTGCCCGGTCTGCTTCAGGATTTCGTTGCGGGTCATGCCCTTGTCGAGCAGCTTGAGGGCTTCGCGTGGATCTTTGGAGAAGATCACGTCGACCTCTTCGAAGCGGATTATGCTCATGCGTCACCCCCTACTTTGGCGTCGGGTTGTTTGCAGATTCGGTCGAGCATGATCGCCAGCAATACGATCGCCAGGCCGGCTTCGAAGCCCAGGGCGATATCGGCGGTGTTCAGTGCGTTGACCACGGGTTTGCCCAGGCCATCGGCACCGACCAGCGCCGCGATGACCACCATCGACAGCGACAGCATGATGCATTGGGTGATACCGGCGGCGATGCTCGGCATGGCATGGGGCAATTCAATGCGTGAGAGGAGTTGGCGACGAGAGCAGCCGAAGGCTTTGCCGGCGTCCATCAGTTCGTCGGGAACGTCGCGGATGCCCAGGTAGGTGAGGCGGATGGGCGCGGCAATCGCGAACACCACCGTGGAGATCAGGCCCGGGACCACACCCAGACCGAAGAGGGTCAGGGTAGGAATGAGGTAGACGAAGGTCGGTACGGTCTGCATCAGATCGAGCACCGGACGCATCATGGTGTAGAACATCGGCTTGTGCGCGGCAACAATGCCCAGCGGCACGCCGATCAGCACGCAGACCAGGGTCGCGAACAGCACCTGGGCGAGGGTTTCCATGGTTTCCTGCCAGTAACCCAGGTTGAGGATCAGCAGGAACGAGGCGATGACAAAAACGGTCAGGCCCCATTTGCGCTGGATGAAATGCGCCAGCAGGGCAATGAGGCCGATCAGGGCCAGGGGATTGAACCAGGTCAGCGCAAACGTCACGCCGTGAATCATCGTTTCCAGAAACATCGCGATGGCATCGAAAGTGTTGGCGCCGTTTTGCGTCAACCATTCGACAAAGCCCGCGATGTACTGGCCCAAGGGTATTTTCTGATCAATAAGCATGGTAGTGAACTTCCGCATGCAAGGAATAAACAGCCCGGGCGAGTGAACTCGCCCGGCATAAGCTTTTACTGCGCGAGCTTGGCTTTCACGGCCTCCAGGCCAGGTTTACCGTCGATGGTGGTGACGCCGGCGAGCCAGGTGTCGAGCACCTGTGGGTTTTTCTTCAGCCAGGCCTTGGCGGCGGCTTCAGGCTTCATCTTGTCGTCCAGCACGTTGCCCATCAGCGTGCTTTCCATGTCGAGGGTGAAGACCAGGTTTTTCAGCAATTGGCCGACGTTGCCGCATTCCTGGGCGTAGCCCTTGCGCGTGTTGGTGTAGATGGTCGCCTGGCCGAAGTTCGGACCGAAGAATTCATCGCCACCGGTGAGGTATTTCATCTTGAAGCGGGTGTTCATCGGGTGCGGTTCCCAGCCCAGGAACACCACGGCGGTGTTACGACGCTGGGCGCGATCGACCTGCGACAGCATGCCGGCTTCGCTGGATTCGACGACCTTGAAGCCAGCGTCCTTGAGACCGAAGGCGTTCTTGTCGATCATGCTCTGGATCAAGCGGTTGCCGTCGTTGCCCGGTTCGATGCCGTAGATCTTGCCGTCCAGTTCCTTCTTGAACTTGGCGATGTCGGCGAAATCCTTCAGACCCTTTTCATACAGCTCTTCGGGGACGGCCAGGGTGTACTTGGCGTTCTCCAGGTTGGCGCGCACGGTTTCCACGGTGCCGGCTTCGCGGTAGGCCTTGATGTCGTTTTCCATGGTCGGCATCCAGTTGCCGAGGAAAACGTCCATGTTCTTGCCGTCGGCCAGGGATTTGTAGGTCACTGGTACGGAGATCATGGTGGTCTTGGTCTTGTAGCCGAGGGCGTCGAGCACGACGCTGGTGGTAGCGGTGGTAACGGTGATGTCGGTCCAGCCGACATCGGAGAAGTTGACGGTGCTGCACTGAGCGGGCTCTGCAGCGTTGGCCAGCATCGGAAGACTCAGCATGGCGGCCAACAACAACGGCTTGGAACCTTTCATGGGTGGACTCCTGGTGTTTTATCGGCAGTGTCCGGTCGGGGACAACCGCGCTTTTTTGCTTTTTTAATGTTGCGGTTGGTGGCGCGTGGGCACCCTGGGTGACACGCGGCCTTGCAAACGAGCCGTAACCGATCATGTACCAGTGCAAATCCGACGCCTACAGGGTGCGTCGTATCCAGTACAGGGAGGGTCGCATCCAGTGTTGGTGACGTCGTTTACAGATTTTTTCCGCCCTCGGCTGGCTTCTGACACGCAAAAAAACGTCGTAAAACCTGGGCGACAAGGGCGCGGCGCTGCTGGGCATGATTGCGTCGGTGTCAGACGTCGAAAGCCGATTCAAAAGCCGGATGATGCGGCCATCCCGGCGTTGAGCGTAGCAGCTCCGCCACCGGGCGCTCCTGCGCCCGGATGTGACCGTTCTGGAGATCCAAGGCATGGCAATCAGCGTGTTCGACCTGTTCAAGATCGGTATCGGCCCGTCCAGTTCCCATACCGTGGGCCCCATGCGCGCCGCGGCGCTGTTCGTTGAAGCGCTGCGGGCGAAGGCGCTGCTGCACGATGTGCGCCGGGTCGAGGTGCAGTTGTACGGTTCGCTGTCGGCGACCGGCATCGGCCATGGCAGCGACAACGCCACGATCATGGGTCTGATGGGCGAATGGCCTGACGCGATCGACCCGTCGCAGATCGGCAAGCGCATCGAACTGCTGCGCGAAACCGCGACCTTATTGCTGGATGGGCGTCTGCCGGTGCCTTTTGTCTGGTCGCGCGACATGCGCCTGATCGACGAGAACCTGCCGTTCCACCCTAACGCGATGACGTTGGTTGCCGAAGGCGCGAGCGGCGAATTGCACCGCGACACGTACTATTCCATCGGCGGAGGTTTTGTTGTTGACCAGGCCCAGGCTTCCAGCGGCGTGGTGGACCTGGACAGTACCGAACTGCCGTACGATTTTTCCAGCGCCGAAGAGCTCCTGGCACTGTGCCGCACGCACAACCTGCGGGTGGCCGAGTTGATGATGGCGAATGAAAAGGTCTGGCGCTCCGAGGAAGAGATCCGCAGCGGCCTGATGAAACTCTGGCGGGCCATGCAGGATTGCGTCGAACAAGGCCTCAAGCACGAAGGCATCCTGCCCGGCGGCCTGAATGTACGGCGACGTGCGGCCAAGTTGCATCGCAGCCTGCAGGAACTGAACAAACCGAACGTGATCGGCTCGACCTTGAGCGCCATGGAATGGGTCAACCTGTTCGCCCTGGCGGTCAACGAGGAAAATGCCGCCGGCGGGCGCATGGTCACGGCGCCGACCAATGGCGCGGCGGGGATCATTCCGGCGGTGCTGCATTACTTCATGAAATTCAGCGAAGCGGTGACCGACGCCAACGTGGTGGACTATTTCCTCAGCGCAGCGGCGGTGGGGATTTTGTGCAAGAAGAACGCTTCGATCTCCGGCGCCGAAGTTGGCTGCCAGGGCGAAGTCGGCTCGGCCTGCGCCATGGCGGCGGCGGGCCTGGCGGAAATCCTCGGCGCCACGCCGGAGCAATTGTGCAACGCCGCGGAAATCGGCCTGGAGCACAACCTTGGCCTGACGTGCGACCCGGTCGGCGGCCTGGTCCAGGTGCCCTGTATCGAGCGCAACGCGATTGCCGCGGTGAAAGCCATCAATGCCGCACAAATGGCCCTGCGTGGCGACGGCCAGCACTTCATCTCCCTGGACCGGGTGATCCGCACCATGCGCGACACCGGTGCCGACATGCATGACAAATATAAAGAGACATCGCGGGGCGGGTTGGCGGTGAGTGCGGTGGAGTGTTGATTCAGGATTCACAAGATAATTCCGTGACAAGGGAGCTTGCTCCCGCTGGGGCGCGAAGCGTCCCCTTTGCGGTTCTCTGACACGCCGAGGTGCCCGACTCAGGGCCACTCCGCAGCCCAGCGGGAGCAAGCTCCCTCGCCACAGGTATCGAGAAAAACCGCTCGTAAAATGAACACCGCTGCAAAAACACGCCACGTTTTGGCGCGTCGCAAACAGACAAGACCTGACTTATCGGTCACGCCATTGTCCGCCGCGCTACCGTCCGTCCCCGCGCTTGCGGTGACATCCGCCGTGCAAGCGGCGCAGCCCAGTTACCACAAGTGCTACCGATCTGCTCACAGCCCACTGTGGCAGGTGCCTGGGGCCGTTGATGGCACTTTCAAACCAGCCCCGACAGGCCCCTTGAATAGACAGGTCGGCATGTCGTTTTCAGGATTTATTGAACGCGCATTCAAATTTAGGCATGGCAATTGCTCTGTCCCGATAAAGCCCCGTCTCACGCAAGAGAATGGTGGGCAATAACAAGAGCCTCCGCCTGAGGCCATCACCCGCTTTGTGTGAGGAGATACCGCGATGACGACGTCCAACTCTGGGGCTCAACCCCAGAACCGTGCGCCTCAATCCATCGGCTTTTTGCTGCTGGACAATTTCACGCTGATTTCCCTGGCGTCCGCGGTGGAACCGCTACGCATGGCTAACCAGCTGTCCGGTCGCGAGTTGTATCGCTGGACCACCCTGACTGTCGATGGCGGGCAGGTCTGGGCCAGTGACGGTCTGCAGATCACGCCTGACGCCTCCATGCACAAAGCGCCGGCCCTCGACACCGTCATCGTCTGCGGCGGCATCGGCATCCAGCGCACCGTTACCCGTGAGCACGTCTCCTGGCTGCAAAGCCAGGCCCGGCAGTCCCGTCGCCTCGGCGCGGTCTGCACCGGCAGTTGGGCCCTGGCCTGTGCCGGCCTGCTGGACGGTTTCGATTGCAGCGTGCACTGGGAATGCCTGGCAGCCATGCAGGAAGCCTTCCCGCGGGTGTCGATGAGCACGCGCCTGTTCACCCTCGACCGCAATCGCTTCACCAGTTCTGGCGGCACCGCGCCGCTGGACATGATGCTGCACTTGATCAGCCGCGATCACGGTCGCGAACTGTCGGCAGCGATCTCGGAAATGTTTGTCTATGAGCGCATCCGCAACGAGCAGGATCACCAGCGCGTGCCGCTCAAGCACATGCTCGGCACCAACCAGCCGAAGTTGCAGGAAATCGTCGCACTGATGGAGGCCAACCTCGAAGAGCCGATCGACCTGGACGAACTGGCGGTGTATGTCGCCGTGTCCCGACGTCAGCTCGAGCGGCTGTTCCAGAAGTACCTGCACTGTTCGCCGTCGCGCTATTACCTCAAGCTGCGGCTGATCCGCGCGCGGCAGTTGCTCAAGCAGACGCCGATGTCGATTATCGAGGTGGCCTCGGTGTGCGGCTTCGTCTCCACCCCGCACTTCTCCAAGTGCTACCGCGAATACTTCGGCATTCCGCCGCGTGACGAACGCGTCGGTTCCAACACTACGCAGCAGGTAGCGATGATGCCGTTGCCGCAGGCCCTGGTGCTGTCGCCATTGTCCGGCCCGCTGTCGGCCTTGAGCCAGGCGCGCAATGAGTCGACGTTTGCCAGTGTGAGGCTCTAAGACCGAGGGCTTTTGTGGTGAGGGAGCTTGCTCCCGCTGGACCGGGCTGGCGCTCCAGCGCGCAGCGGTCCCAAGCTTTTTGGGGCTGCTACGCAGCCCAGCGGGAGCAAGCTCCCTCGCCACAAGGTCAGCCGCTATGGTTCTGCTGGTATTCGGTCAGCGCTGGCAGCAGTTGCTTGTCGATCGCCTGACGCACCGCCGGCAGGATGGTCGCGCTGCTGGTGTACATGTCCTTGACCATGCGCCGCAGTTCATTGGCGCGCGCCCGGTCCAGGCCGCGCACCGCGCATTCACAAGCCTGCTCGGCGGTCGCACCGCTGGGTATCTGCAGCCCCAGGGCCTTGAGTTGGCCCAGCAGGTCTTCCTGGTCGATCAAATCGGCGTACATCATGACGCTTTTCCTTGTTCAGGGATTGGGGTCGTGACTGGATTCTGGTAGCCGTCCGGAGCTGCGGCAAGGGCAAATTGTCGATCTGGCCTGAATGACTATGAGCGGGTCGTTTTCGGCTAACTCGCCTGCCTCGGGAGTGGGCACACTGGTCCCAAGCTGAATCACGATGGTTTGGTCACCCTCGCGCAACGGCTCCTCCAGTAACGCTCCTGCCCCGATCCTGTCACGGCTTGATCGGGGATTTTTTTGTCTGTGTGAATCAGCGGGAAATGAGTTGTCTGATCGGGTGCTTTCGCGAGCAGGCTCGCTCCCACATTAGATTTTGTGATCGACACAGAACCCCTGTGGGAGCGAGCCTGCTCGCGAAGAACGATGACGCGGTCTAACGCTGCAACACCTGAATCCGCGACAGCAACTCATCCCGATCGACATAACACCCCTGGAAGTGTCGCGCCCCGGAGGCTGGGTCGAACGCATTGCGCGCGTGGAGGGTGCGACGGTTGTCGAAGCACCAGAGCTGGCCGGGTTCAAGCCTCTGTACCAGGCGAAACCGAGGCTCGCGGGTCAGGGCAATGAAGCGGCGATAGGCTTGATAGAGCCTGGGCATCTGCTCCACCGACGTATCGAACGGTCCGCGCAAGAAATTCGCCATGCGGATCTCCGAGACCTGCCCCAGCGTATCCAGGGCGATGATCGGCGCCAGGCAGCGGTAGTCGCTGTGGCGATCCTTGTTGCGAAATTCCACCGGGATCTGGCACAGCGCGTCGAAGGCTTCGGCGTCTTCCCGGCGCAGCGCCTGGGCGATGGCGAAACCGTCGACGAAGATGCTCTCGCCACCGTCGGCGTCGTTCACCAGGCAATGCAGGAACTGCAAACCGGGCTGCAGCTCTCGTGTTGGCAGGTCGCTGTGCAGCGGCAGATTGAAGGCGGTATAGGCGTTGCTGTCGGCATCGGCCTTGGACTGCACGTTGAACAGCACGCCGAAATTGCTTTCGCGAATAAAGGAAATGCGCTGGGCAATCAGTTTCAGCGAGTCGGGTTCGGTGGGGACGTCCCGTACCTGGGTCAGGCCGATGTCGCGTACTGCCAGTAGCCATTTCAGCAAGGTGTCGGAGTCCTCCATCAGGGCCTGGTATTCGAACACTGGCAGTGACAGATCGTGCTGCCACAGTTGGCGTTGTGGTTTGCCCGCCAGTCGCTCGGCCCTGGATTGATCGTCATAGGCATGGGCGCGCAACCAACCCGGGTCGAAAAGGCTCTGATGGCCGTCCTGCCAAACCACGTGTAGGCAGCCCGCGCCGTCGATGTCGATTTCGCCGGGCGTCAGGTCTTCCGGGACGTCGACGATCTCCAGGACCTGCTCGCGGGTGACGCTGTAGACACACTGCGCGCAGGGGCAGTTGTCCCGCAGCCATTGATGGTGAAACGGGCTGATCCGACCGTCAGCCCACGTGACGTGGACCCGGTCGGCCAAGGGGGTTACAGCGCTCAATGCCTGGACAAGAGGGTAGCGTCGGAAGTCGGCAATAGCGGCGGCGATGTTCATGGCGGTCTCCTGTTCGAGACTTATCGGGCGGGCGGCAAGGCGATGACGCGGCCAATGCAGGTCGGAGCCGGCAGGTCGGATTGTTCGTCGATCAGGGCTTTGAGTCGGCCCAGGGTCTGCTCGGTGAAAGGCGCTGAGCGCGGGCCCGCCAGGTCGACGTGCAGCAGCATCTGCTCATTGCCGGCCAGCTCTTTGTCTCCGCCCACCAGGTGCAGGCTGTGGTAGAGGTGCAGGCGTTTGGCGTCGTGGCCGATGATTTGTGTGTGCACCTCTACCTCGGCCCCGAGCTTCACTTCGTGGAGGTAGTTCAGGTGCAGTTCGAGGGTGAACAGAGAATGGCCGCTGGCTTCGCGGTTCTGGCTGTCCAGGCCGAGCTGGTCCATCAGCGCGTCGGTGGCGTAGCTGAAGATCAGCAGGTAGAAGGCATCGCGCAAGTGACCGTTGTAGTCGACCCATTCAGGGAGGATGGGGGTTTGGTAGGTGGTTAGGGTGGGCATGAGGGTGGGTTCCGATTGTTGTGGCGATTGGGAGGCCGCTATCGCGAGCAAGCTCGCTCCCACAGGTTTTGTAGAACGACACAGAGCCAATGTGGGAGCGAGCTTGCTCGCGATGGGGCCAGACCTGCTGGCCCAAAAAACCAAGGTTTACTCGGCGAAGGCCATTCCATGCTTTTCCTTGGTGGCCTTCACCGCCTCCAGCACCGCCATCAGGCAATCATCACGATAGCGTTCCAGCGCCGAAATGCTGTGGCGCCCCAGTTGCTCGCTCGTCCCGTCCACCACATCGTCGATCAGTTTCTCGGTCAGCTCCGGCGCCGGCAGGTAGGTCCACGGCAATTGCAGCGCCGGGCCGAACTGGGCCATGAAATGGCGCATCCCGGCATCGCCGCCGGCTAGGGTGTAGGTCAGGAAAGTGCCCATGAACGACCAGCGCAGGCCGGCGCCAAAACGAATGGCATCGTCGATTTCGCCGGTGGTCGCCACGCCGTCGTTGACCAGGTGCAGGGCCTCGCGCCACAGCGCTTCGAGCAGGCGATCGGCGATGAAACCGGGGACTTCCTTGCGCACGTGCAGCGGGCGCATGCCAAGGGATTCGTAGACCTGCATCGCCGCTTGCACGGCTTCAGGCGCGGTGTGCTTGCCGCCGACCACTTCCACCAGGGGCAGCAGATAGACCGGGTTGAACGGATGCCCGACCACGCAGCGCTCCGGATGAGTGGAGTTTGCATAAAACTCGCTCGGCAAAAGCCCCGAGGTGCTTGACCCGATCAGTGCATTCGGCTTGGCGGCGGCGCTGATCTGGGCGTGCAGTTCAAGCTTGAGCTCCAGCCGCTCGGGAGCGCTTTCCTGAATGAAATCGGCCTCGCGTACGCATTCCTCGACGGTAGCGACGAAGCGCAAGCGATCCTGCGATGCGCCGGGGGCCAGGCCCTGTTTTTCCAAGGCGCCCCAGGCGCTGGCGACGCGTTTGCGCAAGGCCGCTTCGGCACCCGGCGCCGGGTCCCAGGCGACCACGTCGAGGCCGTGGGCCAGGGCGCGGCTGACCCAGCCGCTGCCGATGACGCCGCTGCCCAGGGCGGCGAAGGTTTTGATGTTGGTGATGAAGCTCATGGTGGTTTCCTGAAAAGGGTGAGGATCACCTGTGGGAGCGAGCTTGCTCGCGATGGCGGCGGTGCATCTGACGCATCTTTGACGGTCGGACTATCGCTATCGCGAGCAAGCTCGCTCCCACAGGGAAGACGGTGGAGATTTGGTTAGCCGCGCTGGGTCAGGCCCATTTTCTTGCGGCCCTCAGCCGGCGTAAGCACACGCGCCCCGAGGCGGCTGAGGATTTCGCCGGCGCGCTCCACCAGTTGTCCATTAGTGGCGAGCACGCCTTTGTCCAGCCAGAGGTTGTCTTCCAGCCCGACCCGCACGTTGCCGCCCAGCAATACGGCCTGTGCCGCCATCGGCATTTGCATGCGGCCGATACCGAAGCCGGCCCACACCGCGTCGGCGGGCAGGTTGTCGACCATCGCCTTCATGGTGGTGGTATCCGCCGGCGCGCCCCACGGGATACCCAGGCAGAGCTGGAACAATGGGTTGTCCAACAGGCCTTCCTTGATCATCTGCTTGGCGAACCACAGGTGCCCGGTGTCGAAGATCTCCAGCTCGGCCTTGACCCCCAGCTCGGTGATGCGCTTGGCGCCGGCCCGCAGTTGCGCCGGGGTGGAGACGTAAATGGTGTCGCCGTCGCCGAAGTTCAGGGTGCCGCAATCCAGCGTGCAGATTTCCGGCAACAGCTCCTCGACGTGGGCCAGGCGGGTCAGTGGGCCCACCAGATCGGTGTTGGGGCCGAACTCCATGGGTTTTTCGCCGCTACCGATTTCCAGGTCGCCGCCCATGCCGGCGGTGAGGTTGACGATGATGTCGACGTCGGCCTCGCGGATGCGCTCCATCACTTCGCGGTACAGCGCCACGTCGCGGCTGAACTTGCCGGTCTGTGGGTCGCGCACATGGCAGTGGACCACGGTGGCGCCGGCCTTGGCCGCCTCGACGGCCGCCGCGGCGATCTGTTTCGGGGTGACCGGCACGTGCGGGCTCTTGGCGGTCGTGTCGCCAGCACCGGTGAGTGCGCAGGTGATGATGACGTCGTGGTTCATGGTGCGGATTCCTTCAGGCGTGGTGAGTCACCGCGCAGCCCTTTGGAGCTGCGCAGAGGGATAACGGTTGATCAGTTGCTGGTCAGTTTTAAGCTGTCGATGGCCGGCTTGCCGTCGAAAGTGGTCACGCCTTCGAGCCAGCGCTGCTTGTCTTGCGGGTGGTCCTTCAGCCATTGCCGGGCCGATTCCAGTGGGTCCTTGTGGTCGAGCAGCGGCTGCATCATCCGGCTCTCGTCTTCGGCGCTGAAGGTCAGGTTGCTCAGCAGGCGGCTGACGTTAGGGCATTGCTCGGCGTAGTTCGGCGCGGTGACGGTCCAGACGCTGGCCATGCCTTCGTTCGGGCCGAGGGCGTCTTCGCTGCCGGTGAGATAGGTCATCTGCACATTGACGTTCATCGGGTGCGGCGCCCAGCCGAAGAACACCACGGCTTCCTTGCGCCGCACGGCGCGGTCCACCGCCGCGAGCATGCCGGCCTCGCTGGACTCCACCAGCTGGAACTTGCCCAGGCCAAACTGGTTCTTGGCGATCATCGCTTTGATCTGGGTGTTGGCACCGGAACCGGGCTCGATGCCGTAGATCTTGCCGCCCAGCTCTTTTTCGAATTTGGCGATATCAGCGAAGGTCTTCAGGCCCTTGTCGGCCAGGTAAGTGGGTACGGCCAGGGTGGCGCGGGCGTCCTTCAGGCTCGGCTGCTCCAGCACCTTGACCTGCTTCGCCTCGACGAACGGGGTGATGGTCTGGGTCATCAGCGGGTTCCAGTAGCCCAGGAACAGGTCCAGGCGCTGGTCGCGGATGCCGGCGAAAATGATCTGCTGGGAGGCGCTGGTCTGCTTGGTCTTGTAGCCGAGGCCATCGAGCATCACTTGGGTCAAGGCGCTGGTGGCAATGACGTCGGTCCAGTTGACCACGCCCAGGCGCACGTTCTGGCAGGCAGCGGGTTCGGCTGCGAGGGCAGTCTGGTTCAGGAGAGACGTGGCGCTGATTGCAAGAACGCAGTAGCTGATCAGGTGTTTCATTGTCAGGTTCCTCGGCAGCTTGTTGTTATGGGTTCCGGCATCTGCGCGCCGGTGATGCCAAAGTACGCAGCCGGCCCCCGCGCAAAACGCACAGCGGCGACCTGCTCTTGCACTGCAGCGACCTGTGCGCTTGAAGGACGCTTGCAAGTGGCGTATCAAGGTCCGCACGCTGCCCGTCAACCGAGTGCGCTCCATGTCCCAGGATTTTTATTTCTTGTTGATGCCGGGTTTCTCGGCCATCGGTTTCATCTCGGCCATCGAGCCCTTGCGGGTCGCCAACCGTTTTCGCGGCGAGCTGTACCGCTGGCATGTACTGAGCGCCGATGGCGGTGCGGTGCTGGCGAGCAACGGCATGTCGGTCAACGCCGACGCCGCGCTGGAGCCGCTGAAGAAGGGTGCGACGCTGTGGGTCGTGGCGGGTTTCGAACCGTTGAAATTTGCCAGCCCGGCGTTGGAGCGCTGGTTGCATCGACTGGACAATGAAGGTGTGATCCTTGGCGGTATCGACACCGGCAGCGTGGTCCTGGCCGAGGCGGGGCTACTTGATGGACACCGGGTGACGTTGCACTGGGAGGCGATCGAGGCGTTCAAGGAATCTTATCCACAGCTCGGCGTGACCCAGGAACTGTTCGAGATTGACCGCCGTCGCATCACTTGCGCCGGCGGCACCGCCTCCATCGACCTGATGCTCGACCTGATCGGCCAGGCCCACGGCCCGGAGCTGGCGGTCCAGGTCAGCGAGCAATTCGTGCTCGGTCGCATTCGTCCGCGCAAGGATCACCAGCGCATGGAAATCGCCACGCGCTATGGCATCCGCAACAAGAAGCTGGTGCAGGTCATTGGCGAGATGGAGACCCATAGCGAACCGCCCTTGAGCACCCTGGCCCTGGCCGAGTCGATCAACGTGACGCGGCGTCAGCTGGAGCGCCTGTTCCGCCTGCACCTGAACGACACCCCGAGCAACTTCTACCTGCGCCTGCGCCTGGAAAAGGCCCGGCAACTGCTGCGTCAGACCGACATGAGCGTGCTGGAGGTGAGCATCGCCTGCGGGTTCGAGTCGCCGTCGTACTTCACCCGCAGCTATCGGGCACGGTTTGCCCGGTGTCCACGGGAGGATCGGCGACGGCAGGGGGATGAGCGGGAGGTGGTTTGACAGGTTTTCATAGTCTGGAAATACACCGTGGCGAGGGAGCTTGCTCCCGCTGGGCTGCGGAGCAGCCCCAATGTCATCGACTCAATCAACCTGACACATTTGGGTGCCGGGTTTCGGGGCCGCTGCGCAGCCCAGCGGGAGCAAGCTCCCTCGCCACGGGGGGCTGTGTTCGGCTGAAAAAGGTCTATTTCTTCATCAGTGCCGAGCAGGCTGCCTTGTACGCCTCATGCTGATACTTGTTCAGCGTCGCCGGCAGGGCGAAGTCGTGTTTCTTGCTCTGCGCGTTGATGGTCTGCGGCGACAGCAGCATCACCTCGCAGCCTTCCAGCAACTGGAAAATGCCCTCGATCTTGAAGGTGGTCGGCCCACCGGCGAATTCACCTTTCTTGCTGCGCTTCTTGATGGCGATGCGTTCGATGCCGTTGTCCGTCACGAACGCTCGAACCTGCGCGGCGAAGGCCTTGACGTTGGCGGCTTCGTCATCGTCGTCGAGGGCGATTTTCTTGGTACTGAGCGCGACGTGGCTTAACGCCTGTTGGTCCAGCGAGGCAACGGCGATGATCGCTTCGCTGCCTTTGATTTCGATGCCGCAGATGATCATGCTCGGGCCTTGGGTTCGGGTGGTCTGGAGCGCCAGTTTACCCACCTTGAGGCTCAACGCCTTGCGAATCTATAGCTCCAGTTGATCAGCATGGATGCCAAAGGCAGAGGCAATTTTTTCTCGTGTAGCTCGGCGAGGTTTGGCCACAGATTCTTGCTGGGCAAACGCCGGTTGGGAAATACCGAGACGCTTGGCAACTTCGTCTTGGGTCAGGTTCAAATGCTCGCGCCAGGCGCGTATGGGCGTGGCGCCGTCGACGATACGGCTAACGACTTCATGAGGAATCAGATCGGGTTCCAATTTCTGCGCAACGTATTGCGCATACGGAATGACCACAAAGGCCGGATTTCCGTCTGCGTCGTTGATGATCTGAATGTCAGTAGGTACGTTCATCGCATTTCACCAGGCTCATGTCGAGGTATAAGTCTTTTATAAGATTTGCGAATCCTGACTTATATCTCTTCCAGGACCAACGGCCGGATGGTGTCGGGATGTTGCGCCCAATTTATTCCTGCCCAATCGACTCCAAAAACTCCGACCGGTCATCGCTCACCTGGGCCATGCAGTCGTTTTCGGCGATTTTGTAGGTGTCGCTGCCAGGTTTGGCCGGGAAGGCGGCGATCGCGCAGTCGGCTTCGCGCTGCTTTTGCCACAGTTGCTGGGCGGCCTTGATCTTGGCGGTGATGTCGTTGAGCTGGGCCTTGTCGCTGGCGTAGCGGGTTTGCAGGCGTTCGTTGAGGCTTTGCAGGTTTTCGTTGAGCAGTTGTTCGGCGGCGGCTTTGCCGTAGGCCGAACAGGCCAGGGTCTGGACGTCGTTTTCAACTTCGTCGCAGGGGTTGGGTTCGGTGTCTTCGGTCGCGTGGGCGACGGTGCTGATCAGTGCCAGGGCGAAGAAAATCGATTTCATCGGTTGTCGCTCGAGTCCGGTTGAATCCAGTGGTGCAGCGGATTCTGGCGCAAGCGCCGGGTAAAGAACAGATGGGCAGGGTGGGCCTGTCGCAGCCCATTGTCGCGGATTGACGCTTTCGGCAATTCCCCTGTCGTTTTTGCACCCGGTCGCGACGGCCCTCAGGCATATGCTGGCCCCAAAGCGCCGGCACACGATTCGGCGCATGAATCGCCAACAAGGGGACTGCCTGATGAGCCCAGCCGAATTGCACGCCGACAGCATCGTTATCGACGGGCTGATCATTGCCAAGTGGAACCGTGACCTGTTCGAAGACATGCGCAAGGGCGGCCTGACCGCAGCCAACTGCACCGTGTCGGTGTGGGAAGGTTTCCAGGCCACCATCAACAACATCGTCGCCAGCCAGAAACTGATCCGCGAAAACAGCGACCTGGTGATCCCGGTGAAGACCACCGCCGACATCCGTCGCGCCAAGGAGCAGGGCAAGACCGGCATCATCTTCGGCTTCCAGAACGCCCATGCCTTCGAGGACCAGCTCGGCTATGTCGAGATCTTCAAGCAGCTGGGCGTCGGCGTGGTGCAGATGTGCTACAACACCCAGAACCTGGTGGGCACCGGCTGCTACGAGCGCGACGGCGGCCTGTCGGGCTTCGGTCGTGAAATCGTCGCCGAGATGAACCGCGTCGGCATCATGTGCGACTTGTCCCACGTTGGTTCCAAGACTTCAGAAGAAGTCATTCTCGAATCGAAGAAGCCGGTCTGCTACTCCCATTGCCTGCCGTCCGGTCTGAAAGAGCACCCACGCAACAAGTCTGACGAGGAACTGAAGTTCATCGCCGACCACGGCGGTTTCGTCGGCGTGACCATGTTCGCGCCGTTCCTGGCCAAGGGCATCGATTCGACCATCGACGACTACGCCGAAGCCATCGAATACACCATGAACATCGTCGGCGAAGACGCCATCGGCATCGGCACTGACTTCACCCAGGGCCATGGCCAGGATTTCTTCGAGATGCTGACACACGACAAGGGCTATGCCCGTCGTCTGACCAGCTTCGGCAAGATCATCAACCCCCTGGGCATCCGCACCGTGGGCGAGTTCCCGAACCTCACCGAGACGCTGCTCAAGCGCGGTCACCCGGAGCGGGTGGTGCGCAAGATCATGGGCGAGAACTGGGTGAACGTTTTGAAAGATGTCTGGGGCGAATAAACCCCGCCGCGTCACCGAATCCTTTACCTGCGGCCACTCGCGCCGCAGGCACATCACGAATTTCCGGAGTCACGTTTTCATGGCCAAGATCGCCCCGCAACTGCCTATCGAAGTCGACAGCGAAACCGGTGTCTGGACCTCCGACGCCCTGCCGATGCTGTACGTGCCGCGGCACTTCTTCGTCAACAACCACATGGGCATCGAGGAAGTGCTGGGCGCCGATGCCTACGCCGAAATCCTCTACAAGGCCGGCTACAAATCCGCCTGGCACTGGTGTGAAAAAGAAGCCGAATGTCACGGCCTGGAAGGCGTCGCGGTGTTCGAGCATTACATGAAGCGCTTGTCCCAGCGTGGCTGGGGCCTGTTCAAGATCCAGGACATCGACCTGGACAAAGGCACCGCCAGCGTCAAGCTCGAACATTCGGCGTTCGTCTACGTGTACGGCAAGGTCGGGCGCAAGGTCGACTACATGTTCACCGGCTGGTTCGCCGGCGCCATGGATCAGATTCTCGCCGCTCGCGGCAGCCAGATCCGCACCGTGGCCGAGCAGGTCTACGGCGGTTCCGAAGAAGGCCACGACGACGGCCTGTTCATCGTCAAGCCGTTGTAAGTCGAGGATCGCGCCATGGCTTTTGAAGCAATGTTCCAGCCGATCCAGATCGGCAAGCTGACCATCCGCAACCGCGTGCTCAGCACCGCGCACGCCGAGGTCTACGCCACCGACGGCGGCATGACCACCGACCGCTATGTGAAATATTACGAAGAGAAGGCCAAGGGCGGCATCGGCCTGGCAATCTGCGGCGGCTCGTCCGTGGTTGCCATCGACAGCCCGCAGGAATGGTGGAGTTCGGTGAACCTGTCCACCGACCGCATCATCCCGCACTTCCAGAACCTGGCCGACGCCATGCACAAGCATGGCGCCAAGATCATGATCCAGATTACCCACATGGGTCGTCGCTCGCGCTGGGACGGTTTCAACTGGCCGACCCTGATGTCGCCGTCCGGCGTGCGTGAGCCGGTGCATCGTGCGACCTGCAAGACCATCGAGCCGGAAGAAATCTGGCGGGTGATCGGCAACTACGCCCAGGCCGCGCGCCGGGCCAAGGCTGGTGGCCTGGACGGCGTCGAGCTGTCCGCCGTGCACCAGCACATGATCGACCAGTTCTGGAGCCCGCGGGTCAACAAGCGGACCGACGAGTGGGGCGGCAGTTTCGAAGGCCGCATGAAGTTCGGCCTGGAAGTGTTGAAGGCCGTGCGCGCCGAAGTGGGTGACGATTTCTGCGTGGGCATGCGCCTGTGCGGCGACGAGTTCCACCCGGACGGCTTGTCCCACGAGGACATGAAGCAGATCGCCAAGTACTACGACGACACCGGCATGCTCGATTTCATCGGCGTGGTGGGCTCGGGTTGCGACACCCATAACACCCTGGCCAACGTCATTCCGAACATGAGTTATCCACCGGAGCCATTCCTGCACCTGGCCGCCGGTATCAAGGAAGTGGTCAAGGTTCCGGTGCTGCATGCGCAGAACATCAAGGACCCGAACCAGGCCACGCGGATCCTCGAGGGCGGCTACGTCGACATGGTCGGCATGACCCGCGCCCACATCGCCGATCCGCACCTGATCGCCAAGATCAAGATGGGCCAGATCGACCAGATCAAGCAGTGCGTCGGCGCCAACTACTGCATCGACCGCCAGTACCAGGGCCTGGACGTGCTGTGTATCCAGAACGCCGCGACCTCCCGTGAATACATGGGCGTGCCGCACATCATCGAGAAATCCACCGGGCCGAAACGCAAAGTCGTGGTGGTCGGCGCCGGCCCGGCCGGAATGGAAGCGGCGCGCGTGGCCGCCGAGCGTGGGCACGACGTGACGCTGTTCGAGAAGAAGGAGTTCATCGGCGGACAGATCACCACCGCCTCGAAAGCCCCGCAACGGGACCAGATCGCCGGTATCACCCGCTGGTTCCAGCTGGAGTTGGCGCGGCTGAAAGTCGACCTGCGCCTGGGCGTGGCGGCGGATGCGCCAACCATCATGGACTTGCGTCCGGATGTGGTGGTGCTGGCCGTCGGCGGCCACCCGAACGTCGAACAGAACGAACACTGGGGCGCCGCCGAAGGGCTGGTGGTCAGCAGTTGGGACGTGCTCGACGGCAAGGTTGCCCCGGGCAAGAACGTGCTGGTCTACGACACCATCTGCGAGTTCACCGGCATGTCGGTGGCCGACTTCCTCGCCGACAAGGGCAGCCAGGTCGAAATCGTCACCGACGACATCAAGCCGGGCGTGGCCATTGGCGGGACCTCGTTCCCGACCTACTACCGCAGCATGTACCCCAAGGAAGTGATCATGACCGGGGACATGATGCTGGAGAAGGTCTACCGCGAAGGCGACAAGCTGGTGGCGGTGCTGGAGAACGAATATACCGGCGCCAAGGAAGAGCGCGTGGTGGACCAGGTGGTGGTGGAGAACGGCGTGCGGCCGGACGAAGAAATCTACTACGCGCTGAAGGAAGGTTCGCGCAACAAGGGCCAGATCGACGTCGAAGCATTGTTCGCGATCAAGCCGCAGCCGTGCCTTGAGCAGAGTGGCGATGGCTACCTGCTGTTCCGCATCGGCGACTGCGTGGCCCAGCGTAATACCCACGCGGCCATCTACGACGCCCTGCGGCTGTGCAAGGATTTCTAACGGCTTAACACCATCACCTGTGGCGAGGGAGCTTGCTCCCGCTGGGCTGCGAAGCGGCCCCAAATCATCAGTCGAGGAGCATCAGGTTTACACCTGGGGCTTTTTTGGGAGCGCTTCGCGCTCCAGCGGGAGCAAGCTCCCTCGCCACAAGTAGGTGCGTCGCTCTCACTGGCGCGCACATGACCCTGAGGTCTTTGGGAGCAACACCTATGTTGAACACCCTTCTTCCAATCCTGCTGTTCGCAGCCCTGGGCCTCGCGGTCCTCGGTGCCTTGCGGCGGGTGAACATGTGGCGCCGGGGACGACCGTCGAAAGTCGACCTGATCGGTGGCCTCTTCGCCATGCCCAAGCGCTACATGGTGGATTTGCACCACGTGGTGGCGCGGGACAAATACATCGCCAATACCCACGTCGCCACGGCGGGCGGGGCGGTAGCATCGATTGTGTTGGCGATCCTGGTGCACGGTTTTGGCTTGCACAACCGCATCCTCGGTTACGCCCTGCTATTGATGTCGGCGGTGATGTTCGTCGGTGCGATCTTCATGTACCTGCGTCGGCGCAACCCGCCAGCGCGATTGTCGAAAGGTCCTTGGATGCGCCTCCCGAAAAGCCTGCTGGCCTTCTCGGCGTCGTTTTTCCTGGTGACCCTGCCGGTGGCGGGCATCCTGCCGGAGAACTTCGGTGGTTGGCTGGTGGCGGCTGTCCTGGGGCTCGGTGTGTTGTGGGGCGTGTCGGAATTGTTCTTCGGCATGACCTGGGGCGGGCCGATGAAGCACGCCTTCGCCGGTGCCCTGCACCTGGCCTGGCACCGCCGTGCAGAACGTTTTGGTGGCGGCCGTTCCACCGGCCTCAAGCCGCTGGACCTGAACGACCCCGCCGCACCGCTGGGTGTGGAGAAACCCAAGGATTTCACCTGGAACCAGTTGCTCGGCTTCGACGCCTGCGTGCAGTGCGGCAAGTGCGAAGCGGCGTGCCCGGCGTTCGCCGCCGGCCAGCCGCTGAACCCGAAAAAGCTCATCCAGGACATGGTCGTCGGCCTGGCCGGCGGCACCGATGCGAAGTTCGCCGGCAGTCCTTACCCAGGCAAACCCGTTGGCGAGCACGGCGGTAATCCACACCAGCCGATCGTCAACGGTCTGGTGGACGCCGAGACCCTGTGGTCCTGCACCACTTGCCGGGCGTGTGTCGAGGAGTGCCCGATGATGATCGAGCACGTCGACGCCATCGTTGACATGCGCCGGCACCTGACTCTGGAAAAAGGCGCCACGCCGAACAAGGGCGCCGAGGTGCTGGAAAACCTCATCGCCACCGACAACCCTGGCGGCTTCGCCCCGGGCGGGCGGATGAACTGGGCGGCAGACCTGAACCTGAATCTGCTCAGCGAGAAAAAATCCACCGACGTGCTGTTCTGGGTCGGCGACGGTGCCTTCGACATGCGCAACCAGCGCACCTTGCGCGCCTTCGTCAAAGTCCTCAAGGCGGCGAAGATCGACTTCGCCGTGCTCGGCCTCGAAGAGCGCGACAGCGGCGATGTGGCCCGGCGCCTCGGTGATGAAGCGACGTTCCAGCTGTTGGCCAAGCGCAACATCCAGACCCTGGCCAAATACCGCTTTAACCGCATCGTCACCTGCGACCCCCACAGCTTCCACGTGCTGAAAAACGAGTACGGCGCCTTCGATGGCAACTACCTGGTGCAGCACCACAGCACCTATCTGGCGGAAATCATCGACGCCGGCGCGCTGAACCTCGGCCAGCACAAGGGCGACAGCGTGACTTATCACGACCCCTGCTACCTGGGCCGCTACAACGGCGAATACGAGGCTCCGCGCCAGGTGCTGCGTGCGCTGGGCATCGAGGTCAAGGAGATGCAGCGTTCCGGTTTCCGTTCCCGTTGCTGCGGCGGCGGTGGCGGTGCGCCGATCACCGACATTCCGGGCAAACAGCGTATTCCTGACATGCGCATGGAAGACATCCGCGAAACCGGCGCCGAACTGGTGGCCGTGGGTTGTCCACAGTGCACCGCGATGCTGGAAGGCGTGGTCGAACCACGACCAATGATCAGGGACATTGCCGAACTGGTGGCCGATGCGCTGCTCGAGGATACGACCCCGAGCAAGCCCGTGACTCCGGCCAAACGTGAACCTGCGGAGGTGCATTGATGAGCGACATCATCCGCCGCGACCCTCGCGCCGAGTGGATCGCCCGTAACCGGCTGCACCCGCTGCACGCGGCCATGCAACCGGTGCAGCACAGCTGGATGGGCCCTAACGGCGTCATTCGCAAGAACGTCCATGGGATAGGCTTCATCGGCCCCAACGGCATCAAGCGCATCGACCGCAGCGGTGCCCAGCAGGGCGGCGCAACCAAGCGCACTGCGACCACTGAAGTGCAACTGCCGCTGCATCAGGTGCCGCAACCGGCGTTCTACATCAGCGTGGTCCCGGACATGGTCGGCGGCCGTCTCAGTAGTCACGACCGCGACCTGTTGGGCCTCGCCCATCAGTTGGCCGGCAGCGAAGGTGCGGTCCTGGCGGTGGTGTTTGGCGAGCATAAGGAAAATGCATTCGCCACGGCGGGCGTGGACCGCTTGCTGGTGCTTGAGGGCGACGAGTTCAGCGGTTATGCACCGGAACAACGGGTCCAAGGCCTGCGGGCTGTGGATAACCAGTTCAGCCCACGCCATTGGCTGTTGCCCGACAGCCGCAGCGGCGGTGGTGAACTGGGCCGGCGTTTCGCTGCAGCTTTGGGCGAACGCCCGGCCACGCGTGTCTGGCAGGTCAAGGGCGAAGAGTGCATCGGCCGTGCCGGTGCGGGCCTGCAAGACCTGGCTCGGCCGTTGGCGCGACTGATTCTGGCAGCGGCCGAATGCGCCGAGCCGGTTAGCGAGACCCGCCACGAGGCCTTGCCGGTGGAGTTATCCACAAGCGTGGCGCGCAGCTTGTCGCGGATCGAGGATCTTGGTGCGGTGGCGGTGGATCCGGGCGCGATCCCGATGGCCGAGGCCGAATTCATTTTCTCCGGCGGCAACGGCGTCAAGGACTGGGAGCTTTTCCACAGAACCGCGGCGGCCTTGGGCGCAACCGAAGGTGCTTCGCGGGTGGCGGTGGACGACGGTTACATGGCTCGCGATCGCCAGGTGGGTGCCAGCGGCATCTGGGTCACCGCACGGGTCTACGTGGCCGTGGGGATTTCCGGGGCGATCCAGCACCTGCAAGGCATCGGTGCCTGCGACAAGGTGGTGGCGATCAACCTCGATCCGGGCTGCGACATGATCAAGCGCGCGGACTTGTCGGTGATCGGCGACAGCGCGGCGATTCTCCAGGCCCTGATCGCGGCGGTAGAGGCTTACCGCAACGAAGCCAGGCGCGATGCGGCTTAAGCTAAGGAAATGTTCATGAGTACCCAAGTGATCAGCCTCGTCTCCATCGGCGCCCACCCGACCTCTGGTCGGCCCCGGCGCGCCGAACAGGACGCCCGCGCCGTGGAGCTGGGCCTGCAACTGGCCGGCAATGAACTGCAAGTGCTGCATGCCGGCGACGTGGCCGAACCGGCACTGCGCGCCTACCTGGGCATGGGCCTGGATGAGCTTCACGTGTTGGATAATCCGGAGGGCGCCGATGCGCTGCCGGCGTTGACCGAATATCTGAGAGACGCTGGCGCCCAAGTGGTGCTCACCGGCAGCCAGGCGGAAACCGGTGAAGGCTCGGGCATGCTGCCGTTTCTGTTGGCGGAAAACCTCGGTTGGCCGTTGGTGGTGGGGTTGGCCCAGGTCGAATCCATCGACAACGGCGTGGCCCGGGTGCTGCAAGCCTTGCCCCGCGGTCAGCGCCGTCGGCTCAAGGTGCGCCTGCCGTTTCTGGCCACTGTGGATAACGCCGCGCCGAAACCACGGCAGAGCGCCTATGGCCCGGCGCGGCGTGGGGCGTTGCAGGCGGAAGAAGTCGAAGTGGTCGACGATACCCTGCTGGCGGTGGCAACCCTGCAACCGGCCAAGCCACGGCCCAAGCGCCTGAAGGTCATCAAGGCCAAGAGCGGCGCCGACCGCATGAAAGCCGCCACGGCCAAGGCCAGCGGCGGAGGTGGGCAGGTGCTCAAGGGCTTGAGCCCGGAGGCGGGGGCCGAGGCGATTTTGAAGCTGCTGGTGGAGGAGGGGGTGGTTCGCTAATCCCAGGAACGCCTAGGTTCCCTGTGGGAGCGAGCTTGCTCGCGATAGCGGTCTGTCAGTTAGCGATGATGGTGCTGATGGTCCGCCATCGCGAGCAAGCTCGCTCCCACAAGGGCCGGCGATGCACCTGAGTATTGTGCCTGCCGAAATTTCACGGTTACCCACAATCCCTGTGTGTCCGGCTGTGGATAACCTGTTTGCCCCTCGCTGCAACCCATATAAATCGCTCTCTGTAGACCTTCGCTCAAAAAACAACCAGCGTAACTTGCGGTTTCTATTGGCTTTTGTCTGCGAGCAACGCAGCATTCCAAGCCAGACTTGCCCCCAATCTCTGTTGGCGCTTCTGTGGATAAGATGTTCGCTCAACGCTGCAACCCATGCAGTACGGGGCTTCCAGTGAGTTGATCGATTAATGATCAATCATCGACTTCAAGTAGAAAAACCACCGCAATAACACCGGGTTGGTGGCTACTCAGCCTGTTTTCCACAAAATCGTCAAATTACCCCCAAACGCTGTTGGCGCTTCTGTGGATAACATGTTCGCTCTGTCCTACAGGCCACGCTGTGTGGGGCTTACGGCGTATTGATCAAAAATTGGTCAATCAGGCATGAAACTCCTGTTTGCAAATAAGTCACGGATTTTATTCACATTCGCCCTGACAAAATCCAGATCACCTCGACACTTGTCCCCATTAGCTGTGGGTTGCCTTGTGGATAACTTGTTCGTCGAACGCTACAGGTCACGGCAGGCTTAGCGCGGAATGCGATAGATCAAATTTCATACAGTTCTAAGGAACCGCCTTGACGTATGGGTGTCGCCTGTCTTCACTCATGGCACAAGGACAGCGCGACTTTATCCATGCCGGTTCAGGGAGAACGCATGATGGATAGCAAGCCCCCCAATTTATATCCCGCTTCAACCCCGACGTGCATCCCCACCCCTATGACCTCGTTACCCCGGCGCAACGGTCGGCGTGCCGCCAATCAGCGTGCACGCCTATAGCGCCTGAGGTTCCCTCCCATCAACACCGTTGACTGCCGCTCCAACCCATACGGGATAGCGGCCAGGCGTTCGTGCGCCTGGAACTACAGGCAACCGCAGAGTTGCCCCTTCTGCCTGAGAGGACTTGAACATGACACGGATATCGACCCCCATCAGTGAAATCAAGGAACACTACGACGTGATCGTCATCGGTTCCGGCTACGGCGGCGGCATTGCTGCGTCGCGCCTGTCCCGGGCCGGGCGCAAGGTCTGCCTGCTGGAACGTGGCCGGGAAATCCAGCCGGGCGAATACCCCAATACGTTGCTCGCTGCCACCGAGGAGTTGCAGGTGCACGACCCCGACGGCCACATCGGTTCGCGCACCGGGCTGTTCGACCTGCACGTCAACGCCCAGCAGAATGTGGTGGTCGGGTGTGGCCTGGGCGGCACGTCACTGATCAACGCCAACGTCGCCCTGGAAGCCGAGCCCGGCGTGTTCGAGGACCCGCGCTGGCCGCTGGCGATGCGTGAGCACCGCGACACGCTGCTCCAGGACGGCTACGCGCGGGCTCGGGAAATGCTCAAGCCCAACCCGTATCCGGCGTCCTTGCCGAACCTGCCCAAGCTCGACGCCCATAAGAAGTCCGCTGATTACCTCAAGCAGGGCGCGCATTTCTACAAGCCGCCGATCAACGTGACTTTCGACAAGTTGCCGAACAACCTCAACCACGTCGGCGTCGAGCAGTTGCCGTGCAATGGCTGTGGCGACTGCGTCTCGGGCTGTAACAACAAGGCCAAGAACACCACGCTGATGAATTATCTGCCGGACGCCTGGAACCATGGCACAGAGATTTTCTGCCAGGCTGAGGTGCGGCACCTGGAGCGCGATGGCGACGGCTGGATCGTGCATTTCCAGTACCTGGACAGTGGTCGCGAAATGTTCTCGGCGCCAACGCTGTTCGTGCGCGCCGATATCGTGGTGGTGTCCGCCGGCACCCTGGGCTCCACCGAGATCATGTTGCGCTCGCGAGACAAGGGCCTGTCGATGTCTCCCCAGTTGGGCGAGAACATGAGTGGCAACGGTGACATCCTCGGCTTCGGCCACAACTGCGACCAAGTCATCAACGGCATCGGTTTTGGCGCTCATTCGGCCAAGGAGCTGGAGCCGGTGGGGCCGTGCATCACCTCGGTGATCGACATGCGCACCGAAGGCGACTGGCGCAGCCGCATGGTCATCGAAGAAGGTTCGATCCCCGGCGCCCTCGGCCGGGCCATGGTGCCGAGCATGGCGGCGTTCGCCGAGATGATCGGCGTGCCCACCGACACCGGTTTTGGTGCCGCCCTCAGGTACAAGGGGCGCGAAGCCGAAAGCTTCCTGCGCGGGCCGTACTACGGCGCGCTGCATAACATGCAGACCTACCTGATCATGAGCCATGACAACGGCAAGGGCCGCATGGTCCTCGACAACAAGGACCAGTTGCGCATCGACTGGTCCGGCGTCGGCGAGCAGGAAAACGTCACCCTCGGCAACGAGCGTCTGCACCAGAGCACCAAGGCCCTGGGCGGGATCTGGGTCGAAAACCCGATCTGGACCAAGCTGCTCAAGCACAGCATTGTCTCGGTCCATCCACTGGGCGGTTGCGTGATGGGCGAGGACGCCGCCCAGGGCGTGGTCAATCACAAGGGCCAGGTGTTCAGTGGCGCCAGCGGCACCGACGTCTACCCAGGCCTGTACGTGACGGACGGCTCGGTGATCCCGACGTCCCTGGCGGTCAATCCGCTGCTGACCATTTCAGCGGTGAGTGAACGCAACATGGGCCTGCTGGCCGCAGATCGCGGTTGGCTGATCGATTACACGCTGCCGTCGGCCCCGCGCAAACCGGTGGCGGCGCCGACCCTCGGTGTGCAGTTCACCGAAACCATGAAGGGTTATTTTTCCAGCGCCTTCACCCAAACCCAGGGCACCGACCTGCCGCTTTACGAGGAAGCTGCCAAGCGCGGCAAGGCGGACAACTCGCCCATCGAATTTACGCTGACCATCACCGCTGCCGACCTTGATCGTTTGATCAAGGAGCCGGAGCACGCTGCGACCCTGGTGGGTACCCTCGATGCCCCCCTGCTGTCGGCGAAGCCGTTGGTCGCCAGCAACGGCGTGTTCAACCTGTTCGAGCAGTATCAGGATCAAGTCGGGGTGCGGCACATGAACTACGACATGAAACTGACCGCTGAAGACGGCAGCGACTATTTCTTCAGTGCGTTCAAGACCGTGCCGGAGGACAACGGCGTGCTGAACATCTGGCACGACACCAGCACCCTTTACGTCACGCTCTATCGCGGGTCGGACAAGACTGGTGCGGTGCTCGGATCGGGGGTGATGCACATCCTCCCGGCTGATTTCGCCAAGCAGATGACCACCATGAAAGTGCTCAACGCTCGCAACGAGCGTGAGCGGGTGGAGGCGCTTGCGCGATTCGGCAAGTTTTTCGCGGGCATCCTGTGGGAGAGCTACGGCGGGGTGTTCGCCGGGGACGTCTATTTCAATCCGGACGCGCCGTCGCGCTTGAAACGGCCGCTGGATGCACCGGCCCCGGTGGTGCATTTCTTCCAGACCGAAGACCACGTCGAGCTGCGCCTGACGCGCTACCAGGCAGGCAGCAAGGGCCCGGTGATGCTGGTCCATGGCCTGGGCGTGGGCTCGAATATCTTTTCCACCGACACCATTCACACCAACCTGTTGGAGTACCTGTGCAAGCACGAGTATGACGTCTGGCTGCTGGATTTGCGGGTGAGTATCCTGCTGCCGGCGAGCAAAAACGAATGGAACGGCGACCAGGTGGCCCAGTACGACTTCAAGGCCGCCATCGAGCAGATCCAACAGGCGACCCTGGCCCGTGACGTGCAATGCCTGGTGCATTGCTACGGCGCGACGACGTTCTTCATGTCGATGCTGGCGGGCTTGCAGGGCGTGCGCTCGGTGGTCTGCTCGCAGATCGCCGCCGACACGGTGGTCGCCACCGCCACCGGGTTGAAGGCCGGTTTGCATTTGCCGGGGATGCTCGATGCCATCGGCATCAAGTCCATGACGGCCTATGCCGACACTAAGGAAAGCTGGTTCAACAAACTCTACGACAAGGCCCTCAACGGCTACGCCCGGATCGAGGCCCAGGGCTACTGCACCAATCCGGTCTGCCACCGCATCACGTTCATGTATGCGTCGCTGTACCGCCACGACACCCTCAATGAAACCCTGCACGACAATCTGCATGAATTGTTCGGCGAGTCGAACATCCAGACCTTCGAGCACCTGGCGCTGATCGTGCGCAAGGGGCACCTGGTGGACTTCAACGGCAACGACGTCTACATGCCGCATTTCGATCGGTTGAAGTTGCCGATCTGCTTCATTAGCGGCGCCGACAACCAGTGCTACTTGCCGCAGAGCACCCTCAAGACCTACGAACGGTTGTGCGAGATGCACGGTCCGCAGTTGTTCAGCCGTCATGAGGTCCCCGGCTACGGCCACATCGACTGCATGTTCGGCAAGGACGCGGTGGTGGATGTGTATCCGATCATCCTCGGGCACTTGGAGAAAACGGCGCTCGGTTGAAGTATGACTATCCCGTGGCGAGGGAGCTTGCTCCCGCTCGGCTGCGAAGCAGTCGTCGCTTTTTGAAGTCTTGGGGGCCGCTACGCGGCCCAGCGGGAGCAAGCTCCCTCGCCACATGGGTTTTGTGGTGAGTCAGGAATAGGAAAAGGATGCCATGAACACTTGTATCCGCTGGTTCCAACGCATCATCTGGATCGGAATCGTCATGAACATGGTCTTCGCGATCCCGGCGCTGTTCGCGCCGGCGTTGCTGACCTCCATGCTTGGCCTGCCGCCGGTGCTGTCCGATCCCTGGCTGGAAAACGCCGGCATGTTGCTGGTGGGGATCAGCCTGTTCTACATGCCTTCGGGGTTCAACGCGCCGCGTTTCGTGGTGCATTCGTGGTTATGCGTGCTGTCGCGTCTGGTGGCGGTGGTGTTCTGGATCTACCTGATCAACACCAACAACCAGGGCCAACTGTTCGTGCCAATGTTGATGGGCGACCTGAGCATGTTCCTGATCCTGGGCGTGCTGTTGTATCTGGGCAGCCCGGCGGCCAATCGTCCGCTGGCCTTGCTCCGGGCCGGTTGGCGCGAATGGTGTGAAGGCTGGGCACATCGCTGGCAAAGCCATGGCTTCAAGGTAGGCGCGCTGATTGTGCTGCTGGTGCTTGGCTTCGTCGGCTACCAGACCTGGTATCAGATGATCCGCGAGGTGCCGCAGCCGGACTTCGCCTCCGACGAAGATCATTACAAATACGCCGCCATCGGCCTGGGCATCGAAGCGCGGATTCCCTACTACCTGTTCGCCGTGCTGCCACAGATGTGCCCGGAAAAACTGCCCAAGCCAGGCGGTTATGAGGTGTTCGGCTTCCTCTATGAAAACGGCAACGACTTGCCCATCGGCATGGCCAAGCGGCAGCTCGGTTACCCCACGGTGGAGCCCAACTGCGCGCTGTGCCACACCGGTTCCTACCGGGCCAATGCCACTGACGTAGCGGTGCCGGTCGCCGCCGCGCCGGCCAATACCCTGCAATTGCAAGCCTTCCAGTGGTTCGCCTACGAGTGTGCCAGCGATCCGAAATTCACCCCGGATGCGGTGATGGCGGCGATCAACGGCAAGTTCCAGCTGGGGTTCTTCGAAAAGCTCTATAACCGCTACCTGATCATTCCGATGGCCAAGAGTGCGCTGCTCAAGCAGAAACAGGCGTACGCCTGGCAGAAGCTGCGTCCGGCCCAGGGACCGGGGCGGACCGACACGTTCAACCCGACCAAGATGGTGGTCTTCGGCTTCCCGGATGACTCCACCATCGGCACCGTGGACTTGCCGCAGGTGTGGAACCAGAAACCCCGCGAGTCCATGTACCTGCACTGGGACGGCAATAACAACAAGATCCACGAACGCAACTACGCCGCAGCCATGGCCGTGGGCGCGACGCCGGAATCGGTGCTGCCGCCGAGCTTCAACCGGGTGACCAACTGGTTGCTGGGCCACAAACCACCGGCCTGGCCGTTCGCCCTGGATCAGGCGAAAGTCGCCCAGGGCAAACCGATCTGGGAGCAGAACTGTGCCGGTTGCCACGACTTCGGCCGCAGCGACACCGGCCAGGTCACCACCAACATCGACCAGTTGGGCACCGATCCCCATCGGCTGAACTCCTTCACCACCGGGCTGGTGACGGCGTTCCATGGCTTCAAGAAAGCGCCGTTCGACTTTGGCGCCTATCGCAAGACCCAGAGCTACAGCAACACGCCCACCGACGGCATCTGGCTGCGGGCGCCGTACTTGCACAATGGTTCGGTGCCGACCCTGTGGGATCTGCTGCAAGCGCCAGAACAGCGTCCACAAGTGTTCTACACCGGCTCGGATATCTACGACCCGCAGAAGGTTGGCTTCGTCACCAGCGGCGCGCAGATGAAGGCGTCGGCGGATTTCAAGTACGACACGCGGCTCGAAGGCAACCACAACGGCGGCCACCTGTACGGCACGCAGCTGTCGGACGTCGACAAACGGGCCCTGATCGAATTCATGAAGACCCTGTAGCCCAGGGCATAACGAAGGAGCGTTGACATGTCATTACTGCACCATTGGGAACATGAGTTCGACAAGGTCAAGGTCCGCCTGCACGGCTTGGTCACGCGGCTGGAAATGTCCTGGAAAAAACTCGTCAACGACCTGGAGCCAGAGGAGTTTCAGGCCATCGTCAAGCTGCTGGAGCGTGGTCACGCTCAAGCCCGGCATGTCATTGATCATGGTGATTTGCCCGACGATGAGCCGGCCGTGCCATGGGAACTGGCCCACGGCCTGTCGATTCTGAAAATCGGCAACGCCACGCCTTTGCCGCAAAAGGAAGAGGAACTGCCAACCCGAGTGCTCAAGGACGGCACCTTGCTCGGCTGCCGCAAATGGGAACTGCTGGACCTGTTGTGGAGCGAGGCGCTGCTCAAGTGGATCGAGAACCTGCGCCACCACGCACCGTTCGCTACCACCCCGGCGCTGGTCAAAATGGACAACGACGTGGTGCTGGCCATCGCTGGCGACTGGGGCACCGGCCCGTTCGACAGTCACGCACCCGCCGTGGCGGTCGCCAACCAGATGCAACTGGCCCAGGCCGATTTCACCATCCACTTGGGCGACGTGTATTACGCCGGCACCCATTCCCAGGAAGACGTCGACATGGTCGGCTGGCCGCAGGGCAGGCACGGCTCGTTCACGCTCAATTCCAATCACGAGATGTACAGCGGCGCCCACGGTTATTTCAAGGAACTGGCCAAGCGCTTTCCGGTGCAGCAAGGCACGAGCTACTTTGCCTTGTACAACGATGACTGGCTGGTGGTTGGCCTGGACAGCGCCTATGCCTCGGATGCCATGAACCTGTACATGGACGGTACGCTCAACACGCAACAGATCGAGTGGATGAAAAGCCTGCCCAAGCGCAAGAAGCTTATGGTGCTCAGTCATCACCAGGGTTTTGACATTTCCGGGCACCACAAGACCGCCCTCTACCAACCGGTATGCGATGCTCTGGGGCGTGAGCCGGATTACTGGTATTGGGGCCATTTGCACAACGGTATCTGCTACGCGCCGCAAGGCGGGCTGCAGGCGCGTTGCGTCGGGCACGGAGCGATTCCCTACGGCACCACCAGCGAGTTGAACGGGCATCCTCGGGTGTTGTGGTCGGAAACACAGTTGGCGGGGGACGAGGCGTATCCGGAGCGGGTGTTGAACGGCTACGTGAAACTTCGGCTGGTGGGTGAAAGTATCGTCGAGGAATTTATCAGCGAGAATGGCGAAGTGCGTTGGCGCTCAAGTTAGCCGGATATTCGTTAGTTCAAAATGCGCTCCTGAGCGCATTTTTTGTTGTCATGAAAATCACATAAATATCAGGAAAAAAATTCACCCTGTACGACCGATCTGATTTTTCGGTTAATGCGCTTTCAGCACTAATCAAAGTGCGGTGCTCATCAGGGAAGATTAATCTATGTTTGACTTCAAAAAAGCAGCCTTGCTGTTGGGCTTATTAAGCTCGTCAGCGGTCACTGCATCCTTGGCCCATGCTGCGGAAACGGCGCCGGGCATCAGTAATTTTAAAAAACCCTTTAATGAATACACTTGGGTGACCGCCCACAACGGTTATCAGGACGACAAGCGCACCCAACTCGATCGTGGCGTGCGTGGCTTCATGCTGGACCTGCACCCAGGCAATTTGGGGTCGAAGGACGTCTACTTGTGTCATACCACCGAGAAAGGCACCTGTGATGTCCGTAGGGACAAGAAGTTTACCGATGCATTGAACAAGGTCTTCTTGCCGTTTCTACGCGGTAATCCGAACGCTGTTGTAACCCTGACACTGGAGAACTATGTGGATAGGGCGACGCTGCAAAATGCGCTGGAGCGAGTGCCGGGCCTTGAGGATTGGGTATTTGACCCCGCCCCCTATGCGGGCACCTCGAACTGGCCAACACTGGAGCAGATGATTCGCAGCGGCAGACGGCTGGTTATCCTCACGGACAGGCACGAGGGCGGCTATCGGATCAGAGGCAAGACCGTCAACCTGTTAAAAGACAGCTTATGGGAAAAGCAGAATCACTGGGAGCTGGGCACCAGCATTTTCAAACATGACTGGAGCTGCCCGTCGCGCTGGCGCACCTACTCTTCGAGCGTAGGTGCCGGTGGATTTGAGCGGTGGCCAAGACTGTTCATCATGAATCAGTTCCATGCCTGGGGTTCGACCGCGGCCCATGCCGCTGATGCGGACAACAACCTGACCTGGCTTGAGCGACGCGTGGACAACTATTGCGCAGCCGCGCTGGGCAGGCGCACCGCGCCAAACTTTCTGGCGATCGACTTCAACCAGACCGGCGACGCGTTTGCCTATGCCGCCGCGTTGACCCAGGGCGGATTTTATTTCCATGAGAAAAACCGCGCCGACCCCACCGGTGATACTACGTGTGTCATTCCCGCCGGGCAGCACCATAACCTGCGCCTGCCTGGGCGCGGTTGTGAAAACGATGAGGCCCGTTCATTGAAGTTGCGTGGCATCGCCAAGGGCACGCGGATTTCCGTCTATGACTCGCCCGCGGCCAGCAAGCAGGACGACTACGCAGTCATCGATATCAAACGTGATATCGGGTTAAACGAATCGGTCGTTGTCGATACGTTCGAAAAAAGTTATGAAAGTGCAGACTTGAAAGTGGTTTATGTACGTAACAATGGCCTGGACGGGAAAGTATCGCGCGTTATAACCGGAACAACACCGACGAATTTTTCCGATGCAAGCGTTGTATTGTATGAGGGCAACTCCGCCAGGCAGAACGTGGTATGCACCGTGAGTCTCGGAGGCAGCAGCAGCTTCAACTTTGGCGGTAGCTGCGACAACGATGAAGCGCGCTCGGCGAAAATTCTGAAGGCCAAGGCCGGCACCCGGTTCTGGGTGTACGGCAACAAGGATCAGAAAGAGAACCAGGGATGGGCGCGGATCGAGGTTTTAACGGATATCACCCAGCCGGTGGTGGTGGGCAGCTTCGAAAAAAGCCACAACGCAGGCGCATGGCGCATTATCCGCGGCGGCGCGAAAAACCAACTGGATGGCAAGGTTTCGAGCATGAAGATCGAGCGACCGTGACCCCGCGGTACCTTGCGATACCGGCGGGGTTCGGCGCATTTGTCAGCCCTGGACCGGAACGCCCTTGAGGTACGGCGCCGGCTCGGCCCCGAGGTTGTTGAGCATGCGCTCGCTGTACCAGTCGACGAAGTTCACCACGCCGAATTCGTAAGTCTTCGAGTACGGGCCCGGCTGGTAGGCGGTGGAGTTGATGCCGCGCTGGTTTTCTTCGGCCAGGCGACGGTCCTGGTCGTTGGTGGCGTCCCAGACCTGGCGCATGCGCTCCACGTCATAGTCCACGCCTTCGACCGCGTCCTTGTGCACCAGCCATTTGGTGGTGACCATGGTTTCCTGGGCGCTGATCGGCCACACCGTGAAGACGATGATGTGGTCGCCCATGCAGTGGTTCCACGAGTGAGGCAGGTGCAGGATGCGCATCGAGCCCAGGTCCGGGTTCTTGATGCGGCCCATCAGTTTGGCGCAGCCCTGCTTGCCGTCCATCGTCATCGACACGGTGCCCTTGAGCAGCGGCATGCGTACGATGCGGTTGCGCAGGCCGAAGCTGGCGTGGGCGTAAGGGATCTTCTCGGCATCCCAAGCGGCGGCGGAAGCGGCCACGTGGTCCTTGAACGCCTGGTCGGCCCGCGGATCGGTGACGTCGTCCCATTCCAGCAGGGTCTTGAGCAGTTCGGGGTGCGAGGCGTTGCAGTGGTAGCACTCGCGGTTGTTTTCCAGCACCAGTTTCCAGTTGGCCTTTTCCATCAAGGTGGTTTGCACCGCCACCTTGGTATTTTCCATGTCGTAGGGTTCCATATAGTGGTTCAGGGTCGACAGGAAATCATCGATGGCCGGCGGATTCTCGGCCAGGCTGATGAAGATGTAGCCGCCGGCGGTCTTCACGCTCACCGGCTTGAGGCCGTACTGCTTCATGTCGAAGTCGGCACCCATCTCGGTGCCGGCGAACAGCAGGCGACCGTCCAGTTCGTAGGTCCACTGGTGGTAATGGCAGACCAGCTTGGCGACCTTGCCCTTGTCGCTGGTGCACAACCGCGAGCCACGGTGGCGGCAGACGTTATGGAACGCGTGCACCACGCCTTCTGCGCCGCGAATCACGATGATCGGGTTCTTGCCGACCTGCAGCGTCAGGTAGTTGCCCTTGGCCGGGATTTCGCAGGTCATGCCGGCGATCAACCATTCCTTCTGAAAGATTTCCTGCATGTCGATATCAAACAGGCGCTCATCGGAGTAGAACGGCTGCGGCAGCGAAAAGGTGCGCTCGCGCTCTTGCAGCATTTGCGCGGTGGCCTTGCGTGCGGGTTCCAGCGGATCGCCCAGGCTCAGGGTAGTGGTGACGTCCATCGTTTTATCCTCATGGCCATCTCTGTGGCCGGCGAAAGTGGCTAATCAAGGGTGCTACGCAAGGCAGAAATATTGTTTATCCGTTGGGGCGAGTGTGGGGCCGCGCAGGGGCGCAACCTTATCCATGGGCGACATGGCCCAATCTGTTCCCGACGCGCGAGCCCCGGTAGTTGGGGGCTGGTCGCGATAAGTATGTGAATGTCGCAGATAGGTAAATGGCGGTGCAGGCGCCTGCGCACAATCGCCATCATGAAGGCCGACAGTCGGCCGTGGAGATCAGCATGTCCAACAATTTCCTGAACCCGGTCACCACCCAGACCTGGGCCAATGGCCGACATATCGTTCGTTGCGTCAAAGTCATCCAGGAAACCTGGGATGTGCGCACCTTTTGCTTTATGGCCGACCAGCCGATCATGTTCTTTTTCAAGCCCGGGCAGTTCGTCACCCTGGAGTTGGAAATCGAAGGCCAGCCGATCATGCGCTCCTACACGATCTCCAGTTCGCCGTCGGTGCCCTACAGCTTCTCGGTGACCATCAAGCGCGTGCCGGGGGGCAAGGTCTCCAACTGGCTGCACGACACGCTGCACGAAGGCCAGGAACTGGCGGTGCACGGGCCGGTGGGGTTGTTCAATGCCATCGATTTCCCGAGCCCGAAGGTCCTGTACCTCAGCGGTGGCGTCGGAATCACGCCATGCATGTCCATGGCCCGCTGGTTCTACGACACCAACGCCAACGTCGACATGACCTTCGTCCATAGCGCCCGCTCGCCCAAGGACATCATCTACCACCGTGAGCTGGAGCACATGGCGTCGCGGATCGATAACTTCAGCTTGCACCTGATCTGCGAAAAGCATGGTTTGGGCGAGCCGTGGGCCGGGTATCGCGGTTACCTGAACCACAAGATGCTGGAACTGATGGTGCCGGATTTCCTTGAGCGCGAAGTGTTCTGCTGCGGCCCGACGCCGTATATGAGCGCGGTCAAGCGCCTGCTGGAAGCGGCCGGCTACGACATGAAGCGCTACCACGAGGAATCCTTCGGCGCCACGCCACCGGAAGCTCGCGCCGACGCGGTGGAGCAGGCCGAACAGGCGGCGGATGCGCCTGAAGTCGACCAGGCGGACCTGCATCAGGTGGAATTCGTCGCGTCGGGCAAGAGCATCGGCGTGGCACCGGGCGAAACCGTCCATGCGGCAGCAGCCAAGCTTGGCCTGATGATTCCCAAGGCCTGCGGCATGGGCATCTGCGGCACCTGCAAGGTCATGAAACTCGGCGGGGAAGTGGAGATGGAGCACAACGGCGGCATCACCGAGGATGACGAGGCCGAGGGTTACATCCTGTCGTGCTGCAGCGTGCCGAAGGGGGATGTGCGGATCGAGTTTTAACCCGCAGCGAGCCCCCTGTGGCGAGGGAACTTGCTCCCGCTGGGCTGCGCAGCAGCCCCATGCGATCCATCAGATAGCTCGTGCTTACCGGAGGCGACTGCTGCGCAGCCGAGCGGGAGCAAGCTCCCTCGCCACGAAAGCCCTGAAGCTTTAAAGGGCAAACGGCCTTGATGCATCGGTGGTTGCCTCAGGCGCTCATCACTTCCCGAATATCCGCCGCCAACTCCCGCACCCGCGCTTCTTCGGTATCCCACGAGCACATGAACCGTGCGCCGCCCTTGCCGATGAAGGTGTAGAAGCGCCAGCCCCTGGCGGTCAGCGCGGCGATGGCCGGTTCCGAGAGTTGCAGGAACACGCCGTTGGCCTGGACCGGGAACATCAGTTCGACGCCAGGAATGTCGCTGACCAGTTGCGCCAGCAATTGGGCGCAGTGGTTGGCGTGGCGGGCATGCTTGAGCCAGGCGTCGTTCTGCAGCAGGCCGACCCAGGGCGCGGAGAGGAAGCGCATCTTCGAGGCCAATTGCCCGGCCTGTTTGCAGCGATAGTCGAAATCTTCCGCCAGGTCGTGGTTGAAGAAGAGGATCGCTTCGCCCACCGCCATGCCGTTTTTCGTGCCGCCGAAGCACAGCACGTCGACGCCGGCCTTCCAGGTCAGGTCGGCCGGGGTGCAGCCGAGGAAGGCGCAGGCGTTGGAAAAGCGCGCGCCGTCCATGTGCAGGTTCAAACCCAGTTCCTTACAGGTAACGCTGATGGCGCGGATTTCTTCCGGGGTATAGACGCTGCCGACTTCCGTGGCCTGGGTCAGGGTCACCACGCGCGGCTTGGGATAATGGATGTCCTGGCGCTTGAGGGCGATCTCGCGAATCGACTCGGGAGTCAACTTGCCGTTTTCGGTGCGTGCCACCAAGAGCTTGGAGCCGTTGGAGAAAAATTCCGGCGCACCGCATTCGTCGGTTTCGACGTGGGCGGTTTCCGAGCAGATCACGCTGTGGTAACTCTGGCACAACGACGACAGGGCCAGGGAGTTGGCGGCAGTGCCGTTGAACGCAAAGAACACTTCACAGTCGGTTTCGAACAAGGCACGGAAATCATCCGCCGCGCGGTGGGTCCATTCATCGTCGCCATAGGCGCGCTGGTGGCCCTGGTTGGCTTCTTCCATGGCCGCCCAGGCTTCGGGGCAAATGCCGGAATAGTTGTCGCTGGCGAATTGTTGGCTCTTGTCGGTCATGGCCTTGCTCCTTGAATAGAGAGTCCTGGGTAAGAGATCCCTGGTGGAATTCCCGGGTGAGGGGTTCCATGGTTCGGCGTGTTTGGGTCCACAGCGCCGTGGTCGATAGTGGTGCGCACTTTACCCAAGATTAGCGAGGGAGCACACGGGATGTTTCGGTCAGAAAATCACAAAATCAGCGGGCCGCAGTACACATGAGTCAGCGCGACGCTGCGCTGGACCTGCTCAAGTGGCTGGCACTGTTGTCGATGGTCCTCGATCATCTGCGATATGTTGGTTTTTCCGCCGATTGGCTTTATGTGCCGGGACGCTTGGCATTTCCCTGGTTCTGCCTGGCGATGGCGGCCAACCTCGCACGCAACGGCGCCAGCTCGCTTCCGTGGCGTTACCTGGGCTGGCTGTTACTGTTCAGCGCCATCAGTGAAATCCCCTACCGCTTGTTCGTTCCCAACCCCACGACATTGAACGTGATGCCGACGCTGGTGCTGGGATTGTGGGTGGCGCGCAGTTGGCAAACCCCCACCTTGCAGGCGCGATGCCTGGCGGTGGCGGCGCTGCTGCTGGCGGCGCTGTGCTCGTCCCAGTTGATGTTCGGGTTCTACGGCGTGCTGCTGCCGCTGGCGATGTTGCTGGTGTATCGCCGGCCTTGGTATTTCGTGTTGCTACCGGGAATGGTCTGCGTGGCGGCCAATCAATGGCGGGTGTTGTATGGCGCGGCATGGCTGGGCGACACGGTGGCGGTCTGGGGGCTGGTGGCTTGCCTGATCGCGCCATGGCTTGGGCTGGCGCTTTTGCGACAGGCGGGGCGTTTTCGTCCAGTGCCCATGCGGCGCTGGGCGTATGCGCTGTATCCCGGGCATTTCCTTATATTGCTCGCGGTCCGCCAGGTCATTGCATAACCCTTCGTGGCGAGGGAGCTTGCTCCCGCTGGAGGGCGAAGCCCTCCCAAAAGGCCACCCCGGATTTACCTGATGTGCCGAGGCGTCTGGTCTTAGGGCTACTTCGTAGCCCAGCGGGAGCAAGCTCCCTCGCCACAAGGGCCGTCTTCGATTCCATTTGATCCCATGTCGTAAACGCACCTTTGCGTGGCGTCCATAGGCATTTGACCTGCCTGCGCCGGCCATACCATCGCATCCAAAGGGCACGACCGAAACGGTCCGTGCCTCACCGAGACGAAAGGCGCACTGCCGCCGCTGGGAGAGACGCGATGTTCAGCAAGCAAGACCAGATCCAGGGTTACGACGATGCACTGCTGGCGGCGATGAATGCCGAGGAGCAACGCCAGGAAGATCACATCGAACTGATCGCGTCGGAGAACTACACCAGCAAGCGCGTGATGCAGGCCCAGGGCAGCGGCCTGACCAACAAGTACGCCGAAGGTTACCCGGGCAAGCGCTATTACGGTGGCTGCGAGCACGTCGACAAGGTCGAGGCCCTGGCCATCGAGCGCGCCAAACAACTGTTCGGCGCCGATTACGCCAACGTCCAGCCGCATTCCGGTTCGTCGGCCAACAGCGCCGTGTACCTGGCCTTGCTGCAAGCCGGCGACACCATCCTCGGCATGAGCCTGGCCCACGGCGGTCACCTGACCCACGGCGCCAAGGTGTCGTCCTCGGGCAAGCTGTACAACGCGGTGCAATACGGAATCGACACCACTACGGGCCTGATCGACTACGACGAAGTCGAGCGCCTGGCGGTCGAGTGCAAGCCGAAGATGATCGTGGCCGGTTTTTCTGCCTATTCCAAGACTCTGGATTTCCCACGCTTTCGCCAGATCGCCGACAAGGTCGGTGCGCTGCTGTTCGTCGACATGGCCCACGTCGCCGGCCTGGTTGCCGCCGGCCTGTACCCGAACCCGCTGCCGTACGCCGACGTGGTCACCACCACTACCCACAAGACCCTGCGCGGCCCACGCGGCGGCCTGATCCTGGCCAAGGCCAACGAAGAGATCGAGAAAAAGCTCAACGCCGCCGTATTCCCCGGCGCCCAGGGCGGCCCGCTGATGCACGTCATCGCCGGCAAGGCGGTGTGCTTCAAGGAAGCGGCGGAGCCGGGCTTCAAGGCTTACCAGCAGCAAGTGATCGACAACGCCCAGGCCATGGCGGGCGTGTTCATCAAGCGCGGCTACGATGTAGTGTCCGGCGGCACCGACAACCACCTGTTCCTGGTCAGCCTGATCCGCCAGGGCCTGACCGGCAAGGACGCGGACGCCGCCCTGGGCCGCGCCCACATCACCGTCAACAAGAACGCCGTGCCGAACGACCCGCAATCGCCGTTCGTGACCTCGGGCCTGCGCATCGGCACCCCGGCGGTGACCACTCGCGGCTTCAAGGTGACCCAGTGCGTCACGCTGGCCGGCTGGATCTGCGACATCCTCGACAACCTCGGCGACGCCGACGTCGAGGCCAATGTCGCGCAGCAAGTGGCGGCCTTGTGCGCGGACTTCCCGGTTTATCGCTGAGTCGGTTTTGGAGTAAATGACTATGCAACGCTATTCGGGCTTCGGCCTCTTCAAACACTCACTCAGCCATCATGAAAACTGGCAGCGGATGTGGCGCACGCCGACCCCGAAAAAGGTCTACGACGTGGTTATAGTCGGCGGCGGCGGGCATGGTCTGGCGACCGCCTACTACCTGGCCAAGGAGCACGGCATCACCAACGTGGCCGTGGTCGAGAAGGGCTGGCTGGGCGGCGGTAACACTGCGCGCAACACCACCATCGTGCGCTCCAACTACCTGTGGGACGAATCGGCCCACCTGTACGAACACGCGATGAAACTCTGGGAAGGCCTGTCCCAGGACCTGAACTACAACGTGATGTTCTCCCAGCGTGGCGTCTACAACCTGTGCCACACCTTGCAGGACATCCGTGATTCCGAGCGCCGCGTCAGCGCCAACCGCCTCAACGGCGTGGACGGCGAACTGCTCGATGCCAAGCAAGTGGCCGACGAGATCCCATACCTGGATTGCTCGAAGAACACCCGTTATCCGGTGATGGGCGCCACCGTCCAGCGTCGCGGCGGCGTGGCCCGTCACGATGCCGTGGCCTGGGGTTTTGCCCGGGCGGCGGACGCCTTGGGCGTGGACTTGATCCAGCAGACCGAAGTGATCGGTTTCCGCAAGGAAAACGGCGTATGCATCGGTGTGGAAACCAACAAGGGCTTTATTGGCGCCAAGCGCGTCGGCGTGGTCACTGCCGGTAACTCCGGGCACATGGCCAAGCTCGCCGGCTTCCGCCTCCCGATCGAATCCCACCCGCTGCAAGCGCTGGTGTCCGAGCCGATCAAGCCCATCATCGACAGCGTGATCATGTCCAACGCCGTGCACGGCTACATCAGCCAGTCCGACAAGGGCGACCTGGTGATCGGCGCCGGTATCGACGGCTACAACGGCTACGGCCAGCGTGGCTCGTACCCGGTGATCGAGCACACCATCCAGGCCATCGTCGAGATGTTCCCGGTGCTCTCGCGGGTGCGCATGAACCGCCAGTGGGGCGGCATCGTCGACACCACGCCGGACGCCTGCCCGATCATCTCCAAGACGCCAGTGCCGAACATGTTCTTCAACTGCGGTTGGGGCACCGGCGGCTTCAAGGCGACACCTGGCTCGGGCAACGTGTTTGCCGCGAGTTTGGCCAAGGGCGAAATGCACCCATTGGCCGCCCCTTTCTCCATCGACCGTTTCCACAACGGTGCGTTGATCGATGAACACGGCGCTGCTGCGGTTGCCCACTAACAGGAGAAATCCCCATGTTGCACATCTTCTGTCCTCACTGCTTTGAGCTGCGCTCCGAAGAGGAATTCCACGCATCCGGCCAGGCGCACATCCCGCGTCCGCTGGATCCGAACGCCTGCACCGACGAGGAGTGGGGCGACTACATGTTCTTTCGCGACAACCCTCGCGGCCTGCACCATGAGTTGTGGATTCATGCCGCCGGTTGCCGCCAGTACTTCAACGCGACCCGTGACACCGTGACCTACGAGATTCTCGAAACCTACAAGATCGGTCAAAAGCCGCAATTCACCGACAAGGCTGACAGTCCGAAAGCGGCCGCGCAGGCTCTGGGAGAGAAGGTATGAGCCAGATCAATCGCCTGTCCAACGGCGGACGGATCGACCGCAACAAAGTGCTGACATTCACCTTCAACGGCCAGACCTACAAAGGCTTCGAGGGCGATTCCCTGGCCGCTGCGCTGTTGGCCAACGGTGTCGACATCATTGGTCGCAGCTTCAAGTATTCCCGTCCGCGCGGCATCTTTGCCGCCGGTGCAGAAGAGCCGAACGCGGTGCTGCAGATCGGCGCCACCGAAGCCACGCAGATCCCGAACGTGCGCGCCACGCAACAGGCGCTGTACCAGGGCTTGGTCGCCACCAGCACCAACGGCTGGCCGAACGTCAACAACGACATGATGGGGATTCTCGGCAAGGTCGGCGGCAAGCTGATGCCGCCGGGCTTCTACTATAAAACCTTCATGTACCCGCAATCGTTCTGGATGACTTACGAGAAGTACATCCGCAAGGCCGCAGGGCTGGGTCGCTCGCCGACCGAGAACGATCCGGACACCTACGACTACATGAATCGTCACTGCGACGTGCTGATCGTCGGCGCTGGCCCTGCTGGCCTGGCCGCAGCATTGGCCGCGGCTCGCAGCGGTGCGCGAGTGATCCTGGCCGATGAGCAGGAAGAATTCGGCGGCAGCCTGCTCGACTCCCGCGAAAGCCTGGACGGCAAGCCGGCGACCGAGTGGGTCGCGGCGGCGGTGGCTGAACTGCGCTCGATGCCCGAGGTGGTGTTGCTGCCTCGCGCCACGGTGAACGGTTACCACGACCACAACTTCCTGACCATCCACGAGCGCCTCACCGACCACCTCGGCGACCGCGCACCGATCGGCCAGGTTCGCCAGCGCATCAACCGGGTTCGCGCCAAGCGTGTGGTGCTGGCGACTGGTGCTTGCGAGCGCCCGCTGGTCTACGGCAACAACGACGTGCCGGGCAATATGCTGGCTGGCGCGGTTTCTACCTACATACGCCGCTATGGCGTGGCGCCGGGCAATAAACTGCTGTTGAGCACCAACAACGACCACGCCTATCGCGTCGCCCTGGACTGGTTCGACGCCGGCCTGCAAGTGGTGGCCGTCGCCGATGCCCGCAGCAATCCGCGTGGTGCGCTGGTGGAAGAAGCCCGCGCCAAGGGTATCCGCATCCTCACCGGCAGCGCCGTGATCGAAGCCCGTGGCAGCAAGCGCGTCACCGGTGCACGTGTCGCCGCGATCGACGTCCGCGCCCACAAGGTCACCAGCCCTGGCGAATGGCTGGACTGCGACCTGGTGGCCAGTTCCGGCGGCTACAGCCCGGTGGTCCACCTGGCTTCGCACCTGGGCGGCAAGCCGATCTGGCGCGAAGACATCCTCGGTTTCGTGCCGGGCGAAGCGCCGCAGAAACGCGTTTGCGTCGGCGGTGTGAATGGCGTCTACGGCCTCGGCGATTCCTTGGCCGACGGTTTTGAAGGCGGCGTGCGCGCGGCCAGCGAAGCCGGTTTCAAGGCTGTTGAGGGCGTGTTGCCCAAGGCCCTGAGCCGTCATGAAGAACCGACCCTGGCGTTGTTCCAGGTGCCGCATGAAAAAACCACCGCACGGGCGCCGAAGCAATTCGTCGACCTGCAGAACGACGTCACCGCCGCCGCCATCGAACTTGCCACCCGCGAGGGCTTCGAGTCGGTGGAACACGTCAAGCGCTACACCGCACTGGGCTTCGGCACCGACCAGGGCAAGCTGGGCAACGTCAACGGCCTGGCCATCGCGGCCCGCTCGCTGAACGTGAGCATCCCGCAGATGGGCACCACCATGTTCCGTCCGAACTACACGCCGGTGACTTTCGGCGCGGTGGCCGGTCGGCACTGCGGGCACATCTTCGAACCGGTGCGCTTCACCGCGCTGCATGCCTGGCATGTGAAAAACGGCGCCGAGTTCGAAGACGTCGGCCAGTGGAAACGGCCTTGGTACTTCCCGAAGAACGGCGAAGACCTGCATGCCGCGGTCAAGCGCGAGTGCAAGGCCGTGCGCGACAGCGTCGGTCTGCTGGACGCCTCGACCCTGGGCAAGATCGACATCCAGGGCCCGGATGCCCGTGAGTTCCTCAACCGCATTTACACCAATGCCTGGACCAAGCTCGACGTGGGCAAGGCCCGCTACGGCCTGATGTGCAAGGAAGACGGCATGGTCTTCGACGACGGCGTGACCGCCTGTCTGGCCGACAACCACTTCCTGATGACCACCACCACTGGCGGTGCGGCCCGTGTACTGCAATGGCTGGAGATCTACCAGCAGACCGAATGGCCGGACCTGAAGGTGTATTTCACCTCGGTTACCGACCACTGGGCGACCATGACCCTGTCGGGGCCCAATAGCCGCAAGCTGCTGAGCGAAGTCACCGACATCGACCTGGACAAGGACGGCTTCCCGTTCATGACCTGGAAGGAAGGCCTGGTAGGCGGCGTGCCGGCGCGAGTGTTCCGCATCTCGTTCACCGGTGAGCTGTCGTACGAAATCAACGTGCAGGCCGACTACGCCATGGGCGTGCTCGAACAGATCGTCGAGGCCGGCAAGAAGTACAACCTGACCCCGTATGGCACCGAGACCATGCACGTGTTGCGGGCCGAGAAGGGCTTCATCATCGTCGGCCAGGACACCGACGGCTCGATGACCCCGGACGACCTGAACATGGGCTGGTGCGTCGGCCGGACCAAGCCGTTCTCGTGGATCGGCTGGCGTGGGATGAACCGCGAAGACTGCGTGCGTGAAGAGCGCAAGCAACTGGTGGGCCTCAAGCCGATCGACCCGAATGTCTGGCTGCCGGAAGGCGCGCAGCTGGTGTTCAACCCCAAGCAGGCGATCCCGATGTCGATGGTCGGCCACGTGACCTCCAGCTATGCGCATAACTCCCTGGGTTATTCGTTTGCGATGGGCGTGGTCAAGGGCGGCTTGAAGCGCCTCGGCGAGCGAGTCTTCGCACCGCTGGCGGATGGTCGGGTGATCGAGGCAGAGATCGTTTCTTCGGTGTTCTTCGATCCGAAGGGGGATCGGCAGAATATCTAGTGGCTTGAGGTCCTGTGGGAGAACGGCATACCGCGTCGGCTTCATCGCGAGCAAGCTCGCTCCCACAGTTGATCGTGTAACCCTTGTGGGAGCGAGCTTGCTCGCGATGACGGCCTGACAGCCACCACAGGGTTTGACCCAACAGCATTCAGACAGGTGCTCCATATGACCGCAGTCAACGTGTACCAACAACGCCCCACCACCGGGGCCAAGGCCGAGTCATCGCTGCACCATGCCGACCTCGCCAGCCTGGCGGGCAAGGGCCGCAAGAACGCCGGCGTGACCGTGCGCGAGAAAAAACTCCTCGGCCACCTGACCATTCGTGGCGATGGCCACGATCCGGCGTTCGCCGCGGGCGTGCACAAGGCCCTGGGCCTGGAGTTGCCGGGTGCGCTGGCCATCATCATCAAGGGTGAAACCAGCCTGCAATGGCTGGGCCCGGATGAATGGCTGCTGATAGTGCCGAGCGGCGAGGAATTTGCCGCCGAAAAGAACCTGCGCGAAGCGCTGGGCGAACTGCACATCCAGATCGTCAACGTCAGTGGCGGCCAGCAGATACTCGAACTATCCGGCCCTAACGTGCGCGACGTGCTGATGAAATCCACCAGCTACGATGTACACCCAAGCAACTTCCCGGTGGGCAAGGCCGTTGGCACGGTGTTCGCCAAGTCGCAACTGGTGATCCGCCACACCGCTGAAGACACCTGGGAACTGGTGATCCGCCGCAGCTTTTCCGATTACTGGTGGCTGTGGTTGCAGGATGCGGCGGCTGAGTATGGGTTGAGCGTGCAGGCGTAAGGACTAAAGCCGACACGGCTTTTGTGGCGAGGGAGCTTGCTCCCGCTGGGGCGGGCTGGCGCTCCAGTGCGCAGCGACCGCGAGATCTTGGGGCCGCTTCGCAGCCCAGCGGGAGCAAGCTCCCTCGCCACGGGGGGTTGTGTCGCTTCGTTAATTTTGAACAGGAGTCACCGCAATGAGCCGCGCCCCAGACACATGGATACTGACTGCCGACTGCCCCAGCGTGCTCGGCACGGTGGATGCGGTGACCCGCTTTTTATTCGAGCAGGGCTGCTACGTCACCGAGCATCATTCCTTCGACGACAGGCTCTCGGCGCGCTTCTTCATTCGCGTGGAGTTTCGCCAGCCTGACGGTTTCGACGAGCAGAGCTTCCGCGCCGGCCTGGCCGAGCGGGCGCAAGCCTTCGGCATGGTCTTCGAACTGACGCCGCCCAACTACCGGCCGAAAGTGGTGATCATGGTCTCCAAGGCCGATCACTGCCTCAACGACTTGCTCTACCGCCAACGCATCGGCCAGTTGTCGATGGACGTAGTGGCCGTGGTCTCCAATCACCCGGACCTCAAGCCGCTCGCCGACTGGCACCAGATTCCCTACTACCATTTCCCCCTGGACCCGAACGACAAGCCGGCCCAGGAACGGCAGGTGTGGCAGGTGATCGAGGAGACCGGCGCCGAGCTGGTGATTCTTGCCCGCTACATGCAAGTGCTGTCGCCGGAACTGTGCCGCAAGCTCGACGGCAAGGCCATCAACATCCATCACTCATTGCTGCCGGGCTTCAAGGGCGCCAAGCCGTATCACCAGGCCTACAACAAAGGCGTGAAACTGGTAGGCGCCACGGCGCATTACATCAACAACGACCTGGACGAAGGCCCGATCATCGCCCAGGGCGTGGAAGTGGTGGATCACAGCCACTATCCCGAAGACCTGATCGCCAAGGGGCGGGACATTGAAGGGCTGACCTTGGCCCGCGCGGTGGGGTATCACATTGAGCGAAGGGTGTTTCTGAACGCCAATCGCACGGTCGTTCTATAGACCGTCATCGCGAGCAAGCTCGCTCCCACAGGATTTGTGCCGGTATAGAAATTTAGTTACACCCAAAATCCTTGTGGGAGCGAGCTTGCTCGCGATGAGGCCCTCACAGACAACAGAAGAAACAAGACACAAGCACTAACCCGAGCAATCAACGCGCTGCCTGCCTGGGCAACGCAGTTCCACAAAAACAACAGCGAGGTGAAAGCATGTCTGGTAATCGTGGTGTCGTGTATCTCGGCAACGGCAAGGTCGAAGTACAGAAAATCGACTATCCCAAAATGCAGGACCCGCGCGGCAGGAAGATCGAGCACGGCGTCATCCTGCGCGTAGTCTCCACCAACATCTGCGGCTCCGACCAACACATGGTGCGCGGCCGTACCACTGCCCAGACCGGCCTGGTCCTGGGTCACGAGATCACCGGTGAAGTGATCGAAAAGGGCAGCGACGTCGAAAACCTGAAAATCGGTGACCTGGTCTCGGTGCCATTCAACGTTGCGTGCGGGCGGTGCCGTTCCTGCAAGGAGCAACACACCGGTGTTTGCCTGACGGTCAACCCGGCCCGTGCCGGCGGTGCCTACGGTTATGTCGACATGGGCGACTGGACTGGCGGCCAGGCTGAATACGTGCTGGTGCCGTACGCCGACTTCAACCTGCTGAAACTGCCGGACCGCGACAAGGCCATGGAGAAAATCCGCGACCTGACCTGCCTGTCCGACATCCTGCCGACCGGCTACCACGGCGCCGTCACCGCTGGTGTCGGCCCTGGCAGTACCGTCTACATCGCCGGCGCCGGCCCGGTTGGCCTCGCGGCTGCCGCTTCCGCCCGCCTGCTGGGTGCTGCGGTAGTGATCATCGGCGACGTCAACTCCATCCGTCTGGCTCACGCCAAGGCCCAAGGCTTTGAAATCGTCGACCTGTCCACAGACACCCCGCTGCACGAGCAAATCGCCGCGCTGCTGGGCGAACCAGAAGTGGACTGCGCCGTCGATTGCGTGGGCTTCGAAGCCCGCGGCCACGGCCATGACGGCGTCAAGCACGAAGCCCCGGCCACCGTGCTCAACTCGTTGATGGGCGTGGTCCGCGTGGCCGGCAAGATCGGTATTCCCGGCCTCTATGTCACCGAAGACCCGGGCGCAGTTGATGCCGCTGCAAAAATGGGCAGCCTGAGCATCCGCTTCGGCCTGGGCTGGGCCAAATCCCACAGCTTCCACACCGGCCAGACCCCGGTGATGAAGTACAACCGCCAGCTGATGCAGGCGATCATGTGGGACCGCATCAACATTGCTGAAATCGTTGGCGTGCAAGTCATCAGCCTGGATGACGCGCCGAAGGGCTATGGCGAGTTCGATGCGGGCGTGCCGAAGAAGTTTGTGATTGATCCGCATAAGTTGTTTAGTGCGGCGTAAGGTTGGGTCTGCAGTAATGAAAGGGCGGCAAAGAGATGCCGCCCCTTTTATGTGCTCGGGTTGTTTTCGAGGTAACAGAATCAGTCGGGTAAATAAAATCCGCGTGCTCTCCCTAAACTATCATACCGCCCAAATTTGGCGTGGTAGGCATCCACACTCGCCGCAAGATTACCGATACGAATAGTGATACCTGCGCTTCTTTTTTGTTGATAAGCGTTTGTCATTTCGATTGCGTGAGCAGGAACGATTCCATTCATGTGACCCCGTGCTGCGGATTTGAGGCTATCTATTGAGGCTTCTCCAAGTTCCGGTTTGAAAAGGCGGACAGGTGATTTGGCCATCGAATAGACTTCTTGTTTCATGGCCCGTGATGTCTTAGCAAGCGAGGCCATGTCCGGTCCGGGTAAATAGCTGAAGATTTCATCATAGACAACGTGTACTCCCTTGATCTTTTCAAACGCTCCAAGTGGTGTTCTATAGCGTTGAGCTGTCCTTAGCCCGATAAGGTTTAGTAAACCTTTCCATACGTTGGGGAAATGCCCAGAGGGATCGGCCTTGTTCACCGGATCTCCAGTGCAATACGCATAAGCATTTAACCCACCCTTGCCAAATGGACTCAAACTGTCCGGACTGTTGAACCGCATCAGCACTGGGCTGAATGCGCGATATCCATTGCCCAGTAAATAATGCCCGGTCACGGGGTCGGGTCGTTCTCCATTGAAGGCAAGCAGGCCGAGCAAGCCGTTTACATGACGGCGGTGACCGTAGGCCGTGTAAGCGAAGGCGTAAGGTTGCGTTGCGTCGAGCATCTGTAAAACAGAACGCTGCTGGTCGATGGCGAGCACCGTGGTTTTGCTGATCGCATTTTCCCGTTGCTGCTGTGCCAGCAATTGGTCGTCGTGCTGGAAAACCGATCGTTGCACCGAGCCTTGAATTTCTGAGGTCAGGCGCTGCTTCAAGTAAAAGCGCTGGGTGCTGGCCTGGGCCGCTGGTGTGCAATCGGCCAGGCGATCGAGAGGGTCATAGTGATAGCGGCAAAGTAGCGTTTCGTCTGTAGAAGGCATGGAATTCGCTCTGAATTAAAGGACCTTTGACGCAGGTATCAGGCTCGGGCAGATGCACAGGGTTGTCTAGCTAGCAGAAGTGTTAGGTATGATAGCCACTAGCTGGTCCCTGCTCATGGGGGCCGCATCAACATTGCTGAAATTGTCGGCGTGCAGGTCATCAGCCTGGATGACGCGCCGAAGGGCTATGGCGAGTTCGATGCGGGTGTGCCGAAGAAGTTTGTGATCGATCCGCATAAGTTGTTCAGTGCGGCGTAAGGTTGGGTCTGCAGTAATGAAAGGGCGGCAATGCGATGCCGCCCCTTTTATGTGCTCGGGTTGTTTTCGAGGTGACAGAATCAGTCGGTAAAAAAAACTCCGCGTTCTCTCCCTAAACTATCATACCGCCCAAATCTGGCGTGGTAGGCACCCACCGTCGTCGCACGAATACGGATACCAAGAGTGAAACCTGCGCTTCTTTTTTGTTGATAAGCGTTTGTCATTTCGATTGCGTGAGCAGGAACGATTCCATTCATGTGACCCCGTGCTGCGGATTTGAGGCTCTCTATAGAGGCTTCTCCAAGTTCCGGTTTGAAAAGGTGGACAGGTGATTTTGCCATCGAATAGACTTCTTGTTTCATGGCCTGTGATGTCTTAGCAAGCGAGGCCATGTCCGATCCGGGTAAATAGCTGAAGATTTCATCATAGACAACGTGTACTCCCTTGATCTTTTCAAACGCTCCAAGTGGTGTTCTATAGCGCTGAGCTGTCCTTAGCCCGATAAGGTTTAGTAAACCTTTCCATACGTTGGGGAAATGCCCAGAGGGATCGGCCTTGTTCACCGGATCTCCAGTGCAATACGCATAAGCATTTAACCCACCCTTGCCAAATGGACTCAAACTGTCCGGACTGTTGAACCGCATCAGCACTGGGTTGAATGCGCGATATCCATTGCCCAGTAAATAATGCCCGGTCACGGGGTCGGGTCGTTCTCCATTGAAGGCAAGCAGGCCGAGCAAGCCGTTTACATGAGGGCGGTGACCGTAGGCCGTGTAAGCGAAGGCGTAAGGTTGCGTTGCGTCGAGCATCTGTAAAACAGAACGCTGCTGGTCGATGGCGAGCACCGTGGTTTTGCTGATCGCATTTTCCCGTTGCTGCTGTGCCAGCAATTGGTCGTCGTGCTGGAAAATCGATCGTTGCACCGAACCCTCGATTTCGCTGGCCAGGCGCTCCTTCAGATAAAAGCGCTGAGTGCGGGCCTGGGCCGCTGGGGTGCAGTCGACCAAGCGATCGAGCGGGTCATAGTGATAGCGGCAAAGCGTATCTATTCTCTCTGTCGACATAAAATTTCTCCGTATAAGCCTGTTTTTTATTTAAAGCTGTTTTCGAAATGCGCCAATCCAATAAGCGGCACTTTCTTGCTCGGTCATGAACCTGTTGAAGTTAGAGCTTCTATCGGTGGAGGAGACAATCTTGAAACTCAAGGATTTATGCGCTGCCTCGGGGATCTTCAATTGTGGGATATTCGATTGCTTGACCATGCTACGTGTTGAAAACGCCCGAACCTGGTCAACGTCGTTGCTGTAGATCTCGAGGACGGCACCGTTCTTTTGAAGGCTGGAATAGTTGTTTGCACTGTCAAACGTGTTGGTGACAAAAAAGGAGTCTCCCTTGCTCTTGCTTCGAATGCCGTTATTTATGATTTGCTCTGCATTCTCGCGGCTCGTGCCGTGGAAGCCAATGAAATCTCTTGTACTGTCCGTGGATTTTTTCGCCGCTGGCGAAACGGGCGATAAAGACTGCTTGGTATTTTTTATTGAGCTTCGTGTTTTTGGCGCGAAAAGTTGTCTCAAGCTTCTGAATAATCCCCTGAGCGGTATATGTCCTGTTAGATCCGCATAATTTACCGGGTCCCCTAAGCAATAGGCATATGGATTCAACCCACCTTTGCCAAACGGACTCAAGCTGTCCGGGCTGTTGAACCGCATCAGTACTGGATTGAATGCGCGATATCCTTTGCCCAGTAAATAATGCCCGGTCACCGGGTCCGGCCGTTCCCCATTGAAGCCGAGCAGACTGAGCAGGCCGTTTTCCTCAGAGCGGTGACCATAGACCGTATAGGCAAGGGGATAGGATTGCGCTGTGTCGAGCACCCGTAAAACCGAGCGCTGCTGATCGGTAGCGAGCAAGGTGGCTGTGCCAATCTCATTTTCCCGGTACTGCTGGGCCAGCAACTGGTCGTCGTGCTGAAAGATCGACCGTTGCACCGAGCCTTGAATTTCTGAGGTCAGGCGCTGCTTCAAGTAGAAGCGCTGGGCGCTGGCCTGGGCTGCTGGTATGCAATCGGCCAGGCGATCGAGAGGGTCATAGTGATAGCGGCAAAGTAGCGTTTCGTCTGTAGAAGGCATGGGCTTCGCTCTGAATTAAAGAACCTCGGACGCAGGTATCAGGCTTAGGCAGATGCGCAGGGTTGTCTAGCTAGCAGAAGTGTTAGGTTTGGCTCCCGATAACCTCCAGCCCCGACGATGGAATACATTCGCCAGTTGGCGTGGCGATCATTGTCATACATAGATAGACGTTAAAAAGGTGCCTCTGAAGCTCTTGGAAGAGTTGGCTTGCTTCTGATGTCAGTCATGTATATTGCTATTCGATTGTATATTTTCTCGTGTAGAACTATCTCCATCTCGGATAGCGATCGTAGAGCTAAGCCCCCTTCGCCCATTGTGCGGAACTGATAATGTCGACCTGGCGTCATGGCGCTGAATCCTCTGACGTGAACTGTATAAACATGAGGTGTGCCATTACTGTAACTGGCCGCGACTTGTGAAAAATCGATTGCTATTGGTCGTTTCGGCGCTACGTAAAATCCTCTGCCACCGCTGAGGCCACCCACACTGTCCATGAAATTTGGATTTGGACCTCTCGTCAAACTACGGTAATTTTCTTTAGTTGAGCCATGAAAACCTATGAACTCGAAAGTTTCTATGTCGGGTTTGAGCGGGGGAGATGACTCCGAAGCCCTTCTCATGGCTCGTGAAGGTAATCCCGGAAGGGCAAAATCATTGATTACTTTCGAAGGAGGTGGTGTGGCTGTCTTTATTATTTTGGAAAGACTGTTTTTGACCAGCGACCAGCCAAATGCGTGGCCGCTGGGATCCGAATGATTTGTCGGATCCCCGCCACAGTACGCATATGCATTCAACCCACCCTCCCCAAACGGACTCAAATTGTCTGGGCTGTTGAAGCGCATCAGCACCGGATTGAACGCCCGATAGCCGTTGCCTAACAGATAATGCCCGGTCACCGGGTCCGGTCGTTCGCCATTGAAACCCCGCAGGCTCAGCAAGCGGTTTCCCGGCGAGGTATAGCCGTAAGCCGTATAGACGAGAGGGTGGCGTAGCGCGGCGTCGAGCGTCTGTAAAACTGAACGCTGCTGATCGCAGGCGAGCAAAGTGGTTTCGCTGGCTTTATCTTTTCGCTTTAGCTGGGCCAGCAGTTGATCGTCGTGCTGAAAAATCAATCGCTGCACCGGGCCTTCAATCTCTGAGGTCAGGCGATTCTTCAAATAGAAACGCTGGGTGCTGGCCAGGGCCGATGGCGTGCAATTGGCCAGGCGATCAAGCGGGTCGTAGTGATAGCGACACAGCAATGTTCCACGTTTCGCCGGCATGGGTCTGTTCCTGGGTGTTTTCGCTTTATTCGGGTATCACTCTCACGGTTCTCACATGCTTTGCACTGTTTTCCAGTTTTTTTTGTCTCGCCAGTGCGCTTGTATAACGGGGAAGCCCGGTGGCAGTGTTGTAATCTGGTGTTTCTCCTGCGCGCATTCTTAATTCATTGATACGGTCTAGTAATTCATCTCGTAGCTCTAAAAAGTCCATGAATTGATGGTAGGCATCGGGATCCAGTTTTGGATTTAACGTGATTGCGCCATATTTAGTATTGCCCTCGCCTATCAAGTACTGGAGGCCGGGTAGATCCTCGTCGATGTAAAACATTTCCTCTATTTCTTCTCTTCCAAGCCTGCTTGGCTGGGCCGAGCTTCCCGGAACAACATCGGAACTCGGACGATCGAGTGCTCTCGGAAGCCTCGCCTCCGGAGCTTCAGTTGATAACAAGGAGCGCTGAGATACGGACCGGGCAACGGGAACGGGCGGGTGTGTTCGGGGAGGCATGAAGCCTAGCGATCGCAGGATACCCTTCATGAAAGCGGGGACATGGCCGGAAGGATCCCGATGGTTGATGGGATCCCCCAGGCAATACGTATACGCATTCAACCCACCCTTTCCAAACGGACTCCAACTGTCTGGACCGTTGAACCGCATCAATACCGGATTGAAAGCCCGATACCCATTACCCAGCAGATAATGCCCGGTCACCGGATCCGGCCGTTCGCCATTGAAGCCGAGCAGGCTGAGAAAGCCGTTAGCCGGGACGTGATGGCCGTAAGGCGTGTAGGCGAGGGCGTCAGGTTGTGTTGGATCAAGCAGCTGCAATACAGAACGCTGTCGATCGGTTGCCAGCAAGGTGGTTTCGACGGTGCCACCTTGGCACAGCTGTTGCGCCAGCAGTTGATCGCCGTGTTGGACGACCGAACGTTGGATCTGCCCCTGGATCTCGGTGCTCACGCGGCCTTTCACATAGAAGCGTCGGGCGCTGGACTGGTCTGGTACCGTGCAATCAGCCAGGCGGTCCAGCGGATCGTAATGGTATTGGCAAAGTAAGGTTCGCTGGTTCTTCGACATGAGATCAGTCCCGTGAAAGGCCGCTGTTAACAGTACAAAGTGCCTCGCTTACCCTTTCGCATTCACCAGCACCACATCGCTGCAACTGAAGAATGTTTCACGGGCAGGGTCTTCATGGCGTTGCCACATGATGAAGATCACTGACCGGCTGTCCGTGGCGTAGCCTGCAGGTAATTGAACGTCCAGGTAATAAGTACCCGCTCCCTTGGTGTCCGGAGCGAGCCTGACCTTGACGTCAGGGGATTGCTTCAGCGCGGCCCAGTTGAGGTTGTCCGGGTCGGTCAGGTAAACCTTGAATTCGCTGGGATCATGCATCTGGCTCGCCACGTAAGTGAGCTGCACGCGGCCATCCTTCACGTCCAGGTTGGTGGTGTGCCAGGCAGCGCTTTTAATATTGATGCTGTCGAAGCGATCCTGCCCGGCGGAGCAAAGTTTCCCGTCGGGAGCGACGTCTTCCGGCTTTGTGCCTTCGGGGATGTTTTGCGAGTAGGCGTTCCAATCGTTGAACAGGCGGGCGCGTTCCCAGTCGGCGTCGCCTGCCGCTGTAAAGGCTTCCCTACACGCAGCGTTCTTGATGTTTTCACTGCCATTGTTGAAGTCTTGCTGATCCCAGCAGTAGTACTGGCGGGACGGAGGCATCTGTGATGTACCGTGTTTTATCTAGGGGCTCTTGGGCGGGGTTTTGACATCAGTGCAACTGATCAAACCGATGCTGGACAGAAGGATGCAGCTCAGGGCTAGGCTGGAATATTTCATTGTAAATTCCTTTTTCTGGAGAAAATTCCTTTATTTCGGACACGACGTCCGGGCTGTTTTCAGCGCAAAGGAATGGTATCTGCCAAGGTTTTTACCTTCGACGATCCGAGCTTAGGACCGGGATGAACAACTGCCTACTGTCAGAGTTGACAGTACTGCGTCAAAAAAACGGGTCAAGAGCTCGCTGTGCGACTGCGTTCAGGGTTGGCTCGTTATGGCCTCTCCGACCCGCTGGCAGAATTGCGAATAGAACGCCTGCGCGTTCATGCCACGGCAATCGTCCTTGATCTGCGCCAGGGCGGCCGGACTGAATGACAGGCTGCGCGGCATGCTGGCAAAGTTGAAGTAGCCATCCTGTTGGGTCTTGATGGCATCGAACCCCGGCATGTCATACATCAGTTCGACGTCATCATCGGCAAGCATTCGCGCTTTCACGGTCACTTGGGTATACGCCTTTCCTCCTGGCGCGCCATTCAGCGCCGCCAGGCCGTGGCCGACGATGCGCAGCATGTCCGGCGCCCAATCGTCACCCTCCTCGGTGGGCGTGGCGGGGCGGTAGAAAACGGTCAGGCCCTGCTGGTCTCGCGTGACCTGCGTCAGGGCTGGATCATAACGCTTGATGCGGTGCTCGATGGTCAGCCAGGTCTTTTGCGCGTCGCTGACGTCGTCGGCAAGCTCCGGATTCAACGGGCCGCGCTGGCACTCGCTGACGCCGAAGGCGATGAGCATGCCCGTCAGGATGACCGCGAGGGCGCCGCCACCGATTTGTACGTTCATGGCGTTACTCTGCTGAAAGAAGGCTGCACTGTATTCGATGGCAGACATTGCTGCACGCGGCAAGCGCGGTGTTGAACAAACCCCGGCTATCCCAGTCCAACGCTCGACTTTGCGCCGCCCCTTTCCGGGCGGCTTTTTCATGTTCCAGAGGATGTCCCGATGAAGGTTTCACGCGGTTTTGCACTGTCTTGCCTGCTTTCGTTGGCAGCTGGCCCGGCCTTCGCACAGTTCAGCCTCGCTGATGCGACAAGCGTGATCTCGGCCATTCAGGGCAACCAGCAGGAGGGGGCGGTGGCGGCTGCGCCGAAAGCCGCCGGGTTGCTCAACACCCTCGGCTCGGAACTCCAGATCACGCCGGAGCAAGCCGTGGGCGGTGCCGGGGCGATGCTCGGGCTGGCCAGGAACCAGCTCAGCGAGGCGCAGTTCTCCGAGCTGAGCAAAAGTGTGCCGGGGCTCGATCAGATCGCCGGGAACAGCGCCATCGGTGGCCTTAACGGCTTGGGTGGCTTGCTGGGCGGCGGGTCGGACAAAAACGCCTTGCTCGACGGCTTGCTCGGCAACGTCAAGGACACCGGTGACCTGAACAATGCCTTCAGCGCGCTGGGCATGGACAGCGGCATGATCGGCCAGTTTGCCCCGATCATCTTGCAGTACCTCGGCCAACAGGGCGTCGCCAGCTCGTTGTTGCAGAATCTGGGCGGCATCTGGGGCGCCGGCGCCGGTATCTGATCAGCCGCCCTCGTTGCGCAGTTGGGCAATGCGCCGGTCCTTTTCGCGCCAGAGCTGGTTGACCCAGTCCTGCACATGCTGGCGAAACACCGGGTCGTTTTCGTAATCGCCTTGCCACAGCGCCGGGTCCAGTTCGCGGGTCTGGATGTCGACAATGACCCTGGGCACCGCGCCGCTGATCAAGTCCCAGAACCCGGGGATGCGCTGCTGCGGATAAACCACCGTCACGTCGAGGATCGCATCCAGCTGCTCGCCCATCGCCGCCAGCACAAACGCCACGCCACCGGCTTTGGGCTTGAGCAGATGACTGAAGGGCGATTGCTGCTGTTGGCTTTTGGCGGCGGTGAAGCGCGTGCCTTCGAGATAATTCACCACGGTGACTGGCTGACGCTTGAACAGCTCGCAGGCGGCCTTGGTGATTTCCAGATCCTTGCCGGCCAGCTCCGGATTCTTCGCCAGGAACGCCTTGGTATAGCGCTTCATGAAAGGGTAATCCAATGCCCACCACGCCAGCCCCAGGAACGGCACCCAGATCAGCTCTTTCTTGAGAAAGAATTTGAAGAACGGCGTGCGTCGGTTGAGGGTCTGGACCAGGGCGGGGATATCCACCCATGACTGGTGATTGCTGATCACCAGGTACGAGGTGTCGCTGCGCAGGCCTTCACCGCCGCGAATGTCCCATCGGGTGGGGATGCACGAGGCGAAAATCAGTTTGTCGATCTCGGCCCAGGTCTCGGCAATCCACATCACCGCCCACGAGGCGTAGTCGCGAAGACGCCCGGGCAGGACCAGTTTGAACAATGCGAACACCATCAGTGGCCCGAACAGCACCAGGGTATTGAGCAATAGCAGCAGGGTGACGAAACAGCCGGTGAGCAGGCGGCGCATAGATGACTCTTGCAAACGGGTTGGGCGGGCCATCATAAGCAGCTTCGAGCGGCAGGCCAAATCGGCCTGGACGAAAGTTTCACTTGGACTTGTATAGGCTGAATCTGCTTTTGTGGCGAGGGCGCCACGGTGCGTTTTACCGAACGAATTCATCGGCCACTGTCTAAAATCCCACTCCCACAACGGAAGCCCCTTACATGAAATCCGTTTTAGCCCTGCTTTCCCTGGTGGCCCTCCCCGTGCTCGCCGCCGAACCGACCCTCTATGGGCGCTACGAATACATCGCGCTGCCGGAAATCGGTGGCGAAGTGCTCAAGGCCAAGATGGACACCGGCGCATTGACCGCCTCGCTGTCGGCCAAGGACATCGAGACGTTCACCCGTGACGGCGATGACTGGGTACGTTTCCGCCTGGCGACCAAGGACGCGAGCAACAAGATCTACGAACACAAGATCGCCCGCATCAGCAAGATCAAGACCCGTTCCGAAGAGGACGAGGACGACGACGAAAAGGTCGCCCCCAGCAAGCGACCGGTGGTGGAGCTGGAAATGTGCCTGGGTAACGTCAAGCGCACCGTCGAGGTCAACCTGACCGACCGCAGCAGTTTCAACTACCCGTTGCTGATCGGTGCCAAGGCCTTGCGTGAGTTCGACGCGGCGGTGAACCCGGCGCGGCGGTTTACGGCGGATAAACCGGACTGTTGATTTCCCCGATTGACGTGCCCCGAGGCTTGGGGCACCGTTCCGGCAACTTTACTGTCGGGCCCGGTCGCCATGCCTCATATTCTGATTGTCGAAGACGAAGCCGCCATCGCTGATACGCTGGTGTTTGCACTGCAGGGCGAGGGCTTCGACACCACCTGGTTGAGCCTGGGAGCCGCGGCCCTGGAGCATCAGCAGAAGACTCCGGCGGACCTGATTATTCTCGACGTGGGCCTGCCGGATATCAGCGGTTTCGAGACGTGCAAGAATCTCAGACGTTTCAGCGACGTTCCGGTAATTTTTCTTACGGCTCGGGATGGCGAGATCGACCGGGTGGTGGGCCTTGAGATTGGCGCTGATGATTACGTGGTCAAGCCCTTCAGCCCTCGCGAAGTTGCCGCCAGGGTTCGCGCGATTCTCAAACGCGTGGCGCCGCGGCCCTTCGCGGAAGCAGGTTCGGCGTTGTTCCAGGTGGACAGCGAGCGCGTGCAGATCAGCTATCGCGGCAAGCCGTTGAACCTCACTCGTCATGAGTTTCGCCTGTTGAACTGCCTGCTGGAGCAGCCTGAGCGGGTCTTCAGTCGCGAGCAGTTGCTCGACGCCCTGGGCGTGGCCAGCGATGCCGGCTACGAGCGCAGCATCGACAGCCACATCAAGAGCCTGCGCGCCAAGTTGCGTCTGGTCAGGGCCGAGGCCGAACCGATCCAGACCCACCGGGGCCTTGGCTACAGCTACAGCCCGGGCCACAGCTGATGTCGCTGGGTATCCGGATTTTCCTGGCCTACGTGCTGTTCATCGGCTTGGCCGGGTATTTCGTGCTCAACACGGTGATGGAGGAGATCCGTCCCGGTGTGCGCCAGTCCACCGAGGAAACCCTGGTGGACACGGCCAACCTGATGGCCGAGATCCTGCGGGACGATTTCAAGGCCGGGACGCTCAGCCAGAACCGCTGGCCGCAATTGCTAAGGTCCTATGGCGAACGCCAGCCGGCGGCGACGATCTGGGGATTGCCAAAGAACCAGGTCAACCATCGCATCTACGTCACGGATGCCAATGGCATCGTCGTGCTCGATTCCAGTGGCGTGGCGGTGGGCCAGGATTATTCGCGGTGGAATGACGTCTACCTGACCCTGCGCGGCCATTACGGCGCTCGTTCGACCCGCAACGATCCGGACGATCCGGCGTCGTCGGTGATGCATGTCGGGGCACCGATCCGCGAGAACGGAAGAATCATCGGCGTGGTCACGGTGGCCAAGCCCAACAGCTCGTTGCAACCTTATATCGACCGCACGGAGCGGCGCTTGCTGGCGTACGGTGCCGGGTTGATCGGCCTGGGCCTGTTGCTGGGCGCCTTGCTGTCCTGGTGGCTCAGCGCGGCTTTGCGTCGGTTGACTCGTTATGCCCAGGCGGTCAGCCAGGGGCGGCGGGTGGAAGTGCCGCATTATCGCGGTGGCGAATTCGAGCAACTGGCGGGCGCCGTCGAACACATGCGCACCCAGCTCGAAGGCAAGGCCTACGTCGAGCGTTATGTGCACACCTTGACTCATGAACTGAAGAGTCCGCTGGCCGCGATTCGCGGCGCCGCCGAGCTGCTGCAGAGCGACATGCCCGCCGCCCAGCACCAGCGCTTTGTCAGCAACATCGACAGCGAAAGCGTGCGCATGCAGCAATTGATCGAGCGCCTGCTCAACCTGGCGCAGGTCGAGCAGCGCCAGGGGTTGGAGGATATTGTCGCGGTGCCGTTGGCGGCGTTGGTCGATGAATTGCTGGAGGCTCGCGGCGGCTGGATCGAAAGCCGTCAATTGCGCATAGAGCGATACATCGCCGCTGATCTGACGCTGACCGGGGAGGCCTTCCTGTTGCGCCAGGCTCTGGGCAACTTGCTGGAAAATGCCTTGGACTTCACCCCTGTCGAAGGCTTGTTGCGCATCAGAGCCGAGCGCCTGGGCAGCCGCGTCGAGATCCGTCTTTTCAACCAGGCCGAGCCGATTCCCGACTACGCACTACCGCGCCTGAGCGAGCGGTTTTATTCCTTGCCGCGCCCTGGCACCGGGCGCAAGAGCACAGGCCTGGGGCTCAACTTCGTCGAGGAAGTGGTGCAGTTGCATGGGGGGGAATTTGGCATCGGTAATGTCGAGGGTGGGGTGGAAGTGGTGCTGCGGTTGCCCTGACACCACAAAATCCATTTGAAAAAGCACTCCTATGTGGGAGCGAGCCTGCTCGCGAAGACAGTGGCACATCCAACATCATCGCCCAGACAGTCCGCTATCGCGAGCAGGCTCGCTCCCACAGTTCAGTTGCCGTCGGGCCTGTCTCCACACAATCTCCACATTCCCCTCATAAACCGCCCACACAGCCGCGCCAGACTCTTCCCCATTCGAACAGGGAGAGCCCCACATGAACCGCAGCCTCGCCATAAAACTGGGCATGATTGCCCTCTTGATTCTCTTGCTGATGATCCCGCTGTTGATGATCAACGGCCTTATCGATGAGCGCCAGGAGCTGCGCGATGGGGTGTTGCAGGACATCGCCCGCAGTTCCAGCCACAGCCAGCAGTTGATCGGCCCGATGATCGTGGTGCCGTTTCGCAAGGACGTGAAGGTCTGGAATACCAACGAGAAGACCGGCGTGCGCTTCCTCGAAACCGTCGAGCAAACGGGCGAGTTGTATTTCCTCCCGGAGCAATTCGAGCTCGACGGCCAGATCCGCACCGAAACACGTGCCCGGGGCATCTACGAAGCGCGCTTGTTTCATGCCGACAACCGGATCGATGGCCGCTTCAAGGTGCCGGAACGTTATGGCGTCGCGCCGAAGGATTTCGCCGACTACCGCTTTGACGAGCCGTACCTGAGCGTCGGCATCAGCGATATTCGTGGCATCGAGAATGCATTGACCCTGACGCTGAACCAGCAGACGGTCGATTTCCTTCCCGGTTCGCGGCTTGGCTGGCTGGGGCAGGGCGTACATGTGCCGTTGCCGATGATCACCGCCCAGGGCAGCCCCGAACTGACCTTCGGCTTCGACCTGCGCCTGCAAGGCACCGGCGAGCTGCAGATCCTGCCGGTGGGCAAGTCCACCAAGGTGCACCTGTCCGCCGATTGGCCGCACCCGAGCTTCATCGGCAATTACCTGCCGGTCAATCGCGAGATCAATGAACAGGGCTTCAATGCCGACTGGCAGACCTCGTTTTTCTCCACCAACCTTTTGGAAACGCTGCAAGCCTGCGATCCCAGCGATGGTTGCGAAGCGTTCCGCAGTCGTGCGTTCGGTGTAAGTTTCGTCGATCCGGTGGACCAGTACCTGAAGAGCGACCGGGCGATCAAATATGCGCTGCTGTTCATCGCGCTGACCTTCGCCGGGTTCTTCCTCTTCGAAGTGCTCAAGAGCCTCGCGGTGCACCCGGTCCAGTACGCATTGGTCGGCGTGGCGCTGGCGTTCTTCTACCTGCTGCTGTTGTCGCTGTCGGAGCACATCGGCTTCACCCTGGCGTACCTGGTATCGGCCAGTGCCTGCGTGGTGCTGATTGGCTTCTACGTCTGCCATGTGCTGCGCAGCGTGAGCCACGGCCTGGGATTTTCAGCGGGGTTGGCGGGGTTGTACGGACTGCTTTACGGCCTGTTGAGCGCCGAAGACTACGCGCTGTTGATGGGTTCGTTGCTGCTGTTCGGCCTGCTGGGTGTGTTCATGGTGCTGACCCGCAAGCTGGATTGGTACGGGGTGGGCGCGAAGCCGGCGGCTGCGATGAGTTTTGATCTGGGAGAGGTGAAATGAGCCGGTCGTTGGGGTTGCGGGAGGACCAGCGGGTGGGGGAAATGCTGGTGATGCGAATTGTCGGGTTGTTTCCTTTGGATCCGGTGCGCGGCCTTCGCGAGCAGGCTCGCTCCCACAAGAGAGCAACACACTCAAATGTGGGAGCGAGCCTGCTCCGGGCGGCGTTCCGACGAAGAGGCCGCCGGTGGAGCCAAGGCAGTTTTAGACCCTGGGCACCGTCTCGACCATCGAAGGCCGCAAACTGACCTCGGAAAACCACGTCGCCAGCTGCGGATTGTTCTCGCGCCATTCCAGGTCGGCATGGCGCAGGTCCAGGTAACCCAGGGCGCAGGCCACGCTGATGGACGCGACGTCGAAATGGCTGGCCAGTTCGGCAATCGCCTCAGATTCGAGCGTGGCGAGGGCGCGACGAATCTTGTCCCGCTGCGCATCGAGCCATTCGTCCCAGTGTTTTTCCACAGGACGCAGGGCGGTCTCGTAGCGGATCATCACCGCCGCGTCCATGATCCCGTCGGCCATGGAGGCCAGGGTCAGGCGCCGCCAGCGCGCGGCGCCCTCGCGCGGGATCAGCGGGTTGCCGACGTGTTGGTGGTCGAGGTAGTCGAGGATGACGCGGCTGTCGTGGATCACCGTCCCGTTGGCCAGGCGCAGGGCCGGGATCTTGCTCAACGGGTTGTCGCCGATCAGCGCCAGGTCCGGCTTGACCGGCGTGAGTTGGCTGAGCTGCAAGGCGACGCGATCCTGCTGGCCGGTTTCGTGGAGCAGCACCAGGACCTTGCGGACGAAGGGCGAAGCGGGGTTGTGGAACAGGGTCATGCTGGGGGTGGACATGCAGAACATCCTCGATTGGGCGGGCTGGGTTAGCCTAGACAGTTGCGGGTCTGCTGGCGAGCAACGAATGTGGGAGCGAGCCTGCTCGCGAAAGCAGAGTGTCAGTCAGCATGAATGTAACTGACTTACCGCCTTCGCGAGCAGGCTCGCTCCCACAGGTTCTTTGCCGCGCTGGGGTTATCCGCGTTTGATCAAGCCCCAGGCCCCAAGCAGGGTCGGGATTCCCAATCCAACCCAGCTCAGCGCATCCCAGGCGCCGTCACCGAGCAATGCGCTGAACAGCCCCGCCGCGCTCAATGCGCCGATCACTACGGGAATACCAAACACCTTCCAGAAATTCGACTGCCGGGGCCTCACGAGGTTACCTCCGTGCCGACAGTCGCGCGCTTGGCGGCTTTCCGTCGCACCACCCAAAGATAAACGCCACTGCCCAGGACGATGATGGTCAGCACATCCAGGGTTGCCCAGAAAATCTGCATTGGCCGGCCACCGTAGTCGCCGAAGTGCAGCGGCAGGGACAGGCTCATCACGTCCATGTACCACGGCCGCTCGGCCACGGCGGTGACGTCCAGGGTGCTGGCGTCGATCAATACCGGAGTGAGCAGGTGCGAGGTCAGGTGGGTGTCGCCCTTCATGAACACGCTGTAGTGATGCTCGCTGGAAAACAGCGTGCCGGGGAAGGCGATGAAGCTGGGTTCCATGCCCGGCGCGACTTCCTTGGCAATGTCGAGCAGGCGGGTCGCCGGCGCCAGTTGCGTCAATGGCGGGGCGTTGCGGTACGGCTCGACCATCGCGCTGAGGCTGTCGTTGCGCCACGCGGCGATGATCAGGTCGGCGCAGGCGGCAATCACGCCGGTCACGCCCACGGTCAGCGCCCAGACCAGGGTGACGACGCCGATCAGGTTGTGCAGGTCGAGCCAGCGCAGGCGGGTGGATTTGTCCTGGCGCACCGTGCCGAAGTTCAAGCGCCGCATGAACGGCAAGTACAGCACCACGCCGGAGACGATGGCAATCACGAACAGAAACCCCATGAACGCCAGCAGCAACTTGCCCGGCAGCCCGGCGAACATGTCCACGTGCAGGCGCAGCATGATCATCATGAAACCACCGTTGGCCGAAGGCATTTCCAGGGCTTCGCCGGTGCGCGCGTCGAGCATGAAGGTATGGGATGAATTGGGTTCGGTGCCCGGTGTCGGCGCCATGATGGTGATCACGCCGTTGGGGTCGTCTTCGTCCCAGCCGAAATACTGGACCACTTCACCCGGACGATGAGCCTTGGCTTTTTCCACCAGTTGTTGAAGATCCAACGGCGGCGTGCCGGCCGGCATTTCCCGCAGTTCCGGGGCATCGCCCAACAGATGTTCGATTTCATGATGGAAAATCAGCGGCAGCCCGGTGATTGCCAGCATCAGTAGGAACACCGTACAGATCAGGCTGCTCCAGGTGTGGACAAAGGACCAGCGGCGAATGGTTTTGCTTTTCATGATCGATCCGAATGCAAAAGGGCACCTTGGGGGATAACGCTGTTCTTTTGGGGAGAGCCATTGTGGCGAGGGAGCTTGCTCCCGCTGGATTGCGCAGCGATCCCAAGCTTTTGGGGCCGCTACGCAGCCCAGCGGGAGCAAGCTCCCTCGCCACGGTTTTCCTTACATGAACAGCATTGCCAACCGAGCACTCTCAAATAGGTTTTGCAAATGCTAACCGTTTACCATTTGTAATTCACGCTGGCGACGACGTTGCGTTGGTCTCCGTAGTAGCAATAGAAGCCGTCACAGGTGGACAGGTATTCCTTGTTGAAGATGTTTTTCGCGTCCACCGCCACGGTGACGCCCTTGAGGGTCTTGTTCAAACGGCCCAGGTCGTAATGGGCCGAGGCGTCATACACGGTATAGGAGCCAACATGCCCCCAATCGGTGTTGGTGGTGTTGCCGTAGGTGTCGCCGACATAACGCACGCCGGCGCCCACGCCGAACCCGTCCAGCGGGCCGTTGTGCCAGGTGTAGTCGGCCCATGCGGTGGCCTGGTTACGCGGAACCTGGGCCATGCGCTTGCCTTCTTCGGCCGCGGTGCCCTTGGTGATTTCGCTGTCGTTGTAGGTGTAGGAACCGACCAGCTTCAGGTTGTCGGTAACGTCGCCCGAGGCTTCCAGCTCAAGGCCGCGCACCTGGACTTCACCGACCTGGCGGGTGACGTTGTTTTCGGTGACGGAGTTGTTTTTCTGGGTCAGGTCGAACACCGCAGCCGTCAACAAAGTCTTGGTGCCGGGTGGCTGGTACTTGATCCCCGCCTCGTACTGTTCGCCTTCCGTCGGCTTGAAGGCTTCGGTGCTGTTGACGGTTGAACCCGCCGCCGCCTGGAACGACTGGGCGAAGGAAACGTAGGGCGTCACACCGTTATCGAAGACGTAGCTCAACGCTGCGTTGCCGCTGAATTTCTTGTCGCGCTGGGTGTTGGTGACATTGTTCTGGTTGTGGAACACGGTTCCGGTGTGAATCCAGTCTTCACGACCACCAAGGGTCAGGCGCCACTTGTCCAGGGCAATCTGGTCCTGGAAGTACAGGCCGGTCTGGTTGGTCTTCTGGTTGTAGTCATACATCGTGAAGTACTGGACGTTGGAAAAATCCTGTCCGTAGGTCGGGTTGTTGATATTGCTGGTCGGCACGCCAGTCGAACCCCAATCCCAACGCGAATTGCTGTTCGAGCGCTGGTGATCCAGGCCCAGCAACAAGGTGTGGCTCAGATCACCCGTCTGGAAATCGGCCTGGAAGTTGTTGTCCACGGCGAACTGGCTGATGTCTTCGTCGATCACGCTGGCGCTGCGCTTGACGTTGCCGTCGGCGTCCACCGATTGGTCCGGGCCATCTGGCCAGAATTGGCCACCGGCGGAGATGCCCTGGGTTTCCAGGTCGCTCTTGGTGTAGCGCAGGTTCTGGCGGAACTGCCAGGTGTCGTTCAGGCGGTGTTCAAAGGCATAACCGAGCGCGTAGTAGGTGCGGTCGTAGAATTCCCAATCTGGATCACCGAGGTTCTTGTGATGGGAAATCTTGCCCGCCGGCGACGACAGCTTGGTGCCTTGCAGGGGCAGGAATTGCCCGGTGATGCCGGTGTCATCGCGGGTGTATTGCGAGAGGAATGTCAGGCGGGTGTCGTCGTTGATGTTCCAGGTCAGGCTCGGGGCGATGTTGTAGCGCTTGTCGGGGATGTGATCGATCTGGGAGTTACTGTCGCGCACGGTACCGCTGAGCCGGTAGAGGAACTGGCCTTCGTCGTCGACCTTGCCGGTGCTGTCGAAGTTGATCTGCTTGTGCTCGTGGCTGCCGGCCTGCAACTCCACTTCATTGCTGCTCTCGGCTTGCGGGCGACGACTGACCATGTCGAGCATGCCGCCGGGTGGCGTCTGGCCGTAGACCGACGACGCCGGGCCTCGAAGCACGGCGATGCGCTCAAGGTTCCACGGCTCGATCTTCGGTGTGATGTAGTTGCCCTTGGGCAACGGCAGGCCATCGAGGAACTGGGTCGGTACGAAGCCGCGCACCAGCAGCCAGTCATTGCGCGAATCCGAACCGTAGCCGCTGCTCTGCACGCCGGCGGTGTAGCGCAGGGCATCGTTGAGGTTGAGCACGGAGCGGTCGTCCATCTGCTGGCGCGTGACCACCGAGACCGAGCGCGGCAGTTCGACGATCGGCGTGTCGGTCTTGGTGCCGGCGGCGGTGCGGGTGACCGCATAGCCTTCGGTCGGGCCCCAGGCGGTTTCGCTGACGCCGGCGCCGATCACGCTGGTTTCCGGCAGCACCATGACACCCTCCGGCACGGCCACCAGGCTGTAGGTGCCGGCGCTGCTTTGTTCCAGTTGCAGGCCGGTGCCGCGCAAGGCTTCACGCAGCGCACCGGTGGCGTCGAACTGGCCTTGGACCGGCGCCGAGGTTTTACCCGAAGCCAGCGCCGGGTTCAGGCTCAGGGCAAGGCCGGCCTGGCTGGCGATCTGGTTCAGGGTGCTGGCCAATGGCGCGGCGGGCAGGTTGTAGGCGCGCACGCTGGACGCCTGCTCGGCGGCCAGCAGCGGACCGCTGGCCAGCGGGGTGGCGAAGGCGATGGCGACGGCCAACAGGCTGGGACGCAACAGGGTGTCTAGCGGGCGGGACATACGGCGGCTCCTGAATGGAAATATTTCTCAATTGCCTGTGTGCCGGATGAAAACCGAAAAGTGATAGGGGTGGATGAAAATAATTTAGATTCAGATTGCGAGCGGTTTGATGGTGATGCAACTGGCCTCTTCGCGAGCAGGCTCGCTCCCACAGGGGTTCGCATTGCCTGGTGGGAGCGAGCCTGCTCGCGAAGGCCTCCTCAGAGACGCAACATTCTCTAGCGCTTGGCCTCGACCCGCGGCGCCACCACCACCCACCAACGCGTGTGATGCTCGACCTGCACCGGCAAGGTCGGCAGCAAAGCGGTCAACGCCAGGTTGGTGTCATGCAGCGGGAAACTGCCGGTAATGCGCAGGTCCGCCACCTTGGGCTCGACGCCGAGGTAGCCGCGCCGATAGCGCGCCAACTCACGGACCAGGTCTTCGAGTCGCGCGTTGTCCACCACCAGCATGCCGCGAGTCCAGGCATCGGCGCCGGGGCTCAGGGCCAAGGTTGGACCGAGGCCGTCGCGGCGCATCAGCACCTGCTGGCCTTCGCGAAGAATCTGCTCCTCAGCGGTCGCTTGCGGATGCGCGGCCACTGCGGATTTCAACACACTCAGGCGTGTACCTTCGTCTTCGAGCCTGACCAGAAAGCGCGTGCCCAAGGCGCGCATGCTGCCCTCGCGAGTCTCGACGATGAACGGGCGCGGATCGTTGTGGCCGGTTTCCACCAGGATCTCGCCTTCCTGCAGGATGACGCGCCGCTGCTTGTCGTCGAAACGCACATCCAGCGCGCTGTGAGTGTTGAGGTTGATCAGCGTGCCGTCGGCCAGGCGCAACGTGCGCTGTTCACCGGTGGCGGTGCGCTGGTCGGCCAGCCAATAATCCAGCGGCAGGTAACGCTCGCCAGCGAACAGCGCCAGGCCGATGACCGCGACGACACTGGCCAGGCCGCTGCCGATCTTGCGTACCCGCCGCCGGATGCTGACCCGCGATTGCAGCAGCGCCGCACGCGCCGGGCCGCTGGCGGCGCTGAAACGCTGGTCGAGCATGCCCAGCTGTTGCCAGGCGCGTGCATGCTCCTCATCGGCGGCGTGCCATTGAGCGAAGGCTTCACGCTCCTGAGGGCTGCCATTGCCTGAGTCCAGGGACAATTGCCAGGCGATGGCCGCGTCCAACACCCGCGCCGAGACTGGCTTGGAAGAGGCCAGGGTCATGTCGGCTCACCGTAAAGGGCGATGTAGCACTGCCGCACGCCTTGGGCCAGGTATTGGCGCACCCGCGGCACCGAAACCCCCAGGCGCTCGGCAATTTCAGCATGGCCGAGGCCGTCGAGGCGGTTATAGAGGAAGGCCGCACGCGCCTTGCTCGACAGTTTGCCAAGCAGACGGTCGATGTTCCTGAGGTCTTCGAGGATCATCTGCTGCTCCTCTACCGAAGGTTGCTCAGCCTCGGGAATCAGCATCAGTTCGGTCAGGTAAGCCTGCTCCAGCGCGGCCCTGCGGAAATAATCAAACAGCAGGCCTTTGGCGATCGCCAGCAGAAACGCCCGGGGCTCGCGCGGTGGCTGCAACCCGTCACGCCCCAGCAGCCGCACGAAAGTGTCCTGGCTCAAGTCTTCCGCCCGCTGTGGGCACGCCACGTTGCGCTGTAGCCATGCCAATAGCCAGCCGCGATGGTCGCGGTACAACGCACCAACCAGATCACCGTTAGGAGTAGGAACTGACGACACGGAGCATCACCGACGCATTAAGTAACGAGAATTGTTCGCGATTGTGGCAGAGGCGGGGGCGGGAAAGCAATTGGCGCTGGTCGGGATAAAACTGTGCACTCCTGTGGGAGCGAGCCTGCTCGCGAAAGCGGTCCATCCAATACATTGATGCCGGCTGACAAACTGCCTTCGCGAGCAGGCTCGCTCCCACAAAAGCCTTGCTGTTTCAATTAAAGCGAAGGCGCCTGCTGCCTCCGTTTCCATTGCCCCAGGCGCTGTTGCAGGTCGAGCGCGCTGTGGATGTCCTGCTGGCGGGCGCGGCTGAACAGGATCAGCGCCAGTTCCGCGGTGGCGAGGGCGTCGGCGCTGGCGTTGTGGCGCTCGAAGACTTGCAGCTTGAACCAGTCAATCCACTCGTCCAGGCCTGACTTGCGCAGATTGGCTTGCGGGCAAAGCATCGGGGCCAGGTCGGCCACGTCCAGGAACGGATGCAGCAGCCGGCAGCCCAGATAATCTTTCATGGCGCGTCCGAGCATGTGCGAATCGAACGGCGCATGGAACGCCAGCAATGGGCTGTCGCCGACGAACTCCATGAATGCCACCAGCGCTTCGGCCGGGTCGCTGCCGGCGGCGATGGCACTGGGTGCCAGGCCATGGATCAGTACGCTTGGCCCAAGCTTCTGCTGGTCGCATTGCAAGGTTCGCTCGAACTGCTGGCTGAAGTCGATGGCGCCGTCTTCAATGACGACCGCACCGATGGACAGCACCTGATCCTTGTTCAGGTTGAGGCCGGTGGTTTCCAGGTCGACCACCACCCACCGTTGTTCCCGCAGGCTGCGCTCCGTCAATGGCGCGGCGGCGGGCAGATCGTTCAGGCGCTGCTGCAATGCGTCCGAGAGCATCGGCTGGACCGGGCGCAACCAGGAAAACAGACTCACAGTTGGTACCTCACGGTCAGGCTGCTCTGCAGGCGTTGGGCCTGGCGCAGGGACTCACGCAGGATGCGCCGGTCCAAGTGGTTGAGGCTGTCCGGGTCGACGCGGTTGGAGTAGGGCTGGTTCTCCCGCGTTTGCAACTGATGCTGTTGCATGCGCGTCTGCTGGATAAAGTGATAGGCCTCTTCATAAGCCGCGCCGTCCAGCGGCTCGATCACCTCCTTGACGACCAGTTGCCGCAAGCGCTCCAGAGTATTGTTGGCCTCGATGCCGTTGGCCAGCGCCAGCAGGCGGGCGCCGTCGACGAAGGGGGTCAGGCCTTGTACTTTGAGGTCGAGCGTCGCCTTCTCGCCGTTTTTGCGGCTCAACACAAAATCCCTGAAGCGGCCAACGGGCGGGCGATGGCGAAGCGCGTTCTCGGCCAGCATGCGTTGGAACAGGCGATTGTCGGCCACCTGATCGAGGATCTGCCGGCGCAACTGCTCGCAGCCTTGCTCGTCGCCCCACACCACCCGCAAATCGAAATAGATGCTCGAACCCAGCAGGTTCTCCGGGGTGGCCTCACGGACAAAGGCCGCGAAGCGGCGTGCCCATTCGGCGCGGGACAGGCACAACTCGGGGTTGCCGGCCATGATGTTGCCCTTGCACAACGTGAAGCCGCACAAGGCCAGGCTCTGGTTGATCTGCTGGGCGATGGGCAGCAGCAGGCCACGGATCTGCGCCGCATGGGCAGCGTCCCGGGCTTCGAACAGGATGCCGTTGTCCTGGTCGGTGTGCAGGGTCTGTTCGCGGCGGCCTTCGCTGCCAAAGCACAGCCAGCTGAACGCAACGCCCGGGTCGCCCTTCTCGGCCAGGGTCAGCTCGATGACCCGGCATACGGTGTGGTCGTTGAGCAGGGTGATGATGTGGGTGATCTGGGTCGACGACGCGCCATGGGCCAGCATGCGCTCCACCAGTTGACCGATTTCGCCGCGCAAGGTCACCAGGTTCTCGATCCTGGGGGCGTTGCGGATCGTCCGGGCCAGGTGCACCAGGTCGACGCGCTGCAGGGAAAACAGGTCCCGCTCCGAGACCACGCCGCACAAGCGCTGGTCCTTGACCAGGCAGACGTGGGCAATGTGGCGCTCGGTCATGGCGATGGCCGCATCGAAGGCGCTGTGGTCAGGCGACAGGAAAAACGGTGCCTGGGTCATGTGCATGGCGATCGCCCCGGAAAAATCCCCGGTACCGTCGGCCACGACCTGACGCAGATCGCGCAGGGTGAAAATCCCGACCGGCGCCTTGTGTTCGTTCACCACCACGATGCTGCCGACTTGCTGCTCATGCATCAGCTTGACGGCTTCGCGCAACGGCGTTTCGGGGCTGCAACTGACCGGGTGACGCATTGCCAGCTCGCCCAGGCGGGTATTGAGGGAATATTGCGTGCCCAGGGTCTGCGCGGATTTCTGCTGTACTTGCTGGTTGACCTGATCGAGCAGGCTGCTGACGCCGCGCAAGGCGAAATCGCGAAACGGGCCGGACAGGGCGAACAGCTTGATGAAGGCCAGTTTGTTCAACTGCAGGCAGAAAGTGTCCTCGCCGGCCCGGTGCTCGGTGCGGGTCGCTCGCTCACCCAACAGGGCCGCGAGGGGGAAGCACTCGCCGGTGGTGATCTCGAAGGTGGTCTCGGTGCCGCCCTTCGCCGAGTGCGGTCGCTCGCCCACTACCCGGCCTTGCTTGACGATGTAGAAGTGCTCAACCGGACCGTCGGCCGGCTTGATAATGGTTTCGCCCGGGGCATAAAAACGCAGCAGGCATTGTTCGACCAGGTAGGCCAGGTGGGCGTTTTCCATCTGGTTGAACGGGGGGAAACGCTGAAGAAACTGCAACGTACCCTGGATGTTCTGCAACACCGCGGTTTTCCCTGCCTGGATGAAGGCGTCCGCTTTTTTCATAACCATTACGCAGTCTTTTTCGAATTGTTGTGGTCGGATCTGTTCCCCCATGGTCGGCCCCTGAGCGCGGGGTGCCCATTGGACGTAAGTCTAGGTCGCGGCAATGGGAGCGAAACCAAGGAAAACTCCCACGCCTTGCGTCGAAAAATTCTTCAAGGAATGTACTTGGAAAAAAATCCGACGAAGTGCACATTGAAGCGCCGCAGAACGATGTCTGACCACTGTGCCAGGGGATCGATTCGAGAACGTAGAGAGCATCATGTCCGACCACGATATTTTGAGTGACGCCGAGCGCGAGGCGCTGAGTGCCGTCATGCTGGAACCCGACCTGCCGCCGCAGCGAGTCCTGATTGTCGATGACGACAAGGACGCCCGTGAGCTGCTGTCGGAAATCCTGGCATTGGATGGCATACGCTGCATGACCGCCGCCAGTGGCGAAACCGCACTCAGGATGCTGGAAACCAAGCCCGCCATCGGCCTGCTGATCACGGACCTGCGCATGGGCAATGTCGATGGCCTGGAACTGGTGCGCCTGGTACGCGAGTCGGAGCGGGCGGCGCTGCCGATCATCATTGTGTCGGGCGATGCCGACGTGAAGGACGCCATCGAGGCGATGCATCTGAGTGTGGTGGATTTCCTGTTAAAGCCGATCGACACCGACAAGCTGCTGGGGCTGGTCAAGCATGAGTTGGGGATGGATCTCTAGCCACCGTCTGTTCAATTGACCCGATTGCTTTAGTGATTGAGAGCTTTTGTGGCGAGGGAGCTTGCTCCCGCTCGACTGCGCAGCAGTCGCAAGTTTGCCGATGAAGTTCGAAATCTGAAAAGAGGGGCTGCTTTGCAGCCCAGCGGGAGCAAGCTCCCTCGCCACAGAAGCCTGTCCAGGCCTGAAACTGTTGCAAACTTTCGGGACTGAACAGCCCGCATGAAAAAGCCCTGATCTTTCGATCAGGGCTTTTTTATTTGCCGCGTGTTACCGCTCAATCACAACCCATTGGCTGCCTTGAACTCGCGACGACTACGGTGCAGCACCGGCTCGGTATAGCCATTTGGTTGCCTGGTCCCTTCGATCACCAGTTCGACCGCCGCCTGGAAGGCGATGTTGCTGTCGAAGTCTGGCGCCAGCGGGCGATACAGCGGGTCGCTGGCGTTCTGGCGGTCGACCACCGGCGCCATGCGCTTGAGGCTTTCCATCACCTGCTCCTGCGTGACGATGCCGTGGCGCAGCCAGTTGGCGATGTGCTGGCTGGAAATCCGCAGCGTCGCACGGTCTTCCATCAGGCCGATGTCATTGATGTCCGGCACCTTGGAGCAGCCCACGCCCTGGTCGATCCAGCGCACCACGTAGCCAAGAATGCCCTGGGCGTTGTTGTCCAGTTCGTTCTTGATCTGCTCCGGCGTCCAGCTCGGGTTGACGGCCAGCGGGATGGTCAGGATGTCGTCCACCGAAGCGCGAGCGCGCTTGGCCAGCTCGGCTTGGCGGGCGAACACGTCGACCTTGTGATAATGCAACGCGTGCAGGGCGGCAGCGGTCGGCGATGGTACCCACGCGGTGTTGGCGCCGGCCATTGGGTGAGCGATTTTCTGCTCCAGCATGGCTGCCATCAGGTCAGGCATGGCCCACATGCCCTTGCCGATTTGCGCACGACCTTGCAGACCGGTGCTCAAACCGATGTCGACGTTCCAGTTTTCATAGGCGGCGATCCACTTCTCGGCCTTCATGTCGGCCTTGCGCACCATCGGGCCGGCTTCCATGGAGGTGTGGATTTCGTCGCCGGTGCGGTCAAGGAAGCCGGTGTTGATGAACACCACGCGCTCGCTGGCCGCCTTGATACACGCCTTGAGGTTGACCGTGGTACGGCGCTCCTCGTCCATGATCCCGACCTTGAGGGTGTTGCGCGGCAGGTTCAGCACGTCTTCGACGCGGCCGAACAACTCGTTGGTGAACGCCGCCTCTTCCGGACCGTGCATCTTCGGCTTGACGATGTACACCGAGCCGGTGCGGCTGTTGCGGCGCGAGGTGTTGCCGTTGAGGCTGTGGATCGCCGCCAGGCTGGTGATCAGCCCGTCGAGGATGCCTTCCGGCACTTCATTGCCGTCCTTGTCCAGGATCGCGTCAATGGTCATCAGGTGACCGACGTTGCGCACGAACAAAAGCGAACGGCCGTGCAGTGTCACGCTCGACCCGTCCGCGGCGGTGTAGACGCGGTCAGGGTTCATGGTCCGGGTAAACGTCTGGCCGCCCTTGGCGACTTCTTCCGACAGATCGCCTTTCATCAGGCCGAGCCAGTTACGGTAGATCACCACCTTGTCATCGGCATCGACGGCGGCGACCGAGTCTTCGCAATCCATGATGGTGGTCAGCGCGGCTTCCATCAGAATGTCTTTGACGCCGGCGGCGTCTGTCTGCCCGACCGGAGTGCTGGCGTCGATCTGGATTTCGAAGTGCAGGCCGTTGTGCTTGAGCAGCACTGCACTCGGCGCCGACGTATCGCCTTGGAAACCGATCAGTTGGGCATCGTCGCGCAGGCCGCTGTTGCTGCCGCCCTTGAGCGTCACGACGAGCTTGCCGTCGACGATCTTGTAGGCAATGGAATCGACGTGGGAGCCGGCCGCCAACGGGGCTGCTTCGTCGAGAAAGGCCCGGGCGAAGGCGATGACCTTGTCGCCGCGGACCTTGTTGTAGCCTTTGCCTTTCTCCGCGCCATCGGCTTCGCTGATCGCATCGGTGCCGTACAGCGCGTCGTACAGCGAACCCCAGCGGGCATTCGAGGCGTTGAGGGCGAAACGGGCGTTCATCACCGGCACCACCAACTGCGGGCCGGCCATGCGGGCAATTTCGTCATCGACATTCTGGGTCGTGGCCTGGAAATCCGCCGCTTCTGGCAGCAGGTAACCAATGTCTTGCAGGAAGGCTTTGTAAGCCACGGCGTCGTGGGCCTGGCCGGCACGAGCCTGGTGCCAGGCATCGATCTGCGCCTGGAAATCGTCGCGTTTGGCGAGTAGGGCTTTGTTCTTCGGCGCCAGGTCGTGGATGACCTTGTCGGCGCCGGCCCAGAATGCGTCGGCGGTGAGGCCGGTTCCGGGAATGGCTTCGTTATTCACGAAGTCGAACAGGACTTTGGCGACCTGCAGGCCACCGACTTGAACGTGTTCAGTCATTGCTTGCCTCACTCTGCTCAGCTATTGCGCTTTTCAGCTCTTCGATTTGGACAATGAAGCCTCGGGACATTTAAACCACAAACCCCTGGACCAGTACATGCCATTGCTGGCGGCTGGGTTAAGCCTTGCTGACGGGGCTTTCAGGGATGCGACTGGCCTGGGCAGACATCGGTGCAACATTAGGCATTGCGGTTATGTAGTGCCCGCTGCGGCATACTACATGATCAGTTACGGTTGTGAAAATCAGACTAATTGCGTCGTTCCGCGACCGACTAAAGCACTACAGTCACGGCGCGGAACCAGATGTTCTCAAAAAACCGTTGGATTGTTCCAGATAAATCTAAGATTCGTACACATTTCCCCGTGGCGAGGGAGCTTGCTCCCGCTTCAGTGCGCAGCACTGATCCAGCGATTTACGATCATTACGCAGTCCAAGGCGAGCAAGCTCCTCAACCCAAAAGCGCGACCGTGTGGATTTCTCGCCTTGCCTATACTGTCCGTTCCATCAACAGAAGGGCTGCGCCATGGACCATCTCGTCATCACCGTTTTCGCCCCGGACAAACCCGGGCAGGTCGAGCGCATCGCTGAGTGTATTGCCGAGCACGGCGGCAACTGGCTGGAAAGCCGTATGTCCCACCTCGCCGGGCAATTCGCCGGGATCCTGCGCCTCAGCGCCCCGGCTGAATCTCATGAAGAACTGATCGAGGCTTTGCATGGGCTGGCGGCCCATGGCATTCGTGTGCTGATTGCCGAGAATGCGATCGAAGAATCCTGCACCTGGAAACCCATCGCCATGGAACTGGTGGGCAATGACCGTCCCGGCATCGTGCGCGACATCACGCGCCTGTTGAGCGAGCAGGGGGTGAACGTCGAGCGGCTGGTTACCCATGTTCGACCCGCGCCGATGAGCAGCGAATTGTTATTTCATGCCGAGGCGATTCTCGGAGTGCCCCTGACTTTGTCACTGGACACCCTGCAGGAGCGCCTGGAAACCCTGGCCGATGAATTGATGGTCGAGCTGAAACTCAGCGACGAAAGCTGACGCACGTTATCCAAGGAAAAGCTGCGCCTGCCTGTGGATAACCTGTAGAGACCCGGCGCCAGCCCAAGCCTGCCGGGCCTCAGCCAGCGATGATCAAAAAATCGCCAGTTTTCAAAGGCTTGTGCACAAACGCCGGGGATCACGTTGTGGATAACCTTGGGAAGGATAAGCGCAGGCCACGCCGGACGTGGCCTGTAGAGATGTGTTGGTTTTTTGATCAGGTGCGCCGGCGCATGCTGACCACCGCGTCGATGCTGTACACCGCCAGACCGGCCCAGATGAACAGGAACGCCACCAGCGTGCTGGACGACAAATGTTCGTCAAACAGAAGCACCGCGAGCAGCAGGACGAGCGTCGGCGCGATGTACTGCAAGAAACCCAGCGTGGTGTAGGGCAGGTGCCGCGCCGCCGCGTTGAAGCAGACCAGAGGTACCAGCGTCACGGGACCGGCCGCCACCAGCCACCAGGCTTCGGAAGTCGTCCAGAAAGCCGCCTGGGCGCTGGTGGCGGCCGGGTTGAACAGCAGCCATGCGATAGCAATCGGTACCAGCATCCAGGTTTCCACCACCAGCCCTGGCAAGGCCTTGACCGGCGCCTGCTTGCGGATCAACCCGTAGAAGCCAAACGTCAGCGCCAGCATCAGCGACACCCACGGCAGACTGCCCACCTGCCAGACCTGTTGCGCCACGCCAATGGCTGCCAACGCCACCGCGACCCATTGCATGCGGCGCAGCCGCTCGCCGAGGATCAACATGCCCAGCAACACGTTGACCAGCGGATTGATGTAATAGCCCAGGCTGGCTTCGAGCATGCGACCGTTATTCACCGCCCAGACGTAGGTCAGCCAGTTGGCGGCGATCAGCGTGCCGCTCAGGGCCAGGATCGCCAGGCGCCGCGGATTGTCCCGCAGCTCGCGCCACCAGCCCGGATGTTTCCAGACCATCAGCAGGGCCGCGCCGAACAGCGCCGACCAGAGCACCCGGTGGATGATGATTTCCACCGATGGAACGTTGGCGATGGCTTTGAAATAGATGGGGAACAGGCCCCAGATGATATAGGCGCTCAGGCCCAGGATATACCCGCGACGCGGGTTGGCGGCTTGCATGCAGAATCCTTGCTTAGGCAGCTAACAAAAAAGTGATTGTAAGTAGATTTGTCTTATTGTGCTGGTGCCTTTATGAATGTTGCACGCAACCCCTGTGGGAGCGAGCTTGCTCGCGATGGCGGTGTGTCAGTCGACAGATATGTTGCATATCTAAACGCTATCGCGAGCAAGCTCGCTCCCACAGGGATTTGCGGGAGCCATTTGGATCTGGCATCAAAAAAGCTTCAACGGCTCTTCCTGAAGCGCCGCCAGTTGCTCGCGCAACGCCAACACCTGGTCGCCCCAGTAACGTTCGCTGCCGAACCAGGGGAAGCTTCGCGGAAACGCTGGGTCATCCCAGCGGCGCGCCAGCCAGGCGCTGTAGTGCATCAGGCGCAGGGCGCGCAGCGGTTCGATCAGGGCCAATTCGCGCGGGTCGAAATCATGGAATTCCCGGTAGCCGTCCATCAATTCCGATAGCTGCCCTAGGCATTCCTGCCGATCCCCGGCGAGCATCATCCACAGATCCTGCACGGCCGGGCCCATGCGGCAATCGTCGAGGTCGACGATATGGAACACCTCGTCGCGGCACATCATGTTGCCGGGATGGCAATCGCCGTGCATGCGGATGTTCTGGTGGGGCGTGGCGGCGTAGGCATCTTCGACACGCTTGAGCAGATCCCTGGCCACTGATTCGTAGGCCGGCAGCAGGCTGCGGGGGACAAAGCCGCTTTGCAGCACGGTCTCCAGCGAGTCATGGCCGAAGTTCCTCACGCCCAGTGCTTCGCGATGCTCGAATGGCCGGGTCGCGCCGATCGCGTGAAGCCTTCCGAGCAACTGGCCCAGACGATAGAGCTGGTCGAGATTGCCTGGCTCCGGCGCCCGCCCGCCGCGACGGGGGAACAGGGTGAAACGAAACCCGGCGTGCTCATGCAGGCTGGCACCGTTATGGATCAGCGGCGCCACCACCGGCACTTCGCAGTCGGCCAGCTCGAAGGTAAAGCGGTGTTCTTCCAGGATCGCTTCGTTGGTCCAGCGCTGGGGGCGATAGAACTTGGCGATCAGCGGCTCGGCGTCTTCGATGCCGACCTGATAGACACGGTTTTCGTAGCTGTTGAGCGCCAGCACGCGGGCGTCGCTGAGAAAGCCGATGCTTTCAACGGCATCGAGCACCAGGTCGGGCGTAAGGGTTTCAAACGGATGGGACATGCTGACTCCTGCGCAGCGGCAGGGCTGCCGCGTCCGACCCGGCATGGTAGCGCAGACAGAGGCAGATAGGGGGCTGCGCTGAAGCGATCGCGAGCAGGCTCACTCCCACAGAGATCGACGGCAACCGTAGATCCACTGTGGGAGCGAGCCTGCTCGCGATGAGGCCCGATCAGCCGCCGATGATCCCGCCATCCTCGCGCGTAATCACCATCACTGACGACCGTGGCTTGCCATTGGGCAGGTGCTCGGGGAACGTCGAACCGCCGTTTTCCCCAGGGTGCTGGATGCCCACGAACAAGGTCTTGTAGTCCGGCGCGAAGCTGATCCCGGTGACCTCACAACCCACCGGTCCGACCATGAAGCGGCGGATCTCACCGCTGTTGGGGTCGGCGCAGAGCATCTGGTTGTTGCCCATGCCGGCGAAATCCCCGGCGTTGCTTGAGTCGCCATCAGTCTGGATCCACAGCCGGCCGGCTTTGTCGAAGCCCAGGCCGTCGGGGCTGTTGAACATGTTCTGGGCATTGACGTTGGACGATCCGGCCTTGGGCGTGCCGGCATGCACCGTCGGGTTACCGGCGACCACGAACAGATCCCACTCGAAGGTCTTGGAGGCGTGATCGTCGCGGTCGGTGCGCCAGCGCAAAATCTGCCCGTAGACGTTTTTGGCCCGAGGGTTGGGCCCGTCCACCGGTTGGCCTTCTTCGCCGCGCTTGGAGTTGTTGGTCAGCGTGCAATAGACCTGGCCATCCTTCGGGCTCACCACGATCCACTCCGGGCGGTCCATGCGGGTGGCGCCAACGGCAGTGGCGGCCAGGCGTGCATGAATCAACACTTCAGCCTGGTCGTTGAAGCCCTTGCCGGCGTCGAGGCCATTCTTGCCATGGGTCAGTTCGATCCACTGGCCCTTGCCTTTCGGATGGTCCGGGTTGCCGTCGCCGGCGTCGAAGCGCGCCACATACAACGTGCCGTGGTCCAGCAGGTCGCGGTTGGCCTTGGGATTGCGGCGGTCGATGCGATCGCGGCTGACGAACTTGTAGATGAACTCGCCACGCTCGTCGTCGCCCATGTACACAACGGCGCGCCCGTCACGGGTTTTCGCCAGCGCGGCGTTTTCGTGTTTGAAGCGGCCCAGGGCGGTGCGTTTTACCGGCGTGGACTTCGGATCGAACGGGTCGATTTCAACCACCCAGCCGTGACGATTGAGCTCGTTGGGGTTTTTCGCCAGGTCGAAACGCGGATCGTACAGATGCCAGTTGATTTCGCGGCTGGTGACGGTGGCGCCGTAGCGCTTTTGCGCCTCATCGAACTTCAGATCGGCGTTGCTGCTGCCGAAGCAGTCGGTGAAGTTTTCTTCACAGGTCAGGTAGGTGCCCCACGGCGTCATGCCGTTGGCGCAGTTCTGGAACGTCCCCAGCGCTTTTTTGCCGCTCTTGTCGGCGCTGGTTTTCATCAGGTCGTGACCGGCAGCCGGGCCGCCCAGGCGAATCGGCGTGTTGCCATGGATCCTGCGGTTGTAGCGCGAATCCTGGACGAATTGCCACTGGCCACGGCGCCGCTGGATCTCGATGACCGATACGCCCTCGCTGGCCTGGGCCTTGTGCACGTCTTCGGCGGACTGCGGCTGGCCGCCATGGGGGAAGAGGTAGCGGTAGTTGGTGTACTCGTTGTTGATCGCCATCAGCGCCCGATTGTCCTCGCCGGGAAACGGGAACAGGCTCATGCCGTCGTTGTTGTCACCGAACTGCATCTCCTGCGCGCGGGCGGTGCCATTGCCGCTGGGGTCGAATGCCGGGGCATTTTTTTGCAGTGGCTGGCCCCAACTGATCAGCACCGAGGCTTTGTAGCCTGGCGGCAAGGTAATGGTGTCGGTCGTGGCGGCGGCAATGCTGTCAAAGCCCAACAACCTTTTGTTGCCTTCGCTCACGGCGGCGGCCATGACGCTGCGGCTCAGCAGGTTGCCGCCCAGGAACATCGCCGCGCCGCACAGAGCGCCTGCGCCGATGAAGCGGCGACGGCTCAGGCCGACGATCTTTTCCAGGTCGGTGGATTGGTTTTCTTCTAATAGGCTCATCATCAGGCTCCCTGCTGGTTTTGGCAGTCACCTTAAAGCGGGTCGATGAAGTTTATGTTTCAGCGCGCTACAACGGTGTGCCGAGCAGCACATTTGCAGGGGAAAAACGCACTTGCACCGGTGAGCCGGCGTCGAGGTTTCGTTCAACCAGCTCAAGCGGGTCTGCAAGGGCACACAACGTCTGGCCGTTGGGCAAGCCGATGCGCACTTCATTGGGGCCATCCGCAGCGACCGCGATGTGCTCGATCACGCCTTGCAGACTGTTGGCCGAGCAATCGTCCGGCTGGTCGAGTGGATACAACGTCAGCCAGCCGGCCTTGATCAGGGCCACCACTTCGGTACCGAGGCCCAGCTCCAGGCGCAGTGTGCTGTCGTGGGTGATCTGCGCGTCGATGAGCAAGCCGCGCGCCAGTTCCAGGTGTATCCGGTCGTTGTGGCCCTGGGCCTGGATGCCGACGACCTTGCCATGCAGTTGGTTGCGCGCGCTGGTGCGCAACATCAGGCGGCTGAGCAGGCCCAGGTCACCGGCGTTCTCGCTCGCTTCAAGCAACTGCGCCTGCAATGCCTGCAAACGCTGGTAAAGACGCAGCACGCGCAGGCCCTCTTCCGACAGTTTCGCGCCACCGCCGCCCTTGCCGCCAACGCTGCGCTCGACCAATGGCCGGTCCGCCAGGTTGTTCAACTCATCGATCGCATCCCAGGCCGCCTTGTAGCTCAGCCCGGCACTTTTCGCGGCCCGCGTGATGGAACCCTGCTCGGCGATGTGCTGTAACAGGGCGATGCGTTGTGGACGGCGGACGATATGTTGGCTCAACAGCGTAGGCAATGACATGGTGCAAACCCTGTACGGGACGGATGCAGGACGTTGGCGCCTCGGCCACTGCACGTCAAGCCGGATCACCGGGTTTCGGCGTGCGCGCCAGGCAATACACATCGACCCGTGCGGCACCGGCATCGAGCAGCAACCGGGCCAGTGCCTGGGCCGTGGCGCCAGTGGTGAGTACATCATCGACCAGCGCCAGGTGACGGTTGTTCAACACCGCGCGGGGCGCTAAGGCAAAGGCCTGGCGCAAGTTCCGGCGCCGGGCCCGGGCGTCCAGGACCTGTTGGGCCGGGGTGTCCTGGATGCGCAACAGTAGGTCGTCTTCGCAAGGGATCCGCAGCGCTGCGCTGAGCCAGCGGGCCAGCAGCGTCGCCTGGTTGAAGCCGCGCTGGCGCAAGCGGCGTGACGCCAGCGGCACTGGCACCAGCGCATCGGGCCGCTCCAGGCCTTCGTCGAAATGATGCTGCAGCGATTGCGCCAGCAACTCGCCAAGCAGTCGACCGAGGGGCCATTTTGCCTGGTGCTTGAAGCGGGTAATCAGGCTGTCCACCGGAAAGTCGTAGGCCCATGGGGCCAGGACCCGCTCGAAAGCCGGAGGCCGCGCGGCGCATTGGCCGCAACGGAGCCCGGCCATGGGCAGCGGCAGGGCGCAAACGGCGCAATGCTCGCCGAGCCAGGGCAGTTCGCTCTCGCAAGGGGTGCAGATGGGTTGCAAGGTGTCGGTGGACTCGCCGCACAATAGACAAAGTTGTTTGTTTTTTAACCAGATGTAAACCGGGCCTTTGTATCGTGGTTGACAGCGCATGGCTCTTCCTTAAATATGCCGAACATCCGTGTCGCGCCTGTGGGTATTGCGTCCCTCAAGCGCCAGCCAAGCATAATCAAGGAAATGCCCATGAGCGCCAGCACCACTGCCTACCTGCGTCATGACTGGTCTTTGGCCGAAGTCAAAGCACTCTTTGTCCAGCCATTCAATGACCTGCTCTTCCAGGCGCAGACCGTGCACCGCGCGCACTTCGACGCCAACCGCGTCCAGGTTTCGACCCTGCTGTCGATCAAGACCGGCGCCTGCCCGGAAGATTGCAAATATTGTCCGCAGTCCGGCCACTACAACACCGGGCTGGAAAAAGAGAAATTGCTGGAAGTGCAGAAGGTCCTTGAAGAGGCCGCGCGCGCCAAGGCCATCGGTTCGACCCGTTTCTGCATGGGCGCGGCGTGGAAACATCCGTCGGCCAAGGACATGCCCTACGTGCTGGAGATGGTCAAGGGGGTCAAGGCCATGGGCCTGGAGACCTGCATGACCCTGGGGCGTCTCGACCAGGAGCAGACCGAAGCGCTGGCCCAGGCCGGCCTGGATTATTACAACCACAACCTCGACACCTCGCCGGAGTTCTACGGCAGCATCATCACCACCCGCACCTACAGCGAGCGCCTGCAAACCCTGGCGTATGTACGGGATTCGGGGATGAAGATCTGTTCCGGCGGGATCCTGGGCATGGGCGAGTCCCTGGACGACCGCGCCAACCTGCTGATCCAGCTGGCCAACCTGCCGGAGCATCCAGAGTCGGTGCCGATCAACATGCTGGTGAAAGTCGCCGGCACGCCGCTGGAAAATGCCGAGGACGTCGACCCGTTCGATTTCATCCGCATGCTCGCCGTGGCGCGCATCCTCATGCCGAAATCCCATGTGCGCTTGTCTGCTGGCCGCGAAGCCATGAACGAGCAGATGCAGGCCTTGGCGTTTTTCGCTGGCGCCAATTCGATTTTCTACGGCGACAAATTGCTGACCACCGCCAACCCGCAGGCCGACAAGGACATGCAACTGTTTGCGCGCTTGGGCATCCAGCCGGAAGCTCGCGAAGAGCATGCCGATGAAGTGCATCAGGCGGCCATCGAGCAGGCGCTGGTGGAGCAGAAGAGCAGCGAGCAGTTCTATAACGCAGCTGTTTGATTGCTCACCGATTCCCTGACTGGAATGCAAGACGCTGTGGGAGCCGGCTCGCTCCCACCGGGGTCTTTGGCCAGTCTTTAAACAGTTGAGGCCTGCATGCCCTTCGATCTTGCCGCACGCCTGGCTGCCCGTCGTGCCGAAAACCTCTATCGCCAGCGTCCGCTGCTTGAAAGCCCCCAAGGCCCGCAAGTGGTGGTGGATGGCCAGCCCTTGCTGGCGTTCTGCAATAACGACTACCTGGGCCTGGCCAATCACCCGCAGGTGATCGAGGCCTGGCGTGCCGGCGCGTCGCGTTGGGGCGTCGGTGGCGGTGCGTCGCATCTGGTGATCGGCCACAGCGGCCCTCATCACGCCGTGGAAGAAGCGCTGGCCGACTTGACCGGCCGGCCCCGGGCACTGTTATTCACTACCGGCTACATGGCCAACCTTGGTGCCATCACGGCGCTGGTCGGACAGGGCGACACGGTGTTGCAGGACCGGCTCAACCACGCGTCGTTGCTCGACGCCGGGCTGTTGTCCGGTGCTCGTTTCAGCCGTTACTTGCACAACGATGCCCAAAGCCTGGCGACCCGCCTGGAAAAAGCCATCGGCAATACCCTGGTGGTCACTGACGGCGTGTTCAGCATGGACGGCGACATCGCCGACCTGCCGGCTCTTGCCCGCGCAGCACGGGCCAAGGGCGCCTGGCTCATGGTCGACGATGCCCATGGCTTCGGCACGCTGGGTGCCACCGGCGGCGGTGTCGTCGAGCATTTCGGCCTGAGCCAGGAAGACGTACCGGTCCTGGTAGGGACGCTGGGCAAGGCGTTCGGCACCGCCGGGGCATTTGTTGCCGGCAGCGAAGAATTGATCGAGAGCCTGATCCAGTTCGCGCGCCCCTACATCTACACCACCAGCCAGCCACCGGCGTTGGCCTGCGCCACGCTCAAGAGCCTTGAGTTGCTGCGCAGGGAGCATTGGCGGCGTGAGCATCTGCAATTGCTGATCCGCCAGTTCCGCCACGGTGCCGAGCAGATCGGCTTGCAATTGATGGACAGCTTCACGCCGATCCAGCCCATCCTGATCGGCGACGCGGGACGGGCGATGCGGCTGTCGCAGATGCTGCGCGAGCGCGGGCTGATGGTCACCGCGATCCGCCCACCCACCGTGCCCGCCGCCAGCGCTCGGCTGCGTGTGACGTTGACCGCTGCCCACAGCGAAGCCCAGGTACAACTATTGTTGAATGCACTGGCCGATTGTTTTGCGCAACTGGGAGCGGAGCCAAGCCATGCGTGATCGACTGATATTGCTGCCCGGCTGGGGCTTGGGCGTTTCGCCCCTCGAACCGCTGGCGGCGGCCCTGCAAGGGCTCGATGAGCACTTGCAAGTGGAAATCGAGCCATTGCCTGCACTGGTGTCGAGCGACCTCGGTGAATGGCTCGATGAACTGGATGCCACGTTGCCCCAGGATGCCTGGCTGGGCGGCTGGTCCCTGGGCGGGATGCTGGCCGCGGAACTGGCGGCACGTCGGGGCGAGCGTTGCTGTGGCCTGCTGACCCTGGCGAGCAACGTGTCTTTTGTGGCCCACCAGCATTGGCCGAGCGCGATGCCCGCTGACACTTTCGATGGATTTCTCGCCGGATGCGCCGCCGATCCGCGCCAGACCCTCAAACGCTTCAGCTTGCTGTGTGCGCAAGGCTGTGGCGACCCGCGCGGGTTGTCGCGATTGCTGCTGGCCGGCGCGCCGAACACCTCGCCTGAGGTATTGATGGCCGGGCTCGAGCTGCTGGCGCGACTGGACACGGGGGTTGCCTTGCAGGGTTTTCGAGGCCCGCAATTGCATCTGTTTGCCGGGCTCGACGCGCTGGTGCCTGCCGAGGCTGCGGGAGAACTGCTGGCGATGCTGCCAGATGTCGAAATCGGTCTGATTGAACAGGCCGGCCACGGATTCCCACTGGAGGACCCCCACGGCGTGGCGGGGGCGATCCAGGCTTTCCTGCATGAGTCCGGTGATGACTGATTTATCTGTTGTGAAGTTGCCGGGCGCCTTGCCCGACAAACGTCAGGTCGCGGCCTCGTTCTCCCGGGCGGCGGCCAGCTATGACAGCGTCGCTGAACTGCAGCGCGACGTCGGACAGCAATTACTGTCGCGGCTGCCCGTCTCGTTTATGCCGGGACGCTGGTTGGACATGGGGTGTGGCACCGGTTATTTCACCCGCGCCCTTGGTGCGCGGTTCGGTGAGAGGGCGGGTGTTGCGCTGGATATCGCCGAAGGCATGCTCAACCACGCCCGTCCTCAAGGCGGCGCCGCGCATTTCATCGCCGGTGATGCCGAGCGGCTGCCGTTGCAGTCGGCCAGCTGTGACCTGGTGTATTCCAGCCTCGCGGTGCAATGGTGTGGCGATTTTGCCTCGGTATTGAGCGAGTCCTATCGTGTTCTGAAACCCGGTGGGATGTTTGCCTTCACCAGCCTGTGTGTCGGCACGTTATACGAGTTGCGCGACAGCTGGCGTGAAGTGGATGGCCTGGTACACGTCAACCGTTTCCGCGCATTCGATACCTATAGACAGCTGGCCGACGCCAGCGGGTTGCGCGTCGTCAGCCTGGAGAATCGCCCGCATGTTCTGCATTATCCCGATGTACGTGCCCTGACCCACGAATTGAAAGCATTGGGTGCGCACAATCTGAATCCTGGTCGTCCCGGTGGGTTGACGGGGAGGGCGAGAATTTTCGCGCTGGTCCAGGCCTATGAAAAGTATCGCCAGGCCCAGGGCCTGCCGGCCACTTACCAGGTGGTCTACGCCGTGCTGGAGAAACCGCTATGAGCCAGGCTTATTTCATCACCGGCACCGACACGGACGTGGGCAAGACCACTGTTGCGGCGGGGCTGCTGCACGCGGCCAGGCGGGCCGGCATGAGCACCGCCGCGGGCAAGCCCGTAGCCTCTGGTTGCGCAGTGACGCCCAAGGGCCTGCGCAACGCCGATGCCTTGGCCCTGTTGGCCGAATGTTCGGTGCCATTGACTTATGCACAGGTCAATCCGGTGGCATTCGAACCGGCGATCGCACCTCACCTGGCCGCCCGGGAAGCTGGCGTGGCATTGACCGTGCAATCCTTGCTCGGGCCGATGCGCGAGGTGCTGGCTCTGGATGCGGATTTTACCTTGATCGAAGGCGCGGGCGGCTGGCGTGTGCCGCTGGCCGGGCAAGACAATCTTTCCGACCTTGCGATAGCGTTGGGCCTGCCGGTGATCCTGGTGGTGGGGGTACGCCTGGGCTGCATCAGCCACGCGTTGCTGACCGCCGAGGCTATCGCCCGGGACGGCTTGCCACTGGCCGGCTGGGTAGCAAACATCATCGATCCGGCAACGTCGCGCATGGAAGAAAACCTCGCGACCCTCGCCGAACGCCTGCCGGCGCCCTGCCTGGGCAGAGTCGCGCGAATCAAGGACGTGACGGCCGAGGCGGTGGCCGAACATCTGCAACTGGATCTGCTGGACTGACCTCGAACCAAGGTTTTGGCTATGACGCGGCACTGTGCCATTAGTGTTTTTGTCGAGCCTTTTCCCAAGGCATCTGGTTCAATGCCCGTGTCGACCCTTCAAGAAGACCCTCCCTGCCATGGAAATCTCAGGAAACACCGCGTTCTATGCCGGTCTGAGCACGATTCAGACAGGGCAGTACCGCGTTGATCAGGCCTCTAGCCAGATTGCCAACAACACGATCGAGCGCTCGGTCACCAGCCAGTCCTCCGACGTTCAGGTGGATCGCCTGCGTTCGGTGGATCGCAGTCAGCAATCGGACCTGACCAGCAACATGGTCGAAATGGCCCAAGGCAAGTTCCAGGTGCAACTGGGGGTGAACGTTGCCAAGGCTTCCGACGAAATGCTCGGAACGTTGATCGATACGTTCGCCTGACTCTGCCGTTCAGATGTAGTGAAAACGCCGCGATTCATTCGCGGCGTTTTTGTCTCTAACTCTTTCTTCCTCAACTAATCTTTCACTGCGCGAGCCGTGCCTCTGCTTGGCGATGGATTTTTCACGGCCGAAATTTCCTGCAGGACGATGACGAACGGCAAAAGATCGCCGCTTGACAAGGTATGGGCGTAAACGTATGTTTCAAACAGCTGTTTGATCGCTATAACAAATCCACGCGGTCGTTCATTCCCGGTTACATCAGCAGAGGTTTATCGCTATGCCTGACTACAAGGCCCCCTTGCGTGATATTCGCTTCGTTCGTGACGAACTGCTCGGCTACGAAGCGCATTATCAGAGCCTTCCAGCGTGCCAGGAGGCAACTCCGGACATGGTTGACGCCATCCTCGAAGAAGGCGCCAAGTTCTGTGAGCAGGTGCTGGCGCCGCTGAACCGCGTGGGTGATCTCGAAGGTTGCACTTGGAGCGAGTCCGGCGTGAAAACCCCGACCGGCTTCAAGGAAGCCTACAAGCAATTTGTCGAAGGCGGCTGGCCGAGCCTGGCCCATGACGTGGCGCACGGTGGCCAAGGCCTGCCGGAATCCCTGGGCCTGGCAGTCAGCGAGATGGTCGGCGAAGCCAACTGGTCGTGGGGCATGTACCCGGGCCTGTCCCATGGCGCGATGAACACCATTTCCGAGCACGGTACCCCCGAGCAGCAAGAGGCTTACCTGACCAAGCTGGTATCCGGCGAATGGACCGGCACCATGTGCCTGACCGAACCGCACTGCGGCACCGACCTGGGCATGTTGCGCACCAAGGCCGAACCTCAGGCCGACGGCTCCTACAAAGTGACCGGCACCAAGATCTTCATCTCGGCCGGCGAACACGACATGGCCGACAACATCGTCCACATCGTGCTGGCGCGCCTGCCGGACGCACCGGCTGGCACCAAAGGTATCTCGCTGTTCATCGTTCCGAAATTCCTGCCTGAGGCCGACGGCTCAATCGGCCAGCGCAACGCAGTCAGCTGTGGCTCCCTGGAACACAAGATGGGCATCCACGGCAACGCCACCTGCGTGATGAACTTCGACGCGGCCACCGGTTTCCTGATCGGCCCAGCGAACAAGGGCCTGAATTGCATGTTCACCTTCATGAACACCGCTCGCCTGGGTACCGCGCTGCAAGGCCTGGCCCACGCCGAAATCGGTTTCCAGGGTGGCCTGAAGTACGCTCGCGACCGCCTGCAGATGCGTTCCCTGACCGGCCCGAAAGCACCGGACAAGGCCGCCGACCCGATCATCGTGCACCCTGACGTGCGTCGCATGTTGCTGACCATGAAAGCCTTCGCCGAGGGCAACCGGGCGATGGTGTACTTCACCGCCAAGCAGGTCGACATCGTCAAGTACGGCGTGGATGAAGAAGAGAAGAAGAAGGCTGACGCCCTGCTGGCGTTCATGACCCCGATCGCCAAGGCGTTCATGACCGAAGTCGGCTTCGAATCGGCCAACCACGGCGTGCAGATCTACGGCGGCCACGGCTTTATCGCCGAGTGGGGCATGGAGCAGAACGTGCGTGACAGCCGCATCTCGATGCTTTACGAAGGTACCACGGGCATCCAGGCGCTCGACCTGCTGGGCCGTAAAGTGCTGATGACCCAGGGCGAGGCGCTCAAGGGCTTCACCAAGATTGTCCACAAGTTCTGCCAGGGCAACGAAGGCAACGAAGCCGTCAAGGAATTCGTCGAGCCGTTGGCTGCACTGAACAAGGAGTGGGGCGAACTGACCATGAAGGTCGGCATGGCCGCCATGAAGGATCGCGAAGAAGTCGGCGCGGCCTCGGTGGATTACCTGATGTACTCCGGTTACGCCTGCCTGGCTTACTTCTGGGCCGACATGGCGCGCCTGGCTGCGGAAAAACTGGCGGCCGGCACGACCGAAGAAGCGTTCTACACCGCCAAGCTGCAGACCGCGCGCTTCTACTTCCAGCGTATCCTGCCGCGCACCCGCACTCACGTGGCGACCATGTTGTCGGGCGCCAACAACCTGATGGACATGAAAGAAGAAGACTTCGCGCTGGGCTACTAAGCCTTAAGCGTTTCTTCAAAAAGCCGCTGCTTCTTCGGGAGCAGCGGCTTTTTCATGTTTGTCATAACCCCAGTCAGGCCATCGACAAACCCGTGGCGAGGGATCTTGCTCCCGCTGGGCTGCGAAGCGGCCCCCAAACCTGCCGAATACGGAGCATCCGACACACCGCGCCCGCCGGTTTACGACTGCTTCGCAGCCGAGCGGGAGCAAGCTCCCTCGCCACAGGGGAACCATGGCGATCCTGAAACAATATTCATCGAACCGGACCCTAAGAAAACTTCCTGCCCTGCCGTTACAGCGATGGCAGTGTGACATCTGTCACCTCTCGCGTGCCTTACTGCTCCAGTTGCAGGCACAATGCCATCTTTGATCAGCCGGGTCGGAGCTTTACCCTTGCCGCGTCTTTCCGTAATGCGCTTCAGCCATTTCCTACCGTCGACAGTGCTTTTACTGGCGGGGCTCGCGGCTGCCTACGTCAAGGACCTGAACGTCTTCTTCACATCATTGTTCAACGTGCTTCCTACGCTGGTGTTGTTGTTGGGCGGGGCGTACTGCTCCGTTTACCGACGTCAGCGCGAACTGTTTCTGATGGTCACGGTGTACATCGCTTATTTCCTGCTGGATACCCAGACCGACTTCTATCGCGATAACGGCAAGGTGCGCGAAGACGCGGCGGTGGTTTTCCATCTGGTCTGCCTGCTGCTGCCGCTGTTGTTCGGGCTGTTCGCGGCGTGGCAGGAGCGCACGCATCTGTTCCAGGACATGGTGGCGCGTTTCGCGGTGCTGCTGGCCTTTGGTGGCGTGGCCCTGGCCCTGGAGCAAAGCTTTCCCCAGGCCCTGCTGCTGTGGCTTTCGGAGATACGCTGGCCGGCGCTGCATGGTGCCTGGATGAGCCTGATCCAATTGTCATACCCGGTGTTTGCCGCTGCGTTCGTGCTGCTGGCCTGGCAATACTGGCGTAACCCGCGGCCCTTGCATGCGGCGCAGTTGGTGGGGTTGGTCGGGTTGTTCTGGATGCTGCCGAAGACGTTCATCTTGCCGTTCACCCTGAACATCATGTGCAGCCAGGTAATGCTGATGATCGCCGCCGCGGTTGCTCACGAGGCCTACCAGATGGCCTTCCGCGATGAGCTCACCGGCCTGCCGGGGCGCCGGGCGCTGAATGAACGCATGCAGCGCCTGGGTCGCAACTACGTGCTGGCGATGAGCGACGTGGATCACTTCAAGAAATTCAACGACACCCACGGTCACGATGTCGGCGATCAGGTGCTGCGCCTGGTGGCCAGCAAGCTGTCGAAAATCGGTGGTGGCGGCAGGGCTTATCGTTACGGCGGCGAGGAGTTTGCTCTGGTGTTTGCCGGCAAGACCATTGATGAATGCATGCCTCATCTGGAAGTCATCCGCCAGTCCATCGAGACGTACGCCATTCAACTGCGTAATCCCGACAATCGCCCCCAGGACGATCAGCAAGGTCGCCAGCGTCGCTCCGGCAGCGGCGCCACCAGCGTATCGGTGACCGTCAGCATCGGCGTGGCCGAACGCGTGGACCAGCGCACGCCCGAGGAAGTGCTCAAGTCCGCCGACCAGGCGCTCTACAACGCCAAGGGGGCGGGGCGCAATTGTGTGATTGCCTTCGGCCAGAATCGTCGCGGCGCAGTGCGCATGGAAGCCGCCGCGGGTTGAGTGATGACGGCGCATTCAGCGTCTGGAGATTGATTGTGGGCCTTGGCGGCCGGCAGTAGGTTGGGATGATCTGCTACCGGAGAAAACCACCATGCCCGAGTACAAAGCCCCGCTGCGCGATATGCGTTTCCTGATCGACAACGTCTTTGATTTCCACGGTCGCTATGCCGAGTTGGGGGCCAGCGACGCCAGTCCGGACATGGTCAGCGCCATCCTCGAAGAAGGTGCCCGATTCTGTGAGAACGTGCTGGCTCCGCTTAATCGTCCGGGTGACGAAGAGGGCTGCCATTTCGATACCGGCGTGGTCACTACACCTACGGGCTTCAAGCAAGCTTTCGCACAGTATGTGGAAGGCGGCTGGCACGGCCTGGCAGCGGATCCGGCTTATGGTGGCCAAGGCCTGCCCAGCTCGCTGGGGCTGGTGATCAGCGAGATGATCGGGTCGAGCAATACCTCCTGGGGCATGTACCCCGGCCTGACCCACGGCGCCATGTCGGCCATCCACGCTCACGGCACCGAACAGCAGAAACAGACCTACCTCAACAAGCTCACCGCCGGCCAGTGGACCGGCACCATGTGCCTGACCGAAGCCCACTGCGGCACTGACCTGGGCATCATCAAGACCCGCGCCGTGCCTCAGGCGGATGGTAGCTACGCGGTGACCGGCAGCAAAATCTTCATCAGTGCCGGCGAGCACGACATGAGCGACAACATCATTCACTTGGTGCTCGCCAAATTGCCGGATGCTCCCGCCGGGACCAAAGGCATCTCGTTGTTCATCGTGCCCAAGTTCCTGCCCGATGCAGCGGGCGAGGCCGGTGAGCGCAATGGTGTTTCCTGCGGTTCGATCGAGCACAAGATGGGCATCAAGGCGTCGGCCACGTGCGTGCTGAACTTCGATGGGGCCAAGGGTTTCCTGATCGGCGAACCGAACAAGGGCCTCAACTGCATGTTCACCATGATGAACCACGCCCGCCTCGGTACCGGCATGCAGGGCCTGTGCCTCGGCGAAGCGAGCTTCCAGGGTGCGATCAAATACGCCAACGATCGCCTGCAGATGCGCTCTTTGACCGGCCCGAAGGCGCCGGAAAAAGTCGCCGACCCGATCATCGTCCATCCCGACGTACGTCGGATGCTGCTGACCATGAAAGCCTTCAACGAAGGCAACCGGGCGCTGACCTATTTCACCGCGCAACTGCTCGATACCGCGCATTTGAGCCGCGACGAAAGCGCCCGCCAGGAAGCCGAAGACCTGCTGGCCTTCCTCACCCCGATCTGCAAAGCCTTCATGACCGACACCGGGCTGGAAGTGACCAACCACGGCATGCAGGTCTTTGGCGGTCATGGCTTCATTCGTGAGTGGGGCATGGAGCAGCTGGTGCGTGATTGCCGGATCGCGCCGATCTATGAAGGCACCAACGGCATCCAGGCCCTGGACCTGCTGGGGCGCAAAGTGCTGGGTAGCCAGGGCAAGTTGCTGCGCGGTTTCACCAGAATCGTTCACAAATTCTGCGCTGCCAATGCCGGGCATCCGCAGCTCCAGGCTTTCATTGCGCAACTGGACGGGCTCAACCAGCAATGGGGCGAACTGACGACGCAGGTCGGCATGGCCGCCATGAAAAATCCGGATGAGGTGGGCGCCGCTTCGGTGGATTACCTGATGTACAGCGGGTATATCATTCTGGCCTATCTGTGGTTGCGCATGGCGTTGGTGGCCCAGGCGCAACTCGACAGCGGCACTGGAGACAGCGATTTCTGCCGGGCCAAGCTGGCGACGTGCGAGTTTTACTTCAAGCGCCTGCTGCCGCGTACGGCCGCCCATCGGGCTGCAATAGAGGCAGGGAGCGATTGCCTGATGAGGTTGCCGGCGGAGTTGTTTGCGCTTTGACAGGCTGAAACATTTCTCAGTGGCGAGGGAGCTCGCTCCCGCTGGGGTGCGCAGCAGCCCTCTAGTGAGCGCTGCGCACTCAAGCGGGAGCAAGCTCCCTCGCCACGGAAAAACAGAGCTTCGAGGTTGACTAAAAATAACAAAACAGTCACAGGTTGACCCTATGTGTCTCAAAAGTTGTTGAGGTACACTCTGGGCCATTGCGAGAACGCTTTCCTACGAACCAATTGTTTAGATCCTGCGAGGTTTGCCATGGCTGACTACAAAGCGCCCCTGCGCGATATGCGCTTCGTCCTCAATGAAGTATTCGAGGTCGCGAAACTCTGGGCTCAACTGCCGGCGTTGGCCGAAACCGTAGACGCTGAAACCGTCGAAGCGATCCTCGAAGAGGCGGGCAAGGTCACCGGTAAAAGCATCGCGCCCCTCAGCCGTGCAGCTGACGAGGAGGGCTGCCACTGGGCTGACGGCGCCGTGACCACCCCGGCGGGTTTCCCTGAAGCCTACAGGACCTTCGCTGAAGGCGGTTGGGTCGGCGTCGGCGGTGATCCAACGTACGGTGGCATGGGCATGCCCAAGGCGGTTTCGGCCCAGGTCGAGGAAATGGTCAACTCCGCCAGCCTGTCCTTCGGTCTGTACCCGATGCTTACCGCAGGAGCCTGCCTGTCGATCAACGCCCACGCCAGTGAGGAATTGAAAGCCGCGTACCTGCCAAACATGTACGCCGGCGTCTGGGCCGGCTCCATGTGCCTGACCGAACCCCATGCCGGCACCGACCTGGGGATTATCCGGACCAAGGCTGAGCCCCAGGCTGACGGCACCTACAAGGTCAGCGGCACGAAGATTTTCATTACCGGTGGCGAACACGACCTCACCGAAAACATCATTCACCTGGTGCTGGCGAAGCTCCCCGACGCACCGGCGGGCCCGAAAGGCATTTCGCTGTTCCTGGTGCCGAAATTCATGGTCAACGCCGACGGCAGCCTGGGCGCACGCAACGCGGCCAACTGCGGTTCGATCGAACACAAGATGGGCATCCAGGCGTCCGCCACCTGCGTGATGAACTTCGACGAAGCAGTGGGTTACCTGGTCGGCGAGCCGAACAAAGGCCTGGCGGCGATGTTCACCATGATGAATTACGAACGCCTGGGCGTGGGGATCCAGGGCCTGGCCTCCGGCGAGCGTTCGTACCAGAACGCTGTCGAATACGCCCGTGATCGCCTGCAAAGCCGTTCGCCAAGCGGCGCGCAGAACAAGGACAAGATCGCCGACCCGATCATCGTCCACCCGGATGTGCGCCGGATGTTGCTGACCATGAAAGCGTCGAACGAAGGTGGCCGGGCATTCTCCACCTACGTGGCGATGCAACTGGACACCGCCAAGTTCAGCGAAGACCCGACGACTCGCAAGCGTGCCGAAGATCTGGTGGCCTTGCTGACGCCAGTAGCGAAAGCTTTCCTGACCGACCTGGGCCTGGAAACCACCATTCACGGCCAGCAGGTTTTCGGCGGCCACGGCTACATTCGAGAATGGGGCCAGGAGCAGCTGGTGCGCGACGTGCGCATCACCCAGATATACGAAGGCACCAACGGCATCCAGGCACTGGACCTGGTGGGGCGCAAGATCGTCGGCAACGGCGGGGCGTTCTACAAACTGTTCGCCGACGAGATTCGTCATTTCACCGCTACCGCTGGCAGCGATCTGACGGAGTTCACCCAGCCGTTGAACGATGCCGTCGGCACGCTGGACGAGCTGACCGAGTGGCTGCTGGACCGGGCGAAAAACAATCCCCATGAAATTGGCGCGGCTTCGGTGGAGTACCTGCAGGCGTTCGGCTACACCGCGTATGCCTACATGTGGGCGCTCATGGCCCGGGCGGCCCTGGGCAAGGAAAAGCAGGACGATTTCTACGCGAGCAAACTGGGCACGGCACGTTTCTATTTCGCCCGCCTGTTGCCACGAATCCATTCCTTGGGCGCTTCGGTAAGGGCGGGCAGCGAGTCGCTGTTCTTGCTGGAACCCGGTCAGTTCTAAAAGAAGACGATATGTAGGAAAAAGCTTACATGACGTGCTGGCGATTTCCCTCTATCGGCCGATTGGATCCACGGCTAATCTAGCTTCCATGGACGTAGCGCAGGACGCGCAAAGTTACAACACGGACACGTAGGATTCTGCCAGGAAGGCGGAGTGAAATGGATGTCAGGGAAACAGTCTGCAAAGCCCCGCTTCGGCGGGGTTTTCTTTTGCCCGCGTTTTTTGCCTGCGTATCTTCTCCCTGCGGCGCGCCTCTTTGGACGCGCACTGAACCCTGACGAGCGGTCAGCTGTCCATGAGCTATATGGCAATGTGGCCATCGACCATCAGGAGCTGTCCATGGATATCATTCGAATCATCATCGCCATTCTGTTGCCACCGCTGGGTGTGTTCCTGCAAGTCGGGTTCGGCGGGGCTTTCTGGCTGAACATTCTGCTGACGCTGTTGGGTTATATCCCCGGCATCGTGCATGCGGTGTACATCATCGCCAAGCGCTGAAGTTAATGTAATGACTACGACCTCTGTGGCGAGGGAGCTTGCTCCCGCTCGATTGCGCAGCAATCGCAAAAGCCTGGGGCCGCTCCGCGACCCAGCGGGAGCAAGCTCCCTCGCCACAAGTACTTGTCGCTTCTAGAGGCGAGCATCCATCACCCTGCGATAGAACAACCACTCATGCTCCAGCGCATGTGCCTGGTTCGCGGCCTTGCGAAAGCCATGGCGCTCATCAGGGTAGTAATGAGCCTCGACCGCAACACCGTTGTCTTCCAGCGCCTTGACCATGTCGCGGGTCTGCTGAGGCACGACCACGGCGTCCAGTTCACCTTGGAAAAAAATCACCGGCGCGCGAATCCTCTCGGCATGCAGTAACGGGGTGCGGGCCCGGTAGCGTTCGGCGTCCAGTTGCGGGTCGCCGATCAGCCAGTCCAGATAGTCACCTTCGAATTTGTGCGTAGCGCGGGCCAGGGCAACGGGATCACTGACGCCGTAGAGGCTGGCGCCAGCGCGGAACACGTCCCGGAACGCCAGGGCGCAGAGGCTGGTATAGCCTCCCGCGCTGCCGCCACGGATGAAGGCGCAGCGGCCATCGACCAAGCCTTGCTCATCCAGGTAAGCAACCACGGCGCAGGCATCCTCGACATCCACCACGCCCCAACTCAAATGCAGCGCTTGCCGATAGGCGCGGCCATAGCCGCTGCTGCCACGGTAGTTGAGGTCGGCAACGGCGAAGCCGCGCTGGGTCCAATACTGGATGCGCGGGTCGAACATCGGGTAGCAAGCCGAAGTGGGCCCGCCGTGGACGAACACCACCAGCGGCGGTTTCGCGTCGGTGTTCATGGCTGGATAAAAAAAACCGTGGGCTTCGCTGGACGCAGAGGGATAGCGCAGAGTCCGGGGGCGGCTGATTTGCTCGGGAGGCAACGGCGCGATGCCTCCGGCCAGCACCAGCGCTTCATGACTGCGCCGCTCGATCGCAATGACCGCCGAGGGGCTGGCTGGCGAGGCGGCAATGGCACAGATGAATTGCTCATCCAGCGCGAGGCTGCGGAAGCGGCTGTAAGTGCCGGTGAAATCTTCGAGCACGCCGCCGCAGCGCAGCCCCAACCGCCCGAAGCCGGCCTCGGTCCAGCTTGCCAGGTAACTGCTTTCATCCACCGGCAACCATGTACACCCGCCCAGTTGCCAAGGCGCCGGGGCGTGATCGGCTTCGGCGGCGTCCATTGGCTTCAGGACGCCGGCGCGTTCACTCCAGGGCTGCCAATAACCGTCTCGGTCGGTCAGGCAATAAAGGCGACTGCAAGCATCGAAGCGAGGTTGCTGGATGGATTCTTCGCCATCATCGCCGGCCACGCAGCATGGCGCTGCCCAGGTTGAATCGTTGCGTTCGGCGAGCATCAGCCGCGTCGCTGTCCATGGCTGGTGAGGGCGACTCCATTCAATCCAGGCGAGACGTTTTCCGTCGGGGCTCAAGATCGGCGCGGCATAGAAGTCCGCGCCTTCGGCCAATACACGGCGTTGGTGATCCGCCAGCCCGATCGATACCAATCGATGCTGATCGGCCTGTTCCTCCACGGCCAGCACGTGCCCTGTGGCGAAGTGCAGATCGCCGTATCGACAATCGCCCGCGGTCAGCGCTACCGGACACTGGTCGCGCAGCGATTGGTGATACAGCTGTTGGTCGCTTTCGTTGACGAACAGTACGCCGTCGTCGCTCAGGCAGAACGACCCGCCGCCGTATTCATACACCCGGCTGCGCACACTGAAACCGTCCGGGGTCAGGCAACGCGCCTTGCCGTCTCGCCAATGCCAGATCCGGCAAGCGCCATCTTCGGGGCGGTATTCGTTCCAGAAAAGACCCTGGGGGCCGAGTTGCAGCTCGGCAAAGTCGACGCCTGCCGCGACGGCCTGGGCGGCGCTGAAAGGTTCAGCCTTTAACGATGAGGCGCGAGTTTCGTTCATTGCGAAAGGCCAGTTGTTCAATGGTTTGCGTGGCATGCTCGGCGTCTTCGCGAGCCTGGAGAATCATCCCGTGGTGCGCGGATTTGCTGCACACCGGATCGGCATTGCTGGCGTCACCGGTGAGCATGAACGCCTGGCAACGACAGCCGCCAAAGTCCTTTTCTTTTTCATCGCACGAGCGGCAGGGCTCGGGCATCCAGTCATAACCTCGAAAACGGTTGAAGCCGAACGAGTCGTACCAGATGTGTTGCATGCTGTGGTCACGCACATTCGGGAACTGCACCGGCATCTGCCGGGCGCCATGGCAAGGCAATGCCGTGCCATCTGGGGTAACGGTCAGGAAGATGCTGCCCCAGCCGTTCATGCAGGCCTTGGGACGTTCTTCGTAGTAATCCGGGGTCACGAAGATCAACTTGCACGGGTTACCTTCGGCCTCGAGCCTGGCCCGGTATTCATTGGTGATGCGCTCGGCACGCACCAGTTGTTCCCGCGTGGGCAGCAGGCCGACGCGGTTGAGGTGTGCCCAGCCATAGAACTGGCACGTGGCGAGTTCGACAAAGTCCGCCTCCAGGGCGATGCACAGCTCGATGATGCGGTCGATCTTGTCGATGTTGTGCCGATGGGTGACGAAGTTCAGCACCATCGGATAACCATGGGCTTTCACCGCTCGGGCCATCTCCAGTTTTTGCGCGAAAGCTTTTTTCGAACCGGCCAGCAGATTGTTCACCTGCTCGTCGCTGGCCTGGAAACTGATCTGGATGTGGTCGAGGCCGGCCTTCTTGAAATCGCTGATTTTCTGTTCGGTCAAGCCGATGCCCGAGGTGATCAGATTGGTGTAGAAGCCTAGCTTGCGCGCCTCGCCGATCAGCTCGGCGAGGTCCTGGCGCACCAACGGCTCGCCACCGGAAAAGCCCAGTTGCGCGGCGCCCATTTCCCGGGCCTCGCGAAAGACCTTGAACCACTGCTCGGTGCTCAGCTCCTTGCCTTGCTCGGCAAAGTCCAGCGGGTTGGAGCAGTACGGGCATTGCAACGGGCAGCGATAGGTCAGCTCGGCCAGCAGCCACAGCGGCAAGCCGACGGCGGGCTTCTCAGGCAAGGGTGATCCAGTGCTGTGCACGGGCGACCTCCATGAATTGCTCGATGTCGTCACCGAGTTCCGGCACGTCCGGGAATTGCTTCTCCAGCTCGCCGATGATCGCCGCGACATCCCGTTCACCATCGATCAGGCCGCCGATCAGCGAAGCGCTGTCGTTGAGCTTGATCATGCCTTCAGGATAAAGCAGCACATGGCCTTTCTGGGCCGGTTCGTATTGGAAGCGATAGCCGGGACGCCACTGAGGGGTTTTGCTGCGGTCGAAGCTCATAAGGTAATCCCTTTATGCCACACCCGTTGATCGGTCACGCTGTGATAGGGCGGGCGTTTTAATTCGTAAGCCATGCTCATGGCGTCGAGCATGCTCCAGAGAATGTCCAATTTGAACTGGAGAATTTCCAGCATGCGCTGCTGGCCTGCGCGGGTGGTGTAGTGCTGCAAGGTGATCGCGAGACCATGCTCCACATCACGCCGAGCCTGGCCCAGGCGGGTGCGGAAATATTCATAGCCGGCCGGGTCGATCCAGGGGTAGTGCTGCGGCCAGCTGTCCAGGCGCGACTGGTGGATCTGCGGGGCGAACAGTTCGGTCAATGAGCTGCTGGCGGCTTCCTGCCAGGAGGCCCGGCGGGCGAAGTTGACGTAGGCATCCACGGCGAAGCGTACGCCGGGTAGCACCAACTCTTGTGAGCGCAGCTGATCGGGGTCCAGGCCCACTGCCTGGCCCAGTCGCAGCCAGGCTTCGATGCCGCCGTCTTCGCCGGGGGCGCCGTCATGGTCGAGCAGGCGCTGGATCCACTCGCGACGAATTTCCCGGTCCGGGCAGTTGGCCAGGATCGCGGCGTCCTTGAGTGGAATATTCACTTGGTAGTAAAAGCGGTTCGCGACCCAGCCCTGGATCTGCTCGCGCGTGGCGCGGCCTTCATACATCGCCACGTGATAGGGATGATGGATGTGGTAGTACGCGCCTTTGGCACGCAGGGCCGCCTCGAACTCGGCGATGGACAGGGGGGTGTCAGTCATTTCGGTTCTCCTTGGATAACCGCTGGCGGATGGGTTGCCTGGTCGGCCTCTTCGCGAGCAGGCTCGCTCCCACATTGGGTTGTGCTAAAGCAGATGTCCGGTACGACTCACGACTACTGTGGGAGCGAGCCTGCTCACGAAGAGGACCTGGCACACCGCAAAGCCGCTCACACATTCGTCTGCACATTCCTACAACTCAATACTCATCCCGTCATAGGCCACTTCAATCTTGCGACGCACCAGCTCGGCCCGCTCGGGCGAGTCTTCGTCCAGGATCGGGTTGGTGTTGTTGATATGGATAAGCACCTTGCGCTGTTCGGGCAATTGCTCCAGCACCTCCAGCATGCCGCCAGGGCCATTCTGCGCCAGGTGGCCCATTTCCCGACCGGTGCGAGTGCCGACGCCACGGCGTTGCATTTCGTCGTCGTCCCACATCGTGCCGTCCACCAGCAGGCAGTCGCTGTCGGCCATGATCTGCAGCAACGGTTCGTCGACCTTGCCCAGGCCCGGCGCATAGAACAGTTTGCCGCCGCTGCGCAGGTCTTCAACGATCAGCCCGATGTTGTCGCCCGGGTGCGGATCGAAGCGGTGCGGTGAATAGGGCGGCGCGGCGCTGCGCAGCGGCAGCGGGGTGAAGCGCAGGTTCGGGCAGGCCGGGACGGTGAAGCTCTGGTCCAGCTCGATGCGGTTCCAGCTCAGGCCGCCGTTCCAGTGGGTCAGCATGTTGAACAGCGGGAAACCGGTGCTCAGGTCTTCATGGACCATGTCGGTGCACCAGACCTGATGCGGGCAGCCTTCGCGCAGGCTGAGCAAGCCGGTGGTGTGATCGATCTGGCTGTCCATCAGGATGATCGCGCCGATGCCAGTGTCCCGTAGCGCCCGGCCAGGCTGCATCGGGGCGAAACCCTGGAGTTGCGCGCGGATGTCCGGCGAGGCGTTGCACAGGACCCAGCTCACGCCATCATCGGAAATTGCAATGGACGACTGGGTGCGCGCCTGCGCTCGGAGACTGCCGTCGCGAAAACCCGCGCAATTGGCGCAGTTGCAGTTCCACTGGGGAAAGCCCCCGCCGGCGGCGGAACCTAGAATCTGGACGAACATGCTCGCTCCATCTGCAAACCAAAATAAAAACGCCCCGGATGGCCGAGGCGTTGTGTCGCGTACTAACTGCCTGCAATCATCAACGGCTGGCGAAGTACATGGTGACTTCGAAGCCGATACGCAGGTCGATATATGCGGGTTTGGACCAGGACATGGGAATACTCCTTTGGTTGGGGTGGATCGGTTTAAAGCTATACATATAGTCCACCTCCGTCCGGAGATGTTCAGATGCTCAGGTGACTATGTTACTAAATCTGACAATTTGGTTCGCTGCGATTCTCTGAGAAAGCTCATTGCAGCGCCTGTAATGATCATTCGGCCGCTCGCCAAGGGGCGCCCGGGCTCGGCGCGTTGCTGAGGCAATAACGTCCTCCATGCGCATCGATCAAGCGGCGGGCGGCATTCACCAGGTCTATGCGCTGCATGCCCAGGATGGCATCGGCCAGTCGCTCAGGGAAGTCCGCCGGGTGGCCGGCCAGTTTTCCTTGCCAGAGTAGCTCGGCCGCCTGGGCGCAGGGCAACGCCGCGATTTGCATCTGGCTGGCCAGGGCTTGTTGTTGGCTGGCCAGGGTTGCATCGTCGGTTTTCTCGACCACTGCGGGGAGCTCGGTCAGGAACTGCTCCATATGGCTGACCAACTGTGCGGCCGACGTCTCGGGCGATTGCGCACCCAGCAACAAGCCGGTCCACCCATCGATTTGTTTCAAACCACTGAACACCGCATAACCTAACTGCAGCTCGACTCTCAAGCGCTGGTAATACGGGGTCTGGCACAAATGAGCCAGCAATCGCCAGGCAGCTTCGTCGGGCAAGTCCAACGTGGGCGAGGGGCAAAACAGCAACACGGCGTGTTCGTCGCCATGGGTCTCGAGGGTGCGCCAGATCCGCCCTGGTGAAGGCGTCACTGCTGGCGCCGTCGCCTCGCGGGCCACGCCAGGAATTCGGGCCAACAACGGGCCCACAGCCGCTTGGGAAGCAGCCGACAGACCGATGGCCAGGCCGTCCCAGCGGGCGCTTGCCCAGACGTCTTGTTCGCTGTCGGGCGGTGGCAGCTCTGCATGCCGCAGGTTTTGCTGATAGTAATCCGGCAATTCCCGCAGCAAATGTCGAATCGGCATCAGGGGCGTTTCGTTCCTGGCCTGAATGGGTGGCAGCGGCTGCTCCAGCTTCGTCAGCAGGTGCTCAAGCACCAACGGCATCGGTGCTTGCAAACCGACCAGCTTCAACAGCCATCGATCACTACAGGCTTCGAAAGTGATGTCCACGCCTGCCTGCCGGGCGTCCTCGCGCACATCCGCCAGGTGCCGATCGAGTCTGGGTTGAAAATCCAGCGGTACCCGGGTCTCCAGTTGCCAGCGCACATACACCGCACTTTCCCGGGAGTCCGGCAATGCCTGGCTGAACTGCATGGGCGAGCGTTCCCGCCGGCCCCGGCTGCGGTCTTGTGCGAACGTGCGCAGACCACGGTGGGCGCTGGTCTGGCCGCGTATCAAACCGGCGCGGGGCGGCTCGCTTGGCGCTTGCAGGAACGGGTTGGGCGAGGGCAGTTGCCATTGTTCGGTGACCGGATTCGCAGGGTGCAATTGTTTGAGGATTTCTCGAACCCGCATCAAGTCGTTTTCCGCTAGAGCCCCGGCACATCCATCGCCGTCCCAACGCGCCAGTTGCAGGGCGGTTGCCGTTTCCTGACGGCGCTGCAGTAGCGCGTTGAATTCCTGGCGCAAGGGAGCCCAGTCGTCATGGGCGGCAAAGAACCCCAGCCAATCGCGCAGCAACGGCTCGATAGCCGACGGTACCTGGCCGCTGTCGAGCTTGAGCTCGATGTGCAGCAGTGCCTGACCGGCAAATTCATACAGCGGCGAAGCCTTGAGGCTGTCGGCGAGACCTCGTTGGCGCAACGTCGCAAGCAAGCCGCCCGGTTTGCTGGAGTTCAGCCAGTGACACAGGAAGGCCAATGCTTGAGGCGAGGCGCCAGGCAAGTGTTCGAGGGCGAAGAGCAAGTCGAGGCAGCCTTCCCGGACCTGTTGATAAGCGATGCCTGGCGACGTCATTAGCCTCGGCGGCGATTGCCTGGTCACCGCTTTTCCGATGGGCATGCTTGTAGCGAATTGATCGGCCAGCGCCTTCATTGTTTCGAGGCTTTGCGGGCCGGCGAGGCTCAAGGTCATCTGACCGCTCTGGTAGAAACGCTGATGGAAACCGCGCAGCGCCGTTTGAAATTCAGGCTGTGATACGCCGAGGCTGTCGCGGTTGCCGGCGTGAAAACCTCGCAGCGGATGAGCCGCCGACAACCCGTCATACAGGGCAACCTGGCGCTGGGCGGCGGCGTCCCGGGACCAGGCGATGAATTCGGCGTGCAGCACTTCCCGCTCGCGTAACTGGTCGGCTTCATCCAGTCGGGGATGAGCGAGCATGTCTGCCAGACGCTCCAACCCGTCGGCCAGGGCGGCAGGCGGCAGCTCGATGAAAAAGTCCGTGGTGCGCTCGCTGGTACGCGCGTTGACTTGCCCACCGTGGTCCCGGACGTAGGCCATCAGGTTCTGCCCGCTGGGAAAACGTTCTGTCCCGAGGAAGAAAAGATGTTCGAGAAAATGCGCGAGGCCCGGCCAGGCCTCGGGCGCATCATGGCTGCCGGCCGCCACCCGCAACACCGCAGCGCTGCGCTTGAGGCCGGGTGCATGGCGCAACGTCACTTGCAGGCCGTTGGCCAGGGTTTCGGTATGGGGGCGGAGGGAATCGGGGGCCGGCATGAGCGCTTCCAGGACAAGGATGTGCTCATGCTAGCGGATTAGCCCGGATCAGTGTTTATGCAAGTCGCCGTATAGCGCCGGGCGACGGTCATGCAGGTAGTTGTAGGCCGCGCGTGAGTCATTCATCAACTGTCGATCCAGTTCGCCGACGATCAACGCCTCGTCCAGCCCCGCCAGGGCCGGGCGGCTGCCGTCCGGCGCGGCGATGCTGCTCTGGCCGCAATAGCGCAATTCACCTTCATGGCCACAGTAGTTGGCGTAGGCCACGAAACACTGGTTTTCAATGGCCCGTGCCCGCACGGTGACGTCGGCGATGAACTCGTAGGGCTGCATGTTGGCGGTCGGCACCAGGATCAGCTCGGCACCGGCCAAGGCCAGCCGCCGGGCGTTTTCCGGGAACTCCAGGTCATAGCAGATCAGGAAACCGAGTTTCCAGCCGTTGAGCTCGACAATGGGCAGCGTCGCACCCCCGGCGCTGAACATCGTATGGTCGAGGTCGCCGAACAGGTGACTCTTGCGATAGTTGGCGAGGCGTTCGCCTTGGGCATCGATCAGTTGCACGGCGTTGTAGATGTGTCCGTCTTCGCTGCGTTCGGGGTAGCCATAAAGAATCGCCAGGCCGGCCGCCTTGGCGATGCGGCCAATCTGCTGGGCCCATTCGCCGTTGTAGACCTCGGCCAGTACATTCACCGCATCGACGCCGATGTTATAGCCGGTCAGGAACATCTCCGGCAGCACCAATATGTCAGCGCCTCGGGCCTCCAGCGCGACTTGGTGCAGGCGCTGCAGGTTGCCGGCCGGATCCATTGGCAGCGGTGGACATTGGTAGAGGGCTACGCGCATCGACAACTCCTTTTATTCGGGCAGGGCGATCGGACCGATTTCGTCGAACACATCCCCTGGACCCGGGTTCTCGGCATGGGTTTTACCGCCGAAGTGTTTCATGATTCCCCACACGGCATTGAGCGAGGTCTGCACCGCGCCTTCAACCCAGGCGGGTGTCCATGAGACGTCGTCGCCGGCGATAAAGATCCCTTTTTGTTCGGCCGGCATGTCGTCCTGCATGAAATGCGCGTACATGCGCTGGTTGTAACGATAGTGGCCGGGTAGCGCGCCCTTGAAGGCGCCGAGGAAATACGGGTCGGCTTCCCAGGACACGGTGATCGGTTCGCCAATGATCCGCGCGGCGATGTCCACCTTCGGGTAGATTTTTTTCAGGGCATCCAGGGCCAGCTTGACGCGTTTTTCCACCGGGTACGGGAGCATTTTCAGTGCATCGCTCATCCAGGAATACGACAGGCAAATGACCCCCGGCTTGTTGTCGCCGTTGTCGAACAGGTAGGTGCCTCGGGTCAGGCGATCGGTGAGGGTCATGCTCATCAGGTCGCGGCCGGTTTCCGGGTCCTTGTCCTTCCAGAACGGCCGGTCGACCATCACGAAGGTCTTCGACGATTGCATGTAGCGGGTGCGATCCAGGGCCATCCACATTTTTTGCGAGAACAGCGCTTCTTCACACTCGATCTGGGTGGTCAGCAGCCAGGTTTGGCAGGTGACCAGCACGGCGGCGTATTCGCGCGTGTCGCCCCAGACGTCGGTCACGCTGAATCGGCCGTCGTCGGCGCGAGCGATACGCTTCACCCCGCTGCGTGGCGCGCCCAGGTGCAACGAATTCAGGCTGGTGCCCTCCGGCCAATGCACACAACGCTCCGGCACGTGCCTCCAGATTCCCTGCGGTACCTGTTCCACACCGCCAACCACCAGGTGCTGATGGTCGTCGCAATTGGTCATCACCACACGAAAGATTTCCAGCATCGAGTTGGGGAAGTCCGAGTCCCAGCCGCCCGTGCCGAAGCCGACCTGGCCGAACACTTCGCGATGCTGGAAAGACAGCTTGGCGAACGCCTTGGAGGTGGCGACGAAATCGTAGAACGTGCGGTCATCCCACAGCGGTACCAGGGTGTTCCACAGCGACTTGAGTCGCGGCACGTCGCGCTCGCGGATCGCTTGCTGGATTTCGCTGAAACGCGAGCCATCCTCCAGGGCATCGGCCCAGGCGTCAGCGACTTCCTGGAACAGCGCAGGGAGGTCGGCCATTTTTTCGGCGTAGTAAGTCTGCCCTTCCAGGTCGATGACGGTGCTGCCCGAGGCCGAGGTCAGTGGGTTGGGGAACGGTTTGGTCTCCAGGCCCAGTTTGTCGACGTAGTGGTAGAACGCCGTGGACGACACCGGAAAACGCATGCCACCGAGCTCGGCAACGATGCCTTCGGCGCCGTTGAACGCTTGGGAGCGCAGACGTCCGCCCATCTTCGACGCCTCGTAGACCACCGGTTTGAGGCCCAGCTTCATCAATTCGTAAGCGGCTACGAGACCGGCGATCCCCGCGCCGACGATCGCCACTTCAGCCCCGTGGTTGTGCTCGGGAATGACCCCCAGGCCGGCCGGGTGCTCGATCCAGTCGTCAAAGGCGAAAGGAAAGTCCGGCCCGAAAATGGTGATGGGCTTCTTACCGTCTGCTGGGTGGCGATTGTGCTTGTTCATGGCTGACCTTGATGGGCGACTCGACGCGGCGTTCGCGTCTGAGTATAGAAAAGATGCCAGCCATTCTAGAGAGGGTGAAGCACGTTAATAAGACGCAATGTGTCGTCGTTTTGCGTGATTACAAGTCATTTTGTAATCTGGTCGAGTCGTAATGACGAAGTATGATCCTGTGGGAGCGAGCCTGCTCGCGAAGCGGTTGTCAAAAAGAACTACTCCAACTGGCCCACCGCATTCGCGAGCAGGCTCGCCCCCACAGGGTAAGTTGCAAGACTTCAGACCGGCTGGCCCCGATCGATCTTGCTGCTGAGAATGATCGACGTAGTCGTTTTCTCCACCCCGTCCACGCTGCCGATCTGGTCGAGCAACTGATCTAGCTGCTCCGGCGAATCGGTGCGCAGCCACGCCACATAATCAAATTCGCCGCTGACTGCGCACAACTGCTGGACCTGGGCCATGGCGCTCAAGCGTCGCAGTACCTCTTTACCGGAGCGTGGCTGCACCTTGATGCCGACATAGGCCTGTAGACCGCCATCGATCACCCGCTGGCCAAGACGCACGCCGTAGCCGGTGATCACCCTGGCTTTTTCCAGTCGAGCCAGGCGCGAAGTCACTGTGGTGCGGGCAATTCCCAATTGCCGGGCGAGCATGGCGACGCTTTCCCGCGCGTTGATTTGCAGGGCCGAGATCAACTGGCGGTCGATTTCGTCGAGGACGGGGGGGCGGATCTCAGTCAAGGTTGGCTCCGGCGCGGGCATCAATGGCGGGCATGTTACAGGTTCCCTCGCTCGAAATAGCCAGTGGCAGGTAAAGCCAGCGCCCGCCAGGCGGCTGCCAGGTGCGCCTGGGAAGACCTGAGCCAGACACCTTCCTGGCAGATCAGTTGCTCAGTGGGCAACTGCAGCAGAGCGTCCAGTGAGAACGACTGCACCGAACCCTGGTCCTTGTCGGCTTCGGTCTCCCAGTCGCGCTGGAAGCTTCGCAGGCGTAGTTGCTCTTCTTCGAAACTTTCAAATAGCGGCCGATTGCCCAGCCATTGCGGATGTATACGCAGCGTACGCGCCTCAACATCAAGAAGCAGCAGTTGCCAACCGCGGTAACTTCCACACAGTTCCGTGACATCGGTCGCCATGCAGGTCAGGGCCAGGTAGCGGCTGTCCGCCGACCAGATCATCGAGGGCGCCAGATCAATCAACGCGCAGCCTGAGACGGTCAGCAAATGCCCGCCGAGACGGGGCGTACCGGTACGCACCCAGCTGTCGGCGTATTCCGTCTCACTGCCGAACAGCCAGGCGGCATCCTGATCATTCGGCGCGGGCTGGATGAAATCTCCCTCGGCAGTGGCCGCTTGCGGGCCAGCCACCAGACGCCAAGTCGGGACGGCTTTGAGCTGCGAGTCTGTCGGCTGCAACTGCACAGTGTTGTAGAACAGCCGGGATTGCTCGTTGGGACGGAAGAACGACGCGTCGCCGCCAACCTCTGGCGCGGCGATGTTGAAACGTTGCAACGGGCTGCTTTCCTTGTCTTGATCAAGACGGCCCTGGATCACTGCCAGATTCAATCGACCATCGCGCAAATCCAGTATCCGTTCCACCCACATGGGCGGCCCTTCCAGCAGACGTTGCTCCTGCACATCCGCCACCAGCGCATGGCTGGTGACTGTCGTTGAGTTTTCAAAGGGCAGCAGCGCCAGATAGCGTCCACAATCGGAAACCCGATGGTCCAGCAGCCAAGCCCCCGGCAACGACCAGTCACCGATCCGGCAGCGATAGCCACCCAGGCCTTGGCGATTGTCACCGAGCCAGGTCAGGACAGCGCGCACATCGCCTTGCAATGGTTGCGTCTCGATGCACGAGTCGCCTCGCCGCCCCGTGCTGTCAAGCGGCAGCATGATCGCCATGCGGGTCAGCTTGAACTCACCGACCTGCACGCGTCCTTGAGCGTCATGACCGGTTTGGGTCTCGGTATCGCCGTGGATACTCTCCAGGCGGTAGCCATAACGGCCGGCGCCTGGTCGCGGATAATCGAGATACGAGCCGATACGGACATGGCTCGCATCAAGACTCAATAATTCGTGCCAATAAAAGGACGGCTCCGCGTCGCTCTTCACCCACGGCGAGGGCAGGGCTCGCCAGCCATGATCCACTTGCCACAACCAGTACTGATTGCCATCCGCCTCGTTGGCCTGCTCCCGGGCCAGACAGACCAGGGCGCGGTTATCGCCGCTCCAGACCAGTGGCGCATCGGCTGCCATGACCAGGCCCGATGGTTGACCATTGAGGCTGATGGCGTAGCGCGGCGAATACAGTGGCTCCAATGGCTGGGCCAGATCGCGAAAGGTCTTGGGCAACAAGATGTCGCCCTGCAGGATTTGCCCCCCATCAATGGAAGTCCGTTCGAAGCTGCGCGCAACATTATCAGGATTCCAGCCAGGCTCCAGCCAAAGGTCCGCAAACGGGATCAGGTCGGATACTTCGGCGGCCTGCAACAGTTCATCCAGTCGGACCTGACGAACGCTGTTGTCGACCAAGGGGCTATGGCGGCCGCTCAGTTGATCCAGGTCCAGGGCATCCAGCTCCCAGAACTCGCTTTCGGCACAGCGGTACAGCTTGCGTTGCTCCCGGTCGAGAACGACCAGTCCCCATTCCTGGCGTGAAGGTACCGGCGCGGCGAAATAGCGACCGTCGCTGGAGAGCACCGCCGAGGAGCCAAGGCCTTGCAAGAGCACGCCATCAGGAAACAGATAATCGCAATGAACGGGGCCGCCCATGGCGATTTCACTGTGGTTGAACACCCGGATCGGCTCGCCCTCGGGCGTCAGCAGCGGTGCGTTTGTGCCCCAGGCACTCGGTCCTTGGCCCGTAGAGGAGACCGGCGCCAACCCAAGGCGGCGCTCCCACTTGCTCACGCAGGCGAGCCCGCCAACGATGGCGACGATCGCCACCAGAATACCCCACCACTCAGGCAATGCCCGCCCCAGACTGAAACCCAGGCCAAACACCGCGCCGACAGTCAGCCGGGCAATACCCCGGCCCACCCCCAAAAAGCCCAACCGCGCGGCAAGACCCATCAGCAAACCGAGCAACACCACCGCCAGCAAGGCCAGCGGCGGCGGCAGTATGGTAATGAAAAAGGCTGGCACCACCAGGATGCCGAGCTGCCAGAAGAGTTCGAGGAACAGGCGGGGAAGGCTGGGGCTGGCGATGATGGGCGTCTCGGCGGGGTATTGGAAATCTGATTGTAAGTGAGCGGACGTTAAAAAAGACAAAGTCCGGCGCTGAGCCGTTTACGAGAACCTTGGTAGTACGCTGCTGATCGGCCCGGAAATACAAAAGCCGCGCAATGCGCGGCTTTGGAGTTGGTGGGCCCACACGGACTTGAACCGTGGACCAAAGGATTATGAGTCCTCTGCTCTAACCAACTGAGCTATAGGCCCTCAGTAGGCCGCGGATTATAGCGACGGTTTCTCGGCTGTGCTATCCGAAAAATCCGATACGGTCACATGCAGAAACGTCGCGGCAAATTCTTCGGCGCACAGGGGCAGGCTGACGATGTAGCCCTGGATCTGTTCGCAGCCTTCCTCGGCGAGAAATTGCTGTTGGGCGAGGGTTTCGACGCCCTCGGCGATGATGCTGAATTGCATGCTCCGGCCCAAGGCGATGATTGCCCGCACGATGGCCACATCGTGGGGGTCATCGGGCAGGCCGCGGACGAAAGACTGGTCGATTTTCAGGATGTCCAGCGGCAGGCGCTTGAGGTAGCTCAGCGAGGAATAGCCGGTACCGAAGTCGTCGATGGCCAGTTGCACGCCGAGTTTTTTCAGTTGATACAGTACCGTCAGGGCCTCTTCGGCCTGGCTCATGATGAAGTTTTCGGTAATCTCCAGTTGCAACAAACCAGGCTCAAGGTGGTTTTCCCGCAGCAATTGTTCGATCCGATTCAGCAGGTTGGGCTGACGCAGTTGGGCGCCGGCCAGGTTGACTGACAATGGCCCGAGGCTTTCGTGACAGCTGTTCCATGCGTGCAGTTGCCGGCAGGCGTTTTCCAGTACCCAATCGCCGATTTGCAGGATCATGCCGTTTTCTTCGGCCAGGGGGATGAAATGCTCCGGTGGTACGTCGCCAAAGGTCGGATGGGTCCAGCGAATCAATGCCTCGGCGCCCACCAGCCGGTTGTCGATGAGGCTGATTTTCGGCTGGAACGACAACGACAGTTCGTTGCGTTCGATCGCCCGACGCAGCTCGTGTTCCAGTGCCACGCGCTCGCTGGCCTGGGCCGTGAGGTCGCGAGTGTAGCTTTCCACCCGGTTGCGGCCCTTGGCCTTGGAGCGGTACATCGCCGCGTCGGCGTTTTTGACCAGCGTGGCGACATCGCAGCCATCCTGCGGATAGAGGCTGGTGCCGATGCTGGCGCTGATGAAAAACTCATGCTCGCCGGCCTGGAACGGCGCGCAGAAACAGTTCAACAGCTTCTGCGCAATGTGCTCGGCATCGCTGGGCTGCTGCAGGCCGGGCAGCAGGATGATGAATTCGTCACCGCCCAGGCGCGCCACGGTGTCGATATCACGCAGTTGCTCGCGCAGGCGCACGGCAATGCCCTTGAGCAGCAGATCGCCGACCGGGTGCCCGAGGCTGTCGTTGATGTGTTTGAAACGGTCCAGGTCCAGGAACAACACCGCGCCTTGGCCGCCATTTTCTTGCTGACTATTGAGCGCCGAGAGCAAACGGCTTTCGAACAGGGTGCGATTCGGCAGGCCCGTGAGCGGGTCGTGATGCGCCTGGTAGTCGAGTCGGGCCTGGGCGTGCTTGAGGCTTGAAATGTCGGCAAAAACCGCGACGAAATGGGTGGTCTGTTGTTCCTGGTTGCGCACGGCGCTGATGGTCAGCCAGCTGGGATACAGCTCGCCATTCTTGCGTCGATTGGAGATTTCACCCTGCCAGTGGCCCTCCGCCGTCAACTGATGCCACATCGCGGCATAAAACGCGCTGTCGTGCAGCCCGGAAGCAAGCAGCCGAGGCGTATGGCCCAGGGCTTCGGTTTCGCTATAGCCGGTGATTTCGGTAAAGGCTCGGTTCACGGCGCTGATGTGCTGTTGCGTATCGGTGATCAGTACGCCTTCGGCGGTGCTTTCGAATACGGTGGCGGCCTGCTGCAGTTTCTCCTGCATGAAGTGGCGTTCGGTGATGTCCCGGGCGATAGTCAGCATGCAGTCCTCGTTGCCGATGGGCAGCGGACGGCTGGACACCTCGCAGAGCCGTATCTGCCCGTCTTTACGGCGGATATGGCAGCTGAAATCCTTTACGAAACCGTCCCGCTGCAGCAGGTCGAGCATCTGCTTGCGCTCGTTGAGATTGACCCAGATTCCCAGGTCCAGGGTCGAACGATCAACCGACAGGGCGCTGTTGAAACCGGTAATGCGGCTGAAACCGTCGTTGACTTCAATCAGCAAACCATCGCTCTGCCTGGATAGCAGCAAGCCGTCGGGCGAGGCATGAAAAGCCTTGGCGAACTTTTCTTCGGAGGTCTGCAATTGTTGCTGGGTCTCCTTGAGCTGGCTGATGTCCCGCACCACCACGACCAGCGCGGGCGTGGTGTCCAGATCAAAGGGTTCGGCAGATATCAGCCCGGTGAACACTTCGCCGTTGCTGCGTTGGAAAGGCATTTCCAGATTGCGAATGCTCCCGGCCTGCAACCGCTGGAGCAGGCTCGGGCCGACGCCCTGTATGCCCCAGATATCCAGGTCGGTAGCGCTTTTGCCGACCACCTCTGCGGCGCTGAGGCCGATCTGCTCTTCGAAGGCTTTGTTGACCTCCAGCAGGCAACCGTCCAGCAGGCGGGCAATCACCAGGATGTCCGGGCACTGGCGAAACACCGAGCCGAACTTCTGTTCGGAAAGGCGCAGCGCTTCCTCAGTGTGCTTGGCTTCACTGATGTCGATCATCAGTCCGCGCATCAACGGTTCATGGCCATGCTTGATCAGGCTGACGATGTCCCGCACCCACAGGCAGCGACCGTCGGCGGTGATCACCCGGTAATCGATGCAATGGTCGCGGCCGGCAAGGACTTCGTGATCACAATATGTCTGCGCGCGGATCAGGTCCGCCGGGTGAATGATGTTGCGCCAGAATCCGGGGATGAGCCAATGGGCGAGGGGGTAGCCGAGCAATTCTTCGGCGTGAGGCGATACATAGCTGTAGGTAAAGTCGCTGACCCTGGCCTCCCAGGCAATCGCCGAAAGGCTCTCTACCAGCCCGCGATAATGGTATTCGCTGCTGCGCAACTCCTGTTCCAGGTCGACGCGTCGGGCTATTTCCGAACTCAGGCGACGGTTGATGCGAATCACCACCGCCAGGATGGCGATCAACAGCAGCAGCCCGGGCAGGCCGTAAAGCAGCAGGTCTGACCAGAGCTGGCGATGGTCCCGCACGTTGCCAACCCATTTTTCCTGGATTTCGCTGATCTCCATCGGCGTCATGTCCGCCAGGACCTTGTCGAGGATGCCCACCAATATCTTGTTTTCCCGTGGGACGGCCATCGCCAACTGGTAGCGGTAGGGCGTTTCTCCGCTGACGTAGAGCCCGTCAAGCTTGAGCTGGCGCAAGCTCCACACGCTGGAAGCAAGATCGCCCACCACCGCATCGACTTCATCAGTCGCCAAGGCCTGCAGCGCCGAACTGACGTTGGGCAGCGCGACCAGGTTTAGGTCGGGGTGGTGGTTGCGCAGCAGTTCGTGGGGGGCATAGTTCTCCACCACGGCGATTTTCAGCCCGTAAAGGTCTTCGAGCTTATGGGGGCGGGGCCCGCCTTTATGGGCCAGGATCACAATTGGAAAATCGAGGTAGGGGCGGGTGAACGACAGGTAGTTCTGGCGTTCGGGGGTGGACATGATGCCCGGTAGAAGGTCGATCTTGCCCTGCACGACCTGTTCCAGCACCTCCGTCCAACTGACGGGTTCGATGGGGGTGAGCGTGACGGCCAGTTTCTCGCGGATGATGTCGACATAGTCGGCGGCCAGGCCTTGGTAGAGGCCGTTGTCGTCGCGAAATTCGAACGGCGGCCATGACGCATCGACACCCAGGCGCAGGTCGGGGTGGTCCTTGAGCCAGCGGCGTTCTTCCTCCGTGAGCGTCAACGCGCCGGCCGTTGCGGTCCAGGTCATCAGTGACAGCAAAAGCACGGCCGTCAGTCTGGGCATCACGGTCTCGTCATGGCTGGGAAAGGATGAATCGAGTGTAGACGGACAACAGGGCGGGGGAGCAAGAAGGAAGAGTTATCTGCACATAACAAAACCCCCGGCAGGGCCGGGGGTTTGAAGGTCACTCGTCGAGGAACGAACGCAGGTGCTCGCTTCGCGTCGGGTGGCGCAGTTTGCGCAACGCCTTGGCTTCGATCTGACGAATCCGCTCACGAGTCACATCGAACTGTTTACCGACTTCCTCGAGGGTGTGGTCGGTGTTCATGTCGATGCCGAAGCGCATCCGCAGTACCTTGGCTTCACGGGCAGTGAGGCCGGAAAGGACTTCGCGAGTCGCTTCCTTGAGGCTCTCAACGGTGGCGACATCAATCGGCGACTGCATGGTGGAGTCTTCGATGAAGTCACCCAGATGAGAGTCTTCGTCATCACCGATCGGGGTTTCCATGGAGATCGGCTCTTTGGCGATCTTTAATACCTTGCGGATCTTGTCCTCAGGCATTTCCATGCGTTCGCCCAGCTCTTCCGGCGTCGGTTCGCGACCCATTTCCTGCAACATCTGCCGGGAAATACGGTTGAGCTTGTTGATCGTCTCGATCATGTGCACCGGGATACGGATGGTGCGGGCCTGGTCGGCGATCGAGCGAGTGATCGCCTGACGAATCCACCAGGTGGCATAAGTCGAGAACTTGTAGCCGCGACGGTATTCGAACTTGTCCACCGCCTTCATCAGGCCGATGTTGCCTTCCTGGATCAGGTCGAGGAATTGCAGGCCACGGTTGGTGTACTTCTTGGCAATCGAGATCACCAGACGCAAGTTCGCTTCGACCATCTCTTTCTTCGCGCGACGGGCCTTGGCCTCGCCGATCGACATGCGACGGTTGATGTCCTTGATTTCAGCGATGCTCAGGCCAGTCTCGGCCTCCAGCGCGCTCAGCTTCTGCTGGCAACGAATGATGTCCGGTTGCAGGCGGGCAATCGCTTCGGCGTATTTGCTCTTGCCTTTGGCCAGTGCATCGGTCCAGCTTTCGTCGACTTCATGGCCAGGGAACTGGCGCAGGAAATCTGCGCGCGGCATGCGGGCGTCACGCACACACAGTTGCATGATCGCGCGCTCTTGCTGACGCAGACGATCCAGGGCACTGCGAACACGCTCGACCAGGCCTTCGAACTGCTTGGGCACCAGCTTGATCGGCATGAACAGCTCAGCCAGCGCCAACAGTTCGGCAATTGCCTGCTTGTTGTTGCGACCATGCTTTTTCAGCGCCTTGCGGGTGATCTCCATCTGGTCGGCCACGGCGCCAAAACGCTGGGCGGCGATGACCGGGTCCGGACCGCTTTCGGCTTCTTCTTCGTCGTCGCTGGCTTCGGCGTCGTCATCGTCGGTCTCATCGTCGGCCTTGACGGCTTTCGGGTCGACCAGCGGCGGCACCTCGGCGGCAGGCGGCGCGATGCCGTCGTCCGGGTCGATGTAACCGCTCAGGACGTCAGACAGGCGCCCACCTTCGGTGGTGACGCGGGTGTATTCGGAGAGAATATGGTCGACCGTGCCAGGGAAGTGCGCAATTGCGCCCATCACTTCACGGATGCCTTCTTCAATACGCTTGGCGATTTCAATTTCGCCTTCACGCGTGAGGAGCTCTACCGTACCCATCTCACGCATGTACATGCGCACGGGGTCGGTGGTGCGACCAATGTCGGTCTCGACCGCTGCCAACGCTGCGGCCGCTTCTTCAGCGGCCGCCTCGTCGGTATCGGCGTCGGCCAGCATAAGGGCATCCTTATCTGGAGCAACCTCGAATACGTTGATCCCCATGTCGTTGATCATGCGGATGATGTCTTCCACCTGTTCCGGATCTGAAATATCCTCCGGCAGGTGGTCGTTGACCTCCGCGTAAGTCAGGTAGCCCTGCTCACGACCCAATAGGATCAACTCTTTGATACGAGACTGCTGTTGCGCTTTTCCGGACATAACACCCTATCCACTGAAGGTCTTGGCGGGCAAAAAACAAGCCGAGGATTATACCTGAGCTGTGACCTCACGCGCCAGTTGAGGTCGGGTTTGATGCGCAAACATTGCGGCTGAGTAAGTCACGCAATTGATTTTTCTCTTCGCTGGTCAACTCGCTCTGGCGAGCTTTGCGCAGAAGTTGTTCCAGGTTTCGCTCGCGTTGGCGGGCGGACAAGCTAGTAATGGTGTCGAAAAACTGTTGTTCAAGGTTATCTCCCTCTATCAGCCATTCCTTCTCGGCCAATGCCTTCAAAAGGCGCCCCTGCTCGGTGCCGTGCCACCGCGCGATCAACTGGAATGAGTTTAGCTTGGGGTTCTTCTGCACAGCTTCAAGGAGCGCGACCAGCAATTGTGTATTGCTGTGGTCCTCGGCGGCGAAGTGCCCGGCATCCTCTACCTTTTCAGCCAATTGCGGGTGGTGCAGCAGGGTGCGCAGGGCAGCCAGTGTTGGTGGTTCGACGGCGGCCGGCACGCGCGGGGCACGTGGTTGGTCGCGATCGCCGCGCTTGCCGTTCTTGTCCCAGGGTTTCTTGTCCCATTTCTTGCCGCCGGCACCGGGTTTCTTCGGTGTCCATTCCTGCTGCGGCGCGTAGTCCTGCTGGGTTTGATGATAGTCGGCGAAGTCCGGTATCGCGTCGTAGTCGATGCCCGGGTCATAAGCCGGCGGTGCCTCCTGGGGGGCACTGTGGGCCAGCTGGCTGACCGCTTCGCTGTTCAGCCCGGTAATTTCCGTCAGGCGTTGACGCATCAAGGTCCGCAGGTTGGCGCCGGGCACCTTGTCGATCAGCGGTGCCGCGAGCGTGGCCATATGGGCCTTGCCTTCGAGGGAGCGTGGATCGGCTTCTTCGGTCAATTGCTGGAAAAAGTAGTCGGCCAGCGGCTGTGCGTGCTGGTTGATCCGCGCACGGAACGCATCGGTGCCCTCGGAGCGCACCAGGGTGTCCGGGTCCTCGCCCTCGGGCAGGAACAGAAAACGTGCGCGCCGCCCGTCCTGCAGGCAGGGCAGCGTCGCTTCAAGCGCGCGCCAGGCGGCGTTGCGTCCGGCCTGGTCGCCGTCGAAGCAGAACAGCACGCTCGGCACGACGCGAAACAGGCGCTTCATGTGTTCTTCGCTGGTGGCCGTGCCCAGGGTCGCAACAGCGTTGCGCAAGCCTTGCTGGGCCAGGGCGATGACGTCCATGTAGCCTTCGACAACGATGATTTCATCGAGGTTGCGATTGTTCTTGCGCGCCTCGTACAGGCCGTAGAGTTCCTGGCCCTTATGGAAAACCGGGGTCTCCGGGGAGTTCAGGTACTTGGGCTTGTCGTCCCCCAGCACCCGGCCGCCAAAGGCGATGATCCGCCCGCGGGTATCGCGGATCGGGAACATCACCCGGTCACGGAAGCGGTCGTAGCGCTTGCCCGTCTCGGCGTTCTCGATCAGCAGGCCGGCGTCGATCATGGCGCGTTGTTGCAGCGTATCGCTGCTCAGATGTTTGTACAGGTTGTCCCAGCCCGGCGGGGCGAAGCCGAGGCCGAAGTCGCGAGCAATCTCACCGGTCAGGCCGCGGCCCTTGAGATAATCCACCGCCGCCTTGCGGGCCGGATGGCTTTTAAGTGCCTGGCGATAAAAGTCGGCTGCTGCCGTGAGTAGCGGGTACAGCGGCGAATCGGTGGGTTGGCGAGGCTTGTGTTGTCGTCCGCTCTCCTCGCGAGGAATTTCCATGCCGGCGGCTTTGGCCAGTTCCTCGACGGCCTGGGGGAAATCCAGGTTGTCGTGGTCCATGATGAAGCCGAGGGCATTGCCGCCAGCGCCGCAGCCGAAGCAATAGTAGAACTGCTTGTCGGGGCTGACGCTGAAGGAGGGGGTTTTTTCTTTGTGAAACGGGCAGCAGGCTGTGTAGTTCTTGCCCGCTTTCTTCATTTGCAGGCGAGAGCTGACCACGTCGACGATGTCGGTGCGGTTCAGGAGGTCGTCAATAAAGCTCTGGGGAATTAGCCCGGCCATGGCGTTCTCATCATCACTGCGCGAAATAGGAGCCCAAAATCAGCTGCGGAGTCGGTTCCTGGTCCTGAGGCACGGAAAATGGTGGCTCGACCGGGTCGTCTGCATCATTGCTGTCGGGAAGTGTATCTGCCGATTATCCACTGACGTTAATGGCTATCAGTATTCGACTGTACGAAATGTGTTGCGCTGAGTCCGGTAACGGCCGGTCAGGCCTCGGATAGCTCATGAAGCGGGCACGCAGCGGTGCCTTGGGCTGATCGTCGTTAGAGGAATCAGGGTGTGCTCGTCAGTAGCCTTGGAAGGCTCGTCAGAAGAGACGTGCACCGCTGGCAAAAGAGCCAGGTCTGACGCGATAAAGCAGATCGTCTTGGTCGCGTCTGCGACTTTGACGGTGAAGCATCAAGCATTGTTCCGCAAATGCCATAAGCCCGGCTTGGAGGCCGGGCTTGGCAAGAAGCTTGCGACGGGCGTCTGTGTATTAGTACAGACGTACGGCGCGGCGCTGTTCGCGCTGAACTTTCTTGGCGTGACGCTTAACAGCGGCTGCTGCTTTGCGCTTACGCTCGGAAGTCGGCTTCTCGTAGAATTCGCGGCTACGAACTTCAGCCAGAACACCGGCTTTTTCGCAGGAGCGCTTGAAACGACGCAGAGCTACGTCGAAGGGTTCGTTCTCTTTTACTTTGACGGCTGGCATCCAGAGCTACCTTCATTCATTACCGGGGTCAACATCCTCGCGGCAAAAGAGCACTTGAAGACGTCGGTTTTTAAGGGTTGCGGATGTTAACCCCTCAACGCTCGGAATGCAAAGCCTCTGATCGAAAACCGCTGGTCGGGGCACAACGCGACGACTATTATGCGCGCCTTCGAATTCAGCCTCTACAAGGCGCAACCCATGCTAGTACTGGGATTAGAAACGTCCTGCGACGAAACCGGCGTCGCCCTCTACGACAGTGAACGTGGCCTGCTGGCCGACGCGCTGTTCAGCCAGATCGACCTGCACCGCGCGTACGGCGGCGTGGTGCCGGAGCTTGCGTCACGCGATCACGTCAAGCGCATGCTGCCCTTGATCCGCCAGGTCCTGGCCGAAGGCGGCTGCGTGCCGACCGAGATCGACGCAATCGCCTACACGGCCGGGCCGGGTCTGGTGGGCGCACTGTTGGTCGGTGCCTCCTGTGCCCAGGCGCTGGCCTTTGCCTGGGGCATTCCGGCCTTGGGCGTGCACCACATGGAAGGCCACCTGCTGGCGCCGATGCTGGAGCCGCAGCCGCCGGAGTTTCCGTTCGTCGCTTTGTTGGTATCCGGAGGCCATACGCAGCTCGTGCGGGTCGATGGAATCGGCCAATACCAACTCATGGGCGAGTCGCTCGACGACGCCGCGGGCGAGGCTTTTGATAAAACCGCCAAGATGATGGGGCTCAATTATCCTGGCGGACCGGAAATCGCACGACTTGCCGCTCAAGGCATTGAAGGGCGTTTCCTATTTCCGCGTCCGATGTGCGACCGGCCTGGACTGGATTTCAGCTTCAGTGGCCTGAAAACCTTCGCGCTGAATACCTGGCAACAATGCGTCAATGCCGGGGACGACAGTGAGCAAGCCCGTTGCGACATCTCCCTGGCGTTCCAGCAGGCCGTGGTGGAGACTTTGACGATCAAATGCAAGCGCGCGCTGAAACAGGCTGGGCTCAAGCGCCTGGTGATTGCCGGCGGGGTGAGCGCGAACAAGGCCTTGCGGGTATCCCTGGAGAAAATGCTCGGCGATATGAAGGGCGATGTTTACTACGCTCGGCCGGAGTTCTGTACAGATAACGGCGCGATGATTGCTTTTGCCGGTTGCCAGCGCCTGCAAGCGGGGCAGCAGGAAAGCCTGGCGATCAGCGTGCAGGCGCGCTGGCCCATGGAGCAACTTTCACCGCTGTGAGGCGTTATCAGAAATGCCGTTCGCGCCCGGCGAACAGGTCGCGTAGATTGCCCCGGTGGCGCCAGACGATCAGCGCAACGAGTGTCGTCATCGGCAGCAACGCCGCCGGTTCCTGCCAGGCCAGCAAAGGCAGGGTCAGTGGCGTGGCGATCAATGCGGCCAGGGAGCTGGTGCGGGTCAGGTAGAAGGTCAGCAGCCAGGCGCACACGGCAAGCAGGGCGGCAGGCGGATACAGGCCCAGCAGCATGCCGGCGGCGGTGGCGACACCCTTGCCGCCGCGAAAGCGGAAGTACAGCGGGAACAGATGGCCGATGACCGCGCAGACGCCGACCCAGGCCTGTTGCTGCAACGAAAGCCCTGCGAGGCTGGCGAGCAGAACCGGCACGAGGCCTTTGCAGAGGTCGCCAAGCAGGGTCAGGACGGCAAGCTTGCGTCCGGCCAGGCGCAGCATGTTGGTGGCGCCGGCATTGCCTGAGCCACTCATTCGCGGATCCGGGCGACCGGTCAGGCGGCTGAGCAAAATGGCAAAGGACAGTGAGCCGAGCAGGTAGGCGAGGATCGCCAATGACCAAAACATGCTAGCTATTCCGGGCGAGGAAGCCCCTGATTCTAACGGCGCAACGCGCCCTTGTCGTGCTGCGGAGAAGAGAGCTTGGACAGAGTGTTTATCGAAGGCCTGGAAGTCGACACGGTGATTGGTGCCTACGACTGGGAGCGAGGCATCCGACAGTGCCTGCGGCTTGATCTGAGTTTTGCCTGGGATAATCGTCCGGCGGCTGCGGGCGACGACCTGAGCCTGGCTCTCGACTACGCCAGCGTATCGGCCCGAATCCAGGCATTTGCCGAGCAGGCGCAGTTCCAATTGGTCGAAACCTTTGCCGAGCGACTGGCCCAAGAGCTCATGGATGAGTTCAGGATCACCTGGCTGCGCCTGAAAGTGACCAAGCCCGGGGCCGTGCCGGCCGCTACCGGCGTTGGCGTGGAGATCGAGCGCGGATGTCGCTGACTCAGGTTTTTCTCGGGCTCGGCAGCAATATCGAGCGCGAAATCCATTTGTGCGCGGGGCTTGAGGCTCTGGCCGGTTTCCTGGTGGATATGCGCTGTTCGGCCGTGTTCGAAAGTCAGCCGGTGGGTATAAAGAGCGGGCCGTTCTTCAATTTCGTCGTGTCGGCGTTCACCGATCTTCCACTGATGGAACTGGACCGCCGCCTCAAGTTCATCGAGGCCGATAATGGCCGCTACGCGCCGGACCGCAAGGGTTTGCCACTGGATATCGACGTGCTGCTGTATGGCGAGCAGGTCGGCAACTTCGATGGGTTGATCCTGCCGCGCGCGGAAATTCTCAAGAATGCTTTTGTCTTGTGGCCTTTATCGTTGATGGCGCCGGACCGGATTCATCCAGGCGTGGGCAAGAGCTTTTCCACGTTGTGGAAAGAAGCACAGATTGATCAGGTGCTGGCGCCGGTGGCTTTTGAGTGGCGAGGTCAGTCGCTTACGCCATCAGATCTGCTGTGACGCGCCTGCCGTCATCGCGAGCGAGCTCGCTCCCACAGTGATCTGGGCTGAACACAAAATATGTGCCTGCTGAGATACCAATGTGGGAGCGAGCTTGCTCGCGATGGCGGAGGTACAACCGCCAAAGATGTAAGCTGACCGGAAAAATTACTGTCAGCTCGCCGCCTCCTTGTAAGCCTTCAACGCCCTGAGGCGCTCTCGCTTGATCGCTTCACCCAGTTCCGGCCCCTTGAAACCCTTCTCCAGCAAAGGTTGCACCGCCACGCCGCGGGCCGCTGACGCAGCGCCCCGCAGGTAATCAGCCTGTGGGTAACTTCGTTCCTCAAGCCCCTTGCGCCCTCGCGCATCCATCTCGCATGCGGCAATGAACTCCTCGAAACGCTGGGGGCGCCGGTACACATCAAAGCTCTGCAGCAGCTCAAGCAAAGTGGTTGCCCTGAGCTCCAGCGCGCGATGTCCATGGGTGTGGTATTGACCCACCAGAAGTGCCAGTTCCTGGCAGTCACGGGGCGCCTTGAAGCGTTCATTGACTGCTTTGATCAGCCTCAGGCCCTTGTGCTCATGGGCGATGTGCCTTGGCCATTCATGCTCGGGTGTCAGACCTTTGCCGAGGTCATGCAACAGGCAAGCCCAGCGGACCGTCAGTGGCTGTTTGTGCAGCGCCGACTGTTCCAGCACGCTCAAGGTATGGACGCCGCTGTCGATTTCCGGGTGATGAGCTTCAGGCTGCGGGACCCCGAACAGCGCATTGACCTCGGGCATCAATACCTTGAGGGCATCGCAGTCGCGCAGTACCTGGATAAACACTTGTGGCTGATCTTCCATCAGGGCGCGGGAGATCTCTTTCCAGCTGCGTTCGGCAGTCAAAGCTTCCAGCTCGCCAGATTCACTCAGCTTGCGCATCAACGCGAGGGTTTCGTCCGCCACCTTGAAACCCAGCGGGGCATAACGTGCGGCAAAGCGGGCAACTCGCAGAACCCGCAGTGGATCCTCGGCAAACGCCGGGGAAACGTGCCGCAGCAGGCGATCTTCGAGATCGCGCTGCCCGTGGTAGGGATCGGTGAGGTTGCCATGGTCGTCTTCGGCCATGGCGTTGATTGTCAGGTCCCTGCGGATGAGGTCTTCTTCGAGCGTCACCTCGGGGCTGGCATGGAATACGAAGCCACCGTAACCCCTGCCGCTCTTGCGTTCGGTGCGGGCGAGGGCGTATTCCTCGCCAGTCTTCGGGTCAAGGAATACCGGAAAATCAGCCCCCACGGGACGGAATCCCTTGGCCAGCATTTCCTCGGCGGTGGCGCCCACGACCACCCGGTCGATGTCGGTGACGGGGATGCCGAGCAGGCGATCACGAACAGCGCCGCCGACTTTGTAGATCTGCATAAAAAACCTCCGTTGGGCCGACAGGATAAACCTTTAAGCCGGCCCTTCGGAGGCGAAAACGCTATCAAAGATGAATGACGGCCAAGTCCAGGCGCCCGTAATCTCCTTCGCCTTGTTCGCCGCGCGGCGGCACATGGTGGGTTTTCATCACCTGGTCGCCCTGCAGGGTTTCCAGGTGGATGTCGAACCCCCAAAGCCGATGCAGGTGCTTGAGGACCTCGTCGGTGGAATCGCCCAGCGGTTTGCGGTTGTGCTGCTGGTGACGCAGGGTCAGGGAACGATCACCCCGACGGTCGATGCTGTAGATCTGCACGTTGGGCTCGCGATTACCGAGATTGTATTGCGCTGCCAGGGTTTCACGGATGACCCGGTAACCGCTCTCGTCGTGGATGGCGGGCACCAGCAGGTCATCCTTCTGATCATCGTCCATGATGCTGAACAGCTTGAGGTCGCGGATCACCTTGGGCGAAAGGTACTGCAGGATGAAACTTTCGTCCTTGAAGCTGCTCATGGCGAATTTGATCGTGGAAAGCCAGTCCGAGCCGGCGATTTCCGGAAACCAGCGGCGATCCTCTTCGGTAGGGTCTTCACACATGCGGCGAATGTCGCGGTACATGGCAAAGCCCAGGGCATATGGGTTGATACCGCTGTAGTAGGGACTATCGAACCCTGGCTGGAATACCACGCTGGTATGGGAGGTCAGGAACTCCATCATGAAGCCATCGGTGACCAGGCCCTCGTCGTACAGGTCGTTCATCAACGTGTAGTGCCAGAATGTTGCCCAGCCCTCGTTCATCACCTGGGTCTGGCGCTGAGGGTAGAAATACTGGGCGATCTTGCGCACGATGCGTACGATTTCACGCTGCCAGGGTTCCAGCAGCGGCGCGTGTTTCTCGATGAAATAAAGGATGTTCTCCTGGGGCTCGGCAGGGAACCGCGCGTTGTCTTTCTCGCTGTACTTGTCCGCGCCTTTGGGAATGGTCCGCCAAAGATCGTTGATCTGCTTTTGCAGGTGTTCTTCACGGTCCTTCTGGCGCCGGCGCTCTTCCTCCGCGGAAATCGGATACGGCCGCTTGTAGCGGTCCACACCATAGTTCATCAGGGCGTGGCAGGAATCCAGCAGGTCCTCCACCGCATCAATGCCGTGGCGTTCCTCGCACTGCATGATGTACTGCTTGGCGAACACCAGGTAATCGATGATCGAGCTGGCGTCGGTCCAGGTGCGGAAGAGATAGTTGCCCTTGAAGAAACTGTTGTGGCCATAGCAGGCATGCGCCACCACCAGCGCCTGCATGCAGATGGTGTTTTCTTCCATCAGGTAGGCGATGCAGGGATCGGAGTTGATCACGATCTCATAGGCCAGCCCCATCTGGCCGCGGCTGTAGGATTTCTCCGTACTGAGGAAATGCTTGCCGTAGGACCAATGGTGGTAGCCCAGGGGCATCCCTACGGATGCATACGCGTCCATCATCTGCTCGGCGGTGATCACTTCGATCTGGTTGGGGTACGTGTCCAGGGCGTAACGGTCCGCGATACGGCTGATTTCGCGGTCGTAGGCCTGGATCAGCTCGAATGTCCATTCGGAACCGGTGGAAATGGGCTGGCGCTTCTGCTCTTTTTTGGCGGTCATGTCACTAACCTGCGCTGGAAGAGTTCACGGAAGACCGGGTAGATATCCCCGGCCGAGACCAGTTGCTGTTGGGCAAATGTGTCGGAGAAAGCTTCGGCGATGCGTTCGTATTCGTACCACAGGGCCTGGTGTTCGCGTGGAGTAATTTCCACGTAGGTGTAGTACTGGACGAACGGCATGATCTGGTTGATCAGGATGTCACGACAGATTGGCGAGTCGTCGTTCCAGTTATCGCCGTCGGACGCCTGGGCCGCATAGATGTTCCATTCATTGGCGGGGTAACGTTCGGCCATGATTTCCTGCATCAGTTTCAGCGCGCTGGACACGATCGTGCCGCCAGTTTCCCTGGAATAGAAAAACTCTTCCTCGTCGACTTCCCTGGCGCTGGTGTGGTGACGGATGAACACCACATCGATCTTGTCGTAGTTCCTCTTCAGGAACAGGTACAGCAGGATAAAGAAACGCTTGGCGATGTCCTTGGTGGCTTGGGTCATGGAGCCGGAAACGTCCATCAGGCAGAACATCACGGCCTTCGAACTGGGATTCGGTTGTTTCACCAGGAGGTTGTATTTGAGGTCGAACGTGTCAAGGAACGGCACACGATGGATACGCGCGCTGAGTTTCTCGATTTCCGCTTCCAGGTCCTGGATATCGCCAAAATTGTCGGGCTCTTCACGTTTCAGGCGAGCCAGCTCTTCCTTGGCTTCGCGCAGTTTTGCCCGGCTGCTGCCTGACAGCGCGATGCGTCGGGCATGGGCCGAACGCAGGGTGCGAATGATATTGATGCGTGACGGATTACCCTCGTTGCTTATGCCGGCGCGCACGGTCTTGAAGGTGTCGGTACCGGTCAGGTTGCGCTTGACCAGGTTCGGCAGTTCCAGGTCCTCGAACATGAATTCGAGGAATTCCTCCTGGGTGATCTGGAATACGAACTCGTCCATGCCTTCGCCGGAATTGCCGGCCTTGCCGGGCCCCTTGCCGCCGCCTCCCCCCTGTGGACGCGGGATGTGCTCGCCAGTGGTGAATTCCTTGTTCCCCGGGTGCACGACGGTCTGCTTGCCACCACGGCCGTGGTGAAGCACCGGCTCGTCGATGTCGCGGCCAGGGATGCTGATCTGCTCGCCATGCTCCATGTCCGTAATGGAACGACGGCTGACCGCCTCTTCGACGGCTTTCTTGATGTGGTCACGGTACCGCCGCAAGAAACGCTGGCGGTTCACCGTGCTCTTGTTCTTGCCATTCAGGCGTCGGTCGATCACATAGCTCATAGGTGACCCTCTGGGCAGCTTCAAGTGGTGAGCTACGAGCTGCAAGTAGAAGCGGTCGCCCGGACCCGGAGTTCAGGCGATTCTGTCTTGCAGCTCGTCGCTTGCGGCTTGTAGCTGCGCTACTGTGATTTACGGACCCGCAGGTACCACTCGGAAAGCAGGCGTACCTGTTTGTCGGTGTAGCCACGTTCGACCATGCGTGTAACGAAGTCGTTGTGTTTTTGCTGGTCCTCCTTGCTGGCCTTGGCATTGAAGCTGATGACTGGCAGCAGGTCTTCGGTGTTGGAGAACATTTTTTTCTCGATAACCACCCGCAGCTTCTCGTAGCTGAGCCAGGTCGGGTTCTTGCCGTTGTTGTTGGCCCGGGCGCGCAGCACGAAGTTGACGATTTCGTTGCGGAAATCCTTCGGATTGCTGATGCCCGCCGGTTTTTCGATTTTTTCCAGTTCCTCGTTCAGTGCCACGCGATTGAGGATTTCGCCGGTTTCCGGGTCGCGGTATTCCTGGTCCTGGATCCAGAAATCCGCATACAGCACATAACGATCGAAGATGTTCTGACCGTACTCGCTGTAGGACTCCAGGTAGGCCGTCTGGATCTCCTTGCCGATGAACTCGATATAACGTGGAGCCAGGTATTCCTTGAGGAAGCGCAGGTACCGCTCACGGGTTTCAGCCTGGAACTGTTCCTGCTCGATCTGCTGTTCAAGTACATAAAGCAGATGGACCGGGTTGGCGGCAATTTCGTGAGGGTCGAAGTTGAAGACCTTGGACAGGATCTTGAATGCGAACCGCGTGGAAAGACCATTCATGCCTTCGTCCACGCCCGCATTGTCGCGGTATTCCTGGATCGACTTGGCCTTCGGATCGGTGTCCTTGAGGTTTTCACCGTCGTAGACGCGCATTTTCGAATAGATGTTGGAGTTTTCCGGCTCCTTGAGACGCGACAGCACGGTGAACTGGGCCAGCATCTTCAGCGTATCGGGGGCGCAATGGGCCTTGGACAGCGAACTGTTGAACAACAGCTTGTCGTAGATTTTGATCTCATCGGTCACCCGCAGGCAGTACGGCACCTTGACGATGTAGATCCGGTCGATGAAGGCTTCGTTGTTCTTGTTGTTGCGGAAGGTATGCCATTCCGACTCGTTGGAGTGGGCCAGCAGGATGCCGCTGAACGGAATCGCCCCCAGCCCTTCGGTACTGTTGTAGTTGCCTTCCTGGGTGGCAGTCAGGAGTGGGTGCAGCACCTTGATGGGCGCCTTGAACATCTCGACGAATTCCATCAGGCCCTGGTTGGCCCGGCACAGCGCGCCCGAATAGCTATAGGCGTCGGCGTCGTTCTGAGGGAATTCCTCCAGTTTGCGAATATCGACCTTACCCACCAGGGCAGAGATATCCTGGTTGTTCTCATCCCCGGGCTCGGTCTTGGCCACGGCGATCTGGTTAAGTATCGAGGGGTAGAGCTTGACCACCCGGAACTGGCTGATGTCGCCGCCGAACTCGGCCAGGCGCTTGGTAGCCCATGGCGACATGATGGTATTGAGATAGCGCCGGGGAATACCAAAGTCTTCCTCGAGAATCGCGCCGTCTTCGGTAGCGTTGAACAGCCCCAGTGGGGACTCGAACACCGGCGAACCCTTGATGGCATAGAAGGGCACTTTTTCGATCAGTTGCTTGAGCTTCTCGGCCAGGGACGATTTACCGCCACCGACGGGGCCGAGCAGATAGAGGATTTGTTTTTTCTCCTCCAGGCCTTGGGCGGCATGGCGGAAATAGGAAACGATCTGTTCGATGCATTCTTCCATCCCGTGGAAGTCCGCAAAGGCCGGATAGCGGCGAATCACCTTGTTGGAAAAGATCCGCGAGAGCCTCGAGTTGGTCGAGGTATCCAGCAGTTCCGGTTCTCCGATTGCCAGCAACAGACGCTCCGCGGCCGATGCGTAGGCACTACGGTCCTGCTTGCAGAGTTCGAGGTATTCCTGCAGCGAGTACTCCTCCTGCCGCGTGGACTCGAAACGTTGCTGGAAGTGGCTAAAAATACTCATGACGTCACCTCGCTCGATACGTGGAGCCGGTGTCGGATCAATCAGTCGATGCTGGACAGCCGCTGGGAACCCAGTTGCCGTTTACCCCCCAGAATGCTCTCAAGAACACTGGCTCCTGAAAGCTGACTCCCGATGACCCGCGCGCCGGTGTACCGGCTCTCCCCTGTTTTGGATGGCCTGAGGCTAAGGATAGTTCGGAATCCGAGAGGTAAAGGTGGAATACGTAATTAGTTATGGCAGACCGTTCGTCTGCCATCGCCCAAGCCCGCGGTTCTCGTGGGCTTGGCTGTCATAAAAAATTATTCGTGAGTGCTTTGCGCTGTTTCGTCAGGATAAGTCGTGCGCCACAGCTCAAAGCCGCCGTCCAGGCTGTAGACATTGCTGAAGCCCTGGCTGACCAGGTAACCCGCTGCGCTCTGGCTGGAGTTGCCGTGGTAGCAGACCACAACGGTAGGGGCATCGAGGTCGGCGGCACGGATGAAGTCGGCCAGCGAATGGTTGTCCAGATGCTTGGAGCCGCTGATATGCAAAGCTGCAAAGGTGGCTGGGTCGCGCACATCGACGACGACGGCACCCTGTTCACGCAGGGCCTGGGCTTGTTCGGGAGAGATGCGTTTGAATTCGGTCATACGGGACTCCTGTGGCCTTGAGTGCAAAGCCGATCAAATGGCAGTGCCGGCCGGCAATGATGCGGTGGTCGGTTGATGGGGTTTGGCATGCCCCTTCTCGTCGCAATCGCAGCGCAGCAACTCGCCGCTGTCGACGTTCATCAGTGTCAGCGCGCTGCCCCAGACACAGCCGGTATCGAGGGCAAAGACGCCTGGCTCGTCGCTTTGGCCTTCAAGCGCGGCCCAATGGCCGAAGATGATCTTCAGATTGCGGGTCTTGCGCTCCTTGTGCTTGAACCAGGGCGCATAGCCGGGCGGAGCGGTTTCGATGCCTTCCTTGCCCTTGAGATCAAGCTTGCCATCACGGGTGCAGAAGCGCATCCGGGTGAAATAATTGGTAATGACCCTGAGTCGGGCGGCGCCGGTGAGGTCGTTGTCCCACTTCACCGGTTCGTTGCCGTACATGCCATCCAGGTAGGGGCCGAACAGGTTGTCATCGCGCAACGCCTGCTCCACTTCGCCTGCGCACTTGAGCGCCTTGCGCAAGGACCATTGGGGCGGAATGCCGGCATGGACCAGCGCCAGATTGCGCGCCTCGTCGTAGTGCATGAGCTTCTGCTGGCGCAGCCATTCGAGCAGCTCGACGCAATCAGGCGCGTCTAGAATTTCCTTCAGGGTATCGGACTTCTTCAAGCGCTCGATGTTCTGCCAGGCCGCCAGCAGGTGCAGGTCATGGTTACCCAGCACGCAAACCAGCGAATCGCGGATGCCGTAGAGGAAGCGCAAGGTTTCAAGCGATTGCGGCCCCCGGTTGACCAGGTCGCCCACGAGCCACAGGGTGTCTTCGCGTGGGTCAAAGGCGACCCGCTCCAGCAGGCACTTGAGCGGGTCGAGGCAGCCTTGCAGGTCGCCGACCGCGTACGTGGCCATCAGTGCAACGCTCCTGGCACCGCCAGGCGAAAGGGCTTGATGACCGCGTCGAAGCGTTTGCCGTCCTCGGCCAGCATCTGGTAGGTGCCCTGCATGGTGCCGACCTTGGTCGTCATCACGGTGCCGCTGCTGTAGCTGTGGCTTTGGCCTGCGTCGATCAACGGTTGCTGACCGACCACACCCTCGCCACGGACTTCTTCGACGTGCCCGTCGCCGTCGGTGATGATCCAGTGCCGTGACAGCAGTCGGGCTGGCAACGAGCCGTTGTTGCGCACAGTGATGGTGTAGGCAAAGGCGAAGCGGTTGTGCTCGGGTTGTGACTGTTCAGCGAGAAAGCGGGTGGCGACGCTGACGTCGACCTGGTAACGGGGATCGGACATGCAAAAGGGCCTTGGAAGCGGGACGCGGGCGTAACTGAGGGAATCAGTCTAGGCCAAGTATCGGGTAGTAGACCAGACTGGCGTACTGCCCGATAGCGACCATTGAACGTCAGATGGCGTCGGTATTTGGTGCGACCTGTTCGCTGAGCTTGTCGGCCAGGCGGACGAAGGCTGCGAGGTCCAGTTGCTCCGGACGCAGGCTGCCATCGACGCCGGCGGCTTCGATTTCGGCACTGCTGAGCAACAGTTTCAGGGTGTTGCGCAGGGTTTTACGGCGCTGGTTGAACGCTTCGCGTACCAGACGCTCCAGCAGGCGATGGTCCTTGGCGGGATGCGGCAGGACCGCATGGGGCACAAGCCGGACGATGGCGGAGTCGACTTTCGGCGGCGGGTTGAACGCACCGGGGCCTACATTGAACAGGTGATCAACCCGGCAATGATATTGGACCATGATCGACAAACGACCCCAGTCACCTCCACCAGGCCCGGCGGCAAGACGCTCGACCACTTCTTTCTGCAGCATGAAGTGCATGTCGCGGATCAGGCCGGCATTGTTCAGCAGGTGAAAAATCAGCGGCGTCGAGATGTTGTACGGCAGGTTGCCCACGACTCGAAGGCTGCCCGGTGCGGCATTCAGGCTGTTGAAGTCGAATTTCAGCGCATCGCCCTGATGCAGGTTGAAATTGCTCTTGCCGGCGAACTGCTGGTTAAGAATCGGTACCAGGTCCTTGTCCAGCTCCACCACGTCCAGTTGCGCGCCGCTGCCAAGCAACCCTTCGGTCAGTGCGCCCTGGCCCGGCCCGATCTCGAGCATACGGTCATCAGGCTTGGCATTGATGGAGCGCAGGATACGGTCGATAACGCCGGCGTCATGCAGGAAGTTCTGGCCGAAGCGCTTGCGCGCGCGGTGTTGGTATTGCTCGGTCATAAATGGGTCTCGGCCATCTGGTAGGCGGTTTCCAGCGCGACTTGCAGGCTCCCGGTGTCGATCCTGCCGCTGCCGGCCAAATCCAGGGCGGTGCCGTGATCCACGGATGTGCGGATGATCGGCAGGCCCAGGGTCACGTTGACCGCCGCACCGAAACCTTTGTATTTCAGCACGGGCAGGCCCTGGTCGTGGTACATCGCCAGCACCGCGTCGCAGTGCTCCAGATATTTGGGGGTAAACAGAGTGTCGGCAGGCAGCGGGCCACGCAGGTCCATGCCCTCGCTGCGCAAGCGCTCCAGTGTGGGTTCGATGATGTCGATTTCTTCATGGCCCAGATGCCCGCCTTCGCCGGCATGCGGATTCAGCCCGCACACCAGGATGCGGGGCCGGGCGATGCTGAATTTTTCCTGGAGGTCGGCGTGCAATATCCGCGTAACGCGTTCGAGGCGTTCCGGGGTAATGGCGTCGGCGATGTCTCGCAGGGGCAGGTGAGTGGTGACCAGAGCCACGCGCAGGCCACGGGTGGCGAGCATCATCACCACTTGCGGGGTATGGGTCAGGTCGGCCAGGAATTCGGTGTGTCCGGAAAAATGAATGCCGGATTCATTGATCACGCCCTTGTGTACCGGCGCCGTGATCATGCCGGCGAAAGCCCCATCCAGGCAGCCTTGGGCGGCGCGGGTAAGGGTCTGCAGCACGAATGCTGCGTTGGCCTTGTCCAACTGGCCTGCGGTGACAGGTGCGCCCAGTGGTGTATCCCATACATACAGGCTACCGGCGGGAGCGGGGGCATCCGGCCAAGCGTCCGGCGTTACCGGCAACAGGTCGACGGCCACCCCCAACTGCGCGGCCCGCTCAAGGAGCAGGTCGCGGCTGGTGATGGCAATCAGGGGGTGTGGTTGGACTTGCGAGGCGAGCAGCAGGCACAGGTCGGGACCGATGCCGGCAGGCTCGCCGGGAGTCAGCGCGAAACGCTTGGGTTTCACTGCGCTGCCTGGTCTGCACCAGGGAGTTTGATCTCGACGTAGGCTTCGTCGCGAATCTGGCGCAGCCAGGTTTGCAGCTCTTCGTCGTACTTGCGGTTACGCAATACCGTCAACGCCTGTTGTTCGCGCGCCTGGGTGGTGCTGTCGGTGGCGCGACGGCCAAGGACTTCCAGGACATGCCAGCCATAAGGGCTCTTGAACGGCTTGGACAGTTGGCCTTGCGGTGTTTCGGCCATGACCTGGCGGAACTCGGGAACCAGCGCGTTCGGGTCGACCCAGTTCAAGTCGCCGCCGTTCAGGGCCGAGCCCGGGTCTTCCGAGAAGCTCTTCGCCAGCTCGGCGAAGTCTTCGCCGGAGGTGATGCGTTCGTACAGTTTCTCGGCCAGACGCTTGGTCTCGGCTTCGCTGCGGATCTCGCTTGGCTTGATCAGGATATGACGAACATGTACTTCGTCACGCACCTGGGTACCGCCACCGCGTTTTTCCAGCAGCTTCAGGATAATGAAGCCGCCAGGCGTGCGGGCTGGCTGGGTGATGTCGCCAACGGCCATGGTGCTCAGCTCGCGATCGAACGGAGGCGGCAGCTGGGCGGCCTTGCGCCAGCCCATGTCGCCGCCTTCCAGAGCGTTTTCACTGGCCGAACGGGCTACCGCCATCTGGCTGAAGTCAGCGCCTTGCTTGAGCTGCTGGTAAATGTCCATTGCCTGGCGATAAGCGCTCTGGATCGCTTCCGAATTGGCGCTTTCCGGCGTAGGAATCAGGATGTTTGCCAGGTGCAGTTCTTCCGAAAGCTGCATCTTGCCCAAGTCGGAGGCGAGGAAGTTCTTCACTTCCTGCTCGGAAACCTGGATGCGTTCGGCGACGCGGCGCTGACGCACACGGCTGATGACCATCTCGCGACGGATCTGGTCGCGGGCGTCGTCAAACGACAGGCCATCGCGCGCCAGGGCAGCGCGAAACTGGTCGACAGTCATGTTATTGCGCTGGGCAATGGTGCCGACGGCCTGGTTCAGTTCTTCATCGGTGATGCGGATGCCGGAACGCTCGCCAATCTGCAACTGCAGGTTTTCGACGATCAGGCGCTCGAGCACCTGTTGGTCCAGCACACCCGGTGGTGGCAAGCCACCGCCACGCTTGGCGATGGTTTGCTGAACTTCATGGACCCGCTGGTCCAACTGGCTCTGCATGACCACGTCGTTATCGACGATGGCCACGACCTTGTCGATGGACTGTACCGCGGCGTTCGCCGCGGTACCCAGGAACAGCGCGCCCAGCATCAGCGGGCGCAGACAATCAGAAAGCTTGGTCTTCACGTTCACGATAACCTTGAATGCCTTTGTCGAGGAAGCTCTCTACCTTGGCGCCGGTGAGGCCGCCGAGTCCCTTCAGAACAATTTGGAGGAAGACGCCGTGGTCGCCTTTTTCGTTTTCCGGGGCGGCTTGACTGAATTCTTCATAGTCGACCCAGTAACGGTTGATCAGGCGCAGTTTCCAGCAGCAGTTGTCGTATTCGAAACCACCGAAGGCTTCCAGGGTACGGTTGCGGTTGTAGTCATACTGCCAGCGGCTGATGGCGTTCCACTGCGGCACGATCGGCCAGATGACCGAGAAATCGTGCTGTTTGATCTTGTAGTAGTCCTTCACGTAGTTCGGGTCGCCGGGCCGACCGTAGTCGCCACCGCCCACTTGCCATTGGCCCGTGGTCTGGTCATATCTGATCTGGTCGTTGCGATAGCGGTAACCGACGTTAACGACTTTGTTCGGGTTGTCTTCCGGCTGATAGTGGAACATCGCGCTACCGGAGCGAGGGCTGTGAGTGTCCGGATCCCAGTTGTAGTCGGCGGTGGTACGCCAGTCGCGATTCCAGCGGTATTCATATTCCAGAGCATAAGGCGAAACACTGGAGTGCGCGTCTTCGCGAACGTTGAAATCGATACCGGGCAGTTGGACTTCGCGGTCTTTGAAGTAGAACGCCTGGCCGACGCTGATGCGCTGGCGCTCGAAACCGTCTTCCTGGATCCAGCGGCTGGTCACGCCAAGGGACAGCTTGTTCTCGTCACCGACGCGGTCGGAGCCAGAGAAGCGGTTGTCTCGGAAAAGTGAGGCGTAGTTGAAAGTGTATTCGCTGGTATCAAATACTGGAATGTCGCTTTGGTCTTCTTTCGGCACATAGAGATAGAACATGCGCGGTTCCAGGGTTTGGCGATAGTTCTTGCCGAACCATTGGGTATCGCGGTCGAAGTACAGGCCGCTGTCGATGCTGGCAATCGGAACCCCGCGGTTCTGGCTGCTGCTGTAAGTACCCAGCAGACGGTCCTGCTCGGAAGACTGCCTGGCAATATCGCCTTTACCTTCACCGTCCAGATCCAGATCGTATTGAGTGTATTTGTACTTGAGCGATGGCCTGATATAGCCATAGCTGGCGTTCATTGGGAGACTGACGACCGGCGCCACATTCAGGCGATTACCATTGGCCCGGGCAAGCCCCCAGACATTGGTATCCAGAAACGGAGTACCCGCAATGCCATTCGTGACTGGTCCGCCATTTTCGTCGATGTAATTGCCATCCCTCAAACTGCGATCGAACCGTACCAATTCAGTCTGGTAAGCGAAGTCAAGACCATACGGATGCTGTGGCAGCGCACCGCTGAAAGTGATCTGCGGCAGGCGATTATAAGGCGTGATGTCCGAAATCGTCGCCATCTGGAATGCCTGAGCATTCAACCGCGCGGTATAGGTATCACCGCGATAGCTGACCGCACCTTGCTGGTTCACGTACTCCCTGGACTCAACACCGATCTGATCGGTCTGCAGATCCTGGAAGTAATACGGATCGCTGATCTTCGTGTAGTCGACTTCCGTCAGCACACGCGAGTCCAGCCCACCCTTGTGCTGCCAGTTGTACATGTAGCGGGTCTTGCTGTAGTCGGTCTGCTTGGCGCGCTCGTCTTCTTCGTCGTTGAGGTACGCCGCGCCGAACTGGCCTTCGCTGGACTTGGTCAGGTAGCGGAACTCGCCTTCCATCAACAGGCCGCGCTTGCTCATGTAGCGTGGGTACAACGTGGCGTCGTAGTTCGGCGCCAGGTTGAAGTAGTACGGGGTGACCAGCAGGAAGCCGGTGTCGCTGCCGCTGCCGATGGTCGGTGGCAGGAAGCCGGACTGGCGACGGTCGTCGATCGGGAAGTAGATGTACGGCGTATACAGGACCGGGAAGTCCTTGACCCGCAGCGTCACGTTGGTAGCGGTGCCGAAGCCGGTGGCCGGGTTCAGGGTGATGTTGTTGCCCTTGAGGGTCCAGGCGTTGCTGCCCGGCTCGCACGTGGTGTACGTACCGTCCTTGAGGCGGATGATCGCGTTCTCGGCGCGCTTGGCGTACAGCGCGTTACCGCGGATGCGCGATTTGTGCATCACGTATTCGGCGTTGTCGACCTTGGCTTCACCGGTGTCCAGCTGCACATCGGCGTGGTCGCCGACAATCAGCGCACCGTTGTCGCGGACTCGCACGTTGCCGCTCAGCTCGCCGCGGTTCTCGGCCTGGTACAGGCTGGCCTCGTCGGCCTCGACCTGCATGCTGCCCTGACGCATGACCACGTCACCGGCCAGGGTCGCCACTTGCTGTTCCTGCTCGTAGCGTGAAGCCTTGGCGCCGAGGAACGTCGGAGCGTCACTCTTGGCGGTCTTGTCGTTCATGCCTGGGCGAGACGGCTCGATGTACGCGCCCGCGCAGTACGGGCCGGTTTCAGCCAGTTGCGCAGGCGTGAGGTTCTCGCGCGGAACCCAGTCCAGGTGACTGTAGTCTGCACTGCGCGACTTCAGGCCGCGGCCCTTGGATTCGGTAACGAGCATCGGCTTATCGCCGGCTACCTCGCCCGAATCGCTGTCGGCCGGAGCGCTGCCGCTGTCGGCAACCGCACTGCCTTCATGCACCGGGCGCGGCGGCAATGCAGCGACCGGCGCTTTGGGTGAACAGTCCCAGGCACCCGAAGCGGAGACGGAACAGTCATACTGCTGCGCCGCGACGACGAATGAAGAGGCCAGGGGTTGCAGAGCCAGCAGACTGCCGGTGACCAGCAACGGAAATTTTTTACGAAACGCGGGGGATTTCAATGCCATCTTATTAGTCCGGGCTTCCTGCGTGCCATCTGCCCGCGGTGTGGGCCGCACGCCTCTCGATGGTCTGAAAAAGATGCTGGATAATAAAGCATGACCCGCTTGACGGCTAGCGCCGTCGGAGACCCTTGCAATGCCTGACAAAGATGTACGCTTGCAACACCTGAAAGTTTGGCTCGATGAGCAGCTACCAATCCTCTTCACCCAGCAAGGCTGGGGCGCCGTACCCCCGGCCACATTGACCGCGGCCAGCAGTGACGCGAGTTTCCGGCGGTACTTCCGCTGGCAGGGGGAGGGCCGCAGCCTGATCGTGATGGACGCGCCACCGCCCCAGGAAAACTGCAAACCGTTCGTGGATATTGCTTTTTTGCTGGCGAAATCCGGGATCAACGTGCCGAAAATTTATGCCGAAGACCTCGAACGCGGGTTTCTTTTGCTCAATGACCTGGGCAACCAGACCTATCTGGACGTGATCAACGGCGAAAATGCCGACGATCTATTCCGCGATGCCCTGCAAGCCTTGTTGGCTTTTCAGCAACTGCCGATGGTCGCGCCGCTGCCCAGCTACGACCTCGCGTTATTGCGTCGCGAGTTGGACTTGTTTCCCGAGTGGTACGTCAAGCGTGAGCTGGGAGTCGAGCTCGATACGGCCCAGCAGCAACTGTGGCAGCAGGCATCCGACCTGCTGATCAACAGTGCCCTGGCCCAACCGAAAGTACTGGTGCACCGCGACTACATGCCGCGCAACCTGATGCTCAGCGAACCCAACCCAGGCGTGCTGGATTTCCAGGACGCGGTCTATGGCCCGGTGACCTACGACGTGACGTGCCTGTTCAAGGACGCCTTCCTCAGTTGGCCGCAAGCGCGCGTGCGCGGCTGGCTGGAAGATTATTGGCGGCAGGCCGGCACGCTCGGCATTCCGGTCCAGCCGGATTTCGAGGATTTCCTGCGTGCCAGCGACCTGATGGGCGTGCAACGCCATCTCAAGGTGATCGGCATCTTCGCGCGCATTTGCCACCGCGATGGCAAGCCACGTTACCTGGCTGACGTGCCGCGTTTCTTTGCCTATATAGAAGCGGTCATTGCCCGTCGTCCGGAACTGGCACCCTTGGACGAGTTGCTCCGCAGCCTGCGTCAAGCGGATGGAGCGAGCGCATGAAGGCGATGATCCTGGCTGCGGGCAAAGGCGAGCGCATGCGGCCCCTGACCCTCACTACCCCCAAACCGTTGATTCGCGTCGGCGGCATCCCGTTGATCGAGTACCACCTGCGGGCATTGGCCGCGGCCGGGTTCACCGAAATCGTGATCAACAATGCCTGGCTCGGCCAGCAGATCGAAGATCACCTCGGCGACGGTTCGCGGTTTGGCGTGCAGATCCGCTATTCGCCGGAGGGTGAGCCGCTGGAAACCGGCGGCGGAATTTTCCGCGCGCTGCCGCTGCTGGGTAACGAGGCGTTCCTGGTGGTCAACGGCGACATCTGGACCGATTACGATTTCAGCGCCCTGTGTCGGCCGATTCCGGGGTTGGCGCACCTGGTGCTGGTGGACAATCCGGAGCATCACCCCGAGGGCGATTTCATTCTGGCTGGCGGCCAGGTTAATGACGGCGAACCTGGTGCCGATAAGCTGACATACAGCGGCATCGCCGTGCTGGATCCACAGCTGTTTGCCGGCTGCGCCGATGGCGCATTCAAGCTGGCCCCGCTGTTTCGCCGCGCCATGGCCGCAGGGCAGGTCAGCGGTTCGCGCCTGGAAGGACGCTGGGTCGATGTGGGTACTCACGAACGTTTGTCGCAAGTCGAAAAACTGATAGAAGCGAGCTGTTGATATGTGGTGGCCAGGGACTCTGATTGGAGCGGGGGCGGGCTTTGCCATTGCCAGCATCCCGGGGGCCATGCTCGGCGCATTGTTGGGGCAGGCGCTGGATCGGCGTCTGAATCTGCACGGCTGGGCCCAGGTGCGCGAACGCCTGGGCGGGCGCTCGGCGTTGCGCAACGATGAACTGTTGTTCGTGTTGCTCGGTCGCCTGGCGAAGATCGACGGGCGCGTGGTCGATGGTCACATCCAGCAGGCGCGTCTGGAAATGCGCGCGCTGGATCTGAGCGAACCGGCGCAACGTCGAGCTATCGCGGCCTTTAATCGGGGCAAATCGGGAAACGATCGGCTGCGTGGTTACCTGCGTCGCCTGAGTGCCCAGCCGCATGCGGCTGAAGGCGTGCTTCGGGCCTGCTGGCGGATGGTCTGGGCCGACGGCCGTGCCGGTGTAGCCGAACGTGAGTTGCTCGCTCAGTGGGGCAAGTGGCTGGGTTGGACGCCGCAGCAGGTCCAGGCCTTGGCGATGGACTACGAGCCGCAGAAACCGGGGCTGCCCAGCAGTGGCTTGACGTATCAGGAGGCGTTGCGGCTCTTGGGGGTTTCGGCCAACAGCGAACCGTCGCAAATCAAGCGCGCTTATCGCCGCCTGATCAGTCGTCATCACCCGGACAAGATCGCTGGCAGCGGGGCGACAGCCTTGCAGGTACGCGAAGCGACCGACAAGACCCGCGAGCTGCACAACGCCTATCGAGTGATTCGCGAGCGCAGGGATTTTCGCTAGTACACCCGTGGCGAGGGAGCTCGCTCCCGCTGGTGCGCGAAGCGGACCCAAACCAGGCGCCGCACTTCCCAGATAATTATGCTAAGCGGATTACGACTGCTGCGCAGCCGAGCGGGAGCAAGCTCCCTCGCCACAGAAGCAGGTGGCAGGGTCTCACTGCTCCGGACTTTGCGGACTCAACCACCCCCGAACCCGTCGAAACAGCTGTTCCTGCTGCGCCGTTGCGTTGGGCAACGCCTTGAGGGAAACCTGGCTGAAGCTCGACTCTTTCAGTCGTTTGCTGGCTTGCAGGCGCTCCAGGGCTGCGTTGCGGTCCGTCGGTTTGTCCATATAAAAGATGTCCGCCGTTGCCAGCTTCAGGTTCGGTGTCAGCTCGGCGAGGCCGGGCTTGGCGGTGACGGGTGTCTGGGCCGCGACCATCACGAAGCGCTGGATTTGCGTGGGTTGTCTTTCGCCAAGATAGCGCGCCGCCCAATAGGCACCGGTGCCGTGGCCCAGCAGGACGATACTGCGGGCGCTCTGTTGCTCGGCGTAGGCCAATGCCGCGTCGATACGGGCGAAAATCCGTTCGGCGTCGGCCTTATCGGATTCTTCGCCGGTTTCGGCGGAGGCCGGCTCAGCCGCGTCGGCCTCGCCGCCGGCGACCTGCTCGATCGGGGCTGCGGTGGTCGCGTCGGGGGCTGCAGCAGCGATGTCGGCCGGCTTGGTCTCCGGCGGTGTTTCCGCCGCGCGGGGTGCGATAACGTCGCTCTGCATGTCCGGCAGCGTAATACTCAGGCTGCTCCATTCGGCATCCGGCAGTTTTTTGCGCAGCGGGCTGATGACTTGCGGCCAGTCAGCCGTTTCGCCGGCGCCAGGGATGATGATGACCACGCCCTTGGGCTCGCTGGTGTTGGCCGGCTTCCAGAGGGCAAGGAAAGCATCGCTACCGGTTTGCAGCTGTTGCTGTTCCTGGGCTGGGACTTTTCGCGCGAGCGCCGCCGCTTCTTCCTGGCTACGCTCGAGCAACGGCTGGCGCTCGGCCGGTTTCGCCTCGGCGGGTTGATCTGCCGCGGCGGGCGTCGTTTCACCGGCCTGTACAGAAAATGCACTCGGCAGGATCAGCGACAGGCACAATGCAGACAGTGTCAGGCGGTTAACAAAGGACATCGGATATTCCATGACCAGAAGTATTTCCGGCAGCCTAATGGGTTGGTCAGTATTTGTCAGTGCGTGAGATTTCGATGATGCGTGTTTGCCTGTGGGTTATCGGCTGTCTATGGCTTCCCTTGATGGCGTGGGCTGCACCCGCGCCACAGGCGCAGACGGTGCAGTTGAGCGCGGGTCAGCGCCAATGGCTGGCGGAGCATCCGCAGTTGCGCGTCGGCCTGGTGCTGCAGGCGCCCTACGCACAGTACGACCGGCGCTTGCAGCGTCTGTCCGGCACTCACGTCGAATTGATGCAATGGCTGGCCAAGGCATTGAACGTCGAGCTGACCTGGCGCAACTTCCAAGATGTCGCGCAACTGGAAGCCGCGGTGCGCAACGGAGAAGTGGATGTCGCGCCGGGCTTGACGCAGACCCCGGCGGGCCTGCGGCTCTGGCAGTTTTCCGACCCTTACATGCGTGTGCCGCAGTTGATCGTAGGCGAGCAGAAGGGCGCCGAAGGCGTGGAGTTGGAGAAGCTCGACCCCCAGGCCCGGGTGGTGGTACGCATGCCCAGCGTCACGGCCGATTACTTGCGCAGCAACTACCCGATGCTGAATCTGCAAGGCGTGCCGATGGAGCGCCAGGCCCTGCAGCTTCTATTGAGCCAGCAGGCACGCTACGCCGTGATCGACGAGGCGCAGTTGGGGCGCCTGATGGTCGAGCCGGAGTTTTCCGGATTGGTGGTGGTGGGTGACATCGGCCTGCCGCAACTGCTCAGGGTCGCCACGCGCCGGGACTGGCCGCAGTTGGCCGAAATCGTCGACAAGGGCTTGCAGGCGATTCCCGCCAAGGAGCTGGAGCAACTGCACAACCGTTGGATCAAGCCCAAATACCCACGCCTGACCGAGACGCCTGGCTTCTGGCAGAACCTGACCCTGCTGATGCTCGCCTTGCTGCTGAGCAGTGTCTCCATCGTGTTCTGGCAACGCCGTCAGCAACGCGGGCTGGAACGTCGCCTGCGCTCGGCGCGCGAGGACATCGCCCAGCGCGCGGCCAGTGAAGAAGCCTTGCGCCTGACACAGTTTTCCATCGATCAAAGCACGGTCGGGATCCTCTGGGTGAATTGGGACAGCCATGTGCGCTACGCCAATCGCGCCGCCGAAACCATGCTGGGTTATGCGCCAGGCGCGATCATCGATCGGCCGCTGATCGACTTCGAGCCAGGCCTGCACATGGACCGCTGGCTTAACCTGTGGAAGCGCGCCCGTGCCAGCGAAGACGGGCCGCAGAGTTTCGAAACCGAATGCGTGCGGGCCGATGGCAGTATCCTGCCGGCGGATGTTTCCTTGAGTTTCCTGCGTTTTCGTGACGCGGAATACCTGGTGGTCTACCTCAATGACGTGACCGAGCGTCGTCGCGCGCTGGCTGCGTTGCGTGAAAGCGAGGCGCGGCTGCAGGGCATTGCAGCCAATGTGCCGGGCCTGGTCTTTCGCCTGGAGCGAGCACCGGTGACCGGCCAGATCGACTTCGCCTATATCAGCGAAGGCAGCGAAAGCCTGGTGGGCTACTCCCCCGCAGTACTGGCGCGCAGCGATACCGGGCTGCGCAGCCTGGTGCACCCGCAGGACAAGGCCGATTACCACCGCACCCAGGACCAGGCGCTGGACAGCGACAGCGATTGGTCTTGGCAAGGCCGTATCCTCACTCGCGAAGGCCAGGAGCGCTGGGCCGAGATCAAGGCGATCACGCGTCGGCTCGAAGATGGCGCCTATGTCTGGGACGGCATTGTCTGGGATATCACCGAAAGCAAACGTGTCGAGCTGGAATTGGCGAGTTCCCGGGAGCAGTTGCGTGAACTGTCGGCGCACCTGGAAAGCGTACGGGAAGAAGAGAAAGCGCGCATTGCTCGGGAAGTCCACGACGAACTGGGGCAAATGCTCACGGTGCTGAAACTCGAGACGTCCATGTGCGAACTGGCCTACGCGCAACTTGACCCAGGGCTACAAGAGCGGCTCAACAGCATGAAGCGCCTGATCGCCCAATTGTTTCAGTTGGTGCGGGACGTGGCGACGGCGTTGCGCCCGCCGATCCTCGATGCCGGTATTGCCTCGGCCATCGAATGGCAGGCCCGCCGTTTCGAGGCGCGCACGCAGATTCCGTGTCTGGTGCAGGTGCCGGACAACCTGCCGGCATTGAGCGACGCCAAGGCCATCGGCCTGTTCCGGATTCTCCAGGAAGCACTGACCAATGTGATGCGCCATGCCCAGGCGCATACTGTGGAGTTGACGTTGGCTCAACAAGGCGCTGATTTATGTCTGACGGTCAGCGACGACGGTGTAGGATTTATTGCCGATACGGGCCGGTCAACGTCCTTTGGCCTGGTCGGCATGCGTGAGCGGGTGCTGATCATGGGCGGGCAATTGACCCTGGACAGTGAGCCGGGGGAGGGGACGACCTTGTCGGTGCGGGTGCCTTTGGATGAGGCCTGATGGTTTTCTGTTGCCTGGGCTGACGCCATCGCGAGCAGGCTCGCTCCCACAAGGTTTGTGTACGCCTCAATCAATGTGGGCGCGAGCTTGCCCGCACATGAGATTCTGAATCTGGAGAAGAGCCGTGATCCGTGTACTGGTAGCTGAAGACCACACCATCGTGCGCGAAGGGATCAAGCAATTGATCGGCCTGGCCAAGGATCTGGTGGTGGCAGGGGAGGCGAGCAATGGCGAACAGCTGCTCGAGACCCTGCGACACGTGCCTTGCGAAGTGGTACTGCTGGATATTTCCATGCCGGGCGTCAACGGCCTTGAGGCAATCCCACGGATCCGTGCGCTGAACAATCCGCCGGCCATCCTGGTGTTGTCGATGCATGACGAGGCGCAAATGGCCGCTCGGGCCTTGAAAGTCGGCGCCGCTGGCTACGCCACCAAAGACAGCGATCCCGCTTTGCTGCTCATGGCGATCCGCAAGGTCGCGGCGGGCGGACGCTACATTGACCCGGACCTTGCCGACCGCATGGTCTTCGAAGTGGGCCTGACCGACACACGACCGCTGCACTCGTTGCTGTCGGAGCGTGAATTCTCGGTTTTCGAACGCCTGGCCCAAGGCGCCAACGTCAACGACATCGCCCAGCAACTCGCCCTGAGCAGCAAGACCATCAGCACCCATAAGGCGCGGCTGATGCAGAAACTCAACATCACCTCGTTGGCCGAGCTGGTGAAATACGCGATGGAGCACAAGTTGCTCTAGGCCTCCCGCCATTCCCCGGTGGGAGCGAGCCTGCTCGCGAAAGCGTCGGACCATTCAGCATCGATGCTGGATGCCGCACCGTATTCGCGAGCAGGCTCGCTCCCACAGTGTCTCGTGTTGGCATATCCATTTGCGACACACCCCAACAGCGCGTTTGCCCCTGCTTGCAGCTTGCCGCTTGAAACTCACCGCCGCACTTATCCAATCCCGCCATCCTTGTAGGGCAATCCCTACCCCGACGCTTCCATCCGGCTGAGGCGATTCTCTCCTGCGGCCCGATTTGCGTGGGTGTCGGGCTCCACTAGGCTTGACTCACAAGCAGTCATCAATACAAAAGGTGCGGGTATGAGCCAGGTGGATTCAAGCGCGGGGGCCAGTGATGTGCTGGTCAGCTTTCGTGGTGTGCAAAAGAGCTACGACGGCGAGAACCTGATCGTCAAGGACCTCAACCTGGACATTCGCAAAGGCGAATTCCTGACCCTGCTCGGGCCTTCCGGCTCCGGCAAGACCACCAGCCTGATGATGCTCGCAGGCTTCGAGACCCCGACCGCCGGCGAGATCCAGCTGGCCGGGCGCTCCATCAACAACGTGCCGCCGCACAAGCGCGATATCGGCATGGTGTTCCAGAACTACGCCTTGTTCCCGCACATGACCGTCGCCGAAAACCTGGCATTCCCGCTGACCGTCCGCGGCCTCAACAAAAGCGACGTCGGCGATCGGGTCAAGCGTGTCTTGAGCATGGTCCAATTGGACACCTTCGCCCAACGTTATCCGGCGCAGTTGTCCGGCGGCCAGCAACAGCGCGTGGCCCTGGCCCGGGCGCTGGTATTCGAGCCGCAACTGGTGCTGATGGACGAGCCTCTCGGCGCACTGGACAAGCAATTGCGCGAACACATGCAGATGGAAATCAAACACCTGCACCAGCGCCTGGGCGTGACCGTGGTCTACGTGACGCACGACCAAGGGGAAGCCCTGACCATGTCCGACCGCGTGGCGGTGTTCCACCAGGGCGAGATCCAGCAGATCGCCCCGCCGCGCACACTCTATGAGGAGCCGAAGAACACTTTCGTCGCCAACTTCATCGGCGAGAACAACCGCCTTAACGGCCGCCTGCACAGTCACACCGGTGACCGTTGCGTGGTGGAGCTGGGACGTGGCGAAAAGGTCGAGGCCCTGGCGGTCAATGTCGGCAAGCCCGGCGAACCCGTCACCTTGTCGATCCGCCCGGAGCGGGTGAGCCTCAACGGCGCCAGCGAACAATGTATCAACCGCTTCTCAGGGAGGGTGGCGGAATTCATCTATCTGGGCGACCACGTCCGGGTTCGCCTCGAAGTCTGCGGCAAGAACGACTTCTTCGTGAAACAACCGATTGCCGAGCTCGACCCCGGGCTTGCTGTCGGGGACGTGGTTCCGCTTGGCTGGCAGGTCGAGCACGTACGCGCGCTCGATCCGCTTCTAGAGGCGAATTGATCGCCCCCCTGCTGTACCAACACCAACCCTGCACGTGGAGAGAACAATAAATGTTGAGATCCCTGAAGTTCACAGCCCTGACACTGGGCATGATGGGTGCGGCAAGCGCGATGGCGGCGGGCCCGGACCTGACCGTGGTGTCTTTCGGCGGGGCGAACAAGGCGGCTCAGGTCAAAGCCTTCTACGCACCGTGGGAAGCGGCTGGCAACGGCAAGATCGTGGCTGGCGAATACAACGGCGAAATGGCCAAGGTCAAGGCCATGGTCGACACCAAGAGCGTCTCGTGGGACCTGGTGGAAGTCGAGTCGCCGGAATTGTCCCGTGGCTGCGACGAAGACATGTTCGAGCAACTCGATCCGGCCCTGTTCGGCAAGGCCGAAGACTACGTCAAAGGCGCCATCCAGCCTTGCGGCGTGGGCTTCTTCGTGTGGTCGACCGTGCTGGCCTACAACGCCGACAAACTGAAGACCGCGCCGACCAGTTGGGCGGACTTCTGGGACACCAAGCAATTCCCGGGCAAGCGCGGCCTGCGCAAAGGCGCCAAGTACACCCTGGAATTCGCCTTGATGGCCGACGGCGTGGCGCCGAAGGACGTCTACAAGGTGCTGGCCGGCAAAGACGGCCAGGATCGCGCCTTCAAGAAGCTCGATGAGCTCAAGCCGAACATCCAGTGGTGGGAAGCCGGTGCCCAGCCACCGCAGTACCTTGCTTCCGGTGACGTGGTCATGAGCTCTGCGTACAACGGCCGGATCGCCGCAGTACAGAAAGAAAGCAACCTGAAAGTGGTGTGGAACGGCGGCATTTACGACTTCGACGCCTGGGCCATCCCGCGTGGCCTGGACAAGACCCGCGCCGAAGCTGCGAAAAAATTCATCGCGTTCTCGGTGGCGCCGCAGCAGCAGAAGACTTACTCGGAAAACATCGCCTACGGCCCAGCGAATACCCAGGCCGTGCCGTTGCTGGCCAAGGATGTGCTGAAAGACATGCCGACCACCCCGGAAAACATCGCCAACCAGGTGCAGATCGACGTCAGCTTCTGGGCTGACAACGGCGAGCAACTGGAGCAGCGCTTCAACTCCTGGGCGGCGAAGTAACCCACGTCATCCTGTGAGGCGAGGCTTTTGTGGCGAGGGAGCTTGCTCCCGCTTGACCGGGCTGGCGCTCCAGTGCGCAGCACTCACAAAATTGGCATTGCCGACAAAATTTTGGGGCCGCTTAGCGGCCCAGCGGGAGCAAGCTCCCTCGCCACGACCACGCGTACCACCAGGTTGCGGTTTCAAAAGAACAGAGGCGGCTCGCCGCCCCTGTAACGATCAAAGAGATTTGCGGAGTTCGCCATGGCCATCGCCGTTCCACTGAACGCAGGCACCAGCCCCACCCTCAAGCAGCGGCTAAAGCGCGCCGAGCGGCTCAACCGCTGGAAGGCCCAGGCCTTGATCGCGCCGCTGGTGCTGTTTTTGCTGCTGGTGTTCCTGGTGCCGATCGTGGCGCTGCTGTTCAAAAGCGTCAGCAACCCGGAAGTGGTGGGCGCGATGCCGCGCACTGTCGCTGCCGTCGCAGCATGGGACGGACGCGGTTTGCCAAGCGAGCCGGTGTACAAGGCTGCCAGTGAAGATCTGGCCGAAGCCCGCAAGAATCAGACCTTGGGCGACTTGTCCAAGCGCCTGAACATGGAACTGGCCGGCTACCGCAGCCTGCTGACCAAGACTGCTCGCGCGCTGCCGTTCGCCACCGAGCCGGCCTCTTATAAAGAAGCACTGGAAAGCCTCGACGAACGCTGGGGTGACCCCGCGTACTGGCAGGTAATCCGGCGCAACACCAGTAATGTGACTCCGTACTACCTGCTGGCGGCTGTCGATCACCGCATCGACGATCTCGGTGAACTGGCCCCGGCCACCCCCGACCAGGCGATCTACCTGGATATTTTCACCCGTACTTTCTGGATGGGCCTGGTGATTACCGCCATCTGTCTGGTGCTCGCCTATCCGCTGGCCTATCTGCTGGCGAACCTGCCGTCACGCCAGAGCAACCTGTTGATGATCCTCGTGCTGCTGCCGTTCTGGACCTCGATCCTGGTGCGTGTGGCGGCGTGGATCGTGCTACTGCAGTCGGGCGGATTGATCAACAGCGCGCTGATGGCCATGGGCGTCATCGATAAACCGCTGGAGCTGGTGTTCAACCGCACCGGCGTCTACATCTCCATGGTCCACATCCTTCTGCCGTTCATGATCCTGCCGATCTACAGCGTGATGAAGGGCATCTCGCCCACCTACATGCGGGCGGCGATCTCCCTGGGCTGCCACCCGTTCGCCAGTTTCTGGCGGGTGTATTTCCCGCAGACCTACGCCGGCGTAGGAGCCGGGTGCCTGTTGGTGTTCATCCTCGCCATCGGCTACTACATCACCCCGGCACTGCTGGGCAGCCCGAACGACCAGATGGTCAGCTACTTCGTCGCGTTCTACACCAACACCAGTATCAACTGGGGCATGGCCACGGCGCTCGGCGGATTGCTGTTGCTGGCGACCATCGTGCTTTATCTGATTTACAGCTGGCTGGTGGGCGCCAGTCGCCTGCGCCTGAGCTAAGGGGAGATCGAAATGCTGAGTCCTTACATGTCCCCCGTCGAGCGGGTGTGGTTCTACAGCTTGCGCATACTCTGCGGGCTGATCCTGTTGTTCCTGATCCTGCCGGTGCTGGTGATCATTCCGTTGTCGTTCAACTCTGGCAGCTTCCTGGTTTATCCGCTGCAGGGCTTTTCGTTGCAGTGGTACCACGATTTCTTCGCTTCGGCCGAGTGGATGCGGGCGTTGAAGAACAGCATCATCGTGGCCCCGGCGGCAACGCTGTTGGCGATGATCTTCGGTACGCTGGCGGCGATCGGCCTGACTCGTGGTGATTTCCCGGGCAAGGCGCTGGTGATGGCCCTGGTGATTTCGCCCATGGTGGTGCCGGTGGTGATCATTGGCGTCGCGAGCTACCTGTTTTTCGCGCCACTGGGGATGGGCAACAGCTTCTTCTCGCTGATCATCGTCCACGCGGTGCTCGGTGTGCCGTTCGTCATCATCACCGTCTCGGCGACCTTGCAAGGGTTCAACCACAACCTGGTTCGCGCTGCTGCCAGCCTCGGGGCTTCGCCATTGACCGCGTTCCGTCGCGTGACCTTGCCGTTGATCGCGCCGGGCGTCATCTCTGGTGCGTTGTTCGCCTTCGCGACTTCGTTTGATGAAGTGGTGGTGACCCTGTTCCTGGCCGGCCCGGAGCAAGCGACCCTGCCACGGCAGATGTTCAGCGGTATTCGCGAGAACCTGAGCCCGACCATCGCCGCCGCGGCTACGTTGTTGATCGCCTTCTCGGTGATCCTGCTGCTGACGCTGGAATGGCTGCGTGGGCGTAGCGAGAAGCTGCGTACGACCCAAGTCTGAGGCCAGTGCCAAACCAATGTGGGAGCGAGCTTGCTCGCGATAGCGCCGGAACATCTGGCATCGATGTTGACTGACATACCGCTATCGCGAGCAAGCTCGCTCCCACAAGGGTTCACCCACAGATTCCTTTGTGCATTCATAAGCTGAATGACAGACCACCCCCCAATACCGAGCTATCCTTGTGCCAGCCCCCACTCGAACAAGAGGCCGCGCACATGAGTCTTTCCTCATTCAAGATCGCCCACAAACTGATCACCGGCGCCGCTGCCATCGAGCAACTGGCGGCGGAGCTGACACGGCTGGATGTCGATAACCCGTTGATCGTCACGGACGCGGCGCTGGTCAAATCGGGCACCGTGGAGTTGGCGCTGCAGCATCTGGGCGGGCGCGACTACGAGATTTTCGACCGGGTCATGCCCGACCCGGAAATCGCCATCGTCGAAGATTGCATGCAAGCCTACCGCGACGGCGGGCATGACGGCCTGATCGGCCTGGGTGGCGGCAGCGCCATCGACATTGCCAAGTGCGTGGGCGTCTATGCCGGTTACCACGGTGAGTTGCAGGATATGTTCGGTGTCGATCAGGTGCCGCGCAAAGGTCCGCCCATGATTGCCATTCCCACCACCGCCGGTACCGGTTCGGAAGTCACCAACGTGGCGATCCTCTCTGACAAGGCCGCACAGCTGAAAAAGGGCATCGTCAGTGACTACCTGCTGCCGGACGTGGCGCTGGTCAGCCCGCAGATGACCTTGACGTGTCCGCGCAGCGTGACCGCCGCCAGCGGCGTTGATGCGTTGGTGCACGCCATCGAGTCGTACCTGTCACTCAACGCCTCGCCGATCACCGATGCCCTGGCCATCGGCGCGATCAAGCTGATCACCCGCGCGTTGCCCAAGGCCTACGCCAACCCGTCCCACTTGCAGGCCCGTGAAGACATGGCTACCGCCAGCCTGATGGCCGGCATGGCGTTCGGCAATGCCGGGGTCGGCGCCGTGCATGCGCTGGCCTATCCGCTTGGCGGGCGTTTCCATGTCTCTCATGGCGTCGCCAATGCCTTGTTGCTGCCGTATGTCATGCACTGGAACAAGATGGCCTGCGTCGAGCGCATGCGCGATATTGCCGAAGCCATGGGCATCAAGACGGCTCATTTGAGTGATATCGAAGCCGCGGATGAGGCCGTGGAAGCCATGGCGGCGTTGTGTGCCGCGGTGGAAATCCCCAAGGGCCTGAGTGGTCTGGGCGTCACCGAGGAAGTGATTCCGTCCATGGCGGCGGAGGCGGCGGGCATAGAGCGGCTGATGCGCAACAACCCGCGCAAACTGAGCGCCGGCGATATCGAGAAGATCTACCGAGCGGCGTATTGATCGTGCGTCACGGTGGGCGCGCCAAATCTTGAGGTATACAATGCGCGCCATCGTGATTTCGCTCAAAACAGGTGCGTCATGCAGCCCTTCGCTATTGCTCCGTCGATTCTCTCCGCCGACTTCGCCCGCCTGGGCGAGGAAGTGGATAACGTTCTGGCCGCCGGGGCCGACATCGTCCACTTCGATGTCATGGACAACCACTACGTACCCAACCTGACGATCGGCCCGATGGTCTGCGCGGCGTTGCGCAAATATGGCATCACTGCGCCAATCGATGCGCACCTGATGGTCAGTCCGGTGGATCGTATCGTCGGTGATTTCATCGAGGCCGGTGCCACCTACATCACTTTCCACCCTGAAGCCACGCTGCACGTCGACCGCTCCCTGCAATTGATCCGCGAAGGCGGCTGCAAGGCCGGCCTGGTGTTCAACCCGGCCACGCCCCTGGACGTACTCAAGTACGTGATGGACAAGGTCGACATGGTTCTGCTGATGAGCGTCAACCCGGGTTTCGGCGGCCAGAAGTTCATTCCGGGCACGCTCGACAAGCTGCGCGAAGCCCGCGCCCTGATCGATGCCTCGGGCCGGGATATCCGCCTGGAAATCGACGGCGGCGTGAACGTGAACAACATCCGCGAAATCGCCGCGGCCGGTGCCGACACCTTTGTCGCCGGTTCGGCGATCTTCAACGCACCGGACTACCAGGTAGTGATCGAGAAGATGCGCGCCGAACTGGCCCTGGCACGTCCATGAGCGGCTTCGAGCAGCTGTTTCCCGGCAGCCTGCCGCGTCTGGTGATGTTCGATCTCGACGGCACGCTCGTCGATTCGGTCCCGGACCTGGCGGCCGCCGTGGACAATATGCTGCTCCAGCTCGGGCGTCCGCCTGCCGGCATCGACGCGGTGCGCCAGTGGGTCGGCAACGGCGCGCCGATGCTGGTGCGCCGGGCCCTGGCCAATCACATTGATGCCCAGGGCGTTGATGAGGCCGAGGCCGAGCGGGCACTGGAGCTGTTCAACGAAGCCTATGAAGGCAACCACGAACTGACCGTGGTTTATCCGGGCGTGCGCTCCACCCTCAAATGGTTGCACAAGCAGGGCGTGGAAATGGCGCTGATCACCAACAAGCCGGAGCGTTTTGTCGCGCCGCTGCTGGATCAGATGAAGATCGGCCGTTATTTCCGCTGGATCATCGGCGGCGACACCTTGCCACAGAAAAAGCCCGACCCGGCCGCGCTGTTCTTCGTCATGAAAATGGCCAACATCCCGGCGTCCCAATCGTTGTTTGTCGGCGACTCGCGCAGCGACGTGCTGGCGGCGAAAGCCGCGGGGGTCAAATGTGTTGCCCTGAGCTACGGCTACAATCATGGCCGACCGATTGCCGAGGAATTTCCGACATTGGTAATTGATGATCTGCGCCTGCTAATTCCCGGTTGCCTGGACCCGGCCGCTGAGATAACGTTGCCCGACGCTGTTCAATCCTCTTCTGGAAACGCCATCGTGGTGGTCACTCGCAAACTCTGGATGAAAGTCATGAAGGCCCTGGCCCGCTGGCGTTGGCGCGCCTGACGTGATCCTGGCCGGTTATCCGGCGCGTTTGCATACCTGACTGTCAGCTCCTCTTGCCACGAGGCACCCCATGATCCGCGAAGAATTTCTGCGTCTAGCCGCTGCCGGCTACAACCGCATCCCGCTTGCCTGCGAAACCCTGGCCGACTTCGACACGCCGCTGTCGATCTACCTCAAGTTGGCCGACCAACCCAATTCCTACTTGCTCGAATCGGTGCAAGGTGGGGAAAAATGGGGTCGCTATTCCATGATCGGCCTGCCGTGCCGCACCGTGCTGCGAGTCCATGACCATCGCATCAGCGTGACCTACGATGGCGTCGAAATCGAAAGCCACGAAGTCGAGGATCCGCTCGCGTTCGTTGAATCCTTCAAGGCCCGCTACAACGTCCCGACCATCCCCGGCCTGCCACGTTTCAACGGCGGCCTGGTGGGTTATTTCGGCTACGACTGCGTGCGCTATGTGGAAAAACGCCTGGGCACCTGTCCGAACCCCGATCCGCTGGGTGTGCCGGACATTCTGCTGATGGTCTCCGATGCGGTGGTGGTCTTCGACAATCTCGCCGGCAAGATGCACGCCATCGTCCTGGCCGATCCGTCCCGTGAAGACGCCTACGAGCAAGGTCAACAAAGCCTTCAGACTTTACTGGAAAAACTCCGCCAGCCGATCACCCCGCGTCCCGGCCTGGACTTCAGCAAGCAGTCGGCAGCCGACCCGGTGTTCCGTTCCAGTTTCACCCAGGGTGACTACGAAAAAGCCGTCGACACCATCAAGGAATACATCCTGGCGGGCGACTGCATGCAGGTCGTGCCGTCGCAACGGATGTCGATCGACTTCAAGGCCGCGCCGATCGATCTGTACCGGGCGCTGCGCTGTTTCAACCCGACGCCTTACATGTACTTCTTCAACTTCGGTGACTTCCATGTCGTGGGCAGTTCGCCCGAGGTGCTGGTGCGGGTCGAGGAAAACCTGATCACCGTGCGGCCGATCGCCGGCACACGGCCACGCGGCGCCACGGAGGAAGCGGACCGGGCGCTGGAAGAGGACCTGTTGTCAGATGCCAAGGAGATCGCCGAGCACCTGATGCTGATCGATCTGGGACGCAACGACACTGGCCGGGTTTCCGAAGTGGGCTCGGTGAAACTCACCGAGAAAATGGTCATCGAGCGCTACTCCAACGTGATGCACATCGTGTCCAACGTCACCGGGGAGTTGAAGGCAGGGTTGACGGCGATGGACGCCTTGCGAGCGATCCTGCCGGCGGGCACTTTGTCTGGCGCGCCGAAGATCCGCGCCATGGAAATCATCGACGAGCTGGAGCCGGTCAAACGCGGTGTGTACGGCGGAGCCGTCGGCTACTTCGCCTGGAACGGCAACATGGACACGGCCATCGCCATCCGCACCGCCGTGATCAAGAACGGTGAGCTGCACGTGCAGGCCGGCGGCGGCATCGTCGCCGACTCGGTGCCCGCGCTGGAATGGGAGGAAACCCTGAACAAGCGTCGGGCAATGTTCCGTGCCGTGGCCCTGGCCGAGCAGACTTCGAACGACTGAAGGCGTTTGCCGAACAACTGTGGCGAGGGCAACTGGGTCCATGTGGGAGCGAGCTTGCTCGCGATGAGGCCCTAGGCTCAACCAATAGGTTGACTGACAGTCCGCCATCGCGAGCAAGCTCGCTCCCACAGAGGCCGCGTCAAAAATCCAGGCTGACCCCCAGGCTCACCCCTTGCTGGGTAAAATCATCATCCTTGCGCAACGTATAACCGCCCCGCAGCGCGAGATCGCTGGTCAACTTGTGGCTGATCCCCAGGTTCAGGCGATTGAGGTGGCTTTGTGGGGTGTAGCCCTCCAGCGTGAAGTCATTGGCCGGCAAGCTGTTGAGGGCGATGTTCACCTTTTGCGTATCGTCCTCATACTCGCGCTCGTGGGCATACTCCCCGTACACCTGGGTCTGGCGGGTAAAGTTGTATTTGCCCTGCAAGCCGATGCCCAGGCGTTTTGAATCGCGGGTCTGGTCGTCGAAAGTCAGCGCCGTGGAGCGGCTGCCCTGTTCCGAGTAACCATCGACCTCGACCTTCGCATAATCGGCGCTGACAAACGGTGACAGGTGCCATTGGCTGCCCGGCTGGGCAATGTCGTAGCCTACGCGTGTGCTGAATGCCCAGAGATGACCGTCGGTATCGCCTTTTTCCTGCGCCTGGCTGACGCCCAGGTCGAATTTGCGCTCCAGGTTCTCGTAGTCGAGCTTGCCGCCGGTCAGCGCGGCGTCGGCCCACCAGCGGTTCTGCTGGAACTGGGCGAACGCGGTGGCGAGGTAGCTGTTGAGCTTGTAGTTCGAATCGTTGCGGCCTGCGTCCATGTCCTGGCGGTACAGACCGGCGGCCACGCCGATGCGCCAGGCTTCGTTGAGACGGTAACTGCCGCCGATGTTCAGGTTGTAGCCACTGCCGTCGGCGCTTGCACCGCTGCCTTGGCTATCAATGTCCAGATGCTGGCCGCCGCCGGCAACAATCGCCCGCCATTGACCTACCGCCTGCCAATCTTCCCAGTCCGATTGCCATTGGCTGCGCAATTCATCCTGGTGGGCGCGCAAGGTCGAGTGGGCCATTTCCGGCAGCAAGGTCAGTTCCCACGGCGCTGCGAGCAGGGAATAGGCGTAGTCGGCAATCAGCTTCTGCCCGGTTTCGGTGGGGTGAACCGCATCGTTATAGATCAGCTTGCTCGGATCAGGCGTGGCGCTGTTGATGCCGTAGGTAGGGTTTTCCGTACAGCTGTTGCCGCTGAAGCAAGTGGCGGTGAGGTTCTCGCCGGTGGCAAGGCCGAATCGTCCAGGATCGGCAAAGGTTTCCTGCAGCAATAGCGGAACGTTCAGCGGAATGATCTCGGCATCGATGCCTTGCAAACGTGTGATCAGTTGCTGGTTGAACTGATTACTGAGCAGGGAGACCGCTTCTTGAAACGGGGTGCCATTGAGGGCCGGCGTCAGGCCCAGATCAGGCAGCAGCCAAACCATCGCGTAGCGGGCGCCGGCGGTCTGCAGCACCTGGACACTGTCGGCCAGGCGGTCCGCGGCGGCGTTCGCCTGGGCAATGTTGAGCACTCGGCCCTGAAGGAAGTCGTTACCGCCGCCGGACAGGTAATACAGTGCGTTCGGATCAGCGCGTAGGCCATTGGCTGGCAGATAACCGGCACGACTGCGCTCGCCCGTGTCGGAGATATTGGTGATCGAGTCGAGTATCTGGTCGGTACGATAACCGCCCACGGCCCAGTTGTTGCCGTCCGCCAGCCCCTCGCGGGCACGGGCAGCCGAGGTGGAGGCCGCGGTCTCGTCGTCGGAAAAGCCCAATCGTCCCCCGAGCAGTTGGGTGGCGTTGGCAGAATAGGCTTCGCCGCTGCCATCCAGATAAATCGGACCGGTTCGGTTGGTAGCCCGCAAGGTTGACCCGGGCGGGCCGCCCGGATCGGTGAACTGGCCGGCGTCACTGAGGCTGTCACCGAACACGATGAAGTTGGAGTAGGGGTTGGGGGCGGCATTTGCCGAAGCGCAAGCCATGGCCAGCAGGCAGCCGGTGATCGGTACAAACAAGGTCTGTTTGATCATGAGAAGGTCCTTTTCAATCTTATTTTTATGGGAAAACGAAACGACAGTACCAAAAACTTCCGACGGTCTGCCACCCATCTGGGAACATCGCGATTGTTTGCAAGCCCTTCGGGTCCGTCTTATTGCGTGCTCCGCCCAGCTAAGTTACTGTGCCGGAACGTATGAACGAGACTTCCCCCGTGTCGATTGTCAGCAAACTTCTGAATCAATTGATCAAGGCTCACGCCCGTTGGCGTTGGCGCGCCTGAACGTTCCATGCCGGCGTCGCCGGACCTGTACCGATTTGCCTTCTTCACCCGTTTGGAAACCGCTTCGCAGGCGCATCATTCGCCTGTCCAGCGCAGCGCCGTGCGGGTCACTCTTCGAAGGCTGTATCCCAAGTCAGTGTATTCAATAGGTTGTTTACGCCATGTTGCTGATGATCGATAACTACGACTCTTTTACTTACAACGTTGTGCAATACCTCGGCGAGCTCGGCTCCGAGGTCAAGGTTGTGCGCAACGATGAGCTGACCATTGCCGAAATCGAGGCCCTCAAGCCCGAGCGCATCGTCGTCTCGCCCGGCCCTTGCACGCCGACCGAAGCGGGCATCTCCATCGAAGCCATCAAATATTTTGCCGGCAAGCTGCCGATCCTCGGTGTCTGCCTGGGGCACCAGTCGATCGGCCAGGCGTTCGGTGGCGATGTCGTGCGGGCCCGCCAGGTAATGCACGGCAAGACCAGCCCGGTATTTCATGAAGACAAGGGCGTGTTCGAAGGCTTGAATCGCCCGCTTACCGTCACCCGCTACCACTCGTTGATCGTCAAGCGCGAAACCCTGCCCGACTGCCTTGAGCTGACTGCCTGGACCCAGCTCGAAGACGGCTCGGTGGACGAAATCATGGGTTTGCGTCACAAGACGTTGAACATCGAGGGTGTGCAATTTCATCCCGAGTCTATCCTCACCGAGCAGGGCCACGAACTGTTCGCCAACTTCCTCAAACAAACCGGCGGCACGCGCTAAGGACTCTCCATGGACATCAAGACAGCCCTGAACCGTATCGTCGGCCAGCTCGACCTGAGCACCGACGAGATGCGCGACGTGATGCGGGAGATCATGACTGGCCAGTGCACGGACGCGCAGATTGGCGCGTTCATGATGGCCATGCGCATGAAGAGCGAGAGCATCGACGAGATAGTCGGTGCGGTCACGACCATGCGCGAGTTGGCGGACAAGGTCGAACTCAAGACCCTCGATGGTGTGGTGGATGTCGTCGGGACCGGTGGTGACGGAGCCAATATCTTCAACGTTTCCACCGCGTCGGCATTTGTCGTTGCGGCGGCCGGCTGCACCGTCGCCAAGCATGGCAATCGTGCGGTGTCGGGCAAGAGCGGCAGCGCCGATCTGCTGGAAGCCGCCGGTATCTACCTCAACCTGACGTCGGTCCAGGTGGCTCGTTGTATCGATAGCGTCGGCATCGGCTTCATGTTTGCCCAGACCCACCACAGCGCCATGAAATATGCCGCGGCGCCGCGTCGCGAGCTGGGCTTGCGCACGCTGTTCAACATGCTCGGCCCGCTTACGAATCCGGCCGGTGTGAAGCATCAAGTGGTCGGCGTGTTCAGCCAGGCGCTGTGCCGGCCATTGGCGGAGGTCCTGCAACGTTTAGGTAGCAAGCACGTGCTGGTCGTCCATTCAAAGGACGGCCTGGATGAATTCAGCCTGGCGGCGCCCACTTTCGTGGCCGAGCTAAAAAATGATCAGATCACCGAATATTGGGTCGAACCTGAAGACCTCGGCATGAAGAGCCAGAGCCTGCATGGACTGGCGGTGGATGGGCCAGCCCAGTCACTTGAGTTGATCCGCGATGCCTTGGGGCGGCGTAAAACCGAGAATGGCCAGAAGGCTGCGGAAATGATCATGCTCAATGCGGGCGCCGCGTTGTATGCCGCCGATCACGCCAGCAGCCTCAAGCAAGGTGTCGAGCTCGCGCATGATGCGTTGCACACCGGCCTGGCCCGGGAAAAACTGGAAGAATTGGGCGCGTTTACCGCCGTATTCAAAGTGGAGAATGAAGGATGAGCGTGCCAACGGTTCTGGAAAACATTCTGGCTCGCAAGGCTGAAGAAGTGGCCGAGCGCCGGGCCCGGGTCAGCCTCGCCGAGCTGGAAGGTCTCGCACGTTCAGCAGACGCGCCTCGCGGCTTTGCCCAGGCGCTGATCGATCAGGCGAAGAAAAAGCAGCCTGCGGTCATCGCCGAAATCAAGAAGGCGTCTCCCAGCAAAGGTGTGATCCGTGAGGACTTCGTCCCCGCCGACATCGCCAGGAGCTACGAGAAGGGCGGTGCGACCTGCCTTTCGGTGCTCACTGACGTCGATTTTTTCCAAGGCGCCGATGACTATCTAAAACAGGCGCGGGCGGCGTGCAAGCTGCCGGTGATCCGCAAGGATTTCATGATCGATCCGTACCAGATCGTCGAGGCGCGGGCCTTGGGTGCCGATTGCGTGCTGTTGATCGTTTCCGCCCTGGATGATGTAAAAATGGCCGAGCTGGCCGCAGTTGCTAAAGGTGTGGGCCTGGATGTACTGGTGGAAGTCCACGACGGCGACGAGCTAGAGCGCGCCCTGAAAACTCTGGATACCAAGCTGGTCGGCGTGAATAACCGCAACCTGCATACGTTTGAAGTCAGCCTGGAAACCACTCTTGACCTGTTGCCGCGAATTCCACGCGATCGCCTGGTCATCACCGAGAGCGGCATCCTCAACCGAGCCGATGTCGAGTTGATGGAAGTCAGCGATGTGTATTCGTTCCTGGTTGGCGAGGCTTTCATGCGGGCCGAAAGCCCGGGTACAGAACTGCAGCGCTTGTTTTTCCCCGAGCGCGGCGTTCCGGTAACCGGCTCGACGCTGGACTGAATCGATGCCTCCAGCCATTGCCTTAACTGTTCAAAGCGGCCTGCAGGCCGAACAGGACCTGCTGGCCAGCGTTTGCGCCGGTGACGCTGAATCGGGCTTGCTGTTCTGGCAACCCAGCGATCGTGCCCTGGTCATGCCGCGTCGCTTGAGTCGCCTGCCAGGTTTTGAACTTGCCTGTGAGGTATCGGCTGCAGGCGGCTGGCCGGTGCTGCTGCGTGAAACCGGTGGCGAGCCAGTGCCTCAGTCGGGCGCTACGGTCAATATCGCGCTGGTCTATGCGCCACCGCGAAGTGAAGGTGACCATGGCCGGATCGAGACTGCTTATCGGCGTCTATGCAATCCGATCTGCCAGTTGCTCGATGAGCTGGGCGGGGTGGCTTCCCTCGGTGAAGTGGAGGGCGCGTTTTGCGACGGGCGCTTCAACGTCAATCTGGACGGCCGCAAAATGGTCGGTACCGCCCAGCGCTGGCGGCAAAGCAAGGGCGGCCAGAGGCCGGTGGGCCTGGTGCATGGCGCCCTATTGCTGGATGACGAGCGCGAGTCCATGGTTGCGGCGGTCAATCGGTTCAACGAGGCGTGTGGCCTGGAGCAGCGAGTGCGTGCCGAGAGCCACATTGCCCTGCATGAGAAATTCCCGGCGCCTCATGCGCTGGAACGGCTCGGGGCGCTTTACCAGGAACTGTTGAGCAACTTCTAGCGCGTCCCGAACACGACCATGGTCTTGCCTTTGACGCTGACCAGATTGCGCTCTTCCAAGTCCTTGAGCACGCGTCCGACCATCTCTCGGGAGCAGCCAACGATGCGGCCGATTTCCTGACGGGTCACTTTGATCTGCATACCATCCGGATGGGTCATGGCGTCGGGCTGCTTGCACAGTTCCAGCAGGCAGCGGGCGACGCGACCGGTCACGTCGAAGAACGCCAGGTCACCGACTTTGCGGGTGGTATTGCGTAGACGCTGCGCGATTTGTCCGCTGAGGGCATAAAGAATGTCTGGATCCTGCTGCGACAGCTCTCGGAATTTGCCATAGCTGATTTCCGCCACTTCACATTCGACCTTGGCTCGCACCCAGGCGCTGCGCTCCTGCTCCTTGCCCGCCTGCTCGAACAATCCCAGTTCGCCGAAAAAATCCCCGGAGTTGAGGTAGGCGATGATCATTTCCCGGCCGTCATCGTCCTCGATCAGGATAGTGACGGAGCCCTTGATGATGAAAAACAGCGTATCGGAGCGGTCGCCTGCGCAAATGATGTTGTGCTTGGCGGGGTAGCGGCGACGCTGGCAATGCATCAAGAGTTTGTCGAGGTTCTTGATCTTGGACGTGGGAGTAATGGCAACCATGGTTGTATCCCGAAAGACTGCGCGGTGTGGTGGTTTGGTTTTTTGGGTGAGGGCGAATGGTTATCGCCAAAAGCTGGCCATACGCCAGCGAGATGGCGCAGCTTAACAGAGGCATTCGTAATAGATTCGAGAATTTACCTACAGGCGCTGGCGTAAGAGGCATCAGGCATCCCGCTGCCATCAACGGGCGCTGTGCTAAGCTGGCGCCCCCTTTTTTTGAACAGTGGAGTCTTGGCGATGAAGGCACGCATCCAATGGGCTGGCGAAGCCATGTTCCTCGGTGAATCAGGCAGTGGTCATGTGGTCGTCATGGACGGCCCACCGGATGCCGGCGGTCGTAACCTGGGTGTCCGGCCAATGGAAATGCTCTTGCTCGGTGTCGGCGGCTGCAGCAACTTCGATGTGGTCAGCATTCTCAAGAAGTCACGCCAGGCCGTCGAAAGTTGCGAAGCGTTTCTTGAAGCCGAGCGCGCGACAGAGGATCCGAAAGTGTTTACCAGGATCCACATGCACTTCGTGGTCAAAGGCCGTGGACTGAAGGAAGCCCAGGTCAAGCGCGCCATTGAGCTGTCCGCCGAGAAATACTGCTCGGCCTCGATCATGCTCGGTGCCGCCGGTGTTGAAATCACTCACGATTATGAAATCATCGAGTTGGCTTGAATCGACATCCAACCATCACAAATGCAGTGCAAGCTCTGGCGGTCAGAAGCCGACATCTGCATAATGCGCCACTTTTTTCAGGGCAATGATCGGCTCGCGGGCTGATCCATTGCCTGGACAGACAACCAAAATCGCCATCGCGAAGAGGTGTTAACCGTCCTACGCAGGTGCGTCGTTCGCATCTGACGGGCATGCTTGATCACGCGGCCGGGCCGCAATACACAGAGAGTTTTCAAACGGTGAAAAGCAAACTCAAGCTCCATGGGTTCAATAACCTGACAAAGACCTTGAGCTTCAACATCTATGACATCTGCTATGCGGAAACCCCGCAAGACCAGCAGGCCTACGTCGAGTACATCAATAAAGAGTACAACGCCAAGCGCCTCACGCAGATCCTCACGGAAGTTGTCGATATCATTGGTGCCAACATCCTGAACATCGCCAGTCAGGACTATGAACCCCAAGGCGCCAGCGTGACCATTCTGATCTCGGAAGAGCCGGTGACACCGACCGAAAGCCAGATCGAAGAGTCCCCGGGCCCGTTGCCTGAAATTATCCTGGCCCACCTCGACAAGAGCCACATCACGGTACATACCTATCCGGAGATCCATCCGGTGGACGGTATCGCAACGTTCCGAGTGGACATCGATGTGTCGACCTGTGGCGTCATTTCACCGCTCAAGGCGCTCAATTTCCTGATTCATCAATTCGATTCCGACATCGTGACCGTGGATTACCGTGTGCGTGGCTTCACACGGGATGTGGAGGGCCACAAGCACTTCATTGATCACGAGATCAATTCGATCCAGAACTATCTCTCCGAAGACACGCGCGACGCGTACCAGATGACCGACGTGAACGTGTACCAGGAAAACCTGTTCCACACCAAGATGCTGCTCAAGGACTTCGAGCTGGACAACTACCTGTTCGGTGATGCCACCAGCAACCTGTCCGTTGAGCAGCGTGGCCAGGTGGAAGAGCGTGTGAAGCACGAGATGCTGGAGATTTTCTACGCGCGCAACATGCCGCGCTGAAGGTCAAGGCTACAAAAAAAAGGCGACTACCTGTGCGGTAGTCGCCTTTTTCAGTTTTGGGAAACCCGATATGTCTGTGGGACAGGCTCCGTATCGCGGTCAGATCCGATAGGTGCTCTTGGTCATGACCTTCGCCAACAGGCTCATGCCGAATTTCACCGGAGCCGGGAAACGAAACCCCCCCGCATCGAGAGCGCTTTCGGCATGCTGTTCTTCATCCTTGCGCATCTGTTCAAGAATCGCCCGGGACTTTTCATCTTCGGCCGGCAACTGCTCCAGGTGCTCATTCAGATGCTTGCAGACTTGATGTTCGGTTGCCGCGACGAAGCCCAGGCTGACCTTGTCGCTGATCAGTCCGGCCACCGCGCCGATGCCGAATGACATCCCATAGAACAACGGATTCAGGACGCTGGTATGGCTACCCAATTGGCGAATGCGCTGCTCGCACCAGACCAGGTGGTCGACTTCTTCTTCGGCGGCATGCTCCATCGCCTCGCGTACCTGCGGCAATCTCGCCGTCAGCGCCTGGCCCTGGTACAGAGCCTGGGCGCAAACCTCACCGGTATGGTTGATGCGCATCAGGCCCGCGACATGGCGAGTCTCTTCGTCACTCATCTGTACGTCCGGCTGCACGATTGCCGGCGACGGACGGTACGGCTGGCCGCTGAAGGGCAGCAGCGTGCGCATCGCGGTATCGGCTTGCAGCAGCAGGCGGTCAATGGGCGAGTAGTGACGTTGGGTAGTCATGCTTACCTCCGGAAAAAATCACGGCAGCCAGTTTAACCCAATCGGCCGCTGAAGATTTGCGCTGGGTCAGCGGTATCAACCCGGTGGCCAGTTCATCTGGCGCTGCCCCAGCACGTGCATATGAATGTGATAGACGGTTTGCCCGCCAAGTTCATTGCAGTTCATCACCACGCGGAAGCCTTCCTCACAGCCCAGTTCAAGCGCCAGGCGCTGGGCGGTAAACAGGATATGTCCGGCCAACCCTTTGTCTTCCTCGGTCAGGTCATTGAGGGTGCGGATCGGTTTTTTCGGAATCACCAGGAAATGCACTGGAGCCTGGGGGGCGATGTCGTGAAAAGCCAGAACCTGATCGTCTTCATAAATGATCTTGGCCGGAATTTCCCGGTTGATGATCTTGGTAAACAGAGTGTCCACGGCTGCTGCTCCGTTGGGTTGTTTGAGGTCGAGTGTATTAAAGGCTCGGTTGGCAAGCCCGGGTTAACCATCCGCAAATCTAGCGTGGACAGTAGGCTTTATTGGACATGCCGCTGAGAATTCGCACCAGCCAGCGCGGCCCGAGTCGGGGCAGGGCGGCGATCCAGCGATTGCGGCGTCCGGGAATGATAATGGCCCGGTCCCTGTCCAGCGCGCGGACAGCGTACAGCGCAACCTCTTCAGGGCTCATCAGCTTCTTATCGTCGCTGGGCTTCTCGTCCCGTTGCCACTCGGCGAAAAAACCGGTGCGGGTCGGGCCAGGGCAAAGTACCGAGACTTTGATCGCACATTTCTTCAGCTCGATTCGCAGGGCTTCGGAAAAATGCAATACGTACGCCTTGCTGGCGTGGTAGGTGCTCATCCAGGGGCCCGGCTGGAACGCGGCAATCGACGCGACGTTCAGGATCTGGCCGCCTCCATGCAGCGCCATGCTGTTGCCTACGGCGTGACAGAGGCGGGTCAGGGCCAGGATATTCACTTCGATGAGGTCCTGCTCGGTCATCCAGTCCTGGCCCAGGAACGGGCCGAAGGTGCCGATGCCGGCGCAGTTGACCAGCAGGTCGATCTGGCGTTCGCCTTCTTCCAGTTCCAGCAGGAAACCTGAAAGCCGCAAGGGCTCGCTCAGGTCGCAAGCCCGGAACAATACTTCCACGCCAAATCGCTGGGTCAGTTCGATCGCAATACTTTCCAGTCGATCGCGCTGTCGCGCCACGAGTATCAGGTTGCGCCCGCGCCGGGCCAGTGCTTCAGCCAGGGCCAGGCCGATTCCGCTGGAAGCGCCAGTGATCAGGGCGTAACGGGCCATGCAGTTCTCCATCGCAACAGCCCGCCGCCAGTGGACTGGGCTGTCACTGGCATGAAGCGGGCCTATTGTTCCTCTTCTTCTTCGTAGTCTACAGAAGGCGAGGCGGGCTCGGCTGCATCAACGGCCGGTTCTTCGCTGGTCTGGTCACTGTATTCGCTGCTTTCGTAGCTGCTCGAGGCACCGCTATCGAAGTCCTCCTGGAGAGCACCGAAGATGCCGGCGAAGGTGGCCACGAAAATCAGGACGATCATCACCAGCCAAAGCGACGCCAGCAGCTTGACCGCCGTGGTATTGCGCGGCGGTGGTGGGCCGTACTGGTTGGCGCCGGTATTGCCTGGGGCGATGATGAGAATGAACGGGAAGATGCTGCCCACGAATGGCACGAGGTTGATCAGCCACAACCACCCCGACCAGCCGAGATCATGCAGACGCTGGACGTTGAACTGGATGCTCACGAACGCGAAGGCAAGCACGACGACTACAGCGATCAGACCACCGACGACCAACCCTGCTATCGAGTCGGAAGCGAGCAGCCAGTTCGTGGCGACCCAGAAGCCCAGGCCTACCAACGGCAGCATGGCCAGGGTCAGGACCATGGTCCAGGCCAGGTAGCGCAGGCGTCCGATACGTCCGTCGAAGCTGAAGGGTTTGAGCGTGCCGTACTCGGCGAACGTTTCACCCACTGCTGCCCGTGGAGGCGCATAAGGAGAAACAGGATCGATCACGGAGTCCGGCTGGCGGCCGCCCGGCTGTTCCTGGATTTCGCCGAGATTGAGCTGGATGGACGGTTCGGCTTCGATTCGTGCATCGATGCCGCTTTTATGAAGCGCGTCCAGGTACTGTTGCGCTTCATTCTGGGACAGGTTGTTCTTGAGGGACACCTTGCGACCGCTGAACAGTCGTTCAATGGCGCTCACATCACTTTTGAACAGTTCGGCGAGGTTGAGCTTGGCGGTAGTGGTATCTACGCCTGGCAGCAGGGCCCCGTCGAATACGATGTTGAAACGGTTTTCGCTCATGCCTGGCATCCTTGTCTTTCTGGTTGGTTTATTGTGGGTTCAGCGCGGCCAATGGCCGCCAAGTTGTGTCGCTAGGGCTTGCGCCTGCCGGTATTCTTCATCCAGGCGTGCGATCAATTGATCGACACCGGGCAAATCATTGATGTCACCTACACCCTGGCCGGCGGACCATACGGTCTTCCAGGCCTTGGCTTCATCATTGAGCGGTTTGAGTTTCGCCCCCGCATCCGCCACGCCCTTGCCTTGCAGAGCCGCCAGGTCGAAGCCGGCACTTTCCAGGCTCTGACGCATGAAACTGGCCGGCACCCCGGACACTGCGGGAGTATGCACGATGTCCGCAGCTCTGGATGTGAGCAACATCTCTTTATAAGCGTCGGACGCGTGACTTTCCGTGGTGCCGATAAAACGCGTTCCGAAGTAGGCCAGATCCGCGCCAAGCAATTGCGCAGCCAGAATCTGATGGCCGTGGTTAAGGCATCCTGCAAGCAACAGGGTTTTATCGAAGAACTGCCGGATTTCAGCAATCAGTGCGAATGGGCTCCAGGTTCCTGCGTGCCCCCCCGCACCGGCCGCAACGGCAATCAAACCGTCGACGCCCGCTTCGGCGGCTTTTTCGGCATGGCGGCGAGTGGTCACGTCGTGAAATACCAGGCCGCCATAGCCATGAACCGCGTCCACCAATTCCTTCACCGCCCCCAGGCTGGTGATGACGATCGGCACCTTGTGCTCGATACAGATTGCCAGGTCGGCCTGGAGTCGCGGGTTGCTGTGATGGACGATCAGATTGACTGCGTAGGGCGCCGGCTTTTCCAGGGTCGCCAAGCCCGCTTCGATTTCCTCCAGCCACGCCTTGAAGCCGCTGCTTTCACGTTGGTTCAACGCCGGGAAACTCCCGACGACACCGTTGCGGCAGCAGGCCAGTACCAGCTGCGGATTGGAAATGAGGAACATCGGTGCGACCACGACAGGCAGCCGCAGACGTTGTTCAAGCAGAGCGGGCAGCGACATTGGAGGTCCCTCTGATCAGTGGATGCGGTTGGAGTTAGAACGGCCGGACCACGACCAGAATTACAATAGCCAGCAATATCACGACCGGCACTTCGTTGAACCAGCGATAAAAGACATGACTGCGGGTGTTTTCGCCACGGGCGAAGCGCTTAACCTGGGCACCGCACATATGGTGATAGCCGATCAGCAAGACGACCAGAGTCAGCTTTGCGTGCATCCAGCCGCCTTGGGTGAAATAGGCGCTGGCATTGAGGCTGAGCAAGCCGATGCCGAACACCAGCGTGGCGATCATCGCCGGGCCCATGATGCCGCGATACAACTTGCGTTCCATGATGGAGAAGCGTTCCTTGCTGACGCTGTCTTCGCTTTGAGCGTGGTAGACGAACAGTCTAGGCAGGTAGAACAGGCCGGCAAACCAGCAGACCATGCTGACAATGTGAAGCGCTTTGAGCCATAGATAGAGCATTTTTGAATATTCCCAGGTTCACGGTAGCCTCGATAGTAGAGGTTAGCGCGGCCACACGTCACCTTGGCGGTTGTCGCAGCGCTGCGGGCGCCCTATCATCGACGGCTTTCCAGTGGTTCGTTGAGGGCAGGTTCATGGTCAAGGTCGGTATCGTCGGCGGCACGGGTTACACCGGTGTCGAACTGCTGCGTCTGTTGGCGCAGCATCCGCAAGCTGAGGTGGTGGTCATTACCTCCCGATCCGAGGCCGGCCTGGCCGTGGCCGACATGTATCCGAACTTGCGTGGCCATTACGATGGCCTGGCGTTCAGCGTCCCAGACGTCAAGACCCTCGGGGCCTGCGATGTGGTGTTTTTCGCCACCCCCCATGGTGTCGCCCACGCTTTGGCGGGTGAGCTGCTGGCCGCGGGTACCAAGGTCATTGACCTGTCGGCAGACTTCCGTCTGCAGGACGCAGACGAATGGGCCAAGTGGTACGGTCAGCCCCATGGCGCACCGGAACTGCTGGACGAGGCGGTCTACGGCTTGCCGGAAGTCAATCGTGAAAAAATCAGGCAGGCACGGCTGATCGCGGTGCCGGGTTGCTACCCGACCGCGACGCAGTTGGGATTTCTGCCTTTGCTGGAGGCCGGTCTCGCCGATGCGTCGCGCTTGATCGCCGACTGCAAGTCGGGCGTCAGCGGCGCCGGTCGAGGTGCCAGCGTTGGCTCGTTGTACTCCGAAACATCGGAGAGCATGAAGGCCTACGCGGTCAAGGGGCATCGTCATTTGCCGGAGATTCGCCAAGGGTTGCGTCGCGCGGCAGGTAAGGACGTCGGCCTGACTTTCGTGCCGCATCTGACGCCCATGATCCGTGGTATCCATTCCACCCTCTACGCCACCGTGACCGATCGCTCCGTGGATCTGCAGGCGCTGTTCGAGAAGCGTTATGCCGATGAGCCGTTTGTCGACGTGATGCCGGCTGGCAGCCATCCGGAAACCCGCAGTGTCCGCGGCGCGAACGTATGCCGGATCGCTGTGCATCGCCCCCAGGATGGCGACCTGGTCGTGGTCCTGTCCGTAATCGACAACTTGGTCAAGGGCGCTTCCGGCCAGGCGGTACAGAACCTCAACATCCTCTTTGGGCTGGATGAGCGGCTGGGCCTGTCCCACGCGGGGATGCTGCCTTAATAAGCTATGAGCCCGTGGCTTATAGCTTGCGGGTTACAGCTGCTGTGCAAATAGTTGACCAATTTTGTCGGAGAAGCGGATAATGCCCGCCATCACGCATTATGGCGGCGTAAGCGCCGGGAGATATTCAGCATGAGCGTCGAAACCTTCACTCCCACGGCTTTGCAATTCACCCACGGTGCCGCGCACAAGGTGAAGAGCCTGGTCGATGAAGAGGGCAATGATCGTTTGAAGCTGCGCGTGTTCGTGACGGGCGGCGGTTGTTCAGGTTTTCAGTACGGCTTCACTTTCGATGAGGAAGTGGCCGAGGATGACACCATCGTCGAGCGCGAAGGCGTCAGCCTGGTGGTCGATCCGATGAGCTTCCAGTACCTGGCGGGTGCCGAGGTGGATTATCAGGAAGGCCTGGAAGGATCGCGCTTCGTGATCAAGAATCCTAACGCCACCACAACTTGTGGGTGCGGTTCTTCGTTTTCGATCTGATCGCTTCAATAAAAACGCCGCAGAGCCTTACGGCCCTGCGGCTTTTTTTGTCCGCGATTATTGATCTCAGGCCGGATAAATAGCGCCGAGTACGCGCGGGCCAAGGGCACCAGTGACACTTGGACGGTTGCCTGGAACACCCTCAAGACAGCAATGGGCGAGCCAGGCAAAGGCCATGGCTTCAACCCAATCCGGGTCCACGCCGTACGCTGCCGTACTGCTGACTCTGGTAGCTGGTAGCAAGTCAGCCAGGCGCTTCATGAGTGTCTGGTTGTGTGCGCCACCGCCGCAGACCAGCAACTCCTGCGTGTTCGGCTGGGCATGCTGGAGTGATTCGACGATGGTCAGGGCAGTCAGTTCAAGTAGTGTCGCCTGCACATCTTCAGGGGCGAAGACTGGCAATTGCGATAGATGACGGGTCAGCCAGGACAGGTTGAATACTTCTCGTCCGGTACTTTTCGGGCCCTTGGTTACAAAGAAGGGGTCTCCAAGCAACGTCTTGAGCAAAGTCGGCTGTACTTTTCCGCTGGTTGCCCATTGGCCGTCACGATCAAAAGGCTCGCCTCGCTCCTGGTGTATCCAGGCATCGAGCAATACGTTGCCTGGGCCACAATCGAAACCTGATACGGGTTTTGCCAGCTCTATCAGGCTGAGATTGCTGAAGCCGCCGACATTCAGCACTGCACGAGGACCGACTCGTTCTTCGAACAGCGCTTCGTGAAATGCCGGAACCAGAGGCGCCCCCTGTCCTCCGGCGGCGACATCACGGCTGCGGAAATCGCTGACAACGGTGATGCCGGTCAATTCGCTCAAGAGCGCCGGGTTACCGATCTGCACGGTAAATCCGCGGGCCGGTTCATGGCGAATGGTTTGGCCGTGGCTGCCAACCGCGGTGACGTCTTCAGGCTTGAGCCTCTGTTCGTCGAGTAAGGTATGGATGCCCTGCGCGGCCAGCTTTACCCAGTTCTGCTGGGCGATGGCGGAGCGGGCGATCTCATCGGGCCCACTGCTGCACAGTGCAAGCAACTCGGTGCGCAGGGGCGTGGGCATGGGTATGTAATGCGTGGCGATCAATTTGATCGCCGGGGCCAGTTCGATCAGCGCGATATCCAGGCCATCCAGGCTGGTCCCGGACATCACACCGATATAGAGCGCCATGGCTTAGCGCTTGCTCGAAGCCAGCAGGGTGGCTTTCTCTTGATCCATGCGAGCCATCAGAGGCTGGCTCTGAGCCAGGAAGCGGGTGCGCTCGGATTTCGCAATCGGATCGGCCATCGGCAGTTTCTGGCCGAGCGGATCAACGTGAACGCCGTTGACCTGGAATTCATAGTGCAAGTGCGGGCCGGTGGACAGGCCAGTCGTGCCGATGTAGCCAATAACCTGGCCTTGCTTGACGGAGCCACCGGTCTTCACGCCCTTGGCGAAACCTTGCATGTGGCCGTACAGCGTGCGGTAGGTGTTGCCGTGCTGGATGATCACGGTATTGCCATAACCGCCACGACAGCCGGCCAGCAGTACCTTTCCATCGCCGGCAGCCTTGATGGGCGTGCCGCGCGGAGCTGCGTAGTCGACGCCTTTGTGGGCGCGGATCTTGTTCAGGATAGGATGCTTGCGGCCTGCGGAAAACCTGGAACTGATGCGGGCGAAGTCGACTGGAGTACGGATAAACGCCTTGCGCATGCTGTTGCCGTCAGCGGTGTAGTAGCTGCTGTTGCCCTGCTTGTTGGTGTAGCGCACCGCCGTATAGGTCTTGCCGCGGTTGGTGAAGCGCGCGGAAAGGATCGGTCCGTTGCCGACGCTTTTCCCATTGACCACTTTCTGTTCGTAGATGACGTCGAACTCGTCGCCCTGGCGAATATCCTGCGCGAAGTCGATGTCATAACCAAACACGCTGGCCATGTCCATGGTCAGGCTGTGGGAAAGGCCGGCGCGGGCGGCCGACTGGGATAGCGAACTATTGATGACGCCGTGAACATAGGCGGAGCGCACGGTAGGTTTGGTGGTGACGCGGTTGAATACATAACCCTTTTCGTTTTTGGTCAGGGTGATGCTTTCCAGATCGCTCAGCTTGGTGTGCAGGTTGGTCAGCTGCCCGTCTGGATTAAGTTCGAATTCGAGTTTCTGGCCGCGTTGCAGTTGAGTGAACTGTTTGGCTTGCTTGTCGCTGGCCAGGATTTCATGGACTGAGGTTGAGGGCAGGCCCACCTTTTCGAAGAGGGTGGAGAGTGTGTCGCCCTTGGCAACAATCACTTCACGGTGGTCCGGTCCTTTCTTCTCTTCTGCAACAGGAGCTTCTACCTGTGCAGTGGTGTTTGCAGTGTCTTTCGCGCTTTCTTCAATCTGCGCAAAAGGCGAAGCGGCCGGTTCGTTTGTGGCTTGAACGGCTTCGGCGGCGTCTTGTTCTTGTGTCAGTTGTTCAGCGGGACTTTCCAGTTCAAGACTCAGAGTCGTCTTTTTGGCTTCGACATCGCTGGAAGGAAATACCAGGAGCGCCAGGCTAAGGAGGGCGGCGATACCACTTGCGGCGAGCAGGTGGGTCTTTGGGTAAAGCGGCGGCGCTTTAGACGGTTCGGTGGTCATAGGTAATTTGACTTTTGAAAAGATGAATTGGAAAAGATGAATGACATGATGAAGATGAAATAACTGTATAAAATATAACCAAAACCCCTGCGAAGCAAGCCCGCGGACGCTCTGTCTATGGGATTGGCGTTCGTGCACCTGGCAAACCTTGTATTTGGTGCGCGATCTTGTATGGTTGGGGCCCTTTGAATCTGAGCCTTGCGGGTCTGTTATGAAGTCGGTTGAAGAGCAGCTAGCGCTGATCAAACGTGGTGCGGAAGAACTGTTGGTCGAGTCCGAGCTGATCGAAAAGCTCAAGCGCGGGCAGCCGCTGCGTATCAAGGCCGGTTTCGATCCGACGGCGCCCGATCTGCACCTGGGGCATACCGTGCTTATTAATAAGCTGCGTCAGTTCCAGGACCTGGGGCATCAGGTTATCTTCCTTATAGGCGACTTCACCGGCATGATCGGTGACCCGAGCGGCAAAAGTGCCACGCGTCCTCCGCTGACCCGTGAGCAGGTTCTCGACAACGCCGAGACCTACAAGACTCAGGTCTTCAAGATTCTTGACCCGGCCAAGACCGAAGTGGCTTTCAACTCCACTTGGATGGATCAGATGGGGCCAGCGGATTTCATACGCCTGACTTCCCAATACACCGTAGCTCGCATGCTCGAGCGCGACGATTTCGACAAGCGTTATACAACCAATCAGCCAATCGCCATCCATGAGTTCCTCTACCCGCTTGTGCAGGGTTATGACTCGGTCGCATTGCGGGCGGACGTCGAGCTTGGCGGTACCGATCAGAAGTTCAACCTGCTGATGGGGCGCGAGCTGCAGCGCGGCTATGGGCAAGAAGCTCAGTGCATCCTGACCATGCCATTGTTGGAAGGTCTGGATGGCGTGAAGAAGATGTCCAAGTCGCTGGGCAATTACGTCGGGATCCAGGAGGCGCCGGGCGTCATGTACGGCAAGTTGGTTTCCATTCCTGATGTGCTGATGTGGCGTTATTTCGAGTTGTTGAGCTTCCGCTCCATGGATGAGATCAATGCTTTCCGAGCCGATGTGGAGGCGGGCGCAAATCCGCGTGACATCAAGATCAAGCTGGCCGAAGAGATCGTTGCTCGTTTCCACGGGGAAGAGGCTGCGGCCAACGCTCATCGCGCGGCGGGTAATCGCATGAAGGATGGCGAGCTGCCGGATGACCTGCCGGAGATCGAATTGACTGCTGCCGAGGATATGCCGATTGCGGCGGTTCTGAATAAGGCGGGCTTGGTCAAGAACGCTGCGGTGGCGCGAGACCTCTTGGGTTCGGGCGGCGTGCGTATAGATGGTGAGGTCGTGGATCGCACCTTCATATATAAGCTGGGCTCCACTCATGTGTGTCAGGCCGGCAAGAAAGCTTTCGCACGTATTACGCTCAAATCCGAATAAAGCTGAAAATAACGGTTGACGGCAAATTCTGGATGTCTATAATTCGCCCCACTTCCGGCGCAGTCGAAACGGAAAACTCCTTGAGTTTCAACGAGTTAAGTAGGTTTCGAAAGTGCGCGGCTTCAGATCGTCGAAGCACGGAAGGAGTGGGTAGGCCGGTTTGATGGGTTCTGCCGACGGTTCGATCCTCTCGGTCGAAAGCGGTAAAAAAGAGGTGTTGACAGCAGCGACTAACGCTGTAGAATTCGCCTCCCGCTAACGAGAGATCGGAAGCGCAAGTGGTTGAAGTTGTTAAGGATTTCCAAGCGAAACTTTGAAAACTTCTTAAAATAACCGCTTGACAGATACACAGGGCGCTGTAGAATGCGCGCCTCGGTTGAGACGAAAGGCTCAACCCACCGCTCTTTAACAACTGAATCAAGCAATTCGTGTGGGTGCTTGTGGAGTCAGACTGCTA
>NZ_CP071642.1:1860000-5487500 GCF_051131965.1 Pseudomonas sp. Z4-7 | reverse complement strand
GTAGGACGGAGCACGAGAAACTTTGTCTGAATATGGGGGGACCATCCTCCAAGGCTAAATACTACTGACTGACCGATAGTGAACTAGTACCGTGAGGGAAAGGCGAAAAGAACCCCGGAGAGGGGAGTGAAATAGATCCTGAAACCGTATGCGTACAAGCAGTGGGAGCCCACTTTGTTGGGTGACTGCGTACCTTTTGTATAATGGGTCAGCGACTTATTTTCAGTGGCGAGCTTAACCGAATAGGGGAGGCGTAGCGAAAGCGAGTCTTAATAGGGCGTCTAGTCGCTGGGAATAGACCCGAAACCGGGCGATCTATCCATGGGCAGGTTGAAGGTTAGGTAACACTGACTGGAGGACCGAACCGACTACCGTTGAAAAGTTAGCGGATGACCTGTGGATCGGAGTGAAAGGCTAATCAAGCTCGGAGATAGCTGGTTCTCCTCGAAAGCTATTTAGGTAGCGCCTCATGTATCACTGTAGGGGGTAGAGCACTGTTTCGGCTAGGGGGTCATCCCGACTTACCAAACCGATGCAAACTCCGAATACCTACAAGTGCCGAGCATGGGAGACACACGGCGGGTGCTAACGTCCGTCGTGAAAAGGGAAACAACCCAGACCGTCAGCTAAGGTCCCAAAGTTATGGTTAAGTGGGAAACGATGTGGGAAGGCTTAGACAGCTAGGAGGTTGGCTTAGAAGCAGCCACCCTTTAAAGAAAGCGTAATAGCTCACTAGTCGAGTCGGCCTGCGCGGAAGATGTAACGGGGCTCAAACCATACACCGAAGCTACGGGTATCACGCAAGTGATGCGGTAGAGGAGCGTTCTGTAAGCCTGTGAAGGTGAGTTGAGAAGCTTGCTGGAGGTATCAGAAGTGCGAATGCTGACATGAGTAACGACAATGGGTGTGAAAAACACCCACGCCGAAAGACCAAGGTTTCCTGCGCAACGTTAATCGACGCAGGGTTAGTCGGTCCCTAAGGCGAGGCTGAAAAGCGTAGTCGATGGAAAACAGGTTAATATTCCTGTACTTCTGGTTATTGCGATGGAGGGACGGAGAAGGCTAGGCCAGCTTGGCGTTGGTTGTCCAAGTTTAAGGTGGTAGGCTGAGATCTTAGGTAAATCCGGGATCTTAAGGCCGAGAGCTGATGACGAGTTACCCTTTGGGTGACGAAGTGGTTGATGCCATGCTTCCAAGAAAAGCTTCTAAGCTTCAGGTAACCAGGAACCGTACCCCAAACCGACACAGGTGGTTGGGTAGAGAATACCAAGGCGCTTGAGAGAACTCGGGTGAAGGAACTAGGCAAAATGGCACCGTAACTTCGGGAGAAGGTGCGCCGGTGAGGGTGAAGCACTTGCTGCGTAAGCCCACGCCGGTCGAAGATACCAGGCCGCTGCGACTGTTTATTAAAAACACAGCACTCTGCAAACACGAAAGTGGACGTATAGGGTGTGACGCCTGCCCGGTGCCGGAAGGTTAATTGATGGGGTTAGCTAACGCGAAGCTCTTGATCGAAGCCCCGGTAAACGGCGGCCGTAACTATAACGGTCCTAAGGTAGCGAAATTCCTTGTCGGGTAAGTTCCGACCTGCACGAATGGCGTAACGATGGCGGCGCTGTCTCCACCCGAGACTCAGTGAAATTGAAATCGCTGTGAAGATGCAGTGTATCCGCGGCTAGACGGAAAGACCCCGTGAACCTTTACTATAGCTTTGCACTGGACTTTGAATTTGCTTGTGTAGGATAGGTGGGAGGCTTTGAAGCGTGGACGCCAGTCTGCGTGGAGCCATCCTTGAAATACCACCCTGGCAACTTTGAGGTTCTAACTCAGGTCCGTTATCCGGATCGAGGACAGTGTATGGTGGGTAGTTTGACTGGGGCGGTCTCCTCCTAAAGAGTAACGGAGGAGTACGAAGGTGCGCTCAGACCGGTCGGAAATCGGTCGTAGAGTATAAAGGCAAAAGCGCGCTTGACTGCGAGACAGACACGTCGAGCAGGTACGAAAGTAGGTCTTAGTGATCCGGTGGTTCTGTATGGAAGGGCCATCGCTCAACGGATAAAAGGTACTCCGGGGATAACAGGCTGATACCGCCCAAGAGTTCATATCGACGGCGGTGTTTGGCACCTCGATGTCGGCTCATCACATCCTGGGGCTGAAGCCGGTCCCAAGGGTATGGCTGTTCGCCATTTAAAGTGGTACGCGAGCTGGGTTTAGAACGTCGTGAGACAGTTCGGTCCCTATCTGCCGTGGACGTTTGAGATTTGAGAGGGGCTGCTCCTAGTACGAGAGGACCGGAGTGGACGAACCTCTGGTGTTCCGGTTGTCACGCCAGTGGCATTGCCGGGTAGCTATGTTCGGAAAAGATAACCGCTGAAAGCATCTAAGCGGGAAACTTGCCTCAAGATGAGATCTCACTGGGACCTTGAGTCCCCTGAAGGGCCGTCGAAGACTACGACGTTGATAGGCAGGGTGTGTAAGCGCTGTGAGGCGTTGAGCTAACCTGTACTAATTGCCCGTGAGGCTTGACCATATAACACCCAAGCAATCTGTAGACTCGAAAGAGGCCAGATTGCGGTGTGTGAAGACGAGATGAACCGAAAGTTCGAGTCAAAACCCACAAACTATCGCATACCCATTCGCTGGAACGTGACCGCAAGGCACGCACTGGCTACCGAATTTCTTGACGACCATAGAGCATTGGAACCACCTGATCCCATCCCGAACTCAGAAGTGAAACGATGCATCGCCGATGGTAGTGTGGGGTTTCCCCATGTGAGAGTAGGTCATCGTCAAGATTAAATTCCGAAACCCCTATCTGCTGACGCAGGTAGGGGTTTTGTTTTGCCCGCAGGAAAGCGCTTGGGTGTTTCTATGCAACCGTCTTGTGCATGGCTATCATGCGGGCCTCGTTATCAGGCGCAGTTCGTATGCTCACGTTGCTAAAACTTCTGAAGGACGGCCGTTTCCATTCGGGCCAGGCGCTGGGTGCTGGGTTAGGTATCAGTCGTAGTGCGGTATGGAAACAATTGCAGCACCTGGAGGCGGAATTAGGCTTGTCTGTACATAAGGTTCGGGGCAAGGGGTATCGCCTGGCGAAGCCGCTGTTGCTTTTGGGTGCGGCCGAAATCCGCGCGGCAGAAGGCTGTGAGTGGCCTGTTCACCTGTTTGATTCCATTGACTCCACCAATGCCGAAGCGCTGCGGTCCATCGGGCGTGGGGTGGAAGCGCCATTCCTTGTTCTGGCCGAGCGGCAAATAGCCGGTCGGGGACGTCGCGGCCGCAGATGGGTCAGTCCATTCGCCGAAAATCTCTATTACAGTCTGGTGCTGCGCATTGACGGTGGCATGCGGCAGATTGAGGGGCTCAGTCTTGTCGTTGGGCTCGCCGTCATGCATTCGTTGCGTGATATGGGAGTTGTTGAGGCAGGGCTAAAGTGGCCTAACGATGTGTTGGTAGGTGAAAAGAAAATCGCCGGCATACTGCTTGAGCTGGTAGGGGACCCTGCGGACGTTTGTCACGTTGTCCTGGGTGTCGGCGTAAACGTGAATATGCAATCGACTGATGAGGTTGATCAGCAGTGGACGTCCATGAGCCTTGAAGCGGGTCGTGATTTTGACCGGAACGAGTTGGTGGCGCGAATGAGTGGAAAGCTTCAGGGGTATCTGGAGCTGCATCATGCGTCGGGATTTGCAGCGATCCAGTTGGAGTGGGAGCAATATCATTTGTGGCAGGGGCGGGCTGTGTCGCTGATTGCCGGTATCAATCGTATCGACGGCGTGGTGATGGGCATTGATCGCCAAGGTGCGCTGCGTTTGAAGGTGGATGGTGTGGAAAAGATATTCAGTGGTGGCGAGCTCAGCTTGAGGTTGCGTGATGATTCTTGAGCTTGATTGCGGCAACAGTTTTATCAAGTGGCGTGTTGTTCGTGCAGATGGCGTCACCCCTGTCGGCGGTGGGGTAGTCGGCTCGGATAGCGATTTGCTCGCGAGCCTGACAGGCTCAGATAAATTTCAGCTGAAGAAATGCCGTCTTGTCAGCGTCAGGACTCCTGAGGAGACCGATTCGTTGGTCGCCTCCCTGGTAGAGACATTTGGGGTCTCCGTGGCTCGCGCAACACCTACCCAAGAGATGGCGGGCGTTACAAACGGTTATGAAGACTATGAGCGCTTGGGGCTTGATCGATGGCTGGCTTTGCTCGGTGGGTACCACCTGGCTTCGGGCGCATGCCTGGTTCTGGATTTTGGTACGGCAATCACGGCAGATTTCGTAGCGCCTGACGGGCAGCACTTGGGAGGGTTCATCTGCCCTGGGATGCCTCTGATGCGTAACCAGTTACGTACCCATACCCGGCGAATCCGCTATGACGATACTGCTGCAGAACGGGCTCACGAGAGTCTTGCTCCTGGCAGGGCAACGGTCGAGGCGGTGGAGCGTGGTTGTATGCTGATGTTGAGAGGCTTCGTGCTGACTCAGCTCGAATTGGCGCGGCAATATTGGGGAGAGGATTTCGAGGTGTTTCTAACGGGAGGGGATGCCGATCTGGTTTCCGGGGTTGTTCCAGATGCCAAGGTGGTGCCTGACCTGGTTTTTGTTGGTTTGGCGATGGCTTGTCCTTTGTCTTGAGGTTTTCTATGCGGTGGCTGTTTTTATTGTTGCTGGTTTTAAATGGCTTCTATTACATCTGGCATCAGCAGGAGGTCCCGCTTCGCGCCAAGGATGTCACTCCGCTGAGCCTGTATCGGGGTTCGCAGCAAGACATTCATCTCTTGAGCGAGACGGCGGATGCGCTAGTCAGGCGTGAGCCGGGTAAATCGAGTGAAGGGCAAAAGAACTGCAATTACCTGGGTGGCTTCGTTCGCCCGGAGCTGGCCAGGCAATTGGAGCAGCGACTGGCTTCTTCGGGGGTTGCGGGCCGTACCGTTACGTTTAGCTCGCCAGCGTCTCCAGAGTCTGGTGGATTCTGGGTCCAGGTTCCACCGGACAGCGCGGCGAAGATGAATGAGGTGCTGCTTCAAAACCTTTCCAAAGATTTCAATGAGTTAAAACATAAAATAATGCCTTGCGAAGGGGTTGCGCCTGCTGGGTAGTTTGCATAGAATGGCGCCCGCTTCGCAGTGAAGACCTTTAACGGTCATCGGTACGAAGCGGCGTCAACGCAGCTAACCTCAGGTTTTTTATGAGAAAATGCTTGACAGAAGGCTGGCATGATATAGAATGCCGGCTCGCTTAGGAGGGGTTCCCGAGCGGCCAAAGGGATCAGACTGTAAATCTGACGTCTACGACTTCGAAGGTTCGAATCCTTCCCCCTCCACCATTTTTAGCGTGAGCTGCAAGCTCCGCGGGTATAGTTTAGTGGTAGAACCTCAGCCTTCCAAGCTGATGATGCGGGTTCGATTCCCGCTACCCGCTCCAAGTTTGCAGGTTGTGCAAAGTGTTTTGCTCTTGTAGCTCAGTTGGTAGAGCACACCCTTGGTAAGGGTGAGGTCAGCGGTTCAAATCCGCTCAAGAGCTCCATATTACAAGGCAGATATGAAAATATCTGCCTTTGTTTTAATGGCTCGTGTGAATCGCTAAATTCTTCTCCTAGGGGTGATTTCGATGGCTAAGGAAAAGTTCGAACGTAATAAGCCGCACGTCAACGTTGGTACCATTGGTCACGTCGACCACGGTAAAACCACGCTGACCGCTGCTCTGACCCGTGTCTGCTCCGAAGTTTTCGGTTCGGCCAAGGTTGACTTCGACAAGATCGACAGCGCCCCGGAAGAAAAAGCTCGCGGTATCACCATCAACACCGCTCACGTTGAATACGATTCGGCCGTGCGTCACTACGCGCACGTTGACTGCCCAGGTCACGCTGACTACGTAAAAAACATGATCACCGGTGCTGCCCAGATGGATGGTGCGATCCTGGTTTGCTCGGCCGCTGATGGTCCGATGCCGCAAACTCGTGAGCACATCCTGCTGTCCCGTCAGGTAGGCGTTCCGTACATCGTTGTCTTCCTGAACAAGGCTGACATGGTTGACGACGCTGAGCTGCTGGAACTGGTTGAGATGGAAGTGCGTGACCTGCTGAGCACTTACGATTTCCCTGGTGATGACACTCCAATCATCATCGGTTCGGCTCTGATGGCTCTGAACGGCCAAGACGACAACGAAATGGGTACCACTGCGGTCAAGAAGCTGGTTGAGACTCTGGACAGCTACATCCCAGAGCCTGAGCGCGCTATCGACAAGCCGTTCCTGATGCCAATCGAAGACGTATTCTCGATCTCTGGTCGCGGTACTGTTGTGACTGGTCGTGTTGAGCGTGGCATCGTCCGTATCCAGGAAGAAGTTGAGATCGTCGGTCTGCGCGACACTCAGAAAACTACCTGCACCGGCGTTGAGATGTTCCGCAAGCTGCTCGACGAAGGTCGTGCTGGCGAGAACTGCGGCGTGCTGCTGCGCGGCACCAAGCGTGACGACGTTGAGCGTGGCCAGGTTCTGGTCAAGCCGGGCACCGTCAAGCCGCACACCAAGTTCACCGCAGAAGTTTACGTTCTGAGCAAGGAAGAAGGCGGCCGTCATACTCCGTTCTTCAAAGGCTACCGTCCACAGTTCTACTTCCGTACAACTGACGTGACTGGTAACTGCGAGCTGCCAGAAGGCGTTGAAATGGTAATGCCAGGTGACAACATCCAGATGACTGTCACTCTGATCAAGACCATCGCGATGGAAGACGGTCTGCGTTTCGCTATCCGTGAAGGCGGTCGTACCGTCGGCGCCGGCGTCGTAGCCAAGGTCATCGAGTAAATAGTTGTAATGTCTTTTTCGGGCCGGCATAATGGTCGGCCTGATTTTGTTTTAGGTCAGTAGCTCAATTGGCAGAGCGACGGTCTCCAAAACCGTAGGTTGGGGGTTCGATTCCCTCCTGACCTGCCAGATTCACTTGGTGTGTCTGGCTTTCTTTTCACAGGATCTTCATAGATGACTCCTAAAGCTGAAGCTCAAGGCTCTCGCTTCGATCTGCTCAAGTGGCTAGTGGTAGTCGCTTTGGTGGTTGTTGGCGTTGTTGGCAATCAGTATTTTTCTGCTTCGCCGATCCTGTACCGCGTACTTGCATTGCTTGCTATTGCTGCTGTTGCTGCCTTTGTAGGCCTGCAAACAGCCAAGGGCAAGTCTTTCTTTGTACTCGCTAAGGAAGCTCGCACCGAGATTCGTAAAGTCGTATGGCCGACTCGCCAAGAAACCACGCAGACCACGTTGATCGTTGTGGCTGTTGTTCTGGTAATGGCGTTGCTGTTGTGGGGGCTTGATTCCCTGCTCGGCTGGCTTGTTTCCTTGATTGTTGGCTAAGGGTGTCCCGTGGCTAAGCGTTGGTACGTTGTGCATGCTTACTCGGGTTACGAGAAGCATGTAATGCGCTCGCTGATAGAGCGCGTAAAGCTGGCTGGCATGGAAGATGGCTTCGGCGAGATTCTGGTCCCCACTGAAGAAGTGGTGGAGATGCGTAACGGCCAGAAGCGCAAAAGTGAACGCAAGTTCTTTCCAGGCTATGTGCTGGTACAGATGGATATGAACGAAGGGACTTGGCACTTGGTCAAGGATACCCCTCGGGTGATGGGCTTCATCGGCGGAACCGCCGACAAGCCTGCGCCGATCACTGACAAAGAGGCAGAAGCAATTCTGCGTCGCGTCGCTGATGGTAGCGACAAGCCGAAGCCGAAGACGTTGTTTGAACCAGGTGAAGTTGTACGGGTCACTGATGGTCCATTCGCCGATTTCAATGGTACGGTCGAAGAAGTTAACTACGAAAAGAGCCGGATCCAAGTGGCAGTGCTCATTTTCGGTCGCTCTACTCCGGTAGAGTTGGAGTTCAGTCAGGTCGAAAAGGTCTGATTGAGCAGGCATCCCAACCCCGCAGCCCAAGGCTGTGGGGTTTTGTCGTCACTGGGATAAACGCGCAAGCAACCGGGGAGCCTTTCGAGGCGTTCGAACCCGTAATTGGAGTGCCTCATGGCCAAGAAGATTACCGCTTACATCAAGCTGCAAGTGAAGGCCGCTCAGGCTAACCCAAGCCCGCCCGTTGGTCCTGCACTGGGTCAGCATGGCGTGAACATCATGGAATTCTGCAAGGCTTTCAACGCCCGTACCCAGGGTCTTGAGCCAGGTCTGCCGACTCCAGTGATCATCACTGTCTACAGCGACCGTAGCTTCACTTTCGAAACAAAAAGCACCCCTGCTTCGGTTCTGCTGAAGAAGGCTGCAGGTTTGACCAGCGGTTCCGCTCGTCCAAACACCGTTAAGGTTGGCACCGTTACCCGTGCTCAGCTGGAAGAAATCGCGAAAACCAAAAACGCGGATCTGACTGCAGCTGATATGGATGCAGCCGTGCGTACTATCGCCGGTTCTGCTCGTAGCATGGGCCTTAACGTGGAGGGTGTGTAATGGCTAAGCTGACCAAGCGTCAAAAGGCTATCGCCGGCAAAATCGAAGCAGGCAAGGCCTACAACTTTGTAGACGCCGCCGCTCTGCTGGCCGAGCTGTCGACTGTCAAGTTCAGCGAGTCGTTCGACGTTGCTGTAAACCTGGGCGTTGACCCACGTAAATCCGACCAGGTCGTCCGTAGCGCTACCGTGCTGCCACACGGCACTGGCAAGACCGTACGTGTTGCCGTGTTCACCCAGGGCCCTGCAGCTGAAGCTGCTCTGGCTGCTGGCGCTGATCGCGTAGGCATGGACGACCTGGCTGCCGAAATGAAAGGCGGCGACCTGAACTATGACGTCGTGATCGCATCCCCGGATGCCATGCGTGTTGTAGGCCAGTTGGGTCAGATCCTCGGTCCACGTGGCCTGATGCCTAACCCTAAGGTTGGTACCGTAACTCCAGACGTAGCCACCGCGGTTAAAAACGCCAAGGCTGGTCAGGTTCGTTATCGCACCGACAAAAACGGCATTATCCACACTTCCGTTGGCAAGATCGGCTTCGACGCCGTCAAGCTGAAGGAAAACGTTGAAGCCCTGATCGCTGATCTGAAGCGTATCAAGCCAGCTTCTTCGAAAGGTATCTACGTCAAGCGCGTTACCCTGAGCACCACTATGGGCCCAGGTCTGATCATCGATCAGAGCTCGCTCGACGCGTAAGACTCAGGTTGGCGCAAGCGATTGCGCCAATCACATATTGGGGTCCCTGCCTGGCGGGGGCTGTCCAAGACCGTAGGCGACGCAAGTCTTAAACCACAAGCCTACGCAGATGGTGCTCCCGGTTCCTTACCGAATCAGACACCAAAACGACATTCGGTTTCGATCGGATGAAACGGTAACAAGCAGGAGTTAAACCCGTGGCAATTAAACTCGAAGACAAGAAGGCCATCGTCGCTGAAGTCAACGAGGCTGCCAAAGCTGCTCTGTCCGCTGTCGTGGCTGATGCCCGTGGCGTAACAGTAGGCGCTATGACCGGACTCCGTAAAGAGGCTCGTGAAGCTGGCGTTTACGTACGTGTTGTACGTAACACCCTGCTCAAGCGCGCTGTTGCTGACACTGAATACAGTGTTCTCAACGACGTGTTCACCGGCCCGACCTTGATCGCGTTCTCCACCCAACATCCAGGCGCTGCTGCCCGTTTGTTCAAGGAATTCGCCAAAGGTCAGGACAAGTTCGAGATTAAGGCAGCTGCGTTCGAGGGCAAGTTCCTCGCAGCTAACCAGATCGACGTACTGGCAACTCTGCCGACCCGTGACGAAGCAATTTCTCAGCTGATGAGCGTGATTCAAGGCGCAACCAGCAAATTGGCTCGTACTCTGGCGGCACTGCGCGACCAGAAAGAAGCTGCCGCAGCCTAAGGCTCGACACTCCTTTTCGCGTTTTTTGTTTATTTCGATGGTCGCGTAGGCCGTCCCCCAATCCAGGAATTTAGAGTCATGTCTATCTCTCAAAACGATATCCTCGAAGCCGTTGGCAACATGTCCGTAATGGAAGTTGTTGAACTGATCAAAGCTTTCGAAGAAAAATTCGGTGTTACCGCTGCTGCTGCTTCCGCTGGTCCAGCTGTTGCTGCTGCCGTTGCTGAAGAGCAAACCGAATTCAACGTCATGCTGACCGAAGCTGGCGAGAAGAAAGTTAACGTGATCAAGGCAGTACGTGAACTGACCGGTCTGGGCCTGAAAGAAGCCAAGGCTGTAGTTGACGGCGCTCCTGCCATGGTTCTGGAAGCTGTTGCCAAAGACGCAGCTGACAAAGCCAAAGCAGTACTGGAAGAAGCAGGCGCTAAAGTCGAGCTGAAGTAAGCATCGACTTTGCGTCTCCAGCCCGAGCGTTAAGCGACAGGCTGATGGCTGGTGGCTCTTGCCACCGGCCTTTTTCCGTTATTGGCAGCCGACTGGGTCGGTGCTGATCACGCGCTGTAACCACCCGATGTGGTGGCGCAAACCAAGGGGTTTGCACGATTTTCTGGCTGCTCCCGTCGGGAGGGGCCAAACAAGCAGGTGACCAAGCTGGGGAACGCTGATGGCTTACTCATATACTGAGAAAAAACGTATCCGCAAGGACTTTAGCAAGTTGCCGGACGTCATGGATGTGCCGTACCTCCTGGCCATCCAGCTGGATTCGTATCGTGAATTCTTGCAAGCGGGAGCGACTAAAGATCAGTTCCGCGACGTGGGCCTGCATGCGGCCTTCAAATCCGTTTTCCCGATCATCAGCTACTCCGGCAATGCTGCGCTGGAGTACGTCGGTTATCGCCTGGGCGAGCCGGCATTTGATGTCAAAGAATGCGTATTGCGCGGTGTGACTTACGCCGTACCTTTGCGGGTAAAAGTGCGCCTGATCATTTTCGACAAAGAATCGTCGAACAAAGCGATCAAGGACATCAAAGAGCAAGAAGTCTACATGGGTGAAATCCCCCTGATGACTGAAAACGGTACCTTCGTAATCAACGGTACCGAGCGTGTAATCGTTTCCCAGCTGCACCGTTCTCCGGGCGTGTTCTTCGACCACGACCGTGGCAAGACGCACAGCTCCGGCAAACTGCTCTACTCCGCGCGCATCATTCCTTATCGCGGTTCGTGGCTGGACTTCGAGTTCGACCCGAAAGACTGCGTATTCGTGCGTATCGACCGTCGTCGCAAGCTGCCTGCATCGGTACTGCTGCGCGCGCTCGGCTATACCACCGAGGAAGTGCTGGACGCGTTCTACACCACCAACGTCTTCCATGTGCAGGGTGAAAACCTGAGCCTGGAGTTGGTGCCTCAGCGCCTGCGCGGTGAAATCGCCGTCCTGGATATCCAGGATGACAAGGGCAAGGTTATTGTCGAGCAAGGTCGTCGTATCACCGCTCGCCACATCAACCAGCTGGAAAAAGCCGGGATCAAAGAGCTGCAGGTGCCGATGGACTACGTCCTGGGTCGCACCACCGCCAAGGTCATCGTGCATCCGGCCACTGGCGAGATCATTGCCGAGTGCAACACCGAGCTGACCACCGAGATCCTGGCGAAAATCGCCAAGGCTCAGGTTGTTCGCATCGAGACTCTGTACACCAACGATATCGACTGCGGTCCGTTCATCTCCGATACGCTGAAGATCGACTCCACCGGCAACCAACTGGAAGCCCTGGTAGAGATCTATCGCATGATGCGTCCTGGCGAGCCACCAACCAAGGATGCCGCCGAGACCCTGTTCAACAACCTGTTCTTCAGCCCTGAGCGCTATGACCTGTCTGCGGTCGGCCGGATGAAGTTCAACCGTCGTATCGGTCGTACCGAGATCGAAGGTTCGGGCGTGCTGAACAAGGACGACATCGTTGCGGTGCTCAAGACCCTGGTCGACATCCGTAACGGCAAAGGCATCGTCGATGACATCGACCACCTGGGTAACCGTCGTGTCCGCTGCGTAGGCGAGATGGCCGAAAACCAGTTCCGTGTTGGCCTGGTGCGTGTCGAGCGCGCGGTCAAGGAACGTCTGTCGATGGCTGAAAGCGAAGGCCTGATGCCGCAAGACCTGATCAACGCCAAGCCAGTGGCTGCGGCGGTGAAGGAGTTCTTCGGTTCGAGCCAGCTGTCGCAGTTCATGGACCAGAACAACCCGCTGTCCGAGATCACCCACAAGCGTCGTGTCTCCGCACTCGGCCCAGGCGGTCTGACTCGTGAGCGTGCAGGCTTCGAAGTTCGTGACGTACACCCGACTCACTACGGTCGCGTATGCCCGATCGAAACGCCGGAAGGTCCGAACATCGGTCTGATCAACTCCCTGGCTGCCTATGCGCGCACCAACCAGTACGGTTTCCTTGAAAGCCCGTACCGTGTGGTGAAAGACGCCCTGGTTACCGACGAGATCGTATTCCTGTCCGCCATCGAAGAAGCTGATCATGTGATCGCCCAGGCTTCGGCCACGATGAACGACAAGAAAGTCCTGACCGACGAGCTGGTAGCGGTTCGTCACTTGAACGAGTTCACCGTCAAGGCGCCGGAAGACGTCACCCTGATGGACGTATCGCCCAAGCAGGTAGTTTCGGTTGCTGCGTCGCTGATCCCGTTCCTCGAGCACGACGACGCCAACCGTGCGTTGATGGGTTCGAACATGCAGCGTCAAGCTGTACCGACCCTGCGTGCCGACAAGCCGCTGGTAGGTACCGGCATGGAGCGTAACGTTGCCCGCGACTCCGGCGTTTGCGTCGTGGCTCGTCGTGGTGGCGTGATCGACTCCGTCGATGCCAGCCGTATCGTGGTTCGTGTTGCCGATGACGAAGTTGAAACTGGCGAAGCCGGTGTCGACATCTACAACCTGACCAAGTACACCCGCTCCAACCAGAACACCTGCATCAACCAGCGTCCGCTGGTGAGCAAGGGTGATCGGGTTCAGCGCAGCGACATCATGGCCGACGGCCCGTCCACCGACATGGGTGAACTGGCACTGGGTCAGAACATGCGCATCGCGTTCATGGCATGGAACGGCTTCAACTTCGAAGACTCCATCTGCCTGTCCGAGCGTGTGGTTCAGGAAGACCGCTTCACCACGATCCACATTCAGGAACTGACCTGTGTGGCCCGTGACACCAAGCTTGGCCCGGAAGAAATCACTGCGGACATCCCGAACGTGGGTGAGGCTGCACTGAACAAGCTGGACGAAGCCGGTATCGTTTACGTAGGTGCCGAAGTAGGCGCAGGCGACATCCTGGTCGGCAAGGTCACTCCGAAAGGCGAGACCCAACTGACTCCGGAAGAGAAACTGCTGCGTGCCATCTTCGGTGAAAAAGCCAGCGACGTGAAAGACACCTCCCTGCGTGTGCCTACCGGCACCAAGGGTACCGTCATCGACGTACAGGTCTTCACCCGTGACGGTGTCGAGCGTGATGCTCGTGCATTGTCCATCGAGAAGACTCAGCTCGACGAGATCCGCAAGGATCTGAACGAAGAGTTCCGTATCGTTGAAGGCGCGACTTTCGAACGTCTGCGTTCCGCTCTGGTAGGCCACAAGGCAGAAGGCGGCGCAGGCCTGAAGAAAGGTCAGGAAATCACCGACGAAGTTCTCGACGGTCTTGAGCATGGTCAGTGGTTCAAACTGCGCATGGCTGAAGACGCTCTGAACGAGCAGCTCGAGAAGGCCCAGGCCTACATCGTTGATCGCCGCCGTCTGCTGGACGACAAGTTCGAAGACAAGAAGCGCAAACTGCAGCAGGGCGATGACCTGGCTCCAGGCGTGCTGAAGATCGTCAAGGTTTACCTGGCAATCCGTCGTCGCATCCAGCCGGGCGACAAGATGGCCGGTCGTCACGGTAACAAAGGTGTGGTCTCGGTGATCATGCCAGTTGAAGACATGCCGCACGATGCCAACGGCACCCCGGTCGATGTGGTCCTCAACCCGTTGGGCGTACCTTCGCGTATGAACGTCGGTCAGATCCTCGAAACCCACCTGGGCCTTGCGGCCAAAGGTCTGGGCGAGAAGATCAACCGCATGATCGAAGAGCAGCGCAAGGTCGCGGACCTGCGTAAGTTCCTGCACGAGATCTACAACGAGATCGGCGGGCGCAACGAAGAGCTGGATACCTTCTCCGACCAGGAAATCCTGGATCTGGCGAAGAACCTGCGCGGCGGCGTTCCAATGGCTACCCCGGTGTTCGACGGTGCCAAGGAAAGCGAAATCAAGGCCATGCTGAAACTGGCAGACCTGCCGGAAAGCGGCCAGATGCAGCTGTTCGACGGCCGTACCGGCAACAAGTTCGAGCGTCCGGTTACCGTTGGCTACATGTACATGCTGAAGCTGAACCACTTGGTAGACGACAAGATGCACGCTCGTTCTACCGGTTCTTACAGCCTGGTTACCCAGCAGCCGCTGGGTGGTAAGGCGCAGTTCGGTGGTCAGCGTTTCGGGGAGATGGAGGTCTGGGCACTGGAAGCGTACGGTGCTGCTTACACTCTGCAAGAAATGCTCACAGTGAAGTCGGACGATGTGAACGGCCGGACCAAGATGTACAAGAACATCGTGGACGGCGATCACCGTATGGAGCCGGGCATGCCCGAGTCCTTCAACGTGTTGATCAAGGAAATTCGTTCCCTCGGCATCGATATCGATCTGGAAACCGAATAACACGTGACGCGAATCGAGAGCGGGGCTGTCTTGCCCGCTCTCTGCTCCGCCAGGAGGAAAGGCCTTGAAAGACCTACTGAATTTGCTGAAAAACCAGGGTCAAGTCGAAGAGTTCGACGCCATCCGTATTGGACTGGCCTCGCCTGAGATGATCCGTTCGTGGTCGTTCGGTGAAGTTAAAAAGCCGGAAACCATCAACTACCGTACGTTCAAACCCGAGCGTGACGGCCTGTTCTGCGCCAAGATCTTTGGCCCGGTAAAGGATTACGAGTGCCTGTGCGGTAAGTACAAGCGCTTGAAGCATCGCGGCGTGATCTGCGAGAAGTGCGGCGTTGAAGTTGCGCTGGCAAAAGTTCGTCGTGAGCGCATGGCGCACATCGAGCTGGCTTCGCCGGTTGCCCACATCTGGTTCCTGAAATCGCTGCCGTCCCGTATCGGCTTGCTGATGGACATGACCCTGCGTGATATCGAGCGCGTTCTCTACTTCGAGAGCTATGTCGTTATCGATCCAGGCATGACCACCCTTGAAAAAGGCCAGTTGCTCAACGACGAGCAATACTTCGAAGCGCTGGAAGAGTTCGGCGACGATTTCGATGCCCGCATGGGTGCCGAAGCTGTCCGCGAGCTGCTGCACGCTATCGACCTGGAGCACGAGATTGGTCGTCTGCGCGAAGAGATTCCGCAAACCAACTCCGAAACCAAGATCAAGAAGCTGTCCAAGCGTCTGAAGTTGATGGAAGCCTTCCAGGGTTCCGGCAACCTGCCAGAGTGGATGGTGCTGACCGTTCTGCCGGTACTGCCGCCAGACCTGCGTCCACTGGTTCCGCTTGATGGCGGTCGTTTCGCGACTTCCGACCTCAACGATCTGTATCGTCGAGTGATCAACCGTAACAACCGCTTGAAGCGCCTGCTCGATCTGTCCGCTCCGGACATCATCGTGCGCAACGAAAAGCGTATGTTGCAGGAAGCGGTCGACGCACTGCTCGACAACGGTCGCCGTGGCCGCGCTATCACCGGTTCGAACAAGCGTCCTCTGAAATCCCTGGCTGACATGATCAAGGGTAAGCAAGGTCGTTTCCGCCAGAACTTGCTCGGTAAGCGTGTTGACTACTCGGGTCGTTCGGTAATTACCGTAGGTCCGACCCTGCGTCTGCACCAGTGCGGTCTGCCTAAGAAAATGGCACTGGAACTGTTCAAGCCGTTCATTTTCGGCAAGCTGGAAATGCGTGGTCTCGCTACCACCATCAAAGCCGCCAAGAAAATGGTCGAGCGCGAGCTGCCAGAAGTCTGGGACGTTCTTGCCGAAGTAATTCGCGAACACCCAGTGCTGCTCAACCGTGCACCGACCCTTCACCGTCTGGGTATCCAGGCGTTTGAACCGGTACTGATCGAAGGCAAGGCTATCCAGCTGCACCCTCTGGTCTGTGCTGCGTACAACGCCGACTTCGACGGCGACCAGATGGCCGTGCACGTACCGCTGACGCTGGAAGCCCAGCTCGAAGCGCGTGCGTTGATGATGTCGACCAACAACATCCTGTCGCCAGCCAACGGTGAGCCAATCATCGTTCCGTCGCAGGACGTTGTATTGGGTCTGTACTACATGACGCGTGAAGCGATCAACGCCAAGGGCGAAGGTCGTGTTTTCGCGGACCTGCAGGAAGTCGACCGGGTGTTCCGTGCTGGCGAAGCCGCACTGCACGCCAAGGTCAAGGTGCGGATCAACGAGACCGTTAACGATCGTGATGGTGGCAGCGTCAAGAACACTCGCATCGTCGACACCACTGTCGGCCGTGCGCTGTTGTTCCAGGTTGTTCCACCTGGCCTGTCGTTTGACGTCGTCAACCTGCCGATGAAGAAAAAGGCGATCTCCAAGCTGATCAACCAGTGCTACCGCGTGGTTGGTCTGAAAGAGACCGTGATCTTCGCTGACCAGCTGATGTACACCGGTTTTGCCTATTCGACCATCTCCGGCGTTTCCATCGGTGTTAACGACTTCGTTATCCCTGATGAAAAAGCCCGCATCATCGGTGCTGCCACCGAGGAAGTGAAAGAGATCGAGAGCCAGTACGCGTCCGGCCTGGTAACCCAGGGCGAGAAGTACAACAAGGTAATCGACCTGTGGTCGAAGGCGAACGACGAAGTATCCAAGGCGATGATGGCCAACCTCTCGAAAGAGAAGGTCATCGACCGCCACGGCAACGAAGTCGACCAGGAATCGTTCAACTCGATGTACATGATGGCCGACTCGGGCGCACGGGGTTCTGCTGCGCAGATCCGTCAGCTCGCCGGTATGCGTGGCCTGATGGCCAAGCCGGACGGCTCCATCATCGAGACGCCGATTACCGCGAACTTCCGTGAAGGTTTGAGCGTACTTCAGTACTTCATCTCCACTCACGGTGCTCGTAAGGGTCTTGCGGATACCGCGTTGAAAACCGCGAACTCCGGTTACCTGACTCGTCGTCTGGTAGACGTGGCGCAGGATCTGGTTGTGACCGAGATCGATTGCGGCACCGAACACGGCCTGGTCATGACGCCGCACATTGAAGGCGGTGACGTTGTCGAGCCGCTGGGTGAGCGCGTATTGGGTCGTGTCATTGCCCGTGACGTGTTCAAGCCGGGTACCGAGGACGTTATCGTTCCTGCGGGCACCCTGGTTGACGAGAAGTGGGTCGAGTTCATCGAGCTCAACAGCATCGACGAAGTGATCGTACGTTCGCCGATCAGCTGCGAAACCCGCTACGGCATCTGCGCCAAGTGCTACGGCCGCGATCTGGCTCGTGGTCACCAGGTGAACATCGGTGAAGCGGTCGGCGTTATTGCTGCCCAGTCCATTGGTGAGCCGGGTACCCAGCTGACCATGCGTACGTTCCACATCGGTGGTGCGGCAAGCCGGACCTCCGCGGCCGACAGCGTTCAGGTGAAGAATGGCGGTACTGTCCGTCTGCACAACCTGAAGCACGTTGAGCGTGTCGACGGTCACCTGGTGGCTGTGTCCCGTTCCGGTGAGCTGGCGATTGCCGACGACTTCGGTCGTGAGCGCGAGCGCTACAAGCTGCCGTACGGTGCGGTGATTTCGGTGAAGGAAGGCGATAAGGTCGACGCTGGCGCTATCGTGGCCAAGTGGGATCCGCACACTCACCCGATCGTTACCGAAATGAAAGGTACCGTGACCTACGTGGGCATGGAAGAAGGCATCACGATCAAGCGTCAGACTGACGAATTGACCGGTATGACCAACATTGAGGTACTCGACGCCAAAGATCGTCCAGCTGCCGGCAAGGACATCCGTCCAGCCGTGAAGATGGTCGACGACAACGGCAAGGATCTGTTGCTGCCAGGCACTGACGTAATCGCTCAGTACTTCCTGCCAGCCAACGCCTTGGTCGGTGTGGCGGACGGCGCGCGGATCGCGATCGGTGATGTTATCGCTCGTATTCCGCAAGAAACTTCGAAAACCCGCGACATCACCGGTGGTCTGCCGCGTGTTGCCGACCTGTTCGAAGCCCGTCGTCCGAAAGAAGCCTCGATTCTGGCTGAAGTCAGCGGCACCATCGCGTTCGGTAAAGAGACCAAGGGCAAGCGCCGTCTGGTCATCACCCCGAACGACGGTAGCGATCCGTACGAAGAACTGATTCCGAAGTGGCGTCACCTGAACGTCTTCGAAGGCGAACAGGTAAACCGCGGCGAAGTTATTTCCGACGGTCCGAGCGATCCACACGACATCCTGCGTCTGCTGGGTGTGAGTGCGCTGGCCAAGTACATCGTGAACGAGATCCAGGACGTTTATCGTCTGCAAGGCGTGAAGATCAACGACAAGCACATCGAGACCATCCTGCGTCAGATGCTGCGTAAAGTTGAGATCTCCGAGTCCGGCGATTCCAGCTTCATCAAGGGCGACCAGATGGAACTGACTCACGTACTGGTGGAGAACGAGCGCCTGGCGAACGAGGACAAGTTCCTTGCCAAGTTCACTCGCGTACTGCTGGGTATCACCAAGGCGTCGTTGTCCACCGAATCGTTCATCTCGGCGGCTTCCTTCCAGGAAACCACGCGGGTACTGACCGAAGCGGCGGTAACCGGCAAGCGCGACTACCTGCGCGGCCTGAAAGAAAACGTGGTCGTGGGTCGTCTGATCCCGGCCGGTACCGGTTTGGCCTACCACAGCGAGCGCAAGCGCCGCCGTGAAGCAGACAAGCCGTTGCGCGTAAGCGCCAGTGAAGTGGAAGCTGCACTGACCGAAGCACTGAACTCGAGTGGTAACTGAGTTCTGAGCTGATTGAGTGCCTGGCCCTGGTCGCCCCGTTCGGCGGATCGAGACAAATTGTCGAGATCCGGCGGGTGGGGAGGTCGGGGCCTTGCCTTGACTGGGGACAAGATCCTCTTTAGACTCTTGATCCCCTAAATTTGGCGGGAATTCGTTCCTGCCATTTTGCTTTTCTTGTAAGACAATAGCGTCGCAAGACAACAGTGGAGCTAGTAGATGGCAACTATCAACCAGCTGGTACGTCAGCCGCGTAAGCGTATCGTCGAGAAATCCGACGTGCCTGCGCTGCAGAACTGCCCGCAACGTCGTGGCGTATGCACCCGTGTGTATACCACCACGCCGAAAAAACCTAACTCGGCACTGCGTAAAGTATGCCGTGTGCGCCTGACCAACGGTTTCGAGGTTTCCTCGTACATCGGCGGTGAAGGCCACAACCTGCAAGAGCACAGCGTGGTACTGATCCGCGGCGGTCGTGTAAAAGACTTGCCAGGTGTTCGTTACCACACCGTCCGCGGTTCTTTGGATACTTCCGGCGTCAAAGGTCGTAACCAGGGTCGTTCGAAGTACGGTACCAAGCGTCCGAAGTAATCGGTCGTTTTGCAGTTTTTCATTTTTATTGAGTCGATAAGAGTAAGGTCGGGCAAGCGTGAGCTGTCCCGGGCTAACCTGAAGACCGCTTGAGGGCTTATCATGCCAAGACGTCGCGTAGCAGCCAAACGTGAGATTCTGGACGATCCGAAATACGGAAGCCAGATCCTCGCCAAGTTCATGAACCACGTTATGGAGAGCGGCAAGAAAGCCGTTGCCGAGCGTATTGTTTATGGCGCACTGGACAAAGTTAAGGAACGCAAGAACAGCGATCCCCTGGAAATCTTCGAGAAAGCTCTCGACGCCATCGCTCCGCTGGTCGAAGTGAAGTCGCGCCGTGTAGGCGGTGCTACTTACCAGGTTCCGGTCGAAGTTCGTCCTTCCCGTCGTAACGCCCTGGCAATGCGCTGGCTGGTAGACTTCGCCCGCAAGCGCGGCGAGAAGTCCATGGCTCTGCGTTTGGCTGGTGAACTGTTGGACGCTGCTGAAGGTAAAGGTGCTGCAGTTAAGAAGCGTGAAGACGTGCACCGTATGGCTGAAGCCAACAAGGCTTTCTCGCACTACCGCTTCTAATTTTAGCGTCACTCAATTTGCGAGGGCTTTATGGCTCGTACTACACCGATTAATCGCTACCGTAACATCGGTATCGTTGCTCACGTGGATGCTGGTAAGACCACCACCACCGAGCGCGTCCTTTTTTACACCGGCAAAAGTCACAAAATGGGCGAGGTGCATGACGGCGCCGCGACCACAGACTGGATGGTGCAGGAGCAGGAGCGTGGTATTACCATTACTTCTGCTGCTATCACCGCCTTCTGGAAAGGTTCCGAGAAGCAGTACCCGCACGAGCATCGCTTCAACGTTATCGATACCCCGGGCCACGTAGACTTCACCATTGAAGTTGAACGTTCCCTGCGTGTACTCGACGGCGCGGTCGTTGTGTTCTGCGGTACTTCGGGTGTTGAGCCTCAGTCGGAAACCGTATGGCGTCAGGCCAACAAATACGGCGTTCCACGTCTTGTTTACGTAAACAAGATGGACCGTGCTGGTGCCAACTTCCTGCGCGTGATCGCTCAGATCAAGCAGCGTCTGGGTCACACTCCGGTGCCGATCCAGTTGGCTATCGGTTCCGAAGACAACTTCCAGGGTCAGATCGATCTGATCAACATGCAAGCTGTCTACTGGAACGATTCCGACAAGGGCATGGTTCCTGTTCGCAAGGACATTCCTGCTGAATTGCTGGAAGAAGCCGAGAAGTGGCGCGGCAACATGGTCGAGGCTGCGGCCGAAGCCAACGAAGAGCTGATGAACAAGTACCTCGAGGGTGAAGAGCTCACCAACGAGGAAATCAAGGCCGCTCTGCGTCAGCGTACTATCGCTGGTGAGATCGTTCTGGCTGTTTGCGGTTCTTCCTTCAAGAACAAGGGTGTTCCCCTGGTTCTCGACGCCGTTATCGACTTCCTGCCTGCTCCAACCGACATTCCTGCTATCAAGGGTTCCAACCCGGATAACGAGGAAGAGGAAATGGAGCGTCACGCAAGTGACGACGAGCCGTTCGCGGCTTTGGCATTCAAGATCGCTACCGACCCATTCGTGGGTACCTTGACCTTTGTTCGGGTTTACTCGGGCGTGTTGGCCTCCGGCGACGGCGTGATCAACTCGGTAAAAGGCAAGAAAGAGCGTGTGGGTCGTATGGTGCAGATGCACGCAAACGCCCGTGAAGAAATCAAGGAAGTACGCGCTGGTGACATCGCGGCCTTGATCGGCATGAAGGACGTCACCACTGGCGAAACCTTGTGCAACGCTGACAAGCCAATCATCCTGGTTCGCATGGACTTCCCGGAGCCGGTTATCTCGGTAGCCGTTGAGCCCAAGACCAAGGATGACCAGGAAAAAATGGGTATCGCTCTGGGCAAACTTGCTCAGGAAGACCCGTCTTTCCGCGTCAAGACTGATGAAGAGACTGGTCAGACGATCATCTCCGGCATGGGCGAGCTGCACCTGGACATCCTGGTTGACCGGATGCGCCGTGAGTTCAACGTCGAAGCCAACATCGGCAAGCCTCAGGTTTCCTATCGTGAGCGCATCACGAAGAACTGTGAAATCGAAGGCAAGTTCGTTCGCCAATCCGGCGGTCGTGGCCAGTTCGGTCACTGCTGGATCCGTTTTGCACCGGCTGACGAAGGTCAGGAAGGTCTGCAATTCGTGAACGAAGTCGTAGGTGGTGTTGTTCCTAAGGAATACATCCCGGCGATCCAGAAGGGTATCGAAGAGCAGATGAAGAACGGCGTTGTTGCCGGCTATCCGCTGATCGGCCTGAAGGCAACAGTGTTTGATGGTTCTTACCACGACGTCGACTCCAACGAGATGGCGTTCAAGGTGGCTGCTTCCATGGCAACCAAGCAACTGGCCCAGAAGGGCGGTGGTGAGTTGCTCGAGCCGATCATGGCAGTAGAAGTCGTTACGCCTGAAGACTACATGGGTGATGTCATGGGCGACCTTAACCGTCGTCGTGGCATGATTCTGGGTATGGAAGATACGGTTTCCGGCAAGGTTATCCGCGCCGAGGTTCCGTTGGGTGAAATGTTCGGTTACGCGACCGACGTTCGTTCCATGTCTCAGGGTCGCGCAAGCTACTCTATGGAATTCAAAAAATACAATACAGCTCCGTCGCATATCGTCGAGACTGTTACTAAAAAGCAAGGCTGATTCAGCCCTTTAGGCAAGGAGTTAATTGTCGTGGCTAAAGAAAAATTTGATCGTTCCCTACCGCACGTCAACGTTGGCACCATTGGTCACGTTGACCACGGTAAAACCACTCTGACCGCTGCTCTGACTCGCGTCTGCTCCGAAGTTTTCGGTTCGGCCGTTGTTGCTTTCGACAAAATCGACAGCGCTCCGGAAGAAAAGGCTCGTGGTATCACCATCAACACCGCGCACGTTGAGTACAACTCTTCGATTCGTCACTACGCTCACGTTGACTGCCCAGGTCACGCTGACTATGTGAAGAACATGATCACCGGTGCTGCCCAGATGGACGGCGCGATCCTGGTTTGCTCGGCCGCCGATGGTCCGATGCCACAAACCCGTGAGCACATCCTGCTGTCCCGTCAGGTAGGCGTTCCGTACATCGTTGTCTTCCTGAACAAGGCTGACATGGTTGACGACGCTGAGCTGCTGGAACTGGTTGAGATGGAAGTGCGCGATCTGCTGAGCACTTACGACTTCCCAGGTGATGACACCCCAATCATCATCGGTTCGGCTCTGATGGCTCTGAACGGCCAGGACGACAACGAAATGGGTACCACCGCTGTGAAGCGTCTGGTAGAAACTCTGGACAGCTACATCCCAGAGCCAGTTCGTGTTATCGACAAGCCGTTCCTGATGCCTATCGAAGACGTATTCTCGATCTCCGGTCGCGGTACTGTTGTGACTGGTCGTATCGAGCGCGGTATCGTCAAGGTTCAGGATCCGCTGGAAATCGTAGGTCTGCGTGACACCACCGTCACCACCTGCACCGGTGTTGAAATGTTCCGTAAGCTGCTCGACGAAGGTCGTGCTGGCGAGAACTGCGGCGTTCTGCTGCGTGGTACCAAGCGTGACGACGTTGAGCGTGGCCAGGTTCTGGTTAAGCCGGGTTCGGTCAAGCCGCACACCAAGTTCGAAGCTGAAGTGTACGTTCTGAGCAAAGAAGAAGGCGGTCGTCACACTCCGTTCTTCAAAGGCTACCGTCCACAGTTCTACTTCCGGACCACTGACGTGACCGGTAACTGCGAGCTGCCGGAAGGCGTTGAAATGGTAATGCCAGGCGACAACATCAAAATGGTTGTCACCCTGATCAAGACCATCGCAATGGAAGACGGTCTGCGTTTCGCTATCCGTGAAGGCGGTCGTACCGTCGGCGCTGGCGTCGTAGCCAAAATCATCGAGTAAGACTCTCTTGTAGAGTTGGCTCGGTGAGTTGAAAAGCCCCCGCTTAGCGGGGGCTTTTTTATTGGGTTGACACCTATCGGGGGCGTCTATAGAATTGCGCCTCCTTTTAACGGGCGTATTGCGCCCGGTGGGAATAGCAGCCGGAGTCTGAAATCCAATGCAAAATCAGCAAATCCGTATCAGGTTGAAGGCTTTTGACCATCGCCTGATCGACCAATCCACCCAGGAAATCGTGGAAACCGCGAAACGTACTGGTGCTCAAGTGCGTGGTCCAATTCCACTGCCTACCCGTAAAGAGCGGTTCACCGTTCTGGTCTCCCCGCACGTCAACAAAGACGCGCGTGACCAGTACGAGATCCGTACTCATAAGCGCGTTCTGGACATCGTCCAGCCAACGGATAAAACCGTTGATGCTCTTATGAAGCTCGATCTTGCGGCCGGTGTGGAAGTGCAGATCAGCCTCGGCTAAGACTCGGTCTTAGTCGTGTAACGCTCTGAAATGGGCGGCCATAGCGGGTGAAAGCCCCGTACACTCATGAGGTTTACAACATGACTATTGGTGTAGTCGGTCGTAAATGCGGTATGACCCGTATTTTCACCGAAGAAGGTGTCTCCATTCCGGTCACGGTCATTGAGATCGAGCCGAATCGCGTCACCCAGTTCAAAACTGAAGAGACCGATGGCTATCGTGCAGTGCAAGTCACTGTCGGCGAGCGTCGTGCTTCGCGTGTAACAGCTGCTCAAGCTGGCCACTTCGCCAAGGCGAACGTTGCCGCTGGTCGTACCGTAATGGAATTCCGCCTTGAAGAAGGTGAGTACCAGGCCGGCGATCTGATCAACGCTGAAATCTTCGCCGCTGGCCAACTGGTTGATGTAACCGGTCAGTCCAAGGGTAAAGGCTTCCAGGGTACGATCAAGCGTTGGAACTTCCGCGGGCAAGATAACACCCACGGTAACTCCGTATCCCACCGCGTTCCAGGCTCTATCGGCCAGTGCCAGACTCCTGGTCGTGTATTCAAGGGCAAAAAAATGTCCGGTCATATGGGCGCCGAGCGCGTGACCGTGCAGTCCCTCGAAGTAGTGCGCGTGGACGCTGAACGCAATCTGTTGTTGGTCAAGGGCGCTGTTCCTGGCGCTACTGGCGGCAACTTGGTTGTACGTCCAGCAGCCAAGGCTCGCGGTTAAGGGGAAGCTGACATGCAATTAAATGTAAATGACGCTCAAGCGATCGAAGTTTCCGAACTGACATTTGGCGGCGAATTCAACGAGACGCTGGTTCACCAAGCAGTCGTGGCCTACATGGCCGGCGGCCGTCAAGGTAGCAAGCAGCAAAAGACCCGTTCCGACGTTCGTGGTGGCGGTAAGCGCCCATGGCGTCAGAAAGGTACTGGCCGTGCTCGTGCCGGTACTATCCGTAGCCCTATCTGGCGTGGCGGCGGTACCACTTTCGCAGCTCGTCCTCAGGATCACACCCAGAAGCTGAACAAGAAGATGTATCGCGCAGCAATGCGTTCCATCCTTGCTGAGCTGGTGCGTACTGATCGTCTGGTCGTGGTTCAGGACTTCGCTGTTGAAGCACCGAAAACCAAAGATCTGCTGAACAAGCTGAATGGCATGGGCCTGACTGACGTCCTGATCGTGTCTGACGCTGTTGATCAGAACCTGTACCTGGCTGCTCGCAACCTGCCACACGTCGATGTCCGTGACGTGCAAGGTTCCGATCCGGTCAGTCTGATCGCATACGACAAGGTGTTGATCACCGTGTCGGCCGTGAAGAAATTCGAGGAGCTGCTGGGATGAACCAGGAACGCGTATTTAAAGTTCTGCTTGGCCCGCACGTTTCCGAGAAGGCTACGGTTCTGGCAGACAAGAAAGGCCAGTTCGTTTTCAAGGTTGCAACCGATGCAACCAAGCTGGAAATCAAGAAGGCCGTCGAAAGCCTGTTCAGCGTGAAAGTAGAGCGCGTTACTACCCTGAACATTCTGGGTAAGAGCAAGCGCACTGCTCGCGGTCTGGGCAAGCGTAATGACTGGAAGAAGGCAGTTATCTCCCTTCAGCCAGGCCAAGATCTCGATTTCAGCAGCAGTGCTGAGTAAGGAAGGGGTGCATCATGGCAATCGTTAAATGCAAACCGACTTCCCCTGGCCGCCGTTTTGTGGTCAAGGTGGTCAACCAGGAGCTGCATAAAGGCGCTCCTCACGCACCGCTGCTCGAGAAAAAATCGAAGTCTGGTGGTCGTAACAACAATGGCCGTATTACCACTCGTCACATTGGTGGTGGTCATAAGCAGCATTATCGTCTGGTCGACTTCCGTCGCAACGACAAGGATGGCATCGCTGCCACCGTCGAGCGTATCGAATACGATCCAAACCGTACTGCTCACATCGCTCTGCTGCTGTACGCAGATGGCGAGCGTCGCTACATCATCGCCCCTAAAGGCGTGAGCGCTGGCGACCAGCTGATCGCAGGTGCTCTGGCACCGATCAAGCCGGGCAACGCTCTGCAACTGCGCAACATTCCAGTTGGTAGCACCGTACACGGCATCGAATTGAAGCCAGGTAAAGGCGCGCAAATCGCTCGTTCCGCTGGTGCTTCGGCTCAGCTGATCGCTCGTGAAGGTGTCTACGTGACCCTGCGTCTGCGTTCTGGTGAGATGCGTAAAGTCCTGGCTGAATGCCGTGCGACCCTGGGCGAAGTCTCGAACTCCGAGCACAGCCTGCGTTCGTTGGGTAAAGCTGGTGCCAAGCGCTGGCGTGGCGTTCGCCCAACCGTTCGTGGTGTTGCCATGAACCCGGTTGACCACCCACATGGTGGTGGTGAAGGTCGTACCTCTGGTGGTCGTCATCCGGTATCGCCATGGGGCTTCCCGACTAAGGGCGCGAAGACTCGTGGTAATAAGCGTACCGACAAAATGATCGTCCGTCGTCGCAAGTAAATAGAGGGATACGACAGTGCCACGTTCTCTGAAAAAAGGTCCTTTTATTGATCTTCACCTACTGAAGAAGATCGAAGTGGCGGCGGAAAAGAACGATCGCAAACCAGTTAAGACCTGGTCGCGTCGTTCGATGATCCTGCCACAGATGGTCGGTCTGACCATCGCTGTACACAACGGTCGCCAGCACGTCCCAGTTCTCGTGAACGAAGACATGGTCGGCCACAAACTGGGCGAGTTCGCCGGTACCCGCACATATCGTGGGCACGTGGCTGACAAGAAAGCCAAGCGTTAAGGGGTAAGGAAATGGAAGTAGCCGCTAAGTTGTCGGGCGCTCGAATCTCCGCCCAGAAAGCCCGCTTGGTCGCCGACCAGATCCGCGGGAAGAAGGTGGGCGAAGCGCTCAACCTGTTGGCTTTCAGCAGTAAGAAAGCCGCCGAGATCATGAAAAAAGTGCTGGAGTCGGCCGTAGCCAACGCCGAGCATAACGAAGGCGCAGACGTTGATGACCTGAAGGTCAGCACCGTTTTCGTCAACGAAGGGCGTTCGCTGAAGCGCATCATGCCACGTGCCAAAGGCCGTGCTGATCGCATCGTCAAGCGGTCTTGCCATATCACTGTCAAGGTTGCTGACAAGTAACGGAGTCGAAGAGATGGGTCAGAAAGTACATCCCATTGGCATTCGCCTGGGAATCGTCAAGGAGCACACCTCCGTCTGGTACGCAGACGGTCGGACTTATGCGGACTACTTGTTCGCTGATCTGAAGGTGCGTGAGTATCTCCAAGACAAACTAAAAAGCGCGTCCGTCAGCCGTATCGATATCCATCGTCCGGCTCAGACTGCACGTATCACCATCCACACCGCTCGTCCAGGTATCGTTATCGGGAAGAAAGGTGAAGATGTTGAGAAACTGCGTCAGGACCTGACCAAGCAAATGGGTGTGCCTGTGCACATCAATATCGAAGAGATCCGCAAGCCGGAGCTCGACGGTATGCTGGTTGCGCAGAGCGTAGCTCAGCAGCTGGAGCGTCGCGTAATGTTCCGTCGCGCTATGAAGCGCGCTGTACAGAACGCCATGCGCATTGGTGCCAAAGGCATCAAAATCCAAGTGAGCGGTCGTCTCGGCGGTGCTGAAATCGCACGTACTGAATGGTATCGCGAAGGTCGTGTGCCACTGCACACCCTGCGTGCCGACATCGACTATGCCAACTACGAAGCTCACACCACTTACGGTGTGATCGGTGTAAAGGTTTGGATCTTCAAAGGCGAAGTAATTGGTGGTCGCCAAGAAGAACTGAAACCACAAGCACCAGCGCCTCGTAAAAAAGCTGCTAAGTAAGGGGTACGCCAAATGTTGCAACCAAAGCGTACGAAGTTCCGCAAGCAGATGACCGGTCACAACCGTGGCCTGGCATTGCGCGGTAGCAAAGTCAGCTTCGGCGAGTTCGCGCTGAAGTCTGTTGCTCGTGGTCGTCTCACCGCTCGTCAGATCGAGTCAGCGCGTCGTGCTCTGACCCGTCACGTAAAACGTGGCGGCAAGATCTGGATCCGTGTATTCCCGGACAAGCCTGTCACCAAGAAGCCACTCGAAGTTCGGATGGGTAAAGGTAAGGGTAACGTGGAGTACTGGGTTGCCCAGATTCAGCCAGGCAAAGTCCTGTATGAAATCGAGGGTGTTTCTGAAGAGCTGGCGCGTGAGGCTTTCGCCCTGGCTGCTGCAAAGCTGCCGCTCGCCACCTCCTTTGTTAAACGGACGGTGATGTGATGAAAGCGAATGAACTTCGTGAAAAATCAGCACAGCAGCTGAACGAGCAACTGCTCGGCCTGCTGCGCGACCAGTTCAATCTGCGTATGCAGAAGGCAACTGGCCAGTTGGGGCAGTCTCATCTGCTCTCGCAAGTTAAGCGTGACATCGCTCGCGTGAAAACTGTGCTCAACCAGCAGGCAGGTAAGTAATCATGGCTGAAGCCGAAAAAACTGTCCGTACGCTGACTGGCCGTGTTGTCAGCGACAAGATGGACAAAACCATCACCGTTCTGATCGAGCGTCGCGTTAAGCACCCGATCTACGGTAAATACGTTAAGCGTTCGACTAAGCTGCACGCGCACGACGAAACCAATCAGTGCCACATCGGCGACAAAGTCACTATTCGTGAAACTCGTCCGATGGCCAAGACCAAATCTTGGGCGTTGGTTGATGTTCTCGAACGCGCTGTGGAAGTCTAAGGGCTAGGGGTCGGAGAAATTATATGATTCAGACTCAATCCATGCTCGATGTGGCCGATAACAGCGGCGCTCGCCGTGTTATGTGCATCAAGGTGCTGGGTGGCTCCCATCGTCGTTACGCTGGTATCGGTGACATCATCAAAGTTACCGTCAAGGAAGCAATTCCTCGCGGTAAGGTGAAGAAAGGCCAAGTGATGACTGCTGTTGTAGTCCGCACTCGCCACGGTGTTCGTCGTGCTGACGGCTCCATCATCCGCTTTGATGGCAACGCTGCTGTTCTGTTGAACAACAAGCAAGAGCCAATCGGCACCCGTATCTTTGGGCCAGTGACCCGTGAGCTTCGTACTGAGAAGTTCATGAAGATCGTCTCGCTCGCCCCAGAAGTGCTGTAAGGAGATCCGACATGCAAAAGATTCGTCGTGACGACGAGATCATCGTGATCGCCGGCAAAGACAAAGGTAAGCGCGGTAAGGTGCTTAAGGTTCTCGCTAACAACCGTTTGGTTATTGGCGGTCTGAACCTGGTCAAGCGTCATACCAAGCCTAACCCGATGTCGGGCGTGCAGGGCGGTATCGTCGAAAAAGAAGCTCCACTGGATGCTTCTAACGTCGCCATTTTCAACGGCGAAACCAACAAGGCTGACCGCGTTGGTTTCAAAGTAGAAGACGGCAAGAAAATTCGTGTCTTCAAGTCGACCCAAAAAGCGGTTGATGCTTGAACACTGCTAGGTAGATGAGACCATGGCACGACTAAAAGAGATTTACCGGAAGGAAATCGCACCGAAGCTTAAGGAAGAACTTAAGCTTTCGAACGTGATGGAAGTTCCGCGCGTTACCAAAATCACCCTGAACATGGGTCTGGGCGAAGCGATCGGCGACAAAAAAGTCATCGAGCACGCTGTAGCCGACCTGGAAAAGATCACCGGTCAGAAAGTCGTTGTGACTTACGCTCGGAAATCCATCGCTGGCTTCAAAGTCCGTGAAGGTTGGCCGATCGGCGTCAAAGTGACCCTGCGCCGTGAGCGTATGTACGAGTTCCTGGATCGTCTGCTGTCGATCTCCCTGCCTCGGGTTCGCGACTTCCGCGGCCTGAATGCCAAGTCCTTCGATGGTCGTGGCAACTACAGCATGGGCGTGAAAGAGCAGATCATTTTCCCGGAAATCGATTACGACAAGATTGACGCTCTCCGCGGTCTGGACATTACCCTGACCACCACTGCTCGGACGGATGAAGAAGGTCGCGCACTGCTGCGTGCTTTCAAATTCCCGTTCCGCAACTGATTGGAGTAGGACAATGGCCAAGAAGAGCATGAAGAACCGTGAGCTGAAGCGTCAGCTCACCGTTGCCAAGTACGCCACCAAGCGTGCAGCGCTGAAAGCTATCATCGTTGATCTGAACGCAAGTCCAGAAGCGCGTTGGGAAGCTACCGTAGCACTGCAGAAGCAGCCACGTGACGCCAGCGCTTCGCGCATGCGTAACCGCTGCCGCCTGACTGGTCGTCCGCACGGCGTGTACCGCAAGTTCGGCCTCGGCCGTAACATGCTGCGTCAAGCTGCAATGCGTGGTGACGTTCCAGGTCTGGTCAAGGCCAGCTGGTAAGCACTGTCAAAGTCGCGGCGCTCGGGATCGCAAGATCCTGACCGTCGGTGACCTTGAACTTGAATCAAGCCCCTTTTGGGGCTTGATTCATTTGTGGGGTGTGTCTAGAATACCCGGCTCGCCTGAGCCCGTGTTTTTATTGCACGGATGCGCTCGGCGACACGTACTAGCCGAAAGGCTAATTTTTTGTGTATTAGGAGCGTCTAGCCCATGAGTATGCAGGACCCGTTAGCGGACATGCTAACTCGTATCCGTAATGCCCAGATGGCTGAAAAGTCCGTCGTAAGCATGCCATCTTCTACGTTGAAGGTAGCTGTTGCCAAAGTCCTGAAGGACGAAGGTTACATTGCGGGTTATCAGATCAGCAGCGAAATCAAGCCTCTGCTGTCCATCGAGCTTAAGTACTTCGAAGGCCGTCCGGTCATCGAGGAAGTGAAGCGCGTTAGCCGTCCAGGCCTGCGTCAGTACAAGTCCGTCGATGATCTGCCAAAAGTTCGTGGCGGTCTCGGTGTGTCTATCGTCTCCACCAACAAAGGTGTGATGACGGATCGTGCTGCGCGCGCTGCCGGTGTCGGCGGCGAAGTTCTTTGCACTGTGTTCTAAGGGGGGATAAGCATGTCACGCGTCGCTAAGAACCCCGTTAAGCTGCCAGCCGGTGTCGAAGTCAAATTCGCAGGCCAACAGCTTTCGGTGAAGGGTGCCAAGGGCACTCTGCAACTGAACATCCATTCGTCCGTTGAGATCGTTGAAGAAGCTGGTGAGCTGCGTTTCGCTGCTCGCAATGGCGATCAACAGACTCGCGCAATGGCTGGTACCACTCGTGCGTTGGTAAACAACATGGTCCAAGGCGTAAGCCAAGGCTTCGAGCGCAAGCTCCAGCTGGTCGGTGTTGGTTACAAAGCGCAAGCAAAAGGCACAGTGCTGAACCTGGCTCTTGGCTTCTCGCACCCAGTGGATTATGAACTGCCGGAAGGCATCACCGCTGAGACTCCTAGCCAGACCGATATCCTGATCAAGGGCATCGACAAGCAGCTGGTAGGTCAAGTGGCCGCCGAGATCCGCGACTTCCGTCCACCAGAGCCGTACAAAGGCAAAGGTGTGCGCTACGCGGACGAAGTCGTCCGTCGTAAAGAAGCCAAGAAGAAGTAGGGCATAGCAAATGACCGACAAAAAAGTTACTCGACTGCGTCGCGCTCGCAAAGCACGCCTGAAAATGCACGAACTCGAAGTCGTGCGTCTCTGCGTGTTCCGCTCGTCGCAGCACATCTACGCCCAGGTCATTTCGGCCGACGGCAACAAAGTCCTGGCAAGTGCCTCGACTTTGGATAAAGAACTGCGTGATGGCGCCACTGGCAACATCGACGCGGCCACTAAGGTTGGCCAGCTGGTCGCTACGCGTGCTAAAGCCGCTGGCGTCTCGCAGGTGGCTTTCGACCGCTCTGGCTTCAAGTACCACGGCCGCGTCAAGGCGCTGGCTGATGCTGCTCGTGAAGCTGGGCTGGAGTTCTAAGTTATGTCAAATAACGACCAAAAGCGCGACGAAGGCTACATCGAGAAGCTGGTTCAAGTTAACCGCGTAGCCAAAACCGTTAAAGGCGGCCGTATCTTCACTTTCACCGCGTTGACCGTGGTAGGTGATGGTAAAGGGCGTGTTGGCTTCGGCCGTGGCAAGTCGCGTGAAGTGCCTGCTGCGATCCAGAAGGCAATGGAAGCTGCTCGCCGCAACATGATCCAGGTTGATCTGAACGGCACCACCCTGCAGTACGCAATGAAGTCTGCCCATGGCGCTTCGAAGGTGTACATGCAGCCTGCTTCTGAAGGTACCGGTATCATCGCTGGCGGCGCTATGCGTGCTGTCCTCGAAGTTGCTGGCGTTCAGAACGTTCTGGCCAAGTGCTACGGCTCGACTAACCCGGTAAACGTGGTTCACGCCACCTTCAAGGGTTTGAAAGCAATGCAATCTCCTGAATCCATTGCCGCCAAGCGTGGCAAAAGCGTCAAGGAGATCTTCTGATCATGGCTACCGTAAAAGTTACGCTGATCAAAAGCATGACCGGCCGCATCCCTAACCACAAACTGTGCGTTAAGGGTCTGGGTCTGCGTCGCATCGGTCACACTGTAGAAGTCCAGGATACTCCCGAGAATCGCGGGATGATCAACAAGGCTTACTACATGCTGCGTGTCGAGGGTTAATCGATGAAACTCAATGATCTGAGTCCAGCGCCGGGTTCCCGTCGCGAAAAGCATCGTCCGGGCCGTGGTATCGGTAGTGGTTTGGGCAAGACCGGTGGCCGTGGCCACAAGGGTCAGACCTCCCGCTCCGGTGGCACCATTGCTCCAGGCTTTGAAGGCGGTCAACAGCCGCTGCATCGTCGCCTGCCGAAGTTCGGTTTCGTTTCCCTGAAAGCCATGGACCGCGCAGAAGTGCGTCTGTCCGAACTGGCCAAGGTGGATGGCGACATCGTCACCGTGCAGTCCCTGAAGGATGCCAACGTGATCAACCAGAACGTACAGCGTGTGAAAATCATGCTGTCGGGCGAAGTTGCTCGTGCTGTCACCATCGGAAAGGGAATCGGCGCCACCAAAGGTGCGCGTGCGGCTATCGAAGCAGCTGGCGGCAAGTTCGAGGAATAAATGGCTAAGCAAGGTGCTCTCTCTGCGCTCGGCAAAGGCGGTATGTCTGAACTCTGGGCTCGTCTGCGTTTTCTGTTCCTGGCGATTATCGTCTACCGAATAGGCGCACACATCCCGGTTCCAGGTATCAACCCGGACCGACTCGCGGACCTGTTTCGACAGAATGAGGGGACCATTCTTAGCTTGTTCAACATGTTTTCCGGCGGCGCGCTGGAGCGGATGAGCATCTTTGCACTGGGGATCATGCCGTACATTTCGGCATCGATCATCATGCAGCTGATGTCCGCTGTCAGTCCGCAGCTGGAGCAGTTGAAGAAGGAAGGTGAAGCTGGCCGTCGCAAGATCAGCCAGTACACCCGCTACCTCACTGTCGTCCTCGCTCTCGTCCAGGCTGTTGGCATGTCCATCGGTCTGGCGGGGCAGGGCGTAGCGTTCACTGGTGACTTTGGCTTCCATTTCGTCGCGGTAACCACTTTTGTGGCGGGTGCGATGTTCATGATGTGGCTGGGTGAGCAGATTACTGAGCGTGGTGTTGGCAACGGTATCTCGATGTTGATCTTCGCAGGTATCGTCGCCGGTCTTCCGAGAGCGATCGGGCAGTCTTTCGAGTCTGCGCGTCAGGGTGATATCAACATCTTCGCCCTGGTTGCCATCGGTTTGCTGGCAGTAGCGATTATCGGTTTCGTGGTGTTCATTGAGCGTGGCCAGCGTCGTATCGCTGTTCACTACGCCAAGCGTCAGCAGGGCCGCAAGGTATTTGCTGCGCAGACCAGCCACTTGCCGTTGAAGGTGAACATGGCCGGCGTTATCCCGGCCATTTTCGCGAGCAGCATCTTGCTGTTCCCGGCTTCGTTGGGTGCCTGGTTCGGCCAGTCTGAAGGTATGGGCTGGTTGCAGGACATCTCGCAGTCGATCGCTCCTGGTCAGCCGTTGAATATTCTGCTGTTTAGTGCAGGGATTATTTTCTTCTGCTTCTTCTATACGGCGTTGATGTTCAATCCGAAAGACGTAGCGGAAAACCTGAAGAAGTCCGGTGCCTTTATTCCGGGTATCCGTCCAGGCGAGCAGTCGGCGCGCTACATTGATGGCGTTCTGACGCGTTTGACCTTGTTCGGTGCTCTTTACATGACGGCCGTGTGCTTGCTTCCCCAGTTCCTGGTGGTTGCGGCAAACGTTCCGTTCTACCTTGGCGGGACCTCGTTGCTGATCGTGGTCGTGGTTGTGATGGACTTCATGTCCCAAGTACAATCGCACCTCGTTTCGCACCAGTACGAATCCCTGATGAAGAAAGCCAACCTGAAGGGCTACGGCAGCGGCATGTTGCGCTGAGTAGCGTCCATAAGGTTCGAGGAGTTGGTGATGAAAGTTCGTGCATCGGTGAAAAAGCTGTGCCGTAACTGCAAGATTATTCGCCGCGAAGGTGTTGTTCGGGTAATTTGCAGCGCGGAACCGCGTCACAAACAGCGCCAAGGCTGAGTGTGATTGTGCTTTAAGCCCGGCAGCTAGTGCGCTGCCGGGTTGATTATTTGTTATTACAGCGATATTATCTCGCGCCCTATTTCTTGGCTTCCGGGGCGTAGGTAGCTGTCAATTGGAGTCCCACTGAATGGCCCGTATTGCAGGCGTCAACATTCCAGATAACAAGCATACTGTTATCTCGCTGACCTACATCTATGGTGTTGGTCGCACTACTGCACAGAAAATTTGTGCAGAGACTGGGGTCAACCCAGCAGCAAAGATCAAGGATCTGAGCGACGAGCAAATTGAACAGCTGCGTGGCGAAGTGGCGAAGTTCACCACTGAAGGTGACCTGCGTCGCGAAATCAACATGAAAATCAAGCGCTTGATGGACCTCGGTTGCTATCGCGGTCTGCGTCATCGTCGTGGTCTGCCAGTACGCGGTCAGCGTACCAAGACCAACGCGCGTACCCGTAAAGGTCCGCGTAAGCCGATCCGCAAGTAATCGCCCCAGCGAATCGACAGGAATTTAATCATGGCAAAACCTGCTGCTCGTCCTCGTAAAAAAGTTAAAAAGACAGTGGTTGATGGCATCGCCCACATCCATGCATCTTTTAACAACACCATCGTGACCATTACCGACCGTCAAGGTAACGCTCTTTCCTGGGCTACCTCCGGTGGTTCGGGTTTCCGCGGTTCCCGCAAGTCCACCCCGTTCGCTGCTCAAGTAGCTGCTGAACGTGCTGGTCAAGCTGCGCTGGAATACGGCCTGAAAAACCTCGACGTCAACGTCAAAGGTCCAGGTCCAGGTCGTGAATCCGCAGTCCGCGCTTTGAACGGCTGTGGCTACAAGATCGCCAGCATCACCGACGTGACGCCAATCCCGCACAACGGGTGCCGTCCGCCGAAGAAGCGCCGCGTGTAATCCAGGAGATTGTAAAGAATGGCTCGTTACATTGGTCCAAAATGCAAACTCGCTCGTCGCGAAGGCACCGATCTCTTCCTGAAGAGCGGCGTGCGCGCGATCGAATCGAAGTGCAACATTGAAGCAGCACCTGGTATCCACGGCCAACGCCGCGGTCGCCAGTCCGATTACGGCACCCAACTGCGTGAAAAGCAGAAGGTCCGTCGTATCTACGGCGTTCTCGAGCGTCAATTCAGCGGCTACTACAAAGAAGCTGCTGGCAAGAAAGGCGCAACCGGTGAAAACCTGTTGCAGCTGCTCGAATGCCGTCTGGACAACGTTGTATACCGTATGGGTTTCGGTTCTACTCGTGCCGAATCCCGTCAGCTGGTATCGCACAAGTCGATCAGCGTTAACGGCCAGACCGTGAACGTTCCGTCCTACCAGGTTCGTGCTGGTGACGTGGTTGCTGTTCGCGAGAAAGCAAAAAACCAACTTCGCATTGTCCAAGCTCTCGATCTGTGTGCCCAACGTGGCCGCGTAGAATGGGTAGAAGTAGACACTGAGAAGAAGTCGGGCGTTTTCAAGAACGTTCCTGCTCGCAGTGATCTGTCCGCCGACATCAACGAAAGCCTGATTGTCGAGCTCTACTCCAAGTAAGGGCTAGAAAATAGGTGCATCCATGCAGATTTCGGTAAATGAGTTCCTGACACCCCGCCATATTGATGTGCAGGTTGTCAGTCCAACCCGCGCCAAGATCACACTCGAGCCTCTCGAGCGTGGTTTCGGCCACACCCTGGGCAACGCGCTGCGCCGCATCCTGTTGTCCTCAATGCCCGGCTGTGCAGTAGTCGAGGCCGAGATTGACGGTGTGCTCCACGAGTACAGCGCCATCGAAGGTGTACAGGAAGACGTAATTGAAATCCTGTTGAACCTAAAAGGTCTGGCTATCAAGCTGCACGGTCGTGACGAAGTTACGCTGACCTTGTCGAAGAAGGGTTCGGGGGTGGTTACCGCTGCCGATATTCAGCTGGATCATGATGTCGAGATCGTTAACCCCGATCACGTAATCGCTAACCTGGCGTCTAACGGCGCCCTGAACATGAAGCTCACCGTAGCTCGTGGTCGTGGTTATGAACCGGCAGACTCGCGTCAGAGCGATGAAGACGAAAGCCGCAGCATCGGTCGCTTGCAGCTTGACTCTTCGTTCAGCCCGGTTCGCCGTATCGCATACGTGGTGGAAAACGCCCGTGTCGAACAGCGTACCAACCTGGACAAGCTGGTTATTGATCTGGAAACCAACGGTACCCTGGATCCTGAAGAGGCTATCCGCCGCGCTGCAACCATCCTGCAACAGCAGTTGGCTGCGTTCGTCGACCTCAAGGGTGACAGTGAGCCAGTGGTTATCGAGCAGGAAGACGAGATCGATCCGATCCTGCTTCGCCCGGTTGACGATCTGGAACTGACTGTACGTTCGGCTAACTGCCTTAAGGCGGAAAACATCTACTACATCGGTGACCTGATTCAGCGTACCGAAGTAGAGCTGTTGAAGACTCCGAACCTTGGCAAGAAATCCTTGACTGAAATCAAGGACGTTCTGGCCTCCCGCGGTCTGTCCCTCGGCATGCGCCTCGACAACTGGCCGCCTGCAAGTCTTAAGAAGGACGACAAGGCGACTGCCTGATCGTCGTAATCACCGAACGTTGTGTTTGGTAAGGAATGAACCATGCGTCATCGTAAAAGTGGTCGTCACCTGAGCCGCACCAGCTCGCACCGCAAGGCCATGTTCCAAAACATGGCGGTGTCGCTGTTCGAGCACGAGCTGATCAAAACTACACTGCCGAAAGCCAAAGAACTGCGCCGCGTTGCCGAGCCGCTGATCACTCTGGCCAAGACAGACAGCCTGGCTAACCGCCGCCTGGCTTTCGACCGTACCCGTTCGAAAGCTATCGTTGGTAAGCTCTTCAACGACCTGGGCAAGCGTTACGCTACCCGTGAGGGTGGCTACCTGCGCATCCTCAAGTGCGGTTTCCGCGCTGGCGACAACGCGCCTATGGCGTACGTCGAGTTGGTTGATCGTGCTACTGCCGGCGAAGCTGTAAGCGCCGAGTAAGACGACAGTCTGCAACGAAGAACCGGGCCTAGTGCCCGGTTTTTTGTGCTCGATTGAAAAATGCTTTAGCCGTTTCGCCTGGCCTGGCTATTGGCAATCTTGCTTATTAGATAATGACTATCGAAGCCCATGATTTAATGAATTTGGATACTGTCACTAACATGATCAATACTCCTCACCAGCCGATTAGCCGGCAGTCCGAACCGACCTAGGAAGATTTGAGCATGAGCCAGACCCAAACGCTTACGACCGCCAGTGGCGCTCCTGTCGCCGATAACCAGAACTCTCGCTCCGCCGGCCCACGTGGCCCGCTGCTGCTCGACGATTTCCACCTGATCGAGAAGCTTGCTCATTTCAATCGCGAAAACATTCCAGAGCGTCGCGTACACGCCAAGGGCTCGGGCGCTTACGGTACCTTCACCGTAACTCGCGACATCACTCAATACACCAGCGCCAAGTTGTTCGAGTCGGTCGGCAAGCAGACGCCGACTTTCCTGCGCTTCTCTACCGTGGGTGGCGAGCGCGGCTCCGCCGATACCGAGCGCGATCCACGCGGTTTCGCCCTGAAGTTCTACACCGAAGAAGGTAACTGGGACATCGTCGGCAACAACACACCGGTGTTTTTCATCCGTGACCCACTGAAGTTTCCAGACTTCATTCACACCCAGAAGCGCCTGCCACAAAGCAACCTCAAAAGTGCCCAGATGATGTGGGACTTCTGGTCGCACTCGCCCGAAGCGTTGCATCAGGTCACCATTCTGTTCTCTGACCGCGGTATTCCTGACGGCTACCGTCACATGCACGGTTTCGGCAGCCACACCTACAGCCTGATCAATGCCCTGGGTGAGCGTCACTGGGTGAAATGGCACTACAAGACCAAGCAGGGCATCAAGAACCTCGCGCCGGCCGACGCTGCACGCCTGGCGGGCACCGATCCGGATTATGCCCAGCGCGACCTGTTCAACGCGATCGAGCGCGGTGACTTCCCGAAATGGAGTGTCTGCATCCAGATCATGACCGAGGCACAGGCCGCGGCCCATTACGAAAACCCGTTCGATGTGACCAAGACCTGGTCGCAGAAAGAGTTTCCGCTAATCGAAGTCGGCGAGCTGGAGCTCAACCGTAACCCGCTGAACTACTTCGCCGAAGTGGAGCAAGCGGCATTCGGGCCTAGCAACATGGTGCCGGGTGTGGGTCTCTCGCCTGATCGCATGCTGCAGGGGCGTGTGTTTGCCTATGCCGATGCACACCGCTACCGCGTAGGTACCAACCATCAGCAGTTGCCGGTGAACGCGCCGCGCAGCCCGGTCAATACCTACCAGCGCGACGGCGCCATGGCGTTCGGCAGCAATGGCGGCGCGGCTCCGAACTATGAGCCAAACAGCTTCGTGGAGGCGCCGAAGCAGGCGCCACGTTATGCGGAGCCGGCACTGGCCCTCAGCGGTGCGGCGGATCGGTATGATCATCGCGAAGATACCGACTACTACAGCCATGCCGGTGCACTGTTCCGCTTGATGAACGATGAGCAGAAAGCGCTGTTGATCGGCAATATCGCCGGTGCGATGGCGGGGGTCTCGGCGGATGTTGTCGATCGCCAACTGCAGCATTTCTTCAAGGCAGACGCTGCCTATGGAGAAGGTATCGCAAAAGCCTTGGGCGTACAGCTTAACTAAGTCTAAACGAGAAGCAGAACCGCCCTCATTTGAGCGGTTTTTGCGTTATTTACCCTGCTTTTCTCGGATTTTCTTTACTTTTATTGCGATAGGCGAGTGACCTTGCAGTCAGCTTGGTTCAAACTAGGGCCTTTCAAAGCTTGTGGAGATGTAGGGCGATGCAAGGTCACCCAGACGTAATCGATTACCTCAACACGTTGCTGACAGGCGAACTGGCAGCCCGTGATCAATATTTCATCCACTCGCGGATGTACGAGGATTGGGGTTTTACCGAGCTCTACGAACGTATCAACCATGAGATGGAAGAAGAGGCGCAGCACGCCGACGCCTTGATGCGCCGGATCCTGATGCTCGAAGGCACGCCACGCATGCGCCCGGACGACCTGGACATCGGTACCACCGTACCTGACATGCTCGCCGCCGACCTGCGTCTGGAATACAAAGTCCGTGCGGCGCTTTGCAAAGGCATCGAGCTGTGCGAACAGCACAACGACTACGTCACTCGCGAGATCCTGCGGGTGCAGCTCAACGATACTGAAGAAGACCACACTTACTGGCTTGAAAAGCAGTTGGGTCTGATCAAGTTGATCGGGCTGGAGAATTACCTGCAATCGCAGTTCTGATGTATTTATTGCGGGATAAAAAAGCCCCTGCCATCGATGAGATGACAGGGGCTTTTTCATGCCCGGTGTTTCAGTCCCGGTCACGCTCCAGCAACGGCTTGAGGTAATAGCCGGTGTGAGACTGCTTCATTTCCGCCACTTGCTCCGGCGTACCTACGGCGATGATCTGGCCGCCCTTGGAGCCGCCTTCCGGCCCGAGGTCTACCAGCCAGTCAGCCGTCTTGATCACATCCAGGTTGTGCTCGATGACCACAACGGTGTTGCCGTGGTCGCGAAGCCGATGCAATACATCGAGCAATTGCTGGATATCGGCGAAGTGCAGGCCTGTGGTCGGCTCGTCGAGGATATACAGGGTCTTGCCGGTATCGCGCTTGGACAGTTCACGGGACAGCTTGACCCGCTGCGCCTCGCCGCCGGACAAGGTCGTCGCCGACTGCCCGAGCTTGATGTACGAAAGCCCCACATCCATCAGTGTCTGGAGCTTGCGCGCCAATGCCGGTACTGCGTCGAAGAACGCTCGGGCCTCCTCGATCGTCATTTCAAGGGTTTCGTGGATGTTCTTGCCCTTGTACTTGATCTCCAGCGTTTCACGGTTATAGCGCTTGCTCTTGCACACATCGCACGGCACATAGATGTCGGGCAGGAAATGCATCTCCACCTTGATCAGGCCATCGCCCTGGCAGGCTTCGCAGCGCCCGCCCTTGACGTTGAACGAGAAGCGGCCCGGGCCGTAGCCCCGCGAGCGTGATTCAGGTACGCCGGCGAACAGTTCGCGGATCGGCGTGAACAACCCGGTATAGGTCGCCGGGTTGGAGCGTGGCGTCCGGCCGATCGGGCTCTGGTCGATGTCGACAACTTTATCCAGATGCTCCAGGCCCTTGATGCTGTCATGCGCGGCGGCTTCCAGGGTGGTGGCACCGTTCAGCGCGGTGGCACTGAGGGGAAACAGCGTGTTGTTGATCAGCGTCGACTTGCCGGAGCCGGAAACACCGGTAACGCAGGTCAGCAGGCCGATCGGGATTTCCAGGTCGACGTTGCGCAGGTTGTTGCCGCGTGCGCCCTTGAGGGTCAACGACAGCTTTTTATTGCGTGGGGTACGCTTGGCCGGCACCTTGATCTTCACCCGGCCCGACAGGTATTTGCCGGTCAGCGAGTCGGGGTGCGCCATGACTTCGGCGGCGGTGCCCTGGGCGACGATGTGTCCGCCGTGCACGCCCGCGCCGGGGCCGATATCCACGACGTAATCGGCGAGGCGAATCGCGTCTTCATCGTGTTCGACCACGATCACCGTATTGCCGATATCGCGCAGGTGTTTCAGCGTGCCGAGCAACCGGTCGTTGTCCCGCTGGTGCAAGCCAATGGACGGTTCGTCGAGGATGTACATGACGCCCACGAGCCCGGCACCGATCTGGCTTGCCAGGCGAATACGCTGGGCCTCACCGCCGGACAGGGTATCCGCGCTGCGGTCGAGGGTCAGGTAGTCCAGGCCGACGTTCACCAGGAACTGCAAGCGTTCGCGGATCTCCTTGAGGATCTTGTCGGCGATTTCGCCACGACGGCCGGTGAGCTTCAAGCCGCCGAAATAGTCAGTGGCATCGCCGATCGGCAGGCTGGTCACCGCCGGCAGGGTTTTCTCACCCACCCACACGTGCCGCGCCTCCCGGCGCAAACGGGTGCCGCGGCAGTCCGGGCAGGGCTGGGTGCTGAGGAACTTGGCGAGTTCTTCGCGCACGCTGGCCGATTCGGTCTCGCGGTAACGCCGTTCCAGGTTGGGCACGATGCCTTCGAACGGGTGGGAGCGCTTGACGATATCACCACGGTCGTTCAAGTATTTGAAATCGACGTTCTGCGTGCCGCTGCCGTGCAGGATGAATTTCTGCTGGTCCGCAGGCAGCTCGTTGAATGGTTTGTCCAGGCTAAACTTGTAATGGGCCGCCAGCGACCCGAGCATCTGGAAGTAATAAACGTTGCGCCTGTCCCAGCCACGAATCGCGCCTTCGGCCAGGGTCAGCTCGCCGTTGACCAGCCGCTTGGTGTCGAAGAACTGCTTGACCCCCAGGCCGTCGCAGGTCGGGCAGGCGCCGGCCGGGTTGTTGAAGGAAAACAGCTTGGGTTCCAGCTCGCTGATGGCGTGGCCGCAGATCGGGCAGGCGAAGCGTGCCGAGAAGATAATCTCTTCACCGGGTTCGTCGTCCATCGGCGCCACCAGAGCGATGCCGTCGGCCAACTTCAGCGCGGTCTCGAAGGATTCGGCCAGACGCTGTTGCAGGTCGGCGCGGACCTTGAAGCGGTCTACCACCACATCGATCGAGTGCTTCTTCTGTTTATCCAGCTTCGGCAGTTCGTCGAGCTCGCACAGCTTGCCGTTGACCCGGGCGCGTACGAAGCCCTGGGCGCGCAATTCTTCGAAGACCATCAGGTGTTCGCCCTTGCGCTCGCGGATCACCGGTGCGAGCAGCATCAGCTTGCTGCCTTCCGGCTGGGCGAGCACCAGGTCGACCATCTGGCTGACGGTCTGGGCTTCCAACGGGGTGTCATGATCAGGGCAGCGGGGGATACCGACTCGCGCATACAGCAAGCGCAGGTAGTCGTAGATCTCGGTAATGGTGCCGACCGTCGACCGCGGGTTGTGGGACGTCGACTTCTGTTCGATGGAGATCGCTGGCGACAGGCCTTCGATGGTATCGACGTCGGGTTTTTCCATCATCGACAGGAACTGCCGGGCGTAGGCCGACAGCGATTCGACATAGCGGCGCTGGCCTTCGGCGTACAAGGTGTCGAAGGCCAGGGATGATTTGCCGGATCCGGACAGGCCGGTGATGACGATCAGCTTGTCCCGTGGCAGGGTCAGGTCGATGTTCTTCAGGTTGTGGGTACGGGCCCCACGAATCAGGATCTTGTCCAAAGTGGCCTCGCTCGGCGGGCGTCGAAAACGTAGGAGTATACGGGCAAATACTGGATGGATGCACACTATTGAAAGCCATACATGAAGACTGCGCGGCAAACGGTCGCCATATACCCCCTCAATCGATGGGACTGGTAGAATCCCCGCCGGTTCACACGAGGTTTTTCCATGCAAGATCCCCACAGCGAACGCATGAGTAGCGGCGAGACCCGCGCGGCAGGCGGTCTGGCCCTGGTGTTCGCCTTCCGCATGCTCGGCATGTTCATGGTGTTGCCGGTACTGGCGACCTATGGCATGGACCTGGCGGGCGCGACCCCGGCCCTCATCGGGCTCGCCATCGGCGCCTACGGCCTGACCCAGGCGATTTTCCAGATTCCCTTCGGGATCATTTCCGACCGGATCGGCCGGCGCCCGGTGATTTACCTGGGGCTCATCGTGTTCGCCCTCGGCAGTGTGCTGGCGGCGAATGCCGATTCGATCTGGGGCGTGATCGCCGGACGGATCCTACAAGGAGCGGGTGCCATTTCCGCTGCCGTCATGGCGTTACTGTCGGACCTGACCCGCGAGCAACATCGCACAAAAGCCATGGCGATGATCGGCATGACGATTGGTCTGTCGTTCGCCGTCGCCATGGTTGTAGGACCGTTGTTGACCCGTGCCTTTGGCTTGTCGGGGTTGTTCCTGGCGACCGGTGCCATGGCACTGGTGGGCATCCTCATCGTCGCGTTGATCGTGCCGCGCTCCACCGGGCCATTACAGCACCGCGAATCCGGGGTGGCCCGCCAGGCGCTGGTGCCGACGCTCAAGCATCCTGACCTGCTGCGCCTGGACCTGGGCATCTTCGTGCTGCATGCCATGTTGATGTCCAGCTTCGTGGCCTTGCCGCTGGCGCTGGTGGAAAAGGCCGGCCTGCCCAAGGAGCAGCACTGGTGGGTCTATCTGACGGCACTGGTCATTTCGTTCTTCGCCATGATTCCGTTCATTATCTATGGCGAGAAGCGACGCAAAATGAAACGAGTTTTGCTCGGCGCCGTCGTGACGCTCATGCTCACTGAGCTATTCTTCTGGCAGTTCGGCGACAGCCTGCGCGCCCTGGTGATTGGCACGGTGGTGTTCTTCACCGCGTTCAACCTGTTGGAGGCGTCACTGCCGTCGCTGATCAGCAAGGTGTCACCGGCGGGCGGCAAGGGCACGGCGATGGGGGTTTATTCCACCAGCCAGTTCCTCGGTTCGGCATTGGGCGGGATCCTCGGCGGCTGGCTGTTCCAGCATGGCGGTTTGTCGGTTGTGTTCCTGGGATGTGCCGCGCTGGCTGCACTTTGGCTGGTTTTTGCTGTTACCATGCGCGAACCTCCGTATGTGACGAGCCTGCGCTTGCCGTTGTCGCCCGAAGCCATCCGCGAAGCAGGCCTGGCCGAGCGCCTCAGGGCCGTCGTTGGAGTAACCGATGCAGTGGTGGTCGCCGACGAGGCGGCCGTTTATATCAAACTGGACACCGAATTATTGGATCGTGCGACGCTTGAGCGCCTGGTGAACAACCCGGCCCCGGCAGCGTGCGAAGCCTAGGAGAACGTTATGGCCCGTGGGGTTAACAAAGTCATATTGGTCGGTACTTGCGGCCAGGATCCAGAAGTTCGCTACCTGCCTAACGGCAACGCCGTGACCAACCTGAGCCTGGCGACCAGCGAACAATGGACCGACAAGCAGACCGGCCAGAAGGTCGAGAAGACCGAATGGCACCGCGTGTCGATGTTCGGCAAAGTGGCGGAGATTGCCGGCGAATACCTGCGCAAGGGTTCGCAGGTCTACATCGAAGGCAAGCTGCAGACCCGCGAGTGGGAAAAAGACGGCATCAAGCGTTACACCACCGAAATCGTGGTCGACATGCAAGGCACCATGCAGTTGCTGGGTGGCCGTCCGCAAGGCGACCAGCAGCAGGGTGGCAACAACTACCAGCAGTCGGCTCCACGCCAGCAAGCCCCTCGTCCGCAATCGGCGCCACAGCCACAGCGCGAGCGCCCAGCTCCGCAACAGGCCGCACCGCAACCGGCGCCGGATTTCGACAGCTTTGATGACGATATTCCGTTCTAATCCGCAGTGGTTTCATTCGATGAGTCTCCTCATCCACTGAAACCTGAAAGCTCGATAAAGCCCTCTTCGCTGCAAAGCCTGGAGGGTTTTTTTCGCTCTGCGTAAGCCAAGGTGTCCCAAGATCAATCAAAGTGAGATGAGCACGGATGACGGGTTATGCCGCGAATGGATCAGTCATAAATAATTTTCTGATAGACCGGCGTTTGCTTGGCGCTGTGCTTGATGCGCCGCACCGAACTGCCGGTGATCAGGTGTCCACCGAGAAGAAGATTGCCACAAGGCGATCGCGGTTCGAAAAGTTGCTGTCTCAAGACCCTTATCGCTTCTGCGCCCAGTTCATCGCGGGGCACGTGAAGCGTGGTAAGCGGTATATCGTTGATGTCCGCCAGGTTGAACCCGTCCATGCTCATCACTGAAACATCCTGAGGAACCCTCAAGCCGGCATTCTGCAGCGCTTTAACCGCGCCGGCTGCCATGAAGTCGCCCCCGGCCAGGATGGCAGTCGGTCGGTCGTCGGGTGCGCAGTTTTCCAGGAAGGCCATTACCCGCGCTTCAGATTCAGCACTGCCGAAACCCTCGGCAACGATCAGGTGTTTTGTTTCGATGAATTCGAGATTTTGCTCCTTCCATGCATCACGAATTCCACGTATCCGCAGATCCATCGTGTACCGCCTGAGACACTGGAGGGTCAGTACATTTCGGTGCCCCATCTGAAACAGATAATTTATCGAATAATGACCGATCAAGAAGTGGTCGGGCGATATCGAGGGCAAGCGCATGCTGCGATCAATGCAGTTGATCAGTACCGTCGGCTTGCTGAGGTCCGCCGCGAGTTGGTGTATGTGCGGATCATCAATACCAATCAGGATCGCCGCACCGGTGTCCTTCTGATTCATCTTCTGTAAAAACAGCAATGCGTCGCTATCAACCTCTTCAAGCTCGCAGTAGCGAACTCGAACATCATGTTGCGCGACCGCCTGTGTGATGCCCTGGATAACTTTGTAGTAGAAGATATCCGAGCGTACGTTGAAGGCCCGCGAGGGCGCGAAGATGGTCAGCCCGTTGAGCAGGAAGCGACCATTGGCGAGGCCTTCCATCACGCCCTGCTGACGAGCCGCCGCCAGCACTTTTTCTCTCGTGGCGGGGCGGGTATTGGATTTGCCAGCAAGCACCCGCGACACCGTCGCGATGGACAGGCCCGTCTGTGCCGCAATTTCAGCAATGCGTAACTTTCCCACCGTGGCTTATCCATTGAGACAATTTATGTAAAAGCTTTCATAGCAGAAAAGGGCCATCAATCCTAGCGTGCCTGGGTTTCTGTCGAGCCGCGTCGGATGGGATGTAAATTTATACACGCCTGCTTCTGTACGGATCATGAGCAGTTGCCATAGCGTTCAAGCCTCAAATAAAAACAAAACGCCGGTAAATCCGGCGACAGGCGAAGAATTGATGACTATCGATATCGAACGCAATGCTCGACTTTCGGCCAAGCTAAAGTTCATCCCGCATCTGCGTTGGTGGATGCTCTCGCTGTTTTTACTGGGCGTCACCGTCAACTACATAACCCGCAATTCATTGGGCATCCTGGCGCCGGAACTGAAAACCACGTTCAGCATGTCGACGGAACAGTACTCGTGGGTCGTCGCCTCGTTTCAACTTGCTTACACAGTTTTCCAACCCGTCTGCGGCTGGCTGATCGATGCGATCGGGCTCAAGCTCGGCTTCGTCATATGCGCCGTCGTATGGTCAGTGATGTGCCTTCTTCATGCCGGGGCAGCGAGTTGGGTACATCTGGCGATTCTGCGTTTTTTCATGGGCGCTTCGGAGGCAGCGGCTACACCCGCCAATGCCAAGGCGATAGGGGACTGGTTTCCCAAAAAAGAACGACCTATCGCTGCGGGATGGGCGGGGGTTGGTTTTTCTCTGGGGGCGATGCTCGCCCCTCCCATCATCTATCTGGCTCATGTAAGCCTGGGCTGGCAGGGCGCATTCCTGATTTCCGGCGGGATCGGCCTGATATGGGCCGCCGTCTGGGGATGGCTCTACCACGCTCCCACTATTCATCCGCGCTTATCGCCCGATGAGTTGAAGCATATCCAACAAGACGGCGAAAAAATCGGCCAGCAAATGCCTTTTTTCAAAGCGTTGAAAAAGATTGGTCGGGACAAGCGATTTTACGGTATCGCGCTTCCCGCCTTCATGGCAGAGCCGGCATGGGCAGTCATGAGTTTCTGGGTGCCGCTGTATCTGGCCAACGAAAGAGGAATGGACCTCAAGCAAATCGTACTGTTTGCCTGGGTTCCGTTTCTGGCGGCGGATCTGGGCAGTGTCGCCAGCGGTTACCTGTCACGCGCTTACCATCGATTTTTCAAATGCACCCGGGTGAACTCGATTGTCGCCAGTTCAATCACTGGCGCGTTCCTGATGTTTTCGTTAGCCGTGATGACCCAGGTGGAAGACCCCTATGTAGCGATTGCGCTTATTTCAGTCGGCGGTTTTGGCCACCAGATTATCTCCTGCATGTTAAGTGCACTGGTCGTCGAAACGTTTGATCGGGATGAGCTGGCGACTGTGAACGGAATGCGAGGCTCATGTGCCTGGATTGCCAGCTTCATTTTTTCGCTGATCATCGGTGTCAGCGTGGACAAGATAGGATTCAACCCATTGTTCATTGCGATGGGGCTCTTTGATTTTATAGGTGCGTTTTTCATGATTTTGTTTATCGCCGACAGAGCGTCCAAACCTGAAGCGGTGCGTGCCCAATGAAGTCACTTAAAGTCTGGGAATTACAGGCCCAGGAAAAAGGCTACATCGAGCTTCTGGTCGAGGGCCGACATCTCTTCAGAATTCATATCCTCGAAGACGGTTTGGCGCGTGTCCTGCTCATGCGTGCAGGCGCGTTGGCACTGGATCGGACCTGGAGCATCGCGCCCCGGGAGGATGTCGCCTGGGAGGGCCGGGCCCGCAAGTCGTTGGCGGATTTTTCTTTGCCCGCGTACCGGGTCGAAGAATTTCAGGACCGGTTGGTACTCACGACCAGAAAACTCCGCATCACGGTGAATCGTCCGCTTTGGTTGCAATGGGAATACCATGATGGCCAGGACTGGAGGCCGTTAGTTTCGGATCGGCCCACCGGTGCCTATTCGCTTGATGCTCATGGTGAAGGCCTGGAGCATTACCAGCTTCGCGCACCGGAACATCGCTATTACGGGCTCGGCGAAAAGACCGGCGATTTGAATCGCGCCGGCAAACGCTTTGAAATGCGTAACCTGGATGCAATGGGATATGACGCTGCGAGCACTGACCCGCTGTACAAACATATCCCCTTTGTCATCACGCACCAGGAGCACGCCAGCTTCGGGATGTTCTATGACAACCTGAACACCAGCCTCTTTGATCTGGGGAACGAGCTGGATAATTATCACCGGCCCTACCGTCGGTACAAAGCGGATGCCGGTGACCTCGATTACTGGGTACTTGCAGGCCCGCGCATACTGGATGTGACGAAGGCTTTTGTTCGTCTGACCGGACGCACTCTGTTTCTGCCTAAATGGAGCCTGGGCTACAGCGGCTCGACGATGCACTACACCGATGCCGAAAATGCCCAGGAACAGTTGCTGGAGTTTCTTGATCTGTGCCGTCGGCACGATATCCCTTGTGACTCTTTCCAACTGTCATCCGGATACACCTCCATTGGCGAAAAACGTTATGTTTTCAACTGGAACCGTGAAAAGGTCCCAGACCCCAAGGCGCTTGCCCAGGCCTACCGTGATGCCGGCGTCAGGCTGGTTGCCAACATCAAGCCTTGTCTCTTGCAGGACCATCCGCGCTACGCCGAGGTAGCCAGGCGAAAGATGTTCATTGGAGACTCTGAACACGACATGCCAGAGCGCTCTGTCTTTTGGGACGATGAAGGCTCTCATCTGGACTTCACCAACCCGGACGCTGTCAGCTGGTGGCAGTCCAATGTCACAACACAGCTGTTGGAGCTGGGCATTGAATGCACGTGGAACGATAACAATGAGTTCGAGGTGTGGGACGGTGAGGCACGCTGCCACGGCTTCGGGCGCGAAATAGCAATCAAACATATCCGGCCTGTCATGGCATTGCTGATGATGAGAGCGTCTTTAGAGGCACAACAGCGGTTTTCGCCATCGGAACGGCCCTATCTCATCTCACGCTCAGGTTGCGCCGGCATGCAGCGCTACGTTCAGACCTGGAGCGGTGATAACCGAACCAACTGGAAAACCCTCCGCTACAACACCCGCATGGGCCTGGGCATGAGTCTGTCGGGGTTGTACAACGTCGGGCACGATGTAGGTGGGTTCTCGGGTAACAAGCCGGATCCGGAGCTGTTTGTCCGTTGGGTCCAGAATGGTGTGATGCATCCGCGCTTCACCATTCACTCCTGGAACGACGATGGCACCGTCAATGAGCCATGGATGCACCCAACGGTCACCGATGCGGTCCGTGACGCCATCGGGCTCCGATACAGTTTGATGCCTTACTTCTATACCTTGCTGTGGCAAGCCAGTAACGAAGATGAGCCCATCTTGCGACCTACGTTTCTTGACCACGAGCATGACCTTGAAACGTTCGAGGAAAACGACGAGTTCCTTCTTGGCCGAGACGTCCTCGTCGCCAGCGTGGTAGAGGAAGGCGCCCGCGAGCGCGAGGTGTGGTTACCCCTGAATGCGACGGGATGGTGCGACTGGCATACCGGTGACTGGTACGAAGGTGGCCAATCCGTTGTTCTGGATGCGCCTTTGGAACGTTTGCCCTTGTTGGTGCGAGGGGGCGCTGCGATACCGATCGGTGAATGCCACAAGCTTAACGATCCCTCTCTTGATCGGCGTCGCGAGCTGGTAATTTTTCCTGCGCCTTCAGGTGCCTCCAGCGGCGTGTTGTTTGAAGATGACGGCATCAGTCATGACTGGAAAAACGGCAACTGCGTTGTCATCAAATGGACCCTTGAATATGGCCTGGACTTCATTGATTTGACGATCACAAAAACGGGGGATTTTTGTCCGGCGTGGGAGCAGCTTGAGGTCTCCTTGAAGGTGACGGATGCGCGAGCCTTGAGAATCAATGGCTATAGTGGCCGCGCTTTGAAGTTGGCCGACATTCCGGAGCATGGACAACTTCATTGATTCGCTGGTAAGTCTTGCCCTCTCAGTCCAGGAGGGCAAGTCCACCGGCTCACAAGTCAAGATCCAATAATTCCTGCATCCTCTGCCCAATCGACTGCGTCAACCAAGTGGCGTGGAACGCCATTTCCGTCACCGTGATATCCACCCGAAACCGAAGCGCAATCGGCTTGCCATCGGCTCCGGTGTAGCCGACATCAAAGTGGTTCACGTTGGCGAAAGTGCTCAAGGTGTAGGGCTTGATGTAATGGATGTCGCTGTAGGGGATGCATTTCTCGGTGGTTTCCCGGGCAGGACGGCGCTGGGTGAAGGTGAGGCGTTGCTGGCTTTCGTCAAAGCAGAAGCCAAGCACCTTGGGCCCGGAGACGAGCCAGTTGATCGTACAGACGGCCGCGAACGCACTGATGAACATGAGCGCGATAATCAGCGGTTCCATAATGATCTGCTGGTGAATCGGCGACAGGCCTTCGACCTTGAACAGCATCAGGGTAAACACTGCCAGCCAGTAGGCAGGCAGGGCCAGCAAGATTGCCGCGACGTAGATCATGGTCCCCAGGAATCCCGGCCTGGATACGCCGCTTGAGCAATCCCACGTGGGCGGGTGCCGTGGCGCTGAGGTAGCGATCGGGAAGGGGGATTCGACCAGGCGCGGCGGGCGTCTGCGTTTCATGCGGCTGGCTCTTGGAAAGATATCTGGCCATTCTCGTCGTAACCGCTCACACACGCCTAGTCATTTCCGCTTGCTGTTGATGCCTGCGCCTACGCCTGGCTGCCGCTCAGGAATTGCCCGGTACTCACCACATTCGCATAGGCAAACCCCAGTGCCGACATGAACGCAGCGTGGACATGGGCCGCAGGGACGACGAGGCCGTTGAATTCCAGGTCGCGGCTGGCACAGGCATCATGCACCACCGTGACCTCATAGCCCATGTCAGCGGCAGCGCGGGTAATGCCGTCGATGCACATGTGGCTCATGCTACCTACCACCACCAACCGCTCGATGCCGTGGCGTTCAAGGACAGCTTGCAGCTCGGTTTCGCGAAACGAATTGACGAAGTGCTTGAGCACGACCGGTTCATCGGCGCGGTTGAGTACCTTGGGATGCAACTGCGCACCTTCAGAGCCGGGCGTAAAAAATGGCGCTTCGTCGGAGGTGAATTCGTGACGGATGTGCACGACCTGGTTTCCGGCCTGGCGAAACGCCTCGATCAACCTGGCGGCGTTATCGGCGGCGGTCTCTGCACCGACCAAAGGCCATTTTCCTTGGGGGAAGTAGTCGTTCTGGATATCTACGACGATGAGCGCTTGCTTGGACATGGGGTCTTCCTCGTTTAAGTCAGGATGTGGCGCCAGTATTGGCGTTTGTCCGGGTTTCGAGGATTGGCCGTAACGACAATAAGCGGGGGAAAACTGACAATGCGGCAATGGCGCTGCATTGTCAGGCTCGGTTCACCAGTTATAAGTCAGGCTTGTCGTCATGGTTCGACCATCGCCGTAGTAGCAGTCCCAGTTGCTGGTACAGCGTGCCACGTACTTCTTGTCGGCGAGGTTTTCCACGTTCATGTCGACCTTTACGCCCTTGAGGCCCAGCGGCGATTGGCCAAGGTCGTAGGAGAGGCGCGCGTCGTAAACAGTAAAGGACGGCACATCGAAGGAGGGCGCGGTGGCAGTGCCCGGGTATTCGGTTCCCGGACTGCTGCGCACATAACGGACACCAAGCCCGGCACCGAATCCGGCCAGCGGGGTATCGCCCAGGAACGTGTAGTTGACCCAGGCGGAGGCGGTCAGCGGCGAGATGCCGGCCAGATGGTTGCCTTGGCGGCCATCATTATCCTTGGTGTATTCAATATCGTTGCGCGAGACCGAAGCGATGACGTCCAGTGATTTGTTCAGGCTGGCCTTGCCTTCCAGTTCGATACCCGTCGAGCGCACGGCGCCGGTCTGGCCGTTGAAGCCCGGGTTGTCCAGGTCGGTGGTCAGCATGTTCTCCTGGTCCAGTTGATAAACGGATAACTGCACAAAACTCTGCTGTCCTGGCGGCTGGAACTTGAGGCCTATTTCATACTGCTTGCCGGTGGTGGCCTCGAACGGTTTGCCGGACACATCACGGCCGCTCACCGGCTGGAATGACTCGGCATAGCTGATGAACGGAGCCAGGCCGTTGTCGAACAGGTATACCAGGCCGGCGCGCCCGGTGAAGGCACTGTCGCGGACATTGCTGTGGGCGCCGCTGACCGGTTCCTTGTTGTCCACTTCGGTCCAGTCATAGCGGCCACCCAACACCAGCACCCATTGGTCGAACTTGATCTGGTCCTGCATGTACAGGCCGGTCTGGGTGATGGTGTTGTCCCATCGGTACAGATTGCCGAAATTGAGAGGTTGGCCATGGACCGGGTTGAAGATGTCGATGATCGGCGGGTTGTAGTCGTACAGCCCTTTGAATTTTGAGTTGAACCGGTAGTAGTCCAGGCCGGTGATCAGGGTGTGTTTCAGGGGGCCGCTGTCAAATTCGGCCTGGGCGATATTGTCCACGCCGAAGACCTTGTTGGTCTGCGACCAGTCGACGCCGTAGCGGGTCATGTAGCGTTTGTCGTCGGCGCCGGTGACGGGGTTGTTGACGAAGCGATAGCCATGCAGCGGGGCGGTGTAATGGTCGTCCACCACGGCATAACGAGCGTTCTGCTTCAAGGTCCAGACATCGTCCAGGCGATGGCTCAGCTCATAGCCCAGGGCATATTGGTTGCGCTTGTAGTCATTCACGCCGGGCTCGCCCAGGAAAAGGTTTCGCGAAACCTTGCCGTTGGGGTTGTTGAACACCGTCCCCAGGGCGGGCAATCCTTGCGCTTCCGGAACCGCGTCATCGCGTTGGTACTGGGCGAACAGGGTCAGGCTGGTGTCTTCGTTGGGCAGCCAGGTCAGGCTCGGCGCGAGGAATTGACGTTTCTGCTGGGCATAGTCGATGCTCGAATTGCTGTCGTTGACCAGCCCGGTCAAGCGATACAGCAGCTTGCCTTGCTCATCCAGGGGCCCGCCGATATCCACGCCGACACCCATCTGGTCGTAGCTGCCCGCCTTCAACACCACTTCGTGGACGGGTTCGAGGGTTGGCCGCTTGCTGACCATGTTGACGATGCCGCCAGGCTGGTTCTGACCGTACAGCACGGAGGCCGGTCCTTTGAGCACTTCAATGCGCTCCAGCGAGTACGGTTCGATCTGCAGCGCGCCGCCGGTGCTGCCTCCGCCGTATGGCAAGTGCAGGCCGTCCAGATACAAAGGCACTGGGGTTATGCCGCGAGATGTCGGCTCGTCGAAAATCTTCACCCGGTCGGAGAAGCCGCCGCCAGTGATGCCTGGCGTGTAGCGCAACGCTTGGGTGACGGTTTGGGCGCCTCGGGCCTTGATCTCGTCAGCCGTGACCACGTTGATGGTTTGCGGCACCTCCACCAGGGCGCTGTCGGTCTTGCTGCCCGTGGCGCTGCGCGTGGCGACGATGCCATCGACGGGCCCCCAGGGGTTTTCGCCAAGGTTGCGGGCACCGATCAGTGTGGCGTCCAGTTGCAAGGTTGCGCTGTCGGGTGCGAGCTGCAGAGACCAGGCGTTGCCGCTGTTGACGGCCTGCAAGCCCGAGCCCGCCAATAGACGCTGCAGCGCCCCGGGAATGTTGAATTGCCCGTGGAGCCCCGGCGTGCTCTTGCCGGTGGTCAGTTGCGCGTCCACCGACAGCAACACACCGGCTGTCCTGGCGAATTGGTTCAACGCCTGGTCGAGCTGGCCCGCGGCGATATCGTACTGGCGAACATAATCGATGTTGGCGGGCTCAGCCTGGGCTGTTGCGCAGAACATTGGCGTTGCAGCCAGGGCACCGAGGAACAAACCGTTGCGCAAGAAATGGAGAGGGGCTTGGACGGGCACTGCGATACTCCCTGGCGATAGCAATTGAAGGGTTTCAGAGCTATCCCGTATCAACAGGAAAAACCGACAATGCCCGGCGAAAAAATCACGTGAGACGCTTCACCGTGATCCAATAACGCGTTGCCTGGTGGACACGCACGGGCAGCGAGCGGGCCAGCGCCGCCAGGATGGCGTCGGTGTCGGCCAGAGGAAATACACCGGTGATCAGCAACGGGGCGGCGGCCGGATCGCAGCGCAGGATGCCGGGCCGGTAGCGGCTCAGTTGCGACAGAAACTGACCCAGCGGCTGGCGCTCGGCGATCAGGTGGCCCTCGCTCCAGGCGCCGGCGTTTGGGTCGGTGGCGGTGACGACACCGAGTCGGTCCTGGTCGAACCAGAGACTCTGGCCTCCCACCAGCCTTTGGGCCGCAGCGGCGATAGGCCGTACTTCCAGCATTCCCGTGTAAAGGTCGACTCGGATGCCTTGCTGGGCCTCGGCCACGCAGAAGCGCGTGCCCAGCGCCTGTATCTCGCCTGCCCCGGTCTGCACGATCAACGGCCGCTGGAGGTACTCGGGTTTGTGTCCGGTCTCCAGCAGGATGGCCCCCTTGATCAGGCGAATGCGTCGATGGCTGGCAGAAAAACGCACGTCCACGGCGCTGTCGGTATCCAGGTCCAGGCGCGTGCCGTCCTCCAGCGTCAGCCGACGGATCTCGCCGACCGCCGTGTGTTGATCGGCCAATGCGCCGCGCCAGGGTTTCTGGCTGTGCAGCGAATAACCGGTTGCGCCAGTGACCAGCATCAGCGAAAGCAACTTGAGCATGTCCCGCCGCGAGCGCTGCGGCGCATCCTTGAGCACGGCCTGAGCGCAGTCGCGCGGGACGCGACCCAAGGTCTGCTGCAGATCCTGCAAGCGCTGCCAGGCCCTGGCGTGTTCGGCATCGGCGCGCTGCCACAGGACAAACGCCCGCTGTTGAGCGTCAGTCATCTCGCCGCCCCAATGCAGCATCAGCCACTCGCTCGCCTGTTCGACGACGGCCGGGGAAACCGGAAGCTCGGCGCGGCGATTCATTCTTCGTAGACCGTCTGGTAGCAGGCCAGGATGGCGCGGGTCATGTATTTTTGTACGGAGCTGACGGTGACTTGCAGGCGTTCGGCAATTTGCGCATAGCCCAGGCCTTCGAATTGCGACAGCAGGAAGGCCGTCCGCACATTGCCTGGCATGCGGTCGAGCATCGCGTCGATTCTCTGAAGCGTTTCGAGAATGATTGCTCGTGTCTCCAGGCAAGGCGTCTGGGGTTCGGGCAAATGAGCGATACTTTCAAGGTAGGCCCGTTCGATTCGCTGTCGACGCCACTGATCGATCACCAGGTTGCGGGCGATCTGGGTCAGGTAACTGCGACCTTCCACTACCCCGGGAATACGTCCGGAAACCAGCAGGCGCAGGAATGTGTCTTGCGCGATGTCCGCCGCGTGGTCATGGTTGCCCAGCTTTCGACGCAACCAGGCGTGCAGCCAGCCGTGATGATCGCGGTAGAGTTCATGCAGTTGAGCGTTGCCATTGGAAGTTGCTGACATGACGGGCTCGTCGGGAAGGTGTTAATGATAGGTATTATCATTACACTTTCATTTGGCCTTTGAAAGCCGACCGATGGAACTCTGGTGCGTAGCAGGGATTTGCAACGATTGGTTGAAAAAAAGACTGGGAAACTGACATGGCGCAGGAACAGGCATTCGTCGAACTCGGCGTGCTGATCTACCCCGGCGCGCAAATGGCCGCGGTGCATGGTTTGACCGATCTGTTTGCCGTGGCGGATGGCATTGCGGCGGAGCATGCCAGTGTGCAACTGCCGCGGCTACGCGTGAGCCACTGGCAAACGGCGGGCGGAGAAATGCCGCTGCGGGTGTTTGCCAGTGATGCCGGTCCGCATGCGCCATTGGTCGCCTTGTTGATCCCACCGTCCATTGCCGGCTTCAATGAAGCTGTCGCAACACAGACGCTGATGGATTGGCTCCGGGCGCAACACGCTAGCGGCACGGTACTGGGCGGGGTTTGCGTCGGCTCCATCCTGCTGGCCGAAAGCGGTTTGCTGGATGGGCGTAGTGCCACGACCCACTGGACCTCGGCCAAGACCTTCGCGGCACGTTATCCGAAGATCAAGCTCAACGCCGATAAACCCATTGTCGACGACGGCGACCTGATCACCACCGCCGGGCTCATGGCCTGGTCGGAGCTCGGGCTGCGGCTGGTGGACCGCTTGCTCGGCCCCGGCATCGCCACACGCACCGCACAGTTTCTGGTGATCGAGCACAGCGACAGCGCGAGCCAGTGCGGCAGCAATTTCGCGCCGATCCTGGGTCACGGCGACGCAGCGATCCTGAAGGTCCAGCACTGGCTGCAACGCAGCGGCGCGGTGGATGTTTCCCTTGGCGCGATGGCCGAACAGGCCGGGCTGGAGGAACGCACGTTCCTGCGCCGGTTTCGCGCGGCTACCGGCCTCAAACCCACCGAATACTGTCAGCACCTGCGGGTCGGCAAGGCGCGGGAAATGCTGGAGTACACCAACGGTACCATCGACCACATTGCCTGGACCGTCGGTTATCAGGATCCTTCTGCCTTTCGAGCGACGTTCAAGAAAATCACCGGGCTGGCGCCGAGTGATTACCGGGCAAGGTTCGGGGTGAACCCGAGTGCTGCCAAAAGCTGACACGGAGCCTCTGCGGCGAGGGAGCTTGCTCCCGCTGGGGGTGAAGCCTCCCAATAATGTGCACCGCGGTGTGTCAGTTTAAAGTTGGGGCTGCTGTGCAGCCCAGCGGGAGCAAGCTCCCTCGCCACGGGAAAATGCTGGCTCGGGGTGTCGTGCAAATTGCCGGACATCCGCTTGCAGTCGTGCAGAATGAAACAGGCCGGGTGCCACATCATCCGTTCATTCCCCCGTTTCCTTGACCGTTCGTCCCCCGCCGTGCCGTTGGCCTGATCTCTGCAATCCTTATAGCTACGGCTATTTAGCGCAGTTGAAAGGACAACGCATGACTCAGATCCATCGTGACAAATGTGTAGTGGCCCACTCGGTCAATCCCCAGGCACCCCTGCATGAAGTCGAGACCAATCGGGCGCTGGCGCGCTGGCTGGCGAATATCCTTGGCCTGGAGTTCGGCGGCAACTATGACAGCCGGAACCACGCCGGGCGGGATCTGTACCTGTTGCCTACGCAAACCCTGATCGGTCCCGAGGCTGCGTTGCGTCTGGGCGTCAAGGGACCGGACGATCTTTGGGGCGGTTACGTCGACCACGATTTCATCTGCACCAAGGCGATTGCCCATGGTCTGTTGAATAAGGATGCGGTCGCGCCGAAGGGCTGGTCACCGCTTTTCGCCAAGCTGACCCGGGGCGTTGTGCTCGACGGCATCAGCGTATTTTCGCTCAAGGATGCGCGCCAGGCCGCCGAACATCTGCTCTACGCCGGGCCGATTCGCTTCAAGCCAATCCATGCTTGCGCCGGACGTGGCCAGCGAGTCATCCGGAGCATCGGGCAATTCGATGAAATCGTCGCGGCTCCAGACGCCCAGGCATTGTTCAGCGAGGGAATCGTGCTGGAACAGAATCTCAGTGAGGTCAAGACCCAGAGCGTCGGCCAAAGCTTTATCAACGGCAAGGTCTTGAGCTACTGCGGCGTGCAGCACCTGACCCACGACAACGAAGGGGAAGAGGTCTACGGCGGCTCCGACCTGCTGGTGGCGCAAGGGGGCTACATCGAGCTTCTCGGCCTGGAATTGCCGGACGATGTGCGCGAAGCGGTCCGGCTGGCGCAGGTATTCGATGACGCCGCCAACCAGGCTTTCCCCACGTTCTTTGCTTCGCGGCGCAACTACGACATTGCCCAGGGGACGGATACCGGGGGCCAGCCTCGCGGTGGCGTGCTGGAGCAGTCCTGGCGAATGGGCGGCGCCAGCAGCGCGGAACTGGCTGCCCTGCAGGTGTTCGTCGAGGACCCATCGATCCGCGCGGTTCGGGTGTCCTCAGTCGAAACCTACACGGACCAACCGCTGCCGCCCGGCGCCACGGAGGTTTATCGCGGCGCTGCGGAAAATGGTGATTTCCTACTCAAATACGTAACGGTTCAATCCTATGACGGCTAGAAGCGAAACCATCCAGATTGCGATTGATGATGAACACATGAATGGAACCTTCCTCAGCCCCAAGTCGAAGGTTCCCGGTGTGTTGTTCGTACACGGTTGGGGCGGCAGCCAGGAGCGAGATCTCGAGCGGGCCAAAGGCATCGCCGGCCTGGGCTGCGTGTGCCTGACCTTCGACTTGCGCGGCCACACCGGTGGGGCCGGGATTCCGCTGTCGCGGGTCACGCGCGAGGACAACCTGCGGGACTTGCTGGCGGCCTATGACCGGTTGCTCGCCCACCCGGCCCTGGACACCTCGGCGATCGCGGTGGTCGGTACCAGCTACGGTGGTTACCTGGCCTCTATCCTTACCTCATTGCGACCGGTGCGCTGGCTGGCCCTGCGGGTGCCGGCGCTGTACCGCGACGAGCAGTGGCACACGCCCAAGCGCGACCTCGACAAGGCTGACTTGCTCGATTACCGCAGCACCCTGGTGCACGCCGATACCAACCGGGCCTTGCACGCCTGCGCGCAATTCACCGGCGATGTGTTGCTGGTGGAGTCGGAGACGGACGACCATGTGCCCCACGCCACGATCATGAGCTACCGGGCCGCCTGCCAGCAGACTCACTCGTTGACTCATCGGATCATCGACGGCGCCGACCATTCCCTGAGTGACCCCGTGTCACAACAGGCCTACACCTCGATCCTGGTGAGCTGGATCACGGAGATGGTGGTGGGCGAGCGGTTGAGCATCATTCAGGAGCGGTAGACAGATGGTGTCCTGGCGGGCCCCTTCGCGAGCAGGCTCGCTCCCACAGGGCAATGCATTTCAAATGTGGGAGCGAGCCTGCTCCGGGCGGCGATCCGACGAAGGCGCCATGCCAGGCGCCGCATCACTTGAGCCCAGGCTTGACCCGTAACGCCTTGGCCTTCGCCTCGATCACCAGATACATCACCACGGTAATCAGCAATGGCAGGATGAAGTAGATCGCCCGGTAGGCAATCAGCCCCGCGATCAGGCTGCCTCGCGACACTTCATGCTGCAGCAGCGCGACGAACACCGCTTCCAGCACTCCGAGCCCGGCGGGGATATGGGTAATCACCCCGGCGATGCTGCTGATCAACAACACCCCCAGCACCACGGGATAGTCCAGTTTGCTCGGCAGCAAGGTGAAGATCACCGCTGCCATCAGCGACCAGTTCAGCGCGCCCAGTGCCAATTGCAGGACGGCCATGCGCAGGGACGGCAGATTGATTTCCATACCGCGAATCGTCCAGGCCCGGCGCCTGGAGAAACGGCAGGCCGCCAGGTAACCGGCACTGGCCAGTATCAGCAGCACGCCGACGCCTTGCAGCGCGTTGCTGCTCAGTTTCCAACCCGGCGGCATGGTCACCAGGCCGCTGCTGAACACCACGCCGGCCAGGGTCATGTAGCCGAACCAGTTGGTGGCCAGGCTCAGGCCGAGGATCTTGGCGATGTTGCCAGTGCTGACGCCGAGCCGCGAATACAGCCGATAGCGCATGGCGATGCCGCCGACCCAGGCACTGAGATTCAGGTTGAAGGCGTAACTGATCACTCCCACCGGCAGGATCTGCCGCCAGCCGAGTTTCTGCCGGATGTAGGTGCGACCGATCAAGTCGAAGCAGGCGTAGGTGATGAAACTGGTGATCGTCAACGCGGCGGCGATCAGCAGTGTGCGCAGCTTGAAATCCGCCAGGGTGGCGAATACTTCGGACCAGTCGATGCGGCGCGCCAACGCGGTGAACAGCACAATCAGCAGCAGGAAAAAAGCCAACGTCAGCGGGCGTTTCCAGCGGCTCCAGCGCGACTTCGGCTTGGCCTGTTCCGGCGCCTGGGCGTCTCTCGGCGCGGTGTGCGCTTCAGAGTGGTTCATGGGGTTCGCTCCGGACCGCCGTCGGCGGTGAAAAAGGTTTCAGACGCGGTTTATGGGCCGGCAGCCATCCGGCCCAGGCCGGGAAGTGACGCAGGAAGTGGAACACCATGAAACCGATGGTCATGCGCCAGAGCAGCCCGCGCGGCGCGTGGTTCTCGGGCATGATGGTGCAATGGGTGCGGCTCAAGTGATCGAGGCGGTCGAACAGCTCGCGGTTGAACGCACGGTCGCGGATCAGCACGTTGGCTTCCAGGTTCAGGGACAGGCTCAACGGGTCGAGGTTGCTCGAGCCGACGGTGCTCCAGTCCTCATCCACCAGGGCGACCTTGCCGTGCAGCGGCCGCTCGCAATATTCATAGATCGTCACGCCGGCCTTGAGCAGATAGTCGTAGAGCATCCGCGCGGCAAGCTTGGCGATCATCATGTCCGGTTGCCCCTGCAGGATCAGCCGCACCTCCACGCCACGCCGGGCGGCGTTGCGGATCTCGCGCAGCAACCGGTAGCCGGGGAAGAAATAGGCATTGGCGATCACTACCCGCCGCTGGGCGCTGCGCAGCACTTGCAGGTAGACCTCCTCGATGTCGGTCTGGTGCTCGTGGTTGTCGCGATAGACCAGGCGCACCTGGCCGTCATGATCATTGAACGCCAATTCGGTGCGACGGCTGCGGCGACGTTGCCACCAGTATTTGGCCCGAGCCGGCCGCCCGGTCTGGAGCAGCGCAAAATGGTGGATATCCACCACCGCCGGGCCCTTGATTTCCACGGAGTAATCCTGCTTGGCCTCGGGACCGAAGTCGCCCAGGTGGTCGGCGGAGAAATTGATCCCGCCGATAAATGCGATCACACCGTCCACCACGACGATCTTGCGGTGCAGGCGGCGGAACCAGTTGGTGCGGATGCCCAGGTGCCTCGGAGCCGGGTCGAACATCTGCAGGCGCACCCCGGCCTCGCTCAACGACGCGAGAAACCCGGTGGTCAGTTCGCCGCAACCGAAACCGTCGAGATTGACGGTAATACGCACTCCCCGCTTGGCCGCATCCACCAGCAGGTCGCGCAGTTCAAAGCCGACCTTGTCCTCGAACAGAATGAAAGTCTCCAGGAGAATTTCTTCCTGGGCACGGCGAATCGCCTCGAAAACCCGTGGGAAATATTCCTCGCCATTTTCCAGCAGCGTGACACGGTTGTTGCCGTGCCAGCCGTATTCGATATCGTTCAGCGCCGGGTTGCTCTCGGTCGGCGGGACCTCGATCTTTTCCACCGTTGCCTTGTTCATCGTCGCGCTCATAATTCGATCTCCACCGACAGCGGTGCGTGGTCGGAAAGGTGCGACCAGGGACGTACATTCAATACTTTGGCGTGATGGGCCTTGAGGTTGCGCACGTAGATGCGGTCCAGGCGCAGGATCGGCAGGCGTGCCGGAAAACTGCGGGCCGGCTTGCCCCATTGTTCGGCGAACACTTCCCGCAGGCCGCAGGGGGCGAGCAGGTCATTGGCCTTGCCGCGCCAATCGTTGAAGTCACCGGCGACAATCACTGGCGCTTCAGGCGGCAGCTCACTCAGGCGCTGGCAAAGCAGTTTCAACTGCTCGACGCGATGACCTTCGCGCAACCCCAGGTGCACACAGATCGCATGCACGTCCTGGCCTTCGCCACCCGGCAGACGCAGCACGCTGTGGAGCATGCCGCGGCTCTCGTGGCCGCTGATGGAGACGTCGAGGTTCTCGTGGCGAATGATCTGGAATTTCGACAGCAACGCGTTGCCATGGTCGCCCGCCGGGTACACCGCGTTGCGCCCGTAGGCGAACTGCGGCCAGAGGGTATCGGCGAGAAACTCGTATTGCGGGATGCTTGGCCAGTTGCTGTAGCGCTGGGGGTGGTGCTCGTGGGTGCCATGCACTTCTTGCAGGAACACCACGTCGGCGGAAACGCTGCGCACGGCTTCGCGCAGCTCCGGCAGGATGAAACGCCGGTTCAGGGCGGTGAACCCCTTGTGTGTATTGACCGTCAGGACGGTGAAGCGGCTGACCCTTTCGAAATCCCGCAACGATTGCTGGGTCGGGTCACGGGTGGCTTCGCTGGATTCTGGTGTAGTCATGGCAATACCCCTTCGGCCGGGCGCACGCCGGGAGCGGTGGCGAGATGCTTGTCCAGGTCGAAGCGCTCCAGCAGGTGGCGCGCGTCATACGGCGCGCGGACTTTGATGTCGTTGTCGAAATAGCAGAACACTTCCCGGCTCTTGCGCGCCCGGGGTTTCTTTTTCGGATCGATCAGGTGGGCGTCACTCGGCTGAGTGCCGTGGCTCCAGGCTTCGATCCGATCGCCCCAGCGCTTCAGCGCCTCGTCGGTATAGCCGCTGGCGTACAGCTCTTCGGCGCCGTGCAGGCGCAGATAGACGAAATCGCTGGTGACGTCCTCGCGATACGGCCATTTTCCAGCGGTATCCGCCACCACCAGGGCGACGTCGTAACGTTTGAGCAGGGAGACGAAGCGTGGATCGATAAAGCTCTCATGACGGATTTCGACGGCATGGCGCAGCGCACGCTTCTTGTCGGTCGTTGTGCTGGCGTGGCCGTCCAGACGCGGTTCGTGCTCGCGCGCCAGCGCGGCGGCGGCTTCGGTGTCGTGGGGCAGTTGCTTGAGGAAGTCTTCGAAGAGCTCGGGGTCGAATTTGAAGCTCGGCGGAAACTGCCAGAGGATGGCCCCGAGTTTTTCCTTGAGCTCCAGCACCCCGGAGGCGAAGAAGTTCGCCAGCGGCTTGTGGATGTCCCGCAGGCGCTTGATGTGGGTGATGAACCTTGGCGCCTTGACGCTGAAGACGAAGTCGTCCGGCGTCTCGGCGTGCCACTGGGCATACCGTTCGGGACGTTGCAGGGCGTAGAACGATCCATTGATTTCGATGCTGTTGACCGCGCGAGAGGCGAATTGCAGTTCCCGCTTCTGAGCCAGCCCCTTGGGGTAGAAATCCCCCCGCCAAGGCGTGTAGCGCCAACCGGAAATACCAATGTGGATCGCCGTCATGTATCCCTCCCGTGCCAATGACCTCGTACCGCCTGTGTCTTTTGATGACCGCCGCGCGGGCTGGAAAGTTTCGGTGGAGTGCCCGGCGGCGGGGAAGAAGTGAACCCGTGGCGAGGGAGCTTGCTCCCGCTGGCCTGCGCAGCAGGCCCATGCATTCATCCTGACGTGACGAGGTACCCAGGTTTCAGGGCCGCTACGCGCCCCAGCGGGAGCAAGCTCCCTCGCCACCAAGTTTTGTATTGGCCTTGCGAGCGAACTTGCCGGCCCGATGTTGATCAGTTCCTTACCGACCCCGTGCAAAGGAGCCCCGCGTTTTGTCTCGATTGAGCACCGTATTGCTGTTGGTCCTGCTGACGCTGACCGGCACCAGCGCCTACGGGACCGCTGCTGTCCCTGGCGCCTCCAATCCCAGTGAGGCCCCGGCCGAGCCCGAACCGCTGGTGCAGGGCGGTTTGCTGGGCGCGATCAGTTCGAGCATCGATGACGTCCAGGACAAGCTCGACCTCAACCAGAGCCTGGTGGACGCCTGGCGCCTGCGGGCGGACCGCGCGGCGGACGAAGTCGATCGCCTAGTGGACCAGACGTCCCGTTCCACATGGCGCGTGGCGGGGGATTTCCTGCTGCTCTCGGGCGTATGGCTGGGGACGTTTGCGCTGATATGGACCGCCGCCCGATTGCTGGTGCGCCGCTTGCGCCGGCGTCGCTGGCTACGCACCCGCCAGCGGGTGCTGGACGTGCTCGGCTATGTGTTGCCCTACACCTTGCCGGCCGTGGCCTGCCTGCCGCTGACCCTCTACGTCAGCCACTTCCTGCAAGTCTCGGTCGGCCGCGCCCTGGCGCTGTGTTTCGCCTACGCCACCAGCAGCGGTATTTTTTCCACGTCGGTGCTGCTCTGCGTGATCGTGATGTTCAACGCCGGGCACAAACGGCGAGCGGTGGCGATGCTTCGTCGTTTCACCCCGCGGCCGTTGTTCCTGATCGGCTTCCTGGCCGCCCTCAGCGATGCACTGACCAGCCCGCAGATCGCCAGGCAACTGGGCGGCAATATCACCAGCAGCGTTGCGGTGTTCACCGGGCTGTCGGCGTCGATGATCTTTGGCTGGCTGGTGATCCATATGCGCCGGCCGGTGGCCCACCTGATCCGCAACCGACCGTTGGCCCAGCGCTTGAAACAGCCGGCGTTGCAGGAGTCCCTGCGGATTTTTTCCGGTCTCTGGTACTGGCCGATCCTGCTGATGGTGCTGGTGTCGGCGGTGAGCCTGATCGGCGTCGGCGAAGACAACCAGAAAGCCCTGCGTTGCGCCCTGTTCACCACCATCCTGTTGATCGCGATGGTGTTCCTCAGCACCATATTCCAACATGTCTTCAAGTCGCCCAAGGCCGAAGCCATCCAGCGTAACAGCGCCTACAAGGGACGACTGTTGAGCTTGCTGCACGCCTTGGTGCGCATCGTCATGGCGGTGGCGTTCATTGAAATCCTCGGGCGGATCTGGGGGATTTCCCTGTTCGAATTCGCTTCGCGCAACGCCGTGGGCCGGGCGATCAGTGATTCCTTGAGCCGCATCGGCCTGATCTTCCTGATGACCTGGCTGACCTGGGTGGTGCTCGACACGGCGATCCAGGAAGCCCTCAAGCCGCCGCTCAACAAGCGCGGCGCGCGTCAGCCCAGCACGCGGGTCAAGACCATCCTGCCGCTGCTGCGCAACGCCGCCAAGATCATCCTGGTGGTGATCTGCGCGATCACCACCATGGCCAACCTGGGCATCAACGTTGCGCCGTTGCTGGCTGGTGCCGGGGTGGTGGGGCTGGCGATCGGTTTTGGTTCGCAGCAACTGGTACAGGACGTGATCACCGGGTTGTTCATCATCATCGAAGACACGCTGTCCATCGGTGACTGGGTGGTACTCAGCTCCGGCCACGCCGGCACCGTCGAAGGCCTGACCATCCGCACCCTGCGCCTGCGCGACGGCAAGGGGTTTGTGCATTCGGTGCCGTTCGGGCAGATCAAGGCCGTGACCAACCAGTCCCGGCAATTCGCCTTTGCGTTTTTCTCGGTGCAGTTCACCTACGACACGGATGTGGACCGTGCCATTGAATTGATCCGCGAGGCCGGCGATTCGATTTCCGAAGACCCGTTCCTCAAGTTCAACCTGCAAGGGCCGCTGGATGTGTTCGGCGTGGACAAGATGGACCTCAACGGGCTGGTGCTCACTGCCCAGTTCCGCACTGTGTCAGGCGGGCAGTATGCGGTGAGCCGGGCGTTCAACCAGCGGCTCAAGAAGCTTGTGGATAACGAACCGTCGGTGCATTTTGCGCAGACTTATCCACAGCAGGTGCTGATGCCGAAGCGGTTGGATGCACCAGTGGAGCATTCAGAGCCCTCGTCGCAGCCTCCATCGAAGCCGTCCGACCAGCCTGCGCAATAACCCGTGGCGAGGGAGCTTGCTCCCGCTCGGCTGCGCAGCAGTCGTCGCTTTTTCAGACGATCGATGAGCTGGGGGCTGTTGCACAGCCCAGCGGGAGCAAGCTCCCTCGCCACGGGCCTTGTGTGTCTGGCTAACGGCGTTGAATCAACTGGGTGCGAATCTCAGCCATCCCTTGAGCATCCAGCTCCACCCAGAACTTCGGCTTGCCGGCAATCAGCGCCGCCACCGGCAACCCATCGCGATACACCAGCCGATTACTCGCCAGCGCCGGCACTTTCGCCCCCGGCAGCAAGGTCCCGGCGAGGTTCAGCGGATCCACCCCGCACACCGCGATCAGGCTGCCATCGCTGGGACGGCGCCGCGTTTCGCGCAGCAGGGGAATGGCTTCGGGCAAGGCAAATTGCTCGCCGGCCAGCCCGCTGACAAACCGCCCGCCGCGAATCTCGCCGCGTGCCTCCAGGCGATGAAAGGTGCGCAGCAACTCGCGCCAGCTCGGCAGCCAATCGGCCTCGCGCTCCAGCAGACGCCAGAACACCACCCCGTAACGGCGCAGCAGGGTCATGGCGATGTGTTCCAAGGTCTCGGGCGCAGTCGGCGCTGGCCGCTTACCCGGTTGCGCAGCAGGCGAACTGCGGCGCAACAAGGCCCAGCGCCCGGCGTCGTCCATGCCGCCGACAAATGCTCCACGCCCGCGACGGCTGCTGCGGGCCTGGCGCTTGCTGGCGGGAGTGATCAAGGCTCGCAGCCCGGCGAAGCTGTCGGCGTTCACCAGCCCGGCGCCCACCAGTTCCTGCAAGGCGCTTTCCAGTTCGCTGCGCAGCAGGTGCGCCTCGTGCAGCAACTCATCGAAAAACAATGCGCCGTGCTCGCTGAGGGCCTGGTGGACTTTTTGCGTCCTCGGCGACAGCTCGTCGAGCGGCGTCTGCTCGGCCAGGCTGCTCCAGAGCCCGACCTGGCGGCGCGGCAGCAAGACGATCGGCGTGCTGCGCAAGGCGCTGGCGGACAGCTTCTGGCGGGCACTCAGGCGCGTCCAGACAAACTTGCCGCTGCGACACAGTTCGTCGAGCCAGCTCGCTGAATAATCCTTGATCCGCGCCGGCAGCAGGTCGCTGTCCCAGGCCGAGGCGGCCGCCGGATAACCTTCGAACTGGCTGACGATCGACGGCAGCACGGCGCTGCCCCGGCCTTGGGTGGATGGCGACAGGTGCTGCCAGTCGAAGAGAAATCGCATGAAATCCTGCAGCGTCACCGGCTCGATTTCCCGGCGCAGGCGCTTGACGGTGTAGCGGTGGATCCGTGCCAGCAGGTGCCGCTCGCACCATTCTTCCTGCCCGGTGCCCGGCGTGAACCGACCGCGCAGCACATACCCTTGTTGCTCCAGTTGGGCCAGGGCCTGGGTCGCTTGCGCGGGTGACAACCCCAGCGGATAGGCGATCGCCGTCAGCGGCTGCGGGCCGAAGGCGCTGAGTCGCGCCCGCAGGACCTCGACCACGGCGTCGTCGCTGTCCCACTGCTCATCAAACCCCGGCAGTGGCGTCAGCGGCGGCTGCCATCGGGCCTGTGGATAAATTGCTTGCAGGCACGTCAGCCGTTCCAGCGGTACCCACAAACCACGCTCCTCGCTGATCCGCACATGGCTGGCGCGACCGCGCTCGGCCAGGGTCCGCAAGCCCTCCAGCCACGACGGCTCGGCGTCGGCTTCGCTGTCGGCGATGCACGCCAGGCTCATCAGCGCTTCATGGATTTCATCGATATTGCTCGGCGTCGGCCAGGCCTCTTCCCGCACCGCCTGAATAGCATCGGCGTCCAGCGCGCCGAGGTCATCGGTGGATTGCGGATCGCTCCAGCGGCGATTGATAACCGCTTGGGTGCGGCGTTCTTCCAGGGGCGCGTCGTCGAGAAAGGTATAGGGCCGGGCACTGAGAATTTCCGCCGCCAGGGGCGAGGGCGCCGGCAGGTCGCGGCTGACCAGGCGGATCTCGCCCGCTTCCATGCGTCGCAACAGGGCCAGCCAGCCTTCGCTGTCCATGGCTTCGTGCAGGCAATCGTCGAGAGTCTGTTCCACCAGCGGGTGGTCGGGAATCTCTCGCTCGCCGGCGAGATTTTCCAGGCACGCGATCTGGTCGGGAAAAACGCTGGCGATCAGGTCTTCGCTCTTCATGCGCTGGATCTGCGGCGCGACCTTGCGCCCACCGGCGTAACGCGGCAACGCCAGGGCCACGCCGGCGTTCCAGCGCCAGCGCACCCCGAACAACGGCGCATCCAGCACCGCCTGGATCAGGATCTGTTCGGCGCTGTGGCTGTTGAGGTAACGCCAGACCTCGTCCAGCTCGAAGCTGTGGCTGGTGGATAACGAGAGCACGATGGCGTCTTCGCTGGCGGCGGCCTGCAATTCGAAATTGAACGTGCGGCAAAAACGCTTGCGCAGGGCCAGGCCCCAGGCGCGGTTGATGCGGCTGCCGAACGGCGTGTGGATGATCAGTTGCGTACCGCCGGATTCGTCGAAAAAGCGCTCCATCAGCAGCGTGTCCTGGGACGGCAGGGCGCCGAAGGCCAGGCGCGCCGGAGCGAGGTAATCGAGCAGTTGCTCGGCGCTGGCGAGGTTCAGTTGCAGGGTCCCGGTCAGCCAGTCGAGGGCCGGTTGCAGATTGCCCGGTGTGGCGCCGAGCAATTCATCCAGGTGGGCTTGCAGGCGGGCCACGGCCTGGGACAACTCGGCGCTGCGCCCCGGGGCTTCGCCGAGCCAGAACGGGATGGTCGGCGGTTGGCCCTGGGCGTCCTCGACCCGCACGCGGCCACTTTCAACGCGGATGATCCGGTACGAGGTATTGCCCAGCTGGAACACGTCGCCGGCAATGCTCTCGACCGCGAAGTCTTCGTTGACGCTCCCGATGTTCAGGCCCTGGGGTTCGAGCAGCACGCTGTAGTCGGCGTTGTCCGGAATCGTGCCGCCGCTGGTCACGGCGGTGAGCTTGCTGCCTCGGCGCCCGCGCAAGGTCCGACTGACCGCGTCGCGATGCAGGTACGCGCTGCGCACACCCTGGCGGCCATTGACGCCCTCGGCGAGCATCTGCAACAGCGCCTGGTAATGGCCTTCGTCGAGTTCGGCGTAGGGCGAGGCACGGCGGAACATCTCCAGCAATGCCTGTTCGTGCCATTCCTGGCAACTGACCTCGGCGACGATCTGCTGCGCCAGTACATCCAGCGGCGCCTCGGGGATGTGCAGGATGTCCAGCTCGCCACGGCGCACGCAGTCGAGCAGGGCGACGCACTCGATCAGGTCATCGCGAGTGGTGGCAAACAGACGCCCCTTTGGCGTGCCGCCGACCTGGTGGCCGGAGCGTCCGACCCTTTGCAGGAACGCCGAGATCGAACGGGGCGAGGCGATCTGGCAGACCAGGTCGACATCGCCGATATCGATGCCCAGCTCCAGGGACGCAGTGGCGATCAATACCTGCAGTTCGCCGCGCTTGAGGCGTTGTTCGGCGTCGAGGCGAAACTCCTTGGCCAGGCTGCCGTGATGGGCCGCCACCGCCTCCTTGCCCAGGCGCTCGCTCAAATGCCGGCTCAGGCGCTCGGCCAGGCGCCGGGTATTGACGAACACCAGGGTGGTCCGGTGTTGCCGGGCCAGTTCGGCGAGCCGGTTGTAGACCAGTTCCCAGACATCGTTGGCCATCACCGCCGAAAGCGGCACGGGCGGCACTTCGATGTCCAGGTCCCGTGGGCGGGCGTGGCCGATGTCGACGATTTCACAGGTGCGTCCCTGGCCGACGAGAAAGCGCGACACCGCTTCGATGGGTTTTTGCGTGGCGGACAGGCCGATGCGCACCAGCGGCTCGGCGCACAGCGCTTGCAGTCGCTCCAGGCTCAAGGCCAGGTGGCTGCCGCGTTTGCTCGCGGCGATGGCGTGGATTTCATCAATGATTACCGTGCGCGTGCTGGCGAGCATCTGCCGGCCGGAATCGGAACCGAGCAGCACGTAGAGCGATTCGGGCGTGGTCACCAGGATGTGCGGCGCGGTCTTGCGCATCGCCGTGCGATCTTTTTGCGGTGTGTCGCCGGTACGCACCGCCGTGGTGATGGGCAACGGCGGCAAGCCCATTCGTTGCAACTGCTCGGTGATGCCGGCCAGGGGATTTTGCAGATTGATGCGGATATCGTTGCTCAACGCCTTGAGCGGCGAGACGTAGACCACCAGGGTCTGGTCCGGTAGACCGCCTTGCTCCAGGCCGCGATGCACCAGGTCATCGAGCACCGCGAGAAACGCCGTCAAGGTCTTGCCCGAGCCGGTGGGCGCCGCGACCAGCACCGAACGTCGTTGGCTGATCAACGGCCACGCCCGGGCCTGGGCGGCGGTGACCGCCGGGAATGTCTGGCTGAACCAGGCGCGAACGGCGGGGTGAAAGCCTGCCATGGCGTGGTCGGCTGGAAGGGGCAGATTCATGAGGGGCAGTTTAGGCGGGTGGGGTGGGTAGGATGCAAGTACCGTCCGGGATCTCTATTGCCTGTTCAGGCCCCATCGCGAGCAAGCTCGCTCCCACAGGGGATCTCGACTGTGCATGCAATCATGTGGGAGCGAGCTTGCTCGCGATGGCGGCCTCAAGGCCTGCGCAAAGCCACGATCTGCACATTACGGATGACGGTTGCGCACTAAACCCGCAAAATGCAACGATTCCGACCACGCCCACGGGCGTTGTCGACCAAAAATCTTGTGCCAACAGACTGGGCCTGCTGACTTTATGCGAATGCGCCTTATGTTACTGGGCGGCGGAAATGCCCTTGGGCAGGCGCTGATTCGCCTCGGTGCAGAAGAAGACATCGGTTTTCTTGCCCCCCGCCCACCCGAAGATGGCTGGGATGCCGCGAGCCTGACGCAGTTGCTCGACGACACCCGGCCGGACGCCTTGATCAACCTGGCGTACTACTTCGACTGGTTCCAGGCCGAGACCGTCAGCGAGCAGCGCCTGGCGAGCCAGGAGCGGGCGGTCGAGCGCCTGGCCGAACTGTGCCAGCATCACAACATCGTCCTGGTGCAACCATCGAGTTACCGTGTATTCGACGGCTCGCGCGCCACCGCCTACAGCGAAAAAGACGAGCCGGTGCCCCTGGGCTTGCGTGGCCAGGCACTGTGGCGCATCGAGCAAAGCGTGCGCGCCACCTGTCCGCAGCATGTGCTGCTGCGTTTTGGCTGGCTGCTGGACGACAGCGCCGATGGCATCCTCGGACGGTTCCTGGCCCGGGCCGAGCAGCCCGAAGAGCTGCTGCTGGCCGACGACCGCCGGGGTAATCCGACACCGGTTGACGATGCGGCGCGGGTGATCATTTCGGTGCTCAAGCAACTCGATTGCGCGGCGCCGCTGTGGGGCACGTACCATTACGCCGGACACGAGGCGACTACGCCGCTGGCGCTGGGCCAGGCAATTCTTACCGAAGCCCGCGCCCTGCACCCGCTGGCCATCGAGTCACCCACCCCGCAGGCCCATGCCGCGCGGCCGGACGCCGCCGAAGAACCGCAGCACGCGGTGCTGGCCTGCAAGAAAATTCTGCACACTTTCGGGATCAAGCCACGCGCCTGGCGCGCCGCACTCCCGGGCTTACTGGATAGGTTTTATCGCCATGGCTAAAGGCCCTGTTTTAATCACCGGCGGCGCCGGTTTCATCGGTTCGCACTTGACCGACGCGTTGCTCGCCAACGGCCATTCGGTGCGCATTCTCGATGACTTGTCCACCGGCAAGCGCAGCAACCTGCCGCTGGACAACCCGGCAGTCGAACTGATCGAAGGCGACGTCGCCGATGCGGCGCTGGTCGCCCGGGCCATGGCCGGGTGCAGCGCGGTGGCGCACCTGGCGGCGGTGGCCTCGGTGCAAGCCTCGGTGGACGACCCGGTACGTACCCACCAGAGCAATTTCATCGGCACCCTGAATGTCTGCGAGGCCATGCGCCAGGCGGGCGTGAAACGGGTGCTGTTCGCTTCCAGCGCCGCGGTCTATGGCAACAATGGCGAAGGCCAGTCCATCGACGAAGACACCTCCAAGGCTCCGCTTACGCCCTACGCTTCGGACAAGCTGGCGAGCGAGTTCTACCTCGACTTCTACCGGCGCCAGCACGATCTCGAGCCGGTGGTGTTCCGCTTCTTCAACATCTACGGTCCACGCCAGGATCCGTCCTCGCCGTACTCGGGGGTCATCAGCATTTTCAGCGAGCGGGCCCAGAAAGGCTTGCCGATCAGCGTGTTCGGCGACGGCGAGCAGACCCGGGATTTCGTCTACGTGGAAGACCTGGTACAGGTGCTGGTGCAGGCCATCGAGAAACCTGAAGTGCAAGCGGGCGCGGTGAATGTCGGCTGGAACCAGGCCACCACGCTCAAGCAGATGCTCCAGGCCTTGGCCGACGTGGTCGGGGATTTGCCCGCGATCAGCTACGGCCCGGCGCGCTCCGGCGACATTCGCCATTCGCGGGCTGATAACCGGCGGTTGCTGGAGCGTTTCGACTTGCCGGTGCAAACGCCGATGAGCGTGGGCCTGGCGCGGCTGCTCGGGCGCTGAGTTTCACCAGCCAAAAAACTGTGGGAGCGAGCTTGCTCGCGATAGCGGTGGGTCAGTCAACATTATTGCCGACTGATCCACCGTCATCGCGAGCAAGCTCGCTCCCACAGGGGCTTTCGTTCCTTCAGGTTCGGCTCAGAACTTGTAACCCAACCCCACCATGTAGACGAATGGATCCACGTCCACGTCAACCTTGGCCCGCGTTCCGCCGGCCACCGCGTTGTTGTCGACATAGGCGGTGGTGTCGATGTCGATGTAGCGGACCTGGCCGTTGATCATGATGTTGTCCGTCAGCATGTAGTCGGCGCCGACTTGCCACGCCATGCCCCAGCTGTTGCTCGCCCGGAAGTTGCTGAAACCGTTGGCGCTGGCGTCGCTGCCGACGTGTTCGTCATAGATCCAGGTGTAGTTGATGCCGGCACCGACGTAAGGCTGGAAGGCCGACTTGGCGTCGAGCGGGTAGTAGACCAGGCTCAGGGTCGGCGGCAAGTGCTTGAGTGTGCCGAGCTTGCCATTGGCCGCGCCCAGGGCGGTGCCTTTGATTTTCACGTCGTGCTCGAATGGCGAGGCCGCCAGCAGCTCGATCCCCCAATTGTCGGTGAGCATGTAGGCGAAGTTCAGGCCCAACTGAGTGTCGCTGCTCATGGTCGCCTTGCCGCCCAGGTCGGCACCGGCCAGCGGGCCACGGTCGACCTTGACGCTGGAGCTGTCGGCATCCGGATTGACGGTGATGGCGCCGGCGCGAACGATGATATCGCCGGCGGTATGGGCCTGGGCGAGTGGTGCCGCGAGCGCGAGGGCGACGAGGGAAGCGCTGAGCAGAGACTTTTGCATGGGGGCTCCGGAGAACATTCAAAAAGGATGTCCCATGTTACGAAGCCGTCTGGAGCGGTCTTTTGACTCAGCTCAATGAAAGTGTGATGAAACACTTGAGGGCGCCATCGCGAGCAAGCTCGCTCCCACAGTGGTTCTGCGGCGGGCACAGGATCTGTGTTCACAGCCGATCCACTGTGGGAGCGAGCTTGCTCGCGATAGCTATCTCATGAACAACACATCACTACCAGCCTCACTCCGGCAGCTCATACACATAAATCTTCTGCGCCTCCATCTGATACCCGGCATCGGCCAGTTCACTGGTGGATGGCTTGACCTGCATCGGCCCTTCCACCCAGTACGGTTGATAAAGCTCGTCGAGCTTGACCCCGACTTCGCTTTTCACGTGCACGATCTGGTTCGACGGCGGAGGCGGCACGTGGATGCAGGCGCCGAAATACGGCACCAGCAGGAAATCCGTCGTGCGGCCTTCCTCGCTGACTTCCAGCGGCACGATATAACCCGGCAAGCGAATCTGCTGGCCGTCCAGGGCCTTGACCACCGGGGCGTTGGGCATGTCCTGCCGGGCCGCCGGCGCGGATTCGGCGGCCAGGGCGTCGCTCATTTTCGACAGGTCATGCAGGGGCGTCATGTTCGGCACTTCCGGCGGCGCGTCCGGCGGGATCATTTCCGACCAGGCCAGGTCTCTCGGCTCGGCCGCCCACAATGGCAGGCTGACCAGCATCAACAGCGCAAGCAGGGCGCGGGGCATTTTCAACGTCCTCATAAACGGATCGACAGGCCATCGGCCAGCGACTGGCGATAGGCGCGCCAGGCCGGCACGCTGCCCATCAGCAGGGCGGCGACCAGAATGCCAGCCAGCAGCGTCCATTCATACTCGCTCGGCCAGCCCAGGGGCAGATACAGGCCGTAGGCCGACTGCACGTAACCCTGGGCGACGGCGATGCCGATGTACAGCAAGGCCAGCCCGGCGGTGACTCCGGCCAAGGCCAGCGCAAAGGCTTCGAGCACCAGCAGCGTCGCAATGTGCCACGGCCGCGCGCCCACCGAGCGCAGGATTGCCATTTCCCGGCGGCGCTCGTTGAGGCTGGTGAGGATCGCCGTGAGCATGCCGATCAAGCCGGTCAGCACCACGAACAGTGAAATCACGAACAAGGCCTTTTCCGCCGTGCCCATCAGGCTCCACAACTCTTGCAGCGCCACACCGGGCAGGATCGCCAGCAGCGGCTCGCCACGGAATTCGTTGATTTCCCGTTGCAGCGCAAAGGTGGAAATCTTGCTGTTGAGGCCCAGCATGAACGCGGTGATCGCCTTGGGCGTAAGGTCCATGTTGCGGGCCTGGTCGGCGCTGATACGGCCGTTGCCCTGGGCCGGTACGCCATTTTTCCAGTCGACATGGATCGCCTCCATGCCGCCGAGGCTGATGTGCAGCGTACGGTCCACCGGCGTGCCGGTGCGCTTGAGAATCCCGACCACGGTGAACGGTTTGTCGTCATGCTTGACCAGGCTGATGGCCGCCACGCCGTGGGCCAACACCAGCTTTTCCCCGAGTTTGTAATGCAGCGCCTCGGCCACTTCCGCGCCGAGCACCACTTCGAACGGATCGCTGGCGAATGCCCGGCCGTCTGCCAGTTCCAGATGCTGCCGGCGACCGTACTGGTAATGCTCGAAGTAGGCCTCGGTGGTGCCCATCACTCGATAACCGCGATGGGAATCGCCAAGGGACATGGGGATCGCCCATTTCACTTTCGGGTTGCTGGCGAACTGCTCGAAGCTGTCCCAGCGAATGTTATTGGTGGCGTTGCCGATGCGAAACACCGAGTACAACAGCAGGTTCACCGAGCCGGAGCGAGCGCCGACAATCAGGTCGGTGCCGCTGATGGTGCTGGCGAAACTGGCCCGCGCCTCGGTACGCACGCGCTCCACGGCCAGCAGCAGGCAAACGGAAAGGGCAATGGCAAAAGCGGTGAGGATCGCCGTGAAGCGGCGGTTCGCCAGGCTGGCCATGGCTAGACGGAACAAATACATCTCAGACCTCGAGTGGCGTGGCGGCGCGATTGAGATCGGCCAGCGAGAGGTGGCGATCGAACAGCGGCGCCAGGCTCTGGTCGTGGCTGACAAACAGCAGGCTCGAACCGGCTTCGCGGCATTCGGCGAAAAGCAGCCGCAGGAAGTTTTCCCGGGCGTCGTAATCCAGCGCCGAGGTCGGCTCGTCGGCAATCACCAGTTCCGGTTGGCCGATCAGCGCGCGGGCGGCGGCGACCCGTTGTTGCTGGCCGATGGACAATGAGTCGGCGCGGCGATCCAGCAGGCTCGAATCGCTCAGCCCGAGGTGAGCCAGCAGCGTGGCGGCGGCTTGATCGACGCTGCCATGGCGTTGCTTCGCCCGTTGCGCGCGTAATATCGAGAAATGGCAGGGCAGCTCGACGTTTTCGCGCACCGAGAGAAATGGCAGCAGGTTGAACTGCTGGAAAATGTAGCCGGTATGGTCCACGCGAAAGCGGTCGCGGCGGCCGGCGCCCAGTTCGCTGAGCTCCTGGCCGAGCAGGCGGATGCTGCCGCGATCCGGTGTCTGCACACCGCCCAGCAGCCCCAGCAAGGTGGTCTTGCCGCTGCCGCTGGGGCCCTTGAGGAACAGGGTTTCACCGGCCTCCAGGCGAAACGCCGGTATATCCAGCAAGAGCGGATGCCCGGGCCAGCTGAAGCCCAGGTCGGACAGTTCGATGAGTGCTTGGGTCATGTTGCCGATTTCAAGGGTAATGGAGGCACCTGTGGGAGCGAGCTTGCTCGCGATAGCGATATGTCAGGCAACATCTTTGTTGGATGTGCTGGCCTCATCGCGAGCAAGCTCGCTCCCACAATAGGTTTTCGTGTGCTTAGAATTTCAGTGCCGGCGCCTTTGCCGTCACTTCAACACCTTGCTGACCGCTCGGGCTGATCAGTTGTACCTGAATTTTCTGGGTGGCCGGGAAGGTTTTGAACAGGGTCGCCAGGTCCAGGTTCTTCAAGGTGCCCGGAACCGCGCAGGTGAACTGGTAGTGGGCATGGATCTCGCTGTGCTCGTCGTGATGCTCGTCGCCGTCTTCATCGTGGTCTTCATGGTCCGGCTCATCGCCGAAAAGCGGGCTCTCCAGCTCCTGCTGGGCCACGGTGCACTTGGCCGCGGCCGGCAGGTTGAACAGCGCCAGGGGTTTTTCCAGCTGCGCCCGCACGGCGGCGACCTTGGCCTTGTCGGCATCGCTGGTGGCGGCGTGTTCGAAGCCGACCAGGTTCATCGCCGGGCTCTCCAGCTCCAGTTCCAGGGTCTGGCCGTCCAGCGCGGCGTTCAGCCGAGCGACGCCGTGTTCATGGGCGCCGAGGCTACCGTGCTCATGGTCGTGATCATGCTCGACGGCCGCGTGAGCGACAGCCAACGGCAGCAGGGCGAACGGCAAAGCGAGAAGCAGACGACGCATGACGAGTCTCCGAAAAGGTTATGCAATCTTATAACGAAAGTGCGCAGAGTTTGACCGTCTGCTTGGCGTCGCGCAAGGCCCATGGGAGCATGCGTAGATGAAATCTTCAGGAGCACGGTGATGTTGCGGATACGCGGAACCGTCGGCGAGTGGCCGGTGGACTTGACGATCGAGATGGATGAAGGCGACTGGGCGCAGCTCGGCGCGCAGTTGCAGGTGGCCAAGTCCGAGGTTGCGACGACACCGCCGGCCAGGCCGGCGAGTCAGGACGATGCCCAATGGCAGATCGCCAAGGAGTTGCTGCGCAAGGCCGGGCAATTGACCGGCCCGGACTTGTTGGAGCAGTTGGAAGGCCTGACCGGCAGCGCTTCGTCCGGCAAGCGGCTGTTGGTGCGTCTGCGCCACAGCGCCGAGGTCAAGGTCCTGAGCGGCGGGGATACGCCGCTCTACAGCTGGGTCGGTCAGTAAAGCGCGGCGAACAGCTTGCGGCGATAGGTCGTCACCAGCGGGTGATCATTGCCCAGCAGCTCGAACACTTGGAGCAAGGTCTTGTGTGGCAGGCCTTCGCTGTAGCTGCGATTGCGGATGAACAGCTTGAGCAGCGCATCGAGGGCGGGTTCGTACTGCTGGCGCGCCAGTTGCTGGATCGCCAGTTGATACACCGCTTCATCATCTTGTGGGTCTTTCGCCAGGCGCGCCTTCAGGTCGGCGGCGTCCGGCAGGTCCTTGGCCAGGCCGAGGAACTGGATCTGCGCCTTGGCACCGGCCAGGGCGGCCTTGTGTTCGTCACTTTTCACGGCATCCAGAACTGTCTGCGCTTCGTCCAGCTCGCCGCGCTCGGTCAGGCAGCGGGCATAGAGGATCAGCGCCTTGGCGTTGCTGTTGTCTTCCACCAGCAGTGCCTTGAGCAGGGCTTCGGCGTCGGCGAAACGACCGTCGTCGAACAGCGCCTGGGCTTGTTCCAGCGGATCGGCGGCGGCTGGCGGCGGCATCTGCACATGGGGTTCGAGCATCGCCCGCACCGCCGATTCCGGCTGGGCACCGGCAAAGCCGTCGACCGGCTGGCCGTCCTTGAACAGCACAACGGTGGGCAGGCTGCGAATGCCGAAGCGGGCGACGATGTCCTGCTCGATGTCGCAGTTGACCTTGGCCAGCAGCAGTTCACCCTGGTAGCTCTCGGCGATGCCTTGCAGCATCGGCATCAGCGCCTTGCACGGCGCACACCACTCGGCCCAGAAATCCACCAGCACCGGTTTGTGGAAGGAGTTGGCGATTACCGACTGGTCGAAATCGGCAGTGGTGGCGTCGAAGATGTAGGGCGTGTCCTGGGTCATGGGAAGTCTCGTAGAACGCTTGAATGGGGCAACTATACGGCTTGGTGGGGGATGGCTGAAAGCCGGGTGGCTTTGAGAGGTGTATTGATTGGCAGGGCCCCATCGCGAGCAAGCTCGCTCCCACAAGGGATCTCAAGTGATCATGCAACCCTGTGGGAGCGAGCTTGCTCGCGATGCTTTTAGGGCCAACGCCGCGCGTGGTACAGGCTCACATGCCGAAACTCCTCCGGCTCGGCCAGGTCCGGCAAGGTCATGGCCTCGAACATCTCAATACGGCGATACAGCGGATGCTGGAAATCGCGCACCCGGGAGTCCGCCACCAGCGCCTCGCGGCCACGGCTGAGGAACTGGTCGAGCAACGGCAGGTTGGCCCGGTCATAAAGCACATCGGCGACCAGGATCAGGTCGAAGCGATCGGCTTCGGCGAAAAAGTCCGCTGAATAATTCAGTTCTACGCCGTTAAGCGCGGCGTTGGCCCTTGACGCGGCAAGCGCCAACGGATCCAGGTCGCAGGCCACCACTTCGCGCGCCCCGGCCTTGATCGCCGCGATACCCGCCACGCCGGAGCCGGCGCCGAAATCCAGTACCCGCTTGCCCTCGACCCACTGCGGGTGTTCGGCCAGGTAGCGGGCCAGCGCCAGGCCGCTGGCCCAGCAGAAACTCCAGTAAGGCGGTTCGTGGAGGATGCGGCGGGTTTCCTCCGGGCTGAAGGCGCGGTCCATGTTCTCGCCGTCGATCAGCCACAACGCCAGGTCGGTGCCGGGTAGCGCACAGGACACCAGGCGCGCATCGCCCAGCAGCTCGACCAAGGCACCTTGCAGGTGCTGCGGTGCCTTCATGGAGCTTTGACGAATTGCAGGACGCCCAGCGCCTGGGTGGTCGGTTGCGTGATGCGTTGTTCCGGCAGATGCAGGATCAGTTGGCCGGACTGGCTGGCGCGGCCGCGCAACTCGACACGGGCGCCGACCGGGAACGCTTCCGGATTGAAGCGCAGGCGAAAGGGCAGCGCCTGGTTGGTGCCGATCAGACTGGAGCTGGCGAGCAGTTGTTGCGGGCGGTCCTTGTCATCGATCACCAGTAGCGCCAGTTCGACTTCGGCGCCGGCCGGTACGCCTTGCAGGGTGCCGCTCAATTCGCGCTGATGGGCCGGCAGCGGGCCAAGCTCGGTGGCCTGCCGGGCCTTTTCCTGGGCCTGTTTCGGCGCTGGGGCCGAGGCGGGGGCAGCGGGCTTGGGGGCGTCGCTGCTGCACGCCATCAGCAGGCTGAAGAGACTGAGCAAAACGAGCGATCGTAGCGGCATGGGTGGCTCCAGCAAGGTGAATTCCGTGGGTCTTACAATAAGCCCGTCTGTATACCGTAAACCCTATGGCTTGTCTTGCCAGTGGGATGCGCTACCATGGCCCTCCCTTTTTTTGTTGCCTGCCACCATGCACTGTCCCTTCTGCGGTGCCAACGACACCAAAGTCATCGACTCGCGACTGGTCGCCGAGGGCGAACAGGTCCGCCGCCGCCGCGAATGCCTGGCCTGCGGCGAGCGTTTCACGACGTTCGAGACCGCTGAACTGGTGTTGCCGCGCCTGATCAAGACCGACGGCAGCCGCCAGCCGTTCGATGAAGAAAAACTGCGCGCCGGCATGCAGCGCGCCCTGGAAAAACGCCCGGTGAGCGTCGAGCGCCTGGAAGCGGCGCTGGTGCACATCAAGCACAAGCTGCGCGCCACCGGCGAGCGTGAGGTCAAGTCCCTCGTCGTCGGCGAGTTGGTCATGGCCGAACTGCAAAAGCTCGATGAGGTGGCCTATATCCGCTTCGCCTCGGTGTACCGGCGTTTCCAGGACCTCAACGAGTTCCGCGAGGAAATCGACCGCCTGGCCCGCGAACCGGTGAAAGAATGACCGGCGCGGCGCAGCAGGCCGTCCTCGACGCCCACTACATGGCCCGCGCCCTGGAACTGGCGCGGCGCGGTCACTACAGCACCCACCCCAACCCCCGGGTCGGTTGCGTGATCGTGCGCGACGGGCTGGTGGTCGGCGAAGGCTGGCACATCCGCGCCGGTGAACCCCATGCCGAAGTCCATGCCCTGCGCGCCGCCGCTGACAAAGCCCGGGGCGCGACGGCCTACGTGACCCTCGAACCTTGCAGCCACCATGGGCGCACGCCGCCCTGCGCCGATGCGCTGGTCAATGCCGGCGTGGCGCGGGTGGTCGCGGCAATGCAAGACCCCAATCCGGAAGTCGCCGGGCGCGGCCTGCAACGTCTCGCCCAGGCCGGCATCGCCACACAAAGCGGCGTGCTCGAAGGCGAAGCGCGCAAGCTCAACGAAGGTTTTCTCAAGCGCATGGAGCACGGCCTGCCGTTCGTGCGGGTCAAGCTTGCCATGAGCCTGGATGGCCGCACCGCCATGGAAAGCGGCGAGAGCCAATGGATCACCGGCCCGGCCGCTCGCTCAGCGGTGCAACGCCTGCGCGCCCAGGCCAGCGTGGTGCTGACCGGCGCCGATACGGTGCTGGCGGACAACGCCCGGCTGACCGTGCGTGCCGATGAGCTTGGGCTGGACGCCGAGCAGACCGCGTTGGCCATGAGCCGTCCGGCGCTGCGGGTGCTGGTGGACGGTCGTCTGCGGGTGCCGCTGGATGCGCCATTCTTCAGAGCCGGCCCGGCGCTTGTCGCTACCTGCATGGCGGTTGAGGAACAGTACGCCAACGGCCCGGAATGCATGATCGTCGCCGGGGAAGATGGCCAGGTCGATCTGCATCGCCTGCTGCTGGAGCTGGCGGCCCGTGGCGTCAATGAAGTGCTGGTGGAAGCCGGCCCGCGGCTGGCGGGTGCTTTCGCCCGGCAGGGGTTGGTCGATGAATTCCAGATTTTCATCGCCGGCAAGTTCCTCGGATCCACGGCGCGGCCATTGCTCGATTGGCCGCTGGCGCAGATGAAAGACGCGCCGCAGCTTCAAATCACCGACATTCGCGCCGTGGGCGATGACTGGCGAGTCATCGCCGTCCCCGCTCCGCAGGCCAGCGTATAATTCCCGGCTTTCGCGCAAGCGACGGTCCGTTCTCGAGGAGGACTCCATGTTTACCGGCATCATCGAATCCATCGGCAGCATCCGTGCACTCACCCCAAAAGGCGGCGATGTGCGGGTCCACGTCGAAACCGGCAAGCTCGACCTGAGCGACGTCAAGCTGGGCGACAGCATCGCCGTGAACGGCGTCTGCCTGACCGCCGTGGAACTGCCGGGCAATGGTTTCCTGGCGGACGTCAGCCGGGAAACCCTCGACTGCACCGCGATGAACGACCTCAAGAGCGGTAGCCCGGTCAACCTGGAAAAAGCCCTGACCCCGACTACCCGCCTGGGCGGGCACCTGGTCAGCGGTCATGTCGATGGCGTCGGTGAAGTGGTGTCGCGTACCGATAACGCCCGGGCCGTGGAGTTTCGTATCCGCGCTCCGAAAGAACTCGCCAAGTACATCGCCCACAAGGGCTCGATCACGGTCGACGGCACCAGCCTGACCGTCAACGCGGTGGATGGCGCCGAATTCCTGCTGACGATCATCCCGCACACGCTGAGCGAAACCATCATGGCCTCGTACCGGCCTGGTCGCCGGGTCAACCTGGAGGTCGACCTGCTGGCCCGTTACCTGGAGCGCCTGCTGCTGGGCGACAAGGCTGCCGAACCTGCGGCCGGTAACATCACTGAAAGCTTTCTGGCCGCCAACGGCTACCTCAAATCCTGACCCAAGGGGGTGCCGCGTGGCGCTCAATAGCATCGAAGAACTGGTTGAAGACATCCGCCAAGGCAAGATGGTCATCCTCATGGATGACGAAGACCGCGAGAACGAAGGCGACCTGATCATGGCCGCCGAATGCTGCAAGGCCGAACACATCAACTTCATGGCCAAGCACGCCCGTGGCCTGATCTGCATGCCGATGACCCGCGAGCGCTGCGAGCTGCTGAAGCTGCCGTTGATGGCGCCACGCAACGGTTCCGGGTTCGGCACCAAGTTCACCGTGTCCATCGAGGCCGCCGAGGGCGTGACCACCGGTATCTCCGCCGCGGACCGGGCGCGTACCGTGCAGGCCGCTGCGGCCGCCGACGCCAGGGCCGAAGACATCGTCAGCCCTGGCCACATCTTCCCGCTGATGGCCCAGGCCGGCGGCACCCTGGCCCGCGCCGGCCACACCGAAGCGGCGTGCGACCTCGCGCGTATGGCCGGTTTCGAGCCCGCCGGCGTCATCTGCGAAGTGATGAACGACGATGGCACCATGTCCCGTCGCGCCGAGCTTGAGGCTTTCGCTGCCGAGCACGACATCAAGATCGGCACCATTGCCGATCTGATCCACTACCGGATGATCCACGAGCGTACCGTTCAGCGGATTGCCGAGCAGCCGCTGGACAGCGAACTGGGCCAGTTCAACCTCGTGACCTACCGCGATTCGGTGGAAGGCGACGTGCACATGGCGCTGACCCTGGGGACCGTGTGCGCCGAAGAACCGACTCTGGTTCGCGTGCACAACATGGACCCACTGCGTGACCTGCTGATGGTCAAGCAGCCGGGCCGCTGGAGCCTGCGCGCGGCCATGGCCGCGGTGGCCGAGGCCGGCAGCGGCGTGGTGCTGTTGCTCGGGCACCCGCTCGATGGCGACGTGCTGCTGGCGCACATTCGCGAAACCACCGAACATCAACCGGTGAAAAAACCGACCACCTACAGCATCGTCGGTGCCGGTTCGCAGATCCTGCGCGACCTGGGCGTACGCAAAATGCGCCTGATGAGCGCACCGATGAAATTTAATGCGATATCCGGTTTCGATCTGGAAGTTGTAGAATACGTGCCCTCCGAATAATGGCCTGCGGATTCCGGCATTATTGTTCACTTGCGGCTTGTTAGATTCATCTGTGGCGAGGGAGCTTGCTCCCGCTGGGCTGCGTAGCGGCCCTTCTTGGGGGTGCTGCGCAGCGGCCCTATTATGGGCGCTGCGCACCCAAGCGGGAGCAAGCTCCCTCGCCACAGAAGACGTGCAAGTGAACGAGATGACGGATCCACGGCGCTGTATTCGAGACTAATATCACTGAGGAGTACGTATAGAACGTGCTCCGGCTCTTTAAGAGAACTGACGAATGACCCTGAAGACCATCGAAGGTACCTTCATCGCCCCCAAGGGCCGCTACGCGCTGGTAGTCGGCCGTTTCAACAGCTTTGTGGTTGAGAGCCTGGTCGACGGTGCGGTCGATGCCCTGGTTCGCCATGGCGTGAGCGAAGGCGACATCACCATCATCCGTGCCCCTGGCGCCTTCGAAATTCCGCTGGTAGCGCAGAAAGTCGCTCAAAAGGGCGAGTTTGCGGCGATCATCGCCCTCGGCGCGGTCATTCGTGGCGGTACTCCACACTTCGAATACGTGGCTGGCGAATGCACCAAGGGCCTGGCCCAGGTGTCCATGGAATTCGGCGTACCGGTTGCCTTCGGCGTGCTGACCGTTGATTCCATCGAACAAGCCATCGAACGTTCCGGCACCAAGGCCGGTAACAAAGGTGCCGAAGCTGCCCTGTCCGCCCTGGAAATGGTCAGCCTGCTGGCGCAGTTGGAGGCCAAGTGATTAGCGACGAAAGCGATCGTTTCAATCCGCGCGAGCCAAAACCGGCCGACGCCGGCAAGCCTTCGAAGAGCGTCAAGCGCCGCGAAGCCCGTCAGCTCGCGACCCAGGCCCTGTACCAATGGCACATGGCCAAGCAGTCGCTGAACGAGATCGAAGCGCAGTTTCGCGTCGATAACGATTTCAGCGATGTCGATGGCGCGTATTTCCGCGAGATCCTGCATGGCGTCCCGGCCCACAAGACCGAAATCGATACGGCCCTGGCACCTTGCCTGGACCTGACGATCGATGAACTGGACCCGGTCGAGCTGGCCGTGTTGCGCCTGTCCACCTGGGAGCTGATGCAGCGCGTCGACGTACCTTACCGCGTGGTGATCAACGAAGGGATCGAGCTGGCGAAAGTCTTCGGTTCCACCGATGGCCACAAGTTCGTCAACGGCGTACTCGACAAGCTCGCCCCGCGTCTGCGTGAAGCCGAAGTGAAGGCGTTCAAGCGCTGATTGGCGCTTGAAATCCCATGGGTGAGTTCGAGCTGATCCGTAAGTACTTCGCTGCCGCTGCGTGTGCGCAGGGCGGCGAGGGCGTTGCGCTCGGAATCGGCGACGATTGCGCCCTGCTGGCCGTTCCTCCCGGGGAACAGCTCGCGGTATCCACCGACACGCTCGTGGCCGGTGTGCATTTTCCAGACCCTTGCGACCCGTTCCTGCTCGGCCAGCGCTCGCTGGCCGTGGCGGTCAGCGACCTGGCCGCCATGGGCGCCAGTCCTCTCGCTTTTACCCTTGCCCTGACCTTGCCGACGGTGGCCGCCGATTGGCTGCAGGCGTATGCCCGTGGCTTGAACCAGATGGCCCAGGCCTGTGGTGTAGCACTGGTGGGGGGCGATACCACCCGCGGGCCGTTGAGCCTGACCATGACCGTGTTCGGCTGCGTGCCGTCCGGCCAGGCGCTGACCCGCAGCGGCGCGCAACCCGGCGATCTGCTTTGCGTCGGCGGTGACCTGGGCAACGCCGCTGGCGCGTTGCCGCTGGTTCTCGACGAGCGCAGCGCTGAGCCTGCTATCGCCGAGCCGCTGCTGGCGCATTACTGGTCGCCACAACCGCAGATCGGCCTTGGCCTGGCGCTACGGGGCAAGGCCAGCGCGGCAATGGACATTTCCGATGGGTTGTTGGCGGACTGCGGGCATATCGCGCTGGCATCCGGTGTGGCGTTACGGGTTGAACGGGACCGGTTGCCGTTGTCCAACGCTCTGTTGGCGTTTGGTCTCAAGCAGGCACAACACGCCGCCCTGAGTGGCGGCGACGACTATGTGTTGCTGTTCACCCTGCCGCCGGTCCGATTGTCGGCACTTCTCGCCGAAGGCTGGCCGATTCATGTGGTCGGCAGTGTCACGGCGGGGCAGGGCGTCATGCTGGTCGACAGTCTTGGACAGGACATCACCCCGCCAATCCGGGGCTATCAACATTTTCGGGAGACACCGTGACAGATCATCCCAACCAGGTTCCGGCAGAATTCGTTCCGCCCTCGGTCTGGCGCAATCCCTGGCATTTCATGGCGTTTGGCTTCGGTTCGGGCACGTTGCCCAAAGCGCCAGGCACATGGGGCTCGCTGGTTGCGCTACCCTTCATACCGTTGTGGCAGATGTTGCCGGATTGGGGCTACTGGCTGATGCTCGGCATCACCATGCTGTTCGGCTTCTGGCTGTGCGGCAAAGTGGCGGATGATTTGCGGGTGCACGACCATGAAGGCATCGTCTGGGACGAGATGGTCGGCATGTGGATTACCCTGTGGCTGGTACCGGAAGGCTGGTATTGGTTGTTGACGGGTTTCCTGGTGTTCCGCTTCTTCGATATCCTCAAGCCGTGGCCGATCCGCTGGATCGATCGGCATGTACACGGCGGGGTAGGCATCATGCTCGACGACGTATTGGCCGGCGTGTTCGCCTGGCTGGCAATGCAAGGGTTGGTGTGGTGTTTTACCTGAGGGAACCAGGCATGGGCGTAAGCCGCACACTGTTGCTGTTGTTGTGTCTCGGGGCGTTGCTCGGTGTTCGCGTGGCCGAGTCGGCGCCGTTGCCCGGCAAGATCCGCGCGGCCAGCGAGGAGTGGGCCGACTACACCCAGGCGGATGGCCAGGGCATGGCCTGGGATATCCTGCGCGAGGTGTTCGAACCCGAAGGCGTCAAGCTGGAAACCCGCAGCGTGCCTTACACCCGTTCGATCGGCCTGGTGCAGCGTGGCGAAGTCGACGTGCAGGTCGGTGCCTATCGCGACGAATCCGAGGGGGTGCTCTACCCCAATTGGCACTACGACGTCGATCACATCTATGCGTTGGGCCTGGCGTCAAAGCCCTCTCCCACGTTGGCCACGGTGGGTAATTACCGGCTGGTGTGGATGCGCGGGTACGAATACAACAATTACCTGCCGAACATCCGGCGCTTCAATGAAATCCACCGCTCCGTGGGGATCCTGCCGATGCTGGTCCACGACCGTGCCGATTTTTATATCGATGCGTTGATGGAAATCCAGGATGTACTCGCCAAGGCCGACGACCCCCAGCAGTTCAAGCTCTCTGCGCTGATCAACCTGCCGCTGTACCTGGGCTTTGCCGACACCGAAAACGGACGTGCCTTGCGTGCACTGTTCGACCGGCGCATGGACGTGCTGGTGAAAAGCGGCCAATTGAAGCCGATTTTCGAACGGTGGAAGCAGCCCTATCCCTTCGACGAGAGCGGCAAGCCACCAAAGCCGTGATCAAACTTTTCGATGGTAATGGTTGATAATTCAGCCTAAGCGTCTGTCGGATCGTGCTGTTACAATGCCCGCCTCTGCGAATCTCCAGTACTAGATCAGGAGCACACCGGTGCCTGTCGTTTTTGTTGCCGCTTCCAAGCTGCCAACACCCTTTGCGCAATTCACCATGCATGGTTTTCTCGATGAAGCCTCCGGCCGCGAGCACGTCGTGCTCAGCCTGGGTGATTTCGCCGACGGCGCTCCGGTACTCGGTCGCCTGCACTCCGAATGCCTGACGGGCGATGCCTTGTTCAGCCAGCGCTGCGACTGCGGCTCGCAACTCGAAGCGGCCCTGCAAGCCATTGCTCGCGAGGGCCGTGGCGTACTGCTGTACCTGCGCCAGGAAGGCCGCGGCATCGGCCTGTTGAACAAGATCCGTGCCTACGAGCTGCAAGACGGCGGCGCCGATACTGTCGAAGCCAACGAGCGCCTCGGGTTTGCCGCCGACTTGCGTGACTACAGCATTTGCCAGCCGATGCTCGAACACCTGGGCATCAAGTCCTTGCGACTGATGACCAACAACCCGCGCAAGGTCAAGGCATTGACCGACATGGGCGTAGTGGTTGCGGAGCGCGTGCCGCTGCATACCGGGCACAACCCGCACAACAAGCTTTACTTGGCAACCAAGGCCAGCAAGCTCGACCACATGATGGGCAACGAGCACCAGGGCGAGGTCGACCGGGCGTGACGCGTGGTCAGGTTCGGCGGCGGCTGGCCGTCAGTTGGTGGCAATACCTGGCGCTGGCGTTGCTGCCGCTGTTCGTGATCAACGCGGTGTTTGGTCAGGGCGAAGCGATTCTGCCGGTATTGGCGATGCCGTTGTTTATCGCCGGCGTGGCGTCGATGTTTGTCAGCCTGCGATTTTTCGGCGGTTATAAAAACGCACTGATCGCCACGCAGAAATCCCTCGGTACACCGGAGGAGCCTGAAGCCTGGATCACCCTCGCCGCTCGGCGTCGTGCGGCCTTCCTGGCGGCAGGCCTACCGGCGTGGATTGGCGCGCTGGCGGTGTTTGTCGGGTTGGAAGCGGTACCGCTGATGCTCCTGACGTTATCCACTGCGGTGCTGTTCTACCTGTATCGCATCCCACGCCAGCTCGGCTGATGCGTCTCTGGCTGGCGGTTCTGTTGCTAGCCGCCAGCGCTTCGACGGCGGCGGCCAATCGTGTCGTCAGCCTGGCGCCGTCGCTCTCTGAAATCGTCGTTGAACTGGACTCCGCCGACCTGCTGGTGGGTGTGTTGGACGGTGGCGATCGTCCACCGGTCCTGAAGGACCTGCCGTCGGTGGGGCGTTACGGCCAGCTGGACATGGAGCGCTTGCTCAGCCTCAAGCCTGACCTGCTCCTGCTCTGGCCCGGCAGTATCGGCCCGGCCCAGCGCGAACAGCTCAAGGGCCTGGGCATCCCGATTTATATCGCCGAGTCCCACAGCCTCGACCAGCTCCTCCACCAAATCGAAGACATCGCCGCCCAGCTCGGCCGCCCGGAGCGGGGCGTGCAACGGGCGGCGCAATTGCGTGAGCGTCTTGAGGCATTACGCCAGCGCTATCGACGGGAGACGCCGTTGCCGGTGTTCTATCAGGTCTGGGATCGGCCGCTGTACACCGTGGGCGGCCGACAGATCATCAGTGATGCGTTGTCAGTGTGCGGCGCGCGCAACGTCTTTGCAGACCTGGACCTGCCGGCGCCGCAGGTGAGCGTGGAGTCGGTATTGCAGCGCCAACCGCAGGTGATCCTGGCTACGGAGCAGGCGCAGCTTGACGCCTGGAAAGCCTGGCCGGTGGCGCAGGGGCGGTTGTTGCTGGTCAAGGATAAAGGCCTGGAGCGGGCCAGCGGGCAGATGATCGAGGCGACGGCGCGGTTGTGTGAGTTGATTGCGCCAGACCGGTAGACCGCGGGGCTCCCAATCGCGAGCAAGCTCGCTCCCACAGGGATTCGTGGCGAACGCTGATTTCATATCCGCCACAGATCACCTGTGGGAGCGAGCTTGCTCGCGATGAGGCCAGGCCGGGCACCATAAATTCTGGATCAGAGGGAAGGCGTCCAGGTCACCCCAAACAACCACGCCCGCCCTTCCTCCCGATACCCATACTGTCCCCCGTCATGGCTATACAGCGCCCGGCTGTAATTCTGGTCCAGCAGGTTATCGACCTTCATCTCAAGCTTCACTTCCCGGCTCAACGCCCAACTGCCGCGCACTCCGAGCAGCGCATAGCCGCCCAAGGCGTTGCGGTTGTTTTCATCGTCGTAACTGCTGCTCACCGCTTGCCAGCTCGCGCCGAGGCCGAGGCGGTCGAATTGCCGGTCCAGGTCCAGGCTCAACGTGCGGCGGGCGCGGCGTGCCAGGGTGTGGCCGCTGTCGCGGTCGCGCGGGTCGATGATCGCCAGGCCGAGGTTGCCCTGCCAGCCGAACAGTTCCTGCCGGTAGGCCATTTCGAAACCGTTGATCCGCGCCGAAGCGACGTTCTGCGGCCGTGAGTTGCTGCCAAAGATGATCGCGTCTTCCAGGTTCGTGCGGTACAGGGACGCTTCCAGGCGAGCGCTGTCGCTCAGTTGGCTGCGCCATTGCAATTCGTAGCTTCTGGCCGTCTCGGGTTTCAGGTCCGGGTTGCTGAAGTCCGGGTAGTAAAGATCGTTGAAGGTCGGCGCGCGGAAGCTTTCGCTGTAGGTCAGCAACACGTCGTTGGTCGGGTTGACAGGCAGGGTAAGGGTGCCGCTCCAGCTGTTCTGGCCGCCAAACTGCTGGTTCTGATCGCGGCGCAAGCCCAGTTCGGTCGAGAACGTTTCGGCCTGGAAGCGGTGCTGGATGAATGCCGCACGATTCCAGCGGCTGTCTTCGTCGAACGGCGTGGTGCTGTTGACGCGGTCCTGGTACCAGTCGCCGCCGAGGATCAGGCTGTTGCGTTCGTCCAGGGTCACGTCGTTCTGCCAGGTCAGCGAGTCGCGATAAGTGTTGAACACCTCCCGGACATCGCTGAGCTTGTCGAACGTTTTTTCCCGGTTCTCACTGTGGCCCAGCTCGAGGCGGGATTTCCACGCGTCGTTGATCCGCCCATCGACATAACCGCTGAAACTGCTGACCGCAAATTCACTGTAGGGCTGTTGGGGCAGCGACTCAAAAGTGTTGGAGTCGAAGCGGCCGAACGGGTTGTCGTATTCGCTTTTGCCACGGTTATCCAGCAGGTTGAGGCCAACTTCCAGGTCGTCGCTGGCTGCATGGCTCAGGCTGAGACTGAAGGACTGGTTGCGGTTGGCATCGGCGTCGCGATCGCTGGCGTAGGACTCATGGGTCCGATTGCTCCCCTCGCTTTCGTCGAGGCTGGCGCCCAGGTTGAAACGGGTCTGCTCGTCGCCACCGGACAGACCGAGGCTGCGCTCCCAGGTCTGATGATTGCCGACGCCCATATGCAGGCGTGGCTGTAGGCCTTGTTCGGCGCCGCGACGGGTGAAAATCTGAATGACCCCGCCCACCGCATCGGCGCCGTAGATCACCGAGCGCGAACCGCGCAGCACTTCCACCCGTTCGATCTGGTTGATGTTCAAGCGTTGCAGATTGCTGTCGCCGGAGGTCGCGTTGCCGATGCGCTGGCCGTCCACCAGCACCAGGCTCTGGGCCGACTTGGTGCCGCGAATGTAGATTCCCGGCAGGCTGCCGCGCCCGCCCAACGGTGCCACCTGTACGCCGGGCACGCGGCTGAGCAGGTCGGTGACAGTGGCCGGTTGCAGGCGTTCGATGTCGTCGCGGGTGAAGATTGTGTTGGCGGCGCTGCTGTCATTGCGCGCCTCGACCTGGCGATTGGCGCTGATCAGGATGTCAGGCAGCTTGAGGGCCTGGTCGCGTTCGAAGGTCTCGGCGAGCAGGTCGGCGGCGGGTAGCAGAGAGAGGGCGAGGGCGAGGCGGAGTTTCATGGGTGTTCCGTTATGACTGGGTCCACATAAAACCAATGTGGGAGCGAGCTTGCTCGCGATAGCGGAGTGTCAGTCAACTAATGCTCGGCTGATACACCGCTATCGCGAGCAAGCTCGCTCCCACAGGGGCTTGTGTTGGCTGTACTTACAAGCCCAGCAACTGCAACCGCAGCCGCACCGCCGCTTCGATCCCCACCTCGTCCAGCCCGCATTCGGCGAGCATCTGCGCCGGCTTGGCGTGCTCGACGTAGATGTCCGGCAACCCCAGGTGCAGCACTGACTTGAGGATGTTTTCCCGGGCCAGGAACTCGCTGACCGCCGCGCCAGCGCCGCCCATGATGGCGTTTTCCTCGATGGTCACCAGCAGTTCGTGGCTGCCGGCCATCTCGCGCACCAGGGCTTCGTCCAGCGGTTTGACGAAACGCATGTCCACCACGGTGGCGTCGAGTTTTTCGGCGACCTTCAAGGCTTCCGCCAGCTGTACACCAAACACCAGCAGGGCGGTTTGCTTGCCGTGGCGGCGGATCACACCCTTGCCGATCTCGATCGGCTCCAGGTCGCTTTCGATCGTTGCATTCGGGCCGGTGCCACGCGGGTAGCGCACCGCCGCCGGACCGTTGAACAGGTGGCCGGTGGTGAGCATCTTGCGCAATTCATTCTCATCGCTCGGCGTCATCACCAGCATGCCGGGGATACAGCGCAGGTAGGACAGGTCGAAGCTGCCGGCATGGGTCGGACCGTCTTCGCCCACCAGGCCCGCGCGGTCAATGGCGAACAGCACGTCGAGGTTCTGCACGGCGACGTCATGCACCAGTTGGTCATAGCCGCGTTGCAGGAACGTCGAATAGATCGCCACCACCGGTTTGGCGCCTTCGCAGGCCATGCCGGCGGCGAGCGTAACGGCATGCTGTTCGGCAATTGCCACGTCGAAATAACGCTGCGGGTAACGTTCGCTGAACGCCACCAGGTCCGAACCTTCCTTCATCGCCGGGGTAATGCCCACCAGGCGCGGGTCGGCGTCGGCCATGTCGCACAGCCATTGGCCGAACACGCCGGAATACTTCGGTCCGCCGGCCTTTTTCGGCGCGGCGGCGGGGGCATCCAGGGGTTCGAGCTTGGTGATCGCGTGATAGCCGATCGGGTCGACTTCCGCCGGAGCGAAGCCTTTGCCTTTCTTGGTGACCACGTGCAGGAACTGCGGGCCCTTGAGATCGCGCATGTTGCGCAGGGTGGCGATCAGCGTCGGCAGATCGTGGCCGTCGATGGGGCCGATGTAGTTCCAGCCCAGCTCTTCGAACAGCGTGCCGGGGACCAGCATGCCCTTGGCATATTCTTCGGTACGGCGGGCGATTTCCCAGGCGCCGGGCAGGCGCGACAAGACCTTCTTGCTGCCTTCACGCATGCTCGCATAGGTGCGGCTGGAGAGGATCTTCGCTAGGTAGTTGGACAAGCCGCCGACATTGCGCGAAATCGACATGTCGTTGTCGTTGAGGATCACCAGCATGTTGGCGTCGACTTCAGGGGCGTGGTTCAGCGCCTCGAAGGCCATGCCCGCCGTCAACGCACCATCGCCGATCACGGCGATCGCCTTGCGTTCGCTGTTCTGCAGGCGGGCGGCAATGGCCATGCCAAGGGCAGCGCTGATGGAGGTGCTGGAATGACCGACGCCAAAGGTGTCGTACTCGCTCTCGGAACGGCGCGGAAAAGCCGCGATGCCGTCCTTCTGGCGCAGCGTGCCCATGCGGTCGCGGCGGCCTGTGAGGATTTTATGCGGGTAGGCCTGATGGCCAACGTCCCACACCAGGCGATCGTCCGGAGTGTCGAAGACGTAATGCAGGGCGATGGTCAGCTCGATGACGCCCAGGCCAGCGCCGAAATGCCCACCGGTCTGGCCGACCGTGTAGAGCAATTCCAGGCGCAACTCATCGGCCAGGGTTTCCAGCTCGGCTTCACCCAGCCGACGCAGGCCGTCCGGCGTGTTGGCGCGGTCCAGCAAGGGCGTGGACGGGCGTGTGCGGGGAATCTCTTGGAACGTCGTGGGCATCAGGCGAATCGTTATAGGTATAAAAGAGGCGGCAGTTTACCTTATGCATCGCAAGCTGCCCACGCGTTGGCCGGAACTTGGCCGATACGCACATGTAATTGGGTTGACCGTGTATCAGCTGCGTCGTTCGACGATATAACGCGCCAGCTCGCGCAACGGTTCGGCGGCCGCGTCAAAGGGTCGCAGCGCGTCCAGGGCCAGGTCGCGCAGCTCCAGCGCGTAGGCCTTGGCGGCCTCGAGTCCGAGCAGGGCCGGGTAGGTCGGCTTGTCACGGGCGATGTCGGCGCCCTGGCGTTTGCCGAGGGTCTGGGTATCGCTTTCGACGTCGAGGATGTCGTCCTGCACCTGGAAGGCCAGGCCGATGGCCCGCGCGTAGGTCTGCAAGGCTTGCAGCTGTTCAGGCGTGGCCCGGCCGCTGGCCAGGGCGCCGAGCCGGACGCTGGCTTCGATCAGCGCGCCGGTCTTGTGCCGATGCATGTATTCCAAGGCGTCCTGGTCGAGTTTCAAGCCCACCGAACCGAGGTCGATGGCCTGGCCGCCGACCATGCCAGCCGGGCCTGCCGCTTGTGCCAGGGCGCTGACCATGTCCAGGCGAACCTCTGCCGGGCAATTGCTCAGGGCCGGGTCCAGCAGGGCGCTGAAAGCCAGGCTTTGCAAACCGTCGCCCGCGAGGATCGCGCAGGCTTCGTCGAATTTCTTGTGCGTGGTCGGCTGGCCGCGACGCAGGTCGTCATCGTCCATGGCCGGCAAGTCGTCGTGCACCAGCGAATAGGCGTGGATCAGTTCCACCGCGCAGGCCGCGCCGTTGGCCTGCTCGGCAGCGCCACCAAGAGCTTCGCACGCGGCATAGGCGAGCAACGGACGCACGCGCTTGCCGCCGTTCATCACGCTATAGCGCATGGCTTCGTAGAGCCGCGCCAGTTCAGGGCTCGGGGCGGCGAACAAACTGTCCAGCGCGGCATTGACCCGGGCCTGACTGCTGGCCTGATACGCGCCGATCATTCAGGCTGTTCCGCGTCGAACGGTTCTTCGGTCAGCTCGCCGTCGCGTTCCAGCAGCAGTTGCACTTTCTGCTCGGCCTGGGCCAGCGCCGCCTGGCAGTCGCGAGTCAAGCCGATACCCTGCTCGAAAGCGGTCAGCGAGTCTTCCAGCGACAGTTCGCCGTTCTCCAGGCGTTCGACCAGCGCTTGCAGGTCGGCCAGAGATTGTTCGAAATCCAGTGCAGCTTTCTTGCGGGCCATGGCGGCTATTCCGGTTGACTGTTAAACCGGCGCGACACTAGCAGACATGGGGGTTTGGGGCAAATCAGGGTCGGGTTTATCGCGGCGCAACGGGTGAGCTGAGACAGACGGCTTTTGTGGCGAGGGAGCTTGCTCCCGCTGGGCTGCGAAGCAGACCCAACGCTGCGCAGGCTTACCCAGATTGCGACTGCTGCGCAGTCGAGCGGGAGCAAGCTCCCTCGCCACGGGGTATTCAGTCAGCGGGATAATTGATGCGATAACGGGTGCTGCGTCCCCCGCCGGGCATCCGCTCCAGGCAGCCCTTCTCCAACAGCTCCGTCAGGTGTCGCGTGGCCGTTGCCTTGGAAACCTTGGCCACGGCTTGGTACAGAGCTGCGCTGATGCCCTGCTCGAATCCCCTTTCACCACCGTCGAGCCATCGTTTCAGCACTTTGATCTGTTCCGGTGAGAGCGCCGAATCGCGATGGACTTGCCAGAAACGCGTCTTGCCCAGAACACTTTCGATATTGGTCATTGCCTTCTGCAGGCTGCGCAAAAGCGTTTGCAGGAACCAGGTCAACCAGTCGGTGATATCCAGCGTGGCTTTCTGGCTGTTTTCCAGGATTCGGTAATAGCCGGCGCGGTCGTCCAGGATGCTTACGGACATCGCGTAGAAACGGATCGCCTGGGCCTCGCCCTGGGCCAGTGCCAGGTCGGTCAAGGTGCGGGTCAAGCGACCATTGCCATCGTCGAATGGGTGCAGAGTGACAAACCAGAAATGAGCGATGCCGGCTCGCAGCAATGGGTCGAGATCGATCTGTTGACGACTTGCCTCGAACCAATCGACAAACCTTTGCAATTGCTGTTCAAGGCCTTGGCGAGGCGGTGCCTCGAAGTGAACGGTAGGGCGGTCCAACCGGCCCGAAACCACTTGCATCGGTTCATCACCGCGTAGCGCGCCGACGCGGATCCGCCGATGAGCCAGGTTGCTGGTTTGATCAGGAAACAACCACTCATGCCAATCCAGCAAGCGCTCGACAGTCAGGGGCTGATTGAAATGCCGGGTCGCATCCAGCAGCAGGTTTGCCAAGCCCTCGCTACGCGGGCTGGCCGGATTGTCGTCTACGGGTTCCAGGCCCAGACGGCGAGCCAGGGACGAGCGCACCGAGCCGACATTCAGTTGTTCTCCTTCGATAGCCGAGGAGGTCACGATGTTCTGCAGCAAGGCGTTCAACTCGTTTTGAGCGCTGAGCGAAGCCGTGACCGCGCCCGTCATGCCAAGCAGTTGGCCTTGGGCCTGCACGCATTCCCTTAGCGCCGGCGCCAATGCTTCAGCTTGCCAGTGAAAGTCGGGCCATTCGGCCTGCTGCCAGATCCAATAAGCTGCCATGAGTCTGTCCGAAAGTGAGTGAGCCGAATAATAGCGCTATTCGGCTCATTTAGTGAGCCGAATAAAATTCCTATTCGGCTCACGCTATTCTCAGTCCGTGATTTCGCACACAGAATCGCGCGTTCCCCGATTGTGAAAAATCCGTCAAATGGCTACTCTTCGCGCCATCTACGGCCCCTTGTAACGGGGCCTTCAGACGTAACCCGAATAATGACGAACAGCGCCCGGGGAAGGGCGCCGGGTTGCGTTGTGCATGGCAGGAGGCATACGTGCGTTTTCTTTTTTTATCGATCGTGCTGCTCGGTGCGCCGTTGGCGTGGGCCGGGCCTTCGGCCGAGTTGTCGGAGCCGGTCGGTGGCTGGCGTTATAGCGGCTTGCTCGATCGCACGGAAAACCCTCAGGTCGCCTATCCGACACCGCCCATTGACCGAGGCATCCAGCGCAATCGCACGATGATCCAAGGTCGGATCAAGGACATGGGCACGGCGCGCCAGCCCCACAGCCTGGCAGTCAACGGCAACCCGTTGAATCTCTATACCGACGACGAGGGGCGTTTTGCCCGGCCGTATGCCTTTGGCGCCGGCTCCAACAGCGTCGAGGTGCGCAGCTCCGAAGGCCAGTCCCTCAAGCGCGTGCAATTTTATGAAGCCAACAACCTGCGCACCCCGGCGCAAATTCGCGTGGTGCTGGGCTGGGACGACCCCAAGGCCGAACTCGACCTGCATATCGTCACACCCGATGGCCAACATGCATTCTTCGGCCAGCCGGCGCTGAGCAATGGCGGCGGCCTCGACCCGGACGGCGTCGATGGCCCCGGCCCCGAGATGTTCACCATGACCGCGCCGATGCACGGTACCTACCTGGTCTACGTGAACTATTGGGGCAACTACGGCAGCGGCGGCTACAACTTCGATGAAACGAGCAACCAGAACGAGGTGATCACCTCGCAGATCAACCTGGTGCTCAACGAAAACACCGTCGATGAAAAACGCGAGACCTTTGTCGTGCCCCTGCGCGCCATTGGCGATCTGTTGCTGGTCAAGACTTTCAATTACTAAGCTCCACGGATGAACAGGCCCTTGTGAATATGAGCGACAACACTGCTTCCCCGACCACGCCGACCCCTGTCGCCAAACCAGTGCGCCGCTGGCCGGCGATACTGATCGGGCTATGCCTGGTGACCGGCGTGGCCGCCGGGTTGGGCTGGTTCATGACCAAGCCCAAGGCGCCGCCCACGGAGCTGGCGTTGGAAAAGCTCGGCGTGAGCCGTCCCGACGGTCTGCTCGAGGCGCACTCCTTGAGCCAATTGCCCAAGGACCTGCTGGCCGTGCCGTTCCTCAAGGCCACGCTCACCGAGGATTTCGTCTTCTATTACGAAGCTCACGCCGACCGCCTCGGCCTGATTGGCAGCCTGCGCCGGATCATTTACGAGCATGATCTCAAGCTGCAGGACAGCCTGATCGAGCAGCTTTTCGACCAGCCAGCCGACGTCGCGCTGTGGCGCGGTGCGGACGGCCGACTCAAGGATTTCCTGCTGGTGATGGACCGTGGCGGATTGGCGAAGGTGCTGGAGCCGTTGGCGAAAGTCGCCCTGGACGACACCCAGTTGAGCAAGCTCGGCGACCTGAAGGTGGGCGGCGATGAAGTCGCGCTCTATCAACTGAGTTATAACGCCAGCAAATCCCTGGTCTTCGCGTCCCATGGCGACAAGCTGGTGGTGCTGTCCAACCCGACCAAGCTCTACGACCGGGGCAGTGGCCCTACCGACGAACCGGGCATGATCTCGACCCAGGCCCTCGAAGCGTTGCTGGCCGGTGAGAAACTCTTCCCGGAAGCCTTCGGCCTGCCGCCCAAGGCGCCGCAGGTCAAGCAGCGCATCTCGGTCAACGCCAGCGTGCTCGCCATGGGTTACCAGCGTTTCATTCCGAACTTCGCCGGCTTGCGTTTCGACATGGACGACAAGGGCTGGCACAGCTTCCTGGCCATGGACGAATTGGAGAACCAGCCGGACTTCGATTTCAAGCCAATCTGGCAAGCCATGCCGATGGGCGCCAGCGCCTGCGTGGCCTTGCCCCTGGCCGCCGAGCAGCAGAAGCCCCTGCTGGTAAAACTCGGTGCCGACGAAAAAGCCGCCCAGGCCATGGTTGATCACGTGGCGGGTGCGGCGGGCCTGTGCTGGTACGCCGAGTCGCGCCTGTACACCCCGCTGCTGGTGGCAAGCCTGAACGAAGACGACGGCAAGCTCGACGCCGACCTGGGCAAGCTGTTCGGTTCGATGGTGGGCGCCTATGAAAACAATGTCGCCGAACATGCGTTCCCGGTTGTAGAGAAGCAGCAAGGTGCGATGCACCAATGGCAACGCCAGGTCAGCTCCAACTTCGGCCCCTACCTGGCCAAGGACGCTGAGCAGCCCGAGTCGATCACCGGCAAGGCGTTCATGCGGGTCAGCCTGGCGCGCCACGGTTCGACCCTGCTGTTCTCCCTTGACGACAAACTGGTCGACAAGGCCCTCGGCACCCTCGACAAACGCTTCCCGCCCATGGCCGATGTAGTGCCCAAGGACCAATTGATGCCGGTCTACTTTGGCCCCGACTCCATGGCGCAACTGATGCAGCGCGAAACCCTCGACAGCCTGCCACAGGACATGGAACCGGTGTTCTACAACGCCGCGCAAACCTACCTGATTCCGAAACTGCGCACCCTCGGCGGCTACGGCAAATACGCGCTGACCTTGCCTGCAGGCAGCGAGCCGGACGGCCATTGGCAATGGTTGCCGCTGGAATGGAAAGCGCTGTGACAGGACTGATCCGCATTCCCGGATTGGCGCTGCTGCTGGCATTGCTGCTCGGCGCGCGGGCGTTCGCCGACGAGGCGCCGCCGCTGGATGCGCAACAATCCCAGGTCTTTCGGGCCTGGTTCGTGCGCATCGCCCAGGAGCAACTGAGCAAAGGCCCGAGCCCGCGTTGGTACCAGCAGGACTGCGCCGGACTGGTGCGTTTCGCTGCCAACGAAGCGCTGAAAGTCCATGACCAGAAATGGTTGCGCAGCAATGGCCTGTCCAACCGCTACCTGCCGCCGGAGCTGCCGCTGAGCGATGCGCAACGGCGCCTCGCCCAGCAATGGCAACAGGGCGGCGGCAAGGTCGGGCCCTATGTCAACGCGATCAAGCTGATCCAGTTCAACAGCCGTCTGGTGGGCCGCGATGTCACCCAGGCCCGGCCCGGCGACCTGATGTTCTTCGACCAGGGCGACGATCAGCACCTGATGATCTGGATGGGCCGCTACATCGCCTATCACACCGGCACTACCACCCCCACTGACAACGGCATGCGTTCCGCAAGCCTGCAACAACTCATGAACTGGAAGGACACCCGATGGATACCCGACGCAGCCAACCCCAACTTCATCGGCGTCTATCGACTCAACTTTCTCACCCAATGACCGGTGCCCGCATGCTGCGCTTGTGTTCGAAACTGCCCCTGCTGTTTGCTCTGTTGCTGGCACCTCTCGTGAATGCCGAAGACACCGTGGAGCCCAGCGGCTACACGCCGGTGTCCGGTGAAAGCTTCTTCCTGCTGGCCGACAGCAGTTTCGCCAGCGACGAGCAGGCGATGGTCCGTCTCGAAGCGCCGGGTCGCGACTACCGCCGGTTCCGCATGGAGCCCTACGGCGGCGCCGATATCCGCGTCTATCGCATCGAAAAGCCACTGGAGTTCCTCAAGCGCCAGAAGAACCTGCATCGCGTGGTCAGCGACGGCCAGTTCAAGGGCGAAGGCTTGTCCAATACCCTCGCGTACCTGTGGGACAACTGGTATCGCAAGTCCCGCCGGGTGATGCAGCGGGCGTTCTCCTACGAGTCCCGCCAGCAAGTCACTGAAGAAGTGCCGGAGCTGAAGGTCGGCAATGCCCTGATCGCGCCGACCCCGTACGACGCTCCAGCGCAATTCGCCTTGATCCCCGGCTTGCCGGTGGTCAGCCAGTTCCGCTATCCGCTGTGGCAGGCCAAACCGATCCAGCCACCGGCCGGCGTCGACCTGGCCGGTTCGTCCAGCGACTTTGTCAGCGTCGCGCCGGGCAATGTCTACGTGCCGCTGGGCCAGTTGAAGCCGGGCCTGTACCTGGTGGAAGCGCTGATCGGCAAGTACCGGGCGACGACGATGGTCTTTGTCTCCAACACCGTGGCCGTGAGCAAGATTGCCGGCGACGAATTGCTGGTCTGGGCCGCGCGCAAGCATGAGGGCCGTTCGGTGCCCAAGGTCAACGTGCTGTGGACCGACGGCCTGGGCGTGATGAGCAGCGGTGCCACCGATGAGGACGGCCTGCTGCGCCTCAAGCACGTCAGCCCGGAGCGTTCGTTCGTCATTGGCGAGGACGAAGAGGGCGGGGTGTTCGTCTCGGAAAACTTCTACTACGACAGCGAAATCTACGACACCAAGCTTTACGCGTTCACTGACCGGCCGCTGTACCGGCCGGGGGATTGGGTGTCACTGAAGATCGTTGGCCGGGAGTTCAAGAACGCCCGCGACTCGGTGCAACCGACCGCCGCCGACGTCAACGTCACGGTGCTGGACGCGACCGGCACCGCGCTGCAAACCCTGGCCCTGAAGCTCGACTCCAAGGCCGGCACCCAGGGCCGTTTCCAATTGCCGGAAAATGCCGTGGCCGGTGGTTATGAGTTGCGCTTCAGCTACAAGGATCAGCTCTACAGCAGCGCCTTTCGCGTGGCTGAATACGTCAAGCCGCATTTCGAAATCGCCCTGAACCTCGCCAAGCAGGATTACCGCACCGGCGAGCCGGTCAAGGGCAATCTGGTGTTGCTGTACCCGGACGGCAAGCCCGTGGCGGACGCCAAGGTCAGCCTGAGTCTGCGCGCCCAGCAACTGTCGATGGTGGATAACGAGCTGCAATACCTGGGGCAATTCCCGGTGGAGCTGACCAGCAGCGAAGTGACCACCGACGCCAAGGGCAACGCCGTCCTCGACCTGCCGGCCGCCGACAAGCCAAGCCGCTACACACTTACCGTATTCGCCAGCGATGGCGCGGCCTATCGGGTCAAGACCAGCAAGGAAATCCTCATCGATCGTGGCGCGGCGAATTTCCGCCTGAGCGCTCCCCAGCGGTTCAGCGCCGTCGGCCAGAAAGTGTCGTTCAGCTACGCCAACGAAGGCGGCAACGAGCAGGCCAAGGCCGTGACACCGGGCAGCTACGCCTGGGTACGCCTGGAAGACCAGAGCACCGGCGAAGGCAAGCTGGCGGCCAAGGACAAGGGTTTCAGCCTGTCCTTCGAGCGTCCTGGCACCTACAACCTGACGCTCAAGGACGACCACGGCCGGGTCATTGGCGCCGCCGCGCATGCGGTAACCGGTGAAGGTATCAAGGCCGTGCCGGGCACGGTCGAGATCGTCTTCGACAAGCCTGAATACAAGACCGGTGACGAAGCCCTGGCCTTGATCACTTTCCCGGAACCGGTCAGCGACGCGCTGCTGTCCCTGGAGCGGGACAAGGTCGAGGCTACCGCGCTGCTGACCAAGGGCGCCGACTGGCTGAAGATGGAAAAGCTCAGCGACACCCAATACCGCGCGCGCATTGCCGTGAAAGACAACTTTGCGCCGAACCTGACCTTCTCGGTGCTGTACACCAAGGGCGGCCAGTACAGCTTCCAGAACGCCGGGATCAAGGTGGTTGCGCCGCAGATCGACGTGGCCATCACCACCGATAAAGCCACGTATCGCCCGGGCGACACCGTAACCGTGGACCTGGGCACCCAGTTCGCCGGCAAGGCGATCCCGGCGCACCTGACCGTCAGCGTCGTCGATGAAATGGTCTATGCCCTGCAACCGGAAGTGGCGCCCACTATCGACCAGTTCTTCTATCACCCCCGCCGCAACAACGTGCGCACCAGCGCCAGCCTGTCGTTCATCAGCTACGACGTGGCGCTGCCGGGCAGCCCTGGCGCGCCGGGCAAGGCCAACCGCAGCGAGCGCGGCGTCAAGGTGCTGGAACGGCCGCGTCGCGAAGACGTCGACACCGCCGCATGGCAACCGGAGTTGGTCACCGACGCCAACGGCAAGGCCCGCTTTACCTTCAAGATGCCGGACTCCCTGACCCGCTGGCGCATCACCGCCAAGGCAATCGCTGACGACGGCCAGGTGGGGCAGAAGAAGCAGTTCATCGCCTCGGAAAAACCGCTGTACCTGAAGTGGAGCGGCCCGACCCGCTTCCGCGTGGGCGACAAGCCGCAACTGGGCCTGTTCGTCTTCAGCCAGTCGGAAAAACCGCTCAAGGCCGAACTGTTGATCCGCTACGCCGGCGCCGAACAGCGTGTGGTCGCGGACCTGAAAAATGGCATCAACTACGTCGCGCTGCCGACCATGGAACTGAGCAACGGCGACTTGACCGTGCAGTTGCAACTCAATGGCGAAACCCAGGACTCCCTGGCCATGCACCTCAATGCCAGCGGCAACGGTTGGCAAGTCACCCAGAGCCAGCGCCTCGACGTCATGAGTGACGCCACGCCACTGAGCCTGCCGGCCGACGCCAGTGACATTCGCCTGCGTCTGGATGACAGCCCGCAAGCGCTGTTCCGTTCGGCCCTGGACGACCTGCTGAGCTACCCGTACGGCGGCGTCGAACAGACCGCCAGCCGCTTGTTGCCGTTGAGCATTGCCTACCCGTCCCTGGCGTCGAACCCACAGATCCGTGACCGCTTGCGTTTGATCATGCAGAACAGTCGCTTGCGCCTGGTGCAAATGGCCGGCCCGTCGGCGAGCTTCACCTGGTGGGGCCAGGATGGCGAGCCGGATGCATTCCTCACCGCCTACGCCTATTACGCCGACTGGCACGCCAGCAAGGCGCTGGACCTGAACCTGCCGCCGGAACACTGGCAGCGAGTGCTGGAGGTCTATGCCAAGCAGGCCGGTGATACGCCATTGCTGCAACGTGCCCTGATCCTGTCGTTTGCCAAACAGATGCAGCTGCCGGTGAACACCTTGATCAGCGGTTTGATGGACGACCTGGCGAAGGCCAGCGAAGACAGCACCGAGAGCGTGCTGGACAGTGGCGAGGACAGCCTCGTCATGTACGCGCCGGATTCAGCCCTCGGCCTGGCCAGCGCCCGTGTCCTGACGGCATCGCTGGCCAAGCAGGTAAAAGTGCCAATGCCGGCGGCCTTCAGTCGCCAGGCAGACGCCGCGCAACAGCAGTTGGAACTCAGCTCCCAGCCGTTCGTCGAGGCCTTGCTGTTGTCGTTGCAGAGCTTCGATCAGGCGCGCGCCGCCGCGTTGCTGCAGCGCGTGTTGCCACAGCAATCCACGCTGGAACGTGCCCTGGCCCTGACCTGGTTGCAGCGCAGTATCGAACAGGCGCCGGCGGCCACAACCCTGGAACCGGCCGAAGGCTGGGCAGCCAAGCAGGGCGCGACCGGTGAAACCTACTGGCAGTGGCAGGGCGCGCAGCTACCAACGATGCTGACCCTGACCAGTGCCCAGGCGCGTCCGGTGCAGGCGTCATTGAGCTTCCAGAGCCAGCAAGCGCCAATTGCGCCGATGGCGGTGTCCATCACGCGTCGCCTGTCGCGCCTCGTGCCGGGCGACGAAGCGTTCACCTTCAAGCTCGAAGCCGTCGGCAACAAGCCGTTGTCCAGCGACAGCCTCTATCTGGATGAAGTGATCATCAACAGCAAGGCCTCAACGCCGCTGCGCTACGGCATGCTCGAAGTGCCGCTGCCGCCGGGCGCTGATGTGGAGCGCACCACGTGGGGCATCCAGTTGCTGGGCAAGGCCGACAGCGAACCAACGTCCCTGGAAAAGGCCCGTTTCGAACCGGGCCAGATGGCTTACGCGGTCCCGGTGGATGCCCTTAGTGGCGAACTGCGCCTGCGGCACCTGGTGCGTTTCTCCCAGAAGGGCCAGTTCACCCTGCCGCCGGTGCGTTTCACCCAGGTGTATGCGCCGCAAAACCAGGCTCGCGAACAGAAACCGGCGCTCGGTCAGGTGACGGTCAACTGACATGCGCAAGCCTTGGGGCTGGTGGCTGTTGTGCTTGATTCCTGCGCTGGCGACAGCGCAGGAGGAGCCCTTGCGCCTGGCTTTCGACGGTCAGTTGTTGCGAGTGAGCCAGACCCAGGTGCTGGATCGCCAGCCGTTGCCGGACGCGTTGACGGCACCGTTGGGCAGCCTGTGGAAGCTCTTCGTCTACGCCTGGCTGGTGGACACCGATGCCCGCGAGCCGGTCTATGAATGTCGCGGCGAATCGAAAGAAGAAGTCTATTGCTGCAATGCCGGGCAGAGCATCGGCCGTGATCAGGCGCTGGTGAAGTCCTGCGGCTTGTACTTCGAACCGCAACGGCTCGGGCTTTCGGCGCCGGACTGGCGAGATTACTGGCAAGCGCGCCGGGCGCCGAACTGGTTGCTGGACTTGCCGACCTTGCAGCCGCAAACCCAGGTACCCGTTGCAGAACTGCTCAAGGCGCTGGCCACGTTGCCGGCCCAGGATCAGGCCCGGCGGGTATTACTCGACGTGGTGCTCGGCGCTGCGGATGGGCGACTGGTCGGTCAGTTGGGCGGTCGCCTGCGGGTCAAGACCTGGAGCTGGCTGGGTGACCGGGGCCCAGCGTCGCGCCAGGGCGGTTTCGCCGGTTGGCTGGCCGATGGCACGCCCGTCTGGGCCGGCGGCCGCGGTACCAGCCAGCAGGTGCTGAAGAAGTATGGCGATGGCTTGGCCACGGCATTGCCGTCGCGCTGGCCGGCGGAAACCGGGCGTTGCGTGGAAGTAGGCCTGTTTGCCCGTTATCCGTTGCAGCGGGTCATGGCTGGCGACCGTCCTGCCACGCCGGGTCAGCTGCGCGGCGATTACCGTGTCGAGTTCACCAATGGCAACCAATTGGATATCCACAGCGACGGCGAGCTGTTCTTGCTGCCTGGCAAGCTGGTCGCGCGACTGGATCGGGAAGAATACGTCGCCCGGGTCCTGCAACGCGAAGCCAAGGCCGAACCGGTCGAAGCGGCCAAGGCATTGGCCGTGGCGATTCGCACCTACCTGCTGCAAAACGCCGGGCGCAATGGTGATTGCCTGAGCATCGATGACAGCAGTCACCGCCAGCGCGTCGCCCCGCGTCCGGCGGCGCCTGAAACCCGCGCGATTGCCGCGTGGACCACTGATCTGGTCCTGGCCGGCACTGACGTCACTTACCACTCCGATCAACCGGGCCCGGACAAATTGTCCTGGGCCCAAGCCGTTGAACAAGCCAACGGCGGCCAACGCTACGACGCCATCCTGCTGCATGCGTATCCGCGTGCCAGCCTCAGCCGCTGGGACAATCCGGTGGCGTCCTGCGAAGCGTTGCCCGCGGCCCAGGACTGGTTGCTGAAACAGCGCCGTGGCTGGCGCCAGCGCCTGGAAAGCGAAGTGGGCTACAACGAAATCAGCGCTTTCGCGGTCTGCCGCGTCGCCTTCGGCCGGCCGTATGTCGACCGCGAGCGCCAGCGCATCTACGTACGTGGCGTGCTGTCGCTGCAAGACCGCCTCGACCTCACACATGAATACCTGCACCTGGCCTTTGAGGCTCACCCCAACGGCCAGGACGAAACCTATATCGAAGGGCTCGCCCGTCACCTCTTGCTGGAATAGACCATGACACTCCGTTATCCACAGGTCTTGTTGTTGCTCTGTGCCTTGACCGCGTTGCCACCGGCCATGGCTGCCGACCCCATCAAGCTCGACACACCCGTCGGCGGCTGGCGCAGCGGTGCGCCGGGGGGCGAGGGCGAAAGCTTCAGCCAGACCGTCAACTACCCGGCCTCGTCGGTCAATACGCCCCCGGGCCAGGCCGACACCGCACGCATCAGCGGCCAGATCAAAGGCGCGCCCAAGGACAGCAACGCACCAGGACAATTGATCGTCAACGGCGTAAGCCTGCCGCTGAAAACAGATGAAGAAGGCCGTTTCGACCGACCGTTCTCATTCCCCAATGGCAGCAACAGCGTTGAAGTGCGCAGCGCCGATGGTCAGCAGCGCCACCGCACGCAGTTCCTCAACACCACCGGCGGCGCCACCCCGGCCAAGCTACGGGTCCTGCTGACTTGGGATAGCGACGGCACCGACCTCGACCTGCACCTGGTGACGCCCGATGGCGCCCACATCTGGTACGGCGACCGCGCCGTCGCCAACGGCGCCGCGCTCGACGTCGACGTCACCACCGGCTACGGCCCGGAAATCTTCGCCATGCCCGCGCCGATCAAAGGCCAGTACCTGGTGTACGTGAATTATTACGGCGGCGGCTACCGCAGTGACGAGGATGAGGAGGGCGACGGCGAGCAGGTGGAACAGGCGCAACAGGCCCTGACCACGGCGCAGGTGACGGTGATTACTGAAGAGGGCACACCGAGCGAGAAGATGGAAACGTTCGTGGTGCCGATGCGGGCGGTCGGGGAGCTGACGTTGATCAAGAGCTTCAGCTATCCGTGAGGGGACAGGAGGGGGGGCTGCTGCGCAGCCCAGCGGGAGCAAGCTCCCTCGCCACAAGGGATTCTGGGGTTGACGCCTGATTTGTGGACCCTCGGAAATCCTGTGGGAGCGAGCCTGCTCGCGAAGACGGCGGCACATTCAACATCAATGCAAGCTGACCCACCGATTCGCGAGCAGGCTCGCTCCCACAGGTGGCATCAGTGTGTTTGTGACGAAAAAATCTCACGCGTGAGCTATTGTGGGGTTTGGAAAGTACCTGTAGTGTCTCTCACGCGTGAGTTTTTCACAGTGGGGTCAATGCCATGCCAACCAGCTCTCCAGCAGATCCACCTGACGGCTCTGTGACCGAGTCAGTGAGCCGCACGGAAGATCGCGCCAAGCCCTCGGCGAAAAAACCGTCGAGCTTCTACATGAAGCAGATGCGCGCGGGCCTGAGTGCCGCAGGCTATGTAAAACACGAGACTTGGGTGCTTCCCGAAAATCGAGGCCTGCTCAAGCAAATGGAGAAACAGCTACGCCAACCGATTCTGGCTGGCTCATTCATGTCGGAGAATTACATGAGCGCAGGTAATAACTGGAACATCGACCGCCTCTACAGCGCCCTTCAGGCCCTGGACGAAGTGGTCGCTAACGACATCACCCTGAGCCTCGTCCAAGGCTCCGAATCCAGCATCAAGCTGGAAATGAATGACTTCGGCGGTTTGCCGATCTACATCGCCGTGGTCGGCGACCAGATCATCGTCGACACCGTCCTGGTGGATGTCGAGTCGATCAAGGATGTAGCGGCCTTCAACGACGCCGTGTTGCGCAGCCGGGAGATGTTTCCGCTGTCGTCCATCGGCATCGAGACCATGCCCAACGGCCAGGTCGTCTACAACATGTTCGGTGCGCTGAGTTCCGACTCCAGCCTCACCAACATCGTCACCGAGGTCAAAACCCTCGTTGACAATGTGCAGCGTGCCAGCGAAGCCTTCGACCGCTTCTTCAATTAATTCGCCAACAGGAACTATCCAATGACTCAGTCCATCTGGAGCAAGTTGTTCACCGCGCTGCGTGGCGGTGCCAATGAAGTCGGCGAATCGATCGTCGATCAACAGGCCCTGCGCATCCTCGACCAGGAAATTCGCGACGCCGACACCGCGCTGGCCAACGCCAAGCGCGAGCTGGTCACGATCATGGCCAAGCACAAGCTGGCGACCGATCGCGTCGGCGAATACAACGCCAAGATCAAGGACCTCGAAGCCAAGGCCCTGGCCGCGATCCAGGCCAACCGCGAGGATCTGGCATTGGAGGTGGCCGAAGCCATTTCGACCCTGACCAACGAACTGGACGCCGAGCAAAAGCACGCAACGGAATTTGGCGGTTACGCGGAAAACATGCGCAAGGACATCACCAAGGCCGAAAGCCGCATCAAAAGCCTGCGTCAGCAAGTGGACATGGCCAAGGCCCGGGAAAGCGTGCAAAAGGCCCAGGTCAGTGCCTCGATTGCCAGCGGCGGCGCCAATGGCAAGCTGGAAACAGCGGTCGGTACACTCAATCGCCTGCAAGCCAAGCAACAGCAGCGGGCCGCTGAACTGCAAGCCCAGGACGAATTGGCGGAGGCTTCGACCGGCTCCGACCTGGAGCGCAAGCTGCGTGACGCCGGCATCACGCCGAACGAAGGCAGCGCCAACGCGATCCTGGAACGCCTGAAGAAAAAATCGGCTGAGTGATCGGTACACGTTGTCCTGAGTGAACCCGTGGCGAGGGAGCTTGCTCCCGCTGGACTGCGCAGCAGTCCCATTCTTTGGGGGCCGCTTCGCGCCCCAGCGGGAGCAAGCTCCCTCGCCACAAGGACTGTGCTCGGCCTGCCTGCTCGTCGGATTTATTGTCGCCAAGGTACTTCTATCCAGGCCGCACAACAGGTTTAATGCTGTCCGGCCACTACGCTCGAGCACCCAGCTGCCCGAGCGATTATCTCGCCAGGAACGAAGCCCCACGGAGTCAGGGACGAAATGTCGATTTTCCTTCTGTTGCGCGCGTACGCTTCGTCGTTCTTCCATCGATTCGGCTGGGCCGGCCTGGCCATTGCGCTGGGTGTGCACCTGTCCACGGCCTGGATCGGCCTGGTGTTGCTGGGCGAGCAGCACCTTATCGCCGCCGCCACGTTCACCTACTTCTATCTCACCACCACGCTCACCGTCGGCTATGGCGATCTCGCGCCGCAGACTGCGGCGGGACGGGTGTTCGTGGCTACCTGGGTGATGCTCGGGGGCATTGCGCTGCTGACGGCAGCCATCGGCAAAACCACCAGCAGCGTCATCGATGTATGGAGAAAAGGCATGAAAGGCAAAGGCGATTTCACTGGCCAGGTCGGCCACACGGTTCTCATCGGGTGGGAGGGCGCCTCCAGCGAGCGGGTCATTGAATTATTGCTGCAGGACGAAACGTCCAATGACAACCTGATCGTCATCTGCGATTGCGACCTCGAAGAAAACCCCATGCCCGGCAAGGCCTCGTTCATCAAGGGCGACAGCCTGTCCTCGGTCGCCCTGTTGCAGCGCGCCGGCGTACCCGGCGCCGAGCGCGTGCTGGTGCGAACCCATTCCGACGACCTGACCCTGGCCACGGTGCTGGCGGTCAATCGGCTGGGGCCCGTCGGGCATGTGGTCGCCCACTTCAATGACAGCGAAATTGCCGCCCTCGCCAGCGCCTATGCGCCGAGCCTGGAATGCACCTCCAGCATGGCCATCGAAATGCTCGTGCGGGCCTCCCAGGATCCGGGCTCGTCAGTGGTCATCAACGAGTTGCTCTGTGTCGGCGAAGGCGCCACCCAATACCTGATGAAATTGCCCGATGCGTTTGAAGCGACGTTCGGCGACCTCTACGGCCGAATGAAAGAGCAGCACAACGCTACGCTGATCGGCTACCGCGCCAAGGGTGCCCGACACCCATCGATCAATCCGCCTGGCACCACGCGCATCGCGGGTGGAGAACTCTTCTACATCGCGTCCGCGCGGCTCAAGGAAATTGCCCATGGGGTGGTTTAAACAGTTGATGGGGCTTGAGGCCCCGAACGCGAACAAGACAGCCAGCCATGACTCGCCCGTCAGCGGTCCGCTGGGCCTGGCCTCCGGCAAGCAGGTCATGTTCGATGCCACGCTCAAGTTGTTGCTCGACGGCAACAGCACCGTGGTCATCCCCGGCTCCCAACAGATCTGGAGCCTGGGCATCGTCGACCTCGGGCAGTCGAACTGGCTGTCGCGCTGCTACATGAACGACGAAGACTACTGGCTGCAAGTTCACACCAGCGGCGACGTCGCCGGGCAGGTCGAGTCGGTGATCCTGTTCAATTACCTCAGCTACGTCACGATCAACAGCGAAGCGGAGTTGCGTCGGCTGGCTGGCCCGGAAAGCCTGATCGGCCTGCCGACCTACACCCACGACGGTGTCGAATACACCCGTGAATGGGGCTCCGAAGCTGGCCAGACAGAACTGGTGGCGTTGACCGAGCGCGTGAGCAATCCGCAAGAGTCCTACAGCGTCGAGCACCGCTCGATGCTGTACGCCCGCGACACCGGCCTGACCGATCGCCGGGAATTCCTGCTGTTCTCTGTCGAAGAGGACGCCGAAGGCACCGTCAGCCTGAGCACTTCGCTGGGTATTTCGCTGTACACCACTGACCTGAACACTCTTTGAATAAGGAAGAATTCCATGCTTGAAGCGCTCTCCATTTCCCTGAACAAGGCTGCCGTGTTCGGCTTCGTCCTGTACATCCTCGGCGCGGCCGTGCTGTTCGCGCTGTTTCAGTTCATCTACATCCATGTCACGCCGCACAAAGAGTTCGAGCTGATCCGCTCGGGCAACGTGGCCGCGGCGATCGCCCTGAGCGGTGCCCTGGTTGGTTTCGCCATTCCTGCGAGCAACGTGATCGCCTACTCGATCAGCCTGCTGGATTTCGTTGTCTGGGCGGTGATCGCCGCAGCCGTCCAGTTGCTGGCCTTCCTGGTGACTAGCCTGGTGCTCAAGGGCGCCTCCGCGCGTATCAAGAATGGTGAGATCGCCGCCGGTATTTACATCGCCGCCGTGGCCATCAGCGTCGGCATGCTGAACGCCGCATGCATGACGCCTTCCACGAACTGATTGCGCCACGGAGATCCCGATGAAACGAAGCAAGTACGTCCAGCTTTCGCTGGCTGCGTCGGTCGCCCTGGCGATATCCGGTTGCGGGCCAACGGAAAAAACCTACAAGTTGCAAAAGAAGTACAACTTCCAGTCCGTCCAGCAATGTGTCGATGAAAAGCTGCCGGTGGACATTTGCGCCGACGCTTACATGACCGCCATGGCCGAGCATCGTCGCATCGCGCCGACGTACGCCAGCCAGGCCGATTGCGATGCCGACTTCGTCCCCGATTGGTGCCAGCAGGACTCGTCTGGCCAGTTCATTCCCAGGCTGGGCGGTTTCGAGCTGAGCGCCGATGGCGAAGTCACCCAATCCCAGGTGGACGCCGCCAGGGCCCAATTGCCCGCTTCGGAAGCGAACGTCGGTGGTTCAGGCTTCGGCAACCTGCTGACGGGCATGCTGATCGGCAACATGTTGAGCAGCAACCGCAACAGCTATTACTCCGAGCCGGTCTACCGTTACCGCGATGATCGCGGCAGCTTCGGGTCCTCGACCCTCAGCCAGCGTGTCTCCAGGGGCTCGACTTTTACCAAGTCCAACCAGGCGCGGTACGGCAGCTACACCGACACCATCAAGACCAGCAAGCCGATGTCCGTTGCTTCCTCCACGTCTCGCGGTGGTTTCGGCAGCAGTTCCAGCGCCCGCAGCGGTTGGGGCGGATCGAGCAGCTCCGGCGGTTGAGGAACCAGCACCATGAAGAAGATCCAGTGCGCAGAACGTCCTGACTGGAAACAGACGGCCGAGCAGCTCGGCTTTCTGTTCCACACCATCGACGACGAGCCTTATTGGGACGAAAGCGCGTACTACCAGTTCACCCTCCAGCAGATCGAGGATGACCTGGAAGACCCGACGACCGAGATCCATGAGATGTGCATGGACCTCGTGGCCCGCGTGGTCCAGAGCGAAGAATTGCTGGAGCGCCTGAGCATTCCCGCGCCGTTCTTCGACCTGGTTCGCACTTCATGGCTTGAAGGCCACCCGCACCTGTACGGGCGTATGGATTTCTCCTACAACGGCAGCGGCCCCGCCAAGCTGCTGGAGCTCAACTACGACACGCCGACCAGCCTCTACGAAGCGGCGGCGTTCCAGTGGGGCTGGCTGGAGCAATGCATCGAGCGCGGCGTGCTGCCGGCCCATGCCGACCAGTTCAACAGCATCGATACCAAGCTGCACCAGGCCTTTGCCCAGTTGCAGCTCAAGGAACCGTTTTATTTCGCCTCGATGAAAGGTTCGGTGGAAGACAAGGGCACCACGGACTACTTGCGCCTGATTGCGGAAAAAGTCGGCATCGAATCGCGGCACATCGATATCGAAGACATCGGCCTCAACAGTGACGGGCGTTTCGTCGACCTGGAGGAGCGCTGGATTCCACACCTGTTCAAGCTGCACGCCTGGGAGTTCATCTTCCACGAGCCGTTTGGCGCTGCGATCGCCCAATGCGATACGCAGTTTTTCGAGCCGGCCTGGAAGTCGATCATTTCCAACAAGGGCATTCTGCCGCTGCTGTGGGAATTCAACAAAGGCCACCCGAACCTGCTCGCGGCCCACCTGGATACCGACACGAGCAAAGCCGTGCCCAAGGGCTGGGTGCGCAAGCCGTTCTTTTCCCGGGAAGGCGCCAACATCGAGCTGCAGACTGCTGACGGTTTGATCGTCAAGGAAGACGGCCCTTATACCGACGCACCGTTCATCCTCCAGGAATTCGCGCCATTGCCGCGCTTTGGCGACAGCTACACCCTGATCGGCTCCTGGGTCATCGGCGACCAGGCGGCCGGCATCGGCGTGCGCGAAGACAACAGCCTGATCACCAAGGATTCCAGCCGGTTCCTGCCGCATCTGATTCTCGACTGATTACCTGCACACAGCTTTTGGCCAAGCGTTGCACCCCTATGGGAGCGAGCTGCCACAGGGGTGTGCGGTATGTCAGTTATCTCAAGTCCACCAGTACCGAACCAGATGAAAGAAGATTGGTGCGGCGAAGCACACCGAATCCAAGCGGTCGAGCATGCCGCCGTGGCCTTCGATCATGTGCCCCCAATCCTTGACGCCTCGGTCGCGCTTGATCGCCGACATGACGATGCCGCCAGCAAACCCCAGCAGGTTGATCAGCAAGGCAATGAGGAACGACTGCCATGGGTTGAACGGGGTGATCCACCACAACGCGCCGCCAATCAGCGAGGCCAGGAAAATGCCACCGATAAAGCCCTCGACGGTTTTCGACGGTGACAGGTTCGGTGCGATCTTGTGCTTGCCGAACAACTTGCCGCACACGTACTGCAACACATCCGACAGTTGCACCACGATTACCAGATAGGCGATCAAGAGCAGGTTGCGCCCTTCGAAACCGGCAATGTCCAAGGTCAGCAACGCCGGTACAAAGGAGATGCAGAACACCGCGATCATCAAGCCCCACTGGACTTTGGAGGCGCGTTCCAGGAAGTGCGTGCTGTCGCCGCCAAGGGACGCGAGGATCGGCAGCAGCAGGAACACGTACACCGGAATGAAGATCGAAAACAGCCCGTACCAGTCGTAATAGATCAGCAAGTATTGCAGCGGCAGCGCCAGGTAGAACGCGGCCACCAAGGCTGGGTAATCGCTGCGCCGGGTGGGCGTCAGCGTGAGAAATTCCCGCAGCGCGTAGAACGACACGGCGTAGAACAACAGGATCACCGCCGCGTTGCCCAGCCAGAACGCGATGCCGATCACCAGCACCATGATCCACCAGGCATTGATCCGCGCATTGAGGTTCTCGATGACCGAGTTCGGTGCGCCTTTGGTCCGCAGCTTGAGTATGAAACCGACCAGCGAAGCCAGCAGCAGAATCGCGCCGATCCCGCCAAACAACATCAGGGTATATCGATCCATGTCAGACGTGCTCCGGGGCCAGCGCCAGCAGTGCGGCGCGGCTGCGTTCAAGGAATTGCTCTTTGCTTTCGCCTTCTTCGATGCACAGCGGCGCGCCGAAACTGGTGGTGCACAGCAGCGGTAAGGGCAATACGCGGCCCTTGGGCATGACGCGGTTGAGGTTGGCGATCCACACCGGGATCACCTCGACCTCGGGGTGGCTTTTCATCAGGTGGTAGATCCCGCTCTTGAACGGCAGCAGGCCTTCATCCGGGTTACGCGTGCCCTCGGGGAAGATGATCAGCGAGTCGCCGTTCTCCAGCGCATCGAGCATTGGCTGCAATGGGCTGTAGGAAGGGTCCTTGCGCTCGCGATCCACCAGCACGCCGTTGAACACCCGGTTGATGATGTAGCGGCGCATCGGGCTGGTTTGCCAATAGTCGGCGCCAGCGACGGGCCGAGTCAGTTTGCGCAGCGCCGGCGGTAGCGAGGCCCAGAGCAGCACGAAGTCGCCGTGGCTGCTGTGGTTGGCGAAATAGATCCGCTGCACCGGCGTGGGCGCGCAGCCGAGCCACAGGCTGCGAGCACCGGTGACCATCCGCGCGGCGGAGGTGATGAGGTTGGCGACCACGGGTTCGAACATGAGGATTCCTTGTCCTGAGAAACATAAATATCTGCACAACGCTTACTGGCCGGAATACATCACTGTGGCGAGGGGATAAATCCCCTCGCCACAAAGGCCATTCACTTGCTGTTTTTAAACACCCAGACCCGAGTAAACCAACCAGGGGCTCGCCAGTACGAAGCTCACCGTCAACAGCGCTTGCGTCGCCACCAGCCAGGCTTGGCGGCGAAGCAGGCGCATGGAACCGTGGCTGCGCTCGGGCCATGACCGCCCGCCACGCTCGACCGGTTGCAGGCCGAGGTTGGCGAGGGCGGCGTCCAGCGCCTGGGTGCGTTCGGTCAGCGGCTTGCCAGCATCCGCGACGATCTGAAACAGATCGGCATCAAAGGCCACGCGAAACGCCAGATATTTTTCCTGCAGGCCGAGGACGAACACGCCAAAGCTCAGCAACAGCAGCCATGGATCGATGCTGCCCACCAGCCATTGACCCAGGCCGATCAGCGCCGCCAGCAAGGTCAGGCCGGTGGAGAGCTGGTCCAGCGAGTGACCGCGGCGCAGCAGGCTCGCCACGGTGTGCAGTTCCATGTCACTGCTCATGACGACTCCCCGAACCTGTGGACATTTGTTCCAGCGCCTGGCGATGGGCCGGGTGCAATACGACACCCGGGCGCGCACGGCGGATCCGGGCGATGGCCGCCTCGACACTGTCGGCCCGACCGCTGTGCAGCAACCACGCCGCCACGACGGTGGCGCTACGCGAATAACCCAAGGCGCAGCAGACCAGTACCGGCCCGTGCTGGCGCAGTTGCTCAATCATCTGCGCCGCGTTCAGGCACTGCTCGGCGGTCGGTGCCGTCAGGTCGAGCACCGGCAAGCTGCGATAGGCGATTGCGGTGCTGTCCATCGACAACTCGGCGCAGAGGTCGAGCACGCCAGTAAACGGGCTGCTTTTAAGCGACGCCGAGGTAGGAATTCGTCCGAGCCAGACGCCATCTGCCACCTGGTCCGGCTGCGGATGTTTGCGCGTCCACACGCGGGAATTGATCCACGCCGCGGCCAGATAGGGCGCCAGCAACCAGCGCACCGCCGGGCTCAGCCGGCCATCTTCACGCTTCTGGAAGCCACTGGCGCCAAACGTCAGGTAATTCAACGCCACCATGAGCACCGCGACCGCCGGCCAGATCAGCCAGAGCCACGCGCCGCCGAAGGCGAACGCCAACGTGAAAAAGACTGCGGCGCCCACGCCATAACGCAAGGCCAGTCGCAGGCGCGCCGGGTCGCGCGTCAGGCGTGCACTTCGCAGTGGACTCGGTCGGTCCAGCGGCCACAGCCAGACGCACAACCAACCGGCCAACGCACCGGTGGGGACGTCGACAAAATGGTGTTGGTAAGTGGTCAGCACCGACACGCCAATCAAGGCGAACCAGCCGTGCATCAACCAGCGCCAGAAGCCTTGCAGGTGACGTTGGTAGCAGACCCAGAGCACCACCAGCAGCGCGATGTGCAGGGACGGCGCCTGGTTGAACGGCTTGTCGAAGCCGGCCAGCACGTCAAACATCCAGCCGAACACCCCGTCCATTTCCGGCCGGGGAAAGGTGAACGTCAGCGGCCAGAGCAGGAAGCAACTGACGGCAATCACCTGAGCCGTGAGCAGGCGCAGGGCGTGGCGCTTGAGTTCGTCGCGGCTGTTGGGCAGCAGCAGGGACAGGCCGTAGAGCAGGTCAATCGACCAGTACGGCACGATGGTCCAGGCCAGGAACGGCATGTGGCTTTCCCAAGCGAACACCAGCGTGCCGACATCGTCACGCTGGGACGTTACCCAGGTGGCGAAGCCGTAGGTGCTGAAGAACAGCGGTGCCAGCAACAGCAGCCAGAGCACCGCCGGTTTCAGCAGCGCGGGTTCGCGGACCGGAGCAATGACCGCGCTCATTACTGGACTCGCTGAGCCAGCGAAACGCTGAAGATGCCCCACTCATCGACCCGCAGGGTGATCTTGCGGAAACCCGCCGCCTCAACCAGTTGGTCCATTTCCGCTTGAGTGCGCCGACGCATCACCCAGGCCTGGCCAGCGCGGTGGCTGGTCAGGGCGCGGGCGATCAATTCCAGCTGCGGGTGCCACGGCTGGCCGGTGTAGACCAGGAAACCACCGGGCTCGACCGCTTCGGCCAGGCCGGCCAGAGAGCCCGCGACCATCTGGTTATCGGCGAACAACTCATACAGGCCCGACACCACGGCGAGGGTCGGCTTGGGTTCCAGGGCTGCGAGATCCTGACGGTCGAAGGCATCGCCTTTGACGAATCGAGCGATATCGCCCAAACCTTTTTCAACGATCAGCGCACTGCCGTCGCGCACGTTGATGTCGCTGTAGTCGCGCAGCAGGATCGACTCCGGCAACGGGCTGACGCCTTGCAGCGCCTCGAGAATGTAACGGCCGTGTCCGGCGGCGATGTCGACGATGCGCACTTCGCGGTCCTGCTCGCGCAATTTGCCCATCGCCAGGCGCAGCAATTCTTCGACGTGCAACTTGCGTTGGCGAATGCCACGCCAGCCGATGGAGTTCAGGTAGTTCTGGTCGATCATCTTGCCCAGCGCAGACGTGCCGGTGGGCCGGTTGCGATAGACGTAATCCAGGGTACTGCCGGAGTCGAATCCGGTGTCGAAGCCCAGCTTCACCCCGGCGGACAACTTGCTGCCAAAACGCATGCTGGCGCGGGTCATGCGCCAGTAAAGGTCGCGCAACGAGTTGTGGGGCAGCGGCGTGGCCAGGGTTTCGGCTTCGGCGCAGGTCACGCCCAGGCGATCGGCGTCCAGCAGGGAAGGGCGCTCCAGCGGTCGGGCAAAATTTTGCAGGATAAAACGTCGGGCACTGGCAATCGCCGGGGCGCGATTTTTCTCGCCGAGGGTGTCGTGGAAGAAACCCGGCAGGATGTGTTTTTCCTTGTGCAGGCTGCCCAGCCGCTCGAAGAACTGCTCCTGGGGTTTGCGATGCACCACGAAGTCGGAACCGGAGATCAACAGTTGCGTCGGCACCTGGATTGCCTGCGCGTCGGCGACAACCCGGTCGGCCGCTTCGTACAGACCCAGTAGCACATTCACCGAAATGGCCTTGGTGATCAGCGGATCGCTGTCGTAGGACGCCACCCGCTCCGGGTCATGACTGAGGAACTTCGCCTTGACGTAGCTGTTGACGAAAAAGTTGCCACGGAACTTGCGCATCAATGCCAGGCCCGGACGGGCAAACGGCACGTAGAGCTTGACCTTGAAGGCCGGCGACGCCAACACCAGCGAACGAATGCGCGGTGCGTAATCGTGGACCCAGGTGGATGCGATCACCGCACCGACGCTTTGCGCCACTACGGCGATGTTCTGTTCGTCGATCTGGTGCGTTGCGCCGATGTGGTCACAAAAGGTCTGCACATCCCGCGCGCTGGTGGCAAAACTCGGGCTGTCGCCGCGTTCGCCAGGCGACTGGCCGTGGCCGCGTGCGTCCCAGGCGAAAAACTCGAACCCGGGCAGATCCAGCTCATCCACCAGATGCGCGATGCGCCCGGAGTGTTCATGGCCGCGGTGAAACAACAACACAGCCTGACGGGGTTCACCCGTCGCGGCCTCGACAGCCGGCCAGTGCCGGTAGAACAACTCCACGCCATCGTGGGTGGTGAACGTCAGTTCCTGGGCTTCGCGCATTGCAACTTCCTTATGCTGAGGGAGCGTTTTCCGACACCTGGCTCAGGCCATGACGGACCCGATTGACCAAGGTATAAACCAGCAGGGCGGCAACCACCGCCATCACACCATCAACCCACAGCGCCCCAAGCCAACCCAGGGCAATACCGGTCGCGAGCACGCCGAACACAAAGGCGCGATCACTCTTGCCCATCGGCCCGTCATAACGCCGCGAAGCCCCGACCATCGCCCCCAGCACGCCGGCGTATTCGCTGAACAACGCCAACAGCGTGACCAACAACACGAGCAACAGGCTGGTATCGGCAAACAAGGCAAAAGGCAGGATCAAGGCAGCGTCGGCGATGATATCGCATAGCTCATTGAGGTACGCGCCCAGATTCGATTGCTGACCAAACTCCCGCGCCAGCATGCCATCCACCGCGTTCAAGGCCATGCGCAGGAACATCCACACAGGTACCAGGATAAAAACCCACGGATGACTGGCGAACCACGCAATTACCGCCCCCACCAACACCGACACAGCACCCGCCAGAAGCGTGACTTGGTTGGCGGTGACACCCTTGTTGTAAAGACGTTGGACGGTGGGGCGAAGCAAATTCTGGAAGGCGGGTTTGAGTTGATAAATGGAAGGCATTTGAAATGGGATCTCGGCCGGATTCGGGGCAGGGCTTGTGCAGATGCGAGATTACGATAGGTTGAGGCGTTGCAGGTGGGTATTTACTGGGAATGCGCGCGGGTAGGCATCTGCGCGGGTGTTTGCGCTGGAAAACCGACTACAAAAGGACTGCTGAAATGCTGCGAGTGGATTGGCTCATCAACCACATGGATAAGTGCAACCTGATGGCCGAGTGGCTTTATCGAGAGTTCAGCTATGAATTTGCGCAGCAGTCGCTCGCCAGTTGGCAGGAAGAGTTTGCAGCGGGGCAACGCGATGGCCGCTGGAAATGCCTGATCGCCCTGGAACACGACCAGTTGTTGGGCGGCGCCTCGCTGGCGGGAGACGATCTGCCTGAGCGCCCCGACCTCGGCCCTTGGCTGGCCTGCGTATTCACCAGCCCGAATGCCCGCCGCAGAGGGCTTGCGGCGCAGTTGATCGACGGCATCTGTAGCCATGCGAAAGAGGCAGGCTTCACCACCTTGTTCCTGCACACCCACAGCCAACGGGATTATTACGCCAGGCTGGGCTGGGAAGTGCTGGAGCGCTTCGAGGCTTGGGGCAAGGAGCAATGGCTCATGGCGCGGTGTTTATGATTTTTATAAGCCCTAGCCCCCAGCACGCAGCGGCCCTCCGACCGGGACGTACTCGACCGGGGCATCCCCGGGCAACGTTTCGATGGGGTCTTCGGTGTAGCCAAAGCCTTCCTCCTTCAGATTGATCGAATGCACGCTGTGCTCACGGGCGGTGTTGTCGGTGAGTTTGGTGAACAGGCGGTGATCGGCGGGTTGGGTGAAGCGATCGCCGGGGTGGAGTTGGGCGAAGGTTAGGGTGGGGTGGTTCATGGCTGGGCGCTCCGATTGATACGTGGTCTCTTTGGGATTGAGGGGCGCGTTGGGATTGGGTTCCGTTTTTGCACAGCACAACGCGATGATCGGCTTGGAGTGGGCATCTGGATTTAGGCGATCCCTTGTGGGAGCGAGCTTGCTCGCGATGGCGGTGTGTGAGCTGGAATCAAGTTAACTGATCTGGCGCTGGTGCCGGTAAGCGCACTTCTACAATTAGGCGGTATTTATATCTTGCCAAATCGGCTTTGCAGCTATAGTTAGGGCGGTAGCTAAAGTTGCTCCAAGCCTACGAGTGGTTCGGAGTGAGGGCTAGGCAAAATTTTCATAGGTGGACGGGATATAGGTTCAAGCCTTTGAAACTCAAATGTATGAAGCGGGGTGGATTCGAAGGGCAGTCAATCAAATCAATCATTACTTTTGTTCCATTTATATCAAGTATGGCTATTTTATCCTCGGCAATTGAGATTAGCCGAGCATTAAGGTTGACCACCTCCTTTTCCATTGACAAAGAATAAGATTCATTAACTTCTTTGGCATTTTCTCCATACACAAACTCATCGTTAATTTCTAGTTCGACTTCCCATTCCTCTCCTGCTTCTGGTATCCCGTCTTTCCAGGTAGCCGCTCCAGTACCAATAGCTGTCGAAAAGGTAATATGCACATGGCTGACGGTTTTTCTTACCGAATTTATTTTTATTTTAATTTTGTTATCGTTCCTTGAGGAAGTCGAACTACGGTGTTATCAACGTTCATTGCCGTTTCTTTCAAGTTCTATTTCTATCTTATGGGACTGCCTGCCTAAAATACAGACCAACACGCGGTCCTAGCTACTCTGCGTCCAAGATTTTTCTATATCTTTTGAAAACAGCCTCAGCGTGATCGTCGCCTGAGATAAGGTTCTCGTAGAAAAATTCATCAATAGCCCATTCAGGAAAAACCAGTTGAGTCTGATTTTCGCTATTGCTAGCTTCTTTGAAGTTAAGCTGCCAGTGGCTTGAGAGGGGGAAAGGGGACGGATTTATTAAAAAATAAATCCGTCCCCTTTTCCGGTCCCCTTTCCATGCGAGGTGGCTTCTGTGATTTTGCGTAAATTGTCCTGAGAATCTTTTATCCTATCTAAAGTTAGGGATGTCGATGTGGTAAAAACTACAATAAACGAGATTCAATCCACTTCTTGAAAAAAGCTTCTTGTTTGTCCGGGTCGCTAGCCAAGTTGCTATCGTCATAATCAAATATATAAACTATATTGTCGAGTGCTGGAGCGATACCCATGTTGAGTTCATATGCTTTTAACCCCAAAGACATCTGCGCTGACATGCCGGAGGGGTGAACATTCGTCTTAGAACCCTTACAGAAAAAAATCACATCCGGATTGTCTCGCCGAAGACTCGAAAAGCACTTATAAAAATTGCTGCCCACATAAGTTTTTTCAATGTGGCCTTCTGTGGTGAAAGTTATCGTAATTTTTTTTGAGTCGCACACAAGATGGGTTTTTTCTTTTGTTTTCCCTCTGGATATGTACACCTCTACTTTGGAAATCATTTCTTTATTTTCCTGTTGGGATTGGGTATGGAATAGCCAAACTCTTTTCCGTTTTCAAGTATCAAAGTGGCTCCGAGCACATCTTCATTTTTTATTCGGTCTGGAATTGCAATCTCTTCTTCCGCTCCGAATATGTATGCGGCCCCTAGCTCCTTTTTTAGATCGTGTCCCGGAATTTTTTGCAGTGTATATAAGTACCCTATTCTTGTATGATCATTGGTGGCAAATTTCTTTCCCACGTTTCTTGACGGGGACGTACTAATGTAATAGCTAGGAGGCCAATCACTATCTATAGAGTGCAGAAAAAGGTCCTTACTGTTACCTTTGCTTTTAAACCCATTTTCAAAAACATCTTCGGGATCTCGCGCGTCACCGCGATACAGAAAATCCTCTTCTTTTTTAGGAACAGGTAGCTTAGGTTCTGTTTGGCCAACCGAAACCTTCGCCGCCGGATCCTGCTCTCCAACCGCCGGCTTCTTACATCCATCTCCCGGACAATCGTCCAACCCCAACGGATCCACCCACCCCGTCGGGTTCAGGGTGTACCGATACCCATTGAGCCCACCCGCCAGCTTGCTCGGATCCGCTGTCAGGTACCGCCCCGTGTCCGGATTGTAGTAGCGATGTCGGTTGTAGTGCAGGCCGCTTTCCAGGTCGTGGTATTGGCCTTGGAAACGCAGCGGTTGGTTCAGTCGCTTGCCGGCGCCGTGGGCGAGTTTGGTGAGTTTGCCGTAGCCGGTGTAACGCGCCGCCCAGACGATTTCGCCCTGGTGGCTGGTCAGTTCCTGCGGTGTGCCGAGGTGGTCGTTGTGGTAGTAGAACGGCGTGGCGTTTTTTGGGCCTTGGCCTTCGAGCAGGGCGAGGGGGTGGAAGGTGCCGGGCTCGTAGACGTAGCTTTGATAATGGTGGTCGCTGCTTTCGGCGATGAGCTGGTCGCCTTGCCAGATGAATTCGGTGGTCTGGCCGTCCACGGTCTTTTCGATGCGTCGGCCGAAGGCGTCGTAGCGGTAAGACGTTTCGTTGCCGTCCGGGGTGGTGAGGCCGATCAGGCGGTGCTGGCTGTCGTAGCGGTATTCGGTGACCAGGCACTGGGCTTTGCCGCGGCGTTCGCGGACCAGGTTGCCGTAGGCGTCGTAGTCGTAGTGGCGGTCGCCCTCCATCAGCAGGCGGTTGCCCTTGAGGGTGGTCGGGCCGGGGCGGTCGTGCAGTAGCAGGTTGCCGGCCGGGTCGTGGGAAAAGTGCTCCGGGGGCTGGCTGTGGGCGTAGTCGATGCGCAGCAGGCGATCTTGCGGGTCGTAGTGGTAGGCGCGTCGGTTTCGGGTGTCGGACAGCGTGGCGAGGTTGCCGTTGGCGCTGTAGGAATAGTCGCGCCAGAACAGTTGCTTCTGCTGGGTCTGCCACACGGTCTGGGCCTTGAGACGGCCCTGTTCGTCGCAGTTGTAGTCGCTGAGCAGCAGGCCTTGCTGGCGCTGGCGTTCGCGGGTGCCGGTGAAGCGGTGCTCGGTCAGGCACTGGCCGTTGAGGTCGATGGCCAGCAGCGCGCCGCCGTAGAGGTGGCGGTAATTGAGGGTGCTGCGGTCGGGCAGGCGGCAGTAGGTCAGCCGGCCGGCCTCGTCGTAGCGATAGTGCAGGGTGGCCCAGCCCTGGTGTTCGGCGACGAGGCGGTCCTGGTTGTCGTATTCGTAGGCCAGCGGCCAGTGGCCGTCGTCGACGCTGACCAGCCGGCCGAGGGCGTCGTAGCGGTACTCGACCGGTTTGCCGTCGGGCAAGGTCTTGCGCAACAGGCGGCCGGCGCTGTCGCGCTGGTAAGCGGTGAGCCGCTGGCTGCCATCGGCACCGAACTCGGTCTTTTCCAGCAGGTGGCCGTTGAGGTCGTAGGCGTAGCCGGTGCGCTGGCCGTCGAAGCCGGTTTCCTGTCGGATCAATCCGTTGGGCGTGTAGGCCAGCTGATATTTTTCGCCGGATTCATTCTCGATTTCGGTGAGCAGCAGCCGCGCCGAGTCGTAGCGATACTTCAGTTCGCTGCCGTCGGGATTGAGCCGCCGGCTGATCAGGTGCAGGTCGTCGGCGTATTCGTAGCGGGTGATGCGCCCCAGTTCGTCGCGTTCGGCGGTGACCTTGCCGTAGGCGTTGTAGCTCCAGGCGCGGGTGGCGCCGGTGGGCAGGGTGGTTTGCAGCAGGCGGCCGACGGCATCCCACTGGTAGTGGGTAATCGCCCCATGTTCGTCCTTGCGGGTCAGCAGCCGCCCCAACGTGTCGTAGGAAAAACTCCGCTGGCTGTCGTCGGGCAGGGTTTCTTCGGTCAGCTGGCCCTGGCTATTGCGGACAAAATGATGGGTGCCGCCGTCCGGATAGCGGATCGAGAGCAGTTGCCCATGGGCGTCATAGGCGTATCGGGTGCTGTGACGATCCGGATCGATGGCCTCGACCACATCGCCCTGGGCATTGCGCCGGTAGGTCCACACGGCTTTGCCGCGCTGTCGGGCGTGCAGGAAACCGTTGCGGTATTCGTAGGACGTCGGCTCGCCTTCAGGCGGAATCAGCGCCACCAGCCGTCCGGCTTCGTCGTAGCGGTATTTGGTCACCGCGCCCAAAGGATCCTGCTCGGCGGTCAGCCGGCCCTGCTGGTCATAGGCCTTGAGCTGTTCGCCACCAGCGGGATCGACCTGGCGCACCAGCCGCGCCCGGTCGTCGTGGACGTACACCTCCTGGCTGCCGTCCAGATGCCGGACCGTGACGCTGCCGTCTTCGCCCCAGCTGTAGTGGCTGTCCATCTGCGCGAAGGACGCCCAGTGCCGCACGCAGCGCGCCGCTGGGCCGAGGCCTTGCCATTCCCAGTAAAAACTCGCGCCGCCGGCCAGTTGCCGCTGGAGGATGACGTGCTGGTCGTCGTAGTCGTAGCGCTCGCTTTCGCCGGCGGCATTGGTCGCCTCGATCAGTCGGAAACGGCCGTCGTAGCGGTAGGTCACCAGCGTCTGTTCGGTGCGCCAGGCTTCGTCCGGATGCTGTTGCGGGTCAAAGCTCTGATAGTCGATGGCGACCAGGTGGCGATGCTCGTAGCGCAACCGCAGGCCGCGCCGGGCGCCGTTGTCCAGGCGGCTGATGTCGCCGTAGATGTTGCGCTGGACGGTCAGGCGGTTGTCGTACCGATCGCTCAGCGCCGTCAGATGACCGTCGCGAAAGTGCAGGAAAGGGGCGTCTTCGCCGGGTTGGGCGATGATCAGTTCGTCCGGCTCGCGGCTCAGGTAGATCGCCGCGCGGGCCAGGCTGTTGTGGATCGCCGGGCGCTGAAGGCTGGGGCGAGGGAAGGTTGTGCGGCGGTTTTCCTGATCGATCCAGATCACCTGCTCACCCTCGATCACGAGGCGATGGGCCAGGCCATGGCTCCAGCCACGGCCGAGGCCGATGTCCAGCTCGGCGGCGCTGGTGCGGTAGAGGCGGGTGAAGATGAACGGCAAACGTCCGTCGAGGGTGCCGTCCTCCAGGGTCAGCAGTTCCTCACCGGTGACCATCGACACCGGGCAGCCGTCGGTGCGGGTCTGGGCGGCGCTGTCGGCGGGGTCGCCGTTGGGGTTTTTCGATGGGGTGGGGGCGTCGTCGTGGGGTTCGTACTTGCTCAGCCGTGCAGCTGCCTGGGACTTTTCCCGCACGATCGGAGCCGGATGTCTGACCGACAGCGGCGCGGAATCCCCAGTGGTGATCTGCAACGGCGTGACGGGCGCCGGCCCCACCGACGGCCCTCTGCCACCGATCACCAGCGGTTTCAGTACATCGGCGTGTTTGTCGAGGCTGCCGCCGCCGAGTTGGCCCAATCGCTGGCTGGATGCCTGCAACCACTCGCGGGCGCGTTCCGAGCGGACATGGCGCAACACTTTGCCGGTCAGGCGCAGACCCAGACCCAGGCCGCCAGTAAAACGCGCCAACAGAAAGTTGATCAGAATGGCGGCGCGTATTTCGCCCATGACTTCAGCCATGTACTGCGGCGGCAACATCCGCAGCCAACTGGTGAAGGCCGCCGTGTAGACCAAGAGCAACGGCTCGTCGCTCAAGATCATCAAGGCTTTGGCTATCGCCTCTGCCGGGGCTTTCAGCAGCTGCTCAAGCTCGAGCTCGGTGAGGTACTCCAGCAACTTTTCGCTATTGGCCTGCAGGTCCGCCAACAGATCGAAGACCTGCTTGATGTCGTCCCATAGCCCATGCAGCGCGTTTTCAAAGCCGCGCAACTGAGCCTGCTGCAATACGTCGACGCGCTTGAGGAAACTGCTTTCGGAAAATTCCTTCCACAGTGGTTGAAGCTCGTTCCACTCGGCTTTCAGCCAGCCTTCGAGCTCGACGATCACCTGCTGGTAGGACGCGTACAGTGCCGTGACGTGATCGGTCGTCAGATCAGGAAAAAAGGTGATGCGATAACGCCGACCGCGGTCGCATTCAGGTATTTCCAGGATGCCGCTGGGGCCGATGTCGTGACGGACTGCCTCGCCAAACGTTTCCTTCCCCGGCTCGCCGCCAAGGATTGGCTCCAGCATCATCGGCGTGTCGCCGATTGGCACGAAACGCGAGGCCTGGAACATATGCACGAGCGTCAACGGGCCCTGCGCCGGACACCGTGCCACCATAGAGCTGACCTGCTTGCCGCCAGTTCTTGCAGGCGCCAGCGCGACCTCGTCGCCCACCTTGAACGCCTGCTTGATGTCCAGCGTCCGGCCGGCCCAGAAATCTTCTGCCCAAGTGTCGTAGTCGCTCAGGCATTGGCGGAAATCCTCCAGCACCACCTCGACATCGGGACGGTCCGAGTCCATGACTGCCATCACCAGCGAACCAATGACGTTGCCCTGGGCAAGGATTTTCTCGTAGAAGGGCATGCAGGCATCTCGCGGCGCAGGGTAGACGCGAGACTTTGCCGGGGGCGGCAAAGGAAATAAGTCAGGAAAAGAAGCAGCGCGTGTAGGGCGTTTCTTTAATTGCCGCTACGTTGTCGGGGGCAAGCCGAAGCGCTGAAATGGAGGCGACTCACCCTAGGGTGTTTATCAGGCTCGTGGGATCTGGAAGGGGGCCGACGCAGCCTTGCGCCTTTGCCTACGAATACGCCAGAATCGGCCGGCTTGTGCGGCTTGGGGTTGGTCGGTAGCTTGGGTCCTGTCACTGCTCATCAGTGATCGGGTTTAGTCGCCCGTCTCAACCTAAGGCGTACCAAGTCCCCGTCGGACAGGCTTTGCTGTTCCTGTAATGATGGTGGCTGTGCGCAGGGCGCCCCCGGGCGCGCCGGGATTCTTAGGTTCACCGGTCGACTAACCTGCGCACAGCTGCCGCCCTCTCGTTTAGTCGCGAGGTGGTTGCAGCGTCACTTACAGGAACCTAAGTCAATGGCCAAAATCACACCGAACTCCCCAGCTACAGAGGGACATGAGTCTCGCGCTCAGTCTGCTCGCAACAAGAAAATCGATGATGAAACGTCCGATAAGCCCGACGCCTTATTTACCGTCGCACCTGATGTGGATATGGAGTGCCTGCTCGCTAACCTGAGCGAAAGCCTGGCTTCTGCCAATGCGATGATCAATGATCTGGCGTTCGACCTGGAAGGCTCGCGACGGCATGTCGCGTTGGGGATCTTGCAGTTGATTGAGCTAAGTGAGTTGTTGGCTAATCGGGCATTGGATGTTGTTGAGATGAGGTAGGAGGACGAGTCACTCGTCCTTTGAAAGAAAAAGGTCTTGCTCAGCAAGGCCTTTTTTGTGTCGTCGGAAGCAGCGGTCAATCCTCCACGAAGTAATCGCTATCCAAATGCTTCACTTCGTAAACCTGTTTGACGTTGCAGCCCAGATTGTTTTCGACCATCAGCCGCGCCAGCTCCAACCCATCGATCAACACCACTTTGATATCCAGGCTCATGGCGGCTTCGCGGGCTCCGCTGGAAAAGTCCGAAGTGGTAATGAACACCCCCTTGCGGGCGCGTTGGCGGGTGAGGGCTCCGATGAACTTGTCGATTTCCGGGCGGTGTACGGTGTTGGTCCAACGCTTGGCTTGGAGGTAGATGACGTCCAGACCGAGCTTGTCTTCCTTGATGATGCCGTCTATGCCGTCGTCGTTGGTTTGTTGCGTCGCGCGTCCTGCTTCCTTGCGTGAACCGCCATAACCCATGGCGATCATCAGGTCGACTACCAGTTGCTCGAAAAAAGTTGGCGAAGCGGCACGTACCAGGGCCAGCAGTTCATCCGCCAATGATTGCGTTAATGCCTGGTGTGCTGAGGCCAATTGCTCGTCGGGAGTAGCTTGTTCGACGGGTTCGCTCTGCAAGGTGAACGCTGGATCATCGGCGGGACTGGTGGTATGGAACGCGGCGAATTCAGGGTATTGCTTGAGCCACCTAACGGTAATACGTGCCGGCCCGCTGTTCAGCGCCTCACGACCGCGTTCAGTGATCTGCACCAATCCCTTGGACGGAATGCTCAGCAGCCCCGCCTTATTCAGATAGGTACGCGCCCAACCGACTCGATTGTTGATCACCGTTTGCTTGCCGGAAGGTAGGCGTTCGCTGCGCTCCTCCTCGCTGAGCTGAAACTCGTTAGCGATGCGCTCGCGAAGTTCGCTCAGGGCTAGCGGAGTATTGTCGGCGACGGTGGCCAGTATCGGTCGCATGACGCTTTGGAAATCAGGGATGGGCATAGATAACTTCCTGTTCAGTTGCCGGGGTGTATTAAAGCAGGTGCGGATCCTGGTTGTCGTGCGCCCAGACCTTCACCCAAAATAGTGACTGGTGTGGCTGGGCCGGAGACTTACTGATATCGAACGTCTGTAGTATTAGTGGATGCCTGCCTGATCTGCGCAGGGTGTGTTCCCCAGCTGCGTTTTGGTGGCGTGATCGACCTTAAGCCTGGAGTTCGAAAGGTCACGAGCAGAGAAGCGCTTCAGACTCCTTCAACTTCGATCCCATGTTCTGCCAACCATGTCTTGCGCTGTGCGTAGTCAGGCATGACGCGCTCCAGGCGGAGCCAAAATTCTGGGGTGTGATGTGGTTCTTGCAGGTGCACCATCTCATGCACCACCACATACTCCGCAATGGGCTTGGGCAGCAGGATTGTTTTCCAATGGAAATAGAGCTGTGCGCCTTTGCCACAGGAGCCCCAGCGATAGCCCAGATCCTGCACACGCACACCGCTGGGGATCAGATCCATGCGGGCTTGGTGGTTCTTGACGCGTAAGGCCAGCCAGTTGCGGGCATGTTCGCTGTACCAACGGATGAAATGTTCTCGGGCTCGTGGCAGTTCGCTACGCAGCAGGCGGAAGCGACCGGCAGAAAGTTTCAGTGGCACATCCTGCACATCAACCAGTTTGAGACGATAACTTCGCCCCAAGTAAAGAAACCCCTCTCCGTCGACGTATTCCTTGGTGGGGATTGAGCGCTGCAGGCGTTCCTTTTCGGCTAGGCGCGAGTAAATCCAGAAGCTTTTTTCCGCTACGAATTGCCGCAGCGCGTGCTCCTCAACCTCTGGCGGGGCAGACAGAATAAGTGCGCCGTCACGCTCGACAGTGATCTGTAACGTCTTGCGCCGCGCGCTGCGGCGTAGCGTCAGTTGCAGATCGTTTACGGTGAGGGTTTGATTGCTCACAGCTGCATCAACCGTTCATGGCTGGCTCTCGCTTGATCCATCAGGCGGTCAGACAGCACCCCCGCCGTATCGCTATCCACCAAGGGAGGGCGCAGTCGCATCAGGTAATCGAATAGCTGCCCGGCCAGCTCCTCTTGTGCCGCTCGCTTGCGCGGGCTCCAGATATCGCGGTGGCTTTGGAGTTCGCCCACCAACAGATCGACCAGTTCCGCTGTCACATCCTTCAAACGCAGCAGCTCGGCGGGCTTTGGATTGGCGTCGGCACACACCACATCCAGCAGGGTGCGCAGGAAGGGGGCATAGTGCTCGGGCAAATCCAGGGGACTGTAGTCATTGCTCATTTGACCGCTGTGCAGCTCGTTGATGATCTTCTGCATCTGCTCAACCAACTGATCCCACTGCTCGCCCAACGACTTGAGCAGCTCGTTCAGGCGTTCGGACAGCTTGCGATAAAGCACCGGATCTTCATCGGCATGCTTGCGCACATGCGAGCGAATAGCGTGCTCCATCTCTGAGGCCTTGGCGCGGTCGTTGACGCTACGCGACAACTGCTTCTCGAAGTCTGCGTCGGTGAGCTGGATCGGTGGAATCTTCGGGTCTATGCCCAGCGAAATAACGTGATCGTCGATTAGCTTGCGCACCTTGGCGCCGACATCCTTGCCCAGTTGTGGCAGGTCCTTGTAACGCCCGCGTGCACGTGCATGGATATAGGCCAGGCGCTTGGCATCCTTGACGAAGGGCAGGCCCTCGGGACGTGGCAGCACGGTGTCCAATGAGTTGAGGAACGCTTTGAGTTTTACCGCAAATTCGGCGCGCACCTTTTCCGACTCCAGTGCGGCAATGCAGGTTTCGGCATCTTCCAGCGACTCGATGCCCTGGCGACGCAGCACATCCACCACGCGAAGATGACGATCGCGCAGCACCGGGACCTCGTCCTTGATGCTGCTCAGCGCACCTTCGATATCCTCGTCGGCATAGGCTGCCAGGGCTTCGCGCAGGTGGTTGGCGACCCCGTAGTAGTCGACCACGATGCCGCAGCGCTTGCCGAAACCAGTACGGTTGACCCGCGCAATGGCCTGTAGCAGCTCGGCTTCCTTGATTGGCCGGTCAAGGTACATGACTCCTTCGATGGGGGCATCAAAGCCGGTGAGCAACATAGACTTAACGATCAGGAAAGCCAGCGGGTCGGCCTTGCCCGGCTGCTCATGATTCAGGGGCTTCTTGAAGCGCTGGATCAGCAGCTCGTGCTTGCTGCCATCCGTCCAGGTTTTCCACTCGGCCGGATCGTTATTTGAGCCAGAAATAATCGGTGCGAACTCCAGGCAGCGTAGCCTGTCGCGATAGCGCCACGCCTGCACGCGCGCCTGCAGCTTGGGTGGACGCTGGCACAGTGCTTCATCGTCGAGGTCCTTGTCGGCTGCTGGCAACGCTTCGGCCTCGGCCAGCAACTGATCGCGGGCAGCATGCAGCGCGTGGAAATAGCGGATTGCCGCAATCCGGCTATAGGCTACAACCTGCGCCTTGTAGCCATTGGGCAGGATATTGATGACGTAATGTCTGAGGATGTCGCGCGCCTTATCAGCGATCAGCGCGGGGGCATCAAAGATATGGCCCTTGGTGGCGTACTTTCTCTTGATCAGCTCCAGCTCTTCCTGACTGTGTTCGCGGAACAAATCCTCGAACAGTTCATCCAGACTCGCCCCATCTTTCAATGCGCCCTGGGCAGTGCGTCCTTCGTAGAGCACCGGCACTGTTGCGCCATCTGCCTCAGCTTCTTTGATGGTGTATTTGTCGATGAACGCGCCGAAAATTTCGTGGGTGCGTTTCTTATCGCCCATGATGATCGGTGTACCGGTGAAGCCGATGCGCACGCAGTTGGGCAGGCCCGCCAGCAGGTTCGCCTGCAGATCGCCGGCCTGGGTGCGGTGCGCCTCATCAATCAATACCAGAATGCTCTCGTCGTGGTTGAGCACCTCGAATGGTTTGCTGACCAGATAGGGCGCGCGCTTTTCGGCGGCTTTGAGGGATGTCGCAGCTTCCGCAGGGATCAGCGCCTCCCCATCCTCCTGTTCGGGATTGCGATACTTCTGGATGGTGGCGAATACGAGACCGGGGCCTTGGCGACGTGCCAAGGCTTTAACACCCTCGATATTGGAGGCCACCTCCGGCAGTTCACCGCTCAGCGTGGCGGTGGCAGCGAGCTGGTTTTGCAGGTCTTTACGGTCAGTGACCACGATGATCTTGAAGCGGCGCAGCTGTGTATCCGTGCGCATCTTGCGCACCAGAAATACCATCGTCAGACTCTTGCCCGAACCCTGGGTGTGCCAAACGATGCCGCCGCGCTGGTCGCTCTCGCCATGCTCAAGGCGTGTCTGCCCGCGTTTCATACGGATCACCGTGCGGTTTACCGCGCGGTACTGCTGGTAGCGGCAGACCGTCTTGATGGTCTGCCCGCCAACCTGCATAAACAGCATGAAATGCCGGATCAGATCGAGCAGGTGGGCCGGCGTGAGCATGCCAGCCACCAAGCGCTCCTGCTCGGACAGTTTGGCTTTGCCCAACTGCTCGGCTACTGACTGCTCGCTGCCGTTACCCTCCGGGCCAACCACGGTTTTCCATTGGGAGAAATGTCCGAAGCCGGCCCCAATGCAGCCCACCCGTGCTTCGTCGTAGCTACTGGCGACCAGCAGCTGCACGCTAGCGAACAGTGTTTCGTTGCCCTCGTTGTCCTCTACTTCGAAGGCTGCCTTGCGCTGGTTGCTGTAGCGGCGCAATTGATCGACAGCCTCGGCCAGCGGTTCTGGAATGGAGGGGCTCTTGCACTCCACCACCACCAGAGGGATACCGTTCACAAGCAACACCAGATCCGGGACGATAAATTTCTTGCCGCTGTTATAGCCTGGCGGGCAATCCACTCGGAACTGGTTGATCACACTAAAGTGGTTATTGGCCGGGGTGGCCCAGTCGATGTACTGGATGGTCTGGCCACGCCCGCCTTCCCAGCCCGGGAGGCCGTCGACAGTGATGCCTTTGAGCAGCAGCTCAGTGACTGTCTGGTTGGCTTCCATCAGCTTGCCGGCACTCACGCGGGTAATAGCCGCCAATGCTTCGGCAATGCGCTGCTCGTCCAGCCAGGGCTGACCGTCGCGCAGGTTGAGGGCACACAAGCGCTCGGCCAGTGCGGCCCGTTGAATCACTTCACTGAAACTGCTGCGGCCAGTGATGGCCGGGTCGTCGAGGCTGCCCTCGGTATGCTTCCAGTTCAGCCCCTGTAGCTGAGTCACAAAGGGTTTTTCGACGTCATCCAATTCCCAGCCCATGGTTACTCCTTTAATCCAGTTCAGGCGTGTATGGGCTCATACAGGCTCATAGCGGCTCATAGCAGCTCATAGAATTTTTAGCCGAGCTTATAGACCGACCAGCGTCGTTCACCTTGCTGTATCAGTGCGCCCTGGTCTTTCATGCGCTTGAGCAGTTTTGCCGCTTGATCAGGCGAGAGCCGACAAAGATCCATTACTTCAGCGCGCTGAATCTGCCCATGCTGCTGCACGTAGTTCAACACCATCTGCTCATGTTGAATGGATGTGAAGCCTGCCTGGCGGGTATAGCCCGCCTTGTCGCCCACGGCTTGGTACAGACTGGCTGACAGGGTGTAGCTGCGCCCTCGGGTAGAACCGTGGGCCTCGACCAAGCCGGCTTCGGTCAGGGCTTCCAGGGTGCGTTTGGCACTGGCGGTGTCGCGCTGGATCTGTACGGCCAGTTCGTCGGCCGTGACGCGCTTGGTTTCACGCAGGGCGGCCAGGGCGATCAGACTGTCGATGGGCAACTCGGCATTGGTGGCGCGCTCGTGCTCGACTACCAGGCGGCGGAAGTCCAGGTCGGCCTCGGCTGTGGGTAGGCGCAGTACTACGCTTTGGGCGGTGGTGTAACTGTAGTCCGGGGCCGGCCGGCCGAACTTGAGCATGCCGCGGAAAATCTTGTCCACGCCTCGGCCGGAGCGTTCGACCACGCCGACCCGCTTCATGGCATCGGCCAGGGCGGGGTTGCGCGGACGCGGTTCGGTCACCAGCAGGTTGGCCAGGGTCACGCCATCGACCAGACCGCCGGGGTTGCTGACCACCAGAGCATCGTCCTCCAGGCGCACATGCACCGCGCCTCTGCCGTGGTAATCGCGATGCACCAAGGCATTGGCTACGGCTTCGCGGAAGGCGCCGAGGTCAACCTTGGGCACTGGCACGCGGAACAGGCCGACCTGCAGTTCTTCCTCTGGGTTGTAGGGACGGAAGTTGGTTTCCAGCCAGTCCAGTGCTTTGAGCAATGGGAAGCGGCGAAACTCGTTGAAGCGCACTGCCTGCTGGGCCAGCACCTGGAAAGCGAACTCGTGGGTGGGCACCAGTTGGCGCAGGGAGGTTTCCCTTCCGATCAGTAGTAGGCCGGTGAGGGTTGGCACGCGCGAGCCATCGGACTGACGCACGGTGAGCAGCAGCGCGCCGTCGAGGGCTTCGTCGTCCAGTTCCAGCAGCACGCGGTCGCCGCCGTATTGCTGAACCGCCTGGCGCAGACGCTCACGTTCCAGCGGGTCGAGGTCCGCCAGGGTGGCGCCGGCCACCGGCTGGGCGGAGACATCAAGCAGGCCGAAGCTGCTTGCGCGGCTGCTGCGGTCATGGGGCAGCATGGCTATACATTCGGGAGTGCCGTCGTGCTTCAAGCGGCGGCGCAGGTAGACGCCGCTGGTGGTGGCCACCTCGCCGTGGGCCTTAGGTACATGGATGCACGCTATGGTCACGCCGTCCAGGTCGAACGCCTCGGCCTGGACGTTCAGCGACGGCGAGGTGCGCGCTGCGACCATGCCGGCCAAGCCCACCAGCAGACGATGCTCTGCATGGAGGCCGGTGGGTGTGCCGTCGTCCTCGACACCCAGCCATAGCTCGCCGCCCTCGGCGTTGGCCAGACAGACCAGCGCCTCGATCAACTCCCGGTCGGGGAGCTTGCTTCGGTCGCTCTTGAACTCGACGGTGAGGGATTCGCGAGGTGGCAGGCGCTGGGGCATATCAGGCTCCCGGTTGTCCAACAGACTGGTGGACTATTGGTGCAGCAGCCTGCTGCGCAGCCTCCAGCAGCGAGTTGACGCGCACGCGGCCGCTCAGCAGGTCGTCCATCAGGCCTTCTTTTGCAGCAAGTAACTTCTGATGCTGAGCCTCTTCCATAGCGATCTTCCTTTCAAAGGACTCAACTCTTTCAATGATTTGATCTTGTTCCTCAGGCATAGGCCAAGGGAAACGAAGAGCCATCAGAACCGCACTATTAGCCACATCCCTACCGGCTGAATTCACAGTCATCCTGATCTGCTTGCGCACCAGAATGCTGGATGCCAATAGAAGCTGAAGCAGTCGTGGTCGCGCTTTTGCACTGTCGACTGAAATTCGCATGAAGTTAGACGACATGATCCAGCCGCGTTGCTCCTCGGTTATAACAACGGATCGGCCAACATCTGCAACGCGAGAAAAGGCGATATCTCCAGTACACAGCTCAAAGTCCACCAACTGCTTCGCTGTCTTTTCATCAATAAAAAGCAGCTCGCTCTCTATGAAAGCCCCATCGCCAAGTGATCCAATCGTTACAACCGGGCGTCCGCTTTCACGCCAGTGCTCCCCTTTTAGGGAGGAACCGAACGGGCCTGTTCGGATTACGGAGCGGTCCTTTTGAACAGCAGAAGCGAGCCCTGCCACCGTCCATTCTTTGGGAACCCAGCCCAGCGGCGACTCCTTGTAAAGCTGCGGCGCTTCGCTTTGTGGCGGGCGCAGTTGGCCGTTGGCGTCGACACCGCGGGTCAGCAGGTCGTGCAGCAGGCCCTGCTTGATGGCCTTGAGCTTGTCGATCAGCGCCTCGGTTTCGCGGATGGCGGTGTCGAGGGTGTCGAGGATTTGAGCAATCTTACTTTGCTCTTCATATGGAGGAATTTCACAAGCAAAAGCTTCAACCTGCGCGTTCCGTAGGTTGTTAATCGCAGTTCCTGCCAAAGCCAGATCAAGGTTGCTTCGAAAACTGATCGACTGGAAGACGTAAGCCAAAAAGCGGCTGTTTACTGACGCTTGAGGCCGAAAAACCGAGCAAAACGCACCAACAGTGAAGCGTTCATCACTAGCAGTTAAAAGCTGGGCAGATTTTCCGACAAGCGCTTTCGAGCCATTCGACATGCAAACGGCAATATCACCCGGCGTCAGGAACTGGTGATCACTGACAATCCGCTTCGAGACAATTTGGACGTCTTTGACGTTGAGCTGCCCGCCAGAAATATTGTTCGAGCGCAGCAAGGTGACAGTGTCATGCGCTTTGAACTCACGAAGCTGGCCTGCGGAGTAAGTAACGCCACGGTACCCGTTGGCCAACTCGCCTATGGTCCCTCGTCGCCAGTCAGACATACCCCAACCCCTTCAAGAACCGCTCCAACGCCACGGCCGCCGAATCACGCTTGCGCTCAATCTCATTTAGCGTCACCCGGTATTTATCCCACCAATTCTCAAAGGTGGCGACGATTTGCTTGCGCTGCGCGGCGATATAGCGCTCGACGATGGCCTGCATGTCGTTGTGCAGGATGGTCAGCAGCAGTTCGGCTGCTTGCTGCTCGTTCAGCCAGTCGACTGCCTGATTCAATTGGTTGGCGAAGTTCTCCTGCCGGTTTTTGAGCTGTTTCTTCAACTTGGTCAACTCGGCTTTCCAGGCCTTGAGCTGGGCTTCGTCGACGGTGTTTTCTTCGTCATAGGTATCCGTCGCGTTGTCGGCCTCGTCAGCCTCTTCCCCCTTGGTTGGGGACGCGGCCTTGAGCTGACTATCCAGTTCGATCTTTTTTACTTCTAGCTCGGCCAAATCGGCAACAAAATCACCGAGCAGGAATTTCACCAGTTTGTGCTCCAGCGGGCTTTGCTTGCTGGCCTTGTCTTCCAGAGCCGTGATGATGCTGGTCCGCCAAGCGTCGATTACGCCCCGGCTACCGCGAGCCATCAAGCCAAGGAAGTCGTATTTGCTCTGGTACCAGAAGCCGGCGACGATGCCCCGAACCTGGAAGGGGTCGAGCAGGCCGATGCCTTCCAGCGTCTGGCTAAAACTGGCCAGCAGTTCGCCGCGCAACTCGACCAGGGCTGCGCTGTTGTCCAGCTTCCCAGCCAGGGCGGTGACACGCGGGCTGTGTTCGTGCCACCAGCGCTCGAATGCCTCCCGCAACGCGGCTTCCTTGGCCTGCAGTCCGGCATCGCCTTCGATGGCTGGCTTAAGGTCGGCGCGGCGGGTCAGCTCGCTGCGAAAATCTAAATAGTGCGCATCGCGCGCCACGAATAGGTTGTGCGGGTTGAGACCGTGGGCGGTGAACAGCGGAGCTTTCGCTTCGACTTCAGCCTTGGGCACACCGCCCAGCAGGTGGGCACGCACGTCATGTGGCTCGGGTGGTGGTGCGTTATCCACATAGCGGCGAATGTTCAGGCTGTAGTCGTTGGTGCGTAGGGTGGCGATATCCACCACGTCGCTAAGACCGTCGATCCGGCCAAATTCGTCGAAGGCGGTGGTGATCTTCTCGATGTGCTCGGGCAGTAGGTAGTTCTGCGCACGGCCCTCGAAGTACTCGCGGTCGGCGTTGATAAACAGCACCTTGCCCTGGCGCTCGGCAGGCTTGGCGCTGACACGGTTGGCGCCTTCCTGCTTTTGCTGGCGCAGGATGAGGATGCATGCCGGAATGCCGGTGCCATAGAACAGATTGGCCGGCAAGCCGATCACGGCTTCGAGCAGGTCGTTTTCGATAATTCCAGCGCGGATGCCGCGCTCCTCACCGCCCCGGAACAGCACGCCATGGGGCAGTACGGTGGCGATCATGCCTTCGTCACGGGTGACGGCGAGCATGTGCTGGAGGAACATCAGGTCGGCCTTTTTCGAGCCCAGCGGCACTTCGCCGAAACGGAAGCGCTGCTCGCGGAATGTCGGGTTCCAGGCCAGGCTGCCATCCGGGCTTTTCTCGGTATGGCCCCAGTTGATGGAAAACGGTGGGTTGGTGAGGATGCGGTCGAAGCGGCGCAGTTCTCCGCCCTCGATATGCCGAGGGTCGGCCAGGGTATCTTCGTTCTCCAGCCAGGCGTTGCTGATGCCGTGCAGCAGCATGTTCATCTGCGCGATGGACCAGACGGTGCCGTTGAATTCCTGGCCGAACAGGTTGGCCTTGCGGCCGTCTTCGCCGTGCTCTTCCATATATTCCTTGGCTGCGATCAACATACCCCCTGAGCCACAGCAGGGGTCATAGACATCGTGAGCCAGGGTCGGCTTGAGCAGGTGCACCATCAGCCGCACAACAGAGCGCGGCGTATAGAATTCACCACCTTTCTTGCCGGCCGAGTCGGCGAACTCGGCGATCAGGTACTCGTAGGCTGCGCCGAGTAGATCAGGGAATTCGAAGTCACTGTTGCGCAGGCGCACGTCACCGAAGTGGGTGATGAGTTGGCGCAGCTTTTGATCGGAAATCTTGCTCTGGCCTACCTTGCGGGTGAAGTCGATGTGCTCCAGTACCCCTTCCAGGGAGACGTTATTTTCCTCAATGCCACCCAGCGCCTTGTTGAGCAGGTTGCCGACGTTGATGTGCGCTTCGTTGAGCAAATATTTGAAGCGCGAATGGCTGGGCACCCAAAAATTACCGTCACGCTTGTACCAGCGCGGGTTTTCCGCCGTGACAAAGGCTTCGGCCTTGCTCTTGCCGGCGTTTATCGCATCGGCAACGACCTGCTCATAGCGCTCATCGAATACGTCGGAGCAGCGCTTGAGGAACAGCATGCCAAAAATGTATTCCTTGAATTCCGAGGCATCCATCTTGCCGCGCAGAATATCGGCAGCCTTGAACAGATGGCGTTCCAGTTGTTGCAGCGTGAGGGGCATTGCGGAATCTCTTGTGGACATTCAGGAGCGGATGCCGATCCTGATGGTATTAAATGCCGGGGATTGTATCCCAATCCAAGCTCGGCACTGAGCAGTCTCGGTTGTACGGGGGGCAGGTTGGGTGGCGCAAGACAGGATGCCCGGATGCTTAAGCTTAAATGCCGTCGCTGCGAAGACAAGTAAAGATCTCAGACATTAAAAAGCCGGCTTATGGCCGGCTTCTCGTTGACTGATTCAGTTCGTTTTTGACAAACCTTACCAGCCTTCAAAACGTACATCCGGCTCTTGCGGCCGGCTGTGGGACTTGGTCAGAAAGTGATCTGCCTTGTCAGTGCGAGGCGTGGGCTCGCAAATGTGGGGCGCAGGATACGCGGGTTTTCTTCGGAATCCCAGTAGTAAGTGGTGTGGAATCATTGGGTTAGCGGAATGCAGGTAAAAAGCATGGGCTGCTGCGCAGCCCAGCGGGAGCAAGCTCCCTCGCCACGGGGGAGCTGTGTTGGTAGGAGCCGCGTGGGTCAATCGAACACCTGCGGTCGTTTTTTCGAGAGGGTGGACCACCAGAAGACCCAGCCGATCACGCGGATGTGCTGGGCTTCGATCTGTTCGGCGCTGAAGACTTCGTCGGGGTAGGCGGCGCTGTTCTGGCTGCGTAGGCGCAGTCGGTTGCCGGGGATGCGGTGCAGGTATTTGATGCGGAGCATGCCGTCGTGTTCGAGGGCGTAGATCTGGCCGTCGACGACTTGGGTCAGGCCGCGGTCGATGGCGACGGTGGAACCGTCTTCGATGCGTTCGGCCATGCTGTCGCCGACCATGGTGATGCAAATGACGTCGTTGGGGTTGATGTCGAGGGATTCGAGGTGGCTGCGGGGCAGACGGATGGACTGGTCGGGGTCTTCGATGATGTGCGTTGTGGTTTCGCCGGGGGCGATGGGTGCTTCCTTGTGGAAGGGCAGCTCAATGTCGAGGGTTTCCGGCACGCTGTAGACGCCCTGGGTTTCCGCGGCGTCGTAGGTAATGCCCGGGCCGAGCCCCAACGGGGTTTGCGGGCCTTCACCGCTGGCGAGCCATTCAGGGCTGACGGTCAGCATGCGGGCAATGTTGTGGATGCGCCCCGGCGGGATGCCGCGGTTGAACCAGTTGTTTACGTGCTGCGACTTCACGCCGTAAAGCCTGGCGAAGTCGACAGATCGGATGTTGGCTTCTTTGAGAAGGGCTCTGAAGCGATCGCCGCTGGATATGATTTTCATAAACGGAAAGTTTAGGGTCGACAGTGTTTTCAGCAATAAACATGTCGTTCCGATTTATAAGATGATCTTTCCGTTTGCGTGAATGGAACTAGGCAAGTTAAACATAAATAAACAACTGCGCGGCCTTGTTAATACTTTCACGTATTAAGCGGCATTAAGGCATAAAAAAACCCCGGTGCATACCGGGGTTCTTTTACTTGCAGTTTCAGCCCTTGTAGGCGGCAACCGACTTGGTGATCGCTTCGCGGGCGGCGTCGGCGCCGGCCCAGCCTTCGATCTTGACCCACTTGCCTTTTTCGAGGTCTTTGTAGTTCTCGAAGAAGTGTTCGATCTGCTGGATCAGCAGGGCTGGCAGGTCGGTGTATTCCTTCACGTCGACATACAGTTGCGACAGTTTGTCGTGTGGTACTGCGATGACTTTGGCATCGCCGCCGCCGTCGTCGGTCATGTTCAGGATGCCGACAGGACGGGCGCGGATGACCGAGCCTGGCGCAACCGGGTAAGGGGTCACGACCAGTACGTCGAGGGGGTCGCCGTCGTCGGCCAGGGTGTTGGGGATGTAACCGTAGTTGGCCGGGTAGAACATCGGGGTGGCCATGAAACGGTCAACGAACAGGCAATCGCTGTCTTTGTCGATTTCGTATTTGATCGGGGCGTGGTTGGCCGGGATTTCGATCGCGACGTAGATGTCGTTCGGCAGGTCTTTGCCAGCCGGAATCTTGCTGTAGCTCATTGGGCGGTGCCCCCGTTAGTTGACCAGATGACTGGTCGGATTGACCAAAAAGTGGCGGCGATTATAGGCATATTCGGCCGCTGATGCCACGCTACCAGGGTCTTAGGCTTTGTACGAAAAGTGCCTGCGCGACGATCATGCTGCGTTGAAAACAGGCTCGGAATGCTCATTGACAACCAGTCAACTCCGCTTCCTCGCCTGTTTTCGCCTTGCCTGATCGCCGCTCGGCGACTTTTCGTACAAACCCTAGAGACCTTAGTATGACGCCTGATAGACCGGATCTTCGGCCTGAAGTTGCCGCAGCCGGGCCAACGGGTCCTGGCGGTAGAACGCCTTGAGCTGTTCGTACACCTTTGGGTAGGCCTGATGCAGCAGGTCCGGGGCGCTGAAGAAATACTCGCTGGTGACGGCGAAGAACTCCGCCGGGTTTTCCGCCGCGTAGGGATCGATGGCGGTTTCTGCGTCGGGGTTCAGGTCCAGTTGGCGGTTGAGGTCGTCGAAGGCCTCTTGCATGGCTTGCGCCCAGTCGCTGACGCGCATGTCGGCGTGCAGCGGCGGCAGGCCGTTGGCGTCGCCGTTGAGCATGTCGAGTTTGTGCGCCAGTTCGTGGATCACCAGGTTGTAGCCTTCCCAGCCGCCGCTCGCCATCACGCCGTCCCAGGCCAGGATGATCGGGCCCTGGGGCCAGGCTTCGCCGCTGTGTTCGCCGTCCCATTCGTGCTCGATGCCGCTGGCGTCGCGGTAGCGCTGGGGGCTGAGGAAGTCGTCCGGGTAGAGGACGATTTCGTGGAAGCCCTGGTACCAGTTCAATTCGCCGAGGTGCATCAGCGGCAATTGTGCCTGGGCGGCAAGCAACAGGCGTTGTTCCTGGTGCAGTTCGACGCCGGGCAGGGCGGTGAGGTGTTTGTCGTGCAGGAACAGCACGCTGGCGTCACGCAGCCATCGGTCTTCCTCGGCGCTGATGCCGTCGAGAAAGCTCAGTTGATGACGCACCCGCTGCCAGGTTTCGTCGGCAACGGGGTGTTTGGCCAGGGTGCGGCGGCGACGCCAAGTGCTGAGAGACCACATGGCCGATCAGCGCGTCTCGGCTTTCGAGCCGCGCTGGCTCATTTTGCTGCGTACCAGGCCGATGATCATCGGCAGCAGCGACAGCAGGATGATGCCCACTACCAGCAGCGACAGGTTCTGCTTGATGAAGGGCACGTTGCCGAAGAAGTAGCCGAGGGTCACCAGGCCACCGACCCAGAGCACAGTGCCGAGGACGCTGAAGCCGAAGAAACGCGGGTAGGGCATTCTGCCGACGCCGGCGACGAAGGGCGCGAAGGTGCGGATGATTGGCAGGAAGCGCGCTAGCGTTACGGTCTTGCCGCCGTGTTTGTCGTAGAAGTCGTGGGTCTGTTGCAAGTAGTCGCGGCGGAAGATTTTCGAGTTCGGGTTGCTGAACAGCTTCTCGCCGGCGGTGCGACCAATGAGGTAGTTGGTGCTGTCGCCGAGGATGGCCGCAAGCATCAACAGCCCTCCTAGCAGCAGCGGGTCCATGGCGCCACCGGCTGCCACCGCGCCGGCGATGAACAACAGGGAATCGCCTGGCAGGAACGGCATTACCACCAGGCCGGTTTCACAGAAGATCACCAGGAACAGGATGGCGTAGATCCACGTCCCGTAGTTGGTCACGAGCATGTCGAGGTAGACGTCGAGATGCAGAATGAGGTCGAGGGGGTTGAAATCCATGAATGACACCTTGGTGGCGGCCCGGCTCGGCGGGCTAGTGGGTCTGGCTTGGAGTAAGACTACAGCGTGTGCAGCTTTTTCTTACAAGCCGGGAAGATCGGAATTATACGGGGTGGAGGGTGATGAGCGGGGGGAGTTTGTAGCTGGGGATGTCTGGGGAATGGCTGGGTAAGACGTCGGCCGCTTTTGTGGCGAGGGAGCAAGCTCCCTCGCCACAAGGGGTCTGCAGAGGGATCAAAGCCCTTCGCTGATCGGCAACACGTAGTTCTTGAACTCGGTGTCTTCCTTGAAGCCGATCGATTCGTAGGTTTTCTGCGCCACGTCGTTGTTGCTGCTGGTGGAGACGCGCATGCGCACGGCGTTGGTTTCCTTGGCCATTTTTTTTGCGGTGCGGATCAGGTTGTCGGCGACGAGCTGGCGGCGGGCGTCTTCGGCGACGTAGATGTCGTTGAGGATCCAGACGCGCTTGAGCGACAGCGACGAATAGCTTGGGTAGAGCTGGCAGAACCCCAGTAACCGGCTGTCGTCGTCATCCGGCAGGGCCAGGTAGATCACCGATTCCTTGCGGCGCAGGCGTTTTTCGAGGAACGCCCGGGACGAGTCCGGATAGGGCAGCGAGCCATAGAACTCCCGGTATTTGACGAACAATGGGGTCAGCAGGTCCAGGTGTTCCAGCGTCGCTTGGATAATCCGCATGGTAGGTCTCGTCTGCAAGGGTCGACATGGCGTCCGACAACAACGGCGGACTACCGTGCCAAGATGCTGCCTGAAAGCGGATCAAAAACGCAATTGGCCAAACGGATCAGCTTGGGGGCGGCGCCAGTAGGAAATTACCTTTCATATCGGCACCGTTTTCCGCCTCTAGAGTGTGAACCTGGGCTTCGTCCTTCAGATTGACCCCCGAAAGCTGCCGGCGGCAGGCCTCGCGCATCAGGTAGATCAGGCGATGGGCCGCCATGCCGTAGCTCAGGCCTTCGAGGCGGACATTGGAAATGCAGTTGCGATAGGCATCGTTCAGGCCAACCTTGGGAGCGTAGGTAAAATAAAGTCCCAGGCTGTCGGGGGAGCTGAGGCCGGGGCGTTCGCCGATCAGGATCACCGACATCTTGGCGCCGAGCCGTTCGGCCACTTCATCGGCCACGGCCACCCGGCCTTGTTCCACCAAAACGATTGGCGACACAGACCAGCCTTCAGCGGTGATCTGTTCTTCCAGCCGCGCCAGGAACGGCAGCGTATGGCGATGCACCGCCAGCGCCGACAGGCCGTCAGCCACCACGATAGCCAAATCCACGCCGCCCGGATGGGCCGCCGCGTAGTCCTGCAGGATCTGTACGGAAGCATCGTCGAGCCGTCGGCCCAGGTCCGGACGCTGCAGATAGCTGTTTCGATCTGCCGCCGCGCTGTGAAGCAACAGGCTTTCGTGGCCGCGCTCCGTGAGTTGTGCACGGATGCCCTGGTGATCGAACGCCAGGTGCACGGCGTCGCGGGCCTGGGCGTGGGCGAACTGGAAGTCCAGTTGCGCCGAGGTCGGCAGGCTGGTGCCGGTGCGGCCCAGGGCGATGCGTGCCGGGGTCAGGTTGCGCAGATTCAGCCAGGGGTTTTGTGGCTCGACAGGTTTTTTATCCATGGGCAACTCACTCATAAATGCAGCTCATCCCAAATGCGCCAAGGCGTGACGAAACGCCGGCGGCAGGTTGTCACCGAACCGCACCCGACCATCGGCCTGGGTGAAGATGCCCATGTTCGCCAGCCATTGCTCGAATTCCGGCGCCGGTTTCAGGCCCAGGGTCTGGCGGGCGTAGAGGGCGTCGTGGAACGAGGTGGTCTGGTAGTTGAGCATGATGTCGTCGGAGCCGGGGATGCCCATGATGAAGTTGATCCCGGCCACGCCCAGCAGGGTCAGCAGGGTGTCCATGTCGTCCTGGTCGGCTTCGGCGTGGTTGGTGTAGCAGATGTCGCAACCCATCGGCACGCCCAGGAGCTTGCCGCAGAAATGATCTTCGAGGCCGGCGCGGATGATCTGTTTGCCGTTGTACAGGTATTCCGGGCCGATGAAGCCGACCACGGTGTTCACCAGGAACGGGTTGAAATGGCGCGCCACGGCGTAGGCTCGGGTCTCGCAGGTCTGTTGATCGACGCCGTGGTGGGCGTTGGCCGACAGCGCGCTGCCCTGGCCGGTTTCGAAATACATCAGGTTGTTGCCGAGGGTGCCGCGCTTCAGGCTGAGCCCGGCTTCGTAGCCTTCTTTTAACAGGCTCAGGCTGATGCCGAAACTGGCGTTGGCCGCTTCGGTGCCGGCGATGGACTGGAACACCAGATCCAGCGGCACGCCGCGGTTTGCCGCCTCGATGGAGGTGGTGACGTGGGTCAGCACGCAGCCTTGGGTCGGGATGTCGTAGCGCTGGATGATGGCGTCGAGCATTTCCAGCATCGCGCAGATCGAGGCCGTGCTGTCGGTGGCCGGGTTGATGCCGATCATGGCGTCGCCATTGCCGAAGAGCAGGCCGTCGAGGATGCTCGCGGCGATGCCGGCGGGTTCGTCGGTAGGATGGTTCGGTTGCAGGCGAGTGGACAGGCGCCCGCGCAGGCCAAGGGTGCCGCGGAACTTGGTGACCACGCGGATTTTCTGTGCAACCAGTACCAGGTCCTGCACGCGCATGATCTTCGAGACGGCGGCGACCATTTCCGGCGTCAGCCCGGGAGCCAGCGCCCGCAGGCTGTGTTCGTCGGCGGCGTCGCTGAGGAGCCAGTCGCGAAAGCCGCCGACCGTGAGGTGGCTGACGGCGGCGAAGGCTTGTTTGTCATGGGTGTCGACGATCAGCCGGGTGACCTCGTCGGCCTCGTAGGGAATCAGCATTTCCTGCAGGAAATGGCTAAGTGGCAAGTCGGCCAAGGCCATTTGCGCGGCCACCCGCTCGCCATCGTTGAGCGCGGCGATCTCGGCCAGGAAGTCCCCGGAACGCGCCGGGCTGGCCTTGGCCATCAGGTCTTTGAGGCTGTCGAAGCGGTAGGTCTGGGCGCCGACCGTGTGTGCAAAGCTGGCCATACAGGTTCTCCGTGACGGCGCCGCTGGGCGGCGCCGTGGTTTTCGGCACGTTACGGCTTAGTGCAGGGCTTCTTCGGCTTTTTGAATGGCCGCGAATTCCTCTTCGGGCGTGCCTGCTACCAAGTGATGCCGACTGTAGAAAGCAAAGTAAGCAATTAACACTCCATAGATGATCGCGGCGCCGATCACCACTCGTGGGTCCACCAGGAAGCCCGCCACTACGGCGATGCAAGCCAATACCAGCGCCACGCCCGAGGTGAAGATCCCGCCCGGCGTGCGGTACGGCCGGTCCATTTTGGGGCGGCGGATGCGCAGGGTGATGTGCGCGGCCATCATCAGCACGTAGGAGATGGTCGCGCCGAACACCGCCACCAGAATCAGCAGGTCGCCCTGGCCGGTCAGGGACAAGCCGAAACCGATGATGCCGGGAATCACCAGTGCCAACACCGGTGCTTTGCTTTTATTGGTTTCCGAGAGTTTGCGCGGCAGGTAGCCGGCGCGGGACAAGGCGAAGATCTGCCGCGAGTAGGCATAAATGATCGAGAAGAAACTGGCGATCAGACCGGCCAGGCCGACGAGGTTGACGAAGCTGCCCATCCAGGTCGAGCCGCCATAGGCCTTGGCCAGGGCTTCCACCAGTGGGTTGCCCGAGGTCATCAGCGCGTTGGAGCCGGCGCCGCCGGGGCCGATCACCAGGATCAGCAGGGCGAACGCCACCAGCACCAGCATGGCGCCAATCAGGCCACGTGGCAGGTCGCGCTTGGGGTTCTTGGTTTCTTCAGCGGCCAGTGGCACGCCCTCGACGGCGAGGAAAAACCAGATCGCGTAAGGGATCGCCGCCCAGACGCCGACGTAGCCGAACGGCAGGAACGGGCTGGCGCCCTTGGCCTCGGTGACCGGGATGTCCAGCAGGTTGGCGACGTTGAAGTGCGGCACCATCGCCACCAGGAAAACCCCCAGCGCCAAGGCGGCGACAGCAGTGATGATGAACATTAGCTTGAGGGCTTCGCCGACCCCGAATATGTGGATGGCGATGAAGATGATGTAGAACGCCAGGTAGATCATCCAGCCACCAATCCCGAACAACGATTGGCAATACGCGCCGATGAACACGGCAATCGCCGCCGGGGCGATGGCGTACTCGATCAGGATCGCCGTGCCGGTGAGAAATCCGCCCCAGGGCCCGAATGCGCTGCGGGCAAAGCCGTAGCCGCCGCCTGCGGTGGGGATCATCGAGGACAGTTCGGCGAGGGAAAAACACATGCACAGGTACATCGCGGCCATCAGCAGCGTGGCGAGGAACATCCCGCCCCAACCGCCCTGGGCCAGGCCGAAGTTCCAGCCGGCGTAGTCGCCGGAGATGACATATGCCACCCCCAGTCCCACGAGCAGGACCCAGCCTGCCGCGCCTTTTTTCAGCTCGCGTTGTTGGAAATATTCGGAGCCGACTTTTTCAAAGTCGACCGAGGACGTTGCCGGTTGCGGGTTTGCATGATCGCTTGGCATAAGGGTTTACCTGTTTTTATTGTTTTTTGGCCCTGTTGGAGCGGGGCTGCTCTTGGAACCGGTGTGTTGCATGCAGCATGGATGCAAGCTGGACCGCCGCCTTCGCAAGCAGGCTCGCTCCCACTGGTTGCGTGTACAAAACAACTTCTGTGGGAGCGAGCCTGCTCGCGAAAGCAATCCAGAGGGCGAAGCAGGAAAGCCTGTCTCGCCCTCTCTGGCTTAGAAGAACCCCAACGGATTGATGTCGTAGCTCACCAGCAGATTCTTGGTTTGCTGGTAATGATCGAGCATCATCTTGTGCGTCTCACGCCCCACGCCAGACTTCTTGTAGCCGCCAAACGCCGCATGCGCCGGGTACAGGTGGTAGCAGTTGGTCCAGACGCGTCCGGCCTTGATCGCCCGGCCCATGCGGTAGGCGCGGTTGATGTCGCGGGTCCAGAGGCCGGCGCCGAGGCCGAACTCGGTGTCGTTGGCGATCGCCAGGGCTTCGGCTTCATCCTTGAAGGTGGTGATGCTCACCACCGGGCCGAAGATTTCTTCCTGGAACACGCGCATCTTGTTGGTGCCCTTGAGCAGGGTCGGCTGGATGTAATAACCGCTGGCCAGGTTGCCTTCGAGTTTTTCCACCTTGCCGCCGGTCAGCAGCTCGGCGCCTTCGCCCCGGGCGATTTCCAGATAAGACAGGATCTTGTCGAATTGCTGCTCGGACGCCTGGGCGCCGACCATGGTGTCGGTGTCCAGCGGGTCGCCGCGCTTGATCTGCTGGATCTTCTTCATCACCACTTGCATGAATTCGTCGTAGATCGACTCTTGCACCAGCGCCCGGGATGGGCAGGTGCAGACTTCACCCTGGTTGAAGAACGCCAGCACCAGGCCTTCGGCGGCTTTTTCGATGAAGCTCGGCTCGGCCTGCATGATGTCTTCGAAGAAGATGTTCGGCGACTTGCCGCCCAGTTCCACGGTGGACGGGATGATGTTTTCGGCGGCGCATTTCATGATGTGCGAGCCGACCGGTGTCGAGCCGGTGAAGGCGATCTTGGCGATGCGCTTGCTGGTGGCGAGGGCTTCGCCGGCTTCCTTGCCGAAACCTTGCACCACGTTCAGCACGCCCGGCGGCAGCAGGTCGCCGATCAGCTCCATCAGCACGCAGATGCCCAGCGGGGTCTGTTCGGCGGGCTTGAGCACCACGCAGTTGCCGGCGGCCAGGGCCGGCGCGAGCTTCCAGGCGGCCATCAGCAGCGGGAAGTTCCACGGGATGATCTGCCCGACCACGCCCAGCGGTTCATGGATGTGATAGGCCACGGTGTTGCCGTCGATCTCGGCGGCGGCGCCTTCCTGGGCCCGCAGGCAACCGGCGAAGTAGCGGAAGTGGTCGGCGGCCAGGGGGATGTCGGCGTTGAGGGTTTCACGCACGGCCTTGCCGTTGTCCCAGGATTCGGTGATCGCCAGGGTTTCGAGGTTCTGTTCGATGCGGTCGGCGATTTTCAGCAGGATCAGCGAGCGCGCCTGGACCGACGTGGCGCCCCAGGCATCAGCGGCCGCGTGGGCAGCGTCGAGGGCTTTGTCGATATCTTCGGCGGTGGAACGCGGAAATTCTGCAATGGGCTGGCCATTGACCGGGGAAGTGTTGGTGAAGTACTGACCTTTGACAGGCGCGACGAACTCGCCGCCGATGTAGTTACCGTATTTGGCCTTGAACGAAACGATAGCGCCTTCAGTACCGGGGTGAGCGTAACGCATGATGAGTTCTCCTTGGCTTTTGTGCTTATTAGGGAGCCGCGCAAAAAACGCGCTGGTACTCAAGCCTAGAGCAAAGGTCGGGCCATTGCCTTGTGGGGCCCGGAAATCAAGACTTTGGGAGGAGCTGGTCGGACAAACGGAGGGGCTGTGTCACGGTTGCGATACGGCGGGTGTGACAGTTTGTGCCATGGTTGAGACGGTCTGTGACCGACAGGTCGCGCCAGCATTGCAAAGGTCGGTGGGCTGGAGGATGCTGGCGTCGAAGCCAAGTCTATGGACGGACCGCTTTTCGTGGCGAGGGAGCTTGCTCCCGCTGGACCGCGAAGCGGTCCCCCCCAAAGCCAACTCGGTCAGCCTGATGCACCGCGTGCTCAGGTTTTGGGTCTGCTGCGCAGCCCAGCGGGAGCAAGCTCCCTCGCCACGGGTAAGGTGTCGGCAGGTCCAAAGGGTCCTTCGGGAGAACAATAAGAAATGCACAGCAACCATTTGAGTCGCCATGCCCGGCAAGTCCTCACGGTCACTCAGGGCAAGGCCCATTTGCAGGGGCCTGGCAGCGATCCTTCGATTGCCCGTTCCTGGCTGCGCTGCCTGGAGGACTATCACCTCGACCCGGCGCAGAACCTGGCGCCGACCGTGCTCGAGCATGGCCGGTTGCTGGAAAGCCGCGAGCGCTTGCAGCAGGTTCTGCATATCGCCGGTACCGAGATGACCAGCCTGCACCAACAATTGTCCGGCGCCGGCCATGCCGTGCTGTTGACCGATGCCCGGGGCGTGATCCTCAATTGCGTCACCGCCCCCAGCGAACGGAAGATTTTCGAACGGGCCGGCCTCTGGCTCGGCGCCGATTGGAGCGAAGCCTGTGAAGGCACCAACGGCATCGGTACCTGCCTGGTGGAACGCCAGGCCCTGACCATCCACCAGGAAGAACATTTTCGCGGCCGCCACACCGGCCTGACCTGCTCGGCGAGCCCGGTGTTCGACCCTCATGGCGAGCTGCTGGCGGTGCTCGACGTGTCTTCGGCGCGGCCGGACGTATCGCGCCAGAGCCAGTTCCACACCATGGCCCTGGTCAATCTCTCGGCGAAGATGATCGAGAGCTGTTATTTCCTTCGTTGTTTCGACAATCAATGGCTGCTGCGCTTTCATCTGCAGGCCGAGTCCGTGGGGTTGTTCAGCGAAGGGCTTTTGGCGTTCGACGGCGAAGGACGCATCTGTGCAGTCAACCAGAGCGCGCTGAACCTGCTTGGGCACCTTCGCGGTGGCTTGCTCGGCCAGCGGGTCGAGGACTTCTTCGACTGTTCGCTGGATGAGTTGCTGGGCCGGGCCAGCGCCCAGGCCAGTGCCAGTTGGCCGCTGCGCACCCGTGACGGTCGGCACTTGTTCGCGGTCCTGCGTGGGCAAGCTCGTAGCGTGCCGGCTGCGGTCGCGCCTGCGCTCAAGGCTGTCGAGCCCGCCCGTCTGCCGGGCATCTGCCTGGGGGATGCGGCGTTGCAGGAACATTTTCGCAAGGCTTTGCGGGTGTTCGAGCGCGATGTGCCCCTGCTGATCCAGGGCGAAACCGGTTCCGGCAAGGAGGCGTTTGCCAAGGCCGTGCACCACGCCAGCCAGCGCGCCGGGAAGGACTTCGTCGCGCTCAATTGCGCCGCGATTCCGGAAAGTCTGATCGAGAGCGAGTTGTTCGGTTATCGCGGCGGCAGCTTCACCGGCGCGCGCAAGGAAGGCATGCGCGGCAAGCTGCAACAGGCCGACGGCGGCACGCTGTTTCTCGATGAGATCGGCGATATGCCCCTGGCCTTGCAGACCCGCTTGCTACGGGTGCTGGAGGATCGTCAGGTAGTACCCATCGGCGGCGAACCCGAGGCGGTGAACGTGCGCATCATCAGTGCGACTCACCGGCAATTACTCGACCGCGTGGCCGACGGCAGTTTTCGCGAGGATTTGTATTACCGCCTCAACGGCCTGGAAATCCCACTTCCGGCATTGCGCGAGCGCAGCGACAAATCCCAGTTGCTGGATTTCCTTCTGGCCGAGGAGAGCGGTGCCGAGACGGTGTCCATCGATGAACCGGCGCGCCAGGCGCTGCTGGCGTTCGACTGGCCGGGCAACGTGCGGCAGTTGCGCAATGTGCTGCGGACTCTTGCGGCGTTGTGCGACGGCGGGCGGATTGGGCTGGAGGATCTGCCGGCGATGATTCGCCAACGCCCGGTTGCGGTGGTCGAAACCCCGACCGAGCATCCGTTGGAAGATGCCGAGCGCCTGGCGTTGCTCGATGCGCTGGAACGTCAGCGTTGGCACATGACCCACACCGCCGAACAGCTGGGGATTAGCCGCAATACCCTCTACCGCAAGCTGCGCAAGCACGCCATCGCCCGATAAACCACTGACTGCCTTTGTGGCGAGGGAGCTTGCTCCCGCTCGGCTGCGCAGCAGTCGCCTTTGGTTTCAGAGTGAAGGAAGCTTGGGGGCTGCTTTGGGCAGCCCAGCGGGAGCAAGCTCCCTCGCCACAAAAACCTGTGCTCCAGCAGGAGTCTGCGGTGTTCTGGCGCGGATAAGTTCGAAACACAAGGTGCGATTTCCCCCTCCCTACGCTAACCTGCGGCCATGTTTTACGAGGTCGACTATGCACATCCATATTCTCGGTATTTGCGGCACTTTCATGGGTTCGATGGCGGTCCTGGCCAAGGAACTGGGCCATCATGTGACCGGTTCCGACGCCAACGTCTACCCGCCGATGAGCACACAGCTGGAGGCTCAGGGCATTGAGCTGACCCAAGGTTACGACCCGGCGCAACTGGACCCGGCGCCGGACCTGGTGGTCATCGGCAACGCCATGTCCCGTGGCAACCCGGCGGTGGAATACGTGCTCAACAAAGGCTTGCCGTACGTGTCGGGGCCGCAGTGGCTGGCCGATCATGTGTTGCAGGGCCGTTGGGTCCTGGCCGTCGCCGGTACTCACGGCAAGACCACCACCAGCAGCATGCTCGCCTGGGTGCTGGAACATGCGGGCATGAGCCCGGGTTTCCTGATCGGTGGCGTGCCGCAGAACTTTTCGGTGTCGGCGCGCCTCGGTGGCACGCCATTCTTCGTGATCGAGGCCGATGAATACGACAGCGCGTTCTTCGATAAACGCTCGAAATTCGTCCACTACCGTCCGCGCACGGCGATCCTCAACAATCTTGAGTTCGACCACGCTGACATCTTCCCCGATCTGCCGGCTATCGAGCGCCAATTCCACCATTTGGTGCGGACCATCCCAAGTGAAGGCCTGGTCATCCACCCGACCACCGAGCCGGCCTTGCAGCGGGTCATTGAAATGGGCTGCTGGACCCCGGTGCAGACCACCGGGGCGGGCGGTCAGTGGCAGGTCAAGCTGCTCAAGGATGACGGTTCGGCGTTTGAAGTCATGTTCGAAGGTCAGTCCCAAGGCGTGGTCGAATGGGACATGACCGGCCAGCACAACGTCGCCAACGCCTTGGCGACGCTGGCGGCGGCCCGGCACGTCGGGGTGGTCCCGTCCATGGGCATCGCCGCGTTGAGCGCGTTCAAGAGTGTGAAACGGCGGATGGAAAAAGTCGCCGAGGTGAACGGCATCACCATTTATGACGACTTCGCCCACCATCCGACCGCTATTGCCACCACCCTCGACGGTCTGCGCAAGCGCATCGGCGATGCGCCGCTGATTGCGATCATCGAGCCGCGCTCCAATTCCATGAAACTCGGCGCTCACCGCGACGGCCTGCCGGAAAGCGTGGTCGATGCCGACCAGGTGATCTGGTACGCGCCGGCCAACCTCGGCTGGGACCTCGGCGCCACGGCTGCGCTGTGCACGGTGCCGTCGATTGTCAGCGATTCCCTGGAGGGCATCATCGAGCGCGTGAAGAGCCAGGCCCAGCCCGGCACCCATGTGGTGATCATGAGCAATGGCGGCTTCGGCGGCCTGCACGGCAAACTCGCCGAGGCACTGAAATGAATACTCGCTTGGAGAGCAACGGCCCCGAACGCATCACGCTGGCAATGACCGGCGCTTCCGGCGCCCAGTACGGCTTGCGCCTGCTCGATTGCCTGGTGCGTGAGGATCGCGAGGTGCACTTCCTCATCTCCAAGGCCGCGCAGTTGGTGATGGCCACCGAGACTGACGTGACGTTGCCACCCAAGACGCAGATGATGCAGGCCTTTCTCACCGAGTACACCGGTGCGGCGGCAGGGCAGATTCGTGTGTATGGCAAGGAAGACTGGATGTCACCGGTGGCTTCGGGCTCCGGCGCGCCGGCGGCGATGGTCGTGGTGCCGTGTTCCACCGGTACGCTGTCGGCGATCGCCACCGGGGCCTGCAACAACCTGATCGAGCGGGCGGCGGACGTCACGCTCAAGGAACGCCGCCAGTTGATCCTGGTGCCGCGGGAAGCGCCGTATTCGAGCATTCACCTGGAGCACATGCTCAAGCTGTCGAACATGGGCGTGACCATCCTGCCGGCCTCGCCGGGCTTCTACCATCAGCCGCAGACCATCGACGACCTGATCGATTTTGTGGTCGCGCGGATCCTCAACTTGCTGAACCTCCCGCAAGACATGCTGCCACGTTGGGGCGAGCATCATCCGGGCAGCGATGAATAAGCTGCTGGCGGTGTTGCTGGTGTTGCAACTGACCGGCTGCGCCACTGCCCGCACCCTCGACGCCGCCAAGCCGGGAGCGCCGGTGGTGTATGCGGGGACGCGGCTGGACATGTACGCGCTCAACGGCGGTTGCTGCGCCAAGGACCGTTTTGGCGCCGAGGCGCCGAGCTATCCGGGTCTCGATCTGCCGGGGAGTGCGCTGCTGGATACGTTGTTGTTGCCGTTGTCGTTGCTGACAGTGATTGGCGTGGGGTTTCAAGCGACCGGTGGGATGTAATAGAAGCCACGATGAGTACCTGGCTTTGGATCGGTGCTGCGCCCTTCGCGAGCAGGCTCGCTCCCACAGGGCCTCGTTGAATGCGATCCTTGTGGGAGCGAGCCTGCTCGCGAAGGCGCCCGGCCAGGCACCACATGATCATTTGCCCAGCTTGCGCAACTCATCCGACTCCACTACCCGCACCCCATCCTGCTCCTCCAGCGCAAGTCGCCACATGGCCCTGGCCAGTTGGCAGGCTTCGATGCCGTGGTATTTGCCGGGGATCAGCTTGGACAACGGGCCGGCCAGTTGCTCGGCCAGGCGTGGTTCAACCCGGTCGCCCAACAGCAACGAAGGTCGGCAGATGGTCAGTTGCGGCCAATGCTGCGCGCGGAGCGCAGCTTCCATTTCACCCTTGACCCGGTTGTAGAAAATCGAAGATTTCGGGTCGGCCCCGAGGGCGCTGATCACCACCAGGTGCCGTGCGCCCAGTTCACGCGCGCGGTTGGCGAAGGCCACCACCAGGTCCAGGTCGACCGCGCGAAAGGCCGATTCGGAGCCGGCTTTCTTGATGGTCGTGCCGAGGCAGCAGAAGGCGATGTCGACCTGGCCGCCAAGCCGTGGCAGCAGTTCGGCCGGTTCCCCAACCGGGTTTTCCAGGTGCGGGTGTTCGGCCAATGGCCGGCGGGAAGGCGCCAGTACCCGCGTGATGGTCGGCTCGTTCAGCAGCCGGTCCAGTAGATGTTCCCCGGTCAATCCGGTCGCGCCGGCGAGCAAAACATGCTGAGGCGTCAAGTACATAGTGTTTCCCCCTTGATACGGTTCAGCTTAGTTGCTCTTTTTAGCCTCGTCGTTCAACGCAGCACTTTGTAATGCTTTTCGCGCCTGTTGCTTGCGCAACAGCTGCCAGTGAGAAAGCACGGTCCGGGGCGCCCACATCTGTGGTTCGGACGCTTCGAAATTGTCCGCCTGCTCCCGTTCGGCAACGATGCCCTTGGCCCGCTTGAAAGCTTGTTCCAGATCGTCGGTCTGGTTCAGCGCCTGGGCGAACAAGGCATCGCCGAAGTAGGTGAAGTTGGCCTCCTCGGAGCAGCCGAAAGACACCCGGTCGGCCCGGGAGGCGGTCATGATCAGGGTCCGTTCGTCCTTGAGCGCGGGGATGAAACCGCCGGAATAACAGGCCGAGATCACGATGATCTTGTCGCGATTCTTCAGCGGCGCCAGCACTGCGGCCAATTCGTCAGCCAGCAGGTCGGCCAGCTCCATGCGCGGCTGGTCGAGTACCAGTTCATGTTCGCTGCTGCCGTGGCTGGTCAGGTAGATGAACACCAGGTCTTCCGGACCGCTGCGTTCGGCCAGCGTGGCGGCGGCACGGCGCAGGTTTTCGCGAGTGGCCATGGGCCGGTCGCCGAGGTGATCGCGATGGTTCACCAGGCGAATCTGGCCGAATGCGCCAAAACGGCTGGCGAGCATGTTGGCGACGTAGTCGGACTCACGCAGGAACACGCTTTGCTTGCCATCGCCGCCCAGGGTCAGGCTGTACAGTTCCACCGCCGACGTCGAGGCCGGGATGTTGGCGAGGGCCTCGTCAAGCAGGCGACCCTGGGCCAGCAGGCCGAGTTCGAGCACATCGGGCAACAGCCTGCCGTCGGCGTCACGTATTCGTTGGCCGTTGGCCCAGGTGCCGCTCTGCACGGTGCCGTCGGTCAGCACCAGCGTGCCGCGCCCGTGGTAGCTGTCGCCTTCGAACTGGCCGATGTAGAAGCTGCCGTCGGGCAGGTTCAGGCGACCTTCGCCGGTGAAGCGCCAGTCATTGAAGCGCCCGCGGTAGTGGCTGCCATCGGCGCCGATCAGTTCACCCTTGCCGGTCAGCGCACCGTCCTTGAACTGGCCGATCCAGACATCGCCATCGGCGTTTTCGTAGCGACCGCGGCCGTTGAGCTGGTTATTCCTGAAGCCGCCGATGTAGACGTCGCCTTCGGCGCTGTTGAACGTGCCCTTGCCCTGGAGCTGGCCGTCGACGAAATGGCCGGTGAACTGGTTGCCGCTGGCGTCGAAGCGCTGGCCTTCGCCGTTGGGCTTGCCGTTGACGAACGGGCCCTGGTACTGGCTGCCGTCGTCGAGTTCCAGGCGGCCGAGACCGGAGTAGCGGTCGGCCTTGAACTCGCCCCGGTAGGTCACGCCGTTTTCCTTGAGCGTGCCTTCACCGTCCCGCCGGCCCAACTTGAAACCGCCGGTGTAGCTGCTGGTCGGTGTGGTCAGGCTGCCCTGGCCGTGGAACAGGCCATGCTGGAACTGGCCGCGATAGACCTCGCCATTGCTGCCATGCCATTCCCCGGTGCCGTGCCACTGGCCCTTGTCGAACTGCCCGGCGTACCAGCTGCCGTTGGGATAGTCGATGCGGCCCTGGCCCTGCAACAGCCCGTCGACCAGATCGCCGCGATAGCGTCCGCCATCGGGCAGGCGTGCGTCTGGGGGCAGCGGTGATTCGCCGTTTCCGCAGGCGGTGAGCAGGAGGGTCAGGGTCAGGGGTACAAGTGCGCGCATAACGGGATCCAGATAATCAGGCGACGAGTATGCCGCAGCTATGCGCGTTGAAGCGATGCGAAACTGCATGAGCGGTTTCGCGACCGCGAGGGCCTATACGAAGCAGAGTGACAGCGGCTCGGCGATGTAGGCCGGTTTTTCCGAGCCTTCGATTTCCAGGGTGGCGGTGGCCTTGAGCAGCCATTGGCCAGGTTTCTTCTCGGTAACGTCCACCAGGTCGACCTTGAGCCGGACCTTGGAATCGACTTTCACTGGCTGGATGAAGCGCACGCTGTCCAGCCCGTAGTTGATCACCATCTTCACCCCCTCAGGAAGGAGCAGGATGTCTTCCATCAACTTGGGCATCAGCGACAGCGACAGGAACCCGTGGGCAATCGTGCTGCCGAACGGGGTCTGCGCGGCCTTGACCGGATCGACGTGGATGAACTGGAAGTCGCCGGTGGCTTCGGCGAACAGGTTGATACGCTCCTGGTCGATGGTCAGCCAGTCGGAGTATCCAAGTTCCTTGCCGACATAATCCTTGAGCTCTGCAACGGGAACGTAGGGCATTGAGACTCTCCTGGGGTCATCTGTTCTATTTTTCTGGAACGGGGATCTGTGTCCCCGCAAACCACTGTAGATCAACATGACCGGCGGGGCAGGTCATCGACCATGCTTTTTACGAATGCCGACCCATAGCGCGGGCGTGTTTATAATGGGCGCGCATGCTTGAACACGTGTTACAGGGGAGAGAACGGATGTTGCTACGGGGCCTGACCTGGCTGGTGCTGTTCCAATTGCTGGGCACCGCCATCAATCATTTGTTCCTGCCGATCCTGCCGGGACCGATCATCGGGCTGCTGCTGTTGCTGGGCTATCTGATCGCCCGTGGCGAAGTCAGCGAGCCGTTGAACCTTGCCGCCAGCAGCCTGCTGCGTTATCTGCCGTTGCTGCTGGTGCCGCCGGCGGTGGGGGTGATGGTCTATGCCCGGGCGATCGCTGCCGACTTCTGGGCCATCGTTGGCGCGCTGGTGTTGTCGCTGGTGCTCTCCGTGGCGCTGACGGGCGTGCTGATGCAACGTTTGGCCCGGCGTCATATCGTCGAGCCTGAGGATGCCCGATGATGTTCGATTGGCAGGGGGCCTGGACGTCGGTGATTCACCATCCATTGTTCGGCATCGGCATTACCCTGGGCGCCTACCAGTTGGTGCTGGCGGCGTACGAAAAGACCCGTTGGGTGTTCCTGCAGCCGGTATTGATGTCGATGGTGCTGTTGATTGTCGTGCTGGTCGGCTGCGGCATCAGCTACGCGGAGTACCGCAAAAGCACCGAGATTCTCAGCATTTTGCTGGGCCCCGCGACCGTGGCGCTGGCGGTGCCGTTGTACCTGAACCTGCGCCGGATCCGCCAATTGTTCTGGCCGATTTTTACTACGCTGGTGATAGGCGGGGTGTTTGCCACCGGCTCTGCGGTGGTGCTGGGCTGGGCTTTTGGCGCCGAACACATGATTCTGATGACCATGGCGCCCAAGTCGGTCACTTCGCCGATCGCCATGTTGGTGGCCGAGCAGATCGGTGGCGTGGCGGCGATGGCGGCGGTGTTCGTGCTGATCACCGGGGTGCTTGGCGCGATCCTCGGCCCGAGCATTCTGACCCGGCTCGGTGTCCATAGCCCTGAGGCCCGGGGCATCGCCCTGGGGCTGACTGCCCATGCGGTGGGTACGTCGGTGGCCTTGCAGGAAAGCGAGGAGTCCGGTGCCTTCGCGGCGCTGGCGATGAGTCTGATGGGCGTGGCCACGGCGGTGCTGCTGCCGCTGGTGGTGTCGATGACGGTCTAAGGAGCAGGTTATGAGCTTGCCGCTTTTCCCATTGAACACCGTGCTTTTTCCCGGTTGCATCCTCGACCTGCAGATATTCGAGGCGCGTTACCTCGATATGATCGGGCGCTGCATGAAAAAAGGCGAAGGCTTCGGGGTGGTCTGCATCCTTGACGGCGAAGAGGTCGGTATCGCGCCCGACGGTTATGCCCGGGTGGGCTGCGAGGCGCTGATTACCGACTTCTCCCAGCAGGACAACGGCCTGCTGGGCATTCGTGTGCAGGGCGGCCGGCGCTTCATCGTGCATGCCAGCCGTGTCCAGCCGGATCAACTGACTGTCGCTGAAATCGAGTGGCTGGAAGACGAGCCGGAGCAACCGCTGCAGGACGAGGATGCCGACCTGGTGGCGCTGCTCAGGGCCCTGGCGGAACACCCGATGGTCGAGGCGCTGAACATGGGCACCGAGGCTACCGGTCAGCAGTCACTGGCCAATCAATTGGCTTACCTGCTGCCGTTCAACGAACTGGACAAGATCGACCTGCTGCAACTCGACGACCCGCAGCAGCGCCTGGATGCGATCCAGGCCTTGCTGGATGAGTTGCAGGGTGAGCTGTTTGCCTAAGGTGCTTATACCGTCAGATCAACGCGGACCTCTGTGGGAGCGAGCCTGCTCGCGAAAGCGGTGGATCAGCTGGCGGATGTGCTGAATGACACTCCGCTTTCGCGAGCAGGCTCGCTCCCACAGGTTGGGGCGGCGCCTGCGCTTTAGTAGGCATACCGCAACATCGCATGCGGAAGGTGCCGCAGGGCGAAGAAGCTGAACGCCGCCGCCAGCGCCGGCAGGACCAGCCACCAGACTTTCGGCGACATGGCGCGCAACGGTTCCTGGCGCTGGCTCAGCCACAGGACAGTGGCGCAGACCGTGGCGGCGAGCACGGCCCCGGCAACAATGTCGCTCGGCCAGTGGGCGCCGAGGTACACCCGCGACAAGGCAATCGCCAGCGCCGGCAACGAGCCGAGCAGTAGCCAGGTCAGGCGCAGGCGCGGTGGTTGGCCGCGACCGGCCAGTATCGCCAGGCTCAGGAACAGGGCGAAAGCGCCGGAGGCGTGGCCGCTGGGCATGCTGTAGCTGGTCAAGGGTTCGCTGAGAATCTCAGGGCGCACGCGGGCGAAAAACAGTTTCAAGCCAGTGTTGGCCAGGGCCGTAAGCAGCATCGTGCCGCCGGCAAAGATTGCCTGCCGCCATTGTCGTGCAAACAGCAGCAACACGGTCACCAGGCTGCAGACGATCAACATGTAGCGGAATTCACCGATCAGCGTGAACGTCACGGCGATCTCGTCCAGGGTCGCGCTGCGATGCTCCTGCACCAGGGCGATCAGGCCCTGGTCGAAGGCTGTGAGGTAACGAAAGCCGACAAACAGGCCGATCAGGATCGCCAGGCCGACACTTGCGATGATCGCTGAGGCATGGCGATGACGACGCAGGCTGCTATTGACACTCAGCCCGAGCATCACGGCGATGCTGCCGATGACCACGCCGGCCTGCGGCCAGAAACCTTCGGGCAACGGCAGGCGGAACGCCGCGCCGGTGGCCCAGCCCGGCAGCAGGTAGGCCACGGTCCAGCCCGCCGCGGCGAGCACGCTGACGGCGGCGAAGCGTGGGAACGGCATGTCGCACATCCCGGCTACCATCGGCAGCATCGGCCTCAACGGCCCGATAAACCGCCCCACTAGCAGACTGGCGATGCCATAGCGCTGGAAGTAGCTCTCGGCCGCGCTCATCCATTCCGGATGTTGCCGCAGCCCCGGCAGGCGCCGGATGTTCTGGTGGAAATGCCGGCCGAGGAAATAGGACACCAGATCCCCCAGCAGCCCACCCAGAAGGCCCAGCAACAACGTCTCGCCCAGGGACAAAGCGCCGCTGCCGGCCAGCACCGCAATCGCGAATAACAGCACGGTGCCCGGCACGATCAACCCGGCGATGGCCAGGCATTCAATACAAGCAACGACAAACACCGCCACCGCCAGCCATTGCGGGTTGACGGTCAGCCAGCCGGTAATGCTATCGAGCCAAGGGCCCATAAGGACAACTCCATTTATTGTTCAAACCGCATGTTTTTTTACCGTGGGAGCGAGCCTGCTCGCGAAAGCGGTGTGTCAGCCAGCCTTCACTTCACAAGCCTGACGCCATCGCGAGCAAGCTCGCTCCCACAGGGTAATTCCGGGTGTAGCCAAAATCTGCGTCCACAGGAAATCCAATGTGGGAGCGAGCTTGCTCGCGATGGCGGAGTATCAGTCAACATCAATGGTGCAGGACTGTCCTCTTCGCGAGCAGGCCCGCTCCCACAGGGGAAATTTTCGATTCACGAAAGCAGAAAATAATCCCGTCCCTCGACCTGCCCGCGTCGCAACGGGTTGCGGGTGCACCATGGCGCATAGGCGGCGTCGACGAAGCGGTAAAGCAGGTGCTCATCTCGCCCCAGCGGGATGCCCAGGCGAGTGGTCTGGATCACATTGACCGTCGGCACCCCCACATCCTCCACCAGCAGCCGTTCAGGATCGAAGCGTCTGGCGTCCCAGTCCGGCACTTTCAGGCCCAGCGCCTTGCACAGCAAGGTCTGTCCGGCACAAAGTTTCTGCGGCGTGCGTGGCCGGTCTTGGGCATCGGGGTTGTTCAACAACATCTGCGCCAGGCTTGCCGGGCCGCTTATGGCGTCCACCCAGGGATACGCCGATTTGATCAATACGGCATTGCCCGGGCCTTGGGCGCTGAAATTCAGCGAATCGCCGCCCCGCGCGTAGTACATATAGATGTGGCCACCATCCAGAAACAAAGCCTTACGCTTTTCCGTGTAGCCCAACGAGGCGTGGCTGCCCTTTTCGGCGAAGTAATACGCTTCGGTCTCGATGATCCTCGCGCTCAGCCACAGGTCGCCAACCTTGTGGCGAATCACCTTGCCCAGCAGATCCTTGGCAAGCTCCTGGGCGTCGCGGTCAAAAAAAGCGTATGGCAAAGCAGTGGGCATCGGAGGCGAATCGGTCATGGTCATGGACGGAACAAGGCCAAAAGTAGCGAGATGATAACAATGGAAAGCTTAATTACCGCTGAACATTCACGGAAACACTAGCGATTCATGCCGGTTTTGCTTCTCCGCCGGTCACCGCTGTCAGTCCATGCTGTTAGTCGCGGGTTACGACAGCTATAATCTGCCGCTTTCCTCTTTGCCAAGACCACACAGACCATGACTGAGTCCGTTCTTGACTACATGACCCGCCTGGGTCGCGCCGCCCGCGAAGCGTCGCGCATCATCGGTCGTGCCAGCACCGCGCAGAAAAACCGCGCCCTGCAGGCCGCCGCCAATGCGCTGGACGCTGCGCGCGCCGAGCTGTCCGCCGCCAACGAGCTGGACCTGGCCGCCGGCCGGGCCAATGGGCTCGAACCGGCCATGCTCGAGCGTCTGGCGCTGACTCCGGCACGCATCGACGGCATGATCGTCGGTCTGCGTCAGGTGGCGGCTCTGCCGGACCCGGTCGGGGCGATCCGCGACATGAGCTATCGGCCGTCGGGTATCCAGGTCGGCAAGATGCGCGTGCCCCTGGGTGTGGTCGGGATCATCTACGAGTCGCGGCCGAACGTGACCATCGACGCCGCGAGCCTTTGCCTGAAGTCGGGTAACGCGACCATCCTGCGCGGCGGTTCCGAGGCGATCCATTCGAACCGTGCGATTGCCGCCTGCATCCAGCGCGGGCTGGCCGAAGCCAACCTGCCGGCGGCGGTCGTGCAAGTGGTGGAAACCACCGACCGCGCCGCGGTCGGCGCGTTGATCACCATGCCCGAGTTCGTCGACGTCATCGTCCCGCGTGGCGGCAAGGGGCTGATCGAACGAGTCAGCCGCGACGCCCGCGTACCGGTGATCAAGCACCTGGACGGCATCTGCCATGTCTACGTCAGCGCCCACGCCGAATTGCCCAAGGCCCAGCGCATCGCCTTCAATGCCAAGACCTACCGTTATGGCATCTGCGGCGCGATGGAGACCCTGCTGGTGGACCAGGCCGTCGCCGGGGATTTCCTGCCATCGATGGCGGCCCAGTTCCGCGAAAAAGGCGTCGAGCTGCGTGGCTGCGAGCGGACCCGGGCGATCATCGAGGCCGCAGTCGCCACGCCAGAGGACTGGGACACCGAATACCTCGCGCCGATCCTGTCGATCCGCGTGGTGGACGGGCTGGACCAGGCCATCGAGCACATCAATCGCCACGGATCCCACCACACCGATTCCATCGTCAGCGAGCACCAGGGCGAAACCCGGCGCTTCGTGGCTGAAGTGGATTCGGCGTCGGTGATGATCAACACCCCGACCTGTTTTGCCGACGGCTTCGAATACGGATTGGGTGCCGAGATCGGCATTTCTACTGATAAGCTGCATGCCCGTGGCCCGGTGGGCCTGGAAGGCCTGACCTGCGAGAAGTACATCGTGGTCGGCGACGGCCAGTTGCGCGGACAGGAGCCAGCCTGACTTGGGCGACCTCGACCCACTGGCCTCCATGACTACGCCCGCTGTGACGGCGACCGCGCCAAAGCGCATCGGTATCCTGGGCGGTACGTTCGACCCGGTGCACATCGGCCATTTGCGCGGTGCGCTGGAAGTCGCCGATGCCCTGGCCCTCGATGAGCTGCGCCTGACGCCCAGCGCCCGGCCACCTCATCGGGATACGCCGCAGGTGTCGGCGCAGGATCGCCTGGCGATGGTCGAGTGCGCGGTGGCCGGTGTGGCGCCGTTGGTGGTGGACGCCCGCGAATTGCAGCGGGACAAACCGTCCTACACCATTGATACCCTGGAGCTGATGCGCGCCGAGTTGGCCGCCGATGCCCAGGTTTTCCTGCTTCTGGGCTGGGACGCATTTTGCGGCCTGCCCACTTGGCACCGCTGGGAAGAGTTGCTCCAGCATTGCCACATCCTGGTGCTGCAACGCCCGGATGCCGACAGCGAACCGCCGGATGCCTTGCGCAACCTGCTGGCGGCGCGCTCGGTGAGCGACCCGCTGGCCCTCAAGGGGCCGAGCGGACAGATTGCATTCGTCTGGCAGACGCCGCTCGCGGTATCCGCCACCCAGATCCGTCAACTGCTGGCCAGCGGTAAGTCGGTACGTTTCCTGGTGCCCGACGCGGTCCTGGCCTACATCGATGCGCACGGTCTGTACCGTGCGTCGAACTGAACAAGGCGTGCTCCGCCGACACGAATCAACGTGTACCGAAGCGCCCGAACATACGAGCAAAACGAGTTTTATATGACTGACAAAGACCTGAACAAAGTAAAGCGCAAGGGCACTTTCAAGAGCGCCCCGCTGCCGGTAGAAGCGCCAACCGGCGTGGCGCTGGTCGGTGAAGAACTGGTCAAGGTGGCCGTGGCGGCCCTGGAAGACGTCAAGGCCCAGGACATCCAGGTGATCGACGTTCGCGAAAAGCAGAGCATCACCGACTACATGATCATCGCCACCGGTACTTCGAACCGCCAGATCGGCGCGATGCTCGACAAGGTCCGCGAAGCGGTGAAGGCCCAGGGCGTCAAGCCGTTGGGCGAAGAAGGCAAGGGCGACAGCGACTGGGTCCTGCTGGACATGGACGACGTCATCGTGCACATGATGACCGCCTCGGCGCGCCAGTTCTATGACCTGGAGCGCCTGTGGGCCGGTGCCGAGCAGAGCCGTTCGGCCAGCGCCGCGCACCACAGCCCGGAAAACACCCATGAGCACTTCACCAAGCTCAACAAAGACCAGCAATAAGGGATCGCTGTGCGACTGCGCCTGATCGCCGTCGGTTCTCGCATGCCCAAGTGGGTGGAAGAAGGCTGGCATGAATATGCCAAGCGTCTTCCGTCCGAGCTGGCTTTGGAACTGGTGGAAATTCCGCTCAATACCCGCGGCAAGAACGCCGACGTGGCGCGCTTTATCCGCCAGGAAGGTGAAGCCATGCTGGCCAAGGTCGGGCCGAACGAGCGCATCGTCACACTCGAAGTTCATGGCAAGCCCTGGAGTACCGAGCAACTGGCGGTGGAGCTCGATCGCTGGCGGCTGGATTCGCGCACGGTCAATTTCATGGTCGGCGGTCCGGAGGGGCTGGCGCCGGAAGTCTGCGCCCGGGCCGATCAACGCTGGTCGTTGTCGCCCCTGACGTTGCCGCATCCGCTGGTGCGGATCCTGATCGGTGAACAGTTGTATCGTGCCTGGACAGTCCTGTCCGGGCACCCTTATCACAAGTAATCCTGCACTCATGCCTCAGCCGATCCGCATCAAGGACCACGAAAAAGACGCCCGCCTGGTGCGGGGCCGCGTCGTGTTCGGCGCCATTACGGTGGTCACGCTGATCGGCGTGCTGATCGCGCGGCTGTATTTCCTCCAGGTGATCCAGTACGAGTACCACTCGACCCTGTCGGAAAGTAACCGCGTGCATGTGCAGCCGATCCCGCCGACCCGCGGGCTGATTTTCGACCGCAATGGCGTGGTGGTGGCCGATAACCGGCCGAGCTTCAGCCTGAGCATGACCCGCGAGCGGTCCGGTGACTGGCAGAAAGTCCTCGACGTGATCGTCGAAGTGCTGCAACTGACCCCCGAGGACCGGGCGATCTTCGAGAAGCGCATGCGCCAGGGCCGGCGCCCCTTCGAGCCGGTGCCGATCATGTTCGAGCTGACCGAAGAACAGATCGCCCTGATCGCGGTTAACCAGTTCCGCCTGCCGGGCGTCGAGGTGGTGGCGCAGTTGGTGCGGCATTATCCCCAGGGACCGCACTTCGCCCACTCGGTCGGTTACATGGGGCGAATCAACGAAAAAGAGCTCAAGACCCTCGACCCGGTCAACTACAGCGGCACCCACCATATCGGCAAGACCGGCATCGAGCGCTTCTACGAGGCCGAGCTGCACGGCCAGGTCGGCTACGAGGAGGTCGAGACCAACGCTCGCGGCCGCGTGCTGCGCGTGCTCAAGCGTACCGACCCGATTCCAGGCAAGGACATCGTCCTGAGCCTCGACATCAAGTTGCAGGAAGCCGCCGAAGCGGCGCTGGGTGGACGACGTGGCGCGGTGGTTGCGCTGGACCCGAACACCGGCGAAGTCCTGGCGATGGTCAGCCAGCCGAGTTTCGACCCGAACCTGTTCGTCACCGGCATCAGCTTCAAGGCCTACGCCGAGCTGCGCGATTCCATCGACCGGCCGTTGTTCAACCGCGTGCTGCGTGGCCTTTATCCGCCAGGTTCGACCATCAAGCCGGCCGTGGCGATTGCCGGGCTGGATGCCGGAGTGGTGACCGCGTCGAGCCGGGTCTATGACCCGGGTTATTACCAATTGCCCAACTACGACCACAAGTACCGTAACTGGAACCGCACCGGTGACGGCTACGTGGACCTGGAAGCGGCGATCATGCGGTCCAACGACACCTACTTCTATGACTTGGCCCACAAGCTGGGGATCGATCGGTTGTCGTCCTACATGAACAAGTTCGGCCTTGGTCAGAAAGTCTCCCTGGACATGTTCGAAGAATCCCCGGGCCTGATGCCGTCCCGGGAATGGAAGCGAGCGACTCGCCGCCAGGCCTGGTTCCCCGGCGAAACCCTGATCCTGGGGATCGGCCAGGGCTACATGCAGGCCACGCCCCTGCAACTGGCCCAGGCCACGGCGCTGGTGGCGAGCAAAGGCAAATGGTATCGGCCGCACCTGGCGAAGACCATCGAAGGCCAGAAACCGGTGGACCCGGACCCGATGCCGGACATCATCCTGCGCAACCCGTCGGACTGGCAGAAGGTCAACAACGGCATGCAGCAGGTCATGCACGGCGCCCGGGGCACCGCGCGCAAGGCGGCCATCGGTGCGCAATACCGCATTGCCGGCAAGAGCGGTACCGCCCAGGTGGTAGCGATCAAGCAGGGCGAGAAGTACGACCGCTCCAAGGTCCAGGAACGCCATCGCGACCACGCCTTGTTCGTTGGCTTCGCGCCCGCCGAGAACCCGAAGATCGTCGTGTCGGTGATGGTCGAGAACGGTGAATCCGGCTCCGGCGTCGCCGCGCCGGTGGTGCGCCAGATCATGGACGCCTGGCTGCTGGATGAGCACGGCCAGCTCAAGCCCGAATTCGCAAGCCCCATCAGCGCGGAGGCTACGGCCCGTGAAGAATAATTTCGACCGTATCCTCTCCAGCGAAGATGTGATGCGCCGTCGCGCCACCTTGCTGCAGCGCATGCACATCGACGGTCCGTTGCTGATCCTGTTGCTGACGCTGGCCGCCGGCAGCCTGTTCGTGCTGTATTCGGCCAGCGGCAAGAGCTGGGACCTGCTGGCCAAGCAGGCCACCTCGTTCGGCATCGGCCTGGTTTCAATGATCGTCATTGCCCAGCTCGAACCACGGTTCATGGCGCGTTGGGTGCCGCTGGCTTATGTGGTCGGCGTGGGTTTGCTGGTAGTGGTCGACATCATGGGCCACAACGCCATGGGTGCCACCCGCTGGATCAACATCCCCGGGGTGATCCGCTTCCAGCCTTCGGAATTTCTCAAGATCATCATGCCGGCGACCATCGCCTGGTACTTGTCCAAGCGGTCCTTGCCGCCGCAGCTCAAGCATGTGTGTATCAGTCTGTTGCTGATCGGCATTCCGTTCATTCTCATCGTCCGCCAGCCGGACCTCGGCACCTCGCTGCTGATCCTCGCCGGGGGTGCGTTCGTGCTGTTCATGGGCGGGTTGCGCTGGCGCTGGATCCTCAGCGTGATCGCTGCAGCCGTGCCGGTGTCGGTGGCCATGTGGTATTTCGTGATGCACGACTACCAGAAGCAGCGGGTACTGACCTTCCTCGACCCGGAAAGCGATCCGCTGGGCACCGGCTGGAACATTATCCAGTCCAAGGCCGCCATCGGTTCCGGCGGGGTATTCGGCAAGGGCTGGCTGATGGGCACCCAGTCGCACCTGGATTTTTTACCAGAAAGCCACACCGACTTCATCATCGCCGTGATGGGCGAGGAGTTCGGCCTGGTGGGCATTTGCGTGCTGTTGCTGATCTATCTGCTGTTGATCGGGCGCGGGCTGGTGATTACCGCCCAGGCCCAGACGCTGTTCGGCAAGTTGTTGGCGGGCAGCCTGACCATGACGTTTTTTGTTTATGTTTTCGTCAACATCGGTATGGTCAGTGGCCTGCTGCCGGTGGTGGGGGTGCCGTTGCCGTTCATTAGCTACGGAGGAACTTCGCTGGTGACGCTACTGTCAGCGTTTGGGGTTTTGATGTCGATCCATACGCATCGCAAGTGGATCGCGCAGGTTTGAATAAGGTGAAGAGTTCAATGCAAGCAATGCGTGGCTGGTCGACGCGATATGCGCCGTGGGTCGGCCTGGTCGGCTTCCTGGGCTGTGCGCCGCAGGCCCTGGCCGGCGAATACGAAGGCTCGCCGCAGGTGGCCGAATTCGTCGGTGAGATGACTCGCGACTACGGTTTTGCCGGTGAACAGCTGATGGGCGTGTTTCGCGAGGCCGAGCGCAAGCAGTCGATCCTCGACGCGATTTCCCGGCCCGCCGAGCGGGTCAAGCAGTGGAGCGAGTACCGGCCGATGTTCATCACCGAGGCGCGTATCGCCCGGGGTGTGGACTTCTGGCGCCAGCACGAAGCCGCCCTGGCCCGCGCCGAGCAGGAATATGGCGTACCGGCCCAGGTCATCGTATCCATCATCGGCGTCGAGACCTTCTTCGGCCGCAACACCGGGAATTTCCGAGTGATCGACGCCTTGTCGACCCTGGGCTTCGATTACCCGCCGCGCGCCGAGTTCTTCCGCAAGGAGCTACGCGAATTCCTCCTGCTGGCCCGTGAAGAGCAGGTCGATCCGCTGACCCTCAAGGGCTCCTACGCCGGGGCCATGGGCTTGCCACAGTTTATGCCCAGCAGTTTCCGCGCCTATGCGGTGGACTTCGACGGCGACGGCCACATTAATATCTGGACCAACCCGACCGATGCCATCGGCAGTGTTGCCAGTTATTTCAAACGGCATGGCTGGGAGGCCGGCGAGCCTGTGGTCAGCCTTGCGGACGTGCGTGGCGACCAGGTGGACCAAGGCCTGACCACGGGCATCGAGCCGACAAAAACCGTCGGGGAGTTGCGAGCGCTGGGCTGGTCGAGTCATGATGCGCTGCGTGACGACATGCCGGTCACCGCGATGCGCCTGGAAGGCGAGCAGGGCCCCGAATACTGGATGGGCCTGAAGAATTTCTACGCGATTACGCGTTATAACCGCAGCGTGATGTACGCCATGGCCGTATATCAACTGTCTGAAGAGCTGGTCAAAGCACGGGGCGTCAAATAATGCGGGCAATGCCTACCTATCAACCCCTGAAAGCCAGGCCCCTCAAGCTGGTGGCATTGGCGGCGCTGTCTTTGCTGGTCGTGAGCTGTTCGACCAGTCGCGCACCGACCCAGAAAAGTCCCAACGTCGTGCGGGCCACACCGGGCCTGGACATCAACCGGGCCCACAAGGATGGCGCGCCGTGGTGGGATGTCGATGTCTCGCGCATTCCCGACGCGACACCGACCCTGCACACCGGCCCCTACAAGGCCAATCCATATACGGTGCTGGGCAAGACCTATTTTCCGATCGCCGAATCCAAGCGCTACGTCGCTTCGGGCACGGCGTCCTGGTACGGCACCAAGTTCCACGGCCAGAACACTGCCAATGGCGAGGTGTACGACCTGTACGGCATGAGCGCGGCCCATAAAACCTTGCCGCTGCCCAGTTATGTACGGGTAACCAACCTGGACAACAACAAGACGGTGATCCTGCGGGTCAACGACCGTGGGCCGTTTTATTCCGATCGCATCATCGATTTGTCGTACGCGGCGGCGAAGAAGCTCGGTTACGCTGAAACCGGCACCGCCCGGGTCAAGGTCGAAGGCATCGATCCGCAGGAATGGTGGGCCCAGCGTGGCCGTCCGGCGCCTTTGATGCTCAACGAGCCGAAAGTGGCGCAAAATGCCGCGCCGACCGTGACGGCCTCCACCGGCACGGTCGAGCAATGGACCCCGCCGCCGCAGCAACACGCCGCGGCGGTGGTGCCGGTGCAGATCGATGCAAAAAAAAACGCTTCTGCAACAGCGTCTGGCCAGTATCTGCAAGTGGGCGCGTTCGCCAACCCGGACGCTGCAGAACTGTTGAGGTCGAAGCTGAGCTCGATGGTCAGCGCGCCGGTGTTCATCAGCTCGATCGTGCGCAACCAGCAGACCCTGCATCGGGTGCGCCTGGGGCCGATCGGTTCTCCGGGTGAGGTCCAGCAAGTGCAAAATAGCGTGCGCCTGGCCAATCTCGGTTCGCCGAGCCTGGTCACGTCCGAATGATTGATTGAGGGCCCGCTCGTGGTTTGGGCGGGTCAGGTTGTTGGCCCACGAATAACAAAAACCCGGCAAGGGTTGTGAGTGAGCAACTTAAATACGCGGCAGATCCTTGTAGAATTGCCAGTTCAGTTTTTGCCTTCGGGCAGTCCCATTAGCGATTTCGAGAGACGGATGAACATCACCACCTTTGCCAAACGCCTTTGCCTGCTAGTCCCGCTGCTTCTTTCTCCGGCCGCGTTCGCGGTCGAGATGATGCCTTCGCCTCCGCAACTGGCGGCCAAAGCCTATGTCCTCATGGATGCCAGCAGCGGCAATGTGCTGGTAGAGAACAATGGTGACCAGCGCCTGCCACCGGCCAGCCTGACCAAGCTGATGACCGCGTACATCGCCACGCTGGAGATCCGTCGCGGCCAGATCGGTGAAAACGATCCGGTGACCGTCAGCGAAAACGCCTGGCGCACCGGCGGTTCGCGGATGTTCATCAAGGTCGGTTCGCAAGTGACCGTCAGCGACCTGCTGCACGGCATCATCATCCAGTCCGGCAACGACGCCAGCGTCGCCCTCGCCGAGCACATCGCCGGCAGCGAAGACGCGTTCGCCGACATGATGAACAAGACGGTCGCCGACCTGGGCATGACCAACAGCCACTTCATGAACCCGACCGGCCTGCCGAACCCCGAGCATTATTCCTCGGCTCACGACATGGCGATCCTGGCCCGGGCAATCATCCACGAAGACCCTGCGCATTACGCCATCTACTCCCAGAAGGAATTCTTCTGGAACGGCATCAAGCAGCCTAACCGCAACCTGTTGCTATGGCGCGACAAGACCGTCGATGGCCTGAAGACCGGCCACACCGAGGAGGCTGGCTACTGCATGGTGTCTTCGGCGGTTCGTGACGGCATGCGCCTGATCGCCGTGGTGTTCGGCACCAACAGCGAAGTGGCCCGCGCCGCCGAGACCCAGAAGCTGCTGACCTACGGTTTCCGTTTCTTCGAAACCCAGACCTTCTACCAGAAGGGCACCGAACTGGCCCAGGCCCAGGTGTGGAAAGGCACCAGCAACCAGGTGAAAGCCGGCCTGGCGCAGGACCTGACCATGACCTTGCCTAAAGGCCAGCTCAAGAAGCTTGCCGCCAGCATGACCATGAACCCTCAGCTGACCGCGCCTATCGCCAAGGGTGACGTGATCGGCAAGGTCGAAGTCAAACTGGACGACAAGGTGGTGCACAGCGCCGACCTGATCGCGCTGGACGCGGTCGAGGAAGGTGGTATTTTCCGCCGCATGTGGGATAGCATCCGTCTATTCTTCTACGGCTTGTTCAACTGATTTCGAGTGTTGACCTGCATGGCCCCGTTCCTTTCCGGTGCGGGGCCATGTTCGTTATCACGGCTTGCGAGGCCGTTACGCCATGACAGACTCCGAAGTAAAAGCGCCAAAGATCGAATTTCCCTGCGCGGATTATCCGATCAAGGTAATCGGCGATACCGGTGTGGGCTTCAAGGACAAGATCATCGCGATCCTTGAAAAACACGCCACCGTTGACCACAAGACCCTGGCCGAGCGCCAGAGTACCAACGGCAAATACACGACCATCCAGTTGCACATCATTGCCACCGGCCAGGAACAGCTCTACGACATCAACAGCGAGCTGCGAGCGACCGGTTTCGTGCACATGGTGTTGTGATGCCGGGCACGCTAGGCTTTCGCGAGCTGGGCAGCATGGCTTACGAGCCGGTCTGGCATGCCATGCAGCGCTTCACGAACGAACGTGGCACCAGCGCCGACGACGAAGTCTGGCTGGTGGAACACCCGCCGGTGTTCACCCAGGGCCAGGCCGGCAAGGCCGAGCACTTGCTGCTACCGGGCGATATCCCGGTGATGAAGGTCGACCGAGGCGGGCAGGTGACTTACCATGGCCCCGGCCAACTTGTTGCCTACCTGTTGCTGGATGTGCGCAAGCTGGGGTTCGGCGTGCGCGAGCTGGTCACTCGCATGGAAACATGCCTGATCGAGCTGCTCGCCAGCTACGGTGTGACCGCGGCGGCCAAGCCGGATGCACCGGGCGTCTACGTCGACGGGGCGAAGATCGCCTCGCTCGGCTTGCGCATCCGCCATGGCTGTTCGTTCCATGGCCTGGCGCTGAACGTGGACATGAATCTTGAACCGTTTAGACGGATTAATCCCTGTGGCTATGCAGGGCTGGCAATGACCCAGCTGCGCGATCACACAGGATCGATTGAATTTGCCGAGGTAAGTGCCCGGCTGCGCGCGCAGCTCGTCAAACACCTCGACTATGCTGAGCAGACGACCCTCACGGGCGGAATCGACTGATATGACTACTGATGCAGTGCAAACCATGATCCCGACGCTGGACGTCACCGAACGTCCGGCCCCGCGTGCCAAGGTAGAGGCCGGCGTCAAGCTGCGCGGCGCCGAGAAGGTTGCACGCATTCCGGTCAAGATCATCCCGACCACCGAACTGCCGAAGAAACCCGACTGGATCCGCGTGCGCATCCCGGTCTCTCCGGAAGTCGACCGGATCAAGGCCCTGCTGCGCAAGCACAAGCTGCACAGCGTCTGCGAAGAAGCCTCCTGCCCGAACCTGGGCGAGTGCTTCTCCGGCGGCACCGCGACGTTCATGATCATGGGCGACATCTGCACCCGTCGTTGCCCGTTCTGCGACGTCGGCCATGGCCGTCCGAAGCCATTGGACACCAACGAGCCGGAAAGCCTGGCCATCGCCATCGCCGACCTGAAGCTGAAATACGTGGTCATCACCTCGGTGGACCGTGACGACCTGCGTGACGGCGGTGCCCAGCACTTCGCCGACTGCATCCGCGAGATTCGCAAGCTGTCGCCGAACGTGCAACTGGAAACCCTGGTGCCTGATTACCGTGGCCGCATGGACATTGCCCTGGAAATCACCGCCGCCGAGCCGCCGGATGTGTTCAACCACAACCTGGAAACCGTGCCACGCCTGTACAAGGCTGCGCGCCCGGGTTCGGACTACCAGTGGTCGCTGACCCTGCTGCAGCGTTTCAAGCAGATGATGCCGCATATTCCGACCAAGTCTGGCTTGATGCTGGGCCTGGGTGAGACTGATGAGGAGGTCATCGAGGTCATGAAGCGCATGCGTGAGCACGACATCGACATGCTGACCCTGGGCCAATATCTGCAGCCTTCCCGTAGCCATTTGCCGGTGCAGCGCTTTGTGCATCCGGATACCTTTGCCTGGTTTGCGGAGGAGGGGTACAAGATGGGCTTCAAGAACGTTGCTTCGGGGCCGTTGGTGCGGTCTTCGTATCATGCGGATGAGCAGGCTAAGTTGGTCAAGGCTGAGTTGCTTGGGTCCTGATTTGGCGTTGGGTTTTTCTGGGTGGTGTGTATATCCGTTTTAGCGTAACGGCGGCTTATGGTTCCGCCCTTACGGCGGGTCACTTTTTTCAGACGCCAAAAAAGTAACCAAAAAGGCTTTGCCCCACCACTCGGTGCCTCGCCTAGGCTCGGCATGCCTGAATGAAGGCATCGCTCCGTGGGTCGCCGCGAAGGGCCATCCATGGCCCAGCGCGGCTAACCCGGCATCCATGCCGGGTTACCCACTGCGCAATGCCTTCATTCAGCCATCGTGGTTAACGGGGCGGTTCAGATCAAAAGCAAAAAGCAAAAGCAAAAGCAAAAACCCAGGCGGCTTTGGGGCCGACCTGGTTTCTGATGGATCGCGTTTCTCCTGTGGGAGCGAGCCTGCTCGCGAAGGCGGTGTGTCAGTTTGCGGTGATGTTGGGTGTACAGGCCTCTTCGCGAGCAGGCTCGCTCCCACAGGGTTTTGCGGTGTATTGAAAATCCAATGTGGGAGCGAGCTTGCTCGCGAAAGCGGTGGTTCAGCCCCATAAATACCAGCCCCAACCGCTTTTTGCTTTTTGCTTTTTGCTTTTTGCTTTTTGCTTTTTGCTTTTTGCTTTTTGCTTTTGCTTTTGCTCTTGATCTAAGCGCCCCGTTAAACCACGCTGGCCGAACGCAGGCATTGCGCAGTGGGCATCCCGGCATGGATGCCGGGATAGCCGCGCTGGGCCATGGATGGCCCTTCGCGGCGGGCCCACGGAGCAATGCCGGAGTGAGGGCACACCGAGCCTAGGCGAGGTGCCGAGTGGTGGGGCAAAGCGTTTTTGCTTACTTTTGGCGCTTCTCCAAAAGTGAGCCGCTGTAAGAGCGGAACCATAAGCAGCCGTTACCGCAGCAACGGATATACACACATATCTAAGTCTCAAAGCCGGGAGCTCCATGGTCCAGACCCTAACCCCCCATCACCCCGTCCCAGCCCTCCCGCCCGAAGGCCTGATCGCCGTGATCGCCCCCGCCGGCCCGGCCCCATTGGACACGGAAAAAGCCATCCAATGGATGCGCGCCAGAGGCCATGATCTGCGAATCTTCCCCGGCGTCTACGAAAAAGACGGCTACCTGGCCGGCAGCGACGATACACGACTGAACGACCTGCACGCCGCCTTCGCCGACCCAGAGGTAAACGCGATCATCTGCCTGCGCGGAGGCTACGGCACCCCCCGCCTGCTCGATCGCATCGACTTCGAGCTTATTAAACGAAACCCCAAGCCCTTCGTCGGCTACAGCGACATCACCGCACTGCACTTGGCAATCAGCCGTTACGCCGGCTTCGTGACCTTTCACGGACCGTTGCTCAACGCCGACCTGCTGAGCGACAAGGAGCCCCCGACCGTCACGTCCTTTTTCAGCCTGCTGCGCGGCCAATTGAAGGCGGGCGACGTACTGAGCCATCCCGCAGCCTATCCATTGACCACCGTGGAACCCGGCGTTGCCCGAGGGCGCCTGCTGGGCGGCAATCTGTCGATGATCGCCGCAACCATGGGCACGCCCTACGAAATTGATGCCGAAGGTGTAATCCTGCTGGTCGAGGACGTCAATGAGCCGCTCTATCGCATCGACCGTCTGCTGACCCAATTGCGGCTGGCAGGCACCCTTGCGAAGCTGCGAGGCGTGCTATTGGGGGATGTCGCCGGTGTGGATGGCGATGCGCTGAACCGCTTGTTCAAGCAGACCTTCGAACCACTGCGTATTCCGGTGTTGTCCGGCTGGCGCAGCGGGCATTGCGATCCGAACCTGACGTTGCCGATGGGCGCGCTGGTGACGCTGGATGCGGGGGAGAAGAGGCTGGTGCTGGAGCAGGATGTGGTGGTCAGCCGCTAGTCTTGTAGCGCCTGCAAGTCAGTCATCGCGAGCAAGCTCGCTCCCACATTCGACCGAGTTTCCCTGACGGAACGCAGCCACTGTGGGAGCGAGCTTGCTCGCGATGGCGTCAGCCGCCATACATCGATTCAGCGACTACGCAACGCCTCCAGCAACTTGTGTGTCGGATACCCATCCGCCGGCCAGCCAAACGACTGCTGGGCGCCGCGGATCGCCTTGCGGGTGTTGGCGCCGATAATGCCATCAGGCGTGCCCGCATCGTAGTTGTGCTTGCCCAGCAGGGTCTGCAGTTCGATACGTTCGCTGCGGCTCAGTGGCAGGTCCTCCTTTGGCCACTGGCCGTAGACCAGGCCTGCGCCAGCGAAGCGCTGCGACAACAGCCCAACCGCCAAGGCGTAGGACGATGAGTTGTTGTACTTGAGGATGGCTCGGAAGTTATCGAATATCAGGAATGCCGGGCCGCGATGGCCTGCCGGCAGGAGAAGGGAAGCCGAGAGCTGTTTCTCATCCGGGGCAATCGGCAAGCCGCCATATTCGGAAACGCCCAGGCGCTCCCATTCGGAGACGGGCTTGCGAATCGTGCCGTCGGCCAGGGTGTAGTCGAAGCCTTCACCGAGCGACACCTCGAACCCCCACGGTTGGCCGCGCTGCCAGCCGGAGCTCTGCAGGTAATGCGCGGTCGAGGCCAGGGCATCGGTGGCGCTGCCCCAGATATCACGACGCCCATCGCCATCGAAGTCCACCGCATGGGTGTTGTAGGTGGTGGGAATGAACTGGGTCTGGCCCATGGCGCCGGCCCAGGAGCCGAGCATTTTTTCCGGGGTGATATCGCCCTGTTGCAGAATTTGCAGCGCGGCAATCAGTTGTGCGTGGGCAAAGCCCGGGCGCCGTCCTTCGTAGGCGAGGGTGGCCAGGGAATTGATCACTGACTTGGTCCCCTGGAACTGGCCGAAATTGCTCTCCATGCCCCACACCGCTACCAGCGCCTGGCGATCAACGCCGTAGCGCTGTTCGATGCTTTGCAGGATGTCGGCGTGCTGCTGGAGCAAGGCCTGGCCTTTGCGCACCCGCAAAGGTGACAAGGCGCCATCGAGGTATTCCCATACCGGCCGGCTGAATTCAGGTTGGCTGCGATCCGCCTTGATCACGCTCATGTCCGGGCTGACGCCGATAAAGGCACGGTCGAACAGGTCGGCCCGGATCCCGGCGGCCAGTGCTTCCTTGCGAAACCCGGCTTGCCATTCGGCGAAGGTCTGGGTCGGCGCAATATCCAGGTTCTCCCCGGTCGGCACTACGGGCGGCACGATGGCCGGTGCGGTCACGGCAGGCAGGGTCTTGAGCGGTTGGGCGTCGGCGGCGGTGGGTTTTTCAGCGCAGGCGACCAATAACGCAACGCTTGCGGAAGCTATCAATTGGCGCAGTGGCCAACGACGGGAAAGGCAAAGGGGCATGCACGGGTCCAGATAAACGAATCAAGTGCTGACCTTAACATGGGCAGGGGCTGTAGAGCTTGTTCGAGTGTTTCAAGCTGCCAGAAAGCAAGAAGCCTCCCAGTTGTCAGACTGGAAGGCTTCGCGGCGGTAGCTGCCTTTGCCCTTGGCGGGTCGTTCCTGGCGGCTGCGGAACAGGGGCTGGGCGACGATGGACTTGGCCTTGTTGGGGCCATGCCTGGATGGCTTTTTGCTCATGACGGGATCTCTCACAGGTTGGGTTTAGCGGGGCAGATGATGGGTCAGGGCTGGGGTTTTGTCCAGTCCCTGCGCTGTGCAGGATATGTCACCTGAATGAGCGGCTTTTGTGGCGAGGGAGCAAGCTCCCTCGCCACAGGTACCGGTTTATTCAGCGGGTAATGACAGCCGTTGGCCGGCCATCAACAGCGACAACCGGCTCAGGCTCATCCACGGCGAGCCTGCGGCCTGGCCCTTGATCTGTGCGTCGATGCGCTGGGCTTCGAGCAGCAATTGCGCCCAGCGTGATGCCGAGTAACGTTGCAGCGCCTTGCTCATCAACGGTTTGCGTTTGTCCCATACCGGCGGCCGGGCCTGGCTGAAGGCTTTGTCCAGCGGCACGCCCTGACTGTATTGCAACGACAGGTTCGCGAGCAGGCGCAACTCCCGGGCCAGCGCCCAGAGAATCACTGGCGGTTCGACGCCTTCGCCCCGCAGGCCTTCAAGCATGCGCAAGGCGTGGGCGGCTTCACCGTTGAGGATCGCGTCGGTAAGCCCGAAGACATCAAAGCGTGCGCTGTCGGCCACGGCCGCCTGGACCGTTTCCACCGTAATCTGGCCACCCTCGGCCATCAGCTTGAGCTTTTCGATCTCCTGGGCGGCGGCCAACAGGTTGCCTTCGACCCGGGCAGCAATCAGCTCGACCGCGTCCTGGCTGGCCGACAGGCCGGCCTGGGACAGGCGCTGGCGGATCCAACTGGGCAACTGGCTGACATCCACCGGCCAGATTTGCACGAACTGAGTCTGCTGGCCTTCGACCAGTGCCTTTCCCCACTTGGTTTTCTGCGCGCTGCCATCGAGTTTCGGCAAGCTGATCAGCAATACCGTGTCCTCGGCGGGCCGCGAGCAATATTCGATCAGCGCGGCGGCGCCCTTGTCACCGGGTTTACCGGAGGGCAAGCGTAGTTCCAGCAGGCGTTTCTCGGCGAACAGCGACATGCTTGCCCCGGCCTGCAGTAACGTACCCCAATCGAAGCTGGCGTCGGCGGCGAACACCTGGCGTTCGTCGAAACCTTGTTGGCGGGCGGCAGAGCGGATGGCGTCGGCGGCTTCCTGGCACAGCAGCGGGTCATCGCCGCTGATGATATAGACGGGCGCGAGCGCGCCTTGCAGGTGTTTGCCGAGTTGAGCGGGAGCGAGCTTCATAGGCGCAGGCGAGCGGGACGCCGGAGCGCCCCGCAAGGCTTATTGAGCCGGGATCTGCAACGGCGACTGTTGCGGGGTTTCCGCCTCAGCCTTGCGTGCCGCTTCCAGCGCTTCGGCTTCGGCCTTGGCACGGGCATTGGCGGTCTGTTGCAACTGGTCCAGTTGAGCCGGGCTCAGCTGTTGCAGGCGCAGCATCATGCGCTGGACCAGTTCACGGCGCATTTCGCCGCGTACTTCGACGGACTCCTGGTCGGAGCCGGTGATGTTGTTGCCGTCGTGCAGGTAGACCTTCTGCACCTGCAGCTTGTCATCCAGCAGCGACAGACCATTCTGGCCGCGGATTTCGTAGTTCAACACGTTGGTCAGCTCGTACTCGGCCGAACGACCGGCGCCGGCATAGCTGAGGCTGCGCTGGCTTTGCTGTTCGCTTGCCAATACCAGCTTGTACGGTGCGCCGCTGTAGACTTTCACACCGCTGTTTTCCAGGGTCTGACGCAGCATTTTCACGGTATCGCCATAAGCGTCCCGCGCGCTGAGGTCCAGTTCCTTGATGGCCAGCTCGGTGGTGCCAGTGCCGCGCAGCTGGAAGCCGCAGGCGCTCAACAGGACCGCCAGGCCCATAACCAGCAGATTACGTTTGATCATCTTGTTGCTCCCCTTGAAACCCAGGGGCCGACTGTGCGGCCCCGCAGGTCATATTCGGCGTCCGGCCGATGGCCTGGACGCCCGATCCAATTAGCTTGCGACGATATTGACCAGTTTGCCGGGCACGACGATCACTTTGCGGATCGTCAGGCCATCGACGAAGCGCAGTACGTTTTCGTTGGCGCGTGCGGCGGCTTCGACTTCTTCGCGAGTGGCGGCGGCCGGCATGTCGATCTGGCCGCGCAGCTTGCCGTTGACCTGGATGACCAGGGTCAGGCTGTCTTGTACCAGCGCTGTTTCGTCCACCACCGGCCAACCGGCATCGATCACCGGGTCGGCGTGACCCAACTGATTCCACAGCTCATGGCTGATGTGCGGGGTGATCGGTGCGAGCAGCAGCGTCACGGCTTCCAGGCCTTCCTGAACCAGCGCGCGATCCTGTTCGGTGTCTTGCGCGGCTTTTTCCAGCACATTCATCAGCGTCATCACCTGGGCGATGGCCGTGTTGAATTTGTGGTTCTGGCCGACGTCATGGCTGGCCTGCTTGATCGCCAGGTGAATCGAGCGACGAATGGCTTTCTGATCGTCGTTCAGGCCGGCGAGGTCCAGTTTGCCCGGCAGACCTTGGTTGACGTGAGCCTGGGCGAGGCGCCAGACGCGCTTGAGGAAGCGGTGCGAGCCTTCGACGCCGGAGTCGGACCATTCGGCGCTCATGTCGGGTGGCGACGCGAACATCATGAACAGGCGGCAGGTGTCTGCGCCGAACTGGTCGATCATCGATTGTGGGTCGACGCCGTTGTTCTTCGACTTGGCCATTTTTTCGGTACCGCCGATTTCCACCGGCAGGCCGTCGGCGATCAGCTTGGCGCTGATGACCTTGGCTTTGCTGTCGCGTTCGAGCTCGACGTCGCTCGGGTTGAACCAGGTATAGGCACCATTGGCTTCGCGACGATAGTAAGTCTCGGCGATCACCATGCCTTGGGTCAGCAGGTTCTTGAACGGCTCGTTGGAGCTCACCAGGCCTTCGTCGCGCATCAGCTTGTGGAAGAAGCGCGCGTAGAGCAGGTGCAGGATGGCGTGTTCGATGCCGCCGATGTACTGGTCCACCGGCAACCAGTGGTCGGCCGCGGATTTTTCCACCAGGCCGCCTTCATAATGCGGCGAGGCGTAGCGGGCGTAATACCACGAGGACTCGACGAAGGTGTCCATGGTATCGGTTTCACGCTTGGCCGGTGCGCCGCATTTCGGGCAACTGCATTCGTAGAACTCGGGCATGCGTGCCAAAGGCGAGCCGGCGCCGTCGGGTACGACGTCTTCCGGCAGGACCACTGGCAACTGGTCTTCCGGTACCGGTACATCGCCGCAGGCGTCGCAATGCACGATCGGAATCGGGCAGCCCCAGTAGCGCTGGCGGCTGATGCCCCAGTCACGCAGGCGGAACTGGGTGCGCGAGGCGCCGAGGTTTTTCTTGATCAGCGCGACTTCGATGGCATCGAATGCGCCGGCGAAATCCAGGCCGTTGTACTCGCCGGAATTGATCAGCTCACCGTGCTCGCCATAGGCATCCTGCCATGGCGCCGGGGTCTGGTCACCGGCGCTGGTGCGCACGACCGGTTTGACTGGCAGGTTGTACTTGTGGGCGAACTCGAAGTCGCGTTCGTCGTGAGCCGGCACGGCCATCACGGCGCCGTCGCCATAGTGCATCAGCACGTAGTTGGCGACCCACACCGGCAGTTTCTCGCCGGTGAGCGGGTGTTCGACGAACAGCGAGGTCGGCAGGCCTTTCTTTTCCTGGGTGGCGACATCGGCTTCGGCGACGCTGCCGCCCTTGCATTCGGCGATGAACGCCTGCAGCTCGGGGTTGTTCTGCGCTGCGAGGGTCGCCAGCGGATGTTCGGCGGCCACGGCTACGTAGGTGGCGCCCATCAGGGTATCCGGACGGGTGGTGAAGACTTTCAGGGTGCCGGCCTCGCCAATGGAGGCGACGTCGTACGGGAACTGCACTTCCATGCCCCGGGACTTGCCGATCCAGTTGCGCTGCATGGTCTTGACCTGCTCGGGCCAGCCGGTCAGCTCGTCGAGACTCTCCAGGAGTTCATCCGCGTAGGCGGTGATCTTGAAGTAGTACATCGGGATCTCGCGCTTTTCGATCAGCGCGCCGGAGCGCCAGCCGCGACCGTCGATGACCTGCTCGTTGGCCAGTACGGTCTGGTCCACCGGGTCCCAGTTCACGGTGCCGTTCTTGCGGTAGATCACGCCTTTTTCGAAGAGGCGGGTGAACAGCCACTGCTCCCAGCGGTAGTACTCGGGCTTGCAGGTGGTGACCTCGCGAGACCAGTCCACCGCAAGGCCCAGGCTGCGCAGCTGGGTCTTCATGTAGGCGATGTTTTCGTAGGTCCACTTGGCAGGGGCCACGTTGTTTTTCATCGCGGCGTTTTCCGCCGGCATGCCGAAGGCGTCCCAACCCATCGGTTGCAGGACATTCTTGCCCTGCATGCGTTGGTAGCGGGAGATCACGTCGCCGATGGTGTAGTTGCGCACGTGCCCCATGTGCAGCTTGCCGCTGGGGTAAGGGAACATCGACAGGCAGTAGTACGTCTCCTTGCCTGGCTGTTCACTGACTTCAAAGGACTTTTGCTCGTCCCAGAACGATTGGGCGGCGGCTTCGATTTCACGGGGCTGGTAGTGTTCGTGCATGGCTACTTTTGTACTGAATGGGGTGGCCCAATCCTCTTCATTGCCATGCTGGACGCAGACGACGCCGGATGCGGCGTTTTCGATGCCCAGCCAGGCTGGAAGTGGAGTTACAGGAAGCGCCGTAGCATACATGACCGCGCTCTGCCGAGGGAAACCTTGATTGCGTGTCCAGGCGTTGCCGACCATTGCCGACGGCCGGCGTTCAGGGCCGTTGGTCGCGGCGTCCTGCCGGTTTGCCCAGCGAAGCTAAGCTTCTCAATGGGGAGTGAGTCTTATCTTCAATGAGGTGAGGGATGGTTGAATCACAACGAAAAGTCGCTACACCTGAGCTGTACGAAAAACTGATCGATCGTCTCGGGGTGGCCCTGGACGCGGCAAGAACCGCCGGTCGCTTGCGTGATGAACGCCCGGCAGAGCTGGAACTACGCGGCTTGAGCCCCGCAGAGTTCGAAGTCGTCAAGGCTTACCTTGAGCAAGTCGGGCACCAGGCCTCCTCCAGTGGTGTCCAGGCAAACAAGCGTCTCGATGCGCCCCGTCCGGCCAAGGTTGTCTGGCTCAAGGACCGGACGCCCGACAAGGATGCTGTAAAGGTCCGGTCGCTGCAGTTCAAGTGAAGCCGGATCCACGCGTGTCGCTTTTTTTGATTCGGCTTTTTTCGAATCTGTTGTCGCATTGCGTCAACCCACCTAGGCTTCGGGCATCTTTGGAGATGCCCGATGCCGTTTCGTTATTTCATCAAACAACTTCTATTGCCGCCCGGCATTCTTTTACTGCTGCTGGCGCTTGCCTGGTGGTGGCGCGACTCCCGGCCGCGCCTGGCTCGCCTGTGTTTTGCGGCGGGCCTCGGTGGTTTCTGGCTGATGAGCCTGCCGGTGGTGGTGCAGTGGAGCGCCGGGGCATTGGAGCGTGAGCCGCCACTGCCGCGCAGTGAATGGGCGACCCTGGCTCAGCGTGCCGACGCCATCGTGGTGCTGGGGTCCGGTCGTGAGCGTGGCGACCTGGCCTGGGGCACTGACCAGCCCACCGGTATCGGTCTGGAGCGCCAGCGCTATGCGGCGCGCCTGGCCAAGGCGTCCGGCCTGCCTGTGCTGACTACTGGTGGCTTGCACTATGGTACTGCGCCCAGCGAAGCGAAGCTGATGGCCGACGCGATGCTCGATGATCACGGGGTGACCGTACGCTGGCTGGAAGAGCGCAGCCGCACGACCTGGGAAAATGCCCAGATGAGCGCGCAGATCCTGTTGCCTGAAGGCGTCAAGCGCGTGGTCGTCGTGACCCAGGCCTGGCATATGCCACGCGCGGTCTGGAGCTTCCAGCGTGCGGGCTTCGAGGTGGTACCGGCGCCGATGGGGTTTCTCGGCCAGGATAATGCCCGGCCATTGGGCGGCTGGATGCCGGAGTTCAAGTCGATCTGGCAGTCGGGACAGTTGATGAATGAAGCGGTGGGGTTGGTAGGGTATTGGTTGTTCTACCGCTGACTTATCAAGGTGAACGCTATTGTGGCGAGGGAGCTTGCTCCCGCTGGCCTGCGAAGCAGGCCCCAGCAGTGCTCCAGGTAAAACGCACTGTCCGGTTTTGCGACTGCTGCGCAGCCGAGCGGGAGCAAGCTCCCTCGCCACAGAGATATCCAGCCCTACAAGAGATGTGTCAAACGGTTTTTGCCATCCGTCCGGCCATCAACGCCCAGCCCAGCAGCAACACGCACAAGATGATCAACGGCCACGAACGCCATTGCAGGTAGGGCGTCAGGTCGTGCATCGGCACCACTTCGCCGTAGAGGATGCCGCGCTCGAATTGCGGGATGCTGACGGTGATCTGGCCGAAGGGGTTGATCAGGCCGGTCACCCCGTTGTTGGTGGCACGAATCATCCAGCGGCCGGCTTCCAGCGCGCGCATCTGCGCCATTTGCAAATGCTGCAGCGGGCCGATCGAAGTGCCGAACCAGGTGTCGTTGCTGATGGTCAGCAGCAGGTCGCTGCGCGCCGAAAGGCTGGCGGCGAATTCCGGGTAGACCACTTCGTAACAAATGAATGGAGCGATCTGGTAACCCTTGGCTTGCAGCAGCGGCTGGTCGGCCGGGCCCCGGGCGAAATCCGACATGGGCAAGTCGAAGAATGCGATCAGCCCGCGCAGCAGGTCCTGCAACGGCACGTACTCGCCGAAGGGCACGAGTTTCTGCTTGAGGTAGGTGCCATCGCCTTCTCCGGTCACGGTGATGCCGTTGAAGTAGCGTCTCTCGTGGCGCACCAGTTGGCGAATCGGCACGCCGGTGATCAGCGCCGAATGCCGCTCGGCGGCGAAGCTGCCCATCATGTCCAGGTAACCCTGGGCGGACTCCTTGAGCACCGGCACCGCGGTTTCCGGCCAGACCAGCAGGTCGACGCGCTTGGAGCTGAGGCTCATGTCGCGGTACAGCGCCAACTGCGCGTTGAGCTGTTCGGGGTCCCACTTCATGCTTTGTTCGATATTACCCTGGATCGCCGCCACGCTCAGCGGGTCGCCCGAAGGACTGGTCCAGGCGTGGCCCTTGAGCGCCATGCCGGCGACCCACGGACCGACCAGCAGCACCAGGCCCGCAGCGATGAAGCCCTTGCGCCCGGCGCGCAGCAGCCGGGGCACGTTGTACAGCAGCGCGGCGGTCAGGGCGAGGGTGAAGGATATCAGCCACATCCCGCCCAGCGGCGCGAGCCCCGCCAGCGGGCCGTCGAGCTGGCTATAGCCGGAATAAAGCCACGGGAAACCGGTCAGGAACCAGCCGCGGAAAGCTTCCTGGCCCAACCACAGCGCGGCGAAGGCCAGTGCGTCGGCCAGGGGCGCCTCGTTGCGCCGCAGCCAGCGCGCCCACAGCCAGGCGGGCAGGGCGAAAAACCAGGCGATGGCGGCGATGAACAACAGCATCAACAGACCGGCGAGCAGCACCGAGGCGCCGCCGAAGTTGTGGATGCTGACGTAGATCCAGCTGGTGCCGGCGCCAAACAGGCCGAAACCGAAACACCAACCACGGCCCAGGGCCTGGCGGGGCGAGAGTTCGCGCAAGCCGGCGTAGAACAACCCGACCGCGAGCAATGCCAGCGGCCAGATGTCGAAGGGTGCCAACGCCAGGGTGGTGATCGCGCCGGCCGCCACGGCCAGCAGGTTACCGGGCCAGCCGGGGCGGGTTATCCAGCGCATGTATTTCCTTAGCGGGTCTCGCAGGGGTTAACGGGCAATGGGTGACAGGCGCAGCAGATGGATCCGGCGACTGTCGGCATTCAGGATGCGGAAGCGCCAGGAGCCGATCTCGGTGGTTTCGTTACGCTTGGGCAGGTGCCCGAAAGCGCTCATGACCAGGCCGCCGACGGTATCGAACTCATCGTCGGAAAACTCGCTGTCGAAGAACTCGTTGAAGTTCTCGATGGGCGTCAGGGCCTTGATCAGGAAGTCACCGCTGGGCAGTGGCTTGATGTAGCTGTCTTCCTCGACATCGTGTTCGTCCTCGATGTCGCCGACGATCTGCTCAAGCACGTCTTCGATGGTGACCAGCCCGGCCACGCCACCGTATTCGTCGATGACGATGGCCATATGATTGTGATTGGCGCGGAACTCGCGCAGCAGCACGTTAAGGCGCTTGGACTCGGGCACGAAGGTGGCCGGACGCAGCAAGTCCTTGATGTTGAAGCTGTCGCCGTTCTCCTGGAGGATCAGCGGCAGCAGGTCCTTGGCCAGCAGCACGCCCATGACGTCGTCATGGCTCTCGCCGACGACCGGGTAGCGCGAGTGAGCGGAATCGACCACGGCCGGCAGGAATTCGCGGGGAGTCTGGGTCGCCTTGATGCTGACCATCTGCGAGCGCGGGACCATGATGTCCCGCACTTGCAGGTCAGCGACCTGGATGGCGCCTTCGACGATGGCCAGCGCTTCGCTGTCCAACAGTTTGTTCTGGTGTGCATCGCGCAGCAGCTCCAGCAGCTCCTGGCGGTTTTTCGGCTCATGGGCAAAAGCCTGGGTGAGCTTGCCCAGCCATGACTTCTGCCCGTTGGTCGATCGATCTTCGCTCATAGCGATTACTCTGAATCCTTTGTCGTTACAGGTTGATGTATCAGTGTTCGTCGCCGGCATAAGGGTCGGGATGACCCAGCTCGGCAAGCAACGTTCGTTCCAGTGCTTCCATTTCCTCGGCTTCGTCATCTTCCATATGGTCGTAACCGAGCAAATGCAAGCAGCCGTGAATCACCAGGTGAGCCCAGTGGGCCTCAGGGGTCTTGTGTTGTTCCGCCGCTTCACGCTCCACCACGGGGACGCAAATCACCAGGTCGCCCAATAGCGGGATATCGAGCAGCTCGTCGGGCACGTCGGCGGGGAAGGACAGCACGTTGGTGGCGTAGTCCTTCTGCCGCCAGGTGTGGTTCAACTCGCGACCTTCGGCTTCGTCCACCAGGCGGATGGTCAGCTCCGAGTCGGCGCTACGCTGACGCAGGGCCAGTTCGCACCATTGACGGAACTGGGCCTCGCCGGGGGCTGCATGTTCGCTGGCCAGTTGCAGGTCGAGTTCAAGCATCGTGGCTGTTGCCCTTGGCGGCGGGCGCGTCTTCCTGGCGATTCTCGAAGCGTTCATAGGCTTCGACGATGCGCTGCACCAGCGGATGGCGCACGACGTCCTTGGGCATGAAATGCGTGAAGCTGATGCCCGGGACATCCTTGAGCACCTGGATCACATGGTTCAGCCCGGACTTGGTGCCACGGGGCAGGTCGACCTGGGTGATGTCCCCGGTGATGACGGCGGTGGAGCCGAAGCCGATCCGGGTCAGGAACATCTTCATCTGTTCGACGGTGGTGTTCTGGCTTTCGTCGAGGATGATGAAGCTGTTGTTCAGGGTGCGGCCACGCATGTAGGCCAGTGGCGCAACCTCGATGACCTGGCGTTCGATCAGCTTGGCAACGTATTCGAAACCGAGCATTTCGTACAGTGCATCGTAGAGCGGGCGCAGGTACGGGTCGATTTTCTGGGAAAGGTCGCCGGGCAGGAACCCGAGCTTTTCCCCGGCTTCGACCGCCGGGCGCACCAGCAGGATGCGTCGCACCTGTTCGCGCTCCAGCGCATCGACCGCACAGGCCACGGCCAGGTACGTCTTGCCGGTGCCGGCCGGGCCGATCCCGAAATTGATATCGTTGGCGAGGATTTCCTTCACGTAGCGCTGCTGATTCAGGCCGCGCGGGCGAATCATGCCTTTTTTCGTGCGCAGGGCCACCGCAGCTTCCGCAGGGGCTGGGTTGTCGAGTTCCTCGACAGCCGACTCCTGCAGGAACAGATGGACCAGATCCGGCGACAGCTCGCTTGCCTTGGTTTCCCGATAGAGGCGGCGCAGCAGGTTTTCCGCGGAGGAGGTGTGCTTGGGTTCGCCGATCAGTTCGAACTGGTTTCCGCGGTTGCGGATCTCGATGGCCAGGCGCTGTTCGATCAAGCGCAGATGCTCGTCGAATTGCCCGCACAGATTGGCGAAGCGGCGAGCCTCGAAGGGCTCGAGAATGAAACGATGTGGTTCGATGGGTGCGTTCAAGGTCGTTTTTAGCCGCCCAGGGGCAATTAAGATGAAATCAAGGATAACGCCAGTAGGCTGGGTGCGAAAGCTCTTAAGCGGCGCAATCTGACAACAGGCTCGCCACGACCAGTGTAGGAGCGAGCCTGCTCGCGAAAGCGCTGTCACATCCAACCTCGATATTGACCGTAATAGCGCTTTCGCGAGCAGGCTCGCTCCCACATGGCGTGGTGTTGTTACTGGACCAGCGAGCCGCGCAGGGAGTGCGGTTGCGCGGCGTCGATGTGCACGTCGGCGAACTGGCCGATCAATGCCGGAGTGTCGCAGCGGAAGTTGACGATACGGTTATTCTCGGTGCGCCCCTGCAATTCGCCCGGGTCTTTTTTCGAGTAATCGGTCACCAGGATCCGCTGGATGGAGCCGACCATTTGTCGGCTGATCTCGAAACCTTGCTGGTTCAGGCGGTGTTGCAACGCGTTGAGTCGCTCCTTCTTCACTTCCTCGGGCGTCTCGTCCACCAGGTCCGCCGCCGGCGTGCCGGGGCGCTGGCTGTAGACAAAGGAATAGGAGAAATCGAAGCCCACATCCTCGATCAGCTTCATGGTCTGTTGGAAATCCTTCTCGGTTTCGCCGGGGAAACCGACGATGAAATCCGAACTGATGCAGATCCCCGGGACCGCCGCGCGCAGTTTGCGCAGCTTGGATTTGTATTCGAGCGCCGTGTGGTTGCGCTTCATGGCCGCGAGGATCCGGTCGGAACCCGATTGCACTGGCAGGTGCAGGTGGTTGACCAGTTCGGGGACCTCGGCGTGGGCCTGGATCAGGCTGTCGGAAAACTCCAGCGGGTGTGAGGTGGTGTAACGGATGCGGTCAATGCCGTCCACCGCCGCCACGACGCGGATCAGTTCTGCGAGGTCCGCCAGGCGACCGTCATGGGTCAGCCCGCGGTAGCCGTTGACGTTCTGCCCCAGCAGGGTCACTTCGCGCACGCCGTTTTCCGCCAGGTGGATGATTTCGGCAATCACGTCGTCGAAGGGGCGGCTGACTTCTTCGCCGCGGGTATACGGCACCACGCAGAACGTGCAGTACTTGCTGCAGCCTTCCATCACCGATACGTAGGCACTTGGGCCGTCGATACGCGGTTCGGGCAGGTGATCGAATTTTTCGATTTCCGGGAACGAGACGTCTACTTGCGGCAGCTTGGTAATGCGTGCGGCGTCGATCATCTCCGGCAGGCGGTGCAGGGTCTGTGGGCCAAAGACCACGTCCACGTAGGGCGCCCGGTCACGAATGGCCGCGCCTTCCTGGCTGGCGACACAGCCGCCCACGGCAATGACCATGTCCGGGTTGGCCAGCTTCAGTTCACGCCAGCGGCCCAACTGGGAATACACGCGGTCCTGGGCGCGTTCGCGGATCGAGCAGGTGTTGAGCAGGATCACGTCCGCGTCTTCCGCGCGGGCGGTGACTTCCAGGGCCTGGTGTTCACCCAGCAGATCGACCATGCGCGAGCTGTCGTACTCGTTCATCTGGCAACCGTGGGTTTCGATGTAAAGCTTCTTGGCCATGGACGGGTTCATCACGTGATTCAAAGAACCGCGCATTATAGGGAAATAGTGGGCTGTGTGGCTAATTCGCGCGAGCAGTGGCTATGCTATAGTTCGCGCCCTCATTTTTACCCGCCGATGTGTTTCGCCAGCCATGACCAAACGTGAAGCTCCAATTTACAAGGTGATTTTCCTCAACCAGGGCCAAGTGTTCGAAATGTACGCTAAACAGATCTATCAAAGTGATCTGTGGGGCTTCCTGGAGGTCGAGGAATTCGTCTTTGGCGAGCGCACGCAAGTGGTCGTCGACCCGAGCGAAGAAAAGCTCAAGGCGCAGTTCGAAGGCGTGGTGCGCAGTTTCGTGCCGATGCACTCGATCGTGCGCATCGACGAGGTCGAGCGCCTGGGCACGCCGAAAATCAGCGAAGCCCGTGGCGCGGTCGGCAATGTCATGCCGTTTCCGATGCCGATGCCTGAGAAGTAAGGCTCAACACCGAGTTGCTCCCAATCGCGAGCAGGCTCGCTCCCACAATGGATTGCTGGTGTACACAAATTTTGTGTCTACAGGGATTCCAACTGTGGGAGCGAGCCTGCTCGCGATGAGGCCATCCAGGCTGAAGCAATAATCAGGGCAGCGGCGAGAACGGCGTACGCCCGTCGGCGTTCTGCAATTCCATCAGGTATTTGCGAAAGATCTGGCCCAGCACCTGGGTCGCCACTTCCAGCTCGTCGCGGGGCATCTGCTCGGCAACTTCGTCGGCGGTGTCCAGTGCCTCTTCGGCGCCATTGACCGCCGCCATCTTCAAGACGATGTAAGCCTGGACGTTGTTGGCCTGCACACCTTCGCCATGGAAGAACATGCCGCCAAGCTTGAATTGCGCCTGGGCGTGGCCTTGCAGCGAGGCTTTTTCGAAATAGTCGAGGGCTTGCTTGAGGTCGCGGGGCGCGGCCTTGCCGTCATAGTAGAACTCGCCCAGCTCAAATTGCGCTTGGGCATCGCCCTCGTCGGCGGCTTTTCGACAGGCGTCGAGTGCCGGTGCCAGATCTTGTGGCTGGGTGTTGAGCGTGCAACGGCCCATCGCCGGGATCAACAACGAGTTGCCGCCTGCCTGTGCGTTGGCGAGCAGGGGCTGAAGGAGCAACAGGCAGCCCAAGGCAAGGGTGCGGCCGGTGCGGTTCATGGGAATCGACTTACCTCTGAGGGGCGCGTGGACCCTCCGGGGGATCCAATAAGCGCGCATTATGAAATAAGCAGGGCCATCCTTACAAAGTCTTTACTCGTTTTTCTGCTGCGAGGGAACGATAGCGGCCGCTTGTTGGGCAAATACCTGGAAAAAGGCATCCCGAGGCAATGGGCAATCACTGGCGCTGGTGTCAGCCAGCGTCAGTCGTCCACACGTTTACTTCAGCGCAGCAAAGGCCCGCTCGGCCGCGTCGAGGGTGATCTTCAACTCGGCCTCGCCATGGGCGATGGAGGTGAAGCCGGCTTCGAACGCGCTTGGCGCCAGGTAGACGCCACCCTCGAGCATCAGGTGGAAGAAGCGCTTGAAGCGGTCGGCGTCGCTGGCCATCACGTCGTCGAAGGTCACGATGTCATCGGCGCCACTGAAGTACAGGCCGAACATGCCGCCGGCCTGGGTGGTGACGAACGGGATGCCTGCCGCATCGGCGCGTACTTGCAAGCCGTCGAGCAGGCGAGTGGTGAAGTCGCTCAGCTCGGCGTGGAAACCCGGACGGCTGATCAGGCGCAGGGTGGTCAGGCCGGCGGCCATGGCCAGCGGATTGCCCGACAAGGTCCCGGCCTGGTAGACCGGGCCCAGCGGGGCGATGCATTCCATGATCGCGCGCTTGCCGCCGAAGCAGCCTACCGGCATGCCGCCGCCGATGATCTTGCCGAAGGTGCTCAGGTCCGGCGTTACGCCGTAATGAGCCTGGGCACCGCCGAGGGCGACGCGGAAGCCGGTCATCACTTCGTCGAAAATCAGCACCACGCCGTGCTGGTCGCACAGGCTGCGCAGGCCTTCGAGGAAACCTGGCGCTGGCGGCACGCAGTTCATGTTGCCGGCCACCGGCTCGACGATGATGCAGGCCACTTCCTGGCCGACTTCCCCGAGCATTTTCTCGACTTCTTCAAGATCGTTGAACGGCAGGGTCAGCGTGTGTTTGGCAAATGCCGCCGGTACGCCCGCCGAGCTGGGCACGCCTTGGGTCAGCGCGCCTGAGCCGGCCTTGACCAGCAGGCTGTCGGAATGACCGTGGTAGCAGCCTTCGAATTTGATGATGCTGTCGCGCCCGGTGTAGCCGCGCGCCAGGCGGATCGCGCTCATGGTCGCCTCGGTGCCGGAACTGACCATGCGCACCATTTCCATCGATGGCACGATGGAGCAGACCAGATCGGCCATTTCGGTTTCCATCGCGGTCGGCGCGCCATAGGACAAGCCGTGCTCCAGTTGCTTGCGCACCGCGTCCAGCACGTCCGGATGGCTGTGGCCGAGGATCATCGGGCCCCACGAACCCACGTAATCGACGTAGCGCTTGTCGTCTTCGTCGGTGACATACGCGCCCTCGGCGTGCTTGAAGAACAGCGGGGTGCCGCCGACGCTCTTGAACGCACGAACAGGTGAATTCACGCCGCCGGGGATGTGTTTCTGAGCGTTGGCAAACAGGGTTTCGGAACGGGACATGGTAGGGCTCTCGAAATCGGGAAATGACTATTTGGTTTGCAGCAGGTCGTTGAAGGCGCGGGCGCGGCGCGTCACCTCAGCCGTGCTGTCGGCGCCGAACAGGCCATGGACCACCGCGAGCAGGTCGACGCCATGGGCCACCAGCGGGGCGGCGTTTTCCAGAGTGATGCCGCCGATGGCGCACACCGGTATATGCAGTTTGATACGGGTCTGTTCGAGCAGTTCAAGGTTTGCGGCGGGCGCCCCGGGCTTGGTATTGGAATTGAAGAAGCGCCCGAACGCGACGTAGCTGGCGCCTTCCCGGACGGCCTGTTCGGCCAGTTCCAGGCTGGCGTGGCAAGTGGCGCCGACGATTGCCTTGTGCCCCAGCAACGCCCGCACCGGCGCCAGCGGGCCATCGGTCTGGCCCAGGTGGACGCCGACGCCGAGGCGTGCGGCCAGTTCGGCGTCATCGTTGATAATCAGTTGGGTCTTGTAGCGCTCGCACAGGTTGCGCAGCGCCTCGGCCTCGCGCAAGCGCCGGGCCTCGTCGCTGCTTTTGTCGCGGTATTGCAGCAGAGTCACGCCACCTTCCAGCGCGGCTTCCACATAGGCGAGGAACTTGCCGGCCAGCAACTGGCTGTCGGTGACGGCATAAAGGCCACGTAATTTCATTCCACGGCTCCTTTGCTACGAGCAGAAATCCAGCGGCAGGCGACGCGGGACGAACTGGCCTTTGCCCAGTTGTTCGGCATCGCGCAGGGTTCGCCAGGTGTAATCCAGCGCGGTCTTCACCGCGCTGGCGAGCTGTTCACCCTGGGCCAGCCGGCCGGCCAGGGCGCTGGCCAGGGTGCAGCCGGAACCGTGATAGCTGCCGGGCAAGCGCTGGCAGGTGAAGGTCTCGCGGCGTCCGTCGCGGCTGTACAGGCGATTGTGGACTTCATGTTCATCGCCGTGACCGCCGGTGATCAGCAGGTGCTTGACGAAGGGCAGCAGTTTTTCGGCGCATTCATCGGCGCTGCCTTCCGGCAGTTCGGCGAGAATGCGTGCTTCAGGAAGGTTGGGCGTGGCGATGATCGCCAGCGGCAGCAGGCGCTCGCGCATGGCGTAGCCGACTTCATCCTTGCCCAGCCGACCGCCACCACCGGCGCGCAGCACCGGGTCGCAGACCATCGGCAGATGTGGACGCGCCTGGAGCAGCTCGACCACTGTGTCGACCATTTCCAGCGAACCGAGCATCCCCAGCTTGACCGCCGCGACGGGCGAATCGTTGAGCACGGCATTGGCCTGGGCCATTACCCACTCGCGATCGAGTACGCGGAAATCGCTGACATTGACCGTGTCTTGCACGGTCAACGCGGTAACGGCCGGGGCGGCATGACAACCCTGGGCGAGCAGGGCTTCGATATCTGCCTGCAAGCCGGCGCCACCACTGGGGTCGTGGCCGGAGAGACAGAGGACAACGGGGCGGGAGTTGTAGATATTCATGGTGCGCGAGCTTATCACCAAACCCCATTTATCGGTGATCGGGCTCTGAGGGTTTTACGCGACGTTTCCTGCTGGAGACTGTTTTTGTGGCGAGGGAGCTTGCTCCCGCTGGGGCGCGAAGCGACCCCGAGATCTTGCGGTCGCTACGCAACCGAGCGGGAGCAAGCTCCCTCGCCACGAATGGCCCGCCAGTACCAACCTGACCAAAGCAACAGCTCTATCTCAACGCTTGGCGCTGAGACGCCCGTGCTAGAGCCTTTTGTCGGAAAAATTTCAATGGTGCAAATTGGCCATCAACGGCTATGCTACGGATGGATCCAACCAATAACAGGTAATGCCGGTTTTACGTCTACTCAGGGAATGGGGGGCTTCCTGACTCAACCGGACAGGCCACGCTGGGGCTTTAATGCGCTATTTGCTGATGTTGCTGCTGTGCTTGTCCCCCTTGGCAAGCGCCCTTGAATTCGATGAATCTACCCGAAGCCTGCCTTTGGGCCATGCCTTGCAGGTGTTTGAAGACGCCAGCGGCACGGCCACCCTCGAGGATGTCCTGGCCCAGGCCGCGGCTGGGCGCTTCAAACCCCACGACCAGGCCACGCTGAACGCAGGGTATTCGCGCTCGGCGTTCTGGCTGAAGATCGACTTGCACTACCGCCCGGGCAATCCCGGCGCCCAGCGCACCTGGCTGCTGGAGTTGGCGTATCCGCCGCTGGACCGCCTGGACCTGTATCTGGCCGATGCGCAAGGTGCCTATCGCCTGGTTCGCCAGACCGGCGATGCCTTGCCGTTCGCCAGTCGCGAGGTGCGCCAGAACAACTACCTGTTCAGCCTGGATTTCCAACCCGATCAACGCCAGACCGTGTATCTGCGCCTGCAAAGCCAGGGCTCGATCCAGGCTCCGTTGACGCTCTGGTCAAGCACCGCGTACCTGGAACAGCAGCCGGTGCGCCTGTATGTGCTGGGCATCATCTACGGCGTACTGCTGGGGATGCTGGTCTACAACCTGTTCATCTACCTGAGCGTGCGCGACACCAGTTACCTCTATTACATTTTCTATATCGCCTCGTTCGGCCTCTATCAATTGTCGGTCAACGGCGCGGCGGTTGAGTATTTCTGGCCGGACAACCCCTGGTGGGCCAACGCCGCGACGCCGTTTTTCATTGGTTGCGCGGGGGTGTTTGGCAGTCAGTTCGCCCGCAGCTTCCTGCAAACCGCCCAGCACAGCCGCTGGCTCGACCGATTGCTGCTCGCGCTGATTGCCTACGGCGCGGTGGTGGTGGGCCTGTCGTTGATGACCAGCTATGCGCTGGCGCTGCGCCTGGCGACGGCGCTGGCCCTGGTGTTCACCGTGGTGATTTTCGCCGCCGGCTTGTTCGCCTGGTGGCGGGGGCTGCGGGTGGCGCGTTACTTCATTATTGCCTGGTCGGCGTTTCTGCTGGGGGGCGTCGTCAATACGATGATGGTGTTGGGTTACCTGCCGAACATCTTCCTGACCATGTATGCCAGCCAGATCGGCTCTGCCATCGAGGTGGCGCTGTTGTCCCTGGCCCTTGCGGACCGCATCAACGCCATGCGCGAACAGCAGGCGCAGACGCTGTTCGACGCCGGGCAGAAACTCGAAGTGCTGAACCAGCAGTTGGCCCAGGGCAACAAGCTCAAGGACGAATTCCTCGCCACGTTGACCCATGAGTTGCGCACGCCGATGAATGGTGTGATCGGTTGCCTGGAACTGATGGAAACCGTCGAGATGGACGAGGAACTCAGCCAATATCAGCAGACCGCAGCCGGTTCGGCGCGGGACATGATGCGCATGGTCAACGGCATGCTCACCCTCACCGAGTTGCAGGCCGGCAAGCTCAAGGTCTATCCGGCGCCGTTCAGCCTGCGCAGCGTGATAGAGGCCCTGCAGGTGCAGTTCGGCGCCAACGCGGCGGCCAAGGGCCTGGATTTCAAGGTCGACGTAGCGCCCGGCCTGGCGGACCGTTTGTTGGGTGACAGCGGTAAATTGGCCCAGTGCCTGGAATGCCTGCTGGACAATGCCATCAAGTTCACCCGCGTCGGTGGCATCGCGCTGCGGGTCAGTGGCCGGACGTCGGAGCTCGATCGCCTGGTGCTGTCTTTCGCCGTGATCGATACCGGCATCGGCTTTACCGATCTGGGGGAGGCGACCCTGTACCAGCGTTTCTTCCAGCTCGACGGCTCGATGACCCGCGAATACGGCGGCCTCGGCGTCGGCCTGGCGATTTGTCGGCAACTGGTCGAATTGCTCGGCGGGCGCCTGACCCATACCTCGGAGCCGGGGCGCGGCAGTCGTTTCCAGCTGGACGTGGAATTTGACATCGCATTGCCTGTGGCCGTCCCGGCAACGTTTCCTGGCAGCGCACGCCGGGCTGCGCGCTTGCCCCAGGATTGCACGGTGCTGCTGGCCGACGACGACAACATCGACCAACTGGTGATGCGCGGCATGTTGCTCAAGCTTGGCTACCGAGTACGTACCGCCGACAGTGGCCGCGCGGCGCTGGAGCTGCTGCAGGGCGACAGTTTTGACGCGGTGCTGCTCGATTGCCAGTCGACACCATCGGATGGGGTGTCGGTCTGCTGTCAGATCCGCGCGATGTCAGGTTGCGAGGACTTACCCGTGCTGGTGGTCAGCCCGAACGTGGACCAGGCGCATTGCCCTGCGGGTAGCCTGATCGATTACCTGAGCAAACCGGTGAAATTCGAAGCACTGCAGGCGATTCTGCAACGACGGGTACTTTGTCCGAAGCAGGGTGAAAGCGCCGGTATTTAGGCGGATATGCCACTTTGATCGGCCAGGAGGCGGTGCTTAACTGACCTCTGCTGGCCGACCAAGGAGCCCCGTCATGAACCTGCACCAGTTCGCCGAAACCCACGACGTCACCAATCAGCCGCCGTCCCTGGATGGCGCCAACCTGTACCGTATCGACCTGCCGCTGCAAGAATGGTCGCGGCGTTTCGGCGCAGGGTGGGCACAGGCGCGGATTGACGCCTATGGTGCCCTGGCCGGCGGGCCGTTGATGGAGGCGGGGTTCCTGGCCAACCAGAACAAGCCGATATTTTCCAGCCACGACCGTTACGGCCATCGTATCGACCTGGTGGAATTTCATCCTGCCTATCACGAGCTGATGCGCACCGCCATCGAACATGGCCTGCCCAGCCTGCCGTGGGCCCACCCGCAACCTGGCGCGCATGTCGCCCGCGCCTCGATGACGTACCTGCACAGCCAGGCCGAAGCCGGCACCGGTTGTCCGTTGACCATGACCTTTGCCAGTGTGCCGGCCCTGCGCCTGCAACCGGACCTGGCCGAGCGCTGGGTGCCGAAAGTGCTCGCCACCGAATACGATCCACGTAACGTCGGCATGGCCCACAAGGCCGGGGTCACTCTCGGTATGGCGATGACCGAGAAGCAGGGCGGCACCGATGTGCGCGCCAACACCACCAAGGCGTATCCGGTAGGCGCCAGCGGCCCGGGCCAGGCCTATGAGCTGGTGGGCCACAAGTGGTTCTGTTCGGCGCCGATGTGCGATGCCTTCCTGACCCTGGCCCAGACCGACAAGGGCCTGACCTGCTTTTTGCTGCCGCGCCACCGCCCGGACGACACCCGCAACCAGTTCTACATCCAGCGTTTGAAAAACAAACTCGGCAATTGCTCCAACGCCTCCAGCGAGGTGGAGTTCCGTGGTGCGCTGGCCTGGATGGTCGGCGAAGAGGGCCGAGGCGTGCCGACGATCATCGAGATGGTCGCCATGACCCGCTTCGATTGCATGGTCGGCTCCAGTGCCCTTATGCGCCAGGCCCTGACCCAGGCCAGTCACCATTGCGCGCACCGCAAGGTCGGCGGCAAGTTGTTGAGTGAGCAGCCCCTGATGCAGAACGTACTCGCCGACCTGGCGCTGGAAAGCGAAGCTGCGTTGGCGCTGAGCTTGCGCATGGGCCGGGCGATGGATCATCTGAACGATGAGCATGAAGCCAAGTTCGCCCGGCTGGTGACGGCGGTGGGCAAATACTGGATCTGCAAACGCGCCCCGGCAATGATCAACGAGGCGGCCGAGTGCATGGGCGGTGCCGGCTATGTCGAGGACAGCATCCTGCCGCGCCTGTACCGCGAGGCACCGGTCAATTCGACCTGGGAAGGCTCCGGCAATGTGCAGTGCCTTGACGTCTTGCGCGCTCTGTCCAAGGAGCCGGGCGTGTTGGAAGTGCTGTTCGACGAACTGGGCGACGGCCATGGGGACAATCGCCTGGCGACCCATATCGACCGGTTGCACGCAGCGTTCAAGGACACCGATGACATCCAGTATCGTGCCCGGCAATTGACCGAAGACATCGCCGTCGGCCTGCAAGCCAGGCTGTTGCTGGAAGCGGGGAACAGCGACGTCAGCGATGCCTTCATCGCCAGCCGGCTGGGTTCCACCGGCCGGGTCTACGGCGCGTTGCCCCGCGGCCTGAATGTCGAAGCCATTGTCGCCCGCTCGACCCCGCACGGCTTCTAAACAACCCATACCCCTGCTCGCGAAGGCGTCGGTACATTCAGCATCGATGTTGCCTGATACACCGCTATCGCGAGCAAGCTCGCTCCCACAGTGGACCTGTGCAGCACGCAACTTCTGAGTAAACATCAAACCCTGTGGGAGCGAGCCTGCTCGCGAAGGCGTCAGTACATTCAGCGTCGATGGTGGCTGATACACCGCTTTCGCGAGCAAGCCCGCTCCCGCAAAAGGCTCCGCGCAAGGGCAACTAATACGCCACTGTTCCCGTCGGCCCACGATGCAGGCAAGATGAAGGCCTGCAAGTCAGAACACAGGAAGCTGATCGTGACCGAAGCGTTTATTGTCGTTCAAACCGCCGAGCAAGCCGTGGACCGGCTGGCGGCCCTGCACGAGCGTGCGACCACCGCGCTGAACCAGGCGCTCAAGCGTTATCTCAAGGACCGCATCGAGCCGGATGCCGAGCAACGCGCATTGTTCCGCTATCCAGCCCTGCGCCTGACCTACCATTGCCATGGCGAAGTCCCGCAGACCACCCGCGCCTACGCCAAGGTCCAGCTGCCGGGCACCTACAGCGTCACCGTCACCCACCCGGCGGCATTTCGAAAATACCTGCTCGAGCAGCTTGTCCCGCTGATGCACGACTTCACCGTCACCGTCGAGGTGGGCGTCAGTGAGCAGAACATTCCGTACCCGTATGTGGTGGAGCAGGGCGATGAACTGGCCGGTTCCGGTGTGACGGCGGCGGTGCTGGCGCGGGTGTTCCCCAGCACCGATCTCTCGGCCGCCACCGATGGCATCGCCGATGGCCTCTACGATTGGGAAAACACCGACCCGCTGCCCCTGGCGCTGTTCGACGCCGCGCGGGTGGATTTCTCCCTGCGCCGGCTCGTGCATTACACCGGCAGCGATTGGCGCCATGTGCAGCCCTGGATTCTGCTGACCAACTATCACCGCTATGTCGACCAGTTCATCGTCCACGGGCTGGAGCAGTTGCGCAGCGATCCGCGTTTCGTGCGCATGGTGCTGCCGGGCAACGTGATCATCGACAAGAACATGGATCACGGCGAAGCCTCGGCCATCGCCGCTGGCGTGGTCTGGCATCGCTACCAGATGCCGGCCTATCACTTGCAAGCCAGCGATGGCCACGGCGTGACCCTGGTGAACATCGGCGTTGGTCCGTCCAATGCCAAGAACATCACCGATCACCTGGCCGTGCTGCGTCCGCATTGCTGGCTGATGATCGGCCACTGCGGCGGCCTGCGTCAGTCCCAGACGATCGGCGATTACGTCCTGGCCCACGCCTACATGCGCCGCGATGGCATCCTCGACCGCGTGGTGCCGCCGAACATCCCGATCCCGGCCCTGGCCGAAGTGCAGTTGGCGCTGCAGCAGGCGGCGGCGAACATTACTGGCGAAAAAGGCGACGAGCTGAAAAAACGCCTGCGCACCGGCACCGTGCTGACTTACGACGACCGCAACTGGGAATTGCGCTGGGCCCAGGAGCGTCCATTGATCAACCTGTCCCGCGCCGTGGCGGTGGACATGGAAAGCGGCACCATCGCTGCCCAGGGTTACCGCTTGCGGGTTCCATACGGCACGTTGCTGTGCGTCTCGGACAAGCCGCTGCACAGCGAGATCAAGCTGCCGGGCTCGGCCAACGCGTTTTATGAGCGGGCGGTCAACCAGCACCTCAAGATCGGGATCGCGGCGCTGGATCTGCTGCGCAACGAACTCAACTCGTTGCACTCGCGCAAACTGCGCAGCTTCGACGAGCCGCCGTTCCGCTGATGCCGTCCTGAACGGTGGTTATTTAACGGTCGGGCCACTAGCATGTCGGCCTCGACCGTTGGATATTCTTGCCGCCATGCCCCGTCCTCCACGCCCCGCTTCCCGCCGCCCTGGCGCGAAGCCTCCCGCTTCCACCCCGCGCCGTGTGGCCAAGGCGCCGCCGGCCGAAGCGAAACTGATCCTGTTCAACAAGCCTTTTGACGTGCTGACGCAATTCAGCGACGGCGAAGGGCGCGCCACGCTCAAGGATTTCATCGACGTACCGGGCATCTACCCGGCCGGTCGGCTGGACCGCGACAGCGAAGGATTGCTGTTGCTGACCAATGACGGCCAGTTGCAGGCGCGCATCGCCGATCCCAAGCACAAACTGGCCAAGACGTACTGGGTACAAGTCGAGGGTGAGCCGAGCGACGAGCAACTGCAGCGTTTGCGTGATGGGGTCGAGTTGAACGACGGTATGACGCTGCCGGCCGAGGCCCGTCAGCTGGACGAACCGCAACTATGGCCGCGCAATCCACCGGTGCGCTTTCGCAAAAGCGTGCCGACGAGTTGGCTGGAACTGGTGATACGTGAAGGGCGCAACCGCCAGGTGCGGCGCATGACCGCCGCGGTGGGCCTGCCGACCCTGCGCCTGGTGCGGGTCAGGATCGGTGACTGGACGATCGAAGGGCTCGACCAGGGCCAGTGGAAAGAGGTACCGGCGCGTTTATAACGAGCCGGATTCGATCAGACCGATGACCACGCTCTTGATGATGAATGCCGCCACGCCCAGGCCAAGCACGAAAAACAGGATGAACGAGCCGAAACGCCCGGCCTTGGATTTCTTCGCCAGGTCCCAGACGATGAACCCCATGAAAATGATCAGGATGCTGACCAGTCCGGTCATCATCCACTCTTCGAAAACAGCAGGATCCATCGGCGCACTCCGGCGTGGGCGGGGTTGAAAAGGCAGGGCGAGTATACGGCATGGCGGCGGGGCGCAGGATCGGACTGCGGCGGTGTGTCGCAGCCCGGATAATCATGGGCTGTTTTTTGTGGCGAGGGAGCTTGCTCCCGCTCGACTGCGCAGCAGTCGAAAACCAGTGGAGATTTGGGGTCGCTGCGCAACCCAGCGGGAGCAAGCTCCCTCGCCACAGAAGCTCTCAGCTGCGCAGGTGGGTAAGCGGCAGCTCGGTACTGTTGAGCACCTGGTTCAGCACAAAACTCGAACGCACGCTGGTGACGCCTTCGATCCGGGTCAGGTGGCCCAGCAGCAGCTTCTGGTAATGATCCATATCCGGCACCACCACCTTCAGTTGGTAATCCGCGTCGATGCCGGTCACCAGGCTGCATTCAAGCACTTGCGGCAGGTTGCGGATCGCGGCTTCGAAGGTCTCGAAGCGGTCGGGGGTGTGGCGGTCCATGCCAATCAGCACATAGGCCGTCAGGCTCAGGCCGAGCATCTTGCGATCGAGCAGGGCAACCTGGCGGGTGATGTAGCCATCGTCTTCCAATTGCTTGACCCGCCGCGAGCAGGGGGAGGGCGACAGGCCGATGCGCTCGGCCAATTCCTGGTTCGAGATGCGCGCATCGCGCTGCAATTCCGCCAGGATGCTCAGGTCGTAACGGTCGAGTTTGCTCATTGAGCGGGCCTTTATCCGGTTAATTGCGGAAGATTATCCATCCAAGGGTAAAAATTGCGCAAGTAGTGTTTATTCAAGCAATCTTAGCAATCATCTGCCGGCGCCTCGGGCCTATGCTTACCACCAAGATCACTGCTCGGACAAACAGTCCAGTGCAGCCCGCCCAATCAGGCCGGCTGCGGTCGCAGTACCCATAGGTACTGGCAGACCCCCGAGCTGCACACTGTCCAGAAGACGGCGTGAGGTGAGCCGATGCCACAAGCGTCGCGCACGGACTAGATTCTCAAGGGGAGGCCGACGGGCCTCCCTTTTTTATGCCTGCGAAATAAACCCCGCGCCTGATAACCTGTCGCAGAACCGGCCTGGGCTTTTCCAGTCTTATTTTCAGGCCCCCGAACCGCTGTGAGGAATTTCATGAAGTCGCGCATCTGGCGTTTGGCAGGTGTTGGTCTGTTGTGGGCAAGTGTCAGTGCGCAGGGAATGGCGGATGATCAGCAGAACCGTGGCGGCCCAAACGGTAATGGCCCGGGTTATTCAGGCCAGCCCCGGCCGCAAAGCAACGAGATCATTCGTGGCGATAACAGCCGACAGTTCGAGGTCCAGCCACAATCTCCAGGTGGGCAACACTACGAGCGTCCACCGCAGGACCCCAACGTACACAACCGCCCGCCGCAACAGCAACCGGGCAACAATCTGCCGATCCAGGGCCGGCCCGACAGCGTGACCCAGACCCAGGAGCCGCGACCGGGCTACTACCGCGACATTCCACGGCGCAACGACGGTTATCCGAACGGCGGGCCGCGTCCAGGCCAGGACAATCGGCCCGATCAGCACTGGCCCGGTCGGCCGGACGGCCATGGCAACGGTTGGGGGCAGGGGCCGCAATATCGGCCAGGGTATGTGATCGATCGTTTCCCGGATCGGAATTACCGCGTGCCTTATCGCGGCCAGGATTATTTTTACTCGGGTGGCTACTGGTATCGCCCGCAAGGGCCGCGTTATGTCGTGGTGCAGCCGCCTCGGGGCATTCGTACCCGCTATCTGCCCGATTATGCCCGTGAGGTCTGGATCGGCAGCTCGCTGTTTTTCCTCGCCGCCGGTGCCTATTACATTTATGAAGCCAACACCCGGGACTACGTCGTGGTCGAGGCGCCGGTCGCCAATCCGCAGCCGCAGCCCCAGGGCAACAGCTTCGACGTGGTGGCTTATCCGGCCAACGGCCAGTCGCCCGAGCAGGTCAACCAGGACGGCTACGATTGCTATCGCTGGGCGGTGCAGCAGAGTGGTTTCGACCCGCGCACCTATACCTACCCACCGGCGCCGGAAGTGGTGCAGACCTATCGCCGGGCCCAAGGTGATTGCTTGAGCAGTCGTGGGTATCAGGTGACGTACTGATTACTCGAAATAGAAAAAACAGCTCCCCGTGGCGAGGGAGCTTGCTCCCGCTGGGCTGCGCAGCGGCCCTAAGATCTTGCGGTCGCTGCGCAACCGAGCGGGAGCAAGCTTCCTCGCCACGGTGACGGCATCAAGCGTCGGTGCGCTTTACTACCTCCAACGGATCGGCATGCACCAGCACCTCGGCCTTCGGATAAGCGCGATGGATCGCATCGGCGGCCTGGTCGCTGATGCCGTGGGCCACTGACAGGGTCAGCTCGCCCGGCAATTCCAGGTGCAACTGCACGAACCAGTGGTTGCCGGAGATTCGTGTGCGCAGGTCATGGGCGCCGACCACGCCGGGCACCGCGCAGGCCAGTTCGAGCATGTGCCGGCTGACGTCCGGCGGCAGCTCTTCATCCATCAGCACGGCGAAGCTTTCCCGGGCAATCTGCACTGCGCTCCAGAGGATGTACGCGGCGATGCCCAGGCCGAACCAGGCATCGAGCTGGTACCAGCCGAACCCTGCCAGGACCAGGGCTACCAGGATGCTGCCGTTGAGCAACAGGTCCGAGCGGTAGTGTAGCGAGTCGGCGCGCACGGCGTTGGAGCCGGTGGCGCGCACGACCCGATGCTGCAACGCCAGCAGCGCCAGGGTCAGTGCCAGGGAAAACACGATCACGCCGACACTGAGCCAGGGCGCCTCGACCGGCAGCGGCTGCTTGAGTCGTTCGTATGCCTGCAACGCGATCAGCACCGCACTGCCGCCGATGAAGAGTGCCTGGGCCATGCCGGCCAACGATTCAGCCTTGCCATGCCCGTAGCGATGATCATCATCCGCCGGTCGCAGGGCGTAATGCACCGCCAGCAGATTGAGCAACGAGGTGACGCCGTCCAGCGCCGAGTCGGTCAGGCCGGCGAGCATGCTCACCGAGCCGCTGAGCCACCAGGCCAGCGCCTTGGCAATGATCAGAATGCACGCCACGGCCACCGATGCGCGGGTGGCCAGGCGTAGCAGGCGAGCATGTTCGGCGCTGGTGGTCATGGCGCGGTCTTCCTTGGGCTGCGCCTCTTACGCGGCGGGTACGAGACCGAGCGTGGCCAGTTGTTGCACGTTGCCCTTGTGCTGGATCAGGCGCGGGTCGTCCAGCGGGAAGCTGCGGCCCAGCTCGCGCTCCAGGATGGCTTGCAGCTTCTGATTATTGACCGTGCCGTCGGCGTTGATGGCCGGCTTGAGTTTCTCCGGTTCGATCTGCACGCTTCTGCCCGGCTCGAAATAGATCGCGCCGGTGGCAAAATCCACGGCAAAGGCGATCAGGCCGGGGATGATGTAGAACAGCAGGCCGACGGCGTCGAGCGCGGCGATGGCCGGGTCGATCTTGCCCTCGATCTGGCCGCGACGGTCGGGGTAGAAGATCGAGCCACAGGCGCTGATCTGGGTCAGCAGGCTGGCGACCAGCACGCCGCCGATCACGCGAAAGGGAATACGCATAACAATCTCCTGAGCAGGTAAGGGCGTTGCTGGTTGGAGTCCAGACCACGCTAAACAGTTCGCCGTTATACTCGGCCCTCTGTTTTGGAGCCAGCATGATTTCTTTGCCGATTGATGAAGTTCTACCGGCCCTGCGCCAAGCCTTGGCGTCGCGCCACGAAGCGGTGCTCGAAGCGCCCCCCGGTGCCGGTAAGACCACCCGTGTTCCCTTGGCCCTGTTGAACGAGCCGTGGCTGGCCGGGCAGACCATTCTGATGCTCGAACCCCGGCGCCTGGCGGCACGGGCGGCGGCCGAGCGCCTGGCCAGCGAACTGGGGGAAAAGGTCGGCGAAACCGTGGGCTACCGGATTCGCCTCGACAGCAAGGTCGGGCCGAAAACCCGCATTGAAGTGGTCACCGAAGGCATCCTCACCCGTCGCCTACAGGATGACCCGGCACTGGATGGCGTGGGGCTGTTGATTTTCGATGAATTCCACGAGCGCAGCCTCGACGCCGACCTTGCCTTGGCCTTGAGCCTCAATGGCCGTGAGCTGTTTCGTGACGAGCAGCCGCTGAAAATCCTGCTGATGTCCGCGACCCTGGAAGGCGAGCGCCTGGCCGGGTTGCTGGACGATGCGCCGATCCTGCGCAGCGAAGGACGCATGTTCCCGGTGACGGTGCGCTGGGGCCGGCCATTCCAGCCCGGCGAATTCATCGAGCCGCGACTGGTGCAGACCCTCCTCGAAGCGCTGCACGACGAAACCGGCAGCGTGCTGGTGTTCCTGCCGGGGCAGGCGGAGATTCGCCGCGTTCATCAACAATTGGCCGAAGCCTTGGGCGAGGGCGGCAACGTGTTGCTGTGTCCGCTGCATGGCGAGCTGGACCTGGCCGCCCAGCGCGCCGCCATCGATCCGGCACCGCCCGGCCAGCGCAAAGTGGTGCTCGCTACTAACATCGCCGAGACCAGCCTGACCATCAACGGTGTGCGGGTGGTGGTCGATGCCGGGCTCGCCCGCGTACCGCGCTTCGACCCGGGCAGTGGCATGACCCGCCTCGATACCCAGCGTATCTCCCGCGCCAGCGCCACCCAACGGGCCGGCCGGGCCGGGCGACTGGAGCCGGGGGTGTGTTACCGGTTGTGGTCCGAAGACCAGCATAAACAGCTGGCGGCCTACGGCAGCGCCGAGATTCTCTCGGCGGACCTGGCCGGGCTGGCCCTGCAATTGAGCCGCTGGGGCGTGACGCCGCAGCAGTTGACGTGGCTCGACGTCCCGCCAACCGCCGCGTATGCCCAGGCGCGGGACTTATTGCAGCGCCTGGGTGCGCTGGACGGTGGACAACTGACTCGGCACGGCCAGGCCATGGCCGAGCTGCCGGCCCATCCGCGCATCGCGCACTTGCTGCTGCGGGGCCAGGCGCTGGGGCTGGCGGACATGGCCTGCAATGTCGCGGCGCTGTTGGGCGAGCGCGACATTCTTCGAGGCGCCGGCGCGGATTTGCACAGTCGCCTGGCGTTGCTGTCCGGCGAGGAACGAGCGGCACGCGGCGCTCAGGGCGGTGTGCAGCGGGCGCGGCAATTGGCCCGGCAATATCGTGGCTACTTGCGCGGAAAGGCCGAGGAAGCGGTCGCCGATCCCGAGCATCCGCGCTGGCTTGGCGCGCTGTTGGCGCTGGCCTATCCGGATCGCGTCGCGCAACAGCGGCGACCCGGCGGCGCGGAATATCGCCTGGCGAATGGGCGCGCGGCGCTGTTTGCCGAGGCCGACAGCTTGATGAAGCAACCGTGGTTGGTGATTGCCGAACTGGGAAGTCGCCAAGGCCAGCGGGAAGAACGGATCTACCTGGCGACGGATTTCGATCCGCTGCTGTTCGATTCGGTGCTGGCAGAGCAAGTACGTACCGAAGACCAACTGGATTGGGACGAGCGCGAAGGCGTGCTGCGGGCCGAGCGCCAGCGCAAGGTCGGTGAACTGGTGCTTAGCCGCGAGCCATTGACCGGCCTGGATGAATCTGCCCGCAGCCGGGCGCTGGTGAACCTGGTACGGCGCAAGGGGTTGGAGTTGTTGCCGTGGACGCTGGAGCTGCGTCAGTGGCAGGCGCGGGTGGCGCTGTTGCGTCGGCTCGACCTGGATACCAAGGGCGACAGCGAGTGGCCGGACGTCAGCGATGCGGCGTTGCTGCTCAGTCTTGAAGACTGGTTGATGCCATATCTGGGCCGGGTGTCGCGCCTTAGTCATTTTGCCAACCTGGATCTGTCGAGCATCGTCCGTAACCGGTTGCCCTGGCCTCTGCCGCAAAGGCTGGACGAACTCGCGCCGCAGCACTTGAGCGTGCCTTCCGGTTCATCGATTCGCCTGGATTACAGCGAACACCCACCTATTCTGGCGGTGCGCTTGCAGGAGCTTTTCGGCCTGGCCGACACCCCACGTATCGCCGGTGGTCGGCAGGTGGTCAAGCTGCACCTGCTATCGCCCGCGCGCCGACCAGTGCAAGTGACCCAGGACCTGGCGAACTTCTGGCGTAGTACTTACGCCGAGGTGAAGAAGGATCTCAAAGGACGGTATCCCAAGCACTACTGGCCGGACGACCCGCTGGTGGCGGAGGCGACGGCGCGGGCCAAGCCTAGACGCTAGTTTTCAAAACGGGAAACCAGCCAAGGTTGAATTGGCTTTCTGATAGGCCTGCTGGAATGCTTCGAGGTAGCCGTCATACATCTTTGATATATCGGTTTCCCTGGCCCGATCCAGATGCGCTTGTCTGGCTTCAGGATCTTCGCTTAACGCCAGCGCTTCCTGCAATTTATCGACAAACTCACCAATGGATTCATCGGATAGCATTCTGTAGTTCGGAAAAAGCGGGTCGGTTTTTTCGGCCTGCTGTCGTTTGACACACAGGCTGTAATCTTCAGCGAGGCGGCCCATGGCATTGCGTGTACCGGGTAGGTCAGAATAAACGGCTATACACCCCGCGGCCGCTGCCTCCAGCAATGTAAGGCCCCAGGATTCGGTCCGGGAAGTAGAAAGGACGATGTCCGTCGCGGACATCACCGCTGGCATGTCCTGAAAGCCGAGAAAATGAATGCGCTCCTTTAATGACTGAAGGTCGCCCAGCGTATTTTTCAGCAGATTTTGCAGATCGCGGTTATCCGAACTTAACATCGCGCCGCATCCGACAAAATGTACGGCTTCATTACCTGGTCTTTGTAACACTTCGCTGATTATTCTGACGCATGCAGTCATGTCTTTTTCGGGCGAGTATCTGCCGGCCAAGGTGATGACCTTGGCGTCTTGTGGAATATCATGCTGTTCTCTGAATTGGTGGCGTGCTTTATCGTTACGAGCAAATTTTTCGCAATCGGTACCGTTTTCAACTTCTTTCAATGCGTATGGGTTGCCACCGACACTTGCATAGTTTTGTCCCGCCGAGCGAGAACAGACCACTGCGACCTGGATAGCGCCATAAGATGCCCGCATATTTGTTGCCACGCAGAAGTCCTTTTCATTGTTCAACGTGTCCTCTACTGAAAGGTCTTCCCGGTGGATACCGTAGACTATTCCAATCCGTTCCCCAATTGGCCGAACATCGTTCAGCTGCTTGATTGCCTCAGTGACCAGCGTAGTGGCATGGTCTTGTGCAACATAAACGACATGAGGCGCGGCGTCCTCTATGGCCTCCTTCATGCTGGCGATCGCTGACGGGTTCAATTCGAAGCCGTCCGGCGATTTTATAAGTACGCCGTCAAGTCGATTGGCATTGCTCTGGGCGTTGGTTGTTGTTTCGGATTTTGTCGTCTTGTGACCCAGGTTCAGGAAATAGTTTTTCAGACAGATTTTTTCTATTGCCAGCCCGAATGGCCCCCTTCCGATATGGCGCCCCGCTTGTGACTGTATGTCGCTGAAGTCGCTGTTCGAATCCCAGGCTATCACTTCCAGCGTTGTTCTGGTGATACCGTTCTGGTCGGTTTGCGTGATGTGGTTGTGCAGAGGGAATTTACTACCGTCGCCCTTCAGGGTGACATCAATAAGTGTCGCGTTACTGAGTTTCAGCTGGGCACCTTTGGCTCCGCTGTTGTGCTGGGCCAACATGTTTCCAATATTTTCGGTGCCACCGGTTCCCTGATAGTTCTGTACAAATAGTATGGACTTTGCCCAAGCGTATTTAGGCGCGCTGCATAGACTTTCTGTGTGGGGGTTGGGCGCCGCGTCGACTGGAGTAATCATCGGTTGAACTCTTATTGGGTTTGCAGATATTAGCCCCTTGCTTAGTTGGCAGGAATAAATGAGTTGCAGGTATGTGGTTCTGGATATTGCAAGTGATTGTCTGCATAGAGGGTGCGCAGCTTTAAATTTTTGCGCTGCTGGTCACTGCGGTCAGGGCATCGCCGGCAACAGAAACCGCGCGATCACCGGCAAATGATCGGAAATGCGCAACGTATCGTCCTGCCGGACCTGGGCTTCGACCCGTTTGAGGCGGGGGCTGTAGAACAGGTAATCGACGGTCCGGTCGGGGCCGTTGAGGCCGGGATCGTTGGGGTAGTGGGTCAGCCAGTTTGCGCGGTCGATGCCGCTGGCCTCGTTGTTGGTGGGGATCATCGGGTATTTGTCCCACAGCAGGTGCAATTCGCTGTCGGCGGAGTAGGGTGAGCGTTGCTCGGTGGGCAGGCGTCGGTATTGGCCCAGGGGTAACAGGTTGAAGTCTCCCCCGGCCAGCCAGGGAGTGCCGGCGGATTCAAGCTTGTCCAAGGCCTTGGCTATCGCGCTGACTTGCGCGCGCGCAGTGTCGTCCGGCTGGGTGGCCCGCTCCAGATGTGTATTGAGCACCGCCAGTTGGCCGCCGCCGCTCAGGGGCAGGTAACTCACCAGCAAGGCATTTTTCGGCTGGAACTGGCGGGTGATGAAGTTCGCCTCGGCCACCGGCAATTGCACCCGCTCGGCGTGGTCGATGCGATAGCGGCTCAGCGTCGCCAACTGGCGGCCAACGCTGCCGAAGATATGTGGGCTGGGAATGAAGTCGGCTTTCCAGTCAAAAGCGCTGGTGCCGCAGGGATAGAGGTCGGCCAGCCGTTCCTGCAAGAGCTTGAGCTGGTTCTGGTAGTCGCTGGCCTTGGCGCCGTTGTCGAGTTCCTGCAATAGCACCACGTCCGGCTGTTCGTCGCGAATGACCCGTGCCACTTCGTCGAGGCTGAAGGCCATGTCTTCCGGGGTCGGGCTTTCATCGTCGCCCTCGGCCAGGTCGTGCCAGAACACGTAGCGCTTGCCAGCCAGGAACTGGACGTTCCAGGTCATCACCTTCAGGGCTTGGCCGGGCACCAGCGGTGGGGCGTTCGCGGCGCAGCTGACGGGCATCGCTTCCCGGGCCTGTGGGCGCCAGGTCGGGCCATAGATGGAAAAGGCTGCAATGCCGACGAGCAACAACAGGCCCAGCAAGGTGTATCGCAGCAGACGGGTCATGGCTCGGGTTTTTCTGCAATCAACATGAACATTCGGAACAGCACCACGGTGGTGAACAGTTGCAGGAAACTGTGGACGCTGTCGATCAGCAAACTGATGAAGGGGTTCTGCGGCGGCGGATACACCGAGACGCTGGCGCCCTTGAGCAGCCACAACGGGACCATTACGGCGAGGATGCATAACAGGATTCGCCAGAAATTGCCTCGACTCAGGCGCGCGCTTTCCTTCATGGCCGCCAAGGGCGCCATGCCCTGCAAAACCAACAGGTATTCACCGAAGGCGAGGACGACCATCAGCCACAACCCCGGCAGGAAGTACAAGGAAATGCCGATCAGGATCAGCAACGTATTAAGGGCGGTCAGCAAGGCGAAGCGCGGCCACTGGAGGAGGGCTGCCGCGAGCAAGTCACGGGCACGCGGGGCTTCGCCGCGACTGCGGGCATCGAGAAACAGGATCAACGCCGCGGTATACAGCGGGTACACGAGGAGACCGACGATCACGCTGTAGCCGGAGAAACCGTCGGCGCCGATGGCGCTGTCCACCCCTTGTTGGAGGACCGCCTCAAGTATTACCAGCGGCAGGCACAGCTGGGCGATCCGGCCCAGGTTGCGCTTGAAAAAATACAAGGAGTCACGCAGTACTTCTAACGGATTCATGAGTCGGTATCGCAGTTCGAAAAAGCGGTCCGACACTTTAACCGATGAAGCGACCGCACAAGCAAACGTAAACATCAGGTAAAGACCATTGAAAGCTTCCTGCGCATCCCCATTACTGAATCGCACCGGTCTTTGCGACCGGCCTGGTTTTAATCCGGCAATCTGATGAGGTCGCCATGAACAGCGAAGAACAAACCCTGATCGATGGACTGTTTTCACGGCTGCAGCAGGCCGAAAAGGATTCAGCCCCGCGCGACGCCCAGGCCGAGGCGCGGATCAAGGAACACTTGGCCAACCAGCCTGCGGCGGGCTATTTCATGGCCCAGGCGATCCTGGTGCAAGAGGCGGCGATCAAGCGCCTGGACGAGCAGAACAGACAGCTCGCCCAACAGGTCGAGCAATTGCAGGGCGAATTGCAGCAGGCCCGAAGCCAGACTTCGGCGCCAAGCGGCGGCGGTGGTTTCCTTTCGAGTATCTTCGGTGGCAGCAACCGTGATTCACGACCAGCAAGCGCACCGGCATCCAGCGGTGGCGGCTGGCGCGAACCTGCGCGGCCTTCCTTCAGCACACCGGCCCAGCCAGGCTTTGGCGCTGCGCCCGGCAACTATGCCGCGCCGCAACAGCAGGCCCCGGCGGCGGGCAGCTTTCTCGGTGGCGCCTTGAAAACCGCGGCGGGCGTGGCCGGTGGTGTGATGCTCGCCCAGGGCATCAGTAGCCTGTTCCACAGCAATCAACCCCAGGAGATCGTCGAGGTCCTCAAGGAAGAGCCGGCCCAGCCGGTCAATGACGCCGCCAACAACGGTGGCACCGGTTGGGGCGATGATCAGCGCGTGGCCGACAGCGTTAGCGACGGCAACAATAGCTATGGCAACGACCAGGGCGGTTTCAGCGACGCCGACTACAGCGACGATTCGTCCTTGTTCGGCGACGACGACTCTTTCGTCTGATCCGCCGTTCGTCCGGGGCGCCCTGGCGCCTCGGGCCGATTATTCGCGGAACGCTCCTCGAGACTGGCATACTGGGCGACTTTTCGGCCCGGGTGGCCTGCGCGCGTGTGCATTCAAGAGGAAACGCGGTGAAAAAAATCGCAGTGTTCGCCGATGTCCAGAACCTCTACTACACCGTGCGCCAGGCCTATGGTTGCCACTTCAACTATGCCGCGCTGTGGGCCGATGTGAGCAAGCAGGGGCAGATCGTCGAGGCCTATGCCTACGCGATCGATCGCGGTGACAGCAAGCAACAGCAGTTCCAGCAGATCCTGCGCAACCTGGGGTTCACCGTGAAACTCAAGCCCTATATCCAGCGCAGCGACGGCTCGGCCAAGGGCGACTGGGACGTGGGCATCACCCTGGACATCATGGACGCCGCCGACCATGTCGACGAGGTGGTCCTGGCCTCCGGTGATGGCGATTTCGACATGTTGCTCGAACGCATCATCAGCAAACACGGCGTGCAGGCTGTGGCCTATGGAGTCCCTGGGTTGACCGCCAACTCGCTGATCCGCGCCGCCAGCCGCTACGTGCCGATCGAAGGCGCGTTGCTGCTCAAGAACTGATTTTCAAGGAGCCCCACCGGTTTGGAACGTATCGCAGTCATCGACTTTGAAACCACCGGCATCACCCCGAGCAGCGGTTGCCGGGCCACCGAAATTGCCGTGGTGATACTTGAGCAAGGCCGGATAGTCGACCGTTACCAGAGCCTGATGAACGCCGGCGTGCGCGTCCCGGCCTTCATCGAGCAACTGACCGGTATCAGCAATGCCATGCTGCGCAGCGCACCGCCAGCGGAAAAGGTCATGAACGAGGTCAACGAGTTCGTCGGCATCACGCCGCTGCTGGCTCACAATGCCGCGTTCGACCAGAAGTTCTGGGACTTCGAACTGGGACGAATCAAGCGCACCCGCCTGCAGAATTTTGCCTGTTCACTGCTGTTGGCCCGACGCCTGATGCCAGCGGCGCCGAACCACAAGCTCGGCACGCTCAATGCTTTCGCCGGCCTGCCTCACACCGGCCAGGCTCACCGGGCCATGGCCGACGCCGAAATGGCCGCCAACCTCACCGCGCACCTGGCCTCGGAGCTGCGGCAAAAGCATGGGTTGCGAGAGCTGTCCCATGACCTGCTGTGCAGCTTGCAGAAGGTGCCGGCAGCGAAGATCAACGAGCATCTCAAGCGCCATCGCGGGTTCTGAACACTGCACAACTCTCCTGTGGGAGCGAGCCTGCTCGCGAAAGCAGTGTGTCAGCCACCACAGATGTTGGCAGGGCGGACGCCTTCGCGAGCAGGCTCGCTCCCACAATGAAAAGTGTATGGCTCGGATAAACAGATTTTGTAACTTAATTTCCGTCGATTGCCTTTTTAGAATGACAGGTTTCATCGTCCTGACTTCGAGCTGAACATGCCTGGCCCACGCCGTTTTCCGTTGCCATTGATCGCTGCCTTCTTCGCTTTGTACGTCATCTGGGGATCGACCTATCTGGTGATTCGCATCGGCGTCGAGCATTGGCCGCCCTTGCTGCTGGCCGGGATTCGTTTCGTGATCGCCGGGTCGTTGATGTATGGCTTCCTGCGCTGGCGCGGGGCACCGGCGCCGACCTGGGCGCAGTGGAAGGCCGGGGCGCTGATTGGGGTGTTGTTGCTGACGTTCGGCAATGGCGCGGTGAGTATCGCCGAGCATATGGGCGTGGCCTCGGGCGTGGCGGCGTTGGCCGTGGCGACGGTGCCTTTGTTTACCTTGCTCTGCGGATATTTCTGGGGCGCGCGTAATACCCGTCTGGAATGGGCCGGGATTGTATTGGGGCTGATCGGTATCGCCATGCTCAACCTCGGTTCCAACCTGCAATCGAGCCCGATGGGGGCGGCCTTGTTGGTGTTTGCGGCGGCTTCCTGGGCCTTCGGCTCGGTGTTGAGCAAACACCTGCCGTTGCCGGCGGGAGCGATGGCCAGCGCCGTGGAGATGCTGGTGGCCGGCGTGGTGCTGTTGATCGGCAGCTTCGCCAGTGGCGAGCGCCTGGAAAGCATGCCGCCGCTGGAAGGCTGGTTCGCGCTGGTCTATCTGATCGGTTTCGGTTCGATCATCGCCTTCAACGCCTACATGTACTTGCTCAAGCATGTGCGTCCGGCCGCAGCCACCAGCTACGCCTATGTCAACCCGGCGGTGGCGGTGTTGCTGGGGATCGTCTTCGCCGGGGAAACCATCGGTATCGAAGAGGCCTTGGCGATGCTGGTGATTATCAGCGCCGTGGTCCTGATCGGGTTGCCGCAGTGGCGCAAGCCCAAGCCCGCACCGGCCGAATCATGATTTAGGGTAAACTGCCGCGCATTGCACACCTTGCGCTGATTTTTCCTACGGTATCTCCATGACTTTCGCCACTCTTGGCCTGATCGAACCCCTGCTGCGCGCCCTCGAGACGCTCGGCTACCAGACGCCGACCCCAGTCCAGGCCCAAGCCATGCCGGCGGTGCTCGCCGGTCGCGACCTGATGGCCGCAGCCCAGACCGGCACCGGCAAGACCGCCGGTTTCGCCGTGCCGCTGTTGCAGTTGTTGACCACCGAAGGGCCGAAAGTTGCCGCCAACTCGGTGCGCGCGCTGATCCTTGTGCCGACCCGCGAGCTGGCCGAGCAGGTCCACGAAAGCGTGCGCCAGTACGCCCAGAACCTGCCGCTGAGCACCTACGCCGTGTACGGCGGTGTCAGCATCAACCCGCAAATGATGAAGCTGCGCAAAGGCGTCGATCTGTTGGTCGCCACGCCGGGCCGCTTGCTCGACCTGTTCCGCCAGAACGCGCTGAAGTTCAATCAGTTGCAGACCCTGGTGCTGGACGAGGCCGACCGCATGCTCGACCTGGGCTTCTCCGAGGAACTGGCGAACATCTATAAGGCCCTGCCGAAGAAGCGCCAGACCTTGCTGTTCTCGGCGACCTTCTCCGATGCGATCCGCCTACTGGCCGGGCAGATGCTCAACGACCCGCTGAGCATCGAAGTGAGCCCGCGCAACGTGGCCGCCAACACCGTCAAGCAATGGGTGGTGACGGTGGACAAGAAGCGCAAGCCGGAACTGTTCATCCACCTGATGCGCAAGCACAAGTGGAAGCAGGTGCTGGTATTTGCCAAGACCCGCAACGGCGTCGATGCACTGGTGGAAAAACTCCAGGGCCTGGGCGTCAACGCCGATGGCATCCACGGCGACAAACCCCAGGCGACCCGCCAGCGTGCGCTGGATCGTTTCAAGGCCAGCGAAGTGCAGATCCTGGTGGCCACCGACGTCGCGGCCCGTGGCTTGGACATCGAGGACTTGCCGCTGGTGGTGAACTTCGATTTGCCGATCGTCGCCGAGGACTACATCCACCGTATCGGCCGTACGGGCCGTGCGGGTGCCACCGGGCAGGCGATTTCCCTGGTCTGCGCCGATGAAGTGAATCTGCTGTCGGCCATTGAAACCCTGACCCGCCAGGCATTGCCCCGGCAGATGGAACATGATTTCGAACCTGAGCATCGCGTGCCGGAAACCGATGCCAGCGGCCAGGTGATCAAGAAACCGAAAAAGCCGAAGAAACCGAAAGCTTCCGGCGGTGGCGGCAAGCGCAACCTTGGCAAGTGGGTGGACAGTGGCGACTCGGGGCCGGTGGAGCCTTCGGTGAAACCTGTGCGAAAAGTGCCAGTGTTCAATACCGGGCCGCGCAAGCGTAAGCCTTGATGATTTGCTGCGTCGGATAGATTGCTTTCGCGAGCAGGCTCGCTCCCACAAGGGCTCTGTGGTGTTCACCGCTCTGGTGTCCAGCGCCCGATCCCTGTGGGAGCGAGCCCGCTCGCGAAGGCGGCAACAAAGATTTCAAGCCTGGCGCTGTAGCCACTCCACCATCCCCAACCCCGCCGCACGACCGCTGGCAAAGCATGCCGTAAGCAAGTATCCGCCAGTCGGCGCTTCCCAATCGATCATCTCTCCCGCGCAGAAAACGCCGGGCACTTGCTTGAGCATCAGTCGCTCATCGAGTGCCTCGAAGGTCACGCCGCCGGCACTGCTAATGGCTTCGTCCAGCGGACGGGTTTTCACCAGCGTGACCGGCAATGCCTTGATCGCCTGGGCCAGCCGCGCCATGTCGGCAAAACAATCGGCTGAAGTCAGTTCCCGTAACAACGCTGCCTTGACCCCGTCGAGCCCCAACTGGCTGTGCAGATGCTTGGCCATCGAGCGAGAACCGCGCGGCTTGCTCAATGCCAGGAGAATCTTGTCCACAGGCCGGCCCGGCAGAAGATCCAGATGAATGGTCGCGCTGCCGTGTTGGTTGATAGCCTCACGAATCCGCGCCGATAGCGCATAGATCAGGCTGCCCTCGATGCCGGTGGCGGTGATGACGCATTCGCCGAGGCGTGGCACGTCATCGTCGAGGCCGATGGCAATGTTCTTCAGTGGGGTGCCGGCAAATTTGGCGATCATCAGATCGCTCCAGCCCGGCACATCGAACCCGCAGTTGCTTGGCTGCAAGGGCGCGAGGAGGACGCCGCGCTGTTCCAGCGGCAACATCCAGGCACCGTCGGAGCCCAGGCGTGACCAACTGCCGCCTCCCAGCGCCAATAAGGTCGCGTCGGGCTGTAGGGCCTTTTCCCCGTCCGGGCTGGCAATGCGCAGGCTGCCGTCGGCATTCCAGCCAAGCCAGCGGTGGCGCGTATGAATCACCACGCCGGCGTCGCGCAGGCGCTTGAGCCAGGCGCGCAGCAGCGGGGCGGCCTTCATATCGGTAGGAAATACCCGCCCGGAGCTGCCGACAAAGGTGTCGATGCCCAGGCCGTGAATCCATTCGCACAACTCATCGGCGCCGAATGCCCGCAGCAGCGGGGCGATATTCGGCGTGCGTTCGCCGTAGCGGGAGAGGAACGCCGGGAAAGCTTCCGAGTGAGTGATATTCATGCCGCCGACACCGGCCAGCAGAAATTTCCTGCCCACCGATGGCATGCCGTCGTACAGGTCGACCTGGAGGCCGGCCTGGCTCAACACCTCGGCCGCCATGAGGCCGGCGGGGCCGCCGCCGATGATGGCGATGTTTGGAGTGGAAGGCTTGGTGGTCGAGGTCATGATCGGGCTGTGGGGGCAGGAGTAGGCGGGGCATTCTACCAGCACGCTTCACTGATATCCCTGTGGGAGCGAGCTTGCTCGCGATTGCGGTGAACCAGTTACATCAACGCCTCTGAAACACCGCCATCGCGAGCAAGCTCGCTCCCACAAGGGTAGGTGGTGTTTTTCAATAAGAGTGATCAAAAAACAGCCAAGCTCTTGCGAGCTATAGAGGGCATAGGTTGCAGGCCCTTTCGCTCAGGTTATCCACAGGCCGCTCCACAGGCATTGTGGGTAACGCGCAGACTTCAGTGACAACCTGATGACGTCCAGACCTTCTGTGCGCTGTGGTGCAGGATTCCGTGCCGGCGGGCCAGGGCCTTGCGGTCCTTGCTGTAGCCACCGCCGATCACGCCGACCACCGGAATGTCCCGGCCCAGGCAATGGCGCATGACGCTCTCGTCCCGGGCGGCGAGGCCTTCGTCGGTCAGCTTCAGGTAACCGAGGGCATCGTCCTTGTGTACATCGACGCCGGCGTCATAGAGCACCAGATCGGGCTGATAGAGCGGCAGCAGGTAATTGAGCGCGTCATCGACGACTTTCAGGTAGGCGGCGTCCTCCATGCCCATCGGCAGGGGAATATCCCAGTCGCTTTGCGCCTTGCGTGCAGGAAAATTCTTTTCGCAGTGCAAGGAAACTGTCACGGCGTCGGGAGTGTCATGGAGTATTCGAGCCGTACCGTCGCCCTGGTGCACGTCGCAGTCGAAAATCAGCACTCGCGAGACCTGACCGCTGGCGAGGAAATAGCGGCTGATCACCGCCAGGTCATTGAAGATGCAAAATCCGGCCGGGTGGTCGTAGTGGGCGTGGTGCGTACCGCCGGCCAGATGACAGGCCAGTCCGTGTTCGAGGGCCTGCTCGGCGGCCAGCAGTGATCCGCCGACGGCGCGTACCGTTCGGCGAGCCAAGGCTTCGCTCCAGGGCAGGCCGAGGCGCCGTTGGTCTTCGCGGGACAACTCGCCGCCCATGTAGCGTTCGATATAGGCGCGATCGTGGGCCAAGGCAAGGATGTCCGGCGGGCATAGGGCCGGACGCAGCAGGTCCGCGTCCCGGGCCAGGCCGCTGTCCACCAGGTGATCGCGCAGCAGGCGGAACTTGTCCATGGGGAAACGGTGCTCCGCAGGGAATTCGGGGCTGTAGTCTTCGTGGTAGATCAGCGGTAGCGGCATGGTGTTTTCAGTGGCGGGTGAGTGACGGATCCTACCAGCGATGTAGACTCTGGGCATGGAAAGGGAGTGAAGATGGAGCCGATACTGGAAGTGGAAAGCGCACGGCTGATTCTGCGGCAGTGGCGCGATGAAGACCTGCCGGCGTTTGCGGCGATGTGTGCCGATCCGCAAGTGATGCGTTATTTTCCGGCCCCCCTGAGTCGCCTGGAAAGCGCTGCGTTGATCGGCCGGGTGCGCGGGCATTTTGCCGAGCATGGTTTTGGTTTGTGGGCATTGGAGCGCAAGGACACCGGTGCCTTCATCGGTTTTACCGGGCTGGGCGTGGTCGGGTTCGATGCGCATTTCACCCCGGCGGTGGAAATCGGCTGGCGCCTGGCGCGCGAACACTGGGGGCTGGGGTATGCCAGCGAAGCCGCATGGACCGCGTTGCGTTGCGCTTTCGACCGCCTGGGCCTGGATGAAGTGGTGGCTTTTACCGCTGTGGATAACTTGCCTTCGCAGAAGGTCATGCAGGCCATCGGCATGCAGCACGATCCGGACGATGATTTCGAACACCCAAAGCTCGCGGTCGGTCATCCATTGCGTCACCATGTGCTCTATCGCATCAATCGTGAGCAATGGTTGCAGACCCTTCACGGTTAACCGACACGGACGTTTACAATGCCCGCCAAAATGGCCCGGGCCAATTATCGATCCGCCGCCGCAGCACAGCCTGCGCGGTTTTGTGCTGTGTGAGGAAAATCTGAATGAGCCACGTGTTGGAAGATCTGGTCGACCTGCTGACCCTGGAACCGATCGAAGAGAACCTGTTTCGCGGTCGCAGCCAGGACCTGGGCTTTCGCCAGCTGTTCGGCGGCCAAGTGCTGGGCCAGTCGCTGTCGGCGGCCAGCCAGACCGTGGAAGAGGCGCGCCATGTGCATTCGATGCATGGCTACTTCCTGCGTCCGGGCGATGCGGCGTTGCCGGTGGTCTACCAGGTAGATCGCGTGCGTGATGGCGGCAGCTTCAGCACCCGACGGGTCACGGCGATCCAGAAGGGCAACCCGATCTTCACCTGCAGCGCGTCGTTCCAGTACGACGAGCAGGGCTTCGAGCACCAGAGCACCATGCCGCAGGTCGTCGGGCCGGAGAACCTGCCGTCGGAACTGGAACTGACCCAGCAGCGCGCGCACCTGTTGCCTGAACACATGCGTGAAAAACTGCTGTGCCCCAAGCCGATCGAGGTGCGCCCGGTCACCGAAAAGGACCCGTACAACCCGCAACCGGCCGATCCGGTCAAGTACGTGTGGTTTCGTGCCGATGGCGCCTTGGCTGACTCCCCGGCCCTGCATAAATACCTGCTGGCCTATGCGTCGGATTTCGGCCTGCTGACTACCTCGTTGCTGCCTCATGGCAAATCGGTCTGGCACAAGGACATGCAGGTCGCCAGCCTCGACCACGCGCTGTGGTTCCACGCTGACCTGCGTGCCGATGACTGGTTGCTCTATGCCATGGACAGCCCCTGGGCCGGCAATTCCCGTGGCTTCTCCCGTGGCAGTGTGTTCAATCGCGCCGGGCAGCTGGTGGCCTCGGTGACCCAGGAAGGCCTGATCCGCCATCGCAAGGACTGGGCATGAGCCTGGCCGATGTGCGGCACTGGGTGTTCGACATGGACGGCACGCTGACCATCGCCGTGCATGATTTCGCCGCGATCCGCGTGGCCCTGGCGATTCCGCCTGAAGACGACATCCTCACGCATCTGGCGGGATTGCCCGCTGAAGAAGCCGCGGCCAAACATGCCTGGTTGCTGGAACACGAGCGGGACCTGGCGCTGGGCTCCAGGCCCGCGCCGGGGGCGGTGGAGCTGGTCCGCGAGTTGGCCGGGCGTGGTTATCGCCTGGGCATCCTGACGCGCAACGCACGCGAGCTCGCCCACGTGACGCTTGAGGTGATCGGCCTGGCCGATTGTTTTGCCGTGGGAGACGTTCTCGGTCGTGATGAAGCGCCGCCCAAACCTCATCCCGGTGGCCTGTTGAAACTGGCCGAGGCCTGGGACGTGGCGCCCGAGACCATGGTGATGGTGGGCGACTACCGCTTTGACCTCGACTGCGGCCGCGCGGCTGGGGCGCGGACGGTGCTGGTGAATCTGCCGGACAATCCCTGGCCTGAGCTGACGGACTGGCATGCGCGTGATTGCGCCGAGTTGCGGCGGATGCTTTCGGTTTGAGAGGTTGGTTGACTGATCGACCGCCATCGCGAGCAAGCTCGCTCCCACAGTGGAACTACGGCGAACATGGATTTTGTGATCCACAGGAATCCCCTGTGGGAGCGAGCTTGCTCGCGATGAGGCCCTGAAAGTCACCACAACGCTCACTGCCCAAACAGCACCTTCAACCCCTCCGGCGAATTGAACATCCCATCCCCATCATGTCCAACCCCGGGCACTTCGATCAGTCGCTGGTTCAACCCTTGCGGGTGGCGTCGGGTCAGGTAGTCAAAAAAGAAATGCCCCCGTAGCAGCCGATACGCCCCTTGTGTCTGCGCTTCACAACCTTTATCCAGCGCCGGATGTTCCGGGTCGATGTCCTGTTGCCCAAGCAGATAGACGATGTCGCGCTTGATGTAGCGATCCTCGAGCTGGGCGGGCGTTTGCACGGTAGCGTAGGCGGGCAGGTTTTCCAGGCCGTATTTCCAGCGATTGAAGCCTGGGCAACTGACCGGGTCGAACGCCATGGGCCGCTGTGCGTCCAGGTAGGCATAGGACGAAGGGTTGGCGATCACGAACCGTGGGCTGATGCGATAAGTGCCATGGGCAAGCAGGGCATAGCGCTGCACCACTTGGGCGCCGCCGGAGTGGCCGGCGATGACGATGTCTTTCACTGCGGGAAACTGCTGGCGGTCGCTGACCCGCGCAACGATGTCGTCCAGCACCTGGAATGAACTGAGCGGTTTCGGCCCCGTGGACAGGCCGCCCGCCATCCAGTCGTTGCCCTGCCAGCGCAGGATTTCAGCAGGCAACTGATGGCGCGCTACGTCATGTTCGTTGAGAAATTGTGGGGCAATGATCAACGTCGTCGTCGCCGACTGACTGGCCTGTGCCGCGGCTTTTTCAGCGCTGTGCAAGTAAGTATCGGCATTGCGCAGCCGACCATGGAGGATGATCAGCACCCGCTCGATCGAGGCCGGTGGCGGGCTGACACCGACGGCCATGGCGCCGCCCCTGATCTGCAAGCGTCCCTCGGCGATCACCTTGACGCCGTGTTCCTCGGCCTGGGCTACGGCGCAGCACAGCACCAGCCCGATCAATGCCCGCCACTTCATCTACAGGGTTTTCGCCGCGAAGGTGTCGCACTGGCTGACCTGGCCTTGAGAAAAACCGGTCTTGAACCAGCGCACCCGTTGTGCCGAAGTGCCGTGAGTAAACGAGTCTGGCACCACGCGGCCCTGGCCTTGTTGCTGAAGACGATCGTCGCCAATGGCATTCGCGGCGGTCAAGGCCTCTTCGATATCCCCCGGTTCAAGCCAGTTCAGGCGCTTTTGTGCGTGGTTGGCCCAGACGCCCGCCAGGCAATCGGCCTGCAACTCTTGGCGCACCAGCAAACCACCGTCGCCTTCCATTTGCCGGCCTTGCTGGCGCGCTTCCTGGATTTTCGCCGACACGCCGAGCAGCGTCTGCACGTGGTGGCCCACCTCATGAGCGATGACGTAAGCCTGGGCGAAATCCCCGGCGGCCGAAAAACGCTGGGACATTTCCTTGAAGAAACTCATGTCCAGGTAAACCTGCCGGTCCGCCGGACAGTAGAAGGGGCCGGTCGCCGAGGAAGCCAGGCCGCACGCCGAGTTGACCCGACCGCTGAACAGCACCAGCTTCGGTTGCTGGTACTGGCGCCCGGCCTGTTGGAAAACCTGGCTCCAGGTGTCTTCGGTATCGCCCAGGATGGAGCGCACGAATTCAGCCTGTTCGTCGTTGGCCGGTGGCGCCTGGCGCGTTTGCGAAGGAGCGGGCGCGGAAGCCTGGTCCATCTGCCCGGTCAGTTGCCCGAGAATCTGCATGGGGTCCTGGCCGGTGATCCAGCCGATGCCGACGATCAGGATAATGGCCGTCAGGCTCAAGCCCTTGCCGCCACCAAAACGCATCCCGCCGCCGCCCCCACCGTCACCGCGGGCGTCCACCACGTTGTCACTGCGGCGACCTTTTTTCCATAACATGGGGGAAATCCTCTGAATGACCGTGCGAAAAATGGCTGCTGTGGCGAAGAGTCTAGCTTTCAGGAGCGCAAGGTGCGCGCATGCTTGAGCTTTCAGGCAACTGACAGGGATTTTGGTTCATCGGTGCGCCGGTCCTGCCCGAGGGCGGAATTTTCATTACACTTCGGATCAGAACTATCGGAATCCTCGCTGGCCCAACAAGTGCATCAAGGATCACGGCCTTTCATCAAGCAACGCAGGTTTCCCTCATGACCGTCAGCACTCCGCTCTCCGGCGTCAACCAGGCTTTCAAGGGCATCGTGCTTATTCTGGTCGCAACGTTCCTGTTCTCCAGTCACGACGCGTTGTCCAAATATCTCTCGGGTTTTTATCCGATCATCATGGTGGTCTGGGCCCGTTACGTGGTGCACACGTTGTTGATGGCGGGCATTTTCCTGCCGCGCTCTGGGCTGCGGGTGCTGCGGACCAAGCGTCCGTTGTGGCAACTGGCCCGGGCGTTGTGCCTGTTGGGCACCAGTCTGTTTTTCACCACGGCGCTGATGTACATCCCCTTGGCCGAGGCGACCGCGGTCAACTTCCTCGCCCCCGTGCTGGTCACCGCGCTGTCAGTGCCGTTGCTGGGCGAACACGTGACGCGCGGTCAGTGGATCGCGGTGATCTTCGGTTTCATCGGCGTGCTGATCATTGTCCATCCGGGTGGTGATCTGTTCACGCCGGCGGTGCTGTTGCCGTTCTGTTCGGCGCTGTTTTTCTGCTTCTACCAATTGCTCACGCGCAAGCTCAGTGAGATCGACAGCCCGACCACCAGCAACTTTTTTGCAGGACTGTGCAATACCCTGGTGATGAGCGCGCTGGTGCCGTTCTTCTGGCAAGTGCCCAGCGTGACCCACGGCTTGATGATGCTCGCATTGGGTGCCTGCGGGATGACCGCGCACCTGATGCTGACCCAGGCCTTCCGCTTCGCCGCCCCGGCGTTGCTGGCGCCATTCGGGTATTGCCAGATTATCTTCGCGGGGCTGCTCGGCTGGCTGTTGTTCAGCCATACGCCGACGCTGACCACGGTGGTGGGTATCGTCCTGATCTGCTTGAGTGGATTGGCAGCGGCGTGGCAGCAGCGACGCAAGTGACGGGCTGTACACACCCTTGATGGCTTGAATCCTGGTGGCCAGCACAACCCTTCCTCTGGTTACACAGGCCTCTCGTGGCGAGGGAGCTTGCTCCCGCCGGGCTGCGAAGCGGCCCTCGCTTTTTTGCGATTGCTGCGCAATCGAGCGGGAGCAAGCTCCCTCGCCACGGGTAAATCGCTGTCCGTTAGTTCACGGTCAGTTTTCCAGGGTCGGAACCTTGCGCGGCGCCATGAAGTACATCCAGATCAGCGCAATGAAATACATCGCCGGAATCAGGGTGAACAGCACCGTGTAGTTGTTATTGGTGACGGTCAGGATGTGCCCCACCAACTGGGTCATGAACATCCCGCCGACGGCGGCGCACATGCCGCCGAAGCCGAACACCGTGCTCATCATGTGCTTGGGCGTGTAATCCATCACCAGGCTCCAGATATTTGCCGTCCAGGCCTGGTGCGCGCCGATGGCCAGGGAAATGGCAAACACCGCCACCCACAGGCTGCTGGAGCCGGCGGCCATGATCACCCCAACGATGCAGCAGGCGAACAGCAGCATGGAGACCAGTCGCGCCTTGATCGGGTTGACCCCGCGACCGATCAGGAACGAGGACAGGATCCCGCCGCCGACGCTGCCGAAGTCGGCGGTCAAGTAGATGATGATCAGCGGGATGCCCATCTGGGTCACGTTGATGCCCAGGTTGTATTGCTGGTTGAGAAACGGCGGCAGCCAGTAGAGGTAGAACCAGAACACCGGCGCGGTAATCGAGTAGGCCAGGGCGAAGGCCCAGGTGCCGCGCATGCGCAGGATACGGGAGAACGGTACGCGGACCTGGTCCGGTTCTTCCTGGGCCTGGATGTAGTCCAGTTCCGACTGTTTGACGCTGGGGTGATCTTCCGGGTTGAAATATTTCAGGCCCCAGAACAGCAACCAAATCCCGCCCAGCGCGGCCATGCACAGGAACGCGGCCTGCCAGCCCCACACGTGCAGGACCAGCGGCAGCAGCATCGGCGTGAACATCGCGCCAACGTTGGTGCCGGCATTGAAGATGCCGGTGGCCACGGCCCGTTCGCCGGCCGGGAACCACAGCCGCGTGGTCTTGACGCAGGCCGGGTAATTGGCGGCTTCGGTCAGGCCGAGGATGAAGCGGCAGACCATGAAGCCCACCGCCGAAGTGGCCAGGCCATGGGCGCCGGTTGCCAGGCTCCAGAGCAGCACGGCGCAGAAGAACACACGCTTGACGCCGATCCGGTCGATCAGGCGACCTTGCAGCAGGAAGCCGACCGCATAACCGACCTGGAACCAGAAGTTGATATTGGCGTAGTCCATCGCCGTCCAGCTCATCTCCTTGGCCAGGATCGGCTGCATGACCCCCAGGGCGGCGCGGTCTATGTAGTTCAGGGTGGTGGCGAAAAACACCAGGGCAAGCATGCCCCAACGGGTCTTGCCCACGGCCATGGCGCCACGGATCTTGTCGCCGATGCCGTCTTGGGCGGCACTCAGGCCGGGGGCCAGGCGGGAACTCTGGGAAGGAATCATAAGGTGCACCCGTTCTTGAAATTCTTATGGTGTGGTCTGGGTCTGCATTGAGGCTCGCGCCGCAACCCGGCGTCAATGTGGGGTCGATGGTGCGCAGTGGACAAAAAATCGTCAATTCGCTGATCGGGCATTGTGTTCGATAATCGCCCAAAAAACTAACCGGATGGTACATATTAAATTGCCCAAAAAAACCGACCGCTCAATAATCGGCTGACTCTTTCAAAAAGCGGCGCACCTTGTGTAGCCGATGCCTGTCCCGGGAGCCGAAGTCATGCAGCGTTCCATTGCCACTGTTTCCTTGAGCGGTACCCTGCCGGAAAAACTCGAAGCGATTGCCGCCGCTGGTTTCGACGGCGTGGAAATTTTCGAGAACGACCTCCTGTATTACGACGGCAGCCCTCGGGAAATCAGGCAGATGTGCGCCGACCTGGGTATCGCCATCACCTTGTTCCAGCCATTTCGGGATTTCGAAGGCTGCCGCCGGGATCGTCTGGCACGCAACCTTGACCGCGCCGAGCGCAAATTCGACCTGATGCAGGAGCTGGGCACTGATCTGGTGCTGGTGTGCAGCAATGCCTCGGCCGACAGTGTCGGCGACGAGCAGGTCCTGATTGATGACCTCAGGCTGCTGGCCGAGCGTGCCGGTGCGCGGGGCCTGCGCATCGGCTATGAAGCGTTGGCCTGGGGCCGCCACGTGAATACTTATCAACAGGTCTGGAACATCGTGCGCCAGGCCGATCACCCCAGCCTGGGCGTGCTGCTCGACAGCTTCCACACCTTGTCCCTCAAGGGCGACCCGAGCGCCATCGCCGAGATTCCCGGGGAGAAGATTTTTTTCGTGCAGATGGCCGACGCACCGATCCTGGCGATGGACGTCCTGGAGTGGAGCCGGCATTTCCGCTGTTTCCCGGGCCAGGGCGAATTCGACCTGCCGGGTTTCCTCGCGCCGATCATCCAGAGCGGCTACACCGGGCCGCTGTCGCTGGAGATCTTCAACGACGGGTTTCGCGCCGCGCCGCCCAGGGCCAACGCCGCCGACGGTTTGCGTTCGCTGCTGTACCTGGAAGAGAAAACCCGTGAGCGCCTGGCCGCGCAAGCGCCTGCCCAGAACAGCGATATCCTCTTCGCGACAGCGCCGGCCAGCGAATACAACGGCGTTGAATTCCTGGAGTTCGCCGTGGATGACAACCTCGGCGCCAAGCTTTCCCACTGGCTGGAGCGGCTGGGGTTCGTCAAGGCCGGCCAGCATCGCTCCAAGAACGTCAGCCTGTTGCGCCAGGGCGATATCAACCTGATCCTCAATTGCGAGCCGTATTCCTTCGCCCACAGCTTTTTTGAAGCCCACGGTCCATCGTTGTGCGCCACCGCCGTGCGGGTCAAGGACAGCGCCAGCGCTCTCAAGCGGGCGGTGGCCTACAAGGGCCAGCCTTATCGTGGCCTGGTCGGGCCCAACGAGCTGGAGCTGGCGGCGGTGCGAGCGCCGGATGGCAGCCTGATCTACTTGGTGGACCAGGACGCCGATGTCTATGGCACCGATTTCAACTTGCAGCCCGGTGCGGTCATCGGCGCCGGGCTCAAGCGCATCGACCACATGGCGATGGCGCTGCCGGCCGACAGCCTCGACAGTTGGGTGCTGTTCTACAAGAGCCTGCTGGATTTCGAAGCTGACGATGAAGTGGTGTTGCCCGACCCCTATGGCCTGGTGAAAAGCCGTGCGTTGCGCAGCCGTTGCAGTTCGATTCGTTTGCCGCTGAACATTTCCGAGAACCGCAACACCGCGATCTCACACGCGCTGTCGAGTTATCGCGGTTCCGGCGTGCACCATATCGCCTTTGACTGCGACGCTATCTTCGCCCAGGTCAGCCGTGCGAAGGAGGCCGGGGTGCCGTTGCTGGACATTCCGCTCAATTACTACGATGACCTGGCGGCACGTTTCGATTTCGACGATGAGTTTCTCAGCGAGCTGGCCTATTTCAACGTGTTGTACGACCGTGACGCCCAAGGCGGCGAGTTGTTTCACGTCTATACCGAACCGTTCGAAGGGCGGTTTTTCTTCGAAATCATCCAGCGCAAGAACGGTTATGCCGGCTACGGCGCGGCCAACGTCGCGGTGCGGCTGGCGGCCATGGCCAAGTCCCGCAGCGGCGGCTTGCGGCACGCCAAGTTGTAGGGAAATCGTAAGCGCGGCGGTAAAGGGCAACGCCGTGGCTTCCTTCACTGTGCGGTGCGGCCCATAATCGCGAACCTGTGCAGTGATGGCCGTGAGCCCGTAATGACTATGAATCCAGAGCTTTCCGCAGCCCTCGACGAACCTGTCGCCGCGCCGCGCAAGAGTCGCAAGAACAACCCGGAAAAGACCCGGGAAAATATTCTTCAGGAAGCCATCGTCGAGTTCGTCCAGCAGGGCCTGGCCGGCGCGCGGGTCGACGCCATCGCCGAGCGCATCCACACCTCCAAGCGGATGATCTATTACTACTTCGGCAGCAAGGAGCAGCTGTACGTCGAGGTGCTGGAAAAACTCTACGGCGATATCCGCACTACCGAAAGCCGCCTGCACCTGGCGGAGCTGGCGCCGGTCGACGCAATCCGGCGCCTGGTGGAATTCACTTTCGACCACCATGACCGCAATGTGGACTTCGTGCGTATCGTCTGCATCGAGAACATCCACAACGCCGAATACGTGAAGCAGTCTGGCGCGATCAAGGCGATGACCAACACCATCCTCGATTCCCTCGGTGTGATATTGCGCCGAGGCGCCGAGGAGGGCGTATTCCGCGCCGGCCTCGAGCCGCTGGATGTGCACCTGCTGATCAGTTCGTTCTGCTTCTACCGGGTGTCCAACCGCCAGACGTTCGGTGAGATCTTTCAGATCGATCTGTCGGACGAAGCGGTCAAGCAGCGCCATCGGCAGATGGTCTGTGAATCGGTGTTGCGGTACTTGCAGGCCTGACACCGAACCTTATGTGGAAGCTAGCCTGTGTGGGAGCGAGCTTGCTCGCGATAGCGGCCGATCAGCCAGCACCAGTGGTGACTGGAACACCGCCATCGCGAGCAAGCTCGCTCCCACAAGGTAAGCAGGGATTGTGATCAGGCTTCAGTGATCCATGCGCTGAAAATGCGCCAGCATCCGCCCCGCATCGGGCGCCACGCCGCTGAACAGTTCGAACGCCTTCACCGCCTGGAACACCGCCATGGTGCCGCCATCCAGCGTGCGGCAGCCGAGGGCGCGGGCGTTGCGCAGCAGTTCGGTTTCCAACGGGAAATAGACGATTTCCGCGACCCACAGATCGCCTCGCAACAGCTCCACCGGTACTGGCATGCCCGGCAGTTTCGCCATGCCCATGGGCGTGGTGTTCACCAGCCCGTCGGCCTCGGCCATGGCGGTGGGCAGGTCATGCCCGGCGCGAGCACGGCCGGTGCCGAACTGTTGGTTCAGGTTATTCGCCAGCGCCTCGGCACGGCTGGTCTCGACATCAAAGATGCTCAGCGTCTCCACGCCTTCGGCGAGTAGCGCGTGGGCAACGGCGGCCCCGGCACCCCCTGCGCCCATCTGGACGACATGGCGACGGGTAACATCGCCCAGGCCACGCCGAAAGCCCTCGGCGAAGCCGAGGCAGTCGGTGTTGTGGCCGATGCGTTTGCCGTTCTTGAGCACCACGGTATTTACCGCACCGATGCCACGCGCTTCGGGCGACAACTCGTCCAGCAGCGGGATGATCGCCTGTTTACAGGGAAACGTGATATTCAGCCCGGTAAAACTCATGCGTTCGGCAGCCACCAGCAAATCGGCCAGGGCGTCGCTGTCGAGTTTCAGCGCATCGAGATCAATCAGCCGATACAGGTAACGCATGCCTTGGGCATCGCCTTCGTGTTCGTGGAGCGCCGGCGTGCGAGAGGCCTGGATGCCCGCGCCGATCAGGCCGGCCAGTACAGTGACGTTGGACATATTCATCAACCCTTCAACCGCTGACTGAAATGTTCCAGGGCCAGGCGATAACCATGGCTGCCGAACCCGCACATCACGCCGATGGCGACTGACGAGACAAAGGAGTGGTGACGAAAGGTTTCGCGGGCGTGGACGTTGGACAGGTGGACTTCGATCACCGGGACTTCACTGGCCACCAGCGCGTCGCGGATCGCAACCGAAGTGTGGGTCCAGGCCGCCGGGTTGATGATGATCCCGGCACACCGGCCACGGGCGCCGTGGATCCAGTCAAGCAATTCGCCTTCCTGGTTGGTCTGGCGGAACTCCACGGCCAGGCCGAACTCCTCGGCGGCACGGCCGCACAGCGCGGAAATATCAGCCAGGGTTTCGTGGCCATAGGTGGCCGGCTCGCGTGTGCCGAGCAGGTTCAGGTTCGGGCCGTTGAGCACCAGAACGATCGGAGGCATCGCAATTTCTCCACATTTTTATTGTTGGTGTGGGCTGTAGTTCAGCCTGTGGGGATAAATTGTACTAGATGGTTAATTTGGTCAAATAAAGCAGCGGTCATCGGGCAATAACTGTTCGATGATCGAACATTGCCGTTATAAGGAGAGGGCAGTTGTGGCGAGGGAGCTTGCTCCCGCTGGGCTGCGCAGCAGCCCCAGGTTTTTGCAGTTGCTGTGCAACCGAGCGGGAGCAAGCTCCCTCGCCACGACGGTTTGCGTAGGTCAACGCCGAGTCAACAACACCCCGGATTCCATGTGATGAGTCCACGGAAACTGATCGAACAACGCGCAGCGCGTGATGCGGTGGGTGTCGCTCAACTGCGCGATGTTCGCGGCGAGGGTTTCCGGGTTGCAGGAGATGTAGAGGATGTTGTCGAAGCGTCGGGTCAGTTCGCAGGTGTCCGGGTCCATGCCGGCGCGAGGTGGGTCGACGAAGACGCTGCCGAATTCGTAGCTTTTCAGGTCGATACCCTGCAAGCGGCGGAATGGGCGGACTTCGTTCAAGGCTTCGGTCAGTTCCTCGGCGGAAAGCCGTACCAACGTGACGTTATCCACAGCGTTTTCGCTGAGGTTGCTCAGCGCGGCGCTGACCGATGTCTTGCTGATTTCAGTGGCGAGCACTTTGCGTACGCGGGTGGCCAGGGGCAACGTGAAGTTGCCGTTGCCGCAGTAAAGCTCCAGCAGATCGTCGCTGCGATCGCCCAAGGCTTCATAAGCCCAGTTAAGCATCTTCTGGTTTACCGTGCCGTTGGGCTGGGTGAAGGCGCCTTCGGGCTGGCGATAGCTGAAGGCACGGCCGCCCACCTCAAGTTTTTCCACCACGTAATCGTGGCCGATCACTTCCCGTTTGCCTTTGGAGCGCCCGATGATACTGACGCCAAGGTCGGTCGCGAGTTGCGACGCCGCGGCGTGCCAGTGTTCATCCAGCGGGCGGTGATAACACAGGGTGATCATCGCGTCGCCGGCCAGGGTGGTCAGGAACTCCACCTGGAACAGCTTGTGGCTCAAGGGCGCACTGGCCTGCCAGGCGGCCTTGAGCTGCGGCATCAATTGGTTGATGCGCAGGCTGGCGATGGGGAACTCCTCGATCAGAATCGGCGTGCGCTTGTCGTCCTGGGAGAACATCGCATAGTGGCGTTCGCCAGCTTCGCGCCACAGGCGGAATTCGGCGCGCAGGCGGAAGTTCTGCAAGGGCGAGTCGAATACCTCGGGCTCGGGTGCATTGAACGGAGCCAGCAAGTCACGCAAGCGCGTGACCTTGTCCTGCAACTGGGCGGCGTAGGCCTGGGAATCAAAAGTCATGCGTTGAACCAACCCAACTTGATAACGAACAGGATCGACAGGATGACCAGCGCCGGGTTCAGCTCACGGCCACGGCCCGACACCAGTTTGATGGCGGTCCAGGCGATGAAGCCGAAGGCGATGCCATTGGCGATGGAGTAGGTGAACGGCATTGCCAGCGCCGTGATCACCACCGGGGCGGCGACGGTGATGTCGTCCCAGTCGATCTCGGCCAGGCCGGAGGTCATCAACACGGCTACAAACAACAGGGCCGGCGCGGTGGCGAAGGCCGGGACGCTGGCGGCCAGCGGCGAGAAGAACAGCGCCAGCAGGAACAGGATCGCCACGACGATGGCGGTCAGGCCGGTGCGTCCGCCAGCGCTGACGCCTGCCGCCGACTCGATGTAGCTGGTGGTCGTCGAGGTGCCCAGCAGCGAACCAGCCATGGCGGCCGTGCTGTCGGCGATCAGCGCGCGGCCCATCTTCGGCATGTGGCCGTCCTTGCCCATCAGCCCGGCGCGCTTGGCGACGCCGATCAAGGTGCCGGAGTTGTCGAACAGGTCGACGAAGAGGAAGGCGAAGATCACGCTCACCAGGCCGATGTCCAGGGCGCCCTTGATGTCCAGCTGCAAAAACGTCGGGGCCAGGGAGGGCGGCGCGGAAATGATCCCGCCAAACGGCGTGAAGCCCATCACGATCGAGACGACGGTGACCGCCAGGATGCCGATCAGCACGGCGCCGCGCACTTTCAGTGCTTCGAGGGCGACGATCAGGACGAAGCCCAGGGTCGCCAGGATCGGCGCCGGTTGTTTCAGGTCGCCCAGACCGACCATGGTCGCCGGGTTTTTCACCACGATGCCAGCGTTATTCAAGGCGATCAGCGCCAGGAACAGGCCGATACCGGCGGCGATGGCCGAGCGCAGTGGCAGCGGGATGCTGTTGATGATCCATTCGCGAATACGAAAGATCGACAGCAGGAAAAACAATACGGCTGAAACGAATACCGCACCCAGCGCCACTTGCCAGGTGTGGCCCATGTGCAAGACCACGGTATAGGTGAAGAAGGCGTTCAGGCCCATGCCCGGTGCGAGGGCGATCGGGTAGTTGGCGATCAGGCCCATGACCGTCGAACCGATGGCCGCCGCCAGGCAGGTGGCGACGAAGACGGCGCCCTTGTCCATGCCGGTTTCGCCGAGAATGCTCGGGTTGACGAACAGAATGTAGGCCATGGCCAGGAAGGTCGTGACGCCCGCCAGGATCTCGGTCCGCACGTTGGTGTTGTGTGCCTTGAGTTGAAACAGCCTTTCCAGCATGTCTGCTCCCCGTGGCGCGCGCGGCGCCGTGAATGTATCGACCTCAACAGCAAAGCACACTGCGCCAGGGGCGCCCGGGATTTTCTGCGGGTCGGAAAAAGCCGCGCATCATAGCAGCGCGGCGATGAGGCTGCGATCCTCGGTGTGCGTCGCAAAGTGTGCAGACGCAAAAGTTGGGCCATACTGCGCGCGATTCCGGGGAGGTCGGTATGTATCGCATGAAAAAATTCGCATGGACCTGCGCGTTGAACCTGGCGCTGCTCGAACCGGCGGCGCACGCCGCCTCCGCGCCGCCGCTGAGCGAGGTCAAGGTGCTCAAGGTCGAATCGCCGACCTGTGGTTTCGAGGATGTCGCGGCGGGGCAGACGCAGACCCGTTGCGATCATAGCGGGCCGAATATCAAGGTCTACGTGCTGGAGGTCGGTTATGGCCGCCAGCCTCATGTCACGCTGGACGGCTTCGAAGTCGACGGCACCCGCTCGCCGGTGTGTGCGTTCAGCAATGGCAATCTCAACGACTGTTCGACAAGCACCAAGGTGGTCGGTTACCTGTACATCTTCGATCTGAAGGGCAAGCAGGAAGGCACTTTCAGCTTCAGTAATGTGTCGATCAACGCGCCGGGGAACCGGATGGCGACCGAGCTCTACATCAAATGACCACGTCACGGGCGACCTTCACCTGACACGGCCCGGCAAAGCTGGCTAGTCTTGAGGGAATCACCCAGCGGAGAGCGCCCATGATTCCTGGAACCAAGATCCCCCGAGCCCTGATTGCCGTGGCTGAAGGCGTCGACGATTTGCAGACGGTGACGCTGATCGATGTGTTGCGTCGTGCGCAGCTCGAAGTGGTGGTGGCGAGTATCGAGGGCCGACGCATGCTCACCTGTGCACGCGGCACGCGCCTGACCGCCGACGGCATGCTGGTGGACATGCTGGTCCAGGATTTCGACCTGATCGTCCTGCCGGGCGGCATCATTGGCGCGCAGCATCTGGCCGCCCACCAGCCGTTGCAGCAGTTGGTCAGGGACCAGGCTGCCGCCGGGCGATTTTTTGCCGCCATCGCCGAAGCGCCAGCGCTGGTACTCCAGGCGTTCGGCGTGCTACGCCAGCGCCGCATGACGTGCCTGCCCGCCGTGAGCCAGCAGCTGTCCGGATGCAGCTTCGTCGACCAGCCGGTGGTGGTGGATGGCAACTGCATCACCGCCCAAGGCTCGGCCGCCGCCCTGATATTTGCCCTGACGCTGGTGGAGCAACTCGCCGGCAAGGGTGTGAGAGGCGTGGTGGCGGCGGAGTTGCTGGCCTGATCTTTCCTTTAATCGAGAGTAGCCCTGTGGCGAGGGAGCTTGCTCCCGCTCGGCTGCGCAGCGGCCGCTGGCGTTTCGTCGCCCAATTGCCTTGAACGCTCACCCCACCTCGAAGTCGTACCCCTTATGACGGCGGTTTCCTAAAACGCCGCGAGTACGACCAACCGTGAGGTGTTCCATGAGCGCGACCTTGTCCGAAGCGACGCAGGCGTCCTTCGTCCGTCATCCGATACGTCTGACACTCAATGGCGCCGTGCGTGAGCTGCAGGTGCTGCCCTGGACCACGCTGCTGGACCTGCTGCGCGAGCAACTGGACCTGGTAGGCAGCAAAAAAGGCTGCGATCACGGCCAATGCGGCGCCTGCACGGTGTTGCGTGATGGCAAGCGTATCAACGCCTGCCTGACCCTGGCGGTGATGTGCGACGGCGCCGAGTTGACCACCGTCGAGGGCTTGGCCAATGGCGATGAGCTGCACCCCATGCAGCGGGCGTTCATCAAGCATGACGCGTTCCAGTGCGGCTACTGCACGCCGGGGCAGATCTGTTCGGCGGTAGGGCTGGCCAACGAGGGCCGGGCGCAGACCAGCGCCGAAATCAGCGAACTGATGAGCGGCAACCTCTGCCGATGCGGCGCCTACAACAATATTCGCGACGCCATCGAGGAAGCGCTTCCGCTATGCCAGCCAACGGAGGGCGAGCGATGAATCCCTTCAGCTACAGCAAGCCCGACACCGTGCAGGCGGCCGTCGAATTGTCCAGTGCGAACTCGCGCTTCATCGCTGGCGGCACCAACCTGCTGGACCTGATGAAGGAAAATCTCAGCCGCCCCCAGCACTTGATCGATATCACCGGACTGCCTTTGACGGACCTCAGCGAGACCCCGTCGGGCGGGGTGATGATTGGCGCATTGGTGAGTAATGCCGATCTGGCCTGGCATCCGTGGATTCAACGGCGCTATCCGCTGCTCGCCCAAGCCATCCTGGCGGGTGCCTCGCCGCAGTTGCGCAATATGGCCAGCACCGGCGGCAACCTGCTGCAACGCACGCGCTGCTATTACTTTTATGACGCCTCCGTGCCCTGCAACAAGCGGCGCCCAGGCAGCGGTTGCCCGGCCCGAAGCGGCCTGAACCGGATCCACGCGATTTTCGGCGCCAGTGATCAGTGTGTGGCGACTCATCCGTCGGACATGTGCGTGGCCCTGGCGGCGCTTGAGGCGGTTGTTCATGTGCTGGGACGGGGCGGCGCGCGGACCATCGAATTCGCTGATTTTCACCGTCTGCCCGGTGACGCACCGGATCGGGACAACCAATTGGCCGATGACGAGCTGATCACCTACATCGAGTTGCCCCCAGCGGGTTTTGCTGAACATAGCCACTACCTGAAGATCCGTGACCGGGCCTCCTACGCCTTTGCGCTGGTTTCGGTGGCGGCGGCGCTGGAGCTTGATGGGCCGGTGATTCGCCAGGCTCGGCTGGCCCTCGGCGGTGTAGCCCACAAACCGTGGCGCGACAAGGCCGTGGAAAACTGGCTGGTCGGCCAACCCGTCAGTCGCGAAACCTTTACGGCGGCTGCCGATGCGTTAATGCAGAACGCCGAGCCGCTGGAGCACAACGGCTTCAAAGTCAAACTGGCACGCCGGGCAATTATCCGCGCCTTGAGCGATGCCGCGCTGGTGGGGGGAACCACCCGATGAATGCATTGAGCAAAACCATAGGCAAGCCGCTTGACCGGACCGATGGCCTGCTCAAGGTCACCGGTCGGGCCCGATACGCCGGGGAGTACCCCGAAGATGGCCTGCTGCACGGCAGCGTCGTCTCCAGCGGTATTGCCCGTGGCCGGGTCGTGCGCATCGATGCTTCCCGAGCCTTGGCGCTGCCGGGCGTCGTCGCGGTGATCGACCATACCAACCGCCCGAAGATCGCCAGTTACGACGAGCCCTACCAGGATGCCGATGCCGCGGAGGGTTCGCCGTTCCGGCCGTTGTTCAACGACCAGGTCCTCTACAGCGGCCAGCCGCTCGCCCTGGTGGTTGCGGAAAATCTCGAGTTGGCGCGTTATGCCGGCTCGCTCGTTGAGATCGACTACGAGACTCAGGACCATCAGACCGATCTGACGATCTTGCAAAACGAAGCGCATCCGGCACCGGCCGAATTGCCCAAGCCCCGCGGAAATTTTCAGGGGGAGTACGCCAGCTCGGCACTCAGCGTTGATGTGTCCTACAGCACGCCGATCGAACATCACAACCCGATGGAGCCCCACGCTTCGACCGTTCTGTACCAACCCGACGGCAGCTTGCACATTCACGACAAAACCCAGGGCACTCAGAATTGCCAGGCCTACGTGCAAGAGGTGTTCGGGCTGGAAAAAGAACAGGTGCGGGTGTTTGCCGCCTACGTTGGCGGCGCTTTCGGTTCCGGGCTGCGCCCGCAGTACCAGTTGCCGTTGGCGGTAATGGCCGCGCTGACGCTCAAGCGCTCGGTGCGGGTCAGCCTGACCCGTCAGCAAATGTTTACCTTCGGCTACCGGCCCCGGACCTTCCAGCGCGTGCAACTGGGAGCTGCGGCCAACGGACGTTTGCTCGCGGTGGCCCATAGCGCCGTAGGCCAGACGTCGCGCTTCGAGGACTTCACCGAGCATGTGGTGGAGTGGAGCGGCATGCTCTATCACTGCGATAACGTCGAATTGAGCTACAAGCTGGTGCCCCTGGACGTCTACACGCCGCTGGACATGCGTGCCCCCGGCGCCGCCCTTGGACTGATCGGTCTGGAGTGCGCCATGGACGAGTTGGCCTGCGCCCTGGCCATCGACCCGGTCCAGCTGCGCTTGATCAACTATGCCGAACGTAACGAGAACGAAGGCAAGCCGTATTCGAGCAAGGAGTTGCGCGAATGTTACGCCCAGGGAGCCGACCGTTTCGGTTGGAGCAAGCGCAATCCGGAGCCGCGCAGCATGCGCGCAGGGCGGCAACTGGTAGGTTGGGGCATGGCCGGCGGTGTCTGGGAGGCCATGCAGCAGAAGGCCAGCGCCCGAGCGTCGCTGGATCCCAACGGCAAGCTGACCGTCAGCAGCGCGACCACTGACATCGGCACCGGCACCTATACCGTCATGACCCAGATTGCTGCCGAGACGTCAGGCGTTTCCTTGGAGAATGTCACCTTTGTGCTTGGCGATTCGTCGCTGCCGACCGCACCGCTGCAGGGCGGTTCGTTTACCGTCTCGTCAGTCGGCACCGCAGTGCAGCAAGCCTGTGAGGCGCTGCGGGAAAAACTGCTCGCCGTGGCTCGGCAAACTTGTCCGGCCTTCAGCGGCGCAACCCTTGAGCAAGTCACGTTTGTCGACGGTGAACTGCGCATGGGGGAGGCCAGTGTCACCCTGGCGCAGCTCGCTCGGAACAGCGGCGAGACGCCGTTGCAGGCACAAGTCACGGCCCAGCCGGATGAGAAACGCCAGGCCTATGCCACTGCTACGCACTCGGCGGTGTTCGTCGAGGTGCTGGTCGACGAAGACCTGGGCACGGTGAAGGTCAACCGCGTGGTCAGCGCCATCGCGGCCGGGCGGGTAATCAACCCGAAAACCGCCCGCAGCCAGATTCTCGGTGGCGTGGTCTGGGGCGTTGGCATGGCCTTGCACGAAGAGACCCTGACCGATCACGCCCTGGGCCGTCACATGAACCACAATCTGGCCGAATACCACGTGCCCGTTAACGCCGACATTGGCGACATCGACGTGGTGTTTGTCGATGAACAGGACGACATCGTCAACGCCCTCGGGTCCAAGGGCGTCGGTGAAATCGGCATTGTCGGCGTGGCCGCGGCGGTGGCGAATGCGATCTACCATGCCACGGGCAAACGGGTCCGGAATTTCCCGATCACGGTGGATAAGTTGCTCTAGGCTTTTGCTTCGTCCACCGGTTCGTGCATGCGGTCGCGGTTGGCCAGGGTCGGGAACAGTTTGATCCAGGCCCCGGTCACCAGCAGCGTGCCGACGCCGCCCATGACCACCGCCGGCACCGTGCCGAACCAGTGGGCGGTCAGGCCGGACTCGAATTCACCCAACTGGTTCGAGGCGCCGATGAACAGGCCGTTCACGGCGCTGACCCGGCCACGCATTTCATCCGGCGTTTCCAATTGCACGAAAGAGGCGCGGATGACCATGCTGATCATGTCCGCCGCGCCCAGCACCACTAGCACCGCCAAGGAAAACCAGAACGAAGTGGAGAGGCCGAAGGCAATCGTGGCGACGCCGAACACGCCCACCGCCGTGAACATCACCCGGCCGACCTTGCGCTCGACGGCAAATCGCGCCAGCCACAACGACATCAGCAAGGCGCCCACCGCCGGTGCCGAGCGCAACAGGCCCAGGCCCCAGGGGCCGGTGAGCAGGATGTCCTTGGCGAATACCGGCAGCAACGCCGTCGCGCCCCCCAGCAATACCGCGAACAGGTCCAGGGAAATCGCCCCGAGAATATCCTGCCGGCTGCGGATGAAGCGGATGCCCGCCAGCAGCGAATCCAGGGTCGCCTTGCCTTTGTTCAACGGCGTCTGCCGCGCGGGCAGGTTGAGCATCAGGCCGCAGGCGATGAGGTAGAGCAGCACGGTCGGTCCGTAGACCCAGACGCTGCCGAAGGCGTACAGCAAACCGCCCAGCGCGGGTGCGACGATGGTCGCCGATTGCTGTGCCGACTGCGCAGCGGCCACGGCGCGGGGAAACAGCGCGGAAGGCACGATGCTCGGCAGCAGCGCCTGGGTCGTCGGCATTTCGAAGGATCGGGCCGCGCCCAGCAGGAACGCCAGGATGAAGATCATCTCGCGCGTAACATTATCGGTGGCGCTGCCGATCACCAGCGCCGCGGCAATCGCCGCCTGCAAGGATTGGCAGATGGCCGCGACCTTGCGCCGGTCATACCGATCGGCGACATGCCCGGTGTGCAGCATGAACAGCACCCGCGGTGCGAACTCGACCAGCCCTACGAGACCCAGGTCCAAGACGTTGCCGGTCAGTTGATAGAGGTTCCAGCCAATGGCCACGGTGAGCATCTGGAAGCCGCTCGCCGTAAAGATCCGGGCCAGCCAGAAGGCGATGAAAGGTCGGTGGTGACGGAGCAGCAAGGGCGCTTGGCTGGGCATCTATGACGGGTCCGGTGACGTGAAGAGCGAGATTATCACCGACATGTAACTGGAAGTTGCGGCGGCTGGAAAAATAGTTAGCCAGACATCAATTCAAAATTGATGCGGGCTATTGTGGCGAGGGGGCTTGCTCCCGCTGGGCTGCGCAGCGGCCCTCGATTTTGACGGTCGCTACGCAACCGAGCGGGAGCAAGCTCCCTCGCCACGGGGGCCGTGCAGGTTCGGGAAATCCAGACTTGGAACAGGATGACAGCACTGAGACAACCTGCCACGCGACAAAAGACCACGCCGTCCATCGGCAAATATGGGTCTACTCTTTGAGCATTGCTTGATCCAGATCAATGCCTGCCAAGGCGTTGCGCTGGGGCCACCCGGCCAGAATCCTGCGTTGTGACGGTTCTAAAAAAGAACGATTTGAAAAACATCGCACTCCATATCCCCAGGGAGCTGTGATGCAAGCCCCGCCCGCAGCCGGTTTTACCTGACAGAGGAAGACTTATGTTCGGTTTGGAGGCGCTCGATCTCGCCCGAATCCAGTTCGCATTCACCATCTCGTTCCACATCCTGTTCCCGGCCATCACCATTGGCCTGGCGAGTTACCTGGCGGTGCTCGAAGGGCTGTGGCTGAAGACGCGTGACGACACCTACCGCGACCTGTACCACTTCTGGTCGAAGATATTTGCCGTCAACTTCGGCATGGGCGTGGTGTCCGGGCTGGTCATGGCCTATCAGTTCGGCACCAACTGGAGCCGCTTTTCGGACTTCGCCGGTGCGGTCACCGGGCCATTGCTGACCTATGAGGTGCTCACGGCATTCTTCCTGGAGGCGGGTTTCCTCGGGGTAATGTTGTTCGGCTGGAACCGCGTCGGCAGGGGACTGCATTTTTTCTCCACGGTCATGGTGGCGATCGGCACCCTGATCTCGACTTTCTGGATTCTTTCCTCCAACAGCTGGATGCAGACTCCGCAGGGCTACGAAATCATCGATGGCCGCGTCATTCCGGTGGACTGGCTGGCGGTGGTGTTCAACCCCTCGTTCCCTTACCGCCTGTTGCACATGTCGGTTGCGGCATTTGTTGCCACGGCGTTCTTCGTCGGGTCGTCGGCAGCCTGGCATTTGCTCCGTGGTCGCGACAATCCGGCCATTCGCCGGATGCTGTCCATGGCGATGTGGATGGCCCTGCTGGTGGCACCGGTGCAAGCGGTCATTGGCGACTTCCACGGGCTCAACACGCTCAAGCATCAGCCGGCAAAAATCGCCGCGATCGAGGGGCATTGGGAAAACGTCGGCGACGAGCCCACGCCCCTGATTCTGTTCGGCTGGCCGGACATGGAAGCCGAGGAAACCAGATTTGCCGTGGAGATCCCTTACCTGGGCAGCCTGATCCTGACGCACTCGCTGACCGATCAAGTGCCGGCCCTGAAGGAGTTTCCGCCGGAGGACCGGCCGAATTCGACCATCGTGTTCTGGTCGTTCCGGGTCATGGTGGGCCTGGGGCTGCTGATGATTTTCACCGGCCTGTGCAGCCTCTGGCTGCGGCGTGGTGAACGGCTCTACCAATCCCGGCCGTTTTTGCACCTGGTGCTGTGGATGGGACCGTCGGGCTTGATTGCGATTCTCGCGGGCTGGTTCACCACTGAAATCGGCCGCCAACCCTGGGTGGTCTACGGTCTGATGCGCACGGCGGATGCCTCCTCTGGCCACAGCTTTGCACAAATGAGCTTTACCCTGATCATGTTCGTGGTGGTGTATTTCGCGCTGTTCGGTGCGGGCCTGAGCTACATGCTGCGCCTGGTGCGCAAGGGCCCAGTGGCTCACGAAGCCGAGCCGAGCGATGGCGGTCCGGGCCAGAAACGCACCCCGGCCCGTCCATTGTCGGCCGCCAACGAAGGCGACGACGAAGTGGACCACAACGACAGCTCGCACAAGGGGAATTGAGTCATGGGTATTGATCTTCCGCTGATCTGGGCCGTGGTCATCATCTTCGGCATCATGATGTACGTGATCATGGACGGCTTCGACCTGGGGATCGGCATTCTTTTCCCCTTCGTCAAGGGCGAACGCGACCGCGACGTGATGATGAATACCGTCGCGCCAGTCTGGGACGGTAACGAAACCTGGCTGGTGCTGGGCGGCGCCGGGCTGTTCGGGGCGTTTCCGCTGGCCTATTCGGTGGTGCTCTCGGCGCTGTACCTGCCGTTGATCCTGATGCTTGTCGGCCTGATCTTCCGGGGCGTGGCATTCGAGTTCCGCTTCAAGGCCAAGGCCGAGAAGCGGCATTTGTGGGACAAGGCGTTCATCGGTGGTTCGCTGACGGCGACCTTTTTCCAGGGCGTGGCGCTGGGGGCATTCATCGACGGTTTCGAGGTGGTCAATCGCCAGTTTGCCGGCGGCTCCCTGGATTGGTTCACGCCGTTTACGGTGTTCTGCGGCCTGGCGTTGATCGCCGCCTACGCTTTGCTCGGCTGTACCTGGCTGATCATGAAAACCGAAGGCAAGCTGCAAGAGCAGATGCACGACCTGGCCAGACCACTGGCATTCGTGGTGCTCGCCGTGATCGGCATCGTCAGCATCTGGACGCCGCTGGCTCACGCCGACATCGCGGCACGCTGGTTCACCCTGCCGAACCTGTTCTGGTTCCTGCCGGTGCCGATCCTGGTGCTCGTCACCATGTACGGCTTGTTCCGCGCCGTGGCCCGCAACGCCAACTACACGCCGTTCATCCTGACGCTGGTGTTGATCTTTCTTGGCTACAGTGGCCTCGGCATCAGCTTGTGGCCCAACATCGTGCCGCCATCCATTTCGATCTGGGACGCCGCGTCACCGCCCCAGAGCCAGGGCTTCATGCTGGTCGGCACGCTGTTCATCATTCCGTTGATCCTGGTGTACACCTTCTGGAGTTACTACGTGTTCCGCGGCAAGGTCACCCATGACGATGGCTACCATTGACCGACCTGCGAGGTGCCGAGAATGGCCAAGCCTGACTTGAAAGACATCGAAGCCGCTGAGAAAAAACCATTATGGCAGCGGCTCGGCTGGCTGGTGATGATCTGGGCCGGGAGTGTGCTGGCGCTGTTTATCGTCGCCAGCCTGATGCGGATGTTCATGAACGCCGCCGGGCTGACGACTCATTGAGCGGACCGCACTGAATGCCAGGGCTACTTGCGGGCCTTGAGAATCACGAATTTTGGCGTGGCGGCGACCTGCTCGACTCCCCGGAACAGCCGAGCCAGCTTGCTGTGGTAGCCGAGGTGCCGGTTGCCGACGATGTACAGCGCGCCGCCAACCACCAACGCCTCGCGGGCTTGCTGGAACATCCGCCAGGCGAGGAAATCGCCGACCACTTGCTGCTGATGGAAGGGTGGGTTGCACAGCACCACATCCAAAGATTGCGGCGCTTGTCCGGCGAGTCCATCGCCGGCCCGCAGGGTCACCTCACGCTCGCCCAGGGCCGCTCGCCAGTTTTCAGCGGCTGATTGGACCGCCATGTACGACTCATCCACCAACGTGTACTGGGCCTGCGGGTTGTGCAGGGCGCTGGCGATAGCCAGCACGCCATTGCCACACCCCAGGTCCGCCACCCGCGCCGCGCCGAGGTTCTTTGGCAGGTGTGGCAAAAAGGCGCGCGTGCCGATATCCAGCCCTTCGCGACAGAATACGTTGGCGTGATTGATTAACTCGATTTTCGGCTCATCCAGCCAATAGCGAGTGGGGTAGGGAGAGGCGGTGGTGGTCCTGGTTTGTGGCGTGGCAATCAACAGGCGAGCCTTCTTCACCGCCAACGAGGCCTGTACCGGGCCGATATAGCGCTCCAGCAGATCGCCAGCGGCCCGTGGCAGATGCTTGACCATCGCGGCGGCTATGACCTGAGCGCCTGGAGCCAGTTGCTCTTGCAGCCGGATCAATTGCTCTTCCAGCAGGGCCAGGGCCTTGGGTACTTTGATCAGGACACGGTCGAACAGCCCTGTCAGCGGTTCGCTGGCGGGCACGATCGGTACCGCATCGAAGGGCAAACCGTTGCGCGCCAGGTTTTTCTCCAATGCCTGTAGGGCAAGGAACGAGTCGCCGCTGCTGGTGACCTTGACCTTGCCGGCCAAGCTCGCCGCCAGGGCCCCGAAGCCGTCATTGAGTACCAGAACCCGGGTATCCGCTCCCGGCTGCTGTTCGGCCAGGTACGCAAGCAGATATTCATCGGCTGCGTCGAATGCCTGCAGCGGTTCGTTCTGCTGTTCGGGTTGGCGGATCAGGTCGAGTTGGGCGAAGGGACTGTCTAGCAAGGGCATGGCGGGGACTCTGGCAAATCAACGAATGTCCCGCTGCCTGGGGGCAGGTGTCTCAACGGGACCGCCTGAATGAACTGCGTTGCGTGCCTGGCACGTCATCATTCAAGTGGAACCGTAAATGGTACGTTTTTTTGCCGGGTAATACTCGTGGGTTTTTCAGCGGGCTGTTCTGCCTTGCTGATCAGATCACATGGATATGGGCCGCCTTGGCAACCGCCGAGATTTTGTTGGTCACGTTCAGTTTCCGCATGCAGCTATTGACATGGAAATTCACGGTGCGCTCGGAAAGACAGAGGATCCTGCCGACTTCCGATGCCGTCTTGCCTTCGGCGGACCATCTCAATACTTCAATTTCCCTTGGCGACAAATGGACTGTCTGTGACGAAGGCTCGGCGTCGGACATTCGCCGGCCCGCCAGCGCATGCAACCGTTGGCTGGTGAAAATGGCATAGCCCAGGTTGCCATAAAGCTCCTCCGGGTCGATGGGGCGTTGCATCCTGGCGAGACTGAACAGGCTGTAATAGGTGCCCCGTTCCTCATGGACGGCTTGGGTCCAGCCATGGCTGAGCCCTTGGTGTTCCAGTTCTTGCCATAACTCGGGAGCCTCGCAAAAAACATCTTCACTCCAAAGAATTGGCAATGATGAATGATTGCAGTGTGCCAGTATTGGGTCGTTCGCGGCATAACCGTTTTGTTTGTACAGCTTGTTCCATCCGTAAGGGTAGTTGTTGATATTGATCTGATGCCTGTGTCTGTCCGTAAAAGTCGGGTATGCAGCGAAGGCGCAGTATTCAAATCCCTGATAATTAAAGAAGTTTTGTACGAGGCGATAGGCTTTTTGCAAATCCTGTTCGCACGATAATTTTCGCAATTGCAAATCTTTCCATGTATCCATGGCGTTCTCCTGAGTGTCGTGGATCCCATTGAAGCTGCGAAAAATTAGTGTAGGAGATTTCCTCAATGTTAGGTATTTTTTTGTCGATGTTAGTTGTTTATGGACTGGGTCGAGTTTTTACGATGTTTTTCGATACGCTGTTTAGTTTTTGTATAAGGCTGATGAAAGATTCCTCCATCAATGTTTAATGTTCAGTTCAATACCATTACTGATCGTAAGTGGTTAACGTGCTTGGTTTACGGGACAATACGGTCCTCGTCCCATTGGAGAGGCTCATGACCGACAGCGCAGAAAAGTTTACCCGCCAAACCCTGATCGATGTGCAGCCCCTGACGCCTCACCTGTTTACCCTGCGTACCACCCGGGATCGCGGCTTTCGTTTCCGGGCTGGTCAGTTTGCTCGACTGGGGGTGGTGAAGGCGGACGGCACTGCCGTCTGGCGGGCTTATTCCATGGTGTCTTCGCCGTTCGACGAGTTTCTCGAGTTTTTTTCCATCGTCGTCCCGGACGGCGAATTCACCAGCGAGCTCAGCCGGTTGAGGCCGGGGGACAGCTTGTTGGTCGAGCGCCAGGCCTTTGGTTACCTGACGCTGGACCGTTTTGTTGACGGTCGCGATTTGTGGCTTTTGTCCACCGGGACAGGGGTCGCCCCGTTTCTTTCTATCCTGCAGGACTTCGAGGTCTGGGAGAAATTCGAGCGAATCATCCTCGTTTACAGCGTCCGCGAGTCACGGGAGTTGGCCTATCAGGCCTTGATTGATGCGTTGCCCCGGCGAGACTATCTGGCGGAATACGCCCATAAGTTTCGCTTCATTGCGACCGTTACCCGTGAACAACACCCTGGCGCCCTCAACGGACGCATCACCACACTGATCGAAAATGGCGAGCTGGAACAGGCCGCCGGTGTCGCGCTGACGCCAGAGCATTCGCGGGTCATGTTGTGCGGCAACCCGCAGATGATTGACGACACGCGCAAGTTGCTCAAGGCCAGGGGCTTGCAACTGAGCCTCACGCGGCGGCCCGGCCAGGTGGCGGTGGAAAATTACTGGTGAAAAAAATGGCGTCCGTGGGACGCCATTTTTGGGCCGGCGAGAATGCTCAAGGCCTCTCGTTCTGAGCCTTGAGCAGGTCGCGGATCTCGCTGAGCAATTGTTCTTCCTTGGTAGGAACAGGCGGCGCGCTCGGAGCGACGGCCTCTTCGCGCTTCAGGCGGTTGATGGCTTTGACGCCCATGAAAATGGCGAAAGCCACGATGATGAAATCCACTGTCGTCTGGATGAATTTGCCATAGGCGAGCACCACCGCTGGCGTATTTCCCTCGGCCGCCTTGAGCGTGATCGCCAAGTCACTGAAGTCCACTCCGCCGATCAGCAGCCCGAGCGGTGGCATGACCACGTCGCCAACGAATGACGAAACGATTTTGCCAAAAGCAGCACCAATGATGATCCCGACGGCCATGTCGACGACATTGCCTTTGACCGCGAAGGCCTTGAACTCGCTTAGCACGCCCATGAGTTGTTCCTTGTGACAGATGAGATTTATAGCCGCAGTGTAAGTCAGCTAAACGGGTCTTGCCTGACATGCATGCTTACAAAGCTTGCCAGTTATCGACCCAGCACCTCGCAAAAAGTTTACAAAGTGCCACCAATCGCGCGTGATACGCGGTTCAAGGCCGATTCCCCATATTGTTTTTTCTATCAGGTCGGTACGGCATTTCTATTTAGGTTTCGGTTTGTCGAGCACTAGCCTCTGAAAGGCGCACATGGATGCGCTCTATAAAATCAGAGGAAACTCACATGAACACTTCCCTTGGCCTTGGTGCTTTTTCCAACCGCCATACCCTCGTTGTGCTGACCGCCAGCCTGTTTTCCCTGTCCGTCAATGCCGCCACCCTGACCCGGGATAATGGCGCGGCAGTGGGCGACAACCAGAACTCCCAGACCGCCGGCCCCAACGGCCCGACCCTGCTGCAGGATGTGCAACTGATCCAGAAGCTCCAGCGTTTTGACCGTGAACGGATCCCCGAGCGTGTGGTGCATGCCCGTGGTACCGGTGCGCATGGCGAGTTTACGGTATCCAATGACCTGAGCGACCTGACCAAGGCCAAGGTATTCGCCGCCGGACAGGTCACGCCGGTGTTCGTCCGTTTTTCCGCCGTGGTGCACGGTAATCATTCGCCTGAGACGCTGCGTGATCCTCGAGGCTTCGCTACCAAGTTCTACACGGCCGATGGTAACTGGGACCTGGTCGGGAATAATTTCCCGACGTTCTTCATCCGTGATGCGATCAAGTTTCCCGACATGGTCCATGCGTTCAAGCCCGACCCTCGGACCAACCTGGACGATGATTCGCGTCGTTTCGATTTCTTTTCCCACGTACCGGAAGCCACCCGCACGCTGACCGAGCTGTATTCCAACTCCGGTACCCCGGCCAGTTATCGCGAAATGGACGGCAATGGCGTGCACGCTTACAAACTGATCAACGCCAAGGGCGATATCAGTTACGTGAAGTTCCATTGGAAAAGTTTGCAGGGGTTGAAAAACCTCGATCCAAAAGAAGTAGTGAAAGTTCAAGGGCAGGATTACAGCCATATGACGAATGATTTGGTCAGTCATATCAACAAGGGTGACTTTCCAAAGTGGGATCTGTACGTTCAGGTGCTCAAGCCGCAAGACTTGTCGAAGTTCGATTTCGATCCGCTGGACGCCACCAAGATCTGGCCGGACGTGCCTGAGCGAAAAGTTGGGCAGATGGTGTTGAATCGTAATCCGGCGAATGTTTTCCAGGAAACCGAACAAGTCGCGATGGCCCCGGCCAATCTGGTCCCGGGTATCGAGCCTTCCGAGGATCGCCTGTTGCAGGGTCGGGTCTTCTCTTATGCCGATACGCAAATGTACCGGGTCGGGCCGAACGCGTTGCAGTTGCCCATCAACGCGCCCAAGGTCGCGGTAAACAATGGCAACCAGGACGGTGCGATGAATTTCGGCAGCACCAGCACTGGCGTGAACTACCAGCCGAGTCGCTTGATGCCGCGCGAAGAGCAACCTGCGGCGCGCTATAGCCAGGCAGCGCTGACCGGCAGCACCCAGCAAGCGAAAATCCAGCGCGAGCAGAACTTCAAGCAGGCGGGTGATCTGTACCGCTCGTTCAATCAGAAGGAGCGCAATGACTTGATCGAAAGCTTCGGTGGGTCATTGGCAACGACTGACGATGAGAGCAAGCACATCATCCTGTCGTATCTCTACAAGGCTGACCCCGAATACGGCACCGGCGTGGCTCGTGTCGCCAAAGGCGACCTGGCGCGGGTCAAGGCGCTGGCCGAGAAGCTGAGCGACTGATCGATCTGTAGGGAGCAAGTTTGCTCGCGATGCGGTGTCCGGCAGGCCGGGTTGCCTGATCGCGAGCAGGCTCGCTCCCACGGGTCTGCTGCATAAGGAGAAGCCTGATGCGTAATTTTCTTCTATTGGTATTCATGACCTGGTCGGTGGGCGTATTGGCCGAGCAGGCTGTACCCGTCGATCCGGCTGCGGTGCGGGAACAGCTGCAAGGCTATTATTTCGACGCCGCACGCCGGGGTGATGTGCCGATGCTCGATACGTTCATCGAGGCCGGTTACTCGCTCGACACCCGGGATGAAAAGGGCTACACGGCGCTGATCCTGGCGGCTTATCACGGCCACGCGCCCGCGGTGGAGCGGCTGTTGGCCGCTGGCGCCGATGCCTGCGCCCAGGACAAACGCGGCAATACTGCGTTGATGGGTGCCATCTTCAAGGGTGAAGTCCAGATCGCCCGCCGGTTATTGTCCACCGAGTGCAGTCCGGACCAACGCAACGGCGCCGGACAGACTGCTGCGATGTATGCGGGCCTGTTCAAGCGTGACGAATTGCTCGATGCCTTGAAGGCCAGGGGCGCCGACCTGGAGGCCAGGGATCCGCTGGGCAATAGCGCGGCGGATCTGGCGAAGGGCGAAATCAGAATGCCGGCCCCGCAGTAAAGCCTGGCTAGGCTATCATCGCGGTTTTTCCCCGGAGTTCAGATGGCCAAGGCAAAGCGCATGTACGGCTGCACCGAGTGCGGCTCGACCTTTCCCAAATGGGCTGGCCAATGCAGTGAATGCGGGGCCTGGAATACCCTGACCGAAACCATGGTGGAAAGCGGCGGGGCGGCGGCACCCACCGGGCGCACGGGTTGGGCTGGGCAACAAGCCCAGATCAAGACCCTGGCCGAGGTCAGCGTCGAAGAAATCCCGCGCTTTTCCACGGCGTCCGGCGAACTGGATCGCGTGCTGGGCGGCGGTCTGGTGGATGGTTCGGTGGTACTGATCGGCGGAGATCCGGGCATCGGCAAATCCACCATCCTGCTGCAGACCCTGTGCAATCTCGCCACTCGCATGCCGGCGCTGTATGTCACTGGCGAAGAGTCCCAGCAACAGGTCGCGATGCGCGCACGACGGCTGGGGTTGCCCCAGGATCAGTTGCGCGTCATGACCGAGACTTGCATCGAAACCATCATCGCCACGGCGCGCCTGGAGAAACCCAAGGTGATGGTGATCGACTCGATCCAGACGATCTTCACCGAACAGCTGCAATCGGCACCGGGCGGCGTGTCCCAGGTACGCGAAAGCGCGGCGTTGCTGGTGCGTTATGCCAAGCAGAGTGGCACGGCGATCTTCCTGGTCGGCCACGTCACCAAGGAAGGCGCGCTGGCGGGCCCTCGGGTGCTGGAACACATGGTCGATACGGTATTGTATTTCGAAGGCGAATCGGACGGTCGCCTGCGTTTGTTGCGAGCGGTGAAGAACCGTTTTGGCGCCGTCAACGAATTGGGCGTGTTCGGCATGACTGACCGGGGCCTGAAGGAGGTCTCCAACCCTTCGGCGATTTTTCTCACGCGTGCCCAGGAAGAAGTTCCGGGTAGCGTGGTCATGGCGACATGGGAAGGCACTCGACCGATGCTGGTGGAGGTCCAGGCACTGGTGGACGACAGCCACCTGGCGAACCCGCGCCGGGTCACCCTGGGCCTGGATCAGAACCGGCTCGCCATGCTGTTGGCTGTCTTGCACCGACACGGCGGCATCCCTACCCACGATCAGGATGTGTTCCTCAACGTGGTGGGCGGGGTGAAGGTATTGGAGACCGCCTCCGACCTGGCGTTGATGGCGGCCGTGATGTCCAGCCTGCGCAATCGGCCGCTGCCGCATGATTTGCTGGTGTTCGGTGAAGTCGGGCTTTCGGGTGAAGTGCGGCCAGTGCCGAGCGGGCAGGAGCGGCTCAAGGAGGCTGCCAAGCATGGCTTCAAGCGCGCCATCGTGCCCAAGGGGAACGCGCCGAAGGAAGCGCCCGCGGGGTTGCAGATCATTGCCGTGACGCGGTTGGAGCAGGCGTTGGATGCTTTGTTCGAGTAGCGGCTTGTGCAGGTCTTTTGTGGCCAGGGAGCAAGCTCCCTCGCCTGGGGAGTCGGTGCCGTCAGATATGAATCAGCGCCGCCAGCTCCCGCTCCAGCTCGTCATGGTCGGCCAGATTCAGCTCTACCAGCCGACGTAGATGCGCAATGGAATCCAGGTCGATGTGTTCACAGACAAAGCCCAAGTGACCATGGTCGTCGTGAGTCAGCCGGACTTCCATCTTGACCTCAGCCTCGGGGCTCAAATGAATATCAGCCATGAAGGACTTTTCGGGGTCACCAATCCAGGGTTCGGGCTTTTCGATCAGCAGCCCCTTGAGAGATAGATCCAGCAGCTTTACCGGCCAGATGAACGGCCCTTGGCTCAGTTCGGTCTTGGCATGGAACTCAATTCGTACGAAGCGGCGGCGTTCGCTCATTACGCAATCCCTCTGGAGATTCACTGACTATAGACCCTGCTGGCGCAGCATCGTGCCCGTTTGGCCATTGGCAGACGAATGTCGGGTATGGCCTTTACGCCGGTAAGCGCTAAACTCGGGTGGCTGTCTTTCTTGTCCACCCTGGCTGGAATAAAAAAATGAAAAACAATAATAGCCTGCTACGCCATCTGCCCTGGCTACTGCTGGCCGTCGTAGGCGCGTGCGCCCTTGGCGTCGTGGCCCTGCGCCGCGGAGAGCCGATCAACGCCCTCTGGATCGTCGTCGCAGCCGTGGCCATCTACCTGGTCGCCTACCGCTACTACAGCCTCTTCATCGCCAACAACGTGATGCAACTCGATGCGCGCCGGGCCACGCCCGCCGTGCTCAACAACGATGGCCTGGACTACGTCCCGACCAACAAACACATCCTCTTCGGCCACCACTTCGCGGCCATTGCCGGCGCGGGGCCGCTGGTCGGGCCGGTGCTGGCGGCGCAGATGGGCTACCTGCCCGGCACGCTCTGGCTGATCGCCGGCGTGGTGCTGGCCGGTGCGGTGCAGGACTTCATGGTCCTGTTCCTGTCGACCCGCCGCAACGGTCGCTCGCTGGGCGACATGGTGCGCGAGGAAATGGGCCGCATCCCCGGCACCATCGCGCTGTTCGGCTGCTTCCTGATCATGATCATCATCCTCGCGGTGCTGGCGCTGATCGTGGTCAAGGCCCTGGCCGAGAGCCCGTGGGGCATCTTCACGGTGATGGCGACCATCCCGATCGCGATGTTCATGGGCATCTACATGCGCTACATCCGCCCGGGCCGCATCGGTGAAATCTCGCTCATCGGCGTGCTGTTGCTGCTCGGTTCGATCTGGCTGGGCGGGCAGATTGCCGCCGACCCGGTCTGGGCCAAGGCCTTCACCTTCACCGGGATCCAGATCACCTGGATGCTGATCGGCTACGGTTTTGTCGCCGCGGTGCTGCCGGTGTGGCTGATCCTGGCGCCACGGGACTACCTGTCCACATTCCTCAAGATCGGCACCATCATCGCCCTGGCGATCGGCATCCTGGTGACCATGCCCGAGCTGAAAATGCCGGCGCTGACCCAGTTCACCGACGGCACCGGGCCGGTGTGGAAGGGCGGTCTGTTTCCGTTCCTGTTCATCACCATCGCCTGCGGCGCGGTCTCGGGTTTCCACGCGCTGATCTCCTCGGGCACCACGCCCAAGCTGCTGGATAACGAAACCAACGCCCGCTACATCGGTTACGGCGGCATGCTGATGGAGTCGTTCGTGGCGATCATGGCGATGGTCGCGGCCTCGGTGATCGAGCCGGGCGTGTACTTCGCCATGAACAGCCCGGCGGCGATCGTCGGCACCGACGTGGTGGCTGTGGCCCAGACCGTCAGCAGCTGGGGTTTTGCAATCACCCCCGACGCGCTGCAAGCGGTGGCCAAGGACATCGGCGAGACCACCATCCTGGCCCGTGCCGGCGGTGCGCCGACCCTGGCGGTGGGTATCGCGCAGATCCTTCACTCGGTGCTGCCGGGTGAGAACACCATGGCGTTCTGGTACCACTTCGCGATCCTGTTCGAAGCGCTGTTCATCCTCACCGCGGTAGACGCCGGCACCCGTGCCGGGCGGTTCATGCTGCAGGACCTGCTCGGCTCGTTCGTGCCGGCCCTCAAGCGCACCGAATCGTGGACCGCCAACCTGATCGCCACCGCCGGCTGCGTCGCGCTGTGGGGCTACCTGCTGTACCAGGGCGTGATCGATCCGCTGGGCGGCATCAACACCTTGTGGCCGCTGTTCGGCATCTCCAACCAGATGCTGGCCGGTATCGCGCTGATGCTCGCCACCGTGGTGCTGATCAAGATGAAGCGCCAGCGCTACGTCTGGGTCACGCTGCTGCCGGCCAGCTGGCTGCTGATCTGCACCACCACCGCGGGCCTGATCAAGCTGTTCGACGCCAACCCGGCGATCGGCTTCCTGGCCCTGGCGCGCAAATACAACGATGCCCTGGCCGCCGGCCAGATCCTGGCCCCGGCCAAGAGCATCGAGCAGATGCAGCACGTGGTGTTCAACGCCTACACCAACGCAACGCTGACGGTGTTGTTCCTGTTCGTGGTCTTCAGCATCCTGTTCTACGCGCTCAAGGTCGGCATCGCCGCCTGGGGCACGAAAGAACGCACGGACAAGGAAGCGCCATTCCAGGCGCTGCCGGACGCTTGATAGGGGATTGCAACGATGTTCAATGACTTGAGTCGCCTCGGTAAATACCTCGGTCAGGCCGCCCGCCTGATGGTCGGCATGCCCGACTACGACAACTACGTCGAGCACATGCAAACCAAGCACCCCGACAAGCCGGTGATGGACTACGAGGCGTTCTTCCGAGAACGCCAGGAAGCCCGCTACGGTGGCAAGGGTGGCCCCAAATGCTGTTGAACTGAAGTAATCCCCTGTGGGAGCGAGCCTGCTCGCGAAAGCGGAGTGTCAGTCAAGGATGATGTCGACTGACCTGACGCCTTCGCGAGCAAGCTCGCTCCCACAGTTGTTTTGGGTTGGACTCAGGATTTGCGTGTGCCACAGATGCCCCTGTGGGAGCGAGCCTGCTCGCGAAAGCGGGGTGTCAGTCGATGAAGATGTCGACTGAGCGGACGCCTTCGCGAGCAAGCTCGCTCCCACAGTTGTTTTTGGGGCAGACTCAGGCTTCGCATGCGCTACAAAGGCTCGCTCCCACAGGAGTTTGTTTGCCTTATTTTAATTTCGAAGCAGGAGATCCAGTGTGTCCTCTCCCATCCCGGTCACGATCCTCAGCGGCTTTCTCGGTGCTGGCAAGACCACGTTGTTGCGTCATCTGCTCAAGGCCGAGCACGGCCTGAAAATCGCCGTGATCGAGAACGAGTTCAGCGATGCCGGCATCGACACCCAGTTGCTGGGCGACGATCCGGTGCAAGTCATGACCCTGGCCAACGGTTGCGTGTGCTGCACCATTCACACCGATCTGACCAAGGCCCTGTATCTGTTGCTCGAGCGGCTGGACAGCGGTGAAATCGCCTTCGACCGCCTGGTGATCGAATGCACCGGCCTGGCCGATCCAGCCCCAGTGGCCCAAACCTTCTTCATCGATGAAGACCTGCGCGAACGCTACATCCTCGACGGTATCCTGACCTTGGTGGACGCCGCTCACGCCGAGATCCACCTGACCCAGGCCATTGCCCAGGCCCAGGTCGGGTTTGCCGATCGGCTGCTCATGAGCAAGACCGACCTGGTGGACGCCGCTCATGTCGAGGCACTTGCCGAGCGCCTGACTCGGATTAACCGACGGGCGCCGATCCGAGTGGTCGAGCACGGCAAGATTGATCTGGCCGAGTTGCTCGACATTCGCGGCTTCAATCTCAACGCCGACCTGGGCGGCGGGCTCAGCCTTCGCCCGGTCGCCAAGGCCACCACGGCCGATCGCATCAGCAGCCTCGTGCTGCGCACCGACAAGCCGCTGGATATCGACAAGCTGAGTGCGTTCATGAATCAGCTGCTGGAAGAGCACGGCAAGCAATTGCTGCGCTACAAAGGTGTGCTGAACATTGCCGGCGAACCCCGCCGACTGGTATTCCAGGGCGTACTCAAGCTGTACGGTTTTGATTGGGACACCGAATGGGCCGAGGGTGAAGCTCGGGAAAGCGTGATCGTGTTCATTGCCGATGAATTGCCTGAAGAGAAGATCCGCGAAGGTTTCGACGCCGCACTCCTCTGACCATCCGCGCCTGCGCCTGGATTTTCATACCGCCAAAAAAAACCGGCCGCAGGGGCCGGTTTTTTGTTGCTACTGCTGTTAAGCGCCGTACACCGGCAGCTTCTTGCAGATGGCCTTGACCTTCTCGCGAACGGCATCGATCACCGCTTCGTTGTTCAGGTCCGCCAGGATGTCGCAGATCCAGCCGGCCAGTTCCTTGCACTCGGCTTCCTTGAAGCCGCGAGTGGTCACGGCCGGGGTGCCGAAGCGCAGGCCCGAGGTGACGAATGGGGAGCGTGGGTCGTTCGGCACCGAGTTCTTGTTCACGGTGATGAACGCCTTGCCCAATGCGGCGTCAGCGTCTTTGCCGGAGATGTCCTGCTTGATCAACGACAGCAGGAACAGGTGGTTTTCAGTACCGCCGGAGACCACGTCGAAGCCGCGTTCGATGAACACGCCGGCCATGGCCTTGGCATTCTTCACCACTTGCTGCTGGTAGGCCTTGAACTCAGGTTGCAGAGCTTCCTTGAAGCAGATCGCCTTGGCCGCGATCACATGCTCAAGCGGGCCACCCTGGGCGCCAGGGAATACGGCCGAGTTCAGCTTCTTCTCGATGTCGGCGTTGGCGCGTGCCAGGATCAGGCCGCCACGTGGGCCACGCAGGGTCTTGTGGGTCGTGGTGGTGACCACGTCGGCGAACGGCACCGGGTTCGGGTAGACGCCCGCGGCGACCAGGCCCGCAACGTGAGCCATGTCGACGAACAGGTAGGCACCGACCTTGTCGGCGATTTCGCGGAAGCGCGGGAAGTCGAGGATCTGCGAGTAGGCGGAGAAACCGGCCACGATCATTTTTGGCTTGTGCTCGACCGCCAGGCGCTCGACTTCGTCGTAGTCGATCAGGCCGTTGCCATCGATGCCGTACTGGATGGCGTTATACAGTTTGCCCGAGGACGAAACGCTGGCGCCGTGGGTCAGGTGACCGCCGTGGGCCAGGCTCATGCCCAGGATGGTGTCGCCGGCCGACAGCAACGCCAGGTAGACGGCGGCGTTGGCTTGGGAGCCTGCGTGCGGCTGGACGTTGGCGTAATCGGCGCCAAACAGTTGCTTGGCGCGGTCGATGGCCAGTTGTTCGACCACATCGACGTACTCGCAACCGCCGTAGTAGCGCTTGCCCGGGTAGCCTTCGGCGTACTTGTTGGTCAGTACCGAGCCTTGAGCTTCCATCACCGCGGGGCTGGTGTAGTTTTCCGAAGCGATCAGCTCAATGTGCTCTTCCTGGCGCTGAGCTTCTTGCTCCATGGCGGCAAAGAGATCGGCGTCGTACTTGGCAATAGTCAAATCACGGCTGAACATGGCGGTCCTCAAGGATCGGGGGCAGAAAAGGGGGCATTCTAACCCAACCGGTTTTGGAAGGCATATGAAAGGACGTCATGTCCTGGACGAATGGGTTTCATGGGGGCTCTGTGTCGTCCTGGCTGGCCCCATCGCGAGCAAGCTCGCTCCCACACCGGATCTGCGTACACATAACCCTGTGGGAGCGAGCTTGCTCGCGATGGGGCCAGTCCAGGCAGCAGAGATTTCAGTCGAGCATGAACAGCGCATCATTGCTGAACTGCGCTTCAAACCGGTTGGCCGGCATCGGGCGGCCGAACAGGTAGCCCTGGACCTCGTCGCAGCCATGTTCACGGAGGAAATCCAGTTGCTCGTGCGTCTCGACACCCTCGGCGATGACCGCCAGGTTGAGACTATGGGCCATGGCGATGATTGCCCGGGCGATCTGTGCATCCTGCTCGCCGGACGGCAGGCCGTCGACGAAAGTACGGTCGATCTTCAGCACGTCGATGGGGAATTGCTTGAGGTAGTTGAGCGATGAATAACCGGTGCCGAAGTCATCGACCGCGATGCTCAGGCCCAGATTCTTCAAGCCGGCCAGGATCTGCATCGCCTCGCTGACTTCGCGCATCAGAATGCTCTCCGTCAGCTCCAGTTCCAGGCAAGCCGGCGGCAGGCCGGTGCTGCGCAGGATATTGGCGATGCGCGTGCCGAGTTGGCCGTCGGAGAACTGCCGGGCGGAAATGTTGACCGAGACCTTCGGCACCCGGACCTTGGCCTGGTGCCAGGTCTTGAGCTGGCGACAGGCCTCGCTGATGACCCAGTCGCCGACGTCCACCACCAGCCCGAGTTCTTCGAGCACCGGGATGAAGTCCCCTGGCGGCACCAGCCCGCGTCGCGGATGGCGCCAGCGCAGCAAGGCCTCGGTCCCGGTCAAGCGCTTGCCGTCGCCGCTGAACTGTGGCTGGTAATACAGGACGAACTCGTTCTGTTCCAGCGCATGGCGCAAGTCGCTTTCCAGCTCCAGGCGCTCCAGGGCGCTGGCGTTCATGTCGGCCTGGTAGAACTGGAAGTTGTTCTTGCCGCGCTCTTTGGCGTGGTACATGGCGGTGTCGGCGTTTTTCATCAGTTGGCTCAGCTCGTTGCCGTCCTGTGGACTCAGGGCGATACCGATACTGGCGGTGACGAAGAACTCCCGGCCTTCGAGCACAAACGGCCGGACCAGGCTGGCAAGGATCTGCTCGGCCACGGTAATCGCCCGGTTGAGCGCCATTTCGCGGCTTGCGCGCGGTTGCAGCAACAGGGTGAACTCGTCGCCGCCCATGCGCGCCACCGTGTCGTCATCGGCCACGCAGCCAAGCAGTCGCGTGGCCATTTCCTTGAGCATCCGGTCGCCGGCGGCGTGGCCGAGGGAATCGTTGATCGGCTTGAAGCGGTCCAGGTCGAGGAACATCAGCACCACCCAGCTCTTCTGCCGTTCCGCCGATTGCAGCGCGGTATGCAGGCGGTCCTGGAACAGCGTGCGGTTGGGCAGGTGGGTCAGGGCGTCGTAGTAAGCCAGGCGGTGGATGCGCTGCTCGCTGGCCTTGCGCTCGCTGATGTCGCTGAAGAAGCACACGTAGCTGGCGAGGTCGCCTTCGTCGTCGAGCACCGCGGTAATGCCGACCCAGGCCGGATAGTGCTCGCCGTTGCGGCGCTTGAGCCAGACTTCGCCTTCCCAGGTGCTGTGCTGTTGCAGCTGCTTGAGTACGTAGCGCAGGTGGGCTTCCTGCTGCTCGTCCACGGTCAGCATGTTGGGCAACTGGTCCAGCACCTGCGACACCGCATAGCCGCTGACGCGGCTGAAGGCTTCGTTGGCCTGGACAATGTAGCCGGCCGGGTCGGTGATCAGGATCGCCGAGGTCGAATGCTCGAATACCGTCGCGGCCATGCGCAGGTCTTTTTCCGCTCGGCGCTGCTGGCTGATGTCGCGGCCGACGCCCAATACCCCCTCGAACGCGCCGTTGTCGTCCCACACCAGCACCAGCCGCAGCTCGATGGGAATCTTGCGCCCGTCGGCACGCAGGCAGTCGAACAGGAACAGTTGGGTCTGCAACTGGTTGCGCAGCTCGGCCAGTTGGCCAGGCTTGTCGAGGGCCTTGCTGACCCGGTCCATCAGGCTGTAGATGCCGGTCAGTTGTTGCGGATTGGCGATGGTCGACTGCCAGCCATGCTGGAAGATCCAGTCGGCGGTGTAGCCCAGCACTGCCTGGACCGACGGGCTGACATAGTTGAGCGAGAGCTTGCTGTCGGTGGAGAAAATCACGTCGCTGATGCTTTCGGCGAGCATCCGGTAGCGCTGCTCGCTGTCGCGCAACGATTCGCTGGCTTCGATCTGCTCGGTGATGTCCTTGGCCACGCCGATGATCCGCGTGACCTGATTATGGCGGTCCCGGGCCAGAGCCTGTTCACGGACCTCGAAACGTCGCCATTTGCCGTTGCGATGGCGAAAGCGTAACTGGCATTGCAGCAGTTGCGTGTAACCGCCGCGGCGCTGTTCCTGGCGCAGATGGTGGTAATGATCGGCATCGTCACTGTGCAGCAGGATTTCCCAGAAATATTCGCCCATCTGGTGCAACTCGGTACGGTCGTAGCCGAGCGTCTGGCCCAGGTGGTGGTTGCTGAAGATCATCCGCTGGCTGATGACGTCCTGTACGTAAAGATGATCCGGGACGGTGCGCACCACGTCGGACCAGAAGCCTTCGCGCTCAAGCAGCGACAATTCGATCAGCTTGCGGCTGGTGATATCGCTGATGCTCAGGATGACGGCGTTATAGTCGTCCTGTGTTTCCGGCAGGCGCAACACCAGCCACAAATGCTGGTCACGACCATGGGCGTCCTGGAGCCTGATTTCCAGTTCCAGTTGTTTGTGCTGGTCAAGCAGCGCTTCGAGCAGTTTCGAGCCAACCGGGTTGTTGTCTTTTGCCGCGTTGCCCACCAGCAGTTGCCAGGCCTGTTCGCAGGAGTCGACATTGAGCAGCTTCAAGGCCATCTGGTTGACTTCGGTGACGTGCACTTGCTGCTGTAACTGCTCGAGCTGCTGGGGGACCTGCAGCCAGGCGCGCAACTGCTCGCCATCATGCAGGCCGGCCCTGGCAAAAAAGCCCTTGAGCCCGGACAGGTCAAGTACACAGAGGGCCACGCCGGTGCCCTCGAAAATGTCCTGGTAGCGGCGGCGCCCCTCATGCAACTGACGCTGGCGGCGACGCATGTTCAGCAGCGCGATCACCGGCAGCAGCGAAAACGCCAGGCCCAGCAGGCATTTGCCGATGAACGCGGGCAGCAACTGTTCAAACACCTGGCTGCGATCGAACAACCCGCGCAGCTGCCAGTCACTGCTGCTCAGGGGCACGGTCAACACGGTGTTGCTCAGGTCTTGCTCGGTCAATCGGGTCGGGTTGAGCGCGGGCGGGGCCTCGTCACGGCTGACGATTTGCTGGTTGAGCCGGTTCTCCACCAGCCACAGCGGGCGCAGCCCGGTATCGGCCTGTTTGGTCAATGTCGCAAAAAAACTCGGGGTCAGGCGCAACGCCCAATAACCGCGACTACTGCCGCTGGCCTGATGCAAGAGCAGGTGCACCACGGAACCGTCCTCGGCATTACTGAAATAATGCGCCTGGGCATGACTGCGCCGTACCAGTTCGGCCAGGTAGCCGGCATCCTCGCTGGTAGCGTCGCTGTCGCTGAGCACCCGGCCGGAAGGGCTCAGCAGTGCCAGGCTGCGTAATTCGGGCAACGATTGCTGGAGTTTGCGCAGCAGCGCCTGTTGTTCGTCGGCGCTTTGCGGTTGTTCGACGATCGGTAGCAGATTGAGTGCAATCTGCGCATTCAACGCCATGTTCAGGCTGACTTGCGCGGCCAGGTCGGCGGTGTAGTCGATGGTGTATTGGCGCTGTTGCTGCTGGGTTTCGCGCAGTTGGTCGAGCAATTGCCAGAAAAGCAGGCCCAGCAGCAACAGCACCAGCGAGGCCAGCGCGCCCTTCAATGTCCCGCGCAGGGGCACGCCAGGCACAGCAGGGGCGGCGCGCGGGGACGGGGACGGAGTGACGTTGGACAAGCTGTAATCCTGCAGTTTGCTGGACTGGCGCGACGTGCACTATAAGCCGGACGCCCGAAGGGCGGCTAGCATGCCTTGACTTGTGGCAAAGTGCCAGCCCTGGGCGGCTGGACCTTGACCGACGGTTGAGGTAGCTTTGCCGGTCAAACAAGAGCGCTCCGGCTCCAGATTCCCAGGCTCAATCGGCCCGCAGGCATTGATCAACATCAAGTGCCCGCGCCGCGCATGGCCTGGCTCGTTCTTTTCACCTCTCACTGACGCTAGGTTCACCATGGCTCAATACGTCTTCACCATGCATCGGCTGAGCAAAGTTGTTCCGCCGAAGCGGGAAATCCTGAAAAACATTTCGCTGTCATTTTTCCCCGGCGCCAAGATCGGCGTGCTGGGCCTCAACGGTTCGGGCAAGTCCACGCTGCTGAAAATCATGGCTGGCGTCGACAACGAATTCGACGGCGAAGCCCGTCCGATGCCTGACCTGAACATCGGCTACCTGCCGCAGGAACCTCAGCTGGATCCGACCAAGACCGTTCGCGAAGTGGTCGAGGAAGCGGTCAGCGTGATCAAGGACGCCCAGGCGCGCCTGGACGAGGTCTATGCCGCCTACGCCGATCCGGACGCCGATTTCGACAAGCTGGCCGCCGAGCAGGCCAAGCTCGAAGCGATCCTGCAGGCCAGCGATGGCCACAACCTGGACCGTCAGCTGGAAGTCGCCGCCGATGCACTGCGCCTGCCGGCCTGGGACGCCAAGGTCGAGCACCTGTCCGGCGGTGAAAAGCGCCGCGTGGCGCTGTGCCGCTTGCTGCTGTCCGCCCCGGACATGCTGCTGCTCGACGAACCGACCAACCACCTGGACGCCGATTCCGTCGCCTGGCTCGAACACTTCCTGCACGATTTCCCCGGCACCGTGGTTGCGATCACGCACGACCGGTACTTCCTGGACAACGTTGCCGGCTGGATCCTGGAGCTCGACCGTGGCGCAGGCATTCCATACGAAGGCAACTATTCGGGCTGGCTGGAGGCCAAATCCGATCGTCTGGCCCAGGAGTCCAAGCAGCAATCGGCGCATGAAAAAGCCATGAAGGAAGAACTGGAGTGGGTGCGCAAAGGCGCCAAGGCTCGTCAGTCCAAATCCAAGGCGCGTCTGCAACGCTTCGAGGAAATGCAGTCCCAGGAATTCCAGAAGCGCAGCGAAACCAACGAGATCTACATCCCGGCCGGCCCACGCCTGGGTGACAAGGTCATCGAGTTCAAGAACGTCACCAAGGGCTACGGTGATCGCGTGTTGATCGACAACCTGTCGTTCTCCATGCCCAAGGGCGCCATCGTCGGCGTGATCGGTGGTAACGGCGCAGGTAAGTCCACGCTGTTCCGCATGCTGATGGGCAAGGAAACGCCGGATTCGGGCACCATCGAAATCGGTGAAACCGTGCAGTTGGCCTGCGTCGACCAGAGCCGCGAGGACCTGGACGGCAGCAAGACGGTGTTCCAGCAGATCTCCGACGGCTCTGACCAGATCCGCATCGGCAGCTACGAAATTCCGTCGCGTACCTACGTGGGGCGCTTCAACTTCAAGGGTGGCGATCAGCAGAAATTCGTCAAGGACCTGTCCGGTGGTGAGCGTGGTCGCTTGCACCTGGCGTTGACCTTGAAGGAGGGTGGCAACGTCCTGCTGCTCGACGAACCGTCCAACGACCTCGACGTCGAAACCCTGCGTTCCCTGGAAGAGGCCCTGCTGGACTTCCCGGGCGCGGCCATTGTGATCTCCCACGACCGGTGGTTCCTTGACCGCGTCGCGACGCACATCCTGGCGTACGAAGACGACTCGCAAGCGGTGTTCTTCGAAGGCAACTACACCGAGTACGAAGCCGATCGCAAGAAGCGCCTCGGCGAAGCCGCTGCCCAGCCGCATCGTGTACGGCACAAGAAGCTGGCTTGATTCGCCCGGCTAAGCAGTAGCCCTGTGGGAGCGAGCCCGCTCGCGAAGGCGTCGGATCAGTTGAAAGATAATTGACTGACCCACCGCTTTCGCGAGCAAGCTCGCTCCCACATTGTTTTGGGGTTGCCGCAAGATATCTGGGCGACATCGAATCCTGTGGGAGCGAGCCTGCTCGCGAAGGCGTTGGATCAGTTGAAAGATAATTGACTGACCCACCGCTTTCGCGAGCAGGCTCGCTCCCACATTGTTTTTTGGGGGGGCGCAAGATATCTGGCTGACATCGAATCCTGTGGGAGCGAGCCTGCTCGCGAAGGCGTCGGATCAGTTGAAAGATAATTGACTGACCCACCGTCATCGCGAGCAAGCTCGCTCCCACATTGTTTTGGGGGTGCCGCAAGATATCTGGCTGACATCGAATCCTGTGGGAGCGAGCCTGCTCGCGAAGGCGTCGGATCAGTTGAAAGATAATTGACTGACCCACCGCTTTCGCGAGCAGGCTCGCTCCCACATTGTTTTTTGGGGGGGCGCAAGATATCTGGCTGACATCGAACCCTGTGGGAGCGAGCCCGCTCGCGAAGGCGTCAGATCAGTTGAAAGATAATTGACTGACCCACCGCCATCGCGAGCAGGCTCGCTCCCACATTGGTTTTGGGTTTGCCGCAAGATACCTGGCTGACATCGAATCCTGTGGGAGCGAGCCCGCTCGCGAAGGCGTCAGATCAGTTGAAAGATAATTGACTGACCCACCGCTTTCGCGAGCGGGCTCGCTCCCACATTGGTTTTAGGTTTGCCGCAAGATATCTGGCTGACATCGAACCCTGTGGGAGCGACATCACCCAAGCTCTATTTCCAGCACCTCGATCGCCACATCCCCCACCGGCCGCTTCCACACCACCTCATCCCCGATCTTCGCCCCCAGCAAGGCCCGCCCCAGCGGCGAGCCCCAATTGATCAATCCATTGGCGGCATCGGCCTGGTCTTCACCGACCAGTCGCACTCGTTGCGCCTGGTCGTGCTCATCGGCGAATGTCACCCAATGTCCGATGCGCACCTGATCACATTTGCTCAAGGTGACGACCTGCGCGCTTTGCAGCCGCTGATTGAAATAGCGCAGGTCCCGTTCGAGGTCGGCGATACGCTGCTTGTCCGCCTGCTCGCCTTGGGCTGTCTGTTGGCTGTGCAGTGCTTGCAACTCGGCGACTCGCGCCTGTAGCTGGGCAAGCCCGGCGGGCGTGACGTAATTGGGTTGCGGGCTGACCTGGCGCTCGACCGGTTGATCGGCCTGGGCGGCGGCGTTGTCTTCGTTGACGAAGGCGCGACTCATGGCATTCTCCTCTATTGGAGTTTGGGCCATGGTCGCAGGGTTTTGGTTTCGACGAATGTCTGTACGCGACTCACGGCGAGCGATAAGCCCTGGCGGCGTCCCGATCTTTCTCCTGTTGCCAGGCCCGCTCGCGGTCGTCCCAATGGCGCTCGCGGTAAGCGTCACGCTCTTCGCTCTCGCGCATGGCCTGGCACTGCCGAAAGCCATCGCTCCAGCCTTCGGCGTAGTGGGCGTCCTTGAGATAACGCGGCACGTCTTTCCTGAATTGGCCAGTAATCACGCCGGCCGCTTGCCGGCCACTGCTGCAACCGTCATCGAAGCCATCGGCGAAGGCCGGTGGATAACCTCGGGCGATCAGATCCTCGTGGGTGGTTTCGCAGCCACCGAGCAACATCAACACACCCAGTACCACTGCCGCGCGCCTCATGTTCTGCCTGCCTGCCGGAGCCACTTGTAAGGCAAGTCTAGAAGCGGATTCGTCAGAAAGGCGTGAAAGCGCGGTGATCATTCCGTTCGTTCAGTAGTGGTACCACTTCACTTCGAGCATCACCTCGGTTTCCGGCGAAGCCAATTGGCTGAATTCGCGCTGGGCGCTCAGGCGCAGACCGAGGTTGCGCGACAATTCCCACTGCTGATTCAGGCTCACGCTACGGCGCACTTCGCCGTTGACGAAGTAATCGCCCTTGGCTTCGAGGCTCAGGTTGCCCAGTGGGTTTTTCCACAGCACGCCGCTGTTGAAGCCGGCGGCCGGGGCGATGAACTGGGCGAAGTCGTTATTGTGCTCGACCCGCACCGTGCCCAGGGCAAAGCCCAGCACATCCTCACCCAAGGCCCAGGTACCACCGGCGCCGCCGTTGACGTGGCTGACCAGGGTTTCATCGTCGTGTTTGCCAGGCACCCGCTCCAGGCCACCGGTAACCTGCCAGGACAGCGGCTGTAGCAACTCATTGCGCGGGGTCAGTGAACGAATGGTCGCCAGGTCCAGTTGTTGTAGCTGCCAATCGTTGCCTTCGTACTGGCGCAGCTTCAATTGCAGGATCTCGATCTGTGCGCCGAGCGGGAAACTCTCGGCATTGTCGTTGAGGTCGTGATAGGCCATGCGCAAGCCGTATTCACCGAACGCACGATCGCCTCGCGTACCCAGGCCAGCCTGCCAGGTGCGCGATTCATGGCCATCCTCGGGCAGGCCGGGTTGCGGGATGTCCAGTTCCGGCGCGGGATTGCGGTTGATCGCCCGCAGCAGTTCGAAGCTGCGCTGGGCCCGCTGTGGGTCGCGTTCCTGGCCGTTGGCGCGATAGCGCTCCAGGCGATAGGCCGCATCGATGATCAGGGCCTGGCGCTGACGCGGCAGCGCCTTGAATGCCGGCGCTTGCAGTTGCTGCTGGTCGGCGCTGACTTTCTGTACCCATTGCTGCTCGTCGTCGCTGAGCGGCTCGGCGCGGCTGAGCAGCTCTCGCTCGCGGGACGGCCGGTACTGGGTGCTTTCCACCAGTCCGGCTTCCTTCACTGCCTTCACAGTGTCGGTGGGGATCGCCGTCAGCGGGAACTGCTCGGTCAGGCGCAGGCTCGGACGCGCCACCTGCAGCAGTTCGAGGAGGCGGTAGGAGCAGTTTTCATCAAAGAAGAAGTAGTCGAACTGGATCTGCTTGAGTTCCCACACATGCTCGACCATGCGTTCGGTTTCCGCCTGGCTCAGGTTGAGGCGGTATTCCCACAGGTCGCGGTTCTCCAGGCTACGGTACTCGGAGAGTTTTTCCTGGTACGGCACCAGGGCGAACAGACCGGGATAGCCGCCCATCAAGCCCTTCCAGGCGTAGAGCAGGCTGTTGTCGGAGCCCTCGATGTAGGCGCCGAAGTTGATTGCGTAGCTGAGCAGGGCGGTCTTGTCGCTTTGCACGTCGGCCTGGTCGATGCGCAGCAAGGTATGGCCGAACATCGAGGAAGGACTGTTCAGGTACGCGGCGGGGAAAATCATCACCGCGCTGTGGGGCGATACGTCCTTGAACCACTGAGTGAATTCGCTGCAATTGACCGCCGGCAGGTCCGTCAGGTTGAGCTGCGCCTTGAGCCAGCGCGTTCGCGCCGGGTACACGCACTGGGCATGTTGCTGGCCGGCACTGGCCGGGCCGTACAAGGCTTGCAACGTGGCGGTCAGCTCACGGTCGGGATGTTCATTGCCGTCGGGTGCGAGGAAAAACTTGCGATCGCTGACATAGCTGCGCCAGCCACCGAGCTTGGCCGTTTCGTAGTGACCCAGGGAAATCCAGAAGCGGTCATTGGCCAGTTGCTGCAAACGTTGAGGATCGACATGAGGCGCGGCGGACAGCGGGGCGCACACACAGAGCGCCAGCCAGGCAAGGCGTTTGAGCATAGTCGGCTACTTGGAAAGTCGAAAAATAAAGACCGAAGGGGCCCCAAAAAGAAAAAACCCGCTCCCCGAAAGGAGCGAGTGATATCGAGCTTAAGCTTGAGTAGCGTACTTGGCCAGGCGAGGGTCGTTTTTCAGCACGGCCAGGGTGTTGGTATGCACGTCTTCGGCGGTCACGTCAGCCTTGCTGAAGATCTGCTGGAAGTGCTCGTGAGTCACAGCGGAGAAGTGCGCGCGGTCTTCCGGCGCCACGCCCAGTACCACGGCGTAGGTGGTCAGTGCTTCACCCTGACCCTTGGCCATGTCTTCGGACAGCTCGTTCATCATGCCATTCATGGCCAGCCAGGACTTGCCACCGTAGGTCAGTGCCGCGTTGGTCGAGCAGCCGTTGGTGCCGGAGGTCATGCCGAAGGTGGCGTTGCCGGAGGTGCCGTTGGTGGTGGATGCGAGGAAGTGCGCCGGGGTGCCACGCTGGCCTTCGAACAGCATGTTGCCCCAACCGCAATCCGGGCCGCCCGGGGCCTGAGCCATGGCGTTGATGGATACAGCGGTGAAGAGAGTACCGAGAAGAATCCGTTTCATAGCTATGTTCTCTTTATGTGCATACCAATGGACAGGGTCTGGCCACTACAGCAGCCAGTGGGCCGGTTATTGTTCCAGCCGCGCAGTTTGGAGTTTAGGCACGTTCCGAGGGTTCCGTGACATTTTGCAAAAACATTATTTGAAATCACCTGTTTACGGGCTTCTGCCGGTGGTGGGGCCGTCGACTATGCTTCGGCCTGAGGCGCTCCTTGCCAGTCAGGCATGGGCAGCGCCAGAATGCCGCTATCTGCCCCGCCTGATGTAAGGAAGCCCGATGCCTGATCCTGTTGCTGCCAGCTTGCGTCTAGCGCCCGAAGCGCTGACCCGTCCGTTTTCCGCTGAACAGTTCAGCTTCTCTACCACCAATGATCTGGAGCCCTTTCGCGGTGTGCTTGGCCAGGAACGCGCGGTCGAAGCCTTGCAGTTCGGTGTGGCGATGCCACGCCCCGGTTACAACGTCTTTGTCATGGGCGAGCCCGGCACCGGTCGGTTCTCGTTCGTCAAACGCTACCTCAAGGCCGAGGGCAAGCGCATGCAGACCCCGGCGGACTGGGTCTACGTCAATAACTTCGACGAGCCTCGCGAACCGCGTGCCCTGGAATTGCCGTCGGGCACGGCCGGGGCTTTCATCGCCGACATCAATGGCCTGATCGACAATCTGCTGGCGACTTTCCCGGCGGTGTTCGAGCATCCATCCTACCAACAGAAAAAAAGCGCGATCGACCGCGCCTTCAATCAGCGCTACGACCGCGCCCTCGATGTGATCGAGCGCCTGGCGTTGGAAAAGGATGTCGCGCTGTACCGTGACAGCAGCAACATCGCCTTCACGCCGATGAGCGAAGGCAAGGCCCTGGATGAAGCGGAGTTCGCCCAGTTGCCGGAGGCCGATCGCGAGCGCTTCCATGAGGACATTTCCAGTCTGGAGGAGCGTCTGAACGAAGAGCTCGCCAGCCTGCCGCAGTGGAAACGCGAATCCAACAACCAGCTGCGCCAGCTCAACGAAGAAACCATCACCCTGGCCTTGCAGCCGTTGCTCGCGCCGCTCTCGGAAAAATACGCCGAGAATGCCGCCGTCTGCGGCTACCTGCAGGCCATGCAGGTCTACCTGCTCAAGACCGTGGTCGAGCAATTGGTCGACGACAGCAAGACCGACGCCGTCGCCCGCAAATTGCTCGAGGAGCAATACGCGCCGAGCCTGGTGGTCGGGCATCCGGCGAGCGGTGGCGCGCCGGTGGTGTTCGAACCGCACCCGACCTACGACAACCTGTTCGGGCGCATCGAGTACAGCACTGATCAGGGCGCGCTCTACACCACGTATCGGCAGTTGCGCCCGGGTGCCTTGCACCGAGCCAACGGCGGGTTCCTGATTCTTGAGGCGGAAAAGATGCTTGGCGAGCCGTTCGTGTGGGATGCGCTCAAGCGCGCCCTGCAATCGCGCAAGCTGAAGATGGAGTCGCCGTTGGGTGAGCTGGGGCGGCTGGCGACGGTCACCCTGACGCCGCAACATATTCCGTTGCAGGTCAAGGTGGTGATCATCGGCGCCCGCCAGCTTTACTACGCGTTGCAGGACCTGGATTCGGACTTCCAGGAAATGTTTCGCGTGCTGGTGGACTTCGACGAAGACATCCCGATGGGCGACGAGAGCCTGGAACAGTTTGCCCAGTTGCTCAAGACCCGAACCTCGGAGGAGGGCATGGCCCCGCTGACCGCCGATGCGGTGGCGCGCCTGGCCACTTACAGCGCGCGCCTGGCGGAGCACCAGGGGCGCCTGTCGGCGCGGATCGGTGATCTGTTCCAATTGGTCAGCGAAGCGGACTTCATCCGGCAGTTGGCCGGCGATGACATGACCGATGCCGGCCACATCGAGCGCGCCCTCAAGGCCAAGGCGACTCGCACCGGACGGGTTTCGGCGCGGATCCTCGACGACATGCTGGCCGGGATCATCCTGATCGATACCGACGGCGCGGCCGTGGGCAAGTGCAACGGGCTGACCGTGCTGGAAGTGGGGGATTCGGCGTTTGGCGTGCCGGCGCGGATTTCCGCCACGGTGTACCCCGGCGGCAGCGGTATCGTCGACATCGAGCGTGAGGTCAACCTCGGCCAGCCGATCCACTCCAAGGGTGTGATGATCCTTACCGGGTACCTGGGCAGCCGTTATGCCCAGGAGTTCCCCCTGGCGATTTCGGCCAGCATCGCCCTGGAGCAATCCTACGGTTATGTGGACGGTGACAGCGCCTCCCTGGGCGAGGCTTGCACGTTGATCTCGGCCCTGTCGAAGACGCCGTTGAAGCAGTGCTTCGCCATCACCGGTTCGATCAACCAGTTCGGCGAAGTGCAGGCGGTCGGCGGGGTCAACGAGAAGATCGAAGGGTTCTTCCGCCTCTGCGAAGCCCGCGGGCTGACGGGAGAGCAGGGTGCGATCATCCCCCAGGCCAACGTTGCGACCCTGATGCTCGACGAGAAGGTGCTGGCCGCGGTGCGAGCGGGGCAGTTCCACGTCTATGCCGTGCGCCAGGCCGACGAGGCATTGAGCCTGCTGGTGGGCGAGCCTGCCGGTGAGCCGGATGAAAATGGCGAGTTCCCGGAGGGCAGCGTCAACGCTCGCGTGGTGGAGCGGCTGCGGGTGATCGCGGAAATGATCAGCGAAGACGACATCAAGGAAGCGGAAAAGGAAATGGCCCAGCAGGCCCTGGCGGAGGCGAAGCCGGCCTGATGTTTTCCTGAGTGTCGCAGGTACCCTTGTGGGAGCGAGCCTGCTCGCGAAAGCGGACTGTCGGCCAGTATTGTTGTTGGCTGACACACCGTCTTCGCGAGCAGGCTCGCTCCCACATTGTTTGGTCAATCTGGGTGTTGCGTCACCAGTTTGGCGTCAATATTCACACTATGACCGCTCAGCGCATTCTGGTCTCGAAATCCCTTGCGGCCGGAACTTTTCTCCTATCCTCAGTTCAAGGATAACGAGAGCCATCATTGGATCGAAACAGCCTTCCCAGGCTGAATACCGGATCTACCGAGGGGCGCCGCCATGTCGCGCAACCTTTGTCTTACTCGCCACTGCCTGGGTCTGGTGACCCGTATCGAATGCGCCGTTCGTCCGCTCGCTGGCGACACCGGCATGTGGACTGTACTGTTCGCCGCCGGAATGGCCGGCGAGCAACCTACCGCGATCAAGGCCCAAGGGCCGTTCCCTGGCCCGACTGCCGCTGAAACCCTCCTCGACACCATCGTCCAGAACCTGACATTGCACGGTTATGAGCTGGCTGATGATCCGCAGATCTGGTCGCTGCACATGCAGGCACAGCTACGGGAAATCAACGGAGGCCGGTGTCGCAACGTCGGCGGCGTCGAATATCGCCCGCTGCATTGAGCCTTCTGCGCGGTAAAGTCTTGACACAAGCGTCGGGCCCCAGGAAGGGGGCGGCGTTTGTGGGGCGGGTCGTGGCTGATATACTCGCCGCGATTTTTCAGCCCAGGTGTGAGACTCAATGGAACGCTTTATCGAAAATGCAATGTATGCCTCCCGTTGGCTACTGGCGCCGATCTACTTCGGGCTGTCCCTGGGCTTGCTGGCCCTGGCACTGAAATTCTTCCAGGAAGTCTTTCATATCATTCCCAACGTATTTGCCATGGCCGAGTCCGAGCTGATCCTGGTGCTGTTGTCGCTGATCGACATGGCGCTGGTAGGCGGCCTGCTGGTGATGGTGATGATTTCCGGCTACGAGAACTTCGTCTCGCAACTGGACATCGACTCCGACAAGGAAAAGCTCAACTGGCTGGGCACCATGGATTCCTCGTCGCTGAAGATGAAAGTCGCGGCGTCGATCGTTGCCATTTCGTCCATCCACTTGCTGCGTATTTTCATGGACGCCAAGAACGTCGATCCCGAGCACCTGATGTGGTACGTGATCATCCACATGACGTTCGTGGTCTCGGCATTCGCCATGGGCTATCTGGACAAACTGACCAAGCATTGAGGTTCGTCACGGGCGGCGGCATCTGTGCTAGTCTGCTCGCCCTTTTGGTTCCGGGCGCTCCGGGAGGCGCTGTGTCACGCACGGCACGTTCCCGAGCCGTCCGCACAGCGGAGCAGCATCATGTCCGAAGTTAACCTGTCCACCGACGAAACCCGCGTCAGCTACGGCATCGGCCGTCAGTTGGGCGACCAACTGCGCGACAACCCGCCGCCGGGCGTCAGCCTGGACGCGATCCTCGCCGGCCTGACCGACGCTTTCGCCGGCAAGCCGAGCCGCGTGGGCCAGGACGAGATGTCCGCAAGCTTCAAGGTGATCCGCGAAATCATGCAGGCCGAAGCTGCCGCCAAGGCTGAAGCCGCTGCTGGCGAAGGCCGTGCATTCCTGGCCGAAAACGCCAAGCGCGAAGGCATCACCACCCTGGCGTCCGGCCTGCAGTTCGAAGTGCTGACCCAGGGCGAAGGCGCCAAGCCGACTCGCGAAGACCAGGTGCGTACTCACTACCATGGCACCCTGATCGACGGCACTGTGTTCGACAGCTCCTACGATCGTGGCCAGCCAGCCGAATTCCCGGTAGGTGGCGTGATCCCGGGCTGGACCGAAGCGCTGCAACTGATGAACGCCGGCAGCAAATGGCGCCTGTACGTGCCGAGCGAACTGGCCTACGGCGCCCAGGGCGTTGGCAGCATTCCACCGCACAGCGTGCTGGTGTTTGACGTCGAGCTGTTGGACGTTCTGTAAGGCAACTGCCTTTTGTGGGAGCGAGCCTGCTTGCGAAGCGGTGTGTCATCGAACATTGATATCGACTGACCTACCGTCTTCGCGAGCCGGCTCGCTCCCACAGGGTTTGCTGCTTCATCCATGGAACCTGCCACTGAAATCACCGGTCGGGCGCAACGCCCGGGCGTAGCAGAACAGGAACAGGTTACGCACCAGCTCCTTGAGCACCAGCGGCTCACTGGAATTGAGGCTGTTGAGGTCCAGGTCGCCTTGGTCCTGCAGCTCGTTCAAGGCTTCTTCTTCAAGCACCGCACAGACTTCGCCGGTTTCCCGATGCAGGATCCTGAGGTAGGGATGTGGGCGGTCCAGCCAGGCATCGATCAAATAAGTCATGGTTCTCATCTCCTTGATGGGGTTCGATGAGAATAATTCTTATTCGCTAAATAGCAAGTCTCTATTGGCGCAACGCTGGTTTTTCTGACGATGGGTTGGGATGGCTCAGGTCATCCGCAACTGGCGGGCCTGGCGAAACGGAGGGGGCCAAGCAGCATCCCGCGCGTGACGCGGGATGGGCGTGTGACAGGTTCAGACCTTTCTGACGAACTCGGATTTGAGCTTCATCGGGCCGATGCCGTCGATCTTGCAGTCGATGTCGTGGTCGCCATCGCACAGGCGGATATTCTTCACCTTGGTGCCGACCTTGACCACCAGCGAAGTGCCCTTGACCTTGAGGTCCTTGATCACGGTGATGGTATCGCCGTCCTGCAGGACGTTGCCGACCGAATCTTTTTTCACCGTATCGTCGGACGGCGCTTCAGCTTCGCCGCTGGCGGACCATTCGTGGGCACACTCCGGGCAGACCAGTTGAGTACCGTCTTCATAGGTGTATTCGGAATTGCATTTCGGGCAGGGAGGCAACGTGCTCACTAAGGTTCCTTGGGTATCAGGAGGTCAAAAGGGCGCACATTGTATAGGGTTTTGTCGCAAGGAGGGTGATATGGGGCTTTTGTGGCAAGGGAGCTTGCTCCCGCTGGGTTGCGAAGCAGCCCCGATTGGATTGCTGCGATCATTCAGGCGGATCGCGTCAGCCGGTTTTACGCCGGCTGCGCCGCCGAGCGGGAGCAAGCTCCCTCGCCACTAAAGCTCGCCGTTTTCATGCAATCAATGGGTGCGGGCAACCGCAAACTCGCTCAGTTCCACCAGCGCGTCGCGGTATTCGCTGGCCGGCAGGGCGTCAAGGCACTTGATCGCACGGGCAACGTAGTCCCGGGCCAGGGTGGCGGTGTAGTCCAGCGAGCCGGAGGCTTCAACCGCCGCACGAATGCTTTCCAGATCTTCGATCCCGCCTTTCTGGATCGCCTGGCGGACCAGCGCGGCCTGTTCCGGCGTGCCTTCGCGCATGGTGTAGATCAGCGGCAGGGTTGGCTTGCCTTCGGCCAGGTCGTCACCGACGTTCTTGCCCAGGGTGTCGGCGTCGCCCTTGTAGTCCAGCAGGTCGTCTACCAGTTGGAACGCCACGCCCAAGTGATCGCCGAAGGTGCGCAGGGCTTCGCTCTGCTCGGCGGTGGCGCCGGCCAGGGCGGCGGCGCTGTGAGTCGAGGCTTCGAAGAGCATCGCGGTCTTGCCGCGGATGACTTCCATATAGGTTTCTTCAGTGGTGCTGGCGTCGCGGACCTTGGACAACTGCAACACTTCGCCTTCGGCGATGATGCGCGTGGCCTGGGACAGAATCTTCATCACCGGCATCGAGCCCAGTTCGACCATCATTTCGAACGAGCGCGAATACAGGAAATCGCCGACCAGTACGCTTGGGGCGTTGCCCCACATCGCGTTGGCAGTCGAGCGGCCACGGCGCATGCCGGACATGTCGACCACGTCGTCATGCAGCAGCGTCGCGGTGTGCAAAAATTCGATGGTGGCGGCCAGCAGGCGCATGTCGTCGCCTTCGCGACCCAGGGCCTTGCCGCACAAAAGCACCAACAGAGGACGCAGGCGCTTGCCCCCGGCCGAAGTGATGTAGTCGCCGATTTTAGATACCAGCGGCACTCGGGAAGTCAGCTGCTTCTTGATGATACCGTCGACGGCGCTAAAATCGTCCGCCACAGCGCGGTAGAAAGCTTGGGGTTGCATCAGCGACAGGCGCTCCAGAAGGGTTGCGCGGCATGCTAGGACCCACGTCCAGGCCTGTCAAGGCGCGATAGACGGCCACTTGCAAGGCTCGACCGGCTTGCGTACAATCGCGCACCCTGAACTTCCTGGGCAGCACCTGCCTTACGCAATTGCATCCGGGCCTTCCAGCCCATGCAGCCATGCCAGCCAATACCTCTTCTTATAAAGCGCTGGGTGAGCAGGATTATCGGAGAAATACCATGTCGTACGCAGTAATTGTTACTGGTGGCAAGCAATACAAGGTCGCCCCAGGTGAATACCTGAAGATCGAAAAACTGGAAATCGCTACCGGCGAATCCGTGACTTTTGATCGCGTTCTGTTGGTCGCCAATGGCGACGACGTGAATATCGGCGCTCCAGTCGTTGCTGGCGCTACCGTTGTGGCTGAAGTGATCTCCCAAGGTCGTCACGATAAAGTCCGCATCATCAAGTTCCGTCGTCGTAAGCACCACATGAAGCGTATGGGCCACCGCCAGTGGTACACCGAGATCAAAATCACCGGTATTCAGGCTTAATTCCAGCCTAATTCCTCACTAGGAGAATTGAACTCATGGCACACAAAAAAGCTGGTGGTAGTACCCGTAACGGTCGCGACTCAGAAGCCAAACGCCTTGGCGTGAAGATGTATGGCGGCCAGGCTATCAAAGCGGGCAACATCATCGTGCGTCAGCGCGGCACCCAATTCCACGCTGGCTACGGCGTTGGCATGGGCAAGGATCACACCCTCTTCGCTAAAGTCGAAGGCGTGATCAAGTTCGAAGTAAAAGGCGCCTTCGGTCGTCGTTACGTAAGCGTTATCGCAGCTTAATTGCGAGACCGCTGGAAAAGCCCTGTCTTGCGACGGGGCTTTTTCGTTTGTGGGGTGAGTCTCTTGCAAAACTGTTTGTATGGGCTGTCGGCGCTGCGGTTGGGGCGTGTTTTCAGGTCGCTGCGCTCATTTTTGCAAGAGTCTTATGTCTTGTTTTTTTGGCTCGTCCGTACGGCGAGAGGCGTGTGTCATGAAGTTTGTTGATGAAGTATCGATTCGAGTAAAGGCTGGCGACGGCGGCAATGGTTGCATGAGTTTCCGTCGGGAAAAATTCATTGAAAACGGTGGTCCGAACGGTGGTGACGGGGGCGATGGCGGCTCGATCTACATGCTCGCCGATGAAAACCTCAACACCTTGGTGGATTACCGTTACACCCGGCATTTCGATGCCGAGCGTGGTTCCAACGGCGGCAGCACCGACTGCACCGGCAAGAAGGGCGAAGACCTGATCCTGCGTGTGCCGGTCGGTACCACAGTGATCGACTCCGCCACCCAGGAAGTCATCGGCGACCTGACCAAGGCCGGCCAGCGCCTGCTGGTGGCTCATGGCGGCTGGCACGGTCTGGGTAACACCCGCTTCAAGTCCAGTACCAACCGCGCGCCGCGCCAGACTACGCCGGGCAAGCCAGGCGAGCAGCGTGACCTGAAGCTGGAAATGAAAGTACTGGCCGACGTGGGTCTGCTGGGCCTGCCGAACGCGGGTAAGAGTACGTTCATTCGCTCGGTGTCGGCGGCCAAGCCGAAAGTCGCCGATTACCCGTTCACCACCCTGGTGCCGAACCTGGGCGTGGTCAGTGTCGATCGCTGGAAAAGCTTCGTGATCGCCGACATTCCGGGGTTGATCGAAGGTGCCTCCGAAGGTGCTGGCCTGGGGATTCGTTTCCTCAAGCATTTGTCCCGTACCCGTCTGTTGCTGCACCTCGTCGACATGGCGCCGCTGGATGAAACCGATGCCGCCGATGCCGCCGAGGTCATCGTCAACGAGCTGACCAAATTCAGCCCGGCCCTGGCCGAGCGCGACCGTTGGCTGGTGCTGAACAAGTGCGACCAGATCCTCGAGGAAGAGCACGAAGAGCGGGTCAAGGAAATCGTTGATCGCCTGGAGTGGGAAGGTCCGGTCTACGTGATCTCGGCCATTGCCAAGGAAGGCACCGAGCGCCTTTGCCACGACATCATGCGCTACCTGGAAGATCGTGCTGATCGCCTGGCCAATGATCCGGCCTACAAGGAAGAACTGGCCGAGCTCGACCAGCGCATCGAAGACGAGGCGCGCGCCCAGTTGCAGGCGCTGGATGATCAGCGTGCCCTGCGCCGCAGCGGCGTCAAGTCGGTCCATGACATCGGTGATGACGATTGGGACGAAGAGGATGTGGATGACGAAGACGGTCCGGAAATCATCTACGTTCGCGACTGATCTGGTGCTGATGCAGGCCGCTTGAGATCAGAACCTGTGGGAGCGAGCCTGCTCGCGAAGGCGGTGTGTCATTTTGCATTCATGCCGCTGACCCTATGCCATCGCGAGCAGGCTCGCTCCCACAAGGTTTCTCGGGTAGCTGGCATGGGGAGCAGGTTCAAGTGTTTCGGCGCGGTGTTATCATCGCAGTCGGCCGGTTTTCAAGGCGCCGCTCATTCGAGCGGCGTTTTGGTATCTGAAAAACGCAAATACGAATAATCCCATGAGTGGCGCTGGGTCGCGCTGTTCGCTGGCAAAGGTTGAAGAAAATGCGGAGCAAGGTGACGGGTGCGCAACGCTGGGTCGTGAAGATCGGCAGCGCACTGCTGACGGCGGATGGCAAGGGCCTGGATCGCCAGGCGATGGCGGTGTGGGTCGAGCAGATGGTGGCCCTGCATGAGGCGGGCGTCGAGCTGGTACTGGTCTCCTCGGGTGCTGTGGCGGCCGGCATGAGCCGTTTGGGCTGGACGTCGCGACCCAGCGCGATGCACGAACTGCAGGCCGCTGCCGCCATTGGCCAGATGGGTCTGGTGCAGGCGTGGGAGTCGAGCTTTGCCGAGCATGATCGCCACACGGCGCAGATCCTGCTGACCCACGACGACCTGTCCGACCGCAAGCGTTACCTCAATGCCCGTAGCACGCTGCGAGCGTTGGTGGAGCTGAAAGTCATCCCGGTGATCAACGAGAACGACACGGTGGTCACCGATGAGATCCGTTTCGGCGACAACGACACGCTCGCGGCGCTGGTAGCCAACCTCGTGGAAGCCGACCTGCTGGTGATTCTCACGGATCGCGACGGCATGTTCGACGCCGATCCGCGCAATAACCCTGATGCCAAGCTGATCTACGAAGCTCGAGCCGACGATCCCGCGCTGGATGCGGTGGCGGGTGGCACTGGCGGAGCCCTGGGGCGCGGCGGCATGCAGACCAAGCTGCGCGCGGCGCGTCTGGCGGCACGTTCCGGTGCTCATACCATCATCGTCGGTGGTCGTTTGGAGCGGGTGTTGGATCGCCTCAAGGCCGGGGAGCGCATCGGCACGCTGTTGTCGCCTGAGCGCGGCATGCTGGCGGCGCGCAAACAGTGGCTGGCCGGGCATCTGCAAACCCGGGGCACGCTGGTGCTGGACGCCGGTGCCGTGTCGGCGCTGTCCCAAGGTAACAAAAGCCTGCTGCCGGTAGGCGTGAAGCTGGTCCAGGGCAGCTTCCGCCGCGGCGAAATGGTCGTTTGCGTAGCGCCGGATGGTCGAGAGATTGCCCGGGGCCTGGCCAACTACAGCGCGCTGGAAGCACAGAAAATCATCGGCCAATCGTCTGATGCGATTGTTGGTCTGCTGGGTTACATGGCTGAGCCTGAGCTGGTTCACCGTGACAACCTGATCCTCGTCTAAGGAAAAATCATGGGTTTGGCAAAAGGATTGATCGGCTTGCTGGTGGCGCTGCCGCTGCTGGCCTCTGCCGAGGAAATCGGGCAGGTGTCCACGGTGTTCAAGTTTGTCGGGCCAAACGACCGGATCGTGGTCGAGGCGTTCGATGATCCCAGGGTCGATGGCGTGACCTGCTATCTGTCGCGGGCCAAGACCGGCGGCGTAAAAGGTGGCCTGGGGCTGGCCGAAGATCGCGCCGAGGCGTCCATCGCCTGCCGCCAGGTCGGGCCGATCAGCTTCAAGGGCGAGCTCAAGGATGGCGAGGAGGTCTTCAGGGAGCGCACCTCGCTGGTGTTCAAGACCATGCAGGTGGTGCGTTTTCTCGACAAGAAGCGCAATACGCTGGTGTACCTGGTCTACAGCGACCGTGTGATCGAGGGTAGCCCGCAGAATGCGGTGACGGCGATTCCGATCCTGCCGTGGGCCAAGGCTCAATAACCACGCAAAAACCACTGTGGGAGCGAGCCTGCTCGCGAATGCGGTCTGCCAGTGACATTGATGCTGTCTGGCACACCGTATTCGCGAGCAGGCTCGCTCCCACATTTCTTGCTTGTGGTGCGCCTGACAAATCCCAGGCAATAAAAAACCGACCCTGGGGTCGGTTTTTTAACGAGCGCGTCGCTTAGGCAGCAGCGGCAACGTTCAAGGCCTTTACGTGGCCATTCAGGCGGCTCTTATGGCGAGCAGCCTTGTTCTTGTGGATGATGCCTTTATCGGCCATGCGGTCGATAACTGGCACAGCCAGAACGTAAGCAGCTTGTGCTTTTTCAGCGTCTTTTGCGTCGATGGCCTTGACTACGTTTTTGATGTAGGTACGGACCATGGAACGCAGGCTGGCGTTGTGGCTGCGACGCTTCTCAGCCTGTTTTGCACGTTTTTTGGCGGAAGGTGAGTTGGCCACCGTCGAGCTCCTCGAAAGACTTTTTAGGAAATAGCAAACAAAATAGGCCGCGAATCATGCCGATGAGTTGACGTGTTGTCAAGGGCGGGTGACACGTTCCGCTGAATGGCAGGTGCGGCGCACCGAATGATTTCTTTCCGGCGTGCGACCTGTAAACTCGCGGGCTTTGGCGCTGTGCTGTTTAGCGGCGCGAAGTATCGCACAAGTGGGCGCGTTGTTCGCCTGCTGTTTATCGACAGGCACAAACTCTTTTCATGAATCTGCTCAAATCGTTGGCTGCCGTCAGCTCTATCACGATGCTTTCCCGGGTTCTGGGATTCGTTCGCGATACGCTGATCGCGCGGATATTCGGTGCCGGAATGGCCACCGACGCCTTCTTCATCGCCTTCAAGCTGCCAAACCTGCTGCGGCGGATCTTCGCCGAAGGGGCCTTTTCCCAGGCCTTCGTGCCGATCCTGGCTGAATACAAAAGCCAGAAGGGCGACGAGGCGACCCGCACTTTCATCGCTTATGTGACCGGTTTGCTCACGCTGGTGCTGGCGCTGGTCACCGCGGCCGGCATGCTCGCCGCGCCTTGGGTGATCTGGGCCACCGCGCCAGGTTTCACCGACACGCCGGAAAAATTCCAGCTCACCTCCGACCTGTTGCGGGTGACCTTTCCTTATATATTGCTGATTTCCCTGTCATCGCTGGCCGGGGCGATCCTCAATACCTGGAACCGCTTCTCGGTGCCGGCCTTCGTGCCGACGCTGCTCAATGTCAGCATGATCGTGTTCGCGCTGTTCCTGACGCCGTATTTCGATCCGCCGGTGATGGCCCTGGGTTGGGCGGTGCTGGTCGGCGGCCTGGCGCAATTGCTCTATCAACTGCCCCACCTGAAAAAAATCGGCATGCTGGTACTGCCGCGCCTGAACTTGCGCGACAGTGGCGTGTGGCGCGTCATGAAGCAAATGTTGCCGGCCATTCTCGGGGTATCGGTGAGCCAGATTTCCCTGATCATCAACACTATCTTCGCCTCGTTCCTGGTGGCCGGTTCGGTCTCGTGGATGTACTACGCCGACCGCTTGATGGAGCTGCCTTCCGGCGTACTGGGCGTGGCGCTGGGCACGATTCTGCTGCCTACCCTGGCCAAGACCTACGCCAGCCAGGACCGTCATGAATACTCGCGCATCCTCGACTGGGGCCTGCGCCTGTGCTTCGTGCTGGTCCTGCCTTGTGCGCTGGCGCTGGGGATCCTTGCCGAGCCGCTGACGGTTTCGCTGTTCCAGTATGGGCAGTTCAATGCGTTTGATGCCTTGATGACCCAGCGCGCGCTGATCGCCTATTCGGTGGGCTTGCTTGGAATCATCGTGATCAAGGTCCTGGCGCCGGGCTTCTACGCCCAGCAGAACATCCGCACGCCAGTGAAGATCGCGATTTTTACCCTGGTGATGACCCAGCTGTTCAACCTGCTGCTCATCGGACCCCTGGCCCATGCCGGCCTGGCCCTGGCGATCAGCGCTGGTGCCTGCCTCAACGCCGGGCTGCTGTTCTACCAGTTGCGCAAACAGAAGATGTATCAGCCGCAGCCCGGCTGGGCCAGGTTCGGCCTCAAGCTGCTGGTCGCCGTGGCGGTGATGTCGGCGGTGTTGCTGGCGGGGATGCATTTCATGCCGGCCTGGGGCGAAGGGCAGATGCTTGAGCGCTTCCTGCGCCTGGGCGTGCTGGTCGTGGCCGGCGTGGTGGCTTATTTCGGTATGTTGCTGCTAATGGGATTCCGTCTGCGCGACTTCAATCGCAAGGCCTTGAGCTGAACGGTTGCCTTCGATAATCCCGGGCCGGACGGCGGTTTTGTCGGTTCGATCACTTTGGGTTACGGTGTTGCCTGTCGCCGACCGCCGGGTGTGGTTATAATCGGCCACTTTATGAGCAAGAAGCGCGTTATGCAGCTGGTTCGAGGCCTCCACAACCTGCGTCCCCGGCATCGGGGCTGTGTCGCCACTATTGGCAACTTCGACGGTGTTCACCGTGGCCACCAGGCTATCCTGGCGCGGCTACGCGAGCGTGCGCTGGAGTTGGGCCTGCCCAGCTGCGTGGTGATCTTCGAGCCGCAGCCCCGGGAGTTCTTTGCCCCGGACACCGCTCCGGCGCGTCTGGCCCGGTTGCGTGACAAACTGCAACTGCTGGCCGCCGAAGGCGTCGATCGGGTCCTCTGCCTGGCTTTCAACCAGCGCCTGAGCCAGCTCAGCGCCGCCGAGTTCGTCGATACCATCCTGGTGGACGGTCTCGACGTAAAGCATCTGGAAGTCGGCGACGATTTCCGTTTCGGCTGCGACCGGGCAGGGGATTTCGATTACCTGCAACAGGCCGGCATCGCCCAGGGATTCACCGTCGAAGCGGCACAGACCGTCGAAATGGACGGTCTGCGCGTCAGCAGCACCCAGGTCCGCAATGCCCTGGCGGCGGCGGATTTCGAATTGGCCGAGCGCTTGCTCGGCCGGCCGTACCGGATTGCCGGGCGGATCCTGCACGGGCAGAAACTGGCGCGCCAATTGGGCACACCGACGGCCAACGTGCAACTCAAGCGCCGTCGTGTGCCGTTGACCGGGGTGTTCCTGGTGAGTGTCGACATTGACGGCAAGACCTGGCCCGGCGTCGCCAATATCGGCGTACGTCCCACGGTGCAGGGGGATGGCAAGGCCCATCTCGAAGTACACATTCTGGATTTTGCCGGCGATCTGTATGACCGGCGTTTGACGGTGGTTTTCCACCAGAAGCTGCGTGAAGAGCAGCGTTTTGCCTCTCTGGAGGCGCTCAAGACGGCGATCCATGCAGATATCGCCGCCGCCCGTGCCCTTGTCGCAACCAGCGCCAATCGCTAATGAAGAGCCTTAAATGACCGACTATAAAGCCACGCTAAACCTTCCGGACACCGCCTTCCCAATGAAGGCCGGCCTGCCTCAGCGCGAACCACAGATTCTGCAGCGTTGGGACAGCATTGGCCTGTACGGAAAGTTGCGCGAAATTGGCAAGGATCGTCCGAAGTTCGTCCTGCACGACGGCCCTCCGTACGCCAACGGCACCATCCACATCGGTCACGCGCTGAACAAGATTCTCAAGGACATGATCATCCGCTCCAAGACCCTGTCGGGTTTTGACGCGCCGTATGTCCCGGGCTGGGACTGCCACGGCCTGCCGATCGAGCACAAGGTTGAAGTCACCCACGGCAAGAACCTGGGCGCCGACAAGACCCGCGAGCTGTGCCGTGCCTACGCCACCGAGCAGATCGAAGGGCAGAAGTCCGAATTCATCCGTCTCGGCGTGCTGGGCGACTTCGCCAACCCGTACAAGACCATGGACTTTGCGAACGAAGCCGGCGAGATCCGTGCCCTGGCGAAAATCGTCGAGGGCGGCTTCGTGTTCAAGGGCCTGAAACCGGTCAACTGGTGCTTCGACTGTGGTTCGGCCTTGGCCGAGGCGGAAGTCGAGTACGAGAACAAGAAGTCCTCGACCATCGATGTCGCGTTCCCGATCGCCGATGAAGACAAGCTTGCCGCCGCTTTCGGCCTGGGCAAGCTGGCCAAGCCGGCCGCCATCGTGATCTGGACCACCACCCCGTGGACCATCCCGGCCAACCAGGCGCTGAACGTCCATCCGGAATTCAACTACGCCCTGGTCGACGTCGGCGACAGACTGCTGGTGCTGGCCGAAGAGCTGGTCGAATCCTGCCTGGCTCGCTACAGCCTGGAAGGTTCGGTGATTGCCACCGCGCCAGGTTCGGCGCTGGAGCTGATCAACTTCCGTCATCCGTTCTATGACCGCCTGTCGCCGGTGTATCTGGCCGACTACGTGGAGCTGGGCGCCGGCACTGGCGTGGTTCACTCCGCGCCGGCCTATGGCGTCGACGACTTCGTGACCTGCAAGAAATACGGCATGGTCAACGATGACATCCTCAATCCGGTGCAGAGCAATGGCGTCTACGTGCCGTCGCTGGAATTCTTTGGCGGCCAGTTCATCTGGAAAGCCAACCCGGCCATCGTCGACAAACTGACCGAAGTCGGCGCGCTGCTGCACACCACCGTCATCGAACACAGCTACATGCATTGCTGGCGCCACAAGACTCCGCTGATCTACCGCGCGACCGCGCAGTGGTTCATCGGCATGGACAAGCAGCCAACCAGCGGCGACACCCTGCGCCAGCGTTCGCTCAAGGCCATCGAAGAGACCCAATTCGTTCCGGCCTGGGGTCAGGCGCGCCTGCACTCGATGATCGCCAACCGTCCGGACTGGTGCATCTCCCGCCAGCGCAACTGGGGCGTGCCGATCCCGTTCTTCCTGAACAAGGAAAGCGGCGAGCTGCACCCGCGCACCGTCGAACTGATGGAAGAAGTGGCCAAGCGCGTTGAAGCCGAAGGCATCGAAGCCTGGTTCAAGCTCGATGCCGCCGAGCTGCTCGGCGACGAAGCGCCGCTGTACGACAAGATCAGCGACACCCTCGACGTCTGGTTCGATTCCGGCACCACTCATTGGCACGTGTTGCGCGGCTCGCATCCGATGGGCCACGAGAACGGCCCGCGCGCCGACCTGTACCTGGAAGGTTCGGACCAGCACCGTGGCTGGTTCCACTCGTCCTTGCTGACCGGTTGCGCCATCGACAACCACGCGCCGTACCGCGAGCTGCTGACCCACGGTTTCACCGTTGATGAGGCCGGCCGCAAGATGTCCAAGTCCCTGGGCAACGTGATCGCGCCGCAGAAAGTCAACGACACCCTTGGCGCCGACATCATGCGCCTGTGGGTCGCGTCCACCGATTATTCCGGCGAGATGGCCGTTTCCGAGCAGATCCTGCAGCGCAGCGCGGACGCCTACCGGCGGATCCGCAACACCGCGCGTTTCCTGCTCTCGAACCTGACCGGTTTCAACCCGGCCACCGACCTGCTGCCGGCCGAAGACATGCTTGCGCTGGACCGCTGGGCCGTGGACCGCACCCTGTTGCTGCAACGCGAATTGCAGGAACACTACGGTGAATACCGTTTCTGGAACGTCTACTCGAAGATCCATAACTTCTGCGTGCAGGAGCTTGGGGGTTTCTACCTCGACATCATCAAGGACCGCCAGTACACCACCGGCGCCAACAGCAAGGCGCGCCGTTCGTGCCAGACCGCGCTGTTCCACATCAGCGAGGCGCTGGTGCGCTGGATCGCGCCGATCCTGGCGTTCACCGCCGATGAGCTGTGGGAATACCTGCCGGGCGAGCGCAACGAATCGGTGATGCTCAACACCTGGTACGAAGGCCTGACCGAACTGCCGCAGGGCTTCGAGCTGGACCGTGCGTATTGGGACCGGATCATGGCGGTCAAGGCGGCGGTCAACAAGGAAATGGAAATCCAGCGGGCGGCCAAGGCTGTCGGCGGCAACCTGCAGGCTGAAGTGACCCTTTACGCCGAAGAGGCGCTGGGCGCCGATCTGGCCAAGCTGGGCAACGAGCTGCGCTTCGTGCTGATCACCTCTACCGCCAGCGTCGCGCCGCTGGTGCAGGCGCCGGCCGATGCGGTGGTCACCGAGGTTAGCGGCCTGAAGCTCAAGGTGGTCAAGTCGAGCTTCGTCAAGTGCGCCCGTTGCTGGCACTGCCGCGAAGACGTCGGCGTGAACCCGGAGCATCCGGAAATCTGTGGTCGTTGCGTCGACAACTTCAGCGGTTCGGGCGAGGTTCGCCACTATGCCTGATTTGGCGCCCAACGCAGCGGGCCGTTTCGGACGGCTGGGCTGGCTCTGGTTGAGTGTGCTGGTACTGGTCATCGACCAGGCCAGCAAGTACTACTTCGAGAGTTCGTTGACCATGTACCAGCAGATCGTGGTCATCCCCGATTACTTCAGCTGGACGCTGGCCTACAACACCGGCGCGGCATTCAGCTTCCTGGCCGACAGTTCGGGCTGGCAGCGTTGGCTGTTCGCCCTTATTGCCGTCGTGGTCAGCGCCGTGCTGGTGGTCTGGCTCAAGCGCCTGGGGCGTGACGAGACCTGGCTGGCCGTGGCGCTGGCGCTGGTCCTGGGTGGCGCGCTGGGCAACCTGTACGACCGGATTGCCTTGGGCCATGTGATCGATTTCATCCTGGTGCATTGGCAGAACCGCTGGTACTTCCCGGCGTTCAATATTGCCGACAGTGCTATCAGCGTGGGCGCCGTGATGCTCGCCCTGGATATGTTCAAGAGCAAGAAAACCGGAGAAGCCGTCCATGACTGAGCAGCGTATCGCTCAAAACACCGAAGTGAAGCTTCACTTCGCCCTGCACCTGGAAAACGGCGACACCGTCGACAGCACGTTCGACAAGGCGCCGGCGGTGTTCAAGGTCGGCGACGGCAACCTGCTGCCGGGTTTTGAAGCGGCGATCTTCGGTTTCAAGGCCGGCGACAAGCGCACCGTGGTGGTTGCGCCGGAACATGCCTTTGGTCAGCCCAACCCGCAAAACGTGCAGACCATGCCACGCTCGCAGTTCCAGGACATGGAGCTGTCCGAGGGGCTGCTGGTGATCTTCAACGACGCGGCCAACGCCGAGCTGCCGGGTGTGGTGAAAGCTTTTGACGATGCCGAGGTGACCGTGGACTTCAACCACCCACTGGCGGGCAAGACCTTGAGCTTCGAGGTGGAAATCCTTGAAGTGAAGGCGGTTTAACGTTTAACAGCAATTACCGCACCCACAATACCTGTGGGAGCGAGCCTGCTCGCGAAGGCTGCGTCACGGTCGCCACCGAGTTGACTGAACCACCGCATCGCGAGCAGGCTCGCTCCCACAGACACGAGGCACAGAATGCAAATCAAACTCGCCAACCCCCGTGGCTTCTGCGCTGGCGTGGACCGGGCGATCGAAATCGTCAACCGCGCCCTGGAAGTCTTCGGACCGCCGATCTATGTGCGCCATGAAGTGGTCCACAACAAGTTCGTCGTCGAGGACCTGCGCAGCCGTGGGGCCATCTTCGTCGAAGAACTGGACCAGGTACCGGACGACGTGATCGTGATCTTCAGCGCCCACGGCGTTTCCCAGGCGGTGCGTACCGAAGCGGCTGGCCGTGGCCTGAAAGTGTTCGATGCCACATGCCCACTGGTTACCAAGGTCCACATCGAGGTGGCGCGCTACAGCCGTGACGGTCGCGAATGCATCCTGATCGGCCATGAAGGCCACCCGGAAGTTGAAGGCACCATGGGTCAGTACGACGCCAGCAATGGCGGGGCGATCTACCTGGTCGAAGACGAAGAAGACGTCGCGGCCTTGCAGGTTCGCAACCCGGAAAAGCTGGCTTTCGTTACGCAGACTACCTTGTCCATGGACGACACCAGCCGGGTGATCGACGCCCTGCGCGCGCGCTTCCCGGCCATCGGCGGGCCGCGCAAGGACGACATCTGCTACGCGACCCAGAACCGTCAGGACGCGGTCAAGCAACTGGCCAACGAGTGCGATGTGGTCCTGGTGGTCGGCAGCCCGAACAGCTCCAACTCCAACCGCTTGCGCGAGCTGGCCGAACGCATGTCGACCCCGGCCTACCTGATCGACGGTGCCGAGGACATGCAGCGCAGCTGGTTCGACGGTGTCGAGCGGATCGGCATCACCGCCGGCGCCTCCGCGCCGGAAGTCCTCGTACGCGGGGTGATCGAGCAATTGCAGGCCTGGGGCGCAACGGGCGCTGACGAGCTGGCGGGTCGCGAGGAAAACATTACGTTCTCGATGCCGAAAGAGCTGCGGGTCCGCTCCCTGCTTTGAGTCCTTTTTCACAGAGGGCCTGCTCGGCCTTGACACTTTCCAGGCGGACGCGGCCGGAGGGCGCCAGGATCACTTGGTGATGGCTGACCGGCCCGCGTCTGGCGCAGACATGCAGCGTGCCTGCCTGGAACGCGCCGTCGGGGTGCAGGGCTTCTCCCTGGCCGCCGAACCTCACCCGGCGTTTCACTGGTGAGTTGCCAACCACTCGAGCATGACCGCTGCGCTCCCTCAGCAAGGTTTGCTCCTTGTTGTCCAGCGTGATTCGCCAGCCCTTGCCCCAATCATTGTCGATTCCCTGGATCAAGATGCGGCGGTTGCGCGTGATGGCTTCGCTGCGGGCAAAACGCAACCCGCTGATCAGCAACCGGGCGGTATCCTCGCGTTCGATGGACTCGATCAGCTCTTTGTAGCTTGCACCGGCCCACGGCAGAACAATTGCGGCAATCGCCAGTCCCATGAGCAGTTCGATCAGGCTGAAGCCCTGTTGATGCATGACGTCTCCTCCCTGGAGAGCGTGAAGCGGATTTAAGGCTTATGAATCGTTGTGGCACTTCGCATACGGCGACGGTTTGTTCTAGCGTGTAGAAGCAGGTATAGCCGACGGCAACGGAGGGCATCGATGGATCTTCGTACAAAAGGTTTCACGCTGATCGAGGTGTTGGTGGCCCTCGGCGTGCTGCTGATCCTGATCACCATGGCGGTGCCGTCATTCACCGGCTCGCTGCAAAATACCAAGGCCGATACCGAGATCGACGACCTGCGCCGAGCCTTGAATTTCGCGCGAATGGAAGCGATCAACCGTGGCATCACCACGCGGATTCGTCCCACCACGCAGGGCGGTGCCTGGAGCGGTGAATTGATGGTGTATGACAACACGGGCAACCCGGCCAATCCGACCAATGTATTGCGGGTTGTTCCAGCAATGGGCGGCGGCGTGACTCTGACGCTAACCTCTGAAGTGACCAACATTGATTTCAACAACCTGGGCGGGTTATCGGCACCGACCACGCCGGTGGGCTTCAATTACGTGAGAGGGGCGCAGAGCAGGACGCTCAATGTCTGCCTCAATGGACGAATCGTATTGGGTGGAAATTGCGGATGAAGGATTGCAGTAAAACGGCGCAGGAGGGCATGACGCTCATCGAGGTGCTGGTGGCGATGCTGATTCTTGGCGTGGGTTTGCTGGGCGCGGCGATGGTCCAGCTCAATGCCCTCAAATACACCGACAGCTCGCGTATGACCAGCCAGGCCAGCTTCATCGCCTACGACCTGTTGGACCGCATCCGGGCCAATTCCGGTGCCGACTACACCATCACGCCGCCGAGCTCGCCGAACCTCAACGTGGCCCGGGACCAGGATCTTTATGACTTCAAGACCAACATCGTCGCTTTCGGCGGCGCCACGGCCACCGGTACGGTTGCGCTGAACCAGCGGGTCTACACCATCACCATTTCCTGGGACGACGCCCGGGCTGCCAACACGACCAACGCGGCCGAGGCGCGACGCAGCTTTGTGCTGACCAGCCGGGTCGCTGTCGATCCATTGGCGACGACGCCATGAACCGGCATAGCCGAGGTTTCGGGCTGATCGAATTGATGATCGCGCTGGTCATCAGCCTGATCGTCGTGCTGGGCGTCGTGCAGATTTTCATCGCCGCGAAAAATACTTACGTAAGCCAGAGTGCCGCCGCGGTAATGCAAGAAGATGCACGGTTTGCCTTGAGCAAAATGGTTCAGGAAATTCGCATGGTGGGCATGTTCGGCTGCCTGGCGACGGTCACCGATGCGTCTTCGAACAATGATTTCGCCGCCAGCCAGATCACCCCGATTCGCTGGGACAACGCCACCCGCAGGTTGACCCTGGTCACGGCGGATATCGGCAATAGCGGCAGTGCGCCGACCTGGACCATCGTTTCCGATTGCCGCAATACGGCCACCGCCTACACCGGAACGCGAGCACCCGCGAGCGGGCAGATGGCCTTTCCGGTCCGGCGGCTGATCTATGGTTTCAACAACAATCAGTTATTGCTGGGGAGCGGCGCTGGCAACCCGACCATGGCGGTGCTGGTGGATAACGTGCGGGCATTCGACGTGACCTTCGGCGTGGCCGGCAGCGCGACGGACATCGCGGCCACCAGCTACAGCGGCAACCCGAGCGACCCGGCGCTGATCCGCAGCGTGCGCCTGACGCTGACGCTGTACGACCCGAAAAATACCGTGCGCGAGCAGACCTTCAACGTGGTTGCTGCCTTGCGCAACCGGCTGCTATGAGGGGGCGACTGATGAGGTCGACAGGTTTCGGGTATCGCCAGCGTGGCATGGCCTTGCTGGTCAGCCTGGTCTTTTTGCTGCTGCTGACACTGATTGGTTTGTCATCGATGCAGAGCGCCACGCTCCAGGAAAAGATGACCAGCAGCGTCATGCAGCGCAACCAGTCGTTCCAGATGGCCGAGGCGGCGCTGAGGATCGGAGAAAGCGCGGTGCAGGCAGAAAGTTATTCGTTGCCGGTTTGTACCGCCGCCCAATGCGCGCCACCGCCTGAGTCGGCAACAGTGACGGTGGCGGGGCGTTATTCCTCGTCGGGGGTGCTCTGGGTGGCCGCCGCCGGTGGGTTTTACGGCGTGCAGAATATCGGCACAACCCTTACGGCAGTCAACGTGCCGCTCAATACCTCGGCGACGCTGTACCGGATCACGGCGGTGGCGGTGGTGGGCAACAACCAGCGCAGCGTGGTGGAGAGCATCTATGCGAAATATTAGAGTGCCTCGGGGCTGGCGCCAGGCGTTGTGGGGGATGTTGCTCAGCCTTTACCTGACGGCCCCGGTCTATGGCTTCACACCGTCGGAATCACCGCTGTTGAGTGCGGCGGCGGTGACGCCCAACGTGATGCTGCTGATCGATGATTCGGGGAGCATGAACAACATTATCTGGGCGGCGGGGTTTGATCCGGCGGCAACGCAACCACCGATTTCTATATGCACTGACGACAGAAGTTGTAGCAGCAGCAATAGGGCGCTGCTTGCGGCAAACGACGGGAACGTCTTGCTTGCGAGTCTGTTCCGCGGCGATTGTTTAAATGGCTGGTATGGCTTCTACCGAACTGGCTTTGGTCAGGTTTGCCTGCGGTTACCCGATCCGGTTGGCGGCGAGAATACTCGCTACACAGCTAAGTACTTATCTTATCTAGTCACCCTTGCCAACGGTTCAAGCCGGGACTTCACCAACGGCTCAATCCCGAGAGACTATCGAATAAACGTAGCAAGGAATGTTTCGACTGATCTGGTCGGCAACAATCGCTCCCTGCGCATCGGCCTTGCCACTTTCAATTCGCCCAACAGCTTCAATTCCGGCCCTGGCGGCTATATTGCTCGTGCGATCAGCGATCTGTCGCCGGTAAGTGGCAGTGTCACCCAGACGCAGGCGAATACTAACTACAGCGCCTTGATCAGCGCCATAAACGCTCTAGGCGCCGTCGCCAATACGCCGCTGGCTGAGAGTTACTACGAAGTCACTCGTTATTTCAGAGGTATGGCGCCTTATTACAACAGCACCCCAAGTACCTATACCAGTCCGATTCAGTACCGATGCCAGAAAAATTTTGGCGTGGTGATCACTGATGGTTTGCCCACTTTTGACCGAACGTTTCCTACCGATGATCCGTCCGGGGGAAGCCGCTTGCCAAACTGGGATGGCATCAGCGCCAACGATGGCGCCGATCCCAGGGGGGACGGAGAGGGTGACACGCTGTATCTGGATGACATCGCCAAATTCGCCTTCGACACCGACATGCGTTCCACCGGCACCGACGTCACCGGGAAAAGCTGGGATGGAGCCGAATTCCGCCGGCAGTACCTCAATACTTATACTGTGGGTTTTGCTGTCACCAACCAGATGCTTTCCGACGCCGCTCGCTACGGTGCGGGCAAATATTATCCGGCCACCGACAGTGAAGGCCTGAACTCGGCCCTGTCGTCGGCCCTGAGCGACATCACCTCCAAGGCCGGTTCCGGAGGCGGCGGCACCAGCAATGGCGCGACGCTCTCCAGCACTTCCAGTTTTTACCAGACCACCTACGACCCCAGGGACTGGCGCGGCACCATCAAGGCATTCGGCTTCAATTCCACTGGAACGGTGAACACCGCAGCAGCGCAGTGGACCACTGACACCGCTATCGTTCCCGGTGCCACACCGCCGATCTACCAGTCCTGGAACACCGCGACCAACGTGCCGGTGACCCTGGCCTATGGCAACTTTTCGCCGGCCCAGCAAACCAGCCTGAGCCAGGGCCTGCCCACGGGGATCACCGGCAGCGATCTGGTGGAATGGAGCAAGGGCGTCAACAGGACCGGGCTCAAGGTGCGCAGCGTCCTGCTGGGGGACATTATCAATTCGCCGCTGGTCCTGGCCTCGCCCACTGACCAGACCGCCTCGGACCTGCTGAACGACACCAGTTACAGCAATTACCTGACGACCAAGGCGGCAAACATGAGCAGCAGCCTGGTGGTGAATGGCAATGATGGTTTCTTTAGTGTCATCAACAGCGCCAACGGAACCCGCCGTTACGCATATATGCCGTCGACCGTGCTTCCCTCATTGCAGCTCATCGCTGATCCCGGCTACATCAATGGCGTGAGTCATAAATTCCTGGTGGACGGACAGGTTGCCGTATTCGATGCGCAACTGGGCAGCGTCTGGAAAACGCTGGCCCTGGGTGGCACCGGCGCGGGCGGCCGGGCGTTTTACGCGGTGCAACTGTTCGACGCAGCGGCAGGCAACGCGATCCGGGCACTGTGGGAGATCAGCGCGCCGACCATCGCCAACGCAGCCAATGCCTTCAATGACCTGGGCTACGCCTACGCGCGCCCTGAAGTCGCACGCCTTGCGGACGGTCGCTGGGCGGCGTTCATCGCCAATGGTTATGGCAGTAATACCGGCGTGGCGGCGCTGTACGTGGTGGACGTTCGCGACGGTTCGCTGATTCGCAAGATAGTCGTCAACAGCCCCGACACCAATAATGGCCTTTCGTCGGTCAAACTGCGGGTCAACGCCCAGAACGTTGTGCAGGCGGCCTATGGCGGCGACCTGAAAGGACGGATGTGGAAATTCGACCTCAGCGCAACTTCGCCGAATACCTGGGGCCTGGCGTTTGCCGGCCAGCCGTTGTTCACCGCTCCAGGTGGGGCGACACAGCCGATCACCGCGCAACCGCTGCTGGCGGAGAACCCCCAGGGCGGCATCCAGGTATTTTTCGGCACGGGCAAGTTCAATGAATCGGCGGACAAGCTCAACAAGGACCTGCAAGGGTTCTATTCGATCTGGGACGCTAGCGGTGGCGCCGGGCAGATTACCGTGGCGAACCTGCAGGCCCAGTCGATCACCAGCATTTTTTCCGGTACTACCGGGCAATTCGTGACCACCAGCCAGAACAACGTGGCCTATCCCACGCAAAAAGGCTGGTATCTACCGCTGATATACAACAACGCGCTGACCGGGGAGCGGGTGATCAACCCGGCCAGCCTGGTACTTGGGCGTGTTGTCTTCACGACCGCCGCCGTTGATACCACTGACCCATGCGCGAGCTTCGGTACCGGCAAGCTGATCGAAGTGGATGCGTTCAACGGTAAGATGCTCAACTACGCGGTGCTCGATACCAACAACGATGGTTCGATCAATACCCTCGACACGATTTCCGCTGGCGTGGTGTTCACGGGGGGGATCCCGACCTTGAGTGCCGTTGTCAGCGCCAATGGAGCAACCAATATGGTGGTGAATGACTCCGGTGGTGGAATCACCGACCTGCTGACCAAGTCCGTCGGTGGCAGCCGTCGTATCATGTGGCGGCAAATACAGTGAGGTAAGGCATGCGCAAATCCAACCGGGGTTTCACCTTGATCGAAATCATGATTGTCATCGCGATCATCGGTATCGTGATCACCATCGGCTATCCCAGCCTGACCGAATACATGAAGAAGGGACGGCGGGCCGAAATCGCCGGGCTACTGTCGGAACAGGCGCAAATCCTCGAGCGCCACTATTCGAAGACCAACGTCTATACCAACGCGACTGGCCTGAGCAGTGGCAACGATTTCTACACTATTAACCTGACGCCGACGGAGCAGAGCTTTACCCTGACCGCACTACGCAGAAGTGGCTCGTCCATGGCGACGGACAAGTGCGGTGATTTTACGATCGACAACACGGGCAAGCGGGCCAATATCAACTTCGCTGCCGGCGTGACCACCAAGGATTGCTGGGGTCGTTGAGTTTTTTATCCGGGTGCGGACGAGCGCCCTCTGTCTTGTGAGTCGAAACAGAACATGACCAGGCAACAGCAAGTGGTGATAGTCGGCGGCGGAGTCATCGGCCTGCTGACGGCATTCAATCTCGCCTCCGAAGGCCAGCGGGTGGTGCTGCTGGACCGCTCCGGCGTTGGCCAGGAATCATCCTGGGCCGGCGGCGGTATTGTTTCGCCGCTGTACCCATGGCGCTATAGCCCGGCGGTCACCGCGCTGGCCCACTGGTCGCAGGATTTTTATCCACAGCTGGGCGAGTCCTTGTTTGCCGCGACCGGGATCGATCCGCAAGTGCATATCACCGGCCTGTATTGGCTGGACCTCGACGATCAGGCCGAAGCACTGGCCTGGGCCGAGCGGGAAGGGCGCCCGCTGCGGGCTGTGGATATCTCCGCGGTCCATGATGCGGTTCCGGTATTGGGCTCGGGCTTTTCCCGGGCGATCCATATGGCCGATGTGGCGAACGTGCGTAATCCGCGGCTGGTGAAGTCGCTCAAGGCAGCGTTGCAGACGATGCCGAATGTCACGCTTCATGAGCATTGCGAAGTCAGCGGGTTCATTCGCGACGGTGAGCGTGTCAGTGGCGTGAAGAGCTCAGCGGGGGAGATACGCGGTGATCAAGTGGTTCTCGCTGCGGGGGCCTGGAGCGGCGAGTTGCTTGGAACGCTGGGGCTGGAGTTGCCGGTCGAGCCGGTGAAGGGCCAGATGATCCTGTACAAGTGCGTGTCCGATTTCTTGCCGAGCATGGTCCTGGCCAAGGGCCGTTATGCGATTCCGCGTCGTGACGGGCACATCTTGATCGGCAGTACGCTGGAGCATGAAGGCTTCGACAAGACGCCGACCGATGCGGCGCTGGAAAGCCTCAAGACTTCGGCTCTGGAGTTGATCCCGGCGTTGGCCGACGCCGAGTTGGTGGGGCATTGGGCCGGGTTGCGCCCAGGATCGCCGGAGGGTATTCCCTACATTGGCGAAGTGCCGGGGTTTGCGGGACTGTGGCTGAACTGCGGGCATTACCGCAATGGCCTGGTGCTGGCGCCGGCTTCGTGCCGGTTGTTCGTCGACGTGATGCTGGGGCGTGAGCCGGTGATTGATCCTGCGCCGTATGCCCCGGCAGGGCGGCTGTAGGTTCGGCTTTTCCTGTGGGAGCGCAGCTGCGGCAGCAACCAAAAATCCCGTGGCGAGGGAGCTTGCTCCCGCTGGGCTGCGCAGCAGACCCAAAATCATTCAGCAAGGTGCATCTGGGAAACAGCAGGATGTTTTTACGACTGCTGCGCAGCCGAGCGGGAGCAAGCTCCCTCGCCACGGGATGAGCGCTGGCTTCAATCCAGCCCCAACTTCTTCAACCGATACCGCATCGACCGAAACGACAACTTCAATCTCTGCGCCGCTGCGGTGCGGTTCCAGCGGGTTTCCTCCAGGGCCTGGAGGATGACCTTGCGTTCGACGTCTTCCAGGTAGTCCTCCAGATTGTCGACCTGCATCAGATCAGGATTGCCCGCCTCGCCAGCCCCGTTGTGTTCGGCGAGACGCAAGTCATCGGCCTCGATCTGCTGGTGCTCGCACAGGGTGTAGGCCCGTTCGAGCATGTTCTCCAGTTCTCGCACGTTGCCCGGGAAGCGGTAGTTCTGCAGCGCTTTGAGGGCTTGCGGATGGAGCGTCGCCACTGGGCTGCCGGCGTAGGTGGCCAGGCGCTGGAGCATGTGGTTGGCCAGCAGCTCGATGTCTTCCCGGCGTTCACGCAAGGGCGGGACGCGCAGTTCGATGACATTCAGCCGGTAATACAAGTCCTGGCGAAAGCGACCAGCGGCGACTTCTGCGCCGAGGTCCTTGTGGGTGGCGCAGAGGATTCGCACGTCCACCACTTCTTCCTGTTGCCCGCCCACCGCGCGCACGGCTTTTTCCTGGATGGCACGCAACAGCTTGACCTGCATCGCCAGTGGCAGGTCGGCGACTTCATCGAGGAACAGAGTTCCGCCGTGAGCCGCCTGGAACAGGCCGGGCTTGTCTTCGATGGCGCCGGTGAAGCTGCCTTTTCGATGGCCGAAAAACTCGCTTTCCATCAACTCCGTTGGAATGGCCCCACAATTGACCGGCACAAACCCCTGGCTGTAGCGAGGGCCTTGTTCATGAATCAGGCGCGCCACCAGTTCCTTGCCGCAGCCTGATTCGCCGCTGATGTAGACCGGCGCCTGGCTGCGGGCGAGTTTTTCAATCTGTCGCCGCACGCTGCGCATGGGTGGCGAGTCGCCCAACAGGCAGCGCTCGACGGTCGTACTCGGCGCAGCACCCGGCGACAGGCGCAAGGCGCTGCCAATCAGCTCCCGCAGCCGCCCCAGGTCGACCGGTTTGGTCAGGAAGTCGAAGGCGCCGGCCTTGAGCGCGTCGATAGCGACTTCCAGGCTGCCATAGGCGGTGATCATCGCCACCGGCAGTTGAGGAACGCGTTGCTGGATGTGTTGCACCAGTTCCAGGCCGGTACCATCGGGCAGGCGCATGTCGGTCAGGCACAGGTCGAAGGTTTCACCTGCCAGCAGGGCTTGGGCCTCGGCGAGGTTCTTGGCGCTGCGGGTGTCGAGTTTCATCCTTCCCAGGGTGATTTCCAGGAGTTCGCGGATGTCCGGTTCGTCATCGACGATCAGGATTCGTTGCCGTGAGCGTGTATTCAAATCTGTTTCCGTCCGTGAGCAAAGGTGATGCGAAAGCAACCGCCGCCTTGGCGTGATTTGAAGTCTAGGCGGGCCTGGTTGCTTTCGCACAGCTCACGGGACAGATAGAGCCCGAGGCCGGTGCCCTGGCTGCTGGTGGTGAAGAAGGGTTCGAACAAGTGCGCCTGCTGCTCCGGCGTTACGCCAGGGCCGTTGTCGATGATGTCCAGCGTGGCCAGTTGACTGTGCGGGTCGACAAACAGCTTCAACCAGGCCTCGGCCTGTTCATGGACCATTGCGCTATGACGCCAGGCGTTGCGCAGCAGATTGTCGAGCACCTGGGCCAGTTGGTCGGGGTCCATGAGTGTGATGTAGTCGCCCGGGTCGATGCTCAGGTGCAATCGCTGGGGTTCGGCCGCGTTTTCCCGGGTCTGCCGGACGAATTGCTCCAGCCATGTGCGTAAATCCAGGCGTTGCGGCGCGGTTTGCTGGCGGCGGGACAGCTGCAGGACGTTTTCGATGATGCGATTCATTCGTAGGGAGTGGTCTTGAATAATCTGCGTCAGACGTCGGTCGGCGTTGTTCAGTTCCTCGGATTCACCGAGCAATTGCGCGGCGTGGCTGATGGCGCCCAGAGGGTTGCGGATTTCATGGGAAATACCCGCGGTGAGGCGCCCGAGGGAGGCGAGTTTCAGTTGCTGGGCATGTTGGGCCACTTGGGCCAGGTCTTCGAGAAATACCAGGATCTGCTGCTGATCCAGAGGGCCGAGGGCGATGAAGCTGGGTTGCAGCGTCAGGCCGGTGCCGCTGATGGTCAGGCTTTGCGCGCGCAGGCTGGGGTTGTTCCGCCACGATTGCAGCCGTTCGACCAGGGCGCTGGAATAATCGTCTATCTGCTGGCCGACCAGGTCGTGCATGCCCAGCAGGTTCAAGGCGCTTTCGTTGGCCAGTCGCACCCGGTGCTGGTGATCAAGCACCAGGATGCCGGTGCGCATGCGTTGCAGGATCAAGGCGTTGAGGGCTTCGAGGCTGAGCACTTCGCTGGCCCGTTGCTCGGCCAGGGTTTCGCTGGCTTCCAGGCGTCGGGTCAGGCCTTGCACCAGCAAAGCGGCGGCAAAACACAAGGCGCCCAGGGTGCCTGCCTGTAGATAGCTGCTGGGGCGGCTCGCGTCGCTGAGGCCGAGGACAAATGTCGAGCCGACGATGCCAAGGGTGGCGACGGCAGCGATCAGCAGGCCGATGCGCCCCTTCAGCAAGGTGTTGCCGATGGCTACCGAGACAATGATCAGGTTGCCGATGGCGCTGGGGGCGCCACCCGCGACGAAGAACAGCCACGACAGCAGCAATACGTCGGTGAGCGCCAGCCCGAACAGCCGGGCTGGGCGACGCGTATTTTCAAGGAACACCACCAGCAGGATGTTCAGCACCAGATACAACCAGCTGCCGCTGCGCAGCAGGTCGTCGTTGGCGAACTCCAGCAGCCGGTTGTCCATGTTGCTGGTGATCAGCAGCACCAGGGTGATGCCGATGCTCAGGCGGTACAGGTGATAGAGGCGCAGCAGACGCTGCGCCTGTTTGACGCGGGGACGCGAGGCCTCAGCGATCACGAGTACCCGGGCCTTGCTCGAGGTGAGCCTGGCTGCAATACCATTGTTGGTCGAGGGCCAGCGCCCGGTCGCGCGGCAGGTGCACCCCGCACTGGGCGCAACGCACCATGGGGCGCGCGTCATGGTCACGCGAGGTGTTCGATGTGGCGGAGGTTGCCTTGAACTTGCGCCACAACCATATCGCGGCGGCAATCAGGGCGATCCAGAACAGTAAACGAAGCATGATGGGCGGCTTTTTGGCTAGAGATCAGGCAGTTTAGCCAAGGACAGGAACGGCGCACAGCGCAATAAAATGCAGGCATGAAAAAGGGAGACCCAGGGTCTCCCTTTTTATGGTGCCTTGGCTTTCAGTCGAACATGCCGAAGGTCATGTAGCTGAACCAGGAGCGATCGCTGGATTCGCTTTCCGGCTCTTCTTCTTCGATCACGTCGCCATTTTCGTCCTTGGGCTTGAGCTCGTTCGGAATGGCTTCCTTGGCGTCCTGGAACTGGCGCTGGACGTCCTGGTTGGCGCGGGTTTCTCCCGGCGGCAGCGGCGGACGGGATTCGATCAGGCCGAGGGTCGCCTTGCTCAGCCACGAACGGTTGTCGGCTTCATCGACCCGCGGGGTGAACTGGCCATCGACCAGCGATGGGTGATCGGGGTAGTTCAGCTTCAGCGTTTCCAGGCTGGTGGCCGCGAGGTCATCCAGGTGCAGGCGCTGGTAGGCTTCGGTCATGACAGCCAGGCCGTCGCCAACCGATGGGGTTTCCTGGAAGTTTTCCACCACGTAGCGGCCACGGTTGGCAGCGGCGACGTAGGCCTGGCGGGTCAGGTAGTAGTCAGCCACGTGGATTTCGTAGGACGCCAGCAGGTTGCGCAGGTAGATCATGCGCTGCTTGGCATCAGGCGAATAGCGGCTGTTGGGGAAGCGGCTGGTCAGCTGGGCGAACTCGTTGTAGGAGTCGCGCGCGGCGCCCGGGTCACGCTTGGTCATGTCCAGCGGCAGGAAGCGCGCCAGCAGGCCGACGTCCTGGTCGAAGGAGGTCAGGCCCTTGAGGTAGTAAGCGTAATCGACGTTCGGGTGCTGCGGGTGCAGACGAATGAAACGCTCGGCGGCGGACTTGGCAGCTTCCGGCTCGGCGTTCTTGTAGTTGGCGTAGATCAGCTCCAGCTGCGCCTGGTCGGCGTAGCGACCGAACGGATACCGCGACTCCAACGCCTTGAGCTTGGCGGTGGCGCTGGTATAGCTGTTGTTATCCAGGTCGTTCTGCGCCTGTTGGTACAGTTCGACTTCGCTCAGGTTTTCGTCTACGACTTCCTTCGACGAGCAAGCAGCAGTCAATGCGAGGATGGCGATCAGCAGCAGGTGTTTCACTTGCATGGCGGCTTGCGTCCCTATGACGGCCGCTGTCTTGGGCGGGGCCGTCCTGTTATGATGAGCGCCCCGTTGAAAGCCTCGGGGCAAAAGACGCCGTATTTAACCACAAGCGCGCAGCCGAAACCAAAGGCTGTGCCGACGCCCAGTCCGAGCATGTCCGATAAAATAGAACTTCGCGCAGAGGTGCCGTCCGAATTGGGCGGCCAACGCCTCGATCAAGTCGCCGCCCAACTCTTCGCCGAGCACTCGCGCTCGCGCCTTTCCGCCTGGATCAAGGACGGTCGCCTGACAGTGGACGGGGCGGTGATCCGTCCGCGCGACATCGTCCATGGTGGCGCCATCCTCGAACTGACCGCCGAGCAGGAGGCCCAGGGAGAATGGGTCGCCCAGGACATTGCCCTGGACATCGTCTACGAAGACGACGACATCCTGGTGATCAACAAGCCCGCGGGCCTGGTGGTCCACCCGGCGGCCGGTCACGCCGATGGCACCCTGCTCAACGCCTTGCTGCACCATGTGCCGGACATCATCAATGTGCCCCGCGCCGGGATCGTGCACCGCCTGGACAAGGACACCACCGGCCTGATGGTGGTCGCCAAGACCATCCAGGCGCAGACACAGCTGGTCACACAGCTGCAAAGCCGCAGCGTCAGCCGCATCTATGAATGCATCGTAATCGGCGTGGTCACCGCCGGTGGCAAGATCAACGCACCGATCGGCCGTCACGGCCAGCAGCGCCAGCGCATGGCGGTGATGGAAGGTGGCAAGCAGGCGGTCAGCCATTACCGCGTGCTGGAGCGTTTTCGTTCGCACACGCATGTTCGGGTCAAGCTGGAAACCGGCCGGACCCACCAGATTCGCGTGCACATGGCCCATATCAACTTCCCGCTGGTGGGCGACCCGGCCTATGGCGGTCGCTTCCGCATTCCGCCGGCCGCGAGCCAGACCATGGTCGAATCGTTGAAAAACTTCCCGCGCCAGGCGCTGCACGCGCGCTTCCTGGAGCTGGACCACCCGACGACCGGTAAGCGCATGAGCTGGGAATCGCCGTTGCCGGATGACTTCGTCTGGCTGCTGACGCTGCTCAAGCAGGATCGCGAGGCGTTCATCGGATGAGTGACTGGCTGATACCCGACTGGCCCGCGCCGGCCCGGGTCAAGGCCTGTGTCACCACCCGCGAGGGCGGCGTCAGCCTGGCGCCGTTCGACAGCCTCAATCTTGGCGACCATGTCGGCGATGAGCCTGCGGCCGTCGCCGAAAACCGTCGTCGCCTCACCGATCGTTTCGCCATGCGTCCGGCCTGGTTGCAGCAGGTCCACGGTATTGAGGTGGTCGAAGCTGACCCGGCCGAGGTGGCTGTCGCCGATGCCAGCTGGACCGCCACGCCAGGCATCGCCTGCGCGGCAATGACGGCCGACTGCCTGCCTGTATTGTTCTGTAACCGCGCCGGCACCCGCGTCGCGGCAGCCCATGCCGGTTGGCGCGGGTTGGTCAACGGAGTCCTGGAAGCCGCCCTCGATCGTCTGCAAGTACCGGCCGAAGAAATCCTCGCCTGGCTCGGCCCGGCCATCGGCCCGCAAGCGTTCGAAGTGGGGCCGGAGGTGCGTGAGGTTTTTGTTGCGCAACTGCCCGAGTCGCAACAAGCCTTCATGCCCAGCCACAATGCCGGGAAGTTCCTGGCGGATATCTATGCGCTGGCGCGGCTGCGTCTCGCGGCTCGCGGCGTCACCGCCGTGTACGGTGGCGGCCTGTGCACCGTGACCGATCCGCGCTTCTTTTCCTACCGTCGCAGCGCCCGCACCGGTCGCTTCGCTTCCCTGATCTGGCTTGAACGCTAGACTCTGCTGATCTGTATCAACCGCGCACTGCTTGAATCTTCCAGAATCGGCCACATCTATAGCGGTATCTGGCAGGTTTCTTCATTCAGGATGTTTTTCCAGGTCCGGCCTGCTCATTAGGAAGGTGACCCATGCGTATTGATCGTTTAACCAGCAAACTGCAATTGGCCTTGTCCGATGCCCAGTCCCTGGCCGTCGGCCTGGACCATCCCGGTATCGAACCGGCGCACTTGATGCAGGCCATGCTCGAACAGCAAGGCGGCTCCATCAAGCCACTACTGATGCAGGTGGGCTTTGACGTCAATAGCCTGCGCAAAGAGTTGGCCAAAGAACTCGACCAACTGCCCAAGATCCAGAATCCGACCGGTGACGTGAACATGTCCCAGGACCTGGCGCGGCTGCTCAACCAGGCCGATCGCCTGGCCCAACAGAAGGGCGACCAGTTCATTTCCAGCGAACTGGTGCTGCTCGCCGCGATGGACGAGAACAGCAAGCTGGGCAAGTTGCTGCTCGGCCAGGGCGTGAGCAAGAAAGCCCTGGAAAATGCCATCAACAACCTGCGTGGTGGCGATGCGGTCAACGACCCCAACCACGAGGAAGCGCGCCAGGCGCTGGACAAGTACACCGTCGACCTGACCAAGCGCGCAGAGGAAGGCAAGCTTGACCCGGTGATCGGCCGTGACGATGAGATTCGCCGCACCATCCAGGTCCTGCAGCGTCGCACCAAGAACAACCCGGTGCTGATCGGTGAACCTGGCGTGGGCAAGACCGCCATCGCCGAGGGCCTGGCCCAGCGCATCATCAATGGCGAAGTGCCCGACGGCCTGCGGGGCAAGCGCTTGCTGTCCCTCGACATGGGGGCGCTGATCGCTGGCGCCAAGTACCGCGGCGAATTCGAGGAGCGGCTCAAGGCCTTGCTCAATGAACTGTCGAAGCAGGAAGGGCAGATCATCCTGTTCATCGACGAATTGCACACCATGGTTGGGGCCGGCAAGGGCGAGGGCTCGATGGACGCCGGCAACATGCTCAAGCCTGCGCTGGCCCGTGGCGAGTTGCATTGCGTTGGCGCGACCACGCTCAACGAATACCGCCAGTACATCGAGAAGGATGCGGCTCTGGAACGGCGCTTCCAGAAGGTGCTGGTGGAGGAGCCGAGCGAAGAAGACACCATCGCGATCTTGCGCGGCCTGAAGGAGCGCTACGAGGTTCACCACAAGGTGGCGATCACCGACGGCGCGATCATCGCGGCAGCGAAGCTCAGCCACCGCTATATCACTGACCGGCAATTGCCGGACAAGGCCATCGACCTGATTGACGAGGCCGCCAGCCGCATCCGCATGGAAATCGATTCCAAGCCTGAGGTACTGGATCGTCTGGAGCGGCGCTTGATTCAGCTCAAGGTCGAGTCCCAGGCCCTGAAAAAAGAGAGCGACGAGGCCGCGAAGAAACGCCTGGAAAGATTGCAGGAAGAAATTGTCCGGCACGAGCGCGAGTATTCCGATCTCGAAGAAATCTGGAATTCGGAGAAAGCCGAAGTCCAGGGCTCGGCGCAGATCCAGCAGAAGATCGAGCAGTCTCGCCAGGAACTGGAAGCGGCCCGCCGCAAGGGCGATCTCAACCGCATGGCCGAGCTGCAATACGGGGTGATCCCGGACCTTGAGCGCAGCTTGCAGATGGTCGACCAGCACGGCAAGAGCGAAAACCAGCTGCTACGTAGCAAGGTCACCGAAGAGGAAATCGCCGAGGTGGTTTCCAAGTGGACCGGCATTCCCGTGTCGAAAATGCTTGAAGGCGAGCGCGACAAGCTGCTGAAGATGGAAAGCCTGTTGCACCAGCGCGTGATCGGCCAGGAAGAAGCCGTGGTGGCGGTCTCCAACGCCGTGCGTCGGTCCCGTGCCGGGTTGTCGGACCCTAACCGTCCGAGCGGCTCGTTCATGTTCCTCGGCCCGACCGGCGTGGGCAAGACCGAGCTGTGCAAGGCGCTGGCTGAATTCCTCTTCGACACCGAAGAGGCCATGGTGCGCATCGACATGTCCGAGTTCATGGAGAAACATTCCGTGGCCCGCTTGATCGGTGCGCCGCCAGGCTATGTCGGCTACGAAGAGGGCGGTTACCTGACCGAGGCCGTGCGGCGTAAACCCTACTCGGTGATCCTGCTCGATGAGGTCGAGAAGGCCCACCCGGACGTGTTCAACATTCTCTTGCAGGTGCTTGAGGACGGTCGCCTGACTGACAGCCACGGCCGTACGGTGGATTTTCGCAACACGGTGATCGTGATGACCTCCAACCTGGGCTCGACGCAGATCCAGGAACTGGTCGGCGATCGCGAGGCGCAACGCGCTGCGGTGATGGACGCGATTTCCACGCACTTCCGTCCCGAGTTCATCAACCGGGTGGACGAAGTGGTGATCTTCGAGCCGCTGGCCCGTGATCAGATCGCCGGTATTACCGAGATCCAGCTGGGTCGCCTGCGCAGCCGTCTCACCGAGCGTGAGCTGAAGCTGCAACTGAGCGACGAGGCGTTGGACAAGCTGATCGCGGTGGGTTACGACCCGGTCTATGGCGCACGGCCGCTGAAACGGGCCATCCAGCGCTGGATCGAAAACCCGTTGGCGCAGTTGATTCTGTCCGGTCGCTTCATGCCCGGCGAAACCGTGATCGGCACCGTGGAAAACGACGAGATCGTCTTCAACTGAAAGCCGCAACAGCCGGTGATTGAAATGGCCTCGCCTGGCGAGGCCATTTTTTTCATCAGGCCGTTGAACTCAAAGGAAAAGGCTTGTAAAGTGCGCCCCGCAGTACGTCACCCCGAGGGCGACTTCTCACTGAGAAGGAATCCAAAATAAGTTGCAAATCATTGTCTTGAAAGCAATTTAAGGGGTTGACAGAGGTTTTGAAGATTGTAGAATAGCGCGCCTCAGACACACGAACGCAGCGATGCAAACGGGTCGAAGAGGTTGCAGCAAGCTTCAACGCTGTAGCGGTAAATAGCAGTAACTTGAAATATCAGTTCCGTGATAGCTCAGTCGGTAGAGCAAATGACTGTTAATCATTGGGTCCCAGGTTCGAGTCCTGGTCACGGAGCCATTTCAATCGGGGTATAGCGCAGTCCGGTAGCGCGCCTGCTTTGGGAGCAGGATGTCAGGAGTTCGAATCCCCTTACCCCGACCATATTTGGGTCGTTAGCTCAGTTGGTAGAGCAGTTGGCTTTTAACCAATTGGTCGTAGGTTCGAATCCCACACGACCCACCATTTTTGAAACCAGTTCGCTGGAATCGAATCTTAAGATCAGAGGCCAAAAGCGCTGATCGAGGAAGGCGACTTGCGAAGGTCGCCTTTTTTTTACCGGGGTATAGCGCAGTCCGGTAGCGCGCCTGCTTTGGGAGCAGGATGTCAGGAGTTCGAATCCCCTTACCCCGACCATATTAAAAATCCTCGTATCGAAAGATACGGGGATTTTTTTTTGCCCGCCGGAAAGCCTCTTCCCTTCAAGTCATCATACAACTTGCCGATAACCCGCCGACAGGGGCATGAACGATCGCCCTCTCTTCAGGCCGATAACAAGAAAAGGCGCCCGTTATGTTTCTTCGTCAGTTGAATATCGCCCCCCGCGCCGCGCTGGGTTTCGCCTTGATCGCCGTGCTGGTGGCGCTGCTCGGCGTATTTGCGCTGGGGCAGATGTCGAGTATTCGCGACAGCGAGGTCGCGGTGGAAACCCAATGGCTGCCGAGTATCCGGGGCGGCGACGAGATCCGCGAATTGATGTTGCGCATTCGCACCATTTCCCTGCGCATGGCCCTGGATGAAGACCCGAAGAACATCCCGGTGTATCGCGGGCAGATGGATACCCGCGACAAGGAACTCAGCGAGAAAATCGCCAGTTACGACAAGCTTGTGGTGACACCGGAAGGCAAGGCGCTCTACGAACAGTTCAAGCAGACCTTCACCGCCTACCGCGCGGGGATCGCCCAGTCATTCACCCTGGCGGAGCAGGGGCGGCGGGATGAATTGATCAAGTTGTTGCTGGTGGACATGAAAACCGTGGTGGATGGCTCGGGCAAGCAGCTCAACGACCTTGCGCAACTGTTCTCCAAGCAGGTGTCCATCGAGAGCCAGAAATCCCAGGAGCACTACGTCAACTCGCGGATGATCGTCAGTCTGTTCGTGGTGCTGGCGGCTCTGGCCACGGTGGTCCTGGCAATGTTGCTGACCCGCAGTATCGTCAAGCCGCTGGGCGAGGCGCTGACTGCCGCGGAGAGTGTGGCCCGCGGTGACCTGACCCGGCCGATCGAGACCCATGGCAATGATGAAGTGAGTCGCCTGCTCAAGGCGTTGGCCACCATGCAGCAGAACCTTCGGCAAACCCTGCAGGGCATCAGCGGCTCGGCGACGCAACTGGCGACCGCTGCCGATGAATTGAACGCCGTCACGCTCGATAGCACTCAAAGCCTGCAACAGCAGAACAACGAAATCGAGCAGGCCGCCACTGCGGTCACCGAAATGACTACCGCCGTGGAAGAGGTCGCGCGCAACGCGGTATCCACCTCCGATGCGACACGCCAATCCAGCGAGTCGGCGATGTTGGGCCAGGAGCGGGTCAGCGATACCGTCAACGCGATCAGCGCCCTCGCCAGCGATGTGCAAATCACCGGCGGCCTGGTGCAATCCCTGGCCAGCCAGTCCCAGGACATCGGCAAGGTGCTGGATGTGATCCGGGCCATTGCCGAGCAGACCAACCTGTTGGCGCTCAACGCGGCCATCGAAGCGGCGCGGGCGGGAGAGAGCGGCCGTGGTTTTGCCGTGGTCGCCGACGAAGTCCGGGCATTGGCCTATCGCACGCAGCAATCGACCCAGGAAATCGAGCAGATGGTCCAAGGCATGCGCAGCGGTGCCACCCAGGCCCTGGATTCCATGCAGGCCAGCTCCAGCCGTGCGGCCAGTACCCTGGCAATGGCCGAGCGCGCGGGGGAGGCGCTGCAAACCATTACTGCGTCGGTGCATCAGATCCACGAGCGTAACCTGGTGATCGCCAGCGCCGCCGAAGAGCAGGCACAAGTGGCCCGCGAGGTGGATCGCAACCTGGTCAATATCCGTGATTTGTCCGTGCGCTCGGCCACTGGGGCCGACCAGACCAGCGCGTCCAGCCATGAACTTTCGCAGTTGGCGAACTCGCTGCGCACGATGGTGCAGCGGTTTCAGGTTTGATCGAGATTAAGTACTGACTGTACCGCCCTCATCGCGAGCAAGCTCGCTCCCACAGGATGACCGCGATCAACTGTGGGAGCGAGCTTGCTCGCGATGACGGTGGATCAGTCAGCACTAATACTGCTGATCCAGCACAATCGTCAGTAAGGCCTCAATGCAACTTCAACCGAGGCTCGGTCCCACGCCCTATCTTGCTGCCCAGCATCAGCATCGCCGTGCGGAACATGCCGTAAAGCGCCATCTGATGCATGCGGTACAGCGACACGTAGAACATCCGCGCCAGCCAGCCCTCAAGCATCACGCTGCCGGTGAGGTTGCCCATCAGGTTGCCGACCGCCGAGAAGCGCGACAGCGAGATCAGCGAGCCGTAGTCGGTGTATTTGTAGTCAGGCAGGGCCTTGCCTTCGATCCGCAGCTTCAGCGATTTCGCCAACAGCGAGGCCTGCTGGTGCGCGGCCTGGGCACGGGGCGGAACGTTGCGGTCGCTGTCCGGTTGCGGGCAGGCGGCGCAGTCGCCAAAGGCGAAGATATTCTCGTCGCGGGTGGTCTGGAGTGTAGGCAGCACCTGCAACTGATTGATCCGGTTGGTTTCCAGGCCGTCGATGTCCTTGAGGAACTCCGGCGCGCGAATCCCGGCGGCCCAGACTTTCAGGCTCGCGTCGATCACTTTGCCATCTGCGGTGATCAGACTGTCGGCAGTCACCTGACTGACGGCCGCGTTGGTCATGACCTTGACCCCGAGTTTTTCCAGAGTCCTGTGCACTGGCCCGCCGATCCGCTCCGGCAGCGCCGGCAAGACCCGTGGACCGGCCTCGATCAGAGTGATGTGCATGTTTTCCGGTTTGATCCGGTCCAGTCCATAGGCGTGCAATTCATGGGCGGCATTATGCAGCTCGGCTGCCAGTTCGACACCGGTGGCGCCCGCGCCGACAATCGCGACGCTGATGCGCTCGACCACGTCAGTCTGCCCGGCATGGGCGCGCAGATAGTGGTGCAGCAACTGCTGATGGAAGCGCTCGGCCTGTTTGCGAGTGTCGAGGAACAGGCAATGCTGCGCCGCGCCCTCGGTGCCAAAATCATTGGTGGTGCTACCGACCGCGATCACCAGCGTGTCATAGCCCAGCTCGCGGGCCGGCAACAACTCCAGGCCTGCTTCGTCGTAGGTGGCGGCCAACTGGATGCGCTTGCGCTCACGGTCCAGGCCGCTCATGCGCCCGAGCTGGAACTCGAAGTGGTTCCATTTCGCCTGGGCGACATAGTTGAGTTCGTCTTCGGAAGAATTCAGGGAACCGGCGGCCACTTCGTGCAGCAAGGGTTTCCAGATGTGGGTCAGGTTCGCGTCGACCAGCATCACACTGGCCGTGCCACGCTTGCCAAGAGTCTTACCCAGACGGGTAGCCAACTCCAGACCGCCGGCGCCGCCGCCAACGATGACAATACGATGAGTCATGGGGATATCTCGCAAGGCTAAAGGAATTTGGTGCCGTTACCCGCGCGAGCATCAATCGGCTCATAGCGTCAGGTAACTGATCAATCGGCTCAACAGGCCCAGGCCAATCGTGATGGCCAGTACCACCACCAGGAGCATCCACGGCCGGAAAGGCCGGCGCTCGACTCGGTGCTGGGACAGTTGCAGGTACTCTTCGACATGCTTCTGGTCTTCTGGGTTCAGGCGACTGGTCATAAAGGCCTCGTCAGGTAGACGTTGCGAAAGGTGCAGACGTTACAGCGTCCGGCTATCCGGCGTTAAAAGCAGCGTAGCCGGTTGCCGGGACGGGCTCGACGATCAGGCTGTCGTCCAGGCGAATGATTCCACTTTTTAACACCCGGGCGGTGATTCCGCCATGGCCGCGTACGGCCTGGAACGTGCCTTCGCCAAGATTTCGCTCAAGTCGCGCGCAGGGTTGGCACCAGCCGGTGGTTTCGAAGATCGCCTGGCCGATGCGAAAACGCCGACCCTTGAGGCTGAACAGGTTGATGCCGCTGACCACAATGTTGCGGCGCAGCTCCTCGGGACGCACCGGTTGTTCTTCGGGACGGCCCATCAGCGAGCTGATCACGGCCAGGTGTTCCCATTGGATCAACGTCACTTGCCGCGCATTGCGCACGCCGGGGCGAGCGTGATCGCCGGTCAGGCCGGCTTCCAGTCGTGCCTCGACGGCGTCCAGCTCGATCATCGGTGCATGCCCTGCGGGGCGCACGCCGATCCAGCGTACCCGGCCCCGCTGCGGCACGGCGGCGATCAGTTCCTGTAACGGGCTCAGAGGCTGATCCCCACATCGAAGACGATGCTGCGGCCCAGGTTGCCCCGCAGGAAGTCGGGTGCATCGGGATGGGCGAACAGCACGCGGGCAAAGGTCGGGCCCACCAGCGACAACGAGCGCCACCCTTGGCGCAGGTACTCGGTGGGCGGCGGGAAGTGGCTGTTGAGGTCGAGGACTTCGCGCTTGAGGCTGGCGAAAGCGATGATATCCAGCTCCCCCAGGTCCATGCCGCGCTCGGTGTAGTTATGGGCTTTCTTGCGCAGGGTCGGGGCCAGTCTCATCAGGAACTCGTTGGCCGGAATCCGTCTTGGCTTGGCCTCGCGACGCACCAGTTGGCTCAGGGAAAAGGCGCTACGGCGGCGTTGCAGTTCGTCGCGCCATTCATCGTTGAGGCGACGGCCTTCATCGAGGACAAAAAACACTTCGAAATTGGCGTCGCGAAACAACACGTCCGGCGGCTCCCCGGCGGGCGCGAACTCATCGGCGCGATAGGGCACGTTGAGCCCTTGCAGCAGGCGCTGGCAGACCCAACGCTCACGCTCCCATTTGCGGGCATTGGAGAGGAAGGCGTTGGCTTGTTCGGCCGCGATGGTCAACAAGCGTAAATAATCGGAATCATCCATGAGCCCAAGCTTAGCGTTCAATTACGACAAGCCGAAAGCGTTGCGTTGATTAATCGCGGTCGGGCGGGGGTGTAGACTGCCGGCTTGAATCTCAGGGCGATCATGGGGTCTCTGATGCAGGGGCACGCCAAAGGAGTACGTCGATGATCGGTGCCGAGTTGCTCTCCTCGCAGACCCTGGCGGTCGGCTGGTTGATCTACGTACCGGTGTTGGCCTGGGCGGTGGCAAAGGCACCGTGGGTCGAGCTGTTTACAGATAGTCGCCGCCAGCATCTCTTGTTCGGCACGGTATTCGCGCTGATCCTGTTGTGGATGGTGCGACGGGATTTCGATACGGGGGTCTCGTACCACTTCATTGGCCTGACCGCCGTCACCTTGTTGCTGGACTGGCCGCTGGCGATCCTTGGCGGGTTATTTGCCCAGCTTGCGCTGGTGCTGTTGGGGCGCCAGGACATGATGGCCATCGGGGCCAATGGCGCGCTGCTGGTTCTCCTGCCGGTACTGGTGACCGAATGCTGCGCGATCCTGGTGGAGCGTGCCCAGCCGCGCAATCTGTTCGTGTATATCTTCTGTTCGGGATTCCTCGCCGCCGCATTGTCGGCTTTGGCGTGCCTACTGCTGGGGCTTGGCCTGCTGTGGTATGACGGCATCTTCGCGATGCCTTATTGGCTGGAGGATTTCATCGGCTATCTCTGGCTGATGATCTTTCCCGAGGCCTTCATCAACGGCATGGTGGTCAGCGCGCTGGTGGTGTTCAGCCCCGAATGGCTGGAAACCTTCAACCGTACGCGCTACCTGTCGGCCCCCTGGAACGATGACGACAAGCCTTGATTCACTTCTAGGCTGCACCGCCTTCAGGCCCTCATGCCATGGAAAACCTAGTGATGGGAGCGAGGGTTGAAGTCTTCGCTGAACAATTCATCCTCGGCATCCGGTGCGACCGGGATCTTGTGTTCTTCCGACGCCCAGGCGCCCAGGTCGATCAGCTTGCAGCGATCGGAGCAGAACGGCCGGAATTTGCTTTCCGGGGTCCATTCGACAGGGGCGCCGCAGGTTGGGCAATCAACGGTTGGGGTTTGGCTCATGGTTGGCCTCCACGCAAAGTAAGGTAGAAGTGATGCAGGCGTTCGACCTCGCTGTGCAGCCAGGCGAGGTCGCGGTCGTTGACCACCACATCGTCGGCATGGATCAGACGGTCCTGGCGACTGGATTGGGCTTTGAGGATCGCCTGGACTTGCTGTTCGCTGGTCTGGTCGCGCTGCAAGGTGCGTTCGATCTGCAATTGTTCCGGAGCGTCGATCACCAGGATCCGCTGGGTCATCGCGTACTGCCCGGATTCGATCAGCAGTGGCGATACCAGAATCGCGTACGGCGATTGCGCCTGGCCCAGGTGATGGACGATTTCTTCGGCGATCAGCGGATGCAGCAATGCCTCCAGCCAGCGGCGTTCCTCGGCATTTTCGAAGATGAGCCTGCGCAGCGCTGCCCGATCGAGCGTACCGTCTGCCTGCAATACACCAGGGCCGAAGTGTTCGCTGATTTTTGCCAGCGCCGGGCGCCCGGGCTCAACGACCCAGCGCGCCGCATGGTCGGCGTCGATGACGTGCACACCCAGGTCGATGAAGTGCTCGGCCGCCGCACTCTTGCCGCTGCCGATGCCACCGGTCAGGCCGAGGATCCAGGGTTTTTTCGCAGAGCTGTTCATTAGAAACCGACTGACTGCCAATAGAAGTCGGTTATTTGACCACCCCAGAGCAAGGCAATCCAGCCGGCAATGGCCAGATAAGGTCCGAACGGGATCTGGGTCGACGTCGGCGCGCCGCGCGTGCGCAGCACAATGACGCCGATAATGGCGCCCACCAGCGACGACAAAAGCAGCGTCAGCGGCAGAATCTGCCAGCCGCCCCAGGCACCGAGCATCGCCAGCAGCTTGAAGTCGCCGTAGCCCATGCCTTCTTTTCCGGTCAGCAGCTTGAATAGCCAGAACACCGACCACAGCGCCAGATAGCCGGCTACCGCCCCCCACAAAGCCTGGTTCAGCGAGACGAACAGCCCGAAGCTGTTGACGATCAAGCCCAGCCATAACAATGGCAGCACCAGGGAGTCGGGCAGCAACTGGTGCTCGGCGTCGATCAGGCTCATGGACAGCAGGCCCCAGCTCAGCAGCATCGCCATGGCGGCCTGCCAGCCGAAGCCGAAATGCCAGGCAATGAATGCCGACAGGACGCCACAGGCCAGTTCGGTTAGCGGGTAGCGCTTGCCGATGGGCACGGCGCAGCTGGAACAGCGGCCGCGCAACATCAGGTAGCTCAACAGCGGAATATTTTCCCAGGCGCGGATGCGATGGCCACAATGGGGACACTGGGAGTGGGGCAGCATCAGGTTGTAGACCGGACCGGGGGCGTCGGCCTGCAGGCCGAGCAAGTCCTGGGCTTGCAGGCGCCACTCGCGATCGAGCATCTTCGGCAGGCGCCACACCAGCACGTTGAGAAAGCTGCCAATGATCAACCCGAGCAGCAGCGCTGTCAGTACGAAGGCCAGCGGGTAAAGCACGAAAAATTCGCTCAGGGGCATGTCAGATCGCAGAGCCGAGTTGGAAGATGGGCATGTACATGGCAACCACCAGGCCGCCGACGACCACCCCCAGGATCACCATGATGAAGGGTTCCATCAGGCTGGTGAGGTTGTCCACCAGATTATCCACTTCGGCCTCATAAAAACTCGCCACTTTGTCGAGCATGTCATCCAGCGCACCGGACTCTTCGCCAATGGCGGTCATCTGGATCGCCAGGTTCGGAAAAATGCCTGAGGTGCGCATGGAGAAGTTCAACTGCATGCCGGTCGAGACGTCCTGCTTGATCCGCTGCACGGCACGCTTGAATACCACGTTGCCGGTGGCGCCCGAGACGGAGTCGAGGGCTTCGACCAGCGGCACGCCGGCGGCGAACGTGGTCGAGAGCGTGCGCGCGTAACGCGCCACGGCGGACTTGTACATCAAGGTGCCGACCAAGGGCAGCTTGAGCAGCCACTTGTCTCGCCAGTCACGAAACGCCTGGGAGCGCTTGAGGGCATATTTCACCCCGAAAAATCCGCCCACCACTCCGCCAAGCAGCACCCACCACCAGTCTTGCAGGAACTCCGACAAGCCGATGACCATTAGCGTGAAGGCCGGCAGCTTCGCGCCAAAGCCGGAAAATACCGACTCGAACTGCGGCACGACCTTGATCAGCAAGATGCTGGTGACCACCGCCGCGACGGCGATCACCGCTGCGGGGTAGGTCATGGCTTTCTTGATCTTTGCCTTCAGGGCTTCGCTCTTTTCCTTGTAGGTCGCGACTCGGTCCAGCAGCGTGTCCAGGGCACCGGCCTGCTCACCGGCATCGACCAGGTTGCAGTACAACTCGTCGAAATACTGCGGGCATTTGCGCAGCGAGGCGGCGAAGCTGTTGCCGGCGGCGACTTCCTGCTTCACTTCGTCCACCAGCTTGCGCATGTTGGCGTTGTCGAAGCCTTCGCCGATGATGTCGAATGCCTGCAGCAGAGGAACGCCGGCCTTGAGCATCGTCGCCATCTGACGGGTGAAGAGCGCGATATCCAGCGGCTTGATGCGTTTGCCCTTGCTGAATATCGAAGTGGACTTCTTGCGTACCTTGCCCGGGTTGATCCCTTGCTTGCGCAGCTGCGCCTTGACCAATGCCGGGCTCTGGCCGGTCAGTTCGCCGGACATTTTTGTGCCTTTGCGGTCCTTGCCTTCCCACGTGTAGACGTCGGTTTTTGCTGCCTTGACCGCCATGCTCAATCCTTGGTGACCCGGTTGATTTCTTCGAGACTGGTGACGCCTTGCATCACTTTGACCAGCCCCGAGGTGCGCAAGTCATTGAAGCCGTCCTTGCGCATTTGCAGGTCGATTTCCAGGGAGTTGCCTTCGGCCATGATCAGCCGCTGCAGCTCCGGCGTGTTCTTGACCACTTCGTAGACCCCCACGCGACCCTTGTAGCCGTTGTTGCACTGTTCGCAACCGACCGGCTCATAGATCGTGAATGAGCCGATGCGTTCCCGCGGGAAGCCCTCCTTGAGCAGGGTTTCCTCGGGAATCTCGATGGCTCTGCGGCAGTGCATGCACAACTTGCGCGCCAGGCGCTGGGCGATGATCAGGTGCACTGCCGTGGCGATGTTGAAACCTGGGATGCCCATGTTCTGTAGCCGGATCAGGGTTTCGGCGGCGCTGTTGGTGTGCAGCGTGGACAGCACCAGGTGTCCGGTCTGGGCCGCCTTGATGGCGATCTCGGCGGTTTCCAGGTCGCGGATCTCGCCGACCATGATCACATCCGGGTCCTGGCGCAGGAACGAGCGCAGTGCATGGGCGAAATCCAGCCCCTGGCGCGGATTCACGTTGACCTGGTTGATGCCTTCCATGTTGATTTCCACCGGGTCCTCGGCGGTGGAAATATTGATGTCCACGGTGTTGAGAATGTTCAAGCCGGTATACAGCGACACGGTCTTGCCCGAGCCGGTCGGCCCGGTTACCAGAATCAGCCCCTGGGGTTGCTTGAGGGCCACCATGTACAGGTCTTTCTGTTCCGGTTCGTAGCCCAGGGCGTCGATGCCCATTTGCGCGCTGGAGGGATCGAGGATCCGGATCACCACCTTTTCTCCCCAAAGCGTGGGGAGGGTGTTGACCCGGAAATCGATGGACTTGGTCTTTGACAGGCGCATCTTCAGCCGTCCGTCCTGGGGCTTGCGTCGTTCGGAAATGTCCAGGCTCGCCATCACCTTGAGGCGCGCGGCAATGCGGTTGGCCAGTTGGATGGGCGGCTTTGCGACTTCCCGCAGCATACCGTCGGTGCGCACGCGTACCCGATAGGTCTTTTCATAGGGTTCGAAGTGCAGGTCGGAAGAGCCGCCCTTGATCGCGTCCAGCAACATCTTGTTGACGAAGCGCACCACCGGCGCATCGTCGCCGTCCTGGCCGGCGATGGCATCCTGCTTGCGGTCATCGATCGACTCGATGTCGAGGCCGTCGAGGTCGACGTCGGCCATGCCTTCCAGGCCCGTGCTGCTGGACTCGAAGAACTTCTCGATGGCATCGCTGAGCTTGTCGTCCTCCACCAGTATGGCTTCGGTGGTCAGGCCGGTGCTGAACTGTATGTCGTTGATGGCCTGGTGATTAGTCGGATCGGAAATGCCCACGTACAGCTTGTTGCCACGCCGCCACAGGGGCAGGGCGTGATGCTGGCGCACGAGTTTCTCGCTGACCAGGCCAGCGGGCTGGTTGTCCTTGTCGAGGCTGTTGAGGTCCAGCAGGGCGATACCAAAATGCTCCGAGGCGATTTCCGCCACCTGGCGGCTCTGGACGAGTTTGTTCTGCACCAGATAGCTGACCAGGGGCGTGCGATTGCGCTGCGCCTGTTGGTAGGCCTGCTGCGCGCTTTGTTCAGTGATCAGTTCGGCCAGCACCAGTTGCTTGGCCAGGCCGCTGAGGGCGATGTCATTCATGGGAATACCGGTGGCGGACTGTTCATGATTTATAGCCTAGTCAAGCATCGGTGCCTCACCAGCGAGCAGAGGTGACAAAAAGCGTCAGATAGTGCGGTTGTTGGGGTAGGACCTTGCTCGTATGTCGCTGGAAAAGCTTCGGCTGGCGGGGCCGCGGTGGTTGGCATGTGCCGTGCAATGCTCGTGTCATCGCATGAGATCCGACTCATACAAGGGAGATGACTATGAACAGGCAAAAGGGTTTCACCTTGATCGAGCTGCTGATTGTGGTGGCGATCATCGGCATCCTGGCGACGTTTGCGTTGCCGCAGTATTCGAGGTACCAGGCGCGGGCAAAGGCGACAGCGGGCTTGGCGGAAATTTCTACCTTGAGGGTGGCGTTCGAAGATGTCATGAATCAAGGAACGGCCCCCACGCTGGCCAACATTGGCGGCACATCCCCTACCAGCAACTGCACTATTACGGCGGAAGGCGTGGCTAACACTGGAGTAGGCGCGATCGTTTGCACTCTTGTTAACGCACCTGCTCCTGTACTCGGCAGGACTATTACGCTCAGTCGGGCGGCTACAGGGGTCTGGACCTGTACTTCAACCGCTGCTCAAGAATTCTTGCCAGCAGGTTGTGACGGGGCATAGACCATGCCGTATGACTTGGCCCCGCTTTTATAGCGGGGCTTTTTATTGGGTGAGAAATGTTTACGCAATTCATGGAGTTAGCAACCGGGCCAAAACCCGCAACTTGCATGTACCAAATCATCCGGTCATGCAAATTGCATGATTGTGAAAAATGCCGCTTCGCTTAACTATATGAATTTAAAGGGAAATCTGATTGTTTCAAAACTGGCACAGCCTTCGCACTACTCCTGACAACCTGCCGCGATGCACTTTCGGCAGTTTCTGAGAAAAACAGGAGTTACTCGTATGAAGAAGTTCGCTATCACTGCCGCTGCTGCCACTGCACTGACCCTGACCATGGCTAACGCATTTGCCGAGACCACTCAAGCGACTCAGGCACCGATGATGCTGGCTGCTGGCGAAGTGACAGAGGCTAAGGAAGACGTTTCCGACACCTGGATCACCACCAAGGTCAAAGCTGACCTGGTCACCGAGAAAGGCATTCCAGGCTCCGACATCAAGGTTGAAACCAACAAAGGCGTTGTGTCCCTGTCTTCTATGACCAAGGTTACTGAGGCACAAAAAGACACCGCTGTGGCAATCACCAAGAAAATCAAAGGCGTCAAAGCCGTATCGGCTGACGGTCTGAAAGCCGAGTAAGGCTAGGCTTCTCGCCTGAACGGGAGAAGGCACGGCACGCGGGCTGAGATATACGTATGCCGTTGCTTTGGAGTTCATGCGAAAGGCCACAGGGACGTGGCCATTACAGGCCCCCGGCATTCGTGCCGGGGGCCTGTTCTATTCTGGGGAGAAAACCTGGTGTACGGCCAGGAAACCGGGTTGTTCTTTTCGCGAGCAGGCTCGCTCCCACACTGGACCGAGTTTCGTCAGGCAAAAATGCAGTCAAACGTGGGAGCGAGCCTGCTCGCGAAGGCGTCGGCGCTATGCATGAGAAATGCCTGTCCCAGAGGCACAATCACCGCCCACGCTTGCTGGTGATCTCCACCAGCCGATTCCCCACGAAGCGCAAGTATTGGTACATGCCGTTGTTGGGCCCGTAGGTCCATTCCTCCACCGGGTACTCTTCCCGGCGATTGGCGCTGCGTTGGTAGCCCAGGTCATCGCGCGCCGTGGGCTCGCCACACTTCTGCCGCACCTCGCTGGAGCGATCACCGACGCTGATCAATTGGCTGCCGCAGCGCAGGGTCTCGGCGGCTGATGCATGGCCGGTCGCAAGCAGCAGGACCAGGCCGATTCCAGACAGACACTTCATTTTCATTCGGCATCCAGATGCATAGGGGTAATGACGCTACCGTCGCTTTCGGCCTGACCGAGGCTGGCGTCGATGAAGTACACGCGGTCATCGGCCAGCTTGCCCTTGTCCACCAGGAAATCCTTGATGCTGCTGGCCCGCTCCTGCCCCAGTTCGCGCAACAGCAGGTCACTGCCGCTCCAAAACCTGATGACCCCTTCACGGAGTTTTTCGATGCGGGCCTGTTTATCCAGTTGTGTCCATTCGGCCGGTGGTTGAGTCTTCAGGCGAGTGCGATAGATGCCTTCAAGCAGCGGGGCTTTTTCGTCTTCCGGTACTTCCAGCAACGAAGCTTTGGCCGGGACCTTGTCGCCCCTGCGCTGCAGCATCTTGTAGTAGTTGTACTGGTATTCGCGTTCCAGGCGCTGGGCGGCGAGCAGCGGGCCGTCGCTGCTTTCGGCGGCGGTGCCTTCGATCTCCAGCTTCAACTCTGGCCGTTTGCCCAGGGCTTCGGACAACTTGAGCAGAGCGTTTTCGTTTTCCTTGCTCAGGTCACTGGAGCCCGGCGCGAACGCCACGCTGCCCAGGTCTTCCGAGCCGCCGCCGGCCACCAGCCCGCCGATCAGCTTGAACGGCGCTTGTGCCGCGCGAACCACCAGGTTGCGCAGGGTTTGCCAGACAATCGGCATGACGCTGAACTGCGGATCGTTGAGGTTGCCGGAAACCGGCAGCTCGATGGAGATCCTGCCCTCGGAATCTTTCAGCAAGGCGACGGCGAGCTTGAGCGGCAGGCTCACGGCGTCCGGGCTGTCGACCTTTTCCCCCAGTTGCAGTTGTTCGACCACGACTTTGTTGTCGGCCTGGAGCTGGCCCTTGGTGATCCGGTAATGCAGGTCGAGATTGAGCCGGCCCTTGCGGATGCGATAGCCGGCGAACTTGCCGGAGTACGGCGTCAGGGTGGTCAGCTCGACCCGTTTGAAACTGGTGGCGATGTCGAGGCTGGCCATCGGGTCGAAGGGGTTGACCGCGCCCTTGATCGTGACAGGCGCGTAGCGATCGACCTTGCCTTTCACATCAACTGTGGCGGGCTTGGCCTGGCGGCTGTCGATGGTGCCGATCTCGCCGTTGAGCTGCTGGACGGCTGTGGCGAAGTTCGGCGTCAGGCTGAAGTCGGCGAAATTGGCCGAACCGTCATTGATGGCGATTCCGCCGACATGAATGCCCAGCGGTTTTTCCTTGGGTGCCGGTTTGGCCGCGGTGTTTCTGGCCGGGGCGTCGGCGGGTTGAGGAATCAGCAGGTCGTCGACGTTGGTGGTGCGATCATCGTTGATCATGAAGCGTGCATAGGGCTGGAACAGGTTGACCTTGTCGATCGACAGGCTGTCGCCATGCTGGTAATTGAGCCCCTGGAGTACCAGGCGCTGCCATTTGAGGAAGTCACGGGTCTTGAGCGTGTCGAGGGTATGCAACTGATCGACCTGGGCGCGGCCGGTCACGGCGAACGCCAGCGGTTCGGTACTTTTCAGGTCCACCGCCAGATCGCTGCCGAGCATCCCGGAGCGTAGCTCCAGGCGGATGAACGGGTTGATGTAGGCCTGGGCGACCCGCAGGTCGATGTCCTGGGTCTTGACGTTGAGCTTCGCGGCAACCGGGTTCAGATTGACCTCGCCATCGGCGAGCAGCTTGCCTTGTTTGCCCAGCCCGGTGTCCAGCTTGAGTTTGAAAGGCGAGCCGTTGAGTGTGTCGTAGTTCTGCAGGTCGAGGTTCAGCGGGCCGAGGTCCAGCGCCACGGCCGGCTGCGCCTGGCGGTCGGCCAGGTGTACCTGGTAATCGCGCAGTTGCACGTCCTTCAGCATCACCTGCCAAGGCTTGCGCGGTGTTGTCGGCTCAGGCTTGGGCGAGTCGGCGGCGGCCGGGGCCGAGGCCGGTTCGGCCTTGACCTTGGGTCTGGCTGCCTGGCTGGCGAAGAGCTTCTGCCAGTCCAACTGCCCGTCGGCTTCCCGAGCGGCCCAGGTCTCGAGTTTGTGGCTGCGGATCTTGCCCACGATGACCTGCTGCTTGCCCAGGTCCAGCGAGGTTTCGCTGACGTCCAGGCGCTCCAGCCTTGCCAGCGGACGGCCGTCGGGCGCCTTGATGGCGAAGGGCGCGACGCTGACCGACGCGTTATTGAGCAGCAGTTCCGTGCCCTTGGCGAGGTTGAGCTTGTACTCGGTGCTGAGGTTCAGCACGCCGTTTTCCAGAACGAGCGGCACTGCGTCTCGCACGTAGGGCCACCAGGCTTTCATCTGGCCCCCGGTCACCTTGAGCGTGCCCTCGGAGGCGATCGGCGCGAGGCTGAAATTACCGGTCCAGTCGATCTGCCCACCCTCGGGACCGACGGCCACCAGGGTCATGTCGGCGCTGTCGTCGGGCAGGGTGCTGAGGTTCTTCAGCTCGAAGTCGAGGGTGTCATACAGGAACTCGATGGGTTCGCTGGGGCGCAGGTCCTGGAAGTGCACGTAGCCGCTGGCCAGTTTGATCCGCTCGACTCGCAAGGGAAACGGCTTGGCGTCGGGATCCGCCGGAGTCGGTTCGCTGGGCGGCAGCTTGAACAGGCCCAGCAGATTCAGCTGGCCGTCCTTGGCGAACGCGATCTCGGTCCTGGGCTTGTCCAGCTCGACGTCGGCCAGGTGCAGGGCGCCGGACCACAGACTGTCGAGTTGCAGGTTGGCATAGAGCCGTTCGAAACCGACCTGTTCCTTGCCAGGCTCGCCGATCACCAGCCCCCACAAGGTCACTTCAAGGCTGAAAGGATTGAGCTCGATGCGCTGGATTTGCGCCGGCACCGTCGCATGGGCGGCCAGTTGCTGATTGGCGATCCGCAGGGCAATGCCCGGCAGTATCAGAAAACCCAACAGACTGTAGAGGGCCAGTGCGGTCAACAGGGCGCCGAAAGCGCGAATCAATCCTTTGGGCATGTGTGGCTTCATCTGGTGTGAATCGGAGTGCCTTGGAGTATGGCATGTGATTACGGTTCCGAAGCCACTGTGTTTTATGAGAATTGTCCGTTTTATTCGTGGGAATTCATGGGGGCTCAGAGCTGGAGGATCAACGTCTTGAGCGGCGGTTGTTGATCCTGCGAGGGAAAATCGCTGCCAGGTGTCAGCACGCTCCACTCGCGAACCGGGCGGCCGGCTTTTTCCGCACAGCGCAATACCTGCTCGCGCCAGTCGTCCATGGACACCTTCGCCAGGTTGTTGCAGCAGATGAGCACGCCATTTTCGGCGGTGGTGAGCAGTGCCGGCTTGAGCAGGCTTTGGTAATCGCGCAACAGGTCGACTGTGCCGAAAGCGCTCTTGGCCCAGGCCGGCGGGTCGAGCAGCACCAGGTCATATTGGCGTTGCTCCAGACGCACGTAAGCGGGCAGCTTCTGCCCGCGGCGTTGACTGATTGGCAGGCCGGCGAGTTGGCGAATCGCCGGGAAATAATCCGACTGGACGAATTCCATCGTCGGCAGGTCGGGATTGAGCAGGCCGTTCTCGCGGCCCACCGCCAGGTTGCCCTCGGCGAAGTCCAGGTTGCACACCTCGCGCGCTCCGCCCGCCGCGGCGCTCAGGCCGACGCCGCAGGTATAGGCGAACAGGTTCAGCACGCTTTTGTTCCGGCTGTGGTCCTTGACCCAGCCCCGGGCGTTGCGCAGATCGAGAAACAGCAACGGATCCTGCCCGGCGTGACGTCCGCGAACCCGGTAATTCAACCCCCACTCATGGCCAACCAGGTCTTGCAAGGCAGCCTCGTCAGGCTGATAAATGCTGTCCTGGCGGTCGATGCGCGAGTTGCCCCGGGCGCGGTCGTTGTAGACCAGCAGGGTATCCAGCCCCAAGTGTTGATTGACGATGCCGTGCAGTTGCAACAGGGCCTCGCGCTCCAGTGACTGATGAAAACTCTGCACCAGCAGCTGCGGGCCGTAGCGGTCGACCGTCAGGCCGGGAGCGCCTTCCTGGCTGCCGTGGAACAGGCGATAGCAATCGGTGCCCTGCTGATGCAGTTGGCCAAGCAGGTCCTGACGCTGGTCGAGGGCGGCGCGCAGCGCCAGATTCAAGGAAGACATGCCGGGCGCGCCTTAAGGAAATGAGGCGCGGGAGTTTAGCAGTTATGGATACCCGGGTATCGCCTGCAGGTTTGAGTCAGGCAGCACTTTTGTGGCGAGGGAGCTTGCTCCCGCTGGGGGGCGAAGCGCCCCCTGTTTTCCAAGGGGCAATAGCGATTTTGCGTCTGCTGCGCAGCCGAGCGGGAGCAAGCTCCCTCGCCACGGGGTCTATGTTGTCTCAGCGGTTCAGGCGTGTGTCGATCAAACCCTCCACCACGCTCGGATCAGCCAGGGTCGAGGTGTCGCCCAGGCTGTCGAGCTCGTTGCAGGCGATCTTGCGCAGGATCCGCCGCATGATCTTCCCCGAGCGGGTCTTCGGCAGGGCCGGCGCCCACTGGATCAGTTCCGGCTTGGCGAAACTGCCGATTTCCTTACTGACATGGGCCAGCAACTCCTTCTTCAACTCGTCGTTGGCTTCGACCCCGTTCATCGGCGTGACAAAGGCGTAGATGCCCTGGCCCTTCAGGTCATGGGGATAACCCACGACTGCTGCCTCGGCAATGCTGTCGTGCAACACCAGCGCACTTTCCACCTCGGCGGTGCCGATGCGGTGGCCCGACACATTGATCACGTCGTCGATGCGCCCGGTGATCCAATAGTCGCCATCTTCGTCTCGACGGGCGCCGTCACCGGTGAAGTAGTACCCGGGGTAAGGCTTGAAGTAGGTGTCGACCATTCGTTGGTGGTCGCCGTAGACGCTGCGAATCTGCCCCGGCCAACTGGATTTTATCGCCAGTACGCCGCTGCCCGCGCCGCTGATCTCCTTGCCGACTTCATCCAGCAGTACCGGCTGCACGCCAAACATCGGCCGGGTGGCGCAGCCCGGCTTGAGCCGTGGGGCGCTCACCAGCGGGCTGAGCATGATGCCGCCGGTTTCGGTCTGCCACCAGGTATCGACAATCGGGCAGCGTTGTTCGCCTACGACGTTGAAATACCATTCCCACGCTTCCGGGTTGATTGGCTCACCGACACTTCCGAGCAAGCGCAGGCTCTTGCGCGAAGTGTCCTGCAGCGGCCCGGCGCCCTCGCGCATCAGCGCGCGCAGGGCCGTCGGGGCGGTGTAGAAGATGTTGACCTGATGTTTGTCGATCACCTGCCAGAACCGCGAACTGCTCGGATGGCTTGGCACGCCCTCGAAGATCAGCGTGGTGGCGCCGTTCGCCAGTGGCCCGTAGACGATATAGCTATGGCCGGTGACCCAGCCGACATCGGCGGTGCACCAGAATACTTCGTTGTCGCGGTAATCCAGCACGTACTTGAAGGTCATCGCCGCCTGCAACAGATAGCCGCCGGTGGTGTGCAGCACGCCCTTGGGTTTGCCGGTGCTGCCGGAGGTGTAGAGGATGAACAGCGGGTCCTCGGCGTCCATCGGTTCGGGGGGGCAGTCGTCGCTCATGTCGTGCATGGCCTGGTGGTACCAGACATCGCGCCCTTCGACCCACTCCACCTCGCCCTGGGTACGCTCCACCACCAGCACGGTGCTGACGTCCGGGCAGCTTTCCAGCGCCTTGTCGACGTTGCGCTTGAGCGGTATGAACCGTCCGCCGCGCACGCCTTCGTCGGCGGTGATGACGGTGCGGCAATCGGCATCGAGAATCCGGTCGCGCAGCGAGTCCGGCGAGAACCCGCCGAACACCACCGAATGCACCGCGCCGATGCGGGTGCAGGCGAGCATGGCGTAGGCTGCTTCCGGAATCATCGGCATGTAGATGCAGACCCGGTCGCCTTTTTTCACGCCACGGCTTTTCAGCACGTTGGCCAGGCGGCACACATGATGGTGAAGTTTCTTGTACGTGATCTGTGCCGATTCGGCGGGATTGTCGCCTTCCCAGATGATCGCGATCTGATCGCCGCGCGTGTCCAGGTGACGGTCGATGCAGTTGGCGCTGACGTTCAGCTTGCCACCGGCGAACCAGCTCGCCTCGCCGCTCTTCAAATCGTAGCGCTGGACGGTCTGCCAGGGCGTCATCCAGTCAAGAAAACGCGTGGCCTGCTCGGCCCAGAAGGCGCTGGGGTGTTCGATGGATTCTTTATAGAGCCGCTTGTACTCGTCCTGACTCAATTGCGCAGCCCGGCGGACGGCATCGGCGTGGGGGTACTGGCTGATATCGAACATGACGGTTCCTTATTCTTGTTTTGCGACAAGACATAAAGATGCGCCGAGTAAAAATCGAGTTCAAGTCGTACATGGAGCCAATGTGGGAGCGAGCTTGCTCGCGATAACGATTTAACATCCAACAAAGGAGTTGTCTGTTAGACCGCTATCGCGAGCAAGCTCGCTCCCACAGGGATCAGCGGTGAGCTGTAGGAGCGGGGGACGATCAGCCGCGATGACGTCCGCGGAAGTAGCTGATCAGGCCTTGGGTCGAAGCATCTTCGGCCGGGCTTTCTTCGCTGCCCACCAGGCGGTTGTAGACGCCTTTGCCCAGTTCCTTGCCAAGTTCCACGCCCCATTGGTCGAAGGCATTGATGCCCCAGACCACGCTTTGCACAAATACCTTGTGCTCATACAGCGCAACCAGTGCACCGAGGCGGCGCGGGCTGATGCGTTCGACCACCAGGGTGTTGCTCGGGCGGTTGCCCGGGATCACCTTGTGGGGGGCGAGCTTCTGCACTTCTTCTTCACTGGCGCCTTTATCGCGCAACTCGGCCTCGGCCTCGCTGCGAGTCTTGCCGAGCATCAGCGCCTGGCTCTGGGACAGGCAGTTGGCGTACAGCCACTGATGATGGTCGGCAACCGGATTGAAGCTGACGATCGGCACGATGAAATCGGCCGGGATCAGTTGGGTGCCCTGGTGCAGCAATTGATGGTAGGCGTGCTGACCGTTGGCGCCGACGCCACCCCAGATCACTGGCCCCGTATCGGTGGACACCGGCGTGCCATCCTGGCGGACGCTCTTGCCGTTGGATTCCATGTCCAGTTGCTGGAGATGCTTGGTGATGTTGCGCAGATAGTGGTCGTACGGCAGGATCGCATGGCTTTGCGCACCCCAGAAATTGCCGTACCACACGCCAAGCAGCGCCAGCAGCACCGGCATGTTCTGGTCGAACGGCGCGCTCTGGAAATGCTGGTCCATGGAATAGGCGCCGGACAACAGCTCCTTGAAGTTCGACATGCCGATGGCCAGGGCGATTGGCAGACCGATGGCCGACCACAGCGAGTAACGGCCGCCGACCCAGTCCCACATCGGGAAGATGTTTTCTTCGCGGATGCCGAAGGCCACCGCGGCGGCGTTGTTGCTCGATACCGCGATGAAGTGGCGATAGAGCTCCGCTTCCGAGCCACCTTGTGCCAGGTACCAGGCACGAGCGGCCTCGGCATTCTTCAGGGTCTCGAGGGTATTGAAGGATTTCGACGAGACAATGAACAACGTGGTCTCGGCGCGCAGCTTCTGGGCCAGCTCGTGGAACTCACTGCCGTCGATGTTCGCCAGGTAGTGACAGCGCACGCCTTTATGCGTGTAGGACAACAGCGCTTCGGACACCAGCTGCGGGCCGAGGAAGGAGCCACCGATGCCGATGTTCACCACGTCGGTGATCGGTTTTTCGGTGTAGCCGCGCCACAGACCGTCGTGAATGCGACCGACCAGATCGGTAATCTGGTTCAGCACTTTGTGCACATCGGGCATGACGTTGACGCCATTGACCAGCAATTTGTCGCCGACCGGGCGACGCAGCGCGGTGTGCAGGGCCGGGCGGTTCTCCGAGGCGTTGACGATTTCGCCTTCGAACAGCGCCTCGATCGCGCCCTTGAGGTCGACTTCGTTGGCCAGGTTTACCAACAGGTCGCGGGTCTGGGCGTTGATCAGGTTCTTCGAATAGTCGAGAAACAGGCCGCAGCTCGACAGGGTGAATTGATTGAAACGCTGCGGATCGGCATTGAACGCTTCGCGCATGCTGAAATCCTGCATGGCTTTGCGGTGGTCATTCAGCGCTTGCCAGGCGGGCAGAGCGGTCACGTCGTGAGGAGTTCGGTAATACGCCATCGCTGCGGGTTTCCTTTTACTTTGAACGGCCTTTTTAACACTGAAAATTCCGGCGCGGCCCGAGAAGGGCGTCCGGACAACTGCGTCGACACGATCGCCAGACGCAGGGCGACTACAGTAAACCTCGCGTTGCGATCTGTCTTGACTTTGTCTGACAGTTTCCCGGTACTTTTTTATACAACAGCGGGTGACAGGGGCCGACAGGCGGAGTTGATCAACTGTGGGAGCGAGCTCGCTCGCGATAGCTATATGTCAGTCGGCATCTTCTTCGACTGGTCCTCCGCTATCGCGAGCAAGCTCGCTCCCACAGGGGAGAGGGGGCCAAGCGAGTGTCTCGGTCAGGCCACCTGGACCGGAATGGCGTTGCTGGTGTGGCTCAGTTCGTTGCCCGGCGCCATGTAGAGCATGCGCGGCTTGAAGTTGAGCAGTTCGGCTTCGCTGTAATGGGCATAGGCGCAGATGATGACGCGGTCTCCGACCTTGGCCTTGTGCGCCGCAGCGCCGTTGACCGAGATCATCCGCGAGCCTTCTTCGCCACGGATGGCGTAGGTGGTGAAGCGCTCGCCGTTGTCGACGTTGTAGATCTGGATCTGTTCGTATTCGCGGATGCCCGACAGGTCCAGCCACTCACCGTCAATGGCGCAGGAGCCTTCGTAGTCGAGCACGGCGTGAGTGACTTCGGCGCGGTGCAGCTTGGCCTTGAGCATGATGGCGTGCATGAGTGTTTCCTCTGGTCGGGTCCAAACGGCGGGCAGTTTGCCCGAAGGCTTGGGGGGCGGCAATACGCGCGGGATCTGCAAATACAGTCTGCCAGGCACCCCATACTCCTGTGGGAGCGAGGCTGCTCGCGAAGGCGGCGTATCAGTCGACGCTTGCGCCAACTGACCTGCCGTTTTCGCGAGCAGGCTCGCTCCCACAGGGGCGCTGAGGTGTTCAGGCGGGCGTGTCGAGTTCCAGGTGCAGGTTGTCGATCAGGCGCGTGGTGCCCAGGAAGGCGGCGACCAGGATCACCAGGTCGCGATCCTCGCTCACAGCTGGGCGCAAGGTCCTGGCGTCACGGATTTCCAGGTAATCGGGACGCAGCCCGGCGGATTCGAGCTGTTTGAGCTGTTCGCCCATCAGCGCCGGGAAGTCCCGTTGCCCCTGCCTGATCGCTTCGGCGATCTGGCTCAGGGCACGGTAGACCACGGGCGCCACGGCGCGCTGCTCGGGGCTGAGAAAACCGTTGCGCGAAGACAGCGCCAGGCCGTCCTCGGCGCGCACGGTCGGCTCGCCGATGATCTGGATCGGCATGTTCAGGTCATGCACCAGCGCGCGGATCACCGCCAGTTGCTGGAAATCCTTCTGGCCGAACACCGCCAAATCCGGCTGGACCATGTTGAAGAGCTTGCTGACCACGGTAGCCACGCCTTCGAAATGCCCCGGACGGCTGGCGCCACACAGGCCTTCGGACAACTGTGGGACGCTGACGCGGGTCTGCCCGGCCATGCCATCGGGATACATCTCCTCTACGCTGGGCGCGAACAGCAGATGGCAGCCGGCCTGGAGCAGTTTCTCCTGGTCGGCCGCGAGGGTGCGCGGATATTTGTCGAGGTCTTCGCCAGCGCCGAATTGCAGCGGATTGACGAAAATACTCGCCACGACAAAATCGGCCCGCTGCGCCGCCTTGGTCACCAGCGCCATGTGCCCGCTGTGCAGGTTGCCCATGGTCGGGACAAAGGCGATGCGTTTGCCTTCGCCCCGGGCACGGGCCACGGCGGCGCGGAGTTCGCGTACGGTCTTGACGGTGTTCATGCGGAAAATCCGTGCTCGGCGCCAGGGAAGGTCGTCGCCTTCACTTCAGCGACATAGGCGGACAGGGCTGCCTGGATAGTGGTTTGCCCAGCCATGAAGTTCTTCACGAACTTGGGTACGCGGCCGGTAATCGACAGCCCAAGCATGTCGTGGAGCACCAGTACCTGGCCGTCGGTAGCGTTACCGGCGCCGATGCCGATCACCGGAATTTTTACCGCCTGAGTGATTTCCTGCGCCAGCTCGCTGGGTACGCATTCGAGCAGCAACATGGCGGCACCGGCCTGTTCCAGCGAAATCGCATCGGCACGCATCTGCCGCGCCTGGTTTTCGTTGCGGCCCTGGACCTTGTAGCCACCGAGGATATTCACCGCCTGGGGCGTCAGTCCCAGGTGTGCGCACACCGGGATACCGCGCTCGGCCAGCAGGCGGATCGAGTCGGCCAGCCACAACGCGCCTTCGACCTTGACCATGTGGGCACCGGCCTGCATGAGCATGGCGCTGTTGGTCATGGTTTGTTCGAGGGTGGCGTAGGCCATGAACGGCAGGTCGGCGAGGATCAGTGCGTCGGTGTTACCGCGTTTGACGGCGGCTACATGGTAGGCCATCTCGGCGGTGGTCACCGGCAGCGTGCTGTCGTGACCTTGCAGCACCATGCCGAGGGAATCGCCCACCAGCAGCACTTCGACACCGGCCTCGTTGCAGGCATGGGCGAAGGTTGCGTCATAGCAGGTCAGCATGGCGATTTTTTCACCTTTCTGCTTGAGACCTTGCAGCGTGGTCAGGGTAATAGCTGGCATGAAAAAGTCCTCATTAGGCGCTCGAATACAGGCGCACCTTCTATGCGTGGTGCTTGTAAGGCCTGGATTACGCCCATTAGCGCCGCGTTGGCGGCGACGGGACGCCTATAGTCGTGAGGAGCAACCGGGAAGTCAATTGGATGTGTTACCGGTGGGTGTTACCGAGGTTACTGATGCGTTTCAGCGTGGAGGCGTGTTTAAAAACTGACTGCCTGGTCCCGGATTTTTTGTGGGAGCGAGCCTGCTCGCGAAGCGGTGTGTCAGTGGATATGTGGATAACGGATCCACCGCCTTCGCGAGCAGGCTCGCTCCCACAGGGGATTGGTGTCAGTTAGCAGGCAGGCGTTCCAGGCCGACGAAGGGGCACGCCGCGAGGAGGTCCTTGAGCAAACGCCCATCGGCCAGGCGCAGGTCGGCGGGCGCGAGCTCGGCCAGCGGATACAGGACAAAGGCTCGGGCGTGCATATGGTAATGAGGGACTTTGAGGCGCGGCTCGTCGATCAGGTGATCACCGAACAGCAGAATATCCAGGTCCAGGGTGCGCGGGCCCCAGCGCTCGAGGCGCTCGCGACCCTGGCCGGTTTCGATGGCCTGTAGTGCATCGAGCAAGTCCAGCGGCGCGAGGTCGCTGTCCAGCGCCGCAACGGCATTGGTATAGCGAGGCTGGCCGGGGAGCAGGGAGTCGCTTTGATAGAACGCTGAAACGCCCGCCAATCGCGTCTCGGGCAGTCGCGCCAGCGCCTCGACGGCGCTGCGCAATTGTTCGGCGGGCTCGGCCAGGTTGCTGCCCATGCCGATGTAGATGCGTTCCATCGATCACTCGCCCGAGGCGCTTGGCGCACCGGCACGTTTGCGCTTGGCGCCACTGCTGCGGCGACGTTTGCGCGGGCCGCTGGCGCCGTCATCCTTGCCGCTCAGTTCGCGAATCATGTCGCGGCGCTCGCTGTCGTTGGCGTCCTGGTAATCGGTCCACCATTCGCCCAGGCCATCGGTCTGTTCGCCGGCGCTTTCGCGCAGCAGCAGGAAGTCGTAACCGGCGCGGAAACGCGGGTTGTCCAGCAACAGGTCGGCGCGTTTGCCGCTGCGCCGCGGCAGGCGCTCTTGCATGTCCCAGATCTCGCGGATCGGCATCGTGAAGCGTTTTGGAATGGCGATGCGCTGGCATTGCTCTGCGATCAGCTCATGGGCGGCTTCCTGCATCGCCGGAATCGGCGGCATGCCGCGTTCCTGCAAACGCAGGACCCGGGCGGGCAGGGCGGGCCAGAGCAAGGCGGCGAACAGGAACGCCGGGGTCACCGGTTTGTTCTGCTTGATGCGCAGGTCGGTGTTGATCAACGCTTCGCTGATCAAGGTGTGGGTGTAGGTCGGGTTGTATTCCAGCGCCTCGGCACTGGCGGGGAACAGCGGGTCGAACAACTGCAGGTCGACGAGCATTTCGAAGGTGTCTGCGGCGTGACCCGACAGGAACAACTTGAGCACTTCTTCGAACAGCCGCGCCGACGGGATTTCCCTCAGCATCGGCGCCAGTTCGCGAATCGGCAGGGCGCTGTGCTTTTCAATGCCAAAATCCAGCTTGGCGGCGAAACGCACGGCCCGCAGCATCCGCACCGGGTCTTCCTGGTAACGCTGCCTGGGATCGCCAATCAGGCGGATAAGCCGGTTGCGGATGTCGTGAACGCCGTTGGCATAATCGAGGATGCGTTCGCTGACCGGGTCGTAATACAGCGCGTTGATGGTGAAGTCGCGGCGCTGCGCGTCTTCCTCCAATGTGCCGTAGACGTTATCGCGCAGGATGCGCCCGCTCTCGTTGCGCGAAGACTGGTTGCTGTCTTCTTCTTCGTCGTTTTGCGGGTGGTTGGCGCGGAACGTCGCGACCTCGATGATTTCGCGGCCGAAATGGATGTGCACCAGCTTGAAGCGCCGCCCGATGATCCGCGCATTGCGGAACTCGGCTCGTATCTGCTCAGGCGTGGCACTGGTGGCGACGTCGAAATCCTTGGGCGTGATATTAAGCAGCATGTCGCGCACGCAACCACCGACCAGGTAAGCCTGGTAGCCGGCGTTCTGCAGGCGTTCGACGATGTTCACCGCGTAACGGCTGAATTGGGCCTTTTGCAACGAATGCTGGCCGCTGTTGAGCACTTCAGGCGTGCTGCGGATGTGTTGCGTACGACGCAAGGGAGAACGGAATGACTGGAACAGCTTCTTCAGCATGGGATGCACTGTTTGAAGGAATATTCGGCCAAAAACGAGGAATGACCGCATGATGGGCGGGGATTCTAGCATTTAGTCGAGGGATGGTGTAGGACACAGGAGTTTTGAGCTGCAAGCTTTGGGCGACGAGCTTGTAGGCTGCGGGGAAGGCGGAATGACAGAAACCACAAGGGGAGCCGAAGCTCCCCCAGAATTAGTTGCGTGCTCTGTTTTTATTATTGGTTTCGGGCTTTTTGTTTTTGTTGAGTGCCCGCGCCACGAGGTTTCCCTTCGTGACCCTCCCAATCGGGAGCCAAGAGCAAACGGATTGCTTTGGTCGCTGTGTTGCAGTGATCAATCGATCCAACCAGTTCAGGCACCTGTCTTGAGACAGTTTTATTGTTCTCGGCCTGGTTGTGGGGCAAGCCCCAAATACAACGCCTCTCCAAAAGAATCAGTTAGCTGCGCCTCTCGCCGTCTTGTTTTTATTGTGCGTGAGTCGATTCGTCTTATTTTTATTGTCTTGTGCATTGCTTGTTATTGTTCTTGTACCAAAGCTATAGCAGGGTGCGTGCCAACTTTTGGCAGGCCCAGCGAAACCGGGGGTTCTATGGTTATAGCGGTTTTTTCGAGGCGAAAAAAAGCCGGGGTTTCGTTACCGTAAACCCCGGCATCTGTTACGTGAAAAAACTGAGGTAACAGTTTTTTCACATCCTGCGGTGTTACCTGCGTGTTTCAGCTCTCGCTGGCAACGCCGGTCTTGCGTCGTGGGATACCCAGGCGCTGGCGGCGCTCCCACAGGCACTTGCGGCTCACGCCCAGCTTGCGCGCCAGTTCCGTCTCGGTCATGTGGTCCTGGTGCTCCAGGACGAAGTGCTGGAAGTAGTCCTCCAGCGACAGGTCTTCGGTGGGCTCGTGGCTGGTGTTGTTGGCGCCGCCGCCCTGTTGAGGGGCCAGGCCGATGAATTCTTCATCGTCCAGGTCACTCAATTCGATGTCGATCCCCAGCAGGTCGGCGGAAATTTCCGGGCTCTCGCACAGGATCACCGCGCGCTCCACGGCGTTTTCCAGCTCACGGACGTTACCCGGCCAGGCGTAATGACGAATGGCTTGTTCGGCGTCGGGGGCAAACTTCAGGTCGGTGCGGTTGACCCGCGCGCTCTGGCGGGCGAGGAAGGCATTGGCAATCTCGTTGACATCCGCGCCGCGCTCGCGCAGTGGCGGCAGCTTCAGGGCAATCACGTGCAGCCGGTAATACAGGTCTTCACGGAACTGACCGATTTTCGCCAGGCCCTTGAGGTCGCGGTGCGTCGCGGCGATCAGGCGCACATCGACCTTTTGCGACTGGACCGAACCGACTCGACGAATCTCGCCTTCCTGGAGGACGCGCAACAGCCGTGCCTGGGCTTCCAGGGGCAGTTCGCCGATTTCGTCAAGAAACAGCGTGCCTCCGTCCGCCGCCTCGACCAGGCCCGCACGCCCTGCGCTGGCACCGGTGAAGGCGCCTTTCTCATGGCCGAACAGCTCGGACTCGATCAGGCTTTCGGGGATGGCCGCACAGTTCACCGAAATCATTGGCGCCTTGGCTCGGCGGGACAGGTTATGCAGCGCCCTGGCCACCAGCTCCTTGCCGGTGCCGGACTCGCCCTGGATCAGGACGTTGGAATCGGTCGGTGCCACTTTGCGGATCTTGCTGTAGAGGTCCTGCATGGGTGGGCAGGAGCCGATGATGCCGATTTCGCCGTTGCTGTTGCTGGCGCCCGCCTTGCCTGGAGCCGCGGCCTTGCCGTTCGTCGGTTCCGAAGGCTGGCTGGTCGCCGTTTGTCGGTCACGCAGGATTCGAGCGACGGCCTGAAGCATTTCGTCGTGGTCGAACGGCTTGGCGATATAGTCGACCGCACCCATTTTCATGGAGTCGACCGCCGAGCGCAGGCTGGCATAACTGGTCATGATCAGCACAGGCGTGCCCTGGCCGAGCTTGATCAACTCGGTCCCCGGGGCACCAGGCAGGCGCAGGTCACTGACGATCAGGTCAAACGTTGGAATGCTGAAACGCTCTTGTGCTTCTTGCACGGAACCGGCTTCGCTGACCTGGTACTGGTTGCGTTCCAGCAGGCGGCGCAAGGCGGAGCGGATAATTGTTTCGTCTTCGACGATCAAAATGTGCGGCATTGATTCGATTCTCTCGACGGTCTCAGTTCACAGCGGACGTCGCTTCGACATGACGCGGCAAGGTCACCCGGATACGGGTGCCGCGTTGGCTCTGAACATCGGCCGGGCTGTCGATGGTGATTTGTCCATAATGCTCTTCAACGATGGAATAGACCAGTGCGAGGCCCAGACCGGTGCCTTCGCCAGGATCCTTGGTGGTAAAGAAAGGTTCGAACAATCGATCCATGATGTTCTGTGGGATACCGCTGCCTTCGTCTTCGACGATCAGGTCGACCGTGTGTTCAAAGGCTTCGCTCTTGACCCGTACCGCGCTCCCGGCCGGCGAGGCATCGCGCGCGTTGGAAAGCAGGTTGATCAGCACCTGGGCGAGCCGTTGGGGATCGCCATCGACCCAATGATCGGGGTCGCACAGGTTGAAGAACTGCACTTCGAAATTGCGCCGGTTGAGTGCCAGCAGGCCAATGGCGTCCTGGGCGACTTCGGCCAGGCACACCGGTTCGTCGTTGTGCTGGTGGCCGCCGGCGTGGGCGAAACTCATCAAGGATTGGACAATGCGCGACACGCGCTTGGTCTGTTCGAGAATCTGCCCGCTGATTTCCGTCAGCTCACCGTCGTCCTCGCGTTCTTCGCGCAGGTTCTGCGCCAGGCAGGCGATGCCGGTGATCGGGTTGCCGATTTCGTGGGCCACGCCGGCGGCCAGTCGTCCGATGCTGGCCAGGCGCTCGGAATGGACCAGTTTGTCTTCGAGCATCTGGGTGTCGGTCAGGTCTTCCACCAGCAGCACCAGGCCGCTGTTGCCCGGCGCCAACGGCTCGTCGATCGCCGCCTTGTGCAGGTTCAGCCACCGGGTCTGGCCGTCGAGAGCCAAGTGCTGTTTGTGCAGGTGCTCGTCCGGCAGGTCGATGAAGCCTTGCAGCAAACCTTTCCACGGCTCGCCCAGGGTACTCAGGCGCGAGCCGACCACGCGCTGGGCGGCGATGCCGGTCAGCTCCTCCATGGCCTTGTTCCACATGAGGATTTCCTGGTCCTTGGCCAGCGAACAGACGCCCATCGGCAGTTCCTGCAGGGTCTGGCGGTGGTAGCGGCGCAAGGCGTCCAGCTCGGCGGCGAGGCCAGTGAGGCGCGAGTGGTAGTCCTCGAGGCGGCTTTCGATGAAGTGGATGTCTTCGGTCACGTAGTTTTCGCCGCCTGCCTTATAAGGCAGGAAGGTCTCGACCATGTCCTGGGCCACGCTGGGGCCCATCAGGCCGGACAGGTTGGCTTCGATCCGGTCGCGCAAGCGACGCAACGCGTACGGGCGACGCTCATCGAACGGCAGGTAAAGATCGCGCAGGGCCTGTTCGACTTCCTTTTGTGCGGCCTTGGCGCCCAGCGGCTTGGCCAGTTGCGTGGCGAATTCCTGGGGCGAGGCGGCATGCAGTTCCCGGCGTTGCGGGCGACGCACGTTATCCACGGCGCAGGCTTCGGCGGCGCTGGCTTCTTCACTGCTGGCGTTGGTGAACAGCGAAATCAGGGTGAACATCAGCACGTTCGCCGCCAGCGAGGCGATGGCTGCCATGTGCCAGCTGGTGTCGTCGAGCACGTAGATCATGTTCAGCAGCGGGATGTAGAACCCCTGCAGGTTGCCCAGCAGCGGCAAGAGCATGGCGACTAGCCAGACCAGGATCCCGGCCAGCAGGCCGGCGATAAAACCGCGGCGGTTGGCGGTTGGCCAATACAGGACCGACAGCACGCCGGGCAGGAACTGCAGGGTGGCGACGAACGCGACGATGCCCAGGTTGGCCAGGTCCTGCCCGTCGCCCAGCATCAGGTAGAAACCATAACCGGCCATGATGATCGCAACGATCAGCGCGCGGCGGGTCCATTTCAACCAGCGGTAGATATTTCCTTCCGCCGGCGGCTGGTAGAGCGGCAGCACCAGATGATTGAGGGCCATGCCCGACAACGCCAAAGTGGTGACGATGATCAGGCCGCTGGCCGCCGACAGCCCGCCGATATAGGCCAGCAATGCCAGGGCCTTGCTGTTGGCGGCAATGCCGATGCCGAGGGTGAAGTATTCCGGATTGGTGCTGGCGCCGAGTTTCAGACCTGCCCACAGAATCAGTGGCACCGCCAGGCTCATCAACAGCAGGAACAGCGGCAGGCCCCAGCTTGCGCTGACCAGTGAGCGCGGGTTGAGGTTTTCGGTGAAGGTCATGTGGTACATGTGCGGCATCACGATTGCCGAGGCGAAGAACACCAGCAACAGCGTGCGCCACGGGCCTTCCTGCAAAGGCGTATGCAGGGCGGCGAGGGCGGTCTGGTTCTGCAACAGCCAAAGCTCGAGCTGTTGCGGGCCATCGAACACGCCGTACAGCGCGTAGAGGCCGACGCCACCGATGGCGATCAGCTTGATCACCGATTCAAAGGCAATGGCGAATACCAGGCCTTCGTGTTTTTCCCGGGTGGCGATGTGCCGGGAGCCGAAAAAAATCGTGAACAGAATGATCAGCGCGCAGAAGCTCAGCGCTACTCGATGTTGCACCGGTTCGCGGGTCAGGATGCTGATGGAATCGGCCACGGCCTGGATTTGCAGAGCGAGCAGCGGTAACACGCCGACCAGCATGAAGATCGTGGTCAGCGCGCCGGCCCAGGTGCTGCGAAAGCGGAAGGCGAACAGGTCGGCCAGCGATGACAGCTGGTAGGTACGGGTGATCTTCAGGATTGGATAAAGCAACACCGGCGCCAGCAGGAAGGCCCCGGACACCCCAAGGTAGCTGGACAGGAAACCATAGCCATACTGATAGGCCAGCCCGACCGTGCCATAAAACGCCCATGCGCTGGCGTAGACCCCCAGCGACAGGGTGTAGGTCAGCGGGTGGCGGATGATCGCCCGGGGGATCATGCCTCGTTCGCTGATCCAGGCCACGCCGAACAGCACCGCCAGGTAGGCGGCGCTGATCAGGATCATCTGGGTCAGGCTAAAGCTCATCGGCATCTTTTTGGCTCTGCAGGATGAAGGTCACGACGATCAGGATCAGCCAGAGCAGATACGGCCGATACCAGGCACCCGTGGCATCGATCCACCAATCCATGATGGCCGGGGAGAACAGGTAGATCCCCACTACCAAAAGCAGGACCAAGCGATAGATGTACATCCCGGCCTCTCTTTGTTTATGCGCGTGCCCGAAAACGTGCGGCGATGGTAACGGATAGGCGGCAGGCTGCAAGGGCCGTCATGGTATTTGCGCTTCGGGCAGGGTGAGGACGCGCGGGATCTTGCTCGCATCCCAGTGCCGAATGCCCCAGGCCAGCAGTTCGCGGGGGCTGGCATCGCAGAGTTCCGGGCCCGGTTGCTGGCCCAGTGCGCGCAATGCCCGTAACAGCAGCGGCGTAGCCTGGTCCGCTGTCAGCGGCGGTGAACGATAGGATTTGCCGAGCTTGTGCCCGTCGGGCTGGGTGATCAGCGGCACATGCAGGTAACGCGGTTGTGGCAGCCCGAGGAGTTCCTGAAGGTAGAGCTGGCGTGGCGTGGAGTCCAGCAGATCAGCGCCGCGAACGATATCGGTGACGCCTTGCCAGGCGTCGTCCAGGACCACCGCCAGCTGATAGGCGTAGAGCCCGTCACGACGACGGATCACGAAATCACCGGCCTCACGGCCCAGATGCTGGCGAAATTCGCCCTGGACCCGGTCGGTGAAGTGATATTCAAGCTCGGGGACGCGCAGGCGGATGGCGGCGTCCTCGGTATCGTGGCCGGCGTTGCGGCATAGCCCCGGGTAAATACCCTGATACGGTTCCAGTTGCTTGCGCGAACAGGTGCAGGCGTAGGCCAGGCCTTGGCTGAACAAGCGATCGATGACCAGTTGATAGGCTTCATGGCGGTCGCTCTGGCGGACCATTTCGCCATCCCATTCAAAACCATAGGTTTGCAGCGCATTCAGGATCGCCGCTTGCGCGCCGGGCTCCTCCCGCGGTGGGTCGAGGTCTTCCATGCGCAACAACCAGCGCCCGCCGACGGCCCGGGCATCGAGGTACGACGCCAGGGCGGCGACCAGCGAGCCGAAGTGCAGGTGGCCGCTGGGGGTGGGGGCGAAGCGTCCGATGTAGGCAGTCATAAGGCGAATGTTACTGGGTCCGGGCAGGAGGAATGCAATCTCGACAACAAAGCCTATTCCTTGTGGGAGCGAGCTTGCTCGCGATAGCGGGGGATCAGCCAGCATTGATGCGTCTGACAGGCCGCTATCGCGAGCAAGCTCGCTCCCACAGGGGATGCACCAAAGCTTGGGGAAAGCATCGCAAACAAAAAACGGAGCGTATGAACGCTCCGTTTCGGTGACAGCCCCGGCGATTACTTGCCGACCTGTTTTTCCTTGATTTCCGCCAGGGTCTTGCAGTCGACGCACATGTCTGCGGTTGGACGTGCTTCCAGTCGCTTGACGCCGATCTCGACGCCACAGGACTCGCACCAGCCGTATTCTTCGTCTTCGATCAGTTGCAGCGTCTTGTCGATTTTCTTGATCAGCTTGCGTTCCCGGTCACGGGCGCGCAGTTCGAGGGCGAACTCTTCTTCCTGGCTGGCACGGTCGGCCGGGTCGGGGAAGTTGGCAGCGTCGTCCTTCATATGGTCCACGGTGCGGTCGACTTCCAGCATCAAGTCCTGTTTCCACTTGTTCAGGATCTTGGTGAAGTGCGCGCGCATCGGGGCGCCCATGTACTCTTCGCCCGGTTGTGGGATATACGGCTCAAACCCGCTGAGCGACTGATTTTGATTCTGCTTTGCTTGGGTGGGCATGAATGGACCGCCTCTACTCTTGTAATCCACTACGCAGGATTGCTCCATCACCGACACCTGCCGGCCCTGCGGCTGCAAGCGGGCGAACTTACCAGATCAAATCGGGCCGCGCTACTCCCGGTTGTCGAGCCTGCGGCGGCCGGGGCCTGTAAAACGTGGCCGGGTTCGCTTCGGTGGGGGTGCAATCCTGCTCAATGCTTGATTCTAGTCAAGCCTGGGCCAATCGCCGGAGCCATTTCCAGCGATCTACGGTAGGACCATTGTGTATTCCCGCTCGTTCCCGCACCGCTGCCCGAGTTGGGTAGAATCGGTTCTTTTTTCGTGAAGGAGGGCCCCAATGGCCCAGCCCTACAGCGCACGCAGCCGTGCCATCGAACCGTTCCATGTCATGGCGCTGTTGGCGCGCGCCAACGAATTGCAGGCTGCCGGGCACGACGTCATCCATCTGGAGATCGGCGAGCCGGACTTCACTACCGCCGAGCCGATCATCCAGGCCGGCCAGGCCGCCCTGGCGGCCGGCAAGACCCGTTACACCGCAGCCCGCGGCATTCCCGAGTTGCGCGAGGCCATCGCCGGCTTTTATGCGCAGCGCCACGGCGTCGACATCGATCCGCGGCGCATCCTGGTCACGCCGGGTGGGTCTGGTGCCTTGTTGCTGACCAGTGCCCTGCTCGTCGACCCGGGCAAGCATTGGTTGCTGGCCGATCCTGGCTACCCCTGCAACCGCCATTTCCTGCGCCTGATCGAAGGTGCTGCGCAATTGGTGCCAGTAGGGCCGGACGTGCGTTACCAACTGACCCCGGACCTGGTGGATCGCCATTGGGATCAAGACAGCGTGGGGGCATTGGTGGCGTCGCCGGCCAACCCGACCGGGACGATTCTCTCTCGGGACGAGTTGGCGGGGTTGTCCAGGGCAATCAAAGGCCACAATGGCCATCTGGTCGTCGATGAGATCTATCACGGCCTGACTTATGGCACCGACGCCACCAGTGTGCTGGAAGTGGACGACGATGCTTTTGTTCTCAACAGTTTTTCCAAGTATTTCGGTATGACCGGTTGGCGGCTCGGTTGGCTGGTGGCCCCTTCGGCGGCGGTCAGTGAGCTGGAGAAACTTGCGCAGAATCTTTACATCAGTGCGCCGAGCATGGCCCAGCACGCGGCCCTGGCCTGTTTCGAACCCGCGACCATCGAGATTTTCGAGCAGCGTCGTGCCGAGTTTGCGCGGCGTCGCGACTTCCTGCTGCCGGCGTTGCGTGGGTTGGGATTCGGCATCGCGGTGGAGCCCGAAGGTGCGTTCTATCTTTACGCCGATATCAACGCGTTCGGCGGCGATGCCTTTGCGTTCTGCCAGCATTTCCTGGAAACCGAACACGTGGCGTTCACGCCGGGGCTGGATTTCGGTCGGCACCAGGCCGGTCATCATGTGCGTTTTGCCTACACCCAAAGCCTGCCTCGGCTACAGGAAGCGGTGACGCGAATCGAACGTGGACTGCGGAGCTGGCGAGGCTGATGCGTTTTTCTCCTGTACTGGAAGAAGGTCGACTGATTCGACGTTACAAGCGTTTTCTCGCCGATATCGAGACCATTGACGGCGAACTGCTCACCATCCACTGCCCGAACACCGGCTCGATGCTCAATTGCATGGCCGAGGGCGCACGCGTCTGGTTCAGCCGCTCCAGCGATCCCAAGCGCAAGCTGCCAGGGACCTGGGAAATAGGCGAAACCCCTCAAGGCCGGTTGGCCTGCATCAACACCGCGCGAGCCAACCCCCTGGTTGAAGAGGCGCTGCGCGCGGGTGTCATCAAGGAGCTGAACGGTTTTGTCGGGCTGAAGCGCGAAGTCGCCTACGGCGTGGAGAACAGCCGTATCGATTTTCGACTCGACTATGCCGACCAGACCTCGGCCTGGGTCGAGGTCAAAAGTGTCACGCTGGGTTTCGATGCAACAAACGTGGCGGCATTTCCCGATGCGGTGACGCTGCGTGGCGCCAAACATCTGCGGGAACTGGCTTGTCTGGCCCGCGACGGCGTACGGGCGGTGCAGCTGTATTGCGTAAACCTGAGTGGCATCGACGCGGTGCGCCCGGCGCAGGAAATCGACCCGGTGTATGCGGCGGCGTTGCGTGAGGCGGTGGCCGCCGGGGTGGAAGTGTTGGCCTACGGGGTCACCTTGACGCCGGAGCAGATATGGGTGGATCGCCCGCTGCCGGTATTGCTTGAACCGCTACAGGTCGACCCAGATGCCCTGATCATCCTCCCGGCTGTCTAGCGCGGCCAGGAACTGCCCGGCGCAAGGGCCGGCGACGCATTCACCGCTTTCGATCAGGAACAATGCGCCATGGGTTGCGCACTGGATCAGGCTGGCGCTGGGGTCGAGGAACTGGTCAGGCTGCCACTCCAGCGGCACGCCGCGATGCGGGCAGCGGTTGAGATAGACGTAGGCCTGGCCTGCACGTCGCACGGCCAGGACCTTGCGCCCTTCAATGTCGAAGCCGCGACTGCTGTTGTCCGGTAACTCAGCGGCGGCGCAAAGGTATTTCATGTGGGTCTCGACATGTCTGTGAATCCTCCTGTGGGATTCATGTGGCATAGGTTCCGCGCTTGACGGTCAAATGAAAACAATTATCAAATGGCGCCTCCTTCACAGGTGACCGAGGATACGTCGCCAGGCTCGGCCCTGTGAAAAATTTCTCTGAGGAAGCTATCCGATGCGCTTGAATTTCCGCGTTGCTGCGCTCTGTGTCGTCCTTTTGGCCAGCCAGGGAGCGCTGGCGGCCGATCTGCCGCAACGCTGGGTGAGCGCTGGGGGGGCCTTGTCGGAGTGGGTCAGTGCGCTCGGCGGTGAGTCGAAGCTGGTGGGCGTGGACACCACCAGCCAGCATCCCGAGTCGTTGCGAGCGCTGCCCAGCATCGGTTATCAGCGACAGCTGTCGGCGGAGGGCGTGCTGAGCTTGCGGCCGCAAATTCTGGTGGGTACCGAAGAAATGGGACCGCCGCCGGTGCTCGCGCAAATTCGTGCGGCCGGGGTGCCGGTCGAGTTGTTCTCGGCGGCGCCGAGCCTGGAGGCGCTTCAGACCAATCTGCGTCACTTGGGGCAGCTCTTGGGGGCCGAGACCAAGGCTGCGGAGTTGTTCGATGACTATCGACAACGGCTTTCCCAGCACGCCGTCCGCGTAAACGCAGCCCGGCTCAAGCAGAAGGCGCCTGGCGTATTGCTGCTGGTGGGCAATGCTGGCGGCAAATCGCTGATCGCCGGTAAAGGCACCGCCGCCGACTGGTTGCTGGAGCAGGCCGGTGGTCACAACCTGGCGACCCACAGCGGCTACAAACCGTTTTCCGTGGAAACCCTTGCCAGCTTGAATCCTGAAGTGCTGGTCTTCGCCGATCGAGCCTTGACCGGCCAAGAAGCGCGCGCCGCGCTGTTCAAGGAAAATCCGATCTTGTCCTCGACCCGGGCCGCCAAGAGTGGGCGTGTCATGGAACTGGACCCGACGCTGCTGGTGGGCGGATTGGGTCCGCGCCTGCCGCAAAGCCTGGTGAAGCTCACCGACGGTTTTTATCCGGTCAAGACCCCATGACTGCGCTGGTCAAGCCACGCACTTTATTCATCGGGCTGGGCCTGCTATGCCTGCTGGCGATCTGGTTGTCCCTGGCCTTGGGGCCGGTGAGCTTGCCGCTGTTCGATACCCTGCGCGCCGCCATGCGCCTGTCGGGCTTGCCGGTGGCTGCCGATGGCCTGGAACAGGCCGAACTGATCCTTGGCCAGATCCGCCTGCCGCGTACCTTGCTGGGGCTGGCGGTGGGCGGGGTATTGGCGTTATCCGGCGTGGCGATGCAGGGGCTGTTTCGCAACCCGCTGGCGGACCCGGGGCTGGTCGGGGTTTCCAGTGGTGCGGCGCTGGGGGCAGCGTTTGCCATCGTCGGCGGTTCGATGCTGGGCGGGCTGCCCGAAGCGCTGGGACCTTATCTTTTGTCACTGTGTGCGTTCCTTGGCGGGCTCGGGGTCACGGCGCTGGTCTATCGCCTCGGCCGGCGCAACGGTCAGACTCACGTCGCGACCATGCTTCTGGCCGGGATCGCCCTGACCGCGCTGTCCGGCTCGGCGGTCGGCTTGTTCACTTACCTGGCGGATGACGCGACCCTGCGCACCCTGACGTTCTGGAACCTGGGCAGCCTGAACGGCGCCACCTACGCGCGCTTGTGGCCCCTGCTGCTGGTCAGCGTCGGCGTGGCGATCTGGTTGCCGCGTCGGGCCCGTGCGCTCAACGCCTTGTTGCTCGGCGAGTCCGAGGCTGCGCACCTGGGCATTGACGTCGAACGGCTCAAGCGTGAGCTGGTGTTCTGCACGGCGCTGGGCGTTGGGGCCGCGGTGGCGGCTGCGGGCATGATCGGTTTTGTCGGGCTGGTGGTGCCGCATCTGGTAAGGCTGATGGCGGGCCCCGACCATCGCGTCCTGCTACCGGCTTCAATCCTGGCCGGGGCGAGCCTGCTGCTGTTCGCCGATCTGGTGGCGCGCCTCGCGCTGGCCCCGGCGGAATTGCCCATCGGCATTGTCACCGCGTTCATCGGTGCACCGTTCTTCCTGTATCTGTTGCTGCGGGGGCGTGCCTGATGCTGCGAGCGCATGACCTGCATATTCTCCGGGGCCGCAAAACCGTACTGGCGGACATCGACTTTCAGCTCAATCCCGGCGAAGTGCTCGGTGTGCTCGGGCCCAACGGTGCGGGCAAAAGTACGCTGCTGGCAGGCTTGTGTGGCGAGTTGCGTCCGGCCCGGGGTCAGGTCTGGCTCGACGACAGGCCCCTCGCCCAGTGGGGCGGCGCCGAGCGCGCCCGTCGTCTGGCGGTGTTGCCACAATCATCGACCCTGGATTTTGCATTCCGCGTGGAAGAGGTGGTCGGCATGGGGCGCCTGCCCCACCAGAGCGGCCAGGTGCGGGACGCGCAGATCGTTGAATCGGCATTACAGGCCGCGGATGCCACGCATCTGTGTGGCCGAAACTACCTGACCCTGTCCGGTGGCGAACGCCAGCGGGTGCACCTGGCGCGGGTGCTGGCGCAACTGTGGCCGGGCGAGGTGGGGCAGACGCTGTTGTTGGACGAGCCGACTTCGATGCTCGATCCCTTGCACCAGCACACCATTCTGCAAGCGGTGCGTGAATTCGCCGGTCGCGGCGCCGCGGTGCTGGTGATCCTGCATGACCTGAACCTGGCGGCGCGTTACTGTGACCGCCTGTTGCTGCTTGCGTCCGGCCGGCCGGTGGCCCTGGACACGCCCCGGCACGTGCTGCGCCCGGAGCCGCTCAAAGCGGTATTCGGCCTGGAAGTGCTAGTGCAGTCCCATCCGGAGCGCGGGCATCCGTTGATCATCGCCCGCTGAGGCAATCTGGAGGATGCAGATGTGCGCCTGTTCCTGATCCTGGCTTTGAGTGTGTTGACGGCTTGCCAAAGTATCGCGCCGCCTCCGGTCAACGGACGGATCCTTAACCTCCAAAATGGCCAGGCCCTCTCGTCGCCTACGTTGGTCGAGCGCTTGGCGAAGGCCTCGCGTGTCGTGGTCGGAGAGCAGCACGACAACCGCGACCATCATGTGTTGCAACGCTGGTTGCTCCAGGCCTTGGCCGAACATCGAGCCCAAGGCAGCTTGCTCTTGGAGATGCTGACGCCACAGCAGCAGCCGAAGGTCGACGCGGTTCGCCAGTTGCCAGCCTTGCCCAAGGATTTGCCCGGCGCGCTGGACTGGTCGCCGGGTTGGGATTGGAACCTGTACGGAGCCGTGGTGGAGTTCGCTTTGCCTCAGCCTTATCCGGTGCTGGCGGCCAATCTTGACCGCACGGAGATCCAGCGCATTTATCGTCAAATGCCTTTGGTGGACGGTGAGCGCTCCAATTGGTCCGTGGTGAAGGAAAAGCTGCTGGGACAGATCCGCGAGTCCCATTGCGGCCTGTTGCCGGAATCGCAGATGCCGGCGATGCTGGCGGTTCAGCAGCAGCGAGACCGGCGAATGGCGGAGCAGTTGCTCAAGGCGCCGACGCCTGCATTGTTGTTTGCCGGTGCCTGGCATGGGCGAAAAGACGTCGGCGTGCCGCTGCATGTGCGGGACCTGGGCGCCAACGAAGCGCCGGTTGTGCTGATGCTGGCCGAGGAGGGGAGCAACGTTACGTCGGCCATGGCTGATTATGTGTGGTACACCCCGGCCACCCTGCCTCAGGATTACTGCGCGCAGATGCGTGGACAACAAGGCAAGTGATATTCCGGGCAAAAAAAGACCCGGCAAAAGCCGGGTCAAATAACCGTGATTAGCCTGATGAGGAGATATCTGAGAGTCCGAACCAAGGGCTTTTCAAATATCGACCAGTCTCGCGACCGGATGTGGTAATCATAGCGATTCTCATTTCCAAGTCAAACAAAGTTTTTCGATTCGCCAAAAATAATGGGGCGGCGCAATGTGGGCGGCAAAAATCGTGCGTCAGGCTTTGTGGCGAGCCGAAATGGCATCCAGCTGTTTGTTGAGGGCTTCCTTGCGTTCAGCGGGAATATCGTTCCAATGCATGTCCATCAATGCGCCTTCGATGGCATACAGCAATACCTTTGATGCCCGGAACCCGCGAGTGCGAACGGCGCGATAGGCGTCCACCGCGCCGAGGCGGCGTAGATCCGAGGCGCTGTGGATGCCCACGGCATGCAGCCACTGGGCTGACGTCTTGCCCAGATTCTTCAGGTGTTGCAGTTCATCATTCATCGAGCCTCCTTGCGACGGCCGACTGGTGCAGTGGGCAAGCTTCTCAGGAGTGTAGCGGTCAGTAGGAAAAGCGTGATTGTTTGGTCGGAATCGACGCAAAACCTTCTAATGCATTACGCACGATAGGTGCAGAACGACAAACACGGCACGTCGTCCAGCGCAGGCGGGGGCGCTGGAGGTCTGTTCGATGCCGGGCCTCGGTTGCTTCAGGCTTAGCGGGTGCGGTAGCGCAGGCGTGTGCCGAAATTCATCGACATCAGGATCTCATCGGCCGACAGCTCGGGCGGGAAGTAGGCACCGGAAATCTGCGCGTGGGCGAGGCTCGCGCCTTCCAGCGACGAGTTACGAAAATCGACGCCGCGCAAATCGGCGGAACGGAAGTAGGCATCGGTGAAATCGACGTTGTCCGCGTTCAGTTCACGCAGGTCAAGACCACGGAAATCGCCGCCGCGCATGTCGATCGGCCCCTGAGGCCGTTCGCTGTTGAAGCCGGCGATATCGTCGTTGCGCAACAAGGCATAAAGCGGGGTGTCGAGAAGCTTGGGGTGGCTCATTTCATATCACCTGCTGGTTTTATGACGCCAGTATAGTGCCACTATTTGACGGCCGTGAAGCCGGGCGTCGCTTCACGGCCGAAATAATTCCTACAGGCCTGGCAAGCGTTGGCGGATCTGCGCGACCACAACATCCAGCGTGCCGCTTTCGTTGGTCTGAACCCGTTTGCTGCAAAGGATTTCCGCCGGGGTCAACGCTTCGCGGCCGGCCTGTTGGGCGGCGATGACGGCCAGGTTCGCGTCGGACGGGTCCTTCTGGTCCGCCTGGCGCTGGGCGAGCCGGCTTTCGACCACCGCTTGCGGCGCGTCGCAGTCGAGGATCAGGAACGGCGCGCCCGTGCCTTCGGCGATCCTGGCAGCGGCGTCACGCTGCTCACGCTTGAGGTAGGTGGCGTCGATTGCCACCGGGAAACCTGCGTGCAGGATCGCGTCGGCAATTTCATGCAGGCGGGCGTAGGTGGTGCAGCTGGCGTCGCTGCTATAAATGCCGGCCTGTGGATCGTTCGATACTTGCTGTTCGCCGAACAGGCGCTTGCGCTCCACGTCCGAGCGCAGGCGAATCGCGCCCAGGGCCTCTACCAGGCGCATGGCGACATGGCTTTTGCCCACGGCCGAAACACCATGGGTAATCGCCAGGAAGCGCGACGGGATGGTGCTGTAGCTTTCGGCCAGGTTGGCGTAGTTGCGGTACTGGCGCAGAGTCGTGGCGCGCTGCACCGGATCGGCTTCGGCGGGCATGCTGAACAGTGCGACCTTGGCGCGCACCAGGGCGCGGTAGGCCTTGTAGAAATTCAACAGCTCCAGGCCCTGGTAATCGCCCGTCAGCTCCAGGTACTGGCTGACGAACCGCCGCGCCAGTGACTTGAGGCCGCGGTCTTCAAGGTCCATCGCCAGGAACGCGGTGTCGGCGTAGACGTCGGTGAAACGGAACGGCTCGTTGAACTCGATGCAGTCGAAAATCACCACCTGGCCATCGATCACGGTGGCATTACCCAAGTGGATGTCGCCGTGGCATTCGCGGGTGAAGCCTTCGGTCTTGCGCTGGGCCAGCAGCGGCTTGAGGCGTTCGAAGCTGCTTTCGGCCCAGGCTTGCAGGGCTTCGAGTTGCAGCAGGTCAGCCTTGTCGCTGAGGAACGGACGGATCTGTTCGAAATTCTGCCGCACCGGCGCCATGACGCTGTCCGGCGTGCCTGCCGCGTTGTCGGCTGGCACCTTGGGCGTCGAAAGATGGAACTGGGCGATCTGCGCGGCCATTTCATCAATGTGCGCGGTGGTCAGTTCGCCGTTGGCCTGGAGCGTGCTGAGCAGTTGGCTCTGGGGAAACTGGCGCATCTTCAGGGCGTATTCGATGGCCGGACCATCACCGCCGAGGCTTGGCGCTTCGGCGCTGCCGGTAATCGGCAAGACTTCCAGGTAGAGGTCCTGGGTCAGGCGCTGGTTCAGGCGCAGTTCTTCAGCGCAAAAATGCTTGCGCGCGTCGAGGCTGGTGAAGTCGAGGAAGCCGAAATTGACCGGTTTCTTGAATTTGTAGGCGTAGTGCCCGGTGAGCAACACCCAGGAAATATGGGTTTCGATGACCTGGAACCCTTCGACGGGATGCGGGTAAAGGGCCGGGTTTTGCAGGGCAGCGATCAGTGATTGGCTCACGGGCGATCCTTCAGAGGCGGGAAAATTCAAGGCGCTCATTATGGCGGCAAGCGAGGCTAACGCAAACCTTGGCGGACGCATGTTGAACCACGCCAAAGTGCGTATAATCCGCCGCCATGACTCGTACCCGATCCCCCCGTACCCCCAAGAAACCTCCCGCCAGCCGCCTCCGGCCCTGGCTGGGCTGGGCCCTTAAACTGAGCCTGGTGGGCCTTGTCGTGCTCGCCGGTTTTGCCGTCTACCTCGATGCCGTGGTCCAGGAGAAATTCTCCGGCAAGCGCTGGACCATTCCGGCCAAGGTCTACGCGCGGCCGCTGGAGCTGTTCGTCGGACAAAAGCTCAGCAAGGAGGATTTCCTGACCGAGCTCGATGCCTTGGGTTATCGCCGTGAAAGCGTGGCCAATGGCCCGGGTGCAGCTTCGGTCAATGGCAACACCATCGACATCAATACTCGCGGCTTCCAGTTCTATGAAGGCATGGAGCAGGCGCAGCCGGTGCGGGTGCGTTTCTCCGGTGACTATGTGGCCGCGCTGACGGGCGCCAACAATGCGAGTCTGTCGGTGGTGCGCCTCGAGCCGCTGCTGATTGGTGGGTTGTACCCGAAAAATCTCGAAGACCGGATCCTGATCAAGATCGATCAGGTGCCGCCGTTCCTGCTTGAAACCCTGATCGCCGTCGAAGACCGTGATTTCTACCATCACTTCGGCGTCTCGCCCAAGTCGATTGCCCGGGCCGTCTGGGTCAATACCTCGTCGGGACACATGCGCCAGGGCGGCAGTACCCTGACCCAGCAGTTGGTCAAGAACTTCTACCTGACCAACGAACGCAGCCTGACCCGCAAGCTCACCGAAGCGATGATGGCGTTGTTGCTGGAGCTGCATTACAGCAAGCAGGAAATTCTCGAGGCCTACCTCAACGAGGTCTTTGTCGGCCAGGACGGCCAGCGGGCGGTGCACGGTTTCGGCCTGGCCAGCCAGTTCTTCTTCAGCCAGCCGCTGTCCGAGCTCAAGTTGCACCAGGTGGCGTTGTTGGTCGGCATGGTCAAGGGGCCGTCTTCCTACAACCCGCGTCGCAATCCGGAGCGCGCCCTCGAGCGGCGCAACCTGGTGCTGGACTTGTTGCAGCAACAAGGCGTGGCCACGGCCGAGCAGGTAGAAGCGGCGAAAAAGATGCCGCTGGGCGTGACCAAGCGCGGCAGCCTCGCGGACAGTTCGTTCCCGGGCTTCATGGACCTGGTCAAGCGTCAGCTGCGCGAAGACTATCGCGACGAAGACTTGACCGAAGAAGGCTTGCGCATCTTCACCAGCTTCGATCCGATCCTGCAGATGAAAGCCGAGGCCTCGGTCAATGACACCTTCAAGCGCCTGGCGGGGCGCAAGGGCTCTGACGAAGTCGAAGCGGCCATGGTCGTGACCAACCCGGAAACCGGCGAAGTCCAGGCGATGATCGGTAGCCGTCAGGCCAGCTATGCCGGTTTCAACCGGGCGCTGGATGCGGTGCGCCCGATCGGCTCGCTGATCAAGCCGGCGGTGTACCTCACCGCTCTGGAAAAACCGAGCCAGTACACGCTGACCAGTTGGCTCTCCGACGAGTCATTCTCGGTCAAGGGCGCGGACGGCCAGGTCTGGACGCCGCAAAACTATGATCGTCGTCCCCACGGCACGGTATTCCTTTATCAGGGCCTGGCGCATTCCTACAACCTCTCAACGGCTCGCCTCGGGCTGGAAGTCGGCGTGCCGAATGTGCTCAAGACCTTGGCGCGCCTGGGGGTGAACCGCGAGTTCCCGGCTTTCCCGTCGATGCTGTTGGGCGCCGGTGGCCTGACCCCGATCGAAGTGGCGGCGATGTACCAGACCCTGGCCAACGGTGGTTTCAATACGCCGATGCGTGGCATCCGCAGTGTGCTGACCGCCGACGGCGAGCCGCTCAAGCGTTATCCGTTCCAGATCCAGCAGCGTTTCGATCCGGCTTCCATCTATCTGATCCAAAGCGCCATGCAGCGGGTCATGCGTGAAGGTACCGGCAGCTCGGTCTATAACGTGCTTCCGCGGACGCTGACCCTGGCGGGCAAGACCGGCACCAGTAACGATTCGCGCGACAGTTGGTTCGCCGGGTTCAGCCAGGACTTGCTGGCGGTGGTCTGGCTGGGGCGTGACGACAACGGCAAGACGCCGTTCACCGGCGCCACCGGCGCATTGCAGGTCTGGACCAGTTTCATGCGCAAGGCCGACCCGTTGCCGCTGGACATGCCGCAACCGGACAACATCGTCCAGGCCTGGGTCGATTCACGCACCGGGCAGGGCTCCGACGCGAATTGCCCGGGCGCGGTTCAGATGCCGTATATTCGCGGCAGCGAACCGCCGCCCGGTGCGGCGTGTGGCGGCCAGAACCCAGCCGAATCGGTGATGGATTGGGTCAAGGACTGGGTGAATTAAGCAAAGAGGGTTTCAAGTGAACAAGTGGTTGATTCCAGCGGTAACCGCCGTGGCTTTGCTCAGCGGCTGCTCTACCGTACAGCGCGGCTCGATTCCGGTTGTCGACTCCGGTACCGCCGTTTCCAACAGCGAGCGGGTCTCGGCCAATGGCGGCTTCCGTCAGACGACCGTAAAGCGGCCGGTGCAGGGTGCTCAGACCCAGGCGATTCCCCAGGGTGATACGGGCGTCGTGGTGATGGTGCCCGGTGGTGGCGCTGCCACGTCGGCACCCATCAGCAGCACGCCGATCACACCGGGGCCGATCACGCCGGGTCCTATCGAGACTTCGCCGATCGACCAGGGCAGCTACAACGTGCCATCGACGCCGAGCAGCATTCCGTCGGCGAGCTCCGGTGGCTTGTCCGCCGATGAGCAACTGGATGGTCCGGTGCTGGCGCTGCTGACTACGGCCCAACAGCAGCAGGCCGGTGGTGACCTCAACGGCGCGTCCTCCAGCCTCGAGCGCGCCCAGCGTGTCGCGCCGCGCGAGCCTCAGGTTCTTTATCGGCTGGCCCAGGTACGCATGGCCCAGGGCGATGCGCCGCAAGCCGAGCAACTGGCGCGCCGCGGCCTGACATTCTCCAGCGGTCGGCCGGCACTCCAGGCAAGCCTGTGGGAACTGATTGCCCAGGCCCGCGAGAAACAAGGCGACTCCGCTGGCGCCGCACTGGCCCGTCAGAAAGCCAAGGTTTCACTCTGATGGATGTTCGTTTTCCCCAGATCGCCGATCAGTTGCTGTTGATCGAGCGCGAACTGCGCGTCCAGGGTTGGTGGAGCAGCGTTTCGCCTTCGGCCGAGGCGCTGGCGAGTGTCGAGCCGTTTGCGGTCGATACCCTGGATTTCGAGCAGTGGCTGCAATGGATCTTCCTGCCGCGGATGAAGGCGATCCTGGAAAACGACCTGCCACTGCCTAACGCCTCGGGCATCCTGGCCATGGCCGAAATGGTTTATGCCCAGCGGCCAGGGCAGGGCGCCGAGTTGCAGCGGTTGCTGGCGCAGTTCGACCAGTTGATCAGCGACGCCCGCTGACTTCCCTCACTGGCAGTGTTCTTCGATCTGCTTGCGGGTCTCATCGATGCGCTGGCGCCGCTCTTCATCCGTGAGCCGGCGCATTTCGCCTTCCACGTCTTCCCTGACCCTGGGGTTGTTCTGCAGTTGCGCCAGGTTAGTTCGGGCCTGTTCGCAGAACGCCTTGAGTTGGGCTTCCTGCTCGGCAACTTGCTGCTTTACCTGTTGGTCGATGGCTTTTTGATCGCCGACGACACCGCCGGTAACAGGTGCTGCCGGCTTGGGAGCGGGCGGTGCGGATCTGCCCACGGTTGTCGCCTCTACGCCTTGCGGCGGCTGGGCGCCGAAGTGGGTCACGCCCTGGGCGTCCACCCATTTGTAAATCTGGCCGGCCATGCTCATCGGGCTCAGGCCCGCCAGCAGGCAGGCCGTCAATAACATCGTTCGCATGCTGTTTCCTTGTCCTGGGTTGCGCAATTGAAGCTAACAGAGTAGCCGTTTAAAGGTTTTTTCTTGCGTTCTCATGTGCTTACTTCAATAAAGCACATTGACGACTTGACTTGCAGAGGGCGAAACAGAAGAATCCAAAGTCCGCTGTAGAGGGACTGCCAGAAGCAGACCCACTCGGCAGATCATGAGGCGCACATCCGCGCCGACCTGTTACACCCGCAACGCGTTACCTCGCGCTGGGTGGGAAAGGCCCGCAACACTTGGGACGATCCCAATACTTGCTCAGTCAGTGCTGACGTAGTCGGCGACCACCGTCGCTCATGCTCTGCCGAGAAGTAAACCTATTAAGACCCGTCCCCTTTTCGTGGGTCGGTATTCTGGCGTTTTAGAGGTGAACAACGTGGAGCTTTTATCTGGCGGTGAGATGCTCGTCCGCTTCTTGCGTGACGAAGGCGTCAAATATATCTACGGGTACCCCGGCGGTGCTCTCCTTCATGTCTATGATGCCCTGTTCAAAGAACCGGAAGTGACCCACATCCTGGTTCGCCACGAACAAGCGGCCACCCATATGGCTGACGGCTATGCCCGCGCCACCGGCAAGGCCGGCGTGGTTCTGGTGACATCCGGCCCTGGCGCCACGAACGCCATCACCGGTATCGCCACGGCCTACATGGACTCGATCCCGATGGTGATCATCTCTGGCCAGGTGCCCAGCACCATGGTCGGTACCGATGCGTTCCAGGAAACCGACATGATCGGTATCTCCCGGCCGATCGTGAAGCACAGCTTCATGATCAAGCACGCGTCGGAAATCCCGGAGGTCATGAAAAAAGCCTTTTACCTGGCTGAGTCCGGTCGTCCAGGCCCGGTCGTGGTCGACGTGCCGAAAGACATGACCAACCCGGCCGAGAAATTCGAGTACATCTATCCGAAAAAAGCCAAGCTGCGCTCCTACAGCCCGGCCGTACGCGGTCACTCGGGACAAATCCGCAAGGCCGCCGAAATGCTGCTCGCGGCCAAGCGCCCGGTCCTGTACTCGGGGGGTGGGGTCATCCTCGGTGGTGGCTCCGCGCCGCTGACTGAATTGGCAAAGATGCTCAACCTGCCGGTTACCAATACCTTGATGGGGCTTGGCGCCTACCCGGGCACCGACCGCCAGTTCATCGGCATGCTCGGCATGCACGGCAGCTACACCGCCAACCTGGCGATGCACCATGCCGATGTCATCCTGGCCGTGGGCGCACGTTTCGACGACCGGGTCATCAACGGCCCGGCGAAATTCTGCCCGAACGCCAAGATCATCCACATCGACATCGACCCGGCGTCCATCTCCAAGACCATCAAGGCAGACGTGCCGATTGTCGGTCCGGTCGAGAGCGTGCTGACCGAGATGGTCGCCATCCTCAAGGAAATCGGCGAGGCTCCGAACAAGGAGTCCGTGGCCGCCTGGTGGAAACAGGTCGATGAATGGCGCGGTGATCGTGGCCTGTTCCCGTACGACAAGGGCGACGGCAGCGTGATCAAGCCGCAGACCGTCATCGAGACCCTGTGCGAAGTGACCAAGGGCGATGCCTTCGTGACTTCCGACGTTGGCCAGCACCAAATGTTCGCGGCGCAATACTACCGGTTCAACAAGCCTAACCGCTGGATCAACTCCGGTGGCCTGGGCACCATGGGCTTCGGCTTCCCGGCGGCCATGGGCGTCAAGTTGAGCTTCCCGGACAACGACGTCGCCTGCGTCACCGGCGAAGGCAGTATCCAGATGAACATCCAGGAGCTGTCGACCTGCCTGCAGTACGGTTTGCCGGTGAAGATCGTCAACCTGAACAACGGTGTACTGGGCATGGTTCGCCAGTGGCAGGACATGAGCTACGGCAGCCGTCATTCGCATTCCTACATGGAATCGTTGCCGGACTTTGTCAAGCTGGTCGAGGCCTACGGTCACGTGGGCATCCGCATCACCGACCTGAAGGACTTGAAGTCCGGGCTTGAAGAAGCCTTCGCCATGAAAGACCGCCTGGTGTTCCTCGATATCCAGGTCGATACCAGCGAGCACGTCTACCCGATGCAAATCAAAGACGGCTCCATGCGCGATATGTGGCTGAGCAAGACGGAGCGTACCTAATCATGCGACATATTATTTCCTTGCTTCTGGAAAACGAACCGGGTGCTCTGTCTCGTGTAGTGGGCCTGTTCTCGCAGCGCAACTACAACATCGAAAGCCTGACCGTGGCGCCAACCGAGGACCCGACCCTGTCGCGTCTGACGCTGACCACCGTAGGTCACGATGAAGTCATCGAGCAGATCACCAAGAACCTGAACAAGCTGATCGAGGTGGTCAAGCTGGTGGACCTGTCGGAGAGCGCTCACATCGAACGCGAGCTGATGCTGGTCAAGGTCAAGGCCACCGGCGCCCAGCGCGCCGAGATCAAACGCACTACCGATATTTATCGTGGGCAGATCGTCGATGTCAGCGCCAGCGTCTATACCGTTCAGTTGACCGGTACCAGCGACAAGCTCGACAGCTTCATTCAATCGATCGGAACTGCCTCGATCCTGGAAACCGTACGCAGTGGCGTCACCGGGATTGCCCGTGGCGACAAAGTACTGAGCATCTAACCAAATTAGCGAATGGCCGGAATGGCCGGATATAGGGGAAATTCATGAAAGTTTTCTACGATAAAGATTGCGACCTGTCGATCATCCAGGGCAAAAAAGTCGCCATCATCGGCTACGGCTCCCAAGGTCACGCCCAGGCGTGCAACCTGAAAGATTCCGGCGTTGACGTAACCGTCGGCCTGCGCAAAGGCTCGGCTACCGTCGCCAAGGCCGAGGCCCACGGCTTGAAAGTCACCGACGTGGCTTCCGCCGTTGCCGCTGCCGACCTGGTCATGATCCTGACCCCGGACGAATTCCAGTCTGCCCTGTACAAGAACGAAATCGAGCCGAACATCAAGAAAGGCGCCACCCTGGCCTTCTCCCATGGCTTCGCGATCCATTACAACCAGGTTGTGCCGCGCGCCGACCTCGACGTGATCATGATCGCGCCGAAGGCCCCGGGCCACACCGTCCGTTCCGAGTTCGTCAAGGGCGGCGGTATCCCTGACCTGATCGCGATCTATCAGGATGCGTCCGGCAATGCCAAGAACGTTGCGCTGTCCTACGCCGCCGGCGTGGGTGGCGGTCGTACCGGCATCATCGAAACCACCTTCAAGGACGAGACTGAAACCGACCTGTTCGGTGAGCAAGCCGTTCTGTGCGGCGGCACCGTCGAGCTGGTCAAAGCCGGTTTCGAAACCCTGGTTGAAGCTGGCTACGCGCCGGAAATGGCCTACTTCGAGTGCCTGCACGAACTGAAACTGATCGTTGACCTCATGTACGAAGGCGGTATCGCCAACATGAACTACTCGATCTCCAACAACGCCGAGTACGGCGAGTACGTGACCGGTCCGGAAGTCATCAACGCCGAATCTCGCCAGGCCATGCGCAACGCCCTGAAACGTATTCAGGACGGTGAATACGCCAAGATGTTCATCAGCGAAGGTGCCACCGGCTATCCTTCGATGACCGCCAAGCGCCGCAACAACGCCGCTCACGGTATCGAAATCATCGGCGAGCAACTGCGCTCCATGATGCCGTGGATCGGTGCCAACAAGATCGTCGACAAAGCCAAGAACTGAGTCGCGACTTGATCGAAAAACGCGGCCCTGGCCGCGTTTTTTCGTTTGGGCATTGGCTTCTGGTATAAAGCTGCATCGTTTGCGGCCGAACCGTCGTCCCAGACGCCTGTCGAATTTTTTCACACCGTTGCAAGGTACTGTCCATGAGCGAACGTCCCGACGAGCCGAACCAGGCTCCTGACGCCGAAAGCCTGTTGCCCATCGATGAACACGTCGAAGAGGGCCATGACGCTGAAGGCCGTAAGGTCCGGCATCGTGGCATCTATCTACTGCCGAACCTGTTCACCACCGCGAACCTGTTTGCCGGCTTCTATTCCATCATCAGCTCCATGAGCGCCCAGGCGGCGCTCAGTGCTGGTGACAGTGCCGGGGCAAGCCGCTATTTCGCCCTGGCTGCCATTGCGATATTCGTCGCCATGGTGCTCGATGGCCTTGACGGGCGCGTGGCCCGCATGACCAATACCCAGAGTGCATTCGGCGCCGAATACGACTCGCTGTCCGACATGGTCGCGTTCGGTGTTGCCCCCGCGTTACTAGCGTTCGGCTGGGCGCTGGGCGACATGGGCAAGGTCGGCTGGATGGTGGCTTTCATCTATGTGGCCGGTGCCGCGTTGCGCCTGGCACGTTTTAATACCCAGGTCGGCACCGCTGACAAACGCTACTTCATCGGTCTCGCGAGTCCGGCAGCCGCGGGCGTGGTGGCCGGCGTAGTCTGGGCATTCAGCGACTACGGCATCCAGGGCTCGAAAATGTCGTTCCTGGTGGCATTGCTGGTGGCGGCGGCCGGGATGCTGATGGTCAGCAATATCAAATACAACAGCTTCAAGGAACTGGATCTGAAAGGTCGCGTGCCGTTTGTCGCGATCCTGGCTGTGGTGCTGGTGTTCGCCGTGGTCTTCAGCGATCCGCCGCGTATCCTGCTGCTGGTATTTCTCGCCTATGCTGCGTCGGGTCCGGTGCAATATTTGTTGCGTCTTCGCCGACGCTAAACGTTGCCTTAATCTAATTTCCCCCATACTCCGCAGTCTATTGGTGCATCTGCCCTCCAACACTGCGGAGTCGTCATGCTGATCAAGATCCCCAAATCGTCCGACAGTCGTGAATCGGACGTCACGCCTGAATCCTTCTATCTATCCCGTCGCAAGTTGCTAGGGGCATCCGTGGCTGGCCTCGCCGTGGGTAGCTTGCCGCGATGGGCCGGCGCCGCGGATGTAGCGCGTTATCCCAATGTCGAGCCAGGCAAGGCGCCGGCCTGGTTGGCTGAGAAGGTTGCAGCTACCCAATGGGGCGCGGTGACGGCTGGAAATGAGTCGATCACCCCATTCAAGGACGCCACCCACTACAACAACTTCTATGAGTTCGGAACCGATAAGGGTGATCCAGCGGCCAATGCAGGGTCGTTGAAAACCGAGCCCTGGAGCGTAGTCGTGGAGGGTGAGGTGGGTAAGCCGGGCCGCTATGGTCTGGAAGACTTCATGAAGCCTTATCAGCTGGAGGAGCGGATTTATCGATTGCGCTGTGTCGAGGCCTGGTCGATGGTCATTCCGTGGATCGGCTTTCCCATCTCCGCACTACTCAAGCAGGTCGAGCCGACCTCCAAGGCCAAGTACATTCGTTTCGAGACGCTGCAGGATCCCAAGGCCATGCCGGGCCAGCGTTCAGGCTTTGCCCTGATTGACTGGCCGTATGTAGAAGGTTTGCGGTTGGATGAGGCGATGAACCCGCTGGCAATCCTCGCGGTTGGGATGTACGGGCGGGAGTTGCCGAACCAGAACGGTGCGCCGTTGCGGTTGGTGGTGCCATGGAAGTATGGCTTCAAGAGCGTGAAATCCATCGTGCGGATCAGTCTGGTCAGCGAGCAGCCCAAGACAACCTGGCAAAGCATTGCGGCTGATGAGTACGGCTTTTATGCCAACGTCAATCCCACCGTTGACCATCCGCGCTGGACCCAGGCGCGGGAGCGTCGTTTGCCGAGCGGGCTGCTCAGCCCCAACGTTCGCGATACGTTGATGTTCAACGGCTATCAGGATGAAGTGGCTTCTTTATATGCAGGAATGGACCTGAGGAAGGATTATTGATGCGTTTTCTGGCGTGGCGGATCGGCGTATTCATCGCGGCGGCGATCTGGCCAATGCTTTGGCTTTATGAGGCATTGGCGAATTTCCTGGGGCCGGACCCGGGCAAGGTGCTGGTGGATCGGTTGGGGTTGGGGACGCTGATCCTGTTGCTGGTTACCTTGTGCATGACGCCGCTGCAGAAACTGACGGGGTGGGCGGGGTGGATAGCCGTCCGGCGTCAGTTGGGTTTGTGGTGCTTTACTTATGTCGTACTGCATTTGAGCGGGTATCTGGCGTTCATCCTGGGGTTCGATTGGTCACAGCTGGGTGTGGAGCTGGGCAAGCGGCCTTACATCATCGTCGGAGCGCTCGGTTTTCTTGGCTTGCTGGCGCTGGCAGTGACGTCCAACCGCTACAGCCAGCGGCGACTGGGCGGGCGCTGGAAGAAACTGCATCGCCTGGCCTATCCGATATTGGGGCTTGGGTTGCTGCATATGTTGTGGATCGTGCGGGCCGATCTGAAGGAGTGGGCGATATATGCCTTTATAGGTGCGGTACTGTTGGTGCTCAGGGTGCCTGCGGTGATGCGGCGTATCCCGCGTCTGATGGGGCGAAAGGAGTCTTCTGCAACAAAAACGTAATTAATGGTTGACGGCAAATTCTGGATGTCTATAATTCGCCCCACTTCCGGCGCAGTCGAAACGGAAAACTCCTTGAGTTTCAATGAGTTAAGTAGGTTTCGAAAGTGTGCGGCTTCAGATCATCGAAGCACGGAAGGAGTGGGCAGGCCGGTTTGATGGGCGCTGCCGACGGTTCGATCCTCTCGGTCGAAAGCGGTAAAAAAGAGGTGTTGACAGCAGCGACTAACGCTGTAGAATTCGCCTCCCGCTAACGAGAGATCGGAAGCGCAAGTGGTTGAAGTTGTTAAGGATTTCCAAGCGAAACTTTGAAAGCTTCTTAAAATAACCGCTTGACAGATACACGGGGCGCTGTAGAATGCGCGCCTCGGTTGAGACGAAAGGCTCAACCCACCGCTCTTTAACAACTGAATCAAGCAATTCGTGTGGGTGCTTGTGGAGTCAGACTGCTAGTCAACAGATTATCAGCATCACAAGTTACTCCGCGAGAAATCAAAGATGTAACCAACGATTGCTGAGCCAAGTTTAGGGTTTTCTCAAAACCCAAAGATGTTTGAACTGAAGAGTTTGATCATGGCTCAGATTGAACGCTGGCGGCAGGCCTAACACATGCAAGTCGAGCGGCAGCACGGGTACTTGTACCTGGTGGCGAGCGGCGGACGGGTGAGTAATGCCTAGGAATCTGCCTGGTAGTGGGGGATAACGCTCGGAAACGGACGCTAATACCGCATACGTCCTACGGGAGAAAGCAGGGGACCTTCGGGCCTTGCGCTATCAGATGAGCCTAGGTCGGATTAGCTAGTTGGTGAGGTAATGGCTCACCAAGGCGACGATCCGTAACTGGTCTGAGAGGATGATCAGTCACACTGGAACTGAGACACGGTCCAGACTCCTACGGGAGGCAGCAGTGGGGAATATTGGACAATGGGCGAAAGCCTGATCCAGCCATGCCGCGTGTGTGAAGAAGGTCTTCGGATTGTAAAGCACTTTAAGTTGGGAGGAAGGGCAGTTACCTAATACGTAATTGTTTTGACGTTACCGACAGAATAAGCACCGGCTAACTCTGTGCCAGCAGCCGCGGTAATACAGAGGGTGCAAGCGTTAATCGGAATTACTGGGCGTAAAGCGCGCGTAGGTGGTTCGTTAAGTTGGATGTGAAATCCCCGGGCTCAACCTGGGAACTGCATTCAAAACTGTCGAGCTAGAGTATGGTAGAGGGTGGTGGAATTTCCTGTGTAGCGGTGAAATGCGTAGATATAGGAAGGAACACCAGTGGCGAAGGCGACCACCTGGACTGATACTGACACTGAGGTGCGAAAGCGTGGGGAGCAAACAGGATTAGATACCCTGGTAGTCCACGCCGTAAACGATGTCAACTAGCCGTTGGGAGCCTTGAGCTCTTAGTGGCGCAGCTAACGCATTAAGTTGACCGCCTGGGGAGTACGGCCGCAAGGTTAAAACTCAAATGAATTGACGGGGGCCCGCACAAGCGGTGGAGCATGTGGTTTAATTCGAAGCAACGCGAAGAACCTTACCAGGCCTTGACATCCAATGAACTTTCCAGAGATGGATTGGTGCCTTCGGGAACATTGAGACAGGTGCTGCATGGCTGTCGTCAGCTCGTGTCGTGAGATGTTGGGTTAAGTCCCGTAACGAGCGCAACCCTTGTCCTTAGTTACCAGCACGTTATGGTGGGCACTCTAAGGAGACTGCCGGTGACAAACCGGAGGAAGGTGGGGATGACGTCAAGTCATCATGGCCCTTACGGCCTGGGCTACACACGTGCTACAATGGTCGGTACAGAGGGTTGCCAAGCCGCGAGGTGGAGCTAATCCCACAAAACCGATCGTAGTCCGGATCGCAGTCTGCAACTCGACTGCGTGAAGTCGGAATCGCTAGTAATCGCGAATCAGAATGTCGCGGTGAATACGTTCCCGGGCCTTGTACACACCGCCCGTCACACCATGGGAGTGGGTTGCACCAGAAGTAGCTAGTCTAACCTTCGGGAGGACGGTTACCACGGTGTGATTCATGACTGGGGTGAAGTCGTAACAAGGTAGCCGTAGGGGAACCTGCGGCTGGATCACCTCCTTAATCGACGACCGCAGCGGCTTCATGAGCTCCCACACGAATTGCTTGATTCATTGAAGAAGACGATTGGGTCTGTAGCTCAGTTGGTTAGAGCGCACCCCTGATAAGGGTGAGGTCGGCAGTTCGAATCTGCCCAGACCCACCAATTTCATGGTGTCCCCTGTAGCGATACGGGGCCATAGCTCAGCTGGGAGAGCGCCTGCCTTGCACGCAGGAGGTCAGCGGTTCGATCCCGCTTGGCTCCACCATTACAGATTGGCACCAACGTTTAAAGCTTAGAAATGAGCATTCCACCGTACGGTGCCTGAATGTTGATTTCTAGTCTTTTGATTAGATCGTTCTTTAAAAATTTGGGTATGTGATAGAAAGATAGACTGGACGTTACTTTCACTGGTAACGGCTCAGGCTAAGGTAAAATTTGTGAGTTCTCTTAGTTGAGAAATTCGAATTTTCGGCGAATGTCGTCTTCACAGTATAACCAGATTGCTTGGGGTTATATGGTCAAGTGAAGAAGCGCATACGGTGGATGCCTTGGCAGTCAGAGGCGATGAAAGACGTGGTAGCCTGCGAAAAGCTTCGGGGAGTCGGCAAACAGACTTTGATCCGGAGATGTCTGAATGGGGGAACCCAGCCATCATAAGATGGTTATCTTGTACTGAATACATAGGTGCAAGAGGCGAACCAGGGGAACTGAAACATCTAAGTACCCTGAGGAAAAGAAATCAACCGAGATTCCCTTAGTAGTGGCGAGCGAACGGGGACTAGCCCTTAAGCTTCTTTGATTTTAGCGGAACGCTCTGGAAAGTGCGGCCATAGTGGGTGATAGCCCTGTACGCGAAAGGATCTTAGAAGTGAAATCGAGTAGGACGGAGCACGAGAAACTTTGTCTGAATATGGGGGGACCATCCTCCAAGGCTAAATACTACTGACTGACCGATAGTGAACTAGTACCGTGAGGGAAAGGCGAAAAGAACCCCGGAGAGGGGAGTGAAATAGATCCTGAAACCGTATGCGTACAAGCAGTGGGAGCCCACTTTGTTGGGTGACTGCGTACCTTTTGTATAATGGGTCAGCGACTTATTTTCAGTGGCGAGCTTAACCGAATAGGGGAGGCGTAGCGAAAGCGAGTCTTAATAGGGCGTCTAGTCGCTGGGAATAGACCCGAAACCGGGCGATCTATCCATGGGCAGGTTGAAGGTTAGGTAACACTGACTGGAGGACCGAACCGACTACCGTTGAAAAGTTAGCGGATGACCTGTGGATCGGAGTGAAAGGCTAATCAAGCTCGGAGATAGCTGGTTCTCCTCGAAAGCTATTTAGGTAGCGCCTCATGTATCACTGTAGGGGGTAGAGCACTGTTTCGGCTAGGGGGTCATCCCGACTTACCAAACCGATGCAAACTCCGAATACCTACAAGTGCCGAGCATGGGAGACACACGGCGGGTGCTAACGTCCGTCGTGAAAAGGGAAACAACCCAGACCGTCAGCTAAGGTCCCAAAGTTATGGTTAAGTGGGAAACGATGTGGGAAGGCTTAGACAGCTAGGAGGTTGGCTTAGAAGCAGCCACCCTTTAAAGAAAGCGTAATAGCTCACTAGTCGAGTCGGCCTGCGCGGAAGATGTAACGGGGCTCAAACCATACACCGAAGCTACGGGTATCACGTAAGTGATGCGGTAGAGGAGCGTTCTGTAAGCCTGTGAAGGTGAGTTGAGAAGCTTGCTGGAGGTATCAGAAGTGCGAATGCTGACATGAGTAACGACAATGGGTGTGAAAAACACCCACGCCGAAAGACCAAGGTTTCCTGCGCAACGTTAATCGACGCAGGGTTAGTCGGTCCCTAAGGCGAGGCTGAAAAGCGTAGTCGATGGAAAACAGGTTAATATTCCTGTACTTCTGGTTATTGCGATGGAGGGACGGAGAAGGCTAGGCCAGCTTGGCGTTGGTTGTCCAAGTTTAAGGTGGTAGGCTGGAATCTTAGGTAAATCCGGGATTCTAAGGCCGAGAGCTGATGACGAGTTACCCTTTGGGTGACGAAGTGGTTGATGCCATGCTTCCAAGAAAAGCTTCTAAGCTTCAGGTAACCAGGAACCGTACCCCAAACCGACACAGGTGGTTGGGTAGAGAATACCAAGGCGCTTGAGAGAACTCGGGTGAAGGAACTAGGCAAAATGGCACCGTAACTTCGGGAGAAGGTGCGCCGGTGAGGGTGAAGCACTTGCTGCGTAAGCCCACGCCGGTCGAAGATACCAGGCCGCTGCGACTGTTTATTAAAAACACAGCACTCTGCAAACACGAAAGTGGACGTATAGGGTGTGACGCCTGCCCGGTGCCGGAAGGTTAATTGATGGGGTTAGCTAACGCGAAGCTCTTGATCGAAGCCCCGGTAAACGGCGGCCGTAACTATAACGGTCCTAAGGTAGCGAAATTCCTTGTCGGGTAAGTTCCGACCTGCACGAATGGCGTAACGATGGCGGCGCTGTCTCCACCCGAGACTCAGTGAAATTGAAATCGCTGTGAAGATGCAGTGTATCCGCGGCTAGACGGAAAGACCCCGTGAACCTTTACTATAGCTTTGCACTGGACTTTGAATTTGCTTGTGTAGGATAGGTGGGAGGCTTTGAAGCGTGGACGCCAGTCTGCGTGGAGCCATCCTTGAAATACCACCCTGGCAACTTTGAGGTTCTAACTCAGGTCCGTTATCCGGATCGAGGACAGTGTATGGTGGGTAGTTTGACTGGGGCGGTCTCCTCCTAAAGAGTAACGGAGGAGTACGAAGGTGCGCTCAGACCGGTCGGAAATCGGTCGTAGAGTATAAAGGCAAAAGCGCGCTTGACTGCGAGACAGACACGTCGAGCAGGTACGAAAGTAGGTCTTAGTGATCCGGTGGTTCTGTATGGAAGGGCCATCGCTCAACGGATAAAAGGTACTCCGGGGATAACAGGCTGATACCGCCCAAGAGTTCATATCGACGGCGGTGTTTGGCACCTCGATGTCGGCTCATCACATCCTGGGGCTGAAGCCGGTCCCAAGGGTATGGCTGTTCGCCATTTAAAGTGGTACGCGAGCTGGGTTTAGAACGTCGTGAGACAGTTCGGTCCCTATCTGCCGTGGACGTTTGAGATTTGAGAGGGGCTGCTCCTAGTACGAGAGGACCGGAGTGGACGAACCTCTGGTGTTCCGGTTGTCACGCCAGTGGCATTGCCGGGTAGCTATGTTCGGAAAAGATAACCGCTGAAAGCATCTAAGCGGGAAACTTGCCTCAAGATGAGATCTCACTGGGACCTTGAGTCCCCTGAAGGGCCGTCGAAGACTACGACGTTGATAGGCAGGGTGTGTAAGCGCTGTGAGGCGTTGAGCTAACCTGTACTAATTGCCCGTGAGGCTTGACCATATAACACCCAAGCAATCTGTAGACTCGAAAGAGGCCAGATTGCGGTGTGTGAAGACGCAATGAACCGAAAGTTCGAGTCAAAACCCACAAACTATCGCATACCCATTCGCTGGAACGTGACCGCAAGGCACGCGCTGGCTACCGAATTTCTTGACGACCATAGAGCATTGGAACCACCTGATCCCATCCCGAACTCAGAAGTGAAACGATGCATCGCCGATGGTAGTGTGGGGTTTCCCCATGTGAGAGTAGGTCATCGTCAAGATTAAATTCCAAAACCCCTATCTGCTGACGCAGGTAGGGGTTTTGTTTTTATCTGTAATAAAACCGGCCGAAGCTCGTGGTAAATTTGCGCAGTTATTTTCGAGCTGGAGCACTAGAATAGCCCCACCTTAGTTGAGCCAGAGCGCTATATGCCCGATCCGTCAGACATCGATAGGTTGTCAGATCTACCCTTGGACGGTCTGGTGGCGTGTCATGAATGCGACTTGTTGATGCGCAAGCCACAGCTGGCCCACGGCGAAAAAGCCGAATGCCCCCGCTGTGGATACGAACTTTATGCACACCGACATAACGTGGTCGAACGTAGCCTCGCCCTGGTAGTTGCCGCTTTGCTGTTGTTTGTGCCGGCGAACTTTTTACCCATCATGCAACTCAATCTGCTCGGACAGTCGTCCCAGGACACTGTCTGGAGTGGCGTGGTCGGGCTGTTTAATACCGGTATGCACGGTGTATCGGTGGTGGTGTTCCTGTGCAGCATGGGGATTCCGCTGCTCAAGTTGCTCTGTCAGCTGATTGTGCTGCTGACCATTCGCTGGAACGTCGGGCGAAGTTACGGCTTGTTGTTGTACCGCACTTACCATCACTTAAGGGATTGGGGGATGCTCGAGGTCTATTTCATGGGCGTGCTGGTTGCCATCGTCAAACTTGCCGACATGGCGGCTATTACCGTGGGCCTGGGCCTGGTGTGTTTTGTCAGTTTGTTGCTGGTTCAGGTCTGGCTGGAAGTGGTGATGTCACCGCATCAGATCTGGCAGGCGCTGTCAGGAGAGGATTCTCATGCGGGCGATTGATGCGGGCATTCTGATCTGCGTCGAATGTCACGAGTTGAATCGACTGGATGCAGGCGCTGACAAACAGACCTGCTCCCGTTGTGGCGCACGCATCCATCCCCGTCGTCCGAACAGCCTCATGCGGACCTGGGCATTATTGATCACGGCCGCGATTCTCTATATTCCGGCCAATATGCTGCCGATCATGACCATCAATTCGCTGGGCCAGGGATCGCCCAGCACCATAATGGCCGGCGTCATCGAGCTGGTTCAGCACGGCATGATCCCCATTGCCGCGGTGGTGTTTGTTGCCAGTATCGTCGTGCCCACTTTCAAGCTGGTGGGGCTCGCCTTGTTGTTGTTTTCGGTGCAACGGCACCAGCCAATGTCCGCGCGTCAGCGCATCCTCATGTATCGCTTCATTGAGTTCATCGGCCGCTGGTCGATGCTGGACATTTTCGTAATCGCAATCCTGGTGGCGGTGGTCAATTTCGGGCGGCTTGCCAGTGTTGAAGCCGGTCTCGGCGCCATCGCCTTTGCCAGCGTAGTGATTTTGACAATGATTGCCGCAGTTACCTTCGATCCCCGACTGATTTGGGATAACACGGAGTCGGATGACGACCATGACTGATTTGCCTACTGCTAAAACCCGACCGGCTTCGAACTGGTCGGCCATCTGGGTCTTGCCGTTGATTGCCTTGATCATCGGCGGTTGGCTCGGCTGGCGGGCTTATAACGAGACCGGTATCGAGATCAGCGTACGTTTTGAAAGCGGTGAGGGCATCCAGGTCAACAAGACCGAGATCGTCTACAAAGGCATGACGGTGGGCAAGGTAAAGGACCTTACGCTTGATGACGAGGGCAGCTCGAAAGGCGTTATCGCGACCGTCGAAATGAACAAGGACGTCGAGCAATACCTCAAGACCGGCACACGTTTCTGGCTGGTCAAGCCGAGTGTGAGCCTGGCCGGGATCACCGGCCTGGAGACGCTGGTATCAGGCAACTACGTGGCCATAAGCCCGGGAGAAGGCGAATCGACACGCAAGTTCAAGGCCTTGGCCGAAGAGCCGCCGCTATCGGACGCCAAACCAGGTTTGCACCTGACGATCAAGGCTGAGCGCCTGGGTTCGCTGGACCGTGGCAGCCCGGTTTTCTACAAACAGATTCAAGTTGGCCAGGTGAAAAGTTATTCCCTGTCGGAAGATCAGCGCACAGTCGAGGTCAAGGTCTTCATCGAGCCGACCTACGCCAGCCTGGTTCGCAAACACACACGATTCTGGAACGCCAGTGGCATCAGCATCGATGCCAACCTTTCGGGCGTCAAAGTACGCAGTGAATCACTGGCCAGTATCGTAGCCGGCGGTATCGCGTTCGCCACGCCGGAAAACCGCAAGGACAGCCCGCCCACGGACCCAAGCCTGCCGTTTCGTCTGTACGAGGACTTCGATGCGGCCGCCGCCGGGATCCGGGTAAAGGTCAAGCTCAGCGATTTCGAAGGGTTACAGGCGGGGCGCACGCCGGTCATGTACAAAGGTATCCAGGTTGGTAGCCTGAAGACGTTGAAGGTCGACCCCGACTTGTCCAGCGCCAGCGCCGAGCTGACCCTTGATCCTTTGGCCGAGGACTACTTGGTGACCGGCACTCAGTTCTGGGTCGTCAAGCCATCGATTTCCCTCGCGGGTATCACCGGCCTGGAAGCGCTGGTCAAGGGTAACTATATTGCCGTGCGCCCGGGCGACAAGGGCGCGGCGCCGCAGCGCGAATTCGAAGCCAGGGCGAAGGCTCCGCCATTGGACTTGCGTTCCCCTGGCCTGCACCTGGTGCTGCTGACTGAGAATCTGGGATCGCTGGAAGTCGGCAGTCCGATTCTCTACAAGCAGGTCAAGGTCGGCTCGGTGCAGAGCTACCAATTCTCCCGCAAGAAAAAACAATTAATCATCGGTGTGCACATCGAGAAGGAATACGAAGGGCTGGTGAACGGTTCGACGCGATTCTGGAACGCCAGCGGCGTCACCCTCACGGGCGGTCTGACTGGCGGGATACAGGTCAAGAGCGAGTCGCTGCAGAGCCTGATGGCCGGCGGGATCGCCTTCGAGACGCCGGAGCCGAATGTACCGTTGAAAAGACGCATCCCTCGGTTCCGCCTGCATGAAGACCGCGAAGCGGCACAGCAGAACGGCACGGTCGTGACGATCAAGGTCGATCGCGCCGACGGCTTGCGCAGCGGTACGCCGATCCGTTTCAAGGGGCTGGATGTGGGCAAGATCGAGAACGTCGATCTCAGCGCCGACATGCAGTCAGTGCTGGTCACCGCGCGTATCACCGAAGTGCCGGAGCGTATCGCCCGCGCCGGGACTCAGTTCTGGGTGGTCAAGCCAGAGCTGGGGTTGATGAAGACGTCGAACCTGGAAACCCTGGTGACCGGTCAATACATTGAAGTGCAGCCCGCTGTGAAAAGCCAGGGTCCACAGAAAAGCTTTGTTGCGTTGGCCGAACCACCGGAAAGCGCGGTTCCGGAGGCTGGTTTGAGCCTGGTATTGAGTGCGGCGCGCCGTGGTTCGTTGAAGATTGGCGTGCCGGTGACCTATCGCGAGGTGACGGTGGGCAAAGTCACGGGATATGAATTGGGCCAGACGGCGGACCGAGTGCTGGTCCATATCCTGATCGAGCCCAAGTATGCGCCGTTGGTGCGCAGTGGCACTCGCTTCTGGAACAGCAGCGGTTTTGGCCTGGACTTCGGCCTGTTCAAAGGCGCGACGGTGCGGACCGAGTCGTTGGAGACGCTGATTCAGGGCGGTATCGCTTTTGCGACACCGGACGGCGAGCGGATGGGCAACCCGGCGCGACCGCAGCAGACGTTCCCGCTGTTCGACAAGTTTGAAGATGAGTGGCTGACCTGGGCGCCGAAGATCACGCTCGGCAAGTGAGCTTATAGGATGTGACACCTGTCGCGAGGGAGCTTGCTCCCGCTGGGCCGGTCCGACGCCTCGGGCGTAGCGGCCCCAAAGCCTGCGACCGCTGCGCAGTCGAGCGGGAGCAAGCTCCCTCGCCACGGGGTATGCGATAACAAAAAAGGCCGCGATCCAATGGATCGCGGCCTTTTTCATACCCGGCTATTCACCTCAGACCGGATCCAGCTCCGGCTCATCGGCCTGGACGTTCACCGTGGCTTTCACCGCATCGTGGCGACGGATGTACTTCCAGTCCGCCTCGTCGATGTAGATGCCGTTCGGGCCGCTGCCGCCTTCCAGGTCGATGGCGACACTGGCGCAGACCTGCGGCTTCACACTGGCGAGGATCGGCACGAAGCCCAGTTGCAAGCTGGTTTCCAGCAGCGCTGCCTGGTTCTTTTCGTCGATGTCCGCCGCTTCGTCCAGGTAGTACGGCAGGCGCACGCGGCCAGCCTGTTCGCGGTCCATCAGGTGCAGCAACAAGTACATGTTGGTCAGCGCCTTGATGGTCATGGTGGTGCCGTTGGACGCCGCGCCGTCGATATCGGTGTGGATCACCGGCTGGCCGTTGACCTTGGTGATCTCGAACGCCAGTTCGAACAAGTCCTTGAGGCCGAGCTGGTTGTGGTTTGCCGCCACCAGCCGCGCCAGATATTCCTTGGCTTCTTCGTTCTTGTTGTCCTGCTCGGCGCTCTGGCTCAGGTCGAACACCGACAGCGTCTCGCCTTCTTCGTACTGGCCGGCGCTGTGGATGATCTGATCGATATGCTTGAGCGCTTCCTTGTTCGGCGCCAGGACGATGCGGAAGCTTTGCAGGTTGGACACCTGGCGCTTGTTGATCTCGCGGTTGAACAACGCCAACTGGTGTTCGAGGCTGTCGTAGTCGCTGCGGATGTTGCGTAAGGTCCGGGCGATGTCGGTGACGGCCGCACGGCGCGCCTTGCCCAGGGTCAGGGCTTCGTCGGTGCGGTGGGCATAGGCGTTGATCAGCAGTTGCAGACGGCGCTCCATGTCGTCTTCGCTGTCGAACTTGGCCACGCCCTTGAGGCGCACCTGGGCGTACAGCGCTTCGATCTGGCCATCGACCCGTAACAGGCCCTGCCAACTGTCCTGATAATCGTTGAGCAGCGGCAACAGGTTGTCCATGGAGTCGTCGACCGGGTCCATGAACGGCGTGCCGAATGGCAGGTCCGCCGGCAGCAACTGACGACGGCGCAGGGCATCGTCGAGGGTGCGTTGCTTGGCTTCCATGTCGGCGATCTGCCGGCCCACCAGTTGCAACTTGGCGGACAATTGCTGGACGCGCTCGGTGAAGGCATCGCTGGAGCGCTTGAGTTCGTCCTGGGCGGCTTCCATCTGCGCCAGTTGCTCGAGTTTCTCGCTTTCCTCGGCACTCAAGGTCTGGGTGCGACGGAAATCCTCCAGGGCTTTCTGTGCATCCAGCACCTGCTGGTACAGCGCTTCGGTCTGGGTCTTGCTCGCGGCACGGTCGGCGGCCACGGCTTGTTGGGTCTTGAGCTGCTTGAGCTCTTTTTCCAGACGCTCTTTCTGATCGCGCAGCGCGGCGCGGTCGGCAAGCGCTTGCAGGGCCGGCGGTTCGATGTGGGACAGGTCGATGGACAGGCCCGGCACTTCGAAGCGCTCGCCCTTGAAGCCGTCGAGAATCAGCTCCATGGATTTGACCCACTCGCCATTCTCGTCCAGCGCGATCCCGTGTTCGCCCAGCGGCAGGCTGAACAAAGCGCTGTTGAACAGGCGCATCAGGCGCTCGACGTCCTGCTGGGAGAACTCTTCGCGCAGGCGGGCGTAGCTGTTGTTGTCGGCGTGATCGAGTTGCTGCTTGACCGACTTGAGGCGTTTTTCCAGATCCCGCAGGCGCTCTTCCAGGTCTTCGGCGCTGAACTGCCGGGACTGAGCCAGAGCGCCGGCCAGTTCGTCGTGGGCGTCCTTGGCGGCGAGCAGTTGCTGCTCCAGGACCTTGACGTCGTCTACCAGGGCAAAGCGATGCTTGAGCACCGACAGTTCGCCGAGCCAGCGCTGGATGCCGCTGATTTCACGCTCCAGGCGCATCAGCTCCTGGGTGCCGCCGCGCTGGTCGTTCTGCAGCGAATCCTGCTCGTTGCGGTAGTGCTCGGCCTGGATGGTCAGCTCCTCCTTGCGCGCACTGGCATAGTCCGACCAGGTGCCCAGCAGCGAGTCGAGCAATGGCGACAGGCGATGCAGTTTGCCGCGCAGGATATCGCGCTGCTTCACGCCGTTGGCCAAGGCTTCCACCAACGGGCCCGCCGCCACCAGGGAGTTGTAGTCCTGTTCCATGCGTCGCACGTCGCGGAAGGCTTCTTCGCACGCGGCTATGTAGTCCACGCTGCCGGAGCGCAGGCTGTGCTCGAAGGCATCGAGGAACAGTTGCTTGAGCTTGGCGGCGGTGATTTCGCGCATGTGCAGCAGGTTGATGAACAACGCGCGGAAGGTCTTGAGGCTTTGCTCGCTGGTGGAGCGCAGCGGGATCAGCGTCAGGTCCAGGGGAATCGAGGTGTGTCCGCCGACCAGCAGACGACGCAGTTCATCCGGCTTGAGTTCGTAGGCCTTCAGGCCTTCGCGCTCCAGGTTGGTGAACAGCTCTTTCTGGCGCAGGCAAGTGTCATCTTTCTGATAGTGGGCCAAGTCCAGTTTGCCAGCGTAGGCAAAGAACTGATGGCCGAAACCGCCGCCAGGGCCGCGACCGACCACGCCAATTACGTGCGGGCCGTGGGGCAGGGCAACTTCCACGAGGATGTAGCTGGTGTCCGAGGCGAAGTAGAAACGCCGGGATTGCTCCAGGCTGTACTTGCCGAAGCTCATGTCCGACATGCGCGCCAGGATCGGGAACTGCAAAGCGTTGATCGAGGCGGATTTACCGAGGTTGTTCGCGCCGTAAACTGATAACGGTTCTTCCAGCGGGAACAGGCCGAGGCTATAGCCGGCGGTGTTCAAAAGGGCAAAGCGGCGGATGCCGTAGCGTTCCTTGCTCATGCGTCGGTCTCCTGTTCTTCGGCAATGGCACGGGCCAGTGCGTCTTCTTCACTTTCACCGTCGAATTCACTGAGGTCCAGCGGGTCATCGGTCTGCAGCAGTTTTTCGTCGCTGTCTTCGTCGATCAGTACCGGCGCCGGCAACGGCAGCACGCTGTGCAGGCTGGCGGCCAGGTCGCGGTCCTGCTGGACCGACAGGCAGACGTCGAGAAAACGATGCATCGGCGGCAGGAAGCGATACACGCCGTTTTCTTCGCTGGCAAAACCCAGCTGGGTCATGCGGCGCATGATTTTTTCTTCCAGCTCTTCCTGGGTCTGTACTTCGGCCTGGATGAACAGGTCGCGGTATTTTTCCAGCAGCGACGGCAACTCATCGCGGCCGAGGCTGCCACCGTCGAGCACGGCGATTGGGTCGCGACCCTGATCGGCCAGGTGTTCGACGAGGATGAAGGTGAACAGGGCCAGGCGCTGGGCGGTCTTGTTCACCGCGGCGGCGGCCAAGTCGGGTACGAAGTAATAAAAGCCGCGGGTGTCGCACACCAGTTCGAAGCCCAAGGCCTTGAACAGCGTGCGGTACTGGTCCTGGAAGTTCGACAGTTGCGCGTACAGCTCCGGGTCGCGGCGGCTGACGTGGTAACCCTTGAACAGCTCGCGAAAGATCGGTGCCAGCTGGGACAGTTCGGATAGATCAAGATGCATGGGGGATGCTCGCAGAATCCTCGGCGGCGCTGCCGGCCGAGAGCAGGGCGAAGGAGCGCAGGCTGACCTGATGCTCATGGGTGTGGTAATCGCGGCGCTCCAGACGCTCGCGCTTGAAACGTTTTTCCCGCGACAGGCGCGAGAACCAGTACAGCAATTCGTCGGTGGCACCGTCCGGTTCTTGCTCCAGCAGCCAGCTCATCAGGTCCGGCATCGGCAGGGCGTCTTCGCAACGCTCGACCATCTCGCGCACGGTGCGCGGAGCCCGTGGTGCCTCGCCGCCCTTGTGGGTCTTGTGGGACTTGGGGAAGCGCGCCGGTTTCGGTTCGAAGCGGGCCAGGGCATAGACATAGGCTTCGACCTGGCTGGCGCTGCCCAGGAAGGTGCTTTGCGGTCGGGTGAACAGCGGCATGGCGGCTTGCGGCACGGCATCGATGCCCTTGCGGCGAATGGCCGCCAGGGCCAGCGCCGCGCCACGGGTCACGGCGTTGTGGCGGCGAGCCTCTTCACGCAGCGGCAGGAGCAGTTCCCGGGCGTGGCGCAGGGTCAGTTGGGCGCTGGTCTGCATTTCGAGGATGCGTGCATGGGTGCGCAGCAGCATGTCGTCGTCGACGAGGTGGCCGAGGCGCTGTTGTTCGGTGAGCATGCGCAACAGCACGTTCTCGACCTTGCGCACGCCTTGCTCGAACGCGCCGTCGGCGTTCACCAACTGGATCATCGGCTCGACGTATTCGTCCCAGGTCGCCAGTACTTCGGCGTAGCGCTGGCGCAGCGGAATCTGTCGATCGCTGGTCTTGGCCCGTTCGGCCACGGCCACCAGTGCCTGCTCATCGTTGGCGAGCTTCTTCAGGACGTCGCGCACGCGCATGTCCAGCAAGCGCAACTGGCGGGCCAGGTCGTTGCCGTCGCGCACCTCGAAAGCGTCCTGGATGTAACCGGCCAGGCGCTCGAGGTGGCGCAGGTAGGCTTCGATTTCCAGGCACAGGCCCAGGCGATGTTCGCGGCGCAGGTAGGCGAGGAAGTCGTGGATCTGGGCGTTGAGCTCGAAACGGTTGGGGCTTTTCGCCACCGGCACGAGGATGTCCAGGCGGATCCACACGTCCAGCAGGTTGGTAATGTCCTGAGGCGTGCTGTCCAGTTGTTGGGCGGCCAGTTGTGAACGCAGTTCGTTGAGGCTCAGGGTGCCCTGGTCGAAGTGCTCGCACAAAGGTTCCAGCAATGCCCAGTGTTCAGCAAGGGCGCGCAAGACGCGCTTGGGTTCGATCATCGCAATGGCCGTCGGGTTGGCAATTAAAAGCGGCGATTGTACTGCATCGCGCCGGTTGCTATTCACCCCCGAGACGGACTGTCGTCGGGTATCGCTCAACTATCGGCTCAACAGGGAAGCGATCCGCGCCGAAGGGCGGTAGAATCCTCCCCACTTTCAGTTTTCCACAAGTGGCCGACCCTTGCTTATCGAGTCCCGCCGCCGCGCCTATCTGACCGCCATGCAGGTGGTCAACTGGCTGCCGCGTACCGAATTGCCATTTGCCGCCCCGTCGCGGCCCGAGCTGCTGGAAGCGCCTGAGCCGATGGAGGTCGCGCCGCCCCAGGCCGCGCCCGTCGCCAAGACCGCTGCCGAACCGTTGGCGCCCGCTGTCGAACGGCCGAAAGTCGAAGTCCCGCGTCCGAGCCTGGCCTCGACCCGGACCAACGCCAAACCGGTGGAAGAGGTCGACGAAGCGCCGGCCCCGGTGAAGGTTGCACAGGTGCCGCCGCCACGTTTCGCCCTGCAACTGCTGCGAGCCGGGCGTTGCCTGCTGCTGGTGGAGTTACCCACCGGCGAACCCTTCCAGAGCCGCGATCCAGCCTACTTGCTGCTCAAGGACATGCTGCGTGCCGCCGGCCTGCCGGACAGCCCGCAAATCATCGGCGAGCCGGTGCGCTGGCCGTTGTTATCGCGCGGCACGATGGACCAGGGGCCGGAGGCGGCGCGGGATTTTGTCCAGGGATTTGTTTCGGCGCGTCTGGAAGATGAACCGTGCGTGTGTCTGTGGCTGATCGGCCTGCCGGCAGTGAGGTTCGCCGGCGAGGCGGATGCCGAAGCGTTCAACCGTGAATTGCAGGTCGAAGGCCTGGGCTCGGCCTGGGCGTTGCCTGGACTGGAATCGTTAATGGAAACGCCACGGCACAAGGCTGACGTCTGGCAAGCCATGCGCCGGCTGATGGCGCGCTGGAAAGAATCGAATGAGTGACGCTGTATCGTTCCGCCCGATGACCGAGGCGGACCTCGACGCTGTACTGAAGATCGAATACGCGGCCTACAGCCATCCCTGGACCCGCGGGATATTTCTCGACGGGCTGGGCAAATACCAGATATGGCTGATGTTCGAAGGCCAGCAGCAAGTCGGCCATGGCGTGGTGCAGATCATCCTCGATGAGGCGCACCTGCTAAATATCACCGTCAAGCCGGAAAACCAGGGGCGCGGCCTGGGTTTGCGGCTCTTGGAACACTTGATGTCGATTGCCTACAAGGCGGAGGCACGCGAATGCTTCCTGGAAGTGCGCGACAGCAATCGCACGGCGTTCCGGTTGTATGAGCGTTATGGTTTCAACGAGATTGGCCGGCGGCGGGATTACTACCCGGCGGTGGGCGGGCGTGAGGATGCGGTGGTCATGGCCTGTACCTTGGTGGACTGAACTGCCACGACCCATGTGGGAGCGAGCTTGCTCGCGAAGACGGCGGTACATTCCACATATATGCAAACTGATCCGCCGCCATCGCGAGCAAGCTCGCTCCCACAGGGGACTGGCGGCGTACATCAAATCCTGGCCAGACACAGAACCCATGTGGGAGCGAGCCTGCTCGCGAAGACGGCGGTACATTCAGCATTGATGCTAGCTGAATCACCGCTTTCGCGAGCAGGCTCGCTCCCACAAGGGACTGGCGAGGTTGTTCAGCGCTTGCCATTCAACGGGTCGATATCGGCCATTTCCGCTTCGTCCAGGCCGTCGCCGCCGCCGATATCATTTTCATCCACGACGCTCAGGTCCCAATCGGCCTGTTCACCTTCACCGGCCTCCAGGGCGTCCCTGGCGCCATCATCACGGATCAGGGTCTCGGGGCTCAGATCATCGTCGGTCGGCTGGCGGTCATCCATCGAGGCCCCCGTCATGCCTGCTTCGCGCACACGTTCGTCCGGTATCAGTTGCTCGCGCTCGTTTTCAGGCAGCTCGTCGCCGATCCTGGCCTCGTATTCATCGTCATCGAATTCCAGCTCACGCATCGAGCCCATGCGGTCTTCGTTGTCGTCGATGGGTTCCGGTTGCACCGCATCGTAGGGACGTCGTGAATCATTCATGGCAATTCCTCATACTGTGGGCCTTACTATGAGTCGACCGGCTGCGGTGCCAGGAATTCCAACGCGCTGCCGACGTGACCTCGACCGGCGGTCGTCTGTCACAGTTGCGCACTCTCTATCGAGGCTGGACAGCATGAATGAATTACAAGATCTGATTGATAACAACGCGCGCTGGGCCGATGCGATCAAGCAGGAGGATCCTGACTTCTTCGCCAAGCTGGCTCGTCAGCAAACCCCCGAATACCTGTGGATCGGCTGCTCCGACGCGCGAGTGCCGGCCAACGAAATCGTCGGCATGTTGCCAGGTGATCTGTTTGTGCACCGTAACGTGGCCAACGTGGTGTTGCACACCGACCTGAACTGCCTTTCGGTGATCCAGTACGCCGTGGACGTGCTCAAGGTCAAGCACATCCTGGTCACCGGCCATTACGGCTGCGGCGGCGTGCGTGCCTCGATGCAGGACCGCCAGCTCGGCCTGATCGACGGCTGGCTGCGCTCGATTCGCGACTTGTACTACGAGCACCGCGAAGCGTTGGCCAAATTGCCGACCGAAGAGGAACGGGTGGACCGCCTGTGTGAACTCAACGTGATCCAGCAGGTGGCGAACGTCGGTCACACCAGCATCGTCCAGAATGCCTGGCACCGCGGGCAGAAACTGTCCATTCATGGTTGCATCTACGGGATCAAGGACGGGCGCTGGAAAAGCCTGGACACCACGATCAGCGGTTTCGAGCAGTTGCCACCGCAGTATCGCTTGCGTCCTGTAGACGCGCCCTGAGCGTAGACGTCAGTGATCAGCATCGTCGCTGATTGACGGCAGCGGCGCTTTCCCGCGTCAGCCAAGGCTCACGCGGGAAGGCTCCGTCAGGTTCAGACTGATTCAGCTGGCAGCGGCATAGGCACCTTCAATTGCTGAAGTTGCGACTTGATCGCCGGCGCCGCGCATTTTGTCGCCGCTTCGGCCGGCGTCATTTTGCGAATCGAGGTATAGAACAACTCGCAGGTCTTCTCTTTCTGGGTAACCTGCCAGGTCTGCGTGCATTGGTTCAGTTGCTGGGTCGGATCGGTATCGGGCTTGCTGCCCATCCCGGCTTGCCAGCATGCGGCGCTCAGGTCCTGTCCCATGACTTTCAAGCCGGCAGCATCTGCCTTGGCCTGGTCACCGTCATAGCTTTCAGGGTCGGCGGCGTACCAGATATAGCTGGGGTGATTGGAGCCGAGTACCGGAACCTTGACGCCTTCTGTCGGTGTGATGGTCGCCAGGCCGAGCACATTCACGGTCGGGCCGTATTGGGTCTTGATCCAGTTCCGAACCGGAGCGCCGAAGGCCACCATCGGCAGTGCATTGCCGCTTGCGTTCTGGCTGACCTGCTTGACCATGGTGGTCTGGTAGTCGTTGAAATAATCGTAGACGCCTTCCAGCGCCTGGCCGGCGTTGGACGGGGCGGCGATCGGCGCGATGTCGATGATCGTCTGGTAGGCCGGCGTCTGGTCGGCGGCGATGCCATTGGCGGTCAGCAGCGTGGCCCAGCGGTCGGTAGTGGCCGATTCGAGGTAATCCTGGGCCTGGGTCAGCGAGTAATCCGGCGGGAAGTGCAGCAACTCGACGCTCTTGCGGTTTTCCAGGGCCATGCCCAAGGGCAGGAACAGGTACCAGTTGTAGGCCCACTTTTTGTCATTGTTGAGTTTCGTCGCGCCGTTGTACGCCAGGTCTCCGGCGTTGAGCAGCGCGGCCAGCGGTTGGCCGTAGCTTTTCGGGACTCCGCTGATGTTCGCGTAGACGATGTCGTTATCGCGCTTGACGCTGACCTTGGCCGCGCCGTAGCCGTCGCGCTGAACGCTTTGGGTCAGGTAATGCTCGACGGTCTGCTCCAGCGTCCAGTTGCGAAAACAGATGACGTTGCAGTTGTTGGGGTAGGCGAAGAGACGGGTGACACGTTCGGTACTGCCCAGTTGTACATCGATGTCGGCGGCATGGGCGGCGGCACTGAAGGCCAGGGCGGCGAGAGAGAATACGGCGAGTTTGGACATGCTCAGATCCTTTTCAGCGTGTGAGCCCTTTGAACAGGGTGTATCCATACTGAAACAGACGAAGCCGAAGAAGAAGTGGGCCGATGTAAATATCGGCCCTTTTTTATGGCTTTATGGCATCACCGGCGGTAAATAGGTCAACGTAGTCCCCAACGCCCAGAGCAGTACCAGCACCAGAGGGGTGTGTACCAGCAGTTGCACAAAGGAAAAACCGATCAGATCCCTGGCCTTCAGCCCCAGGACGCCCAGCAGCGGCAGCATGTAGAACGGATTGATCAGGTTCGGCAGCGCCTCGGCGGCGTTATAGATCTGCACGGCCCAGCCCAGGTGATAGTTCAGGTCATTGGCCACCTGCATGACGTAGGGGGCTTCGATGATCCACTTGCCCCCGCCCGAGGGAATGAAGAAGCCCAGCACCGCCGAATAGACGCCCATCAACAAGGCGTAGGTATCATGCGACGCGATCTGTACGAAAAAGGTCGAGATATGGTGGGCCAGCGTCTGCGCGTCGCTGCCCTTGACCGTGGTCAGCAGCGCGGCGATCGAACCGTACAGCGGAAACTGGATCAACACCCCGGTGGTGGTCGGCACCGCGCGGGCCACGGCGTCGAGAAAGCTGCGCGGGCGCCAGTGCAGCAATGCGCCGAGCATGATGAACAGGAAGTTGTAGGTGTTCAGCCCGGAAATGGCACTGATCGCAGGCTTGGTGGAAAACTCATGGAACAGCCAGCCGGCAGCCAGCAGCACCAGGGCGATGGTCAACAGCGGGCTGTGTTCCAGCCATTCTCCTGGACGGGTGCGAGGCTGCAACGCCGGCATGCTGAAACTCGGATCGATCCCGCAGGCGGCGGCATCACGGGCGCTGTTGGGCCCTGGAGCGGTGGCGTAGGCGACGATCAGCGAAATCACGATCAGCGCCAGCAACATCACCCCGGACTGCCAGAGGAAAATGGTCTGGGTGAACGGAATGACGCCCGTGATGGACAGGATCGATGGCGGCAGGCTGGCCGGGTTGGCCTGCAGTTGCGCGGCCGACGAAGACAATCCCAGCGCCCACACCGCGCCCAGGCCCAGATAGGCGGCGGCACCGGCGGCGCGATAATCCATTTTCAAGTCGCTGCGCCGGGCGAGTGCCCGCACCAGCAGGCCGCCGAACACCAGCGACAGGCCCCAGTTGAGCAGCGACGCGACCATGGAAATCAAGGCCACCCAGGCCACCGCGCTGCGGCCGTTTTTTGGAATCCGTGCCAGGCGATCGATCAGCTTGACGGCGGGCGGCGAACTGGCGACCACGTAACCGCCAATCACCACGAAGGCCATTTGCATCGTGAACGGAATCAGGCTCCAGAAGCCATCGCCAAACGCCATCGCCGCTGCCGTGGGCGTAGCGCCGATGAACTGCGTGGCGATTGCGACCACCAGCACCGCCAGCGCGGCGAAGACCCAGGAGTCGGGAAACCAGCGCTCGGCGAAACTGGAGCAGCGCAATGCGAAGCGGGCGGAGCGGCTGTCTTCAATGTCAGTGGTCACGGCAATCACCTCGGTTTTTATGGTTATGGGTATCTGGTGCGACGAAGCATCAGCGGTCGGACGCCAACGGTGGAACATTCCAATGACCGTGGAAGCCGGACCGGCGTTCGAGCGCCACTGGATTATTTTTCAGGCCGACCAGCGGCACTCTTCAGAAACAAATCGCCAAGCCGATGGCATGGGAACACAACAGATTCTCTGCCTGCCGGAGCATGCCCATGTTCAACACCCGCCTCAAGCAGGAGCTGCTGGCTCTTCGCCAAGAACTCTCGAGCATCATGCAAGTCAAGGAAAGCCTGGATCGAGAGATGTTGGCGCTGACCCTGGACGCCGAGGGGCGGGTGCAATCGGTCAATCAGAACTTTCTCGATGAGATGCACTACAAGAGCCAGGACTTGATTGGCCGCGCTGTCGAGGACCTGGTGCCGGCCTACCTGAGGTCCAACGAATTCCAGATTCGTTTCAAGACCGCGCTGACCCGCGGTGAGCACTTCTCCGGTGCCGTTCGCCTGGTACGAGGCAACGGCGACGAGGCCTGGCTACGCTCGATCCTCCAGCCGGTACGGGATGCCAATGGGCGAATCCGCTATTTCTCGATGTACTCCAGTGACCTGACCCGTACCATCGAAAATTCCCGCGAGCATGAAAACCTGATCGGCGCCCTGGTCCGTTCGACAGCGGTGATCGAGTTCGACCTGGGCGGCCACGTCCTGACAGCGAACGGTCGTTTTCTCAATGCCATGGGCTACAACCTTGCGCAGATCAAGGGCAAGCACCACCGCACGTTTTGCGAACCCGAGGAGTACAACAGCGCGGCCTACCAGACCTTCTGGAAACGCCTGAACAACGGGGAGTTTGTCGCCGGCCGCTTCAAGCGCCTCGACAGCAATGGCCGTGAGGTATGGCTGGAGGCTTCCTACAATCCGGTACTCGACGCCAACGAGCGCCTTTACAAAGTGGTCAAGTTCGCGACCAATATCACCGATCAGGTCAATCAGGAAAAAGCCGTCGCCGAAGCCGCCAGCATCGCCTACAGCACGTCATTGCAGACCGATAACAGCGCCCAGCGCGGAACCACCGTCGTGACCCAGGCGGTGGACGTGATGCGTGACCTGGCCCGACACATGCAAACCGCCGGTCAAGGTATCGAGGCCCTGAACGAGCAATCCCTGGTCATCGGGACCATCGTCAAGACCATCAGCGGCATCGCCGAACAGACCAACCTGCTGGCGCTCAACGCGGCCATCGAGGCTGCTCGGGCCGGTGAGCAGGGACGCGGTTTCGCAGTGGTCGCCGATGAGGTCCGGCAGTTGGCTTCGCGAACCAGCCAGGCGACCGACGAGATCATTGGCGTGGTCCGCCAGAACCAGGACATGGCCCGCAATGCCGTGGCGCTGATGACCGACGGCCAGCATCAGGCTGAACAGGGCCTGGCCCTGGCAGCCGAGGCGGGAACGGTCATCGTCGAGATCCAGGACGGGGCGAAAAAGGTGGTGGATGCGGTGAGCCAGTTCGCCAATCAGCTGTCGACTTGAGAACTTGCTGAGTGAGCCGCCTTCGCGAGCAGGCTCGCTCCCACAGTTGACCGGGGTTGTCACAGGTATCACGCAGATCCATTGTGGGAGCGAGCCTGCTCGCGAAGGCGTCATCCCATCCACCATCAAACCAAGCGGGCCTTACCTGATTTCCGCGCGCTCAATCCCCCAGCGCCTCTCCCTCACGCCGCGGATCCGCCCCGCCAGCCAGTGAAGCCTTGCCTTGCGCATTGCGCACCCGAACGATCGCCTGGGTGCCGCTGGTCATGTCGATCTCGCTCACCGTGTGGCCCTGGTCTTTCAGCGCCTGGATCAGCGTCGGGCTGAACTGGCCCTGCTCCAGTTCGGTGACGCCGTTGCGGCTGCCGAAGTTGGGCAGGTTGATGGCGGCTTGCGGGTCCAGGTTCCAGTCCAGCAGGCCGATCACCGACTTGGCGACGTATTCGATGATCTGCGATCCGCCCGGCGAACCAATCGCGGCTAGGAATTCGCCACTCTGGCGATCGAAGATCAGCGTCGGCGCCATGGACGACCGAGGGCGTTTGCCGGGCTCGACGCGGTTGGCGACTTTCTGTCCGTTCTCTTCGGGTATGAACGAGAAATCGGTCATCTGGTTGTTGAGCATGAAGCCCTGCACCATCAAGTGCGAACCGAAGGCCGACTCCACCGTGGTGGTCATCGACACGGCGCCGCCCTGGTCATCCACCGCCACCACTTGCGACGTGGAAATGCGCAGGGGCGAGCGGTCCGGTGCGTAGGCCACTTGGATACCCGGCGGTGTGCCGGGCTTGGCGATACCGATGCTGCGTGGGCCGATCAGGCTCGCGCGACTGGCCAGATAAGCCGGATCGACCAGACCCTTGAGCGGCACCGGGACAAAGTCCGCATCGGCGACATACTGGGCGCGGTCGGCGTAGGCCAGGCGTTCAGCCTCGGAAATCAGGTGCACCGCTTGCGGCGCCGGCTCGATACCCGCGGGCTTGTTTGACGGTAGCGGTTTCAACGGCGCGAGGGCCGAGCGGCTGTCGCGATGTTCCAGGGCCTGTAATGTCCCGAGGATCTGCGCCACGGCGATCCCGCCGGACGACGGTGGCGCCATGCCACAGACTTGCCAGCGCTTGTAGTCGGTGCACAACGGCGCGCGTTCCCGGGCGGCGTAACCCTTGAGGTCGCTCAGCGAAAGGCTGCCGGGATTGCCATGGCCTTGCACTTTGGCGACGATCTCCGCAGCCACCGGCCCCTCATACAACGCGCTGGGACCTTCGTGGGCAATACGCGAAAGTACGCCGGCCAAGGCAGGATTTTTCAGCAGCGTGCCCACCGCTTTCGGGCTGCCATCGGCGTTGAGGAAATAGGCGGCCATCTCGGGCGAGCTGGGCAAGGCTGTATCGGCGGTAATCATCGAGTGCAGCCGGGGGGAAATCCTGAAGCCCTGTTCCGCCAGTTTGATGGCCGGCTCGAACAGCGTCGCCCATTCCAGGCGACCGTGTTTGCGATGAGCCAGTTCCAGCGCGCGCAACACGCCAGGCGTGCCTACCGAACGGCCGCCGATCTGCGCGGCGGCAAACGGCATGGGTTTGCCGTCGGTCTGGATGAAGAGTTTTTCGCTGGCGCCGGCCGGTGCCGTTTCGCGACCGTCGTAGGTGCGCACCGCCTTGCCGTCCCACAGCACAATGAACGCGCCACCGCCGATGCCGGAAGACTGCGGCTCCACCAGCGTCAGCACTGCCTGCATCGCAATCGCCGCGTCGATGGCCGAGCCTCCACGCCGGAGCATTTCCCGCCCGGCCTCGGCCGCCAGAGGATTGGCCGCAGCGGCCATGTGCCGGTCGGCGTGGCGAGTCTGCAGGTCGGTGCGGTAGCCGGAAGCGATTTCCGGAGCGGTGGGTAATGGCGGGGCAGTCGTGGAGGCGGGCGGCGTCTTACAGGCAACGAGTGTCAGGGCGACGGCCAGCAGCGAAACGGCTGACAGGCGATGAAGATTCGGGTTGAGGGCTGAAAGCACGTGTCGCTCCATCCATGGGCCAGGGATATTGAGGCCGACTGTAGCGATGCGGGACGTGGGGCGCAAATCAGCAAGGGCGTGCTTCTTTCAATAAGCGCTTTTCTGCGTCGCTCCATAGACACGTCAGGCATTCTGCGCCTGGAGAAAAATCGAAAATAGCTCGGACTGGGACTTGATCCCCAGTTTGCTGTACATGTGCTTCTTATGGACTTTCACGGTCTCGACAGAAATTTCCAGCTTGCGGGCGACTTCCTTGCTGGAGCAGCCACTGAGCATCAAGCGCCCGACATCCAGCTCCCGCGCCGTCAATTGCGCGCCTTTGAGCTGCTGCACTGACGCTTCCAGCTGCACTCGCCAGTCGACTTGCGACGGTGCTGGCGCGAGGGCCACGACCTCATTGATTTCATAAGGCAGACGCTGGCGCAACAGGCCGAGTACCCAGGGCTGGATCAGTGACAGCAGCGCAATCTGCTCGCCACTGAAGCGCTGCTTGCTGCCCAACGACAGGCACAGCGTGCGGTCGCCTTCGAGCTGGCAATTGAACTGGATTTCATCGGATACCACATTCAGCCGAAAGTAGCGTTGGTAATACTCGGTCAGCTCGAAATGTTCCGGTGCGACTTCCGAGAGGCGATACAGCCCGGTGCGCGACTGCTCCCGACAGGCGATGTAGAACGGATCGAGCAGATACAAACCGCGCAGGTAATCCTGGAACAACTGATCGGGGGTGCCGTCTGCGCCCGGGCACTCGGCGAACACTTGCGGGCGCTGGTCGGCACTGAAAAGCAGCGCCACCCAACTGTCAAAGGGGACGTACTGATCCAGCAGCCGTACCAGCTGCGTCCAGAAATTGGGCTTGTCCAAGGCGTCGATCAGTTGCCCGACCGAGCGGTGCCACGCGATGTCATCCAGCGAAAGTGTCATGCCTCTACCCCTATCGGGTTACCCCAGCGGCGTGATTTCCCGGCCGCGGGCTTGCTGCGCATACTGGCGCACAGACACCGAGCGGGCAATCTTTCTACCCGCCGATCAAGAACAAGGGATACCCATGAAAGTCGAACTCGCCCAGTTGGCGGGCCGTGATAACGCCACGGCTTACAACCTCGAACGCGCGCTCAAGGCGATTGCCGCGTGTGCCGCCGATACGCAGATGATCGTGTTCCCCGAAACCCACCTGATGGGTTTTCCATCGCTTGAGACGGTGGCAGAAACCGCCGAACCGCTGGACGGACCGACCGTCAGCGCGGTGCTCGCTGCGGCTCGGGAACATGACGTTGCCGTGGTGATCGGCGTGGCCGAGAACGACCGCGGCCGCTTTTACAACACCACGCTGCTGATCACGCCACAAGGCATTGCGCTGAAATATCGCAAGACACACCTGTGGGCGTCGGATCGCGGGGTGTTCGAGGCCGGCGACCGTTACGCCACGTGTGAATGGAAAGGTGTGCGGGTCGGCCTGCTGATCTGCTACGACATCGAATTCCCGGAAACCGCCCGAGCCCTGGCGCAATTGGGGGCCGAACTGCTGATCGTCACCAACGGCAACATGGATCCCTACGGCCCGACCCACCGCACCGCAATCATGGCCCGCGCCCAGGAAAACCAGGCGTTTGCGCTGATGGTCAACCGGGTGGAGGAGGGCGACGGCGGGTTGGTGTTTGCAGGCGGCAGTGCGTTGGTGGACCCGCTGGGCAAATTGTTGTTCGAGGCCGGGCGGGAGGAAGGGCAGTTTGCGGTGGAGCTGGACCTGAACCAGCTGACGGCGGCGCGGCATGATTATCGGTATCTGGATGACCAACGCCTGAAGTTGCCGGGGGAAATTGTCGAGCATGCCTGTGGATTGCGCGAGCTGCTGATTCCTGCGCGTTGATCCTGATCCTGTGTGGGTAGGGCTGACGCATTCGCGGGCAGGCCCGCTCCCACACTGGATGGGTGAACGCCAGAGATCAACTGTGGGAGCGGGCCCGCCCGCGAAGGGGCCCTGAGCAGCAACATCTCTTTGCTGAAGAAAAACCAGAACAACAACGTAACACCCGAAAACTTGCGCCGAACTCGGCTCTGCCATAAATCCAATAATTCGGAGTAGTCGCTCATGGCTCGTTTACAACGCACCCTGTCATTGGGGTCGGTGGTGCTGTTCGGCATCGCTTATATGACGCCGATCATTGTCCTCGGCACCTTCGGCATCCTCGCTCAATCCACCGCCGGCATGGTCCCCGCCGCTTATCTCGCGGCATTGGTGGCGATGTTTTTCACCGCGATGAGCTACGGCCGCATGGCCGCGGCGTTTCCCGTCGCCGGTTCGGCCTATAGCTACGTGCGCAAGGCGATCAGCCCGAAACTCGGGTTCATCGCCGGTTGGGCGGTGCTGCTCGATTATCTGTTCCTGCCCATGGCGATCTGGCTGATCGGCGCGGCCTACCTCCATTCCGCATTTCCGGCGGTGCCGCAGTGGATCTGGGTGCTGCTGTTCATCGGCATAACCAGTGCGATCAATATCGTCGGTCTGAAACTGGCCAACGGTATCAACGCGTTATTGATGCTGGTGCAGTTCCTGGTACTGATCGCCTTCGTTGCGCTGTGCGTTCATTACATCGGCGGTGATGCGAGCACACCGTTGTGGTCGGTCAAGCCGTTCTTCAACGGTGACATGCAGATGCCGCTGATCATGAGCGGTGCAGCCATCGCCTGTTATTCCTTCCTCGGGTTCGACGCGGTCAGCACCTTGACCGAAGAAACCCGCGACCCGCGCCGGACCATTCCGCGCGCGATCATGCTGATCACCCTGATCGGGGGATTGATCTTCGTCAGCGTGTCGTATTTCGTGCAGGTCGCGCATCCGTCGTTCCAGTTCGACAGCGTCGATGCGGCGGCCTATGAAATTGCCCGCAATATCGGTGGCGACCTGTTCGTGTCGATCTTCCTGATCGGCCTGATCGTTGGTCAGTTCGCGTCGGGGCTGTCGGCTCAGGCCAGCGGTTCGCGCCTGCTGTTCGCTATGGGCCGTGACGGTGTGCTGCCAAAATCCTTCTTCGGTACCTTGCATGAGCGCTTCGGGACGCCGATCAACAGCATCCTGTTGTGCGCAGTGGTCGCGTTGCTGGCGCTGAAACTGGACGTCACCACCTCCACCTCGTTCATCAACTTCGGCGCGTTCCTGGCGTTCAGCCTGGTGAACCTGTCGGTGATCTTTCACTACTGGATCGGCGCAGAAAAGAAGGGCCCGCGTGAATTCGTATTGTTCCTGCTGTTCCCGTTCATAGGGCTGGCAGCGGATGTGTGGCTGATGGTCAGCCTCGATCACCTGGCGATCTATCTGGGCCTGAGTTGGCTGGCGATCGGCGTGGTGTACCTGGCGGTGCTGACGGGCGGCTTCCAGCGCCAGCCACCGGAGATGGATTTCCAGGAGACTGCATAACCGCACTGCAACTTGGAGGGATACACGAAGGAGGGGAGAAGGAGATACAGCCAGAAACAAGAAAGCCCGCACTAGGCGGGCTTCTTGTTGTTCAAAGACATTCGAGAACATCGTTGAACAGGACTTGGTGGCTACACAGGGACTTGAACCCCGGACCCCAGCATTATGAATGCTATGCTCTAACCAACTGAGCTATGTAGCCAAGTGGCGCGCATTATTCGCTGGTAACGAAGATGTGTCAAGCGTGAATCAAAAATATTTCTCTGCGCTTTCAACCGCTTATCCATCCTCGCCGCCAGCGCTTGTCAGCCGAGTTGAAATCTCCCCGTGTTCGCGCTCAAGGCCTGGCTGCCTTGGCTCAATGTGTCCGCCGCCAGGTTCACGGCGCGGGCACCTTCCAGCAAGCGCATGGCGGCCTGATCCACCTGTTGGATATTGCCGCTGACTTCGTCGGCGGTGCTGGCCTGTTCGTCAACCGCGGTGGCGATTTGCGCCAGGGTATCGGTGACGCTTTGCACGGCGCTGGCGATTTCGCCCAGTCGTTCGCCAAGCCCGGTGACGGCTTGGGCGTCGGTCTGAGCCTGGCCGCAGGCGGCTTCCATCAGGCTGACGGCCTCGTTGACCGTGGCGCGCAGGCTGTCGACGGTGCCAGCAATCTGCTGCGTCGAGGACTGGGTGCGCTGCGACAGGCTGCGCACTTCATCGGCAACCACGGCAAACCCGCGGCCTTGTTCGCCGGCGCGGGCGGCCTCGATGGCGGCGTTGAGCGCCAGCAGGTTGGTTTGCTCGGCCACGCCACGAATGGTGTCGACCACCAACTGGATCTGCTGACCCTGCTCGCTGACCCGGCCCAGCGCCGCGGCGGTTTCGTTGAGACGCTGGTTGAGTTGCTGGATGCTCGCCGTGGTGCGCTGGCTGTCGCGACTGCTGTCGGCGGCGATCTGGCGGGTCTGTTGGGCGCTGTCGGATGCCTGTTCACAACTTCTCGCGACGCCTTGGGACGTTGCCGCCAGTTGCGTCGCGGCAGCGGCGATCTGGCTGATCTGTATCTGTTGTGCCTCGACCTCGCCCAAGGCTCCGCTGGAATGGGTGTTGAGGGTGCGCACGGCATCGCTCAGTTGCAGGGTCTCGTGGTCGACGCCCAGCAGGCTGTTGCGCAATTGCACCACGGCGACGTTGAGAGCGGTGCTGATCGCCGCCAGTTCGTCGCGGCCCTGCACTGGCACTTGCACGCTCAGGTTCCCGTCACGCAGGGCTTCGGCCAGCACGGTGATGCCGCTGGCGCTGCGCCGGATCGAGGTCTGCAGACAGATGAACAGATACAGCGCGGCCAGCAGCAGGCAGCCCAGCACGGTGGCCACCAAGGTGAATTGGCGGATCGCCGAGCTGTGATAATGCTCCAGCCGGGTATCCAGCGCGATCAACGATTGTTGGCGCAGGGTCGCCAGATCGAGGAGGAGGGCATCCATCTGTTTTTCAAAGCCTTCCGGCTTGAGATTGATGGCGCCGCCGAACACGCCGTCATCGAGGATTTTCAAACCGCCGTCGAGGTTTTTCAGGCTGCCCTGGAACTGGCCGGCCCAGGTTTGCAGCTCGCTGGGCAGGCGCGTTTCCAGCAGCGCACCGGTCTTGACCAACTGGTCCCGGGCATCGCCGATGCGGCTGCGCAAGTCGCGCAGTTGCAGGCGGCTCTGCAAAGTGAACTGGCCTGACACCACCGAGGCCTGGCCAACGCTGGCCAGGCGGCCGACGCGTTCGATCAGGTCGGGTGTCTGCTGGGTCGATATCTGGGTCAGCAGATAGGTTTCCAGCCAGGAGGCAAGCGTCAGGCGATTGTCCATGACGATCTGTTCGCGCAACGCTTGCAGCGCGCCGAGGGCCGCGGTGAAACGATCATAGCCGTCCGGCCACCAACCGACGGTGCCGAGGCTTTTGGAGTCCAGGCCGTTGAGGCTGGTTTGCAATGTCTGATAGCGGGCGAGGGTGTCGGCCTCCGCGCCTTCGGCTTGCAGGGTCGCGCCGAGGTCACTGGCGGCCTGGTTGAGCGCCGGTTGCACGGCCTCGAACGCGGCCATGGCGGCCAGTGTCGCCGGGGTCGGTTGGCGGTTGGTTTCCGTTGCTCTCCAGCGCGCCGCGCGATTGCGCTGGGCGGCGAGCAGGTTGTCCAGGTTGTCCAGCGCCAGCAACTGACGCACCCCGGCACGTTCCCCGGAAATCAGGTTGAGCTTGTCCCGGTAATCCTGGCCGATCAGCCACAGGCTGCCCATGAGCGGCAGGATGAACAACAGGAACAACAACTGGAATTTACGGGCGAAACCAAAATGCCCCAGCAACCGGATGCCCGGTGATAGAAAAGCCTGCATGCCCATACTCCCCTGGACACCCTGCGCACTCTTTTTGTGCGTTTCGACACAAGTGTCGAAACAGGTGCCCTTTTAAAAGGCCTCGAAAGTTTGCCCAGGCTGGCTCTATGGGCCTGCTCTGTAGCGAAACTTCCCATTCTCGGTCCCCTTTGTAAGGAGCCGCGTCGTAGAGCATAAACAAGGCAAGATTCAGACCATGGCGTTGCGCTATCACCTTGTTCGGCGACTATTTTTTATAGGTAGATAGCAAGCTAAGGGGATAGCCTTGCCGCACCGAAAAATGGCACATTGACGCACCTGCCCGTGTGCACCCATCCGCCGTATGGAAACTCCCATGGCTATCAGCAATACCCAGGCCGACACGACGTCGCCAGCCTCCACGCCTCAAAGCAGCCCGTTAGTCATGCGCATCATTGGTGCGGTGGCGCTGGCCCATCTGATCAATGACCTGATCCAGGCCGTGCTGCCGTCAATCTATCCGATGCTCAAGGAAAGCTACGGCCTGACGTTTACCCAGGTCGGCCTGATCACGCTGACCTTCCAGCTGACGGCCTCGCTGCTGCAGCCCTGGGTGGGTTATCACACTGATCGGCACCCCAAGCCCTGGCTTTTGCCGGCAGGAACAATCTGCACCTTGGTCGGTATCGTGATGATGTCGATGGTCGGCAGTTTTGCCTTGATCCTGCTGGCGGCCGGGTTGATCGGGATCGGCTCCTCGACCTTCCACCCCGAGGCGTCGCGCGTGGCACGCCTGGCCTCCGGCGGCCGCTACGGCCTGGCACAATCGACGTTCCAGGTGGGCGGCAACGCCGGCTCCGCCTTCGGGCCGTTGCTGGCGGCGGCGATCATCATTCCCTACGGGCAGGGCAACGTGGCCTGGTTTGGCTTATTCGCGCTGTTCGCCTTGTTCGTGCTGTACCGCATCAGCCGCTGGTACGCCAATCACCTGAACCTGTTCAAGCTCAAGCAAGGCCAGGCGGCGACCCACGGCTTATCCAGGGGCCGGGTCTTGAGCGCCTTGGTGGTGCTGGGGTTGCTGGTGTTTTCCAAGTATTTCTACATGGCCAGTTTCACCAGCTACTTCACCTTCTACCTGATCGAGAAATTCGACCTGTCGGTGGCGTCATCCCAGTTGCACCTGTTCCTGTTTCTTGGCGCGGTAGCGGCCGGAACGTTTTTTGGCGGACCGATCGGTGACCGGATCGGACGCAAGGCGGTGATCTGGTTCTCGATCCTCGGCGTGGCGCCATTCACGCTGATCCTGCCTCACGTCGATCTGCTGTGGACCAGTATCCTCAGCGTAGTGATCGGCTTCATCCTGGCCTCGGCATTCTCCGCCATCGTGGTGTATGCCCAGGAACTGGTGCCGGGCAACGTCGGGATGATTGCCGGCGTGTTCTTCGGCCTGATGTTCGGTTTCGGCGGGATCGGCGCCGCGCTGCTGGGGCATCTGGCAGACATCCGTGGCATCGAATATGTGTACTGGTTGTGTTCGTTCCTGCCGTTGCTTGGGGTGCTGGCGATTTTCCTGCCGAGGACCAAAAAGGCCTGAGGCGGGCGCAATGCTCCTTCCATGGGAGGGGGGAGCCGCCACATAATCCGCACAGGCGAATCACCCTTCACACGGTCACCAACACGCCCCGACGCCAGATCAGCCTCCTTTGGTCGTCTTCCTCCAGCCGCAAGTGAACTTGCCGCTCGTTTGATATCTCCGAAAAAAGCGATCATCTCGATCAGCTCCGACGAGGCCAGTGGCCACCAAAACCACTGGTCTTGCTCATGCTCGGGCGGCGTGCAAACCCTGATCGCTTTACTAGAGTGACGAATCCAGCACCCATTTAAAGGATTAAACCATGGCAACTACCGATAGCACCGGAACCAGTTCCCATATCGTGAGAACGGGCCCGGGCACTGTCCAGGTCGACCTCACCGGCCATTCCGATGACAACCAGAGCATCATTATCCAGCCGGACGGCAAGATACTGATTGGCGGTTATACCGAATACCTGGCATGGGGTTATCCCGGCGCGCCAGGCGAGGAAAGCTACGGCTACGAGCAGAACCATTCGGTTGTCCGCCTGAACGCCGATGGCAGCCTGGACACCGGCTTCCACGACGGCGGCGTCGACATTGTTCCTGCCACAATAGCCCCGTCGTCCCGCTACGAGCTGACGGCGGTGCAGGCCGATGGCAAGGTGCTTGTCGCTGTCGCGCTGAACACCGGCATACAGGTGGAGCGCTTCAACAGCGACGGGACGCGCGATGCAGCCTTTGGTCAGAACGGCGCCGTGACGGTCGCCATCAGCCATGACTTCAAGGACATCGACCTGACGGCCAACACGGACGGCACCTTCCAGGTCAGCGCGCGCGGGTTCGACCAGGCCACTATCACCAAGGTCGGCGATGACGGCACCCTTGTCGACGGCTTTGGCAACGAGGGCGTGCTGAGCGTCAACATTGCCGAAGATCCGTATTTCAACGGAGCAATCTCTGCTGCGGTGCAGGCCGATGGAGGTGTCGTGGTCGGGGCTGCCTACAATGCCGCCGGGGCGGGTGATCCGACGTTCGCATTACAGCGCTACAACCCCGACGGACAATTGGACGCCCGTTTTGGTGACAACGGTGTCCTGCACTTGAGCGCTGCGATGGGTTTTGGCGAAGACTCGACGGTCACCGTTCAGGCTGACGGCAAGATCGTTGTCATGGGCCATGCTCAGGGCGGTACCTTGGCCACCATCGCGCGGCTTAACGCTGACGGGTCCTTCGACAGCCACTTTGGCGATAACGGCAGGGTGACCTTCGAGGCCGACACGCCAGTGGCATTGACGGTACAGGCAGATGGCAGGATCCTGGCAGCCGGCACGAGCAACGGCGATTTCAGTGTCATCCGCTTGAACGCCGATGGCAGTCTGGACAGCAGTTTCGGCAGCCAGGATGGCAAGCTCCATGTGGATGGGTACGCCGGTGAGGAAATCCTCCGGGGGACCGCTGCCGCCGAAATCATCCACGGCCTGGCCGGCGACGATGTGCTCCAGGGCAATGGCGGGCGTGACGTTCTGCAAGGTGGCGCTGGCGCGGACATCTTCCGCTTTACCGAACTGGGCGACAGTTTCCGCACGGCTGCGCTGAACAACAGCGACCGGGTCCGGGACTTCGATGTCTCACAGGACCGCATCGACCTGATTGGCCTGGGCTTCACCGGGATTGGCGACGGCCATGACGGCACCTTGGCCATCCAGGCCAGCGCGGACGGCACCCGCACCTACCTCAAGAGCTACGACGCCGATGCCGCCGGGCAACGCTTTGAACTGTCCCTGGACGGCAATTTGGTAGGGCAACTGAACAGCACCAATCTGGTGTTTACCGCGCCCACCGTCGAAGGTACGTCTGCCAACGATACGATCACCGGTTCGGCCTTGTCAGAGATCATCCGTGGCCTGGACGGCAATGACCGTATCAACGGCGGCGCCGGAGCAGACGTCATCATCGGTGGCGCGGGCGCCGACCGTCTCAACGGCGGAGACAGGGCCGACATTTCGTTGTGGACGGACAATCGGGAAAACGCCGACGTATTCCGCTATCTCTCCACCGAAGACAGCTACCGTACCGACAGCCAGAGCTTTGCCGACCTTATCGAAGGCTTTACGGTTGACGACAAGATCGATGTATCGGCACTGGGCTATACCGGCTTCGGAGAGGGGACGGACACGACGCTGAAGTTGGTTTACAACGAGGCATTGGACCGCACTTACCTGAAGGATGCGGAAGCGGACGCGCAAGGCCATGCGTTCCAGATTGCGCTGGCTGGGGACTGGCGGGAAAGCCTTGGCGAAGACAACATGGTCTTTGCTCCCGCTGCGGCTCCCGACGCCGAATTAGGCCTGATCGGGGTGGTGCCAGACGTCGATCAATGGCATTTGTTGAGTTGACGCCCATAAAAAACACCGCGTGACAGTTGCTGCCACGCGGTGTTTTTTTTATTTCAAACGTTGAAGCGGAAGTGCATCACGTCGCCATCCTTGACGATGTATTCCTTGCCTTCCAAGCGCCATTTACCGGCTTCCTTGGCACCGGCTTCGCCCTTGTACTGGATGAAATCCGAGTAGGCGATGACTTCAGCGCGGATGAAGCCTTTTTCGAAGTCGGTGTGGATCACGCCGGCGGCTTGCGGGGCGGTCGCGCCAACACGAACGGTCCAGGCGCGGACTTCTTCGACACCGGCGGTGAAGTAGGTCTGCAGGTGAAGCATTTCGTAGCCGGCGCGGATCACGCGGTTCAGGCCAGGCTCTTCCAGGCCCAGGGCCTCGAGGAACATATCCTTCTCTTCACCGTCGTCCAGCTCGGCGATTTCCGCTTCGATCTTGTTGCAGACCGGAACGACCATGGCACCTTCTTCTTCGGCGATGGCCTTGACCACGTCCAGATGCGGGTTGTTCTCGAAACCGTCTTCAGCGACGTTGGCGATGTACATGACCGGCTTGGTGGTCAGCAGGTGGAAGCCCTTGATCACCAGTTTTTCATCGGTGCTCATGTTCTTCATCAGGCTGCGGGCAGGTTTGCCTTCAGTGAAGTGGGCGATCAACTGCTCAAGCAGGCCCTTCTGGACTACTGCGTCCTTGTCGCCACCCTTGGCGTTGCGAGCGACTTTCTGCAGTTGTTTTTCGCAACTGTCGAGGTCGGCAAAAATCAGTTCCAGGTCGATGATTTCGATGTCGCGTTTCGGGTCGACGCTGTTGGAAACGTGAATCACGTTTTCGTCTTCAAAGCAGCGCACCACGTGGGCGATTGCATCAGTTTCACGGATGTTCGCCAGGAACTTGTTGCCCAGGCCTTCACCTTTCGAGGCGCCCGCCACCAGGCCGGCGATATCGACGAATTCCATGGTGGTCGGCAGGATGCGCTTGGGGTTGACGATGGCTGCCAGGGCCTCCAGGCGCGGGTCGGGCATCGGCACGATGCCGCTGTTCGGCTCGATGGTGCAGAAGGGGAAGTTCTCGGCCGCGATCCCGGATTTGGTCAGGGCGTTGAACAGGGTGGACTTGCCGACGTTAGGCAGGCCGACGATGCCGCAATTGAATCCCATGGTGTTTCCCCTCGGATAAGTGTCAAGCCTTCTGGCTGTGCAGGTTTTTCATCGCACGGTTCCATTCACCGGCGAGGATATCCGGCAGCACGCCGAGGGCAAAATCGATGCTGGCATCGAGTTTTTCCTGTTCGGCGCGAGGCGCGCGACCCAGGACAAAGTTTGAAACCATACTGGCAACGCCCGGGTGGCCAATGCCGAGCCGCAGGCGGTAGAACGTATTCTGATTGCCCAGTTGCGCGATGATGTCGCGCAACCCGTTGTGACCGCCATGGCCGCCGCCCTGCTTGAGCTTGGCAACGCCCGGAGGCAGATCGAGTTCGTCGTGGGCCACCAGGATTTCTTCAGGCTTGATGCGAAAGAAACCGGCCAATGCCGCCACGGCCTGGCCGCTGCGGTTCATGTAGGTGGTGGGAATCAACAGGCGAACATCCTGACCTTGATGCGAGAAGCGCCCGGTCAGGCCGAAATATTTGCGATCGGCAGCCAGGCTGACGCCTTGGGCGTGCGCGATGCGCTCAACAAAAAGGGCCCCTGCGTTATGCCGGGTCTGTTCGTATTCAGCGCCTGGATTTCCCAGGCCAACGATCAGTTTGATGGCAGTCACGATAGGGGCCCTTCCTGGAGTGTGGATAACATGTCGCGGTCAGGTGTATGGCGACAACGAACGAAAATTGCGGATCTACCGTTAAGTAAACTTCGCGTTCTTGCCCGTTGTCTCGCTACGTTCCAGTCCGCGATGTTTCCGGTCACCCCGGCGACAGAGTGAAATTACTCTGCAGCGCCTTCTTCAGTAGCTTCTGGAGCAACACGTGGAGCGTGGACGTTGGCAACAGCCTTGTCATCACCGTGAGCCAGGGCAACAAACTCAACGCCTTTAGGGGCCTTGAGGTCGGACAGGTGAATGATCGTGCCGATTTCGGCGTCAGCCAGGTCGACTTCGATGAATTCAGGCAGGTCTTTCGGCAGGCAGGAAACTTCCAGTTCGGAAGTCACGTGCGAGATCTCGCCGCCTTTCTTGACCGGAGCAGCTTCGTTGATGAAGTGCACTGGAACAACAGCAGTCAGCTTCTGACCGGCAACAACGCGGACGAAGTCAGCGTGCATCACGTGGCCTTTGGCCGGGTGACGCTGCAGGGCTTTGATCACGACGTTTTGCTTGGTGCCACCAACGTTCAGCTCGATGATGTGGCTGTAGGCCGCTTCGTTTTCGAGCAGTTTGGCAACTTCTTTGGCCAGCATGCTGATGGACTCAGGGGCTTTGTCGCCACCGTAGACTACAGCTGGAACCAGGCTTGCGAGACGACGCAGGCGGCGGCTCGCACCTTTCCCCAGGTCGGAACGCACTTCAGCATTCAGAGTAAAATCGTTCATGTTGTATCTCCAAAATAGCCATGACCGAGTGGCGTTTGCGACCAGCGCCAGGCACGGTATGGGCAAAAAAGCCCCGCCCCGACAGGTGATGCCGGGGCGGGGCGCTTTTCGTCAACGAGACATCCTGGAAAGGGCAGGGCCCTTAACGGAACATCGCACTGATCGATTCTTCATTGCTGATGCGGCGAACCGCCTCGGCAACTACCGGCGCGATATCCAGTTGACGGATACGCGCACAGGCTTGTGCTGCAGCGGACAGCGGGATGGTATTGGTTACCACCAGCTCGTCCAGCACGGAATTTTCAATGTTTTCGATCGCTCGACCCGACAGCACAGGGTGTGTGCAGTAGGCAAAGACCTTGGCAGCGCCATGCTCTTTCAGGGCCTTGGCCGCGTGGCACAGGGTGCCGGCGGTATCGACCATGTCATCGACCAGAATACAGGTGCGCCCTTCGACGTCGCCGATGATGTGCATCACTTCGGAGTGATTGGCCTTCTCACGGCGTTTGTCGATGATACCCAGATCCACGCCCAGGGATTTGGCAACAGCCCGTGCACGCACGACGCCGCCGATATCCGGGGACACGATCATCAGGTTTTCGAAGCGCTGATCTTCAATGTCATCCACCAGGACCGGGGAGCCGTAGATGTTGTCCACGGGAATATCGAAGAAGCCCTGGATCTGGTCAGCATGCAGATCGACCGTGAGTACACGATCGATGCCGACCACGGTGAGCATATCGGCGACGACTTTCGCGCTGATAGCCACACGTGCGGACCGCGGACGGCGATCCTGACGGGCATAACCAAAGTAAGGAATAACAGCAGTAATACGAGTAGCCGAGGAGCGGCGGAAGGCATCAGCCATCACGACGAGTTCCATCAGGTTATCGTTGGTCGGAGCGCAAGTCGGCTGAATAATGAAGACGTCTTTACCGCGAACGTTTTCATTGATCTCGGCAGTGATTTCGCCGTCGGAGAACTTACCGACAGAAATGTCACCGAGAGGGATATGCAGCTGACGTACTACACGCCGAGCCAGATCGGGGTTAGCGTTCCCCGTAAAGACCATCATCTTGGACACGCGCAGTACCTGAAGGCTGAGGGTATACCTGGATGAGTATAGGAAAATGGCAGGGGCGGCTGGATTCGAACCAACGCATGGCAGGATCAAAACCTGCTGCCTTACCGCTTGGCGACGCCCCTGTATCTGTTGCTGCGAGTGCCCAGCACTCGATTCCTTTTAGAGCAGACTTTGCAGCTTGCGATGCAACATCGAAACGTTGCTTCCCTTTGCTACAAACCCTGTAAGGGTCTCTGTCAGAAGGGCCGAGACTTTATCAGCTTCAGCTTTGCTTGGGAAGCCCCCAAACACACAACTTCCAGTTCCGGTGAGTTTTGCTTCGGTAAATTTACTTAGCAAATTCAAAGCATTACGAACATCTGGATAACGCCTTGCTACCACCGGTAAGCAGTCATTTCGACTGTTTCCCTTGGGAACGGGGCGCACTTTAATGGGCTCCGAGTTACGTGTCAACAGCGGATCTGAAAAAATTTCTGCTGTACTTACAGATACTTGCGGCACCAGTACCAGATACCAGGGTTCTTCGGGTTCCACCGGGGTGAGTTTTTCCCCGACGCCCTCGGCAAAAGCCGCGTGGCCACGCACGAAAACCGGTACGTCGGCGCCCAGTGTCAGGCCCAGCGCTGCCAGGCGATCCAGGTCCCAGCCAAGCTGCCACAAATGGTTTAGGCCCAGCAGAGTCGTCGCCGCATTCGAACTGCCGCCACCGATACCGCCGCCCATGGGCAGGATTTTTTCGATCCAGATGTCGATGCCCAGCGAACAACCGGATTGCTCCTGGAGTTTTTTCGCGGCCTTGACGATCAGGTTGCTGTCATGGGGTACGCCGTCGAACTCGGTGTGAAGATGGATCACGCCGTCATCGCGTACGGCAAAGGTGATCTCGTCGCCGTAGTCGAGGAACTGAAAAATCGTCTGCAATTCGTGGTAACCGTCCGGACGCCGGCCGAGGATATGCAGCATCAGGTTGAGCTTGGCCGGGGAGGGCAGCGTCAGGCGTGTTGCGCTCATGTCATTGCCCCAGCTTGCGCGGCTGCCATTGCTTGATGACCAGCGTGACGTCGAGGTTGCTGCCGTGCAGCTTGATGCGCTCGGGCAACCAGTAACCGTTCTGCCGGGCATAGCTGAGGTATTCGATCTGCCAGTCATCCTGTTCCAGATTGGACAGGCGACTGTCGGCATCCAGGGTCAGGCGGCTTTTGCTGTCCGGCGCCGGAAGGCCGCGAACCCACCAAGTGAGGTGCGATACCGGCAGTTTCCAGCCCAGCTGTTCTTCCAGCAACGCCTCGGGGCTGGGCGCCTCGTAGCGTCCCTGGTTGGCGACTTCCAGCGAAACCTGGCCTGGCCTGCCGGTCAGCCGTGCCGCGCCACGACCCAGCGGGCCGGAAAGGCGAATGTCGTAGTAATCCTGGCGCTGCAACCAGAACAAGGTGCCGCTGCCCGAGTCTTTAGGCGCACGAATGCCGATCTTGCCGTCGATCTGCCAGCCGTCGAGGCCGCTCAGTTGTTCCTTGTGCACGCGCCACTGGGCCTGGTTGCCTTGGCCCTGGACGGACTCGCGGGCGCCGAAGCCCGCGCAACCGGCGAGCAGGGCGATGAAGCTGAAGACGATGAAGTGGCGCAAAAACATGGCTTAAAGAGTCTCTGATCCGGTCAGGCGTTTGATGGTGCTGCGCAGAATCGGGCTGTCGGGCTGTTCCTTGAGGAATTTGCTCCAGATCTGCCGGGCTTCGCGCTGTTTGCCGTTGGCCCACAGGACTTCACCCAGGTGAGCGGCGACTTCCTGGTCGGGGAAGCGCTCCAGGGCCTGGCGCAACAGGCGTTCGGCTTCGTCGAGATTGCCCAGACGGAAATTCACCCAGCCAAGGCTGTCGAGCACAGCAGGGTCTTCCGGATTGATCTGATGGGCTTTCTCGATCAGCACCTTGGCTTCATCGTAGCGGGTGGTGCGATCCGACAAGGTGTAGCCGAGGGCGTTGAGCGCCATGGCGTTGTCGGGATCACGCTGGATGATCAGACGCAGGTCCTTTTCCATCTGGGCCAGGTCATTGCGTTTTTCCGCCAGCATGGATCGGGTATACAACAGGTTCAGGTCGTCCGGGTATTGCTTCAAGGCTTGTTGCAGCACGGCCCAGGCTTTGTCGCTCTGGTTGTTCGCCGCCAGGGTCTCGGCCTCGATCAGGTAGAGCTGGATGCCGTAGTCCGGCTGGGTGTCGCGCTGGATGGCCAGGCGACTCTGGGCCTCGGCCGCCCGACCATTGCCGATCAGGATGTCGGCCTGGCGCAGTTGCGCGGGCAGGTAGTCGTTACCCGGGCCGACCTGGGCGTACTCGATCAGCGCGCTTTCGGGGTCGTTGCGTTCTTCGGCGATGCGCCCCAGGTTCAGGTGGGCCGAATCGACGTGGCTTTCGCGGGCGATCAGGTCCTCCAGATAGCCCTTGGCTTCTTCCCAGGCCTTGGCTTCCAGGCAGACCAACGCCAGGGAATAGCGCAGGTCGTCGTCGTCAGGGTACTGCTGAACCAGACTGGAGAATTCGACCTTGGCGTCGTCCATGCGGTTGTTTTCCACCAGCATGCGTGCGTAGGTGAGGCGCAGGCGTTTGTCGTCCGGGTATTTCTTGATGCTTTTTTCCATCAGCGGCAGGGCTTCATCGCCGCGATTCATGCTTTGCAAAAGGCGGGCGCGCAACAGGATAGGCGCCACTTCGCCGGGTTCCGGCGGGTTGTCCTCCAGCAGCGTGAGGGCACCCTGGGAGTCGCCGTTCTGTTGCAAGAGCAAGGCCTTGCCGAAAATCAGCTGCCCGTTGTTCGGGTGACGCTGCAGCAGGCGGTCGAAACTCTTCATCAGGCCGTCGCGGGTTTCCTGGTCGGTATCGGCCGCAGACAGCGCGAGGAAATCGAAATGGGTATCGCCCTTGCCCAGCAGGACTTTCTCCATATACATCATGGAATCGTCGTAACGGCCCGCGCGCGCCAGTTGCACGGCGGCGGCGCGTTGCGCTTCGAGATCGTCGGGTGCGTTCCTGGCCCAGATCAGCGCCGTATCCAGCGCGGGCTGGTCGGCCCCCAGGTATTCGGCGATGCGAAAGGCCCGCTCGGAGATGCCCGGGTCCTGGGTGTTGACGGCCTGGGTCACATAGTTGTCCAAGGCAATATCGAAGCGATTGCGCTGGCCGGCCAGTTCGGCGCTCAACAGGCTGAAGATGGTTTCTTCGCTGAACGATCCGTAGACCTTGGGCTTTTCGGGGGCCGGGGTGCTGTCTTCGACCGGTGGCGTACCGTCCGTCGAGACGGGGGCCATGGACTGGCAGCCGCCGAGGAAGGCAAAAGCGAGGAGCAACGCGAAAGATCTATTCATATAGGAAGAGGGCGACTAACCTGCGGTCGGATCATCATGACACAAGCCATCGGCCAAACATAACCGAGTCTCGGTGGATGCCTCATAGGCACAGGTAATTGTGACAATAGTCGGTGGTGGTTGTTCTGAATCTGACGAAGTAGGACAATTGCCGGCTTCACGTCACCACCAGCGACCTTGAATGGCCTTCCTTGCACTTGGTATCAACCACAAGACTGCTTCAGTAGACGTCCGCGAGCGCGTGGCCTTTACGCCTGAGCAGCTGGTGGAGGCCCTGCAGCAGCTCTGCCGACTCACCGACAGCCGAGAAGCTGCGATTCTCTCCACCTGCAATCGCAGTGAGCTTTATATAGAGCAGGATCACGTTTCGGCCGATTCGGTGCTGCGCTGGCTGGCCCAATACCATGATCTGAGCCTTGAAGAACTGCGCGCCAGTGCCTATGTGCATGAGGACGATGCGGCAGTTCGTCACATGATGCGCGTCGCCTCCGGGCTCGATTCGCTGGTGCTGGGCGAACCGCAGATTCTCGGCCAGATGAAATCGGCCTACGCCGTGGCCCGCGAGGCCGGAACGGTTGGCCCGCTGCTGGGACGTCTGTTCCAGGCCACCTTCAATGCCGCCAAGCAAGTACGCACCGACACTGCCATTGGCGAAAACCCGGTGTCCGTGGCGTTCGCCGCCGTCAGCCTGGCGAAACAGATTTTCAGTGATTTGCAACGCAGCCAGGCGCTGCTGATCGGCGCGGGCGAGACCATTACCCTGGTCGCCCGGCACCTGCACGACCTCGGCGTGAAGCGCATCGTGGTCGCCAACCGCACCCTGGAGCGCGCCAGCACCCTGGCCGAGCAGTTCGGCGCTCATGCAGTGCTGCTCTCGGACATTCCCGCCGAGCTGGTGCACAGCGACATCGTCATCAGCTCCACCGCCAGCCAACTGCCGATCCTCGGCAAGGGCGCGGTGGAAAGTGCCCTGAAGCTGCGCAAGCACAAGCCGATCTTCATGGTCGACATCGCCGTTCCCCGCGATATCGAGCCGGAAGTGGGCGAACTCGACGACGTTTACCTCTACAGTGTCGATGACCTGCACGAAGTCGTCGCCGAGAACCTCAAGAGCCGTCAGGGCGCGGCCCAGGCGGCGGAGGAAATGATCACCGTTGGCGCCGAGGACTTCATGGTGCGCCTGCGCGAGCTGGCGGCGGTGGATGTGCTCAAAGCGTATCGTCAGCAAAGCGAGCGGCTGCGCGACGAAGAATTGCAAAAGGCCCAGCGCCTGCTGGCCAACGGCGGCAGCGCCGAAGAGGTGTTGGTGCAACTGGCGCGTGGCCTGACCAACAAATTGCTTCACGCGCCCAGTGTCCAGCTCAAGAAGCTGACCGCCGAAGGCCGCCTCGATGCGCTGGCCATGGCCCAGGAACTTTTCGCCCTCGGTGAAGCTTCACCGGATGGCTTATCGGATAAAAAACCGCAATGAAAGCGTCACTGCTCAATAAGCTGGATATTCTCCAGGACCGTTTCGAGGAACTGACCGCCTTGCTGGGCGATGGCGAAGTCATTTCCGACCAGAATAAATTTCGCACCTACTCCAAGGAGTACGCGGAAGTCGAGCCGATCGTTGCGACCTACAAGCAGTTGCTCAAGGTGCAGAGCGACCTTGAGGGCGCCCAGGCGCTGCTCAAGGACAGCGATCCGGACCTGCGCGAGATGGCCGTGGAAGAAGTTCGCGAAGCCAAGGAGCAACTGGTCGAGCTGGAAAGCAACCTGCAACGCATGCTGTTGCCCAAGGACCCGAACGACGGGCGCAACGTGTTCCTCGAAATCCGCGCCGGCACTGGCGGCGACGAGGCGGCGATCTTTTCCGGCGACCTGTTCCGCATGTATTCGCGCTACGCCGAGCGTCGCGGCTGGCGGGTCGAGATCCTCTCGGAAAACGAAGGCGAACACGGTGGCTATAAAGAAGTTATCGCCCGGGTCGAGGGCGATAACGTCTATGGCAAGTTGAAGTTCGAGTCCGGCGCCCACCGCGTACAACGCGTGCCGGCCACCGAATCCCAGGGGCGCATCCATACGTCCGCCTGCACCGTGGCGGTCTTGCCCGAGCCGGACGAACAGGAAGCCATCGAGATCAACCCGGCGGACCTGCGCGTCGACACCTACCGGTCTTCCGGCGCGGGCGGCCAGCACGTGAATAAGACCGACTCGGCGATTCGCATCACGCACTTGCCTTCGGGCATCGTGGTGGAGTGCCAGGAAGAGCGCTCCCAGCACAAGAACCGGGCGCGGGCGATGGCCTGGTTGTCGGCCAAGCTCAACGACCAGCAGACCAGCGCCGCCGCCAATGCCATCGCCAGCGAACGCAAGTTGCTGGTGGGCTCGGGCGACCGTTCCGAGCGGATCCGTACCTACAACTTTGCCCAGGGCCGGGTCACCGACCACCGTGTCAACCTGACCCTGTATTCCCTCGACGAAATTCTTGCAGGTGGTGTCGACGCCGTCATCGAGCCCTTGCTCGCTGAATACCAGGCCGACCAGCTGGCCGCGATTGGCGAGTAAGCAGAGGTAAACCCATGACCATCATCGCCAGCTTGCTTCGCGCCGCGCAATTGCCGGATTCGCCCAGTCCACGACTGGACGCCGAGCTGTTGCTGGCCGCCGCCCTGGGCAAATCCCGCAGTTTCCTGCACACCTGGCCCGAGCGAATCGTGCCGAGCGAGGCGGCGCTGTTGTTTTCCGAATACTTGCGTCGCCGTCGCTCCGGCGAGCCGGTGGCTTATATTCTCGGGCAGCAGGGTTTCTGGAAGCTCGACCTGGAAGTCGCGCCCCATACGCTGATCCCCCGACCCGACACTGAACTGCTGGTCGAGACCGCACTGGCATTGTTGCCAGCCACGCCCGCCCGGGTCCTCGACCTTGGCACCGGCAGCGGCGCGATTGCCCTGGCGCTGGCCAGCGAGCGTCCGGCCTGGAACATCACGGCGGTCGACCGGGTGCTGGAAGCCGTGGCCCTGGCCGAGCGCAATCGCCAGCGCCTGGGCCTGCGCAATGTCACGGTGCTCAGCAGTCACTGGTTCAGCGCCCTGGAAGGCGAGCGTTTCGACCTGATCATCAGCAACCCGCCTTATATAGCCGCCAGCGATCCGCACCTGGCCGAGGGCGATGTGCGCTTCGAGCCGGCCAGTGCGCTGGTGGCGGGGGCGGACGGTCTCGACGACTTGCGTGCAATCATCGCCCAGGCCCCCGATCATCTCGGGGCAGGCGGCTGGCTGATGCTGGAGCACGGTTATGACCAGGCCGAGGCGGTGCGTGGTCTGTTGCAAAAGCAAGGGTTTGCCGAAGTCCACAGTCGCAAGGATCTGGGTAATCACGAACGCATCAGCCTGGGACGCCTGCCGTGCTGAATGATCAAGAACTGCTGCGCTACAGTCGCCAGATTCTGTTGCAGCACATCGACATCGATGGGCAGCTGCGCCTCAAGCAGGGCCGCGTATTGATCATCGGCCTCGGTGGCCTGGGCGCCCCGGTGGCGTTGTACCTGGTCGCCGCTGGCGTCGGCGAGTTGCACCTGGCGGATTTCGACACGGTCGACCTGACCAACCTTCAGCGACAGATCATTCACGACACCGATAGCGTCGGCCTCACCAAGGTCGATTCGGCGGTGCGTCGCCTGACCGCCATCAATCCCGAGGTTCGCCTGGTTTCCCATTCGACCGCCATGGATGAAGACTCCCTGGCCGGCGCGGTGGCGGCGGTGGATGTGGTTCTCGACTGTTCCGACAACTTTGCTACCCGCGAAGCGGTGAATGCGGCGTGTGTCACCGCCGCCAAGCCCCTGGTCAGCGGCGCAGCGATTCGCCTGGAAGGGCAACTGTCGGTATTCGACCCACGTCGCCCTGAAAGTCCTTGTTACCACTGCCTTTACGGTCACGGCAGCGAAGCCGAACTGACCTGCAGCGAAGCCGGTGTGCTCGGGCCGCTGGTGGGTTTGGTAGGCAGTCTCCAGGCGCTGGAAGCCTTGAAGTTGCTGGCGGGTTTCGGTGAGCCCCTGGTGGGGCGCCTGCTGCTGATCGATGCCCTGGGCACGCGTTTTCGCGAACTACGCGTCAAGCGCGATCCGTGCTGCGGTGTCTGCGGTAACCGGCATGCGTGAGGCGCCGGTCGGTGTGTTCGACTCGGGTGTCGGCGGGCTGTCGGTGCTGGGGGAAATCCGTCGGCTGTTGCCCAATGAGTCGCTGCTGTACGTTGGCGACTGCGGGCATATCCCCTATGGCGAAAAAAGCCCGGAATTCATCCGGCAGCGCTGCGCGGTCATTGCCGATTTTTTCCAGCGCGAGGGCGCCAAGGCGCTGGTGGTGGCCTGCAACACCGCGACAGTTGCCGGGGTGGCTGACCTGCGTCGCGACTACCCCGATTGGCCCATCGTTGGTATGGAGCCGGCGGTCAAGCCGGCTGCCGCCGCGACGCGAAGCGGCATCGTTGGCGTGCTGGCAACGACTGGCACCTTGCAGAGCGCCAAATTTGCCGCGTTGCTCGACCGCTTCGCCACGGATGTCCGCGTGATCACGCAGCCCTGTCCAGGACTGGTGGAATTGATCGAGGCGGGCGACCTGCACAGTTCGGCCTTGCACCAACTGCTACAAGGCTACGTCAACCCGTTGCTGGCGGCTGGCTGCGACACACTGATCCTTGGCTGTACGCACTATCCATTCCTCAAGCCGTTGCTCAAACAGATGATTCCCGCCCATATCAGTCTGATCGATACGGGCGCCGCCGTGGCCCGGCAACTCCAGCGCTTGTTGGCGGAGCGGGCGCTACTGGCTGACGGGCCTGCCAGCGAAACTCAATTCTGGAGTAGCGCTGATCCGATACATTTAAGAAAAATCCTACCGATGCTATGGAATTCGTCTGGCATTGTGCGAAGCTTCGTTCTGTAAAAAAACGTGAAAATTATGTGAATCGTGCTGAACTTCTGATTTGGCGTGGATTTCTATAGCTGTGTCTTCTGTAAGAAAAACTAACTAAGGCTGTCGGAAAAGGATGTTTCTAATGAAGCGTTTATTCTGCTTTGCCGCATTTGCGGCTGCGTTGCTGGGGCACACTTACACCGCACAGGCGGCGGGCGTGGAATTCGGGGTTGGCCAGACCGGCGACTCGACTATGACCTATCGCCTGGGCATGCAGTTCGATTGGGACAAGAGCTGGCTGCAGAGCGACGTGGGTCGCCTGACCGGTTACTGGAGCGGTGCCTATACGTACTGGGAGGGGGACGAAACTTCGAGCAACCACAGCCTGTCGTTCTCGCCAGTCCTGGTGTATGAGTTTGCCGGTCAGAACGTGAAGCCTTACATCGAGGCAGGCGTCGGTGTTGCGCTGTTTGAAAACACTGAAATCGAAAGCAACAAGCTCGGCACAGCGTTCCAGTTCGAAGACCGCATCGGCTTTGGCCTGCGCTTCAATGGCGGGCATGAAGTCGGCATCCGTGCCACTCACTATTCCAACGCCGGCATCAAGTCGACCAACGACGGTGTGGAAAGCTACGCATTGCATTACACAATGCCGCTGTAACAAAACGCTTGGGCACAGTGGGAGCGAGCCTGCTCGCGAAGCGTTGGGTCAGTCGGGTTGATATTGGCTGGCCCAGCGCATTCGCGAGCAGGCTCGCTCCCACATAAAAGCTTCTTTTATCTGTACGCCGTTGCAATGCCCTGTCGCTCTTCCAGGCACTCCGGCGCACCCATCTCGAACTCCCGGCAGATCAGCGGGCGCTTTTCGTAGATTGTGCATCTCATGCTGTCGCGATCCAGCGCCGCGCACCAGCCGTCGTCAAGACGCAGCATCACTTCTCCACCCCAGTCATCCGTGTCGATGAAGCGCTCGGGCACGCCGGTGTCGGTGATCAACATGACTTCCAGTTGGCAGCAGCACGCCGCACACGTTGAACACGTGACGGCCGGGGCGGGGATTTCGTGCAGCGGGATGGTCTTCATGGCGCGCAGTGTAAGGCAAGCGCGCTATTCAGGGGCGTCCCTTGATCGGGCACTGGTAACTGTCCGAACGTGAATGCGCGCCCGCCAGCACCGTGTCGTTCGATGGCAATGGCCAAAGCAGGTCCATGGTCATGGCGGGCAGGATCACTTCAAGGGGACGTTCGGTCAGTTGGGTCAGGATGTGATGGGCCGCCGTTTCAGCAGACCAGCGAATCGACGGCGGCAAGCCATCGTCGATGGCCGGCGATGAGTTGTCGAACCCTGGGTGCACGATGGTCACGTCGATGCCATCGCGGGCCAGTTTGCCGCGAGCCGATTCGAATAAAAAGCGCATCCCCTGGTCCCCGGCCTCGAATTGCGAGGGCGGCAGATAGGTCAGCGGGCTGGCGATGCCCACCAGATGGGTCCCGTTGCCGGCGCGCAGCAATGGTGCGGCCGCCTCGATACACAGGCTGGCGGCCAGCAGGTTGCTGCGCACGATGTGTTCGATGATCGATGGGTCGACGGGTTGTCCGCTGATGTATTCGGCGGTTCCGGCGTTGATGATCACGGTATCCAGGGAGCCCCATTCCTGGGCGATTCGCTCGCCCGCCTCGCGTACGGCCTGACTGTCGGTTAAATTGCCGGCCACGATCAGGACCTGTCCTGGATATCTTGCCGAAAGCGCATCGCACGGCAAGCGTGAGCTGACAGCCAGATGGGCGCCGGTACGCAGTATCGATTCGGCCAAAGAGGCGCCAATTCCGTTACCGGCGCCGGTCAGCCAGTATCGCCGTGGCGGTGTCGAACCCATTACTCACTCCTTGTTTACCGGACGATGCGCATTTTTTAACGACTATATCGTCATACTATTGAGAATGGCAGCCCGCGTCGGCCGCCCCCTATTCGTTCACCGCACAAATCCTCAACCGGCGTCCTGCCGTGACGGCAGGTTTCTGAACGCTGCCAGGGCGCGGGCCCTGGACTGGCTGAGGTCGACGATCGGAGCGGGGTAGTCCACCGCGCCAAACAAATCGCCACGGGTATTCGGGCTATGGACATCTGGCTTATCGAGATCGTTCAGTTCGGGTAACCAGCGTTTGATGAACAACCCCTCGCGGTCGAATTTTTCCGATTGGCTCAACGGATTGAAAATCCGGAACCAGGGCGCCGAGTCGGTGCCGGTCGAGGCGCTCCACTGCCAGCCGCCATTGTTTGCCGCCAGGTCACCATCGATCAGGTGCTGCATGAAAAAGCGTTCGCCCTCTCGCCAATCGATCAACAGGTTCTTGGTCAGGAACATCGCCACCACCATCCGTAGGCGGTTATGCATCCAGCCGGTCTCCAGCAATTGGCGCATGGCAGCGTCAATGATCGGCAAGCCTGTACGGGCTTCTTTCCACGCCGCCAGTGCCTGGGGGTCGTTGCGCCAGGCCAGGGCCTCGGTTTCCGGGCGGAACGCGCAGTGGCGCGATACGCGGGGGAATCCCACCAGAACGTGTTTATAAAACTCGCGCCAGAGCAGTTCATTGATCCAGGTCACGGCTCCGACGTTTCCGCTTTCGAACTCGCCCTGATTGGCCTGCAGCGCGGCGTGCAGGCACTGGCGCGGTGAAACCACGCCGGCCACCAGATAGGCTGACAGCTGGCTGGTCCCGGGTCTGGCCGGAAAATCCCGTTCGCTCTGGTAGTAATCGATGTGTTGCTCGACGAACGACTCGAGCCGGCGCCGGGCTTCGCTTTCGCCGGCGGGCCAGAGATCGCGCAGGTCCGCATTCGGCGGGTTGAATCCTTCAACCTGCGTCGGCAGCGGATCGCTGGCGATGGCCGTAGGTGCCTGCCGAACAGGCGCGGGCACCAGGCTCGGTAACGAAAAATGCAGACGGCTATAGCAGACCTTGCGAAATTGGCTGAACACCTTGAAATAACTGCCGGTCTTGGTCAGGACGCTGCCGGGCTTGAACAGGAGCTGGTCGAGATGGCTGCGAAATTCCACGCCCTCATCCTTTAGCGCCCGGGCGACGTCGGCGTCGCGCCGGGTTTCATTCAGGCCGTATTCCTCGTTGACGTGTACGGCACCGATGCCCAGCTCGCGACATAAAGTGACCAGCACTTGCGGGGCCTGATTCCAATACTCCGTGTTGCGGATCAGCAATGGGATGTTCAGTTCCGCCAGGGCCGTGCTCAATGTCGCGAGGTTGCGCAACCAGAAATCGATCTTGCAGGGTGCATCGTCATGGGCCGCCCATTGCTTCGGGCTCGGCAGGTAGACCGCTACGCAGGGCCCCCGGGCAGCGGCGGCCGCCAGGGCGGTGTTGTCGTGCAGGCGCAAGTCGCTGCGCAGCCAGATCAATTGCATGGTTTTTTCCAACTAGAGGAGTTCTCTGCGGCTCAGTTCGCGTTGAGCCGATAGCGGGTCTTCGGCCCAGCTGACGTTGCTCATTGCCGCGCTTGCAGACAGCTTGGCCTGGTGAATCGAGGCGGCGGGGCCGGCGATGATGATCGGGCAGTCGAGCCCGCTCAGCAGCCTGGGCAATTGCGACAGGTTCAGTGCCTGGCTCGAATACAGCAGCACGCCGCGGGCCTTGAGCCGTTCGACCGCCAACGCCAGCTCACCGGCCGGGAGCGGCCCGTCGAACACCTCCACGGGACAGTCGGCGCTGCTTGCCAGCCAGGCGGTGAGCCACAACTGGGGCTCCTGCGGCACCTCGGACTGGTTGATCATCAACAGCGGTGCGCCGCGCAACTGGCGGTTGTTGTGGTAGATCCGGCTGCCGAATTTGCTGCGCAGCCAGGAGTACAGGAAGACTTTTTCCAGCTGCGCGCCGAACTGGCTCTGCCAGCGCAATTGCAACTCGCCCAGCAAGGGCAGGAGCAACTGTTCACAAACAGTCCAAGGCGGATACAGCGCCATGGCCTGGTTCACCGACTCATCGACCTGACGCTCGGCCAGTTGCGTCACCGCCAGCATCAGGGCATGGCGCTGACGTTGCCAGTCGTCTTCCAACGGTTCGCCTGACGGCTGCGGTGTGTCGAGCAACGGTTTTATCTTGCTCACTGCCACGCCACGATCGATCCAGGTGAGGATGCTCAGGATCCGCTGCACATGTTCGCGGTTGAACAAGCGATGGCCCTTGGGCGTACGGTGCGGCACGATCAACCCGTAGCGCCGCTCCCAGGCTCGCAGCGTGACGGCATTGACGCCGGTTTGCCGGGCGACTTCGCGGATCGGCAGCCAGCCCTGCGCGAGGGCCTTGGCGAAATCGGCGCCCAGGTCTTCGCTGGCGCTGGAGTCGAGTTCGTTCTTCATCAAATGGCGTTTCGCAAGCTGAGGTTCTCTGGGTGCGGTTGCAGGTAGACCTGTTGGGCGAGATAGGGGTCGGGGTGCTGACGCAGATGATGCTTGAGCAATGTGAGCGGCACCACCAGTGGCACGATACCAAGACGGTACTGCCCGATCAGGTGCTGCACCTCCTGCTTGTCATCGGCATCGATGGCACGCTTGAGGTAACCGCTCAGGTGCTGCAGAACGTTGGTGTGCGTGCGTCGGGTGGCGCATTTCTTCAAGGCCGCCATCAGCGCGCTGAAATAACGCTGGCCCAGTTCGTCCGGATCGGCCTTGCCCATGTTGCCCAACATGTTGCCCAACGCCTTGTATTGCTCAGGGTTGTGGGCCATCAACAGGTACTTGTAGCGTGAGTGAAATTCAATCAGGTCGCGTCGGGTCAGCCCGCGGCGGCGCAGCGGTTGCCAGGCGGCATAGGCGAATACACGGGTCAGAAAGTTCTCGCGCAGTACCGGATCGTTGAGGCGGCCGTCTTCTTCCACCGGCAAGTCGGGGTGGCGCTCGCAAAAGGCCTGGGCGTAGACACCACGTCCACCGCCGTCCTGCGGGACGCCGTTGTGGTCGTAGACCTTGACCCGCTCCAGCCCGCAGGACGGCGACTTCTGCATGAAGATATAGCCGCAGATGTCATCCAGCTCAGCGGCCATTTGTTGACCGTAATCGGCCAATGGCTGGGTCACGTCGAGGTCTCGCTTCACCGTGCCGACCGCGTCGGGGCGCGCGGGGTTGCCAACCAGCCGGATCGGCTCGCGCGGGACGCCCAGGCCAATGGCGACTTCCGGACACACCGGCACGAAATCGAAGTATTCGACCAGCGTGCGGCTGCACAACGGCGATTGCTTGTGACCACCATTGAAGCGCACTTCAGCGCCCATGAGGCAGGCGCTGATGGCAATTTTCGGTTTGGCGATAGCTTCGTTGGGCATGGGCGACCTCTGCTGGGTAAATCTTGTACATGTACTATTGTTTGTACAATATTTTCATCATAGGTCGGTACGCGAACAAGTCAACCGATTGTTCCAGGCCGAAGGGTGGCGTTGTGACCTTGCCGCCGGCTGCTGCCTCTCGCGACAGCAGCGGATGGCCTGGGGAATGCGCTCACTGAAGGCTGGCGTGCAAGCGACGGGCGGCATCCTGGCCACTGAGCCATGCTCCTTCGACCCGGCCGGACAGGCACCAGTCTCCGCACACATACAAGCCCAGGTTGGCATCGGCCAGGGCGCCCCATTCGTGGCTGCCGGCGGGACGGGCATACAGCCAGCGATGGGCCACGCTGAAGCTCGGCGCGGGCATCGCGCTGTGCAGCAGTTCTGCGAAGGCGCCGTGCAAATGCTCGATCACCGCTTCCTTGGGCATGTCGATGTGCTGGCGGCTCCAGTCGCTGGTTGCATGCAGCACCCAGGTGTCGAGCTTGGCATCGCGCCCTGGTTTACTGCGGTTGCGGGCCAGCCAGTCGAGGGGGCTGTCCTGGACGAAGCAGCCCTCCATGGGCGTATCCAGGGGTTGTTCAAAGGCCAGCGCCACTGCCCAGGTGGGGTCCATTTTCACCCCGGCGGCGACGCCGGCCAGTTTCGGCACGGCGGCGAGCAACGCCGTGGCCTGGGGCGCGGGCGTGGCAATCACGACCTGGCCGAACGGGCCGTGGGTAAACCCTTCGGCGTCCTGCAGGTGCCAGTGTTCCTGGCCACGAAAGACCTCGGTGATGCGGCAGGAAAACTGCACCTGCAGCTCGCCGAGCAGGGCGCGGGTAATCGCGCTCATGCGCGGGGTACCGACCCAGCGGGTCTGCTCGTCCGGCGAGGGGCTCATCTGCCCGTCCTGGAAGTGATAGAGCTGCGGGTTCCATTCCGCCGCCCAGCCGTTGGCTTGCCAGCGCTGGACTTCCGTGACGAAGCGCCGATCCCGGGCGGTGAAATATTGTGCGCCCATGTCCAGCGCGCCGGCGTCGCTGCGCTTGCTGGACATGCGGCCGCCGCTGCCATGGCTTTTATCGAAGAGTTGAACGACATGCCCGGCCTCCGTCAGGGCCTGGGCGGCTGAAAGTCCGGCGATGCCGGTGCCGATGATTGCGATGGGTACAGTCATGAGGGCCTCGTTTACCTTTCTGTACAGACTACGCCGTCGTTTAATCCTGTACAATTCTGGTTTTTGGTATAAGTTTTACCGTTCGCGTTTTGGCGGGTTGTCCTATTGTTAGGTACAGACCCTGTCCTATATGAAAAATGCCTACTTATAAAAATAGACTAATGGGCCAGGTAAAACGCGAGCCGAGGGACATCTCATGCACATATTGCTGACCGGCGGTACTGGTTTGATCGGACGTCAACTCTGCCGGCACTGGCTGGAGCAGGGACATCGCCTGACGGTCTGGAGTCGTCGGCCCGAACAGGTGGCGAAAATCTGTGGCGCGCAGGTGCGCGGTATCGCCAGCCTCGATGAGCTTGGCGAGCCGGTGGACGCGGTCGTCAACCTTGCCGGCGCGCCTATCGGCGACAGGCCCTGGAGCCATAAACGCAAGATGCTGCTGTGGAGCAGCCGCGTCACGCTGACCGAGGTTCTGCTGGCCTGGCTGGAGCGTTGCGAACAGAAACCGCGGGTGCTGATTTCCGGCTCTGCGGTGGGCTGGTATGGCGACGGCGGCGAGCGGGAGTTGACCGAAGAATCCGGGCCGGTCAGCGAAGACTTCGCCAGCCAGTTGTGCATCGCCTGGGAAGAAACCGCGCAACGTGCAGAAGCCTTGGGCATACGTGTGGTGCTGGTTCGCACCGGCCTGGTCCTGTCTGCAGAGGGCGGCTTTTTGTCGCGGCTGTTGCTGCCGTTCAAACTGGCAATGGGCGGGCGTATCGGCAGCGGGCGGCAGTGGATGCCCTGGATTCATATCGACGATCAAATCGCCCTGATTGATTTTCTTCTGCACCGCAGCGATGCCAGCGGTCCTTATAATGCCTGCGCACCGAACCCGGTGCGCAACCGAGATTTCGCCAAGGCCCTGGGGCACGTACTGCATCGCCCGGCCGTGGTGCCGATGCCGGAGCTTGCGTTGAAAATCGCTTTGGGGGAGTTGTCATTGCTGTTGCTGGGAGGCCAGCGCGCCACGCCCGCCCGATTGCAGGCGGCGGGGTTTTCATTCCGGTTCACTGAGTTGTCTGCGGCCCTGGAAGATTTGTCGGGTCGCCTTTGAAATAGGACGTTGCATGACCGATCACGCGTTGCTTCTGGTGAATCTGGGTTCGCCTGCCTCCACCTCGGTGGCCGATGTACGCCGTTACCTCAACCAATTTCTGATGGACCCCTACGTCATCGACCTGCCATGGCCGGTGCGGCGGCTACTGGTGTCGCTGATCCTGGTCAAGCGCCCCGAGCAATCGGCCCACGCCTATGCCTCGATCTGGTGGGAAGAGGGCTCGCCGCTGGTGGTCCTCAGTCGCCGCCTGCAACAGGCCATGAAAGCGCAATGGACCCAGGGCCCGGTGGAGCTGGCAATGCGTTATGGCGAGCCATCGATCGAATCGACCCTGGTGCGCCTGGCAAGCCAGGGACACACGAAAATCACCCTGGCGCCGCTGTATCCGCAGTTCGCCGACAGCACCGTGACCACGGTCATCGAAGAAGCCAAGCGGGTAGTGCGCGAGAAAAAGCTCAAGGTGCAGTTCTCGATTCTCCAGCCCTTCTATGACCAGCCGGAATATATCGATGCCCTGGTTGCCAGCGCCAAGCCGTACCTGATGAAGGATTACGATCATCTGTTGCTGAGTTTCCATGGCCTGCCGGAACGGCACCTGACCAAGCTCGACCCTACGGGCTATCACTGCTTCAAGGACGCCGATTGCTGCCGGAACGCGCCGCCGGAAGTCATGGCCACGTGTTACCGCGCCCAGTGTATTCGTACCGCCGAGCTGTTCGCCCGGCAGATGGGGCTAGCGGATGGCAAATGGTCGGTGTCGTTTCAGTCGCGACTGGGACGGGCCAAGTGGATCGAACCTTATACCGAGGCGCGCCTGGACGAACTGGCCAAAAGCGGCGTGAAGAAAGTACTGGTGATGTGCCCGGCATTCGTTGCCGATTGCATCGAGACGCTGGAAGAAATCGGCGACCGCGGGCGCGAGCAGTTTCGCGAAGCGGGAGGGGAGGAGTTGGTACTGGTGCCGTGTCTCAATGACGATCCGCAGTGGGCGAAGGTGTTGAGCACCCTTTGCGAGCGGGCGCCGCTGGCGTTGTAGATCTCATCGGCCCCTTCGCGAGCAGGCTCGCTCCCACAAGGAAAGCGTGTGGTCACAAAGTTTGTGTTCACAACATCCCCTGTGGGAGCGAGCCTGCTCGCGAAGCTTCTGACTGACGACGAAAACTCAGATCAGCGGCTCATCCGCCTTCTTCTGCTTCCAGCCATCGTTGCCCGGCAAGATCAGGTTCAACGCGATCGCCACCACGGCGCACAGCGCGATGCCCTTGAGGCCGAAGTCGTCCGGGCCGGTACCGGTGCCGACCAGTACGCCGCCGATGCCGAACACCAGCGTCACCGAAACGATCACCAGGTTACGTGCTTCGCCCAGGTCGATCTTGTGGCGGATCAGTGTATTCATGCCCACCGCCGCGATCGAACCGAACAACAGGCACAGGATCCCGCCCATCACCGGCACCGGAATGCTTTGCAGCAGTGCGCCGAACTTGCCGATGAACGCCAGGCTGATCGCGAAGATCGAGGCCCAGGTCATGATCTTCGGGTTGTAGTTCTTGGTCAGCATCACCGCGCCAGTCACTTCGGCATAGGTGGTGTTGGGCGGGCCGCCGAACAGGCCGGCTGCGGTGGTGGCGATACCGTCACCGAACAGCGTGCGGTGCAGGCCGGGTTTTTTCAGGTAGTCGCGACCGGTCACGCTACCCACGGCGATCACCCCGCCGATGTGTTCGATCGCTGGCGCCAGGGCTACCGGCACGATGAACAGGATCGCTTGCCAGTTGAATTCCGGCGCGGTGAAGGCCGGCAGGGCGAACCAGGGGGCGGCGGCGATTTTCGCGGTGTCGACGACGCCGAAGAAAAACGCCATGGCAAAACCCACCAATACGCCGGAGATGATCGGCACCAGGCGGAAGATGCCTTTGCCGAACACGGCGACGATCAGGGTAGTGAGCAACGCCGGCATCGAGATCAGCATCGCGGTCTGATAAGGAATCAGCTCGGTGCCGTCGCCGGCCTTGCCCATCGCCATATTTGCAGCGATCGGCGCCATCGCCAGGCCGATGGAAATAATCACCGGGCCGATTACTACTGGCGGCAACAGCCGGTCAATGAAGCCGGTGCCCTTGATCTTCACCGCCAGGCCCAGGAACGTATAGACAAAACCGGCCGCCATCACGCCGCCCATGGTCGCGGCCAGGCCGAACTGGCCCTTGGCGAGAATGATCGGCGTGATGAAAGCAAAACTCGACGCCAGGAATACCGGCACCTGACGCCCGGTAACGATCTGGAACAGGATCGTCCCCAGGCCCGCCGTGAACAGCGCCACGTTCGGGTCCAGGCCAGTGATCAGCGGCATCAGCACCAGCGCGCCGAAGGCGACGAACAGCATCTGTGCGCCGGACAGCACCTGACGCCAGAGCGGATCGTTGAATTCGTCCTGCATGCTCAGGCGTCCTTCTGCTTGGTGCCGAAGATCTTGTCGCCGGCATCGCCCAGGCCCGGGATGATGTAGCCGTGTTCGTTGAGTTTCTGGTCAATGGAGGCGGTGTAGATGGTCACGTCGGGGTGGGCATCTTCCACGGCCTGGATGCCTTCGGGCGCGGCGACCAGGACCATGGCGCGGATGTCCCGGCAACCGGCTTTTTTCAGCAGGTCGATGGTTGCAACCATGGAGCTGCCGGTGGCGAGCATCGGGTCGATGATCATCGCCAGGCGCTCGTCGATCTCCGGCACCAGTTTTTCCAGGTAGGTATGGGCCTGCAGGGTTTCCTCGTTGCGGGCCACGCCGACGGCGCTGACCTTGGCACCCGGAATCAGGCTCAGGACGCCTTCGAGCATGCCGATACCGGCACGCAGGATCGGCACCACGGTAATCTTCTTGCCGGCGATTTTTTCCACCTGCACCGTGCCCGCCCAACCGGCGATCTCGTAGGATTCCAGCGGCAGGTCCTTGGTGGCTTCGTAGGTGAGCAGGGCACCGACTTCCTGGGCGAGCTCGCGGAAGTTCTTCGTGCTGATGTCGGCGCGGCGCATCAGGCCGAGTTTATGTCTGATCAGCGGGTGGCGGATCTCGAGGATGGGCATGGGGAAGGCTCCGGCGGCGGGCAAAAAAACCGGCCTAGATTAATCTATCCGAGGGTGTTGTCCTATAGACAATACAGAACGTTAGTCCACAAACGCTTGATCTGGCCGGGCGGGATGCGTACCTTTGCCCGCTTTTCCGCAAACGCCACCCTTGGAGAGCGCCATGTCCGCTGATCTCGAGCATATCCGTCAAGTCATGCGAGAGGCTGACTGTCTGTACACCGAAGCTGAAGTCGAAGCGGCCATTGCCCGTGTCGGTGCGCAAATCAACGATCAGTTGGCTGACCGCAACCCGGTGGTGTTCTGCGTGATGAATGGCGGGCTGATTTTCTCCGGCAAGCTGCTGACCTGCCTGAACTTCCCGTTGGAAGCTTCCTACCTGCACGCCACCCGCTATCGCAACGAAACCAGCGGCGGCGACCTGTTCTGGAAAGCCAAGCCGGAAGTCTCGTTCATCGACCGCGACGTGCTGATCATCGACGATATCCTCGATGAAGGTCACACCCTGGGCGCGATCATCGACTTCTGCAAACACGCTGGCGCCCGTGCCGTACATACCGCCGTGCTGATCGACAAGGACCACGACCGCAAGGCCCGTCCCGACCTGAAGGCCGACTTCGTCGGTTTGCCGTGCATCGATCGCTACATCTTTGGCTACGGCATGGACTACAAAGGCTACTGGCGTAACGCCAATGGTATTTTTGCCGTCAAGGGGATGTAACCGTATGGATCGGCCAACGTTCCTGGACCAAGCCCTGTTCGATGAACTGGCCGAGAAAGCCGCGGCCAATCCCCGTGGACGGCAACACCACAACCTTCACCAGATGGACGAACCGTGCCATCGCATGGCGGTGGGCTTGCAGCCGTCTACCTACATCCCGCCGCATCGCCATTTGAGCGCCGACAAGGCGGAAACCCTGCTGGTGCTCAGGGGCCGGCTCGGTGTGTTGATCTTCGATGAAACCGGGAAGGTGATCGACAAGCGAATCCTCCAGGCCGGCGCTGATTGCCTCGGTATCAACCTGCCGGCCGGGGTATATCACGGCCTGGTCGTGCTTGAAGCCGACAGCCTGATGTTCGAATGCAAGGCCGGCCCGTACCGGCCGGTGGGCGACGGCGAGCTGGCTCATTGGGCCCCCCGCGAAGGTGAACCCGGCGTGGCGCAATACCAGGCCTGGATGCGCGCTCAGTTCGATTGATCGGCATCCCCTGTGGCAAGGACGCTTTTGTGGCGAGGGAGCTTGCTCCCGCTCGGTTGCGCAGCAACCGCAAGATGGCCTGCTGCGCACTGGAGCGCCAGCCGGCCCAGCGGGAGCAAGCTCCCTCGCCACACAATCAAACCAGTCTTGAATGCGCTGCGCTCGCGGCCAGCCAGCGCTCACTTTTGCTCCGCGCCTGTTCCAGCGTCTGCACATACGCCAACTGCCGCTGCTCGCGATGGACCCCGGCGCGGCGCAGTTTCAGGCGTACCCTCGGTGCGGTCGCGACCAGGATCAGGCCGATGCCCTGCTTTCGATAGTCCCTGAGGATATTTTCCAGCGCGGCCAGGGCCGTCATGTCCAGCATTGGCACGACGCTCATGTCCACGACCACCACCCGGACACCCGGGTCGAAGCGGCGCAATACATCCAGGGCCTTCTCCGCCGCACCGAAGAACAGCGGCCCGCGAATGGCGTAGCAGCGAACATGCTCGGGCATGTCCAGCAAGGCCTGGTGGGCATGGCGTGGCAGTTCAGCGCTGTCGGTCAGTTCGCTCATGCGCTTGATGAACAGCCCGGCGGCCAGCAACAGGCCGACGGCGACGGCCAGGACCATGTCGAACAGCACCGTCAGGCCCAGGCAGGTCAGCAGCACCAGCACGTCGCTGCGCGGGGCGATGCGCAGGGTATGCAGCACATGCCCGGCCTCGCTCATGTTCCAGGCGACCATCACCAGCAACGCCGCCAGTGCCGCCATCGGCAAATAACTGAACAGCGGCGCGAGCAACACAATCGCCACCAGCACCACCAGGCTGTGAATGATTGCCGCCAGGGGCGATGACGCGCCGCTGCGCACGTTGGTTGCGCTGCGGGCAATTGCGGCGGTGGCGGTGATGCCGCCGAACAACGGCGCCACGAGGTTGCCCAGGCCTTGGCCGATCAATTCGGCGTTGGGGTCGTGCCTGCTCCCGGTCATGCCATCCGCCACCACGGCGCAGAGCAATGACTCGATGGCGCCGAGCATGGCGATGGCGAAGGCCGGGCCCAGTAATTGGCGGAACAGGTCATAGGAAAGTATCAACGCACCGCCCTGGCCATTCGGCAGGTTCCAGGGCCAGTCGAAGCGCGGCAGCAAAGGCGGGATGCCGGGGTAGACGATGCTGTCGACGACGTAGCTGAAGCGTTCGCCCAGCGTTGCGACCGGCAGCCCGGCGCGCTCGATGGCCAGCCCCAGCAACGCGCCGATCAGCAGCGCGACCAGATGGCCCGGGACGCGTGGCACCCAGCGCGGCCAGATTATCAATACGGCCAGACACGCCGCGCCGATAATGGCGTCGCCAAGCCGTGCGCCGGGCAGCGCCACGATCAATTCGCCGAGCTGTTCGATGTAATGCGTGGCCTGGCCCGCAGTGCTCAGGCCCAACAGGTCCTTCAATTGCAGCGTCGCAATCACCACGCCGATCCCGGCGGTGAAACCGAGGATCACCGGATACGGGATGAACTGGATCAAGCGCCCGGCGCGCATCAGCCCCAGCGCAATCAGGATCAGGCCGGCAAGCATTGTGCACAGCAGCAGGCCGCCCAGACCGTATTGCTGGGTGATGGGCAGCAGGATGACAACGAATGCGGCCGTCGGCCCGCTCACGTTGAATCGCGAGCCGCCGGTCAGGGCAATCAAGGGGGCGGCCACCAGCACGGTGTAAAGACCGTGTTGTGGTGGCACCCCAACGGCGATTGCCAGGGCCATGGCCAGGGGGATAGCGATGATGCCGACCGTAAGCCCGGCTACCAGGTCGCCGCGCAGGCGCTCAAGGGTGTAACCGGCACGCCAGGCTTGGCGCCAGGCGGCGAACAGCGGTGGGGCGGAGAAGGCCATGATGCTCCTCGCATAGACTGGACAATAAACCCGTGGCGAGGGAGCTTGCTCCCGCTGGGCTGCGCAGCAGACCCAAAATGGGCCATTGAAATCTTTCAGACGGAGTGCGCTAGCCGATTTACGACGGCTGCGCCGCCGAGCGGGAGCAAGCTCCCTCGCCACAACGGCATATGCCAGCGGGCCGACACCGATGGCCTCACGGAGTATGCCGCGCCGCAAGCCCTGCTGTATTGACTCGGGTCGCATATTTTTTCAAGGAGTGCTAGCGTGCCCGGCCATGCCTTCCGGAGCCTGTCATGAGTGTATCGATCCGTCGCTGTGCCGCTCTGCTGCTGATCTGCGGCCTGCCATTGCTGGCAGTGGCCGCGCCGATGCACAGCCAGTTCCTGCCCCCCGATGACCTGGTGGCGCGTCAGGAACAGCCCGAACAGCAGCAGTTACTGCAAGTCACCGAGTATTCGGTGGTGCTGGGCAACCAGCGCCCATCCAACCAGCAGCCGATCCCGGTCACTTCGCCGCTGATGGTGCGGCTCAAGGGCAAGCCCCTGAACAAGGGCGCCACCATCAGCCAGGTGATCCTCAATTTTGATGGCGAAAGCAAAAGCCTGAAGAAACCGGTATTCGATGAGGCGAGCAAGACCCTGACGCTGTCTTATCCACAGGCCCAGTACCGGGTGGTGATCGATCTGTTGCGCAACGACACGGTCTACGTGCAGTTCCTCAGCTACGCCAACGGCCATATCTGGGCCGACCTGCACACTGGCGCCGCACGCCCGCGTTGAGCCCCGAGGCCCGCCGGGGGTAAACTGCCCGCCCCGTGAACTGTGCGAGCTGGAGCCGGCAATGCGTAAAGACAAGAAACAAGTGATTGGTGACGAGATTGGCGACGAACAGATCAAGCTGTTCCTCAATTTCGAGCCCGTCGATGCCACTTCGCCGTCGCTGCACAAACTGATCAAGGCCTACCGTGGGCTGCGTGTCGACGATTTCGAGCGCTTCCTGACGTTCTTTGTCGAGGCCGGCCATGACCTCAACGGCAAGGACGAGCACGGTAATGATTTCGTTGCGTTGATCCAGGACCAGCGTAATGCCGAGGAATACATCGAGTTGATCAACAAGGCGCGTGGCTGACTGACAGGGCCTGCTTCGCAGGCCAGCGGGAGCAAGCTCCCTCGCCACGAAAAGCTGCAAAAAAAACGCCCCGCTCTCATGGAGGACGGGGCGTTTTTTTCAACCGGGAGATCAAGCGTAGCTTTGGGTTTCGCTGCTTGCTTCAACCAGTTCCAGCGCGATGTTGTTCTGCGCGTTGACCTTGCGATACAGCGCCGCATCGGTTTCCAGCACCTTCTCCCGGGCCGGGAAGATTTCCGCGAGCTTGGCGGCCCACTCTCCCTTGGCTTTTTCCGGGAAGCAGCGCTCGATCAGTTCGAGCATGATCGACACGGTGACCGAAGCGCCTGGTGAAGCGCCGAGCAAGGCGGCGAGAGTGCCGTCCTTGGCCGCCACCAATTCGGTACCGAATTGCAGGATGCCGCCTTTCTTCGGGTCTTTCTTGATGATCTGCACGCGCTGGCCAGCCACTTCCAGGCGCCAGTCCTCGGCTTTCGCCTCGGGGTAGAAGCGCCGCAGGGATTCCAGGCGCTGCTCCATGGACTGCATCACTTCGCTGATCAGGTATCTGGTCAGGTCCATGTTGTCCCGGGCCACGGCCAGCATCGGGCCGATGTTGCCGGCGCGTACCGACAGCGGCAGGTCCATCAGCGAGCCGTGCTTGAGGAACTTGGTGGTGAAGCCAGCGTATGGCCCGAACAGCAGGGATTTCTTGCCATCGACCACGCGGGTATCGAGGTGCGGCACCGACATCGGCGGCGAGCCCACCGCGGCCTGGCTGTAGACCTTGGCCTGGTGATGCTTGACCACTTCCGGGTTGTCGCAACGCAGCCACTGGCCGCTGACCGGGAAACCGCCGAAGCCCTTGCTCTCTTCAATGCCCGAAGCTTGCAGCAGCGGCAACGCGGCGCCGCCGGCACCGAGGAAAACGAACCTGGCGTCGACTTCACGGGTGCTGCCGGAATTGACGTCCTTGATGCTCACGGTCCAGCCATCGCCCTTGCGCTTGAGGCCGGTGACGCGCTTGCAATACTTGATCTGGGTGTCCGGCGCGCTGCCCAGGTGCTTGAGCAACTGGTTCGTCAGGGCGCCGAAGTTGACGTCGGTACCGTTCATGACGCGGGTCGCGGCGATGACTTCGTCTGCCGGGCGGCCTGGCATCATCAGCGGCATCCACTCGGCCATCTGGTCGCGGTCTTCGGTGTATTCCATGTCGGCGAACGCATGGTGCTGGCGCATCAGTTCGAAGCGCTTCCTGAGGAACTCAACGCCTTGCTCGCCTTGCACGAAGCTCAGGTGCGGCACCGGGGCGATGAAGGATTTCGACGAGCCGAACGTGCCTTTTTTGGTCAGGTACGTCCAGAACTGCTTCGACACCTCGAACTGGGTGTTGATGTGCACGGCTTTCTTGATGTCGACACTGCCATCGGCGGCCTGGGGTGTGTAGTTCAGCTCACACAGTCCGGCGTGGCCGGTACCGGCGTTGTTCCAGGGATTGGAACTCTCCGCGGCACCCGAATCCATCAGCTCGACGACTTCCAGCGAAATCGCCGGGTCGAGCTCCTTGAGCAGCACGGCCAGGGTGGCACTCATGATGCCGGCCCCTACCAGAACTACGTCGACTGCTTCGTTATGCGCCATTTAACGCGTCTCCAAAATCTGCAGCACCAAATTGTCGGCATAGCGGCCAGGAAGCGGGGCAGGTCAGTTGCGCCCCAGGTATCCATGGCCAGGATCGCCATGTCCGAATCTTCGCAATTTTTCGCAACACTGCGGATGCATGCAGCCTGGCCTCAAGAGTCCCATGAACTCATTTAAGCGCCGGGCGGGCAATTCGACTTATGGCCGAGACATCCGTTCGTGCAACCAAATCCGTAGCGGACAGGCTTCAGGCGCCGGTTCTTGAGCGATATCCGGTCCTGTCTCGTTGGGCTGTTCCAGACGCCAATGGTGCTTGTTCAGACGCAAAACTCTTCATTTGCTCGCCACACTCTTGTGAAGTTGTGAAAACCCGTTTTTTCACGCTCTTTTGAAGACGTGAACCTCAAAAAGGGCTGTCCCAGCCTGGCACCGCGCCCGATCTGGATGCCCCTCATGTAATACATGACAGGCAAAACGGGCAGACAGCTCAGTGACCGAGCGTAATGACAGCTCTGCAGATTCGCGAAAAGCAGTGATTTGCCAGGGAAACAGCAAGCGCGCCAGCTTCACTCGATCTGTGTGGGCGGCTCTCTGTGGGCGGTGCGGGGTGCCAATACAAGCGCATCAGCGGCGTTGCGGGGCCCGATCAGGAGACGTCCTTATAATCGGGGGGAGATTGTAACGAAGAAACGCGCGGAAATGGTCGTGTTTTATGACTTTTATTAGCCTTGCGGTCAGACGGCCAACAACTGACGGCTGCGTGCACGAGCGCGGGGCGCTTGTACCAGGGCGCTGACAGGCAACGGCTGATGCAGCCAGTTGAGACGGATCTCTTCGATTTCGACCCAGCCATCGCCCATGGGCTGCAGGCTGCATTGCTTGAATGCCTGGCAACGACCGCTGCGGTCGAGCAGGGCGAAGCAGCGGTGATGCGGGCGCGGGGTAAACAGGGAGATGAGAAAACGCATGGTCGGATACCGTGTCCGGGGAACTTGAGACCAGCCTGACAGCCCGGCATGACACCCCGGTGTAAGGACAATGACAACACGGTGACAGGAACCGGCCACCGCGGCCCCTGTCAGACATTTCAGTATTCATGCGGCGACGCTAGTTCGCCGCGATGGCGCACCGCTATACTGCCGGCCTGTTTGTGCCCGATTCTGGAGAGAAGAGCATGTTGCAACGCCTGTTGTTCGGTTTGATCGCCGTGACCAGTCTGACCCTTGTCGGCTGTGCCCACAGCCCGCAACAACTTAACCCGGAACCCAAGCTCAACGCCCAGCTGGCGCCGGTGGGTCGCGGCCAGCCGGTGGTGGTACGGGTCGTCGACGGTCGCCCGTCGCCAACCCTCGGCACGCGTGGCGGTCTGTACCCTGAAACCAGCGTGATCACGGTGCAGGGTGCGCAGGTCCTGCCAAAATTGCAGGCCCAGGCTGAAGCGGCCGTGCGTCTGCTGGGCTTCACCCCGACGCAGAACGCAATGAACGCCCCGCAACTGACCGTGACCCTGGCCGAACTGAAATACCAGTCGCCCAAGGAAGGCATGTACGTGACCGAAGCCACCATCGGCGCGACGTTTCGTTCCGACGTGCAGAACGCCAACCGCCGCTACAGCGGTCGTTATGGCGCTTCACTGGACCAGCGCTTCGGCATGGCGCCGAACCAGGACACCAACACCAAGCTGGTCAGCGACGTGTTGAGCGATGCCCTGACCCGTCTGTTCAAGGACCCGACCATTGGTCAGGTGTTGGCGGAGTAAGCAGCAAGTCTGATATCCCTGTGGGAGCGAGCTTGCTCGCGATAGCGGCATTTCAGCCAACTCAATGTTGACTGATCCACCGTCATCGCGAGCAAGCTCGCTCCCACAGGTTTTTTTATGGGCGCGATTCACGCAGCCTGGGAATAAAAATCCAGCACGCTGATCCCGGTCAGCAGGTCTGTCTCCGGGAGGTCCGCATGTTGATGGCCGCCGAGGGCGCAGTACACCAGCCAATGACGATCCTGGACATTGAAGGACAGACTGCCGACAAGGTTCTGTTGTTCATCGCTCGGGCTGATCAGGTAGAGACGATCCTGGTTTTCGGCGTGCAGCATGACGGATTCCGTACAGTTTTGGAGGGCGACAGGGTGGCCTATCCATATGACGAAACCGTGACGAGAAGAATTAGAAGGTTTGCACTTGGTCTTGTGGCGAGGGAGCTTGCTCCCGCTGGACCGCGAAGTGGCCCCAAAACCGGCCAAATGCGGAGCATCAGACACACCGCACCCGCCGGCTTGCGACTGCTTCGCAGCCGAGCGGGAGCAAGCTCCCTCGCCACGGGTCTATCATTTTTCTTAAGTGAACCGCATTGCGGGCATTGGGATCGTTACCGGTCGGAAAAAGCCGCGCAAGGCGACTGGCTTTCGGTAGAATCCGCGCCCTGTTCGTAGGCTCCGGGCGCAGCGCGTCCGTTTTCGCTTGAGGTTTGTGATGTCGTTGCAACTGTTCTCGCTGTTCGCTGCCCACCCCGCCAAACTGATCAACCTGCTCGCGCTGCTGTTTGCCTGTCCGGGTGGCTGGGTGCTGCACGCGACGCGTCGCCGCGAACTGCGGGCGCGGGCCTGTCTTGCGGAGCGCAGCAGCGAAGGCAATGAACGATTCGAAGCGCTGCTGGACTTGGCGACGCAACGCATGAACCGGTTTTTCTACCGTTTCGGCTTCGCTTGCCTGGGGTTGGCGCTGCTGATGTCGTGGATCAGCACGCAGTTCTGATCACTGCTTTTGTGGCGAGGGAGCTTGCTCCCGCTGGGCCGGCTGGCGCTCCAGTGCATAGCGGCCCCCTCTGAACACAAACCGTTTTGCGATTGCTGCGCAATCGAGCGGGAGCAAGCTCCCTCGCCACAAGATTCCGCGTCGTCCTTGCGCGGCTTTAAAGCGCCAGCCCCGCCCTGACCCGATACTGGTTCCGCACCGGCGTCGCATATTGCAGCACCAGGAACGGTCGGTGTTCCTCCGGGCAGGCTTCCAGCCGGCGCTGCCATTCTTCTTCAGCCTTGGCCAGTTCTTCGGCACCGAACACCTCGGCCGCCGTCGGAACCTGCAACTGCGGGTCGGCATCGGCCCATTGCGCGTAGGCCAGGTAATGCACCGGGAACAGGCGATAGCCGCCGAGTATCTGCCGGTCCATCTCCATGGCCAGTTGTTTGGTGTCCTCGAACAGTTCGGTGATCGGCGCGGCAAAGTTCACGTGGACCCGGCCCTTGTAGCCGGTGATGCCCTTGGCAATGCTGACGTCGTCCTCGCCGGGCGCCTTGGTGTACGTGCCGGTGGTGGCGCGGATGTACAGCTCGCGGGCCTTGGCCTGGTCGCACGGGTCATATTCGTAGCTGATCGACACCGGCGTCAGGTTCAACGAGCGGATGACCTCGCCGAACGGCTCGTCCTTGCGGCTCATGTGGAACATCTTCAGGATCGCCGACTCGGTCCGGTCATCACCGTCCTTCGCCCGGCCCTCGGCCTGGGCGATCCAGATCGAGGCGCAATCGTTGCGGATCGAGTGGTTGATGTAGGCCGACAGCAACTGGTACGCCGCCATTTTTTCCCGGCGACCGGTGATGGAGCGGTGCACGATGAAGCTCTTGTTCAGGCGCATCAGGTCGCTGACGAAGGGCTTTTGCAGCAGGTTGTCGCCAATCGCGATGCGCGGCGTCGGCAGGCCGGCGTGGTACACGGCATAGTTGACGAAGGCCGGGTCCATCACGATGTCGCGGTGGTTGGCAATGAACAGGTAGGCATTGCCGGACTTGAATTGCTCGACCCCGGTGTAGGTCACGCCATCGGTGGCACGCTCGATGGTGTGGTCGACGTAGAACTCGACTTTGTCCTGCAACGTGGCAACGGAGGTCACACCGGCGAACTCTCGACGCAACTTCTGCGCTATAAGAGGTTTGAGCATCCAGCCGAAAGCGCCGGCCAGGCGCGGGAAGCGGAAGTGGGTGAGGATATCTAGAAACGCCTTGTCGCTGAGCAGCCGTGCCAGCACCGCTGGGACTTCGCTGTCGTTGTAAGGTCGGATGGCATCGAATTCGCCCATCATGCTCTCTTGTTGGAAACGGCTAGGGTAAGTAAAGGTTCGATCGAAAAACCGACGGGGCACGACCTGGAAGATAGTCCAGGCAAAAATAGCCCTGCAAATAGACCGGCGATTATACGCACAAGTCACTTGGGAGACCGCGATGCTGGAAGCTGCTCATTATGAATGTCCGTATTGTGGGGAAGAGGTGGAGTCTTCCGTGGATTTGTCCGGCGGCGACCAGACCTACATCGAAGACTGCCAGGTCTGTTGCCGACCGATTACTTTCGTCCTGCAGGTCCACGAAGACGAATGGCACCTTGAGGTCTTCAGCGAAAACGAATGATGGGGCGGCCATGCAGCGAATCTACGAGCTGGAAAACCTGATGGAAGGCGAATTGCTCCAGGGCATGCTCGCCAGCGAAGGCATCACGGCGCACCTGGTGGGCCGCGATCTGGTGGGCGGCGCGGGTGAGCTGCCGATGTACGGTCTGCTGGGGCTGGCGGTGGAGGACGAGCAGGCGCAGTACGCCCGGGAGCTGATCGCCGCCTACAATGCCGCGATGCCGGTGCCGGGCGATGAGCCTGACAGTTACCCCGGTACGCTGGTCTGTTAGGCTGGCGGCCGTTTGATACAAGAGTCGTGTTGCCCCATGTGTGGACGTTATGCCCTGTTTCGCTGGAACCCCGCTTTCGCGGCCTTGCCCGGCTTCCCTGCCGACCAGAAGGCCCAATGGAATATCTCGCCCAATGACTCGGTGCTGATGCTGCGCGCCGGCGCGGATGGACAGCGCGAACTGGCACGGGCGCGTTGGGGCCTGACGCCGCCGTGGCTGACCGATCTGTCCCGCACCCCGGCGCACGCCCGCGCCGAAACCGTGGCCGAGCAACCGATGTTCCGCGAAGCGCTGCGTTTGCGTCGTTGCCTGCTGCCCGCCAATGGTTTTTACGAGTGGCGCGGCGGCACGCGCAAGCGCCCGTACTGGCTGACGCCGGGGGAGGGCTCATCGCTGTTCTTTGCGGCGATCTGGGAAGCGTACCCGGTGCAGGAACAGGTTTGGCTGAGCACGGCGGTCATCACCCAGCCGGCGGCCGGTCAGCGCCGACCGTTGATTCTGGATGAAGAGGGCCAGCGCTTGTGGCTCGACCCCGAGACACCCTTGCATGCCTTGCAGGGGCTGCTGGCGAGCGAGCCAGGGCAACTGCGCGAGCGGGTTTTGGCGAACATGGTCAACGACCCGAAACTCAATGGGCCGGAATGCCTGACCCCGGCCTGAGTTCTTTGGCGACAGCACTGGCCCCTTCGCGAGCAGGCTCGCTCCCACAGGGAATAGCAAGTCACCCAAAATGCTGTGGCGAGCCGCAGCCTTTCTGTGGGAGCGAGCCTGCTCGCGAATACGCTCTGTCAGGCGAAGCAATTCAGCCTGGCACGGCCCCATCGCGAGCAAGCTCGCTCCCACAGGGATGCAGGGCACCACAAAAGTTTGTGGCGACCCGTATCTATTTTGTGGGAGCGAGCTTGCTCGCGATGGCGGCGTTGGATCAAACCCTGAACTGATTGATCAACCGCCGTTGCTGCTCCGCCAGCCTGGTCAGCCCGGCACTGGCCGCGCTGGACTCGTCGGCGCCGCTTGCCACTTCGTTTGCCACCTGGCCGATGTTGATCACGTTACGGTTGATGTCATCGGCCACCGCGCTTTGTTCCTCGGCAGCGCTGGCGATCTGGGTGTTCATGTCGCTGATCACCGACACGGCCTGGGTGATCGTCTCCAGGGCCTGAGCCGCTTTTGCCGCGTGATGCACACTTTCATCGGTACGCTGCTGGCTGTCTTCCATGACCCGCACCACGTCCCGCGTCCCCTGCTGCAGCTGTTGGATCATCGACTGGATTTCTTCGGTGGCCTGCTGGGTCTTCTGCGCCAGGTTGCGCACTTCATCGGCGACCACGGCAAAACCGCGACCCTGCTCACCGGCCCGTGCAGCCTCGATGGCCGCGTTGAGCGCCAGCAGGTTGGTCTGCTCGGCGATCCCGCGGATGGCGGTGAGAATCGCGTTGATGTTCTCACTGTCCTTGGCCAGCGTCTGCACCACGCCCACGGCCTTGCCAATCTCCACGGCAAGGGCTCCGATGGAACTGGAAGTGTCGCGCACGATTTGCATGCCCTGGCTGGCGGCCTGGTCGGCGTGGCTGGCGGCTTGGGCTGCCTGGCTCGCATTCCGCGCCACGTCCTGGGCAGTGGCGGTCATTTCGTGCACGGCGGTGGCGACCTGATCGATTTCCGACAACTGCTTGTGCACGCCCTGGTTGGTGCGGATCGCGATGTCGGCGGTGTGTTCCGACGAATCGCTGACGCTCTGCACCGAGGTCACTACCTGAGTGATCATCCCCTGCAATTTGCTCAGGAACGTGTTGAAGCCCTTGGCGATGGCCCCCAATTCATCGGCGCGGTCGCTGGTCAGCCGGCGGGTCAGGTCGCCTTCGCCCTGGGCAATGTCGTCGAGCATCGCCACCATTTGCTTGAGCGGCCGGGCGATACCGTGGCCCACCAGCCAGATCACCAGCAGGCCGATCGCGGCAATCGCCAGGCCGACCATGGCCATGCCGAAGATGTCGGTTTCGCGCTGATCGTCGAGGTCTTTCTGCAAGGCTTGCAGATCCGCCATCACGGCATTCAGCGGCAACTGCAACATCAACGTCCAGCGCGCCTCGGTCTGGCCGATACCGAAAGGCATGTACACCTCCAGATGGCCGTGTTCTTCGTCGATGTCGTAACGCACTTCACCGATGCCGAGCCGGGTCAGGTTATCCAGTTCGTTGGCGTCCAGCAGGTCGCTGGCTTTCTCGCCGAGTTTGCCTGGGTCCTTGGTGAAGGCCACCAGCCGGTTGTTGCTGGCGAGCAGGGCCATTTCCCCGGCGCCGTCGTACAGCTTGGCGTCGGCGGCGACGAGCATGTCCTGGATGAAGTTCACCGACAGATCGGCGCCGACGATGCCCTGGAACTTGCCATCGATCAGGATCGGCTCGATGAACGAGGCGAGCATGGTCATGGTGTCGCCGACGCGGTACGGCGCGGGATCGATCACGCAGGCTTTTTTGCTGTCTTGGGAGCACAGGTAATATTCACTGGCACGAATGCCGGTGGACAGCGTTTTCTGGTCCGTCACGTCGGCGAGTTTTTCCAGGCCCAGGGTGCCGTCCTGATTGCGAAACCACCATGGCAGGAAGCGTCCGTTGGTTTCCATGCCCCGCACCTGACTGTCTACATAACGGGCGTCGTCGTGGTCGATGGCGTTCGGTTCCCAGGCGATGTAGGCACCGAGAATCTTCGGATTGCGCACCACGGTTTCACGCAGCAGGCTGATCATTTGCTCGCGCGGGATCTTCAGTTGCGGGTTGCCGTCCGTTCCGTTCATGCCCATCAAGGCGTTGCTGGTGGCAAGCCCACGAGCGAGCAGCAGCGGCGCTTCGAGTTCGCGCTGGATCAGGCTGGCCTGGGTGCGGGCCAGCGCACTGAGGCGTTGCTCGATGAGTTGCTCGAACTGCGCCTTGGTCCGCTGTTGCACCATGTCCTGGGTGCGGGCGCCGGCGAACAATGCGTACAGCACCAGGGCGCCGACCACGCTGAGCACGATGGCACCAGCCAGGGCGGCAACGGAAAACTGGATCGATCTGAATTTCATAAAGGCTCCGGACGCGGAAGTGACGTCTGGACTTTTTATCGGCGTTTCCGGGGCATGGCATGAGGCACTGTTCGTCGGATGACTGTTTTGGCTAGACCGGTGTCGCAATCGGGCCAAGGGGGACTTGTCCGAAAAACCGTAATCCCTCGCTTCGTATCTGGCGCCGATACCAATCAGGGCCTAGGATACGCCCACGATTCCATGGAGCTTCTTTTGTATGAACAAGACTTTGATGGTGAGCGCTTTGGGCGCGGCTCTGCTGCTCGCCGGTTGCCAATCGGTCAATACCACCAGCGGCGGAGCCGTGGGGGTGGAACGCAAGCAGTATATGTTCAGCATGCTGTCGACCGCTGAGGTCAACCAGATGTATGCGCAGTCCTATCAGAAGACGTTGGGTGAGGCGAGCTCCCAAGGTGCCCTGGACAAGACTAGCAGCGATGCCAAGCGCCTCCAGGTCATTGCCGACCGTCTGATTGCCCAGGCGCCAGTGTTCCGCCCGGATTCGGCGCAGTGGAACTGGGAAGTGAACCTGATCAAGAGTGATGAGCTCAACGCCAACTGCGGTCCTGGCGGCAAGATCATGTTCTATACCGGCCTGATCGATCAGTTGAAGCTGACCGACGCTGAGATCGCCGCGATCATGGGCCATGAAATCGCCCACGCCTTGCGCGAGCACGGCCGTGAAGCGATGTCAAAGGCCTACGGCATCGAAATGGCCAAGCAGGGCGCCGGTGCCATTTTCGGCCTGGGCCAGGACAGCCTGGCGCTGGCCGACACCGTGGCCAACTACGGCATGACCTTGCCCAACAGCCGTGGCAACGAGAACGAAGCCGACCTGATCGGCCTCGAGCTGGCCGCCCGGGCCGGTTACGACCCGAACGCGGCGATCACCCTGTGGAACAAGATGGCCAAGGCTTCGGAAGGGGCTCCACCGGAATTCATGAGCACCCACCCCTCGTCGACGAGCCGGATCGCCTCGTTGCAGGCGGCGATTCCGAAGGTGATGCCGCTTTACCAGCAGGCCAGGAAGTAACCATCGTCATGCGGTGACGCGGCTGGCCTCATCGCGAGCAAGCTCGCTCCCACAATGATCTGCGGTGAACACTCTTGTGTACACCCGCAGCCCCTGTGGGAGCGAGCTTGCTCGCGATGAACGATGACGCGGTCATCAAACCCACCCACTACTCTGCATTGCCTTGTACACCGCGACGATCGCCAGGATGAAAAACGCCGAGGCGGCCAGGCGGCGGATGAGGGCAAGCGGCAGTTTCTCGGCGGCGAAATTGCCCGCCAATACCACCGGCACGTTAGCGATCAACATACCCACGGTGGTGCCGATGATCACCAGCCACAACTCCGGGTACTGCGCGGCAAGCATCACCGTGGCGATCTGGGTCTTGTCACCGATTTCCGCCAGGAAAAACGCGATCAGCGTGGTCAGGAAAGGTCCGAACCTGCGAGCCGTATTGGCTTCCTCGTCGTCCAGCTTGTCCGGCACCAGGGTCCACAGCGCGGTGGCGGCAAAGCTCGCCGCGAGGATCCAGTGCAACACCGAGTCGGAGAAGAACCCGCTGACCCAGGCACCTACCGCGCCGGCCGCCGCATGGTTGGCCAGGGTTGCGGCGACGATGCCGGCAATGATCGGCCAGGGTTTGCGAAAGCGTGCGGCGAGGATGAGCGCGAGCAATTGCGTCTTGTCGCCGATTTCGGCCAGCGCAACGATGGCGGTGGGTACCAGGAAAGAGTCCAGCATCAGGTGGTTCCTAAGAGGGGCGGGTCGACACGGCTATGACACGTACAGCCTTCCCGCCCCGGGTAAGGTGTGCGTGTCATAGGTCTTGTCAAACCCAGCGACCATCTGCGTGGACGCTTGGGCCGCATACGCCATGGTCTGCTGACCAAGTATGTTGACGTATGCCGGGCGAGCATGGCGCTCGCGGGAGACTACTCCCCTAGGACGGAGCGGATTCTGCCTAGGCAAATCCGTTTGGGCAAGCGCTGTTTTTCAAAAACGCCTTAGCCACGCTTGGCTCGGTAGATGCGAAAACCCTGGCCTTCGGCCTTGATCGTGCACGTGCCCAGATGCTCCTCGATCAGCGGCTGGTACTTGAGGAAACTGTTCGCGACCAAGCGCAGTTCGCCGCCGTTTTTCAGATGTTTGGCCGCTTTTCGCAGCAGGTTTTCTGTGGCGTGATAATCGGTGTGCACGCCGACATGGAAGGGTGGATTGCTCAGGATTGCGTTCAGGCCCATGGGCGCGGCATCGATTCCATCACCGGTCAACACCTCGGCTTCCAGCCCGTTGGCCGCGAGGGTCAGGCGGCTGCTGGCGGCGGCAAAGGCGTCCACGTCCAACAGGGTGACGGTATTGTGCGGGTAGCGGCGCTTGACCGCCGCGCCCAGTACACCGGCACCACAACCGAAATCCAGCAGATGGCCGCTGGGCAGCTTGTCCAGGTGCTCCAGCAGCAACGCACTGCCGCGATCCAGCCGACCATGGCTGAACACCCCCGGCAGGCTGATCACTTTCAACGGGCCTTCGGCCAAGGGCAGCTCGTAGGTTTGCGCCAGGCTTTCCAGCGGCTTGGCCTGCGGGGCGTTGGCGACGGTGACTTGCCACAGTTGGCAATGCCGCGCACTGTCGAGCTTGCGTGGCTTGCCGAACGGGTTGAGCTGCTTGGAAGCGCCTTCGATGCCGCTGCGCTTTTCCCCCACCAGGTACACCTCGCGACCGGCCAGGCGCGCGGCCACGGCGTTGAGAATGTAGTCGGTCAGGTCCTTGGCCTTGGGCAGGAACACCACGGCCGTTTCGAATTCCCGCTCGGGTACGTTCACGCCAAAGTGGCTACGTTGCGCAAAGCGCGCATCCAGCGCGGCCTGGTCGCCGGCATGCCAGCACCAGCCATGGGCCTCGGGCAAACGGCCGAGCAGATCGTCGGCGGGCAGGCCGGCCAGCAGGACCGGGCCCTGGAATAATTCGGGCTGACGAAGCAGTACTTCACTGCGCGGATCCATGGTCTGCTCCTTGTAAAAAAGTGCGGCAGTTTATCAACTGACGACCCGGCGCGCTGTACCGCTGAAAAAGCCTTGGGCGTTTTCCGTCAGTTGGCCGACGATCCGCTGCCGCGCCTCGCGGCTGCCCCAGGCGTTGTGCGGGGTGATGATCAGTCGCGCAATGTCGCCGGCCAGCAAGGGATTGCCTTGGGTCGGCGGCTCCACGCTCAGCACGTCGCTGGCCGCACCGCCCAGGTGACCGCTGCGCAAGGCGTCGGCCAGGGCCTGTTCGTCAATCAGGCCGCCACGGGCGGTGTTGACCACGAACGTGCCGGGCTTGAGCAGCGCCAGTTCGCGCGCGCCGATGAAGTGGCGGGTGTGCTCGTTGAGCGGGCAGTGCAGGGTCAGGGCATCGATCTGCGGTAACAGCTCATCCAGCGGCAAGCGATCCGGCCGTGCCGGACGCCCCGGAATCTGCCCCAGCAGCACACGCATGCCAAAGGCTTGCGCCAGCCGGGCGACGGCGCCGCCCAGTTCGCCATGGCCGAGCAAACCCAGGGTCTTGCCTTGCAGCTCGACAATCGGATAGTCCAGCAGGCAGAACTGCGAAGCCTGTTGCCAGCGACCTTCAGCCACGGCTCCCTGGTAGTCGGCGAGGCGCGTCGCCAGGTTCAGCAACAGCATGATCGTATGCTGGGCCACCGACGGCGTGCCGTAGCCCTGGCAATTGCACACGGTGATGCCGTGGTGGCGGGCAGCGGCGAGGTCGACGTTATTGGTGCCGGTAGCGCTGATCAGGATCAGCTTCAGTTCGGGGCTGGCGGCCATGGCTGCCGCGTCGATCACTACCTTGTTGGTGATCGCCACCGTCGCCCCCTTGAGTCGCTCGGTCACCTCGTCCTGGCGGGTCCCGGCGAACAATTGCAGTTCGCTGAAGCAATCGCGCAACGGGCCCAGGTCCAGGTCGCCGAGGTCCAGGGATGGGTGGTCGAGAAAAACGGCGCGGGCGGTGTTCGTCATCAGCTGTACCTGTCATGTAAAGAACCGAAGGCGTAATGTGGCGAGCCTATCAGATGAATCGTGGCCAGGGAGCAAGCTCCCTGGCCACGGGATTTCATTCACCAAGAGATGTCGCAAGGAGCCCACCATGTACCTCACCGAATTCCTCACCGTCGCCCTGATCCACCTGCTGGCGGTCGCCAGCCCCGGTCCGGACTTTGCCGTGGTGGTGCGCGAAAGCGTGACCCATGGCCGACGTGCCGGGACCTGGACGGCGCTGGGCGTCGGCACGGCGATTTTCCTGCATGTGGGGTATTCGTTGCTGGGCATCGGCCTGATCGTGTCCCAATCGATCGTGCTGTTCAACGCGCTGAAGTGGGCCGCGGCCGCGTACCTGCTGTACATCGGCTTCAAGGCCCTGCGCGCGCAACCGGCCAAGGCTTCCGGAGAAAACCTGCACAAGGAGGCTGGCGAGCGTACCGCTCGCGGTGCGTTCACCGCAGGCTTTGTCACTAATGGCCTGAACCCCAAGGCAACGCTGTTCTTCCTGTCGCTGTTCACCGTGGTGATCAATCCCCATACGCCGCTGGCGATCCAGGCCGGCTACGGCGTGTACCTGGCGATCGCCACGGCGGCGTGGTTCTGCATGGTGGCGATGCTGTTCAGCCAGGCGCGGGTGCGTGCCGGTTTCGCCCGCATGGGCCACTGGTTCGACCGGACCATGGGCGCCGTGCTGGTGGCCATTGGCGTGAAACTGGCCTTCACCGAGGCGCACTGACCGCGTCTGAACATGTCCCTGAGATGGCTCAAGGCTAGTATTTGCGGGCGGATCAAATCATTCCTTCGGCTGATTTGATCCGCGGGCAGGCACTTTAGAGTGCTTACCTTCCAGCCAAGACCGTGCAGTCAGAAAAGGGACCCTTATGTTGCAGACTCGCGTTATCCCTCCAGCCGAAGGCGCCTACCAATACCCGTTGCTGATCAAACGGCTGCTGATGTCCGGTGCGCGTTACGAGAAAACCCGCGAGATCGTCTACCGCGACCAGTTGCGCTACAGCTACCCGACGCTGATCGAGCGCGTCGCGCGGCTGGCCAACGTGCTGACCGAGGCCGGGGTGAAGGCCGGTGACACCGTTGCGGTGATGGACTGGGACAGCCATCGCTACCTGGAATGCATGTTCGCGATCCCGATGATCGGCGCGGTGATCCACACCATCAACGTGCGCCTGTCACCGGAGCAGATCCTCTACACCATGAACCACGCCGAGGACCGCTTCGTGCTGGTCAACAGCGAATTCGTCGGTTTGTACCAGGCGATCGCCAGTCAGTTGACCACGGTAAAGAAGACGCTGCTGCTGACCGACCTGGCGGACAAGACCGCCGATCTGCCGAACCTCGTGGGCGAGTATGAGCAACTGCTGGCCGCCGCCAGCCCGACCCATGATTTCCAGGATTTCGACGAGAACTCCGTCGCCACCACGTTCTACACCACCGGCACCACGGGCAATCCCAAGGGCGTGTACTTCACCCATCGGCAACTGGTGCTGCACACCCTGGGCGTGTCGACCATCATGGGTTCCATCGACAGCGTGCGACTATTGGGCACCAACGATGTGTACATGCCGATCACGCCGATGTTTCACGTACATGCCTGGGGCCTGCCGTACGTGGCGACCATGCTCGGGCTCAAGCAAGTCTATCCCGGGCGTTACGATCCGGAGTTCCTGGTCGAGCTGTGGCGCAAGGAACAGGTCACCTTTTCCCATTGCGTGCCGACCATTTTGCAGATGGTCCTCAACGCCAAGGGCGCCCAGCAAACCGATTTCGGCGGCTGGAAAATCGTCATCGGCGGCAGCGCCCTCAACCGCAGCCTGTACGAGGCGGCCAAGGCCAAGGGCATCCAGCTCACCGCCGCCTACGGCATGTCCGAAACCGGGCCGCTGGTATCCTGCGCGCACCTCAACGACGAGCTGATGGCCGGCGGTGAAGACGAACGCATCACCTACCGGATCAAGGCCGGCGTGCCGGGGCCGCTGGTGGAAGCGGCGATCGTCGACGGCGAGGGCTGTTTCCTGCCCGCGGACGGCGAGACCCAGGGCGAACTGGTGCTGCGCGCGCCGTGGCTCACCGAAGGTTATTTCAACGAACCGCAGAAAGGCGCCGAGCTCTGGAAGGGCGGCTGGCTGCACACCGGCGACGTCGCCACGCTCGACGGCATGGGCTTCATCGACATTCGCGACCGGATCAAGGACGTGATCAAGACCGGCGGCGAATGGATCTCGTCCCTGGACCTGGAAGACCTCATCAGCCGTCATGCGGCGGTACGCGAAGTAGCAGTGGTCGGCATCCCCGATCCGCAGTGGGGCGAGCGCCCGTTCGCCTTGCTGGTTGTTCGCGAAGGGCACCAGCTCGGGGCTCGCGAGCTCAAGGAACACCTCAAGCCATTTGTCGAGCTGGGGCACTTGAGCAAGTGGGCAATCCCGAGCCAGATCGCCCTTGTTACGGAAATTCCCAAGACCAGCGTCGGCAAGCTCGACAAGAAGCGCATCCGCGTCGACATCAGCGAATGGCAGAGCAACAACAGCACCTTCCTCTCGACGCTCTGAGCGTACCCGCCGTGCCTGAAAAGGGCACGGCAGGCCCACCCGGCAAGCGCTTGTCTTGTCAAACCGGAAATTTCAGCCATCCTTGCCGTGCCGACATCCGTCGGCCTGGCGAAGGACTGTTCCAGAGTGGTCGAAGGCTGCAAATCACACTTTAGAGGGATCAAGCCGTACTACCTGCTGGCTATAGTCCGCTCAAGGATTTTCGGAATGGGACGCGCGTGCCATCACGGCGAAGGGTTTCCGGAAATGCCCACTGCCATAACAATAAAACACATGGAGTTGCGTCGATGACCTCAGCAAACACTTTCTGGCGCCGGGCAAAACTGCCTCTGGCCGTCAGTCTTGCCTCTTCGCTCGCCGGCCCGGCATTCGGCGTCAGCTTCAACATCGGTGAAGTCGAAGGCCAGTTCGACTCGGCCCTGTCGGTCGGCGCAAGCTGGTCCACGGCCAAGGCCAACCGCGACCTGATCGGCGTCAACAACGGTGGCAAGGGCCTGTCCCAGACCTCCGACGACGGTCACTTGAACTTCAAGCGCGGGGAGACCTTCTCGAAGATCTTCAAGGGTATCCATGACCTGGAGCTGAAGTACGGCGACACCGGTGTGTTTGTACGTGGCAAGTACTGGTACGACTTCGAACTCAAGGACGAAAACCGCCTGTACAAGGACATCAGCGACAGCAACCGCAAGGAAGGCGCCAAGTCCTCCGGCGGGCAGATCCTCGATGCGTTCGTCTACCACAACTACGATATCGCCGATCAGCCGGGCTCGGTCCGCCTCGGCAAGCAAGTGGTCAGCTGGGGTGAAAGTACCTTTATCCAGGGCGGTATCAACGCCATCAACCCGGTCGACGTGTCCGCGTTCCGTCGCCCCGGTGCCGAGGTCAAGGAAGGGCTGATCCCGGTCAACATGTTCTATGTGTCCCAGAGCCTGACCGACAATCTGTCGGCCGAAGCGTTCTACCAACTGGAATGGGACCAGACTGTCGTCGACAACTGCGGCACGTTCTTTTCGCAGCCGGACGTCATCGCCGACGGTTGTGACGACAATCTGCGCGTCTTGAACAAACGTTCGCGGATTCCGGGCGCAGCCTTGCCGACCCTGACGGCGTTGGGCGTCAACGTGAACGAGGAGGGCGTGCTGGTTCGCCGTGGTCCCGACCGTGATGCCCGTGACAGCGGCCAGTGGGGCCTGTCATTCAAATACAACTTCGAGCCGCTGGACACCGAGTTCGGCGCCTACTTCATGAACTACCACAGCCGGGCGCCAATCTTCAGCGCCACGGGCGCCGCGTCACGGTTCTATACCCAGCCGCTGGGGCCGTTGGCCGCATTGCGTCCGGTGATCGTGGCGGGTAACTCGAACTACTTCGTCGAGTACCCGGAAGACATCCGGCTCTATGGCCTGAGCTTTTCCACCACGCTGCCCACCGGCACCGCGTGGAGCGGTGAGCTGAGCTATCGGCCGAACGCTCCGGTACAACTGAGCACCACCGACATCCTGTTCGCCGGTGTCACGCCAATTCCGGGCTTTGGTAACGCCTCCGTACTGGACGGCGCGCCGGGCCAGGACCTGCATGGCTATCGCCGCAAGGAAATCACCCAGTTCCAGACCACCTTCACCCACTTTCTCGACCAGGTCATGGGCGCCAGCCGCCTGACCCTCGTCGGTGAGTTGGGCGTGACCCACGTTGGCGGCCTGGAAAGCCGCTCCGAAGCGCGCTACGGCCGTGATCCGGTGTTCGGCCCGGGCGAATTGCCCAACGGCTTCTGCAATACCCTCAACGCCTCGACTGCGGCAGGTGGCGGCCAGACCATCGGCGGGGTGAACAGCAACTGCAACAACGACGGCTTCACCACGTCGACCTCGTGGGGCTACCGTGCTCGCGCCATCTGGGAATACCCGGATGTCTTCGCCGGTGTGAACCTCAAGCCCAACGTGGCCTGGTCCCATGACGTCAAGGGTTACTCGCCAGGTCCTGGCGCCAACTTCGAGGAAGGCCGCAAAGCCGTCAGCCTCGGGCTGGATGCCGAGTACCAGAACACTTACAACGCGAGCCTGGCCTACACCAACTTCTTTGGTGGCGACTTCAGCACCGTGGATGATCGCGACTTCCTGGCGCTCAGCGTCGGCGTGAACTTCTAAGCACCGTATTTCAGGACGACACACTATGAAAATAACCAAGAATCTGTTGCAAGTCGGTGTGCTGGGGCTGTCGCTATTGGCGGCCAGCGTCATGGCCGCCGTGCCTGCCGCCGAAGCCGACAAACTGGGCAAGAGCCTGACGCCGATGGGCGCCGAAATGGCCGGCAACGCCGATGGTTCGATTTCCGCCTGGAAACCCATGGCCAAGAACGCCGGCAGCGTCGACGGCAAAGGCTTCCTCTCCGACCCGTACGCCAGTGAGAAGCCGCTGTTCACCATCACCGCGCAGAACGTCGAGCAGTACAAGGCCAAGCTTGCGCCCGGCCAGTACGCGATGTTCAAGCGCTACCCGGAAACCTTCAAGATGCCGGTCTACCCGACCCATCGCGGCGCTACCGTGCCGGACGAAGTGTTTGCCTCCATCAAGAAAAACGCGGTCAACACCAAACTGGTCTCCGGTGGCAACGGTCTGGAGAACTTCGAGACGGCTGTGCCGTTCCCGATTCCCCAGAGTGGCGTCGAGGTGATCTGGAACCACATCACCCGCTATCGCGGCGGCAGCGTGACGCGCCTGGTGACCCAGGCCACGCCGCAGCCCAACGGCTCCTACAGCCTGGTGTACTTCCGTGACCAGTTCGTGTTCCGCGACAAGATGAAGGATTTCGATCCGGCCAACCCTGGCAACATCCTGTTCTACTTCAAGCAGCAAGTGACCGCTCCGGCGCGTCTGGCCGGCGGCGTGTTGCTCGTCCACGAAACCCTCGACCAGGTGAAGGAACCGCGTTCGGCGTGGGTCTACAACGCCGGCCAGCGCCGTGTGCGTCGCGCCCCGCAAGTGTCCTATGACGGCCCGGGTACCGCCGCCGATGGCTTGCGTACCTCCGACAACCTGGACATGTACAACGGTGCGCCGGACCGCTACGACTGGAAGCTTGAAGGCAAAAAAGAGCTGTATATCGCCTCCAACAGCCACAAGATCGATTCGCCGCAGCTCAAGTACGCGGACATCATCAAGGCTGGCCACATCAACCAGGACCTGACGCGCTACGAGCTGCGTCGTGTCTGGCACGTGACCGCGACCCTGAAGGAAGGCCAGCGCCACATCTACGCCAAGCGTGACTTCTACATCGACGAAGACACCTGGCAAGCCGCAGTCATCGACCACTACGACGGCCGTGGCCAACTGTGGCGCGTAGCCGAGGCCCATGCCGAGAACTACTACGACAAGCAAGTGCCGTGGTATGCCCTGGAAACCATCTACGACCTGCAGTCCGGTCGCTACCTGGCCCTGGGCATGAAGAACGAAGAAAAATCGGCCTACGACTTCGGCTTCACCGCCACTACAGCCGACTTCACGCCTAACGCCCTGCGTCAGGACGGCATCCGCTAAACGCTCCGCCCGAGGCCGCATCCTCGAAAAAACGCCCCGGCTGGTTCGGGGCGTTTTTTTGCCTGAAAAAAAGCTCCCCAGCCACAATAACGGCCAACCACTTATAGCCTTTTTGTAGCCATTTGTAGCACTCCCTTCAATACCTCCTCGTTTACCGCTAGTCTGCGGACATCTGCAACGCCGCCACCCGCATTCCAACAAGAGCCGGCCATGACTGATTTGTCTTCACCTGCGGATTCTGCCCGCGCAGCCATCGCGGTACAGGACGGGCGTTTCTACCGCCCGCCCTTGCCCGACGGTCACGTCCCGCGGCCGCGGTTGTGCGAGCGTCTGAGCGCTGGGCTCGGCGGTCGCCTGCTGCTGGTGAGTGCACCGGCGGGGTTCGGCAAAAGCTCCCTGGCGGTGGAATTCTGCCAGAGCCTGCCGGCCCATTGGCGGAGTCTCTGGTTGGGGCTCAGTGCCCGGGACAACGATCCGGGCCGCTTCCTGGAGCGGCTGCTCGAAGGGCTCCAGGCCTTTTATGCGCAGCTGGGCGGACGGGCGTTGGGCCTGCTGAAGATGCGCCAGCGGCACCAGCCCTTTGCTTTCGAGGAGTGGCTCGACGGCTTGCTGGATGAACTGTCCAGCCACCTCTCCTCCCGCGCCCCGCTGTTGCTGGTACTCGACGATTACCACCTGGCCCAGAGCCCGGTGCTGGATCGTTGCCTGCAGTTTTTCCTCAATCACCTGCCCGAGGGCTTGCTGGTGCTGGTCACCAGCCGGCAGCGTCCGGACTGGCACCTGGCGCGTCTGCGCCTGTCGCGGCAATTGCTCGAACTCAACGAGCAGGACCTGCGCCTGACCCATGACGAAGCGTTGACCTTGCTCCAGCACCACAGCAGCTCGCTGCGTGGCGAGGCACTGGAGAGCCTGATCCAGCGCAGCGAAGGCTGGGTCGCCGGGCTGCGTTTCTGGCTGCTGGCGGCTTCCGAGGCCGGTAGCGAAGGCCGGCTGCCCCAGGCCCTGCATGGTGGTGAAGGGCTGATTCGCGATTATCTGCTCGAAGAAGTCATCGATTGCCTGCCCCCCGAGGTGCAGGCGTTTCTCTACGACACCGCGCCACAGGAGCGCTTTTGCAGCGAACTGTGCGATGCGGTGCGCGACGCCCATGACAGTCACGAAATTCTTCAGTACCTGGCCGCCCATCAGGTTTTTCTGGTGCCGCTGGACGAGCACGGCCACTGGTATCGCTACCACCACCTGTTTTCCGACCTGTTGCGCAGCCGCCCCAGCGCGCCGGCCATGGTGCCGGCCGCGACCCTGCACTTGCGCGCCTGTCGCTGGTTCAATGCCCAGGGTCTCATCGACGAAGCCGTGGAGCAGGCGTTGCGTGCCGGGCACCTGGACGTGGCGGCGAACCTGGTGCAGAACCTTTCGGAAGAACAACTGCTGGCCGAGCAGAACGTCGGAATGTTGCTGCGCTGGAAAATGGACCTGCCTGACAGCCTGCTCATCAGCACCCCACGGCTGATCGTGCTCTACAGCTGGGCGTTGGGCCTGGCCAGTCAACTGGATGCCGCCGAGGAACTGGCCGCCCACTTGAGTCGCTTCCTGCCGGCGCCGTCGGCCACCGCCCAAAAATCCATGCTCGCCCAGTGGCTGGCCCTGAGCGGCATCGTCGCCCGCGGGCGTGGCGACCGGGAGGCCACACTGCGCTATTGCACCGAAGCCCTGGAAAGCCTGCCGCAGAAACGCTATGGCCAGCGCCTGATGTGCTTGTCCACCCTGTCGAACCTGGCGATTGCCGACGGTGACCTGTGGCGCGCCCGCGCGCTGAACCGCGACTCCCTCGAACTGGCGCAGCGGGTCGGCAATCCGTTGTTCGAGGCGCTGGCCCATTACGATCGTGCGCGGGTGTTGCAGGCGCGAGGGGAGATCCTGCGCGCGCTCGATGAAGTGAAGCAGGGGCTGCAGCGGCTGCACGGATTGTCGCCGCAACGGCTGTATGCGGTGCGCGCGCGATTGGTGCTGTACGAAGGTTTCCTGTTGACGCTGCGCATGCAGTCCCAGGCCGGATTGACACGGTTGCAGGCCGGCCTGACCGAAGCCCGGGCTTGTCGCGATATCAGTGTGTTGATCGGCCACTGCGTGATTGCCCGGGTCGAAGGCTATAACGGCGAATTCGCCCGGGCCTTCGCCGAGCTGGCCGAGGCCGAGCGCCTGATGCACATCTGGGATGTACCACCGGTTTACTACCTGGCGATGATCACCCTGGTCAAATGCGAGCTCTGGCTGGCGCAGGGCCGTACCGAGCTGGCCGAAGCCTGGCTGGCGCGGCTGGGCCAGACCTACACCGGCGAGCGGGCCGCCGCGCCACCGGAATTCCACCCGCAGTTGCCGTTGCATGTCGAGCTGCAGCAGGCGTTGCTGGAATCCATAAAGGGCCAACCGATGCAGGCCGAGGGGCGCCTCGATGCCTTGCTTGAACACGCACAGCAAACCGGGCGGCAGATGCTCAGTGTGATGGTGCTCAACCAGAAGGTGGCCTTGCTGCTGCGCCTGGGCCGCGAGCCCGAGGCCCGCAGCACCCTGGCCCAGGCGTTCGATGCCGCCATAGGCGGCGTGTTGCAGCCTTTCGAATGGTTGTTGGGAGAGCATCGTGAATGGCTGCGCGAACAGTTGCTGCACGCGCCGCCCAGTGACGTGCGCCAGCACTTGCTCGAATGCTTGCCGTCGGCCGCGACGCCAGCGATCGAACCCTCGGTCCCGGTCGAAACCCTCAGCAGCCGCGAGAGGGCAGTGCTGCAACTGATCGCCCAGGGATGTTCCAATCAGGAAATAAGCGAGCAGTTGTTCATCTCGCTGCACACGGTAAAAACCCATGCCAGCCACATCAACAGCAAACTTGGCGTCGAACGCCGCACCCAGGCCGTAGCGCGGGCGAAGGCCTTGGGGTTGTTGGGCTGAGTTCTTTACTCCCGTGGCGAGGGAGCTTGCTCCCGCTGGGCTGCGAAGCGACCCTAAGATCTGACAGCGCGGTGTGGCAAGCTATGAGTTGCTCCGCAACTCAGCGGGGATAAATCCCCTCGCCACAAAAGCCAATGAGCGTGAGCCAAGGAACCACTTGAATGCCGCCCCTTTACCAAACCATCCAATCCCCCGTAGGCGAGCTGATCCTTGTCGCCCGCGGCACCAAGCTGGCGGCCATCCTGTGGGAGAACGAGCGGCTCAACCGGGTGCGCCTCGGACCGTTGGAGCAGGACAGTGATCATCCGACCCTCAAGGAAACCGAGCGTCAACTGCTGGAATATTTTTCTGGCCAACGCCGCCGTTTCGAGCTTGAACTGGATTTCGCCGGCACCGACTTTCAGGTGCGAGTCTGGCAGGCTCTGCTGACTATCCCGTTCGGCGAAACCCGCAGCTATCGCGACATAGCCATCCAGATCGGCCAACCTACCGCGACGCGCGCGGTCGGTGCCGCCAACGGACGCAACCCGATCTCGATCATCGCGCCCTGCCATCGGGTCATCGGCACCTCCGGCAGCCTCACCGGTTTCGCCGGCGGCCTTGCCGCCAAACAGTTCCTGCTGAGCCTCGAAGGCCAACAGAGCCTGCAACTGGCGTTCTGAACCCTGACCCTGCCCAATCCCTGTGGGAGCGAGCCTGCTCGCAAAAATAGCCGTTCAGCTCAAGGGCGACTTCGGCGCCAGCATGCGCGTGGGCGGCTTGCCGTTGGCGTTGTGCTGATAGATCTGCGCCGGTTGCCCCTGTTCGTTGAAAAACACCTGGCCGATCCCCGCCGAGTTCCACAGCCGTTCCCCGGCTTCGGCATGTTCCGGGACATGGGGGACGATGCGCATGCTGCGGCGCTTGGTGAACCAGTTCAAGGGCGAGCGTGGCGAATAGAGCCAGCGGTTCAGCCGATCGAACCATTCCAGCAGCGCCGGCGGGAACTCGTTCTTGATACCGCTGCTGGTGATCTGCCAGACACGTGGGCCGCCCTTGCGGTGCGGGATCAGCACCTCGTAGACGAAGGAATAATGCACATCGCCGGACAACACCACGTAGCTTCCCGGCGTGCGCGAGTGGCGGAAAATATTCAGGATCACCTGGGCCGCGCCACGGTGGGCCATCCAGTTCTCCGCATCCACCAACAGCGGGTAGCCGCACCAGCTGAACAGCCGCTGCACGGTCTCGATCAGCTTGACGCCAAAGATCGGGGCCGGCGAGACGATGATCGCCGAGGGATGGTCCAGCAGTTCCTGCTGCAGTTCGCTCAGGGCTTCCCAGTCCAGCAGGCCCGACGGCTGCTTGAGGCTATTCTCGCTGCGCCAGCGGCGGGTGCGGGTGTCGAGCACCACGAGCGCCGGCGTGCTCGGCAACACGTAATGCCATTGCTGGAAACCGAGCAGGGTGTCGATCAACGCATCCTGGGGCCCGCTGTCGATGTAGCGGTCCCGGGCGGTGTCGCTCAAGGCCACGGTCTGCTCGATCACTTCGCCAAAGGCATCCGGGTTGTTGCCCCAGCCCTGGCAGAGCAGATAGGCGATCAGCGCGTTGCCGATGATGCGTTTGGAGAAGGGATGGCCGTAGGCCGTTTCCTCCCATTGCGCGGACAGGTTCCAGTCATCGGTGATATCGTGATCATCGAAAATCATCAGGCACGAAAGATGGGCGAACACCCGTGCCACGCCATCCAGCCCGGTCTTGAATGCCTCGATGCGCTGTTGTTCGAGGTCGTAGCGCTGGCGCCGTTCGGCGGTCAATTCAGGCGGTTGCGGATCGATCAGCGTCCACGGTACGGACGACCACACCAGCAGATACATTGCCATGACCTCGGCGAAGGTCACCAGATGGTTGTCGGCGCTGCTGCTGGTGAAGATCGGCTTGCGCGCCCCGCCGAAAAAGCGTTCGCGCAGGGTTTTGTTGCTCTCAAGCGCCGGTAACAGATCCGCGCGGTGATAATAACTGGCCGGGTGTTGGTAGAGTTTGGCGCTGTCTTCCACCACCGCACCTTCCAGGCACTCCTCGAACAGGCCCAAGCGCTCGATCAGGGCATGAATCGCCCGCAACATCGGCCCGGCGACATCGTCGGCGTACACCTGGTCGCCGCTCATCATCAGCAATGCCGGACGCTGCTCCGCAGACTCCGCCAACAAGCGGTCGACACAGAGCAGACCATCATTGGCCGGGAAATGGGGTTTACGACAAGAGCCGTGGACCAGCTGTTTTATGCGCGAATGCAGCATGAAGTTCGGACGCTTTGCGTCGCCGTACAACAGATACGGCGCCCATTCGGCAATGGGGACGCCGTCCACCAGCAGGTCGTAGTCAATCGCCACGTCCTGGGGCAAGGGCGTATCGAGTGTCACATCGATCAAATGCACAAACGCTCGTTGCCCCACCGGCACCACGGTGCAGCGCGACGCATCCAGCGCCAGGTCGCCGACGCCGTCGATACTCAGCGTCAACGCCAACGCTCGCGTCCCCACCAGCCACATCACCAGCCGCGTCGGCTCCAGTCGTCGCAAGAGCGGGCCGACAAGGACGGGGGGGAGGGTGATCGGGGTATCGGAAGGGGCCGGCAACATGCGTGGGAAAAGCTCTGCTTCAGAATAAAGCAGGGATCATAACGCATGCGTACGCTGGGAGGGGGCACGCGCACCTGCGGCAATGGAGCATTGCTCCCTCACCACAGGGCGGTATGTTCAGCTCGGAATAATCAGCTCATCCCCAACCAGTTAGGCAGCGCGAGCGAGATCCACGGTACATAGGTAATCAGCACCAGGAACGCCAGCAGAATCATCAGCCACGGCATGGCCGCGCGGATGGTCGCCGTCAGCGACATGCCGGTCACCGCCGAGGTGACGAACAGATTCAAGCCCACCGGCGGCGTGATCAGGCCGATCTCCAGGTTCACCACCATGATGATGCCCAGGTGGATCGGGTCGATGCCCAGCTTCATGGCGATAGGGAACAGGATCGGCGCCAGGATCAGGATGATCGCCGAAGGCTCCATGAACGCACCGGCAATCAGCAGCACGATGTTGACCACCAGGAGGAAGGTTACTGGCGTCAGCCCGGCCTCGATCACCCACGCAGTGATCTGCTGCGGCAGTTGCTCGGTGGTCAGCACGTGGGCGAAGAGCATGGCGTTGGCGATGATGAACATCAGCATGATGCTCAGCTTGGCCGACTCCAGCAGCACCTTGGGGGTTTCGCGGAACGTCAGGTCCTTGTAGACGAACAGCGCGATAAACGCTGAGTAGACCGCCGCCACTGCTGCTGCTTCGGTGGGCGTGAACATCCCCGAATAGATCCCACCGAGGATGATCACCATCAGCAGCAAGCCCCAGATGGCCTGGCGTGCCGTGCTCAGCCATTCCCGCAGCGTCGCCCGAGGCATCGCCGGGAGTTTTTTCTTAACCGCGACGATGTAGATCGCCACCATCAAGAAGAACCCCAGCAGCAGGCCCGGTATCACACCGGCCATGAACAGTTTGCCTACCGAGGTTTCGGTCGCGGCGGCATAGACCACCATGACGATCGACGGCGGAATCAGGATGCCCAGGGTCCCGGCGTTGCAGACGATACCGGCACCAAACGCCTGGGGATAACCTGAGCGCACCATGCCGGCGATGGCAATCGAACCCACCGCTGCCACCGTCGCGGGGCTGGAACCGGACAATGCGGCAAACAGCATGCACGCCAGCACCGCCGCAATCGCCAGGCCACCGCGGACGTGTCCGACGCAGGCGTTGGCAAAGTCGATCAACCGTCGCGCCACGCCACCCGTGGTCATGAACGCACCGGCCAGCAGGAAGAACGGAATCGCCAGTAGGGTGTAGTGTTCGGATGTCTCGAACAGCTTGATTGCCAGGGAGCGTACCGAATCGGGGCTGAAGAAAATAATCGTCAGTGAACCGGCCAGCCCGAGGGAAATTGCGATGGGCACGCCGATGAACATCAGCACGAACAGCGCGATGAACAGGAAGGCAATGGTCATGGCTTGTCTTCCTCGATCTCGGTCAGTTTGATCGCTTCGGCCGCTTCATCGGCAAGACCCAGGCCTGTCTGACGGTTCATCAGGATGCGCACCAGGATTTCCGCGAAGCGGATAAACACCAAGGCAAAACCTACCGGCACGATCAGCCCTACGTGCCATTGCATGATGCCGAAATGGCCGAGGTCTTCCGCGCCGATCTGGGCAATCATCAAGGTATTGATCCATTCGTAACTCGCCACGGCCAGCAACCCGGCGTAGGCCAGGCAGCACAGGCAGGCGATCACGCCGATAATGCGCTGCACCGGTTTGCTCGCCAGTTTCACCAACGCGTCGACGCCAATGTGGCCGGCCGTGCGCACGCCATACGACAGGCCAAAAAAAATCAGCCAGCCAAACAGCGCCTTGGTCAGCGCGCTGCTCCAGGTCATGGCCTGGGCCATGCCCATGATGCCGTCGCCAATGGCGAACATCGGTTCGCTGGCGGCTGGCCAGTTATCGCCAAGGCTGTAGAACACTGCATAAAGGTTGTTGAGGACCACGTAGACGAAAGTGACCAACGTCATGGCGGCCAGAAGGAAGGCAATGAAACCTTCCTCGAAATGTTCCCAGGTGCGCCGAAGGGCGTTCATGGATGGCATCTCCTGCAGGGAGGACGACAGGCCGGCGCTGCCACGGCGGCAGCGCCGACCAACCCATTACTGAGCCTTGTTGGAGGCTTCGGCGGCTTGGATCAGGTCAGCGCCGATGTCACCTTCGAACTTCTTCCAGACCGGTTTCATCTTGTCGCGCCATGCGTTGCGTTCTTCAGGCGTGAGGGTAATGATCTCGGTGGTCTTGGCGTCGAGGATGCGCTGCTTGTCGTTCTGGTTCAGTTGCGCCGCTTCCTTGTTCACATGGGCGGTGACTTCCACAAGGATCTTGTCCAGTTCGCTGCGTACGTCCGGCTGCAGGCCATTCCAGAACTTGGTGTTGGTGATCAGCATGTAGTCGAGCAAGCCATGGTTGGACTCGGTGATGTACTTCTGCACTTCATGCATTTTCTGGCTGTAGATGTTCGAGTAGGGGTTTTCCGCACCGTTGACCACGCCGGTCTGCAGGCCTTGGTACACCTCGGCGAAACTCATCTTGCGCGGGTTGGCATTGACCGCCTTGAACTGTTCTTCGAGCACGGCAGACGCCTGCACGCGGAACTTCAAGCCACGGGCATCCTTGGGTTCGCGCAGCGGTTTGTTGGCGGAGAGTTGCTTCATGCCGTTGTGCCAATAGGCCAGGCCGGTGATGTTCTTGCTTTCCATGGACTTGAGCAGTTTCTGACCTTCAGGGCTCAGTTGGAAACGGTCCACGGCAGAGATGTCATCAAACAGGAACGGCAGGTCGAACAACTGCACCGTCTTGGTGTATTGCTCGAACTTGGCGAGCGATGGCGCGATCATTTGCACGTCACCCAAGAGCAGGGCTTCCATTTCCTTGCCATCGCCGAATAACGACGAGTTGGGGTACACCTCGACCTTAACCTTGCCCGGCAATCGCTCTTCCACCAACTTTTTGAAGAGCAACGCGCCTTGGCCTTTGGGGGTTTGTTCGGCCACCACGTGCGAGAACTTGATAACCACCGGATCAGCCGCCATGGCGCTGCTCAACGCGCTGAGGGCCAATGTGCAGACGAGTGCTTTCCACATAGGTTTAAACATAGGGGGTTCCTTTTATTTTTAGTTTTTCACGTGCGGGCTCATTCAAAACACGACGCACGGTGGGACACTTGCAAGTCTAGGCAGAAAAACAGCTTGCCGGGGCATTTTGACATCAAGTTCGGGGCTTTACTGCGTCTTGTTGGACGCTTCGGCGGCTTTGATCAGCTCCGGGCCGATATCCTTTTCGAACTTCGCCCATACCGGTTTCATTTTCTCTCGCCAGGCATCTCGCTCTTGCGGCGTGAGGGTCATGATCTCAGTGGTCTTGGCGTCCAAGACGTGCTGTTTGTCCAGCTGATTGAATCGCTCCGCTTCCTTGTTGGCATGAGCGGTGGATTCGACCACGATCTTTTCCAGCTCACCGCGGATATCCGGCGGCAGGCCGTTCCAGAAATCCGATGTGGTGATCAGCATGTAGTCGAGGATGCCGTGGTTGGACTCGGTAACGTATTTCTGTACCTCATGCAGTTTCTGATTGTAGAAGTTCGAATAGGTATTTTCCGTGCCATTGACCAGCCCCGTTCGCAAGCCCTGATACACCACCGAAAAAATCATCGGCTGGCCTTTGGCACTCACCGCCTTGAACTGTTCCTCCAGCACCGCGGAAGTCTGCACGCGGAAGACCAGGCCGCGCGCATCTTCGGGCGTGCGCAGGGGTTTGTTCGCCGACAGCTGCTTCATGCCGTTGTGCCAATAGGCCAGGCCGGTGACGTTCTTGCTCTCCATGGACTTGAGCAGCTGCTGGCCCTCGGGGCTCTGTTGGAAACGGTCCACCGCGGCAATGTCATCGAACAGGAACGGCAAGTCGAACAACTGCACCTTGCGGGTGTACTGCTCGAACTTGGCCAGTGACCGCGCGATGATCTGCACGTCTCCCAGCAGCAACGCTTCCATTTCCTTGTCGTCGCCATACAGTGTGGAGTTGGGATACACCTCCACCGTGACCTTGCCCGGCAACCGCTCCTCCACCAGCTTCTTGAACATCAGGGCGCCCTGGCCCTTGGGCGTCTGTTCGCCCACCACATGGGAAAACCTGATCACGATGGGGGCGGCTGCGTAGGCGCTGCCCAGTGCGCTAAAAACCAGGGTGCAGATGAGCGCTTTCCATAAGGGCTTGAGCATTTGCGTTTATTCCTTTTGCATTACCGCTTGGCATGCGCACTGATTCGAAAATGAATCAATGCAAGTCTAGGAGAAAAAACGCTGATGAAAAGAAAACCGAGCAAATGGGGGGCTCTTGTCATCTGCTAGGCTAGGCCCCTCAGGATCAGAAATCTCAGGAGAGGCAGGATGTTCACGTTCGACAAGTTGTGGAAAAGTCATCCGGAAATATTCGGCGATGCCGCCCCCTGCCGAACCAATGGCTCGAAGAACTTCAGCGACCAATGCGCAATCAACCTCGGCGTCGCCCTGCGGCGCGCAGGTGTCGACATGGGCCAGCTCAGAGGTGTGCGTCATTGTTGGCAACACCCCAAGAGCGAAGGGCACATACTGGCTGCCGAAGAACTGGCCAAAGCCTTGAGTCGGGCCAGGATTCCCGGCTTGCAAGGCATGAAAATCGTCAAGAGCGAGGACTTCGAGAGCAGCCTTGAAGGGCAGCAAGGCATTATTTTTTTCAAGGATTTCTGGCGTCGTGCGAATGAAACCCCTGCCAACCGCAGTGGCGACCATATCGATCTGTGGAATGGCCGTCGACTGACAGATTGGTTGAGTTACCCACGGATACAAATGGGCTTCTCCATCGAAGGTACATTCTCCGATTACCATGAGTCCAAGGACATCTGGTTCTGGAAGGTCATATGAACGTGATCAAGGGCGTCCTGTTTGTCTTATTGTTCGTCGCGTTGGCCGTGGGTGCCTTCAATCTGTTTTTTATACTGATCGGAAGCTACTTTGGACCGTTATACGAAAGCGAGGCGGACCAGAGCCGCAACTTCGCGATCTGGCTGTTTGGAAACATCGGGGTGGCGATCACGGCGGTAGTGGTGGGCATCATCTGGCGTCGACGGCGCAGGAGCAGGATCTGACCGAGTCGTACACGTTATTCGCGCGTCTTTTTATTTCATGGATTTGACAATGATCGACTTCAACAACAAAGGCTTCTTCAAGCTCAAGCAAAACAACGAATACGCCGAACGCGTCTCGGATCTGTTGCTGGACGGTGAACAGGTGATCGACGCCTACAAGTCGATGCGTGATGGCGTGGTGTTCACCAACAAACGCATCATCGCGGTAAACGTGCAGGGCATTACCGGCAGCAAGAAGGATTTCACCTCGCTGCCCTACAAAAATATCGTTGCGTACTCGGTGGAAACCTCCGGCACCTTCGACCTGGATTCCGAACTGGAGATTTATTTTTCGTCCTTGGGCAAGGTGAAGTTCGAATTCACCGGCAAGACCGGCATCGTCGAAATCTCTAAGGTCATTTCCAGGCATCTTTTGGTCTGAGTCGATACAAGCGCACCCCGGCAGCGTAAGTCCCGCTGGAGCTCAAGGCTCCAGCGCCGGTCCCTTCAACTCGATCTGGTTGCCATCCGGGTCCAAGCAATAGATCGACCAGCCTTGCCCCTCCGCGCCATAGCGCATCTGTGCCTTCTCGACATCCAGCCCGGCTGCCCCCAGATGAGCGAGCAGGGCTTGTTCGTCAAACGGTTCGACGCGCAGGCAGAAGTGATCGACGTTGTGCCCCTGCCTGCCCGACGCCGCGCCACCCTGACGGCCGAGCGGTCCTTCGACATCCACCAGATCGATCATCGACGCCCCGGCGCCGAGGTGGACCAACCCCAAATCGTCCCGCCGCTTCTTCAGTTCGCAACCGAGCACCGAGGTGTAGAAGGCGAGGCTGCGCTCGATGTTCGTCACGCGCAGTACGACGTGGTCGATGCGCTCGATGGTGAAATTTTTCATACCGGTCTCCACAAGGCGGGCACAGATGGGCCACGTCACTGTAGCCAGAATTTCCCAAGGGAAACGAGCTGATTATTAGATCGTGGTATGACGACATTTCAAGTCGTCATCTTTTCAAAAATAGAGCTGATCCGAAAAACCTCATATTTAGCTGATGCCCAGGCTTGACAGCTGCGAGTAAACGTACAAATAATCCGCCATGTTGTATGACGACATACAAATAAAAATAACCACACGGTGGCTCCTTCTTATGAGAATTACAGGCGTTCACGTCGAAATCTTTTCCACCCCGTCGCGCCGCGCCCAGGACAGCGCCGGCCACGCCCATCCAGGCGACGAAGTCATGATCAAGATGGCCCTGCTGCGCATCAGCTGCGACGATGGCTCGGAGGGTTACGCCTTCGGTACGCCCGAGTTGATTCGTCCACACATCATCGAATCGTTCGTGCGCAAGGTGCTGATCGGCCGCGACCCGATGGACCGTGAGAGCATCTGGCAAGACCTGGCGCACTGGCAGCGCGGCAGCGCCGGCCAGTTCACCGACCGCGCGCTGGCGCTGGTTGAGCAAGCCTTGTGGGATCTGGCCGGGCGCAAGCTGAAGTTGCCGGTGCACAAGCTCATCGGCGGTTACCGTGACAAAGTCCTGGCCTACGGCTCGACCATGTGCGGCGATGATTTGCCGGGCGGTCTGTCGACGCCGGATGAGTACGGCCAGTTCGCCGAAAAGCTCGTCAAGCGCGGCTACAAGGCAATCAAGCTGCACACCTGGATGCCGCCGATCTCCTTCGCGCCGAATCCGCAAATGGACATCCAGGCCTGCGCCGCCGTGCGCGAGGCGGTCGGCCCGGACATCGCACTGATGCTCGATGGCTACCACTGGTACAGCCGCATGGATGCGCTGACCATTGGCAAGGCCCTGGAAAAACTCAATTTCGCCTGGTTCGAAGAACCAATGATGGAAGACTCCGCCGAGTCGTACGCCTGGCTGGCCGCCAACCTGGACATCCCGGTGCTGGGCCCGGAAAGCATTGCCGGAAAATTCCACAGCCGCGCCAGTTGGGTGACACAGAAGTCCTGTGACATCCTGCGCGCCGGCGTGGCTGGCGTCGGCGGTATCGGCCCTTGCCTGAAAGTGGCGCACCTGGCCGAGTCGTTCGGCATGGATTGCGAGGTCCACGGCAACGGCGCGGCGAACCTGGCGGTTGTGGGCGCGATCAGCAACTGCCGGTGGTACGAGCGCGGCCTGCTGCACCCGTTCCTCGATTACGAGGAAGTGCCGGCACACCTCAACAGTCTTGTCGACCCGATGGATACCGACGGTTACGTGCATCTGTCTGATCGGCCGGGGTTGGGCGAGGACATCAACTTCGCGTATATCGAAGCCAACACCTTGTCTCGACACTGATGGCGCACCACGTCCGAGGCTGAGCGGCCCGGGCGACAAGTCTTTATAAATATAAGAAAGGACTGAACCATGAAACTCTGGCCCAAGCGCCTGACCAGGCTGCTGTGTGTCATCGTGGCCCTGTGCGCAGTGCAGGTGCCCGTCAGCCTGGCCCAAGGCGAAACGCCCGCCGACCAATTGGTGGTGGGCATGAGCATGATCAACCTGCTGTCCCTGGACCCGGCGGCCGCGACCGGCCTGGAAGTGGCCGAGGTCAACGCCAATGTCTACGACATGCTCCTGGAGCAGGACGCGGCGCAGCCGGATACGCTGGTGCCGGCCCTGGCGAAAAGCTGGGAAGTCAGCCCGGACCGCATGCGCCTGACCTTCCAGTTGCGTGACGACGTCCGTTTTCACTCCGGTGCGCCGCTCACTGCACAAGATGTCGCCTGGTCCTTGCAGCGCGTGGTCATCCTCAATCGCGCCCTGGCGTCGACCTGGAAGGCCTACGGTTTCACCGCCGAAAACGTTGTCAAACTGATGCGCGCCGAAGGGCCACACACCTTTGTCATGGAGTTGCCGCGCAGCACCGATCCGTTGCTGGTGCTCAATACCTTGGCTACCTCGCCCAGTGCTTTCATCGTCGATCGCTCGGTGGCCTTGCAACATCAGGTGGGTGACGATCAGGGCGCGGCGTGGCTGGCTACGCACACCGCCGGGTCCGGTGCATTCAAGCTGGATATCTGGCGCGCCAACGATGTGATCCTGATGAGCCGCAACGAGGACTACTGGCGCGGCGCGCCGAAGTTGCGCCGGGTGATCATGCGCAACATGACCGAGTCCCAGGCCCTGCGCCTGATGGTCGAGCGCGGTGACCTGGATGTCGCCCGCGGCATGGCGGCCACCGATATCAAGGCGCTGGGCAAGGTGGATGCGGTGCGCATCCAGAGCATCGCCCGCGGCACGCTGTACTACGTGGCGATGAGCATGCAGCAGCCGCTGTTCCAGGACATCCGGGTGCGCCAGGCGATCCGTCTGCTGATCGACTACCAAGGCATTAACGACGTGGTGATGCCGCACTACGGCGTGATCAACCAGCGCCCGATGCAACTGGGCTTGCCGGCACGCCTGGACGATCCGGGTTATCGCCTGGACGTGGCCGAGGCTCGCCGCCTGCTGGCAGAAGCCGGTCACGCCGAGGGCTTCAAGGTGAGCATCCGTTCGCTGACCGACCCGCCCTTCATCAACATCGCCACCAGCCTGCAAGCGACGCTGGCCCAGGCGGGCATCCAGGCGACGATCATCACCGGCACCGGCAACCAGATCTATGGGGCGATGCGCGACCGCCAGTTCGACATCCTCGTGGGGCGTGGCGGTGGTGGGGCGGAGCGCCATCCGCATTCGAGCCTGCGGGCCCTGGTGTACAACCCGGACAACCGCAGCGAAGCCAAATTGAGCAACTTCCAGGGCTGGCGCACCTCGTTCTTCAACCCGCAGCTCAATCAGTTGATCGAACAGGCCGAGCGCGAGCGCGACCCCGAGCGGCAGCGGCAAATGTACGCCCAGGTCCAGACCCTCTATGACCAACAGGCCGGGGCAATCATGCCGGTCTCGCAGATGGTCGACGAGGTGGTGATTCACGCCGACGTGCGCAACTACATCGGCCACACCGCCGCCACCACGCGTCTTCGCGACGTCTACAAGCAGCGCTGAAATCGACGGCCTCAAGGCCAAGGCAGGAAATGAACATGTCGACTGCATCCTTTTCAATCTGGACAACCCGGGCCGCTTCGGCGACCCGGCGCGGCGGTTCGGTAGCGGTAACGCTGCTGGGGTTGCTGCTGCTGACCTTTTTTATCGGCCGGGTGATGCCGCTGGACCCGGTGCTGGCAATCGTTGGCCCGGACGCCGACGCTTCGGCCTACGCCCAGGTCTATCAGGAGCTGGGCCTGGACAAGCCACTGTGGACCCAGTTCGCGATCTACCTCGGCGACCTGCTCCACGGCGACTTCGGCATGGCCTTGCTGACCGGCAACCCGGTCATCAGCGACATCGCCCGGGTGTTTCCGGCCACCTTGGAACTGGCGACCCTGGCCATTCTGTTCGGCGTGCTGGCGGGCCTGCCGCTGGGTGTCTACGCGGCGACTCATCAGGGCCGCGCCGGTGACCATGTCGCGCGGTTGATCACGCTGTTCGGCTATTCCACGCCAATCTTCTGGATCGGCATGATGGCCTTCCTGGTGTTCTACGCCTGGTTGGGCTGGGCCGGTGGCGTCGGGCGAATCGGCCTGGCCTACGACGGGCTGATTCCGAGGCACACCGGGCTGCTGTTGATCGACACCGCCTGGTCCGGCGATTGGGAAGCCTTTCGCAGCGCGCTGCGGCATATCCTGCTGCCGGCGGTGATCCTCAGTTTCAACTCGGTCGCCTACATCAGCCGCATGACGCGCAGCTTCATGCTCGAGCAGCTGTCCCAGGAGTACATCATCACCGCACGGGTCAAGGGTTTGTCCCAGCGCAAGATCGTCTGGGGCCACGCCTTCGGCAACATCCGCGTGCAGCTGTTGACGATTGTCGCGCTGGCCTACGGCGGACTGCTGGAGGGCGCGGTGCTGATCGAAACCGTGTTCGCCTGGCCGGGCTTCGGCCAGTACCTGACAAGCAGTCTGTTGCTCGGCGACATGAACGCGGTGATGGCCTGCGTGCTGCTGATCGGCCTCATCTTCGTGACGCTGAACCTGATCAGCGATGCGCTGTACAAGATCTTCGACCCGAGGACTCGCTAATGAATCTGCCTCTTGCTTCCAGTGCCGCCGGCAGTGCCGCGCTGCCCGCTTCGAGTACGGCAGCGCTGCTTGCCAGCGCCGCCCGGCTGCTGCGATTTCTGCTGCGCAACCCGATGACCTTTGCCGGCCTGGTCGTCGTCTCGACCTTGATGGTGGTCGCGGCGTTCGCGCCATGGATCGCCGGTCACGACCCGTTGCTGCAGAACCTCGCCGGTGCGTTGCAAGCGCCCAGCAGCGCGCACTGGTTCGGCACCGATGAATACGGTCGCGATGTGTTCGCCCGGTTGGTGTACGGCTCGCGCATCACCTTGTACATCGTCTTGCTGGTGACGGTGATCGTCGGTCCCATCGGCCTGTTGGTCGGGACCATCTCCGGTTACTTCGGCGGCTGGGTCGACAGCCTGTTCATGCGCATCACCGACATCTTCATCTCGTTTCCGAGCCTGGTGCTGGCGCTGGCCTTCATCGCGGCGCTTGGCCCGGGCCTGGAGCACGCGGTGATTGCCATCGCGCTGACGGCCTGGCCGCCGATCGCCCGATTGGCTCGCGCAGAAACCTTGCCGCTGCGCAACGCCGACTTTGTCGTCGCGGTACAGCTCCAGGGCGCGTCGAGTACCCGGATCATCCTGCGCCATATCATCCCGATGTGCCTGTCGTCGGTGATCATCCGCCTGACCATGAACATGGCAAGCATCATCCTCACCGCCGCCGCCCTGGGTTTTCTCGGCCTCGGCGCCCAGGCACCGTTGCCGGAGTGGGGCGCGATGATCTCCACTGGCCGGCGCTACATGCTCGAAAGCTGGTGGCTGGTGGCGGCGCCGGGTGCGGCGATCATGCTGGTCAGCCTGGCCTTCAACCTGTTGGGCGACGGCTTGCGCGACGTCCTCGACCCTCGCAGCCAATCCTGAGGAACCTCCCATGACTGAGATAAAACTGGATGTGCAGGATTTGTGCGTGGAGTTTCGCAACGCAGGCAAAACTTCCCTGGCGGTGCGTGATGTGTCGTTCAACCTGAGGCGGGAAAAACTCGCCATCGTCGGTGAATCCGGCTCGGGCAAATCCACCGTCGGCCGCAGCCTGTTGCGCTTGCATCCGCCGACGGCGCGGGTCACCGCCAAGACCCTGCGTTTTGCCGACATCGATTTGCTGAAGGCCAGCGAAAAGCAGATCCAGGCGATTCGTGGCGCGCGCATGTCGATGATCATGCAAGATCCGAAGTACTCGCTGAACCCGGTGGTGCGAGTCGGCGAGCAGATCGCCGAAGCCTATCTCGCCCATCACAAGGTGCCCCATCGCGAAGCCCGGGAACGGGCGCTGGACATGCTCGGCAAGGTACACATTCGAGACCCTCGACGGGTCTATGACCTGTACCCCCATGAAGTCTCGGGTGGCATGGGCCAGCGGATCATGATCGCCATGATGGTGATTACCGATCCTCAGGTGATCATCGCCGACGAGCCGACCTCGGCGCTGGACGTGTCGGTGCGCCGGCAGGTGCTAAACGTATTGGAGGAGTTGGTCAGCGAGCGTGACCTGGGACTGATCTTCATCAGCCACGACCTGAACCTGGTGCGGCATTTCTGTGATCGCGTGCTGGTGATGTATGCCGGCCGGGTGGTTGAGTCGATTGCCGCCGCTGACCTGGATAACGCCACCCATCCCTACACCCGAGGCCTGTTGGCCGCGTTGCCAAGCCTGGACCACCCGCGCGCCACGCTGCCGGTGCTGCAGCGCGACCCACGTTGGTTGAACGCTTGAGGAGCCTGTCATGAACATGATCGAAATCGCCGGCCTGAACCTCAGTTTTGGCACCGGCGCGGCACTGAACGCGGTATTGCACGACGTCGACCTGAGCGTTGGCGAAGGCGAGGCATTCGGCCTGGTGGGGGAGTCCGGTTCGGGCAAGACCACCGTGCTGCGTTGCCTGGCCGGACAGTACCAGCACTGGACGGGACGGTTGCAAATCGCCGGGAGGGCGGTGACGCGCAAGCTGCCGCTGGACCACTACCGCACCGTGCAGATGGTTTTCCAGGACCCCTACGCTTCGTTGCATCCGCGCTACACCATCGACGCCGCGTTGCAGGAACCGCTGCGCATCCACGGCATCGACGGGCGCGGGAAAAAGGTCAGCGAGATCCTGCGCAAGGTCGGCTTGAACGACAGCTTCCGCTTTCGTTATCCGCATCAGTTGTCCGGTGGCCAGCGCCAGCGCGTGGCGATTGCCCGGGCGCTGATCCTGCGGCCGCGGGTATTGCTGCTGGACGAGCCAACCTCGGCGCTGGACGTCTCGGTGCAGGCGGAAATTCTCAATCTGCTGGCTGATCTGCGTCGTCAGGAAGGTCTGACCTACCTGATGGTGACCCACGACCTGGCCGTCGTTGCGCACTTGTGTGATCGGCTGGCGGTGATGCAACAGGGCCGGGTGGTGGAAACCCTCGACAGCCAGTTGCTGGCGAGCGATGGCGCCGCCCACGAGTACACCCGTTTGCTGGTGCAAGCCAGTCGCGACTTACAGCGAATACCCATCGCCGTATGAAGTAACCAAGCCGCTGTAACTGTTTAAACCGCCACACACGTTGAACCGCAAGTTTCAATGCGCGCACGCGCTCGCCTGCGATTTGACGTTAACCCCAACTATTGATTTCAACCAACAAGAATAAAAAACATGAAAAAGATATTCACCGTTTTGTCGATCGCTTCATTGTTCACTTCGGTAATCGCTCAGGCCGATACCGGTTATATCAACGTTCGCCATCAATACGCCGAAAAGACCCGCATGCACGCCGACCGTGCCAAGTTCGGCATCAGGCTGGATAACGGTGTGGGCCTGGAAGGCGAACTCAAATACAAGACCGCCGGGGATCGGGAAGATGTCGCCTTCGACAACACTGTCGGCAGCGGCCATGAATTCACCGTCAACTACCAGCACAAGATCGACGACCGCTGGACGCTGACGCCTTCGTTCGCCATGGAAAGCGACGAGGAGTCCACCACCTACAAGATGGGCTTGCGCCTGGGCTACAAGATCACCAAGGAACTGAGCATCGCCGGGCGTTACCGTTACGACGCCAGCAAACTGGACCGCGACAAGGTGGATCACGACGTGCCGGACAATGGCCAGGACGACCAGACGATCCATCGCTATGACGTCTACATCAACTATGCGAACCAGGGGCCGTGGGCCTATGAATACCAACTGACTTACTTCGATGCCGATTACATTCGTTACAACGGCGGTACTGACGACTATGAGCAGAATGCCGTAGTCAAGTACAAGTGGGATAAGCGTTGGGCACCGTTCTTTGAGGTCGGTGACATCAAGGTCAACTCGGTGGACAGTGATCGGCAGTTGCGCTTGCGGGTGGGTATTCAATACAACTTCTTCTGAGTCGCGAGATCACCGGGATCAACTTTTGGGAGCGAGCTTGCTCGCGATAGCTGTCTGTCTGGGGCGGTGATGTTGGATGTGCTGCCGCCTTCGCGAGCAAGCTCGCTCCCACAGGGGCTTTGTTGTGTATGTAAATGCAATGAACACTGGAGATCAGGGTGGGAGCGAGCCTGCTCGCGAAAGCGGTGGGCCCGCTTGCATCAGCATTGAATGTGCCCCCGTCTTCGCGAGCAGGCTCGCTCCCACAGGGAACAAAGGTTATTCGTTGTAGAACGCCTGGCGTTGTTGGGTTTCACACAGGCGCATGCGGCTGTTGCTCAAGTGCAGGTACATGGCCGCCCGCGCCGCGTCGGCATTGCGGCTGGCGATGGCATCGAAAATCTGCTGGTGTTCGGCGTTGATCCCCTGCAGGTAGGCGCTGCGATCACTTTGCCCGGAGTAGGCGGAGTTCATCCGGGTGCGCGGGATCAGCTTTGTACCCAGGTGCTTCATGATGTCGATCAGGTAGTAATTGCCGGCCGCCTTGGCGATTTTCAGATGGAACTGGAAATCGGCGTTGATCGTGGTGCCGGATTTTTCCGGCCCTTGCAGCAACGCCTCCAGCGCCTGGGCCAGTTCGGCCAGGGCTTCGGGCGTGGCGCGTTCGGCGGCCATGCCGGCGGCCTGCACTTCCAGGCTCAGGCGAAACTCCAGCAAATTGAGTACGTCCGACAACGTCGCAATCGTCGCCGGCCCGAGGGTGAACCCCTCCGGCGCCGGCATATCCAGGACAAACGTACCGACCCCATGGCGGGTCTCGACCAACCCCGCCGCCTGCAGGCGCGACAGCGCCTCGCGCACCACCGAACGGCTGACGCCCTCGGCTTCCATGATGTGCACTTCGGTGGGGAGCTTTTCGCCGCATTTCAGAATGCCGTCGCGCATGCGCTGGGCAAAACGGTCGACCAGTGTTTCGGCCAGGCGGCGCGGCTTGTTCAATGGAGATAACGCTTGGTCCGTCATCGGCGTGCTCTAGTGTGATCAGCGGGCATTATAGTGAGTTTTGGCCCAAGGTCGCGGCTATAATGCCGCGATCGTCTGGCTTGATGGATAGGTGCAATGGAGCGTGTCACAACCGATCGACGCCTGAGCATGACTCAGCAACTGGTGGTCGACCTGACGCAGCAGATACTCGCAGGCGAGCTGCCGGCGGGCAGCAAACTGCCGACCGAACAGGTGATCATCAAGGAGCGCGGCGTCAGTCGGACCGTGGTCCGCGAAGCCATGTCGCGGCTGCAGGCCGAAGGCTTGGTCGAGACGCGCCATGGCATCGGCACCTTCGTCGTCGACACCGCGCGCCCGGGTGATTTCCAGGGCGGCAAGCACATCAAGGGCGGCGCCCATGACGCGCTGGCCGTCATCGAACTGCGCCTGAGCCTGGAAGTGGAAGCGGCCGGCATCGCTGCGCAACGCGCCACGCCGGAGCAGTTGCTGGCAATACGCGAAGCGCTGGATGCGGCGAATGCCGCCGACGCAACGGACGACAACAGCGCCCGGATGGATTTCGAATTTCATCGGCAGATTGCCCAATGCACCGGCAACAGCTTTTTTATCGACGCGATGGCGCACGTCGGCAATACCCTGATCGCCGTGGTCCAGCAGGCGCTGCCAGCGATGGCAACTGAAAATCGAGCATTGGTGGTGCGTGAACGCGAGCAGATCTACGCGGCATTGGCGCGACGGGACGGCGAAGCGGCGCGGGCGTCGATGCGGTTGCATCTGATCAACATGCAGCAGCGGGTCCGGGGTGTGGTGGAGTCGAAGGCGCCGTAACCGCGCACCACTGTGGGAGCGAGCCTGCTCGCGAACAAGCCCGCATGGAGTGCTTCTCTGCAGCGGCGGGGGGCTGATGTGGCGAGGGAGCTTGCTCCCGCTGGGCTGCGAAGCGGCCCCCGCTTTTTTTTGCGACTGCTGCGCAGCCGAGCGGGAGCAAGCTCCCTCGCCACGGAATCCACATCAACCTCTGCGCTGACTAACAGACCGATTTCGCGAGCAGGCTCGCTCCCACAACGTTGGTCAATGTGCATGGTTGTGCCCGACGGTCACCGCCATGCGGCTCAGAATCAAACCTTCGCAGGGTTCTGCTTTTGCGGATCGATACCGTAGAGCCTGATTGCCTCCGCTACTTTTTCCCGGGGAATTTTCCCGTCATCGGCCAAGGCCTTCAACGCCGCCAGTGCGATGAAGTGACGATCCACTTCGAAAAACCTGCGCAATGACTCACGGGTATCCGATTGGCCGAAACCGTCGGTGCCGAGGGCTACGAAGCGTCGATTGGGTGCGAACGGGCGGATCTGGTCGGCGAATATCTTCATATAGTCAGTCGCGACCACCACCGGCCCCTGTTTGTCCTGCAGGCAACTTTCCACATAACCGATACGCGGCGCGTGCTCGGGATGCAGCAGGTTCCAGCGTTCGGCTTCCTGGCCGTCGCGACGCAGTTCGGTCAGGCTGGTTACGCTCCAGACTTCGCTGCTGACGCCGAAGTCCTGCTCCAGCAACTGCGCCGCCGCGACCACTTCCTGAAGAATCGAACCGCAGCCCATCAGTTGGACATGCTTGCCTTCGACAGGCTTTTCAGGCGCCGAGAGCCGATACATGCCCTTGAGAATGCCTTGCTCGACACCTTCGGGCATTGCGGGGTGGGCGTAGTTTTCGTTGAGTACGGTGATGTAATAGAAGATGTCTTCGTTTTCGGCATACATCCGCCGCATGCCGTCCTGGATGATCACGGCCAATTCATAGGCGTAGGTCGGGTCGTAGGACACGCAGCAGGGGATGGTCGAGGACAGCACATGGCTGTGGCCGTCGTCATGTTGCAGGCCTTCGCCCATCAGCGTGGTCCTGCCGGAGGTGGCGCCGAGCAGGAAGCCGCGAGCCCGGGCGTCACCGGCGGCCCAGGCGAGGTCGCCGACGCGCTGGAAGCCGAACATCGAATAAAAGATGTAGAAGGGCACCGTCATCACGCCGTGGGTGCTGTAGGACGTACTCGCGGCGATCCATGAAGAAATCCCGCCGGACTCGTTTAGCCCCTCCTGCATGATCTGGCCGTCCCGGGCTTCCTTGTAATAGCTCAACTGGCTGGCGTCTTGCGGCGTATACAACTGGCCGACGTGGGAATGGATACCGATCTGGCGGAACAGGCTTTCCATGCCGAAGGTCCGTGATTCGTCCGGGACAATGGGCACGATCAGCTTGCCGATGTTCGGATCCTTGAGCAGCGTGCCGAGGATGCGCACGAACGCCATGGTGGTAGAGATCGCCCGTTCGCCAGTGCCTTTGAGTTGTGTATCCAGCGACGACAAAGGCGGGACCTGCAACGGCGCCACGGCATTAAAACGGGCCGGGATATAGCCGCCCAACTGGCTGCGCCTGGCTTGCAGGTACAGCGCCTCGACGCTGTCCGCGGCCGGCTTGAGGTAAGGCATGTCGCCCAGCTGGTCATCGCTGAGTTCCAGACCGAACCGATCACGGAACGCCTTGACCGCGTCGTCGCCCATTTTCTTGAGCTGGTGGTTGATGTTCTGGCCTTCGCCGGCTTCGCCCATGCCGAAACCCTTCACGGTCTTGGCCAGGATCACGGTCGGCCCGCCGGTGTGGCGCATGGCGGCGGCATAGGCGTTGTGGACTTTTTCCGGGTCGTGGCCGCCGCGAGACAGCTTCCAGATATCGTCGTCGCTCAGGTCGCTGACCAGCTCCAGCAGCTCTGGATACTTGCCGAAGAAGTGCTCGCGCACATAGGCGCCGTTCTGGGATTTGTAGTTCTGATAATCGCCGTCCACGCACTCCATCATCCGCTGGCGCAGCAGGCCGCTCTTGTCCTTCTCGAGCAGGGCATCCCAGCCGCTGCCCCAGATCACCTTGATCACATTCCAGCCGGCCGCCCGGTACAGGCTTTCGAATTCCTGGATCACCTTGCTGTTGCCACGCACCGGGCCGTCCAGGCGTTGCAGGTTGCAGTTGACGACAAAGATGATGTTGTCGAGCTTCTCCCGGCCCGCCAGGGAAATCGCCGCCAGGGATTCCGGCTGGTCCATTTCACCATCACCGAGAAACGCCCAAACCTTGCGGCCCTGGTGCTCCTTCAGGCCGCGATCTTCCAGGTAGCGCATGAACCGGGCCTGATACGCGGCCGTGATAGGCCCCAGCCCCATGGACACTGTCGGGAACTGCCAGAAGTCAGGCATCAGCCGTGGATGCGGATAGGACGAAACGCCGTCGCGGTCGGTCTCGCGGCGAAAGTTATCCAACTGTTCTTCGCTCAGGCGTCCTTCCAGATAGGCGCGTGCATAGATGCCCGGTGACGAGTGGCCCTGGATGTACACCATGTCACCGGCGAACTGCTCGGTGCGACCACGGAAAAAATGCTCGAAGCCAACGTCATACAAAACCGCCGCCGACGCGTAGGAGGCGATGTGCCCGCCGACGTTCGAATGTTTGCCGGCGCGCAGCACCATGGCCAGCGCGTTCCAGCGGATATAGGCATTGATCCGGCGCTCCACGGCCAGGTCGCCGGGGTAGGGCTGCTGGCGGTCGGCCGGGATGGTATTGACGTAGGGCGTCGTCACGCGCCCGTAGAAATCACCGTGGCGGTTGGCGTCGAAATCAAGCATCTGATCGATCAGGTAGTGGGCACGAGAGCGCCCTTCGACACTCGCCACCGATTCAATGGATTCGAGCCATTCGCGAGTCTCTTGTGGATCCTCGTCGAGAAACATGGATTGTTGTGCCATCGTTGTCGTCTCCTGGACAGTGCAGCAGCACCGAGTCGTTTGGTGCCTGACTAAGGGGCGTGGGTCGACGCCAACCTTCGAGAATTTTGTAGTTGCACTTGCAACTATGTGCCAGAACTTAGCCTGCCGCGCGCTACAATTGCAACTAAATCGATTTCTTGAGAAAGGTGCTGCATGTCATCCAGCGAGCCGGATACCTGGTTCAGATTCGTCAGGGCCCACCGTTGCCTGATCCGCGAAATCGAGCGTCGGCTGGCGGCCGCCGGGCTGCCGGCCTACGCCTGGTACGACGCGTTATGGGGCCTGGAAAGCGGCCCCGACGGCGCCCGGCGGATGAGCGAACTGGCCGATGTCATGGCCATCGAGCGCTACAACCTCACCCGCCTGGTGGACCGCCTGGAGGCGGAAGGCCTGGTCACCCGCAGCCGCGCCAGCGATGACGGCCGAGGGGCGTACGCCGCCATCACCGAGAGCGGGAAAGTGCTGCGCAAGAAAATGTGGAAAATCTACGAAGAGGCGGTGGACGAATTGTTCCTGGCGCAGTTCGACGACGACCAGCAGCGAGTCTTCAGCGAAGCGCTGGAGCGTGCGGCCACAGCGGCGCGCAGCAGTGGTCGGGGGAAATAGGCGATGGACTTCACTCAGTGTTGGATAAGCCACCCATGATCAAATGGTTCAAGACCCTCACCCGAACGGATGTCATTGCAACACTCGCCTTGGTCGTCTCCATCGCGTCCGCGTTCTTCAGCTACCAGCAATACCAGGACGGCATCGCCAGTCGAAAGACGCCGATCATCGTCCGTGTCGGTGCTGAACACGACAAAATCTCGTTCTTCAAGCCCCACGCCGACTTCCCGGTGCTCTTCAAACAGCGTTACAAGATCATCCTCACCAACAACAGCTTCAATCCGGAAAGCGTCATTGACTGGCGAATATGGGAGCGCCGAGAGGAGGGCGGCGGGCAGTACATCGGCATGAAATCCAAGCTGCTCGATTCCACGGGAATGCCGATGACCTTGCCATTCCTGATCGCTGCGAAAGAAAGCAAAGTGCTCTTCCTGGACGTTGGCCAGAAAGTCACGCCAGAGGCGTGGGCGGCGGTGGGACCCGCGGTGAGTCTCGGAAAAGAACTGGACTGGTTCGATGCAGACAGGATTTTTGCCGACGCGGGTTATCCACAGTTCGGCCAGCTTGCGCCGGGAGAAAGCTCCCGGTATCAGGACCTGCAAGTCAACCGCTGGACCAAGGGCCCGGCGTACCAGGAATTCCAGTTGAACTTCACCAAGGCCGATGGCTACGAAGTGGCTGCGCAGTTATCGCTGAATGTCAGTGATGTTTATCCACAGGGGGAGGCGGTGCGGTAGCTGGACGCCAGCTAGGCTAGGACACCAATAAACAAATCCAGATTTGTTGGGAGAGGTACGCCGATAATTTTAGAAATTTCTGTGACCTGTTCATTCGTCAGCAGCCATTCCCCTTTAGCCATTGCGTTAAGACTTCCATGGCCTAAAAGCTGCACGATTTGACCGTTGAAGGATTCATCCAAATCGAGATCGAATTGAAGCGAATCATCTTCTTCCTCGTCCGGTAAGAATCCACTGATAGATATGTACATAGAGCTCCTATTTCTCAATTCACTCGGTACGTATCTCCTCAATCAATGTTGCAGGTGAGCTGGAAGATATGATCGTGGTCGTAAAATGGTTTGCCGACTAGTACTTCAATAGCCGCGGCTTGGCTAGGGCTCAGGTCATAACCTTCATCGCCACGCTGGGGCGCCGTCCATCCCATGATTTGTTTCAGTCGTACGTCGCAGTTTTCGGGGAGCTCAACCTCAAAAGCCAGGAACTCGCTCGATCTGTCAAAAGCCTCAACAATGTATTTCAAGGTTCCACCTCGTATGTATCGTCCGCCTCTTCGCTGCTCTTGGGTTACGCTCTTATTCCGATAAAAAGGTCCAGGTTTCAGGCAATGTTTGGCAAATAACTTCCTCTGTTTGTCGAACCACTTCCATTTCGAGCTAGGCCTCGACTCCGATGTACAGCTTTAATTCTGTTGGTAACGAATATCCAATGAGCTCTGATATTTGATCTGCCTGTTCCACCGCAAGCAACCATTCCCCTGCGGGCATGGCGTAAAAATCCTTATGGCCTAAGAGCTGCACGATTTGATCGTTAAATTTTTTGTCAGGAACAAATTCGAATTTAATTGAGTCATCTTTCTCACTGTCTATTAAAAAACCACTTATACACAAATGCATAATCGCTCCTTATTAATCCGTGCGCTGGGCGGGACGTTGTTTGGGAAATGGCGTTATGGCGGGTATTTATCTGCCACATTGCTTGCAGTCGTATTACGCCGCGCGCGGGTTTCGCGGGTTGTCGCAGATCTAACCAGCACATCATCGTGGCGAGGGAGCTTGCTCCCGCTGGGCTGCGTAGCAGCCCCAATGTTATGCCCGTACCCCGATAAACAAGTCGAGATTTTCAGGTAGTGGTTGCTGTATTACGCGTTCTATTTGTCGAACCTGCGCAATGCTTAAGGGCAATTCGCCGACGACCTCGTCTGCCAAGCTCTCCCAGCCCAAAATAGCCATGATCGCTGGCTCAAACTTGGAGTCCACGTCGAGTTCGAACTGAATAAAATCGTCCTCGTGGTCTTCTGAAAAAAAACCGGTAATTTCTAAATACACTGCTCGACTCCTTCACTTCGGGGTGGTTCGTCCTGGCTCGGCGTCTTTTGTGCGTTCGCCCGTATCGGGGTTGAATTCGCCTAGATGCGATCCCTGTTTGTCGTAGAGTTCAATTCTTCCATTTTCATAATCCCATTCATAAATCCTGCCTTTACGGTCTTTCCAACGACTCCTTTTCTGACCTCCACCCTGGACACTAGACATTTTCTTCGCTCGTTTAGCATCAGGAAAAGCAGCCAGCAATTTCGGAGCAGGATGATAACTATGATCCCCACCAAAAGGCCGGGTAAACACCACATAAAGCGACTTCAGCCCCGTATCCGCCGGAAACACCAGAATCCAGTCTTCGGCCGTGATGTCTTCCCCCGGCAGTCCATCAATCTGGCTGTCGACATCCTCCGCTATCGGATGGACGAAGATCGTGTCCAGCTGTTTGCCAATATCCTCCGGATAGGTCAGCGGTGGAAGCGAGCCATGCGGGGTCTCCTGGGGCGTCCAGATAAGGGTGATGTCGTTGAGCTTGGCTTCCATGGCGGTCTGGTCGGCGTTCCAGGTCACCTGCGCGGTGCGCACCGAGTCGTCGCCGGACGGGCCGCTGTGGATACCGTATACCTGTAGCACGCCTTCGGCATCGCGGCGCAATTGGAAGCGCACGCGGGTGGTGGCGTGGCTCAGGCGGCGTAGCTGGTCATCGGTGTACAGCGTGCCGTCGTTCATCTTGGCCGGGAGCATGCCCAGGACGAAGACGCTGGCTGGGCCGCCGGCGCCGCGTAGCGCCCAGGTCAGGCGCTGTTGCATGATCCCGCCGCCGGCGATGCGACCCAGCGCCAGGTCAGCGCCAAGGGCCGAGGCAATGGCGGTACTCGCCGAGGGCATGAGCATGGCGCCCGCCACCATGATCCGGCCGAAATTCGAGGCCGGTTCGCGGGCGGTGCCGGCGCCTGTGTTGCACCAGTTTTCCGCGCTGCAGGATTTGGCAAACACCAGGTCTTCGCGTGGCTTGGGCTGCGGCCATCGTTCCGGGCGCCTGCGAACCGGTTCAGGCTCCGGTTTCTGGCGCGGCATCGAACCAGCGCCCGAGCCGACGAACGCCATGCTCACCAATAACAAGTCGCCGTTCCTGACGGCCTTGACGATATCGATGCCTCCGTGGATTCTCGAATGTATTCGAAACTGATCCGGCCCATAGACGGTGAAGCCGTTCATCAGCGCGCTTTCGACCGTAAGCGCGGCAACATCGGCAGCCACGGTCGACTCAAAGCCTTTTTCCCCCTACCTTATCAAGCGCATTGCGTTCCTTTGCGTTTCAAGTAGGCGGGCCATTCTGGTGAGGCGCTCCATGACCGGCAATGCAAGGACCGTTGCGGCATATGTCTGGCCGGTCGCACCGGCGCGCGGGTTTCGCAGGTTGCTTGGCAGCACATTATCCCCCGTGGCGAGGGAGCTTGCTCCCGCTGGGGTGCGCAGCAGCCCCCTGGCGGTGTGTCAGGAAAAAAACGTCGGCAGGTTTGCGACTGCTGCGCAGCCGAGCGGGAGCAAGCTCCCTCGCCACGGGATTGATGTGGTTCAACGGATCGCGGTGCGGCAGCGGTGGCTCACTCGAAGCTCAACACTTCGCAACCCTTAGCCTCGACCATGTCGCTGAATACCGGCAAGCGCGCCACAAACTCCGTCTCGAACGCCAGATACCGATCCTGCGCCGGCACATAACGAATCTCCGGTTTGATCCGCGGCAGGTCCTTGGACGTCAGCTTAAGCACCTGGTTGCTCCGTTGGTTCCACAACCACGCCAGCGTGTGTGTGCCGAAAGTATTGGCGCGATAGCTCCAAACCCACCAGTCGCCATGCCCACGCGCGACGTGTAGTTGTCCATGAAACGTGCGCAATGTGATCACCTGCTTGGGCTGGGTGACCAGCAGGCGGGTGTCCTGGCGCAGCTCACTGCCGAAGCCGTCCAGCGTCGCCTGGGTCTTGGCGCCGGTGATGAAGTTGAAGCGCCACGCCAGCAACACCGTCTCCTGATACCCCGCGTGCTCGAGGTTCTGCCGCGCGCCTTCGCTGAACAGCAGAATCTCGTCACCGCCCAGATACGCCGTGGCTGGCCGCAGCTTGTAGGCTTCGGCTGGCATCGGTTTGGCGGGGACGGCCTGGTGCGGCGGGTCCAGGTTCCAGACCCAGCAGCGCTTCCCGTTGTGCTGCATGAACAGCAAGCGACGGGGGCCGATGGGCAGGATTGTCAGCTCCTCCGAATCCTCGAAGATCACCTCGCTGCTGTCCCCCGTGATCCGCCAGATTCGCGTCAGATGCTCGGGCTGGTAAATGCGCTGACGTTCGAAAATCTCCTCATCCATCACGACACAAGGCTCTTCGAATGCCTGCCATTGCATTTCGGCAGGGCCGAAATCCTTGATGGCATCGCCCCGGAGGACCTCGTATTTGAACCGATCATCCGCACTGTAATCGCCGTGTTTGATCTGGCGCCTCCACAGGCTGCGCTGGGCGTTGGCGTCGATCAGCCGCAGATCGGCGCCGTCCACGCCATCGGTGCGCTGATCGAGCATGTCCTGCTCGGCGGGCGGCCATTGGTTGTAGTCGATCAGGAAGCACAGCCAACGGTTTTCGTCCTGCTCTGTAATCGCGGCCCAGCCGTTGCGGTAGTTGTATTCATGCACATAGGTGGGGCCTGGATAGTCATGGACTTCCTGCAACCACTTGACTTTGCCGCGCTTGGGTTTGGCCGGCTTGGGTGCTTTTACCGCAGATGGCTCGATCAACGTCGCCGTGAACCTTGGCTCCCCGCGAGGGCTTTGCCAATGCTGGGCAAACGCCTCACGCTGATCGGAAGGAAAAATCACCGGCCGATAGTCATCGCCACCGGCATCCAGGTTCCACAAGTCATAACCCTGACCCGCCAACACCGGTGCCAACGCCTCGAAGCAGACCTCGGGCATCTCGTTGGACAGCTCATCCAACAACGCCTCGAACCCCGGGCCGGCAAACACACCGACGTCGGGATAGTAATGCTGCAACAGCCCGAGCAAGTCGCTGCCCGGTGTTTTCCAATCGATATGAACCAATGGATCAAAACGAGCTGCCATCACGTCTGTTTCCTTATGGTTTCTCTGCGTATCCCAGCTGCACACCACCAACCTCAAGCAAACCAATAAGCCGATTTTGATTGATTGGTCGAGCACAGACTACTGTGGGAGCGAGCTTGCTCGCGATAGGGGCAGGACAGGCAACCTGAATGGCGGCTGGTTTACCGCCATCGCGAGCAAGCTCGCTCCCACAGGTGACAAGGACAGCCACCGACCCCGTGGCGAGGGAGCTTGCTCCCGCTTGGCTGCGCAGCAGCCCCAACCCGGCCCACTCAACGCCCCGGAAACTCCCCCAGATAACAAACCGGCGAACTCGAATCCGCCCGCTTCTCCACCTCGTCCTCCAGCCACCGCGCCAGCACCACTGCATTATTCTCAACCGGCGACTTGGCCGCATACACCAACGTCAGCGTCCCGTCCCTGGCGATATCCACCAACTTCCACCAATGTTCCGGCCGGGCCGCCAGCTCTCGTCGATACGCCACATCGAACTCGGCAAACGAAACCGCCCCCGCCTTGAACGCCTTGCGCAATTCATGAGAAGGCCCAACTTCTGGCAGCCATGTATCGATCGCCAGCGCATCCTTGCGGCAATTACGCGGCCATAGGCGATCAACCAGAACCCGCACGCCGTCCTCGGCGCTGGCGGTTTCGTAGGCGCGCTTGCATCGGATCATCAACGTCTGCCTGTCGAAGTGGGACCGCCTCAGCATAGGTCGCCCACGACGAGGCGACCAGCCTCCTTCCAGCGCACTTTACCCACCCTTTGTGAAAAAAAGTTCACTCGATCCCTTCAATCAAAAGCCGCGGGCGCTCAAGCAAAGGTGCGCTCCGCAGGCGGCAGAGATGATGGCGCGGAGCACTGTGGGATTTTCGAGCCGTCATCCGTCCGGAGGCGGTTTTTCCATTTGATTTGTCGACAGCGAACCGCCTGGTCGTCATGGCACGGCCCGCCGTATTAAGGATGAGTGAACAAAAATGAACAGAGTTTACCGAGTCGTCTGGAATGCCGTGATGGGCGCATGGCAGGTGGCATCCGAGTTGGTCAAGAGCCACGGCAAGGATAAAAGCCGTACCTCGCTCAGCCTCGTCATCGGCGTGGGCGGCGGACTTTTCGCCTCGGTAGCGGCGGCGGGAGCGTTGCCCACCGGCGGCAACATCGTCGCGGGTAACGGCAGCATTCAGCAGAATGGCAACAACATGGCCATTCACCAGGGCAGCGACAAGCTCGCGATCGACTGGCAGGGCTTTTCCATCGGCAAAGGCAACACCGTCGAATTCGTCCAGCCTGGCAAGGCGTCGGTCGCCTTGAACCGTGTGCTGGGCTCGGATGTATCGGTAATCCAGGGCGCGCTGAAAGCCAACGGCCAGGTGTTCCTGGTCAACCCCAACGGCGTACTGTTTACCCCCGGCGCACAGGTTGATGTGGGCGGCCTGGTGGCCTCCACGCTCAACTTGAGCACCGAAGATTTTCTCGCTGGCAACTACCGTTTCAGTGGCAACAGTGCCGCCTCGGTGGTCAACCAGGGCAACATCAATGCAGCGCAAGGCGGCACCGTTGCCTTGATCGCCGCAAAAATCGTCAACGAAGGCAATATCACCGCGCACAAGGGCAATGTCCTGCTCGGCGCCGGCAGTGTCGTGACGCTCGACCTGGGCGGGCCGGTGCAACTGGAAGTGAAAGAAGGCGCGCTTCAAGCGTTGATCGAAAACGGCGGCGCCATTCGTGCCGATGCCGGGCGCATCCTGCTGACCGCCCGTGCGGCGGAAACCCTCGCAAGCACCGTCATCAACAACACCGGGTTGATCGAAGCACGCTCCCTGGACATCGGTGAAAACGGTCTGGTCACGCTGATGGGTGACCATGGCGATGTGCAAGTCGCTGGGCGTATCGATGTGTCCTCCGACACCGCCAAGGGCGGCAAGATCGTCGTGACTGGCGAGCGCGTGGCGATCAAGGCAGGCGCCGTGCTCGACGCCACCGGCGCCAAGGGTGGCGGCGAAATCAATGTGGGCGGCAGCTGGCAAGGCAAGGACCCGTCGATCAAACAGGCCAGCCAGACCACCATCGCCGCAGGTGCCGTGCTCGACGCATCGGCCACCGACAACGGCAAGGGCGGTACCGTGGTGGCCTGGTCGGATGTCAAGAGGCCGGGCAGCGTGACCCGCGTGGACGGCACCCTGAAAGCCACCGGCGGCGCCAAGGGCGGCGACGGCGGCAAGATCGAGACCAGCGGTGCGAAGCTGGCGGTGAGCAAGGCGGCCGATGCTTCGGCTAAAAACGGCAAGGGCGGCTTGTGGTTGCTAGACCCGGACAGCGTCACGGTGGGGCCGGGTAACGGAGGGTTGACCGGCGGCGCCAACGGGACAGAAGCCACGGTTGGCTTCAACGCGATCGATACGGCCCTGGCCGGCGGCACCGATGTGGCGATCAAGGCTGACAACAGCATCCACTGGAATGGCGACTACACCCCGTCGAGCATCAGCGGCGAGCGGACGCTGACCTTGCAGTCCGGGCACAACGACGGCGGAACCGGCCGCTACGTCTTCGGCAATATTTTCCTCAACGGTGATATCGACGCCAGTGGCGCCGGCAATGGCAACAGCCTCGCGTTGATTCTCAACGGCAAAGTCGCGCTCAACACCGATGTGAGCCTGAAAAGCAACGGCGGCAACGTCGTGTTTGCCGGCGTGGTGGACTCCGACGCGGTAGCCAACAACCGCCAACTGCGTGTCGATGCCGGTTCAGGTTCGATCATCTTCAGCGACATGGTCGGCGGTAACAGCGCGTTGGGCTCGCTGTACGCGACCACCAGCGGCGCCGGCAAAACCTATATCAACGGCGCGAAAGTCTTCACCAGCGGCGAGCAGGTCTACACCGGCGCCGTCGAGCTGGGCACTTCGCAGTTCCTGAACGCCGACTTCGAAAACGGCCTGGTCGGCTGGCAGACGTCCATCGCCCAGTTCTTCACCGGCGTCACCGTGGTCGACGGCGTGGTATCGCCGGATGACCCGACGCTCCCGACCACCTCGCCAACCAACGGCAATGCGCCGAGTGTTTCGCCTGGCGACCAGGGCGACATGAACTACAAACCGCTCACCCCGGTTGCCGCCGCTGGCCAGGGCAAGGACGGCGGCGCTGCGCTGCTGCTGGGTACAGAGAACAATTCCAACTGCCTCAACGCGCCCGCCGGCTGCATCATGCGCGGCCCTTCGGTCGTGAGCGAGGGCACGGTTTCGCTGGCGGCAGGGGAAGCGGTCAGTTTTGATTACAAACCGGTCGCGGGCGGCGACACCTACGATGTCTTCGGCTATCTGTTGAACGTCAACACCGGCGAATACCAGATCATCCTGAACGAAACGGGTAACGGTACCGGCGCGGTGAATTGGCAAACCCGCACGGCAACGGCTGATAGGGCTGGCACATACAAGTTCGTCTTCGTTTCCGGCAGCTTCGACCAGACCGCCGGCAAGCAGGTCGGCGGCTCGTTGTACGTCGACAACATCAAGACCAACACCTCCGGCAGCAAGGGCCTGCAGGGCAGTTCGATCACGTTCAACGGCAGCCTCAACAGCACCGACAACAACCTGTCCATCAAGGCGGACGATATCAACTTCAACGGTGGCGTTGGCAGCGTTACCGGCAACGGCAGCATCGCTCTGGAAACCAACACCCCGAGCAAAGACATCGCCGTGGGCGGCAGCACCGGCGATGCCCCCGGAGCGTTGGAGCTGACCGGCACCGACATCGGCGCATTGGGCGATGGGTTCACCTCCGTCAAGATCGGCGGCGCGGACATGACCGGTGACATCAACGTCATCGAGCAAACCCGCTTCAACGACAGCCTGATCCTCGATGCCGGTACCGGCAACATCCATATCAATGACCAACTGACCGTGGCGGATGCACCGGGCACCGGTAACGACGACAACAAGCCGGCTCCGGTGCTGGCCTTGCAAAGCAATGGCGGCAAGATCGACCAGACCGCTGGCGGCGCCATTATTGCCGATGGCCTGGTGCTGTTGGGTAACGGTGCCGTCCAGGACCTGGACAACGCCGGCAACGACGTCAATACCATCGCCAGCAACACCGGCACGGTCAGCTTTGCCGATGTCGATGACCTGACCGTTGGCGTTGTGACCATTCCCGACAGCCAGACTCCGGCAAACCCGCAAGGCGTACCGGTTGCCGGCATGACCCAGACCGGCGACCTGAACCTTGTCTCCGACACCCTCACCGTCGGCCAGGCCTTGGTCACCCAGGGCGATACCAGCCTGACCGCCGACGAAATCGACCTCGCTGCGAGCGTCTCCGGTGGCGGCAGCCTCACCCTGCAGCAGAAGACCGATGGCCTGGATATCCACCTGGGCGGCAGCGATGATCCGGAAGTGACCGGGCCTAACGATCCGTTGGTGCTGTCCGACGCTGACTTGGCGAATATCCAGGATGGCTTCGACAAGGTCGTCATCGGTAACGACAAGACGCGCAACATCACCGTCGACGATGAAGGCGCGACCTTCAAGGACGACCTGGCCCTGGTCGCCAACGGCGTCCTGGACCTGCTGGGCAATCTGGCGCTCAAGGACCCCGAAGGCAGCGATGAGGACGGCGCCACCGGCAAGGGCCTGACCCTGAGCGTCGACGCGGGCAAAGGCGCGACCCAGGCAACTGGCGCGACCATCACTGCGGACGAACTGGCCTTGCGCGGCGAAGGTGACTTCAACCTGGGCAAGGGCGGGCATGACGTGAGTGTCATCGCCGCGGATGTCGGCAGCCTGAAATTCGCCGGCAACGGCGACCTGACGGTGGGCGTCGTGGACGGTACCGTGGGGATCACCTCCGATGAGGCGGTCACCCTGAAAACCGATCACGACCTGACGCTGGCCAAAGGCATCACCATTGATAACGGCCCACGGGATGACGCCAACAATGGCGAAACCCGTGCCGACGACATCATCACCCTGGAAGTAGGGGGCAACACCACCCAGTCCAGCGACGTCGGGGCCAAGCTGGATGCCAGCGGCCTGGTACTGCTGGGCGGCAACTACGCGTTGAACAATTCGGGCAACGTGATTGGCGATATCGCCAGCGAGGCGGGCAAAGTCCGCTTCAACAACAGCGGCGACCTCAAGGTGGGCACGCTGACCGCGACCCATGCCGACGGCACGCAGACCAGCCTCACCGGCGTGAACAACACGGGTGATGTCAGCATCGGCACCCAAGGCAATCTGGCAATCAACGAAGGGCTCGCCACCAGCGGCAACGTGTTCCTCAACGTCGACGGAAAGACCACGCAGGACAGTAACGGCAACATCACTGCCGACGGCCTCGCCCTCAACGGCGGTGACTTCGAGTTGCGCAACAACGGCAACGTAGTGGGTGATATCGCCAGCGAGGCGGGCAAGGTTGCGTTCAACAACACCGGCAACCTGAAGGTCGGCACGCTGACTGAAACCGATGGCAGCGGCAACGTGGTCAAGACCACGACTGGCGTGAACAACAGCGGCGACGTGAGCATCGGCACCCAAGGTGATCTGGCAATTAACGAAGGGCTGGTGACCAGCGGCAACGTGTTCCTCAACATCGGCGGCAAGACCACCCAGGACGGCAACGGCAACATCACTGCCGATGGTTTGGCTCTCAACGGTGGCGATTTCGAGTTGCGCAACAACGGCAACGTGGTCGGCGATATCGCCAGTGAGGCGGGCAAGGTCGCGTTCAATAACACCGGCAATCTGAAGGTCGGCACGCTGACTGAAACCGATGGCAACGGCAATCTGGTCAAAACCACGACTGGAGTGAACAACAGCGGCGACGTCAGCATCGGCACCCAAGGCGATCTGGCGATCAACGAAGGGCTGGCCACCAGCGGCAATGTGTTCTTGAACATCGGCGGCAAGACCACCCAGGATGCCAACGGCAATATCACCGCCGATGGCCTGGCGCTCAAGGGTGGTGATTTCGACCTGCGCAATGCCAGCAACTGGGTCGGCGATATCGCCAGCCGAGCGAAGGACGTCAACTTCGTCAACCGCAGCGACGTCATCGTCGGCAGGTTGACCGAGACGGCACTGGACGGCACCCAGCTGGACCAGATCGTCGGCATCGGCAACTCTGGCAAGGTCCAGGTCGTAACGACGACCGGCAACATCACCCTGGCCGAGAACGTCAGCACCACCAGTAACGCTTCCAATGCGATCGTGCTCAACGCCGGTCAATCGGCTTCGGCGGGCGTGGCCGCGGGCGGTGATGTGAAGGCTGATGCCGGCGTGACGGTGTCTACCGGCGTTGGTGGCCGGGCGGTGATCTACACCGGCAGCCTTGCCGGTAGCACCCGGATGGTCGATGTGGTCGGCAATGGCAGCGGCAATTTCCGCTACAACAGCGACGAGCAGCAGAGCAACTTCGGCAGGGCGTTGGGCAACAGCGGCGTGCATGCCGTGTACCGCGAGCAACCGGCCCTGGTGGTTTCAACCAACGGTACGACCACCCAGACCAAGGTGTTCGACGGCAGCACCACCTTCGACGGCGGCGGTATCGGCGGTTATGACGCCAACGGTCTGTGGAACGGCGACACCAAGCAGATGCTCGGCAACCCGCTGTACTCGGTGGGGACTTCCGGCCCGGGCTCGCACCTGATCAACATCGGTGGGCTGGCTGACCTGGGTTACCTGATCGTCAGCAATCCGGCCAACGCCAACCTCACCGTGACCTCCTCCATTGACTATGAGGCCGTCCGGCAGAGCGTCGCCTTTGCAACCCGCGTTGGCGCGCAGCAGAATTCGCCGCATGCCCCGGAGCTCGATCCGGCCCAGCCGAAACCGGCTGACTGGTCTGACTACGGCGTCGAGGACGGCGGTCTTCTGCTGGTGGACCAGGGCGGTACTCGGGCGAAGAGCAATGCGGGCGATAGCGGTTCGGCCGCCCAGGCCGAGGACACCGCCAGCGAGCGGGAACTGGCCGGGAACGTCTGCTCCGACGGCGGGGTATCCGCCGGCGGCGCGTGTGCGGCCTATCCGCCGCAGACCGTGTTCGTCGTGCGTGGCGGTGTGCGCTTGCCAAGCCTGGCCATGCGTCCCTGAACCCTGAAATCCACCTTTTCATTTGAAGGAGCCCCCTGGCCACGTCCGCGGACGTGGTCATGGGCTCAGGCAAGCCGAATTTTTCGAGATTGATCCAATGCATAACAAACTGATGTCCTGCGCCGCCGGTCTGGCGTTGTTGTCCACTTCTCCGGCCTGGGCGGCGACCCTGCCGGCACGCCCGATTCCCGACGCCGGCCGAATCCTGCAGGAACTGCCGATTCCGCAGCAGGAGCTGCCGCAAAGCATTCGCCTGGATGTCGAGGCACCACAGCCGGCACAGGAAAAAGTCGGCGGCGCCAAAGTCCAGCTCAACGCCGTGCGCTTCACCGACAACACCCGCATCGACGAGGCCAGCCTGCAACGCGTCGTTGCCCCGGCCATCGGTCAGGCCCTTGATCTGGATGCGCTGCGCGAAGTGGCCCGGCAGGTCACGCTTTACTACCGCGAGCAAGGCTACCCCTTCGCCCGCGCCTACCTGCCGGCACAACGCATGGAAAAAGGCGAGCTGACCATCGCCGTCGTCGAAGGCCGCTATGGCAAAGTCACCGCCGTCAACGACGATGCAAAACTGGCCGCCCAGGCGCAGCCGTTCCTGGATGACTTGCAGCCGGGCGACGTGATCGAGCGTGAGCGCCTGGAGCGCAGCATATTGGTGCTCTCCGACTTGCCGGGCGTGGCTGTTCGTCCGGTCATCCGTCCGGGTGAAGCGCTTGGCACCGGTGACCTCAATGCCCAGGTGAGCAAAACCGAGGCCTTCGAGGGCAAGGCCACGCTGGACAACCACGGCAACCGCTATTCGGGGCGCAACCGCCTGACGGTACAAGGCGATTGGAACAGCCCGCTGATGTTGGGCGATCGCGTCAGCGCCGCGGTGATGGCCACCGATGAAGACCTGTATTTCGGCAGCCTCGGTTACTCGATGCCACTGGGCACCTCTGGCCTGCGTGGCAACGTCGGTTACGCCCAGAGCTCTTATGACCTGGGCGCCGAATTCGCCGACCTGGGTGCGACCGGTACTGCCGAAGTCAGCAGCATCGGCCTGAGCTATCCACTGCTGCGCAGCAACCAGGCGAACCTCATGCTGGCCGGGCAGTACCAGCACAAGGACCTTGAAGACAAATACGAAGTGCTCGGCCTGAGCTTTGAAAAAAGCAGCAACTCGCTGCCCATCAGCTTGCAGTTTGACGTCAGGGACACTTTGTTCGGCGGCGGCATCACCTACGGCGGCGCAACGCTGACCTACGGTGACCTGAAGCTGGATTCGGCCCTGCGCGAAGGCGACCGTCAGACTGCCCAGACCGAAGGCGATTTCAGCAAAGTGAATGTCGACCTCGCCCGCCTGCAAGCGCTGCCAGCCAACTTCACGCTCTTCGCCCGTTTCCTCGGCCAGTGGAGCAACGACAACCTCGACTCCTCAGAAGATTTCAGCCTCGGCGGTATCGATGGCGTACGCGCTTATCCACAAAGCGAAGGCTCGGGCGACGAAGGCATGCTGACCCAGATCGAGCTTCGCTACCCGATCGACAAGCTCACGCCTTACCTGTTCTGGGACGCCGGCAAGGTGCGCATCAACCACAACGAGTGGGCCGATGAGGAAAACACCCGCAGCATCTCCGGCGGCGGTGTCGGTTTGCGCGCTCAATACGGCCAGCTGTCGTTCGACGCAACGGTCGCATGGCGCCACTCCGGCGGCGAAGCGCAAAGCGATACACGCCAGGAAAACCCGCAACTGCTCGCTCAGATCGGCTACTCGTTCTGATTGCATAAAGCCCCCGTGGCGAGGGAGCTTGCTCCCGCTGGGCTGCGAAGCGGCCCCTGAACCAGCACCTCGGTGTGTCAGGTAAATTGGGTTTGCTGCTTTGGGGCTGCTGCGCTGCCCAGCGGGAGCAAGCTCCCTCGCCACGGGGTTTAGCGAACGGCATCCCCCGCATCAGTGAACGCCCCAAATCGTACGACCGTTTATCGCCCCTCAAAAATTTGATAGCTTCAGTTCTCGCTTTACCTGCCGCTATATCGATTTGTTGCCGGCCCGGTACATAATTCCTCGCTTGGCAATTCGCGACAGTGACCTGGCTGAACACAACAAGAGACCTGGCGAATGGACAACGGACGATACGAAAGGCCGGCAGCGGCGGCGGGGGGCTCGGCGGTGTCCGACGCGTTGCCGCATATTCTGCTGATCGACGATGTCCCTGAAGACATCCGCGCCACGCTCATCCTGTTGAAGACCCAGCCCTGGCGCATCTCCCTGGCCAGCGATGCCTATCAAGGCTATCAACGGGCACTCGCCCTGCGCCCGGACCTGATCGTGCTGGATGTGCACATGCCGCAAATGGATGGCTTCAGCCTGTGCCGGCTGTTGCGCGAGGCACCGGCCACACGGCAGACGCCGATCCTGTTCCTGTCATCGGCCAATACTTCATTGGAGCGCCTCGAAGGGCTGACGGTCGGCGCGGTCGATTACATCCCCAAATCCTGCGCCCCCGAAGAAGTGCTGGCGCGGATCAAGATCCACCTGCAACTGACCTGGCGAGCACCACCGGCTCTCCACGAAAGGCCGGCCGATCCGGAACCGCAAGGCGATGAAATCGTGCTGCGCGCGGCGATGCGCCTGATCGAAAACCAATTGGACGACATGCCGTCCCTCGGCATCCTCGCGCAAAAAGTCGGCACCCATGAAAAACGCCTCTCGGCGATTTTTCGCGAACACCTGGGGATGACCGTGTTTGCCTATATCCGCGACGCCCGCTTGCGGCGCGGCCAGGATCTGCTCGCCGAAAGCGCCATGAGCGTGCAAGACGTCGCCGAACTGGTGGGTTTTCGCAACGCCTGCAATTTCACCACGGCGTTCCGCCAGCGAATCGGCATGACGCCCAGTCAGTTTCGCCAGCAGACCCTGGGCACCAGCGAAATCGAGTCGGCCGGGCGCGCCTGATGCGGCTACTACAGTTTTTCTTGCTGACGATAACGTTGTTATCCACAGGCCTGCTGCGCGCGGCGCCTGTGGATATCTGCCGGGCTGACCAACTGGACCTGATGCCCTCGGCGCAGATTTTCGAAGACGCCCAGGCCAATCTGAGCCTGGAACAAGTCGCCCAGCTGCCCGAAAATGATTTCAACTCTGCAACCGCGCACTGGCCGACCCAGGGCTATAGCCGGTCCGCGTTCTGGTTGAAATGGCAGTTCACCAATTCGAGCGCTGAGGCGTGCTCGCGCATGCTGGTCGTCGGGGCGCCGCGCCTGGAAGACATTCGCGTCTATCAGCCGGGGCATGACGCCCATGCCGGCGGCGCCTATCCCTTGGCCGAATGGCCGCAGCCGGCGGCGCGTCAGCCGGCATTTCCGGTAACGTTGGCGGCAGGGCAGCGCACCACGGTGTTGGTCCGGGTGACGAGCAACTTCCAGATGCTGCTGGAGCCGGAACTGTGGTCCGAAGCGGCGCTGCTGCGCAGTCAGCAACAGACCTACCTGAGCGACGGGCTCACCCTCGGCATCGTCCTGCTGGTCGTCCCGTTCGGCCTGATCGTCGGCGGGATCCTCCGTTCGCGACTGCTCAGCGTGAACGCCGGCGCGGTCCTCAGCTATATCCTGCTGACCTGCATCCTCAACGGATATTTGATCTACTGGCCGAGCGCGCTGGGTTGGACGCGTGAGCTGCTGACCTGCGCCAGCGCGATCTCTTTCGTCCTGTTTCTGGCCTACTTCCGCGTGCTGCTGCAGGTATCCCAACTGCCCAGGATCATCGCTTGGAGCTATTGGGTGCCGCTGCTGGGCTGCATCTTCGGCCGGCTCTGGTGGCTCAAGGTCGATGCGGTCCAGGGCGCGCAGATGGTTCAGGTGGCCCTGTTCAGTTTTTATGGCGTGCTGCTCGTCACGCTGTTCATGGCCTGGCGCGCACGCCTGAGCTACAGCTGGATGGCCTGGCTGGTGCCGGCGCTATTGCTTGGGCAACTGCTGATGCGGATCTTTTTCCCTCAGGAACAATTGCCCTGGCAGTCGCCGCAAAGCAAGTACAGCTTGTCGTCCACCTTGGCCGGCGTGGTCCTGCTGGTGTGTACGTTGCTCATGGAAGTTGCCCGCAGCCGCAATCGCGAGAAGCACGCCCTGTCCACCCTCGAACAACAACGCCAGGCCGAACACGAACGGCTGGAAAGCACCGTTGCGCTGCGCACCTCGCAACTGCGTGAATCGCTGGCGGCCCGCAGCGCGTTGATGGCACGGATCAGCCACGACCTGCGTTCGCCGCTGGTGCGCATCATCGACTACGCACGCCTGCTGCACGCCGGGCCCAACCGCGACTATCAAGCGACGATCGAGCGCAACGCCCGCCAGCAACTGGAGCTGATCGACGAAATGCTCGAGTTTTCCCGTGGCGAGCTGGAGCAGATGCAACTGACCCTCGCACCGGGCTACCTGTACGGCTTCCTCCACGAGATCGCAGATGAGGCGGGTTTCCTCGCCGCGCGCCAGGGCAATACTTTCGAGGCGAACTTGGCCGATGACCTGCCGCCGCTGGTGGAAGCCGACTTCAAACGCCTTCGGCAGGTGCTGATGAACCTGCTGGCGAACGCGGCAAAATTCACCCGCGATGGCCAGATCCGCTTCGAAGTGAGCGCAGGTCCAGGCGCCACCGCCGGCACCGTGGAACTGCACTTCAACGTGATCGACAGCGGCATCGGCATCGACCCGCAAGAATTCGAACAACTGCTGCAACCGTTCCGCCGCGGCCGCAACGCGCAGCGCTACGAAGGCAGCGGGCTTGGTCTGTCCATCGTCACGCAATTGCTCGAACGCATGGACAGCCGCCTCGAACCCCAGGCCACCGGGCAGGGCAGTCACTTCAGTTTTCGCTTGCAACTCAAATGCGCCGAGGAACACGACCTCGAAAACGGCATCGTCGACAACAACGCCGCGCCGTTTGATGGCCATGGCAAGCATGTGCTGCTGGTGGACGACATCGAGCAGAACAGCGAGTGGCTCTACGACCTGCTGGCCGGCTACGGCTTTGACGTGAGCATCGCGACCAACGGCGAAGCGGCCTTGGCCTGCCTGGCGGAACAACCGGTCGACCTGCTGATCAGCGACCAGATGATGCCCGGCATGGACGGTTGGGAACTGCTGCGACAAGTGCGCAAGCGCCGGCACCCTCTGCCCGTGATGCTTTATTCGGCGGTCCCGCCACGCAGGCCGCAGGATTATCCAGAGGATCTGGAGTTCAACGCGGTACTGCTCAAACCCGCCGACAGCCGCGAACTGCTGGCGTGGGTCAAGGCACTGGCCTGCCCGGACACGGCGCGTCGTGCGTTGGCTCGGGAGTTCTAGGATGCCGGGTTTGAGTTACCGGTTGCTCCTGATCGGCAGTCTTTCGGCATGGCCCTGGACGGTGGCGACTGCCGGCCAAGAGGCGCCCGGCGCCCTCACGCTCGACGAAACCACGGTGACCGCCCGACGCCGCGAAGAAGACCCGCAGGACGTGCCGATCCCGATCAACGTCCTCTACGGCGAACAGCTGGACGAGGCCGGCCTGCACTCGCTTCGAGACATTCAACAGCGCGTGCCCGGCCTGATCGTCTCCGGCCATGACGCCCGTTACGCCGGTTTCGGCCTGCGCGGCTTCGGCGCCACCGCCTACAACGATGGCCTGGAAGGCAGCGTCGGCACCTATGTCGATGGCGTCTACCAGGCACGCCAGGGCATGGCCTTCACCGAGCTGATGGACATCGAGCGCATCGAAGTCCTGCGCGGGCCGCAGGGCACTTTGTTTGGCAAGAACACCACCGCGGGCGCCCTGAACATCATCACCCGCCAGCCGACCTTCCAGCCCGAAGCCAACCTGGAAGCCAGCTATGGCGAGCGCGGTTTGCGTGAGTTTCGCGGGACGATTTCCGGGCCGCTGCAGGACGACGTTCTGGCCGGCCGACTCAACGTTTTCGACAGCGCCTCCGAGGGCAGCGTCGAAAACCTGCAAGACGGCAGCCGCCTCGGCGGTGCCGACAGCCAAGGCCTGCGCGGCCAACTGTTGTGGACGCCGAACACCGATTTCAGTGCTCGCCTGATCGCCGACTACGCCGAGCAAAACGAAGCCGGCAACGTCCTGTTGGCCAATCAATACAGCCAGCAAACCCGCAAGCGCGCCCAGTTCGTCGGTTATCCGCTGGCGGAGCCCGACCCTTACAAACGCGAGACCCGCATCGACGCGCCGGGCCGTCCGCGAACCCTGCAGAACGGCGTGTCGCTGGAATTGAACTGGAACCTCGACGAGACGATGCGCTTCACCAGCATCACCGCTTATCGCGACTGGGACTACCGCGCCACCCGCGACGGCGACAGCACCGCGCTGGCGGTGGCCCAGTCCGAAACCGAGCTCGGCCATCGACAGTTCAGCCAGGAATGGCGCCTGTCCGGCACGGCCGGTTCGTCCGTCGACTATGTCGCCGGCCTCTACTATCTGCGCCAGCAGCTCGACCGCGAGATCGATGCCGAATTCGGCAAGGACGCCGCGCCCTGGTTCGTCGGCGATCAACTCGACCAACTGAAAAAACTCTTCGGCATCAATTTCACCAATCCAAGGCAGGTGCCTTCGATGCTGCTCAACGACGCCCGACAACATTTCGACGGCGAGCAGAAGGGCGACAGCCGAGCGATTTTCGGCCAGCTATCCTGGCGCCCGATCGACCCGCTGGAACTCACCGGCGGCCTGCGCTACAGCCATGAGCGCAAGGACGGCTGGATCTCCCGCGACGTCAGCAACCTCGCCCCGCTGACCGGCTTGCCGCCGGTGTTCCAGGCCGGTGGTCAACTGCTGCGCGACATCGCCCTCGGCCGTGGTTATTACCGCGAGGACTCGATCGGAGAACACAACGTCTCCAGCCTCGCCAGCGCCAGCTACCGTTTCAGCGAAGCGGTGATGGGCTACGTCAGCTGGTCGCGGGGCTACAAGGCCGGCGGCATCAACTTCGACGTGGTCGGCCCGTTCACCGCGCCGACCTTCGAGCCGGAGCGGGCCACCTCCCTGGAACTGGGCGTGAAAACGCGCTTCTGGGACGAGCGCGCATTGCTCGACCTTGCCGTCTACCAGACCGACGTCGACAACTACCAGGCGCTCACCTACAGCCCGCCGACCTCGCTGTTCGCGCCGCCGCTGCGGGACAACCTGATCAACGTCGGCAAAGTCCGCCTGCGCGGCATCGAACTGGATTCCGCCTGGCAACTCACGTCGCAACTCACCGGGCGCCTCGGCCTGGCCTGGAGCGATGCGCGCTACCGCAGCTTCCCCAACGCGCCGTGCCCGCCGGCCTCGGGCCAGTGGACCTGCGACCTCAGCGGCGACCGGCTCTACAACGCGCCGGAATGGAACCTCAGCAGCGGCCTCGACCACACCCATCCGCTGCCCTACGGGTTGGAAGCTTTCAGCGGCATCGACTACAGCTTTCGCACCGGCTACTACGGCACCCTCGAAGGTGGCGAAGGCAGCTATCAACCGAGCTACGGCCTGACCAACCTGCGCCTCGGCCTGCGCAGCCAGGACCGCGCCTGGGAAGTGGAAGGCTGGGTGCGCAACGTCTTCGACCGTAACTACATCACCGCCGTGTATTCACTGCTCGGCGCCGGGGACTACGGCGTCATGACCGGCAGCGAACGCACCCTCGGCACCACCGTCAGACTTCGCTATTGACCGAAATGAACCGCGTCGGGCAGAACGCCAGACGATTGCCGCCGGCCTTCTTCGACAGGTACATCGCCTGATCCGCCTTGCTGATCAGCGCATCGACCTCCAGCCCATGCTCCGGGTAAAACGCCACGCCGATACTCGCGGCGATCTCTACCGTCTGCGCACCAATCAGGATCGGCGCATTCGCCGCCGCCAGCATCCGCTTGAGCAACGGTTCGCTGTCCTGCACCTCCTGCAAACCCACCAGCCCGGCGACAAACTCGTCACCGCCGAGGCGTGCCAACGTATCGCCCTCACGCAACGTCGCGTTGATCCGCGCCGCGACAATCTGCAACACCCGATCACCCCAGTCATGGCCATAGCTGTCGTTCAGCGCCTTGAACCCATCCAGGTCAATAAATGCGATCGCCACCTTCTGCTGATGCAAGCGCGCCTTGCCCAACGCCTGGCGCATCCGTTCGGCCAACAACAAGCGATTGGGTAACTGCGTGAGCGCGTCATACCGCGCATCCCGCTCCAGCAACTGCAAGCGCTGCTTCATCTGCGTCATGTCGCTGCACAGCGCCACGTAGTGCTGAACGTTGCCGTGACGGTCATGTACCGCACTGATGCTGATCCGCGACGTCATTTCCCGGCCATCCTTGTGGCTGCTTTGAATCTCACCGGACCAATGCCCGTGGAAATCCAGCGCATTTTTCATCGGCGCATAAAACGCCGCGAGCCGCCGCACCATGCGATGAGAATTCAACTCCCGCCCCAGCACCTCGTCCTGCCCATAACCGGTAAGCCGTGTAAACGCCTCGTTCACGCCGATGATCCGACCGAACGCATCGACCATGATCACCCCGTCGCGGGCATGGCTGAACACCGTCGCGGCCAGCTCCGGGCAAACGTCGCTGAGATAACGGTCCAGCGCGCCTTCCTCACGGGGCGCGGGCCAAGTCCTGGAATCAAAACCCTGCTGCGCCAGATAGGCGGCCAGGGAAGAAAGGGATTTATGCAGGCGGGTCAGCGCATTCGTAGCGAGCCTGGAATTGAGGCAATAGCTGCGAATGAAGGTGCGTAGGTTCATGGGAGGTACACGGTGCTCGGGTTGCAGCGGTTGGGGGTGAGTGGATGTGGGCATTATCGGGGTGGGGGAGTGGAGGGGCGTTTGCTGGAGGGGATGGGGGCTTTGCGGGAGGGGATGGAGTGGAGAGATATTTTGTGACGCCTTGAAAACCATTCTGTCGCGGCAACGGCTATAGGCTGTCGGAGGATTGTGTCAGGCTATGCCGTTCCCTGGTTTCGCTAGGGACTTTTTCATGCTCAGGACGAGTCATTAGTATGTTGATGAAGTTAGCGCCGAAGAAGCGGCGCAACCCGCGTAAATTCTATCTGGGTATCGCTGCGGTGGTACTGATTGCCGGGGTTGGACGCTATTTCGCGCTCAAGGCCGAGCGGGAGAAGGTGGCTCAACAGGCGCAGCTGGTCCAGCACCTCGCCCAGTTTGACGCGACCCTCCCAAAGCAAGTGGATGCGATAACCACACTTGAATACGTCGGTTTCATCTACGGCGACACGATCTTCTACCGCTACAGGATCGACTTGGCAGCAAGCAGCCTCTCCGAGGAACGCAAGGCCAGCATGGAGGCGGGAATACGGCGTGGTCTGGAGCAACTGGTCTGCAAGGAACCGCAGCTCCTGGCGATGATGGGTCGGTTCAAGTTTCACCAGGAGCATTTCTATCTGGCCAGGAATACCACACTCTTTTCCATTGAGCTTCGTCCTGAACATTTGAGCTGCCCGGGGTAGGTGCTGTGTCCAGAAAGGGACAGACCTATTTATTACTACGCTGCTCAGTTGAGTAAACGCTGAACCCCGTGGCGAGAGAGCTTGCTCCCGCTGGGCTGCGCAGCAGCCCCTCTTCCTCCATCGGGCAACCGCTCACGCCAGCCAAATGAAGCCCTGTCAGTAACGCCTGACAGAAACTGTCCAAAAGGGACCAGATCTATTTATTACTACCTGCTCAGTTGAGTAAACGCCGGACCCCGTGGCGAGGGAGCTTGCTCCCGCTGGGCCGCGAAGCGGGCCCAAAACCTGCCAAATGCTGAGCATCAGGCACGACGCCCCCGCCGGTTGCGACTGGTTCGCAGCCGAGCGGGACCAAGCTCCCTCGCCACAGGTACATCATTCTCTCAAGTGAACCGCATTGCGTGTACAGCGGGATCTTTCTTATCCGAAGAGCACCAGTCCTCCTGATCTCCCATCCCCGGCGCCCTGACAAAAGGGGCGAAGCACGAACTCAAAAATTCAAGTAGTCGGATCGGACGCCGATAGTGTTGCGCAAGAAACATCAAACGAAGGATCGAGCATGTTCTACCCACGTGAAGCTGAAAAAGATCATCTCTATAACCGAATAGTTCTGCTGACCGTGGCTTGCTGTGTGCTGCTGCTCCTGGCCTCCTTGGCAAAACACTCCGGGACCATCTATGGGGCCATTCAATGGAGTGCTGTCGAGGTGAAAGGCACCGTGACGCAACTTGAAAGCATTCCGATGAATGAAAACGGCATGATCATTCACTACCGATATACCGACAGTGACCAGCAAGTCCACGAAGACGATTACGCGGACCAACGCTATAACGAACACCATCAGTTCGAAGTAGGCGGGGACGTTCCGCTGCTTTACTCACGTTGGTTTCCTCGAATCAGCAGCATCGCCACCGAGCTTCATACGTATCGCTCTGGCTTCATCATCATGGCTGGCGGGGTGTTGCTGACGTTAGTGTTTCTCGGGATCTCCTTCATGACGTTCGGTCAGATTTATCGGATGAAGGAAGAAGACCGCCTCTATTGAAAGACTGGTAGGTCTTGCACCCCAGGGCTTTCATTCATCCATGTAATCGGTTTTCCCTCCCATGAAAAAGCTGTTTCTCGCCTTGCTTTCCGTCGCCCTGCTTTCCGGGTGTGTCACCAAGTCGTTGAGTGTCGAAGACCGTCACCAGATCAAAACCATCAGGATCCTTCCGGTGTACTTTGCCGTGCAGAACTTCAAGTACACCAGCATGACTCAGGCCTGGGGAGCAGGCTTGGGTGCCGGAGCAGGTGCCGCAACCGGCATGGCGGCCGGAGCATCCAGCGCCGCCACCAGCGCATTGACCGGCGCCGGCTCGGTCGCGGGCACCAAGGCGGCAGACGGCGCGACGGTGGATATTTCCCAAGCGATTCTGAACAACATGCAGGCCCACGGTATCGATGTGGGCAAGCTGGTGCGTGAAAGCTTCGAAAGGCGCATCAAGCAAGAAGGGCTGTTCACCCTTGTGGCCGGAGGCGAGAAAGCGGACGCCGACGTTGAGATCATGGTCATGCAGTGGGGGCTGAGCCTGAAAAACTACAGCACCGTGCTTTACCCGGTCATCGGCGTGAACGGATTCATGAAGCGCGGCGGTACATCGGTTTGGCGCAACTTCAATACAATCTCGCCATTCAATGAGAGCAACACCCTCGCTTACACCCCTGAACAGTACGCCACCGATCCCGAAGCACTGCGCGCGGCGTTTTCCCGCGTGTCCGATCTGGCAGTCGGCAAGCTGATTGAAGACCTGAAACAATAACCGCCCAGGCGAACCGGAGTGCTGCCTCATGGATCAGGAGCGGTGGATGGCCATCGCGTCAGCCGGGGCTGTCAGACACCGGACGCCCCCCGCCCGTAAGCCCACATCACCTTGCGCCTTTACCTACAACTACGCCAGAATCCGCCGGCTTGTGCGCCCCGGGCCGCGTCGGTAGTTTGAGTCCTGTCACTGCTCATCAGTGATCGGGTTTAGTCGCCCAGGGTGAAACAGGTTGTGCAAGGCGTCATCCAGTCAGGATTCCCATCCTGCACTCGATGGTGGCTGTGCGCAGGGCGTCCTCGGACGCGCCGGTTTCTTGTTTCCCCGGTCGACTAACCTGCGTACAGCTGCCTCCCATCGTTTAGTCGCGAGCGGGTGATGGCTCCAACTACAGGAAGCAAGACGATGGCAAAAGTTACTCCAAACCCACCTGCGGCAGACGAATCCGTATCCCGCGCCCAATCCGCCCGCAACAAGAAACTCGAAGACGCCACCAACCGAGCTTTGAATTTCTACCTGAAACCCAAGCCCGAGGGCGAAACGTCCGAGAATTCCAGCACGCTGTTTCGTATTGATCCTGATGTGGATACGGAGTGTTTGCTTGCGAATCTGAGCGAGAGCCTGGCTTCGGCGAATGCGATGATCAGTGATTTGGCGTTTGATCTGGAGGGATCGAGGCGGCATGTTGCGTTGGGGATTTTGCAGGTGATTGAGTTGAGTGAGCTGTTGGCGAATAGGGCTTTGGATATTGTTGAGGGGAGGTAGGCGGTAGCGTCACGCGAAATCTAGATTCGAAAAAGGTCTTGCCCGGCAAGACCTTTTTTGTGCCCGAGGGAGACTCGAGCGTTTCATATAATTCGTGCCTTGTAGCGGAATTATACTATTAGGGATACAGGTAGGGATACATGCTGCTAGCTCCTGACTCACTCAGGCTTGAGGCACAACACGTTGACGCTCACGTTGCCGTTCACGCACGAGGTACTCCATGCGATTGTTACCCAGTAACGTATCCAGTTCTGCTTCTGGGATGATTCCCGTGCGACTTACCTGGTCGATGAATTGTTCGAATCTGTTGGAGCCAATTAGATCCGCGGTCGTTTCAGTAGGCATGCGGATCACTCTCTCGATGTCATCCCTTGTCAGATGGGAAAACAAAGGCGAAACCAACCGATCAAAGACGTCGTTCGTCTCGTGCCAGTTGCTGGATTCTGAAATTATGACAAATACGCGTTCCTTTGCTAGGTCAGCGAGCTCGTATTCCTGAATAGCGGTCACGAGCAAACCTGTCCCAAAACGAAGAATCCTGGCTCGGACAATTTCGGTTATTAACGGATGACGCCCCAATCCCGCCATTGCTGGGAGAACGTCTAGGTCTGGACCTACCCGCACAAACTCACGCAGCCGGAGGCGCGCTGCCTCGTCGATGAGAGCAACTGCTTCGGGTATTGCCGCAATAAGACGTGCTACGGCAGGAAGTCCGTTGTCGTCAACACGGCGAACAAGTGTGCTCATTTTTTGGGCAATTCTGGTTTCTGCAATGTCCCGGTGGGTATCCAGCAGTGAAGATAAGGCAGCCCCGACCTGAATTTTTCCATACAAAGGGCTATCTGCCTCAGCGTATTTAAATACTAATTCGTCAACGAGTCCCCGAACCAATGCTTCTGAGGGATTGGCCAAAGGTGTCTGGCGCAGTGCGGTCGCAGCCTGATATCGATCTTTAGGAAAATACTCTGATGCGATGGTTGTGATGATCTCTGCGATAGCAGGACGACCCTGGATCGGAGGTTGGGAGAGCACGTGTTCGACCGCGTTTCTGAGATGTAGTCTGGCTAGCTCGGCTGAGGGGCGATGCGGCACGCCGGCTCTTTGGAACGAAGGGTGTGCGCACTGGTGACGGTCTTCACGCAGGCGCTCAAGATCCGTAATTTGTTGGTGGTTGAAAAAATCCAACTCTCTTCTGCATATCGACAGAATCGTACGTTCGAACTCAAGTGCATTTTTGACCCCCTGATCATTACCTTGGTTGATCTGGGTAATGTAGGTTTCGTACTTTGCATTGATACGAACCGCAATGGGATCGTTGGCTAGAGCAAGCTCTCTGATCTTGTCCACCAGATCGAATACTACGGCGATCCAGGTGTGGACAATGGAGGAGCGATAAGCCCCAGCTCGATAACACTGAATAGATTCTGCAATGTAGTCCCGAGAGCGTTCCGCTCTGCACTTCAACGCTAAAGCGTCGATGTCAGCTAGAGAGTCAGTCATGGTGCACCTTCTTCCAAGTAGGTGGATGGACGGTAATATCCATTTACGAGCTGGGTGCGATTTTTAGCACACCACGTCGATTTCGTATGCGGGAAAGACGCCGGGGACCCTGGGATTTACGTGGTTCACGGGGTCGGAAACCCGCGGGATCTTGGTAGCAACAGAGATTGCAGCTTACTGAAATTTCAACGTTGAAATTGAAAGGATCCTGACGAAAAAAGGGGATCGTTACCGCAACGGTAAAGGTGAGCCATTGTGTTGTTGATAGCGAACGGTTGAACCCGGCCAACCTTGGGGGTGCTGTCAACCACGTCAACCTGTCAACCGACGTAGAGAACTCAGTCGCTAACAAGATGCTGCGGGTTCTTTGCCCCGTACCCATTCGAAATGCCCAGGGTCCCCGGCGGAGCTACCAAGCGATAGGGCAAATGCTCAGGTGAACCACCAGTTCACCAGGTTCACCTGTTCACTAAGCTGTGCACTTTTTCGCTAACACGATCACGCGGGTTTCCGACCCCGTGTGATACTCACTGCCTCAGGGACCCCGACTCCTGCTGGAATTTCTCCGCTGATGGACCCCATCGCTTACGGGGGGCGGGGCAGGTACCTATGGAGTGTCGTATAACTGGTGTAACTGGTGTAACTGGTGTAACAGAATCGATTAACCCGTTGAATTTAATAGATAATTTTAGAGTTACACATGATGGAAGCTCCCGGCGTGTAAGGTGTAACGATGTCGAGCGGTGTAACGCTATAGTCAATCCAGGCTCGAAGGAAAATTAGCGAAAGGTTTGCAGCCGGTTAAACGCAGAGGTTGCCACGGTCTACTATCGGCCAAAAGCATTTATTTTAAGGGTCTATAGCAGCACAGGAGATCTAGTGCACCGCATGCACTTGTTCAAATTCGAATCCATATGGACATTGACGATTGCAGCCTATCAAACCAACGCTCGTCTATCTCGATAGTTGCGATTACTCCGCGTTGAGTAAACCTCACCTCAGTGAGTCGGAAGCGGAGCACTTGGCAACTCTAAAAGCGCTCAGGCTTAGTGGAGAGGTTCTTTTCGTGTTCTCCGGAGCACACATCTCAGAGATGTCTCCTTTGGATCAGCAGTATTCCGCTGCCGCAGTGGCGCGCACTAGCTTGATGGTGGACCTATGCGGACGTAATACATTGATCTCGTTTGATCGGCTTATGAAGGCTGAGCTTTCCAGATTGGTCACGCGAAGCTCGCAACCTGTGAACGCTCTTGATAGAAATGGTGAGTGGTTTCCAGAAATGGGGTCACTCATGAACCCTATCGATGAGCTAGACGTTGCTGGAAAATTACGGCAGGAAATGGAAAAACATGTGCTCAATCGCAAAATGCGGAGGATGGTCAAGGCAGGCACAACCAACAAAAATGGCAGACTTCGTGGCGATGTTGAAAAACGCTTCGGTCAGGCGGATTACAGCGAGCTGATCAGTAAGGCGCCGATGCGGCCTCGTGATTTTGCGGTGCTTAAGAACTACGTTTTAGGCCGAGCGACTCGGGAGGAAGCCGATAAAGCTTTTCTAGAAAGCCTGCGCGACCCCAGTTACATGGTCCAATGGTTTATCCACCATCATCAGCAATTGGGCCCTATCGTGGAATGGGTGAGGCGTCCTGCTCGGCAACTGATGGAGAGCTGCGGCGTGACGATCACGGAATTACGGGAGCAAATGGCCAGACTACCAGAGAGTGATCGTGCTGCAGCCATTAAAGGCGTAAGCGGCACAAGGTGGGAGAAATTGAAACAGCAAGGAATGATCGACATAGTGAACCGCTTGCTCACACTTCTTGTGCCCGGTGCATCGGCATGCCATAACACAAAAGATATTGAGGATTATTGTCCTGGCCTTTATGTCTGCATCAATACGTTCTATGACTCGCTTCAGAACTCTTTTAAAGAGTGTCCCCGCGTGATGAAAGCCAGCGACTTCGTGGATATCATTCACGCTATCTACACCCCTTACGTTTCCTATTTCAGGGCCGACAGATACATGTGCAGTGTTATACAGCCGATTGTCCCCAAACAGTTTGGGACGCAGGTTGTGGCCTCTCCAGGGAAGCTACTCACGGCGATGGGAGTTCAGGGGGGTAAGGATTCTCGATAAATAGGCATATGACTTGGAAAAAAGAAGCTCGTTCGCACCTGCCCCACTGGCCTTGCTACCAAGTATGCGCTATAGGTAGTTCTTCTTGTCTGAATGCCTGTGCGAGGTACTGATTAGGTTGTTATATGGACTTGGTGCTATCTCTCCATGCGAGGCACGTTATTGGGCATCGAGTATTGGGCGAAAAAATCTAGGAGCAGGCAGGGATGATCCTTACCGAAAATCAGCTGGACGAATGGGTTCGTGGAAACGCTCGTGATGCTCAGGGAGTAATAGTTGAATTAATTTGGCGTTTGGTGGCTGCGTCATGTCCGGCCCCGCTGGAGCGCCGGTTTCCATTGGGAGATAGCATCGGTCAACACGGTCCGGATGGTGTGTTGCGTGTGAATCTATCTTTTGATCCGTTCGTACCGGAAGGAAGATCATTTTGGGAGGTAGGCACTGGGCTCAAAGCGGGTGATAAAGCTACCGCTGACTACAACGGCTTGGTCGAGGCAATCCCCGAAAATATTCGGCGACAGTCGAGCTTTGTATTTGTCACGCCCCTCTCTGGCAGAAGGGATTGGGAACACACTTGGAAGGAGGACGCTCAAGGGCGGTGGCTAGAGGATCGAATAGCCAGAGATGAATGGGCCGAAGTAAGAGTCATTGACGGCACAAAGCTAATTGACTGGATTTGCCAGTTCCCGGCGGTGGAGCTATGGCTTGCAAATATAATCAATGGGTTGCCCCAAGCCATCGAGACACCCGACCAGCGCTGGAACTCGATTCGCTCTATTGGTGAGCCACCATCCTTGATGCCCCGCGTCTTTCTTACAGGCAGGGATGAAGCCTGCTCAAAAATTCATGAAATTTTTGTTGGGAATGCAATTCAATTAAAACTCAGCACGCGCTACCCAGATCAGGTTGTGGATTTTGTCTCTGCATATTTGGCTGAGCAGAGTGAAGAGTTCAGAGCTGATGCCGCTGGACGCTGTCTCGTTGTGTCGACGGTGGAAAGTTGGAAGGCTTTATCCTTTCAGAGAGAAAAACTCTTCTTGATTGCAGACTCAGGGCTAGATCTGAGCGGAGATTCAGGCACCAGGTTGATCCAAATGGCAAGGCGTGCAGGACACGCAGTTATTTTTGGAGGCGCCGCGGGCGGTATTCCAGACCCTGCGAGTGCGTCGTTGCCCAATCCTCGTTCGCAGGATGTTAAAGAAGCACTCACTCTCTCGGGATACGGAGAGGAACGAGCGCGCTCGTTGGCCCAAAAGTGTGCCGGAAATCTCGGATCCCTACTCCGGTGCCTCCAAAACCTTTCATCGATGCCTGAATGGGCTGAAGGATCTGTCGCATCGGAATTAGCAGTTGCGATGATGCTTGGGACTTGGGCTGATGAATGCTCCGCTGATCGTACTATTGTGGAAAACCTAACGGGAAAAATTTACGGGGAGTGGATTGAGTTAATGCGAATTGCAGCACTCGCCTCGGGCACTCCCCTAATTCATCAATATGGAGATTGGAAATTTAGCTTACGCTTTGAAGGCTGGTATGCGTTAGGTCCAAGAATATTTGACGAACATCTCGAGCGTTTTAGAACTGTCGCTGTTTCGGTATTCATAGAGGCAGATCCTCAATTTGATCTTCCTGTTGGGGAACGTTACGCGGCAGCTGTCCACGGAAAGGTTTTACTTCATTCGCAAGAACTAAGAAGAGGGTTGGCCGAAACCCTGGCTCTATTAGGTAATCATGCTAAAGCATTGATTTCTTGTAAGCCTAATAAAGCGGAGGTAACTGTATCTAGTATCGTTTATGAAACGCTATCCGGTGCTGGCTGGGTGCAGTGGGCTAGTTTAGGGGATTTATTGCCCTTGTTTGCGGAAGCTGCCCCCGGTATTTTTCTCAAGGCTGTTGAGGATGCATTGGCACATGAAAATGGTCCACTCGAGATATTGTTTCGCCAAGAGGGCGACGGAATAACGGGTCGAACTTATATTAGCGCCTTGTTGTGGTCGTTAGAGACGTTAGCATGGGATCCTGTTTATTTAAATAGGGCGGTATGTTGCCTTGCAGAATTATGCATGCTTGACCCAGGTGGTCAGTGGGCAAATCGTCCAGCAAACTCACTAAGAGATATTTTTCTCCCTTGGTATCCACAAACATGTGCTTCTTTAAAACAAAGATATGTAGCAGTATCACTTATAGTAGATGAACAGCCCATCGTGGGCTGGAAGCTTCTATTGGCTCTCTTGCCTAGCTCCCACTCATCATCTTCGGGCACTCGGAAACCTGAGTGGAGAGAAACGATTCCAGATGACTGGGCGGATGGAGTAAGAACATCAGAATACCATTCTCAGGTTCTACGATATGCAGATATGCTCGTGGACGAAGTGACAAGTGATCCTGCAAGATTTTTAGATGTACTAGATTGCATTGAACGCCTACCTACAGAGGCCGGTGAAAGGTTTCTAAGTTATTTAGAAAGCGAGGCGCTTACACTTTTGTCTGAGGACGATATCGTTGTTTTGTGGAACAAGTTGGTTGATGTCGTTTCTAAACATCGAAGATTTACTGATTCTGAATGGGCAATGTCATTGGGACGAATCAATAGAATCGCTGGCACGGCGGAAAAACTATCTCCAACATCGCCAGCCTTTATCCATCGCCGCCTATTCAGTGAAAGGGATTTTGATTTTTATGAGGAAGAAGGGAGCTTTGAAGAAAAAAGCCAGCGCCTTAGTCTAAGGCGTGAAAATGCTTTGGTCGAAATCGAAACTTTAGGTGGTTATGCATCCATCATAAATTTTTCTTTAGTTGTAAAGTCTTCTTGGCGAGTGGGGCTCGCATATGGAAAAATTGCTTCTGGTCAAGTGGATTCGATAATTCTCCCCGACTTAATAAGTAGCAGTGATAGCAAGATTGTAAGTTTTGTCGAAGGGTTTGTGTTAAGTCGGTTTAACTCGCTAGGTTGGCCTTGGGTTGACAAACTTGAATTATCGAAATGGACACCATTTGACAAGGGGCTTTTCTTATCATATTTACCTTTCAATGAAAAAACTTGGGAGTACGTGGCGCGATTACTCGAATCTGACGATGGTGAGTATTGGCAGGCCACATCTGCTCATTTTTTTGAGGAGTCTGAAAATATTGATTTTGCCATTGAGAAGCTCATCATTAATGATCGCCCGAACGCAGCTTTAAGGTGTATTAGTGTTTGCATCCATAGAAAATCGCCATTCAATCCTCAATTAGCAGTGAAAGCACTTTTGGCAGCGCTTCGCTCAGACGAGCCTCAAAGTTCTATTGACTCATATCAGACTACGAAAGTTATTAAAGCGCTACAGTGTCATTCTGGCGTGAATTTGAATGATGTAATTAGTGTCGAATGGGCATACTTGCCATTGCTGGACAAACATAGCGATGCCTCACCTGTTTTTTTGTGGAAAAAACTCGCCCAAGAACCTGATTTTTTCTGTGAGGTCATACGTCTTGTTTTCAAACCTAAGAATCAGAACGAGACTGATGATTCAACTCCTCTTGATGAAGGGCAGCAAAGGGTCGCGACCAATGCCTACCGCCTTTTAAATAATTGGCAGCATCTGCCGGGGTTGGTGCTAGACGATGAATTTGACGGAGACTTTTTCAAGAATTGGATTATCACCGTGAAAGAGATATGCACCACGTCTGGGCATCTGGAAGTGGCAATGTCCATGACCGGCCATTGCCTCATCTATGCACCGCAGGATCCCGATGGACTTTGGATTCATCGCTCGGTAGCCACAGTATTAAACGCAAAATATGCAGAGCCCATGAGGGATGGTTATAGAACCGCTTTGTACAATCAGCGCGGAGCACATTGGGTTGATCCCACGGGTGCAGGGGAGAAGGTTTTAGCCGAAGGGTGCAGGTCCAAAGCAAGCGATTTAGAGGAGGCGGGGTATCATCGCCTTTCAACCTCGCTGCGTGATATGGCGGAGTCGTATGAGCGTGAAGCTGAATTTGTTGTAGCGAGAAGCATCAAGAGAGATTTATGAAGCTGCCATTCACAAGTTGCTTGTAAGTTTTTTGTAAAAAAAGGCCCACATGGGCCCTTTTTTTGGTGTGGCTATTTTACTTCTTCAGCCATCCCTCGACGACGTCGGCACCGTGCTTTTCTTTCCATTCTTTCAAAGCTTTGTGATTTCCACCCTTAGTTTCGATGACCTCTCCGGTATTGGGGTTTTTGTACGTCTTCAGCTCCCGTGGTTTGCGAGTGGCGGTTGTTCGGGTAGACGCTTGGCGACGTGTGGTGCTCTGTGGGTCTAGCAGGTTGATGATGTGCTTCAAGCTGAAGCCGTACTGGTCCAGAAGATTAAGAAAAAGGGGACGGATTTATTTACTTAGCCTTGGCTGGGAGTAGTCCTGGCCGGGAGTAGTCCGTCCCTTCTTTTTTGCGTCTGCATCCCGAATCGATAGCCAGTACGGACCTCCAAACGCAGCTATCCAACACCGCCCACACTAGCCACAACCCCAATTCACGCTTACCATTTCTCCAACTCGTAATACCGCGGCTGCTGAACCCGGTACTCACGAGGAAATGACCATGAAAAGAATCCGTAGCTGGAGACGCGCACAGTCCTGCAAACACGGTGGGCGCGTAGCGATTAGTCCGCAGGACTTCAAGCCAGAAAAGAACTGGAAGCTGATCTACACCCGTGCCGACAAGCTGCACCGGGCGCGTCAGCTCGGTATGACTTATCCCATTCGCACGACTCGCCAACTGTTGGATCAAATGTGACCAATCTCCTGTTCGTTTGCAGTCGTAACCAATGGCGTAGCCCTACCGGGGAGTCGATCTGGCGTCGGCGTCCTGGTTTCAAGGCCCGTTCGGCGGGCACCAGCCCCAATGCACGCAAACCTATCGGCCCAGCGGATATCCGTTGGGCCGATGTCATTTTTGTAATGGAGCGCAAGCACGAGCATCGGCTACGAGCAGAGTACGCTCGGCTGCTTGAGCACAAGCGGCTGCATGTTCTGGATATTCCTGATGACTATTGCTTCATGGATCCTGAACTGGTGGACATGCTTGAGCGAGCGGTGACGTCGTACCTGTGTATTTGAGCATTTAGGGCAGTCTCCACGAGCTACTCTCTCCTAATGGCTAGGCGAAACGATTAGGCTGACAGGTAGCTCGCCTGCAATTTCCGATAACTCCGTTTGCAATGCCACAGAGTTTTTAACAAGGCCGCGAGGGTCATAAACGAAGAAAATGATTGCATGGCATTCGGGATGGGCCCGGTAGCGTGCGATATCCAGAATAAGCTCGTCGGCTAGCGATCTTGCAGTCATACCATCGCGCGTCATCTTGAGCTCCAGAAAGAGCCCATGTTCAGGTAGGAGGAAGTCTGCGCGGGTGGCGCCTGCTGCCATGCTCGGGGACGGCTCTTCAGGTTTTACATTATCGAACTGCAATCTTAGCAATGCATTGACCAGGAACTGGACGTCGTATTCATCGTCGAGCTGAACTCCCTTTCGGCCGCGTGGGCGGTGTTCCAGATCTTTCGCGAAACGATGAAAACGCAGCAGCATTCGCTCGATGATCTGATCGGCTTGCTCTACGGTTGCGGGTAGCACAGGCGTATCGAGGGAGAAGTGATCTTGTAATATCTGTTCTTCAAGCCTGCGTTGCGCTTTTGGTGGTCCTTGGAAAATTGCGCAGGTTGCTATCCCGATCAGAAGCAATTCGATGGTCAGAAACAAAACCAGATAGCCTATAGCAACTGTAACTTTGTACTGGCCATCAAGCTTGTATTTACTGCCTCCTCCCTGCCTAGGCTCGTCTCGTGGTACCAGTTTCAGGTTAAAAGTGACCATCACCCCGCCAACTCGGTGAACGCCCTGTAAACCATGTAGCGAATCTAGACCAATCTCCCCCCGGTTATAAAGGTCGAGCAGAGCAAAAATTTCCTGGGTTGCCTGCTGATACTCCTCGCTATTGATCACCTCAAGCACTGCGGGATTGGTGACGCCCGAGTCCTCAAAGCGAGGGGCTATCCATGAGCAGTATGTGAGTATGGGCATCAATGTCAGTATCGTGAACCCGACCTTGGCGAACATGCGCCAGCGTCGATTTTCCATCACTAACTCACCCAGAGTGTCGTACTCTTTGCTTCTATCTAACAGTGCAGAGATCCATTTCAGCAAAGCGTTTTTCTCCAATATTTACGGTTGCGCCAGGCGCGCACTATGTGGGAGAAGAAACGGACTTTTCCCCCAGCGCCCCAAAGGTTCACTGGATATCTTTCAGGTAATCCCTAAGTTTGAGAAGCGGACCCTGAAGCTCCTCCATCGTCTGGGTAGCGCCAAATTCAGCCGCCAACCGCCCCAGTTCCCGCCCCAAAATCGTATTGCTGCCCCCAATTGCCTCCAGTGCCAAGTCCAGGCAGCGCTGCACTTTCGTCTGAATACCTTGAATATCCTCTCTACGCGCCAACAACCCAAAAACCTCCCGATCACAACCCCCCATCAACGGATCATCCCGCAAAATCGGACTGTGACCCTCCGTCTCATAAGCCAGCTTGAGCGAGTAAAGAGCGACCGTTTCCAGCAGCAGTTCCATGAGGTGAAATCCTTGGTGACTGGGTGAGGAGGGTGGGGTGGTGGTTTATGCCTTGGCGGTGGCAATTCGGAGTATCGGCGTGGGCAGTGACTTTTTTGTGAGCGCTTTGCGCTCAAGCGGGAGCGAGCTCCCTCGACACGGGTTTTTCCCTACACCAGTTCTTCCTTGCCACAGATCCTTTTACATTAGGGGTTGGGTATTTGGGGCTGCTTTGCAGCCCAGCGGGGATAAATCCCCTCGCTACAACAGCGGGCGCCCTGGGGTGGGATTTACGTTGCTCGCGGCAAAGCCACTTTCCTGCAGACGAAAAAAAAGACCTTGAATTTCAAGGTCTTTTTTTAAGATGGTGCCCCGAGGGAGACTCGAACTCCCACTCCTTTCGAAAACGGATTTTGAATCCGCCGCGTCTACCAATTCCGCCATCAGGGCTCAATGGCGGCGAAGTATAGAGAGGTGCCTACCGTTGGTCAATCACGTTTCATGGTGAATTTTTGATAATTCCGCTAGACTTTCCGGCCCTGCTAGACGAACCCCATCATGCGTGTTGCTGACTTTACCTTCGAACTCCCGGATTCGCTGATCGCTCGCCACCCTCTGGCCGAGCGTCGCGCCAGTCGACTGTTGACCCTGGACGGGGTCAGCGGTGCCATGGCTCACCGTCAATTCACTGATTTGCTTGAGCATTTGCGCCCGGGCGATTTGATGGTGTTCAACAATACCCGAGTCATTCCGGCGCGGTTGTTTGGCCAGAAGGCCTCCGGCGGCAAGCTGGAGATTCTGGTGGAGCGCGTGCTGGACGGGCATCGGGTGCTGGCCCATGTACGGTCGAGCAAGTCGCCCAAGCCGGGCTCGTCGATCTTGATCGACGGCGGCGGTGAGGCGCGGATGGTGGCGCGGCATGATGCGTTGTTCGAGCTGGAGTTTGCCGAAGAGGTGTTGCCGCTCCTCGACCGCGTCGGGCACATGCCGTTGCCTCCTTATATAGACCGCCCGGACGAAGGTTCGGACCGCGAGCGTTATCAGACCGTGTACGCCGAGCGCCTGGGGGCGGTGGCGGCGCCGACGGCGGGGCTGCATTTTGATCAGCCGTTGCTGGAGGCGATTGCCGCCAAGGGCGTGGAGACGGCGTTCGTGACGCTGCATGTCGGCGCCGGCACGTTCCAGCCGGTGCGCGTGGAGCGCATCGAAGATCACCACATGCACAACGAATGGCTGGAAGTCAGCCAGGAAGTCGTCGATGCCGTGGCGGCGTGTCGCGCCCGCGGTGGGCGGGTGGTGGCGGTGGGGACCACCAGCGTGCGTTCCCTGGAAAGCGCCGCGCGCGATGGCGTGCTCAAGCCGTTCAGTGGCGACACCGACATCTTTATCTACCCGGGCCGGCCGTTTCATGTGGTCGATGCCTTGGTCACCAACTTTCATTTGCCCGAATCCACGCTGTTGATGCTGGTTTCGGCGTTCGCCGGTTATCCCGAGACCATGGCCGCCTACAAGGCCGCCGTCGAGCATGGGTACCGCTTTTTCAGCTACGGTGATGCGATGTTCATCACCCGTAACCCCGCGCCACGCGGGCCCGAGGAAACCGTATGAGTCGCACCTGTCGCATGTCCTTCGAGTTGCTTGCTACCGATGGCAAGGCTCGTCGCGGTCGTCTGACCTTCCCCCGCGGTACGGTGGAAACCCCCGCGTTCATGCCGGTGGGCACCTACGGCACGGTCAAGGGCATGCTGCCGCGTGACATCGTTGCCACGGGCGCGGAGATCATTCTCGGCAACACCTTCCACCTGTGGCTGCGTCCGGGCATGGAAGTGATCAAGGCCCACGGCGACCTGCACGATTTCATGCAGTGGAAAGGCCCGATTCTGACCGACTCCGGCGGCTTTCAGGTGTTCAGCCTCGGCGCCATGCGCAAGATCAAGGAGGAGGGCGTGACCTTCGCCTCGCCGGTCGATGGCTCCAAGGTGTTCATGGGCCCGGAAGAGTCGATGCAGGTGCAGCGCGACCTGGGCTCGGACATCGTGATGATTTTCGACGAATGCACGCCGTACCCGGCCGATGAAGACGTGGCGCGGGTGTCGATGGAGCTGTCGTTGCGTTGGGCCCAGCGCTCGAAGAATGCCCATGGCGAAAACACCGCGGCGCTGTTCGGCATCGTGCAGGGCGGCATGCACCAGGATTTGCGCATGCGCTCGCTCGAAGGCCTCGACAAGATCGGCTTCGACGGCCTGGCGATTGGCGGCCTGTCGGTGGGCGAACCGAAGCACGAGATGATCAAGGTGCTCGATTACCTGCCGGGTCAGATGCCCGCTGACAAACCTCGTTACCTTATGGGCGTTGGCAAACCGGAAGATCTGGTTGAGGGTGTGCGCCGCGGGGTGGACATGTTCGATTGCGTGATGCCAACCCGTAATGCCCGCAATGGGCATCTGTTCATCGACACTGGTGTGCTGAAGATCCGTAACGCGTTCCATCGCCATGATGATTCGCCGCTCGATCCGACGTGCGATTGCTATACCTGCCAGAACTTCTCCCGCGCTTATTTGCATCATTTGGACAAGTGCGGCGAAATGCTCGGCAGCATGCTCAATACCATCCACAATTTGCGCCATTATCAGGTGCTTATGGCTGGTTTGCGCGAGGCTATCCAACAGGGTACATTGGCCGCCTTTGTCGAGGCCTTCTATGCCAAGCGCGGGTTGCCTGTTCCGCCTTTGGACTGAGTTTTCCGATCCCTAGATTCAATATTTGCAACTGGAGTGCTAAATGAGCTTTTTTATCTCTAATGCCATGGCTGACGCGGCTGCACCTGCTGCTGCCAGCCCTATGGGTGGCGGTTTCGAGTGGATTTTCCTGGTCGGCTTCCTGGTCATCTTCTACCTGATGATCTGGCGTCCACAGGCCAAGCGCGCCAAAGAGCAGAAGAACCTGCTCAGCAGCCTGCAGAAAGGTGATGAAGTGGTCACCACCGGCGGCATCGCCGGCAAGATCACCAAAGTGGCGGATGACTTCGTGGTTCTGGAAGTGTCCGACACTGTTGAAATGAAGTTTCAGAAGGGCGCCATCGCGGCCACGCTGCCAAAAGGCACGCTGAAAGCGATCTAAGTAACAACTTCTCTTCAATCGACGGGGCGCGCAAGGCGCCCCGCGTCATAAGCGGGCGGCGTGATGCTGAACAAATACCCTCTGTGGAAATACCTACTGATCCTGGCGGTGCTGGCGGTCGGTGTGATTTATTCCGCTCCCAATCTCTACCCGGATGACCCGGCCATTCAGGTCAGCGGCGCCAGCACGGCGTTGCAGGTCACCCAGGCCGATCTGGACCGCGCGAGCGCTGCGCTCAAGGCGTCCAATATCGAGGTCAAGGCTGCGTCCATCGCCGAAAACGGCAAGGGCGGCCTGTTGCGCCTGGTCAAGTCTGAAGACCAGTTGCCGGCCAAGGATGTGGTACGCAAGGCGTTGGGCGACGATTACGTTGTGGCCCTGAACCTGGCCCAGACCACCCCGCAATGGCTGCGCAATCTTGGCGCCCACCCAATGAAGCTGGGCCTGGACTTGTCCGGCGGTGTGCACTTCCTGCTGGAAGTGGACATGGAAAAAGCCCTCGACGCGCGACTGAAAGTCTACGAAGGCGATGTCAAGAGCCTGCTGCGTAAAGAGCGCGTGCGTTATCGCAGCCTGCCGCAGTTCGAAGGTGCCATTCAGCTGGGCTTCAGCGATGAAGATGCCCGCGAACAGGCCCGAGCCCTGATCCGCAAGAATTTCAATGATTTCGACATTGTGCCGGCCGACCTCAATGGTCAGGCGGTGCTGCGTCTGGCGATGACCCCGGCCAAGCTGGCGGAAATCCGCGAATACTCCATCAAGCAGAACTTGACCACGGTGCGTAACCGCGTCAACGAGCTGGGTGTGGCCGAGCCGATCGTCCAGCGCCAGGGCGCCAACCGTATCGTGGTTGAGTTGCCGGGTGTGCAGGACACTGCCGAAGCCAAGCGTATCCTCGGCAAGACCGCCAACCTGGAATTCCGCCTGGCCGCTGAGCCGGGTGCTTCCAAGGCGACTTCCGAGAGCTTCGAGTTCCGTGAGGGCGGTCGTCCGGCGGCGCAGATCGAGCGCGGCCTGATCATCACCGGTGACCAGGTGACCGACGCCCAGGCGGGCTTCGACGAGCAAGGTCGTCCACAGGTGAACATCCGTCTCGACGGCCACGGCGGCGAACTGATGAGCCGCGCCACGCGCAGCAATGTCGGTCGCAGCATGGCGGTGATCTTCATCGAGCAGAAGCCGACCACCACCTACACCAAACAGGTAGTCAACGGCGTCGAGAAAGACGTACCGGTCCAGACCTTCAAGGAAGAGAAGAAGATCATCAGCCTGGCGACCATCCAGTCGCCACTGGGCAGCCAGTTCCGCATCACCGGCCTGAACGGCCAGGGCGAATCCTCGGAGCTGGCCCTGCTGCTGCGTGCCGGTGGCTTGGCCGCGCCGATGTACTTCGCTGAAGAACGCACCATCGGCCCGAGCCTGGGTGCCGACAACATCACCAAGGGCGTCGATGCCTCCCTGTGGGGCATGCTGTTCGTGTCGCTGTTCATCATCGCCATCTACCGCTTCTTCGGCCTGATCGCCACGGTTGCGCTGGCGGTGAACATGGTGCTGTTGCTGGCCCTGATGTCGTTGCTGGGCGCCACGCTGACCCTGCCGGGTATCGCCGGTATCGTCTTGACGATGGGTATGGCGGTGGACGCCAACGTGCTGATCTTCTCGCGGATACGTGAAGAGATTGCCGCGGGCATGTCGATCCAGCGGGCAATCAACGAAGGCTTCGGCCGGGCATTCACCGCGATTCTCGACTCCAACCTGACCACGTTGCTGGTCGGCGGGATTCTCTTTGCCATGGGCACCGGCCCGGTCAAGGGCTTCGCAGTGACCATGTCCCTCGGGATCTTTACCTCGATGTTCACAGCCATCATGGTGACCCGCGCAATGGTCAACCTGATCTTTGGCGGTCGTGACTTCAAGAAGTTGTGGATTTAAGGGGCTGCCATGTTACGTACAATCAACTTCATGGGCGTTCGCAACATTGCGTTCGGCGTCACATTGTTCCTCACGGCACTGGCGTTGTTCAGCTGGGCCACCAAGGGCCTGAACTACGGCCTGGACTTCACCGGCGGTACGCTCATCGAGCTGACCTACGAGCGTCCGGCCGACGTCACCAAGGTGCGTGAGCAACTGGCGAGCTCGGGCTACAGCGATGCCGTGGTGCAGAGCTTTGGCGCCACCACCGATTTGCTCGTGCGCATGCCAGGCGAAGACCCGCAACTGGGCCACCAGGTCGCCGAAGCCTTGCAGAAGGCCGGTGGCGATAACCCGGCCCAGGTCAAGCGCGTCGAGTTCGTCGGCCCGCAGGTGGGTGAGGAGCTGCGCGACCAGGGCGGCCTCGGCATGCTGTTGGCGCTGGGCGGCGTGATGCTCTACCTGGCTTTCCGCTTCCAGTGGAAGTTCGCGGTCGGCGCGATTGTCTCGCTGATCCACGACGTGATCGTGACCGTGGGCATCCTGTCGTTCTTCCAGATCACCTTCGACCTGACGGTGCTGGCGGCGGTGCTGGCGATCATCGGTTACTCGCTCAACGACACCATCGTCGTGTTCGACCGGGTGCGCGAAAACTTCCGAGTGCTGCGCAAGGCCTCGTTGATCGAGAACATCAACATCTCGACCACCCAGACCCTGCTGCGGACCATGGCGACGTCGATCTCGACCTTGCTGGCGATTGTCGCGCTGCTGGTGTTTGGCGGCGACAACCTGTTCGGCTTCTCCATCGCGCTGTTCATCGGTGTGATGGCGGGTACCTACTCGTCGATCTATATCGCCAACGTGGTGCTGATCTGGCTGAACCTGAGTTCCGAGGACCTGATTCCTCCGGCGGCCACCGAGACCGAGGTGGACGACCGCCCGTAAGGCTCGGTTTTCCGTCCGTCACCGCTCAAAAGGCGCGAGTTGAACTCGCGCCTTTTTTTGTGCTCCAAGGCTGGGAGAAGCGCGGATTATTCCGCTTGTAATGGCCTGGAGGTTCAAGTGAACAAATCGATGCTGGTTGGTGCGGTATTGGGTGCTGTCGGTGTAACAGCCGGTGGTGCGGTCGCCACCTACAGCTTGGTAAAAAGTGGCCCTGAGTATGCGCAAGTACTGGCCGTGGAACCGGTCAAGACCCAGATCAAGACCCCGCGTGAAGTGTGCAAGGACGTGACAGTGACCCGGCAGAAGCCGGTTCAGGATCAACACCAGATCGCCGGCACCGTGCTCGGCGCCGTGGCCGGTGGCCTGTTGGGCAACCAGATCGGCGGCGGCACCGGCAAGAAGATCGCCACCGTGGCGGGTGCGGCTGGCGGCGGTTATGCCGGTAACAAGATTCAGGAAGGCATGCAGGAACGCGACACGTACACCACTACCCAGACTCGCTGCAACACCGTCAATGACATCAGCGACAAGGTTGTAGGCTACGACGTTCGCTACATGCTCGACGGCAAGGAAGGCAAAGTCCGCATGGACCGCGACCCGGGCAACCAGATCCCGGTCAGCAAGGAAGGCCAACTGATCCTGGGCCAGAACGAACCGGCCCAGTAATCGAACCGCTATGAAAAAGCACCCTCCGGGGTGCTTTTTTTTGTGCCCGTATTTTCTGTCCCGCGCCCACCCCGTATTCCCTGTGGGAGCGAGCCTGCTCGCGAAGGCGGTGGCTCAGTCTGCTTCATATTCAAGGTGTAACCCATCGTGGCGAGGGAGCTTGCTCCCGCTGGGCTGCGCAGCAGACCCAAGATCTTGCGGTCGCTGCGCAACCGAGCGGGAGCAAGCTCCCTCGCCACGGATTACCTGTATCCGGGTAAAGTGACAGGCATAAAAAAAGCACCCCGAAGGGTGCTTCTCTCGAGCCGAGCGGCTTAGCGCTTCAGCGAGGCCGGCAGGTGCGGCTGGATCGCCGTCAGCACAGCCTTGAAGCATTTGGTGTTGCCGGCAACGATGTGGCCTTTTTCAAGGAAATCGTGGCCGCCGGTGAAGTCACTCACCAAGCCACCCGCTTCCTGGATCAACAGGGCGCCTGCCGCCATGTCCCACTCGGACAGGCCCGATTCCCAGAACGCATCGAAACGACCGGCAGCTACATAAGCCAGGTCCAAGCTCGCGGCACCGGCGCGGCGGATGCCGGCGGTCTGGCCGACCAGGGCGCGGAACATGCCCAGGTAGTTGTCGAGGTTGTCCATCTGGTCATCACGGAACGGGAAACCGGTGCCCAGCAGGGCGCCGTCCAGGCTGGTGCGGCCGCTGACGCGCAGGCGACGGCCGTTCAGTTGGGCGCCACGGCCACGGCTGGCGGTGAATTCTTCCTGGCGAACCGGGTCCAGCACGACGGCGTGTTCCAGGCGGCCACGGTACTTGCAGGCGATGCTGACAGCGAAGTGAGGAATGCCACGCAGGAAGTTGGTGGTGCCGTCCAGCGGATCGATAATCCACAGGTACTCTTCGCCTTCGATGCCGGTACCGGCGTGCATGCCGGTCTCTTCACCGAGGATGGAGTGGTTCGGGTAAGCCTTGCGCAGGGCGTCGACGATCTTCTGTTCGGCGGCGCGATCAACCTCGGACACATAGTCCTTGGCATCTTTTTCGTCGACCTTGATGGTATCCAGGCGCTCGATGGAGCGGAAGATCAGTTCACTGGCGCTGCGGGCGGCGCGCAGCGCGATATTCAGCATGGGCTGCATGGATGTGTCACCTAAGGTTGTTAAAGAAAGCCGCGCATTCTATCAGAAAGTTTTCACAGGAGAAGGTTGGTGTTCGCTTTCATAGCTTAACGGTAGGTGCTTAGGTAAGATTTGCTCCCTTTTATATGTTCGAGAGCGCCTCCCTTGTTGCAGAACATTCGTGTCGTCCTGGTCAATACCAGCCATCCGGGTAACATCGGCGGAGCTGCGCGGGCCATGAAGAACATGGGCCTGTCGCGGCTGGTGCTGGTCGAGCCGCGCTCGTTTCCCCATCACGAAGCCGACGCGCGGGCATCCGGCGCCGGTGACATTCTCGCCAATGCCCAGGTCGTCGCCACCCTGGAAGACGCCTTGGTGGGTTGCAACCTGGTGCTCGGCACCAGCGCCCGCGACCGCCGTATCCCCTGGCCGCTGCTCGATCCCCGCGAATGCGGCACCAAGGTGGTCGAGGAAGCGGGGCAGGGCGCGGAAATCGCCTTGGTGTTTGGCCGTGAAGATTCCGGCCTCACCAATGAAGAGCTGCAGCGATGTCATTTTCACGTGCATATCCCCTCCGACCCCGGCTTCAGCTCGCTGAACCTCGGGGCGGCGGTGCAGGTATTGAGCTATGAAGTGCGCATGGCCTGGCTGCAAGCCGAAGGCCAGCCCAGCAAGGTGGAAAAATTCGAGGCGACGTCGCCGCGCAGTGAGACACTGGCGACCATGGACGAGCTGGAGCGATTTTATGAACACCTGGAGCAGACCCTGGTGGACATCGAATTCCTTGACCCGGACAAGCCTCGGCACTTGATGGCGCGCCTGCGTCGGTTGTACGGACGAAGCTCGGTGAGCCGGGCGGAAATGAATATATTGCGCGGCATCCTCACGGAAACCCAGAAAGCGGCCCGTGGCGAGCTGATTAAGCGGAAGGTATAAAATGTTCGAACGTTTGCGTGAAGATATCCAGAGCGTCTTCCATCGTGACCCGGCGGCGCGCAATGCCTTTGAAGTGCTGACCTGCTACCCCGGCATGCACGCAATCTGGATTCATCGCCTGTCCGGCGCCTTGTGGAGCATGGGTTGGAAATGGCTGGCGCGGCTGGTCTCGAACTTCGGCCGCTGGCTGACCGGCATCGAGATCCATCCGGGCGCCAAGGTCGGCCGGCGGTTTTTCATCGATCACGGCATGGGCATCGTCATCGGCGAGACCGCCGAGATCGGCGACGACGTGACGCTCTATCAGGGCGTGACCCTCGGCGGCACCAGCTGGAACAAAGGCAAGCGCCACCCGACCCTGGAAAACGGCGTTGTCGTCGGTGCTGGCGCCAAGGTGCTCGGCCCGTTCACCGTGGGCGCGGGGGCGAAAGTCGGCTCCAACGCCGTGGTCACCAAGGCCGTGCCGCCCGGCGCGACCGTGGTGGGTATTCCGGGGCGGATCATCGTCAAGTCGGACGAAGAGCAGGACGCCCGGCGCAAGGCCATGGCCGAGAAGATCGGCTTCGATGCCTACGGTGTCGGCGAAGACATGCCCGACCCGGTGGCGCGCGCCATCAACCAGTTGCTCGATCACCTGCAAGCGGTGGACGGGCGCCTGGAGGGGATGTGCGGCGCCCTGAAGGAGCTGGGGAGTGATTATTGTGCCAAGGATCTGCCGGAACTGCGCGAGGAAGACTTTGCGTGTGTGAAGGACAAGGACCAAAGCCAGGCTAGCTGAAACCCGGCAGGCCTCTTCGCGAGCAGGCTCGCTCCCACACTGGACCGCCAGCCCCTGTGGGAGCGAGCCTGCTCGCGAAGAACGATAACGCGGTACAGCTGGTCGTTAGCCGCCTGCCTTTGCTATCATGCGCGCGCTCTTTTGCGGGTAAACCCGAGTAAAGCACTAGGTCTTATACTTGACTTAAATACTCGGGAATTGCATACTCGCCCCCATTCCGAACTTCGTGGTAATTGTCCATGCGACTGACTACAAAAGGCCGATACGCCGTGACCGCAATGCTCGATCTGGCATTGCATGCGCAGCACGGGCCGGTGTCCCTGGCCGATATCTCCGAACGCCAGGGCATCTCCCTGTCCTACCTCGAACAGCTGTTCGCCAAGCTGCGCCGCAGCAACCTGGTCTCCAGCGTTCGTGGCCCCGGTGGCGGCTACCAGCTGTCGCGCGAGATGCAAGGCATCCAGGTCGCCCAGGTGATCGATGCCGTGAACGAATCGGTCGATGCGACCAAATGCCAAGGGCTGGGCGACTGCCACGGCGGCGATACTTGCCTGACCCATCATCTGTGGTGCGACTTGAGCCTGCAGATTCACGAATTTCTGAGTGGTATCAGCTTGGCCGACCTTGTGACTCGCCGTGAGGTGCAAGAAGTAGCCCAGCGTCAGGACCAGCGCCGTTGCAATGGCAAGGCGCCGCACCTGGACAAGATTGAAGCGTCCGCCGTCGAATGACTGCCGCAGAGCACGCGGAACGCCAGCCAGCCTGATTTAGGAGAGAGTCCATGAAATTGCCGATTTACCTTGATTACTCTGCGACCACCCCGGTTGATCCGCGTGTCGCGCAAAAGATGAGTGAATGCCTGCTGGTCGACGGAAACTTCGGCAACCCGGCCTCGCGTTCCCACGTGTTCGGCTGGAAAGCCGAAGAGTCGGTCGAAAACGCCCGTCGCCAAGTCGCTGACCTGGTCAATGCCGACCCCCGCGAGATCGTCTGGACCTCCGGTGCCACCGAGTCCGACAACCTGGCAATCAAGGGTGTCGCGCATTTCTACCACACCAAGGGCAAGCACCTGATCACCTCCAAGATCGAGCACAAGGCTGTCCTGGACACCATGCGCCAACTGGAGCGTGAAGGCTTCGAAGTCACCTACATCGAGCCCGGTGAAGACGGCATCATCACCCCGGCCATGGTCGAAGCCGTACTGCGCGACGACACCATCCTGGTTTCGATCATGCACGTGAACAACGAAATCGGCACCGTCAACGACATCGCGGCCATCGGCGAACTGACCCGTTCCAAGGGCGTCCTGTTCCACGTCGACGGCGCGCAGTCTACTGGCAAGGTCGACATCGACCTGTCCAAGCTGAAAGTCGACCTGATGTCCTTCTCGGCCCACAAGACTTATGGCCCTAAAGGCATCGGCGCCCTGTACGTCAGCCGCAAGCCGCGTGTTCGCCTCGAAGCGACCATGCACGGCGGCGGTCACGAGCGTGGCATGCGTTCCGGTACCCTGGCGACGCACCAGATCGTCGGCATGGGCGAAGCCTTCCGCGTGGCCAAGGAAGACATGGCCGCCGAGAACGTCCGCATCAAAGCCTTGAGCGACCGTTTCTTCAAGCAGGTCGAGCACCTCGAAGAGCTCTACGTCAACGGCAGCATGACCGCCCGCGTTCCACACAACCTGAACCTGAGCTTCAACTACGTTGAAGGCGAGTCGCTGATCATGGCGCTCAAGGATCTGGCGGTGTCGTCCGGTTCGGCGTGCACCTCAGCGTCGCTGGAGCCTTCCTACGTACTGCGTGCCCTGGGCCGCAACGACGAACTGGCTCACAGCTCGATCCGCTTCACCTTCGGCCGCTTCACCACCGAAGAAGAAATCGATTACGCCGCGCAGAAAGTCTGCGAGGCCGTTACCAAGCTGCGTGCTCTTTCGCCGCTGTGGGACATGTACAAAGACGGCGTCGACATTTCGAAAATCGAATGGGCGGCGCACTGAGAAGTCGCCACCAGAGCGGCTCCACTGATGAGGATTAAAGCAAATGGCATATAGCGAAAAGGTCATCGACCACTACGAGAACCCGCGCAACGTCGGCAAGATGGACGCGCAGGATCCTGACGTCGGCACCGGCATGGTCGGCGCCCCGGCGTGCGGCGACGTGATGCGTCTGCAGATCAAGGTCAACGAGCAAGGCATCATCGAAGATGCCAAGTTCAAGACCTACGGCTGCGGCTCCGCCATCGCGTCCAGCTCCCTGGCCACCGAGTGGATGAAGGGCAAGACCCTCGACGAAGCCGAAACCATCAAGAACACTCAGTTGGCCGAAGAACTGGCCTTGCCGCCAGTGAAAATCCACTGCTCGGTACTCGCTGAAGACGCCATCAAGGCCGCCGTTCGCGACTACAAGCAGAAGAAAGGCTTGATTTGATCCGCGTTACGGTAAGGAGTTTCCATGGCTATCCAGATGACAGAAGCGGCAGCTAACCATATCCAGCGCTCACTTGCGGGGCGCGGCAAGGGCGAGGGTATCCGCCTGGGTGTTCGCACCACGGGTTGTTCCGGCCTCGCCTATGTACTGGAATTCGTCGACGAAGTCGGTGAAGACGATCAGGTGTTCGAGAGTCATGGTCAGAAAGTGATCATCGACCCCAAGAGCCTGACGTACCTGGACGGCACCGAGCTGGATTTCGTCAAGGAAGGGTTGAACGAAGGCTTCAAGTTCAACAACCCCAACGTGCGCGGTGAATGTGGCTGCGGCGAAAGCTTCAATATCTGAGGCTGCTCGTGGGTACTCCTTGTCATTTTGCGTTGTTCCAGTTGCAGCCTGCTTTCCAGCTGGACCTCGATCAGTTGTCCGCGCGTTATCTGGAACTGGCCCGTGGTGTCCACCCCGACCGCTTTGCCGATGCCTCCGAGGCTGAGCAGCGGCGGGCGCTCGAGCAGTCGGCGAACCTCAACGAGGCCTACCAGACGCTCAAGAGTCCGGCCAAGCGCGCGCGGTACCTGCTCGCCATTAGCGGTCATGAGCTGCCCCTGGAAGTCACGGTGCACGATCCCGAGTTCCTGTTGCAGCAGATGCAATGGCGCGAGGAGCTCGAAGACCTGCAGGACAGCGCCGACCTGGCGGGTGTCGCGGTCTTCAAGCGTCGCCTGAAAGACGCCCAGCAAGAACTCAACGAGAGCTTCGCCGCCTGCTGGAACGACGCTGCGCAACGCGAACAGGCCGAACGCCTGATGCGGCGCATGCAGTTCCTCGACAAGCTGACCTACGAAGTGCGCCAGCTGGAAGAGCGCCTCGACGATTAACCCAGTGCCGCTCCGGTCGCACGCCTGATTACAGATAAGTCCTGATTACGATGGCCCTACTGCAGATCGCCGAACCCGGCCAAAGTCCACAACCGCACCAGCGTCGCCTGGCTGTCGGGATCGACTTGGGTACCACCAATTCCCTGGTCGCTGCTTTGCGCAGCGGTCTTTCCGAGCCGCTGGCCGACGAGCAGGGGCGGGTGATCCTGCCGTCTGCCGTGCGCTACCACGCCGATCGCGTCGAAGTTGGCGAGTCGGCCAAGCTGGCCGCCGCCACCGATCCACTCAATACCGTCGTGTCGGTCAAGCGCTTGATGGGTCGTGGTCTGTCCGACGTCAAGCAATTGGGTGATCAACTGCCGTACCGTTTCGTCGGCGGCGAATCCCACATGCCGTTCATCGAAACCGTGCAGGGCCCGAAAAGCCCGGTAGAAGTCTCCGCCGATATCCTCAAGGTCCTGCGTCAGCGCGCCGAAGCCGCGTTGGGCGGTGAACTGGTGGGCGCGGTGATCACCGTCCCGGCCTATTTCGATGACGCCCAGCGCCAAGCCACCAAGGACGCGGCCAAGCTCGCCGGTCTCAACGTGCTGCGTCTGCTCAACGAGCCGACGGCGGCTGCGGTGGCGTACGGGCTGGACCAGCATGCCGAGGGCCTCGTCGCCATTTACGACCTGGGCGGCGGCACGTTTGATATTTCGATCCTGCGCCTGACCGGCGGGGTCTTCGAAGTCCTCGCCACCGGTGGCGACAGCGCCCTGGGCGGCGACGATTTCGATCACGCTATTGCCGGCTGGATCATCGAGCAGGCGGGCTTGTCCGCTGATCTCGATCCGGGTACCCAGCGCCATCTGCTACAAACCGCCTGCGCCGCCAAGGAAGCCTTGACCGACGCCGCCAGCGTTGAAGTCGCTTACGGCGAGTGGACAGCCACGCTGACCCGCGAAGCCTTCAATGCCCTGATCGAACCCATGGTCGCTCGCAGCCTCAAGGCCTGCCGCCGTGCCGTGCGTGATTCCGGCGTCGAGCTGGAAGATGTCAAGGCCGTGGTCATGGTCGGTGGTTCGACCCGCGTGCCTCGGGTTCGCGAAGCCGTTGCCGAAGCCTTTGGCCGCCAGCCGCTGACTGAAATCGACCCGGACCAGGTGGTCGCCATCGGCGCCGCGATCCAGGCCGATACCCTGGCTGGCAACAAGCGCGATGGCGGCGAATTGCTGCTGCTCGACGTGATTCCGTTGTCCCTGGGCCTGGAAACCATGGGCGGGCTGATGGAGAAGGTGATCCCGCGCAACACCACCATCCCCGTCGCCCGCGCCCAGGATTTCACCACTTATAAAGACGGCCAGTCGGCCATGATGATTCATGTGCTGCAAGGCGAGCGTGAGTTGATCAGCGACTGCCGCTCCCTGGCGCGTTTCGAATTGCGCGGCATCCCGGCGATGGTCGCTGGCGCGGCGAAGATTCGCGTGACCTTCCAGGTCGACGCCGATGGCCTGCTCAATGTCTCTGCCCGCGAGCTTGGTTCGGGCGTCGAGGCTAGCGTCCAGGTCAAGCCGTCCTACGGCCTGACCGACGGCGAAATCGCCAAGATGCTCAAGGATTCGTTCCAGCACGCCAGCGACGACAAGGTCGCCCGTGTGCTGCGCGAGCAACAGGTCGACGCCCAGCGCTTGATCGAAGCCGTGCAGGCCGCCCTCGAAGCCGACGGCGAGCGCTTGCTCGACGCCGAGGAGCGCATGGTCATCGAAATGCAGATGCAAGAACTCTCCGAATTGATCAAGGGCACCGATGGCTATGCCATCGAGCAGCAGACCAAGCGTCTGTCGCAAGTCACCGATGCCTTTGCTGCCCGCCGCCTGGACTCGACGGTGAAAGCCGCCCTGGCGGGGCGCAACCTGAATGAAATCGAGGAATAACTGATGCCGCAGGTGATTTTTCTGCCCCACGAGAAGTTCTGCCCGGACGGCATGGTCGTGGAAGCCGAGCCCGGAACGTCCATTCTTGACCTGGCCCACGAACACCACATCGAGATGGAAAGTGCCTGTGGCGGCGTTTGCGCTTGCACGACCTGCCACTGCATCATTCGTGAAGGTTTCGAGTCGCTGGAAGAGGCGGACGAGCTGGAAGAAGACTTTCTTGACCGCGCCTGGGGGCTTGAGCCGCAATCGCGACTGGGTTGCCAGGCCATCGTCGGCACTGAAGACCTGACCGTCGAAATCCCGAGATACTCACTTAACCATGCGGCCGAAGCGCCGCACTGATGGTGACACTGTCATGAGCTATGGTTGGAATGATGTACAACGCATCGCGGAAGAATTGGCCGAAGCCCACGAGGGTCTCGATCCGTACTCCTTAGGTTTCGTCCGTCTGCAGCAGATGATCCTTGAGCTGCCTGACTTCGATGCCACCTCTGGCCGAGTCGGCGAGAAGGTGTTGGAAGCGGTTCAGGAGCTCTGGGCCGCAGAATTGGACTGATCGCCTCGCAGGTTAGGCAATACCCAAGAACCCGCGTATAATTCGCGGGTTTAATTTTTCGTAAATTACCGTTTCTGGAGTTACACCATGGCTGTTCAACGTACTTTCTCCATCATCAAGCCTGACGCCGTTGCTAAAAACGTGATCGGCAAGATCGTTACCCGCTTCGAAGACGCTGGCCTGCGCGTTGTAGCTTCGAAAATGAAGCAACTGTCCAAAGCCGAAGCCGAAGGCTTCTACGCTGAGCACAGCGAGCGCGGTTTCTTCGGTGAACTGGTTGCCTTCATGACTTCCGGTCCGGTTGTCGTTCAGGTGCTGGAAGGCGAAAACGCCATCGCTCGCAACCGTGAGCTGATGGGCGCTACCAACCCTAAAGAAGCTGCTGCCGGCACCATCCGTGCTGACTTCGCTGAATCCATCGACGCCAACGCCGTCCACGGTTCGGACTCCGAAGCCGCCGCTGCTCGCGAAATCGCTTACTTTTTCTCTGCTACTGAAGTAACCACTCGCTAAGCCCAGGCTTTTGAGTGAAGGTGAATCCATGACTACATCGAACGGCAAAACCAACCTGTTGGGCCTGACCCAGCCGGAAATGGAGAAATTCTTCGACTCGATCGGGGAGAAGCGTTTCCGTGCCGGTCAGGTGATGAAATGGATTCACCACTTTGGCGTCGACGATTTCGACGCCATGACGAATGTCGGCAAGGCCCTGCGCGAAAAGCTCAAGGCCGTTGCCGAGATTCGCGGCCCCGAAGTGGTCAGCCAGGACATTTCCAGCGACGGCACCCGCAAGTGGGTGGTGCGCGTGGCGTCCGGCAGCTGCGTCGAGACCGTCTACATTCCCCAGGGCAAGCGCGGCACCTTGTGCGTTTCGTCCCAGGCAGGCTGTGCCCTGGATTGCAGTTTCTGCTCCACCGGCAAGCAAGGCTTCAATAGCAACCTCACCGCCGCCGAAGTGATCGGCCAGGTGTGGATTGCCAACAAATCCTTTGGCAGCGTCCCGGCAACCGTCGACCGTGCCATCACCAACGTGGTGATGATGGGCATGGGTGAGCCGCTGCTGAACTTCGACAACGTCGTCGCCGCCATGCACCTGATGATGGATGACCTGGGCTACGGCATCTCCAAGCGCCGCGTGACCCTGTCCACCTCAGGCGTGGTGCCAATGATCGATGAGCTGGCCAAGCACATCGACGTCTCGCTGGCGTTGTCGCTGCACGCACCGAATGACGCATTGCGTAACCAATTGGTGCCGATCAACAAGAAATATCCGCTTAAGATGCTGCTCGAGTCGTGCCAGCGCTACATGTCGTCCCTGGGCGAAAAACGCGTGCTGACCATCGAGTACACCTTGCTCAAGGACGTAAATGACAAGGTTGAACACGCGGTCGAGATGATCGAGCTGCTCAAGAACATCCCGTGCAAGATCAACCTGATCCCGTTCAACCCGTTCCCGCATTCCGGCTACGAGCGTCCGAGCAACAATGCGATTCGTCGGTTCCAGGATCAGCTTCACCACGCTGGCTTCAACGTCACCGTGCGCACCACCCGTGGCGAAGACATCGATGCCGCGTGTGGCCAATTGGTAGGACAGGTGCTGGATCGCACCCGTCGCAGCGAACGCTACATTGCCGTGCGCGAATTGAACGCCGCGGACGATGCAGTACAGAACGCTGCGAACAGTCACTAAGAGAGGAACTCTATGTCCCTGCGCTTTGCGCTGCTGTTGCTGTTGGCCGGCCTTTGTTCCGGTTGTGTTCTGTCGGGCGACTATAACCCGATGAAAACCAGCAAGGGCCGTGACGAAGCGCGCGAGGCCTATGTGCAGCTGGGCATCGGCTATTTGCAACAGGGCATGACCGAACGGGCCAAGGTGCCGCTCAAGAAGGCCCTTGAGCTGGACAGCTCGGACGCCGATGCCAATGCGGCGCTGGCCTTGGTGTTCCAGGCCGAGATGGAGCCGGAACTGGCCGACGAACACTTTCGCAAGGCGTTGTCCGCCCGCCCGCAAGACGCCCGGATCCTCAACAATTACGGCAGCTTCCTCTACGAGCAGGCACGCTACAAGGAAGCCTACGAGCGCTTCGAGCAAGCGGCCGCCGATACCCTTTACCCTGAGCGTTCGCGGGTGTTCGAGAACCTCGGCATGACCGCCGCGAAACTCGGCCAGCGTGACCTGGCCCGCCAGCAGCTCGAAAAGGCGCTGCGGCTCAACCGCCAGCAACCGCGCGCGTTGCTGGAAATGGCTGAGTTGTCTTACGAAGACAGGCATTATGTGCCCGCTCGCGACTATTACGAGCGGTTTAGCCTGCTCAGCGAGCAAAATGCACGTAGTCTATTGCTCGGCGTTCGGCTGGCGCATGTGTTTGAAGATCGTGACAAGGCCGCCAGTTATGGCCTGCAACTCAAAAGACTCTATCCCGGTACGCCGGAATATCAGCAATACCTGTCGGAGCAATGATGAAAGCGGCGCATCCCGAAGTTGTAGCAGCGACTCGCGTAAATCCCGGTGAGACCCTGCGTCAAGCCCGCGAAAGCAATGGTTGGTCGCTGGCCGAAGTGGCCCTCAAGCTCAATCTCACCGTGACTTCCCTGAGCAACCTGGAAGCCGGCGCGTTCGACAAATTGCCAGGGCATACCTTCGCCCGGGGCTACATCCGCGCCTATGCCAAGTTGCTTGGCATGGACCAGACCGTGCTGGTCCAGCAATTCGATCAATACACCGGTTCCGACGCCCAGGGCAGCAGTGTGCACAGCCTGGGCCGTATCGAGGAGCCAGTGCGCGTCTCCCACACCATTTTGCGTATCGTCAGCCTGTTGCTGCTGATCGCGGTGATCGGTGGCGGTTTCGTCTGGTGGCAGGATCAGGCTTCCTTGCGCAGCAAGGAGCCGGTTGCGATGAACCCTGAGCATGTCGAAGTCGAAGGCGCTGACGGCACCACCCAGATTCATCCGTTGGATGAGCCGGAAGACCAGGCTGTTGTCGAAGGGCAGACCGAGGGTGAAACCGCCCTGGCATTGCCTCAAGGCCAAGATAACGGCGAGACCGATGCCGCCGCGGGTGCCGAGCCTGTCGTGCCATCCGTTCCCGCGCCAGCCCCAACGCCTGCCGCACCGACGGCTCCGGCCCATGCCGGCAGCGCGCCGACCACCCCCACGGCTCCAGCCCCCGTCACGCCAGCGCCAACCGTGGCCGCTCCGGCCGTGCCAGCAGCGCCAGCAACCCCGGCGGCCCCGGCTCCTGCGCCCGGCGATGGCCAGGTACAGATCCAGTTCACTGCCGATTGCTGGACGCAGATTACCGACGGCAACGGCAAGGTCCTGTTCAGCGGCCTCAAGCGCAAGGGCGACAGCACGTCCGTCAACGGCAGGCCGCCGTTTGCCGTACGCCTGGGCTATGCCCGTGGCGCGCAGGTCAGCTACAACGGCCAGCCGGTCGATGTGGCTCCGTTCACCAGTGGCGAGACCGCTCGCCTGAAGTTGGGTCAATAAGTCATGCACGGCGAATCTCCTATCAAGCGTCGCGAATCCCGGAAGATCTGGGTCGGTAACGTGCCCGTGGGCGGCGATGCGCCAATCGCTGTGCAGAGCATGACCAACAGCGACACCAATGACGTGGCCGCCACGGTCGCGCAAATCAATCGTCTTGAAGCCGCCGGCGTCGATATCGTGCGCGTATCCGTGCCGGACATGGACGCCGCCGAGGCGTTCGGCAAGATCAAGCAGCTGGTCAAGGTGCCGTTGGTGGCCGATATTCACTTCGACTACCGCATTGCCTTGCGCGTGGCCGAGCTGGGCGTCGACTGCCTGCGCATCAACCCGGGCAACATCGGTCGCGAAGATCGCGTGCGCGCGGTGGTGGATGCCGCCCGCGATCGCGGCATTCCGATCCGTATCGGGGTCAATGCCGGTTCCCTGGAAAAAGACCTGCAGAAAAAGTACGGCGAACCGACTCCGGCCGCGCTGGTGGAATCGGCGCTGCGCCATGTCGAGCACCTCGAACGCCTGAATTTCCCGGACTTCAAGGTCAGCGTGAAGGCCTCCGACGTGTTCATGGCCGTCGAAGCCTACCGCCTGCTGGCCAAGGAAATCGTCCAGCCGTTGCACCTGGGCATCACCGAAGCCGGTGGGTTGCGCTCGGGTACGGTGAAATCTGCCGTCGGCCTCGGTATGCTGCTCGCCGAAGGGATTGGCGATACCATCCGCATCTCGTTGGCGGCGGACCCGGTCGAGGAAGTGAAAGTCGGCTACGACATCCTCAAGTCCCTGCACCTGCGTTCCCGTGGGATCAACTTCATTGCCTGCCCGAGCTGCTCGCGGCAGAACTTCGATGTGGTCAAGACCATGAACGAGCTGGAAGGGCGCCTTGAAGACCTGCTGGTGCCGCTGGATGTCGCGGTGATCGGTTGCGTGGTCAACGGGCCCGGCGAAGCCAAGGAGGCCCATATCGGCCTGACGGGCGGCACGCCGAACCTGATTTACATCGACGGCAAGCCGTCGCAGAAACTGACGAATGACAATCTGGTGGATGAGCTGGAAAAGCTGATCCGCCAGAAAGCGGCCGAAAAGGTCGAAGCCGACGCAGCGGTCATCGCGCGCGGTTAAGTCGCAAGATTAAGGAATACACGTGAGCAAGTCTCTGCAAGCCATTCGTGGCATGAACGACATCCTGCCCGAGCAGACGCCCTTGTGGCGCTATTTCGAGGGCACCGTCGCGCGCCTGCTGGATAACTACGGTTACCGGCAGATCCGCATGCCCATCGTCGAGTTCACCGAGCTGTTCAAGCGCTCCATCGGTGAAGTGACCGACATCGTCGAAAAAGAAATGTACACCTTCGACGATCGCAACGGCGATTCCCTGACCCTGCGCCCCGAAGGCACGGCAGCGTGCGTGCGTGCAGTGCTTGAGCACGGCATCACCGGCGGCGGCCAGGTGCAGAAACTCTGGTACATCGGTCCGATGTTCCGCCACGAGCGTCCGCAGAAAGGTCGTTATCGCCAGTTTCACCAGATCGGCCTTGAAGTATTCAACCTGGAAGGTCCGGACATCGATGCCGAGCTGATCGTGATGACCTGGCGCCTGTGGGGCGAGCTGGGCCTGCGCGATGCGGTCAAGCTTGAGCTCAACAGCCTGGGCACCAGCGAATCCCGTGGCCGCTACCGCGAGGCGTTGGTGGAATTTTTGTCCGCCCATGTCGACAAGCTCGACGAAGACAGCCAGCGCCGCCTGAAGACCAACCCGCTGCGCGTGCTTGATACCAAGCACCCGGAGACCCAGGCGATCCTGGTGGACGCGCCGAAAATGGCCGACTACCTCGACGACGAATCCCGCGCGCATTTCGAAGGGCTGAAGGCACGTCTGGACGCCGTCGGCATCCCTTACGTGATCAACCCCAAGTTGGTCCGTGGCCTGGATTACTACAGCAAGACCGTCTTCGAATGGGTCACCGACAAGCTCGGGGCCCAGGGCACCGTGTGCGCCGGTGGCCGCTACGACGGGCTGGTGGAGCAGATGGGCGGCAAGCCGACCCCGGGCGTGGGTTTTGCCATGGGTATCGAGCGCCTGGTGCTGATGCTTGAAGCGCTGGACAAGGTGCCGGAAGAACTGGCCCGCCAGGTCGATGTGTACCTCTGCGCCTTTGGCGAGGCCGCCGAACTGGCCGCCCTGGCCCTGAGCGAGCGAGTGCGCGATCAGTTGCCCAACCTGCGTCTGCAGATCAACGCCGGCGCCGGCAGCTTCAAGAGCCAATTCAAGAAGGCCGACAAGAGCGGTGCACTGTACGCACTGATTCTTGGTGACGACGAACTGGCTCAACAAGTGGTAGGTTTCAAACCCCTGCGTGGCCAGGGCGAACAACAAAGCATTGCCTGGGATGCGCTTGCTGCACACCTGGCCACCTGCGTCGTGCAGGGTTGAAGCTGTCAAACAGCCGATTTAGCGATTAAGGAGTATTGGGGTGTCGAGTACCGAAGATGAACAGCTGGCGGATTTGAAGGACTGGTGGACGCGCAACGGCAAGCCGCTGGTCACTGGCGGCCTGTTGGCGCTGGTCATCGTGTTCGGCTGGCAGGCCTACCAGAAATACCAGAGCAACCAGTCGCAAGGTGCCTCGGTGCTTTACCAGCAACTGCTGGAAACCACCCTGACCCCCGACGGCAAGCCTGACGCGGCGCGCGTGGCGGACCTGGCCGGCAAGCTCAACAAAGAGTTCGGCGGCACCGCCTACGCCCAGTACGGCAGCCTGTTCGTGGCCAAGGTCGCGGTCGACAGCGGCAAGCTGGACGACGCGGTCACCGAGCTGAAAGCCATCGTCGACAAACCGGCCAACCCGACCTTGGGCGAAGTCGCGCGTCAGCGCCTGGCGCAGGTGCTGGCGGCACAGAACAAGGCCGAAGACGCGCTGAAGCTGCTCGACGGCGACGCCGACAAGGCGTTCCTGGCGACCCGCGAAGAACTCAAGGGCGACCTGCTGGTACAGCTGGGCCGTGCCAATGAGGCCCATGCGGCCTACCAAAAAGCCAAGGCTGCGCTGTCGGATGAAGCCGCAGTCGGTGGCCTGCAAATCAAGCTGGACGACCTGGCCAAAGGGGATGCGTGACGTGATCCGTTGGAAACATGCAGCATTGCTGGCCCTGGCCATTCTGGCCGCGGGTTGCAGCAGCAACAGCAAGAAAGAACTGCCTCCGGCCGAACTGACCGATTTCAAAGAAGAAGTCGTGCTGCAGAAGCAATGGAGCCGCTCCATCGGGGACGGCCAGGGTGAAACCTACAACATGCTGGTGCCGGCCATCGACGGCGACACCCTCTATGCCGGCGACGTGACTGGCGTCGTCATGGCCATGGATCGCATGAGCGGCGACGTCAAATGGGAAAAGGATCTTGAGCTGCCTGTGTCCGGCGCCGTTGGCGTGGGTTACGGGCTGGTCATGATCGGCACGCTCAAGGGCGAGATCGTCGCCCTGGACGCGAGCAGCGGTGAAGAGAGATGGCGCGCCCGCGTGACCAGCGAAGTCCTCGCGCCGCCTGCCACCAACGGTGATGTGGTCGTGGTACAGACCCAGGATGACCGCCTGATCGGCCTGGATGCCGCTACCGGCAACCAGCGCTGGTTGTACGACAGCACTCCGGCGGTACTGACCCTGCGTGGCACCAGCGCGCCGATCGTCACCAACCGCCTCGCGGTGGCTGGCTTGTCGACCGGTAAAGTCGTGGCCCTGGATATTTCCAACGGCGTACCGGTCTGGGAACAGCGCGTAGCAATCCCGCAAGGTCGTTCGGAGCTGGAGCGTGTGGTCGACATCGACGGCGGCCTGCTGCTGTCCGGCGGTACGCTGTACGTCGCCAGTTATCAGGGCCGCGTTGCGGCGCTGGACCTGGAAAGCGGTCGTCCGTTGTGGCAGCGCGATGCGTCGAGCTACGCCGGTGTCGCCCAAGGTTTCGGCAGCGTCTACGTGAGCCTGTCCTCGGGCACCGTCGAAGGCGTTGACGAGCGTTCCACTACCGCATTGTGGAGCAACGACTCCCTGGCCCGTCGCCAATTGTCGGCCCCGGAAGTGTTCTCCAGCTACGTTGCAGTGGGTGACCTGGAAGGTTACCTGCACCTGCTCAGCCAGGTCGACGGTCGTTTCGTCGGTCGCGAGCGCATCGACAGCGACGGCCTGCGTGCCCGTCCGCTGGTGGTGGGAAACATGATCTATGTGTATGGCAACAGCGGCAAACTGGAAGCCCTGACCATCAAGTAAGACTATGCTTGGGTTAATTCCCAAGCGGCTTCACCTTTGTAGGCGCGAGCCTGCTCGCGAATGCGCTGGTCCAGCGGCCTGTATGTCGACTGACCCACTGCTTTCGCGAGCAGGCTCGCTCTCACAAGGTGGCCCCCGAGCACCAGCCGCTGCCTCGCAGCGGCTTTTGTATTTTCTGAAATAACGAAGTGGAGAGCCGCATGGTTCCCGTAATCGCCCTGGTGGGCCGACCGAACGTCGGCAAGTCCACCTTGTTCAACCGCCTGACCAGGACTCGCGACGCTATCGTCGGCGACTTGTCCGGTCTGACCCGTGATCGCCAATACGGTGAGGCCAAGTGGCAAGGGCGTACCTATATTCTGGTCGACACCGGCGGCATCTCCGGTGATGAACACGGCATGGACGAAAAAATGGCCGAGCAGTCGCTGCTCGCCATCGAAGAAGCCGATGTGGTGCTGTTCCTGGTAGACGCCAAGGCTGGTTTTACCGCCGCCGACCAGATGATCGCCGAGCATTTGCGCAAACGTAACAAGCGTTCATACGTCGTTGCCAACAAGGTCGACAATATCGACCCCGACATGGCTCGTGCCGAGTTCGCACCTTTGGGCATGGGCCAGGCGATTCCGATCGCCGGTGCCCACGGTCGCGGCATCACCCAGATGCTTGAAATCGCCCTGGCTGATTTCCCCAAGGACGATGAAGACGAGCCGGAAGAGGGCGAGGAAGAAGTCGTTGCCGAGGGCGAGGAAGCCAAGCGCATTCCGGGTCCGAGCGAAAAGGACGGCATCAAGATCGCTATCATCGGCCGCCCGAACGTCGGCAAGTCGACGCTGGTCAACCGCATGCTCGGTGAAGACCGGGTCATCGTCTACGACCAGCCCGGCACTACCCGTGACAGCATCTACATTCCCTTCGAGCGTAACGAAGAGAAGTACACGCTGATCGACACGGCCGGTGTGCGCAAGCGCGGCAAGATCCACGAAGAAGTCGAAAAATTCTCCGTGGTCAAAACCCTGCAGGCGATCAAAGACGCCAACGTGGTGATCTTTGTGATGGACGCCCGCGAAGGCGTGGTCGATCACGACTTGAACCTGCTGGGCTTCGCCCTGGAAGCCGGTCGTGCACTGGTCATCGCGATCAACAAGTGGGACGGCATGACGCCGAGCGAGCGCGATTACGTCAAGGTCGAACTGCAGCGTCGGCTGTTCTTCGTCGACTTTGCCGACATCCACTTCATCTCGGCCCTGCACGGTACCGGCGTGGGCAACCTCTACGCCTCGGTGCAGAACTCGTTCAAGTCGGCGGTTACCCGCTGGCCGACCAACCGCCTGACCCAGATCCTCGAAGACGCGGTCGGCGAGCATGCGCCACCGATGGTCAACAACCGCCGGATCAAGCTGCGCTACGCCCACTTGGGCGGTGCCAACCCACCGATCATCGTGATCCACGGTAACCAGATCGAGAAGGTGCCCAAGTCCTACGTTCGTTATCTGGAAAACACTTACCGTCGCGTCTTGAAGCTGGTCGGTACGCCGATCCGCATCGAGTTCAAGGGCGGCGAGAACCCGTACGAAGGCAACAAGAACACGCTCACCGACCGCCAGGTCAACAAGAAGCGCCGCTTGATGTCGCACCACAAGAAGGCCGACAAGAAGCGCCGCGACAAGCGCTGATCCTGGCTTCTCAGGACCGCTTTTGTGCCGAGGGAGCTTGCTCCCGCTGGGCTGCGCAGCAGCCCCTGCGTTTTGTCTGATGCACCGCTGTGGTGGATACATCTTGGGGCTGCTTCGCAACCCAGCGGGAGCAAGCTCCCTCGCCACGGTGTTCGGCAACAATTGAAGAGGGTGCCCACGGGGCACCCTTTTTCATGCCCGGCGATTGGGCTATCCTCGACCTCTCCCGCGCCGCGCCAGAGCCGGGTGCAGACCCAGGGAACCCTCGATGATCACCAGCAAGTTGCCGAATGTCGGCATCACCATTTTTACCCAGATGTCCCAGCTTGCCGCGCAGACCGGTGCGCTGAACCTGTCCCAGGGGTTTCCCGATTTCGATGGCCCGCAGGCCCTGCGCGATGCAGTGGGCCGGCATATCGCCCAAGGCCACAATCAATATTCGCCGATGACCGGCCTGCCAGCCCTGCGCCAGCAGATCGCGGCAAAGATCGCCCGCAGCTATGGCGCCAGCGTCGACGCCGATCAGGAAGTCACCGTGACCCCCGGCGCGACCCAGGCGATTTTCTGCGCCATCGCGGCGGTGGTACACAGCGGCGACGAAGTGATCGTCTTCGACCCAGCGTACGACAGCTACGAACCTGCCGTGCAACTGGCCGGCGGGCGTTGCGTACATGTGCAACTGGGCCTGGATGATTTTGCCATCGACTTCCAGAAGCTTGGCGAAGCCCTGAGCCCGCGCACACGGATGATCATCCTCAACACGCCGCACAACCCCAGCGGCGCATTGATCAGCCGCGCCGAGCTGGACCAGTTGGCGGCGTTGATTCGCGATCGCGACATCTACCTGATCAGCGATGAGGTTTATGAGCATCTGGTATTCGACGACGTGCCCCATGTCAGCGTCCTTGCCCACGAAGAACTCTACCGCCGTGCCTTCGTCGTCAGTTCGTTCGGCAAGACCTACCACGTCACGGGCTGGAAAACCGGCTACGTCGTCGCGCCAGCGGCCCTGACGGCGGAGCTTCGCAAGGTGCACCAGTACGTCAGTTTCTGCGGCGTGACACCGTTGCAATACGCGTTGGCCGACTACATGGCCGAGCATCCGGAGCATGTCGATGAACTGCCGGATTTCTATCAGGCCAAGCGCGACCTGTTCTGCGATCTGCTGGCGCCGTCGCGCTTCACTTTCAAGCGTGTCGCCGGTACGTATTTCCAGTTGGTGGATTATTCGCAGATCCGCCCGGACCTCAATGACGTCGACATGGCGCTCTGGATGACCCGCGAACACGGCGTGGCGACCATTCCGATCTCGGTGTTCTACCAGAACCCGCCGCAGGGCCAGCGCCTGGTGCGCCTGTGTTTTGCCAAACGCGAGGAGACGCTGCGCGAAGCGGCGGAAAAACTATGCGTGATCTGAGCGCGTTGCCCAACCTGAACATTGCCTTGATCCAGACTACGCTGGCCTGGCATGACCGCCGGGCCAACCTGGAACATTTCGACGCGCTGCTCGAACAGGCGCGCGGGGCGGACCTGATCATCCTGCCGGAAATGTTCACCACCGGTTTTTCCATGGAGTCCGAGGCCCTGGCCGAGCCGGAGAACGGCCCCGCCAGCCAATGGCTCAAGGCCCAGGCGGCAAAGCTGGACGCCGTGATCACCGGCAGCGTGATCATCCAGGCCGCCGACGGCAGCCATCGCAATCGCTTGCTGTGGGCGCGTCCGGATGGCGAGGTGCTGCATTACGACAAGCGTCATCTGTTTCGCATGGCCGGCGAGCACAACCATTACACACCGGGTGACCAGCAGGTGTTGTTCGAGCTCAAGGGCTGGCGGATTCGGCCGCTGATCTGCTACGACCTGCGCTTCCCGGCGTGGAGTCGCGATGCCGAGGACACCGACCTGTTGCTGTATACCGCCAACTGGCCGGGCGCCAGGCGTCAGCACTGGAACCGGCTGCTGCCGGCACGGGCCATCGAAAATCTCTGCTATGTGGCGGCGGTGAACCGGATCGGCACCGACGGCAAGGGCTTCGCTTATACCGGTGACAGTCAGGTGCTGGACTTCCAGGGCGAGACGCTGCTCAGTGCCGGCGAGGCCGACGGCGTGTTCATGGTGTGCCTGAGCGCGGCGGACCTGGCAGCGTATCGCACACGCTTTCCGGCGAACCTGGACGCTGATCGCTTCGAATTCGTATATTGAAACGATTCAGCCCTCAAGGAACGGTATTGCACGCCGATAACAGGTCAGCCAAGGAGGAGTCCCCATGACCAGTATCAGCGCAACGACCGTAAACCCATATCCGCTGTCGGCCCCCAAAGTCTCCATCAGGGGCGCCGAGGAAGAGAAAGCCGTCAGTCCGGTGGTATCGCCTGACACCGGCGAAGACAAGGACAAGGAACTGAAAGTCGACACCAGCGGGGCGAATATCGCTGGTGTTGGCGGCAGCAATGGCAGCAATATCATTGAGCAGTTGAAGAAGCAGATCGAGCGGACCGAAAAGTTGCTGGCCGATCAGCAGGCCCAATTGGCCCGCGTGCAGAAAAGCCGGGCCGACGAGGAGCAGAAAGCCCAGCAGGCCATGGCGATCCAGACCCAGATCATGGGGACCCAGGCCACATTGCAGACCCTTCAGGCCGCGCTGCTGCAGGCGATGACGGTTTCGATCGATACCCATGCCTGATATTTGTGTTGCCTGTTAGGCCGCTATCGCGAGCAAGCTCGCTCCCACATTGTTTTGCATAACGCCGACCATTGTGGGAGCGAGCTTGCTCGCGATGAGGCCCTGACAGACAGCACAAACCACCAGCCAAACAAAAGGCCCCGAGGTTCACACCCCGGGGCCTTTTGTTTTTCAGCGACCGATCAAGCCGCCTTGGCTTCCGGCTGGCTCAGCGAGCGGTTCAGCGCACTGAACAGCGCCTTGAAGCTCGCCGTGGTGATGTTTTCATCGATTCCCACGCCGTGCACCGCACGTTCGCCGTTGACGCGCAGTTCGATGTACGCCGCAGCCTTCGCGTTGGTGCCGGCGCCGATGGCGTGTTCGTTGTAGTCCATGATCTCCACCGGAATCGGCAGCCCGGCCACCAGCGCTTCCAGCGCGCCGTTGCCTCGGCCACGCCAGTGCAGGTTGGTCTCGCCCTGGCCCTTGCTGGCGACTTCCACTTCCACGGCGCTGTTGCCGTTCTCTTCCTGCAGGCGATGGCTGACCAGCGCGTACGGAGTGTTGGCTTGCAGATATTCGCGCTGGAGCAGGGCGTGGATCTGCTGGGCAGTCATTTCCAGGCCCAGGCGATCGGTTTCACGCTGTACCACCTGGCTGAACTCGATCTGCATGCGACGCGGCAGGCTGATGCCGTATTCCTGCTCCAAGAGGTAGGCGATGCCGCCCTTGCCCGACTGGCTGTTCACGCGGATCACCGCTTCGTAGCTGCGGCCGATGTCGGCCGGGTCGATCGGCAGGTACGGTACTTCCCACAGGGTGTCCGGTTTCTGCTGGGCGAAGCCCTTGCGGATTGCGTCCTGGTGCGAGCCGGAGAACGCGGTGTGGACCAGGTCGCCGACATACGGGTGACGTGGATGGACCGGGATCTGGTTGCATTCCTCGACGACTTTGCGCACGCCGTCGATGTCGGAGAAGTCCAGCTCAGGGTTGATGCCCTGGGTGTAGAGGTTCAGCGCCACGGTCACCAGGTCGACGTTGCCGGTGCGCTCGCCGTTGCCGAACAGGCAGCCTTCGACACGGTCGGCGCCGGCCATCAGGCCCAGCTCGGTGGCGGCCACGCCGGTGCCACGGTCGTTGTGGGTGTGCAGGCTGATGAGCACGCTGTCACGCCGGGTGATGTTGCGGTGGAACCACTCGATCTGGTCGGCGTAGATGTTCGGGGTGGCGACTTCGACGGTGGCCGGCAGGTTGAGGATCACCTTGCGCTCAGGCGTCGGGTTCCACACTTCGATCACCGCGTCGCAGACTTCCTTGGCGAACTCCAGTTCGGTCGCGCTGAAGGTTTCTGGCGAGTACTCGAACTGCCATTGGGTTTCCGGCTGCTGGGCGGCGTATTTGACGAACAGCTTGGCCGCGTTCACGGCGATTTCCTTCACGCCTTCCTTGTCCTGGTTGAACACGATGCGGCGAAACGACGGGCAGGTGGCGTTATACAGGTGGACGATGGCTTTCTTCGCGCCACGCAGGGACTCGAAGGTGCGAGCGATCAGGTCTTCACGGGCCTGGGTCAGCACCTGGATGGTGGTGTCGTCCGGGATGTGGCCTTCTTCGATGAGGGTGCGCACAAAGTCGAAGTCAGTCTGCGAAGCGGCCGGGAACGATGCTTCGATTTCCTTCACGCCCACTGCAACGAGGGTTTTCCAGAAGCGCAGTTTCTTGGCCGCATCCATCGGTTCGATCAGCGACTGGTTGCCATCGCGCAGGTCGGAGCTGCACCAGATCGGCGCGGCGGTGATGGTCTTCGATGGCCAGGTGCGATCCGGCAGGTTGATGGTCGGGAAGGCGCGGTACTTCGAAGACGGGTCTTTGAGCATGCTCATGGGGAAATCCTTATTGTCGTGGCCGGAAAGAGGCGGCCTGCCGGTGGTTCGAACGGGTTGGCTTCACGCCTGGACGAGGTGCCGCGATTCAGCCCGGCAGTCGTGCGCTGACGAGGCACAGGCTGCGGTGCTGGCGAAGCTGAATGAGGGTGTGAGAGGTTTTCATGCCCTCAACCCTAACCGCGTGGCCGAGGGGTTGCAAGCAGTCGGGAAAAATTGGGAGAAGTTCTGTTTTTGGGTGGGTTTGCGAGATTTAATCGCTGGTTTCTCGATTAAATATTATGGAAATTGCGTTGATGTTTTGAGCTTGGCAATTTCTGAGATGGAGGCGATACGACTGCCGTCTTCGCGAGCAGGCTCGCTCCCACATCAGGTCCGTAGCGCGACGCGGATCCCTGTGGGAGCGAGCCTGCTCGCGAAGAGGCCAGTAGCCGCACCGCAATTACTCAGGGCTGAAACGCCCCGATAAAGATCGCCGGATCCACCCGCGCATCATTCAGGCTGATGTTCCAGTGCATGTGCGGCCCGGTCGCACGGCCCGTGGCGCCGACTTTGCCGACCACGGTGCCGCGCGCCAGTTGCTGGCCGACCTTCACGTCGATCTTCGACATGTGGCAGAACATGCTGATGAAGCCTTGGCCATGGTCGACGAACACGGTGTTGCCATTGAAAAAGTAGTTGCCGGTGAGGATCACCTTGCCGGCGGCCGGGGTCTTGATCGGCGTGCCGGCGGGCACGGCGAAGTCCAGGCCGGAATGAGGGTTGCGCTCTTCGCCGTTGAAAAAGCGGCGCACCCCGAACTTGCTCGACAGCGGGCCGTTCACCGGTTTGTCCAGCAGCAGGTTGCTGGGGATATTGGGGCTGAAGCTGCGGTAGGCCTTCAACTGCACCGCAAGCTCGGCCTCGATGCGCTTCAGATCCGCCGGGTCCGGATTGACCTGGCGCTTGTTTTTCAGGGTGATGTGCTGCTCGGGGTATTTCTTGTAGCCAACCACGAAGGGCTGGGTGGCGCCGCCACTGCTGATCTGCTGGGTGCCGGGTTGGACGGTCAGCGGAATGCCGACAATTGCCAGCCAGTTCTGCTGTTCCTTGACCACCAGCACCGGTTTGCCCTGGTACGTGGCTTTCGGCGCCTGGGCCGCGCTGCCCAGATCCACCACGGCCACGCCGCCGGGCACCGGCTTGTTCAGCAGGCGAGTGATGTAGCTGTCAGCCTGGGCGTTGGCGGCGAGGCACAGCAAGAGCAGCGGAGCGAGAAATCGCGGCATGAATCAATCCAATAGAGAAAGGGTGACCGGTGTCAGGTGATTGTCTTCGACCCGCACTAGCAGTTCGCCTTCGCCGAGCCTGGCGGTCAGGCGCTGGCCGGTGCGGGTTTGCCCGGCGTTGCGGATCGCATGGCCGCGTTCGTCGAGCAGGATGCTGTAGCCGCGACCAAGGGTCGCCAGCGGGCTGACGATATGCAGCGTCTGCATCTGGTTGTGCAACTGTACGCGGCGGGTTTTCAGGCCTTCGCGCATGGCTCGGGGCAGGCGTTCGGCGAGGCTGTCGAGGCGATGGCGCAACATGGCCAGCTGACGGCCCGGATGTTGCCCGGCCAGGCGGGTTTCCAGGCGAATCAGGCGTTCGCGGCGGGTATTGAGGCTGCGTTCGAAGGCCCGGCGCATGCGCATGTCCAGGTCGTCGAGGCGCTGGGCTTGCTGGCGCAGGCGTTCACCGGGGTGACGCAGGCGGCGAGTGAGGCCTTCGAGGCGCAACTGGTCGCGCATCAGGCGGTCGCGCATGCGCATCACCAGGCGCCGGTGCAGGCTTTCGACCCGGCGCACCAGGTCGCCGGCGTCCGGTGCGAGCAGTTCGGCGGCGGCGGACGGAGTCGGGGCACGCACATCGGCGACGAAATCGCTGATGGAGACGTCGGTCTCATGGCCTACCGCGCTGACGATGGGCGTGACGCAGGCGTCTACCGCACGAGCCACGGCTTCTTCGTTGAAGCACCACAAGTCTTCCAGCGAACCGCCGCCCCGGGCCAGGATCAGCGCATCGAAGCCTCGGGCATCGGCCAGTTTCAGCGCGCGGACGATCTGTGCGGTGGCTTCACGGCCCTGCACGGCTGTCGGAATCAAGGTCAGGGAGATCTGCGGCGCGCGGCGACGGAACACGCTGATGATGTCGCGGATCACCGCGCCGGTGGGCGAACTGATGATGCCGATGCGTTGCGGATGGGCCGGCAGCGGTACCTTGCGCTCGGCACTGAACAGGCCTTCAGCGCTGAGCTTTTCCTTCAGGGCGTCGAACGCCAGGCGCAGGGCACCATCGCCGGCCGGCTCCACGGTGTCGAGGATCAGCTGATAGTCGCCACGGCCCTCGAACAGCGAGACCTTGCCGCGTACCTTCACCGCCAGCCCGTCTTTCAATGCCTGGCGCACCCGCGCGGCGTTCTGTCGGAACAGCGCGCAACGCACCTGGGCGCCGCTGTCCTTGAGCGTGAAATACACGTGGCCGGAGGCGGGGCGGGCGAGGTTGGAAATCTCGCCCTCGACCCAGATGTTGCTGAACACGTCTTCGAGCAACACCCGCGCACGGCCGTTGAGCTGGCTGACAGTCAGGACCTCGCGGTCCAGGCCCAGTCGGGCAAAGGGATCTTTAATCATGGGCGGCATGATAAGGGGATTCGCTTGCGAATCTCCATGTATGTAGAAATTTCCTCCTGCGTACCGCCAGTCAAGCGGAGTCGTCTGCTTCGAGCGAGCCCGTTCCCACCGCTTGTGTGTTGCGCCGCCCGTCGCCTGCGCGGAATTCACCGCGCCTGCTTCCAGTCGATTTCAAGAGACAAATATCCCCGCGAAAGGAGGCCATCCATGCGTATCCATCACCTGAACTGCGGATGCATGTGCCCGGTAGGCGGGGCGCTATTCGATGGTTACAGCCGGGGGCTGACGGCGTGCCTGGTGTGTCATTGCCTGCTGATTGAAACCGACACCAACGGCCTGGTCCTGGTGGACACCGGGTTTGGCCAGCGGGATGTGCAGACGCCGCAACGGCTGAGCCGATTCTTTCGAGTGTTCAACAACATCCAGTTCGAGCATCGCCTCACGGCTTTGGAGCAGGTGCGGCGCTTGGGTTTCGAGGCCAACGATGTACGGCACATCCTGCTGACGCACCTGGATTTCGATCACGCCGGCGGGCTCCAGGATTTTCCCCAGGCCCGGGTGCATGTGATGCGCGACGAGATGGCGACGGCCCGCAGCGCCGACACCTGGATAAGTCGACGACGGTTCCAGGCGCGGCAGTGGCAGGGCGTCGATAGCTGGGAGTTCTATGCCCCCGAAGGCGATACCTGGTTCGGTTTCGATTCGGTGCGCGCGCTGATCGGCGCCGAGGAAGAGGACATTTTCCTGGTGCCGCTTCAGGGGCACACCGCCGGACATGCCGGGATTGCCCTGCGCACTCCGGACGGTTGGCTGCTGCACGCCGGTGATGCCTATTTTTTCCATGACGAGGTCCATCAACCCGAGCGCCATTGCCCACCGGGGCTGAGGTTCTACCAATACATGATGGACACCTACCGTTCGGCACGGATGCGCAACCAGGATCGCCTTCGCGAGTTGGCGCAAGTCCAGAACGGGCACGTCGAGATTTTCTGCAGTCACGATGCCAGGGAATGGGAGCGGGCCGTAAACCAGGCGCACACGGTGCGGGTGGATTCCACCGCTATGTCGCCGGCCGCTGGCAGACAATCTTCCTGAGCCGCCCAGGCGAAAAAACAGCTTTCCCTTTTGCCCACGTCTCGTGGGCTTTTTTTTTGTCGGCAGTGCCGTTCGTCACCGTTTCCGGATGTTTCTCTCAACTTAGCCGGAGGGGGCAATTCTAAAAATCGTGTACCCAACAACACTGCTAAAGGAGAAGGCCATGCCTGCTTCTCATGATCTCTACCAAGATTTGAATTGCAGCAAAGAGACGGTCCAACAGCGTCGCCAGCAAGACCCGGAACTTGCTCGGCTGCTGGACGAATACACGGACGTGGATAACCAGGTCCTGGCCGCCGAATCGATATCGGCGGGCAACGTCGAGGATGATGACATCCGCAGACTCAAGGAACAGCGTCTGTCGATAAAAGACAAGATCGCTCAGCAACTGACAGCCACTCAATAAGCGAAGCGTAGACATGCGAACTCGACTGCCTTGGCATTTATCAAGGTTGTTGCTGGTCGGCGGGATGCTGTTGCTTGGCGGTTGCGACATGGTGTTGTTCAATCCCAAGGGACAGGTCGGCGTTGACCAACGCAACTTGATCATTCTCTCGACGCTGTTGATGTTGCTGGTGGTGGTGCCGGTCATCGTCATGGCGTTGGTCTTTTCCGTGAAGTATCGCGCCTCCAACACCAAGGCCAGGTACACGCCGGAGTGGGCCCATTCACGCAAGATCGAAACGGTGGTCTGGGGCGTCCCGTTGGTGATCATCATCATTCTCGGCGTGGTTACCTGGAAGTCGACCCATGCGCTGGATCCGTACCGACCGCTGGATTCGGACGTCAAGCCGCTGGTGGTGCAGGTCATCGCGACCGACTGGAAATGGCTGTTCATCTATCCGGAGCTGGGCATTGCCTCGGTCAACGAACTGGCCATGCCACTGGACACACCGGTGAATTTTCGCGTGACCTCGGACGGCGCCATGACCTCGTTTTTCATTCCGGCGCTGGGCGGGCAGATCTATGCCATGGCCGGCATGCAGACCCAACTGCACCTGATCGCCAACGAGGCCGGGGAGTACCGGGGCATCGCCGCCAACTACAACGGCCCGGGTTTCTCCGACATGCATTTCCGGACCCTCGCCACCGATGCGGCGGGCTTCGACAAGTGGGTCGCCGGCGTGCGGGCAGGGCAAGGACGGTTGGACAAGGACAGTTATGCCCGACTTGCCAAGCCGACGTTCAAGCACCCGGTTGAACATTACTCATCGGTCCAGCCGGACTTGTTCCAGAGCATTATCGACAAATACGAAGGCATGAATCGTTCCCGTGAAGTCGAGCATCGCATGCACGACATGCAGGGCAGCATCGGGTCTCCCGTCGGGACTCAAAGATCAGCGCAGGAGTAGGACATGTTTGGAAAACTGACGCTTGAGGCGATCCCGACGGATGAGCCGATCATCATGTGGACGCTGGCGGTGGTGGGACTGGTCGTCTTGGCCGGCATGGGTGCCATCACCTACTACCGCAAATGGACCTATCTGTGGAAAGAGTGGTTTACCTCGGTGGACCACAAACGCATCGGCGTGATGTACATCGTCGTGGCGCTGGTGATGCTGCTGCGCGGTTTCTCCGACGCGATCATGATGCGCACGCAACAGGCCATGGCGTCCGACGGTTCGCCCGGTTACCTGCCGCCGGAACACTACGACCAGATATTCACTGCCCACGGCGTGATCATGATTTTTTTCATGGCGATGCCGCTGGTGGTGGGCTTGATGAACATCGTCGTGCCGTTGCAGATTGGCGCCCGGGACGTGGCGTTCCCGTTCCTCAACGCGTTGAGTTTCTGGCTGTTCGTGGCCGGCGCGATGCTGGTGAATGTTTCCCTGGCGGTCGGCGAGTTTGCGCGCACCGGTTGGGTCGCCTATCCGCCGTTATCCGGGTTGTCCTATAGCCCCGGGGTCGGGGTGGACTACTACATATGGTCATTGCAGATATCCGGCGTCGGGACGTTGCTCACCGGGGTAAATTTCTTCGTCACCATCCTGAAAATGCGTACGCCGGGCATGACCCTTTTCCGCATGCCGGTGTTTACCTGGACGGTACTGTGCACGGCTGTGCTGATCCTGGCGTCATTCCCGATCCTCACCGCGACGCTGTTCATGCTCAGCCTCGACCGCTATCTGGACATGCACTTCTTCACCAACGAGCTGGGCGGCAACCCGATGATGTACGTCAACCTCATCTGGGCCTGGGGCCACCCGGAGGTGTACATCCTGATCCTGCCGGCGTTCGGTATTTTCTCCGAGGTGGCCTCCACGTTCAGCCGCAAGCGCCTGTTCGGTTATCACTCGTTGGTGTGGGCGACGATTGTCATTACCATCCTGTCGTTCATCGTCTGGGTGCACCACTTCTTCACCATGGGTTCGGGGGCGAGCGTCAACGCGTTCTTCGGCATCATGACCATGATCATCGCCGTGCCCACCGGGGTGAAGATATTCACTTGGCTGTTCACCATGTATCGGGGGCGCGTGCGCTTCGAAACGCCGATGCTGTGGACCGTCGGCTTCATCGTCACTTTCAGCATCGGCGGCATGACCGGGGTGCTGCTGGCGGTGCCCGGGGCGGATTTCCTGCTGCACAACAGCTTGTTCCTGATCGCGCACTTCCATAACGTGATCATCGGTGGCGCCGTGTTCGGCTACCTGTGTGGCCTGACTTACTGGTTCCCCAAGGCGTTCGGCTTCAAGCTTCACGATCGCCTGGGCCGGGCGGCGTTCTGGTGCTGGATTGTCGGTTTCTACTTCGCCTTCATGCCGTCCTACTTCCTTGGCTTCATGGGCATGACCCGGCGCCTCAACCATTTCGACGTACCCGAATGGCGGCCCTGGCTGGAGCTGGAGTTGCTCGGCGTCGGCATTATCCTCTGCGGCGTGGTCTGCCAGATCCTGCAGTTCTATTTCAGCATTCGCCAGCGTCACCAGAACCGTGACCTGACAGGCGATCCGTGGGACGGTCGCACCCTGGAATGGTCCACCGCCTCGCCGCCGCCGTTCTACAACTTCGCCCAACAACCGGTGGTGGAGGGCATCGACGCCTACTGGGGCATGAAGGAACGCGGCCAGAAGACCGCCGTCGAAGCCGACTTCCAAGCCATCCACATGCCGCGTAACACCGCGATGGGCCTGGTCATCAGCCTGTTCAGCCTGATCATGTGCTTCGCCCTGGTCTGGCATATCTGGTGGCTGGCCATCGTCGGGCTGGTTGCGACCATCGGTGGGGTGATCTGGCGCAGCGCCGATGACGACATCGATTACTGCGTGCCCGCCGAAGAGGTAGCGCGCATCGAAAACCAACGTATCAAGGCACTGGCGGAGGCTTGATCCATGTCCAATCTCGTTCAGCCACACGCCACCGCGCCGGAATCCGAACACGGTCACTCGGACGCAAGCTCCATGACCCTGTTCGGGTTCTGGATCTACCTGATGACCGACTGCATTCTGTTCGCAACGCTATTTGCGACCTATGCGGTACTCGGTCAGAGCGTCGCCGGCGGGCCCGGCGCCGCCGATATCTTCGAATTGCCCTACGTCCTCACGGAAACTTTCATCCTGCTGTTCAGCAGCATCACCTACGGCTTCGCCATGCTCGCGCTGAGCGCCGGGAACAAGCAGAAGGTATTGGCCTGGCTGGGCCTGACGTTTGTCCTCGGCCTGGCGTTCATCGGCATGGAAATCCATGAGTTCCAGAAACTCATCGCCGAAGGCTACGGCCCCAACCGCAGCGCCTTTCTCACCGGCTTCTTCACGCTGGTGGGTACTCACGGCCTGCACGTCGCCACGGGGCTGCTGTGGATGGCCGTGCTGATGTTCCAGGTGCAACGCAACGGCCTGACCACCGTCAACGCCACCCGCCTGGGCTGCCTGAGCCTGTTCTGGCACTTCCTCGACGTGGTCTGGATCTGTGTGTTTACCGTGGTCTATCTGTTTGGAGTGATGTAAATGAGCAGTCATCAGAGCAGCGTCGATGCCAGCCACGGCAGCGCAAAATCCTACCTCACCGGGTTCGTTCTGTCGGTCATCCTCACCGTTATCCCGTTCGCCCTGGTGATGTATCCCACATTGCCCAAGCCCATGACGGCCGGGATCGTGGCGATCTTTGCGGTGATCCAGATCGTTGTGCACCTGATCTATTTCCTGCACCTGAACTTCTCACCGCAACAACGCTGGAACCTGACGGCCCTGGTGTTCTCGACCGTGGTGATTGCGCTGTTGGTGGGGCTGTCGCTGTGGATCATGTACAGCGTGCATCACAACATGTTGGCGCATTGAGCGCAGGGGGCATCTGGCACGCGGGCGCCTGCGGCAAGCCGTGTGTTCGCGATGGCGCACCACGGTAATAGTGGATATGCCGCAATAAATCTGGCTAAAGTCGCCGGTGCTCTCAACAAGGACGTGCCGGATGGATCTTTTCTCGTGGTTGGGTGAGTGGGCGTTCGCCCCCACGCAATGGCTGGTGATCGGGCTGGCCATTACCCTGGCCTACATCGTGTTCGGCATCGCCGGGTTCGGCACGGCGCTGGTGGCCGCGCCGATCCTGCTGCTGTACATGCCGCTGGCGAAAATCATCCCGCTGCTGGTGCTACTGGATTTTGTCGCGGCATTCGGCAACCTGTTGCCGTCGCGTCGGGATGTCGCCCGGCCCGAGTTGCTGCGGTTGTTGCCGTGCATGGCAGTGGGTTGCACCCTCGGGGTGATTTTCCTGCTCAACCTCAAGTCCGACCTGTTGCTGTTGTTGATGGGCCTGTTCATCAGCGCCTATGCGGTCTACAGCCTGTGGATAAAGACCCGGCCGACGCAGCTGTCGGCGCTGTGGGCGCTGCCGATGGGCACGGTCGGCGGAATGTTCGGCGCGCTGTTTGGCAGCGGTGGCTTTTTATATGCCATTTATTTGAATAGCCGGTTATCCAAGGAGGCGGCCCGGGCGACCCAGAGTGCGCTGATCAGTTGCAGCACGGTGGTGCGCTTGAGCCTGTTCATCGTCGCCGGGGTGTATGCCGAGCTACCCTTGCTGGTACTGGCGCTGTGTTTGTTGCCGGCCATGGCGCTAGGGCTGTGGGTTGGGCGCCGCTTGACCATGAAGATGTCGCGAGAGGCGTTTGTGCGACTGGTCACCTGGCTGGTGCTCGCCAGCGGCCTGGCATTGATCGGGCGCTATCTGAGTGCTTGACCTGGCCGGGCCAGGGATTAAGCTGCCGGCCTTTTATAAGACCCGCCAGGGAAACAGCCAGGCCTCGCCATGAATTCGCAAAGCATCATCGTCCCGAAAATTTCCACCTTGCCGGTTCACGAGCCTCGGGCTCGGGCGATCGTGCGCTGGCTGGTGCGCAAGAACATCGTCGAAGAGCAATTGACCACTTGCGGTCGCACTGGCAATCGCATGGCTCACGCCATCGCCCCCGGCGCCCGCCAGGTGGTCCTGCATCCCGACGCGTTGCCGTTCGGCGAACCGGCCAACGGCCTGGAGATCATCACCAAGCGCTGCATCTACACGCCGGCCAAAGGCTTTCTTGAAGAGGCCGGCTGCGCCGAGTGCCGCAAGGAAATTGGCGAAGCGCTGTTCGAAAGCCTGGAGGAGTGGATGCCGGGTCGCACCGACAACTTCACCTGCCCTGAATGCGGGCATGAAGATGACATCAACGGGTTCCTGTTCCTGCAACCCTGCGCCTTCTCCAACCTGGGATTCATCTTCAATAACTGGCTGGAGGCGGGGTTCAAGCAGGAGTTCGTCGATGAATTCGCCGATTGGCTGGACCAGCCGGTGAGTTGGGTGAGGGTGGAGTTGTAAGGGCAAACGCAGTAACCCATGTGGGAGCGAGCCTGCTCGCGAAGGCGGCACATTCAATACTGAGTTGGCTGATCCACCGCTATCGCGAGCAGGCTCGCTCCTACAGGGAATGTGTTGGTAAATCAGAAATGTTTCAGCCCCTGAATCACCCCGCCGATAATAGACAGAGTTTTACATTGAGCCAGACGGGGTCCATGAGTATAATGGCGCGCTTCCATTTTCCCGCTCGGGAGCCCCCGCGATGCTGCGTATCAGCCAAGAAGCTCTGACCTTCGACGACATTCTCCTAGTGCCCGGTTATTCCGAGGTACTGCCTAACGAAGTCAGTCTCAAAACCCGTCTCACCCGTGGCATCGAACTGAATATCCCGCTGGTTTCCGCCGCCATGGACACCGTGACCGAAGCCCGTCTGGCCATTGCCATGGCCCAGGAAGGCGGTATCGGTATCATTCATAAGAACATGACCATCGAACAGCAGGCCGCCGAAGTGCGCAAGGTCAAGCGGTTCGAGGCTGGCGTAGTCAAGGATCCGATCACCATCGAGGCTGACGCCACGGTCCGGGATCTGTTCGAACTGACCCGCATGCACAACATCTCCGGCGTTCCGGTGCTGCACGATGGCGACTTGGTCGGCATCGTCACCTCCCGTGACGTGCGTTTCGAGAATCGCCTGGACGCCAGCGTTCGCCAGGTGATGACGCCGAAAGAGCGTCTGGTCACGGTCAAGGAAGGCACCAGCAAGGACGAAGTCCGCGAATTGCTGCACAAGCACCGCATCGAGCGCGTGCTGATCGTCGACGACAAGTTCGCCCTCAAAGGCATGATGACCGTCAACGACATCGAAAAAGCCAAGGCCTATCCGCTGGCAAGCAAGGACGACCAGGGTCGTCTGCGCGTTGGCGCGGCGGTCGGCACCGGCAAGGACACCGGCGATCGCGTCGCCGCCCTGGTCAATGCCGGCGTTGACGTGGTGGTGGTCGACACTGCCCACGGTCATTCCAAAGGCGTGATCGACCGCGTTCGCTGGGTCAAGCAGAACTTCCCTGACGTACAGGTGATCGGCGGCAACATCGCCACCGGCGAAGCCGCCAAGGCCCTGGCCGGAGCTGGCGCCGACGCGGTCAAGGTCGGTATCGGCCCTGGCTCGATCTGCACCACCCGCATCGTTGCCGGTGTCGGCGTGCCGCAGATCAGCGCCATCGCCAACGTCGCCGCCGCCCTTGAAGGCACTGGCGTGCCGCTGATCGCCGACGGCGGTATCCGCTTCTCCGGTGACCTGTCCAAGGCCATCGTCGCCGGTGCCTACTGCGTGATGATGGGTTCGATGTTCGCCGGTACCGAAGAGGCGCCGGGCGAGATCGAACTGTTCCAGGGCCGTAGCTACAAGGCCTATCGCGGCATGGGTTCGCTGGGCGCCATGTCCCAGGCCCAGGGCTCTTCCGACCGTTACTTCCAGGACTCCTCCGCGGGTGCCGAGAAGCTGGTGCCGGAAGGCATCGAAGGTCGCGTGCCGTACAAGGGCACCCTGAGCGCGATCATCCATCAACTGATGGGCGGCCTGCGTTCTTCCATGGGCTACACCGGCAGCGCGGACATCGAAGAGATGCGCACCAAGCCGGAATTCGTGCGCATCACCGGCGCCGGCATGGCCGAGTCCCATGTCCACGACGTACAGATCACCAAGGAAGCGCCGAACTACCGTGTAGGTTAAGGCTTCCAGCAAAACGTTAATCACCGGGGCTGTTCATTCAGCCCCGAGTTGTTTCTGATTCACTACATGAGAATGAGTCATGGCCCTCGACATTCACGCTCACCGCATCCTGATCCTCGACTTCGGTTCCCAGTACACCCAGCTGATCGCCCGCCGCGTGCGTGAGATCGGCGTGTACTGCGAGCTGCATCCGTTCGACATGGATGAAGAAGCGATTCGCGAGTTCGCTCCCAAAGGCGTCATCCTCGCCGGCGGCCCCGAGTCCGTGCACGAAGCCGACAGCCCGCGCTGCCCGCAAGCGGTGTTCGACCTCGGCGTACCGGTGTTCGGCATCTGCTACGGCATGCAGACCATGGCTGAGCAATTGGGCGGCAAGGTCGAAGGTTCCGACCTGCGTGAGTTCGGTTATGCCCGTGTCGACGTGGTCGGCAAGAGCCGCCTGCTGGACGGCATTGAAGACCACATCGACGCCGACGGCCTGTTCGGCCTCGACGTGTGGATGAGCCACGGTGACAAGGTCACGAAGATGCCGGAAGACTTCCACATCCTCGCGAGCACCCCGAGCTGCCCGATCGCCGGCATGTTCAACGACGATCGCCGCTACTACGGCGTACAGTTCCACCCGGAAGTGACCCACACCAAGCAGGGCGGCCGCATCCTGTCGCGCTTCATCCTCGACATCTGCGAATGCGAAGCCCTGTGGACGCCTTCCAAGATTGCTGAAGATGCCATCGCCCAGGTTCGCGCCCAGGTCGGCACCGACAACGTATTGCTCGGCCTGTCCGGCGGTGTCGATTCCTCGGTGGTTGCCGCGCTGCTGCACAAGGCCATTGGCGACCAGCTGACCTGCGTCTTTGTCGACAACGGTCTGCTGCGCCTGCACGAAGGCGAGCAAGTGATGGCCATGTTCGCCGAGAACATGGGCGTCAAGGTGATCCGCGCCAACGCTGAAGAGCAGTTCCTGAACAACCTGGCCGGCGAGTCCGACCCGGAGAAGAAGCGCAAGATCATCGGTCGCACCTTCATCGACGTGTTCGATGCCGAATCCTGCAAGCTGGACAACATCAAGTACCTGGCCCAGGGCACCATCTACCCCGACGTGATCGAGTCGGCCGGCGCCAAGAGCGGCAAGGCCCACGTGATCAAGTCCCACCACAACGTCGGTGGCCTGCCGGAAGAGATGAACCTGAAACTGGTCGAGCCGCTGCGCGAACTGTTCAAGGACGAAGTACGTCGCCTCGGCCTGGAGTTGGGCCTGCCCTACGACATGGTCTACCGCCACCCATTCCCCGGCCCGGGACTGGGCGTGCGGATCCTCGGTGAAGTGAAGAAGGAATACGCCGACCTGCTGCGTCGCGCCGACCACATCTTCATCGAAGAACTGCGCAAGGCCGACTGGTACCACAAGGTCAGCCAGGCATTCGTGGTATTCCAGCCGGTGAAATCGGTCGGCGTGGTCGGCGATGGCCGTCGCTACGCCTGGGTCGTGGCCCTGCGCGCCGTGGAAACCATCGACTTCATGACCGCTCGCTGGGCACACCTGCCGTACGAGCTGCTGGAAACCGTGTCCGGGCGGATCATCAACGAAATCGAAGGCATCTCCCGCGTGACTTATGACGTGTCGAGCAAGCCGCCGGCGACGATCGAGTGGGAATAACGGAACCTCAACAGGGGTAACCCCCCTGTTGTCCTGAAATCGATGCAACGTCGATTTTGATCGGAGGGAGAAAGGGGCGGGTTCAGCCTCTTTCTCAGCTCTGACGAGCCGGTTGTTGGAAATAATCGTTTTTGCGCACAGATCTTGTTATCTAATCGTTTTTATCCCATCTTAATCGTTAGCTGACCAGATCAGGCGGCACGACATCATTTTTTAGCCCCTAAAACTCAACTTGTCCGCGGAGGCCCTATATGACCGATTTGCCCGCAGACGCGATAGGCGCCGCCTGGCTGGCCCAAATCTATGATGTGCAGCCTTTGGGGCGATTGCCAGTGATGAGTCAAGTAGGCGGGCGACGCGCAACTCAAGTCACCGATGGCTTTCGTCTGGAGACCTACACCGAGGCGATGCGCCCGGATGCGGAGATTGCTGCACATCTGCAGTTCCATCTGCGCCATGAAGTCCCGCATCTGGAGTTCCTTACCCGTCTGTTCGAGAAGACCGGGCCTGTTTTCGTCCAGGACTGGGTTACGGTCGAGCCTACTGGGCAGTACGCGCGTCGTGCTGCGTTTCTATATGAATGGCTGACCGGAGACGCTCTGGTCGTGCCCGAGCGCTTAGGCGGCAATTATGTCGATGCCATTGACGAAGCCAAGCTGGTGTCGGCATCCCGCGACCAAGTGGTGAAAGTGCAGCGCTGGCGGGTAAATGACAACCTGCCCGGCACGCGTGAATTCTGCCCCTGCGTGGTCAAGACCGAGGCGGTAATGCGTGCGGTCGAACTGGACGTTCCACGCCTGTTCGTTGAACTGACAGACGAGTTCGGCGAGGATCTGCTGATGCGGTCGGCGGTCTGGATGACGCTACGCGAGAGCAAGGCCAGCTTCGCCATCGAAGGCGAGGCCGACCGGGTAGGGCGGGTGCAACGCTTTGCCGACGTAATGGCGCGTCGTACAGGGCAAGGTGCGGTCCCATTGAGCAATGCCGCGCTGGCAGAGTTGCAGCAGGAAATTCTCGGTGATCGGACGACGATCACTCACTTCGGCGTGCGTCAGTCTCCGGTTTTCGTCGGCGAAACGGTGCGCTACGAGCAGGTCGTTCATTACGTCGCCCCGGCGGCCGATGAAATCGACGCGATGCTTGAAGGGCTGGGAGTGTTCCTCGAAAGGACGCAGGGCCAGTCGCCGGTAATGCGCAGCGCAGTCGCAGCCTTTGGTTTCGTCTATATACACCCGCTCGCTGACGGCAACGGTCGTGTGCACCGGTTTTTGGTCAACGACGTACTGCGACGCGACGGCGCGATTCCGGATCCGGTAATTCTGCCGATCTCAGCGGTCATTACAGATGACGTGGGCGAGCGCCGCAGCTACGACCGGGTGCTGGACCAGGTGTCCAAGCCGCTCATGCAGGCTGTACGCGAGCGAGTAGTCTTCGAGCCCATGCAGGCCACCTATCCAGATGGTGTGGTGTCGAACTTCTCTTTTCAGGGCGCTGACCAGGCCCGACCGCTGTGGCGTTATCCGGATCTCGGACCTCATACCGTGTTTCTGGCCAATATCATTGGCCGGACGTTGACTGAGCAGATGCGCGAAGAGTCTCGTTATCTGCGCAGCCACGCGCGGGCGCGGGCGGTGCTGAAGGAGGTGGTCGAGATGCCCGATCACCAGGCGGATCGAGTGCTGCGCTCAATCGAGCAGAATCGCGGCGAGTTGAGCAATGTGCTTGCCAAGGAAATGCCTGTCCTGCAACAGGTCGGGGTGTGGGCTGAAATCGTTGACGCCGTCTCGCGGGCGTTTGCGGAGGACGGCGGAGCGGGGGTTGCTGTGATTGATCGATATCGTCCGGGGAAGCCCGTCGACCGCTGAGGCCCTTCATGCGAAGTTCGTTACGCCCGGATTGGATGGCAACGGCTGGCTTAGCTATTAGAGAAATTGTGATCGAATCAAGTCCGTATCGAACGGAGTTACCCCTTGATGAGGCGCAAATACCGCCTGTGCCTGTTGTGGCGAAGCCACCCGTTCTCCTCGGGCTCGTGCATGTAAATCGAACAGCGTCTCCAAATCCGGACGTGGTGTATGCACCAAGGCCCGCAGCATCAACGATATCCCACTCAGGTTGTTCTGAACGTTGTTCCACCGCGGCGATGACGTGAGCCCCAGATCGGCCCAAATCACGCGCCTCTCCTGCAAATCCATCACGAATGGCAGGCAGATCCCGGTGTCGGATGCGATATCGAGACGGTCGATCACGGATCGCGGTTCGAATACTTCACCCGATGCCACGTCGGCACGGGCCATCCAGCCAGTGAAGCACTCGGGGAGATCGCAGTACGGCTGCTCGGTGAATGAGTTGATCGACGTGACCACGTAGCGGATTCCCTTCTCGACGAGGGCGTCAAGGTCGAGATCGATGAACTCCGAAGCCCCGTGGGGTGCATCGATGATATCACCGCTGTGATAGCCGCCGAACCCCTTCAGGTTGTAGTACGCGACAGTTTGCGTGAACACGAAATTGGCGTCGAAAAATGCGGCGGACAAGTCGATGTCCGTGCGCTCACGGCCGTTCTTCCACCACAGGAACAGGCGAATGAAACGCGTGTCAGGCATAGGCAACCGGCTGCCTCGCACCAGTGTACGCAGCGACTTCGATGCGGCACGTTGTGCCAGCGGCACCCTGTATTCGCGCAGTGCGGGATCGATGAAACAGCGGCCTAGCGGCAGCAGCGATGCAAAACGCTTTATGAGAGCGTCCTGGCAAATTTGGGCTGCACGCGCCAACACTTCTGGTGTGAGAGGTTCGCGCCGATCCTCGATGCCGTAGATCTTGGCCAACGCCCCTTTCGGCGTGAAAGCCCGCAAGGGCAGGGGGCGCGGGGCTCGTACTTGGGCCAGCAGCTGCAACAGGATAGGTGTGGACACTTGTACCGCGACGGTCTCGAACGCGTCGAGTACAGCGTCTGCTTCGGTCGCGCGGCGCAAGGTCACATCCAGTCGTCGTGCGAACTCACCGGGACGCTCCTGCAATAAGGGCGTAAGCGCGGCGATCTGACGCTGGGCAAGCATTGTTTCGACACGTGATCCAAACGAGGCCGGCGGGTCGTTGCGGCGCGCTGCCGTGATGGCGGCGAGTGCTCGTGGATACTTATCGGCGTACTCCCCCGGATGCAGTACTTCGGCCAAGCGTTTCCAGCGTTCGGCATGACGCATCACATCCTCCCCGGCGTTGGGTGCGCGATCGAGTAGGCGCAACAGCAGACGGCGCGTCGCGCGCTTCATCGCTGTGAAACGTGACGAAGCTGTCGCCAGTGACACGTCGCCTCCACTCAGCGCGACCGCCAGTCGTAGCACATCTGTCGCCGTTTCGACGTTTTGTTCCAGGAATACGTCCACCCGTGCATCGCCGGCTACATGCAGGAGCAATGCGCCGCCAACCAGTGCGCGAATCTCCCGGAACGGGACGGCCTCAGGCAGCAGACGGAACACATCGCTTCTGTACGCTCGGATAAACCAGACGACATCGGCTGTTTCCACTTCGGAGAGCGAGGTGCGCGATGAAACCAGCGGCTCGAGCAATGATTCGAACTCGGAGACGCTGCCCAGTTCGAGAACTCGGGATATGAAGTTTCCTTCAAGCATCACAGGTCGAGAGTGTTCGCTCGGAGGCAAACGCCAAAGCGTGAGGTAGTGAATGACGGCGTTAAGGTACAACTCCGCCGCTGAGGCTGACAGAACCTGCTCTGGAAAGTCAGGATAAAATGGCTGGTGGTGCACATGAGCGCCGGTCTGTCGCCGAAGCACTCCGATAACGTCGCGCAGCCAGTTCGTGAGTTCTGCCGCCGAGAGCATGCCGATTTGCTCGATCAGTGGCTCCGATAGCACGCATCGGAACGCTGCTATTTCCTGGACAGCCGACGCGACCTGAGCGCGAGTTGCACCGCCGGTGCCCTCAGGAACGTGAACCTTTGTACGACGACGCAAAAACAGCTCCTGATCCATGCTTGATGTCTTTCCTTGGCCGTCGTAGTGAGTGAGTGGCAGCGTCACGTCGCGTCGATGTAAAAACGCCTGCAAGAAGCAGGCGCGGTGTGGAGAGCGGAACCCCTAGATCATAGGAGGTTAGAAGGAAGGTGTTCCATAGCCACGGAGGCATTCTAAGGGAGGTTGTTCCTGTTTGTCAGGCTGCTCACATATCTTGAACCATTACCGGCACAAGAGCGGAGAAAGGAGCCCCGCCAATTTCGAGATTCAAGGAGTCGCCCTCTGCGCATCGTGTTGATCGGCTGCAGGCCAGAGGCAACTGTCCGCCTACCGGGAACGTATTGGATGTGGCCTAGGTGGCGTTGCAGGTCAGCGTGGCGAAAGAAGGCCGGTGAATGCCTGGCATGGCTTTCAAAGAGCTGGAGGCTTTGGTTGGGAGGCAGTCCTGAACTCGTCAACGAATCGAAGGCGTGTCTCGCCTGAGATACGACGTGTCGAGCAAGCCGCCGACGACGATTGACTGGGAATGTTTTGAGCGGTAGTCGCTAGCAAAAAAGCAAAGGCCCGGATGATGCGGGCCTTTTGCGTCCCGGGGGGTCAGATGTTCGGTTTGGCCGCCTTGGATTTTTCTTCCTCCAGTTTCCTGGCCTGTTCCGCCTTTGCTTGCGTCTCTTTGGCATTCAACTGGTCATACATGCTCTTGACATCGGTTACGCTCAGAGAGAACTCACGCACCATCTTGTCCTGATCAGGTTGTGAATAAGCCATGATCAGAAGGCTGCACTCGGATGGGAAGTTTTGTGGTGCAGGGAAGGAAACGCCAGGAATATGCATATTGCTAAAGTGCACCTGCGCGCAAGGACCAATGCCACGGTCGTTAAAGACTTGGTCTACACCCTTATACAGCTTGCCGTTTCGGTCAAACTCCCAGTACATGACTTCTCCCATCTGGGAATTGCGGAACGAGGTCGGGCCGAATTTTTCGGTCAGCGATGCCACCAGATTGTCGAGTGGGATACGCGACCCTTCTTCGTAGTGCTTCATATGCCCGACAAACCATACCTTGCCAGCATCGTCTTGAAGCGCGGCAAACTGGTCGGCTTGGGCAAGAGTCTTGTTGGTCACGGCTGTCACGCCGGCCTCGGTGCCATCGACAGTTTTCAGCGGGCTGATCGTATAGGCCTGGTTGGCTTTCATGATCGCATCTTTGGCTTCTTCCAGAGTCGAGCCAAGGGCGACACCCGAAATATCGGTGGGAACCGCCGCGAAAGCTGTGGATACGGCAAATGCCAGGGTTGCAGACAGAGTGATGCAAGCGCCAATTTTGCTCATGAATAAATCCCTTTGTATGAAAGATACCGTGCGGTCCCGCTTAGACCGGTATCCGAACATTTTCCGGTGGGACGAAGCAACACAAATCCATTGCCTGGACATCAAGTTTGAAAAAGGGGTTCATCGCCCGAGCGCGCCCCGCGACAATCCTTCACTTAATATTTCTCAATTGCAGGTGTATCGTATTCGCCTTTTCCGGGCCCCACCGGCCCGTCCCAGATTCAAGAGGTAGTCGCGTTCATGTCCTTTACCCGTCGCCAAATACTCGGTGGCCTGGCCGGTCTTGTTGTCGTTGGCGTAGGTGCGGGAGGCGCGTCGCGGTACTGGTTGGGCAAGATGGCCGATGCCGAGGCCGGTCACGACTATGAACTGATCGCGGCGCCGCTGGACGTGGAGCTGGTGGCCGGGCACAAGACCCAGGCCTGGGCCTTTGGTCCGTCAGCGCCGGGCACCGAGTTGCGGGTGCGCCAGGGCGAGTGGTTGCGGGTGCGATTCATCAACCATTTGCCGGTCGCGACGACCATTCACTGGCACGGCATCCGCTTGCCGCTGGAGATGGACGGCGTACCGTATGTCTCGCAACTGCCGGTGTTGCCAGGCGAGTACTTCGATTACAAATTCCGCGTGCCGGACGCTGGCAGTTATTGGTATCACCCGCACGTCAACAGCAGCGAAGAACTCGGGCGCGGGCTGGTGGGGCCGCTGATCATCGAAGAGCGTGAGCCTACCGGCTTCAAATACGAGCAGACGTTGAGCCTCAAGAGCTGGCATGTGGACGAGCAGGGCGAGTTCGTCGCGTTCAGTATCCCCCGCGAGGCGGCGCGTGGCGGCACGGCCGGGCGGCTGTCGACGATCAACGGCGTGCCTCAGGCGGTGATTGATTTGCCGGCCGGGCAGATTACCCGGGTGCGTTTGCTCAACCTTGATAACACGCTCACTTACCGCATCAATATCCCCGGCGTCGAGGCGCAGATCTATGCGCTCGACGGCAATCCCGTCGCGCCGCGCCCGTTGGGCAAGGAGTACTGGCTGGGCCCGGGCATGCGCATCTGCCTGGCGATCAAGGCGCCGCCGGCCGGTGAAGAGTTGTCGTTGCGCAATGGCCCGGTGCGCCTGGGGACTCTGCGTTCGGTGCCCAACAATGACGCACCGACCCAGTGGCCGCCGGCGCTACCGCCTAACCCGGTGGCCGAGCCGGACCTGGCCAATGCGCAGAAACTCAACTTCAATTTCGAGTGGGTCGGTTCGGTCTCGGTCAATGTCGACAATGGCAAGCCGCCGAGCCTGTGGCAAATCAATGGCAAGGCCTGGGACATCACCGACAAGACCTGCGCCGACCGGCCGATCGCCACGCTGAAGAAAGGCCAGAGCTACATTTTCGAATTGAAGAATATGACCCAGTACCAGCATCCGATCCATTTGCACGGCATGAGCTTCAAGGTGATTGCGTCGAACCGGCACAAGGTCGTGCCGTATTTCACCGACACCTACCTGCTGGGCAAGAACGAGCGGGCGCAGGTGGCGCTGGTGGCGGATAACCCCGGCGTGTGGATGTTCCACTGCCACGTGATCGATCATATGGAAACCGGCCTGATGGCCGCCATCGAGGTGGCGTGATGCGCCAGATTCGTCCCGCGCGGATCATCGACCGCAGCCGTGACCAGGATTTCATGCGTGAAGCCCTGGCCCTCGCCGCCCAAGGCGCCGCGCTGGGCGAAGTCCCGGTGGGCGCGGTGCTGGTGCAGGATGGTGAGATCATCGGGCGTGGCTTCAACTGCCCGATCAGTGGCCACGACCCCAGCGCCCACGCGGAGATGGTCGCCATCCGCGCCGCTGCCCAGGCGGTGAACAACTATCGCCTGCCTGGCAGCACGCTGTATGTGACGCTGGAACCCTGCAGCATGTGCGCCGGCCTCATCGTCCACTCACGCATCGCCCGGGTCGTCTACGGGGCGCTGGAACCCAAGGCTGGGATCGTGCAGAGCCAGGGGCAGTTTTTCAGCCAGGGATTCTTGAATCATCGAGTGATGTTCGAGGGCGGGGTGTTGGCAGAGGAGTGCAGCGCGGTGTTGAGCGAGTTTTTCAAGGCCAGGCGAGCCAGATCCCAAAATTGAATACACAACCCTGTGGCGAGGGAGCTTGCTCCCGCTCGGCTGCGCAGCAGTCGTAAAACCTGCTGACCGGTTATTCCAGGTGCATCGTGTTGGCGGGTTTGGGGCTGCTGCGCAGCCCAGCGGGAGCAAGCTCCCTCGCCACAATGATAGGCAAGCCTTTAGAGTCCCATTGCTCCCTACCAGGGTGTCGTGTTGCTTGGGCTGTTTACTTACGCGCCACAATCACCGCCCGCATCGGCGCCGGCAGTCCTTCGATGGTTTTACTGTGGTCCGCAGGATCAAGGAAATCACTCAGTGACTGGTACTTCATCCACTCGGTGCTGCGCTGTTCCTCCACGGTCGTCAGGCTGACGTCCACGCAGCGCACATCGCTGAACCCGGCGCGGCGCAGCCAGCGCTCAAGGGCCGGGACCGACGGCAGGAACCAGACGTTGCGCATCTGCGCGTAGCGGTCCTCGGGCACCAGCACCTGGTGTTCGTCGCCTTCGATCACCAGGGTTTCGAGCACCAGCTCACCGCCTTTTACCAGGCAGTCCTTCAAGGCCAACAGATGCTCGATCGGCGAGCGGCGGTGGTAGAAGACGCCCATGGAGAAGACCGTGTCAAAACCTTCCAGCTCCGGCGGCAGGGCTTCGAATGGGAACGGCAGGTGCCAGGCGTTGGGCTGTGACAGGTAGCGCTGCACCGCCTGGAACTGGCAGAAGAACAGCCAGTTCGGGTCGACGCCAATCACCGTGTCCGCGCCGGCACCGAGCATCCGCCACATGTAGTAGCCGTTGCCGCAGCCGACATCGAGGATGCGCTTGCCCTTGAGGTCCAGGTGCGGGGCGACGCGTGACCATTTCCAGTCCGAGCGCCATTCGGTGTCCACGTGCACGCCAAACAGATCGAATGGGCCCTTGCGCCACGGAGAAAGACCCATCAGCGCGGTACGCATCTGGGCGCGGATTTCGTCAGAGCAATCTGCGTCCAACGTCAGCCCGTTCAGCAGATCCACGGTGGTGGGCTGCAAGGCCGGCAGCGCATCGAGGGCGCTTTGCCAACGCTCCAGGTCGCCGTGGCCCTTTTCCATTTTGATATCGAGCTGCGTTTGCAGTGTCGCGGCCCAGTCGGCCAGGGGCGTGCCGGCCAGATGGCGGGCGAGGGGGGACAGATCAATCATGGCAAGGCAATCAACGAGGCGAAGTTAAGACACTGGAACCACGGCACGACTTTCGAAAAGCCGGCCGCCAGCAGGCGCTCGCGGTGTTCTTCGAGGCTGTCGGGCTTCATGACGTTTTCGATGGCGCTGCGTTTCTGGGCAATTTCCAGTTCGCTGTAGCCGTTGGCGCGCTTGAACGCCACGTGCAGGTCGGTCAGCAGGGCATGTTCCTCGGCATCGTTGAAGCGCAATTTTTCCGAGAGGATCAAGGCGCCGCCGGGCAGCAAAGACTGATGGATACGGGTCAGCAACGCGGTGCGTTGTTCGGGTGCGATGAATTGCAGGGTGAAGTTCAACGCCACCACCGAGGCCGGCTGGAACGCCAGCGCAAGGATGTCGCCTTCGATCACTTCCACCGGCAACAGCTCCTGGAACATCGAGTCCTGGCCGTTGAGGTACTCGCGGCAGCGCTCGACCATGGCCGCCGAGTTATCCACCGCGATCACCCGGCAACCGTCGGTGCGCACATGACGGCGCAGCGCCTGGGTCACCGCGCCCAGGGATGAACCGAGGTCATACAGCACGCTGTTGGGCTGGGCGAACTGTGCGGCGAGCACGCCGAGGTTCTCGACGATGGTCGGGTAGCCTGGCACCGAGCGCTTGATCATGTCCGGGAACACTCGCACCACGTCTTCATTGAAGGCGAAGTCGGGCACCTGGGCCAAGGGCTGGGCGAATAGGCGATCGGGTTCTTTGCTCACGACGGTTCCGGCGGCAGGGATAGTGAAAAGGCCGGCATTTTAACCAAAAAACCTGTGGGAGCGAGCTTGCTCGCGATTGCGATGGTTCAGCCAGTCGTTCGGTTGGCTGACAGATTGCTATCGCGAGCAGGCTCGCTCGCACATTTGATCTCTGTTTAGTGATGTTTTTGGTGGAGAAAGGTGGCCGCACCCATCAGCACGAGTATCAGCCAACCCACGTTCAATTCACCGAAATGGCGCAGTCGAAGGTTTCCACGGGCGGTACTTCAGGCGCCCAGGGTTGTTGGTACGTCAGGCGCAAGCGCCCGGTGCCGGCGTTGAACGCCTGGAAGCGCCAGGTTGACACCCCGGCGGCGCCGACGATGCCGGCGTCTTCCGGGTTGCGATAGACCTCCGGGCCCAACGCCTTCAACACGCCGCCGGCTGAATCCTGAACCGTCCATCGGTAGCCGGTGCTGGGGTTGGTCGGCAGGCTCAGGATCAGGTTCTGGCCGTTATTGAGCTGCACCGGGCATTGGCTAAGCTTCTCGACCGTCACGTTGTGTTTCGGTTGCATGGCACAGGCACTCAACAAGGCGAGGCTGACAGGTACGAGCAGGCGGGTGAGAGACATAAGGGCTCCGGCGTTCACGACGAACGGCGAGCATAACCGAAGATGCTACCGGGTGTGTCAGATGAGGGTGTGTTGATGCTGAAGGCTATTCGCGAGCAGGCTCGCTCCCACAGGGTTCGGTGTGGATCACAAACGCTGTGAACGACACTTATCCAATGTGGGAGCGAGCCTGCTCGCGAAGGCGCCAGCACAGGCGCTACAGGACCCTCAGAACAACACCTTCGCCACATCCGCAAACCGCTTGGCAAAGTGCACCGTGACACCTTCCTTGAGGTAATCCGGCAACTCTTCGAAATTGCCCCGGTTGGCGTCCGGCAGGATCAATTCATTGATCTTCTGCCGACGCGCCGCGATGACTTTTTCGCGCACGCCGCCAATCGGCAGGACATGCCCGGTAAGGGTCAGTTCACCGGTCATGGCCACGCCTTTTTTCGGCGGCTGGTTACGCGCCAGGGACAGCAGGGCGCTGGCCATGGTCACGCCGGCACTCGGGCCGTCCTTGGGCGTGGCGCCTTCCGGTACGTGCAGGTGAACAAAAGCCTCATCGAAAAACTTCGGATCACCGCCGAATTGCTTCAGGTGCGAACTGACGTAGCTGTGGGCAATTTCAGCCGATTCCTTCATGACTTCGCCCAGTTGCCCGGTGAGCTTGAAGCCGCGATTGAGCGTGTGGATACGCGTTGCCTCGATCGGCAGGGTCGCGCCGCCCATGCTGGTCCAGGCCAGTCCGGTGATCACACCCACGCCGGACAGCACCTGCTCATTGCGAAATACCGGTTTGCCCAGGGACGCCTCGAGATCCTTCGGCCCGAGTTTGATCACGGCTTTCGGCTCGTCGATCAGCTTCATGACCGCCTTGCGCACCAGTTTGCCCAGCTGTTTTTCCAACTGACGGACGCCGGCCTCCCGGGCATAACCGTCGATCAGTGCCTTGAGGGCGCTGTCGTTGATGCTCAGGCTGCCCTTGGAAACGCCGGCCTTGGCGAGTTGCTTGGGCCATAAGTGGCGCTTGGCGATGGCGACTTTTTCTTCAGTGATATAGCCCGACAGGCGAATCACTTCCATCCGGTCCAGCAGCGGGCCGGGAATCGAGTCCAAGGTGTTGGCGGTGCACACGAAGAGCACTTTCGACAGGTCCAGGCGCATGTCCAGGTAATGGTCGAGGAATTCGACGTTCTGTTCCGGGTCGAGGGTTTCCAGCAGTGCGGAAGCCGGGTCGCCCTGGTAGCTCTGGCCCATCTTGTCGATTTCGTCGAGCATGATCACCGGGTTCATCACTTCGACGTCCTTGAGCGCCTGCACCAGCTTGCCCGGCTGGGCGCCGATGTAGGTGCGCCGGTGGCCCTTGATTTCGGCCTCGTCGCGCATGCCGCCGACACTGAAACGATAGAACGGCCGCCCGAGGGATTCGGCAATGGACTTGCCGACGCTGGTCTTGCCCACACCCGGAGGGCCAACCAGCAAAACGATCGAACCGCTGATCTCGCCTTTGTAAGCGCCCACCGCGAGGAATTCCAGGATGCGGTCCTTGATGTCGTCCAGGCCGGCGTGGTGCTGGTCGAGAATCTTGCGGGCGTGCTTGAGGTCAAGCTTGTCCTGGCCATACACGCCCCACGGCACCGATGTTGCCCAATCGAGGTAGTTACGCGTGACAGCGTATTCCGGCGAGCCGGTTTCCAGGATCGAGAGCTTGTTCATTTCCTCTTCGATGCGTTTCTGTGCCTGGGCCGGCAGCACCTTGCCCTCCAGGCGCTGCTCGAATTGTTCCAGGTCGGCGCTGCGATCGTCCTTGGTCAAGCCCAGCTCCTGCTGGATGACCTTGAGTTGCTCCTTTAGAAAGAACTGGCGCTGATGTTCGCCGATCTTGCTGTTGACCTCGGCGGAAATCTCTTTCTGCAGCCGCGCCACTTCGACTTCCTTGCGCAGCATCGGCAGGACTTTTTCCATGCGCTTGAGCATCGGCACGCAATCGAGCACTTCCTGCAATTCGCTGCCGGTGGCGGAGGTGAGCGCGGCGGCAAAGTCGGTCAGCGGCGAAGGGTCGTTGGGGCTGAAGCGGTTGAGGTAGTTCTTCAGCTCTTCGCTGTACAGCGGGTTGAGCGGCAGCAGTTCCTTGATCGCATTGATCAGCGCCATGCCGTAGGCCTTGACCTCGTCGGTCGGCTCGCTTGGCTGATGCGGGTATTCGACTTCCACCAGGTACGGCGGGCGATGGTGCTTGAGCCAGGTGCGAATGCGCACGCGGGTCAGGCCCTGGGCAACGAACTGCAATTTGCCGGCCTCACGGCTGGCGTGGTGGACCTTCACCAGCGTGCCGTACAGCGGCAGTTTCGAGGTGTCGAAGTGGCGCGGGTCTTCCTGGGGCGTGTCCATGAAGAACAACGCCAGGGAATGATGATCGGACTTGGCCACCAGCTCCAGGGTCTCGGCCCACGGTTCTTCGTTGACGATGACCGGCAGTACCTGGGCCGGGAAGAACGGACGATTGTGGATCGGGATGATGTAGACTTTGTCCGGCAGGCTCTGGCCGGGCAGGGCCAGGCCCGTACCGGAAACGGTGTGTTCGATCTGTTCGGCGTCTGCGTATTCGTCGTTTGCTTCAGTCGAGTGCTGGTCGCTCATGGGGCACCTGCGCAATGGAGTATGGGTCTTAGATGGGGCAGGTGAGGGGTTGTTTCAATGCTGGATAATTGTCAGGGGTTATTTCAATGGTCTGCGTTCAGGCAGGCGACAGGTTGATGTGGCGAGGGAATGGTCCCTCGCCACCGCTTCAACCGATGCGATTCAAGTCGTTATGGCGGGTTTCCTTCAGACACAGCACCGCGATAACGCTGAGCACCGCCGCTGCGGAAACGTATCCGCCGACGTAGCTCAGGCCGCCCATCGCCACCAGTTTCTGGGCGAAGAACGGTGCCGCCGACGCACCGACGATGCCGCCCAGGTTGTAGGCCGCCGACGCGCCGGTGTAGCGCACGTGTGTGGGAAATAGCTCCGGCAGCAACGCACCCATGGGGGCGAAAGTCACGCCCATCAGGAACAGTTCGATGCACAGGAACAATGCCACGCCAGCGGTAGAACCGTGGGTCAGCAACGGTTCCATGAGGAAACCCGAGGCAATCGCCAGGACGCCGCCGATAACCAGTACCGGCTTGCGCCCGTAGCGGTCGCTGGCCCAGGCCGATAGCGGCGTGGCGGCGGCCATGAACAGCACGGCAAAGCACAGCAGGCCGAGGAAGGTCTCGCGGCTGTAACCGAGGGTGGACACGCCATAGCTCAGGGAAAATACCGTCGAGATGTAGAACAGGGCGTAACACACCACCATCGCGGCCGCGCCGAGCAATGTTGGCGCCCAATACTGGCTGAACAGCTCGACCAAGGGGATTTTCACCCGTTCCTGACGGGCCACCGCGTTGGCGAAGACCGGCGTTTCATGGAGCTTGAGACGCACATAAAGGCCAACGATGACCAGGGCGGCGCTCAGCAGGAACGGAATCCGCCAGCCCCAGGAGCGGAACTGCTCGTCGTCGAGGGTCATGGCCAGGGTCAGGAACAATCCGTTGGCCGCCAGGAAGCCGATGGAGGGGCCCAGTTGGGGGAACATGCCAAACCAGGCGCGCTTGCCTTTCGGGGCGTTCTCGGTGGCGAGCAACGCCGCGCCGCCCCATTCACCGCCCAGCCCCAGGCCCTGGCCGAAACGCAGCAGGCACAGGAGAATCGGCGCCCACGCGCCAATGCTGGCGTAGCCGGGCAGCACGCCGATGAGAGTGGTGCACACGCCCATCAGCAGCAGCGACGCCACCAGGGTGGACTTGCGCCCGATCCGGTCGCCGAAATGGCCGAACAGCGCCGAGCCCAGCGGCCGGGCGAGGAAGGCGATGCCGAACGTCAGGAAGGACGACAGCATCTGTGCCGTGCCCGAGGTTTGCGGAAAGAATACCGGCCCGATCACCAGGGCGGCAGCGGTCGCGTAGACGTAGAAATCGTAGAACTCGATGGCGGTGCCGATGAAACTCGCGGTTGCCACGCGGGTGGCCGAGTTGGTCGGTTGGTTCGCCACGGCGTCATTGCAAGTGGTGGTGGTCATGCGGTTATCCCTGACAGTCATGTGCTCCGTTGGAGCGAATTATTATGGTCGAACACCCAGGGATGTGGGTTGGGGCGCTGTCGCTGTTTCGGGTAGGAACAGTCGCAGGGTTACAGCGGATATTGCCGGTGGGCTGCCCGGAACGGTCTGAGTGCCGGGTAAGCACTGGGTTCGGGCGGGGCTGGGTAAGCGGGTTGAGTATAGGAAGGGGGCTAACGAATCGACAAGAGAGCCTGCGCACAATATTGAAGCGTGTGCTGAGCTTTTGTGGCGAGGGAGCTTGCTCCCTCGCCACGGGTACGGCGGTTAGATAACCACCGGCACCGAGCTGTTATGCCACACCAGCACCTGGCTGACGCGGTTGTCGACGGTCTCGATGATCTCCAGCCGGTAGCGGCCGATTTTCAGGCAGACCGGACTTTCGGGGATGGTTTCCAGCGCTTCGGTGACCAGGCCGTTGAGCGTCTTGGGACCATCGCAAGGCAGGTGCCAGCCGAGGGTCTTGTTCAACTCGCGGATCGACGCCGCGCCCTCGATCATCAGGCGGCCATCGGGCTGGGGATGGACATGAGGATTGTCGAGGCTGTGCTCGCTTTCGAACTCGCCGACGATTTCCTCAAGGATGTCTTCCAGGGTCACGATGCCCAGTACTTCACCGTATTCATCCACCACCATGCCCAGGCGTCGCTGCTGCTTGTGGAAGTTGAGCAACTGCAGTTGCAGCGGCGTGCTCTCGGGGACGAAGTAAGGCTCGTGGCAAGCGCTCAGCAGCGCTTCCTTGGTCAGGCTCGCGTCCGCCAGCAGGTGGCGGATCTGGCGAGTGTTGAGCACCGCTTCGACCTGGTTGATATCGCTGTGGAACACCGGCAGGCGGGTCCGACGGTTCAGGCGCAGCTGTTCGATGATTTCGCCGATAGGGTCGTCGAGGTTGATCCCGTCCACCTCGCTGCGGGGCACGAGGATGTCGTTGACGGTGATGTTGTCCAGCGCGTGGATGCCGGATACCGGATGGACCCGGCCGCTGTGTTCCTGTTCATGCTCAGCGCGTGGCGGTGCGGGCATCTCATCGTCGCTGTGCTGGACAGCGCCGGTCTTGCGGGCAAACGGGCGCAGCAGCAACTGACTGAAACCGTTGAGCAGCCAGGCGGCCGGATAGACAATTTTCAGCGGCAGGGCAAGCAAGCTGTTGCCCAGGCCCAGCACCGCGTCGGGGTAGCGGGTCGCCAGGGTGCGAGGCAGGTAATCGGCAAAAACCAGCAAGGCCGCGCTGGTGCCGAGCCAGGCCAGCCACGGGCCGTTTTCCAGCCAGGCAAAAATCGCCAGCCAGGTGCCGATTACCACGGCCAGCGCACGACAGAGGGTGTTGCCCAGGATCAGGCTGGCGATAGGGAAGTTCAGCTTCGCCAGTGGCTTGTCGCCAGAGCGCGACGCTTTGCGTTGCGCGAGCAGATACTGTTGGGCCGCTTCGATGGCCGTGAACAGCGCCGACCAGAGGATCAGCACGACCATTACCGCAAACAATGGCCCCAAGGGCAGCCTATCCATCAGTGTCGTCCGTCAGACATGCAGGATGTATTCGCGGACCAGCTTGCTGCCGAAGTAGGCGAGCATCAGCAGGCAGAATCCGGCCAGGGTCCAGCGAATTGCCTTGTGGCCCCGCCAGCCGAGACGATTACGCCCCCACAGCAGCACGCTGAACACGATCCACGCCAGGCACGCCAACAATGTCTTGTGCACCAGGTGTTGGGCGAACAGGTTTTCGACGAACAGCCAGCCGGAAATCAGCGACAGCGACAGCAGCGTCCAGCCGGCCCAGAGGAAACCGAACAGCAGGCTTTCCATGGTTTGCAGCGGCGGAAAGTTGCGGATCAGCCCGGACGGGTGCTTGTGCTTGAGCTGATGGTCCTGCACCAGCAGCAGCAATGCCTGGAATACCGCGATGGTGAATAGGCCGTAGGCGAGGATCGACAACAGGATATGGGCGAGAATGCCTGGCTCTTCGTCGATGATCTGCACGGTGCCCGACGGCGCGAACTGCGCCAGCAGCACCGTGGCCAGTCCCAGCGGGAACAGCAGCACCAGCAGGTTTTCCACGGGGATGCGCGAGCAGGCCAGCAGCGTCAGGGCAATCACGGCCACGGCAATCAGGCTGGCGGCATTGAAGAAGTCCAGGCCCAGGCCGATCGGCGTCATCAGGTGGGTGACAAGACTGGCCGCGTGGACAAGCACCGCCAGCACGCCGAGCGTGACCAGCAGGCGCTTGTTCGCCTTGGCGCCGGAGGCCAGGCGGGTGCCCTGATAGAAGGTCGCAGCGGCATAAAGACAAGCGGCGGCGAGGGAAGCAAGCAAGCTGGGTGGCAAGGGGAGCATAAATCCTGTTAGGCAAGCCCGAAAGGCGCTGAGTTTGGCATAGAACCCCCACCGCACGAAAGACCACCGCAACCGACGGCGAGGTGTACGTCGCACGCTTCTTCGCTATAATCCGCGACCTGCCCACGCCGCAGGCTCGCCGAGCACATATTTCACGGTCTGGGCCGCCATTATCCCGGTCTTATCTGGGCCTGAAAGGATCGCGCATGTTTGAAAACCTAACCGACCGTCTCTCGCAGACGCTGCGCCATGTCACCGGCAAGGCGAAACTGACCGAAGACAACATCAAAGACACCCTGCGCGAAGTGCGCATGGCGTTGCTCGAAGCCGACGTCGCCCTGCCGGTGGTCAAGGACTTCGTCAATTCGGTGAAGGAACGCGCCGTCGGCACCGAAGTGTCGCGCAGCCTGACGCCGGGCCAGGCCTTCGTGAAGATTGTCCAGGCCGAACTCGAAAGCCTGATGGGCGCCGCCAACGAAGACCTGAACCTGAGCGCCGTGCCTCCGGCGGTCGTGCTGATGGCCGGCCTGCAGGGCGCGGGCAAGACCACCACTGCCGGCAAGCTGGCGCGCTTCCTTAAAGAGCGCAAGAAGAAGTCGGTGATGGTGGTGTCCGCGGACATCTATCGTCCGGCGGCGATCAAGCAGCTGGAAACCCTGGCCAACGACATCGGCGTGACGTTCTTTCCGTCCGACTTGAGCCAGAAGCCGGTGGACATCGCCCAGGCTGCTATAAAGGAAGCGAAGCTCAAGTTCATCGACGTGGTTATCGTCGACACCGCCGGTCGCCTGCACATCGATGAAGAGATGATGGGCGAGATCAAGGCACTGCACGCCGCGATCAACCCGGTGGAAACCCTGTTTGTGGTCGACGCCATGACCGGCCAGGACGCGGCCAACACGGCCAAGGCCTTCGGCGACGCACTGCCGCTGACCGGCGTGATCCTGACCAAGGTCGACGGCGACGCCCGTGGCGGTGCCGCGCTGTCGGTCCGCGCGATTACCGGCAAGCCGATCAAGTTTATCGGTATGGGCGAGAAGAGCGAGGCGCTCGAGCCGTTCCACCCGGAGCGTATCGCCTCGCGTATCCTCGGCATGGGCGACGTGCTCAGCCTGATCGAGCAGGCCGAACAGACCCTCGACAAGGACAAGGCCGACAAACTGGCCAAGAAGCTGAAGAAGGGCAAGGGCTTCGACCTCGAAGACTTCCGCGACCAGTTGCAACAGATGAAGAACATGGGCGGCCTCGGCGGCCTCATGGACAAACTGCCGAACATCGGTGGCGTGAACCTGGCGCAAATGGGCAATGCACAGGGCGCGGCCGAGAAGCAGTTCAAGCAGATGGAAGCCATCATCAACTCCATGACCCCGGCCGAGCGCCGCGACCCTGACCTGATCAGCGGTTCGCGCAAACGCCGTATCGCCATGGGTTCCGGCACGCAGGTGCAGGACATCGGCCGCTTGATCAAGCAACACAAGCAGATGCAGAAGATGATGAAGAAGTTCTCCGCCAAGGGCGGGATGGCCAAGATGATGCGCGGCATGGGCGGTATGTTGCCCGGCGGCGGTATGCCGAAAATGTAAAGAATCTGCGCCGGCTGTCATGTCGGCGTTGCCCCGCACGGATGCGGGGATCTCCAGCAAACCCGTGCTATGCGGGAGCTAACCTGCCGTTTTTCATGACGGCTCTACGGCAAATCTTGATCGCACGGCGCCATGCGCCGGAAAAAGTCATTTGCAAAAGTCCGGATATTCCTTAGAATATGCGGCCTTTCGGGCACCTATGCCCGCTGTGCATTTAGATTTGCAGCACCGACTACAGGAACGATGTTCACATGCTAACAATCCGTCTTGCCCTTGGCGGCTCCAAAAAGCGCCCGTTTTACCACCTGACCGTAACCGACAGCCGCAATCCGCGTGACGGTTCCCACAAGGAACAGGTTGGTTTCTTCAACCCTGTTGCCCGTGGTCAGGAAATCCGTCTGTCCGTGAACCAAGAGCGCGTAGCCTACTGGCTGAGCGTTGGTGCACAGCCTTCTGAGCGTGTTGCTCAGTTGTTGAAGGAATCGGCTAAGGCTGCGGCCTGAGCAATATGAACGCGACGCCAAAAGATGCTGATGATCTGATCGTTGTCGGCAAGATTTATTCTGTTCATGGCGTTCGCGGCGAAGTGAAGGTTTACTCCTTTACTGATCCGATCAAAAACCTGTTGGACTACAAAACCTGGACGCTCAAGCGCGAAGGTAGCGTGAAACAGGTTGAGCTGGTCAGCGGACGTGGGAACGACAAGTTCCTGGTCGCAAAGCTCAAGGGTCTCGATGATCGTGAAGAAGCGCGTCTTCTGGCCGGTTATGAGATCTGCGTGCCGCGCAACCTGTTCCCTGAACTGACCGACGGCGAGTACTACTGGTACCAGCTTGTAGGTCTGAAGGTCATCGACCACCTCGGGCAACTGCTCGGGAAGATCGATCACCTGCTCGAGACCGGTTCGAACGATGTCATGGTGGTAAAGCCTTGCGTCGGTAGCCTGGATGATCGCGAACGCCTGTTGCCCTATACCGAGCAATGCGTGTTGGCCGTTGACCTGGCAGCAGGCGAGATGAAGGTGGAATGGGATGCGGATTTCTAGACGTGGCTAATTTGCGCGTTGAAGTCATCACGTTGTTTCCCGAGATGTTTTCCGCCATCAGCGAGTACGGCATAACCAGCCGCGCGGTGAAACAGGAGCTGTTGCAGCTCACTTGTTGGAATCCGCGGGACTACACCAAGGATCGACATCACACTGTGGACGATCGCCCGTTTGGCGGTGGTCCGGGCATGGTGATGAAGATCAAGCCCCTGGAAGATGCGCTGGTTCAGGCCAGGACGGCAGCCGGGGAGGGTGCGAAGGTGATCTACCTGTCGCCCCAAGGCCGTCAGCTGACTCAGTCGGCGGTACGCGAGCTGGCGAAATCGGATGCATTGATCCTGATTGCCGGCCGTTACGAAGGCATTGACGAGCGTTTCATTGAAGCTCATGTCGATGAAGAGTGGTCGATTGGCGACTATGTACTGTCTGGCGGCGAGCTGCCGGCGATGGTCCTGATCGATGCGGTTACACGACTGCTGCCTGGAGCTTTAGGGCATGCGGATTCCGCCGAGGAAGATTCCTTTACGGATGGTCTGCTGGATTGCCCGCATTACACCCGACCGGAGGTGTATGCGGATCAGCGTGTTCCCGACGTGTTGCTAAGTGGCAACCACGCGCACATCCGGCGTTGGCGTTTACAGCAGTCCCTTGGTCGGACCTATGAACGACGCGCCGATCTTCTGGAAAGCCGCTCGCTTTCTGGAGAAGAGAAGAAGCTGCTCGAGGAATACATCCGCGAGCGGGACGATAGTTAACAACGTATCGATGGTAAGTCCGATGACTTGCCTTAGGAGCACAGCATGACTAACAAAATCATCCTTGCACTCGAAGCAGAGCAGATGACCAAAGAAATCCCTCCCTTTGCCCCGGGCGACACCATTGTCGTTCAGGTGAAAGTGAAGGAAGGCGACCGTGCACGTCTGCAAGCGTTCGAAGGCGTTGTTATCGCCAAGCGTAACCGCGGCGTAAACAGTGCATTCACCGTTCGTAAAATCTCCAACGGTGTTGGCGTAGAGCGTACTTTCCAGACCTACAGCCCGCAGATCGACAGCATGGCTGTGAAGCGTCGCGGTGACGTGCGTAAAGCCAAGCTGTACTACCTGCGTGACCTGTCCGGTAAAGCAGCTCGCATCAAGGAAAAACTGGCTTAAGTCCAGCTTCCGATGCAAAAAAAAGCAGCCTGCGGGCTGCTTTTTTGTTGCCTGCGATTTGGTCTTTGCGCACCCTGCATGGCTTCATTCCCGTTGAATCCGTGTACGCCCGTATCCTTCAAGAGTCTTTATGCCTGCCATCGATCACCCGCTGATAGACCAGTTTCTCGATGCCCTGTGGCTGGAGAAGGGGTTGTCCGATAACACCCGCGATGCTTATCGCAGCGACCTCGCCCTATTCAACGGCTGGCTCCAGGAAAACAACCTGGAGCTGGCCAATGCCGGGCGGGAGCTGATCCTCGATCACTTGGCGTGGCGCCTGGAGCAGAACTACAAGCCACGCTCTACTGCCCGGTTTCTCTCTGGCTTGCGTGGGTTCTATCGTTATTTGTTGCGGGAAAAGCTGATCGCGGTGGACCCGACCTTGCGCGTGGAGATGCCGCAACTGGGGCGTCCGCTGCCCAAGTCCTTGTCGGAAGCGGACGTCGAGGCGCTGCTGGCGGCACCGGACCTCAGCGACCCCATCGGTCAGCGCGACCGGGCCATGCTGGAAGTGTTGTATGCCTGTGGCTTGCGCGTCACCGAGCTGATCAGCCTGACGCTGGAGCAAGTGAACCTGCGCCAGGGCGTGTTGCGGGTGATGGGCAAGGGCAGCAAGGAGCGCCTGGTGCCGATGGGCGAAGAAGCGATCGTCTGGGTCGAGCGCTACATGCGCGACGCCCGTCATGACTTGCTGGGCGGTCGCCCCAGCGACGTGCTGTTTCCCAGCCTGCGCGGCGAGCAGATGACCCGCCAGACGTTCTGGCACCGCATCAAGCACCAGGCCAAGGTGGCCGGGATCAACAAATCGCTCTCGCCCCACACGCTGCGCCATGCCTTCGCCACGCACCTGCTCAATCACGGCGCCGACCTGCGGGTGGTGCAGATGCTGCTGGGGCATAGCGACCTGTCCACCACCCAGATCTATACCCATGTGGCCCGGGCGCGGTTGCAGGAGTTGCATGCCAGGCACCATCCGCGCGGCTGAATGAACACCCGCTTTTGTGGCGAGGGAGCTTGCTCCCGCTGGGCGCGAAGCGCCCCAACGCAGCAGCCGCGATCTTCCCTGAGAGCGGAGTGACTCCATTTGCGACTGCTGCGCAGCCGAGCGGGAGCAAGCTCCCTCGCCACAGGGGACCTGGTACACCGACATCGTGTGTTGTCTTGCGACAGGTGAATTCGGCCATACGGGCCTTATGTGGTAGGCTTTCCCGGTTTGCACAGTGGGCGGCTGGAACCCGAATCTCTGCCTCGGTGTCCCCGCCTATTTGTTTGCCTCAGGAGTCCTCATGCGTTTGATCCAGATGTTCACCGCCGCCGCCATTGCGTTGGCCAGTACCTTTGCCATCGCCGATGACGCGGCCGACCAGGCGATCCGCAAAAGCCTCGCCAACCTCGAGCTTGAAGTGCCGATCGAGGCCATCTCCGCCAGCCCGATGTCCGGCCTGTATGAGGTCAAGCTCCAGGGCAGCCGTGTGCTGTATGCCAGCGCCGACGGTCAGTACATCGTCCAGGGCAACCTGTTCGCGCTCAAGGACGGCAAGCCGGTGAATCTCACCGAGATCACCGAGCGCCAAGGCATCTCCAAATTGATCAACGGTATCCCGGTCGCCGAAACCGTGGTCTACCCGGCGGTGGGCGAAACCAAGTCGCACATTACCGTGTTCACCGACACCACCTGCCCGTACTGCCACAAACTGCACGCCGAAGTGCCAGAGCTGAACAAGCGCGGCATTGAGGTGCGCTATGTGGCCTTCCCGCGTCAGGGCCTCGGCTCGCCGGGTGATGAGCAATTGCAGGCAGTCTGGTGCTCCAAGGACAAGAAAGCGGCCATGGACAAAATGGTCGACGGCAAGGAAATCAAAGCCGCCAAGTGCGAGAACCCGGTCTCCAAGCAATTCGCCCTCGGCCAGTCCATTGGTGTGAACGGCACGCCGGCCATCGTTTTGGCCGATGGCCAGGTGATTCCGGGCTACCAGCCGGCGCCGCAAGTCGCCAAACTGGCCCTTGGGGCGAAATGATCGTGGCCAGTGCGCTGCAGAAGATCACGGCCTGGCGAAAATCTTTGCCGGGCCGTTAAACACAAAGTCGCGTTGCTGCGCGGCTGTATTCACGGCCGACCTTGTGTCGGCCGTTTCATGGGGAGTCAAGAGTGAATCCGGTCAAAGTAGGCATCTGTGGGTTAGGTACCGTCGGTGGCGGCACCTTCAACGTACTTCAGCGCAACGCCGAGGAAATTGCTCGTCGTGCCGGGCGTGGAATCGAAGTGGCACAAATTGCCATGCGCACGCCAAAGCCTCAGTTCCAGACGACCGGTATTGCGATTACCAACGATGTCTTCGAAGTGGCCACGAACCCTGAGATCGACATCGTGATAGAGCTGATGGGCGGCTATACCGTTGCCCGCGAGCTGGTACTCAAGGCCATCGAGAATGGCAAGCATGTGGTCACCGCGAACAAGGCGCTTATCGCCGTTCACGGCAATGAAATTTTCGCCAAGGCCCGCGAGAAGGGTGTGATCGTGGCCTTCGAGGCCGCCGTAGCCGGTGGTATCCCGGTGATCAAGGCGATTCGCGAAGGGCTGTCGGCCAACCGGATCAACTGGGTGGCCGGGATCATCAACGGCACCGGCAACTTCATCCTCACCGAGATGCGCGAGAAGGGCCGCACTTTTGAAGACGTGCTGGCCGAAGCCCAGGCGCTGGGCTACGCCGAGGCGGACCCGACGTTCGACGTCGAAGGCATCGATGCGGCGCACAAGCTGACGATCCTGGCGTCGATCGCCTTCGGTATTCCGCTGCAGTTCGACAAGGCCTACACCGAAGGCATCACCAAGCTGACCACCGCCGACGTGAACTACGCCGAGGCCCTGGGCTATCGCATCAAGCACCTGGGCGTGGCGCGCAGCACCGCCAGCGGCATCGAGTTGCGTGTGCATCCGACGCTGATCCCGGCCGATCGCCTGATCGCCAACGTCAACGGCGTGATGAACGCGGTAATGGTCAACGGCGACGCCGCCGGCTCGACCTTGTTCTACGGCGCCGGCGCCGGCATGGAGCCGACCGCTTCTTCGGTGGTGGCCGACCTGGTGGACGTGGTTCGCGCCATGACATCCGACCCGGAAAACCGCGTGCCGCACCTGGCGTTCCAGCCGGACTCGCTGTCGGACCATCCGATTCTTCCGATCGAAGCGTGCGAAAGTGCCTACTACCTGCGTATCCAGGCGAAGGACCATCCAGGGGTGTTGGCCCAGGTTGCCAGCATTCTTTCGGAACGCGGCATCAACATCGAGTCGATCATGCAGAAGGAAGTCGAGGAACACGACGGCCTGGTGCCGATGATCCTGCTGACCCACCGCGTGGTGGAGCAACGCATCAACGATGCGATCGCAGCGTTGGAGGCGCTTCAGGGAGTCGTTGGCCCGGTGGTCCGTATCCGCGTCGAGCATTTGAACTAAGCAGCGGCAAGCGGAAAGCTGCAAGCTCCAAGTAAAAGCAGATCCGCTTTTGCTTGCAGCTTGTAGCTTACAGCTCGCAGCTCAAACCGAAGGTTTGCCCCTATGCGCTATATCAGTACCCGCGGCCAGGCACCGGCCCTGAATTTCGAAGATGTCCTGCTGGCCGGCCTGGCCACGGACGGCGGCCTCTATGTGCCGGAGAACCTGCCGCGCTTCACCCAGGAAGAAATCGCTTCCTGGGCCGGCCTGCCGTATCACGAGCTGGCCTTCCGAGTGATGCGCCCGTTCGTCACCGGCAGCATTCCGGACGCTGATTTCAAGAAGATCCTGGAAGAGACATACGGCGTCTTTTCCCACAACGCTATCGCGCCGTTGCGTCAGCTCAACGGTAACGAATGGGTGATGGAGCTGTTCCACGGCCCGACCCTGGCCTTCAAGGATTTCGCCCTGCAGTTGCTCGGCCGGCTGCTGGACTATGTGCTGCAAAAGCGTGGCGAGCGGGTGGTGATTGTCGGTGCCACTTCCGGCGACACCGGTTCGGCCGCCATCGAAGGCTGCAAGCATTGCGAGAACGTCGATATTTTCATCCTGCACCCGCACAACCGCGTCTCGGAAGTGCAGCGTCGGCAGATGACGACGATTTTCGGCGATAACATCCATAACATCGCCATCGAAGGCAACTTCGATGACTGCCAGGAAATGGTCAAGGCCAGCTTCGCCGACCAGAGCTTCCTCAAGGGCACCCGGCTGGTGGCGGTGAACTCGATCAACTGGGCGCGGATCATGGCCCAGATCGTCTATTACTTCCACGCGGCCCTGCAGTTGGGCGGCCCGGCCCGTTCGGTGGCGTTCTCGGTGCCCACCGGCAATTTCGGCGATATCTTCGCCGGTTACCTGGCACGCAACATGGGGCTGCCGATCAACCAGTTGATCGTCGCCACCAATCGCAACGACATCCTGCACCGCTTCATGAGCGGTAACCAGTACGTAAAGGAAACCCTGCACGCGACGTTGTCGCCGTCGATGGACATCATGGTGTCGTCGAACTTCGAGCGTTTGCTGTTCGACCTGCACGGTCGTAATGGCGCGGCGATTGCGGGCCTGATGGACAGCTTCCGTCAGGGCGGTGGTTTCAGCGTCGAGGCCGAGCGCTGGACCGAAGCCCGCAAGCTGTTCGACTCCCTGGCGGTGGATGACGCGCAGACCTGCGAAACCATCGCCGAGGTGTTCGAGCAGAGCGGTGAGTTGCTCGATCCGCACACCGCCATCGGGGTGCGAGCGGCGCGCGAATGCCGCCGCAGCCTGGATATCCCAATGGTCATCCTGGGCACCGCTCACCCGGTGAAGTTTCCGGAAGCAGTGGAGAAGGCTGGCGTAGGAAAAGCGCTTGAGCTGCCTGCACATCTTTCTGATTTGTTTGAGCGAGATGAGCGTTGCACCGTATTGCCTAATGATCTGAAGGCCGTGCAGGCCTTTGTCAGCCAGCATGGCAACCGCGGCAAACCGCTCTGATCGCTGGAAGCTGTCACATCTTGAAGCCCGTCTCCTGACGGGCTTCTTTGTTTCTGCATGCCAAACTCTCCGGGTTTCGCCCAAGGAAGAACGGGTGAGTTATCTCGAAGGAAGTGCAGATGCTGTTCGTAAACCGATGCAAACCGGCGTTGAGCTGGATCATGGGCCTGGCCCTGATGTACTGGAGCCAATGGGGCGGCGCTGACCCGTCGACGACTCCCGGACAGTCACCGCTCGAAGCGGGCGAGAGACTGGTGCTCGACGCCCGTGAGCTGGACTGGATCAGGCAGAACCCGCGTGTCGTTGTGGCGTCGATGCAAATCCCGCTGTACCTGTTCAAGAATGCACAGGGAGAATGGAGCGGCCTGAACGCTGACATGCTCCATGCCATTGAGCAAATGACCGGACTTGAATTCATCCATCGGGAGTCGTTCTCTGCCGATCAATTGATCGAGATGCTGGAAAACGGCGAAGCCGACATGTCTAGTGTCCTGGCGATGAATGACGAGCGCCGGGCTGTGCTGAATTTCAGCCATGCGTTCGGCGGTTTCGACTGGGTATTCGTTGGCCGTGAGGGGGAGCCCGCGCTTCGTTCGCTGGATCAGTTGGCGGGCAAGGTGCTGGCGTTGCCGGCACGGCATGCCCTCGAAGCGCAAATCCGCCGCGAGCATCCGACCATAGCGCTGCGCACGGTGATGACCCGTGCCGAGGCAAGGGCGTTAGTGGAAAATCGCGAAGCCCATGCCACCATCGAAAGCGAAACCGCCGTGCACCTCTATCCTTCAGGGCAGCTGCAGGTAGGAGGCAGTCTCGAAGGCATGTGGGAACCAGACTATCTCACTGTACGGCAGGATTCTCACATGTTGCTGGAGATCCTCAACAAGGCGCTGGAAGCGTTTCCCGCCGAAGACATGCGCGCGCTACGTTTCAAGTGGTTCGCCGAGAAAACACCTGATCAAGAACCGTCGTTCTGGTCGCGCATCCCCCTGCAAGGTTATTGGTGTGTGATCGCGGCAGGGGTGTTCGGCCTGTTGTCGCTGCTCTGGAACCGCCGCTTGCAGGGCCAGATCGGACAGCGCCTCAAGGCCGAGACCGTACTCAACGACCAATTGACGTTCCAGCGCGCCTTGTTGGATGCCATTCCCGATCCGATCTTCATTCGAGATCTCGAAGGGCGGCTGATCATGTGCAACAAGAGTTATGAGGAGCGGTTCGCGACTCGCTTCGAGAAGCTGCGAGGCACGTGTCTGATGGAGTCTGCGGCAATGCCGGCGGCAACCGCCGAACTGTTGCACGGGGAGCTGATGGAGCAGCTGCGAACCCGTCAGCCTCGGTTTGTCGACCGCCAGCTGATGTTGCGCAGTGGATTGCAGGACATCTATCACTGGTCGGTGCCTTTTTATGCCGCCGATGGCCGGTTGCGCGGTGTCCTGGGCGGTTGGATCGAGGTTGGACGCCGGAGGGATCGTTCCAAGCGGCTGCCGGCTTGATCGATGGCATCCGCTGAGGCTGATATCCAGCTGTCATATTGAACGCGCATGCTCGGTTGAACAGGCCGCCGTTGTGCCGGTTCGTCGCGCTGGCGAACTTTCCGCCGGGCCGCGGGGTCACTTAATGTGCAGTTGTTTTTTTTCGGACTATTGAAGGGTGATCGAATGGAAAGTATCAGCCTGTTGCTCAATGAAGCCTTGAGCCCGTATCAGGTCACGCTCACGCCCTCCGGTACCAAAGGCGAATGCCTGGTAACGCTGAAGAATTCCTCGGGGGCCATCATGGTCGAGCGGCTGTTCAACCAGGCCCAGCTGACCGACAAGCGCCAACTGACCGACGTGGTCGACGGCCTGCATCGCGATGTGCTGATTGCCGAGGGGCGGCTGGAGCCGTGTGTCATCGCGGCGTTACGTAACGTGGCGCGCGACAAGGTCATGCTTGCTGCCAATTGAGTGACATCCCGCGGGAACCTTCCTACGTTCTAGCGAGTCAGACTTTTTACCAACAAGAGCAAGCATTGTGCTCCGGTGCCTGTAGCTTGTTGTACGGACCTTTAAGGGTCACGTTTAACCCCGAGTTGTCTCCCCACTTCTCGGGGTTTCTTTTTGCCTGGTGTTTAGGGGGCGGCTCGTTCTGTCACCGGATAACGACGACCTATGTGGGAGCGAGCTTGCTCGCGATAGCGTCGGTTCAGTCGACCCGATGTTGGCGGACATACCGCAATCGCGAGCAAGCTCGCTCCCACAGTTGACCTCCGATTACTCAATCTTTTGCACGGCAGGCTTCAGACGGCGCCGTCGGTGCGCAGCCTGGCGACCTGCTGCGCATCGTAGCCAAGCTCACCGAGCACCTCTGCCGTGTGCTCGCCCAATGCTGGCCCGACCCATTCGGCTGTTCCCGGTGTGTCGGAAAGCTTCGGTACGATCCCAGGCATCTTGAACGCCTTGCCATCCGGCAGCCTGGCTTGCAGGAACATCTCGCGGGCGAGAAATTGCGGGTCGCTGAACATGTCCTCGGCACTGAAGATCCGGCTCGCCGGCACGCCGGCCTGGTTCAATTGGTCGATGACGGCATCCAACGGCAGCGAGTTGACCCAGCGATCAATGACCCCATACAACTCGTCGCGGCGTTCGTCACGGCCATCATTGCTGGCCAGCTGGGGGTCGTTCGCCAGGTCGTCCCGGCCAATGACCTGCATGAAACGCTTGAAGATGGCGTCACCGTTGGCGCCGATCTGTACATGCTTGCCATCGGCGCTGGAGTGGATAGACGACGGCGTGATACCAGGCATGATGTTGCCGGTGCGTTCGCGGATGAAACCGAACACGTCGAACTCCGGCACCATGCTTTCCATCATGGCGAAAATCGCTTCGTATAGCGCCACGTCCACCACCTGGCCGGTCCCGCCGTTGACCTCCCGGTGACGCAAGGCCATCAGCGCGCCGATCACCCCCCAGAGCGCGGCGATCGAGTCGCCGATGGAGATGCCGGTGCGCACCGGTGGGCGATCCTCGAAGCCGGTGATGTAGCGCAGGCCTCCCATCGACTCACCGACGGCGCCGAACCCGGGCTGATCCTTCATCGGCCCGGTCTGGCCGAAGCCTGATAGCCGGACCATGACCAGCTTCGGATTCAGTGCGTGCAACACGTCCCAGCCCAGGCCGAGCTTTTCCAGCACGCCGGGACGAAAGTTCTCGATCAGGATGTCGGCTTCGCCAAGCAGTTTTTTCAGGATCGCCAGGCCTTCGGGGTGCTTAAGGTTCAGCGTCACGGACTTTTTGTTGCGTGCCTGGACGAACCACCACAACGACGTACCTTCATACAATTTGCGCCACTTGCGCAGCGGATCGCCGCCGTCCGGCGATTCGACCTTGATGACCTCGGCACCGAATTCACCGCAGATACGCGAGGCAAAAGGGCCGGCGATCAGCGTGCCGAGTTCGATGACCTTGACGCCGGCAAGAGGTTTGGCAGTAAGCGACATGACGGATCCTGTAGGACAAAGGCAGAACGAATAGAGCGTTTTATCATAGGCCGACCATCGTCGCCGCAGGTTGATGGTCGGCAATTCGTGGATTAGCCGTCGCATCGGTTAGACTTGCCGCCTTTCCTCGTATCAAGAAGCCCGTTCATGGCCCAGCCGTCCACGACCTACAAGTTTGAACTGAACCTCACTGACCTCGACCGCAGCGTGTACGAGAATGTGAAGCAGACCATTGCCCGCCATCCTTCGGAAACCGAAGAGCGCATGACCGTGCGCCTCTTGGCCTACGCGTTCTGGTACAACGAGCTGCTGGCGTTTGGTCGTGGGCTGTCGGATGTCGACGAACCCGCGCTGTGGGAAAAAAGTCTGGATGACCGTGTGCTGCACTGGATCGAAGTCGGCCAGCCGGATGCCGATCGCCTGACCTGGTGCTCGCGCCGCACCGAGCGCACCAGCCTGCTGGCCTACGGCAGCCTGCGGGTATGGGAAGGCAAGGTGATCCCCGCGGTGAAGAACCTGAAGAACGTGAACATCGCCGCCGTCCCCCAGGAAGTGCTTGAAACCCTGGCCAAGGACATGCCACGGGTGATCAAGTGGGACGTGATGATCAGCGAAGGGACGATCTTCGTGACCGACGACCGTGGCCAGCATGAGGTTCAGTTGCAATGGTTGCTGGGCGAGCGTGGCTGAGCCGTTGACCCTGTATCAAGTGAACGCTTTGTGGCGAGGGAGCTTGCTCCCGCTTGGGTGCGCAGCGCCCACAGAAAGGGGCCGCTACGCAGCCCAGCGGGAGCAAGCTCCCTCGCCACAGGATCTACAAAAATAGAGAAATGATCGTTAGCCCATGCGCATAGAACCCCGCCAGTTACCCGCCACCCTGCCGTTTCTCGGTGACCTGCCGCCGTTGTTGACCCGTCTTTACGCAGCACGTGGCGTGCAGTCCGAAGCGGAGCTGGACAAGAGCCTGGCGCGCCTGATTCCTTATCAGCAGCTCAAGGGGATTGATGCCGCGGTGGACCTGCTGGTGGTGGCGCTGGAGCAACGCCAGCGCATCCTCATCGTCGGCGATTTTGATGCCGATGGAGCGACCGCCAGTACCGTGGGCATGCTTGGTCTGCGCCTGCTCGGTGCGGCCCATGTCGACTACCTGGTGCCCAATCGCTTTGAATATGGCTATGGCCTCACGCCGGAAATCGTCGAAGTCGCCCTGACACGCGCGCCGCAACTGTTGGTCACCGTGGACAACGGCATCTCCAGCGTGGAGGGCGTGGCAGCGGCGAAAGCGGCCGGCCTCAAGGTGCTGGTCACCGACCACCACTTGCCGGGGCTCGAATTGCCGGCGGCCGATGCCATCGTCAACCCGAACCAGCCCGGTTGTGAGTTCCCGAGCAAGGCACTGGCAGGCGTCGGGGTGATTTTTTATGTGCTGATGGCCCTGCGGGCCCGTCTGCGCAGCCTCGGTTGGTATGCCAGCAAGCCGCAGCCGAACATCGGCGAACTGCTCGACCTGGTGGCGCTGGGCAGCGTCGCCGACGTGGTGCCGCTGGATGCCAACAACCGGATCCTGGTGCACCAGGGCCTGGAGCGTATTCGCGCCGGACGCGCCCGGCCCGGCATCAAGGCCATCCTCGAAGTAGCCAAGCGCGATCACTCGCGCATCACGTCCACCGACCTCGGGTTCATCCTCGGGCCGCGCCTGAATGCGGCGGGGCGGCTGGACGACATGAGCCTGGGCATCGAGTGCCTGCTCACCGACGACCCGGCGCTGGCACGGGACATGGCGGCGCAGCTGGATGGCATGAACCAGGACCGCAAATCCATCGAACAGGGCATGCAACGTGAAGCCATGGCCCAGCTTAAGGATCTGCCGGTGGAGTCGATGCCGTTCGGCTTGTGCCTGTTCGATCCGCAATGGCACCAGGGCGTCATCGGGATCCTGGCGTCACGCATGAAAGAGCGCTATTTCCGTCCGACCATTGCTTTCGCCGATGCCGGGGACGGCCTGCTCAAAGGGTCGGGCCGCTCGGTGCCGGGTTTTCATATCCGCGATGCGTTGAGCGTTGTCGCAGCGCAGCATCCGACCCTGATCAGCAAATACGGCGGTCACGCCATGGCGGCGGGGCTGACGTTGCCGGAGGCGAACTTTGCCTTGTTTGCCGAGGCTTTTGACGCGGAGGTGCGCCGGCAACTACGTGAAGAAGACCTGACGGGGCGGCTGTTGTCGGATGGCTCTCTGGCGGTGGAAGAGTTCCACCTGGAACTGGCCCGGGCATTGCGCCATGCGGGGCCGTGGGGACAGCATTTTCCGGAGCCGGTGTTCCACGGCGTGTTCCAGCTGGTCGAGCAGCGAGTGGTGGGTGAACGGCACCTGAAGGTCATTCTCAAGACTGAGTGCGGTTCGGTGAAACTCGATGGCATAGCCTTCGGCATTGACCGGGAAATCTGGCCCAACCCCACCGTGCGCTGGGTGGAGCTGGCCTACAAGCTTGACCTCAACGAGTTCCGTGGCCAGGAAACGGTGCAGTTGATGATTGCTCATATCGAACCCCGGTAGCCTTACTGCCCCCGTGGCGAGGGAGCTTGCTCCCGCTGGGCTGCGAAGCGGCCCCTGTTGGCGTGAAGCAATTCTTTCAGGTAAACCGCAATGATCGGTTTTACGACTGCTGCGCAGCCGAGCGGGAGCAAGCTCCCTCGCCACGGGAGTTCACACAAGCCTTGAAGACACAGCTTGGCTTCGAAAGGGCGGTTTTTGACTTCTGAACCCTTCCTCCTCCCCGGTTGTCGACTAGTCTCTAAGCACTGCTTGATAGGCCTTGTGACGTCTTGTCGATTGTTTTGCCCGCGGGGGCGGGTGTTGCACCGTTTGTCACTCGTCGACTTTCAAACAGAACCCTGGAGCCTGCCCACTGATTCGAGAGGTGCCCCATGAGTCTGCTGCTGGAACCTTATACCCTTCGTCAACTGACCCTGCCCAATCGCATCGCGGTTTCGCCGATGTGCCAGTATTCGAGCGCCGATGGCCTGGCCAACGACTGGCATCTGGTGCACCTCGGCAGTCGTGCCGTGGGCGGTGCCGGCCTGGTTTTCACCGAAGCCACCGCCGTCACGGCCGATGGCCGGATTACCGCCGAGGACCTCGGGTTGTGGAACGATGAACAGATCGAGCCTTTGCAACGCATCACCCGGTTCATAACCGCCCAAGGCGCCGTGCCCGGCATCCAGCTGGCCCACGCCGGGCGCAAGGCAAGCACCTGGAGGCCCTGGCTGGGCAAGCATGGCAGCGTCAAACCGGAAGAGGGTGGCTGGGTTCCGGTCGGCCCTTCGCCGATTGCCTTTGATCCCCAGCACACTCAACCGAAGCAGCTCGATGAGGGACAGATCGCCGATGTCATCCAGGCATTCGTCGATGCGGCCAAACGTGCCCTGACGGCTGGTTTCAAGGTCGTCGAGGTCCATGCAGCCCATGGCTATCTGCTGCACCAGTTCCTGTCGCCGTTGAGCAATCAGCGTCGGGATCAATACGGTGGGTCGTTTGAAAATCGTATCCGCCTGGTACTGCAAGTGACCGAAGCGGTCCGGGCCGTATGGCCAGAGGAGCTGCCGGTTTTTGTTCGGGTATCCGCCACCGACTGGGTCGAAGACGGCTGGAACCCCGATGAAACGGTGGAACTGGCGCGGCGATTCCGGGCGCTGGGGGTGGACTTGATTGATGTGTCGTCGGGCGGTACCGCCGCCAACGCCGAGATTCCCACCGGCCCGGGCTACCAGACGCGCTTCGCCGAGCGGGTGCGCAAGGAGTCGGAAATCGCCACTGGCACGGTCGGGATGATCACCGAGCCGGCCCAGGCTGAACACATCCTGCGCACCTGCCAGGCCGATATCATCTTCCTCGCTCGCGAGCTGTTGCGTGATCCGTACTGGGCGCTGCATGCCGATGATGACCTGGGCGGACGCAAGGCCACCTGGCCGGCGCAGTACCAGCGGGCGACGCATCGGGACCAGCCGATCCATGAGTCGGATTTGCGCGACTGAGCGGCCGCTGAAACAAAAAGCCCCGGTCTCATTGGCCGGGGCTTTTTGTTTGTCTGATTGAAAAAATTTGGTGCTTGTACCGGCCTCATCGTCGGATCGCCGCCCGGAGCAGGCTCGCTCCCACAAAAGGATCACAGAGGGCTGTCCACTGTGGGAGCGAGCCTGCTCGCGAAGGCGTCATTCCTGACGCAGCAGGGCTCAGGGGTACTTACGCTTATCCGGCGCCGGCGGGAAGTACTGGTACAACCAGGTCTCGCTCAACGTCCGGTCCTTGGAGCGAATGAACAGGCGCATCTCCACCGGGTCCACGCGGTCGTCAGTCGGGTACCAGTCGAAGGTGATGCGATAACCCTTGATCGCGTCCAGCACCAGCACGTTGAAATCCTTGACCTCGCCGTGGGAGCAGGTCACCACCGGCTCGATGCCGGTGCCCGATGGCAACTGATCGAGACCGCCACCGGTAAAGTCCACCGCGAAGCGCCGTGCCCAGACGGTGGGGTAGTGTTCGCCGGGAGCCCAGCCTTCGATGAAGCCGCCCATGCCGGAACGGGTGGCGTCGACGCGGGCCAGGTCCGTGCTGACCGGTGGCAGGGCGCTCCAGTAGAGTTTGTAGCCATAGTTCAACGAATCGCCGGCAGCGACCGGTTTTTTCGGCGTCCAGAACGCAACGATGTTATCCAGGGTCTCGCCGGTGGTAGGAATTTCCAGCAGGTCGACCGAGCCTTCGCCCCAAGCGGTCGTAGGTTCGACCCACAGGCTTGGCCGTTTGCTGTACCAATCCACGGTGTCCTGGTAACTCTCGAAGTCGTGGTCGGTTTGCACCAGGCCGAAACCTTTCGGGTTGTTGTCGGCGAATGCATTGAACTGCAAGGTGGCGGGGTTGTTCAGCGGACGGCAGACCCACTCGCCGTTGCCGCGCCACATGGCCAGGCGATCGGAGTCGTGGATCTGCGGGTGAATGGTGTCGCACATGCGTCGCTCGACGGTGCCGCAACTGAACATGCTGGTCATCGGCGCGATGCCCAACTGCTCGATGGCGGTACGCGCGTTGACGTGCGCGTCGACTTCCATCACCACCCGGGTAGGCTGGCAGTCGATGTCAAAGCGGTAGGCACCGGTGGCGCTCGGTGAGTCGAGCAGGGCATAGACCACGAAGCGGGTGCTGTTCTTGTCCGGCGTTTCGAACCAGAACTTGGTGAAGTCGGGGAATTCCTCGCGTTTTTTTGCATACGTGTCGATGGCCAGGCCGCGGGCAGACAAGCCGTACTGGCCGGTGGCGTCTACCGCGCGGAAGTAACTGGCGCCGAGAAACGAAACGATGTCGTGCCGGTCCAGCTCCGGTGCCTTGAACACCCGGAAACCTGCGAACCCGAGGTCGCCGGTGAGCTGCGAGGTATTGACCGTGGTCTTCTCGTAGTTGAACAGTTCCGGGCGAAAGTGTACTTCACGCGCCATGCGGGTCTTCGGGTCGACACTGTACATGCGCACCGGCTGCTTGAAGCCCATGCCGACATGGAAAAACTGCACGTCCAGCTTGCCGTCCAGTTCGTTCCACAGCGAATGATTGGCGTCGTACTGGATGGCATTGAACTGCAAGGGGGACATCTGGGCCAGCGTCGGCGGCAGGACTTGCTTGGTGTCGACGTAGCGGCTTGCGGCCAGTCGCAGGGCCTGGTCTTTCAATTGGTTGAAATCGAAGGGACGGGCTTCGCCGTCGGCGGTCTGATCGGCAGCCCAGGCACGTGCGGCCATGAGCCCGGAGGCCGACAGTCCGGTGTAGGCGGCGAAGGCCATGGAGGCCTTGAGCAGATTCCTGCGGTGCATAAATACAACCTTATCTGAAGACAATCCCGAGCCGATCCTGGCAACAGAGACTGGTAAAGGAGTTCGGACATGCCTTTGGCCAAACGCGACGAACGTTAGAACAGATGCCTGAGAGCTGGATCGGTTCACCGAAACGCAAAATCATAGGGGAAATGCCCGCTTGGAGAGATGGGAAAGCGTGGCTTGGTTAAAAATTCTTACAGTTATTTCTGTTTTTGTGAGGATTCGGGAATTTTTTGATCAATTACTTTATGACTGTCTTTACGCTTTGAATCGACGTAACGAAGGACAACCCATCACCAAAATACAGAGCATTACCGAAATGCTGGGGATCTTTCCTGGCCTGACCAGAACACGGAGCAAACGCCCGCTCAGCCTGGAGGAAATGAGGCTGGTCGAGCGTTATCGAGAGTTGTCGGAAAGCGACCGGATCGCCATGCGTTATCTGATGGATGCGATGGGCCGTGCTTCGCGGTTTTGAGCGGAAACCGCAGCAGTTCGAATTCAGCTTTCCTGTTGGGTAATTCGGGTCACAAAAGCCACAGCACATCGACCACCGTAAACGGCAGTTGCAGGTCTGAGCGCGAAGTATTACTTTTTCATAAAAGTAATACCTTAAGGAGAATACAATGCCGACGACTATGACAAGTAAAGGGCAGGTCACCATTCCCAAACCCATCCGCGATGCATTGCACTTGATGCCTGGTAGTGCAGTTGAGTTCAGCATCAATGCGCGCGGTGAAGTGGTGCTGCATGCCGGCAGGCCAGAAACAACGGCCGCAGCCATCAGCGATCGTTTCGAAGCGGTACGTGGCAAGGCGGATATCAAATGGCGTACGGACGATCTTATGGCGCTGCTGCGCGGTGACGACTGATGATATTAGTTGATACCAACGTTCTGATCGATGTGCTGGAGGATGATCCGGTTTGGGCTGACTGGTCTATCCAGCAGCTGCGTGCCCAATCCAGAGCTCATGACCTGGTCATCAATCCAATTATTTACGCAGAGCTGTCCCAGACTTTTTCCACCTTCGAAGCCTTGGATGAGGTGGTCGAGAAGCTGGGGCTGGTGCTGCAGGAAATACCCAGACCAGCATTGTTTCTGGCAGGGAAGGCTTTTGTGCGGTATCGAAAAATGGGCGGTGGAAAAAGTAACGTCCTTGCAGATTTTTTTATCGGTGCACATGCGGCTGTGAAGCGCCTCCCTTTGCTCACCCGTGATGCGAAGCGTTACCAGAATTATTTCCCCTCGGTCGAGTTGGTAGTGCCATCCTGAATGGCGCACCACCACGACCAATCACCTTGATCGTGGAGTGCCTGCCGTTGGCGTAGGCTCAATGCTTGAACATCACATGCCGAACCACCGTGTAATCCTCCAGCCCATACATCGACATGTCTTTGCCATAGCCAGAACGTTTCTGACCGCCATGGGGCATTTCGCTGACGAGCATGAAGTGCGTATTCACCCAGGTGCAGCCGTATTGCAGGCGTGCCGACAAGCGATGGGCACGGCCGATGTCGGCGGTCCACACCGATGAGGCCAGGCCGTAGTCCGAATCGTTGGCCCAGGCCAGCACTTGTGCTTCCTCAAGGAATGGCGTGACGGACACCACCGGACCGAACACTTCGCGGCGGACAATTTCGTCGTCCTGCTGGACGTCGGCCAGCACCGTCGGTTCGAAGAAGAAGCCGTTGCCGTCCACGGCCTTGCCACCGGTGACCAGGCGGATGTGGGGCTGGGCGATGGCCCGCTCGACGAAGCCGGCCACTCGGTCGCGGTGTTGAGCGGTGATCAACGGTCCCATCTCGGTATCGGGTTCGTTCTGCAGGCCGTACTTGATGCTGGCGACGGCGGCGCCGAGTTTTTCGACAAATTTGTCGTAGATGCCTTGCTGGGCATAGATGCGGCAGGCGGCTGTGCAGTCCTGGCCGGCGTTGTAGAAGCCGAAGGTGCGGATGCCTTCCACCACAGCATCAATGTCGGCGTCATCGAAGATGATCACCGGGGCCTTGCCGCCCAGTTCCATGTGCGTGCGCTTGACGCTCTCGGCGGTGCTGGAAATGATGTTCGAGCCGGTGGCGATGGACCCGGTCAGGGAAACCATGCGGACTTTCGGGTGCGTGACGAGCGGTTGGCCGACGGTTTGCCCGCGTCCGAAAACGACATTGAGCACACCTGCCGGGAAAATTTCCGACGCCAGTTCCGCCAGGCGCAACGCGGTCAGTGGCGTCTGTTCCGACGGCTTGAGCACCACCGTATTACCGGCGGCCAGGGCCGGGGCGATTTTCCAGGCGACCATCATCAACGGGTAGTTCCACGGGGCGATGGAAGCGATCACGCCCACCGGGTCGCGACGGATCATCGAGGTGTGCCCCGGCAGGTACTCGCCGCCCGCCGAGCCGTTCATGCAACGGCTGGCGCCGGCAAAGAAACGGAACACATCGGCGATCGCCGGGATTTCATCGTTCAAGGCGGCGCTCAATGGCTTGCCGCAGTTGTCCGATTCGAGCCTGGCCAGTTCTTCACCATTGGCCTCGATGGCATCGGCCAGCTTGAGCAGCAGCAGGGAGCGGTCCTTGGGCGGCACTTGCGACCAGGCATCGAAAGCGCTGTCGGCGGCGCGCACGGCGGCGTCGACCTGGGCCTCGCTGGCTTCATTGATTTCCACCAGGACCCGGCCCAGCGCCGGATTGAAGACGGCCTGGCCAGGGCCGTCGCCGTTCACCAGATGGCCGTTGATCAACAGTTTGGTTTGCATGTCCGTGTCCTCTTGAACGCTGTTGTTTTCCTGTGGGAGCGAGCCTGCTCGCGATGGCGATGCAACAGTCGACATCGCTGCTGAATGCTGATCTGTCATCGCGAGCAGGCTCGCTCCCACATGGCATAGTTTTCATTGGGGCCTGGGTTACTTCCCACCGCTACCGGCCACGCTCTCACCCCCGCGCGTCAGGTAATACGCGCCGAGTATCGGCAGCATCGTCACCAACATCACCAGCATCGCCACCACGTTCGTCACTGGCGCGTCGCGAGGGCGGCTGAGCTGGTTGAGCAGCCAGAGCGGCAGCGTGCGCTCATGACCGGCGGTGAACGTGGTGACGATGATTTCATCGAACGACAGGGCAAACGCCAGCATCCCGCCGGCCAGCAGGGCCGACCCCAGATTAGGCAGGATGATGTAGCGAAAGGTCTGCCAGCCGTCGGCGCCCAGGTCCATCGACGCTTCGATCAGGCTGTGGGAGGTGCGACGCAGACGGGCGATGACGTTGTTGTAGACGATCACCACGCAGAAGGTCGCATGGCCGACGATGATGGTGAACATGCCGGGTTCGATGCCCAGGGTCTTGAACGTCGCCAACAGCGCGATGCCGGTGATGATCCCCGGCAGTGCAATTGGCAGGATCAGCATCAGCGAGATACCCTGCTTGCCGAAAAAATCACGGCGGTACAGTGCCGCCGACGCGAGTGTGCCGAGCACCATGGCAATCAGGGTCGCGACGGCTGCGATCTGCAATGACAACTTGATCGCCTCCAGCACGTCCGGGCGCGAGAAGGCGACGCTGAACCACTTCAGGGTCAGGCCCTTGGGCGGGAAGCTGAACGCAGCGTCTTCAGTGTTGAAGGCATAGAGGAAAATGATCAGGATCGGGAAATGCAGGAACACCAGCCCGCCCCATGCCGCGATCCGCAAGCCCCACGAGGCCTTGGAGTCAGAGTGCATCGAAAGCCCCCAGTCGCTTGACGACAGACAGATAGATGGCGATCAGCACGATGGGCACCAGCGTGAACGCCGCGGCCATGGGCATGTTGCCGATGGCGCCTTGCTGGGCGTAGACCATGCTGCCAACGAAGTAGCCCGGCGGGCCCACCAACTGGGGCACGATGAAATCCCCCAGGGTCAGCGAAAAGGTGAAGATCGAGCCGGCGGCAATGCCCGGGATCGACAGCGGCAGGATTACCTGCATGAAGGTCTGGCGTGGCCTGGCGCCGAGGTCCGCCGAAGCTTGCAGCAGCGATGGCGGCAAGCGCTCCAGGGAGGCCTGGATCGGCAGGATCATGAACGGCAGCCAGATGTAGACGAACACCAGGAAGCGCCCCAGGTGCGAAGTAGACAGCGTGCTGCCACCGACGCCGGGAATGCCCAGCACGAACTGCAACACCGGCCCCAGCCCCAGGTGCTGGATGAACCACTGCGCCACGCCGCCCTTGGCCAGCAGCAGTGTCCAGGCGTAGGCCTTGACGATGTAGCTGGCCCACATCGGCAGCATCACCGCGATGTAGAAAAACGCCTTGGTCTTGCCGCTGGTGTAGCGCGCCATGTAGTAGGCGATCGGGAAGGCGACAATGGCGCTGGCGATGGACACCGCGATCGCCATGGTCAATGTCCGCGCAATGATGTCGAAATTCGACGGCTGGAACAGCGCCGAAAAATTCGCCAGGGTCAGGTCCGGCGTGACCGCCATGGTGAAGTCGTCGAAGGTATAGAAGCCTTGCCACAGCAAGGTCAGCAGCGAGCCCAGGTAGATCGCGCCAAACCAGATCAGCGGTGGCACCAGCAACAGCGACAGGTACAGGTTGGGACGCCGGTACAGCAGGTTCGAAAAGCGTCGCAACGGCGAACCGTGCGTCTCGGTTCGAGTCATGGCCAGGGTGCTCATCTCAGGCCTCGCTGCTGGCGGTATCGTGCAGGGCAACCATTGCCTCGCGGGCCCAGCGCACGGCGAGATGCTGGCCGGTATGGTGCTGGGCGCCGCTGTCGTTCCATTGGCTGTTGGCCTGGCTGAGGCTCAGGGTCTGGCCGTTTTCCAGCTTCAACTCGTAGCGCGTGGCGCTGCCCTGGTACTGGATGTCGTGAAGTAGGCCGCTGACTTCGATTTCATCGCCTGCCAGCAGACCTTCGGCAAAGCGCACGTGTTCCGGGCGGATCGAGAACGGCTGTGGATAACCGCTCAGTTGCCTGGCCAACTCACCGCGAATCACGTTGGAAGTGCCGACGAATTCGGCGACGAAGGTGGTGGCCGGCTTCATGTACAGGTTGCGTGGGGTATCGACCTGTTCGATCCGGCCCTTGTTGAACACCGCCACGCGATCGGACATCGACAGGGCCTCGGTCTGGTCGTGGGTAACGAAGATGAAGGTGATACCCAACTGGCGTTGCAGTTTTTTCAACTCGCTTTGCATCTGTTCGCGCAGCTTCAGGTCGAGCGCGCCCAAGGGCTCATCCAGCAGCAACACACGCGGGCGATTGACCAGCGCGCGGGCCAGGGCAACGCGCTGGCGCTGGCCACCGGACAGTTGCACCGGCTTGCGTTCGCCATAGCCGCCCAGGGCAACCATCTCCAGCGCTTCATCGGCGCGCCTGATGCGCTCGGCCTTGGCGACGCCTTTGACTTTCAGGCCGTAGGCGACGTTGTCGCGTACGTTCATGTGCGGGAACAGGGCGTAGTCCTGGAACACCGTGTTGACGTCCCGCTGATACGGCGCGAGCCCGACGGCTTCCTCTCCATGGATGCGAATCGAACCGGCGCTGGGCTGCTCGAACCCGGCAATCAGCCGCAGGCAAGTGGTCTTGCCCGAGCCGGACGGGCCGAGCATGGAAAAGAACTCGCCGTCCTGGATGTCGATGGAGACCCGGTCAACGGCCTTCACCTCGCCGAACTGACGGGAAACGTGAGTGAACTGGACTGCAAGCGTCATGGTGCGGTGCTCCAGAAAGCGGGGCGGGTATGAAATCTCAACGGTTGGAACGCGGTCCCGTGGCGAGGGAGCTTGCTCCCGCTGGGTGGCGCAGCCACCCCAACACCAGCCGATGCGGTGGGTCAGCTAATACCGCGTCGGTCGGTTTTGGGCGTGCTGCGCGCGCCAGCGGGAGCAAGCTCCCTCGCCACAGGGCTAACCATGTCCCCCGGTCCAAACAGGTGACTGCGACTTAGCGTCCACCCATGATCGCAATGTAATCCTGCGTCCAGCGGCTGTACGGCACGAACTTGCCGCCTTCGGCTTGTGGGGTTTTCCAGAAGGCGATCTTGTCGAACTGGTCGAACCCGTTGGTCTTGCAACCCTCGGCGCCCAGCAGTTCGCTTGCCTTGCACGCCTCGGGCACGGCCGGCAACGAGCCGAACCAGGCGGCTACGTCGCCCTGGACTTTCGGCTGCAGCGACCAGTCCATCCATTTATAGGCGCAGTTGGGGTGCTTGGCCTCGGCGTGCAGCATCGTCGTGTCAGCCCAGCCGGTGGCGCCTTCCTTGGGGATGGTCGAGGCGATCGGCTGTTTTTCGTTGATCAGGCCGTTGACCTGGTATGGCCAGGCGCCGGATGCGACCACGCCTTCGTTCTTGAAATCGCTCATCTGCACGGTCGTGTCATGCCAGTAGCGGTGGATCAACGGCTGCTGGGCACGCAGTAATTCCAGCACGGCCTTGTACTGGGCTTCGTCGAGTTGATACGGATCCTTGATGCCCAGCTCGGGCTTGGCGGTCTTGAGGTAAAGCGCCGCGTCGGCGATGTAGATCGGCCCATCGTAGGCTTGCACCCGGCCCTTGTTCGGCTTGCCGTCGGGCAGGTTCTGCGCCTCGAACAGGACGCCCCAGCTGGTCGGCGCTTGCTTGAATACTTCGGTGTTGTACATCAGTACGTTCGGCCCCCACTGGTACGGCGTCCCGTAGGTCTGTTGGCTGACCACGTACCACGGCGCGTCCTTGAGGCGCGGGTCGAGGTTTTTCCAGTTGGCGATCAACGCGGTATTGATCGGCTGCACGCGTTTGCCGGCAATCAGCCGTAGCGAGGCATCGCCCGACGCGGTGACCAGGTCGTAGCCGCCCTTGGTCATCAGGCTGACCATTTCGTCGGAGGTGGCGGCGGTCTTGACGTTGACCTTGCAGCCGGTTTCTTTCTCGAAACCGCTGACCCAGTCATAGGCCTTGTCGCTTTCGCCGCGTTCGATGTAGCCCGGCCAGGCGACGATATCCAGTTGGCCTTCGCCAGCGCCAATGGCCTTGAGCGGTTCGGCGGCCTGGAGGCTGGCGCTGGCCAGCAGCGCCGTGGTGATTGCGCTGAGCAATGCGGTCTTGTGCGCGTACATGGAAATCCCTCTTGCTTTAATTATGGTCGGGGCAGTTTTCGAACGGGGTGAAGCGCCATGGCTGGCCTGTTATTAGAGTAGTGCTGTTCCCTACAGATGCTGGCGGTGGCGGGCCATGATGTGGCGCACCACGCTGTAGTCCTGAAGCGAATCGCTGGACAGGTCCTTCCCATAACCTGAGCGTTTCAGGCCGCCGTGGGGCATTTCGCTGACCAGCATGAAATGACTGTTGATCCAGGTGCAGCCGTATTGCAGCCGCGCCGCCACCTGCATCGCCTTGTCGAGGTTGTGGGTCCAGACCGAGGAGGCCAGGCCGTATTCCGAATCGTTGGCCCAGTCCACCGCCTGGCTGAGTTCATCGAAACGGGTCACGGTGACCACCGGGCCGAATACTTCGCGCTGGACGATCTCGTCGCTTTGCTTGCAGCCCGCCAACAGCGTGGGCTGGTAATAGAAACCGGCGCCGGAATGCACCGCCGCGCCGGTGATGCGCTCGATATGCGGCTGGCCGAGGGCACGCTCGACGAAACTGGCGACGCGGTCGCGCTGGCGGGTGCTGATCAGCGGGCCGATTTCGTTGTCGACGTCGCGCTTGCCGGCAAAGCGCAGGCTGCTGACCGCCGCGCCGAGTTCAGCCACCAGCCGGTCGTGAATCCCGGCCTGGGCGTAGATCCGGCACGCGGCGGTGCAATCCTGGCCGGCGTTGTAGTAACCATAGGTGCGTACACCCTCGACCACTGCCTGCAGGTCGGCGTCGTCACAGACGATCACCGGGGCCTTGCCGCCCAGTTCCAGGTGCGTGCGCTTGAGGGTTTTTGCCGCGGCCTGGAGGATTTTCTGGCCGGTGACGATATCGCCCGTCAACGAGACCATGCGCACCTTGGGGTGACTGACCAGATGACTGCCGACGCCTTCGCCGCCACCGCAGATGACGTTGATGACGCCGCGCGGCAGGATCTCGGCCAGGATCGGCGCCAGGGCCAGGATCGACAGCGGCGTGTGTTCCGAAGGCTTGAACACCAGGGTATTGCCGGCGGCGAGGGCCGGGGCGATTTTCCAGGCCGCCATCATGATCGGGTAGTTCCAGGGCGCAATGGACGCCACCACGCCAATCGGGTCGCGACGCACCATGCTGGTGTAGCCCGGCAAGTATTCGCCGCTGAGCTGGCCAGTCTGGCAGCGTACGGCGCCGGCAAAAAAACGGAACACATCCACCGTGGCGCTCAGGTCGTCCTGACGCGCCAGGTGCAGTGGCTTGCCACAGTTCAGGGATTCGAGACGGGCCAGGTAATCGGCGTTTTTTTCGACAGCGCCGGCGATCTCCAACAGCAGGTTCGAGCGTTGTTGCGGCGTGGTGCGCGACCAGCCGTCAAAGGCCTGATGAGCCGCGAGGACCGCGGCTTCGACCTGTTCGGTACTGGCCTCGGCGATGTGGGCGAGCACTTCACCGGTGGCCGGGTTGAGGATCGGCTCGACAAAGCCCTCGCCGGGTACGCTTTCGCCGTCGATCAACAACGCTGTACATAACGGGGTTTGCGTGCCGGCCATATTCGCCTTCTCTTTTTTATAACGGTGAACACGGACCCTGTGGGAGCGAGCTTGCTCGCGATAGCGGTATGACAGGCAGCATTAAATTGACTGAAAGACCGCTATCGCGAGCAAGCTCGCTCCCACAATGGCTCGCTCCCACATTGGATTGTGGGGGGTGCAGCAAGACTAGTGCCCAGTCGCCAGGCCGACAAATTCGAAATACTCAAGGCAGCATTCGATTAAATAGATGGCTTGCGTCCGTGGGGCTGTTCGCGGGCAACAGCCAGGAACGGGTCGACCGAGGCCGGGCGTGCCGTGCCCCGGCGCCAGGCGAGTCCGACATCCAGCGTCTGGTTGAGGTCGGCGATGGGTCGTGCCTCGATGATGTCGCCTTCCAGCGACCATGGGCGGTAGGTCATGTCCGGTTGGATCGATACCCCCAGCCCGGCCGCCACCAGGCTGCGTACCGCCTCGGTCGAGGCGGTACGCAGGGTGATCTGCGGTTGCAGGCCCGCACCGCGCCACAGGCGTTGCGCGTTGCGATCCATCTCGTCGACGTTCAGTTGGATCAACGGCTCGCGAGCCACATCCGCAAGGCTGATGCTGTCGTGTTCGAGCAACGGATGCTGGGCCGGCAGCCACAAACGATGGGGCGAGTGGGTCAGTACTTCGGTCTGCAGGGCGTGGCGGTCTTCCAGGTTGGACAGGATCAGCACACCGACGTCGATCTCGCCGCTGACCAGCAGATGTTCGATATAGGGGCGTTCGTCCTCCATCACGCGGATGGCCACATTGGGGTAGGCGCGCTGGAAGCGGGTCAAGAGGTCCGCCAGATAGTACCCGGCGACCAGGCTGGTCACGCCGATGGTGACCTGTCCGGCAACCTGGTCGGTGCTTTGTTGCAGGCTGCGCTTGGCGTTGTCGACGGTGGCGAGTATCAGGTGCGCCTGACGCAGGAACTGATGCCCCTGGTGGGTCAGCGTCATGCCCTTGGCGTGACGGTTGAACAGACTGACGCCGATTTCCTCTTCCAGTTGCTGGATGGCCAGGGTCAGGGTGGATTGGGAGATGAACGCGGTTTGCGCGGCGGCGGAAATCGAACCGGTTTCGGCTACCGCGATGAAATGACGGATCTGGCGCAGGGTCATCATTGTTGGATACCCAGGAAACGTATTTATCGATGTCTTGGAGTGTATATCGTTTTTATCGAATGGCTGCGGCTGCCTTCCAATCACCGGCAAGTCCGTAGGCAACATCTCGAAGCAATCTGGCCGAGGGTGGTGGGGCACTTTCGATCTACGCTGGGGGCCTTATGATCCGGTTAACCCGAATGCGTGGAGGCAGCAAATGAACACCCGTGGATTGCTCGATCAGTTACTCAAGTCCGGTCAGGAAATGTTGCAGAACAAGGCCGGCGGCTCCCAGGGCAAGTCGTCCGGCGGTCTGGGTGGTTTGCTCTGCGGCTCCGGCAACCTCGGCGGAATGCTCTCCGGCGCAGGGGGCGGGGCGCTGGCGGCCAGCGCCATGGGGTTGCTGCTGGGCAACAAGAAAGCCCGTAGCTTTGGCGGCAAGGCCCTGACGTATGGCGGCCTGGCTGCATTGGGCGTGATTGCCTACAAGGCTTATGGCAACTGGCAGGCCCAGCAGGGCAATGCGCCGAAAACCGAACCGCAGACCCTCGACCGCGTCCCACCGGCGCAGGTCGAACAGCACAGCCAGGCGATACTCAAGGCCCTGGTCGCGGCGGCCAAGGCCGACGGCCATGTGGACGAACGCGAGCGTCAACTGATCGAAGGCGAATTCACCAAGCTCGACAACGACCAGGAACTGCAACACTGGCTGCACGCCGAGCTCAACAAACCGCTGGATCCCAGCGACGTCGCCCGGGCGGCCAGCACACCGGAAATCGCCGCCGAAATGTACATCGCCAGCGTGATGCTGGTGGATGAGGAAAACTTCATGGAGAAATCCTACCTCGACGAACTGGCGCGACAACTCAAGCTGGAACCGGGACTGAAGGCGGAGCTGGAGAAGCAGGTGCGTCAGGCGGCTGCATGATCCTGTCTCAGGAAATAATTTTGTGATGTTTGAACAATAATTGCCCACCACTTTCCCTGTGGGAGCGAGCTTGCTCGCGATGGCGTCCGGTCAGTCAGTATTTTATTCACTGACCCACCGCTATCGCGAGCAAGCTCGCTCCCACAGGAGCATCGCTCAACCTGAAAAATCGCAATCCTCGGCTTCGTCAAATTCCCCCAGACCGCCATACAGACGCACCACCACCCTCGGCTATACTCCCGGCAATTCAAAGTACCCGAGGTTTTCCTGTGAAGAACTGGACGTTGCGCCAACGCATTCTGGCGAGTTTTGCGGTGATTATTGCCATCATGTTGCTGATGGTGGTGATCACTTACTCGCGGTTGTTGAAGATCGAGGCCAGTGAACAGGAAGTACGTACCGACGCCGTTCCAGGGGTGTATTACAGTTCCATGATCCGTGGGGGCTGGGTCGACAGTTACGTCAAGACCCAGCAGCTCGTGGGTCTGTCCGATCACCGGGAAATCACCGACGAAGACAAGGCGCTCTACCAGCGGTACGAGCAGCATCTGCGCGATGAAATGCAGCAATACCAGAAGCTGATCCAGGACCCGGCCGACCAGGCCTCATTCGATGAATTCGAAGTCAATCACCAGGACTTCAACAAAGCCCTGGCGAAGGTACTGGATCTGTACCAGCGCAAGGACTACGAAGGCGCTCGGCTGGCGGTGGAAAAAGACCTGACGCCGGCATGGCTCGACGGTCGTGGGCACTTGAACCAGATCATCGAGCGCAATCGTGAGTTGGCTGAGCAGGCCGCCCTGACCATCGGCCGTGCGGTGACAGCCGCCGAGGTCGCCATGGGCCTGTCGTTTGTCGTCGCGGTGCTGGTGGCTGTTATTTGCGGCCTGTTGCTGATGCGCGCGATCATGGCGCCGATGAGCCGCATCGTCGAGATACTCGATGTCATGCGCAGCGGCGATTTGAGCGGACGCCTGAACCTGGCGCGCAAAGACGAGTTCGGCGCTGTGGAGACCGGCTTCAACGACATGATGGCCGAGTTGACGTCACTGGTGTCCCAGGCCCAGCGTTCCTCGGTGCAGGTCACCACCTCGGTGACCGAGATCGCCGCGACCTCACGGCAGCAACAGGCCACGGCCACCGAAACCGCAGCCACCACCACCGAGATCGGCGCGACGTCCCGTGAAATCGCCGCCACCTCTCGCGACCTGGTGCGCACCATGACCGAAGTCTCCAGCGCCGCCGACCAGGCCTCTGTCGCCGCCGGCTCAGGTCAGCAAGGCCTGGCGCGCATGGAAGAGACCATGCATTCGGTGATGGGCGCCGCTGACCTGGTGAACGCCAAGCTGGCGATCCTCAACGAGAAGGCCGGCAACATCAACCAAGTGGTGGTGACCATCGTCAAGGTTGCCGACCAGACCAACCTGTTGTCGCTCAACGCCGCCATCGAGGCCGAGAAAGCCGGTGAGTACGGACGCGGTTTCGCCGTGGTCGCCACAGAGGTACGGCGTCTGGCCGATCAGACCGCTGTCGCCACCTACGACATCGAGCAGATGGTGCGCGAGATCCAGTCCGCTGTCTCGGCGGGTGTGATGGGCATGGACAAATTTTCCGAAGAAGTGCGCCGTGGCATGGCCGAGGTACAGCAGATCGGCGAGCAATTGTCGCAGATCATCCATCAGGTCCAGGCGCTGGCGCCGCGGGTGTTGATGGTCAACGAAGGCATGCAGGCCCAGGCCACCGGTGCCGAGCAGATCAATCACGCCCTGGTGCAACTGGGCGATGCCAGCAGCCAGACCGTGGAGTCCCTACGCCAGGCCAGTTCCGCCATCGACGAGCTCAGCCAGGTGGCCGTGGGCCTGCGCAGCGGCGTCTCGCGTTTCAAAGTCTGATGAGCGATTTCGATGCCCGACGCGGTACCGGGCCGGCGGCCCGGCAGGCGTTGTTCCTGGTGTTTTGCATCGGTAACGAGCGCTACGCCCTGCAAGCCATCGATGTGGTGGAGGTGCTACCGCGCCTGCCGCTCAAGCCGATTGCCCGGACGCCGTCCTGGGTGGCCGGGGTATTCGCCTGGCGTGGCCGGGTGGTGCCGGTGCTCGACCTGTGCGCCTTGACCTTCGGCCAGGCCGCCGAGGCGCGCACCAGCACCCGGCTGGTGCTGGTCAATTACCGGCCCCAGGCGCAGCACGCAGCGCACGTGCTGGGTTTGATCCTGGAACAGGCCACCGACACCCTGCGTTGTGATCCGGCCGACTTCAAGCCTTATGGCCTGGACAATCCCCAGGCGCCTTACCTGGGCCCGGTACGGGAGGATGCCCAAGGAATGCTGCAGTGGGTACGAGTCAACGATTTGCTCGACGAGTCGGTGCGTGCGGTGCTGTTCCCCACGCCGCCGCTGGACCTTGATGGTTTCGAGGATCGGCGATGAACAACGACCAGCGTTTTTTCGATTTCCTCAAGGAGCGCATCGGCCTGGACGTGACGTCCGTCGGCACCGCTATTATCGAGCGGGCCGTGCGCCAGCGCGTCCTTGCCGTGCCCGGCCGGACCACCGATGACTATTGGCAAAGCCTGCAACATTCTGCCCAGGAGCAGCAGGCGCTGATCGAAGCGGTGATCGTCCCGGAGACCTGGTTCTTCCGTTATCCCGAATCCTTCGCGACGCTGGGGCGACTGGCCTCCCAGCGCCTCGCCGCGATCAAGCACCTGCGCGCCCTGCGCATCCTCAGCCTGCCATGCTCCACTGGCGAAGAGCCGTATTCGATCGTCATGGCCCTGTTCGACGCAGGCCTCGGGCCGCATCAGTTCAAAGTCGATGCGATGGACGTCAGCCCGCTGTCCGTTGATAAAGCCCGGCAAGCGCGTTACGGCAGGAACTCCTTCCGTGGCGCGGACCTTGGTTTTCGCGAACGGTATTTCAGTGCCGAGGAGGACGGCTATTACCTCGATGAGCGCATACGTGAACAGGTGCGCCTGCAAGTGGGCAACCTCTTGGATCCGGCCTTGCTGGTGAATGAGGCGCCGTATGATTTTGTGTTCTGTCGCAACCTGCTGATCTATTTCGACCAGCCGACCCAGCAACAGGTATTCGAGGTGCTCAAGCGCCTGACCCATCAGGACGGCGTCCTGTTCATCGGTCCCGCCGAGGGCAGTTTGCTGGGGCGGCTAGGCATGCGCTCGATCGGCATCGCCCAATCGTTCGCCTTCAGCCGCCAGGGCGCGCCCGAGCCGCAACCGCTGCCAACGCTGTTGCCAAGTCCGCTGCCGATTCGCCAGCCGCCACCCCGAGTCGCTGCGCCGCCGCTTCAGCCTCGACCGTTTGCAGCCAGCGTGACGCTGATCGCCCCACCCAGGAGCAGCGACGCGGTGACCTTGCTGGCCAATATCGCCGCCCTGGCCAACGGCGGCAAAAGTGCCGAGGCCCGTGCGGCTTGCGAAGAATATTTGCGCAGCCATGCGCCCAGTGCGCAGGTGTTCTATTGGCTGGGCCTGCTCAGCGACATGGCCGGCAACGCGCTCGAGGCCCAGGGGTTTTATCGCAAGGCGCTGTATCTTGAACCGCAACACGCCGAGGCCCTGGTGCATCTGGCGGCGCTGCTGGCATCCCAGGGAGACGTGGCCGGTGCCCGTCGATTGCAGGAACGTGCGGCCCGCAGTGGGCGCCCGGTTGAGAGTGAGCGCAAACGATGAGTGGTTCGGCTTCCTATAACGTGACTCATGACGATGCCCAGGCCATCGATGACTGCTGGAACCGCATCGGGGTTCACGGCGACAAGTCCTGCCCATTGCTGGTCGAACATATCCATTGCCGCAACTGTTCGGTGTACTCGGCGGCGGCCACCCGTTTGCTCGACCGTTATGCCCTGCGCCAGGATGATCGAGAGCTGGCTCTTGCGCCGGTCGACAGTGACATCGTCACGCGCTCGGTATTGATGTTCCGCCTGGGCGAAGAATGGTTGGGCTTGAGTACTCGCAGCCTGGTGGAAGTGGCGCCGTTGCAGCCGATCCATTCGCTGCCGCACCAGCGTTCGCGTGCCTTGCTCGGCGTTGCGAATGTGCGCGGCGCCCTGGTGGCCTGCCTGTCGCTAGTCGAGTTGTTGGGGCTGGAGCCTGGTTCGGCTGCGCCTTCCGGTGGGCGAATCATGCCGCGCATGCTGATTATCGCCGCCCAGGGCGGACCGGTATTGGTGCCGGTGGATGAGGTGGATGGCATTCATGCAATTGACGAACGCATCCTGGCGGGTGCTTCGCAATCGGCGGGCAAGTACACCCGTGGCGTGTTGCAGTACAAAGGCCGCAGCCTGCGTTGGCTGGATGAAGAGCAGTTGTTGTCCGCCGTGTCCCGGAGCCTGTCATGACCCCCGATCAGATGCGCGACGCCTCGTTGCTCGAACTGTTCAGCCTGGAAGCCGAGGCTCAGACCCAGGTACTCAGCGCCGGCCTGCTGGCCCTGGAGCGTGACCCGACCCAGGCTGACCACCTTGAGTCATGCATGCGCGCGGCCCACTCGCTCAAGGGCGCCGCGCGAATCGTCGGGATCCCCGCCGGGGTCAGCGTGGCCCACGTCATGGAAGATTGCCTGGTCAGCGCCCAGGAACGCCTCCTGGTATTGCGTGCCGAGCATATCGACGCCTTGCTGCAAGGCACCGACCTGCTGACGCGCATCGCGACCCCAGGCAACAGCGTCGGCGCCGAGGACATCGAGGCCTATGTCGCGTTATTGGGTCGCCTGCTGGATCCTGCCGCTGCGGCGGCTTCAAGCGCGATGTCGCCGACCAGTGAGATACCCCTCGAGCCCGTGCGGGTCGAGATGCCGGAGCCTGTGCCCATGCCCATGGAGCCTGTAGAACCGGCGGCAAGGAAAAAGCATGTCACCGAGGAGGGCGAACGGGTCTTGCGGGTCACTGCCGGGCGCCTCAACAGCCTGTTGGACCTGTCGAGCAAGTCGCTGGTCGAAACCCAGCGTCTCAAGCCTTGGCTGGCGACCCTGCTGCGGCTCAAGCGCCAGCAAGGCAATGGCCTGCGTGCTCTTGAAGACCTGAATGTGCATCTCAAGGACCATGCCTTGAGTCTGCAGGCCCAGGAGGCACTCAACGATGCCCGGCGCCTGTTGGCGGAAACCCAGCAGATCCTGGCGCAAAAAACCGCTGAGCTGGATGAATTTGCCTGGCAGGCCGGCCAGCGCGCACAAGTGTTGTACGACACGGCGCTGGCTTGCCGCATGCGCCCGTTTGCCGATGTGCTTGCGGGCCAGGCGCGCATGGTTCGTGACCTGGGACGCAGCCTGGGCAAACAGGTACGCCTGGAAATCGAAGGCGAGAAAACCCAGGTCGATCGCGACGTACTGGAAAAACTCGAAGCGCCCCTGACTCACCTGCTGCGCAACGCCGTCGACCATGGCATCGAGACGCCGGAGCAACGGCTGTTGGCCGGCAAACCCGCCGAAGGCCTGATCCGCTTGCGTGCCTCGCACCAGGCCGGCCTGTTGGTGCTGGAATTGGCGGACGACGGTGCCGGCGTGGATCTGGAGCGGGTGCGCCGCAGCGTCGTGGAGCGTGGTCTTTCTCCCGAGCACACCGCCGCCAGCCTGAGCGAAGAAGAATTGCTGACGTTCCTGTTCCTGCCCGGCTTCAGCCTGCGGGACAAGGTCACCGAGGTGTCCGGGCGCGGTGTCGGCCTGGACGCTGTCCAGCACATGGTCCGGCAGTTGCGTGGCGCAGTGGTGCTGGAGCAGACGGCAGGCGCGGGCAGTCGCTTCCACCTCGAGGTGCCGCTGACGCTTTCGGTGGTGCGCAGCCTGGTGGTGGAAGTCGGCGGCGAGGCTTATGCGTTTCCCTTGGCCCATATCGAACGCATGTGCGACCTGTCGCCCGAGGACATCGTCCAGGTCGAAGGTCGCCAGCATTTCTGGCATGAAGGCCGCCATGTGGGGTTGGTCGCCGCCACGCAATTGCTCAACCGCCCGGTAGCGCCGAACAACGGCCAGAGTCTCAAGGTCGTGGTGATCCGCGAGCGTGAAGTGATCTATGGCGTGGCGGTGGAACGCTTCATCGGCGAGCGAACCCTGGTGGTGCTGCCCCTGGATGAGCGCCTGGGCAAGGTCCAGGACATTTCCGCCGGTGCCTTGCTCGACGACGGCTCGGTGGTGTTGATCGTCGATGTCGAAGACCTGCTGCGTTCGGTAGAAAAGTTGCTCGACACCGGGCGCCTGGAACGCATCGCCCGGCAGAACGAGGCCCAGGCCCCACGCAAGCGGATCCTGGTGGTGGACGACTCGCTGACCGTGCGGGAACTGGAGCGCAAGCTGTTGCTCAATCGTGGTTATGACGTGGCAGTGGCGGTAGACGGCATGGATGGCTGGAACGCGTTGCGTTCGGAGGATTTCGACTTGCTCATCACGGACATCGACATGCCGCGCATGGACGGTATCGAACTGGTGTCGCTGCTGCGCCGCGACAACCGCCTGCAATCGCTGCCGGTGATGGTGGTTTCCTATAAGGATCGCCAGGAAGATCGCCGCCGTGGCCTCGATGCCGGGGCCGACTATTATCTAGCCAAGGCGAGTTTTCATGACGACGCCTTGCTCGACGCCGTGGTCGAATTGATCGGAGGAGCGCGCGCTTGAAGATCGCCATCGTCAATGACATGCCCCTGGCGGTCGAGGCCCTGCGCCGCGCGCTGGCATTCGAGCCCGCGTATCAGTTGGTCTGGGTGGCCGCCAACGGCGCCGAGGCGGTGCAGCGTTGCCATGAATACACGCCGGATCTGATCCTGATGGACCTGTTCATGCCGATCATGGACGGTGTCGAGGCGACCCGGCGAATCATGGCCGACACGCCGTGCGCCATCGTGATCGTCACTGGCGACAGCCAGCAGAACGTCCATCGGGTGTTCGAAGCCATGGGCCATGGCGCCCTGGACGTAGTGGATACCCCGGCGCTGGGCGTCGGCAGGCCGGAGGACGCCGCTGCCCCCTTGCTGCGCAAGATCGCCAACATCGGCTGGCTGATCGGCGAGCGGGGCAACCGTGAGCGCGCCGCGCCGGCTGCGCAGCGGGCCTCGATGTCACGCAACAGCCTGGTGGCGATCGGCTCGTCTGCCGGCGGCCCCGCCGCGTTGGAAGTGCTGCTCAAGGCGCTACCCCGCGATTTCGCCCCGGCCATCGTGCTGGTCCAGCATGTGGACGAAGTGTTTGCCGCGGGCATGGCCGAGTGGCTTGGCGGCGTGTCGGGCCTTGAGGTCCGGCTGGCCCGCGAGGGCGAGACACCGCGAGGCGGGGTGGTGCTGTTGGCCGGAACCAATCATCATTTGCGCCTGTTGAAAAATGGCACGCTGGCGTACACGGCGGAGCCCGTCAACGAAATCTATCGGCCCTCCATCGATGTGTTTTTCGAGAGTGTCGCCAATTTCTGGAGTGGTGAGGCGGTAGGCGTGTTGCTCACCGGCATGGGCCGCGACGGTGCGCAAGGGCTTAAACTGATGCGCCAGCAGGGCTGTGTGACCATCGCCCAGGACCAGCAGAGCAGCGCGGTCTATGGCATGCCCAAGGCGGCCGCCGCTATCGACGCGGCGGCGCAGATACTCGCGCTGGACCGGATAGCGCCACGCCTGGTGGAAATTTTCAGCCAATGATGCCCTCTTGCACCCCAAGCAGTATTCAGGTGAGCCCCCATGACTGATTTACAGCTCGACGACTTCAAGCGCGATGAGAACGCCGCCATGGTCTTGCTGGTCGATGACCAGGCGATGATCGGCGAGGCAGTGCGACGCGGGTTGTCGAACGAGCAGAACATCGACTTCCACTTCTGCTCCGACCCTCACCAGGCCATCGCCCACGCCGTGCGCATCAAGCCGACGGTGATTCTCCAGGACCTGGTGATGCCCGGTCTCGACGGCTTGAGCCTGGTGCGCGAATACCGCAACCATCCGGCCACTCGCGACATCCCGATTATCGTCCTGTCGACCAAGGAGGACCCGCTGATCAAGAGCGCGGCGTTTGGCGCCGGAGCCAACGATTACCTGGTCAAGTTGCCGGACAACATCGAACTGGTAGCGCGGATCCGCTATCACTCGCGCTCCTACATGATGCTGTTGCAGCGCGACGCGGCCTACCGTGCGCTGCGGGTCAGCCAGCAGCAGTTGCTCGACACCAATCTGGTGCTGCAACGGCTGATGAACTCCGATGGCCTGACCGGGCTGTCCAATCGCCGGCACTTCGACGAATACCTGGAACTGGAGTGGCGAAGGGCGCTGCGGGACCAGTCCCAGCTGTCGCTGTTGATGATCGATGTGGATTATTTCAAGTCGTTCAACGACAACTACGGTCACCTTGAAGGCGACGAAGCCCTGCGCAAGGTTGCCACGGCGATTCGTGATGCTTGCAGTCGTCCGTCCGACCTGCCGGCCCGTTATGGCGGCGAGGAGTTCGCCCTGGTCCTGCCCGGCACCTCGCCTGGCGGTGCACGGCTGATGGCCGAAAAGCTGCGCCAGAGCGTCGTTGCCCTGAAAATCCCGCATGCCACGCCCGACGGCGGCGAAAACCTGACCATCAGCATTGGGGTCGCGACCTTCACCCCGCAACAGGGCGGCGAGTGCCGCCAACTGATCTCGGCGGCGGACAAGGGGCTGTACCTGGCCAAGCACAATGGGCGCAATCGGGTGGGGGTTGAATAAACCCTGCCTGGCGAGATTGCTTTTGTGGCGAGGGAGCTTGCTCCCGCTGGGGCGCGCAGCGGCCCTTAAACCAGTTGGCTCGGTGTGCCAGGTCGATTGAGGGGGCCGTTTTGGGGCTGCCGCGCAACCCAGCGGGAGCAAGCTCCCTCGCCACAGGGCCGTACGCTCAATCTCATTCCCCCTAAAGCCGCCAGGCGGGCTGCCGCCGGCGCTTGATTACGTTATACTCGCCGGCTTTCAAAAGTTCGCCAACGAGTGCTGCCCGCCATGGAAATCAACCCGATCCTGAACACCATCAAGGACCTGTCCGAGCGCTCCGAAACTATTCGGGGGTATCTTTGACTACGATCAAAAGCATGAGCGTCTGACCGAAGTCAATCGCGAGCTTGAAGATCCGAATGTCTGGAACAACCCTTCCTACGCCCAGGAACTGGGCCGCGAGCGTTCTGCGCTGGCGCAGATCGTCGAGACCCTGGATGAGTTGTCCAGCGGCCTGGCCGATTGCCGCGACCTGCTGGACATGGCCGTCGAGGAAAACGACGAAGGCGCGGTCGGCGATGTAGTCGCCGAGCTGACGCGCCTGGACGAGAACCTGGCCAAGCTGGAGTTCCGCCGCATGTTCAGCGGCGAGATGGACATGAACAACGCCTACCTGGACATCCAGGCCGGCTCCGGCGGCACCGAGGCCCAGGACTGGGCCAATATCCTGCTGCGCATGTACCTGCGCTGGGCCGACAAACGCGGTTTCGACGCAACCATCATGGAACTGTCCGCCGGTGAAGTCGCCGGGATCAAGGGCGCTACCGTGCACATCAAGGGCGAGTACGCCTTTGGCTGGCTGCGTACCGAGATCGGCGTGCACCGCCTGGTGCGCAAGAGCCCGTTCGACTCCGGCAACCGTCGGCACACCTCGTTCTCGGCGGTATTCGTCTCGCCGGAAATCGATGACAACATCGAGATCGAGATCAACCCGGCCGACCTGCGTATCGACACCTACCGTTCCTCCGGGGCCGGTGGCCAGCACGTAAACACCACCGACTCGGCCGTACGGATCACCCACGTACCGACCAACACCGTGGTCAGTTGCCAGAACGAACGGTCCCAGCACGCGAACAAAGACACCGCGATGAAGATGCTGCGGGCGCGTTTGTACGAGCAGGAAGTGCAGAAGCGCAACGCGGCGTCCCAGGCCCTGGAAGACACCAAGTCCGATATCGGCTGGGGTCACCAGATCCGCTCGTACGTCCTCGACGCCTCGCGGATCAAGGACCTGCGCACCAGCATTGAACGCAGCGACTGCGACAAGGTGCTCGACGGCGACATCGATGAATATTTGATCGCCAGCCTCAAGCAAGGGCTGTAACGCGACACCCACGTGGCGGGCGGGCACGCTTTCGAAGCGCGGCTCGCCGGCAGACTCCGGCCCGGGCCGGGGGCAACGAACCTGTGATGGAAACCTTAAAGACATGAGCGACCAAGAACTCGACCCGCAAGCCCTGCAACAGGAAGAAAACTCCCTGATCGCCCTGCGCAAGGAAAAGCTTGCTGCCGAGCGCGCCAAGGGCCAGGCCTTCCCCAACGACTTCCGCCGCGATTCGTACTGCGATGCCTTGCAGAAGAAGTACGCGGACAAGACCAAGGAAGAGCTGGCCGAGGCGGCGATTCCGGTCAAGGTTGCCGGTCGTATCATGCTCGACCGTGGTTCGTTCCTGGTGATCCAGGACATGACCGGTCGCATCCAGGTCTACGTCAACCGCAAGACCCTGCCGGAAGAAACCCTGGCCGCCGTCAAGACCTGGGACCTGGGCGACATCATTGCCGCCGAAGGCACCCTGGCCCGCTCCGGCAAGGGCGACCTCTACGTCGAAATGACCAGCGTGCGCCTGCTGACCAAATCCCTGCGCCCGCTGCCGGACAAGCACCACGGCCTGACCGACACCGAGCAGCGTTACCGCCAGCGCTACGTCGATCTGATCGTCAACGAAGACGTGCGCCACACGTTCCGCGTGCGCTCGCAGGTCATCGCGCACATCCGCAGCTTCCTGATGAAGCGTGACTTCCTGGAAGTCGAGACGCCGATGCTGCAGACCATTCCGGGTGGCGCGGCGGCCAAGCCGTTCGAAACCCACCACAACGCCCTGGACATGGAAATGTTCCTGCGCATCGCGCCGGAGCTGTACCTCAAGCGCTTGGTGGTCGGTGGTTTCGAGAAGGTCTTCGAGATCAACCGCAACTTCCGTAACGAAGGCGTTTCGACCCGGCACAACCCCGAGTTCACCATGCTCGAGTTCTACCAGGCCTACGCCGATTACAACGACAACATGGACCTGACCGAAGAACTGTTCCGCGAGCTGGCACAGTTGATTTTGGGCAGCACCGACGTGCCGTACGGCGACAAGGTGTTCCACTTTGGCGAGCCGTTCGTGCGCCTGTCGGTGTTCGATTCGATCCTCAAGTACAACCCGGAAATTACTGCGGCCGACCTGCAGGACATCGACAAGGCGCGTGCCATCGCCAAGAAGGCCGGCGCCAAGGTGCTCGGCTTCGAAGGCCTGGGCAAGCTGCAGGTAATGATTTTCGAAGAGCTGGTCGAGCACAAGCTGGAGCAGCCGCACTTCATTACCCAATACCCGTTCGAAGTGTCGCCGCTGGCCCGTCGCAACGACGAGAACCCGAGCGTGACCGACCGTTTCGAACTGTTCATCGGCGGCCGTGAAATCGCCAACGCCTACTCCGAGCTCAACGACGCGGAAGACCAGGCCGAGCGCTTCATGGCCCAGGTGGCCGATAAGGACGCCGGTGACGACGAAGCCATGCACTACGACGCCGACTTCGTTCGCGCCTTGGAGTACGGCATGCCACCGACGGCTGGCGAAGGCATTGGTATCGATCGCCTGGTGATGTTGCTGACCAACTCACCGTCGATCCGGGATGTCATCCTGTTCCCGCACATGCGGCCCCAAGCGTAAGTGTTTCAATTAAAAAGCCGCCTCGATGGGCGGCTTTTTAATGCCTGTCTGGTACAAACGTATCAATTGGTTACTTCTGAAATAGCGAGGAAAGACCTGTCGTGAATCGTGCAATGGCTCCAGAAGGTGCAGCGGGCGTCGCCACTGCTGTCGCTGAAAGTGTTCAGTACCAGGGTCGCAAGGCCAGCCGACAGGGCAGTGAACAGCGCCGCCAGGAGATTCTCGACGCGGCCATGCGCATTGTCGTGCGCGATGGCGTGCGTGCGGTGCGCCACCGCGCGGTGGCCGCCGAAGCGGGCGTGCCGCTGTCGGCCACCACTTATTATTTCAAGGACATCGACGACCTGCTCACCGACACCTTCGCCCAGTACGTGGAACGCAGCGCGGCGTTCATGGCCAAGCTGTGGACCAATAATGAAGGCCTGCTGCGCGAGATGGTCGCCTACGGGGATGGCAGCGCCGCGTCGCGCTCGCAACTGGCGGACGACATCGCGCGGATGACGGCGGACTACGTGCAGCATCAATTGCATAGCCGTCGCGACTACCTGATGGCCGAACAGGCCTTCCGCCAGGAAGCGCTGCTCAACCCGCGCCTGGCGGTGTTGGTGCGTTCTCACCAGCAGATTTTGTTGCACGGCACCTGTCAGTTTTTCCAGGTTCTGGGCTCCCGCGAGCCACAACAGGATGCCAAAGTGTTGACGGCGATTATCGGACGGATGGAATATCAGGGCTTGCTCAATGGCGCCGAGCCGGTAGCTGAAGAAGACATGCTCGGCATCCTGACCCGTTACATGCACTTGGTACTGGCGTCGGTGTGACCCAAATGGGTTATTACGGTCCCCTGTGGCGAGGGAGCTTGCTCCCGCTGGGCTGCGCAGCGGCCCCTCTTTTATGAGCGCTGCGCACTCAAGCGGGAGCAAGCTCCCTCGCCACGGAAGACAAGACGCTGAAGCCATAGGGAGTTCCAATGAAAGCCTGGCGTGCCGTTGCACTGGCCGTGTCGTTGCTGCTGCTCAGTGGCTGCCTGGTGTCGTTCAAGGCGCCGTTGCCCGACAGCGAAGCCGCGCCCAAGGGCCTGCTCGGCCACTGGACCAGCACCAACGCCTGGGGCGAGCCGGTGAACCTGGAGCTGACGGAGGTCGGCAAGCATCGCTACCAGGCCGTCAGTTATTTCAGGGCCAGGCCTCAGGAGCGCGAAGCCATTCCCCTGACCGTCTCCCGCCACGGCAGTCGCTGGTATTTGTCGGCCAAGGTGCCGGCGCGCTTCGGCGGCCATTTCGTCATCGCCGGTTTCGAACTGACCGACAAGCAGGAACTGGTGGTCTACAACCTGGACATGGAACAGATCAACCAGGCCATCGGCCAGAAACTCCTCAGCGGCCAGCCAAACCAGAGCGAGGAGGGTGATGGCGTGCTGGTGGACAGCGACATGAACAAGGTTTTCAGCTACCTCGACGACCCGGCCAACTCCGATGTGTTCTCGGAAGCCGTGCGCTACCAGCGACTGAGCAAATCCCAATAACGGCTACAAGCGGACGTTTTTTCACAGGAGTTTCGGGTGGACGATTACCAGCAGACGATACGCACCTTGTCCGATCGCATTGTGCTGGCGCAAACGCCGATTCGCATTCTCGACGCGGTGAAGTGGGACGAGAGCATCCGCAAGGGGTTTCTCAAGGCCAAGGGCAAGGAAATGCCTGCGGTGGATCGTGATTATTACCTCAACCGGCCACTGTCCTTCGATTCCAGCAAAGTGAAGCTGGAGTTCCAGAACATCGAGCGTGACATCACCCGTCAGCTTGGGCAGTTCAACCCGGTGGGCCAGATCATGCGGCGCATGTGCAAGGAGTACCGCATGGTGGTGCGCATGCTCGAAGCGCGCGGCACCGAGGACTTCGGGCTGATTTCCCAGGAACTGTACGGCGCCGCTTCCGATGCCTTCCACGCTGGTGACCCGACCCTGGCCGACCTGGGCCTGATGCTCTCCGACTACCTGAACAACATCGATGGCCGTGGCGACCTCAAGGACGAGCCCAAGGTGCTCAGTGCCAAGGAGGCCGTCAGCCTGTTGCAGCATCGCCTCAACCGGGTGTTTGGCGAGGCCGAGGAAACCATTCGCGTATTCGAGTCCGACGGTATCGTCGCCGACGCGGCGGCGGGTGCCGACTACATCAAGATCCGCACCGACGCGATGTTCAACGAGCGGGATGTGCGCGCCTTGGAGGTCCATGAGGGACTGGTGCATGTTGGCACCACCCTCAATGGTTTGAACCAGCCGATCTGCACCTTCCTGTCCAAGGGCCCGCCCTCGTCGACGGTGACCCAGGAAGGCCTGGCGATCCTGATGGAAATCATCACCTTCGCCTCCTACCCGAGTCGCCTGCGCAAACTCACCAACCGCACCCGCGCCATCCATATGGTGGAGGAGGGCGCTGATTTCCTGCAGGTCTTCGAGTTCTTCCGCGAACAGGGTTTTGAAATGGCCGAAAGCTACGGCAACGCCAGCCGCGTTTTCCGTGGCTCGGTGCCGACCGGTCTGCCATTTACCAAAGACTTGTCCTACCTCAAGGGCTTCATCATGGTTTACAACTACATTCAGCTGGCCGTGCGCAAAGGCAAGCTGGAGCAGGTGCCGCTGCTGTTCTGTGGCAAGACCACCCTGGAGGATATGCGCACCCTGCGCCAGTTGGTGGATGAGGGCCTGGTCGTGCCGCCCAAATACCTGCCCGAGCAGTTCCGCGACATGAACGCCTTGTCGGCGTGGATGTGCTTCTCCAACTTCTTGAACCACCTGAGCCTGGACCGGATCGAAGCGGACTATTCGAACATTCTTTAACAGCACCACCCATCCCCTGTGGGAGCGAGCTTGCTCGCGATAGCGGTGGTTCAGTCAACGCCTTTGCTGACTGACCTACCGCTATCGCGAGCAAGCTCGCTCCCACAATGGGGGGTGTGTAACCTCCAATTTTACGAGGCTTCACCGGATGCGAACCCTCGGCATCATTTGCCTGCTGCTGGCCCTGAGTGGCTGCAGCTCCCTGCTGTTCTACCCCGAACGCGGACTGCCGTTCACGCCGCAGCGGGCCAAGCTCGAATACCGCGACGTCACCCTGACCACGGCTGATGGCCTGAAGCTGCGTGGCTGGTGGCTGCCGGTGAAGCCGGGTGTCGAGGTCAAGGGCACGGTGCTGCATTTGCACGGCAACGGCGGCAACCTGTCCTGGCACCTCGGCGGGAGCTGGTGGTTGCCGGAGCAGGGTTATCAAGTGCTGATGGTCGATTACCGGGGTTATGGGGTGTCCGAGGGCGAGCCGAGCCTGCCGGCGATCTACCGGGACATCGACGCTGCGTTCAAATGGCTCGACCAATCGCCCGAGGTCCAAGGCAAGCCGCTGGTGCTGCTCGGCCAGAGCCTGGGTGGCGCGCTGGCGGTGCATTACCTGGTAGAACATCCTCAGCGTCAACAGCAGCTCAAGGCGTTGGTGCTTGATGGCGTGCCCGCCAGCTATCGCGACGTCGGACGTTTTGCCCTGGGCACTTCATGGCTGACCTGGGCGTTGCAGGTGCCGCTGTCGTGGCTGGTGCCGGACGGCGACAGCGCCATTGGCTCGATCGCACAATTGAACGGCGTGCCGAAACTGATCTACCACAGCCTTGACGACCCCATCGTGCCCCTTTCCAACGGCATCCGCTTGTATCAAGCTGCGCCGCCGCCCCGGGTCCTGCAACTGACCCGGGGCGGCCACGTTCAGACTTTCGCCGACCCGACCTGGCGAACCGTGATGCTGCGCTACCTCGACGATCCCCAGCACTTCGATGGCTTGCGCCGCCTGGGCGAGGTGCCGAACTACCCGAAATCTTCCGTTGAATCATCCGAGAACCCGCAATGAGCGAAGAACGCAACGCCATCCCCCTGATCATCACCGGTATCTGCAGCATTCTCGGCACCGTCGCGGCGCTCTGGTACTACGGCTATCTGCATTTCGCCAAGCCCGAGGATGCGTTGCTGCTCAGCCAGTTCACCATGCTCAAGACCGTGCCGGGCGAAGACTATAAAGTCGCCCTGGAGCCGGCGCCCCAGGTCGCCCAATGCATTGATGGGGTACTGGTGCTGTTCGACACCGAGCAGAAAGGCCTGACCGGTGTGCTGATCAACGAGAAGAAACGCGCGGTGCGGTGCATGGGGCAGGAGACGCCGCAGAAACTTCAGCCATAAGCAAGACCTCTGTGGGAGCGAGCTTGCTCGCGATGGCGGTGGTTCAGCAGCATTGTGGTTGGCTGACACTCCGCTATCGCGAGCAAGCTCGCTCCCACAGGGAAGGGGTACTGCCAACTATATTCAGCCAATAAAAAGCCCCGCCTGATTGAAGTCAGGCGGGGCTTTTGCGTTGCAGTCAGCCGATCAGTTGGCGCTCATGGTCGAGCGCGGGGCGACTGGCTGGTTGTCGTTGGAAATAGTGACTTCCACGCGACGGTTCATGGCACGGCCCGAGACGCTGGTGTTGTCGGCGACCGGAAATTCCTTGCCGTAACCCTGGGTCACGATGCGGGCCGGGTCGACGCCCATTTTTACCAAGGCGGTGCGCACGGAGCTGGCGCGGCGTTCGGACAGCGACTGGTTGTAGGAATCCGAACCGGTGCTATCGGTATAACCTTCGATGATCACCTTGCGATCCGGGTTTTCCTGGAGGAACTGCGCCAGTTTGCTCACATTGGTCATGCCGCTGGCGCGCAGGTCGGATTTGTTGGTGGCGAACAGCACGTCACCGAAGGTCACCAGCGTGCCGCGCTCGGTCTGCTTGGCGTTGAGGCTGTCCTGCAACTGCTTGATCTGCGCGTTGCGGGCGTCGAGCAGTGCGCGGGCGCGTTCGTCACCGGCGTTTTTCAGCTCGGCTTCAGCGTTGCGCAGGGCGATGGTCTGCTTGGCCACTTCGACGCGCTGGTTGGTCAGGTAGGCCAGTTGGTCAACCTTGGCTTCGTCTTCGTTGTCCAGGTAGGCCTTGTCGGCCTTGGCCAGGAAGTCGGAGGCCTCTTTGGTTTCCAGGGCCGCGACCTTAGTGGCCGCCGGGTCGGCCTGGAGGCCGTTGTAGTTGGTACGGGCCTGTTCCAGGTTCGCGTTCGGGTCGTGGGAGCAAGCGGCCAGGGCTACGCAGGCGGCAAGCAGGGCGGGCATCATGAAATGTTTGTGCGTCATAGTCTGTCGTCCTTTTATCAATGAGAAATACGTCGTGGCTCGAACAGGGTTACTGAACCTTGTTCATGCCTTCCTGACGCAGTTCCTGAACCCCTTTCTGGGAATCCTTGAGGGCCTGTTCGGCCTTGGCTGCCTGGGCCTTGCGTTCGGCAACGCGCGCATCCCATTCGGCCTGTTCGGCCAGACGCTTGGCCTCTTCGTAGTTCTCGTCGTGCATGGCGATCTCGGCCTGCTTGAGTTTGTCCTGGGCCGATTTCATTTCCACCGCGGCAAACTCGGTGCCGCCCGCGCTGACGGCGCTGTTGACCGCCGATTGCGTGACCGCGTATTGCTCCGAAGGTGGATTGCCGGCGCAACCGGCCAGAATGAAGCTGCTACCGATAGCCAGGGCAGCCAACTTCAGGCCGCGCAAGCCAGTGGATGAGGGTTTGGCAGTGCAGGTATTCATAGGCTTCAACTCCATTGGAAAACTCCTGAAAAAACACTAATCCATGCTGGGACCGAAGCCGTGACGTCTGTTTTGGCGCTGGCGCCAGGGCGCGTTTATTTAAACGACCGTTCCAGTATGGTTACTCGGTGTGACCCGAGGCGTTTTTCAAAAGTTCAGGTAAGGATGGCCAATCGCCAAAAGAAATGCTGACTGATCGGTCAGCTGCCAAAAAGCTGAACTTTCAAGGCGGGCAGCGGTATTCCGGCACCACAAACTCGGTAGCGGTGCCGGGATAGCGCGATGCGGGGAGAGGGTATCAGTGCTTGGACTTGTCGTTTTGCGAGGAGAGTTGGCGCAGATGACGACGGGACAAGGCGAGAAATCGCGGGGTCGGACCGACGTCTTCGTACAGCGGGTCGCCTTCTTCATCGGTGGCCACGACCTGCGCGCCCTTGATGTAGGGGAAGCTGGCTTCCAGCTCCTCCAGCGCCGCGCCGATCAATTCGCCGAGCAGTTCTTCGGGCTGGCGCTTGGGGTACATGTCGCAGATCGCCGCCAGGCGTGCGGCGGCTTCTACATCCAGATGAATCGTATAACCGGTCTGGGTCAGGTGACCCTTGGCGTTTTCTTCCCAGTGCTGAGCAAGTTCACGGATTTTCATGATGGCGCCTCAATGGACCCGCTCGTGGCGGGCGCGACAGTGACAAGCCGTTGTGTGGCTTACCCATGAGACTAGCTTTGGCTGACAAGGTTTAAAGTCCCTTCGTCGCTTGTCATAAGCGACCGGCATCGGCACTCTCTCCTACAAAGCTGTCCGGACCTTTTTGCTGGAGACCTGCTGATGACCGATATTGATGCCCGCTTGCGCGAGGACGTCCACCTGCTCGGCGAGCTGCTGGGCAATACCATTCGCGACCAGTACGGAGACGCCTTTCTCGACAAGATCGAGCAGATTCGCAAAGGCGCGAAGGCTGACCGACGCGGTTCGATGGATGCGGAACTGAGCGCCAGCCTCAACCAGTTGAGCGAGGACGAGTTGCTGCCGGTAGCGCGGGCGTTCAACCAGTTCCTCAACCTGGCCAATATCGCCGAGCAATACCAGCTGATTCACCGCCGCGAAGAATCCAGGCCGGCGCCGTTCGAAGCACGCGTGCTGCCCGAGCTGCTGGCGCGCCTGCGAGCCGAAGGCCATGGCGCCGAAGCGCTGGCGCGGCAATTAGGCCGGCTGGAAATCGAACTGGTGCTCACTGCGCATCCCACGGAAGTCGCCCGGCGCACGTTGATCCAGAAATACGACGCGATCGCCGCGCAACTGGCCGCCCAGGACCATCGCGACCTCACCAGTGCCGAGCGCGCGCAGATCCACGAACGCTTGCAGCGGTTGATCGCCGAAGCCTGGCACACCGAAGAGATTCGCCGGACCCGCCCGACGCCGGTGGACGAGGCCAAGTGGGGCTTCGCGGTGATCGAGCATTCACTGTGGCACGCCATCCCCAATTACCTGCGCAAGGCTGACCAGGCCCTGCATGCCGCCACCGGGTTGCGCCTGCCGCTGGAGGCCGCGCCGATCCGCTTTGCCTCGTGGATGGGCGGCGACCGGGACGGCAACCCGAACGTCACCGCCGCGGTCACTCGCGAGGTGTTGCTGCTGGCGCGCTGGATGGCGGCGGACCTGTATTTGCGCGACGTCGACCATCTGGCCGCCGACTTGTCCATGCAGAAAGCCAGCGAGGCTTTGCGCGCCCAGGCCGGTGACAGCGCCGAGCCCTATCGCGCGGTGCTCAAGCAATTGCGCGAACGCCTGCGAGCCACGCGCAACTGGGCCCAGGCCTCCTTGACAGGCGCGACGCCGGCGACCGCCGAGGTGCTGCAGGGCAACCGTGAACTGCTCGATCCGTTGGAGTTGTGCTACCAGTCCCTGCATGAGTGCGGCATGGGCGTGATTGCCGACGGGCCGTTGCTCGATTGCCTGCGCCGCGCGGTGACTTTCGGCCTGTTCCTGGTGCGCCTCGACGTGCGCCAGGACTCGACGCGGCACACGGCGGCGATGACCGAGATCACCGAATACCTCGGGCTGGGGCGTTACGAGGAATGGGCCGAAGAGCAGCGCATCGGTTTCCTCTTGGGCGAACTGAATAATCGCCGGCCCTTGTTGCCGCCTTACTTCAAGCCGTCGGCCGATACGGCGGAAGTCCTGGCCACGTGCCGCGAGGTTGCGGCGGCACCGGCAGCGTCCCTGGGCTCTTATGTGATTTCCATGGCCGGCGCGGCTTCCGATGTGCTGGCGGTGCAGTTGCTGCTCAAGGAGGCCGGCGTATTGCGGCCGATGCGCGTAGTGCCGCTGTTCGAAACGCTCGCCGACCTGGACAACGCCGGGCCGGTGATCGAACGCCTGCTGTTGCTGCCGGGTTATCGCTCGCGCCTGCAAGGTCCCCAGGAAGTGATGATCGGCTATTCCGACTCGGCCAAGGACGCCGGGACCACGGCGGCAGCCTGGGCGCAATACCGCGCCCAGGAGCGTCTGGTGGACATCTGCCGCGAGCAGCAAGTCGAATTGCTGTTGTTCCATGGCCGCGGTGGCACCGTCGGCCGTGGCGGCGGCCCGGCGCACGCGGCGATCCTGTCCCAGCCGCCGGGTTCGGTGGCCGGACGTTTCCGCACTACCGAACAGGGCGAAATGATTCGTTTCAAATTCGGCCTGCCGGACATCGCCGAACAGAACCTCAATCTTTACCTCGCCGCAGTGCTCGAAGCGACCTTGCTGCCACCACCGCCGCCAACCCCGCAATGGCGGCATCTGATGGATGAACTGGCTGCCGACGGGGTCAATGCCTACCGGGCCGTAGTGCGCGAAAATCCGCAATTCGTCGAGTATTTCCGCCAGTCCACGCCGGAACAGGAACTGGGCCGCCTGCCCTTGGGCAGCCGTCCGGCCAAACGTCGGGCCGGCGGTATCGAAAGCCTGCGGGCGATCCCGTGGATTTTCGGCTGGACCCAGACCCGGTTGATGCTGCCGGCCTGGCTCGGTTGGGAAACCGCCCTGGGCAAGGCGCTGGAGCGCGGCGAGGGCGAACTGCTCGGGCAGATGCGTGAGCAATGGCCGTTCTTCCGCACCCGCATCGACATGCTGGAGATGGTCCTGGCCAAGGCCGACGCCGATATTGCCCAGTCCTATGACGAGCGTCTGGTGGAACCAGCGTTGCTGCCTTTGGGCGAGCATTTACGCGACCTATTGTCGCAGGCCTGTTCGGTGGTCCTGGGCCTGACCGGCCAGTCGCAGCTACTGGCACATAGCCCAGACACGCTGGAATTCATCCGCCTGCGCAATACCTACCTCGACCCGCTGCACCTGTTGCAGGCCGAGCTGCTGGCACGTTCGCGGCAGCAGGACGTGGCCCAGGGCAGCCCTGTGGAACAGGCGTTGCTGGTGTCTGTGGCAGGGATTGCCGCCGGTTTGCGCAACACCGGCTAATCTCCCGGAGGGCTAAAAAACAGCACGCCCGGCCTGTCCGGGCGTAGCTGTTTGCAGGGGCAGGGAGGTCGACCAGGCGACAGTTTGTTGTCCGCTTGCGACTCTCACTACCCCCTACGAAGGTCGCGTGCGGCGCGGGTTACTCCGACTTTCGGCGGCTTGTGTGGGTCGGGCCCGCTGTGTATCTTGATCAGCCTTTGGCCGTTTGGGCGGTCACGATCAAGTTTTTCGAAGATTGGCCCCACGAGGCGAATCCGAGCGTTTTACATAAAAAAATTGAGGAGCACATCGATGCGCGTCATTCTGCTGGGAGCTCCCGGGGCCGGTAAAGGTACTCAGGCAAAGTTCATCACCGAAAAATTCGGTATCCCGCAAATCTCCACTGGCGACATGCTTCGCGCCGCGGTCAAGGCTGGTACCCCACTGGGTGTTCAGGCCAAGAGCATCATGGATGCCGGCGGCCTGGTGTCGGATGACCTGATCATCGCGCTGGTCAAGGACCGCATTGCTCAAGCCGACTGCGCCAACGGCTTCCTGTTCGATGGCTTCCCACGCACGATCCCTCAGGCTGAAGCCCTGGTGAGCGCTGGCGTGGAGCTCGACCATGTTGTCGAGATCGCGGTCGATGACGAGGAAATCGTCCAGCGTATTGCCGGGCGTCGCGTTCACGAAGCGTCCGGTCGTGTCTATCACACCGTCTACAACCCGCCAAAGGTCGCCGGTAAGGACGACGTGACTGGCGACGAGCTGGTGCAGCGCAAGGACGACACTGAAGAAACCGTGCGTCATCGCCTGTCGGTCTACCATTCCCAGACCAAGCCGCTGGTGGATTTCTACCAGAAGCTGTCCGCTGCCCAGGGCAAGCCGAAGTACAGCCACATCCCGGGCGTCGGCTCGGTCGACGCGATCACCGGCAAGGTGCTTGAAGCACTGAGCTGAAAACGCTGATTGCAGCCTCAACTACGGCCCGCTTGCGGGCCGTAGTTGTTTATACTGGCGCACTTTTTCCCACCTGATTTACGGACATATCGATGAGCACCTTGCTGGCCCTGGACACCGCGACTGAAGCTTGCTCCGTTGCCTTGCTGCATGACGGCAAGGTCACGAGCCACTACGAGGTGATCCCGCGCCTGCATGCGCAAAAATTGCTGCCTATGATTCAGCAATTGCTCAGCGATGCCGGGATCACCTTGCAAGCCGTGGATGCGATCGCCTTTGGCCGCGGCCCAGGGGCGTTTACCGGCGTGCGCATCGCCATTGGCGTCGTGCAGGGCCTGGCTTTCGCCTTGGAACGCCCGGTATTGCCGGTCTCGAACCTGGCCGTACTGGCCCAGCGCGCCTTGCGCGAGCACGGCGCGCATCAGGTAGCGGCCGCCATCGATGCGCGCATGGACGAGGTGTACTGGGGCTGCTATCGCGAAACCGCTGGCGAGATGCGCCTGGTCGGTGCCGAGGCGGTGTTGCCACCCGAAGCGGCGGCGTTGCCGGCTGACACCAGCGGTGACTGGTTCGGCGCCGGTACCGGTTGGGGCTACGGCGAGCGAATCGGCGTCAGCCTTGTCGGCCAGGATGCCTCGATGTTGCCCCATGCCGAAGACCTGCTGGCCCTGGCACGCTTTGCCTGGGAACGCGGCGAAGCCATCCCTGCCGACGATGCGCAGCCGGTGTACCTGCGGGACAAGGTCGCGACGCCCAAGTCCGAACGGTAAACCCAAACTTGACCACACTCTCGAGCGAGCACCATTGTGGCGAGGGAGCTTGCTCCCGCTGGGGCGCGAAGCGGCCCTGAAATTTCCTTGGTGCCCTTACTGGTCGGGCTGAAATTAAATCTTGGGGTTGCTTCGCAACCCAGCGGGAGCAAGCTCCCTCGCCACAAAGCCATTAATCCAGCTAAGGCCTGTCAAAGTCATCCCAAGACCCAAAAGTCACACCCAAAATTGCCAGTCGTCACTTTTTTCGCCGGTTTTTAAACCTTTTTGCCTTTATGTGTTCTAGTTATCACTTGCGCATTTGCGCGGATACGAATGTGCCGCTAAATTGCCATCATTGATACCGAGCATTCTGTTATGCGTATAGACGGCGTTTCATCCCAGTCCTACCCCATCAAGCGTCGGCCTCGTGCGGGTAAAGCCGCTGAGCCGGAAAACTTCGATGACATCGATGGTGAGCTGGAATTTCCGTCCGAAGAGCAACTGGCCGCCCGCACCGCCAAAGCCTCCGCGCAACGCCTGAGCAATCTTCCCGCCCGTCAGCAGGACATGCTGTATCACCGCGCCATGAGCCGCAGTGTCGCGACGGCGCTGGCCAGCTACCTGAGCACCGCCGGTTTCGTTGATTGGGATATGGAAGTGCTGGGCCTCGACCTCTACATCTGATGCGGTTGCCCTACTATCTGGGTTGCCCGTCCTGGAGCGAAAACGCCTGGCGCGATTATCTTTATCCCCAAGACGCCAAAAGCTCCGATTTCCTCGGTCTCTACTCTCAAGTATTCAACGCCGTGGAAGGCAACACGACCTTCTACGCGAGCCCGGCCGCGTCCACCGTTCAGCGCTGGGCCGAGATCATGCCCGAGCACTTTCGCTTCACCGCCAAGATCCCCGGTGACATCAGCCACGGCGGCGACCTGCGCGAACACCTGACCGCCACCGAAACCTTTGTCCAGTTGCTGAGCCCGTTGGGCGAGCGCGTCTCGCCGTTCTGGCTGCAACTGTCCAAGGCGTTCACGCCCAATCGATTGCAGGAGCTGGCGGCATTCATCGACGCGTTCCCACGGTCGTTGGCCGTAGAGGTGCGTCACGATGAGTTTTTTGCCAAAGGCGACGCTGAACGACAGCTCAACCGTTTGCTGCTCGATCGTGGTGTCGAACGCATCTGTCTCGATCCCCGCGGCCTGTTCAGCTGCGCGTCGACCGCCCCTGAAGTCATTCACGCGCAATACAAGAAGCCCCGGGTGCCGACGCGACCGGCGGCGTTCACTCAATACCCGCAGGTGCGCTTCGTCGGTCATCCGGTAGTGGAGGCCAACGAGCCGTTCCTGACGCCATGGGTAGAAAAAATCGCCGTGTGGATCGAAGAGGGGCGCACGCCGTATATGTTCCTGCACACCGCCGACAATCTGCTGGCGGCGAAACTCGCGATGCATTTTCACAGCCGCCTGATGAAGCGTTTGCCTGGCTTGCCGGCGCTGCCTGAGCTATATAGAGAACCCGCCGCCGAGCAACTCGGTCTGCTCTGAGGCGAATTGCGCAAAATTGCTCAGGAGCGACTTTCATGGATGCACAAACCCGCCGAGCCCAGGCGTTCAAGGCCTTGCACGAACGCGATGGGGCGTTTGTCATTCCCAATCCATGGGATGCCGGTTCGGCAAAGATGCTCGCCAGCCTCGGCTTTGAAGCATTGGCGACGACCAGTGCCGGTCACGCTTTTTCCCTGGCACGACCCGACGGCGCCCTGGGCCTTGATGACACGCTGGCGAATGTGCGAGCGATTGTTGCGGCCACGGACCTGCCAGTCGCCGTCGACCTGGAAAACGGCTTTGCCGATGCGCCCGAAGACTGCGCCCGCAGCTTGCTCCGCGCGGCACAAGCCGGCGCGGTAGGGGGCTCCATCGAAGATGCCACGGGCCGCGAAGACAGCCCGATCTACGATTTCGAGCACGCCGTGGCGCGGGTCAAGGCCGCCGCCGAGGCGGTGCGCAGTCTGCCTTTCCCTTTCCTGCTGACCGCGCGGGCGGAAAATTTCCTCCATGGCAGGCCGGATCTGGACGACACGATCCGACGCCTGAAGGCCTTCGCCGACGCCGGCGCCGATGTGCTGTACGCGCCGGGGCTGAGCAGCGCCGAGCAAGTGCTGGCGGTGGTCCGGGCCGTGGCGCCCAAGCCCGTTAACGTACTGATGTCCGGCGCGCTGGATCTGACGGTAGCCCAGTTGAGTGAACTGGGCGTCAAGCGCATCAGTGTCGGATCGGCCCTCGCGCTGGCGGCGTATGGCGAGTTTTTCCGCGCCGCCGAAGAAATCCAACGGCAGGGGACCTTCACCTTCACCCGTCGCTCAATGCCTTTCAACCAGGCCAATCAATTATTCAAGGGTTGAATCCCGAGGCGTTGTCGTGCGGTTTTTGAAAGGACTGATGGTATTGACGCTGATCGCTGGCGTCGCGGTGGTGGCGGTATGGCGCGGTTGGCTGACCGTACCGCCGCAATGGAACCCCTGGGCGCCGCTGGACGTGAAAGCGCCGCCAAATCTGCTGACCCGCTACAAACTCATGGCGCTGCGCAACGATCCGCAACTGTGTGACCAGGCGCTCGCCACGTCGGGGCTGCGCACCGCTCGCCAGGCCGACAGCGGCGCCAATACCTCGTGCCCGCTGACCAATGTGCTGCGGGTGCAGGGCGGTGAGGTGGCGCTGAGCAGCAGCTTCCTCGCCAGTTGCCCACTGGCGGTGGCCTTCGCGCTGTTCGAGCGCCATGCATTGCAGCCGGCGGCAATGGCCGCCTATGGCAAGCAAGTCACGCGGGTCGATCACCTGGGCAGTTTTGCCTGTCGCAACATGTACGGTCGTGAAAGCGGCGCGCGCAGCCAGCACGCCACTGCCAGCGCATTGGACATCGCCGGGTTTCGCCTGGCCGATGGACGAGCCGTCAGCGTGCTCAGGGATTGGCCGAAGGACAACACCGATGCGCAGTTTCTACGGCAGGTGCGCGATGGCGCCTGCGACATGTTCAGTGTGGTCTTGAGTCCGGATTACAACGCGGCGCACCGCAACCATTTTCATCTGGATGTGGGGCCCTGGTGGATTTGTCGTTGAGGAATCAGGCAGCGATGCGCAGGTTCTGCAATACGATCGGACGCGCCCAGCGAGTGTCGAAGTCCAGTTGTTTCTGCTGCGCCACCAGTTCCTCTTCCGGGAATGGAGGGAATGGCTTGTCCAACAGGTCGAGTTCGAATTCGGCAATCGGCAGGGGCAGTCGACGCGGCTGTGGTGCCGGGCCCGGTTCTGGCAACGGTTGACCGGCGGCGAGGACGATCGGGCGAACCCAGTTGCTCTCGAAGGTCTGCTGCTTTTGCTGTGCGACGATTTCTTCTGGCGGGAAGGGCGGGAACGGCTTGTCGAGCAAATCGAGTTCGAACTCGGCGATCGGCAGGAACAACGGCTCGGGTGGCTTGACCTGGGTTTCCGTCACGTCGCAGGTGCGCTGGCTGACGATATGCTCCAGCAGCTCGGCGCCCAGGGTCGGTTCAACCGCTTCATCGAGGGCGACTGGCTGGTAGCTGCCGGGCGCCGGTGCGTTTTCACCCAACTGATCGGCCAGGGCCCGGGCAAAAAAATCCTGCCACAGGTGACTGACGCCGCTCAGCGCTTGGGTGTTACGCAGGCTGTAATCGCCGTAAGGGGAGATAACGCCTATCGATGTGGATTGAATGTCTGACATTTTTCTCGGTCGACGCTCAGCTCTGGCAAAATGCCGTTCACCGTTGTTATCGGCCGTTTTTGCCGATCCTTAATTTTTTGAGCATGTTTTCATGATTGAGCAACTCGCGGCTTGCCGCATCCACGTCGAGGCCCTGGCCCCGGCATTCCAACCCCGCGCCGAGCAGTGGGCCGAGCAGCTCGGCCTGCCGTTGCAGATGGATGACGGCGAGTTCGCCTTGCAGGTCGGCGAGCACGGGTTGCAATTGCAGCAGCTGGGTCCCGATGCGCCGGGACCGGTGCGGGTGGATTTCGTCGAAGGCGGCGCAGCCCATCGTCGTTTGTACGGGGGCGGCAGTGGCCAGATGATCGCCAAGGCAGTCGGTGTCGCCCAGGGTGTGCGTCCGCGAGTGCTGGATGCCACGGCGGGGTTGGGCAAGGATGCGTTCGTGCTGGCGAGTCTCGGCTGCGAGATGAGCCTGATCGAGCGTCAACCCTTGATCGGTGCTTTGCTGGAGGATGGCCTGGCTCGCGGTGCGGAAGATTTCGATGTGGCGCCGATTGTGGCGCGGATGCGCTTGCTCAAGGGCAATTCCATCGAAGTGATGCGCAGTTGGCAAGGCGAGCCGCCCCAGGTGATCTACCTGGACCCGATGTTTCCCCATCGGGAGAAAACCGCCCTGGTGAAAAAAGAGATGCGCCTGTTCCGCCCGCTGGTGGGCGATGATACCGACGCCCCGGCGCTGCTTGCCGCCGCGCTGGCGTTGGCGACCCACCGGGTGGTGGTCAAGCGCCCGCGCAAGGCCCCCTGCATTGAAGGGCCGAAGCCGAGCCATGGGCTGGAAGGCAAGTCCAGTCGGTACGATATCTATCCGAAGAAAGCGCTCAAGGCTTGAGACCGGGGTGACTTCATTCGCGAGCAGGCTCGCTCCCACATAGGGTCTTGGGAAGGAGCTGTTCAGCAGAATCCATATTCACCACAGTTCTCCTGTGGGAGCGAGCCTGCTCGCGAAGAGGCCCTCCCAGCCAGCGAAAGTGACCGGTCGAACTAAGGCCGATAAGCCCGCACAAACAACCCCACCACTTCCTGCACATGCGCTTCGGCCGCTTCGGCGTCCTGCGGCCCGTCGCAGCCATACAACAACCTGAAGTTCGCCGCGCCCTTGATCAGGCAGAAAAAATGCTCGGCGGCGTTGCGCGGTTTGTCGATGCTCAGGGCGCCGCTCTGGTCGATCTTGGTCAGCAACCTTTCCATTCCGGAAAGCATTCGCTGCGGGCCGGCCTGGTAGAAGATGGTCGAGAGCTTCGGATCCTGGCTACCCAGCGCCACCATCAGCCGATGCAGGTTCACCGATTCGTCGCTGTTGATCAGTTGGTTGAAGCCGCGGGCGATGTTCAGCAGCACGTGTTCAATCGGAACACCGTCGGCCCATTCGAAGAAAAGCGGCGGCACCTGTTCCTCGCACTTGGCAATCACGGCGGCGGAAAACAGCGTTTCCTTGTCATTGAAGTGGCTGTAGACGGTCAGCTTCGAGACGCCGGCCTCGGTGGCCACAGCGTCCATGCTGGTGCTGGCGTAGCCCAGGCTCAGGAACAGGCGTTTTGCGGCGTCGAGAATGGCCTGGCGCTTGGCCAGATCCTTGGGACGACCAGGGCCGCTGGAGGAGGGAGGATTGTTCGACATTATTCGCTTTTAATACTGGACTGGTGAGTTTGCTATTAATAACATACTCGCCAGTATAATTATTCCAAGCACCATTAGCGAAAGGTCATCCACCATGTTCCGCTATGTCCTGCCCCTCGCCGTGCCAGTCAGCCTGGCTTTTTTATTGTCTGCGTGCGGTCATGAGGAGCCGACGCCGGTCGCCGTGCGCCCTGCGATGGTCGTCAAGCCGGAGCCTTCGGCCCAAGCAATGGATAGTTATCCCGGCGAAGTACGGGCGCGGTTCGAGCCGGACCTGGCGTTTCGCATTGGCGGCAAGGTGAGCCGCCGGCTGGTGGAAGAGGGCCAGCGGGTCAAGGCCAACCAGGCGCTGGCCGAACTCGACCCCGAGGATGTGCGCCTGCAACTGGAAGCCAGTCGGGCCCAGGTCGCCGCCGCCGAGGCCAACCTGAGCCTGGTGAAAGCCGAGCGTGACCGCTACAAGACCTTGATGGAGCGGCAGATGGTCAGCCGCTCCCAATACGACAACGCCGAAAATCTCTATCGCTCCGGTGCCGCGCGGCTCAAGCAGATCAAGGCCGAATTCGACGTTGCCAGCAACCAGGCCAGCTATTCGGTGTTGCGTGCACCCCAGGACGGCGTGGTGGCCCGGCGGGCGGTGGAAGTCGGCCAGGTGGTGTCGGCTGGACAGACCGTCTTCACCCTGGCCACCGACGGCGAGCGTGAAGTGTTGATCAGCCTGCCGGAGCAGGGATTTGGGCGGTTCAAGATCGGCCAGCCAGTGTCGGTTGAATTGTGGAGCCAGCCCGATCAGCGCTTCAGCGGACGCATCCGCGAACTCTCGCCGGCCGCCGATCCGAAATCCCGTACCTTCGCCGCGCGCGTCGCCTTTACCGCTGGCAGCGTCCCGGCGGAACTGGGCCAGAGCGCCCGGGTGTTTATCCAGACCACTGAGAAGGCGCCGCTGTCGGTGCCATTGTCGGCCCTCACCGCCGAGAACGGCGCCACCTTCGTCTGGGTGGTCAAGCCCGACAACACGCTCAGGAAAGTCCCGGTGCGCGTTGGCGCCTTCGGTGAAAAGACCGTGCCGGTGCTCGAAGGCCTGAGTGCCAATGACTGGGTGGTGGCCGCTGGCGTGCATGTGCTTCTGGACGGCCAGCAGGTTCGGCCGGTGGATCGCTCCAATCGCGTGGTCAACCTGGCGGCCAAGGAGTAATCCCCGATGGGCTTCAATCTCTCCGAATGGGCGTTGCGTAACCGCCAGATCGTACTATTCCTGATGCTCTTGCTGGCGATCGTCGGCGCGCTTTCCTACACCAAGCTGGGTCAGAGCGAAGATCCGCCATTCACCTTTAAGGCCATGGTCATCCGCACCGTCTGGCCGGGGGCCACGGCGGAGGAAGTGTCGCGCCAGGTCACCGAGCGTATCGAAAAGAAGCTCATGGAAACCGGCGACTACGAAAAGATCGTCTCGTTTTCCCGCCCGGGAGAATCCCAGGTGACTTTTGCGGCTCGCGACTCCATGCATTCCAAGCAGATTCCCGAGCTGTGGTACCAGATCCGCAAGAAGATCGGCGATATCCGGCAGACCTTGCCGCCCGGTATCCAGGGGCCGTTCTTCAACGATGAGTTCGGCACTACCTTCGGCAATATCTACGCGCTCACCGGTGACGGCTTCGATTATGGCGTGCTCAAGGATTACGCCGACCGTATCCAGATCCAGCTGCAGCGGGTCAAGGACGTGGGCAAGGTCGAGTTGGTCGGCCTGCAGGACGAGAAAATCTGGGTCGAGCTGTCGAACGTGAAGCTGGCGACCCTCGGCTTGCCCCTGGCGGCTGTCCAGCAGGCTCTGCAGGCGCAGAACGCGGTATCGACCGCCGGCTTCTTCGAGACCGGCAGCGAGCGATTGCAGCTCCGGGTCTCGGGGAATTTCCAGACCGTGGAAGAGATCCGTGACTTTCCGATCCGCGTGGCCGACCGGACCTTCCGCATCGGTGACGTGGCCGATGTCCGGCGCGGCTTCAATGACCCACCGGCCCCGCGCATGCGCTTCATGGCTGAAGACGCCATCGGCCTGGCCGTGGCGATGAAGGAGGGCGGCGACATCCTGATCCTCGGCAAGGCCCTCGAAGCCGAGTTTGCCCGCATCCAGAACACCCTGCCGGCGGGCATGCAACTGCGCAAGGTTTCCGACCAGCCGGCTGCGGTGAAGACTGGCGTCGGCGAGTTTGTCCAGGTACTGGTGGAAGCACTGACGATCGTGTTGCTGGTGAGCTTCTTTTCCCTGGGGCTGCGTACCGGAATGGTGGTGGGGCTGGCGATTCCGCTGGTCTTGGCGATGACCTTCGCCGCGATGTATTACCTGGGCATCGGTTTGCACAAGATTTCCCTTGGCGCGTTGGTGTTGGCGCTGGGTCTGTTGGTGGACGATGCGATCATCGCGGTGGAGATGATGGCCATCAAGATGGAGCAGGGCTACGACCGGATCAAGGCGGCCAGCTTTGCCTGGACCAGCACAGCGTTCCCGATGCTCACCGGTACCCTGATCACCGCGGCGGGGTTCCTGCCGATCGCCACCGCGCAATCGGGCACCGGTGAGTACACCCGTTCGATTTTCCAGGTGGTGACCCTCGCGCTGCTCGCTTCCTGGGTGGCCGCGGTGGTGTTCGTGCCGTATCTCGGGGAAAAACTTCTGCCGGACCTGGCGAAGATTCACGCGGCCAGGCATGGCACCGCTGACGGCCAGCCGGACCCTTACGGCACGCCGTTCTATCAGCGAGTCCGGCGAACGGTGGAGTGGTGCGTGCGTCGACGCAAGACAGTGATCACCTTGACCGTGCTGTTGTTCGTTGGCTCGGTGGTGCTTTTCCGTTTTGTCCCGCAGCAGTTTTTCCCGGCGTCGGGACGACTGGAGCTGATGGTCGACCTGAAGCTGGCCGAAGGCGCTTCGCTGGTCAACACCGCGGAGCAGGTCAAGCGCCTTGAAGCGCTGCTCAAGGACCACGCTGGCATCGACAATTACGTGGCGTACGTCGGCACCGGCTCACCACGCTTCTACTTGCCGCTGGATCAACAACTGCCGGCGCCGAGCTTTGCCCAATTCGTCGTGCTGGCCAAGACCATCGAAGACCGCGAGCCTCTGCGCAGTTGGCTGATCAGCACACTGAACGAGCAGTTCCCGACCCTGCGCTCGCGGGTCACACGCCTGGAAAACGGCCCGCCCGTGGGGTATCCGGTGCAGTTTCGGGTGACGGGTGAGCACATCGAAGAAGTCCGCGCGCTTGCCCGGAAAGTCGCGACAAAGGTTCGCGAAAACCCCTACGTCGCGAATGTCCACCTGGACTGGGAAGAACCGAGCAAGGTGGTGTACCTCAACATCGATCAGGATCGCGCCCGCGCGTTGGGCGTCACCACCGCCAACCTGTCGAGTTTCCTGCAAAGCTCCCTCACCGGCTCCAGTGTCAGCCAGTACCGCGAAGACAACGAGCTGATCGAGATCCTGCTGCGTGGCACCTTGCATGAGCGCACCGAGCTTTCACTGTTGCCAAGCCTGGCGGTGCCTACCGACAACGGCACGAGCGTTGCCCTGTCGCAGATCGCGACGCTGGAATACGGCTTTGAAGAAGGGGTGATCTGGCACCGTAACCGTTTGCCCAGTGTGACCGTACGTGCCGACATCTATGGCAAGGAGCAACCGGCGACGCTGGTGCAACAGATTTTCCCGACCCTGGACCCGATCCGCGCAGAGTTGCCGGACGGCTATCTGCTGGAAGTCGGGGGCACGGTGGAGGATTCAACCCGCGGGCAGAAATCGGTGAATGCGGGCGTGCCGCTGTTCATCGTGGTGGTGCTGACGTTGCTGATGCTGCAGCTGCGCAGCTTCTCGCGCACGGCGATGGTGTTTCTCACCGCGCCGCTGGGACTGATCGGCGTCACGCTGTTCCTGCTGGTGTTCCGCCAGCCGTTCGGTTTTGTCGCCATGCTCGGCACTATCGCGTTGTCCGGGATGATCATGCGCAATTCGGTGATCCTGGTGGACCAGATCGAACAGGACATCAAGGCGGGGCTCGCCCCCTGGCAGGCGATCATCGAAGCGACCGTGCGCCGTTTCCGGCCGATTGTACTGACTGCACTGGCGGCGGTCCTGGCGATGATCCCACTGTCGCGCAGCCTGTTCTTCGGGCCGATGGCGGTGGCTATCATGGGCGGCTTGATCGTGGCGACGGCGTTGACGCTGTTGTTCCTGCCGGCGTTGTATGCGGCATGGTTCAGGGTCAGGAAAACCTGACCCACAGGCGCACATCGAACCTGTGGCGAGGGAGCTTGCTCCCGCTCGGTTGCGCAGCGACCGCAAAAGACCTGGGGGCGCTACGCGCCCCAGCGGGAGCAAGCTCCCTCGCCACAGGTATTGTATTTGTCGGATAGGGCTCAGAGGGTGCCAAACACTTTCTTGGCCAGACTGGTCGCCGCGGCCGCCGGGTTCTGGCGGATCGTTGCTTCCTGCTTGGCGATCATTTCGAACAGACCGTCCAGCGCCTGCTCGGTCACGTAGTTCTCGACGTTGGCGCTCTTGGTGTCCACCACGCCGAGTGTCGCAGCCTGGCCGGCGAAGGCGTTGTACTTCTGGACCAGGCCGACCTTGTCGGTGGCTTGCTTGACGATCGGCAGGAACTTCGCGCGAATCTGCTCGCGGCTGCTCTTGTTCAGGTATTGCGTGGCCGAGTCGTTGCCGCCGCTCAGAATGCCCTTGGCATCCGTCACGCTCATGTTCTTCACCGCATCCACCAGGATCGGCTGGGCCTGCACCACGGCGGCTTCGGCAGCCTGGTTCATGCTGGTTTCCAATTGGTCGACCTGAGCGCCCATGCCGAAGGCCTTCATCTTGCTGGCGACTTTACCGAGCTTGCCCGGCAGCTCGATTTTCACCTCGGGGTTGTTGCTGAAACCGCCAGGCTTACCCAGTTGCTTGACCGCGATCTGGGCGCCTTGGGTGAGGGCATCCTTCAGGCCGCCCGTGGCGTCCTTCTGCGAGAGATCACCGAGCGACAGGGCCATGGCGTTGGCGCAGATCAACAGGCCGGCGCAGAGGCCGGTGAAACGGAGGGTAGGGCGGAGCATGGGCACTTTCCTTGAACGTTTGGAAAAGAATCAGCGTACGGCATTGCCAGGGATCTTCATATTCAGGGCGCCCGAATGCAACCAGGCGCCCAGGGTTCAGTCCGCAGCCGTCGGAACGCCCTGATCCGCCGCATCTTCGCTGCGATGCAACGCCACCTGGCGGATCGACAGACGAATTTCCGCCGGCAGCACCCGCTTGGCCGCGCCTTCAGCCAGCTCGCCGAGCAGATCGTGATAGCTCAGCTTGCCTGCTTCGTCGCGCCGCAGGACATCGAGATCGAGCATTGTCTGGATGAAGTGGCGGAACAGGCTTTTGTCGAAGAACTCCGGTGCGTTCAGCCCATGCAGGATCGACAGGCGCTGGGCCATGACGGTGCAGAGGTCCTCCAGTTCTTCGGCGCTGATGCTGTTCTGCCCGCTGTTGAGCAGCAGCGAGACGGTCATGTAGAAACGCTGCAAGGTCTGGGCGATGCTTTTCGACAGCAGCGTCAGCAGCACGAAATGCCGCGAACTCGGCGCCGGGCGCAGGTAGAGGTCTTTTTCGAAACGCAGCAGGCCTTGTTCAACGAATGCTTCGAGCCACTGGTCTACCACCGCGTCCAGTTCCTCCAGCGACCAGCGAATGAACAGCTCCGACTGCAGGTACGGATACAAGGCCCGGGTGTAGCGCAGGATCTGTTCGCGGCTCATGCGCGAGCTGCTCTGGAAGAAACTGGCGAGCAGCGCCGGCAGGGCGAAGATGTGCAGGACATTGTTGCGGTAGTAGGTCATCAGCACCGCGTTCTGCTCATCCAGATACAGAATCTTGCCCAGGGCGTCCTTCTGTTCCGACAGCAGGTCCATGCCTTTGACGTGCGCGATCAGCGCCTGGCCATCGCCTTCGGGCAAGGTGGTGTGCGGTGAATATGGCACTTTGCGCAGCAACGCGAGGTACAGGTCCAGCACGCGGGCCATGGCATGATCGTCCAGGGCCAGACGGCTGGTGGACAGCAGCGCGAGCGCGACCAGGTTGACCGGGTTGATGGCCGCGGCTTCGTTCAGATGGCGGGCGACACGTTCGCCGAGGCGGTTGGTGGTCGCGTTGAGCCAGTCGGGTTTGAACTGCGGACCGAGCTCCTGCTGGCGCCAGCCGGGTTGTTCGCCGTCGAGGAACTCCGCCAGCTTGATTGGCTCGCCAAAGTTGACCGCGACCTGGCCAAAGCGTTGCTTGAGGGCGCCGATGACCTTGAAGATGTCGAAGATCGACTCCTTCTTTTTGCTCGCGCCCCGCAGTTCACCGAGGTAGGTGCGGCCTTCCAGTACGCGCTCATAACCGATGTACACCGGCACGAAGACGATCGGCATGCGCGAGGAGCGCAAAAAGCTACGCAGGGTAATGGCGAGCATGCCGGTCTTCGGCTGCAGCATGCGCCCGGTGCGCGAACGGCCGCCTTCGACGAAATACTCCACCGGGAAGCCCTTGGTGAACAGCGTGTGCAGGTATTCGTTGAACACGGCGGTGTAAAGCGGGTTGCCCTTGAACGTGCGACGCATGAAAAACGCGCCGCCACGGCGCAGCAGGCCGCCGATCACCGGCATGTTGAGGTTGATGCCGGCGGCAATATGCGGGGGTGTCAGGCCATTGCGAAACAGCAGGTACGACAGCAGCAGGTAGTCGATATGGCTGCGATGACAGGGTACGTAGATAACTTCGTGGCCTTGGGCAACGTTCTGCACGCCTTCGATGTGGTTGACCTTGATGCCATCGTAGATCTTGTTCCAGAACCAGCTCAGCACCACTTCCAGGAAACGGATCGCGGTGTAGGTGTAGTCCGAGGCAATCTCATTGCCATAACGCAGGGCCTGGGCCTTGGCTTTTTCAGCCGGGATCTTTTCCCGTTCGGCCTCTTCGAGGATGGCCTGCTTGACCAGCGGCTGGTTCAACAGACCCTTGACCAGGTTGCGCCGGTGGGAAATGTCCGGGCCGATAACCGCTGCTTTCAGATTGCGAAAGTGCACCCGCAGGATCCGCTGGGCCATGCGCACGGTGCGTTCATGGCCTTTGTCGTGCTCGATCAGTTCGCGCAGATGAATTGGCGCGGAGAACTGCACCCGTGTCTTGCGCCCGAGAATCATGATGCTCAGCAAGCGACGCAGGCGCCCGGTGACCGCCCAACTGTCGGCGAACAGGAGCTTCCAGGGGCTGGACTCGCTGTCGGGCGACTGGCCCCAGAAGACGCTGACCGGAATGATCTGGGCGTCCTCGGCGGCGTTGTGGGTCAGTTCGTCGACCAGCCGCGTCAGGGTCGGCGGCGCACCGCGTTTGTCCTGGCGCCCGAGCCAGTCCGGCGCCGGCGTCAGGTAGAAAAACGCCGCCGGCTCCAGCAGGCCGCCCACCGAGACGGGCAGCACCGGACGTGGCAGGCCGGCCTTGGTGCACTCGGTGTCGAGCACCACCAGATCGGTGAGCGAAGGATCTTGCAGGACGTAGAACACCGGACGACTGCGGTCGAGGTTGAGGGTGAAGGACGACTGGTTGATGGTCTCGGAGCGAACCCAGAGGTACAACAGCCGGCGCAGGGTGCCAAACACAAGACGGCGGAACGGGGAACGGGTCATACGGCTTCTGCGTGAGTGGATAAGAGCAAGCGGTACTAGTGTGCCGGATTCACTGAAAATCGGCAAAAAAGCGGCGAAGTAAAGTCAGTTGAGAGTTTTTCCGGGTGTCATATACTCGGCCAGTTACTGCCCCGGCCTTCCGACGGACGGTGGGACGGCGGCTGAAACGCGTACGGCTTTCCCTCGAAAAGCCGGCTCAGAAAACAAGAACGGGAGTGAGCATCATGGCAGCACGCGAAACTGGCAGTGTGAAGTGGTTCAACGACGCCAAGGGTTATGGCTTCATCCAGCGCGAAGGCGGGGCGGATGTGTTTGTCCACTACCGCGCGATCCGTGGCGAAGGCCACCGTTCACTGACCGAAGGCCAGCAGGTCGAATACGCGGTGGTGGAAGGGCAGAAGGGCTTGCAGGCTGAGGATGTGGTGGGGTTGTAAGCCGCTCCTGCAATCGCCGCAAATCCCCCGTGGGAGCGAGCCTGCTCGCGAAGGCTGTGTCAGGTGATCAGTTATATACCGTCACACCGCCTTCGCGAGCAGGCTCGCTCCCACAAGGGATCACCGTTGATCAGAAGCCAGCCTTACGCCGTCTTCCAGGTAATCTCTTCTTCCCCATCGGCGCTGATGCGCATCCAGCGATCCGCCGAATCCTCGCCTTCTTCCTCCACCCACGACCCCGGCGCGCAGCGCACTTCGACGTTCAGCGCGGCGAAGGCGGCGCGGGCGCAGGCGATGTCGTCTTCCCACGGGGTCTGGTCACTTTCCAGGTACAGGCTGTTCCATTTGCCTACAGCCTTGGGCAACCAGGTCACGGGGATGTCGCCGGCCTTGCACTTGTACGTCTGACCTTTCTGCACCCAGTCGCTGCACGGGCCGAGGGCCTGGCCGAGCCAGGCGGCGATCGCCTTGTGGTCGACGTCGGCGTCCTTGAGGTAAATCTCGATATCGGGTTGGCGCATGGATGTCCTCACTGCGGTCTCGAAAAATCCATTCGCGGATTTAACTGGCCCCGGACAGTTGTCCGAGGCCCGGAATAAAAAGGTTACTGAAGAACGAAATAATCGTAGCGCATCGACACGCTCACCTCGAACGGCTCGGCCTGCTCGATCACGCTGGCGCGGCGTTCGGCGCTGGCGCGCCAGCCGTGGGGCGTCATCGCCAGCAGATTGGCGCGATCCTGGCTGTTGTCGAGCGTGAGCTTGAACTCAAGGGTTTCACTGTGATCCAGCGCCATCCCCGACGGCACCAGGGCCAGGTGTTTGTCATCGGTGTATTCGCGAACCTCGTCATACAGCCGCTCGCGCAGCTCCATCAGGTGGCCGCTGGTAGGCCCGACTTTCATCAAGCCGCCGCCGGGGCTGAGCAGGCGCTTGGCCTCCTGCCAGTCCAACGGGCTGAACACGCTGGCGAGGAACTGGCAGCAGCCGTCCGCCAGCGGCACCCGCGCCATGCTGGCGATCAACCAGGTCAGTTGGGGGTTGCGTCTGCAGGCGCGCTTGACGGCTTCGCGGGAAATATCCAGGGCGTAGCCATCGGCGTCGGGCAGGGCGTCGGCGAGTTGCGCGGTGTAATAACCTTCGCCACAGCCAATGTCCAGCCAGCGTCCGGGCGCACGTTCGGCGGCCAGTTCAGCCAGGCGCCGGGCGACCGGGGCGTAATGGCCAGCGTTGAGGAAATCGCGGCGGGCCTCGACCATCGCCTGATTGTCGCCAGGGTCGCGGCTGTTCTTGTGCTGCACCGGCAGCAGGTTCAGGTAACCCTGGCGCGCGCGGTCGAAACGATGCCCGGCGGGGCATGCCACGCCGTTCTCCACCGCATTCAAGGGTTCATTGCAGATCGGGCAGGCGAGCATCAGGCGAGCAACTTGATGAGCGTCTTGTAGTAGATCTCGGTCAGCACGTCGAGATCGGCGGCCAGCACGCGTTCGTTGACCTGGTGGATCGTCGCGTTGACCGGCCCCAGCTCAACCACTTGAGTGCCCATGGTCGCGATGAAGCGACCGTCGGAGGTGCCGCCGCTGGTGGAGGCCTTGGTCTCGCGGCCGGTGACGTCCTTGATGCTCGACGACACGGCGTCGAGCAGTGCGCCCGGCTCGGTGAGGAATGGCAGGCCGGACAACGCCCAGTCGATGTTCCAGTCCAGTTGATGCTTGTCGAGGATGTCGGCGACCCGCTGCTGCAGGCCTTCGACGGTGGACTCGGTGGAGAAGCGGAAATTGAACACGGCTTCCAGGTCACCGGGGATCACGTTGGTCGCGCCGGTGCCGGAGTTGAGGTTGGAGATCTGGAAACTGGTCGGCGGGAAGAAATCGTTGCCGTGATCCCAGTGCTCGGCGGCCAATTCGGCCAGGGCAGGCGCGGCCAGGTGGATCGGGTTCTTCGCCAGGTGTGGATAAGCCACGTGGCCTTGCTTGCCGCGCACCGTCAGTTTTGCGCCGAGGGAGCCGCGACGGCCATTCTTCACCACATCACCCACCAGCGTGGTGCTCGATGGTTCGCCGACGATGCACCAGTCCAGGCGTTCCTGGCGGGCCTTGAGGCGCTCGACCACGGCTTTGGTGCCATGGTGGGCCGGGCCCTCTTCGTCGCTGGTGATCAGGAAGGTGATCGAGCCCTGGTGATCCGGGTAGTCGGCGACGAACCGTTCGGCCGCCACTACCATCGCCGCCAGGCTGCCTTTCATGTCCGCCGCGCCACGGCCGCAGAGCATGCCCTGTTCGTCGATGACCGCATCGAACGGGTCGAGCTGCCAGGCCTGTACCGGACCCGTCGGGACCACATCGGTGTGACCGGCGAAGCACAAAACCGGACCGTCATGCTTGCCATGGCTGGCCCAGAAGTTATCCACATCCTCGATACGCATGGGTTCGAGCTTGAAACCGGCGTCGCCCAGGCGCTGCATCATCAGTTTCTGGCAATCGGCATCCACCGGCGTCACGGACGGACGGCGGATCAGGTCGCAGGCGAGTTGCAGGGTCGGCGAGAGGTCGGCGTGGGCCGTCATGGAAACTCCGGAATATAGTGTGGACGCAAGGCTAGTGCTGGCGCGGGCTGGTTCGCGCAAAATGGCGGTTATCTTATAGCAAAACGATCGTCATGGGCCCTTGCTGCGGGACAGGAGGAGCACAAATCCTGTGGGAGCGAGCTTGCTCGCGATGGCGGCGGATCAGTCGATACTCTATTGCTGGACTGACGCCATCGCGAGCAAGCTCGCTCCCACAAGGAGGATAAGGAGGATGGAGTTTCATTTTGCGAACGGCTCGAATTACCACGGCAAAGCCCTATAATGCGCGCCGGTTTTTGGGGTAATGGTCATGAGTACAGAAGATCCACGGTTCGCCGGCATCGCCCGTTTGTATGGCATCGAAGGCCTGGAGCGCCTGCGGGCGGCGCATGTGGCGATTGTCGGCGTCGGCGGCGTTGGTTCCTGGGCGGCGGAAGCCATTGCCCGTTGTGGCGTGGGCGAGATTTCGCTATTCGACCTGGATGACGTCTGCGTCAGCAACGCAAACCGTCAGTTGCACGCCCTGGACAGCACTGTCGGCAAGCCCAAGGTCGAGGTGATGGCCGAGCGGCTGCGGAGGATCAACCCCGATTGCACCGTGCATGCGGTGGCCGACTTTGTCACCCGCGACACCATGGCCGAGTACATCACGCCGAACATCGACTGCGTGATCGACTGCATCGACAGCGTCAACGCCAAGGCTGCGTTGATCGCGTGGTGCAAGCGCCGCAAGATTCAGATCATCACTACCGGCGGCGCAGGCGGGCAGATCGACCCGACGCTGATCCAGGTCTGCGACCTCAACCGTACGTTCAACGATCCGCTGGCCTCCAAGGTGCGCTCCACCTTGCGCCGCGACTACGGTTTCTCGCGCACCGTGACCCGTCATTACAGCGTGCCCTGCGTGTTCTCCACCGAGCAATTGCGCTATCCGAAACCGGACGGCAGCATCTGCCTGCAGAAGAGTTTTGTCGGCGACGGCGTCAAGCTCGACTGCGCTGGCGGGTTTGGCGCGGTGATGATGGTCACCGCGACGTTCGGCATGGTCGCGGCGACCAAGGCTGTGGACAAGATCGTCGCGGGTGTGCGGCGGCCGGCGGACCGGCTTAAGCCTGAGGTTTGAAGGTGGGGCTGATGGCCTCATCGCGAGCAAGCTCGCTCCCACATTGGATCGGGCTGAATACAGTATTGCGTATATCCTGAGCCCCTGTGGGAGCGAGCTTGCTCGCGATGCTTTTTGGCGGTTATCCAGCCAGCTCGCGCATCCGCTTCAGCACCGCATTCAAGCCATTGCTGCGCGAGGGCGACAACTGCCGTGACAACCCCAACTGATTGAACCAGTCCGGCAAGTCGACCTGGCGCAAATCCTCAGCCGACAACCCGTTGACCCGCGCCAGCAACAACGCCACCAACCCGCGTATCAAGCGCGCATCGCTGCTGGCGGAAAACTGCCAGTGCCCATCATGCAGCCGACCCACCAGCCATACCTGGCTTTCACAGCCGTTGACGAGGTTGGCCTCGCACTTGTCTGCATCGCTCAGCGGTGGCGAGCGATCCCCCCACTGCATCAGCAGCCGGGCGCGTTGCTCCCAGCCGGAGGCGTCCTGGAAAATCCGCAATGCCGCAGCGGCATCGGCAGGCAGGCTCATCGCAGCATCTCCAGGGCCTGATCCAGCGCCTCGAAGAACCGTTCGATATCGGCGGAGTCGTTGTACAGCGCCAGCGACACACGAATCGCCCCGGAAAGCTTCAATTGCTTGAACAGCGGCATCGCACAGTGATGCCCGGCGCGCACGGCAATGCCTTGCTCGGTCAACAGATGCGCCAGATCAGCGTTATGAACGCCTTCGACGCCGAAGCTGACCAGCGCCAGTTGTGGGTTGCCCACCAGCCGCACGCCGTTGCGCGCCAGCAGGCCGTGAAGCAGATAATCGTGCAGCGCGGTTTCATGGTCGATAACCGCCTGCCCGTCGAGATCGGACAGATAGTCGAGCGTCGCTCCCAGGCCGATCACGCTGGCGGTGGGCGGCGTGCCGGCTTCGAAACCCAACGGCGCCGGGCGGAACGTGGCGCTGTGGTAATCAGCCGTTTGCACCATTTCGCCGCCGAACTGCCAATGACGCAGTCGAGCGAGGGCGTCGGTACGGCCGAACAGCACGCCCAGGCCTTCGGGACCGTAAAGCTTGTGGCTGGAAAAAACATAGAAGTCGCAGCCCAGCGCCTCCACATCATGGCGACCGTGGACCACGCCCTGTGCGCCATCGACCACCGTCAGCGCACCTTGCGCCTTGGCCATCGCCAGCAACGCCGGCACCGGTTGCCAGGTGCCAAGCACGTTGGACAACTGGCTCACCGCCAGCAGGCGGGTGCGCGGACCGATCAGCCTGGTGGCGGCCTCTGTATCGATCACCCCGTCGGCATCCAGGGGCAGCACCACCAGCGCCAGCGAGCGGCGCTCGGCCAGTTGCTGCCACGGCAGCAGGTTGGCGTGATGTTCGAGGGCGCTGATGACAATCTCATCGCCCGGGTTGAACAGGTTTTCCAGCCCATAGGCCAGCAGGTTCAGCGCCGACGTGGCGCCGTGGGTAAAAACGATCTGTCCGCAATTTCCCGCATTGAGCCACTGGGAAACCTTGAGTCGGCTGTCCTCGAACGCCTGGGTGGCCAGTGCGCCGGGCAGATGCTGCGCCCGGTGCACGTTGGCCGCGCCGTTGGCGTAGTAATGCGCCAGAGCGTCCAGCAGGGCTTGGGGTTTCTGTGTGGTGGCGGCGTTGTCCAGATAGGTCTGGCCTTGCCGTTGCAGGGCGGCGAGGGCCGGAAAATCGGCACGCCAGGGGGATGGAATCAACATGCTTTCGGGCCCTGCTGGAGTTACGCCGGACCCTGCGGGAGCAAGATTGCTCCCACAGGTGAGGTGTGAAGCGGTTCAGTTATGCGCGTGCAGTGCTTCGTTCAGCTCGATGGCCGACTTGTGGGTCTTGCATTCCACTGCGCCGGTCTCGGAGTTGCGACGGAACAGCAGGTCCGGCTGGCCGGCCAGGTCGCGAGCCTTGACCACTTTGACCAATTGGTTGTTCTCATCCAGCAGCGCAACCTTGGTGCCTGCCGTCACGTACAGGCCCGACTCCACGGTGTTGCGATCGCCCAGCGGAATGCCGATGCCGGCGTTGGCGCCGATCAGGCAACCTTCGCCAACCTTGATCACGATGTTGCCACCACCCGACAGGGTGCCCATGGTCGAGCAACCGCCGCCCAGGTCCGAGCCCTTGCCGACGAACACACCCGCCGAGACCCGGCCTTCGATCATCCCCGGCCCTTCGGTACCGGCGTTGAAGTTGACAAAACCTTCGTGCATCACCGTGGTGCCTTCGCCCACATAGGCGCCCAGGCGCAGGCGCGCGGCGTCGGCGATACGCACGCCGGCCGGAACCACGTAGTCGGTCATCTTCGGGAATTTGTCCACCGAGAACACTTCCAGCAACTCGCCACGCAGACGGGCTTCGAGCTGGTGCTCGGCCAGTTCGGCCAGGTCGATCGCGCCCTGGCTGGTCCAGGCCACGTTCGGCAGCAGTGGGAAAATGCCGGCCAGGTTCAAGCCGTGGGGCTTGACCAGGCGATGGGACAGCAGGTGCAGTTTGAGGTACGCCTCGGGCGTGGAGGTCAGTTGCGCATCTTCGGCCAGCAGCGTGGCGACCAGCGGCTTGTGGCTTTCAGCCAGGCGGGTCAGCAGCTTGGCTTGCGCGGCGTCGACGTTGCGCAGCGCTTCAGCCAGTTGCGAGGCCTGGGCCGTGGTGAACGTGATGGCCTGGTTGCCTTCGCTGTAGCCAAGGATCGGCGCGATGGCGGCAACGATCTCGGCCGACGGGTTGAGCAGCGGTTGGGCGTAGAAGACTTCCAGCCAGGCGCCTTCACGGTTTTGAGTGCCTACACCGAAGGCCAGGCTGAACAGGGTAGTGGACATGAAAATTACCTCAACAAAATGGACTGGGCAGGCTTACTTGATCTCTGCCGCATAGATATCTGGCTTGAAGCCAATCAGGGTTCGGTCACCGAGATCGAGCACCGGGCGCTTGATCATCGAGGGTTGGGCGAGCATCAGTTCGATGGCTTTCGTCTGGTCGAGATCGGCTTTGCGTTCGTCGTCGAGTTTGCGAAAGGTCGTACCGGCACGGTTCAACACCACTTGCCAGCCATGCTCGTTGCACCATTGGGCCAGGTGCTCACGGTCGATGCCGGCAGTCTTGTAATCGTGAAAGTCATAATGCACCGCGTGTTCATCGAGCCAGGTGCGGGCCTTTTTCATCGTGTCGCAGGCTTTGATGCCGAAAAGGTGCAACGTTTTGCTTGAATCGGTCAAGGAACTGCCCCCTTTGCAGGTGCTGGAAATAAAAGGTGAAGGATTATGCCATGACCGGACGGTTTCGCGGCGGCCCAGATCGTCATGCATCTTCGAACCTGTGGGAGCGAGCCTGCTCGCGATAGCGGTTATTCCGTCGACGGCAATATGACTGACCGAGCGCCTTCGCGAGCAGGCTCGCTCCCACAGCAGGTGGATTGCGACATAGGTGTAACGGCCAGGCCAATGCTAAGCGGTTAATATGGCACTTCAACGGCAAGCTGTTGCCGGATGTGTGTGGCTGTCACTGGAAAGTTGTTATGCAAAGCGCCTATACCGTCCTGATCCTGTTGATGCTGGTGGGCGTCTCGCGCCTGGTCGGACGATTGATCCCGCTGCCGTTGCCCCTGGTGCAGATCGCTGCCGGCGCCGTGCTGGCCTGGCCATCGCTGGGGCTGCATGTGGCGCTTGATCCCGAGTTGTTCCTGTTTCTGTTCCTCCCGCCGTTGTTATTCTCCGACGGCTGGCGCATGCCCAAGCGCGAGCTGTGGCGCCTGCGCGGGCCGGTCCTGACGCTGGCGGTCGGGCTGGTGTTGTTCACGGTGGTCGGCGCGGGTTATTTCATTCATTGGTTATTGCCGAGCATCCCGTTGCCGGTGGCCTTCGCCCTGGCGGCGGTGCTGTCGCCGACCGACGCGGTGGCGGTGTCGGCGATCGCCCGGGACCGCTTGCCCGCGCCGTTGATGCACATGCTCCAGGGCGAGGCACTGATGAACGATGCGTCGGGCCTGGTGACTTTCAAGTTCGCTGTGGCAGCGGCCATCACCGGGGTGTTCTCCCTGGCCAGTGCCAGCCTGACTTTTGTCCTGGTCGCTGTCGGTGGCCTGCTGGTAGGCGTGGCCCTGAGTTGGCTGGTGGGACGCTTGCGGGCATGGATGATCGCCCGGGGCTGGGACGATCCCGCTACCCATGTGGTGTTCATGTTGTTGCTGCCGTTTGCCGCTTATGTGCTGGCTGAACGCCTGGGTGCCTCGGGCATTCTCTCGGCGGTGGCGGCTGGGATGATGCAGAGCTGGCTTGACCTGCTGCCGCGCCAGACCGGCACGCGGCTGCTCAATCGCAGTGTCTGGGCGCTGTTGGAATTTGCCTTCAATGGCTTGATTTTCCTGCTGCTGGGCTTGCAACTGCCGGACATCATCAAAGCCGTGACCAGCCACGAGACCACGTTGTGGCCGATGTTGTTCTACCGCTGCCTGGATGTGGTGGCGATTTTCCTGGTGCTGCTGGTGTTGCGTTTTGTCTGGGTGCAAAGCATTTGGCGCTTGTCCGGGCTGTTGCGCCGCTGGCGCGGCAAGGGCGAGTTGACCCTGGTGCCGAACGCGCGCTCTTGCTGGTTGCTGACGTTTGGCGGCGTGCGCGGGGCGGTAACGCTGGCGGGCGTGATGTCGGTGCCGTTGCTGTTGGAGGCGGGGGAGGCGTTTCCTGAGCGCGACTTGCTGATTTTCATCGCTGCGGGGGTGATTCTGCTGTCACTGGTCGCCGCTTGCATCGCTTTGCCCCTGCTGTTGCGCGGCGTCGAGAAGGGGCCGGACGACAAGCGCCGCAACGAAGTCCGTGAGGCCTGGCGTAAAACCGCTGAAGCGGCGATTCATGCCTTGGAAGTGGAGGAACCGGCCGAGACAGCCGCGCCTGACGCGGCCACGGCGGCGCTGGCGACGGAGGTCAAGGCGCGGCTGATGTCCGAGTATCGTCATCAGCTTGAGGTATTCAACGACTCGGCCGAAGCCCAGGCGCTGGCGTTCGAAATGGACCTGCTGGAGCGCCGATTGCGTTTGAAGGCGTACCGAGCGCAGCGGTTGGAGCTGTATCGCCTCAGTCGCCAGCACCAGATTGGCGATGATGTGTTGCGTGAGGTGCTGGCGGAGCTGGATCTGGCGGAGGCGAATTTGGGGTTGGGTAAATAAATACTGGGACGGGTAGAGCCTTGGATTTGATGCAGTGAATGCCCGCCTCATCGCGAGCAGGCTCGCTCCCACAGGAGATTTAGTATTGAGCACAGGTTTGTGAACAACACCCGACCACTGTGGGAGCGAGCTTGCTCGCGATAAATCGAAAGCCGAACAAAAAAGTCCCGTCGAAGCGACGGCTCTGTGGCGAGGGAACTTGCTCCCTTGCCACGACAGCGCTTATGCGTGAGCCTCTTCCCGCTCAGGAACCAGCCGAACCTCCACCCTCTGACCCAGCGCACGCGCTGCGCTGGCTAGCGTTGCGAGAGTCATTCCCGCATCGTTCTGATCCAGTGCACGGTCAACGGCAGTGCGACTGGTGTGCATCCGCTGTGCCAAGGCCTTTTTGGTCACTTTCTGAAGCTTCATTGCTTCGGCAATCTGCCAGGCAATAACGCGTTTGAGCGCAGCTGCGGAAACTTCTTCGGCGATGCCTTGCTCGACCAGAAAGTCGTCAAAATCAGATCCAATATGCTTGTTCATTTACGGTGCCTCATAGTCTTGCTTTGCGCTGCTTGGCGGTTGTCAGGTCGGTGGGCGGGGTTTTCTGACTTTTCTTGATGAAGCCGTGAAGCAGAACCATGTCGGAGCCCACTACGGTGAAAAGCATGCGAGCAATGGTGTCGCCAAGGTCAATCCTAACCTCCCATAATCCAGTGTCCAGCTTGCGAACCACCGGCATGCCTATCGGCCAACCAATCTGAACGGTCTTGATATCAGTCCCGATCCTCCGTCGGTGCTCGCGGGGGAGGTCAGTCAGCCACTCGCGAACGGGTTCATTCCCAGCGTCTGTGCGGAAGAAACGTACGTGCAGTATCGGAGGGATATCAACCATGAACGGAGTGTACCTAAATAGGTGCATTGCGCAACCCAGGCGTTACTGAGCATTTGTACAGGATTTTTTTTGCGGTGACTTCATTGGTGCGGATGCTGCGATTGGGGCCGCTGCGCAGCCCGGCGGGAGCAAGCTCCCTCGCCACGACAGCGGTCCGTTTCGGCTCGATAGAGCCATCAACCCCGGCGCTGGATGAATGCGCGGATTCGTTCCGCCGCTTCCACGCATTCGGCCAATGGCGCGACCAGGGCCATGCGCACGCGACCGGCGCCGGGGTTGACGCCATCCACATCGCGCGACAGGTACGAGCCTGGGACGACCGTCACGTGTTCCTGTTCGAACAAGTCACGGCAGAATGCCGCGTCGTCGCCGGCCACGTCCGGCCACAGGTAGAAGCTGCCGTCGGGGCGTTGCACGTCGAGCACCGGGCTGAGGATTTCCAGCACCGCGTCGAATTTTTCCCGGTACAGCGCGCGGTTGGCCCGGACGTGCACTTCGTCGTTCCACGCGGCAATGCTCGCCAATTGGGTCTGAACCGGCATCGCGCAACCGTGATAGGTGCGGTAGAGCAAAAAGCCCTTGAGGATGTCGGCGTCGCCAGCAACGAAACCGGAGCGCAGGCCCGGCAGGTTGGAGCGCTTGGACAGGCTGTGGAACACCACGCAGCGCTTGAAGTCCTTGCGACCCAGTTCGACGCAGGCGCTGAGCAGGCCTGGCGGCGGGGTCTGTTCGTCGAAGTAGAGCTCGCTGTAGCACTCGTCCGCGGCGATGACGAAGTCGTGCTCGTCAGCCAGGGCGATGAGCTTCTTCAGCACGTCCACCGGAATCAAGGTGCCGGTCGGATTTCCCGGGGAGCAGAGGAACAGGATCTGGCAGCGTTTCCAGATGTCCGGCGAGACGGCATCGAAATCCGGGTTGAAGCCGTTCGTGTCCAGGCATGGCAGGTAGTGTGGCTTGGCCCCGGCCAGGAACGCTGCGCCTTCGTAGATCTGATAGAAGGGGTTCGGGCTGACGACAAGGGCGTCATCGCCACGATTGACCACGGTCTGGGTGAAGGCGAACAAGGCTTCACGGGTGCCGTTGACCGGCAGCACATGGCGCGCCGGATCGAGCCAGCCGTCTGGCACGTTGAAGCGCCGCTCGCACCAACCGGTGATGGCTTCGCGCAGCTCGGGGATGCCAAGGGTGGTCGGGTACACCGCCATTTTTTCCAGATTGCCGGCCAGGGCTTCAGCCACAAAAGCGGGCGAGCGATGCTTGGGTTCGCCGATGGACAACGCGATCGGGCGCTTGTCTGGATTGGGCGTGACGCTGCCGAGCAAGGCGCGAAGCTTCTCGAACGGGTAGGGCTGGAGCTGGGACAGGGCGTTGTTCATCGGGGGCCTCGTTCAATGTGGGCACTGCCCCTTGTGGGAGCGAGCCTGCTCGCGAATACGCTGTGTCAGTCGACAAAATCATTGACTGATCCGCGGCTTTCGCGAGCGGGCTCGCTCCCACAGGGGGAATATGTTCGTTCAGATGCTGATGCGCGTCAGGTTGATGTCGGGTTCCTGGTTGACGCTCAGGTGCCGCACGATCGCTTCCTGCAAACGGCTGCACAGCTGCGGGTCGGACAGCGGCTGGTTATGGGCGTCGGTGATGAAGAATACGTCTTCCACCCGCTCGCCGAGGGTCGCGATCTTGGCGTTCTGCAGCGACAGATCGAATTCCAGGAAAATATGGCCGACCCGCGCCAGCAGGCCCGGGCGGTCCGGCGCGCTGAGTTCCAGCACGGTGACCTGGCGCTGTGCGTCGTTGTGGATCGTTACCTGCGGCGCAAAGGCGAAATGCTTGAGCTGGCGCGGTACCCGGCGCTGGATGATGGTCGGGTAGTCCGCCGGGTTGCGCAGGGCTTCGGTGAGACCGTCGCGAATCTGCTTGACCCGCGCCGGGTTGTCGCCGATCGAGTCGCCGTCAGTGTCGAGCACGATGTAGGTGTCGAGGGTGAACTGGCTGCTGGACGTGATGACTCGGGCGTCATGGATGTTGAGGTTGAGCTGGTCCATCGCCGCCACGGTCACGGCGAAGAAATCGTGCTGGTCCGGGGCGTAGATGAAGATCTGCGTACCGCCCTCGAATTCGCGCTGGGTGGTTTCCTTGATCAATACCAGCGGACCGCCATCGGCCGGCTGCTGGAGGATCGCATCGGTGTGCCAGGCCACATCGCCGGCGGTATGGCGCAGGAAGTAGTCATCGCCCAGTTGCGACCAGAGTTGCTCGACATCATCCGGATCGGTGCCGCCGCGTACCAGGATGTCCAGGGCCGCGCTCTGGGTGCGGCGGATCTGTTCTTCGCGATCCACCGGGTTTTCCAGACCACGGCGCAGGGCACGCTTGGTCTCGGTGTACAACTGGCGCAACAGGCTGGCGCGCCAGGAATTCCACAGGGTCGGGTTGGTGGCGTTGATGTCGGCCACGGTCAGCACGTAGAGATAATCCAGGCGGGTTTCATCGCCCACCGCCTGGGCAAAGTCGTGGATCACCTGCGGGTCGGACAAGTCCTTGCGCTGGGCGGTGGTCGACATCACCAGGTGGTTCTGCACCAGCCAGACGATCAGCCGGCTGTCCCACACCGGCAACTGGTGCCGCTGGCAGAACGCCTCGGCATCCACCGCGCCAATCTCCGAATGGTCGCCTTGGCGGCCCTTGCCGATGTCGTGATACAGCCCCGCCATGTAGATCAGCTCAGGCTTGGGCAGCTTGGCCATGAGCTTGCTGGCCAGCGGGAATTTCTCCGACACCTGGGTGTACTGCAACTTGCGCAGGTGTTTGATCAGGTTCAGCGTGTGCGCATCGACCGTATAGATGTGGAACAGGTCGTGCTGCATCTGCCCGACGATGTAGCCGAACTCCGGCAGGTAACGCCCGAGGATCCCATAGCGGTTCATGCGCCGCAGGTTGCGGTGCACGCCGATCTTGCACTTGAACAGTTCGATGAACAGGCTGGTGTTGCGAATATCGTGGCGGAAGTCGTCATCGATCAGGTGACGGTTTTCCCGCAGCAGGCGGATGGTGTCGGCGCGCACGCCCTTGATTTCCGGCTGCTGGGCCATGAGCACGAAAATCTCGAGCATGGCGAACGGCGTGCGGCGAAACACGTTGGCGTGGCGCGCCTCGATGTAGCCGTCGTGCAACTGGAACCGGGAATTGATCGGCTGCGGCGGCGCCTCGTCTTCCGGCGCGAGGATGACTTCCTCGAAGTGCTGGATGATCAGTTCGCTGAGCTGGGCGATGCTCATCACCACGCGGTAGTACTGCTGCATGAAGTTTTCGATGGACTGCTTGGCGTCCTGGCCTTCGAAACCCAGCAGGCCGGCGATGGAGCGCTGGTGATCGAACAGCAGGCGATCCTCGGAGCGCCCTGCGAGCATGTGCAACGCGTAGCGGACCTTCCAGAGGAATTCCTGGGACGAGGCCAGCAGGGCGTTCTCGCTTTCCACCAGGAAGCCTTCGCCGGCCAGTGCGCGCAGGTTCAGCGTGCCGTACTGGCGACGGGCGACCCACAGGATGGTCTGGATGTCCCGCAGCCCGCCCGGCGAGCCTTTGACGTTGGGTTCCAGGTTGTACTCGGTATCGTTGTACTTGTGATGGCGAGCCTTCTGCTCGGCGCGCTTGGCCAGGAAGAAGTCCTTGCTTGGCCACATGTGCGCCGTGCTGGTGACGTCGAGCATGCGCTGGCGCAAGCGCTCGGGGCCGGCGATGGTGCGGCTTTCCATCAGGTTGGTGATCACCGTGAGGTCGGCGCGGGCCTCGTCGGCGCATTCCTGCACCGAACGCACGCTCTGGCCGACTTCCAGGCCGATGTCCCACAGCAGCGTGAGGAAGCGCTCGATGGAATCACGAAAAATCTCGTGGTCGGCGCTCTCCAGCAGGATCAGCAGATCGATATCGGAGTAGGGGTGCAGTTCGCCGCGCCCGTAGCCACCCACGGCCACCAGGGCGATGTCGGCGTCCTCGCTCCAGTTGAACTGCTCCCAGGCCTTTTGCAGGATGTTGTCGACGAACCAGGCGCGGTCCTCGATCAGCCGACGAATATCGCGGCCACTGCGAAAGCGCTGGTCGAGCACTTCGTGGGCCTGGCGGATCGCCTTCTTGAATGCCGAGATGGGGCTTGCCTTCAGGGCCAGTTCAGCCTGGAACTGGCCGCGGTCGAAGAGTTCGGGATCCACCTGCGGCATCGAATGGCTTTCCTTTCTATCTATATCTATCGGATCGGTCAGGCTGGGTTCTGATCAGGCGGAAACACGGGGAATGGTGTCATCGCTGCGCAGGGTGAAGATCTCGTAGCCAGTCTCGGTGACCAGCAGCGTGTGCTCCCACTGCGCCGACAGCTTGCGGTCCTTGGTGATGGCGGTCCAGCCATCGCCAAGGACCTTGGTGTCGGCGCGGCCCTGGTTGATCATCGGTTCGATGGTGAAGGTCATGCCCGCCTGCAGTTCCATGCCGGTACCGGCGCGGCCGTAGTGGAGGATCTGCGGTTCTTCGTGGAACACCTTGCCGATGCCGTGGCCGCAGAACTCACGCACCACCGAAAAACCGTTTTTCTGCGCATGCTTCTGGATCACTTCGCCGATGTCACCCAGGCGGCAGCCCGGCTTCACCAGTTCGATGGCCATGTACATGCATTCCTGGGTGACCTTGGACAGGCGCTCGGCCCACTCCGGTACGTTGCCGACGTGGAACATGCGGCTGGTATCGCCGTGGTAGCCATCCTTGATGACGGTGACGTCGATGTTCAGGGTGTCACCATCCTTCAACGGTTTCTCGTTGGGGATGCCGTGGCAGACCACGTGGTTGATCGAGGTGCAGATCGACTTCGGGAAGCCTTTATAGTTGAGCGGAGCCGGGATGGCTTTCTGCTCGTTGACGATGTAATCGTGGCAGATGCGGTCCAGCTCTTCGGTGGTGACGCCCGGCTTGACGTAGTCGGCGATCATTTCCAGCACTTCGGCGGCGAGTTTGCCGGCGACACGCATTTTGGCGATGTCCTCGGGAGTCTTGAGGGTGACGGTCATACAGGCTCTCTCTGCGCCCGACGGCGCTGTTCAAAACGAAATGGGCGGCGGATGATGTCGTTGCGGCCCTGAAAAAGGCGATTCTACCAGACGATCAGCGCAAATCCGCGCCCGCGTGCATCGCTTCTCTCTATAAGGGTGCGTATTCCTGGGCAATGAACGGGCGGCGTGCAAGCGCTTCGCCAGGTTTTCAGAATCCGGGTTTCGTTTTAATCCTTGCTGTGGTATAAAATGCGCCGCTTTCCGGGGATGACCCCGTAAGCTTAAATCCACACACGTGTCGACACGATGACCTGGGTGCCTTCGGCTTTTACAGTCGCTGGTTGGTCATTGGGATACGTGGAGGCCAAACCCGACTTACCAAGGAACTATCATGTCCCAAGTCAACATGCGCGATATGCTGAAGGCCGGTGTGCACTTCGGCCACCAGACCCGTTACTGGAACCCGAAAATGGGCAAGTACATTTTCGGCGCGCGCAACAAGATCCACATCATCAACCTTGAAAAAACCCTGCCGATGTTCAACGAAGCACTGACCTTCGTAGAGCGCCTGGCCCAGGGCAAAAACAAGATTCTGTTCGTCGGCACCAAGCGTTCCGCTGGCAAGATCGTTGCTGAAGAAGCAGCACGTTGCGGTTCGCCGTACGTCGATCACCGCTGGTTGGGCGGCATGCTGACCAACTTCAAGACCATTCGCGCTTCCATCAAGCGTCTGCGTGACCTTGAAGTCCAGTCCGAAGACGGTACTTTCGCCAAGCTGACCAAGAAAGAAGCGCTGATGCGCACTCGTGATCTTGAGAAGCTGGACCGCTCCCTGGGCGGTATCAAGGACATGGGCGGTCTGCCTGACGCGCTGTTCGTGATCGACGTTGACCACGAGCGCATCGCGATCACCGAAGCCAACAAGCTGGGTATCCCGGTCATCGGCGTTGTCGATACCAACAGCAGCCCGGAAGGCGTTGACTACATCATCCCAGGCAACGATGACGCCATCCGCGCCATCCAGCTGTACATGGGTTCGATGGCTGACGCTGTCATCCGTGGTCGCAACAATGTAAATGGCGGCACCGAAGTCTTCGCTGAAGAAGCTCCGGCAGCAGCCGCTGAGTAATTGACGCCCTGGCGTTGACTCAGTAAGCAAAAAGGGGGCTTGGCCCCCTTTTTGCCACCTCGAAAACCACTTGTCGCCAGCGCAGCTACCTGTTTGTAACCTGCCGCAGTCTATAAGCAGTGGTTTTTCAGGAAGAATTGATCGCCCGTTCGGTCGGGTGGAATGGTTGAAAACCTATCCAAGAGGATTTTGAAATGGCAGAGATTACTGCAGCGTTGGTCAAAGAACTGCGCGAGCGTACCGGCGAAGGCATGATGGACTGCAAGAAAGCCTTGACCAAGGCTGGCGGCGACATCGAGAAAGCCATTGATGACATGCGCGCTTCGGGCGCCATCAAGGCTGCCAAGAAAGCCGGCAACATTGCCGCTGAAGGCGCGATCGGCATCAAGGATGACGGTAAAGCTGCCGTTATCATCGAAGTCAACTCGCAGACCGACTTCCTGGCCCTGCAAGACGACTTCAAGGCATTCGTTGCCGCCAGCGTCGAAAAAGCATTCGCCGACAAACTGACCGACGCAGCTCCGCTGATCGCCGCTCAGGAATCGGCTCGTGAAGCCCTGGTTGCCAAAGTAGGCGAAAACGTCAACATCCGTCGTCTGGTTCGCGTCGAAGGCGATGTTGTCGGTTCTTACCTGCACGGCAACAAGATCGGTGTTGTTGTGGCCCTCAAAGGCGGCAACGTCGAGCTGGCCAAAGACATCGCAATGCACGTCGCTGCCAGCAACCCTGAGTTCCTGCTGCCGTCGGAAGTTTCCGCTGACGCCATCGAGCGTGAAAAAGCTGTGTTCATGCAGCTCAACGAAGACAAGATCAAAGGCAAGCCAGCCGAAATCGTTGAAAAAATGGTTGCCGGTCGTATCACCAAATTCCTGGCTGAAGCCAGCCTGGTTGAGCAGGCGTTCGTCAAGAACCCTGAAATCAAGGTCGGTGAACTGGCCAAGAAGGGCGGCGCTGAAATCGTTTCCTTCACCTACTTCAAAGTGGGCGAAGGCATCGAGAAACCAGTAGACAACTTCGCTGAAGAAGTGGCTGCTCAGCTGGCTGCCAGCAAGCAATAAGACAGTTTGTATAACTGTCGCCCTGAAGAGGCTGCCCGCTCACGCGCGCAGCCTCTTTTCGGATAAGGATGCCGATTTATATTGGTTTCCTGTCGGAACTGGCTTACAAAGCCGTGTTCCGATGGCGCTGTGTCAGCGTCAAGCTAGAGTGAACGCAGGCTGCAAACAGCCCGCAACAGAATTTTTTGAAAAATACGCCGCAGGAGAGATTCGCAATGGCTCAGCAGGGCAGTGGTTATCAGGCTCGCTATAAACGCATTCTACTCAAGCTTAGCGGCGAGGCCCTGATGGGCTCGGAAGAGTTCGGGATCGACCCGAAAGTGCTGGACCGCATGGCCCTGGAAGTGGGCCAGTTGGTCGGGATCGGCGTTCAGGTCGGCCTGGTCATCGGCGGCGGCAACCTGTTCCGTGGCGCGGCGCTGAGCGCGGCGGGCATGGATCGGGTCACGGGCGACCACATGGGCATGCTGGCCACTGTGATGAACGCCCTGGCTATGCGCGACGCGCTGGAGCGTGCCAATATCTCCGCGATCGTGATGTCGGCGATTTCCATGGTTGGCGTGACCGATCACTACGATCGCCGCAAAGCCATGCGCCACCTCAATTCCAAGGAGGTGGTGATTTTTGCCGCGGGTACCGGCAATCCGTTCTTCACCACGGATTCGGCCGCGTGCCTGCGAGCGATCGAGATCGACGCCGATGTCGTGCTCAAGGCTACCAAGGTGGATGGCGTGTACACCGCTGACCCGTTCAAAGACCCGCATGCCGAGAAGTTCGATCATCTGACCTACGATGAAGTGCTGGATCGCAAGCTGGGTGTCATGGACCTGACCGCTATCTGCCTGTGCCGCGACCACAAGATGCCGCTGCGCGTTTTCAACATGAACAAACCCGGGGCCCTGCTCAACATCGTGCACGGTGGCGCCGAAGGAACACTGATCGAGGAAGGCAAGCAATGATCAACGACATCAAGAAAGACGCTCAAGAGCGCATGCAGAAATCCCTGGAGTCTCTGAGCCACGCATTCGGCCAGATTCGTACCGGCAAGGCTCACCCGAGCATCCTCGGCAGCGTCATGGTGCCTTACTACGGCACTGACACGCCGCTGAGCAGCGTCGCCAACGTCACTGTAAAAGACTCGCGCACCCTGCAGGTCGTGGCTTTCGAGCGCAACATGCTCGCCGCGGTAGACAAGGCGATCCAGAGCGCCGGTCTGAACCTCAACCCAACCAACCTGGGCGAGCTGCTGCTGATCCCGATGCCGGCCCTCACCGAGGAAACGCGCAAAGGCTTCACGAAACAGGCCCGTAGCGCCGCGGAAGACGCGCGTGTTGCCGTGCGCAATATCCGTCGTGACGCGTTGGGTGAGCTGAAGAAGCTGGTCAAGGACAAGGAAATCAGTGAAGACGAAGAGCGTCGTGCCATCGCTGATATCGATAAGCTGACCAAAGAATCCGAGGCCCAGATCAGCAAGGCTACGGACGAGAAAGAAAAAGACCTGATGGCCGTATAAGGGTCTCGTTTTCATGGATAAGACCAAGCAGGCCGTGCCGTTCGCGGTACCGCGCCATGTGGCGATCATCATGGACGGCAATAACCGCTGGGCCAAGAAGCGCTTTATGCCCGGTGTCGCCGGGCATAAAGCCGGGGTCGACGCGGTTCGGGCGGTCATTGAAGTGTGCGCCGAGGCCGGGGTCGAGGTGCTCACCCTGTTCGCGTTTTCCAGCGAAAACTGGCAGCGTCCGGCCGACGAGGTCAGCGCCTTGATGGACCTTTTCCTCAAGGCGTTGCGGCGTGAAGCCAAGCGCCTCGACGAGAACAGGATCAGTCTGCGGATCATCGGTGATCGCTCGCGCTTTCATCCGGAACTGCAGGCTGCGATGCGCGAAGCCGAGACCGCCACGGCTGGCGCCGATCGGTTTGTGCTGCAGATTGCCGCCAATTATGGCGGTCAGTGGGATATCGCCCAGGCGGCGCAGCGCCTGGCGCGGGAAGTCCAGGCCGGTCATCTGCGGCCCGAAGACATCACGCCCGAGCTGTTGCAAACCTGCCTGGCAACCGGCGACCTGCCGTTGCCGGATCTGTGCATCCGCACCGGTGGCGAACATCGCATCAGCAATTTCCTGCTCTGGCAGCTGGCTTACGCCGAGCTGTACTTCTCCGACCTGTTCTGGCCGGACTTCAAACACGAAGCCATGCGCACTGCGCTGGCCGATTTCGCTTCCCGTCAGCGTCGTTTCGGTAAAACGAGCGAGCAGATCGAAGCTGGAGCCCGGGTTTAATGCTCAAACAACGAATCATCACCGCCCTGATCCTGTTGCCCATCGCCTTGGCTGGCTTTTTCCTGCTTGAAGGAGCCGGCTTCGCCCTGTTCATCGGCCTGGTCGTGACGCTGGGCGCCTGGGAATGGGCGCGACTGGCAGGTTTTGCTGCGCAGTCGGCGCGCATGATCTACGCGGCAGTGGTCGCCGCCATGCTGTTCATCATGTACCTCGTGCCTGGCATCGCGCCGTGGGTGCTGGGGGCGGCAGTGCTGTGGTGGGCGACGGCAACCTTCCTGGTGCTGACCTATCCACGCACTACGCACCAATGGGCCAATGCCGCGACCAAGCTGATGATCGGCCTGTTGATCCTGCTGCCGGCCTGGCAAGGGCTGATCTGGATCAAGCAGGGCGCACTGGGCAACTGGCAGATCATGGCGGTGATGGTGCTGGTCTGGGGGGCTGACGTTGGCGCCTATTTCTCCGGTCGTGCCTTTGGCAAGCGCAAGCTGGCGCCGAAAGTCAGTCCGGGCAAAAGCTGGGAAGGTGTCTACGGTGGCCTGGCCCTGAGCCTGGTCATTACCGCTGTGGTCGGTTTTGTGCGGGACTGGACCGTCGCGCAATTGCTGATGGGCCTGTTCGGCGCGGCCCTGGTGGTTTTCGTATCGGTCGTCGGCGACCTGACCGAAAGCATGTTCAAGCGTCAGTCCGGGGTCAAGGACAGCAGTAACCTGCTGCCGGGCCACGGTGGTGTACTGGACCGTATCGACAGCCTGACCGCCGCCATCCCGATCTTCGCCGTGCTGTTGTGGATGGCGGCACCGTGAGTCGTCCTCAGCAGATTACCGTTCTGGGGGCCACGGGCTCCATCGGACTGAGTACTCTTGATGTCATCGGTCGCCATCCGGAGCGCTATCAGGTATTCGCTCTCAGTGGCTTCACCCGCCTGAGCGAGCTGCTGGCGCTGTGCATCCGCCACACGCCGCGTTTTGCCGTGGTGCCACATGCCGATGTGGCGCGGGCGCTGCAGGACGACCTGCGCGCCGCTGGCCTGCAAACTCATGTGCTGGTGGGCGAGGAGGGCCTTTGCCAGGTGGCTTCCGACCCTGAAGTCGACGCCGTGATGGCGGCAATCGTCGGGGCGGCGGGCTTGCGTCCGACGCTGGCGGCGGTGGAGGCCGGCAAGAAAATCCTGCTGGCGAACAAGGAAGCGCTGGTCATGTCCGGTGCACTGTTCATGCAGGCGGTGCGCAAAAGCGGCTCGGTACTGCTGCCCATCGACAGCGAGCACAATGCGATTTTCCAATGCATGCCGCAGGATTTTTCCCGCGGCCTGGGGGCGGTCGGCGTTCGGCGGATCCTTCTGACAGCGTCTGGCGGCCCATTCCGGCAGACACCCCTGGAAGAATTGGTGCATGTTTCGCCCGAGCAGGCTTGCGCCCATCCGAACTGGTCCATGGGACGCAAGATCTCCGTGGACTCCGCCAGCATGATGAACAAGGGGCTGGAGCTGATCGAGGCCTGCTGGCTGTTCGATGCCCGGCCGTCCCAGGTCGAGGTGGTGATCCATCCACAAAGCGTGATCCACTCCCTGGTGGATTATGTCGATGGTTCGGTCCTCGCCCAGTTGGGGAACCCGGACATGCGCACGCCGATCGCCAATGCGTTGGCCTGGCCGGAGCGGATCGATTCGGGGGTGGCGCCGCTGGACCTGTTTGCCATCGCCCGCCTGGATTTCCAGGCGCCCGATGAACAGCGGTTTCCTTGCCTGCGCCTGGCGCGCCAGGCGGCCGAGGCCGGCAACAGTGCCCCGGCCATGCTTAACGCGGCCAACGAAGTGGCGGTCGCAGCGTTTCTCGATGGGCGTGTCCGTTACCTCGAGATCGCGAGTATCATCGAGGAGGTCTTGAATCTCGAGGCCGTGGTTTCGCTTGATGATCTCGATGCGGTATTTACCGTTGACGCCAGGGCTCGTGAGCTGGCGGGCCATTGGTTGAAGCGCCACGGGCGTTGAGACTGCGGTACCTTAGCCAGGGTTGTCCCGGGCAGGATTGTGGAGAAAACAGATGAGCGCGCTCTATATGATTGTCGGCACCCTGGTTGCGCTGGGGGTGCTGGTCACTTTTCACGAATTCGGCCACTTCTGGGTCGCGCGTCGCTGTGGCGTCAAGGTTCTGCGTTTTTCCGTTGGCTTCGGCATGCCTTTGCTGCGCTGGCACGACAAGCAGGGCACCGAGTTCGTCGTCGCGGCCATCCCCCTGGGCGGCTACGTCAAGATGCTCGATGAGCGCGAAGGCGAAGTGCCTGTCGATCAGCTTGACCAATCTTTCAATCGCAAGACCGTTCGTCAGCGTATCGCTATCGTGGCGGCGGGCCCGATCGCCAATTTCCTGTTGGCTCTGGTGTTTTTCTGGGCTTTGGCAATGCTCGGCAGCGAGCAGGTGCGTCCGGTCATCGGTGCGGTAGAGGCCGGCAGCGTGGCGGCTCGGGCCGGGTTGGGCGCAGGCCAGGAAATTGTCGCCATCGATGGTGAACCCACCTCGGGCTGGGCGGCGGTCAACCTGCAGTTGGTGCGCCGCCTCGGCGAAAGTGGCTCGCTGCAATTGCTGGTGCGCGAGCAGGGCTCGACGGCGGATTCGCCGCGAGAGCTGATTCTCGACAACTGGCTCAAGGGCGCCGACGAGCCGGATCCGATCCGTTCCCTGGGGATCCGCCCATGGCGTCCGGCGCTGCCGCCTGTGCTGGCCGAGCTCGATCCGAAAGGCCCGGCTCACGCCGCAGGTCTGAAAACCGGCGACCGATTGCTGGCATTCGATGGCCAGTCGGTGAATGACTGGCAACAGGTGGTTGATTCGGTTCGTGTACGTCCTGATACCAAAATCCTGCTGCGCGTCGAACGCGACGGTGCTTCAATCGACGTCCCGGTGACTCTGGCCGCCCGTGGTGAAAGCAAGGCGCCGACCGGTTACCTGGGGGCGGGCGTCAAGGCTGTCGAGTGGCCGCCGGAAATGATCCGCGAGGTCAGCTTCGGCCCTCTTGAGGCGATTGGCGAGGGTGCGCGTCGTACCTGGACCATGAGTGTCCTGACCCTGGACTCGCTGAAGAAAATGTTGTTCGGCGAGCTCTCGGTAAAAAACTTGAGTGGACCGATAACCATTGCTAAAGTGGCGGGCGCTTCTGCCCAGTCGGGCGTCGCTGATTTCCTGAATTTCCTTGCTTATCTGAGCATTAGCCTGGGGGTTCTGAATTTGCTGCCCATTCCGGTACTGGATGGGGGGCATTTGCTGTTTTATCTGATCGAGTGGGCGCGTGGTCGTCCCTTGTCGGATCGGGTGCAAGGTTGGGGGATACAGATCGGTATCAGCTTGGTGGTCGGGGTGATGTTGCTTGCTCTGGTCAACGATCTGGGTCGTCTGTAACGCTTCGCTGAATTGCGAATCTGCCGCATTTTGCGGCAGTTTGTTTATTGCCAGTTGGAATAAGAAAGGACTTCATGAAACGTCTGCTGCTAACTGCGGTTCTCACCGTATTGATGATCGCCGAAGTTCACGCCGAGTCCTTCACTATCTCTGATATTCGCGTCAACGGCCTCCAGCGGGTTTCCGCGGGTAGCGTCTTTGGTGCCTTGCCGTTGAACGTCGGCGAGCAGGCGGATGATCGGCGCCTGGTGGAATCCACTCGTGCGCTGTTCAAGACCGGCTTCTTTCAAGATATCCAGCTGGGCCGCGACGGCAATGTCCTGGTCATCACGGTCGTCGAGCGCCCATCGGTTGCCAGTATCGAGATCGAAGGCAACAAGGCGATCTCCACTGAAGACCTGATGAAAGGCCTCAAGCAATCCGGCCTGGCCGAAGGCGAGATCTTCCAGCGCGCGACCCTCGAAGGCGTCCGTAACGAGCTGCAACGCCAATACGTCGCCCAGGGCCGTTATTCGGCGACTGTCGACACCGAAGTCGTGCCGCAGCCGCGCAACCGCGTCGGCCTGAAGGTCAACATCAACGAAGGCACCGTCGCCGCCATCCAGCACATCAACGTGGTTGGCAACACGGTGTTCCCGGATGAAGACTTGATCGACCTGTTCGAACTCAAGACCACCAACTGGCTGTCGTTCTTCAAGAACGACGACAAGTACGCTCGTGAAAAACTCTCCGGTGACCTGGAGCGCCTGCGTTCCTACTACCTGGACCGTGGCTACATCAACATGGACATTGCTTCGACCCAGGTGTCCATCACCCCGGACAAGAAGCACGTCTACATCACTGTCAACGTCAACGAAGGCGAGAAGTACACCGTTCGTGACGTCAAGCTCAGTGGTGACCTGAAGGTTCCGGAAGACCAGGTCAAATCGCTGTTGCTGGTGCAGAAGGGCCAGGTGTTCTCGCGCAAGCTGATGACCACCACGTCCGAGCTGATCACTCGCCGCCTGGGTAACGAGGGTTACACCTTCGCCAACGTGAACGGCGTGCCACAACCGCACGATGAAGACCATACCGTCGACATCACGTTCGCCGTGGACCCCGGCAAGCGTGCCTACGTCAACCGCATCAACTTCCGTGGCAACACCAAGTCCGAGGACGAAGTGCTGCGTCGCGAAATGCGCCAGATGGAAGGTGGCTGGGCGTCGACCTACCTGATCGACCAGTCCAAGACCCGCCTGGAGCGCCTGGGCTTCTTCAAGGAGGTCAACGTCGAGACCCCGGCCGTACCGGGCGTCGATGACCAGGTGGATGTGAACTACAGCGTCGAGGAACAAGCCTCCGGTTCGATCACCGCCAGCGTCGGTTTCGCCCAGAGCGCGGGCCTGATCCTGGGTGGTTCGATCACCCAGAACAACTTCCTCGGTACCGGTAACCGCGTCAGCGTGGGCCTGACCCGCAGCGAATACCAGACCCGCTACAACTTCGGTTACGTGGACCCCTACTGGACTGCCGACGGTGTGAGCCTGGGCTACAACGCCTTCTATCGCACCACCGACTACGACGAACTCGACTCTGACATCTCCAGCTATGCGGTGGACAGCCTGGGTGCCGGCGTCAACATCGGCTATCCGATCAGCGAGACTTCGCGCCTGACCTTCGGCCTCACCGCCCAGCAGGACGAGATCAGCACTGGCCGCTATACCGTTGACGAAATTTTCGATTTCGTCGAGAAAGAGGGCGACAAGTACCTGAACTTCAAGGCATCTGTTGGTTGGTCCGAGTCGACCCTGAACAAGGGTGTGCTGGCGACCCGTGGCCGCTCCCAGAGCTTGGTCCTGGAAACCACTACGCCTGGCAGCGACCTGTCGTTCTTCAAGCTCGACTACCGCGGCCAGCTGTTCCAGCCGCTGTCTGACAACTACACCATGCGCCTGCACACCGAGCTGGGTTATGGCGATGGCTACGGTTCGACCGACGGCCTGCCTTTCTACGAGAACTACTACGCCGGTGGTTTCAACTCGGTGCGTGGCTTCAAGGACAGTACCCTGGGTCCGCGCAGTACTCCGAGCCGAGGCACTAACCCGGGCACCATCCGTGATCCGGACCAGGATCCGCTGCCATTCGGTGGCAACGTCCTGATCCAGGGCGGTGCCGAACTCCTGTTCCCGATGCCGTTCGTCAAGGATCAGCGCTCCCTGCGTACCTCGGTATTCTGGGACGTGGGTAACGTATTCGACTCCAGCTGCGACGACACCACCAATGCCAACGGCACCCGGTCCAACACCGAGTGCAACGACATCAGCCTGAGTAACCTCGCCAGCTCCGTCGGCGTCGGCGTGACCTGGGTCACCGCGCTGGGCCCGTTGAGCTTCGCGTTGGCGATGCCGATCAAGAAACCGGATGACGCTGAAACCCAGGTTTTCCAATTCTCCCTCGGTCAGACGTTCTAAGTGTCTGACCCAAGATAACGACAATGGATTTTGTAGGAGTACATCGTGCGTAAGTTGACTCAATTGGTTCTCCTGGCGACCGTACTGGTCGCAGGTCCGGCTTTTGCCGACATGAAGATCGCCGTCCTGAACTATCAGATGGCTCTGCTGGAATCCGACGCGGCGAAGAAATACGCTGTGGACGCGGAGAAAAAATTCGGCCCCCAACTGACCAAGCTCAAAGGCCTGGAAAGCAGCGCCAAGGGTATCCAGGATCGTCTGGTGGCCGGTGGCGACAAAATGGCCCAGGGTGAGCGCGAGCGTCTGGAGCTTGAATTCAAGCAAAAGGCCCGTGACTTCCAGTTCCAGTCCAAGGAACTGAACGAAGCGAAAGCCGTTGCCGACCGCGAAATGCTCAAGCAGCTCAAGCCGAAACTCGACAGCGCTGTGGAAGAAGTCATCAAGAAGGGTGGTTTTGACCTGGTGTTCGAGCGTGGTGCAGTGATTGATGTCAAGCCTCAGTACGACATCACGCGCCAGGTTATCGAGCGCATGAATCAGCTGAAGTAATCCATGACAGCGACTATCAAGCTCGGCCAGTTGGCCGAGTTCCTCGGCGCCACCCTGCGTGGCGACCCGGAGAAGGTCATCACTGGGCTAGCCACTTTGCAAGAGGCTGGCCCAGCTCAGTTGAGCTTCCTGGCAAATCCTCAATACCGCAAATACCTGGCTGATAGCCGGGCTGCCGCGCTGTTGCTCAAGGCCGGTGATGCCGAAGGGTTTGCCGGTGATTCGCTGATCGTGGCCGACCCCTACCTTGCGTATGCGCGGATTTCCCATCTGTTCGATCCCAAGCCCAAGTCGGCTGCCGGTATTCACCCGACTGCAGTGATCGCGGCGGACGCCGTGGTGGATCCTTCGGCCAGCGTTGGCCCGTTTGTCGTGATTGAAGGCGCGGCCCGGATTGGCGCCGGTGTGACGCTGGGCGCCCATTGCTTCGTCGGCGCGCGCTGCGAGATCGGCGAAGGTGGCTGGCTGGCGCCCCGGGTGACGCTGTATCACGATGTGCGCATCGGCAAGCGTGTAGTGATCCAGTCTGGCGCAGTGCTCGGTGGCGAAGGCTTCGGTTTTGCCAATGAGAAAGGCGTCTGGCAAAAGATTGCCCAGATCGGTGGCGTAACCGTCGGCGATGACGTGGAGATCGGCGTCAACACCGCCATCGACCGTGGCGCGCTGGCCGATACCGTCATTGGTAATGGCGTCAAGCTCGACAACCAGATCCAGATCGCCCACAACGTCCAGGTCGGTGACCACACCGCCATGGCCGCCTGCGTGGGCATCTCCGGCAGTACCAAAATCGGCAAGCACTGCATGCTCGCCGGTGGCGTGGGCTTGGTGGGCCATATCGATATCTGTGACAACGTGTTCCTGACCGGGATGACCATGGTGACCCACTCGATTACCGAGCCGGGTGCCTATTCTTCCGGCACAGCCATGCAACCGGCAGCCGAGTGGCGCAAGAGCGCGGCGCGTATCCGCCAGCTCGACGACATCGCGCGGCGCCTCAAGCAGGTGGAAAAGCGTGTAGGGGACGTGACCCCTGGCGGTAATGCTTCATCAGATGGCTGATACCATTTCCATATCAAGTGTGCACAGCCGCTAGGCCCTGGCCTCCTTGATTTGCTAGCGGGGTGCGCGTCAATCGTGCGCTCCCAATCTTTACATAGGCTTCCCCCCGAAATGATGGACATCAACGAGATTCGCGAATACCTGCCTCACCGTTACCCGTTCCTGCTGGTGGATCGGGTCGTGGACCTGGATGTTGAAGGCAAGCGCATTCGCGCCTACAAGAATGTCAGCATCAACGAACCCTTCTTCAATGGTCACTTCCCCGCGCATCCAATCATGCCGGGCGTATTGATCATCGAGGCGATGGCTCAGGCTGCCGGGATCCTTGGTTTCAAAATGCTCGACGTGAAGCCTGCCGACGGTACGCTTTACTACTTTGTTGGCTCCGACAAGCTGCGCTTCCGCCAGCCGGTCACTCCGGGCGATCAGTTGATCCTCGAAGCCAGGTTTATCAGTTGCAAGCGCCAGATCTGGAAATTCGAATGCCAGGCTTCGGTCGATGGCAAGCCGGTCTGCTCCGCTGAAATCATCTGCGCGGAACGCAAGCTATGAGTTTGATTGACCCTCGCGCAATCATCGATCCGACGGCCGTGCTGGCCGCCGATGTCGAGGTTGGCCCTTGGTCGATCATCGGTGCAGGTGTGGAAATCGGCGAGGGCACGGTGATCGGGCCCCATGTGATCCTCAAGGGGCCGACCCGGATCGGCCGGCACAACCGCATCTACCAGTTCTCATCGGTAGGCGAGGACACGCCCGACCTCAAGTACAAAGGTGAAGAAACCCGCCTGGTGATTGGCGATCACAACGTGATCCGCGAAGGCGTGACGATTCACCGTGGCACCGTCCAGGACCGTTCCGAAACGACGCTGGGCGACCATAACCTGATCATGGCCTATGCCCACATCGGCCACGACAGTGTCATCGGCAACCATTGCATCCTGGTCAACAACACCGCGTTGGCTGGACATGTGCACGTGGACGACTGGGCGATCCTGTCCGGTTTCACCCTGGTCCACCAGTATTGCCACATTGGCGCCCATAGCTTCTCCGGCATGGGCACTGCCATCGGCAAGGACGTCCCTGCCTATGTCACGGTGTTCGGCAATCCGGCCGAGGCTCGCAGCATGAACTTCGAAGGCATGCGTCGGCGTGGTTTCAGCGAAGAGGCCATAACTGCCCTGCGTCGCGCCTACAAGGTTGTGTATCGCCAGGGCCTGACGGTCGAGCAGGCGCTCGCCGAACTGGCCGAGGCAGCGGCACAGTTTCCGGAAGTCGCAATATTCCGCGATTCCATCCTGTCTTCGACCCGCGGCATCACCCGCTGATCATGGCGAACCTGCGTATCGCACTGGTGGCGGGCGAAGCTTCCGGTGACATCCTGGGCGCCGGGCTGATGCGCGCGCTCAAGGCGCAGCACCCGGCGGTCGAGTTCATCGGGGTGGGTGGGCCATTGATGGAAGCCGAGGGACTGGTGTCCTACTTCCCGATGGAGCGCCTGTCGGTGATGGGACTGGTGGAAGTGCTCGGCCGCTTGCGTGAGCTGCTGGCCCGGCGCAAGAAGCTGATCCAGACGCTGATCGAAGAAAACCCGGATGTGTTCATCGGTATCGATGCGCCGGATTTCACCCTCAATATCGAACTCAAGCTGCGCCAGGCCGGGATCAAGACCGTGCATTACGTCAGCCCGTCGGTCTGGGCCTGGCGACAGAAGCGCGTGTTGAAGATCCGCGAGGGCTGCGACCTGATGCTCACGCTACTGCCGTTCGAAGCCCGGTTCTACGAAGAAAAAGGCGTGCCCGTGCGATTTGTCGGTCACACCCTGGCCGACACCATTCCCCTGGAGGCGGACCGCGAGGCGGCTCGCCAGGCGCTGGGCCTGGCCGCGGGCCCGCTGGTGGCGTTGATGCCCGGTAGCCGAGGCGGCGAAGTGAGTCGCCTGGGCGGGCTGTTCTTCGACGCCGCCGAGCGTCTGCGGGCGATGCGTCCGGACGTACGATTCATCGTGCCGTGCGCCAGTCCACAGCGGCGGGTCCAGCTCGAAGCGCTCCTGGCCGATCGCGATTTGCCGGTCACGCTGCTTGACGGCCAATCCCATCAAGCGCTGGCGGCCTGCGATGCCGTGTTGATTGCCTCCGGCACTGCTACCCTTGAGGCATTGTTGTACAAGCGCCCGATGGTGGTTGCCTATCGCCTGGCGCCGTTGACGTTCTGGATTCTCAAGCGCATGGTCAAGAGCCCTTACGTTTCCCTGCCGAACCTGCTGGCCCAGCGCCTGCTGGTGCCTGAACTGCTGCAGGATGACGCGACCGCCGAGTCCCTGGCCAGCACGCTTTTGCCGTTGATCGATGGCGGCGAGGAGCAGACCCGGGGCTTTGACGAAATCCACCGTACCTTGCGTCGCGATGCCTCCAACCAGGCAGCAGACGCGGTACTGACCTTGATCGGCGCCAGACGATGAGCAACGTGAAGCTGCAGATGGGCCTGGATTTCAACCTGGTCGCCGAAGTCGAAGAGTTGGTCGCGGGTGTCGATGAGGTGGGCCGTGGCCCGTTGTGCGGTGCGGTGGTGACGGCGGCGGTGATCCTCGATCCGAAGCGGCCGATCCTGGGGCTCGATGACTCCAAGAAGCTCACCGAGGCCCGGCGTGAAAAACTCTACGACGAGATTTGCGAAAAAGCCTTGAGCTGGTGCATTGCCCGGGCCGAGGTCGAAGAGATCGACGAGTTGAACATCCTGCATGCCACCATGCTGGCGATGCAGCGGGCGGTACACGGCCTGCACATCACGCCGAAGCTGGCGATGATCGACGGCAACCGTTGCCCCCAGCTGTCGATGCGCGCTGAAGCGGTCATCCAGGGCGACGGCAAGGTGCCGGCTATCGCAGCGGCCTCGATCCTGGCCAAGGTCAGTCGCGACCGGGAAATGGCCGCGTTCGAATTGATCTACCCGGGCTATGGCATCGGCAGCCACAAGGGCTATCCGACCCCCGTTCATCTGGAAGCCTTGGCGCGCCTCGGGCCGACGCCCATCCACCGGCGCTCGTTCGCCCCGGTGCGGCTGGCCTATGAAGCTCGCGAAGGCTTGATTGTGAGTAGTCAGGCTCTGGTTTCCTGATGCAGGCCTTTGTCAGGCTGACCGCTCATGGCTGATGTTTTACCCAAGGCCCGGTACAATCCGGGCCTTGTTGTTTTCATGACTTAACGCAGGATCCCTATGCCGGCTTCATTCGTTCATCTACGCCTGCACACTGAATATTCCCTGGTCGACGGCCTGGTGCGGATCAAGCCATTGGTCAAGACCCTGGTCGGCATGAACATGCCTGCCGTGGCCGTTACCGACCAGAACAACATGTGTTCGCTGGTCAAGTTCTACAAGAACGCCATGGGCGCCGGGATCAAGCCGATCTGCGGTGCCGACCTGTGGCTGGCGAACAAGGACCCGGATGCGCCGCTGAGCCGTATCAGCCTGCTGGTGATGAACGCCGTCGGCTACCGCAACCTCACCGAGCTGATTTCCCGCGGCTTTATCGAGGGCCAGCGCAATGGCTCGATCATCATCGAGCGCGAGTGGGTGGCCGAGGCTAGCGAAGGCCTGATCATGCTGTCGGCGGCCAAGGAAGGTGAGATCGGCCTGGCCCTGCTCAGCGACAACACCGAGGAAGCCGAGCAACTGGCTCGCGACTGGATGACGGTGTTCCCGGACCGCTTCTATATCGAGGTGCAACGCACCAACCGTCCGAATGACGAAGAGCACCTGCACGCCGCCGTGGCCCTGGCCGACAAGCTGGGCGCGCCGCTGGTGGCGACCAACGACGTGCGGTTCATCAAGCAGGAAGATTTCGAAGCCCACGAAACCCGCGTCTGCATCGGTGAGGGGCGGGCCCTTGATGATCCTCGTCGGTCAAAGAACTACAGCGACCAGCAGTACCTCAAGAGCGCCGAGGAGATGGCAGAGCTGTTCAGCGACCTGCCCGAAGCGCTGGAAAACACCGTCGAGATTGCCAAGCGCTGCAACATCGAAGTGAAGCTGGGCAAGCACTTCCTGCCCAACTTCCCGATTCCCGATGGCATGACCATCGATGAGTATTTTCGCAAGGTGTCGTTCGACGGGCTGGACGAGCGCCTCAAGGTCCTGCTGCCCAAGGACACCACCGAAGATTACGAAGCCAAGCGCCAGGTCTATGTCGACCGGCTGAATTTCGAGCTGGATATCATCATCCAGATGGGCTTCCCCGGTTACTTCCTGATCGTGATGGATTTTATCCAGTGGGCCAAGAGCAACGGCGTGCCCGTCGGCCCAGGGCGGGGGTCGGGTGCCGGGTCGCTGGTGGCCTATGTGCAGAAGATCACCGACCTCGACCCGCTGGAATATGACCTGCTGTTCGAACGTTTCCTGAACCCGGAACGGGTCTCCATGCCCGACTTCGACGTCGACTTCTGCATGGACGGTCGCGACCGGGTGATCGATTACGTCGCCGAGAAGTACGGCCGCAACGCGGTAAGCCAGATCATCACCTTCGGTTCCATGGCCGCCAAGGCGGTGGTGCGTGACGTGGCTCGGGTGCAGGGCAAGTCCTACGGCCTGGCGGATCGCCTGTCGAAGATGATCCCCTTCGAAGTCGGCATGACCCTGGAAAAAGCCTACGAGCAGGAAGAGATCCTGCGCGATTTCATCAAGGTCGATGAGGAAGCGGCGGAAATCTGGGAAATGGCGCGCAAGCTCGAAGGCGTGGTGCGTAACGTCGGCAAGCACGCCGGTGGCGTGGTCATCGCGCCGACCAAGCTGACTGACTTCTCGCCGATCTATTGCGATGAAGAGGGCGACGGCCTGGTCACCCAGTTCGACAAGGACGACGTCGAAGCGGCGGGCCTGGTGAAGTTCGACTTCCTCGGCCTGCGGACCTTGACCATCATCGATTGGGCGCTGAAGACCATCAACCGCGACCGAGCCAAGGTCGGTGAAGAACCGCTGGACATCGCGTTTATTCCGCTGGACGACAAGCCGACCTACAGCCTGTTGCAGAAAGCTGAGACCACGGCGGTGTTCCAGCTTGAATCCCGAGGCATGAAGGAGCTGATCAAGAAGCTCAAGCCCGACTGCCTGGAAGACTTGATCGCACTGGTGGCCCTGTTCCGTCCGGGCCCGCTGCAATCGGGCATGGTGGATGACTTCATCAACCGTAAGCACGGTCGCGCCGAGCTGGCCTACCCGCACTCGGATTATCAGTACGAAGGCTTGAAGCCGGTGCTGGCGCCTACCTACGGCATCATCCTGTATCAGGAACAGGTGATGCAGATTGCCCAGGTCATGGCCGGTTACACCCTCGGCGGCGCGGACATGCTGCGCCGGGCCATGGGTAAGAAAAAGCCCGAGGAAATGGCCAAGCAGCGTGGCGGTTTCATTGAAGGTTGCGCGACCAACGGCATCGACCCTGACCTGGCCGGTAACATTTTCGACCTGGTGGAAAAGTTCGCCGGCTACGGCTTCAACAAATCCCACTCCGCCGCCTATGGCCTGGTGTCGTACCAGACCGCGTGGCTGAAAGCGCATTACCCGGCGCCGTTCATGGCAGCGGTACTGTCGGCGGATATGCACAACACCGACAAGGTCGTGACCTTGATCGAAGAAGTGCGGACCATGAAGCTGCGCCTCGACGCACCGGACGTGAACGCTTCGGAGTTCAAGTTCACGGTGAACGACGAAGGCCGCATCATCTACGGCCTCGGCGCGATCAAGGGCGTGGGTGAAGGCCCGGTGGAGGCAATTACCGAAGCGCGCCAGGACGGGCCGTTCAAGGATCTGTTCGATTTCTGCGCCCGGGTCGATCTCAAACGCATCAACAAGCGCACCCTCGACGGTTTGATCCGCAGCGGCGCACTGGACCGCCTGGGGCCTTACTTCCACGACGAGCCGAAGGCCTACCAGGCCAACATCGATCGCAATCGCGCGGTCTTGCTGGCAGCGATGGAAGAAGCGATCAAGGCCGCCGAACAGACCGCCCGCACCCATGACAGCGGCCACGCCGACCTGTTTGGCGGGCTGTTTGTCGAGGAGGATGCCGATGTCTATGGCAACCATCGCAAGGCCAAGGAGCTGACCCTCAAGGAACGCCTCAAAGGTGAAAAAGACACCCTGGGCCTGTACCTGACCGGTCACCCGATCGACGAATACGAAGGCGAGATTCGCCGCTTCGCCCGTCAGCGCATCATCGACCTGAAGCCGGCTCGCGACACGCAAACGGTCGCCGGCATGATCATCGCCCTGAGGGTGATGAAAAACAAAAAGGGCGACAAGATGGGGTTTATCACCCTCGACGACCGCTCCGGGCGCATCGAGGCATCGTTGTTTGCCGATGCGTTCCATTCCGCGCAGTCGTTGTTGCAGACCGATGCGATGGTCGTCGTGGAAGGTGAGGTCAGTAACGATGACTTCTCCGGTGGCCTGCGGCTGCGGGTCAAGCGCGTGATGAGCATGGAGGATGCCCGTACCAACCTGGCCGAGAGCCTGCGCCTGAAGTTGCAAACCCAGGATCTGAAAGGCGATCAGCTACGCTGGCTGGGCGAGTTGTTCAAGCGCCACCGTGGTGCGTGCCCGATCACCATGGAGTACGTGCGCCCCGATGCCAAGGCTGTGCTGCAGTTCGGCGAGGGCTGGCGGATCGACCCGGCGGATGCGTTGATTCAAGCCTTGCGTGACCAGTTCGGCAAAGACAACGTCTTCCTCCAATACCGTTGACGGCCAGGGGCCACTCCTGAACCTGGAGCGCCCCTGACCTCGACTCGAATTTTTAATCTCGACCTGAACGCGCCTCTCCCTTAAGGTAGGCGCGAATAGACAACCGGCCGGCCCAAGCTCACTTGGACGTCGACCCAAGACGGACGCCTATGAACCCGAATTTTCTAGATTTCGAACAGCCGATCGCCGACCTTCAAGCCAAGATCGAAGAGTTGCGCTTGGTCGGTAACGACAATTCGCTGAATATCGGCGATGAAATCTCTCGGCTGCAGGACAAAAGCCGCACGCTGACCGAAGACATCTTCGGCAAGCTGACCAGCTGGCAGATCGCGCGTCTGGCGCGGCATCCGCGTCGTCCCTACACCCTGGACTACATTGAACACATCTTTACCGAGTTCGATGAGCTTCACGGCGACCGTCACTTCTCCGATGACGCCGCGATCGTCGGCGGTGTCGCCCGTCTGGATGACCAGCCGGTAATGATCATCGGCCACCAGAAAGGCCGCGAAGTGCGCGAGAAAGTACGCCGCAACTTCGGCATGCCGCGTCCGGAAGGCTACCGCAAGGCCTGCCGCCTGATGGAAATGGCCGAGCGCTTCAAGATGCCGATCCTGACGTTCATCGACACGCCGGGCGCTTACCCGGGGATCGACGCCGAAGAGCGCAACCAGAGCGAGGCGATTGCCTGGAACCTGCGCGTGATGGCTCGCCTGAAGACCCCGATCATCGCTACCGTGATCGGCGAAGGCGGTTCCGGCGGGGCGTTGGCCATCGGCGTCTGCGACCAGTTGAACATGCTGCAATATTCCACTTACGCGGTGATCTCGCCGGAAGGCTGCGCCTCGATCCTGTGGAAAACCGCCGAGAAGGCGCCGGACGCCGCAGAAGCCATGGGCATCACCGCCGAACGCCTGAAGGGCCTGGGTATCGTCGACAAGGTGATCAGCGAGCCAGTGGGCGGCGCCCATCGCGACCCGGCCGCGGCCGCAGCGCTGATTCGTGCGGAGCTGAGCTCCCAGCTGTCGATGCTCAAGAACTTCGATAACGACGCGCTGTTGGCGCGTCGCTACGAGCGGTTGATGAGCTACGGTCTCTGACTCAAGCGCTGTGCCCTGTGTGGGAGCGAGCTTGCTCGCGATGGCGGATTAACATTCAGCAAGTGAGTTGACTGATATGCCGCCATCGCGAGCAAGCTCGCTCCCACAATTGTTTGTGCCCAGGCTGACTCCTATGAACTCCAGCGCGGATCTGCCAACCCGGCTCCTCACCCAACTATCCCCCTGGCGCAACGCCGCCACCTGGCGCATCGCTTTCTCCGGTGGCCTCGATTCCACTGTCCTGTTGCATCTGCTCGCGACCCTTTCGAAAAACCATTCGTTGCCTGCGCTGAGCGCCATCCACGTCCATCATGGCCTCCAGGCTGTGGCCGATGCCTGGCCTGAACATTGTCGTCGGGTTTGCGCAGCCCTTGGCGTGCCTCTGGAGGTGGTCAGTGTGCAGGTCCGCCCCGGCGCCAGCATCGAACGAGCCGCCCGTGACGCGCGGTATGCGGCGTTCATTGCCGCGACGCAGGGCAACGAAGTGTTGCTCACTGGCCAGCATCGTGATGATCAGGCAGAAACCCTGTTGTTTCGTTTGCTGCGCGGGGCAGGGGCGAGGGGCTTGGCGGCGATGCCCCGGCAGCGTCCCTTGGGTCAGGGGCATTTGCTGAGGCCATTACTCGACGTGTCCCGGGCAGAGTTGGAAAACTACGCGGCGGAGCAAGGCCTGGACTGGATTGAGGATCCCTCCAACAACGATCTCCGGTACGCGCGCAATTATCTGCGCCAGCGGGTCTTCCCGGTGTTGTCCGCGCAGTGGCCCCAAGCGTCGTTGACCCTGGCCCGCAGCGCCGCGCATTTGAGCGAGGCGCAGGGCTTGCTGGACGAGCTGGCGCAGCTCGATCTGCACCGCGCCCGCATCCCGGGCGCATTCGACTGGCTCGGGCTGCAGTCGCTTGAACTGGCGCCATTGCGGGCCCTCTCGCCGGCTCGACAGCGCAATGCGCTGAGTCATTGGCTGGCGCCGCTGACGACCCTTCCCGACAGCGATCATTGGGTCGGCTGGGACTCACTGCGTGACGCGCAAGAGGACGCCCGCCCGATCTGGCGACTGGCCGGCGGCGAATTGCACCGGGCCGGTGCAAGAGTCTGGTGGTTATCCGACCACTGGCTGCGCCCGGTCTCGGGCTCCGTAGCCTGGGCGCGGGTTGATCAACCCTTGTCATTGCCCGATAACGGCAGGGTGATCCTGCGCGGCAAGGGCCCCGTCGGCCCACTCTGTATTCGTTATCGCCAAGGCGGCGAAGTGCTTGACGTTCCCGGCCGTGGTCACCGTGATCTCAAGCGCCTGCTCAATGAAAGCGGCCTGCCGGCGTTCGTCCGTGGTCGATTGCCGCTGCTTTATCAAGGTGAACAATTATTGGCGGTGGCCAATCTGGCCGGGCTCGACGCGCAGGTTGATGGCAGCTGGCAATTGATCTGGACGCCAGGAAGCCAAGATCTGGGTTTGAGCTGAAAGGGGCTTTCCGGTAGACTACGCTCCCTTCTTGATACAACTTCTGTGGATTCGCCTGAATTGCAGGAGTTGCCGATTACCAAGCAGTCTTTGCTGGGCGATTCCAAAAAATGTGTAGCGAGCAACGTACCGGTGATTTCACCTCCGGTCTGTCCCGACGCGGCGGTTTTTTTGAAAGGTGCACTGTGATTAATGCAGGTGATCGGGGGCTTCGGCCTTCCTTCGCTCTCCCCGGCGGCTCGGACCGCTTTAACGCAGACTTCTAGGGTTTTTCATGACGCGCTACATATTCGTCACGGGCGGTGTTGTTTCTTCATTGGGGAAAGGCATTGCCTCGGCTTCATTGGCGGCCATCCTGGAGGCGCGGGGACTTAAGGTCACCATGCTCAAGCTGGACCCGTACATCAACGTCGACCCGGGCACCATGAGCCCGTTCCAGCACGGTGAAGTGTTCGTCACCCACGACGGCGCCGAGACCGACCTGGACCTGGGCCACTACGAGCGGTTCATCCGCACGACCATGACCCAGAACAACAACTTCACCACCGGCCGTGTCTACGAGCACGTGTTGCGCAAGGAGCGTCGGGGTGACTACCTGGGCGCGACCATCCAGGTCATTCCGCACATCACCGACGAAATCAAGCGCCGCATCATCAAGGGTGCCGGCGACGCCGACGTGGCGATGGTCGAGATCGGCGGTACCGTGGGCGATATCGAATCCCAGCCGTTCCTCGAGGCCATCCGCCAGCTGCGTTTCGAAATCGGCGCCAAGCGCGCGATGCTGATGCACCTGACGCTGGTTCCGTACATTGCTACCGCCGGTGAAACCAAGACCAAGCCGACCCAGCACTCGGTCAAGGAACTGCGCTCCATCGGCCTGCAGCCGGACGTGCTGATCTGCCGCTCCGACCACCCGATCGATATTTCCTCGCGCCGCAAGATCGCCCAGTTCACCAACGTCGAAGAGCGTGCGGTGATCGGCCTGGAAGACGCCGACACTATCTACAAGATCCCCGGCATCCTGCATTCCCAGGGCCTGGATGACTTCGTCGTCGAGCGCTTCGGCCTGCAATGCGCCAGTGCCGACCTGTCCGAATGGGACGCGGTGGTCGATGCCAAGCTGAACCCGGAGCACGAAGTCACCATCGCCATGGTCGGCAAGTACATGGAGCTGCTGGACGCTTACAAGTCGCTGATCGAGGCGATGAGCCATGCCGGCATCAGCAACCGCACCAAGGTCAACCTGCGCTACATCGATTCCGAAGATATCGAGAACCAGGGCACCGGCCTGCTCGAAGGCGCCGATGCGATCCTCGTGCCGGGCGGCTTTGGCCTGCGGGGCGTGGAAGGCAAGATCACCGCGGTGCAATACGCTCGCGAGAACAAGGTGCCTTACCTGGGCATCTGCCTGGGCATGCAAGTGGCCGTCATCGAGTTCGCGCGTAATGTGATGGGCTGGAAGGACGCCAACTCCACCGAATTCGATCGCGCCAGCGGCCACCCGGTCGTGGGCCTGATCACCGAGTGGGAAGACGCCACCGGCTCGGTCGAAGTGCGTACCGAAACTTCCGATCTGGGCGGTACCATGCGCCTCGGTGCCCAGGAATGCCTGCTTGAAGCTGGCTCCAAGGTGCACGATTGCTACGCCAAGGACGTGATCGTCGAGCGTCACCGCCACCGCTATGAAGTCAACAACAACCTGCTGCCACAACTGATCGAAGCCGGCCTGAAAATCTCCGGCCGCTCCGGTGATGGTGCGTTGGTTGAAGTGGTCGAGGCCGCGGATCACCCGTGGTTCGTCGCTTGCCAGTTCCACCCGGAGTTCACCTCGACACCGCGTGACGGTCATCCGTTGTTCAGCGGTTTCGTCAAAGCCGCTTTGGCTCAACACCAGAAGAAGGCATAAGACCATGGCCCAGAAGATCATTCGCGTCGGCGACATCGAGATTGCCAACGACAAACCCATGGTGCTGTTCGGCGGCATGAACGTGCTGGAAAGCCGCGACATGGCAATGCAGGTCTGTGAGGAATACGTCAAGGTCACCCAGAAGCTGGGCATCCCTTACGTGTTCAAGGCCAGCTTCGACAAGGCCAACCGTTCATCCGTGACGTCCTACCGTGGTCCTGGCCTGGAAGAGGGCATGCGGATCTTCCAGGACATCAAGCAAGCGTTCGGCGTGCCGATCATCACCGACGTGCACGAGCCTGACCAGGCCGCGGTTGTCGCCGAGGTCTGCGACATCATCCAACTGCCGGCCTTCCTGTCGCGCCAGACCGACCTGGTGGTCGCGATGGCCAAGACCGGCGCGGTGATCAACATCAAGAAAGCCCAGTTCCTCGCGCCCCAGGAAATGAAACACATCCTGAGCAAGTGCGAAGAGGCCGGCAACGATCAACTGATCCTCTGCGAGCGCGGTTCGAGCTTCGGCTACAACAACCTGGTGGTGGACATGCTCGGCTTCGGCATCATGAAGCAGTTCGAGTACCCGGTGTTCTTCGACGTTACTCATGCGCTGCAGATGCCCGGTGGTCGGTCCGATTCCGCCGGCGGTCGTCGCGCCCAGGTAACCGACCTGGCCAAGGCCGGCATGAGCCAGTCCCTGGCGGGCCTCTTCCTCGAAGCCCACCCTGATCCGGACAACGCCAAGTGCGACGGCCCTTGTGCCCTGCGCTTGAACAAGCTGGAACCTTTCCTGTCTCAGCTCAAGGCGCTGGACGAGCTGGTCAAGGGTTTTCCGACGATAGAAACCGCGTAACACGGCTTTCTCCGGTAAAGTACCGCTCGATAAACGCTCTGGCCTGCGGGCCGGGCGTTATCGTCGGCGAGCCTGCCCGCTGCTCTGTACCCGCCGACGGTAAAAGATTTCCTCTCGCTGCGTCGTTTTCGTCAACTTTGGAGTGTTCACAACAATGGCAAAAATCGTCGACATCAAAGGTCGTGAAGTTCTCGACTCCCGTGGCAACCCCACTGTCGAAGCGGACGTGCTTCTCGACAACGGCATCATCGGCAGCGCCTGCGCGCCGTCCGGTGCTTCCACTGGCTCGCGCGAAGCGCTGGAGCTGCGTGATGGCGACAAGAGCCGTTACCTGGGCAGGGGCGTGCTGAAGGCCGTCGCCAACATCAACGGTCCGATCCGTGACCTGTTGCTGGGCAAGGACCCTGCCGACCAGAAAGCCCTCGACCAGGCCATGATCAAACTCGACGGTACCGAAAACAAAGCGACCCTGGGCGCCAACGCGATCCTCGCCGTTTCCCTGGCCGCCGCCAAGGCTGCCGCCCAGGACCAGGACCTGCCGCTGTACGCGCACATCGCCAACCTGAACGGTACCCCGGGCGTCTACTCGATGCCGGTGCCGATGATGAATATCATCAACGGCGGCGAGCATGCCGATAACAACGTCGACATCCAGGAGTTCATGGTCCAGCCGGTCGGCGCCAAGTCCTTCTCCGAAGGCCTGCGTATGGGCACCGAGATTTTCCATCACCTCAAGGCTGTGCTGAAGGCTCGTGGCCTGAGCACCGCGGTTGGCGACGAGGGCGGCTTCGCGCCGAACCTGGCGTCCAACGAAGACGCGCTGAAAGTGATCTCCGAAGCCGTGGCCAACGCTGGCTACAAGCTGGGCACCGACGTGACCCTGGCCTTGGACTGCGCGGCCAGTGAGTTCTTCGAAGACGGTAAATACAACCTGTCCGGCGAAGGCCAGGTGTTCACCGCCGAAGGTTTTGCCGACTACCTCAAGGGCCTGACCGAGCGCTACCCGATCATCTCCATCGAAGATGGCCTGGACGAGTCCGACTGGGCAGGCTGGAAAATCCTCACCGACAAGATCGGCGAGAAAACCCAGCTGGTGGGTGACGACCTGTTCGTGACCAACACCAAGATCCTGAAAGAGGGCATCGACAAGAAGATCGCCAACTCGATCCTGATCAAGTTCAACCAGATCGGTACCCTGACCGAAACCCTGGAAGCCATCCAGATGGCCAAGGCTGCCGGCTACACCGCGGTCATCTCCCACCGTTCCGGTGAAACCGAAGACTCGACCATTGCCGACCTGGCCGTGGGTACTGCGGCAGGCCAGATCAAGACCGGTTCCCTGTGCCGTTCCGACCGCGTGTCCAAGTACAACCAACTGCTGCGTATCGAAGAGCAGTTGAACGGCAAGGCCAAGTACAACGGCCGTGCCGAGTTTCGCGGCTAAGCGGTAAATGGTAAAAAGACAGCGGATTGTGTAGCAAAGGTCGCCAAGGCGACGGTTTTGCCTCTAATCTGATGCCTTATCAAGCACAAGCCTGGATTTTCCAGGCTTCGTGCTATCAGACCTTCAAGTTTGGCATGGCGGTCTTTTTTCACTGGATACTGATATTCGATGCGCAGTCCCAATTGGTTGTTTCTTGTCTTGCTTCTCTTGCTGGCCGGCTTGCAGTACCGCCTGTGGGTGGGGAATGGCAGCCTGGCGCAAGTGGCCGACCTGACTCAGCAAATTGCCGACCAGCACGCTGAAAACGAGGCGCTGCTGGAGCGTAACCGGGTAATGGACGCCGAAGTGACAGAGCTGAAAAAAGGCATGGAGACCGTTGAAGAGCGGGCTCGACATGAGCTGGGCATGGTCAAGGAGGGCGAAACCCTCTACCAGTTGGCCCAATGAGTATTCGTTTGCCGGCCTTCTGGGCCGTGATTCCTGCCGCGGGCGTTGGTGCCCGCATGGCCGCGGACCGTCCCAAGCAATATCTGCAGCTGGGCGGACGTACCATTCTCGAACACAGCCTTGGCTGCTTTCTCGACCACCCAACCGTCAAGGGCGTGGTGGTCAGCGTTGCACAGGATGATCCTTACTGGCCGACACTGGCCTGCGCCAGCGATCCTCGAATCCAGCGTGTGGACGGCGGTGAGCAGCGTTCCGATTCGGTGCTCAATGCCTTGTTGCACCTTCATGAACACGGCGCCGACGATTTCGATTGGGTCCTGGTGCATGACGCCGCGCGGCCCAATCTGGCGCGGGGCGATCTCGACACATTGCTCCATGAGCTGGCGAACGATCCGGTCGGAGGACTCTTGGCAGTGCCCGCCCGCGATACGCTCAAGCGCGTCGACAAGCATGGCCGTGTGTTGGAAACGATCGATCGCAGCGTGATCTGGCAAGCCTACACGCCACAGATGTTCCGCCTCGGCGCCTTGCATCGGGCCCTGGCCGACAGCCTGGTGGCGGATGCACTGATCACCGACGAAGCTTCGGCCATGGAATGGGCGGGGCAGGCGCCTCGGTTGATCGAAGGGCGATCGGACAACATCAAGGTCACCCGGCCGGAAGACCTGGAGTGGTTGCGCCAGCGCTGGGCGAATCGGCATTGAGCGCTGGAGGCGTCTTCCTGACCGTCTTCGCGAGCAGGCTCGCTCCCACATTGGATCTTCAGTCGCCATGAATGTTGGGTACAACCAAAAACCTCTGTGGGAGCGAGCCTGCTCGCGATAGCAATTGCTCAGGCAACACAAAAACCACTGTCACCCCCGATACTCCGGCCGCTCAGCCAACCCCTCCTTCAAGTAATCCACCAACTTGCGCACCTTGGGCGACAGATGTCGCTGCTGCGGGTACAGTGCCCAAACCGCTGTGTTCGGCGGCTGATGAGCCTCCAGCAAAGAGATCAGCGCACCGCTGTGCAGATGTTCAAGCACGTAATAATCCGGCAACTGGCACAAACCCACGCCTTGAAGCGCCGCATCAAGCACCGCTTGCCCACTGTTACAACGCCAGTTTCCCTGCACCCGTTGAGAAAATTCCCGCCCGTTCTGCTCCAGTTGCCAAATGTCGGAGCTGCCGATGAGGCAGTTGTGACGGCTCAGTTCCGACACACTGTGGGGCCGACCGTAGCGTTCCAGATAGGACGGTGAAGCACAGAGGTACATGCGCCGCGGCGCCAGGCGTGTCGCGACCAGGCGCGAGTCCTGCAGGCGGCCGAGGCGAATCGCCAGATCAAGACTTTCGTGGACCAGGTCCAGTGGGCGATTGCTCAGTTCGATGTCTACTCGCAGTTGCGGGTACAGCCCCATGAACCGCGTCACCAGCGGCACGATAAAGCGCTCTCCATAGGCCACGGCGCAGGTCATTCGCAGCATGCCCTTGGGTTCGCTGGTGAGATCACCCACCGCCCGCAGCGCTTCCTCGCGTCCGTCCTGCAGGCGTTGGCAGTGCTGCAGAAACGTCTGACCAGCCTCGGTGAGGGTCACACGCCGGGTACTGCGATAGAGCAATCGTGTCTGCAGACGCTCTTCCAGTCGTACGATTTGTCGACTGATGTGAGAAGACGAAACCCCCAGGCGCTCGGCCGCCGCGGTGAACTGGCTGCATTCGGCCACGGCGACGAACTCGTCGATGCCTTCCCAGCGATTATCAGACATCAAGGATTGTCCCTATACAGCAATAATGTTTTGCTTTTGGTTGGATTATTCATCGTTGGGCGAAGGATTACACTCCCGGTCTTGTTTTTATTTGCCGGAGAATCCGAATGATCAAGTCGCGCGCCGCCGTTGCCTTCGAGGCCAAGAAACCCCTGGAAATCGTTGAAGTCGACGTCGCCATGCCGAAAGCCGGCGAGGTGCTGTTGCGCGTGGTGGCTTCGGGCGTTTGCCATACCGACGCCTACACGTTGTCGGGCGCCGACCCGGAGGGGATCTTCCCGTCGATACTCGGACATGAAGGCGGCGCGATCGTCGAGGCCATTGGCGAAGGCGTGACTTCGGTGGCAGTGGGTGACCATGTGATTCCGCTGTACACACCGGAGTGCGGCCAGTGCAAATTCTGCAAGTCGGGCAAGACCAACCTGTGTCAGGCGATTCGCGCCACCCAGGGCAAAGGCCTGATGCCGGACGGCACTTCGCGCTTTTCCTATAAGGGCGAGACGATTTTCCACTACATGGGCACTTCGACGTTCTCTGAATACACCGTGCTGCCGGAAATCTCCGTAGCGAAGATTCCAAAAGAAGCGCCGCTGGAAAAAGTCTGCCTGCTGGGCTGCGGCGTCACCACCGGCATCGGCGCGGTGCTCAATACCGCCAAGGTCAAGCCAGGGGACACCGTGGCAATCTTCGGCCTGGGCGGCATCGGCCTGTCGGCAGTGATCGGCGCGGTGAAAGCCAAGGCCTCGCGCATCATCGCTATCGACATCAACCCGGCCAAGTTCGAAATCGCCAGGCAGCTCGGCGCGACCGATTGCGTCAACCCGAAAGACTTCGATCGCCCGATCCAGGAAGTCATCGTCGACATGACCGATGGCGGCGTGGACTTCTCCTTTGAATGCATCGGCAATGTCCAGTTGATGCGCGCCGCGCTGGAATGCTGCCACAAGGGCTGGGGCGAGTCGGTAATCATCGGCGTGGCCGGGGCCGGCCAGGAAATTGCCACCCGTCCATTCCAGCTGGTGACCGGCCGCGTCTGGCGCGGTTCGGCCTTTGGCGGCGTGCGTGGTCGCAGCGAGTTGCCAAGCTATGTGGAAATGGCCGAAAAGGGCGAGATCCCGCTGGATACTTTCATCACCCACACCATGGGCCTGGAAGATATCAACAAGGCATTCGACCTGATGCACGAAGGCAAGAGCATCCGTACCGTTATTCATTTCTGAGGTCGGTCATGAGCCTGGAAAACATCTCCTGCCAGAAAAGCTTCGGCGGCTGGCACAAACGTTACCGCCACCGTTCCGAAGTGCTCGGTTGTGACATGGTCTTTGCCGTCTACCTGCCGCCGCAAGCCGAGCAGGGCGGCAAGCTGCCGGTGCTGTACTGGTTGTCCGGACTGACCTGCACCGATGAAAACTTCATGCACAAGGCCGGTGCCCAGCGCATGGCCGCCGAGTTGGGGCTGATCATCGTTGCGCCGGACACCAGCCCCCGTGGCGCCGACGTGCCGGGCGATCCGGACGGCGCGTGGGATTTCGGCCTGGGCGCGGGTTTTTATGTGAACGCCACGCAGGATCCTTGGGCGCGGCACTATCGGATGCATGATTATGTGGTGCAGGAATTGCCGACGCTGGTCGAAGCACATTTCCCTGCCTCGGATAAACGCGGCATCAGCGGTCATTCCATGGGCGGCCATGGCGCGCTGGTCTGCGCCTTGCGCAACCCTGGGCGCTACCGTTCGTTGTCGGCTTTTTCGCCAATCAACAACCCGATGGATTGCCCGTGGGGGCAGAAGGCTTTTTCCCGTTACCTGGGGGAAGACCGCTCGAAATGGCGTGAGTGGGATGCCTGTGCATTGATCGCCGAGGCGCAGGAAAAGCTGCCACTGCTAGTGGATCAGGGTGATCGCGATGATTTCCTGGCCAATCAGCTCAAGCCCGAAGCGCTGCAGCAGGCGGCCAAAGCGGCCGGTCATCCGCTGGAGTTGCGCCTGCAAGCAGGCTACGACCACAGCTATTTCTTCATCGCCAGCTTTATTGATGAACACTTGCAGCATCATGCGCGCGCTCTGAACGCCTAATGCAGGTAGAATCACGCCCTGACAAAAATCGGGGCGTTTTTTTATGCGTATTGGCCACGGCTACGATGTTCACCGTTTCGCTGAAGGCGACTTCATTACTCTGGGCGGCGTGCGTATCGCACACGGCTTCGGGCTGCTTGCGCATTCTGACGGTGACGTGTTGCTGCACGCCTTGAGCGACGCTCTGCTCGGCGCGGCTGCCCTGGGCGACATCGGCAAACATTTCCCGGACACCGACCCGCAATTCAAGGGCGCCGACAGCCGCGTACTGCTGCGCCACGTGGTCGCGTTGATCCACGCCAAGGGCTGGGTCGTCGCCAATGTCGACAACACCATTATTGCCCAGGCCCCCAAGATGGCGCCGCACATCGAAGCGATGCGCCAGCGGATTGCCGAGGATCTCCAAGTTGAGCTGGACCAGGTGAACGTCAAGGCCACCACGACCGAGAAGCTTGGTTTCGTTGGTCGCGAAGAAGGTATCGCCGTCCATTCCGTCGCCTTGTTGCAGCGCCCATGACCGAACTGGAACTCTTGGGCCCGCGGGCCTACGGTGAGACATTGGGCCGTGCGGTACTGAAGGCTACCGCCGAGGACTTCCAGGTCGACGAAGTGCTTGATATCCCGTTGTCCGGTGATGGCGAGCATCTGTGGATCTGGGTGGAAAAACGCGGCTTGAATACCGAGGAGGCTGCCCGGCGAATCGCCAAGGCCGCCGGCGTGCCTTTGCGCACGGTCAGCTACGCCGGGCTCAAGGATCGTCAGGCCCTGACCCGGCAATGGTTCAGCGTGCAGTTGCCCGGCAAGGCCGACCCGGACCTGTCGACGGCAGAAAACGATACGCTGAAGATTCTCAAGACCGCACGCCACAGACGCAAACTGCAGCGCGGCGCGCACTCGGCCAATGGCTTTACCTTGCGCCTGACCCAATTCTCGGGCGACAAAGAGGCTATCGAGACACGTCTGCAACACATCGCCCTTCAAGGCATTCCGAATTATTTTGGTGCCCAGCGCTTTGGCCATGACGGTGGCAATGTCGTCGATGCCCGTGCCTGGGCGGCGCGCAAGGCTTTGCCGGAGCAGCGCAACGTGCGTTCTCGGCTGTTGTCCACCGCGCGCAGCTTTCTGTTCAACCGGGTGCTGGCGGCGCGAGTCGCCGACGGTACCTGGCGGCAAGCCCAGGTGGGCGACTTGCTCGCCTTTACCGACAGCCGCAGCTTTTTCCCTGCCGGTGAGGCTGAGTGCAGCGATCCGCGCCTGGCCATTCTCGATCTGCACCCGACCGGGCCGCAGTGGGGCGAAGGACCTTCGCCCGCCGCCGGGGCAACCTTCGAATTGGAGCAGGCCATCGCCGCGGACGAGGCCGATCTGCGGGACTGGTTGATAAACGCGGGAATGAGTCACGAACGTCGCATCCTGCGACTGCCCATTGGCGGGCTGTCGTGGCATTATCCCTCGCCTGACATTCTGCAATTGGAATTCGTCCTGCCGGCCGGATGTTTCGCCACTGTCTTGGTGCGCGAACTCGTCGATCTGGTGCCGGTGGGGCAGACGGACAGCCCATGCGTATTCTGATTTCTAACGACGACGGGGTGACAGCACCCGGTCTTGCCGCGCTTTATGCTGCGCTGGCGGATTTTGCCGAGTGCGTGGTCATCGCCCCGGACCAGGACAAAAGCGGCGCGAGCAGCTCGCTGACGCTCGACCGTCCGCTGCATCCCTGCTACCTGGACAACGGTTTCATCAGCCTCAACGGCACGCCGACCGATTGCGTGCATCTGGGCCTGAACGGCCTGCTGGAGCGCGAGCCCGACATGGTGGTCTCCGGGATAAATCTGGGGGCCAACCTGGGCGATGACGTACTGTATTCCGGAACGGTCGCCGCCGCCCTGGAAGGTCGTTTCCTCAACCATACGTCGTTTGCCTTTTCGTTTGTTTCACGGCAGGTCGACAATTTGCCCACTGCCGCCTACTTCGCCCGCAAACTGGTGCAGGCCCACGGCGAACTGGACCTGCCGCCGCGTACGGTGCTGAACGTGAATATCCCGAATCTGCCGCTTGATCATATCCGTGGCATCCAGCTCACTCGCCTGGGCCACCGCGCCCGTGCCGCCAGGCCGATGCATGTTGTCGACCCGCGCGGCAAGGCCGGCTACTGGATCGCCGCTGCTGGTGATGCCGAAGATGGCGGGCCTGGCACCGACTTCCATGCAGTGATGCAGGGCTATGTCTCGATCACACCCTTGCAGCTCGATCGCACTTTCAACGATGCCTTTCGAAGTCTCGATGGCTGGCTGGAGGGGCTGCGCTGATGGGTCGTGAACAAGACGATATGCTGCGCCGCGGAATTGGCATGACCTCCCAGCGGACCCGGGAACGGTTGATCCAGCGGCTGTACGAAGAAGGCTTGTCCAACGCCCAAGTGCTCGAGGTGATTCGCCGTACGCCGCGTCATCTTTTCGTCGATGAAGCGCTGGCCCATCGCGCCTATGAAGACACGGCGTTGCCGATCGGCCACAACCAGACCATTTCCCAGCCCTACATGGTGGCTCGCATGAGCGAGTTGCTGCTGGAGGCGGGGCCGCTGGACAAGGTGCTGGAGATCGGCACAGGCTCGGGTTACCAGACCGCGGTATTGTCGCAGTTGGTGGAGCGGGTGTTTTCCGTGGAGCGAATCAAGGTCCTTCAGGATCGCGCCAAGGAGCGCCTGGTGGAGCTGAACCTGCGCAACGTGGTGTTTCGCTGGGGCGACGGTTGGGAAGGCTGGCCGGCACTGGCGCCTTATAACGGCATCATCGTCACGGCCGTTGCCACCGATGTTCCCCAGGCCCTGCTGGACCAACTCGCTCCCGGCGGGCGACTGGTGATTCCGGTGGGTGCGGGCGAAGTCCAGCAACTGATGTTGATTGTGCGTGAAGAACACGGTTTTTCACGACACGTCCTCGGGGCGGTGCGTTTCGTGCCGTTGCTCAACGGGCCGTTGGCCTGAGCATTTATAGACAGACGCTGAATTCCGGGGCACGACATGTGTCTTACGGCAGCAGTAGTTCGACAAGCGCTGGTTTGCCAAACAGCGTTCAACAGCGTCGAGCAAACGTGTGCGGCAGCTTTTCGCGCTTCCTTTATGGAAGCGTGGTGTCGGCTCGCCACGGGGCAATATTTCTGCCTGGACAGGCAGTGTGCAATTTTTTCAGCCACCACAAAGGGAGCGGCGGGGTGAGTCTCACAGTCATTGCGCAGCGTATGGGTATCACGAGCTTCAAGCGCCTGGTGACTGGCCTTCTCTTGAGTACCTTGCTGGTCGGTTGTTCCAGTACTCCGTCGGGTAATGTCCGGGTGGTCGATCGCAACAATGCGACACCGCAACGGCCTACAGTGACGACCGGCCAGTATGTAGTCCGTCGCGGCGATACGCTGTTTTCCATCGCGTTTCGCTACGGCTGGGACTACAAAGCCCTCGCGGCTCGCAACAACATTCCTGCGCCTTATACGATCCATCCGGGTCAGACAATTCGCTTTGACGGTCGCAGTGCCTCAACGCCTACCGCGGTCGTGACGCAGTCGGGTTCGACCCCGTCATCCTCGAGCAAAACCACGGTTATCCGTCGTCCGGCCGGTGCCGCAACGGCGACTGTACCGTCCGTCGCGAACAAGCCGGCACCCGCTCCGATGCCTCCGGCGGGCCCCGCCCCGACCGGCTGGGGATGGCCTTCTAATGGCGTTCTCATTGGAAAATTCTCTTCAAACGGTAGTTTGAATAAAGGAATTGATATCGCCGGGGATTTGGGACAGCCTGTTTTGGCAGCGTCTGATGGCACGGTCGTGTACGCCGGGAGTGGTTTAAGGGGCTACGGCGAACTCGTGATCATCAAACACAGCGATACCTACGTCAGTGCCTACGGTCACAACCGCAGGCTGTTGGTTCGGGAGGGGCAGCAGGTCAAGGTCGGACAGACAATTGCCGAAATGGGCTCAACGGGTACGGATCGAGTGAAACTGCATTTTGAGATTCGCCGACAAGGTAAACCTGTGGATCCGCTGCAATTCCTGCCACGTCGTTGATTTGCTTGTCAGCCTGTTCCGTCGCGTAGAGGGAACAGGCTCCAGCGTTGCCAAGGATAAAGGCGTCGCTTGAGCTTGAGGTCGAACTCACCAAAGGACTATAACAATGGCTCTCAGTAAAGAAGTGCCGGAGTTTGACATCGACGATGAGGTCCTCCTTATGGAGACCGGCATCGCTATGGATTCGATGTCGAATGATGAAGGGGCGACTCCACCTTCCGTTCGTGCCAAATCCAAACACTCCGCTTCACTTAAACAACATAAGTACATCGATTACACCCGGGCGCTGGACGCCACTCAGCTGTACCTCAACGAAATCGGCTTCTCACCACTGCTCTCCCCCGAGGAAGAAGTTCATTTTGCGCGCTTGTCGCAAAGTGGCGACCCGGCGGGTCGAAAACGCATGATTGAAAGCAACCTGCGCCTGGTGGTGAAAATCGCCCGACGCTACGTCAATCGTGGGCTTTCGCTGCTGGACCTGATCGAAGAGGGCAACCTGGGCCTGATTCGCGCCGTCGAGAAGTTCGACCCCGAGCGCGGCTTCCGTTTCTCGACCTATGCGACCTGGTGGATCCGCCAGACCATCGAACGGGCGATCATGAATCAGACCCGGACCATCCGGCTGCCGATCCACGTGGTCAAGGAGCTCAACGTCTACCTGCGGGCCGCCCGCGAGTTGACCCAGAAGCTCGACCACGAACCTTCACCCGAGGAAATCGCCAACCTGCTGGAAAAACCGGTGGGCGAGGTCAAGCGCATGCTCGGTCTCAACGAGCGGGTCTCATCGGTCGACGTTTCACTGGGGCCAGACTCGGACAAGACGCTGCTCGACACCCTTACCGACGACCGTCCGACCGATCCATGCGAGTTGCTCCAGGATGATGACTTGTCCCAAAGCATCGACCAATGGCTCTCGGAGCTCACGGACAAGCAAAGGGAAGTGGTGATCCGCCGCTTCGGCTTGCGTGGTCATGAAAGCAGCACCCTTGAAGACGTGGGTCTGGAGATTGGTTTGACCCGTGAGCGGGTCAGGCAGATCCAGGTCGAAGGCCTCAAGCGCCTCCGGGAGATCCTGGAGAAGAACGGCCTGTCTAGCGAGTCGTTGTTCCAGTAAACCAGGCAAGCGCAGCAGAGAAAGCCCCGACTGAGTTCGGGGCTTTTGCTTTTGTCGGCAGAGAGAATTTCTCGTCAGCCCATTTTTTGTAGCTTCAGTTTGTAAGCTTTTGCCTAGTGTTACGTAAGCGTTCGGTTCCACGATGATGGGACAGATTGCTAATAAAGCGTTTTATAAGCTTGCAACTAACTGTTTTTAAAAGAGTTTTATAAGTGTGAATGGCTCGTGACAGTGCCGGCGGAGCGCTGCCGAGGCATTGCACTCGTTTGGGAAAACACTAATATCAATCCTGTGTCGACGGACAGACACACCCGTCAAGGACGATGGGACAGGAAGGACATCGCAGGACGCGATTCATCAGGACGATGAAAAGGATTAAAGGGATTATGGAAAAAATGTGGGCGGGTCAAACCGCCCCTTTTTTTTGCCCGCGATTTTGTTCCAGGCAGCAAAAAGGCCCGCAAGGGGCCTTTTCAGCGAACGCTGGGTAATCAGCGTTCCAGGTCTGCAATCTTGCCAGTCTTGCCATCCCATTCTTCGGCGTCGGGCAGGGCGTCTTTCTTCTCGGTGATGTTTGGCCAGATATCCGCCAGTTCGGCGTTCAGCGCGATGAAGTTCTCCATACCGGCCGGCACTTCGTCTTCCGAGAAAATGGCGTTCGCCGGGCATTCCGGTTCACACAGGGCGCAGTCGATGCACTCGTCCGGGTGAATGACCAGGAAGTTCGGGCCTTCGTAAAAGCAGTCCACCGGACAGACTTCTACGCAGTCGGTGTACTTGCACTTGATGCAGTTGTCGGTGACGACGAAGGTCATTTCTAATTCTCTCCTCAGGCGGCTGCGGCGAAGCCCCATCACGGTAGGGGTCGCGAGGTTCGGGAGCGATTGTCTGCAAACCCAGGCTAATAGGCCGCAGCATCCCAAACCGCGCGAGATTCTAACAGCTTGAAAGCCTGTGCGTTAGACCCGTGTCTTCAATGTATAGAGTAAATCCAGCGCCCGGCGCGGGGTCATGTCGTCGAGGTCGAGCTTGGCCAGTTCGTCGAGCACCGGATGCGGCAGGCTGGCGAACAGGTCGCTTTGCTGCGGCGCGGCCGGTTTGCCTTTGGTCGGGCGCGGTACCTCGTGCGGCAAGCTGGTGGTCTCCAGGCGGCTGAGGTGCTCGCGAGCGCGGGTGATGACGTCGCTCGGCACACCGGCCAGTTGTGCCACCGCCAGGCCGTAGCTCTGGCTGGCCGGGCCGGGCAGTACGTGGTGAAGGAACACGATGCGTTCGTTGTGCTCGGTGGCGTTGAGGTGGACGTTGGCCACCAGCGGCTGGCTCTCCGGCAACACCGTCAATTCGAAATAGTGCGTGGCGAATAGCGTATAAGCGCGCAACTGGGCCAGGCGTTCAGCGGCCGCCCAGGCCAGGGACAGGCCGTCGAAGGTGCTGGTGCCGCGACCGACTTCGTCCATCAGCACCAGGCTGCGCTCGGTGGCATTGTGCAGGATGTTCGCGGTTTCGCTCATTTCCACCATGAAGGTCGAACGCCCACCGGCCAGGTCATCGCTGGAGCCGATCCGGGTGAAGATCCGGTCCACCAGGGACAGTTCGCAACTGGCCGCCGGGACAAAGCTGCCGATGTGAGCCAGCAATACGATCAGCGCGGTCTGGCGCATGTAGGTGGATTTACCGCCCATGTTCGGACCGGTGATCACCAGCATGCGGGTATTGTCGTCCAGGCTCAGGTCGTTGGCCACGAACGGCGTGGTCAATACCTGCTCGACCACCGGATGGCGACCCTGGCTGATGCGCATGCACGGCTCGCTGACGAAGCGTGGGCAATTGAGGTCCAGGTTCAGCGCGCGCTCGGCCAGGTTGCTCAACACGTCCAGTTCCGCCAGGGCGGCGGCGGTGTCCTGCAACGGTGGGAGCTGGCTGATCAAATCTTCGAGCAGCGCTTCGTAGAGCATCTTTTCCCGGGCGAGGGCACGACTCTTGGCTGACAGGGCCTTGTCTTCGAAAGCCTTGAGTTCCGGCGTGATGAAACGCTCGGCGCCCTTGAGGGTCTGGCGGCGAATGTAATCGGCCGGGGCTTGCTCGGCCTGCTTGCTCGGCAGCTCGATGAAGTAGCCATGGATGCGGTTGTAGCCGACCTTGAGGTTGGCAAGGCCGGTACGGGCCTTTTCCCGGGCTTCGAGGTCGATCAGGAATTGGCCGGCGTTTTCGCTCAACGATTGCAGCTCGTCCAGTTCGGCGTCGTAACCGGTTTTCAGCACGCCGCCGTCCCGAATTACCGCTGGCGGATTGTCGATAATGGCTTTTTCCAGCAGCGCGGCCAGTTCCGGGTAGGTGCTGGTGGTGCGCGCCAGCTGCTGCAGGTGAGGTGCTTCAAGGTCGGTCATCGCCACCTGAAGTTCGGGCAGCGCGCCGAGTGCGTCGCGCAGGCGCGCCAAGTCGCGAGGACGGGCGTTGCGCAGGCCGATCCGCGCGAGGATCCGCTCGATATCGCCGATTTCCTTGAGCTGCGGTTGCAACTGCTCGAAACGATACCGGTCCAGCAGGCAAGTAATGGAAGACTGGCGTGCTTGCAGTACCGTCAGGTCCCGCAGCGGTCGGTTCAGCCAGCGGGTCAGCAGGCGGCTGCCCATGGCGGTCTGGCAGCGATCGACGACCGATTGCAGGGTGTTATCGCGGCCACCGGCCAGGTTGGTGTCCAGTTCCAGGTTGCGTCGGCTCGCGCCGTCCAGCACGACCGTGTCATCCAGGCGTTCGTGACGCAGGCTGCGCAGATGGGGCAGGGCGGTGCGCTGGGTTTCCTTGGCGTAGGCCAGCAGGCAGCCGGCGGCGCCGATGGCCAGGGTCAGGTTCTCGCAGCCGAAGCCCTTGAGGTCCTGGGTGGAAAACTGCTGGCAGAGACTTTTCAACCCCGAGTCGCGCTCGAAATCCCACGGCGCCCGGCGACGTACGCCACGGCGTTTTTCCGCTGGCAGGTCTTTGGGCCAGTCATCCGGAATCAACAACTCCACCGGATTGACCCGCTCCAGTTCCGCCAGCAGGTTTTCCCAGCCTTTGATTTCCAATACCGAGAAGTTGCCGCTGGTGATGTCCAGCACGGCCAGGCCGAACAGGCGCTCATCGCCGAGGACGGCGGCGATCAGGTTGTCCCGACGTTCATCCAGCAATGCCTCGTCACTGACTGTGCCGGGAGTGATGATCCGCACGACCTGGCGCTCCACCGGGCCCTTGCTGGTGGCCGGATCGCCGACCTGTTCGCAAATCACCACGGACTCGCCCAGCTTGACCAGTTTCGCCAGGTAGCCTTCCGCCGCGTGGTAAGGAATCCCACACATCGGAATCGCCATGCCCGCCGATTGCCCACGCGCCGTCAGGGTGATGTCCAACAGCTTGGCGGCCTTCTTCGCGTCCTCGTAGAAGATCTCGTAGAAGTCGCCCATGCGATAGAACATCAGCTGATCGGGGTGCTGGTTCTTCAGGCGCCAGTATTGCTGCATCATCGGCGTGTGGGAGGACAGGTCGTTCACGGCTGTATTCATGGGTGTCAGGCAAAGCTCGTTGAAAGGTGTGGGGCAAAAGTGGGGCATTGGCCCGGCTTTTCCGCGATGGGCGCAAGGTTAACATGGGCGGTCTGGTGCGACCCAGGGATGAGTGGCTTCGATTGTTTTCCCAGAATGTGGCGGAAAACCCTCTGGCCAGGTAAATCTGGCAACAAAAAGCCCGACATGTAGTCGGGCTTCGCTTGAATTTTGATATCAGCCTCGTTTCGCCTCGGCCTGCATCATCACAAGGTTTTGCTGCTTGGTAGCCTCTGTCAAAACCTCGCTATAAACACGTTTCTTTTGGTCCGATTTAGCATTACGAATAAAATCGGCAAAGGTGCTTTTGGTTCCTTTGGACAAGCCCAGCTTGATCGAAATCATAGGTGCCCTCCTGATGGTGGCTCGAGCATGGCCTCTAGGTCGGCCCGCGTGTGTTGCTCAGGGATATGGTAGTCAATTTTATCGACACCAGCTTTGTAAAGTCGTCCCGAATTGTCGATATGTTTGAGTAACAGGTCCACATGGACATCGCCGCGATACTCTAGCTTAAGCGCGTTCACTACGTCACGTGCGGCGAAATATTGCTTGATGAAATGTTCTTTGCGGATCCTCCTGCCTTCGGCCGCCTCGCGAGCATTAACGAATCCCCAGGCGAGTACAGGCGACTGATATACATAAAGAATTTGTACGAATCGGCCTTTTCTCAAGGAGCGATCTACGTTTCGTCTTGCTACGTCTATGTTGGAAAACGTTCCATCAAGGATGAAGGACTGCCTTTGATCCAATGCGAAATCCAACATTTTATCGACCAGAATCGAAACTCCTCCCTGAAAAAGCCAGGAGTTTGCTCCAGCGTAAGCTGAAAACTCGCTTCGCAGCTCATCAGCGTCTATGCGTAGGATCGCTGAATCTGCGAACAGATTCACCAACGCTATTGATGCCTCGGTTTTACCGGCGCCCGGAGAGCCTGCCATAAAAACTGACACCGGCGCTTCCTCTGGCGGATAAAGAGCCTTATCTGTCAGTCGCTTCGCGATTGCTTTTTTATTGGACCGAGCGAAGCGCAATGCGTCTTCATGGACGGCTTGGTCTGCTGAGGCCAGTAGCCGGCTGCGTGTATCGGCATTTTCCGTCATTAATCCGATCCCTTTTCGATGGTCTGACTGTTGTATCGAACTCCCCAGGCCTCTTTGTGCTTATTGCTGCCCATTTATAGTTGATAACGACGTGGCGAGGGAGCTTGCTCCCGCTTTGGGGGCGCAGCGGCCGCTAGAAGCGGGGTAACTGCGTAACCCGGCGGGAGCAAGCCCCCTCGCCATAGGGGGTTGTCCTTCTTGAATGAACAGCTTTGCGACATGCAGGCTTTTTTTGTTTCTCGTCGAATCGGCCTGTTTTATTTGGGATCCACCACATCCAATGCCCGATTCGCCAGCAACTGGCTCAGCTCGATCATCTGGAGGATCCCTAGGGCGATATGTCGTCGCGAGCCTTCCAGGTCAAACGCGAGATCGCTCACCATGGCGTTGGCCGAGGCCAGGGTTTCGCTGAGGTTGGCGAGCGGGCATTCGGCGTCGATGTTGGGAGCAATAAGATAGAGGGTATCGGACCTTTCCTCGTCGGCTTTTGGCTTGAGGTCATCTTCGAGGGGATTTGGTATCTGTTTGGACATAGTCTTGGATCCTTGAGTTGGAGCCACTACCAATCCGCTACTAAACGAGATGGGCGGCAGCTGTACGCAGGTTAGTAGACCGGGGATCCAAGAAACCGGCGCGCCCTAGGGCGCCCTGCGCACAGCTACCATTGAGCGCAGGTAAAAATACCTGGCTGAGCGGAGCGATGTACGTCTTGGAATGCCGGGCTACTAAACCCGATCACTGATGGGCAGTGACAAGATCAAAAGTACCGGTGGGGCCCAAGGCGCACAAGCCGGCGGATTCTGGCGTAGTTGTAGGCAGAGGCGCAAGGCAACGTAGTCTCGCGATGCGCATTTGAAGGACGGGGTGGGAGGTTTTTCCTAGAGCTGTGTAGGGCAAATCCCGTGGCGAGGGAGCTTGCTCCCGCTGGGCTGCGCAGCAGCCCCTTTTGTGAGCGCTGCGCACTCAAGCGGGAGCAAGCTCCCTCGCCACAAAAGCATCTGGCAGAGCTTAAGCACAGTGTTTGCGTATTTATGCAAAACAGCATTTGTCTTCCGCGAAAAGAACAAGCATTATGCGCGTTATGCAAAAACGCAACGTTTCTACCGTATTAAGAGCATTGCTCGATCAGCACGGGATCTCCCCCACGGAGCTTCACCGGCGTACCGGCGTGCCTCAGTCCACCCTCTCGCGGATCCTCAGCGGCAAGATCGTCGACCCTTCGGATAAACACATCTCGAAGATCGCCGAATATTTCGCCGTGAGCACCGACCAGTTGCGTGGGCGGGTCGACGTTGCGCCTGCCAGCAACAGCCGCCGCGAAGAGCCACATTCCGAACTCAAGGACATAAGCCTGTGGGACGATGACACGCCCGTCGAGGAAGACGAGGTGTCCGTTCCTTTTCTGCGTGAGGTTGAATTGGCTGCTGGATCAGGAAGATTCGTCATCGAGGAAAGCGAGCGCTCAAGCCTGCGTTTCGGCAAGCGCAGCCTGCGCCACAACGGCGTGCAGTTCGACCAGGCCAAGTGCGTGACGGTGCGCGGCAACAGCATGTTGCCGGTGCTGCGCGACGGCGCCACGGTCGGGGTGAACGCGGGCAAATGCGGGATCGGCGACATCGTCGACGGTGACCTCTACGCCATCAACCACAACGGCCAATTGCGGGTGAAGCAGCTTTACCGCCTGCCAACCGGCATCCGCCTGCGCAGCTTCAACCGCGATGAACACCCGGACGAGGACTACACCTTCCAGGAAATGCAGGACGAGCAAATCGTCATCCTCGGTCACGTCTTCTGGTGGGGCATGTACGCCCGTTAACCCTTCCGCTGTCAGATAAAACCCGCCGTCGTGCGGGTTTTTTTTCGCCTCCTGGAAACCTTCAAACCCGGTACTTACGCGGGCTACATGCATCTGCGCATTCTTTGTGCATAAATAAATGCATTTACGCATTGACTGTATATGCATCCGTGCATATTCTGTGTCCAAGCCGCTCGACAAAGCGGCTGGCAACAAAGCTCTTTAGTTCCACCAACAGGCAGCGATGAACCGGCCTTAACGGTTCAGAGGGTTGGCAACTGACCCGGGTGTGCAGCGTAAAGCACCAGAAGCAGTTATCCGGCGGGCAGGGACCGCGGTCGGAGGAACAATTTGAATGGATCCGTACCGCGCCAGTCGCGCCGAAAGATCAAGCGCATTACTGAAAAGCCTGGGCGACCGGGCTTTTTGGAATGCCTGTGCCGCGAGGTACTTCAAACCGCCGCCGTGGGAGGGCTTTAAATGCTGAAGGATTTCAGATGCGGTCACTGCAAAAGACTTCTTGCCCGCATGGGCGAGAACACCGAACTCCAGATCAAGTGTCCCCGTTGCGGGACATTGAATCATGTGAAGGCCGTTGAGCCTCGAGTGAACGCCGGCGAGCAATGTATCAACCGTGCAATCAATCACTAACTCAACAGGTGGATCATGAATCGTTTCAAGAAATACGCTACCCCGCTGATGCTCTGCGGCGTCCTGTTCGGTGTCGGAGGCAACGCTGTTGCTGCCAACCTTCTGGTCAACGGTAGCTTCGAACAGCCAGGCTGCAGCGCAAGTTGCATATTGAATACTCCAGCGCAAGCCAACTTCATTACGGGTTGGACGACGTTCCTGTCTGGAGCCGAGTATTTCAACATGCCCGCTTCGATTGGCGGTTCCCTGGCGGCGGATGGCGTCGTAATTGTCGACTTGGCTAACTATATCTATAGCAACGGCGGCGGCATTCAGCAGAACTTTGCAACCTCCGTTGGCGCCAAGTACCGCTTGACCTTCAGCGCAGGTAATTCGCGTTACGCAAGTCGTTCCGGTGAAGGTGTTATCCAAATAAAAGTGGCGGGCCAAAGTGTCACTTTCAACACCCCTTCAGCAAAAGGTAGAGCTGTTGAGTGGAGCACCATTACGTATGACTTCATCGCGACCTCGCCTCAGACAACCCTGGCTTTTTCCAATGAGCAGAATCCGTATGCCAACTATGCCTTTATCGACAACGTAATCGTTGAGCGACTGTAGAACGTTATCTGGCTGTCCAGGCCTGACCCCCGTTCTTTCATCCATCTCCCCAGGAAACGAGACATGACAAACGAGCAACAAGCGTTGCTGGACATGCCGATCTGGCTGGTCATCGTGCTCGCCCTGGTGGGCGGGGTGACTGGCGAGATGTGGCGTGCCGACAAGGAGGGCGCCCGTGGCTGGTCACTGCTGCGGCGCCTGGCCCTGCGCTCCGGCGCCTGCATGATCTGTGGCGTCTCGGCGATCATGCTGCTGTACGCCATGGGCCTGTCGATCTGGGCCGCCGGTGCCTTCGGTTGCCTGACCGCGATGGCCGGGGCCGACGTGGCCATCGGGCTTTACGAGCGTTGGGCCGCCAAGCGGATGGGCATCAGTGAGCTACCGCCGCGCGATTCCCGTTCCGACTGATTTCCCGCCGCCGCTGCAAGATCGATGCGACCTGCCTGGATGCCAGGGCCTGACACTTATCCCCTGTGGGAGCGGGCTTGCTCGCGATTGCACTCTGACATCCAACATCTCCATCGACTGACACATCGCTATCGCGAGCAAGCTCGCTCCCACAGGTTTTCTGACCGCACCTTCCCTGTCAATTGGACCCCCCCCATGAAGATCACCCCGATCCTCACGCAACTGCGTGAGCAATGCCCCACGCTCGCCCAACGCGTGGCGGCAGGCTTTGACCTTGCCACGCTGCAAGCCCAGGCCCCGCTGCAAACCCCCTGCGCCTATGTCCTTGCAACCGCCGACGTTGCCAGCAAGAACGCGGCGCAGAACGTCACGCTGCAAGCGGTACGCGATCGTTTCGATGCCGTGCTGGTGCTCGACGCGACTGACGCGACAAAAGCGCTGGATCTGTTGCACGACCTGCGGGCTGAACTGTGGCGCGCGCTGGTGGGGTTCAAGCCGGGCGCTGAGTACACCGGCGTCGAGTACGACGGCAGCGAGCTGGTTTCCATCAATAGCAGTCGCGTGTTGTACCGGCTGCGCTTTTTCGCCGAATTCCAACTGGGCCGCAATCTGCCGGGCCAGCCTGCCGAAAGCTGGCATGAGTGTGAACTGGACGGCTTGTCGTCCTTTACCGGGGCCACCGTGCGCGTCGATGCCATCGACCCGGCGGACCCCAACCTGAAACGTCCCGGCCCCGACGGGCGCCTGGAACTGACTTTCTCTGGAGACGTAACCCCATGAGCAAACGCATCACCGTGCTGCCGGCCCCTGGCCGCGCCGTACCGGACCCGGAAGCGGGCGACCTGTTGCCCCTCGAAGGCCGTGAAGTGCCGGACAACGCCTGGTGGCGTCGACGTCTGGCCGATGGCGATATCACTACCAAAGCCGTGCAAGCGGCAAAACCAAAGGGAGCCAAATAATGGCGATTGGATTCAGCAACATTCCCGCGGACATTCGTGTTCCGCTGTTCTACGCCGAGATGGACAATTCGGCCGCCAATAGCGCGTCGTCGGCCATGCGCCGGTTGATCGTCGCCCAGGTCAACGACAACGTCGCCCCGGCCGAAGCCGGCAAGCTGGTGCTGGTGTCCAGCGTCGCGCTGGCCAAGAGCATTGGCGGGCAAGGCTCGATGCTGGCGTCGATGTACGAAACCTGGCGCAAGACCGACCCGATCGGTGAGATCTGGTGCCTGCCGCTGCATAACGTCGAAGGGGCGATTGCCCAAGGTACGCTGACGCTGACCGGCAGCGCTGCGGAGAGCGGCGTGCTCAACCTGTACGTCGGTGGTGTGCGTGTCCAGGCCGCTGTCGTCAAAGGTGCCAGCGCAGCCCAGGCGGCCACGGCGCTGACCCTCAAGATCAACGCATCCGCCGACCTGCCGGTGACCGCCGCGGCCGCCGAAGGCGTGGTGACCCTGAGTGCCAAATGGACCGGCGCCAGCGGCAATGACATCAGCCTGCAATTCAATCGCCTGGGCAAGAGCAACGGCGAAGACACCCCGGCCGGCTTGGCCACGGCCATCACTGCCATGGCCGGCGGCGCCGGTGTGCCGGACCAGACTGCCGCCGTCGCCGCCCTGGGCGATGAGCCGTTCGAGTTCATTGCCATGCCGTGGTCCGATGTGTCGAGCCTCGACACCTGGCAAGCGGTCATGGATGACAGCACCGGCCGCTGGTCTTGGGCCAAGCAGTTGTTCGGTCACGTCTACAGTGCCAAGCGCGGCACCCTCGGCACTCTTGTCGCCGCCGGCCAGGCCCGCAACGATCAGCACATGACCATCCAGGCCCTGGAGCCGGGCGTGCCGCAACCGTTCTGGGTACAGGCCGCTGCGCTGGCCGCGCGCACTGCGGTGTTCATTTCCGCCGACGCCAGCCGCCCGACCCAAAGCGGCAGCCTGCCGGGGCTCGATCCGGCATCGGCCAGCGAGCGCTTCACCCTGACCGAGCGACAGTCGTTGCTCAACTACGGCATCGCGACCGCTTACTACGAAGGCGGCTACGTTCGTATCCAGCGTTCCATCACCACCTATCAGAAGAATGCCTTCGGCCAGGCGGACAACTCCTACCTGGACAGCGAAACCATGCACCAGTCGGCGTTCATCGTGCGGCGCCTGCAAAGCGTGATCACCAGCAAATACGGTCGCCACAAACTGGCCTCCGACGGCACCCGTTTCGGCGCCGGCCAGCCCATCGTCACCCCGAGCACCATTCGCGGTGAGTTGATCGCCCAGTACGCCAAGCTTGAGTTGGAAGGCCATGTGGAAAATGCCGAGCTGTTTGCCGAGCACTTGATCGTCGAACGCGACAGCCAGGACCCGAGCCGGGTCAACGTGCTGTTCCCGCCGGACTACATCAACGGTCTGCGCGTGTTCGCGCTGCTCAACCAATTCCGCCTGCAATACGACGCCGCTGCCTGACAGTGGCACTCAGTTGCATGAATTCAGCCCACCTCGCGTGGGCTTTTTATTGAAGGGAGAAACACCATGGGTCAACTGATTGCGGGCACCTGCTACGTCAAAGTGGACGGCGCTCAACTGACCATCAACGGCGGCTGCGAAGCGCCACTGATGTTTACCAAACGCGAAACCGTCGTACCGGGTTTCTACAAGGAAACCGACATCGCGCCGTCGTTCAAGGTCACCGCGCTGCACACCGCCGACTTCCCGCTCAAGCAGCTGGTCGCCGGCACTGACATGACCGTCACCTGCGAGTTCAGCAACGGCAAGGTCTACGTGCTGGCTGGCGCGTATCTGGTGGAAGAGCCGGTATCCAAAGGTGACGACGCCACCATCGAGCTGAAATTCGAGGGCATCAAGGGGACCTGGCAATGACTGACGTCGTGGCGTTGCGCGTGGCCATCGAGGCCCACGGCGAGCCGTTGAGCGAACTGACCCTGCGCCGTCCGACGGTGCAGGAGGTCCGTGCGATCAAGGCGCTGCCGTACAAGATCGACAAGAGCGAGGAGGTCAGCCTGGACATGGATGTCGCGGCCAGATACATCGCGGTCTGCGCCGGGATTCCACCATCGTCGGTCAACCAGTTGGACCTGGCTGACCTCAACGCGCTGAGCTGGGCCGTCGCGAGTTTTTTCATGAGTGCGGCGTCGCAGCCATCGGCGACCTGATCACCGCCACCTATGACCTGGCCTGGTTCTGGAAGGTTGACCCCGAACAGATGATGGCCAGGCCACTGGATGTGCTCCGCGAATCCCTGGAGCACGCGCAACGGATCAATGCGATGCAGCAGGTGCAGTGATGGCAGAGACACAGAAGGTAGAGAAAAAGGCGCTACTGCTAACCGGTATCGACGAACTGTCGCCCAAGCTCGCCAGCCTGCGAGCGAAGGTCGCGAGTTTCAAGCAGAACCTCGACGCCACGGGCCTGGGCAGCCTGGATATGTCCGGGCTGCTGCCCAGCGGTGGTCTGGCCCAACCGTTCATGGACGGGCTCAAGTCGGCGCTGGCCTTCAAGGACGAAGCCGGCGCAGCGAGCGCGGTAGCCAGTGCCATCCAGGCGCCGGAAGCGCCTCGCGTAGCGGCACAGAACCTGGAGGGATTGAAGACTTCCATCAGCAATGTGTCGGTGCAGTTCGGCTCGGCGCTGGGGCCTGCGGTCAACGCGGTGGCGGTCGGTTTGCAGCCGATGGTCAGCGGCGTGGCCCAGGTGCTGCAGGACAACCCGCAATTGGTACAAGGCCTGGCGAATGGCGTCGTCGCGTTCAACGCGATCCAGACGGCAGTCAGCGGCGCGAGCCAGGCAATGGAAGTGATCAACCTGGTCTTGAAGATGAACCCCATCGGCTTGATTGCCATGGGCATCGCCTTGGCGGCAGGGATGATCATTGCCCACTGGACACCGATCTCGGCATTTTTTGCCGGGCTCTGGCAACGGTTGGCGCCGATCGTCCTGCCAATGGTCGAGTTCTTCAAGACGCTGTTCGCCTTTACCCCGATGGGGCAGGTGATCAGCAATTGGGGGCCGATCAGCAGCTTTTTTGGCGCACTCTGGAATGTGATCGTGGCGGCGGCGACGCCGATCATCGGTTTCATGCAGACGCTGTTCGCCTGGTCGCCCCTGGGGTTGATCATTGCCAACTGGACGCCCCTGAGCGGGATGTTCGCGGCAATCTGGGATTTGCTCAAGGCCTTGACCGTGCCGGTGATGGACGCGCTGAAAGGCCTGTTCGACTGGACACCGTTGGGGCTGATCATGGCCAACTGGGGCACGATCGGCGAAGTCTTCGCCGGGATCTGGGAGGGCATTCGCAATCAGGTTTCGATCATGCTGGCGGTGTTCAGCGGCCTGTTCGACTGGTCGCCCATCGAGGGCCTGACCCGGCAGTGGGGACCGGTGGGCGAATGGTTCAGCCAATGGTGGGTCGAGTTGCAGGGCGTGATCGCGCCGATCAAGGCGTTCTTCAACGGCGGCTTCGGCGAGGTGATTGCCTCGTTCACTGGCAAGGTCGAGGGATTGGCCGAGGCGCAGCGCGCCACCAATGCCGAAGGTAAGGGTGAGCTGGCACCGGCGTTTTTTGGCGGGGCCAGCGAGCAGCCTTCGGGGCTGTCTTCAAGCCTTGCGCCGACACCCGCCACTGCGTCGCCCAGAGCGTCCTTGACGCCCGGCGTATTGCCGCAGACTTCCAGCGCCCTGGTGCAACAAAGCGCCGCCAACAGCCGCACGCAACTGGAAGGCGGCCTGACGGTGCGCTTCGAAAACGCGCCGGCGGGTTTGCGCGCCGACCCGCCCCAGACCAATCAACCGGGCCTGGCGGTGAGTTCGCGCATCGGTTATCGCTCACTTTCCGCAGGAGGTTCCAATGAGCTGGCGTGATCGTTTGTTGCCGGCGTCGTTTCGTGGCGTCGGGTTCTGGGTCGACCAGGCGAAAACCCCGATCGGTCATAAAGGCCAGTTGCATGAGTACCCGCAGCGTGACCTGCCGTATTTCGAGGGGCTCGGCCGGCAGGCACGCATCCACGAGTTGACGGCGTTCATCGTCGGCCCCGATTGCCTGGAGCAGCGCGACAAACTGCTCGCAGCCTTGGAGCAGGGCAGCGGTGAACTGGTGCATCCATGGTTGGGGCGCCTGCAGGTCAAAGTGGGCGAATGCGACATGACCCAGACCCGCCAGGACGGCGGGCTGGTCACGTTTGCCCTGAAGTTCTACCCCGACCAGCCGCTGCAGTTTCCTTCGGCGGCGGTCAACAGCCAGAAACTGCTGCTGGTCTCGGCCGACAGTTTCCTCGGCTCGGCGGTGCGGCGTTTCGAAGACGCCATGAGCCTGATCAAGGCGGCGCGGATCGGCATCGCGGATCTGCGCAACAGCCTCAAGGAGGTTTATGGCGTCATCGAGCAGGAGCTCAAACCATTGATCGAGACCTATCGGCAACTCAGCGATCTGGTGAAGGCGGTGAAGGAGCTGCCCAAGGAAGTGGCGGCGGAATTCAAGGGATTGCTGGGTGACATTCGGGAGCTGAAGGATTTTGCCCGTGACGGCTATCGCGGCGTGATTGCCAGCGTGTCGCAACAGGTGGAAGCCATCCGTCAGGCGGACGCGCCCAAACTCACCACCGGCAAGGACACCACTGCGGCGGCCCAGGCGGTTGCCGATCTGGTCCAGGACACCTTGCTGGTGCAAGCGGCGCAATGGATTGCGGCGATGCCAGTGGCGGCGCCGGTGGTCAAGCTGGACGCCAATCCATCGGTGGCGCAACAGGCGGTGCAACCGGTCCAGCGCCGAGACGTGCCGGTGGCCGATGACGTGCTCGCCTTGCGCGATGCCCTCAACGAAGCCATCTGGCAGGCTTCCCTCAAGGCCGCTCCGGATCACTACCAGGCAATGAACAACCTGCGTCAGCAAATGGCCGCGCACTTGACGGCCGTGGCGTCGTCCGGTGTCCGGCTGATCAACCTGTCGTTCAAGCAAAGCCTGCCGGCACTGGTGGTGGCGTATCAGCAATTTGCTGACGCTACCCGGGTGACCGAGGTGACCCAGCGCAACGGCGTGGCGCATCCTGGCTTCCTGCCGCCCAACGACCTGAAAGTCTCCGGGGAGTGAGCCATGAATGAGCTCGACAACGCTGTCACGCTCACCGTCGGCGGGCTGGATTACGGCGGCTGGAAAAGCGTGGAAATCAGTGCGGACCTGGAGCGCCAGTTCCGCACCTTCAAACTCGACATCACCTGGCAATGGCCGGGGCAGACCCAGGCGGTGCCGATTCGTCCCGGTGACGAATGCCAGGTGCGCATCGGCGCCGACCTGCTGCTCAGCGGCTACGTGTTCAAGGCGCCCATCAGCTACGACGGCCGGCAGATCAGCCTGAGCATCGAAGGCGGCTCCAAGACTCAGGACCTGGTGGACTGCGCGGCGATCAACCGCCCGACGCAATGGCGCGGGCAAACATTGCTGAGCATCGTCCAGGCGCTAGCATCGCCCTATGCCGTGGGGGTGGTCAGCGAGATCCCGGAAACCGCGCGCCTGAGCGAGCACAGCATCGTGCCTGGAGAAACGGTGTTTCAATCCATCGACCGTTTGTTGACATTGTTCCGAGTGTTCTCCACCGATGACCCGCAGGGTCGCGTGCTGCTGGCCAAGCCCGGCAGTGGTGGGCGGGCCAGCGATGTGTTGGAACTGGGCAAGAACATTCTTTCGGGCAACGCGCCGATGGACTACAGCCAGGTATTTTCCGAATACCGGGTCATCGGCCAGCACAAAGGCAATGACCAGCAGAGCGGGGCGGCGGTGAGCGAGGTTTCGGGCACCGCCACTGACCTGGGCTTCAAGCGCAAGCGGGTGACCGTCATCAGCGAAAGCGCTCAGTTGACCCCGGCGCTGGCCCAGCAACGAGCCGACTGGGAAAGCGCGATTCGCAGCGGCCGCGCCCTGACCACCACCTACCGCGTGCAGGGCTGGCGCCAGGCCAACGGCGATCTCTGGCGGCACAACACCTTGGTGCGGGTGATCGATCCGGTGCTGGGGTTTGACGCTGACATGCTGATCTCCAAGGTCACCTATTCGCTGTCCGCCCAGGGTTCGATCACCACCTTGCAAGTCGCCCCGCCGCATACCTTCGACGCCAACCCGGTGCCACCCAAGGCCTGAGCCCGACATCGATACCGCCCGATCACCAATCCCTTGTGGGAGCGAGCTTGCTCGCGATGGCGTTGTGTCAGTCAACATCCGTTTCGAATGTCAGACCGCTATCGCGAGCAAGCTCGCTCCCACAGTGTCCCGGGGCTGTTAACCCGATTCCGAAGGAAAACCCAATGAGCCTACTGACCCGCCTCCTGGCGCGCGGCACTGTCGTGCTCGCCCATTCGGCGAATAAATTGCAATCACTGCAAATGCGCCTCACCGCTGGCGAAGTGAGCGACGACATGGAGCATTTCGAGCCCTATGGCTTCACCAGCAACCCGCTGGCCGGCGCCGAGGGCATCGCCACTTTTCTCGGCGGCGACCGCTCCCACGCGGTGGTGCTGGTGGTCGCAGATCGACGCTTTCGTCTTAAGGCCCTGGCCCCGGGCGAAGTCGCGCTCTACACCGATGAAGGTGACAAGCTCCACTTCAAGCGCGGCCGGGTCATCGACATCGAGACCGCGACGCTGAACATCCGCGCCAGCAGCGCGGTGAACATCGACAGCCCCGTCATCAACCACACCGGCAGGATCGTTTCCCAGGGCGACCAGATCGCCGGCGGTATCAGCCAGATCAAGCACGTGCATGTCGGCGTACAGGCCGGCAACGGCCAGACCGGTGCGCCGGCGGGAGGCCAGTGATGTTCATCAGCCAGAACCTGCACGCCGCGCTGACCCGCTCGGTGCTGATCAGCCTGTTCACCTGGCGCCGCGCCGCCGCTGGCGATGCGGTCGATGACGACGAGCGTTTCGGCTGGTGGGGCGACACCTTTCCCACGGTCGCCGACGATCGCATCGGCTCACGGCTGTGGCTGTTGCGGCGGGTCAAGCTGACCCGCCAGACCCAACTCGACGCCGAATTTTATGCCCGCGAGGCGCTGCAATGGCTCATTGATGACGGTCATTGCAGCGCCATCGACATTATCAGCGAACGCCTCGACGCCCAGCGTCTGAACCTGCGCACGGTCCTGACCCTGGCCAATGGCGAGCGCCTGGACATCAACCCCGACCACAGCTGGCAGGTGACCTATGCCGTTTGAAACCCCTTCGCTGCCGGTGCTGATCAAGCGCGCCCAAAGCGACCTGGCCAGCGATTCGCTGCGCCAGTCCGACGCCCAGGTCCTGGCGCGTACCCTCGGCGGCGCCGCCTATGGCCTGTATGGCTATCTGGATTGGATCGCCGAGCAGATCCTCCCGGACAAGGCCGATGAATCGACCCTGGAACGCATCGCCGCGCTGCGCCTGAACCAGGCGCGCAAGGCCGCCCAAGTGGCCACCGGCAGCGTCAGCTTCACCGCCACGGCGGGTGCCGTGCTGGATGCCGACACGCTGCTGCAAGCGCCCGATGGCCGAACGTATAAAGTGATCACCGCGCGAACCACCAGCAATGGCCTGAACACCGCCGCTATTGCGGCGCTGGAGGCCGGTAGCCTGGGCAATGCCGATGTCGGCCTGGCGCTCACGCCGGTGCAGCCGCTGTTGGGCATCGGCAACAGCTTTACCGTGCTGGCGCCAGGGCTGACCGGCGGTGTTGCCCGGGAAAGCCTTGAATCCCTGCGGTCGAGGGTGATCCGTTCCTATCGGGTCATCCCTCACGGCGGTTCGGCCCAGGACTACGAGACCTGGGCTCTGGAGTGTCCCGGCGTTACCCGCGCCTGGTGTCGCGGCAGTTATCTGGGGCCGGGGACCGTCGGCCTGTTCGTGATGCGCGACGACGATCCGCAACCGATCCCCAACGCCGAGCAACTGGAGGAAGTGCGGGCCTACATCGAGCCCTTGCGCCCGGTGACCGCCGAACTGCATGTGCTGGCCCCGACCCAGGTGCCGGTGAACTACAAGCTGCGCATCACCCCGGACACCAGCGCCGTGCGCGCCGCCATCGAGGCCCAACTGCGCGACCTGCATAACCGCGAAGCCGGCCTCGGCGAAACACTGTTGCTGAGTCATATCGCCGAAGCGATCAGCAGCGCCACCGGCGAAACCGACCACAAGCTCAGCGCACCCGCCGCCGATGTCGTCGCCGCCAGCAACCAGTTGCTGACCTTCGGAGGCTGCACATGGCTGGGATAAGAACCGCCGAACAATACCAGGCCCAACTGCGCAGCCTGCTGCCCAGCGGCCCGGCGTGGGACCCGGAGCGCGTGCCGGAGCTGGACGAAGTGTTGCAAGGCATCGCCCAGGAGCTGGCTCGCCTGGACGCCCGCGCCGCCGACCTGCTCAACGAGATGGACCCGGCGGGAGTCAGCGAGCTGGTGCCGGATTGGGAACGGGTGATGGAGCTGCCGGATCCGTGCCTTGGCGCCACGCCGCTATATGACGATCGCCGTCTGGCGGTGCGGCGGCGGCTGCTGGCGGTGGGCAGCCAGGCCATCGCCTATTACGTGGAAATCGCCAAGAGCCAGGGCTACCCCAACGCAACGATTACCGAACTCAAGGCGCCGCGCATGGGCCGTTCACGGTTCGGCGAAGCGCACTTCGGGACGTGGCAGGCGCAATTCATGTGGACCCTCAACACCGGCGGCCGGCTGCTGCTGGGACGGCGCTTTGGTGCGAGCTATTGGGGCGAACGTTTTGGCGTCAATCCGGGGTCGGCGCTGGAGTGCCTTATTCACCGCAGTGCGCCGGCGCATACCAAGGTTCACATCAATTATGACTAGGGAGTAGACGGATGGATTATCCGAAAAGTGTACCCAGCGCCGGATTAGTGAATGGGAGGTTCGTCGATGAAAATCCGTTGACCGGGACGCCGGGGTCATTGATTCCGGCGGATTGGGGGAATGGGGTGACGCAGGAGATCGTGAATGTCATCAAGGCGGGAGATCTGACGCCGGATGAGACCCGCAGCGATCAATTGCTCGGGGCGATTCGGACGGTAACCGCCAAGGGCTGGAACCAGGACTTCGCTCTGCCGATCGCAGCGTTGCCGCTGCCGACGATTGCCACGGCGGACAGCCGTTTGGCCGTCACTCCAGCAGCGCTGTCCACCAGTGGCGGACGTGTCTCGATTCCGGCGGGCGTGTACGTCAGCATCGGGCAAGAGGTGGTAGCAGGACGGTTGGGGCGGACACGTACCTACGTGACGACGGCCTGGAGCAGCGCCGATCTTTTGCCCAGCTCCAGTTATTTTTTGCGGGCGCAGGTAGTCGGTGATGCGCTGACGTTCTATGTGCAGCGGGGAAGCCTGTATGACCTTGCTCCGGAATCTCTCAAGGGCACCGTCAACGGAGCGGCTGGCGGTGGATTCCCATCGACCCCCCTGGACATGTGCCTGGCCTGGGTGGTGACCGGGACGCCTGGCTCCCTGCCGATGATTCGCACGATCTACAACCGGGCTCGCTTGACCTGGACCCAAACTGTAAATGGTACCGGGGTGGTTTATCTGCCGCTGGATCCACATGCGCGTGCGGGGCGGCTTGTTACAGGTAATCCCACGCCGCCGGCGAATACCTTGACCTCGCTGAGTTTCGCCACGACCGGGTGGCTGGGCGCCAATTACAGCTATATGTCACCCGCTTCGCCAACTATCAGCAACAACCCTGCGGGCTGGACCGACCTGGCAAGCCCTTATACCTGCGTGCTGTTCTCCAGCAACTTTGTCAATGACGTTACCGTTACCACGGTCACGGCCAGTTTCGACCATACCCAATTACGTTCCCTTTGGCAGTCGTATCAGGCCGAGCACACATTAGGCTCAACCAGTGCGGAAAGTGACGAGTTGCTCTTGAGCATGGGGATCAAGGGGCACCAGGCACTCGCCGACTACAGCGTTGGTATCGGCATCAATTTCACCAACGCAGTCAATGTCCATCTGTCCTGGGAGCTGATCCGATGAATGTCATTCAAGAACTGCACCAGTACGAAGAGGGACTGCGTCCGCCTCCGCCCTCTGCGGCCCACACCTGGGAGGACGGCACATGGGTGCTGACCGACGAGAACGCTGCTGAACTGCTGCGCCTGGAAGGCGAGCGCCTGTGCGACAAGATCGATGCCGCTGCCGACAGCGCCCGTCGCGTTTTGGCCGGTGATCCGTTACGGGCCCTGGAATATCAACAAGCGGCCCTGCAAGCGCAGGCGTTCAAGGATCAGGGCTACCCGAAAAAAGCTGTTCCGTTGTCGGTTTCTGCCTGGGTCGTCAAGGGCCGCACAGCCAGGCAGGCGGCGGACCAGATCCTCGCCAAGGCCGCTGAATTCGACGCGAACCTGCTGGCGCTTCGCGAGTTACGCCTCAAGTCCAAGACGCAGATTCGCGCGCACCTAGCCAAGGGCAAATCGGATCTTGCCACTCAAGCCGCCGATGACGCGCTCGCGGCCATCCGGACGCTACGCCTTCGGGCTTGATTCCCATCTCATAGAGAGACAAAACATGGATTATCCAAAAAGTGTTCCCAGCGTCGGGCTGGTGAACGGTCGGTTCGTGGATGAAAATCCCGTCGAAGGCTCGCCGGGATCCTTGATTCCTGCGGTGTGGGGAAACAGCGTCACGCAGGAGATCCTGGGCGTTATTTCCGCCGCAAACCTGACCCCGTCCGAAGCGGACACCGGGCAGTTGATCAAGGCGCTGCAAAGCATTATCGGGCGTAGCAGTCCGATGCGTTCAGTCATCACGCGGATCAGCACCTCTCAAGTCCTGAAGGCCGAGGAGTCAGGCCTTGTGCTGATCGACGCGAGCGCGGGCGCGAGTACCTTGACCTTACCGGCGGCCAACGCGGCGCTAGGCATTCGTGATGTGATTGTGCGACGCATCGATAACAGTGGTAACCGCCTGACGGTGCGCGCCGCCGGTACCGACAGGATAAGGTTTCACACGCACCTGGCGGCCAGCGGCTATCCATTTCTGGTGTTGATGGGCAGCGGCGATTGGTGGCATTTGCGCAGTGATGAAAGCGGATCCTGGTGGCCGGTGGGCCGGTTTGATGCAACGGCGCTGGGGCGCGTCTCGTTCGAGAGCACACGCCAAGTCATTCCCGGTGGGTATGCCGTGCTCAACGGCAACCTGCTGGTGCGTAGCGATTGGCCGTGGTTGTGGGATTACGCGCAGTCGTCCGGTGCGTTGGTGAGCGAAGCCAGCAGACCGGGAAATGAAGGCGCTTGGACGACCGGTGACGGGGCGACAACTTTTCGGGTTCCCGATATTCGTGGCGAATTCCTGCGTGTGCTGGATGAAGCCAGAGGCGTGGATATCGATCGTTCGCCGGGCAGCAGGCAAATGTACGCCCTTGAAAATCACAACCACTTTTTGCCCACCAGTTCGGGCAGTACTGTGCGCCCAACGCCGAGTATTCCCGACAGCCTATGGGACTTGACGCATGACGTTAATTCGGCCCCTGTGTCAGGCACCCTTGGCACGACATTTCCTAATCCGGCTTATAGCGGCGGCGATTCTGTCGGCAGTATCGGCAGTTTCAGCAGCGAAACTCGCCCCAGAAACGTCGCCTATCCCGCTCGAATCAAGTTGATCTGAGGCCACTATGTTCATTTATTTATTTGACGACGATGGTGTTCTGTCCGGCCCGGTTGAACTTCCGGTCACGCCGGGCATGGGCATCCAGATTCCAAGCAACGGCATCCAGCTCTCCTTTCAGTTGCCCGCTGCCCAGGATCATCATTCATGGGTCATGGTTAATGGCGTTCCGCGAGAAATGGTCGACTGGCGCGGCGCGGTGTACCGCAAGGACAACGGCGTTCTACTGCAGTGGACCGAATTCGGCGAGTTGCCGGACACCTATACCGCCGAACCGTGGCCGGGCAGTTATCATGTCTGGCGAGAGAACAGCTGGGTATTTGACGAGACGCTTCAGCAGGCTGATCTCAAGCGCGAGGTCTTGGCAAAACGCGACAAACTGCTGCGTGAGGCTGTTCAGAAAATTGCCCCGCTTCAGTACGCCGAAGACATCGGCGACGCCAGCGATCAGGAGCAACTGGCCCTGATGGAATGGAAGCTTTATAGCGTCGAGTTGAATCGCATCCAGCATCAAGCTGGTTTTCCAGCCGCTATCACTTGGCCTGTCCTGCCCGAGCCTGCCCTTTAACCAGCCTGGGGCAGCCTCTCAGAATTTCCCAAACAATCCCACGCCATCACGTATTGCCGGTGAGGCTTTGTCTCGCCTGTTTTTTGTCTTTGGCCCATCAGGAGTGAAAAGTGGACTATCCAAAAAGTGTGCCCAGCGCAGGTCTATCGAACGGCAGGTTCGTGGATGAAGATCCGTTGGCGGGAACGCCGGGATCGTTGATTCCCGCCAGTTGGGGCAATGGTGTAACGCTGGAGTTGCTTAATGTTATTCAAGCTGCCGGTCAGACGCCGTCGGAACAATTGAACAATCAGTTGTTAACGGCCTTGCGTGGCAGCGAATTGTTCACCACGGCGCCTCAATTTGATAACGACAGATCCGTGGCGACAACGGAGTTCGTAAGGCGCAGCGGGATTCAATACTCCGGTTTTTTCGCATACGCAGTCAGTACCGCGTTGACACCGGCCCATGTCGGCGGTGCCGTCAGCTTTTCCAGTGCCACCGCAATCGACGTCACGCTCCCCAACACAGTGGGAATCTTGCATGGGGCGACGCTCACGCTTATCAACGTAGGGACCGCGGTGAAGGTATCGACAGCCTCGCCTACCGATACTCTGGGACCTTCATCTTCAGCTCTTGGACCCATCGATCTGGGCCGTGGCGAAACGGCAGAGTTCGTCAAGCTGGACAATCAATGGCGGTTGATCGGCGGCACCGTTCTTTTGAAATACACCTCGTTGTTTTCAGGTCAATTGGGAAATCCGGGTTACCAAAGGTACGCGAGCGGAAACATCGATCAGTGGGGTTACGGTACAACTGACGCTAATGGGGAGGTGTTTGTTACGTTCCCGATTTCATTCCCCAATACTTTTGTTTCGGTTGTGGCGAACCATGTGGGCGGTGATGGAGCGATGGTGATGGTGGTAAGTGGAACCGCTACCCGCCAAGGCGTGCGCCTGAAAGTCCGGGACTATTCTGGGCACGTCGGCGCGGGATGGGGCGTTTACTATTTTGCGAAGGGTTATTGAATGAATGAATTCACTTTGTTGTTCAGTCCAAGCACGTGCGGAGCCTATGCTCCTGGAATCAATGTTTCCGATATTCCGGACGATGTGATCGAAATCCCCAAAGCCTACTGGCTGTCGCTGCTTCAGCAACTCGCCATTTCACCCAAGCGTGTTTCAGCCAACCCCGACAACGGTTATCCCATTCTCGTAGATCCCCCTGCTCTGACATTGGCCCAGGCTTCGGAAAATGAATATGCGTGGCGCAACGCCCAGCTCACCGCCACCGACCGCCTCATAGCGCGCGATCGCGACGAAATGGACGACGGCGGTGGCACGACGCTGGACCAGGCGCAGTACACGCAGTTGCAGGCTTATCGCCGGGCCCTGAGGGAATGGCCGCAGGACGAGCACTTTCCAGCCGCCGAACACCGTCCGGCCGCGCCGTCCTGGCTGGTCGGGCAGCTTTGATCATGTATGTGCGGTGACCCGAACATGGACCTTACGCAACAGCAACTCATCAAGATCATGCCCGACGCCCGCGCCCAAGCGGGCGTTTTTATTCCAGCGTTGAACACCGCGATGGCTCGTTACCGCATTGACACTCCCAAGCGCATCGCCGCATTCCTGGCCCAGGTCGGTCACGAATCGGGGCAGTTGCGTTATGTACGAGAGCTGGGCAGCGAGCAATACCTGAGCAAATACGACACCGGAGCCCTGGCCGTTCGCCTGGGCAACTCGACCCAGCCCGACGGTGACGGTCAGAAGTATCGCGGCCGGGGCTTGATCCAGATTACCGGCCACGACAATTACCTTCGTTGCAGCCTGGGGCTGTTCGGCGACGAACGTTTGCTTGCCTTACCCGAACTGCTCGAACAACCGCAATGGGCGGCGCAATCCGCCGCCTGGTTCTGGGCGCAGAGCGGCCTGAACGAGCTGGCTGATCGTGACCAGTTCAACCGTATTACCCGCCGCATCAATGGTGGCCTGAATGGCTTGCAGGATCGCTTGCAACTCTGGGCGCGGGCGCGGGAAGTGTTATGCCAACCTTCGGCCTGATGCCGTTTTCCTGCCGGACGCTAGGTGTCGTTGTATTGGTGGCGCTGCTGATCGGTGGTCCGGCCATGTTGGCGTGGCGGCTCCAGGAGTGGCGGTACGGCAGGCAACTGGCGCAACTGGCGCAGTCGCAGTCCGAGACGCTCAATCGCCTGACCCAGGCGGCAGCGATGCAGCAAAAGGCCGAGCAGGACAAACGCCTCGCCCTGGAACAACAACTCTCCGCCAGCGAACAAACCCACTACCGAGCCTTGAGCGATGCCCAACGTGACCAGGATCGCCTGCGCGATCGCCTTGCTACTGCCGATGTCCGGCTGTCAGTCCTCCTCGACGCCGACGATGTTGCCGCCGGTTGTGCAGTGCCTGCCGCCACCGCCGCCGGCGGCATGGATCATGGCGCCCCACGCGCCCGACTTGACCCGACGCATGCTCAACGAATTATCGCCATCACCGACGAGGGCGACCGTGGACTGATCGCCTTGCAGGCCTGCCAGGCCTATGTAAGAGCGCTGGCCCGGTAATCTGCCGGACCTTGCAAGCTGTGGCTGCTGGTGTACGGTAGGCGCCAACCGCGTCGAATCAGGAGAGCAGCATGGATGACATTACCGGACTGGCCGCTGAGTTGGGCAGGCGCTTGCAGGTGCTCAATGCCCATGTCACCACCGCCGAATCCTGTACCGGTGGCGGGATTGCCGAGGCGATCACGCGGATCCCGGGGAGTTCGGCCTGGTTCGAAGCCGGTTACGTCACCTATTCCAATCGCCAGAAAACCCAGCAGTTGGGTGTGCCCCTCGAATTGTTCGACAAGGTCGGCGCGGTCAGCCGCGAGGTGGTGGAGGCGATGGCGCGGGGCGCCCAGCAGAAAAGCCTGGCGCGTTTCGCCGTGGCGGTCAGCGGCGTGGCCGGGCCGGACGGAGGCTCGCCGAGCAAGCCGGTGGGCACCGTATGGCTCGCCTGGGGCGTTGGCGAGGCGGTGTTCAGCGAGCGGCGCTTCTTTCCAGGCAATCGCGACGAGGTCCGCCGACAAACGGTGAAGGCCGCGCTAGACGGGCTGTTACAACATGCCGCCACAGAAATCTCAAATCAGGGGTAGGCGATCCTGAATCGCTGTGGAATAATACTGGCTACTTATACAGGTGTTGGCCGTCAGGCCTTATTGATTACGTGAGGACTTTAATGGACGACAACAAGAAGAAAGCCTTGGCTGCGGCCTTGGGTCAGATCGAACGTCAATTCGGCAAGGGTGCCGTAATGCGTATGGGCGATCAGGACCGCCAGGCTATTCCTTCCATCTCCACCGGCTCCCTGGGCCTGGACATCGCGCTTGGCATCGGCGGCTTGCCAAAAGGTCGTATTGTTGAAATCTACGGTCCTGAATCGTCCGGTAAAACCACGCTGACCCTGTCCGTGATCGCCCAGGCTCAAAAAGCCGGTGCGACCTGCGCCTTCGTCGACGCCGAACACGCCCTGGACCCGGAATACGCCGGCAAGCTGGGCGTCAACGTCGATGACCTGCTGGTTTCCCAGCCGGACACTGGCGAACAGGCCCTGGAAATCACCGACATGCTGGTGCGCTCCAACGCGGTTGACGTGATCATCGTCGACTCCGTAGCGGCACTGGTACCCAAAGCGGAAATCGAAGGTGAAATGGGTGACATGCACGTGGGCCTCCAGGCTCGCCTGATGTCCCAGGCCCTGCGCAAGATCACCGGTAACATCAAGAATGCCAACTGCCTGGTGATTTTCATCAACCAGATCCGCATGAAAATTGGCGTGATGTTCGGCAGTCCTGAAACCACCACCGGTGGTAACGCGCTGAAGTTCTACGCCTCGGTTCGCCTGGACATCCGTCGTACCGGCGCGGTGAAAGAAGGTGATGAGGTTGTCGGCAGTGAAACCCGCGTCAAGGTCGTGAAAAACAAGGTGGCATCGCCGTTCCGTCAGGCCGAATTCCAGATCCTGTACGGCAAGGGCATCTACCTCAACGGCGAGATGATCGACCTGGGTGTGCTGCACGGTTTCGTCGAGAAATCCGGCGCCTGGTATGCCTACAACGGTACCAAGATCGGTCAGGGCAAGGCCAACTCGGCCAAGTTCCTGGCGGACAACCCGGAAGTCGCGGCAGCTCTTGAAAAGCAACTGCGCGACAAACTGTTGAGCCCGGTTGCAGACGTCAAGGCCGTGGCCAACCGCGAGACTGCAGACGATCTGGCTGACGCTGATATCTGATCGATCCGATGACCGCCGTACTCGATACCCTCGTCGCGGTGCGGCGAACCGCAATGGACCTGCTCGCCAGACGCGAGCACGGTCGAGTCGAGCTGACGCGTAAACTGCGTCAGCGTGGCGCTCCTGACGAATTGATCGACACGGCCCTCGACCGTTTGACGGAAGATGGGCTGTTGTCGGAGTCGCGCTACCTTGAAAGCTTTGTTTCTTATCGCGCCCGCTCTGGTTATGGCCCGATGCGTATTCGCGAAGAACTTGGCCAGCGTGGCTTGCAACGACCGGATATCGAACTTGCGTTGCGTGAAAGCGGTATCGATTGGCAGGAACAGTTAATCGATACCTGGCGTCGCAAGTTCTCAGGGCATCTGCCCATTGATGCGAAGGAGCGGGCCAGGCAAGGGCGTTTCCTGGCGTATCGAGGATACTCCATGGAAATGATCAATCGGCTGTTCAGCGGTCGTAGCATGGATGACTAGATAAAACGGCCCGCTATTTCGATAGCAGGCCGTTTTTTTTGGGCTCAGGTCACCTCGATTGGTTCCCAGGTCAGCGGGTGGGGCTGGGCGGCAGGCTGGGCCCAGTTTTCCGGTAGGTTGATATAGTCCACCAGTTCTCTAAGTCGACCGTGATCGCGGGCGTTGAAGGTGAACGCCAGGCGCGTCAGGTGGCTAAAAGGCGCCTCCTCCGGCTCCTCGCCGCTGTAGGCATGCTGATGGAAACAGTCGTTCAGGCATAGATCGGCAAATTGGACCTGCATCTGCTGCATCGCCTGTTCGGTGAGCGCATGATTCATGCGGATCACGAACTGATGCTTGAGCCAGCGGCTGGAATGGAAGTTGCGATAGAACTGATTGATTTCTTCCACCGCGTCCTCGGCGGTGTATACCAGGCGCATCAACTTCATGTCGGTGGGCAGGATGTAGCGGTTTTCTCCCAATTGTTCATGGATGAAATCCAGGGCGCTCTGCCAGAATTTACCTCCCGGCACATCCAGCAGCACTATCGGTACCAATGGGCTCTTGCCCGTCTGCACCAGCGTCAAGACTTCCAATGCTTCATCAAGGGTGCCGAAACCACCTGGGCAGAGCACTAACGCATCTGCTTCCTTGACGAAGAACAGCTTGCGGGTGAAGAAGAAATGGAACGGGAGGAGGTTCTGCGTGCCTTCGACGGTCGGGTTCGCATGTTGTTCGAAGGGGAGGGTGATGTTGAAACCCAGGCTGTGCTCGCGGCCTGCGCCTTCATGGGCGGCGGCCATGATGCCTCCGCCTGCGCCGGTGATGACCATCATGTCCGACCGGGCCAGCGCCGCCCCCAGTTCTCGCGCCAAGCCATACAGCGGATGCTCGATGGGCGTTCGGGCCGAGCCAAAGACCGTGACTTTTCGACGGCCCTTGAACTGTTCGAGCGTGCGGAAGGCATGTTCCAGTTCGCGCAGTGCCTGCAGCGTGATTTTGGCGTTCCAGCGGTTGTGATCTTCCTGGGCCATGCGCAGCACGGTCAGGATCATGTCACGGTAAATGGGGAGATTGGGACTGTTGGGTGATACCAGGTTGAGTTGCTCTTCGACCTTGCGGGTGAGGTCGTGGCCATGGTTCTCAAAATGCCGACTGAGCAGGTCATTCGGTTTGTAAGGCATTCAGCTTCTCCTTCTGAACAGAACCTGGCCCGAACGAGAGATTCGTCAGGGCCACGGCACTTCCTGTGCCGTCGTCAGCCCGGCGTATGCCCGGGCATTCAACCTGGCTCGACGCAAATTGCAGCAAGGCGATCAAGCCAGCCAACGGATTCTGCTGTTTCCCTTGGATGAAAAAAATCAAGCGTCAGGGTATTGGCAAGGGCAGCCTCGTTCTGCCCGGTAACAGGCGATATTTTGAATCTAGCCTCTTGTTGATCATGGCGCTCGCAGATGACGGTTTGCAACCGTCACCTCGCCTTGTTGGAACCCGTCATCGCGAGCAGGCTCGCTCCCACAATTGATCTTCAGTGAACATCAGGTATGCGTTCGGTAAAACTCCTGTGGGAGCGAGCCTGCTCGCGAAGCCGTCCGGCGCTCCAGCTCTGATAGTGGGTAATGCGCCGCTCGTCAGTTCACCGACTGGCTACGTCCCGCTCTGATTTACTCAATAACAAGCGTGCTGACGTTATTCGACGTCCAGGGTTGGGCGTCCACGCTGGGGAGTTAAGCATTTCGGGGCAGGGAGGCGGGACAAATGACCAGGGTAACTCTGGAGCTCGACAAGCAGTTGTACCTGATGCTGTTGAAAGCGGCTCAGGCCAATCAGGTGAGCCTTGAAGAGGAGTGCTGCCGTCGGCTGGAGGGCAGGGAATGGCGCTCGCGCTATTTGCAGGCGCTGGTGGCGGAGCTGCGCGCCGACGATGAGCAGCGGCGCGCCAGCTCGGGTTGATTATTTCTTGGTCTTGGCCGGTTTCGGGCAGTCCGATTCCTGGAAGCGTTCGGTGGCGACCGGACGATTGGTCTTAACTTCGGTGAATTCGTAACGCATGGTTGCGCCCTTGGCCATCAGCTTGCGAAAGCCTGGGTTGGTGCACACCGTGGAGCCCAGCTGGAAGTAGACCGCCTTGGGGTCGGCGCGCATTTTCTGGGCGTGGCTGCTTTGCACGCTGAGATGGTTGATCAGCTCGGTGCCTTCGACGGTATAACCCTGATCGAGAATGTCTTCGTTGATGGCGCGCGGAGTGCCGACGCTGCTTTGCGTGGCCACGTTCTGCAGCATCTTGTTCAGTTCGAGTTCTTTCAGCGACGCGGCCTGAGCGCTGATGGACGTCGCCAGCAGAACGGCAACGGTAGGGACGATAAGGCGCAGCATGAAACTCTCCTGGTTCAGTGACAGGGGGTTCGACCGGTCACGTGACTGTGCGTTCAGTGGCGGCGATTATAGGGGAGCCCGGGTAGACGGTACAGGCTTGCGCGCTCTGGTAGACTGCCGGGCTTTGTTGTCCTGCCGAGTGTTGTTCGTGTCGAGTTCTCTTGCCCGTGGGCGTCGCCCGCTATGATCCATGCCCCCAACGCCGTAGCCCGCCTGCGCGACCAGCGCGTCGACGAAGGCATCAAGCCGCTCCAGGCCCGTGGCTGGCGCGCGCCTCGTTGTAGCGCGTGTCGGGTGATTGAAAGCCATTGCCTGTGTGCCTGGCGCCCGAGCGTCGAGACCCGTTCCGGGGTCTGCCTGATCATGACCAACAAAGAAGTCTTCAAGCCGAGCAATACCGGTTGGCTGATCGCCGATGTGGTGCGCGACAACCATGCCTTCATCTGGTCGCGTACCGATGTCGACGGGCAATTGCTGGCTTTGCTGAATGACCCGCAATGGCAGCCTTATCTGGTGTTTCCAGGCGAGTATGTCGAACCGTCCCGTGTCACCCACACGGTGGCGCTCGATCAGGGCAAGCGTCCGTTGTTCATTCTGCTGGACGCGACCTGGACGGAAGCGCGCAAGATGTTTCGCAAAAGCCCGTATTTCGACCGATTGCCCATCCTGAGCCTGTTGCCCGACAAGTTGTCTCGTTATCGCTTGCGTCGCTCGACCCGCAGCGAACACCTGTGTACCGCCGAAGTGGCGGCGCTGTGCCTGGAACTGGCGGGGGACAGCGACGCGGCGTCGGCCCTTGACGCCTATTTCGATGTGTTCAGCCAGCATTACCTCGGCGCCAAGCGCCAGCAGGAGGTGAACGAGTCCACGCCGGCCCATGCCGAGCTGCAGCCCTTCGTTCGCGCGGCTCCTGCGCTGTTGGCCCAGTAGTGGCCCATACTGGATAAGGCCGTGACCGTGCTGCTTGACCACCCCGGCTTCGCTGGGCATGCTTGGCGCCGACCAGGGTGCGGCTGGAGTTTGAAACGCTGTGATTGGCGTTGAACGTGCCCCCTGTTGATACCGCTGCGTGGCGGTGTCTTGAGTTGTTCGGCGAGGCGCGAATGCATCGGGCCTGCCACTAAAAACAGGATCATTGGAAAAATGGCCACATACGAAATCCTGATTGCCGATGACCACCCGCTCTTTCGCAGCGCGTTGCATCAGGCAGTGACCCTGGGCCTTGGCCCGGCTGTCCGATTGACGGAGGTGGCCAGCATCGCGGAACTGGAAACCCGATTGGCTGAAAAGGCCGACTGGGACCTGGTGCTGCTGGATCTGAACATGCCCGGTGCGTATGGGTTTTCTGGCCTGGTGCTGTTGCGTGGGCAATACCCGCAGATTCCGGTGGTGATGGTCTCGGCCCAGGAAGAGGCCTCGGTGATGGTCAAGGCCCGCGAGTTCGGCGCCAGCGGGTTCATTCCCAAATCCAGCTCCATGGAAATGATTCAAAGAGCGGTGAAGGCCGTCCTCGATGGCGATGTATCCTGGCCGCCCCAGGCGTTCGAAGCGGTGAGTGTTTCCGCGGAAGCCAAGGCCGCCAGCGAAGGGCTGGCCAGCCTCACGCCGCAGCAATTCCGGGTGCTGACCATGGTCTGCGAAGGCCTGCTGAACAAGCAGATTGCCTATGAGCTGAATGTGTCCGAGGCGACTATCAAGGCCCACGTTACGGCGATCTTTCGTAAACTCAACGTGCGCACCCGAACGCAGGCGGCCTTGTTGCTGCAACAACTCGAGTCAATTTCGCCGCAGTCGTAGTGTCTGAATTCACGCTTTTTTGACTGCGGTTCCATTAGCTTCTCCATTCCTTTCGATCAGTGCCTACCTTATGTCACCTTTTAAAGGCCAAACCGGCCTGAAACGCATCCTCAACGCCTCCGGCTATTCCCTGGACGGCCTGCGTGCGGCGTTCGTTGGCGAAGCCGCTTTCCGTCAATTGGTGCTGCTCAACGTCATCCTGATTCCGCTGTCGTTCTTCCTTAACGTCAGCCGCGTCGAGCAGGCCTTGCTGATTGCGGTGTGCCTGCTGGCCCTGATCGTGGAGTTGCTGAACTCGGCGGTAGAAGCGGCCATCGACCGCATTTCCCTGGAGCTGCACCCACTGTCGAAAAACGCCAAGGACATGGGCAGCGCCGCCCAGTTGGTCGCCCTGACGATGATTGCCCTGGTGTGGGGCCTGATACTGCTCTGAGTTTCAGGCGATGGCGGGCAGGACGATCTCGTCGCTGCGCTGCACCCCGGCGGTGAACGCCCGGCACAGATCAAGAAACTCACGCATGGCCGACGTCTGGTATTTCTGTTTGTGCCAGATGAAATAAAATTGCCGCGCCAGATCCATGTCCGGGGTTTCCACGGCCACCAGGCTGCCGCGGCGAAAAGCGTCACGCAGGGCCAGGCGCGAGATACAGCCTATCCCCAGGCCGGACTCCACGGCGCGCTTGATCGCTTCGGTGTGTTCCAGCTCCAGGCGGATATTCAACGCGCTACGGTGGTGACGCATGGCCTGGTCGAAGGTCAGGCGAGTGCCGGAACCCTGTTCACGGAGGATCCAGGCTTCGCGGGTCAACTCCTCCATAGTCGCCTGGCCGCGTTTGGCCAACGGATGCTGGGGCGCGCAGAACACCACCAATTCATCCTCGACCCAGCTCTGCACCTCGATGTCCGGGTGGCTGCAGTCGCCTTCGATCAGACCCAGATCAATTTCATAGTGAGCAACTTGGTGCACGATGTTGGCAGTGTTTTGCACATGCAGCTTCACCTGGCTTTCCGGATGGCGCTGCATGAAGCCGCCGATCAACAGGGTCGCCAGGTAATTGCCAATGGTCAGGGTGGCGCCGACCGCCAGTGAACCGAAGCCGGACTTGCCGTTGAGCAGGTCTTCGATCTCCTTGGCCTGGTCCAGCAACGCCACCGCTTGGGGTAGCAGTTGCTTGCCGAGGGCGTTGAGGCTCAGGCGTTTGCCGGCGCGGTCGAAGAGTTGGCAGCTGGACTGGCGCTCCAATTCGGTGATGGAAGTGCTGGCGGCCGACTGCGACAGGTTGAGCAGGCCCGCAGCACGGGACACGCTTTCCTGCTGGGCGACGGCGACGAAGACTTGAAGTTGACGTAGAGTAAATCGCATATCGATATAACCGATAACCCTTATCTTAATAATCCATTTAACAGATATTGTCGCCGCCATTAGAATGCGATGCAATTGCGCAGATTATCGGCGCAGGCATCATTTCCAGGAGTCCCCCGTACATGAGCAACATGAACCACGAGCGTGTCCTCAGTGTTCATCACTGGAACGACACTCTGTTCAGCTTCAAGTGCACCCGCGATCCGGGCCTGCGCTTTGAGAACGGTCAGTTCGTGATGATCGGCCTGCAGCAGCCCAACGGCCGCCCGCTTATGCGCGCTTACTCAATTGCCAGCCCGAATTGGGAAGAGCATCTCGAATTTTTCAGCATCAAGGTTCCCGACGGTCCGCTGACTTCCCAGCTGCAGCACCTGAAGGAAGGCGACGAGATCATCATCAGCAAGAAGCCTACCGGCACGCTGGTGCTCGACGACCTCAAGCCTGGCAAGCATCTGTATCTGCTCAGCACCGGCACCGGGCTGGCGCCATTCATGAGCGTGATCCAGGATCCGGAAACCTACGAGCGTTTCGAGAAAGTGATCCTGTGCCACGGCGTGCGTTACGTCAATGAAGTCGCCTACCGCGAATTCATTACCGAGCATCTGCCACAGAACGAATTCTTCGGCGAAGCGCTCCGCGAAAAGCTGATCTACTACCCGACCGTGACCCGCGAGCCCTTCGAGAACGAAGGCCGCCTGACCGACCTGATGCGCAGCGGCAAGCTGTTCCGCGACATCGGCCTGCCACCGATCAACCCGCAGGACGACCGCGCCATGTTGTGCGGCAGCCCAAGCATGCTCGACGAGACCAGCGAAGTGCTCAACAGCTTCGGCCTGACCGTTTCGCCGCGTATGCGTGAGCCGGGTGATTACCTGATCGAGCGGGCGTTTGTAGAGAAATAAACCGCGATTTATGCGGTGGCTGACCGATCGCCTTCGCGAGTAGGCTCGCTCCCACAGTTGATTTGTGTTGTTCGAGAGATCTGACACAACACAAAACCCTGTGGGAGCGAGCCTGCTCGCGAAGAAGGCGCCTCGGTCCAGCAGTAGCCCACAAAAAAGCCCGCGCCGCCTGATCCAGGCCGCGCGGGCTTTTTCGTTTCCAGCGATTATTCCCGCGCCGGGATCACTTCCAGTACCCGAATCAATCCCGGCTGCGGATAATGCCAGCGCACATCCAGGTCCCAGAACTGCGCGCCGTATTCCCGTTCGGCTGCGGGGACCTGATACGCCGGACGTGGGTCTTGGGCCAGGCATTGTTCAATCAGCTCCACCAGGGGTTCCCCCAGGCGCATGGCATGCTCGCATGCTTGCAGCAGGGCGGTATCCGCCCATTGCACCGGAATCAACTCAGGCGCTGCGCTGGCGATGCTGTTCGTCGCCGAGCCGATGATGTCGGCGTAGGGCACGTAGGGCTTGATGTCCAGCACTGGCGTCGCGTCCAGCAGATCGATGCCCGAAATCCACAGCCGACCCGCTTCGACCCGTTCCAGTTTCACCACTGACTGACCGATGCCGTTGGGGCGATGGGTGGCGCGGGTGGCGAATACGCCCATGGACTTGTTGCCGCCCAGTCGGGGCGGACGCACCTTCAATCGTGGTTTTTCCTCCAGGGCCTGGTGGAACAGGAACAGCAGCCAGACATGACTGACCTGCTCCAGGCCCTGCACCGCTTCGCCCTGGTCGAACGGCGCCACCAGCTCCAGCACGCCACGCGCGGCCGGGGCCAGGTGTGGCTGGCGCGGAATGGCGAACTTCTCCTTGAAGCAGGAGCGGACGAAGCCGATGGGGGAAACGTTGTAGGTCATGGGTTGGAATCGGAGCGAGGTTGAAAAGACATCATAACGCGAGGGGCCAGGTTGGCACTGTTCTCTGTGGCGAGGGAGCTTGCTCCCGCTGGGCTGCGAAGCAGCCCCCCTGGTTTGTCTGACACACTGCAAGGGGACGCTGCGCATCCAGCGGGAGCAAGCTCCCACGCCACAAAGGCCCAGGAGGTCTGGAAAGTCAGCCGCGTACGCGCAGCGTCAGGCCCTTGAGGAAATTGCGCAGCAACTGGTCGCCGCACGGGCGATAGTTGGTGTGGCCGAATTTGCGGAACAGCGCGCTCAACTCCGGCTTTGACACCGGGAATTCGGCGGCCTTGAGAATGGCGTGCATGTCGTCTTCCTTCAGCTCGAACGCCACGCGCAGTTTCTTCAGGATGATGTTGTTGGTCACCGGCACTTCGATCGGCTGCGGCGGACGGCTTTCGTCCTTGCCGCGCTTGAAGATCACCAGGCCATCGAGAAAATGCGCCATGACCAGGTCCGGGCAGAACACGAAGCCTTCTTCCTCGTCTTTCTTGAGGTAGCCAGTCAGGTCTTCCAGGGAAACGTCCAGGCCGCCCAGCTTGATAATCTCGATGACTTTTTTGTCGCTGATGTCGAGCATGTAGCGCACGCTGCGCAGTACGTCGTTGTGAATCATGAATGCAGTCCTGATCAATCGGCAGTGGGCGCCCCAGATCGGTGTGGCGCCAGTAGAGTCGTATCTAGAATTTTTCTTTGGCGGATAGATAGCGCCATTGGCCCAACGGCACCTTGCCAATGGACACGCCGCCGATGCGGATGCGGCGGATAGCGACGACCTTCAGGCCGACCGCCTGGCAAAACAATGCAATGACGCCCGGTTGCGGGTTCTTCATGGCGAAGCGCAGGCGGTTTTCGTTCTGCCAGCTGGCCTTGACCGCAGGCAATTCCTTGCCTTTGTAGGTCAGGCCGTGGTTCAGGCGATTAAGACCGTGGGCGACCATTTCACCCTCGACTTCGACCACGTATTCCTGCTCGATCTTGGCCGCGTCGGCGGTGAGCTTGCGCAGGATCTTCCAGTCCTGGGTGAACACCAGCAGGCCGCTGGCATTGGCCTGCAAGTCGGCGCTGGCGGTCAGGCGCAGGAAATGGCCCTTGAGCGGGCGCTTGCCGAAGCGATGTTCGTCGCTCAGGGTCTCCGGTCCGAGGGTTGCCATGGCGGTGTCGACGTCCATGCCCGCCGGGACGTTGAGCAGGATCGTCACCGGCTCCGGCGCAGTGGCCTTGGCTTGCGGGTCGAGTTCGACCTTCTGGCCGGTGACCTTGAACTGCGGCTCGTCGATCACTTCGCCGTCCACGGTGACCCAGCCGCCCTCAATGAACAGCTCAGCCTCCCGACGGGAGCAGCCGACGAGTTCGATGAGGCGTTTGGAGAGACGAATCGGGTCAGTCATGACGGGGCCGTAACAAAAAGAGGGTGGGCATTGTACCTGTCTGGCGCCGGTTAATCGCGGGTCCATTTGCCTCAGGCAGCTTTTAGCCGCGTCCGGCCTTCAGGTCGGGTTGCTTGTAGCGCATGTGCAGCAACGGGTAGGGCTGGTTCATGCCATCCCGTGCGGAACGCCCGACCACTTCAAAGCCTTGCTTGAGATAAAAGCCCAGGGCTTGCGGGTTCTGTTCGTTGACGTCCAGCTCGTTGGCGTTCAGGTGCTCCATGGCATAGCGCAGCAGTTGTTTGCCCAGGCCTTGGCCCCGGTGTTGCGGGTCGATGAACAGCATTTCGATCTTGCCGGCCGCCACACCGGCAAACCCGGTGATACGTTGACGGTGGTCGCGGGTACAGATCAGCATCACCGCGTCCAGGTAACGGGTGAGTACCAGGTTCTTCAGCAGCTCGATGTAGCTGTCCGGCAGGAAGTCATGGGTAGCGCGTACCGACGCTTCCCAGACCCGGGTCAATTCCTCGTAATCGCTCGGTTTCGGTGTGTGGATGACCGAATGCTGACGCATGTCCGCCTGTTCCTTATGGTGGAAATGTTATGTCTGCATACGATAGCCGTAAAAAAGCCCCGCATCTTGTTACAGAGCAGGGCTTCATGATTTTCTAAGTCCAGGGCAGCCGGAAAAATATGCACATTCCCGTGGCGAGGGAGCTTGCTCCCGCTGGGCCGCGAAGCGGCCCCAAAAACTGTCGCATGCGGAGCGTCAGTCACACCGCACCCGCCGGTTTACGACTGCTTCGCAGCCGAGCGGGAGCAAGCTCCCTCGCCACGGGTACAGCATTTTTCCCGAGTGAACCGCATTACCCCTTGAGTCCAGGCCCTGCTCAACCGATCTGCTCAGCCCACAAATCATACTCATCGGCGTCGGTGACTTTGCACCAGACCTTGTCGCCCGGCTTGAGGTTGCTGCCGTTGTCGATGAAGACGTTGCCGTCGATTTCCGGGGCGTCGAAGAAGCAGCGGCCGACGGCGCCTTGCTCGTCGACTTCGTCCACGAGCACTTCGATTTCACGGCCGATGCGCATTTGCAGGCGGGCCGAGCTGATCGCCTGCTGGTGCGCCATGAAGCGTTCCCAACGCTCCTGCTTGACTTCGTCCGGGACCACGTCCAGGTCCAGGTCGTTGGCCGGTGCGCCTTCGACCGGCGAGTACTGGAAGCAACCGACGCGGTCGAGCTGGGCTTCGGTCAGCCAATTCAGCAGGTATTGGAAGTCTTCCTCGGTTTCGCCGGGGAAGCCGACGATGAAGGTCGAGCGGATGATCAGGTCCGGGCAGATTTCGCGCCAGTTCTTGATACGTGCCAGGGTCTTGTCTTCAAAGGCCGGGCGCTTCATCGCCTTGAGCACTTTCGGGCTGGCGTGCTGGAACGGGATGTCGAGGTACGGCAGGATCTTGCCGGCGGCCATCAGCGGGATCAGCTCGTCGACATGCGGATACGGGTAGACGTAATGCAGGCGGACCCAGACGCCGAGGCTGCTGAGCGCTTCGCACAGCTCGGTCATGCGGGTTTTCACCGGCGCGCCGTTCCAGAAACCGGTGCGGTATTTCACGTCGACACCATAGGCACTGGTGTCCTGGGAAATCACCAGCAGCTCCTTGACGCCAGACTTGACCAGGCGCTGGGCCTCGTCGAGTACATCACCGACCGGACGGCTGACCAGTTTGCCGCGCATCGACGGGATGATGCAGAAGCTGCAACTGTGGTTGCAGCCTTCGGAAATCTTCAGGTAGGCGTAGTGACGCGGGGTCAGCTTGATGCCTTGCGGCGGCACCAGGTCGATCAGCGGGTTGTGGTCCTGGCGCGGCGGCACGACTTCGTGCACGGCGTTGACCACTTGCTCGTACTGCTGCGGACCGGTCACCGACAACACGCTCGGGTGCACGTTGCGGATGTTGCCTTCTTCCACGCCCATGCAGCCGGTCACGATGACCTTGCCGTTTTCCTTGATGGCTTCGCCGATGACTTCGAGGGATTCGGCCTTGGCGGAGTCGATGAAGCCGCAGGTGTTGACCACTACCACGTCGGCGTCCTGGTAGGTGGACACCACGTCATAACCTTCCATGCGCAGTTGGGTCAGGATGCGCTCGGAGTCGACCAGAGCCTTCGGGCAACCCAGGGATACGAAGCCAACCTTCGGGTTGGCTGGCGCGGGAGTGGTGGACATGTCTAACCTCGGTATAAGGGGGATCGTCTCGTGCGAGACAGGGCGCCTGACGCGCCTCTGATCAAAAAGTGCGCAATTCTATCCATGGCGGGCGCACTTGACCAGCTTTATGCAGGGAAAAACGACGAGTGCTGCGCTATGCTTCGCGCCTTTGCCTTCTGGCGATTGCTACAGTCAACAAAACGTCTGTAACAAAGCGTAAAACAGCGCATGCTGCGGCACAAAGCGTAAGGCTTCTTTTAAAAGAAGACAGGTCTGGGAATCAGGAGTGTTGGATGGGTCATGCAAGTAGTCAGGCGGCGACTGCCGAGCATGCGGCAACCAAGCCGCTGAGCATGCTGGTCGCGGCGGTCGGAGTGGTATATGGCGACATCGGCACAAGCCCCCTGTATACCCTGAAGGAAGTGTTTTCCGGCGGCTATGGCGTGCCGGTCAACCATGACGGGGTGCTGGGGATTCTGTCGCTGATTTTCTGGTCGCTGATCTGGGTCGTGTCGATCAAATACATGATGTTCGTCCTGCGCGCCGACAACCAGGGCGAGGGCGGGATCATGGCCCTGACCGCCCTGGCGCGGCGGGCGGCGGCCGGCAGGGCGCGGTTGCGCACGTTGCTGGTGGTCTGCGGGCTGATCGGTGCGGCGCTGTTCTATGGCGATAGTATGATCACCCCGGCGATCTCGGTACTGTCGGCGGTTGAAGGCCTCGGCCTGGCATTTGAAGGCATCGATCACTGGGTGGTGCCGCTTTCGGTGGTGGTGCTGGTCGCGTTGTTCCTGATCCAGCGTCACGGCACCGCGCGGATCGGCATCCTGTTCGGCCCGATCATGGTGACTTGGTTCCTCGTGCTCGGCGCTCTGGGCGTGTATGGCATCAGCCAACATCCGGAAGTATTAAACGCAGTGAACCCGGCCTGGGCCGTGCGTTTTTTTGTCGTCCACCCGGGCATGGGCGTGGCGATCCTTGGCGCGGTGGTGCTGGCGCTGACCGGGGCTGAAGCGCTGTATGCCGACATGGGGCATTTCGGTCGCAAGCCGATCGCTCGCGCCTGGTTTATCCTCGTGCTGCCGGGCCTTATGCTCAACTATTTCGGCCAGGGCGCCTTGCTGCTCGGCGACCCTGAAGCGGCGCGCAACCCGTTCTATCTGCTGGCGCCGAGCTGGGCATTACTGCCATTGGTGGGCCTGTCGACCCTGGCGACGGTGATCGCTTCGCAAGCGGTGATTTCCGGCGCGTTCTCGCTGACGCGCCAGGCAATCCAGCTCGGCTACATCCCGCGCATGTACATCCAGCACACCTCCAGTGCCGAACAGGGCCAGATCTACATCGGTGCGGTGAATTGGTCGTTGATGGTCGGCGTGGTGCTGCTGGTGCTGGGCTTCGAGTCGTCCGGAGCGCTGGCTTCAGCCTACGGCGTGGCGGTGACCGGTACGATGTTGATGACCACGATCCTGGTCTCCGCCGTGATCCTGTTGTTGTGGAAATGGCCGCCGTTGCTAGCGGTGCCGGTGCTGTTCGGTTTCCTGCTGGTAGATGGGCTGTACTTCGCCGCCAACGTGCCGAAGATCATCCAGGGCGGCGCGTTCCCGGTCATTGCCGGTATCGCCCTGTTCGTACTGATGACCACCTGGAAGCGCGGCAAACAACTGCTGGTGGAGCGCCTGGACGAAGGTGCGTTGCCGTTGCCGGTTTTCATCAGCAGCATCCGCGTGCAGCCGCCGCATCGTGTGCAGGGCACAGCGGTGTTCCTGACCGCGCGCTCGGATGCCGTGCCCCACGCGCTGTTGCATAACCTGTTGCACAATCAGGTGCTGCACGAGCAGGTGGTGTTGTTGACCGTGGTCTACGAGGACATTCCCCGCGTACCGTCGCAGCGGCGCTTCGAGGTCGATGCCTACGGCGAGGGCTTCTTCCGGGTCATCCTGCATTTCGGCTTCACCGACGAACCGGACGTGCCCCAGGCGCTCAAGCTCTGCCATCTGGATGAACTGGATTTCAGCCCGATGCGCACGACGTACTTCCTCAGCCGCGAGACCGTCATCGCCTCCAAGCTCGAAGGCATGGCCCGCTGGCGCGAGTCGCTGTTCGCCTTCATGCTGAAGAACGCCAACGGCAACCTGCGCTTCTTCAATCTGCCGTTGAACCGAGTGATCGAGCTGGGTACGCAGGTGGAGATGTAGGCCCAAGGCCCGATAGCAAGGCGAGCTCCCTGCTCCTTGCCCCTTGTGGGAGCGAGCTTGCTCGCGATGGCTCAGGGACATTCAACATCAAGGTAAGCTGACCGGACGCTATCGCGAGCAAGCTCGCTCCCACAGGGAGATACCAGGCGGCCGACTAAAAAGCCCCTGCACCGTGAGGTGGCAGGGGCTTTTTGTCAGCTGTGTATCAGCTCACTGCGCGGCAGGTGTGGTCTGCCGCTTGTTGATCTCATCGATCAACCGCTTGGCCAGGGCCGGGTAGTTTTCATCGAAGTGATGGCCGCCGGGCAGCTTTATGGCTTCGCCTACGGCGGTCTTGTCGGTGCAGCCACTTTCGTTGGCTTCTTCCGCGCCATAGATGCACACCACTTTTTCCGCCGGCAGCTTGGCCATTTCCGGGCCGGTGGCGGCTTCGGTGCCGGCGTTGCCGAGCCAGCCCTCGACTTCGATTTCGAAGCTGCCGGTGCGGGCAAAGGCGAGCAGGATAATCGCATCGACCCGTTGCTGTTCTGTCGCCGGCAGGCGGTTGTAGATTGCCGGCAGGACATCGGCGCCGAAGGAATAGCCGGTCAGGATGAAGCGTTTGGTGCCCCAGATCTGGCGATAGTGTTGCATCAGCTCGGTCAGGTCGGTCGCGCTCTGTTCGGGGCTCTTGTGCTGCCAGTAATAGCGCAGGGTGTCGATGCCGACCACCGGGTAACCGACCTTGGCCATTTCATCGGCCACGTCGCGGTCCAGGTCACGCCAGCCACCGTCGCCAGAGAGAAACAGCGTCACGGTGTCCCGGGCCTGGCTGGCGGGGACTTCCACCACCGGGATGCTCAGGCCGCCCTTGCCCTTGTCGGCGCCCACCAGGATCTTGCGCAGCTCGTTGTTGAGTACCTGCGCCAGGTTGATGTCGTAGTCGCTGATGCTGGTTTCGGCATTCTTCTGGTCGCGCACGAAAGCGGCGCTGGTATCGTCGGGGTTATCGTTCCAGGCCACCAGCCAGCGACCATGGGCGGCGCTTTTGGGTAGCAGGTGGGTGCAGCCGGGTTTTTCCAGGGCGAGGTCGACCGAGACGGCCTGGGCCTTGTCGTCCTTCTGTTCAGCCAGCCAGCGCCAGGCCAGCACCGCGCCGGGACCGATGCCGCTGACCAGCGTGGCCGGGCCGTGCAGCTGCCGCAGGCCGGCTTGCAAGGCGCGCCCTTGGAGCATGCAGTCCTTGGGCAGGATCACCTGGACGATCTGCGCCGAGCCGCTGCGGCTGAGGGTCGTCAATTGGGTGTCGCTGAGCTTCTGGTCCTCGTTGACCGCCACCAGCACCTGGGCGAGTGCCTTGGTGCCGGGGATGACTCGGGTCATCGGCACGCCATCGGCCGGCTCCAGTTGTTCCAGGGTCGGTTGCGGGGCCGGGCGGTTCCAGTACCAGTAGCCGCCACCGAGAATCACCGCCAGCACCAGCAGGGCGGCCACTACGTATCGCCAGGAGCGTTGCATCATCAGCGTTTCACCAATCCAGTCAGGCCGCCCGCAATCAGGGCGGCGGTATCGGCCAGCGCCACCAGCGGATCGAGTCCGGCGGGCACGGCCATGTAACGAGGTTCCCAGTCAGGCTGGAATTTGTCTTTGAAGCGGCGCAGGCCCTGGAAATTGTAGAGCTGCTCGCCACGGCGAAACACCATCGAACCCAGGCGCTGGGTCAATGGAGCGCCGCGACGCGGTTGCAGGCCCGAGAGCGGGACCATGCCGAGGCTGAAGCGGGCGTAGTCATGGTTTTTGTAATGCTGGATGAGGCCGACCATCATGAACTCCATGGTCAGCTTCGGGGCTTCGGGATGAGCACGCATCAGGTCAAGGCTGGCCAGCTCATGGCTATGGGTTTCCAGCAGGTTGGCGAACGCCACCGGACGCCCCTCGAAACGAATCACCGCGATGCGGAAGTGCTTGAGGTAATCATGGCTGAATCGCCCCAGGGAGAAACCTTTCTCGCGCACATTCTTGCCGGTCAGCCAGGCATCGGAAATAACCTTGAGTTCGTCCATCGGCGCCTGGCCCGGTTCATGGATCTCCAGTGACAGGCCGTCACGGGTGCCGCGGTTCCAGGTGTAGCGCAGGTCCTTCATCTCCTTGCCCTTGGCTTCGAGATCAAAACGCTTGAGATCGACCCGCGCTTCTTCGCCCAGCTTAATCGCGGTCAGGCCGATGTCCATGTAATAGGGCAGGTTCTCCGCGCGCACCTGATAGAACACTGGCCTGGCGTGGTAGATGTCGCACAGGTCACGAAACTGCCAGATCATTTCCGCCCGTTGCTGGGTCGGCCCGATCGGGTCGTACAACGCGACCAGGCTGCGGCCACGGCGGGCATACATCAGGAAGGCTTCATCGTTGGGATGAAACAGCAGCGCCTTGTCGCCGGTCAGGGCCAGGCCGCCGTCGGGTTGCGAAGACGCCATGAGAATCGTCCTGGCGCGCTCCAGTTCTTCAGCCGTAGGCAGATGAATCACCGGCCGAGCGGTGCGCAGCAGCCAGGTCAGGGACACCACCACCAGCAGCACCGCGGCACCCAGCAGCGAGCGCAGGCCACGCGGCGCGTCGGCGTCCAGGGTGAACTGCCACCACAGTTGATGGCTATAGGGCACATCCTGATAGGCAAACAGCAGCAGCCAGATCGACGCACCCAGCACGCACAGGCTGGCAATCAGGAACAACGGCGAGAACGGCAGCTCGGTCAGGCGACTTGGACGGTAAAAGGAACGCCGGAAGACCGCCAGCAGGGCTGCGGTCAGCGTCAGCAGGGTGGCCTCTTCCCAGTCGAAACCCTTGAGCAGCGAGAGCAGGGCGCCCACCAGCAACAGGACAGTGGTCAGCATCCAGGCTGCGGACAAGCGGCGGCGCAGGCCCTGGGCGAGCAACAGGCACAACACGCCCACCAGGCTGGCGCCAAAGTGCGAGGCGTCCACCAGGCGATGCGGGATCAGGAAACCGATGTGCTCCAGGCGCGTGTCGATCTCCGGCGTCACGCCGGAAAACAGCAGCACCACGCCAGACAGGAACACCAGCACCGCAAGGATCGGTGCCGCGAAACCGGACGCCGCCCGCAGGGTCTGGCGGGTCTGGAACAGCCGTTGCGCCTCATTGATCAACAACAATACGCACGCCACCAGCATCGGCAGCAGCACGTAGATCAGGCGATACAGCAGCAGGGCGGCCGCCAGCGGCGCAGCCCCGAGTTTGTCGGCGAACGCGGCCAGCAGGATCGCTTCGAACACCCCGACGCCGCCCGGCACATGACTGAGGACGCCGGCGGCCAGCGCGAGCAGGTAAACCAGCAGGAAGGGGCCGAACGGTGGCGCCTCCGGCAGCAACAGATAGAGCACCGTTGCAGCGGCGGCGACGTCCAGCGCGGTGATGATCAGTTGCAGGAACGTCAGCCGGCGGCCCGGCAGACGCAGCGTGCGGCGACCGGCCTTGACCAGCAGCGCATCCCGATAGGGTTGTTCCGGCAGGCGACGGCGATAGATGCCGATGGCCAGTGCACTGGTCAGCAGCAGCACGGCGACGGCGATCACCCCCAGCAAAGTGGCGGGAAGGTGCAGGGCGGCAGAGGCGGCAGGCAGATTGCTCAACGTCGCCAGGGCCGCCAGTGGCGGCAGCGCGCAACCCAGTGACAGGCTGGCGAACAATGTCATGTGGGCGACGTCCGCCGCCCCCAGGCCGTGGCGGGCATACAGGCGGTAGCGAACCGAACCGCCCGACAGCAGCGACAGGCCGATCGCATTGCCGATGGCAAACGCGCTGAAGCCGCCGAGAATCAGGGTTTGGGTGGGCAGCTTCACGCCGGCGTAGCGAGTGGCGGACCATTCATAGCCCAGCAGAATGATGAAGCCGGCCACGGTGGCGGCTATCGCACCGAGCAGCGCCGGCCGCGGCACCTCGAGGATCGAGTCGTGAAGGGCGTAGAGGTCGAGTTCGCTCAGGAGGTGACGGCAGGCGATCAAGGCAATCGCAAACAGCAGCAGCGTGACGGCGAGGCCGATCGGTTGCCGGTACTGGCTGATCCGGTCCAGCCAGCGCAATCGCTCGGCCTTGATCGGTTGTGTCGCATTGACAGTGTCTTGTGGGTCAGACGAGTGGGCGCGCATCAATCACCTCTTGAGCTATGCGCGACAGGATGGGGGTATCCAGCCAAGTTACCAATCCCTGCGGCGGAAAATAATTACAAAATATTTGTAATGGAGCTTTTTCGGCACACACAAAAAAGGCCACTCTTTCGAGCAGCCTTTCTTGATATTTGGTTGCGGGAGCCGGATTTGAACCGACGACCTTCGGGTTATGAGCCCGACGAGCTACCAGACTGCTCCATCCCGCGTCTGTGTGGCGGCATTCTACAGGCGAACGCCGGACTGTCAACCGTTAATAGAGCGCCGGATGAAATAAACGGCCGGTTCACCTAAATGCGCGAAAACAAACGGAAATCGTCCTACAACTTCCACGTTTTGCGATGGCCGTAGTGACATGGAATGCACCGGAAGGGGAAAACAGGCGCGCACAAAAAAGGCCACTCTTTCGAGTAGCCTTTTCTGATGTTTGGTTGCGGGAGCCGGATTTGAACCGACGACCTTCGGGTTATGAGCCCGACGAGCTACCAGACTGCTCCATCCCGCGTCTGTGTGGCGGCATTCTACAGCGAATCGCCCGACTGTCAACCCCTTTGCTGCAAAAACCTGTTCAGCTTCAATCGGTTAGCCTGCGCCAAGGCAATGTGACAGCGCTGTGACGCAAGCCTGGCAAGGCCTGGCGCTCTATTGGGCGGTTCGCTGCGATTGAAGAAACACATTCATGTAGGCATTTTCCAGATATGTCGAAGGATCTTTCAAACTACTGGTGCTATGTACAGGTTCGAGTGAGATACTGGCGCTCCGATCCATCGCATGTACCGCTGCTTATATGACGCAACGCAAAATCATCCACGTCGACTGCGACTGCTTCTACGCCGCGATCGAAATGCGCGATGATCCGCGGCTGGCCGGCATACCCCTGGCGGTCGGTGGCTCGGCGGACCGGCGTGGGGTCATCGCGACCTGCAATTACGAGGCGCGGGCCTACGGTGTGCGCTCAGCCATGTCTTCCGGCCACGCGCTGAAACTCTGCCCCGACCTGACCATCGTCAAGCCGCGGATGGACGCCTATCGGGAGGCCTCCAGGGAAATTCAGACGATTTTCAGCGATTACACCGACCTGATCGAACCGCTGTCGCTGGACGAGGCTTATCTGGACGTCTCCGCCAGTCCGCATTTCGGCGGCAGTGCCACGCGCATCGCCCAGGATATTCGCCGGCGTGTTTCCAACCAGTTGCACATCACCGTTTCCGCAGGCGTGGCGCCGAACAAGTTTCTCGCCAAGATCGCCAGTGACTGGAAAAAGCCCAACGGCCTGTTCGTCATCACTCCTGACCAAGTGGAAGATTTCGTCTCGGCGCTGCCGGTGAGCAAGCTGCACGGCGTCGGCAAGGTCACCGCCGACAAGTTGAACAGGCTCGGGATTATTGACTGCCAGCACTTGCGCGAGTGGGACAAGTTGGCACTGGTGCGTGAATTCGGCAGTTTCGGCGAGCGACTCTGGAGCCTCGCCCGTGGAATTGACGAGCGCCTGGTGCACAACGACAGCCGGCGGCAATCCATCAGCGTGGAAAACACCTACGACGTCGATTTGCCTGATCTGCAAAGCTGCCTCGACAAACTGCCCGAACTGATGGAAACCCTGGGCGGGCGCATGGCGCGGATCGACAGCAGCTATCGGCCGGGCAAGCCGTTCGTCAAAGTGAAATTCCATGACTTCACCCAGACCACCCTTGAGCAGGCCGGGGCAGGGCGGGACCTGGGCAGTTACCAGCTACTGTTGACCCAGGCGTTCAACCGCGGCGGCAAGCCGGTGCGATTGTTAGGGATAGGGGTGAGGTTGGAGGATTTGCGGGGCGGGTTTGAGCAGTTGGAGTTGTTTGAGCGTTGACGCCGCTGGCCTCGGAAAATACATGACACCCAGTGGTGAGGGAGCAAGTCCCTCACCACTGGGTGCACTCCAGAGTCAGCTCGCGCCCGGGTCCGCCACCAACCGCCCGCCATCCTTGGTCAGGGCCTTGATGAATTCGGCCTGCAGTTCCGGATCGTTGCGGGTCAGTTCGATCAGGCTCTGCTCGAGTTCGCTGGCCTCTTCTTCAAGCCCCAGTTCCGAGAGACGCTTGACCCGATGAACCCACTGGGTCACTTCGTCGTCTTCCAGGTCGTCGTAGATCAAGGCGTGGGCTTCGACCAGTTTGCTGCGCAACGTACTGCTGACGCTCAGGGATGAGTCGGTGTGCACCTCGTCCTGGGCGTCCGTCACACTGATCTGCAGTTTGCCGAACTGGCTCAGGTCATGCTCGGCGAACGGGCTTTCCAGCAGGTTCAAGCGCAACACGCCGTTACGGTCGGTGCTCAGCTCGAATGTCTGCCGGGCGGCTTTCACCTGTACCGGACGCTCGCTCCAGGGCAGGCTCGAATGCTCCGTGCGTTTGTCGCGCTGGACTTCATCGATACCTGCCAGGTTCTGCTGGGCACGGCCATTGGAAGGCACGTTCATGAACGGATTGAGTCCGGCAAAACCGTAGCTGATCCAGTCGCGGGTCGCACTGTCCGGCAAGCTGCCGAGCGCGAACACATTGACCACGTTCGCGCCGACGCCGGCCACTACCGCCACCGCGCCCAGCGGGATCTCGTAGACCTCCCGCCAAGGCTGGTACGGCGTGTAGCGATCGTAATGGCGAGTGACCTCGAACTCGGTGACCTCGAAGGTCTTCTGCTCGTTGATCCGCACCCGCCGCTGCGGCAGGTCGAGCACCTTGGGTTCGCCCACATCGATCTGCAGGCTATGGTCGAGCAATTTGCGCTCGATCCGTTCTTCGTGCTCGTTGCGTTGCGACATCTGGTTGGCGCAGCCGCTGACCAGCAGGGCGCCGCACAGTGCGGCGCCCCCGAGGCCTAAGGTGTTTCGCTTGAACATGACGTCTCTATCTGGTCTCAGCGGCGGATACGGGCCTGAAGGAAGGACAGCACGTCGGCGACCGGCAGCGCTTGCGCCTCGGCCTCGGTACGGCTCTTGTATTCCAGGTTGCCATCGGCCAGGCCACGGTCACTGACGACGATCCGGTGCGGGATGCCGATCAGTTCCATGTCCGCGAACTTGATGCCGGGGCTGGTTTTCTTGTCGCGGTCGTCCAGCAGTACTTCGAAGCCGGCGGCCGTCAGTTCGGCGTAGAGCTTGTCGGTCGCTTCGCGAACCTGTTCGGTTTCGTAGCGCAGCGGCACGAGGGCAACCTGGAACGGCGCCAGCGTGTCGCTCCAGATGATGCCGTTCTCGTCGTTGTTCTGCTCGATGGCCGCAGCCACCACGCGGGACACGCCGATGCCGTAGCAGCCCATCTGCAGCGTGACGGGCTTACCGTTCTCGCCGAGCACTTCGCACTTCATCGCCTTGCTGTATTTGTCGCCCAGCTGGAAGATATGCCCGACTTCGATGCCGCGCTTGATTTCCAGCGTGCCTTTGCCGTCCGGGCTCGGGTCGCCGGCCACGACGTTGCGCAGATCGGCGACGGTTGGGACCGGCAGGTCGCGTTCCCAGTTCACGCCGAAATAGTGCTTGTCATCAATGTTGGCACCGATGGCGAAGTCGCTCATCAATTCCACCGAGCGGTCGATGATGATCGGCAACGGCAGGTTCAACGGGCCGAGGGAGCCGGCACCGGCACCAATGGCATCGCGCAGCTCGGCATCGGTGGCCATGACCAGCGGGCTGGCGACGCCAGGCTGGTTGGCGGCCTTGATTTCGTTCAGCTCGTGGTCGCCACGGATGATCAGGGCAATCAGCTTGCCCTCTTCTTCCGCGCGCACGATCAGGGTCTTGATGGTGCGTTCGATGGGCAGGTTGTAGCCTTCCACCAATTGGGCAATGGTCTTGGCGTTCGGCGTGTCTACCAGACGCAATTCTTCGGCCGGTGCGGCGCGGGAGGTTTCCCGTGGCACGGCTTCGGCTTTCTCGATGTTCGCGGCGTAGTCGGAGCCGTTGCTGAAGACGATGTCGTCTTCGCCGGACTCGGCCAGTACGTGAAATTCGTGGGAGCCGGCACCGCCGATGGAGCCGTTGTCGGCTTCAACCGGGCGGAACTTCAGGCCCAGGCGGGTGAACACGTTGCAGTACGCCTGGTGCATGCGGTCGTAAGTGACTTGCAGCGAGGCCAGGTCGGCGTGGAACGAATAAGAATCCTTCATGATGAATTCGCGACCGCGCATCAGGCCGAAGCGTGGACGGATCTCGTCACGGAACTTGGTCTGGATCTGATACAGGTTGATTGGCAGTTGCTTGTAGCTGCTCAACTCGTTGCGCATCAGGTCGGTGATCACTTCTTCGTGAGTCGGGCCCGCGCAGAAATCGCGACCATGGCGGTCCTTGATGCGCAGCAGCTCCGGGCCGTATTCCTCCCAGCGCCCCGACTCCTGCCACAGCTCGGCCGGCTGGGTGCTCGGCATCAACACTTCCAGAGAGCCGGCGGCGTCCATTTCTTCGCGGACGATGGCTTCGACCTTGCGCATCACCCGCAGGCCCATCGGCAGCCAGGTGTACAGGCCGGAGGCGAGCTTGCGGATCATGCCTGCGCGCAGCATCAGCTGGTGGCTGATCACGACGGCGTCGGAAGGCGTTTCTTTCTGTGTGGCGAGCAAAAATTGACTGGTGCGCATGGTTGGCCGTTGTCGGTTGCTGATGACGAGAAGTGACGCAGCATTGTACGGGCGAGATGCCCTGGCGTACAGGCGCGTGGCCGGTCGCCGGATTCAGGCGCCGCTTTCGTCGGCGCCTGTTGAGATTTCCTACAACTCTTGAGCGGGCCGGGTCGGCGGCGATTCCGACTCTGGCGCCGATTCAGGCGTCGAGCCCTCTCGGCGATTTTCCTGATACCAGTGCAAGGCGATCAGCAGCAAGGTCGGAACGCCGAGCAACGCGGTGATCAGGAAGAAATCGTGATAGCCGAATTTTTCCACCATGACCCCTGAGTACCCGCCGATCAGGCGCGGCAACAAGAGCATGATCGAGCTGAGCAGGGCGTATTGGGTCGCGGAGAATTTCAGGTTGGTCAGGCTCGACAGATAGGCGACGAACGCCGAGGTGGCCAGGCCGGAGCTGAAGTTGTCGAGGGAGATCGTGACGATCAGCATCTTCAGGTTGGCACCCATGTCCGTCAGCATCAGGAACAGGATGTTGGTGGCGGCCGACGACACGCCGCCGATGAACAGGATCGGCAGGATGCCGAAACGCACGATCAGCAGCCCTCCCATGCCGGCGCCGACAAGGGTCATGATCAGCCCGAAAATCTTGCTGACGCTGGCGATCTGGTCCTTGGTGAAACCCTGGTCGATATAAAAAACGTTGGCCATGACGCCCATGACCGTGTCGGACATCCGATAGGTCGCGATCAGGCCGAGCAGCAGCAGGGCCTGCCAGCGGTAGCGCAGGATGAAATCGTTGACCGGCGTCAGCACTGGCGCCAGGCCGCGACGCCCCATGGACGACAGGCACAGGGCGGTCAGGATGATATAGAGGATGGCGCGCAGGAAGGCGCGGTCCTGGAGCAGCAGGTCGAGCAGGCTGACGCCTTCGAACAGCACGCTGGCAAAGTCGGTGTTGTAGAGCTGGGTGAACATCGCCGGGACCGATACCAGCAGCACGATCAATACGAATACCGAGGCCAACTGGTGGACGAAGGTATAGCGCCCGGCTTGCAATTGAGTACGCAACGGTACGGGCGGCTCGCGCATGAACAGCGAGGTCAGCAGCGCCGGGACCATCAGTAAGCCAAACAGCAGGTACGTACCGGCCCAGGCCGAATGCTTGTAGCTGAACCCGGTGGAGCCGAACCCTTCGGCGAAAAACAGCGCGCCGGCGGTCGCCAGCAACGCGGCGACGCGGTAGCCGGACATATAACTGGCAGCCAGGGCGGCCTGGCGGGTGTCGTCGGCGATTTCCAGTCGGTAGGCATCGACGGCGATGTCCTGGGTGGCCGAGGCGAAGGCCACGATGACGGCAATCGCGATCAGCCAGGACAAGTGTTTTTGTGGGTCACAGAAGCCCATGCCGACCAGGCCGAGGATCACCAGGGCCTGGGAGAGCACCAGCCACGAGCGTCGACGTCCCAGTTTGCCGAGCAATGGCAGGCGCCATTGGTCGAGAAGGGGCGACCAGACCCATTTGAAGGCATAGGCCAGGCCGATCAGGCTTGCGTAACCAATGGTTTCGCGGGCCACGCCGGCCTCGCGCAACCAGACCGACAGCGTGGAAAACACCAGCATGTAAGGCAGGCCGGCGGCGAAGCCAAGCAGCAACAGCACGAGCGTCGAAGGACTGGCATAGGCGGCAAGGGCGGCGCGCCAGGTTTTACGGGGCATGGGCTGGAGTCTGCCTCAAAAATTGCGAAAACAAAGCGCGCACTCTAACCGCTGTGCTCTACCGGGCGCCAGCCATGACGCTGAATATCAACACGATTATTCAGGACACTGATCCCTTCCATGCGCAGGCGAGCGCGCTGTTCGTCCCCCGAGGCGCTGCCCGCCGGCAGGCTGATCCGACCACCGGCACCGAGGACTCGATGCCACGGCAGCTTCGTGTCGTTCGGCAACTGGCTGAGCGTTCGCCCGACCCAGCGCGCGGCGCGGCCCAGACCCGCCATTTCGGCGAGCTGACCATAGGTGACGACCTGGCCGGCCGGCACTTGGGCCAGGGTCAGGTAAAGCGTGGTGCGGCGGATCTGGGCGGCGTTCTCGGGGGCCGCTGGGGTGTCGGTCACGTAGAGGATTCCTGGAAATGTCCGTCTGTAGATTAGTGCCCACAGGGCCATTTGATAAATGAACTCATCATCCTTATGCAGGTCAGTCGTTGCTGAGGTGTCATCCTGGGGGATAATGCCGCCTTTTCCTCGCAAACTTGAGCCTATTATCGCTTATGTTGTCCAGAACCCTGTTGTGCCTAGCTGTTACCAGTGCCTCCATGCCTTTGCTTGCCGATACCGTCTGGTTGAAGAACGGCGACAAGCTCAGTGGCAAGATAACCGTTTTCGACGGCGGCAAATTGTTGATCCAGACCGATTACGCGGGCGCGATCCCGATTGATTGGAAGCAGGTCAAGACGCTTGAAAGCGACCAGCAACTGCTGGTCAAGCAGGATGCCTACACCGGCGAAAAAGCCAAGGCGTTGCAGGCGGCCGAGGATGGCAAGGTGACCCTGGCCAATGGTGATGCGCCCAAGACCGTCGAGCTGGCAAGCATCCAGCAGATCCTCAAGCCCAAGCCGGTGGTCGAGGACCTCGTGTGGAAGGGCAACATCGACGCTGCACTGGATTACCAGCGCGCGGAAGCCGATACCGACGATTACGACATCGACTTCAAGACCTCGGCGCGCCACGGCAGATGGCGGCACATCGCCGAAGGCGAATACAACCGCGAATTTCAGGATGATGTGGTGTCGGCTGACAACTGGCGGCTGGAGTATTCCCTCGACCGCTTCCTCACGGAAAAATGGTTCTGGCAAGGTCGCCTGAACTACAAGCGTGACAAGGTTGAAGATCTGGCCCGCCAGCGCGTGGTCGGTACCGGTCCGGGTTATCAGTTCTGGGACGACGAACTGGGCGCTTTCTCCCTGGGTTCGCTGCTCAACCGCACCGATTATGAATACCGCGACGGCGGCAAGGACAACTTCTATTCCGTGGCGATGAAGTGGGACTACAACCGTTACCTGATCGGCAAGCGCGTCGAGCTGTTTACCAACGGCGAAGTGGGCAAGCCGCTGTCAGGCGTGGCCGAATACGCCTATGACGCGGAGATCGGGTTGCGCTACAAGGTCACTGACTGGGCGTCGCTCAACCTCAAGGCCGAAAAGGACGTCATCGAAGGGACCGAAGACAGCGACCTGAGCAAGACGCGCTACACCGCCGGGTTTGGCGTGACCTGGTAACCCGCGTAACCACCAAACCAATGTGGGAGCGAGCTTGCTCGCGATAGCGGTCTGTCAGTCAACATTGATGTTGCTGATCCACCGCTATCGCGAGCAAGCTCGTTCCCACAGTTTTTTGTGTGCTAGCAAAAAACACCCAGGCACAAAAAAGCCCCGCTTTTGAGGGCGGGGCTTCTTACTAAAGCAAGGACAAGTTAGATAACTTGAACTTCTTCAGCTTGCATGCCTTTCTGACCGCGGGTAGCGATGAAAGAAACCTGTTGGCCTTCTTTCAGGCTTTTGAAGCCGTCGGATTGGATAGCTTTGAAGTGAACGAACAGATCGTCACCGGACTGTGGGGTGATGAAGCCGAAGCCTTTTTCATCGTTGAACCACTTAACGGTACCGGTTTGGCGATTAGACATGGTGTAACTCCTTGAACAAAGATAACTGCGACTCAGGAAGAACCCTGGCCGAGACTGAGTGCAAAGAGCAGGAAAAATTCTTGTAGATGGTTGGATCGAAATTCAACATATCGTGTAGAGATTCTCAGTGACACAAGCAACACAGTGACGCCACCTTACCCCTTTTTCCGAAACGTGCCAATGGTCTTTGCGAAGGTTTCTCGGTTTTAATGACTGACGGCAATGGCGATAGCCGTCAGAGCCCGGAAATCAAGGCGGATCGGCGAGAGTTGCGTCTCGCACTTTGAACCCGCCCCGCGGCCCGGTAAGATGCCGGACAGTTTTTTTCCACCTCGCTATTTCAGGAAACCCGCCATGAGCATCAAATCGGACAAGTGGATTCGCCGCATGGCGCAAGAGCACGGCATGATCGAGCCCTTCGTAGAGCGCCAGATGCGTGGCGAAGGCGCCGACCGGCTGATTTCCTTCGGCGTTTCCAGCTACGGCTACGATGTGCGCTGCGCCGACGAATTCAAGGTGTTCACCAACATCAACTCGGCCACCGTCGACCCGAAGAATTTCGATGAAAAGAGCTTCGTCGACGTAAAGAGCGACGTTTGCATCATCCCGCCGAACTCTTTCGCCCTGGCCCGCACCGTCGAGTACTTCCGCATCCCGCGCAACGTGCTGACCATCTGCCTGGGTAAAAGCACCTACGCCCGCTGCGGCATCATCGTTAACGTGACACCGCTGGAACCTGAATGGGAAGGCCACGTGACCCTGGAGTTCTCCAACACCACGACCCTGCCGGCGAAGATCTACGCCAACGAGGGCGTGGCGCAGATGTTGTTCCTTGAGTCCGATGAGGAATGTGAAGTTTCCTACAAGGACCGTGGCGGTAAATACCAGGGTCAGCGCGGTGTGACACTGCCGCGTACCTGATTCTGACGAGCTGTGGGAATTCCTGAGCGGGCAGGCACTCTATTGGGTGTACTGCCCGTTTTTGCGTCTGCGCAACGGGCCTTCGCTCAGGAGTTGCTCTATGAAGATCGATCCGCGAATCAGTGCCGAACTGGCAAGGCTTGAGCCCAATCAGATCGGCGTCCTGGCTTGGTCATTACTGGCCCACCCTGCTGAAGCGGCGGGCGGCATCCCTGGCCAGCCCGATCCCGATACCCCTAACGAACAGCCTACCGAACCCGGCGAACCGACTCTTCCGGACGAACCGCCTCCCGCGCCCGTAGCCTGATCAGCCAAAGGCCCTTCAGTTGTTGAAGCCTGATCGCTTCAACTGACGGGCCATATTTCGTTGTCGCCCACCACGAAGATCTTGCAGTCGTTGTCCTGATCGACCCGGTAGCCTCCCGTGAAGGCGCCGAAGGCCGGTAGCAGGCTGATCTCGCTACCGAGGCGGAAGCAAGGCAGGCGCAGGCGTTGCCGGCCTTTACCGTTCAGGTGGTAGACCGGGTGCACGTGCCCGGCGAGTACGTGTCGACTTGGATGTGGGGTAGGCTCGTGTTGCACGGCGAAAGGGCCCAACAGCAATGGCTCGGGGACGACGCGGATATTGAGTGCCGTTGGCGGATCGCCGGCGCGCTTGTCGTGATTGCCGCGGATCAGCGTGATGGCTAGTTTGCGATGCCGTTCACGCCAGTCGGCAAGGGCCTTCAAAGTGCCTGGGGCATGAGAGCCAGGCCCATGCAGGAAGTCCCCGAGGAATATCAGCAGTCGGCACGGCAGGCTCGCCAGCAACTCGTCAAGCATGGCGATGTTGTTCGCCGTGGTGCCGTGGGGTACCGGTTGGCCGAGGCTACGGTAGGCCGCCGCCTTGCCGAAATGCACATCGGCCACCATCAGGGTTTCCTGGGCCGGCCAGTACAGGGCTTTTTGCGGCAACAGCCAGAGCTCTTCGCCCGCGAGGTTGACGGGATACGGCGCGGGCATCAGGCGCTTCCTCGATCAGCGGTTTTTTCCAGTTCGCTGACCATGCGCCGGATGCGATCGGCGAGCTTTTCCGAGCTCATGCTTTCGCGGAATCGCTCTACCAGCAAGGGGAAGCCCAGCGGAGTAGGGCGTTTGATCAGGTGCAGGTCGAGTTTCAAGGTATCGAGGCGTTCCAAGGTCTGCTCCAGTCGGCGTATATCCAATTCTTCGCGCAAAACTTCCTCGCCGGCCTGGGCCAGCAGCAGGTTATCGGCGTCATACTGCTTGAATACTTGATAGAACAACCCGCTGGAAGCCTGCACTTGGCGGGTGCTCTTCGGGGCGCCGGGGTAGCCGGCGAACACCAGCCCGGCGATCCGGGCGATTTCGCGGAAGCGGCGCAGGGCCAGTTCTCCGGCGTTCAGGCTGGCTAGAACGTCGGCCAGCAAGCCATCGGTGCGCAACAGCGCCGGGTTCAGATGCGTTGACCAATCCAGTTCGGTGGCGCTGAGCAATTCCAGGCCGTAGTCATTGACCGCAATCGAGAACGTCACCGGTTGGCGCTGGCTGACGCGCCAGGCCAACAGGCTGGCCAGGCCCAGATGTACCTGGCGCCCGGCGAACGGATACAGGAACAGGTGCCAACCCTCCCGGGACTTGAGCGCTTCGGCCAGCAGCGTTCCCTGCGTCGGCAGGCCGGACCAACGCAGCTGCGTTGACAGCAGCGGCTGTACGGCTTGCATTTCTGGTCCGTCGAAACGGCCCTTGGCGGCTTCGCTCAAGCGCGCGACGACCGCGGCAGCGAGCTCGCTGGAAAGCGGCATGCGTCCGCCATTCCAGCGCGGCACGGCGGCTTTTTTTGCCTGGCTGCGGCGTACGTAAGCGGTCATGTCCTCGACCCGGACCAACTCCAGCAACCGCCCGGCAAAGAGGAATCCATCGCCGGGGCGCAAGCGTGCGATGAAGCCTTCTTCCACGCTGCCCAGGGTCTTGCCGCCGCCGCCCTTGCTCCAGAATTTCAATTGCAGGCTGGCGTCACTGACGATAGTGCCGATACTCATGCGGTGGCGCCGTGCCAGACGGGCGTCAGGCACGCGCCAGATCCCCTGTTCATCCGGTTCGACCCGCCGATAATCAGGGTAGGCGGTCAGCGACAGGCCGCCGTGGCGCACGAACGCCAGCGCCCAGGCCCACTCGGCCGGGTTCAGGTCGCGGTAGGCCCAGGCGCCGCGTACCTCATCAAACAGCTCATCTGAAACAAAACCGCCACCCAGGGCCATGCTGACCAGATGCTGGACCAGAACATCCAAAGGCTTGTGGGGCGATTCACGCGGCTCGATTCGCCGCTGCGCCACGGCGTCCTGGGCGGCAGCGGCCTCGATCAGCTCCAGGCTGTGGGTTGGCACCAGGGTTATTCGCGAGGTCCGCCCCGGTGCATGGCCGGAGCGTCCGGCGCGTTGCATCAAGCGGGCGACGCCTTTCGCCGAGCCAATCTGTAGCACGCGTTCCACGGGCAGAAAATCCACCCCCAGGTCGAGGCTGGAGGTACACACGACTGCCTTGAGCTGGCCGTCCTTCAACGCCCGTTCCACCCAGTCGCGGGTGTCGCGGGACAGCGAACTATGGTGCAACGCGATCAGCCCGGCCCAATCCGGGCGCGCCTCAAGAATGGCCTGGTACCAGATTTCCGCTTGCGCGCGAGTATTGGTAAAGACCAGGCAACTGCTGCTGGTGTCTATCTCAGCGACCACCTGCGGCAACATCTTCAGGCCGATATGCCCCGCCCATGGAAACCGTTCGAGGGTTGGCGGCAACAGCGTATCGACCTGCAACGCCTTGGCATCGGCGCCCTGCACACTTATTCCGCTGCCTTGTGGGATCAATACCTGCTCGGCGTGGGCTTGGTTACCCAGGGTCGCGGATACGCCCCAGACAATCAGCCCGGGGTGCCAGTAGCGCAAGCGAGCCAGGGCCAGCTGCAGTTGCACGCCGCGCTTGTTGCCGAGCAATTCGTGCCACTCGTCTACCACGACCATGCGCAGGGTCGACACGGCCGTTTGCGCATCAGCGCGGGCGAGCATCAGCGTCAGGCTTTCGGGCGTGGTGATCAGCGCCGTGGGCAAGCGCCGGCCTTGTCGGGCGCGTTCGCTGGCGCTGGTGTCACCGGTGCGCAGGCCTACGCTCCAGGGAATCTGCAGCGGATCGAGGGGCGCTTCTAGAGCCTTGCCGGTGTCGGCGGCCAGCGCTCGCATCGGCGTTATCCACAAGACCGTCAGCGGTTCGGTCGGCGGCTTGCGTTTACGAGGCTTGTCCGGTGGCGGCACGCTGCGGGCGAAACGGTTGAGTGCGGCAAACCAGACGGCGTAAGTCTTGCCGGCGCCGGTATTGGCATGCAACAGCCCCGACTCGCCACGCTTGACCGCAGCCCATACCTGTTTTTGAAAGGCGAACGGCTTCCAGCCGCGGGCATCGAACCACTGTTTCGCGAAGTTGCTGGATGTCGCCATGCGTGCGGTATGCGCCCTGAAAGTCCTTCTTCAAAGACCACGGTGGGGTATGAAAGGTTTTATGCAGGACATTGTGGCGAGCGCGCTTCTGTGGCGAGGGAGCTTGCTCCCGCTGGGCTGCGAAGCGGCCCTCTGGATCTGGATGGAACACTGCAGGGGAGGCTGCGCCTCCAGCGGTAGCAAGCTCCCTCGCCACAAAAAGCGGTTCGTCACAAAAACAGGCTCTCAGGTGTGTCGAGGGTTATTTCAGGTTGCCACTGAGGAACTGCTTGAGCCGTTCGCTCTTCGGGCTGCCCAGCACGTCTTCCGGCGCGCCTTCTTCTTCCACCAGGCCCTGGTGCAGGAACAGCACCTGATTGGATACCTTGCGGGCGAAGCTCATTTCATGGGTCACCATGATCATGGTCCGGCCTTCTTCGGCCAGGCCTTGGATCACTTTTAATACTTCACCTACCAGTTCCGGGTCCAAGGCCGAGGTCGGTTCGTCAAACAGCATGACCTCAGGCTCCATGGCCAAGGCGCGGGCAATCGCCACGCGTTGTTGCTGGCCACCGGACAGGAACGCCGGGTATTGCTCGGCAACACGTGCCGGCAGGCCGACCTTGTCGAGATAACGGCGGGCGCGATCCTCGGCTTCCTGCTTGCTGACGCCCAGCACCCGGCGCGGCGCCATGGTGATGTTTTCCAGCACGGTCATGTGGCTCCACAGGTTGAAGTGCTGGAACACCATGGCCAGGCGCGTGCGGATGCGTTGCAGCTCGTCGGCGTCAGCCACGCGCATGCCGTGGTGATCCTTGATCATCTGGATCGATTGGCCGTCCAGGCTCATGGCGCCGTCGTTGGGTTGTTCAAGGAAATTGATGCAGCGCAGGAAGGTGCTTTTGCCCGAGCCGCTTGCGCCGATCAGGCTGATCACGTCGCCGGTCCTGGCCTTGAGCGAAACCCCTTTGAGCACCTCATGGTGGCCATAACTTTTGTGCAGGCCTTCGATGGTCAGTTTGTACATGGAACAGGCATCCTCAAGGCGAAAGTAGGTAGCCGCTGCGGTAGGCTTCGGTCCCGGCGACATGGGCGATGACCATGCCGGCGGTGGCCATGCGACGCAGCGAGCGGGCGTACAGCAGCCCGGCATTACGGCAATGAACGGGGTTGACGGTGTCGTTGACCGGGTCGATGATTTCGGCGATCAGCTGTCCCGCCTCCAGGTACTCACCGGGTAGGGCGCTGTAGACCAGCAGGCCGCCGACCGGTGTCGCCACCGGTTCGACGCCTGCCAGCGGCGTGGCCGGGTAGGGCAGGTCGGGCAACGGCACCGGCTCACCGTCGATGGCGCCGAAGTGGATCAGGTATTCGATCAGGGCCTGGCAGTCGAGACTCGCCAGGCCATGGTTGACGTCACCCTGGCCGCGCAATTCGACAGTTACCGAAAAACTGCCCAAGGGAATTTCGAAGCGCTCACCGAAACGCTCCTTGAGCTGCCACCAGAGCAGCGTGAAGCATTCGTCGAACGATTGGCCGCCCGAGTCGGTCGCCAACAGGCTGGCCTCGGCGCCGATGTAGCGCGCCAGCGGCTCGACCCGCGGCCAGGCCTCGGGCGTGGTGTAGAGATGGGCGACGGCTTCGAAATCGCAATGCAGGTCAAGCACCATGTCGGCATCACACGCCAGGCGTTGCAAGACCAGCCGCTGGGATTGCAGTTGGGTGCTGGCGGTCTGCCGACTCAGGGCGTCGCGCAGGCTGGTGCGGATCAGCATCAGGTTGTGCTGCGGGTCGTCGGTCAGCAGGCCTTCGATTTCGTTGCCGATCTCTTCGCTCAGGTCGACGAACCGGCGGTTGAAATTCTGCCCGCTCTCCAATTCGTAACGGCCCAGAGGCACGTCCATCAGTACCTGTTCGAGGCCGATCGGGTTGGCGACCGGCACCAGCACGATTTCGTGCCGCAGGTGGCCCGAAGCCTCGAGTTCGGCCAGGCGCTGCTTGAGGTGCCAGGCGACCAGCATGCCGGGCAACTCATCGGCATGCAGGGACGACTGGACATAGATTTTGCCGGCGGCTTTTTCCGGGCCGAAATGAAAGCTGTGGATCTTGCGTGCGGTCCCCGGCAGCGGGGCCAGCAGGTCATGGATCTGGTGGCGCATTTACATGTATGTCCTGGGAACGGAAGCCTTAGTGGGTCGGCCCGAGAAAGGCCAGCCAGCGGCGTTCGGCGAGACGGAAGAGGCCCACCAGTGCAAACGTGACGGTCAGGTAGATCAACGCGGCGATCCCGAACGACTGGAACGTCAGGAAGGTGGCCGAGTTGGCGTCCCGGGCGACCTTCAGCACGTCTGGAACGGTAGCGGTGAACGCCACGGTCGTCGAGTGCAGCATCAATATCACTTCGTTGCTGTAGTACGGCAGCGAACGACGCAGCGCCGAAGGCATGATCACGTACGTGTAGAGCTTCCAGCCGGTCAATCCGTAAGCCTTGGCCGCTTCGACTTCGCCGTGGTTCATGCTGCGAATCGCCCCGGCAAAGATCTCCGTGGTGTAGGCGCAGGTGTTCAATGCGAACGCCAGGATCGTGCAGTTCATCGCGTCGCGAAAGAAACTGTCGAGCACGGGTTGGGCGCGCACCGCCTCGATGCTGTAGATGCCGGTGTAGCAGATCAGCAATTGGATATAGAGCGGCGTGCCACGGAACAGGTAGGTATAGAACTGCACGGGCCAGCGGACGTAGAACCTGGGTGAAACCCGGGCGATGGACAGCGGAATCGACACTACGAAGCCGATCAGCAACGAAGCGCTGAGCAGCCACAGGGTCATCGCCAGGCCGGTGATGTGGACGCCGTCGCTGTAGAGAAAGGGTCGCCAGTATTCCTGCAGGAGTTCGATCATCGCACGGCCTCCCGGGCTCCGGCGGCGTAGCGGCGTTCAAGCCAGCGCAGGATAAAGTTGGATGCACTAGTGATCAGCAGATAGATGAGCGCCGCCAGCACCAGGAAATAAAACAGCTGGTAGGTGCTTTTGCCCGCATCCTGGGCGGCCTTGACCAGGTCGGCCAGGCCGATGATCGACACCAGGGCGGTGGCCTTGAGCATGACCATCCAGTTGTTGCCGATGCCCGGCAGGGCAAAGCGCATCATTTGCGGGAACACGACATAACGGAAACGCTGGCCACGCTTGAGACCGTAGGCCGTGGCTGCTTCGACCTGCCCGCGAGGCACCGCGAGGATCGCGCCGCGAAAGGTTTCGGTGAAGTACGCACCGTAAATGAAGCCCAGGGTGATGACCCCGGCGCCGAACGGGTTGATCTCGATGTATTCCCATTCCATGAAATCGGTAAAAGACGTCAGCCAAGTTTGCAGGCTGTAGAAGATCAGCAGCATCAGCACCAGGTCGGGCACGCCGCGAATCAGCGTGGTGTACAGCTGGGCCGGAATACGCAGCAGTTTGACGCTGGACAATTTGGCGCTGGCGCCGAGCAACCCGAGCAGGACGCTAAGCAGCAAGGACAGGGCCGTCAGCTTGATGGTCATCCAGGTGCCTTGCATCAGCAGCGGGCCAAAGCCCTGCAGGCTGAAGGCCGAGAGCCCCAGACTTTGTAGGAATTGTTCGAACATGGACATTGCCTTTGGCAGGAAAAAAGCGCCCACCCGGTTCAGGGTGGGCGCCGCGCATTATTTGCCGCTGTACAGATTCAGATCGCCAAAGTGTTTTTTCTGGATCTCGGCGTATTTGCCGTCGTCGTGTAACGCTTTGATACCTTTATCCAAAAGGGCCTTCAGCTCTTTGTTACCCTTTTTGATACCGATGGCGGTCTTGGATGGCAGCAGTTCGCTGTCCACCGGCTGGCTGACTTCATAGCCTTCGCCTTTTGGCGACTTCAGGAAGCCCAGTTCGGCCTGGAGCATGTCCTGGATCGCGGCATCGAGGCGGCCCGAGGTCAGGTCGGCATAGACCTGGTCCTGGTTCTGGTAGGCCTGGGTCTTGACGCCGGCCTTGTCCAGCACGGCCTTGGCGTAGGCTTCCTGGATGGTGCCTTGCTCGTAGCCGACGGTCTTGCCCTTGAGCGAGGCAACGTCTGCGCTCAGGCCCGAGCCCTTCTTGAATACATAGGCCGTTGGGCCGGAGAACAACTCGCTGGAGAAGTCGATAGCCTTTTCACGGGCCGGGGTAACGGTCATGGACGAGATCACGCCGTCGAATTTGTTGGCCTTGAGGCCCGGAATCATTCCGTCGAAATCGCTTTCGACCCATTTGCATTTGACCTTCAGTTCTTCACAGATCGCATTGCCCAGGTCGATGTCGAAACCCACCAGGCTGCCATCGGCGGCCTTGGATTCGAACGGGGCGTAGGACGGGTCGACACCAAAACGCAGTTCCTTGTATTCCTTGGCCGTGGCGACGCCGGCGGCCATGCACAACGCCAGTGCAGAAAGGGTCAGCAGTGCTTTTTTCATTATTGAGTCCCTAAAACCAATTTGAGCGCTTGTGGCGCGTAAGATTGTTACCGGTGAAGGTCTGAACGGTATGACGGCATAAAGGTAGCAATTTCCGAACCATAGTGCCGAACAAGTGTTTTAAAAGCACTGGCGGCGGGAGACGGAACGCAATGGTGCGCGGGGGTGAGCGTACATCAAAAAGCGCACCGGGATGGAGCGTGCGTTTGTCCGGTTTAGCTCTTCGTGACGAGGGAGCTTGCTCCCGCTGGAGGCACAGCCTCCCTCTGCGGTGCGTTCTTCAGAATCAGGGGGCGCTTCGCGCCCAGCGGGAGCAAGCTCCCTCGCCACGAGAGCGGGGGTTACTTGAGAAGATCCTGAAGCGTCGCCAGCGTGTCCGCCTCTTCGACGGTCTTGTCCTGGCGCCAGCGCAGCATCCGTGGGAAACGTACCGCGATCCCGCTCTTGTGGCGCTTGGACAAGGCAATGCCTTCGAAGCCCAGCTCAAAAACCAGGGTCGGCGTGACGCTGCTCACCGGGCCGAACTTTTCCACCGTGGTCTTGCGCACGATGCTGTCGACCTGGCGCATTTCTGCATCGGTCAGCCCTGAGTAAGCCTTGGCGAAAGGCACCAGCGTGCGTTCGCGGCTGCCGGGCGGGTTGTCCCACACGGCGAAGGTGTAGTCGCTGTAGAGGCTGGCGCGCCGGCCATGGCCGCGCTGGGCATAGATCAGCACCGCGTCGACACTGAACGGGTCGATCTTCCATTTCCACCATACGCCCATGTCCTTGGTCCGGCCGACGCCGTACAGCGCGTTGCGCGCCTTGAGCATCATGCCTTCGACGCCGAGGCTGCGGGACGCTTCGCGCTGGCGGGCGAGGTCGAACCAATCCTGGCCAGTGACGATGGGCGACGGCAACAGCACTGGACTGTGGCAGCGGGCAATCAGGGCCTCCAGTTGCTCGCGACGCTCGGCCTGGGGCCGGCTGCGCCAGTCCTCGTCCTGCCATTCCAGCAGGTCGTAGGCCATCACCACCACGGGAGCGTCTTCCAGCACTTTCTTGCTCAAGGTCTTGCGACCGATGCGCTGTTGCAACAGGGCGAAGGGCTGCACCGTCGGCTGCAGCGGCGCTTCCGGATCAAAGGCATCCTCGGTGACCGCCTGCGGGGCTTTCCAGACCACGATCTCGCCATCGATTACCGTGCCGTCGGGCAACGCCTGCGCCAGGCAATGCAATTCAGGAAAGCGTTCGGTCACCAGGTCCTCGCCACGGGACCAGACCCACAAATGGCCGTCACGCTTGATCACCTGGGCGCGGATTCCGTCCCATTTCCACTCCACCTGCCAGTCGCTGGCCGGCCCCAACAAGGTGTCGAATTGCTCAATCGGTTGTGACAAGGCATGGGCCAGGAAAAACGGATAAGGCTGGCCGCCGCGCTGGGCATGTTCATCGGCAGATTCGCCGGCGATCAGCTTGAGGTAACTGGCCGCGGTCGGGCGATGGGACAGATCGGTGTAGCCCACCAGCCGTTGGGCCACCCGTTTGCTGTCGAGCCCGGACATCGTAGCCAGCGCCCGGGTGACCAACAGCTTTGACACCCCGACGCGGAAACTGCCGGTGATGAGCTTGATGCAGAGCATCAGGCTGGATCGGTCAAGTTCTGCCCACAGTGCCGGAAGCCGCTGTGCCAGTACCTCTGGCGACTCACCGCGCAACGGCAGGAGTTTTTCCTCGATCCACACCGCCAGGCCTTCATCGGAACTGTGGGGCGATTCGGGCAGTACCAGCGAAATGGTTTCGGCCAGATCGCCCACTGCCTGGTAACTTTCTTCGAATAGCCAAAGAGACAGGCCGGACACCTGGACCGCCAGCTCGCGGAGGATTTTCACCGGTACCAACTGCCTGGGGCGCCCGCCCGAGAGGAAATACACCGCCCAGGCGGCGTCCTCGGGTGGCGCCTTGCTGAAATAATCCTGCATGGCCGCGAGCTTGGCGTTGCTTGAGGTGGTGGCGTCGAGTTCGGCGTACAGCTCGGCAAAGGCTTTCATGAAGCGTCCTCGCCGCTGTCGCTCGCCACGGCGACGTCCTCTTCGTCATCGCCGTATTCCGTGGTGAAGCCCTGGGCGTCGAGGCCTTGTTCACAGAGATGACGCACCAGCACGGCCACCGATCCATGGGTGACCATGACCCGTTCGGCGCCGGTCTGTTCGATGGCCCAGAGCAGGCCGGGCCAGTCGGCGTGATCGGAAAGCACGAAGCCCCGATCCACGCCCCGTCGCCGACGGGTGCCGCGCAAGCGCATCCAGCCGCTGGCGAAGGCGTCGCTGTAATCACCAAAACGCCGCATCCAGGTGCTACCGCCGGCGGAGGGCGGAGCAATGACCAGTGCCTGGCTCATGATCGGATCAGTCTTTTTCACATCGCCGGCATAGATCGTCGGCGGCAGGTGCACGCCGGCTTCGCGATAGACCCGGTTCAGCGGCTCCACCGCGCCATGGGCGAGTATCGGTCCCAGGCTGGCGTCGATGCCGTGCAGGATTCGCTGGGCCTTGCCAAAGGAATAGCAGAACAACACGCTGGCCCGGCCGGCGGCGATGTTCCCGCGCCACCACTGATTGATCTCATCGAACACCTGCGCCTGGGGCTGCCAGCGATAGATCGGCAGGCCGAAGGTGGATTCGGTGATGAACGTATGACATTTCACCGGCTCGAACGGTGCGCAGGTGCCGTCGGGCTCGACTTTGTAATCGCCGGACGCGACCCACACCTCGCCTTGGTATTCCAGCCGCACCTGGGCAGAACCCAATACATGGCCGGCGGGATGAAAGCTCAAGGTCACGCCATGGTGCACCAGCCGTTCGCCGTAGGGCAGGGTTTGCAGGTTGATGTCCTGGCCCAGCCGGGAACGCAGGATGCCTTCGCCGGGTGCCGCTGCCAGGTAGTGCTGGTTGCCGCCGCGGGCGTGGTCGCCGTGGGCGTGGGTGATGACCGAGCGGTCCACCGGACGCCATGGGTCGATGTAGAAATCTCCCTGCGGACAATACAGGCCTTCGGGGCGGGCAATGACCAGATCCATGCGGTTACCGGGGCGATGGGCTTGTCCGGTAGAGGCGGGGACGGGGGGAGAAGTTCGATCGGTTTTCCTGGTGGGATGGGCTGACGCCATCGCGAGCAAGCTCGCTCCCACAGGTAATGCGGTTCATTTAAGAAAGGATGCACTTGTGGCGAGGGAGCGCTCGGCTGCGAAGCAGTCGTGAACCGGCGGGTGCGGTGTGACTGATGCTCCGCACATGGCAGGTTTTTGGGGCCGCTTCGCGGCCCAGCGGGAGCAAGCTCCCTCGCCACGGGATTGTCGATTGCCTTAAGTGAATAGCATTAGAGGCAGATCGGCCTATTTACCAGGAACCAAGGTCAAACGAGTCTTGCCATACGCCCGGTCAAAATTCTGCGGCTGCAAAGGCAGGCTTTGATACTGACCCTTGAGCCACGGATCGAGGCCGTTCAGATAGTTCGGGCTGGCCGGGTTGCCCGACTGGCCGGCGCCGCCCTGGATCGTCAATGGCTCAGGCTGGCTGAAATCAACGATAAAGCGCGTGGCCGGCGCCAGGGTCGTGTTGAAATCCTGGCCCCAGGCGAACGCGGCGGTATTGAGCGTGCTGCCATCGCCGCCGGCTGCCAGCGGGCCGCGTACGGTCTGGCCGCTGGCGTTTTTCCATTCCTGGCGGTGCAGCTTGCCCCACTGCCAGGCGCTGTGGTCAGTGCCCGGCAGACTGTCACCGGCGCTGACAGCCGCCGCGAGGCTGCGCGCCAGGATAACGGCCTTGTCTTCTTTTTGCGGCGTGCGCACATCGTCCCAGAACGGACTGTCCTCACGACCAAGCAAATGATCGGCCTGGGCCGAATAAGACAGCTGGCCGTTGGCGACCAGCGCTTTCCACGCCGGACTGCCCTCGGGGCCCAGTTCATCCAGGAACGTCTGCTTCATGCTTTCTTGCAGGAACAACTCATAGATCGCTGCGTCGGCAGAAACCGGACTGAGCCTGCCATCGAACGCCATCAGGCGGGTATAGGCCTCGCGTGCCTTGGCGCGGTCCGCCACCGGCAGGGCTTCGATGGCTTGCTTGAGTGGCTGGGCCATGCCCGGGGCTTCGAAGACTTTCTTGAGCTTGGCGGCGAATGTCGTGGTCTGGTCGTATTGCATGGCGATCAGGCTACGCGCGTCGTGCTTGCCGGCGCCGGCCAGTTCGGCCAGGCGCTCGCCACGTTCCGGCGCCGCCCAGGAGTTGGACAGTTGCATGCCGTAGCCATGGGGAATGACGCGCTGGTTGGCGGTGCCGAGCCACCCCTGGGCCGGATCCTGGTCGTAGGGGTGCAGCATCGGATCGGCGTAACCGTCCCAATCGTAACGGCTGTCCCAGCCCGGCGACGGCAACAGGCCTTCGCCCTCGCGGCGGTTCGGGTAGCGACCGGTGACCTGCCAGCCGATATTGCGGGCGTCGGCGAACACCATGTTCACTGCCAGGGCGCGGATCTCCCGGCTCGCGTCGGAGGCTTTTTCGACGTTCTGCGCGCGTGACAGATCGAAGAGCGCGTCCAGGGTCTTGTCGTCGCTGAAGCTCGGCAATTGCAGGGCCAGGCCCAGACCGTTGGCCATGGCCGGGCCTTGGGCGCTGTTGAGCAACGGACCGTGGCGGGTTTCGTACACCGCTTCTCTGATCGACCGTTGGCCCTTGATGAAGTAGGTCTCGTTGCGCACGGTCGCCTGCTGCCACTTGCCGTTGGCTTCGTAGGACAGCCCGTTGCCCTGGCGTCGGATCTTTTCCAAGTACAGGTCCTGGTTGTCGCCGAGAACACTGGTCATGCTCCACGCGACGTTACCGTTGAAGCCCGCGAGGATCATCGGGATGCCCGCAACGGAAAGCCCGGCCGCCTGATATTTGGGCGCGCGAATCTGCACCGGGCTCCAGAGCGACGGCACGCCCAGCGGGCCGTGGCTGTCGCCGGCCAACAGGCTCTTGCCGTTGCGGCTGCGCTGCGGGCCGATGGCCCAGTTGCTCGAAGACGCTGCGCCCAGCAGGTTCAGGTTGGCCAGCTCGGCGCTGGCCTTGCTGATTTCGTTCAAACCGGGAATCTGCCCATTGAGCCGGACGCCCTGCAGCTTTTCGGCTTCGGTCAAGGGCAATGGCTCGTCCGGGTAGGACGGGCTCAGCCAGGCCAGTTTATCGTTGGTTACGCTCTGGGCCAGCACCAGGGCGGCGACTTCTTCCGGCAGGTTCGCCGATTGGGTGAAGTTAAGCAGGCAGAACAGCAGCGCCGAATCTTCCGGTTTCCAGTATTCGGGTTTGTAGCCGGTGGCGGCCAGGTCCGCCGGCAGCTTGTCGCGGTAGCGGAACAGGTAGGCGTTGACGCCTCGCGCATAGACTTCGAAAAAGCGCTTCAGGCGTGGCGAAGATGCCTTGTACAGCTCATCCGCGCTTTTCTTCAGGTTGACGGCGCGCATGTAGCGGTCGACGTCCAGCCGTTCGGCGCCGGACATTTCCGCCAGGCGGCCCTGGGCGAGCAGGCGCAGGGTGGTCATCTGCGTGATCCGGTCGCTGGCATGCACATAGCCGAGGGCAAACAGGGCGTCATGAAAGCTGTTGCTTTCGATCAGCGGCATGCCCAAGGCATTACGCCGGACCGAGACATTCTGCGCCAGCCCCTTGAGCGGTTGTACGCCGGTGGTGGGCGCGACCGTGTCCTGGGTATTCCAGGCCTGGCAACCGCTCAAACCGAGCAGGCTGGCCACTGCTGCGGCAACGCCGAGCTTGGGAAAGAAAGAAATCGAGGCTGGCGAGGCCATGGCAAAGCTCCTGCGGGAGGGGGTGGCACCAATAAAGGCGCTACGTTAGTGAGCAGGAGAAGGGCGCGCAAGCGGGCTTTGGGGTTATTTGATGTTTTGCGATGAAAGCCCGGGCCACCAGAGACTTGCTTGTAAGAGAAGGTGGTGCTCAAGTGTGGGGAAAACCGACGACCGAGAGACCCGGAATGGAGCTACAGAAAAACGCGGCGCTGATCCTTATCGATCAGCAGAAAGGCATCCTCCATCCCAGGCTTGGCCCGCGCAACAATCCCGAGGCGGAGCTGCGCATGCTGGAATTGCTCGGATGCTGGCGAGAGTCGGCGCGGCCAATCATCCATGTCCATCATCTGTCCCGGTCCGAGGCGTCAGTCTTTTGGCCTGGACAATCAGGCGTGGAGGTTCAGGAGCGGTTCAGGCCCATGGCTGGGGAAGGGCTGGTCCAGAAGCAGGTGCCCGATGCGTTTTGCGGCACGACCCTGGAGGCGGATCTGCGCAGTGCGGGTATCGGGCAACTGGTGATTGTCGGCGTGGCCACGAACAATTCGGTGGAGTCCACCGCGCGCACGGCTGGCAACCTGGGGTTTGATACGTGGGTAGCCGAGGACGCCTGTTATACCTTCGACAAGCCCGACTTCTTCGGTTATGCCCGTTCGGCTGCCGAGGTGCATGCGATGTCCCTGGGGAACCTGCATGAGGAGTACGCGACGGTGATCAGCGTGGAGCGGATTCTGGCGGCGGGCTGATAAATCGAGATGGATGTGCTGGCCTCTTCGCGAGCAGGCTCGCTCCCACAGGGAAAAGTGGTGCACCGCAGAACCAGACAGGGATAAGTGTGCACCATAGAACCAGTGTGGGAGCGAGCCTGCTCGCGAAGGCGGCCTAGCAGGCGAAAATTTTTTTTGCCTGGTCCATCAAGCCCCGTGGCACTTCTTGAATTTCTTGCCATTGCCGCACGGGCAAGGGTCGTTGCGACCGACGTCCTTCAGGGCGTTGCGCACGGGTTCCTGATGGGCGTGGCCGCAGTTCGGGCCGTGGACATGGCCGTGATCATGATCGTGGTGATGATCATGGTCGTGGTTGCAATCAGGGCCATGGACGTGGGGTTGTTGGGTCATCGGGGTTACTCCGCAATTAGATCGGCGGCGATTATCACGCCATTGCGTTCCAGGTGCACGTAGTCGGCGATGAATAAACCGGTTTCCAGCTCCCCCTCCAGACGATAGGGAATCTGTTGCCGGGGTTTCTTCAGCATTTTCACCAGTTCGCGCACCTGCGGCCACAGGTTGGTGCGGATCGGCACCTTGAAATAGGCGCTGTGTCCGGGGCGCACCGTAAACCAGTGCTCATGTTCTCCTTCGGTCAGCAGTAAGTCGTCCAGGTGGATCCGGTAGGTCAGGCCGCGTACGGTGAGGTCGTCTTCGCCGGGGTTGTCGACGCGAAAGTGCAACATGAACTTCTGCTCCAGCAACCGGGCCCGCACCACCTCCACCTTGACCAGATGCACCTGTGGTTCGGGTGCCTCTTCACCTCGCCAGGACGCACACGCCCCTAGCCCGACGAACAGCAGCAGGCAAGTGATGCGCAGCAATCGAGATGTCTGGGTCATGTCCGTGCCTCTGGTTTGTTTCCAGTCTAGCCCCCTTGGTCGGTGGACGAGCGTCGGACGTTTCCGAAAATCAACGAATGAAGTAACTGGCGCAGCACTTCTTGAATTTCTGCCCGCTACCGCACGGGCAGCTGTCGTTGCGTCCCGTCTTGACCGGCACGGTCGGGTCGATGAAATACCAGCGCCCGCCGTTCTGCACAAACGAAGATTGTTCGCGGTGGCTGTGTTCGCCCTGGCCGTCGTGCCAGCGTGCGGTGAAAGTGACGAAGGCATGTTCCGGCTGGCCGCCGAATACCTCGCTGCTCTCCACCTCCAAGCCCAGCCAGGTGCTGCCGGCGCTCCATTCGCTGATGGCCTGGCGGTCGAGGCCGTCCTGCTGGGCGGGCAGGGTGGTGCTCACCAGGTAATCCACCAGGCCCAGCACATAAGCGCTGTAGCGCGAGCGCATCAAGGCTTCGGCGCAGGGCGCCGGATGACCGTCGTGATAATGGCCGCAGCAGGCGTCCGACGGGTTGCCGCTGCCGCAGGGGCAAATGGTTGTATGCAGGCTAGTGTCCACAGCTACCACCAATATTTTCCAAAGTTTTCCGGGTTGGCCCAGAAACGTGAGTTGAGCCAGTCGGGTACCTGCTTGTATTCAAGCAGATCGTAGGTAAACAGGGTCAGCACCTGATCTTCGCGCTGGAAGCGTTCGCTGGCCTGCAGGGCCAGGGAAAAAAAGTCGGTTTCCTGCCAGCCGCAGGCGTTGAGGTCGGCCAGCACGGCAATCCGGCTGGCGTTGAGGTTGCGAATGCCGCCCAACAGGTTCAGACCGTCGCGCTTGGGCAAATGCTCCAGGCAATCGAGCGCCAGGGCCAGGTCGAAACGCCGCGCAGCCAGATCCGCCGGCAAGGGGCCGGGGGCAGCATGGACCACCTCGGTGTCGGGATGCGCCTGCTGGAATGCCTCGAGCGCGGGGAAGCTGCCGGCGCCGATCAGCAGCAGCTTTTGCGGGGCATAGCGGTCAAGCACGGCGGCCAGCGCCTGCTGGGGCGTGCGCGAAGAAATGGCAACGGTCATCGAAGTTCCTCAGTCAGAACCGCCACGATAGCGCGCGTGGACGCACGGGCCTAGAGCGGTTTGTCTTCGAACGCCGCGATCCGCCGTAAACAGGCGGCCAAAGCTGTGGTTGCGTCACGCTGGCGCAGAACCCGAGTCGGGTCTTTACTCCCCTGAATCGGCGCGAAGCCGATCCTTCAAGGAGAAAAACCGATGAGCATAGTTCGGACAGCGTTACCCCTGGTTCTGCTAACCAGTGTGTTGACTGGTTGCGCAGGTTTGCAAAAAACCGACTGGCCGATCTGTGCGGCCACCGGTGGTGTGGTCGGCGCAGGATTGGGCGCCATCGAAAGCAGTTCCTGGATCGGCCCGGGCGCACTGGTCGCCGGTACGGTGGCGGCAGGCTGGTGCTGGGCCCATGGCGATGGCGACGAGGACGGCGATGGCGTGCCGGACAGTCGTGACAAGTGCCCGGGCACTCCGAAGGGCGTGCAGGTCGATGCCGACGGCTGCCCACCACCGGCACCCGCACCGACACCAGTGGCTGAAGCGCCCGTGATGGTCCAGGAAGAAACGATCGTGGTCCGCGACGTGCATTTCGAATTCAACAAGGCCACCCTCACGCCGACGGACAGAGAAGTGCTGAGCACCATCGCGACCCGGCTGAAGCAGGAAACCTCCACCGCACAACTGCGAGTGACCGGGCACACCGACAGCGTCGGCAGCGATGCCTATAACCAGAAACTGTCGGAAAAACGCGCCAACTCGGTGGTTCAATACCTGGTCGAAAGCGGCGTGCCTCGCGCCAGTTTCGTCTCGGTGGCCGGCGCCGGGGAAAGCCAGCCGGTGGCGGATAACAAAACCGCCGATGGTCGCGCAATGAACCGTCGCACCGAAATCAAGATAAACCGCTGAACCCCTCGTTCTCCGCGGCTTGTACAGTCGCGGATGCGGGTCTTTACTCCTGTGTGACCGGTATGGGCCGGTGACACAGGAGCATTCACCATGAACGTTCTAATCAAGGCCGCCTTACCGCTACTGCTGGCAAGCAGCTTGCTGTCCGGTTGCGCCACTCACAGTGATGGCAGTGCCTCGCTCAATCAGCGTACCTGGCCGATCTGCAGCTTGATCGGAGGGCTTGTCGGCGGTGGTCTAGGGGCCATCGAAAGCGGTGGCTGGGCCGCCGGTGGCGCTGCGTTGGGGCTGCTGGGCGGTGGGTTGATCTGCTACGCCCAGGACGGCGACGAAGACGACGATGGTGTATTCGATCGTCGCGACCGTTGTCCCGATACACCGGCCAATACCCCCGTCGAACATCACGGCTGCCCGCTGCCGCAATATCCGGCCAGCACACCACCGGCCGAGCCGGACATGCCCACCAGCGAAGTCATTACCCTGAACGACGCTGGCAAGGTGCTGTTCGATTTTGACAAATCCGACCTCACCGCCGCGGCCAGGAGCCAGCTCGATGAGCTGACGGCAAAACTGAGTCACGCCAACGTCGCCAGTATCCGCGTGGTGGGCCACACCGACAGTGTCGGTACCGAGGCGTATAACCAGGGCCTCTCGGAACGTCGGGCCGGCAGCGTGGTGGAGTATTTGCTGACCCAGGGCGTGGCCCCGGCAAAACTCACGAGTGAAGGCAAGGGCGAAAGCCAACCGGTGGCCGACAACGAGACCGATGAGGGGCGGGCCCAGAACCGTCGGGTCGAATTGCATATCCAGCGTTAAACATCATCGTCCAAGCGGGCCAGAACCGTCGGATCGCCAGGAAGGCGGTCCGCTGGGCCTGGATTAAATTTGCCGGGCCCTCTGGCATATCCTGCGCGCAAGCCGTTACTGTGCGCGCAAAGAATAATTCTCGAACGGGGGGCGTATGAAGGTGTTTTGGTGGCTGGGGCGCTTGCTGACCCTGCTGTTCTGGCTGGTGGTGCTGGCCAATCTGGTCATGCCGTTCGTCCATCCGCTGCATCTGTTGGTCAATCTGGCCGGGGTGTCGTTACTGGTGATCCATCTGCTCGAACTTTTATTGTTCAGGGCTCGGTTTCGTGGTCGTCCCGCTCCTGGCCGTGATCGCCTCAGGGTGCTGCTGTTCGGCATCTTTCACCTGCAAACCCTCCCGACCGCGCCAGAGGCCTCCCATGCGTAAACTGTGTCTGCTCGCATTACTCGTATGCCCGTGGGCCAGCGCTCAAGTGGTCCAGGTGGAAAGCCACTCATTGATGCGCTTGCCCAACACCACCAGCACGCTTGCCCTGGAGCGATTGGACGTGGCCGACTACGGCACGCTGCTGGTGCCTTCGAACGTCACTGAGCTGTCGATCGGCCAATTGCACCTGGGGCGGGAGGCAAGGATCGCGATCGTACCGGCACAACAGGCGCTGGAGATGAAAGTCACCCAGGCCGAACTGGCTGAAGGCAGCCAGATCACCGCCCGTGGCGCGCCGGGAACCTATACCAAGGCGGCGCGCCCGGGGCGTAACCTCAATTTGCGCTTCGAGGCGTTGAACGCGCCGCTGCTGTCGGTGGATGCCCGTGGCGGTACCGGTGCGCCAGGTTACGTGGGCCTTGACGGCGCCAACGGCCAGGCACCGGGTTGCACTTGGGGTTCGGCCGGTCGCGGCGCCGACGGCAGCAACGGCGCGGATGGCCAGCCGGGCGCGGCCGGCGCGCTGGTTCGGCTGGAGTTGCCCCGCGCTTTTCCCGACGAACAAATCAAGGTATTGGTAGATGGCGGCGCCGGTGGCGCGGCGGGGCCTGGCGGCAAGCCTGGCGCGGGGGGCAAGGCCAAGGGCTGCCTGGTCTACACCGCCGACGGCGGCAAGAGCGGCCGTCCCGGTGCCGATGGCCAGCCAGGGCCTGCCGGCGCAGCGGGTGCGGTGACGGTGCAGCGGTTCTAGGCCGTCTCGAAACTGTCCTGAGGTGGGAGCGAGCCTGCTCGCGAAAGCAATCGATCAGTCACGCCGATGCCGACTGATTCGAGGCCTTCGCGAGCAGGCTCGCTCCCACAGGGTTGGATAACTGTTTCAGAACATCGGCCGAGCCGCGCCAATCGCCACCACCAGCAACCCGATCAACAGATTGATCCCCACCAGCTTGCGAATCTTCCCCAGCACCGCCGCACCCGTCGGCCAGTTCTGCGCCGTCACAGCGTTACGCAATGCTGGCAGTTGCAGGCCCTGGATACGGATGAACAAAGCCGCCATCGCCACATATAACCCCATCATTACCTGCACGTAACGCGGCGCGGTTTCGAAACCGGCGAAGCGCATGTGGATCAGGCCCACGCCGCTGATCGGCAAAAGCACCACGGCCACCCAGACCCAGACGAAAAAACGCTGAAACACTTCTACCCACAACTGGAGCCGGGCAGGGCCCTCAAGCGCCGTGATTGCGGCGGGTCGCAGGATCATCCAGGCGAAAAACATACCGCCAACCCAGACCAGGGCCGCCAGCAAATGCAGGGTGTAGACGAGGGCAAAGGGTGTCATTGGGTCACTCCGTTCTGCGCAGGATTAATTAGCGGGGTATGATAGCCGCCGATCCGAACCACTGAAAATTTATCCAGCGTTTTTTGCGCCCGACCATTCATGATCAGCACCGAACTCAAAACCACGATCCAGGGCGCCTATTCGCGTTTTCTCGAAGCCAAGAGCCTCAAGCCGCGATATGGCCAGCGCCTGATGATTGCCGAAGTGGCAAAAGTCCTGGGTGACATCGACACCGACGACGAAGGCCGGCGCAGCGGCGAGCCTGCCGTCGTCGCGGTGGAGGCCGGCACCGGTACCGGCAAGACCGTGGCCTACAGCCTGGCGGCGATCCCCACCGCCAAGGCCGCCGGCAAGCGCCTGGTGATCGCCACGGCCACCGTCGCCCTGCAGGAACAGATCGTCTACAAGGACCTGCCCGACCTGATGCGCAACAGCGGGCTGAATTTCAGTTTCGCGCTGGCCAAGGGGCGTGGGCGCTACATGTGCCTGTCCAAGCTCGACATGCTGTTGCAGGAAGGCCACGCGCAGACCGCCACGGCCCAGCTGTTCGAAGAAGAAGGTTTCAAGATCGAGGTCGACGAGGCCAGCCAGAAGCTGTTCACCAGCATGATCGAAAAGCTCGCCGGCAATAAGTGGGACGGCGACCGCGACAGCTGGTCTACGGCTCTGGAAGACGCTGACTGGTCGCGCCTGACCACCGACCACAGCCAATGCACCAATCGCCATTGCCCGAACTTCGGCCAGTGCGCTTTCTACAAGGCTCGCGAAGGCATGGGCAAGGTCGACGTGATCGTCACCAACCACGATATGGTCCTGGCCGACCTGGCCTTGGGCGGCGGCGCCGTGCTGCCGGACCCGCGCGACACGATCTATGTGTTCGACGAAGGTCATCACCTGCCGGACAAGGCCATCGGCCATTTCGCCCATTACACCCGGCTGCGCTCAACCGCCGACTGGCTGGAAACCACTGCCAAGAATCTCACCAAACTGCTCGCCCAGCATCCGTTGCCCGGCGACCTGGGCAAGTTCATCGAGCAGGTGCCGGAGCTGGCGCGGGAGATCAAGACGAACCAGCAGTTCATGTTCACCGCCTGCGAGCAGGTGGCCGACTTCAAGCCCGGCGAAGATGTCGAGGGCCGCGAGCGGCCACGCCATCGGTTTGTCGGCGGGGTGATCCCCGAGCATATGCGCGAGATGGGCATCGAACTCAAGAAGGGCTTCGCGCGCCTGACCGACCTGTTCACGCGCCTGACCGATCTGCTCAAGGAAGGCATGGATGGCGAGGTCAATATCGGCATCGCCAGCAACCAGGCCGAGGAGTGGTATCCATTGTTCGGCAGCTTGCTGTCCCGCTCCCAGGGTAACTGGGAGCTGTGGACCGCGTTCACCACCGAAGACCCGGAAGACAATCCGCCGATGGCGCGTTGGCTGACGCTGGCCGAGAGCGGCTCGCTGTTCGACATCGAGGTCAATGCCAGTCCGATCCTGGCGGCGGACATGCTGCGGCGCAACCTGTGGAACGTCGCCTACGGCGCGCTGGTAACCTCCGCCACGCTGACGGCCCTGGGCACTTTCGACCGTTTCCGCATGCGCGCCGGCCTGCCGAAAAAAGCCGTGACCGCCGTAGTTCCGAGCCCCTTCCACCATGCCGACGCCGGCGTGCTGCGGGTGCCGGACCTCAAGGCCGATCCGCGCGATGCCGCCGCCCACACTGCCGCGATCATTCGCGAGCTGCCTGCGCTGGTGGAAGGTTCGCGCGGCACCCTGGTGCTGTTTTCCTCGCGCAAACAGATGCAGGACGTCTTTGACGGTCTCGATCGTGACTGGCGCAAGCAGGTATTTATCCAGGGCAACCTGTCGAAGCAGGAAACCTTGAACAAGCACAAGGCCCGCGTCGATGGCGGCGATTCCAGCGTGCTGTTCGGCCTGGCGAGCTTTGCCGAAGGCGTCGATTTGCCGGGGGCCTATTGCGAACACGTGGTGATCGCCAAGATTCCATTCTCGGTGCCGGACGATCCGGTGGAAGCCGCGTTGGCCGAATGGATCGAAGCCCGTGGCGGCAACCCCTTCATGGAGATCTCCGTGCCGGATGCCTCGCTGAAGCTGGTCCAGGCCTGTGGCCGCTTGCTGCGTACCGAGGAAGACCGCGGCACCATCACCTTGCTCGATCGCCGGCTGGTGACCCAACGCTACGGCAAGGCGATCCTCAACGCGCTGCCGCCGTTTCGGCGGGAGATTTCCTAGACGTCTGGCGAGGGGGCTTGCGTGGCGAGGGAGCTTGCTCCCGCTGGGTTGCGTAGCAGCCCCAAAACCTGACGCGGTGGTGTATCAGGCCAAACGCGTTAAATTTTCCAAGGCCTGCTACGCAGTCCAGCGGGAGCAAGCTCCCTCGCCACAGGGGGCTGCGTTCAACCAGCCGTCTTGCGGCGGTTCCCAAAAGCCCCAATCGCTGAAACAATGCCAGCCATTGACAAAAAAGCTTTTGTTCCAAGGGAGTTACGGGTGCAAATTCAAGGTCATTACGAGCTTCAGTTCGAGGCCGTGCGTGAAGCGTTTGCGGCGCTGTTCGACAATTCCCAGGAGCGCGGCGCGGCGTTATGCATTCAGGTGAGCGGCCGCACCGTCGTCGACATCTGGGCCGGCACCGCCGATAAGGATGGTCATGAAGCCTGGCACAGCGACACCATCGCCAATCTGTTTTCCTGCACCAAGACATTCGCCGCCGTCACTGCCCTGCAACTGGTAGCCGAGGGCAAGCTGCAGCTCGATGCGCCGGTTGCCCGCTACTGGCCCGAGTTCGCGGCTGCCGGCAAGGAGTCCGTCACCCTGCGGCAATTGCTCTGCCATCAGGCCGGACTACCAGCGCTGAGAGAGTTGATGGCGCCTGAAGCACTTTATGACTGGCAGGCCATGACCGATGCCCTGGCGGCTGAAACGCCTTGGTGGACGCCTGGCGAGGGCCACGGTTATGCCGCGATCACCTACGGCTGGTTGATCGGCGAGTTGCTGCGCAGGGCTGATGGCCGAGGGCCGGGTGAGTCCATCGTGGCTCGGGTCGCCAGACCGCTGGGGCTGGATTTTCATGTCGGCCTGGCGGACGAAGAATTTCATCGCGTGGCGCATATCGCCCGCGGCAAAGGTAACGCCGGAGATGCGGCGGCACAGCGCCTGTTGCAGGTGACGATGCGTGAACCTTCGGCCATGACCACCCGGGCCTTCACCAACCCGCCATCGATCATGACCAGCACCAACAAACCCGAGTGGCGCCGCATGCAGCAACCGGCCGCCAACGGCCACGGCAATGCCCGGAGCATCGCCGGGTTCTACGCCGGTCTGCTCGATGGCAGCCTGCTGGAAGGCGAAATGCTTGACGAACTGACCCGCCAGCACAGCTTCGGCGAGGACAAGACTTTATTGACCCAGACCCGTTTCGGCCTGGGTTGCATGCTCGACCAGGCGGATGTGCCCAACGCGACCTATGGCCTCGGGCCGCGGGCGTTCGGTCACCCTGGGGCAGGGGGCTCCATCGGTTTTGCCGATCCCGAGCATGACGTTGCGTTCGGTTTCGTGACCAACACATTGGGACCTTACGTCCTGATGGACCCGCGCGCGCAGAATCTCGCGCGGGTGCTTGCCACTTGTCTGTAAATAGTGGTTGTCGGTAATGCATACAGGAACCTCGGCTCCTTTGCGGTTTCCAAGCGTCTGTTTATGCGGCCGGAACATGGCCTCTGTTTTTTCATCCTGATCATTTTGTGGATATCCAATGTCATCGAATAAAACCCTCGCTCTGGCGCTGTGCTTCGCTATTACCGGTTGCGCACAAAACCCACAAAATGATGCCGAGGGCGGCGGTGGCTGGTGGCCGTTCGGCTCGTCCGACAAAGTCGCGAGCAAGGACGCGGCGCCATCGGCTCCTTTGAAACCCGCCGCCGAGGCACCGCAGGCCAAGGCCGAGGGAGCCACGCACTGGTGGTGGCCGTTCTCTTCGGATGAATCCGCCGCGGATGATGTCGCCAAAAAAGAACCGCTGAAACCTGAAGCCAAGGCGCCAGCCGTGGCCAAGGCCGAAGCCGAAAGCAACGGCAAATGGTGGTGGCCGTTCGGCGGCAAGGAACAGGAGACCGCCAAGGCGGTGCCGATGCCCGACCCGAAAGTCACCCAGGCCTGGCTCGACGACTATGAGCCGAAGCTGCGTACGGCGATCAAGGACAGCAAGCTCGAACTCGAACGTCGCGATAACGTGCTGGTGGTTACCGCTCCCGCGGACGGTTCGTTCAACCCTGATCGTCCGGCCATGCTGCTGCCGGTGACACTTGGTCCGTTCACTCGCGTCGCCAAGATTCTTGAAGCCGATCCGAAAACCGCCGTACTGATCCTCGGTCACGCCGATACGTCGGGCGCGGCGCCGGCCAACCTGAAGCTCAGCCAGGAACGTGCTCAATCGGTGGCGGCGATTTTCCGTCTCAGCGGTTTGCAGCGTGATCGCCTGATGCTGCGTGGCATGGGCTCGGTGGCTCCGCGTGCGGCCAACGACAGCGTTGAAGGCCGGGCCTTGAACCGTCGCGTCGAGTTGCTGGTTACGCCAGCGAACACCATGGTTGCATTGCTGAGCAAGTACAACATGCCAGCCCCTGCGCCAGTAACCATGGTAGCTGCCCAGGACGTGAAACCTGCCGCGCCGGCCCCGGCCCCGGCGACGAAAAAGGCTGCCGCTCCGGCTGCCAAGAAAGCAGCGGCCAAGAAGGCTCCGGCGAAGGCACCCGCGAAGAAGACCCCGGCCAAGAAGGCTACGCCCGCGAAGAAGCCCGAGCCGGCCAAGGCCGCTGCCGACGGCAAGAAAGTCGCTGCCGCCGATACCGCCAAACAGTGATTGGCTGACCACAAGGAACGCGCCATGACCCAAACCCTGGCTGATATGCGCCGTGACTACACCCGCGATGGCCTGACCGAAGCGCAAGCCCCGGCCGAGCCGTTCGCCTTGTTTCACCAATGGTTTGCCGAGGCGGTGAAAACCGAACAGGCACCGGTGGAAGCCAACGCCATGACCCTGGCGACAGTGGACGCAGACGGCAGGCCTCACTGCCGGATCCTGCTGCTCAAGGGGCTCGATACCGAGGGCTTCACGTTCTTCACCAACTACGACAGCGCCAAGGGCCAGCAACTGGCCGCGAAACCGTTCGCGGCCATGACGTTTTTCTGGCCGACGCTGGAGCGCCAGGTGCGCATCGAAGGCAAGGTCGTGAAGGTCACCCCGCAAGAGTCGGACGCTTATTACCAGGTACGGCCGCTGGGCAGCCGTCTCGGTGCCTGGGCCTCACCCCAGAGCCGGGTGATCGCCGGGCGGGATGAGCTGGAAGACTTGCTCAAGGCCACTGAGCAACGCTTCAGCGACAGCCAACCCCATTGCCCCGAGCATTGGGGCGGCTATCGCCTGTTGCCCGAGCGCATCGAATTCTGGCAAGGCCGCCCGAGCCGCCTGCACGATCGCCTCAACTATCGCCTGCAAGGCGCGGACTGGATTCGCGAGCGTCTGGCGCCCTGACGTCGGAGTAACCTGCCGCAGCGGCCTGGAGCCAGTGCGGCAGGTCCCGACGCTTGGTCCCTTGTTCGCGGGCGAGGGCCAATTGTTGCAGCATGTAGTCTCGCTTCCGTCCATCCTGCCCCGCCAACGACAAGGCCAGGTCGCGGTCCATCCAGCGTTTGATACGTACGTAGAGCCATCCATGAAAGTACAGACCGGCGACGGTGGTGGCGACTATGATGAAGTAATCCATGGAAAATCCCGGGGTCGATGACGCGAACTTTCGAAATTGGCGCTACTGTTGGGTGAATTTTTCGGGTGCGCCTGTATCCCACCTGAATGAAAACAATTTTTTCCCCGGCGAGGCCGTGACAGGCATCAAGCCGGGGGAGTTTAATGGATCACTGTCTTTTGGAGTTTGATGCTATGCGCAAGTCTGTTTTGCTGGTTGCTTCCTTTTCCACGATGGCGATGTTACTGACAGGCTGCCAGTCAAGCCTGACCGGTGACTCCTATTCCCGTGACGAAGCGCGTCGCGTGCAGACGATTCGCATGGGCACCATCGAGTCCCTGCGCCCGGTCAAGATCGAAGGCACCAAGACCCCGATCGGCGGTGCAGCCGGTGCGGTGGTGGGCGGTGTTGGCGGCAGCGCTATCGGCGGTGGTCGTGGCAGCATCGTGGCAGCCGTGATCGGCGCCGTGGCCGGTGGCCTGATCGGCTCCGCTACTGAAGAAGGCCTGACCCGTACCCAGGGTGTAGAGATCACTGTGCGTGAGGATGACGGCAGCATGCGTGCCTATGTCCAGCAGGTTCAGGAGAACGAAGTGTTCCGTGTAGGTGAGCGGGTGCGGATTTCGACTGTCGATGGTACGAGTCGCGTATCGCACTAAGGAGGGTTAGATCTGTCCTTGGAATACGAGATAGATCCATTGCTGCGGTAACGGCGGCTTATGGTTCCGCCCTGACGGCGAGTCACTTTTTCATCCATGCCGAGGTGCCCACTGCGCAACACCTTCGCTCAGCCAGCGTGGTAAACGGGGCGACCTAGATCGACGTCCACCGCGAGGCGGCCTGATAGCCGACCTGGTTTCGGTTGGCTCGCGTTTCCCCTGTGGGAGCGAGCCTGCTCGCGAAGGCGGCGTGTCAGTCAATTAAGATGTTGAATGTGCGGCCCCCTTCGCGAGCAAGCTCGCTCCCACAGGGGTTCCCTGTATGCCGTGAGGTCTGTGTCTGTCGAAGAATCCAGTGTGGGAGCGAGCTTGCTCGCGATGGCGGTGGTGCGGCTACAGAAATGCTAAGCGCATGTGTTGCTGTTGCTGTTGCTCTGCTTTTGACTTTGATCTCGGCGCCCCGTTAACCATGCCGGAGTGAGGGCACGCCGAGCCTTGGCGAGGTGCCGAGTGGTGGGGCAGAGCGTTTTTGGTTACTTTTGGGGCTCTTCCAAAAGTGACTCGCCGTAAGGGCGAAACCCTAAGCCGCCGTGACCGCAGCAACGGATATACACACCATCTCATGACAAGAAGCAAAGCCCGCTGAACTCTCAGGAACTCAGCTCTGAAGGCTTACGACTAGCCATCGCCGTCACCCCATATCCAATCAGCGCCGCCAGGATCGACCCGGTGAGAATCCCCATCCGATCCATCCCCGCATACTCACTCACCTCCGGCACGAACGCCAGGGAGCCGACGAACAGGCTCATGGTAAAACCAATGCCACAAAGAATCGCCACGCCTAGTATCTGCCCCCAATTGGCCCCGGCAGGCAGACTGGCGATGCCGATTTTCACCGCCAGCCAGGTCAGGCTGAACACGCCGACAGTCTTGCCCAGCAACAGGCCGATTGCGATGCCCATCGGGACATGATGGGTAAAGCTCTCGACCGTGACACCGCTCAGGGAAAGGCCAGCGTTGGCGAATGCGAACAGCGGCAAGATAATGTAGGCCACCCAAGGATGCAGCGCATGCTCAAGCGTCAGCAGGGGAGAGGTTTCAGCGTTTCTCGTGCGCAGTGGGATGCAGAATGCCAGCGTCACCCCCGCCAGCGTGGCATGCACGCCGCTCTTGAGCACACAGACCCAGAGAATCAAGCCGACCACCATGTACGGTCCGAGCTTGACCACGCCCAGCCGATTCATTGCCACCAGGGCTGCGATGCAGGCCGCGGCCAGCCCCAACGACAGGGTCGACAGCTCGCCGGAGTAGAACATCGCGATGATGACGATGGCGCCCAGGTCATCAATGATCGCCAGCGTCATCAGGAACAGCTTGAGCGATACCGGTACGCGCTTGCCAAGCAAGGCCAGCACGCCGAGGGCAAAGGCAATATCGGTAGCCGTAGGAATCGCCCAGCCAGCGAGCGCGGCAGGGTTGTCGCGATTGAGAAACCAGTAGATCAGCGCCGGCACCAGCATGCCGCCTATTGCCGCGGCCCCCGGCAGGACGATCTGCGAAGGTTTCGACAGTTGCCCGTCGAGCACCTCGCGTTTGACCTCCAGGCCAATAAGCAGGAAGAACAGCGCCATCAGGCCGTCATTGATCCATAGCAGTAACGGCTTGGCGATCTTCAACGCACCGACCTGGACGACCACGGGCGTGTCCAGCAGGCCGCCATACAGCCAGGACAGCGGAGAGTTGTTGATGACCAGGGCCAGCACGGCGGCGGCAATCAAGAGCAGGCCGCTGGCAGCTTCCAGCTGGAAAAACCGCGTCAGTGAGTTACGTAGAGCCAAGGTTGCTCTCCATTAATCAAATCAAAAAGATGGCACACCCTAACCCGTACTGTTTGTTGTTAAAACAAAAGTTATATTCTTTTTTGTTATATGTCGTTACAGCGCCTGCGCCGGGCATTCAGGCAGTTGCCGGGCACATTGGACCTTAGCTGTACCTGTGCGGGATGTCGGTTTTTTCCTAAGCTGGTGTCTCGTATTTCCTGAATAGATCGTGCCCCCGGCCATCGGTCTGCCTGAAAGTCCTACCGGCCCTGCGAGAAAACACCATGAACAATCCCCGCCAATGGGCGCGTGAAGCCATCCGTATCATCGAGGCGGATTTCCAACGCAGTGCCGATACGCATCTGATCCCATTGCCGCTGGCCGGACTGCCGGGCATCGAGCTGTATTTCAAGGATGAGTCCAGCCATCCCACCGGCAGCCTCAAGCACCGACTGGCCCGCTCGCTGTTCCTGTATGCGTTGTGCAATGGCTGGCTCAAGCCCGGTGCACCGGTGATCGAGGCCTCCAGCGGCTCGACGGCGATTTCCGAGGCGTATTTTGCGCGATTGCTGGGCCTGCCTTTCATCGCGGTGATGCCTGCCACTACCTCCCGGGAAAAAATCGCCCAGATCGCCTTCTATGGTGGCCAGAGCCATCTGGTGGATGACCCTACGCAGATCTACGCCGAATCCGAACGTCTGGCCCGCGAGCATGACGGGCATTTCATCGACCAGTTCACCTACGCCGAGCGGGCCACGGACTGGCGGGCGAACAACAACATTGCCGAGTCGATTTTCCAGCAGATGCGCTTCGAGCGGCATCCGGAGCCCACCTGGCTGATCTCCAGCCCTGGCACGGGCGGTACAACGGCCACCTTGGGGCGCTACGTACGCTACCGCCAGCACGGTACCCGTGTGCTGTGTGCCGACGCCGAGCGTTCGGTATTTTTCGACTACTACCGCAGCGGCGATGCCAGCCTGCGCCTGGATTGCGGGTCGCGGATCGAGGGCATCGGTCGGCCACGGGTCGAAGCCTCGTTCCTGCCCAAGGTGATCGATGCGATGGTCAAGGTGCCGGACGCCCTGTCCCTCGCGGCCATGCACTACCTGGCCCAGCGACTGGGACGGCGGGTCGGCGGATCCAGCGGCACCAACCTGATCGGCGCGCTGATCGCCGCGAAGCGAATGGTGCAAGGCGGTGAGTCGGGTTCGATCGTGGCGATTCTGTGTGATGGCGGGGAGCGTTATGCCACGACGTATTACGATCCGGCGTGGCTCAAGGCCCAGGGGTATGAGTTGGACCCATTGATCGATGCGGTGGCGGGATGTGCGGAGCGCGGAGAAGCGCTGCCGGAGGGCGTGTTGCGGGCCAATATCTGAATCACTGGGATCCCCTGTGGGAGCGAGCTTGCTCGCGATAGCGGTGGATCAGCCAACGGATGAGTTGGAGGCCAAGCCGCCATCGCGAGCAAGCTCGCTCCCACAGGGGCCTGCTGTTCATTCAATCCAGATGAACAGCATTTCACAGTGAATGGAAGTCAGTCCTTCAAGCCAAGAATATCCCGCGCCACCGCTTCGGCGATCCGGATCCCGTCCACGCCCGCCGACAAGATCCCGCCGGCATAACCGGCACCTTCGCCAGCCGGGAACAGGCCTTTCACATTCAAGCTCTGCAGCGTTTCGTTGCGGGTGATGCGCAGCGGCGATGAAGTCCGGGTCTCGATGCCGGTGAGCACCGCATCATGCAGCGAATAACCCCGGATCTGTTTCTCGAACGCCGGCAGCGCTTCACGGATGGCCTCGATGGCGAAATCCGGCAGAGCCAGGGCCAAGTCGCCCAGGGCAACCCCAGGCTTGTAGGACGGTTCGACGCTGCCCAGCGCCGTGGACGGCTTGCCGGCGATGAAATCACCCACCAGTTGCGCGGGGGCTTCATAGTTGCTGCCACCCAGCACGAAGGCGTGGGATTCCAGGCGCTCCTGCAACTCGATGCCCGCCAGCGGGCCACCCGGATAATCCGCTTCCGGCGTGATGCCGACGACGATGCCCGAGTTGGCGTTGCGCTCGTTGCGCGAGTATTGGCTCATGCCATTGGTCACGACGCGGTTCGGCTCGGAGGTCGCCGCCACCACGGTGCCGCCCGGGCACATGCAGAAGCTGTACACCGAGCGACCATTTTTCGCGTGGTGCACCAGCTTGTAGTCGGCGGCGCCGAGTTTCGGGTGGCCGGCGTACTTGCCCAGGCGTGCGCTGTCGATCAGCGATTGCGGGTGTTCGATACGGAAACCCACCGAGAACGGCTTGGCTTCCATGTACACGCCACGGCTGTGGAGCATGCGGAAGGTATCCCGGGCGCTATGGCCCAAGGCAAGGATCACGTGTTTCGAACGGATCTGCTCACCACTGGCCAGCTCGACGCCAACCAGTTGGCCGTCCTCGATCAAAACGTCGGTAACTCGCTCGCCGAAGCGCACTTCACCGCCGAGGGCGCGAATCTGCTCACGCATGTTTTCCACGACGCCGGTCAGGCGGAACGTACCGATGTGCGGCTTGCTGACATAGAGGATTTCTTCGGGGGCCCCGGCCTTGACGAACTCATGCAGGACCTTGCGTCCAAGGAATTTCGGGTCCTTGATCTGGCTGTAGAGCTTGCCGTCGGAGAACGTCCCCGCGCCGCCTTCGCCGAACTGTACGTTGGACTCGGGGTTGAGCACGCTTTTTCGCCACAGGCCCCAGGTGTCCTTGGTGCGCTGGCGTACTTCCGGGCCGCGCTCAAGGATGATCGGCTTGAAACCCATCTGTGCGAGCAACATGGCGGCGAAGATGCCGCACGGCCCGAAGCCGACCACGATCGGCCGCTCGCTCAAGTCCGCCGGTGCCTGGCCAACCACCTTGTAGCTGATGTCCGGCGCTTCGTTGACATTACGGTCATCGGCGAACTTGCGCAGCACACCGGCTTCATCGCGCACCGACAGGTCGATGGTGTAGATGAAGCACAGCTCGGAGGATTTCTTGCGGGCGTCGTAGCTGCGCTTGAACAGGGTGAAGTCGAGCAGGTCATCGCTGGCGATGCCCAGCCGCTGCACGATGGCAGGGCGCAAGTCTTCTTCGGGATGGTCGATCGGCAGCTTGAGTTCGGTGATTCGTAACATGACGGGGTCCGGTTCGCGGGGCGCACAACTGCGCCAAGGCGTTCTTCAAACCGGCGATTATAAGCCGCAATCCCGGTTTTCCGTGAGGTTAAAACCCGTCATGCGTCGAATCAGTCGTCGCGCGCGCCACCAAAGTAGGCGCAACCGCGCTGGACCTGACCGTTGACCCGCAACTCGGCGCTCATGTGCTGCACGCTGCCACTGGTGCTGTCGACGCAGCGTTGCGGCGTGACCCACAACTCGACCTTCTGGCCGTTGGCCTCGGTGCCGAGGTTGAAGCGGCCATCGCCCAACTGCTCCTCGACGTACGGCACCGCCAGCGGCGGCTGCCCTTGGCGATCCAGGACCAGGCCCTTGCCGCTGGCCTTGAGTGTCCATTCAGGGGCATGTCCCGCTGCCCGCAGAATCACCCGTTTGAAGTCAACATCATCGCAAGCGGTCCCGGAGCGTTCCAGGCGATACAGCTGCTCGACGTCCAGCTGGCTGTCGGTGCCGGCCGCCGCGCTGGAAACGATACGCCCGCGCAGATCGGCGAAGAGTTTGCCGCGATCATCCGCCAGGGTGGCGGCTTGTTGCAGCACACTGGTGCCGCCGGTGTCGTTGACGATGTAGCGGCGCTGTTCCTGGCATGGCTGGAACACCAGCTTGCCATCGGCCGCCGTGAGTTCGCCCTGCATGCGCGTCTGGCCGGCATGGGAGGCGCTCTGGCGCGGGGCGTCGAGCAACTGGCAGCCGGCGAAAAGCGCAAGCGAGGCAATACACAACAGGGAACGGGCGGCACGCATCATTGGGTCTCCAGACAAGTGCCGCCACGTTACTCAGACTGATCCTTCATCACAAGGGGTCAGCCGACGTGAAAAGTCTGCCCGGTTTGCAGGCCTTCGACGCTCTTGGCATAGGCCAATGCCACTTCAGCCGCAGGAACCGGCTTGTAGCCGCGGAAGTACGGCGCATATTTGTCCATCGCTTCCAGCAATACGTTCGGGCTTACCGAGTTGAGCCTGAGGCCCCGGGGCAGCTCGATTGCCGCAGCGCGCACAAAACTGTCGAGGGCGCCGTTCACCAGGGCCGCCGAGGCGCCGCTCTTGATCGGGTCGTGGCTGAGTACGCCGGTGGTGAGGGTAAAGGATGCGCCGTCATTGGCGAATTCGCGGCCGATCAATACAAGATTGACCTGACCCATCAACTTGTCTTTCAAACCGAGGGCGAAGCTTTCTTCGGTCATGTCGCCCAGCGGCGCGAAAGTGACGTTGCCCGCCGCACAAACCAAAGCATCGAAGCGGCCGGTTTTTTCGAACAGGGCGCGGATCGAGGCGCTGTCGCTGATATCCACTTGCACATCACCGCTGTGGCGGCCGATACGGACAATTTCATGACGGGGCGACAACTCGTTAGCGATGGCCGAACCGATGGTTCCGTTGGCGCCGATCAACAGGATTTTCATGGACTGATCCTCAAATGGGGTGGACGAGGTTGCAGTCTAGAGTGGATTTTCCTCGGGATAAGCGTGCTAATAGGAAACCTTTGGTTTTCATTTGGAAACAATCCAATGAGCGAGATCGATGATCTGGCAGCGTTTGCCGTGCTGGTCGAGGCCGGTAGTTTTACCCTGGCGGCGCAGCGGTTGGGATGCAGCAAGGGGCAGCTGTCCAAGCGCATCAGCCTGCTGGAGGAGCGGTTTTCAGTGATCCTGCTTCAGCGCACGACGCGACGCCTGAGCCTGACGGCGGCGGGTGCGGCGCTGTTGCCCCAGGCCCAGGCCTTGTTGGTGCAAGTGGAAAGGGCGCGTCAGGCGTTGGCCCGCTTGAAGGGTGAAGTTTCCGGGCCGGTGCGGATGACGGTGCCGGTTTCGTTGGGCGAAACCTTTTTTGAAGGGCTGCTGACCGAGTTCGCTCTCGCCTACCCCGACGTGCAGATCGAGTTGGAGCTCAATAACGGTTACCGCGATTTATCGCGCGATGGGTTTGATCTGGCGATCCGCTCGGATGCGGCGATCGACGAGCGGTTGGTGGCTCGCCCGCTGCTGGCCTGGCATGAACTGACCTGCGCCAGCCCGGCCTATCTGGAACGCTTCGGTGAGCCCGCGGTTCCCCAGGCCCTGGCGGAGCACAAATGCCTGCTCAACAGTCACTACAGCGGTCGTGAGGAGTGGTTGTACCACCAGCAACATGAGTTGCTGCGGGTGCGGGTGTCCGGGCCGTTTGCCAGCAACCATTACAGCCTGTTGAAAAAAGCCGCCCTGGCCGGCGCTGGAATCGCCCGTCTGCCGTCGTATCTGCTTGACCAGGAACTGGCCGACGGCCGCCTGCGCTGGTTGCTGCGGGACTTTCAGACCCGTCGCATGCCGATGTACCTGGTGCATCCATATCAGGGCGGGTTGCCCAAGCGTACGCAGGTGCTGGCTGATTATCTGATTGAGTGGTTCAAACGCAGCGGGGAGGCGCTGGATCGGTTGTAATCGGTCCCTGTGGCGAGGGAGCTTGCTCCCGCTCGGTTGCGCAGCGACCGCAAAATCTTAGGGCCGCTACGCAGCCCAGCGGGAGCAAGCTCCCTCGCCACAGGGATCTACGTCCAACATCCGAGCAAAAAAAACGGCCCGAAGGCCGTTTTTTCTATCGCGACAGACTCAACCGCCCAGGTACGCCTCGCGCACTTTCGGGTCGGTCAGCAGTGCTTCACCGGTGCCTTGCATCACCACGCGACCGTTCTCCAGCACGTACGCTCGGTCAGCGATCTTCAGCGCCTGGTTGGCGTTCTGCTCCACCAGGAACACCGTCACCCCATCCTTGCGCAGCTGTTCGATGATGTCGAAGATCTGCTGGATGATGATCGGCGCCAGGCCCAGCGACGGCTCGTCGAGCAGCAGCAGCTTGGGCTTGCTCATCAGTGCACGACCGATGGCGAGCATCTGCTGTTCGCCGCCGGACATGGTGCCGCCGCGCTGGGTAAAACGCTCTTTCAGGCGTGGGAAAAGGTGCAGCACCTTGTCCATCTGTTCCTGAAAGTCGCCCTTGTCGGTAAAAAAACCGCCCATGGCGAGGTTTTCTTCCACGGTCAGCCGGGCAAATACCCGACGGCCTTCAGGCACCACGGCGATGCTCTTGCGCATGATTTGCGCCGAGTCCTGGCCCACCAGCTCCTCACCCATGTAGCGGATGCTGCCGCTGTGGGCCTGCGGCGAACCGCAGAGTGTCATCAGCAGGGTGGACTTGCCGGCGCCGTTGGCACCGATCAGCGTGACGATTTCGCCCTGGCGGACCTCGACGTTGACGCTGTGCAGCGCCTGGATCTTGCCGTAGAAGGTGGAAACGTTTTCGAACTGCAGCATTTACGCTTCCCCCAGGTAGGCTTTGATCACTTCAGGATTGTCGCGGATCTGTTCCGGCGTACCGTCGGCCAGCGGCGTGCCCTGGTTGATCACGACGATGTGGTCGGAAATGCTCATGACCAGCTTCATGTCATGCTCGATCAGCAGCACGGTCACGTTGTGCTCCTCGCGCAGCACGCTGATCAGCGCCTTCAGATCTTCGGTTTCCTTCGGGTTCAGGCCGGCGGCCGGTTCGTCGAGCATGAGGATCCGCGGACGGGTCATCATGCAGCGGGCGATTTCCAGGCGCCGTTGCTGACCGTAGGCCAGGGTCCCGGCGGTACGGTTGGCGAACTCGGTGAGGTTGACCTTGTCCAGCCAGTACTCGGCGTACTCCATGGCCTCGCGTTCGCTCTTGCGGAACGCCGGGGTCTTGAACAGGCCGGCAAAGAAGTTGGTGTTCAAGTGACGATGCTGGGCGATCAGCAGGTTTTCGACCGCCGTCATGTCCTTGAACAGACGCACGTTCTGGAAGGTCCGCACCACGCCCTTGCGGGCAATGTGATGACCGGGCAAGCCCTGGATCGGCTCGCCGTCCAGCAGGATGGTGCCGCCGGTAGGCTGGTAGAAACCGGTCAGGCAGTTGAACACGGTGGTCTTGCCCGCGCCGTTCGGCCCGATCAAGGCAACCACTTGTTTCTCTTTAACGGTCAGGGCCACGCCGTTGACCGCCAGCAAACCACCGAAGCGCATGCTCAGATTTTCGACTTTCAGGATCTCGCGGCTCATTTGCGCAGCTCCATGTGCGGGCGTTGCATAGGCAGCAGACCTTGAGGACGCCAGATCATCATCAGCACCATCAAGGCGCCGAACATCAACATGCGGTATTCGCTGAATTCACGCATCATTTCGGGAAGCAGGATCATCACGATCGCCGCCAGGATCACACCCAACTGCGAGCCCATCCCGCCCAGCACGACGATGGCGAGGATGATCGCCGACTCGATGAAGGTGAAGGATTCGGGCGTCACCAGGCCTTGGCGAGCGGCGAAGAAGCTACCGGCGAAACCGGCGAACGCAGCACCCAGGGTAAAGGCCGACAGCTTGATCACGGTCGGGTTGAGACCCAGCGCACGGCAGGCGATTTCGTCTTCGCGCAAGGCTTCCCACGCGCGGCCGATCGGCATGCGCAGCAGGCGGTTGATGACGAACAGCGCCGCCAGGGCCAGCAGTAGGGCGACCAGGTAGAGGAAGATCACCTTGTTGATCGAGTTGTATTGCAGGCCGAAGTACTCGTGGAAGGTCTGCAGGCCTTCGGCGGCTTTACGTTCGAAGGTCAGGCCGAAGAACGTCGGCTTCTCGATGTTGCTGATGCCGTTCGGGCCGCCGGTGATGTCGGTCAGGTTGCGCAGGAACAGACGGATGATCTCGCCAAAACCCAGGGTCACGATCGCCAGGTAGTCGCCGCGCAAGCGCAGGACCGGGAACCCCAGCAGAAAACCGAAGGTGGCGGCCATCATCCCGGCGATCGGCAGGCAGATCCAGAAGCTCAGGCCGAAGTAGTGCGACAGCAGCGCGTAGCTGTAGGCCCCGACGGCGTAGAAGCCGACATAACCCAGGTCCAGCAGGCCGGCCAGGCCCACGACGATGTTCAGGCCGAGGCCGAGCATCACGTAGATCAGGATCAGCGTGGCGATGTCCACCGCGCCGCGAGAGCCGAAGAACGGCCATACCAGGGCCACGACGATCAGGCCCAGCACGATCCAGCGCTGGGTCGACGGCAGGGTCAGGAAGTTGCTGGCCTTGGCCGGGATCACCGGCACGCCGGGCGACGCTTTCCACGCCGCACTGATCTGCGTGCTGAACAGCACCCGCAGGAACATCAGGACGGAACATACGGCGATGGTCGCCAGGATGGTCGGGCTGGTGCCGTGCACTTCCAGGTTGATACCAACGATGGTCAGTTTGAGACCGAGTACCGGATAGGCCACGGCCCAGACCAGCAGGGCGCTGAAGAGCGCCGATTTGAGATGCCTAGTCATACTTTCTCAACCTCCGGACGGCCCAGGATGCCGGTCGGCCGGAATAACAGAACCAGAACCAACAAGCCGAACGCCACGACGTCCTTGTACTGGTCGCCGAAGATGTCGGCACCAAAGGCTTCCGCCACGCCCAGCACCAATCCGCCGAGCATCGCGCCGGGGATGCTGCCGATGCCGCCGAGCACCGCGGCGGTAAAGGCTTTCAGGCCCACGAGGAAACCGGCGTTGGGGTTGATGACGCCATATTGCATGCTCAACAGCACCGCGGCGATGGCCGCGAGGGCCGCACCGATGACGAAGGTCAGGGCGATGATGTTGTTGGTGTTGATGCCCAGCAGGTTGGCCATCTTGATGTCCTCGGCGCAGGCGCGGCAGGCGCGGCCCAGGCGGGAACGGGAGATGAACAGCGTCAGGCCGAGCATGGCGACCAGGGTCACCACGAACACCACGATTTGCATGTAGGAAATCAGCACTTCATGTGCCCCGCCTGGCCCGATGGCGAAGTTGCCCGGAATCAGGTTGGGAATGGATTTGTCCTTGGAGTCTTGCGAAAGCAGTACCGTGTTCTGCAGGAAGATCGACATACCGATGGCGGAAATCAGCGGGATCAGACGGTTGCTGCCGCGCAGCGGGCGGTAGGCGATCCGTTCGATGCTGTAGCCATAGGAACTGGTAACCACGATGCTCGCGATGAAAGCTGCGGTCATCAACAGCGGGACACTGTCGAGTCCCATCATGGCCAGCCCGGCGATGGCGATGAACGCCACGTAGGAGCCGATCATGTACACCTCGCCGTGGGCGAAGTTGATCATTCCAATGATGCCATAGACCATCGTATAGCCGATGGCGATCAGGGCATACGTGCTGCCAACGGTCAGGCCGTTAACCAGCTGCTGGAAGAAGTGATAGATGTCAGGCATTACAGCGCTCCTAAAAACCTGATACGCATTTCACTGGTGGAGTCATTTTCCCGCCCGGGTCCCGTGGATCTGCATCCACTTCGAACACGAGGTTTGCCAGCGAACCGCTGATGACGGTTTTGAGATTTTCAGGTGGGGAGACTGGCGGATCACGCCAGCGCGGCCCAATACATTTAAAACAAAGCCCACGGCACGCCGTGGGCTTTATTGGCAGTCAGTCAGGCCAGGCCTTACTGAGGCGAAGCTTCGGTTTTAGGTTTGCCGAAATGCCACTCGTAAACCACGAACTTGAAGTCCTTCAGGTCGCCCTTGTCGTCGAAGCTCAAGTCACCGGTTGGCGTCTTGAAAGTGCCGGCGTGGATGGCTTCAGCCACTTTGGTCGCGTCTTCGCTCTTGGCAGCCTTGATCGCGTCGGCGATCACGGTCACAGCGGAGTAGGACGGGAATACGAACGGACCGCTCGGGTCTTCTTTCTTGGCCTTGAACGCGTCAGCCAGGGCGACGTTGGCCGGATCCTGGTCGAAGGATTTCGGCAGGGTCACCAGCAGGCCTTCGGAGGATTCCTTGGCGATTTGCGAGATGGAGTCGTTACCCACGCCTTCCGGACCCATGAACTTGGCTTTCAGGCCTTTTTCCTGGGCTTGACGCAGAATCAGGCCCAGCTCCGGGTGGTAGCCGCCGTAGTAGACGAAGTCGACGTTGGCTTGCTTGAGCTTGGCGATCATCGAGGAGAAGTCTTTGTCGCCGGCGTTCACGCCTTCGAAGACGGCCACTTTCACGCCTTTGCCTTCGAGGGTTTTCTTCACGGCGCTGGCGATGCCTTCACCGTACTGCTGCTTGTCGTGCAGGACCGCAACGATTTTCGGCTTGACGTGGTCGGCGATGTAGTTGCCGGCCGCAGGGCCTTGGGCGCTGTCCAGGCCGATGGTGCGGAAGATCATCTTGTAGCCGCGCGCGGTGATGTCCGGGCTGGTGGCGGCCGGAGTGATCATGATCACGCCTTCGTCTTCGTAGATGTCCGAAGCCGGCTGGGTGGAGCTGGAGCACAGGTGGCCCACCACGAACTTGACGCCGTCGTTGACGACCTTGTTCGCAACCGCGACCGCTTGTTTTGGATCACAGGCGTCGTCGTATTCAACGGCGACCAGTTGCTTGCCGTCGACGCCACCCTTGGCGTTGATCTGCTCGATGGCCATTTTCGCGCCACTGAACTGCATGTCGCCGTATTGGGCTACAGGGCCGGTTTTCGGGCCGGCGATGCCGATCTTGATGGTGTCGGCGGCGAACGAATGGCTGGCAACCCCGGCCAGAACCATAGCGGCAAACAGTTTGGAAATCTGCTTAGTAGCCTTAGTCATAGTGCTCCACTCATGCTGTTGTAGTTTTTATAGTCCTGGCGCCGTAGCAGCAGAACCGGGTCAGATATCTTGGATACCCACGCGGAAAATGCCCCCGGCAACTGTACCGGTACAGTGTAGAGCGCCGATTGTTGGCAAGGGAAGCTGGCGCTTGGGGGCAAAACCTGGGGGTGTCGCTTTATTGAAAGAAAAAGACAGATTCGCGGCGGGGTTTGTCGGGTCAAATCGGCAATCCTTGGCTTTCCTGCGCTTTTCAATCGGTGCTGCAATTGCAACCGGGTTTTTCTGCCAGACCACCGACGTTATCATTCGCGCCGATTTCTTTTCCGGACAGCTCCCATGAATCAAGAACCTAGCACCCTCTATGCCAAATTGCTCGGTGAAACCGCATCCATTACCTGGAAGGAGCTGGAACCGTTCTTTGCCAAGGGTGCCCTATTGTGGGTCGATCCGGCACTGGATCTGATCGCCGCAGCCGAGGCCATTGCCGAGGACGAAGGTACCAAAGTCGCCGCCTGGCTGGCCGGCGGGCAGCTCGCCAAGCTGTCTGAAACGCGGGCGCTGGATTTTCTCGAGCGTGATCCGCTGCTGTGGGCCGTGGTGGTTTCGCCGTGGATAATGATCCAGGAAAGGGCGTCGAATTGATCGGCGCACCAAGTTGGTTCGTGTTTTGGCATCTCGGAAAGTGTGTAGGTGAGTAGCGTGATGACAGCCTGCCGTGGCGAAACGCCACAGGGCAGGGTGACGTATACGTAACGGGAACAGTTTTTGGTGCGGCCGGTGGGCTGCGTAATTGTTTCTGGATGTTGTTTTTGCGGTGCCGCTCGTGGCCCCTTCGCGAGCAGGCTCGCTCCCACAACGGATCTGTGTTCACAAATCCTGTGGGAGCGAGCCTGCTCGCGAATCGGCGCGACGCGGTGTCACGCCAGCCTCAGTAACTCTTGCCAGTATGGTTATTCAGCGAAATAACCTTGGTCTTGCCGATCCGGTGACGGTAGATCTCGCGCAGGTACTTGATCGACTTCTTCACGCAGTCGCGGGACAGGCGGATGTCATTGATCGAGACAAACTTGTCCTTGTCGCTGATCAGCTCGCGGTACTTCTTCTCGTACATCGGCTTGATCGCGTACCAGTTGGTGTCGAGGATCTTCGCCGGGTTCTCGAATTCATTGAGCAGGTCGTCGATGCGTGCTTCGTCGAACTCTTCATTGATGATGAAGTCCAGGATCGAGTTGTCCAGGGTCTCGTCGAAGCGATACGGCGTGCGGGCAAAGCAGCGCTTGATGAACGCCACGATCAGGGTCAGGAAGTCATCCGACAGGCACGGGCTCTTGGCGATCAGGGTAGTCAGCGACAAGTTGGCCGAGGCGCCGATCACCAGCGCATAGCGCTTGAGCGTGGTGTTCGGGAACAGGCTGTTGAGGTGGGTCTTGAGCCGGTTCAGGTCCATGTAGGACAGCTTGTAGTCTTTGGGCAGCGAGACGATCGACACCACCGATGAGCAGTTCTTGAAGAAGTGCAGGTCGTGCAGGGCGGCGGCGTCATAGCCGGAATTCTTGTATTGCTCCAGCGAGGCCCGGTAACGCTTGGATTCGATCGGCAACAGGCTGATGCCTTCGATGGCCTGGGTGACCTTGTTGAAGTGCGGCAGGTCGATGGAGCGGAAGAACAGGTCATCGATGTTCAGGCGCGGCGGCTCTTTTTCGAACACCTTGAACTTGTCGCCGCTCGGCGCCGGGGTTTCCGGAACGACGGATTCAGCGTAGGCAATCGCTACCGGGCCGGCCAGGCTCATGAACAGGTCGTTGGCATCCAGGCGAATGGTTTCGCCGATGTCGATGCCGGCGCGCCGGAAGTAGTTCTGGTCGTAGTCGGTGGTCACGGCCTGGGCCGTGAGGATGTTGAAGATCTGCTGGGAAATATACTGGTTGGCGTGCTTTTCCATGGCATTGACATCGATGTTCTGGATGTTGCCGTCATCGCTTTCTTCGGCGTAGCGCATGATGTCGTTGGAGATCAGCATCATCGCGTTCCATGGCCGGATACGGCCCATGACGCTGGCTTCGCTGCTGTCTTCGTTGGCGAAGTTGTACGAGAAATCCCATTCTTCCGAGAGGTATTTGCACAGCAGTCGTCCGGCGTTGATGTGCAGCGCCTCGGACATTTCACTGCGATGATCGGAAATGTTCGGCAGCACGCAGATGCCGCTGGTGAAAATTGGTTCGAAGACGAAGGAATGGCCGCTCTTGCTGTCGTGTTCGTCCATCGGCTTGGTGTCGAACGTCTTGTTCATGTACGAGTACTGCTGGGCCAGGCCGAACTCCGAAGCCATGCCCGAACCGGTACCGCCGCCGGCGCTGAAGATCGAGAAGTACAGGCGCGACTGGTTGGCCTTGATGCCGCAGCTATCGATCAGGTACGAGTGGATCATTTTCCAGTCGGGGCTGGAGAAGCGCTGGGTGTCCTTGTTCAGGATGATCTTCGCCAGGTACTGGCCGAGGATCGGCGCGTTACCGGCACCACCCGCATGGACTTCGGAGAGGTCCATGATTTTCATTTTGCTGTAGTCGCGCAAGAACCCGCTTTTTTCGCCCTTGCGGGAAAAACGGATACGCCCGGCGATGTCTTTGTCCAGGTCGCCGAGCATGACCAGCGGTTCCACCAGGAACACCGGTTTGCTGGCCTTGCTGGTCCCCAGGCGCAGGTTGCGCATCCACTGCGCGGGGCGATAGCCCTTGTCACCGTAGTGCTTGTCTTCGGCGTTGAATTCGTTGAGATAGAACTTGCGCGCGTTGTAGACCAGTTCCGCTACGTCCAGGGCGATGTTGGAGCCGCAGCGCCCGAGGCCGATCAGGCACACCGAGGGGAATTCCTGCTGGCCACGTTCGCTCTCGTCATCCACCAGGTGCGGCGGGCGGGGGAATACGGCATCACGCAGGCCATCGAGGTTGTCGAGGATGCGGTCGGTGTTGGTCTCGGTGAAATACAGATATTGCTGGGTCGCCAGGGATCGCGAGCTGCTCGACAGCGCCGAGGCGTCCGCGCCGTTGGCGGCCGGGCTCAGGGTCAGATCGGAAACCGCAGTGGCTGTTTTTTTGGAGGTCATTGTGCGCCGTATGCCTGACTGGTCGGTCCGACGACCTCTGTCATCGAACCATCGCGGATGGGAACTCGCGTCCTGACGGTCGCGAATATCGGGCCCAAGCATTCAGGGCTGCAGCCTGAGCAGCGCTCGGGAGAATCTATTCCTGATCATGTTGGATCGGCCATGGCGCGGCGTTCTTTAATCAAAAAGAGGCTAAATGATGGCAGCGACGGTGTGCGTTCGCTTGCGCTGGTCGATTTCGGCCAGCAGTGGCCGCAACTCAGGCAACGGTACCGGACGACCGAGCAGGTAGCCTTGAACCAAATCGCAGCCATGGCGTTCGAGGAAGTCGTATTGCTCGAACGTTTTGACGCCTTCGGTGACGACCCGTAAATGCAGCGTATGGGCCATGATGATAATGGCCCGGACGATGTCCATGTCTTGAATGGCCTGGGGAAAGTCTTGAATAAACGAGCGGTCGATCTTCAACGTGTTCAATGGCAGGCGCCTGAGGTAGGCCAGGGATGAATAGCCGGTGCCGAAGTCGTCGATTGATAATGAAACACCGAGGTCGCGAATCTGCTGCAGTAGAACCAGGGTCTTGGAAATGTTGCCCATCAGCGCATTTTCGGTCACTTCCAGCTCGAGCCGTTCTGGCGCCACCCCGCTGACGCGCAAGATGTGTTCGATTTCGTTGGCCAGTTCGCCTCTTGCCAGGTTCAAGGGTGAGCAATTCACGGTGACTGTGAGCGTTCCGCAATTATGGCGGGACAATTCGCCCAAGTCTTCGCAAGCCTTGCGCAGCGCCCAATTGTCCAGCTCGGCAATCAAATCATTGGCTTCGGCGATGGCAATGAACTGGTCAGGCATCAACAGTCCGCGTACCGGGTGTTGCCAGCGAATCAGTGCTTCAAGTTTCGTGACCCGGCCGAGTTTCAGGTCATAGATCGGTTCGTAATAAAGCATTAATCCAGTGCCTTCGCGCAGCGCATAGCGCAGTTCCTCCTCGAGTTGCAGCTCCAGCGTGGCGCGGATTTTCAGGTCCGCGCTGAAAAAGTGCAGCCCGTTACGGCCGCTATCTTTGGACTGGTATAGCGCCAGGTCCGCATTCTTGAGCAGTTCCTCGCAGGTCTTGCCGTCACTCGGAAACAAGCTGACGCCGATGCTAGTAGTCATGACCATGCGTCGTCCGGACAACTCGATGGGATCTTTCATTTTTTGCATGATGCGTTGGGCTATTTGCCGCGCTTCTTCACGGCCGTCAAGGCTGATCAGGAGGCAGAATTCATCGCCTCCGAATCGCGCCACCACGGCTTCGTGGCCGACCACCGAAGCCTTGATATAAGTGGACAGGACCTTGAGCAGTTCGTCGCCGGCGTCATGGCCGAGACTGTCATTGATGCGCTTGAAGTGATCGATGTCGAGGAACATCACCGCGAGCATGCCGCCTTCGTGAGTCTTCTCAATGAGTTTCTCGGCGAAAATCTGGTTGAAGCCGCGGCGGTTGATGAGGTCTGTCAAGGGGTCGTGGTGGGCCACCTGCTGCAGCGAAATACGCGCTTGATCCAGCTCAGCGAGCAGGGCGTTGACCCGCCGCAGATCGTGCTCCTTGCGTTGCAGCAGCTTGTTCGCCAGTGCGGCGCCAATGCTGCTGCCGATAATCAGCAGGGTCACCACTGCTACCGTCGACCCCAGTTGCAGATGATAGTTACCGCCGGGCAGCGGTTGCAGGCTGCCATCCGGCAGCACCAGGCTAAGGGCCGCCATCGCGGTGAAATGCATGCTGACGATGCCAGCACCAAGCACCAGGCTGGCAGTGTATTTGAGCAATTGGTGAACCATGCCGCTGCCGTTGCGCAAGTGACTGAAAATCCATAGGGCGGCCAGGCTGGCACCGATGGCGATCATTATCGAGAGAGCAAAGAGAACGGGTTGGTAGTAGATCATCGCGTCTGATCGCAGGGCGGCCATGCCCACGTAATGCATGATCGCGATGCCCAGGCCGATCCAGACGGCGGCCTGTAGGTATTGCCAGAAATTCAGATAAGGACGGCTGAGGGTATGCATTGCCAGCCATGAAGCGGTCAGCGCGAATAACAGCGAGAGCAGGGTGGTGGGCAGGTGGTAGTGGATTTCAATGGGGACTTGGAATGCCAACATGCTGATGAAATGCATGGACCAGATGCCGCCCGCCAGACTGCCGGCTCCAACCCAGCGCCAGAGTCGCCGGGAGGCGGCTTTTTCCACATTCCCAACTCGTTCGCTAATGTCCAGCGTGGCGAAGCTGGCCGTGCAGGCCACCAGATAGGCCAGCACCACCAGAAAGGAATTATGGGAACAATCGAGTATGACGTGGCCGTGTTGCGGGAGCCCATCCATGAAACGTAAACCAAGCCACTCCATAGCAATATCCCGTCCGTAAGTGTTCCATCCTTGCGAGCTACATGCTAGTCGATGGCGGCGATTTTAGCCTTCCACAGAGCTCAAGGCAGTGTAATAGCATACTAACGCCAACCTTGTGGATGGATGGTGAGGAAAATGAATAAGCCATTGTCTGTGGGACCTACCTCCCATGGGTGGATATCAGCCTTGCGAATAGTTACAGACAGCGCTGGCAGGCATGATTAGATTGGCGGTTCCGGGCTCGAATGCGTTGGCAAGGAAGCCCCAAAACAATAAAAAGAGACGGACCCATGCAGAACTCGACCCAAGCGGCGAATGCCTGGCGCATTCTGTTCCTGCTGTTCCTGGCCAACCTGTTCAACTTTTTCGACCGCACCATCCCGGCGATCATCATCGAGCCGATCCGCATGGAGTGGAGCCTCAGCGATTTTCAGATCGGCATCATCGGTACCGCCTTCACCATCGTCTATGCCATCGCGGGCCTGCCATTGGGACGCATGGCCGATACCGGTTCGCGCAGCAAACTGATGGGCTGGGGCCTGGCGGCATGGAGCGGGCTGACGGCGGTAAACGGCCTGGTGGGCAGTTTCTGGGCGTTCCTGGTGGTGCGCATGGGCGTGGGCATCGGTGAAGCCAGTTATGCGCCGGCGGCCAACTCGTTGATCGGCGATCTATTCCCGGCGCACCGTCGGGCTCGGGCGATGGGCATTTTCATGTTGGGGCTGCCGCTGGGCCTGCTGCTGGCGTTCTTTACCATTGGCGCGATGGTCAAGGCGTTCGACAGCTGGCGCGCGCCGTTCTTCATTGCGGCGGTGCCGGGCCTGGTGCTGGCGGTGTTCATGTTTTTCATCAAGGAACCCAAGCGCGGCGCGGCGGAAACCGTGGCGGTGTCCCAGGAAAAGGTCGACAAGCCGATTCGCCGGGTGCTGGCGATTCCAACCTTTCTCTGGCTGATCCTGGCGGGGTTGTGCTTCAACTTCGCCACCTATGCCTGCAACTCCTTCCTGGTGCCGATGCTGCAGCGTTATTTCGGGATGCCGCTGCACGAGGCGGCCGTGGCGACCGGGATCATGGTCGGCGTGACCGGGTTGTTCGGGCTGACCCTCGGCGGCTGGGTGGCCGACAAGATCCACCAGCGCGTGCCCAACGGCCGGCTGCTGTTCGCGGCATTCAGCCTGGCCATCTCCACGGTGACTACAGCGTGGGCGTTGCATGCCGGGCGCATCGAGATCGGCGTGTTCGTCGCGGTGTTCAGTGTCGGCTGGCTGTTTGCCTATAACTTCTACACCTGCGTCTACACCGCGATCCAGGACGTGGTGGAGCCGCGCCTGCGGGCCACGGCGATGGCGTTGTATTTCGCCGGGCTGTATCTGCTCGGCGGCGGCCTTGGGCCGGTGGTGGTCGGCGGCTTGTCCGACTACTTCGCCCACACGGCCATGGCGGTCGCAGGCGCCCCGCAAATGACCGAAGCGTTCAAGGCGATCGGCCTGCATGACGCGATGTACCTGATCCCGGTGGCGCTGCTGTTGACCATGGTGTTCCTGTTCCTGGCCTCTCGCTGCTTCGTGCGCGATGCCAAGCGGATGAAGGAAGGTATGAGCGCGGTGGTGGTGCCCGAAGGTGTCGTGGGGGCGGCCTAACGGGATTTTGTGGCGAGGGAGCTTGCTCCCGCTGGGCCGCGAAGCGGCCCCAAAATTCCCCCTGCTCACTCAGGATTTTGGGCCTGCTGCGCAGTCCAGCGGGAGCAAGCTCCCTCGCCACATAGGTCAGTGCCATCCGCACTAGCGAGTTTTTTCTTCTCGCCCGCGCAACAGGCAATCGGGCATTGCCAGCGCCGCCGCCAACCCCAGCAACGACACCGCCGCGCTGATCATCAGCAAATGCCGGAACGTCGCTTGCAGTTCCTCGCGCAAGGCATCCCGTGCCGCGCCCGGCGCGGCGTTCAGGCCGTCGAGCAGCACGTTGCCGGAATGCCCTTCGCTGATCACTGACGAACCGGCGAGCTGGGCAAAACCTGAATCCTGCAATAGCGCCAGCAGCAGCGCCGACATCAATGCCACGCCGACCGCGCCGCCCAGTGAGCGGAACAGGTTGGTGGTGCTGGTGGCCACACCGATGTCCCGTTGCTGCACCGAATTCTGCGAACCCACCAGCGAGGTGGGAAATTGCATGCCGGACGCGATGCCGCCAAGCAGCATGAACAGGCTGCTGAGCCAGAATGCCGCGGGCGGGGTGAAGGCCATGCCGAGGATAGCGAACGGGAAGAGCAGGGCGCCACTGAGGATCATCGGTTTGTAGCGACCGGTGATCGAGGTGCGCCGTCCGGCGAAATAGGCGCCCATCGGCAGGCCCATCGCCAGTGGCAGCAGGTGCAGCGCGGCACTGTCGGCCCCGGCGCCGGTCACGCTCTGGAAGCGCAACGGCACCAGCACCGTCAGCGAGATCGCCTGGAAACTGGTGAAGAACACGGTGCACCAGCACAGCACCGCGCTGCGGTTGACGAACAGGTGCATGGGCAGCAACGGCTCCCGGGCGCGGCGCTCATGCCAGGCGAATACCCCCAGCACGACCACGGCGCCACCGAGCAGCCCGAGCACTTCGCGGCTGTGCCAGGCGTGGCCCTGGCCCACCTGGGTGATGCCCAGCAGCAAGGCAGTCAGGCCGATGATCAGCAAGACGGTGCCCAGGTAGTCGATGACGGGCGTGCGTTGCGGCACCGGCAGCCCCACCAGCGTGCGCCGGGCCACGAGCCAGGCGCCCAGGCCCAGCGGCAGGTTGATCCAGAACACCCAGCGCCAGGACAGGTATTCGGTCATGTAACCGCCCAGCACCGGCCCGGCGACGCTGGCGACCGCATACATGCTGCTGAAGTAGCCCTGGTAACGGCCACGTTCCCGGGGCGGGATGATGTCGCCGATGATCGCCTGGCTCACGGAAATCATCCCGCCAGCGCCGATGCCCTGGAAAATCCGCGCCAGTACCAGTTGTTGCATGTCCTGCGCCAGGCCGCAGAACAGCGAGGCGAGCGTGAACAGGCCCATGCCGAACAGCATCAATGGCCGCCTGCCGTACAGGTCGCCCAGCTTGCCGTAGATCGGCACCGCAACGGTCATCGCGACCATGTAGCCGGAGATCACCCAGGCCAGCAAGCTGACATCCTTGAATTGCGCGGAAATCGCCGGCATCGAGACGGCGACGATGGTCTGGTCCAACGCACCGAGGAAAATCGCCAGCATCAGCGCCACCAGCACGCTGCGGATGGCGGGTTGCGGGACTTGAGGCGTATCGAGCTGATTCAAGGCTGGACCTGCGGGCATCGCGCCGGGGAGGCGAATGGACGGGAGCCCGCAGTTTAAATCGATAGTTGGCTATTCGATAGCCTCGTAAGGAAGGCCGACATAGTTTTCCGCAATGGTTTTTCGACCGGCCTCGGAGTCGACGAAATACTCCAGCTCCGCTTCGCTGATGCGCTGGTTGAACGCATCGTCGTCGAAGCGATGCAGCATCGAAGTCATCCACCAGGAGAACCGTTCGGCCTTCCAGACTCGCCGCAGGCAAATGGCCGAATAGCGTTCCAGGAGATCCACGCGACCGTCGCGATAGACCTTGAGCAAGATGTTGAACAACGTGCTGACGTCGCTGGCGGCCAGGTTCAGCCCCTTGGCACCGGTGGGCGGGACGATGTGGGCGGCATCGCCGACCAAAAACATCCGCCCGTACTGCATCGGTTCGACGACAAAACTGCGCAACGGCGCGATGCTTTTTTCGATGGACGGGCCGGTCACCAGCGCTTCGGCCAGGTCGGCGGGCAGGCGGTTTTTCAGCTCGCTCCAGAAACGCTCGTCCGGCCAGTCGGCTATTTGTTCCTCGGCGGGTACTTGCAGGTAATAGCGGGTGCGAGTTCTCGAGCGCATGCTGCACAGGGCAAAGCCGCGCTCATGGCGGGCGTAGACCAACTCCTCGTGGACCGGCGGGGTGTCGGCCAGGATGCCGAGCCAGCCGAACGGGTAGACGCGCTCGAAGACCTTGAGTTTTTCCGCCGGGATCGATTGCCGTGCGACGCCGTGGAAACCGTCGCAGCCGGCCACGTAATCGCAGTCCAGGCGCCAGGTTTCGCCCGCATGCTCGAAGGTCACGAAGGGCTGGTCGGTCTGCAAGTCGTGGGGCTGGGCGTTATCGACCTGGTACAGGGTCTGCGCGCCGCAGGCCTGGCGGGCAGCCATCAGGTCGCGGGTGACTTCGGTCTGGCCGTAGACCATGACGTTCTGGCCACCGGTCAGTCCCTTCAGGTCAATGTGCACGCGCCGGCCATTGAGGACCAGCTCGAAGCCATCATGGGGCAGGCCTTCGGCATCCATGCGCTGGCCGACCCCGGCCTGGCGCAGCAACTGCACCATGCCTTGCTCAAGCACGCCGGCGCGGATGCGGCTGAGGACGTAGTCGGGTGTCTGGCGTTCCAGGATCAGGGTATCGATGCCGGCGTTGTGCAACAACTGGCCGAGCAGCAGTCCAGAGGGGCCGGCGCCGATAATGGCGACTTGGGTCTTGAGGGTTTTCATTGTTGTTATGACTCGCAAGAGCACGCGACCAGGGTCGGTGTTTATTATTAGTAATCCTGGCCTGCATTTTTCGCTTGCGAACCTGTCAATTGAAGGGGAAAACTGCGCTGAAACCTGTACTTTCTGCCAATCGGTGCGATTACCGCCCGTAACCCGAGGCCAACCCTCGTATGAAGAAAACCGAGCTGCCTTCGATACCGGTGTTCAAGCTCTACGGTGAGAGCCAGGATTGGCCGACGCCGGACCTGCTGCATTGCGAAACCATTTCCACGCGCAGCAGCGAACACCAGTGGGAAATCAAACCCCATCGGCATGCGGACCTGTGTCAGTTGCTGTTTATCTACAAAGGCCAGGCCGAGCTGGAAATAGAAGGCCAGCGCACCCGGCTCGACGAGCCGGCCGTGCAGATCCTGCCGCCCTTGTCAGTGCACGGCTTTCGCTTTTCCGAGGATGTGCAAGGTTACGTGGTTACCCTGGCGGCGCCGCTGGTGACGCATCTGCAAGGGCAGCTTGGGCATTCGGTGAATGTCCTGGCCCAGGCCGAAGCCTACCCGGCCGGCGAAAACGCCGACTACCTCAACAGCCTTTTCAGCGCCTTGCAGGCGGAATATGTTGGCCACGAACCGGCCCGGGAAATGCTGATGCATGCATTGGTCAGCGTGATCATGGTCTGGGTCAGTCGCCAGGTAATGGACAGGCGTACCTCGTCGCAGCGCCCGCAACGGGCCCGGGAATATCTCAACGGGTTCATCCAACTGGTGGAGGAAACCTATCGCCAGCACGTCAAGGTCGAAGACCTCGCCCATCGCCTGGGCATCTCGGTATCGCACCTCAACGGCACCTGTCGCGAGCTGGCCGGGCAACCGGCGTTGCAGATCATGCACGAGCGTCAGCTGCTGGAGGCCAAGCGGCTGCTGACCTACACCGGCATGACCATCTACGAGATCTCCGAACTGCTCGGCTTTTCCGACCCGACCAACTTCACCCGGCTGTTTCGCCGGCGTGTCGGCATTTCGCCCAAGGCCTTCCGCGACCGGCTCAAGACCGATCAGCAGGACGACTGAAACCGCTTCAGCGCAGAGCGTTCAGGGATGCGTTGTGCGGTATGCAGCGTTCGAAGTTGCAGCTGGCGTATTCACGGGGCAACTGCCTGGCCTGTTCGACCCGATAAGCCGCGGTGCCATACAGCGCTAGCGTGGCCGTGCAGGTGATAAAAATGGCGAGGCGTCTTCTTGTTTTGATGTTCATGGCGATGACCTCTGAACGAATACCCGGGGGTACTGTTTTCAGCATAGGTCAGCCATGGCGAGTTGCCAGTCGGGTGGGGCTTGTGTGTAGCCCGGTATTCAGAATGCTTATAGATTCCCTGTGGGAGCGAGCTTGCTCGCGATGAGGGCGGTACATCCAACATCCATGCAAGCTGATACGCCGCCATCGCGAGCAAGCTCGCTCCCACAGGAGATAAGGGGGCTTTCGGGCAGCTATTCCAAATGCTCAGGCTTCATCGGATCACCCGGCTTGACGTCGAGCTGGTGCCGCACGTCTTCGAACATCTCGTCGTAATACCTGTGCATCGAGCCGATGCTGGCGGTCTTCGGCATGCCGTACTGCTGGGCGATGCGCGTGGCGTGGCGGGCGAAGTCGAAGGCCTGGTCCTTGGCCAGGAAAAACGTCTCGTCCACGCTCTTGTCTTCCACCGTGCCGTGTAGCCGGAACGACATGCCCGTTCCTTCCTCTGGATCCTGGGTCACCTCGTAATCGATGCACAGGTTGTAGCTGTAGTCGTCCTTGTTCAGCGCATGGCGTTCCATGTGCAGGTGACCGGGTTGGAACGTGGCCATAAGGGTCTCTCCTTCGAAGGCGTGGAGAACGGCAGACACCGCGCCTGCCGGATAAGTTTTGTGGTTACCGATAAACAATCCCCGGCGTTGCCGTGCTGATGCGCGTGCCGGCGGTGCCCTGGACGATAGCCTCGATGTCCGACAGCGACCCGATCACCGCGACCTTGCCGGTGTGGCGGGCGAATTCGCAGGCGGCTTGCACCTTGGGCCCCATGGACCCGGCGGCAAAGCCCAGTTTTTCCATCTCGTCGGGGTGAGCCCGGGCGATGGCTTTCTGGGTCGGCTTGTCGAAGTCGATGAAAGCGGCTTTGACGTCCGTGGCGATGACCAGCAGATCGCTTTCCAGCTGTTCGGCCAAGAGTGCCGAACACAGGTCCTTGTCGATCACCGCTTCGACGCCTTGCAGGTTGCCGTCGGCGTCGTACATCGTCGGGATGCCGCCACCGCCGGCACAGATCACGATGCTGCCTTTTTCCAGCAGCCACTTGATCGGACGGATTTCAAAGATGCGCCGGGGCCGTGGGCTGGCGACCACCCGGCGGAACTTGTCGCCGTCGGCGGCAATCGCCCAGCCTTTTTCTGCGGCCAGTTGCTGCGCCTCTTCCCGGCTGTAGACCGGGCCGATGGGCTTGGTCGGGTTCTGGAAAGCCGGGTCGTTGGCGTCCACTTCGACTTGGGTCAAAAGCGTGGCGAAGGGCACTTCGTAGTCCAGCAGGTTGCCCAGTTCCTGTTCGATGATGTAGCCGATCATGCCTTCGGTTTCGGCGCCCAGCACGTCCAGCGGATACGGCGTGACCGAGGTGTAGGCCGCCGCCTGCAATGACAACAGGCCGACCTGCGGGCCGTTGCCGTGGGCGATGACCAACTGGTTGCCGGGATGGATCCTGGCGATCTGTTCGGTCGCGGTGCGGATGTTGCTGCGTTGATTGTCGGCGGTCATGGGTTCACCCCGACGCAGGAGGGCATTTCCGCCCAGGGCAACGACGATGCGCATGGTGCTGTCCTTTCAAGTCAGATCGAACAAAACAGTTCCCTTGTGGGAGCGAGCTTGCTCGCGATGACGGCTGCACATCCAACATCAATGCAAGCTGACACTCCGCCATCGCGAGCAAGCTCGCTCCCACAGTGAAGAGCATTCCAACAGGGGATCGGGCCGGTATTCAGATATCCGCCAACGCCGCCACCAGGATCGCCTTGATGGTGTGCATGCGGTTCTCTGCCTGTTCGAAGGCGATGTTGGCCGGGGATTCGAAGACGTCCTCGGTCACTTCCACGCCGTTGGCCAGGTTCGGATAACGCGCGGCGATGTCCTTGCCGACCTTGGTTTCACTGTTATGAAAGGCCGGCAGGCAGTGCATGAATTTCACCCGCGGATTGCCCGAGGCTTTCATCATTTGCGCGTTGACCTGATAGGGCAGCAGTTGCTGGATGCGCTCGTCCCAGGCCTCCACCGGCTCGCCCATGGAGACCCAGATATCGGTATGGATGAAGTCCACGCCCTTGACCGCTTCTTCCGGGTCTTCGGTGATGGTGATCCGTGCACCGCTTTGGGCGGCGAAGGCCTGGCACTGGTCGATGAAGTCCTGATGCGGCCACAGGGCTTTCGGCGCGCCGATGCGCACGTCCATGCCCAGCTTGGCGCCGATCATCAGCAGCGAGTTGCCCATGTTGTAGCGCGCATCGCCCAGGTAGGCGTAGCTGATGTCATGCAGCGGCTTGTCACTGTGTTCGCGCATGGTCAGGGTGTCGGCGATCATTTGCGTGGGGTGGAATTCGGCGGTCAGGCCGTTGAACACCGGCACGCCGGCGAACTTGGCCAGCTCCTCGACGATTTCCTGCTCGAAGCCACGGTATTCGATGGCGTCGAACATCCGCCCCAGCACGCGGGCGGTGTCCTTCATGCTTTCCTTGTGGCCGATCTGTGACGAAACCGGGTCGATGTAGGTGACGTGGGCGCCCTGGTCATGGGCCGCGACTTCGAAGGCGCAACGCGTGCGGGTCGAGGTTTTCTCGAAGATCAGCGCGATGTTCTTGCCTTTGAGGTGCGGTTGCTCGGTGCCGGTGTACTTGGCGCGCTTGAGGTCGCGGGACAGGTCGAGCAAAAAGTGCAGCTCGCGGTGGGTGTGGTGCATCAAGCTCAGCAGGCTGCGGTTGCGCATATTAAAAGCCATGATGGATCTCCTTGGGTGTCGGTTATCCCCTGGGCCGTTTTCGATAAAACGACCCAGGCTCAGAGGTCAGTAGTCGATTGGGTCGCGGACGATCGGGCAGGTCATGCAATGGCCGCCGCCACGGCCACGACCGAGTTCGCCGGCGCTGATGGTGATGACCTCCACCCCGGCCTTGCGCAGCAGGGTATTGGTGTAGGTATTGCGGTCGTAGCCAATGACCACGCCCGGCTCGAGGGCGACCACGTTGTTGCCGTCGTCCCATTGCTCGCGTTCGGCGGCGAAGCTGTTGCCGCCGGTTTCCACTATGCGCAGCGCGGGCAGCTTGAGGGCACTGGCGACGGTACTGAGGAAGCTGCCTTCCTCGCGCCGCACGTCGATGCCGCCGGGTTTGCTCTCGTCCGGGCGCAGCGAAAACGCGACGATCTGGCTGACGACTTCAGGGAAAATCGTCACCAGGTCGCGGTCACAGAAACTGAACACGGTGTCCAGGTGCATCGCTGCGCGGGAACGTGGCAGCCCCGCGACGATCACCCGCTCGACGGCTTTGTGCTTGAACAGGTTCAGTGCCAATTGGCCGATGGCCTGGCGCGACGAGCGTTCGCCCATGCCGATCAATACCACGCCATTGCCGATGGGCATTGCGTCGCCGCCTTCGAGGGTGGCGTTGCCGTGGTCCAGGTCCGGGTCGCCGTACCAGATCTGGAAATCGGCTTGGGTAAACTCGGGATGGAATCGGTAGATGGCGGTGGTAAGCAAGGTTTCCTGGCGGCGCGCCGGCCAGTACATCGGGTTCAGCGTCACGCCGCCGTAGATCCAGCAGGTTGTGTCGCGGGTGAACTGGGTGTTGGGCAGCGGCGGCAGGATGAAGCTGGAGTGCCCGAGAAAGTCGCGGAACATCTGGATGGTCTTGCCGCCGAAGCTGTCCGGCAGGTCATCGGCCGAGACGCCGCCGATCAGGTATTCGGCGATCTTGCGTGGCTCCAGGCTGCGCAACCAGGCGCCCACTTCATGCACCAGGCCGAGGCCCACGGAGTTGGCGGTGATCTTGCGATGCAGGATCCAGTCGAGCGCTTCGGGGATGGCGACGATGTCGGTCAGCAGGTTGTGCATCTCCAGCACGTCGATACCACGTTCACGCATCTTGGTGACGAAATCGAAGTGATCGCGCTTGGCCTGGTTGACCCACAGCACGTCATCGAACAGCAGTTCGTCGCAGTTGTTCGGCGTCAGCCGCTGGTGGGCGAGGCCTGGTGAGCAGACCATGACTTTGCGCAGTTTGCCGGCTTCGGAATGGACGCCGTATTTCACTTTTTCCGTGGTCATTAAAAATCCTCCAGATGAAACAGTCAGCCGGCTACAGGCTCAGGAAGCCGTCATAAAGGCCGTAGGCAGCCACCAGGGCACCGACCACCACGGCGGCAAAAATCAGCTTCTCGACCGAGGTGAAAACCGGTTTGCCCAGTTCGTGCTTGGCCTTGGCGAACAGGACTGCGCCGGGTGCGTAGAGCAGGGCGGAAAGCAGCAGGTATTTGATCCCGCCGGCATACAGCAGCCACATCGCGTAGATCAGCGCGATGGCACCGATGGCCAGGTCCTTGCGCCGTTCGGCCAGGGCGTTTTCATAGGTTTCGCCGCGCACCGCCAGCAGCAGTGCGTAGGCCGCCGACCACAGGTACGGCACCAGGATCATTGAGGTGGCGAGGTAGATCAGCGACAGGTAGGTGCTGGCGGAAAACAGCGTGACGATCAGGAACAGCTGGACCATCGCGTTGGTCAGCCACAGCGCGTTGGCCGGTACATGATTGGCGTTTTCCCGGCGCAGGAAGGCCGGCATGGTGTGATCCTTGGCAGCGGCAAACATGATCTCGGCGCACAGCAAGACCCAGGACAGCAGGGCACCGAGCAGCGAGATAACCAGGCCGACGCTGATCAGCACAGCGCCCCGTTGACCGACCACGTGCTCGAGTACGGCGGCCATGGACGGGTTCTGCAGCTTCGCCAGTTCAGGTTGGGTCATGATGCCCAGCGAGAGCACGTTCACCAGTACCAGCAACAACAGCACCGTGATGAAGCCGATGACCGTGGCCTTGCCGACGTCGCTGCGTTTTTCGGCGCGGGCCGAGAAAATGCTCGCGCCTTCGATGCCGATGAACACCCACACGGTGACCAGCATCATGTGTCGCACCTGATCCATCACGCTGCCCAGGTCCGGGTTTTTCCAGCCCCAGATATCGGCGGTAAAAATATCCAGCTTGAAGGCGAACACCGCGATCAGCACGAACAGCAGCAGCGGCACGACCTTGGCGACGGTGGTCACCAGGTTGACGAACGCCGCTTCCTTGATGCCCCGCAGTACCAGGAAGTGCACGGCCCACAGCAACAGCGATGCGCCAATCACTGCCGCCACGGTGTTGCCTTCGCCAAACACCGGGAAGAAATAGCCCAGGGTGCTGAACAACAAGACGAAATAGCCGACGTTGCCGAGCCAGGCGCTGATCCAGTAACCCCAGGCCGAGGAAAACCCCATGTAGTCGCCAAACCCGGCCTTGGCGTAGGCGTACACCCCGCCGTCCAGATCGGGTTTGCGATTGGCCAGGGTCTGGAACACGAATGCTAGGGTCAACATGCCGACTGCGGTGATTGCCCAGCCGATCAATACGGCGCCGACATCGGCGCTGGCGGCCATGTTCTGCGGCAGGGAAAAGATCCCGCCGCCAATCATCGAACCCACTACCAGCGCAACCAGCGCGCCCAGTCGAAGTTTTCCGGGGGTATCGGACATTGCAGGACTCTCATGCGAAGGAGAGTCAACAGCCTAAGTCGATTCAAAGGGGCGACAGCTGATCTGGGTCAGTTCAACCGCGAAGCATGAGCTGAAAGGGCTGGATGCAAAACCTGTGGGAGCGAGCCTGCTCACGAAGGCTGAGTGTCAGTCGATTGAGATGTTGGATGTGCCGGCCTCTTCGCGAGCAGGCTCGCTCCCACAGTGATTCTGTGTAGGTCGTGGGATTTGCCTTTGTCAAAAATCCAATGTGGGAGCGAGCCTGCTCGCGAAGGCGGTGTGTCAGTCGATTGAGATGTTGGATGTGCCGGCCTCTTCGCGAGCAGGCTCGCTCCCACAGTGATTCTTTGTAGGCCGTGGGACCTGCGTTTGTCGAAAATCCCATGTGGGAGCGAGCCTGCTCGCGAAGGCGATTGAACGATCACCACTGAGGGCGATGTGCGCCCAGTTCGGTGGCCGGCAGGGCCCACTGCAACGGCGTGCCGGTGATTTTCAGCGGCACCTGCAAGCGGTGCGCCGGGCCCCAGGGCGTTTGTTCCACCAGCAGTCCCTGGTCGGCCTCGTCTTCGGGGCGCAACGCAGCCCCATCGCCGGTGCCACCCTCGACCAACAGCTTCGCCGTACGGGCCAGCGACAAGCGTGCCGAACCGCCACGGCCATCGGCCAAGCGCCTAGCCAGCAGTACGATCGCGCTGGCTGCCATAAGGTAGCCGGTGCCGTGGTCCAGCGCCTGGACCGGCAGCGGCGTTGGTTTGTCCGTGTGTTTCCAGGCCATGCCGGCCTCGGCGATGCCGCTGCTCATCTGCACCAGGCTGTCGAAGCCGCGACGGTGCTGCCAGGGGCCGCTCCAGCCGTAGGCGTTGAGGCTGACGTCGATCAGCCCTGGCGCCAGTTGGCGGCGTTGTGCGGCGCCGTAGCCCAGGCCTTCGAGCGCGTCGGCGCGATAGCCGTGCAGGAGGATGTCGGCGTCCTTGAGCAATGCTTCGAACGTCGCGCGGTCGGCGGGCTGATGCAGATCGAGGCGGGCGCAGCGTTTGCCGAGGGTAACTTCCGGAACCGCGCCGGGTTCGTTCCAGGTCGGCGGGTCGATACGCAGCACATCGGCGCCCAGCCCGGCCAAAAAGCGGCTGGCAATCGGGCCGGCCAGCACGCGGGTCAGGTCAAGCACCTTCAAGCCCGCCAGTGGCTGGGCGACGGAGCCGAGCCAGGGTTCAAGCGGAGCTGCACTCATGTCATCGAAGCGAACAAGCGGTTCGGCGTTCACCGCCAAACCTTGCGGATGGGCCTGCCACGCCTGCCAGGAGCGCATCTGTGCAGCGCAACCACCGGCGTCGACCACGGCCTGTTCCAGTTCGGCCTTGTTCCAACGGACAACTTTGCTCGCCATGTCGGCGCGGTCGGTGCAGGTACCGAGGACCTTGTCCGCGGCAAGACGATGATGCGGTGCGTTGGTGTGCAGGCGAATCCAGCCGTCGGCGGTGGCGTAGTCGCCAGCCACCGGGTCCCACAGCGGCGGTACGCTCCAGCCGACGGGCCGCAGGGACGTGGCGAACCAGAACGAGGCCAGGCGCCGGTCGACTTCAAGCGTCGGCAAGCGGCCGGTCTGCTGATGAATGAGTTCGGCGACCGCTTGACCGGCCGTGGCGATGCTGGCGCAGGCCAACTCGGTAACCCCGAAGGCAGAGGGTAGAGCGCCTTCGCCAGTGAAGGGGATCGGAGTCGTGGGCAAACCGAGGGCGGTTTGCATGGATGTGAGCAGATCTGACATCGAAAGCCCTCCAGGCGAGAGAGCGATCATAGTTCAAAATTGCGTAGGGGGCCGCTTCGCGCCCCAGCGGGAGCAAGCTCCCTCGCCACGAGTTTCCGGGCGTGACCAGATCCACAGGTTGCCCAGGCCCATGCCGGCCATGGCCAGGTACATCGGCCAGCCGTGGGCAAGCATCAGCCACATCATTGCGGCACAACCGAGCATGCTGATCGTGGCGCCGACCTTCGCCCGGCGCGGGATGACCTTGCCGTTGCGCCAGTTGTGCAGCATCGGCCCGAACAACCGATGGTGCTCCAGCCAGGCGCTCAGACGCGGCGAACTGCGGGTCGCGGCCCAGGCGGCGAGCAGGATGAATTCGGTGGTCGGCAGGCCGGGCACGACCAAGGCGATGAGGCCGATGGCCAGGCTGGTGTAGGCGAGCAGGGCGAAGAGCAGTTGGCTGGGTTTTTGGGGACGGTTCATGGGGATTTTCTGATCATGTGCAAAATCCCTGTGGGAGCGAGCCTGCTCGCGAAGGCGGTGTGTCAGCCGACAGTTGCGGCGGATGATCTGCTGTCTTCGCGAGCAGGCTCGCTCCCACCAAGGCCCAGAGAAAAGTTTTCAGGCCAACTCGGCCGCATAGGCGTGTTCCAGCAACACGGTAAACCGGTTGAAGGCCTCCAGCGCGCCTTTGTCCGCCTCGGCTTCCTGCTGTTCGGTGAAGGCCAGGCCGTCGAGGGTACGGGTGAAGGTTTTCCAGCCTTCGGCACGGCCGCCCGCCGGTTCTGCCAGGTGCCGGGCGCCGAAGGTTTCGTTCATTCCCAGGGCCACGGCACGCTTGATCAGGAACGCGGCGCCGAGCTTCGAGCCCTCGGAAACGAACAGCCAGCCCAGCGCTTCGGCCTGGCTAGGGTTTTTTACCGCACCGGCCACCGGCGCGGGCACTTCGGTGTCCAGGTCCGCGAGATCCGCCTTGGCCGCTTCGGCGCGGCAGCGGGCCGGCAGGTCGGGTATCAGGGCAGCCAGTTGCGCGTCGTTGTACAGCGCCACCAGTTCTGACTGGAACAGGTACTGGGCGACGACGAAGCGCGCGTAGCTGGCCTGGGTTTCGAATGGGGCGTGGGCCTTGACCAGGGCGTCGAGCTTGCCGTGGGGCTCGTGGGTGATCTGGTTCAGGCGCTGGGAACGTAGGGTGGGGCGTTGGGTGGTCATGAAAAACTCCTTGGAGTGAAATACACCGTGGCGAGGGAGCTTGCTCCCGCTCGGCCGGGCTGGCGCTCCAGTGCGCAGCGACCGTTAGATCTTGGGGGCGCTTCGCACCCCAGCGGGAGCAAGCTCCCTCGCCACGGATGGCTTTTTGCCTGGAACCGGATCAGATATCCCAGATCAGGTTGACCGCGAAGTTGCGCCCCGGCGCCGTCAGGCGATCGAGGTTGGCCGGGCTCAGCACCGCCGCTTCGCCGACGCTGTCGTAGCCGCGCACGTCATCCCACAGCCAGTACTTCTTGTCGGTGAGGTTGTAGAGGCCGCCGCTGACGGTGACGTCGTTAGTCACCTTGTAGTAGCCGCTCAGGTCGAGAATGCCGAAGCCCGGCGTCTTGAACTGGCCGCTGACGCCGTCGGGCGAATTGAAGTTGCTGTCGTCGACGCGGTTTTTCTTCTGGACCAGGGTCCAGCTGAGCAAGGTGCCGAACTGCTCCTGGTCGTAGCCCAGGCCGAACACGCCGGTAAGCGGGTTGACGCTGTTGAGCGGCTCGCCCGTGTCGTTGTTGCGGCCATACAGGTAGGCCACCGAGCCTTGGGTGTAGAGGCCTTTTGGCGCACCGAACACGTCCAGGTCCAGGCGTCCCTTGGCTTCGATGCCCTTGATGGTGGCGTGCTTGATGTTGTTGCTCTGGAAGGTCAACTGGTCGGTGCCGGGGGTGATGGCGTCTTCGTTGATGAAGTCGCGGTACTTGTTGTAGAACACCGCCACGTCGAACGATCCGGAGTCGAAACGACCGCGCAGGCCGGTTTCGTAGCTTTTGCTTTTTTCCGGCTCCAGGTCGGGATTGGGTTCCACGCTGTAGCCCACGCCGGCGTTATCGAAACGTCCGTACAAGGCCTTGGCGGTCGGGGTGCGGAACCCTTCGGCGTACTGGCCGTACCAGGTGTACTGGTCGGTCAGGGCATAGGTCAGGCCGAACTTCGGCGAGACGCGATGCCAGTTCTTGTCCTCGCCACTCACCGTACCGCCGTTGGTAGGGTCCACGGTGCGCAGAAACTCCTCGGTCAGGCGTGGCTTGAGCCGGGTGTAGTCGTAGCGCAGCGCTGGCGTGAAGGTCCATTTGCCCCAGCTGATCTGGTCCTGGGCGAAAACGCTGTAGGTGTTGATGGTCGGGTCCGGGAAGTCGCTGGCTTTTGCCAATACGTCCCGGGTGCTGATGGCGCCGATGGCGGGGCAGCCCACGCCGATCGCCAGGCACACGCCGTTGCCGCTGCGTGAGCCGGTGACTTTCTGATGCTTGAGCGTGGTGCCGTAGGTCAGTGTGTGATCGGTGTCGGCCAAGCTGAATGACTTGTCCGCCTGCGCGTCGAAGACCCACTGTTTTTCTTCATAGAGCGTTTCACGGGTGCGCAACACCCGGCGGGTGATCGGGAAATAGAACTCGGCGGTGGGCTGGTCGGTCTTGGCGATCTGGTGGTTGAGGCTCCACTTGATGTTGTCGGCGAGCAGGCTGTCGAGGGCGAAGCTATGCTCCAGGCCGAAACGCTCGCGGGTAATCGTATCGTTACCGGTGCGCCACTGGTACATGCCGCCGGGCAGGATGGAGCCGGGAATGGCTGGTTGGCCGTTGGCATAGGGCCCGCCGTAGGCGCTTTTCAGGTCGACGTCGCGATCGTTCTTGTACTTCTCGTACACCAGGCTCAGGCGTGCGTCATCGCTGTAGTCCCAGCCGAGTTTGGCCAGCACGTTGTTGGTGCGCACGTCTTCCGGGTTGGCGGCGGTGCGGTCCAGGCCGGTGCCGTTGTTGCTGCCGTAGGATTCGGTCTCGTGGCCGTCGCGCTGGCTGTAATGCAACAACCCGTCGAACGGCCCGCTGCGGCCGGCGACGGTGGCGGATTTGAGCCAGCTCTCATCGACGGAGCTGTAGCCGGTCTTGAGACGCGCGCCGACGTCCTTGCCGGGCTTGATGATGTCGTCCGGATCGAGGGTGAAATAACTGACGACACCACCGATCGCGTTGCTGCCGTACAGCACCGAGGCCGGGCCGCGCAGAATCTCCACGCGCTTGATGATTTCCGGGTCGACGTAGTTGCGTTGGGTCTTGGCGTACGGGCCGTTGAAGAAACCGCCGGGGATTTCCACGCCGTCGACCTGGGTCAGGATCCGGTTGCCGTCGATGCCGCGGATGTTGTAACCGCTGATGCCGCCGCGCTGGCCCGCGCCGCCCACCGACACGCCGGGCTCATAGCGCACCAGGTCCTTGATGGTGTTGACGTTGTTGCGGTCTAGCTCCTGGCGATCATGGATCGAAACGGTGCTCGGTACGCTGGCGATGTCTTGTTCCTGGCGGGTGGCGCTGATGGTCACCTGTTGCAACTCCAGCGCGCTGCTGGCGCTGCGCTTTTCCAGGACGATGTTGTTATTGCCCAGTTTGCGGTAGCTCAGGTTGGTCCCCACCAACAGGCGCTCCAGGGCTTTTTCCGGCGGCAGCGAGCCGTTCACCCCCGGCGAGGCGACGCCTTCGGCCAGCTCTGCCGGCAGCCCCACCTGCCAGCCGGTGACGGCGGTAAATGCGTTCAGGGCGGAAACCAGTGGTTGCCGGGCGATGCTGAAGGTGTAGTCGCCCATGTTGCGCGCTGGCGGTTGCTCGGCGGTGGCAGCCAGGGCCGCCGGCGCGGTGCCGGTCATCAGGATGGCGGCGGTCAGCAGTGACAGCGTGCAAGAAGGGGCAAGAAACCGGCAAGTAAGGCGAGAGGACATCGATAGCGCTCCGTGTCGCATCTGTTATAGGTGCAGATTGCATCGCGAGATGCGAATCAATTGCATTGGCTATAACGAGACGAACCAGCGAAAGCTATCGAGTAAAAATAATTCTCATTCAGTTCAGGATTACCAGCGCCGGGAATTCCTGGAGGCGGGCAGAGGTGATATGGGCCAGTGAACGCACCACGTCCAGCGGCTGGTCGAGGCGATAGTTACCTGTCACTGCCACGCCGGCCAACTGCTGGTTGTTGTTGATGATCCAGCCCGGGTAGTAGCGTCGCAACTCCGCCAGTACCTGGCCCAGCGGCCGATTCTCGAACACCAGCCGACCCTGGACCCATGCCAGGTCCGTGCCGACATCGAGGCGTGCCGGGCGGTCAAAGCCGTTGGGACCAATGCGGATGCTTTCTCCTGCCGACAAGCGGACATGGGCATCGTAGCGGGTCGCACGCAGGTCGACATCGCCACGCTGCACCTGGACCTGAGCGACGCCGTCCAGGTAACGCACCGCAAACGTGGTGTCGCTGACACTGGCGGTGACCGGCCCGGCGTCGATCTCCAACGGCACATTGCGACTGGCCGGCACCTCGAAAAAAGCCTCGCCCTTGTAGAGTCGGGCCACGTGCCGCTGTTCGTCGAAGGAACTGGAAAACGCCGAGTCGGTATTCAGCAGGACCTTGGAACCATCTTCCAGTTGCAGCCGCTGGCGCTCACCGACCACGGTCAGGTGATCGGCCTGCAATTGCAGGGGCAGGTCGCTGAAATTGAACAACCCGAGCAACAGCACGGCGGCGGTGGCCAGGGGTTTCCAATGGGCTCGAAGACGCGACAGCGCGGTGGCCTTGGGGCGGGCCTGGAGCTGCCGGGCGCTTTCGATGATCTGCGGGCCGTTCCAGATCGCCTGGGCTCTGGAGAACGCTTCGCCATGACGCGGATCTGCCGCCAGCCAGGCCTGGAACTGTCGGGTCTGTTCATCGCTGGGGCTGTCGAGCAGGACCAGCCAATCCAGCGCCTGGTCCATGGCGTGGGCGGTGTCCTGTGCCGCAGCGGCTTCAGGGGAGCGATGGTTGTCCGTCACGGTGGTTCCTCGGCAGTGTCTGTGCACGGCTGCTTGTAATCAGGCGACCAAGACTAGCAGGCTCGTCGGCCAACGCAATCGGCGTGGTCGTTGGCCGCCAGTGTCCTGCAGACTCAATCGGCGTCCAGGCGTTCGGCTACGCCCACGCAAATCGCCATGATCAGTTTCAGTTCTTTCTGCACGGTGCTCAGCGACACGCCCAAGCGTTCGGCGATGTCCTGGTAACTGTGGCCATGCAGGCGGTTGAGGATGAAGATCTGCTGTTGGCGCGGGCTCAGCGACTGCAGGCTGAGGTTGAGTTGTTCGAGTAACCGGCCGGCATGGGCGGCATCCTCGGCGCTGCTTTGCGGGGCGATGACGTTGTTCACCACATCCATCGGCACGTCGTCCAGCAGCGTGCGTGACTGGATGCGTCGCGCGCGCAAGTGGTCGAGCGCCAGGTTGCGGGCGGTCTGGAAGACGAAGGGTTCGAGATGCTCGACCGTGCGCTCGTTCAGGGCGCGGGTGACGCGCAGGTAGGTTTCCTGAAGCAGGTCTTCGGCGGTGCTGGGGTTGTTGACCATGCGTTCGAGGGTGCGCAGCAGCGGCATGCGCTGGGCGAGGAAAACCTGATGGAAGCGTGATTGGCTCACGGTAGGGCTCGGTCCGGTTCGAGTAGATGATAATGCTTATCATCTACTCGAAAGGTCAAGCCTTCATTTGGTGCTCAAGGTTGCACCACCGCGCCCGGCACCAGCGGTAATTCCAGGGTGGCGATGAATCCGCCGTCGGGGTGGTTCGCCAATCCCAGGGTTCCGCCATGCCGTTCCGCCGCACGGCGCGCGATCGCCAGGCCGAGGCCATGCCCGGGGGTGGTCTGGCCGGGAGCGCGATAAAACGGTTCGCTCAACTGGCCCAGGTGTTCCGCCTCTACGCCGGAGCCGTGGTCGCGCACGCTGATCACTATCCTTTCTCCTTGGCGCGCGGCACGCATTTCGATGGGCTGCCCGGTAGGGTTGAAGCGCTGGGCGTTGCGCAGGAGATTGTCCACCGCCCGCTCGATCATGGTGGGCCAGCCCTTGAGGGTCAGTTGCGGCTCGGTTTCCAGGCGCACGTGTTGCTCCGGTGAAGCCAGCTGGGCGTCTTTTTGCAGGTTCTCCAGCAAACCGTTGAGGTCGACTTCCTCGGCGCTGGCGTTGTCGGCGTCGACCCGGGCCAACACCAGGATTTCGCTGATCAATGCTTCCAGGCGGTCACATTCGCGTGTCAGGCGCGGCCAGAGTTTTTCACGCTCGGCGGGGCTCGCCCGCTCCGCCAGCGCCAGGGCGATGCGCAGCCGGGCCAGGGGCGAGCGCAGTTCATGGGAAACATCGCGCAGCAATTGGCGCTGGCTGGCGATCAGGCTTTGCAGGCGCGCACCCATGCGATTGAAGTCAGTGGCCAGTACGCCGAATTCGTCCCGGCGGTTGGCCAGTTTGGCGAGGCTGTTCTGCTGGTACGTGGCTTGGCCGAGGTCATGCACCGCGCCGCGCAGGCGGCTCAGCGGGCGGGTGATGGAGAGGGTCACCAACAGGCTGAACAAGGTCAGTACCACCAGCGCAATGGCCAGGGCGCTGAGGGGCCAGAGCAGGCTGTCGCGGTGCCAGGCGTCCAGTTCGGGATGGGGGATGCGGTAGATGAACAGGTAAGTGTCACCGGTCTTGGCGCTGGTGAACTCGTCAGTCAAGCGCCGCCAGGGGAGGCGTCGGTCGTCGTTGTTCTGGCGTGCCTCGAAAGCCGCGGCGCGATGGGGAAACGTGCCGCGCACCACCGGGTCGCCGCTCTCGTTGAGCACCTGGACGTCGATGTGATATTTGCGCTTGCGCTGTTGCAGGATGTCTTGCGCGGCCTCTTCGCCCTGGCTTTCGTAGGTTTGTGTCCATTCTTCGGCCAGGGTGTTGAGCCCAGGATGGCGGCTGAGGATCCAGGCGTCCTGGTTCAGCATGTGGCCCATCAGGATCGAAAGCCCCGCGACCAGGGCGATGGCCAGCCAGAAACTGGCCAGGATGCGCCAGAACAGTGAACGCACGGATTTATCCTCGAAAACCAGGAAAGCCCAACGGCGGCATGCCGTTGGGCTGGGGGTGCTTCAGCGCATTATTGCGCTTTTTGCGGTTGTTGCGCTTTCCAGGCTTTGAATTCGGCCCACTCGGCCCGACGTTCGGCGCGTTTTTTCTGGATGGCGTCAAACTCTTTCTGCTGCTCGGGCTTCAGCAAGCCACGGATCTGGGCGTCGACTTTCTGGTGCCGGGCTTCCATTTCGTCCTGCATGGCTTTCTGGTCGGCTGGCGACAGCTTGGCCAGGTATTTGTCGACCAGTTCGCGTTGCTCATGGCGCTGTTCACCCATGATCCGGCGAATCTGCTCGCGTTGTTCGCGGGTCAGGTCCAGTTGGCTGTAGGGGCCTTTATCGTGCATCTGGCCACCGTGACGCGGACCGTCCATCGGGCCCATCGGCCCCGGGCCTTCGGGCATGGCCATGGCCACGGTCGGCAGGGCGGCGGCGAACATCAGAGCGGTAAGGGTCTTGCGCATGGTGTCTCTCCTTGTCTCGTTCCCGGTCAGTTCCGGATGTGTGCAGATTACAAAGATCAAGGTCAGCGGCGGTCAGGGGTGGGTAAAGCTTGGGTAAAGACGGTTTGGCGAGGACCTGACAAATCTGCAGGCCCGAACACGAAGCCCTGTGATGGGTGTACTTGTTGTGGCGAGGGCGCCTTTGTGGCGAGGGAGCTTGCTCCCGCTCGGTTGCGCAGCAACCGCAGAATCTTGGGGCTACTTCGTAACCCAGCGGGAGCAAGCTCCCTCGCCACAAAAGCCTCTATAGGCTGAGAGAAGCCGCACTCTTCAGAGGCTGTAGTAGTAGCCCCGGCTACGCAGGGCGACGATGCGCGGGCGGCCGTCGGGGTGGGGACCGATCTTCTTGCGCAGGTTGCTGACGTGCATGTCGAGGCTGCGATCGTACAAGGTCAGCTTGCGGCCCAAGGCAATCTGCGCCAGTTCCTGCTTGTCCAGCGGCTCGCCCGGCTGCTTGAGCAGTGCTTCGAGCAGGCGGCTTTCGGAGACGGTGAGGGTCTGTTCCTGTTCATCGATGCTGACCACGCCACGCACCGGGCTGAAGGTCAGGTCACCCAGTTCGATCTGGCTGGAAACCGCGGCGGGATGGCTGCGGCGCAGCACGGCGCGCAGGCGGGCGGTCAGCTCTCGTGGATCGCAAGGCTTGGCCAGGTAATCGTCAGCCCCCAGCTCCAGGCCAAGGATGCGATCCAGCGGTTCGCCGCGGGCCGAGAGCATCAGCACCGGCAATTCCGGGTGATCGTTGCGCAACTGCTTGAGCAGTTCCAGGCCGCTGCCGTCGGGCAGCATCACATCCAGCACCACCGCCGCCGGGGCGGTTTCGGCCAGGGCCTTGCGGGCGCTCTGGCCATCGTGGCAAGCGCGGACCTGGAAACCTTCCTGGCCCAGCCAACTGCCGAGGAGCTCACACAGCTCCTGGTCATCATCAATCAGTAACAGCTCGCTCATGACTCACTCAATTTAGCCATTGCCGACGTTGTCTACGTCCACCGCTGGCAAAGATACCGCAGAGCAGGGCCAATAGCGCTACCCCGGCGCCGACGACGAACCACTGTTGCTGTTCGGTCAGCAGGCGCGGCAGCGGGCTGGACTGGGCTTCCTTGAGTTGCAACTTCAGGCGCTGGTTCTCCTGGCGCAGCCGTCCCACCAGCGCGCTCTCGCGTTCGCCGTTGGTGTTCTGCAGTTGCTGGGTGAGTGCTTCACGCACGCGCTCGCTGTCTTTCAGGCGCTGCTGCAACTCGGCGATCTGGCCGCCCGCGCTCAGTGACAAGGGCGCCGAATGAGCAGCCTCGGTGCTTTCCTCGCCGTGGGCGGGGGCTCCAATCGCCAACGAGACCAACAACAGGCACAACCGACCTTTGCGCATTGCAACTCCTGAATTCCAATCGAGATTAGACAGGGTGTCGGCAGGCAAATGAGAAACGTGAGCAACTGGCGGCGATGAGCACGGGAGGCTCATCGCGCCGGAGGATTTACGGCAGGACTTGCTTGAACGGCTTGACCACGACCTCGGCGTAGACGCCGGCCGCCACGAACGGGTCGGCCTTGGCCCACGCCTGTGCGGCGGCCAGGGAGTCGAACTCGGCCACGACCAGGCTGCCGGTAAAACCCGCGGCGCCAGGATCGTTACTGTCCACCGCAGGGTGCGGCCCGGCCAGCACGATGCGGCCTTCGGCCTTTAGCTGCTGCAGGCGCTCAAGGTGTGCCGGGCGCACGGCCATGCGTTTTTCCAGGGAGTCGGCAACGTCGGTGGCAATGATTGCGTAGAGCATGTCAGTCCTCGGTTTTTGGCGTGGTGGGTTCGGCATCGTGCAGGTGACGGGACAGGTAGATGCCCTGGCCGATCAGGAACAGCAAGGTCATGCCCAGGCTGCCGAAGACCTTGAAGTCGACCCAGTATTGCTGGAACGTGAACGCAACGAACAGGTTGGCGGCGCCGCAGAACAGGAAGAAGGCGATCCAGGCGATGTTCAATCGGGTCCAGATCACGTCCGGCAGGCTCAGCGCGTGGCCCATGATGCGCTTGATCAGCAGGCGATCGCCGACGAAGTGGCTGCCGATGAAGGCCAGGGCGAACAGCCAGTTGACCACCGGGGCTTTCCATTTGAGGAAGGTCTCGCTGTGGAAGGCCAGGGTCAGGCTGCCGAACACCAGGCAGGCGATCAGCGTCAGCCACTGGCTCTTCTCCAGCTTGCGCTGGGACACGAACAGCGCGCCGTAGACCACCAGGGAACTGATGATCAGCACCGCGGTGGCGCTGTAGATACCGCCTACAGTCAAGGAGTGGCCGGCGATGTCGACGGTCCGTGGATCAAGTTTGTAGACGATGAAAAACAGCAGGAGCGGGATGAAATCGATGAATTGTTTCACAGTGGCAGCCAGAAGCAGGATGTGGCGGCATAATAACAAACATCCTTGGCCGCGATAGGGCCAGCTGATTTGAGGTAACAAAGTCTCGTGAATGTTGATTTGCACTGCCATAGCACGGCCTCCGATGGCGCCCTGGCGCCTGCGGTTCTGGTGGCGCGGGCGTTCGAGCACGGCGTGCGAGTCCTGGCCCTGACCGATCACGACACCCTCGAAGGCCTCGACGAGGCGCGTAGCGCCGCCACCGCGCTGGGCATGCAACTGGTCAACGGCGTCGAGTTGTCCTGCACCTGGGGCGGGGCGACCATCCACGTGCTGGGCTACGGCTTTGATGTGAATGCACCGTCACTGGTCCAGGCCATTGCCGAGTTGCGTGACGGTCGCTGGCTGCGCTCCGAGGAGATCAGCCGCAAACTGGCCCTCAAGGGCATGCCCGGCGCGCTGGAAGGCGCCCGGCAGCTCCAGCAGGAACTGGGCGACAGCGGCAACGCCCCGGCCCGGCCGCATTTTGCCGACTGGATGGTGCGCGAAGGCTTCGTCAAGGACCGCGCCGAAGCCTTCCGAAAATGGCTGGGGGCCGGCAAGCTGGGGGACGTCAAGCAGCACTGGCCCACCCTGCAAGAAACGGTCGAGACTCTGCGGGCCGCCGGGGCGTGGGTCAGCCTGGCGCATCCCTGGCATTATGAATTCACCCGCAGCAAGCGCCGCCGCCTGATAGCCGACTATATTCAAGCAGGGGGCCATGCCATCGAAGTGGTCAATGGCCATCAGCCGGCCGAGCAGGTCGGCAGCCTGGCGATCCTCGCCCGTGAGTTTGGCCTGCTGGTGACCGCCGGGAGTGATTTCCACGGCCCGGGAGGCTGGTCCGAGATTGGCGAATACCGCCCGTTGCCGGAAGATCTGCCACCACTATGGTGTAGATTCAAACATGATCCCGTTATCGCCGCCGTCTGAACAGGTAGAACACGTGAGTCAATTTTTCCAGATTCATCCGGAAAACCCGCAAGCGCGCCTGATCAAACAGGCTGTGGAAATCATCCGTGGCGGTGGCGTCGTGGTCTATCCCACCGACTCGTCCTACGCCATTGGTTGCCAGATCGGCGATAAAAACGCGGTCGAGCGGGTAAGACGCTTGCGTCAGCTGGACGACAAGCACAACTTCGCGCTCATTTGCAGCGACCTCTCGCAGTTGGGCTTGTTCGCCAAGATCGACACCGGCACTTTCCGCCTGCTCAAGGCCCATCTGCCGGGCCCCTATACCTTTATCCTGAATGCCACCCGGGAAGTCCCGCGGCTGTTGCTGCACCCAAAGAAGCGCACCATCGGGCTGCGGGTGCCGAGCCATCCCATTGCCCTGGCGCTGCTGGCGGAACTCGGTGAGCCGTTGATGAGCGTGACGCTGATCATGCCCGGCGAGACCGATCCGCTAACCGATCCCTATGAAATGCGCCAACTGCTGGAGCATCAGGTCGACCTGATCATCGACGGCGGTTACGGCGGCATGAAAGCGTCCACGGTGATCAACCTGGCCGACGGTGAACCGCAAGTGGTGCGCGTCGGCTGCGGCGATCCGACGCCGTTCATGGTCGAGGCCTGAATGTCGGTTGTGGAAACCGCGGTCGAAAATGTCGACAGCCAGGCCGGCGCGCAACAGGAGCTGCCGTTCGCCATGGTCTATGGCCAGGCGGTCATGGAAATGCCCCTGGACCTGTACATCCCGCCGGATGCGCTGGAAGTTTTCCTCGAAGCCTTCGAAGGGCCGCTCGACCTGTTGCTGTACCTGATCCGCAAACAGAACATCAACATCCTCGACATCCCGGTGGCGGAAATCACCCGCCAATACATGGGCTACGTCGAGCTGATGCAGTCGGTGCGCCTGGAACTGGCGGCGGAATACCTGGTGATGGCGGCCATGCTGGCCGAGATCAAGTCGCGCATGCTGCTGCCGCGCTCGGCCGAGGTCGAGGCGGAAGAGGACGATCCTCGGGCCGAGCTGATCCGTCGCCTGCAAGAATACGAGCGCTTCAAGGCCGCGGCCGAAGGCATCGACGGCTTGAGTCGGGTCGGGCGCGATGTGCTGGTGCCCAGGCTCGACGCCCCCGAGGCGCGGGCGCGCAAGTTGCTGCCGGACGTGAGCCTGGAAGAGCTGCTGATGTCCATGGCCGAGGTCCTGCGCCGGGGCGACATGTTTGAAAGTCACCAGGTCAGCCGTGAGGCATTGTCCACCCGCGAGCGCATGAGCGATGTGCTGGAACGGCTCAAGGGCGGCAGTTTTGTGCCCTTTGTCGAGCTGTTCACCGCCGAGGAAGGGCGGCTGGGCGTGGTGGTGACGTTTATGGCGGTCCTGGAATTGGTCAAGGAATCCTTGGTCGAGCTGGTGCAGAATGAGCCGTTCGCAGCGATCCATGTGCGGGCCCGAGCCGAATAACGAGCAAACCGATGAATCTGACCGAACCCCGTGAACTGGCGCCCTTGCTTGAAGCTTTCCTGCTGGCCTCTGGAAAGCCACAGTCGATGGAGCGCCTGTTCGAACTCTTCGAAGAAGGCGAGCGGCCTGAGCCTGCCGTGTTCAAGAAAGCCCTGACGCTGCTGGGTAAATCCTGCGAAGGCCGGGCTTTCGAACTCAAGGAGGTAGCGTCCGGTTACCGCTTGCAGATCCGCGAAAAATTCGCCCCCTGGGTCGGGCGCCTGTGGGAGGAGCGGCCGCAGCGTTATTCCCGTGCGATGCTCGAAACCATGGCGCTGATCGCCTATCGCCAACCGATCACCCGGGGCGAGATCGAGGACGTGCGTGGCGTGGCGGTCAACAGCCACATCGTCAAGACCTTGCTGGAACGTGAGTGGATCCGCGTCGTTGGCTATCGCGATGTGCCGGGCAAGCCAGCGATGTTCGCCACCACCAAGGCGTTTCTCGATCACTTCAACCTGAAGAACCTCGACGACCTGCCGCCGCTAGCCGAACTGCGGGAACTGGAGCCCGAGCCGATGCTCGAATTCGACGACGCCCCGGTGCCCCAGGCCTTGCAGGAATTGGCCGACGCCAGCGCCGAGCCCGAAGAGCCGAAGGAAGAGACCAGTTTCCACTCGTTGCTGCTGGAATTGGACACCATGGAGGAGGGCTTGAAGACCGACTTCGATGACCTGCTGCGTGACGCTCCTGGTCCTGAGGGTGAGTCGGATGAGCTGGCGGAGCCCGATAGCGCGGCGGAACCTGAGCCCGAGCCCGAGCCCGAAGCGGAATGGGAACCGGAACCTGAAGAAGACATCCTCGGCGTTGCCCAAGCCCGGGAAAAACTGCTGGCCGCCGTCGCCGCCCTTGAGCCGCAAGAACCCGAGCTGAGCGACGAAGAAGCCGAGGCCCGCGCCCTGGCCGAGGCGATCGAAAACGAACGGCGCCAGCTCGACGACTGACACACCGCCTTCCCTTGTGGGAGCGAGCCTGCTCGCGAAAGCGCCAGCTCAGTCAACATGATTTTGACTGATACACCGCCTTCGCGAGCAGGCTCGCTCCCACATAAAATCCCGGGTGAATCATGAGCTCCACCAAAGACCCCTGCATCAGCCTCTGCAAGTTCGACGAAGATATTTGCATCGGTTGCGGGCGCAGCAAGCGCGAGATCAAGGCCTGGAAAAAACTCGACAAGGACGACAAGCGCGCCGTGCTGGCCGAAGCGGCGCTACGCCTGATCAAGCTGGGTGCCACCGGTCGGCGGAAAAAGCGCTGAGCGCGTTTCCATCAGCTAGTCTCTGATGCGCGAATCCTTCAACGAGCGTATGATTCGCGACCCTTTGGCGATCCCTTCGCCGAAAGACCCGTTTTCAAAGCGTCAGGCCAAGCCTGACTCGACCACACCGGGAGGTGCCCAGAAATGAAAGACCTAGACCAGAACGACAGCCAGGAAATCGGCCCAGCAGGCGAGAAACTGCAAAAAGTCCTCGCCCGTATCGGCGTCGGTTCGCGCCGTGACGTGGAAGCCTGGATCACCCAGGGCCGCATCAAGGTCAACGGCAAAGACGCCACCTTGGGCCTGCGTGTCGACATGCACGACGCCATTACCATCGATGGCAAGGTGATCAAGCGCGAAGAGGCCGCCGAAACGGTGCGCCGCGTGATCATGTACAACAAGCCCGACGGCGAAATCTGCACCCGTGACGACCCGGAAGGCCGTCCGACCGTGTTCGACAAGATGCCGCGTCCGAAAGAAGGCCGCTGGATCAACATCGGTCGCCTGGACATCAACACCACCGGTTTGCTGATGTTCACCACTGACGGTGAGTTGGCCAACCGCCTGATGCACCCGTCCTACGAGATGGACCGCGAATACGCCGTGCGCGTGCGTGGCGAAGTCGATGACGAGATGATCGAGCGCCTCAAGGCCGGCGTCGTGCTGGAAGACGGCCCGGCGCGTTTCACCGATATCAAGCAGGCGCCGGGCGGTGAAGGTTTCAACCACTGGTACCACTGCGTGGTGATGGAAGGCCGTAACCGTGAAGTGCGGCGCTTGTGGGAATCCCAGGGCCTGGTGGTCAGCCGCCTGAAGCGCGTGCGTTTCGGCCCGGTGTTCCTCAACTCCGACCTGCCGATGGGCCGCTGGCGTGAAATGACCCAGCAGGAAGTCGACATCCTCGCAGCCGAAGTGGGCCTCAAGCCTGTCTCCATGCCGCAGATGACCGCCAAGAGCAAGGACAAGCTGGAGCGGATGCAGCGCAAGTCCTCGCGTCCGATGGGCAAGACCGAGCGCGTGCGTACGCTGCGTCCGGCGGCCGATGGCGCAGCGACTGGCCCGCGTCCTTCCCGTGAACCGCAGATCGAAGGCGAGCGTCCGGCCCGCAAGCCTGCGCCACGTCAGGACGGCGAGCGCGGCCCGCGTACACCACGTCCGGCCAACGGTCGTACCGAGCGCGGCGAAGGTCGCGGTGCTCCGGCGGGTCGTGGCACGCCGGTCGCCGATCGTCCGGCCGACACCAAGCGCCCAGCCAAGCCGGCGCCAAAAAAACGCCCGGGTATCATCCTGGCTGACCGTGATGCACCGTCGGGCAAGCGCCGTGGCGCGCCGGCAGGTTCGGGGCAGCGTCCGGGGTTTGGGCGTCGTAAGCCGGAGTAATACAGCTGCGAGCTACAAGCTTCTAGCTGCAAGAAAAAACGCCAACCTTTGGGTTGGCGTTTTTTTTTGGTCTGGCTTCAGTGATGTGGTGCCTTTGGGTCCGTCTTCGCGAGCAGGCTCGCTCCCACATTTGACCTCATTGAGCGCCCCTGTGGGAGCGAGCTTGCTCGCGAAGAGGCCAGCAATCCCACCGCTATTCAAAAGGTTGTCCTTTTCTTGCCGCTTGAAGCTCGCCGCTAGAAGCTGCTTTTAAAGCACAAACCGCCCATCAAACACCGGCTCCTTGTCCAGCGCCAGCACACCCCCTTCGAAAATCAGATCCAGGTGATGGCTGCCCTTGGCCCCGCCACCGAGCCCCAGGTGCAAGCCGCAATGGCGCTCTTCGAAACCGGCATTGCGAGCGTACAGGCCCTTGACCCCTTCGTTGGTGCCGATGCCCAGTTCCTCGATGCGGCGGTTGGACGGGTTGGCGTCCAGGTACTTGTTGAAGTCGTGCTCCAGGCCCGGTACGTCGGTGGTGATTTTCTGGATCGTGGAGTCTTCGATCCACAGCTCCAGCGGCGATTGCAACACGCCGTACTTGCGCGCGAAGGGAATCGTACTGAGAAACGTGCCGACAAATTTCACCCGGCCATTGATGGTGTCGCTGTGGGTGGCGATTTCGCCTGGCGCCAGGTCGTAATTGCCGACGCCATTGATATCGGTCCACTTCTTGACGCTGTTCAGCGCCGTGTCGAAATACGAGCCGTGCTCATCCTCGAAGCTCAACGTCGTAGCCTGGGACATGCGGCGGATGAGGTGGCTGTTGAGCCCGGCGATGCGTTGCGGAATGACGCTGAAGGTGTCGTAGAAATATTCGCCGTAATCCTTGAACAGCAGCGATTTCTTCCAGTTTTCCGCCATCACGCCTTGCAGCGCACGGACAAAGTCCGGGCCGTCGGGGCGGGGATTGGGCAGGGTCGAAGAGTCATAGAAAAAAATGTACAGGTCGCTGTCGGCAATTGCCTGGGACAGGCGCTGCGTGGGTTCAAGATCCAGGCGCATGGCGCTGAACCTGAACGGTGAGCCGCTGCCGGCCTGTTCGGCAATCGCGCCGGTCAGGCCTTCGTAGTCGGCCGTGTGGCCGAGCAACACCTTGGCGGGCTGGATGCCGGCCAGGGCGGGATGATGTTCGAGGTAGTAAAGGAAATGGGAGATGGCTCGTTGGGTGTCCATGCTTATTCTTCCTTGGCGATTGATGTGGCGTCCCTCGCGGCAAATGACGGAGCCGACCGGCCGGATCAGCTCCGCCGGGTAGCGCTTACAGAGGCCACATTGCCGTGCCGAACGGCACAACGGCGTCGGCTTGCATCATTTCAACGGCGGCTTCATGGGTCGGTGCTTCGAACCATTCATCCAGTTGCAGTTCGGTTTCCCAAGTCTTTGTCCAGTGCTTGCATAGTGAATCTCCTAGATGACTTTTGCGGAAAACGCGGGCCGATCCGGCGGGCAGGACCCAACTGAATCGGCACCGCAAAAACTCGCCGGCACGATGCCTGGGCAAGTGGCTGAAAACCTAGTCGAGGGTTTTTTGGAATGCAAAAAAAAATTTTATTTTTTTCGTTTGAACTTTTTGTTCTATTTTTTCGCGACAAATTAGCTATTAAAAAACAGCCGGCTGGAGTTGGTTTTTTATTAGGTAGCTAGCTACCGTCAATTTGCAGTCATCCTTCGGAAACTTCCTGCATGGAAATTTTGCGTTACGGCTTGTAAAGGAATGCTGACGGTTTTGACCGGTCTAGCGAACCGGTATCGGCATTTGAAAGGGCTGTAAGAAAAAACTGCCGAGTGGCTTGGCTTGACGCGTTTCTTGATACTTCGCAGCGCTTGTTTCAAGGCTGCGGGAAGGGTCAGATGCGCGCCAGACCTCAAGTGCGGGGTGAGACGCTGGTCTGCTGGTGTCTGGCAGCGAGGGTACTGCAGTGTACAATGCGCCGCGTTTTACTGTGACCCTTCGCGTACCCACGCACTTTCAAGGTTATCCGCCTTGTTCACTCCGCCACGCCACAAGCGTGACGGGTCCGATTTCGTCACAGATAAAAACAAATAGGTGACGCATGACCGTTGTAGAAAATACGCATTCAGGCGAGCTGAAGCGCGGCCTGAAAAATCGCCACATCCAACTGATCGCCCTCGGTGGCGCAATCGGTACCGGCCTGTTCCTCGGCTCGGCGGGGGTGCTGAAGTCAGCCGGTCCGTCGATGATCCTCGGCTACGCAATCTGCGGCTTCATCGCCTTCATGATCATGCGCCAGTTGGGCGAAATGATTGTCGAAGAGCCGGTGGCCGGTTCCTTCAGTCATTTTGCGCACAAATACTGGGGCGGTTTCGCCGGATTCCTGTCGGGCTGGAACTGCTGGATCCTCTATATCCTGGTGGGCATGTCCGAGCTGACCGCTGTCGGCAAATACATCCATTACTGGGCGCCGGACATCCCGACCTGGGCCTCGGCGGCAGCGTTCTTCATCCTCATCAACGCGATCAACCTGGCCAACGTCAAAGTGTTTGGCGAGGCTGAGTTCTGGTTCGCGATCATCAAGGTGGTAGCGATCGTCGGCATGATCGCCCTGGGCAGTTACCTGCTGGTCAGCGGTCACGGCGGTCCACAGGCTTCGGTTACCAACCTGTGGTCCCACGGTGGGTTCTTCCCCAACGGTGTCAGCGGCCTGGTGATGGCCATGGCGATCATCATGTTCTCCTTCGGCGGCCTGGAGATGCTCGGTTTCACCGCTGCCGAAGCCGACAAGCCGAAAACCGTGATCCCCAAGGCCATCAACCAGGTGATCTACCGGATCCTGATTTTCTACATCGGTGCGCTGGTGGTGCTGCTGTCGCTGACACCATGGGACAGCCTGTTGACCACCCTCAACGCCTCTGGCGATGCCTACAGTGGCAGCCCGTTCGTGCAGGTGTTCTCGATGCTGGGCAGCAACACCGCGGCGCACATCCTCAACTTCGTGGTGCTGACCGCCGCGCTGTCGGTGTACAACAGCGGCACCTACTGCAACAGCCGCATGTTGCTGGGTATGGCCGAGCAGGGCGATGCGCCCAAGGTGCTGGCGAAAATCGACAAGCGTGGCGTGCCGGTGCGGTCGATCCTCGCTTCGGCGGCGATCACTCTGGTGGCGGTGCTGCTGAACTACCTGATCCCCCAGCATGCGCTGGAGTTGCTGATGTCGTTGGTGGTTGCCACTCTGGTGATCAACTGGGCGATGATCAGTTACTCGCACTTCAAGTTCCGCCAGCACATGAACCAGACTCGCCAGACGCCGCTGTTCAAGGCGTTGTGGTACCCGTACGGCAACTACGTCTGCCTGGCGTTCGTGGTGTTCATCCTCGGCGTGATGCTGCTGATCCCGGGCATCCAGGTTTCGGTCTACGCGATTCCGGTGTGGGTGGTGTTCATGTGGGTCTGCTACGTGATCAAGAACAAGCGCAGTGCCCGGCATGAACTGGCCGGGGCGGCTGCCGCCAAGTAAGTTTTTCGCCAGTAAAACAAACCCGGCCAAGTGCCGGGTTTGTTATTCAACGCCAAACACAACCCCCCTGTGGGAGCGAGCCTGCTCGCGAAGGCGGCAGTACAGTCAATATCACTACAACTGACCCACCGCTTTCGCGAGCAGGCTCGCTCCCACATTGGTCCTGCAGTGTTCACAGAGTTTGTGTTCCCAACCATTCCCAAAGGGCAGGGGGTGGATGGGGAATTCGCGGTATCCTGTGGAGCCTGACACCGGACGCTTTCCATGCTGGTCATTTCCAACACCGTGCACATCCCGGACGCCGAGATCGAGCTGACGGCCATCCGCGCCCAGGGCGCCGGCGGGCAGAACGTCAACAAGGTTTCCAGCGCCGTGCACTTGCGCTTCGATATCCCGGCTTCGTCGCTGCCCGAGTTCTACAAGGAGCGGCTGCTGGCCCTGCGCGACAGTCGCATCACCAGCGACGGCGTATTGATCATCAAGGCCCAGCAATACCGCACGCAGGAACAGAACCGGGCCGATGCGCTGGAGCGCCTGGTCGAGCTGATCCTCAGCGCCACCAAGGTCGAAAAGAAACGCCGTCCGACCAAGCCGACCCTGGGTTCAAAAAAACGTCGTCTCGAATCCAAGACCAAGCGCGGCTCGATCAAGGCCGGGCGCGGCAAGGTGGACTTCTAGTGCCTGTCCCGCTCCTCGCGATACCGAGGGGCCTGGCGATACAGGTAGACGCTCAATGCCAGCCCACCGAGGGCTGCCAGCGCGGCGAACAGAAAAATCGAGGCAAAGCCGAAACCCGCGGCAATCGCGCCGGCCAACGGACCGGTGATGCCCAGCGACAAATCGATGAACAGTGAATATGCGCCCACTGCTGCCCCACGGCTGGAGGCCGGTACCAGGTTGACCGCTTCCACCCCCAGCGCCGGGAACACCAGCGAGAACCCGAAACCACTCAACGCCGCCCCTGCCAGGGCCCACTGCGCATCCGGCGCCAGCCACAACAGCAGCAGGCCCAGGGTTTCCACCGAGAGGCAGGCGATCGCCACCCGGAAGCCACCGAGACGGTTGATCAGGTTGCCGAACAGCAAGCGTGCACCAATGAAACTCGCACCGAACAGGCTCAGGCAGAGCACGGCGTTATCCCAATGCCGAGTGGCGTAATACAGGGTGATGAAGGTGGCGATGGTGCCAAAACCGATGGAGCCCAGGGCCAGGCCGCAACCATGGGGCAGTACGCGCCCGAGCACATGCATGAATGGCAGGCGCTCGCCGGTGACGATCGGCGCTGCGGTTTTCGGCCAGGCCAGTGCCAGCCCGAGCACCGCCAGCAGGATGATACTGACGCCCATGCTCCACAGCCCCAGGGACTTGACCAGCCAGACCCCCAGCGGCGCGCCGATCGCCAATGCGCCGTAGCTGGCGATACCGTTCCAGGAAATCACCTTGGCGGTATTGGCCGCGCCGACCCGGCCGATGCCCCAGCCAATCGAGCCTGAACCCACCAGGCTTTCCGCGCTGCCCAGCACCAGGCGTCCGATCAACAGGCTGCTCAGGCTCAGGGCCGGCATGCCCGCGGTCCAGGCCGAGACCAGCATGAACACGCCGCTCAGGCCACATCCGGCCAGGCCGAACATGACCGCCCGTTTACTGCCCAGGTTGTCGATGATGCGCCCAGCATAAGGCCGGCTGAGGAGGGTGGCCAGATACTGCACGCTGATGACCAGCCCGGCGATCACCGCGCCGAAGCCCAGCTCGCCATGAACGAAGCCGGGCAGTACGGCCAAGGGAATACCGATGTTCAGATAACCGATGAAGGTGAACAGGACGATGGAGACGACTTGCAGCGTGACCGCCAAGGGGCGCTGGGAATCTGGCATGGGTGAAAGGTCCACGGGGCAGCTGGATAGATAGGCTGCTTATGATAACGGCGACCGTGCGGGCGAAGCTTGGAAAAGTAGAACTATTTGCCGGACGGCGTTTCGCCAGGGGTTTTGCCAGCGACCAGATGCGTGGTGACGAGAGCGGCCAGGGCATTTTCTTCCGTGCCGAAGCGGGCCAGCAGGGCGGCTTGTTTCTCGGGGGAGAGACGGGTCCAGATGTCGACCATTTTCTCGGCGGTGTCGATCAGTACGCTGGCCTGGGCCGGGCTGAAGGAGGAGGTGTCATCGGTCATGGTGCAGGGCTCGGATTCAGGCGGTGTGGAAAGCGCATCTTAGCGCGCTTTCCACACAGTCTGTTGATGCGGGTGTATCAGTCTTCGCTGTCGGCCTGGCGGCGTTCAGTGGCTTGCGGCGGCTCGGGTTGCTGGGCGTCGGGTTGCCCCCCGGCTTGTAGCGTGGGCGTCTGCTCAGGTTCGTGCAGGCTTGGGAAGGGGAGATTCGGAATCTCGTGCATTTCGCGCTCCTCGCAAAGTCTGTTGATCGATCGGGTAGATCCGCGCTTGTACAAAGCGTGGGCAGGATACCCCAGAAGAAATGACAAAAAGACTTTTAAATCCAGGCGGAGCGACAAAAGGAGTTGTCCGGACAGGTCATGTTCACTCGCGGAAAACGACGCCGTTACCGGTGGTCGCCAAGGCTCAAGAACGGGGTATGCGTGCCGATGGCATGCTATATCCCGCACGTTCAGTTGCGACAGTGGACCCTGGACACGGACGGTCCTTTTTGCCGAGAGATCGACTCCATGTTTTTACAGAAATCCCTGAAAGCCCAGATTCTGGCGTTGCTGAGCGGCAGCTTGCTGGCAATGCTGCTGATCGCCCTGGCGTCCTTCCATTTCCTTTCCGATGGCATCCAGAATTATCGCAACCTGATCGACGGGCCGTTGCGTGCGTCGCAATTGATCGACGAGGCCAACCTGCAATTCAAGGTCCAAGTCCAGGAATGGAAAAACGTGCTGCTGCGTGGCAAGCAGCCGGCGGATCTGGAGAAATACTGGAAGCAATTCGAAGACCGTCAACGCGATGTCCAGGGCATCCTTGGCGACCTGATCAAACACGAGGGTGTTCCGGCGCAGATCAAGACGCGCATCGAACGCCTGCGGGGCGAGCATGACCAACTGGGCGCGGCCTATCAAAAGGGCCGTGATGCCTATGTTGCGGCGGGCGCCGACGCGGCGGCAGGTGATGCCGCGGTCAAGGGCGTGGACCGTGCGACCAGCGAGCAGATGAGCGAGCTGGTGGTCGAGCTGCATAAACTGGGCGATGAGCAGTCGGCGCTGATCAGTGCCGGTGCCGATCGCACGATCCTGCTGGGGACGGTGATCATGCTCGTCTCGGGAGTGCTGATCGGGTTGCTGAGTCTGTGGTTGGTCAACCGCAACCTGGTGCAGCCGATCCGTAAGCTGATCGAGTACGTGACTCAACTGAGCCGCGGGCGTTTCGCCGAGCGTGTCACCAGCACGCGCCAGGATGAGCTGGGCGACCTGGCCCTGGCGGCCAACACGCTGCGCGATTTCCTTGCCGAAACCTTCACCCGCCTGCAACGCAGCGCCACCGAGCTGGACAGTGCCAGCGGCGAGTTGAACGCCATTGCCAGCTTGATGAGCCAGGGCACCAGCGAGCAATTCGAGCGTACCGATCAAGTGGCGACGGCGATGAACGAGATGTCCGCCACCGCCCAGGAAGTTGCCCGCCATGCCGCTGATGCGGCGCGCGCTGCCGATGACGCCGATCATTCGGCGCAGCAGGGCGAGAAAGTGATGCAAGGCACTATCCACACCATCACGCAGATGCGTGGCGAAATTGCCAACACGGCCACGGTGATTCGTCGTCTGGAAGCCGACAGCGGGCGCATCGGCAAGGTATTGGAAGTGATCCGCGGGATCGCCGAACAGACCAACCTGCTGGCCCTAAACGCTGCCATCGAAGCCGCCCGGGCCGGTGAGGCGGGGCGTGGTTTTGCGGTGGTCGCCGATGAAGTACGCAGCCTGGCCCAGCGCACGGCCTCGTCGATCATCGAGATCAATCAGATCATCCAGACCGTCCAGACCGGGGCGGTGGACGCAGCCCAAGCCATCGAAAGCGGGCAGTCGCGCAGTGAAGAAAGTGTCGAGCAGGTGACCCAGGCCGGCGAGATGCTCGAACGCATCACCCAGGCAGTCGAAGCGATTCGCGACATGAACCGCCAGATCGCCACGGCAGCGGAAGAGCAGACCTCGGTGGCCGAGGACATCTCGCGCAACCTGACGGAAATCACCTGCATCGCCAGCACCAACCTGGACAACGTGCAGCGCACCGAAGCGGCGAGCCGGGATCTGCACGGGCTGTCCGGGCAGTTGAATGAAGTGACGGCGCGGTTGAGTGCTTGAGTGCATTGACCGTTTGGAATAGGGCCTGATTGACACCTGTGGCGAGGGAGCTTGCTCCCGCTGGGCTGCGTAGCAGCCCCTTAGCCATTCAATGCGGTGCATCAGGAAAAAACTTACGACTGCTGCGCAGCCGAGCGGGAGCAAGCTCCCTCGCCACAAAAGCTCATACGAGCGGCAAACAGGGATCGATTCAATAATCACGGCGCTTGCGGAACGCCCAGCGTCCGGCGATCAGCGTGAACGTCGCCACCAGTGCGACGAGAATCCAGAAGCCGTGCGCATCATCGGCCAGCGGCACGCCGCCGACATTCATGCCAAAAAAACCGGCAATAATGTTGATGGGCAAGGCCAGCACCGTGACCACGGTCAGGGTGAACAGCGTGCGGTTGCTCTGTTCATTGAGGTTGGCGGCGATTTCTTCCTGCAGCAATTTGATCCGCTCGCCCAACGCGGTGAGGTCGTTGATGATCAGGGCGAATTCCTCGGTGGATTTGCGCAGCTCCTTGACGTCTTCTTTCTGCAACCACTGTGGCGGGCGATTGAGCAGACGCAGCAACGAACCCGGCTCCAATGCCAGCAGGCGTTGCAGGCGCACCAGTATCCGCCGTTGGCTGCCCAGTTCGGCGCGGTTGTTGGACACCCGCGAGGACAGCAACTGGTCTTCTATCTGGTCAACGCTAAGGCTGGTCTTGCGCACGATCTGGGTCAGCACTTCGCCCTGGTCGCGCAGCAGATGCACGAGCAGTTCCAGCGGCGAACGGAAGCACTCGCCAGCCTTGACCGACGAACGCAGCTTGTCCACCGAGTGCAATGGCTGCAGGCGTGCGCTGATTATCAGCCGACTGTGAACGCAAACCCACAACGTGGACACGTCCGACGACACCAGGTTGCTGAGGTTGAATACCACATCGTTGACCACGGCCAGCAAGGCCGAGTCGACGTGCTCGATGCGGGTCGAGCGCGAGCCTTCGTGCAGGGCTTCGAAAAACTCCTCGGGCAAGGCCAGATGGTTTTTCATCCAGCGCTCGCAAGCGGCATGAGCCAGGTTCAGATGCAGCCAGAGGAATTCGTCGGCGTCCTCCGGTTGCTGCAGGCATCGCAGGGCCTGGGCCGAATCGATCTCTCGTCCGCGCTCGCCGGGGCGGAAGCGAAACCCGTAGAGCAGGCCGAACAGATCCGGATCGCGGTGGCTTTGATCGATGCTGTGATTCATGCGGGCTCGCTGGCGGGAGTGCCTGCCGTGGCGATGACAGGTTCACTTAGCGGCATCATTGCAGGGTTGTTTGAAGGTTTTGTGACGGTTGGACTGGGTTGGCGGGTCAGCAGCGGTTTACCTTCGGATGCAAAAAAGCCGCGCAACCCGGAAGTTGCGCGGCTCCTTTATACGACTGATTAAGTATCTTGTTTGTTGCTCAGGACTTTACCGGTAGTTGCGTCAAAGTCGACATCCCACTCCTGGCCCTTGGCGTCTCGCACTTCGACTTCATATTCATAACCGTTGAAGTGGTTATCCAGGTCGGTGTCGGTGATCGTGCCACCCGGGTGCAGCTTCAGGACTTCTTCATTCATCGATTCCAGCGACTTGATCTTGCCGTCCTTGACCAACTGAGGAACCTGGTCGATTCGTACATCAGCCTGGGCCAGGCCGGCGGTGAGGGTCAGGGCGGCAGCGGTGAACAGGGCAGTCAAAGTTTTCATATTGTCTTTCCTTGGTGTCGTTAAGGTTGATTCGTTTAAGTGGGTTCAGATTATCTCTGGCAACTTAACTCACCCTTAATTCGGAAAACTTGCAGCGAATGCGCCGATCCGCTGCTGTCCGTCAGTAACCGTTCTTCTGCAGAAGTTGCGTCACGCTGCCTGTTTCAGGACGTTTGAAGTACTTGAGCAATTCGCTGGCCCGGTTGGTGAAAATGCCGTCCACACCGGCATCCATGACTTTCTTGAAGTCCACCGGCTCATCCACCGTATAGACATGTACCAGCAAACCCTGATCGTGGGTGTACTGGTTCATCCAGGGTTTCACCAGATCCGCATAACTCTGGCTGCCGCCGTGGGTCAATGCTGCCGAAGGGCCGGTGCCGATGGCGCCCTGGGCCTTGGCGTACTGGACCCATTTTTCGAATTCGGCCTTGTCCTTGGGCTCCTGTTTCGCGTAGTAAACCGCCTTGTCGGTCTCGCCGGACTCGGCAAACGGCACCTTGGACTTGGGCTCGATATTGCCTTCGCCGACCCACAGCAACAGGATTTTCGGCACCTTGGGCATTTCCTTGTGCAGCAGTTCCAGGCTGCTCTTTTCGAAGGTCTGCAATACCACCTTGCCTTTGCCCTGGCCCACACCGAGGGCGCGCTTGGCCAGCTTGGAACCGGACGGGCTCAGCCAGCCGCGGTCCTGGAGCTTGTCCTTGAGGTCGCGCTCGATGCCCGGGAACAGCTTCGGTTCCTTGGTTTCGATGTAAAGCCCCGGCTTCTGTTGCGGGTTGCCCTCGGCGATATTGATGACTTCATCCAGGGTCAGGATCTTCAGGCCGACAAACGCAGGACGCGCACGCTCCGGGTAGGCCGCGTTGAACCAGCTGCCGGCGTCCAGCGTCTTGAGTTCGGCCATGGTGAATTCGTTGGCGGTGCTGTCCTTGCGCTCGGGGAACTTCGTGGCGACATCGGTGGTGCGCAGCAGGCTATCGTCGTGCAGGACGAACAGCACGCCATCCTTGCTGCGTTGCAGGTCGAGCTCAAGATAATCAGCGCCCAGGTCACGGGCCAGCTTGTAGGCCGCGGCGGTGGACTCCGGCGCATCGAACGAGGCGCCGCGATGGGCGATGACCGCAGGATGGGGGATGCCCTGCTGGGTTGCCAGGGCCTTGGGACTTGGCACTTCGGCGGCTTGTGCCGGGCCGAAACCGAGCATCAGGCTCAACATCAACGCGCTACGGGTAAAGGTGACGGGCATGCTCGAGTTCCTTTCGTGGGGGCTGTAAAACCTCTCTTTTAACAATTGAACGCTGCGGACGCTATCGCCATACCGACATTGACCTATGCAAGAGGAATTTTCCCACGCATTTTCGAGCCGCTTTGAAGTACCCTTGGTCACCAGTTTCCCCGGTAGAGGGAAACCTCATTGTTCGCCTGCCTTGCGTGTAAACCATCGATCAGACGTCTCTCGGGACGCATTCATGAGGTTTACCATGCGCACCACTTCGACACTCATCTGCCAGGCCGCGGACCAGCTCAGGGGCTTCGTTGGCCTGAATCGCAAGACCGGCCATTACATCGTGCGTTTCAGCGAAGACTCCTTTGGCATGGACGTGGCCGCCGACGGCATCATCCCCACTTGCGAATTCGTCTGGACCCCTGCGGCAGATGGCGCCATGGCGCTCAAGCGCGAGCGAATCCAACTGCTGCTGGACCAGAACATCGAAGACCGGATCAACCTCACCGAACCGCTGCGGGTGTACATGGCCCGCCAAGACTTGCCGGAAATCGTAGCGGTGCGGCAGATGGTGGGAGGTTGAGCTACCAAATCTGAACTGAACCGAGAACCGTGTGGGAGCGAGCTTGCTCGCGATGGCGTTGGGTCAGTCAACATCGCCGTGACTGACATACCGCTATCGCGAGCAAGCTCGCTCCCACAAGGTTTGTGCTGGACAATGAATCTGCGGACGCCAGGGAAAAATGTGGGAGCGAGCTTGCTCGCGATGGCGTTGGGTCAGTCAACATCGCGGTGGCTGACATACCGCCTTCGCGAGCAGGCTCGCTCCCACAGGTTTTGTGTTTTGTTTCCTGGCATCAGGTTTGGCGTTGGAAGGCATAGTCCCGTTCGACCTTGCACACCCGCGTATGGCATTGGCTGTACCAGGTTGAGCGACCACGCTCACGGATCGCGCTATGTTCGGGATGCTGCTTCCAGGCCAGGATGGCTGCTTCATCGCGCCAGTAGGACACGGTGATTCCCAGACCATCATCGCCACGGGCCGATTCGACGCCCAGGAATCCGGGCTGCTCTCGGGCAAGGTTCAGCATGCGTTCGGCGGCTTCGGCGTAGCCTTGGTCCCCTTCGGTACGCAGGGAGGTGAAGATCACTGCGTAATAATGGCCGTTCATGGCATTTTCCTCGCGCAGACTTCGACAAACGCTTTGACCAGCGGCGGCACCCGGCCTTCCAACGCGGCACGTTCAGGCTGGAACAGCGTTGCGACAAAAAACGGATGATCGCGCAGCTCCACGGCCCGCAGGTCCCCGGCCGAATCTCGGGCCACGGCGTGCAAGTGCTCATTCAGCAAATCCTGTTCAAAATGCGGATTGACCCCGAAGCGGCAACGGTAACCCTCGAACGCTGTCGCGCAGCCATAAGCCTTGGCGATCAGCGAATCCACTTCGAGCTGAAGGCTGTCGATGGTTTCGATCAAGGCGCAGCTCAGCGGCGTCAGCAGCGCCCGTTCCGCCTCTGGAGAGGTTTCGCCATGGGCGGCGTTGGCCCAACCCAACACATTGCGGGCATATTCCAGTACGGCATGTTGAAAACCACCGCAGGTGCCGAGGAAAGGGCGCCGCTGTTCGCGGGCAAAACGGATGGCCCGCAAGGCACCGCTTTCGTTCCGGTAAGGACTGCCGGGCACGCACCAGATGCCATCGAAGTCATAAAGCAGCGTGTCATCGACGATGAGATCGGTGGCCAGCCATTGGAAACCGATGTCACAGCCGGTTTGCTCGCCAGCCAGCTCAAGTGCGAGGGGGATCGCCTGGTGAGCGGTGATTTGCGGGTCATGATCGCCTACCAGGGCGATGTGGATGGGACGCTTTTTTTCCATGAGAGTCTCGCCGCTTGTTGATTCCTGTTCGCCACTATAGATTGGCGTTCACGCAATCAATATTGGCGTTTACCCAAGTGTTCAATGCAGCGACGCAATATCGACTGGGATATCCCGACCTGTGCCTGATCCTGGCGCTGGTCCGTGGCGGCTCGCTGGCCCGGGCCGGGCGGCTGCTGGAGGTGGATGTGTCGACGGTTTTCCGCTCGGTGCGCCGTTTGGAAGCGGCCCTGGGCCAGCCCTTGTTCGAGAAAAGCCGTTCCGGATATTTACCCACGAGCCTCGCGCAGGCATTGGCCGAGCAGGCCGAGCGCGCTGAGCAGGCGCTGGAAGCCGCGCGTGTCGGGGTGGAGCAGGGCGGCAACGTGGTCAGCGGCACAGTACGCCTGACCTGTACCGACTCGGTGCTGCAGGCATTGCTCCTGCCCGCGTTGGCGCGGTTCATGCCCGCCTATCCGGCGTTGACCCTGGAACTGAGCACCACGAACGACTTCGCCAACCTGAGCCGTCGCGATGCGGATATTGCCTTGCGGCTGACCCGCACGCCGCCGGAGCATCTGGTGGGTCGAAACCTGGGCCCGGTGGTTTACCGGGTATGTGCCGGCGCCACGTATTTGTCCTCGGCCAATGCGGAGGACCTGGCCGCCATGACCTGGATCGCGCCGGACGATTTCCTGCCGGATCACCCCACCGTGACCTGGCGCCGCCAGCACTTGCCTGGCGTGGTGCCTGCCTATCGCTGCAACAGCATGCTTTCTGTGACTGAACTGGTGCGAGCCGGTCTGGGCGTTGCGGCGCTGCCGGATTTCCTGATCGATGGCAACCAGGGCCTGACGCCCATTGGCGAGCCCTTGGCCGGATATGACACGGCGCTCTGGTTGCTGACCCGGCCGGATTGCCGCGCGTTGCGCTCGGTGGTGACGCTGTTTGACGAGCTGGGGCGCAATCTGCGGCTGAACTGAGGTTCAGCGCTGGTAGCAGGCGAGGAACATGTCCAGTGCCGATTCGATCACCCGCGCCTGTTCATGGGGCGCCAGGCTTGGTTGGCCCATGGAAATCTGCGGCCAGAAAGCGAACGTCTTGATCAGCCCGTGCATCTGCTGGGCCGCAAATGCCGGGTCGACGGGTTTCAGCCGGCCATCGGCCTGGGCCATGCGAACCCAGACGGTCAGGCCTTCTTCACGCTCGCCCATGCGCGCAACCATGTCCTGGGCCCGCTCGGGGGAATGAATCGTAGCGGCGATGGCGATGCGCGCCAGGTCGAGGAAATTCTCGTCGGCCAGCATCTGCAGTTTGGCGTGGAGCAGCGTTCGCAGCTGATCGCGCAGTGGTGTTTGCGAATTGTAGGGCGTGAGCTGTTCCGCCGTGATGCTGTTCCACAACCGATTGAGAATCTCGGCGAACAGCTCTTCCTTGCTTGGGAAGTGGTTATACACCGTGCGCTTGGACACCCCCGCGGTCGCCGCGATCTTGTCCATGCTGGTGATCTCGAAGCCGCTGCTGCGGAATTCGGCAATCGCGGCCTGGAGGATAGCTTCGCGTTTTCGCTCGGTAAGGCGCTGCGGTACGGTCATGGGCAATCGTCGGCTGGAAAGGGAGAACTTACACTCGGAAGTTTACTTGCTCCCGGGATTCATGCAATCTAGAAACTACACCGTGCGGTGTAATTTATTTGCCAAACGGCTGAGCGTGTATGCAGCGGCCATCCAGCGTCCCACGACGGCGAAGCGCATCTGCGTTGACGCCCTTGGAGTTATCGCACCATGACCACTCCCTCGTTTCGCACCGACAACCCCTCATCACGGCATGAGCAAGGCAAGTTTCGCAATCATGCCTTCACTCCGCGCGAAGGATTCGGTACGACCCTGCGCGTCATCTGGAACATGATTTTTCACAAGCCGCGAACCACACGGCCCGCAGGCACCATCGAGGTCAAGCCGCTGACCCGGGACTTTCTGCTGGCCGCACCGAACCACAGCGTCTTCCGCCTTGGCCATTCCACGGTGTTGCTCAAGCTGAGAGACAAGTTCTGGCTGACCGACCCGGTGTTCGCCGAGCGTGCCTCACCCGTGCAGTGGGCCGGTCCGAAGCGTTTTCACCAGCCGCCCATCAGCCTGGAAGAATTGCCGCCGATCGAAGCGGTGATCCTGTCCCACGATCATTACGACCACCTCGATTATCAGGCCATCCTCAAGCTGGCGGCGAAGACTCGGCACTTCCTCGCGCCCCTTGGCGTGGGCGACACCCTGATCAAATGGGGCGTCGATGCCAGCAAGGTGCGTCAGCTGGATTGGTGGCAAGGCACCGAGGTGGCCGGTATCGAGTTCATCGCTACGCCATCCCAGCACTTTTCCGGACGCGGCCTGTTCGACAGCAACAGCACCTTATGGTCGTCCTGGGTCATGATCGACGGCGCCACGCGGATCTTCTTCAGTGGCGACACCGGTTACTTCGACGGTTTCAAACGCATCGGCGAGCAATACGGCCCCTTTGACCTGACGCTGATGGAAACCGGCGCCTATAACGTCGACTGGCCCCACGTCCACATGCAGCCGGAGCAGACCCTGCAAGCACATATCGACCTGAAGGGCCGCTGGCTGCTGCCGATCCACAACGGCACGTTCGACCTGGCGATGCACGCTTGGTATGAGCCTTTCGACCGCATCCTGGCCCTGGCCTGGGAGCGCAACGTCAGCATCACCACGCCACAAATGGGCGAGGCCTTCAACCTGGCGCAACCGCAACGGGGTCGCGCCTGGTGGCTGGACGTGGAACCCTCGGCGTACCAGGACCGGGCCGGTATCGCCTAGCGCCAGCACTGTAGATTTTATTCGATCATTGCATAATCGGACCGCCCCATCGGGTCCGGTGTCGCGCCCTTGATGTTCATGCCTCGCCCCGGTGCGAAGCCGGGGAAGAACACCAGGCCCTCGGCCTCCAGGCGAAACGCCAGGGCCAGGCGGGTGACATCGAGCAACTCGCCGCCCGCCTCGAAACGTCGGATGGCCTGGACCGAGACCCCGGATTCATGGGACAGCTCTTCGACACTCCACCCCAGCATGGCTCGGGCCTGTGCGCTGTGGGCAGGGGTGAATTGATAGACGGCGATGCGTTCCAGGGTGGTTTTGATTGCGAGAGAGGCCATGGGATGCTCCAAAGCTGTGAATTCAAAAATACTGTGTTTTTGTACAGTTGTTTTGAATCCCGATCAATCCCATTTTTTTGATCAATGACCGGCGGTCTTCTCCAGCCAGGCGCTCGGCGCGTGACCCAGTACCCGGCGAAACATGGTGGAGAATGCAGCGGGGCTGTCGTAGCCCAGATCCAGGGCGATGCGCGTCACTGAGTTCCCTTCCGCCAGGCGGGCCAACGCCGACATCACACACGCCTGCTGCCGCCACTGGCTGAAACTCAGCGTGGTCTGCCGACTGAACAGGCGATTGAATGAGCGCAGGCTGATATGCAATTGCGCCGCCCACTCCACGGGCGAGGCATGGGCGTCGGGGTGTTCCAGGAACGCCTGGCACAGGCCGAGCAGGCGAGGATCCTTGGGCAGCGGAAGGTGCAGTGGCAGGTGGGTGCTGCGCAGCAACTCGTGTAGCAGCAGATGAATCAACGCCCCGTCCCGACCAGCCTCGTCGTAGTCCGGCGCAAGCTCGACGGCCTCCATCAGCAACTGGCGCATGAGGGGCGACACACTGATGACCTGGCATCGCATGTCCATGGTCGTTACCGCGGCTGGTTCGATGTACAGGCTGCGGGTGCTCACGCCCAGCATCAGCACTTCATGATCGACCCCCGGCGGAATCCACACCGCCCGTTGCGGCGGCACCACCCAATTGCCGTCCGCCGTGCTGACCTGCATCACCCCGGTGGCGCCATAGAGCAACTGCGCGCGGCGATGGCGATGCAACGGCAGCACTTGCCCGTGAGCGTAATCGGTGCCGATGGCCACGACGGCCCTGGGTGTCGCATCCAATAAATCGATCGAACTGTTGCGCATTGGCGGGGCATCCACGATTGGCGTAAACGCGAACATTATTGGCTTGTTTGCTACAGCGGGCCAAGCGTCGCGTCCCTATGGTGAAGGCCTTTTCATTCCCCGGATTCGTCTCGATGTTCTATGTATTGCTTGCCTGTTTCGGCTGCCTGAGTGGCGTCACCGCCGTGCTGTTCGGCTTCGGCGGCGGCTTCGTCGTGGTGCCCTTGCTGTACCGCATGCTTACCGCCAGCCACGGTGCCGACGACCCAGTCGGCCAATCGGCGATGCACATTGCCGTGGCCACCTCGACCTGCGTGATGATCGTCAACGCACTGATCGCCACCGTGAAGCATCACCGCGTTGGCAACATCATTCGCCATTATGTATGGCCGTTGGGCGGCTTCATCGGCCTGGGCGCTGTCGTCGGCGCCGTTGCCGCGATGTGGGCGAGCAGCGAAGTCATTCGGTATGCGTTCATCGTTTATTTGGGCGTGACCATACTGGACTGCTTGTTCAGACGTGGTTTTCTGACACCGTCTGACGCTGTGATCCCACGGCGATTGGGCAGGGCAGAGGTCTCGGCGGGCGGGATCAGCATCGGCACCATCGCCACTTTCCTGGGCGTGGGTGGTAGCGTCATGACGGTGCCGTTACTGCGCCGTTGCGGGCTGAACATGTCCCGCGCGACGTCCATGGCTAACCCGTTGAGTTTGCCGGTTGCGGTGGTTGGCACGCTGACCTACATGGTCATGGCCGGGTTTACCGAGTTTGATTTAGGGCCATGGTTTGTCGGTTACGTCGACTTGATGGCTTTCGCTGTGCTCACACTTGGCGCGCTACTGGGTATCCGTCTGGCAACGCCGTGGATCGGGCGGATACCGGATGAGGTTCATGCGCGGGTGTATGTGGGATTGTTGATGTTGGTGCTGATCGGGATGTTCAGTGGTTAGAATTGGGCGATGAACATGCAACAGGGTGTAGGTTCACCCCCGCCTGGTTGAGAGGAGTCGTTTATGCATATGCCTATCCCAGAGAAAGACTGGAAAATATTCAAAGGGCTGCGCGACTTGGCACTGGAACGTTTTTGCCAAGGCGTGCTGACTGTCGCCACGACGATAAGCGAGCGGGAGGGCTTTCGGCACACGCACGATATCTGAAGCTCTATAGGCTGATTCGTGACCGCGACAAAGACCTTGCCAACGCCTTTAACCATTTCAGTCGGTCAAGCGCACGAATGTGCTTGGCGCTTATGGTCATGCACGACTTGTTGACCGAGGCTGAGTTGTCCGCCTTGAGCGAGGAAACGCTACGTGGAATGAGTATCGTGGTTCGTCAGCCTTATGAACTGGATTGGGGCGAAGAGACCGAGCCGCAGGACCAGTATGCGAAAAGACGGCATCATCCAAGCTGACCCGCAGGTCTGTGTGGGCCTGGAACCGGATCAGTCTTCAGCCAACCCCGGCGCCTCCCGAACAATGAAGTGATCCAGGTTCTCGATATTGGCACTGAACACCCCGAACGTTTCTTCGGGGTTCTTCTTGCTCGGCACCTGCTTCAACTCCGGCGTCACGCCATAAAAGAAGCAATACAATGGCGCGTCACTGTCGATGGCGTGCTTGATCTCTGCCAGGAATGCCTTGCGCTTGCGGTAGTTGTCGATGAGCTTCTTGCTCAGGTAAACGTTGACCGAGTAAGGCTTCTTCTTCGTCTCGTCCGGCTGCTTGAACCAGACCTTTGCTTCGAAATCGATGCGAAAGCTCAGCGTGTAATCCTTGATCTCCTTGATCTTGCCCCAGTAAATCAAGCCCTTGTTGTCCTGCAGGTACTCGATCTTCTTGAAGAACGATCCATAGGGCGCCGTGTGCTCGCCAATCTTCAGCGGCATGCGCTTGAGCAAATCCTTGTCCGCGAAATTCGAGACGAAACACTCCACCGGATGGGCGAAGACACTGGTCTTGTCCGGTGTCGAGTCCTGAGCGGAATGAGCGTTATCACCGTGGGAAGATAAGGAAGGAGGCGTAGGCCGAGTCGCGTCAACATCCTTCGATGGCTCGGACGGCTTACGCACATACTGACGCCGAGTCAGCAACAGCTCCGACGGAAAATGCTCCTCGCGGTGGTCATCCGTTTCCGCCTCGCCACTTTCTACATCCAGCCCCGGCGTTTTCGGACTGACATAAGGACAGCCCTCGATATGCCGGGTCGTAGGCTGATTCTTGAAATGCGGCGTGCGGATGTAATTGACGTTCTTGGCGTTGAGCGTCGTCAGCCGATTCTCCTCATCAAACGCCGCCCGACAGGCATCGTTGGGGCACTGAAAGCGCTCCTTGGCCGAATCGAAGGCCATGGTCTCGTCGAAATTCAGATCCCGAACGTCATAGATCGAAAGCTTGGTATCAAGGCTGAGGCAGTAGGCGGTGTCGAATTTCATCGAGGCTCGGGTCCGTGAGAGGAAGTGTATTAATACCGAAGGACGCGGCGGGCTGCACCCAAAGTTTCAACGCACCACAAACCTCTGTGGGAGCGAGCCTGCTCGCGATGCCCTATCCCGAACCCGGTCATCAAGCCTGCCATCCGCCGATGCCCCGAAACCCGTGGCGCGGGAGCTTGCTCCCGCTGGGCTGCGGAGCGGCCCTCGTTCTGCAGTCCAGGGGTAAGCGGAGTCGGCATCATAATACCGATTGTGCGTAGGGCCCTGCCGGTAATCGGAATTATATTGCTGGTATATGGAATTTGAACGAGACTAACCGGCATCATAGTTCCGGTTGATGGAAATGTCAGAGCACCTTACGATCCAGACTTACGTTGACGGCCGGTGGCACGATGCTGTGGTCTTCACTGTGTCGAACGCTCAGAAGGTTGAAGAGTCGCGATGCAGCGTAGCTTATGACCAGCATTATTTGCTCCATTTCATCCATAGGCTGGATACGGCGTTTGAACCCGCCATCAGCGTAAACCTTCCGCTGAGCTGGGACGCTATCGATAGCAAAGGCTATCCGCCATTTGTCTACGACATCATACCGGCCGGTGCTGCTCGTAAATCTCTGCAAAAACGATTCGGTGGGGATAAGCCTGACGGCATGGACATGAGCTTTTTCCTCCTGAGTCGCTGCACGCCTTCACCCATTGGACATTTACGGGTAAAGGAGTCTTTTGAGCATATCGATCAAACTCGAAAGGAGGCCTTTGCGCGCAAAGAAGTCGTAAGCCGAACCAATGATTTTCTCGAATACGCCTATGAGTCTGGTGCTGCGTTAGGCGGTGCTACGGGGGCTCAGGGGGAAGCTCCGAAGCTGATTATGGTCGAGGATGAGAATGGCGCTCTTTATGCCGACGCGATGCTTTCTGATGAGCTTGCGCGTCGCCATTGGTTGGTGAAATTTGCTCGCAACCAAGCTACTGAGCGCGACAAGAACATCCTTAGGGCCGAGTACCACTACTACAAAGCGATCTCCCAACTCGGTTTGAGCACCATATCTACAAATGAACTGGTACTTGAGGAAGCCGATAAGCCAAGCCTGTGGATGCCACGCTTTGATCGGCGAGTCGCCAACGGGGTGGTAGAGAGGATTCCGATCGAGTCGATTTATTCAGTGTGTGAGAACACTGAGCCTGGTTCGAGAATGAATCATGAGGATGTGCTCAGCCGACTGATCCATCTGTGGCGTACGAATGGGCAGGAAGGTGAGCTTGAGGAACTGTTATTTGAATACCTCCGCCGTGATCTGTTGAATCGTATCCTGGGGAATTCGGACAACCATGGGCGCAACACGGCCATCTTCAGGTATCGGGACAAATTCGAACTGGCGCCGATCTATGATCTTGCACCGATGGTTCTCGATCCGGAAGGCGTCACTCGGGTAACCAAATGGAAGGCCGAGCATATGGGAAGTCCAAACTGGGAAGTGATCTGCAGTGGCTTCCAAGACTTGGTCAGCCCTGACGTGCTCTTTGAGCGTCTGCTCGGAGCCGCCGAGACATTCAGAGCGTTACCGGATCTGCTGGTCGATCTTCCTGATGAAGTGAGGCTCGCTCAGTCTATTCCGCTGAACAATTTGGATAAGCGCCTGGTTGCATGGGGGCTGCGATGAAAGAGAACACCAACGAACGGCGCAGGGAGCTCATTGACAACATCGTCATGCAGCATGTGACGGGGATCGAAACCCTGGGAACCGCTATTCGCCGGCTACGGCTTGAGGTGACTGGCCTGGATCAGGAAACCTTTGCAGCCATGTGCAAGATGTCGACCAAGGCCCTGTACCAGATCGAGAAGGACAAGGGTAATCCAACCCTTAGCACCATCGAAGCCATCTTGAGGAAATTCGGGCTGCGCCTGGGGCTGACGAAGTCTGCCACGACCCTTTACACGCCGCCGCCCAAGCCGCAAAAAACGACTTCCCCAATGCCCGTTCGCGGTGCCAATCCTAAACGCAAAACCGCAGCACAGCTCGGTACGAAGGCCAAGGATGGCGACAAGGGCGCGACCGAGTAGGTGGAGAAATCTTCACTGGATCATGCTTGCCTGTCGCCTTAACGCCAGTACCCGTGGCGAGGGAGCTTGCTCCCGCTGGGCTGCGTAGCAGCCCCAACCCAACTGAGCGTTTTGTCACTCAACGACCAAACGATCAACCTTCTTATACAGCGACAAAGTAAATGCCTCTCTATCACTGGCAAGATGACAACGCCGATGGCAATTCGGACATAGCGCAACCGCGTTAGTAATGCTGTCCGACCCGTTCTGAGCCAGATGCTTCACATGATGCACTTCAAGAAACGGCAAACCATCCACCTCGAACGGTGCGTTTTGACCGCAACCTTCGCAAACTCCTTTAGCCAACTCAGCAACCCACGCCCGGACTTTGGGATCCCGAACGTAAGACGTCGTGATTGTACTGACTTGTTGCGGATTCGGGTTTCCTAACGGTTCGATCTTGAGTCCATTCTTTTGCAGCTTGGTGGTCCGGCGGATCAACGTCTTATGATCGGCGGTTGGAGCAGGCTCGGCCGTCCCAGGCAGCACCTTATTGGTAAGCACCTTGCGGATTCGCTGAGCCACACCCGCACCAATATTCTTGGCGGGCATGTAGCCGGTAATTCGCCGCAACTCCATTTGCTCAAGCACCGCAGAGATATTTTGCATGCGATATTCAATCGACGCAGGGCTACGCTTGTTCAGCGGCCCGTCGCGTAAAAGCTGGTTTTGCACCGACTTCTTGAAGCTCTGGCCGTTTAACTCGCGGTCCAACATCTTCAAGTACGCATCAACCGAAGCCTCGAGCTCTTCGTCGCTCCAGTTACTTTTTTCCTTTGAGGTATCCATACAGTCGCCGAGGGTTGAAAAACCCTCGGACGATACTGAGTGGCCATTACGGTTGTCTACGAAAATTCCTACAGAAAAAGCCGCGCTTTCGTCTCGGTGTTTCTAGGGCATCGATTGTCCGGATACGTGAAATACCTCCACCAGCCGACGCCACCAAGGTTTAGCTGTACCTGACCGCCCCCAAGTCCGATTGAGCAACAAATATGGCATGTCCCGAAGTCGAATCCAGCCGTCGTTTTGCCAATGCAACAGGCTCAAGGACATCTCCGGCCAGTACAGAACACTCAGCATCGGCCGCTCGGTATCGCTTGATGCCTGGGCGTCACGCAGGGCCGGTACGACTTGATGCGTTAGCCATTCACGCAGCAAGCGATTTCCCGGCGCGTAGTGATAAACCAGTAGGGCATACGCGCCGGACTCGCTGAGCATTAGCCGCTTTTCAGGTTGGCCGTGATAACGAATCAGCAGGGCGTGTCGCTGGTCCTCATCCAATTTGGTGACCATGCGGTCGTTCAGATGCACACCCATTAACCGTCCGAGGTCGCGAGCGCAGAACCAAGGTTGGTTCTCCAGAAGCAGGGCATGAAGATGGAGGCTATGACGGGTGAAAACCGCCGGAGTGTAAGCATCAGGCATGATGGGTCTCCGAGGTGCACGGAGAACAGAGCTGCGTTTTTGTGGGCATGACGACCTCTACGTTAGAAGGTTAGCGGCGCGAGCCCGACGTAGAGGATGTAAGAAACCCCAACTAGCTTCTTCTCCACACAGAATTGCAAATGTCCTTAGACAGTACGCGGTTCTATGCTTGGCGATTAGCTACTACGTTGGGCGTTTCTTAGGCACCTGCGACTAAGATAGGTAACGAGGCGATACGGCGTCAATACGGAACGATTCTGAGTTTTGCGTAGGGCAAAGACAGCGTTACAGTCTCAGAGCTAAACGCAGTTTTGCTCCCCTAGAAAACTAAAAACCCCGTTTTCACGGGGTTTTTAATTAAATGCTGATGGTGCAACGAGGACTAGAAATCAATCCCAGCTCAAAGCCCCACCCGTCTGATACTCAATCACCCGAGTCTCAAAGAAATTCTTCTCTTTCTTCAAGTCCATGATCTCGCTCATCCAAGGGAACGGGTTGGTCGTCCCTGGGTACTCTTCCTTCAAACCAATCTGCGACAGGCGACGGTTGGCGATGAACTTGAGGTAGTCCTCCATCATCGCCGCGTTCATGCCCAGTACGCCGCGAGGCATGGTGTCGCGGGCGTATTCGATTTCCAGTTGGGTCCCTTGCAGGATCATCTGGGTTGCTTCTTCCTTCATTTCCGCATCCCACAGGTGTGGGTTTTCGATCTTGATCTGGTTGATCACGTCGATGCCGAAGTTCAGGTGCATGGATTCGTCGCGCAGGATGTACTGGAACTGCTCGGCGACGCCGGTCATTTTGTTGCGGCGGCCCATGGAGAGGATCTGGGTGAAGCCGCAGTAGAAGAAGATGCCTTCCAGGACGCAGTAGTAGGCGATCAGGTTGCGCAGCAACTCTTTGTCGGTTTCCGGGGTGCCGGTTTCGAACTTCGGATCGGAGATCGAACGGGTGTATTTCAGGCCCCAGGCGGCTTTTTTCGCGACCGATGGGATCTCGTGGTACATGTTGAAGATTTCACCTTCATCCATGGCCAGCGATTCGATGCAGTACTGGTAGGCGTGGGTGTGGATCGCCTCTTCGAAGGCCTGGCGCAGGATGTACTGGCGGCACTCCGGGTTAGTGATCAGGCGGTACACGGCCAGGACCAGGTTGTTGGCAACCAGGGAGTCGGCGGTGGAGAAGAAGCCCAGGTTGCGCATGACGATGCGGCGTTCGTCGTCGGTCAGGCCTTCTGGGTTTTTCCAGAGGGCGATGTCGGCGGTCATGTTGACTTCTTGCGGCATCCAGTGGTTTGCGCAGCCGTCCAGGTACTTCTGCCAGGCCCAGTCGTATTTGAAAGGCACGAGCTGGTTGAGGTCGGCGCGGCAGTTGATCATGCGCTTTTCATCGACGGCGACACGGGCGGAGGCGCCTTCGAGTTCGGCGAGGCCTTCGGCGACGTCGAGTTTGTCGAGGGCGGCCTTGGCGCGAATGATCGCGGCCGAGTCGCTGGCCGTCACGGCGCGGGCTTCGAGCGCGGCGGCACCGCCGGCGCTGTCGAGGCGGTCCATGTTGGCTTCAGAAGCGTGGCCGGCGTTGGCGCCTTTTACCGCGACTTCGCCGTCGTCTTCTTTGTCGAATTCGTCCCAGCTCAGCATGACGTGTCGTCTCCTGCGTGAGGGCCAGATGCCCATTGAAAGGCCTACTGGCCGCGGTGGATCTTGGAAAGTCGTTTGTTGCAGCAGCTGACGCAGGCAATAAACAGAAAAATGTACGGGTTGTACTGAAGCGGCTTGCACGCATCGGCATGGTCGGCCGTTACGCAGGCTTCAGGTTGGCTTTGATCCCTGTAAGGGGATATTGCAGGCCCGTTTAAGGCGGCATTATAAGGACTTTTTTGCCTACGTGGTGCGGCGAAATAGCTCACAGAAGAGGTCGCGGGGGGCATACCCGCATGGGAGCGAGGGTTTACAAGGCTTTGACCGTTGAAGATTTTTTTTGCCTGGATCGGATGGCGGGCTTTTTTGATCAGAAAGTGATCGATTTTTGCCGTTTTGCACTACATGTTGTGTTTGCTGGCGGTTTTTGGTGGCTCCAGACACAACCAGGCCCGATCGAAATCGGGCCATGGAAACTGCCAGTTGTGATCAGCCGTTGGAGCAGCCGGTGCCCATGACGCTGTAGCGCATGATGTGGCGCTGGCCCTTGGAATCTTCATATTCCATTTTTGCCGGGACCACTTCGCAGACATTCGGGATGGTGCTCATGGAAATGACTTTGGCGATGTCCAGGTGGGTGGAATAGGTGTACTCCTCGATCGCCGGTTTTTGCTGTGCGACATCGGTCGGGGCCTCATCCGCCATGGCGGTGGCGCAAAGGCTGCCAAGGACCAGAACCCATAAAGCTTTCATCTGTATTTCACCTTTCTTGAGGTCGAGTGGGGTCACGCAGCCTTTTTGGGGCTGCGTGTGGAGCAAGTGTTGGAAGTTGGATCAACGGCCTTCGTGGGGGCTGTGTTGCGTCAATCGGGTTTGCCGGTTGGCGGGGTTGATTTTAGGAGGCGAGGGGAGGGGTAAACAGACTTGGTTTTGATAAACACTGTTGGTTGATCTGGTAATAATCGGGTGATTACCCGTTGGATTGATGTTGGTTCACAGGACGCCTTCGCGAGCAGGCTCGCTCCCACATGAAGATATCTTCAGGCGGATTTGCAGGTTAGTACCGACATTTTGTAGGGACTTGTTACTACCATCGTCGAATGGTTCTATAGGCCCGCCCCAAGCTACAACGGAACCATACAAAAACAACTATTGTCACCGAGGTAAGAAAGATGAGTGCGGCTTCTGTGTATCCCGTTCGTCCCGAGGTTGCGGCCAGTACGCTGACTGACGAGGCGACCTATAAGGCCATGTACCAGCAGTCGGTCGTCAACCCCGATGGCTTCTGGCGCGAGCAGGCCAAGCGCCTCGACTGGATCAAGCCTTTCACCACGGTGAAACAGACCTCGTTCGATGATCACCATGTCGACATCAAGTGGTTTGCCGATGGCACCTTGAACGTTTCCTACAACTGCCTCGACCGTCATCTGGAAGAGCGCGGGGATCAGGTTGCGATCATCTGGGAGGGCGATGACCCGTCCGAGAGCCGCAACATCACTTATCGCGAACTGCATGAAGAAGTCTGCAAGTTCGCCAACGCCCTGCGCGGCCAGGACGTGCACCGCGGCGACGTGGTGACGATCTACATGCCGATGATTCCCGAGGCCGTGGTCGCCATGCTGGCCTGCACCCGGATCGGTGCAATCCACTCGGTGGTGTTCGGCGGCTTCTCGCCGGAAGCCCTGGCCGGCCGCATCATCGACTGCAAATCCAAGGTGGTGATCACCGCCGACGAAGGCATCCGTGCCGGCAAGAAGATCCCGCTCAAGGCCAACGTCGATGACGCGCTGACCAACCCGGAAACCAGCAGCATCCAGAAAGTCATCGTGTGCAAGCGCACGTCGGGCAACATCAAGTGGAACCAGCATCGTGACATCTGGTACGAAGACCTGATGAAAGTGGCTGGCACCGTTTGCGCGCCGAAGGAGATGGGCGCCGAGGAAGCGCTGTTCATCCTCTACACCTCCGGTTCCACCGGCAAGCCCAAGGGCGTGCAGCACACCACCGCCGGTTACTTGCTGTACGCGGCGCTGACCCATGAACGCGTATTCGACTACAAGCCCGGTGACATCTACTGGTGCACCGCCGACGTGGGCTGGGTTACCGGCCACAGCTACATCGTCTACGGCCCATTGGCCAATGGCGCGACCACGCTGCTGTTCGAAGGCGTGCCGAACTACCCGGACGTCACCCGAGTGGCCAAGGTGATCGACAAGCACAAGGTCAATATTCTCTACACCGCGCCGACCGCGATCCGCGCAATGATGGCCTCGGGCACTGCCGCCGTCGAAGGCGCCGATGGCAGCAGCCTGCGCCTGCTGGGTTCGGTGGGCGAGCCGATCAACCCGGAAGCCTGGGACTGGTACTACAAGAACGTCGGCAAGGAGCGTTGCCCGATCGTCGACACCTGGTGGCAGACCGAGACCGGTGGCGTGCTGATCAGCCCGCTGCCAGGCGCCACGGCGTTGAAGCCGGGTTCGGCCACGCGTCCGTTCTTTGGCGTGGTGCCGGCGCTGGTGGACAACCTCGGCAACCTGATCGAAGGCGCCGCCGAAGGCAACCTGGTGATCCTCGATTCGTGGCCGGGCCAGGCTCGTACGCTGTACGGCGACCATGACCGTTTTGTCGACACTTACTTCAAGACCTTCAGCGGGATGTACTTCACCGGTGACGGCGCTCGTCGCGATGAGGACGGCTACTACTGGATCACCGGTCGGGTGGACGACGTGCTCAACGTTTCCGGCCACCGCATGGGCACCGCCGAGATCGAGAGCGCCATGGTTGCTCACCCGAAAGTCGCCGAGGCGGCGGTGGTGGGTGTGCCACACGACATCAAGGGGCAGGGCATCTATGTCTACGTCACCTTGAATGCCGGCGAAGAAACCAGCGAAGCCCTGCGCCTGGAGTTGAAGAACTGGGTGCGCAAGGAGATCGGCCCGATTGCCTCGCCGGACGTGATCCAGTGGGCGCCGGGGCTGCCGAAAACCCGTTCGGGCAAGATCATGCGCCGCATCCTGCGCAAGATCGCCACGGCGGAATACGACGGCTTGGGTGATATCTCCACTCTGGCCGATCCGGGTGTGGTGGCGCACCTGATCGAGACGCACAAGACCATGAACGTCGCCTGACGCTCATTGCAACACACAAAAAGCCCCGCCTGGCAGTTTTGCCGGATGGGGCTTTTTTGTGCGCGCCCGCCGCGCGATGTGGCTCGGGAACAAGCGCCTTTGTGGCGAGGGAGCTTGCTCCCGCTCGGCTGCGCAGCAGTCGTCAACCGGCCGGCGCGATATGCCTGAATGACCGCGGTGCCTGGTTTGGGGGCCGCTGCGCAGCCCAGCGGGAGCAAGCTCCCTCGCCACGGGTTCGGTGTTTGAATGGATAGGGTGGTCGGCCGATGGGGTGTAGCTCAGTAGCCGCGGTGCCTGGGTTTGGGGCGCCTTTGTGGCGAGGGAGCTTGCTCCCGCTCGGCTGCGCAGCAGTCGTAAACCGGTCAATGCGGTATGACTGAACGACCCCGGTGCCTGGCTTTTGGGGCTGCTGCGCAGCCCAGCGGGAGCAAGCTCCCTCGCCACAGGGTGGGTGTGTGGCTGGTGGGGTGTTCGAATAAATATCGGCGTTTAAAGTAGGAGGTGTCTGAGCGTTACCGGTGTTTCGAAATGTGTAACCGAAGGCGCCACGACGGGGCGAAGTGAAACGCAAAGCCCCGTTTCAGGGCCGTTTCGGACCGATGGAAAAACAAGCCGACACGCTGTGCTTGCCGGATTAGAAGGGTTTGCGAATAATGGGCCCGCTATTTGCAGCATGGATCGGTTCCCTGTCTTTTGCTCTTGCATGAATTTGCGGAGCTGTCAATGTGCTCGAACAGCTTTCTCGGTGCTTCTGTAATTAGTTGTCGCATTGAAGAAATATCGGCTTCGGGCCTGTCGTTAGAATGCCGATCACTCGCTCGTCGTGGCTCGCGTTGAATAAATCGTGAGCTTCCTAGGACGCAAGTTCGTTTCACCCATTCGCATATTGGGCTGTTGCTCACTCTGCCGTTTTCGCCCTTTACCGATGGAGTCCCAAGATGAAGAAACTTGTGCTGCTTGGCGCCCTGGCACTGTCCGTGCTGTCCCTGCCGACTTTCGCCGATGAGAAACCTCTGAAGATCGGTATCGAAGCGGCTTACCCTCCGTTCGCCTCGAAAGCCCCGGATGGCAGCATCGTCGGCTTCGACTACGACATCGGCAATGCGCTGTGCGAAGAGATGAAGGTCAAGTGCGTGTGGGTCGAGCAAGAGTTCGACGGCCTGATCCCTGCGCTGAAAGTGCGCAAGATCGATGCGATCCTGTCGTCCATGTCGATCACTGAAGATCGCAAGAAGTCCGTCGACTTCACCAACAAGTACTACAACACCCCGGCCCGCCTGGTGATGAAGGCCGGTACCCAGGTGAGCGACGGCCTGGCCGAGCTCAAGGGCAAGAACATCGGCGTACAGCGTGGTTCGATCCACGAGCGTTTCGCCCGTGAAGTCCTGGCCCCGCTGGGTGCCGAGATCAAGCCGTACGGTTCGCAGAACGAAATCTACCTGGATGTTTCCGCCGGTCGTCTCGATGGCACCGTGGCCGACGCCACGCTGCTGGATGACGGCTTCCTGAAGACTGACGCGGGCAAGGGCTTTGCCTTCGTCGGCCCGGCCTTCACCGACGAGAAATACTTCGGCGACGGCATCGGTATCGCGGTTCGCAAGGGCGATGCGCTGAAAGACAAGATCAACAGCGCGATCACCGCCATTCGCGAGAACGGCAAGTACAAGCAAATCCAGGACAAATACTTCGCCTTCGATATCTACGGCAAGTAACTACGTCCCGCCACTGCGGCGAAATGGCGCAAGCAACAGGATCTCTGCGGTTTGCGCCATTTTTTCATCCCACTTTCGAGGACCTGAATCATGTTGAAAGGCTACGGGGCTGTCATCCTCGATGGCGCATGGTTGACGCTTCAGCTCGCCTTGTCGTCCATGGCCCTGGCCATCGTCCTGGGGCTGATCGGTGTCGCGTTGCGCCTCTCGCCGGTGCGTTGGCTGGCGTGGCTGGGCGACCTGTATTCCACGGTCATCCGCGGCATTCCCGACCTGGTGCTGATCCTGCTGATTTTCTACGGCGGCCAGGACTTGCTCAACCGCGTCGCGCCGATGCTCGGCTATGACGACTACATCGACCTGAACCCGCTGGCGGCCGGTATCGGCACCCTGGGTTTCATCTTCGGTGCGTACCTGTCCGAGACCTTTCGCGGCGCCTTCATGGCAATCCCCAAGGGGCAGGCCGAGGCGGGCATGGCGTATGGCATGAACGGCTTCCAGGTATTTTTCCGGGTGATGGTGCCGCAGATGATCCGCCTGGCGATTCCGGGCTTCACCAACAACTGGCTGGTACTGACCAAGGCCACCGCGCTGATTTCGGTAGTGGGCCTGCAAGACATGATGTTCAAGGCCAAGCAGGCGGCGGATGCCACCCGCGAGCCTTTCACCTTCTTCCTCGCGGTGGCGGCGATGTACCTGGTGATCACCAGTGTCTCGTTGCTGGCATTGCGTCACCTTGAGAAGCGCTACTCGGTAGGCGTAAGGGCGGCTGATCTATGATCTTCGACTACAACGTCATCTATGAAGCCTTGCCGCTGTACTTCAGTGGCCTGCTGACCACCTTGAAGCTGCTGGCCCTGTCGCTGTTCTTCGGCCTGTTGGCGGCGTTGCCCCTGGGGCTGATGCGTGTGTCCAAGCAGCCGATTGTCAACATGACGGCCTGGCTCTACACCTACGTGATCCGCGGCACGCCGATGCTGGTGCAACTGTTCCTGATCTACTACGGGCTGGCGCAGTTCCAGGTGGTGCGCGAGAGCTTCCTCTGGCCATGGCTGTCCAGCGCGACGTTCTGTGCGTGCCTGGCGTTCGCCATCAACACCAGCGCCTACACCGCCGAAATCATCGCCGGCAGCCTGCGGGCCACGCCTAACGGCGAGATCGAGGCGGCCAAGGCCATGGGCATGTCGCGCTACAAGCTGTACCGCCGGATCCTGCTGCCGTCGGCGTTGCGCCGGGCACTGCCGCAATACAGCAACGAAGTGATCATGATGCTGCAGACCACCAGCCTGGCGTCCATCGTCACCCTGATCGACATCACGGGTGCGGCGCGCACGGTGAATGCTCAGTATTACTTGCCGTTCGAGGCCTACATCACGGCCGGCGTTTTCTACCTGTGCCTGACCTTCATCCTGGTGCGCCTGTTCAAACTGGCCGAGCGCCGCTGGCTGGGTTACCTGGCCCCGCGCAAGCACTGATAACGCATCGATCCGATCGACTGCTCAACGACTGACGTTTTGTGAGAACCGACCGCATGTACAAGCTTGAAGTCCAAGACCTGCATAAACGCTATGGCAGTCATGAAGTGCTCAAGGGCGTGTCCCTGAAAGCCGCCGCCGGTGATGTGATCAGCATCATCGGCTCCAGTGGCTCCGGCAAGAGCACGTTCCTGCGTTGCATCAACCTGCTTGAGCAACCCCATGCCGGCAAGATTTTGCTCAACAACGAAGAGCTGAAGCTGGTGGCGGGCAAGGACGGCGCCATGAAGGCCGCGGACCCCAAGCAACTGCAACGCATGCGTTCGCGGTTGTCGATGGTGTTCCAGCATTTCAACCTGTGGTCGCACATGACCGCGCTGGAAAACATCATCGAAGCGCCAGTGCATGTGCTGGGCGTGGCCAAGGCCGAGGCGCGGGAGAAGGCCGAGCATTACCTGAACAAGGTCGGCGTGGCCCACCGCAAGGATGCCTACCCGGGCCACATGTCCGGCGGCGAACAGCAGCGCGTGGCGATTGCCCGGGCGCTGGCGATGGAGCCTGAAGTGATGCTGTTCGACGAGCCGACCTCGGCGCTGGACCCGGAGCTGGTCGGCGACGTGCTCAAGGTGATGCAGGCCCTGGCCCTGGAAGGCCGGACCATGGTGGTGGTGACTCACGAGATGGGCTTCGCCCGCGAGGTGTCGAACCAATTGGTGTTCCTGCACAAAGGCATCGTCGAAGAAAGCGGCAACCCGCGCGAAGTGCTGGTCAATCCGCAATCGGAGCGCTTGCAACAATTCCTGTCGGGCAGCCTGAAGTAATCGCTCCCGTACGCACCTGATTTGGGTCATGCTGCGCACCGCGCGCCAGATGGTCTAATTTGGTTGCAGCCGCTTTTGGCTTTAACACTGTTTTCGCTTCGGATCGCTCGCCATGACTGCCCATCGAATAGGTTTCCTGATTTGGCCCAGCACTAAAGCGTTGACGCTGGCGCTGGCCGAGGAGGCCTTGCGTGTTGCGCAGCGAGTGCATCCGGACGTGGTCTACGAGCTGTCGTTTTTGCACGCCGAGCCGCCGGCCGAGGGTGCCTGGCAGCTGCCGGGCGAACCCTGGGCCGGCAAGCTCGAAGGCCTGCAGAAACTGTTCCTGCTGGCCGACGAGCCGCCGACGTCGCTGGCCTCGCCGCTGAGCAGCGCGCTCAAGCAACTGGTGCGCGCCGGATGCGTCATTGGCGGCTTGTCCGCCGGTGTCTATCCGCTGGCGCAGTTGGGTTTGCTTGATGGTTACCGGGCCGCCGTGCACTGGCGCTGGCAGGACGATTTCTCCGAGCGTTTTCCCAAGGTTATCGCCACCAGCCATTTGTTCGACTGGGACCGCGATCGCCTGAGCGCCTGCGGCGGCATGTCGGTGCTCGACCTGTTGCTGGCGGTGCTGGCGCGCGATCACGGCGCCGAGCTGGCCGGCGCGGTCTCGGAGGAACTGGTGGTCGAGCGCATTCGCGAAGGCGGCGAGCGCCAGCGCATCCCGTTGCAGAACCGCCTCGGCTCCAGTCATCCGAAGCTCACCCAGGCGGTGTTGCTGATGGAGGCCAACATCGAAGAGCCGCTGACCACCGACGAAATCGCCCAGCATGTGTGCGTGTCCCGTCGGCAGCTGGAGCGAATCTTCAAGCAATACCTCAACCGCGTGCCCAGCCAGTACTACCTGGAGCTGCGCCTGAACAAGGCCCGGCAGATGCTGATGCAGACCAGTAAATCGATCATCCAGATCGGCCTGTCCTGCGGTTTCTCCTCCGGGCCGCATTTCTCCAGCGCCTACCGCAACTTCTTCGGCGCCACGCCGCGGGAAGATCGCAACCAGCGGCGCAGCAGCAGCCCGTTCGAATTGTCGTCGGTGCCGTCCGAACGGGGTTAGGGCAGATAAGGCTCCTGTGGTAAGGCAACTTACCTGTGGCGAGGGAGCTTGCTCCCGCTGGGCCGCGAAGCGGACCCAAACGGTAACCCCGGTGTGTCAGATTGATTGGGGGGCCTTTCTGGGGGACGCTGCGCGCCCCAGCGGGAGCAAGCTCCCTCGCCACAGATAACGCCTCTCAAACGACAGTTGTGGCTGGGCAGGGAAATGTAGATGCCGCTGCCTCAAACCCGGCGGCAACGTTTAAACTGCGCCTTTGCGATGCTATTTGTCGCATTGGCGTAAACCCGCGAAAATCGTGGGTTGGCGCTATAAGAAGTTGTCGCTTGGCGGCAAGGCCGGGCCGAAAACTGTCCTTACAATCCTCACCAAGCTCGCCAGTTCCAGGCGGGTGTTCCTCTTCAGGAGACTCCGATGTCCGTTGAGCAAGCCGCGGTCCAACGCGCCGATTTCGACCAGGTAATGGTTCCCAACTATGCACCTGCTGCCTTTATCCCTGTGCGTGGTGCTGGTTCCCGCGTGTGGGACCAGTCCGGTCGCGAGCTGATCGATTTTGCTGGCGGTATCGCAGTCAACGTACTGGGCCATGCCCACCCGGCCCTGGTCGGAGCCCTGACCGAGCAGGCCAACAAGCTGTGGCATGTGTCGAACGTATTCACCAACGAACCGGCCTTGCGCCTGGCCCACAAGCTGGTCGACGCAACCTTTGCCGAGCGCGCGTTCTTCTGCAACTCCGGCGCCGAAGCCAACGAGGCCGCATTCAAGCTGGCCCGTCGCGTCGGCTTTGATCGGTTTGGCAGCGAGAAATACGAGATCATCGCTGCGCTCAACAGCTTCCACGGGCGCACCCTGTTCACCGTCAACGTTGGCGGGCAGTCGAAGTACTCCGACGGTTTCGGTCCTAAAATCACCGGCATCACCCACGTTCCTTATAACGACCTTGCAGCTTTGCAAGCAGCAGTCTCGGACAAGACCTGCGCCGTGGTGCTGGAGCCGATCCAGGGCGAGGGCGGCGTGCTGCCGGGCGATCTGGCTTACCTGCAAGGCGCCCGCGAGCTGTGCGATGCACACAATGCGCTGCTGGTATTCGACGAAGTGCAGACCGGCATGGGCCGCAGTGGCGAATTGTTCGCCTACATGCACTACGGCGTCGTCCCGGACATCCTCACCAGCGCCAAGAGCCTGGGCGGTGGTTTCCCGATCGCGGCGATGCTCACCACCGAAGCGCTGGCCAAGCACCTGGTGGTCGGCACCCACGGCACCACCTATGGCGGTAACCCGCTGGCCTGCGCGGTGGCCGAAGCGGTGATCGACGTGGTCAACACGCCTGAAGTGCTCGGTGGCGTCAAAGCCAAGCATCAGAAATTCAAGGCGCGCCTGGAGCAGATCGGCGAGAAATACGGCCTGTTTACCCAGGTCCGTGGTCTGGGCCTGTTGATCGGCTGCGTGCTGAACGACGCCTGGAAAGGCAAGGCCAAGGACATTTTCAATGCCGCCGAGCAGGAAGGCCTGATGATTCTGCAAGCCGGCCCGGACGTGATTCGTTTCGCCCCGAGCCTGGTGGTGGAAGACGCCGACATCGACGCCGGCCTGGATCGCTTCGAGCGGGCTGCGGCGAAGCTGACGCAAGCCTGATCCAGACTTGACCGGCCCTGGTGTGGGTCGGGCTTTTGTGGGAGCGAGCCTGCTCGCGAATGGAGTCGCCTCGGTCCGCCAGGCAGATCGAGTCGTCTGCTTCGCGAGCAGGCTCGCTCCCACAGGAGGTTCACTTCAGTGTCCGGTTTTTATTCTCTGTGTATCGGCCTCACGGTCGAACCGTTTATTTCAAGTTAAGGAGTGACACCATGCTGGTGATGCGCCCCGCGCAAATGGCTGACCTGGGCGAGGTACAGCGGCTGGCTGCGGACAGTCCGATCGGTGTCACTTCCTTGCCGGACGACGTGGAACGCCTGAGCGACAAGATCGCTGCAAGCGAAGCCTCGTTCGCCGCCGAAGTCAGTTTCAACGGCGAGGAAAGCTATTTCTTCGTCCTCGAAGACACCACCACCGGCAAGCTGGTGGGCTGTTCGGCCATCGTCGCGTCGGCGGGCTATTCCGAGCCGTTCTACAGCTTTCGCAACGAGACGTTCGTCCATGCCTCCCGCGAGCTGAAGATCCACAACAAGATTCACGTCCTGTCCCAGTGCCACGACCTGACCGGCAACAGCCTGTTGACCAGTTTCTACGTGGTCCCGGAATTGGTCGGCTCGCCCTGGGCGGAGCTCAACTCCCGCGGACGCCTGCTGTTCGTGGCCAGCCACCCGGAGCGCTTCGCCGATTCGGTGGTGACCGAGATCGTCGGCTACAGCGACGAGAATGGCGATTCACCGTTCTGGGACGCCATCGGTCGCAACTTCTTCGACCTCAATTACGCCGCCGCCGAGCGCCTGTGCGGGCTGAAAAGCCGGACCTTCCTCGCCGAGCTGATGCCGCATTACCCGATCTACGTGCCGCTGTTGCCGGACGCCGCCCAGGAAGCCATGGGCCAGGTCCACCCGCGTGCACAGATCACCTTCGATATCCTGATGCGCGAAGGTTTCGAGACCGATCACTACATCGACATCTTCGACGGCGGTCCGACCTTGCATGCGCGTGTCTCGGGGATCCGCTCGATCGCCCAGAGCCGCGTGGTGCCGGTCAAGATCGGTGAAACGGTCAAGGGCGTGGGCCGTCAGTACCTGGTGGCCAATGCCCAACTGCAGGATTACCGCGCCGTGCTGCTCGAACTCGATTACGCGCCGGGCAAGCCCGTGACACTGGATATGGAAGCGGCCGAAGCCCTGGGCGTCGGCGAGGGTGCGAGCGTGCGCCTGGTAGCCGTATAACGCTTTACAGACGAGTTTTTCGCGGGTGGCTTGAGCGGCCCGTTTGAGGAGATAGCATGATCGTTCGTCCCGTACGCAGCAGCGATTTACCCGCGCTGATCGCCCTGGCCCGCAGCACCGGCACCGGCCTGACCACCCTGCCGGCCAACGAAGAGCGCCTGGCCCATCGGGTCGGCTGGGCCGAGAAGACCTTTCGCGGCGAAGCCGGGCGTGGTGACGCGGACTATCTGTTCGTGCTCGAAGACGACGATGGTCGCGTGGTGGGCATTTCCGCCATTGCCGGTGCCGTGGGGCTGCGTGAGCCCTGGTACAACTTCCGCGTCGGCCTGACGGTCAGCGCTTCCCAGGAGTTGAACATCTACCGGGAAATCCCGACGCTGTTCCTGGCCAACGACCTGACCGGCAACTCCGAGCTGTGCTCGCTGTTCCTGCACGCCGACTACCGCAACGGCCTGAACGGTCGCATGCTGGCCAAGGCGCGGCTGCTGTTTATCGCCGAATTCTCCCAGCTGTTCGGCAACAAGATCATCGCCGAGATGCGCGGCATGTCCGACGAAAACGGCCGTTCGCCGTTCTGGGAAAGCCTCGGCCGGCACTTCTTCAAGATGGAATTCAGCCAGGCCGATTACCTGACCGGCGTGGGCAACAAGGCCTTCATTGCCGAATTGATGCCCAAGTTCCCGCTGTACACCTGCTTCCTGTCCGAGGATGCCCGGGCCGTGATCGGCCAGGTTCATCCCGACACCGAACCGGCGCTGTCGATGCTCAAGAGCGAAGGCTTCAGTTATCAAGGCTACGTCGACATCTTCGACGCCGGTCCGGCCGTTGAATGCGAAACCAGCAAGATCCGCGCGATTCGCGACAGCCAGGCGCTGGTACTCGCCATCGGCACGCCGGGCGATGACGCCACGCCGTTCCTCATCCATAACCGCAAGTGCCAGGACTGCCGCATCACGGCGGCGCCTGCGCGCTTCGCCGCGGGCACTCTGGTGGTCGATCCGCTGACCGCCAAACGTCTTCAACTCAACGCCGGCGACCAGGTGCGTGCCGTGGCGTTGTCCGCCGCTCGGGAGTCGAAATAATGAAATCGCTGTACATCGCGGGAAGCTGGCTGGAAGGCCAGGGCGACGTCTTTGAGTCGTTGAACCCGGTCACCCAGCAAGTGCTGTGGACGGGCAAGGGCGCCACGGCGGCGCAGGTCGAGTCGGCCGTGCAGGCGGCGCGCCAGGCGTTCCCGGAGTGGGCGCGGCGCTCGCTGGATGAACGCATCCAGGTGCTCGAAGCCTTCGCCGGCACCTTGAAGACGCAGGCTGATGAATTGGCCCGTTGCATCGGTGAGGAAACCGGCAAGCCGCTGTGGGAAGCCGCCACCGAAGTCACCAGCATGATCAACAAGGTGGCGATTTCGGTACAGAGCTACCGCGAGCGCACCGGCGAAAAGAGCGGCCCCCTGGGCGACGCCACCGCCGTGCTGCGGCACAAGCCCCACGGTGTGGTGGCGGTATTCGGCCCTTACAACTTCCCCGCTCATCTGCCCAACGGGCACATCGTGCCGGCGCTGCTGGCGGGTAACTGCGTGTTGTTCAAACCGAGCGAGCTGACCCCGAAAGTCGCCGAGCTGACGGTCCAGTGCTGGGTCGAGGCCGGCCTGCCGGCGGGCGTGCTGAACCTGCTGCAAGGTGCGCGGGAAACCGGTATCGCCCTGGCGGCGGATCCGGGCATCGACGGGCTGTTCTTCACGGGTTCCAGTCGCACCGGCAACCTGTTGCATCAGCAATTCTCCGGTCGTCCGGACAAGATCCTCGCGCTGGAAATGGGCGGCAACAACCCACTGGTGGTGGATGAAGTGGCCGACGTCGATGCGGCGGTGTACACGATCATCCAGTCGGCGTTCATTTCCGCCGGCCAGCGTTGCACCTGCGCGCGCCGCCTGTTGGTGCCGGAGGGTGCCTGGGGCGATGCCTTGCTGGCGCGCCTGGTGCAGGTCAGCTCGACTATCGAAGTCGGCGCCTTTGACCAGCAACCGGCGCCGTTCATGGGCTCGGTGGTTTCCTTAGGCGCGGCGAAGGCGCTGATGGATGCGCAAAATCATTTGTTGGGCAAGGGCGCCGTGCCACTGCTCGCCATGACCCAGCCACAGCCCCAGGCCGCGTTGCTGACCCCGGGTATTCTCGACGTCACCGCCGTGACCGAGCGCCCCGACGAAGAGTTGTTCGGGCCACTGCTGCAGGTGATCCGCTACAAGGATTTCGCCGCCGCGATCAGCGAAGCCAACAATACCCAATATGGCCTGGCCGCCGGTTTGCTCTCGGACTCGCAAGAACGTTACGACCAGTTCTGGCTGCAAAGCCGCGCCGGCATCGTCAACTGGAACAAACAACTGACCGGCGCCGCCAGCAGCGCGCCATTCGGCGGCATCGGCGCCTCGGGCAATCACCGCGCCAGTGCTTATTACGCGGCGGATTACTGCGCGTACCCGGTTGCGTCGCTGGAGACACCAAGTTTGGTGATGCCGGCCAGCCTGACGCCTGGCGTAAAAATGGTTTAAGCCCCAATCGCGAGCAAGCTCGCTCCCACAAGGACAGTGCAAGACCCTGTGGGAGCGAGCTTGCTCGCGATAGCCGCGCCGCGGTTGTTACTCGATGTCTATAAAAAAACAGATTCTCGTGGAGCCTCGCTGATGAAATCCTATGAAGTCAACTTTGACGGTCTAGTGGGGCCGACCCATAACTACGGCGGGCTCTCGTACGGCAACGTCGCGTCCCAGAGCAATAGCCAGCAATCCTCCAACCCCAAGGAGGCGGCGCTGCAAGGCCTGGCGAAAATGAAGGCGCTGATGGACATGGGGTTCCAGCAGGGCGTGCTGGCGCCGCAGGAGCGTCCGGACGTGGCGGCTTTGCGTCGGCTGGGCTTTGCCGGCAGCGATGCGCAGGTCATCCAGCGCGCCGCGAAAGAAGCGATGCCGCTGCTGGTCGCCAGTTGCTCGGCCTCGAGCATGTGGGTGGCGAACGCCGCTACCGTCAGCCCGAGCGCCGACACCGCTGACGGCCGGGTGCATTTCACCGCCGCCAACCTCAATTGCAAGTACCACCGCAGCATCGAGCACCCGACCACCAGCCGTGTGTTGGGCGCGATGTTCGCCGACCAGCAGCACTTCGCCCATCACGCCGCGTTGCCCGCGGTGGCGCAGTTCGGCGATGAAGGCGCGGCCAACCACACGCGATTCTGCCGTGCCTATGGCGAGGCCGGCGTCGAGTTTTTTGTCTTCGGCCGCAGCGCCTTCGACAGCCGCTACCCGTCGCCACAGAAATACCCGGCGCGCCAGACCCTCGAAGCGTCCCGCGCCGTTGCCCGCCTGCACGGCCTGAGCGAGGAGGGCGTGGTGTACGCCCAACAGAACCCGGCGGTGATCGACCAGGGCGTCTTCCACAACGACGTGATCGCGGTCGGTAACGGCGAAGTATTGTTCTATCACGAGGACGCCTTCCTCGACACGGACCGGATGCTGGCCGAGCTGGGCGATAAAATCGCCAAGGTCGGTGGGAAATTTCAGCCAGTGTGCGTACCGCGTTCGGCGGTCACCGTGGATGATGCGGTACGTTCCTACCTGTTCAATAGCCAATTGCTGTCCCGTGCCGACGGCTCGATGCTGTTGATCGTCCCGGAAGAATGCCGTGGCAACGAACGCGTCTGGAACTACCTGCAAGGCCTGACGGGGTCTGGCGGGGTGATTCGCGAAGTGAAGGTCTTCGATCTCAAGCAAAGCATGCAGAACGGCGGCGGCCCCGCTTGCCTGAGGTTGCGCGTGGCGCTTAACGAAACCGAACTGGCGGCCGTCAACCCAGGGGTTATCATGACCGCGCCGCTGTATGAGTCGTTGACCCAATGGGTCGAGCGCCATTACCGCGACCGCATGACCGAAAACGACCTGGCGGACCCGCAATTGTTGCTTGAATGCCGGTCGGCACTGGATGAACTGACACAAATCCTTAAACTTGGCGCGGTTTATCCTTTCCAGATCAATTGAAAGCGCGCGCGTCCTGACTACAGTCAAAGCAGGGCGCGTTGCCTTATCCCCCGACGAGAATGTAAAGACATGAGCGATACCCTGCAGCTGATCCTAGAAGACACCGACGGCACGCAACTGGAAACCTCCTGCACCCGCGTCGCGGTGATGTGGCAGGGCAAGGAGCTGTGGATCCAGCAGGACGGCCGCGGCCAGCTGTTGATCGGCGTCGACGTCGAGGAAGGGGACGCGGAATACGCCAACCTCTTGCTGCGTCCATTGGCGACCAACCTGGTCAGCCTGCAACTGGAAATGGAACCGGCCGACATCGGCGATGACGACCATGTCCATGGCCCTGACTGCGGCCACGATCACTAAGGAAACCGCACTATGCTCGCCCTCGGCAAACTGCTTGAACTGACCCTCGCCGGCCGCGAACCGGCGGAGAAGACTCAACTGACTGTCGAAGGCGTACGGATGCGCTGGTTGAGCGAGGGCGCGCTGGAGGTCAAGCCGCCCGAAGCCCGGGACAACGGCTTGGACCTGCTGCTGTCGGCCGGTATCCATGGCAATGAAACCGCGCCGATCGAGTTGCTCGATCGCCTGCTGCACGACATTGCCCGTGGCGACCTGAAGCCGCGGGCACGCATTCTTTTTCTGTTCGGCAACCCCGAGGCGATTCGTCGCGGCGAGCGTTTTGTCGAGCAGGACGTCAACCGGCTGTTCAACGGCCGCCACGAACTGAGCGGCGGCCCCGAGGCGTTGCGCGCCTGTGAGCTGGAACGGCTGGCCGCGAGTTTCTTCAGCGTGCCGGACCGCAGCCGTCTGCACTACGACTTGCACACCGCCATTCGCGGTTCGAAGATCGAGCAGTTCGCCCTGTACCCCTGGAAGGAAGGTCGCCAACATTCACGTCGCGAGCTGGCGCGCCTGCGCGCGGCGGGCATGGAAGCGGTATTGCTGCAGAACAAACCGTCCATCGTCTTCAGCGCGTACACCTACGATCAGCTGGGTGCCGAGTCCTTCACCCTGGAACTGGGCAAGGCCCGGCCGTTCGGGCAGAACGGTGGCGTCAACGTCAACCAGCTGGAAACCCGCCTGCACCAGATCATCGAAGGCAACGAGCCGGAGCTGGAAGAGAGCCTGGATGGTCTGCAACTGTTCAGCGTGGCGCGGGAAATCATCAAGCACAGCGACAGCTTCCGCCTGAACCTGCCGGCGGACATCGAGAACTTCTCGGAGCTTGAAAAAGGTTACGTCCTGGCCGAGGACATCGCCCAGACCCGCTGGGTGATCGAAGAAGAGGGCGCGCGGATCATCTTCCCCAATCCCAAGGTCAAGAATGGCTTGCGCGCGGGCATCCTGATCGTGCCAGCGACTGACGAGAACCTGGCCTAAAGCCAACGCAGAACCAATGTGGGAGCGAGCTTGCTCGCGATTGCGGTGCTTCAGTCAATGTTGAAGGTGACTGACAGTCCGCTATCGCGAGCAAGCTCGCTCCCACAGGGTCTCAGTGTTTCTTTAGACCGCGACCGACCGCTGCTCACTGCGGCGCAACGCCCGCGTCTTGTGCAGCGTATCGGCACAGGTCTTCGCCGCTTCCTGGCCCTTGTACACGAAGTGCTCGAAGAAGAATTTCTGATGTTCTTCGCCAGCGTGGAAGTGATGCGGCGTCAGCACGACCGAAAATACCGGCACTTCGGTTTCCAGCTGAACCTGCATCAAACCGCTAATCACCGATTGGGCGACGAACTCGTGGCGATAGATGCCACCGTCCACCACCAGGCCGGCGGCGACGATGCCGGCGTAACGACCTGACTTGGCCAGCAGCTTGGCGTGCAGCGGGATTTCGAAGGCGCCGCCGACTTCGAAGAAGTCGATGTCACTTTCCTGATAACCCTGGCTGATCATCTCGGCGACGAAGCCTTTACGGCTCTGGTCGACGATTTCCTTGTGCCAGCAGGCCTGGATGAACGCGACGCGCTCGCCCGGATGGATTTTGGTCTTGCTGTCGATTGCGGTGGGTTGCATGTTCTGGTTCCTGTTTGTGTGAAAAACAGGGCGTCATGAATCGAAGGGGATTCGAGGGTACGCCGCGCACAAGACAGTCGCAGGCGGCCCTTGGGTGTCAATCCCGTTCTCTCTTCATCCGGACTATGACCGTCGGCCCCGGAATCACACCGGGTCTGCTGACCTTGTCGCTGCACTGTAAAGACCGTGTAGCACCAAGCGCTCGCGGGCTATGCGCATTGCGCGCAATTACCGCCGGTGGGGAGTTGCACCCCGCCCTGAGAACGTTTTGCCGTCACGTTTTGTGACGGCGGAGGATTTTTAACACATAACCCCCTGTGGGAGCGAGCCTGCTCGCGAATACGGTGTGTCAGCTGAATAAATGTCGCTGACCCAACGCGTTCGCGAGCAGGCTCGCTCCCACAGGGGGGCTGATCAATCTTCAGGACAGGTGTTCTTTTCCTTTCTCCGGGCTTGATTATTCCTGCCCATGCCCGCAGTAATTGCCCTCCGAAAGGGAATTCCCCCACCAGAACCCGAGGCCAGATTCATGAGCGTTATCGATCTTCGCAGCGACACGGTCACCCAACCCTCCGCCGGCATGCTGGATGCCATGGCCAGCGCGCCGACCGGCGACGATGTGTATGGCGAAGACCCGACCGTCAATCGCCTCGAAGCCGAACTGGCCGCGCGCCTGGGGTTCGCGGCGGCGTTGTTCGTGCCCACGGGCACCATGAGCAACCTGCTAGGGTTGATGGCCCACTGCGAGCGCGGCGATGAATACATCGTCGGCCAGCAGGCCCACACCTACAAATATGAGGGTGGTGGTGCGGCGGTGCTCGGCTCGATCCAGCCCCAGCCCCTGGAAGTGCAGGCGGACGGCTCGCTGGACTTGGCGCAAGTGGCTGCCGCAATCAAGCCCGACGATTTCCATTTTGCCCGCACCCGGCTGCTGGCCCTGGAAAACACCATGCAGGGCAAGGTCTTGCCGCTGGAATACCTCGCGCAAGCCCGGCGTTTCACTCGGCAACATGGCCTGGCGCTGCACCTGGACGGCGCGCGGCTGTACAACGCCGCCGTCAAGCTGAATGTGGACGCCCGGGAGATTACCCAGCATTTCGATTCGGTGTCGGTGTGCCTGTCCAAGGGGCTCGGTGCTCCGGTGGGCTCGCTGCTGTGCGGCACTGACGAGTTGATCGGCAAGGCCCGTCGGCTGCGCAAGATGGTTGGTGGCGGCATGCGCCAGGCCGGGATCCTCGCGGCGGCGGGGCTGTATGCCCTGGAACATAACGTCCAGCGCCTGGCCGACGATCACGCCAACGCCCAGCGGCTTGCCGAGGGCTTGCGTGCGGCGGGTTATGCTGTCGAGCCGGTGCAGACCAACATGGTCTACGTGCAGATCGGCGAGCGGGCCGAGGCGATCAAGGCCTATGCCGCCGAGCGAGGCATCCAGCTCAGTGCCGCGCCCCGTCTGCGCATGGTCACCCACATGGATGTCGGCGCCGGGCAAATCGACCAGGTGATCGACACTTTCGTCGAATTTTCCCGCAACTGATCCTTTCAGCGGTCCGATTGACGGTTTCTATCGCATAACACACTGTACCCCACGCAAAGGGCCGATATAATGCGGCCCTTTGCCGTTGCTTCGTCTGTTGACGTTTTGCACAGGCCTTTGGCCGCAGCCTCCGTGGAAGAACCTAATGAAAAGCGCAGAAATCCGTGAAGCCTTCCTTCGCTTCTTCGAAGAGCAAGGCCACACCCGAGTAGCCTCCAGCTCTTTGATTCCGGGCAACGACCCGACCCTGCTGTTCACCAACGCGGGGATGAACCAGTTCAAGGACTGCTTCCTGGGCCAGGAAAAACGTGCCTACACCCGCGCGGTGAGCAGCCAGAAATGCGTGCGTGCCGGTGGCAAGCACAATGACCTGGAAAACGTCGGTTATACCGCTCGTCACCACACCTTTTTCGAAATGCTGGGTAACTTCAGCTTCGGTGACTATTTCAAGCGCGACGCCATCACGTTCGCCTGGACCTTCCTGACTTCCGAAAAGTGGCTGAACCTGCCGAAGGAAAAGCTCTGGGTCACGGTCTACGCCACCGACGACGAAGCCTACGACATCTGGACCAAAGAGGTCGGTGTCCCGGCTGAACGCATGGTGCGAATCGGCGACAACAAAGGCGCGCCTTACGCTTCCGACAACTTCTGGACCATGGGTGATACCGGCCCGTGCGGCCCTTGCACCGAGATCTTCTACGATCACGGCGCCGACATCTGGGGCGGCCCACCCGGCTCGCCGGAAGAAGACGGCGACCGCTACATCGAGATCTGGAACAACGTGTTCATGCAGTTCAACCGCACCGCCGACGGCGTGTTGCATCCGCTGCCGGCGCCGTCGGTAGACACCGGCATGGGCCTGGAGCGGATCAGTGCGGTGTTGCAGCACGTCCACTCCAACTACGAGATCGACCTGTTCCAGAGCCTGCTGGCCGCTTCGGCCAAGGCCATCGGTTGCACCAACGACAACCAGGCCTCGCTGAAAGTGGTGGCCGACCATATCCGTTCCTGCGGCTTCCTGATCGCCGACGGCGTGCTGCCTTCCAACGAAGGTCGCGGCTATGTGCTGCGCCGGATCATTCGTCGCGCCTGCCGTCACGGCAACAAGCTGGGCGCCAAGGGCAGCTTCTTCTATCAGATCGTCGCGGCGCTCGTGGCCGAGATGGGCGAGGCCTTCCCGGAACTCAAGACTCAGCAGGCGCACATCGAACGTGTCCTCAAGGGTGAAGAAGAGCAGTTCGCCAAGACCCTGGAGCAGGGCCTGAAGATCCTCGAGCAGGATCTGGCCGAGCTCAAGGGCAACGTGGTTCCTGGTGACGTGGTGTTCAAGCTGTACGACACCTATGGCTTCCCGATGGACCTGACCGGCGACATCGCCCGCGAACGCAACCTGACCCTCGACGAGGAAGGTTTCGAGCGCGAGATGGAAGCCCAGCGCGTGCGTGCGCGCTCCGCCAGTTCCTTCGGCATGGACTACAACAGCCTGGTCAAGGTTGACGTGGCCACCGAATTTACCGGTTACGCCGCGACCACCGGCTCGGCCAAGATCGTGGCGATCTACAAGGACGGGCAATCGGTCGACATCCTGAGCGAAGGCCAGGAAGGCGTGATCGTGCTGGACAAGACTCCTTTCTACGCCGAGTCCGGCGGCCAGATCGGCGACAGCGGCTACTTGCAGGCCGGCAACTCGCGCTTCGATGTGCGCGACACCACGAAGACCGGCGGCGCGTTCCTGCACCACGGCGTGCTGGCCTCCGGCAGCCTGATGGTCGCAGCGCCCGTGGCCGCCCATGTCGACGCCGAGGTCCGTCACGCGACTGCGTTGAACCACTCCGCGACACACTTGCTGCACGCAGCGTTGCGCCAGGTGCTGGGCGAACACGTTCAGCAGAAGGGCTCGTTGGTGGACAGCCAGCGCCTGCGCTTCGACTTCAGCCACTTCGAAGCGATCAAGCCTGAGCAACTCAAGGCGCTGGAAGACATCGTCAACGCCGAGATCCGCAAGAACTCCCCGGTAGAGACCGAGGAAACCGACATCGAGACCGCCAAGCGCAAAGGCGCGATGGCGCTGTTCGGCGAGAAGTACGGCGACAACGTGCGCGTGCTGAGCATGGGCGATTTCTCGGTGGAGCTGTGCGGTGGCATCCACGCCAATCGTACCGGCGACATCGGCCTGCTGAAGATCATCAGCGAAGGCGGCGTGGCCTCCGGTGTGCGGCGTATCGAGGCGGTCACTGGCGCTGCTGCGCTGGCCTACCTCAACGCGGCTGAGGAACAACTCAAGGAAGCGGCGAGCCTGATCAAGGGCAGCCGTGACAACCTGATCGACAAGCTGTCGGCTGTGCTGGAACGCAACCGCCTGCTGGAAAAGCAGCTCGAACAGCTGCAGGCCAAGGCTGCCAGTGCCGCGGGCGACGATCTGTCGGCCCAGGCGGTGGACGTCAAGGGCGTGAAGGTGCTGGCTGTGCGTCTCGACGGCCAGGACGGCAAGGCGCTGCTGGCGCTGGTCGATCAACTGAAAAACAAACTCGGCCGCGCAGTGATCCTGCTCGGCGGTGTCCATGAGGAAAAGGTCGTTCTCGTCGCAGGCGTGACCAAAGACCTGACTGGCCAACTCAAAGCCGGTGATTTGATGAAGCAGGCCGCTGCGGCAGTGGGCGGGAAGGGCGGTGGTCGTCCGGACATGGCGCAAGGCGGCGGTACCGACGCCAGCGCCCTGGACGCGGCACTGGCCCAGACCGTTGCATTTGTAGAGCAGGGCATTTAAGGCAGCGCCCCGGGTTCGCCAAGGCGGGCCCGGGCGCTGTTGAGATTATTTGGGCGCCCTTCATGGGCAGAGGCGGCTTTGAAATGGCTTTGATCGTACAGAAATTTGGAGGCACCTCGGTCGGCACCGTCGAGAGAATCGAACAAGTCGCCGACAAGGTTAAGAAATTCCGTGACGCTGGCGATGACCTGGTGGTCGTGCTGTCGGCAATGAGCGGCGAGACCAACCGTCTGATCGATCTGGCCAAGCAAATCAGCGGCGACCAGCAACCGGTCCCCCGTGAGCTGGACGTAATCGTTTCCACTGGCGAGCAGGTGACCATCGCCTTGCTGGCCATGGCGCTGATCAAGCGTGGCGTACCGGCGGTGTCCTACACCGGCAACCAGGTGCGTATCCTGACCGACAGTGCGCATAACAAAGCGCGTATCCTGCAGATCGACGACCAGAAGATTCGCGGCGACCTGAAGGCTGGCCGCGTCGTGGTTGTCGCCGGTTTCCAGGGCGTGGACGAGCACGGCAACATCACCACCCTCGGCCGTGGCGGTTCCGATACCACTGGCGTGGCCCTGGCGGCAGCCCTCAAGGCTGACGAGTGCCAGATCTACACCGATGTGGACGGCGTCTACACCACCGATCCGCGGGTCGTGCCCGTGGCTCAGCGCCTGGACAAGATCACCTTCGAAGAGATGCTGGAAATGGCCAGCCTCGGTTCCAAGGTGTTGCAGATCCGCGCGGTGGAGTTCGCCGGCAAGTACAACGTTCCGCTGCGCGTTCTGCACAGCTTCAAGGAGGGTCCGGGCACCCTCATTACTATCGATGAAGAGGAATCCATGGAACAGCCGATCATTTCCGGCATCGCTTTCAACCGCGATGAAGCCAAGCTGACCATCCGTGGCGTGCCAGACACCCCCGGCGTGGCGTTCAAGATTCTCGGCCCGATCAGCGCGGCCAACATTGAAGTCGACATGATCGTGCAGAACGTCGCGCACGATAACACCACCGACTTCACCTTCACCGTGCACCGCAACGATTACCAGGCCGCTGAAACCGTGCTGAAAAAGACCGCTGGCGAGATTGGCGCCCGGGAAGTGGTGGGCGACACCAAGATCGCCAAGGTCTCGATCGTCGGCGTCGGCATGCGCTCCCACGCAGGCGTGGCCAGCCGCATGTTCGAATCGCTGGCCAAGGAAAGCATCAACATCCAGATGATCTCCACCTCGGAAATCAAGGTGTCGGTGGTGATCGAAGAGAAGTACCTGGAACTGGCCGTGCGCGCCCTGCACACGGCTTTTGAACTCGACGCTGCGGCCCGACAGGGCGAGTAAGGCGTTACCTTGAGGGCGCGGTTTCGACCGCGCCCTTTGTTTTTCCGGATGGCATGTCCCAAAACTGTTCTTTTGCGCCCGCTGGTCAATACTAGGCCTGTGGGCTGCGACCGTTTCGCTTGTAGGTGTCATGCCCTTATTTTGCAGACTGTTGTTCCTGAACTGAATCGCGTGAGGAGAAAGGTATGCTGATTCTGACCCGTCGGTGCGCAGAGAGCCTGATTATTGGCGATGGCGAAATCACCGTGACCGTGCTCGGCGTCAAAGGAAACCAAGTGCGTATCGGCGTCAACGCGCCGAAAGAGGTCGCTGTGCACCGGGAGGAAATTTACCTGCGTATCAAGAAAGAGAAGGACGACGAACCAAGCCATTAATTTTTATCGATTTTTATGTTTGCAAACGGGGATGAAGGTGGTTAATATACGCCCCGTGTTGCGGAGAGCTGGCCGAGTGGCCGAAGGCGCTCCCCTGCTAAGGGAGTACACCTCAAAAGGGTGTCGGGGGTTCGAATCCCCCGTTCTCCGCCATTATTCGTTTAGTGCGCTGTCTCTGGCTTGATCGGTAAGTGTTTGAAATTACTGAAAAAAGCGCTTTACAAAAAGATTCGGCGACCTATAATGCGCGGCAACAAATGCACTCGTAGCTCAGCTGGATAGAGTACTCGGCTACGAACCGAGCGGTCACAGGTTCGAATCCTGTCGAGTGCACCATTTAAGAGTTGCTTGCAGCGATGCAAATAACTTGGCTACAACCAGTTGTGATCTGGTATAAAACCACAACTTGCACTCGTAGCTCAGCTGGATAGAGTACTCGGCTACGAACCGAGCGGTCACAGGTTCGAATCCTGTCGAGTGCACCAAACACCAAAAAGCCTGCGTTCAACGCGGGCTTTTTGCTGTCTGGGATTTAACGTTTCACGCAGCCTTTTCCATCGAACGCGACCTCGGTGCTGCGGCCGTTCCTCTTTTTGTAGGTATAGCGCGTGTTCGAATTCCGCACCTTGATCGTGTCGGGCCTGCCGAGTGCGCTCTCCACGTCTTGCTGGTTCATGCCAGCGATTACCCGCCGATTCATGATTGCCTCCCGGCGCTGACTGGCGTCGATCAGATTCCCGCAGTCGTCCTCCAGCTGGCCAACGATGGTCGGTGCCTTGCGTCTGTTTGTATTGCCGGATGTTTTCAGCGGCTGCGCTTCCGGCAGCAGCGGTGCGACATGGCCTGGGTTGAATGCATTTATCTGCTGCACGGACAGAATCTCCCCGGACGGGCAGCCCAGGCTCGTGAACGTCACCTGCCCGGCGCCGTTTTCGCAGCGATGCACGGTTTGTGCGGCGCTCCAGAGAGGCAGGCAGGCTAAGGCGGCGATTGGAAACAGACAGCGGTTTGCGGGCATCCGGACTTCCTCCTTGACCGTTGGTAGAGAAGGGTAGCCGCTACATTTGCGCCGCAGCGTGTGTTTTCTTTTCAGAATAAGTCGTCGTAAATGCAGAGGTTCAGCCTGTGTTCAGGTTTGTCTCGCAAGCGCTTGTTCTTGCCACGATTTTTTAACGTTCTAGAGCGTCAAGCGGTGTATGATTGCGGCCGTCAGCCCCGCCGGGGCTTTGGAATATCTTCATGGACTTACCCAGTAGTTACTCAATATCGCGTTTTACCAATCATGAATTGACTGATTGATCCTTCCGGCGTGCTCCACTGCTGGGAGTGGAGTTCGCCTATGACCGAAGTAGAAGTAAAAAAAACGCAGGAAAGCCTTCAGGATCGCCTCGCTCAAGTCGTTGAGCTGCTGCATCGTCAGCGGGTCGTGGAAGACCTGACGCATCGCCAGGAAGGCCCTCATTCCGACCGGGTCGGGAACCTGGTCCACCGGCAGAATCTCGTCGAGTTGCAGCGCAAGCTCGATGACCTGCACTCGGCCGACGTCGCCTACATCCTTGAAGCCTTGCCACTGGAAGAACGTCTGACGGTCTGGCAACTGGTCCAGGCCGATCGCGACGGTGACATCCTGCTGGAAGTGTCCGACTCGGTTCGTGAAACCCTGATCGCCGACATGGATGATCACGAGCTGTTGGCGGCGGCCAAGGAAATGGACGCCGACGAACTCGCCGACCTCGCCCCCGAACTGCCGCGCGACGTTGTCCATGAGCTGATGGAGGCGCTTGATGGGCAACAGCGCGAGCGTGTCCGCTCGGCGTTGTCCTACGACGAGGAGCAGGTCGGTGCGCTGATGGACTTCGAGATGGTGACGATCCGCGAGGACGTCAGCCTTGAAGTGGTCTTGCGTTACCTGCGTCGCCTCAAGGAGCTGCCGGGGCATACCGACAAACTCTTCGTGGTTGATTACGACGGCGTGCTCAAGGGCGTGCTGCCGATCAAGCGGCTGCTCGTCAATGACCCGGAGAAGCAGGTTGCCGAGGTCATGGCCAGCGACACTGTAAGTTTCCATCCCGACGAAAATGCCTACGACGCGGCCCAGGCATTCGAGCGTTATGACTTGATTTCCGCGCCGGTGGTGGACAAGAACGGCAAACTGATCGGCCGTCTCACCATCGACGAAATGGTTGACCTGATTCGTGAGGAAAGCGAAAGCGAAGTCCTCAGCATGGCCGGTCTGCGAGAAGAGGAAGACATCTTCGCTTCGGTCTGGAGATCCCTGCGCAACCGTTGGGCCTGGCTGGCGGTCAATCTGGTTACGGCGTTTGTCGCTTCTCGCGTCATCGGCCTGTTCGAAGGCTCCATCGAGAAACTGGTAGCGCTGGCGGCGTTGATGCCTATCGTAGCCGGTATCGGCGGCAACTCTGGCAACCAGACCATCACCATGATCGTTCGCGCCATGGCGCTGGACCAGGTCAGCACCGGCAATACGTCGCGATTGATGCGCAAGGAGCTGGCTGTGGCGTTGATCAATGGCGTGATCTGGGGCGGCGTGATCGGCGTGGTGGCGTACCTGCTATATGGCAGTTGGTCGCTGGGTGTGGTGATGACTGCGGCGATGACGCTCAATCTGCTGCTGGCGGCGTTGATGGGGGTATTGATCCCGATGACCCTGGCCCGCCTGGGGCGCGACCCGGCAATGGGCGCCAGCGTGATGATTACCGCCATGACGGACAGTGGAGGGTTCTTCATCTTCCTGGGCCTGGCGACGATTTTCCTGCTCTGAATGGCTTCTCAAGAAGCCCGCCTGATTGGCGTAATGCTGTTCACTTAAGACAACCGACGAACCCGTGGCGAGGGAGCTTGCTCCCGCTGGGCTGCGAAGCGGCCCCAAAACCTGCCAATGCGGAGTATCAGACACACCGCACCCGCCGGTTTGCGACTGCTTCGCAGCCGAGCGGGAGCAAGCTCCCTCGCCACGGGTACTTCATTTTTCTCAAGTGAATTGCATTAGCCTGTTTGGCGGGCTTTTTTGTGCGCGATGGTTTTTGCCAGGAGCCGGATTCCAGGCAAAAAAAAAGCCAGCACAAGGCTGGCTTTAATAATTGGGTGGCGATCAGGACGCGTCTGCGGCCATTTCTGCGTCGTGGGCAATCAGCGAAACGAGGGCGTTCTGCTGACGATGGGAAAGTTGTCGGAAGCGTTGAAGCAATTCGCGCTCGTGCAACGACAGCTCAGGGCTGTCCAGGCGCATGCTCAACTCTTCACCCAGTGCCCCTTCCTGAATCAGGCTTTGCTCAAGGCGCGCGATGATTTCGGAGTTCATGCTGCGGTGATGGTTACGAGCCACCTCGGCAATGCGTTCCCGCATTCCGTCTGGCAGACGCACGACGAACTTGTCAGCCGTACGGCTGGAATAAATTGCCTGTTTCATTGGGCGCATATTTATTTAACCGGTTAGTTCAGGGGAGCGGTTCTCGGGATTGGCCGCAGGATGTCGATAGGACAAGGTCCGCAGCCAAATGTTCAACCTGAATTGTTAAGAGGCCCGCATGATGCCTCAAAATTGCCAGATCATTGGCGCCAATTCTGTGACAAATTCTGATCCGGGTAAAGGCGTTATGCCAGCACCCTTCGTCAAAAAATGCGGACTGGTTTGAAAAAACATACAGGTTCCGCATTTGTGACCACTGCATCGTGTCGTTGTGCCATACCGTTTGGCGGATAACCGCTACGGAGCACAATGGCGACTGTCCTTGCTTTGTATAGGATAGTGGCAAAATGCCGATTTACTAGGCCGACAAGCCGGGGATGGATGAATGGTGGCTGGATTCGCCAGGTCTGTGCTCTGCGCAGCGGCCCAGCCGCACCATTTGCCTACACTTATCAGGCAACGACGACATGACAAACGCGAGAGCGGCCGTTAACATGCACGCCGTCCAACGCACCGCGTTTCTCGCGGTCGACCCGTGTCTCAGTAGCTCAATTGGATAGAGCATCCCCCTCCTAAGGGGAAGGTTGGCAGTTCGAACCTGCCCTGGGACACCATTTTTCGCACCAGCCCCCCAACGCCGATCTACTCTCCCTTAACGGAACGCCATCTGCTGCCGATAACCCGATGAGTCTCCTTTCCTGACGTCCCGGCGTTGTGGAGCGGTGTTTCGTTTGTTTCGCCATTGAGTTCATTTTTTCTTATTTGCCTGGACATCCTCGATGCTGGCGTACCACCAAAAAAGTTTTCTGATCGTCGATGATTTCTCGGATTTCCGCAGTTCCGTCCGGTCCATGTTGCGGGAGCTGGGCGTCAAGGACGTGGATACCGCCGATACCGGTGAAGTGGCCCTGCGCATGTGCTCGCAGAAACGCTACGACTTTATCCTGCAGGATTATCACCTGGGCGACGGGCGCAAGAATGGCCAGCAGGTGCTGGAAGACCTGATGGTCGAGAAGCTGATCAGCCATGAAAGCGTGTTCCTCATGGTGACCGCCGAGACCAGCCAGGCGATGGTGCTCAGTGCCCTGGAACATGAGCCGGATGCGTACCTGACCAAACCGTTCAATCGCTCCGGCCTGGCCCAGCGGTTGGAGCGGCTCGAGCAGCGCAAGACCTTGCTCAAGCCGATCCTGCAAGCCCTTGACCGTGGCAAGCCGATGGAGGTGCTCAATGCCTGTATGGCCCTTTGCAAGCAGGACCCTCGCTACGGGCCGCTGTGCCTGCGTTATCGCGCCGATGCGTTACGCGACCTGAATCAGAACGAGGCCCTTGAGCGGTTGTACAACTCCATCATCGCGGATCGTCCGTTGCCTTGGGCGTACGCGGGGCTGGGGAAGTTGCTGTTCAAGCGCGGGCAGGTGGGCGAGGCCAAGGCTGTCTATGAAAAAGCCTTGAAAGCTTTTCCGATGATGCCCGCCCTGTACGACGGCATGGCCGATGTGCTGGTGGCCGAAGGTGATACGAAGCAGGCGCAAAACGTGCTGGAAGAGGCGGTGCGCCTGTCGCCCCTGGCGGTGCGCCGGCAAGCGCTGCTGGGCAAGCTGGCAATGACCAACGAAGATTACGACACCGCGTCGAGAGCCTACCGCCAGGCGGTGGGGCAGGGCGCGCAGTCGCGCTTCAAGGACCCGGAAACCAACCTCGGCCTGGCCCATGCGCTGATCAGCAAGGGCAGCGAGAAAGGCCTGGATACCCGCACTCGCCTGGAAATCAACACGACGCTCAGCGCCGTGGCCAAGGAAAACCCCAGCGATCCGGGGCTGCAAGTCCGGGCGCGGCTGATGAAGGCCACGAGCCTGTTGCTCAACGATGCCGAAACCGCCGAGAAGCTCACCGAGCAGGCGTTGCAGCGCCTCGACGGCATGGAGCAATTCATGAGCGCCGAAGCCGCCTTGCTGGTGGCCAAGCAGTTGCAGATGCTTGGGCAGACCAGCGCCGGCGAGTCGATGCTGAAGAACTGCGCGGAAATCTACGGCGATGACCCGACGGTGATGCAAGGCATCGCCAAGCTCACCGATGACCCCAACATTCTCAATCAGGGCAATGCCGCTGCCGAGCTGAACCGTGAAGGTGTGCGCGTCTACAAGACCGGCGCCTTGCCCGAGGCGCGAGAGCTGTTCCGGCGCGCCCTGAAGCTGCAACCAAAAAACATCAGTATTGCCCTGAACATGGCGCAATCCCTGCTACACGGCACCGATACCAGCGTCGAATCGGAGCTGCTCCAGGAATGTCGCGCCTGCCTGAAACTGGTGGGCATGATGCCCGATACCGATGCGCGTTTTGCGCGCTATCAGAAACTGCGAAGCAAGGCATTTGGCGATGAATGACAGCGAACAGGCTCTCGATTTTTCCACGGTGATTGCATCTACCGTGCACGACATGAAGAACTCCCTGACCTTGCTCATGCAGGCTCATACGCAATGGCTCGAGCGTTTGCCGGAGTCCGAGCGACAGACTTCGGAGCAGGGCGTGATGGACTTCGAGTTCGCCCACCTCAACGGCCTGCTGGTGCAACTGCTGGGGCTGTACAAGCTGGGGGTCAACCAGTTGCCATTGCATCCGGCCTATCATGAGCTGGATGACTTCATCGAAGCGCAGCTGGCCGGCCATCAGGACGTGTTCCGCAGCCGCGGAATCATGGCCACCTACGAAGTCGACCCGCTGAGTCCTCTGGGCTTTTTTGATCGTGAGTTGATTGCCTCGGTGCTCGACAACATGATCAACAACGCGATTCGCCATGCTCGGCAGACGCTCTTGATCAGTGTGAGCGACGAGGCCGGGCAGTTGGTATTGACCATCAATGACGACGGCGAAGGCTATCCAGCTGCGATGATCGAGCGTCAGGCCGAGTATGTGCAGGGCATCAACCACAGCACCGGCAGCACCGGTCTGGGCCTGTATTTCGCCGCGAGGATCGCCGGTCTGCATCAGCGGGGTGGCTTGAGCGGGCGTACCGAGATTGCCAATGGCGGCGTGCTGGGCGGCGGGGTGTTCAGGCTTTATCTGCCCTGAACAAAACCTCTCGCAACATTTCCCTCACCTGTGGGAGCGAGCCCGATCGCGAAGGCGTCCGCCCATTCGATACTGAGTTGGCTGATCCGCCACCTTCGCGAGCAGGCTCGCTCCCACAGTTGTTTCAGTAGCAGCTGTTTATTTTTGTAGCTGCTTGATATTCCGAACAGCCGGAGCCTATTTTGTACGAGTTGCCGTTCGCGGCTCGCACATAACAAGGATTGCGTCATGACGACCGATGGCCAGCGTTCACTCGCACAGCGACTGACGGGCATTGATGAGATTGAATGTGTCACGCCGGATTTGAATGGCGTGCCGCGAGGCAAGGTGATGACCGCCGAGGGCTTCCTCGAAGGCCGGCGGTTGCAGATGGCGCGGGGCGTGCTGCTGCAATGCATCATGGGCGGTTACCCGCCGTCGCGCTTTTATGGCAGCGATGATGGCGACCTGGCGCTGGTGGCCGATCCGAAACAGATCCATCGCTTGCCATGGAGTCATCCGCCCCGTGCCCTGGCGATTTGCGACGCCGACGAGCTCAGCGGGGAGAGCTCGCCGCTGTCGACCCGTGGTCAGCTCAAGGCTGTGATAGCGCGCTATGCGGCGCTTGGGCTGGCGCCGGTCGTCGCGACGGAACTGGAGTTTTTTGTCTTCGCAGCCAATCCGGATCCGACCCAGCCGTTCCGACCGCCGGTGGGCCTGGACGGACGCCGCGAAGACGGCCAGTCGGCGTTCAGCGTCAGCTCCAATAATGGCTTGCGACCGTTCTTTACTGAAGTCTACGAATGCATGGCGGCGTTGGGTTTGCCGCGCGATACGTTCATGCATGAAATGGGCGTGAGCCAGTTCGAAATCAATCTGCTGCATGGCGACCCTCTGTTGCTGGCCGACCAGACGTTCCTGTTCAAGCACTTGCTCAAGGAAGTGGCGCTCAAGCACGGCCTGACGGTGGTCTGCATGGCCAAGCCCCTGGCGCAGACGCCAGGCAGTTCGATGCATATTCACCAGAGCGTCGTCGAGCTGGACAGTGGGCGGAATGTATTCAGCGACGAGGCGGGCGAGCCAACGGCTGTTTTCCGTCACTTCATTGGAGGGCAGCAGGCCGGCATGGCGGATTTCACCGCATTGTTCGCGCCGAACGTGAATTCCTACCACCGCTTGTGCCACCCGTTTGCTTCGCCAAACAACGCCTGTTGGTCCCATGACAATCGTTCGGCCGGGTTGCGCATTCCGGCCAGTTCGCCGGCGGCCCGACGGGTCGAGAACCGCTTGCCGGGGGCTGACGCCAACCCGTACCTGGCGATCGCTGCGAGCCTGGCGGCCGGGCTGTATGGCATCGAAAACCGGCTGGAGCCAAGCGCCGCGATCCAGGGCGAATTCGAAGTGCCGGAGAATCTCTCCCTGCCATGTACCTTGCATGCGGCCCTTGAGCGTCTCAAGCGTAGCCACTTGGCGAAGGAACTGTTCGGCAGCGAGTTCATCGAAGGTTACATCGCTTCGAAGAGCCTGGAACTGACCAGTTTCTTTGACGAGATCACGCCTTGGGAGCGGCGCGTCCTGGCGGCCCAGGCATAACCAACCGTCGCATTCGGGCTATCTTCAGAAGGTAGCCCTCACTCACCTCAAGGAGCCGCTCGGAACGCCGATGCGCCAAATCTGGAAACCTTTTCGAGCGCTTTATTTCGCCTCGCTGATGATGCTCATCGGCTCGGGCCTCCTGAGTACGTACCTGGCCTTGCGTCTGGCTGCCGACAACGTCGACAGCCTGTGGGTCGGTGCGCTGATGGCCGCCAACTATTTCGGCCTGGTACTGGGCGGCAAGATCGGCCATCGGTTGATCGCCCGCGTCGGGCATATTCGGGCCTATTCGGCCTGCGCCGGGATCGTCGGCGCGGCGGTATTGGGCCACGGCCTGGTGAACTGGCTGCCGGCCTGGATCGTGCTGCGGATGATTGTCGGCCTCGGCATGATGTGCCAGTACATGGTTATCGAGAGCTGGCTCAACGAGCAGGCCGAGGCCAAGCAGCGCGGGGTGGTGTTCAGCGGCTACATGATCGCCTCGTACCTGGGGCTGGTGCTGGGCCAGTTGATCTTGGTCATGCACCCGGCCCTGGGCCTGGAATTGCTGATGCTGGTGGCGCTGTGTTTCGCCCTGTGCCTGGTGCCCGTGGCGCTGACCCGGCGGATTCACCCGGCGCCGCTGCATCCGGCACCGATGGAGCCGCGCTTCTTTATCAAGCGCGTGCCGCAATCGTTGACCACGGTGCTTGGTTCGGGGCTGATCGTCGGTTCCTTCTACGGCCTGGCGCCGCTGTACGCTTCCCAGCAGGGGCTTACTACTGAGCAGGTCGGTCTGTTCATGGGTAGCTGCATCTTTGCCGGCCTGCTGGTGCAGTGGCCGCTGGGTTGGCTGTCGGATCGTTATGATCGTGCGCTGCTGATCCGCTGCTTCGCGCTGATCCTGGTGGTTTGCGCGTTGCCGCTGGCCATCCTGCCGAAGGTGCCGGTGGAAGTCCTGTTCATCGCCGGATTCTGCTGTTCGCTGGTGCAGTTCTGTTTGTATCCGTTGGCGGTGGCGTTTTCCAACGACCACGTCGAAGGCGATCGCCGAGTGTCGCTTACGGCCATGTTGCTGGTGACTTACGGCGTGGGCGCCAGTATCGGTCCGTTGGCGGCCGGGGTGCTGATGAAGCTGTTCGGTAGCCAGATGTTGTACGGATTTTTCGCCTTGTTCGCTTTGGTGCTGGTGTGGCGGATCCGGCCGAAAGCGGTCACCAATCTTCATCAGGTCGATGATGCGCCGCTGCACCACGTGGCCATGCCGGACAACATGACCAGCTCACCGTTGGTGGCATGCCTCGACCCTCGGGTAGACGAGCAGGTTGTCCAGGATCAGATGCAGACCTCGCCCAACCCCGACGTGGAGCCTGAGCCGGAATTGGAGCCGGTCACTGAAGGCGCGGACGACGAACCGCCAGCCTCCGATTTCACCCAGGCCAGGCCTTGAAGCGGCGTTAAAAAAAACGGGCAATCCTTGCAAGGATTGCCCGTTTTTTATCGCCCGCGAAAAATCAGAAATCGTCTTTGTCGAACCGACGGGCTTCACGCTGCAATTGATACACGAAGCGTTCGACCTGGCGCTGCACCAGGCCGCTGATGTTGTGAAAGCGCACACCGGCGAAGGTGGTATTGATCCGCTCTTCAAAATGCAGGTAGCGCAGTTCGACCGGCGCGGTCATGTTGCCGAAGGGCAGGGCGGCGACAAAGCGTTCGTAGACCTGGCCCAGTTGCAGGCGTGCGGTAATGTCGCCATCGAAGCGCAGCTTGCAGCCGGTTGCGGAAATATCCAGCAGTTTGCCGTTCACCGGTGACTTCAGCTTGTCGCCACCCAGTTCAACATTCACCAGTTGCGCCAGTTTCAGTGCGGCCCGGAAGGCGTTGCGGCGTTGGTGGTAAACCACTTCTTCAGGCAGGGCGCCGCGGTAGCAGCGGCCGTCCTTCGAGTCCTGGATAGTCAGGGGCCCGTTGCCTTCCCACGCGATGCGCACGCCGTCATGAAAACCCTCGACCCGAAACGGCTCGCCTGCCAGCAGGAAACGCTCGCCGTCCCGTGGGATCATTTCGTCCAGGGCGATGGTGTTGGTCTCGCGATCGACATCCACCAGGTAGCTCTGGAAACGCTGGGTGCGCTCATGAAAGGTAATGATCAGGGGGTCGTGGCTCTCTTGCAGCATCCGCAGGTTGCCGGAGATTTCCAGGGGAGTGGTGAGGACCATGGGCGGCTGCGGAGCATCATCCGCGTTTGTGGCATTGAACACGGTGGGTCAATCTCCAGGCAAAATACGACTACAAAGAGCCAGCATTTTGCCAGCATGTATCGCGCGTTGATAGTGCGCAGGCATCGTTCATTTCACGCCTGGCTGAGCGGACGGTGCTTGACCATTTTAGCGGTCGAACCGCGAGCGTCGTAGAGCGTAGGGATTTCGCCGCCATTGAGGATCCGCAACTGGTTGGCGGTAGCGACTTGCTGCATCTGGATGGATTGACCGTTGCGGGCGTTGGCGGCCTGGCACTGGCTGAGCAGGTCATTGAGCACCGCGCTTTGCGACAACAGCTGATCGCCAACCGACGACTGGCTGGCCAGTTGCGCGAGGCCGTTGTTGTCAGCGGGCAGGTTGAGGCTGGCGAGAATCTCGCTGCGCTTGCGGCCATGCTGATCGAGCAAAATGATCAATGCCTGTTTCTGCGCCAGAAGATTTTCCAGCAGAGGCATATCCCGCCCGTGCAATGCCAGGGCTTCGGTCTGCAACAGCTCCAGCAATTGTTGCGCCGGGGCAAAGTCGTCGATGATCAATTGCAACAAATTAGTATCGTGCATGGCTGGCCTTGGGTCTTAAGCGTCCAAAAGCCTGGCGCTGGCATCAGCCTAGCGCTGGGCTTCGAAGTTGAGCAGTTTGCTGGCTACACGGTTGCTGTCGACTTTATAGCTGCCATCGGCGATTGCTGCTTTCAACTGCGCCACGCGGGCGTCGTCGACGACAGGTTGATCGCGCAGCTTGTCAGTGACCTTCTGCAACTGCTGAGCCTCATTGCTGAGGTGTACCGACTCCCCGTTGTTGACAGTGGCGGCCTTGTCAGCCGGCTTGGACTTGTCGGTTTCGACGGTTTCCTTGCTGGCGCCAGTGCGCGTTGTGCCTGTCAGCGGCGAGGAGCTGTTTAAACGATTGAAATCGATGACCATGGTAAAAAACCTCTGGGTATTTGGACGCTTGCCATGTTTTCGGCCATTCCCAAAATAACTTTAGGCTCATTTATCAAATGAACGTGCGCACGTCTGCGCTTGCCTTTGCGTAAGGCACAGTCTAGGGAACACCGAGGTCAAGCGCCAGCCTGTCTACCCCGTTACATGGCCACTTCCACGTGGCCGGGCGCTATCACCTGCGCCTTGATTACCCGTTTCGAATTGAGGTTCTTTACCCGAATCTGCTCGCGTACGCCGCCATTGGCCAGCGCCTCGCCGGGCATCCGCACGGCCAGGGTGCCGCTGCGGGCGGTAATGACGACCTGGTCGCCCTTGCGGATCACTTCGGCCTGTTCCAGGTGCACGAGGGTGACGACCTGATCGGCGACCATTGGTCGGACAAGTTTCTGCCCGATGGCCTGATCGACGGACGTCAGGAAACCCTGGCTGATCTGGCTGATGTCGCGTTCACGCAGCATTACGTCCTGGGGCTCGACAATCCCGGCGCGCTTGAGCGGACGGGTGGTCGTGACGATCTCGCGGAACAGCCGCACTTGAGCGGGCACAAAAACCGTCCAGGGCGCGGCGCTGTCGCAACGTACCTTCACCGTGACCCGACCCAGGGGCCTGGCCGGGCTTTCCAGCGAGGCAGTCAATTCCTTGTCGCACATCGGCATGCGCAGGCGCGGATCGAGCTGGTTGACTTCGATCTCGTAGCGACCTTCGGTTTGACTGGTTGCCAGATAGTCTTCTACGGTGAATTCAAGAAAGCCCTGCGTGACGCCGATAAGGAGATCAGGCAAGGTAACCGGCACATCAGCGACGGCGCGTCCGCCGACCGCGAACAGGCAGACGGCCAACAGTGCACCGAGCCAATGGCGGCAGTGAGTGGTCAGGCGTCGAGAAAATGTCGTTTGTGCGTTCATGCCGGTTCAATAGCAAGCCCCGTGCCGTTTAGTGATGAATGCGCGTCGGACACATTAGCGTTAGGTAGGAGTCAGGGCATGGCGGGAGTGATGGATTCGGTAAACCAGCGCACACAGCTGGTCGGTCAGAATCGCCTGGAGCTGTTGTTGTTCCGTCTCGATGGCCAACAACTGTATGGGATCAACGTATTCAAGGTCCGCGAGGTGCTGCAATGCCCTAAACTGACCCTGATGCCGAAATCCAGTCCCGTCGTGTGCGGTGTGGCGAATATCCGGGGTGCGACCATCCCGATTCTCGACCTGGCAATGGCGACCGGTTCCGGTCGGCTGCTGGATCAGAGCAATCCGTTTGTGATCATCACCGAGTACAACACCAAGACCCAAGGGTTCCTGGTGCGGTCGGTGGAGCGCATCGTCAACATGAACTGGGAAGAGATCCATCCACCACCCAAGGGCACCGGCCGCGATCACTACCTGACGGCGGTGACCCGGGTCGACAACCAGCTGGTTGAAATCATCGACGTGGAGAAGATCCTCGCCGAAGTGGCGCCGACCCCGGAGACGATTTCCGTCGGCGTGGTGGATGCCGAGACGCAGCACAAGGCGGTTTCGCTGCGGGTCCTGACCGTCGACGATTCTTCGGTGGCACGCAAGCAGGTCACGCGTTGTCTACAAACGGTCGGCGTCGAAGTGATTGCCCTGAACGACGGACGGCAAGCGCTGGATTACCTGCGCCAGTTGGTCGATGAGGGCAAGAAGCCGGAAGAAGAGTTCCTGATGATGATTTCCGACATCGAGATGCCGGAGATGGATGGCTACACGCTGACATCGGAGATTCGCAGCGACCCGCGCATGCAGAAGCTGCACATCATCTTGCATACTTCGTTGTCCGGGGTTTTCAACCAGGCGATGGTCAAGAAAGTCGGCGCCGATGATTTTCTGGCCAAGTTCCGGCCCGATGACCTGGCGTCGCGTGTGGTCGAGCGAATCAAGGCAGCAGAATAAAGGTCGGGCGCGTTGTGCGCCCGGCAAGTCAACACAGTGAAAAGAGGCGGTATCTTGTCTACGGGTAATTTGGATTTCGAACAGTTCCGGGTCTTCCTGGAAAAAGCCTGTGGCATCTTGCTTGGTGAAAACAAGCAGTACCTGGTGTCGAGCCGTCTCAACAAATTGATGGAACAACAGGGTCTCAAGTCGCTGGGCGAACTGGTGCAGCGCATCCAGACCCAGCCACGCAGCGGTTTGCGCGAGATGGTGGTGGATGCGATGACCACCAACGAAACCCTGTGGTTTCGTGATACCTATCCCTTCGAGGTATTGAAGAACCGGGTGTTGCCGGCGGCCATCAAGGCCAGTCCGGGGCAACGCCTGCGCATCTGGTCGGCGGCCTGCTCGTCGGGACAGGAACCGTATTCGCTGTCGATGTCCATCGATGAGTTCGAGCGCTCCAACCTCGGCCAGCTGAAGATGGGCGTGCAAATTGTCGCCACCGACCTGTCCGGGACCATGCTCAACAACTGCAAGACCGGTGAGTACGACAGCCTGGCGATCGGCCGTGGCCTGTCGCCTGATCGCCTGCAACGCTATTTCGATCCGAAAGGGCCGGGCAAGTGGGTGGTCAAGGCGCCGATCAAGAGCCGCGTGGAGTTCCGCTCGTTCAACTTGCTGGACAGCTATGCCAGCCTGGGCAAGTTCGACATCGTGTTCTGCCGCAACGTGCTGATCTACTTCTCCGCCGAGGTGAAGAAAGACATCCTGCTGCGTATCCACAGCACCCTGAAGCCGGGCGGCTACCTGTTCCTGGGCGCGTCCGAGGCGTTGAACGGCTTGCCGGATCATTACCAGATGGTCCAGTGCAGTCCGGGGATCATCTATCAGGCGAAGTGATTGGCCTGGGTTATAAAAAACGGGAGCCCTACGGGGCTCCCGTTTTTTTTTGCCCTCCAGTTTCTCCAATCCAACACATTCCTGTGGGAGCGAGCTTGCTCGCGATAGCGGCGGCACATCCAAAATCCATGTATCAGACAGATCGCTATCGCGAGCAAGCTCGCTCCCACATTTGTCCCCCATTGTCTGGATGAAAGCGGCAGAAAAGCGGCAGCCAGCGGAAACCGATTGCCGCTTTTCTGGCATTGCCGCTTTGCCGATCCCCGCAAAGCCCCGGTTTACGGGCTTTTGGAAAGTGGCACGGTGATTGCTAAAGCCATCGTACGAACATTCTGGTCACCCAAAGGTTTCCGCCATGAGCATCAGCTTCGATAAAGCGCTCGGTATCCACGAACAGGCCCTGAGCTTCCGCGCCCAGCGTGCCGAAGTCCTGGCCAACAATATTGCCAACGCCGACACCCCGAACTACAAGGCCCGTGACCTGGACTTTTCCAAGGTGCTCGCCGAGCAGAACGAAAAAACCAAGAACGGCCACTTCGCCTTGAACATGACCAACAACCGTCATATCGAAGCCGAGGGCGTTGGCAGTGGCGACGGATCGTTGATGTATCGCACGCCGATGCAGCCGTCGATCGACCAGAACACCGTGGATGCTCAACTGGAACAGTCCAACTACGCGGAAAACTCCGTGAACTTCCAGGCCAGCTTCACCCTGCTCAACAGTAAATTCAAAGGGCTGGTATCAGCCCTGCGTGGAGAGTAATTCATGTCGATCGCGAGCGTATTCAACATCGCCGGCAGTGCCATGAGTGCCCAGACCACTCGCCTGAACACCGTCGCCAGTAACATCGCCAACGCCGAGACCGTCTCGTCGAGCATCGACCAGACCTATCGCGCCCGCCACCCGGTATTCGCCACCATGTTCCAGGGTGGCCAGTCCGGCGGCAGCGACTCGCTGTTCCAGAATCAGGACGCGGCCGGGCAGGGTGTGCAGGTACTCGGCGTGGTTGAAGACCAGAGCAACCTCGACGCCCGTTACGAGCCGAATCATCCGGCCGCCGACGCCAAGGGTTACGTCTACTACCCGAACGTCAACGTCGTTGAAGAAATGGCCGACATGATTTCCGCCAGTCGTTCGTTCCAGACCAACGCCGAAATGATGAACACCGCCAAAGCCATGATGCAGAAGGTCCTGACCCTCGGTCAGTGATAAGGGGCGAGTCACATGAGCGTCACCAACACCACCAGCGGTTTGAGCCTCAACGAGATTCTGGCCAACTCCTCGGTCAAGACCAACACCACGACCGATGGCCTGGGCGCGGCAACCAACGCTGCCTCCGGCAATAAAGAGCTGGGCAAGGATGCGTTCCTGCAACTGCTCGTGACCCAGCTGAAAAACCAGAACCCGCTGGAGCCACAGGATAACGGCGAGTTCGTTGCCCAACTGGCGCAATTCAGCAGCCTGGAAGGCATCACCACGCTCAACGACACCGTCAGCGGCATCGCTGGCAACTACAACTCGTCCCAGGCGTTGCAGGCTTCGTCCCTGGTCGGTCGCTCGGTCATCGCGCCCGGTGACAAGGCCGTGGTCGACACCTCCAAGAGCCTCAACGGCACGGTAGTGGTACCGGCATCGGTGTCCTCCGTCGCCGTCAAGATCGTGGACAAGGACGGCAAGACCGTTCGCACCATCGATCTGGGCAGTCAGAACGCCGGCAACTCCGCCTTCATCTGGGATGGCAAGAACGACGCGGGCACGACGGTCGAGTCGGGCACGTACACCTTCGCGGCCTCGACCACCATCGACGGCAAGGCCACGTCGCTGATCACCAACCTGCCGGCCACGGTCAGCAGCGTGACGATCAGCCAGACGGGCGGTGAGCTGATGCTCAACCTGGCCGGACTGGGCAGCATTGCCCTGTCCAAAGTACAAACTATTGGTATGTAGAGCCGACTAACCGGCAAAAGGAGTCAACATGTCTTTTAACATCGGCCTTAGCGGTCTCTATGCAGCCAACAAACAGCTGGATGTGACCGGCAACAACATCGCCAACGTGGCGACCACCGGTTTCAAATCGTCCCGTGCGGAATTCGAAGACGTCTACTCGGCCACCAAGCTCGGTTCGGGCAGCAAGACCGTCGGCAACGGCGTGCGCCTGGCCAACGTTTCCCAGCAGTTCGGCCAAGGTGACGTGAACAACACCGGCAACGTGCTGGACATGGGCATCCAGGGCCAGGGCTTCTTTGTCCTGAGCAACGACGGCTCCCTGAGCTACACCCGTGCCGGTACGTTCAAGACCGACAAGGAAGGTTTCATCACCAACAGTGATGGCACTGCTCGCCTGCAGGGCTATGGCGTGGATGCCAACGGCAAGATCCAGAACGGCATCCTGACCGACCTGCGCATCGACACTTCGAACCTGCCGCCGACCGCCACCAGCCTGGTATCGTCGACCATCAACCTGAACTCGACAGCGACGCCGATCACAGCCGCGTTCAATCCGGCCGACACCGCTACCTTCACCAAGCAGTTCACCACCCCGGTCTATGACACCCAGGGCAACCAGCACTCAATGGACCAGTACATGGTCAAGACTTCCGGCAACACCTGGAATGTCTACACCTTGATCGACGGTCGTAACCTCAATGGCAGCGCGCCGACCACGACCGGTGCGAACGCGCCGATCCCTTCGACCATGACCTTTGATTCCAGTGGCCGGTTGACGCAGGTCAGCACGCCGCCAGTACCGCCTGCCACTACGCCGACTATCAACAGCGATCTGGTATTGACTGGTTGGGTTCCTGGCACCGTGACCAACGGAACATGGACCGCCAACGGTGCCGCCAGTGCGCCGACCATTACGATTTCCATGGGCAACACCACCCAATTCAACGCCGATACCGCGCGCTCGATCCCAACCCAGAACGGCTACGCCACTGGCCAGATCACTAACCTGACCATCGACGGCAGTGGCGTCTTGCTGGCCAACTTCAGCAACAACCAGACCAAGCCGATTGGTCAGCTCGCCCTCGCCAGCTTCACCAATGAGCAGGGCCTGCAGCCAGTAGGTGGCACCAGCTGGAAGGAAACCTTCGCCTCGGGCATCCCGGGCTACGATGCGCCACAGACCGGCACCCTGGGTTCGATCGTCTCCAACTCCCTGGAAGAGTCCAACGTCAACCTGACCAACGAACTGGTCGAGCTGATCAAGGCGCAAAGCAACTACCAGGCGAACGCCAAGACCATCTCCACCCAGAGCACCATCATGCAGACCATCATTCAGATGGCTTGATGTCGATGGCTGTTTGAAGGCTGCACAAGGAGCCCCTCGCGAGAGGGGCTTTTTCATGAGCTTCAGTTTTGTATTGCTTAGGCTGGCCTCATCGTCGGATCGCCGCCCGGAGCAAGCTCGCTCCCACAGGGTTATGTGTACGCAGTCCAAAATGGACTGCACCCCAAAAGTTGGACACCAACCTGACTTTTGGCGGTGTTTCCATGGGCAAATTTTCGCTTCAGTTCAAAATTACGGCGATTGAGGCTTATATCAATGGCAATGAAGGCTTTCGAAAGGTAGCTCACCGCTACTTGATCGACTACAGCCTGCTTCGGCGCTGGGTCGCCACCTATCAGGCTCGAGGCAGTGCTGGGCTGCAATCGCATGGTCACCATTACAGCGCGGCCTTCAAACGCTCAGTCATCCAATGCATGCAAAAAGAGCGGCTCTCACATCGGGAAGTCGCCGCGCGGTTCGGGCTCGGTCAGTCCTCGCAGGTGGGCATTTGGGAGCGGCAGTACTACAGTGGCAGTCTTCCTGCCCTGATCGTACCCAAGAGAAAAAAGGCTGTTGTCATGCCCAAAAAAACGCCTGTCCCTGATCACTCCCAACCCGTGGACGACGATTCAAAGAGCCGAGAGCAACTGAAGGCCGAACTCGAATACCTACGTATGGAGAACGCTTACCTAAAAAAGCTCGAAGAGGTAAGGGAGGCTTCGAAGAGGAGTCGCCCCGGGAAAAAACCATCTCCGTAATGGCGTTGAGATCCAGGTTTCCTCTGGACAGTCTGCTGAAGTTAGCCAACCTGGCCCGCAGCACGTTCTATTACCAGGTCAGCGCCCTTCAGAAACCTGACAAATATGCCTCGCTGAAAACGAAGATCCGCGACCTCTACGACCAGCACGAAGGGCGATTTGGCTATCGCCGCATCGCTTTGGCACTTCAAAAGAAAGAGTCGGTCAGTGAAAAAATGATTCAGCGCCTGATGGACCGCATGGGCCTTAAATCCTTGGTGCGCCCAAAAAAGTATCGATCTTATAGAGGGCAAGTTGGAACCGTCGCGGCGAATCTTCTGGAGCGTAATTTCGTCGCGCAACGGCCCAATCAGAAATGGGTAACGGACGTCACCGAATTCAAAGTCGGATCAAAGAAGCTCTATTTATCGCCGGTAATGGATTTGTACAACGGCGAGATCATCGCCTATGAAACCGCCCCGCGCCCATGCTTTGCCTTGGTGACCGGAATGTTGGAAAAGGCCTTCGAGCGCCTGCAAGGGCCGTCTCATCTGCTGCTGCACTCTGACCAGGGCTGGCAGTATCAGCAACCTCGCTATCAGCATGCACTGAAGCAACGCGGCATAAAGCAGAGCATGTCACGTAAGGGAAATTGCCTCGACAACGCGGCGATGGAGAGTTTTTTCGGCACCCTGAAGTCCGAGTTTTTCTACCTAAAACGCTTTGAAAATCTGGAAGAGCTGAATGTAGGGCTGGACGAGTACATCAATTATTACAATCATGAGCGGATCAAATCGAAGCTCGGTGGACTGAGCCCTGTGGAATACAGGACTCAATCCGTGGGCATGTGGCAGTAGACCGTCCAACATTTTGGGGTCAGTCCAAAATGTGGGAGCGAGCTTGCTCGCGATGGGGCCGAGACAGGCGCCGACTTTCCTCCAGACAAAAGAAAACCCCCGATAAACCAGCGGTCTATCGGGGGCTTCTTTAGCAGGCGCCTTGCAGCGCCTACCCGCTCAGCTTATTGGCAAGCTTCGCAATCCGGTTCGTCGATGGCGCAGGCTTTTGGCACTGGCGCAGGGCCGGCTGGAGCGGCCAGGACCGAATCGTCACCGTGGTTGCCGCCAGCGGAAACCGCGTTCAGCTTGCCGGTGTTGATGGTCGACTTCTCGGTGCTGGTGGCGGCCAGGGCACGGAGGTAGTAGGTGGTTTTCAGGCCACGGTACCAGGCCATGCGGTAGGTCACGTCGAGCTTCTTGCCCGAAGCGCCGGCGATGTACAGGTTCAGCGATTGAGCCTGGTCGATCCACTTCTGGCGACGGCTGGCGGCGTCGACGATCCACTTGGTGTCCACTTCGAACGCGGTCGCGTAGAGCTCTTTGAGTTCCTGCGGGATGCGCTCGATCTGCTGTACCGAACCGTCGTAGTACTTCAGGTCGTTGATCATGACCGAGTCCCACAGGCCGCGAGCCTTGAGGTCGCGAACCAGGTACGGGTTGATCACGGTGAATTCGCCCGACAGGTTCGACTTCACATACAGGTTCTGATAGGTCGGTTCGATCGACTGCGACACGCCGGTGATGTTGGCGATGGTCGCGGTCGGTGCGATGGCCATGATGTTGGAGTTACGAATGCCTTTCTGCACACGGGCGCGAACCGGAGCCCAGTCCAGGGATTCGTTCAGGTCAACGTCGATGTACTTCTGGCCACGCTGGGCGATCAGGATCTGTTGCGAGTCCAGCGGCAGGATGCCCTGGGACCACAGCGAACCCTGGAACGTCTCGTACGAACCGCGCTCGTCGGCCAGGTCGCAGGAGGCCTGGATCGCGTAGTAGCTGACCGCTTCCATGGACTTGTCGGCGAACTCGACCGCAGCGTCCGAACCGTACGGGATGTGCTGCAGGTACAGCGCGTCCTGGAAGCCCATGATGCCCAGGCCGACCGGACGGTGCTTGAAGTTGGAGTTCTTCGCTTGCGGCACCGAGTAGTAGTTGATGTCGATCACGTTGTCGAGCATGCGCACGGCGGTGTTCACGGTGCGTTGCAGCTTGGCGGTGTCCAGCTTGCCGTCGACGATGTGGTTCGGCAGGTTGATCGAGCCCAGGTTGCAGACTGCGATCTCATCCTTGTTGGTGTTCAGGGTGATCTCGGTGCACAGGTTCGAGCTGTGGACCACGCCCACGTGCTGCTGCGGGCTGCGCAGGTTGCACGGGTCCTTGAAGGTCAGCCATGGGTGGCCGGTCTCGAACAGCATCGAGAGCATCTTGCGCCACAGGTCTTTGGCCTGGACGACTTTGAACAGCTTGATCTTGTTGTACTCGGTCAGGGCTTCGTAGTACTCGTAGCGCTCTTCGAAGGCCTTGCCGGTCAGGTCGTGCAGGTCTGGCACTTCGGATGGCGAGAACAGGGTCCACTTGCCATCATCGAAGACGCGCTTCATGAACAGGTCCGGGATCCAGTTGGCGGTGTTCATGTCGTGGGTACGACGGCGGTCATCACCGGTGTTCTTGCGCAGCTCGATGAACTCTTCGATGTCCATGTGCCAGGTTTCCAGGTAGGCGCAGACCGCGCCCTTGCGCTTGCCGCCCTGGTTGACCGCAACGGCGGTGTCGTTGACCACTTTGAGGAACGGCACGACGCCCTGGGATTTGCCGTTGGTGCCCTTGATGTAGGAGCCCAATGCGCGAACCGGGGTCCAGTCGTTGCCCAGGCCACCGGCAAATTTCGACAACATGGCGTTGTCGTGGATGGCGCCGTAGATGCCCGACAGGTCGTCCGGCACGGTGGTCAGGTAGCAGCTCGACAGTTGTGGACGCAGGGTGCCGGCGTTGAACAGGGTCGGGGTCGACGCCATGTAGTCGAAGGACGACAACAGGTTGTAGAACTCGATGGCACGGTCTTCACGCTGCTTCTCTTCGATCGCCAGGCCCATGGCCACGCGCATGAAGAACACCTGCGGCAGTTCGAAACGCACGCCATCCTTGTGGATGAAGTAACGGTCGTACAGGGTTTGCAGGCCCAGGTAGGTGAACTGCTGGTCGCGCTCGTGGTTGATCGCCTTGCCGAGTTTCTCCAGGTCGAATTCGGCCAGGACAGGGTTCAGCAATTCGTACTCGATACCCTTGGCGACATAGGCCGGCAGGGCCTTGGCGTACAGGTCGGCCATTTCGTGGTGGGTCGCGCTGTCGGCAACTTCCAGGAAGCTCAGGCCTTCGGCGCGCAGGGTGTCCATCAGCAGGCGGGCGGTCACGAACGAGTAGTTCGGCTCGCGTTCCACCAGGGTGCGCGCGGTCATCACCAGGGCGGTGTTGACGTCCTTGAGGGCGACGCCGTCATAGAGGTTCTTCAGGGTTTCGCGCTGGATCAGGTCGCCGTCGACTTCTTCCAGGCCTTCGCAGGCTTCGGTGACGATGGTGTTCAGGCGGCCCATGTCCAGTGGCGCCAGGCTGCCATCGGCGCGGGCGATGCGGATCGAAGGGTGAGCCTGGACCGGTGCGTCGGCCGGCGTGCGGATGGCGCGTTCCTTGGCCCGGGAGTCACGGTAGATCACGTAGTCGCGGGCGACTTTCTGCTCGCCGGCACGCATCAGGGCCAGTTCGACCTGGTCCTGGATTTCTTCGATGTGAATGGTGCCGCCCGACGGCATGCGACGCTTGAAGGTCGCGGTGACCTGTTCGGTCAGGCGGGCCACGGTGTCGTGGATTCGCGACGAGGCGGCAGCGGTGCCGCCCTCAACTGCGAGGAACGCTTTGGTGATGGCGACGGTGATCTTGTCATCTGTGTAAGGAACGACAGTCCCGTTACGCTTGATCACGCGCAGCTGGCCAGGCGCGGTGGCGGACAGATCCGGGCTCGAATCGGCGGCCAGCGGCGCGGTGCCCTGCGGGTTCTCGCGAGTTGTGTCGGTGTGCATGGGTGTCTCCACGTTCTCTATGTTTATTTGGGCACCATCACGGTGCCCACCGTTCCGTCCTGAAGCACTACAACCGGCTGGCGCCGGGTATAACAACTTCGGGACAGTAGGAAGCGGGCCGGTGGCACCGCTTCCATCCGAAGTTCTCGGGTCGCGAGCCTGGGCTCGAAACCGGGTTTGCCGGGTGGCAGCAAAGGACTGCAACACCCGTACCGTTCCGGTCGTTTTCGACCTTGGAAACAGTTGCCATCCGCAGGGGCGGTCTGGGTTTGGAAAAATGCGCTGTCGCAGCAGGACAGAGGCAAGAAAAGCGCTTGAATTCTCTATCCGACTTGTGTTTGGTTTTTGGCCTGAAACCCTACATGTAGGGTTTTTTGCGCGGCGGGCTACAAGATAATGCGTTTTGGGGGATGAATCAACGTGCTACCTGTGGATAAGCCTGTGCGTAATTTGTGTGCGAAACGTGGAACTGCTCTGTAGGCCGCGACCTTGCTGGAGCGAGCCTTTTTTCAACGATTTCGACCGGCCGAAAACAGCTTGGTGTTTTTGCGGGCGCGCACGTTACCACACACATCCGGCTCGACCGAACGCATTTGTCCGCTTGTTTTCCATGCAGCCGCCGTTTATACAATCGGCCGGTGCATGAGCGCGATGATCCTCCTTTGATATGACAAAAAGATGGGAGGATGCAGGTTTTCAAGTGGGCACTGTTGTGGCGAGGGAGCTTGCTCCCGATGGGCTGCGTAGCGGCCCCAGGATTTTACGGTCGCTGCGCAACCGAGCGGGAGCAAGCTCCCTCGCCACAGGGTGAGCGTTCATCCTTTCTTTTTATAGCTACAACAAGACGAGGCCCCTCCGTGGAACAAGAAGCCTGGCAGATATTGATTGTCGAGGATGACCAGCGCCTGGCCGAGCTGACCCGCGAATACCTGGAAAGCAACGGCCTGCGCGTCGCCATCGAGGGCAACGGCGCGGTGGCGGCCCAGCGGATCATCGACGAGCAGCCGGACCTGGTCATTCTCGACCTGATGCTGCCCGGCGAAGACGGCTTGAGCATCTGCCGCAAGGCGCGCGAGCACTACGACGGACCGATCCTGATGCTCACCGCGCGGGCTGACGACACCGACCAGATCCAGGGCCTGGACCTGGGCGCCGACGACTATGTCTGCAAGCCGGTGCGCCCGCGCGTCCTGTTGGCCCGCATCCAGGCCCTGTTGCGGCGTAGCGAGCCGGAGCCGTCCGCAGCGCCGAAGCAGCGGCGCCTGGAGTTCGGCCCGTTGGTGGTGGACAACGCCTTGCGCGAAGCCTGGTTGCAGGGCAACGGTATCGAGCTGACCAGCGCCGAATTCGACCTGCTCTGGCTGCTGGTGTCCAACGCCGGGCGCATCCTGTCCCGCGAGGAAATCTTCACCGCCCTGCGCGGTATCGGCTACGACGGCCAGGATCGCTCGATCGACGTGCGCATCTCGCGCATCCGTCCGAAGATCGGCGACGACCCGGACCATCCTCGATTGATCAAGACCATCCGCAGCAAAGGCTACCTGTTCGTCCCTGAAGCCTGCGTAGACGCGACCCCGTGAACTCCATCTTCCTGCGCATCTATGGCGGCATGTGCGCGGCACTGGTGCTGGTGGCGGTGCTTGGCGTGCTGGCGCTGCACCTGCTCAACCAGACGCGCGGCGAGCAATACCGCGAGCGCCTGGCCCATGGCACGTTTTCCTTGATGGCCGACAACCTGCGGCCGATGAACGACACCGAACGGCGCCGGGCCCTGGCGGTGTGGGAGCGCCTGCTGGGCATTCCGCTGGCGTTGCAGACGTTCAGCCAGACCGACCTCGACCTGGGCCAGCGCACCCGGGTGTTGCGCGGGCAGGTCCTGGTGGAGCAGATCGGGCCGCATGCGGCGAAGGTTTATCGGCTGGTCAGCGATGGCGAGCAGTTGACCCTGGTCGGGGAGGTTCGCCAGATCAGCGAGCAACTGGCCCGGGCGACCATTTACCTGCTGGCCGACGAACTGGTGCGCTATCCGGTGGCCGAGCAACCCGAGCGGCTGGCGCAACTCAAGCAGGAAAAAGGCTTCGGTTTCGACCTGCGCCTGATGACTGTCGAGCAGGCGGACATGGACGACGACCAGCGCCGGCGGGTGGCCGAGGGCGACACGGTGATGGCCCTGGGCAAGGGGGCCGACTCGATCCGGGTGTTCGCCGGCATGGTGGGGACGCCGTGGGTGCTGGAAATCGGCCCGCTGTACCAGATGAATCCGTACCCGCCCGAGTGGCTGGTGCTGATTGCCGCACTCGGGTTGAGCCTGATCGGCCTGATTGTCTATCTGCTGGTGCGCCAGCTGGAGCGGCGTCTGCGTGGCCTGGAGTCGGCCGCGACCCAGATCGCCCAGGGTAGCCTGGAGACCCGCGTACCCGCTCGGGGCGCTGACTCGGTCGGGCGCCTGGCAGCAGCGTTCAACGGCATGGCCGAGCACTTGCAGCAACTGCTGGCGATCCAGCGCGAGTTGGTGCGCGCGGTGTCCCATGAACTGCGTACGCCGGTGGCGCGCCTGCGCTTCGGCCTGGAAATGCTTGGCAGCGCCAGCACGCCCGAGGCCCGGGACAAGTACCTGGCCGGCATGGATCACGATATCGAAGACCTGGATCGGCTGGTGGATGAAATGCTGACGTATGCGCGGCTGGAGCAAGGGTCGCCGGCGTTGAATTTCCAACGGGTCGACCTGGATGCGTTGGTCAACCAGGTTATCGAAGAACTGGGCCCGTTGCGTGCGGGGATTACCGTTGAGCGCGGCCTGTGCCTGTCCGCCGCCGATTGCGACGGCGCCTGGGTCGAGGCCGAGCCACGCTTTTTGCATCGGGCGTTGCAGAACCTGGTGGGTAATGCCATGCGCCACGCCAGATCCCAGGTGACCGTCAGTTACCAAGTCGGCCAGTTGCGCTGTCGGGTCGATGTCGAGGATGACGGCCCGGGCGTACCGGAGGCGGCCTGGGAGCGGGTGTTCAAGCCATTCCTGCGCCTGGACGACAGCCGCGCACGCGCGTCGGGCGGCCATGGGCTGGGGCTGTCGATTGTGCGGCGGATCATCCATTGGCACGACGGCCGGGCGCTGATCGGCAAGAGCAAGCGCCTGGGCGGGGCGTGTTTCAGCTTGAGCTGGCCGAGGCATCAGGATCGGTCTTGAGAGAGGCGGTGTCCATGCAGGCCTCTTCGCGAGCAGGCTCGCTCCCACATTTTGAAATGCATTCCAGCTGTGGGAGCGAGCCTGCTCGCGAAGGCGGCATTGTGGCCAATACAACTCTCAGGCCTTGACGCCCACCAGGCTCAACAACTGCCCATCCTTCACCCCAAACTGCCCCTGCAGCTCACTGCCATGGCGCCACTCGGCCGACAGATCGGTCAATAACCGCAGCAGCGCTTGCCCGGAGTGGCACCACTCGACTATTTCGGCATGCTCGAAGTAGAAACGCTGCCCGACGATGGGGTACAGCGCTTTGAACAGGCTTTCTTTCATCGAAAAAGTCAGGGTGACCAGCAATGCGCGGTCATCCTGCGGCGCGGTGGCCATGCGCAGCAGTTCCGCCGGGGTGAGGATTTCAGCGGCCAGGCGCTCGGCGCGTTCGGGGTCGAGGAGGTTTTCCAGATCCATGCCCAGCCCTTGCCAATCCCGCTTTTGCGCGACGATTGCCGCGGCCCGGCCGGTGCTGTGGGTGATCGAGCCGCTGACATGGGCCGACCACACCGGGGCGCGGTCTTCGCCGATGGCCGGCACGTCGGCCTGACCGTCGAGCCTCAGCAACGCCGCCCGGGCACAGATCCGCCCGGCGAGAAACTCCGCCTGACGCTTGGCTACCGAACGCCGGATGCTCGCCGGAGGCTCGATGGCGCTGTTGGGAAAATCGTCAGCGACAAGCAACAGCGGATCGAAGCGAGTACTGAGCAGCACCGTATCGGGCAGGGCGTCAGGCAGCAGCCATTGGTCATCCAGGGGCGAACAGCAGGCGGGCAGGGCAGGGAGTGGGTTCATGCCGGGCATTTTGCCGGGTTGGCTTGCGCCTGGGTAGTGGGAGCGGCTTGAGCGGGATGGCTTTTGTGGCGAGGGAGCAAGCTCCCTCGCCACAGGCGCGGTATGTGTCAGAAAATCTTCTTGAAGAACTTCTGCATATCCGCCCACGACTTCTCGTCAGCTTCCTTGTTGTAGGCGATGTCCGGCCCTCCATGTTCGCCATGACTCAGGCGGTCGGCGTCGGGGTTGCTGAAGCCGTGCTTGGCGCCTTCCAGGCTGACAAACTTGTAGTCGGCGCCGGCCTTGTCCATCTCGCTCTTGAACGCGGTGACGTTGTCCTCGGTGACCATGCTGTCAAGCGCGCCGTGCTCCACCAGGATCCTGGCCTTGACGCTGCCGGGGGTGGCCGGCGTGTTAGTGACCAGCGCACCGTGGAAGCTCACCACGCCGGCCAGTGGAACACCTTGGCGCGCCGCGTCCAGCACCACCTTGCCGCCGAAGCAGTAGCCGATGGCAGCGAGTTTGTCCGGGTCGGTCTGCGGTTGTTTCTTCAACAGGTCGAGTCCGGCCTGGAAGCGCGCGCTGGCCGCCTTGCCATCCTTGAGCGCGGCCTGCATGAAGGCCAGGGCGTCCTTCGGATGCTCGGTGTTCTTGCCGTCGCCGTACATGTCGATGGCCAGGGCGCTGTAGCCCAGGCTGGCGAGGTCACGGGCGCGGCGCTTGGCATAGTCGTTCAGCCCCCACCATTCATGCACGACCACCACGCCGGGACGCGGGCCTTTGACCGCGTCGTCATAGGCGTAATAGCCGATCAGCTTCGTGCCGTCGGCACTGGTGTAGGGGATCTCCTGGGTCTGGATGGCGGCGTGGCTCGCGCCGCTCAAGGCCAGAAGTACAACAGCAAGCAACCTGCGCATGATCGATCTCCTTAAAAGTTTGTTGGAACAGACTAGCCGATTCATTCAGCCCAGGTTCAGAGAACGTTCAAGAGGGGTTCAGGGACCCCTGGATATCGTGGCTGCGACTTCACACAACCACCGCATCACAAGGAACCTGACCATGACTGCTATGAAAAAACTGCTGCTGGCCTTCACCGTGCTGGGCGCCAGCGCCCTGGCCCATGCCGATGACAACTTCGCCGGCCTGACCCTCGGCCAGACCAGCGACAAGGTCAAGAAATCCAATGCCCTGGACAGCGCGCTGAACAACCCGAACGCCGACGGTATCATCGGCAAGGACACCACCTACGGCCTGCGCCTGGGTCGGCAGAATGACCAGGGCCGCTACTACGCCACCTACGACAACGTATCGGGCACCCACAACGGAATCAAGCTGCGCCAGGAGAACCTGCTGGGCAGCTACGATCTGTTCTATCCGGTGACCGCCAGCACCAAATTGTTCGGAGGTGGCACGGCGGGCCTGACCAAGTTGACCCAGGATTCCTCGGGTTTCAGCCGCGACAGCGATATCGGCTATGCCGTTGGCTTGCAAGGCGGCGTGCTGCAGCAGATTTCGCAAAACACCTCGGTGGAACTGGGTTACCGTTACCTGCGCAGCAATGCCACCACCGAGATGAGCCCGCGCGATGGCGCCAAGGTGGGGTCGCTGGACCTGACCAGCAGCGCCCAGACCTACCTGTCCGCCAACTATACGTTCTAGGCGGCAAGGCAATGATGGAATGCAGCCGGATCGGCGCGTACGATCCGGCGCCTTTGGTTGGAAATTGGTTGTTTGATTCGCCTGGGAGAGGCCCATGAAACTATTGGTTGTCGAAGACGAAGCGTTGTTGCGCCACCATTTGCAAACCCGTCTCACCGACAGCGGCCATGTGGTCCAGGCCGTGGCCAATGCCGAGGAAGCCTTGTACCAGGTCGGCGAATTCAATCACGACCTGGCGGTGATCGACCTGGGCCTGCCGGGTATCAGCGGCCTGGAACTGATTCGCCGGTTGCGCTCGCAGGACAAGACCTTTCCGATCCTGATCCTGACCGCCCGCGGCAACTGGCAGGACAAGGTCGAAGGCCTGGCTGCCGGGGCCGATGACTACGTGGTGAAACCGTTTCAGTTCGAAGAGCTCGAAGCCCGGCTGAATGCACTGCTGCGTCGCTCCAGCGGTTTCACTCAGTCAACCATCGTGGCCGGTCCATTGTTGCTCGACCTCAACCGCAAGCAGGCGTCCCTCGGCGATGAGCCGCTGGCCTTGACCGCCTACGAATACCGCATCCTCGAGTACCTGATGCGCCATCACCAGCAGGTGGTCGCCAAGGATCGCCTGATGGAGCAGCTTTATCCCGATGACGACGAGCGCGATCCCAATGTGATCGAAGTGCTGGTCGGGCGCCTGCGCCGCAAACTGGAAGCCCCAGCCGGGTTCAAGCCGATCGATACCGTGCGTGGCCTGGGTTACCTGTTCAACGAGCGCTGCCAGTGATTCGTTCGCTTCGGTTGCGGTTGATGCTGGCCGCCATGACATTGGCGGTGTTGTTCATGCTGGCGCTGCTGCCGGCGATGCAGGGCGCCTTCAGCCTGGCCTTGCAGGAATCCATCGAGCAGCGCCTGGCTTCGGACGTGACCACGCTGATCTCCGCCGCCCGGGTGGAAAACAATCGTCTGAAGATGCCGGCGCAATTGCCCGATGAGCGCTTCAACCTCGCCGATGCCCGCCTGCTGGGCTACATCTATGATCGCGAAGGGCGGTTGGTCTGGCGTTCGAAGGCGACCCAGGAAGAACACATCAACTACGCGCCGCGCTACGACGGGCTGGGCAACCAGTTTGCGCGCATCCGCGAGGACAACGGCCAGGAGTTTTTCGTCTACGACGTCGAGGTCAAGCTGCTCGGGGGCCAGAGCGCGGCGTTCAGCATCGTCACCCTGCAGCCGGTGCACGATTACGAAATGACGCTGCAAGGCCTGCGAGAAAACCTTTACCTGGGGTTCGGCGCCGCGCTGGCGGTGCTGCTGGCGCTGTTATGGATCGGCCTGACCTGGGGCTTGCGGGCGTTGCGGCGCCTGAGTCAGGAATTGGACGAAATCGAAACCGGCACCCGCGAAAGCCTCAGCACCGCGCATCCCCGCGAGCTGCTGCGCCTGACCAGCTCGCTCAACCGCCTGCTGCACAGCGAGCGTGAGCAGCGCAGCCGTTATCGGGACTCCCTCGATGACTTGGCGCACAGCCTCAAGACTCCGCTGGCGGTGCTGCAAGGCGTCAGCGAGGACATGGCCCGGCGTCCCGAGGATCGTGGGCAGGCCTGGGTGCTGCAAACCCAGATCGAGCGCATGAGCCAGCAGATCGGCTACCAGTTGCAGCGCGCCAGCCTGCGCAAAAGCGGCCTGGTGCGCCATCAGGTGCCCTTGCGCCCGGTGTTGCAAAGCCTCTGCGACACCCTCGACAAGGTCTATCGCGACAAGCGCGTGCAGGTCGAATTCGACCTGCCGGAGGATTGCCAGGTGCCGATCGAGCAGGGCGCCTTGCTGGAGATGCTCGGCAACCTGCTGGAAAACGCCTATCGGCTGTGCCTGGGGCACGTGCGAGTGAGCGTGCACCAGACGCTCGGCGGGACGGAGTTGAGCATCGAGGACGATGGACCGGGCGTGCCACCGGACCAGCGTGCACGGATCCTGCAGCGGGGTGAACGGCTGGATCGCCAGCATCCGGGGCAAGGGATCGGCCTGGCGGTGGTAAAAGACATCATCGAGAGCTATGGCGCCCGGTTGACGCTGGGAGATTCAGAGCTGGGCGGGGCGGCGTTCCGGATTCATTTTCCGGTGGTTTGACTGGATCTTTGGTGGGCTCACTGGCGCCATCGCGAGCAAGCTCGCTCCCACATTGGATTTCGGTACGCGCAAATCCCCTGTGGGAGCGAGCTTGCTCGCGATGAGGCCAGTCCAGACGGCAAAAATCCCCGGAAAATCAGTTCTCCTGCTCCCGATAAGCCCCCGGCGTCACCCCCGTCCACTTCTTGAACGCCCGATGAAACGCCGACGGTTCGGAGAACCCCAGCTGTTCGGCGATCTGCTGCAACGACAGGTCCGCGCGGCCCAGGTGGTAGATGGCGATATCCCGCCGCAACTGATCCTTGAGCTCCTGGAAGCTGGTGCCTTCCTCGCGCAGATGCCGGCGCAGGGTCTGCGAGCTGATATGCAGATGCGCCGCGACCGTGTCCAGGTCCGGCCAGCGCGCCGTGTCGCGGCTGAGCAGGCGCCGCAATTGGCTGGTGAGGCTGTGGCCATCGTCCGGGCGCGAGAGCAGGTCGGCGGGGGAGCGTTCGAGAAAGTGCTTGAGGGTTCGCTCGTCCTGGAGCAACGGCATCTCCAGGTAGCGGGCATGGAATAACAAGCTGCTGCTTCGCGCCTCGAAGACCAAGGGGCAGGGGAACAGCAAGTCGTACTCCGCGCCGTGGCCTGGCCTGGCATAGCTGAAGGTCGCCTGTTCCAGGCCGATCCGCTGGCCGATCAGCCAACTGCCGAGGCGATGCCAGATGACCAGCAGGCTTTCGGCCAGGAAGTGGTCGGGATCACGCAGTGTCGACTCGTCCAGGCTCAGCCTTACCCGTTCGCCTTCAGCTTCGAGGGTCAGGCTCGGGGCGTCGGGGAACAGGCTGTAGAACAACAGGCCGCGCTGCAGCGCCTTGCCCAGCGTCCGACAGTGGATCAACGTGTGGCACATCATGGCGAACGTCCCGGGTTTACTCGGTGCCCGGCCAAATCCCAGGTATTCGTCCGCCAATGCGACCCACAGCGCCTGCAACAGGCGGGCGAATTGCTCGGGGGCAATTCGCGCGCGCGGCTCGTCCAGCAGCTCCGGGCTGATGCCCAGTTGCTGCAGCAGGGGAACGTAGTCGAACCCCTGCCGACGCGCGCCACCCAGGGCGGCGCGGGCGAAGTGGCTGGCGATGGTGCGTTGGCGCATGGCACAAATCCGTCCGTTGAGCGGACGAATGGTAACAGGGCGTCGCGGCTCGACAAGGCGGATATCCGCCAAATCCAGGAACGTGACGCGGGAGGTTGGCGGAAAACCGCCAAGTTTGGGCGTGCGTTTAATTTCCAGGTAAGAAGCAAACGCCGTCTGCCCCGGCACTTGTAGGACGTTTCGTAAAAATGGCACGGGCCTTGCGATGCCATACACAGGTCTGCCGCGTGCAGCCGACAAAAAACAAATCCCTCCAGTGCAGGAGGGTTCGCAATTGAGGTGTCGTGGACAACAGGTGGATGTTGTCACACGAGACTCTTGAGGAAGGTTTGCCATGACGACTCGTCAGCCACTGTACAAATCCCTGTATTTCCAGGTGATCGTAGCCATTGCCATCGGCATTCTGCTCGGCCACTTCTACCCGCAGACCGGCGTTGCCCTCAAGCCGTTCGGTGACGGGTTCATCAAACTGATCAAGATGGTCATCGCACCGATCATTTTCTGTACCGTCGTCAGCGGCATCGGCGGCATGCAGAATATGAAATCGGTCGGCAAGACCGGCGGCTATGCACTGCTCTATTTCGAAATCGTTTCCACCATTGCCCTGCTGATCGGCCTGGTCGTGGTCAACGTCGTGCAGCCGGGCAACGGCATGCACATCGACGTGTCGACCCTGGACACCAGCAAGATCGCCGGCTTCATCAATGCCGGTAAAGACCAGAGCATCGTTGCCTTCATCCTCAACGTGATTCCGAACACCATCGTCGGCGCCTTCGCCAACGGCGACATCCTGCAAGTGCTGATGTTCTCGGTGCTCTTCGGTTTCGCCCTGCATCGCCTGGGTGCCTACGGCAAGCCGGTGCTGGACTTCATCGACCGCTTCGCTCACGTCATGTTCATCATCATCAACATGATCATGAAGCTCGCGCCGATCGGTGCGTTCGGTGCCATGGCCTTCACCATCGGCGCCTACGGTGTCGGTTCGCTGGTGCAACTGGGCCAACTGATGATCTGCTTCTACATCACCTGCGTGGTGTTCGTGCTGGTGGTGCTCGGCGCCATCTGCCGCGCCCACGGCTTCAGCGTGATCAAGCTGATCCGCTACATCCGTGAAGAACTGCTGATCGTGCTGGGCACCTCCTCGTCGGAATCGGCCTTGCCACGCATGCTGATCAAGATGGAGCGCCTGGGTGCCAAGAAGTCCGTGGTGGGCCTGGTAATCCCGACTGGCTACTCGTTCAACCTCGACGGTACTTCGATCTACCTGACCATGGCTGCGGTGTTTATTGCCCAGGCCACCGACACCCCGATGGACATCACGCATCAGATCACCCTGTTGCTGGTCCTGCTGTTGTCCTCCAAAGGTGCTGCCGGCGTAACCGGTAGCGGCTTCATCGTACTGGCGGCCACCCTGTCGGCCGTGGGCCACCTGCCGGTTGCCGGCCTGGCGCTGATCCTCGGCATCGACCGCTTCATGTCCGAAGCTCGTGCGCTGACCAACCTGGTCGGTAACGCCGTTGCTACCATCGTGGTTGCCAAGTGGGTCAAGGAACTGGACGAAGACCAGCTGCAGACCGAGCTGGCTTCCGGTGGTCGCGGTATCTCCGACGTGCGTGAAGATGACGAGCAGATCGCGCAAGCGCAGATTGTCGCGGCTGAATCCGCTGCTCCAGGCGCTGTGAAGTAAGCTTCAGGCTGCAACGAAAAACCCGCTTCGGCGGGTTTTTTGTTGGTTCTTGAATGTGAAGCAGGCATGCCTCTGTGGCGAGGGAGCTTGCTCCCGCTGGGTTGCGCAGCAACCCCAGAATATATCTGCCACCGCATGGCTTCAGGTCATACGCAGGGGACTGCTGCGCAGTCCAGCGGGAGCAAGCTCCCTCGCCACGACAACCCTCGCACTGAGCGGATTTGTCAGCCCGAACGACGCCCCCGGTAATTGCCCAATCGCCAGGCCCTGCCTAGTCTTGAACGCACCATTCAAGCGGAGATCGCCCATGCAAGGCCCACTGGCATCGCTCAAGGTTCTGGATTTTTCCACCCTGCTGCCCGGCCCGTTCGCCTCGTTGTTGCTGGCGGACATGGGCGCCGAGGTGCTGCGCATCGAATCGCCGGAGCGTCCTGACCTGCTGCGGATATTGCCGCCCCATGACCAGGGCACCTCGGCCAGCCATGCCTACCTCAACCGCAACAAGCGCAGCCTGGCCCTGGACCTCAAGCAGCCGGCGGCACTGGAGATCATCAAGCGGTTGCTGGACGACCACGACATCCTGCTGGAACAGTTCCGCCCCGGCGTGATGGCGCGGCTGGGCCTGGGTTACGAAGCCTTGAAGGCGATCAATCCCCGGCTGATCTACGTGTCGATCACCGGTTATGGCCAGACCGGCCCGTTCAAGGATCGCGCTGGCCATGACATCAACTACCTGGCCCTGGCCGGGCTGGCGAGCCACACCGGTCGGGCCGACAGCGGGCCGCTGCCGCTGGGCATCCAGGCGGCGGACATCGCCGGCGGTTCGCTGCACGGGGTGATCGGCCTGCTGGCGGCGGTCATTGCCCGCCAGCAGAGCGGGCAGGGCCAGCACCTGGACGTGAGCATGACCGACTGCGTCTTCAGCCTGAACGCACTGGCCGGCGCCGGTTACCTGGCCTGCGGTGTGAAACCGGGTTGGGAAAACCATGCGCTGAACGGTGGCAGTTTTTATGATTACTACCGCACGCGGGATGGTCGCTGGATGTCGGTGGGCAGCCTCGAGCCAGGGTTCATGCAGGCACTGTGCGCGGCCCTGGGGCGGCCGGAGCTCGCCGCCCAAGGGCTGGCGCCCGAGCAACAGCAGCGGCTCAAAGAGCAATTGCGCTCCGAGTTCGAGAAGCGCGATTTTGCTGACCTTTGCGCGCTATTCGCCGAGGTGGATGCCTGCGTCGAACCAGTGCTGGAGCTGGACGAAGCGCTTGAGCATCCTCAATTGAAGGCCAGGCATCTGGTCTCCCAGGTGCCCCGTGGCGACGGGTCGAGCCAGGCGCAGATGGCGTGCCCGTTGAAGTTTTCCGAAGGCTTGCCCGAGCCTCGGCATATAGGCGCGAGACTGGGGGCGCATACGGAGCAGGTGTTGCGGGAGTTGGGGTTCAGTGATGAGCGGATTGCCCGGCTGCGGGATGACGGGGTGGTTGTGTAGCGTGCTTTCTGGCCTCATCGCGAGCAAGCTCGCTCCCACACTGGATCTGCGGCGTTCACAAAATCCCCTGTGGGAGCGAGCTTGCTCGCGATGAGGCCGGCCAAGACACGACTAATCCAGGCTACTCGACCCGCGTCTCCCCGCTGAACACCAACGTATTGCGACAACTTCGGCACAAGTACCGCCGCCCCTGGCGGACCAGGCTGTGGCGCTGTGCGGTAAAGGGGAAGTCGCTGCCGTCGCACGGGCACTTGTAGATGTAGCGGGTGGCGGTGCGGCGTTTTATCTCGTAGGTGTGGCAACGGTTTGGCGGCAGTTCGTAGACCCCGCGCATGATCAGTTGCCATTCCTCGCCATGGGCCTGGATGCGGTCGCCAAACAACTGATGGGCGATCAGGTGCGCGACTTCGTGGGCAACGGTCTGCTTGAGGAAGTCGTCGGTGTTTTCCCGGTACAGCTGGGGATTGAAACGCAGCAGGTTTTCATGCAGGTGCGCGACACCGGCCTTCTGGCCGCGCAACTTGAGGCTGACCACCGGGCGTTTGAAAGGACGTTTGAAAAAGGATTCGGCTTGTTGGTAACACTCTTCGACGCGGGTATTGAGTTGCTCGAGCATGCTTTACGGGTCTCCAGAAAGCCGAGTATGCCGCAAGCGCTGGCCGTTGCGAATCGCCCAGCTGCCCAGCGGTCGTTTCGCCGGCCCCAGGCACAGGAAGGCCGCCTTGCGGCGGCCTGTGTTGGCAGATCGTCTTTTTGTTGGAGGGCTTGTGCAAGCCTTCAGTTGGTATAGACCGGACCCACGCCCAATCCCCAGACAATGACCGTGAACGCCATGATGGCGACCAGCACGACCAGGCCGACGGCCAGCACCGAGCTGGAAAACAGGAAGCCTTCGTCCTGCGGGATGTTCATGAACGTCGGCAAACCCACGTACAGCAGGTAGACCGTGTAGCAGATCGCCGCGGTGCCGACGATCATTCCCAGCCACATGTGCGGGTAGAGCGCCGCCAGCCCGCCGATGAACAACGGCGTCGCGGTGTAGGTGGCGAACGCGACACAACGGGCCAGGCTCGGGTTGGCGTCATAGGTGCGGGCCATCCAGTGGATGAACGCGCCCATCACCGCCACGCCGCCCAACATCGCGAGGTACGACATGATGGTCATCCACAGCGCGCTTTCCAGGGTGAGCATGACCGGTGGGCGATTGCCGATGACCCATCCCACCTGCGTGGTGCCGATGAACGCCGACACCGCCGGGATAGCCGCGAGGATCAGCGTGTGGGTGAGGTACATGTGGCTGATGCTTTCCTCCTGATCGCCACGGATTTCCTTCCATTCTTGATCAGGGTGGGTAAAGAGCCCCACGACATGATGGATCATAGTCAGTCACTCCTTTGTTATTGCCATCGCCCCCCAACGGAGCGCCTACGGGCCAAAGGGCCGGGTAAGTAAAGGTCTGTAAGTGTGTGCGACCTTATGCCGCAGTATAGAAAGGAGTGACCGTCAAGGGGATGGGCGGCTTAGAGCAAATCGCGCTGTAACGAAGCGGCTTAATCGCGACCTGATCTGTGCGCTGTACGCTATACCAGGCGAATCCGCCCCGTGGCGAGGGAGCTTGCTCCCGCTCGGCTGCGAAGCAGACGCCAACAGGGCAGTCCCAGAGGGTCGCTTCGCCCGAAGCGTCGGACCGACCCAGCGGGAGCAAGCTCCCTCGCCACGAAGGGCGGTGCCACGGGAGGGATTTTTTGCGTAAAATGCCGGCCTTTCGTCACACCTCACGGATTTCGCGTCATGGGCACTCTCACGGTCAACCAGAACAAACTGCAAAAGCGCCTGCGCCGCCTGGCCGGTGAGGCCGTCGCCGATTTCAACATGATCGAGGATGGCGACAAGGTCATGGTCTGCCTGTCCGGCGGCAAGGACAGCTACACCTTGCTCGACGTGCTGATGCATTTGCAGAAGGTTGCGCCGATCAAGTTCGACATCGTCGCCGTGAACATGGACCAGAAGCAGCCGGGCTTTCCCGAGCATGTGCTGCCGGCCTACCTTGAATCGTTGGGCGTTGAATATCACATTGTCGAGAAAGACACCTATTCGGTGGTCAAGGAACTGATCCCCGAAGGCAAGACCACCTGTTCGCTGTGCTCGCGCCTGCGCCGTGGAACGCTCTATACCTTCGCTGACCAGATCGGCGCGACCAAGATGGCCCTGGGTCACCACCGCGACGACATCGTCGAGACCTTCTTCCTCAACATGTTCTACAACGGCTCGCTCAAGGCCATGCCGCCCAAGCTGCGCGCCGACGACGGGCGCAACGTGGTGATCCGTCCGCTGGCCTATTGCAGCGAGAAGGACATCCAGGCCTATTCGGATTTCAAGCAGTTCCCGATCATTCCCTGCAACCTGTGCGGTTCCCAGGAAAACCTGCAACGCCAGGTGGTCAAGGAGATGCTCCAGGAATGGGAGCGCAAGACCCCAGGCCGTACCGAGAGCATTTTCCGTGGCCTGCAAAACGTCATTCCGTCGCAACTGGCGGACCGCAACCTGTTCGATTTCGCCAGCCTGCGCATCGACGAAAGCGCCACGCCGCGGTTCGTCAATGTGGTGAATCTCTGACGCTACCGACAGCTTGCATTCACGGCGCTTGCAAGCGCCGTTTTCATTTCAATCCCAGGAGAGGGCATGCGCGATTACAAGTGGCTGCACGAGTATTGTCTGAACCGCTTCGGTTCGGCGGCTGAATTGGAAGCCCACCTGCCTGTACCCAAGACCCCGGCGCAACTGCGCAAGATCAGCGATGATCGCTACCTCTCGACCATGGCGCTGCGGGTGTTTCGCGCCGGGCTCAAGCACAGCCTGGTCGACGCGAAATGGCCGGCGTTCGAAGAGGTGTTTTTCAGGTTCGACCCGGAAAAGGTCGTGCTGATGAGTGCCGAGCACCTGGAACGGCTGATGCAGGACGCACGGATCATCCGCCACCTGGGCAAGCTCAAGAGCGTGCCGCGCAACGCGCAGCTGGTGCTGGATGTGGCCCATGAAAAGGGCAGCTTCGGTGCGATGATCGCCGATTGGCCGGCGACCGATATCGTCGGCTTGTGGACCTACCTGAAAAAACACGGCCATCAGTTGGGTGGCCTGTCGGCGCCGCGTTTCCTGCGGATGATGGGCAAGGACACGTTCGTGCCCAGCTATGACGTCGTAGCGGCGCTCAACGCCCAGGACCTCATCGATAAAGTCCCGACCAGCCAGCGGGACCTGGCGACGGTGCAGAATGCGTTCAATCAGTGGCATGAAGAGAGTGGCGGGCGGCCGCTGAGCCAGATCTCGATGATGCTGGCTTATACCGTGAATCATTGAAACCGAGTTGCGGCCATCGCGAGCAAGCTCGCTCCCACAGGGGATTTCTGAGCGCCGCAGATCCAGTGTGGGAGCGAGCTTGCTCGCGATGGCGGTCTATCAGGCGACGGAGATATCGCCCTCGCCAGCCAACCGCCGATTCAACTGGAACCGCCAGCGCACATACAGCAACGCCGAGCAGAACAGCGCCACGCTCGCCGCCATCTCCAGCAGGCCGAATAATTGCCGGTTCGGATCGTAGGCCGCCAGCGCGCCCTTGATGAAATACAGGTTCACCACGAAGCACATCCATGAATGCCCGCGCGCGCTGCCGCTGAGCATGCCTGGCGCGAGTATCAGCAGTGGCACCAGTTCGATCAGCAGAATCACCCAGGGGCGCGCGCCGTGCAGGTCGGCGATCAGCAGGTAATACCCGCTGAGCAGCCCCACCAGGCCGAAAAAGCACAACAGGCTGAGGTTACGGGCGATGTGCACACGCGGCTCCAGCCACTCGACCGGCGGCAGGATCTTCGGCTTCTTAGCCACGGCCGTTCTCCAGCAACAAAGCGGTTTTTGCCAGGCGCAGGCCCAAGGCGCGGCACAGGGCGACTTCGTGTTCATTCAGGCCGCTTTTACCGTCGGCGCCGGCGTGGTGGCTCGGGCCGTAGGGTGTGCCGCCGCCCTGGGTGTCGATCAGGGCCGACTCGCTGTAGGGCAGGCCGGTGATCAGCATGCCGTGGTGCAGCAGTGGCAGCATCATCGACAACAGCGTGGTTTCCTGGCCGCCATGCAGGCTCGCGGTGGAGGTGAACACCCCGGCCGGCTTGCCCACCAGGGCGCCGGTCAGCCAGAGGTTGCTGGTGCCGTCGAGGAAGTATTTGAGCGGCGCGGCCATGTTGCCGAAGCGGGTCGGACTGCCCAGGGCCAGGCCGGCGCAGTTCTTCAGATCATCGAGGCTGGCGTAGAGCGGGCCCTGTTCGGGGATATCCGGCGCCACCGCCTCGCACTCGGTGGAGATCGCCGGCACCGTGCGCAACCTGGCTTCAAGCCCGGCCTGCTCGATGCCGCGGGCGATCTGGCGGGCCATTTCGTTGGTAGAGCCACTGCGGCTGTAATACAGCACCAGGATATAGGGCGTGCTCACGGCAGGATCTCCAGGATTTTCTCCGGTGGGCGGCCGATCACCGCTTTGTCGCCTGCTTCGAGAATCGGCCGTTCCATCAGTTTCGGGTGGGCGGCGATGGCGGCGATCAACTGCGCCTGGCTCAGGCTTTCGTCAGCTAGGTTGAGGGTCTTGTATTCATCTTCGCCGGTGCGCAACAACTGGCGTGCATCGATGCCGAGCTTGCCCAGCAGCCGCTCCAACTGCGCAGCGTCGAGCGGGGTTTCGAGGTAGCGGACCACGGTTGGCGCCAGGCCACGGGCTTGCAACAGTTCCAGCGCACCGCGGGATTTCGAGCAGCGCGGGTTGTGATAAAGCGTCAGATCAGTCATGAGCGGGTCGCATCTTGCGTAAGGTGGCGGCTATTCTACTGTGCTGCGAGGCCCCTAGCACCTGATGGGTCGCGCAGCTGTCCACATTCAGACAAGGATCGGCACATGGCAAGGCGATTGGCGGCGGCACTGACATTCATCGGCTTTTTATTGCTCGGCGGCTGCGGCAACGATTACGGCGTGGACCAGAACGGTCAGCCGATTGCCGCGCAGCGGCTGGACAAACAATGGCTGGTGCTCAACTACTGGGCCGAGTGGTGCGCGCCGTGTCGCACTGAAATCCCCGAATTTAATGCCTTGGCCGAACAGCTCAAGGGACGCAACGTAGGTGTCTTCGGGGTCAACTTCGATCAGGTGCAAGGCGAAGAACTCAAGAGCGCCAGCGAGAAGCTGGGCATCCGCTTCACCGTACTGGCCCGGGATCCGGCCGAGTTCTTTGATGTCCCGCGCAGTGAAGGCCTGCCGGTGACGTACATCATCGATACCCAGGGCAAGGTGCGTGAACAATTGCTGGGAGAGCAGACGGCGGCGGCGGTGATGGCCAGGCTGGAGGCGTTGCAAGCACTGAAATAGCACTCCATGGCGAGGCAGGCTTTTTGTGGCGAGGGAGCTTGCTCCCGCTGGACTGCGCAGCAGGCCCCTGCTTTCTATCTGACACAGCGCAGTGGCAGATCCATTTTGGGGCCGCTTCGCAGCCCAGCGGGAGCAAGCTCCCTCGCCACAGGGGGGTTAACCAGGCCACAGGACTCAACCTTTTCTCTGGTCCGGACCGGTGCATCGGTCAGCGCAAGAGTCAACCCTCTTCCAACCACCACCGCAGCGGCTTGCCCTGGGCCGGCCAGAAACGCGTCTGGCCCGTAGGAGACACGTCCCAGCGTTCGACCTTCTCCAGCGCCTGCAAGAAACGCGTCTCTTGCTCCATCAACGCCGGGGCGCAGAGTTTGCGGGTGCTGCCGATCTTGCCGAAACTCAAGCGGTCGCCTTCCAGGGTGTAGGGCGCAAACCAGTGGTTGCAGCCGGCATTGCCGTAGGCACGACCGTCATCGTCGAGGGTGATGGTCAGGTGGCTGTAATCCATCAACGGCCGCTCGCCGATCCATTCGAGGATGTAGCTGCGGTTGTGTTGCAGTTGCACCGGATCGGCGGCGCAGCCCATCAGGCCAGCGCCCATCAGCGTGGCCAGGACCAGATGTTTCATCAGGCGGCTTCCTGGCATTTCGGGCACCGGTGTTTCTCCCCGTCGGTCGTCCAGCCCAGCTCGGCAATGCGTGCGCTGGCGGCCGGTTTCTGGGCCTTGGTGCCGAGCTTGGCATCGACGGCGAACTCGAAGCTCAGTTCCTTGGCGCATTGGTCGCACTTGACCTGCCAGGTGTGGATCGCCAGTTCACCGAACACCGGACCGGTGGTCATGGCGGTCCATTGGCCGATCGGCTTGAGCAGATGGCGAACGGTGTCGACGGTCAGGCGCATGGAGAGGTCCTTGCTGCCCTTGAGGGTGACGAGCAATACATCGTTGGCCTGGATCGAGCCGCCATTGCCGGTGACCTGGTAACGGCCCGGCGCCAGGGCGCGGACCTCGGTCAAGGTGTGCTGCGGGTTCATCAGGGTGTAGCGAAAATCGTGTTCGGCCATGGGTCCTCCAGATAGGCGCGATATGCTAGCACGGGGGCTGGCTTGGGCATCGCCTACAAGCGGGGCGGGCCGACGAAATCCCCCTGTGGGAGCGAGCCTGCTCGCGAAAGCGGCGCCTCAGTCGATCGATGTGTGGCTGACACACCGTCTTCGCGAGCAGGCTCGCTCCCACAGGGGATGAGTCAGCCGTCCACCAGATTCTGCGGAGCGCCAGCCGCCCAGGCGGCGATGTTGTCGAGGGTGGTGGTGGCAATCGCGGCCAGTGCTTCGCGAGTCAGGAACGCCTGGTGTGCGGTCACCACGACATTGGGGAAGGTCAGCAGCCGCGCGAGCACGTCGTCCTGCAACGGCAGGTCGGAGCGGTCCTCGAAAAACAATTCGGCCTCTTCCTCGTAGACATCCAGCCCCAGGTAACCCAGCTGGCCGCTTTTCAGCGCTTCGATCAGTGCCGGCGTATCCACCAGGCCGCCGCGTCCTGTGTTGATCAGCATGGCGCCGCGTTGCAGGGTTGCCAGGGAATGAGCATTGATCAGGTGTCGGCTCTGGTCGTTGAGCGGGCAGTGCAGGCTGATGATCTGCGCCTGCGCCAGCAGATCGGCCAAAGGCAGGTAGCGGGTCCCCAAGGCTTCGACCTGAGGGTTGGGGAACGGGTCGTAGGCCAGCAACTGGCAACCGAAACCGGCCATGATCCGGGCGAAGGTCGCGCCGATCTGTCCTGTTCCGACCACGCCCACGGTCTTGCCCACCAGGTCGAAGCCGGTCAGGCCATTCAGGCTGAAATTGCCGTCCCGGGTGCGGTTGCAGGCGCGGTGCAGGCAGCGGTTCAAGGCCATGATCAATGCCACCGCATGTTCAGCCACCGCATGGGGCGAGTAGGCCGGCACCCGGGCGATGCTCAACCCCAGACGCTTGGCGGCGGGCAGGTCGACATGGTTGAAGCCGGCCGAGCGCAGGGCAATCAGCCGGGTGCCGCCGGCCGCGAGTCGTTCCAGCACCGGCGCGCTCAGGTCGTCGTTGATGAAGGCGCACACCACCTCGCACCGTTCGGCCAGGGCCACGGTGTCGAGGCTCAGGCGTGCCGGCTGGAACTGCAATTCAAAGCCGGCAGGTACGGCGGCCTTGCTGAAACTGTCACGATCGTAGGTCTGGCTGCTGAATAGAATTGCACGCATGGCGGCCTCCTGGCGCTGGGATGAACCGAGCTTAACAGCCATTGTGCCGGTGACCATTGCGCTGGGTCAGGCGCTGATGCGCGCCTCGCTAGCCAGCCTGTGGATGGCACGGTCCAGGTCGTCCAGGGCCGCGGCAGCCCGCGGGTCTTGCTGCTTGAGCAAGGTTTCGCTGCGCTGGCAGGCGGCGCGCAGTTGCGGTACGCCGCAATAGCGCGTGGCCCCGTGCAGGCGGTGGACCCGTTCGATCAGCGCGTTGTGGTCGTTGGCCTCGCTGGCCTGGCGGATCGCTTCGCGGTCGGCTTCAAGGGAAGCGAGCAACATCGCCAGCATGTCCGTCGCCAGGTCGGCCTTGCCGGCGGCCAGGCGCAGGCCTTCCTCGTGGTCGAGCACCAGCAGCTCGCTGCTGCCTTGGGCATCAGCGCCCCGATCCGGGGTCTGGTTGCGCAGCGCCAGGCCGGTCCACTTGAGTACGACCTGGGCCAATTGCCGCTCGCTGATGGGCTTGGTCAGGTAGTCGTCCATGCCGCTTTGCAGCAGGGCCCGCTTCTCGTTGGCCATGGCGTGGGCGGTGAGGGCGACGATCGGCAGTGGCGTGCAATGCCGCTCGCTTTCCCATTGGCGGATCGCTTCGGTGCTCTGGCGGCCATCCATGCCGGGCATCTGTACGTCCATCAGGACCAGGTCGAAGGTTTCCTTCTGCACGGCCTTGACCGCCGCGTAACCACTTTCCACCGCCAGCACCCGGGCGCCCATGTCTTCGAGCAGGGTCTGCACCAGCAGCAGGTTGGCCGGGTTGTCGTCCACGCACAACACCTTGGGCGCGCGGCTGGCCACCGGTTCATTGGGTTCGGTGCGGGTCGGGCGCGGGTTGACCAGGTCGGAAAGCGACCGGCGCAGCTTGCGGGTGCAGGCCGGCTTGGCCTGCAATTGACTGTGGGGGTTGGGCACCGAGAGATGGAACAGCGTCTGTTCGGTGGTGGGGCACAGCACCAGCACCTTGCAGCCCAGGTGCTCGAGGTCCCAGATGTGCTGGTTGAGACGCTCCGGCGGCATGTCGTTGCTGGTGATGCCGAGCACGGCCAGGTCAATCGCCTGGTCCGTCTGATGGGCGACGGTGACGCCGTTGGTCAGGTTTTCCAGGGTATTGAACGGCGTCACCTGCAAACCGCAGTCCTCCAACTGGTGCTGCAAGGCCTGGCGGGCCAGCTCGTGATTTTCCAGAACCGCCACGCGGCGCCCCAGCAGCGGCGGGCCGGGCAGGTCTTCGGCGTCGTCGCGGGTCTTGGGCAGGCGCAGGCTGATCCAGAACTCCGAGCCTTCGCCCGGCGTGCTGTCGACGCCGATCTCACCGCCCATCTGTTCCACCAGTCGCTTGGAAATCACCAGGCCCAACCCGGTCCCGCCGGGCTGCCGGGACAAGGAGTTGTCGGCCTGGCTGAAGGCCTGGAACAGCGCCCGCACGTCCTGGCTGGACAGGCCGATGCCGGTGTCCTGGATGCTGATGCGCAACTGCACGCTGTCTTCGTGCTCATCTTCGAGCATGGCGCGGGCGACGATGGTGCCTTCACGGGTGAACTTGATGGCGTTGCTCACCAGGTTGGTGAGGATCTGCTTGAGCCGCAGCGGGTCACCCACCAGCGACAACGGCGTGTCGCGGTAGACCAGGCTCACCAGCTCCAACTGTTTGGCGTGGGCGGCGGGGGCGAGGATGGTCAGGGTGTCCTGCAGCAGGTCCCGCAAGTTGAAGGGGATGCTGTCGAGCACCAGCTTGCCGGCCTCGATCTTCGAGAAGTCGAGAATCTCGTTGATGATGCCGAGCAGGCTGTCGGCGGATTTTTCAATGGTGCCCAGGTAGTCGAGCTGGCGCGGGGTCAGCTCGCTTTTCTGCAATAAATGGGTGAAACCGAGGATGCCGTTGAGCGGCGTGCGGATTTCATGGCTCATGTTCGCGAGGAATTCGGACTTGATCCGGCTCGCTTCGAGCGCTTCCTTGCGGGCCAGGTCCAGTTCGATGTTCTGGATCTCGATGGTTTCCAGGTTCTGGCGCACGTCTTCGGTGGCCTGGTCGATGCTGTGCTGCAACTCCTCCTGAGCATTCTGCAAGGTGCCGGCCATGCGATTGATACCCGACGCCAGCTCATCCAGCTCCTGGCTGCCCAACGGTGGCAGGCGGGTTTCCAGATGCCCGTCCTTGAGCTGCGCCACGGCCTGCTTGATCTGGCTCAGCGGTCGATTGATGGTGCGGCCCATGCGCAGGGCCAGCAGCGCGGTGCAACCCAGGCCGGCGGCGATCAGCAACAGGCTGGCGAACAGGCTGCGGTAACCGCGCAGCAACATGCCGCTGTGGGACAGCTCCAGCTCGACCCAGCCCAGCAGGCGATCGGCTTCTTCGGGAATCAGTTCGCCAGCCAGGTTGCGATGCTTGCCGAACACCGGCAGCAGGTAGCGTGTGGCGTCGTTGCCGGTGCGTTGCAGCAGTTGGCTGCTGTTGCCCTCCGGCGCCCGGTTGAGCATGGTCGGGCCGGCATGGGCGAGCGGTGTGCGGTCGGGGGCGAGGAAGGTCACCGCGCGAACGTCGGCTTGCTCGAGGGACTGGGTGGCGACGCGTTCCAGCAACTCGATGTCCTGGCGGCTCATGGCCGGAGCGACCAGCGGTGCCAGTTGTTCGGCGATCATTTCACCGCGTTGCAGCAACTGAGCGTGCAGGTCCGATTGCTGCATCCAGGTGAAATAACCGCCCAGGACCAGCGCCATCAAGGTGGTCGGCAGCAGGGTGAGCAACAGCACACGGCCTTTGATTCCCAGTTTCTTGAGCACACTTGTCTCCTGCATCCAGCGGTCCGATTGAGCTTTGCGCGCATCCGGCGCGCAACATCTGCGCAGTGTAGCGATTTGCAGGCGAGCCTTCTTCGTAAAATTCATCTCCTCGCGCATCCCGATCGGCTGGCCATTTGCCGTGGCGATACACGGCGGTTGCCTGTCGGGAGCCGATCTTGAATAATCGTTCAACTGAGAATTGTTTGCAGATACTGATGAATCCCATCCCCGCTGTGCCGCCGCGCATCCTTGCCATCGAAGACGACCCCGTGCTGGGTGCTTATGTTCATGAGCACCTGGCCCGCAGCGGCTTCGAAGTGACCTGGTGCCAGAACGGCCAGGATGGCCTGGATATCGCCTGCCGGCAGGCTTTCGACGTGGTGTTGATGGACATCCTGCTGCCTGGGCTGGATGGCCTTGCAGTGCTGACCCGTTTGCGCCTGAGTCATTCGACCCCGGTGTTGCTGATGTCTGCCCTGGGCGCGGAAGCGGATCGCATCAGCGGCTTTCGCCTCGGCGCCGACGATTACCTGCCCAAACCGTTCAGCATGGCGGAGTTGCGTGTGCGCATCGAGGCCATCCTGCGCCGAGTGGCGCTGGATCGGCGCCCGGCTCAAATGATGACTCTGCCCCAGGCGCAGGACCTGGACTTTGATGAGCAGCGCAGCGATGTACAGGTCCAGGGCCAATGGGCAGGGCTGACGCGCAGCGAATACCGTTTGCTCGACGTCCTGCACCGCAGCGACAGTGAAGTCCTGAGCAAGGCCTTCCTCTATCAGCATGTGTTGCAGCGCGGCTATGCACCACATGATCGCAGCCTGGACATGCATGTCAGCCAGATCCGCCGCAAGCTCAAGTCTATCGGCTACACCGCGCGGGAGCTGCGCACGGTGTGGGGCAAGGGCTACCTGTTGAGTGCCATCGATGAAGTGGTCTGATCTGCCTGGGCGGCACTCGTTGTTCTGGAAACTGGCATGCCTGCTGGTGGCGTTCTGTCTGCTGATGATCTGGCTGAGTTGGTCCTGGGGCCGTTATATGGAGGAGCGCAACCAGTTTCTCTCGGACCAGGCCCGCGGCACCCTCACGCGTTACGCCGCCGAGGCCGAGCACGCGTGGCGTTCCGGTCGACAGGCGGGGGTGGACCGCTGGTTGCAAGGCATGCAGCCGCGCGAGGCAAGCTGGGTGGGGGTGATCGGCTCCGACCTGCAATCGTTGAGTGGGCAGCCGTTGACCGAGAAAGAGGTCGAGCGGCTGACCTTCCTCCGTGGTCTGGATTGGCCGATCCACAAGAAGGGTCGACCGTGGCTGCGGGTGCCGTTCCCCGGCGACCCGTCCGTCGGCAGCCTGGTGATCGAACTGCCCGAGCGTTTCCTGCCGGGGCAGTACCAGTTGTTCTGGCGCGTGATGACCAACGGCGTGATTCCCGGGCTGTTCACGCTGTTGCTCTGTGTCGGGCTGTATCGCCTGCTGGTGGTGCCGCTCAATCAACTGCGCGAACAGGCCAATGCCTGGCGGGCCGATCAGTTGGGCGTGCGCCTGTCCAGCCGCACCACCGAGCGTGCCGATGAACTGGGCGAGCTGGGGCGGGCGTTCGATCACATGTCCGAGCGGTTGCAATCGACCGTCGCGCTGCAACAGCAACTGCTCCGCGACCTGTCCCATGAGCTGCGCACACCGCTGAGTCGCCTGCAAGTCGCCAGCGACAGCGAGCAGGACCTGGACCAGTTGCGCGAGCGCGTCGCCCGGGAAGTCGAGGGCATGCAGCGACTGGTCGAGGACACCCTGCAACTGGCCTGGCTCGACACCGAACGCGCGCCGTTGGCGGTCGAGGCGATCCAGGTCCAGGCCTTGTGGGAAATGCTCACGGAAAACGCCTGTTACGAAAGCGGCTGGCCCAGCGCTCAACTGCAATGCGCGGTCGATGCCGATTGCTGGGTCCAAGGCAACCTCAATACCTTGGCGCAGGCTTTGGAAAACATCCTGCGCAACGCCATCCGGCACTCGCCGCCCGGCGGCGTGGTGCGGCTGGACGGTCGACGTGAGGGCGGTTTCTGGCTGCTGTGGCTTGAAGACGACGGCGGTGGCGTGGCCGAGCAGGATCTTGAGCGTATTTTCGACCCGTTCACCCGTCTCGATGGCTCTCGCCCGGGAGACGGCGGTTTCGGGCTGGGCCTGAGCATTGCCCGTAATGCGCTGGCGCGCCAGGGTGGGCGGCTGTGGGCGCAGAACGGCAGGAAGGGCTTGCGGTTGAACCTGCGTCTGGTCGCCACTCAAGCAGCCACCGCCCCCGTGGCGAGGGAGCTTGCTCCCGCTGGGGCGCGAAGCGGCCCCCTGCGACCTGCCTGACACCACCAAACCCGAATTGGGGCGACTTCGTCACCCAGCGGGAGCAAGCTCCCTCGCCACGGGAGTGCGTTTGGGCTGGAGCTGCTTATTCCCATAAGCCATAACCACCACACTTTGGGTGATATGGCCTCGCCGGGTTTGCCGGTATGATAGGCGCCCCCGCAGCCCGGATTGCGAATACGCCATGACTTTGCAGTACCCAACCATCGCCGATTGCGTCGGCAACACTCCGCTGGTTCGCTTGCAGCGCCTGCCTGGCGCGACCAGCAATACGCTTTTGCTCAAGCTCGAAGGCAACAACCCGGCGGGTTCGGTCAAGGACCGGCCGGCGCTGTCGATGATCACCCGTGGCGAATTGCGCGGCCAGATCCGCCCGGGCGACACGCTGATCGAGGCGACCTCCGGGAACACCGGCATCGCCCTGGCGATGGCGGCGGCGATCAAGGGCTACAAGATGATCCTGATCATGCCCGACAACTCCAGCGCCGAGCGCAAGGCGGCGATGACGGCCTATGGCGCCGAGCTGATCCTGGTGACCCAGGAAGAGGGCATGGAAGGCGCCCGTGACCTGGCCGAGCGCATGCAGGCCGAGGGCCGGGGCAAGGTGCTGGATCAGTTCGCCAACGGCGACAATCCAGAAGCCCACTACACCACCACCGGCCCGGAGATCTGGCGCCAGACCGACGGCACGATCAGCCATTTCGTCAGCTCGATGGGCACCACCGGCACCATCATGGGTACTTCTCGCTACCTGAAAGAACAGAACCCGAACGTGCAGATCATCGGCCTGCAACCGATGGAAGGCTCGGCCATCCCCGGCATTCGCCGCTGGCCCGAGGAATATCTGCCGAAGATCTACCAGGCCGATCGCGTGGATCGCATCATCGACATGGCCCAGAGCGAAGCCGAAGACGTGACCCGTCGCCTGGCCCGTGAAGAAGGTATTTTCTGCGGCGTGTCTTCGGGCGGTGCCGTGGCGGGCATGCTGCGTTTGTCGAAGGAAGTGGAAAATGCAGTGATCGTCGCGATCATCTGCGACCGTGGCGACCGTTACCTGTCGACCGGCATCTTCGACGCGCCCAACTGATGGCCAAACAAGAAAGAGGCTTGCGCTTCCAGCCCAGCGGCGGAAGCCGGGCCCCGCAAGTGCCCACCGGCAAGAAGCAGCGCCTGACCATTGAACGCCTGGCCAACGATGGCCGGGGCATTGCGTTTGTCGACGGGCGGACCTGGTTTGTCATCGGCGCCCTGGCTGGTGAAGAGGTCGAGGCGCGGGTGCTCGGTGCCCACGGCAAAGTGGTCGAGGCCCGCACCGAACGGGTGTTTTCCTCCAGCGAACTGCGTCGTGCAGCGCCCTGCGCGCATGCCGGTCGCTGCGGCGGTTGCAGCGTCCAGCATTTGCCCCATGGCGAACAGCTTGCCCTGAAACAGCGCATGCTCGCCGAGCAACTGTCGCGGGTGGCCGGTGTCGAGCCGGATGAGTGGGCCGCGCCGTTGAGCGGGCCGGAGTTCGGCTACCGACGTCGCGCCCGGGTGGCGGTGCGTTGGGATCAGAAAGCAAAAAATTTTGAAGTGGGTTTCCGTGCCGTCGGCAGCCGGGACATCGTAGCCATCGGTGAATGTCCGGTGCTGGTACAGCCCTTGCAGCCGATCATGAGTCGCCTGCCGGAAATGCTCCGTCGCTTGGGCAAACCCCAGGCGCTCGGTCATGTCGAGTTGTTCGCCGGCTCGTCCCTGGCGTTATTGCTGCGGCATATGGCGCCGTTGTCGGAAGCCGACCTGACGATCCTCAAGGATTTCTGCGCGTTCCATGAAGCCCAGTTGTGGCTGCATGGCGAAGGCGAGCCGCAACCGGTCGATCCGGGCCAGGCCCTGGGTTATCGCCTGGAAAGCTGGGACCTGGAACTGGCTTACCGGCCGGGGGATTTCATTCAGGTGAACGCGGCCGTCAACGAGGCGATGGTCGCCCAGGCGCTGCAATGGCTGGCGCCTCGACCCGATGAGCGAGTGCTGGACCTGTTCTGTGGCCTGGGCAACTTTGCCTTGCCGCTGGCCAGGCAGGTGCGCGAGGTCGTGGCGGTGGAGGGCGTGCAGACCATGGTCGAGCGCGCGGCGGCGAACGCCCTCAGCAACAATTTGCATAACACTGCCTTTTTTCAGGCCGATTTATCCCAGCCTTTGGCGGGTGCCGAGTGGATCGGCGAAGGCTTTTCTGCGGTACTCTTGGACCCACCCCGTGATGGTGCTTTCGAGGTGGTGCGCAAGCTGGCCTCGCTGGGTGCCAGGCGGCTGGTTTATGTGTCGTGCAACCCGGCAACTTTGGCCCGGGACACGGTCGAATTGATCAAGCAGGGCTACCGGTTAAAACGTGCCGGGATTCTCGATATGTTTCCTCAGACGGCGCATGTCGAGGCCATGGCGTTATTTGAAGCGAGCCAGGATGGCTTGTCCGACTGACCCGTTCGTGCCGACCCGCCACAGCCCTGGGCGGAAACACGGGCAACGAAGGTCAGCGATGTGGACGCATTGAATCTGCGTCATAGGGAAGGTAAGTAAAGATGGTACAGGTGAGAGCACACCAGCCGATCAACACCGACGGCAGTATCAATCTCGAGGCTTGGCTCGATCACGCGGTCAGTATCGATCCGGCACTGGATCGCGAAGCCTTGAAGCAAGCCTGCGAGTTCGCTCGCGAGGCAGAACAGCAACACAACGCGGCGAAGAACCTGTGGTCCGAAGGCACCTCGAGTTTCCAGACGGGCCTTGAGATCGCCGAAATCCTCGCCGACCTCAAGCTCGACCAGGACTCGCTGGTCGCCGCGGTGCTGTACCGCGGCGTGCGTGAAGGGCAGATCCAGCTGCCGATGGTCAACCAGCGTTTCGGCACCGTGGTCGCCAAGCTGATCGACGGCGTGTTGCGCATGGCGGCCATCAGCGCCAGCCTCAGCCCGCGCCAGTCCATGGTCCTGGGCACCCAGGGCCAGGTGGAAAACCTGCGCAAGATGCTCGTGGCCATGGTCGACGATGTGCGTGTCGCGCTGATCAAGCTGGCCGAGCGCACCTGCGCGATCCGCGCCGTGAAATCCGCCGACGATGAAAAGCGCAACCGTGTCGCCCGTGAGGTGTTCGACATCTACGCGCCGCTGGCCCACCGTCTCGGTATCGGTCATATCAAGTGGGAGCTGGAGGACTTGTCCTTCCGCTACCTGGAGCCTGACCAGTACAAGCAGATCGCCAAGCTGTTGCATGAACGACGGCTGGATCGCGAGCGCTTCATTACCGATGTCATGACTCAGTTGCGTGAGGAATTGCAGGCCACCGGCGTGGAAGCCGATATCAGTGGCCGGGCCAAGCACATCTATTCGATCTGGCGCAAAATGCAGCGCAAAGGCCTCGAATTCAGCCAGATCTACGACGTTCGCGCCGTGCGCGTGCTGGTTCCGGAAATGCGCGATTGCTACACCGCGCTGGGGATCGTCCACACCTTGTGGCGGCACATTCCGAAGGAGTTCGACGACTACATCGCCAACCCCAAGGAAAACGGCTACCGCTCGCTGCACACCGCGGTCATCGGCCCGGAAGGCAAGGTGCTGGAGGTGCAGATCCGCACCCATGCCATGCACGAAGAAGCCGAGCTGGGGGTTTGCGCCCACTGGAAATACAAGGGCACCGACGTCAAGTCCGGGTCCAACCATTACGAAGAGAAAATCTCCTGGCTGCGCCAGGTGCTGGAATGGCACGAGGAACTGGGTGACATCGGCGGCCTGGCGGAACAGCTGCGGGTCGACATCGAGCCGGACCGGGTCTACATCTTCACGCCCGACGGCCACGCCATCGACCTGCCCAAGGGCTCGACGCCGCTGGACTTCGCCTACCGGGTGCACACCGAGATCGGTCACAACTGCCGTGGCGCCAAGATCAACGGGCGGATCGTGCCGCTCAACTACAGCCTGCAGACCGGCGAGCAGGTCGAAATCATCACCAGCAAGCACGGCACGCCGAGCCGCGACTGGCTGAACCCGAACCTGGGCTACATCACCACTTCGCGGGCGCGAGCGAAAATCGTCCACTGGTTCAAGTTGCAGGCTCGCGACCAGAACGTTGCCGCCGGCAAGACCCTGCTCGAGCGCGAGCTGAGTCGCCTGGGCCTGCCGCAGGTGGATTTCGACAAGCTGGCTGAAAAAGCCAACATGAAGACCGCCGAGGATATGTTCGCCGCCCTTGGCGCCGGCGACCTGCGCCTGGCGCAACTGGTCAACCTCGCCCAGCAACTGGTTGAGCCGGAACGCGGCAACGAGCAACTGGAACTGATCCCGCGCAAGGCCACCGGCTACAAGCCCGGCAAGCGCGGCGACATCCAGATCCAGGGCGTGGGCAACCTGATGACCCAGATGGCGGGCTGCTGCCAGCCGCTGCCGGGGGATGCGATCGTCGGCTACATCACCCAGGGCCGTGGCGTGAGCATTCACCGCCAGGATTGCGCCTCGGTGCTGCAACTGGCCGGTCGCGAACCGGAGCGGATCATCCAGGTCAGTTGGGGCCCGGTGCCGGTGCTCACCTACCCGGTGGACATCATCATCCGCGCCTACGACCGTTCCGGCCTGCTGCGTGACGTGTCCCAGGTGCTGCTCAACGAGCGGATCAACGTGCTGGCGGTCAATACCCGCTCGAACAAGGAGGACAACACCGCGCTGATGTCCCTGACCATCGAGATTCCGGGGCTGGATGCACTGGGGCGGTTGCTGGGGCGGATTTCCCAGTTGCCGAACATCATCGAGACCCGGCGTAATCGGACACCGGGCTAAAGGTCAGGCACAGTCCAACAGTGTGGGAGCGAGCCTGCTCGCGAAGGCGGTGTGTCAGCTGGTATGTTTTGACTGATGTACCGCTTTCGCGAGCAGGCTCGCTCCCACAGGGATTTTTTGTGGTGGGATGATTGATGTACAGCCTCGAAGACCTGCTCCACCTGATGAACCGCTTGCGCGACCCGCAATACGGCTGCCCGTGGGACATCAGGCAAACCTACGCAACCATCGTCCCTCACACCCTGGAGGAAGCCTACGAAGTGGCCGACGCCATCGAGCGCGGCGACTTCGATCACCTTCAAGGTGAATTGGGCGATTTACTGTTCCAGGTGGTGTATTACAGCCAGCTGGCCCGGGAAGAAAACCGTTTCGAATTCGCCGGCGTGGTCGATAGCATCACCCGCAAGCTGATTCGCCGCCATCCCCATGTGTTTCCCACCGGTGACCTTTACGCAGCCGTGGATACCCCGCGCCTGAGCGAAGAGCAGGTCAAGCAGCGCTGGGAGGAAATCAAGGCAGAGGAGCGCGCCGAGAAGGCCTCGGTGCCCGAGCAGTTGTCACTGCTTGATGATGTACCGGCGGCATTGCCGGCCTTGTCGCGGTCGGCGAAGTTGCAGAAGCGTGCCGGCCAGGTCGGTTTCGACTGGCCGGGACCGCTGCCGGTGCTCGATAAGGTCCGTGAAGAGCTCGACGAAGTGCTCGAAGCCATGGCGGACAATGACACCGCGGCCATCAGCGACGAAGTGGGTGACCTGCTGTTCAGCGTGGTGAACCTGGCTCGACACTTGAAAGTCGACCCCGAAACGGCCCTGCGTGGCGCCAATGCAAAGTTTGAAAGACGTTTCCGATTTATCGAACAGGCATTGCGCGAGACCCACCGTCCCATGGAAGATTGCACCCTCGAAGAGTTGGACGCCTTGTGGGGCGAAGCCAAACGTCAGGAAAAGAATTTGCCCAGCTGTGGCTGAGGCCGTTGCCTAAGTGAGTAAGCACCATGAGCCTTTCCCTTCGCGACCAGTTGCTCAAAGCAGGGCTGGTCAACCAAAAGCAGGCCAAGCAGGTCGGCAAAGAGAAACAGAAGCAGCAACGCCTGGCCCACAAGGGCCAGGTCGAACTGGACGACTCCCAGCAGCGTGCGGCCCAGGAAGCCATGGCCGAGAAGGTCAAGCGCGACCAGGAGCTCAACCGCCAGCAGCAGGAAAAGGCCGAGCAGAAGGCCCGTGCCGCGCAGATCAAGCAATTGATCGAGGTGTCGCGCCTGCCGAAGCTGACCACCGATGACTACTACAACTTCGTCGACGACAAGAAGGTCAAGCGCATCTCGGTCAATGCGCTGATGCGTAACAAGCTGAGCAGCGGTTCCCTGGCGATCGTCCATCATGCCGGGAGCTATGAAGTGATCCCGCGCGAAGCGGCGCTGAAAATCCAGGAACGCGACCCCAAGCGCATCGTCCAGCTCAACACCCAGACCGAAGAAGTGGATGCCGATGATCCGTACGCGGCGTATCAGATTCCTGATGATTTGATGTGGTAAGCGGGAAAATACTATTGAGTTGAACACAAACCCTGTGGGAGCGAGCTTGCTCGCGATAGCGGCCTATCAGTGACAGAGATGTTGGCTGATGCCCCGCTATCGCGAGCAAGCTCGCTCCCACAGGTGTTTTGCGTGGTTCAGGAATGCGAGGTCTCACGCAAACGCTGCCGCTCCTCACGTTCCAGCTCGGCCTTGTAGTTATGAGCGTCCGTCTCGGAATGGAACATGCCCACCAGCAGATCCTGTTGATGCACATCCCAGATCCGGATACCGGCGGCAATACCTTCGTGGGACATATGGGCGTCGTCGCGTTCAGTTACTTTCACAGTCATCTTGCAAGCTCCAATCTCTGTTATCTGCAGCAAGGCGTGTGCAGGGTTTTGTTATAGATTTGGATAGCGAGCTAAGTAAATGACCGGGGCGATTAAGAAGTTTTCATAAAGCGTGTAGCCCTCGTGCAGGCCAGGCAGGGCGCGGCGTTTGGTCGCAGGTGGTGTTCATGAAGAAAATTTCATGTTGTAGCGGCAAGCCTTGAGTGAAAGCAAAACCCCTGTGGGAGCGAGCAAGCTCGCTCCCACAGGTATAGGTGGTGGGCTTGAAACTCGGGCAACAAAAAGCCCCGCATGTGCGAGGCTTTTTGGTGTCGGTATGGATCAGCTGCCTTTCACAGCCTTGCCGTTGACCGTACCGTCCTGGAGCATGATGTTGTACTCCTTGCCGTCGGTCTCGACTTGCTGCAGGCGTACCAGCAGGTAATCCCAGTCCTTGGCGAACCAGAGCACGGTGATGCGCTTGCTTTGTGTCGGGTCGCGCACGCGCTCGACCTTGATGGCGTCGATCTGGCCGGCCTTGGTGTCGACTTTTTCCGAACCAAGCACGCGGAAGTCATAGGTATCGATTTCACCGTCATCGACGACCTGATAACTCATGCTTTTCTTGCCGGCCGCCACGTCGTGCTGCAGGGCCAGTTGGTACGTGGATTTGTCAACCATGCCGCGATTCAACGGAAGCTTGACCGCGTCACCGCGATCGGTGCCGGTGACCATCTTGGCGTTCCAGTCGAAATCCAGGTCTGCTTTCTTGGCTTTACCCAGGCCACCGCGCTCGAAGTGATAGGACTGCGGCAGCAGGGTGTCCTTGTCCAGGGTCAGGGTGCTTTCTTCGGTCAGGCTGGCGATCATCATCGATGCCTTGAAGCTCAGCTTCCAGGTGCCGTTGGCCTCCTTGGTCAGGCTGCGCTCGGCGGTGCCGCTCATGGGCAGCTGTTTCCAGTCGGCGGTATAGCTGGCGGAGAACGGTTGAAGGTCTGCGGCCTGTGCCAGGGGCAGGGCAAGCAGAGCGCAAGCGAAGAGCAGGGCGCGACGCATAAAATCTCCTAGTATCGAATCAAATGGCCGCTGGCGGCGAGCAACTGGCCGTCCAGTGAGGCTCCGCGATCGTCGAGCGTCAGCCGGCCTTCGGCAAACCAACGCACGGCCATCGGGTAGATCTGGTGTTCGCGGGCGTGGACCCGTTGCGCCAGGCTTTTCGGCGTGTCGTGCAACTCTACCGGTATTACTGCCTGTACGACCAGTGGTCCGCCATCGAGTTCCTCGGTGACAAAGTGAACCGAGCAGCCATGCTCCGTGTCACCGGCCTCCAGCGCACGCTGGTGAGTGTGTAACCCTTTGTATTTGGGCAACAGCGACGGATGGATATTGAACAGGCGGCCTTGGTAGTGACGCACAAAACCGGCGCTGAGGATGCGCATGAAACCGGCCAGGACCACCAGTTGCGGATTGAAGGCGTCGATCTGTTCGATCAGCGCGGCATCGAAGGCCTCGCGACCGTCGAACGCCTGGTGTTCGAGGACGCGGGTATCGATACCCGCCTCCTTGGCACGTTGCAGGCCGTAGGCATCGGCGCGGTTGGAAATCACCGCGCGGATCCGGACCGGGCTGTCGCCGGTCCGTGTACTGTCGATCAGGGCCTGCAGGTTACTGCCGGTGCCGGACAACAGCACCACGACGTCACAGGTTGCGGACATCAGTGTGCCTTGAGGTTTTTCAGCTCGACCTGTGCGGCGCCTTCGGCCGCGGTGGCGATCTGGCCGATGACCCAAGGCTGCTCGCCCGCGTCGCGCAGGACGTTCAGCGCGGTTTCGACGTGCTCCTGGGCCACGCAGATGACCATGCCCACGCCGCAGTTCAGCACGCGATGCATTTCGGTTTCATCGACGTTGCCTTTTTCCTGCAGCCAGTCGAACACCGCCGGGCGGGTCCAGCTCGCCACGTCGACCACGGCCTGGGCGCCTTTTGGCAGCACGCGCGGGATGTTGTCCAGCAAACCGCCGCCAGTGATGTGGGCCATGGCCTTGACGGCGCCGGTGTCCTTGATCAGCTTGAGCAGCGGCTTGACGTAGATGCGCGTCGGGGCCATCAGCAGGTCGGCGAGTGGCTGGCCGTCGAGCTGGGTGTTCTCGATATCGGCGCCCGAGACTTCGATGATCTTGCGGATCAGCGAGTAGCCGTTGGAGTGCGGGCCGGAAGATGGCAGGGCGAGCAGGGCGTCGCCGGCGGCGACTTTCGAGCCGTCGATGATCTCGGCTTTTTCCACGACGCCGACGCAGAAGCCGGCCAGGTCGTAGTCTTCGCCTTCGTACATGCCTGGCATTTCAGCGGTTTCGCCGCCGACCAGGGAGCAGCCGGACAATTCACAGCCGGCGCCGATGCCGGTCACGACCTGGGCGGCGGTATCGACGTTGAGTTTGCCGGTGGCGTAGTAGTCGAGGAAGAACAGCGGCTCGGCGCCGCAGACCACCAGGTCATTCACGCACATGGCCACCAGGTCGATGCCGATGCTGTCGTGCTTGTTCAGGTTCAAGGCCAGGCGCAACTTGGTGCCGACGCCGTCGGTACCCGAGACCAGGACCGGTTGCTTGTAGCCGGCCGGGATCTCGCAGAGGGCGCCGAAACCGCCCAGGCCGCCCATGACTTCCGGGCGCGCGGTGCGCTTGGCGACGCTCTTGATGCGTTCGACCAATGCTTCACCGGCGTCGATGTCTACACCGGCGTCCTTGTAGCTCAGGGAGGGTTGCTTGCTCATGATCCAGGCCTTTAAAGGGGGGATTTCTGGGTAACGACCGATCGCCGGGGCCATCGAATAACCGTTGTACGAATTATTCCGGGTGCCCAGCCATTGCCGGTCTGCGAAGGCGCGCGATTTTATCAGGCTTGTGGACCAGCGGCCATCCTCGCGCCGACGGGCAGGGACATATCCGCCAAAAAAAACCGTTATTTCTTGTATTGGTAGTGGGCGACGCGTCTGTATAAGGTGTAGCGGTAAGCGGCTATGGTTATGACAGTAGAAAACTTGCGCTGGGTGGTGAATGTTTTCCCCGGTGCCGTGGTCACAGCCATGCTCAATCTTCTCCACACGGCCGGTGCCAGCCGTTATGTCCGGGAATCTTCCATGCGTCTGTTCAAATTCTTGTCCATGGGCTGCCTGTCGCTGATCAGCCTGGCGAGCCATGCCGAAACCCTCAATAACCTTTATCAGGTGCGTGAGCCGGTCAGCAGCCAGGCGCCGGATGAGCGAAACCAGGCAACGTTGCGAGCGTTGGACACCCTGGTGCTGCGCCTGACCGGCGACGCCAAGGCCGCGCAGAATCCCGGCCTGGCGGCGATCCGCAAGGACCCGCAGCAGATCATTCTGCAATACGGCTACGACGCCGGTCCTCCGGAAAGCCTGCAGGTGGACTTCGATCCCGCCAGCACCGACCGGGCATTGCGTTCGGCGGGGCTGCCGCTCTGGGGCGCGAATCGTCCATCGATCCTTGGCTGGTGGCTGAATGACTCGGCAGAAGGCTCCAGCCTGGTCGGCGATGGCCAGGCCAGCGCCACGCCTCTGCGCCGCGCTGCCCAGCACCGGGGGCTGCCGTTGCACTTGCCGTTGGCGGACTTGAGCGAGCAGATTGTCGCCACCGCGCCGACGTTGCAAGGCAACGATCCGGCGCCGTTGCGTGAGGCGTCGGACCGGTATGGCTCGGATGCCTTGCTGGCGGTCCATGCCAAGGAGGAGGGTGGCCAGTGGCAGGCAACCTGGCGCCTGTGGCTGGGCGACCAGCGCGAACAGGGCAATGCCCAGGGCGCCGATCCCGCTGCGCTGGCCGATGCCGTGATGTTGGCGGTGAGCCAGCGCCTGGCGCCGCGTTTCGTGGCCAGGCCGGGCGTGGCGACCGAGCAGTTGCTGGAAGTCCAAGGCGTGAATCTGGAACGTTATGCAGCGCTGGGGCGTCTGCTCGAACCGTTCGCTGGTCAGGTGCAGCGGGTCGAGGGCGACATGATCGTCTACAAGGTCAACGGCAGCGCCGAGCAATTGAAGGCACAACTGGCCCTGGCCAAACTGCAGGAATTGCCGCCGGGTGAAGCCGTCGCGCAAGCGCCCGCGGCGCAGCCGGCCGCCGACGGAACGGTTCCGGTCGCGACACCGACGCCGTCGCCGGCGGCTAACTTGCGATTCCGCTGGTAGTTTTCTTTCTTTTATAGGGGCAGGAGTGGTTCATGGGCGATACGCGGCGTTGGTTCTGGTTGGGTGGGGTCGCCCTGCTGATTGCATTTATCTACTTGCTTCACCCGATCCTCACGCCGTTCCTGGTTGCGCTGTTACTGGCCTATCTGTTCGATCCGGTGGTGGATCGCCTGGAAAAACTCGGGCTGTCCCGGACCTGGGGCGTGGTGGCGGTGTTCGCGTTGTTTACCTTGATTGTCAGCGCTCTGCTGCTGGTGCTGATACCCATGCTGGCCAAGCAATTGGTGCGCCTGTACGAGCTGGCACCGCAGATGCTCGATTGGCTGCAGCACACCGCGGTGCCGTGGGTGCAATCGAAGCTGGGCCTGTCGGACGGTTTCTGGAAGTTCGACAAGGTCAAGGCCGCCATCAGTGAGCACATGGGGCAGACCACCGATATCGTCGGCGTGGTATTGAGCCAGGCCACGGCTTCGAGCCTGGCGCTGATCGGCTGGCTGGCGAACCTGGTGCTGATTCCCGTGGTGGCTTTTTATCTGCTGCGCGATTGGGACCTGATGATGGCGAAGATCCGCAGCCTGCTGCCGCGTCATCGCGAAGAACGCATCATGACGCTGACTGGCGAATGCCACGAAGTGCTGGGGGCGTTTGTCAGGGGGCAGTTGCTGGTCATGGTCGCGTTGGGGTTCATCTACGCGGCGGGGCTGATGCTGGTAGGGTTGGAGCTGGGCCTGTTGATCGGCCTGATCGCCGGGTTGGCGGCCATCGTGCCTTACATGGGGTTTGTCATCGGGATTGGCGCGGCGTTGATCGCCGGGCTGTTCCAGTTTGGCGGCGACCTGTATCCCATGGTCGGCATCGTCGCGGTATTCATGGTCGGGCAGGCGCTGGAGGGCATGGTGCTGACGCCGTTGCTGGTGGGAGATCGTATCGGCTTGCACCCGGTGGCGGTGATCTTCGCGATCCTGGCGGGTGGCGAGTTGTTCGGCTTCACCGGGATCCTGCTGGCGCTGCCGGTGGCGGCGGTGATCATGGTGCTGGTGCGTCATATGCACGATCTGTACAAGGATTCCGACATATATAGCGGCGCAGAGGACCCCGACCTCTAGGGCAAAATGGCAGGCGCGGCGTCAGGGAAACTGACGCTCCGTGCCCTTGCTGCTGCAAACCTTTGATTTTGCTCGTGGTCCGGCGCATTGTGCGGTCCGCGCCACGGGTATAAACTTTGCAAACTTTACACAGAGGCCACTAATGGTTCCCTTGGAACCGTTCAGTCAGCATGAAACCGATTCAGCTGCCCCTTGGTGTGCGTCTGCGTGACGACGCCACCTTCATCAATTACTACCCAGGCGCCAATGCCGCTGCACTCGGCTATGTCGAGCGGCTTTGCGAAGCCGACGCCGGCTGGACCGAGAGCCTGATCTATCTGTGGGGCAAGGACGGGGTAGGGCGCACGCATCTGTTACAGGCGGCGTGCTTGCGCTTCGAGCAGTTGGGTGAGCCTGCCGTGTACCTGCCACTGGCTGAGCTGCTGGATCGCGGCGTGGAAATCCTCGACAACCTGGAGCAGTACGAACTGGTCTGCCTGGATGATCTCCAGGCAGTGGCCGGCAAGGCCGATTGGGAAGAGGCGTTGTTCCATCTGTTCAACCGGTTGCGCGACAGTGGCCGGCGCCTGTTGATTGCCGCATCGACCTCGCCACGGGAGCTGCCGGTGAAGCTGGCCGACTTGAAATCCCGCCTGACCCTGGCGTTGATCTTCCAGATGCGCCCGCTTTCCGACGAAGACAAGCTTCGCGCGTTGCAGTTGCGTGCATCTCGACGCGGCCTGCACCTGACCGACGAGGTCGGGCATTTCATCCTCACCCGTGGCACCCGCAGCATGAGCGCGTTGTTCGAACTGCTTGAACGTCTCGATCAGGCCTCGCTCCAGGCCCAGCGCAAGCTGACCATTCCTTTTTTGAAAGAAACTTTAGGCTGGTAAAACGGTCGCGAGATGATGGCTTAAAGCCTCTTCTTAACCCGACGAAGCCCGCGGTTTTACTGGGCTGGAGGCCTGCAAGCCGTTCAATACGGGCTTAAGCGCTTAGATGTAAACGAGAAATCAAGAAGTCACATTTGCATCGATTGAATTTGCAAATGAGGTTGATAGAAGGCATAGTCTCGCCATCTTTACTACCTCAGCCACGGTCGTGCCCATGCTAAATCGCTTCGCACCCCTCGTGCCTCTCGCACTCGTTACCCTGTTGTTCGGTTGCGCTGCCCACTCTCCAGTGACCCAGCAAGTGCCCCAACCACAGGTAAATAACACCGTTACCGCCCAGTCTTCCGCCGTTGCGTTCCAGGAAGAAATGGCCTCCGACAAAGAGCTGGCAGACTTCGCCGGCAGCAAGCCTTATCAGCTTCCAGTGCTGGCGGACAGCATCCTGGAGCGCGGCATGTCCTTGATCGGCACACGTTATCGTTTTGGCGGGACCTCCGAAGCCGGCTTCGACTGCAGCGGCTTCATCGGCTACCTGTTTCGCGAAGAAGCGGGTATGACCCTGCCGCGTTCCACGCGTGAAATGATTAACGTGAAGGCCCCGCTGGTCGCTCGCAACCAGCTCGAACCCGGTGACCTGCTGTTCTTCAGCACCAACGGGCGTCGCGGTCGCGTCAGCCACGCCGGTATCTACCTGGGCGACAACCAGTTCATCCACTCCAGCAGCCGCCGCAGCGGTGGGGTGCGAATCGACAGCCTGGGCGACAGCTACTGGAGCAAGACCTTCATCGAAGCCAAGCGTGCCCTCGCCATGGCACCGACTGTAGTGACGGCTCGCAAGTAAACGCACAGTTTGTAGGGCAAACTTAAAGTCTTACTTGAAGTTTGGCCCATAGCCGCTAGAATCCATGATCATTGATTGATGGCAATCCGCCTGCGTACTACGCGGGCGGACTTGTTTCCATCTCCACGGCAGAAATAGCCGCATCCAGATCAGGATTGTTGTGCCTATGTCGACGTCGGCCCGCCTCGCTCTCATGTTTCTTGCCGCACTGCTCAGCGCGTGCGCCAGTCGCACCCCGCCGCCCGCGCCAGTGCGGGCTCCGGTAGTGTTCGCACCTTCCCAGACTTTTTCTCCCGCCGCCGAAGACGTGCTGTTCCGGGCGTTGGGCCTGGTGGGCACGCCTTATCGCTGGGGCGGCAACACGCCGGATTCAGGTTTCGATTGCAGTGGCTTGATCGGCTATGTGTACCGTGACGCCGCCGGCATCTCGCTGCCACGTTCCACGCGCGAAATGATCAGCATGCGCGCGCCGGAAGTCGGCAAGGATGCGTTGCAGAGCGGCGATCTGGTGTTCTTCGCCACCAATGGCGGCTCCCAGGTCAGCCATGCCGGAATCTATGTCGGGGAGGGGCGCTTCGTCCATGCGCCGGCCACGGGCGGGACGGTCAAGCTCGACAGCCTGTCAAAGGCCTATTGGCAGAAAGCCTACCTGGGCGCCAAGCGCGTACTGCAGCCGGATCATCTGGCGCGTAATCCCTGATTTCTGCCGGGTAGGCTCTTGTGGCGAGGGAGCTTGCTCCCGCTGGGCTGCGCAGCAGCCCCAAGCTTTTAGCGGTCGCTACGCAACCGAGCGGGAGCAAGCTCCCTCGCCACGGGTTTCAGCTTTAGTTTTTTGACACCCGCCAGATTTTGTTCCCGACATCATCCGCCACCAACAACCCGCCCTGCTTGTCGATCACCACGCCCACCGGCCGGCCCTGGGCTTTTTCGTCTGCATTGAGGAAACCGGTCAACACATCTACTGGTTGCCCGACCGGTTTGCCGCCGCTGAACGGAACAAAAATCACTTTGTAGCCACTGTGGGGCTTGCGGTTCCAGGAACCGTGTTGCCCGATGAAAGCCCCTTCGGTGAACGGCGCGGGCAATTGGCTGCCCTCGGCGAAGCTCAGGCCCAGGGAGGCGGTGTGCGGGCCCACCGCATAGTCGGGGGCGATGGCCTTGGCCACCAGCTCGGGGTTTTGCGGCTCGACCCGGACATCGATGTTTTGCCCGTAATAACTGTAAGGCCAGCCATAGAAGCCGCCATCCTTCACCGACGTGATGTAGTCCGGCACCAGGTCGCTGCCGATCTCGTCCCGTTCGTTGACCGCCGTCCACAACGCGCCGCTGCGTGGCTCCCTTGCCAGGCCATTGGGATTGCGCAGGCCCGCGGCGAAGATGCGATGAGTGCCTGTGGCGCGGTCGACTTCCCAGATCGCCGCCCGGCCTTCTTCCGCTTCCATGCCGTTCTCGCCAACGTTGCTGTTCGAACCGGTGGTCACGTACAGCTTGCTGCCGTCCCGGCTGGCGATGACGTTTTTGGTCCAGTGGTGGTTCAAAGTGCCGCCCGGCAAGTCGACCACCTTGGTTGGCTGTGCCTTGATTTGTGTGTCGCCTTCCTTGTACGGGAAGCGGATCAGGCGGTCGGTGTCGGCCACGTACAGGTCATTGCCGACGAGGGTCATGCCGAACGGCGAGTTGAGGTTCTCCAGGAAAATCGTCCGGGTCTCGGCGACGCCATCGTGATTGGCGTCTCGCAGCAGGGTGATGCGGTTGGGGCTGGGCACGCCGGCACCGGCCCGGCCCATGACTTTTTTCATGACCCAGCCACGTATGCCCTGGGTATCGTCGGGCTTGGGAGGGGCGTTGGTTTCGGCCACCAGCACATCGCCATTGGGCAGTATATAAAGCCAGCGCGGATGATCCAGCCCTTCGGCAAACGCGACTACCTGCAGGCCTTGGGCCGGGGTTGGCTTGGCGCCGTCCGGCCAGCCGACCGCTTCGGCGATATTCACCGTGGGAATCAGGGTCTTGTTCGGTTCGGGCAGTTTCGGCGACGGGCCGGTGCCGTCGGAAACCTGCAATGTGGAAGACTCGCCACACGCGACAAGCCCCGTAGCCAGGGCAATGATTAACAGATGAGGTGGCTTGAGCATGCGGGCTTCCCTATGAGTGCATGTGGTTACTCATAGAGGAGCGTAGACGTGGGATGGTTCAACGGTGGGTAACAACAGCCAGGCAAACAGATTCCTTTGTGGGAGCGAGCCTGCTCGCGAAAGCGCTGTATCGGGCAACATCGATGTCGACTGTTGCACCGTCTTCGCGAGCAGGCTCGCTCCCACATGTTTTCCCACTGATCCATGAATCAGCCGTGCGCCTGTTTCAGCAGCAGCGCAATACCCGGATGGTACTGGCCCGCCTCGTTGCGCAATTTGCGATAGGCGTAGGGGAAATACCAGGCCACGGCGCAGGTGTTCTCCTTCTGCAGGTCGTCGATCATGTCCTGCAACTCTTCTGGCGTGGCGCTTTGCTGGGCTTTTTGCGGGGCAACGAACAGGCAGCCCAGTTTCAGGTCGCTGGCGTAGCTGATGCGCTTGGCGTCGCTGGCGGCTTCGAGCAAAGGTTGGGTCAGGTTCAGGTTGTTGACCTTCGGCCAGCGCTGGGTGGCCTGGATGAAGGCGCGCTCATCGGTGCTGGCGATGAACAGGTCGGCGCTGACGTTGCGTTCGCCTTCTTCATTCTGCTTGCGCGTCGCTGCGTTCTGCAGCGTGACCATCTCCGCCATCCAGGCAGCGGCAGACAGCAACCCGAGGTTGGCTTTTTGATCATGCCAGTAGGGGGTGTCGTTATCGCCGCGCACGGCGTTGTAGCGATCGATACAGTCGAACCAGCGTTCCAGCACCGGGCGTAGAAACTCCAGCTTTGGATTGCTGATAATCATGCCTTGCATGCGTTTGCCCTCTTGTTCTTGTGATAGCGGGTCGTAGTGTCTATTTGATATCACTTGCCACAGCTTCACACAAGATCGATGTCAGTTTATTGATCAGGACCACTCAATGAGCCGATGCATGTGGCGGCTTTAATTGACGCTCCATCCCCAACCCTCTAACCTTCGCGGCTTGTTTCAGGTGCTCTGTGGCGCGGTCGCGGCCGACAGAGTGAAACAGGGAAGCCGGTGAGCGAACGCGAACCCGGCGCTGCCCCCGCAACGGTAAATGAGTCAACGCTGTGCTTTGTGGCCACGCAGGCCACTCACCACTGTGTCGCAAGACATGGGAAGGCGCGCAGCCAGGCATTACGCCGCTCATGAGCCCGGAGACCGGCCTGATTCATCCAACGGCATCACGGTGGGCGATGCCAGGCTCGCTGCCGTCCTTTTTTCTGCCCGCCCGCCGTTATCCAGTCCCAACGGAGAGCTCCCCTCATGACCGATACGCCCGATCGCGACGAACGCCACCTGGCGCGCATGCTGCGCAAGAAAGCCGTGATTGACGAGCGCATCGCCAATTCACCGAACGAGTGTGGCCTGCTGCTGGTGCTGACCGGCAACGGCAAGGGCAAGAGCAGTTCGGCGTTTGGCATGCTCGCCCGTGCCATGGGCCACGGCATGCAGTGCGGCGTGGTGCAGTTCATCAAAGGGCGCAACAGCACCGGCGAGGAGCTGTTTTTCCGACGCTTCCCGGAGCAGGTGCGCTTTCACGTCATGGGCGAAGGCTTTACTTGGGAAACCCAGGATCGTCAGCGCGACATCGCCGCCGCCGAAGCGGCCTGGGCGGTATCGCGGCAACTGCTCGGCGATCCGTCGATTGGCCTGGTGGTGCTTGATGAGCTGAACATCGCTCTCAAGCACGGTTATCTCGATCTCGATCAGGTTTTGAGCGACTTGCAGGCCCGCCCGCCCATGCAACATGTGGTGGTCACTGGCCGGGGTGCCAAGCCGGAAATGATCGAGCTGGCCGACACCGTGACCGAAATGGGCATGATCAAACATGCCTTCCAGGCCGGCATCAAGGCGCAGAAAGGCGTCGAACTGTGAACGATGCTTCGATGACCAGCCGCCACTGTCCGGCGGTGTTGATTGCCGCGCCGGCTTCCGGCCAGGGCAAGACCACCGTCACTGCGGCGCTGGCACGGTTGCATCGCAACCAGGGGCGCCAGGTGCGTGTGTTCAAATGCGGACCTGATTTCCTTGATCCGATGATCCTTGAGCGCGCCAGTGGCGCACCGGTCTATCAACTGGATATGTGGATGGTCGGCGAGCAGGAAAGTCGCCGACTGTTGTGGGAAGCCGCCGCCGAAGCGGACCTGATCCTGATCGAAGGGGTGATGGGGCTGTTCGACGGCACCCCGTCCAGCGCCGACCTGGCGCGCCACTTCGGCGTGCCGGTGCTGGCAGTGATCGACGGCACCGCCATGGCCCAGACGTTCGGCGCCCTGGCCCTGGGCCTGGCCCGTTATCAGCCGGACTTGCCGTTCGCTGGCGTACTGGCCAACCGGGTCGGCACCCTGCGCCACGCGCAATTGCTCGAGGGCAGCCTGACCGAAGGCCTGCGCTGGTACGGCGCGCTCTCGCGAGAAACCGGCATCGAGTTGCCGAGCCGCCATCTCGGACTGGTCCAGGCCAGCGAACTGAATGACCTGGACGTTCGCCTCGACGCAGCGGCCGAAGCATTGGCCAGCAGTTGTGAAGTGGCGTTGCCGCCCCAGGTCGAGTTCGCCGCGCCCGAACTGACAACCGTTGAGCCGTGGCTCGACGGTGTGCGCATCGCCGTCGCCCGTGACGAAGCGTTTGCCTTCACCTATGGCGCCAGCCTCGATCTGCTGCGGGCCATGGGCGCGCAACTGGCCTTCTTTTCCCCTATTCATGACACCGAACTGCCCGAGGCGGACAGCCTGTATCTGCCTGGCGGTTACCCGGAGCTGCACCACGTTGCACTGGCGCGGAACGTGCCGATGCTGACGGCGATCCGTGCCCACCACGCAGCCGGCAAACCGCTGCTCGCCGAATGCGGTGGCATGCTCTACCTGCTCGATTCATTGACCGACGTCGAGGGCACTCGCGCCGAGCTGCTCGGCCTGTTGAGCGGCGAAGCGCAGATGCAAAAGCGCCTTGCGGCCTTGGCGTTGCAATCAGTCGAGCTGCCGGAAGGCACCCTGCGCGGGCATACCTATCATCACTCCTTGACCAGCACTGAACTTGAGCCGATCGCCCGTGGGCACAGCCCGAACGGTGGGCGAGGGGCTGAGGCGGTTTTTCGCCTGGGGCGGATGACGGCTTCCTATGTGCATTTTTACTTTCCGTCCAATCCCGGGGCGATTGCCGCGTTGTTTGCGCCCGACCCTGGGGCCGCCTTCGCGAGCAGGCTCGCTCCCACAGGGGACCGCGATTCAAATGTGGGAGCGAGCTTGCTCGCGATGAGGCCATGACTGACAACGCCTTTACCCAGGCCGAACGCGAAGCCGTCTACCGCGCCATCGCCGAACGCCGCGACATGCGCCACTTCACCGGTGGCACCGTCGAGCCAGCGTTGCTGCGCCGTCTGCTCGAAGCCGCGCACCAGGCGCCCAGCGTCGGGCTGATGCAACCGTGGCGCTTCATCCGTATCAGCGACCGCGCCTTGCGTGGGCAGATCCAGCGACTGGTGGAAGAGGAGCGCATCCGCACCGCCGAAGCCCTGGGCGAGCGCAGCGATGAATTCATGCAGCTCAAGGTCGAAGGTATCAATGACTGCGCCGAGGTACTGGTGGCGGCATTGATGGACGACCGCGAGCGGCACATATTCGGTCGCCGGACCTTGCCGGAAATGGACCTGGCCTCGCTGTCCTGCGCCATCCAGAACCTGTGGCTGGCGGCCCGCGTCGAAGGGCTGGGGATGGGCTGGGTGTCGCTGTTCGAACCCCAGGCCCTGGCTGACCTGCTGGGCCTGCCCGCCGGGGCCAAGCCGTTGGCGGTCCTGTGCCTGGGGCCGGTCGAAGGCTTCTACCCAGCGCCGATGCTTGCCCTGGAAGGCTGGGCGCAACCGCGTCCGCTCACTGAACTGCTGTATGAAAACCACTGGGGAGTGCGCCCATGAGCGTAGCGTTGGTCAGTGCCGCCGCGGTGGCGCTGGATGCGCTGCTGGGTGAGCCCCGGCGTTGGCATCCGCTGGTGGCGTTCGGCGGCTTTGCCGATCGCATCGAACAGCGTTTCAACTCCGGCGGGCGCGGCTGGCGCAGCCATGGGGTGACGGCGTGGGTGATCGCCGTGGTGCCGCTAACCTTGCTCGCCACGGCCCTGTCCTGGGCACCGATGATTGGCTGGCTGGTGGAGATTCTGGCGCTGTACTGCGCCCTCGGCCTGCGCAGTCTCGGCGAGCATGTCGAGCCGGTGGCCCGGGCGCTGCGCAGCGGTGAGCTGGACGAGGCGCGTCGACGCGTCGGTTACCTGGTCAGCCGCGAAACCGCCGAGCTGGATGAAACCGCCGTTGCCCGCGCCGCCACCGAGTCGGTCCTGGAAAACGGCAGTGACGCGGTGTTCGCCGCGCTGTTCTGGTTCGCCGTAGCCGGCGCGCCCGGCGTGGTGTTGTACCGGTTGAGCAATACCCTCGACGCCATGTGGGGCTATCGCAACGAGCGCTTCGAGCGTTTCGGCTGGGCGGCGGCGAAGATCGATGACCTGCTCAACTATATTCCTGCACGCCTGGTGGCGTTGACTTACGCTGCGCTCGGCAAGACCCGCCTGGCTCTCAAATGCTGGCGCAGCCAGGGGCCGACCTGGGACAGCCCGAATGCCGGGCCGGTGATGGCCGCCGGTGCCGGCGCGCTGGGTGTGGAGTTGGGGGGCGCGGCGGTGTATCACGGCGAACTGCATCAACGCCCGCCATTGGGCGAGGGCGTGCCGGCGAGTGCCGATTCGATTGACCGAGGCTGGCAATTGGTGCAGCGCGGCGTATGGTTATGGCTGCTGATTCTCTGCCTCGGAGCCGAGTTTTATGCTTGAGCATGGTGGACGACTGCACAACGCCGCCCGGCAGTACGGGATTGCCGAGGCTGACTGGCTTGACCTGTCCAGTGGCCTTGCGCCCTGGCCGTTCGAGATCCCGGCGATTCCATTGCGCGCCTGGGCGCGCCTGCCCGAGACCGACGATGGTCTGGAACAGGCCGCTTGCGACTATTACGAAGCGACGCATGTGTTGCCGGTGGCCGGTTCGCAAATGGCCATCCAACTGCTGCCGCGCCTACGCCGAGCGGGCAAGGTCGGGGTCTTGTCGCCTTGTTACGCCGAGCACGCCGAAGCCTGGCGCCGCAGCGGCTACATCGTGCGCGAAGTGCTGGAAGCGGAAGTGGATTTCTTTCTCGACAGCCTCGACGTGCTGGTGGTGGTCAACCCGAACAATCCCACGGGCCTGAGCCTGGACCCCGAACGCCTGCTGGATTGGCATGCGCGGCTGGCCCAGCGGGGTGGCTGGCTGGTGGTGGACGAGGCGTTCATGGATATCACGCCGCACCTGAGCCTTGCCGCCTACGCCCATCAGGTCGGATTGATCGTGCTGCGCTCGTTCGGCAAGTTTTTCGGCCTGGCCGGAGTTCGCCTCGGGTTCGTCCTGGCCGAGCGACGCTTGCTCAAGCTGCTCGCCGAACAGGTCGGGCCGTGGGCCGTCAGCGGGCCGACGCGGATATTGGGCCAGGCGTGCCTGTTGGATACCGAGGCACATACTCGCCAGCGCCAGCGTTGCGAGGAAACGAGTCAGCGCCTGGCGCTGCTGCTCGAACACCGCGGCTTCAAGCCCCACGGTGGCTGCGGGTTGTTCCAGTGGCTGGTTACCGAGCACGCCCGGGCCCTTTATGACTTCATGGCTCATCGCGGCATTCTCCTGCGGCTGTTCATCAACACCAGCAGTCTGCGCTTCGGACTGCCGGCCGATGACGCAGAATTCCTGCGTCTCGAACAGGCTTTCGAGGCCTATGCCAAGGACATTCAATGACCACCTTGATGGTGCAGGGCACCACCTCCGATGCCGGCAAAAGCACGCTGGTCACGGCGCTGTGCCGCTGGGTCAGGCGCCAGGGCGTGAGCGTGGTGCCGTTCAAGCCGCAGAACATGGCGCTCAATAGCGCGGTGACCGCCGATGGCGGCGAAATCGGCCGGGCCCAGGCGGTCCAGGCCCAGGCTTGTGGCCTCGAACCGCATACCGACATGAACCCGGTGCTGCTCAAGCCCAACAGCGACACCGGTGCCCAAGTCATCATCCATGGCCGCGCCGTGACCAGCATGAACGCCGTGGCGTATCACGATTACAAGGCCATCGCGATGCAAGCGGTGCTGGCTTCCCATGAGCGTTTGCGCGCGGCGTATCAGGTGGTCATGGTGGAGGGCGCGGGGTCGCCGGCGGAGATCAACCTGCGTGCCGGCGACATCGCCAACATGGGTTTTGCCGAGGCCGTCGATTGCCCGGTGCTGCTGATCGCCGACATCAATCGCGGCGGCGTATTCGCCCACCTGGTCGGCACCCTTGAGTTGCTTTCGCCGAGCGAACAGGCCCGGGTCAAAGGTTTCATCATCAACCGTTTTCGTGGCGACCTGGCGTTGCTGCAACCCGGCCTGGATTGGCTGCAAGCGCGCACCGGCAAACCGGTGATTGGCGTGTTGCCTTATGTGCTGGACCTGCACCTGGAAGCCGAGGACGGTCTCGATCAGCGTCAGGCCGACAAGGCCGAACAGGTACTCAAGGTTGTGGTGCCGGTGCTGCCGCGCATCAGCAACCATACCGACTTCGATCCGCTGCGCCTGCACCCGCAGGTCGACCTGCAATTCATCGGCCCCGGCCAGACCATCCCGCCGGCTGACCTGATCATCCTGCCCGGTTCGAAAAGCGTGCGCAGCGACCTGGCCTACCTGCGCGCCAACGGCTGGGAGACGGCGATCAATCGGCACCTGCGCTACGGCGGCAAGTTGCTGGGCATCTGCGGTGGTTTGCAGATGCTTGGCCGGCAGGTTCACGATCCGCTCGGGCTGGAAGGCGCGGCCGGTTCGAGTGCCGGGCTGGGCCTGCTGGACTTCGAGACGACGCTGGAGCATGAGAAGCAGTTGCGCAATGTGCGCGGGCGGTTGGCTTTGGAGGATGCCGAGGTCAGCGGCTACGAGATCCATGCGGGTGTGACCACTGGCCCGGCCCTGGAAAACCCTGCGGTGACGTTGGACGGCGGCCGTTGCGATGGCGCCCGAAGCCTCGACGGGCAGATTTTCGGCACCTATCTGCATGGGCTGTTTGAAACGCCAGCGGCGAGCAGCGCGTTGCTGCGCTGGGCGGGCGTGCAGGACGTGCAAGCGGTGGATTACCACGGGTTGCGCGAGCGGGATATCGAGCGGTTGGCGGACCTGGTGGAGCGGCATCTGGATACCGGGGTGTTGCGTGAACTCTGTGGGATTTGAGGTGGCCGGGCTGACCTCATCGCGAGCAAGCTCGCTCCCACATTGGAACGCATTTCAAATGTGGGAGCGAGCTTGCTCGCGATGGCGCCAGTCGCCACACCGGCAGATAGAAGGTAATGACCCATGCTGCAACTGATCCTCGGCGGCGCCCGCTCCGGCAAGAGTCGCCTGGCTGAAAAACTCGCGGCGGGCACCGGCTTGCCGGTGACCTACATCGCCACCAGCCAACCCCTGGACGGCGAGATGAACCAGCGTGTCGCCCAGCATCGCGCCCGGCGCCCGGCCGATTGGGCGCTGGTGGAGGAGCCACTGGCGTTGGCGCAGGTGTTGCGCGAAACCGCCGCGAGCGAGCGTTGCCTGCTGGTGGATTGCCTGACCCTCTGGCTGACCAACCTGTTGATGCTCGACGATGCCGACCGACTGGCTGCCGAGCGCGAAGCACTGCTGGACTGCATCGGCGCGCTGCCCGGCGAAATCATTTTTGTCAGCAACGAGACCGGCCTGGGTGTCGTGCCGCTGGGCGAGCTGACTCGCCGTTACGTCGATGAAGCCGGTTGGCTGCATCAAGCCTTGGCCGAACGTTGCCAGCGCGTTGTGCTGACCGTCGCCGGCCTGCCCCTGACTCTCAAAGGCACTGCGTTATGAATCACCGCTGGTGGCTGGACCCGTGCAAGCCCGTTGATAGCCAAGTGCTGGAGCAAGCGATGGCGCGGCAACAACAACTGACCAAACCGGCCGGCTCCCTCGGGCGCCTGGAGTCGGTGGCGGTGCAGCTGGCGGGCCTGCAAGGGCAGGTCAAGCCGAGCCTTGAACAATTGTGGATCGCGATTTTTGCCGGCGATCACGGTGTGGTGGCCGAAGGCGTCTCGGCCTATCCTCAGGAAGTGACCGGGCAGATGCTGCTCAACTTTGTCAGCGGCGGCGCGGCCATCAGCGTGCTCGCGCGGCGGTTGGGCGCTTCCCTGGAGGTCGTCGACCTGGGCACCGTGACGCCTTCGCTGGACTTGCCCGGCGTGCTGCATTTGCGGGTCGGCCCGGGCACCGCCAATTTCCTGCTGGGCCCGGCCATGACCCTGGCCCAGGGTGAACAGGCCCTGCAAGCCGGACGCGACAGTGCCATGCGCGCCGCCGCCAGCGGCACGCAACTGTTCATCGGTGGCGAGATGGGCATCGGCAATACCACGGCGGCCAGCGCGCTGGCCTGTGCCTTGCTCGATTGTCCGGTGGCGCATCTGGTCGGGCCGGGCACCGGGCTGGATGCGGCGGGTATCAGCCGCAAGGTCCAGGTCATCGAACGCGCCCTGGCCGTGCACGGTGCGTCGAACGGCGACCCGCTGCAAACGCTTTGCAACCTTGGCGGGTTTGAAATCGCCGCGTTGGTCGGCGCCTATCTGGCCTGTGCCCAACAAGGCATCGCCGTGCTGGTGGATGGCTTTATCTGCAGCGTCGCGGCGCTGGTGGCGGTGCGGCTCAATCCGGCGTGCCGGCCCTGGTTGTTGTTCGCCCACCGTGGCGCCGAACCGGGACACCGCCACGTGCTGGAAACCCTCGCTGCCGAACCGCTGCTGGACTTGGGCTTGCGCCTGGGCGAGGGCAGCGGGGCGGCGCTGGCGGTGCCGTTGTTGCGCCTGGCCTGTGACCTCCACGGGCAGATGGCGACCTTCGCCGAAGCGGCCGTGGCGGATCGCCCGGCATGACCTTGCGCCTGGACCTGTTGCGCCATGGCGAGACCGAACTGGGCGGCGGGCTGCGCGGCAGTCTCGACGACGCCCTGACGCCACGAGGCTGGGAACAGATGGACGCGGCGGTCGCAGCGGGCGGGCCGTGGGATCGGCTGGTGAGTTCGCCCTTGCAGCGCTGCGCGCGTTTCGCCGAACAGCTGGGTGCGCGACTTGGCTTGCCGGTGCACTTTGACAAGGACCTGCAGGAATTGCATTTCGGCGCCTGGGAAGGCCGCAGCGCGGCGGCATTGATGGAGACTGACGCCGAGGCGCTGGGGCGGTTCTGGGCCGACCCCTACGGCTTCACGCCGCCGGAAGGCGAGCCAGTGCTCGAATTCTCGGCGCGAGTGCTGGCGGCGCTCGAACGCTTGCATCAAGCCTACGCCGGGCAGCGCATCCTGCTGGTCAGCCATGGCGGCGTGATGCGGCTGCTGCTGGCCCGCGCCCGCGGCCTGCCGCGCGAGCAATTGCTCAATGTCGAAGTCGCCCACGGCGCGCTGTTTTCTCTCTTGGTGGCGTCCGGTCCAGTCCTCGAAGAGGCGGTCTGAAGATGTTGCCTTTCTGGATCGCCCTGCAATTTCTCAGCAGCCTGCCGGTGCGCTTGCCGGGCATGCCCGAACCGGCGCAACTGGGTCGTTCGCTGCTGTTCTATCCGCTGGTAGGGGCGATGTTCGGCGGCTTGCTCTGCGGGCTCGACGTCTTGCTGTCAGGCGCACCTTTGTTGCTGCATGCCGCGCTGCTGCTAACGGCCTGGGAGTTGCTCAGTGGCGGCCTGCACCTCGATGGCCTGGCGGACAGCGCCGATGCCTGGCTCGGCGGCTTTGGTGATCGCGAGCGCACGCTGCTGATCATGAAGGACCCGCGCAGCGGACCGATCGCGGTGGTCACCCTGGTGCTGGTGCTGTTGCTCAAATTCAGCGCGTTGCTGGCGCTGATCGAACAGCAGCAGACCTTGGCGCTGCTCATCGTGCCGGTACTCGGGCGTGGTGCGTTGCTCGCGCTGTTCCTCACCACGCCCTATGTACGCGCCGGTGGCTTGGGCCAGGCGCTCGCCGACCACCTGCCACGCCGCGCCGGTTGGCAGGTGCTGTGCGCCGTTGCGCTGGGCTGCGTGCTGGTGGCGGGCTGGGCCGGGCTGGTGGCGTTGCTGGTCGCGGCGCTGGGCTTTATCGGCTTGCGCCGGATAATGCTGCGCCGCTTGGGCGGGTGCACCGGAGACACGGCGGGGGCCTTGCTGGAACTGCTGGAGATGGCGGTGCTGGTGGGTTGGGCATTGAGCTAGTCGGCACTCATTACCGCGACCAGAGACAGATTTACATACCGGCTTACATGTCTCTGCGAGTTATCCACTCACGCTATAACTATGTATGTCATCCGCCGCTTCATGGCTCGATAGGCTCGATGCTTTATCAAGCACAACACGGGTGACATCAATGTCTGTTCTATCTGAAGAAACCGCTGGGGCATCGCTTGCTGCCGACGCAGATCCGCTCTCTATCGCCGCTGTGACAAGCCGCGTCGAATATACCGGCCTGCTCGAACCGGACAACCCCGGGCAAACGCGCCACGACAGCAGCCTTGAAACGCAGTGGATCCGCCAGCTCGTTGCCTGCTACCCGGCTGAAATACCGGGTAGCCTTGCCCATCCCATCACCCCTGATACGTTGATACCGGTGATGTACTGGAGCACGCTGAGTACTTACCAGAACGGCACCGAACACATCGATCTGGTGCCTCTGTGGATGCTGGCATCTGGTGAGAAGGCTTTCTTGAGGACCTACCTGTCCACGCCGCCGGACGACGCCGAACTCGAGACGACGCTGCTGGGCAGCGCACAGGCCCCTTATCGCTGGCACATGAAGATATTCTGGGGCGATGAACAGAGTGCCGGAACCTTCAGCGACTATAACCGCAAGCAGCTGGCAGATGCGGTCCCGGCCGATGTCCTCGGCGCCCTGGCGGGGCTCAACGACGGATTGCTGCAGGCGATCAGGCAAGGGATGCCACACAGCTATAACGGATTCGCCAGCCTGGCAGTCGGCATGGATTGCGGGACGTTGGAGCAGGAGCTGCGATCAGAGGCCGACGATACGTTCAAGCGACCTGAACGTCAGCCCAGGGCGGTCTACGATCAAGTGCTGGAGCCTGTCAGCCTGTTGCCCAACGGTCTGCGGTTCCGTCCCCACAAGTTTGCCGGGCAGTGGTTGTCCGAACGAGGCCTGAGCAGCAATGCACAGGTTCGAGTTGATTACCATGAAGTCGAGACGATCGATTCGGCTTCCGAAAGCAAAGGCGCATCGGTGCCGCTGCTTCACGTCGTCACCCAGGGGTTTTTGAGCACTCACCAGAGCAAGGACAAGTTCTACGCGTCTGCCGCTTCGGCGCGCGAGGGCTGGCGTTATCCGCATATCAGCCAGATGACCGTCGACTTTTCGTCACTTCAGGTCAACGGCAGAGCCTTGGCGCCGGAGCTTCTGCGACAACTGCAAGAAGGTGTCCCACCAGGTTATCAAGGCCCCGGACAATCTCTGATCACCGACGTGGATGAGCACGGCAAGCTGCTCGGGCCCCAGGAAAAAGCGCGGCTCAGGCAGATGGAATTGCTGGACCCCAACCAAGTGAAACTGGCCCGCCTGTTTGCTGGTCTGCCGACATTCGACTCGGCGCTCAAGAACCTGCTGGTCCGCATGCTTGGTGAAAAATTTGAGGTACGCCAGTTTCAGGCTTCGCTGCCAGCACCGATCGATCCGGATAACTGCTACGTCAATCACTTCGTCACTGACTCCAGCGGCGGACGCTCGCTGACCTCCTCGCAAAGTTTCACCGAGGTAGTCCAGGACTGTTTACAGCGTGATGCGCCGCCCCATTATCTATTGGGCGAGGTGGGTTTTTTCAGCCGCCCGGATTCCGTGTCGGAGGAGGACAGCGTATTTGCTGATCCGGTGGACGCGCAGGTCCTACGGACCATGGAGTCGGTCTTCTACTTCCCTCAGCCGACAACCAATGTATCCGTAAGGCGTCAGTTGCGTGACGATCTCACCAGCTTCCGCAACAGCCGCACATGGGGTTACTTGCTCGAACCGCCGAGGCCGTCCTCTGCCGAAGCGGCCTTGGCGTATCTGCTTGCCCAGCGGTTCCAGCATCTTCTCAATCTATACAGAGCGGACCAGGAGCCGGCCACCCAGTTGACCCGAAGTGCACGGTTCCTGCGGGCTGAGGAGGATCGCCTGCTGGACCTCATTACCACTCACCCTTCCTTGGCAGCCAGAAACGATTTGCTGCGCATGCCCGTACCTCATGTTTACGCGGTCATGCTCGATACGGGCAGCGCGACAGCGCGGAAATGGCCCGCCGCGATGGTGATCAAAGTACCTGATCGACGTTCATTGTTTCTCTATTCCCTGGAAGGTGGGATACAGCGATTCGGTTCTTTTCAAGCGCTGGTCTCAAACGTGCACCCTCTCTACAAGGGGGAGGAACGCGCGATCCAGGACATTTCTACGGAATTGTCCGAGCCGGTGTTTGTAGTAGCCGCCAATGACCTGCTGCAGCTTCAACGCTCCGCGCTTGAGGCTGCGCTGACAGTTCCCGATGCTCAAGCGCCGGCTTTGGACATTTTTGCGCGCAGCGTAGAGGATGCGCTGGCTTTACCTATGCTGGGGCTTTCCGGGCCTCTGGCTGTCCGTCAGGAAACCCTGGTGGAAAACAACCGCCCCAATCTCTATAAAACCGCGACGCAGGCGGAAAAGAACCGTTATCGCCTGCTGGAGGAGCAAGTCTTCCAGAAGGCCAGTAACGTGGGCAAGGAAATCCCGACGCTATGGGAATTTACCCGCCAGAAAGTCAAGGAATACGTGCAGGAAAATCTGCATCCAGCGGTGGATTTCGACCCGGACAAAACCCTGGTCACGCTTGCCTCTGGCACGAACACCGACCCTGGGAAGTCGCGTACCACCAACCTGACCCAGTGGATGCTTGATAACCTGCGCCCCAGGCAGTATCCGAGCGCAATGAGGGATGTGCAGCCCATCCACCTGACAGATCAGGATGGCCGGCGTGTGCGCAATCCGGCCAACGGCTACTTCTATACGTTGACCGGGATCGAGCTGGCCAGGATGACGAAGAGCATCGATGCCGGTGGAAGTTATGAGCTCGTGCTCGTGGAGGCATTGAACAAACCGGACTACAAAGCGGCATGGCAGGCGGCGTATCTGGCCAATATGCGCTTCAAGGGCTACGAAGCGGCCCTTCGGGGCAACGAGGCGTTCAAGGTCATCGTGAAAGATGAGGCTTTCAACCCACCGAAGCCGTGCAAGCAACTCGCCCTCTGGCTGGATGCCGTCCTGAAATCCCCCTTGGCGCAGACACGCGCCCGGGTCGGGGGCAAAAAGGTCCATGTCCATGCTCTTCTGCTCGGCGGCAGCCCGGGGGATGGCAGGTCACACGGGTCGGGCGGTGCTGCCAGTATTGAGGGGGCGCTGATCCTGTCGGACCGGCAGAGGCCGGAAATCGAAGGTACGGTTGGCGTTTACTTTCCGGACAGCCCTGATGGCAATGACTTCCATGAGTTTTCCGACCTGAGCGATGGCGTTGCAAGGCTTTTGCTGCGGGAAGAATGGTACGGGTATTTCCGTTCACGCATTTCCTTGGTCGAACCTGAGGAGATAAAGCGGATTCTGGGACGGCGTGGCGGTCGTCCCTTTGTTGGGTGCTCATTGATCGACGATGATTTTCTTGAAACCCTGCATCGTGCGCACGTCAGCTTCCACAGAGCGCATACCGCGGAGCGTTCCACCAGCAATCGAGATGTTCAAGTTACCTTCAGCGATATTATTCCGCAGATGATCGGGGGGGTATTGGATGTGGTCAGTCTGCTTCTGGTTCCAGGCTATCTACTGATCAAACGGGCCATAACGATCAGTTGGGCAATGTTCAAGACAGGGCTTGTCCCGCTGAACGCCAAAGGCTTGAAGCTTTTGCATCTGTTGGAAAGCACCAGAGGAGGCCTTGCCGGTGGGATGACCGTTCCCTCACGAGGCCAATCCTCGTTCCTGGCGGTGATGGCAGGCCAAAGTCAGAGTGAGGGACGGCTTGGGCTGCCGTTGGAGGAGGCGGTCTACCGTCGTTATGCGGTGACGGATGCATCGCCGATACGGGGGCTTGCACCGGATGCCCAGGGCTTTTACCGCGTGACTCTCAAAGACTCGAGTACAGGCCGCGTGACGGCTCGCCCGGTCTATATTCAACAGCGCGACGGGACGGTGTTCCGGGTGCACGATCACACCAGGTTGACCGCAACGGAGGCCAACATTGTCGATCCGGTTACGGGTTTGAGCATCCGCTCCAGTGGTGTGACGAGAAATACGGTGGCACGGATGCCCGACGGTGACTGGCGCGCTGTGGGATTTGGCCGGGGCGGAGCGCATCGATCACTGCAGCGTACGAACGGCAGCGTGACACAACGCCTCAAGCGGCTGTACCCCGCGCACACCGAAGATAACCTCTCGACGCGTGAGCAAAAACTGGGTGCACAAGCCTTGCTCGAAAATACCACTGCTGAAGTGCTGGTTACCCGCTTGGAGAAAGAATGGGCAACGTTGGACGAAGGGCTGCGCCAGTGGCAGGTTCAGGAGGGCATTCATCACCCTGCCGAGAACAGTATCAGCCCCGAGGACTTGTCCTCGCTGCGTATGGAGGTGGCGAAGGAGATCCGCCGCGCCTGGCGGAGTGAGCCGCATCCGGAACACCCGGGAATTGATCTGCATTTGGTACTGACAGGGTGGGAGATTGGTCGACCGCCTCCGATCACCGCGCGTTTCGAGCATATCGAAGAGCTGCATATGGATCTCATGGGCCTGAGCGAGGACCCATCGGATTTCCTGCGGTTGTTCCCCAATATCGATACGCTGTCATTGAATGGCAATAGCCTGACCGTAGTGCCGGCGGCAGTGGGTGAGCTCCGCACGCTGTCGGTCTTGTCATTGGGCAACAATCCACTGGAAATCAAGGAGGATATGTTCGCTCCCTTGCTAGGCGCTGGTTCCGCCAGCAGTTTGCTTTCCCTGGATTTGTCCGGGCTGAGCAGTGGCGGCGAGGCAATGGTCGCCGCCATCGGTCGCCTGGCCGAGCTACCCGTCCTGCGCGCATTGGTGTGGGCCGACAACTTGCATTTCACGCCCCAGAGTTTGCAGGCCATTACGGCTTTACCAAGGTTACGATCGTTGGATCTACGGTACTGCGGCCTTCGCCTCAATGAGCAAGGCAGCGCTTTCCTGCGTACTGCCACGGTCTTGGAAGAACTGGTCCTGAGTGGTAACAATTGCCTTGAGCTGCCCAATCTGTCGGAGCTTGCAGGCTTGCGCATCCTGGAGCTGGCCAATGCGCAGCTTGATCGCGTGCCGGAACTGGCGCTGGCGGTACTCTCCAAGCCTTCACACGAAACGATCTTCGTCAACCTCAGCGGCAACCGCATAACCCACATACCGGATGAATTGATTGCCACACTTCGAGACCTGCCAGGACAGGGGCGCCTGAGGTTGCTGCTTGACGACAATCCTCTGCAAAGCGCCCAAATTCAGGCGCTTCGTGCGGTGGAGCCTGGGGCTTATCGCAATACCGTAGACGTTTGGCTGGATGACCTCCCCGACTTCCAAAGGGCATTGGAAGTGGCTCGCGATGATGTCCAGCAGCGGAACTTCATTAACTGGTTCTCTGACTATATCCATTTCGACCATACCGCAGGGACGCTGGAACCTGCGACTCGTGACGGGGCTAGCACCGTTCTGGAGCACTACATCAGCTACGCCAATATCCATGCCGACCTGCGGGCTAAAGTTGCAGATTTCGATTTGCAGTTGGGGCAACTGCGCGATCGCCTGCAAGCGCGTATTTCGGAGCGTGAGACACCGGACCTGCACGAGCTGGGGCTGCACTTTCTGATGTTCGAATCGGCCCTGCGCGCCCGCCTCGAACCGCAAGGAGTGCCTTTTGCAAGTTTCCTTTACGACCACTATGACTATTGGGACTTCGGCCTGTTGGAACTCTACCCTGAGGTCGTGCAACGCCAGGCACATATGACCCCAGAGAGGTTCATCGACTGGCTCAGCGGGATTCGTAACGCAGACAACATCCATGATCTGCCCTCTGCGGGGGAGATCACCTGGCGACCCTACCTGGGATTGATGTCCGACGAATGGGTCGCTTGGGGTGCGGCATATGACGATCTATTGGTGAATGCTCCCTCAGGTGAGCCCATAGACCCGTCGCGTTGGCCTGGGGTGCTGCTCGATAACCTGGCCGTGTTGGATGTGAATTGGGCCGCCGGACCGGCGGTGACGCTCACTGACGGCCAATTGTTGCGCACACTCGATATCTTCACCACGGTCAAGACTCAGGAATTCGAGCCCCTGGCACGTCGGGTGACCACCGAGATGGTCACCCGCTGGTGGCCGCGGCGACCGTCATTGCCCATAGACAGGCTGACCTGAGCAAAGAAAGACGTATCCCCGGTGAGCGTATCAACCAACGCCTTGGGCACACCGCCTTGGATTTCGCCTTGTACTTGACCCGCCACATGGAAATACCGGATTGGGCCTGGCAGTACGCGAGAAAGGGCGTAACGACCCATACCCTTGCTGACTTGACGGTTTGATATTACTGCCCAAACACCCTGTTCGGTAGCCACAACGCCAGGCCCGGGAACAGCAGGATAACGCCAAGCATGGCGACCATCAGCAGCACGTACGGGAGGGCCCCGCGGATGATGGTCGCCAGTGGTGCCTGGGAGAGGGCCTGCAGGGTGAAGAGGTTCATCCCCACCGGAGGTGTGATCATCGCGACTTCCAGGTTGATCACCAGCAGCACCCCGTACCAGATCGGGTCGATGCCCAAATGCAGCATCGCCGGGAGGATGATCGGGGTGGTGATCAGGATGATCGCGATCGATTCAAGGAACATCCCCAGGATCAGGATCAGCAACATCATGACCAGCACGAAACCCAGGGCACCGACATCGGCAGCCACCAGGGTTTCGACGATCTGTTGTGGAATACGCATCTTGATCAACACGTGCGAGAAAACCGTGGCGCCGGCGAGAATCAGGAATAGCATCGCTGAAAGTTTCACTGATTCGATCGATGATTCCCACACCTCACGCCAGCCGACTGTGCGGTAAATGACGACAGTGACCATCAAGGACAACCACGCGCCCACTGCTGCTGCCTCAGTTGCGGTAAAAATGCCCAGGTACATGCCGCTGAGGACAATGATTGGCAGGAGCACAGCCCATATCGATTTGCGCAGAGCCTCGGCCATCTCGCGCAGGGATGCCCTCTTGGGGCGTTGTGTCGTGCTGTCCAGCATGCCCCTGATGACGGCCCAGGCCACGAAGAGCAGCACCATTGCGACACCGGGCCCGATACCGGCCATAAACAGCCTGCCGATAGATGTATCGGTGGTCACTCCGTACAGGATCATCGGACTGGACGGCGGTATGAGAATCCCCAATGTCCCGCCGGCGGCGACTACGCCATAGGCCAGGCGCGGGTCGTAGCCGAAACGGAGCATCTGCGGAATCGCGACGGCACCCACCGTAAGCGCGGTCGCCACGCTCGAACCAGAGATCGCGGCAAACACGCTGCAGGCAATAATGGTCGCCACTGCAAGGCCGCCGGGCAGATGACGAGTGAAGGTATAAGCGGCATCGTACAGATCATCGACGATGCGCCCTTTGATCATCAAGTTTGCCATGAAGCCGAATAACGCAACTGCCACCAGCAGGTATCGGTTGATCTCATGGAAGACGATGTCCATCACGGGGCCAAGGCTCCCTTGCACCAGCAACAGCAGTGTTGCGCCATAAAGCATCAGCGCCGCGAAGATCGGCATGCCGGTGAACAGCAGGATCAACAGGATGCCGAGGATCGGCACCAGGATCATCGCGCCGTTTCCCGGGCGGTCGGCTTCAGCAAGGTCTCGACGTTGCGCCAGAGCAGCTCGATGGCGACGAGTGCCAGCAGCATGCCCCCCAGCGGCAACAACAGTTGCAGCATCCAGAGCGGCAGTTCCAGGTGTCCCTCGGTCAACGAGCCGAGCGTCCTTGAAAACCGTGCGGTATTCCAGCCGTTGACGATCAGCAGCCAGGCGACAGCCAGTACGCCCAGATTCGCCCAGATATTCAGGCAGACCGCTACGCGCCCCCTCGACAACGAAGTGACGATATCAACGCCGATATGCCCGCCCGACGCCAGCACCTTGGGAGCGCCCAGCATGACGATGGCGGTCAGTGAGAGAGCGACGATCTCATCACTCCAGGCCGGCGGCGCGCCTGCCAGGTATCGCATCGCAACGGCCAGCCCTATCAATGCCAGGTCCATGAGCACCAGCAGTGCGGCGAATGCCATGGCAACGTTACTGGTCACGCCTACCATGCGTCCATAAAGGCGCAGCGGGCGGCTGTCGCTGAAGCCCGCCGGGGGTGTCATCGCAGCTGCTCGATCAGCGCGAGCAGGCGTTCACCATCGTCGCCTGCACTGTCCAGGAACGCCTTGCGGACGGCAGGCTGCATGGCCTGGCGGAGTTCTTCGACCTGGGCCGCGTCGAGTACGACTACCTCCATACCGCTGTCCACCAGGTTTTTGATGTCCTGCGAACGCACGCCTTCATGGGTGCTCAGCGAACTCTGGACAGCATTGTCCGCCGCGCGCTGGAGGCCCGCCTGGAGTTCGGCGGGCAGGTTGTCCCACCAGTTCGGGTTCACGACAAGATTATCGAACGCGAGGAAAACAGTGGACGCCGCACCGTACTTTTGCACTTCATGGAATTTGCGTGAGTAAGCCGCGGCGACACCGGTCACACCGGCGTCCAGCACTCCCGTCTGGAGCGCCTGGTAGACCTCGGACCCCGGCATCGCTACCGGCGCAGCACCCATGGCTTTCAGGCCGGAGTCGAACAGCTTGTTGAAACCGCGGATCCTGACGCCCTGGAAGTCGGCCGGCGAGCGCAGCAACCGGTTCGACGAGGTGAAGATCAGATCATTGGTATCGACGATCCAGGCGATATTGACGACGCCTTTTTCGCGGATTTTTTCATCAAGCAATTTCGCCGCCGGCGAATGGATAAAGGCCTTCTGGCTGGCCGGTGAACTCATCAGGTAGGGGATCAATGTCACCGACATTTCCGGAATCACGTTGCCCCACTGCAGGTTGACGATGGCCGCCGCTTCGATTTCGCCCGAGGCGACCGCCGCATGCTGTTGGCCTGGTTTGTACAATTGCGCGGCCCCGAATATCTGCACCTCGACTCGCCCATGGGTGTGCGCGGCTACATCTTTCTTGAACTGCTCAAGGCGCAAGGCCGAGTGATGGGCTGGAGGAAACTGATGACTCAGGCGCAGGGTGAATTCCTGCGAGAAGGCCAGCGAGATGGACAGCGCGAACGCCGCCATGGCGGTGATGACGAACCTGACTGTTTTCATGGGGTTTCCAGTGTGTCGGTATTCAATTCAGGAACAGGTCGGGCGTCAGCGCGCCGCCTTGCGGGTCGTAGCGGTACTGCTCGAACTCGGTCTGGCCGTGTTCCGCCAGCAGCTCTTCATCGATCAGCAGGCGGCCGGTGATGTTGCGTCCGCTGCTGGAGAGAATGGCGCGGGCGGCGTCGGCCATGATGGCCGGCGTGCGGGCGCGCTTGAAGGCCTGGCGTCCGCCGAGTTCGAATTCAATGGCGGCGGTGGCAATAATGGTCTTGGGCCACAGTGAATTGACGCTTATGCCGTACTTCTCGAACTCATCGCTCATGCCGAGGGTGAGCATGCTCATGCCGTACTTGGTGATGGTGTAGGGGGCATGCTGGGCGAACCAACGGGTGGAGAGGTTCAGCGGCGGTGAAAGATTGAGGATGTGGCCGTTGCCGCTGCGCTTGAGGTAGGGCAGGGCGGCCTGGCTGCAGACCATCACCGCCCGGGTGTTGATCTGATACATCAGGTCGAAGCGTTTCGGCTCAAGATGCTCGACGCCCATGAGACGAATCGCCCCCGCGTTGTTGACCAAGGCGTCGATACCGCCGAAATGTTCTGCGGCCTGGCTCATGGCTGCGCCTACGGCCGTCTCGTCGCGCACGTCCAGTTGCAGGGGCAGGGCCTTGCCGCCGGCGGCTTCGACTTCTTGCGCCACGCTGTAAATGGTCCCGGGAAGTTTTGCGTGGGCCTCGGCACTCTTGGAGGCGATCACAATATTGGCGCCATCAAGGGCGGCGCGTAGAGCGATCTCGCGGCCAATGCCGCGGCTGGCGCCGGTGATGAACAAGGTTCTGCCGGAAAGGGACACTGTGGTGCTCCTGTGCTTGTCTGGGGACTGGAGTGAGTCTTGCGCAAAGCGGGTCGCTCGCTTTCAAGAACCGCACGCAGTTAAGACAAGTTGTTTCCCGATGCATATAGGATCCTTCCCTGATTCCTGTAGGACCTTTCCGCAGCCATGGTGACAATAGGCCTACCCGGTCCTTTGCCGATACAAAAGCGCAACCAGCCTATACATAAGTACCACCTCGCCTGGCCGGGCGCTGTCTAGGGTATCGGTTCGAATTCACGAACCGGAATGCCCATGACGACGATCCAGAACACGGCCCGCCCTGACCCGATCATTGCCGATCTCTACGCGCGCCATCTGCCGAACCTTCCACGCGATAAATTCCCGCCGACCGCGGAGCAGGCGTTGAGCCTGCTGACCCGGTTTGTCGATTTGCTTGCGCCCTTCAACGTGGCCCTGGAGCGCTGGGGCGATCGGAACTTCATTACCGCCATCGGCACCCAGACTGTGGTGCGGCAGGAGGCTGCTCGGTTGCAGGCTGTTCCGCTGGAAAACCTCGATGCGATTGCCGTGTGCAAGGTCTTGGGCCAGCTGAGCATCGCTGCCTGGGAAGGCTTGGCACCTGAAGTTTCATACCCTGCCGAAGCACCTCACGCCCTGGCACGCGCCGAGTTCAGGCAGGCGTTGGTCGAGCAATTGCAGGAACGCAGCCGACAGGCGTTGAGCGAATATGGCTGGGCTCTGCTGGCCAACCTCGCTGATGACAGTTCCTTGCGTAACCAGCAACAAGCCTGGGTCGAGACACTGAGCAAACGGCCTTCGCCGATCGAGCTGCTGAGCTCCGCAACGGGGCTGCTTGCCCTGCTGCAAGCCGAAATGCACCAAGCCTTTGCGACGCTTGCCAGAATCGACACCTTGGCGGATTTCGAGCAAGTGGCGGTGACGAAGCACGGCGTCGTCGATGCGAAGCCGCGAACCCTGGCATCGATCATCTTCACCAGTTTCACCAAGACCGAACTCTTCGATATCGACGACGCCTACGAGTTCTTCGACAAGCGGCCTGGTCAGTTGGAATATCGGCTGCTCGTGAATGGTCGGCAGCTCACCGCATTCGCCGCCCGCATCCAGGCGTTCGGCGATGGACAGGCACTCGAGGCTGATTCCGCCACGCTGGCCGAAGCTTACCGCCGACGTTTCCAACTACAGGCGCGCCTGGCCTGCGCCGACGCCGGGGTGCGGCCCGACGATTTCCAGACCTTGCGCGACGTGTCGGAAGTGCGCGGCGCCAGACCCCTGCATGGCGATGATCCGGCTGCCGAGGCCGAGGGCCGAATCCGGGTGACGGCCCTGTACATCGAGCTGCCGGATGGCAGCCGCCGACAGCTGCACGGCGTGCTGGTGATCGGCACGCGGGCAGACAGCACCGCTATGCTCGTTGCCCCGCACCTGGGCATCGAGCCGTTTTCCGACCTGACGGCGCTGCGGGTCGAGGTGGAGCGGCGTTTTAATGACCCCGGTCTGTTCCGGCCCTGGTTGGGTTACATCCAGGCCCAGGATCGGGCGCTGGTCGGTTTCCACGACCCTGGCGTGAAGAAGCGCTGTCGTTACCAGCAGTTGAACGGCGACGTATTCGAGCACCTGGCACAGAGCAATCTTGAACGGTTGCGCAGTGACCTGGAGCAGGCCTATCGACACGTCCCCGCGACCGGCTCCTTGAGCGAACTGGGCCAACGTATCGACCGCTTGCTGACGAGCGAAACCACACGATTGACCGAGGCATTGGCGCTACGGACGTTGCGGGCCGCCGAAACCATCGGTATTGAATCGCTGCTGCAGGCCTGCCACCTGCAGGCCCGCCCGGGTGTGGCGTTACCGTTGCAAGGCATGCCCGAGGGCCTGTCGTTGGTGCAGGTTTTTCCGGGGCAGCTCGCCGACGACGCACCTGAGCCCGTCACTGACAACAGCCATGCCGACAGGCTCAAGGCTTACTTCGGCACAGCCGAGGTTGCCCGCATGACCGCCCAGGTGTTCGCTGCCTTGCCTGATCACTACCCCATCCGTGTCGACGCATCGCCAGACCTGGCCAGGTGCGTGGCGCGCAGGCTCTGGGCCGCGCGGGCAACCCCGGCCGAACTGGCATGGCCTGATCGGGGCGGACGTCACCAGGTCTTTCATTTTCAGGCCGGGTTGCTTGACCCGGCCAAGCCAGCAAAGGCTCACGACAAGCTGGCGCTGGCCAATGCGCTGTTGACCACCGGCGCGGCGGTTGACAGCTGTTTTTCCTGCGACGAATGGATCGAAGCCCAACTCATCACCCAGAACTGGCGACGCGCTGTGGTTCACCGGCACATCAATGGCGGCACCGCCATGCCGGATGTCGAGGCCCTTTGCACGGCGCTGGAGGCGCCCCGTGCCTTTGACTACAGCGAAGCGTCTCCCGACAAACTGGCCGAAGAGATCAATCCGCTGCTGGATGCGCTCATCGATTCGCCGGCCTTCGAGCGCTTGCAACAAGCACTGCTCAAACCCGCGGGCTGGCCCGTCGATACCGACGCGGAGCGAGGCCAGGCGCTCGCGCTTTCGGCGATCACCGATTACCTCTATCCACCCGAGGAACACCGCGCCGGTTATCTGTGCGGCTTCAACCTCTACGACCCAGCCCTGGGGGACCATACCTGGCAACAGGTGCTGGACGCGCTGTGGGCACACCTGCGCGATTATTTCCCCCGGCATTCGGAGTGGGCGGGCAGCCTGGCCGCGGTCATGTTGCTGCGCCGCCATGCTCCTGAGTTCCTGGTCCGGGGCCGGCCCGCCACACTGTTATACGGCCGTACGCAGACCGCGGTGGATTTTCGCCATGCCGTGGCGCTGGCGCAGGCAACGGTACCCGGGCTCGCCTGGCGCAAGCGTTTCAGCGAACTCGAAACCTTGTGGGCGAGCGTTCTTGCGCAACCCCTGACGCAGGTCCAGCAAGCCGCCTGCGCGGCGCTGCGCAACGACGCCTCGATCTATTTCGCGATGTGCCGAGGCAAGTTGGGGGCCGGTGGCCTCGACGAAGTCTCCGATGACGATGCACGACGGGCGATCGAGTTCACCTGTGCAGATGCCGAGCGCCGGGAGAAGAACCTCAACGCGTTGCTCGAGTCACCGCCGGACAGGAAGGAAATGGCGCGCGCGCAGATGAAAATCGATGCGCCCGGCGTCGATCAGAACAAGGAGCGATTGACGAGCCTGGCGGAGAAAGAGCGGCTCAACGGTTTTCTGATCAACCTTGCCCAGTGGATCGGCAAGCTGGTCACCACACAGTGGAGGGGCCCCTACATGTCCAACGTCGAGCGCTACATGACCGATGTGGATGATTATGGCCTCAACGACGATGAACTGGGGTTTGGCGGTAAAGGACTCGGTGGGCCGGCGTTGACCAGGCGGTTCGAGACGGCTTACGAGCGTTTCGAGCAGGCCAGCCAATCCGCTCAGCGCGAGAAAATGATCGACGCCATCTTCGATCTGCCCGCACACCAGCGCCGCGAGTTGCTGGCTGTCGATCGAGTGGTGTCGGTGAGCTTCAAGGATGCCGAGGGCAAGCCAGACAGGCTCGGCCATTTCGGTTTGCTGGCGCTGGGAGACGGTTATGCCTACGAACTGTTCTGCCCCTCCGGCACCGTTCGCAAGGTTGCTCTTGAATCCGGCCCGGACGTTCGCACCGATGAATATTATGGCCCGCCGGTTTCATACCATAACGGTATCCTCGACGTTCATGAATTCGCCGGGCTTCCGCACCTCGACGCGGCGGCCTATATCCAAGGACGCGAAGGCCTCGCCAGGGAACAGGTGGGCAAGTTGGAATATCTGTTCGAAAATCGCTACCGGGCCACCCATCCGAACAACGTGGTACCGCAGCGCCAGGCTGTCGAGGGGTTCTGCAAGTTGATGGTAGAGCGCCACTTCGCCAAAGTGATCAACCAGTTGCGCGCCTTCTACCGGCGTCGTACGCCGCTGGAGAAGCACTACCAGCAATGGCATCAAGCGCTTGATACGCCGCTGAGCTTCATCGTGCCTTTCTACTCGCTCTACCTGGATATCAAGCACGACCGGGTCGGCACTGCCACGGTGGTGTTCACGGCGTTGGAGATCGTCACCTTCCTGCTCCCGTTTCACGCTGCATTCAGGAGCGGCTACGCGGCGTCGGTGACGCTCGGCAGGGTGGTCGCCCGCACCACGAGCCTGGGCGTGTCGAAGGTCGCCTTGCGGCTGGCCAAGACTGGCGCAGCAAGCGCTGCCTTCAGCAAAGTCCTGCTGGTGGGAACGCTTGAAGCCTTGAATCCTGTGCCGTGGGGCCTGCTTGCGCTGCTGGGCCGGGCCGGGTGGAAGGGCGCCAGGATGCTGAACGAAACGCTCTGGCGCCTGCGCCAGATTCAGGGGCATTTGGGCAGCGCTTTTGCCTTGGCAAAAGAACAGGTCCGTTATACCGGGATGAGGCGTGCAGCCCTTGCCCCGAAAAGGCTTTTGAATTTGCCCGCAGTCACCCAGGGTCCCGTCGAGACGGTAGCGGGTAATTTTCGTGCGGATTTCAGCTGGGGCAATCGCAAGCTGAGCATCGCGCAGCAAATCGACCTGCATGCGCTGGGCGTGGACGTCAGCGGCGTGGTTCCACACAACCAACTGTATCGCTTGGGCGACGCTGAATACATTTCCATGCAAGGCAACCTGTACCAGGTTCACCGCAGCGCAGATGCGCAACTGCGCATTCACCGTGGTGAGCACCGCGGCCCGCTGGTGGAATACGTCGAGCAACAATGGCGCCTGGCTCAGGGCGGGCTGGCTGGCGGGATGTTTCCGGCAGGCACGCCGCAGCCTTCAACCTCGCGTCAGATCACCTTGCCCATGGAGGGCGTGGAAGGAGCGCCCCCCGATTTCCAGGTGCGCATCGCGGTTCAGGTTGTGTATGACGCCGCTGAAGGTGGATGGCGAGAGAGGCGCGGCGGCCAGCTCGGCGCCATGCTCTGGCGCAACGCCGAAGGCGAATGGCAACGTGGTTCGCTCAGCGAATTCCGTAGCCGGCCGGCGCTATTGGAACACGCAAGCAACCTGCTGACCGTCGAGTTGCCTGCATTGCCAGCGGTGCCGCTGCAGCTTGAACCGGTTCCGGCCATCATCCACTATCTCTGGATAGGGCGGGACCCACTTGGGCGCGATGCCCTGGCCAATATGGCGATCAACGCACGCCAGGCCCCGCGCTTCCAAAGTATCTTGCATGTGGATCTGGACGCCGATTCACTGCAGCGACTGACCGAGCAAGCGGCTGAACTGATGCCAGGCCTGGTGATCAGGAACCTGAACGACGAACCGTTTTTCCAGAACCTGAGCGGCACGCCTCTCGGCGCGCAATATCGTCATATCACTGGTGCCGTGCAGCCTTACTATCCGGCCGCCTCGCACGTGTTGCGCTACCCATTGATGAATGCCTATGGCGGCATTTACCTGGACGTTGACAGCGCCATTCTGACCTCCATCCCGCTGGGTCAGCTCGCTGCCACTGACGACGGGCTGTTGCTGGGCAACTGGGTCGCTAGCGCGTTGGGCTCCGGCTATGCGCCGAGCCATTTTGCCAGTCGTGCGAACAACCGGACCCTGCAGGCGATTTCACTGGAAATGACGCAACGCTATCAAGCCGGACGAGCCCATTACGACAGTATTGCACCGAGGGAAACCCGCCAGCACCTGCTGGACTTCTATCGCGAGCACTCCAGGCTGACAGGCACCTCATTATTCAATGCGGTGCTGGCGCCAAGGCCTGAATACCCGCTGATGCGGCAACTCGACTCGCCAAATACGCTTGGCATATACGATGCGGCATACGAGCGATTGGCTTTCGAAGCGCTCATGCGGCACTTTCCGTTTGCCACGCTGCATCCGATCCAGCCGACCCGGGTGCCGAATTGGCGGCAAGCCTTGGCCCGGTTCGAAGCGCCGCCCCCGGACGCGGTATTGCTGGACCACATGCGGGCGCTCGATGTTCCCGGTGATTCCAGTTCCGAAGCGGCACTGGCCGCCCTGGCCGCCCTGCGTGCGCAAGGACGAAGCGCTGAGGCGATTGCCGCGACCTTATCGACAATGGGATTCCAGCGCGCGAGGATGGCCGAGGCGCTCGATCAAAGGCAATTACTGCTGTCTGCCAGCTCTCCAGCTCGCATTGAGGAGCACCGGAACCTGTGCATAGCGCTGATGGCCCACTGGCAGGCCGATGCCTGGGCAACCGAGTTGAATCTGCCCCGAACAGTCTTGCGACTCGGCAATGTGCCTGTTGAGTCGCTTGTCGACCTGCCGCCTTGTTTTTATTCGAGCGTGCACGGTTTGCGGTTGGGGCCAGGGGTACGTTGGTTTAATCGGGAACCTCTGAGCAGGTTCAATAACCTTTCGCGCCTGGAGGTCGACTGCTCCGACCTCATGGGTTTTTTTGTTCCATCTTCCCAGCACGTTCCGCAATTGCTGCATCTGAGCCTGCTCAACATGCACGACGCCGCACGTCATCTGGGTGCCATTCGACGGATCGCCACGTTGCAAAGCCTCGACCTGACCGGTGCGAGGGGACTCACGCCGCCGGACAATGCGATTGTCGACCTGAGCGACTTCGGGTTGCGCTCGATTATTCTGGACGGCTGCAGGCTTCAGGCTTTCCCGATCATCGATTTCGGCGTGACCGAGCAGTTGTCCCTGGTCAACAACCGGATCGACGCCGTGCCTACGGGATTGCTGGCCAACCCGACCAGTACCGCACGCCACATCGAGGTGAGACTGGAGGGCAATCCGCTGCCGCAACAGGTTCGGGGCAGAATCCTCTTCGCCAACGGTGAGAACCGTCGATACCGGTTTGTCATCGACGACCGGCCGTTACCTGCCGAGCTGGGCCGGCATGTGGAGATCTGGCGGGCGGAGTCGGCACGGATTCGCGAAGTCTTCACCGAGTGGGCGCAGGCAAGCAGCTCCACCAGGCCCGTGCCCGATACTGTCCGCGTAGCCCGCGAACGGCTCGGCGCGCAGATGTTCGAGGCCCATCAACGCTACCGCAGCAGCGGCCAGGGCGCGACGCTGGTGCTGGAGTTGTTGACGGAGCTGCCACCGGACAATCTTCCAGCGTATGCCTACCAGGCGGTACACGACCTGGAGTTGCGGCGCCCTGGCCTTGCTTACCATGAGCTCGGTCAGTTCATAGATCGTTTCCAGGCTCTGCGCAGCCTGACCATCAGCAGCCCGACAACGTCGTTAGGCAGGCTACCCGACGTAATTGGCAGATTACCCGAACTCATGTGGCTGGAGTTGATGAACCTGGGGATCGGAATCGACCAGTCGGCAATGGACCTGTTCGCCTCGGTTGCCAACCTGATACACCTCAACCTGAGCGGTAACCGCTTGGGAGTGATCGACAACGCAACGGCCCTGGCCAATCGCTTCGGTGCCAACGCGGGCCTCTATCTCAGCCGTATGCATATTGAACGGTTTCCCCACTGGATAGACGCACACTTGCTATCGAGCCTGGAAGAACTCGACCTGTCCGAAAATCTCCTCACCCACATTCCGGAAGAGGTATTCAGCAACGAAGGCAATCACCAAGCGTCCACCGAAGTAGTGCTGGCAGGCAACCGGCTCGATCCAGCGCTTTCCCAGCGATTGCTCGACTCGATGACCGCGGTGCAGCAGGGTATCCCTCGCTTTACCTTCGAACTGGATGACTTGCAGCTTGATCACTTCGCTCAAGCGGGACAGATTCCTGCGGTCAGCGTCGAGCCATGGCTTGAAGGACTCAGCGAAGTTGAAGCCGCGCGTCGCCAGCAACTATGGCAAGACCTTGAGCAACAGGCAGACGCCTCGAACCTCATGACCATGGTCAATCAACTGCGACAAACCAGAGATTTTCTTCATGCCGCCCACCGACCTTCTCTGATCAATTCAGTCTGGACGGTACTTGAGCAGGCCGGAAACAACGCAGTTCTGCGCGGCCGAATGAATGGGATGGCCGAAGAAGGCGCGCGGTTGCGTGGGCAAATGGCTACTTGTACGGACGGCTTGCGTGTCGAGTTCGTCCCGATCGAAACCCACGCCCTGGTCCATCAGCCGCTTCCGGCCGGCATGCCGGAGGAGCGACGTGGTGCCTGGCTCTACCAGCGGCTACGTGCCAGCTACCGTGCCGAGGCGCTCGAGTTTGTTGCCAATCGACAGGCTGGGGCGCGCGATGTGGCCGAGGTGCGCATGGCTTATCTGATTGGCGCTCGCGTCCCCCTCGGCTTGCTCGCCGCGCCTCGTAGCATGGCATCTCCGGGATCTGCTCGGCTCAGTAGCGGCGAAGTGTCCAGGGCGGTACAGGATGTTCTGCAGGAGGAGCGCCGGGGAGGCCTGCTCAATTACGGCCAACTCCAGTCGTTCTGGACCCAATATCTGCGCGAACACTACGCCAATCGTTTCGCTAGCCTTGAAGCCGAATATCGGCAACGGTCAGCGGGCGTTGATGATAGGTATCCCGACACTGGCGACCAATGGGCAGCCAGTCAGAGGGAGCAGGCCAGGGTGTATGAGGAGGATCAGGAACGGCTGATACACGAGCTGACCGCCGAGGAGGGCCGCGCGTTCAATCTGGCTGAGTGATCAACCTATACATATGTACCGCCAAAGCCACCAGGCACCCGCAGAAACTGAAGCCTTCACGATAATGGAGGTTTCTGATGTCAACCTTGGCTCACCGCTCATTTATCCGCAGCCGGCTTCCCGCCTGGCTGCTTGATGCAAGTCCCGCCGAACAGGCCAGGATGCGCCAGGCTGCCCTCAGCCTGGCCAGTGCCGGGTATCGGTTGACCGACGCGATAAAGGTTATCCCCTCGATACGCGATTTCGCGCTACCGCGCTTGCAACCGGCCATGGACCGGTTGTTTGGCGCGCCAATCGACCTGGAGTCGTCATTCCTGGTCAGGCCCAACGACCGCGAAAACCATTCGCTGTTTGACTGGGCGCTGTACAACTTCACCCAAGCCGATGCCCAGGCGAAAGCTGGCGTCAAGGGCAGCCGTTTCGAGATTCGTACCGATAGTGCCCTGATAGCGAGACCAAGGCTCAACGAGTTCGCAAGCCTGTGTCGCGACCTCGACATCGGTGCCGCTTATCAAACGGAGCTGGAGCGCCGGATACCAACATGGCCGGACAATGTGAATAATCCGCCGTCCCTTGTAATAAAATACCTCGAATATCGTCGGGCACTGCTCCAATACGATGCGCAACGGGCCCGAATCCAAGGCCTGCTGGACGCCGAAGGCGAGCGCATCCTGGCTAACTTCCGTATACAACTCGATGCCGCCCATCCCGTGGAAGCCCTGGCAACGGTATTCGTCAGCGGCCTTGCATTGAACATCAGGGAGGGCGCGGATCATCCGGTGGGTTTGCGTGGCGTACGGGTGTATTGGGCCCGGCACCCTGCCACCGCCAAGGGAAAGGTACCGTTGGTGGTGCATATTCCCGGTGACCCGGTCACGCCGCTCAAGCAATATGCCGGGTCGTTCGATTTCGCCAAGGAACTGTTCGGCCGCCTGGCCCGCACCGGTGATGCCGTGTTCCTGCGCAGCCTGGTGCCGTTGCGCGACCGGAGTTGGTTCGACAAGATTGTGCAGCACAGGCCGAGGAATGAAGAGCGGGACATTATCGCGGCCGCAGTGCCTGATAAATACTTTCACGGCCTTTATCAGGAATGGCGCAGCAGCGTGCTGACACGTTCATCGGAGGTCGCCAGGCCGGTGGCTCTGATCGACCACAAGGCGCTGCCGGACAACACCGAATGGTGGCTGACCCTGGAACTGGAAGTCGTCGCCCTGATCGCTCTCAGTGTGGCTGGCGCCGAGGTCGTGGAATCCGCGGCAGTGTTTCTCGGCATCCGGCAACTCATCCGCGATGTTTATGAAGGCATTCAGGAACTGAGCCAGGGCCACCTGCGCGAGGCGATTGAGCATCTGTTCGAGGCTGCGCTGGACGCCGGTCTGGAGGCAACGGGCGAATTCGCGGCCAACAGCCTGGTGGGCGAGATGTTTCCCGTCCCCTTGGCCAATGATAGTTTACGCCTGTGGCATGGGCTCACCGAGGGATTCATCGCCAAACGCTCACCCCCGGCTGGCCTGGCACCTGACGATTTTGGCATCTGGCGTGCCGCAGGCCGAGCCTGGATCAAGGTCGGCGAACACTTCTACGAAGTCGTTGGCGATGAGCGTTCGCTGCGCCTCAAGTTGCCGGCGGATTATGCCGGGATGGAGCCGGCGCTTGAGTGGAGCCGAGCCAGAGGGTGGCGCTGGGCTTATCAAAGCCCTTTGTGCATGGAGGGCTTTAGCCTGCTGCGCGAAGTCATCCCGGAATTTCGAGGGTTGCGCGATATAAGCCTGCAACGCGCCCAATGGTCGACTGGCATCATTGATGAGCAGCTGCGCTATGCGGCAGTGAACGACAAGCCATTGCCGGGGCAGTTGCTTTACATGGCTCGGCGCTTCGAAGCACGCGAGCAGTTGCTGGAGGCCGAGGTCCGTTTACGCGCCGGCGAGGCTTTGCCAAGTGTGCCGCGGGGCATGGTGCAAATGCTCACTCAACTGCCCGGCTGGCCAGCCCAGCGGGCGTTTCGTTATAGCGGCGAAGCAGGCACCTCCTTCGCCTCGCCAGGAACCGGCGCCGAGCTGCTTCTCGACGTGGCGGATTTCAGAGCCGGTCGTTGGCAGCAGCGGTTGCTCGCACAGCTTGGACCAACCGAGGTGCGTGCACTTTTGGGCGAGGGAGCATCAGCGCAGGCACCGGCGATTCTCCACCAGCGCCTGGCCGATCGACTGGCCGACAGGCTGAAGACCAACGGGTATCCGCTGATCGACGCCTTCGCCGATCTCGACGCCTTTACCGATCTTGAGAAGCGTCCCGGTGCGGCGCTGATGCATCGCCTGTTCCCGAGCCTGCCGGGGCCCATGCTCGATTCGCTGCTGGCAAGCGTTACCGGCGAGGAGCTGCAAGGGCTGTTGGCCGGTCGGGTGTCGAACAGCCTTGCCAGGCGAACGGTCGAGGCCCTGCGCGAGCTGCGGATCTCCCGTGCGCTGGAGTTCATGCTGGCCTCCGAGGCGAGTAATGATCGCGACCGGCTGGTCATGGCCCTGATCGGCCCCGAGGTGCATTACATGGACGAACGGGTACGGGTCCAGCTCCTTCTTGACAAGGGATTTATCGGTGGTCCGCTGAGGGTGGGCAGGAAGGGACCGATCAAGACTATTCGCCGCACCGCAGGCCACTATCAGTTGTTTGACGAGGTGGGCAAGGAACTCACCGCGCTGACCAACCTTGAAGTCGCCTTGTCGCGCATATTCTTCAATAGCCAACCCAACGCCATGGATCTGGCCGTTCAGGGGCAAGGTGACCTGCGTGCTCGCCTGTTCGAACGCGCGTTGAAATCCCGTGCGTCGTTGCGCCTGCACCTGGGCATGCTCGCGCTGACACCGCCGAAGCTGCGGTTACTGGGCGGCTATCCGATGATCGACCGTTCGGCGCTGGTATCGGTGCGCCGCACACTGGACGAACGCCTTCGGGCTTTGTACCCCGGCCAAGGCATCAGCGCCGCCGTAAAGGCTGAATTGCAGGCGCGTAGCATCAGTACCGGCAGGGCCATCGAGTTGTTGGTGAATGACAAGGAGATTGAATGGAGCCGGCTCGACTTGAGCCTGCGCAATTGGGAGACGGCAACGGGTAAGCATCATGAAGTTGAACACGACAACCCGGCTGTTCGGCTGGAGGCACGTCAGCATTTTGGCGAGGAGTTGCGTATATGTTGGCGGCGCGAAATGACTTCCCCCTTGATTGAAGAAGGTAGAGTGCGGCAAGTCTTCTCCTTGGCGGTGGAGGGCGATACGGTCGGGGTGCTGCCGAGCATCGACGCTGATTTCAGCCATGTCGAGCTGCTGATTTTGCATGATATGGGCCTGACGCCCGACCCTTCGCACTTTCTGCGTCTGTTCCCTCGCGTAGCGGCACTCTGGCTCAGTAAAAATCGTCTGACCCTTTGCCCGCCGGCAATTGCGCAGATGCCGCGGTTGCGACTGTTGCACCTGGGCCGCAACCCGATCGTATTTGATGACCAGACGTTTACCCCACTGCTCGCGGCGGGGGCGGGCTCTGAACTCCAACAAATGGATTTGTCAGGAACCGATACCTCGAAGGACGCCGAGGGGCCCGGCGGCGTCTCTGCCATTGGGGCGCTGGGCCGGTTACCCAGGCTGGAGGAGTTGGTGTGGTCGGACAATGAAGGATTCGCGCCAGCGCAACTCCAGGCCATCGGGCGCTTGATTCGATTGAAATTGCTCGACCTGACGAATTGCCGATTGCGCCTGGACGCTCAAAGTGCTGCTTTTGTGGCCCGGTTGGCCAATCTGCGGCGCCTGAACCTGGGCGCAAATATCATCAGCGAACTGCCGGACCTGACAGGATTATCCCGGCTGACCAACCTGGATCTTTCCCTGGCACGGATCGAGAGCGTTCCCTTGGCCGTCATCGAGCTGCTGCGACGCGATCCCTTGGGGCTGCTCGCCGTTGACCTGTCGGGCAATCGCATTACCAGCGTCGAAGCCCTGTTGCCGACGCTGGCGCGCCCGCTTGGCCAGGGCGAGAGGATGGTTGTGGCCTTGGATGACAATCCTCTGCCGACAGAGCAGATCGAGCGTCTGCGCGGCACCGGGCAAAGCTTTGCCTATAGCCGGGACATCTGGATGGGTAATGAAACGGTGCAACGCCGGTTTGAAGCCCTGCGCCAGAATCCTGCCGATGGACAATTCCTGGATTGGCTCAGCGATGCGGTGAAGCAGAGCGAGGGTGATGATTTCCGTCCCTATCTCGATAGCGGGAGGGATCGCGCCCTGGCCATTGCCGGGTGTTTTTTCCAGCTGGACGCAGAGACGGCGCAGCTGGCAGGGCTTGTTCCCAATCTCGATGAACGTTTTGACGCGTTTCGAAAGCGCATTTGCCAGCGTTTGCAGCATCTGCACCTGTCCATCCTGGATGTGGGGGCGCCGCCGATCCTGGACGAGCTGGAAACGCACCTCGCGATCTTCCTGCGCTGGTGCCGCGCGACGGCTCAGCCCCAACAGCCACCCTTCGCCTCGTTCATTCATGATCTCTTCGGTGCCTGGCAGGAATACCTGAGTGATGTGCAAAAATGGAATGACATGCGTATCGCCAATGACGCTACCCAAGAGCGCTTCGTCCAGCGCCTGCTCGAAACGCAGGGGGCATTCTCGACATGGGAAAACCCGCAGTACGGCGACCTTTACTGGTTCCCCTACCTTGAAGAAATGTCGGCGCGTTGGGCCAACTTCCAGGCGCAGTGGGATGCGCTCGGCGAAACCTTGACCGAAGCTTCCAGCGCGCCTGTCGACACGTCCCAATGGCCGCAGGTGCTGCGCGAAAACCTGGCGGCCCCCGCCCAAGGGCTTCCTGGCCCGACGCTGGAAGCGGCGGCCGACGTGGACTGGGGCAGCGCCGCTGTCCAGCTCAGCGAGGACCAGTATCGCAGGGCATGGGCGATATTTCGTGCGGTGAAGGCCAGCGAGGCCGAGCGCGTGGCCAGGGAGGCTACCGTGGAGTTGGTGGGGCCCTGGTGGGCAGGCAGGGGCGTGCCATAGGCCATGTTGGGAAGGCTGGTGGTGGTCGGTCTTCTCGGGGGCGGCTGGGTTGTGATGGGGCGGCAAGGTGTGGCGAGGGCTTGGCTTGGGTGTCTTTGGAGGGAGTTGAACGTGCCTTGGTACCTGTCAACTCTGACAGTATCGCTGCGTTGAAAACGCGCCCTTAATTTGCCAAAGGCTGACGATCAGGCGCAACGGCGGGTTTCTCAGGGCTCGAATCCGCTCCTCGCCCGATCAAGCTTAGGTGCCATGGTTCAACCATGGGTGAGCGAATTGATTGGAGCATGAACAATGACAGGCACTCGCGACTTACCGACTGGCCAACAGGTGCGGGCGGAGTATCGTAAATGGCTTTTGCTCAAGCGCAGGGAAAGCCGGCAAGCTGACAACCACCTGCCTCCCGAGATCGTTGACAAGATTGCCGGTGACCTGGACGGCTTGATGCACATCGACAAAATCACCGCGCCACTGCAGGTAAAGATTCCCATCTGGCCCGATCGTCCCCCTCTTCCGGCGCTCAAGGATGTTCTCTATCTGGATTGGCGTCCGGTCACCGTTCCCGAGAGCGAGTACCAGAACTTTCAACAGGAGGACATCGCCGGGCCGCCCGATGTCCCCGACGATCAGTTTCCCCTTGAGCGGGCAATACCCTTGCAAGTGTTTGAGAATTATGAGGGAAAATTCGAATTCAGGTATCGGGTACAAGCATGGAACGCACCCACTCAAACGAGTTCCGACCCGGCGCCTGTGACCATCGACAGAACACGTCCGCTGGGGCCGCCGCCGAGTTTCGTGCCGCTCGCCGTTATCGCGCAGGACGGCCCCCTTATCACCACGGAGCTGCTGGAGCAACACTCAGGACTGAGATGCGAGATTCCCGACTTGGTGGAAGACAAGAAAGAGTCTGTCCTCGTAGCGCTGGCCTTACTGGCCAGTATCCCGGACGATTTTCCAGAAGCTGGAGAGTTGGCGTTTGTAGGCCTCCTGCCCGCGGACCGGAACATTGTGATACCCAAGGATAAGGTCATCGCCCTTGGCTCCAGGAAGCAGTACCTTGCCTACGTCCTGTTCGACAAGGCGGGGAATCGTAGCGACATGTCCTTACCGACCACCCTACAGGTTGCCCTCGGCGCTCTGCCCGCTGATTTGAAAGCCCCGGAAGTACCTCTGGCGGCTGATGGTCTGATTGATCGCGCCGATGGCGCCACTCCGACGCAGGTGCGCATCAACGAGTATACGAATTGGACGCGCGATGACGGCATTGTGGTCAAGTGGGGAACGGACATCGCTCGAACCGCCGTGGGTACGCATTTGCCATTTCCCTTGTTGATCACCGTGCCCTGGACGCACATGAGAGCCGAATACGATTTCGACGCAGGGGGCGCGCAATCCACAGAGGTTGACTATATCGTCTTGCGGGGCGACCACCCCACGTCTTCGCCGGGCAAGATCGACGTCGATGTCGATCTCGACATACCGGGGCCGGATAACCCCGATCCGGAGCCGACCAACCCGGCGTTGGGTCTGGTCAGATTCGAAAGCTTTAGCGGCAGTGCCACCGACTTGACCATGGCCGATGTGGGAGAGCCGGCGACAGGGCATATCAATTTACCCCAGACCCTGTTGGATGTGCTGGAAACGGACGATAAGCTGACGCTGTATTGGAATGGTGAACCTGTGACTTCATCGCCTTATCTCATCACTGGCTCTGAGGTGGCCGATGTAGAGATTCCTTTCGAGATTCCGTGGGCAGATATCGAAAAAACGCCGGTCATGGATGACTTGCCCATGCACTACACCTTGACCCGTGACGGTTTCGTCAATCCCCAGGAGTCGCAGCGCACACATATAGACGTGGTGGTCGAGGTGGTGGATCTTCCCGAAACGACCTTCCCGGATAGGGAAGGTACGTATCCGCTGAATTGCAACGCATTGATTGAAAAGAATGGGAAGTGGGGAATCCGCGTTCATATTCCGCCGTCGGATTACTTGAAGGAAGGCGAGACGGTGACGGCCACGTGGCAGACCTATGACAAGGACGGAACGACCCCGATACCCGATACCTTTCTTTCGGAAGACATAACTGTCGACCCTCAGCAAGAGTCAAACGGTATCGACTGGTTCATCGAGTACGAAACATACCTCAAGCCCACCTATGACGCTGATCAGTACGGTTGGGGCGAAACGAGCTACAGCATGTCTGTTCGTGGCACCACCGTTTCCTCCGAACCGGAGCGCGTGATGATCGCGGTTTTCGAAGGTGCCGGCCAGCACTGCACCATCCCGAGACCCATACCCTGAGCTTTCCGGAAGTAGAGACAGGAGGACGCGTGACTCCTGTCGTTCGGTTTGGCCTGTTTTCCGGATTTCAGATAAGTCCTACATATTTTAAGAGCGTTAATTCCTAATCTTCGCACCCGCACAAGTTCAGGCGCTCAGTTGCCGGGCGCTGAACGCCTACTGGAAATCTTTACCCGTGGTGTCTGATGAAAATTGAATACGCTTTTGCGCTACGTCCACTGCCCATGTTTGTGAGGTGGTTGACGATCATGCCGTTGTTACTGACCAGTACCCATTCATTCGGCCGCATTGTCGATAATGGCGAGCCGGCGTTTATCGACGGCAGGGACGCGCTGGACAACTATCTGGTCCGGGGCGCCTCAAGCTTGACGGCTAACGGCGCCAGCACCCAGGAGATCGTTGTCGAAAACGGCTCATCCGTCACTCTTGCGGGCACGACAGTGGTAGCCAGTGCCAGCACCTCCACCGGCATCGGTCTGGTGGACAGCGATGCGAGCCTGACCAATAGTCTCGTGACCGCCAGCCGAACAGCGCTGTCACTAGGCAGCGATACCTCGGTCGGCCTGGGCTCCAAGGCGACGGTCACCGGGAGTACCCTCACGGGCGGCGTGGTCGGTGCCGTGGTCGGCGGCACCAGTGAGCTGGTGCTGAGCCAGAGTACGCTCATTGGTACGAGTGGCTTTGGCCTGCAACTGGCGAGTGGCCGGGTCTCCGCTACCAACAGCACAATCGTCGGCGGCACCAACGGTGTCTTGCTGCTCACCGATCAGACCGTGTCGCAGCCCGGCCGCCTGACATTGGATGGCACGACGGTGCAGGGGCAAAGTGGCGCGGCGATCCTGGTCAATGACTTCGGCTTGCCTGCCACCACGGCAGAGATCCTGGTGGGCAATCGTTCCACCCTGGCAGGGGGAAACGGCAAGGTCCTGGAGGTCAAGGGAGTCTCGACCGCCAATATGATCATCGATAACAGCGATGTGAACGGCGATATCAGTGCGGATGTCGGCGCCACCGCCAACATCACCTTGCAGAACCAGGCAATTTTTACCGGGCGGCTCGACAACGTTGCCAGCCTTGCGGTGAATAGCCAGGCGCAGTGGAACATGGTCGATAACGCCAGCATCGGCGACCTGTCCATGAATGGTGGTACGGTCCAGTTCGGCAGCCCGACCGAGTTCTACAAGCTCTCGGTTGCCAACCTTTCGGGCAGCGGCCTCTTTGTCATGGACGCCGACCTGGTCACAGGCCAGGTCGATACCCTTGAAGTCACCGGTACCGCCACCGGCAGCCACAGCGTGCTGATGGGCAGCAGCGGCGCCGAGCCGACCAGCGCAAGTTCCATTCCGGTGATCCACATCGGCGCCGGCGATGCGCAATTTTCGTTGCTCAACGGGCCGGTGGATCGCGGGGCGTTTTCCTATGAGCTGGTAAAAAAGGGCGATCAGGACTGGTACCTGGACACCACCACAAAAGTGATCAGCCCCGGCACTCGATCCGTACTGGCCCTGTTCAACACCGCACCGACCGTCTGGTACGGCGAACTCAGCACGTTGCGCACGCGCATGGGCGAGGTGCGGATGGACAATGGCAAGGCCGGCGGTTGGATGCGCGCCTACGGTAACAAGTTCGATGTCGACGCCAGCTCCGGAGTGGCCTACACACAAACCCAGCAAGGCTTGTCGTTCGGTGCCGACGCCCCCTTGCCATTCGGGGATGGCCAGTGGCTGGTGGGCCTGCTGGGTGGCTACAGCAAGTCGGACCTGGACTTGAGTCGCGGCACCAGCGCCAAGGTCGACAGCTATTACGTGGGTGCCTACACCACCTGGCTGGATGAGCCCAGCGGTTATTATTTCGACGGTGTCCTCAAGCTCAACCGGTTCCAGAACAAGTCCGACGTGCAACTGAGCGATGGCAAAAAAACCGAAGGGCGTTACGACAACCATGGGGTCGGCGCCGCCCTCGAATTCGGCCGCCATATCAAGCTGGCTGACGACTACTTCATCGAGCCCTATACCCAACTCTCCGGGGTGATCATCCAGGGCCAGGATTACGATCTGAATAACGGCCTGAAAGCCGAGGGCGACCGTACGCGTTCACTGCTCGGCAAGGCCGGTGCCACTGTCGGGCGTGACTTCGATCTGGGCGATGGCCAACGGGTGCAGCCTTACCTGCGCGCGGCCTATGCCCATGAGTTTGCAAAAAACAACGAGGTACAGGTCAACGAGGTCATGTTCAACAACGACCTGTCCGGCTCGCGTGGTGAGCTGGGGGCGGGCATTGCCGTGAATCTCAACGACAAGGTGTCGATTCACGCCGATCTCGACTACAGCAAGGGAGACAGTATCGAGCAGCCGTGGGGTTTCAATTTTGGCGCTCGCTATCGCTGGTAAGGGTCTGAAGAGGTACCCGGGAACATCATTGTTCCCGGTTGATACCGCCGCCGATGCCTCATCGCGATAAAACAGCAACTGACGAATCTGCGGGGGAACATTTCCGCAGTTGTTTTTTTCTGCTTGTTCTTGATGAGGGCGCCGACATGTTCAAGTTTCTCGCGTCGTTGAATAAACGCTTCATGTATGAAAAAAGCCTGGTCGATCTGGATCCTCCCACCGCTGTCGGCGTGCTGCCGCCGATTCCGGGTGGCGAAGAGAACCTATTGCCCAAGGATGCCTGGGAACAGCCATTGCGTATCGGGTTTCCCCTTTGGAGCGACGCTGCTCCAGAGGCCGGGATGTACGATACGGTGGAGTTGATATGGGATGAAAATGAAGCCGAGCCCGTGGCTACAAAACGTTGGGAGGGGCCTCTCGAACCTGACAGTCCGCCTGCGGATCTGTGGCTGGAAGTTCCTGTTGCCAAGCTGGATGAGGGCATCCACCGCGTGTCTTACCGGTTGAATCCCTGGAACAGTTCGACCCCTCGTCGATCCGTGCCGATCAAGGTCACTATTGATAAAACGCCTCCTCAATTGGCCTTTAACAATGTTGTGTTGATCGACCCGACCATTGTCGAAGATGGCCTCTCCGAACAATACCTCATCGACAACAACGGGATCGTGGCCGTGAGCGTTCCCACCTACCTCGAACCGGCCCCCGGTGACCGTATCGTCTGCGCCTGGAAAAACGAGGATAGCGGCCAGCAACGGGAAGTATCCAGGACGCTTACCGAAGACGACTACGAAGAATTCCAGTTTCAACTGGAGTTCGACGAAGCGCTCATTCGCGACATGGGCGACGGGCCGCGTTCGATCTCCTATCGGGTCTTTGATCGGGCCGGCAACGAATCGCCTGAATCCGATCCGATCTCGTTCGTGGTTGCGGTCTTGCGAGCGCCGCATTACGTTCCTTACCCTTGGGTCGAGGAAGCCGAAGGCAACCCGTCGCAATATGCCGATCTGAATCCACTGAGGGCTATAAACGGGGCAACCGCGCAGATTCCCGAGGATGCCGTCTATTATGACGATGACGTCGTCTCCATGCAGTTCGGCGAACCTGGTACGGCGGGAGCAATTGCCGTTCCAGTGCCGTGGGGCGTGAAGTCAGTGACGATTCCCGCGGCGAGTATTGCTGCGATGTTCAACAAGGACGTGCCAATGTACTACGGTGTCAAACTCGCGGACGGCACCTCCAAGGACTCGGAGAAACTGACGGTACAGGTCGGAACGTTTACCCAGTTTCCGCCCCCCCAGTTGGAACCTCCCTTCACCACTCCGGTATCCAAGGCCACAATTCCGGCCGGCGGGTTGCCTGTGCATCAAAAAAAATGGGTCTTTATCAGCGAGGCCTGCCTGGTGACTATCAAGGTGTCGGGCTTGAACAGAAGTCTGACCATCCTGGACAAGCACAAGGTCGTAGCGGCGGAGGTCAGCAATGGGGTGCACGTTAAACTGCCTCGGGATTTCATGTTGTCCCTGCCAACCGATAATCAGTTTATCGTGCAAACCCAGGTCAGCTTCGATGACGGCGAGCACTGGCAGTTCTTCACCGAGTTGCGACCGATGCTGAAGGCTTGACCAAAGGCTTTACTGGAAGGTGAGGGTGAAGCTCAGCGCGCCATTGGCGCTGCCTGGGCTCACTACGCTGCCGGTCTTGTAGAACCGCGCACTGAAGCCGAGCGTCTTGTCGCGGGCGTTTTCAATGGAACCGAAGAACACGTCCGTGCCCAATGGCACGGGGGTGATCCCATCGCCTCGCAATATCTGGATGCCGACACCCCGGGCGCCCGAGCCATTACCCAGACTGAATACACCGTTACGGCCGTCGCCCTCGGGCAAGGACCCGTTGGCGCCGTCGAGGCGGATGTAGGCGTTGGCCTGGTTGGCGTTGGTCGGGTCGGCCTCGCAGCGGGTCAGGGTGATCGTGAACGGCACAGGCGTGGTGGCATAGTCGGGAGAATTGAAGTCGCCGACCTGCCAGGTACCCAGCGGTACCGGGTCGACACTCACCGGGTTGGCGCCCACTGCACATTGGGACTGAATGACCGTTGCGTTCAGGTTGTAGCCAAAGCCTTTGCCGATGTTGGAGAAATAACCGTCGAACATATGCCGGTTCACCATGTGCGGACCGGGGGCGATAGGGCCGGTCTTGATCAGCGTGACCAAGCTGCGCAGCCTGGAGAGAGAGAACGGCGACACCATGCGCTGGCTGAGTTGTGCATCGAAGGGCATCACGGGGCTGCCGCCGATGGGGGAGAAGGAATTGCCAGCCACTCCGTCGAATCCGGCTTCCAAGGTAATGCGCGCACCGATTCCCGGTATGTTAGTGGCGAAAATCTTGTCGTCGACGCCGCTGCCAAAGGTGCCCCGCCGATGATCGAGCGGCGCTATGTTGATGGCGTTGAAGTCCAGCGTCACGCTGCCATCGTTGGTGCAGACGATGGTCGGTCCCGGGCGGTTGCTGGTAACGAATTGGTCGGCAACGCCAATGACGCTGTTGGTACTCGCATCGCGAGGCACGTAGACGGTACCCAGGTTGACCTGGTAGGTGACTGGGCCCGGCGCTGAATCCCACCGGCAGGTATTGCCCATGACGGGCAAGGCAAACTGGCAGCCAGCGAAGACGCCGATCAGGCTGGCGAGGTGTCGCGCTGATAATTTAATCATGAATATCCTGCTGGGGAGGCGGCGTCGCGTCAAAGACGGTATCGCCTGGAAAAAACCGGTTCATCGGCAGATCGCCGTTTGCAAGCGGTAGCCCCGGGACGACGGCAAGCTCTGCGGATCAATGACCAGGCGGCATTGCTGTGCGGGTCTTGCACCCCAGGCAACACTCAAGACTTGCGGTTGCGCGTGAGTGCTCAACAGGGCCTGGCCGCCTTGGCCGACAATTCCGACGACTTCGCCCTCGGCGGATTCGAGCCGGGCGCCAAACGGCAACGGACGACCCTCGAACGTGGCATTGACCACGACTCGCAGGACTGAGCGGGCGGCGAACGTACGCTTGACCAGCGCTCCCCGTCGAGGCACGGCCTGGGTGGTTCCGTTCTCCAGTTCGATTTCCGGCCCCAGCTCCGCGGTATCCAGCTCGATCTGGTTGATCCGGTAGGGCCGCAGGTAGGGAACCAGCGCGAAGCCTCGCGCATTGGTGCGTACCCCTGGCGCATTGGCGATTCCGACATCCTTGATGCCTGGCACCTCGATCAGCGCCGCGGTTTCTCCCAGGTAGGGACCGAACTCGACACCTTCTCCGTGCAGCACGATGGCACCGGCGCCGTTGACCGACAGGTTGCGGTAGGCATTGCCGTAGTTCAGGCCCGCGCCGAAATTGCCGACGGGCATCTGGTAGCTCATCGACAGCTCGGCGGCTTGCTGCCGGTGGTTTTCGTTGACGATGCCTGCGCGGTAACCGAGGCGATTCTGGTCCAGGCTGCCGGTGACGCTGGCACGCTGGCTCCAGCTCGTGCCGGTTTTTTGCGTGTCCAGCCTGATGGAACTGGTGTGACCGATGTCCAGCGGGAACGAGACACTCAAGCCCATCTGACGATCACTGGTCTGCTGACGGCTGCGCAATGATTGCCCAGCATAGAGGCTGTAGTTCACGCTTCGATGGCGGGTATTGAAGTTGAGCTGGAACTGGCGCTGTTGCTGATCGGTGCGCCAGAAATCTTCCTGGGAGAGCGTGAAGGTCAGGGCACTCTGCTGGCCGATGCCCTGGTAGATCGACGCCTCCAGGCGACTGCGCCGGCTGCCCTTGAAGGTAGTGTCCTGGCTACGCTGGCGCACGGCTTCATCGAAGTCCCGATACCCTTGCGTGGAGTAGCGGTAACCGGCAAAGCGCAGGCTGGTGCGTGAATCGAAGCTCTTGCCATACTTGATTGCGTAGCTCAGGCCTTGTACGGAGCCCGCATCCTGGACATCGATCGCGGCGCTGGAGCGGGTGACGTCCAGTGCCAGTGCGCCGATTGCGCCCAAGTCCTTTGCCGCGCCCAGGCTGGCCGCCTGGTAATGCTCGCTGGTCTGCAGGCCGCCGTAGAGAGTCGTGCCCCAGCCGATCCCGCTGGCAAGCGTGCCTTGCCAGAGCATCGGGTCTTCAACCTTTCCGGCGACGTTATAGCGGCCGATGGCAGCACTGTACTTCCAGATGTTCTCGCGAAGCAGGTTGCCCAGGGACGCGTAGGGTTGGGTAAAACGCCTGACCTGGCCGTCGGCCTCGGTGAGCAGGATCTCCAGCTCACCGCTGCCTCCGCCGGTGTTCAGGTCGTCGATTTCAAAAGGACCGGCGCTGACATAGGTGGAATAGATCGGGTAGCCGCTCTGGCGTATCTCCAGGCGCGCCCGGCTGAACGCCACGCCGCGGATGATCGGCGAATAATTCTGCATGACGTCGGGCAGCATGCCGGAGTCCGATTTGAGCATCACTCCCTTTAGTGCAACGCTTTTGAACACATCACCGCCGCTGTAGGCTTCGCCCACGGTCAGGTTGGCGTGCAGGCCGGGCAGGTCACGCTGGGCGTAAGTGTAGGCCCGCGTCCAGGTGCGCCCGCCATCGCTGTCCTGGCGGGAACTTTGATTGCTGCGCAAGCGCCATGGGCCGAGATTGATACCACCGTTCAGCAGCAGATCCTGGCTGTCGCTACGTCCCGAATAGCGGGTATCGCCTTGCTGCGCCGAGACCTGGTAATTGACAAACGCGGCGTTGATGCCGTGCTCCCAGCGCTGCGGGTCGACGTAACCGCTGGCCTTGCGGTGCATGGCAATTTGCGGAACCGAGAGGTTCAGTTGCAAGCGCGGCGCATCAAAATCGGCGCGGGCGTCGGGGATCAGGATGGCCAGCTCTACGCATCGACTTGCGAGCGTTTCGGGATCGGCGACGCTTTTGGTGTTCACGCCGAACTGATCGAGCAGGCCCATTGTCAGGCAGGCCGACAGAACGGCCGAACCGCCATTGATGAACTCGATGTCGTGCTCGCCCACGTATTGCTGGTTAAGCCTGACCTGCACACGGTAGCGACCCGGCACCAAGCCTTGTTCGTTGGCCATGGCTTGCAAGGCCAACTGGCCGGCGTCGGCATCCTGGTCATGGCCCTGATGCATGAAGCCCGAAAGAAACCGTGCTGGTGTTTGCGCCAGTACGTCGCCCGTCTCGATAAGCATGCCGCTGCCGCCGGCCAGCAGGCAGCGAGCCAGCCGCATGCGCATGCGCCGGCCTGCTGAAAATCCGATCATGATCATGTTCCCTGACACTGCGGGCTGGAGGGGTTAAGGGTGCTGCCGCACGGGCAAGGTGGCGGGCTCGGTAATGCCGCCGTAATCGTTGATCGTGGTGAACAAGAGCTGCGCGTCGCTGCCGGGTTTGAAACCTTTCAGCGAATAGATTTCACGCCCGAAGGGCGTTGCCATCGCCGGCCTGTCGATTCGTTTCGACTGACCGCCAGCGCTGATTTCCAGGTGCTGGAAGGTGTAGTGGAAGGGGGTAGGATTGTTCAGCACCAGGCTTGGCATGCCATTGATCGATTGCAATGACCATTGCAAATCCTGGAGCCGCTCCGCCGGGGTTTGCTTCAGTTCCGCAGGGCGATAGAAAAACTTGATGCGCGTACGGATGGCGATGTTCAGCACGTTGCGCTGGTCGGTTTCGGCCTGGGGAATTTCCTGGGCATTAAAAAAGAACAACGACTCGCGATCGTTGGGCAGTGAATGAGGCAAGCCATTGATCTGCACGTGCTGCTCTCTGCCCGGGTTGATGCGAAACAGCGGCGGCGAGGCTACGAACGGTACGATCGTAGTGGTGTCGTCGGCGCTGGTGTTGACCCAGGATTGCACCGCGAAGACTTTGTCGCTGGGGTTGGCGACGATCAGTGAAACGTTGCGTTTGCCACTGTCGAAAATCACCCGGGTCGCGCTCAGCGTCAGGGCTCCCTGGCTCAGGGGGGCGTAGGCCAGGAGCAAGGTCACAGTCCCTGTGAGTAAGGTGCAGGCACGGCGGTATTTTCTTTTTGATCGAAACACTGGGTCATCCCGTGATATTGCTGCGGTCCGTGGTGGTGAACGACGCGGTTGGATGCATGGCTATGCACCCAACCGCGGATCTCACGGGTAGGTGGCGACGAAATTGATATTGGCAATCACCGGGCCGGGAGTAACCGTTGCGCTGATGGAACGATACTTGGCGTGGAAGATCATCCGGGTTTCGCCGGTGGGGTTCAGCGGATAGGCCTTGGACGGCGTGCCGCTGTCGATAGGCGCGTTATCGTTGTCCTTGATGGTCAGGGCGACGCCGGTAGCACCGCCGGTCTGGATCCCGTAGTACTTGCCATCGGTGCCGGCGCTGCCATGGGTACTGGTGAACGTCACCTCCGCTGTATCACCGGCGGAAAAGCCGCAGGCAGTCCCATCCTTGACGCGCAACGCGAACTCGCGGCCGCCGACTTCCGTATCGGCTACCCCGGCGAAATCCAGGGCGGCGACCTCACCCAGGTTGATGGGACCGGGGGCGCCGCTGCCCGGATCGATGGGTTCGATCGGGCAGGTATTGGCATTGATGAGACCGGTGAAATTGATCTGCCCGCTGCTGGTACCGGCGAATGCGGATGCGCCGGCAAGGGCGGTTACCAGCCCGAGGGAGGCTGCCAGGAGGTTTTTTTTCATCTAGTCGAATCCTTGAACAATGAACGGTGAGCCATAGAGGAGGCGATGCACTGGCTGCTCGCGAATAGAGGGCTATCGCGAGGAGGCATGCTTCGGTGGGGGATTCTAGGGAGGGGGTGGGGCAGGGAATATGAGAGAATTCTCATTTCCCGAGACAACGGTTGGGGGAGTGTTTAAGGGTGTTTCCAGAGAGAAAAAGACCAGGCGACCCCAGGGCCGCCTGGCTTCGCTCAGACCTTGTGAACCCCGGGCATGACGGCCGGGTCGCCCGGCTTTCTGTGGGCGTACCACTGTTGACCGCCGAGCACGACATTCTTTGTCAGCTTTTTTTGGTCCCCTGCTACAAGTTGGGCCAGCGCTGGAGGAAGATCATAACTGGTGTTCGAATCGGCTGAACTGGCTCTGCTGCGGGTTCGGAAAGAATTGTCAGACGAGCTGACCGAAGCGGTGCTCGAACGGCTGCCGGAACTTGACGGACCCATCTCCTCCACCTGTGGTGAAAACGTGACTCGACGGTTCTGGTTCCGATTTGGACCGATGCTGTCGTCCGGAGTAGCTGAGCGCCGGGGCTCGAACATACTCAGGTCAAGGTCGGCAAAATCGTCGGTGTCATCCAGCGAGGCCCTGCCTGGAGCTCTTCCAAGCTTGGCCCTCGGAATGGTGATCGGATTCGGGACTTTGGGTACGGGCGGTTTGGGCAACTTGACTTGCGGAAGCGCTATCGCATCCAGGCCCAGCGAGATCCAGCCAAGTGCTTCGCTGGCATTCTCATCCCGGACAAAGCCGGAAGCAACCGCCACTCCTCCCGCCACCACCGATGAGCCCACGGTCACGGCTGTTATGGCGGTACTGATGGCCGCGGCCGAGGTCGTGATGCCCACTTGCGCCATGGCTGCGATCAGCGGCCCCGGATTGAGCGTCACAAATGACAAAACGATGCCGAGGACGGTGGTGGCTGCCGAGACCCCGATATTGAACCCTATATTATTGATAATCTGCCCCTGGCGCGCGTGCCCGGTCGGGTCGCCGAAGGCGATCGGGTTACCGGCGCAATACATGTAGCAATTGAGGCCACCGGCGCCAAAGGGGCTCAGGGCATCCGGGCTGTGGAAGCGCATCAGCGCTGGGTTATAGGCCCGGTAGCCGTTGCCCAGTAAATACCACCCGGTGCTTTCAAGCGCCTCGCCATTGAAAGCCAGCAGGCTCTGCAATGTCGAGTCCGGCCCCCGCTCGCCGTAGGTTCCATAGATGGCGCTGCGCACTTGATCGCCCTGGCTCTCGGCGATGACCGACTGTTTGGCATCGGTCATCAGCAACAGCGTTTGCCCATCGTCGCTGGGGGTCTGTTGGCCGAGGGGCTTCCCCTGGTGATAAAGGAACTGCACATGTTGATCGTCGTGCAGCGTGTCGGTGATCCGCGTGCCCTGGTAGAAACGCAGGGTTTGCGTATCCCCCTGTGGGGTGATCGCCTGCAAGTGGTCGTGGGCATCGTAGCGATAATTTTTCAGGGGCTGTCCGTCAGGGCTGGCGACACTCACCAGACGCCCCTGGCTGTCATAGTCAAGCTGTCGTCCCGCTTCATCCTGCTTCAGGTTGCCGTCCAGATCATAAGTGAAGCGGGTTTCCAGGCTCTGGTAATCAGGATGGCTGTGGCTGGCGCCCACCAGTTGGCAGGGATCGTCCTCGGCAAAGCTGAAATGCGCTATGTCCAGTTGCCCATCGTTGAAAACGGTCCGCGTGTAGATAATGTTGTCCAGCGTATCGAACTCGAAGTACTGGCTGAGGATGGCGTTGCCGAAGCGATCCTTTGGCAGTTCAGTGCCTGAGCAACGGTAGAGCTCCAGGCGTCCGCGCAGGTCGTAGCTGTAGGTTTCCAGCAGAACAGTGGCCCCTGCTACGCGCAGGTGCCGGCTACGCACGTTGCTGTCGGCCTGGTAAGTCAATTCAATGGAGCGCTCGGCTTCGATCGGCTGGCCCAGCGGGTCGAGCAACACCAAGGTGCGCAGGATCTCGCGCCCCGCATCATCGAACGCCAGGGTAGTGGTCAGAGTGTTGTTGTTGGCATTGTCGCGGCTGGTGGTTCGAAACAGGCGGCCGATTGCATCGTATTCGAATGAGGCCTTCAGTTGCCTTTGCTCGATGCTCAGCAGCCGCCCTTTGGTCGGGTTATATGCCATACGCGTATCGTGACCGCCAATGTCGGTACGGCTCAACGGACGTCCTTTCAGGGAAGTGCTATAGCGGGTCGTGTACGGTTTGTTGTCGAGGGCATCGGTCCAGGTCTCGGCCTCCAGATGTCCGGCCTCATCATAGGCAAAGGCATATGCGCCCTGGCTGTTTTCGAGCCGTTCAGTCTGGCGTCCAGCACGTCGATGTCGAAGGATGACTCGTCGTCCGTTGCGGTGATGACGGTCGGCTTCTCGATCAGGCCGTGCTGGTATTGAAACTCGACCGCGTTGCCGGCCGGAGTGACCCGGCGCTTGGGCAGCAGATAGCCAGCCTCGTACTCCCGTGACTCGATCCGGGGACCAACCTTGAACTGTGTCACCCGGTCCAGGCCGTCGAACTCTTGCTCGCCTACGGTGCGGGCGGGCCCGTCGAAATTGCCCGGCTTGACCTCGATCCGGCTACGCAACTCGGCCCGGCTGTGCGCGGCGTAAGTAGTATGGACAGTGGTCAGGTCGGGCAGGGTGGTGCGGACCAGGCGGGCGAACGCATCGTAGCTATAACGTGTGATACCGCCGAGCTCGTCAACCTTTGACGCACAATTGCCCAGGCCATCATAGTCGAATACCGTTCGGCTGATGCGCTGCCCGTTCGGGTCGATCCGTTCGACGCTGACGGTTTTTTCGAATCGGTTGGTAACGGTCCGGGTGCGTGCTGTGCCTTCGATCCATTGTTCGCTGGCAAAAGCTATGGGGTCGTTGAACATCAGCATTTTTACGCCGTCCGGCCGGGTTACGCTGTCGCGCAACCCCCAGGAGTCGTAGCTGTAGGTGGTCGTCAAGAGAAGATCGTTGGTTTCCAGCCAGTCGATTTGCGTTTCTTCCATCAGCAGGCCTTTGTCGTTGTACTGTGCCTTGTAGATATCGCGATAGGTGCCGAAATCCTCCAGCTCCTCGCGAACCACCCGGCTCATTCCGTCGAAATGAGTCCGTAGCTTCACGCCCTTGACGTCCTCCATTTCCTGAAAGGCCTGGATCGCCACAGGAAGGAGGCCCGTATCGACCGGCCGTATCAGGCGGTAATTATAACGCCGCGCTGCTTCGTATTCCGTGCCGGGGGCCTGGGTTTCACGAACTACCCTGTTCAGTTGGTCATAAAGGTAACTGTATTGAACGCCGTCCTGGGTGATCAGCAGGGGTTCGCCGTGGAGCATCGAACGTTCGTCGACCACGGTCATGACGGTATCGTCGAAGTCCGTCGAGGAGGTTTGCTCGGTTTGTAACGAGCGGGTTTCGGCATTTTTTGTATAGCGGTAATCGACGAAGGAAGTGGGACCAGTATCGCTGCCCAGCGTGATTGCCTGCCGGGCTCGCCGGCCATGGGTCAACGGGTCGGCTGGAACGTTGAAGTAGCCGAAGAGGGTCGATGAGAGCTGGCGCTCGATGGGGTCTTTGGTGTCGGTCAGTTCGAACAGTTGCTCTTGTGTCATGGCTATCCAGGGCTTTTGGATAGTGCTGCTGCCCAGCGACGGCAGTGCTTCATAGCGAAACCGGGTGCGCAATGGCAATGCACCGCTCTGCAGTCCTGGCACGAGTGTCGGATCGCTTGCGGGGAGGAAGGTTTTTTCGCGCACGTGGCGCACGAACCCATAAGGATCCGCCGGGCACTGCCCTGCCACCCCTTCAGCGGGGTAATAAGCAATGTGCTCGGTAACACCGCTGGGCTCGACCCGCAGCGTCTGGTTGCCGTAAATGTCGAATTCGCTGAGCTGCTTGTCCTGGCGCCAACTACGCGGGTCGTCGCTGATCGACCACAGCGTCGAAATTGTCCGGGGCAACTGGCACTGCCGTGGCTGCTCGTCGAAAGATAGCGTGTCGTCATCATCCGCGTAATAACGGCTGCGGACGGTTTTCTGCCGATTGTCCTGCACGGTGGTTTCTTCGGTCTGCAGGTGGAAGCGGTTGAATGTCCGGGTCACGCTGCGCACGACATCGGTACCGGCCATCAGGCTTTCGGTGGAGCTGTAGAGGTAGGGTTCGTTGACCTTGAACAGATTGTCCAGGCCGTCGTCCGTCCATTCGACAGCACTTCCATAGCCGAGGAAATTATGCCCGTCGCTGGCGTAGCTGTACTTCACCACGATGGGCGCGTTGCCGCCGCCGGGGGCGGTTACATGGTCGGTCACCCTCGGCAGTTTGCGCTGTTCATTGCCGCCGCCGGGGAAGCCATGGCCTGAATCGTTGTACTGGATGGTTTCGTGGGCGCCCAGCGGCGTCCAGACTTCGCTGATGCAGGCCAGCTCGCGCACCGTCCGGTACTCAAAGCGCCAGCCGGCGGCTTCGGTCGTCGGCAGGGTGACCCTGTCGATGCGATCATTTATCAAATTCAAGAGCACCTGGGCCGCGGGGGTGGCGCCGTTGAATCCGATGCTGAAGGTGACCGTGTGTTTTACCCGGTCGCGGGTGACTTGCAGAAGCCTGCCGCTGCTGTCCTGGATGACGCTAAGCATCGGGCGCCCGTTGAAGACGTCGTACTCGAGCGTGATCTCATGGCCCTGCGCTGAATGGATGCTCACCGGTACTGCCACTTGCGGCTCCGCCCCCTGAAGTTCCAGGGTCTCCACCTGCCCCGATTTATGCACCACCCGATACTTTTTTTCGGGCAGTTCGAAGAGTTGGAAACTTTCGATTTTCTGCTCTTTCATGCGCAGGCGACCCGTATCTCCCGGGTATGACCCCGTGACCTTGAAAGTTTCCCCTGAATGAATCGAGACGATCTGGGTGCTCGGGGCATATTGCGTCAGCGCCAGGTCCCAGCCCAGGCCGAAGCCACTGTCGACCTCGTTCAGAGGGTTGAAGTTGAGCACCAGGGGAATCGCCGGGCCGCTGAGGTCACAGGTTTTCACTTCGGGTAAAGACAGCGACACCGTGTACATGCCCGTCCTTGCATCGACTCCGGACTGGACAAAACTGAGGAAGTTGAAGGCGTTGGAATGGACGGCGGTGGAAGCGGGCATGGATGAGGCCTCGGTCTGGAAAGTTATTTATCGGTCTCGACGCGTACGCACGAGAGTTTTCCGTGAATATCTCCGCCCGAGCGGGAGCGTATTTTCAGTACGCCAGGTTCGATGATCGTACCGTCCTGATGACCGTGCATCGATGCGAGGAACATCCAGGGCTCCGTCGGTGTTGTGGTCGGGTTCTTGATGGTACGAACCTCAATTTCCCATCCTTCATCATCCAGACAGCCTTCGCCGTTCTTATCGTCAAAAAAAGTTATACTGACCGCCGACGGGATGTTATCGAGTCGAACCGAATAGGCTTGGTCGTTGGTACAGCCAAAGTCTGATATAACATGATCGCCCGCCGTTGCTGGAACACTGCATTGAATGCTCGTGTTTTGTTCTCTGATGTAAATGGTGCCAGTGGCGTTTGTAGTGTTTTCCGTCATTCCATAACCTGCGTAACCAAGACCCATTACCAGAGTGAGTAATAACTTGAGATGTCGCATTACTTAATTCCTTTTGTCGGAGTTGGTATTCATTGGGCTTCCTCGCTACGCATAACGTAGCTTTCACCTGACAACGCTAGCAGAGACGCCGCCTCGGTAAACCTAACAGTTCTGATAGTTCCAACGAGCGTCGTTAGGGCGTAAATCTATATACCTGAACCCAAGTGATCCTGTGGATCGCTCAATACTTCCATGCCAAGGAATCAAAGATGACGCTCTCCAATCCGGCACCGGTCATTCCTTTATTAGGTCCGGATAATGCCGTTGATCTTGAGGAACTGGGTGCGCAGGAGCTTGAAACCTTTATAAAGTACGACGGCCTCGCCGACGCGGACTTCATTGTTGTCAATTGGTTCGGTTGTGGCGAATCCGGCGAGATAGTCGATAAATTCAATGACGAAGTCGAAGTGATCGGGGAGGAAGTCACGCCTGACGGCATGCCGGTCTTGATCGAGAACAGTCTGCTGCAGGCGCTTCGCAACGGTACGGTTTTTTATTCATATCGTGTGAGAAAACCCGGCGGCGTGCCCGGAGACGAATCGCTTCGGTTGTTTTTCTATGTTGGCAAACGTCCGAGGTCGGTAGCGACCCTGCCGGTGTTGCAGATCCGCGAATCGCACGATCTTCACCTGTCACTCGTTGAGGATGAACCTCGCATTTTTACTCCTTGGGTGGCGCCTTACCAGGCGATGGCCGCTGGAGACACGGTGACCCTGTATTGCCGTCGGTTTGACTCCGACGGCATGGAATTGCCTGCGCTCAAAAACTCACGGACGCTCGAAGACGAGGGCGTGGGCAAACCCCTGGGCCTGTTTCTTAATCGCTCCGATCTGCTGCGGGCCGAGGATGGAACCATGCAGGTGCACTACGGTATCCAATATGTAGGCAATCCGGGAGAAACCACCCAGTCCCCTGCGCAGACATTCAAGCTGCTGCCACCGACCTCGGTCGGGTTGCCGCCTCTGGAAATCGACGGGCATGACGGCGGCACGCTCAATCCCGCCTTGTTCCCGGAAGGCTTGCTGCTGCGCATCGCAGGCTACCCCGGTATGGAAGTGGGGGATGAGCTCCTTTGTCATGTCTCGTCGTCACTCGCGGATGTGGATCCGGTGATCCTGCGTGCCCGTGTCGATGCGTCCACGCTGGGCAAGGGGTTTTTCGAGTTACACCTGGACGCCGACTGGGTCGCCGCCAGTCAGGGCGGAACGATCGATTTGCGCTATCAATATGCCTGGGAGGGAACGGCACGCTCCTCGGAACCTTATCGGGTAAACGTACGAGAGCCCCTGTACTTGCCGATGGTCATCGTGCTGGACGCCTACGTCGACCCGGACAATCCGGTAGAGGGCGAAGGTCTGTTGAATGTCACAAACAAGGCCGCTACCGGCGTAACTATCTTGATCGACCCGCTTGCCAACTACGGCCCCGAGGACATCGTTCAACTGCACTGGGAAGGTTATGGCGACGGCGGTAAACATATCGCGACAGTCCCGACGAATGGGCGTACCTACAACATTCCAGCGCAATTCATTCCCTCGAATCTGGATAAGGCTGTGCGGGTTTATTACACCGTTCAGCAGTCAGGCGAGCCTGCCGTGCAGTCGGAAATTTTTACTGTGCGGGTGTTGTCGATCGAGAAACGCTTCTACAGAGCCATCCAGTCCGCGCAAGGCCAGGCGAATAACGGAACTATATATGTAAGCCGGATCGGAAATGAAGGCGAATTGTTCACGCTCCTCTCTTGGCTTTATATGCGTGATGGTCAGGTCGTAACCGCGCAGATTATGGGTAAGGGCCAGGATGGATCTGACTTGATTGTCCCGATTCTTGAAAACTACCCGGTAACAGCTGCGGACGTTACTAATAAACAAATTGAGAAAAATCTTGCAAGGTCCAGTTTCGAGGATTTCCAACTGGGTGCGGTAGAAGTTCAGGTCAAGATAGTTTACGAGCCGGGGGCGGAGACATTGTTTGAGCCGGCAAGGTTTACGCTGCAGACTTAGTCTTATAACAACCGAACGATCAATAGGTTGCTGAGTGCGCGCTTGAAGAAGTGTTAGTCGCAGGGAAATACTAATTTACCCCAGAGGATGAATATCATGGCGGCAGAACGTAAAACACTGAGCGAATACCTTAAATGGGCCAGCTTGGAGCCTCGTACGAGTGATTGGGATGCATTGGTTGCTTACGATCGCGATAAATGCAACCAGTTGCTGCTTCAGGAGTACGTCGAAAAACATCACACGAATTCGATGATGCCACCCATCAATGAAGCCTATGGCGTATCAGAAAGCACTTGGCGATGGAAGCTGGATTACGTCACCGATACGCCACGTTTGAGTTTTCATAATAACCCGGACAATACCGGCGAGGTCATGATGAGCATGGCCGTCGTCGGTGGCAAGGACATCAGCTTGGACGACACCCTGAGTTTCCCTCAGGTCACCAGAATCGGTTCCTATGATCCTCTGGATCATCCGACACTGGAAGCCAGGAAGGTACCGCTCAAGGAGGTTCAAGGCAGCGTCAATGATAAGGGTGAAGTGCAGTTGGATCTGGGCGATTCGGCCTCACAAAATAGACTTTGGCTAGAGACCTGTGATCGTATTCCCCTTCAGCAGAAGAAGGCCGGAGCGTTTTTCAAACGCAAATTTCGTGAGACTCCGGAGGAAAAGCGGCAATTTCACTTGGGTATGTTGGATACTACGACTCAGGAAATAATCAAGCCCGCCTCATTCAAGTTGCGGACCATTATGGAAGTCGGTGGCGATTCACTCGAGGCGGAGAACTACGGTAATGGCGCGCTTGAAATGCGTATTGCCATGGAAGGCTCAATGCAAGGCGGTTTGCCTGGAGATGATTGGTCGTATCCATTGCCCAGTGACCAGCCTGATCTCAATGCATCAATGTTATTTGGCTCGAATTTTTTCATGCATGAAATTATCGGCAAAGGTACGGCCAGGGCATTCAGTGCACCAAATGCCACATTCAAGGGTACGAAGGATGATAGGGGCTTTGTTCATATAATAGAAGTGGAAAGCACCGATGGTTATTTGGAGATTCCAGAATTTGAAGCGAGTCACGGCGCATGGAAAACTAGGTTCTTTGGGTATCGGCTACCTATTTTTATTGATGAGTACTCCAAGTTGACCATGACAATGTACAGGAATGAGGACGGCACTCCTCACCTGAGAGTGGGCATGGGTAATAAAGATATAAAGCACACCATGACTTGTGTGTTTGATGGGGGCAACTACACATTTCAGCTTGGGATTGGTTTAAGTGCAGATTACGCTTTTTCTCTCGATGCGGCGTCGCGCCGGCTTCACGTTGAGCTCCGATCAGCCGAGCTGTTATATACTTATATTGTCACGGAAGACGTGCCTCTAGCAGTCTGGTCATACCTAGCCAGTCGGGAATTCAGCAACACCATACAAAGTCATGCGGCCAACGCAGTTTTGTCAGCGATTAACGGGCTTGAAGCAATCGATCTATTTATCCTTAATTCAATTATTTTTAATACTGATGATGCGGTACAGCTTAAGAGAGTTGATCCGACGGGGGACTTGGTCCTTTTCGGCGCAATCAGCCCCCGCCTGACCACGTTTGCCATCGACCCCATGGAAGTCAAGCTGGGTTATGACGAGAAACGCCAATTTTCGGTAACCCCTACCCCTAGCGGCACCATCGACTGGAGTGTCGAGGATCTCGATGGCGGCACTCTGGGTGTCGGAACCATTGATTCACAAGGTCTCTATACCGCCCCGGCCTTGGCCGATATTCATGGGACCTATATGCGGGTCAAAGTGACCGCGTCCATCGCTGGGGTCCATACCACCAGGGCGTTGGTTACGGTCGTCGCCAGAACCATTACCCTGAACCCGCTGATTGAAATATGCAACGCTTCCAAGCCAAGCGTGGCCCCTGAGACTCGCGAACTGTCGGCGCACACTTTGAACGGCGCACTGAAATGGAGCGTCGTCGGCAGCGGCAGTATTCCTGCTGACGCAGATGGAGAAGGAAAAAATCTCTACACCGCGCCGTTCGCACCAGAGCAATCCGTCGAGTCTTTCACAATAGATGAAGTGGTTGTAAAAAACACAACAACCGATCAAGAACAGAATACCCTGATGGTGGTCAAGTACCGGCCTCAATTAGTGGTTATTGAGGCTGCGTTTGAGCAAGCTCCTTATGAGTCGGTGAAATTGGTTGCCTCGTTTAATGATCAGATACCCACCGAGCCTTTGGCGTGGAGATGTATACCCGCTGATGCTGGAGAAGTTGATCCTGCTACCGGGATTTTTACGGCAAGTGGAACCACCAGCAGTCAGTTTGTGCTGATCACGGTCATACTTGATCTCTCGGGGATGAAGCTTGACGGTTTCACCATTCTGCCGTTGCCGCTTTCGCCATTGCCGGACAAGCCGATTGTGGAAGAAGATCCTTTTCCAGACCTTGAGACGTTGAACGTCTTGTTGGATGCGGTCTCCGAAGAGCTCAAGTCAATCAATCCGTCCGCGAATGCCAGCGAAGAAATCAAAGGCTGTCTGCAGCGCATCGCCACCCTCGCCGAGGATAATCGAAATGGCCAGTAATTCACGTGCCGATATTTTGGCAAAAATGAAGGAGTATTCGATTACCCAAGGCTGGGGGGCCGTGTGTGCCTTCAATCGCGAGCGGCTTAATCGGGTGCTCCAGCAACAATGGCTGGAAAAATACGACGGTACGAATTATTTGCCGATATTTTCCGGCAGTATGAACCTCAATGACTCGGGATCCGAGGAAGGCGTTCTGACAAATGTCATGTTGGGCAAGCCTTTGCTATCGTTCGAGCCCGCCGATATAAGCAACTCCCGAGCCAAGTTGACCTTGAGTATTTTGGGCGGAAACTTTGCCGCTTATGAAGATACCTACGGCTTGATGTATGAGTTCGACATCAGCGAAGCCCATGGTTATACGCTCACGGTGGAATTGGACCTTTCCGTTGTGGTGGGGGTGGTTGATCGCCTGGGCAGGGTGACGCTGGACTTATCCAAGGGCGTGAAGTTCTCATGCAACCTCGCGGGGCCGGTGGCCAGTCAAGTCAAGATAGGCACGCACTTCGATGAAGTCTTCAAACACCTGCCGCCCGAGCAGCAGGTATATGTGTTGGGCATCCTCGACCTGAAAGGCGACAGCGACCTGACCCCGACAAACTTCGAGCTGCTGACGCAACGTGCACCCGGAGCCGAACTGGCGGACGCTGTCAATGCGCCAGACGGCGCGGTAGTGGTCATGGTGCAGCTCAGGGGGGACGAGATGGGCGGGGATTACCCATCGCCGGACCGATTCCCGTACCTGATTCCCGATGACGGGGATTTTTCGGCAACGGTGGTCCTGGCGGAAAAATATGTGGAGCGTTCCGATCCTGACAAGTTGGCGCTGATCCAGAGCCTTTTGTTTCCCGGAGAGCAGAATGTATTTGTTGAAGTTTCCCGCGATACGCCCAAGGATCTGGTGATTTTTGGTCGTCTCGACCCTTCCAGAACATCGATGACCATCGAGCCCGCGGTTCGCGTGGTGAAGGCCGGGAGCCAGCCTGTTGCATACACGGCGCTTTTCAATGGCGCCCCGGTAAGTGTCAGTTGGACGGTCAAGAGCCTCAATTCGAATACGTCGGCGGGCAGCATCGACGCTGCCGGACGTTACAGCCCCGTTTCCCGAGAGATGTTGGGCAAGGAGCTGGTGCGCAATATAGTCACGGCTTCCTATTTCGATCCCGATACGCAGCAGACATATCAAGTGGGGGCACTGTTGCTGGTCACGACCCGGTCGATGGCGATTTCTCCCGAAGCCGCGGCACGTATCGAGGGGCACCAGACAAAAACCGTGACCTTTGTCGCATCAGCCCTCAGTGGCTCGACGTTGACCTGGAAGCAACCGAACTATGGGTCACTGGCGGTCCAGGGCAATGGTAATACGGCGATCTATACACCACCGGCGGCCAGCGAATTGCTTGAGTTACCCGAATTCACGGTTGTTGACCCCATCATCGTTACGGATAACGCGGGTGAATCGGTCGAAGCGTCGGTGGTACTGACAAGAGCTGCTCCGACACTTGAGATAGAGCCGCGGTTCGTCGGCGGAGTGGGGCGCTCCGCGACCCAGCTATTCACCGAAAAATCAAACGCTCCAGAGGAAGTCGAGCGCACCTGGAGAGTGATAGGAGACGGAACGGTAGATGATAAAGGCGTCTACACCGCGCCCGCAGCGTCTTCCCGATCTTTCGATTTCATCAGGTGCGAGATTATTGTGGGTGGCATGCTCATCTATGCAGGCTACAGCATCGTAAAACTCGCCGCCCACCAGGAGGAGCCCGGTTGGGAGGGCCTGGTAAAGTTCGACCTTAAACCCCTTGGTGGCGAGGCAATGTTTGCCAACGGTTATCAACAACTGCCGCTGGAAGCGTTCATTGAAACCGACGGGGCACGGCTGACCCCCGAAGAGGAGAAGTCGCTGAAGATCTATCACGTCGGCTCCAACCAGATGGTCCCGGAGCTCCCTGCATTGCAGGAAGGCATCATGGCCGAGGAGCCTCCGCAGCCCGGCGGGCAGTGGGCACAGACGCGAATTCCCAATCGTTTCAAACCCTATGCAGGTATGAGCTCAGTGGCGCCTGGCAAGCAGGCTGAACCGAGCAGGGTGCGTGTGTATATGGTCGGCCGCACCACTGAGGTTACTCGTTTGTATGCGGTTTTTGAAAGCAGTCAGGGTGTCCCGTATCGCTCGGATACAGAAAACATTGAGAACGGCATCGTGACGCTGAAGCCCGTCGCTCCGCCCACTCCTACTCTCGCTCACTACGAGCTTACGCGTACCCGAGTGGAGGGTGGGGGAGGAAGTGATCCGGAGGGCGACTACGATTTTGATCATTTCCTCAAGACGACAGACTACTGGGACCTCTCCTATATGCGCGAGGGCCGGGTGGGTGTGGACTTCCAGACCGCAGAGGTGCGCGGCGAACATTTCTCGATGGTGAAGTGGGAAAGCCAAGCCGCCAATGAAACCATGTTCAGCTACACCGGCTATGGCTATGGCGATCCGCTGAAGAAACCCGAAACATACGTCCTGCATTATGACCAGGCGCTAGTTGATAACCTCGACGAAAAACCCAAGCCTGAAATGATTCAACAATATTCTCTGAGCGTGGGTTTATTCAGGGTCGGGCTGTTCCGGCGTGACCATTACGATAACGTTCGACGAGGCGCGCATCCGCTCTTGTATCCAATGGAGAGTTCTCCACTGGAGGTCTACCTGACGGACAATGAAGGCAACCATCATGAGCTTGCGATCAGCTTCCAGTCCGGTGACCGCAATCGATTAAGTGTTTCTTTCGCCGGCAAGAAAGGCTGAAAACGATCATTCTGCTGGGCAATGCGGCGGTGGTCGTATTGCCCAGCACGAACATTGAAGTTCACCTGGCTTATTCGCGAGGTTCATCATGACCGCTTCCACCGCCGTGCATTCCAACGCCTTCAACTTCATGAGCTTCATCCAGACGGGTGTAGACCCACGAACCGGTATCTATACCGTTTCCCTGTCGCTGCGTGAACTGCTCAGCAACCATTTGCGTGGCCCATCGGTGCCGCTGGTGCTCAGCTATAACCCGATGAACACGGTCGACAGCGGTTACGGCAAGGGTTGGAATCTGCAACTGAGCCAATACACGCCCAGTACCCAGGTCGTCTCGGTGTATTCCGGCGAGACCTTCAAAGTGACCGGTCCCTACGAAGGCGTTGCCAATCGCCGGCGAATGAAAGAGCAGAAGATCGAGAACTTCCAGTTTTATGAGCTCTCTGAAAGCCAATTCAAGATCGTGCATAAGTCAGGCCTGGTGGAGTGGCTGGAGCCCAAGGGCGCCTCTCCGCAAACGGCTGTGCCTGTCAGGATATTTTCACCGCAAGGTCACGAAATCAGCCTGGACTACATCGTGGTCAATGGTGAGCCGATGCTCAGTGCCATTCGGGACGACAATGGCCTGCTGTTGCAAGTGGTCCGTGACACCGAGACGCATGCCGTCAGGATCGGCTTTACCCCCGTTGGCGGTGCCCCGCTGGCCGAGGTGATCCTGGATATCAGGAACGACCGGGTCGACAGGATCACGTTACCGACTGTTGAAGAGGCAGGTTGGCGTTTCGAATATGACCCGCAGAAGGACGTCATCAGCGAGGTCTGGACACCGTTGGGGGGGCATGAGCGCGTCCTGTACCAGGACGAGGGGCATGGTTTCCCGGGCAACGGCAATGAGCAACGCAAGTTGCCCAGGGTCACCGGGCATATCACCGACCCTGGCGCCGGCCAAGCGCCCATCGAGGTTCGATACAGCTACGGAGCCGATGGGCATAACTTCCTGGGTTACGGCAGCAGCATCAACTGGACGGACGATGGCCTGGATAACCTTTATAAAGTCCTCGATGCCTATGAATATCAAACCACCGAGGAGCTGGTCGGAGCGAACGCGATACGCAGCGTCACCCGCGTCTTCAACCGCTTCCATTTGCTGGTATCACAGACGACTCTCCAGGGCACACACCAGCAGACTCTCAGCAATCGTTATTATGTGGACGATGACCCCAAGGCGCCTTTCGACCAGCAGCCACGCCAATGTCAGCTTCTGAAGGAAGCGACCACACGCTGGGAACTGACGGATGACCCACGGGTATTGCGCGAGGATGTCGAACTGAGCGAGTACGACATTCATGGCAACCAGACCTTGAGTGTCCAGGCCAGCGGCGTTACCGAGACGACGACTTACTACCCGGCCGAGGGCGTTGTCGGCCAGTGCCCGAAGGATCCCTACGGGTTTGTCCGGCATGTCGAGCAAACAACCACCACGCCGACCACCGATCCGTTGCGTGTCCCCGACGTGCAGGCCGGCGCGCCAACCCTACGGACCCGCTACCGTTATATCGAGCTGCCAACGCTTGCCAAAAGCGACATCAAGGAGCCCTGGGCAGTTGTCGCCGAGCAGGCCCTTTATCAAGTCGACCAGGCGGACGTCTTGCTGGAAACCACCCGCTCCGGGTATTTCGACACGCCGCTGGATCCTTTGATACATGGGCTCATTGAACTGGAAACTGTCGAGCGGGTTGGCGCAGATCAATCGTACGTCTCGACGACGGGTTATCAGTACAGCATCAAGACGGATGAGGAAAAGGCCAGGAAGAACAAGACGGACAAGGCTTCAGAGGTGCTCTTGGGTGAAACCGCGTTCGCCACTACCGAGACCTTTACCGGACATGACAGCCTGGTCAAGGTCGTCAGTACGGAGCGTTCGCTGCTCAACGGCGAGCCCCTGCTCAGCCAGGACAAGGACATCCGCATTCGTAACACCTACGATGCCCTGTTGCGTGTAGTGATGGAAACCGTTGCCCCCGACGATCCTGTCTATGCCGCCACGCGTTCCTACATCTACCGGCTGGTTCGCCCGTCGGACAGCGGCCAGGCGCTGGCGGCCGGGCAGGCTTGGCAGGAGATGGAAAACGTCAAGAAGGTCAAGACCCGTACCTGGTTCGACGGGTTGAATCGGCCCGTCAGCGAGGAGCAGCAAGATTTCGACTTCTCCGCTGGCGAATATCGCGAGACCTACCGGGCGACGCATAACGCTTTGGGGCAGTTGACCGAAGAACACGAAATCGATTGGCTGGAACTCGAACCCTTGGTTTTGAAGACCACCTATACCTTCGATGACTGGGGCGAGCAGTCGAGCAGTACCGATGCAGCGGGCGTTACGCAACACACTCTGCAGGACCCTATCAAGTTCACCAGCACAGAGTGGACGCAGGGCATGGGCAAGACCGTCACCACCACCAATCGCCTGGAAAAGCCGGTGAAAGTCGAGCGGTTCGACCTCGCGCAGGCGTCCGTCAGCGTCCATGGCTATTCCTACGATGGCCTGGGCCGTACGGCTCTGGAAAAAAACGCGGCGGGTTACGAGACGTCCTACGTCTACGATGTGTTCGATCGTATGCTCGAAACGACGTTGCCGACGCAGGACAAAGTTGTCCGTGAATACGCCGGCCATAGCCGTGGCGATCTGCCAACGCTGATCAAGGTCAACGACAAGGTCCTCGGCACCCAGGCTTTCGACAGCCTGGAGCGCTTGGTTGAATCGACGACCGGGGGCCGAGTCACCCGACACGAGTACGACACCAGCTACACCAAGGCCAATCGGGTCATCCAGCCCAGCGGCGACGTGATCCATTACGAATATGCCTATGAGCTCACAGATGAACCGCTCACTCGCAAGGCTGTGGCGGGGGAGGCAACCATTCAGCGCCTGCAGGAGGTTCCGGCGCCGATCGAAGCCATTTACGGCTACGATTTCCAAGATGCCCGGCTGCTCAATTCGGCTGAAACCGACATCCAACTGGAACGTACTTACGACGTCCGCGGCGAGATCAAGACGGAAACACGCAAAGTCACTGACGTGGTTGATCCCTATGCCATGACGTACGTCCACAGTCGGCTCGGAAGGATCATCCGGTACTACGATGTGATCGGTCAGGTCCAGTTGTCCGAATATGATCGAACTACCGGCAAGCTGGCCTACACCGAGTTGGGTGTGCCGGGCACTGGCGGCTACGTGAGGAGTGACTTCACCTATAACGTCCAGGGACTGACGGAGCGTATTTCCACCGTTGATGGCTCGAACAACAAGGTGAGCATCCAGCTTGAGTACGACGCCTTGGGGCGCGAAACGCTGCGCACGTTCGATTTCAACGGCGCCCGATCGTGGTTGAAACAGGTCTGGAACAATCTCGACCAGGTCGAACAGCGCGAACTGAGTGAAGGCTCGGCGCCGGGCGAAACGTTGTTGCGCGATGAGAACTATCGGTACGAGCTACGTGGACGACTTGAGGAGTATTGGTGCGATGGGCCCCAATCACCAGTGGACCCGTATGGCTATGTCATTTCGGAGCAAGTCTTCTTTTTCGATGCGCTGGACAATCACGAAGAGGTCCGTACGACCTTTATCAAAGGATCGGCGACCGAAATCAATAAGGCTCAGTTTGAATACGCCGGTGAGGATCCGACTCAATTGACTGCGGTGGTGAATTCCCATGTCGATTATCCGGATATCACCTTGGAATACGACGCCAACGGCAACCTGATCAAGGATGAAGAAGGACGAGCCCTTTCTTATGATTTGCTGTCACGTTTGGTCGAGGTGAGTGGGCCCAGCCCGTCGAACTGACGGGGGCTGTTTCCAGTGTCATGTCGTAGAAGCGAGGGCTCAGTTGATCAATCCGCTGACCCGCGCAAACTCCACCAGCCCACCGTCATGGTCAAGCCCCAGCTTGTCCATGGCGGTGCGCTTTTGTCGGCTGATGGTTTTCTCGCTGCGGTTCAGCTGCGCTGCAATTGTCCTGCCCGACAAACCCCGGACAAACAAACGCACCACTTCCAGTTCCCGGTTGGAAAGCTTGGTTGACGGGCCTTTGGATATTGCAACAGGTAAGGGCTGCGCCTCAAGGATGGCCTTGAACGAAGGACATGCATGGCGGTGCCCCCTGATGATGTTCAGGACCGCTTGCTTGAGATTGCTCAGCGAGCTGCGTTTGTCGAACAACCCATCCACGCCGGCGTCGAGCAAGGCTCTTAGGACCGAGGGGTTGCGCAACATGGTGATCACCATCAGGGGGCAGTTGGGATAGTGTCTTTTGAGATAACCCATCAAAGTAAGACCGTCGGGAGATCGGCAGTCCGGCATGGAATAGTCACTGATCACCAGGTCGCATGGCGTGCATTTCAGGTGCTCAATCAGCTCATCGGCGTTGTAGGCCCTGGCGACTACTGAAAAGGCCGGGTTCGACAGCGCCATTTCCATACCCATGAGTACCACGGGGTGGTCGTCGGCGAGGATGATGCGTAACGATCGATCAACCGCAGGCCTGTAGGCGATGGGTGCATTGCCCCGCGCTTCAGGGCTGGCCGTGTTGCAACTCGGGTACAGGGCATTCAGGGGCATTGTTACCTCGACAGGATTACTTCATCCACACCGCCGTCGAAACCCCAGCCTGCATCAGATCAAGCCTTGTTCCCGGGCAATTTTCCCGGCGAGATGACGCGAGCTGACGCCGAACTTCCGGCGGATGTTATTGAAGTGGTAATTGACGTTGGCTTCGCTGCAGTCGACGATCCTGGCGATTTCCCAGGAAGACTTGCCGATCTCGCTCCATTGCAGGAATTCTTTCTCCCGGTTCGTCAGGCGCACGGCTTGGGCTTCGTTGCTTTCTGCGCCGCGCAGGTGGGTAGAGCCTGCTGGCGAACGACTTGAAACAGTGCTGGCTTGGTACATGATTGAATCTCCCATTCATCATCATTGATGGCGTGGACGCGGTGCTGTCCTGCTGTCGCTTGCACGGCGCCCCCCAAGGCCTGGGCAGGACTGGGGATACCTCCTTATATCTGGATTCAATCCCGGCGAAACCTGTCAGGATTGACAGGTGCGGACTTTAAGCAGGTCACTGGGAAAAGGCTGTCAGGCCGAGGCTACGCAGCTTGTAGGACATATCGCTGGGACTTGCTTGCCGTGTGTTGGGGCAGTGACATTCCTTGAATTAACTTGCGTTAACTTAATCGCGGGTATATACACGCACCATGCTTGCCTCTCAATGTTTGTGCATCAACCTGCGTCGTGCCGCCCGTGGCGTCAGCAGGTATTACGACGGCGCCCTCGACGGCTTCGGGATCAACGTTGCCCAGTATTCTTTGCTGAACAACCTGGCGCGCCTGGACCAGCCGAGCATTTCTTCCCTGGCCGAGGCCATGGGCCTGGACCGCAGCACTCTGGGGCGAAACCTGCGGGTGCTGGAAGGCGAGGGCCTGGTGAAGCTGGCCGAGGGCGAGGATCTGCGTAACCGTATCGTCGAGCTCACCGAGGCCGGACGTGCCCGACTGGCGGCGGCGCAGCCGGCCTGGGAAACGGCGCAACAGAAACTGATCGACAAGCTGGGCGCGGAAAAGCGTGCGACCCTGTTGGCCTTGCTGGATGAACTGGCGTGATGCCGGTTCGTCCGCTGATAAGTGGGTATATACCCGCGACCGGAGAACAATAATGACATCGATGTGGCGTACCTGTGGTTGGGTCCTGGTGGGCAGTGCGCTGATCCTGGCGTTATCGCTGGGTGTGCGACATGGCTTTGGCCTGTTTTTGGCGCCGATGAGCGCGGATTTCGGCTGGGGTCGCGAGGTGTTTGCCTTCGCGATTGCCTTGCAGAACCTGATCTGGGGCCTGGCGCAGCCGTTTACCGGCGCGCTGGCCGACCGCTTCGGCGCGGCCAAAGTGGTGCTGATCGGTGGCGTTTTATACGCGCTCGGGCTGGTCTTGATGGGCATGGCCGACTCGCCCTGGTCGCTGTCGTTGAGCGCCGGCCTGTTGATCGGCATCGGCCTGTCCGGCACCTCGTTCTCGGTGGTCCTTGGCGTCGTCGGGCGGGCCGTGCCAGCGGAAAAACGCAGCATGGGCATGGGCATCGCCAGCGCCGCCGGCTCTTTCGGCCAGTTCGCCATGCTGCCGGGCACGCTGGGGCTGATCGGCTGGCTTGGCTGGTCCGCCGCGCTGCTGGCGCTGGGCTTGTTGGTGGCGCTGATCGTGCCTCTGGTGAGCATGCTCAAGGACGCGCCGGCGCCGCTGTCCGGGCATGAGCAGACGCTCTCCGAAGCATTGCGCGAGGCTTGCAGTCATTCGGGGTTCTGGCTGCTGGCCGTGGGCTTTTTTGTCTGTGGTTTCCAGGTGGTGTTCATCGGTGTGCACCTGCCGGCCTACCTGGTCGATCAGCACTTGCCGGCCAGTGTCGGCACAACGGTGCTGGCGCTGGTCGGGTTGTTCAATATCTTCGGCACCTACACGGCCGGCTGGCTGGGTGGACGCATGTCCAAGCCGCGGTTGCTGACCGGCTTGTATCTGGCGCGGGCGGTGGTGATCGGCCTGTTCCTCTGGCTCCCCGTGACTACGACCACGGCTTATGTCTTCGGCATGGCGATGGGCTTTTTGTGGCTGTCGACGGTGCCGTTGACCAACGGTACGGTCGCGACCTTGTTCGGTGTGCGAAATCTTTCGATGCTCGGTGGGATGGTGTTCCTGTTCCACCAGTTGGGCTCGTTCCTGGGGGGCTGGCTGGGCGGGGTGGTGTACGACCGCACCGGCAGCTATGACCTGATCTGGCAAGTGTCGATCCTGCTCAGCCTGTTGGCGGCGGCATTGAACTGGCCGGTGCGCGAGCGTCCGGTGGCGCGGCTGCAAGCACAGGCCGGTGCCGCATGAGTCGCGTCGGTCCGTGGTTGGTCGCGGCCGGCGCCGCGCTGTTGCTGGCCTTCGCCTGGTGGGGCTGGCACCAGGGCGGGTTGGCGTTGATGCAATTGGGCATGGGTAACTGCTGAACAATGGACGGCGTCGGGCGGGCGGAGTAACGTCCTGGTCTGACAGGCTTTCAAGGAAAATCCGACATGCTGATGCGCTGGCTTGCTGTTCCCACCCTGTTGCTGGCTGCGGCCGGGCAAGTTTGGGCGGCTGATTGTCCGCCGCTGCTGGAGGGCTCGCTGCCCAAGCTGCGGGCCAAGGAAACCATCGACCTGTGCCAGCGCTTCGCTGGCAAGCCCCTGGTGGTGGTCAACACCGCCAGCTTCTGTGGTTTTGCACCGCAGTTCAAAGGCCTCGAAGCGCTGAACCAGCACTATAAGGGGCAAGGGCTGGAAGTGCTGGGCGTACCCTCTGACGATTTCAAGCAGGAGTCCAAGGATGGCGCGGAGACGGCCAAGGTCTGCTACGTCAACTACGGCGTGACCTTCACCATGACCGAGCCGCAGCCAGTGCGCGGCGCGGACGCGATCCCCTTGTTCAGGCACCTGGCCGAACAGTCCAGCGCGCCGAAATGGAATTTCTACAAGTACGTTGTAGATCGCCAGGGCAGGGTGGTCGGCAGTTTTTCCAGCCGGATCAAACCCGACGATCCTGACTTCATCAAGGCAGTGGAAACGGCCATCGCTTCGAAACCCTGACCGCCAGCCACGAAAAAGCCCCGCCTCTTTGCAGAGTGCGGGGCTTTTTTTCGCTTCAGCTGGCGAAGTGTTCAGCTTCGCCGTGAATCATCAGAAGCGGTAGGTTGCACCGACACCAAAACCGTTGGCGCTGTTTTCGTATTCAGCGTTGTAGGCCTGGCCCAGCGCGTTGCTGCGGTTGACGTTGACTTTTTCTTCCTTGAGGTAGGAGTAGGCCACGTCGATGGTCAGGTCGTCGGTCGGGCTCCAGCCGGCGCCCAGGCTGAAGATGGTCCGGTCGCCGGTAGGGATGCGTGGCGAGCGGTCTTCGTTGTTGGCAGGCGACTGGTCGAAGGTCAGGCCGGTGCGCAGTACCCACTGTTTGTTCAACTGATAGGACGTACCGATGGCGTAGGCCCAAGTGTCGTGCCAGTTCTGTTCTTCGGTGATGGTGCCGAAGAGGGCTGGGTTCAGGGCACCGCCGCCAGTCAGGTCGTTATCGACGGTGATGTCCTTCAGGCGGCTCCAGCGGGTCCAGGTGCTGCCTGCATAGACGGTCCAGGCGTCATTGATTTCCTGGGTAACCGAGAAGTCCACCGATTCAGGCGTGGTGATGTCCAGCGAAGCGTCATAACGTGCACGGCTCAACAGGAAGCCCGGCGTACCGGCACCCGGGCTCACTTCGGTGTGGCCTTCGAGCTTGTACTTGACCTTGGAGTGGTAGGTCAGGCCGACACGGGTGCTGTCGGTAGCCTGGACCATCAAGCCGATGTTGTAGCCGTAGCCGATGTCATCGCCCTTGATCTTGACGTTGCCGTCGTTAGGCGAGAACGGTGTGGTCAGTGCCGATTCCAGCGAACCGGAGATACGGTTGATGGTCGGGCCGAAACCGATCGATACCTTGTCGTTGAAGGCATAGCTGATGGTTGGCTGGAAAGTCACGACCTTCACTTCGCTCTTGCTGCCGAAGTTGCGGCCCTGGAAGCTGTTTTCATAATCGGTGATCAGGCCGAACGGGGCGTAAACACCCAGGCCGAATGCCCATTTGTCATCGATAGGCTTGACGTAGTAGCCCATCGGAACGCCGGTGAACGGAACCATGTCGCCGTCGTTGGTGCCGGAGCGGGTACCGCTGGCATCGTTGATATCAGTGGACGCGTCGATCACGGCGAAGCCGCCGGTCACTTGCTCGCGCTTGAGGCGCGACATACCGGCAGGGTTGCCAAACACGGTGCTTGCATCATCGGCAGAAGAGGAACGACCCGCGAAGCCAGTGCCCATGCCACTGATGCTTTGTTCGTTAAGGGCAAAACCACTGGCAAAGAGTTGGGTGGATGCCAAGGTAACGGCAAGGCCAAGGGTGGTTTTGAGCATCATTTTTTTCATTGTTAGAACTCCAGGTGATCACCGACGCGAAAATTACCAACATTTTCCTTCAAGCGCTATAGCTTGTATGGCTTGATTTAGAGGGGTTTTGTAGGACAATCTGACCAAATTCACTGAAGTTGTAGGAACTTTCTGATTTTCCATTCAGCAAGCGACCTGATTCAGTGGCGAAACACAGTTTTGCCAGGCACAGGTGAAATCTCGCAGGCGTCCCTGGGGGTGAAAAGTCTGCCGCCAGATCCGCGCCATGCCCAACAGGTCGCCGGCCTCGGGCAGCGGTGTGGCCTGTTCCTCCACCAGCAGCCAGGCGATGGCCGTGGCGTAGCGCAGGTTGACGGTCAGTTCCAGATGGGGACCGCTCAGGAACGCATGCTGGCTCGCCAGGCCGCGTACCAGACTGGCCCGCTCCGGGTCCAGCGCCAGATAGTCGTCCCACAAGGCTTGGTGGCGAGGTTCGGTGATGCGGTACAGGCCGTGCCCGCGCCGATCGTGCAACGCCGCGCCAAGCCCGGACTGGCTGGCGGCGATGCCCAGCAGCAAGGTCTCCGCCGTCGTGCTGTGACTCCCCAGGTAGAGGAGCGTCGGACGGATCACGTATCGACACAGTTCGCTGGCAGCGATACCCATAAAACCCTCGAGACGGGAAAAAGGGCGAAGCCTGAAGATGTGGGGCTTGGCAGCAGTGGATCGGTTCAGGCTCCGCCGGAAGCGGATCAGGCCGCTTGACTTGAAGTGTAGTGTCATATCCCTGCTGTAAAGGACTGTTTTTAAACCATCTTCATCGAACGGTTATGGCTGTTATAGCGCTTTGTACTTAAGCCGCTGCGCTTTATCGAGAAATGCCAGGCAATAAAAAACCCCGCTTTTCGGGGCGGGGTCTTCGGTTTCAGCTTTCCGGGCGTCTCAGGCAACCAGTGCCTGGCGGGTACGCTCGATCACGGCCTGCAGCGGTTCTGCGCTGGAGTACTGGTCGGGATACAGGCGTTCGCTATGACGGGCGATGCCGTGTTCGTTGACCAGCGTGAAGCTGAAGCAGCCTTTGCGAGCGGCCATGATCAGGCAGTTCATTGGGGCAAAAGCGTTGGTCAGGGTGCGGATGGCATCCTGGGTATGGATTTGAGTAGACATGTTATGGGTGTTCCTGCAAATGACACGGTTAAGAACCGTGCCGCGTTAAAACGTTCCAGTAACGTCGACCACCATTGGTCGAACGAAGAACCCGACTGGAACAAAGCAGCCAGTTTGAGCGCTATAAAAAGGCGCGCTTGGGCTGGCAGGTAGGTACTTAGGAGGGCAGGCAGCACATCAAGGGCAAAGGTTCTGGGCCCGGGGTGAAGATCCTGATCAATTTTGCAGGTTGGTTCGGTCAGAGTAACGAGCTTGGCAGACACCCTTTGCATTCGATCAAAGGCAGTGTTGACGCAAGATTTACCTGGAAACCATCGAGGAGGTCGGTCTCTTTTTATCGGCGGAGCTGCCCTTGAGGGTAGCTGGCCGTGGAGATGTGTTCGACCTGGAATTGACTTTCAGCTTGGTACTAACGCCGCGGATACTAACGGATCGAATCCGTGAAGGGAAGGCCAGTGTTCAATTAATATTCAAATCCGACCAGTGGGGCGCCGCGCTCTGCCTTCCATGGCTGGCGAATCCGGGGCGATGAGCCAAGGCACTCTGCGGTTTATCCCCAGGCTCCACCTCTTCAAATGCGTCAAAAAAGCGCGGCCATATAACGGTTCGCGTGTTACTTGTGCACACTTGCAGCGAGGCTTGTCACCGAACTGTCATGTAGGAACATTCTGAGGTGGGTGCCTGCATCCAAAATTTAAGTCAATGAAAAACATCGCTTTTTTTAGCTGGTGAAAAAATCGTCAGTTTGAGCGCAGGCCCCGTTCCACAGGGCTTGCGGCGAGTTCCGGGTAGGTTGTCCACTGAGTTATCCACAGCTTCTGTGGATTGTCCCAACCGCTTGCTCTAGGACGGGCGTGCCGGTTTTTTTCGACTTTACCCGTACGAAAAAAGGAGTAGAGTGGCGCGCCTTCTGACCTGTCACCGTAGTGCGTTATGAAGTTCCGCTCAGTATCAAATCCTGTTACCTCCACACCCCAGGGTGTTACCCCACCCAAGCGTATTTCGATGCGCGTGGCCGAATGGTTACTCGACAGCCCGCGCCTGGGCGACAGCCCCAGCGTCAAGCACCTGGCCGGCCGCCTGCTCAAGCAACCGGCCCGTGAAGGCGTGGTGGCCGCCCAGAGCCGTCTCGGCCAGCTGATGTGCCGCGAATGCGGTAACGCTCGCGACCGGCGCATCGGCCAGGACCTGCTGCGCCAGGCCGCCCGGGCCGGCGATCACCGCGCTCGCCAGGCGTTGGGTGAAATCGAAGACTGAGCTGTGCAACGCCGGGTTGCTTGGTTAACCTTCGGGCTTTATTTCATCCGCGGAAACTGTCATGGCTATGGATTTGACCAGCCTGTTGCTTGGTCTGGCGGGCGCTGCGCTGCCGTTGCTGGCCCTGGCCTGGCATCTGCAACGCCAGGCCAGCGCGGCGCAGACCGAACTCGCCCTGCTGGAAGAACGCCTGGCGACCGCGCACATGGCCCACGATGGGTTGAACGCCCAGCTGGATGCCTGCCGCGACGAAATCAGTGACCTGAGCCAGGCCAATGCCGCCAAACAGGCCGAGCTCGCGGCGGCCAGTCGCGAAGTCGAATTGCTGCAGATCGAGCGCGACAATGCTCGGGACGCGGCCCACGCCTGGAATCTCGAACGGGCCAACAAGGAAGCGGAACTGCGGCGGCTCGATGCCCAGGCGGCTTCGTTGCACGCCGAATTGCGCGAGCAGCAAGAAAGCCATCAGCAGCGCCTCAACGACCTGCAAGGTTCGCGCGACGAGTTGCGGGCGCAGTTCGCCGAGCTGGCCGGAAAAATCTTCGACGAACGTGAACAGCGCTTCGCCGAAACCAGCCAGCAGCGTCTGGGACAACTGCTCGATCCGCTGAAGGAGCGCATCCAGTCGTTCGAGAAACGCGTCGAGGAAAGCTATCAGGCCGAGGCTCGCGAGCGGTTTTCCTTGGGCAAGGAGCTTGAGCGCTTGCAGCAACTGAACCTGCGCCTGAGCGATGAAGCCACCAACCTTACCCGCGCCCTCAAGGGGCAGAAAACCCAGGGCAACTGGGGCGAACTGATCCTCGAGCGGGTGCTCGAACACGCAGGCCTGGAGAAGGGCCGCGAATACCAGACGCAGGTCAGCCTCAAGGGCCCGGACGGTGAGCGTTTCCAGCCGGACGTGTTGATTTACCTGCCCGGCGATAAACAGGTAGTAGTCGATTCGAAGGTCAGCCTCACGGCTTACCAGCAATACGTCGCCGCCGAAGATGACGCCATCGGCCAGCTCGCCCTCAAGCAGCATGTCGTGTCGTTGCGAGCCCACGTCAAGGGCTTGGCCGGCAAGGACTACAAGCGCCTGGACGGTCTGCACAGCCTGGATTTCGTGTTGCTGTTCGTGCCGATCGAGGCCGCGTTTTCCGCCGCGTTGCAAGCCGAGCCGACGCTGTTCCAGGAAGCCTTCGACCGCAACATCGTGATCGTCAGCCCGACGACATTGCTGGCGACATTGCGGGTCATCGACAGCTTGTGGAAACAGGAGCGCCAGAGCCAGAACGCCCGGGAAATTGCCGAGCGCGCCGGATGGCTGTACGACAAGTTCGTCCTGTTCATCCAGGACCTCGATGAAATCGGCAACCGCCTGCAGCAACTGGACAAAGCCTACAGCGCTGCGCGCAACAAGCTGACGGAAGGGCGCGGCAACCTGATCAGCCGCAGCGAACAACTGAAGCTGCTCGGCGCCCGGGCGAGCAAGAGCTTGCCGACGGAGCTGCTGGAGCGCGCGATGGCGGATGTGGATGGGTTGCCTGAGGTGGCGGAAGAACCCAGCACGGACACCCGAGGCTGAAGCACTTCTCAAGGCCTGAAAGCGCCCCCCCCCGTGGCGAGGGCGCTTGCTCCCGCTGGGCTGCGCAGCGGCCCCTCTTTTATGAGTGCTGCGCACTCAAGCGGGAGCAAGCTCCCTCGCCACAGGAGACCGTGCCCCCTTGATCACAACGGCAAATGCCGGCTCAACAACGCCCGCAACGCCGCCGGCTTCACCGGTTTGGCCAGGTAGTCCAACCCCGCCGCGTGCACTTGCGCCACCGTCTCCGGCCGGCCGTCGGCGCTGATCACCACCCCCGGCACCGGTTCGCCCAGGCGCGTGCGCAGCCAGGCCATCAGCTCGGTGCCCGTCTCGCCGTCGTCCAGATGAAAATCCACCAGGGCCAGTTGCGGCCGCCCGCCCTGGGCGAGCCAGCGCTCGCACTCTTCGCGGTTGCGCGCGGTCCAGACCTGGCACCCCCAACGCGTCAGCAAACTGCTCATGCCGATCAGGATACTGTCTTCATTGTCCACACACAGCACCTGGGCCCCGCTCGGCAATTGGCCGTTGGGTTCGGGCGCGGCACTGGGAGCAGCGGCCTGGGTGCTGGCCAACGGCACGCTGACACTGAACACGCTGCCGCGCCCCAGCCAGGAACGCACGCGCAACCTGTGATCAAGCACGCGGCACAGGCCATCGGCGATTGCCAGGCCCAGGCCGAGGCCTTTTTCGGCACGGGTCTGATGGCTGTCGAGGCGCTTGAACTCTTCGAAAATGACCTGCTGTTTGTCTTCGGCGATGCCGGGGCCGCGATCCCAGACCTCCAGGCACAGCTCGCCCTGGCGGCGGCGAACGCCCAGCAGCACAGGACCTTTGGCGTAGCGGAAGGCATTGGTGAGGAAGTTCTGCAAGATCCGCCGGAGTAGCTTGATGTCGCTGTCGACCCGCAGGCGCGAGCCACGAACGCGAAACTTGAGCCCTTGCTCCTGGGCCAGCACGGTGAATTCGGCACCCAGGGTATCGAACAGGTCGTTGAGCACGAAGGGCTTGCGATCGGGGTTAATCTTGCCGTTCTCCAGGCGGGAGATGTCGAGCAGGTCGGTGATCAGGTCCTCCGCCGAACGCAGCGAGCTGTCCAGGTGCTGCACCAGTTGCCGGGCTTCGCCGGGCAGGCTGTCATGCTGGTGGGACAGCGCGGCGGAGAACAGCCGCGCGGCATTCAGGGGTTGCATCAGGTCATGGCTGACGGCGGCAAGGAAGCGGGTCTTGGACTGATAGGCGGCTTCTGCGGTGCTCTTGGCCTCGGTCAGCGCCAGGTTCAGCTGCGACAGTTCCCGGGTGCGCTCGGCCACCCGTTGCTCCAGCCCTTCGTTGGCCTCGGTCAAGGCTTGGGCGGCTTCGCGGAACGCGGTGATGTCAGTGAAACTCATGACAAAGCCGCCACCGGGCATCGGGTTGCCGATCAGCTCGATCACCCGGCCGTTGGGGAACAGCCGTTCCGAGGTATGCGCGCGGCCCTGGCGCATCCAGTGCAGGCGGCGGGCGACATGGACCTCGGCCTCGCCGGGCCCGCAGAGGCCGCGTTCGGCGTTGTAGCGGATGATGTCGGCGATCGGCCGGCCGACGCTGATCAGTCCGTCGGGGTAATTGAACAGCTCCAGGTAGCGACGATTCCAGGCCACCAGCCTGAGGGACTGGTCCACCACGCTGATGCCCTGGGTAATGTTTTCGATAGCCCCTTGCAGCAGCGCGCGATTGAACTGCAGCACCTCGGACGCTTCGTCGGCGATCCGCACGACGTCCTCCAGTTGCATCTCCCGCCCTTCAATTGCCGCCTTCACCACCGCCCGCGTCGAAGAGGCCCCCAGCACACCGGCCAGCAGGCGCTCAGTGTGGGCGATCCATTCGCTGTCGGCGTTCTGGCTCGGGTTGAAACCTTTGCCCTGGCGGTAGGCGAAACGGATGAAGCTCTGCCGCGCGCGCTCTTCGCCGACGAACCGGGCGGCCAGTTGCAGCAGATCGTCGATCTGTACCGCGAGCATCGAACGAGGGTTGGGGCGGGCGCTGATTTCCTGGCCGATGAAGCGCCCGGCCTGCCAGTGCTCCGACACGCGGGTGCGGGACAACACCGAGACCCAGGCGAACAGGATGAAATTGCCGGCCAGGGACAAAACCACCCCTTGCGTCAGCGGAGTAATCGGCAGGTCCAGCGGGTTGCCGTGCAGCCAGGCAAGGCCGGGAAAACTGCTCAGTGACCAGCCCAGGCTGTGGGCGGCGATCGGCAGCACCAGCGTATAAAACCAGAGGAAAATTCCCGTGGCGAGACCGGCGAACACGCCGCGTCGGTTCGCCTGTTTCCAGTACAGCGCGCCGAGCATCGCGGGCGCCAGCTGAGTCACGGCGGCGAAAGCGATCTGGCCGATGGTCGCCAGGCTCGCCGTCGACCCCAGCAGCCGGTAACTGACGTAAGCCAGCAGCAGGATCACGACGATGCTCACCCGGCGTACCGACAGCATCCACTGGCGGAACACCTCGAAGGGCCGCTCGGCGTTGTTGCGGCGCAACAGCCAGGGCAGCAGCATGTCGTTGGAAACCATGGTCGACAGGGCGACACTCGCCACGATCACCATGCCGGTGGCGGCCGACGCGCCGCCGATGAACGCCAGCACCGCCAGGGCCGGGTGGGCCTGGGCCAGCGGCAGGCTGATGACGAACGAATCCGGCAGCACCGAACTGGGCAACATCATCTGCCCGGCCAGGGCGATCGGCACCACGAACAGCGCGGCCAGCGCCAGGTACGCGGGAAACACCCACTTGGCCAGGCGCAGGTCCTGCGGGTCGATGTTCTCGACCACGGTCACATGGAATTGCCGGGGCAGGCAGATGATCGCCATCATCGCCACGCCGGTTTGCACGACCATGGACGGCCAGTTGATGGTTTCCTTCCAGTATTGCTCCAGGCGGGGCGCCAGCATCGCCTGGTTGAACAGGTCATCAAAACCGTCATAGAGGCCAAACGTGACAAACGCGCCGACGGCCAGGAAGGCGAACAGCTTGACCAGCGACTCGAAGGCAATCGCCAGCACCATGCCGCGATGGTGCTCGGTGGCGTCCAGGTTGCGGGTACCGAAGACGATGGTGAACAGCGCCAGGATCAGCGAGACGATCAGGGCGGTGTCCTGGGCCCGGGTGCCCATGGCGTCGGCGCCGGCGCCGATCAGCAGGTTCACGCCGAGCACGATGCCCTTGAGCTGCAAGGCGATGTAGGGCAGCACGCCGACCAGGCAGATCAGGGCGACCACAATTGCCAGGGACTGCGACTTGCCGTAGCGGGCGGCGATGAAGTCGGCGATGGAGGTGATGTTCTCCTGCTTGCTGATCATCACCATTTTCTGCAGGACCCACGGTGCGAACACCAGCAGCAGGATCGGCCCGAGGTAAATCGGCAGGAACGACCAGAGCTGTTCGGCGGCCTGGCCCACGGCGCCAAAGAAGGTCCAGCTGGTGCAATAGACCGCCAGCGACAGGCTGTAGACCCAGGCCCGCACGCGCGGCGGCAACGGCGTGCTGCGTCGGTCGCCGTAGAAGGCGATGGCAAACATGATGGCCATATAGGCCAAGGCGACAACGGCAATCAGCCCGCTGGACAGCGACATGGAAACTCCCGGACAAATATCCCCGGGCTCGGGCCCGGCACGACAGTCTCGCATGCCCGCTCGGGTTCGTCAGTGTCGACCAAGGTCGGGGCGGGGGGGGGGGGTGTCGCGGTTGGGGTGATCGCTTCTGTTTTGTGGCGCTGTTGCCGGCCTCATCGCGAGCAAGCTCGCTCCCACACTGGTTCCCATTGAAGGCAATATTTGTGTACGCCGCAGCTCCAATGTGGGAGCGAGCTTGCTCGCGATGGCGGTTTCACTGACCCAACGCTATGTCAACCAACCGATACAACTCCTCGACCTCCAGCGGTGCAGTGGCAAAGAGGATACGAAACACCGTCGGCGCCACGATCACATTCACCAACCGCTCGATGCCCGGATTCGGCTCATCGGGATAGCGGTCCAGGATAATCTGCAACTGACCGCTGATAATGCCCACGCAATAGCCCGGCGTGGCGCAGGCCTGGATGTCGCGCATCATGTTGCGGCCGGGCTCGGAACTCATTTCGTCCAGATACTGCTCGGCCCAGGCGCGCAAGTCGCCGCGCAGGCTGCCGGTATTGGCCGGCTCGCCGTCCGGGCGCATGCGTGCGATGGCGACATCCGCCAGCAGCGCTTGCAAGTCGCCCCAACGGCGATAAATGGTGGATGGCGTCACCCCGGCACGCGCGGCGATTTGCGGCACGGTCAGGCTGGCGCGATCCTGCTCCTGCAATAACGCGCGAACGGCCGAATGAATCGACTCTTGAACCCGGGCGCTTCTGCCGCCGGGGCGTAAACCTTCTTTAATAGCCATGAATCGGACCTTAACACAAAGAATTTGCTTTAAGCGCATGCCAGTAGCACACTCCACAAAAGCAAAAAATTAGCTTTTGTGAATGCCTTGTGGAGCGTGCCCATGTCTCGTCCAGCTTCGACCCGCGCCAGCCTGATATTTCTGGCGCTCACCTTGCTCGGCTTCCTGGCGGCGTCCAGCGCGCCGACGCCGTTGTACCACCTCTACCAGGAACATATGCAGTTTTCCCCGGCGATCCTGACACTGATCTTCGGCGTGTACGCGTTCAGTCTGCTGGCGGCTTTGCTGGTCGTCGGTTCGCTGTCGGATTATCTCGGTCGCAAGCCGGTGATCTTTGCGGCATTGCTGCTCAACATGCTGGCGATGCTGCTGTTTATCAACGCCGACAGCGTCGCCTGGTTGATCGGTGCGCGTTTGATTCAAGGTTTTGCCACCGGAATGGCCACCAGTGTATTGGGGGCGGCGTTGCTGGACTTCGATCGTCAGCAGGGGCCGCTGATCACCAGCGTGGCGCCATTGCTCGGCATGGCGTGTGGCGCGATGGGCTGCGGCCTGCTGGCTGAGTTCGCGCCGATGCCGCTGCAATTGACGTATTGGCTGCTGCTGGCATTGTTTCTCCTCCAGGCGATTTATCTGTGGCGCCTGGCGGAAAGCGTAAGCCCGCAGCCCGGGGCCTGGCGATCGTTGCGCCCGACTTTGCATGTACCTGTCCAGGCCCGGCGCGCCTTGTGGCTGATATTGCCTCTGGACCTGGCGGCTTGGGCGGTCGGGGGATTCTATTTGTCCCTGGCGCCATCACTGGTGCGGGCCGCGACCGGTTCGACATCGAACCTGATAGGCGGCGCGCTGGTGGCTGTGCTCACCCTCAGTGGTGCCTTGTCGATCTACACGCTGCGTAACCGGGCGGCAAGAACGATGCTGCGGCTTGGCGCCAGCCTGTTGGTGCTCGGCCTGGGCCTGGTATTGACGGCCGTACACACGGCCAGTCTGCCGTGGTTTTTCATTGGCACCTTGATCACTGGCAGCGGTTTTGGCGCCGGATTCCTCGGCGCCCTGCGCAGCATCATGCCGCTGGCCTTGCCCCACGAACGGGCCGGCCTGATGTCGGCGTTCTACGTGCTCAGTTACCTGGCCTTCAGCCTGCCTTCGTTGCTGGCGGGAAACCTCACGCGTATTTTCGGGCTGATTCCGACCACCGATGGCTACGGCGCCGTGCTGATTGTGATGGCAGTCGGTGCGCTGGCGGGCTTGCTGCGCCAGCCTGCAGAACCGCTGGCGGAGGGGGTGGGATCGTGAGGGTTTATCTGTAAAACAGAATAGATATAGAGAAATTACCCGTTATATAGATATTCTTTTCAGTTCTAGCATGGCTTTACCTCATCCGATAACGAGGATTGACCATGACTTGCTGCGCTGCGAAAAACCGTTTACGCCCGCTGAGCCACTTGGCCGGACCCTTGGAGGTCGTCCGACAATTCACCCCGAACTGGTTCGCCGCCACCATGGGGACTGGCGTGCTGGCATTGGCCTTGGCGCAAGTGCCAGGCGGCAATGCCGGATTGCACGCATTTGCTGAAGGGCTGTGGTTGTTCAACATTTTCCTGTTTGCACTGTTCACCGGGTTGTACAGCGCTCGCTGGGTGCTTTTTTTCAACGAGGCCCGGCGAGTTTTCGGCCATTCAACGGTCTCGATGTTTTTCGGCACCATTCCCATGGGCCTGGCGACGATCATCAACGGCTTTCTGGTGTTCGGGTTGCCGCGCTGGGGGGATGGCGTGGTGGCGGTGGCAGAGGTGTTGTGGTGGATCGACGTGGCGATGTCGCTGGCCTGCGGCGTGCTGATTCCGTTCCTGATGTTCACCCGCCAGGAGCACCGCATCGACCAGATGACCGCCGTGTGGCTGTTGCCCGTGGTGGCCGCCGAGGTGGCCGCTGCCAGTGGCGGGTTGCTGGCGCCACACCTTGGCGACGCCCATGCGCAGCTGGTCACGTTGGTTACCAGCTACGTGTTGTGGGCATTTTCACTACCGGTGGCGTTCAGCATTCTGACCATCCTGCTGCTGCGCATGGCCCTGCACAAACTGCCGCATGAAAACATGGCCGCTTCGAGCTGGCTGGCCCTCGGCCCTATCGGCACGGGCGCCCTGGGCATGTTGCTGCTGGGAGGCGAGGCCCCGATGATTTTCGCCGCCAATGGCTTGCCGGGCGTGGGCGAGGTTGCCTCGGGGCTGGGGCTGGTGGCCGGCATCACCCTGTGGGGCTTGGGTTTGTGGTGGGTGTTGATGGCGCTGTTGATCACCGGGCGCTATCTGCGCGAAGGCATCCCGTTCAATCTCGGCTGGTGGGGTTTCACCTTTCCCTTGGGCGTGTACGCACTGACCACGCTGAAACTGGCGAGCGTGCTGGGGCTGGTATTTTTCAACCTGCTGGGTTGCGCATTGGTGGTGATGCTGGCGGTGATGTGGCTGATCGTCGCTCGGCGCACGGTGCTGGGCGCCTGGCACGGTGAGTTGTTCGTGTCGCCTTGTATTGCGGGGCTGGGGAAATAATCGTCAAAGACAGGTAATGTGTGGCCTGGATCGAAAAAGCGTCATTCCAATAAGCGTCCAAGCCACTCAGGAACATGGAAGATGAGTCACCCCTCGCAGTTCACCTTGCTTCGCACGCGGCGTTTCCTGCCGTTCTTCATCACGCAGTCCCTCGGCGCGTTCAACGACAATATCTTCAAGCAGTCGCTGATCCTCGCCATTCTCTATAAATTGACCATCGAGGGTGATCGCTCGATCTGGGTCAATCTGTGCGCGCTGCTGTTCATCCTGCCGTTCTTCCTGTTCTCGGCGCTGGCGGGCCAGTTCGGCGAAAAGTTCGCCAAGGATGCGTTGATTCGCCTGATCAAGCTTGGCGAAATCGCGATCATGGCGGTCGGCGCGGTGGGTTTCCTGTTTGATCATCTGTGGCTGATGCTGGTGGCGCTGTTCGCCATGGGCACGCACTCGGCGCTGTTCGGGCCGGTGAAGTATTCGATACTGCCGCAAGCCCTGCGCGAGGATGAACTGGTCGGCGGCAACGGCCTGGTGGAGATGGGGACGTTCCTGGCGATCCTTGCCGGCACCATCGGCGCCGGGATCATGATGTCCTCGGCCAATTACGCGCCCGTGGTGTCGGTGGCGATTGTCGGCATCGCCGTGGCCGGCTACCTGGCCAGCCGCGGCATTCCGCGGGCGGCGGCAGCCTCGCCGCAGATGCGCTTGAACTGGAACATTTTCAGCCAGTCCTGGGCGACCCTGAAGCTGGGCCTCGGGCAGACCCCGGCGGTATCCCGCTCGATTGTCGGCAATTCCTGGTTCTGGTTTGTCGGCGCGATCTATCTCACGCAGATTCCGGCCTATGCCAAGGAATGGATGCACGGCGACGAAACCGTCGTGACGCTGATCCTGACGGTGTTTTCGGTGGGGATCGCCCTGGGCTCGATGCTTTGCGAAAGGCTCTCGGGGCGCAAAGTGGAGATCGGCCTGGTGCCGTTCGGTTCGTTCGGGCTGACGGTGTTCGGCTTGCTGTTGTGGTGGCATTCCGGTGGAATCCCCGCCAGCGTCGACGGCCATGGCTGGCTGCAAATTCTAGGTTTCGGCCACGCCTGGCTGGTGCTGATCGATATCCTCGGGCTAGGTATCTTTGGCGGTTTCTACATCGTGCCGCTGTATGCATTGATCCAGTCGCGCACCGTTGAAAACGAGCGGGCGCGAGTGATCGCCGCCAACAACATTCTCAACGCCTTGTTCATGGTGGTCTCGGCGATCGTTTCCATCGTCCTGCTGAGCCTGGCCAAGCTGTCGATCCCGCAGCTGTTCCTGGTGGTGTCGCTGCTGAACATCGGCGTCAACGCCTACATCTTCAAGATCGTCCCCGAGTTCAGCATGCGTTTCATGATCTGGCTGCTCAGCCATTCCATGTACCGCGTGGAGCATCGCAACCTGCAAGCGATCCCGGATGAGGGCGCAGCGTTGCTGGTGTGCAATCACGTATCGTTTGTCGATGCCTTGCTGATTGGTGGCGCGGTGCGTCGGCCGATTCGTTTTGTGATGTACTACAAAATCTACAACCTGCCGATCCTGAACTTCATCTTCCGCACCGCCGGGACCATTCCGATTGCCGGGCGCCAGGAGGATATCCACATCTATGAAAAAGCCTTCAGCCGCATCGCCCAGTACCTTAAGGACGGTGAGCTGGTGTGCATCTTCCCTGAAGGAAAGTTGACCGCCGACGGTGAGATCAACGAGTTCAAGAGCGGGCTGACGCGCATCCTGCAGGAAACCCCGGTGCCGGTGATTCCCTTGGCATTGCAGGGCTTGTGGGGCAGCTTTTTCAGCCGTGATCCGAGCAAGGGACTGTTTCGGCGGTTCTGGTCGCGGGTGACGCTGGTGGCGGGGACGGCGGTGGCGGTCGAGGCGGCGGAGCCGGCGAAATTGCAGGCGTTAGTCGGGGAGTTGCGCGGGGCGGTCAGATAAACCAAAAACCTGTGGGAGCGAGCTTGCTCGCGATGGCCATATACCTGTCGACATTGATGTTGCTGACAGACCGCAATCGCGAGCAAGCTCGCTCCCACAAAGGCATTTGATCTAATGTGGGAGCGAGCCTGCTCGCGAAGGTGTAGTGGCTTAAGCGCTGACCTTGAGCCCGACCAGCCCGGCTATGATCAGCGCAACGCTGGCCAGGCGAATCAGCGCCATCGACTCGCCAAACAGGATGATCCCGGCGATCACCGTGCCCACGGCACCGACCCCGGTCCAGATGGCATAGGCGGTGCCCAGCGGCAGCTCCTTCATCGCCAGGCCGAGCAGGCCGAGGCTGATCGCCATGGCGGCGATTGTCAGTGCGGTAGGGAGCGGGCGGCTGAAGCCGTCGGTGTACTTCAGGCCGACAGCCCAGCCGACTTCGAACAGGCCGGCGAAAAACAGAATGATCCAGGACATCACACACCTCATCGATGGATGGGGTCGTCCCCGGATAAAAACTTCACGGCATTGCGGGGTCGTCCCCACATTGGGCGCAAGAGTGCCCAATGCTGACTATTCGGTCAAGTCCTTCGGTCAGTCCGCGGTTTGTCGGGCGAGCTCTTCGCGGTCCTGTTTTTCGCTCATGCGCCGGAACCAGGTCGAGAGCAGGGCGCCGGAAATGTTGTGCCAGACGCTGAACAGCGCGCTGGGCACTGCCGCCAGCGGCGAAAAGTGCGCGCTGGCCAATGCCGCACCGAGGCCGGAGTTCTGCATACCGACTTCCAGCGACAACGTCTTGCGTTGGGCCAACGGCAACCCGAAAAGGCGACCGGTGAAATACCCCAACAGGTAGCCGAAGCTGTTATGCAGGATCACGATCGCCATGATCAGCAGGCCGGACTCAGCGATCTTTGCTTGGCTGGCTGCCACCACCGCCGCAACGATGATCACGATACTGACCACCGATACCAGCGGCAGCACCTCTACGGCATGACGGACCCGCGCACCCAACAAACGTTGGGCAACGATACCCAGTGCGATGGGCAGCAAGACAATTTGCAGTATCGACCAGAACAATGCCGAGAACGATACCGGTAGCCAGGCCGAGGCCAGCAGCCATATCAGCGTCGGGGTCAGCAGCGGGGCAAGCAGGGTGGTGATGGCGGAAATCGCCACGGCCAGGGCCAGGTCACCGCGGGCGAGCCAGGTCATCACGTTGGAGGATGTGCCGCTCGGGCAGCAACCCACCAGAATCACGCCGACGGCGATTTCGGGCGGCAGGCTGAATACCTGGCAAAGCAGCCATGCTGTCCCCGGCATGATCACGAACTGGGCAATCACCCCCAGGGCCACCCGTCCAGGGCGACGAGCCACTTCGGCAAAGTCTTCCAGCTTCAGTGCCAGGCCCATGCCGAACATCACCAGGCCCAGCAGCGGCACAATGGCGCTTTTGAGACCGATGAACCAGGTCGGCAGAAAGAACGCCACGACGGCGAACAGCAACACCCAGTAAGCGAACGTATTGCCGACGAAGCGGCTCAATGCAGCCAGTGCACGCATGATCTGATCCTTATTATAAAAAACACCGGATACCCGTGTGGGAGCGAGCCTGCTCGCGAAAGCGGGGTGTCAGTCAACATCGCTGTGGCTGTCATACCGCTTTCGCGAGCAGGCTCGCTCCCACAGGGGCTATCCGCTACTTTTAGATCCCTTGCGGAATCTCTTCACCACCCAACGCTTCGACCAGCGCCGGCAGGAACTCGCCGAACGTCAGCATCATCAGGGTGAAGCTGGCGTCCAGTTGGCCGAGGGCTTCGTCGCCGCCGTCCTGTTCCGCCTGGTCTTGCAGCAGGTCTTCGAACTTCAGGCGCTTGACCACCATTTTGTCGTCGAGCACGAAAGACAACTTGTCTTGCCAGGCCAGCGACAGTTGCGTCACCACCTTGCCGGTGTTCAGGTGCAGCTGGATTTCGTCGCTGGTCAGGTCCTGGCGCTTGCAACGGACGATGCCGCCATCTTCATGGGTATCGCGCAGTTCGCATTCGTCCAGCACGAAAAAATCGTCTGCGGCTTTCTGGGTCTTGACCCAGTCGGTCATGATCGCGGTCGGGGCCGTCTTCACTGTCAGCGGGCGCACCGGCAGCGTGCCGATGACTTCGCGCAGGGTCGAAAGCAGGTCTTCGGCGCGTTTCGGGCTGGCCGAGTTGACCAGGATCAGGCCCTGTTTCGGCGCGATCGCGGCGAACGTGGACGAACGGCGGATGAAAGCGCGAGGCAGGAAGGCCTGGATGATTTCATCCTTGATCTGGTCCCGTTCCTTTTTATAGACCTTGCGCATCTGCTCGGCTTCGATCTCTTCGACCTTTTCCTTGACCGCGTCACGGACGACGCTGCCTGGCAGGATGCGTTCTTCCTTGCGTGCGGCAATCAGCAAAAAGTCCTGGCTGACATGCACCAGGGGGGCGTCTTCGCCTTTGCCAAATGGCGCGACGAAACCGTAAGTGGTCAGCTCCTGGCTTGCACAGGGGCGTGCCAGTTTGCTCGCCAGTGCAGTTTCCAACGCCTCGGCATCAACAGGCAGATCTTGGGTCAGGCGATAGATAAGCAGGTTCTTGAACCACATGGGGTGAGTCTCTCCTTTATACAAAGGGGGGCATTATTCTCTTCGCGGCGCCATAGGCCAACCCTTCGCTAAGCCTTTGGAAGGCCTGAAAAAATTAAATTAAAAAGTGCTTGCCAGCTTAGGAAGTGCTCCGTAGAATGCGCGCCACACCGAAAGCGAAGGGTGATTAGCTCAGCCGGGAGAGCGTCTGCCTTACAAGCAGAATGTCGGCGGTTCGATCCCGTCATCACCCACCATTCGCTTCAAGTGTTATGCGCAGCGGTAGTTCAGTCGGTTAGAATACCGGCCTGTCACGCCGGGGGTCGCGGGTTCGAGTCCCGTCCGCTGCGCCATATTCGGTAACCTGGAACACTGAACGCCAGGTCACCACAGAAAGCCCGCTAACGCGGGCTTTTTGCTGTCTGGAGTTTCTGTGGTGCGTGGGAATCACATTTTTTTGCTGGATTTATCAATTAAATCAGCACGTTATAAAAAACTGTGAGAGAATGCGCCCCGCATCGAAAGTGCAGGGTGATTAGCTCAGCCGGGAGAGCGTCTGCCTTACAAGCAGAATGTCGGCGGTTCGATCCCGTCATCACCCACCAGACTTTCAATGTTACGCGCAGCGGTAGTTCAGTCGGTTAGAATACCGGCCTGTCACGCCGGGGGTCGCGGGTTCGAGTCCCGTCCGCTGCGCCATATTTGGTATCTGGAACGCTGAACGCCAGATACCCGCCAGAAGCGGCGCTTTTCCTTTAAGAGATGGAAGGCGCCGTTTTTTTTGCTTTCGATATCTGTCTTTCTCAGTGTGGTGTGTATATCCGTTTCTGCGGTAATGGCCGCTGGCTGTTTCGCTTTTACAGCGACTCACTTTTATGAAGCGTAAAAGTAAGCAAAACGCTTCTGCCCCACCACTCGGCACCTCGCCTAGGCTCGGTGTGCCCTCACTCCGGCATTGCTCCGTGGGCCCGCCGCGAAGGGCCGTCCCTGGCCCAGCGCGGCTACCTCGGCATCCATGCCGAGGTGCCCACTGCGCAATGCCTGCGTTCGGCCAGCGTGGTTAATGGGGCGCCGAAATCAACGTCCACCGCGAGGCGGCCTTAAAGCCGGCCTCGCTCTCCCAGTCGTACTCCGATCCAACTGTGGGAGCGAGCCTGCTCGCGAAAAAGCCGGCACATTCGACATCTTCATCGACCATGCCACCGCCTTCGCGAGCAGGCTCGCTCCCACAGGTGCGTTGTGTCGCCTACAAATCCATGGCCGAACGCGGAGCCAACTGTGGGAGTGGGCTTGCCCACGAAGAGGCCGGCACATCCAACATCTTCATCAACCATGCCACCGTCATCGCGAGCAGGCTCGCTCCCACAGGTGCATTGTGTCGCCTACAGATCCATGGCCGAACGCAGGGCCAATTGTGGGAGCGAGCCTGCTCGCGAATAGGCTGGCACATCCAACATCTTCATCAACCATGCCACCGCCATCGCGAGCAGGCTCGCTCCCACAGGTGTGTTGTGGCGCCTACAAATCCTTGGCCTGACGCAGAGCCAACTGTGGGAGTGGGCTTGCCCACGAAGAGGCCGGCACGTCCAGCATCTTCATCGACCATGCCACCGCCATCGCGAGCAGGATCGCTCCCACAGGTGTGTTGTGGTGCCTGCAAATCCATGGCCGAACGCAGAGCCAACTGTGGGAGTGGGCTTGCCCGCGAAGAGGCCGGCACATCCAACATCTTCATCAACCATGCCACCGCCATCGCGAGCAAGCTCGCTCCCACAGGTGTGTTGTGGCGCCTATAAATCCGTGGCCTGACGCAGAGCCAACTGTGGGAGTGGGCTTGCCCACGAAGAGGCCGGCACGTCCAGCATCTTCATCGACCATGCCACCGCCATCGCGAGCTGGATCGCTCCCACAGGTGTGTTGTGGTGCCTGCAAATCCATGGCCGAACGCAGAGCCAACTGTGGGAGTGGGCTTGCCCGCGAAGAGGCCGGCACACATCCAGCGTCTTCATCAACCATGCCACCGCCTTCGCGAGCAGGCTCGCTCCCACAGGTGTCTCCCACAGGATGAACACGGTCAACCAAAACCAGGTCGGCTCGAAGGCCGCCTCGCGGTGGACGTTGATCTCGGGCGCCCCGTTAACCACGATGGCCGAACGCAGGCATTGTGGAGTGGGCATCCCGGCATGGATGCCGGGATAGCCGCGCTGGGCCAGGGACGGCCCTTCGCGGCGGGCCCACGGAGCAATGCCGGAGTGCGGGCATGCCGAGCCTTAGCGAGGCACCGAGTGGTGGGGCAAAAGCGCTTTGGTTACTTTCACGCTTTTTGAAAGTGACTCGCCGTAAGGGCGAAACCATAAGCAGCCGTTACCGCAGAAACGGATATACACACCACACCACACCACACCCACCACCTACTGCTCAGCATTCCGACTATGCCGATAATCGCTGACCGCCTCATACACCGCTTTACGCAAACGGTTGATACCGCCAATCGGCCGATGCGCCTCGAGCCCAAACCACGGATTGAACGACAGGTTGTCGCAGGCCAGGTTCAGCTTGGGTGTATCGAAATCCTGGGCCGGCACCTTGATCCGCGCCACCGTCTCGAATGGCGCATCGCTTTCCCGCCACTCGATACTGGTGTCTTCGATCGGCATGTATTTGCCCGGGTCCTGACGCTGGATCTGGAGCACAAAACAGGCTGGCACGCGGTCTGTGGATAACTGCTGAGTCAGTGCGCTGCGCAAGAAATTCGGCAGGTCCTGGTTCTGCTTGGGCAGAGTGTAGGCTGGGCAGTTGTCCGGATCCGGCGCGACGCGAAACTTGGCATTGGCCGCGCCGAACTTGTACGGCGATACCGAGAAATAAGTGGTCTGGGTCGGGCTCGCCGGAGGCGGGGAGAGTGTCGCCAGGGCGATGAACAGATGACGGATCTGCCAACTGCGTGGGTCCAGGCTCGGAAAGAAAGCCATCGCCTTTTTTCCGTCAGCCTGGGCCGCCACGTTCTGACGGTATTCGGCGACATCGCTGACAAAGAAGTTCGGATGATTGAACATCACGAAGTCCTGCTCGCCCTGCGATTGCCGGTCAGCGAGCAATTGCTTGCCAGGCACATCCAGCAGCTTGATGGCCATGCCTCGTGCATCGCGCAGGCTGTCGAACTGTGGATAAGCGTTGCCGTTGGACAGGCGGATCGTCGCCTGCCAGGTCTTGCCCGGTTCGGCGAATACGCCCTGGCGCAACGGTGCCGGCAGATCGCCGGGCACCTGGACTTCGGCCATCACGCAGCCGTGGGCCTTGGCATGGGCATCGCGCAGGTAGCGCGTGCCTTCGCGGTGCTGGTCGACGATGCGGATGGCGGTCTGGATGATGTCCTGGGTCATGGCGCTTTCACCGGCCGGTATCTGTTCCCTGTCCGCGACCGGCCCACTGTGTTGCCAGGCGAACCAGGCCGTGGCCACGGCCCAGCCGAGCAGGCCGATGCCCAGCAGCCAGAGGAGCGTCTTGCCCAGAAAGGCGCCGAGGCGCAGCCAGAGCTTTATGAGCATGGTGCAATCCTTTTACCTGAAAGATTCATCATCACAGTTGCGACTCCAGCGGTCCGCCCAGCACCTTCAAGTACTCCAGCAGCGCCCAGCGCTCCTGCGGTTGCAGCAAACGGCCAATGACCCCATTGCCTCGTTCGCCAGCGCGGAATTCATGGCCGCTGTTATGGTTGCCAGTGATGCGGGTGTCGAACAGGAAGGCATTGGCAAACGCTTCGGTGCGATAGCCCAGGTGCCGCGGGTCGTACTCGAAGCTGCCTTTATAAAAGGTGGTCGCCCGCTCGGCCTGCGGCGAGAGCAACTGGTAGATGGTCGGCACCGAGCCGTTGTGCAGGAACGGCGGTGTTGCCCAGACGCCGGCCAATGGCCGGGCCTTGTAGGCGCGTAATTCACGGACGCCGATGGGCAGCCCGAAACCGTCCAGTGCCGGACGTTCCACCGGCGTGACGCCGGCATCCCGGTAAGCGCGGTTTTCGACAAATGCGGTGACGTAGGCCAACCCCTTGGCGACCGAGATCTGGCTGAGGTCCAGCGGCTCTGTCGGGGCAGGGTGCAGTTGCACTTCCAGCTTCGCCAGTTCGGCCGGGTCCCATTGCAGGCTGGTCAGGTTGAAACGGTGATCGGCAATATTGTTCGCGGTGCCCGGGTCCGTGCCGATCACCTTCACTGGCAGCATATGCAACTGTTGCACCGGCCGGTCAGGTCCCTGGACGACTTTGGGCACATGGCAGCCGGCGCAGTTTTCTTCGAACAACGCCTTGCCCTTTGCCGCCAGAGGCTTGTCAATCGAACCCAGCAACGCTTCCGGCCATACGGGTGGCTTGAGCAGTTGCAAGGTCTCTTCGATCTTGTTCAGGTCGCGCACCCGCACGCTGGAAGGGTAGCGCGCATCGCCTTGCAGCGGCTTGCCCTGGGCATCGAAGAAACTCAACGTGGCGCCAACCCCCAGCGCCTCGCCGACGTTGCGGGCCATCGGTTGCTGCGCCGAACCGTTCCACTGTACCCAGTCGAACGTCCACATTTCCCACAACTGTGGGTAATCCACCGGTGCGTTGGCGACCCGGTAGTTTTCTGCCGAAATGGCATCGCCAAAGCTGGCATTGGCGATGCGGCCAAAGGCATCGGTGCGGCCCGGCCCTTCCTCGGTGGGGTAGAGGCCGCGGTGGGTGTCGTTCCAGGCCGTGCGCAGGAACATATTCAGGGAAATCTTGAAGTCCTTGCGCAACTCTTCATGGCGAGCGTCATAGTCATTGCCCAGCACCTGGCGGGCGAAGCGTTCGAATTTCCATGGGTTGTAGTAAGTCGAGGCGAGACTTGCCACCAGTGCCTGTCCGAAACTGCCGCCGCGCAATGTCGGAACAGTCGATGGCAATACGTGTTGGGCCGAGCCGCCATCGATCCGGATCGCCTGGCCCTTGAAATGCAATTCGCCGGTGTGGCAGGCGGCGCAGGTAATGTCGAGGTATTGCTCGTTACTACCGGCGTTCTGGTGTCGGGTGAAGCCCACCGGTAAGTTGCCGGGGTTCAGTGGCGTGGCTTTCTGCGCCGGATCGACCAGAAAACCGAAGCGCGCCAGGTAGTCCGGCGAGGCGAAGCGCTGTTGCGAGAACGGCAATTCAAGCGCGGTGAACCACTCGTAACGCAGGCCTTTGACCTGGGTGCCCTGGGGCGTGAAATAGTAAGTCTGTCGCTCGGCGGCGCTCCATTGGTCCAGGTAGTGCACCTGTTGGACAGGCGTGTAGGCCGGCAGGCGCGGGTTGGCCACGTAATAAAGCACCACGGCCACGACCACGATGACCAGCGCGAGGATCAGCAATAAAAAGCGAGAGAGGAGGCGCACGGTTTACGTCCTTGTTTTTTTAATATGCCCTTATGCCTCAGCGCCGCTTGGCCGGCAAGTGGCCATTACCCCGCGCTACGAGTAGCGGCCGATCTGGCCGTGTATAACAGATGACAGATGCTTCATCTGCCGAGGATCAAAAAGCGTTTGCCGTCCTGAACTTATCATCGCTTTGTGGCTCACATGCCGGTAGCCATTGGTCGTGGCCGCCTGATAAGCTCGCGGCTTTACTCGATTGCCCTTTAGGCGCATGAACAAGGAAATAGCATGAAACAGCATCGGTTGGCGGCGGCGGTAGCCCTGGTTGGCCTGGTACTCGCGGGTTGTGACTCGCAGACCAGCGTAGAGCTGAAAACCCCGGCGCAGAAAGCTTCCTACGGTATTGGCCTGAACATGGGCAAAAGCCTGGCTCAGGAAGGTATGGATGACCTGGACTCCAAAGCAGTTGCCCAGGGCATCGAAGATGCCGTCGGCAAGAAAGAACAGAAGCTGAAAGACGAAGAGCTGGTCGAAGCCTTTGCCGCGCTGCAAAAGCGTGCCGAAGAGCGCATGGCCAAGATGAGTGAAGAGTCGGCAGCCGCCGGCAAGAAATTCCTCGAAGAAAATGGCAAGAAGGCCGGCGTCACCACCACCGCTTCCGGCCTGCAGTACGAAGTGGTCAAGAAGGCCAGCGGCGCGCAGCCTAAGCCGACCGACGTGGTGACTGTTCACTACACCGGCAAGTTGACTAACGGCACTGTGTTCGACAGCTCCGTGGAGCGTGGCAGCCCGATTGACCTGCCGGTCAGCGGTGTGATCCCGGGTTGGGTTGAAGGCCTGCAATTGATGCATGTCGGCGAGAAGTACAAACTGTACATCCCGAGCGACCTGGCCTACGGCGCCCAGAGCCCGAGCCCTGCGATCCCTGCCAACTCGGTCCTGGTATTCGACCTGGAACTGCTGGCAATCAAGGATCCGGCAAAAGAAGGCGCAGCCAAGTAATTGCGCCTGTCTTGATGAAAACGCCTCGCTCATGCGGGGCGTTTTTGTATCTGGCATTCGACGTGGCAAAAAAACCGAACGCGCAGGGCAAGCTACAGTCATAGGCAGTACAGCGCTGTGCTGGATGCGGTCGACCCGTCGGGTAGGTGGTTGCCGTTTATTTATGTGAGTAAAAAACGCCCGATCTAAGCCAGGCCCTTATGAAACGGGGGGCGCAGCGTTGAAATGCAGCTCTGTTCACAAGGTTATCCACAATTTGTGTGGATAACATTTCAGTGGGAGAAAAAATGAAGGCCCCGTGGAATTTCGCGCGATTTCTTCCCCTGGCGGGACGGCTCCTGGCCCGCGGCAGACTGCCCACGCTGCTGTTCGCCGTTGCCAGCAAGGGCGCCCGGGAGGGCGGTCGCCTCGGCAAGCTCAAGGAGGACCTGCGTCTGCTGCAGGCTCTATGCCTGGCTTACTGGCGGGGCGAATACCGCGCCGTCAGTGCCAAATCGATGCTCTCGGTGGTGGCGGGCCTCATGTATTTCCTCAGCCCGCTGGATGCGATTCCGGACTTGCTGCCCATGCTAGGCATGTTCGACGACATTGCGGTGCTGGCCTGGATCATGAAAACCCTCGACGACGAGCTGGGTGCCTTCCGTGCCTGGCGCGAACAGCAGTCGCCGGAGAAACTTGCGCGGGTTGAAAGGCTTCCCGACACCCCGGAACAACTCCAGCTGCAAGGGCCGAAAAAAAGCTGATCTGGCCCGTTTCCCCGCGAGATTTCATCGCCCCGCGACCTTGGCTGCTATTAGGATTACACTTCCAAGAAAAAGCTTACTAGCTAAGTGTCGTTGTCCTACGGGGTAATCATGGATATTCAAATAATCACGCGCGACGGAGAGCCCGAGTACGCGGTTTTGCCGTGGGATCAATACCAGGCGCTGCTGAAGGCAGCCGGCATCAATCAAGCACCGCAAGAAGCCACGGTCCGCCATGCGGCGGCACCCGGCCAGGTTCTCCCTGGCCTGGATCAATTACGCAGTTTGCGCGAAGGGAAGGGCATCGCCATCGAGGCGCTGGCCCGCACGGTAGGCATCAGCCCGTCTTATCTGGCCATGATCGAAAGCGGCGAGCGTCAGCCCGATGCCGCGATCAAGCGCAGTCTGGCCTGGGAACTGACGGTGCCGGGTTGGAGGGATGAATCGTGAGTGTACGCATCAGTCGGCAACATTGGGACGGGTTGTTGGGTGAGTTGGACCAGGCGCGTCGCCAGCGCCATTTATTGACGTACCGCGCCTTGCTGGAGCGCTTGCAACTGCCCAGCCCGGCCATGCAGACATTGACCGCCGCACTCGAACACCTGGCGGCGCTGGACGCCCGGGCCGAACAGCCACTGCGCAGTTCGTTGGTCATCAGTCAGGGGGCCAGTCGCCTGCCACGCACCGGTTTTTTCGAATGTGTTGAACGCCTCGGGCGCTTTTCCGGCCCCTCCGACGGCGTCGCCGCCGCATCCTGGCATGCGTCGGAAGTGGTCCGGGTGTTCGAATACGAGTACCCCGAATCGGCGGAGGCCTGAGTGCTCTGGCGGATCAAGGCTCGGGCCGGTTATTGGCTGGCGCGCCGGCTGTTCCATTGGTCATGGTTGGTTCGGCAGCCCCGTGGCTGGGCCTGGCTTGAAGGCCAGTTTGCGCGCATGGCGAACCTGGGCGACGTCGGCGCCCAGAGCTTCTACGGGCATATCCTGACATTTCGCGGCCAAGGGCTCGGCGCACGGGAAGAGGGCATTCGCTTGCTCCGCCTGGCGGCACTGGCCGGTGACGGCAAGGCCGCCTACCAGGTCGGCGTCATCAGCCTGGCAGGCTCTACCACCAAGGCGCCGGATCCGGACGAAGCGGCGCGTTGGTGGGCCTTGGCCCTGAAGGCCGGGCATCCGCTGGCCGAGATCAAGCTCAAGGCGCTCGAGAGCAAGGAACCCTGAAATCGTTCGTGGCGAGGGAGCTTGCTCCCGCTGGGCGGCGAAGCCGCCCCAAACCAGTCTGCTCGATCAACCAGGCACACCGAGGCGCTGCCCAGAGGGTCTGCTACGCAGCCCAGCGGGAGCAAGCTCCCTCGCCACGGGATGATCATCACTCACAGCGTGATTATCACCCACAGGTTTTTCACCTGAAGCTCACGCTGAGAAACCCAGCTCCGCCACGGGCGCCTGCTCAACTAGCCCGTTAATCAGATACAAACTCCCCCCGACGATCTCCTTGGCATGGTGCTTGGCCTGCGAAGCCATTTCCGCCAACTGGCTGGCATCCAGCTCTGAACAGGCCTCGGCGCGCAGATGCACCACCCCGATCGACAACGACAGCAAGGCGAAGTCCTGTCGTATGCCCTGTCGGTTCAACGCGGTAAAACATCCGGCTTCCAGATGCTCGGGCCGGTAGAAGCGGCGGCAGTGGTTCTGGAAGTCGCTCAGCAGTTGGGTCAGGCGCTTGCGCCAGTCGTCCGGGCCGAGGACCAGCAGGAAGTCGTCGCCGCCGATGTGGCCGACGAAATCGCGGCTGGGGTCAATGCGTTCGTTCAGGCATTGGGCCAGGCACAGCAGGACTTCGTCACCGCGACCGTAGCCGTAGATGTCGTTGAAGGGTTTGAAACTGTCGATGTCGACGTAGCAGATCACCGACTCCTGGCGCTGCTGCAGCAGGCGCGTAAGGCACTGCTGGATGGGCACGTTGCCCGGCAGCAGAGTCAGCGGGTTGGCGTAGCGCGCCTGTTGGATCTTCAGTTCGGTGATGAGCTTGAGCACGTCGATCACCCGGCCCAGGCCCAGGTAGCCGCCGTTGAGGGTGATGATGAAGTCTTCTTCGATGCGCTGGCGGGCGCGGCTGGTGATGAGGCGGCTGACTTGTTGCAGTGACTGGCTCAGTTCAACGGCGAGGAAATCATCGCTCATCAGGCGGCTGATGGGCTTGCGAGCGAACAGGTCGGTGGCGAAAGGCTTGAGCAGGGCATCCGAGAGCGAATGACGATGGACGATGCCGCACGGTTGGTCACGGTCGTCCAGCACCGCCAGGGAATTGAGGTTGGCCTGGCGCCGGAACGCTTCCAGTACCGCTGCCGTCGGTGTGTCGTGGGCGACTGCCGGTTGTTCGTTGAGCAGCGCAGTGAGGTCGTTGACTTCATCGCCCAACGGCACCACGCCGCTGTCCTGGCGGGGCATCAATGCCTTGGCGTCCTGGGATGGATGCTCCTGGGGCCGGGCGAGCAAGTAGCCCTGGACCAGGTCGACGCCCATTTCGATCAACACGGCGAGCTCTTCCGGCAGTTCGATCCCTTCGGCGATCACCTGGGCCCGTGAAGCCTGGGCGATCTTGAGAATGGAACCGACGAATTCACGCTTGAGTGCGTCCTGGTGAATGCCATCGATGAAATGCCGGTCGATCTTCACGTAGTCAGGTCGCAATTCGGACCACAGCCGCAGGCTTGAATACCCGGCACCAAGGTCATCCAGGGCAATGGAAAAACCCATGGCTCGATAGTGATGCAGGGCGGTTTGCAGCAATTGGAAGTCATCGATAGGCGTTTGTTCGGTCAGTTCGATAACCACCTGGCTGGGCGGAATGCCGAAGTCCTGTAACAGCTGCAGGGTGCGGCCGGTCTGGTGGGCCGATTCGAGCAGCGATTCTGGCGAGACGTTGAGGAACAGTTTGCCCGGCAGCTTCTGTTCATTGAAGCGCTGGCAGGCGCTGCGTCGGCAGGCCAGCTCCAGTTCGCTGAGGCGTCCGGCCTGGCGCGCCACGGACAATAACGCGATGGGGGAGTGCAGCGGGCTGTTCGACGGGCCACGGGTCAGGGCCTCGTAGCCGAGGATGCGTCGTTCGGAAAGACAGATGATCGGTTGGAACAGGCTGTGCAAACCGCTTTGACTCAGGATTGAGCTCAAGGCACTCAGCTGTTCTGTCGTGGTCATGGCGATCTCTGGCGATAAAAAAAGGACTGGGCGCAACCCCTGCTGGGGTGCGCCCGGTCCTGTATTTCACGACAGACTGATGTCAGTTTGATGACACTCCGACGAGCACCACCATTAAAAGGCCATCACCTCAATGTTTGGCGACCGCCGTATTGAGCTTGAGGTAATCGAGCAGGATCCGACCGGTTTCGCTCAGATAGGCGTCGTCTTCCGGCTTGGTTTTTTCCGGCTCGGTGATCAGGTCTTCGTCTTCCTTCTTCAGCTCTTTGAGCGGCTCCTCGCCCTTGGCCTTGCGACGCAGGTTTTCCATGGCCAGTTGCTTGGCTTCGATGTCGGCATGCTGCGCGCGGCGCTCGGCTTCGTTGAGGGTGACGGTTTTTTCCATCATCAACTTCTGCGCCAGGGCCAGCTTGTCGCGAATGAACACAAACTCCGCGTCTTGGGCTGTGCGGGCGTCATGCTCGGATTTCAGCTGGGCCAGGTACGGCTTGAACGGATCCACGGCCGGCTTGATTGCAGGCCGGATGGTGTCCCACGGCATGGCTTCGGGCAGGGCGCTCTCACCGATTTCCTTGGTGTCGATGATCGACGGGTAATCGATGTCAGGCAATACGCCTTGGTGCTGGGTGCTCTGCCCGGAAACCCGGTAGAACTTCGCCAGGGTCAGTTTCAGTTCGCCGTGGTTCAGTGGCTGGATGGTCTGCACGGTGCCTTTGCCGAACGTCTGGCCGCCGATGATCAGCGCGCGGTGGTAGTCCTGCATGGCGCCAGCGAAAATCTCCGAGGCCGAGGCCGACAGGCGATTGACCAGCAAGGCCATTGGTCCCTTGTAGAACGCGCCGGGGTTTTCGTCCTCGAGCACATCGACCCGGCCATCGGCGTTACGCACGAGCACGGTCGGGCCCTTGTCGATGAACAGGCTGGTCAGTTCGGTGGCTTCCTGCAACGAGCCGCCGCCGTTGTTGCGCAAGTCGATGACCACGCCGTCGACCTTTTCCTTCTGCAGTTCGGTGAGCAGTTTCTTGACGTCGCGCGTGGTGCTCTTGTAGTTCGGATCCCCGGCGCGGAAAGCCTTGAAGTCCAGATAGAAAGCCGGAATCTCGATGATGCCGAGCTTGTAGTCCTTGCCGTCCTGCTTGAGCTGGAGGACCGATTTTTTCGCGGCCTGTTCTTCCAGCTTCACTGCTTCACGGGTGATGGACACGACTTTGCTGGTCTGGTCGTTCGGCGCATTGCTGGCCGGAATGACTTCCAGGCGGACCACCGAACCTTTCGGGCCGCGGATCAGCTTGACCACTTCGTCCAGGCGCCAGCCGACCACGTCGACCATTTCCTTGTTGCCCTGGGCCACGCCGATGATCTTGTCCGCCGGGGCGACCTGCTTGGTCTTGTCGGCAGGGCCCGCCGGCACCAGGCGCACGATCTTGACCTGATCGTTATCGCTCTGCAGTACCGCGCCGATGCCTTCCAGGGACAGGCTCATGTTGATGTCGAAGTTTTCCGCGTTATCCGGCGACAGATAATTGGTGTGCGGGTCGTAGGACATCGCGAAGGTATTGATATAGGCCTGGAAGACGTCCTCGGCGCGGGTCTGGTCCAGGCGCGCGAGTTGATTCTTGTAGCGCTTGGTCAGGGTTTCCTGGATCTGCTTGGGATCCTTGCCGGCGATCTTCATACGCAACACTTCGTCCTTGACGCGTTTGCGCCACAGGTCGTCGAGTTCGGCGGTGCTCTTGAGCCACGCGGCGTCCTTGCGGTCGACCAGCAAGGTTTCCTTGGCATTGAAGTCGATCTTGTCGACGCCCTTGTTCAACTCGGCAAGAGCGTAGTCCAGGCGCGCCTTGACGCGGTCCAGGTAGCGCTTGTAGATAATGAACCCGGCGTTGAGGTCGCCGCTCTTGAGGAAGTCGTCGAACTGGGTCTTCCACTTGTCGAATTCGGCGATGTCGCTGGCCAGGAAATAACTGCGCGACGGATCAAGCAGCTTCAGGTAGCTGTCATAGATGATGACCGAGCGCGCGTCATCGAGTGGCGGCTTGCTGTAGTGATGGCGCTTGAGCAATTCAACCACGTTAAGGCTGGCGATCACCTCGTCGCGATCGGGCTGAAGCTTGTCCCAGCTGTTGGCCGCGAACGCAGTGTTCGAGAGCGCTGAAGCGCCAAGGCCAATAAAGAGGGCAAGTGCAGTGCTGGGGAAAAAGTGCTTCATGCTGATTCGACGCAGGGACAATTGATCACGCATATTAGGCCGTCTTTGAAGTCGCCGGTTCCATGTGGCCCGGGCGCATAATGCAAGAAAGCCCGGCGTTGTTACAGCAGCGGGCCCAGTCGAGACTCACTATGGAGGCACCGTGAAAGCATTGCAAGGCGTTGAAGGCCAAGTGGTATGGGCAGATGAGCCAAGTCCGGCGTGTGATGCCGGGCAAGTTCGCATCCGTGTAGCGGCCGCTGGCCTGAATCGGGCCGATTTGTTGCAGAAAGCCGGGCATTATCCACCGCCACCCGGCGCCAGCCAGGTGTTGGGGCTGGAATGTTCCGGGGTGATCAGTGAAGTCGGGCCGGGTTCCTCCTGGCAGGTCGGCGACCGGGTTTGCGCATTGCTGGCAGGCGGCGCAATGGCCGAGGAAGTGGTGGTCGATGGTCGGCATGTGTTGCCTGTGCCGGAAGGCCTGTCACTGGCCGAAGCCGCCGCGCTGCCTGAGGTCTACGCCACCGCGTGGCTGAATCTGTTCCAGCTGGCCGGGCTCAGGCCGGGTGAAAAAGTGCTGCTGCATGCCGGCGCCAGCGGCGTCGGTTCGGCCGCGATCCAGCTGTGCAAGGCGTTCGGCAACCCATGCTGGGTCAGCGTCGGTTCGGCTGAACGACTGGCCTATTGCGAAGCGCTCGGTGCCCAGGGCGGCGTGGTGCGCACCGACGATATCAACAGCCTGAACGACTTCGGGCCGTTCGACGTGATCCTCGATCCGGTCGGCGCGAACTACGCCAGCCTCAACGTGAAACTTTTGTCAGTTGACGGGCGCTGGGTATTGATCGGGCTCATGGGCGGGCGCACCACCGAACTCGATCTGGCACAAGTGTTGGGCAAGCGTATCCAGTTGCTGGGCTCGACTTTGCGCAGTCGTAATGATCAGTTCAAGGCCGACCTGATCGCCGAGTTGGGGCAGCAGGTGTGGCCGTTGTTCGCCGACAAGCGCCTGAGCCCGCAATTGGCCAGGACGTTTGCGATCAGCGATGCCGAGGCGGCGTTTGCCGAGCTGGCGACCAATCAGGTGTCCGGGAAATTGGTCCTGGAGGTCGATGACAGCCTGAGCTGATCGGGAGTCGGTCCCCTGTGGCGAGGGAGCTTGCTCCCGCTGGGCGGCGTAGCCGCCCCAATCCGGACGACGCGACTGTTCGGAAGGATCGCGTCAGCCAGCTTTACGACTGCTTCGCAGCCGAGCGGGAGCAAGCTCCCTCGCCACAACAGCCACAACAGCCACAAGGCATTATGGCCTCAGGTATTGTGGAGTTGATCTGCTTCACTTCCAGGTATGAATCGGCCAGCCGGCCGATTCGGCGTGGGCCTTCAGGACCGGGTCCGGGTTCACGACGTGCGGGTGATCGACCTTGAGCAGCAACGGCAGGTCATTGCGCGAGTCGGAATAGAAGCTCGCGCCCTCCAGGTTTTCTTCCTCGGCGTCCAGCCAATCCAGCAGTCGGGCGATCTTGCCTTCGCGATAGGTCAGGGTGCCCACGGTCTTGCCGCTGTACACGCCATGGGCGACGTCCAGCTCGATTGCGAGGATCTCATCGATGCCCAGGCGTTCGGCGATTGGCTTGACCAGGTGCGTGCCCGAGGCCGAGATCACCAGGATCCGGTCACCGGCCTTGCGGTGCTCGGCGATGGCCTTGGTGGCGTCGCTGAAGATGATCGGTTCGATGAAATCTTCCACCCACGGTGCCACCAGGTGTTCGATCTCTTCCGGCGTGCGGCCGATCATCGGTTCCAGGCTGAAGTCCATGTACTCTTCCATGCGCAGCTTGCCGTGGCTGTAGGCGTCCATCAGCTCGTTGTTGCGGCGCATGAACGACTCGGGATCGACCCAGCCCAGGCGCCCCATCTGCTCGCTCCAGAGGGTGGCGCAGTCGCCGTGGATCAGGGTTTCGTCCAGATCAAAAATTGCCAGAGCCATCAACGCGCTTCCCTTTTCAAGATATCTTCAAAATCAACCAGACCCTCAGGCTACCTCACACAGCGCCGATGGATCGATGGAAAGTGCCAGCCGTGCACCATCGGGATGCAGGTCGGCGGCCGAGCGGTTGAGCACATCCACCACCAGTTCCACGCCGCGGGCCTCGACCCGGTAGCGGATCACATTACCCAGCAGGCTGTGGCTGCGGATCAGCGCGTCGGGTTCGCCGTTGCGACTCAGCTCGATGGCTTCCGGGCGAATGGCGATGCGACCGTTCACCGGGCGTTGCAGTAGCTTGCTCGCGGCGTCGGCGTCGAGCAGGTTGTAGTTGCCGATGAAGCCGGCGGCAAAGACATCGACGGGCGCAGTGTAAAGGGTCTCGGCATCGCCGCTCTGGACGATCTTTCCCTGATTCATCAGGAAGATCCGGTCAGACATGGTCAGGGCTTCTTCCTGATCGTGTGTGACAAAGATGGTGGTCAGGCCCAGTTCCCGCTGGATCTGACGGATCTGTTCGCGCAAGTGCTTGCGAATCCGCGCGTCCAGCGCCGACAGCGGCTCGTCCAGCAGCAACAGGCGCGGCCGGGTGACCAGCGAGCGGGCCAGGGCCACGCGCTGGCATTGGCCGCCGGACAGTTGATGCGGGTAGCGGGCGGCAAAGTCATGCAGCTCCACCAGTCGCAGGATCTCCAGCACACGCTGGCGACTGTCCGAAGCGTCGACCTTTTGCATGCGCAGGCCGAAGGCGACGTTCTGCTCCACGGTCATGTTGGGGAACAGCGCATAGCTCTGGAAGACCATGCCGATCCCGCGCTTCTGCGGACTCAGCGGCACGATGTCCTGGCCGTCCAGCAGGATCTGGCCCGCATCCACCGCTGTCAGGCCGGCAATGCAGCGCAGCAGCGTGGACTTGCCGCACCCGGAAGGGCCGAGCAGGGTGACGAATTCGCCCTTGTGGATTTCGCAGTTGATGTCGCTGAACACCGGCGTGCCGGCGTAGCCTTTCTGCAAATGTTGGACGCTGACGTAGCTCATTGGCTTTTGTCCTTGTTCAAGATGTTGGCCGCCCAGGTCAGGACCAGTACAAAGAAGAAGTAGGAAATCACCAGCGCACTGGTGAAATGGCCGCTGCTGTTGCGCATGTTGTTCAGGTACACCTGCAGGGTTTCATAGCGGGTGCCGACGAGAATGTTGGCAAACACGAACTCGCCGAACAGGAACGAGAAGGACAGCAGCAGCGCGACCATCAGGCCCTTGCGCAGGTTCGGCAGCACCACCAGCAACGCGGCCTGGAAAGTGCTGGCGCCGAGCAGTTGGGCGGCGTCCATCAGGTCGCGCAGGTTGATCGCTTGCAGGTTATTGGTGATCGCCCGGTACATGAACGGCAAGGCGACGGTGAAGTAGCAGCCAATCAGGATCCACGGCGTGCCGACCATCGCCAGCGGGCCGGAGCCATAGAGCTGCAACAACCCCACCGAAGACACCACCGGCGGCACCGCGAAGGGCAGCAGGATGAGGATGTTCATCAGCGCGTCGAGTTTTGGGAAGTGATAATGCACCACGAACAGCAGCGGCAGGATCAGCACCACCGAGAGCACCAGCGCGCCCACGCAGACAATCAGCGATTGGCCGAAGGCGTGTAGAAAGCGCGGGTCGCTCCACAGTTGCAAGTACCACTTGAAGGTGAAGCCGCTGGGCAGCACGGTGGCCGACCAACTGCTGGCGATGGAATAGATGAGCGTGCCGGCCAGCGGCAGCAGCAGGATAGCGAACAGCAGGTACACCACCGCTCGATGATAGAATCCGGCCGGGCCCGATTCAGCGCGAGACATGGTAGCTCCTCTTGAGCAGCAACTGATGGATGACGGTCACCAGGGTCATCAACGCCACCAGCACCACGGCCAGGGCGCTGGCCATGTTCGGGTCGAGGGAAATGTCGCCGGAGACCATCGCCGCGATGCGAATCGGCAGGACGTTGAAATTGCCGGTGGTAAGCGCATAGACCGTGGCATAGGCGCCGAGGGCATTGGCCAGCAGGATCACGAACGTGCCGAGCAGCGCCGGGGTTAGCACCGGCAAGCCGATGTGCCGCCAGAACTGCCAGCCGCTGGCGCCCAACAGGGATGCCGACTCACGCCAGTCCTCGCGCAGCGCGTCAAAGGCCGGGTAAAGCAGCAGCACGCCGAGGGGGATCTGGAAATAGGTGTAGAGAATGATCAGCCCGGTTTTCGAGTACAGGTTGAAATCCTCGATGATCCCCGCCTGCTTGAGCATGATCGTGATGCTGCCGTTGAACCCCAGCAGGATGATGAACGCAAAGGCCAGGGGCACGCCGGCGAAGTTGCTGGTCATGTTGGCGAAGGCGTTGACGAAGTTGCGCAGCCGCGAATCGACGCGGCGCAGCGAGTAGCTGCCGAGCACGGCGATGAGGATGCCGAACACGCTGGACCAGAAACTGATTTCCAGGCTGTGCTGGATCGCCTGTCGGTAGAATTTCGAGCTGAAGATCTTGCTGAAGTTGGCCAGGCCCCAGCCGAACTCTTCCGATTCCAGGCTGTTGACCAGCACCCAGAGCAGCGGGGCGACCTGGAACACAATGAAAAAAATTGCGAAGGGCACCAGGCACAACACTGCCAGCCATTTGCCGCGCGTCATGGCATTCACTTGAGCAACTCCTGGCAATAGGGTTTGTCGTGGGCGACCCCGAGCAGTTGGCAAATAGTGCCGCACAGATCGGTTTGCCGAGGGGCCGCGTTGGCGTCAAGGCTGAAGCCATCGCCGAGGACAAACAGCGGTACTTCCCGTTCTTCCGGTAGCAGGCCGTTGTGGGAGCGGTCGTTGTTCATGCCATGGTCGGAAGTCACCAGCACCTGATAACCGGCGTCGAGCCAGGCTTGCAGATATACCGCCAGGTTGATGTCCGCCGAGCGGGCACTGTTGCGGTACTGCGGGGTGTCGAGGCCGTGCTTGTGACCGGCGTCGTCGATGTTCATCGGGTGCACCAGCAGGAAATTCGGCAAGTAGCGCTGGCGCAGGTGTTCGGCGTCGGCGAACAGATGGGAATCGGGGTAGTGGTCATTCCAGTAGAAATGTCCGTATTGAATCGGCAGGTCGGGGTTTTCGGTATGGCGATCACGACCGGCGACGAAGGGTGACACGTTGTACAGCTCGCTGACCCAGTGATAGGCCGCAGCCGCCGTACTCAGGCCGGCGTCGGTGGCGTAATGGAAAATGCTGCGCTGGTTCGACAGGCGCGAGACATTGTTGTGCACGATCCCGCTGTCGATGGGCACGACGCCGGTGAGGATGCATTCGTAGAGTGGGCGGGACAGGGCGGGCAGTTCACATTCCAGTGTGTAGAGCGCCGCGCGTCCTGCGCCGACATACGCCTGCAAATGTCCCATGGCATGCCGGGCGACTTCGTAGTTGAGGCCGTCGAGCACCACCAGGATGACGTTGTGCTTCATGGGGACCGGGACTCCGGGCAGGTGTCGCTGAGATATCGGGTTCACAGAAGTCCATTGTGGAAGCAGGCCCTGTGGGAGCGAGCTTGCTCGCGATGAAGACGACACGGTTCAACTGCGGGACCGTGTCATCGTTCATCGCGAGCAAGCTCGCTCCCACAAGGCTTGCTCTCACAGTTGGATTTCCAGGTGGATCTCCGAGCGGGAGCTAGCGCCTCACTTCATCTCGACGATGACTTCTTCATTCCACTGCTGTGGCAGCGCCTTGGAGGTCTTCTCCCACGCGTCGGCATCCTTGATCGGCGTCACGCCTTTGTACTGCTCGTTCGGCAGCAGCTTGGCCTGGACTTCTTCCGGCAGTTTCAGGTGCTCGGCGCGGATCGGCCGGGCGTTGCCCTTGGCCAGGTTGATCTGGCCGGCGTCGCTGAAGATGTATTCGCGGGTCAGCTTGGCGGCGTTCGGGTGCTTGGCGTATTTGTTGATGATGGTGGTGTAGCCGGAGATCACCGAGCCGTCGGACGGAATCAGCACGACGTAGTCATCCGGGCTGGCCATCTTGGCCTTGTAGCTCAGGCCGTTGAAGTCCCAGACCACGCCGACTTCGACTTCACCTTTTTCCATCGTGGCGATGGTCGGGTTGGCCATGGACAGGCGGCCTTGCTTGGCGATATCGGCGAACAACAACAGGGCCGGTTTAATGTTCTTCTCGTCGCCACCGTTGGCCAGGGCCGCAGCCAGCACGCCGTTGGCGGCCTGGGCGGCGGTGCTCACGTCACCGATGGAAACTTTGTACTTGCCGGTCTTCAGGTCGGCCCATTTGGTCGGCACTTCGGAGCCGTGCAGCAGTTTCTTGTTGACGATGAACGCAATGGTGCCGGTGTAGGCCAGGGCCCAGTTGCCGTCCTTGTCCTTGGCCCAGTCCGGGATCTGTTCCCAGGTGCTTGGTTTGTAGGGCTGGACCACGCCTTGCTTGACCGCGATCGGGCCGAAGGCGGCACCGACGTCGCCGATGTCGGCGCTGGCGTTGTCCTTCTCGGCGGCGAACTTGGCGATTTCCTGGGCCGAGCTCATGTCGGTGTCGATGTGTTTCAAGCCATAGAGCCTGGCCAGGTCGTCCCAGGTGCCTTTCCAGTTTGCCCAGTCATCGGGCATGCCGACGCTGTTGACGGCGCCTTCCGCTTTCGCAGCGGCTTCCAATGTTTTCAGATCGGTATCAGCGGCCATGGCGGCGGTGCACATGGCAATGGTCGAGCCTAACAGTGATGCCAGGAAAAGCTGTTTCATCCGAAGCTCCTATGGGCGTTTTCAACGCTGCGATTGCGATGGTGTTGGTCTAGGTCAGCAATACCTGAGCCAATGTAGGCGCGTCCCATGACATTTTGATGTCGATGCAAGGTTCGCCAGCAATCGTCGGGCTCATGAAGCGTCGCTGCGTCATAAGCGTAGACCATGAGTAAGCAACTGATCTGCAAGGCCTTGGCCGTTAATTTGCAAGCCGATGTGTTGACCGTTTAGCGGTTGTGTCATCTATCAGTCATGCGCAGTGCCTAGGCTTGCAGGCATGAGCCGTGGATTGATGTGCGATCGAATCCTGCCCCGAAACAGTGCTGGTCTAGTCCAGATAGGTAACGTTGATGCGCGTTGAGACAACCAAAGCGGTGACAACCATCGGACAGGTCCTGCAGGAGCAGCTCGATCACGGCTTGCTGGCGCCTGGTAGCAAGTTGCCGGCCGAGCGCAAGCTCAGCGAGTTGTTCGGCACCACGCGGATTACCGTGCGCGAGGCGCTGTTGCAGCTCGAAGCCCAGGGGCAGATCTACCGGGAAGAGCGCCGGGGCTGGTTCGTGTCGCCACCACGGCTGGCCTACAACCTGATGCAGCGCAGTCATTTCCACGCGATGGTCAGTGCCCAGGGACGAGTACCGTCGACCCAGGTGATCTCGGCCCGCCTGCAACCCGCGTCGGCGGCGGTCTGTGCCTGGCTGCAATTGCCGGCGCTGTCCAGCGTCATCCAGATCTGCCGCACCCGGCGCATCGACGAACGCCTGGTGCTGTACGTCGAGCACTACCTGAATCCCGCCTACTTCCCGGACATCCTCGAATTCGATCTCAACCAGTCGATGACCGAGCTGTACGCTCGCCATTACGACCTGCGCTACGGCCGGGTGAAATTCGAAATCGTGCCGACATCGCTACAGCCGGAAGCCGCGGCGGCGCTGAAAGTGTCGGTCGGCAGCCCCGGCCTGCGGATTGCCCGGGTCAATTACGACCAGCATCAGCGGCTGATCGATTGCGACCTGGAGTTCTGGCGCCACGATGCGATCCATGTCGGGGTGGACGTGTCGGAACAGTCGGCCTGAGGCGCGCTCAGGAGACGTCGTTGAGCTTGGCCAGGATCCTGAACAGTACCGTGACGAGAATCAGCAACATGCCGATCCACATGGCAAACACCCCGACGTTCTTGTCGCGGAAATTGAAGCCGATGGCGAGCAGGATCATGCCGGCGATGATGGGCACCAGCATGGCGTTGAACGAGGTCATGGAAATCATGGCGACAGCCTTGTCGGGAGGGATAAGGTCAGTCTAGTTGGGGTTTGGCGAGGAAGGCGGGTATGCACGCACCGTGACGCATGCTCTTGTGGCGAGGGAGCTTGCTCCCGCTGGGTGGCGCAGCCGCCCCAAAATCGGCGACTGAACGCAGATTTTGCCAATGCTGCGCATTGGAGCGGGAGCAAGCTCCCTCGCCACACAAAGGCTTACGGCAATTCGCGAGACGCGTAGAACGCGCTCAGCACTTTCACCAGGTGCGCCAGGTCGTGGCTGCCGCAGAGCTCGCGGATCGAATGCATGGCGAAAGTCGGCAGGCCGATGTCGACGGTGCGTACGCCCAGCTGGCTGGCGGTGATCGGGCCGATGGTCGAGCCGCAACCCATGTCGCTGCGCACCACGAAGCTCTGAACCGGCACTTCCTCGGCCATGCACAGATGGCGGAAGAACCCGGCGGTTTCGCTGTTGGTGGCGTAGCGCTGGTTGCTGTTGACCTTGATCACCGGGCCGGCATTGAGCTTGGGGCCGTGGTTGGCGTCGTGCTTGTCGGCATAGTTGGGGTGAACGCCGTGGGCGTTGTCCGCCGAAACCAGCAGGGATTTCTGAATCGTGCGTACGAACTCTTCACCTTCGGGCAGCAGGCGGCGCAGGGTCTGTTCGAGCATCGGACCGTCGGCGCCGCACGCCGAGGTGGAACCGACTTCTTCGTGGTCGTTGCACACCAGCACGCAGGTTTCTTCGGTGTCGGCGGTCAGCAAGGCCTGCAGGCCGGCATAACACGACAGCAGGTTGTCCAGGCGCGCACCGGTGACGAAGTCACCGTGCAAACCGATGACCGCTGCGCTTTGGGTGTCATAGAAGCTCAACTCGTAATCGAGCACCACGTCGGCGTTCAAGCCATGTTCCCGCGCCAGCTGGTCGGTGAGCACGGCACGGAAATCAACGCGTTCGTCACCGGCGAATTGGGCAAGGATCGGCGGCAGTTCGTTCTGCGGGTTGATCGCCCAGCCCTGGTTGGCTTCACGGTTGAGGTGGATAGCCAGGTTCGGGATCGTGGCAATCGGCGCCTTGAAATCGATCAACTGGCTCTCGACCTTACCGTCGCGGCGGAAGGTCACCCGCCCGGCCAGGGACAGGTCGCGGTCGAACCACGGCGCCAGCAGTGCGCCGCCGTAGACTTCCACGCCCAGTTGCCAGAACCCGTGACGTTGCAGTTCCGGCTGCGGCTTGACCCGCAGGCATGGGCTGTCGGTGTGCGCGCCGACCAGGCGGATACCGTCGTGCAGCGGTGAGTTGCGGCCCAGCTTGAAGGCAATGATCGAGGAATCGTTGCGCGTGACGTAATAACGACCATTGGCCTCGGTGGCCCAGGTTTCGCGCTCATCAAGACGCTGGTAACCCGCCGCTTCCAGGCGCTGGGCAAGGCTGGCGGTGGCATGGAACGGGGTGGGGGAGGCCTTGAGGAAATCGATCAGGCCCTGGTTCAACTGTGCACGCATAAAGAACTCCAGACAGCAATGGGCGGGAGTTTACCGTATTAGCAGCGTAGGTGAGCATTCCAGGCGGAACTGTGGCGAGGGGGCTTGCTCCCGCTGGACTGCGCAGCAGGCCTAAAAAGGGGTCGCTACGCAACCCAGCGGGAGCAAGCTCCCTCGCCACTGTGTCGGAGGTGTTTTTCAGAACGGTGCAGGGCACTCGAAGCGCAGGCGCTCGCCGCTTTGCGGGTGTGTGAAGCTGAGCATGCTCGCGTGCAGGCACAGCCGTGGCCAGGCGGCCAGGGCTTGCGGGTGGGCATAGAGCCCGTCGCCCAGCAGCGGATGGCCGATGGAGAGCATGTGCACGCGCAATTGATGCGAGCGTCCGGTGATCGGCGTCAATTCGACCCGACACCAATCACCGCAACGCTCCAGTACACGCCAGAACGTCAAGGCATGCTTGCCCTGTTCGTGGTCGACCACATGGCGGGGCTTGGTCGGCGGGTCGTAGCGCAAGGGCAGGTCGATGCTGCCGCTGTCCAGCTCCGGTTGGCCCCAGCACAATGCCGTGTAGGCTTTTTCGGTTTCTCGATCATGAAATTGCCGGGACAGTTCGCGATGGGTGTCCGGGTCACGGGCCAGCAGGATGATGCCGGACGTTTCCCAATCCAGCCGGTGCACGATTCGCGCTTCCGGATAACCGTTTTCCTGCAGGCGGGTGATCAGGCAATCTTTGTTGTCGTCCGCCCGGCCAGGCACGGAGAGCAGCAGGGTCGGCTTGTCGACCACCAGTACGGCGGCGTCCTGGTGGATGATGCGGATGTTGGACAGGGGCATTGAACAGTCTCGTAACAAACGCCAACGGCGGCTCGAGCCCTTCTCCTTGTCCTGTGAGGGGGGAGAAAGGCCCGAGCCGCCGTGGCACCTGCTGGGTCGATCAGCGATCCGGCAGGGTGATATTGAGTTCCAGGATCGAGCAGCTGCCCTGGCTTTCCAGCGCGACATGCACGTCATCGTTGCCGATATTGACGTACTTGCGGATCACTTCCACCAGTTCCTTCTGCAAGGCAGGCAGGTAGTCCGGGGTACTGCGTTGGCCGCGTTCGTGCGCCACGATGATCTGTAGACGCTCTTTCGCGACCGAGGCGGTACTTGGCTTTTTGTTGGCACGAAAGAAGTCAAAAAGGTTCATTACCTACCTCCAAACAGGCGCTCGAAGAAACCTTTCTTCGTGACGTCGAGGAATCGATGCTCGACGGTTTTGCCCAGCAGACGATCGACCGCATCGCTGTACGCCTGGCCGGCGTCGCTCTGGTCGTCAAGGATGACCGGCACGCCGGAGTTCGAAGCCTTGAGTACCGCCTGGGATTCCGGGATCACGCCCAGCAGGGTCACCGCGAGGATTTCCTTGACGTCTTCGACGCCGAGCATTTCGCCGTCGCTGACGCGTTGCGGGTTGTAGCGGGTCAGCAGCAGGTGCTCCTTGATCGGCTCCTCGCCGTTCTCGGCGCGACGGGATTTGCTTGCCAACAGGCCGAGCATGCGATCGGAGTCGCGTACCGACGAGACTTCCGGGTTGGTCACGACGATCGCTTCGTCAGCGAAGTACATGGCCAGGTGGGCACCTTTCTCGATACCGGCCGGGGAGTCGCAGACCACGAATTCGAAGTCTTCCTTGAGTTGCATCAGGACTTTTTCCACGCCTTCCTGGGTCAGCGCGTCTTTGTCGCGGGTCTGGCTGGCGGCCAGTACGTAGAGGTTCTCAAGGCGCTTGTCCTTGATCAGGGCCTGCTGCAGGTTCGCTTCGCCATTGACCACGTTGACGAAGTCATAGACCACGCGACGCTCGCAACCCATGATCAGGTCGAGGTTACGCAGGCCGACGTCGAAGTCGACGATGACTGTTTTGTGGCCGCGCAAGGCGAGGCCGGTACCGATAGCGGCGCTGGTGGTGGTCTTACCCACACCACCCTTGCCGGATGTAACCACGAGAATCTTGGCCAAGGTGTTTCACCCCTAAGGAAAAAGGACTTTGTCAGCCCCTGAAAAACATCTCTGGAAAAACTGCTGCAACTGGACAGGCTTGGCTGGAACCGGATGCGGGCGGGGTCTACCTTGGGTAAACAGTGCCTGATCCTTTTTCCTACGTCATTCAAGCCGTTTTCGCTAGGTTTTAGAGATGCTTGGAAAATGCGGCAGTATCCGTTAAAGCCGAATGATGTTCAACACGTCGCCTGACAGGCTTACCTGGACCCCGGCACCCCATAACGGGTCGCGCCGCAAGTCCTCGGAAACCTTGTATTGCCCGGCGATAGAGACCAGTTCAGCGCTCAACTGCTGACAGAAGATCCTTGCCTTGGTGTCACCCTTGACACCGGCCAGCGCACGGCCGCGCATCGGGCCGTATACATGGATGTTGCCATCGGCGAGAAGTTCCGCACCCGGGCTGACCGAGGACACCACCACCAGGTCGCCGCCCTGGGCGTAGATCTGCTGCCCGCCGCGCACCGGCGAGGTGATCACACGGGTCGGCTTGATGGTCGGCTCCGGCGGTTTTTCCGGTTTTTTCGGTTCCGCCGGGCTCAGCTCCAGTACACGTTCACGGGCGCCGGAGGGTGGCAGCACCGGAATGTCCACGGCGATGGCGGCGGCGATGTCTTCGATGCGGCTGGCGCGGATCGCCAGGGTGCGTAGCCCATGCTGGCGGCAAACGCGCATCAGCCCCGGCAAGTCGACCGAGCCCTCACCGGCCGGCAGCTTGTCCAGCGCCAGTACCAGCGGGGCATTGCTGAAAAAATTCGGCGCCTGGGCGACTTTCGCCGCGAGTTGCCGGTCAAGGCCTTCCAGGTCGTTACGGGCCAGCTCCAGCACCGTAATGGCGAGCATGCTGCCCTTCAGCTGGAACACGGGATCTTGGTCTAGCGGTTCGGTTTGGCTCATGGTCGGCGTACAACGGCTTGTCACTAAAAGTGCCGAGACTTATAACGAGATCGTCCGCGAGCCGCAAGCCGGGTCGAACGATGTAGAATGCGCGGCCCAGGTATTAATGGAAGCTGTAATGGATCGCCCGCGTTTTCGAGCTGCTTTTTTTCATCCGCGTTTCTGGCTGCTGTGGTGCGGCCTGGGGCTGTTGTGGCTGATCATCCAGTTGCCTTATCCGCTGCTGTTGCGGATCGGCCGCACCTTGGGAATATTGATGTACCGGGCGGCCGGCGACCGACGGCGCATCGCCAGTCGTAACCTGGAACTGTGTTTCCCCGAAAAATCCGCCGCTGAGCGCAAGCGTCTGCTCAAGGAAAACTTCGCCTCCACCGGCATCGCCTTCTTCGAAATGGCCATGAGCTGGTGGTGGTCGCGTTCGCGGCTGGCGAAGCTGGCCCATGTCGAAGGCCTGGAGCATCTCAAGCAGGCCCAGCGCGACGGCAAGGGCGTGATCCTGATGGCGCTGCATTTCACCACGCTGGAAATCGGCGCGGCGCTGCTCGGCCAGCAGCACACCATCGACGGCATGTATCGCGAGCACAAGAACCCGTTGTTCGACTATATCCAGCGCCGGGGCCGCGAACGGCATAACCTCGATTCCCTGGCGGTAGAACGTGATGACGTGCGCGGCATGCTCAAATTGCTGCGCGCCGGCCGGGCAATCTGGTACGCACCGGATCAGGACTACGGCGCCAAGCAAAGTGTGTTCGTGCCGCTGTTCGGCATCCAGGCGGCCACGGTCACCGCGACCAGCAAATTCGCGCGCCTGGGCAAGGCACTGGTCGTGCCGTTCGTTCAGGAACGCCTGGCCGATGGCAGCGGCTATCGTCTGGTGATCCAGGCGCCGCTGGAGGATTTTCCCGGCGAGACCGAAGAGGCTGATTGCCTGCGCATCAACCAATGGGTCGAGCGCTCGGTAAGCCAGTGTCCCGAGCAATACCTCTGGGCCCACCGGCGCTTCAAGACCCGGCCGCCCGGCGAGCCGAAGCTGTACGATAAACGCGGTTGATCATATAGCCCTATGACTGAACACGGAGTATCGCGATGACCCCAGCTGAACCGGTTACAGGTTTGATTCTTTCCGGCGGTGGGGCTCGAGCGGCGTATCAGGTCGGTGTATTGGCGGCGATTGCCGAGTTGCTGCCGGAGGGCGGTCGCAACCCGTTTCCGGTGATTGTCGGCACCTCTGCCGGTGCGATCAATGCGGTCAGCCTGGCGAGCGGAGCGATGGACTTCAAGACCGCCATCGAACGCCTGACGGCCTTCTGGCAAGCCGTGCGCAGCCACCAGGTGATGCGCAGCGACTGGCGCGGGGTCATGGGCCAGGCGACGCGGTTCATTGGCCATAGCCTGCTTGGCCTGGGAGCCAAGCTGCCGGTGGCGCTGATCGACAGTTCGCCGCTGCGCGAACTGCTCCAGGCGCAATTCCATGGCGCGGGTATCGAGCAGGCGATTGCCGAGCACCAGTTGCGCGCGGTGGCGGTTACTGCCTTTGGCTACGAATCCGGCCAGGCGGTGACCTTCTATCAGGGCCGCGGCACCATCGACGCCTGGCTGCGTCATCGGCGTATCGGTGTGCCCACGCAGCTGTCGGTGGAACACCTGCTCGCCAGCTCGGCGATCCCTTTGCTGTTCGCGCCGGTGAAGATCGGCCCGCAATATTTCGGCGACGGCGCGGTGCGCCAATCGGCACCCATCAGCCCGGCCCTGCACCTGGGGGCCAACCGCGTGCTGGTCATCGGCGTCAGCGGCAATCCGCGCGGCGTGTCGGCCCAGGATCCACTGGAACGCAGCTACACCGGCCTGCAGCCGACCCTGGCGCAGATCGGCGGCCATATGCTCAACAGCACGTTCATCGACAGCCTGGAAAGTGACATCGAGCTGCTTGAGCGCCTGAACAGATTCAGCCACATGCTGCCAGACGATGTGCCGGCCCACGCCCTCGGCGCGGCACCGGTGGAAGTGCTGGTGATTTCCCCGAGCCAGCCGATCGACGAAATTGCCGCGCGCCATCGCCAGGAGCTGCCCCGAGCGTTGCGGGTATTTTTGCGTGGGCCGGGTGCGACCAAGACCAGCGGTGCCAGTGTGTTGAGTTATCTGTTGTTCGAGAAAGGTTATTGCAGCGAACTGATCGAGCTGGGGCGACAGGATGCCCTGGCTCAACGCGAGGCCTTGATCCGGTTCCTGAGGTTGGCCCAGCCCGAGGTTGCGCTCGGCCTCGCGGCGAATTGACCGGCGACCCCGACCGGCCTGGGCAGTCCTTTCCTATCCGCGCCAGGCCGATTACTCGGCCTTGTTCTGCGCCTCTTCAAGCTCCTTCAGGCGCTTATCGATCAGTTGGCATTTGTCCGGTACGTCCTTGCTGGACGTTTCCAGGTTCATCGCCTGCAGTTCTTCATTCATTTCCTTGGCCTTGGCCGGATCCTGTTCGGTGAGCTTGGTCACCTTATCCGCCAGTTGCTCGCGCTTGATGGTCGCTTCCTCGGGCGTGCAAGTGGCCCAGGCGGGCAGGGCGCAGGTGAGGGTGGCGGCGAGGGTGAGTTGGATGAGGTTTTTCATGGCTCGGGCCTCGTATTCCTTTGTTGGGCAGGTAGACGGTTGAGGGCGGGCTGCCAGGGAAAGTTCATTTGCGCGGTTCCCGGTAACGAGGTTTCCCGATTTTCAGGATCGTCTGGTTTCGGATGAATGGTCGCGACACCCCGCTCAAAGCTCGAACGGTTGGTTGACGTCAAAATGGTGGCTCATTAATATCGCGCCACTGTTTTGATGTCACTGATTTCGAGGGATCGAACATGTTCTCACCCGCCCCTTGGGCGAGGTTGTGCCTGGCTTTGCTGTGCCTCTCTCCGCTTACCCTTGCTCTCGCCGCGCCGACGCCCGGTGACACCGACCTGATCCGCGAGCGCCAGAACCGCTTGCTCGAAGAGCAACGCCGGCGTCTCGAGGAACTCAAGGACTTGCCCGGCAAGGAGGCGCAACCGGCCCAGCCGACGACGCCCGCCGAGACTCGCTGTTTCACGATCAAGACCATCGAACTCAAAGGCGCCGACAGCCTGTCCGCCAGCGAGCGCGAGCAGTTGCTCAAGCCCTACATCGGCCAATGCCTGGGTGTGCCGCAGCTTAACGAACTGCTCAAAGTCATCACCGACCATTACATCGAGAAAGGCCTGGTCACCAGCCGCGCCTACCTGCCGCAACAGGATCTGTCCGCCGGGCATTTGAGTGTGTTGGTGGTGGAAGGGCGTCTGGAAGGCCTGAAGGGCGCCGAGAACAGCCGGTTGTCACCGCGGGAGCTGGCGATGGCGTTTCCCGGCAAGACCGGCGAGTTGGTCAACCTGCGGGAAATCGAACAACTGGTGGACCAGCTCAATCGCCTGCCCTCGAACCAGGCAAAAATGGAGCTGACCCCCGGCCAGAACGTCGGTGGCAGTGAAGTTCAGGTGACCAACGATCCGCAAAAGCCCTGGCGTGCCGGCCTGTCCCGCAGCAACGACGGACAGCGCAGCACCGGCGAGCAACAGTGGGGCACCAGCTTTGAATGGGACAGCCCGCTGGGGTTGGCCGACCAGTTGATGTTGCGCGGCGGTCACGATGCGATGACCGACCACCAGCACACCTCCAACAACGCCATGCTTTATTACAACCTGCCCTGGGGCTGGTGGAACTTCAGCTACACCTACAGCCAGAGCGAATATCGCTCGCAGATCCCGGCCAACGGCTTCAACTTCAAGCAGACCGGCGACAGCCAGAACCATCAGTTGCGCGTCGAACGGGTGATCCATCGTGACGCCGTCAGCAAGACCTCCCTCAACACGGGCCTGGCGTACCTGCGCACCAACAACTTCATCGAAGACAGCAAGCTCGATGTCAGCAGCAATCGCCTCAGCGAAGGCCAATTCGGCATCAACCATGGCCGCCGGATCGGCAACGCCTTCGTCAACCTGGACCTGGGCGTGCAGCAAGGCATCGGTGCCTTCGATGCCCAGGGTGATAACGACCCGGGTCCCGGCCAGGCCGACGCGCGTTACCGCAAGTACACGGCCACCGCCAGCTACCTGCAACCCTTCAAGGTGTGGGGCGAGTCGTTCAGCTTCAGCAGCCTGATGACCGGCCAGCGCAGCGAAGACGTGCTGTTCAGCCCACAGCGCATGAGCCTGGGCGGGCAGTCGTCGATACGTGGCTACAAGGACCAATCGTTGTCCGGCGACAGCGGCGGCTACTGGCGCAACGACCTGCGCTGGAGCCGCCCGGTGACGCTGGAGTGGCTGCGCCCGGTGTTCGCCGAATACGGCACCAGCCTTGGTTATGACCAAGGCGTGATCCGTGGCGATCGCTACAACGACGATCAGCACGGGCGTATGTCGAGCAACTCGCTGGAGCTGTTCGCCCGTGGCCAGCACCTGAGCGCCAGCGTCACCTTCGCCCATTCCCTGGAACGTCCGGATGCCCTGACCGAGCGCGAAGCGCCGATCTACTTCCGCGTAGACGTATCCATTTAATCTGCTGCAACGAGACCCGATCATGGACGACCGCCAACACGCCTTCCTGGCCCGCCAACCTTCCGCCGCCCTGAAAAACCGCGAGCGGTTTCTCGGCATGCCCAAGCGCGGCCTGGCGTTCCTCTTGGCCAACGTCATGTTCTGGCAACCGATGTGGGCCCAGGCTGAAGGTATCGTGGTTAGCGCCCCGGGCACCGGTTTGGACCGGGCCGGCAATGGCGTGCCCATCGTCAACATCGCCAAGCCCAATGCCAACGGTCTGTCCCACAACCAATTCAAGGACTACAACGTCGGCAGCAACGGCGTAATCCTCAACAACGCCACCTCGCGCACCCAATCCACGCAACTGGGCGGGATCATCGTCGGCAACCCGAACCTCCAGGGCGCGGCCGCCACGACGATCCTCAACGAAGTCAACGGCGGCAGCCCCAGCCAGTTGCGCGGCTACACCGAAGTGGCCGGGCAATCGGCCCACGTCATCGTCGCCAACCCCTACGGCATCAGCTGCAATGGCTGCGGTTTTATCAACAGCCCGAAAGTGACCTTGAGCACCGGCAAACCAATCGTTGAAAACGGTCGGCTGGATCGTTATCAAGTGGACCAGGGCAGCGTCGCCATCGAAGGCACCGGTCTCAACGCCAGCAATGTCGATCACTTCGAAATCATCACCCGCAGCGCCAAGATCAATGCCGAGATCCAGGCCAGGAACCTGACGATCATTGCCGGTCGCAACGACGTCAACGCCGACACCTTGAGCGCCACTGCCCGCGCCGATGATGGCAGTGTCAAGCCGGAGCTGGCGATCGACTCTTCGGCGTTGGGTGGGATGTACGCCGGGGCGATCAAATTGGTCGGCACCGAGGCCGGGGTCGGGGTGAAGCTGGACGGCAAGTTGATTGCCAGTGGCGGCGATATCCAGCTCGATGCCAATGGGCATTTGAGCATGGTTGATACTTCTGCCAGCGGGGCGGTCAACGTCAAGGCGGCGAGTCTTGACGCGAAGGGGCCGGTCTATGCCGGCACGACCCTAAGCGCCCAGACCCAGGGCAACCTGACTAACCAACAAACCCTCGCCGCTCGGGATAGCATCACGTTGAATGCCGGTGGGCAGTTAACCAACAACGGCATTATCGAAGCTGGAGTTAACGCGGATAACACGCGCAATGCTTCGGGAGATGTGAGCCTCACGGCACAAAGCCTGAACAACAACGGCAAGAGCATCGTCGCCAGCCGTAACCTCACCGCCAACGTTACGCAAACGTTGAACAACCAGGGCGGCACCCTCAGCGCCGGGCAAACCGCCACGGTAAAGGCCGGGACGCTGGACAACCAGAACAAGGGTCGCGTGCTGAGCAGCGGCACGCTGGGCGTTACTGCCGACAAACTCCTCAACACCCAAGGCACCGTCAGCAGCAACGGCAACCTGACGGCCAATGTCGGGCAGTTGATCAACAACGCCGGTGAGCTCAGCAGCCTGGGTAACGTCACGTTGCGCGTTGCCTCGCTGGATAACGTCGCGGGTCTGGTGGCGGCGGGGCAGATGCTCGACATCAGCGCCAGCGGCCAGATAAACAACCAGAGCGGGCGCCTCACGGCGAGCAAAAACGCCCAATTGAGCGCCGCGTCGCTGGACAACCGCCAGGGCTCGCTTTCGACCCAACAAGGGCTGAACCTGAACCTGGCGGGGCAACTGCTCAACGCGCAGGGCAGCGTGATCAGCAGCGACACGCTGCAGTTGAAGGCCGGCCAGGTGAACAACGCCGCCGGCCGCATCGCCAGTGCCAAGGCGCTGGACGCCAGTGTCACCGGCCTGGATCAACAGGGCGGTCAGTTGTTCAGCAACACCAGCGTTGCGCTCGACCTCAACCACGGGCAGTTGAACAACCAGGGCGGGCTGATCAATGCCCCCGGCAGCCTGTTGCTGAAAAACCTCGCGGCCGTGAACAACCGCGACGGCGAAATCTCTAGCAACCAGGCGTTCAGTCTGAACGCCACCAGCCTGGACAACAGCGGCGGCAACCTGAGCAGCGATGCAGACCTGACCGTAAACATCGACGGCACATTGACCAACCTCGACGGCGAGATTTCCAGCGCGGGCCTGACCCGGCTCAACGCGTTGGCCTTGAATAACAGCAACGGCCAGGTGCTCGGCGATAACGCCTTGGACATTGATCTGGGCGGTGCGCTGGACAACCGCAACGGCGTGCTCGGCTCGGGCAAGGCTGTGGCGATCAAGGCGGCCAGCCTGAACAACAGCGCCGGCGGCCAGTTGATCAGCGATGGTAGCCTGACCGCACGCATCAGCGGTGTGCTGGACAATCAGAACAAGGGCGAAGTGGTTGCCAAGGGTGCGATTGACCTGCAAACCGGCCATCTCGACAACCGCGGCGGTCGTCTGGCCGGCAATGATCTGCTGAGCGTGCACAGCGATTCCGTGGATAACCGTGGCGGGAGCCTGCGCGCCGACAAGGCCTTGCAATTGACGGTCGGTCAACTGGACAACCGGGAAGCCGGGGTCATTTCCGGCAAAAGCAGCGTCACCTTCGACGGCGCGCGCCTGGACAACCGCGCGGGGTTGCTGACAAGCGTCGGCCCGCTGACCTTGAAAGCCAATGAAGTACAGAACGGCCTCGGTCGCATCTCCAGCCAAGGCCAACTCACTGCCAACCTCGGCGCCCTGCAACAGCAGGGCGGTGCGCTGGTCGCTCAAGGCAACCTGAGCCTGAGTGCCGACACACTGGATAACCGCAACGGCGGTTTGGTCGGCACCACAAAGGCACTGGATCTGCAGGTCGGGCAGATCGATAACCGGGCCGGCGAATTGTCCGCCGGTCTTGGCGCAACGATAGGCGGCCAGCGGCTGGACAACAGCGAGGGCGGCAAGCTCATCGTCGGCACTGACCTGGAAATGAAAGTTGCCGAGTTGATCAACCAGAGCAAAGGGCTGATCCATGCCCAAGGCCACATGACCTTGAGCGGCAGCTCGCTGGACAACAGCGAGGGCCTGCTCAACAGCCTCAACGGACTGGTGATCACCCTCGATAACGCACTGTTGAACAGCAAAGGCCTGATCAGCAGCGAAGGCGAGTTGACTGTCGAGGCGGGCAGCCTCGACAACACCGCGGGCAGCCTGAGCAGCGCCGCGATGTTGTCGATTGCCAGCGGTGCAGGGTTGATCAACCAGGGCGGCTCCATCAGCACCGACGCCGCACTGACCGTCAAAAGCGCCAGCCTGGACAACAGCCAGAAAGGCCTGATCTCGGGCAAGGGCGCGACCCAGGTCACCACCGGGACCCTCGACAACAGCCAGGGCGGGTTCCTGACCTCGGGCAATACCCTCACGCTCAACGCCACGCAGGTGAACAACGCCGCCGGCCGTATTGCCAGCAGCCAAGCCCTGACCGCGTCGATCACCGGCCTGGATCAACAGGGCGGCGAACTCTTCAGCAACACCAGCCTCAGCCTGGACATGAACCAGGGCCAGTTGAACAACCAGGGCGGCTTGATCAACGCCTCGGGTGCGTTGCTGCTGAGCAACCTCAAGGACGTGAATAACCAGGGCGGGGAAATTTCCAGCAAACAGGCGTTCACGCTGGCGGCAGAAAACCTCGATAACAGCGGCGGTAAAGTGCTGAGCAACCAAGGGCTGATGCTCAGCATTGCCCAAGTGCTGAACAACGCTCGCGGCGCCATCTCTGCGGCATCGGTGGACAGTCGTAGCAACAGCCTCGACAACAGCGATGGCTTGATCAGCAGCCGTGACCGACTCGATGTGACCGTCGACTCCTTGCTCGACAACCAGCGCGGCTCGTTGATCGCCGACGGCGGCCTGTTGCTGGTCGCTGATCGCCTGGACAACCGCGCCGGGAGTATCGCCGGCAAGACCGGGCTCAGTGCCACCGTCAACACGGTGGATAACCGTCAAGGCACGTTGATCAGCACCGACGCCCTGACGCTGAAGGCCTCCAGCCTCGACAACCGTCAGGCCGGCCTGGTCGGCGCGACAAAAGCGCTGGATCTCGACGTGGATGAGCTGGACAACCGTGGCGGTGAGCTGTCGAGTAACGCCGACGTCACGCTGGTCAGCCAGAACCTCGACAACAGCGACGGCGGCCAGGTGTTCGCCGGACAAGCGCTGAAGTTGACCGTGGACAAATTGCTCAACCGCACCAAAGGCCTGCTCAGCGCCAAGACCGAACTGGAGCTCAACGGTGGCTCGCTCGACAACAGCGGCGGCTACCTGGTTAGCCAGCAGAACCAGCGCATCAACCTGAGCCGCGACCTGCTCAACACCCAAGGCCAGCTCAGCAGCGAAGGCACCCTGAACGTCAGCGCCGCCAACCTGACGAACACCGGCGGCAGCCTGTCCAGCGCGGCAGACCTGACCGTGCACAGCCTGGGTCGCGTCGACAACCAGGGCGGCGAACTGCTCACCGACGGCGCGTTGCTGCTCACCAGCGCGGCGCTGGACAATCGTCAGCAGGGCAACCTCAGCGGTAAAGGTGCGGTAAACGTCACCACCGGTGCCTTCGACAACAGCCAGAAGGGCCGGCTCAACAGTGGCGGCACGCTGAACCTGACGGCCGCCCAGGTCACCAACCAGGACGGCGGCCGCATCGGCAGCCAAGGCGCGTTGACCGCGTCGGTTACTGGCCTGGACCAACAGGGCGGTCAACTGTTCAGCAACACTTCGCTGAGCCTGGACATGCACAACGGCCAGCTCAACAACCAGGGCGGCTTGATCAACGCCCCGGGCGCCATGCTGTTGAAAAACCTCAACGGTGTGAACAACCAGGGCGGTGAAATTTCCAGTGCGCAAGCTTTTACCCTGACGGCGCAAAACCTCACCAACGACAGCGGCAAGCTGCTGAGCAGCCAAAGCCTGACCCTGCGCATCGCCCAGGCGCTGAACAACGTCAAGGGCATGATCGGCGCGGCCAGCGTCGATGCGAAGGCGCAAAACCTGAACAACAATGGCGGCACGATCACCAGCCGCGGCGGCCTTGAGCTGACTGTCGATCAACAACTGAACAACCAGGCCCAAGGCCTGATCAGCGCTGCGCAACTGCTGACTCTCAACAGTGGCGATCTGAACAACCAGGGCGGCAGTGTGTTGGCCGGCGGTGCGTTGGTCCTCAACGCCATGGCCCTGAACAACAGCGCCAACGGCCTGATCAATGCCCAAGGCGACCTCACACTCGGCGCCGACTCCCTGGATTCCAGCAACGGTGGCGAAGTGTCGGCCAAGGGCGACATCAACCTGACCCTGGCATCGCTGACGCAAGACGGCGGCCGCCTGCTCGGCGAAAAAGCCGTCACCCTGAACCTCGGCAACGGCGACCTGAACAATCGCAACGGCCTGATCACCGGCAAAGGTCCGCTGACGTTCAATGCCCTGCGCGACCTGAACAACCAGGGCGGCGAAATCTCCAGCAGCCAGAGTTTCAACCTCAAAGGCCGGACCCTGGACAACAGCGGCGGCAAGCTGATCAGCAGCCAGAACCTGGGCCTCGACGGCCAGGCGCTGGTCAACCAGAACGGCTTGATCTCCGGCTGGCAAGGACTGCTGGTCAACGGCGCGAGCCTGGACAACCGCAACAACGGCACACTGTCCAGCCGCAACGGCAACGTAAACCTCAACCTGCTGGGCAACCTCCTCAACGGCAACGGCGGGGCGCTGGTCAGCCAGGGCAGCCTGGGCGTGACGGCCGGTTCGGTGGACAATACCAAGGGCATTCTCAGCAGCGGCGGTGCGCAGAGCCTCACCCTCAGCGGCGCGTTGGATAACGGCCAGGGCGGCCTGATCGACAGCGGCGCGGGCCTGACCCTCAAGGCCACTTCCGTGGCAAACGTCAGTGGCGCGGTCAATGCTCAGCAAGCACTCACAGTCGACACCGCCGGGTTGAATAACCGCCAGGGCAGCCTGATCGGCAACGCAGCCGTCAACCTGAACCTCAATGGCGTGCTCGACAACAGCGGCGCCAAGCTTGCCAGCGCCGGTCCGCTGACCGTAAAAGGCGCGACCGCGATCAACAACCAGGGCGGCCAGATCGCCAGCCAGGATCAACTGACCCTGCTCACCGGCACCCTGGACAACAGCAACACCGGCACCCTCGCGGCAAAAAATGCCTTGGCGATCACCGCCACCGGCACCGTGCAGAACCATACCAACGGCCTGATCTACAGCCAGACGGCTGATGTCGAACTCACTGCCGCAAGCCTTGCCAACGGCAAGGGCGAGATGCAGGGCCAGACCGGCCTGGACCTCGAACTGAGCGGCAACCTCGACAACCAGGGCGGCAAACTCATCGCCCAGACCGGCGACGTCAGCGTTGGCGCCGCCAGCATCGACAACCGCGGCGGCACCCTTGCCGCACTTAAAGGCGCGATTGAAGCGCGCACCGTGGGCGTATTGCGCAACGGTCTGGACGTGAACAACAAGGGCGGCGTGATCCAGGGCCAGCGCCTGAACATCCGCGCCTTGGCCGGCCTGAACAACAACGGCGGACGAATCGCGGCCCAGGCCGGCGATGTCATCATCAACACCGCCGACCTGAACAACCGCAACGGTGGCCTCTACGCCACCGGGCTGGTCAATGTCAGCGGCACCAGTCTGGATAACAGCGCCGGTCAGATCGCCGGCAACCGCATCGAGCTGGGCCTGAGCGGGGTGTTGACCAACACGGCTGGCATCCTCGAAAGCGACAGCACCCTGGCGGTGCGCGCGGTGAGCGTGGACAACCAGGGCGGCAAACTGCGCGCCTTGGGGACCAGCGGAACGACGGATTTCCAGATTGGCAGCCTTTTCGATAACCGCAACGGTAGCCTCGAAACGGCCAACACCAACCTGACCCTGGCCGCCAACAGCTTTCTCAACAGCGGCGGCCAACTGCTGCACCTGGGCGACGGCACGTTCGACATCTCCCTGCCCAACGTCACCGGCGCCGGCGGTACCCTCGTCACTCGTGGCGGCCTGACGCTCAACGCCGATACCTGGACCAACACCACGGCCATCCAGGCCGGGCGCTTGAACGTGAACGTCAACAACTTCACCCAGACGGAAACCGGCCAGTTGCTGGCTTCGACGCGGCTGGAGGGTACCGGTGGGAACTGGGTGAACAACGGCTTGATCGCCAGTGATGGCGACATGCAGTTGAGCCTGGGCGGGACCTATTCGGGGGTTGGCCGAGTCAGCAGCCTGGGGCGTCTTTCGCTGAAAGCGGCCAGTGTGTCCTTGCCTGACGCCGGCCGTATTACCGGGGGCGGATCGACCGACATCACGGCGGGCTCGATCATCAACCGTGGACGCATGACCGCCAATGACGACTTGCTGCTCAATACGTCGTCCTTGAACAACTACGGCACTTTGGGCAGCGCCCAGGACCTCACCGTCAACGCCACGCAATTGCTCAACGACAGGGGCCTGATCTTCAGCGGCGCGGGCATGCAACTGCGCAGCGATACGCTGAAAAACAACTACGCGGACATCTACAGCTTCGGTGACCTGACCATCTCCCGAAACGCGGCAGGCGCCCGGGCAGATGTGATCGAAAACATTTCCGGCACCCTGGAAAGCGCGGGCGACATGCGCTTGCTCGCCACTTCCATCACCAACCGCAAAGATGAGCTGACGTACACGCAGCAACGGGTGAATGGCTACATCACTCACAGTTGCAGCCATTGCTCGGACGAGTGGAACGTCTGGTATTACGTCAATGAAGTCTACGAAACCACGCTCGACAAGGATTCGCCGACCGCCTTCATCACATCCGGCGGCAACCTGACCGTCACCGGCTCGAACTTCCTCAACCAGTACAGCTCGGTGTCGGCAGCGAAGAACATCAACATCACGGTCGATACGTTCAAGAACGAAGGGGTCAACCTCGAGACCATCACCTACCGCAGCAACTACCGGAACCCGGCCGACAGGGAGCCGGGCAGCATCTACCTGGGGCTGATCGGTCCGGGCGGTGCGGTCAACGAATACAACAAGTACAGCGCTAAGTACGTGCCGCTGTACCGACGGGCCGACGGCGGCTACTTCTACCAGCAGGAAAGCGGATTGAGCACCGAGCTGAATCCGGATTACGACCCGTCGAAAAACATGCCCGTGCCCGTGGAAGTCACCCGGTACGGCGTCTTCTCCGCAACGCAGACGGCCAGCACCGGCAAAAGCGTCAACGCGGTGATCCAGTCCGGCGGCAGCACCACCATCATTGCCTCAACGTCATTGAACAACAGCGTACAAACCGTCAACGCGCCAATTCTCACCAGCGACAGCAAGGTCGACGACACCGGCACGCTGCGGGCAACCACACCGTTCATTGTTCATCTCAACAGCCAGCTTCCACCTGACCTGGCCCAGCAACGGGTCGACCCGCTGGCTTTGCCGGGCTTTGTCATGCCCCAAGGCCAGAATGGCCTGTTCCGCTTGAGCGGGCAGGGCAGCAGCAGTGCGCCGGCCTCTCAGGCGCCGGTGGTGCCATCCACCTGGACGATAGGCGGCGCCAGCGTGAGCGCCTCGGACCGGACCACCGGTATACCGGCCCTCACCGGGCGCAACCTTCAGATTGCTGACGTCGGGCAGGTTTCGGCGGCCGATCGGCAGTTGCAATTACTGGCTCGCGAAGGTGCTGACATTACCGTCGGCGCCTCAACCATCCAGACCGCAATCCCGACGGACCCGGCTACTGGCATGCCTCAGTTGCCTGGACATACCCACGAAGGCACCGCCATCGGAGGCGCTGGTGCGACTGATGTTTCGGTGGCAATTCCCAAGCCTGTTGCCAGCCAGACGGTGGCGCGCGTGGCAGCCCTGCCCAATGCGACGGTTACCTCCAACCCGCACAAATACCTGATCGAAACCAACCCGGCGCTCACCGAACTCAAGCAATTCATGAGCTCGGACTACCTGCTGCAGAGCCTCGGCTACGACCCCGACCAGAGCGCCAAGCGCCTGGGCGATGGCCTTTATGAACAGCGCCTGGTGCAGCAAGCCGTCATCGCCCGCACCGGCCAACGCTTCCTTGAGGGCCAAACCTCGAACGAGGGCATGTTCAAGTACCTGATGAACAACGCCCTCGCCAGCAAGCAGGCGCTCGACCTGTCCGTGGGCGTCAGCCTCACCTCCGAACAAGTCGCCGCCCTGACCCACGACATCGTCTGGATGGAAAACGTCGAGGTCAACGGCGAGCAAGTCCTCACGCCGGTCCTGTACCTGGCCAACGCCAACAACCGCCTGGCCGCCAACGGCGCGCTGATCCAGGGCCAGGACGTCACCCTGATCGCCGGCAAGGACCTGAGCAACGCCGGCACCCTGCGCGCCAGCAACAACCTCTCGGCCACCGCCGCCAACGACCTGACCAACAGCGGCCTGATGGAGGCCGGCAACCGCCTCGACCTGCTGGCCGGCAACGACCTGACCAACAAGGCCGGCGGCATCATCGCCGGGCGCGACGTGGCGCTCACCACTGCGCGGGGCGACGTGGTCAACGAACGCACAGTGACCAACTACGACGACAAAAACGGCGCCTGGTCATGGTCGATGGGTTTTGCCGACAGCGCCGCCCGGATCGAGGCCGGCAACAACCTGAGCATCGACGCCGGACGCGACTTCAACACCATCGGCAGCGTCGTGCGCAGCGGCAACGACCTGACCCTCGAAGCCGGCCGCGACGTCAACATCGTCTCGGCGCAGAAAGCCGACCGCATCACCGACCATGGCGATCACGATGACTCGGCGATCAAACAGCTCGCTTCCGAAGTGACGGCAGGCCGGGACTTGGACGTCACGGCCGGTCGCAACTTGACAGCCATCGCCAGCGAACTCGAAGCCAAGCGCGACGTAGGCATGAGCGCCGGCGGCGACATGACCCTGGCGTCGGCGGCGGATGAAGTGCATTCGTACAACAAAGGCTCAAGCGTCACGCGCAAGGAAGACCACGTCAGCCAGGTCGCCACCACCGTGAAAGCCGGCGGCGACGTCGTGCTGGGCGCCGGCAACGACATGACCCTGATCGCCAGCCGCATCAGTGCCGCGAACGAAGCGTATCTGGTGGCGCAGAACAAACTGCAACTGCTGGCCGCACAGAACTCCGACTACACGCTGTATGACATGGAGAAGAAGGGCGGTTGGGGGAGCAAGAAGACTCAGCGCGATGAAGTAACTGATGTGAAGAACATCGGGAGCGAGATCAGCGCTGGGGGGGATTTGACGTTGGTCAGTGGAGGGGATCAGCGGTATCAGGTGGCGAAACTGGAGAGTGGTGGGGATATTTCGCTCGACAGTGGTGGTTCGATTACTTTCGAAGCTTTGAAGGATTTGCATGACGAGAGCCATCTGAAAAGTGATGGTGATGCTTTCTGGACATCGTCGAAGGGGAAAGGCAATACCGACGAGACGTTGCGTCAGACGCAGATGGTGGCGGCAGGAAGTATCACCATCAAGGCGGTTGAAGGGCTGAAGATTGATATCAAGCACGTCGATCAGCAAACGGTTAGCCAAGCCATTGATGCGATGGTCCAGGCCGATCCGAAATTGGCCTGGCTGAAAGAGGCTGAAGCGCGAGGTGACGTGGATTGGCGACAAGTGAAGGAAATCCACGAGTCCTTCAAGTACAGCAACTCCGGGCTGGGGCCTGCTTCCCAACTAATCATTGCCATTGCTTTGGCCGCCGTGTTGGGACCGATGATGGCTGGCATGAATATGATGGTTCAGGCTGGAGCACTCAGTGTCGCAACTAAAGCAACGGTAAGTACTATCGACAACCGAGGCAATCTCGGCGCCGTGCTCAAGGACGTTACCTCTAAAGATAGCCTGAAAGGGTACGCCGTCTCGGTAGCTACAGCGGGTATTACGCAGGGGCTGAATTACAATCCCGGCACAGTCGGCCTGAATGTTGAGAGTTTGAAGACGGTTGCGATGAAAGCGGCGGCTGACGCAGTGATCAAGACAGCTGTCTACGGGGGTAGTTTCAAGGACAACCTCGCAACTTCGTTGGCCGGAACGGCCGCGAGCATTGCTGGGGCTTATGGCGCTGGAAAAATAGGTGATTTGCCACTAACGGAAGGGGGGCTTGAGAAAATTCTCCTTCATTCGGCCTTGGGCGGGTTGATGGCAGAGGTTATGGGAGGAGATTTCCGCACGGGGGCGATAGCGGGTGGAGCAAACGAAGTTGTGGTCGGCTTGCTCGGGGATACGCTACTGCCCTCGCATCTGGAACCCGGTACGGCTGAATATATTCGAGCCCAAGAGTACTTGGTCGCACTTTCAAAAATTGTCGGCGTACTGGGAGCAGCAGCTTCGAACGGGGATTTGGCCGTTGCTGCGCAAGTGGCTGAAAATGGCACGCGTTACAACTTTTTAGGCAATCACTCCCAAGCAGAGCGAGACAGAGCCCTCAAAGAATATGACGAAACCAAAAGCCTAGACGCCGCCAAAAAGATGATTGTGCTGCAAGGGGCAGATCAACGCAGCGATGGACTATTGGAGCGCTTTCACACCGATCCTGGCTCCCTGTCTACCTCAGAAAAGACTGAGTTAGCCGCCTACCTTCAGGTGTATGGCTATGAGCAAAGCCTCAAGTATGGGGAAGCGGCTGCTCGAACCAGCATCGACAATTTGCTTATGAACGGGCCGAGTCCTTATAGGGATTACCCGTTTGCGGGCGGTACTACGCAAGAGCGAATTGCCTACGCGGATGCCTTGCGAGCCCAAGACGGTGTATCTATCGGCAATATCTTCTGGTCCAGAGATCAAAGCGCCAGTGAGATGTTGTATCGCGATGCTCAAGGCTACCTGCGCATCAATGGGGAAATGCAAGCTATGGGCGACGTGGGTGCGCCTGCTCTGTATTTTCTGACGGGTAACCTCGGCACGATGATTCGGATCTCAGCTGCGGCGAATGGTGTACTTCAGGCTGGCCACGGTGTGGGCCAAGTCGACGATGGTGATACATGGAACGGCATTGGCAATATCGTGGTCGGAGCGATGAATGCCGCGAGCCTTGGGATTCCAAAGATTGGCACCTCTGGAAATATGAATGGTGGCGCAGGCTCAAGAGGCGCATCGACGAAAGCAAATTCTACGCTGGACAACGCTGCGTCCCAAGCCGATAACAATTTTGGGTACCTAAACCAACCAGGACCTGCTACCAATCCTGCTTTTTTTGACCCTCAAGGTTCCGCGACGAAATTTATAAAGAACGGGCGAATTAATGCAACGGATTTAGAGAAGTTGATGCCTCCAGGAATTCCGGATACTTTTAAGGCATCTGCTTCGATCACTGAAGGTCGAAAATACCAGTACGTATGGAATGGACAAAGAGTTGAGGTTAAGTGGCATGCGCCCGACGCTAGTGCCGCAGCGAAATTTCCCGAGTCTAATTCAGGGGCGGGATGGACAGCGCAAATAAAAATTGGTAACAAACTGTTAGGTCAGGATGGGGTGCTTTACAGGAAGCCATCAAATTTAACGCATATTCCGGTGGATTTTAAATGAAAGACATAGCGTATTATTATGCCCTGCCTGATAGTATGCATAAGGCAGAGTTATATAGTGAGTTTCTTGAGGTGGTGAACTGCTTCGAACGTTTAGGATGTACCGCTGCTGTCTTCCTAAACGCGGTCTCTGAGCTAAGCGAACGTCAATGGCATACCTATACAATACTTCCTGAGGACCTGCGGCGGAGAGTGGAGGTTTCATTATTATCTTGCTGGGATGGGCATGATCTGGAGACAGCAGAAAAAACTATTTGTGTGGCTGCGCAATTAGGGCTTGAAGGATTATTTACTTATGTCTGCTCCCAAAGCGATGACAGCTTGTCCCCGGAGGTGGCTTTGGAAATACGCTCTGCGTTATCCGAATTTGGATGTTCAATTAGCGACCCTTTCAGTGGTATAAGGTGATCCGTCAAAAAAATCGTTAATCCTTAGGGTAAGGGACGGGGCTGAGTGGGACTTAACGGCTAACTAACAGAAAGCTCTGTAATAAAATAAAAAAGGTTGCCTTGGTCTGCGACCAGAGAAGAGGTGAGTTAATTTTTAACTTATGTCGAGCGGGTGTTCTTATCTTTATTAGATCGTCGCAATGAAAATAATTTTTCTTTTTGTGAGTTTTGAACATGATTTTTCATGTGATTTTTAAAGAAAAAAATTAAAATTTTTATGCCTGAACTACAGCGGTGACATATAAGAGAAACGCCACTGCATAGCAGTGCGCTAGGCATCACAAATGCCATTTGTCAGCAACCGATCTTCGCAAGTAGATGTGTGGGGGAGGCTAGAAATCATATTGGACACCAAGGATTTCCACCATTTGCACGCTCCAAGATCTTCTGGAAATTTCGCTCAAAGACCCAGCTCGAAGCCACGGCTGTCATGGTGGTTGCGCAGGCGGGTTTTTTTTTCGAGACGATCACATTCATATAAAACTGATTGCCATAAATCGTCGGTGCCCATAGCGTCATATCGCTCCTTTCGGTATTCCTGTCAACTTTCAATTGAATGGTGTTGACGAGTGTGCCACCGGTAGTAAGCTCGGTTATTTGCGGATGGAAGCAGTGGTTCAGATAGTTCTGCACTCGTTCTTCAACCATCGTCCGCTCTTGCGTCAAGCAATACTCGGGGCTGGTTATACCGGCGTTCAAAAGGTCCTCTTTGGTATACGGGTGCAGTGAGCAGCCGCTCATTAGGAAAAAAACGACTCCCGTAACCCTTTTGTACATGATTGGTGCTCCTGTAGAACGTTATTACTCGATAAAATCGTTTGCATTAAGTCGGGTTTCAGATCAAATCGAAGCTTAGTTGGGGGCAGTCTTGGTTAATCCAAACACAATTTCGATTTTTAAAAAATAATTACTGTTGGGGCATCTCAGGGGGGGCAAGCTTCAGAGCTACCAGTTTACCGTCGCGCTGCCCAATCGCTATAGCCGTCAGAAGGCCCTGCGAGGGTGAGCATGGTAGCGCACAACGGAATCAATCTGTGTTGCGGAAAAAGGGGAATTATTTTTCTGTTCTATTGCTACGCTGATAGCTACGCAGAAGGAAGAGTGAGAAAGCTCCAAATGGAATGTATTTTTTGCCAAATAACCCCGCACCATGTGGCCAACCGCGACCATAACCGTCAGATGGTGTCCAGTGGCCGAAAATTATCAGCGCTACCTCGCGGGTCTGCGAGAACTCAAAGCGCATTTGGTGAAAAGTTCAGAATAGCGTAAGCCGGGCGACTACAGTCGCCCATCCTTCATTAATCCGCTACCTGCGCCCGCAATCGCCTTCCAATCACATCCATCACGTCACATCCATCGCGCAGCGATATCGTCAGCAGTTTGCAAAAATCAGAAAGCACCACCGTATCGGAGCTGATCTCCGAACGAAATGCGATATTTTCCAGCACCTGGGTCACGGTACGGATTCGGTAATCGGCGGTTTCAAAGAGAACGTCGAGCGGGGCTTCGGTGTCGATGAGCAGAGTTGCGGGAGTGCAATCGACGCCGGTAATGGGCATGTATCGGTTCATGAGCAGCACCTTCATTCAGTTGAAAGGACTACCACTCATGCGTCGCCAAACGAATGGGTGGCAGTTGTACGCGGGTTGGCGAACCGGGAATGAAGCGAACCGGCAGACCCTGAGGTCTCCCGCGCACAACTGCCATTGAACAGTTCTGCGGGTGCAAGAACCCCTGCAATGTAGCAGGAGCTTTTGCACTTCATTCAATCGAGTCGCCAAACCCGAGTCGCCATGTGGACGACGCAGGGACTATAGGCCTCATTCTCCCAATGCCACAAGGCACCGGTTTCCGAGGTTTGCGTAGGAATTTTAGGCAGGGACTGAAGACAGACAGCCGCCATCACCTCCGAACAAGTCGCCGCCCTGACCCACGACATCGTCTGGATGGAAAACGTCGAGGTCAACGGCGAGCAAGTCCTCACGCCGGTCCTGTACCTGGCCAACGCCAACAACCGCCTGGCCGCCAACGGCGCGCTGATCCAGGGCCAGGACGTCACCCTGATCGCCGGCAAGGACCTGAGCAACGCCGGCACCCTGCGCGCCAGCAACAACCTCTCGGCCACCGCCGCCAACGACCTGACCAACAGCGGCCTGATGGAAGCCGGCAACCGCCTCGACCTGTTGGCCGGCAACAACCTGACCAACAAGGCCGGCGGCATCATCGCCGGGCGCGACGTGTCGCTCACCACGGCGCGGGGCGACGTGGTCAACGAACGCACGGTGACCAACTACGACGACAAAAACGGCGCATGGTCATGGTCGATGGGTTTTGCCGACAGCGCCGCCCGGATCGAGGCCGGCAACAACCTGAGCATCGACGCCGGACGCGACTTCAACACCATCGGCAGCGTCGTGCGCAGCGGCAACGACCTGACCCTCCAAGCCGGCCGCGACGTCAACATCGTCTCGGCGCAGAAAGCCGACCGCATCACCGACCACGGCGATCACGATGACTCGGCGATCAAACAGCTCGCTTCCGAAGTGACGGCAGGGCGGGACCTGGATGTCACGGCCGGTCGCAACTTGACAGCCATCGCCAGCGAACTCGAAGCCAAGCGCGACGTAGACATGAGCGCCGGCGGCGACATGACCCTGGCGTCGGCGGCGGATGAAGTGCATTCGTACAACAAAGGCTCAAGCGTCACCCGCAAGGAAGACCACGTCAGCCAGGTCGCCACCACCGTGAAAGCCGGCGGCGACGTAGTGCTGGGCGCCGGCAACGACATGACCCTGATCGCCAGCCGCATCAGCGCCGCGAACGAAGCGTATCTGGTGGCGCAGAACAAACTGCAACTGCTGGCCGCACAGAACTCCGATTACACGCTGTATGACATGGAAAAGAAGGGCGGTTGGGGAAGCAAGAAGACTCAGCGCGATGAAGTAACTGATGTGAAGAACATCGGGAGCGAGATCAGCGCTGGGGGGGATTTGACGTTGGTCAGTGGGGGGGATCAGCGGTATCAGGTGGCGAGGCTTCAAAGTGGGAAGGACATTACGCTCGACAGTGGCGGCAATATCGTATTTGAAGGTGTAAAGGATCTACACGATGAGAGTCACACCAAAAGTGATGGCGACCTTGCGTGGTACGAGGCCAAAGGCTCGGGGCGCACGGATGAAACCCTGCGCCAAAGCGAGTTGGTTGCTCAAGGGCGACTGATGATTAAAGCCGCTGGCCAGATCAGCATTGATATCAAGCAAGTCGATCAGCAAAGTGTCAGCCAGACCATCGACGCCATGGTAGACGCCGATCCAGATCTCGCCTGGTTGAAACAGGCCGAGGCTCGCGGCGATATCGATTGGCGTCAGGTAAAGGAGATTCACGAAAGCTTCAAATACGACAACTCAGGACTCGGTGCGGGCGCCAAGATTGCAATAGCCATCCTGATGTCATTCATCATGGGGCCGGCCGGTTTGGGGCTGGTGGGGGCGACTGCCGGGGGAGCGGTTGCGACAAGTTTGGCGACCACAGCGGTCACCAGCACCATCGACAACAAGGGCGACTTGGGCGCCGCATTCAAGGAAACGTTTAGTGCCGGCAGCCTGAAAAATGCCGCAATTGCTGGTGTAACGTTCGGTGTTACTCAAGGCGTAGTTAAGCCGATATTCGGTGGCACTGCGCTGCCGTTCAATAACATTACGTACGGCTTTGATCTGAATACGCTTCAGGGGATTGGTGGTTTCGCTCTGTATTCGGGTGCTCAAGGCATTGCGGGAGGCGTAATAAAAACCGCCATCGGTGGGGGCAGCTTCGGGCAGAACCTCAAAGATGGTTTGATTTCGCAAGCCGGAAATGTCGCAGCAGCTACAGCCTTCAATTTCGTGGGTGGCTATGCTCAGGATCATTAGCAGGCGGCAAAAAATGTAGGTGATACCGCCGGCATGGCCATGTGGACTGAGGGGGGGCTTGGTCGTATTGCTCTGCATGCATTGGTGGGCGGGGCGGTTACCAAAGCAACCGGCGGCGATTTCAGAACTGGTGCCATTGCGGCAGGTGCTAGCCAAGCTTTAGCCGGCGTACTCAGCTCAACCTTTGATGCACAGCCTGAACTAAGGGAAGCGTTTTCCCAACTCGTCGGTTTGACAGCAGCCGGGCTTGCGGGTGGTGACGTAGAAAAAGCCTCCTGGGTTGCGCTGATGGCGGACCAGTACAATCGTCAGCTTCACCTGAAGGAGACCGTCGCGCTCGAGAGGCTCCAGAAGGAGTCGCCAGAAAAGGCTTACGAACTCAAAGCCGCGGCATGTGCTTTGGTGCATTGCGCCGCCTCGGTACCTCCGGATGATCCGGCTTATGATGCGGTTCAGGCGCTTGAAGCGGACGGCAAGGGATTCAAAGACGCACAAAATGCGTTGTTCGCAACTGGAGCCTTTGACGAATATTCGAAATGGGATCAGGTCAACGATGATCTGCTGGTTAATGATAAGGAGGTCAGACAGTCATCTCAGGCTAGCCGAGCTGTATTAGGTGCGATAGGGGCCGCCGCAGGGTTCGGTGGCGCGATACTCTCCACTCCGGCTTGTATCACTGGGGCGGGCTGCGCTATACCTGCTTTCTCGGGGGCAGCAGGTGCGGCATCTTTCCTGGATGGATGGCAGGCGACAGGACAGTTGTTTGCTCCGTACCAGTTCACGCAGGGAAGCAAGGTCCTCTCGTCCTTTAGCAGTGCCACCTATCCCGGCGATGTGAATCCGCTTCGCGATTACGGGACAGAGGCAGCTAAGGCAGGGGAAAAAGGGGACAGATTTATTTTCTGAGCCTTTGCTACGCTGAAAGCTTCCATGGAGGAGAGATCAAATATGCCCAGGATGGGACGTATTGTTTTGCCGAATTATCCACACCATATCGTGCAGCGCGGCCAAACCGTCAGGTGGTTTTTGCGGCTCCCGAGGATTATCAACGCTACCTGGCGGATCTGCGCGAGCTCAAGGATGCTTTTGGAGTTAGGGTCTATGCCTATTGTTTGATGACCAATCATGTCCATCTGCTGCTGGCCCCGGGTGAGTCGGTCGCTGAAAGGATAAAAGGGGACAGGATAAAAGGGGACAGATTTATTTTCTGAACCTTTGCTACGCTGAAAGCTTCCACGGAGGAGAGGTCAAATATGCCCAGGATGGGACGTATTGTTTTGCCGCGCAAAAAAGGGGACGGATTTATTTTCTGAGCCTGTGGTGATGCGGAGTGATCAGGCCCAGGTTGATTGTGTAGGGGCAAAGCTGATCGGAAAATAAATCTGTCCCCTTTTTTAATTACCTGGGCGATATGACCATGACCAAACAGGTCAATGGCAAGACGGTGATCGATTTGGGATCGATCGAGGCTGTCAGTCATTTTGCCGGTCAGCAGCTGATCAACAACGCATCCGCCGCTGCGATCGCCAAGGCTTTCGGTCAAGACGTTACGTTGGCCGGTATCCTCCAGTCGACGATCTACAGCACCTTGGCGGCGTATTCCTTTGACCAGGTGGGCAACCTTCAACTGAAGACGGGCAGTCCGGAGAAGATCGCCCTCCATGCGTTGGTAGGCGGCATGATCGCCGAAGCATCGGGCAGCGATTTTGCTGTGGGTGCGATGGCGGCAGGCGTGAACGAGACGTTTGCTAACCAGTTGCGACGGATGTCGGCTCAGATGAGTCCGGAGTATCGCGACCACCTGATGCTCATGTCCTCGCAACTGCTGGGCGTGGTAGCCGCTGCCGCCGTGGCTGGTGATGATGCGAATAGTCTGCAGACAGGCTCGTTTGTTGCTGGCAATGCGACCCAGTACAACAACCTCAATCACCATGACATGAGTGATTTTGTCGGGGACATGAATGCCTGCGGTAGTAACGAGACTTGTCAGAAAAACACGTGGGATGGGGGAAAGTACGAACAGATCAGTAACGAAATCACCGACTGGTCGGAGAAGGCCGTCAGTGGAGCTTTTGCCAAGTCCCTGCTGACTTCGATCCAGGGCGGACTGACCGCCCTGAAGGACCTCAATTGCACGACGACGCTCTGCACGCAATATAAGGACACCCTGACTGAGCGTGCGCTGAACGACCTGACGAACCTGGCGAAGGTCACCGACCAATGGAAAAACGCAACGAGCTTGGCTGCGCTGGTCATACCCGGCTCGGGCGGCGCTCGGGGTGCTGGCGAAGGGGCGCTTTCGCCTAGGGTTCAGGCGGCTCTGGATAAATTCACCGAGGCCAAGGCGGTACGCGGTGGAGGGACCTTAACGGCAGAGAAAACCGCGTTGCCGTCAGGCTATCGTGAAGGCGGTTCCGCAGGGGCTGCTTTCAACGCGACGGGGGGACTGCCAGAGGGCTATCGTCGTGTTATCAACACCAAGACTGGTAATGTTGAGGTGTTGGCAGCGGACGGCAAACTGTACCTTGAGACGGGGAATGGGCTGACGCCAAAGGCTGGGGGTAATCTTGCGGGGTTGGTCGATGCGGAGAAGAATACTGCTGGTGCAAAAGGAATAAATTCCCCTTCAGCGCCTCGCAATGCAAGCGACCTCGCAGGCGGTCCGCTGCAAAACGCAGTCCAGATAAGCGGACGTTTCAAACTTGATGGTGGGCCAGTCAATGGAACGGTGTATAGAGCGGATAACCAAGGAACATTACCAGCTATGCTGTGTATGATTCGGCGGGGATGATTGTTAAGAGAGTTGACGTTACTGGAGCCGCGCATGCGAATGTGCAAACGCCGCATGTAATTGAGTACGGTAGAAATAAATTGCCGGATGGGACGATTAGAGTTCAATCGCCCTCGACAAAATTAGCACCAAGGCCCGCTAAATCTGACGAGATTCCATAATGAAAGTTAACACAATTCATCCCATGATCGGCTTGGTTCGTTATGACTCTTGGAAGTCGGAGTGGGCGAAAAAAGACGAGATTGATGAGTTTTCCTATATAAGTAATAAGTGCAACCCTGAGGATGTATTGCTATCGTGCAAGCTTTTTTTTCCTGATTTTATTGTTGATGGGGGTGGGGTTTTTTTAGAAAGTAAGTATGATGGTGGTGTTGTTGGATCTTGGCTTGAGCAATTCGATGGCGATCTGCAAGCGACTGAAAGAATGATTAACCACACGCATATTTATGATGTCTTTGAAGGATGTTCTGAGGACGTCGATGATAGGGTGTTCGAACAGTTGGCAGAGGTTATTGCATTATCGTGGCGGTTGGTTTTGAGAGAAAAATTTGCTGATAAGGACTTTAGTGTGGTGGTTTCTAACTCGGATCAGGACTATGGTCCGGTGGTTACATTTTTTCAGGTAATTTAACGGTGTAAAAGGCATTCTTACACCTAGAGACTTTCCAGAGGTCGCTGGCAAAATCAGCCAGAAACAGCTTCGGCTGTCTAGTCCTGAAATAGGCTTACACCTGTTTCACCCTAACGCCCGATGCATCGCATCGGGCGTTTTGTATTTAGCGCAACAGGGCGCATAAACTTGCTCTCTGAAAAAGCAGTTTGTCCTAGCTGTACGGGGGTGATCTTACAATTTAGGGAGCGTTATCCAAATATCCAGTTGAATGTATTTACGCGTGATTGAGTTTTATTTGGAGGTCCTTTGAGTTATTCCGATATGTTGTATGAGATGCAGGTTTCGTATAGCGAAGCTACTCATAATAAAGGTCTTACAATCTATCAGGCCTTTGCTTACGCTTATGATGAGATGGATGCGTTTTTGCATTCCAAAGCGCACCGGGTAGAGGTTCAGGCCCTCACCGCTTTATTTTTCGTGGCGATAATGGGGGGGGTGAAGTTTGCTAGGAATGATCCTTTCACAGATGATGTCTTTGAAGAGCTCAGCGATGCGTACTCTAAGCTGCCTGAGTTTGGGTTGGGTAGCAGTAGTGATGAAGACGAGAAGCTAATGCTTGAACATATACGCTTAGTCGCTAGCTATACTGGTGTCATTGATGCTTCAGGTGTCCAAAAGTGCATAGAGGTACTAAGTGTCTCCATGTGATTTCGTTTACGGAAAAGGACCGATAAAGGGAGCGTGTTGTTTATTGGGGAAGTGCAGGCTGACATTGATCAGCCCTTCGATGTGTCCGGCTTCGCCAGTGGCGGGAGCATTGGTAATAGCAAAAAGGGGACAGCAAAAAGCAGCAAAAAGGGGACGGATTTATTTTCGAGGAAAAATGATGGGCATTTCTCTCTGGCGACCAGAAGAGGTGTTCCGGACCTGAACCTGGTTAGCAGTGAAGGAAATAAATCCGTCCCCTTTTTTGGTGAGACGTTGCGTCAGACGCAGATGGTGGCGGCAGGAAGTATCACCATCAAGGCGGTTGAAGGGCTGAAGATTGATATCAAGCACGTCGATCAGCAAACGGTTAGCCAAGCCATTGATGCGATGGTCCAGGCCGATCCGAAATTGGCCTGGCTGAAAGAGGCTGAAGCGCGAGGTGACGTGGATTGGCATCTGGTCAAGGAAATCCATGAGTCGTTCAAGTACCAGAACTCGGGACTTGGCCCGGCTTCGCAATTGATCATTGCGATTGTTATGGCGGCCTTTGTCGGTCCTGCGGCACTGAGCGCTTTTGCCAGTATGGGAACCATCGGAGCCGCAGGCCTTGCAGCGGTGGCTACGGGTGCTGCGACGAATGCGACGACTAGTTTTATCAACAATGGAGGGAATCTTGGGGCGGTATTCAAGGATGTGACGTCTTCGGATGCGCTTAAAGGCTATGCCATTTCAGGGGTGACGGCTGGTTTAACGGCTGGTGTTTTTGACGGCATCCTGAAAACAACGACCAATCCGATTACGGGGAAAGTCACCGTCGACCTGCGCAGTCTGGAAGGGGTTGGTCGGTTTGCCGGAAATCAAATCCTGCAAGGCGAAACATCAGCGTTGCTGGGCAAGGCTCTCGGGCAAAAGGGCGGTGCAAGTGACGCGTTGAAAGCGGCCTTATTCAACACCTTGGCGGCAGCCAGTTTCAATGCGGTAGGTGATTACACGAAAGGAGCGGTTGACGACGGCTCTCTGCAAAAAATCGCTATACATGCATTGGTGGGTGGTCTACTGGCTAAAGTGACTGGCGGGGATCTCAAGACCGGTGCCTTGGCAGCGGGAGCGAATGAGGCGCTTATCGGAGTCTTGGATAATCTGGTCAAGGGTGATGAGAACCTCTTGACGATGAGTTCTCAGATCGTTGGGGTCTTGGCCGCCACGGCGCAACAAAACGTCGATGCGAGCACACTGGAAAAGGCTGCGTGGATTGCAAAGAATGCTTCGCAATACAACAGGCAGTTGCACAAAGCAGATCACGAACTCGCCGAGCAACTGGCCGCACGCAGTGGTGGAAAGTACAGCGTTGAGCAAATCGAAGAACAGCTGCGTCTGTCTTCTGTAGACGGCACAGACATTCATGCTGCCTCCGACATGGTTGTCACCAAGGATGGCATTTACGATCCTTCGGCAAAATGGGTGGACTTGGGTAACGGCCAATACGTCCAACAGTTAGCAAAGCTCGATGTGGATCTCGTAGCCTATATTCGAGCGTCAACCAGTAACTACATTTGGGCGGCTTTCCCCGTTGCTCCTGATCACGACTGGAGCAAAACACCCAATGTTAGTGATGAGGTTCGTGATCGTCTCTCGGGTCGAGTGCTGGATGCTCAGGGTGGTTTCCGATCGCCTGTTCTGGTGGATGGAGAGGCGTTTAACCCGCGCTTCCTACCTTGTGGTGACGCTTCGTGTGTTGCCAGCGGGGGCAGCATTGACCTGACGGATCCAGAAACGCAGCGCTGGATCAGTGCAGGAGACGCGAGGGCAACAAAAGATGCCTTGGCAATCGGGTCGCTCGTGCCTTTGCCAATGGCGTGGGTCGGTAAGGTCTTAGGATCTGTTTTTGGAAAAGGAGTTGCGAGCGAGGCGATAGGTGGGGGAAGCTCGGCTATCGTGACGAAAGGCTTGGGGGAAGTAGGGGCGGTAAAAGCGGTAGTCCAAGAGCCTCTAGGTGTAAAAGGCACGTTGAACAAATCTTTGCTTGATGAGTTAACTGCTAATGGTGTGAAATTTACTCTGGAGAATGTTGTTGCAACAACTCGCAATTCTAGTGGGAAAGTCATATTTTTAGAGACTGGAAACTCAAAAGCCGGGTTGCAGCACATTATTGAGGAGCATGGTAGCCAATTCGCTCAGATGGGCGTGTCTGAGGCTCAAATTCCGGGCGTGGTAATGAAGGCTGTTTCTGAAGGAAAACTAGTTGGTCATCAAGGCTCTGGGACAGGACGCCCAATTTATGAGTTAACTATTAATGGGCAGCCGCAGCGAATTGCAGTGACTGTTGGCGACAACGGCTTTGTCGTAGGTGCAAATCCAAGAGGTAGTGTTAAATGAAATATATAAAACTCATGGCGGACTATCAATGTCATCCGCTTTGGAATATGACTCCCGATGAGTATGGAGACATAGATCCTTGCGAGCTTCCTATATCTGAGGAACTACAGCTACGTCTATCAAAATGGGCCTCTATATACAACGAAACACTGGATGTAGATTACCCGCCAAACTCCGGATTCAAGAGTGAGGATTTGGAGCGACAATTCAAATTGGAGGGGGAGCGATTAGCCGAAAGTTTGAGGTGTGAGCTTGGTCCAGATTATTCTATTTTTTTTAAAATTTAAAAAGGGACAGATTTATGTAGACCAGGCAAAGCTTGGTCGCCTGAAAAAAAGAAAAGGGGACAAGAAAAGGGGACAGATTTATTTTCGAGGAAAATGGTGGGCATTTCCCTCTGGCGACCAGCAGAGATGCTCCGCATCCTGAACCTGATTTGCAGTGAAGGAAAATAAATCCGTCCCCTTTTATACACAAGATGAGCTACGTCTAATTTTGCAAAGCAAGGAGGTTGTTAGCACACCAGTGACTAACAAAAAAAGGGGACGGATCTATTTTTCTCGTGACTAGCGGAATGCTTCACATCTCTGATTTGCAGCAGGTGAAAATAAATCTGTCCCCTTTTTTCGCTTTTTTCGTCCCCTTTTTTCAAAATCAAAATGCCGTATGGCGAAAGAATTAGTGTGGATGGGTGGCAACTAGAGTTCAAACCGCCTAGGGCAGAAGGCGAGCTACCCGCCATCATACACGCGAGATATACAGGGGCTTACTAAATGGATATTAAAATAGATAGCCCGATTCGGGTCGGGATGAGTTTGCTTGAGTTTGATGATCGTATTCCGTCGATAAGGTTTTTTGTAGAGTTGAGTGTTGAAAAATTTGAGTTTTCTTTTTCGATAAAAATGAGCTGCTGGATTGAGTGCGCTGTACTCGATACGTTTGTTGACATGCTTAAGCGGGAAAGGGTGGCTCGGATGCAGGATGTAAACAATGACTTCTCTCTCGTAGTCGACTGTGAGAATAATAGATTGCTTTGGTCCTCTGTCAAAAGGGATGTTTTTGGCAATGCGATAAACACCGGTGGGGAAGAAGCTTTAGCTAATGGCGCAACGAGTAAAATACTACAGGAGTTTGAAAGCTATCCGAAATGGTGGTGATTTGGACTGTCTGGTCCTGAAATAGGTTTACACCTGTCAGGACTACAAAAAGGTACAAAAAGTACAGAAAGGTGACGGATTTATTTTTCTTTGACCCGCGCAGCGCTGAGCAAAAGGGAACGGATTTATTTCGAGGAAAATGGTGGGTATTTCCCTCTGGCGACCAGCAGAGATGCTCCGCATCCTGAACCTGATTTGCAGTGAAGGAAAGTAAATCCGTCCCACTTTTCTTGTCCCACTTTTCTTTAGCGCCAAGCAAAATCGGTCAAACTAGACCGGTAACGGCCGTGAAAGTTCGCAAAAAGGGGACAGATTTATTTTCGAGGAAAACGGTGCGTATTTCCCTCTGGCGACCAGCAGATGCTCCGCATCCTGAACCTGATATGCAGTGAAGGAAAATAAATCCGTCCCCATTTTTTCTTCCTTTTTTTCTGTCCCCATTTTTTCTTGGTCCGCTGATCGTATAAAAGTTGAAGTGGATGGTGCCTTCCAGAACAAAACAGTTGTAGGTAACAAATGGACCGGGACGACCCCTAGTGGTGTGCAGGTCGAGGGATATCAGCCCCAAAACTACCGTTTATCCAAAACTTTAGGCGCATGCAATGAAGCTGCTTTTTTCATGGGAAAGATCGGCTGGAAGTTTTTCGCCGAGCTGTAGTTCAAGTACCGTCAACAAAGATGGTGTTAGTCCACTTGCCTGCCTCTTAACCGATGATGGTGGGCAAACGTCTTTAGAGGTGGTGTCGTGGTTGAATGAGGGTGTGAATCGGATAAGATTAGTTAAAGAGTCTAAGATTGATTTTTCAGATTGGAGTCGTGATGCATGGGGAGCTGAGTTATCTAAGGGCGAAGTAAAAATTTATTCGCTATACGATGAGAATTACTTCGAATTGCTTGATATCGACTCATTTGAAGCGGCTCTATTGGCCTGGTTGAACTTTATTCAGCTGAAGCCAGGAGCTGGAGTGGCACGGAGAAAAGGGGACAGATTTATTTTCTGAGCCTGTGGTGATGCGGAGTGATCAGGCCCTGGTTGATTGTGTAGGGGCAAAGCTGATCGGAAAATAAATCTGTCCCCTTTTTTTGCGGAGTCTGCAAGTCGTTCAGGCGGGAAGGATTTAGGTTTTTGAATATGAGTGATGAATTTACATCAATAGTACTGGGTGATGAATACGATGCGGTGTTGCGTAACGCCCTACACATTGTTTTAGTCAGGCTTGGTGCTGTAGGACTTGATAAGTCATGGGCGGTTGGAGGCTCTCAAGAAATTGAAGTCACAGAGGTTGAGTTGATGGGTGGTAAAGTTAAAATTGAGTCAGAAACATTCGTAGGTCTTACTATATTCGGGCCTGAGTTTATTATTGATAAAATAGTCGATAAAGTGCGTCAGGAACTTTCTCTATAAGTAAGGTCTGAAGTAAGCCAATTTTAAATGACCTGAGTTGATCTGGCACCGGCCTTGCGCCGGTGTTTTGCACCCTGTCTGCACCCTTCCTATATCTATCCTGTAGTCCTCTTGCACTCAAGCTGAAGGGAAAAAGGGGACAGATTTATTTTCTGAACCTTTGCTACGCTGAAAGCTTCCACGGAGGAGAGGTCGAATATGCCCAGGATGGGACGTATTGTTTTGCCGAATTATCCACACCATATCGTGCAGCGCGGCCATAACCGTCAGGTGGTTTTTGCGGCTCCCGAGGATTATCAACGCTACCTGGCGGATCTGCGCGAGCTCAAGGATGCTTTTGGAGTTAGGGTCTACGCCTATTGTTTGATGACCAATCATCTCCATCTGCTGCTGGCCCCGGGTGAGTCGATCGCTGGGTTGGGGCAGATGATGAAGGCTTTAGCGGCACGTGCCACACGTTACCGCAATCGGCTGGAAGGGCGCTCCGGTACGCTATGGGAAAGCCGTTACAAATCCAGTGTCGTGCAGTCAGATGCTTATCTCCTTGCCTGTTGTCGTTACATAGAATTGAATCCTGTACGCGCTCAAATGGTGGCCGACGTAGCAGATTACCAATGGTCGAGCTACGGAAGCCGGTTGGGTGATGGGCCTGACAGCGGATGGCTGGATGTCGATCCCTGCTTCGTTGCTCTAGGCGCTACGACTGTGGAGCGGCGTCGTAGATATAAGGCTTTCGTGCATGAGGCCATACCTACAGAGCAGGTCCGATTGATCCGTGATGCATTGCAGCGAGGTCAGTTGACCGGGACAGGGCGCTTCGTTGATGAGGTAGAGCGAATTGTTGGTATTCGGGTAGAACAACGAGGTCAGGGGCGGCCAAGGGGGAAGAACGGAAAATAAATCTGTCCCCTTTTTTCGTCCCCTTTTTTCCACTATGGGAAAAATGGTGCCCATATTGTTCCAGATGCGAGGAACTGAGATGCTATTCGCGAAAAAATTGCCGGATTGGCTCGTGGCGTGCTTCCGCGTTGCGCTACTTGGCGAGATATACCCTAATATTAGAGCCATCGCCGTCGGATATCATGAAAGTGGTTCTGTGTTAATTCGATACTATCTTGATCGTCAGCCAACAGACTTTGATTTGGAGAGCCTAGAGGTTGTAGCTACAAATTTAGATGCGCTGGGAGGGAAAGAGCAGGCGATCAAAAAAATTGATATCCAGTGCGTGCATGCGGAGGGTGCTAAGCGAGATTTAGATCCGATTAGTGGATTTTTATACTCTAGGCGAGAGCACGAATAAAATGGTGCAAAGGGGACTGTCGGAGAAAAGGGGACCGGAGAAAAGAGGACGGATTTATTTAACGCAGTTTTGCTTTTTTGGTGGTCCTTTTTTTTTGGCCACCTTCTGCGAAAATATCGGCTTTCGTGGAGTGCAATGATGAAGCAGCTAGAGTTTGAGAAGGTAGGTGATATAAATATTTTTTTTCCATATTTGTGTGTGTATTTTAAGGGTGGGAGTGAGCCGTTTATGGATATTGGAACATCTGAGAAAGCGGGTTATTGAATTTAACTTTTATTCGAGTAAGAAAAATGTAGTTCTAAACATGTATAAGTGGAGTGAGCTATCTGAACGTGCTCAGCTTTTTCTAAAAGCTGAATTGCAGAATAAAGAATTCGAGTAATAAAAAAAAGGAGAAAGAGGGCAGATTTATTTTTCTCGTGACTAGCGGAGCGCTCCACATCTCGATCTGTTTTGCAGTGTGATGAAGCGGAGTGATCAGGCCCTGGTTGATTGTGTAGGGGCAAAGCTGATCGGAAAATAAATCTGTCCCCTTTTTTCCCTTTTTTCCTTTTTTTTTCACGACCCCGTATGCGTGTGTGGCCGAGCCGTCATGTCGACGCCAAGTGCCTTCATGACCGCCAGCATTGTTTTCAGAGTGGGATTACCATGTTCGCTAAAGGAGCGGTATAGCTGTTCGCGCGACAGGCCCGTTTCCCTGGCCAACTCGGTCATCCCCTTGGCTCGTGCGACGACTCCCATCGCTTTGGCGATATAACTTGCATCGCCGGTTTCCAAGGCATCGCTTATGAACTCCGCGATGGCCTCGGGAGTGCAGAGGTATTCTGCTGGGTCGAATTCGGTAAAAATCTCAGTCATTTTGTGCTCTCCACGCCTGCATTATCTGGTGGGCGGTTTCAATGTCGCGGCTCTGACTGCCCTTGTCACCCCCGCAGAGCAGAATCACCAGCATGTCGCCCTGCCGGTAGAAATACACCCTGTAGCCAGGCCCATAGTGAATTCGTAGCTCACTGATACCATGGCCGACTGGAGCGACATCGCCGGGTAAACCCTCTATCAGTCGATTGATCCGTGAGGTGATACGAGCTCTACCGGTGTCATCCTTAAGCTTTTTCAGCCAGGATCGGAATTTGCTGGATTCGATCTTCTTCATAAAATGTAGTCTATAAAATACAGAAAAAGCAAGGCTGCATATTTAGCAGCAAGCGTGAGCCCATAATGTGAAACGGGCGACCCCAAGGTCGCCCGTTTTCGTTATCCGGCAGCCTGCGCCCGCAACCGTCTTCCGATCACATCCATCACGTCACATCCATCGCGTAGAGAAATCGTCAACAGCTTGCAAAAGTCGGATAGCACGACGGTATCGGAGCTGATTTCTGAGCGGAACGCGATATTTTCCAGCACTTGGGTTACGCAACGGATGCGGTAGTCGGCGGTTTCGAAGAGAACGTCGAGTGGGGCTTCGGTGTCGATGAGCAGGGTGGCGGGAGTGCAGTCGACGCCAGTGATGGGCATGTATCTGGTCATAGCAAGAGCCTCGGAGGTTGATGAGTCTCTCTGTTGATTCGGGTCGCCAAACCCGGCCGCTATTGGGCGACGAGGGACTATAGGCCGACCTTCTCCATCGCCACAAGACACCGTTTTCCGAGCTTCATGTAGGGCGTTTCGCTTGGCATCTTTCGGCTTAAAGCAGGCGACTGCTGCGCAGTCGAGCGGGAGCAAGCTCCCTCGCCACGGGGCGGTGCTCGACTTCGGGTGGCTGGCGCTTCAGCCATGGCAGCAGCTGTGGGGCTTGGCTTCCTGGTATTTATCGTGGTGGCGCACCCAGTCCATGATTTCGGCTTCGTTGCGGCCCTTTGGCGTGAGGTCGAGGTAGTTGTAGGTGCCGACGAGGATGTCGAGGCCGCGAGCGTAGGTGGAGTAGGTGTGGAAGATGTCGCCGGCTTCGTTGCGATAGAAGACGCTCAGGCCTGGGAGTTCGCTTTCGGCGCTGTCGGTTTTTTCGTAGTTGTAGGTCGCTGTTCCAGCTGTGCGGTCTTGTGCGTTGAAGCTGACGCCGAAATCGTAGTTGAAGTCGCAGCCTGCCGATGAGACCCAGTCGAAGACCCAGCCCATGCGCCGTTTGAACGGCTGGAATTCGGCGAACGGGGCGTGGGAGACGGCCACGACGGCGACGTCGTGGTGGGCCAGGTGCTGGTTGGCGCCGTCGATGTGATCGGACAGGAACGAGCAGCCCTGGCAGCCTTCGGTCCAGCCGGGGCCGAACATGAAGTGGTAGATGATCAGTTGGCTGCGGCCGCCGAACAGGTCGGCCAGGCTCAGTTCACCGTGGGGGCCTTGGAAGCGGTAGGGTTTTTCGACTTTTACCCAGGGCAGCGCGCGGCGTTCGGCGCTGAGTTTGTCCCGTTCGCGGGTGAACGCTTTCTCGTGGGCGAGGTGTTCGCGGCGGGCGGCGAGCCAGGCTTCCCGCGATACGACCTGATGGTGCTCGATGTTCATAGGGCTTCTCCTCAGAGACTCATTGATCGGCGATTGCAACGGCTAGTCGTTTGGCGGCCGGCGGATTCGACAAACCGTTGGTCGGCGTGGGAAAGACGCCGCCGGTAAACCCGGCTGAACGGCGCCGCACCGCCTCGGTCACAAACTGAGTAGGCATCTCACTCTCTAGAGGATGGACCAGGATGACGACTTATAACTGGGACTTGATCGAACGGTTGCTGCACGAAGTGCAAAACGGCGCCGGCCACAGTTTTACCCCTCGGCCCTATGCGGAGCAGCACGCGGCGGAAAAGGCGGCTCTGGGCGAGGACATCGAGAACCTCGATCATCTGAAAGCGGTTGCCGGAGAGTACGAAAAGCTGCTGCTGGAGCGGGGTTATATCGAGCCGCGGCCGGAGGAAGAGGGCGGCAATGGCGAGAATTTTGTGCTGACGCCACGTGGCTCGCGGTTGTTGAGCCTGATCGACAGCAGCATTCCGGGCAATGATCATCCGCGGCAGGTGCTGGATGAGCAGGAAGATGCGCTGGATGAGTTTACTTTTGATGATCTGGCTTCGAAGGCGCAGATTGCCTGATGGATTCACCCATTCTCCTGTGGGAGCGAGCCTGCTCGCGAAAGCCATCTGACAGGCAACTTACGTTTGACCGTCAGGCCGCCTTCGCGAGCAGGCTCGCTCCCACAGGGGGATTTGTGGTGGGGCTTATGGGCGAGCTGCTTTCAGGCACTTCAAATCGCTGAAATCCTTCTTCACCCCGTCAATCTTTTTCAACAGCTGTTCACGCTGCGTCGGGGTGCTCTGTGCCATCAGGTCCACCAACAGACTGCGGGCCTGGGCTTCGGTTTTGTTGTAGGCCTCGCGGTAGGCGGGCGTCCACAGGCTTTCGCGGTTCACCAGTAGTTGCTCGATGCGTTTCGGGAATTCGGGGCTGTGGCGCTGGGCGACGGCTTCGCTGAACTGGTTCTGCCAGTGGGCGCGGTTGGCGATCCATTGCTGATTCTGGTCGCCAAGCGCGGTGGACCAGGCTTGTACGCGTTGGCGCTGGGCGTCGTTGAGCGGGCCGATCCAGTCGTTCAGGCGTTTTTCCATGCGCTCGGCGCGTTCCTTGATCTGTTGTTGCAAGGTCGGCTTGAGGTAGTCCCGCTGGCGTTTGCGTTGATCCTTGATGAAGGCGGCGTCCATGTCGGCCACCTGGTCATCGCTCAGGCCTTGTAACAGTTCGGTGGCCGATGGGGTGATTTCCCGGGCAGTTTCGGCGATCGCGGCCTTGGCTTCGCGGGTGCGTTGCTGCAGGGCTTCGTCAGTCACCTGGTCGGTCTGCACCATGGTTTTGAGGCGATCGAGCCAATCCAGGTAGCCGGGCAACTGCGTGGTGCAATGCCAGCTCAGGTGTTCCTTGAGGCGGTCGTTGAACCAGTCTTTCTGCTCGCCGTTGATCTCCAGGTAATCGTTGAGGGTCCAAGGGATGATCAGGTCGAGGTTGCGGTAGGCCAGGCCGACACGGCTGCAAGCGGTGAGTGTCAGCAGCAGGGCGATGAACATGGCGGTGCGTGTTAACCAGCGCGACATGAGCGAGTCCTTGCGAAGGCGGAGGTGCTTTGTTTGAGCATGGCAGGCGCGCGGCAGTTCAGCCGATTAATAAGTAACGCTTAGTAAAAAGGATGGGCCATCTTGAGGGTCAGCAGGCTGTCGCATTCGCTGTTGTGGCCGGAGTAGGCGGAGCAACTGCTGCCGCTGAGGCTTGAGTCGCTGTAGATCAGGTCCAGGTCGATGCCTTTCCATGGGCGGGAGATTTTCAGCGACCAGTCGCTGAAGCTGCTGACATAGCCGTTATCCACGGAAACCGGCGAGTTGAGCTGGTGGGTGGTGTATTTGGCGCTGATGCCAATGCCGAACGGCACGTTGCCGCCCAGGTCGGCGAACAGGGTGCTGTTCTGTTTGTCCGGATCGTTGCTCAAGGCGGCGCCGAAGCGGCTGCCGAGCAGGGTCAGGCCGCCGTAGAATTCCTGGCTGTCGAGGGTATCGACGGTGGGATAGCTGTAGTGGATCAAGCCGACTTCGTAGCCCAGGGTCTGGCCGAAGGGTTGTTTGAAACCCATGTAGGAATCGATCTCAAGGTCGGCGGATACGCCGGCGCTGGGTGACCACTGGCCGACATACCAGCCGCTGTCATGACTCAGGTCCAGGCCGCCGTGGAACGAGCCGGTGCTCGAAGGCGTCACTAGGCCTTGGGCCATGCTGCGGCTGGGGGTGGTGCCGAGTTTGAGATCGAAGTCGCCGAGCTCGCGCTGGAACACCTGCCCATAAGATGCGGGGCAAGCGAGCAGGCTGAACGTCAGCAGGACAACAGGAATGCGCATGCTTCACTCCATGAATAGCGAGGAGCAGGGAATCGTAACCAAGCTGAAACGCTTGAGCTAGAGAGGTGCAAGCATACCGGCGAATGCCCGGCAGCGATGGCCGTTCGTCGATTTATGTGGGAAGGGGGTCGAGCGGGGAAGGTTCCAGTCCAAGCGCTTCGAGATTCAAAGCGCTTTGGGACCAGGTGAAACGGGGCTTACTTCTTGCCCAGGCTGATCTGCTTGGACGGACCGAAGGTCTGGCCGCTGACACCTTTGGCAATCTGCTGGATTTCACCGCCGGACTTGAGGAAGGCAGCGATCTGGTCGTTGATCGACTCGCTGGTTTCAACGGCTGGGGCTGGCTTTGCTTTGCTGTTGGATGCTTTTACGCGCATGACGGCCATTAACCTATGGATAATTAATTGGGCCAGGCATCGTACAGGAAATACTTGACAATTGCTTGGTAAATATCCCTCCGGAATATAGCGCAGCGAGGCCGGAAATATTACCGATTTATGTACGTTTATCGCCCTAAGCCACTGTTTTAAATAACAACCTTTGACGTGGTTCGGGCTCGAAATGTGGCGATTCGCCCTCGCTGCCGTCTGACGAATGGCCGCTCTCTCGCTGAAAACCCAGGAAAATCAACGGCTGCACCGGCGACCACGAATCACGCGGCAAAACCGGGTAGAATGCCGCCCACGTAATGAGGGTATCTGGAAATGGCTTTAGTCGGGCGCTACAACAGTTTGCAAGTGGTTAAACATACCAACTTCGGTTTATATCTGGATGGCGGCGCGGACGGCGAAATCCTGCTGCCCAACCGATATATCCCCAAGGATATTCCGAGTGAAGATGAAGACTGGCTCAATGTTTTCATTTATCTGGACAGCGACGACAAACTGATCGCTACCACGGAAAAACCGAAAGTCCAGGTAGGCGAGTTCGCCAGTCTGAAAGTGGTTGAGGTCAACAGCATCGGCGTGTTCCTGGATTGGGGCCTGCCCAAGGATCTGCTGTTGCCGTACTCCGAAGAAAAACGCCAGATGACCGCCGGCGAATACTGCGTGGTGCACGTCTACCTCGACAAACACACCCGCCGCATCACTGCCACGGCGCGCCTGGACCGTTACCTGGACAAGACTCCGGCCAACTATACGCCTGGGCAGGAAGTCGATCTGCTGGTTGCCGAAGCCACTGACATGGGCTTCAAGGCAATCATCAACAACAAGCATTGGGGCTTGATCCACAAGAACGAAATCTTCAAGTTCATGCGCGCCGGCATGCAGGAGAAGGGGTTCATCAAGGAAATCCGCCCGGACGGCAAGATCAGCCTGAGCTTGCAGCCGGTGGGCCAGGAAGCGGCGACCAGCCTCAATGCGAAGATCCTCGCCAAGTTGCGCGACAACAACGGCACGCTGCCGGTCAGCGACAAGAGCGACCCGGCGCTGATCAGCAGCCTGTTTGGCGTGAGCAAGGGCAACTTCAAGAAGGCCATTGGCGCGCTGTACAAGAATGGACAGATTGTCATTCATGCGGATCGTATTGAGTTGGCCTGATCGCACTACTGGGCTTGTGGCCTGTGGGCTTTTGGGCTCTTGATCTCGTGGCGAGGGAGCTTGCTCCCGCTGGCCCGCACAGCGGGCCCCGGCGTCCTTCCTGACCTACCGTGGCGATAAGGACATTGTTTGGGGCCGCTCCGCACCCCAGCGGGAGCAAGCTCCCTCGCCACGGTGATCTTCGCTGTATACAAAAAATTGCACCCTAAGCATGCACCCGCGCCCCGTTCGTGGGCGCATGCCGGTGCTCGCTCGGCCTTCCCTTGCTCTGCAAACCGCGGTTTGTCGCGGATCTTGCACCTGTGGCACGCATTCTGCGTAGCAACCCGTATACAAACCATGCCGGCTCCCGTGCGCAGTGTGGTGGACAATCAATTCGGGGGCACGGCGGTACTCAAAAGGAGCCCCGCAATGTCCGAGCAATTGCCCAACGGCTACAGCCCCCGTCTCTATAACGAAGACCTGGGGCCGCTGCCGCAGAAATGGAATTGGTACAACATCTTTGCGTTCTGGATGAGCGACGTGCACAGCGTCGGCGGCTATGTGTTTGCCGCCAGCCTGTTCGCTCTGGGCCTGGCGAGTTGGCAGGTACTCATTGCGCTGCTCGGCGGGATTTGCATTGTGCAGTTGATCGCCAACCTGGTCGCAAAGCCGAGCCAACAGGCGGCGGTGCCTTATCCGGTGATATGCCGGCTGGCGTTCGGCGTGTTCGGAGCGAATATCCCCGCGGTGATCCGCGGCCTGATCGCGGTGGCCTGGTATGGCATCCAGACGTATCTGGCATCCAGCGCACTGATCATTGTGGTGCTGCGGTTCTTTCCTTCGATGGAAGCCTACGCAACGCCGCATTTTGCCGGTTTGTCCTACCTGGGCTGGTTCGGTTTCCTCGGGTTGTGGTTTGTCCAGGCGCTGGTGTTCTGGACGGGCATGGAGTCGATTCGTCGTTTTATCGACTGGGCCGGGCCGGTGGTGTATGCGGTGATGTTCCTGTTGGCCGGCTGGATCGTCTGGAAGGCCGGCTGGAGCAACATCAGCTTTACCCTGGCCGAGAAATCCTTGTCTGGCTGGCAGGCGTTCGGCCAAGTGATCGTGGCAACAGCCCTGGTGGTCTCGTATTTTTCCGGCCCGACCCTGAATTTCGGTGATTTCAGCCGGTACTGCCGGAGCATGTCTGACGTGCGTCGCGGCAATTTCTGGGGGCTGCCGGTAAATTTCCTGGCCTTCTCGCTGGTCACCGTGGTGATTGTGTCCGGGACATTGCCAGTGTTCGGCGAAATGCTCCACGACCCGATCGCAACCGTCGCGCGCATCGATAACGACGTAGCGGTGTTGCTGGGGGCTTTTGCCTTTGTGACCGCGACCATCGGCATCAATATTGTCGCCAACTTCGTGTCCCCGGCCTTCGACTTCGCCAACGTGGCACCGAGCAAGATCAGTTGGCGCGCCGGCGGCATGATCGCGGCGGTGGCCTCGATTTTCATCACGCCGTGGAACCTGTTCAACAATCCTGAAGTAATCCACTACACCCTGGACGTTTTGGCGGCGTTTATCGGCCCGTTGTTCGGCATCTTGCTGGTGGATTACTACCTGATCAAAAAGCAGCAGATCGACGTCGACGCGCTGTTCAATGATGGGCCGAGCGGGCGTTATTACTACAGCGGCGGCATCAACTGGACGGCGGTCAAAGCGTTGATTCCGGCGACGCTGATGGGCGTGGCGATCACCTTCACGCCGCTGCTGCAACCGATGGCCAACTTTGCCTGGTTCACCGGTTGTTTCCTCGGCGGGGTGCTGTATTTCGCCTTGGCGCGGCGTGAGCCAGCCCTACAACTGAATACCTCGCTCAACCCGGCTGGCCAGGCCTGATCAGCGCAGGGCGGTCTGCGCGCAGGGGCTCGTCGCGCCACGTCTGGCGGGCCGCAGCAACAGTCCGCCGGCCAACAGCAGTCCGCTGCCGGCGACGATCAGTGCCGGTTGCAGGCCGCCACTGAAATGGCTGCTCAGCGCCGCCAGCAGGGGGCCGCTGAGCTGGCCGATGGCAAAACACGCGGTCAGCAGGCCGATGTTGCGCTGGGTCGCGTGGGGGGCCAGTTCCCGGGCACGCATCACCATCAGTTGCATGCAGGCGAGAAACGGCGCGCCACAGAGAAACACGCCCAGGGCCAGGCCCGTGCCGCTGCCCAGCAGGCAGGCAAACACGCCAGCGGCTTGCAGCCACAACGTCGCCATCAGCCAGCGACTGGTGGTGTTCGGGTTCGGCCGGCGCAGGCTCACCAGCAGCACACCGGTGGCGGCGGCCAGGCCGAAGCAGGGCCAGAACAGGTCGGCCTGCCATTGCCCGTGAAATTGCGCCGAAGCCATCTGCGACAGAAACGTCGCTGGAATGATGTAGCCCACGCCATACAAGGCGTAGACCACGCAGAGCCGGGCGATGCCGCTGCTGCCGGAAGTGACGACTGGCGCTGCGAGGGTGGCCGCCGGAGCGGGTTTCGGCAGGGCCGGCAGGATGACCAGCAACATCAGCAGCGCCGCGCCGGCGTACACCAGCCACAAGGTGGCGGATGTCTGGCCCAACAGGTTCGAGCCAAGGGCCAGCAAGCCCGTAAGAAAAATCCCCATGCCCGGCCCGGCAAATACCAACGCACCCAGCCGAGGCCGTCCCGCTGCCGCCGCCAGGGGTTGGCTCAACGCGGTGATCATCACCATCACCCAGGCGCTCGCCACGCCGGTGCCAAAGCGCAGCGCCAGGTGCGGCCAGAAGCCCCAGGCCCAGAACGACGCCAGCGTCAGCAGCACGCATAACCACAGGCCGCCCAACAGCCGTCGCTGCACCTGTTCGGCGCGACGGGCGAACATGGCGTCCAGCGCGCCGAGGAAGTAACCCAGATAGTTGGCGGCGGCAATCAGACCGGCGGCGGTCAAGTCGACCTGACCTTCGCCGATCAAATGAGGTAACTGCGGTGTAAGGGCGAAGCGGCCGATGCCCATGGCCATCATCAAGGCAATGAAGCTGGCGAGCAGGCGAATCAAGGGCGACATGGTCGATCTCCGGCGTCGAGGTGATTGACCGTCAGGCTAGAACCGATTGACTTTCATTAAAAATGAATAATAGTGAGCAACTTGTTCTTTTTTGGAGAATGTCGTGGAGTTCAGCCAGTTACGGATTTTCCAGGCCGTGGCCGAGGAAGGTTCCATCACCCGGGCGGCCGAGCGCCTGCACCGGGTGCCATCGAACCTCTCGACCCGGCTCAAGCAGCTCGAAGAGCAACTGGGCGTGGATCTTTTCCTGCGCGAGCGTCAGCGTTTGCAATTGTCGCCTGCGGGAAAAGTCCTGCTGGACTACGCGACCAAGCTGTTCGCCCTGCATGACGAAGCCCATGCGGCGGTGCAGGGCGGCCAGCCGGCCGGGGATTTTGTGTTGGGCACGATGTACAGCACAGCGGCGACCCACTTGCCGGACTTGCTGGCGGCTTACCACCGGGCCTACCCGGCGGTGAACCTGCAAGTGCAATCGGGGCCGAGTGGAGAATTGCTTGAAGGTCTGCTCACCAATCGCCTCGATGCGGCGCTGGTGGACGGTCCGCTGGAGTTGGCCGGGCTGGATGGCGTGCCGTTGTGCGACGAGCGGCTGGTGCTCATCACCGAGGCCGACCATCCACCGGTGCGCAGCGCGCTGGACGTGCAAGGCCGTGCGGTATTCACCTTCCGGCGTGGCTGTTCGTACCGAATGCGCTTGGAAGCCTGGTTCGCCCATGATCATGCGACCATGGGCCGGGCGATGGAAATCGAGTCGTACCAGGGGATGCTGGCCTGTGTGATAGCCGGCTCCGGAGTGGCGCTGATGTCCGAGTCGATGCTCGCCAGCCTGCCGGGTCGGGAACGGGTAAGTGTGCATGCGTTGGCCGAGCCGTTTGCCAGCGCGACGACGTGGTTGATGTGGCGCAAAGGCATGGTCGGCGCCAACCTGAGCGCCTGGATCGAGTTGCAGCAACAAGCGTGGCCGCGGGCGCCAATGATCACGGCGCAATCGGCTTGAACTCCCAGCGTGGAATTTGGATCAATTCAGTAACAGATCATTGCAATCTGTAACGAGCATTGCGTAGGACTTCGGACTATTATCAGTGCGAAGGGGCCACAGAAATCTGCCGCTCGCACCACCCTGAGGGGGCACCACGATGAAAGAGAAAATCCAGAACTGGCTTCACGACTTGGGTGTCGCGCTCGGCCTGATCGAACCGCCCATGCAGCCGATCCCGATCCGCACCGACGACGAGCAACGCCGCCGCCAGCCGCGCCGCCGGTAAACCCACTTTTTTGGAGAGATCGCAGTCTCGGGCCGTTTCAATTGAAACGGCCCGAGACTGCGATCTTTTTATTTATGGCCTAGGCCCCTGTGGGAGCGAGCTTGCTCGCGATAGCGGTGGATCAGCATGAATCCATGTTGAGCGTACCGCCGTCATCGCGAGCAAGCTCGCTCCCACAGTGATTTCATCGCCAGCAATTACCGATCAAACCGCCTTGGCCACCACCTCCGACCGTGGCGACAGCAGGCTCACCACCACGAAGCTCACCAACGCCACGCTCAGGCTGTAGTAAATCGGCGTGTTCGCATCCAGGCCATCCTTGAACATGAAGAACAGCGCGGTGACGAAGCCCAGCGACATGCTGGTGATCGCGCCAGCGGTGGTTGCGCGTTTCCAGTAGATCGCCCCGATCAGCGGGATCAGCATGCCGCCGACCAGCAGGTTGTAGGCCAATGTCAGGGCGCTGATCACGTCGCTGACGACCAAGGCGATAGCCAATACCACCGCGCCCAGCAGCAGGGTCGCGATACGGTTTTCGTGAACGTCGCCGTCGCCGCTTTCACGGCCCTGGCGCAAGCGGGGCAGCAAGTCCTGGACCACCGTGGTGGATGCCGCGAGCAGGCCTGCGGCGGCGGTGGACATCAATGCCGCCAACGCGGCTGCGATCACCAGGCCGCGAATGCCGTTCGGCAGGCTGGTTTGCACCACACTGGCGAAGGCGTTGTTGACGTTTTCCAGGTCCGGCAGCAAGACTTTGGCGGCCATGCCGATCAGCGCACCGGCAAGGCCGTAGAGCACGCAATACAGGCCGGCCGCGGTGCCAGCGACTTTCGCCACGCCTTCGCTGCGGGCGGTGAACACCCGTTGCCAGATGTCCTGGCCGATGAAGATGCCGAAGAAGTAGATCAGGAAGTAGGTGAGGATGGTGTCCCAGCCGATGGCGGTGAAATCGAAATAACGCGCCGGCAAGGCCGCCACCATCGCGTCCCAGCCACCAGCGTCACTGATGGACATTGGCATCAGCAGAAACACCAGGCCAATGGTCATGATCAGGAACTGCACGATGTCGGTCAGGGTCAGCGACCACATGCCACCGATGGTGGAATACAACACCACCACGCCGCCGCCCACCAGGATCGAAACCCAGAAGGGCAGGCCGAACAGCACCTGCATGACCGTGCCGATGGCGATCGTCGAGGTGGCGCCGATCATCAGCGCATAGACCAGCATGATCACCGCGCTGGCATGGCGCGCGGCCGGGTTGTAGCGGCGCTCCAGCACTTGGGTCACGGTGTAGATCCGCAGCTTGAGCAACGGCTTGGCGAGGAACAGGCTCAGCCCGACGATGCCCAGGCCGATGGCGCCGCACAACCAGAAGCCGGAAATGCCGTGGACATAGCCCAGACGCACAGTGCCGATGGTCGACGCGCCACCCAGCACGGTGGCGGCCATGGTGCCCAGGTAAAAACCCGGACCGAGGTTGCGCCCGGCGACGAGGTAGTCGTCGCGGGTCTTGGCGCGGCGCATGCCGTACCAGCCCAGGGCAATCATGCCGGTGGCGTAGATGAGAACGACGATTAAATCCAAGGCCATGATGGCGTGTCTCCGGTTCTATTTTTTATGTGGGCGAGGCTGCTGGCGCTGACACCGCAGCCTCGGTGCGAACGGGCTCCCTCGCCACGGGAATTGGTCAGTCAGGCGGCCTGTCGCAGTTCTGGCGGGTTTAGCGGATCAGCGCTTCGCGGATCCTGCGGCCCATACACCGCCGCCGGTTCCGGAAACAACCCGAGCAACAGCAGGTACACCACCGAGGCCAGCCCCAGGGTCACCGGCAGGCTTATGTCGATGCCACCGGCCAGCTCTCCCAACGGCCCGACGAATTGCCCCGGCAGGTTGACGAAGCACAGCCCCACCAGTGCGCTGGGAATCCACGCCCCCAGGCCGCGCCAGTTCCAGCCATGGCTGAACCAGTAGCGCCCGCCGGTTTCGCCACGGGTGAACACTTGCAGGTCGTCCGGGCAGTAGAAGCCGCGGCGCACCACCAGGCCGATGATCATGATCACCATCCACGGCGTGGTGCAGGTGATGATCAGCACGGCGAACGTCGAGACGCTCTGCACCAGGTTCGCGGCGAAGCGCCCGATGAAGATGAACGCAATCGACAGCACGCCGATCAGCAGCGTCGCCTTGACCCGCGACAGCAGCCGTGGGAACACGCTGGACATGTCCAACCCGGTGCCATACAGCGAGGTGGTGCCGGTGGACATGCCGCCGATCACCGCGATCAGACACACCGGCAGGAAGAACCATCCCGGCGAGACCGCCAGCAGGCCGCCCACGTAGTTGTTCGCGGCGATGTAGTCCGGCGCCTTGATCGCGACGATGGTGGCGGTGGCAAGGCCGAACAGGAACGGTATCAATGTGGCCAACTGAGCGGCGATGACCGCCAGCATGATGCGTGGTTTGGGCGTGTTGCGCGGGATGTAGCGCGACCAGTCGCCGAGGAACGCGCCGAAGGAAATCGGGTTGCTCATGGCCACCAGCGCCGCGCCGATGAAGGCGGCGTAGAAGCCCGGCTGGCCGAGGCTGACCGTGCCGGCGAACTGGCTGTCGAAGCTTGGCGCGAAGGCGAAGATGCCCAGCAGGAACAACAGGCTGGCGGCCCATACGGCGATGCGGTTGACCCACAGCATGAAGCGAAAGCCGTAGATGCACACCGTCAATACCAGCAGGGCAAACAGGCCGTAGGCCAGGCCCAGGCTCAGGTCGGTTTCCGGTACGCCGACCAGTCGCTTGGCACCGCCGATCAGCGCGTCGCCCGAGCTCCATACCGACAGCGAGAAGAACGCAATGGCGGTCAGCAGCGACAGGAACGAGCCGACGATTCGCCCATGGACGCCAAAATGCGCACCCGAGGACACGGCGTTGTTGGTGCCGTTGAGCGGGCCGAACAGGCCCATCGGCGCGAGGATGATCGAACCGACCAGTACCCCCAGCACGATCGCCCAGACCCCGGCCTGGAATGACAGCCCGAACAGCGCGGGGAAACTGCCGAGCACTGCGGTGGCAAAGGTGTTGGCGCCGCCGAAGATCAGTCGAAACAGATCCCCCGGCCCGGCGGTTCGTTGATGGTCGGGGATCTGTTCGACCCCGTTGGTTTCAATTTGCGTAAGGCTTTTATCGTTATTGTTATTCATGATCTGCTCCGATCATCGAGGCGCGTTCATCGGATGTGAACGTCGCCTGTTTGGCTAAGGGGGTGGCAGCCCTTCCGGCATTGCGGACAAATGTTCATGACAGGCCAGCCATAGGCCTTGTTGTTCTTGGCGAAACACGATGGTTTCGCGCTCCTGGCTAAAGTGCAGCTCCCCTTGCATGCGCAGCTCGGTGGCCACGTCATGGATGAAAATCGCCACGTCCCCTTGCAGGCTGACGAAGGCGTTGCTCGAGGTGCAACGCAGCACCTCGAAGCCATCCTCGGCGCGCCAGCGGTCCCACAAGGCCTGGTAGGCCTCGCGTGACAGCAGCGGCTGTTCGAGGGTGTAGAACACGAAGCTCGCATCGGCGCTGAAAGCGCCGAAGTAAGCCTCGCGGTCATTGCGGGCAAAGGCCGATACCAGCTCGGCGGCGGCCTTGAGAACCTGATCTCGATGGCTCATGGCGGCGCCTCAGCGATGGACCACGCCGGGCAGTACGCAGAGCATCTCGTACAGCAGGTTAGCGCCCAGCAGCGAGGTGTTGCCGGTGGTGTCGTACGGCGGCGAAACTTCTACCAGATCGCAACCGACCAGGTCGAGACCCTGGCAGCCACGGACGATCTCGATCGCCTGGATGGTGGTCAGGCCGCCGATTTCCGGGGTGCCGGTGCCCGGCGCCCAGGCCGGATCGATGCCGTCGATGTCGAAGCTCAGGTACACCGGGCCGCCGCCGACTTTCTCGCGCACTTCGGCCATCAATGGGGCCAGAGACTTGTGCCAGCATTCTTCGGCCTGGACCACACGGAAGCCCTGGTTACGGCTCCAGTTGAAATCTTCGGCGGTATAACCCTGGGCGCGCAGGCCGATCTGCACCACGCGATCGCAGTCGAGCAGGCCTTCTTCCACGGCGCGGCGGAAAGTGGTGCCGTGGGCGATTTTCTCGCCGAACATGTGATCGTTCACATCAGCGTGGGCGTCGATGTGCACGAGGCCGACCTTGCCATGCTTTTTGTGGATCGCCCGCAGGATCGGCAGGGTGATGGTGTGGTCGCCGCCCAGCGTCAGGGGGATGACGTTGTGTTCGAGGATCTTGTGGTACGACTCTTCGATGATCCGCACCGCGTCCAGCAGGTTGAAGGTATTGATTGCCACGTCGCCAATGTCCGCCACCGACAGCGAGTCGAACGGCGCGGCACCGGTGGCCATATTGTAGGGACGGATCATCACGGATTCGGCGCGGATCTCGCGGGGCCCGAAGCGGGTACCGGCGCGCAGGGAGGTGCCGATGTCCAGTGGCACGCCGACAAAGGCAGCGTCCAGGCCGGCGGCGGTGGGCAAATGGGGCAGGCGCATCATGGTGGCGATGCCGCCGAAGCGCGGCATTTCGTTGCCGCCCAGTGGTTGGTGAAGAATCTTGTCCACGGGTAGGGCCTCATCGTTTGTTTTATTTATCAGGGGCCGATTCTGCGAAAAGCCTTCGCCGTGAAGAATCGCTGGCGGCAAATACTTAGTTCAGATTTTTCTAAACTAATGGTGGGCAGGGCGATAGACTCCGCAGCAGCGCAATCCCGGGGCAGACGATTAACCTCTGTGGCGAGGGAGCTTGCTCCCGCTCGGTGGCGCAGCCATCGCAAAACCAGCCAACGCGGTCTGCCTGATACATCGAGGTGAATGGTTTTGGGGCCGCTTCGCAGCCCAGCGGGAGCAAGCTCCCTCGCCACAAAAGCACGGCAGGCTCCGTATATGTGTGATCTGGAGATACCCCCATGGCCAACGCTCTACCCGACCTGAAACTGCTGCGCATTTTTGTCAGCGTGGTCCGTCACCAGGGGTTTGCCAATGCCCAGCACGAGCTCAACCTTTCCACGTCGGCGATCAGCACCTACATGAGCCAACTCGAATCGGCCCTGGGCCTGGTGCTCTGTCATCGTGGGCGGGGCGGGTTCAGCCTGACCAGCAAAGGCGAGCTGTTCCATCAGGAAACCCTGCGCCTGTTGGGCGAGCTCGAAGGCTTCGAGCAATACGCCGCGGCGCTCAAGGGTGAGTTGCGCGGTACGCTGAACCTGGGCGTGATCGATTCGACGGTCAGCGACAAGGCGTTGCCGTTCGCCGAAGCCATCGGCGCCTACAGCCAGGAGCACCCGGCGGTGCATTTGCACTTGTCGGTCATGAGCCCCTACGAGTTGCAACTCGGCGTGCAGGACAATCGCCTGGACCTGGCCATCGGCGCGTTTTCCACGCGCATGAGCGGGCTGGTCTATATGCCGCTGTACCGCGAACAGCACTGGTTGTATTGCAGCAACCGGCATCCGTTATTCAACGAACGGCGCATCCCCGAGCAACTCATTACCCAGCAGCGTATGGTCGGGCGCGGTTACTGGAGCCAGGCCGAACTGGCGCGCCACGGCTTCAAGCACAGCGCGGCGACAGTAGAAAGTATGGAAGCGCAACTGATTCTGGTGCTGTCAGGTGCCTACATCGGTTATCTGCCCGAGCACTACGCCCAGGCCTGGGTCGACAAGGGCGATCTGCGCGTGCTGCTGCCGGCGACTTTTGGCTATCAGGCGCCGTTTTCGATGATCGTGCGCCGTGGCCGCAGCCGCGAGCCGCTGATCCAGACCTTCCGTGATCTGCTCAAAGCTCAACTGAACCAGGCCTGACCATGTCCAGAATTGTATGCCCGCGTTGCCACCGTCCGCAAAGCCATTGCCTGTGCCCATTGATCCCCAGTCTCGACAGCCGCACCCGCGTTCTGCTGTTGCAGCATCCCAGCGAGGTGAACCATGCCTTGAACACGGCGCGGTTGGCGGCGTTGGGCCTGAACAACGCCGAATTGATCGTCGGCGAGGTGTTCGAGGATTTGCCCAGGTTGCTCGATCAACCGGGGTATCAGGCGCGGTTGTTGTTTCCCGCCGACGATGCGCAGCCGATGCAAGCCTACGGGCCGTCCGATGAGCCGCTGCTGTTGGTCGTTCCCGATGGCACCTGGCGCAAGGCGAGAAAACTGCTGCACCTCAATCCGCTGCTGGCGGCGTTGCCGAGGGTGACGTTGGCTAACGGTGGCGTGTCCCGTTACCGCTTGCGCAAGGCGCCCGGGCCGGGCGCGTTGTCGACGGTGGAGGCGATTGTCCAGGCACTGCAAACCCTCGAAGCACCGACAAGTTTCGAGCCGTTGCTGAGGCCGTTCGAGGCGCTGATCGAGGGGCAGATCGCGGCGATGGGGGAGGAGATCTTCCAGAAAAACCATGGAGGTTAGAAGAACCCTGTGGCGAGGGAGCTTGCTCCCGCTCGGCGGCGCAGCCGTCGTAAAACCTGCTGGCGCGGTCTGCCTGACACAACGAGGTGAATGGTCTTGGGGTTGCTGCGCAGCCCAGCGGGAGCAAGCTCCCTCGCCACGGGATCGGTGTAGATTCGGATTACCGCTCACGCATCGCCTCGGTCCGCGCCTTCAGCACCGGCTTGAGCAGGTAATCCAGCACACTTTTCTCCCCGGTGATGATGTCCACCGTCGCCACCATTCCCGGGATGATCAGCAACGGTTTGGCATCGCCGCCCAAATGGTTTTTATCGGTGCGCACCTGGATCAGGTAGAAACTGTTGCCCTTGTCATCGGTGATGGTGTCGGCGCCGATCAGTTCGAGCTTGGCGCTCAGGCCGCCATAGATCGTGTAGTCGTAGGCGCTGAACTTGACCATGGCTTTCTGGCCCGGGTGGAGAAAGGCCACGTCTTGCGGGCGGACCTTGGCTTCGATCAGCAGGTTGTCCTCCAGTGGCACGATTTCGACCATGTCGCTGCCCGGCTGGACCACACCGCCAATGGTGTTGACCTTGAGCTGCTTGATCACCCCGCGCACCGGTGAGACCACGGTGGTGCGGGTCACCCGGTCATCGATGGCAATGCTCGATGCGGTGATTTTCGACAGTTCAGTGCGTTTCTCGTTGAGCTCCTTGGCCGCGTCGGAGCGGAAGGACTGCTCCGATTCGTCGATCTTGCTCTTGATCTCGTTGATCGCCGACTCGGCCCGAGGGATCGCCAGGGTGGTGGCGTTGAGTGAGCCGCGCACCTCCACCGCGCTGCGCTTGAGCCGGAGGATTTCCACCGGTGAAACCGCCCCGGTGCGCACCAGCGGCGCCGACATGTTCATTTCTTCCTGCAGCAAGGACAGGGCCGAGCTGAACTGGCCTTGTTTGGAGCGAAACTCGGCGAGTTCCTGGGTTTTCTGCCGCAGCTGTTCGGTGAGGGTGCGTTGCTCGCTGGCCAGGCGCCGCTGGCGTTGTTCATATAACGAACGTTCGTCCTCGGCCACTTGCGGGGCCTTGGCGGTCACCTCTGCCGATAGCGCGAACGGCCTCCCTTCAGCCTCGGCCGACAGGCGTTCGACCTGGGCCGTGAGGGCATAACGATCGGCCTCGCTCTCGCCCTTGTTTGACAGGAACCGCGTGTCATCCAGGCGCAGCAGGGTCTCGCCCTTGTTCACCATCTGGCCTTCGCGCACGAAAATCTCGGTGACAATGCCGCCTTCCAGGTTCTGGATCACCTGGATCTTGCTTGATGGAATCGCCTTGCCTTCGCCCGTGGTGACTTCCTGCAGCACGGCCAGTTTGGCCCAGACCAACCCGCTGACAATCAGCCCGGCGGCCAGCCACACCGTCACCCGTGAACGCCGGGGCGAGTCCTGCAACGTCGCGCTGGCAGTTTCCGGCATGAACTCGCTTTCGGCGCTTTTGCTGAAACTGCCGAAGTAGCTTCGGGCGGCTGAATCAGGTGTTTGAGCTGGCATGGACGGTACCCGTTGATTAATAAATTCTCAGTGCTGCTTTTTGTGGCGAGGGAGCTTGCTCCCGCTCGGCGGCGAAGCCGTCGTAAAACCCGCCGACGCGGTCTGCCTGACACAACCAGGTGAATGGCCTCGGGGCTGCTTCACAGCCCAGCGGGAGCAAGCTCCCTCGCCACAGGTGTTAACCATGTTTCCCCGGACCAAACAGGATATGTGTCGGCTTCTACACCGCCGCAGACCCCACCCGCCCTTTGCGCAGCGCATCAATCACCGCGTCCTTCGGTCCGTCCGCCACGATCCGTCCGTTTTCCAGCACCACCAGGCGATCCACCAGGCTCAGCATCGAGGTACGGTGGGTGACCAGCAGCACGGTCTTGCCCTGCACATGGGCGTGAAGTTTTTGCCGCAAGGTATCTTCGCTGCTGTTGTCCATGGCGCTGGTGGGTTCATCGAGCAAGAGGATCGGCGGGTCGAGCAGCAGGGCCCGGGCCAGCAGCACGGCCTGGCGCTGACCGCCGGACAACAGCTGGCCGCGCTCGCCGACCGGGCGATCGAAGCCTTGCGGGTGCTGGCGCGCCAGTTCGGTCACGCCGGTCAGTTCCGCCACCTCCAGCATGCGGCCGTCGCTGATATAGCGGGCGCCGAGGGTCAGGTTGTCGCGCAGGCTGCCGGCCAGCAGAGGCAGGTCGTGGGCGACGTAGCCGATCTGTTGACGCAGGTCGGCGACATCCAGTTGCCGCAGGTCCAGGCCATCGAGCAGCAACTGACCTTCCTGCGGGGCATAAAAACCCATCACCAGGCGCGCCAGGGTGCTTTTGCCCGAGCCGCTGCGGCCTATGATCCCGACGCGCTCGCCAGGCTTGAGGCTGAAACTGACGTTTGCCAACGCCGGAGTACTCTGGCCGTCGTAGTGGAAGGTCACGCCGCTGACATCCAGGGCGCCCTGCAATTGGGTGCGCTCCAGCGGACGCTGGCTGGCGTCGCGCTCCTGGGGCAGGGCCATCAAGGCATCGGTGCTGCGCATGGTGAGCTGGGCTTGCTGGTAGCGAGTGATCAGCCCGGCGATCTGGCCCAGCGGCGCGAGGACCCGGCTGCCGAGCATGTAGGTTGCCACCAATGCACCGACGCTGAGGTTGCCGGCAATGATGCTGTAGACGCCGGCGACGATGGTTGCCATGCCGGCCAGTTGCTGCAGGAACAGCGTGCCGTTGGTTGCCAGCGCCGAAAGGTTGCGGGCGTGGCTGTCGAGGCGGGTGAGGGCGCCATGAGTGCTTTCCCACTGATGCTGGCGTTCGCTTTCGGCGCTGCAGGCCTTGAGGGTTTCCAGGCCGCCGAGGGTTTCGATCAGCAAGGCCTGGCGCTGGGCGCCGAGGGCCAGGCTTTTCTGCACGGTGTCGCGCAGGCGCGCCTGGATGATCATGGCGAAAACCACGGTGATCGGGAACGCCACCACGGGTATCACCACCAGCCAACCGCCAAGCAGGCCTATCACCACCAGCATCAGCACGGCAAAGGGCAAGTCGATCAGGCTGGTCAGGGTCACGGCGGTGAGAAATTCCCGCAGGCCCTGGAAGTCATGGATGCTCTGGGCGAAGCCGCCGATGGTCACTGGTTTGGCTTTCATCGCCATGCCGGTGATGCGTTCGAACAGCGTGGCGGAGAGAATCACGTCGGTTTTTTTACCGGCGCTGTCCAGCAGATGAGCCCGCACGACCCGCAGCACCAATTCGAACCCGGTGCCGATCAGCAGCCCGACGGCCAGCACCCACAATGTCGACGTGGCCTGGTTCGGCACCACGCGGTCGTAGGTCTGCATTACGAACAGCGGCACCATCAACCCCAGCAGGTTGATCAGGAAGCTCGCCAGGATCGCGTCGCTGTACAGCCAGCGCGACAGTTTCAAGGTGTCACGAAACCAGGCCTCGACTCGCGGCACCAGCGGCGCGCGCAAATCTTCCAGTTCGTGGCGCGGTCGGGCGAACAAGGCCTGGCCGCTGTAGTCGGCGGCCAGCTCCTGGCGGCTGACCCATTGTTCGCCGCCATCGGCTTCGCTGGGCAGGATCAGCGCCTGGCCGTCGTCGCCCCAGCGGCGCAATATCGCGCAGCGACCTCCGGCCAGAATCAGCATCACCGGCAGATTGAGCGCTGAAATATCCGCCAGGTCGCGACGCAGCAGCCGCGCCTGCAGACTGGCCCGGGCCGCTGCGCGAGGCAGCAGGTCCAGGCTCAGGCGTTGGTGCGCCATTGGCAACCCGGCGCTGAGGCTGGCGCGGCTGACAGTCGCGCCATGGAGTTTGCAGAGGATCAACAAGCCGTCCAGCAACGGGTCATCGAAGTTCAGGCGCGGGTCGGCGCCGGGGATTACCGGTTCCATGCGGGTCATGTCGATCGCTCCCATGGACTACTTCAGTTCCGGCAGCCGTGCCTGGTTCTTGACTTCGGTCTGGGCGACGGCGTCGGCCGGCAGCACGATCCGCTGTTTGCTCAACAACAGGCCCATATTCGCCAGCACGCGGTACATCGAGTATTCCTCGGTGTAGCGCACCTCGGTGTAGCGACGGTTGGCGTTGTACAGCTCGTTTTCGCTGTCGAGCAAGTCGAGCAGGGTCCGTTGGCCGAGGCCGAACTGGTCTTGATAAGCGGCACGCACGCGGGCGGTGGTGTCGGCGTACTCACGGGCCGTCGGGGTCTGTTTGCGGGCGTTGAGCATCGCGTTCCAGGCCAGGCGCGTGTCTTCGTTGAGTTGGCGCAGGGCGTTGTTGCGGATGTCCATGGCCTGGTTGATCTGGTGGGCGTTGGAGGCCAGCCGGGCCTTGTCGCTACCACCGCGCAACAGGTTGTAGTTCATCACCACCCCCAGCCGCCAGTTGTTGTCGTGGCCTTCTTCGCCGCCGAGGTTGTTGTTGGCGCCCACCGCCGCTTCCGCATCGAAGCGTGGGTAGAACGGTGATTTCGCCACTTCGTACTGGCTTTCGGCGGACTGGATGTCGGCCTGGGCCGATTTCAGGTACGGGTTGTTATCCACCATGCTCTGCTGGGCTTCGCGCAGGTCGACCGGGATTTCGCCCTTGGTCGACGGCGGGGCTTCCAGCTCATCGGGCATGCGCCCGACCACGCTGTAGAAGTTCGCCTCGGCATCGGCCAGGTCGACCTGGGCGGTATCGTAGTTGTTTTCCGCCAGGGCCCGACGGGCATTGGACTGGTCGGAGTCGGCCGTGCTGCCCACCCCACGCTCGGTGCGCAGGCCGATCTGGTCGTTGACGCGCAGGTGCGCCTGCAGGTTGTTCTTGGCCAGGGTTACCAGCTCGCGACGCTTGAGCACTTCCAGGTAGACCTCGATGGTCCGCAGGGCCAGGTCCTGCGCGGTGCCCTGGGCGTAATAGGCGCGGGAGTTGACCACACCCTTGGTGCGTTCCACTTCGTTGGCGGTGTTGAACCCGTCAAAGATCATCTGACGCAGGCGCAGCTCCGACTGGGTGTAGGTGAGGATATTGGTGTGATGGTTGCCCAGCGCCCGGGTGTTGGTGTTGTCGCTGTAGCCCCGACCGTAGCCAGCGTTCAAATCCACCGACGGGAAAAAACCGCCCCGGGCGACCTTGACGTCTTCATTGGCCGACAAACGGCTGTCCACCCGCTGTGCGAGTTCCGGGTGGGTCGCGATGGTGCTCTGTATCGCTTCGGTCAAGGACATGGCCTGCGCTTGAGAAGAGCAGGCCATGGCCAGCAAAACCGCGCTGCAGAGAGGGGTAAGAACGCGCATGGGATGCATCTCCTGAGGTCTGTTGTGCTTCGTTGTCGCCAGAATATTGACGTGTAAAAGATCAAAACCGTTTCAACCTTGTAACAACACAGCTAAGAACATTCCAGGAAAAGCCTAAGAAGAAATTCTCATAAGTATTATTCCAAAACAATCTTATGTGCTTGGAAAAAACCGGCACATTGTTCAACGAGAAAGCCTTTGTATTTAAGGCTCTTGACGGATTCCAGACGTCAATAAAAAGTTCCAGATAAATTTCGAAACGATGTGAAGAAGGGCAAAAAGATTTAAAAGCGAGGCGGTATGCGTGACGGTTTTTTGTCGTTGTGGCGAAAATCCGGTACCTTCCGATCTCGCGAAAGCTGGCAGATTTTCCAGATTCTGACGGCCAGCCTGAGTCTCGCTTCTTCACCCAGCACAGGTGCCGACTACGGTTGGCAACGGAGGAAATGCACATGGCAGCGCTCATCGGTACCGTCAGCAAGGTCGTAGGGCAGGTTTTCGCAGAGGCCGCCGGTGGGCTGCGGCGCCCGTTGATCGAAGGTGATCGGTTGTACGCCGGTGAGCACCTGATCACCGGCGCTGAGGGCGCAGTAGCCGTGCATTTGCAGAACGGCCAGGAACTGACCTTGGGCCGCGAAAGTGACCTGACCCTGACCCCGCAGCTGCTCGCCAACCAGGCAGCGCCTGTCGACACGCCCGAAGCGCCAGTGCCAAGTAATGCGCAACTGACCGATGTGCAGCAATTGCAGCAAGCCATCGCCGCCGGCGCCGACCCGACCCAGACGGGCGAGGCCACGGCGGCGGGCGCCGAGGGCGGCAACCCGGGCGGAGTGGGCGGTGGGCACAGCTTTGTACTGCTGGAGGAGGTAGCCGGGGAGGTTGATCCTCTGATTGGCTTCCCAACCGCCGGGTTCAACGGGATTCCCGAGTTTCCACAACTGGAGCTGGCGGCTGATCCGGACGGCAACGATGGCGATGATGGCGATGGAACCGTGCCGCCGGTCATTCCTGAAACGCCGGACAACCCCGTCACCCTTGGTGGCGTGACCGTGGACGGCGGCGAGCTGAGCACCAACGAGGCCAACCTTGCCGACGGTACCGCCAGCAATCCTGGCGCGCTGGTGCAAAGCGGCACCTTCAGCATTTCCGCCCCCGACGGCTTGAACAGCCTGAGCATCGGCGGTATCAGCGTGATCGCTGGCGGCGTGGCTTCAGGTTTCCCGCAGTCCGTCACCTCGGCGCTGGGCAACACGCTGACCATCACCGGCTATGACCCGGCCACTGGCGTGGTGAGCTACACCTATACCCTGACCGACAACGAAACCCATCCGGCGGGCGGTGGTGCCAACACCATCAGCGAGCAATTCCCGGTCGTGGCCGTCGACGCCGACGGCGATACGGCCAACGGAACCCTGGACGTCAACATCACCGACGACGTGCCTCAAGCCGTGGACGACAGCCACGCCAGCAGCGCATCGGAGACCCTCGTCACCCTCACTGGCAACGTATTGCCCAACGATGACCAGGGCGCTGATCGCATACCCACCGGCCCCGACAGCGGGCCGATCATCGGCGGCACGTTCACCGGTACCTACGGCACGCTGGTGCTCAACCCCAACGGTACGTACACCTACACCCTGAATACCAGCGACCCGCAATTCGTTGCGTTGCACGGCGGCGGCAACGGCACCGAAACCTTCACCTACACCCTGACCGACGCCGACGGCGATACCAGCACCGCCAACCTGGTGCTGCAAGTGCACAACAACGACGACCCGGTGATCATCAACGGCCTCGACACCGAGGGCGGCGAGCTGACAGTGCAGGAGAAAAACCTCGGCGACGGCAGCAACCCGGACGCCTCGGCGCTGACCCAGAACGGTACTTTCACCATCACCGCGCTGGACGGCGTGCAGACCCTGAGCGTCGGCGGCATCACTGTGGTCAGCGGTGGCGTCGCCGCCGGTTTCCCGCAATCGATCACCACCGCGTTGGGCAACACCTTGACCGTCACCGGCTTCAACGCCGCCACGGGCGTGGTCAGCTACAGCTACACCTTGCTCGACAACGAAGCGCATCCCAACGCCAACGGCGCCAATAGCCTGGGCGAGCAGTTCGGCGTGGTGGTCACCGATGACAATGGCACCACGGCCACCGGCAACCTGGACGTGAACATTGTCGATGACTTGCCCAAGGCCGTGGACGACAGCAACGCCGGTACTGCCTCGGAAAACAACCTGACCCTGACCGGCAGCGTGCTGCCCAACGACAACCAAGGCGCCGATCAAGTGGCGTCCGGGCCGATTACTCCCGGCACTTTCACCGGCACCTACGGCACGCTGGTGCTCAACGCCGACGGCTCCTACACCTACACACTCAACCCTGGCGACACCGATTTCAAAGGCCTGCACGGCGGCGGCAACGGCAGCGAAACCTTCACCTACACCCTGACCGACGCCGACGGCGATACCAGCACCGCCAACCTGGTGCTGCAAGTGCACAACAACGACGACCCGGTGATCATCAACGGCCTCGACACCGAGGGCGGCGAGCTGACAGTGCAGGAGAAAAACCTCGGCGACGGCAGCAACCCGGATGCCTCGGCGCTGACCCAGAACGGTACTTTCACCATCACCGCGCTGGACGGCGTGCAGACCCTGAGCGTCGGCGGCATCACTGTGGTCAGCGGTGGCGTCGCCGCCGGTTTCCCGCAATCGATCACCACCGCGTTGGGCAACACCTTGACCGTCACCGGCTTCAACGCCGTCACGGGCGTGGTCAGCTACAGCTACACCTTGCTCGACAACGAAGCGCATCCCAACGCCAACGGCGCCAATAGCCTGGGCGAGCAGTTCGGCGTGGTGGTCACCGATGACAACGGCACCACGGCCACCGGCAACCTGGACGTGAACATCGTCGATGATTTGCCCAAGGCCCACGCCGACTCCGCCTCGGTGGAAGAGGGCGCGACGGTCAGCGGCAACGTGCTGAACAACGACGAGGGCGGCGCCGACGGGCCTGCCGCCAGCGGCGCAGTGATCGGCGTACGCGCCGGCAGCGATACATCGACCTCCGCCGTAGGCGGCCTCAACAGCCAGATCAATGGTACCTACGGTTACCTGACCCTGGACGCCAACGGCAACGCGGTCTACCACAGCAACCCGAACGCCGTCAGCGCACCGGGCGCCACCGATGTGTTCACCTATACCGTGCGCGACGCCGATGGCGACGAGAGCACCACGACCATCACCATCGACGTTTATAACAGCTGCCTGGCCGCAACCCCTGACCAGGAAATCCGTGTCTACGAAAAAGCCCTGGATCTCAACCAGGATGGCCAGGACCTGGCCCCCGGCACCGTCACGGGCAGTGCGCCGAATGCCAGCAGCGAAACCGCGAGCGGCAGCCTCGTCGGCTCGGTGACCGGTGCCGTCGGCGCCGTCACCTTCGCCCTGATCGGCAATGCCACTGGCGCCCATGGACAACTGTTGCTCAACCCGGACGGTTCGTACACCTACACCCTGACGTCGCCCGCCACGACAACGCCCGCCGCCAATGATGGTCCGAACGTGTTGAGCGAAAGCTTCACGTATCAAGCTACGGACTCACTCGGTAACAGCGTCACCAGCACCATCGTTATCAACATCGTCGACGATGTGCCCAAGGCGCACTGTGATACCGCGGCGGTGGTAGAGGGCGGGACGGTCAGCGGCAACGTGCTGGATAACGACGTGCTCGGCGCCGATGGTGGCGTGGTGATCGGCGTGCGGTCCGGCAATGATACGTCAAGCCCGGCCAACGGCGGCCTGAACACCCAGATCAACGGCACCTACGGCTACCTGACCCTGGATGCCAATGGCAACGCGGTCTATCACAGCAATCCGGACTCCGTTGGCGTACCGGGTGCCACCGATGTATTCACCTACACCGTGCGCGACGCCGATGGGGATGAAAGCACCACGACCATCACCATCGACGTGCACAACAGTTGTCTGGTCGCTGAAACCGATCATGACGTCACCGTTTACGAAAAAGCCCTGGATCTGAAACAGGATGGCCAGGACCTGGCCCCCGGCACCGCCACCGGCAGCGAGCCGGGCAGCACCGGCGAAACCGCCACCGGCACCTTGGTCGGTTCGGTCAGCGGTGCAACCGGCGCCGTGACATTTGCCTTGGTGGGAGACGCCAATGGCGCTCACGGCCAGTTGCTGCTCAACGCCGACGGCTCTTACACCTATACGCTGACCTCGCCGGCGAATACCACGCCGCATGCCAACAATGGCCCGAACGTATTGACCGAAAGCTTCACCTATCAGGCCACCGATTCCCTGGGCAACAGCACCACCGGCAACCTGGTGGTCAGCATCGTCGACGATGTGCCCAAGGCGGTCGCGTCCGAGCGTTCGGTCACGGCGGTGGAGATCGATTCGAACCTGCTGATCGTGCTCGACGTGTCCGGCAGCATGAAAGACGATTCCGGTGTGCCGGGCCTCTCGCGAATGGACCTGGCCAAACAGGCAATCAGCGCCTTGCTCGACAAATACGACGACATGGGCGACGTGAAGGTCCAGCTTGTCACCTTCAGCGGCAGCGCTACCGGCCAGAGTGCCGTGTGGGTGGACGTGGCAACCGCCAAGACACTGATCGCCGCGCTGAAGGCGGACGGTGACACCAATTACGATGCGGCCGTGGAGATGGCCAAGACGGCGTTCGCAACACCGGGGCAACTGACCGGCGCCCAGAACGTTGGCTATTTTTTCTCCGACGGCAAGCCGACCAAGGGCGATATCGGCCCGGCGGACGAGGCCGCGTGGAAGGCCTTCCTCGACGCCAACAGCATCAAGAATTACGCCGTCGGCCTGGGCAGCGGCGCCAGAAACGTCAATCTTGACCCGCTGGCCTACGACGGCAGCACCCACACCAACACCAACGCGGTGGTGGTGACTGACTTGAACCAGCTCAATTCGGTGCTATCCGGCACTGTGCAAGGCGTGCCGGTTACCGGCAGCCTGTTTGGCGAAGGCGGCTCGTTCGGTGCCGACGGCGGGTTTATCAAAAGCCTGGTGGTGGACGGCACGACCTACAGCTACAACCCCGACGCCAACGGTGGCCAGGGGGCGCTGACCGTCAGCGGCGGGGCCAACCACGGCGCCTTCAACACCGCGACCAACACCGTCAGCATCGCCACCGGGCATGACGGCATGCTCGTGGTGAATCTTGATACCGGCGCGTTCAGCTACACCTCCCAGACCACCACCAGCACCTTGATCACCGAGAACATCGGCTACACCCTCAGCGATAACGATGGTGACCTGGCGGGCTCCAACCTGGTGATCAAGGTCCAACCCAACAGTGCGCCCGTGGCGGTCGATGACAACGTCATCACCAACGTGCTGTCGGGCAACATCGTGGTTCCGGGTGAACTGCTGCTGGGCAATGACAGCGACGCCAACGGCGACCCGCTCTCCGCATCGCCGACCAGTTTTAACACCGGTTGGGTGGCAAGGGGCGCGGATTTCACCGGCAGCACCGGTACCGCCAGTTTCACTGGCAACAACGCCCAGTCGATCAGCCTCAACCGCAGTGCCTTCGTCGCCAACACCGCGAGCATGACCGCGGTGCTGGTGGTCAGCGGGGCGCTGGGGGCGGTGTCGAACAACAACGCCAACGATGAAGACCGGCTCAACATCAGCCTCAAGCAAGGCGAAACCCTGACCCTGGATCACAATCTCACGGCCGGTCGCATCGCCATGGAATATTCGCTTAACGGCGGCCCCTTCATCGCGATCAACGATGGTGCATCGTTCACCGCGGCGGCGGATGGCAATTATCAGATCCACGTCACCAACATTCCCAACCCCGGCAATGGCAACGCCAATGCCTCGGAAAATTACCAACTGACCCTGACCGTCAACTACGCCGGTGCCCAGGACACTACACCCGATTATCACGGCAGCTACACTGCCAGCGACAACCTCGGCGGCAGTGACTCCGCCGGGGTGGGCATCAGCTATCAGGCGGGCCACACCCTGACGGGGACCACGGGCGACGATGTACTGCTGGCCGGCAATGGCAACAACGTGCTCAACGCCGGCGACGGCAACGACATCCTCAGCACCGGCGCGGGCAACAACATCTTGCATGGCGGGGCTGGAGATGACTTGCTCTACAGCAGTACCGGTAACGACCTGCTCGACGGCGGCACTGGCAACGACACCGCCAGTTATGCCCATGCCACCGGCGGCGTCACGGTAAATCTCGGCCTGCTGGCCGGACAGAACACCCTGGGGGCCGGCACCGACACCCTGGCTGGCATCGAGAACCTGGTCGGCTCGAACTTCAACGACCACCTGACCGGCGACAGCTTGAGCAATCGCATCGACGGCGGCCTCGGCCATGACGTGCTCAACGGCGGTGACGGCGATGACCTGCTGATCGGCGGCCTGGGCAACAACACCCTCACCGGTGGCAACGGCGCCGACACGTTCCAATGGCAAGCGGGCAACAGCGGTCACGACGTCATCACGGATTTCACCCCGGGCCTCGACAAACTCGACCTGTCGCAACTGCTGCTGGGCGAGAACGGCAGCGCGGCGTCGCTTGATGACTACCTGCACTTCAGCGTGACCGGCAGTGGAGCCTCGTTGATCACCAGCATCGACGTCAGCAGCACCGCCGGCGCCACGCCGAACCAGACCATCGACCTGGCCGGCGTCAACCTCGCCACTCACTACGGTGTCACGCCGGGCGCGGGCGGAATGATCGGCGGCGCGGACACCGCGACCATCATCAACGGCATGCTGAACGACCATTCGTTGAAGGTCGACACGGTGTGAGATGAGCTGAAACGACAAAACCCGCCATCTCTGCTCTGGAGATGGCGGGTTTTTCATTTTGACCCGCGCAAAATTTTCCCGGACCCAGGCACCGCTGTTCCGTGGCGAGGGAGCTTGCTCCCGCTCGGCTGCGCAGCAGTCGTAAAATCGGCAGGCGCGGTCTGCCTGGGGAATCGCATCAGCTGATTTCAGGGCGGCTTAGCCTCCCAGCGGGAGCAAGCTCCCTCGCCACAAGGGCGTTCAGTCAGGTTTGCGCAGGGTCTTCTGCCTGAGGATATACACCGTCACCAGCACCGCGCTGGTCAGCATGAACACCCGCGCCCACGGCAGGGGCACCAGGTAGCACGACATCAGGATGCTCGCCCACATCAACCCGATGGCGTAGACCTTGCCCTTGAGCGGGATGCCGTTGCCGCTGAGGTAGTCGCCGATCCAGGGGCCGAGGCGCGGATGCTCCACCAGCCAGCGGTAGAAGCGGGGCGAACTGCGGGCGAAGCAGGCCGCGGCCAATAACAGGAAGGGGGTGGTGGGGAGGACGGGAATAAAGATGCCGATGACCCCCAGCACCACACTCAGCCAGCCGATGGCGAGCAGAGCGTAGCGCAGGATCAGCGGGCGATTGCCGAGGGGCGCGGGCACCCGCTGACTCAGTGGTGACGCGGCTTGAGGATCGCCGGTTTCTCGTCCGGGGCGTTGCACAGCAGGTACAGGGCGGTGAGGGCTTCCGGGATCTGCACGATCATGTCATCCATCAGGTTAGGGTCGGCGGCAATGTCGGAGAACTCCGGTTGCTCGTCGAACAGGCCGGAACCGACCATGATCGGCAGCAGCATTTCGCTGACTTCCTCTTCGGCGGTTTCGAACCAGGCCGCTTCGCGCAGGAACACACCCTCCATGAAGCCGATGCACCAGCCGCGCAGTTCCGAATCGTCCGGATCGTCGCCCAGGTCCAGCTCGCACGGCAGCTCGAATTCTTCATCGGAAGCCAGTTGGCGGGCGATGTGAGCCTTGAGGCCGACCAGCGTCGCTTCGATTTCGGCGCGTTGGGCTTCGTCGCTGTAGTGCGGTTCTTCGGCGAACAGGGCGTCGATCCATTCACGCTCCGGCACCTGCTCGGAGCAGATCGACAGGGCGGTCAGGTAGCCATGAGCGGCCACGTAATCCAGCGCTTCTTCGTGCAGCTCATCGGCGTCGAGGAAGACTTGCAGGCGGGTCAGTTGCTCAGCGAAGGACATTACAGGCTACCTTGGGGAATAAACAATGCGGGAATTCTAGGCTTTCTTGAGCGCTCAGGCCAGCCGCGTGGTGGATTTGCTTTCTTGCCGGCCATGCATCACTGGTCTCGAGCCTACAGAGTCCCTGTGGCGAGGGAGCTTGCTCCCGCTGGGTCGCGCAGCGGCCCTGTTTTTTTGGGGCGGCTTCGCCACCCAGCGGGAGCAAGCTCCCTCGCCACGGGGTGGGGCTTGTCCGGCATTTGCCCTGAAACCTCCCGTCAGCAACCCCCTTCGCAACGAAGCCCTCGGGTATACTGCCGCGTTTTGTGATGCCCTGCGGCATCCCGGCGGTTCGAAACGCGCACTTACGATTTGCCGGTGCAGCGTTTGTGTTTCTGGACCAGCCTTGCAGGGATGTTTCGGTGATTTTTGGAGTTTTTATGCTCGAACAGGCTCAACGCGTCCTCAAGGACATCTTCGGCTACGACAGTTTTCGTGGCCGCCAGGGTGCCATCATTGAGCGCGTGGCCAGCGGTGGCGATGCCTTGGTGCTCATGCCTACCGGCGGCGGCAAGTCCTTGTGCTTCCAGGTGCCCGCGCTGCTGCGCAACGGCCTCGCGGTGGTGGTGTCGCCGCTGATCGCCTTGATGGACGACCAGGTCGCGACCCTCGAGGAATTGGGCGTTGCCGCTGCCGCGTTGAACTCCACGCTGAGCGCCGAGCAGCAGCGGGACCTGGCGGCGCGCATCCAGCGCGGTGAAGTGAAAATGCTGTACCTGGCGCCTGAACGTCTCGTGCAGCCGCGCATGCTGGCCTTTCTCCAGAGCCTGGAAATCGCCCTGTTTGCCATCGACGAAGCCCACTGCGTATCCCAATGGGGCCATGACTTCCGTCGTGAATATCTGCAGCTGGGGCAATTGGCCGAGCTGTTTCCCGACGTGCCGCGCATCGCCCTGACCGCCACCGCCGACAAACGTACCCGCGAAGAAATCGTCGAGCGCCTGCACCTGCAGAACGCCGAGCGGTTCCTCTCCAGCTTCGACCGCCCCAACATTTTTTACCGCATCGTGCCCAAGGAGCAGCCGCGCAAGCAATTGCTGGCGTTCCTCGCCGAGCGCCGCAGCGACGCGGGTATCGTCTATTGCCTGTCGCGCAAGAAAGTCGAGGAGGTGGCGGCGTTCCTCAGCGAGCAAGGTTTCCCGGCATTGCCCTACCATGCCGGCCTGCCCAACGATCTGCGGGCCTATCACCAGAAGCGCTTTCTCAACGAGGAAGGCCTGATCATGGTCGCCACCGTGGCGTTCGGCATGGGTATCGACAAGCCCAACGTACGGTTCGTCGCGCATTTGGACCTGCCCAAGTCGCTAGAGGCCTATTACCAGGAAACCGGCCGTGCCGGTCGTGACGGTTTGCCGGCCGATGCCTGGATGGCCTACGGCCTGCAGGACGTGGTGATGCTCAAGCAGATGTTGCAGAACTCCGAGGGCGATGAGCGCCACAAACGCCTGGAACAACACAAGCTCGACGCGATGCTGTCGCTCTGCGAGGAAACCCGTTGCCGCCGCCAGACCTTGCTGGCCTATTTCGATGAGGACATGCCCGAGCCTTGCGGGCATTGCGACAACTGCGTCGACGGCGTGGAAACCTGGGACGCCACCGAGCCGGCCCGCCAGGCACTGTCGGCCATCTATCGTACGGGCCAGCGCTACGGCGTGGGACATCTGGTGGACGTGCTGCTGGGCAAGGACAACGAAAAGGTCCGCAGTTTTGGCCATCAGCATCTTTCGGTGTTCGGCGTGGGCAAGGCCCGCACTGAGAGCGAGTGGCGCTCGCTGTTCCGGCAACTGGTGGCGCGCGGCCTGGCCGACATCGACCTGGAAGGTTATGGCGGCCTGCGCCTGAGCGCGACCTGCCGGCCCTTGCTCAAAGGCGAGGTCAGCCTGGAACTGCGTCGCGACCTCAAGCCCGCAACAGCGATCAAGAGCAGCAAGAGCCAGGCCAGCCAACTGGTGCGTGGCGAGGAGCGCGATCAGTGGGAGGCCTTGCGCGCCTTGCGGCGCAAGCTGGCGGAGGAGCATGGCGTGCCGCCCTATGTCATTTTCCCCGATTCGACTTTGCTGGAAATGCTCCGCAGCCAACCGACTTCCCTCGCGGAAATGGCCCGGGTCAGTGGCGTCGGCGCGCGCAAGCTGGAGCGTTACGGCGAGGCTTTCCTCCAGGTGCTTGGCGGTGAAGCCGAAGCGCCGAAAGCCGTGGCCGATGTACGCCACGAACTCATCACGCTGGCTCGTGCCGGCATGACCCCGCTACAGATCGCCGGGCAACTGCAGTGTTCGGAAAAGAACGTCTACACGATGCTGGCCGAGGCGATCGGCCAACAGCAGCTATCCCTGGAGCAGGCGCTGGATTTGCCCGAAGAACTGATGGGCGAAATCCAGGACGCGTTTCTCGACGGCGAGGGTGAATTGCCTGCGGTATCTGACGTTGCCGCGCTGTTTGCAGGCCGCGTTCCGGAAGGCGTCCTGTATTGCGTCAGGGCTGCACTGCAATCGGAATTTGAAGTCTGATCAAATGGTTACGCTCCTTTAACGATTCACTACAGTGCCAGCCTTGCTTGAATCCGAAGCTCATGCTTAGCTGACTAATAATTAGTATTTCTCTATTTAGATTCTGATGAGTTTTTTATGCCTCTAACCGATCAACACCGCTTTGGCATGCAGTTGGCGCAAATGTCCCGGGGCTGGCGAGCCGAGCTGGACCGTCGCCTCGCCGGGCTGGGCCTGTCCCAGGCGCGTTGGCTGGTGCTGCTGCACCTGGCGCGCTTCGAACAGGCGCCGACCCAGCGTGAACTGGCCCAGAGCGTCGCCGTTGAAGGCCCGACCCTGGCCCGCTTGCTCGATAGCCTGGAAACCCAGGGACTGGTGCAGCGCCAGGCCGTGGCCGAGGACCGCCGCGCCAAGAAAATCGTGCTCTGCGCGCCGGCCTTGCCGCTGATTGAACAAATCGAAACCATTGCCACGCAGCTGCGTCGGGAGTTGTTTGAAGGCGTTGATGAAGAGGATATGCGGGTGTGCATGCGGGTTCACGGCAGGATCCTGGCCAACCTGGAAAAATCCTGAGGCACATCCCTGACACCAGGTTTTTGAGATTCGCCGGTTAGCGAACTATAACCAGTAGTAAGCGTTCCTAATGGAAGCGTTTGCGCCGAGGTTGGTTCTGGTAATCGAAAGGGATGCCCATGCTTGAAAGTCTGCAGTCCACGTTGCGCAACTGGGTCAACGTGTTGATAGTCGTGGGTGCCCTGGGCTTTCCGGCCCTGGCGTCGGCGCTGGGGCTGGGAGAGATCACGCTTCATTCCGCGCTGAACCAGCCGTTGCGCGCCGATATCGCCTTGGTCGATGCGGCCGGCCTGGGCGAGGGGGATTTGTCGGCCAGCCTGGCGAGTCCGGACGATTTCAGTCGCGCCGGGGTGGAGCGGGTATTTTTTCTCAACAGCCTGCGTTTCACGCCGGTGTTGCGCGGCGAGCGCAGTTTCATCCGGGTGACTTCCAGCAAGCCGGTGGAGGAACCTTTCCTCAATTTCCTGGTACAGCTCAACCAGCCTAACGGCCGGGTGCTGCGCGAATATACCGTGCTGATCGATCCGCCGGGCACGCCAGGGATCGTGCCGACCGTGGACGAGCCTTCCGCTGCGGCCGAAGCAACACCCGCGATCAAGCCGCCACCGGCCACACAAGGCAAGCGCTACACCGTCGTGCAGGGCGACAACCCCTGGATCATCGCCAAGCGCCTGCATGACGCCGGCAGCAATGCCTCTGTCAATGAGCTCATGCAGGGCATCCAGGCGCTGAACCCTGGCAGCGAGCGGCTTTCCATCGGTCAGCGCCTGTTGCTGCCCGACTCGGCCATATTGCCGCCTCCCGCCGCAGCCCCTTCAACTCCGGCCTCTGTCGCCCCCGACAGCAATGCCGAGCAACTTGCCGCCTCGGTGCTGCAAAACCAGCAACAACAGAAAACCATCGACGAACTTCAAGTCCGGCTTCAGGCCCAGGACGCGGAAATTGCCGGCCAGCGCCAGCAGATCAGCGAGTTGCAGGCGCAACTGGCGCAGACATCGCCATCGACTGTTGTCGCGACGCCGCCGCCAGAGGAATACGTCGAGCCCGCTCCGGTGGTCGAGGCGGCGCCGGCCGGCGAGGCAGAGGGCATCGACTGGCTGTGGGTGGCGGGGCTGGTAGGGCTGCTGGGGTTGCTCGCCGTGTTGCTGTTTCTCCGCCGTCGGCAACAGCAGGAACTGGCGGATCCGCAGCCGATGTCCGAGCCTCGCGAATTGATCCTGGACGATGACGAACCCGAGACTTACACGCAGTCCGGCACCGAACGCCCTGAAGTCGCCGCGTCGTTCAATAACGGCGATGCGCCTCTCGGCGATGTGCTCGAAGGGGTGGGAATCTACCTCACCTATGGCCGCTTCACCGAAGCGGCGGGCTTGTTGCGCGCCGCGTTGCTGGCGGAGCCGGAGCGTACCGACCTGGGCCTCAAGTTGCTCGACGTGCTGGGCAAGCAGGGCGATGTCATCGGTTTCCGGGCCCAGGAGAACCACCTGCTGGCCCAGGGTATCGATCGCCAGGCGCTGGAAGAAGTCCGCGGGCGCTACCCGAGGATCTCCATGGTTACCGCGCCCGTTGAGACCTCCCTTGATACGCCGCGTGATGCGCCGCTTGATGCGCCTGCGCCGACAGAACCCCTGGCACGCATTCCAGAGCCCGAACCGCCCCGTCCCGCCAGCGACGAGTTCGAGCTGAAGCTCGATAGCTTGTCCATGGAGAACAGCTGGGACCTGACCGACACCCCGCAGGCCTCCGCTGAACCGAAACCCCTGGAAACCTTCGAAACCGGCACCTTGTCGCTCTCGGGGTTCGATGAGCCCGACCTGCAATGGGGCGCGCCCCTGGAAACCGAGTCGCTGGACGATGATTTTCTCGACGGGTTTGCCGACGAAGAGCAGTCGCTGGAGCTGGAGCCGCTGACCGCCGAACCGGAATTCGACTCCCTGTCGCTCGAACCGGTGTCCTTTGAGGCGCAACCCTCGCAGCATTCCGAAAAGCTCGAAGAAGCCCAGAATCGTATCGATGAGGGAGACCTCAAGAGCGCTATCACGCTGCTGGAGGAACTGGTGGAAGAGGGCGACGAGCCGCTCAAGGAAACGGCCCGGGTGCTGCTGGCCGGGATTCGTTGATTACCCCTGTGGGAGCGAGCCTGCTCGCGAAGAGGCCATCACCTTCAAAATATTCATCGACTGACACTCTGCCTTCGCGAGCAGGCTCGCTCCCACAAGGTAGGAATATATGCTTTAGAACGTCTGCCCCAGATTCAGATACACCGCCTGCTCATCATCGTCGTTGAAGCCATAACTGAAGTTGAGTGGCCCCAGCGGCGTGTCGAACCCGAGGAAAATACTGGCGGCGTTGATGTAGCCGCTGTCGAATTCATTGTCGTTGTTCCAGGCCCGGCCGCGCTCCAGCGAACCGCCGACATACAGCGGGAAATCCAGCGGCAGGTAGGCGCGCGGCGTGAGCCTGCGGTAGTACACGGCGCGCATCAGGCTCATGTTCTGGCCGGATATCCCGTCTTCGCGAAAGCCCGACAGCTGTCGGGCGCCGCCGAGGACGAAGCTCGACGTGACGACCTCGGCGGTGTCCAGGGTCCGGCCATAACGACCGCCGAGGATGAAGGTATCCGGGCCGCTGCTCAGGGCCTTGTCCAACCTGAATTCCCACTGGCGATAACGCTGGTCGGAACCTAATCCGGGTTCGTACTGGCGCCAGGACAAGCCGATGTCTTCGCCTTCGTGGGGGAAGTAGACGTTGTCCAGCGAGTCGAATGAGTATTTGAGCTCGTAGAAGCCTTCGTTGAAGTTTTCGCTGGGCTGGTCGTGATCGCCGATGCGCACGTCCGCCTTGCCCCAGGCCTGGCCGACACCGAAGCGGATTTCCCCGCTGTTGCCGATCTGCCGGCCCAGGTTCAGGCCGAAGCCATAGCGCTCGACCCGATACTGGGCGACCGGGTCGTTATCGAGGATCGACTCGACGTTGCGCGATTCGAATTGTCCGTAGGGCGCGATGAAGTAGCGCGAGCCGACGTCCAGCGGCTGGTAGAACTCGCTGTACAGTTCCTGCTTGTCGCCGATCTGCGCCCGTGTCAGCCATTCGGCGCCGAGGCGATTGATACCGTTGACCCGGTAGCTGGCACCGAGGTTGAAAGCGCTGTCGCCGCGCATGTCGTCCGACAGGCTCAGGCCCAGGCGCAGGTAGTCCGTGCCGGTGCGTCGGCCCCGGGCGCTGATCACCAAGGTGTTGTCCGCGCCCTTGTGCACTACGCGGTATTGCACCTGCTCGAAATAATCCAGGCCGTACAAGGTGCCCATGTCGGTTTGCAGGCGACCCAGGTCCAACGGCTCGCCGATTTGTTGGCGAACGTAATAGCGGATCACGTCGTCGCCGACTTTCGAATCGTTTTCCACCCGTATCGCGGTGATGACCGGCGTGCGTTCGCTGGGGGTGCGCGCCGCCATCAGCTCGGCGTCGGCCGGTTCAGGGCGACGCAGGTGTGCCAGGCGGGCCTCGAGTATCCGGGTGGCGCGGTAACCGGCGTCGATCATTTCCGTGGCGCGGCCAAAATCGGTGGAGCCAAAGCTCGCCAGGGCGGGCTGGATCAGCACGTCGTTGTTTTTCAGCGTCGCCAGTTGTTCCTCCGAGTTGCGCCGGGTCATCAGGGTGGTCGACTGATTCAGCACATCCACCACCGTGACCAATTGCTTGCGGTTGCGCAGCGGCGTGCCGATATCGACGACGATGGCCATGTCCACGCCCATTTCCCGGGCCACGTCCAAGGGAATGTTGTCGCTCATGCCGCCGTCCACCAGCAGCCGCCCGTCCAGTTCCACCGGGGCGAACACCGCCGGGATCGACATGCTGGCACGGATCACCTTGGGCAGGTGGCCCTTGCGGAACACGACTTTTTCGCCAGTAGCGATGTCGGTCGCCACGGCGCGGAAGGGGATTGGCAGCTTGTCGAAATCCCGGGTATCGCTGGTGTGGGCCAGCAGGCTTTCCAGGAGCAGGGCCAGGTTCTGTCCCTGGATCACGCCCAATGGCAGGCCGAGGCTGCCGTCGTCGCGAAAGCTCAGCTTCTGCTTGACCAGGAAATCCCGGTCATCCTGCTTGCGCCGGAAGGGCACGTCCTTGCGCGGTGGGGCATCGGACAGCGCCTGCTGCCAGTCGATGCCCAGGGCGAGTTTCTCCAGCTCGTCGATCTTGTACCCGGAGGCGTATAAACCGCCGATCACCGCGCCCATGCTGGTGCCGGCGATCGCGTCGATCCTGATGCCTTGTTCTTCCAGCGCTTTGAGCACGCCAATATGCGCCAGCCCACGGGCCGCGCCGCCGGAAAGTACCAGGCCGATCTTCGGTCGCGGCGCTTCGACCGCGTCGGCGAACAGGGGCAGCAGTAACAGGAGCAGGCATGGCAGCAGGCGGCGCATCGTCAATCTCGGGGCAGGCGGTCAAAGGCGAGTAGTATAACGACGCCTTTGACCGCAGGAGCTCACCCGCAATGACCGCTCACAAACCGGAAGTCGTCATCACTTACTGTACGCAGTGCCAATGGTTGCTGCGCGCCGCCTGGCTGGCCCAGGAGTTGCTCAGCACGTTTGGCGACGACTTGGGCAAGGTGTCCCTGGTGCCGGGCACCGGCGGGGTGTTCCATATCAGCTGTGACGGTACGCAGGTCTGGGAGCGCAAGGCTGACGGCGGTTTTCCCGAGGCCAAGGTCCTCAAGCAGCGGGTCCGCGACCGGATCGACCCGGAGCGCGACCTGGGGCACAACGACCGGGTTCAGTGACTCGTTTCAGTAACCTGGCTCAGTGAGACGAAGCCTGGGCGCCGGCGCTGGATTTTTTCGTGCCATCGAGCTGGCTCGACACGACGATCGCAACGATGATCAGCGCCCCACCGAGCAGCATGCGTAGCGTCGGGTTCTCATCGAACAGCAGCCAGGCAATGGTAATGCCGTAGACCGGTTCCATGGCGAACACTACCGCCGCGGTGCGCGCCTTGATCACCGCGAGGCTGGCGACGAACAGGCTGTGGGCCAGGCCGGTGCAGAACACCCCGAGCAGGCCGATCCACAACCAGTCGATGGGGCGCACGTCGCTCAGTTGTGGCGCGGCCATCGGCAACAGGCATAAGCCCACGACCACGTTCTGGCACAGCGCGGCCTGCACCGGCGGTACGTGCGCGGAGCCGGCGCGATTGGTCAGCGACAACAGCGAGAACAATAGACCCGAAGCCACGGCCCAGAGCAAACCGGTGGTGGCGCCGCTGGCCAGGTCAAAGTCCGGTGTGACCAGCACCAGGCCGACGCTTACCAGCACCACCAGGAGAATCTCGTTGGCGCGGATCCGCTCGCGGAAAACCAGCCCCTCGAGCAATACGGTGAAGGCCGGGAAACTGGCGAACCCCAGCGTGGCGATGGCCACCCCGGCGACTTTTACCGAGATGAAAAAGCTGACCCAGTGTCCGGCCAGCAACAGCCCGCCGAGCAGCAACCGGCGAGCGTCGCGGCCGCGCAATTTTTGCCAACGGGTGCGGCTGGCGAACCGGGCAAACACCGCCAGGGCCAGCACGGCGAACACCGCGCGGCCAAACACAATGACCGCCGGCGAGGCGGCGGCCAGTTTGCCGAACACGCCGGTCAGGCCAAACATGAGCGCGCCGATGTGCAAGGCGCCGAGGGCGGTACGGGGAGTCATTGCAATCCTTGTTGAGCGGTTGAGCGTCCGGCTATTGAACCCTTTGCCAGCCGTTTCTGTCTGTCGCGAACCTAGCGATTTTTAGCGCGGAGCTAGCGCCGAAGCTTGCCCGGCGAAACACCGAACTCGCGCAGCACCGCCGCCGCAAAGGCGCTTTGCGAACTGTAGCCAACCTGATGGGCGATTTCGCCGATGGGCAGGTTTGAGTCTCGCAACAGTCCCACAGCTTTGTGCAGGCGGCGGCTGCGGATGTATTCCATTGGCGTCTGCCCGCGTTCGGCGACGAAGCGCGCATGCAGGCGCGCGCTGGAAAGCCCGGCGACCCGCGCCAGGTCCGCCACTTGCAGCGGATAGGCCGCGTGCTGGTCGATATGAGCGTCCAGCGCGGCATAGGGCAGGTGCCGGCTGCCGCTCGTTTGCTGGCGGGCGCCGTTGAGGCTGACCAACAGCAGCACCGCGCCTTGCTGGGCGATCAGCGGATCGTCCACCGGACTGCCCGCGAGCCAACTTACCAACTGGCTCTGCCCCGTATCCAGGGGCAGGCGGATATTGCGGTCGAGCAAGCGCCGGCTGGCATCGGCGTGATCGCCCAGGCATTGCCCGACCCAGTCATCATCAGGCACATCCAGCACCAGGCAACGGCTGCCCCGAGGACTGCCGCAGGCGTGATGGGCGCCGGCGGGTACCACCACGAAACTCTGCTGCACCACCTGGCTGCCACGCCCTTCGACTTCGAAGTCCAGCGCGCCGGACAAGCCGAACACCAGCTGCGCATGGTCGTGGCTGTGGACAATCAGATCGTGGCTGTAGTGGCGTAGCGTGAGGATCGGTCTCATCGCGGTCTCCCGTGGCAGGCGGCCAGTCTACACCGAGGGCGTGGCGCCTCGCGCTGTCATGCAATCGACTCATTATTGTCATGGGTCATTAACCGCTGGGGTGCACTGTGGTGAAAACGATCAGAGGGTTGCCCAATGACCAGCGCCGAGCTCGCCAGGCCCAGCCGCAAACAGCGTGTCCGCACCCTGTGGATTTCCGACGTTCACCTGGGTACGCGAGATTGCCAGGCCGAGCACCTGTCGCACTTTCTCAAGGGCTATCACGCCGACAAGGTCTATCTGGTGGGCGATATCATCGACGGCTGGAAACTGCGCAGTGGCATGTATTGGCCCCAGGCCCATACCAACGTCATTCGTCGCCTGCTGACCATGAGCAAGCGCGGCACCGAGGTGATCTATGTCACCGGCAACCATGACGAATTCCTGCGACGCTATTCGAAGCTGATCCTGGGCAACATTCAACTGGTGGACGAAGCGGTGCATGTCACCGCCGATGGTCGGCACCTCTTGGTGATCCATGGCGACCAGTTCGATGTGATTACCCGTTATCACCGTTGGTTGGCCTTTCTTGGGGATTCGGCCTACGAGTTCACCCTGACGCTCAATCGCTGGCTCAATCATTGGCGGGCCCGTTACGGCTACGGTTACTGGTCGCTGTCGGCGTACCTCAAGCACAAGGTCAAGACTGCCGTCAGCTTCATCAGCGACTTTGAAGAAGCCATCGCCCATGAGTGCGTGAAGCGTGAATTGCATGGTGTGGTGTGCGGGCACATCCACCATGCCGAGATTCGCACGGTGGGCGGGGTGGAGTACCTCAACTGCGGCGATTGGGTCGAGTCGTGCACGGCGCTGATCGAGCATTGGGACGGCTCGATCGAGCTCTATCGCCTGGCGGACGCCCAGGCGCGCGAAGCGCTGGTCAAGGCTGAGTTGAAAGTGACTGAGCCTGCCTGAATTTTAAACGTTTAGTGGAGAGGAGCTTTTGTGGCGAGGGAGCTTGCTCCCGCTCGGCTGCGCAGCAGTCGTCAATTGAACCGCGCGATGTGTCTGGATAAATGCAGGCGTCTGAACGGGGGCTGCTGCGCAGCCCAGCGGGAGCAAGCTCCCTCGCCACAGGGAAGTGTGTTTTTCACGTTTCGGCCATCGCCGCCTTGTAGATCGATTGCTTCGGTGCCGCAAACAGTCTTTCCAGCATTGGCTCGAAGAAACTCAGCGGCAGCGTGTCGTACTCGGGATCGAACGCTGCGGCGTCGTATCCTGCACAGAAATCGATCGTCGCCTGGTACTGCGGGTGCTCCCTAAACTGCTCCCGCAGGTGCCGGTCCATGCCCAGGTGATGGAAGAAGTAGTAGCCCTGGAAGATTCCGTGCTTCTCCACCATCCACAGGTTCTCGGCGCTGACGAACGGCTTGAGGATCGCCGCCGCGATGTCCGGATGGTTGTACGAACCCAGTGTGTCGCCAATATCGTGGAGCAGGGCGCAGACCACGTACTCCTCGTCTCGCCCGTCGCGGTAGGCACGGGTGGCGGTTTGCAGGGAGTGGGTCAGGCGATCCACGGGGAAACCGCCGAAGTCGCCATCGAGCAATCTCAGGTGGCTCAGAATCCGGCCCGGCAACTGCCGCGCGTAAGCGCTGAAGTCGGCGGCGATGATCGCCCAGTCTTCCCGGCTGCCGTCCTGCATGTGGGTGAAGCGCGCGTGAGACGTCATCGGCAATCTCCTTAGAACGCCACCTTGCCCAGCAGCATGTCGCGGTACATGACGAAGTCGCCGAGCAGACTGTAGAGAGGGTGTTGGAAAGTCGCAGGGCGGTTTTTTTCGAAGAAGAAGTGGCCGACCCAGGCGAAGCCGTAGCCGGCCACCGGCAGCGCGACCCACAGCCACCAGGCGCCGACGGCGAGGGCCAGGGCGAAAACCAGGATGACCAGGGAGGTGCCGATGAAGTGCAGGCGTCGGCAGGTGCTGTTGCTGTGTTCGCTGAGGTAATACGGGTAGAACTCGGCGAAGGTGTTGAATCGTTTGGTGTTTTCCAAGAATGCAGGCTCTTTGGTTATTGTTCTGATATTTGAAGTCTAGAGCTACCAAACGCAACAGCCAGTGACAATCAGCGCCACTCTAGTGTCCTGTCTTACAAATACTGTTCCTTTTGGACGGCGTCTGTTGCCGTCATGCTGCGTTGCCGCTCCTCGCCATAGCGGGCTATGACTCGTCGCGGCGCCTTGCCTGACGACAACAGCCACTCGTCAAAAAGGAACGTATTTGCAAGACAGGACACTGATATCCTTCGCCAATCCAGCCGTACCCTGCGGCTCGTCATGCAAGCAAATGCCATGAGCGAACGAACGACTTCTTCAAGCTGGGCGATGGGGATTGTCAAGGCGTTGGAAATGGACGGCCTGGACTGTCGGGCGCTGTTCAAGCAACTGGCGCTGGATTTTGCTGCGCTGGAGGATCCCGACGCGCGCTTTACCCAGGACTCGATGACGCGGCTCTGGCAATTGGCGGTGGCTCGTTCCGGCAATCTGGCCATCGGCCTGAACATGGGCAAGGTGGTGCGCCCGGCATCGTTCCATGTGGTCGGTTACGCATTGATGTCCAGTCGCACGCTGGTCGAAGGCTTCGAGCGGCTGGTGCGCTACCAGCGGATCATTGCCGAAAGCGCCGACTTGAGTTTTCGTCATCTGGAGGAGGGCTATGGGCTGATTCTCACCGTGCATGGCGATCACCTTCCGCCGACCCGGCAAAGTGCCGAAGCCTCCCTGGCCTGCGCGCTGTCCTTGTGCAGTTGGTTGACGGGACGCACCTTGCATCCGGTAAAGGTACTGTTCCAGGGTTCCGAACCCGTTGACCTGGCACCTTATCAACAGGCTTTTGGCGCGCCACTGGTGTTCGATGCTCCCTACGATGCGCTGATTTTCCAGCAGGAGGACATGGAGGCGCCGCTGCCCACGGCCAACGAGGCCATGGCGCAGCTCCACGATCGGTTTGCCGGCGAATACCTCGCGCGTTTTTCCGGAAGCCGCGTGACCCACCAGGCGCGGCAGGTGCTCTGCCGGCTGCTGCCCCGGGGCGAGCCCAAGCGGGACGTGGTCGCGCAGACCCTGCACTTGTCGCAACGTACCTTGCAGCGGCGCTTGCAGGATGAGGGCACGAGTTTCCAGAACTTGCTGGACGATACGCGCCGCGAACTGGCCGAGCAGTACCTGGCGCAGCCGACCATGACGCTGCTGGAAGTGGCTTATCTGTTGGGGTTTGCCGACCCGAGCAATTTTTTCCGGGCCTTTCGGCGCTGGTTCGGGACCACACCCGGCGAATACCGGGCGCGGGCTGTAGCGACGCCGGTCAGTGACGCCAGAACGCCGGAATACACAGCACGAACACCGTAATGATCTCCAGCCGGCCGAGCAGCATGCCGCCGGAAAGAATCCACTTGGCGGCATCCGGCAGCGGGGCGAAGTTGCCGGCCGGGCCGATGGTCTCGCCAAGCCCCGGGCCGACACCGGACACGGTACTGGCCGCGCCGGTCAGTGCCGTCATCCATTCGACGCCCAGCAGCGACAGCAGCAGCGCGATGACGCAGATGGTGATGGCGAAAAAGAACGAGAATGTCAGGATCGACCGGACGATTTCTTCGTCGAGGCGGTGACCGTTGTATTTCTGCTTGATCACCGCGCGCGGGTGAATCAGTTGGTTAAGGTTGGCCCGAAGCAGGATGTAGGCAACCTGGAAGCGGAAAATCTTGATCCCGCCGGCGGTCGAACCCGAGCAGCCGCCGACGAAACCCAGGTAGAAGAACAACATCAGCGAGAAATTGCCCCACAGGCTGTAGTCGCCCAAGGCAAAACCGGTGGTGGTGACGATGGACGTCACGTTCAGCGCCACGTGCCGCAGGGCGTCGAGCCAATGCAGGTCGGTGGTGGCCCAATACCAGGTGCCGAGCACCAGCCAGGTGACCAGCAGCACGCCGATCAGCCCCTGGACTTGCTGGTCCTTGATCAGCGCCCGGCGATTGCCGCGCAGGGTCGAGACGTAGAGGGCAAACGGCAGGCTGCCGAGGATCATGATGACAATGGCGACCCAATGCACGGCCGGTTGCGTCCATTTGGCCAGGGACAGGTCGGAGGTGGAAAAACCGCCGGTGGAAATGGCTGACATCGAATGGTTGATCGCATCGAACAGACTCATCCCGGCCCACCACAGTGCCAGCGTGCCGAGAATGGTGATGCCGACGTAGGAGGCCACGATCAGCCGCGCCACCATGTGCGAGCGCGGCATGACTTTTTCCGAGCGATCGGACGATTCGGTCTGGAACAGCCGCATGCCGCCGATGCGCAACAGCGGCAGGATCGCCACCGCCATGCCGATGAAGCCGATACCGCCGAGCCAGTGCAGCAGCGAGCGCCACATCAGGATTCCCGGCGACATCGTGTCCAGGCCGCTGAGGACCGTTGCACCGGTGGCGGTAATGCCCGACATGCTCTCGAAAAAAGAATCGGTGTAGCTGATGTGCTGGGTCAGCAAGAACGGCAGCGCGGCAAAGACACACACCACCAGCCAACTGCTGACCGTCAGCAGGTACATGTCCCGGGGGCGCAGATGGATGTGCTCGGGGCGTCCGGGAAGAATCAACGCGAGGCCGGCGACAAAGGTAATCATGCTCGACCAGAGGAACGATGGCAGGTCGCTGGTGCGTTCGTAGATCAGCAACGTGGCCATCGGCACGATCATGAAGATCGCCAGGGTGATCAGGAAGATGCCGATGATGAAACCAATGATCCGCAGGGTCGGCAACGCCATGAAGTCCGCTCGGGCTGATAGGGGAAAGGGCGCCATTCTACCTGTGACAAGCGGCATGTAAACCGGCGCCCGGCGCTGCTTGCAACTGAATTTGCACTAACGAACTGGCGGCACAAGCCACTAGAATAGCCGAACATTTTTCCAGGAGGTCGCCGATGCAGGCTCTCGACGCTTTGCTCAACCGTGTTTCCGTTCCGCGTCTGGTGGACCCTGCGCCCACGCCCGAACAACGCCAGGTCATGTTCGCCGCAGCGATGCGTGCGCCGGATCACGGCCAACTGCGCCCGTGGCGTTTCCTGACCGTCGAAGGGCAGGCACGTTACCGCATGGGTGAGCTGCTGGCCGAGGCGGCACGCTTCAATGATCCGCTGGTGCCGGAAGCCGTGGTGGAGAAGGCCCTCAACGGCCCATTGCGCGCGCCCTTGGTCGTGGTGGTGATCGCGCGATTGCAGGACCATTTCAAGATTCCCAAGCCTGAGCAATTGCTGGCAGCCGGCTGCGCGGCCCATGGGATTTTGCTGGCCGCTTATGCCCAGGGCGTTGGCGGGGTGTGGCGTACCGGGGAATTGGCCTATTCGCCCCACGTCGCGCGGGGGCTGGGGCTTGAAGAAGGGGAGGAGGTGATCGGCTTCCTCTACCTGGGTACGCCGCAGAAAGAAGCGCGCACGGCACCGCAGGAAGATATCGGGCAGTTTGTGCAGGAATGGACCGTGCCACAGGCATAAACCCTTTCGTTGCTTTCGTTGCTTTCGTGGCGAGGGAGCTTGCTCCCGCTGGGCTGCGCAGCAGACCCAAAAGGCGCCAACGCAATCCTTCAGACGGAACGCGTTAGCCAATTTACGACGGCTGCGCCGCCGAGCGGGAGCAAGCTCCCTCGCCACAACGGCAATAGCCTGCTCGGTTAACGGCAAACATCCGCAATCGCCAGCGCCAGCGTATCCAGGCGCGTCGCGTCGATGCCGGCCACGTTGGCCCGGCCGGTGCCGACCATGTAGACGCTATGGCGCTCGCGCAGTTGCCCGACCTGTTCCGGCGAGAGGCCGGTGTAGGAAAACATACCGCGTTGCACCCCCATATGAGCGAAGCGCTCGCGCAGACCGTGGGGTTCGAGCGCTTCCAGCAATCCGCCGCGCAACTGCGCGATGCGCAGGCGCATGGCTTCCACTTCGTCGGCCCACAGGCCTTTCAACTGCGGATCGCCAAGGATCGTCGCAACCACCGCCGCGCCATGGTCCGGTGGCGTCGACCACAGGTTGCGAGCGATGTTCGCCAGTTGACTGCGGATGTCGACCAGTTTCTCACCATCGTGGGCGCAGACGATCAGCGCACCGGTGCGGTCGCGATAAAGACCGAAGTTCTTCGAGCATGAACTGGTGACCAGCACTTCGGGCAGCGCTTCGGCGAACAACCGCACAGCCCAGGCGTCCTGCTCCAGCCCGTCGCCAAAGCCCTGGTAGGCGAAGTCGATCAGCGGCAGCAGTCTGCGGCTGCGCACCACGTCGAGCACCTGGCGCCATTGCTCATGGGTCAGGTCGAAACCGGTGGGGTTGTGGCAACAGGCGTGCAGCAGTACCACGTCACCCTTTGGCACCTGGCTCAGGGTCGCCAGCATTGCCTCGAAATCCAGGCGGTTGTCGGCACCGACGTAGGGGTAGTGGCTGGCCTTGACGCCAGCGGCGGCGAAAATGGTTTCGTGGATCGGCCAGGTCGGGTTGCTCAACCAGACGCCGCGGCCCGGCAGGCACTGGGCGATGAAGTCGGCGCTCAAGCGCAGGGCGCCGGTACCGCCCGGTGTCTGGGTGGCGCCGGCGCGTTTCTCAGCGAGCAACGCTGAATCGGTGCCGAGCACCAGTTCATTGATCAACCGGCCGAACGCGGCGTCACCATGACCGCCGATGTAGGTCTTGGTGAACTGGCGGTCCACCAACTGCTGCTCGGCCTGTTTCACTGACTGGAGAATCGGCGTCAGGCCCTGGGCATCCTTGTAGACGCCCACGCCCAGGTCGAACTTGCCAGGATTGCTGTCCGCCCCGTAGGCCTCCATCAGGCCGAGGATCGGGTCGCCGGGCACGCGGCCGATGGCATCGAAATGCATTACTTGCGACCCTCGGCAGTCTTGGCGACATCGTCGGTACGGGCGGCCATGATGAAGTCGTTGCGGTGCAGACCCTTGATGGAGTGGCTCCACCAGGTCACGGTGACTTTGCCCCACTCGGTGAGCAGGCCGGGGTGATGCCCTTCAGCCTCGGAGATTTCACCGACCGCGTTGGTGAACGCCAGGGCGTGCTTGAAGTTCTTGAACAGGAAGACCTTTTCCAGTTGCATCACGCCGTCGCGCACTTCGATGTTCCAGTCGGGGATCTGCTTGATCAGGATCGGCAGTTCTTCGTCGCTGACCTGCGGGGCATCGGCGCGGCAGGCTTCGCAATGGGCTTGGTTCAGAGTGTTCATGGTGTGTTCCCGGATCGAATATTTGGAAAACGTCGATGCGCCCACGCTAAAGCAAAGCCGCGTGGCGCAACAGACTCAATTGAAAGCAAAAGTAGCGGTTCACGCCGCTTTCGGTGGAAATTTCGGTGCGTGCAGGCCCAGCTCCCGGCCGCGCCTGACCATGCCCATGATGTCCTCGTGGGCCAGGTCGAACAGGCGCTTGAGCTCGGGCAGGACGAAATACACCGGCTGCAGGATGTCGATGCGATACGGCGTGCGCATGGCCTCCAGCGGGTCGAAGGCTTGATGCTCCGGCTCGTCCGACAGGCAATAAACGGTTTCCCTGGGAGAAGACAGGATGCCGCCGCCGTAGATGCGCCGACCGAGCGGGGTGTCCACCAGGCCGAACTCGATGGTCATCCAATACAAGCGGGCAAGGTAGACGCGTTCTTCCTTGGATGCCTGTAGGCCGAGTTTGCCGTAGGTGTGGGTAAATTCGGCGAACCAGGGATTGGTCAGCAAAGGGCAGTGGCCGAAGATCTCGTGGAAAATGTCCGGCTCTTGCAGGTAGTCCAGTTCTTCGCGGGTACGAATAAAGGTCGCGACCGGAAACTGTTTGCTGGCGAGCAGTTCGAAAAACGTCTGGAACGGAATCAGCGCCGGCACCCGGGCGACTTGCCAGCCCGTGGTCTCGCCGAGCACCTTGTTGATTTCCCCCAGTTGCGGAATGCGGTCGTGGGGCAGGCCAAGCTTGTCGATGCCGTCCAGGTATTCCTGGCACGCACGGCCTTCAATTACTTTCAACTGGCGGGTGATCAGCGTATTCCACACCGCGTGTTCTTCGGCGGGGTAGTCGATAAAACCTTGCGCATCGGGCTCGCGGGCCGCGTATTGCGTCTGCTTCATGCTGCTCTCCTGCTGTTATCCCTCAAGGGAAGACTTGTTTTTTGTTATGTCCAGCGATGCATTAGAGATAACTCGAAGCTGCGGAGTGCGCATCGGCCTGGCGACGATGGATTGGGGGACGGATGGGTTGATCCGTAAAGTTTTCGTTACGAGTTGGCGGGTGCTGCGATCTTTACGGGGTTTTCAGGTGGGAAACGGCCTACATCTGTCACATAATCTTGACGACTATTTGCGCTGTTGCGCCGAAAAAACTTGTGGCGAGGGAGCTTGCTCCCGCTGGGGCGCGAAGCGGCCCCTGTTTTGGGTCTGCTGCGCAGCCCAGCGGGAGCAAGCTCCCTCGCCACAGAGGGGCTGGAATGGCGCGCTTTTCTATCTCATATGCACCTGGGTCCTCTTATGCGCATCAAAGTCCATTGCCAGAATCGCATCGGCATCCTGCGGGACATCCTCAATCTGCTGGTGGAATACGGCATCAACGTCGCCCGGGGCGAGGTCGGAGGCGAGCACGGCAATGCGATCTACCTGCACTGTCCGAACCTGATCAACATCCAGTTCCAGGCGTTGCGTCCGAAGTTCGAAGGGATCGCCGGGGTATTCGGCGTCAAGCGGGTAGGGCTGATGCCCAGCGAGCGTCGGCACATGGAGCTCAACGCCTTGCTCGGCGCCCTCGAGTTTCCGGTGCTGTCCATCGACATGGGCGGCTCTATTGTCGCGGCCAACCGGGCGGCGGCGCAGTTGCTCGGAGTGCGGGTCGACGAAGTGCCCGGCATCCCGCTGTCCCGCTACGCCGAGGACTTCGACTTGCCGGAGCTGGTGCGCGCCAACCAGTCGCGTATCAACGGGCTGCGGGTCAAGGTCAAGGGCGATGTGTTCCTGGCGGACATCGCCCCGCTGCAGTCGGAGCACGACGACAGCGAAGCCATGGCCGGCGCGGTGCTGACCCTGCACCGCGCCGACCGGGTGGGCGAGCGTATCTACAATGTGCGCAAGCAGGAGCTGCGCGGCTTCGACAGCATTTTCCAGAGTTCGAAAGTGATGGCGGCTGTGGTTCGCGAGGCGCGGCGCATGGCCCCGCTGGACGCGCCGCTGTTGATAGAAGGCGAAACCGGTACCGGCAAGGAACTGCTGGCCCGCGCCTGTCACCTGGCCAGTCCGCGCGGGCAGTCACCGCTGATGGCGCTCAACTGCGCCGGGCTGCCGGAGTCCATGGCCGAGACCGAGTTGTTCGGCTACGGCCCCGGTGCCTTTGAAGGCGCCCGGGCCGAAGGCAAGCTCGGCCTGTTGGAGCTGACTGCGGGAGGCACGCTGTTCCTCGACGGCGTTGGGGAGATGAGCCCGCGGCTGCAAGTGAAGCTGCTGCGCTTTTTGCAGGACGGATGTTTTCGTCGCGTCGGCAGTGACGAAGAGGTCTACCTGGATGTCCGGGTGATCTGCGCGACCCAGGTCGACTTGTCCGAACTCTGCGCCCGAGGGGAATTCCGTCAGGATCTGTACCACCGATTGAACGTGCTTTCGTTGCACATCCCACCGCTGCGCGAATGCCTCGATGGGCTGGAGCCATTGGTGGAACATTTTCTCGACCAGGCCAGCCGCCAGATTGGCTGTCCGCTGCCGAGGCTTGCCCCGGCGGCGATGGACCGCCTCAGCCATTACCATTGGCCGGGCAACGTCCGGCAGTTGGAAAACGTGCTGTTCCAGGCCGTTTCCCTGTGCGACGGCGCAAAGGTCAAGGCCGAGCACATCCGCCTGCCGGACTACGGCGTGCGCCAACCCCTTGGCGACTTTTCCCTGGAGGGCGGGCTTGACGAGATCGTCGGGCGTTTCGAGAAAGCGGTGCTGGAGCGCTTGTACTCCGAACATCCGAGCAGTCGCCAGCTGGGCAAGCGGTTGGGGGTTTCCCATACGACCATTGCCAATAAGTTGCGTGAGTATGAGGTGGGCAAGACCGAGCCTTAGCGGGGGGTTTTTCCCTGGTATGGGATTTGCTAGATCGTGGCTGTCCCCCCCGCTTATTCAGAGTAGGTGGCGACTTTTTGACAGGGCTAAGGCCCGGTTTCGGCTGCGTACGTGAGGCTCAGAATGCAAAAAAAAATAGCTGTGGTGCAGTCGAATTACATCCCTTGGAAGGGCTATTTCGATCTGATCCGCAGCGTCGATGCGTTCGTCCTGTTTGATGATGTCCAGTACACCCGGAGGGACTGGCGCAACCGCAACAAGATCAAGACCGCCCAGGGGGAGCATTGGCTGAGTATTCCGGTCAAGAACAAGGGCCGTCTCGAACAATTGATCAACGAAGTCCAGGTGACCAGCCCGGATTGGGCCGCTGCGCACTGGAAGACCATTGAGCGGAGTTATCGGCGCGCACCGTGCTTCGCTCAGATGGAGGCGCCGATTCGTGCGCTCTACGAGCAGGCTGCCAACCTCACCGATCTGACTCGCATCAACCATTTGTTCATCGCCGGCTTGTGCCCCCTGCTGAGCATCCATACGCCGCTCCACCGTTCCGAAGAACTGGGGCGCGTAGAGGGCAAGAACGAACGCCTGATCCATCTCTGCCAGGCCCTCGGGGCCAACGAATACCTCTCTGGACCCGCAGCCAGTCACTACCTCGACGAAGCGGCGTTCGCCGCCAAGGGGATCGCGGTGTCGTACATGAGCTATGCCGGCTATCCCGAGTATCCGCAGCTATACGGCGAGTTCCAGCATGCGCTCAGCGTTATCGATTTGTTGTTCAATACCGGCGCGGATGCATCGGCTTTTCTGGAGAAAGGGGCTGTCTGAGCGGGCCTTGCCAGTGACACCCTTTTTGACTTGATTCTGGAGATTTCACCCGATGTCGAACCTTGCGCAGCTGGACGCTCATTCGCTCGAACAGGCGTTGGCGCGTCTACGGCTGATGTATGCCAAACCCGAGCATCCCTACTACATCCTGGCGCCTGGTTACCGTGAATCCTCGTCGGGCGTCGTCTCGCTGCACTACCTCTGTCATATGCTCAACCTCAGTGGCCGTGAGGCCTACATCTGCAGCACCGAAGTGGTCAATCCAGATCTCAAGACGCCCTTGATCAGTTCTGCGATCAAGCAGCGCCATAGGGCGGCGGGCAAGGTGCCGATCGCGGTTTATCCCGAGGTATTCCCCGGCAATCCACTCAACTGTCCGGTCGTGGCGCGTTTTCTCCTGAATTTCGAGGGGTTCCTCACGAGGAAAGGCATGGACGCCGCGCCCACCGATTTGTTTTTCTATTACGCCGCCCGGCTCGCTGAGCACCGTGGCGACCCTGACGGTGACCTGTTGTGCCTGCCGGCGATCGATATCGAAATGTTCTCGACGGTGGGCGCCGGCACTGTACGTAAGGGCAGCTATCTCTACCAGAACCGTCACCCCTTGGGTCAGATCGACTACTCGCTACTGCCAGCGGATGTCCGCCTGCTGAGCATGGCCAACCCCTTGGCCCTGCCTGAGCTGGCTGAGCTGCTGCGCAATGCCGAGGTGATGTACAGCTACGAGTGGTCGATGACCTGCGTCATGGCCGTGCTGTGCGGATGTCCGGTGATATTCATTCCAGGACATGGCGTCGACCAGCCACTGCTCGATAACAGTTTTTTCGGCAGCGTCGGTTTTGCCATGCTCGACCAGCCGGACCCGTTGGAACATGCCCGGGCAAGCCTCGGCGACGCCTTGCCCCGTTATGTTGAGCGCACGGCGGCTTTCTGGCAGCAGCTGGACGTGTTTATTGCAAAAACCCAGGCGAATGCCGCGCGTGAGGCGGTCGGCAACCGTCTGGGTGTGCTCGATTGGTTGCGCCAACGCTACCCGCTGGCACAACCATTGCGTCTGATCAATGAGCGCTTGGCTAGCGCGGCGGCGCCGAGTTTCACTGTCCTGGTCCGCGACGACGGCAATCCGTTGGCGCTGGCGCACACCCTGGACAGCCTGGATCGACAGTTATACCAGCGCATCCATGTATGTGTGATGGGTGACGCTGACCCGGGGCGAGCCAATGTTCAATGGTTGGCGTGTGACCCGAAGCAACCTGCGGCAGCGATCAATGGCCTGGTCGAGGGCACCCAGACCGACTGGTTCCTGCTGGTCGAGGCGGGGGAGGAGTTTATTGCTGCGGGGTTGCTGATGACGGCCCTGAATCTGCTCGATGCGCCAGACAGTTGCCTGGCGGTATACGCCGACGAGGCGCTGCGGGTGGGAGGGGTGGCGAATCTTTCGTTGCGGCCTGACCTGAACCTGGATTTGCTCTTGGCGTTTCCGACCAGTCATTCCCGTCACTGGATGTACCGTCGGGAGGCGCTGGAGCGCTTGAGCGGTTTTGATAATGGCTGCGGTGGCGCCTTCGAGTTGGCCTACCAACTGCGCCTGATCGGCGAGCAAGGGATGGCGAGCATTGGTCATGTCAGCGAGCCCCTGCTGATCGCCAACGAAGTTCGGCAGTCGGAATGTGCTGATGAGCGCTCGGTCATTGACGCGCACCTGCACGGACGTGGCTATGGTCAGGCGCGAGCGATTGCCCTTGAAAAGGAGCCGGGCCGCTATCGTATCGACTATGGTCACGAGCGACTGGCCTCGGTCAGTATTCTGATTTACCTCGAAGGACAGTTGACCAATTTCCAGCGTTGCCTGGAAAGCCTGCTGATGCGGACAGACGCCGTGGACTTCGAGGTCTTGCTGATCGAGCCGGGCAACGATGAACCCGCATTGCTGGAGTGGCTGGGGCTGGTCGAGCAGATGGGCGAAGGTCGTTTCCAGGTGTTGCGTTTCACGCCGGGGCAGTCGCGCGCAGCGATGTGCAATGCGGCGGCGCAGGAGGCACGCGGTGAATATCTGCTCTGGCTCGACGCGCAAACCGCTGTGCTTGAGCCGGGTTGGCTGCACGCGTTGCTCAATCACGCCCAGCGCCCGGAAGTCGGTGCCGTGGGCGGCAAGTTGCAGGATAGTCAGGGCCGGATACGCCAGGCGAGCCTCGTGTTGGGGTTGGGCGGGGTCGTCGGTCGGGCCTTTGAGGGCTTGTCAGCCCAGGTATCGGAGGGCATGGGCCGGTCTGGGCTTGAGCAAAACTGCTCCGCAGTGGGCAGTGAATGCCTGATGCTGCGTCGGGCGCTGTTCCTTGAGGCCGATGGCTTCGATACCGATCCACTGCTGGCCCCCTGGACCCATGTCGACCTGTGCCTGAAGCTGCAGCAGGCGGGTTACCTGAACGTCTGGACCCCTTACGCACGTCTGTTGATGGACGTTGTGTCAGATTCCCAGGCAACTAGCGAGCAGGAGGATGCCTTCTACGCGCGTTGGTTGCCGCAATTGGCTCGCGACCCTGCCTACAACTCCAACTTTTCGCTGCGCGTCGGCGAGGGATTTGTCCGGGAAAACACCGACCTGTGCTGGTATCCACTGCAAGGCAGTGTGCCGAGGGTGTTGGTCTGTGTCACTGAACAGCAGGCGGGGGCTTATTCGCGTCTGGTTCAGCCATTCAGTACCTTGCTGGAAGCAGGTCAGGTCGAAGGCGCAGCTGTTTCGAGTTTGCTGTCGCCGGTGGAAATTGCGCGCCTGGCGCCAACCACCGTGGTATTGCAGCGCCCTCTGGATGACGCCGGGCTACTGGCTCTGAGCCGCCTTAGAGCGTTTTCCAAGGCGTTCACGGTCTACGACCTGGACGGTTATTTGCCGCAGATGGAGTTGAAGGGCGATTACGGTGTCGATGAGCTGCTGGAGCGCCTGCGGTTCGGGATGATGCAGGCCGATCGGGTGCTGGTCCCCACGCCGACGCTGGCCGAACTGTTGCAAGGTCAGCACGACGACATCCGCGTGCTGGAAACCCTGCTGCCGGCCGCCTGGGGGCGTGTGCAAAGCAAGCGGCGTATCGGGCCAAAACCGCGGCTGGGCTGGCTGGGCGGCAAGGATGCTCAACTGCTGGCCGACGTGCTGCCCGCGTTCGCTGGCGAAGTAGACTGGGTGGTGCTGGGCGACTGTCCCGCGGCACTTCAGCCTTTTCTGAAGGAGCTGCACCCAGCTGTCGCGCAGCAGCAATTGGCCGGGGCCATGGCAGCCTTGAATCTGGATCTTGCACTGGTACCCATGGCTGAAACCCTGGGCAATGCCTGCTCCGGTGATCTGCGTGTCCTGCAACATGCCGCGTGCGGCCATCCGGTCATTTGCAGCCGGGTGCCGGGTTTTGTCGGCGGTGAGGTATTGCCGCTGTCACGGGTAAATAACGAGGCGCAAGACTGGATCCGGACGATTCGCTTGCACCTGGAAGACCGTGAAGCTTCCGCGACGCTGGGGGACACCTTGCAGTCGACGGTGCGGGCGCAGTGGCTGCTCGAAGGCGAGCGCCTGGACGCCTGGCGGCGGGCGTGGTTGGCCGATTGATCCCTACTTATTATGACCTTGGTCGCTCAGCGGAGAACATGTGACATGAGCAACGATCTCGATACCTTCGTCGCTGCCTATAGCGACAGCTTTGGCTATGCATATGACAACAACATCATGCTCAACTGGTATCCCCAGCGCATCATGGCGCTCTGCACCCAGGCGCAAAGCCTCCTGGAGCTTGGTGTTGGCCATGGTTTCAGCACCCATCGCTTCTCGCAGTTCTTTGGCGAACACACGGTCATCGATGGTTCCGCATCGGTGATTGCCCAGTTCAAGGCTCGATACCCGGATAATGCGGCCGAGATCGTTGAAAGTTATTTTGAGACATTCGACACCGACAAGCGTTTCGATCTCATCGTGATGGGTTTTATTCTTGAGCATGTCGAGGATCCACAGACCGTACTGCAACGGTTCAAGCGTTTTCTCGCCCCCGGTGGTCGTTGCTTCGTGGCGGTTCCCAACGGCGAGTCCCTGCATCGGCGATTCGGTCATGCTGCCGGGCTGCTTGACGACATGGCGGCGCTGGGCGGCGCGGATCTTGAGCTGGGTCATGTACGCAGCTACTCGCTACAGACCCTGACCGCGGAACTTGAAAACGCCGGGCTCCAGGTGGTGCGCAAAGAAGGCATATTTCTCAAACCCTTTACCACCGGGCAATTGAAAACGCTGAACTTGAGTCCGGACATCATCCAGGCCATGTGTACCGTGGGCGTCGATTATCCAGAACTGTGCTGTGCAATGATGCTGGAAGCGACAGTCGCGCCGTCATGAAGAGCCTGGTCATAGGGAGTACTTCAGTCATCGGTAAGGCGGTCGCCCGGGCGTTGTCGAGCTATGGCCCAGTCAAATTGGCGGGACGCCGGGACGCCGATGTTGCCTTTGACTTGAATAGCCCGCAACCCAGCGCCTGCGACGAGCGCTTCGACGTGGTCGTGCTGGCCGCGGCCGATTTCGGCGGCGGCCAGCCAGATGATCTGATTCGCGCCGAACAGGTCAACAGTGTCGGTGCATTGGCTGCCTGTCGCCTGGCCGAACAATGCGGGGCGCGGCATTTCATTCTGCTGTCGTCGCGTTGGGCCAGCCATCAGGCGGCGGATCCCTACTTCGGCATCTACTCGCTGTCCAAGCGCCATGCCGAAGAAGTGGCGAGCCTGTATTGCCAAGAGCGCGGCATGGCGTTGAGCGTCCTGCGCATCAGTCAGGTCTACGACAGCGGGGAGCAGTGCAGGACTCACCAACCGCTGTTATACGTCATCGCCGACAAGGCGCAGGCGGGGCAGGCTGTCGAGCTCTATGGCAGCAACGACCCCCGGCGCAACTACCTTCATCTGAGTGACCTTGCCGAGGTCTGCGCGCGGCTGGCGGAACAGGGCATCACTGGCTTGTACAACTGCGGCCATCCCGAATCTCCTCGTCTATCCGAGATTGCCCAGGCCGCCTTCGAGGCGTTTGGCAAACCGTCGGACGTCCGCTTCCTGCCGGAAAAAAACGATATTCCCGATCTGCCTTCCTTTGACTGTGGGCATGACTTGTACGAACAAATAGGTTTCACCCCGCGAATAGATATTCGCCGGGGTTTTGAGCTGATGCGAGCGCACCGGGAGAACCTGTCATGAAGACCGTCATGGTGACGGGTGTTGGCGCCATCATGGGTTACGGCCTGCTCAAGTCGCTGCGTGCGGCGGACCCTTCTGTTCACCTGGTCGGCACCGATATCTACGACGATGCCGTCGGTCGCGGTTGGTGCGATGCATTCGTGCAGGCTCCTTTGACCGCTGACGCGTGCTACAGCCAGTGGCTGGGCGATGCGCTGGCCAGGCACGAGGTTGACCTACTGATTCCCGGCATCGAACAGGATGTCCATTGGCTGTCGGACAACCGAGCGTTGTTGGCGACATTTGATTGCCAGGTCGCGCTCAACAACCCGCAATTGATCGAACTTTCCAGGGACAAATGGGCGATGGACCAGGCGCTGGTGGCGCTGGGGGATGCCAGTCGTATTCCCAGCCTGCTGACGGGGGATTTCCACGCGCTCAAGGCGGCCTTGGGCCTGCCGTTCCTGCTCAAGCCGCGGCGAAGCTATGCCTCCAAAGGGCTGGTCTGGGTTCGCGAGGAGCGCGACTTTACGCCTCACGCGGCCCTGCTCGGTGACTACCTCATGGCCCAACCCATCATTGGCAGCGCGGCCGATGAATTCACCGTGGCGGCGTTCGGCGATGGGCGCGGCGGCACGGGGCCGATCATCGCCTTTCAGCGCAAGCTGGCGTCGGACGGGGCCACCGCCAAGGCTTGGGTGTATCAGGATGATTCGCTGGATGAAACAGTTGCCAGGTTGTGCCGCGCCTTCAAGCCGGTGGGGCCGACCAACTTGCAATTCCGTCGTGGCAGCGATGGCTCCTGGAGCCTGCTGGAGATCAATCCGCGAATATCCTCGACCAGTTCAATGCGTCGCGCATTCGGCTACAACGAGGCGGCCATGTGCCTGGATTTTTACCTTGATGGCAAGACACCGGCCCAGCCCACCATTCGCAGTGGTTTCGCTGTTCGTTATATAGAGGATTTCATTGTCTATGATCGGCATCATTTCTGACGTACATGGCAATTACAGCGCCCTTCGAACAGTGCTTGCCAAGTTGGATGAGCTGGGTGTGTCGCGGATTATCTGCCTGGGTGATACGGCCGGTTATTACAGTCAAGTCAATGAGTGCTGCGAAGCCCTGCGTGAGCGAAACATCTTCTCCGTGATGGGTAATCATGATTGGTACCTGGCCAGGAATGAGCGCTGCCCCCGTTCCAATAGCGCCAATGCCTGCCTGGACTATCAGCGGGGCATCATCACCTCGCAGAACCTGGCCTGGTTGGGGTCCCTCCCGGAGCGCTCCACAGAGGATGGACTGAGCATCGTCCACGGTGGCTGGAACGATCCGCTGGACGAGTACCTGCGCCCCTCGCAGGCGTACTTTGCGCCGTTGCCCGGCCAATATTTCGCATCGGGTCATACCCATGTCCAGCACCTGTGGAGCGGCGAGGACAAGGCCTACTGCAATCCCGGTTCAGTCGGCCAGCCACGTGACGGTGATCCCCGGGCAGCTTTCGCCACTTGGGATGGCGAAGCCTTCAACCTGCACCGGGTTGAATACCATATTAATGAAACCCAGCAGGCCATGAAGAGCGCCGGATTCACCCCGTACTTCTATGAAAATCTTGATATCGGCAGTCAGATAGGTGGGCGGATCAGTACGGTTTGAGGTTTGTGCCGTGCGCCACTATTTACGATGCCCACCCAGGGAAGTTTGCAATGAGCAACGAAACGATATTCTTCAACCGCCCGTACATGACCGGCAAAGAGCTGGACTACATTGCCCAGGCCAAATTCGGCAACATGCTCGCCGGTGATGGCCCATTCACCAAGCGTTGTCACCGTTGGTTGGAGTCGCACACGGGTTGCAACACGGCATTGCTCACCCACTCATGTACGGCTGCGCTGGAAATGGCGGCGTTGCTGCTGGACATCCAGCCTGGCGACGAAGTCATCTTGCCTTCCTATACCTTCGTCTCCACGGCCAATGCCTTTGTGTTGCGTGGCGCAGTGCCGGTCTTCGTTGATATTCGTCCTGATACCCTGAACCTCGACGAGCGCCTGATCGAGACGGCGATCACATCACGGACCAAGGCTATCGTGCCCGTCCATTACGCCGGTGTGGCCTGCGAGATGGACACTATCCTGGCTATTGCGCATAAGCATGGGCTGGCGGTGGTTGAAGACGCCGCGCAAGGTGTGATGTCAACCTACAAGAGTCGAGCCTTGGGCAGTATCGGAAACCTTGGGGCATTCAGCTTTCACGAAACCAAGAACGTGATCTCGGGAGAGGGTGGGGCGTTGCTGGTCAATGATCCTGCAATGGCATTGCAAGCCGAGATCATCCGCGAAAAAGGTACCGATCGCAGTCGATTCTTCAGGGGCGAGGTAGATAAATACACCTGGCAAGAGGTGGGTTCCTCGTTCCTGCCCGGAGAGATGACGGCTGCCTTCCTCTGGGCCCAGTTGGAAGAGGCGCAAGCCATCACCAATCGCCGCCTGGCGATCTGGGACCACTACCATGCCGCTTTGGCGGGGCTCGAACAGCAAGGGTTGCTGCGTCGTCCGATCGTTCCTGAACATTGCCAGCATAATGCGCATATGTATTACGTACTCCTCGCCCCTGGCGTGGAGCGCCAGATGGTCCTTGAGACGCTCAAGAGCCACGCGATCTATGCGGTGTTCCATTACGTGCCGCTGCATTCATCGCCCGGTGGGGCGCGTTATGGGCGGGTGCATGGCTCGATGGAAATTACCGATGGTTATTCCGAGCGGCTGTTGCGTTTGCCGATGTGGCTCGGTTTGAGCAACGAGCAGCAGGACCGGGTAGTGGATGTACTCGGCAATGCTTTGGCTGCGCTTGCCACTTAGCGGCATGACACCGCCGGTTTTTCGACTTCGGCACCCTTCAACAATGTCTACTGAAACCCCAGAGCCCTTGGTTTCAAGGGGCTGGGCCCGCCAGAAAAAAGTTGGTCTGCTAATTGCTTAAGGCTCTGCAACACAGCAGTGGACGGCAAACGTCCGGCATGCAGAGGAACGACAGTGGACAAGTACCTTTATGTGGCAATGACCGGCGCCAGCCAGAACGCACTGGCGCAGCGGGCCCATGCCAACAACCTGGCGAACATCTCCACCAACGGTTTTCAGAAAGACCTGGAGCAGGCACGTTCGATGCCGGTGTTCGGCGACAGCTTTCCGGCGCGGGCGTTTGCCATGTCCGAACGGCCTGCCACCGATTTCACCCCGGGTGCGCTGATTGAAACCGGCCGTGAACTGGACGTGGCGGTCAGCGGGCCGGGCTGGATGGCCGTGCAGAACCCCGACGGTGGCGAAAGCTACGTGCGCACCGGCAGCCTCAACGTCGACGCCCTTGGCGTGCTGCGCGCCGGCAACGGCATGCCGGTGATGGGCAACGGCGGTCCGATTGCCGTGCCGCCAGAGCAGAAAATCGAAATCGGCCAGGACGGCACCATCAGCATCCGCGCCATGGGCGAAGGCCCACGGGTAATGGCTGAGGTGGACCGCATCAAGCTGGTCAACCCGGACCTCAAGACCATGACCAAAGGCCTGGACGGCTCGATCCGTTCCAAGGACGGCCAGCCGGCGCCCATCGATGGCAACGTGCAGCTGGTGTCGGGCTTCCAGGAGGCGAGCAACGTCAATGCCGTGGATGAGATGACTTCGGTGCTGGCCCTGGCCAAGCAGTTCGAGCTTCACGTCAAGATGATGACCACCGCCAAAGAAGGCGATGAGGCCATGGCTCGGGTCTTGCAGATCTAATCATTAATTACAGCGCTGCGCCGAAAAACAGGCGTATGAGGAGAATCGAATGCTTCCGGCTCTTTGGGTTGCCAAAACAGGTCTGTCCGCCCAGGACACCAACCTTTCCACTATTTCCAACAACCTGGCGAACGTTTCGACCACGGGTTTCAAACGTGATCGCGCCGAGTTCCAGGACCTGCTCTACCAGGTAAAACGCCAGCCAGGCGCCCAGTCGACCCAGGACAGCGAATTGCCGTCGGGCCTGCAAGTGGGTACCGGGGTGCGCATTGTCGGCACCCAGAAAAATTTCAACGCCGGTAGCCTGCAAACCACCGAGCAGCCGCTGGACATGGCCATCGACGGTCGCGGTTTCTTCCAGATCCTGCAGCCGGACGGCACCACGTCCTACACCCGTGACGGTACCTTCCACCTCGACTCCAACGGCCAGATCGTCAACGCCAGCGGTTTCGCCCTGGAGCCGGCCATCGTCATCCCGAACGATGCGCAGACATTCACCGTGGGCCGTGACGGCACCGTGTCCATCACCATCGCGGGCAATCCGGCTGCGCAGGTGATCGGTAACCTGCAGACCGCTGACTTCATCAACCCGGCCGGCCTGCAGGCGGTGGGTAACAACCTGTTCCTGGAAACCGCTGCCAGTGGCGCGCCGCAAGTCGGCACCCCGGGCTTGAACGGCTTCGGTACCACGCTGCAGAACACCCTGGAAACCTCCAACGTGAGCACCGTCGAGGAAATGGTCAACATGATCACTACTCAGCGTGCCTACGAGATGAACTCCAAGGTGATCTCCACCGCCGACCAGATGCTCTCGTTCGTCACGCAGAATCTGTAATCCCGTCGCGAAATCCGTCATCACGTAGACAGGGCGGCCCCAGGGTCGCCTGCAACACCAAGAGGTAGGGTCATGAATCGCTTTGTATCTGTTCTGGCATTGAGTGGGGTTACCGCGCTGGCGGGCTGTGTCGCGCCAACGCCCAAGCCCAATGACCCGTATTACGCTCCGGTGTTGCCGCGTACGCCGTTGCCGGCTGCCGCCAACAATGGCTCGATCTACCAGGCTGGCTTCGAGCAGAACCTGTACAGCGATCGCAAGGCCTTCCGGGTCGGTGACATCATCACCATCACCCTGAACGAGCGGACCCAGGCCAGCAAGAACGCCAACTCGCAGATCGACAAGACCAGCGAGACCAGCGTCGGCCTGACCTCGCTGTTCGGCTCCAGCCTGACCACCAACAATCCCATCGGTGGCGGCGACCTGAGCCTCAATGCCGGCTACGGTTCCGACCGATCGAGCAGTGGCGACAGCCAGTCCGGCCAGAGCAACAGCCTGACCGGTTCGATCACCGTGACCGTCGCCGATGTGCTGCCCAACGGCATCATCGCCGTGCGCGGCGAGAAGTGGCTGACGCTCAACACCGGTGACGAACTGGTGCGCATCGCCGGCATGGTTCGCGCCGATGACATCTCCACCGACAACACTGTTCCGTCGACCCGCGTGGCCGATGCGCGCATCACCTATTCGGGCACTGGTGCCTTTGCCGATGCGAGTCAGCCAGGTTGGTTCGACCGTTTCTTCCTCAGCCCGAAGTTCCCTTTCTAGGTGATCAAGTTGAATCTTAAACAGCTGTTGATCGGTGCCCTGGTGATGTCGGCAGCCTTCACCGCTCAAGCCGAGCGCCTGAAGGACATCGCCAGCATTTCCGGCGTGCGTTCCAACCAGTTGATCGGCTACGGCCTGGTCGTGGGCCTGAACGGTACCGGTGACCAGACCACCCAGACTCCGTTCACCCTGCAGACCTTCAACAACATGCTGTCGCAGTTCGGCATCAAGGTGCCGGCCGGCTCCGGCAACGTGCAGTTGAAGAACGTCGCGGCGGTGTCGATCAGTGCCGACCTGCCGCCGTTCGCCAAGCCCGGCCAGCAAGTGGATATCACCGTCTCGTCCATCGGTAACTCCAAGAGCCTGCGTGGCGGCACCTTGCTGCTGACCCCGCTCAAGGGTATCGACGGCAACGTCTACGCCATCGCCCAGGGCAACCTGGTGGTGGGCGGGTTCGATGCCGAGGGTCGCGACGGTTCGAAGATCACCGTCAACGTTCCGTCGGCGGGCCGTATTCCCGGCGGTGCGTCGGTTGAACGTGCCGTGCCGAGCGGCTTCAACCAGGGCAACAGCCTGACCTTGAACCTCAACCGTTCCGACTTCACCACGGCCAAGCGCATCGTCGACAAGATCAACGACATGCTCGGCCCAGGCGTGGCCCAGGCCATCGACGGTGGCTCGATTCGCGTCACCGCGCCACTGGACCCGAGCCAGCGCGTCGACTACCTGTCGATCCTCGAAAACCTCGAGGTCGATCCGGGCCAGGCGGTGGCGAAAGTCATCATCAATTCGCGTACCGGCACCATCGTGATCGGCCAGAACGTCAAGGTCTCGCCGGCCGCCGTGACCCACGGCAGCCTGACCGTGACCATCACCGAAGACCCGATCGTCAGCCAGCCGGGGCCGTTGTCCAACGGCCAGACCGCCGTGGTTCCGCGCTCGCGGGTCAATGCCGAACAGGAAGCCAAGCCGATGTTCAAGTTCGGCCCGGGCACCACCCTGGATGAGATCGTCCGGGCGGTGAACCAGGTCGGCGCGGCGCCGGGCGACTTGATGGCCATTCTTGAAGCCTTGAAGCAGGCCGGCGCGTTGCAAGCCGACCTGATCGTGATTTAAGGAAAGCGGTCATGGTGGATATGCGCAAAGGCGCCTTGATCAGCGGGGATTCGGGGTCCTACTCGGACCTCAACCGCCTGAACCAGCTCAAGGTCGGCGACAAGAACAGCGAAGGCAACCTGCGCAAGGTGGCGCAGGAATTCGAGTCGCTGTTTCTCGGCGAAATGCTCAAGTCCATGCGTTCGGCCACCGAGGCCCTGGGCAAGGATAATCCGATGAATACTGCCGAAGCCAAGCAGTATCAGGAAATGTACGACCAGCAGCTGGCCGTTTCGATGTCGCGCGAGGGTGGCGGTATCGGCCTGGCCGACGTGCTGCTGCGCCAGATGTCGAAGAACAAACCGACGGCGCCAGGCGAGGCGGCGACGTTGTCCGCCGCCAAGCAGCAAGAGGCGCTGGACAAGGTGACCAAGCCGGTTGTAACGCCGGTGGCCGCCGGAACGCTGCCCACCGACGGGCCTTTGTCGCGCACCAACGGTCAGCGCCCGCTGTGGGCTTCGCGGGCCGTGAGCACACCGCAAGGTGCAGGCGAGGGCGTGCACCGCAACGATATGGAATTGCTCAACCAGCGTCGCCTGGCGCTGCCGCCGAAATTGGCCGACCGCCTGCTCGCCGGGCTGGTGCCTGCTGCTGCGGCCTCGACCGAGGCGCCCGCTCAGAACATCCTGCCTGACCGCGCCGTTGCCGCCGTCAAGCCGGCCACCGGCGAATTGGCCAATGGCGACTGGCTGGCCGCGCTCAAGGCTGCCGAGCCCAAAGGTGACATGCAGGTTTACGGCCGCGCCGTGGCCCAGCCACCGCTGGCACCGGCGCGCAAGGCCTTCCGCGATGCCGATGAATTCGTCGACGCCATGCTGCCAATGGCCAAGGAAGCGGCGGACCGTATCGGCGTCGACCCACGTTACCTGGTGGCCCAGGCCGCGCTGGAAACCGGCTGGGGTAAATCGGTGATGCGCCAGCCCGATGGCAGCAGCAGCCACAACCTGTTCGGCATCAAGGCCAGCAAGAACTGGACGGGCGATTCGGCGCGCGCCATCACCAGCGAATTCCGCAATGGCGAGATGGTCAAGGAGACGGCCGAATTCCGTTCCTACGCCTCGTACCGCGACAGTTTTCATGACCTGGTCAATCTGCTGCAAAGCAACAGCCGCTATCAAGCTGTGCTGAAGTCGGCCGATAACCCGGAACAGTTTGTACGCGAGTTGCAGAAGGCCGGTTACGCCACCGACCCGAACTACGCCAACAAGATTTCGAACATAGCCCGGCAGATGACGAGTTACCAGAACTACGCCTCGGCTGGTGCCACCACGACTTTATAAGGTCTGAACCATGAGTTTGCTCAATATCGGGATGTCGGGTCTGTCCGCAAGCCAGACCGCACTGGTGACCACGGGTAACAACATCGCCAACGTCGATACCGCTGGGTATTCGCGTCAGCAGACCGTGCAGACCACCAAGGCGTCGAACCAGTACGGCAACGTGTTCATCGGCTCCGGCACGACCTTGGCTGACGTGCGCCGGGTCTATAACTCGTACCTTGAAGCACAACTGAAGACCACCACCTCGCTGAACAGCGATGCGGCGGCCTATCAGGGGCAGATCACCCCACTCGATTCGCTGCTGTCGGACAGCGGCACCGGCCTCAATGGCGCACTGACCAAGTTCTTCGCCTCGGTGCAGAACGTCAACGCCAAGCCAGGCGACGATGCCTCCCGCCAGTTGCTGCTCAGCGATGCCCAGGCCCTGAGCAACCGCTTCAACTCGGTTGCCAGCCAGCTGACCGCGCAGAGCGAGAACATCAACGGCAACCTGTCGAACATGGTCGAGCAGGTCAATAACCTGGCGGCTACCGTTGCACAGTTGAACAAGAAAATCGCCGAGGTTTCCAACGCCGGCGGCGCCCCCAACGACCTGCTCGACGCCCGTAGCGAGACCATTCGCCAGCTCTCGACCTTCACCGGCACGCAGGTCGTCGAGAACGGCAGTAGCCTGGACATCTACCTGGGTTCCGGCCAGCCACTGGTGATGGGCAATATCACCAATAAACTCGAAGCAGTACCGGACAAGAACGATCCAGGCCGCATGGGGATCCAGCTCAACAGCGGTTCCAGTTCCATGGACCTGACGTCGGTGCTCACTGGCGGCGAGATCGGTGGCTTGATGCGCTACCGCAGTACCGTGCTCGACCCGGCCATGAACGAGCTGGGGCGCGTGGCCCTGGTGGTCGCCGACCAGATGAACAGCATCCAGGCATCGGGCATCGACATGAACGGGGCCTTTGGCTCCAACCTGTTCAGCAACATCAACAGCGCCGCGCAGATCAGCCAGCGCAGCGTTGCCTCGTTGAACAACAGCGCGGGCTCCGGCAACTTCAACATCGCCATCACAGACTCCGGCAAGCTGACCACCAACGACTATAAGGTGACGTTCACCAGCGGCACGGACTACACCGTCCAGCGCCTGCCCGACGGCACCTCGATGGGCGCGTTCAACACCGCGACCACGCCGCCGCCGGTGATCGACGGTTTTTCCATGACCTTTGCCAACGGCACTGCGGCCGTCGGCGACTCGTTCAAGCTCACCCCGACCCGCAACGCGGCGACCAACATCAAGACCGAGATGACCGACTCCAAGCGGCTGGCGATTGCCGCGCCGTTGGGCGCCGCCATCACGCCGGGCGGCAGCGGCACGCTGACCATTCCGGCCAGCGGCCAGCCAACCATGACGACGAAGCTGGACATCTACGATGCGGCCACCACCAGCATCATCCAGAACGGCATCAAGAATTCCATGCCAGTCAAAGTGGTGTTCGGGGCGACTTCGGCCGGTGGCACCAGCCAGGCCTACCGGCTGCTCGATGCCCAGGGCGGCTTGATCAGCAGCGGCACGATCACGCCCGGCCAGAACAACACCCTAAGCCTGAGCGTTCCGCTCAAGGACGCCACAGGCGCGCCGATCTTCGACTCGTCCGTACCTCCGGTGCAGCGTACCGTCACGTTCGACATGTCGATTGCCGGCGCGCCATCCGATGGTTCAGGTATCAACATCAGCCTCAGCCAGCCCGGCAGCCTGGACAACCGTAACGGTACGATCCTGGCCGGCTTGCAGACCGCCAAGACCGTCGACACCGGCTCCAGTAGCAAGGGTATTTCCCTGAACGATGCCTACGGCAAACTGGTGGAAGGCGTCGGCGCCAAGGCCGCCCAAGGCAAGCTCGACAGCGCCGCCACGGGTGCAATCCTGAACAACGCCAAGACCGCCCGCGACTCGCTGTCGGGCGTGGACCTGGATGAAGAAACCGGCAACCTGGTCAAGTTCCAGCAGTACTACACCGCGTCTTCGCAGATCATCAAGGCGGCGCAACAAATCTTCAGCACACTGATCAACAGTCTTTAAGGAGCCGTAGCCCATGCGCATTTCTACTTCTCAGTTCTACGAAAGCACGGCTGCGAACTATCAGAAAAACTTCGCCAAGGTGGTCAAGAGCAGCGAGGAAGCCAGCAGTCTCGTGCGGGTGAACACCGCCGCTGATGATCCGGTGGGGGCTTCGCGCCTGCTGCAGTTAGGCAACCAGGCGTCGATGCTTTCTCAATACGAAGCCAACGTCACCACCATCAAGGCGACCCTGGGCACGACCGAAGCGGTCATGACCAGCATTGGCAACGTGTTGCAGCGCGCCAAGGAATTGGCCGTGAGTGCCGGTAACGCCGCCTACACCGACGCAGACCGTAAAGCAGTGGCGTCGGAGTTGGGTTCGATCGAGGATCAGTTGCTGAGCCTGATGAACACCAAGGACGAAAACGGCAAATATATCTTCGCCGGTTCCAAGGGCGATGTCGTACCGTTTACCCGCAACGACGACGGCACCTACAGCTACAACGGCGACCAGGTGACCCTGGACCTGCCGATCGGCGACACCATGACCATGGCCACCAACAGCACCGGCTGGGAAGTGTTCCAGCAAGCCGTCAACACCAGCCGCACCCAGGTCACCATGACCGCGCCGGCGGTGGATGATGGGCGCGTGGTGCTGACCAACGGCCAAGTCTCGTCCAGCGTCAGTTACAACAGCCAGTTCCGCAGTGGCGAGCCGTACACGGTGGAATTCGTCAGCGGCACCCAGTTGAAAATCACCGACTCGGGCGGCAACGATGTGACGGCCGAAGCCAGCAAGGGCGGGACTATTGATCCCAACAGCCAGGCCGGCCAGACCGTGAGCTTTCGCGGCGTCGACTTGACCTTGAACGTCAACCTTCATGCGGGTGATGTTGCCGGCACGATCTTGCCCGGCCATACCTTCACTCTGGCCGCCAAACCTGATTCGTTCACACCGGCTCGCAGCCCTGGCAACACCACCGCGACCCAAATCACGGGCAGCGCAATTACCGATCCGGCGGCCTACCACGCCAGCTTCCCGACGAGCTCGGCGGTACTGAAGTTTACCAGTGCCACGGACTTCGACCTGTACGCCGCGCCACTGACCGCGGACAGCAAACCCGTCTCCAGCGGTACCCTTGCAGGCAACGTCGCCACCGCATCGGGTGTGAGTTTCACACTCAATGGCGCGCCGGCGGCCAACGATCAGTTCAGCATCGCGGTCAATACCCACGAGACGCAGAACATCCTGGACACCGTCAACCAGTTGCGCACTGCTTTGAATACGCCGGCCAATGGCGACAACATCGCCATCCAGAAACTGAATGCGTCACTGGCTTCGGCGATCGGTAACCTGGCCAGTGGTACCGACCACTTGACCAGTGCACTGAGTTCAGTCGGTGGTCGCGGCCAGTCGCTCGATACCCAAAGCGATACCAATCAGAGCTTTGTCCTGGCCAACTCGCAGACCCAGTCGGCGATTCGTGATTCCGACCCGGCCGAAGTGATGACGCGCCTGACTTTGCAGCAGACTATGCTTCAAGCGTCGCAGTTGGCGTTCAGCAAGATCGCTCAATTGGGCCTGTTCAACAAAGTGTGATCCAGGGCAGGGACCGTGACGCTATAAGCGGTCCCTGACCCGTTCCTAATACGATTCAGGACGTCCTGCTCTCGCCCGAGTTGGCGCCCACCGGTTGAGAGCCATGCGTGTGAATTCAGCTCCTCTTGTCAGCATTGCCATCCCCGCGTACCGCCCACGCTTTTTCCGCCTCGCCTTGCTAAGCGCGCTCGAGCAGACCTACGAGAACCTGGAGATTGTCATCTGCGACGATTGCCGCACCGATGGCATCGAGCAGATTGTCCAGGAGCTTGGCGCGAACGCCAAGGTTGAGGTGCGTTACCTGCGCAACCCGACTCGGCTGGGGTTCCAGCAGAACCTGTTGCGCTGTCTGGAAGAGTCCCGGGGCGAGTTCATCAAGTTTCTGTGCGATGACGACCAGTTGCTGGCGTTCTGCGTCAGTCAACAGGCGGCCATCCTGCAGGAGCATGCGCACGTATCGCTTGTGATCAACAGGCATCATCTAATCGATGTAGATAACTATGCGTTGCCGGTCCGCCTTGAAAACACTGGCATCACGCAGTTCGATGCGTTGTTCAACGGTACCGACATGCTGGCGTATTTTGAAAAGAGCGCCCGTCAACTTCTCGGCGGTTTGAGTGGCGCATTGATGCGCCGCGCCGATGTCGAGGCCTTGTTACCGGCGCTGGCGCGGCCTGGCGAAGGCTTCGAGGCGGTCCTCGATTTTGCCTTGTTCATCTGCCTGTTGCGCCGGGGTCACCTGGTCCAACTGTTCGCCGAGGGAAGCGGCCAGCGCTTGCATCCGGATCGCCTGGCGCGTCAGGCCAAGATGCTCGAAGCGGCCACGGTGGAGATGACCTGGCTCAAGGAAATGCTCGCCCAGCGCAGTGGCGAACCGGCGCCCGCCAGTGGCTGGGTGCGTTACCAGCCACTGGGGCAGCCCAGGGAGCCTGGGGCGCCCGAATGGGAAGAACTCAACGCCTACGCGGTCATTGCGAATCGGCAGGGCGTCATCAACTCGCAAGTCGGCACTGACATCGAGAGCTACGCAGACCTCTATCCGCAGTGGTTGGCCTGTCGCCGTTTCAGTCCATCGCGCAAGCAAGTCTTGTCCCGGCAGATCGCCCGCTGGGCTTATCGACCGAAGATCGTTCCCGTCATCATCGACGAGCAGGACGATCCTTATGCGTTGGACATTACCCTGCAGAGTATCGCTGCCCAAGCCTATGCTTGCGAATCGGTGCTGCTGTTGTCCAATGGTCGCCAGGCTGTGGACAATCACGTCCTGCGTCTTGGCCTGCAAGCGGACTGGGCGCAGCAGCTCAACGGGCTGTTGCCTCAACTGGACGGTGCCGACTGGTTCTACCTGCTGCGAGCCGGCGATCGCTTGACCGAGTCAGCGCTGCTGATCATGGCCGATCGGATTGTCAGCTCGCCGGCTGCTGCCTGCCTCTACAGCGATGAAGGTGCGCTGGTGGATGACAAGGCGGTGGAGCCGATCTTCAAGCCCGACTTCAATCTCGACCTGATGCGCGGTTATCCCTATGTCGGTCGGACACTGGCTTTCGAGCGTGCCCGATTCCTGGCCTCGGGTGGATTCGATCCGAGCCTGGGCGAGCTGGCACCCCATGACTTGATCTGGCGGCTGGTGGAAACGGATGGGCCGCAGGTCATTGGCCACATTCCGGAAGTCCAGGTCGAGTCGACGTTTTCGTTCGCCCAATGGCTGTCGTTGCCGAAAGTCATCGAGCAAAACGCCGAATTGATTGGCGCTCATCTACAGCGTATTGGCGTGCCGCACCAGCTGCACCCTGGGCCGCTGCTGGCGTTGATTCCGCGCATTGAATACCTGTTCGCCGAGCGCCCCCTGGTGTCGATCATCATCAGCGTCAAGGATGGCCTGGGCGCGCTGGAGCGTTGCGTCAACAGCCTGATCAGTACGACTGCGTATCCACACTACGAAATCATCATTGTCGATAACGCCAGTGAAGATGCCGAGTTGCAGCATTGGCTGCGGGCAATGGCCGAGCTGGGCAGTGAAAAGTTGCGCATATTCACGCATTCCGAAAGTGCCAGCGAAGCGGTAATCCGCAACTTCGCCGCGCAACAGGCCCGCGGCGAATACCTGTTGTTGCTCAGCCCCAATTGCATCGTGCATGAGGCCGCCTGGCTGGACGAACTGCTCAATCAGGGTCAACGTCCTGAGGTCGGCATCGTCGGCCCTCGTACACTCAACCTGCAAGGCCGAGTCATCGACTCCGGCGTGATCATGGGAATGGGTGGGTTGGCGGGCAGGGCTTTCGTCAACGAATCGGTGACATCCGGCGGCTACATGCAACGCTTGCAGACGGTGCAGAACTGGAGCGCCGTCGGTGATCACTGCCTGTTGATACGCAAGCAGGTTCTGGAGGAAGTGGGCGGGTTCGATCAGAGCATTACGATACAGCGGATCAACTCGCTGGAGCTCTGCCAGCAGGTCGGTAAAAATGGTTACCTGATCGTCACCACGCCTCACAGTGATGTCGTGCTGGCGTCCGCGTCCGGCGTGGAAACCAGTGCTGATCCTGCGTGGAAGCAGCGGCTGGAGCACGAACAAGAGGCATTCTATCAGCGCTGGTTGCCCAAGATCGCCAACGATCCTGCCTACAACCGTAACTTGAGCCTGACCGGGAAAAGCTTCAGTCTTGAGCCTGGACCCCGCACCGGCTGGAATCCGTTGATCACCCGCAACGTCCCTTCGATCCTCGGGATGGCGGTCAATACCTCGGCGGTGGGGCATTACCGGGTCAGCCAACCGTTGTTCGAACTGGAAGCGGCGGGTCGAGTCGTGGGGCGTGTGGCCTACGATACGCCCTCGATCATCGACATCGAGCGCCAGTCACCGGATGTGGTCATCCTTCAGGGTCGCTATAACGTGAGTAAGTTCAAGGACATCACTCAAGTCAAGACTTACTCCAACGCCATGCGCATCTATGAATTGGATGACTACATCTCCCGGGTCCCGGAAAAAAACGAACATCGCCGCAACATGCCGGACAACCTTGATGACATGTTGCGCCGAGGGATCGCCCTGTGTGATCGGGTCGTGGTGTCCACCCATCCGCTGGCGGACGTCTTGTCGAGCATGCACCACGATATCCGCGTGGTGCCGAACATGCTGGCTGCCAGCCTGTGGAACCAACTCAGAAGCCGGCGTGCAACCTCCAGCAAGCCGCGTATCGGTTGGGGGGGCGGCACCAGCCACCGTGGCGACCTGGAGCTTATTGTCGATGTCGTTCGGGAATTGGCCGACGAAGTCGAATGGGTTTTCTTCGGCATGTGTCCGGATTTGCTCAAGCCCTATATCCATGAGTTTCACCCAGGCGTGAGCCTGGCGGATTATCCGGCGAAGCTGGCCAGCCTGAATCTCGACCTGGCCTTGGCGCCGCTGGAATTTCATATATTCAACGACTGCAAAAGCAACCTTCGCCTGCTGGAATACGGTGCGTGTGGCTATCCGGTCATCTGTTCGGATACCGAGGCTTACCGGGGGCACCTGCCTTGTACCCGGGTCCTCACCAACAGCACCGAAGAATGGCTGGAGGCCATCCGCATGCACCTGGCGGATCCGATTGCCAGTTACCGGATGGGCGACGAATTACGTGAAGTGGTGCTGCGCGACTTTATCTTGCGCGGCGATAACCTGCAGTACTGGGCCAATGGTTGGCTACCGGACTGATGAGTTTCAACCGCGAAACTCCCGGTACCGCCGATGCGGCCCCCACTCGTTAAGGAACGAATATGCAAAGCAATGCCCCAACAGGATCGACTGCGCCATTGAATGAACGGTTTACCCTGGTGCTGCTCGCTCATGACCAGTCGACTGCCCTGCGGCGGGCGTTGCGCCACTACCGCGACAGTTCGTTCGCGGTGCTGGTGATCGACTCATCGAGCCAGATCGCTGCGGATATCTCGGCAGCGTTCCCTGAAGTGCAATATTTGTATGCGCCCACGGCCATTGGTTTCGGCGACAAGGTTCGCCAGGCTGTCGAGCGAGTCGCCACGCCTTACCTGGCGATTGCCGATGCCGAAAGTTTCCTGCTGCCCCGAGCGCTCGAACAAGCGGTGAGTTTCCTCGAAGCACACGCAGAATACGGTGCCTGCCAAGGCTACAGCCTGGCATTCGAGGCCCATGCCGACCGTGTCGATTATTACGTGCTCGATCGCAAGGGCTGCGAGGATTATTCCGGCCTATCGGCCGAAGCCCGGCTGGCCGTGTTTGCCGAGGATTGCCCGTCGCTGGTGAATGCCGTCACCCGCACCGAAACCCTGCGGCACAGCAACGCTTCGTTGCCCGGCGGTTTTGATTCTCGGCTGCAGGAGGCCGGCCATTCCTATGGATTGGTGGCCGCTGCACGAGTTCGCTTGCTGGACGTCCCCTATGGTGTGCAGGAGCGCAGTCGCGTGGCGAAGCCGCAGGGCTCGGTCACCACGGCGCCTGGCTCCGTGGACTTGCGTGCGGTCGCTGAACAGGAACGCTTTGCCACGGCCTTGGCCAATGCCTTCGGCACGGACGCCACGGCGCGGGAACAGGCCAAGGCCATTGTCAAGAAGCTGGACGAGCGTTCGGTGCCGCAGCCCGGAAAACTGTTCGAGTCGACCTGGGATTCGCGGCGTGGCGAACCTGTTCGGCGTTTCGAACCGACGCAATACGTTGATTTGCCGTTCTATAACCAGTCTTTTTTTGACGTGCTCACCGCGCTGGAATTCCTGCTTCATGCGGCGCCAAGCGGGCAGGTGCAGTTGAAGGAGCTGGAAGCCGTCATGCTCAAGCAGAAGGAGCTGACTCGTCCCCAGCGCAACACCAGCGCCGAGCCGCTTGATCAACAGCTGGCGAGGGCTTTCCTGAGCTACGCCTTCAACCAGGATCTGGTAAAGCAACTGCATGAGGTCATGCAGGCAAAGGGTGACACGCGCTACGTGCAGATGATTCAGGCCTGGGAACAACGGCTCAAGGCGGCGGCATATGAAAATACCGCGAGGTTGTTCGACGCCACGCACTCCGGTCAATTGCTGCGCTGGCTCGAGGCGCGTGAACCGAGCGCCAGTGAAGCCCAGAAAGTGTCGAAGTACCTGGCTGCTCGCAACGGGGGGCCGACGTTTGGCATTTTGATCCTGGATCTGGAAGCCGACATCTTCAAGATGCAGGCCACCTTCGACAGCGTGATCAATGGCTATTGCCGGATGTTCAAGATTGTTGTGTTCACCACCGGTGACCTGCCGAGCGAGACCACGCCACAAAGCGTCCTGCATTTCGTCAAAGTCAACGAAAGCAATTACGTCGACAAAATCAATCAGGTTGTCAGTCAAAGCGATTGCGATTGGATGGTCATGGTCGAGGCCGGCGATGAATTGACACCCAGCGGCCTGTTTCGCGCGAGTGTGGAACTGCTGGCCGCACCGCAGTGCCAGGCCGTGGCAATGGATGAGTTCCAGCGCCAGCCCGACGGGACGCTGGCCGATGTCTTCCGGCCAGGGTTCAACCTTGACTTGCTGCAAAACGCCCCGGCCTTGATGGCCCGTCATTGGCTGGTACGCCGCGAGACGTTGGTAAAGCTCGGCGGTTATTCGCGCGAGTTCAAAAATGCGTTGGAGTTCGACCTGCTGTTGCGTTTGATCGAGCAGGACGGCCTGGAGGGGCTTGCCCACTTGGATGAACCTCTGCTGACTTGCCAGGCGGCGCCGGTGGAAGACAATGCCGACGAGCGCAAGACCTTGCTGCGTCACCTGGCGGTTCGTGGTTATCAAGCTGACGTGAGTGCAGTCGTGCCGGGCACGCACAAAATCGACTACCGCTTTGCCGAGCGCCCCCAGGTGTCGATCATCCTCCACGGTATTGGCGATCTGACGACGCTACAACGATGCCTGCTCAGCGTACTGCAGCGCACCCGATATCAGCGCTACGAAGTACTGGTCCCCACCGGGACGGAAAACCATTCCGTACTGCGCACCTGGCTCGATGGCCAGGGGCACCAGGCCAGTCGCGTTCGGTTATTGGATATCGACGCGGGCGTCGCGACGGGGACTTTGATCAACGCTGCCAGCCAGGAGGCCAAGGGCGACTATCTGGTGACACTGGCAGCCGACAGCGAAGTGGTCAACGTCAACTGGATCGAATCGCTGCTCAATCAGGCGTTGCGTCCGGAAGTGGGCGTGGTCGGCGCCAAGCTGGTCGAACGTGATGGGCGCATCACCCAGGCCGGCCTGATCCTGGGTCTGAATGACGAAGTCGGCTCGGCCTTCATCGGCGAGCCGAAGACCGCCAGGGGCTACATGAACAGGCTGGTGGTCGAGCAGAACTGTTCGGCGGTTTCTTTCGCCTGCCTGATGATTTCCAAGCAACTGTTCGAAGCGGCTGACGGCGTTGATACAGGACTGTTCGACGATGCCCTGGGTGACGTCGATCTCTGCCTGAGAGTCGACCAGGCCGGTTATTTGACGGTGTGGACGCCGCATGTGCAGGTGATCCAGCCCGGTGTGCTGGCGAGTACGGCTGAAGCGCTTGCGGCACTGCGTGAGAAGTGGGCCGGGGCATTCGCCCAGGATCGGTTCTACAACGGCAACCTGGCGTTGCAGGGCGCGGGTTTCGCTCTGGGACCGGTGCGCAACGTACCCTGGACCGGCTTGCTGAACTAACTTGTCGCCTTGCGGTAATGCTGTTCAGCCAAGGCTTGTCTGATCATTGTGGCGATTGCCTTGAGTGAACAACATTCATCGCCTTGCGGGGGGCTCCATTGATGAAGCCGGCAGGTAAAAACCTGCCGGCTTCGTTCCCGTATTACGCTGCCATCCCCGAGATTTCTTTCCGGTGTCCAATCCCTTTGTGGGAAATGACACGGCTTCGTTTGTCATGAAAAAATGCCCCTCCAGAACAAAACGGCGTGACGCATAGGTCATAAAGTGCATCTTCACTGTATTGTATTCCCCGGAGTGGAGGCCTGTCCGTTCGCCTGACAAGGCGTCCGCCCTTGGAAATCAACCATTTTGAAGCGCCCCCTGAGCTTTTGGGGGTGAACCTAGTCGCAGTACATGATCGGGAAGCCATGATGATTGGCATAAAAAGCATAGCGAGTTATGTGCCGACCGCTGGTGTGGATAACTACGCTCAGGGTGCCAAATTCGAGAAGGATGAAGAATTCATCCTTGGCAAGATTGGTTCAGCGTTCCTGCCGCGCAAAGACGCCGACCAGGAGACTTCGGACCTTTGTGTCGAAGCCGTGAACGCATTGTTCGCCAATAACCCGCAGCTTTCGCGCGAGTCGATCGACGCGTTGATCGTCGTCACCCAGAACGGCGATGAAGAGGGGTTGCCGCACACCGCCGCAATCGTGCAGGACAAGCTTGGCCTGCCGACCCATGTGGCGGCGTTCGATATATCGCTGGGCTGCTCGGGCTACGTCTACGGCATCTATGCCTTGAAAGGCTTCATGGAAGCTGCAGGGCTGAAGAACGGGCTGCTGGTTACAGCCGACCCGTATTCGAAAATCGTCGACCCTGAGGACCGCAACACCACCATGCTGTTCGGCGATGCAGCCACCGCCACTTGGATGGCCGAAGACGCCAGCTGGCAGTTGGGCAAGGCCAAGTTCGGCACAGACGGTTCCGGTGCGCCGCACCTGAAGGTCAGCGACGGAGTGTTTTTCATGAACGGTCGCCAGGTGTTCAACTTCGCTTTGCTGAAAGTACCGGCTCATTTGCACGAACTGTTGGCCGAGTCGTCGCTGCAACCCAGCGACATCGATGCGTTTTGCATCCACCAGGGCAGTGCGGCGATTGTCGATGCCGTGGCGCGGCGTTTCGAGGGCGAGCCTGAGAAATTCATCAAGGACATGGTCGAGACCGGCAATACCGTGTCGTCGAGCATTCCGCTGCTGCTGGAAAAGCACGTCCTGGATGCTGACTGGAAGCGCGTGGCAATCAGTGGTTTTGGTGTGGGCCTGTCGTGGGGCTCGGCGATTCTGTATCGCGATTGACCCATCACGTTCTTCTCAATAGCGCTTCAGGCTGGCCTGTGGCGCTATTTTTTTGCCCGCAGCTTTGTTCTGCGCTTTCTTGACGCCATTTTTCGGGCTTTTACTCGCCGCTAAGGCCTTGTTTTGCAAGGGGTGGCAGTCTGCTAGCAAATTTTTTGAAAAAAGCCCTCAAGCAAGTTCCTAATCCGACGATAACTATTACGAAGGTTCTCTAGGCCACACCCCGGCGGTTGCCAAGGGCCGGAAGCCGCAGTACCCAACCAACGAGGAATTCGTCATGGCTTTAACAGTAAACACCAACACCACATCGCTGAACGTTCAGAAGAACCTCAACCGTGCTTCCGACGCTCTCTCCACTTCGATGACTCGCCTGTCTTCCGGCCTGAAAATCAACAGCGCCAAAGACGACGCCGCCGGCCTGCAGATCGCTACCCGTATGACCTCGCAAATCCGCGGTCAGACCATGGCGATCAAAAACGCCAACGACGGTATCTCCATGGCGCAGACCGCTGAAGGCGCGATGCAAGAGCAGACCAACATTCTGCAACGTATGCGTGAACTGGCCATCCAGTCCCGTAACGATAGCAACAGCGCAGATGACCGTATCGCTCTGAACAAAGAGTTCTCGCAGATGAGCGACGAACTGACCCGTATCGCCAACAGCACCAACCTGAACGGCAAGAACCTGCTCGACGGTACCGCCAGCACCATGACCTTCCAGGTCGGCTCGAACACCGGTGCTGACAACCAGATCTCTCTGACTCTGAGCGCCAGCTTCGACGCTGCAGCCCTGGGTGTTGACTCGGCAATCACCATCGTTGGTTCCGACAGCGCTGTTGCTGAAACCAACTTCGCGTCGGCTATGGACGCAATCACCAGCGCCATCGACACCATCAACAGTGCTCGTGCCGACCTCGGTGCTGCACAAAACCGTTTCGCCAGCACCATCTCCAACCTGCAGAACATCAACGAAAACGCCAGTGCTGCACTGGGTCGCGTACAAGATACCGACTTCGCTGCTGAAACTGCACAACTGACCAAGCAGCAGACTCTGCAGCAAGCGTCTACCTCGGTTCTGGCCCAGGCCAACCAACTGCCATCCGCTGTACTGAAGCTGCTTCAGTAATAGCCGGATGAGTTTTAGCGGGGGAGTGCGCTTGCGTGCTCTCTCGCTTTTTCCGTTCAAGAGGTGATGGACATGGATATGAGCGTGAAGCTGAACTTGTCTTATCCAGCGGCGAAGCCGGCACCTACCGTGGCCGACAAGCCCGTGGAGAAGCCTCGAGCCGAGGTTGCTACCGTGACCCCGGTCAAGGAAGCACCTAAAGACGCTGCCGCCGAGCAGGACAAACTCAAGAAAGCCGTTCAGGAAATCGAGAACTTCGTCCAGTCGGTCAAGCGCAATCTGGAGTTCTCTATTGACGAGCCTTCAGGCAAAGTAGTGGTCAAAGTGATTGCCAGTGGTTCCGGTGAAGTGATTCGCCAGATTCCGAACGAAGAAGTCCTGAAACTGGCCAACAGTTTGAATGATGCAAACAGCTTGTTGTTCAGCGCCGAAGCCTGACAACCGGCACGAATTTTGTTGTTATGTTCTTTTGGGCGTGTAAAGGCCAAAAGGCCGGCGACATACTGAAGGGAGTCCCACATGGCAAGTCCAATTCTACCTGGCTTGGGTCTAGGCTCCGGCCTTGATACCGGCGCTATCGTCAAGGCGCTGGTCGATTCCGACAAGGCCGCCAAGCAAGGTCAGATCACCCGAGCGACGACGACGACTACCAACAGTATCTCCGGGGTGGGTACCCTGAAGTCGTTGTTGGCAGCTTTCAATACCGCCATGAAGGACTTGTCCAGCACAACGACCCCGCAATTCTCGGGTTTTGCTGCGACATCTTCAGCTCCCGGCGTTCTCACGGCTACCGCCAGTAACACGGCGGTGAATGGCACTTACGCCATCAAAGTCACCAACCTGGCCACTGCGTCCAAGGTCACTTCGGCGGCCTTCGCGGGTGGTACGACCAGTGCCATTCCCACGGGTACGATGACCATCTCGCAGGGGGGTAACAACTACAACCTCAATGTGCCGGATGGCTCCACCTTGCAATCGGTTCGCGACGCGATCAACGCCGACTCGTCGCTCAAGGCTGCCGGTGTCAGTGCGAACATCATCACCGACTCCTTCGGTTCGCGGCTGGTGCTGGGTTCGACCACGACCGGCGCAGGCTCCGATATTTCGGTGAGTGGTATTGCGGGGCTGGAGATCGATGGGACGAACATCGTGGGTGCCGGAGGGGCTGCGTTGACGGCTTCTTCGGCGGGCGCCATCGGTGCCCTGGCCAAAGATGCCAGCTTCACAGTCGATGGCATGCTGCTGACCAGCAAGAGCAATACAGTCAGCACGGCCATTTCCGGGCTGACGTTGAATCTGCTCGGAGTAGCGGACGGCGGCACTTCAACCGTTACCGTGGCGCCGAACAATGATGGCTTGAAAGCCTCGATCCAGAAATTTGTCGATGCCTATAACGCGGTCGCCAATAGCATTACCGCACTGACCAAGCCGTCGCTCGATGCCGATGGGAAGTTGACGGTGCCGGCAAAATTGACCGGCGATGCGTTGCCCCGCTCGCTGCTGGCGACGATTCGAACGCCCTTGTCTGAAACCGGCGCTGGCGACGCGCTGACGTCGCTGGCCCAGTTGGGTGTTACCACCGATCAAAAGACGGGTGCGTTGACCTTCGATGGCGTCAAATTCAGCGCAGCGATGAGCGATAAAAAGCTCAGCGGTGAAGTCCAGACGTTGTTCACGGGCACCAACGGCCTGCTGGAGCGCATGGGCAAGGCGATCGAACCCTTCAGCGAGAGGGGTGGTATCCTGGATCAGCGGACCACGACGCTGACCAGGACCCAGACCCGCCTGAAGAGCGATCAGGAGGCTCTGGATCGGCGGGTCGAGACCCTGACCGCTGTGCTGACTAAAAAGTACAACGATATGGACACCCTGGTCGGCAAGCTGAAGGCCACTGCCAGCAACATCACTTCGATGTTCGAGGCAATGACGGCGCAACAGAGAAACAGCTGATTTTTCACCGATGCAAAAAAAAGCCCGGCAACGTTTTGACAACGCTCCGGGCTTTCGGCTTTTCGGTCTAAAGTTTTTTGGCGCAGCGTCGATACGCTGTTTATACGAACCGAAGTTTTTTGATGAGGTAGAACATGAATCCGATGTTGGCCCTTCGCCAATACCAGAAGATTGGCGCCCAGGCGCAAACCTCCGAAGCCAGTCCCCATCGTCTTGTGCAGATGCTCATGGAAGGCGGGTTGGACCGTATCGCCCAGGCCAAGGGCGCCCTGGAGCGCAAGGATATTGCAAGCAGAGGCATTCTGATCAGCAAGGCCATCGGCATCGTCGGTGGCTTGCGTGAAGGCCTGGACCTGGAAAACCAGGCCGAGTCGGTCGCTGAATTAGATGCTCTTTACGCTTACATGATGAAACGTCTGGCCGAAGCCAACGTCAAGGCCGATCCGAAGATCCTCGACGAAGTCGCCGATCTGCTTCGCACGGTCAAGGAAGGCTGGGACGCCATTGCCGCACCTGGTCCGCAATTCTAAGGAGTGCTCTCATGAGTCTTGTCCTGCAGCGAATCGAACAAACCCGTGATGCCCTGGTTGGTGCCTTGGCTGAGCGTAATTGGGAAGCCATTGGTCAACTGGACCTGGCATGCCGTTCCTGCATGGAGGACGTCTTGAGCGAGTCCGAGGTGGACGAGGCGGCGTTGCGTAATAATCTTGAAGAACTGCTGGGGGTCTATCGCCAGTTGCTGGAAGCGGCAACGGGCGAGCGTCAGGCAATCGTGAGCGAAATGTCGCAGATTCATCAGGCGCAAAGCGCGGCGAAGGTTTATCACTTGTTCGGCTGATTTAATTTTCAGTTAATCCGAACAAAGTGCGCCATAAATTTGACTGTGCACGATTTTTTGACTTAACTAGTGGCTGTTTACAGATTTCAGGCGTCTACAGGCATGACAAGTCTGCAAGCGTCTAGCTTGCCCCCAAATTCCGGGCACTGAGTTGACTAGGGAAGTTGCTATTGCATGTGGCGTGAAACCAAAATTCTCCTGATCGATGACGATAGCGTCCGCCGCCGCGACCTGGCGGTGATCCTGAATTTTCTTGGCGAAGAAAATTTACCCTGCGGTAGCCATGATTGGCAGCAGGCTGTCGGCTCTCTGTCGTCCAGTCGTGAAGTCATTTGCGTCCTGATCGGGACGGTAAATGCTCCCGCGTCGCTTTTGGGCTTGCTAAAGACACTCTCGACCTGGGATGAGTTCCTTCCAGTTTTGCTGATGGGCGAAAATTCTTCTCTCGACCTGCCGGAAGACCAGCGCCGCCGGGTGCTTTCCACCCTGGAAATGCCGCCGAGCTACAGCAAATTGCTCGATTCGTTGCACCGCGCCCAGGTTTATCGCGAAATGTACGACCAGGCGCGTGAGCGCGGCCGGCATCGCGAACCCAACCTTTTCCGCAGCCTCGTCGGCACCAGCCGTGCCATCCAGCACGTGCGCCAGATGATGCAGCAGGTGGCCGACACCGACGCCAGCGTGCTGATCCTGGGCGAATCCGGTACCGGCAAGGAAGTGGTCGCGCGCAACCTGCATTACCATTCCAAGCGCCGCGAAGCGCCATTCGTGCCGGTCAACTGCGGGGCGATTCCCGCCGAGCTGCTCGAAAGTGAATTGTTCGGTCATGAGAAGGGCGCGTTCACCGGCGCGATCACCAGCCGCGCCGGGCGTTTCGAACTGGCCAACGGCGGCACGCTGTTCCTCGACGAAATCGGCGACATGCCGCTGCCGATGCAGGTCAAGCTGCTGCGCGTCTTGCAGGAGCGCACTTTCGAGCGCGTGGGCAGCAACAAGACCCAGAGCGTCGATGTGCGGATCATCGCCGCGACTCACAAGAATCTCGAGACCATGATCGAGGTCGGCAGCTTCCGCGAAGACCTTTATTACCGTCTCAATGTATTCCCGATCGAAATGGCGCCGCTGCGCGAGCGGGTCGAAGACATCCCGCTGTTGATGAACGAGCTGATCTCGCGCATGGAGCATGAGAAGCGTGGTTCGATCCGCTTCAACTCGGCGGCGATCATGTCCCTCTGCCGTCACGGCTGGCCGGGCAACGTCCGCGAGCTGGCCAACCTGGTGGAACGCATGGCGATAATGCACCCCTACGGTGTGATCGGCGTGAATGAGCTGCCGAAGAAATTCCGCTACGTCGATGACGAAGACGAGCAGATGGTCGACAGTCTGCGCAGCGACCTGGAGGAGCGGGTGGCGATCAACGGCCATACGCCGGATTTCACCACCAATGCCTTGCTGCCGCCGGAAGGCCTGGACCTCAAGGATTACCTGGGCGGCCTGGAGCAAGGGCTTATCCAGCAGGCTCTGGACGACGCCAACGGCATCGTCGCCCGCGCGGCAGAGCGCTTGCGCATTCGTCGAACCACCCTGGTGGAAAAGATGCGCAAGTACGGCATGAGCCGTCGCGAAGGAGATGAACAGGCGGATGATTGACGCCTGTTTTGCAACCGCCTGATTTTCAGGCGGTTTTTTTTCGGCACGGGTATTGCTACAGCTCTCTCAACGTTCCGTTTAACTGACGGTCAGCCAAGCGAGAGAGCACGATGACCCAAGCCGCCCTGATGTCTTCTGTCCCCGAGCCGGGACATATGCCGTCCGCCGAACAGGCTGGCCGGCTTGGACTTGAGCAGGCGTTTTCGCTGTTCAGCCAGATGTCCAGCCAGTTGACCGACTCCTACAGCCTGCTGGAAGCGCGGGTTACCGAGCTCAAGGGTGAGTTGGCGGTGGTCAGTGCCCAACGCATGCAGGAGTTGGCGGAAAAAGAACGCCTGGCCAACCGGCTGCAGAACCTGCTCGACCTCCTGCCCGGCGGCGTCATTGTCATCGATGCCCACGGCTTTGTGCGCGAAGCCAACCCGGCGGCGTGCGAGCTGCTTGGCCTGCCTCTGGAAGGCCAGCTCTGGCGGCACGTCATCGCTCGCTGCTTCGCGCCCCGCGAAGACGACGGCCACGAAGTTTCCCTGAAGGATGGTCGACGGTTGTCCATTTCGACCCGTTCGCTGGATGCCGAGCCCGGACAGTTGGTGCTGCTCAACGACCTGACCGAAACCCGTCACTTGCAGGACCAATTGGCCCGCCACGAGCGTCTGTCTTCCCTTGGGCGGATGGTCGCGTCGCTGGCCCATCAGATCCGTACGCCGCTGTCCGCTGCCTTGTTGTATGCCAGCCATCTGACCGAGCAGCAACTGCCGATGGAAACCCAGCAACGCTTTGCCGGCCGCTTGAAGGAGCGCTTGCATGAGCTGGAACACCAGGTGCGCGACATGCTGGTGTTCGCCCGTGGCGAGTTGCCGTTGACCGACCGCGTCGCGCCCAAGGTGCTGCTGCAGTCTTTGCAGGCCGCAGCATCGACCCATGTGCAGGGCGTGTCGATCCGCTGGCAGTGCGACAGCCATGCGGGCGAGGTGCTGTGCAACCGTGACACGCTGGTGGGCGCGGTATTAAATCTTATTGAAAACGCGATTCAGGCCAGTGACGTTGATGTCCGTCTGAAAGTGCACCTGTATACCCGCGACAACACCTTGCGCCTGTGTGTCAGCGACAGCGGCAGCGGTATCGAGCCGTCCGTGCTGGCACGTCTGGGCGAGCCATTTTTTACCACCAAGACCACTGGAACCGGCCTGGGTCTGACCGTGGTCAAGGCGGTGGCGCGTGCCCATCAGGGCGAATTGCGGCTGCGCTCGCGGCTGGGGCGCGGTACGTGCGCGACGGTGTGCTTGCCGCTGTTCTCCAGCGCGCAAGGGGTGGAGTGAGCAAATGGCGACCAAGGTTCTACTGGTTGAAGATGATCGGGCGCTACGCGAAGCACTCGCCGATACGCTGCTGTTGGCCGGGCATGATTATGCCGCTGTCGGTTCGGCGGAAGAGGCATTGCTCGCAGTGGCCCGTGAGCCATTTAGCCTGGTGGTCAGCGACGTCAATATGCCGGGCATGGACGGCCATCAATTGCTCGGCCTGCTGCGCGCACGCCAGCCGCAACTGCCAGTCCTGTTGATGACCGCCCACGGCGCCGTCGAGCGGGCGGTGGATGCCATGCGCCAAGGGGCGGCGGATTATCTGGTCAAGCCGTTCGAGCCCAAGGCCCTGTTGGACCTGGTGGCTCGCCATGCCTTGGGCAGCCCCGCTGTCGAGGGCGAGGGTCCGGTGGCCATCGAGCCGGCCAGTGCACAGTTGCTGGAGTTGGCCGCACGGGTGGCCCGCAGCGATTCAACCGTGTTGATTTCCGGCGAGTCCGGCACGGGCAAGGAAGTCCTGGCCCGCTATATCCATCAGCAATCCCGGCGCGCCAGCGAACCGTTCATTGCCATCAACTGCGCGGCGATTCCCGACAACATGCTCGAGGCGACGCTGTTCGGCCACGAGAAAGGTTCGTTTACCGGCGCTATCGCGGCCCAGCCTGGCAAGTTCGAGCAGGCTGATGGCGGCACCATTCTGCTGGATGAAATTTCCGAGATGCCGCTGGGCCTGCAAGCCAAGCTGCTGCGCGTATTGCAGGAGCGGGAAGTGGAGCGGGTCGGCGCGCGCAAGCCCATCAGTCTGGACATTCGCGTGGTGGCGACGACCAACCGCGACCTGGCCGGGGAAGTAGCGGCGGGGCGCTTTCGTGAAGACCTTTATTACCGACTGTCGGTTTTTCCGCTGGCCTGGCGTCCACTTCGTGAGCGCACCGCCGATATCCTGCCGCTGGCCGAGCGCCTGCTGGCCAAACACGTCAATAAAATGAAGCACGCGGCGGCGCGGTTGTCCGCCGAGGCGCAGGCCTGTCTGATCGCCTATCCCTGGCCGGGCAATGTCCGTGAACTGGACAACGCCATCCAGCGGGCGCTGATCCTGCAGCAGGGCGGCTTGATCCAGCCGGAAGATTTCTGCCTGGCCGGCCCGGTGGCCTGCGCGCCTTTGCCGGTGTTGCAGTCCGCCCCGGCGCAGATTCCTCCCGGGGAAGTGATGGGGGAAACGGCGGGCGCCCTGGAAGATGACCTGCGCCGTCGCGAATTCCAGATGATCATCGACACCTTGCGCGCCGAACGCGGCCGACGCAAGGAGGCGGCTGAACGCCTCGGTATCAGCCCGCGGACCCTGCGCTACAAGCTGGCGCAGATGCGTGATGCCGGGATGGATGTAGAGGCTTATCTCTTCGCCAGTTAAACCATTAAACAAACCCTGTGGGAGCGAGCCTGCTCGCGAAGACAATGGTCCTCGCGACGCGGGCGCCGGCTGACACACCGCTATCGCGAGCAGGCTCGCTCCCACAGGAGCCTGGAAGGATCCGCGCGCGCATTTGTTTCCGACGGCCACGGAGCTGGCACCCTTGTTGCTAATACCTATGTACCCGCTGAGTAAGTGTCAAAAAAATGCGGGCCGCCAGAGAGAATAGATCATGAGCCAAGGTATTGAATTTAATCGGTTGATGCTGGACATGCGCTCCATGCAGATGGACGCCATGGCCCAGCCTAAATCGGTCGCGGTGCCCCAAGTGGCCGGCAGCAGCTTTTCCGACATGCTCGGTCAGGCCGTCAATAAAGTGAACGATACCCAGCAGGCTTCGAACCAGTTGGCCAGTGCTTTCGAGATTGGCAAAAGTGGCGTCGACCTGACGGACGTAATGATCTCTTCGCAGAAAGCCAGTGTCTCGTTTCAGGCGTTGACCCAGGTACGCAACAAGCTGGTTCAAGCCTATCAAGACATCATGCAGATGCCGGTCTAAGGAAACTATTGAGTCATGGCAGAAGCAGCCGTTGATAACGTTCCAGCCAAGGCAACTCCGGTAGACGGCAAACCGCCGTTGTTCGGTCTGTCTTTCCTGGAAAACCTCTCCGAGATGACCATGCTGCGTCAGGTTGGCCTGTTGGTCGGCCTGGCTGCCAGCGTGGCGATTGGTTTTGCCGTGGTCCTCTGGTCCCAGCAGCCGGACTACCGTCCGCTGTACGGCAGCCTGGAGGGCATGGATGCCAAACAAGTCATGGAAACCCTGGCTTCCGCCGACATCCCTTATACCGTCGAACCCAATTCCGGCGCCTTGCTGGTCAAGGCCGACGACGTCGCGCGCGCACGCCTCAAGCTCGCCGCCGCTGGCGTGACACCGACCGATGGCAACATCGGATTCGAGATCCTCGACAAGGACCAGGGCCTGGGCACCAGCCAGTTCATGGAAGCGACTCGTTATCGTCGCGGCCTGGAAGGCGAATTGGCGCGGACCATTTCCAGCCTCAACAACGTCAAGGGTGCCCGCGTGCACCTGGCGATTCCGAAAAGCTCGGTCTTCGTGCGCGATGAGCGCAAGCCGAGTGCCTCGGTACTGGTCGAACTGTATTCCGGCCGCTCGCTTGAGCCAGGCCAGGTCGTTGCCATTATCAACCTGGTGGCAACCAGCGTTCCCGAGTTGAGCAAGTCGCAGATCACCGTGGTCGACCAGAAGGGCAACCTGTTGTCCGACCAGGCGGAAAACTCCGAACTGACCATGGCCGGCAAGCAATACGATTACAGCCGCCGCATGGAAGGCATGTTTACCCAGCGGGTGCACAACATCCTGCAACCGATCCTCGGCAACGGCCGCTACAAGGCCGAAGTCTCGGCGGACGTGGACTTCAGCGCCGTCGAATCGACTTCCGAGCAGTTCAACCCGGATCAACCGGCGTTGCGCAGCGAGCAGTCGGTGAACGAACAACGTACCGCCAGCAATGGCCCGCAAGGTGTACCGGGTGCCCTGAGCAACCAGCCACCAGCGCCGGCCAGCGCGCCGCAAACCACCGGTGGCGCTACCGCCGCCGCAGGCATGGTGCAGCCAGGCCAGCCGCTGATCGACGCCAATGGCCAGCAGATCATGGACCCGGCCACCGGCCAGCCGATGCTCGCGCCGTACCCGGCCGACAAGCGTCAGCAATCGACCAAGAACTTCGAGCTCGACCGTTCCATCAGCCACACCAAGCAGCAGCAGGGCCGTTTGAATCGCCTGTCGGTCGCAGTGGTGGTGGACGATCAGGTCAAGGTCAACCCGGCCAACGGCGAAACCAGCCGCGCGCCATGGAGCGCCGACGAATTGGCGCGCTTCACTCGCCTGGTGCAGGACGCCGTCGGTTTCGACGCCAGCCGTGGCGACAGCGTCAGCGTAATCAACGTACCGTTCTCCCTGGAGCGCGGTGAAGAAATCGCCGACATCCCGTTTTATTCGCAACCCTGGTTCTGGGATGTGGTCAAGCAGGTATTGGGTGTGTTGTTCATCCTGATACTGGTATTTGGTGTGCTGCGTCCGGTGCTCAACAACATCACCGGTGGCGGCAAGAACAAGCAGCTGGCAGGCTTGGGCGATGTAGAGCTGGGAGGCATGGGCGGCCTGGATGGCGAATTGGCCAACGATCGCGTCAGCCTCGGCGGGCCGCAGAGCATTCTGCTGCCAAGCCCGAGCGAAGGCTATGACGCTCAGTTGAACGCCATCAAGAGTCTGGTGGCAGAGGATCCGGGTCGTGTGGCCCAGGTCGTGAAAGAGTGGATTAACGCAGATGAGTGATAATCGAGCCGCTGTTGCCAAATTGTCCCGGGTCGACAAAGCCGCGATCCTGCTGCTGTCCCTGGGTTCGACGGACGCCGCCCAGGTGCTGCGCCACATGGGACCGAAAGAGGTCCAGCGCGTCGGCGTGGCCATGGCGCAGATGGGCAATGTGCACCGCGAGCAGGTCGAGCAGGTGATGAGCGAGTTCGTCGACATCGTCGGCGATCAGACCAGCCTGGGCGTCGGTTCCGATGACTACGTGCGCAAGATGCTCACCCAGGCCCTGGGCGAGGACAAGGCCAACGGCCTGATCGACCGGATCCTGCTGGGTGGCAACACCAGCGGCCTGGACAGCCTGAAGTGGATGGAGCCGCGCGCGGTCGCCGACGTGATCCGTTACGAGCACCCGCAGATCCAGGCGATCGTCGTTGCATACCTCGATCCGGACCAGGCCGGTGAGGTGCTCGGCAACTTCGACCACAAAGTGCGCCTCGACATCATTCTGCGGGTTTCGTCGTTGAACACCGTGCAGCCGGCGGCCCTGAAAGAATTGAACCAGATTCTCGAGAAGCAGTTCTCGGGCAACTCCAATGCTTCGCGCACCACCCTGGGCGGTATCAAGCGCGCGGCGGACATCATGAACTTCCTCGACAGTTCGATCGAAGGTCAACTGATGGACTCGATCCGCGAAGTCGACGAAGACCTGTCCGGTCAGATCGAAGACCTCATGTTCGTGTTCAACAACCTGGCCGATGTCGACGACCGCGGTATTCAGGCACTGTTGCGCGAAGTGTCCTCCGATGTGCTGGTGCTGGCCCTCAAGGGCTCGGACGAAGGCGTCAAGGAGAAGATCTTCAAGAACATGTCCAAACGGGCGGCCGAACTGTTGCGCGACGACCTCGAGGCCAAGGGCCCGGTGCGCGTCAGCGATGTGGAAACCGCACAGAAGGAAATCCTCACCATCGCCCGCCGTATGGCCGAAGCCGGAGAAATCGTGCTCGGTGGCAAGGGCGGCGAAGAGATGATCTAAGGTCGTTATGTCTGCCAAGAGCGATGATTCACCCAGCGACCTGATCCGCGCCCGCGACGTCGGTGGTTTCGACGTCTGGTCGCTGCCCAGCTTCGATCCCCATGTGCCCGAGCCTGAGCCAGAACCGGTGGAAGAGTTGCCGGAAATGGAAGAGGTGCCGCTGGAGGAAGTCCAGCCGCTGACCCTCGAAGAAGTCGAGAGCATTCGCCAGGAGGCCTACAACGAAGGCTTCGCCATCGGCGAAAAGGAAGGCTTCCACAGCACCACGATCAAGGTCCGCCAGGAAGCCGATGTGGCGCTGACGGCCAAGCTGCGGGCGCTGGAATCGCTGATGCTGAACCTGTTCGAGCCCATCGCCGAGCAGGACACCCAGATCGAGAAGTCCCTGGTCGGGCTGGTGCAGCACATCACTCGACAAGTGATCCAGCGCGAGCTGGCCATCGATTCGAGCCAGATCGAGCATGTCATGCGCGAGGCCCTCAAGCTTCTGCCCTTGGGCGTCGGAAATGTGCGGCTGTACATCAATCCGCAGGACTTCGAGCTGGTCAAGGCCTTGCGCGAGCGTCACGAGGAAAGCTGGCGCATCGTCGAGGACGAGACCTTGCTGCCCGGCGGTTGCCGGGTGGAAACCGAGCACAGCCGCATAGATGCGACAATCGAAACACGCATCAGCCAGGTCATGGCCAAGCTGTTCGACCAATTGCACGAGCAGGCCCTGCATCCGGCTCCGGCCGATTTGAGCCTGGAGTTGCCGGACGAACCCGAGACCGCCGCCATCGTTGATCCGGACGCGGCCGAACTGACTGCTCTGGAAGTGGACGGCCGTAATGCGCCTTGACCGAACCAGCTTCGGCAAGCGCCTGGGCAGCTACGCCGAGGCCACTGAACTGGCCGGCCAGCCAATCCTGGAGGGGCGCCTGTTGCGTATGGTCGGCCTGACCCTCGAAGCGGAAGGCCTGCGCGCCGCCATGGGCAGCCGTTGCATGGTGATCAACGATGACAGTTATCACCCGGTGCAGGTCGAAGCCGAAGTGATGGGCTTCTCCGGCAGCAAAGTATTTCTGATGCCGGTGGGCAGTGTCGCCGGAATAGCCCCTGGTGCCCGCGTGGTTCCGCTGGCCGATACCGGTCGGCTGCCCATGGGCATGAGCATGCTCGGCCGAGTGCTGGACGGGGCCGGGCGGGCCCTGGACGGCAAGGGCGGCATGAAGGCCGAGGATTGGGTGCCGATGGACGGCCCGACAATCAACCCGCTCAAGCGTGACCCGATCAGCGTGCCGCTGGACGTGGGCATCCGTTGTATCAACGGGTTGTTGACGGTCGGTCGCGGTCAGCGCCTGGGCCTGTTCGCCGGTACCGGTGTGGGCAAGAGTGTGTTGCTGGGCATGATGACCCGCTTTACCGAAGCCGACATCATCGTGGTGGGGCTGATCGGCGAGCGGGGCCGCGAGGTGAAGGAATTCATCGAGCACATTCTCGGCGAAGAAGGGCTCAAGCGTTCCGTGGTGGTGGCGTCGCCGGCGGACGATGCGCCGTTGATGCGCCTGCGGGCCGCGATGTATTGCACGCGCATCGCCGAGTATTTTCGCGACAAGGGCAAGAACGTCCTGTTGCTGATGGATTCGCTGACCCGTTTCGCCCAGGCCCAGCGGGAAATCGCCCTGGCCATCGGCGAGCCGCCGGCCACCAAGGGTTATCCGCCTTCGGTGTTTGCCAAGTTGCCGAAACTGGTGGAACGGGCCGGTAACGCGGAGAAGGGCGGCGGTTCCATCACCGCTTTTTATACCGTGCTGTCCGAGGGTGACGATCAGCAAGACCCGATCGCCGACTCGGCCCGAGGCGTACTCGACGGCCACATCGTGCTGTCCCGGCGCCTGGCCGAAGAAGGGCATTACCCCGCCATCGATATCGAAGCATCGATCAGCCGGGTCATGCCGTCGGTCATCAGCGCCGAGCACATGAAGCGCGCCCAGCAATTCAAGCAATACTGGTCACGTTACCAGCAGAGTCGCGACCTGATCAGCGTGGGCGCCTACGTGCCTGGCGGTGATCGTGAAACCGACATGGCCATCAATCTTTATCCGGCCATGGCGGTCTACCTGCGCCAAGGCTTGAACGACAACATCGGTATGGCCGCCAGCGAAGCGCACCTGCAAACCATCTTCGCCCCCGTCGCGGGCGGATAACCGGTCATGGCCACGAGTCGTGCGGCGCGCCTGGCGCCGGTGGTGGACATGGCGGAAAAAGCCGAAAAGACTGCCGTTCAGCGGCTGGCTTATTTCCAGGGGCAAGTGGCCGTTGCCGAAAGCAAGCTGGCCGACCTGGAGAATTTTCGCCTCGAATACCAGGAGCAGTGGATCGCCCGCGGCAGCCATGGCGTTTCCGGGCAATGGCTGTTGGGCTACCAGGGGTTCCTCGCACAGCTGGGCACCGCGATCGATCAGCAGCGCCAAAGCCTCGTCTGGCACCAGAACAACCTGGAAAAGGCTCGCCAGAGCTGGCAGGAAGCCTTCGCCCGGGTCGAAGGGCTACGCAAACTTGTACAGCGCTATATCGATGAGGCTCGGCAACTGGAAGACAAGCGCGAGCAGAAATTGCTCGATGAACTGTCTCAGCGTCTGCCGCGCCATGATCCGTATTGATCATGAAAGCGGAATTCTGTCGGTTGGAGGGTTTGATTCCTTGCTCAGACCTCTACCTGATGCTACACCTTGTACACATATGTCCACGACAAGGAAGTGAATATGTCTGTCGTAACTGAAGTGTCCGAAGATGGGAAAAAATTGACGATTGCGATTGAAGGTCGCTTCGATTTCGGGCGGCATCAGGAGTTTCGTGAATCCTACGAGAGACTCGTTAGTAAGCCCGAGTCTATCGTGGTGGATTTGAAGAAGGCCACCTACCTCGACAGCTCTGCCTTGGGCATGCTCCTGCTGTTGCGCGATCATGCCGGTGGCGACGAGTCGGATATCCGAGTGGTCAACAGCAGCAGCGACGTCAAGAAAATCCTCGCGATTTCCAATTTCGACAAGTTGTTCGATATCAGTTGATTACCATGCAATCGTCGCCGGAGCCGCTGACGATCCTGATTGCCGAAGACAGCGCCGCCGACCGGCTGCTGTTGTCGACTATCGTCCGCCGTCAAGGCCATCAGGTGCTCACCGCAGCGGATGGCGCCGAGGCGGTCGAAGTCTACCGGGAGCAGCGTCCGCACCTGGTGCTGATGGACGCGATGATGCCCGTCATGGATGGCTTCGAGGCCGCGCAGCAGATCAAGCAACTGGCCGGGGACCAACTGGTTCCGATCATTTTCCTCACCTCGTTGACCGAAAGCGAAGGGTTGGCCCGTTGCCTGGAGGCTGGTGGTGATGATTTCCTCGCCAAGCCCTATAACCAGGTGATCCTGGCCGCCAAGATCAAGGCCATGGACCGCTTGCGTCGGTTGCAGGCCACGGTGGTCGAGCAGCGTGACCAGATCGCCCGGCACCACGACTACCTGCTTAACGAGCAGCGGGTTGCCAAGGCGGTGTTCGACAAGATCGCTCACTCCGGTTGCCTGAGCGCGCCGAATATCCGTTACCTGCAATCGCCCTATGCCTTGTTCAACGGCGATCTGCTGCTGGCCGCCTTCAACCCGGCTGGTGACATGCACATCCTTCTTGGGGATTTTACCGGCCACGGCTTGCCGGCGGCGGTCGGGGCGATGCCACTGGCTGAAGTGTTCTACGGGATGACCGCGAAAGGCTACGGCCTGGCGCAGATCCTGCGGGAGATGAATGCCAAGCTCAAGCGCATCCTGCCAGTGGACATGTTCTGTTGCGCAACGCTGCTGTGCCTGAGTTTCCAGCGCTGCACCGTCGAAGTCTGGAACGGCGGCATGCCCGATGGTTACCTGCATGACAGCCTCAGTGGCGTGCGTACGCCGTTGCCGGCGCGGCACTTGCCGTTGGGCGTGCTCACGCCGCAACTGTTTGATGATCGCACTGAAGTGCATCCGATGTCGGTGGGTGACCGCGTATTCCTGTTGTCTGACGGCGTCATCGAAGCCAGCGACCGCGATGATCAGCCGTTTGGCGTGGAAAGGTTGCAGCAGGTGTTTGCGGCCAACCGCGAGCCCGATCGACTGTTCGAAGATATCCAGCAGGCCCTCGGTGATTTTCGCGGCGAGGCCCGCGACGACTTCAGCATGGTCGAGGTGCGGCTGGTCGCGCCGACGCAACTCAGCCCGCCACCACCGGTCTATTCCGATAGCGGCCAGTCGAGTCCGCTGGATTGGTCGGTGAGCTTCGAGTTCCGTGCGCAGACGCTCAAGCGTTTCAACCCGATGCCTTACCTGTTGCAGTTATTGCTTGAGGTCCATGGGCTCAGGGGTCAGAGTGGCGCCTTGTACAGTGTCCTGACAGAGCTTTATTCCAATGCGCTGGAACACGGCGTACTGGGGCTCGATTCGAGTCTCAAGCGTGATGCGGCGGGGTTTGCCCGCTATTATACGGAGCGCGGCATCCGTCTGGATGAGCTGGACAGCGGCCATATCCGCATGCATCTCCACGTGACTCCCCAAGGGGAGGGTGGGCGCCTGGTCATTGAGGTCGAGGACAGCGGCCAGGGGTTCGATGTCAGCCGTGTGCTGGCCCGGCCTGTGGATCGTGACCGGTTGTCCGGGCGCGGTGTAAGCCTGGTGCGCCAGCTATGCCACGAGGCCAGTTGGTCCGACGATGGTCGTAGTGCGCGCGTGGAGTTTTTCTGGGAGGCTCTGGCATAATCGGGGTCATTCTTGATCAAGGAGCGAACAAGTGAGCGAGATTCATCTGGATCGGGACGTGCTCAGCACGTTGAAGGAAGTCATGGAGGAAGGGTATCCGGAATTGCTGGATACGTTCCTCAACGATTCCGAGGCACGCCTGCGTGTGTTGCTTGAGGCCAGGGACGCGGAGCAATTGAGCGCCACCGCCCACAGTTTCAAGGGCAGTAGCAGCAATATGGGCGCCATCCGCCTGGCTGAACTGTGCGGCGAGCTGGAACAACGCGCCAAGCAGCCCTCGCTGGGTGGAATCGAAAAATTGGTCAGCGAGATCAACAGCGAATTTACCTACGTTCGAAAGCTTTGCAAGGAAGAGCGCGAAGGCTTTCACTGTTAAAAAGGTTGTTGTTCGGCGCGTTGGCCCATCCCTTGCATTGTCCTGTCTCGACTGCATCAAAGATCCCAGTGCAGCGGAGACCATTTCATGCCCGTTACGCCTAATACACTCCTTCAGGCCGTTACCCAGGCCAAGCCGCAGGCCGCCGTCAATCCGTTGGCGGCTGGCCCGGACGCCGGGACTAAAGCCTCCAGTTTCGCCCAGGTCTTCGCCAAGCAGGCCCCCGTCAAACCCTCGACGGCCCTTGAGCCGGAGATTAAGCCGGTGCGCGACAAGGCCTCCGACAACACCGTCAAAAAGGATGCAGGCAGCGACACGGCTGCCGCTCCTGAGCCGGCGGTTGCCGATAGCGGCAAACCCTTGCCCGCCGACAAGCCGGCCACGGCCGACGACAAGCCCGCGCAGGACGATAGCGATACGGCCGAGACGCCTGTAGCCGACGCCGCCCCAGTCGATCCGACACTCGACCCGGCCTTGCTGCCCGGGGTAATCGTGCCTGAAGTCATTGCCGAGGCGCTGCCCGCGCCTGTGGTGAGCCCGACCGAGGCGCCAGTCGTCGCGGCAGTCGCGGCTCCCGTGGTGGCCTCGGCCACGCCGGCCACGCCGACACCGGTGACCGATCCGGAATTCGACCCCCAGGCCGATCCGCTCGACGCCTTGCCGGCGTTGCGATTGGCGATGGAGCAGAGCGGCCATGTGTCCGCTTCCAGCCAGGCGCAGCCCAAGGCAACGGCGCCAGCGTCCGTCGATGGCGAGCCGACGTCGGCCCAGACGTTCGCGGCCGGCATGGCGAGCATGCTCAATGTACAAGCCGACCAGGACAGTACCAGTGCCGGCAGCCAGGGCGGTGAGAAGGCGTTCAGTGGCTTGCTCAACGAAGGCCTCAAGGATCTGACCGCAGCCTCCAGCGACACGCGGGTAGATGATTTCGCCAACCGCCTGGCGGCATTGACCCAGGCGGCTACGCCAAAAACCGCCAACGCGGTCCCGGTCAACCAGCCCATCGCCATGAACCAGAGCGGCTGGACCGAAGAAGTGGTCAACCGGGTGATGTACCTGTCGAGCGTCAATCTCAAGGCGGCTGATATCCAACTGCAGCCGGCCGAGCTCGGGCGCCTGGATATTCGCGTGAACATGGTCCCCGACCAGCAGACCCAGGTCACCTTCATGAGCGCCCATTCCGGCGTCCGTGAAGCCCTCGAAGGCCAGATGCATCGCCTGCGCGACAGCTTTGCCCAGCAGGGCATGGGCCAGGTCGACGTCAGCGTGTCGGATCAGTCGCGTGGCTCCCAGGGTCAGGAACAGCAAGCCCAGCAGCAGGCCCAGGCTGGTCGCACGAGCTCTTCCTCTGGCGGCCGAGTGGATTCGGTGGACGAAGAGTTGCCGGCCAGCGTTGGCGAAGTGGCGGCCAACACCACCAGCGTCATCGGCACCAGCGCAGTCGACTACTACGCCTGATCCAACGCGGTATTTCCCTGTGGGAGCGGGCTTGCTCGCGAAAGCGCACTGTCACCCACCCTTGCGGGGCTGACCCGGCGCCATCGCGAGCAGGCTCGCTCCCACATTGGTTTATGCGGTGCCGAAGAGCGCAAGCGACCATCATCCTTAGCCCTGACACACTTCTGGCATAACACTTGCTCCAGCCAAGCCGTGCAACAGTGAAACCCCCGATTAGCGACGGATTATTGGCATGGCGAAGAGTGAAGCAGCAGCTGTAAAAGACCCCGCAACCAAAGGCAAACTTAAGCTGATCATCTTGATCGTGGTGGGTTTGCTCCTGGCGATGGGTGTTTCCGTGGGGGCGACTTGGTATTTCATGCACAGCGCTCAGAGCAAGCCGGCAGAAGTGGTGGAAACCGCGCCAGTGGGCAAGCAGCCGGCGATTTTCGAGCCGATGGCTCCCGCATTTGTGGCCAACTACACCCAGAACGGTCGCCAGCGCTACATGCAGGTGAGCATCACCCTGCTGGGCCGCAACCAGGCTGACCTGGAAGCGCTGCGGGTGCACATGCCGCTGATTCGCAATAACCTGGTGATGCTGTTCTCCGGACAGAGTTTCGACACCCTGGCCACTCCGGTCGGCCAGGAAATGCTGCGTCAGAAAGCCACGGCCAGCGTTCAGGAAGTGGCTCAGAAAGAGCTTGGCAAAGTGGTGATCGAACAGTTGCTCTTCACTAACTTCGTATTGCAGTAGGAACACGACATGGCCGTGCAGGACTTGTTGTCCCAGGACGAAATCGACGCGCTGTTGCATGGTGTCGACGACGGCCTGGTGCAGACCGAAAACGCTGCTGAACCGGGCAGCGTCAAAAGCTACGACCTGACCAGCCAGGATCGCATCGTTCGCGGACGCATGCCGACCCTGGAAATGATCAACGAGCGTTTTGCCCGTTACACCCGCATCAGCATGTTCAACATGCTGCGCCGTTCGGCCGACGTGGCCGTCGGTGGCGTGCAGGTGATGAAATTCGGCGAATATGTGCACTCGCTGTACGTACCCACCAGCCTCAACCTGGTGAAGATCAAGCCGTTGCGCGGCACTGCGCTGTTCATCCTCGACGCCAAGCTGGTGTTCAAGCTGGTGGATAACTTCTTTGGCGGTGACGGCCGTCACGCCAAGATCGAAGGCCGCGAATTCACGCCGACCGAGCTGCGCGTCGTGCGCATGGTGCTGGAGCAGGCTTTCATCGATTTGAAGGAAGCCTGGCAGGCGATCATGGAAGTCAACTTCGAGTACATCAACTCGGAAGTTAACCCGGCAATGGCCAACATCGTCGGTCCGAGCGAAGCCATTGTCGTGTCGACTTTCCACATCGAACTCGACGGTGGCGGCGGCGACCTGCACGTGACCATGCCGTACTCGATGATCGAGCCGGTGCGCGAAATGCTCGACGCCGGTTTCCAGTCGGACCTCGACGACCAGGACGAGCGCTGGATCAATGCGTTGCGCCAGGACGTGCTGGATGTCGACGTGCCGATCGGCGCGACGGTTGCCCGGCGCCAGCTGCGTCTGCGGGACATCCTGCATATGCAGCCGGGGGACATCATCCCCGTCGAGATGCCGGAAGACATGATCATGCGCGCCAATGGCGTGCCGGCCTTCAAGGTCAAGATGGGCTCTCACAAAGGCAACCTCGCGTTGCAAGTGATCGAGCCGATCGAACGCCGCTGAGTGCTGTCAATCGCTTAAGTTTGTAACGGATTTCTAGTTTTTTACCGATTCTTGCCCGCCGAGGAAACATGATGGCTGACGATATGAATACCCAGGATGACCAGGCGCTGGCCGACGAATGGGCTGCGGCCCTGGAAGAAACCGGCGACGCCGGGCAGGCCGATATCGATGCGCTGCTGGCCGCCGATACCGGCAACCACGCTTCCAATCGCATGCAGATGGAAGAGTTTGGCAGCGTGCCGAAAAGCAATGAGCAAGTCACCCTCGACGGGCCGAACCTGGATGTGATTCTCGACATCCCGGTGTCGATTTCCATGGAAGTGGGCAGCACCGACATCAACATCCGCAACCTGTTGCAGCTCAACCAGGGCTCGGTGATCGAGCTGGATCGCCTGGCCGGTGAACCGCTGGACGTACTGGTCAACGGTACCCTGATCGCCCATGGCGAAGTGGTGGTGGTCAACGAGAAGTTCGGCATTCGCCTGACGGACGTGATCAGCCCGAGCGAACGCATCAAGAAGCTGCGCTGAATGAAAGGCTTTCTCGCCGCAGCCTTGATGCTGCCGTTCAGCGTGCTGGCGGCCGAGCCCGCGGCCACGGCGGCGGTTGCGCCGGCAAGTGGCGGCAGCATGGCCGGGCAATTGGCGCAGTTGGTGCTGGGCCTGCTCGTGGTGCTCGGGTTGATTTTTTTCCTCGCGTGGATGCTGCGGCGCGTGCAACAGGCGGGGCCTGCCGGCAAAGGCCAGGTCATCGACATCATCAGTTCCCGCGCGCTCGGTCCGCGGGATCGGCTGGTGCTGGTGCAAGTTGGCAACGAGCAGATCCTGCTCGGCCTGAGCCCGGGCACGATCACCGCTTTGCACGTTCTCAAGGAGCCGGTCCAGGTGCCCGCCACCGAGCAGGCCACCCCCGAATTTGCCCAGCGGCTCATGGAACTGCTGGGTAAAGATCAGAAGGATAAAAAGTAATGCCGTTGCGCATTCTGTTGGCGCTGGCCCTGTTGCTGGCTGCACCGTTGGCGTTTGCCGCCGACCCGTTGTCGATTCCGGCGATCACGTTGGGCACCAACGCCGAAGGGGCTCAGGAGTATTCGGTCAGCCTGCAGATCCTGCTGATCATGACCGCGCTGAGTTTCATCCCGGCGTTCGTCATGCTGATGACCAGTTTCACCCGGATCATCATTGTCTTTTCGATCCTGCGCCAGGCCCTGGGTTTGCAGCAGACGCCGTCGAACCAGATCCTCACGGGCATGGCGTTGTTCCTGACCATGTTCATCATGGCGCCAGTCTTCGACCGGGTGAACCGTGATGCGCTGCAACCCTACCTGGCCGAAACCCTCAGCGCCCAGGACGCGGTGGCCAGGGCCCAGGTGCCGATAAAGGATTTCATGCTCGCCCAGACTCGCAGCAGCGACCTGGAGCTGTTCATGCGCCTGTCCAAGCGCACCGACATCGCCAGCCCCGACCAGGCCCCATTGACCATCCTGGTGCCAGCGTTCGTGACGTCCGAGCTGAAAACGGCTTTCCAGATCGGTTTCATGATCTTCATCCCGTTCCTGATCATCGACCTGGTGGTCGCCAGTATCCTCATGGCGATGGGTATGATGATGCTGTCGCCGCTGATCATTTCATTGCCGTTCAAGATCATGCTGTTCGTGCTGGTGGATGGCTGGGCCTTGATCATCGGTACGCTGGCGGGCAGTTTCGGCGGTGTTTAGACCACTTGCGCGGGTAGCACGATATGACGCCTGAAGTAGCGGTAGACCTGTTCCGCGAAGCACTCTGGCTGACCACCATGATGGTTGCCATCCTGGTGATTCCGAGCCTGCTGGTGGGCTTGCTGGTGGCGATGTTCCAGGCCGCCACGCAGATCAACGAACAGACCCTGAGCTTCCTGCCGCGCCTGTTGGTGATGCTGGTGACGCTGATCGTCGCCGGTCCGTGGCTGGTGCAAACCTTCATGGAATACATCCTGCAGCTGTACGGCAGTATTCCCCAGTTGATCGGCTGACCCGATGTCGATGCTCGAACTGACGGACACCCAGATCAGCAGCTGGGTGGCGTCGTTTATCCTGCCGCTGTTTCGCGTCACCGCCGTGCTGATGAGCATGCCGGTCTTCGGCACGACCCTGGTGCCAGGCCGTGTGCGCCTGTACCTGGCCGTGGCAATCACCGTTGTCATCGCGCCCGGACTGCCGCCGATGCCGCCGGTCAATGCCCTTGACCTCAGTGCGCTGATGCTGGTGGCCGAGCAGATCCTCATTGGTGTCCTGCTGGGGTTTTCACTGCAGCTGTTCTTCCAGGCGTTTGTGGTGGCCGGGCAAATTATTTCGATCCAGATGGGCATGGCGTTCGCCTCCATGATCGACCCCACCAACGGCGTCAACACCGCGGTTATCGGGCAGTTCCTGACGATGCTGGTGACATTGCTGTTCCTCGCCATGAACGGGCATCTGGTAGTGTTTGAAGTGCTCACCGAGAGCTTCACCACAATGCCGGTGGGCAGTGCGATGCTGGTCAATCATTTCTGGGACATCGCCGGCAAGCTCGGCTGGGTCCTGGGGGCGGCGATGCTGCTGGTATTGCCAGCCATCACCGCGCTGCTGGTGGTCAACATCGCTTTTGGCGTGATGACCCGCGCGGCGCCGCAGCTGAACATTTTTTCCATCGGCTTCCCCCTCACGCTGGTGCTGGGCATGGTGATCTTCTGGGTCAGCCTGGGGGATATTCTCAACCAGTATCAGCCGTTGGCCACCCAGGCCTTGCAGCTGCTACGCGACATGGCACAGGCGCGCTGAACCATGGCTGAGAGCGAAAGCGGTCAGGACAAGACAGAAGACCCCACGGAGAAACGCACCAGGGAGTCCCGCGAGAAAGGCGAGATCGCCCGCTCCAAGGAGCTCAACACCCTGGCGATCATGCTTGCCGGCGCTGGCGGCTTGCTGATCTATGGCGGCGATCTGGCGCTGGAACTGCTGGAGATCATGCGCCTGAATTTTTCCTTGCCCCGGGAAGTGTTGCTGAGCCCTGGCGCCATGACGCAGTACTTGCTGCATTCGGGCAAGATCGCGCTTCTGGCGATTCAGCCCGTGCTGATCTTTTTATTGTTGGCGGCATTCATCGGCCCGATTTCGCTGGGCGGATGGCTCTTCGCCGCCGGCAGCCTGGCACCCAAGTTCAGCCGGATGAACCCGGCCGCCGGCATCAAGCGCATGTTTTCCACCACGGCGCTGGTGGAGCTGCTCAAGGCTTTTGGCAAGTTCCTGCTGGTCCTGTCCGTCGCGTTGGTGGTGCTGGAGGGCGACATCGACGATCTGCTGCGCATCGCCCATCAACCGCTGGAACAGGCCATCATTCATAGCGTGCAGCTGGTGGGATGGAGCACGTTGTGGATGTCTTGCGGTTTGATCCTGATCGCCGCCATCGATGTGCCAATCCAGCTCTATCAGAGCAAGCAGAAGCTGATGATGACCAAGCAGGAAGTGCGCGACGAGCACAAGGACGCGGAGGGCAAGCCGGAGGTCAAGCAGCGGATTCGCCAATTGCAGCGCGAGGTCTCCCAGCGGCGCATGATGGCGGCGATTCCCGACGCCGACGTGGTCATTACCAACCCGACCCACTATGCGGTGGCGCTCAAATACGATCCTGAAAAAGGCAATGCGCCGGTGCTGCTGGCCAAGGGCAGTGATTTCCTGGCGTTGAAGATCCGCGAAATCGCCGTTGCCAACGAAGTGATGCTGCTCGAATCGCCGGCGCTGGCGCGCTCGATCTACTACTCCACCGAACTCGATCAGGAAATTCCCGGAGGTCTGTACCTGGCTGTGGCCCAGGTGCTGGCCTACGTCTACCAGATCCGCCAGCACCGCGCCGGCAAGGGCAAGCGTCCCGAACCGCTCAAGGACCTGCCGATCCCGCCGGATTTGCGGCGCGATTCCTAATTCAGCCGATGCTATTCCCTTAGGGCATCGACAAACCCGTGGCGAGGGAGCTTGCTCCCGCTGGGCCGCGAAGCGGCCCCAAAACCCGCCAGATGCGGGGCATCAGACACGCCGCACCCGCCGGTTTGCGACTGCTTCGCAGCCGAGCGGGAGCAAGCTCCCTCGCCACGGGTACCCTTTCTTCTCAAGTGAACCGTATTACCCTGTGGGAGCGAGCCTGCTCGCGAATGCGCCGATCCAGTCGATACAGGCGCCGACTGACAAACCGCTTTCGCGAGCGGGCTCGCTCCCACAGGGTTGAAGTCGCTTCGGCCTTTCTATTCCAAGCTTTTGCAAAAGTTGGAAAGCTTCTTGCAATACCCCGTCTGCGCCCCCTCCGGGCGTCAAAAGTTTGCTTCACAGGAACGGGGAATATTGGTGGATCGCTCTCAGTTATTCAGCACCGCACGCAGCAACGTAGCCGACCTCAGCCGGGGGAATCTGGGTGTGCCGCTGTTGCTGCTGGTCATGCTTGCCATGATGATGCTGCCGATACCGCCGTTCCTGCTCGACGTGTTCTTCACGTTCAACATTGCGCTGTCCATCGTGGTACTGCTGGTTTGCGTATACGCTCTGCGGCCGCTGGATTTCGCGGTGTTTCCAACCATCCTGCTGGTGGCGACGCTGATGCGCCTGGCGCTGAACGTGGCGTCCACTCGCGTGGTCATGCTCCACGGCCAGGACGGCCACGCTGCCGCCGGTAAGGTGATCCAGGCCTTCGGTGAAGTGGTGATCGGCGGTAACTACGTGGTCGGTATCGTGGTTTTCGCCATCCTGATGATCATCAACTTCGTCGTGGTGACCAAGGGTGCCGGGCGGATTTCCGAGGTGAGCGCGCGTTTCACCCTCGATGCGATGCCCGGCAAGCAGATGGCGATCGACGCCGACCTCAACGCCGGCCTGATCGATCAGAACCAGGCCAAGGCTCGTCGTCTTGACGTGGCTCAGGAGGCCGAGTTCTACGGTTCCATGGACGGTGCGAGCAAGTTCGTGCGTGGCGACGCCATCGCCGGCCTGCTGATTCTGTTCATCAACCTCATCGGCGGGATGGCCGTCGGTATCTTCCAGCACGGTATGACGTTCGGTGATGCTGGCAGGGTCTACGCCTTGCTGACCATCGGTGACGGTTTGGTGGCGCAATTGCCATCACTGTTGTTATCCACAGCTGCCGCGATCATGGTGACCCGTGCTTCGGGCTCCGAAGACATGGGCAAGCAGATCAATCGCCAGATGTTCGCTTCGCCCAAGGCCCTGGCCGTGGCGGCCGGCCTGATGGCGGTGATGGGTATCGTGCCGGGCATGCCCCACGTGTCGTTCCTGAGCATGGCTGCCCTGGCTGCTGGTGGCGCCTACCTGTTCTGGAAAAAGCAGAACGGGCAAAAGGTCCAGGCGCTGGAAGAGGTCAAGCGTCAGCAGGAACTGCTGCCATCGCCGGCGCGGGCCATGGAAACCAAGGAGTTGGGTTGGGACGATGTGACGCCGATCGACATGATCGGCCTGGAAGTCGGCTACCGCCTCATCCCACTGGTCGACCGCAACCAGGGTGGTCAATTGCTGGCCCGGATCAAGGGCGTGCGCAAGAAGCTGTCCCAGGACCTGGGCTTCCTGATGCCCACCGTGCATATCCGCGACAACCTCGATCTGGCCCCAAGCGCCTATCGCCTGACGCTCATGGGCGTGATCCTGGCCGAAGCCGAGATCTATCCTGACCGCGAGCTGGCGATCAACCCAGGACAGGTCTACGGTTCGCTCAACGGTATTACCGCCAAGGATCCGGCTTTCGGCCTGGAAGCGGTGTGGATCGAAATCAGCCAGCGGGCCCAGGCGCAATCGCTCGGTTATACCGTGGTAGACGCCAGCACCGTGGTGGCGACCCACTTGAACCAGATTTTGTACAAGCACTCCAGCGAGCTGATCGGCCACGAGGAAGTCCAGCAATTGCTGCAAGTACTGGCCAAAGGCTCGCCAAAACTGGCCGAGGAGCTGGTGCCGGGCGTGGTGTCGCTGTCGCAGTTGCTCAAGGTGTTGCAGGCGCTGTTGGCCGAACAGGTCCCGGTGCGCGACATTCGCAGTATCGCCGAAGCCATCGCCAACAACGCTTCGAAGAGTCAAGATACCGCCGCGTTGGTCGCTGCGGTGCGAGTCGGCGTATCCCGCGCAATCGTCCAAAGCATTGTAGGCACTGAGTCTGAGCTGCCTGTGATCACTCTGGAGCCAAGGTTGGAACAGATATTGCTCAATAGTCTGCAGAAGGCAGGACAAGGCTCGGAAGAGGGTGTTCTGCTGGAGCCAAGCATGGCCGAGAAGCTGCAGCGTTCGTTGATCGAAGCAGCCCAGCGGCAAGAGATGCAAGGCCAACCGGTGATCCTGCTGGTGGCCGGTCCGATTCGCGCGATGCTCTCGCGATTCGGTCGCCTCGCGGTCCCGGGGCTGCATGTGCTGGCGTACCAGGAAATACCGGACAACAAGCAAGTGACCATCGTTGCGACAGTAGGGCCCAACGGCTGAGGTAGTGGTTTATGCAAGTGAAGCGTTTTTTTGCCGCCGATATGCGTCAGGCCATGAAGCTGGTACGTGACGAGCTGGGCGCTGAAGCAGCCATCATCGGTAATCGCCGGATCGCCGGCGGTGTCGAGCTGACGGCTGCCCTGGATTACAAATTGTCGGCGCTGGCCCCACGGGTTCCGAACATGGAGCTTGAGGATGAGCTGCGCAAGACCCAGTCGCGCATCGCCAGCGCCCAGGCCGAACTGAGCCTGCGCAGCAGCGAAGGCGAAGGCAGCGCGGGGACCAATCGTCAATTGTTCGCCGGCCAGCCATTGACGGCCGGCCTGCCGCTGACCGCTGCCGAACCGCTGATCGAGCCAGCCCAGGCCGAGCCGCGTCGTCCGGTACCGGCGCCAGCCGCGCCAGCCGCGGGTGTCGACCCACGTGCCCTGGACTCGATGCGCTTTGAACTCAACAGCCTGCGTGAGCTGATGGAAGTCCAGCTTGGCTCGTTGGCCTGGAACCAGCTGCAAGGCAGCCGTCCGGCCCAGGCCAACCTGTGGCGTCGCCTGCAACGCATCGGCTTGTCCGGCCCGTTGTCCCGCGACCTGCTGGCACTGATCAACGATATCGAAGAGCCTCGCCAGGCCTGGCGCATGCTGTTGGCGCACCTGGCGCGGATGATCGCCACGCCGGAAGTCGAGCCGCTGGAAGAGGGCGGGGTGATTGCCATGGTCGGCCCGGCCGGCATGGGCAAGACCACCACCCTGGCCAAGCTCGCCGCCCGTTATGTACTCAAGTACGGCGCCCAGAGCATCGCCCTGGTGAGCATGGACAGTTTCCGCATCGGCGCCCAGGAGCAACTCAAGACCCTGGGCCGGATCCTCAATGTGTCGGTGACCCATGTGGATCCGGGCCAATCGCTGGCCCAGGCGCTGGAACCACTGCTGCGCAAGCGCGTCGTGCTGATCGACACCGCCGGCCTGCAAGCCAGCGATCCGGCCCTGCGCATGCAGTTGGAAAGCCTGGCCGGGCGTGGCATCAAGTCAAAAAATTATCTCGTGTTGGCAACCACCAGCCAGAAACAGGTTCTAACCGCCGCATACCACAGCTACAAACGCTGCGGGCTGGCCGGCTGCATCCTGACCAAGCTGGACGAAACGGCAAGCCTGGGCGAGGTGTTGAGCCTGGCGATCGGTCATGAACTACCGGTGGCCTACCTGACCGACGGGCCGCGGATCCCGGATGATTTGCATCTGCCGCGCCGTCATCAACTGGTCAGTCGTGCCGTGAGTGTGCAAATGCAGGAAGAACCCAGCGACGAAGCCATGGCTGACATGTTCGCTGACATCTACCACAGCCCGACCAAGCAGGTCGGCTGAGGTAATCATGAATATTTTTTGTACCTACATCGATGGTCTGCCATGCATTGTTCCGTATGCGAACGCGCAGCCAGTAATGTGGCCTCCGTCTAAGTAAGACAAGGTAAAGAACGAACATGGGCAGCATGCATCCCGTACAGGTGATCGCGGTGACCGGCGGCAAAGGTGGCGTCGGGAAGACTAACGTGTCAGTGAACTTGTCCCTGGCTCTGGCAGAGCTTGGCCGACGGGTCATGCTGCTGGACGCCGACCTGGGCCTGGCGAACGTCGACGTGCTGCTGGGGCTGACCCCCAAGCGCACGCTGGCGGACGTGATCGAAGGCCGCTGCGAACTGCGCGACGTGCTCCTCCAGGGGCCTGGCGGGATTCGCATCGTGCCGGCCGCCTCCGGTACCCAAAGCATGGTTCACCTGACGCCGGCGCAGCACGCCGGCCTGATCCAGGCTTTCAGCGACATCGGCGACAACCTCGATGTGCTGGTGATCGACACGGCCGCCGGTATCGGTGACTCGGTGGTCAGTTTTGTCCGCGCCGCCCAGGAAGTCCTGCTGGTGGTTTGCGACGAACCGACCTCCATCACCGATGCCTACGCCCTGATCAAACTGCTTAACCGCGACTATGGCATGAACCGATTCCGCGTCCTGGCCAACATGGCCCAGAGCCCGCAGGAAGGACGCAACCTGTTCGCCAAGTTGACGAAGGTCACGGATCGCTTCCTGGACGTCGCCCTACAATATGTCGGCGCAGTGCCTTACGACGAAAGCGTACGCAAGGCTGTCCAGAAGCAACGTGCCGTCTATGAAGCTTTTCCACGTTCCAAATGCGCGCTGGCGTTCAAGGCTATCGCCCAGAAGGTCGATACCTGGCCGCTGCCGGCCAACCCTCGCGGGCATCTGGAATTTTTCGTCGAGCGTCTCGTGCAACAAACGGCAGGGCCCGTGTTATGACAGCCAGCGGTTACAACCATCTCTACAAAAAATCGGCACGGGACGCCCAGTACGAACTGATCGAGCGTTATGCGCCGTTGGTCAAGCGCATCGCCTATCACTTGCTGGCACGCTTGCCGGCCAGCGTCCAGGTCGAAGACTTGATCCAGGCGGGCATGATCGGCCTGCTCGAAGTGTCGAACAAATACGACGCGAGCAAGGGCGCCAGTTTCGAAACGTATGCCGGTATCCGGATTCGCGGAGCGATGCTCGATGAAGTCCGCAAGGGCGACTGGGCGCCGCGTTCGGTGCACCGCAATACCCGTATGGTCAGTGACGCAATCCGCGCGATTGAAGCTAAAACCGGGCGTGACGCTAAAGATCACGAAGTTGCGGCCGAACTCCAGTTGAGTCTCGATGATTATTACGGGATTTTGAACGATACCTTGGGCAGCCGCCTGTTCAGTTTCGACGACCTTTTGCAGGACGGCGAGCACGAAGGGCTGCACGAGGACAATGCGAGTGCTCACATGGAGCCGTCGCGTGACCTGGAAGACGAACGTTTCCAGAGCGCGCTGGCGGATGCGATTGCCAATTTGCCGGAGCGTGAGCGACTGGTCTTGGCGCTGTACTACGACGAAGAGCTGAACCTCAAGGAAATCGGTGAGGTCCTGGGGGTCAGCGAATCGCGGGTCAGCCAGTTACACAGCCAGTGCGCGGCCCGCTTGCGGGGGCGTTTGGGGGAGTGGCGAGCGCGCTGACAGGCAGTGTGGGGACGCTGCGAGCGGGGCTGGCATGGCATGTGCCGGGCCAGTCTCCATCCGTGGGACTCCATACCGTTGTCGAGTGTTGTGCCGGATTGATTGAAATGGCGCGTCCAGGTGCTGGGCGCGTTTAAGACTGCTTGGAGGTCGAATTGGACAAGAACATGAAAATCCTCATCGTTGATGACTTCTCAACGATGCGGCGGATCATAAAAAACCTGTTGCGTGACCTCGGGTTCACCAACACGGTCGAGGCTGACGATGGCACCACTGCCATTCCAGTCCTCAACAGCGGGAGCATCGACTTTCTGGTGACTGACTGGAACATGCCCGGCATGACCGGTATCGACTTGCTGCGCCACGTGCGCGCCGATGAAAAACTCAAGCACCTGCCGGTGCTGATGGTCACCGCCGAAGCCAAGCGCGAGCAGATCATCGAAGCGGCCCAGGCCGGTGTAAACGGCTATGTGGTCAAACCCTTCACGGCCCAGGCGTTGAAAGAGAAGATCGAAAAAATCTTCGAACGCATCGGTTAACGGCGCCACGGGGGAGCTATGGACAACGAATCTTCAATGGGCGATTTCGAATCGACCCTGAAAAAACATGCCCGCGAACTGGTCGACAGCCTTGAAAAGGGCCGCTTCGGTGACGCGGTTCAAATGATTCATGAGCTCAACCAGACCCGTGACCGCGGGCTGTACCAGGAAGTCGGCAAGCTCACCCGTGAACTGCACAGCGCGATCGTCAATTTCCAGATCGATCCGAACATGCCACAGGCCGAGGAAGTCTCGCAGATCACCGACGCCACCGAGCGCCTGGGGTATGTGGTCAAGCTGACCGAAGCCGCGGCCAACCGCACCATGGACCTGGTGGAAAGCGCTACTCCGCTGGTCAACGGCCTGAGCGAGGAAGCCCAGGCGTTGAGTACCGATTGGGGGCGCTTCATGCGTCGCGAAGTCGGTGCCGAGGAGTTTCGCGAGTTGGCCCGTCGGGTCGACGGTTTCCTGACGCGCAGCAGCAGCGAAAACCGCGCCGTGGCGAGCAATCTCAATGACATCCTGCTGGCCCAGGACTACCAGGACCTGACAGGCCAGGTGATCAAGCGCGTGACCCAGTTGGTTACCGAAGTGGAAAGCAATTTGCTCAAACTGGTGCTCATGGCCAGCCAGGTTGATCGCTTTGCCGGCATCGAACACGACCGTGCGGCGATACTTGCTGAAAAAGATCCACAAAAACATCTCTCTCAGGGTGAAGGTCCGCAGATTCATGCCGATAAAAGAGAAGACGTTGTGTCCGGTCAGGACGATGTGGACGATTTGTTGTCCAGCCTTGGATTTTGAGTTTTAGCCCTATTTTAGGAGCAGCCATTAATGAGCTTCGGCGCCGATGAAGAGATCCTTCAGGATTTCCTGGTTGAGGCCGGCGAGATTCTAGAGCAACTGTCCGAACAGCTGGTCGAGCTGGAAAGCCGACCAGATGATGCGGATCTGCTCAATGCAATTTTTCGCGGTTTCCACACTGTAAAAGGAGGCGCCGGCTTCCTCCAGCTCAATGAGCTGGTGGAGTGCTGCCACATTGCCGAAAACGTGTTCGACATCCTGCGCAAGGGTGAGCGTCGCGTTGACTCGGAATTGATGGACGTCGTGCTCGAAGCGCTGGATGCGGTCAACAGCATGTTCAGCGAAGTGCGCGAGCGTTCGCCGATCACCCCCGCCACGCCTGAGCTGCTTGCTGCATTGGCGCGCCTGGCGGAGCCGCAGTCGGCTGACGAAGCCGCGCCGGTCGCCGAGCCTGTTGCTGAAGAGCCGGTTGCCGAGGAATCGGGTGACATTACCGACCACGAATTTGAGTCGCTGCTGGACTCGCTGAGTGCCGTCAAGGCCCAGGCCGAGGCTCCGGCCGCACCCGCCGCAACCGCTGCGGCGCCAGCCGCCGCTGCCGCCGGCAGTGATGAAATCACCGACGCCGAGTTCGAGTCGTTGCTCGACCAGCTCCACGGCAAAGGCCAGTTCGCTCCTGATGCCGTTGCCGCCCCGGCGGCCCCGGCCGCGCCAAAGGCTGCGGGGGATAACTCCGACATCACCGACGACGAATTCGAAGCGTTGCTCGACCAGTTGCACGGCAAGGGCACCTTTGCCGTCGATGCGCTGGATTCGGCCATCGCTGCTGCGCCAGCCCCGGCCAAGCCAACCGCGGCCGCCGCCGGTGGCGACCTGATCAGCGACCACGAGTTCGAATCACTGCTCGACGAATTGCACGGCAAGGGCAAGTTCAGCGAAGTCGGGACGGCCACCGCCGCGCCTGCCGCCGCCACTGCTGCGCCGGCCGCCAAGGCCGTGCCCAAGCCCGCTGCCAAGGCACCGGACCCGAAGGCCGAGACACCCAAGCCTGCCGCCGCCGCAGCGCCGGCACCAGCCCGTGCGCCGTCTGCGCCCCCTGCGGAGAAACCGGCGAGCGAAGCCGAGACCACCGTTCGGGTCGACACCGCGCGCCTGGACGAAATCATGAACATGGTCGGCGAACTGGTGCTGGTGCGTAACCGCCTGGTGCGCCTGGGCCTCAACAGCCAGGACGAAGCGATGTCCAAGGCCGTGTCGAACCTCGACGTGGTCACGGCTGACCTGCAGACCGCGGTCATGAAGACCCGGATGCAGCCGATCAAGAAAGTCTTCGGGCGCTTCCCGCGCTTGGTTCGTGACCTGGCTCGCCAGCTCAAGAAAGAGATCAACCTGGAACTGGTGGGTGAAGAGACCGACCTCGACAAGAACCTTGTCGAGGCCCTGGCCGACCCGCTGGTCCACTTGGTGCGCAACGCGGTCGACCACGGCATCGAGTCGCCGGAAGAGCGCGAGGCCTCGGGCAAGGTCCGCAGCGGCAAGGTGATCCTGGCCGCCGAGCAGGAGGGCGACCACATCCTGCTGTCGATCTCCGACGACGGCAAGGGCATGGACCCGAACGTGCTCCGGGCGATCGCGGTGAAACGCGGCGTAATGGACAAGGACGCGGCCGATCGCCTGAGCGACACCGAGTGCTACAACCTGATTTTCGCTCCGGGCTTCTCGACCAAGACCGAGATATCCGACGTGTCGGGTCGTGGCGTGGGCATGGACGTGGTGAAAACCAAGATTTCCCAGCTCAACGGCTCGATCAACATCTACTCGACCAAGGGCCAGGGCTCGAAAATCGTCATCAAGGTCCCGTTGACCCTGGCGATCATGCCGACCCTGATGGTGATGCTGGGCAACCAGGCCTTCGCCTTCCCGCTGGTCAACGTCAACGAGATCTTCCACCTCGACCTGTCGCGCACCAACGTGGTCGACGGCCAGGAAGTGGTCATCGTGCGGGACAAGGCGCTGCCGCTGTTCTACCTCAAGCGCTGGCTGGTCAGCTCCGCCGCTCATGTCGAGCAGGGCGAGGGCCACGTGGTGATCCTTTCGGTGGGCACCCAGCGGATCGGCTTCGTCGTCGACCAACTGGTGGGCCAGGAAGAAGTGGTCATCAAGCCGTTGGGCAAGATGCTCCAAGGCACCCCGGGCATGTCCGGCGCCACCATCACCGGCGACGGCCGCATCGCGTTGATTCTCGATGTGCCTAGCATGCTCAAGCGCTACGCCGCCCGGCGTATTTGATTCTGGAGGGGTGCGGCCTGGCGCCGCGCCTCGTCTAACGGAGTGTTTATGGTAGTTAAAGTCCTGGTGGTGGACGATTCGGGGTTCTTCCGCCGCCGCGTCTCGGAAATTCTTTCGGCGGACACCAGCATTCAGGTCGTCGGTACGGCGACCAACGGCAAAGAGGCTATCGATCAGGCGCTGGCGCTCAAGCCGGACGTGATCACCATGGACTACGAGATGCCGATGATGGATGGCATCACGGCGGTGCGGCATATCATGCAGCGCTGCCCGACCCCGGTGTTGATGTTCTCGTCCCTGACCCATGAAGGCGCCCGTGTCACCCTCGATGCGCTGGACGCCGGGGCGGTCGACTTCCTGCCGAAGAATTTCGAAGACATCTCGCGCAACCCGGACAAGGTCCGCCAGTTGCTGTGCGAGAAAGTCCACAGCATTTCCCGCAGCAATCGCCGGGTCAGTGCCTACAGCGCACCGGCGCCCGCGCCGGTTGTTGCGCCGACGTCCGCGCCCGCGTCTTCTTCCTCGTCGAGCAGCTTCAATCCGGCCCCGGTACGCAGTGCTCCGGCACCGGCGCCGGCGCGTTCGGCACCGGCCAGCGCAGCGTCGCCGGCACCCAAGCGCAAGGCCTACAAACTTGTTGCCATCGGTACGTCCACCGGCGGCCCGGTGGCGCTGCAGCGGGTCCTGACCCAACTGCCGGCGAATTTCCCGGCGCCCATCGTGCTGATCCAGCACATGCCTGCGGCGTTCACCAAGGCGTTTGCCGAGCGCCTGGACAAACTCTGCCGCATCAGCGTCAAGGAAGCCGAGGACGGCGACATCCTGCGGCCGGGGCTGGCGCTGTTGGCGCCGGGTGGCAAGCAGATGATGATCGACGGCCGTGGCGCGGTGAAAATCCTGCCAGGTGACGAGCGTCTCAACTACAAGCCTTGCGTGGACATTACCTTCGGTTCCGCGGCGAAGTCCTACGGCGACAAAGTTCTGGCGGTGGTCCTCACCGGCATGGGCGCTGACGGTCGCGAGGGCGCGCGCCTGCTCAAGCAGGGCGGCAGCGCGATCTGGGCCCAGGACGAGGCCAGTTGCGTGATCTATGGCATGCCCATGGCAATCGTCAAGGCCGACCTGGCCGACGCGGTCTACAGCCTGGACGACATAGGTAAACATCTGGTCGAGGCGTGCCTGTAATGGACGTGCTCAGCCTGATCGGCATCATCATGGCGTTCGTCGCCATCATTGGTGGCAATTACCTGGAAGGCGGTCACCTCGGCGCGTTGGCCAATGGCCCGGCCGCGTTGATCGTGATCGGTGGCACCGTAGGCGCTGCGCTGTTGCAGTCGCCGATGAGCGCCTTCAAGCGCGCCATGCAGGTATTGGTGTGGATTCTGTTCCCGCCGCGGGTCGACCTGGCCGGCGGCATCGACCGCGTGGTGAACTGGAGCCTGACCGCCCGCAAGGAAGGCTTGCTGGGGCTGGAAGGGGTGGCCGACGCCGAACCCGACAGCTACTCGCGCAAGGGCCTGCAATTGTTGGTCGACGGCGCCGAGCCGGAAGCGATCCGCAGCATCCTGGAGGTGGATTTCTACACCCAGGAAAGTCGCGACATCGAAGCGGCGAAAGTCTTCGAAAGCATGGGCGGCTATGCGCCGACCATCGGCATCATCGGTGCGGTGATGGGCCTGATCCATGTGATGGGCAACCTGGCCGACCCGTCGCAGCTGGGCAGCGGCATCGCCGTGGCCTTCGTCGCTACCATCTATGGCGTGGCGAGCGCCAACCTGGTGCTGCTGCCGATCGCGGCCAAGCTCAAGTCCATCGCGTTGCGCCAGTCGCGCTACCGCGAAATGCTGCTGGAAGGCATCTTGTCGATCGCCGAAGGTGAAAACCCGCGCTCCATCGAGTTGAAGCTCCAGGGCTTCATGGACTGATGGAGGATATGGAAGATGGCGCGTCGCAGACATCGTGAAGAACACGTCAACCATGAACGCTGGCTGGTTTCCTACGCCGACTTCATCACGTTGCTGTTTGCCTTTTTTGTGGTCATGTATTCGATCTCCTCGGTCAATGAGGGCAAATACAAGGTCATTTCCGAAGCGTTGATTGGCGTTTTCACTGACTCGGACCGTGCTCTCAAGCCGATTCCCATCGGCGACGAACGGCCGAAGACGACGACCCCGGCGAAGCCGTTGGTCAAGGACAGCGAGCAGGTTGATGCTGGCATTGCCGGTGGCAGCGATCCGTTGAAAAGCATTGCCGACGACATCAGCGCGGCGTTCGGCGACCTGATCAGCTCCAACCAGATGACCGTGCGCGGCAATGAGTTGTGGGTCGAGATCGAGCTCAATTCCAGCCTGCTGTTCGGTAGCGGCGACGCGATGCCCAGCGACATGGCGTTCAATATCATCGATAAGGTCGCGGCGATCCTGAAACCGTTCGACAACCCGATCCACGTCGAAGGTTTCACTGATGACCAGCCGATCCGCACCGCGCAGTACCCGACCAACTGGGAGCTGTCGTCGGCCCGTTCGGCGAGCATTGTGCGCATGCTTGCCATGCAGGGCGTCAATCCCGGGCGCCTGGCCTCGGTGGGGTATGGCGAATTCCAGCCGGTGGCCAACAACGCCACCGCCGAAGGGCGCGCGCGCAACCGGCGGGTAGTGCTGGTGGTCTCGCGCAACCTTGATGTCCGGCGCAGCCTGACCGGTACCGGCACCGCCAATGCAAAACCCGATGCGGCATTGAAGCGGGCTGGCACACAAACTGCACCGACCCCGGTCAAGTCGCCGGAAAGACAGAACGCCGTCAATTCTCCGTCACCGGCTTTATAACCGAGCTATTTCTCGGTCGAACCCGTTTCGACCGGGAGGAACGATCCGAATGAGAGTCTGGGCAGTCGCCAATCAAAAAGGTGGTGTGGGCAAAACCACATCCTCCATCGCTTTAGCCGGTTTGCTGGCCGAGGCGGGCAAGCGCGTGGTCATCGTCGATCTGGACCCCCACGGCTCGATGACCAGCTATTTCGGCTACGATCCCGATAGCCTGGAGCACAGCAACTACGACTTGTTCCTGCACAAGGGCAGCGTGCCCGAGGGCTTGCCGGGCCAGTTGTTGCTGTCTACCAGTGACGAGCGGATTTCCCTGCTGCCATCGAGCACGGCCCTGGCCACCCTGGAGCGCCAGTCGCCCGGGCAGGGCGGTCTGGGCTTGGTGATCGCCAAGAGTCTGGCGCAGCTGTGGCAGGATTTCGATTACGCAATCATCGACAGCCCGCCATTGCTCGGGCTACTGATGGTCAACGCCCTGGCCGCGAGCCAGCAACTGGTGATTCCGGTGCAGACCGAGCACCTGGCTGTCAAAGGCCTGGAGCGCATGGTCAACACCCTGGCGATGGTCAACCGCTCGCGCAAGCAATCCCTGGCGTTCAACATCGTGCCGACCCTGTTCGACCGTCGCACCCAGGCGTCCCTCGGTACCCTGCGCGTGCTGCGCGATATGTACCCGGACGACATCTGGCAAGGTTATATCCCGGTCGATACGCGTCTGCGCGATGCCAGCCGCGCCGGAGTGACCCCTTCGCAATTCGATGGCAAGAGCCGTGGCGTCCTGGCCTATCGCGCGCTTCTCAAGCATCTGCTGGCCCAGCAGCTCGTTCCGCAGCAGGTGGCTTGAAGTGACGAAATTTTCCACAGCCGTTGTGCTTGCTTGCGGGCGCTCAAGTCCTGACGTATCCATGCCGATAACCTTTTCAAGTGGCGCACAGTTCTCATGAACCGCCCGATCAAGACAACCTCGCGTCCGCAACTGGCCTTGCAGTCCTACCTGGACGGGCTCTTGCAGGAAGCGACCGAAGAATTGCCAGCGCCGCCGAGCGCGGCCGAGGCGTTGCCCGAGCCCGTCGTCGAAGCCGAAGCTGAAGCTGTACTGGACGAGTTCCAGGCGGCCGTGCTCGAAGAGCAGGCCCGTGATGCACGGATTTCCATGACTGCCGCAGCGGTCGAGGCGCCGCTCGTCAAGCCGAAGGTGGCCGTGATGGAAGCGCCCGCGCCGATCCTGGCGCCGGTCTCGACCGTTGCACCGTTGTTGCAGGGCCTGGTGACGCCGGTAGTGGAAATCCACTTGCCGCCGCCGAGCAACACACCGCCGCCGGTGCAGGGCGACGACCGTCCGGCCTGGGCCGCCGAGCCGTTCGAGTGTCTGTTGTTCGATGTGGCCGGGTTGACCCTGGCGGTGCCGCTGGTGTGCCTGGGATCGATTTATTCCCTGGCGGGGCAGGAATTGACGCCGTTGTTCGGCCAGCCGGAATGGTTCCTCGGGATCCTGCCGAGCCAGGCCGGCAACCTGAAGGTGCTGGACACCGCGCGCTGGGTCATGCCGGACCGTTATCGCGATGATTTTCGCCAGGGCCTGCAATACGTGATTTCAGTGCAAGGCTACGAGTGGGGATTGGCGGTGCATCAGGTCAGCCGTTCGCTGCGCCTGGACCCGAACGAAATCAAATGGCGCAGCCATCGAGGACAACGGCCATGGCTGGCCGGTACGGTGATCGAACACATGTGCGCCTTGCTGGACGTTTCCGAACTGGCGGAGCTGATCGCCAGCGGCGGGGCAAAACACCTGGGCGGCAGCAAGCCGGTCCAGAAACCGAAATAAGACAACCGGGGGCGCAGGGCGCCGCCGGACAGAACACACACCGCCACAGGCGGTTTTTCGAGGGGTCAGGGTATGAATGATAAGGCGTCGTCTCAAAAGGGTTCTGAAGATCCGATTCTGCAATGGGTGACCTTCAAGCTCGATAACGAAACCTACGGCATCAACGTGATGCGCGTTCAGGAAGTGCTGCGCTACACCGAGATCGCCCCGGTTCCAGGTGCGCCAAGCTATGTGCTGGGGATCATCAACCTGCGTGGCAACGTGGTCACCGTGATCGATACCCGTCAACGCTTCGGCCTGATGAACGCCGAGATCAGCGACAACACTCGGATCGTCATCATCGAAGCCGACAAGCAAGTGGTTGGCATCATGGTCGACAGCGTCGCCGAAGTGGTTTACCTGCGTCAGTCGGAAATCGAAACCGCGCCGAACGTCGGTAACGAAGAGTCCGCCAAGTTCATTCAGGGCGTGTGCAACAAGAACAACGAGTTGCTGATCCTGGTTGAACTGGACAAGATGATGAGCGAAGAAGAGTGGTCGGAACTGGAGAGTATCTGATTTGATTCTTGAGGTAGCAGTCATTGTCCTGTTCCTTTTCTGGGCAGGCACGCTGGCAATGTTCGTGTCCTATATACGCGGCCAGCGGCAGATCGCCGCTCAGCAGGCCCAGGGCGATGCGCTGCGCGATCAGCGCATCCGCGACCTGGCCAAGCGGGTCGACGACTATCAGAACGGCACCGTGCGCATGGGCGAAGCGCTCCATGAGCTGCGTGCCGTGGTCGGGCCATTGCCGGACAAACTGGCGCAGCTGGAACAGCGCGACCCCTCCAGCCTGTCCTTCGCCCAGGCCGCCCGCCTGGTCGGCATGGGCGCCAGCGTCGACGAACTGACCCAGGCGTGTGGTCTGACCCAGGCCGAAGCGGAATTGATGAGCAAGTTGCACAAGGGCGGCTGAAGCTATTTCTCCCCCTGAACCCTGTGGGAGCGAGCCTGCTCGCGAAAGCGGTGTGACAGTCAATGAAGATGCTGACTGACCGGACGCCTTCGCGAGCAAGCTCGCTCCCACAGGTTTTTCTGGCGTTCGAAATAATCAATCCAACCCCGCCCCCGTGGCGAGGGAGCGTTGTCGCTGGTCAGTAATCATTCCCGCGGTCCGTGACGTCTGTGTGGGAGCGAGCCTGCTCGCGAAAGCGGCGTGACAGTCAATGGAGATGTTGACTGACCGGACGCCTTCGCGGCCGCTGCGCAGCCGAGCGGGAGCAAGCTCCCTCGCCACGGGGGTAGCGTTGTCGCTGGTCAGTAATCATCCCCGCGGTCCGTGACTGTGTGGGAGCGAGCCTGCTCGCGAAAGCGGTGTGACAGTCAATGAAGATGCTGACTGACCGGACGCCTTCGCGAGCAAGCTCGCTCCCACAGGTTTTTCTGGCGTTCGAAATAATCAGTCCAACCCCGCCCCCGTGGCGAGGGAGCTTGCTCCCGCTGGGTCGCGCAGCGGCCCCAGGCTTTTTGCGGCCGCTGCGCAGCCGAGCGGGAGCAAGCTCCCTCGCCACGGGGGTAGCGTTGTCGCTGGTCAGTAATCATTCCCGCGGTCCGTGACGTCTGTGTGGGAGCGAGCCTGCTCGCGAAAGCGGTGTGACAGTCAATGAAGATGCTGACTGACCGGACGCTTTCGCGAGCAAGCTCGCTCCCACAGGTTTTTCTGGCGTTCGAAATAATCAATCCAACCCCGCCCCCGTGGCGAGGGAGCTTGCTCCCGCTGGGTCGCGCAGCGGCCCCAGGCTTTTTACGGCCGCTGCGCAGCCGAGCGGAGCAAGCTCCCTCGCCACGGGTAGCGTTGTCGCTGGTCAGTAATCATTCCCGCGGTCCGTGACGTCTGTGTGGGAGCGAGCCTGCTCGCGAAAGCGGTGTGACAGTCAATGGAGATGTTGACTGACCGGACGCCTTCGCGAGCAGGCTCGCTCCCACAGGTTTTTCTGGCGTTCAGAAATAGTCATTCCCACCCAGACCCCGCTCCCGCTGGGTCGCGCAGCGGCCCCAGGCTTTTGCGGCCGCTGCGCAGCCGAGCGGGAGCAAGCTCCCTCGCCACGGGGGTAGCGTTGTCGCTGGTCAGTAATCATCCCCGCGGTCCGTCACGTCCTTTTCGACATCCTGCGCGTGGGGGTCGAAGCCTTGGGGGAATTTGCCCTTCAGGTTCCAGGCAAAGGCAATGATCTCGGCGATCGTGCGATACAGCTCCTCGGGGATGCTGTCGCCCAACTCCAGCCGCGCCAGCAATTTCACCAATTCGGCGTTTTCATAGATCGGCACTTCGCTTTCCCGGGCGATGCGCAGGATTTCCTCGGCCAGGGCTTCGTCCCCCTTGGCGGTGAGGGTGGGGGCGTGGTGGCCGTCGTACTTGAGCGCGATGGCCTGGCGGGGTTCGGTGTGGGTTGTCATGCGGTTTCGTCCACCCAGCGTTGATCCAGTCGGGTCTTGGGCCCTTGGGGCGGGGTGCCGAGGTGGCAATCCAGATCGCCGACGTTCAGCCCGCACGTCACCAGACGCTCACGGAGGGCGGTCAGGTTGCTTTCGATCAGGCTCGCGGTGTACGGCCTTTGCGCCCACAACTGGCTGGACAGGCTGCCGCCGAGCAACTGGGCCTGGATCTGCAACGGCCCCAGCGGTTCCATGTCGAACGCCAGCTCGACCTTCCACAATTGCTGTTTCGCTTCGCGTGGTTCGCGGCGCTCGTCCGGCTGCTCCCGGGCAGGGGTTTCCTCGCGTTGGAACTTGACCTGCAATGGCACGATGTCCTGCAGGTTGCGCATCGGGATCTCCAACTGCCAGGTGCTCATCAGCCGGCCATCGTCGGTCAGCCCGGTCTGCTCCAGGCTCGACAACTGATGGCTTTGCAGGCGCGAGACAGCGGCTGCGGCCAGACGCAACAGGTGCTCCAGATCGCCTTCTTCGTCCTGGCCTTTGAGCAGGCGTGAGGGCAGCGGAAAACTCGTGGGTTGCGGCTTGGCGCTGACCTGGCCAAGCATCCCCAAGGCACTGCGCACGAAGCTGGGCAGCGCCTGGGCCAGGGTGTTGGCGGCAATGATGGCGCTGAGATTGGTGGATGCGGGCAGGGCCGGTGTCAGTTGGGCGATCAGTTTCAGCAGGTCGCCTTTCATGTCCGGGGCGAGGCTCGGCGGTTGCCCGGCGAGGAGTTTGCTCTCCAGGAACATGCCGCTGGCGACCATGGCCTGGGCCAGGCCCTTGGGTGTGCTCAGTTGCTGGACGTCTGGCAGACCGGCCAACAGGCGCGTTACCGCCGCGCGCAGCTCGGGGCCGGCGTCGTCGCTGGCGGGAAGGTTTTGCAGGGCAGTGAGCAAGCTGTCCAGCGAACCCTGGCGGCTCACCTGCGTAACCAGTTGCTGGCTGACCGCCAATTGCTCCTGGCGGTTGCTCAGGGGGACGAACTTCAAGGTCTGCGCATCCTGCACCTGAGCGCTCAATAACGTGCCGATGCGCAATGGCTGTGGACTGTCGATGTCCAGGGTGCTGCCGGCCTGGACGGTGTTGAGCAAACTCACCAGCGAGCGATATACCGCCGCTTGCCCTGGCAACTGCGGCAGCGCCTGGCTGGTCAGGACTTTACCCTGCAACAAGGTGCCCACGGGCAATTGCGCAGTGTCGATGCGGGTCAGGGTGGCGACACTGGACGCGAGCGCCTGTTGCACGGTGATCGCCAGGTTGCTGGCGGACGGCTGGGTCACGGCCAGGCTGGTACCTTGCGGCAACGGCTGGGCGCTGGTGGCCTGCACCGTGGCCTGCCGGCCGCTTTCCAGGGTCAGCTTGAGCAACAGATGGAAGGCCTGGTCCGCCTGCTTGAGTGACAACACCTCGGCCTTGGCTGTCTGGCCCGGGCCGATCAGCCCCTCGGCCGGCGCCAGCAACTTGAGCAGCTCGCCAGTCACCGCCGGCATGCGTGTCGTTGCCGTGGGCTGGGGCAGCGGCGGGATGTTCATGTCGCCTGTCATCTGCGGTCTTACCTTGGGGAAATCAGCGCTCTTTGGAGCGAGGCTTCACATGTATAATGCCGCCCGCCTTCCAGAGAGCGGCGAAAATCTTGCAATTGTTTGACGCAGCTCTGTGGAACGGGCCGTCAATGCATCTATGCTGCATCACTTTAACGGCCGCTGCACTGCCGACTTGAACCGTATAAGGCCCGCGATCCCTTGACCAGTCCTCTCTTGCAAACCATCGGCCTCGCCTGCGAGCGAGACCTGCGGCTGCTTTTCGAAAATCTCGAATTGAGACTCTCGCGTAGCGATATGGTGCAAGTCAGTGGCCCCAACGGCAGCGGCAAGACCAGCCTGTTGCGCCTGCTGGCCGGGTTGATGCAACCCACCGCCGGCCAGGTGCTGCTTAACGGCCAGCCCCTCGACAGCCAGCGCAGCGAACTGGCCCGCAACCTGCTCTGGATCGGCCATGCCGCCGGTATCAAGGACCTGCTGACGCCGGAAGAAAACCTCAGCTGGCTGTGCGCCTTGCACCGGCCGGCCGGTCGCGAGGCGATCTGGCAGGCCCTGGCGGCGGTAGGTCTGAAGGGTTTCGAGGATGTGCCCAGCCACACACTGTCGGCCGGCCAGCAGCGCCGCGTGGCCCTGGCCCGTCTGTACCTGGACAGCCCGCCGCTGTGGATTCTCGACGAACCCTTCACCGCACTGGACAAGCAGGGCGTCGCGCAGCTCGAAGAACACCTGGCCCAGCATTGCGAGAGCGGCGGCATGGTGCTGTTGACGACCCATCACACGTTGACCCGGATGCCCGCCGGCTATCGCAGCATTGACCTGGGGAACTGGGCAGTATGAGCGTCTTTGGCCTGTTGCTTGCCCGTGAAGCACGCCTGCTATGTCGGCGTCCGGCTGAACTGGCCAATCCGCTGGTGTTCTTTGCGATCGTCATCGCGCTGTTCCCTCTGGCGGTCGGTCCGGAGACTCAATTGTTGCAAACCTTGTCGCCAGGGCTGGTGTGGGTGGCCGCGCTTTTGTCGGTCCTGCTCTCGCTGGACGGGCTTTTCCGCAGTGATTTCGAAGACGGCTCCCTGGAACAGTGGGTCCTTTCGTCGCACCCCCTGGCCCTTCTGGTTTTGGCCAAAGTACTGGCACACTGGGTTTTTTCCGGCCTGGCGCTGGTGCTGCTCTCGCCGCTGCTTGCGATGATGCTGGGCTTGCCCGCCGCGTGCATGCCGGTGCTGCTGCTGTCACTGTTGCTCGGCACGCCGGTGCTGAGCCTGCTCGGCGCGGTGGGTGCGGCGCTGACGGTAGGGCTCAAGCGTGGCGGCTTGTTGCTGGCGCTGCTGATCCTGCCGCTGTACATACCGGTACTGATCCTCGGCAGTGGCGCCTTGCAAGCGGCGCTGCAAGGCCTGCCGGCAACCGGTTATCTGCTGTGGCTTGGGAGCCTGACCGCCCTGGCGATAACCCTGACACCCTTTGCAATAGCCGCTGGCCTGAAGATCAGCGTCGGCGAATAATAATGCGGCCTGGTCAGGAATTGACCACTTCCACTGGAAGCGAAGGCTGACCTGGCGGCTCGTGAAGACGAGCCGCAACCGTGATGGAAACTGCAATGAACTGGACCTGGTTTCATAAGCTCGGCTCACCCAAGTGGTTTTACGGCATCAGCGGCAAGATGCTGCCCTGGTTGAGTATCGCCGCCCTGTTGCTGATCGGCATCGGCCTGGTCTGGGGCCTGGCTTTCGCGCCGCCGGACTACCAGCAGGGCAACAGCTTTCGCATTATCTATATCCATGTTCCGGCAGCGATGCTCGCCCAGTCGGTCTACGTGATGCTGGCGATCTGCGGTGTGGTCGGGCTGGTGTGGAAGATGAAGCTGGCCGACGTCGCGCTGCAATGCGCAGCGCCCATCGGTGCCTGGATGACCGCCGTGGCGCTGGTCACCGGGGCAATCTGGGGCAAGCCGACCTGGGGTTCATGGTGGGTCTGGGATGCACGACTGACGTCGATGCTGATCCTGCTGTTCCTGTACTTCGGTCTTATTGCGCTGGGCAACGCCATCAGCAATCGTGACAGCGCGGCCAAGGCCTGCGCGGTGCTGGCGATTGTCGGCGTGATCAACATCCCGATCATCAAGTACTCGGTGGAGTGGTGGAACACCCTGCACCAGGGCGCGACCTTCACCCTCACCGAAAAACCGGCGATGCCGGTCGAGATGTGGCTGCCGCTGTTGCTGACCGTGCTGGGTTTCTATTGCTTCTTCGGCGCTGTGCTGCTGCTGCGCATGCGCCTCGAAGTGCTCAAGCGCGAAGCCCGTGCCAGTTGGGTGAAAGCCGAAGTACAGAACAACCTGGAGGCCGCTCGATGAGTTTCGCGTCATTCGGCGACTTCCTCGCCATGGGCCATCACGGCCTGTATGTCTGGTCAGCCTATGGCATCTGCCTGGCGGTGCTGGCCCTCAACGTGGCGGCGCCGATCCTGGCCCGCAAGCGGTATCTGCAACAAGAGGCGCGTCGTCTGCGTCGGGAGAACGGTCAGTGAATCCGCTGCGCAAAAAACGTCTTGTCATCATCCTGGCGATCCTGGTCGGCGTCGGCGCGGCGGTCGGCCTCGCCCTCAGCGCCTTGCAACAGAACATCAACCTGTTCTACACCCCGACCCAGATCGCCAATGGCGAAGCGCCCAAGGATACGCGCATCCGCGCTGGCGGCATGGTGGAGCAGGGCTCGCTGGTGCGTTCCGGTGATTCGCTGGACGTGAAGTTCAACGTCACCGACTTCAACAAGACCGTGACCATTACCTATCGCGGGATCCTCCCGGACCTGTTCCGCGAAGGGCAGGGCATCGTTGCCTTGGGCAAACTCAACGCCGATGGCGTGGTGGTGGCCGACGAGGTGCTGGCCAAGCACGATGAGAAATACATGCCGCCGGAAGTGACCAAGGCCCTGAAAGACAGCGGCCAGTCGGCGCCCGCTCCCGCTCCCGTGAAGGAGGGTTGATCGATGAATGCCGGTCTGTTTATTCCTGAGCTGGGCCATCTGGCGATGATCCTGGCCCTGTGTTTTTCCCTGGTCCAGGCGGTTGTGCCGTTGCTCGGTGCCTGGCGTGGCGACCGCTTGTGGATGAGCCTCGCCCAGCCGGCGGCATGGGGGCAGTTTGCGTTCATGCTGTTCGCGTTCGGTTGCCTGACCTACGCGTTCATGGCCGACGATTTTTCCGTGGCCTATGTCGCCAGCAACTCCAACAGCGCCTTGCCCTGGTACTACAAGTTCAGCGCGGTGTGGGGTGCCCACGAAGGTTCGTTGCTGCTCTGGGCATTGATCCTTGCCGGCTGGACCTTCGCGGTGTCAGTGTTCTCCCGACAGTTGCCGCAAGTGATGCTGGCCCGGGTGCTGGCGGTGATGGGCATGATCAGCATCGGTTTCCTGCTGTTCCTGATCCTCACGTCAAACCCGTTCGAGCGCATCCTGCCGCAAGTGCCGATGGATGGCCGCGACCTCAACCCGTTGCTTCAGGACATCGGTCTGATCGTCCATCCGCCGATGCTCTACATGGGCTATGTCGGCTTTTCCGTGGCCTTCGCGTTCGCCATCGCCGCTTTGCTCGGTGGTCGCCTCGACGCCGCGTGGGCGCGCTGGTCGCGGCCATGGACCATTGTCGCCTGGGCCTTCCTCGGGATCGGCATCACCCTCGGGTCGTGGTGGGCCTATTACGAACTCGGCTGGGGCGGCTGGTGGTTCTGGGACCCGGTGGAGAACGCTTCCTTCATGCCATGGCTGGTCGGCACGGCGCTGATCCACTCCCTGGCCGTCACTGAAAAACGCGGCGTGTTCAAGAGCTGGACCGTGCTGCTGGCGATCGCGGCGTTCTCGCTGAGCCTGCTCGGGACCTTCCTGGTGCGCTCCGGCGTGCTGACCTCGGTGCATGCCTTCGCCTCGGACCCCGAGCGTGGCGTATTCATCCTGATGTTCCTGCTGTTCGTGGTCGGCGGTTCGCTGACGCTGTTCGCCCTGCGTGCACCGGTGGTGAAAAGCCAGGTAGGCTTCAACCTCTGGTCCCGGGAAACCCTGCTGCTGGGCAATAACCTGGTGCTGGTGGTGGCGGCGTCGATGATCCTCCTCGGGACGTTGTATCCGCTGGTGCTCGATGCGTTGTCCGGCGCCAAGCTGTCGGTCGGCCCGCCATATTTCAACGCATTGTTCATTCCGTTGATGGCGATCCTGATGGTGGTGATGGCGATCGGTGTGCTGGTGCGCTGGAAGGACACACCGGTCAAATGGCTGCTGGGCATGCTCACGCCGGTGCTGCTCGGCACCGCCGTCCTGGCCGTGGTGGCGGGCATCGCTTATGGCGATTTCAACTGGGCAGTGCTGGCGACATTCGTGCTGGCGGCGTGGGTATTGCTGGCAGGCGTGCGGGATATTTTCGACAAGACTCGCCACAAAGGCTTGGTCAAAGGCCTGCCGACCCTGACCCGCAGTTACTGGGGCATGCAGCTCGCCCACCTGGGAATCGCCGTCTGCGCCCTCGGTGTGGTGCTGTCCAGCCAGAACAGCGCCGAACGCGACCTGCGCCTGGCGCCGGGCGAGTCCATGGACCTGGGCGGTTATCAGTTCGTTTTCGAGGGCGCCAGGCATTTCGAAGGTCCGAACTTCACGTCCGACAAGGGCACCGTGCGGGTCATTCGCGACGGCCAGGAGATCACCGTGTTGCACCCGGAAAAACGCCTCTACACCGTACAGAACTCGGTGATGACCGAAGCCGGGATCGACGCCGGTTTCACCCGCGACCTCTACGTGGCGCTGGGCGAACCCCTCGGTGATGGCGCCTGGGCGGTACGCGTCCACGTCAAGCCGTTCGTACGCTGGATCTGGTTCGGTGGCCTGCTCACTGGCCTGGGCGGCGTATTGGCTGCGCTGGATCGACGCTATCGGGTCAAAGTGAAAACCCGGGTGCGCGAAGCCCTGGGCGTGACGGGAGCCACAGCATGAAACGTTGGTTGATGGTGTTGCCGCTGGCGCTGTTTCTGGTGATGGCGGTGTTCTTGTACCGCGGGCTTTACCTGAACCCGTCCGAATTGCCCTCGGCGATGATCGGCAAACCGTTCCCGGAGTTCTCCCTGCCATCGGTACAAGGCGACAAGACCCTGACTCGCGCCGACCTGTTGGGCAAGCCGGCGCTGGTCAATGTGTGGGGCACCTGGTGCATTTCCTGCCGGGTCGAACATCCGGTGCTGAACAAACTGGCCCAGAACGGCGTGGTGATCTACGGCGTCAACTATAAGGACGTCAACGCCGATGCCTTGAAGTGGCTGGCCGAGTTCCACAACCCGTATCAACTGGACATCCGTGACGAGGAGGGCACCCTCGGCCTGAACCTGGGCGTCTACGGTGCGCCGGAAACCTTCTTCATCGACGCCAAGGGCATTATTCGCGACAAGTTCATCGGGGTGATCGACGAACAGGTCTGGCGCGAGAAGCTGGCCGGCAAATATCAGGCACTGGTGGACGAGGCCAAGCCATGAAGCGCTGGTTAATTGCCGCCATCCTCGGCTTGAGCCTGGCGGGTGTGGCCCACGCCGCCATCGACACTTACGAATTTGCCAACGATGCAGAGCGCGAGAGGTTTCGCGAACTGACCAAGGAACTGCGTTGCCCCAAGTGTCAGAACCAGGACATCGCCGACTCCAACGCGCCGATTGCCGCCGACCTGCGCAAGGAGATCTTCCGCATGCTCGGCGAGGGCAAGGACAACCAGCAGATCATCGACTTCATGGTCGATCGCTACGGTGAGTTCGTGCGCTACAACCCGGCGCTGTCTTCCAAGACCGCGCTGCTCTGGTTCGGCCCCGCCGGGCTGCTGTTGGGTGGTTTCGTCGTCATCGCGGTGATCGTGCGTCGCCGCCGGGTCCAGCGCACCGCCGCCCCGGACACGCTTTCTGTCGAAGAGCGCCAGCGCCTCGACCAACTGTTGGATAAAACCAAGCATGATTGATTTCTGGCTCGCCGCAGGTCTGCTTCTCCTGGTTGCCCTGAGTTTTCTGTTGATCCCCGTGTTGCGTGGCCGTCGCGCCCAGTTGGAAGAAGACCGTACTGCGCTGAACGTGGCGCTGTACCAGGAGCGCGTCGCCGAACTGCAGGCCGAGCGGGAGGAGGGCGTGCTCAACACCGCGCAACTGGACACCGGTCGCGCCGAGGCCGCCCGTGAATTGCTCGCCGACACCGAGGGCGCCGAGGCGCCGCGCGAATCGCGACTGGGCAAGCCGTTGCCGTTGCTCGCGGCGGTGTTGGTGCCGGTATTGGGCCTGGCGCTGTACCTGCATTTCGGCGCCAGCGACAAGGTCGAGCTGACCCGTGAATTCGCCCAGGCGCCCAAGTCCATGGAAGAAATGACTTTGCGCCTGGAGCGCGCGGTGGCGGCACAACCGGATTCCGCCGAAGGTTTGTATTTCCTCGGGCGGACCTACATGGCGCAGGATCGGCCGGCGGATGCGGCAAAGATCTTCGAACGTACCGTCGCGCTGGCCGGCCGCCAGCCCGAGCTGCTCGGGCAGTGGGCCCAGGCGCAGTATTTTGCCGATGGCAAGAAGTGGTCGGACAAGGTCCAGGCCCTCACCGACGAGGCGCTGAAGCTCGATCCGAAGGAAGTCACCAGCCTCGGCCTGCTGGGCATCGCCGCGTTCGAAGGCGAGCGCTATCAGGAGGCGATCGATTACTGGGGCCGCCTGCTGGCGCAGTTGCCCGAAGGCGACAAGTCGCGGGAGGCGTTGCAGGGGGGCATTACTCGCGCCACCGAGAAGCTGCAAGCCAATGGCGGCAAGGTTGCCCAGGCGCCAGTCGCCAAGGCTACGGCGCTGCTCAAGGTCCGTGTCGAGCTCGATCCGGCCCTCAAAGCCAAGGTGCAGCCGGGCGACAGCGTGTTCATTTTCGCTCGCGCCGTGTCCGGCCCGCCCGCGCCGTTGGCGGCCAGGCGCCTGACCGTCGCCGACCTGCCGGCCAGCGTCGAGCTGGGTGACGCTGACGCGATGATGCCGCAGCTGAAACTGTCGAACTTCCCTGAAGTCCAACTGGTGGCGCGCATCTCCCGAGCCGGCCAACCCACCGCCGGCGAGTGGATCGGTCGCAGCCAGCCCCTGGCGAGCAGCACCACGGCGCTACAACAATTGATTATCGACAGTCCGGACCAATGACAGGAATTCGCACCATGACCGCCATCGCTCGTATGACCCTGCTCACCCTCGTCCTGGGCCTGAGCGCTTGTGCGGTCCAGCGTCCACCGGAGCCTTCGGCGCCATTGCCACCGATTCCGCCTTCGACGCCGACCACCAAACCAGGCCCGTCGACCGCGCCCGGCAAACCCGTGACCCCGAACAAACCGGCCAAGCCGCTGCCGCGCACATCCGCCAGTTTCGCCCCACCACCGGGCGGCAACAGCCACTGGGACGCCAAGCTCGGGGTCTATGTGCTGGACAAGCAGCCCAACACGTTCTATCGCCAGCGAACCTATTATCGTTGGAACAACGGCTGGAGCCGCTCCGTCAGCCCGAACGGCCCGTGGGAAGAAACCACTATCGAAGGCGTACCGGCGGGGCTCGGACAGAAGTTTCACTAAGCCTGGGCCATGGTGGCGGGGGAGCTTGCTCCCTTGCCACCAGAAGGTTCGACCTGTCATCCCCAGCGTCGTAGAATGCGCGCCTTTGCGAGCCTTCACTGGCCAACGCGTATTGATCGGAGCACCTGACCATGACGACCACCCCGACCGGCGACTACCTGGAAACCCTCTACGAAGGCTATGGCCAGCGTTTTCGCATGGACAAGCTGCTGCACGAAGTGCGCACCGAGCACCAGCACCTGGTGATTTTCGAAAACCCGCGCATGGGCCGGGTCATGGCCCTGGATGGTGTCATCCAGACCACCGAAGCCGATGAATTCATCTATCACGAGATGCTCACCCACGTACCCATCCTCGCCCATGGCGCAGTCAAGCGCGTGCTGATCATCGGTGGCGGTGACGGCGGCATGCTCCGTGAAGTGACCAAGCACGTCGGCATCGAGCACATCACCATGGTGGAGATCGATGGCACGGTGGTGGACATGTGCAAGGAGTTCCTGCCCAACCACTCCAAGGGTGCCTACGACGACCCGCGGCTGAACCTGGTGATCGACGATGGCATGCGTTTCGTCGCCACCACCCAGGAGAAATTCGACGTCATCATTTCCGATTCCACCGACCCGATCGGCCCGGGCGAAGTGCTGTTCTCGGAAAACTTCTACCAGGCTTGCCATCGCTGCCTGAACAAAGGCGGGATCCTGGTGACCCAGAACGGCACGCCGTTCATGCAACTGGGCGAAGTGCAGACCACCGCCGGACGCTTGCACGGCCTGTTCGCCGACTGGCATTTCTACCAGGCCGCTGTGCCGACCTACATCGGCGGCGGCATGACCTTCGCCTGGGGCGCGACTGATACCGCTCACCGCAAGCTTTCTCGCGAAACCCTGCGCGAGCGCTTCATTGGCAGCGGTATCGTGACGCGCTACTACAACCCCGAGATTCACCTGGGCGCGTTCGCCATGCCGCAATATGTGCTGCAGGCGATCAACAAGCCGAGCAACGACTGAAGCCCCGGCAATTGAGGCGAGATGCTTCTGTGGCGAGGGAGCTTGCTCCCGCTGGGGCGCGAAGCGGCCTCCTGGATCTACCTGACACACCCAGTTGCCTCAGCGTGTGTTGGGGGCCGCTTCGCAGCCCAGCGGGGGCAAGCTCCCTCGCCACAAGGGCGCTGGGGTGCTTTTGTGTTTCCAGATATTCATTGAACGAAATTTTCACCAAGTCTTGTCGACAATCCCCCGCGCTCTGTCGCCAGCGGTTATTTAATGGCAATGCCATCGCCGTTCGTGCGACATTCGCGCACTTGCGCAAGCCCCGGGCCTGATATCTGGCCAACAGAGGGCGCGCCGTTGTTCTATTTGTCACTCCAACTCCAATAGGTCCTCAAACGACATGGCAATCCCGGACGCCCTGAGTCAGCAGCGCACCACGCATCGCCTGCTGCAACCGACCGTCAAATCGCACCTGGCCTACACGTTGCTCTGTGCGTTGGTGATGATGGTCATGCTGAGCCTGCTGCGCGTTGCGCTGCTGGTCTACAACCGCGAGATGATCCTTGATACACCGGCCTCTACCTTCGTCGAAGCGTTCGCCAACGGCCTGCGTTTCGACCTGCGCCTGGTGGTCTACCTGTGCATCCCGCTGCTGCTGGCCCTGTTCAGCGCACGGGCGATGGCGGCACGTGGATTCTTTCGTTTCTGGCTGACCGTCACGTCCAGCATCGCGCTGTTTCTCGGCTTGATGGAAATGGACTTCTACCGCGAGTTCCACCAGCGCCTCAACGGCCTGGTCTTCCAATATGTGCAGGAAGACCCGAAAACCGTCATGAGCATGCTCTGGTACGGTTTCCCGGTGGTGCGCTACCTGCTGGCCTGGGCCGGCGGCACGCTGATACTTGCCCTGGCCTTCAAGGGGGCAGATCGCGCTACCCGGCCACGCGGGCCGTTCAGTGGCGGCACCATCGGCACCCGCCAGATCGCCCCGTGGTATGGCCGCGTCGCGGTGTTCCTGGTCTGCCTGGTGGTGGCCGTCGCCGCCGCCCGTGGCACCTTGCGCCAAGGCCCGCCCCTGCGTTGGGGCGACGTCTATACCACCGATTCGAACTTCGCCAACCAGTTGGGCCTCAACGGTACGCTTTCGCTGGTGGCGGCGGCCAAGAGCCGGATGTCCGAACACCGTGACAATGTCTGGAAGGCAACCCTCGAGTCGTCGCTGGCGCAGCAGACCGTGCGCGACATGCTGGTGATGCCCGACGACAAGCTCGTCGACGCCGGGACTGCCGCGGTAAGACGCGACTACACGCCGCCGGCCGACAAGACACTGCCGATCAAGAACGTGGTGGTGATCCTGATGGAAAGCATGGCCGGTCACTCGGTGGGCGCCCTGGGCGCGCCGGGTAACATCACGCCATACCTGGACAAGCTGTCCAAGGAAGGCCTGCTGTTCGACCGCTTCTTCTCCAACGGCACCCACACCCACCAGGGCATGTTCGCCACCATGGCGTGTTTCCCGAACCTGCCGGGTTTTGAATACCTGATGCAGACACCGGAAGGCAGTCACAAACTCTCGGGCCTGCCGCAACTGCTCAGCGCGCGTGACTACGACGATGTGTATGTCTACAACGGCGATTTCGCCTGGGACAACCAGTCGGGTTTCTTCAGCAACCAGGGCATGACCACGTTCATCGGGCGCAATGACTATGTGAACCCGGTGTTCTCCGACCCGACCTGGGGCGTGTCCGACCAGGACATGTTCGACCGTGGCCTGATCGAGCTCAAGGCGCGCGAGAACGGCAAGCCGTTCTATGCCTTGTTGCAGACCCTGTCCAACCACACGCCTTACGCACTGCCGACGCCGTTGCCGGTCGAGCCGGTCACGGACCGTGGTCGCCTGAACGAACACTTGACCGCCATGCGTTACTCCGATTGGGCGCTGGGGCAGTTCTTCGAGAAGGCGCGCAAGGAGCCTTACTTCAAGGAAACCCTGTTTGTCGTGGTTGGCGACCATGGCTTCGGCAACGAGCGCCAGATCACCGAAATGGACCTTGGCCGCTTCAACGTGCCGATGTTGCTGATCGGCCCGGGCATCCAGGAAAAATTCGGCCAGCGCAGCCACACCGTGGGCACCCAGGTCGATATCGTTCCAACCATCATGGGACGGCTCGGCGGGCAGGTGCGTAACCAGTGCTGGGGCCGTGACCTGTTGAACCTGCCGTCAGGCGACACCGGGTTTGGCGTGATCAAGCCGTCGGGCAGCGACCAGACCACCGCGATCATTCGCGACGACACGATTCTGGTGCTGCCGGAAGAAAAGGCCATGCCAGCGAAGCTGTTCCGCTATCAGCTGGGGGCCAATCCGCATGCCGAGATCATCCCGGACGCACCTGACACCGCAGAGATGAAACTCAAGCTCGAGGCGTTCCTGCAAACCGCGACCAAGAGCCTGCTGGATAACACCGCCGGTGTTGTTGACGGCAAGCCGGACTGATAATCGCGATGTATAAAAAAAGAGGCCTCAAAGGCCTCTTTTTTTACGCTTGGTGTTTTATATCTTGCCAAGTAACAACAAGATCAACAGCACGACCAGCACAACGCCGATGATACCGGACGGGCCATAACCCCAACTTCTGGAGTGCGGGAAGACCGGAAGGCCACCGATCAGCAGGAGGATCAGGATGATGATAAGAATAGTGCCCATTGTTGATTTCCTTATTGGTCAGTTCTGGAGTGATGTAAATTTCAACTGCCAGCGCGCGTGCGTTGAATCCGGGCGGCTTATTAAGTCCGACCGTAACGTCCTGTAAAAAATTCAAAAGTTTTTATTGTTGACCGTAAAACACAAGAGCACTGAAACCCCGTGGCGAGGGAGCTTGCTCCCGCTGGGCTGCGTAGCGGCCCTTTAATTGAAACCGACTCCGTTAACGAGGCGGCATCATGGAGGCCGCTCCGCGCTGGAACGCCAGCCCGCCCAGCCAGAGCACTCCCTCGCCGAGGTGCCTCAACCTTCCACGGTTTGCCCTCGCCATTCAGCAATCTGATGGTGCATGGGTCTGTTCGGGTCCTTCGCTACACTCGGCCCATCTCTCCCGGAACAACAAGGCTGTTTCCCTATGCAAAATCGCATGATGATCACCGGTGCCGGCTCCGGCCTGGGCCGCGAAATCGCGCTGCGCTGGGCCCGTGAAGGCTGGCACCTGGCCCTGTCCGATGTCAGCGAGCCCGGCCTTCAGGAAACCCTCAGGCTGGTGCGCGATGCCGGTGGCGAGGGTTTCGTCCAGCGCTGTGACGTGCGCGACTACAGCCAGCTCACCGCATTCGCCCAGGCCTGCGAGGAGAAGCTTGGCGGCATCGATATTATCGTCAATAACGCTGGCGTGGCTTCGGGCGGGTTTTTCAGCGAGCTCTCGCTGGAGGATTGGGACTGGCAGATCGCAATCAACCTGATGGGGGTGGTCAAGGGCTGCAAGGCGTTCCTGCCACTGCTGGAAAAAAGCCGCGGCAAGATCATCAACATCGCCTCCATGGCGGCGCTGATGCAGGGGCCTGCCATGAGCAACTACAACGTGGCCAAGGCCGGCGTCGTGGCGCTGTCGGAAAGTCTGCTGGTCGAGCTGGCCCAGCAGGAAATCGGCGTGCATGTGGTATGTCCGTCGTTCTTCCAGACCAACCTGCTGGACTCGTTCCGTGGCCCGACCCCGGCCATGAAGGCCCAGGTGGGCAAACTGCTGGAAAGCTCGCCGATCACCGCGGCGGACATTGCCGATTACATCTACCAGCATGTCGCCCAGGGCGAATTCATGATCCTGCCCCACGAGCAGGGGCGCATGGCCTGGGGCCTCAAACAGAAAAATCCACAACTGCTGTACGACGAAATGACCGCCATGGCCGACAAGATGCGCGCCAAGGCACGGCAGGGCTGAGTTGACCTGATTGCCGGGTGTCCTCAGGATGGCGCCATTCGTGCCTTCCTGATGGACATAGCAATGCTCAATTACCTGTGGTTTTTTCTCGCCGCGCTGTTCGAGATCGCTGGCTGCTACGCCTTCTGGATGTGGTTGCGCCAAGGCAAGAGTGCCTGGTGGATCGTGCCGGCACTGCTCAGCCTTGCGTTATTCGCCCTGTTGCTGACGCGCATCGAAGCCACTTATGCCGGTCGCGCCTACGCCGCCTACGGTGGCATTTACATCATCGCCTCGATCGGCTGGCTGGCCGTAGTGGAACGGGTGCGGCCGCTGGGTTCCGACTGGGTCGGCGTGGCCCTCTGTGTCTTGGGGGCCAGCGTGATTCTGTTCGGTCCACGTTTTTCGGGGCCGTAAACTGCCGTTTCGGCGTGGTTTTGCAGGACGTTTCCTTCAGCCAACGGACAGTTGTTTGTAGGGGTTTACTGAATTCCCGTCGGTATCTTGTGCTCGGAAAACAGGCCGTGCATGGTCAATGTCCAATCACTCTTAAGGACAAGACCATGCTCGTATTAAGCCGTACCGTAGGTGAGTTGATTTCCATCGGTGATGAGATTTCCGTCCGCGTGCTGTCGATCAGCGGCGGAACCGTGCGCTTTGGCGTAGAAGCGCCCCGGCACGTGGAGGTTCATCGTTCCGAGGTCTACGACAGGATCCAGAGAAAAAAGGCCGAGTCCGACCGCAAGGTCGGTTAATCGAACAGATGTCTGGGCACATCGTGCTTGAGCATCAATTGGCACTGTTCGCTTTCGGGATCGAAGACAATCATGGCCTGGCCTTTGGTCAGGGCCTGCCGGACCCGCAGGACGCGGGTTTCCAGCGGGGTATCGTCGCCATTGTCAGTACCGTCACGGGTGACGAAATCCTCGATCAGGCGGGTGAGCGTATCGACTTCGAGTTGGTCGTAGGGGATCAGCATGGTGGGGCTCCGCAAAACAATAGAGCGGATGCTACGGTGGATGCGCTGCTGCGGCTAGCCTGAGTTCTGTAGAACCATGTGGGCTCATCGCGAGCAGGCTCGCTCCCACCTGGATGGCGTAATTACCTTGTGGGAGCGAGCCTGCTCGCGAAAGCATCGTAAGAATCGATAAGGGCTTGGTTCAGCTATCCGAGCGCTGCCCGATCAGGCTGTCCACCGACGGCACGCGGGTGTCGCTTTCCATCTGCGCATCGTGCTCGATCTGATGGCTGAAGCGATCCAGTGATCCCTGGGCCGGTTGGGCGTCGCTGGCAAACACCGGCGGGCTTAGAATGTAGGCACCGAGCAGGCGGCTCAGCGCGGCCAGGCTGTCGATGTGGGTGCGTTCGTAACCATGGGTCGCGTCGCAGCCAAAGGCGAGCAGGGCGGTGCGGATGTCGTGCCCGGCGGTAATCGCCGAATGGGCGTCGCTGAAGTAATAGCGAAACAGATCGCGGCGCGCCGGCAGTTCGTGCTCCTTGGCCAGCTTCAGCAAATGTCGCGACAAGTGGTAGTCGTACGGGCCTCCGGAATCCTGCATCGCCACGCTCACGGCGTGTTCGCTGGAGTGCTGGCCTGGCGCGACCGGTGCAATGTCTATCCCGACGAATTCGCTCACGTCCCAAGGCAGCGCGGCCGCCGCGCCGCTGCCGGTTTCCTCCGTGATGGTGAATAGCGGGTGGCAGTCGATCAACAGTTCCTCGCCGCTGTCGACAATCGCCTTGAGCGCCGCCAGCAACGCGGCGACCCCGGCCTTGTCATCCAGGTGACGGGCGCTGATATGGCCGCTTTCGGTGAACTCCGGCAAGGGGTCGAACGCCACATAGTCGCCGATGCCCACCCCCAACGTTTCGCAATCGGCGCGGGTGGCGCAGTAGGCGTCCAGGCGCAGTTCGATGTGGTCCCAACTGATGGGCATCTCATCCACGGCGGTGTTGAACGCGTGCCCGGAAGCCATCAGCGGCAGCACACTGCCACGGATCACCCCAGTGTCGGTAAACAGGCTGACCCGGCTGCCCTCGGCAAAGCGGCTCGACCAGCAACCCACCGGCGCAAGCGTCAGGCGGCCGTTGTCCTTGATGGCGCGAACGGAGGCGCCGATGGTGTCCAGGTGAGCCGATACGGCCCGGTCGGGGCTGCTCTTGCGGCCCTTGAGGGTGGCGCGGATCGTGCCGCGCCGGGTCATTTCGAAAGGGATGCCCAGCTCTTCGAGTCGCTCGGCAACGTACCGCACGATGGTATCGGTGAAGCCGGTCGGGCTGGGAATGGCGAGCATTTCCAACAGGACTTTCTGCAGGTATGCGAGATCCGGTTCGGGAATTTTGCTAATCATGGAAACTCCTCGCGGAACGTTAAGTTTTGCATAGGGGAACCTTGTGGCGAGGGAGCTTGCTCCCGCTGGGCCGCGAAGCGGTCCTTCTTTTCAGACCTTGGGGCCTGAGCGACCGCTTCGCGGCCGGGCGGGAGCAAGCTCCCTCGCCACGGAGAGATTTGAGTCAGACCACTGCCTGGCTATGGGGAAACAACAGGTCCACAAAGCGCTCGGCAGTGGGTTGCGGTTCGTGGTTGGCCAGGCCGGCGCGTTCGTTGGCTTCGATGAACACGTACTCCGGTTGATCGGCCGCCGGTACGAGCAGGTCGAGGCCGACCATCGGGATGTCCAGCGCCCGCGCGGCGCGCACCGCTGCATCGGCCAGGGTCGGATGGAGGATCGCGGTGACGTCTTCCAGCACGCCGCCGGTATGCAGGTTCGCGGTGCGTCGGACAAACAGATGCTCACCCGCCGGCAGCACGCTGTCATAGGCATACCCGGCCGCGCTCAGCGTTCGCTCGGTCTCGGCATCCATCGGGATCTTGCTTTCGCCCCCGGTAGCCGCCTGCCGCCGCCGGCTCTGCGCCTCGATCAGCGCGCCGATGGTGTGCTGGCCGTCGCCGATCACTTCTGCCGGGCGCCGGATCGCCGCCGCCACCACTTCAAAACCGATCACCAGAATTCGCAAGTCGAGCCCTTCGTGGAAGCTCTCCAGCAGCACGCAGCTGTCGAAGCGCCGGGCCGTTTCGATGGCGTTCTGGACTTCCTCGATGGTCCGCAGGTCCACCGCCACGCCCTGGCCCTGTTCGCCGTCCAGCGGCTTGACCACCACGCGCTCGTGTTCATCGAGAAACGCCAGGTTGTCGTCCGCATTGCCCACCAGCTGTTGCGCCGGCAGGTTCAGGCCAGCGTTTTTCAGCACCTTGTGGGTCAGGCTCTTGTTCTGGCACAGCGTCATGCTGATCGCACTGGTCAAGTCGCTCAGCGATTCCCGGCAGCGAACCCGCCGGCTGCCATGCACCAGGGTGAACAGCCCGGCCTCGGCGTCATCCACTTGCACTTCGATGCCACGCCGGTGCGCTTCCTCGACGATGATGCGCGCGTACGGGTTGAATTGCGCCTCGGGCCCCGGCCCGAGGAACAGCGGCTGGTTGATGCCGTTCTTGCGTTTGATGGCGAAGGTCGAAAGGTTGCGGAAACCGAGCTTGGCGTAGAGATTTTTCGCCAGGCGATTGTTGTGCAGCACCGACAGGTCCAGGTAGCTCAAGCCACGGCTCATGAAATGCTCGATGAGATGGCGCACCAGCACTTCGCCGACGCCGGGCCGCGAACATTGCGGGTCCACCGCCAGGCACCAGAGGCTGCTGCCGTTTTCCGGGTCGTTGAACGCTTTCTGGTGGTTGAGGCCCATGACGCTGCCGATCACCGCGCCGGTGTCGTCGTCTTCGGCCAGCCAGTACACCGGGCCGCCTTGGTGACGCGGGGTCAGGCGCTCGGGATCGATGGGCAGCATGCCGCGAGCCTGGTAGAGCTGGTTGATGGCTTGCCAGTCGCTGTCGCTCTGGGCGCGGCGGATCCGGAAGCCGCGAAACACTCGCGTGGCTTGGCGATAATCGCTGAACCACAGGCGCAGGGTATCCGATGGGTCAAGGAACAGGTGCGCCGGTTCCAGCCCCAGCACTTGCTGGGGCGCGGCGACGTACAAGGCGATGTCGCGCTCGCCGGGCTGCTCGTTGAGCAGCTCCTGGGCCAGGGTCGCCGGGTCCGGAAAGGTATGGCCGATGAGCAAGCGGCCCCAGCCGCAATGCACAGCGATCGGAGCGGCGCCCAGTTCGCTGCCATCTTCGGCCAGGCGCGCCTGCAAGCGTTCGTAGGACGGTGGTTGGCCGCGCAAAAGACGTTGGTTGTGAAGGGTCGGGTGGGGTTTCATCAGTCAGATTCCTTGCTCGCTGAGCCACAGGTTCAGCGCCGCCAATTGCCATAACCGCGAGCCGCGCAAAGGCGTGAGCTGGCCGTTGGGGTCGGTCAGCAGACGGTCGAGCATGGTCGGGTTGAACAAGCCGCGATCCTGGCTCGGGTCTAGCAGCAGTTCGCGAACCCAGGCCAGGGTATTGCCTTCCAGATGCTTGAGCCCCGGGACCGGGAAGTAACCTTTCTTGCGGTCGATGACCTCGCTGGGGATCACCCGGCGGGCCGCTTCCTTGAGCACCTGCTTGCCGCCATCGGGCAGCTTGAATTTCGCCGGCACCCGTGCCGAAAGCTCCACCAGCCGGTAGTCGAGGAATGGCGTGCGCGCTTCCAGGCCCCAGGCCATGGTCATGTTGTCGACGCGCTTGACCGGGTCGTCCACCAGCATCACGGTGCTGTCCAGGCGCAGGGCCTTGTCGACGGCCGCATCGGCGCCCGGCTGGGCGAAGTGCTCCTTGACGAAGTCACCGGCGGCGTCGTTGGCCGTCAGCCATTCAGGCTGCACGGTCGCGGCATATTCTTCATAGCTGCGGTCGAAGAACGCGGCGCGATAGGCGGCGTACGGGTCGCTGGCGCCGTCCACCTGCGGATACCAGTGGTAACCGGCGAACAGTTCGTCGGCACCCTGGCCGCTTTGCACCACCTTGCAGTGCTTGGCGACTTCCCGCGACAACAGGTAAAAGGCGATGCAGTCGTGGCTGACCATCGGCTCGCTCATGGCGCGAAACGCAGCCGGCAGTTGTTCGATGATTTCTTTCTCATCGATGCGCAACTGATGATGGCGGGTGCCGTAGTGCTTGGCGATCAGGTCCGAATACTGGAACTCGTCACCGCGCTCGCCGCCGGCGTCCTGGAAACCAATGGAGAAGGTGGACAGGTCTTCCACGCCCGCTTCACGCAACAGGCCGACTAGCATGCTCGAATCGACACCGCCCGAGAGCAGCACGCCCACGTCGACGGCGGCGCGCTGGCGGATGGCGACGGCTTCGCGGGTGCTGTCGAGCACGCGATCGATCCAGTCTTCCAGGTTGAGGTTCTGTTCATCGGCCCGTGGGCCATAGGGCAGCGTCCACCAGGTTTTCTGCTCGGTGCGACCGTCCGCTTCGATGCGCATCCAGGTCGCCGGTGGCAGTTTTTCAATGCCCGCCAACAAGGTGCGTGGCGCTGGGACGACCGCGTGGAAATTCAAGTAATGATTGAGGGCGATCGGGTCTAGCACCGGATTGATGTCGCCACCCTTGAGCAGGGCCGGCAGCGCCGAGGCAAAGCGCAGGCGCTGGCCGGTACGCGAAAGGTACAGCGGCTTGACGCCGAGACGGTCGCGAGCAATGAACAGCCGCTTGGCGTCGCGTTCCCAGATGGCGAAGGCGAACATGCCATTGAGTTTGGGCAGCAGGGCTTCGCCCCAGGCGTGATAACCCTTGAGCAACACTTCGGTGTCGCCGCCAGAGTAGAAGGTGTAGCCCAGGCCTTCGAGTTCGCTGCGCAGTTCCGGGTAGTTGTAGATCGCGCCGTTGAATGCCAGGGACAGGCCCAGTTGATTGTCGATCATCGGCTGGGCCGAACCATCGGACAGGTCCATGATTTTCAGGCGCCGGTGGCCGAGGGCGATCGGCCCCTGGCTATGAAAACCCCACGCGTCAGGGCCGCGAGGGGCCAGGTGATGGGTGATGCGCTCTACGGCCGCAAGGTCCGCAGGTTGTTGATCGAAACGTAACTCTCCAGCTAATCCGCACATAAGTCCTTACCGGTTTTTCCGTTGGGGAGGGGTCAAGCCGTACACACCGAAATGGCGGGTACTCTGAAACTGACCGGAGGGATTGCTCTGAGTTTTATATCGATGCGTTATAAGCCGACGGGTGGGGATCGCCGGTCATTCAGACCGACGCAATCTCTGTGGGAGCGAGCTTGCTCGCGATGGCGTCGTGTCAGGCGCGACTATCTCGGCTGATCTAACGCTATCGCGAGCAGGCTCGCTCCCACAGAGGAAAGGGGGACCAGTCGTTAATTGGCCTTGCCCCGAATCACCGCCCGCAAGGCAAACCGGTTCGGGTGGCAGGCCTCGGCGACGCTTCGCGGCAGTGGCAGGGGTTCGTTGTCCAGCCAGGCGGCGATCAGTTCGCCCGACAGCGGCGCGGTGATCAGGCCTCGGGAGCCGTGCCCGCTGTTGACGTACAGGCCGTCGAGCCAGGGGCAGGGTGTGTTCGGCACTTGGCGCGCATCCTTGCCCAGGGCCGCGTAGGTTTCGACGAACGCCCGGCTGTCAGCCAGCGGTCCGACAATCGGCAGGTAATCGGGGCTGGTGCAACGGAACGCCGCGCGGCCTTCGAGGCGTTGCGGATCGAGGGTGTCGGCGTTCAGGCGGTCCACCAGATCGTGGGAGATTTCTTCGAGCATCTGCAGGTTGCCGGCGTGCTCGGCGGCGGTGGGGGTCAGGTCATCGCTGTGAAAATCGAAACTGGCGCCCAGGGTGTGCTCGCCCATTCGCGACGGCGCCACATAGCCTTCGGCGCAGACCACCGTCGCCAGGCTTTGGCTGCGGGTGGTTTGCGCCAGCCGCGTGATCTGCCCGCGAATGCGCTTGAGGGGTAGATCGGCCGCCGGTTCGAAGCGTTTGATCTCGGCGGCGCTGGCGAGGATTGCCACTGGGGCGCTGGCCAGGCAACGTTCGCCGTCCCAAGCCTGCCATTGGCCGTCGACACGTCGCAGTTCAAGCACTTCGCGATGTGGCTGCACGGTAATCGCAGCAGCCGAGGCGTGCCAGCGACACAGGGCTGGCGGGTGTACCCAGCCGCCTTCGGGATAGAACAGGCCGCCACAGGCCAGGCCGATGCCGGACTGCGCCTCGGCTTCGGCGCGATCGACAATTCGCAGCAGACCCGCTGGAAACGCCTCGGCCAGTTGGCGCTGACGTTGGCCTTCCTTCTCGTTGAAGGCCAGCTGCAAGACTCCGCATCCGTCCCAGTCGAGGCCCCGTTGCAAGTTTTCGAGCAAGCGCCGGGTGTAGCCGAAACCGCTGAGGATCATCTGCGACAACGCCGTGCCGTGGGCCGACAACTTGAGGTACAGCACGCCCTGGGGGTTGCCGGACGCTTCCTCGGCCAACCCGGCGTGACGCTCCAGCAAGGTCACTCGCCAGCCGCGAGCCACGAGACTCGCCGCGCTGGCGCAACCGGCCAGGCCGCCGCCGATCACCAGCGCATGGCGTTCGCCAGCCGGCGGGGCGGGGCGGGCATACCAGGGCTTGGCCGGGGCGGGTTTGGGCACCTGGTCCGGCCAGCCGAGAAATACCCCACGGAGAATTTCCCACTTGTGGCCGATGCCCGGGGTGCGCTTCATCTTGAAGCCCGCCGCATTGAGCAACCTGCGCACCCAACCGGTGCTGGTAAAGGTGCTGAGGGTGGCGCCGGGCGCTGCCAGCCGCGCCAGTTCGGCGAACAGCTCGGCGGTCCACATATCCGGGTTTTTCGCCGGGGCAAAACCGTCAAGGAACCAGGCGTCGATCTGTCCGTCCAGCTGCGGCAGTTGCTCCAGGGCATCGCCAATCAACAGGGTCAATGTCACTCGCCCGCCCGCCAGGGTCATGCGCTGGAAACCCTGGTGAATCGCGACGTACTGCTCAAGTAATTGATCAGCCTGGCACTTGAGCTCCGGCCACAGGGCAAGGGCTCGACGCAGATCCTCGGGGCACAGGGGAAATTTTTCGACGCTGACAAAATGCAAGCGCGCACCGGTCGGTGCGCATTCTTCGAACAACTGCCAGGCGCAGAGAAAATTCAGCCCGGTGCCAAATCCGGTTTCGCCGATCACCAGTCGTCCGTGCTCCGCCAGCGCGGCGAAACGCTCGGCCAGGTTGTTCTGCGCAAGGAACACGTAGCGGGTTTCCTCCAGGCCCGACTGGTCGGAGAAATACACGTCGCCGAATACCCGGGAGCGGGGGCGACCCTGGTCATCCCAGTCGAGTTGGGCGTGGTGCTGGATGGGCGTCATGGCTGGCTCGGTGAAAACAAGGTCGCCATTCTAGCCGATCAGCGCGGCAATGCCTGATCCAGGGCAAGCGTGGGCACGTCTGAAGGGAATCTGCTGCGCAGCGGCGTATCCAATCCGCTAGTCTTGCCCCATTCCTGGAAGGAGCTGTCCATGTTCGAATCCGCTGAAATCGGTCACGTCGTCGACAAAGAAACCTATGACGCCGAGGTGCCGGCATTGCGTGAAGCATTGCTCGAAGCTCAGTACGAGTTGCATCAGCAAGGCCGCTTCCCGGTCATTATCCTGATCAACGGCATCGAAGGCGCGGGCAAGGGCGAGACGGTTAAATTGCTCAACGAGTGGATGGATCCGCGGCTGATCGAGGTGCGCACCTTCGACCAGCAGACCGACGAGGAACTGGCGCGGCCGCCGGCCTGGCGCTATTGGCGGATGCTGCCGGCGAAGGGACGGATGGGAATCTTTTTTGGCAACTGGTACAGCCAGATGCTCCAGGGGCGGGTGCATGGCGAGTTCAAGGACCCACGGCTCGACCAGGCGATCAACGGCGCCGAGCGTCTGGAGAAGATGCTCTGCGATGAGGGTGCGCTGATCTTCAAATTCTGGTTCCACCTCTCCAAGAAACAGATGAAGGCCCGCCTGAAAAGTCTCAAGGACGACCCGCTGCACAGCTGGCGGATCAGCCCCTTGGACTGGCAGCAGTCCCAGACTTACGACAAGTTCGTCAAATACGGCGAGCGCGTGCTGCGCCGCACCAGTCGCGACTATGCGCCCTGGCATGTGATCGAAGGCGTGGATGCCTGTTATCGCAGCCTCGCGGTCGGGCAGATTTTACTCGAAGGCCTGCGCCAGGCCCTGGACCGACCGAAGATCAGTCCGGAAAAAGTCAGCGTGGCAGCATTGCCGGCACTGGACGATCAAGTGACCTTGCTCGACAGCCTCGACATGACGCTGCGCCTGGACAAGGCCGATTATGAGGAGCAGTTGATCACCGAGCAGGCCCGCTTCGCCGGGCTGCTGCGGGACAAGCGCATGCGCCGGCACGCCTTGGTGGCGGTGTTCGAAGGTAACGACGCGGCCGGCAAGGGCGGGGCGATCCGCCGGGTCGCCGCGGCGCTCGACCCGCGTCAGTACAGCATCGTGCCGATTGCCGCGCCCACCGAGGAAGAGCGCGCCCACCCCTACATGTGGCGTTTCTGGCGGCACATTCCGGCGCGGGGCAAGTTCACCATGTTCGACCGCTCCTGGTACGGGCGGGTATTGGTGGAGCGGGTCGAAGGTTTTTGCAGCCGTGCCGACTGGCTGCGAGCCTACGGTGAAATCAACGACTTCGAAGAACAACTGGCCGATGCCGGCGTGGTGGTGGTGAAGTTCTGGCTGGCCATTGACAAGGAGACCCAACTGGAGCGCTTCCAGGAACGCGAGGAAATTCCGTTCAAGCGGTTCAAGATCACCGAGGATGATTGGCGCAACCGTGACAAGTGGGATGCCTATCGGTCGGCGGTCTGCGACATGGTCGATCGCACCAGCACCGAGATATCGCCGTGGACCCTGGTGGAAGCCAACGACAAGCGTTGGGCCCGGGTCAAGGTATTGCGTACGCTCAACGACGCGCTGGAGGCCGCGTTCGAACGTTCCGCCAGGCAGGCGCGCAAAAAGAAATAGGCCGATGGCGGCGCATACGCGGGGTGAATGATTGTCGCGTTCGGTTATGGGCTGGATTTATCCTCGAATCCACTCCTGAACCGATAACAACAATGAGGTAACCGCCATGCGTGAAGTGGTGATCGTCGACAGCGTACGGACCGGCCTGGCCAAGTCCTTTCGCGGCAAGTTCAACATGACCCGCCCGGACGACATGGCGGCCCATTGCGTCAACGCGTTGCTGGCGCGTAACGATATCGACCCGGCCAGCGTCGAGGACTGCATCGTCGGCGCCGGTTCCAACGAAGGCGCCCAAGGCTACAACATCGGGCGCAACGTAGCGGTGCTCTCGCAGCTGGGCATCGGCACGGCCGGGATGACACTGAACCGCTTCTGTTCCTCGGGCCTGCAAGCCATCGCCATCGCCGCCAACCAGATCGCCTCCGGCTGCAGCGAGATCATCGTCGCCGGTGGCGTGGAATCCATCAGCCTGACGATGAAAAGCGTCAACACTGACAACCTGATCAACCCCTTGCTCAAGGAACAGGTGCCGGGGATCTACTTCCCCATGGGCCAGACCGCCGAGATCGTCGCGCGCCGTTACCAGGTCAGCCGCGATGAGCAGGACCGCTACGCCTTGCAGAGCCAGCAGCGCACTGCCCGGGCCCAGGCAGCCGGGCTGTTCGACGATGAAATCGTGCCGATGGCGGTGAAATATCGGGTCGAGGACAAGACCACCGGTGCGGTGCAGATCGTTGACGGGGTGGTTGATCGCGATGATTGCAACCGCCCCGATACCACCTATGAAAGCCTGGCCGGGCTGAAACCGGTGTTCGCCGAAGACGGTTCGGTGACGGCGGGCAACTCTTCGCAGTTATCCGATGGCGCCTCGATGACCCTGGTGATGAGCCTGGAAAAAGCCCTGGCGTTGGGGCTCAAGCCCAAGGCATTTTTCCGTGGCTTTACCGTGGCCGGTTGCGAGCCGGACGAGATGGGCATCGGCCCGGTGTTCTCGGTGCCCAGATTGCTCCAGGCCAAGGGTTTGCAGATCGGCGATATCGATTTGTGGGAGCTCAACGAAGCGTTTGCATCCCAGTGCCTGTACAGCCGCAATAGGCTGGAGATCGATAACGAGAAATACAACGTCAACGGCGGCTCGATTTCCATCGGTCACCCGTTCGGCATGACCGGCTCGCGGCAGGTTGGGCATCTGGTGCGGGAGCTGCAACGGCGCAGCCTGCGCTACGGCGTCGTGACCATGTGCGTGGGCGGCGGGATGGGGGCAACGGGGTTGTTCGAGGCGGTCAGATAAACGCAGCCTTTCGTGGCGAGGGAGCTTGCTCCCGCTCGGCTGCGAAGCAGTCGCCGCTTTTTTCCTGGGGTAAACCGTAGGGGGCCGCTTCGCGGCCCAGCGGGAGCAAGCTCCCTCGCCACGGGTTTTTCTGCTTAGCTGGCAACCTTGGTCAGCTGCAGCATCCGCTGGATATACGCTGCTATCTCCCGCTCCGCAGCCTCGCGGCTTTCGAACGGACCTTCCTGGGTGCCTTCGCGCGTATCGAAATAGAACTTGCCATTTTCCCGGACGATCCGATCGCTGCTGCGGTAAATCGTCTTGGGAGCATCTGTATCTTCGGCGCGCGTTCCAGGCATTTCGGTCTCCATTGGGGGCTGCGTGGTCGTTTCAATTGAGCATATGTGGTGCCGCCGTTTTGCGCCTGTCCAGCCGATCGACGGCTACGACCCTTACAATTCCATCAGCGTCGCAGCGCCAACTGTCCCTGTGTTGCCGAGCGATTCGGACCTAGAATGCTCGTTCATGTATTGGCTTCGAGGGTTGCATGCACATATCGTCCGGTCGCTGGGTCTACGGCCTGTTCCTCGCCCTGCTGACCGCCTTGTTGTGGGGAATCCTGCCGATCAAGCTCAAGCAAGTGCTGCAGGTGATGGATCCGGTAACGGTGACCTGGTTTCGGCTGACGGTGTCCGGTGGCCTGCTGTTCATCTACCTGGCGGCAACCCGACGCCTGCCCAGCCGCAAGGTGCTCGGCCCCCGTGGCGGTTGGCTGGTAGGCATGGCGGTGCTGGGGCTGGTGGGCAATTATGTGCTGTACCTGATGGGCCTGAACCGCCTGAGCCCCGGCACCGCCCAACTGGTGGTGCAGATGGGGCCGATCATGTTGCTGGTCGCCAGTCTGTTTGTATTCAAGGAGCGTTTCAGCGTGGGGCAGGGCATTGGTTTGCTGGTGCTGCTGATCGGTTTTGCGCTGTTCTTCAATCAGCGCCTCGTCGAATTGCTTACATCCCTGAGCGAGTACACCGCCGGCGTTCTGTTGGTGTTGCTGGCCTCGACTGTCTGGACGTTCTATGCCCTGGGCCAGAAGCAATTGCTGACGGTGTGGAATTCACTGCAAGTGATGATGGTGATCTACCTGTTCTGCGCGCTGTTGCTCACGCCGTGGGTGCATCCACTGGAAGCGTTGCAACTGAGCCCGCTGCAAGGCTGGCTATTGCTGGCCTGCTGTCTCAACACGCTGATTGCCTATGGCGCGTTCGCCGAGGCGTTGGCGCATTGGGAAGCCTCGCGGGTCAGCGCGACGCTGGCGATCACGCCGCTGGTGACCTTCGCGGCCGTGGCGATGGCTGCCTGGTGGTGGCCCGACTATGTGCATGCCGAGCAGATCAATCTGCTGGGTTACGGTGGGGCAGTGCTGGTGGTATTGGGGTCGGCGCTGGTGGCGCTGGGGCCATCGCTCATCGCCGGGCTCAGGGCCCGGCGCGAACGCCTGGCGCTGGGGCGTTAGCCCTTGTGGGATCGGGCTGTCAGGCACAGTGATGTCGAGCCTGCCGGCCTCATCGCGAGCAAGCTCGCTCCCACAGTGGAGCTTGGGTGGATGCGATAGCGCGGTTCACACAAATTCCTTGTGGGAGCGAGCTTGCTCGCGATGGCGGGCTATTGATCAACGCACAACTCAGCCCTGGCCACCTGCCTCCAGCATGTTCTCCGGCCTGACCCAGGCGTCGAACTCTTCGTCGGTCAGGTACCCCAGCTGCACCGCTGCCTCCCGTAGCGTCAGCCCTTCGCCGTAGGCTTTCTTGGCGATCTCCGCTGACTTGTCGTAGCCGATATGCGGATTCAGCGCCGTCACCAGCATCAGACCACGCTCCAGGTGCGCGGCCATCTGCTCGGCATCCGGTTCGAGGCCGGCGATGCAGTGCTGCTGGAAGTTGCTGCAGCCATCGGCCAGCAGGCGGATTGATTGCAGCAGGTTGTGGATGATCACCGGCTTGAACACGTTCAACTGCAAGTGTCCCTGACTGGCGGCAAAACCGATCGCCACGTCATTGCCCAATACCTGGCACGCCAGCATCGACAAGGCTTCACACTGGGTCGGGTTGACCTTGCCAGGCATGATGGAGCTGCCCGGTTCGTTGGCCGGCAATTTCACTTCGGCAAATCCCGCCCGTGGCCCGGAGCCCAGCAGGCGCAGGTCATTGGCGATTTTCATCAGCGTCACGGCCAGGGTTTTCAACGCGCCGGACAACGTGGTCAGCGGTTCATGACCTGCCAGTGCGGCGAACTTGTTCGGCGCGGTGACAAACGGCAGCCCGGACAGCGCCGCGAGTTCAGCGGCAATCGCTTCGCCGAAACCATGCGGCGAATTCAGCCCGGTACCCACCGCCGTGCCGCCCTGGGCCAGCTCGCAGACCGCCGGCAACGAAGCGCGGATCGCCCGCTCGGCGTAGTCGAGTTGGGCAATGAAGGCGGACAGTTCCTGGCCGAACGTGATCGGCGTGGCATCCATCATGTGGGTGCGGCCGGTCTTGACCAGTTTCATGTGGCGCGCCGCCAGTTCCGCGAGGCCGCCGGACAACTCGCTGATGGCCGGCAGCAATTGCTGGTACACGGCCTGGGCGGCGGCGATGTGCATGGCGGTGGGGAAGCAGTCGTTGGAGCTCTGGGACCGGTTGACATGGTCGTTGGGATGCACCGGGCTCTTGCCGCCTCGGGGGTTGCCCGCGAGCTCGTTGGCGCGCCCGGCAATCACCTCGTTGACGTTCATGTTGCTCTGGGTTCCGCTGCCGGTCTGCCAGACCACCAGGGGAAACTGATCGTCATGCTGGCCGGCCAGCACCTCGTCGGCCGCCTGTTCGATCAGGCGGGCGATGTCGGCGGGCAAGTCGCCATTGCGGTCGTTGACCCGCGCGGCGGCTTTCTTGACCAGCGCCAGGGCATGCAGCACCGACAGCGGCATGCGTTCGTTGCCAATGGCAAAGTTGATCATCGAGCGCTGTGTCTGGGCGCCCCAATAGGCTTCATCCGGGACTTCAACCTGGCCAAGGCTGTCGGTTTCGATACGGCTCATCGGGTCAAACTCCTGTAGGGCTGAATGCGCAGTTTAGGCCCTGACGGGCGTCACCGGTTCCCTCAATCTAGGGCTGGCCGGTTCGGCCCGTCAATCAGTCGAGCCAAGTACAGGGTTGAGCCCCGGCGTTTTTTAGGCGCAGAATGGTCGCCCTTGGGGTTTTACCTCGCCTGTTAGAAAAGGAAACTCGATGACCCGTCTTCGTGCCATCTGTACCGCAGTTGCTCTGGTGTGTGCCAGCGGCCCTGTTCTTGCCGATACCGCCAGCCACAACGCCAGTGCCGAAGCGTTCCTGACCCTGGCGCACGCTGACAAGCTGGGTACCCCGGTGTACATGCAGGTACAGCAGATGTTTGCCCAGCGCTTTGAGCAGACCAAGGCTCCCGAGTCGAAAAAAGCCACCCTGGAAACGTACCAGGCCAAGGCCAATGCCGCCCTGGACCAGGCGATCGGCTGGAACAAGCTCAAGCCGGACATGGTCAAGCTCTACACTTCCAATTTCAGCGAATCGGAGCTCAAGGACCTGGTTTCCTTCTATCAGTCTCCCCTGGGTAAGAAAGTCCTGGAAAAAATGCCGCAGCTGACCCAGCAATCGGCGCAACTGACCCAGGCCAAGCTGGAAAGCGCGGTGCCGGTAGTCAACAAGCTACTGGCCGACATGACCGCCGAGCTCGAGCCGAAAACCGCCGCCCCGGCCAAGAAAAAGCCATAAGCGGAGCCCTGGCATGAGCATGCAACAACGCATTGAATCGACCCTCGGGCTGCTGCAGCCCGAGCACCTGCAAGTGCTCGATGAAAGCCACATGCACAGCCGTGGGCTTGAGACCCACTTCAAGGCAGTGGTGGTCAGCCAGCAGTTCGAGGGGCTCAATCGGGTCAAGCGACACCAGAAGGTCTACGGCACGTTGGGCGAACTGATGGGCGAATTCCATGCGCTGGCGCTGCACACCTACACGCCTGAAGAATGGGCCCAGGTCGACGCAGCCCCGGCATCGCCGACCTGTGCCGGTGGCAGTAAGCACTGATATTTGACGCAAATGAGCTTTTCGTGGCGAGGGAGCTTGCTCCCGCTGGGCTGCGAAGCGGCCCCAAAGCCAATCAACGCGGTGTGTCAGGCTGATCCCGATCAGCTTTCGGGGGCTGCTGCGCACCCCAGCGGGAGCAAGCTCCCTCGCCACAAAGGCTCTCGCTCCTAAAGCCACATGGTTTTTGCTAGAATCCGCAACGCGCCGCTCACCCCGGCGCGTTTTTTTTCGCATCCGGTTCACCCTTTGCGAGGGTAGCCACCTGGAGAGATACCCATGACACCACCGATTGTCGTGGCGGCACTGTATAAGTTCGTCACCCTGGAAGATTACGTCGAGCTGCGTGAGCCCCTGCTCAAGGCGATGCTCGACAACGGCATCAAAGGAACCTTGCTGATTGCCGAGGAAGGCATCAACGGTACCGTTTCCGGCACCCGCGAAGGCATCGACGGGCTGATGGCCTGGCTCAAGAACGACCCGCGCATGGACGACATCGACCACAAGGAGTCGTACTGCGACGAGCAGCCGTTCTACCGCACCAAGGTCAAGCTCAAGAAAGAGATCGTTACCCTCGGCGTAGAAGGCGTGGACCCGAACAAGCGGGTCGGCACCTATGTCGAACCGCAAGACTGGAACGCGCTGATCAGCGATCCGGAAGTGCTGCTGATCGACACGCGCAACGACTATGAAGTCTCCATCGGTACCTTCGAAGGCGCTATCGATCCCAAGACCGCCAGCTTCCGCGAGTTTCCCGAGTACATCAAAGCCAACTTCGACCCGGCCCGGCACAAGAAAGTCGCGATGTTCTGCACCGGTGGCATTCGCTGTGAAAAAGCCTCGAGCTTCATGCTCAATGAGGGTTTCGAAGAGGTCTACCACCTCAAGGGCGGGATCCTCAAATACCTCGAAGAGGTGCCTCAGGAAGAAACCAAATGGCGCGGCGACTGCTTTGTCTTCGACAACCGCGTGACCGTGCGCCACGATCTCAGCGAAGGCGACTACGATCAGTGCCATGCCTGTCGCACCCCGATCAGCGCAGAGGATCGTGCTTCGGAGCATTATTCGCCAGGCATCAGTTGCCCGCATTGCTGGGACAAGCTGAGCGAAAAGACCCGCCGCAGCGCCATCGACCGGCAAAAGCAGATCGAACTGGCCAAGGCGCGCAACATGCCGCATCCGATCGGCTACAACTACAGGCAATCATCTTCCGAGGCTTGAGCCATGGCGTCGCGCCTACTGTATGTGATGGACCCGATGTGTTCCTGGTGCTGGGGCTTCGCCCCCGTGGCCGAAGCGTTGGCCGAGCAGGCGCAGGCGGCGGGCGTGGAGTTGCACCTGGTGGTGGGCGGCTTGCGCACCGGCAGCGGTTCGGCTCTCGAGCCGACGACCCGACGCTACATTCTCGAACACTGGCAGGCCGTTACCCAGGCCACCGGCCAGCCGTTCAAGCTTGAAGGCGCGTTGCCGGACGGTTTTGTCTACGACACCGAACCCGCATGCCGCGCCTTGGTGACGGCCCGCAGCCTGGCGCCGGACCTGGCCTGGCAGTTACTGAAGCTGATCCAGCAGGCGTTTTATGTACAAGGCCGCGACGTGACCCACGCCAGCGTCCTGGTGGAACTGGCCGAACAGGCCGGGCTGCCACGCATCGAGTTTGCCGCGGCATTCGACCGCGCCGACCAGCATGCCGCCACCGCCGCCGACTTCACCTGGGTGCAAGACCTTGGCATCGCCGGATTCCCTACGATGCTGGCCGAACGGGACGGCCAGTTGGCCTTGCTGACCAACGGCTACCAACCGTTGGACCAGCTGTCGCCATTGCTGGGGCGCTGGCTGGAGCGTGCGGCCTGTGCCTGACCTGCCCGATGATGACGCATCGACCTCGCGGCGCATCGACCGGTTGAGCTGGACGGAAATCCGTCACCTGGCCCTTACGCACAAAAAAGCCCTGTGGATCGCCAACGGCGTCGCCGTGCTGGCGACGTTGTGCAGCGTGCCGATTCCGTTGTTGCTGCCGCTGCTGGTGGACGAAGTGCTGCTGGGCCACGGCGACGCGGCATTGAAGGTCATGAACCAGGCGTTGCCGAGCGCTTGGCAGAGCGCTGCCGGCTACATCGGATTGATGTTGCTGGTGACCCTGGCCCTGCGCTGCGGCGCATTGCTGTTCAACGTGTTGCAGGCGCGGCTGTTCGCCAGTCTCGCCAAGGACATCGTCTATCGCATCCGCATCCGGTTGATCGAGCGCCTCAAGCGGATTTCCCTTGGCGAATACGAAAGCCTGGGCAGCGGCACGGTGACGACGCACCTGGTCACCGACCTGGACACCCTCGACAAATTTGTTGGCGAAACCCTGAGCCGGTTCCTGGTGGCGATGCTGACCCTGGTAGGCACCGCGGGCATCCTGGTATGGATGCATTGGAAACTGGCACTGCTGATCCTGCTGTTCAACCCGCTGGTGATCTACGCCACGGTGCAGTTGGGCAAACGGGTCAAGCACCTCAAGAAGCTGGAGAATGACAGCACCTCGCGCTTCACCCAGGCCCTGACCGAAACCCTGGATGCGATCCAGGAAGTGCGCGCCGGCAATCGCCAGGGGTTTTTCCTTGGACGCCTGGGCACGCGCGCCCGGGAAGTGCGCGACTACGCGGTGAGCTCGCAGTGGAAAACCGACGCCTCGAACCGCGCCAGTGGTTTGCTGTTCCAGTTCGGCATCGATATTTTTCGCGCGGCGGCCATGCTTACCGTGCTGTTCTCCGACCTGTCGATCGGCCAGATGCTCGCGGTGTTCAGCTACCTGTGGTTCATGATCGGCCCGGTCGAGCAACTGCTTAATTTGCAGTACGCCTACTACGCGGCGGGTGGGGCATTGAACCGTATCAACGAACTGCTGGCCCGCGCCGACGAGCCCCAGTACAGCGGTGGCGTCGATCCCTTCAAGGGGCGCGACACCGTGGGCATCGACATCCAGGGGCTCAGCTTCGGTTATGGCGAGGAAAAGGTGCTCGACCAATTGAACCTGTCCATTTCGCCGGGGGAAAAGGTCGCCATCGTCGGGGCCAGCGGGGGCGGCAAAAGTACCCTGGTGCAACTGCTGCTGGGGCTCTACACGCCACAGTCCGGCAGCATCCGCTTTGGTGGCGCCACCCAAGAGGAAATCGGCTTGGAAACCATCCGCGAACATGTCGCGGTGGTCCTGCAACATCCTGCGCTGTTCAACGACACGGTGCGCGCCAATCTGTCCATGGGCCGCGAGCGCAGCGATGAGGCTTGCTGGCGAGCCCTGGCGATTGCCCAACTGGACGAAACAGTGCGGGCGCTTCCGATGGGGCTGGAGAGCATCGTCGGGCGTTCCGGCGTAAGGCTGTCGGGCGGGCAACGCCAGCGACTGGCGATCGCCCGCATGGTCCTGGCCGATCCGCGCGTGGTGATTCTCGACGAAGCTACGTCGGCGCTGGACGCGGCTACGGAATACAACCTTCACCAGGCGTTGGCGCGGTTCCTGAGCGGGCGCACCACGTTGATCATCGCCCATCGGTTGTCGGCGGTGAAACAGGCTGACCGGGTATTGGTGTTCGACGGCGGGCAGATCGCCGAAGACGGCGACCACTTGCAGCTGATTGCCGAGGGTGGCCTGTACGCCCGGCTCTACGGTCATTTGCAACAAATACAGCGACCTTGAGTTTCGTGCACTTTTCTGTGCTTAGTATCGGAAAAAAATCAGCCAAATCCGTCGATTTTTCCAAATCTCCATCCTGAGCCGGGCGATCCGAACATCCAGTCCTTCGAAGGGTCGAAAACTAGCCTAGGCTGTTGAGTCAGGAACGGAATTCTCGCGGGTGCTCTATTGGCAATGCCTGTGCAAGGGACCTCATGAAGCAAAAGCGGACTCTCGGAACGCCTCGGTTGTTGGGCATCGTCTGGCCCTTTATCGCCGTCGTGCTATTTCAAGCATTGCTAGGAGGCGTCAGCCTTTATGTCCTATCCGCAGTTCGCGGCTACGTGGCGGGGGAGAGCCTTTGGTCCAAGGGCCAGAAAGACGCCATCTATTACCTCAATCTTTACGCCGACAGCCGTGACGAGGCGATCTTTCGCAAATACCAGCAAGCCATCGCCGTGCCCGAGGGTGGACACGATCTACGCGTGGCCCTGGATCGCCAGCCGCCGGATCTCGAAGCGGCGCGGGTCGGGATTCTCCAAGGCGGCAATCATCCGGACGACGTGGCCAGCCTGATCTGGTTGTACCTCAACTTTCGCCATTTCAGCTATCTGGAAGAAGCCATCGATCTGTGGACGGTTGGCGATGGTTACCTGACCGAACTGGATAACGTCGCCCGGCAGATGCATCGCAGCATCACGGCGGGAGAAGCCTCCGAGGCCGATGTCCGCGGCTGGAAAGCGCAGATTTTCGCCATCAACGATTCCGTTACCCCTGCCGCGAAGGCATTCAGCGACGCGCTGGGCGAAGGATCGCGATTTATCCTGCGCCTGTTGCTGGTGACCAATTTTGCCACCGCGCTGGGATTGATCGTGCTGGCGCTATTGCGCACGCACAAATTACTGGCGCAGCGGCAGGTCTTCGCCAATGCGCTGCAACTGGAGAAGGAGCGGGCGCAGATCACCCTGCAATCGATTGGCGATGGCGTGATCACCACCGACGTCGAAGGCGCCATTGCGTATATGAATCCCGCTGCCGAAGCGATGACCCACTGGAAAGCCGAACACGCCACCGGGCTGCCCCTGGCGGCGCTGTTCAACCTGCTCGACGACAATGCCCAGACCGAAGGCCTGACCTTGATCGAGCACATCCTCAGCGGACGACTCGGCGGCGGCAGCGAGCATTCCAAGTTGATCCAGCGACTCGACGGCAGCACGGTGTCGGTGACCCTGGTGGGGGCGCCGATCCGTCATGCCGGCAAAGTCAGCGGCGCGGTGCTGGTGCTGCATGACATGACCCAGGAGCGCCAGTACATTGCCAACCTGTCATGGCAGGCTACCCACGACGCCCTGACCGGCCTGGCGAACCGCCGGGAATTTGAATACCGCCTCGAGCAGGCCCTGCACAACCTCACGCGCCAGGTCGGGCGCCACGCGTTGATGTTTCTCGACCTGGACCAGTTCAAGCTGGTCAACGACACCTGCGGCCACGCGGCGGGCGACGAGTTGCTGCGACACATCTGTGCCTTGCTGCAATCGGGGCTGCGGGAAAACGACACGCTTGCCCGGCTGGGCGGGGACGAGTTCGGCATCCTGCTGGAAAACTGCTCGCCCGAGGCGGCGGAAAAGATCGCCGAGGGCCTGCGCCAGACTGTGCAGAACCTGCATTTTGTCTGGAAAGGCCGGCCATTCGTGACCACCGTGAGCATCGGCCTGGTGCACATCGCCCAAAGCCCGACGACGCTGGAAGCCTCATTGCGGGCCGCGGACATGGCCTGCTATATGGCCAAGGAGAAAGGGCGCAACCGGGTCCAGGTCTACCATGCCGACGACTCGGAGTTGTCCCTGCGTTTTGGCGAAATGGCCTGGGTGCAGCGCTTGCACATGGCGCTGGAGGAAAACCGTTTCTGCCTCTACGCCCAGGAAATCGCCGCGTTGGGCCCGGGTGACCACGATGGCGGGCATATCGAGATCCTGTTGCGCCTGCATGACGAGGCAGGGCGAATGATCCTGCCGGACAGCTTCATTCCGGCGGCGGAGCGTTACGGCTTGATGACCTCGCTGGACCGTTGGGTCGTGGAGAACGTATTCAAGATCATTCGCCAATGCCTGAATGAGTCGCGGCAAGGTCCGTTGGCCATGTGTGCGATCAACCTGTCAGGCACCACCATTGGCGATCAGGCGTTCCTGGATTTCCTGCGTAAACAGTTCGCTGCCTACTCGATTCCCCCGGAAATGATTTGTTTTGAAATCACCGAGACCAGTGCCATTTCAAATCTGGGCAGCGCGATTCGTTTTATAAACGAACTCAAGAGCTTGGGTTGTTACTTCTCGCTGGATGACTTTTGTGCCGGAATGTCTTCATTCGCTTACTTGAAACATTTACCTGTAGACTTCCTGAAGATCGATGGGAGTTTCGTAAAGGATATGCTGGACGACCCGATTAACCGGGCAATGGTCGAGGTGATCAATCACATCGGCCATGTCATGGGGAAGCGCACCATTGCCGAGTTCGTGGAAACGACTCAGATCGAACAGGCATTGTTGGAAATCGGCGTGGATTTCGCCCAGGGTTATGTCATCGAGCGTCCACAACTGTTTACTTGTGACACGTTGCAATGCCGGCCGGCCAGGCCTCAGCCACTGTTGTTCAAGGCCCCCGGCACGTTTCGCTGAACCTCTTGTTGATCCGAAAAAAATCACAATCAGAAGGAGCCCGACAGTGATCGACACATTCAACCGAACAGGCCCGCTCATGGACGCCGCCAGTTATCCACAATGGGCACAGCAGCTCATTGCCGACTGCAGCGAGAGCAAGCGCCGGGTTGTCGAACACGAACTGTATCAACGCATGCGCGACAACAAGCTCAGCGCCAAGACCATGCGCCACTACCTCATCGGTGGTTGGCCGGTCGTCGAACAGTTCGCCTTGTACATGGCACAGAACCTCACCAAGACCCGCTTCGCCCGCCACCCCGGCGAGGACATGGCGCGTCGTTGGTTGATGCGCAACATTCGTGTCGAGCTCAATCATGCCGATTATTGGGTCAACTGGAGCGCTGCTCACGGCGTGACGCTCGAAGACCTGCAGGCGCAGCAGGTGCCGCCTGAGCTTCATGCGTTGAGCCATTGGTGCTGGCACACCAGTTCGGCGGACTCGCTGATCGTGGCTATTGCCGCGACCAATTACGCCATCGAGGGGGCGACCGGGGAGTGGTCGGCACTGGTCTGCTCTACCGGTGTCTATGCGTCGGCGTTCGCCGAGGAAGATCGCAAGCGGGCCATGAAGTGGCTGAAGATGCATGCCCAGTATGACGATGCCCACCCGTGGGAAGCGCTGGAAATCATCTGTACGCTGGCGGGTATGAACCCGAGCAAGGCGCTCCAGATGGAACTGCGCCAGGCCGTTTGCAAGAGCTACGACTACATGTATCTGTTTCTGGAAAGGTGCATGCAGCTGGAACACTCGGGCGCTGGCGAAAAAGCCTCGGCTGGCCGTGAACGGCTGGCGCTGGCCAGTAACTGATACCCGATAGCTTCACCCTGTGGGAGCGAGCTTGCTCGCGATAGCGGTCTGCCTGACAACCTTGCGTTGACTGGTCCGGCCTCTTCGCGAGCAGGCTCGCTCCCACATTGGTTTTGCGGTGCTGGGTGGGAGCGAGCCTGCTCGCGAAAGCGGTGTGTCGGCCAGCAGAGAGGCCTGGTTTCAGCCCGCCATCGCCAACCGGTTCCGCCCCTCGCGCTTGGCTACATACAGCGCATTGTCCGCCCGGCGCACGAGACTTTCAGCGGACTCGCCCGGCAGCAACGTCGCGCAGCCCAGGCTCACCGTCAATTCGATCCTCGTGCCGTCGGCAAAATAATCCTGGGCCTGGGCGGCATAACGCAGTCGTTCACCGACCATGGCTGCCGCTTCCCGGCTGGTGTTGGCCAGCAGGATCAGGAATTCCTCACCACCGAATCTGAACACCATATCCACATTGCGCAACTGGCCCTTGATCGAGTCGGCAACGGCCTTGAGTACTTCGTCGCCGACCCCGTGCCCATGGCTGTCGTTGATGCGTTTGAAATGGTCGATGTCCAGCATCAGCAACGACAGCGGCTGCATATGCCGCCTGGCCATGTCGATTTCCCGCTCCAGCGTCTGGTCCATGGCAATGCGGTTGCCGGTGCCGGTCAGTGGATCGCGCAGGGCGCTCTGGGTGGCGGCGCGGTAGAGCAGTGCGTTACGCAGCGGGAAAAACAGCGCCGACAGGATTGACTCCAGGTCGCTCTGTTCCGCGCTGCTGAAGCGCTGGTTGCGCCGAAACACCAGCTCACCCAGATGCTCGCCCTCATGGCTGAGGTTGTAGCTGAGGTTGTGGTGCCCGCGCTGGCCAAACTCCAGGCGCAGATCGCTGGGTTTGTGCTGGTAAACCAGTGTGTCCAGAGGCACCAGCCGCTGGATTTCACGGAAGAACAAACCGAGAATCCTTTGCGGCTCCAGGCTGGTCTGCAACTGCTGGCCCAATTGCTGGCGCAGCTGCGTCAGGCTGATCGGCCGCGTCACGAGCGCCGACGGCTGGGTGAGGCCCAGGCGCTGCAACTTGGCGCTGTCGAAATCAATAGCATTGGTCTGCGTGGGCGTTTTCATATGGCGTGAGCCCCTGAACTGAATCGGTCCTGACCGGCGGGGGTGAAGCGGCTCTGGGCTGCGCGTCGTACTGATCCATCAGTCCCGAAGGACACTGAGTTGAGTCTAGTCCGCTTCGCTGTGCTGGCGGAGGTCTCGTCCCAATGTCCCGACTCGCCGGACACGGCGTGTTTGAATGGATTAGAGCGAAAGTCGTGCCATTCAGTTCATAGTGATAAAACTTGTCGACGAATCAATAAGTTGCAGGCTCGTAGCGTGAGCAACGGGCGGCAGGGCTTTGGCGTTTCGCCTGGCCGGGGGATCGAAGAGAGGCGCGCCGCGACGGCAAACCGCCGCGACGTCGAGTCTGGCGCTTACTGCGCGTTGAAAGCCTGGCCGTTGACGCCGGTACTGTCCGGGCCCATGAGGTACAGGTACACCGGCATGATTTCTTCGGGCGTCGGGTTGTTCAGCGGATTTTCTCCCGGATAGGCCTGTGCGCGCATGCTGGTGCGGGTGGCGCCGGGGTTGATGCTGTTGGAGCGCACCGGCGCTACGGTGTCGACTTCGTCGGCCAGGGTCTGCATAAGCCCCTCGGTGGCGAACTTGGACACGCCATAAGCGCCCCAATAGGCCCGGCCCTTGCGACCGACGCTGCTGGACGTGAACACCACCGATGCATCCTTGGACAGTTTGAGCAACGGCAGCAAGGTGCTGGTGAGCATGAACATGGCGTTGACGTTCACTTGCATCACCCGCATGAAGTTCTCGCCGGAAAGCTGTTCCAGCGGCGTGCGCGGGCCGATGATCGAGGCGTTGTGCAGGAGGCCGTCCAGATGGCCGAATTCGGTCTCGATCATTGCCGCCAGTTCATCGTATTGATGGGGCAAGGCGGTTTCGAGATTGAAGGGGATCACCGCTGGCTGCGGATGACCAGCCGCCTCGATTTCATCATAGACCTGGGTCAGGTTGGCTTCGGTCTTGCCCAGCAACAACACGGTGGCGCCATGGGCGGCATAGGCCTTGGCGGCGGCGGCGCCAATACCGCGACCGGCACCGGTGACCAGGATGATCCGGCCCTCGAGCAGGTCGGGGCGGGCGGAGTAGTCAAACATAAAAAACCTCAACAAATGGCAGCACGTACTTGTCACGCAGAGTCGTCATGGCAGATGAGCTTTTCGTGGCGAGGGAGCTTGCTCCCGCTCGGCGACGAAGTCGTCGCCAGACTCGGGACCGCTGCGGTCCAGCGGGAGCAAGCTCCCTCGCCACAAGAGCAATTTCGCCGAACGAGGTCAGCAACTGCACAACGCGTTATCCAGCACTTCGCGCAGCGCCAGGGGATGGTCGATTACCACATCCGCGCCCCAGTGCTTGGGGTTGTCGTCCGGGTGGATGTAGCCATAGGTCACCGCGCAGGTCTTGGTCCCGGCGCTGCGGCCGGACTCGATGTCCCGTAGGTCGTCGCCGATGAACAGCACGCTGGCCGGGTCGAGGTCGAGCATCTTGCAAGCGAGAATCAGCGGCTCGGGGTCCGGTTTGCTGTTTTTCACATGGTCGGGGCAGACCAGCACTTTCGACCGCTCGGCCAGGCCCAACTGCTGCATGATCGGCTCGGCGAAGCGCACCGGCTTGTTGGTGACCACGCCCCAGATGAGATTCGCCGCCTCGATATCGGCCAGTACTTCGGCCATCCCATCGAACAGATGGCTGTGGACCGCGCAACCCTTGAGGTAGCGGTCGAGGAACTCCTGGCGCAACTCCTCGAAACCCGGCGATTCCGGGTCCATGGAGAACGTCACTGCGACCATCGCCCGGGCGCCGCCGGAAATCTCGTCGCGGATGTGCTGGGTGTTCATCGGCGGCAGGCCACGGTCGGCGCGCATGGCCTGGCAGATGGCGATGAAGTCTGGCGCGGTGTCGAGCAGCGTGCCGTCCATGTCGAAGAGAACCGCTTTGAGACGCATCGACTTATTCCTCGCGCAGGGTCTGGATCATGTAGTTGACGTCCACATCGGCGGCCAGTTTGTAGTGCTTGGTCAGCGGGTTGTAGGTCAGGCCGATGATGTCCTTGACGGTCAGCCCGGCCATGCGGCTCCAGGCGCCCAGCTCCGAAGGCCGGATGAATTTCTTGAAGTCGTGGGTGCCGCGTGGCAGCAGCTTCATGATGTATTCGGCGCCGATGATTGCGAACAGGTACGCCTTCGGGTTGCGGTTGATGGTGGAGAAGAACACCTGGCCGCCAGGCTTGACCATCTGGAAGCAGGCTCGGATCACCGATGACGGGTCCGGTACGTGTTCGAGCATTTCCAGGCAGGTGACCACGTCGAACTGGCCGGGCATTTCCTCAGCCAGGGCTTCGGCGGTGATCTGCCGGTATTCGACGCTGACGCCGGACTCCAATTGATGCAGTTGCGCCACTGCCAGCGGCGCCTCGCCCATGTCGATGCCCATTACGGTAGCGCCGCGCAGGGCCATGGCTTCACTGAGGATGCCGCCACCACAGCCGACGTCGAGGACTTTCTTGCCGGCCAGGCCGACGCGCTCGTCGATCCAGTTGACGCGCAGCGGGTTGATGTCGTGCAGCGGCTTGAATTCGCTTTCACGGTCCCACCAGCGATGGGCCAGGGCCTCGAACTTGGCAATTTCAGCGTGGTCGACGTTGCTCATGTGCAGTTCCTCGAAAAACTTGAAAAATCATTTGCCCCGAGCCGTGGCTCAAGGGGTGTGCTATTCGTTCTGGCCGCTGACCCGACGGCCCCAGTCCTGGGCGGTGGCGATCAGTTGCGATTCGTCCATGCGCGTCAGGCGGCCATCTTCCAGCAACGGCTTGCCGGCCACCCAGAGATGTTTCACGCAATGGCGGCCGGTGGCGTAGATCAGTTGCGACACCGGGTCATAGATGGGCTGCTGCGCCAGGCCGGACAGGTCGAAGGCCACCAGGTCGGCGGCCTTGCCGACTTCCAGCGAGCCGACGATCGCCTCGATGCCCAGCGCGCGGGCGCCATTGAGCGTGGCCATGCGCAACGCCCGGTGCGCGTCCAGGGCCGTGGCCGAACCGGCGACAGCCTTTGCCAGTAGGGCGGCGGTGCGGGTTTCGCCCAGCAGATCGAGGTCGTTGTTGCTCGCCGCGCCATCGGTGCCGACCGCGACGTTGACGCCGGCCTGCCACAGGCGTTCCACCGGGCAGAAACCGCTGGCCAGCTTCAGATTCGATTCCGGACAATGGATCACGCTGCAATTGTGTTCTACCAGCAGCGCCTGGTCCTCGTCGCTGACCTGGGTCATGTGCACCGCCTGGAAGCGCGGCCCCAGCAGGCCAACGCGCGCCAACCGGGCCATCGGCCGCTCGCCAGTGTTATCCACAGCCTGCTGCACTTCGAAGGCGGTTTCATGAACATGCATGTGGATGGCCGCGTCCAGTTCCTCGGCGATCACGCGGATCTTTTCCAGGTTCTCATCGCCGACGGTGTACGGGGCGTGAGGGCCGAATGCGACTTTGATCCGCGGATGGTGCTTGAGGTCGCCAAACAATTCGATGCCCTGACGAATGGCTTCGTCGGCGCTGGCGGCGCCGGGGATCGGAAAGTCGAGGATCGGAATGGCGATCTGCGCGCGGATGCCGCTGTTATGCACGCGTTCGCTGGCCACCTTGGGATAGAAGTACATGTCGGAGAAACAGGTGATGCCGCCCTGGATCTGTTCGGCGATCGCCAGGTCAGTACCGTCGCGGACGAAAGCCTCGTCGACCCATTTACCCTCGGCGGGCCAGATGTGCTGTTCGAGCCAGGTCATCAGCGGCAGGTCGTCGGCCAGGCCACGGAACAATGTCATTGCCGCATGACCGTGGGCATTGACCAGGCCCGGACTGAGCAGCATGCCGGGCAGTTCGCGAACCTCCGTGGCGGCGCATTGCATGGCTTCGGCCCGTGGCCCGATGAACACGATGCAACCGTCGCGAATGCCCAGGCCATGATCCTTGAGCACGACACCGGCGGGTTCGACAGGCACCAACCAGGTCGGCAGCAATAATAAGTCGAGCGCAACGGCAGGCTTGGGCATCGTGGAACGGTTCCATGGGTTATAAAGGATGACGAAGTATACCCGAGCGTCTTCGCGGAGGGATCGCTATAATCGGCGGCTTTTGTTCTTGAGTGCGGGGTGAGGGATGCGCGATCGACTGTTGGCTGCGGAGAAGGTGAAGGCCATCGATTGGCGCGATGGCGCTCTTTACCTGCTGGATCAGCGTGTTTTGCCGTTCGAGGAAAACTGGATCGCCTACACCAGCGCGGCCGGTGTGGCCGAGGCCATTCGTTCGATGGTGGTGCGCGGTGCGCCGGCCATCGGCATCAGCGCCGCCTATGGCGTGGTGCTGGCGGCGCGGGCGCGGATGGCCGAGGGCGGCGATTGGCAAGCGGCGCTGGAAGCGGATTTCGCCTTGCTGGCCGATTCCCGGCCGACGGCGGTCAATCTGTTCTGGGCGCTGGATCGCATGCGCGACCGGTTGGGACGCTTGAAGGAGCATGCCGAACCGCTGGCGGTCCTTGAGGCCGAGGCCATTGCGATCCATGAAAGTGACCGCGAAGCCAACCTGACCATGGCCCAGCTTGGCGTCGACCTGATCCGCAAACATCAGGGCAACGCCCAGGCCATCTTGACCCATTGCAACACCGGGGCCCTGGCCACCGGCGGCTTCGGAACGGCCCTCGGGGTAATTCGCGGGGCGTTTCTGGAGGGCATGGTCGAACGGGTCTACGCCGACGAAACCCGTCCATGGCTGCAGGGGTCACGGTTGACGGCATGGGAGCTGGCGAACGAGGGCATTCCGGTGACGCTCAACGCCGATTCCGCCGCTGCCCACATCATGAAGACCAAGGGCGTGACCTGGGTCATCGTCGGCGCCGACCGCATCACCGCCAACGGCGACGTGGCGAACAAGATCGGCACCTACCAGCTGGCGGTCTGTGCCATGCACCACGGCGTACGTTTCATGGTGGTGGCGCCGAGCTCGACCATCGACATGAACCTGGCCAGCGGTGATGACATCCCGATCGAAGAGCGCGACGGGCGCGAGCTGCTGGAAGTCGGCGGCAAGCGGGTCGGGGCTGATGCCGATGCGTTCAACCCGGTGTTCGACGTGACCCCGGCGGACCTGATCGATGCGATCGTGACGGAGAAGGGCATCGTCGAGCGGCCGGATACGGCCAAGATGGCCCAATTGATGTGCCGCAAGCGGTTGCATTGAAGGCTTTCGGCGCCTGAGTTGGCCCCATCACGAGCAAGCTCGCTCCCACATTTGATTGCGATATGGCTCCATTGTGGGAGCGAGCTTGCTCGCGATAGGGCCGGCAAAGTCAGAAAAAATCCAAATCCAGCCACAAAATCTGCGTTTCAGCGCCTCTGAGCCCCTCTCGTCCCGTTCCAGCCTGTCATCGGTCAACTAACTACGCACCATGCGCATCAGGGGGATAGGTGCGTGGCGGCTCTTGTGATAACATCCGGCGGTTTCCAAGGCTGCCTCGCGAGGTGGCCTTTACTGCGCAGATCCATGGCATAACTCGTTGATTTGTCGTAAGTCGCTGCACGGCACTTGTCCTGCAGCGGCGAGCTTCGTTCATCCCATCTGGATGTAGCGAGGTTTCACCAGAAAAAGGAATCAGGCTTCTCATGGGCGAACTGGCCAAAGAAATCCTCCCGGTCAATATCGAAGACGAGCTGAAACAGTCCTACCTCGACTACGCGATGAGCGTGATCGTCGGGCGGGCGCTGCCGGATGCGCGCGATGGCTTGAAGCCCGTGCACCGGCGCGTGCTGTTCGCAATGAGCGAACTGGGCAACGACTTCAACAAGCCGTACAAGAAATCCGCCCGTGTCGTCGGCGACGTGATCGGTAAGTATCACCCCCACGGCGACACTGCCGTGTACGACACCATCGTTCGGATGGCCCAGCCGTTCTCCCTGCGCTACCTGCTGGTGGATGGCCAGGGCAACTTCGGTTCGGTGGACGGCGACAACGCCGCGGCCATGCGATACACCGAAGTGCGCATGACCAAGCTGGCCCACGAGCTGCTGGCCGACCTGCACAAGGAAACCGTCGACTGGGTGCCGAACTACGACGGCACCGAGATGATCCCGGCGGTCATGCCGACGCGTATCCCGAACCTGCTCGTCAACGGCTCCAGCGGTATCGCCGTTGGCATGGCGACCAACATCCCGCCGCACAACCTCGGTGAAGTCATCGACGGTTGCCTGGCCCTCATCGACAACCCCGAGCTGTCCGTCGATGAGCTGATGCAATACATCCCCGGTCCCGATTTTCCGACGGCGGCGATCATCAACGGTCGCGCCGGTATCATCGAGGCCTATCGCACCGGTCGCGGCCGCATCTACATGCGCGCCCGCTCGACTGTCGAGGACATCGACAAGGTCGGTGGCCGCCAGCAGATCGTCATCACCGAGCTGCCGTACCAGCTGAACAAGGCCCGCCTGATCGAGAAGATCGCCGAGCTGGTGAAAGAAAAGAAACTCGAAGGCATCACCGAGCTGCGTGACGAGTCCGACAAGGACGGCATGCGCGTCGTGATCGAGCTGCGCCGTGGCGAAGTGCCGGAGGTGATCCTCAACAACCTCTACGCCCAGACCCAACTGCAAAGCGTGTTCGGCATCAACATCGTCGCGCTGATCGACGGCCGTCCGCGGATCCTGAACCTCAAGGACCTGCTGGAAGCCTTCGTGCGTCACCGTCGCGAAGTGGTCACCCGGCGGACCGTATTCGAACTGCGTAAAGCTCGCGAACGCGGCCACATCCTGGAAGGCCAGGCCGTTGCCCTGTCGAACATCGACCCGGTCATCGCCCTGATCAAGGCCTCGCCAACCCCGTCGGAAGCCAAGGAAGCGCTGATCAGCACCCCTTGGGAATCTACCGCGGTGGTGGCGATGGTCGAGCGCGCCGGCGCCGACTCGTGCCGTCCGGAAAACCTTGACCCGCAATACGGTCTGCGCGAAGGCAAGTACTTCCTGTCCCCGGAACAGGCGCAAGCCATCCTGGAACTGCGCCTGCACCGCCTGACCGGTCTGGAGCACGAGAAGCTGCTGGCCGAGTACCAGGAGATCCTCAACCAGATCGGCGAGCTGATCCGCATCCTCAACAGCGCCACGCGCCTGATGGAAGTGATCCGCGAAGAACTGGAAGTGATCCGCGCCGAGTACGGCGACGTGCGCCGCACCGAGATCCTCGATGCGCGCCTCGACCTGACCCTGGGCGACATGATTCCGGAAGAAGAGCGCGTGGTGACGATTTCCCACGGTGGCTACGCCAAGACCCAGCCGCTGGCCGCCTACCAGGCCCAGCGTCGCGGCGGCAAGGGCAAGTCGGCGACTGGCGTCAAGGACGAGGACTACATCGCTCACCTGCTGGTCGCCAACAGCCACACCACGCTGCTCCTGTTTTCCAGCAAGGGCAAGGTGTACTGGCTCAAGACCTACGAAATCCCTGAAGCATCCCGCGCCGCCCGTGGTCGTCCGCTGGTCAACCTGCTGCCGCTGGATGAGGGTGAATACATCACCACCATGCTGCCGGTGGAGGAATACACCGAAGGCCACTACATCTTCATGGCAACCGCCAACGGCACCGTGAAGAAGACTCCGCTGGAATCCTTCAGCCGTCAGCGCAGCGTCGGCCTGATCGCGCTGGAGCTGGACGAAGGCGACGTGCTGATTTCCGCTGCCATCACTGACGGCGAGCGCGAAGTCATGCTGTTCTCCGACGGCGGCAAGGTCACGCGCTTCAAGGAATCCGACGTTCGCGCCATGGGCCGTACCGCTCGCGGTGTTCGCGGCATGCGCCTGCCGGAAGGGCAGAAGCTGATTTCCATGCTGATTCCGGAAGAAGGCAGCCAGATCCTCACCGCTTCCGCGCGGGGCTACGGCAAGCGTACCGCCATCAGTGAGTTCCCCGAGTACAAGCGTGGCGGCCAGGGCGTGATCGCCATGGTCAGCAACGAGCGTAACGGCCGTCTGGTCGGCGCGGTCCAGGTGCTCGATGGCGAAGAGATCATGCTGATCTCCGATCAGGGCACCCTGGTGCGCACGCGTGTCGCGGAGGTCTCCAGCCTGGGGCGTAACACCCAGGGCGTGACGCTGATCAAACTCGCCAGCGACGAAACGCTGGTCGGGCTTGAACGGGTCCAGGAGCCGTCGGAAGTCGAAGGCGAGGAGCTGGAAGGCGAGGAAGGCGTGGCGTTCGACGGCACCCTCGGTGCCGATGTCGATGACGCCGTCGGCGATCAACAGCTCGATGCCGCCGCAGACGAAGAAGAACCGCAGGACTAAGCGGACACACAGGGGGCGGATGAAGATTCGCCCCCTTGTTGTTTGTTCCGTTTGAAAATTTGCGACACTGCACATTCCCTATGGGGCTGCCCCTCTCTTGAGGCTTGTTTGATTTATCGTGGCGAGGGAGCTTGCTCCCGCTTGAGTGCGAAGCGCTCACAACAAAGAGGGCCGCTGCGCAGCCCAGCGGGAGCAAGCTCCCTCGCCACGGATTCATCCATGCCTTGAGTGAGCGGTAGGCCCTGTGGGAGCGGTGCAAATCAGAGATTTAAGTGACCACCAGATCAGAGCGAGATTGGATGTGAGCAAGAGAGCCTATAACTTCTGTGCCGGCCCGGCGGCGCTTCCTGAAGCGGTCCTGAAGCGCGCCCAGGGTGAACTTCTCGACTGGCATGGCAAGGGCCTGTCCGTCATGGAAATGAGCCATCGCAGCGATGAGTTCGTGTCCATCGCGACCAAGGCCGAGCAGGACCTGCGTGATCTGCTGAACATCCCGTCCAACTACAAAGTGCTGTTCCTACAGGGCGGCGCCAGCCAGCAGTTCGCGCAGATTCCGCTGAACCTGTTGCCGGAAAGTGGCAAGGCCGACTACATCGACACCGGTATCTGGTCGCAGAAAGCCATCGAAGAAGCGTCGCGCTACGGCCACGTCAACGTTGCCGCCACCGCCAAGCCTTACGACTATTTCGCGATCCCCGGCCAGAACGAGTGGAACCTGTCCAAGGACGCGGCCTATGTGCACTACGCGCCGAACGAAACCATCGGTGGCCTGGAATTCAACTGGATCCCGGAAACCGGTGACGTGCCGCTGGTGGCCGACATGTCCTCGGACATCCTCTCGCGTCCTGTGGATATCTCCCGTTTCGGCATGATCTACGCCGGCGCCCAGAAAAACATCGGCCCTAGCGGCATCCTGGTCGCGATCATCCGCGAAGACCTGCTCGGTCGCGCCCGTTCCCTGTGCCCGACCATGCTCAACTACAAGGTCGCGGCCGACAACGGCTCGATGTACAACACCCCGCCGACTTTGGCCTGGTACCTGTCGGGCCTGGTGTTCGAGTGGCTGAAAGAGCAGGGCGGTGTCGAAGCCATCGGCAAGCTCAACGAAGTGAAACAGCGCACGCTGTATGACTTCATCGACGCCAGCGGCCTCTACAGCAACCCGATCAACAAATCCGACCGCTCGTGGATGAACGTGCCGTTCCGCCTGGCGGACGACCGTCTCGACAAGCCGTTCCTGGCCGGCGCCGACGAGCGCGGCCTGCTGAACCTCAAGGGCCACCGCTCGGTCGGCGGCATGCGCGCCTCCATCTACAACGCTGTAGACATCAACGCCGTCAATGCGCTGGTCGCCTACATGACAGAGTTCGAGAAGGAACACGGCTGATGTCTGAGCAAGAACTCAAGGCGCTGCGCCTGCGCATCGACGCCCTGGACGAAAAAGTCCTGGAACTGATCAGCGAGCGTGCACGCTGCGCCCAGGAAGTCGCCCGGGTGAAGATGGCTTCCCTGGCTGAAGGCGAAGTGCCGGTGTTCTACCGGCCGGAGCGCGAAGCCCAGGTGCTCAAGCGCGTCATGGAGCGCAACAAAGGCCCGCTGGGCAACGAAGAGATGGCGCGGCTGTTTCGCGAAATCATGTCCTCGTGCCTGGCCCTCGAACAGCCGCTGAAGGTTGCGTACCTGGGGCCGGAAGGCACCTTCACCCAGGCTGCCGCCATGAAGCATTTCGGTCACGCGGTGATCAGCAAGCCGATGGCGGCCATCGACGAAGTCTTCCGCGAAGTGGCCGCCGGCGCGGTGAATTTCGGTGTGGTGCCAGTGGAAAACTCCACCGAAGGCGCGGTCAACCACACGCTGGACAGCTTCCTCGAACACGACATGGTGATCTGTGGCGAAGTCGAGCTGCGGATCCACCATCACCTGCTGGTGGGCGAGAGCACCAAGACCGACAGCATCAGCCGCATCTATTCCCACGCCCAGTCCCTGGCCCAGTGCCGCAAATGGCTGGACGCGCATTACCCGAATGTCGAGCGAGTGGCAGTGTCGAGCAACGCCGAGGCGGCCAAGCGGGTCAAGGGCGAGTGGAACTCGGCGGCCATCGCCGGGGATATGGCGGCAGGCCTCTACGGCTTGACGCGCCTGGCCGAGAAAATCGAGGACCGTCCGGACAACTCCACTCGGTTCCTGATGATCGGCAGCCAGGAAGTCCCACCGACCGGCGACGACAAGACCTCGATCATCGTTTCCATGAGCAACAAGCCGGGCGCGTTGCACGAATTGCTGGTGCCGTTCCACGACAATGGGATCGACTTGACGCGGATCGAGACCCGTCCGTCGCGCAGCGGTAAATGGACCTACGTGTTCTTCATCGATTTTGTCGGCCACCACCGCGATCCGCTGGTCAAAGGTGTGCTGGAGAAAATCAGTCAGGAAGCAGTGGCACTCAAGGTGCTGGGTTCCTACCCCAAGGCAGTTCTTTAAGGGCGGATAGCAATGAGTGGCAACTTCCTCGCACTGGCGCAGCCAGGCGTGCAACAACTTTCGCCTTACGTTCCAGGCAAGCCTGTGGACGAACTGGCTCGCGAGCTGGATCTGGATCCGGCCCGCATCGTCAAGTTGGCGAGCAACGAAAACCCGCTGGGCGCGAGCCCCAAGGCATTGGCGGCGATCCGCGATGAACTGGCCGAGCTGACCCGCTACCCCGACGGTAATGGCTTTGCCTTGAAAAGCCTGCTGGCCGAGCGCTGCGGCGTCGAGCTGAGCCAGGTGACCCTGGGTAACGGCTCCAACGACATTCTCGAATTGGTCGCTCGTGCCTATCTGGCGCCTGGCCTGAACGCTGTGTTCAGCGAGCATGCGTTTGCGGTCTATCCGATTGCCACCCAGGCCGTTGGTGCCGATGCCCATGTGGTTCCGGCCAAGGATTGGGGGCACGATCTGCCGGCCATGCTGGCCGCCATCGACGCCAATACCCGCGTGGTCTTCATCGCCAACCCGAACAATCCGACCGGCACCTGGTTCGATGCCCAGGCCCTGGACGACTTCCTGCAGGACGTGCCCGAGCACGTGCTGGTGGTGCTGGACGAGGCCTACATCGAGTACGCCGAGGGCAGCGACCTGCCCGACGGCCTGGATTTCCTCGCCGCGTATCCGAACCTGCTGGTGTCGCGCACGTTCTCCAAGGCCTATGGCCTGGCGTCGCTGCGGGTCGGTTACGGCCTCTCCACCGCGGTGGTGGCCGATGTGCTGAACCGCGTGCGCCAACCGTTCAACGTGAACAGCTTCGCCCTGGCCGCCGCCTGCGCGGCCTTGCAAGACGAGGCCTACCTGGCCGAAAGCCGCCGCTTGAACGAGGCCGGTATGCAGCAGTTGGAAGCCGGCTTCCGTGAGCTGGGGCTGAGCTGGATTCCTTCCAAGGGCAATTTCATTTGTGTCGACGTGGGCTGCGTCGCCGCGCCGGTGTTCCAAGGCTTGCTGCGCGAAGGCGTGATCGTCCGTCCGGTGGCCAATTACGGCATGCCGAATCACCTGCGGGTCACCGTCGGCCTGCCGGCGGAAAACAGCCGTTTCCTGGAGGCGCTGAGCAAGGTCCTGGCTCGTGGTTGATGTCACCTCGCTGCAACCTGCGACACCTATGATCGGTCGCCTGGTGGTGGTCGGCCTGGGATTGATCGGCGGTTCGTTCGCCAAGGGCCTGCGTGAAAGCGGGCTGTGCCGGGAAGTCGTGGGGGTCGACCTCGATCCGCAATCGCGCAGGCTCGCCGTCGAGCTGGGCGTGGTGGATCGCTGCGAGGATGACCTGCTGGTCGCCTGCCAAGGGGCTGACGTGATCCAGCTGGCGGTGCCGATCCTGGCCATGGAGAAACTGCTGGCCCGGTTGGCCGGCATGGACCTCGGGCAAGCGATTCTCACCGATGTCGGCAGCGCCAAGGGCAATGTCGTGCGGGCGGCGACCGAGGCGTTCGGCGGCATGCCGGCGCGCTTCGTGCCCGGTCATCCGATTGCCGGCTCCGAGCAGAGCGGGGTAGAGGCATCCAACGCCGAGCTGTTCCGTCGTCATAAGGTCATTTTGACGCCGCTGGACCAGACCGATCCCGCGGCATTGTCGGTGGTGGACCGTCTGTGGCGCGAGCTGGGGGCCGATGTCGAGCACATGCAGGTCGAGCGACACGACGAAGTATTGGCCGCTACCAGCCATTTGCCGCACTTGTTGGCGTTCGGTCTGGTGGATTCATTGGCCAAACGCAATGAAAATCTTGAGATCTTCCGTTACGCTGCCGGCGGTTTCCGCGATTTCACGAGAATCGCGGGTAGCGACCCGGTCATGTGGCACGACATCTTCCTCGCCAACCGCGAAGCTGTCCTGCGCACACTCGATACATTTCGCAGCGACCTCGACGCCTTGCGCGACGCGGTCGATGCAGGGGACGGGCACCAATTGCTGGGCGTTTTCACGCGCGCCAGGGTGGCCCGCGAGCATTTCAGTAAAATCCTGGCCCGTCGGGCCTATGTGGACGCTATGAACTCCAACGATCTGATTTTCCTGGCACAACCTGGTGGCTCCCTGAGTGGGCGGATTCGTGTACCGGGCGATAAATCGATTTCCCACCGCTCGATCATGCTCGGCTCCCTGGCTGAGGGCGTGACCGAGGTGGAAGGTTTCCTCGAGGGCGAAGACGCCCTGGCAACGCTGCAAGCGTTCCGCGACATGGGCGTGGTCATCGAGGGGCCACACCACGGCCGCGTAACCATCCATGGTGTTGGCCTGCACGGTCTGAAGCCCGCTCCGGGCCCGATCTACCTGGGCAACTCCGGCACGTCGATGCGCCTGTTGTCCGGCCTGCTGGCCGCCCAGGACTTCGACAGTACCCTGACCGGTGATGCCTCGCTGTCCAAGCGTCCGATGAACCGCGTCGCCAACCCGCTGCGGGAAATGGGTGCGGTGATCGAGACCGCGGCTGACGGTCGCCCGCCGATGACCATTCGCGGCGGCAACAAGCTCAAGGGCCTGACCTACACCATGCCGATGGCCAGCGCCCAGGTGAAGTCCTGCCTGCTGCTGGCCGGCCTGTATGCCGAAGGCAAGACCACCGTCACCGAGCCGGCGCCGACCCGCGACCACACCGAGCGCATGTTGCGTGGTTTCGGTTATCCGGTCAGCGTTGACGGCGCTACCGCGTCTGTCGAATCGGGCAGCAAGCTGACCGCGACCCACATCGAAGTGCCGGGCGATATTTCCTCGTCGGCGTTCTTCCTCGTGGCCGCGTCGATCGCCGAAGGCTCCGACCTGGTACTCGAACACGTCGGGATCAACCCGACCCGTACCGGCGTGATCGACATCCTGCGCCTGATGGGCGCCGACATCACCCTGGAAAACCAGCGTGAAGTGGGTGGCGAGCCCGTTGCAGACTTACACGTAAGAGCGGCTAAACTCAAAGGCATCGAGATTCCCGAGGCGCTGGTTCCCCTGGCGATCGACGAGTTCCCGGTGCTGTTCGTGGCGGCGGCGTGCGCAGAAGGCCGCACAGTGCTGACCGGCGCCGAAGAGCTGCGGGTCAAGGAGTCGGATCGCATTCAGGTGATGGCCGACGGCCTGCTGGCCCTTGGCGTCAAATGCGAACCGACACCGGACGGCATCATCATTGATGGTGGCCAGATTGGCGGTGGCGAAGTCCATGGTCACGGTGATCACCGCATCGCCATGGCCTTCAGTGTTGCGTCCCTGCGCGCCAGCGCGCCGATCCGCATCCATGACTGCGCAAACGTCGCCACGTCTTTCCCGAACTTCCTGGCGTTGTGCGCGCAGGTCGGTATTCGAGTAGCACAAGAGGCACAGTCGTGAACATCAAGGCACCGGTCATCACCATCGATGGCCCAAGCGGCTCGGGCAAGGGCACCATCGCCGGCATGCTGGCCAAGCAACTGGGCTGGAATCTGCTCGATTCCGGTGCCCTCTATCGCTTGCTGGCCTTCGCCGCCAAGAACCATGGCGTCGACCTGACCAACGAGGAGTTGCTCAAGGCCCTGGCCGCCCATCTGGACGTGCAGTTCATCGCCGCCACCGATGGCCAGTTGCAGCGCATCATCCTGGAAGGTGACGAGGTCAGCGACGTCATCCGTACCGAAAGCGTTGGCGCCGGGGCCTCCCAGGTGGCCGCGCTGCCGGCGGTGCGCGAAGCGCTGCTGCAGCGTCAACGGGCGTTCCAGGAGCCGCCGGGACTGGTGGCCGATGGCCGCGACATGGGCACGGTGGTATTTCCGGATGCGCCGCTGAAGATATTCCTCACCGCCAGCGCGGAGGAGCGGGCTCGCCGCCGATATTTGCAGTTGAAGGGCAAAGGCGAGGATGTTAGTCTGTCGAGTCTGCTAGATGAGATCCGTGCACGCGACGAGCGTGATACCCAGCGCGCAGTAGCCCCGCTAAAGCCGGCGGCCGATGCGATTCAGCTGGATTCCACGGAGTTGTCCATTGATCAGGTGTTGCAACGCATCATGAGCGAGATCGCGCTTCGCGATATCGCCGGGTGACAGGAAGCTCCGCAGGGGACCAGTCATAGTCCTGCGGCGCTTCTTTTATATGAAACTAACCCACATCGTCTGGGGTGTGGAGATGGGCGTTTACTTCGCCCTAATCAACAGGAATTAAAATGAGCGAAAGCTTTGCGGAACTCTTTGAAGAAAGCTTGAAAACCCTGAACCTTCAGGCAGGCTCCATCATCACCGGCGTTATCGTTGATATCGATTACCAGGCTCGCTGGGTAACCGTTCACGCTGGTCTGAAGTCTGAAGCGCTGATCCCGCTTGAGCAGTTCTACAACGACGCTGGCGAACTGAACATCAACGTCGGTGACGAAGTTCACGTTGCGCTGGACTCGGTTGAAGATGGCTTTGGTGAAACCAAGCTGTCCCGTGAAAAAGCCAAGCGTGCTGAATGCTGGATCGTTCTGGAAGCGGCCTTCGCAGCTGAGGAAGTGGTCAAGGGCGTTATCAACGGTAAGGTTAAAGGCGGCTTCACTGTCGACGTTAACGGCATCCGTGCGTTCCTGCCAGGTTCCCTGGTTGACGTCCGTCCAGTGCGCGACACCACGCACCTGGAAGGCAAAGAGCTGGAATTCAAGGTCATCAAGCTGGACCAGAAGCGCAACAACGTTGTCGTTTCCCGTCGCAGTGTCCTGGAAGCCGAGAACTCCGCCGAGCGTGAAGCTCTGCTGGAATCGCTGCAGGAAGGCCAGCAGGTCAAGGGTATCGTCAAGAACCTCACCGATTACGGCGCATTCGTCGATCTGGGTGGCGTCGATGGCCTGCTGCACATCACCGACATGGCCTGGAAGCGTATCAAGCATCCTTCGGAAATCGTCAACGTTGGCGACGAGATCGATGTCAAGGTTCTGAAGTACGATCGCGAGCGCAATCGTGTTTCCCTGGGCCTCAAGCAACTGGGTGAAGATCCATGGGTCGCTATCAAAGCCCGTTACCCAGAAGGCACTCGCGTTACCGCTCGTGTTACCAACCTCACCGACTACGGCTGCTTCGCTGAGCTGGAAGAAGGCGTTGAAGGCCTGGTACACGTTTCCGAAATGGACTGGACCAACAAGAACATCCACCCTTCGAAAGTCGTACAAGTCGGCGACGAAGTGGAAGTCATGGTTCTGGACATCGACGAAGAGCGTCGTCGTATCTCCCTCGGCATCAAGCAGTGCAAGTCCAACCCATGGGAAGACTTCTCTGGCCAGTTCAACAAGGGCGATAAAATCTCCGGCACCATCAAGTCGATCACCGATTTCGGTATCTTCATTGGTCTGGACGGCGGCATCGACGGCCTGGTTCACCTGTCCGACATCTCCTGGAACGAAGTGGGCGAAGAAGCCGTACGCCGCTTCAAGAAGGGCGACGAGCTGGACACCGTTATCCTGTCGGTTGACCCAGAGCGCGAGCGCATCTCCCTGGGTATCAAGCAACTGGAAAGCGATCCGTTCTCCGAGTACGTTCAAGAGAACGACAAAGGCGCAATCGTTAAGGGCATCGTGAAAGAAGTTGACGCCAAAGGCGCCATCATCACCCTGGCCGACGATATCGAAGCGACTCTGAAAGCCTCCGAAATCAGCCGTGACCGCGTTGAAGACGCGCGCAACGTCCTGAAAGAAGGCGAAGAAGTAGAAGCCAAGATCATCAGCGTTGACCGCAAGAGCCGCGTAATCCAGCTCTCCATCAAGTCGAAAGACGATGCTGAAGAGAAAGAAGCAATCCAGAGCCTGCGCGAGAAGCCAGCTACTGATGCTCCTGGTCCTACCACTCTGGGCGACCTGCTGCGTGCACAGATGGAAAAGCAGAACTGAGTTCTGTCAGACCATAGAAAAAGGGCGACTTCGGTCGCCCTTTTTTGTGCCTGCGATTTCTCCACAGCTAAGCGTCATGGGTGGCTCAACGCTATGATCTTTCGAGGCATAGCGAAACCAACCGACCCGTCACGCTGTCTCTTTTATGAAGTAAATCAAATATATCCTGGGAAGTGCTCTGTCGACCTGTCTAAGGATCTGAATGAACAAGCTCTTATTGGTCGCGATGGCTTTGATACTGGCGGGTTGTGCTACCAGCGCCAAGACCCACGCAGTGCGCGGTGTCAGCGGCATCGAGATCGATTGCTCTGGGTTGGGCTCCGGATGGGAGAAGTGCCAGAAGCGGGCCGCCAAGGAGTGCAAGGGCGCGGGTTACAAGGTGATAACCCGGTCTGACGACGCAAAAGACCAAGATCAATACCCCTTTGGCTTCAACCCGGCAGGTTATGTGACCCGTACCATGTTGGTCATGTGTCGCTGATTTACAGATTCTCTTTGCTCTGCACGAAAAAAGGGCGCCTACGACGTACAGAAGATATGTCAATAGCCGGGCTGTTCAAATTCTTCCGGGCATGCTAAAACCTTCGAAGCGATTTTCCTAGCTGCTTGAAAAAGAAGGGAAAAACATGACGAAGTCGGAGTTGATCGAACGAATTGTCACCCATCAAGGGTTGCTCTCGTCCAAGGATGTGGAGCTGGCCATCAAGACCATGCTTGAACAGATGTCCCAATGCCTCGCGACCGGGGACCGGATTGAGATTCGCGGGTTTGGCAGCTTTTCCTTGCATTACCGCGCGCCGCGAGTGGGGCGCAACCCCAAGACCGGGCAGTCGGTTAGCCTGGATGGGAAGTTTGTTCCGCATTTCAAGCCGGGGAAGGAGCTTAGGGATCGGGTGAATGAGGAGGAAAATTGAGTCGTTTAGTTTGGAGGGTAAAATGCGATTAATAAAACGTATAGCTATGATTTTCTTTTTATCATCCATCATCGCGATAACACTTGTTTTTGTGTTGGAAAATCAACAGCGCTTAGAGCTGAACTTTTTTAGCTTCACTACCGCCTCGCTCCCAATATCTCTCTATATTGTCGTTTCTTTCTTGATAGGTATGTTTATTGGGCCAGCTAGCGTAGCTGTCGCGATGGCTCTAGGTAGACAAAATAAAAGTTTTCGAAGATCAGGACACTAAATAGTCCTATAATCTGCTTGAAATTATATCCTCGGTCATAGGCATGACAGTAGCTAGCAGCCGATGCGAAATAAGGGTTCCTCAAAACGTAAATTAAGGGCAACGTGCACCTCACCCGTGGTGAGTGCCATAAAGAGAAGGGCGAGTGGGGTATGCAAAGCGGCACATCTGGGGCAGGGAGTGACGTAGAAATTAATCTACAAGCGTTGGTTCATTCAGTTTGGCGGAAAAAATGGCTGATATTATCTGTCGCTCTTCTGTCAACAATTTTTGCTGCGGCTTATGCGTTTACAGCAAAGCCAGTCTACGAGGCAAAACTTTTTACCATACCACCAACGCAAAATGATATTGCAAACTTTAATTATGGTCGGACCCCCGAATACGATCTCGTTCCTCTTACTATAAAAGATGTATATACCATTTTTCTCCGGATACTCAATTCTGAGTCCCTACGTCGCGAGTTCTTCGACAGTGTATATTTACCATCCCTCTCGGATGAAGAACGAAAAGGAGCAAAGGATGCTCTCTATTCCCGATTCTCTAAAATGTTGGTTGTAACGCTTCCGGCCAGAGACGCAGGAGATCAATCAGCGATTGCCGTACAGGCTTTGGATCCGGATTTAGCTAGCAAATGGGTACAGCTTTACGTTGAGCGCGCTAGCGAGATGGCGAAAGACGAATTAATAAAGAATGTCACCACGGAATGTCAAGTTAGAGCGCGGAATCTACTGCAACAAATAAATTCCATTCGGGAAAGCGGAGTGCGGCGCCGACAAGACTCGATAGCCAAGTTACGCGAAGCGTTGCGTGTAGCCGAACAAATCGGCTTGGATAAGCCGCCTATAATCACGGGTAGTCCTACTGTCGAATTAGCGGGAAGTTTGGACGGGCAAGTCCTTTATATGCGTGGCTCCAAAGCGCTAAAGGCTGAGATTCAAAATTTAGAGCAACGTCAATCAGACGACCCATTTGTGAAAGATTTGAGAGATCTTCAAATAAAATATGAGTTTTACAAGAGTCTTGAAGTTAAGTCTTCCGATGTATGGGTGTACAGACAAGACGGTGAAGTGAGTCGACCTGATACTCCTGTTCAACCTAAGAAAAATCTAATTATAGCGCTGGGGTTGATACTGGGGCTGATGCTGGGTTTTCTGATCTCTATTATTAAATATCTTACAGAGACCAGTAAAAGTAAAAAATGCTGATAAATTTAAGGGGGCTGCTATGCGGGAAAGATTGGGAATAAATCTTGTCCAAAGACTTAACAGCCCCTTGAAAGTTGTAAAATTTCGGATATGTACTGAGGTACTAGGTGTGTGTGGTAATCAAAGGGATGCCTAACAAAAAACGTGTTGTGCCTAGGTTGGATGGTTGCTGTGTGGCTGGAGTATGAACAGTATGGTAATTGAGAGAGGGATTCCATTCTATATTGTTCTATCTGCTTGTCTTCTTGTGACACTTGGTGATCTTCGGAATGTCATCACTCCTTTGGGTTATTGGGCTTTATGGGGTGTCGTTTTTCTGGTAGGCGTTACTACTGGAGGCTTGAGTAAGGTATTCAAGGATTTAACATTTCTCAGCGCAACAGTTGGATTTGCTCTATTGATTTTTGCCCTTTTGCTCGTCAGCATAGTTAACTTTGAACCATACACGGCCTATCAAGCGTTAAAGATTTTATTGATTTATGCTCTATTGATAGTGTTATGTGTCAACTGTAGTCACTTGAAAATAGAACATCTATATGATATCGCCGCGATATCGACGGTAATGGGATTCACGGTTTTTGTTTTGTGTAAATACATCTTTACAGAATATTATATCCAGTTGGGAGATGGACGCCAAGGTAGCGTATTCGCTTACCCAGGGGTGCTTTGGAAAACAAACGCTTTTTTTGTTTCCTTTCTTATAGCAAAGCTTCTTAGTGGTGTTACCTATAAAAATTTAGTGCCGGCAAGTCTAATATTGGTTTCTGTTTTTTTATTGCTAGCAGATTCTAGTCGTACAGGTTTTCTCTGGTTCGCGATAATAATAGCGGCGTACTCTTCGTTGATGTTTGTAGTTAATACGGCAAAATTTCTTTCCAGCATAGCGGTGATTTTGTTTTGTGCAGGTCTGCTGGCGATGTTTAATTTAGATATTATCTATAGTTTTTTTGATAACAACTCTCTGTTGGTCATTAATAGACTATTTGAAGGTGATCCCATTAGATCAAAAATGATCATTGATGGGGTGCTGAACGCAGAAAGATGCCTCCCTATTGGATGCGGATTTCAGACATCCACTTCGCTTGTAAATGGGCTACCAATGGTGATCCATAATGTGTATCTAGCGATACTTGGCGATCTCGGCATTTTTGGTGAAATCGGGCTGCTTATTATCGTAATTACTCCTCCATTGTTGTTCTCTATGCGAGAGTGGTTTGGAGGGGCAACCCTCAAGGCAACGTCTTATTATAAACTGGCGGCAATTTTAGGCGCCGCTTGCTATTGTTTTGTATTGCTTTTTCATCCTCTAAGTTCAGAGATGTCGGAGTGGGGATATTGGGCCATTATGTTGTCTTGGCTCTCTCGTTTGGGTAGGGAGAGTGCATACACTGACTCGGCGCCAGTTTCTGTGGCTCAGGCAAATAACTGACTATGAAGTATCTTATTAAAAATATGGGGTTCCTATTTTTTGCCCAGCTGAGCGCATACCTGATACCTATACTTGAAATTCCTATCCTGGCTCGAGCATTAGGAGTCCAAGAATATGGGAAAGTTGTCCTCATTCAGTCGGTAGCGTTATTATGCTCCTTGGTCGTTGAATATGGATTCTCCTTAAGCGGATCTCGCCAAATAGCATTGGCTCGGAACGATACTACTGAATTGTCTAAGCTTTTCTGTGAAGTACTATCTGCGAAACTGATTATTGTGACTGCAGTAACTACACTGGGCGCTCTAGCCTACCTTGTCAAAGGATCACCGGTTTTTGATAGTAAAATGGTTTTGGCTGGTTACCTTTACTTTTTGGCGTTCGGCTTCAGTCCTTTTTGGTTTTTTCAGGGGCTTGAAAAAATTAGCTTGGTAATTACGTTAGAGGTAATTATCCGGTTTTCCAGTCTGTTTTGCCTGTATCTGTTTGTTAACAATAGTTCGGATGCCGTTCTGGCTCTCGGAATCATGGCAGCGTTCGGGTTAGCCAATACACTCATTGGCAATATTATGTGTGCTAATTATGTCAGTAGTCTTAGGCTGATGCTTCGCGGTGGAGTTGAGCAACTTAGAATCGGGTTTCACGTATTCATTTATAAAAGCTCAAATAATATACTGTTGAGCGCGGGGCCGTCTCTCGTGGGGGCGACCTCCGGCGCAGCTGCGGTAGCTTCTTATGTCCCCGCAGAGAAAATAATTCGTGGTTTTGTCGGTTTTGTAAATCCTATTCTTATAGGTTTTTTTCCATATTTAAATCGTCAATTTATTTCTTCTGAAGCTAAGACTCTTCGCCTTTCGTTCCTTATTGTGATTGCAATGTTCTTGTTGGGGAGTCTTTTTGCTGGATTGATATTTAGCTTGGGAGATTTCATAATACAGTTGGTGCTTGGTAAAGAGTTTTTAATCGCAAGCGGCATATTGAAGATATTTGTCTGGATAATTCCTTTCAGATTAGCTAATCAAGCTCTTAGCCTATGTATGCTCATTCCCATGGGGAAAGACAAAATAATGAGCTTCCTTATGATGTTTTTTTCAGTCGCCTCACTGGTGCTCGCGGCGTTGTTATCATTTTGGCATGGTGTTCATGGGGCTGTGGTGGGGTTTGTAGTAGCCGAGTTTTTTTTGTTTATAGTATTGATTTGGGTAGTCTTACATCTTGCCATGAAACCTGCGAACGGAAATGACGTGTGATTACGATACTTACGGCTACATACAATAGAGAGAATACGCTACCCAGGCTTTTCAATAGTTTGCGCGCTCAAACGTCAATGAATTTTGAGTGGGTGGTCGTGGACGATGGTAGCTGCGATGGCAGCTTAGAATTGCTGAACGAATATTCCCACTTGGCTGGCTTCGACGTTAGAATCATTAGCCAAGTTAATAGCGGAAAGCACATTGCTCTAAACAAAGGGGTGACGTACGCACGTGGTTCATGGGTGCTAGTAGTAGACAGTGATGATGCTTTAGTGCCTGTAGCCATAGAGGTCATTACCGGTGCTTTACCTCCCGAGAACAGTTCGGTAGTAGGTTTATGTTACCGAAAAGCATATTTTGACATGCGTCTGGTAGGGGAAAAAATAAAGTCTGATAATTTGCCGCTGGTTCTGGCACCGACTGAAGCTGGACATTTATTCAAAGGGGATCTAGCGTACTTGTTCAAAACGGCATGTTTTTTAAAGTATCCTTTCCCTGTGTTTTCTGGCGAAAAATTTGTACCTGAATTATATATTTGGAATCAGATTGCAGACGAAGGAGCGGTTTGGTTTTTTTCGGAGACTATATTGTATTTGTGCGATTATTTAGAAGATGGATATTCTAAGAATTTTTCTTCAAATTTGCGCAAGAATCCAAATGGGTTTTTAGTTTTCTATTGGGCGCAGATAAATCGCGAAAGTAACCCCCTGTACAAAGCTAAATACCTCATACGTTCCGCTCAGTGCTATTTTTACATGCTGCTGAAAAGGTTGTCATGAAAATATTATTTCTTATTACGAGCTTGGATGTAGGTGGCGCAGAGCGACAAGTACTTGACCTAGCTGAGCGGCTAACACAAAAAGGTCACGAGGTATTGATTGCTTACATGACAGGTCGCGGCGCCTTAATTTCTCCGGGTATGAGTATCACAACTCTGGGGTTAGGTTGTACTAAGTCTGGCCTAAGCTTCATTCGTTGTATATTTCGTGTTCAATCGTTAGTCCGTCAGTTTAAGCCTGATGTGATGCATTCGCATATGTATCACGCTAACATTGTTGCTCGTATAGCTAGACTGATCGTCCGCGTGCCGCGACTAATCTGTACAGCCCATAGTAATAACGAAGGCGGTCGTCTTCGTATGTTTGCGTACCGTATAACAAACTTTATAGCCAGTATCACTACTAACGTGAGCCAAGGGGCAGTCGATGCCTTCGAGCGTAAAGGAGCAGTTAGGCGTGGTCATATGCTCGCTATTCCCAACGGCATAGATATCGATAAGTTTAGTTTTAAGCCTGAAGTTCGCTCGTGTATCAGGAGAGCAGAAGGCATCGGGGATGAGGATAAAGTCATACTAGCTGTGGGGCGTTTAGTTGAAGCAAAGAATTATCCTGGGTTACTTGTCGCTTTTAGTGTTGTATATCAAAACAACAAAAATTTAACTCTTTGGATAATTGGCGATGGTGAGCTGATGGAGGAGCTTATCTTACTTAGCCAAAGGCTTAATATAGGTGATAGAGTAAAATTTTGGGGGATGAGGCAGGATGTTGAGCTGTTTTACAGCTCGGCTGACGTTTACGTTTTGTCGTCGGCATGGGAAGGATTCGGGCTTGTGGTAGCTGAGGCTATGGCCGCTGAGAGGGTCGTAGTTGCTACTGACTGCGGCGGGGTCAGGGAGGTAGTGGGCGAGCAAGGGATTTTGGTTGCTCCTGGCCGCCCTAAGGATCTGGCCACTGCTATGGAGTCGGCGCTAAAGCTGGATGCGGCTGACGCCCGATCACTGGGCTATCGTGCCAAGGAAAGAATTATCGCAAATTACTCTATTGAGACAATTGTTGCCAAGTGGTTGCAGCTATATCAGAATTGATTCAGGCACAATAGCTGATATTCTCGTTGTGGGACCATATGGGCGGCTATGTAGCTGTCATTTCGCCCGTAGAGAAGGGGCTCCCCTGAGTTTTTGCTTGGTGAAGGCCGTACTGGTTGATCGGTGCTTTTTGATTAACTGCCAGGATTTTTGGATAATTTGATGAAAATAGTTTTAATCGGAACCACAGCAGCTTGTGTTCTAGGATTCAGAGCAGATTTGATTAGTGCTTTAGTCGAAAAGGGCCATCAGGTTTTTGCTTTAGCTCTAGACTTCAATCCGGATACTCGAGAGAGGGTCCGGGCTCTAGGGGCGGAACCGGTTAATTATATGTTTAGCCGTGCTGGGTTAAATCCTTTAACCGATATAATTAATACATATAAATTATCTAAAATTCTGAGGCATATTTCACCAGACTTGGTGTTCAGCTACTTCTCTAAGCCGGTCATTTTTGGCACGCTCGCGGCCGTTGTTGCTGGCGTAAAAAGACGCATAGCAATGTTGGAGGGGCTCGGGTACGTGTTTACAGAGCGTCCGGGTGGTAGTCATATCAGAAATAAAATTCTGAAGCATGTACAGGTAACGCTATACAGAATTTCTTTTCCCTTCTTGGAGCGAGTAATCTTTCTAAATAATGATGATCCGATTGATCTCATTGCTCGGTATCGGCTGAAAGTACCAAAGATAGACGTTTTGGGAGGGATAGGTTTGAAGTTGTCAGACTACCCGTACACTCCCCCTCCAACAGATCCGGTGAGCTTTATTTTTGTTGGACGCTTACTCGCCGACAAGGGCATAAATGAGTTTATTCATGCAGCGAGGCTTGTTAAACAAACATCACCGGAATCTAAGTTCATAATGCTAGGTGGACTGGATGAGACCAATCCTGGCAGTCTATCAAAGGACGAGTTGAAGGCACTTATTAAGGAGGGCCTAGTAGACCACCAAGGCCACGTGGATGACGTTACGGCATGGATAAATAACGCAAGTGTATTTGTACTCCCCTCTTACAGAGAGGGGGTTCCAAGGAGCACTCAGGAGGCGATGGCTATCGGTCGCCCGGTCATCACGACTGATGTGCCTGGTTGTCGAGATACTGTTAATGATGGAGTCAATGGCTTTCTCGTACCGCCTTGGTCTTCACAGGCACTGGCGGAAAAAATGTTATATTTTGTGGATAATCCAGAGCAAATTAGGATCATGGGCCTGCAGAGTTTTAATTTAGCACAGCAAAAATATGATGCTCGTTTGGTCAATGACCGATTAATGGGCTACTTCATTTAAGTAGTTCTTTATACGCCGTTCATGGTGAGTTATGGATTCTTCAAAAAAAACAGTGCTTTTGACCGGAGCTTCCGGATTTGTTGGAAGAGCAATTCTTAATGATTTGTCCCAACGTAGTCTGTTCAATATACGGGTGTCCACTCGTGACAGTAGCGCAAAATTCGGGCCTGCGATTGAGTCCGCAGTAATTAACGGCCTGAGTTCTGAGCAATGTTGGAGTCAAGCGCTGGAAGGAGTGGATCTCGTAGTGCATTCCGCAGCACGTGTACATATCATGAATTCCACGAGAGCCAACTCCATGGCTCTGTATAGAGAAGTCAATGTCGCCGGAACGTTGCAGCTTGCGTCTCAAGCGGCCGCATGCGGAGTACAACGGTTTATTTTTATAAGCTCTATCAAAGTGAATGGTGAGGGCTCGCCGCTTAATAAGCCTTATAGAGCTGACTCCCCCCCTAATCCGGTGGACGAATATGGTATTTCAAAATACGAAGCTGAGTTGGGACTCAAAAAAATTGCAGCTGAAACATCAATGCAGGTTGTGATTATTAGGCCTACCTTGGTGTATGGTCCAGGAGTTAAAGCAAATTTTTTGACAATGATGAACGTGATCGACAAGGGGATACCACTTCCGTTTGGCCGGATTCGTAACCAAAGGAGCTTTGTCGCTTTAGACAACCTGGTCGATTTTATCTTTCACTGCTTGGGGCACCCCGCAGCGGCCAATGAAACTTTTTTGATTAGCGATGGCGAAGATGTATCAACCTCTGAACTATTGAAAAGAATCGCTTATGCCTTAGGGAGAAGTAGTAGATTGTTCCCTTTTCCAGTAAACGTTATCAAAGTGCTTTTTTTTATAGTCGGTAAAAAAAGTCTTTCCGATAGGCTTTGCGGTAATTTACAAGTAGATATTACAAAAAATCGCGAGCTTTTGGGGTGGACACCACCCGTTGCTTTAAACGAGGCGCTAAGAAAAACTGTAATCCATTTTAAAGGGAATACAAGCCGATGAGCGCTTGGCTGATTTTGCCCGTAGTCTGTCTTTGTTCTTTATGGCTGACTAAACAGCTCCGAAATTATGCTATGTCTCATAGCCTTATAGATATTCCTAATCTTCGTAGCTCACACTCCGTCCCCACCCCTCGTGGTGGAGGGGTAGCTATTGTCTTAAGTTTTCTATTATGCCTGCCCATACTTCATTTCGGCGGCTTTATATCTTGGGAACACACTGTTTCAGTTGTTGGCGCAGGTGGAGCCGTCGCATTATTAGGGTTTTTCGATGATCACGGTCATATAGCGGCACGATGGAGGCTTGTCGGACATTTTTTGTCAGGTTGCTGGGTGCTTTATTGGAACGGAAGCTTACCGCCTCTTACTCTATTTGGCCTGAATTTTGATCTAGGTATTCTTGCTTATATATTTGCGCTGTTTTATATAGTCTGGTTGTTGAATTTATACAATTTTATGGATGGCATAGATGGCCTTGCTAGTATTGAAGCAATCACAGCGTGCCTTGGCGCGGCCTTCCTGTACTATATCAGTGGATTCGAGTATTTGATTTGGTCTCCGCTGTTCTTGGGATCTGCCGTTATAGGTTTTCTATATTGGAATTTTCCGCCGGCTCGAATATTTATGGGGGATGCGGGAAGTGGGTTCTTAGGTGTCATCCTCGCAACGTTATCTCTGCAAGCTTTTGCCGCTTCTGCTAAATTTTTGTGGGTTTGGCTGATACTGTTAGGGGTGTTTATTGTCGATGCGACATTTACACTCTTGCGCCGGATATTAAGAGGGGACAAGGTCTATGAGGCTCATCGTAGTCATGCCTATCAATTTGCTTCGCGTCGATTCGGTAGCCATAAAATAGTTACTTTGGCGATAGCAGTTATTAATATCGTATGGTTATTGCCCATCGCATATCTCGTTACGGTTGGTGTCGTGGATGGAGTATTCGCTTTACTTGTTACTTATATCCCACTCATACTGATAGCCGCCAAATTCAACGCCGGTGACCTCGAGCATAAATGACTCCGGCCAAAAAAAAGGTGCTCAGATATAATTGTTGCAATATGGGCTAAGGGCGTAGTTAAAGTGGTTGGGGGGTTAATGGATAAGATACGAGAGTTGCTTCTAGGCTTGCCGCGCCGACAGAAACGATTGCTTCAAGTTGGCACTGATGTTCTTCTGGTCTGGATGGCGCTGTGGATGGCGTTTGTTGTGCGTTTAGGCGTGGACGAACTGATCAATCCTTTTATCCAGCACCTATGGCTTTTCATAAGTGCGCCTATTGTTGCCCTACCGTTATTTGTGAAATTCGGAATGTATCGTGCGGTGATGCGCTACTTTGGCAATGATGCGCTTGTGGCCATTATAAAAGCGGTTTCACTCTCCTCGCTCACTCTCGGTGTAGTGGTATTCTGGTATAGCAATCATGAGAATGTAGTCCCTCGGTCCATCATATTTAATTATTGGTGGCTAAGTCTAATAATGGTTGGTGGTCTGCGACTCGCTATGAGGCAGTATTTTTTAGGCGATTGGTTCTCCGCCGCTCAATATGCTCCATTTTCAAATAGAGATAATGGTTTAACTCGAGTAGCCGTTTACGGAGCTGGCGCGGCGGGAAACCAGCTTGTCGCGGCTTTACGGATGGGACGAGTAATGAGGCCAGTTGCGTTTATTGATGATGATAGCAGTATTGCTGATAGGATCATCTCTGGCCTGCAGGTTTATAAGCCCAAGCATGTTCAGCAAATGATTGAAGCGACGGGGGCCCAAGAAATACTATTAGCTATTCCATCCGCCAATAGGGCTCGTCGGAGAGAGATTTTAAGTTTTCTTGAAGGATTCCCTCTCCATGTTCGTAGCGTACCAGGTTTCATGGATCTAGCGAGTGGCCGAGTTAAGGTTGATGACATTCAAGAAGTCGATATTGCAGACTTGCTCGGGCGCGATCCTGTACCTGCCCAAAACGAGCTACTTGAGCATTGCATCAAGAATCAAGTGGTTCTCGTTACTGGTGCAGGTGGGTCTATAGGATCTGAGCTGTGTCGGCAAATTGTAGAACTACAACCGACCACGCTTTTATTGTTAGAACACAGCGAATTTAATTTATACAGTATTTTAACTGAGCTAGAGCAACGCGTTTCGAGGGAGTCGTTATCAATTAAACTGCTACCGATTCTCGGTTCGGTGCGGAGCCAATCAAAGCTTTTAGATGTTATGAAATCTTGGCATGTGAATACCGTGTATCATGCTGCTGCCTATAAGCATGTGCCAATGGTGGAGCACAATATTGCCGAAGGTATATTAAATAATGTCCTGGGTACCCTCTACACGGCTCAAGCAGCGGTGCAAGCCGGAGTGGAAAATTTTGTTCTTATCTCTACCGATAAGGCTGTGCGCCCAACTAATATAATGGGCAGTACAAAGCGTTTAGCCGAGTTAACTCTCCAAGCACTAAGTCGGGAAGCGGCTCCGGTTATGTTTGAAGATGGAGCTAATATATCTCGGCTAAACAAAACAAGATTTACCATGGTCAGGTTTGGGAACGTTTTAGGTTCCTCTGGTTCGGTCATTCCCTTGTTCCATAAGCAGATACAGTCTGGTGGACCTCTCACTGTTACGCATCCCAAAATTACTCGATATTTCATGACGATACCAGAAGCCGCGCAGTTAGTAATTCAGGCTGGCTCTATGGGGCAGGGTGGGGATGTATTTGTTTTAGATATGGGGGAGCCGGTGAAAATTGTTGAACTAGCTGAGCGAATGGTGCATTTATCTGGACTTAGCGTTCGCTCGGAGAAAAACATCCACGGCGATATTTCCATTGAATTTACTGGCTTGCGTCCTGGTGAGAAACTATATGAAGAGCTTCTAATAGGCGACAATGTGGCTGCAACCCAGCACCCTATGATAATGCGCGCGAATGAAGATTTTATTCCTTGGGACACTTTAAAGACTAAACTTGCTGAACTTATTGCCGCGGTTAGCAATGATGACTACAGCTTAGTGCGCCAGATGCTAAGGGAAACTGTCAGCGGCTATACACCTGACGGTGAAATAGTTGATTATATCTATCAGCAACGGCGTCTAGACCCTTAAGCCTATTGAGAGGCCTCGTCATGACGGACACGACCTCTTTCCGCGTTCGCAATACGTACCAAGGAGCGGGCGGCCCTTGGTCTATTTAACGGTCATCATATTTTTTTGAGGGTTCATATATTTTTTTCCTATGTGCACAAAAGTTAAGGTGGATACGGCAACAATCACGGGTACAGTTATTATATTGATTGTCCAAAAAGTAATTTTGTCTATTTGAGATAAGTCAACAAAGGTGGATGCGCATTTGAACGCAATGTATATTATAGGTAAGTGCATTAAGTATATGCTATAACTGATATCGCTTAGTCTGTTCAGGAATTGGAAGTGGAGTATGCGAGGGTTTGAGATAGTAATGCATACAAAAAATAATGATGTTATTGCAAATCTCATATAGCCGTAACCTGGTATCTCCAATACCCCGCAAGTAACTACAAATGTAATCGCGGCAACAATGGCTGCAAAAAACTTTAACATGTAGTTGATTTTTTTCTTATGAACAGCTGCTGTGATTATTCCCGTTAGAAAATAAGCCCAGCAAACTACTGCGGAGGTTCCTAAGTCTATCGCGGCGAGAGTTAAAGCAGCCGTCAGAGCCACGTACTTATATTTGCTGCGATAACATATAGCCACTATTGGCAGTGCGGCATAGAATCTCCATTCGTGAACTAATGTCCAAGTCACAGAGCTTAAAGGTATCAGTGAGATATTGCCTATTTTGAGGGGGTTGTCAATAAAGTTGAAAGTGCTAATGCCTGCAAGTGTTAATAAGGTTTCCTTTGTGAAAACCGTTTGCGTAGTAAATGAAAGGGCGATTAATAGAACTACTGCGGATGAGAAATAATATAGAGGTGTAACTCTTTTTAATCGTGAAATGAAGAATGAGTTCCAGTCTATTTTTTCAGAACTCATTATTTTATCAAAAAATAGAAAGCCGGTAATGCAGAAAAAGATCTGCACTCCGAACGAGCCGAGATTGGGATATATCTGGCCCCAAGAGGAAAATATTTGATTGTTAATTCCAAGATTTGTGAGGGCAAATGGTGCATGATTAATGAATACAAATATTGCTGCTAGCCCACGAAGACCGTTGATGAACTTATACTGGTGAGGGATCTCAGCGCTTTCAATTTTATGTTTCCATAAGTAAGAGAAAATAATAAACAATAGAATTATTGTTGAGGAAATTATTATTGTTTCCGGATTGTATTCAAAGTCCATTGTTTTGGCTCATTATCGACGCAATCACTGCGCCTGCTATAGATTTTTTGTGTTAGTCATCCAGATGATACACAGGGTTCGGCATCAATTGTCAATTCTACCTAAAAACTCTGTTGGAGTCGCTATTGTCAATGCGATATTAACGTATCTGTGTACGAGCATGACAAGCGGAGGGAGCGTTCAATGGATAAAAGCTATTGCCATGCGTGCCTCAAAAAAGGTAGTCGAAACCGCCCTAATAAAAAGCAACCTGCGATGAAAATTTTTTTCATTCTCATGTGTAAGGATCTTGTAGTCTTCTATCCGCTGCGTTAGTGTGTCGACCTGTTAATATTTTTGCTTGCTGTTTTCTAATCTTTGGTGCATGCCGCTTAAACATAAAGGGCCGCAGAATTGAATAATGAGACGCACTTCTGGATCCATTTGGTTAAATTAGTTGCGATTGTAATGGTGGTCCTTCTACATGTCGCGGCGCCATATCATTATCAGTTAAATACGATAGGTCCTTCAAATTGGGCGGTGGTCAATTTGTATGAGGCTATAGTGCGTCCTTGCGTGCCATTGTTCTTTATGGCATCAGGTTTTTTGCTATTGAATCTCGATGAGCCTGCAACCAAATTTTTTTTTAAACGGTTCAGTAGGATTGCAATTCCTTTGGCGTTTTGGACTGTCATTTATGTTTTATGGAAAATCTACTATCAAAGTCAGCGATATGTGGATTTTGGCGGCGTTTTGCAAATGTTTTTTTTTCCTGTGAGTTATCATCTATGGTTTATGTATGCGCTAATCGGTTGTTATCTTTTTCTGCCAATGATGCGCAAGATTTCGATTGGTAGTGATCTCTCGCTTTTGATCTTTTACTGTGGGGTTTGGTTTTGTGCGGTTTCAGTTCTTCCATTGCTACAGAAATATTACTCGCTGAGGAGCCAGCTTGACTTGTCTGTCGCCACCGGATACATGGGTTATTTTGTACTTGGCTATCTACTTGGAAAACGAAGCTATAATATAATTCATGCCTTCTCGTCTGTTGTTGTTATTGTTCTGTCAACGTTTATGACTAGCTACTTCACTTTCTTGCTGACGTTGGAAAATAGGGGTGTGTTGGTTGCTGATTTTACGTCTAATTTCTCACCGACCGTTATATTTGGCTCTGCTGGTTGGTTTGTTTTTATAAAATATGTTAGTGGCGGCTTTTCTTTAGTTAATATTAATTGGTTTAAGCTGTTTGTGATTAGTATAAGTAATGCGAGTTTTGGGATTTATCTTGTTCATGTGATTTTTTTGGATCTTGTTGCTGACTTTTTTTGTTGTTATGTTGATGGTGGTTTTCTGGAGCTTGTTTGGAAGTTTCCTATAATTTCATTAATTGTTTTTTTTCTTTCCTATATATTCGTGTCATTGCTGGCGCGTTTTAAATTTGGGCGGATAATTGGTTTTTAGTTTGGCGGGTTGGATGTCGGGGTTAGGCTTGGCTTCGTTGGGTGCAGATGCATGGTGTTATGGATTTCTTACAAAGTTTTCATCACCGGTTTGCTTTGCTTATATAAGAAGCGTCGTTAAGCTTGCGCGGGATACGAATTAAATTTTTCTATATATTTGACGTGCTTGTCAGAACATTTTCATGAGGTTCTAGAGAATGGCTGTTCACATCTTGCGTTAATTATTTTTTTGCTTTGTGGAAACTTAACTCCGGCAGCGTAGATATGCTGTTCCCTCAAAAAGTTAGGAAGTTTTTCTACTCCTATAGGCTATCTTTCCTCGCTCGTGTTTGCCTTGGTTGTGAGGTTTTTCTGCGATCCGTAAAACTCATCTACCAAGTGTGATCCATACCCCACCTACTCCAGGTGGGGCATCGGTTTACTGTGACCATAGAGCGCTTAGCTATGAGTATTACGCTTCCTGCAACACTCCGATTTTTGACAACCTGCCTCCTTCGCCTAAGTTTGGGGAGCAGCTTCGGAAAAGCTGCTTCTCTCTCAACGATGTCATGGAGCGTCATTTTATGCGTACAGGCTACTTCTACTCGCTGATCTTTGCCTTTCTCGCCAGCACCTCGATCGCCTCTATTGCGGCCCCAGCGGCCAAGCCTCTGACGATGGCTGCGCCACAAACGGTGGAGCAACCGGCCACAACGCAAAGCGCCAAGGTAGATCTCAATGGGGCAGATGCTGCGACGCTGCAGCGGGAGCTGTCCGGGGTTGGCAAGGGCAAAGCTGAGGCGATTGTTGCGTATCGTGACAGTAATGGGCCGTTCTCATCGGTAGAAGAGTTACTAGAGGTCAAGGGGATCGGAAAGGCGATTCTCGACAGGAATCGCGACAAGCTGCAAGTGAACTGAGGTAACGAAGGAGGCCGGTCGAATCGACTGGCCTTTTTTATGTCTGTCGGATCTTGGCACGAGAAATGGTTGGTTAATGGCAATCGATTGTTCAACAATCCAAGGCGTGCCATGACCGACACTCTTTCTTTGGCCGACCAGATCACCCTCGAACTGCGTGCCGATATCATCGGCGGTCGCCTGATCCCAGGCATGGCGCTGGTAGAAAACAATCTGGTATCGGCTTACAACGCATCACGCAACACCATTCGCGAAGCTTTGCACCGTCTAGGCCAGGAAGGGCTCACCCGCTATGCGCGTAACAAAGGGGTGATGGTCCGCAGGTTGGGTAGCGATGACGTGCGGGATCTGTTCAAGGTCCGTCGTACCTTGGAGCTACAGGCCATCGTTGTCAGCGAGCCTTTGAGCGAGTACCAGTCCGACCGGATGCTCGAAGCCCTTGAAGCGGCTGAACTGGCTCGTGAGCGCGAGGATTGGCGTGCCGTCGGGACGCACGGTTTGGCGTTCCATCAGCACATCGTCGGGTTGATGCGCAGTCCTTTGCTTGATGCGTTTTTCACCAACGTGGTTGCCCAACTGCGCCTGGTGTTTTGTTCCGCTCCCGATGAGGCCCGTTTCCAGGCGCCTTGGCTCGCCCGAGATCGGCAGATCCATGACTGGTTGGCTGAAGGCAACAAGCTCGCGGCGTTGGAGGGTATGAACCTTTATCTCGACGATTCCGAACAGTTGCTTCTCCAATTGTTGGCGTCCGCCACACCTCAATGATAAAAGGACCTCGCCATGCACAAAAACTACCCAGCCGCCTACCAACCCAGCAAAGGCTCAGCCTTGCAAATAGACAAACCCTTCTACGAGCGCATCCGCACCGATCAAGACAAGCGCACGCTGATCGAGCAGTTCGAGGTGCCGATCCGTACCGGTCGCGCTTGGCATGTGCCGGCCGGGCATGTATTTCGTGTCACCACGCCGGTGGGGCCGCAAGTGGGGGACTTCAACGTCTGGAATGCCCATGATCCGCGGGAGCGCCTATGGGCTGCGCGTACTCGGCAACTTCAGGGCGCGCATGTCAGTACCCACGATCGGTTGTGGTCGAACTTGCCGTTTCTGCGGCCTCTGGTCACGATCACGGATGATAGCCTGGCCGGCTACGGCATCGACGAGCACGGCGGGCGCCTGCATGATTTGCTGGGGACGCGGTGTGATCCTTATGTGAACAAGATGCTGACCGGTGAGGATTTCCACCATCATTGTCACTCGAATCTGACCCGGGCGGTGTTGCCTCATGGTTTGACCGAGTTCGATGTGCACGATGTGTTGAATATTTTCCAATGCACCGGGCTGAATCATGACGACATGTATTTCATGAAGGCCTGTCCTGCGCAGAAGGGCGATTACCTGGAGTTTTTCGCTGAGATTGATTTGTTGTGTGCGCTGTCGACATGTCCTGGGGGCGACCTGTCGTTGGCGATGTGGGGGCCGGATGCCCAGGATCCTTTAAGCGTTTGTCGTCCGCTGGGGGTGGAGATCTATCGGTTGGAGGAGTCGTTGCTGCAGGGCTGGAGTCAGCCGGAGCGGGCGGCTTACAAGGGGCTGCATGGGTTGCATATTGCCAAGGCGGATTGGGAGAAGTAACTGCGGCTGCCTCTGTGGCGAGGGAGCTTGCTCCCGCTGGGCTGCGCAGCGGCCCCGAAGGCCCGGAACTCGATTAGCCTCACGCGCCTTGCCAGCAGGTTTTTTGGGCCGCTTCGCGCCCCAGCGGGAGCAAGCTCCCTCGCCACGAAAGCGGTGTGAATCAGCGATCCTTGGCTTCTTTCGCATCCATTTCCGCATTACGCTCGGCAACACGTTTACGTTGCTCATCCGTCAGTTCCACTTTGTTGGCGGTGTCGCGCAGCATCATCAGGCCGCCAACGATCGAGCCGATGGCGACGATCAGGATTAACCAGGCATACCAGGGCATAGGGTTCTCCTTGAGTGGGCAATGGCCAGGCGAGTATTCGCTGGCCATTGCCCCTACCACTTATGAGCGAAGGCTGTTCGCAGTGGTTCCATACTACGCCGGTTATCCCGGGTCCACCTTATAGCCCGGTCAACATCGCATCGGCCGGCGCATCTGCGCGCAGTTGGGCAGTCATCACGAAATACACGAAACCCACCGCCATGAAGCCCAGGAAGATCAGCCCGATCAGGGTGTTGAACCAGGCCATCGCCACCAGGCACACCACCGCCAGTGCCAGGGCGATCCCCGGTACGATCGGATAGCCGGGAGCGCGGAATGTGCGTTCGAGATTCGGTTCGGTTTTGCGCAGTTTGAACAGGCTGAGCATGCTCATGATGTACATGACGATTGCGCCGAACACGGCCATGGTAATCATCGCCGCGGTCAGGGTCATGCCGCCGAGGTTGATCAGGCCGTCGCTGTAGATTGCCGCGATGCCGATCAGGCCGCCGGCGATGATGGCCCGGTGCGGGGTCTGGAAGCGTGACAGTTTGGCCAGGGAAGAGGGGAGGTAGCCGGCGCGGGCCAGGGCGAAAAACTGGCGTGAGTAGCCGAGGATGATGCCGTGGAAGCTGGCTACCAGGCCGAACAGGCCGATCCAGACCAGCATGTGCAACCAGCCGGAGCTTTCACCGACCACGGTTTTCATGGCTTGCGGCAGGGGATCGTTGATGTTTGACAGGGTGCGCCAGTCACCGACGCCACCGGCGAAGAACATCACGCCCATGGCCAGGAACACCAACGTCAGGATGCCGCTGATATAGGCCTTGGGGATCGTGCGTTTCGGATCCTTGGCTTCTTCAGCGGCCATGGCCGCGCCTTCGATGGCGAGGAAGAACCAGATCGCGAAGGGAATGGCGGCGAACATGCCGGCGATGGCCGGGGCGCCGAACACGTCGGAACCGGCCCAGCCGTTCAGGGCAAAGCTGCTGAAACTGAACGCAGGCGCGACCACGCCCATGAAGACCAGCAACTCGGCGACGGCAAGCACGCAGACGATCAGCTCGAAGGTCGCGGCCAGTTTCACCCCGAGGATGTTCAGGCCCATGAACACGATGTAGGCGCCGACGGCAGCGTGTTTCGGGTCGAGCGCCGGGAATTGCACATTCAGGTAGGCGCCGATGGCCAAGGCAATGGCCGGTGGTGCGAAGACAAATTCGATCAGGGTTGCCAGGCCGGCGATCAAGCCGCCTTTTTCGCCAAAGGCTCGACGGCTGTAAGCGAACGGTCCGCCAGCGTGGGGAATGGCGGTGGTCAGTTCGGTAAAGCTGAAGATGAAGCAGGTGTACATGGCCGCGACCATGAACGACGTCACCAGAAAGCCCAGCGTGCCGGCGACTCCCCAGCCGTAGCTCCAGCCGAAATATTCACCGGAAATCACCAGGCCAACGGCGATGCCCCATAAGTGCAGGGTGCCCAGGGTGGGTTTGAGTTGTGTGTTCATCGGTGGCTCCCCTCGATAAATAGCAAAAGCGCTGGGGAGAGGGCAGTGCAGTGGGCGTGCCAGTAAGGCAGTCGCGGTCGTAATGGGTCGAATCAGGTCGTATCGGGGATGTTCCACACCGAATTGTGGTATTCGGTGCCCCAGTTCAGCGCCCTGGAGCCACGGCTTGCCGTTATCTCGTGCAGACTTGTGGCACCACTGGCTCTTACAAACGGGCGCCCTTCGAGAAAAGCTCGGTCTGGTCATCAAGGCATTCAAGCAGCGCCGCTTTCCAGTGGGGCTGGCTGATTGCCCAATCACGCTCCAACCGGCTGCAATCAAGTCTTGAATTAAGCGGACGTACCGCTGCCGCTGGATACTCACTGGAGGAAATAGGCAGCAAAGTTGCGCAAGGTTTGCCCTGTCGTTGCAACGTATCGCCGATAGCCTGGGCGAACCCGAACCAGGATACCTGGCCTTGAGCGGTCAGGTGATAGGTCCCCCATTTTGCTGTTCCGCGTTGCCACCCTTCGATGAGCGCCAGGGTGCTGGCAGCGATTGAGCCCGTCCACGTTGGGGCACCTATCTGGTCATCCACGACTTGCAACTCGGATTTTTCCTGAAGAAGCCGCTGCATGGTCAGTAGAAAATTGCGTCCATAGGACGAATATACCCAGCTGGTTCGAAGAATCAGGTGCTTACCGTTGACCACAGAAACGGCTTGCTCACCTGCCAGTTTGCTCTTGCCGTAAACGCCGACCGGATTGGGTGCGTCATCTTCGTTGTAAGGCTCGGTTTTATTGCCGTCAAATACATAGTCAGTGGAGTAGTGAATCAGCGGTATATCGAGCGCAAACGCTTCCTCTGCCAAGACGCCGGGCGCTACGGCATTAAGAGCGAAGGCTGCCTCTGGCTCGCTTTCCGCCTGGTCGACGCCTGTGTGTCCAGCAGCGTTGATGACCAGGTCCGGATGGAGGTTTCGGACCGTTTGGCGGATCAACTGCGGCTGTGCCAGGTCGAGTTGGTCGCGCCCCAAGACGATCAATTCCCCGACGTTGCGCAGCCGCCGCTGCAGCTCACGGGATAGCTGGCCATGTTGGCCGCAGATAAGCACTTTCATGGCCGCAGACCGACGGAGTTGCTCTCCTCTCCCGCTACTTGGGCGAGGTATTGACCGTAGCCGATCTTGCCGAAATAACGGGCGCGCTCAAGCAGCTGTTCGCGGCTGATCCAGCCATTGTGATAAGCGATCTCTTCGAGACAGGCCACTTTCAGTCCCTGGCGATGTTCGATGGTCTGCACGTATTGCGAGGCATCGAGGAGGCTGTCATGAGTCCCGGTGTCGAGCCAGGCGAAGCCGCGACCGAAGCGCTCTACTTGCAAGTCACCACGCTGGAGATAGGCATTGTTGATGTCAGTGATTTCCAGCTCACCACGTGGCGAGGGCTTGACTGCCTTGGCAATGTCGATCACGTCGTTGTCGTAGAAATACAAGCCGGTAACCGCGTAGTTGGACTTTGGCTTCTGAGGTTTTTCCTCAATCGACAAGGCACAGCCATTGCTGTCGAAATCGATCACTCCGAAGCGCTCCGGGTCTTTTACCCAATAACCGAACACTGTCGCGCCAGAGGGACGTTCGGCTGCCCGTTGCAGCTGTGCGCCGAAGTACGCCCCATGGAAGATATTGTCGCCAAGAATCAGGCACACCGGATCCGTGCCGATGAACTCTTCGCCAATCAGAAAGGCCTGGGCCAGGCCATCCGGTGACGGTTGGATCGCATAGCTGAACTTGACCCCGAACTGACTGCCGTCCTGCAGTAGATTCCGGTATTGCGGCAAATCCTGAGGAGTGGAAATAACCAATATTTCCCTGATGCCAGCCAACATCAATACCGATATCGGGTAGTAAATCATCGGTTTGTCATAAACCGGCAACAGCTGTTTCGATACGCCAAGAGTGATGGGATGCAAACGCGTGCCCGAGCCACCCGCCAATACAATGCCTTTCATTATGCGAGCAGCTCCTTTTTATTGATGAATCCAAGGCGTTCGCCTTGATAACTGCCGTCTTGAACGCGACGGCACCATTCGAGGTTCTCCAAATACCATTTGACCGTTTTCCGCAGGCCGGACTCGAATGTTTCTTGCGGTACCCAGCCCAGTTCCTGCTCGATTTTCCCGGCGTCGATGGCGTATCGCTGATCGTGACCCGGACGGTCCTGGACGAAGGTGATCAGGTCGGCAAAGTGAGCGATGCCCTCAGGCTTTTGCGGTGCGAGCTCTTCCAGCAACTGGCAGATGCCCCGAACCACGTCGATGTTCTTTTGCTCGTTGTGCCCGCCAATGTTGTAGGTTTCGCCGACCTTGCCCGTGGTGACCACTTTGAGTAACGCCCGAGCGTGATCCTCGACAAATAGCCAGTCACGCACCTGCAGGCCGTTGCCATATACCGGCAGAGGCTTGCCAGCCAAGGCGTTGAGGATGACAAGAGGAATGAGCTTCTCCGGGAAGTGGAACGGTCCATAGTTGTTTGAACAGTTGGTCAGCAACACCGGAAGGCCATAGGTGCGATGCCAGGCGCGGACCAGATGATCGGAGGCTGCCTTGCTGGCGGAGTAGGGCGAGCTTGGGGCGTAGGGAGTGGTTTCCGTGAACAGATCGTCAACGCCGTGCAGGTCGCCATAGACCTCGTCGGTCGAGATGTGATGGAAACGAAAGGCACTTTTCTCCGGCTCGGCAAGGGTTTGCCAATAGGCGCGGGTGGCCTCGAGCAGGCTGTAGGTGCCGACGATGTTGGTCTGGATGAAGTCCGATGGCCCGTCAATGGATCGGTCGACATGGGATTCCGCGGCGAGATGCATGATCGCTTGGGGTTGGAAACGCGCCAGGACCGCGCTGACGGTCGCCTGGTCAACGATATCGGCCTGCACGAATTCGTAGCGACTGTTGCTGGCAACGCCGACAAGCGATTCGAGGTTACCAGCGTAAGTCAGTTTGTCCAGGTTGAGGGCTTCATGATCAGAGTGCTCGATCAGCTCGCGAATCAGGGCAGAGCCTATGAAACCGGCACCGCCGGTGATGAGGATACGCATATGAGTCCAGCCTTTTCCCAGTAAGTCGATGACGCATGAACCGTAGCTTGTCGGCATGAGTCGGGTAGCGCAATAGAAGTGTCGGCCCGATTCGGGATTTGTAGAGCCTAGTCGATGGGAAAATAACTGACGCCGTCGGAGGCGGGCTTGCGAGTCCACCCCGATTACCCATTTTTTACAGATTCTTTATCCCCCACCCCCTGCCTCGATCTCGCGCCTTTACACCCTCCCTGCCGACAATCCCCCCCACACACGGCATGACGCCGTACCACGGAGAAATCCCATGAGTGTTCTGGACGGGGTGTCATTGCTGCTGGCAGTGGCGCTGTTCATTTATCTGCTGGTTGCGCTGTTGCGCGCGGATCGGAACTAGGAGCGGTTATGCACGGTTATGACTTCGGGCTGATCCTCGGCTTTTTTGCCCTGGTGCTGATTCCGGCGCCGTTTCTGGGACGGTTTTACTACCGGGTGATGGAGGGCCAGCGTACCTGGCTGTCGCCGATTCTTGAGCCGGTGGAGCGCGGTTGCTACAAGGTGGCCGGCGTTGATCCGACTGCCGAGCAGAGTTGGCAGAAGTACACCCTGGCCTTGCTCGCGTTCAATCTGGCGGGATTTGTGCTGTTGTTTGCGATCCTGTTGTTGCAGGGGGATTTGCCACTCAACCCGGAAAACCTGCCCGGCATGGAATGGACCCAGGCCTTCAATACGGCGGTCAGTTTCGTGACCAACACCAATTGGCAGTCCTACAGCGGCGAGGCGTCCCTCAGTTACTTGAGCCAGATGGTCGGTCTGACGGTGCAGAACTTCGTCAGCGCCGCCACCGGCCTGGCCGTGCTGGTGGCGCTGTGTCGTGGGATCGGGCGCAAGTCCGCCACGACGTTGGGCAATTTCTGGGTCGACATGACCCGTGCCACCCTCTATGGACTGTTGCCGCTGTGCCTGCTGCTGGCGCTGTTTCTGGTGTGGCAGGGCGTGCCGCAAACCTTCGCGCAGTATGTGCACGGGGTGACGATGCAGGGCGTCGACCAGGTGATTCCATTGGGACCGGCCGCCAGCCAGATTGCGATCAAGCAACTGGGCACCAACGGCGGTGGTTTTTTCGGTGTCAACTCGGCGCACCCGTTCGAGAACCCGACGGCCTGGAGCAATCTGTTTGAAGTCGCATCGATCATCCTGATCCCGGCGGCACTGGTGTTCACCTTCGGCCATTACGTCAAGGACCTGCGCCAGAGCCGGGCGATCATTGCCTGCATGCTGGCGCTGTTCCTGATCGGCGGCGCTACGTCGCTGTGGGCGGAATTCCAACCCAACCCGGCCCTTGATAACGCGGCAGTTGAACAGGCCGCGCCGCTGGAAGGCAAGGAGTCACGTTTCGGCACCACGGCCACGGTGCTCTGGTCGGTGACCACCACGGCGGCGTCCAACGGCTCGGTCAATGCGATGCACGACAGCCTCAACCCGCTGAGTGGCATGGTCGCGCTGGTGAACATGATGCTGGGCGAAGTGATTTTCGGCGGTGTTGGCGCCGGGCTCTACGGGATGCTGCTCAACGTATTGATCGCGGTGTTCCTGGCCGGGTTGATGATCGGTCGTACGCCGGAATACCTGGGCAAGAAACTCGGCGCCCGGGAAGTGCAGTTGCTGGTAGTGACGCTGCTGGTGATGCCGGTGAGTGTGCTGGTGCTCGGCGCGATTGCCGCAAGCCTGCCCGGTCCCGCCGCGGCGGTGAGCAATCCTGGTGCTCACGGTTTCAGTCAGCTGCTCTACGCCTACACCTCGGCGGGGGCGAACAACGGTTCGGCGTTTGCCGGGTTCGGCGCCAACACGCCGTTCCATAACCTGGTGCTGGGCCTGGGCATGTTGATTGGCCGTTTCGGCTACATCCTGCCGGTGCTGGCGTTGGCCGGCAGCCTGGCGCTGAAGAAGACCGCACCGATCGGCCAGAACAGCTTCCCAACCCACGGCCCGCTGTTCGTGACCCTGCTGACCGTGACCATCCTGCTGGTAGGTGGCCTGACGTTCTTGCCGACCCTGGCCCTGGGGCCGATCGCCGAACACCTGAGCATGGGTTTCTGAGGAACAGATGATGAATATGCCAATGAGCAAAACCGTCGTCGCCAAGGCGCCGGAACAACCGCAAACCCGTTTGTCGGCGCTGTGGCGGCCAGCGCTGGTGCAAGCCTTCGTCAAGCTCGATCCGCGCCAGTTGCACCGCGCGCCGGTGATGCTGGTGGTGGAGCTGACCGCGATCCTCACCACCGTGCTCTGCCTGGTTCCCGACGACGCCGTGCCGACTTTCGTCGCTGCGCAGATCGCCCTGTGGCTGTGGTTCACCGTGTTGTTTGCCAACTTCGCCGAAGCCCTGGCCGAGGGTCGTGGCAAGGCCCGTGCCGACAGCCTCAAGGCCGGCAGCGAAGGCCTGAGTGCTCGTCGCCAGACGGCGGATGGCTTTGAAGTGATTCCCGCCACCCGCTTGCGCAAAGGTGACGTGGTGCGTGTCGCCGCAGGGGAAATGATCCCTGGCGACGGGGAGGTGATCGAGGGCATCGCGGCGGTCAACGAAGCGGCGATCACCGGGGAGTCGGCACCGGTCATCCGCGAATCCGGCGGGGATCGCTCGGCGGTCACCGGCAATACGCGGCTGGTCTCCGACTGGTTGTTGGTACGCATCACCAGCAATCCCGGCGAATCCACCCTGGACCGCATGATTGCCCTGGTCGAAGGCGCCAAGCGCCAGAAAACCCCGAACGAAGTGGCGCTGGACATCCTGCTGATCGGCCTGACGCTGATCTTCCTGCTGGTGGTGGTGACGCTGCAGCCGTTCGCCCATTTCGCCAATGGCAGCCTGCCGCTGGTGTTTCTGGTAGCACTGTTGGTGACCTTGATTCCCACCACCATCGGCGGGCTGCTATCGGCGATCGGCATCGCCGGGATGGACCGTCTGGTGCGCCTGAACGTCATCGCCAAATCCGGCCGCGCGGTGGAGGCGGCGGGCGATGTCCACGTGCTGATGCTGGACAAGACCGGCACCATCACCTTTGGCAACCGTCGCTGTGCGGCGATCTATGCCGCTCCTGGGGTGAGCGCCAGGGAACTGGCTGAAGGCGCGTTGTTCGCCTCGTTGGCCGATGATACGGCCGAAGGCAAATCCATCGTCGAGTTTCTGCGCGGCTTGCATCCCCAGCCCGAGCCGGCTTTGGACGCGCTGACGGCAGTGCCATTCAGCGCCGAGACGCGGTTGTCCGGCGTGGATCATCAGGGGCGCGTCTATCGCAAGGGCGCGGTGGATTCCTTACTGAGTTTCATCGGCCTGCCACGCAACGAGCTGCCGCCGGTACTGGCGCGGGAAATCGACAAGATCGCCCAGAGCGGCGGCACGCCGTTGCTGGTTTGCGTGGACGGCCGATTGCTCGGTGCCATTCACCTCAAGGACGTGGTCAAGCCCGGCATCCGCGAGCGCTTTGCCGAGCTGCGCAAGCTGGGCATCCGCACCGTCATGGTCACCGGTGACAACCCGCTGACCGCTGCCGCGATTGCCGCCGAGGCGGGTGTCGATGATGTGCTGGCGGAGGCCACGCCGGAGAAAAAACTGGCGCGCATCCGTCACGAACAGAACGATGGCCGGCTGGTCGCCATGTGCGGCGACGGCGCCAACGACGCCCCGGCCCTGGCCCAGGCCGATGTCGGCATGGCGATGAACGACGGCACCCAGGCGGCGCGGGAGGCGGCCAACATGGTCGATCTCGACAGCGACCCGACCAAGTTGCTGGACGTGGTGCAGATCGGCAAGGAATTGCTGGTAACCCGCGGGGCGCTGACAACCTTTTCCATCGCCAATGACATCGCCAAGTACTTCGCGATCCTGCCGGCGCTGTTCGCTTCGATTTATCCACAGCTCGGCGTGTTGAACGTCATGCACCTGAACAGTCCACAGAGCGCGATCCTCTCGGCCATCGTCTTCAATGCCCTGATCATCGTCGTGCTGATCCCTCTGGCCTTGCGTGGCGTGCGAGTGCAGGCGGCGAGTGCGGCCGCGTTGCTGCGACGCAATCTGCTGATCTACGGCCTCGGCGGGATCGCGGTGCCGTTCGTGGGGATCAAGGCGATTGATCTGTTGCTGACGGGGTTGGGGTTGGTTTGAGCCTGAAGACATCCATCACAGATGTGTTTTCAACTGAGGATTTGAAATGTTCACCATGATTCGCCCGGCCCTGAGCCTGTTATTGCTGATGACCCTGATCACCGGCATCGCCTACCCGCTGTTCGTCACCGGCGTGGCACAAATCGCTTTTCCGGAGCAGGCCAACGGCAGTCTGATCCATGATGCCGACGGCAAGGTCCGCGGTTCCCGGTTGATCGCTCAGGACTTCACCGGCGATGCCTGGTTTCATCCGCGCCCTTCGGCCGGCGCCTTCGCCACGGTCGCCAGCGGCGCGAGCAACTTTTCCCCGAGCAACCCGGCGCTGGCCGCCCGGGTCATCGATGACGCCGGCAGGCTGCAAGTGCCCGGCCAGGGACCGGTGCCCCTGGCGCTGCTGAGCACTTCAGGCAGCGGCCTGGATCCGCACTTGCCTCCGGCCGCGATTGCCTATCAACTGGCGCGTGTCGCCGCGGCGCGCAACTTGCCGGTATCGACGTTGCAGCAGTTGCTCGACAGCCATATCGAGCGGCCTTTGGTGGGCCCGCCCGTGGTGAATGTGCTGGCGCTGAACCTGGCCCTGGAAAACCTGTAAACAGGTATCTTGATCAAATCTGAAAGAGACATAGCATGAGCGACTCCGGCCGCGCCGATGCACTGCTAGCCAACCTGCCACGCAACGACCGTGGCCGCCTCAAGGTTTTCCTCGGCGCCGCCCCAGGCGTGGGCAAGACCTACGCCATGCTGCAAGCGGCCCATACCCGGTTGCGCCAAGGAACGAACGTCATCGCCGCGGTCGTCGAGACCCACGGGCGCGCCGAGACCGAAGCCTTGTTGAATGGCCTGGCGCAACAGCCGATGGTGCGTTCGGAATACCGCGGCGTGATGCTTGAGGAAATGGATCTCGACGGCCTGCTTGCCGCTCGCCCGAGCCTGGCGCTGGTGGACGAGCTGGCCCACAGCAACGCTCCCGGCAGCCGCCATGCCAAGCGCTGGCAAGACATCCAGGAACTGCTCGCCGCCGGTATCGACGTCTTCACCACGGTCAACGTCCAGCATCTGGAAAGCCTCAACGATCAGGTTCGTGGCATCACCGGTGTGCAGGTGCGCGAGACTTTGCCGGACTGGGTCTTGCAGGAAGCCGATGAGCTGCTGCTGATCGACCTTCCACCGCGCGAACTGCTGGAGCGTCTGCGCGACGGCAAGGTCTATGTGCCGGAACAGGCCCGCGCGGCGATCGATGCGTTTTTCACCCAGACCAATCTCACCGCCCTGCGTGAGCTGGCCATGCAGACCGCTGCCGCGCAAGTGGACAACGACCTGGCCCAGGGTTACCGGCAACTGGGCCAGTCGGCTCCGGCGGTCCAGGGCCGGTTGCTGGTGGGCGTGGACGCTGATCACCAGGCCGAACGGCTGGTGCGCCACGCCAGCCGGGTCGCCCAGCGCCGGCATCTGCCCTGGAGCGTGGTGCATGTAGACAACGGCACGGCACGGGACGAGTCCTCGCGCCAGCGTCTGCAGAGCGCCCAGCAACTGGCGGAACGCCTTGGCGGGGAGGTGGTGCTGCTGCGGGCGGGAGAAGTCGCCAGGACGCTGATCCAGCACGCGGTGCAACGGCGTGCCACGTTGGTGTTGGTCGGCCAGTCCCGCCAGCGTTTGCGCAGGCGCCTGTTCGGCGGCGGCCTGGCTTCGCGATTGTTGCGCGATGCCCGTGGGTTGGAGATCAACGTGCTGGCCGGCGATGAAACACCGCCGCCGCCGCGCCTGCGTCCGGGCACCGTCCAGACCGGGTTCGACTATGCGCTGGCGGTGGTGGCGACGCTGGCCGCCAGTGCCCTGGCCTGGGGGGTTTCCGGGTTGCTTGCGTTGCCCAATATCTCCCTGGTATTCCTGATGGCGGTGTTGCTGGTGGCGGTGCGTAGCAGCCTCGGCCCGGCGCTGGCCTGTGCGGCGCTGTCGTTCCTGGCGTATGACTTTCTGTTCATCCCGCCGAATTTCTCCCTGACGATCCAGCGCGAAGAAGACGTACTGACGCTGGTGTTTTTCCTCTTGATGGCTGCCCTGACCGGCAACCTCGCGGCGCGCCAGCGTCGGCAATTGCAGGCGCTGCGCGACACCCAGCAGGAAACCGCTGAGCTGCTCGATCTGTCGCGCAAGCTGACGGCCGCGACCGATCGCCAGGCCGTGATCAGCGCCGCCGTGCAGCACCTCAACAGCGAGGGCGATTTGCAACTGTGCCTGCTCAAGCGCGACGCACAGCACGGCTGGCACGTCGAGACGGCTGAACCGTTGACCTTCACCGAGGCCGAGCGCGCTGCCGCCGACTGGTCCTGGCAGCACGATCAGCCGGCCGGCGCCGGCACCGCGACGCTGCCGTCCGGGCGCTGGTGGTGGTGGCCCTTGTCGTCCGAGGGTGGCCCGCTGGGCCTGTTGGGAGTCTGCCTGAAAGACGGCAAGCCGTTGAGCGGTCAGCGTCGCCGTTTGCTGGCGGCGCTCAGCCAGCCGCTGGCCCAGGCGCTGGCCCGGGCGCAGCTGGCGCAGGACCTGGAAGCGGCGCGGCTGCACGGCGAAACCGAGCAATTGCGCAGCGCCTTGTTGGCCTCCGTCTCCCATGATTTGCGCACGCCCTTGACTTCCATGCGCGGCAGCATCGACAGCCTGCTGGCGCTGGGCGAGGCGATCCCGCTGCAGGACCGTCGCGAATTGCTCGAAGGCACCCGCGACGAAGCCGAGCGCCTGGATCGTTATATCCAGAACCTGCTCGACATGACCCGCCTCGGCCACGGTGCGCTGAAGCTGGCGCGTGATTGGGTATCGCCGGCCGATATCGTTGCCAGTGCGTTGAACCGGTTGCGGGCGGTACTGGCGCCACTGGCGGTCAGCATCGAAGTGCCAACCGGCTTGCCGCTGTTGTATGTCCATGCGGCGCTGATCGAGCAGGCGCTGGTCAACGTGCTGGAAAACGCCGCGCGGTTTTCGGCGGCCCATGGTCGGTTGCTGTTGAGCGCCGCAGCGACGACTGATGAAGTACGCTTCGCCGTGGCCGATGAAGGGCCCGGAATTCCCGAGCCGGAGCGTGAGAAAATCTTCGACATGTTCTACACCGCTGCGCGCGGCGACCGTGGGGGGCAGGGCACCGGGCTGGGGCTGGCGATCTGTCAGGGCATGGTCGGCGCCCATGGCGGGCGGATCAGCGTCGACGAGGGGCTCGATGGGCGCGGCACCTGCATCACCTTGCACCTGCCCTTGCAGGCACAACCGGGCATGGACGATGAAGCCTGACTGGCGCTGCGTTATGCTCTCGCCACTTGACGGAAATGAACGGACCCCATGAGCCAGAACGCGACCCTTTTGGTCATCGATGACGAACCGCAGATCCGCAAGTTCCTGCGGATCAGCCTGACCTCGCAAGGCTACAAGGTGCTCGAAGCCGAGACCGGCGCAGCGGGCCTGGCCCAGGCGGCGTTGAACAAGCCTGATCTGCTGGTGCTCGACCTTGGCCTGCCCGACATGGACGGCCAGCAGGTACTGCGCGAGTTTCGCCAATGGTCTGCCGTGCCAGTGCTGGTCCTGTCAGTACGCGCCAGCGAAGCACAGAAGGTCGAGGCGCTGGACAACGGTGCGAATGACTACGTGACCAAGCCTTTCGGCATCCAGGAGTTCCTCGCCCGCGTGCGCGCGCTCCTGCGCCAGGCGCCGGCGGGCGAGGCACCGTCGGCGGCATTGACGTTCGGCCCGCTGACGGTCGACCTGGCTTATCGCCGGGTCCTGCTGGACGGCGCCGAAGTAGCCCTGACCCGCAAGGAATACGCGGTGCTGGCGCAACTGGCGCGGCATCCGGGGCGGGTCATCACCCAGCAACAATTGCTCAAGGACATCTGGGGCCCGACCCACGTCGAGGACAGCCATTATCTGCGCATCGTCATCGGTCACCTGCGGCAGAAACTCGCCGACGACCCGACTCGGCCGCGGTTCATCGTGACGGAGGCGGGCGTGGGGTATCGGTTGTTGGAGGAGGGTGGTGCTTGAGTTTCAAGCCAAGTGCTGTTGTGGCGAGGGAGCTTGCTCCCGCTGGGCTGCGAAGCAGCCCCAAAAACTTCAGACATGATTTTTCCTGACACACCGAGTGTTCAGGTTTTAGGGCCGCTTCGCAGCCCAGCGGGAGCAAGCTCCCTCGCCACCGGTAGTCTTGCGACCATTAGCTCTGCTCGCTCTCATACCGATCCAGCGTATCGCTGGCTATCTCCCGTCCCAGCGCGATCAGTTCCGGCGCCTTGTAGAACTCGAAGAACCGGCACACCCGTTTTGGCACGTTGATCAGTACATCCGGCGGGTAGCCGGCGATCTTGTATTGCGCCAGCGACGTCTGCATCACCTCGAAGCTCTGGTTGATCAGATCGAGCAACGAGGCCGGTCCGACGTTATCGATGATGAAAGAGCCGGTGGCGGATTTCGGCGCGCCTTCGATTTCCGGCGCGGCGGCCGGTTGCTGGCCTTCCGGCTCGGCCGAATCAAGCCACGGGTTGATGTCGGCCGCCTCGGCCTTCAACGCTTCCTGTTCCAACAGCAACAGTTGCTCGGCTTGTTTGCGGCGAAACGGCAGCCTTGAGCCGAGGGAACTGACCAGAGTGTCGAAGCGTCGCCGGAACGCGGCGGGGCGCTGGATCACGGGCAACCGGTATTGCTTCTGGTTGGTGGCGTTGAGGTTGACCGCGATGATCAGGTCGCAATGGCTCGACACCACCGGCACGATCGGCAGCGGATTGAGCAAGCCGCCATCCACCAGCATGCGGTTGCCTTGCATCACCGGGGTGAACAGGCTGGGAATCGCCGCCGAGGCGCGCATCGCCTGGTGCAGGCAACCTTCCTGAAACCAGATTTCCTGCTGGTTGGTCAGGTCGGTGGCTACCGCCGTGTAAGGAATGCGCAGGTCTTCGATATTGAGCTCGCCGACGATCTTGCGGATCTGCCCGAAGACTTTTTCGCCGCGAATGGCCCCAAGGCGAAAGCTGACATCCACCAGCCGGAGCACATCCAGGTAGTCGAGGCTTTCGATCCAGTTGCGGTAGTCTTCGAGTTTGCCCGCCGCGTAGATCCCCCCTACGACCGCACCCATGGAACAACCGGCGATACAGGCGATGTCATAGCCGCGTCGTTCGATTTCCTCGATCACTCCGATATGGGCATAGCCCCGGGCGCCGCCCGAGCCCAATACCAATGCGACACGTTTTGTCATGAGCAGGCCTCTTGTAGAACAGACCTCAACAATGCACTCATCGACGGGCCGGCTCAATCGCTGTGGCGCAGGCGTCGTTTTTTGACACGTCGCAGCAGCATTTGCGTATGCTCGTGCCCACTTGAATATAGCGGCCGCGCCGAGGCACTTTTTGCCGGCGAAACCGTCTTACCAGCACGACTGTTGACCTGACTTGAGGTGTTATCGATGAAAGCCCGGATCTGCCTGCCCCTGGTGGCGTCCCTGATGGTTCTGGCCTTGGCCGGTTGTGCCGGCAAGACCGCTTACCGCGACAGCTGCGGCAGCCAGCTCGACAGCGCCTGGCGCGAACTTGACCTGGCCAAGGCCGAAGGCTTCGCTGGCACCGTCAGCTACTCCAAGGCTCTTTCATTGCTGACCGGGGCCAAGACCCAGCAGCAATTCGAAGCTTTCGAGGGCTGCGCCAAGAAAGCCGAGAAGGCGCGTTTCTACATTCGCGAATCCCGCGCGGGGCGATAAACACAGCGGCGAGCTGCAAGCTGTAAGCAGAAGCGAAACTGCTTTTTCTTGCGGCTTGTGGCTCGAAAATCGAAGCTGCGTACGGAGTACGCCCGATGATCGATCGGCTGGTGGCCCGGATTCTGGGCCTGGAAGTTCGCCTGCTGGCCTGTCAGGCCCGCTTGGATGCCCATACCGACAGCGAAGCTTTGCATGACCTGCGGACCACCGTCCGCCGTCTGCGCAGCCTGCTGCGTCCGCTGCACGGGTTGCCCGGCGTCGAGCAGTTGGAGGCAGCCGCATCGGCAGTCGGCAGCCTGACCACCCCCTTGCGCGACCGTGAGGTGCTGGCAGCTTACCTTCAGCAGCACGGCAAGACCGAGGCCGCGCAGCGACGCCAGCTGCAAATGGCGGAGGCCTATCCCGCCGTGGCCAGCAGTCCGGAGTTGGCGCATTTGCTGATGATCCTCGATGCGTTCCCACGCTTCATCCGCGCTGCCCAGCGCCAGGGTCTGCTTGCGGGGTTGCGCAAACGTGTCGAAAAGCGCCTCGACAAACAATGGAAAAAGCTCGGCGAAGCCTTGCGCGATCCGGCTCATGACCGCCACCGACTGCGCCTGCTGATCAAGCGCGTGCGTTATGCCATCGAAGCCTATCCCGAACTCGACCGCTTGCCGGAAGCGGCCATGCCCCGACTCAAGGCCGCCCAAGGCGCGTTGGGCGATTGGCATGATTGCTGGCAATGGCTGGCGCGTGCCGAGCAGGAAGCCGACTTGCGGGCCTGCGTACCGGTCTGGCGGATCACCATGGAAAAGGCCGAGGCCAAGTCCGACCGGGTACTCGATAAACTCATCGTCAGCTGCTTCGAGAAATCCTGAATCTACCCATAATCCCTGTGGGAGCGAGCCTGCTCGCGATAGCGGTGTATCAGTCAATCCTTATGCAAACTGACCCACCGTCATCGCGAGCAGGCTCGCTCCCACAGGGAATCAAGGCGTATTCAGAACACACGGCTTTTCTGTCAGCCTCTTTGGCCGGAATGAGCGCTGTACTGCCAGCTCGGGATAGTTAATATCCATCATCGTTTTCCCATCTCTTCGAGGTTGCCATGCGCTTTTCCGATTTGATCGATGCCGTGCGTCATCAGCCAGGCGCCGTCACCATTCCACCTGAATGGGGTCAGGGCCGGGCCAGTTTTGGGGGCTTGGTAGCGGCGCTGCAATACGAGGCGATGCGTGCCCGGGTTCCGGCCGATCGCCCGGTGCGGTCGCTGGCGATCACCTTTGTTGGCCCGGTCGAACCGGATGTCCCAGTCAGTTTCGAGGTCGATATATTGCGTGAGGGCAAGGCTGTCAGCCAGGTGCTGGGGCGCGCTGTGCAGAAAGGCCAGGTGGTGACCGTGGTGCAAGGCAGCTTTGGCGCATCGCGAACCTCGGTGGTGGCGGTACAGGCTGATTCCGCGCCACCGTTCAAGGACGTCGAGCAATGCCAGGAACTGCCCTACATCAAAGGCGGGACACCGGAATTCATGCGGCACCTGGCGATGCGCTGGAGCGTCGGCGGCCTGCCGTTTTCCGGTAACAAATCCCGAAGCATGGGCGGCTGGGTGCGCTTGCGTGGTGATGTGAAAGAGGAGTCGCTGAACGAAGGTCATATCCTGGCTTTGGTGGACGCCTGGCCCCCAGCGTTGTTGCCCCATCTTACGCAAATGGCGCCGGGCAGCACGCTGACCTGGACCATCGAGTTCGTCCAGCCATTGCTTGAGCTCACGACATTGGATTGGTGCCAGTACCTGGCCGAGATCGAGCACGCCCAGGATGGGTATGGCCATGTCGCGGCGAAGTTCTGGAGCGCCGATGGCCGCTTGATCGCCATGAGCCGGCAGACGGTGACGATTTTCGGCTGAGGCGTTACGGCGATTCAGTGATGGTGGCGATCCCGCCAGGCGCGCCACCATCCGCCGCTGAGGAAAAAGCGTGGGAAGGTCAGGAATTGTTCCACCAGCAGGCGCGACATGGCGTCCTTGCGATCGCTGAAAGGTTCTGAGGCCTGCGCCTCGAGACCATGGCCATGGCGCTGCAATCCGAGTGCGGCGAGTACACCGATCACGCCGATGGCGACATCGCCCAGGCTCAGGCTGAAGACGCCCGATACGATCAACAGAAACGCGACAATGAACAGCGGCACCGCGATCAGATGCAACACCAGGTTGGTCGGGTGGCGGTGATTCTCGGGGTAGGCGCGCCATTGCCAGGCCGGAAGGTTGGGGTGACGTTTGCCCATGATGCTTTATCCTTGAGTCCGTGAAATCCGAATAACCCAAGAATAGGCCGGGCCGGGCAGGGCGGCGAATCACGGTTGGCTATCGCAACGATAGGCGTCATAGGCATAAGGCTGTTGTGAATCTCCGTGTCCTGATGATAAAGACTTTCTTCATGAGCAGAATCCGCTCTCGTGGCGAGGGAGCTTGCTCCCGCTCGGTTGCGCAGCGACCGTAAAATCCTGGGGCCGCTGCGCAGCCCAGCGGGAGCAAGCTCCCTCGCCACAAGAGCTGTGCAGCAGATCCGGAATTACAGCTTCAACTGCCCAATCGCCCTGTTCAACTCACCCGCCAGCGTCGCCAGCTCATCGCTGGTGGTGGCCGAATCCACGGTCTGGCGCACGGTATTTTCGGTCACGTCGCGGATGCTCACCACCGCCCGATTCATGTCTTCGGCCACCTGGCTTTGCTGTTCGGCGGCGACCGCGATCTGCGTGTTGCTCTCGCGCATCTGCGCCACCGCCTCGGTGATCTGCAGCAACGCGTCGCCGGCCTCGCAAGCCTGTTGCACGCAGTCGTCAGCCTTGTGCGAGCTTTGCTGCATGAACTCCACCGCATCGCGGGTGCCTGCCTGCAAGGCCGACACCATGGCGGTGATCTCGTCGGTCGAGGTCTGGACCCGCTTGGCGAGGTTGCGGACTTCATCGGCCACGACTGCGAAACCCCGGCCCATCTCGCCGGCTCGCGCCGCTTCGATGGCGGCGTTGAGTGCCAGCAGGTTGGTCTGCTCGGCGATGCTGTGGATCACGTTGACCACACCGTTGATCTTCTGGCTGTCTTCGGCCAGGCGCTGGATCATCTCGGCGGTCTGCTGCACGCCAGTGGAAAGCCCGGTGATCGATTGCTGCACGCGACTGACCACTTGCCGTCCGTTACCCGCCAGGATATCGGTGGTTTTCGACAGGTCGCGGGTGGCGCCGGCGTGCTGGGCGATGTGATAGACCGTGGCGGTCATCTCATTGATGGCCGTGGCGGCCTGATCCGTTTCGCTCTGCTGGCCGAGCATGCCCTGGCGCACATCGTTCATGCTCGAAGCCAGGCGCGTCGCGCCGCTATCCAGCTGTCGAGCAGTGCTGGCAACGGTGTCGACCACCCGCTGGTAGCCGGCCTGCATGGCATTGAACGCAGCGGCCATCTGGCCCACTTCGTCCTTGCAGGCCAAAGGCACGCGGGCGGACAGGTCACCACTTTTCTCCACATGCAGCATCACGTCTTTCAACGTGTTGAGCTGACTGAGGAGAAAGCGGATCAATAGCTGCGATGCTCCCAACATCGCCAGCATCAGCACGAATACTGCCACGGCATATTGACTGAAGCGTTCGCCGAACACCTGGCCCAGGCTGACCCCTCGGACCTGCTGTTCAAGGTGCATGGCATAAAGCACCAACAGCAATGTGGTGACAAACGCGACCGCATTGACCGCCCAGAATTTGTACTTCAGCGAGATATTGCTAAGCCAGGCACCCATGGAAGGTCTTCTCTGATAGCGGAAACAGTTTTGGCAAGGTGCCAGTATTCTGCTGCTAGTCAGGGGGCGGGGTTTTGATGTGGGTCAATGGATGTCACCAAGCCCTGGTGGGAGCGAGCCTGCTCGCGAAAGCGGTCTGCCAGCAAGACTTTTGCAAGCAGATCCAGCGCTTTCGCGAGCAGGCTCGCTCCCACAGGGGGGTACGATCAAGAAACGCTAGGCAAGCCGAAAAACGCCCGCGCGCACGCCGTGCTGTGGGCCGCCAGGTCTTCCTCGCTTTCGCCCCGGTGCAAGGCCACTTCACGCAATACGTCTGTCAGATAGGCCGGCTCATTGCGACCGTTCTTGGGCTTTGGGCGCAGGGTGCGGGGCAGCAGATACGGGGCGTCGCTTTCGAGCATGAGCCGGCCGCGGGGAATTTCCCGCACCAACGGATGCAGATGTGTGCCTCGGCGCTCATCGCAGATCCACCCGGTAATGCCGATGTGCAAGTCCAGGTCCAGGTAACTGAACAGCGCTTTTTTCTCACCGGTAAAACAATGCACCACAGCGGCGGGCAATCGGTCGCGAAAATCCCGAAGAATTTCCAGCAGTCGCTGGTCGGCGTCGCGCTCATGGAGAAACACCGGCATTTGCAACTCCACGGCAAGCGCGAGGTGTTCTTCGAGGACTTTTTCCTGCTGCGGGCGGGGCGAGAAATCACGATTGAAATCCAACCCGCATTCACCCACCGCGCGCACACGGTCCTGCTTGAGCAGCTCGTGCAAATGCCTGGCGCTGTCAGCTGTCCAGTCGCTGGCGCTGTGGGGGTGGATGCCGGCGGTGGAAAACAGTCGCGTCCCGTCCTCGTCGAGCTGCTGGCACAGTTCGAAGGCCTGTTCGCTGCCCTCGATGCTGGTGCCGGTCAGCACCAACTGGCAGACCCCGGCGGCATAGGCGCGCTCAAGCACCGCCTGGTGTTTTTCGGCGAAACTGGGGTTGGTCAGGTTGACGCCGATATCGATGAGTTGCATGGTGCTACCTCGGCCCAAAGGCCAGAAAGCATACCAGAGCTGTAGATTTATAAGAAAAGCCAAGAACTACAATGAGTTGCGGCTGTCTGTTGAGGCCACGAGACAGGTCGGGGTGGTATCAATGCCATCGCTGTGCCAGTCTTTCGCACTTTTCAGCGCCCCACGGTGCTCTGTTTTGCCGAATCAACCACGGTTTGCCACCGGGTTGGCTCGGCAACATCCTTCCGGAGTGTGGATGGTTCGTCCCCAGGTATTGCTACTGCTGTGTTGTTCGCTGCTGTTGCCAATGGCGGCCGAAGCACGCCTGCCCGGACCGTTGCAAGTGGTGGCGCCGGGCACCGTGCGTGACCTGGCGCAGATCCGCAGCAGCCGGGTGCTGAAGGTGTTGGTCAACCAGAGCCGCAACAGCTCCGGTGAAGTCCAGGGCCAGCCCATCGGTGTCGAATACCATCGCTTGCGGGCCTTCGAACAGTACCTCAATGGTCATGCCCGGGATGGCCAGGAAATCACCCTCAAAATCATTCCCAAGGCCAAGGATCAGTTGCTCGGCGCACTGCAGCGCGGGGAAGGGGATCTGGTGGCGCCAGGCGAATTGCTTGAGCCGCAAGCCGGCCATGCGGTGAGCGCCAGTGAGCCGATACGCACGGATGTGCCGTTGCTGCTGGTGGGGATCAAGGGCGAAAAGCGTTATTCGCGCGTGGAGCAATTGTCTGGCAAGACCCTGGCGCTGCCCAACGGCAGCGCGGCGGGGGATGCGGTCAGCCAGATCAACCAGAAGCTGGCGTTGCTCAAGTTGCCGCCGGTGAAAATCGAATGGGTCGATCCCACCCTGGCGGTGGAAGACGTGTTGGAGATGGTCCAGGGCGGGATCTTCCACTTGACCATCGTCGAACAACCCATTGCCGAACGCTGGGGCAAGATCCTGCCCAAGTTGCGTTTCGACCGCCAGGTGCTCATCGGCGAGCCGAGCGATGAATATTGGTTCGTCCGCCGCGACGCCGCCATGCTGCGGGCGAGCATTGATCGATTCCTCACCACCTATAAAGTCCCCGACAACCAGGACGCTGCATTCCTGCGTATCTACCGACGCTTGTACCAGGTTCACTATCCGCTGGCCCGGGCCAATCGCCAACGCCTGGAAAAACTTCGGCCGGTGCTGCAAAAACATGCCCAGGCCCAGGGCATGGACTGGCTCAACCTGGCGGCCCTGGCGTTCAAGGAGTCAGCTTTGCAACCCAACGCGCGCAGCGGCAGCGGGCCCACCGGCCTGATGCAGATCACGCCGTCCGCGGCCCAGCGGGTCGGGGTCAACAACATCCAGGACCTGGATGCCAATGTGCAGGCCGGCGCCAAATACCTGGCCATGATCCGCCGCAAATTCTTCTCCAGCCCCAAGCTAAACGAGCGCGAACGCATGGCGTTTGTCCTGGCGGCCTACAACATGGGGCCGGAACGCGTCCAAGGCATGCGAGCCGAGGCCCGGCGGCGAGGCTTGAACCCTGACCAGTGGTTTTTCCAGGTCGAGCGAATAGCCATGGAGCAGGTGGGCATGGGCGCCGTCAGCTACGTTAATAGCGTGAACAAGTATTACCTGGCGTTTGATCGAGAGCGTGAATCCCTGGAGCCGCAAGAGCGGAAAGTGGCTTCGACCAAATAATCTAATTTATAGATTGGTTTGGTGGGTTTTTTGCGCTTTTTACTCATAATTATTTGATTAATATGGCGGCCACACACATCTCTCCCAAGGAATGCACCTCATGAGCACTTTCATCAACAAGGTTCTGTTTTCCCGCGCCGGCTACGGCCTGACTGTCCTGCGCATCGTCGTCGGGGTCATTTTTGCCGCCCATGGCTCGCAGAAACTGTTCGGGCTGTTTGGCGGTTATGGGTTGGCGGGCACGGCGCAATGGATGGACAGCATCGGCCTGACGCCTGGCTACCTGATGGCAACCCTGGCCGGTGGCACCGAGTTTTTCGCCGGGCTGGCCTTGATCATCGGCCTGCTGACGCGCCCGGCGGCTTTGGGTCTGGCCTTCCTGTCACTGGTGGCGATTTTCTCCGTGCACATCGGCAACGGTCTGTTCATGGCCAACAACGGTTATGAGTTTGCCCTGGCCTTGCTGGCCGGCAGTATCGCGGTGTTGATCGAAGGTGCAGGCAAGCTGTCGGCAGATAACGCCATCGCCCGTCGATAACTCGCCCAAGACAACAAGGCCCGTCCAGTACAGGCCTTTTTTGTGCGCGTCGATTCTTGACACTGGCCAGTCAGCTTCTCTAGGATGCCGCTCATGCGCCGATTTAAACAGCTACTTGCGGGGCGCCAGGTGACTCATCCAGTCATCGACAGAAGCCATGAAACAAGGCTTCGAAATACCGCTAAAGCGCTGGTTCGGTGTTGCCTCTCACCTGCCATGCAGACTTTTGAGGCAGAGACACGACACAATGAACGCACCCAGCCCCCTCGTACGCCTGGCGCCGATCACGGCGAACCTGCTGCAACGCAATCCGAAAATTCTCCTGGGCGGTACCCATCAGCCTACGCTGTTGCGTTATCTCGACGGCTGGCCGCGACGCAGCCACGGCCCCGCGGCTTTCCTGATCCAGTTTGTCGAAGACGGTGAATCGCTGGCGCGTTTCGCCAATGACAGTTTCGACCTGGCGGTAATCCAGTCACCGAGGGCGGCGGACGCTGCCGAAATGATCCGGCACTTGACCCGTGTTGCACGGCAGGGGCTGATCACTCGCCGTTGAGGCGAGTCGGGCTACGGATAGCTGATATCGACGATGTAGACGAGCTTTTCTCCGGTTGGCGCCTGGACCCTGACTTCAGCGTCCAGCGTCTTGCCAATCAGGGCGCGGGCCAGGGGCGAGTCGATACTTATCAGGTTCTGCTTCAGGTCCAGCTCGTCAGGCCCGACAATGCGATAGCGCGATTCCTTGCCGTCCTCATCCTCCACGGTGACCCAGGCGCCGAAATACACCTTGTTCGGGTCGCTGGGCTTTTCGCTGACGACCTTGAGTGCTTCGAGGCGTTTGGTGAGGAAACGCACGCGACTGTCGATTTCCCTCAGCATTTTCTTGCCGTAGGTGTATTCGGCATTTTCCGAGCGATCGCCCTGGGCCGCCGCTTCGCTGACCGACTGGGTCACCTGGGGGCGGCGCACATGCCACAGTTCATGGAGTTCAGCGCGCATCCGCGCTTCACCCTCGGGGGTGATCAGCGCGGTGCCGGCGGTACGGGGTGGACGATAGCGGCTCATGGCAACTTCTGGTGATGGCGAGGCCCGAAGTCTATCAACCCTCGCGCAACACTGTCAGTGGGCTGGCGTTGAGCGCTCGGCGAGTGCCAAATACGCCCGCCGCACCGATCAGCAACGCGCCCACCAGCGGCAATACCAGCAGCCATGGATGCGGATGCCACGGCAAGTCGAAGGCATAACGGTAGAGCACCAGGCTGACCAGTTCCGAACCCAGGGCCGCGAGCAAACCGCTGACCGCACCCAACAGGCCGAATTCGATGCGCCGGGCCTTGGTCAACAGCGGCCGCTCGGCGCCCAGGGCACGCAGCAGCGCGCCTTGGCGGATCCTTTCGTCGAGAGTGGCCTGCAAGCCGGAGAACAGCACCGCCATCCCCGCCGCCAGCACAAACAGCAATACGTATTCCACGGCCAGGGTCACCTGGGCCAGGATGCTGCGCAGTTGTTCGAGCAACGCCTCGACTTGCAGGATCGTCACGGCCGGGAAGGCGCGGGACAGGTCGACGATCTGCTGGTCATGGCCGGGAGCCAGATAAAAACTGGTGAGGTAGGTCGCCGGCAGGTCCTTCAGCGTACCGGGCTGGAAAATCATGAAGAAGTTCGGCTGGAAATTGTCCCAGTTGATTTCCCGCAGGCTGGTGACCTTGGCTTCCCGGTTGAGGCCGCCGACGTTGAACACCAGGCGGTCGCCCAGTTTGATCTTGAGGTTCTCGGCCACCTTGCCTTCCACCGAAACCCCCGGGATATCGTCCGGTGGCTGTTGCGGCCACCAGTTCCCGGCCGTGACGACGTTGCCCGCCGGCAGCTCCGCCGCCCAGGTCAGGCTCAAGTCGCGTTGCAGCGCACGGTCACCGGCCGAATCCTTGGTGACGAACTCCTTGGCCGGCTCGCCGTTGATGCTGATCAGCCGTCCCGGTACCACGGGGTAGAGCGGGGCCGACTGCGCTGACAACGCCATCAGCTTGTCGGTGAAGGCCTGCTTGTCGTTGGGCAGGATGTTCAAGGCGAAATAGTTCGGGGCGTTTTTTGGCAACTGGTTTTGCCAGGTGTCCAGCAACTCGCCGCGCAGCAGCGCAATCAAGGCCATGGACAACAGGATCAGGCCAAACGCCAGGGCCTGGCCGGCTGCCGCCAAGGGATGGCGCAACAGCTGACCGAGTCCCAACCGCCAGGGCAGCGAGGCCCGGGCCAGCATCCGACGCAGGCTCTGCAGCACCAGCAACAGCAGTCCGCCGAGCACCAGTGCGGCAACCACCCCACCACCGAGCAGCGCGAAAGTCAGCACCAGGTCCAGGCTCAGGCGCCACATGATCAGCCCGAGCGCACCGAGGGCCGCACCGTAGACCACCCAGCTACTGGAGGGAATCGGCAACATGTCCCGACGCAGTACGCGCAACGGTGGGACCCGGCCCAGTGCAGCGAGCGGCGGCAAGGCAAAACCCGCCAGTGCCACCAGCCCGGTGCCGATCCCGGCGATCGCCGGCAACAGGCCACCCGGGGGGACGGTGGTGGGCAGCAAGTCATGCAGCAAGGCAAACAATCCCAACTGGGCCACCCAGCCCAGCAGCGCACCGCTGATGCTCGCCAACAGGCCCAGCACGGCCAGTTGCAGGCTGAACAGCACCATGGTTTCCCGGCGCGACAGGCCAAGGCAGCGCAGCAATGCACTGGCATCGAAGCGTCGAGTGGCGAAACGGTTGGCGGAGAGGGCCACGGCAACGCCGGACAGTAGCACCGCCACCAGGCTGGCCATGTTCAGGTAGCGCTCGGCCTTGCCCAGGGCGCCGCCGATCTGGCGATTGCCGTCGCGAGCGTCCTGCAGGCGCTGGTTCGGCTCAAGACCTGGCTTGACCAGGTCGCGATAGGTTTGCAGCGCCGACGCCGGGCCGCGCCACAGGTCGCGATAGCTGACCCGGCTGCCGGGTTGCACCACGCCCGTGGCGTCCAGGTCCTTGAGGTTGATCATGACGCGCGGGGTCAGGCTATAGAAATTACCGGCGCGGTCCGGCTCATAGGTCAGCACGCGGCTGAGGCGAACGGTCTTGTTGCCGACATCGATGCTGTCACCGATCTTCAGGTCCAGCGCCGTCAGCAGCCGTGCTTCGACCCAGGCCTCCCCGGGGGCTGGTCGTCCACCGGTCTCTTCCGGGGCGAAGGGCGCCGGGGCGCTTTTCAGTTCCCCGCGCAAGGGATAGATGTCATCGGCTGCCTTGACGCTGGACAGCTGGATACCGTTGTCGGTGGCGACAACGCTGGAAAACTCCACCACCCGGGCATGTTCCAGGCCCAGTTCGGTGCCGCTGCGGATCTGCTCCGGGCGGGCAGGGGAGCTGCCCTCGAGCAGCAGGTCGGCGCCGAGAAATTCGGTCGCGCGCATCATCATCGCGCCATTGAGGCGGGCGCCGAAGTAACCGATGGCGGTGCTCGCCGCCACGGCCACCAGCAGGGCGAAGAACAGCACGCGCAACTCGCCGGCGCGGGCATCGCGCAGCAACTGGCGCAGGGCAAGGCTGAACAGGCGCAACAGGGGCAAGCGTGCCATCAAGGCTCCAGGGGCGCGACCATCAGGCCGGCTTCAAGTCGGATCAGGCGCCGGCAGCGATGGGCCAGGCGTTCGTCGTGGGTCACCAGCACCAGGGTGGTGCCGCGTTCCTTGTTCAGCTCGAACAGCAGATCGCTGATGCGTTCGCCGGTGTGGCTGTCGAGGTTGCCGGTCGGCTCATCGGCGAACAGCACGTCCGGCTCGGCGGCAAAGGCGCGGGCAATCGCGACGCGTTGTTGTTCGCCGCCCGAGAGCTGGCGTGGCGAGTGGGTCAGCCGTTGGCCGAGGCCGACCCGTTGCAGCAGTTGCGTGGCGCGCTCACGGGCATCCTTGCGGCCATCCAGTTCCAGCGGCAGCATGACGTTCTCCAGCGCGTTGAGGCTGTCGAGCAGTTGGAACGACTGGAAAACGAAACCGACGTGTTCGGCGCGAACCCGGGCGCGCTGGTCTTCGTCCAGTGCGCTGAGGGCTTGGCCTGCGAGGGTCACTTCACCGCTGCTGGGCAAGTCGAGGCCGGCCAGCAGCCCAAGGAGCGTGGATTTGCCGGAACCGGACGCGCCGACGATGGCCAGGCTGTCGCCCTTGTTCAGTTCCAGGCTGAGTTCGTGCAGGATGGTCAGTTCACCTTCCGCGCTGGGAACCACTTTGCTAAGGTCCTTCGCGGTGAGAATGCTTGAGCCCATGGAGAATCCGATGCGAGTGTGGTTTTTGAGTGCCGGCCTGGCCTTGATGTGCATGGTCCAGAACGCAGCGGCGGGTACAGTCCTGATCGTTGGCGATAGTATCAGCGCGGCTTTCGGCCTGGATACCCGCCAAGGTTGGGTGTCGTTGCTGGAACAACGGCTCAAGGCCGAGGGTTTCGACGACAAAGTGGTCAATGCATCGATCAGTGGCGACACCAGCGCAGGCGGCTTGGCGCGCCTGCCGACGCTGCTTGCAGCCCATAAGCCGGAGCTGGTGGTCCTGGAGTTGGGAGGCAACGATGGCCTGCGTGGACAGCCGCCAACACAATTGCAACAAAACCTTGCAGCGATGATCGACAGCTCCCGCGCCAGCGGTTCCAAGGTGCTTTTGCTGGGCATGCAATTGCCGCCGAACTATGGGCGACGCTACACCGAGGCTTTCTCGAAGGTCTACAGCACCTTGGCCGAGGAGAAAAACGTCCCGCTGGTGCCGTTTTTCCTCAAGGATGTCGGCGGCGTCCAGGGAATGATGCAGGGCGACGGATTGCACCCGTCCGTCGCGGCCCAGGGCAAGTTGCTGGAAAATGTCTGGCCGACGCTGAAACCGCTGCTTTGACGCTTTTCTACAGGCGGTCTTTCGGCTAATGTGGCGCCCCCGATTTGGAGCCCCCGATGCCGCGTCCCGCCTGGTCCCTGTTTGCCTACCAACTGATCGAGCCTGACGAACAGCTGGATCTGTTCGCCTGCCAGGAAGTGCGGGTGCATCTGGTGACCCGGCAGCTGGAGCTCGGCGGCTCGGCCGACCGGACCCTTTGCGGCAGTCTTTTGCCGGCGCAGCCACGCTGGTCGGCCGTCGACCGCAGGATTTTCCAGGACCATCGCCTCTGCTCCTTGTGCCGGGCGATCCTGGAATCGCAGAAGCGCGGTACCTCGCCGATCTGGCCGGAGCTGCGGTTCGAGTTGTGATCAGCGCGACCAGTGTGGGAGCGAGCTTGCTCGCGATCTGGCCGGCACATTCAATACAGTGCATACAGACCCACCGCTATCGCGAGCAAGCTCGCTCCCACAAGGGCTCACCAGCTTGATGACTGCTACACATCGGACGCATCGGCGCCGCTCTCCCCGAAATAACGGGACGCAGTGTACAATCGCGTTTTCATACCCTCTGTTCGATCTGCGAAGGATTTCCCGGATGTTGCCGCGCTTGCCTGCCGTCGCCCGCTGCCTGTCTCTTGCCGCCCTGTGTATGGCGGGTCCCGTTGCTGCATTGGAGTTGCCTCTGCCGCCACCGGGTGAAGACATCATCGGCCAGGTGCAGGTCATCAAGGCCAAATACGAAGACACCTTCGCTGACCTGGGCACCACCTATGACCTGGGTTACACCGAGATGGTCGCCGCCAACCCGGGCGTTGATCCGTGGTTGCCGGGTGCTGGCACTGAAATCGTCTTGCCGACCCGTTTCATCCTGCCACCGGGCCCGCGCGAAGGCATCGTGATCAACCTCGCGGAATACCGCCTCTATTATTTCCCCAAGGGGCGGAACGTGGTCTACACCTTCCCGCTGGGAATCGGTCGCGAAGGTTGGGGCTCGCCCATCGCCCACACCAGCATCATCGCCAAGACGCCAAACCCGACGTGGACCCCGCCGGCCTCGATCAAGGCTGAACATGCCGCCGACGGCGATCCCTTGCCAAATGTGGTTCCGGCAGGCCCCGATAACCCGCTGGGCCCGTTCAAGTTCACGCTGGGAACGCCGGGTTACCTGATCCATGGCTCGAACAAGAAATTCGGCATCGGCATGCGTACCAGCCACGGCTGCTTCCGGATGTTCAACAACAACGTGCTGGAGATGGCCGGCATGGTGCCGGTGGGGACTTCGGTCCGGATCATCAACGACCCGTACAAACTGGGCCTGAGTGGCGGCAAGGTTTACCTGGAAGCCCACACTCCGCTGGACGACAAGGGCAACCCGTCGGTGGTGGATAAACACACCGCGGTCATCAACGCGATGCTCAAGCGTGAGGACATCACCAGCAACTTGCGCATGAACTGGGATGTGGTGCGTGACGTGGTGGCCGCTGAAGACGGCCTGCCGATAGAGATCGCTGTTCCGAGTGCCTCGGCACCGATGGTATCGAGCGCGCCGATCGACCTGACGCAATAGGGCGACGCGCCAACCTGACCCGCCCACATCCAAGGATGTCGGCGGGTTTTTTATCGCCGGGGAAAACTCCGGGCAATAAAAAAGCCGACCCAGTAATGGGTCGGCTCGATAACAATCCCGAAGGACTATTACTTGCGGCTAGCTTTTTCCAGCATGCGCAGAGCACGCTCGTTAGCTTCGTCAGCAGTCTGTTGTGCTTTTTGAGCAGCAGCCAGAGCTTCATCAGCTTTGCGGTAGGCTTCGTCTGCACGAGCTTGGGCGCGAGCTGCTGCGTCTTCGGTGGCAGTCAGACGTGCTTCGGTTTCTTTCGATGCGCTGCTGCAACCGGTAGCCAGAACTGCGGCCAGGGCCAGAGCAGAGAATTTCAGAACGTTGTTCATCGTGTTCCCCTTCAAAGGACTTTCTATTTAGTGACTGTCTCCCCAGAGTGAGGAGTTAGCCGGCGTACATACTACTCATTACTTGTAGTAAGTAAACTGACGTAGCGCAAGAAGCAAAAAAATTGTAGGCGGTGATTCTTTTTCAAGCAACTTTTCCGAGCGGTGTTTGAAGAATATCCAGCGCCAAGCCCCGGAATGGAGCACGGCGATGAAGAAAAGTTCCGTTGACGCGACAACTCACAGGCCTGCGCTAAAGTCGCTGTTTATTGATTCCCTTAGAGTTTTGTTCATTTTTTGTGCAATCGTCCCGGCATCTTTTTATTGCCGGTGACGGTGACTTTAACAATCGGCGCTCGTCCAAGACTCAACAACTGGCGATGTTCACCTATTGCGCCTTGGGCGACTACCGCGCGACCGTGTCGCTCAATCGATAAACCCGTCGGGGTTTAACACCTCGGTGACAGGCGTGCCTTGAGCATTTGCGTCATTGGTGCCTACTATTCACGACGTGCTCGGGTTTGAGCGATTGGTTTTTTGCGCTCGGTGACCAGACAGGCACGGGGTGGCGTAGATGTTCCTTCGCCGGAAAAACATCGGTAAGGTAGGGGTCGGCATTCAGACCCGCGAGGAGTAGTGATGAGCGAGGCGGTTTCCATCCACCATGACCAGGCTGGTCATCAGTTCGAGACCATTGTGGACGGTCATCGTGCCTATCTGACCTACATGGACCTGGGCAAACAGACGCTGGACATCTATCGCACCTTCGTGCCTAACGCGCTGCGTGGCAGGGGGATTGCTGCGAAGTTGACCGAAGAGGCGTTGAAGTATGCTGAAGAAATGGGCTACACGGTAATCCCGTCCTGCTCCTATGTGGAGCGCTACATGGAGCGGCACCAGCGGCACGCGGCGAAGCTCTGACGCAATGATTCCCGATAAAAAACGCCGGACTGAGAAGCCCGGCGTTTTTTTATGTGTTGAAGTTTGGGGGATAAAGCCCGATCAGCTGCGCTGACGCTTTGGCAGCACGTCCTTGAGTTTGGCGTGCATGCCGCGCAGGGTCTTTTCGGTGGCGCTCCAGTCGATGCAGGCATCGGTGATGGAGACGCCGTACTGCAAATCGGCAAGATCCTTCGGAATCGCCTGGCAGCCCCAGTTCAAATGGCTTTCGACCATCAGGCCGATGATCGACTGGTTGCCCTCGAGGATCTGGTTGGCGACGTTTTCCATCACCAGCGGCTGCAATGCCGGATCCTTGTTGGAGTTGGCGTGGCTGCAATCAACCATGATGTTCGGCTTGATGTTCGCCTTGTTCAGCGCCTGCTCGCACAGCGCGACGCTGACCGAGTCATAGTTCGGCTTGCCGTTGCCGCCACGCAGCACGACGTGGCCGTAGGCGTTGCCCTTGGTGGTGACGATCGAAACGCCGCCTTCCTGGTTGATGCCCAGGAAACGGTGAGGACTGGACACCGATTGCAAGGCGTTGATCGCCACGGTGAGGCCGCCGTCGGTGCCGTTCTTGAAGCCCACTGCAGATGACAGGCCGGAAGCCATTTCGCGGTGGGTCTGGGATTCGGTGGTGCGCGCGCCGATGGCCGACCAGCTGATCAGGTCCTGCAGGTATTGCGGGGAGATCGGGTCCAGGGCTTCGGTGGCGGTGGGCAAGCCCATTTCGGCCAGGTCCAGCAGCAACTGGCGACCGATGTGCAGGCCATCCTGGATCTTGAAGGAGTCGTCCAGGTAAGGGTCGTTGATCAGGCCTTTCCAGCCGACGGTGGTCCGGGGCTTTTCGAAATACACCCGCATCACCAGGTACAAGGTGTCGGAGACTTCCGCCGCGAGCACTTTCAGGCGCTCGGCATATTCATGGGCGGCCTTGATGTCATGGATCGAGCAGGGCCCGATGACCACGAACAGGCGATGGTCGGTGCCGTCGAGAATGTTGCGGATGACTTCCCGGCCCTTGGTCACGGTGCGCAGCGCAGCATCGCTCAGGGGGATATCGCGCTTGAGCTGGTCAGGCGTGATGAGGGTCTCGTTGGAGGCGACGTTAAGGTCATTGATCGGTAAATCAGCCATCGTGTTACTCGTCAGGTCACGGGTGCCGGCCGCCAGCGATCCCCGCGCGGCGGTGCACAGCGGATTTAAGCGCGGCGGGGAGCCGAACCTTAGCGCGTTAAGAGGTGGCTCGACAATGGGCAGGGGCGGGTTTACTCCCCTATTTTCCGGGTAACCGTGATCGAGTCGGCCCGCGAAGGAATAGGTAACCGGGTGTAAGGACGTTTGCATGCCTGGCCGCTCGCGCCGATAGTGTGCAGGGATTGTTCACCAGAGGAGTCGTGTGATGCAGGCAGGCGGTAAACCGAGGATCGGGGTGATCGGCACCGGCGCGATTGGCGGGTTCTATGGCGTGATGCTGGCTCGTGCCGGCTACGACGTTCACTTTCTGCTGCGCAGCGAATTTGCCGCCGTGGCCGAGGCTGGCCTGCGGGTCGACAGCGCGGTGCATGGCGCGCTGACGCTCCAGCCGGCCCAGGCCTATCGCTCGGCGGCCGACATGCCGCCTTGCGACTGGCTGCTGGTCGGTGCCAAGACCACCAGCAATGCCGACCTGGCCCCAGCCATCATCCAGGCCGCGGCCGACGGCGCGAAAGTCCTGTTGCTGCAGAATGGCCTCGATGTCGAAGAGGAACTGCGACCACTGTTACCCGATTCACTGCACCTGCTTGGCGGCTTGTGCCTGATCTGCGTCAATCGGCTCGGCCCGGGCGTCATTGCCCACCAGGCGCTCGGGGCAATCAACATCGGTTACCACAGCGGTGCTGGGACGGATCAGGCCGCACGCATGGCGATCGTCGAGGAGGGAGCGGGGCTGTTCCGGGCTGCGGGCCTGGATTCCCAGGCCATGCCAGACCTCGGGCAGGCACGCTGGCAGAAACTGGTGTGGAACGTGCCCTATAACGGCCTTTCGGTTCTGCTTGGCGCGAGCACCACGCCGTTGATGGCCGACGACCACAGTCGTGGACTGATCCAGGCGCTGATGGCTGAAGTGGTGCGTGGCGCACAAGCCTGCGGTCATGAGATCGCGCCAGGCTACGCGGAATATCTGTTCACGATGACCGGAAAAATGCCCGACTATTGGCCCAGCATGTACCACGACTATTCCCAACGGCGCCCGTTGGAGCTGGAGGCGATCTACGCTCGGCCACTGGCGAGGGCCAGGGCGGCGGGGTGCGAGTTGCCGAAAATCGAAGCCTTGTATCAGGCACTGGCGTTCATCGATCGACGCAACCGCTGATCGGACGAAACGGGGGAAGCATGGCAAACAATATCGATGACAGGCTGGTGCTGGCGATTTCGTCGCGAGCGCTTTTCGACCTGAGCGAAAGCCACAAGGTGTACCTGTCGGGGGGCGTCGAAGCCTATCGGCAATACCAGATCGAACACGAGGATGAAGTCCTTGAACCGGGGGATGCCTTCGCGCTCGTGCAGAAACTGCTCAACCTCAATGAGCACCTGGGCCGTGCCCGCGTCGAGGTCATCCTGGTTTCGCGTAACAGCGCCGACACCGGCCTGCGGGTATTCAACTCGATTCACCACTATGGACTGGCGATTTCCCGTGCCGCGTTTGTCGGCGGTCGCAGCCCATACCCGTACCTCAAGGCGTTCGGCTGCGATCTGTTTCTCTCCACTCACGCTGAAGATGTACGCAGTGCCCTGGATGCCGGATTTGCCGCGGCGACGATCCTTTCGGGCGGTGCCAGCCGCGCCGCCAGCGAAGAGCTGCGCATCGCCTTTGACGGCGACGCGGTGCTGTTTTCCGACGAGTCTGAGCGCGTCTATCAGGCTGGTGGCCTGGAGGCGTTCCAGGCCAGCGAACGCCAGGCCGCGCGCGAGCCGCTGCGAGGAGGGCCGTTCAAGGGGTTCCTGGCGGCGCTCAATGCGCTGCAACGCGAATTCCCCGAGGACGCCTGCCCGATCCGGACCGCGCTGGTCACCGCCCGTTCGGCGCCGGCCCATGAGCGGGTCATCCGCACGTTGCGCGAATGGGACATCCGCCTGGACGAGTCGCTGTTTCTCGGCGGCCTGACCAAGTCCGCCTTCCTCGAAGCATTTGCCGCCGACGTGTTTTTCGACGACCAGACCGGGCACTGCGAACTTGCCCGGGAAGTGGTCGCCACCGGGCATGTGCCCCACGGCATCAGTAACGAAGTGAAGCCCTGAGCGCCCGTTCCCCGGGGCGCTGCTAAGCTGAATCAATCTCCGCCATCCTGGCACTCGAGGAGGTCACATGATTCGTTCGATGCTGTATGCCACGGACCTGGGGCTGTACGCCCCGTATGTGATGCAGCATGCCTTGGCGTTGGCACGGACGTTTGAAGCCGAGTTGTATGTGGTGCATGCGGTAGAGCCGATGGGGCTGTTCGCCGAATCGGTGTTGCAGAGCTATCTCGACGAGCAGGCGTTGAACGAATTTCATCGCCAGGGTCTGAGTACGGTGATGGCTAACATCGAGCAGCGGGTCCTCGACAATTTTCGCGAAGAGTTGGGCGAGGGGCAGCAGGACCTGAAATTGATCAAGTCGGTTCGGGTGTTCCAGGGCGACCCCTCCCAGGTCATTCTTGAACAGGCTGCGAAACTCTCCGTCGATTTGCTGATCGTAGGCAGTCATTGCCAGGGGGCGAGCGGCGAGACGCCGTTGGGCAGGACCGCCGCGCGGGTATTGCAGTTATCCCGCGTGCCGGTCTACCTGGTGCCGCTGGTCCAGCGCAGGCGCCAGGGCGAAGCTTGAGGCTAAATGATGGCTTTTTATAAAAAGTTCTAGATTTATTGGTGCGACCATTCATATAGTTATATACACCGTCGCTGATGCCCGTGACGTCCAACTGCTTTGAGGGATACATATGAAGCTTCAACAACTGCGCTACATCTGGGAAGTGGCGCACCACGACCTCAACGTTTCCGCAACCGCTCAAAGCCTCTACACGTCGCAACCTGGCATCAGCAAGCAGATCCGCCTCCTGGAAGACGAGCTGGGCGTCGAAGTCTTCGCCCGCAGCGGCAAGCACCTGACTCGCGTCACTCCCGCCGGTGAACGCATCATCACCACCGCCGGCGAGATCCTGCGCAAGGTCGAAAGCATCAAGCAGATCGCCCAGGAATTCTCCAACGAGAAAAAAGGCACCCTGTCCATCGCGACCACCCACACCCAGGCGCGTTATGCCTTGCCGCCGGTTATCAGCAATTTCATCAAGCAATACCCTGACGTGGCGCTGCACATGCACCAGGGGTCGCCGATGCAGATCGCCGAAATGGCCGCTGACGGCACCGTCGATTTCGCCATTGCCACCGAGGCCCTGGAGCTGTTCGGGGACCTGGTGATGATGCCGTGCTATCGCTGGAACCGCTGCGTGGTCGTGCCTCAGGGGCACCCGCTGACCAAGCTGCCGAAGCTGACCCTCGAAGCGCTGGCCGAATACCCGATCGTGACTTATGTGTTCGGTTTCACCGGTCGCTCGAAACTCGACGAAGCCTTCAGCCATCGCGGCCTGACCCCGAAAGTGGTGTTCACCGCTGCCGACGCCGACGTCATCAAGACCTATGTGCGCCTCGGACTGGGCGTGGGTATCGTCGCGAAGATGGCGGTCGACACCAAGCTCGACAATGACCTGGTGGTTCTGGATGCGAGCGAGTTGTTCGAATCCAGCGTGACCAAGATCGGTTTCCGCCGCGGTACGTTCCTGCGCGGATTCATGTGCGATTTCATCGAGAAATTTGCCCCGCACCTGACCCGGGAAGTCATGGCCAAGGCCATCCAGTGCCACAACAAGCAGGAACTCGAAGAACTGTTCGACGGCGTCGAACTGCCGGTGCATTAAGCAGACCTCTAGATCGCCTCGGTGACAGCGAACTGTTGCCGGGCGCCTGCCACGACGATCTCCACTTCATCCCCTTCGAATTTGCCCAACAGGCCTCGTCCCAGCGGTGAGCGAGGGGTGATGACGGTAATCGGCTGCCCCACCAGCGAGACCTTCAGCCCCGCCGCGTCGGGTCCCAGGAACAGCCACTGCTGGCGACCCTCCTCATCTTCCAGCCCGATCAATGTGCCGACCTGGATGCCGCGTTCTTCATCGTAAGGTCTCAGCGCGAGGTTCTGGCAGAGCACCAGTGCCTGGCGGATTTCCTCCACGCGCCTGGCTTGCCCGGCCGCAAGGTACGAAGCCTCCAGGCCCAGGGTGTCGTATTTGTTTTCGGCGATATTTTCCTCGTGGGTCGCGGTTTCGTAGGCGGTCTGCGCGGCGCGTTCGGCGATATCGAGGTCAATCCTGAGCTTGTCGAGAATCAGTTGGTGGACGGTCTGTTTGTTCATGTTCATTCGCAGAATTGCAGGACATTGGCGCGGCTTTTCTCGCTAGGCGCGTTCTGGTCCTGTTGGAGCCAGAATTGACACTTTGGGTTGGACAGGTTGCGAGGGTTGCTGCGGGCCTGGTCGAGGGCCTGGCGTTGCTCGTTCTTCTGCAGGTTCTGTTGATACTGCTCGAACATTGGGGTTGACGTTGGGGTCGGCTCCGGGGCTGGCGGTGCTGCCGGCGGCTGCGCCAATTGATGAACCGCGGCGGCCACCGGGGCCAGTTGCTCATCGAACAGAAACCTGGACAGCAGCCATCCCGTCAGCACGATGGCAAGGAATCCCAGCCACAAACCCAAGGCGATGCCCAGCGTCAGTTGCAACGTTGTGAGGCGGGGAGAGGAGTGGTCGGGCATGTCTGCTTCCTGGCGATGAACATGGAGGATGCGCTGATTGTCGCATGAAGATTAATCGCCGTCGGCCCTTCTGCTTCACGGCTTTAATGCGGGACAATCAGGCTTTGCCACAGGGAGTCGGGAATGACTGTGCGTTGGGATATTTTTTGCACCGTCGTCGATAACTATGGCGACATCGGCGTCACCTGGCGCCTGGCTCGGCAATTGGTCGCCGAGCATCAATGCGCGGTGCGGCTGTGGGTCGACGACCTGCGCGCCTTCGAGCGGTTATGTCCGTCTATCGATGTCACGCTGACCGAGCAATGGCAGCAAGGCGTACAGGTGCGTCACTGGCCCAAGGACTGGCAGCCCACCGAAGCTGCCGATGTAGTGATCGCCGCATTTGCCTGCCAGTTGCCCAGCGCCTACATGGACGCGATGGCCGAGCGTCCGGCGGCGCCTTTGTGGATGAACCTCGATTACCTGAGCGCCGAGGACTGGGTGATCGGTTGTCACGGTTTGCCGTCGGTGAAGTACAAACATGTGCAGAAATATTTCTTTTTTCCGGGCTTTCAGGAGGGCACGGGTGGCTTGCTGCGGGAGGCCGGTTTGTTGGGGCGTCGTCGAGAATTTCAGCAGGATGGCGAGGCGCAAAAGGCTTTCCTGCAAGGATTGGGTGTCGAGCGCGAGTCAGGGGCGCGGCTGATTTCGCTGTTTGCCTATGAGAACGACGGTTTGGCCAGCTGGTTTGATGCGCTGGCGACGGATGCTCGTCCGTCGCATGTGCTGGTTCCGGAGAGCCGCATTCTCGCCGATGTGGAGCGTTGGGTTGGAATCGACGGCCTGAAAGCCGGTGCCGTGCATCGCCGTGGCGCCCTGACCGTACAGGTGCTGCCTTTCGTGCGCCAGGATGAATACGACCAACTGTTGTGGTGCTGTGATTTCAACGCCGTGCGTGGCGAAGACTCCTTCGTGCGCGCGCAGTGGGCCGGCCGGCCGCTGCTCTGGCATATCTATCAACAGGAAGAAGACGTCCACCTGGAAAAACTCGAGGCGTTTCTCCGCTTGTATACCGAGGGGCTCCCGGAGGCTGCGGAAAAAGCGATCAGCGGTCTCTGGCGGGCCTGGAACGCCGGCCAAGGCGTGGCAGAGCACTGGAGCGCCGCCTGCGAGCAACACCAGGTGCTCGCCGAACATGCCCAGGCGTGGTGCCAGAAACAGGCCTCTCGAGCCGATCTTGCCACGGCGCTGGTGAAGTTTTACCGAAATTGGATATGATACGCGGCCTAGATTTTTGTAAATCCCATCCAAATTCGGATATTCGCAATGAAAACTGGTAAAGAACTCAAACCCGGTACCGTGATTCGTATCGACAACGATCCTTGGCTGGTTCAGAAAGCTGAATTCACCAAGTCGGGTCGTAACAGCGCGATCATGAAGACCAAGCTGAAAAACCTGCTGACCGGCTACAAGACCGAAACCGTCTACGGTGCGGACGACAAGCTGGACGACGTGATCCTGGACCGTAAAGAGGCGACCCTGTCTTTCATCAGCGGCGATACCTACACGTTCATGGACACCACTGACTACACCATGTACGAACTGAACGCCGAAGACATCGAAAGCGTCCTGCCATTCGTTGAAGAAGGCATGACCGACGTCTGCGAAGCCGTATTCTTCGAAGAGCGCCTGGTTTCCGTGGAGCTGCCGACCACTATCGTGCGTCAGGTTGACTACACCGAAGGCTCCGCTCGCGGTGACACTTCCGGCAAGGTGATGAAGCCTGCCAAATTGAAGAACGGCACCGAACTGTCGGTTGCTGACTTCATCGAAATCGGCGACATGATCGAGATCGATACCCGCGAAGGCGGTTCCTACAAAGGCCGCGCTAAATAAGCGAAGCTTTCTGTATGAAAGAAAAGCCCGACCATTGAGTCGGGCTTTTTATTTCCTTCATTTTCGATCCGGGCTCTGTGGCTCCACCATTACTTCAGGTGTTGCTTGAGTTCCTCGGACGCCTGCAACATCGCCGAACGCACCGCCGGCACCTGGCTCACAACGTTAAGCAAGCCATAGTCGTGGATCATGCCGTTGTAGCGCACGGCTGTAACCGGTACACCCGCCGCATCCAGTTTGCGCGCGTAGGCTTCACCTTCGTCGCGCAGCACATCAGCCTCGGCGGTCTGCACCAGCGCCGGCGGCAGGCCCTTGAGTTGTGCGGCAGTTGCCCGCAATGGCGAGGCATAGATCTCGTTACGCTGCCCGGCATCGGTGGTGTAGTTGTCCCAGAACCACTTCATCATGTTCTTGCTGAGGAAGTGCCCTTCGGCGAACTGGTTGTAGGACGCCGTCTCGAAGCTGGCGTCGGTCACCGGCCACAACAATGCCTGGAAGCGGATCGCCGGCGTACCCTTGTCCTTGGCCATCAGCGCGACGACCGCCGCCATGTTGCCGCCGACGCTGTTGCCCGCTACGGCCAGGCGCTTGCCATCGACATTGATCTGTTTGCCATTCTCGGCCACCCACTTTGTCGCGGCGTAGGCCTGGTTGATCGCTACCGGGTAATGCGCCTCGGGCGATGGTGTGTAGTTGACGAACACCGCAACGGCACCCGAACCCGCCACCAGATCCCGAACCAGTCGTTCATGGGTGGGGAAATCGCCCAGTACCCAGCCACCGCCGTGAAAGAACATGAACGCGGGCAGCTCACCCTTGACCCCGGCCGGACGAACGATGGTCAGACTGATCGACTGGCCATCGACCTGAATGGTTTTCTCGCTGACGTCGGCCTTGGGCAGCGTCAACTTAACCCCCGCCTGGGCGCCGACCAGTACGGCACGGGCATCTTTTGGCGACAGCTGCTCCAGCGGTTTGCCGGTGCCGGCATTCAGTGCGTCAAGGAACGCCTGGGTGTTGTGCTCGACGATGCCGTCGGCGAAAGCGTTGCTGATGCTCAGGGCGAGAAGGGTGCCGGTCAGGGCTTTGCTGAGGGTGTTCATGTGAATCTCCTTGAAGGTCGGTCCGGGGTAGGGGTTTAGACGGTTACGTGCAGGCGAACATCAACGTTGCCGCGGGTGGCGTTGGAGTACGGGCAAACCTGGTGAGCGGCTTCCACAAGGCTTTGGGCGTCGGCCTGGTCAAGACCTGGCAGGCTGATGTGCAGGTCGATGTCGAGACCGAAACCACCGGGGATCTGGCCGATGCCGACGTGAGCGGTGATCGAGGCGTCGTCCGGGATCTTGCGTTTGCTCTGGCTGGCGACAAATTTCAGCGCGCCGATGAAGCAGGCCGAGTAGCCGGCGGCGAACAGTTGCTCTGGGTTGGTCGCAGCACCGCCCGCACCGCCGAGTTCCTTGGGCGTGGCAAGTTTGACGTCGAGGATGTTGTCGCTGGAGATGGCACGACCGTCACGGCCGCCGGTGGAGGTTGCGATTGCGGTGTAGAGAGTTTTCATGGTGGACGCCTCGTTTTATGGTTGGTTTGTTGCGCTAAATGTTTGCGCGCTAAGTAGGTGTGGAGAGAATGTAATGCGCAAATATTTTGCGCGCAATATAAATTTTTGAGATGGGTCTGAACAAATCAACCCTGGATGGCTAAAAGCCTTGATTTAGAGCGGTTTAGGGGGGGCTGAACTTTTTTGATGTACGAGGTCTGGCAGTCCGGCCAACGCTATCGCGAGCAAGCTCGCTCCCACAGGGGATTGGTGGTGGTCACGGATTTTGTGACCAGTGAAGGTCAATGTGGGAGCGAGCCTGCTCGCGAAAGCGGTGGTTCAGTTGGCGGCGATGCTGGAGGTGCCGGCGCCTTCGCGAGCAAGCTCGCTCCCACAGGGGATTGGTGGTGGCCAAGGATTTTGTGACCAGTGAAGGTCAATGTGGGAGCGAGCCTGCTCGCGAAAGCGGTGGTTCAGTTGGCGGCGATGCTGGAGGTGCCGGCGCCTTCGCGAGCAGGCTCGCTCCCACAGGGGATTGGTGGTGGTCACGGATTTTTGTGATCAGTGAAGGTCAATGTGGGAGCGAGCCTGCTCGCGAAAGCGGTGGTTCAGTTGGCGGCGATGTTGGAGGTGCCGGCGCCTTCGCGAGCAAGCTCGCTCCCAGAGGGATTGCCTGCGTCAGAAAATCAAAGGCTGTCCTGCAAATGCCCGCGCAGTTCCTGCAGGTCATGTTGCAGTTTTTTCAGTTGCTCCAGCGTCTGGCCGCTGGCGGCGAGGATGCATTGGGGGATGTCGAGGGCCTTTTTCTGCAGGGCGCGGCCCTGTTCGGTCAGCTCGACAATGACCACGCGTTCATCTTCACGGCTGCGGGTGCGACTCAACAGGCCTTCGGCCTCCAGGCGCTTGAGCAGCGGGGTCAGGGAGCCAGGGTCGGTGAGCAGGCGGTTACTGATTTCGCCGACGGTCAGCCCGTCTTGTTCCCACAGCACCATCATCGCCAGGTACTGCGGATAGGTCAGGCCCAACGCCTGGAGCAGCGGCTTGTAGACCTTGGTCATCAACAGCGACGTGGAGTGCAGGGCGAAGCAGACCTGGTTTTCCAGCAGCAGGGCTTCGCAAGGATCGGGGGTGTCGTGTTGGGTAGTCATGGCAAAACCTTTCATCAATGATCGTTACGAATCTAGCGGACAAGCCTTTAATGCACCAGATAATTCTGACGTATTGATCAGCCGTTACGTTTCCTGGTGACCACCAACTGGGTAGGATAGGCGCCCTGATTAAGGGGAGAGTCGTCTGTGATCGAGGTCATGCTGTATTTGCTGTTGGGCGCCGCGCTGGGCACTTTGGGGGGATTGTTCGGCATTGGTGGCGGGCTGATCGCGATTCCAGTGCTGGGTGTATGGTTCGGCCTGGATCAGCACCTCGCCCAAGGTACGGCATTGGTGATGGTCGTCCCCAACGTGATGCTGGCGCTGTGGCGTTATCACCAGCGTAATCGTATCGAAATGCGCCATGTCCTGCCGCTGGCATCCATGGGCTTCTGCTTCGCGTGGCTTGGCTCCATCTGGGCCGTGGGCATTGACGCGCAAAGCATGCGGATTGGTTTTGTGGTGTTCCTGGTGGTCCTGGCGGCCTACAACCTGATCCGCATGTTCGCCGCGACGGCGCCGGCTTCGGCGCAGATGCGCCACGGCTGGCCTTGGCTAGCCGTGCTGGGGGCTGCGTCGGGCACCATGGGCGGACTGTTTGGTGTAGGCGGGGCGGTTGTCGCCACGCCAATACTCACCAGCGTGTTCGGCACTTCCCAGGTCGTCGCCCAAGGGTTATCCCTGGCGCTGGCCTTGCCCAGCACCGGCGTGACCCTTGCCACGTATGCATTTCACCATGAGGTGAACTGGTGGATCGGGCTGCCCCTGGCTTTCGGTGGGCTGATGAGCATCAGTTGGGGGGTGAAGGTCGCCCACGCGATGCCGGAGCGATTGCTGCGCGGGCTGTTCTGCGGTTTCCTGGTGCTGTGCGCGGTGTTGCTCCTGCTTAAAGTTTGAAACCTTCGACGATGTGTTCGGCCAGGCACTCGGTGATCGGCGACGGATTGTGCAGGTTGCGGATCAACATGATGCTGGCCTCGGGCAGCTCCGGCAGGTTCTCGGCCTCGCCGAGAACGCGCATGTCCGGGGTCAGCAGGCTCTCCAGTTGCGCGGTGATCGCCAGACCCGCGCCGACCACCGCCATGATCGCCGACAGGCTTGAGCTGTTGTACGCCACGCGATAATCACGCCCCATGGCGTCCAGCGCATTGCACGCCCATTGCCTACAGAAACAATCACTGTTGAACATCGCCAGCGGCAGCGGTGTTTGTTCATGAGTGTTGAAGCAGGCCGCCTCGGCCCAGACAAAACGTTCCTTGCGCAGCAACTGACCGATCTCGTCGCCTGGTTTGCGAGTGACGATGGACAGGTCGAGATCCTGGCGCAGCAGCAGTTGCTTGGACGATTCGCAGTGCACTTCGATTTCGATCAGTGGATAGAACTGGGCGAAGCGCTGCAGGATTCCCGGCAAAAAGCGCATCACATAATCGTCCGGCGTGCCGATGCGGACCGTGCCGACCATGTGCGGTTCGCGCAGCGTGTTGAACACTTCACTGTGCAGCTTGAGGATCCGCCGGGCATAACCCAGCAACACCTGGCCCTCGGCGGTGAGCTTGACCTGCCGCCCGTCGCGCTCGAACAGGCGGCGCTGCAAGACGTCCTCTTCCAGGCGCTTCATCTGCATGCTGACGGCCGATTGCGTACGGTTGACCAGCTCCCCGGCGCGAGTGAAGCCGCCCTGGTCGGCGATGGCGACGAAGGTCCGCAGCACTTCCGTATCGATGCTCGGGTAACTCGACAATTGATCAATCTCCGAGATGTATTGCATAAGAAACATTCGTTGGATTGATCTTATCCCTGGCGCGAGACTAGAGCCATCCCCAACGGAGGACATCACGATGAAAGGTCAAAAAGGTTATTTGCTGATTGATAAATTCTCATCCCACGGTTTTTCGCTCAGCGCGCTGTTGCACAAGTTTAGCCGCTGGTACGAATTGCACCACGAGCGTGAACTGCTCGCCTCGATGAGCGATGAGGCGCTCAAGGACATAGGTGTCAGCCGTGCCGATGTTGAAAAGGAAGTGGTTCGGCCATTCTGGGATGACCCGATGCACAAATGAGCCATCCTTCCCTACACAAACCGCTTAATGGTGAGGTAGGTTGCGAGCAGACAAGGAGATCTCCATGCCCGCGACTGTGTCCTTTACCCTCAAACAGGCCCGACGCCTGGCGTTGGCCGCCCAAGGATTCGATGGGCGGCCATCGCCAGCTTCGGTGCAACCCGCGCGCCTCAACCGTCTGATCGAGCGCCTCGGCGTCGTGCAGATCGATTCAGTCAATGCGCTGGTGCGCTCGCATTACCTCCCGCTGTTCTCCCGCCTTGGTCACTACAATCGCGACTTGCTCGATCAGGCAGCCTGGAGCCAGGGGCGCCGCCGCACGCTGTTTGAATATTGGGGGCATGAAGCTTCGTTGCTGCCGGTTGCGATGTATCCGCTGATGCGTTGGCGCATGGCGCGGGCGGCCCGTGGCGAAGGCATTTACCAGCAGTTGGCGCGGTTTGGTCATGAGCAGCAGGACGTGATTCATCGGGTCCTTCAGGCGGTTCAGGAGCAGGGCGCGCTTGGCGCCGGCAGCTTGTCCACACGTCAGGAGAAGGCCGGTCCCTGGTGGGACTGGAGCGCCGAGAAACATGCGCTGGAATGGCTGTTCGCCGCGGGCAAAGTCACCGTAGCCGGGCGGCGTGGGTTCGAGCGGCTCTATGATCTGCCTGAGCGGGTGCTGCCCGAGTCGGTCCTGCGCCAACCGCAGCCGGACGAAGCCCAGGCCCAACGCGCGTTGCTCCTGCATGCGGCGCAGGCCTTGGGCGTCGGCACCGAGAAGGACCTGCGTGATTACTTCCGCCTGGATCCGGCCGACACCCGCGCTCGACTGGCCGAGTTGGAGGAGGCGGGTGAGTTGTTGCGATGTCAGGTGCAGGGCTGGAAGCAGCCGGCCTGGTGCCAACCCACCGTGAAAATCCCCCGCAAGGTCGCTGCCAGTGCCTTGCTGTCGCCGTTCGACTCGCTGGTCTGGGAGCGCAGCCGCACCGAGCGCTTGTTCGACTTCCGCTATCGACTGGAAATCTACACGCCAGTGCACAAGCGCGTGTATGGCTATTACGTCTTGCCGTTTTTGCACAATGAGCGGATTGCGGCGCGGGTCGATCTTCGTGCGGAGCGGGCCTTGGGGCGGCTGGCCGTGCATGCCGTGCATGAAGAAGAGCCGGGGCTTGACGAGGAGGGCATGCAGGCGCTGGCGATGAATCTGCGGCGCATGGCTGACTGGTTGGGACTGGAGCGGGTGCAGCTCAATTGCCAGCGGGAGGGTGGGGTGCGGTTGGCGGTGGCGTTGGCGCGGGTTGATGGTGGCTGAATTGGCCTCTTCGCGAGCAGGCTCGCTCCCACAAGGTATTTATGGTGACCACGGCTTTTGTGTCCGCAGCCAATCACCTGTGGGAGCGAGCCTGCTCGCGAAGCGATTGAGCAGGCGAAGAAGCCCCTACTGAATCACCGCCGAACCTGCTTCAACGTCTCGGCAATCAAGAACGCCAGTTCCAGCGACTGATCGGCATTCATCCGCGGGTCGCAGTGCGTGTGGTAACGATCCGACAACCCATCTTCGGTGATCGGTCGGGCGCCGCCGATGCATTCGGTGACGTTCTGCCCGGTCATCTCGATATGAATCCCGCCGGCGTAGGTGCCTTCGGCTTCATGCACCTGGAAGAACTGCTTCACCTCGCCAAGAATCTGCGCAAAATCGCGGGTCTTGTAGCCGCTGCTGGCCTTGATGGTATTACCGTGCATCGGGTCGGAACTCCACAGCACCTGCTTGCCTTCACGCTGCACGGCGCGCAACAGTTGCGGCAGGTGATCAGCGACCTTGTTGGCGCCCATCCGCGCGATCAGGTTCAGTCGACCGGGGTCGTTATCCGGGTTGAGCACGTCGATCAGGCGGATCAGGTCGTCAGGGTTCATGCTCGGGCCGACCTTGACCCCGATCGGGTTGTTCACCCCCCGCAGGAACTCCACATGCGCTCCGTCCAGCTGGCGGGTACGATCGCCGACCCACAGCATGTGGGCCGAGCAGTCGTAATAATCGTTGGTCAGGCTGTCACGGCGTACGAAGGCTTCTTCATAGTTGAGCAACAACGCTTCGTGGGCGGTGAAAAAACTGGTTTCGCGCAGTTGCGGCGAGCTGTCCATGCCGCAGGCGCGCATGAATGCCAGGGTTTCGTCGATGCGGTCGGCCAGGTGGCTGTATTTTTCCGCCAGGGCCGAGTTGGCGATGAAGTCCAGGTTCCACTTGTGCACCTGGTGCAGATCGGCGAACCCGCCCTGGGCGAACGCCCGCAGCAGGTTGAGGGTCGCGGTGGACTGATGATAGGACTGCAAAAGCCGCTCCGGATCCGGCACGCGACTTTTCTCGTCGAAGCCGATGCCGTTGACGATGTCGCCCCGGTAGGCCGGTAGTGTCACGCCATCGATCGTCTCATCGTTGGCCGAGCGCGGTTTGGCGAACTGCCCCGCCATGCGCCCGACCTTGACCACCGGGCAACCGGCGGCGAAGGTCATGACAATCGCCATTTGCAGCAGCACCTTGAAGGTGTCGCGGATCTTGGCGGCGGAAAATTCCGCAAAGCTCTCGGCGCAATCGCCGCCCTGCAGCAGGAATGCCCGACCCTGGGTGACTTCGGCAAACTGACGACGCAATTCCCGGGCTTCACCGGCAAACACCAACGGCGGATAACTGGCCAGGGTCTGCTCCACCTGCAGCAGATGCGCCGCGTCGGGGTAGCGGGGTTGTTGCTGGATCGGCAGGGCGCGCCAGCTGTCAGGGCTCCAGGGTTGGCTCATCATGATCTCTAGGTGATTTACGCTCGGGTGCTCATGTTATCAGCAAATTAGTGCGTGACCTGTTCCGCTCGCTTCGCCGACAATCGCGCCTTTGCCCCGTTTGCGCGGGCTTGAGCCAGCACGGCAACATCAGGAGAGGAAATGACAGAGGAGCGCGTCGAGCATTTGCTCGCCGAGGTGCACGACGAGTTCGGCATGATCCGCGTACTCGAAGTGGCCGATTACCGGTTTCTCGAATTTGGCGATGCGATCGAGCAGAGCTGCGTGTTCACGGCTGATCCGAGCTGGCTCGAATATGACTACACCCGCGCCATGCTCATCGGTGCGTTGTGCCACGAGCAACCGGAGAGCGCGCTGTTCCTCGGGCTGGGGGCCGGTACGCTGACCCAGGCCTGTCTCAAGTTCCTGCCGCTGGAAGATGTCGAGGCCATCGAACTGCGCCCCGACGTGCCGCGCCTGGCCATCGAATACCTCGGGCTGGACGATGATCCGCGCCTGTACATCCGCGTCGGTGATGCCTTGGAGCTGCTTGAAACGGCTGAGCCGGCGGACCTGATTTTCGTCGACCTCTATACCGATGTTGGTCCCGGCGTCGGTCACCTGGCCTGGGGATTTCTGGAAAACTGCCAGAAGCGCCTCAATCCCGGCGGCTGGCTGGTGATCAACCAGTGGGCCACCGACGATGGCAAGCCGCTAGGCGCGGCGCTCTTGCGCGGCTTGTATCACCGGCACTACTGGGAGTTGCCGGTGAAGGAGGGCAACGTCATCCTGATCGTGCCGGCGGACCTGGACCAGGCACTGGACATGCAAGGTCTGGTGGCCCGTGCCGAAGGGCTCGCGCCGCGGCTGGGTTATTCGTTGCAATCGTTGATCAAGGCGATCCGCCCGGCGACTTGATCGGATTTTCCAGCATTCTTTTGGTTGGGTTCCCCCGTGGCGAGGGAGCTTGCTCCCGCTGGGCCGCGAAGCGGCCCCTTCGATTCCAGATATCAACCCAGGCGTCTGCTTCGCAGCCGAGCGGGAGCAAGCTCCCTCGCCACAGGGAGCTCATCACAGGGGCTTAGCCATCCAAAGGTGAACCGTTTTAGCTAACGCCCTCAACGCCTGCTGCACAGAGCCCCACCACACCCTTCGTCGATAAAAAAATCTCCCTTTTTCAACGAATTCCGGTATAGTGCGCGCCGGCCTTTAGCCGGGCCGCGTCACGGTAGCGCAATTCCCCGAAGCCAGCTTCGGTTGCATGTCCGCACAACGGATGCTTCCACGACGTTCTTTTTCATTCATTCGTTTTCGCAAATCCCCGCCGACAAAGCAGCCAGGGCGACTCTTGAGTCTCAACACGGCATGCGCAGCTTTGGAGCATGGGTCTTTGCGGATGCACTTAGAGGCAGACCCATGACCCAGGAAACCGGCGGCTTCGCCGCTTTTAATCTCAACCCGAACATTCTTGCTGCCGTCATTGCGACTGGCTACGAAGAACCTTCGGCTATTCAGCAGCAATCGATCCCGATCATCATGGCCGGCCACGACATGATTGGCCAGGCGCAAACCGGTACGGGTAAAACCGCTGCGTTCGCCCTGCCGATCCTGCATCGCATCGATCCTGCCAAGCGCGAGCCGCAAGCCCTGATCCTGGCGCCAACCCGTGAGTTGGCGCTGCAAGTAGCAACCGCTTTCGAAACCTACTCCAAGCAAATGCCTGGCGTTACCGTTGTGGCCGTTTACGGCGGCGCCCCGATGGGCCCACAACTGAAAGCAATCCGTAATGGCGCGCAGATCGTTGTCGCCACCCCGGGCCGTCTCTGCGACCACCTGCGTCGTGACGAGAAAGTCCTCGCTACCGTGAACCACCTGGTTCTCGATGAAGCGGACGAAATGCTCAAGCTGGGCTTCATGGATGACCTGGAAGTCATCTTCAAGGCCCTGCCAGCGACTCGCCAGACTGTTTTGTTCTCGGCCACCTTGCCGCAATCGATCCGTGCCATTGCCGAGCGCCACCTGCGCGATCCGCAACACGTGAAGATCCAGACCAAGACCCAGACCGTTACCGCGATCGAGCAGGCTCACCTGCTGGTTCACGCTGACCAGAAGACTTCCGCCGTTCTCAGCTTGCTGGAAGTGGAAGACTTCGACGCCCTGATCATGTTCGTGCGCACCAAGCAAGCGACCCTGGACCTGGCCAGCGCCCTGGAAGCCAAAGGCTACAAAGCCGCTGCGCTGAACGGTGATATTGCCCAGAACCAGCGCGAGCGCGTGATCGATTCCCTCAAGGATGGCCGTCTGGACATCGTTGTGGCGACCGACGTTGCTGCCCGTGGTCTGGACGTTCCGCGCATCACCCACGTGTTCAACGTGGACATGCCGTACGATCCGGAATCCTACGTCCACCGTATCGGCCGTACCGGCCGTGCCGGTCGGGAAGGTCGCGCGCTGCTGCTGGTGACTCCGCGTGAGCGCCGCATGCTGCAAGTGATCGAGCGTGTAACCGGTCAGAAGGTCGCGGAAGTTCGCCTGCCGGACGCCCAGGCCGTTCTCGATGCCCGCATCAAGAAACTGACCAACAGCCTGTCGCCGCTGGTGGCTGACGCCGAATCGACCCACGGTGATCTGCTCGATCGCCTGACCGCCGACATCGGTTGCACCCCGCGTGCCCTGGCCGCTGCCCTGCTGCGCAAGGCTACCAACGGTCAGGCGCTGACCCTGGCGGCGATCGAGAAGGAACGTCCACTGGTGCCGAACAGCGCGCCGCGTGGCGATCGTCCCGAGCGTACCGGTGATCGTCCGGACCGTGGTGATCGCGAGCGTCGCGCGCCGATCCCGCTGGGCGAAGGCCGTGCCCGCTGCCGTACCGCGCTGGGTGCTCGTGACGGCATTGCCGCCAAGAACCTGCTGGGCGCGATCCTCAACGAAGGCGGCCTGGCCCGCGAAGCGATCGGTCGCATCCAGGTGCGTGACAGCTTCAGCCTGGTGGAACTGCCGGAAGAAGGCCTGGAGAAGTTGCTGACCAAGCTCAAGGACACTCGCGTGGCTGGCAAGCAGCTCAAGCTGCGTCGTTACCGCGAGGATTGATCGGCCCGCAGGCTGATTGATCGAGCATGAAAAAAATCCCCGACTGGTTCGGGGATTTTTTTTTGCCTGTCATTTGGTGTTCCTGCCGGGAGCGCGGTGTTGAAGCCAATCGCGAGCAAGCTCGCTCCCACAGGTTTTTTGGGTGCCGAAGATCCAGTGTGGGAGCGAGCCTGCTCGCGAATTGGAGCGACTCGGTCTGCCGGTCAATCAAACCGATAAATGTCCATCCCCAACGTTCCCATCGTGAACCCTTCATGGGCAATGCTGAATTTACCACCCGCCCCCCGGGCAAAATACAGCGGCAGCAGGTGCTCGTCGCTGGGATGGCTGCGCACCGCATTGGGGGCCTGGCGGCGGTAATCATGCAACGCGAACTCGTCGTTGGCCGCCAGTTGCGCCACTATCCAATCGCGGAATGCCTTGGCCCAGGGCTCGATGCTGTCAGGGCCGGCGTTCCAGTCCAGATCCCCCAGGTTATGCGTGATGCTGCCGGAACCGATCAGCAGGATGTCCTGTTCGCGCAGTCCTGCCAGGGCCCGGCCGACCTGCGTCTGCAGTGTCGGGCCGCGCTGGCTGGGCAGGGAAACCTGTACCACGGGAATATCGGCCTCGGGGTACATCAACGACAGCGGCACCCAGACGCCATGGTCCGATGGCCGCCCTGTCTCCAGGCGTGCCGGCAATTGCGCTGCATTGAGCAGTTCGGCGACCTGCGTTGCCAGCAGGGGATCGCCTGGCGCCGGATATTGCACTTCGTACAACGCTTTCGGGAAGCCACCGAAGTCATGCCATGTACGCGGTCGCGGGTTGGCGCTGACCAGCAGTTCATTGCTCTCCCAATGGGCGGACACAATCACGATGGCCTTGGGCGTCGGCATTTGCGTGGCCAGGCGAGCCAAGGCCGGGCCGCTCTCCCCGGGTTCCAGGGCAAGCATCGGTGAACCATGGGAGATAAACAGGCTGGGCAGCATGGACGGGCTCCTGAGCGTTAAGATGGGTTCATCTTCGGTCAGGTCAACGATCGAAATCTAATATAAGTTTTAACCCGTTTTGATCGAATTTATGGAGCGATTCCAATGGACCCCGAGTTTTGGCACAAGCGCTGGTCAACCAACCAGATCGGTTTTCATCTGCCGGAAGTGAACCCTTACTTGCAGCGTTTCTGGCCCCAGTTGGGATTGCCTGAAGAAACTCGAGTATTGGTGCCCTTGTGCGGCAAGACGCTGGATCTGCTGTGGTTGGCGCAACAAGGTTTTTCCGTGCTGGGGGTGGAGCTATCGGAAAAGGCCGTCACTGATTTTTTCCAGGAGCATCAGCTTGAGCCAAACGTGAGTGAGGAGGGCGCCTTCAAGGTATTTCGTTCTGGTGCCATCGAAATCCGCTGCGGTGATGTCTTTGCGTTGACGTCGTTGGACGTCGCGGATTGCGCGACGTTGTATGACCGTGCGGCACTGATCGCCCTGCCTGCACCGATGCGCGAGCGCTATGCGGCTCATCTGCAGAACATAATGCCGGACTGCGTCGGGCTGCTGATTACCCTGGACTACAACCAGGACGAGATGCCTGGGCCGCCGTTTTCGGTAGAACATGAAGAGGTGCAGCGGTTGCTGGGCAGGGCGTGGCAATTGCAAGTCTTGCAGGAGCAGGATGTGCTGGGCGAGAGTCGGAAGTTCTTGCAGGCGGGCGTGAAGCGGCTGAATGAGCGGGTATATCTGGTGTCCAGTCGTGGGGTGCGCTCAATGACCCCGTCCCGGACGGGCCCGCTGCCGCTTTTGACTTAGCAGGCAAAAGAAAGCCCGCATCGCTGCGGGCTTTCTTGTATCAGTTGGCGGTTAGCCGCGACGACGCAGTGCGTCGATTCGCTCTTCCAGCGGCGGGTGGCTCATGAACATGCGAGCCAGGCCTTGCTTGATGCCGCCGTTGATGCCGAAGGCATTCAAGGTATCGGGCATGTGCACCGGCAGGCCTTGTTCGGCGCGCAGGCGCTGCAGGGCGCCGATCATGGCGCTGGTGCCTGCAAGTCGCGCACCGGCGTCATCGGCGCGGAACTCGCGTTTGCGCGAGAACCACATGACGATGGCACTGGCAAGGATGCCCAGGACCAGCTCGGCGAAGATGGTCGCCACGTAGTAGGCAATACCCTGGCCTTCTTCGTTCTTGAAAATCACCTTGTCGACAAAGTTGCCGATGATGCGGGCGAAGAACATGACGAAGGTGTTCACCACGCCCTGGATCAACGCCAGAGTCACCATGTCGCCGTTGGCGACGTGGCCGATCTCGTGGGCCAGCACAGCTTTCACTTCATCTGGCGAAAACCGTTCCAGCAGGCCCTGGCTGACGGCGACCAAGGCGTCGTTCTTGTTCCAGCCGGTGGCGAAGGCGTTGGCTTCGTACGCCGGGAAGATCCCGACTTCCGGCATCTTGATCCCGGCTTCACGGGACAGCTGCTCGACGGTCTGCAGCAGCCATTGTTCGTGACGAGTGCGCGGCTGGCTGATGATCTGGGTGCCGGTGCTCATCTTCGCCATCCACTTGGAGATGAACAGCGAGAAGAGGGAACCGGCAAAACCGAACACCGCACAGAAGATCAGCAGCTGATTGAGGTTGAGATCAACCCCGTTGGCCGCCATGAACCCGTTGAAGCCGAAAAGGCTCAGGGTGATGCTGGCAATCAGCACGACCGCCAGGTTAGTGGCCAAGAACAGCAGGATGCGCATCATGGTGGTAGCAATCTCCTCATGCTAAAGATGTAGCGTTATGCGGGGTATATAAGGTGCTGCCGCAGGCTATTCAACTCGCCTTCTATTTCAAACTGTGTCCTACAGCGGTCCTCATTGTTTGAAAGACTTTTCTGAAAGTTGCGCCGGAAAAGAAATATGGCCGCTGCGCCCCGTGAACGTTGCGTCTCGTCGTCCATCGGACAACGAGTCCCCGCGTCAGAAACCTGCGGAGGCAGGAAAATGGATATGTTGCTGAATCAAACAGAGCGCGAGGCGAACGCCCCGCACTCCCGTCTGGATCATTGACGGTAGGATTTGAGGAAATTGCCGATGCGGCCAATGGCCTGATCGAGGTCGTCAACCCGCGGCAGGGTCACGACGCGGAAATGGTCCGGCCATGGCCAGTTGAACGCCGTGCCCTGGACGACCAGCAATTTCTCCGACAGCAGCAGGTCGAGGACGAATTTCTCGTCGTTGTGGATCGGGCAGACCTTCGGGTCGATTCGCGGGAAGGCATACAGTGCACCCATCGGCTTGACGCAGCTGACGCCGGGGATGTCATTGAGCAGTTCCCAGGTGCGATTGCGCTGTTCCAGCAAACGGCCCTGGGGCAGGACCAGGTCGTTGATGCTCTGGTAGCCACCCAACGCCGTCTGGATTGCATGCTGGCTCGGCACGTTGGCGCACAGACGCATGTTGGCCAGCATGTCGATGCCTTCGATGTAGCTCTGGGCGTGGTGCTTGGGGCCGGAAATGGCGATCCAGCCGGAGCGGAAGCCGGCGACACGATAGGACTTGGAGAGGCCGTTGAAGGTCAGGCACAGCAGGTCCGGTGCCAGTGAGGCGGTGCAGACGTGCACGGCGTCATCGTAGAGGATCTTGTCGTAGATCTCGTCGGAGAACACCACCAGGTTGTGCTGGCGGGCCAGTTCGAGCATGCCCAGCAGCACCTCGCGGGAATACACCGCGCCGGTCGGGTTGTTCGGGTTGATGATCACCAGGGCCTTGGTATTCGGGGTGATCTTGGCCTTGATGTCCGCCAGGTCAGGGAACCAGTTGGCCTGCTCGTCGCACAGGTAATGCACCGGGTTGCCACCGGACAGGCTGACGGCGGCGGTCCACAGCGGATAATCCGGCGCCGGCACCAGCACTTCGTCGCCGTTGTTGAGCAAGGCCTGCATCGACATCACGATCAGCTCGGACACGCCGTTGCCCAGGTAGATGTCCTCGATGCCGATGCCTTCGACCTGCTTCTGCTGGTAATACTGCATCACGGCCTTGCGCGCACTGAACAGGCCCTTGGAGTCGCTGTAGCCTTGCGCGGTCGGCAGGTTGCGGATGACGTCCTGGAGAATTTCATCGGGGGCTTCGAAACCAAAGGGCGCCGGGTTGCCGATGTTCAGCTTGAGGATGCGATGGCCTTCCTCTTCCAGGCGTTTGGCGTGCTTGAGCACCGGGCCGCGAATGTCGTAGCAGACGTTGGCGAGCTTGTTCGATTTGCTGACCTGCATGGCGATGTGTTCCCGAAAATGAACGATCCAGGCGGCGTATGAACTACCGTACTGGGGATCCTGCGTCTGTGCCCGGGCCGGACGCGGTAGATGCGCCACAATCCATTTGAATGCGCATGACGTGACTGCCAGACTGGCGCCTGACGAGGCGCAATCATACGTGCCGCCCGATCTGCGGAAAAGCGTCGGATCGGGCTTTTTCAATTGCCGAGGTAGGACGATGGAAAAGTTGCAGAAAACCCTTGAAGAATGGCGTGAGATGCTCGACCCGGAGCAGTACAACGTCTGTCGCCTCAAAGGCACCGAACGCCCATTTTCCGGCAAATACAACGCGACCAAGACCGATGGCATCTACCACTGCATTTGCTGCAACGAGCCGTTGTTCGATTCGACGACCAAATTCGATTCCGGCTGCGGCTGGCCGAGTTTCTACGCCCCGATCGAAGGTAGCGCGGTGGTGGAGGTGCGAGATGTCAGCCACGGCATGATTCGCACCGAGGTGGTCTGCGCCAAATGCGACGCGCATCTGGGCCATGTCTTCCCCGACGGCCCACCGCCCACTGGCCTGCGTTACTGCATCAACTCGGTGTGCCTGGATCTGGTCCCTCGCGAGTAAGCGTTGCGCAGTCCTTCGTGGCGAGGGAGCTTGCTCCCGCTGGGCGGCGCAGCCGCCCCATAACAACCTGGCGCAGTTTTTTCAGGTTGATCGTGCCAGCCGGGCTTAAGACGGCTGCGCCGCCTAGCGGGAGCAAGCTCCCTCGCCACGGGAGCCTTGATTCCGCATTAACGACAATTAAATTGCACACAATTTAATTGCTCGCTATCTTCGGCATCCAACTTCCCTCTGGAGCCGTGCCATGACCGACAATCTGCTGAGCATTCCTTGCACCACCATCAAGGGCGAGCAGAAGACGCTCGCCGATTTCGCCGGCAAGGCCGTGCTGGTGGTCAACACCGCCAGCCAATGCGGCTTCACCCCGCAGTACAAAGGTCTTGAGGCTTTGTGGCAGTCCTACAAGGACCAGGGCCTGGTGGTGCTGGGCTTTCCTTGCAACCAGTTCGGCAAGCAGGAACCAGGCAACGAAGGGGCGATCTCCGAATTTTGCGAGCTCAACTTCGGCGTGAGTTTTCCGCTGTTCAAGAAGGTTGATGTCAACGGGGCCAACGCCCATCCGCTATTTGTCCAACTCAAGCAGCGGGCGCCCGGTGTGCTGGGGTCCAAGGGCATCAAGTGGAATTTCACCAAGTTCCTGATTGGCAAGGACGGCCAGGTGGTGAAGCGCTTCGCCCCGACCACCAAGCCCGAGGATCTCACCGGCGAGATCGAAGCCCTGCTCAAATGAGCGACCTGTCAGTCGATTCGCTGAAGCTCGACAGCCAGTTGTGCTTCAAGCTGTACGCCGCATCACGGGCGGTGATTCGTGGCTACAAGCCGATGCTCGATCAGCTTGGCCTGACCTATCCGCAGTACCTGGCGATGCTGGTGCTGTGGGAATGGCAGGACAACACCCCGGAGCAGCCCACGGTCAAGGCGCTTGGAGAACGTTTGCTGCTGGATTCCGGCACGCTGACACCGTTGCTCAAGCGCCTGGAGCAACTGAGTCTGATCCGCCGCCAACGCTCGGTCCAGGATGAGCGAGAGGTGCATTTGAGCCTGTCGGATGCGGGCCGCGCCTTGCGCGAGCAGGTCGGCCCGCTCAAGGCGCGCCTGCTATGCGACAGCGGGATCGATCTGGATCGCGTGGGCGAGTTGCGCGATGGCCTGGATCACCTGCTCAAGCAGATCAAAGGGCTGACGTAGTCGGCACCCACTGGTCCAGCAATGCCGCCAGTTCCTCGCGACGGAACGGCTTGGACAGGTAATCGCTCATGCCGGCGGCCCGGCAGCGTTCGCGTTCCTCGGGCATCGCGTTGGCCGTCAGCGCGACGATCGGCAGGTCCGGCCAGCGGCCGCTGCGGCGAATCTGCCGGCTGGCTTCGTAACCGTCCATGACCGGCATGTTGCAGTCCATCAGGACCAGGTCGAACGCTTGCTGTTCGAGCTGGTCCAGGGCTTCGGCGCCATGGGCCGCGACCACTACCTCACAGCCCAGCTTGACCAGCATGCCCTTGGCCACCAGTTGGTTGACGGGGTTGTCCTCCACCAGCAGCACCCGGCCACGCCGCGAGGGCGCCAGTGCTTCGATCTGCGCGTCGTTGATGGTCGTCGCCTCGCTTTGCAGGGCCCGGCGCAGGATCTGGTAAAGCGCGTGGCGCGCCAGCGGTCGGGCCTGCTGCAGCAAAGGCGCGAGGGCGGCGGCTTCTTCGCTGGGCATGAAACTGCCATAGGCGGTGACGAGCAGGATCGGGGCGTCGAAGGTCGGGCGTAAATTGAACAGGCATTCCGGGCAATCGGTGATCAGGATGTCCGGCTTGAGCCCCAGCAAGCCGTCGTCCACGGTGCGTTGTATGTAGTCCAGTCCCCAGACCGGCAGCAACATGCCCAGCAATTCGGCCAGCCCGCTGTTGGCGGTGGTGATGGCGACCACGTTGCCCCGCAAGGTCTCGACGGGCGCGGCCGGGCTGTGGGCGGGCAGCGGCAGGTCGGCGCAGAACTGGCTTCCGAAGCCCGCCTCGGAACTGATCGTCAACCGGCCCTGCATCGCCTCGCAGAGGTTGTAGGTCAGTGCCAGGCCCAGCCCGGTGCCGCCGAACTGGCGGGTAATGCCCGCGCCGGCCTGGGTGAACGGCTGGAGAATCCGCGCCTGGTCCTCCTGGGGAATGCCGATGCCGGTGTCCCAGACCTCGACCCGCACGCCGCCTTCATAGTGACTCAAGCGCACATCGACCCGACCGAAACGGGTGAACTTCAACGCGTTGGAAAGCAGGTTGCTGACGATCTGGCGAACGCGGGTAGGGTCGCCCAGTACCTGGGCCGGGAACTGCGGGTCGATCAGACACGCCAGTTCGACGCTTGGCGCCGCGTTCTGCGACAGCAGGTTGGCGGTGTCTTCGACCAGCGCGCCAAGGTCGAACGGGATACGTTCGAGTTCCAGTTGGCCGGCGTCGAATTTGGACAGATCGAGAATGTCGTTGAGCAGTTCGACCAATACCTTGCCGGAGTCATGCGCTATCGACAGCTGTTGCTGTTGCTCGGCCGTCAACGGGCCATCCAGGGACAGGGCGATCATCCCGAGCAAGCCGTTGAGGGGGGTGCGGATCTCATGGCTCATGTTGGCCAGGAACGCGGAGCGCGCGTCAGCCATGTCCAGGGCGGTGCGCCGGGCAATATCCAGCTCCTCGTTGGACTGGCTGAGCCGGGCATTGATGGCCTTGAGCTCGGCCGTGCGCGCCGAAACGATATTCTCCAGTTGCGCCAGGTAATCGGTCAGACGATTTTCAGCCGCGCGCCGTTGCTGGATTTCAGTGGAGACATTCTCGAACTGCTGGTTGGCGACCGATACCAGCACGCCGATTTCATCGTGTTGGTGGCCGGAAGGACACTCCAGCGGGCGCTGTTCGCTGCTGCCCGGGTCGCGGCTGCTGAGTTCGCGGATAACCCGCACCAAGGGTTTGGTCAGCATGACGTAGAACAGCGCCAGCAGCAGGCCAGTCAGGATCAGGCTGCGGGCGAAACCGTTGAGCAGCGTCACCTCGGCCCGGCGCAGGAAGCGGCTGCCGAACGCATAAGTGTCGACATCCAGTCGCAGCACGCCGAGGGACTCGGCCGGCAGATGATTCAGGTAGAGCCGGTCTTCGAACTGTCGTTGGGCGCCAAAAAGCGAGTCGCTGATAAATCGGTAACTGCTTTGCAGCTCGGGTCGCTTGACGCTGGCCAGCACCGTATTGTTGTTATCGATCAGTTCGGCGCCGACGATGGCCGGCGAGCGCAACAGGCCCAGGGCCAGTTCTTGGGCAAGCTCGGCATCGATGTTATAGGCGATGCGCGAGGCCGGGTTGTGGCTGATTTCCAGCAACGAGAGGATTTCACGGTTGATCGACGCGTCTTCGCTGGCATAATCGATGCCGATCTGTACCAGGCTTAGGAAGGTGCCCAGCACGAAACCCACCATGACGGTCAGTCGAGCCTGTTTGTACGACAGCCGTTGGGTGAATCTGATGTCCATGGGATGGTGAACCACTTACGTTTCCCTTCGCCGGTCAAGCATAGCTGATCATTTCCGAATACCGGTGCGGCCGGTTTGCATTGTCTGAAACAGACCCGCCGCTGGCCTCGTCGTTTCGTCGCTGTAGCGTCATCATTACCGTGAACTTGTCCGAGGAAAAGACGTGGACGCCCGATTGAATGCTTTTCTTGAGCGCGCCGATGCGGTGCTTGCCCGTATCGAGCCCTTGTTGCCCGCCCCGCGGCCCGACATCGACTGGAGCCAGACCCTGGCCGCCCGCTGGCAACGCGACGGGCGCAGCGGCTTCCTGATGCCGTTGACGGTCAGCCTCGACATGCGCCTGTCGGACCTGATCGGTGTCGACCGCCAGGTTGAACAGCTGGGCCGCAACACCCGCCAGTTCATCGATGGCATGCCGGCCAACCACGCTTTGCTCTGGGGCTCGCGCGGCACCGGCAAGTCGTCGCTGGTGCGTGCCTTGCTGGCTGAACATGCCGGGCAGGGCCTGCGCTTGATCGAGATCGAGCGTGACCACCTGGCCGATCTGCCCCGGGTAGTCGAGCAGGTGGCAAAACTGCCCCAGCGTTTCGTGCTGTTCTGCGATGACCTGTCGTTCGAGTCCGGCGAAGGCGACTACCGCGTGCTCAAAAGCGTGCTCGACGGTTCGCTGGAGCAGGCGCCGGACAATGTGCTGCTGTACGCCACCTCGAACCGCCGTCACTTGGTACCGGAAAAGGAAAGCGACAACGAGAACTGGAAACGGGTCGACGGCGAGCTGCACCCCAGCGAGGCGGTGGAAGACAAGATCGCCTTGTCCGACCGCTTCGGGTTGTGGCTGTCGTTCTATCCATTTACCCAGGAGCACTTCCTCGATGTGGTAGAGCATTGGATCGGCGAGCTGGCGGCCAAGGCCGGGCTCGACTGGCAGCGTGACGAAGCATTGGACGTGCAGGCGGTGCGCTGGGCAACCGGACGTGGCAACCGCAACGGACGTTGCGCCTATCAATTTGCCCGTTATTGGGTGGGCCTCAAACTCCTGGAGCACAAGGCATGATCGATTTGACCCGTACCGGGGACGGCCTCGAAGGCTACGGCCTGTTGTCGGCACAGCTGCAATCGTTGCTGGCGGATGAACGCGACTTCATCGCCAATGCCGCGCAATTCTCGGCTTTCCTGTTCAGTCAGTTGGATGATCTGAACTGGGCCGGTTTCTACCTCAACCGCAGCGAGGAGCTGGTGCTGGGGCCGTTCCAGGGCCAGATTGCCTGTGTGCGCATTCCCTTCGGTCGTGGTGTCTGCGGCACGGCGGCGGCGACTCGCCAAACCCAGCGTGTCGAAGATGTCCACGCGTTTCCCGGGCACATTGCCTGCGACAGCGCCTCGAACAGCGAACTGGTGGTGCCGCTGGTCAAAGAGGGACGCCTGATCGGCGTGCTGGACCTGGACAGTCCGAAACCGGCGCGCTTCACCGAGCATGACCAGGCCGGCATCGAGCAACTGGCGGCAATCTTCCTGCGGCTGACCGATTGCTGATCACGCCTTCAGCCCAGCCTTGACCAGCAAACTGCCCGGGTCGATCTCATCGATCTGGCTCGGGTCCAGGAACTCATCGGCATAACGCAAGTAGATTCGCTCGTCGACAAACAGCTGGAACAGCTCGGGATCGATGTGGGCGTCGCGGCACATGGTGGCCATGATGCCGAGGGCTTCACTCAGTTTCTTGGCTTTTTTATACGGGCGATCCGCTGCGGTCAGCGCTTCGAAGATATCGGCAATCGCCATCATTCGAGCCGGCAGGCTCATCTGCTCGCGCTTGAGTCGCTTCGGATAACCGGTGCCATCCATTTTCTCGTGATGGCCGCCGGCGATTTCCGCAACGTTTTCCAGGTGGCTGGGGAAGGGCAGCTGGCTGAGCATCAGGATCGTCTGCACCATGTGGTGGTTGATCACATAACGTTCTTCGCGGGTCAGTGTGCCGCGCGTGATGCTGAGGTTGTAGAGTTCGCCGCGGTTGTATTTCCAGCGCGGTACATCGAGCTGGAAGCCCCATGGGTTGTCTGCCGGAATCAGCTCGGCTGCATGCCGCTCGATCAAATGCTCGGGTTTGTCCGCCAGCAGCGATTCAGTCACCGGAAGCGTCGGCGTGGGTGTGCGCGCCTGGCGTCGGCTTTCCTCCCAGGAAACTCCCAGGCGATCTTCCAGGGTGCGCGTCCACGTGCGCTGGGCGATGCGTTGCAGACGCTGCAAATCACTCTCGGCCATGGCTTCGGAGCCCAGGTTGCAGCGTGCGACAAAGGCAAAGTCATCATCGAGGGCGGCCAGCGTCGCGTCGCGCTGGCGGGCCAGGGCTGACGATTCGCCACCGGTTGCCAGGGCCTGCCAGTAATCGATCCAGGCGTCGCGCTTGAGTACCTCGAAGCGGGTACGGATTTCATGGATCCGGTCGTTCAGGGTTTCCAGCTTGGTGGCCTTGTCCACTACATACTCGGGTGTGGTGACCTTGCCGCAGTCATGCAGCCAGGCAGCGATGTGCAGCGCTTCCCATTCATCGTCCGTTGGCCGGTAGGCGTCGAACGCCGGTGCCCGGCTGGCGGCCGCGGCCTGGGCGAGCATCAGCGTCAGGGCTGGCACTCGCTGGCAATGGCCGCCGGTGTAAGGGCTCTTGGCATCGATCGCCCCGGCGAGCAGTTGGATGAATGAATCCAGCAACTGCTTTTGCCTGGCTTGCAGGCGCTGGCTTTCGATGCTCACCGTCGCGGTGCCGGAAACGGCCTGGAGAAAGGCAATGCGGTCCGGCTGGAGTTTCTCCAGGTCGGCTTCGGCGCCGCTGTCTGTGATCAATAGCAACAAGATGCCGACGGTTTCCTGATGGCGGTTGCGCAAGCGGATACCGATCAGGTGCACGCGCGGGGCATCCAGTTCCAGCAGGACGCTGCGCAAATCGGCAGCCTGCTCGAAGCCCAGCGAGGACACCAGGGTTTCCGCGGTGGCCAGTTCCTGTAACCACGGCGGGCTGTCCGCGCCATTCAGTGCGTAGCCTCGCAGGGCGAAGGCTTGCAGGTCCCGAGGCGTTCCATCGATCACCAGCCCGTAGGGCTTGACTTGCTCCTCGTCGTGTTCGCGTAGATAGATCAGACCGGCCTGGGCCTGGCCGATTTTCACCGTCTCGAACAACACCCGCTCCAATAGCGGGGCAAAGCGGGTTTCAGCGCGCAGGCTGGCCGTGATCTCGAAAAAACTCGCCAGGGTTTCTTTCATGCGGGCCATCGAAACACCCAGTTGATCGACCTCCAGCACCGGAGAACGGCGGGACACCGGATAGTTGAAGTCGAAGCTGCGAATGGCGTCGGCTTCCTTGACCAGTGCGCGCAAGGGCTTGACCAGGATTCGCGAGGTCAGCCAGCCGAGGGGCAGGCACATCAGCAACGTGGCGAGGGTGATCAGCGCGCCTTGCCAGCGCAGGCGATAGGCATCGGCGAGCAGTTCGTCCTCCGGCACCAGCAAGGCCAACTCCAGGCCCTGCGGCCCGCCCTCCTGCATGTGGCTGCGGGAAACGATCCATTGGCGTCCGGCCGCTTCCAGGCGTGGCGTGTCAGTGTGGTCATCGAGCGCAGCGGCGATGGCCGGGGCAAGGTCACGCGCCTTGATCAGGCGGGACGACTGAATGTCGGCGATCAACCGGGGACTGTCCGGATAGCCCACCGCGTTGCCTTGGGGATCGATCAGGACAATTTCTGTGCCGGCGCTCACCTTGTGCTTGGCCAACGTCTGGGACAGGGCGGCGAGGGTCAGGTCAGCGCCGATGACGGCCTGCGCGCCGCTGCGCCGCGCAAGGGTAGTGCCGATGTTTCGGGTGGAAAAGAACACGTAGGGTTCGGTGGTGATCTGTTCAGGGCTGCTCAAGGCGCTACGGAACCAGCCCCGGCTGCGCGGATCGTAGGTTTCGTCAGGATGTTGCAGGCGGCTGAGAAGGTTCAGGTCCCGGTCATAGAACAGCGATTGCGAGCGAACCAGGCCTTCGTTGCCGGCGCGCTCCACGGTCCAGACCTGATACAGCGCGCCGACCGGTGCCTTCATCGCGGCCCTCAAGGCATCGGTGCGCAACGGCCGGACCATGAAGAACTCGCCCTTGCTGTCACCCAGGTACAGCGACGCCAGGTTCGGGTTGTCTCGCAGCGCCTGGCTGAAGGGCACGAGCAGGTCCAGCCGTTGCGCCATTCCAGGCGCACGCGTCGCCGGGTAATCGGCCAGCAGGCCCAGCAGATGACGGATCGGTTCGTAGGTGTCGTACAGGTCCAGGCGTACGTCCTGTTCAATTCGATTGAACAGCTTTTCGCTGCTGGACAGGATGATCTGGGTGGTTTGCCGGTAGTTGAAGACGCCCAGCACGACGCCGGTCAGCAGCAGGAGCAGGGTAAACATCACGCTGATATGGACGTGCAGGGGAAACCGGCGTTTTTCCGGACGCGGTGCGCTGGGCATATCCGTCACTCCAAGTGTTCGGGGGGAGATCGCCCCCTGATACGCACTGCTGAGCCAACAGCATAGTAAACACTGGATTATCCTGCCTTGGCGATCTCCGTTTCCAGCGCCTGTTCCAGTTCGGTCATCGCCCGGTGGAGCGCTTTCGCGCAGTCGTCGATTTGTCCGGGTGCCTGCTCCTGATGACAGGCGATTTCCAGAGCCTCGCACAATTCGATCAGCCCATTTGCCTGCACGATACGGGCGACACCTTTTATCTTGTGCGCCGTTTCGGCGAGCGCTTGGGAAGGGCCGGTACGGGCGGCTTGGAGCAGCTCCTGGCGGTCGGAACGGTTGCTGCTGAGCAGTTCCGCCAGCAGCCGCCGGACGGAGATCGGGTCGCCACCGGTGAGCATGTGCAGGCTCTGGACGTTGAACACGGCTGGGAGGCTCGCGGGTTTGATCGTATTCATCCATTGGCTCAGGGTGCTCAGGTTGATCGGCTTGAACAGGCAATCGTCCATTCCGGCCTCCTTGCAGCGCTGCTTCTCCTCGGGTTGCGCATTGGCGGTGAACCCGAGGATGGTGCAGCGCGGCAATTGATGTTCGGCCTCGTACCGGCGGATGGCCCTGGCAAGCTCGTAACCGCTCATGACGGGCATGTTGCAGTCGGCGATGATCAGGTCGAAATCACCCTCATGCCAAGCCTTGAGTCCTTGCGCGCCATCGTTGGCGAGGGAGTGGCGATGACCGAGGTATTCCAGTTGCTGCGTCATCAGCAAACGATTGGCCGGGTGATCATCCACCACCAGGACGCTCAATCGGGCCGTGGCCGTTTCGACCGCAGGCTCAGCCGGGACGCCGATCGTCGTTTCGGGCAGGATGCTCGGCTGCAGGGTAAGCCGGACCTGGGTACCGACGCCCGGTTGGCTGTCCAGGGACAACTCACCGCCCATCATCTGGCACAACTGGCGGCTGATCACCAGGCCCAGCCCCGCGCCTTTGCGGGCCATCCGACTGCTGTTGTCGGCCTGGGCAAACGGTTCGAACAGGCGCTGCATGTCCTCCGGGCTGATGCCAATGCCGCTGTCGCTGACTTCTATCTGCATCCGCAACGTATTTTCGTGAGCGGTTCGGGAAAGCTTGGCGCGGACCTTCACCTCGCCCTGTTCGGTAAATTTCAAGGCATTGCTGATCAGGTTCGAGATCACCTGCTTGAATCTCGACGGGTCTATCAGGACGTCGTGTTTGTCGTCGGCGGGCTCTACTTGCAGTGACAACAGCAGATTCTTTTGCCGGGCCAGTCCCTCGAATACCCGGACCACCGAGCGCAGCAAGGCGCTGACATTCACTCGTTCAGGGGCCAGGGTCAGGTGGCCTGATTCGATGCGGGCAATGTCCAGGATATCGCCGATCAGCTCCAGCATGCCTGAGGCCGATTCGTACGCGACCGCTATGGTCGAACGGTCGACCTGTCCCTTGTCGGCATGCTTGAGGGCCAGTTCCAGCATGCCGATCACTGCGTTCATAGGCGTACGGATTTCATGGCTCATGGTCGCCAGGAAGGTGCTTTTCGCGCGATTGGCGGCGTCGGCCTGTTCCTTGGCGGCATGCAGTTCCTCGACAAGCTGGCGCCGTTCACTGATGTCGATCCAGCCACCGATGATGCCTTGCACGTGTCCCGCGGCGTTACGGTAGGGGAGGATCCAGTGATAGATCGTCAGCTTCCGAGCGCCAATGTGCAGCGGCCGGTCGGTGATCAAGGCGGTGCCTTCGGCCATGACACGCTGGTAGTCCGCCCGATATTCCTGCGCTTCGAAAGCATTGCTCATGGATACCGCCGCGACGTCCTTGCCGATTACTTCTTCGCGTGTTGCGTTGAACGATTCCAGGTAACTGTCGTTACAGCTTTGCAGAAGCCCATTGCGGTCCCTCACGTAGATCGGATGGGGGGTGCCGTTGAGCAGGGCATGCATGAATTCAAGCTGGTCGTTGAGCGCCAGCTCCGCCTTCTGGCGTTGCCTGATCTGCCGCCGCATATAGGCATTCCACGCCAGGGACAGCAGCAACAACAGGCCGGCGCCTGCGACAAACTGCAGGAACAGCCGGTGATAGGTGCGCCAGGTAAGCTCCGCCGCCGAGATATGCCCTCGCCAGCGGTTGTTGATGACCCCCAGTTCGGCGGGTTCGATGCTGGTCAGGGCCTTGTCCAGGATCGAGCTCAACTCTGGTGAGTTCGTTGCGCTGGCCAACGAGAACAGGGCTTGTCGGGTGCCTACGGTGCTGCTGATCTGCAATGTGTCGCGCAGCGTGTGGGAAGACAGGAAATAATTGGCCATGACCAGCGAACTGACGCTGCCATCGGCCTCACCCTGGGCAAGCATATCGACGGCCCGCAGAGAGTCGGCGGCCTCGACCAGTTGGATATGCGGATATTCGCTGCGCAGCCAGTCGATGATGGGATTGCCCGCGGCGATTGCCAGACGCTTGCCGGCGAGCTCGTCGAGGGTCGCGGGCGTGTCGGATTGCTTGCGGGTCAGCAGGACAAAGGCGCTGTCGAGGTAGGGACGGCTGAACTTCAAGAACTGTTGCCGTTCGCTGCTGGGCAGGAGCGCGGCAATCATGTCGGCCTCGCCGTTCACCACCGCGGAGATCATTTCGCCGTCAGTCTGGCGCCGCTGGATCTCCAGGCGCAGGCCGGTACGCAGCCTGATCAGTTCCAGCAGGTCGGCGCTGATACCGCGAAAATCACCGTCCGGATCGAAGAACGTAAACGGCGCGAACGTTTCGTTTACGGCCACGCGAACGACGGGATGCTTCGTCAGCCAACGTTGCTCGCGGTCAGTCAGTTGTATCCGCTGGTCCGTGAGGTACAGGTCGCTGCCGGCGCTCCAGCGTTTTGATATCGCCGTCTGCTCCGTAATCGGGAGCTGGCTCAGCGTGGCGTTCAGGATTTCCAGCAGCAGGGCATTGTCCCGGCGGACCGCGAAACTGAAACCGTAGGTTTCGTGTTTTCCGAAGCTGGCCATGCGGATGTTGCTCAGGTAGCCCTTGTTGATCAGATAGTGGGTAGAAACGGTGTCGCCGAGAAATACGTCGGCCTGGCCGAAGGCGACGGCATTGATGGCGTTCTGGTAGGAGGTGTAGGTGGTGATCTGCGCCTTGGGATAGAGTTTTCCGATTTCATCCAGGGGCAGGTAGTGATAGGCCATGCTCAGCCGCAGCCCTTCGAGATCTTCGGTCAGGGACGGGCTGTCGCCCGTCCGGGTAACAAGGACGGGCTGGTCTACTGCATAGGGTTTCGACAGGGCGATGCCCGGATTGCTGGCCTCGAAACCGTTGGCGCTGCCGAGCAAGTCGATTTGCCCGCTTTCGAGCGCGGCAATCGCGTCGCCACGGGAACTGAAGCGCAATACCTTCATGGGCAAACCGGTCGCCTGGGCGACGACACCCGCGTAATCGGCAGTCATGCCTTCATAATCGCGGCCACTGGTGGAAAGATCGAACGGGGGATAATCCGGTGCGGATGTACCCAGGACCAGCTCCTGACGACCTTGCAGCCAGGCGCGATGGGGAGCGTCGAGTCTGATCTGCATGGGATCCGCCGTCGCCCGACTCAGCAGCGTATAGCGCTCGGGCAACTGCGGGGCGGCCATGAGGGTCGCGGCATAGAGTCCTGCGCACGACAGCAGAAGAAGTTCGCGTAGACATCTGTACATGCTGTTATTTCTCAAACCAGTGCGTTGCGCTTGGCCATCTCGATCAGATCTACCAGGGACTTGACCTTGAGTTTCTGCATCAAGCGTTTTTTATACGTGCTGACGGTTTTATTGCTGAGAAACATGCCTTTGGCGATGTCTTTGTTGGTACGGCCCTGCGCGAAAAGTTGCAGCACCATCAATTCGCGATCGTTGACGCTTTTGAAAAGATCCAGCTCGATACTGCGCGGATCATCATGACGCAGGGGCGTCAACGCCTGGCTCGGGAAATAGTTATAGCCGGACAGTACGGCCTTAATTGCGCTGATCAGTTCACTGAGGTCTTCCTGTTTACACACATAGCCGGAGGCACCAGATTGCATGCAGCGGATGCCAAACAGCGTCGGTGATTGCGCCGTGAGCACTAGCGTCTTGATCGGGGCGGTCATTGCGTTGAAGCGTGAAAGAATTTCCAACCCATCAAGCTTGGGAATGCTGATGTCCAGAATGACCAGGTCCGGCATACATTCACGGACCATTTGCATCGCGTCGACGCCGTTGTCGGTTTCTCCTACAACTTTATAACCTTCATGCTCCAGCAGCATTCGAACGGCGAGGCGGATGACCGGATGATCGTCGACAATGAAAACGGAGTTCATGAATAAATCCCCTGCGAACTGAATAAAGCGCGCACCTTAGCCCAGTTAAGTCAGGGTCGTACGAGGAGACGGGGCTACATTTCCAGTTTCGGAAGTTTCCTACAAGAAAAGAGGCAAGGTACTACGAAGTATTTAGGTTGTTGGTAGGCGAATGGAGTGGGACGAGCGCGTCTTATATTCTATTCAAGGCAAGGTGTTTAACTTTTAATCAGGCACGCGTAGTCCGTCAGTAGCTTGTTTCGCTCATTTCGTAGAGATAGCGAGGTTTAGAAAAGTTTGTTTATCTGCTGTTGAGTGAGCCGCCGATAAAGGCGGCGCTGAGCTCATTGACGAGTGCGACCGGTCATTTCCTGTGCCATTTCGCTGGCATAGCTGTCGGTCATGCCGGCGATGAAATCGATCATTCGCAGGAACGCGCTGTGCAAGGGGCCGTCAGGATCTGGCGCGTTGTTGCCCAGCAGATCGAGGATGCGCCGATTCTTGAACGAGGGTGTACGGCCGCCGTGTTGTTCCAGGGCGGCACCACAGAACCCGTTGAGCAGAATTTCCAGCGTGGTGTAGGCACCGATTTCGTGCAGAGTCTTGCGCTTGTCCTGGAATATCTTCTTGCGGGCCATGTCCTTGGCGTTCAAGACGCAGCGTTTGGCCGGGCCATGCATGTGTTCCACCAGGTCTCCCTGCAACGTGCCTGCCAGCAATGCCTCCTGCTGCTCGACGAACGCCCGGGCGGCGGCGTTGGTCAGGTGTTCGATGGCCTTGCCACGCAGGATCGCCAGTTTGCGCCGCCGGGAATCCAGCGGGCCAAGCTGCCGATAAGTCTCCGGCAGGTCATCGCCGACCAGATCCAGCAGCAGCGATTCCACCTGCGGGTATTCCAGCAGCTCCATTTCCACGCCGTCCTCCAGGTCGATGAGCGCGTAGCAGATATCGTCGGCGGCCTCCATCAGGTAGACCAGCGGATGCCTTGCCCAGCGCTGGTCCTCGATTTGCGGCAGGCCGAGCTTGTGGGCAATCTGCTCGAGCAACGGCAGTTCGCTCTGATAGCAGCCGAACTTGTGCTTCTTGTAGCCCAGGGAGTCCGCGTGGCGGGCAGTCCAGGGATATTTCAGGTAAGTGCCAAGTGTCGCGTAGGTCAGCCGGGTGCCGCCGTCGAACTGATGGTATTCGAGCTGCGTGAGGACCCGGAATCCTTGGGCATTACCCTCGAAATTGAGAAAGTCATTGCGCTCGGCCTCGCTCATGGCATCCAGCCAGCCTCGTCCGGCCGCCTGTTGAAACCAGTAGCGGATGGCGTCTTCACCGGAGTGGCCGAACGGCGGGTTGCCGATGTCGTGGGCCAGGCAGGCCGATTGCACCACCATGCCCAGGTCGCTGGGTTCACACCAGTCTGGCAGGGCGCCGCGGATGGTTTCTCCCACGCGCATGCCCAGGGAGCGCCCGACGCAACTGACTTCCAGCGAATGGGTCAGGCGCGTGTGGATATGATCGTTGCTGGAGACCGGATGCACCTGGGTCTTGCGCCCGAGGCGACGGAATGCGCCGGAAAAGATGATGCGGTCGTGGTCTTTATGGAAAGGGCTGCGGCCCAGTTCTTCCGGACTGTGCAGGGGTTTGCCCAGGCGTTCGCGAGTCAGCAGGGTGTGCCAATCCAAGGCCAGTTGCTCCGTTTGGTGAGTCGTTGCCCTAGCTTCCCGGTTCGGGACGCGTCCTGCAAGGGCCACAGGTATCGACCTGTTGTACCCGGGTGTTGCACGGACGGGTCAATCGGGCCGTTCCAATGGAAAGGCCCGTTCAGGGTCGGTCCGCGGACACGGCCGTCAGGGTTTGCGTACTGTCTTGGCCAGCTTGATCAGCGGCAGCAGCGCGGTTGCCAGCCGGATCAGTCGCGAAAAGCCACCTGAGCGTCCGCTTCGGGTCCGCTTGCCGCCGAGGAAGCCGAGCAAGGACACGGCGGCAACGCCCCAGAGTGACGCATGCTTCAGGCCGAAGCCCTCATGCCAGCTTTGCGTAAAGCCGCGCACCCGTTGCAGCGGGTGCAGCAGTTGCCGGGTTTCCTGGCGAATTTCCTGGCGGTGCATCTCCATGCGCAGGCGCACCAGCGCCTTGCGCATCTCCTGCCGGGTACGGGCTTGGGGAATATCGGGCCGACTCATGGCAACAGGCGCTCCCGGTCGTTGGCGAGTTCTTCGAGGGTGGCATGGAAAGGCGAGGACTCATCAAAAATCGCTGCCTTGAGCCGAAGCCCGCAGAACAACGCCGCCAGCAGGTAAAACAGGCAGAGGCCGATGATTCCCGCGAGGCGATAGGTATCCCACACCAGAATCAGCACCAGTGCGGACAGCCCCACCAGCAGCAGCAAACCGAAAACCAGCGCGAGCCCGGCAAACAACAACAGGCTGACGGTACGGGCCTTCTGCTCCTGCAATTCGATGCCGAACAGTTCGACATGACTGTGCAGCAAGCCGAGGAATGCCGCGCCCAGGCGCCGCGCGGTAGGCTTCGTGCCCGATTCGGGCGAGCCGGATTCGTCGATGCCCATCATTAGCGCCGTGTCGCCAGCAGTCCGATCAAAAAGCCCACGCCCGCAGCGATGCCGACCGATTGCCAAGGATTGGCCTGCACATATTCTTCGGTGGCAATCACTGCAGCCTGACCGCGCTCGCGTACCGAGTCTTCGGTCAGCTGGAGGGTTTCACGGGCCCGCAAAAGGGTTTCGTGGATCTGGCTGCGCAATTCGTCAGCCTGATCACCGGCCAGGGTCGCCGTGTGGTCCAGTAACCTTTCGGTGTCCTTGACCAGCGTCTGGAAGTCTTCCTTCAAGGTTTCTTGAGCGGTCTTTGCCTGGGTTCTGGCCATTGGTGCATCTCCGTAAGTGACGTCTGAAGCGTTCGAGTATGAGCCTTGCCGGAAGGTTCAGTGAAACTGCTGGTACAACTTTTGCTCTGGCATCCGCCATGTACTGGTGCGTCAGCATGCGCCGGTGCGCTGAAGCTGGGCAAAAGCCCGCAGAACCTTAACTCAAATAATCAAAACCCGCGAAGCACCACGCTGCGCAACGTCTTGACAGCGGTTTTCGTGCACCAAAGCGGCTCGCAGGGGAATGAGGCGTTTCAACTTGGTGCGTCGGCCGCTCGATTGAACCGCTTTGGTGCCTTTTCAACTTTCTCAGGTCTGCCAACACCATGGAAAATCTGCAAAGCGCCGTGGACAATCTGGTCCACAGCTCCAACACGCTGTTCATCCTGCTCGGTGCGGTCATGGTTCTGGCCATGCACGCCGGCTTCGCGTTCCTTGAAGTAGGCACCGTCCGGCAAAAGAATCAGGTCAATGCGTTGTCGAAGATTCTCAGCGATTTCGCAGTGTCGACCTTGGCCTATTTCTTCATAGGCTACTGGATTTCCTACGGCGTGACCTTCTTGCAGCCGGCGGCGGTGCTCAGCGCCGACCACGGCTACAGCCTGGTGAAGTTTTTCTTCCTGCTGACCTTTGCCGCCGCGATCCCGGCGATTATTTCCGGAGGAATCGCCGAGCGTGCCCGGTTCGTACCGCAGTTGTGCGCCACGGTGCTGATCGTAGCGTTCATCTATCCGTTTTTCGAAGGCCTGGTCTGGAATGGCAACTACGGCCTGCAAGCCTGGCTGCAAGCCCGTTTCGGCGCCAGTTTCCATGACTTTGCCGGCTCCGTGGTCGTGCATGCCATGGGCGGCTGGCTGGCATTGGCCGCGGTACTGTTGCTCGGACCGCGCAATGGTCGCTACCGGGACGGGCGCCTGGTGGCGTTCGCGCCTTCGAGCATCCCGTTCCTGGCGTTGGGCTCGTGGATTCTTATTGTCGGCTGGTTCGGTTTCAACGTGATGAGTGCCCAGACGTTGCCTGGAGTCAGTGGGTTGGTGGCGGTCAACTCGTTGATGGCAATGGTCGGCGGGACCGTGGCGGCCTTGATCATCGGGCGCAACGACCCCGGCTTCCTGCATAACGGCCCGTTGGCCGGGTTGGTGGCGGTCTGTGCCGGTTCCGACCTGATGCATCCGGTGGGGGCGCTGGCGACCGGAGCCATCGCGGGCGGGCTGTTTGTCTGGTGTTTCACCGCGGCCCAGGGCAAGTGGAAAATCGACGACGTGCTCGGGGTCTGGCCCCTTCATGGCCTGTGCGGCGTCTGGGGTGGCATTGCCTGCGGCATTTTCGGCCAGCAAGCCTTGGGTGGCCTGGGGGGCGTCAGCCTGGTCAGTCAACTGGTCGGCACCGCGTTGGGCGTCGTCATTGCCCTGGTTGGCGGGTTCGCGGTTTATGGTGCGATCAAGTTTGTGCTGGGCCTGCGGCTGACCCAGGAAGAGGAGTACTACGGCGCCGATCTGTCGATCCACAAGATCGGTGCCGTCAGTCAGGACTGAACACTGCGCTACGGTTCCTTGTCCTGGTTACCGGGATAGAACCCGTGCAGCAGGCCATAGCGTTCGTGACGAACCTGATCCACATGATGCCGGACCCGCTGCTCCGGCAGCCCGAGCATGACCAGCGCGTGAGAGGCGAGCATCAGGCTCGATTCAAGCAGTTCCGGGACCACTTCGGTCGCTCCGGCGGCCTGCAGTTCGGCCAGTTGGCTGTCGTCCCGAGTGCGCACCAGGATCGGTACCTGCGGGTTGACGCGTCGGGCTGCCCTGAGCACGGTCAGCGCGATGTCCGTCTTGTCGACCGCAATGACCAGCAGCCGGGCGCGGCTCAGTCCGACGGCGGCCAGCAGGTCTGCCCGGCGTGAGTCCCCGTAATGTACGCAACGCTCATCGACCGTGGCTTCCTGAATGATCACCGGGTCGTCGTCGAGGGCGACAAAGGCCAGGCCTTCGCGGCGCAGGAACCGCCCGATGGATTGGCCCACCCGACCATACCCGCAGATCACCACATGACCCGACAAGCCTGCATTGAGTTCGCTGATCTGGTCCAGTTGTGCTTCCTGGTTGGGTTTGCGGTGCAGGCGCGCGGCAATCGCCGGCGCTGCACGCAGCAAAAGCGGGGTCAGCAGCATCGAGCAGAATGTCGCGGCCAACAGCAGGCCGCCGATGTCGGCGGGCATCAGGCGGTTCTGCTGCATCAATGCCATCAGGGCAAAACAGAACTCGCCACCTTGAGCCAGGGCCAAGCCGCTGCGCCACGCGGTTTCGCCGTCGCTGCCGCGCCACTTGACCAGTGCGGCGACCACGCAGCCCTTGATGATCATCAACCCGAGGGTCAATCCGAGTATCTGCAGGCCATCGTCGATGAACAGTCGAAGGTCGATCAGCATGCCGATGCTGACGAAAAACAGCCCCAGCAGGATGTCGCGGAATGGACGTATATCGGCCTCGATCTGGTGCCGGTAATGGCTTTCTCCCAGCAACATGCCGGCCAGGAATGCCCCCAGGGCCGGTGACAGGCCGAGCAGGTGCGTCAGCCATGCGGTGAGCAGTACGATCACCAGCGCCAGCAGCACGAACAGCTCGGCGGACCGGGACGCGGCCACTTCGTGGAACAGCCGTGGCAGCAACCAGCGGCTGGCGAGCAGCAGACCGCCAAACAGTACCAGTGTCTTGCCCAGCGTCACGGGCAGCGCCCAATACCAGGCGTGCTCGCTGCTGCCCGCAAAGACCGGCACCAGGGTCAACAGCAATACGGCGACGACATCCTGGAACAGCAGCACACCGATAGCGTTCTGGCCATGGCTGCTGAAAATTTCTCCCAGGCTGGTCAACTCCTTGCTGACGATGGCTGTGGAAGACAAGGCCAGCCCGGCGCCCAGAAGCAGTGCCGCCAGCGCCGGGGCGCCACAGATCACCAATAGGCCCCCCAGCAGCGCCCCCGAACACACCACCTGCAAACTGCCGAGGCCGAACACGACCCGGCGCAGTTCGAGCATCTTCGACAACGAGAATTCCAGCCCGAGGGAGAACAGCAGGAAGACCACGCCGAGCTCGGCCAGGTCTGGCAATTCCTCGCTGTCGTTCACCCAATCCAGGGCAGTGGGGCCGACGGCCAGCCCGACACAGAGGTAGCCGAGCACCGGTGGCAGGCGTAATCGCCTGAACAGGGCGATGACTACCAGGGACGAGGCTAGGATGATCAGCAGGTTGGCGAACAAGAGGAGCTCCGTTTCAAGACGCTGACATCCAGCTTAGGAGAGAAAATACGTCGAGCATTGCCGAAAAGACATTTGGGCTCAATGATTTGCGTCAGCGTTTTACTGAAACATGATGAGCCACGGTACGCCGCTCGACGGCCACGTGGAGCGAGCCTAGAATGACCGTCTATTTTTCGGGTCTACCTGCCATGCCGCCTGAATGCCAATTGTTCGGAACCCTGGGGTGCCACCTGTGTGAAGTTGCCGAGGGCGTGCTGATGCCTTTCGTCGAGCATGGCCTCTTGGTAGAACTGGTGGATATCGCCGAAAGCGAGGCCTTGTCCGAAGCCTATGGTTTGCGCATCCCCGTGCTCCGTCGGATCGATACAGGGGCGGAGCTGGATTGGCCCTTCGATGACCCTGACCGGGTTGCGGCGTTTCTGCGTTGATACCTTCCATCGCCTGAGTCCATGCATCGCCATTGGCGAAATGACATTCTTCGGTTACTGTATGCCCATACAGCAATCCGGAGTGCGTCCCTTGGTCAATGTCGAACAATTGAAAAACAGCGTGAACAGGATGTCCGCGGACGTTGTGCGCGAGGCGGTCCTGGAGTTGCGCCTGGATGGTCTGGTAACCGAAGGCAAGACACCCTTCAACAAGCTGCATTTCAACACCTGTTTTGCCGAGATCGAAGCGTTGTTCCAGCGTGCCGGTTACCACAAGCAACTGGACGTGGTGGGTTACCAGGGGTTGTTGTATGCGTTGTACGACCCGGGACGTTGGGAGGCAGTCGAGGTGCTGCGCTGGTTGAAGGAGTTCACCGAGGCAGCGGAAAAACCGACATCAATTCGCGCGTGAGCCAATCAGCACTGTGCCGGCTTGTGCGAGTGGCGGATAATACCGGTCCCGTAACGCTCAAGAGTTTTTAATGTCCGGTTCATCATTTTCCGCCGCGCACCATCAGGCCAGCACACTGTACTTGCCGCCTGGCTCCTGGCAGACGGTGCTGGAATGTCTTTGCGAGCATTTCAGCACGATCAGCCGCGAGCAGTGGCTGGATCGGATTGTTCGGGGGCGGGTGTTGGACGGGGAGGGGCGGGCGATCGGTGTTGACCTGCCCTATCGCGAAGGCATGCGGATCCACTATTTTCGCGAAGTGCCCGATGAAAAACCGATCCCGGTGGTGGAGTCGATTCTCTACGTCGACGAGCATCTGGTGGTGGCGGACAAACCGCATTTCCTGCCTGTCACGCCGGCGGGGGAATACGTGGAGCAGACATTGCTGCGCCGTTTGATCCGTCGCCTGGACAACCCCCATCTGGTGCCCTTGCACCGTATTGATCGGCATACGGCCGGGCTGGTCTTGTTCTCAGCCAATCCGCAGACGCGTTCGGCTTATCAATCGTTGTTTCCGACGCGGCGAATCGAAAAAAGTTATGAAGCCATTGCCCCCGCATTGCCCGGAGTGGCTTTTCCGTGTGTGCACAGAAGCCGGATGATCGACGGCGAGCCTTTTTTTCGGATGCAGGAGGGGCCAGGCGAGCCCAATACCGAGACGGCCATGGAAGTGCTTGAGAGGAACGGCGACCTGTGGCGGTACGGCCTGTATCCGGTTACCGGGAAAAAGCACCAGCTGCGGGTGCATATGAGTGCCTTGGGGGCTGGCATCTGCAACGATCCGTTTTATCCCGATGTGATTAGAGATGCCCAGGATGACTATGCCAACCCGCTCAAGCTGTTGGCCAAGAGATTAGGTTTCATCGATCCGATCACGGGTCAGGAGCGGGTCTTCGAGAGTGATATTGCCCTGCGCTGGTAGCCATCGCACTTTCCGCCAGGCATTAAAAAGCCCGCAATGCTTGCGGGCTTTTTTCTATCTGGCTGTAACGCTGAAGATCACAGGTCTTTAACGGTACGAACCTGGTCCTTGTTCACGCGAGTCTGCTTGCCGTCCAGTTGCTCGAATTCGTAGAAGCCGCTGTCTTCGTCGTATTTTGGCGTGTCGACGGCCTGGATTTCGCGACCGTCATTCAGGGTAATCACTGTTGGCGATGCACACCCGGCGAGAGTGGCGAGGCCCAGCGCGAGCATGAAAGTGGCGAGGGTCCGTTGAGTCATGGTGTTTCTCCGAAATGGATTCTTCAAGTTACTGACCGTAAGACGTATACATCGCATGTTAGTTCCTGGCTAGTGTCAATCTGACACGCCTGTATGCCGGGCCAGCAGTTCCGGCGTATTGAGATTCGCCAGCCGGGCATCGTTGGCCGGGCATTGCAAGGCGACGGCATGCAGTGTGCGCATGATGCGGCCGGGACTGCGTTCGCCTTCGTCCCAGGCCCTTTCAAAGTCTGCTGCCAGGCCCCGTGGGATGATGCATAACAACGGCTCCCAATGCTCACCCTGACGCACCATCAACGGCTTGCCGGGATGGCGGCTTGCCGTTTCGCGCATGCTGTCGAGCAGGCTTGAGTCGATTTGCGGAACATCACAAGGCAGTACCAGCAGATACGCATGTCGCGCCACCTTGAGACCCGCCCGGATGCCTGCCAATGGCCCGGGAAAATCCCCTTCGGCGTCATGCACCAACTGATCGGCATACAATGCGTAGCGCTCCGGGTTGCGGTTGCAAGAGATGATCAGATCGTCGCTCAGGGCCCGGGTCCGCCGATGAAGGTGGGCAATTAACGGTTCGCCTTGCCATTCCAGCAGGCCTTTGTCCTGGCCTCCCATGCGTTGTCCGCGGCCACCCGCCAGGAGCAGGATTGAGCAGGCTGGCAAGGGATCGTTCGAGGTCATGATGTGTCTCCGCACAGGCGAAAAAATGGGGCGCTGTGATATAACACCGGGCTGTTTCCCCTACAACTGGACGAGCCTATGAAAGCCAAGGCTGATGTACCTTTCGTACCGCTCAATATCGCGGTGCTGACTGTCAGTGATACCCGAACTCTGGAAACCGACACGTCGGGACAGGTTTTTGTCGACCGCCTCACGGAGGCGGGGCATAACCTTGCGGCCCGGGTACTGCTTAAAGATGATCTTTACAAGATCCGCGCACAAGTCGCCACCTGGATCGCCGACGACGTGGTGCAAGTGGTGTTGATCACCGGTGGCACCGGTTTCACCGGTCGCGACAGCACGCCCGAGGCCGTTACGTGCCTGTTGGACAAGCAGGTCGATGGTTTTGGTGAATTGTTCCGGCAGATATCCGTGGCGGACATTGGCACTTCTACCGTTCAGTCCCGGGCGCTGGCCGGCCTGGCCAACGGTACGTTGGTCTGTTGCTTGCCGGGTTCGACCAATGCGGTGCGTACCGGATGGGACGGGATCCTGGCCGAACAACTGGACGCGCGCCATCGGCCGTGTAATTTCGTCGCCCATCTGAAACAGGCTGCCCCTTGTGAATCCCGTGGGTAAACCGGGCAAGGCCGGCGCCCTGATGGCCGTCGAGGTCGCGCTGGAGCGGTTGCTCGAGATGGCGGCAGCCACGCCCATCACTCAGCATGAGCGCGTGCCGCTGGCTGAGGCGCAGGGGCGAGTATTGGCCGAGGACCTGGTCTCGACACTTGACCTGCCGCCCTGGCCCAACAGTGCGATGGACGGCTACGCCTTGCGCCTGAATGACTGGAGCGGCGAGGCGTTGGTCGTCGGTCAGCGGGTTTTCGCCGGGCAGGCTCCAGACGCTCTCGCCGCGGGTACCTGCGCGCGTATCTTCACGGGTGCGCCGGTCCCGCCGGGTGCCGATTGCGTCGAAATGCAGGAAAACGCCATTGTCGATGATGATCAGCGGGTAAGATTCACCCAGCCCATGGTCAGCGGACAGAACATTCGACCTCAAGGACAGGAAACAACCATCGGGGAGCGAGTCCTCGACGCCGGCACCCGCCTGGGTCCGATCGAACTCGGGCTCGCGGCATCCTTGGGGTGTGCATCGCTGCCAGTGGTGCGCAAAGTACGCGTTGCGGTGCTGTCGACAGGTGACGAGCTGGTGGAGCCTGGCCAGGCCCTGGGTCCAGGTCAGATCTATAACAGCAATCGTGTCCTGCTCTGTAGCTGGCTGCAGCGCCTGGGTTGCGATGTTGTCGACGCAGGTATCCTGCCCGATGATTTGCCCGCTACGCGTCGCTGTCTGGCCGGGCTGTCGGATGTCGACCTGATTCTTTCCACCGGCGGCGTATCGGTGGGGGAGGCAGATTTTCTCGGCGTTGCATTGCGCGAAGAAGGCGAATTGACGCTCTGGAAGCTCGCTATCAAGCCTGGAAAGCCGCTGACGTTCGGCCACTTCCGAGGCCTGCCGGTAATAGGCCTGCCGGGAAATCCCGCTTCTACGCTGGTGACCTTTGCGCTGTTGGCTCGGCCTTACCTGCTGCGGCGCCAGGGCGTTCAGTCAGTGGCGCCCCTCAAGTTCAAGATACCTGCAGGCTTCACCTGGCCGAAGGCGGGCTCTCGCCGAGAGTATTTGCGAGGTCGCATTAAAAACGGTCAGGCGATCATCTACCGCAACCAGAGCTCAGGTGTCCTGCGCAGCGCCGCCTGGGCCGAGGGGCTGGTCGAAGTCCTCGAAGGGCGAACACTGGTCCAGGGTGATGAAGTGGGCTTCATTCCCTTGAGCGAAGTGCTGGATTAATCCTGGCAACGTTGTCCGCCCGAGTGAGTAACCGTGCCTTATGCCGGCCTTTATCGCGACAGCAACGTCACCACCTGATCGAAGCGGCTATTCGCCACCCAGCCCAGCAGGCCGACCACCACTGCGGCTGCACCGGCCAGATAGGCGAGCCGGTGTCGGACCGCTTTCACATCGGTACGGATTTCATCCATGTCCCTGCGAATGTATTTGAGGTGAGTTTCCAGTTCAACGACGCGCGGTTCCAAATCAATTCCTCCTACGGGATTAATGCAACTTTTGCCTTCGTTTTGCTTATCGGCCCGCTCGCTCCTGAGCGGGCCAAATTGCCGGGGGGACAATTTGAATTCATGGCCGGGCATGAGGCGTTCCTCCGCTGTGTCCATGAGCCTTCAAATGATTGGTCCTGCCCCTGCGGGCCTTGATGTATCCATCCATGGGTTATTCATCCTTGTCTATTGGGTGTTTTTTCGATTCAGCGCAACAGAATGCCAAGGTGTTCCAATACGGCTGGAGGGTCAATTGAGCTGATTCGCCAGATCTTGTAGGAGAAGTCCTTGAATGAAGGGTTGCCGAGAAGAGGCAGTCCGCCGCCTCCTTCGAGGTGCTGGGTCTTATTTTGTATAAATTGAGCAGCGCCGGGCTTTTTCGGCTGAATGAGCGGTCCCATTTCCTGAACCTTCCAATGACGGAGACAACGATGAGCAAAGGCAAGGCGCTACTGATCCTGCACGGCAAGCAAGCGCTCAACGAAGAGGTTCGCGCGGCAGTGATGCTCAAGCGCAAACAGGGCTGGGACCTGGCGGTACGGTTGACCTGGGAAGCAGGGGATGCCCGGCGATGCGTCGACGAAGCACTGGATGCCGGTTACACCCGATTGATCGCCGGTGGCGGTGACGGAACCCTGCGCGATATCGCCGAGGCGATGGTCCAGCGGCCTGGTGATGCCAGCCTGGTGTTGCTCCCCCTGGGCACTGCTAACGATTTTGCCCGGGCGGCCGGCGTCCCGTTGGAGCCGGACCAGGCCCTGGAGCTGCTGGATGTCACGCCCAGGGCGATTGATGTGGGCGAGGTCGGCGGCTGTATTTTCCTGAACATGGCGACGGGCGGCTTCGGTAGCCAGGTGACCGCCAATACCTCCGAGGACTTGAAGAAAGTCCTTGGGGGCGCCGCTTATCTGTTTACCGGCCTGTCGCGTTTCAGTGAGTTGAGCGCAGCCTATGGCGAACTGCAGGGCCCCGATTTTCACTGGCGCGGCGACTTGCTGGCGCTGGGCATCGGCAATGGTCGGCAGGCGGGTGGGGGGCATTTGCTCTGTCCGCAGGCGTTCGCCGACGACGGTTTGCTCGATATCAGCATCCTCCCGGCGCCTCAAGAGGTTGTCAGTACGCTCAAGGATCTGCTGGCCGGTGGCCTGGGCATAGACAACATGTTCGTACGAGCGCGTTTGCCCTGGGTGGAAATCAAGGTGGCGCAGGGCCTGGACATCAATCTGGATGGCGAGCCGTTGCAGGTCGACGATCTACGTTTCACCGTGCGCCCGAAAGCGCTACGGGTGCACCTGCCGTCGGATTCGCCATTGCTGGAGGGTGCGGCGCTGCTTAATCATCCAGGCTGATGATCTGTTCGCGGACCGCAAACAGTACCAGTCCGGCCACGTCATGGATCTGCAGGCGCTTCATGATCTGGGCCCGGTGCGTTTCCACGGTCTTGATGCTCAGGCTCAGGCCGTTGGCGATTTCCCGGGTGGACTTGCCACGAACGATCAGCCGCAGGATCTCCAGCTGGCGCGCCGTCAGGTTGTGGTTCTGGGCTGGATCGGGCTGATGTTTCTGAACGCGGGTCAGCGCCTGGTTGATCACGGTATGGGCGATGGCCGGGCTCAGGTAGCGTTCGTTGTTGCGCAACGCGTCCAGGGCGTGCGCCAGCTCGGTGGCAGTGGTGTCCTTGAGCAGGTAGCCATGGGCCCCTGACTCCAGTGCCTGCATGATCAGCGCGGGGTCAGTGTGCATGGACAGGATCAGCACCTTGCTCTGGGGGCGTACCTTCCTGAGTTGCTGCAAGGCTTCCAGGCCGCCGGTATCCTTCATGGAAATATCCAGCAGCACGATATCGGGGTTGAGGCGTTCTACCAGTTCCGGCAATTGCGCGCCGTCACTGGCTTCGCCGACGACGGCGTAGCCAGGGAGATCCAGGACCAGGGCGCGTACACCGGCCCGGATCAGCGAGTGGTCATCTACCAGAAGCAAATTACAAGTCAATGGAGAACCTTATTCTTGCTGGCCCGCTCAAGGGCACGCGGTGCCCAGGGAATGCGAGCTTCGATATGCGTGCCTTTGCCGGCCTCGCTGGTGACCTTGAGGGTGCCGCCCAACTGTTCGACTCGCTCCGACATGCCGGCCATGCCGCGCTGTCCTTCGCGGCCGGGGTGGCTGGCCGGGACGAATCCCTGGCCGTCATCGCTGATCAGCAACGTCAGCCCTTCAGGAAGGCGTTGCAGGCGCACCAGCAGATTGCTCGCCTGGGCGTGGCGCAACATGTTGGTGACGGCCTCCTGGGTGATCCGAAAGGCGGCGACGGTCATTTCGTCCGGGATGCCGGTCATGCGCTGCTGACAATCGAGGCTCCATTTCACCGGCGTATTGGCCAATGTCTTGAGTAGATGAGCGCGGAGACTGGCTTCGAGCCCAAGGCTGGTCAGCTGCCTGGGATTGAGGATCGCCGAGACATCACGCACTTTGTTCAGGGTTTCGTCCAGCGTGTCGCTCAGTACGCTGCATTGGCCCTGCAAGTCTTCCGGCAGGCGGCGCTTGAGCCATTCACTTTGCAGTTTTGCCGCGGTCAGCAGTTGGCCAATGTCATCGTGCAGTTCGCGGCTGAGCCGGTGACGCTCGTTTTCCTGGACCTCCAGCAGTCGGTCGGCCAGTTCCTGCGGCTGGAACTTGATGGACTTGCGCGATAGTCGATAGTGGATCCAGACACAGGCCAGCGCCGCGCCATTGAGTACCAGCAAGCCCAACGGCAGCGGATGGGCCAACAAGTAGGCCAGCAGGCAACCGAGGGTCGAGCAGATACACAGCAGCAATGTGAACCGGCGGGCGTTTTCTCGGGACGGTGGCCAGGTGATGATTGACTTGAAGCTGGCGTGCATAACGGATGGAGCCAATGAATGTTCGCTGCGGGCAGGCCAGTCAGCGCATCTGACGGGCCGGGTCGGGTAAATGTTTCAGGTCGGGGACGGCTTCGGTTGGCGGCTTCTTGCGCCGCTGTCCGAGGCGACTGACGCGAGACATAGTACCACTTCGGATTTCGTTGGTCGCGCCCGGCTTGGCGGCGGCAAAGCACGACGGGCCAGGCACATGATGTTGGTCGGCTGCTACCAGCTCACGCTTGTTTTTGTGCGTAAGGAACCAACGCCATCGGGCGCGGCGTCGGCACCGCCTCGCAGGGACTCTGGCCGACCTGGAAGGCAAATGCTTCGATCAGGGAAGTCTGTTCAGTGTTGTCCAGACTCAGTTTGCCGGTGGTGTGGTCGACGAGCTCCAACTGCCAGGCCATCAGGGTAAAGCAATCTTTCAGCGCGACCAGTGCCTGGTCGTGCAGCTCCATGTGGTGTTGCGCATGACTGAGCAAGCCATGGATATGCAGCGAAAACTCCGAAACGGCCTCCAATGCGAGAGCGTCGGCCTTGTTTGCCAGCTTCAGCAACGTGCTGAGCATGCAGTCGATGGCATCCTTATCGTTGTTGATCAGCTCCAGATGGCTCAGGCATTCCTCCGACTTGGCCAAGAGTGTCTCGGCTTCAGTCAGGAACTCGGGAAGGCGCTGGCTCCAATTGTTGCGATCGTTCGGCATGCTTATCTCCACAACATCATGTCAGGCGAAAGCAGATCGCGTATGGCGAACGGCTGTGTCTCATGGCCGGTACGAACGAAGGTGCCTTGCGGATCGCAAACTCGGCCTCGCAAACGATTGCACTGAAATCGGTTGGGAGACTGGAAATCCGTTGTTCTGCAGTCGCGCACAAACGCCTGACTCCGTTCAGCAATGAGAATGGCGTCACATTAATGGCTATTGGATATCGGGAATATCAGGTTAGATCTGATTGTGCCTAGGGGAATCCCTTAGGCAGGGGAACTTACAGCGTCAACGGAAGTCGCGCAGCGGAAAAAACGGATGTAAACGGAAGGCCAGTAAAGCATGATGTCTATGTGACATCAATGCCCGCGGCGGTATTTAATGTCGGGGTCAAGATCCGGCGCATACCGCCGATAGCGTCTTTACAGATTCATCCGAACAAGCCCAGGAGTCATCGATGGCCGGCATTCTCGACACAGTAGATCAACGAACCCAATTGGTGGGTGAGAATCGCCTGGAAATTCTCATGTTTCGCCTGGCGGGGCGCCAATTGTTCGCCATCAACGTATTCAAGGTCCAGGAAGTGCTGCAACTGCCGAAGCTGACCTTGATGCCCCAGCGCCACCCGTTCGTCTGCGGCGTGGTCAATCTGCGTGGCCAGACCCTTCCGGTGATCGATCTTTCCCAGGCCATCGGCATGCGTCCGCTCGTGCCGGGACCTAACAGCACCATCATCGTCACCGAGTACAACCGTTCGGTACAGGCGTTCCTGGTAGGGGGCGTGGACCGCATTGTCAACATGAACTGGGAAGCCATCCTGCCGCCTCCGACCAGTGCCGGGCGCGAGCATTACCTGACGGCTATCAGCAAGGTCGACGACCAGTTGGTGGAAATCATCGACGTGGAGAAAGTCCTCGCCGAAATCGTCCCCTACAACGCCAAGGTCTCACGGGACAAGCTCGAGGATCCGGTGCTGGAACGAGCCCGCGGTCGAGAAGTCCTGCTGGTGGACGATTCCAATGTCGCGCTCTCGCAGTTGCGTGACACCTTGGGCCAGTTGGGCGTGAAGATGCACATCGCCAGCGACGGCTTGAAGGCACTGAACATGCTCAAGGCCTGGGCCGACACCGGCGAAGTGATGACCGACAAGTTGCTGATGATTTTCACCGACGCGGAAATGCCCGAGATGGACGGCTACCGCCTGACCACGGAAATCCGCAACGATCCACGCCTGCGTGGGCTCTACGTGGTGCTGCATACCTCGCTGTCCGGCAGCTTCAACGATTCGATGGTCAAGAAGGTTGGCTGTGACAACTTCCTTTCCAAATTCCAGCCGGACAAGCTGGTCGACGTGGTGCGCCAGCGGTTGATGCTCGGCTGAGGCTGATCGAGGTTTGCTTCACCGGCTCGCTCGTATAAGGTTGCGCTCTTTCGTCATCAGGGAAAGTTGATCATGTTGCGGCTGAGCGCGCTGTATCGGTATCCGTTGAAGTCCGGCAAGGGGCAGCCGCTGCAGGGCATCGGCCTGGACAAGCTCGGGCTCGACGGTGATCGACGCTGGATGCTGGTGGATGAGGCCAGCGGGCGCTTCCTGACCCAGCGGGCCGTGGCAAAGCTGAGCCAGCTTTCGGCGTTGTGGAACGCGGCGGGCGGACTGACACTCAGCGCGCCGGGCTACGGCGCCATCGAGGTGCCGCTGCCGCCTTCTCTCGAAGAACAACGGCGTGGCGTGATCATCTGGCGCGATACTCTGCGTGTGCCGGATGCCGGTGACGCGGCGGCTGCCTGGGTCAGTGAGTTCATCGGCAATCGCACCCGGCTGGTCCATGTGCCGGTGGAGTTGGCTCGTACCACGGCAGCCGGCTACGGCAAGGATGACGACAAGGTGGCCTTCGCCGACGGTTTTCCCTTGTTATTGATCGGCCAGGCCTCGTTGGAGGATTTATCGGGCAGAGTTGGCCGCTCGCTGGAAATGCTGCGCTTTCGTCCCAACCTGGTGGTCGAGGGCAGCGAGGCGTTCGCCGAAGACGGCTGGAAGCGTCTTCGTATCGGCGAGGTGGAGTTTCGGGTGGTCAAGCCGTGTTCACGCTGCATCATGACCACGGTCGATCCGCAAACCGGCGAACGCGATCCGCAGCGCGAGCCTTTCGCCACTTTGCAACAGTACCGTTCTACCCCGGATGGTGCGATGTTCGGCCAGAATCTGGTCAACGATGGCAATGGCCGACTTGAGGTCGGCATGCCGGTCGAAGTGCTGGAATAGAAGATCCCTGAATAAAAAATGCCCGTGTCGCTGGACACGGGCATTTTTATTTATCACGCAGGCGCTTTTGTGGCGAGGGAGCAAGCTCCCTCGCCACGGCTCAGCCGCGATATTCGCAGAGGTAAGCCGTGTCGACGGCTACCTTGAGCTGGAACTTGCTGTTGGCCGGGACGTTGAACTGGCTACCGGCGGCGAAGGTTTCCCAATCGGTGCTGTCGGGCAGTTTCACGGTCAGGGCGCCGGAAACAACATGCATGATTTCCCGCTGCGCAGTGCCGAACTCATATTCGCCCGGTGCCATGACGCCGATGGTCGCTGGACCTTCGGCGGTGCCGAAGGCGATCGACTTGACGGTGCCGTCGAAGTACTCGTTGACTTTGAACATGGGCGATTCCTCGAGAAAGGGCTGAAAAAGGCCGGCCAGTATGCACAAGGCCACAACAGTCGTCATCTGTCGCGCTGGCAGGGCGCTCAGCCCGTCAGCACCAGCGGCAACAATCGCGCCGTATTGCGGGCGTCCTCCAATGCACGGTGCTGTTGGCCGCAGAACTGCAGGCCGGCCAGTTGCAACGCCGCATTGAGCCCCAGCGGTCGCTCCAGCCGACGGGCCTTGGCAAAGCGCTGCTTGAGATTCATGTGCGGTACCTGGCCGAGCGCGCTGTGCAAGTGCTGGCCTTGCCATTCCTGAAGCAACTGCTTGCGGTCGTAGTCTCCCCAACTGACCCAGCCTTCGAGGTTCGCTCGATAAGGCGCCAGCCAGTGTTCGAATGCCGGCCAGACCTCGGTCAGCGGTGCGGCGCCGTCGATATTGGCCTGGCTGATATGCGTCAGCGTGCGACAGAAAGAGGTCAGCAACGGGCGCCTCAGCGGCCGTACAAAGCGCTGAAAATGATCCACCTCGCGCCCATCCCGATTCACCAGAGTGGCGCCGATTTCGATGATTTCCATTTCGGTAACCGGCCAGCCACCTTCGTCGGTGGTGGCTTCCAGATCAATCACCAGCCAGTAAGGCATTGCAAGGTTCCCGGTATCGGCGTGCAGATGGGTTTGAGCGTAGTCAAACCCGAAGCATCCGCCTAGTCCCTGATGACGCGCGAGCGACCAGACCGGCCTGATGGAGGTTGTCCTGCATGGAAGATGGCTGTTCGCTGTCCGAGCGCTTGCTTGGTTGCCTTGGCCAGCTTAAATTGCCCCGCGCGACCGGATGAAAGAAGAACAATGATCGAGCCGCTGCTTTAAATTGACCGTGCGGCTGGCTAAGCGGTTGAAACCGCCTAGCGTGAAGAGTGATGGGGACTTTGGGGGAGTGGTTATCTTGACGTGTTCGCCGATGGGGATGACCTCACGTACCTTGCTGGCCGTCCTGGCCATGTTATTGACCGTGTCAGCTGAAGCTGCACAAGTGGTCCGGATCGGCGCGGCGCATTTCCCGCCTTATACCGTTCGTCCCGAAAACGGCGCCGACACCGGTCTGTTACCGCAATTGGTGGAAGCCTTGAACCGGTCACAGGCCGATTATGAATTCGTGCTGGTACCCACTTCGATTCCGCGCCGGTTCAACGATTTCAAGCAGGGCCGGGTCGACATGGCGATTTTCGAAAACCCCGACTGGGGTTGGCAGGATGTGCCCCATACTCCGGTAGACATGGGCCTGGAGGATGCGGAGATATTCGTCGCCCAACGCCAGCCGGATCGCCAGCAGAGCTATTTCGCCGATCTCAGGGGCAAGCGCCTGGCCCTGTTCAGCGGTTATCACTATGCGTTTGCCGAATTCAACGCCGATCCCAAGTTCCTCATTGGCCAATACAACGCCACGTTGACCTATTCCCACGACAGCAACCTGCAGATGGTGTTGCGCACACGCGCGGACATTGCCCTGGTGACCCGTTCCTACCTCAGCGATTACGTGTTGCGCAATCCGCAAGTGGCCTCGCAGTTGCTGGTATCCGAACGCATCGACCAGATTTACCATCATTACGCACTGATTCGGCCCCAGGCGCCCATTTCCCCACAAGCGTTCGCCCAGATATTGCAGAAGTTGCGGGACGACGGCCAGTTGCTGGAAATCTTCCAGCCCTACCGGATCGAGCTGGTGCCGACCCACGTCCATTGAAACCGGACCTTAAATTTATTTGCCTGGCTCACGTCACACGTTGACCACCGACGAAAACGTGAGCTCGCATGTCCAACCTCAATCAGCCGACCCTATTGCCCTTGCCCGGCGGGCGCAGCCTGGGTGCCGATGAAACCGAACGCCACCTGAGCCTGATGCTCGAAGGCGCGCCGCTGATCCGCCTGCGCCTGGAGCGCGGTCCCCAGTTGCACGTCCATTTGCAGGAAAGCAGCGACCGGCCGGTCGGCCCGGCACTCTGGGCGGCCTGCTATTGGCTGTTTGCCAGGGATCCCGAATGTCAGCGCCTGGTCTGGCACCTCAATGAGCGTCCCGGTGAGGCCCTGCTCAGCGGTTTGTTGATGGGTGGGAAACTCAGCGACGAATACATCTGCGAACGCACGCTGTTCTGGCAACTGCCGCAGCCCTGGCTGGGAGAGTCGTTCAGCGGCAGTTATCCGCAACAGATGATCGTCACCGATGGCAAGCGCCATCCACGTCGCCCGATCAAGCCGCGCGGCGAGGTGTATCGCCGTTTCGACGCGCGACTAGGGGCCTGGGTGTCTTTGCGCACGCTTGAAATCGAGCAAGACCTGACGCGATTCAACCGCTGGCAGAACAGCCCCAGGGTGGCGAGCTTCTGGCAGGAGGAGGGCAGCCTGGAACAGCACCGCGAGTACTTGACCAGGCTTGAGCATGACCCTCGGGTCTTGACCTTGATCGGTTGTTTCGATGAGCAGCCATTCGCCTACTTCGAAGCCTATTGGGCCAAGGAGGATCGAATCGCACCGTTTTATGACGCTCACGCCTATGACCGCGGCATTCACATGCTCGTGGGCGAAGAGCAGCATCGAGGTCCGCACAAGGTCGCAAGCTGGCTATCGGCGCTGGTGCATTACCTGTTTCTCGACGATCCGCGTACCCAGCGCGTGGTGGCCGAGCCTCGGGCCGACAATGCGCGGATGATCGGGCATCTGCATAACCAGTGTTTTCATTGTGAAAAGGAATTCGATTTCCCGCACAAGCGCGCGGCGCTGATGATCCTGGGGCGCGAGCGGTTTTTTGACCGGTGTTCGTTGGTGTAGGGCTTCAAGGCCCCATCGCGAGCAAGCTCGCTCCCACAGGTTGGTCGTGAACCCTGTGGGAGCGAGCTTGCTCGCGATGAGGACAGCAACCCAATGCGGATTTCACCGCCGGGCGAACGTATCCCCACGCACCCCTGACACCTTGCGGCAATGCACCAGGGCGTCGCGGATCATGAAGTTCACCAGTGTCGGCGAGACGCCCAGTTCCTTGGCGATGTCTTTCTGCGGTACGCCGTGCAGGCGGTACATCTCGAAGGCGTAACGGGTTCGGCTGGGCAGCTCGGTCAGCGCGTCGGCAATGTGTTCGAGGGTGGAAAAGTTGATATGCGACGTTTCTGGCGAAGCACCCTGGATCACCACGTTCAACCCTTCTTCTTCCGGCCCCGAATATTTCTGTTCCAACGCCTGTTTGCGGTAGTGGTCGATCGCCAGATTGCGCACGATCTGGAACAGGTAGCTGAGTTGAGCCTTAAAGGACGAGGTGATCTGGGGCGCCGATTGCAACCGGAAAAACGCATCCTGGACCACGTCTTCCGCGCGGGAGCGGCAACCGGTGATACGCGCTGCGATCTTGACCAGGATCATCCGGTTGTCGACGAAGGCCTGGAGTAGCGGTGAGTCGCACCTGCTTGTGGATACTTGTTCCGTCATGGAATTCACCTTACTGCAAATAGTTAGCGGGACGACCCGTGCATCGGATCCGTCCTACATGTCGAGCGCCAAATTAGGCTTAATGATAATCGTTGTCAATTGAGAAGAAGAATTATTGATAGGCGGAAGTCCAGCCTGGAAACTGCGACCCGTTGCCGCGGCGTGGCGCCGACCGATGATCGTCCGGATGCGCGGAGGCAAGGCCTGCGACTAATTATTTGCCGGTGTAATCCGTTCCCAAGGGTGACCACTTGCAAGCCGAATCCAGGCAGGAACCCCACATGACCGACGCGTTCGAACTCCCCAGCACCCTGGCCCATGCCCTCCAGCGCCGCGCCGCGTTGACGCCGGACCGGGTGGCCTTGCGCTTTCTTGCCGACACCCCGCAGCAGGGCGTCGTGTTGAGTTATCGCGACCTGGACTTGCGCGCCCGGACCATCGCCGCCGCTTTGCAGGCCGAGGCGGAACTGGGTGATCGCGCCGTACTGCTATTCCCCAGCGGCCCGGATTACGTCGCGGCGTTTTTCGGTTGCCTGTACGCCGGCGTGATCGCCGTTCCGGCCTACCCACCCGAGTCCACCCGCCGCCACCATCAGGAGCGTCTGCTGTCGATTATCGCCGACGCCCAGCCGCGGCTATTGCTCACCAGCAGTGAGGTGCGCGACACGCTGCAGGCCATCGAATCGGCACCGCCGGTACTCTGTGTCGATGCCCTCGATCCGGCCCACGCCGGCCAATGGCGGGCGCCGAACCTGCAAGACGATGACATCGCCTTCCTGCAATACACCTCCGGCTCCACTGCGTTGCCCAAGGGGGTGCAGGTGAGCCACGGCAACCTGGTGGCCAACGAAGCGCTGATCCGGCATGGCTTCGGCATTGACGTGAATCCCGACGACGTCATTGTCAGCTGGCTGCCGCTGTATCACGACATGGGCCTGATCGGCGGTTTGCTGCAACCGATCTTCAGCGGAGTGCCGTGCGTACTGATGTCGCCGGCGTATTTCCTCGCCCGACCGTTGCGTTGGCTGGAAGCGATCAGCGAGTACGGCGGCACCATCAGCGGCGGCCCGGATTTCGCCTACCGGCTGTGCAGCGAGCGGGTCAGTGAATCGGCCCTGGAGCGCCTCGACTTGAGCCATTGGCGCGTGGCCTATTCCGGCTCCGAACCGATTCGCCTCGACAGCCTGGAGCGCTTCGCCGAAAAATTTGCCTCGTGCGGCTTCACGCCGGACAGTTTCATGGCTTCCTATGGCTTGGCCGAAGCCACCCTGTTCGTCGCCGGCACGCCGCGTGGCCGAGGCATCCCCGCGATGCGAATGGATGACGCGGCACTGGCGCAAAACCGCGCCGAGCCGGGGCAGGGCAGTGCAGTGATGAGTTGCGGCGTGAGCCAGCCGGACCATGCGGTACTGATCGTCGAGCCCGCCACGCTACAGCCGCTGGCCGACAGTCAGGTCGGCGAAGTCTGGGCCGCCGGGCCGAGCATTGCCCACGGTTACTGGCGCAACCCCGAGGCCAGCGCCAGGACATTCGTCCAGCATGCCGGCCGCACCTGGCTGCGCACCGGCGACCTTGGCTTTGTGCGCGAAGGCGAGCTGTTCATCACGGGGCGCCTGAAGGATTTGCTCATCGTGCGCGGGCATAACCTTTATCCACAGGACATCGAGCAAGCCGTAGAACGCGAAGTCGAGGTGGTGCGCAAGGGACGGGTCGCTGCATTCGCGGTCGACAACGGCGGCGAAGAGGGGATCGGGATTGCCGCGGAAATCAGCCGCAGTGTGCAGAAAATCCTCCCGGCCGAGGCCTTGATCAAAGCGATTCGCCAGGCCGTGGCCGATGCCTGCCAGCAAGCCCCGAGCGTGGTGGTGCTGCTCAACCCGGGGGCCTTGCCGAAGACTTCGAGCGGCAAGCTGCAGCGTTCGGCCTGCCGGGCACGACTGGCTGACGGCAGCCTCGACAGCTATGCGCTGTTTCCCTCGGTCGAGGTGCAAACCCGTGAGGCGGGCGCTTCATCGAAGCTGCAAACGCTGATTGGCCAGATCTGGTGCGAGCAGTTACAGGTCGACCAGGTCCAGGGCAACGATCATTTCTTCCTGCTGGGCGGCAATTCCATCGCCGCCACCCAAGTCATTGCGCGGCTGAGCGAAACCCTCGGCTTGGAGCTCAACCTGCGCCTGCTCTTCGAAGCCCCAACGCTCGGCGCTTTTGCCGCGGCAGTGGCGAACCTGCAGCAGGACGGCGGCCAGGCCCAGGGCGCCATCAGCCGGTTGCCACGCCACGAGCCGCTGCCGCAATCGTTGGCGCAAAACCGCTTGTGGCTAACCTGGCAGCTGGATCCGGCAAGCCGTGCCTACAACATTCCCGGCGCCATCCGCCTGCGCGGCGAGCTGGACGAAAACGCCTTGCGCGCCAGCTTCCAGCAATTGATCGAGCGCCATGAGTCCCTGCGCACGCGGTTCCTGGAACGCGATGGGGTGGCCTTGCAGCAAATCGATCCGGCCGGCGAGTTCAATCTTCAGGTGATCGATCTTTGCGACATGCCTGCTGACCAGCGCGAAGCGCGGGCGCGGCAGATCCGCGAAGACGAAGCCGCCACCCAGTTCGATCTGGAAAAGGGTCCGCTGCTGTGGGTCACCTTGTTGCGCCTGGATCAGGACGACCATCAACTGTTGGTGACGATGCACCACATCATCGCCGATGGCTGGTCGATGAACGTCCTGATCGAGGAGTTCTCACGGCTCTACGCCGCGGCGTCCCAGGGACAGGTCGCCGAGTTGGCGCCGTTGCCGTTGCACTACGCCGACTACGGCAGTTGGCAGCGCCAATGGCTCGGGCAAGGTGAAGCCGAGCGCCAACTGGCCTATTGGAAACAGCAACTGGGCGATGAGCATCCGACCCTGGCGCTGAGCACCGATCATCCGCGCAGCGCCCTGCATCAGCGCAGCGCCGCGCGCCACAGCCTGCGCCTGGACAAGGACCTCGGCGATGCCCTGCGCCGGACGGCCCAGGCCCATGACGCCACGCCGTTCATGTTCTTGCTGGCGGCATTCCAGGCGCTGCTGCAGCGCTACACCGGCCAGTCCGACATCCGCATCGGCGTGCCCAACGCCAACCGCCCGCGCCGGGAAACCCAGGGCCTGATCGGCTTCTTCATCAACACCCAGGTGCTGCGCGCGCAAACCGATTCGCGCCAGCCATTCGCCGCGCTGCTGGCCCAGGCCCGGGAAGCCACGCTGGGCGCCCAGGCGCATCAGGACCTGCCTTTCGAACAACTGCTGGAAGCGTACCCACAGGCGCGGGACCAAGGTCTGTTCCAGGTCATGTTCAACCATCAGCAGCGCGACCTCGGCGCGTTGCGGCGCCTGCCGGGGCTGTTGGCCGATGAGTTGCCGTGGCACAGCCGCGAAGCCAAGTTCGACTTGCAGTTGCATAGCGAAGAGGACCGCAACGGACGGCTGACGCTGTCGTTCGATTACGCTGACGAGCTGTTCGAGGCGACGACTATCGCCCGCTTGGCCGAACACTTTTGCAGCCTGCTTCGGGCGGTTTGCAGCAACCCGCAACAGGCGATCGGCGACGTGCAGCTGTTGAGCGACGCTGAATCCGCGCAACAGCTGCCATGGGGCTCGGCGCCTTGCGAGCCGGCCAGCCAGTGGCTGCCGGAACTGCTCAACGAACAGGCCCGCCGCACCCCGCAACGTACCGCGTTGCAGTGGGACGGCGGTGCGCTGGACTATGCCGAGCTGCACACCCAGGCCAATCGCCTGGCCCATTACCTGCGGGACAAAGGCGTCGGCCCGGACGTCTGCGTGGCGATTGCCGCCGAGCGTTCGCCGCAGTTGCTGATCGGCGTGTTGGCGATCATCAAGGCGGGGGGCGCCTATGTGCCGCTGGATGTCGATTATCCGGCCGAGCGTCTGGCCTACATGTTGGGTGACAGCGGCGTCGATCTGCTGCTGACCCAAACCGCCTTGCTGGACCGCTTGCCGGCCTGCGCAGGCGTCAGCGTCATCGCCATGGACGCCCTGTATCTGGAGCAATGGCCGAGCAATCCGCCGGGGCTGCATTTGCATGGTGAGCATCTGGCGTACGTGATCTACACCTCCGGTTCGACCGGTCAGCCGAAGGGCGTCGGCAACACCCATGCCGCCCTGGCCGAGCGCCTGCAATGGATGCAGGCCGCCTATGGGCTGGATGAAACCGACGTGCTCATGCAAAAGGCGCCGATCAGTTTCGACGTGTCGGTGTGGGAGTGCTTCTGGCCGCTGATCAACGGCTGCCAACTGGTACTGGCCGGCCCCGGCGAGCACCGCGACCCGCACCGTATCGCGCAGTTGGTCGAGCGGTTTGGCGTGACCACGCTGCATTTTGTACCGCCGCTGCTCAGCCTGTTCATCGAGGAGCCGTTGAGCGCCCGCTGCACGAGCTTGCGGCGGATCTTTTCCGGCGGCGAAGCGTTGCCGGCCGAGTTGCGCAACCGGGTGCTGGCGCAACTGCCGGCGGTGCAGCTGCACAACCGCTACGGCCCGACCGAAACCGCTATCAACGTCACGCACTGGCACTGCAGCGAGGCCGATGGCGAGCGCTCGCCGATCGGTCGTCCGCTGGCCAATGTGCTCTGCCGCATCCTCGACAGTGACCTCAATCCGGTGCCGGTCGGTGTGCCGGGTGAATTGTGCATCGGTGGCCTCGGCCTGGCCCGGGGTTACCTGGGACGACCGGGGCTGACGGCCGAGCGGTTTGTCGCCGACCCGCTGGGTTCGGCCGGCGCGCGCCTGTACCGCACCGGCGACCGGGCGCGCTGGGGCGCTGACGGCGTCATCGAATACCTCGGTCGCCTCGACCAGCAGGTCAAGCTGCGTGGTTTCCGGGTCGAGCCGCAGGAAATCGAAGCGCGACTGCTCGCCCAGCAGGGCGTCGCCCAAGCGGCGGTGCTGGTACGTGACACCGCGGCCGGTGCGCAATTGATCGGCTACTACACCGCGGTCGATGTCGATGAAGATGAAACCGTCCAGGCTGCTCGCCTGAAAAACGCCCTCGTCGGCGAATTGCCCGACTACATGGTGCCTGCGCAATTGCTGCGCCTGGACGTCATGCCCCTGAGTCCGAGCGGCAAGCTCGACCGTCGCGCCTTGCCCGAGCCGCAGTGGCAAGTGCGCGAGCACGTCGAGCCGGTCAGCGCCCTCGAACAGCGGGTCGCCGGCATCTGGCGCGACGTGCTGGGTCTGGAGCGCGTTGGCTTGCGCGATGACTTTTTCGCCTTGGGCGGCCATTCGTTGCTGGCGACCCAGATCATTTCCCGCACCCGCCAGGCCTGCGATGTCGAGCTACCGCTGCGCGCGTTGTTCGAAGCCAGTGAGTTGGGCGCCTTCGCTGAACAGGTGCGGTTGATTCAGGTAAGCGGCCAGACCAACCGCCAGCCGCCGATCGAGAAAGTCGACCGCAGCCAACCGGTGCCGCTGTCCTATTCCCAACAGCGTATGTGGTTCCTCTGGCAAATGGAGCCGGACAGCCCGGCCTACAACGTCGGCGGCATGGCGCGGTTGCGCGGGGTGCTGGATGTCGGACGCTTTGAAGCGGCGTTGCAGGCCCTGATCCTGCGCCACGAAACCCTGCGCACAACGTTCCCGAGCATCGATGGCGTGCCTCGCCAACAGGTGCACGGCGAGACGGGCCTGCGCATGGGCTGGAAGGATTTCTCGATGCTCGACGCCGACATGCGCCAGCAACGGGTCCGGCAACTGGCCGACAGCGAGGCCCACGAACCCTTCGACCTGGAAACCGGGCCGCTGCTGCGGGCCTGCCTGGTCAAGACCGCCGAGCATGAGCATTACTTTGTGCTGACCTTGCACCACATCGTCACCGAAGGGTGGGCGATGGACATTTTCGCCCGTGAGCTGAGCGCGCTGTATGAGGCCTTCGTCGATGATCGCGAGTCGCCGCTGGAGCCGTTGCCGGTGCAATACCTCGACTACAGCGTCTGGCAGCGCCAATGGCTGGAATCCGGCGAACGCCAGCGTCAACTGGACTACTGGACCGCTCAACTGGGCCGCGAACATCCCTTGCTGGAGCTGCCCGCCGATCGCCCGCGTCCGCCGGTGCAAAGTCATCGTGGCGAACTGTTCCGTTTCGACCTCAGCGATGAGTTGGCCGCGCGGGTCCGCGCCTTCAATGCCGAACGTGGCCTGACCCTGTTCATGACCATGACCGCCGCCCTGGCCGTGCTGCTCTATCGCTACAGCGGCCAGACCGACCTGCGCATCGGCGCGCCGGTGGCCAACCGCATCCGCCCGGAAAGCGAAGGACTGATCGGCGCGTTCCTCAATACCCAGGTGCTGCGTTGTCAGCTCGATGGGCAAATGTCGGTGGGCGAACTCTTCGAGCAGGTGCGCCACACCGTGATCGAAGGCCAGTCCCACCAGGACTTGCCCTTCGATCATCTGGTCGAAGCCCTGCAACCGCCGCGCAGTGCCGCATACAACCCGCTGTTCCAGGTGATGTGCAACGTCCAGCGCTGGGAATTCCAACAGAGCCGCACGTTGGCCGGCATGAGCGTCGATTACTTGGTCAACGACGCCCGCGCCACCAAGTTCGACCTCAACCTGGAAGTCACCGACCTCGATCAGCGCCTGGGTTGCTGCCTGACCTACAGCACCGATCTGTTCGATGAGCCGCGCATCGCCCGCATGGCCGGTCATTGGCGCAACCTGTTGGAGGCGTTGCTGGTCGATCCGGCTCGGCGGCTGAGCGAACTGCCGTTGCTTGGCGTCGGCGAGCAGCAGCAAATGCTCGACAGCCTGGGCGTCGAGCCCGGTGAGCATCGCCTCGATCAATGCCTCCACGTGCTGTTCGAAGAACAGGCCCGGACGCGTCCCGACGCAGCCGCGCTGACGTTCGCCGGGCAGACCCTGAGCTATGCCGAACTCGAACGCCGCGCCAATCGTCTGGCCTGGATGCTGCGCGAGCGGGGCGTCGGGCCGCAGGTACGGGTGGGCCTGGCGCTGGAGCGCTCGCTGGAAATGGTCATCGGCCTGCTGGCGATCCTCAAGGCCGGTGGCGCCTACGTGCCGCTGGATCCGGAATACCCGCTGGACCGCTTGCACTACATGATCGAAGACAGTGGCGTCGGTCTGCTGCTCAGCGACCGGACCATGTTCCAGGCCCTCGGCCCATTGCCGCCGGGCGTGCAGCGCTGGTGCCTGGAGGACGACAGCGAGGCGTTGGCGCAGTACCCGGACCAGTCGCCGTCGCTGATCAATCTGCCGCAGCACCAGGCGTACCTGATCTACACCTCCGGCTCCACCGGCAAGCCCAAGGGCGTGGTCGTGTCCCACGGTGAAATCGCCATGCATTGCCAGGCGGTGATCCGCCGTTTCGGCATGCGCCCGGACGACTGCGAGCTGCATTTCTATTCGATCAATTTCGACGCGGCCACCGAGCGCCTGCTGGTGTCTTTGCTCAGCGGCGCTCACGTGGTGCTGCGCGCCCAGGGCCAGTGGGATGCTCAGGAAATTTGCGGGCTGATCCGTGAGCACCGCATCAATATTCTTGGCTTTACCCCGAGTTATGGCAGCCAGTTGGCGCAATGGCTGGCGACCCAGGGGCAAACGTTGCCGGTGCGCATGTGCATCACCGGTGGCGAAGCGTTGACCGGCGAACACCTGCAGCGCATCCGCGCCGCGTTCAGCCCGAGCCTGTTTTTCAACGCCTATGGTCCGACCGAGACGGTGGTGATGCCGCTGGCGAGCCTGGCGCCGGAACAACTGGAGGAGGGCGCGGGCAGTGTACCGATCGGCAGCGTGATCGGCGCCCGACGGGCCTACATTCTCGACGCGGACCTGGCGTTGGTGCCGCCAGGCGCGACGGGTGAGCTGTACGTTGGTGGCGCCGGCCTGGCCCAGGGTTATCACCAGCGTCCGGGCATGACCGCCGAGCGCTTCGTCGCCGATCCGTTTGCCGCCGATGGCGGTCGGCTGTACCGCACCGGCGACCTGGTGTGCCAGCGTGCCGACGGCCAAGTGGAGTACCTGGGACGAATCGATCATCAAGTGAAGATTCGCGGTTTCCGCATCGAACTGGGGGAAATCGAAAACCGCCTGCTGGAGCACGCTGCCGTGCGCGAAGCGGTGGTCCTGGCCCTCGACATGCCGGGCGGCAAGCAGTTGGCCGCTTATCTGGCCAGCGACATCGCCGAGCAGGACGCCACGGCGCAAGCGGCCCTGCGCGAAGCGCTGAAGCAGCACCTCAAGGCGCAATTGCCGGACTACATGGTGCCGACTCACCTGATCCTGCTGGCGAGCATGCCGCTGACCGCCAACGGCAAACTCGATCGCCGCGCCTTGCCGATGCCCGATCCGGAGCTCAATCGCCAGCAGTACGTGGCGCCGAGCAATGCCCTGGAACAAGCGCTCGCAGCGATCTGGTGCGAGGTGCTGAACGTCGGACAGGTTGGCCTCAACGACAACTTCTTCGAGCTGGGCGGCGATTCGATCCTGTCGATCCAGGTCGTCAGCCGTGCCCGGCAGCAGGGCATTCACTTCACGCCGCGAGACCTGTTCCAGCATCAGACCGTGCAGGCCCTGGCCGCCATCGCCACCCGCAGCAAGCAGGTGAGTGTCGAGCAAGGGCTGCTGAGCGGTGAGTCGGGACTTACGCCGATCCAGCACTGGTTCTTCGCCAGCGAGATACCCAACCGTCATCACTGGAACCAGGCGTTGCTGCTGGAGCCGACCACGCGTCTCGAACCACAGCTCCTGGAGCAGGCGTTGCAGGCTGTTTTCCAGCAGCATGATGCCTTGCGCCTTGGCTTCGCCAATACCAACGGGCATTGGCGCGCCGAGCACCAGCCCTTGTTCGATGGGGCGTTGCTGCAGCATCTTTCGGTGGAGTCCACACAAGCCTGCGAAGCGCTGTTTGCCCAGGCGCAGCTTGGCTTCCAGCTGTCGAGCGGGCCGTTGCTGCGCGCCGTGCTGGCGGACTTGCCGGACAGTCGGCAGCGCCTGCTGATCGCCATCCATCACCTGGTGGTGGACGGGGTTTCATGGCGGGTATTGATGGACGATCTGCAGACGGCTTACCGCCAATCTGCCGGCGGGCAAACGCTGCGGCTACCGGCCAAGACCAGCCCGTTGCGTGACTGGGCTGCGCGGTTGCAGGCCTACGCCGGCAGCGAATCCCTGCGCGAGGAATTGAACTGGTGGCGCGACCAACTGAGCGGGCCGGACGTTACGCTGCCTTGCGCGAACCCTGGCGGCGGGCGGCAGGAGCGACACGCCGCAAGCGTCAGCGTGCGCCTGGACGCCGAGCGTACCCGGCAACTGTTGCAGCAGGCACCGAGCGCCTATCGCACCCAGGTCAACGACCTGCTGCTCACGGCGCTCGCCCGCGTGCTGTGCCGCCAAGGCAATCAGCAATCGGCGCTGATCCAGCTCGAAGGCCATGGCCGCGAGGCGCTGTTTGATGACGTCGACCTGACGCGCACCGTGGGCTGGTTCACCAGTGTCTATCCGCTGCGCCTGAGCCCAGCGGCCGATGATGTCGGCGCGTCGATCAAAGCCATCAAGGAGCAACTGCGCGCGGTGCCCCACAAGGGCCTCGGCTACGGCGTGCTGCGTTATCTGGCGGACACCGGCACACGCCAGGCGATGGCCGGTTTGCCGCAAGCGGCGATCACTTTTAATTACCTCGGTCAGCTTGACCATACGCTCGGCCAGGACGCGTTGTTCCAACCGCTGGATGCGCCTCTTGGCGCCATTCATGACCCTGACGCGCCACTGCCGAACGAGTTGAGTGTCGACGGCCAGGTCAGCGGCGGCGAACTGCTGTTGCGCTGGACCTTCAGCGCCGAGCGGCATGACCGTGAAAGCATCGTCGCGCTGGCCGAGGCCTATCTCGACGAGTTGCAGCGGCTGATCGAACATTGCCTGGCGGACGAGGCGGGCGGCCTGACGCCGTCGGATTTCCCGCTGGCAAAACTGACCCAGGCACAGTTGGACAACCTGCCGGTGCCGGCCGGGCAGATCGAGGATGTCTACCCGCTGACGCCGATGCAGGAAGGCATGTTGCTGCACACCCTGCTCGAGCCGGGCACGGGCCTGTACTACATGCAGGACCGCTACCGCATCAACAGCGAGCTGGACCCACAGCGTTTCGCCCAGGCCTGGCAGGCGGTGATTGCCCGCCACGAAGCCTTGCGCGCTTCGTTCTGCTGGAACGTCGGCGAAGACATGCTGCAGATCATCCACAAGCCCGGGCGCACGCCGGTGGAATACCTCGACTGGCTGCACGTGCCTGAGAACGATCAGGAGCCCAAGCTCCAGGCGCTGCTCAAGCGCGAGCGCGAGGCCGGTTTCGATCTGCTCAACGAGGCACCGTTTCACCTGCGATTGATCCGGGTCGGCGCGGCGCGCTACTGGTTCTTGATGAGCAACCACCACATCCTGATCGATGCATGGTGCCGTTCACTGCTGATGGATGATTTCTTCGAGATCTACACCGCCCTCGGTGAACATCGCGAGCCCCGGCTGGCCGTGCCGCCGCGCTATCGCGACTACATCGGCTGGTTGCAACGCCAGGGCCTGGCTGAAGCCCGGCAATGGTGGAAGCAGAATCTGCAAGGCTTCGAGCGGACCACGCCGATCCCCGCCGATCGCCCGTTCCTGCGCGAACACGCCGGTGACAGTGGCGGCATGGTCGTCGGTGACTGCTACACCCGGCTCCACGCTCGGGACGGCGCGCGACTGCGAGAACTGGCCCAGGCCCATCAACTGACCGTGAATACGTTCGCCCAGGCCGCGTGGGCCCTGGTATTGCGCCGGGTCAGCGGCGATCGGGACGTACTCTTCGGCGTCACCGTGGCCGGGCGCCCGGTGGAATTGCCGCAGATGCAACGCACCGTGGGCTTGTTCATCAATAGTGTCGCTCTGCGGGTGCAGTTCCCGGGCGATGACCAGCGTTGCAGCGTGCGTCAGTGGCTCAACGGCTTGCTGGACAGCAACATGCAGTTGCGCGAGTACGAATACCTGCCGCTGGTGAGCATCCAGGAAGTCAGCGAACTGCCCAAGGGCCAGCCGCTGTTCGACAGCCTCTTCGTGTTCGAGAACGCACCGGTGGAAGTCTCGGTGCTGGATCGTGCCCAGAGTCTCAATGCCACCTCGGACTCGGGCCGCACCCACACCAACTTCCCGCTGACGGCGGTCTGCTATCCGGGTGATGACCTGGGGCTGCACCTGTCTTACGACCAGCGCTATTTCGATGAGTCCACCGTCCAGGGCCTGCTGGGCGAGTTCAAGCGATTGTTGCTCGCCTTGATGGAAGGTTTTCACGGCGACGTGGCTGAGCTGCCGCTGATTGGCAGCGCGGAACAGGACTTCCTGATCGAAGGCTGCAACCAGAGCGAGCGCGCCTATCCGCTGGAGCGCAGTTACGCCGAGCTGTTCGAGGCCCAGGTGGCGGCCCATCCGCAACGCATCGCCGCCAGTTGCCTGGAGGCCCGCTGCACTTACACCGAGCTGAACGAGCGCAGCAATCGCCTCGGCCATGCGTTGGTCGCCGCTGGCGTCGGGCTTGACCAACCGGTGGCGCTGCTGGCCGAACGCGATCTCGACCTGTTGGGCATGATCATCGGCAGCTTCAAGGCCGGCGGCGGTTACCTGCCGCTTGATCCGAGCCTGCCGAGCCAGCGCCTGAGCCGTATCATCGAACTGAGCCGCACGCCGTTGCTGGTCTGCACCCAGGCCTGTCATGAACAGGCGCTGGCCTTGCTGGAAGAGTTCGCCTGCGCCGGCCGGCCAAAGCTGCTGGTCTGGGAAACCGTTCAGGCCAGCGATGTGTCGCGGGACAATCCGCGCCTCTACAGCGGGCCGGACAACCTGGCCTACGTGATCTACACCTCCGGTTCCACCGGCTTGCCCAAAGGCGTCATGGTGCAGCAGCGGGGCATGCTCAATAACCAGCTCAGCAAGGTGCCTTACCTGGCGCTGGACGAGACGGACGTGATTGCCCAGACGGCGTCGCAGAGCTTCGACATTTCCGTTTGGCAGTTCCTTGCCGCGCCGCTGTTCGGTGCTCGGGTGGACATCGTGCCCAATGCCATCGCCCACGACCCGCAAGGGCTGCTGGAGCACGTAAAACGCCAGGGCATCAGCGTGCTGGAGAGCGTGCCATCGTTGATCCAGGGAATGCTCGCCGAGGAACGCATCGGCTTGGAAGGCCTGCGCTGGATGCTTCCGACCGGCGAGGCAATGCCGCCGGAACTGGCCCATCAATGGTTGTTGCGTTATCCGGACATCGGCCTGGTGAATGCCTACGGTCCGGCCGAATGTTCCGATGACGTGGCGTTCTTCCGGGTCGACCTGGCTTCGACGCGCGGCAGCTACCTGCCCATCGGCACGCCGACCGACAATAACCGCCTGTACCTGCTCGACGGTGCGCTGGAACTGGTGCCGCTGGGCGCGGTGGGCGAGTTGTGCGTTGCCGGCACCGGGGTCGGGCGCGGTTATGTCGGCGATCCGCTGCGCACGGCGCCGGTGTTCGTGCCCGATCCGTTCGGGGCGCCGGGCGACCGGCTGTACCGCACCGGTGACCTGGCGCGCCGCCGCAGCGATGGGGTGTTGGAATATGTCGGGCGGATCGACCACCAGGTGAAGATTCGCGGCTATCGCATCGAGCTGGGGGAAATCGAAGCGCGGCTGCATGAACAGCCCGAAGTCCGTGATGCGGCAGTGGGCGTGCAGGAAGGCGCCAATGGCAGACATCTGGTGGGTTATCTGGTCGCCGCCGACGCGACGCTGAGCCCGACCGAGCGGTTGGATCGCATCAAGCAGCGCCTGCGCAGCGAATTGCCGGAATACATGGTGCCGCTGCACTGGCTGTGGCTCGACCGCCTGCCCCTGAACGCCAACGGCAAGCTCGATCGCAAGGCCTTGCCGGCCCTGGAGATCGGCCAGTTGCAAAGCCAGGATTACCAGGCCCCAAGCAATGAGCTGGAACAGACCCTGGCGGACATCTGGGCCGAGGTGCTGAAGGTCGAGCGGGTGGGCGTACGCGACAACTTCTTCGAGCTGGGCGGACACTCATTGCTGGCCACACAGATCGCCTCGCGCGTGCAAAAAGCCTTGCAGCGCAACGTGCCGCTCCGGGCCATGTTCGAGTGCAGCACGGTGCAGGAACTGGCCGAATACATCGCAGGGCTGGGGGCCAGTGAAATCACCGAGGAGAAAGTCGATCGACTGAATGATTTGATGGCGGAATTGGAAGGAATGTAGTTTTGCGGCGTCTATAAGGACCCTTTCGCGAGCAGGCTCGCTCCCACAGTGGATTGGTCAACATGATCCGTGTGGGAGCGAGCCTGCTCGCGATGGCGTTTGCATGAACAACGCAAAACTCAAAGTTGACGACCCGCTCATCGCGGCCCAGTCTCCCGAAGGTTTTTCCGGACTCAATCAAGGAATTCACTCATGCCCTTCGCAACGATCGACGGACAACCGCTCCATTACCTCGACCAGGGCCAGGGCCCGGTGGTGCTGCTCGGCAGCAGCTATTTGTGGGACCGCAGCATGTGGACGCCGCAGATTGACGCCTTGTCGAAGCACTATCGGGTCATCGTCCCTGAACTGTGGGGCCACGGCCAGTCCGGGCGCTTGCCCGAGAATACGTCCTCGCTGAACGATCTGGCTCGCCAGGCATTGGCGTTGCTCGATCAGCTGGGCATCGACTGCTTCAGCCTGGTGGGGCTGTCGGTGGGCGGCATGTGGGGCGCGCGCCTGGCGCTGGCGGCGCCCAAACGCGTGCAATCGCTGGTATTGATGGACACCTATGTGGGCGTCGAACCGGAGCCGACCCGTCTGTACTACTTTTCGCTGTTCGACAAGATCGAGGCCAGCGGTAGCATCCCGGAGCCGTTGCTGGACATCGTCGTGCCGATTTTCTTCCGGCCCGGCATCGACCCGCAATCAGCGCTCTACCAGCAGTTCCGCGCCACCTTGGCGGCATTGCCGGCCGACCACCTGCGCGACAGCATCGTGCCGCTGGGGCGGATCATCTTTGGTCGGGACGACATCCTGGGGCAATTGCGTGAGTTGAACGCCGAGCGCACGCTGGTGATGTGTGGTGACCAGGACAAGCCACGGCCACCGTCCGAGGCGCTGGAGATGGCTGAATTGATCGGCTGCGAGCATGTGCTGATTCCCGAGGCGGGGCATATTTCCAACCTGGAGAACCCGGCGTTTGTGACCGAGGCGTTGCTGGGGTTCCTGAAACACAGGCATTGATTGCTGCTCAAACCCGTGGCGAGGGAGCTTGCTCCCGCTGGGCTGCGCAGCAGCCCCTGGTTCTCTTGCTGCGGTTCTTCAGATTGATTGCCTATGCTTTTTTGGGGCTGCTGCGCAACCCAGCGGGAGCAAGCTCCCTCGCCACAGGTGGCCGGGGGTTTATTTCGGCCCGAGAATCTTCACCAGCTTGTCCGGCGAGGGCGCGCCTTGCTGCTGTTGAAGGTCGCCTTGGTCGTCCAGGTAGAAAATCGCCGGGGTCGCGGACAGCTCCAGTTCATCCATCAACTGCTGGTTGGCGTCCAGTTTGGCCTGGATCGCCGGCGGTATTTCTTTCAGCGGTTTCAGCGGGCTGCCCTTGCCGGCCTTTTCGTGGTCCGCCAGGGCTTTTTCCGGCTCTTTGGCGGCCAGCAATGCGGCTGATTTCCCCGGGCTGTCTTCGCGGATGATGCCCACCATGATGTGGCGCAACTGCACCTTGCCGGCATTGACCCACGGCCGCGCCTGCTCCCAGAACATGTTGCAGTACGGGCAGTTCGGGTCGCTGAACAGGTACACGGTGCGCGGTGCGTCCTTGCTGCCGTCGGCGATCCAGCTGCTGGCTTGCATCTTCGCCCAGATCTCCTTCGACATTGGATCGTAGACCAGCTTTTTCAGGGGTTCGAGGCTCAGGTCCTTGCCATCGGCGTCGTACAGGTTGCCCAGCAGCACATGCTGGCCGTCCGGCGTCAGATAGAGCGTCATGCCGCGGCTCTGGTACTGCGCCGCGTAGCCGCGCAAGCCGTTCGGTGCGTCGAAGGTGCCGACGATCTTCGCGCCCTTGGCTTCGATCTTCTTGATCGCCGCGGGCAGCTCTTCGGCCTGAAGCAGCGGCGCTTGTAGCAGTGCGCCGGCGAAGGCCAGGGTCAGCAGGTGGTGGAGGCGGGGCATGGCAATTTCCTTGTCGCGGGGTGGATCGCCGTGGTGGAACCCGGCGTTTCGAAATTTTCCAGGGCGCGGGCCAGGCTCGCTTCCGACAGTTCGCCCAGGTGGCTGCCCAGCAGGCGACCCTCGGCGTTGTAGAACAAGGTCGTCGGCAAGGCCATGGAGCCGACGGCCTGGCCGAGGCGTCCACTGCCGTCGAACAGCACGTTGGTCAGGCTCAGGCCCTGGGTGGCGAGGTAGGTGCTGACGCTTTGCATGCTTTCGGCCTGATTGACGAACAGGAACGTCAGGTCCGGGCGCTGTTTTTGCGCCTCCTCCAGGACCGGCATTTCCCGTCGGCAAGGCGGGCACCAGGTGGCCCACAGGTTGATCACCAAGGGGCCGCCCTGGTAGTCGGCGAGGTTCACGGTTTCGCCTTCAGCGTTGCGCAGCTCGATCTCCGGCAGCCGGGTGCCTTGCTCGTAGATCGTCAGCGACATCGTCGCCACCAGCCAGAACAGCAGACCGCTGCCGACGCTGAAGCCCAGGGGCCTGCGCAGGGCCGGTCGGCGACGCGCCCAGAGCAGCGCGGCGACCAGCAGGGCGATGATGCCAGGCCAGGCCAGGAATCCGCCGTCGCGTAGATCGACGATCTGCCAGAGGTCGTCCCGGTAATGGTTCCAGTACGCGGCGACGAAGCCGATTCTCGCGGCAAGCAGCCCCAGCAGAAACAGACCGAACAGCACCGACTCGGGGTTCTCGCCGCCGCGCTTGGCCACGCGCCAGCCGACGAAAGTCGCCAAGGCCAGTGCGCTGATCAGCAGCAGATGATTGAGGGCGATGGCAAAGGTGCCCAGGGTAAACGTCAGCATCAGCGTGCGTTCCGGGTCATGTTCCAACGTTCCAGGAACGCCTCGGCGTCCACTTCTCCGGTGATCCGCTGGCTGCGGCGCTCTTCACCGTCGGCACCGATCCACAACAGGCTCGGCGGCCCCGGCACTTTGTAGCGACCCAGCAGCTCACGGCTGGCGGCGTTGTCAGCGGTGACGTCCAGGCGTAGCAGGCGTACGCCTTTCAGGGCGTCGAGCACTTCGGCGCGGCCGAAGACCTGTTTTTCCATGATCTTGCAGGACACGCACCAGTCGGCGTAGTAATCGAGCAACACCCATTGGCCCTGCGCCTTGGCGGCGTCCAGTTCGCGCTGCAGGGCGGCGGGCTCGCTGACCGTGACGAAGGCATCGTGGGCGCTGACGGTGGCGCTGCCCCTGGCGCCGCTGTAGACCTGCAGCGGCCTGAACAGATCGTCGCTGCCGCCCGCCGCGCCAATCACCAGCACGCTACCCCACAGGCCGAACAGCAGCGATACGCTGCCCCACAAATAGGCGGCGCGACCGAAGCCCTGGGTCTGGCGCCAGGCGCAATAGGCGGCGACAACCAGTAACGCGCCCCACAGTCCGATCCACAATGAGCCATCGATGACCGGGCGGAGCATCAGCAGCGCGGTGCCCAGGAACAGGAAGCCGAACACGCCCTTGAGCAGGTTCATCCAGGCACCGGGCTTGGGCAGGAAGCGATTGCCGACGGTCACCAGCAACAGCAGCGGCAGGCCCATGCCGACCCCCATGGTGAACAGGATCAACCCGCCATGCAGCGCGTTGCCGCTCTGGGCGATGTACAGCAGCGCGCCGGCCAGGGGCGCGGTCATGCAGGGGCCGACCAGCAGGCCGGACAACGCCCCGAGAATGCCGGCGCCCACCAGGCTGCCGCCGCGGCGCTGGCGGCCGGCATTTTCCAATCGATCACGCAGAGCGGCTGGCAGTTGCAGTTCGAAGAAACCGAACATCGGCAGCGCCAACACCACGAATACCGCGGCGAAAGTGCCCAGCAGCCAGGGTTGCTGGAGCAGTGCCTGTAGATTGGCGCCCAACAGCGCAGCAAGCACGCCCATGGCGGCGTACACCAGCGCCATGCTGATGACATAACTGCCGGCCAGTGCCAGGCCGCGCCGGGGCCCGGCGCCGCTGCCCACCACCAGCCCCGCCAGGATCGGCAGCATCGGCAGCGAGCACGGGGTAAACGCCAGCAGCAGCCCCAGGCCGAAGAACACCAGCAGGCTCCAGCCCAGCGCGCGCTGTTGCAGGCCGCTGGCCAGGGCCTGGTCCTGCGCCTCGCCACTGGCCGTGGCCGGTGCGTCGCCGCCCAGGTCGACCACCTGGGTCTGGGGCGGATAGCAGAGGCCCGCGTCGGCACAACCCTGGAAACCGACCTTGATCTTGCCGGTGGCCCCGGCGGGAATCTTCAGCTCCAGTGCCTGGCGATAGACTTGCTGGTCGCCGAAGAACTCATCGCTGTGCGCTTCGCCCTCGGGCAGCCTGGGCTTCTGCGCGTCGGCCAGGCCGTCGAATTTGAGCCGTTGCTGATACAGGTAGTAACCGTCGGCGATCTGCCAGAACAACTGGGTCTCACCCGAGTCCAGGCGTTCGGAGGTAAAGACGAAGGCCTTTTCCACCGGCAGGAAGTCGGGTTTGGTCTCGAAAGGATTGGCGGCCTGGGCCAGACCCGAGATCAGCAGTAGACACAGCAAAAACAATCGACGCATGGATAAAGCCTTAGAACGAAGCAAGTGGAATGCACATTGGTGGCTGGCGATTAACCGTCGATTAACCCGGCGACGGCCGGTTTACAGCGAAGATCACCCATGCCTGGCGTACTCGTCGCATAATGTCGACTTAATCGGCCGGCGGCCTAATGTACCTTTTTCCACGGGGCTTACCATGCGTGTACTGGTCTGCGAAGACGACGAGTTGATCGCCAGCGGCATTGTCGCCGGGCTCACCGCTCAAGGCCTGACCGTCGAACACGTCGCCACCGCCTCGGCGGCGCGGGCGATGCTGGGTGTCGCCGAATTCGATGTCATGGTGCTCGACCTTGGCCTGCCCGATGAAGATGGTCTCAAGCTGCTCAAGCAATTGCGCCAGCAAGGCCTGGAGACGCCGGTGCTGATCCTCACCGCGCGTGACTCGGTGACCGATCGGGTCGACGGCCTGCAGGCCGGGGCCGATGATTATCTGCTCAAACCCTTCGATCTGCGGGAACTGGCGGCACGCCTGCATACCTTGCTGCGGCGCGTGGCGGGGCGCAGCGTCAACCTGATCGAGCACGGTCGCCTGACCTACGACCCCAGCAGCCGCGAAACCACGCTGGGCGGCCAGCCGGTGGACCTCTCGCGCCGCGAGCAGTCGCTGTTGCAGGCGCTGCTGCACAGTCGCGGTCGTGTGTTATCCACCGAGCAACTCAAGGACAGTGTCTATGGGTTCAGTGACGAGCTGGAAAGCAACGCCTTGAACGTGCATATCCACCATCTGCGCCGCAAACTGGGCAACGGCATTGTCGAGACCGTGCGTGGCCTGGGGTATCGGCTGGGGCCGGCGGATGGCGGGGAATCCTCCAAGTGATGAGCCTGCGACTGCGGCTGAGCCTGACGCTCGGCGCGGCCTTCACCCTGATCTGGGCCCTGGCCGCGGCCTGGATGCTCAGCGACCTGCGCAACCAGATGATGTTTTCCCTCGACCAGCGCCTGGTGGCTTCGGCGCGGATGGTCGCCGGGTTGCTGGAGCAACTGCCGCCGGTGCCCAGCAAAGGTGAAGGCACGCATTTGAGCTCGGAGCAGTTGAGCATCCCGGGCGGTATGGCCTGTCAGGTCAGTTCCTTGCGCGGCGAGATCCTGGCGCGCAGCCACGGTAACCCGGAACAGGCCTTGGAAGCCGAGAAGACAGGCTTCCATGATCAGATGATCGACGGTGCGCCATGGCGCAGCTTTACCCTGGTTCGAGGCGATTTGCGCATTACCACGGCCGATCGCCAGATCGAACGCGAAGCGTTGAACCTGTCGGTGCTGCTGGCAGCGTCGGTGCCGGTCGGCGTGGCGTTGCTCGGTTGCCTGTGCCTGTTGTGGCTGGGCATCGGACAGGGCCTGGCGCCGCTCAATCGCATGCGTGATGCGTTGATGCGCCGTAACGCCGACTCCCTCGAACCCCTGCAGATCCATCCGCTGCCCAGCGAGCTGCGGCCCCTGCTGGAAACCCAGAACCAGCTGTTCCAGCGTATCGGCAAGACCATCGAGCGCGAGCGCCGGTTGACCGGTGACGCTGCCCATGAATTGCGCAGCCCGCTGACGGCCATCAAGACCCACCTGCAAGTGGCGCGCATGACCGAGGGGGCTGCGCGTGATCAGTCCCTGGCCCGGGCAGAGGATGGCGCCGACCGCTTGCACCGTACCCTTGAGCAACTGTTGCTGCTGGCGCGGGTCGAGGGCAGCCTTTCGTTTGATGATGGCGTGCAATGCAACGCCGAGCAGGTCGCGCGACTGGCGATCCAGGATGCGGCCGGCGGCGCGCCCCAGCGGATCAGGCTGCACCTATCGCCGCCGCTGTCCGATGCGCCGGTGCAAATGCCGGCGGTGCTGGCCATCGCCGCGTTGCGCAACCTGCTGGAGAACGCCCTGCGCCACACCCCGGCCGATACCGAGGTCGAACTGAGCCTGGAGATGATCGGCCAGCGCGTGCGTTTCCTGGTACGTGATCATGGCGACGGAATCGCCGCCGAGGATATCCAGCACCTGACCCAACGCTTCTGGCGCAACGGCCACAGCACCGGCTGCGGTCTGGGCCTGGCGATCGTCCAGGCTATCGTCCAGCGTTGCGGCTGCGGCCTGCATTTCGACAGCCGCCCGGACGGGCTGCGGGTTGAACTGACCGTGCCAGTGCAAGTCTCTTCGGGCCAGTAGATCTCGTGGCGAGGGAGCTTGCTCCCGCTGGACCGCGCAGCGGGCCCAAACTTTTCACCTCGGTCAATCTGATCTACCGCGTGCTCTGGCTTGAGGGGGCTGCTGCGCAGCCCAGCGGGAGCAAGCTCCCTCGCCACGGGATAGGGTGATAGTAAATCCTTGCCTCGCTGATGCGTTTCCACAACAGGAAACCTGCATGTGCGCCTTGAATGCGCACCTGTCCGGTGTGCCGTTTGGTCACTCATCGCGGGGTCGAGAAATGTCAGTCGCCAATCCTTCTGTCGAAGCAGCGCCAGCGCGGGTCAGTCCCGCGTCGGGCGAGACGCTCTATCAATTCAACGAATCACCGTTGCTGGCCCGCCAGAGCCGGCAGGAATCCAATGCCCGCAGCTATCCACGGCGGATTCCCCTGGCCCTCAAGCGCGCCAAGGGCCTTTACGTCGAGGATGTCGAAGGCCGGACCTTCATCGATTGCCTGGCCGGCGCCGGCACGCTGGCCCTCGGGCACAACCACCCGGTCGTGATCGAGGCGATCCGGCAGGTGCTCGCCGACGAGTTGCCCCTGCATACCCTGGACCTGACCACGCCGGTCAAGGACCGGTTTGTCCAGGACCTGTTCGGCCTGTTGCCGGCGAGCCTCGCCGCCGAGGCGAAGATCCAGTTCTGCGGCCCCACGGGGACCGACGCGGTGGAAGCGGCACTCAAATTGGTGCGCACCGCCACCGGGCGTAGCACCGTACTGTCGTTCCAGGGCGGATATCACGGCATGAGCCAGGGCGCGCTGAGCCTGATGGGCAGCCTGGGGCCGAAGAAGCCCTTGGGGGCATTGCTCAGCAACGGCGTGCAGTTCATGCCATACCCCTACGATTATCGCTGCCCGTTCGGGCTCGGTGGCGTCGAGGGGGTCAAGGCCAATCTGCATTACCTGGAAAACCTGCTGAACGATCCCGAGGCCGGGGTGCAGTTACCGGCGGCGGTGATCGTCGAGGTGGTGCAGGGCGAGGGCGGGGTCATACCGGCCGATCTCGATTGGCTGCGCGGCTTGCGGCGAATCACCGAGCAGGCCGGGGTGGCGCTGATCGTCGATGAAATCCAGAGTGGTTTCGGTCGCACCGGCAAGATGTTCGCGTTCGAGCACGCCGGCATCATTCCGGATGTGGTAGTGCTGTCCAAGGCCATTGGCGGCAGCCTGCCACTGGCGGTGGTGGTGTATCGCGATTGGCTCGATACCTGGTTGCCGGGCGCCCATGCCGGGACCTTCCGCGGTAACCAGATGGCGATGGCGGCGGGCAGCGCGGTGATGCGCTACCTGGTCGAACACAACCTGCCGGCCCACGCCGCCGCCATGGGCGAGCGCTTGAGCGAGCATCTGCATATCCTGCAGAGGGATTTTCCGCAATTGGGCGACATCCGCGGTCGCGGCCTGATGCTCGGCGTCGAGCTGGTGGACCCGGTGGGCAAGCCGGACGCTTTGGGCCATCCTCCGGTGGACGCACGGCTGGCGCCGCGGTTGCAGCGTGAATGCCTCAAGCGCGGCCTGATCCTGGAACTGGGTGGACGGCAGGGTGGCGTGGTGCGTTTCCTGCCGCCACTGATCATTACCGCGGTGGAAATCGACCGCGTGGCCGAGTTGTTCCGGCGCGCCCTGGAGGCTGCCGTGGCCGACGCCTAATTTTCATCCGGCCCGGTACGTTCCTTTTCATACCTTGGCTGCGCCCATGGCGCGGCGAACCTTGAGCAACGACGGAGAAACACCATGACTTCAGTATTCGACCGCGAGGACATCCTCTTCCAGGTGGTGGTCAACCACGAAGAGCAGTATTCGATCTGGCCGGACTACAAGGCCGTTCCGGAAGGTTGGCGGACCGTGGGCAAGAGCGGCTTCAAGAAGGAGTGCCTGGCCTACATCGAAGAGGTCTGGACCGACATGCGCCCGTTGAGCTTGCGCAAGAAAATGGAAGAGCAGGCGACTGTGGCCCATTGATACAGAAGTTCTGAGAACACCCCTGTGGGAGCGAGCTTGCTCGCGATAGCGGAGAGTCAGCCGGCATTAATGTTGCTGGTCCACCGCTATCGCGAGCAAGCTCGCTCCCACAGGTTTTGGTTTTGGGCGTCTAGATTACTTGAACCGCCGCTCCACCCCTTTCTCCACCAGGATCTTCGCCGAAATCTCCTCCACGGAAAAATGCGTGGAGTTGATGTGGGGAATATTCTCCCGCCGGAACAGGTTTTCGACTTCGCGCACTTCGAATTCGCACTGGGCATAGCTCGAATAGCGGCTGTTGGGCTTGCGCTCGTTGCGGATCGCGGTGAGCCGGTCCGGGTCGATGGTCAGGCCGAACAGCTTGTGCTGATGGGCGCGCAAGGCGTTGGGCAGTTGCAGCCGCTCCATGTCGTCTTCGGTCAGCGGATAGTTGGCCGCGCGGATCCCAAATTGCATCGCCATGTACAGACACGTCGGCGTCTTACCACAGCGCGACACACCCACTAGGATCAGGTCGGCCTTGTCGTAATAATGCGTGCGGGCGCCGTCGTCGTTGTCCAGCGCGAAGTTGACCGCCTCGATCCGCTCCATGTAGTTGGAGTTGTGGCCAATGGAATGGGACTTGCCGACCGAGTAGGAGGAGTGTTCGCTCAGTTCCTGCTCCAGCGGCGCCAGGAACGTGGAAAAAATGTCGATCATGAAACCATTGGACGTTGCGAGAATCTCACGGATGTCCTGATTGACGATGGTATCGAAGATGATCGGGCGAAAACCGTCGGTTTCGGCGGCTTTATTGATTTGCTGTACCATGGCCCGCGCCTTGTCGACGCTGTCTATATACGGCCGTGTCAGCTTGGTGAAGGTTATGTTTTCGAACTGCGCCAACAGGCTCTGGCCCAGCGTTTCGGCCGTGATGCCGGTGCCGTCGGAGATAAAGAAAGCGGATCGTTTCATTTGCGCCTTGGGCCTTAAGCTAGTGAGCTAGTAACGATTCTTGGATATGATAGGCGCGATTTGCCGGCCGCCCGTGGCCCGCATTCTCACTTATTTTCCAGGTCCAGGCCATATCGCCGGCGATTGCTCCCTGGAGCTGCCGGTACTTGAGCTTTTCCAACACAGTCAGTGGAGAGATCACCTTGGTAGAGTACGTAGTTTCCCTCGATAAGCTCGGCGTCCATGATGTAGAGCATGTGGGGGGCAAGAACGCATCCCTGGGCGAGATGATCAGTAACCTCGCCGGCGCCGGTGTCTCGGTGCCAGGTGGCTTCGCCACGACCGCCCAGGCATATCGTGATTTCCTGGAACTGAGCGGCCTGAACCAGCAGATCCACGATGCGCTCGACGCCCTCGACGTCGATGATGTCAATGCCCTGGCCAGGACCGGCGCCCAGATCCGCCAATGGATCATGGAAGCCGAGTTCCCCGAGAAACTCAACGCCGAGATCCGTACTGCTTTCGCCAAGCTGTCCGAAGGCAATCCCGACATCGCCGTCGCCGTCCGCTCCTCGGCCACCGCTGAAGACCTGCCGGACGCCTCGTTCGCCGGTCAGCAGGAGACCTTCCTGAACATCCGTGGCGTGGAAAACGTCATCCGGGCCGCCAAGGAAGTCTTCGCTTCCCTCTTCAACGACCGTGCGATTTCCTACCGCGTGCACCAGGGCTTCGACCACAAGCTGGTCGCCCTGTCCGCCGGCGTGCAGCGCATGGTCCGCTCCGAAACCGGCACCGCCGGTGTGATGTTCACCCTCGACACCGAGTCGGGCTTTCGTGACGTGGTGTTCATCACCGGCGCCTACGGCCTGGGTGAAACCGTCGTGCAGGGCGCGGTGAACCCGGACGAATTTTATGTCCACAAAGGCACCCTGGAAGCCGGCCGCCCCGCCATCCTGCGTCGCAACCTCGGCAGCAAGGCGATCAAGATGATCTACGGCGACGAGGCCAAGGCCGGTCGTTCGGTCAAGACCGTTGATGTGGACAAGGCTGATCGCGCGCGCTTCTGCCTGACCGACGCCGAAGTCAGTGAACTGGCCAAGCAGGCGATGACCATCGAGAAACACTACAAGTGCCCGATGGACATCGAGTGGGCCAAGGACGGTGACGACGGCAAGCTGTACATCGTCCAGGCCCGCCCGGAAACCGTGAAGAGCCGCACCCAGGCCAACGTCATGGAGCGCTACCTGCTCAAGGAAACCGGCACCGTGCTGGTGGAAGGCCGGGCCATCGGCCAGCGCATTGGCGCGGGCAAGGTGCGGATCATCAAGGACGTCTCGGAGATGGACAAGGTCCAGGCCGGCGACGTACTGGTTTCCGACATGACCGACCCGGACTGGGAACCGGTCATGAAGCGCGCCAGCGCCATCGTCACCAATCGCGGCGGGCGTACCTGCCACGCGGCAATCATCGCCCGTGAGCTGGGCATCCCGGCGGTTGTTGGTTGCGGCAACGCCACCCAATTGCTCAAGGACGGCCAGGGCGTCACTGTTTCCTGCGCCGAAGGCGATACCGGCTACATCTTCGAAGGCGAGCTGGGCTTCGACATCAAGAAGAACTCCGTGGACGCGATGCCGGAGCTGCCGTTCAAGATCATGATGAACGTCGGCAACCCGGACCGCGCCTTCGACTTCGCGCAGTTGCCGAATGCCGGCGTGGGCCTGGCCCGCCTGGAGTTTATCATCAACCGCATGATCGGCGTGCACCCCAAGGCGCTGCTGAACTACGACGGCCTGCCGCAGGAAATCAAGGATAGCGTCGACAAGCGCATTGCCGGCTACGACGATCCGGTCGGTTTCTACGTCGAGAAGCTGGTGGAAGGCATCAGTACTCTGGCGGCGGCGTTCTCGCCGAAAAAAGTCATCGTGCGCCTGTCGGACTTCAAGTCCAACGAGTACGCCAACCTGATCGGCGGCAAGCTCTACGAGCCGGAAGAAGAGAACCCGATGCTGGGCTTCCGCGGGGCTTCGCGCTACATCAGCGAGTCGTTCCGTGACTGCTTCGAGCTCGAATGCCGGGCTCTGAAGCGCGTGCGTAACGAGATGGGCCTGACCAACGTCGAGATCATGGTGCCGTTCGTGCGCACCCTCGGCGAAGCGAGCCAGGTGGTCGACCTGCTGGCGGAAAACGGCCTGGCCCGTGGCGAAAACGGCTTGCGCGTGATCATGATGTGCGAGCTGCCGTCCAACGCGATCCTGGCCGAAGAGTTCCTTGAGTTCTTCGACGGCTTCTCCATCGGTTCCAACGACCTGACCCAGTTGACCCTGGGCCTGGACCGCGACTCCGGGATCATCGCCCACCTGTTCGACGAGCGTAACCCGGCGGTCAAGAAGCTGCTGGCCAATGCGATTGCCGCCTGTAACAAGGCCGGTAAATACATCGGCATCTGCGGCCAGGGCCCTTCCGACCACCCGGACCTGGCCAAGTGGCTGATGGAGCAGGGCATCGAGAGCGTTTCGTTGAACCCGGACTCCGTGCTGGAAACCTGGTTCTTCCTGGCTGAGGGTCAGGCTGCGGTCTGATTGAGTGAAGGGGCTTCGCTGGTGATGTAAACCGGGGAATGCCTTGTGGGAGCGAGCCTGCTCGCGATTGCGGAGTGTCAGCCGATACGGGTTCTGACCCATCGTCTTCGCGAGCAGGCTCGCTCCCACAGGTTCGCGGGCGACCAATCTCCCGGACCCCTTTTGATTTGAAGCAGGGCGGGCTCCACCAGGACGCCGCCCTTTTTTGTGCAAGAAGATCATGCAAAGCAGCAGCAACCTATTTCCTGTCGCCCTGATCAGCGCCGAGCGACGCGGTGATCTGAGCGAAGATGTGTATCGCCTGAAACCTGGCAACAGCCCGGACTACAGCGTCGAAGTGGCCGTTACCCGCCTGGGCATGGCCGATGCCGGCGAGGTCCGTGGTGTTCCGGTGATCCTGCTCCACGGCAGTTTTTCCAACCGGCGCTTCTGGTATTCGCCCAAGGGCCTGGGGCTTGGGGCGTACCTGGTGCGCCTGGGGTTCGATGTCTGGATTCCCGAGATGCGTGGCCATGGGTTATCCCAGCGCAACCAGGGCTACCGCAATAACCGGGTCGCGGACTACGCCCGTTACGATCTGCCGGCCATCGGCGCCTTTGTGCGCGAGCAAAGCGGGCAAGTGCCCCACTGGATTGGCCATTCGTTGGGTGGCATCACCCTGGCGGCAGCCTTGGGCGGCCATTACCTGGGCGAGCCCGCCGTGGCGTCGGCAGCTTTTTTCGGCACCCAGGTCAGCCGCACGTACTGGCCCTTGAAAATCCCCCCGGTGGAGTGGAGCGGGCGCTTCATTCTCAAGCGTTTTGCCCAATTGTCCGGCCCAAGGCTCAAACGCGGCCCGGAAGACGAGCCTATCGGCCTGGCTCTGGAGAGCATGCGCTGGTATGGCCTGTTCGGGCGTTTCGGCGATGCCGAGAAGAACTGGTGGGCTGGCCTTGCGGACGTGCAAGTGCCGGTACTGGCGGTGAGTGCCGCCGGCGATCAGCAGGATCCGACCTGGGCGTGTCGAAAACTTTTCGAGCAGATCGGTTCCGAGCGCAAGCAGTTTGTCTGCCTGGGCCGGGCGCAGGGCTTCGGTGAGGATTTCGGTCATGTCGAAATGCTTGTCAGCAAAGCCGCGCAAGCCGAGGTCTGGCCGCTGGTGGCGCGCTGGCTGGAAGATCAGCGCGCGCCGCTGTCGACAGAACAGCCTCGCCTGGCCGAAGCGGTTTGAGGGGAAGGCTCTGACAAGGGCATTCCGCTCTGGTCGGCTTGCGGCTAAGATATGACGCGCTACGTTATTTCGGTCACAAACGGTTATTCATTCAGCCAGACGTCCAACCCTTGCAGGAGCTGCCCGATGAACCATTACCTCACGCCCGACCTGTGCGATACCTACCCGGACCTGGTGCAGGTGTTGGAACCGATGTTCAGCAATTTCGGTGGCCGCGACTCCTTTGGTGGTGAAATCGTGACCATCAAGTGCTTCGAAGACAATTCACTGGTCAAGGAACAGGTTGAACTCGAAGGCAAGGGCAAGGTGCTGGTCGTCGACGGTGGCGGGTCGCTGCGGCGGGCCCTGTTGGGTGACATGCTGGCCGAGAAAGCGGCGAAGAATGGCTGGGAAGGGCTGGTGATCTACGGCTGCATCCGCGATGTCGACGTCATTGCCCAGACCGACCTCGGGGTCCAGGCCCTGGCCAGCCACCCGATGAAAACCGACAAGCGCGGCATTGGTGATCTTAATGTACCGGTGACCTTCGCTGGCGTGACGTTTCGCCCGGGCGAGTATGTCTATGCGGACAACAACGGCGTGATTGTTTCGCCGAGCCCGCTGAAAATGCCTGAATGAAGCGCTACAGCCATAAGGGATGAGGATGTTCGAGGAAGAAAACGCGCAGTGGGGATTGGTGCATGCCCTGGTGCTGGATGGTAAAGGCGGCGCGCGTTCGATAGCCCGGACCGAACTGGACGACTTGCAGTTGCAGGCTCATGAAAGCCTGTGGCTGCATTGGGACCGCAGTCATCCGCAAACCCACACGTGGTTGCGCAAATCCAGCGGCCTGAGCGAATTCAATTGCGACCTGTTGCTGGAAGAGAACACCCGGCCGCGCCTGCTGCCGCTGCCCAATGCCGAGCTGCTGCTGTTTCTTCGCGGGATCAACCTCAACCCGGGCGCGGAACCGGAAGACATGGTCTCGGTGCGCATCTTCGCCTCGGCCCAGCGGGTGATTTCCCTGCGTTTGCGCCCGTTGCGCGCCACCGATGAGTTGCTGGCGGAACTGGCCGAGGGCAAGGGGCCCAAGACGGCTTCGGAACTCATCCTTTATATGGCGCAATACCTGACCAACAAAGTCCAGGACCTGGTCACCTGTCTCTCGGAAATCGTCGACGGCGAGGAGGAAAAACTCGATACCGACGAACGGTACACTCCCGAGCACGACGCCATTTTGCATATCCGTCGAAGGGCGGCCGGACTGAAGCGATTCCTGGCCCCGCAGCGGGATATCTTCGGCCAGATGTCACGGATCAAATTGCCCTGGTTCGTCGAGGACGACGGCGACTACTGGAATGAATTGAACAACAGCCTGACCCGTTACCTGGAAGAGCTGGAGTTGACCCGGGAGCGCGTGGGGCTTGTGCTGGAGGCCGAGGACCGGCGTCTTTCGGTGCGCATGAACCGTACGATGTATCGCTTCGGCATCATCACCGGCATCTTTCTGCCGATGAGCTTTCTCACCGGGCTGCTGGGGATCAATGTCGGCGGCATTCCGTTTTCGGAAAGCCCCTACGGTTTCCTCGTTGCCTGCCTGTTGATGCTGTGCGTGGCCCTCGGGCAGTGGTGGCTGTTTCGCCGTTTGCGCTGGGTGTGACGAGGCTTCATGTGACCCGACGAAATCTGATCGCGTCTTCCACAGACATCACGAGAGGTGCGCGTATGCACGATCCGTTTGAACAGTCTCTGCGCGACATGCTCAAGGCCTCGCCGTCCAGCCGGGACGACGACGCATGCCTGGGACGCGTACTCAAAACCGCCAACCGTCAGGTTGGCGCCGGTGATCTTTTCAGCCTGCTGGGCCGCTGGCTGCCCGCGCTGATGATCGCTCTGAACAACGGGTCGGCCCATGTCTCGCCGGTCTCCCGTCGCAAACCCGTTACTCGCACCGCTGATAAGGCTGACTGAATATGGAACTTGATCTCTGGACCCAGAGCCTCGTCACGGCAATGACTGCGTTGTGGACCAAAGTGGCTAACTTCATCCCCAACCTCTTTGGCGCCCTGGTGGTGCTGTTGCTAGGTTTCGTGGTGGCCAAGCTCCTCGACACGCTGCTCTCAAAATTGCTCGCCAAACTTGGCCTTGACCGCCTGATGGGCGGTACCGGCCTGACCAAGTTGCTGTCGCGGGGCGGCATCCAGGTTCCGATCTCGACGCTGGTGGGCAAGATCGTCTACTGGTTCGTCCTCCTTATTTTTCTGGTTTCGGCGGCTGAGTCCCTGGGGCTGGAGCGGGTCTCGGCTACGCTCGACATGCTTGCGCTCTATCTGCCAAAGGTCTTCGGTGCCGCGTTGGTGCTGCTGGTGGGTGTACTGCTGGCGCAACTGGCCAACGGGCTGGTGCGTGGCGCGGCCGAGGGCGTCGGGCTGGACTATGCCTCGGGCGTTGGGCGTATCGCCCAGGGCCTGGTGATCATCATCAGTATTTCGGTTGCGATCAGCCAGTTGGAGGTCAAGACGGACCTGCTCAACCACGTGATCGTGATCGTCCTGATTACCGTTGGTCTGGCAGTCGCGCTGGCAATGGGGTTGGGGAGCCGGGAAATCGCCGGTCAGATTCTTGCGGGAATCTATGTGCGTGAATTGTATGAGGTTGGGCAACAAGTGCGTGTTGGCGAGGTCGAAGGCCAGATCGAAGAGATCGGCACGGTGAAAACCACATTGCTGACCGAGGAGGGCGAACTGGTATCGCTGTCTAATCGGATCCTGCTGGAGCAGCATGTGAGTAGCCGCTAACCCGGCAAATCCTGCTAATGTATGCCGCCGCAAAATGCCCGCCACGGCGGGTTGCGGCGCACATTGACCTAGACTGTCGGCCCGACTTGTTTTGAACAAACCCCAATCGCTATCCACGCGCTACGACCCCCGTGATCTCTCTGATGAGGAGTTGGTCGCGCGCGCGCATACGGAGCTGTTCCACGTCACGCGCGCCTATGAAGAGTTGATGCGCCGTTACCAGAGAACTTTATTTAACGTTTGTGCACGATATCTTGGGAACGATCGCGATGCTGATGATGTCTGTCAGGAGGTGATGTTGAAGGTGCTTTACGGGTTGAAGAACTTCGAGGGGAAATCGAAGTTCAAGACCTGGCTGTACAGCATCACCTACAACGAATGCATCACGCAGTATCGAAAGGAACGGCGAAAGCGTCGCTTGATGGACGCTTTGAGCCTGGACCCCCTCGAGGAAGCGTCTGAAGAGAAGGCGCCCAAGCCCGAGGAAAAGGGTGGGCTCGACCGCTGGCTGGTTTATGTGAACCCGATCGATCGGGAGATTCTGGTGCTACGATTTGTCGCAGAACTGGAATTCCAGGAGATCGCAGACATAATGCATATGGGTTTGAGCGCGACAAAAATGCGTTACAAGCGCGCGCTCGATAAGCTGCGTGAGAAATTTGCAGGCATTGCCGAAACTTAGTTCGGCGCAAATATCTCTTACGTGTAGGCAAGTTCTGATAGACTTGCCGCCGAGTTGTCCCCCGGTTTGCGGGACTGCTTCACAATCACCAGATGGGGATTTAACGGATGAAACTGAAAAACACCTTGGGCTTTGCCATTGGTTCTTTGATTGCTGCCACTTCGTTCGGCGCTCTGGCACAAGGCCAAGGCGCAGTTGAAATCGAAGGCTTCGCCAAGAAAGAAATGTTCGACAGCGCTCGTGATTTCAAGAACAACGGCAACCTGTTTGGCGGTTCGGTTGGTTACTTCCTGACCGACGACGTTGAACTGCGTCTGGCCTACGACGAAGTGCACAACGCACGTACCGACGACGGCACTAACGTCAAGGGCGCCAACACCGCTCTGGACGCTCTGTACCACTTCAACAACCCAGGCGACATGCTGCGTCCTTACGTCTCTGCCGGTTTCTCGGACCAGAGCATCGACCAGAATGGCAGCAACGGTCGTAACCGTTCTACCTTCGCCAACGTTGGTGGCGGCGCCAAGCTGTATTTCACTGACAACTTCTACGCCCGTGCCGGCGTTGAAGCTCAGTACAACATCGACCAGGGCGACACCGAGTGGGCGCCTAGCGTTGGTATCGGTGTGAACTTCGGTGGCGGTTCCAAGCCAGCCGCTGCTCCAGTTCCAGCACCTGCTGAAGTCTGCTCCGACAGCGACAACGATGGCGTGTGCGACAACGTCGACAAGTGCCCTGACACCCCAGCCAACGTAACCGTTGACGCTGATGGCTGCCCAGCTGTTGCTGAAGTCGTACGTGTTGAGCTGGACGTCAAGTTCGACTTCGACAAGTCGGTCGTTAAAGAAAACAGCTACGGCGACATCAAGAACCTGGCTGATTTCATGAAGCAGTACCCATCCACCAGCACCACTGTTGAAGGTCACACTGACTCCGTCGGTCCTGACGCTTACAACCAGAAGCTGTCCGAGCGTCGTGCAAACGCCGTCAAGCAGGTTCTGACCAACCAGTACGGTGTTGAATCGTCCCGCGTTCAGTCTGTTGGCTACGGCGAATCCCGCCCAGTTGCCGACAACGCCACTGAAGCTGGTCGTGCAGTTAACCGTCGCGTAGAAGCGCAGGTTGAAGCCCAAGCTAAGTAATTAGCCCAAAGCTTTGGAAAAGCCCGGCTCAGGCCGGGCTTTTCTTTGCCTGCGATTTGGTGGATCAGTGGCCGGGCTGGAAAAACCTGGAACCTGTGGGAGCGAGCCTGCTCGCGAATGCGGCTTTTCAACCGGCATATCTTTACCGGTCGTACTCCGATTCTATTGTGGGAGCGAGCTTGCTCGCGATGGCGGCCTGGCAGTCGGCCTGGGGTTTGTTGACGGGGTACATATCCGTTGCTGCGGTAACGGCTGCTTAGGGTTCCGCCCTTACGGCGGGTCACTTTTTTCAGACGCCAAAAAAGTAACCAAAAAGGCTTTGCCCCACCACTCGGCACCTCGCTTAGGCTCGGTGTGCCCTCACTCCGGCATTGCTCCGTGGGCCCGCCGCGAAGGGCCGTCCCTGGCCCAGCGCGGCTATCCCGGCATCCATGCCGGGATGCCCACTGCACAATGCCTGCGTTCGGCCAGCGTGGTTAACGGGGCGTTTCAGATCAAGATCAAGACCAAGATCAAGATCAGGATCAAGAGCAAGGCGGTCTGATAGGCGGTCTGTCTCTTCAGCTTTACCCCGATCTAACTGTGGGAGCGAGCCTGCTCGCGAATGCGGCTTTTCAACCGGCATATCTTTACCGGTCGTACTCCGATTCTATTGTGGGAGCGAGCTTGCTCGCGATGGCGGCCTGACAGTCGGCCTGGGGTTTGTTGACGGGGTACATATCCGTTGCTGCGGTAACGGCTGCTTAGGGTTCCGCCCTTACGGCGGGTCACTTTTTTCAGACGCCAAAAAAGTAACCAAAAACGCTTGCCCCACCACTCGGCACCTCGCCAAGGCTCGGTGTGCCCTCACTCCGGCATTGCTCCGTGGGCCCGCCGCGAAGGGCCGTCCCTGGCCCAGCGCGGCTATCCCGGCATCCATGCCGGGATGCCCACTGCACAATGCCTGCGTTCGGCCAGCGTGGTTAACGGGGCGTTTCAGATCAAGATCAAGATCAGGATCAGGATCAAGATCAAGATCAAGATCAAGGCGGTCTGATAGGCGGCCTGTCTCTTCAGCTTTACCCCGATCTAACTGTGGGAGCGAGCCTGCTCGCGAATGCGGCTTTTCAACCGGCATATCTTTACCGGACGTGCCCCGATTCTATTGTGGGAGCGAGCTTGCTCGCGATGGCGGCCTGACAGTCGGCCAGGGTTTAGTTGACTGGGTACATATCCGTTGCTGCTTTAACGGCTGCTTAGGGTTCCGCCCTTACGGCGGGTCACTTTTTTCAGACGCCAAAAAAGTAACCAAAAAGGCTTTGCCCCACCACTCGGCACCTCGCCAAGGCTCGGTGTGCCCTCACTCCGGCATTGCTCCGTGGGCCCGCCGCGAAGGGCCGTCCCTGGCCCAGCGCGGCTATCCCGGCATCCATGCCGGGATGCCCACTGCACAATGCCTGCGTTCGGCCAGCGTGGTTAACGGGGCGTTTCAGATCAAGATCAAGATCAGGATCAGGATCAAGATCAAGATCAAGGCGGTCTGATAGGCGGCCTGTCTCTTCAGCTTTACCCCGATCTAACTGTGGGAGCGAGCCTGCTCGCGAATGCGGCTTTTCAACCGGCATATCTTTACCGGACGTGCCCCGATTCTATTGTGGGAGCGAGCTTGCTCGCGATGGCGGCCTGACAGTCGGCCTGGGGTTTGTTGACGGGGTACATATCCATTGCTGCGGTCACGGCTGCTTAGGGTTCCGCCCTTACGGCGGGTCACTTTTTTCAGACGCCAAAAAAGTAACCAAAAAGGCTTTGCCCCACCACTCGGCACCTCGCTTAGGCTCGGTGTGCCCTCACTCCGGCATTGCTCCGTGGGCCCGCCGCGAAGGGCCGTCCCTGGCCCAGCGCGGCTATCCCGGCATCCATGCCGGGATGCCCACTGCACAATGCCTGCGTTCGGCCAGCGTGGTTAACGGGGCGTTTCAGATCAAGATCAAGATCAAGATCAAGATCAAGATCAGGATCAAGATCAAGATCAGGATCAGGATCAAGATCAGGATCAAGATCAGGATCAAGATCAGGATCAAGATCAAGATCAGGTTCAGGTTCAGGTTCAAGAGCGAGGCGGTCTGATAGGCGGCCTGTCTCTTCAGCTTTGCCCCGATCTAACTGTGGGAGCGAGCCTGCTCGCGAATGCGGTGTGTCAGTCGCCATTGAGGTTGCCGGTAGATTGCCATCGCGAGCAGGCTCGCTCCCACGTTGGGTAAGGGGTTGTCTGTTACTGGGCTGATGCCTGGGCGAAGACCGGCGGGGAGGCAGCCAGTTCGGCTGCACCGGCCACCGCGCCAATTACCAGGATCGCCGGGCTCTTGAGTTGAAACGCGACGGCATCGGTCTCCATCGAGGCCAGGTCGCTGCGGCAGTCACGTTGATGGGGCAGGGAGGCGTTTTCGATCATCGCTACCGGCGTGTCCGCTGCCAGTCCGCCGGCCAGCAGTTGCTCGCGGATCTCGCTCAGTTTCGCCACGCCCATGTACACCACCAAGGTCGTGCCACTTTGCGCCAGGGCTTGCCAGTTCAGGCTGCTGCCGTCCTGGGTGTGAGCCGTTACCAGGGTCACGCCCCGGGCAACCCCGCGCAGGGTCAGTGGGATGTCGCACTGGGTCGCGCCCGCAAGACCGGCGGTGATGCCATTGACCAGCTCCACCTCGACACCGTGCTCGCGCAGCCACTGGGCTTCTTCACCGCCCCGGCCGAAGATGCACGGGTCGCCGCCTTTGAGGCGCACCACGCATTTGCCTTGGCGGGCATAACGCAACATCAGCCGGTGGATGAACGCCTGGGGAGTGGAGCGGCAGCCGCCGCGCTTGCCGACGGCGATGATGCGCGCACTGGGGCAATGCTCCAGCACCGCGTCGTTGACCAGGTCGTCGATCAACACCACGTCGGCCTCGCCCAGGGCGCGCACGGCTTTGAGGGTCAGCAATTCAGGGTCGCCAGGACCCGCACCTACCAGCCAGACTTTTGCGTTCATAGTGTTTTCCTCACGAGATAGCGGCGACCGGTTGCGCGGTGGCAACCAGCAGGCGCTTGATTTCCGGTACGCAGGAACCGCACTGCGTGCCGCAGCCCAGTTCTTTTTTCAGGCCCTGCAAATCCAGGCCGCGCTCGATGCCCGCGCAAACCGCACGCTGGCTGACATTCATGCAGTTGCACAGCGTCTTCCCACCAGCCGTGGCGGCGCCGGTGTTACCCGGCGGTGCGCTCAAGGGGGCCAGCAGCCAGCGCCGCAACTGGTCGTCGGCGCGCCCTTCCAACCAGAGGTTTTGCAACCAGTGCCGGGCCAGGGTTTCGCCGGCCAGGCGAATGGCGGTGATGCGGCTGTTTTCGATCCGTACCCGCTTGCCAATGGCGCGGCGCGGGTCGTCATAGGCCAGGACCGGACCTTCGATCAGTCCCAGCTGTTCGTCGATCGCCTGCAAAAGCTGCGGTTCGGGCGCCACGGCGCTGGCAGCGCGTATCAGCAACGCGGGACGGTCGCGGCCGGTCAGGCTAAGGCTGACGTAGGCAAACGCCTCACACAGCGGACGCAACACCTCCAGATGCTGTTGAACATTGCCTTCAACCAGAGCGAAAAGCTGCCAGGGCAGGTTCACCGGTTCCAGGCGTACGCCGCTGTGCTTGAGTTCCGGCTGTTTCGACAACGGGTCGAATGCCGGTTGAGTCAGGGTGTTGACCCCGCCCTTGAGAAACCGGTCGCCCCAGTGCATGGGCAGGAAGGCCTGGCCGGGGCGCACGCTGTCGTCGCTGTCCACGGCCACGATCACGCTGCCGCGACGGCTCTTGAGGCTGACCAGGTCGCCAGACTGCAGGCGATGGCGAAGCAATTCGTCGGGATGCAGGCTGAGCACCGCTTCGTTCACATGGCCGAATAACTGCGCGGCGGTACCGGTACGGCTCATCCCGTGCCACTGGTCGCGCAGCCGACCGGTGTTCAGCGTCAGGGGGTAGCGTGCGTCGCGCAATTCCTTGGCGGCGCGATAAGGGTCGGCCACGAATCGGGCGCGGCCGCTGTCAGTCGGGAAAATCCCGTCCCCGTACAAGCGCGCCGTTCCGACCGTGGCGCCCTCCGGGAAGGGCCATTGCTGAGGGCCGAGGCGGTCGATCACGTCATGGCTGATGCCGGACAGGTCCAGGTCGCGGCCACGGGTCAGTGGCTTGTATTCATCGAACAAATGGGCCGGGGTTTCAAAGGCGAACAGGCTGGGCTGGCCGGGGCGCAGGCGTTTCTCCAGTCGTTGTGCGAAATCCACCGTGATCGCCCAGTCCGGCCGAGCTTCACCCGGTGCGTTTATCGCCCGGCGAACGTGGGAAATGCGTCGTTCGGAGTTGGTGACCGAGCCTTCTTTTTCGCCCCAACTGGCCGCCGGCAGCAGCAGGTCGGCAAAGGCGGCGGTTTCGGTAGTCCGGAAGGCCTCTTGCAACACCACGAACGGGCAGGCTTGCAGGGCTTCGCGGACGGCGGCCTGGTCCGGCATCGACTGGGCCGGGTTGGTGCAGGCGATCCACAGGGCCTTGATCTTGCCGCTGCGAACCTGCTCGAACAATTCGATGGCGCTCAAGCCGGTGGTGCTTGGCAGTTGCTCAACGCCCCAATAGCTGGCGACCTCGGCGCGATGCTCCGGATTGCCGGCTTCGCGATGGCCCGGCAGTAGGTTGGACAGGCTGCCGGTTTCGCGGCCGCCCATGGCGTTGGGCTGGCCGGTCAGCGAGAACGGTCCCGCGCCCGGTCGGCCGATCTGGCCGGTGGCCAGGTGCAGATTGATCAGCGCGCTGTTTTTTGCGCTGCCGGCAGTCGACTGGTTCAAGCCCATGCACCACAACGAGAGGAAACTTGGCGAGGTGCCGACCCACTCGGCGCATTGGTGCAGTTGCTCGACGCTGATCCCGCACAGCTGGGCAACCATGGCGGGGGTGTAGTCGCGCACCAGGTTCTTCAGGTCCGCCAGGCCTTCGGTGTGGGCCTTGATGAAGCTGCGGTCGACCCAGTCTTCCCACAGCAGCAGATGCAAGATCCCGTGGAACAAGGCGACATCGGTGCCAGGCAGGATCGCCAGGTGCAGGTCTGCCAGGTCGCAGGTGTCGGTGCGCCGAGGGTCGATGACGATGACTTTCATCTGCGGCCGGCGGGATTTGGCTTCTTCGAGCCGACGAAACAGGATGGGATGGGCGTAGGCCATGTTACTGCCGACGATCATCACGCAGTCGCTCAGCTCCAGATCCTCATAGCTGCACGGTGGCGCGTCGGCGCCCAGGCTGCGCTTGTAGCCCACCACGGCGGAAGACATGCACAGCCGGGAATTGCTGTCGATGTTGTTGGTACCGACCAGCGCCCGGGCGAGTTTGTTGAAGGCGTAGTAATCCTCGGTCAGCAGTTGGCCGGAGATGTAGAAGGCCACGCTGTCCGGTCCGTGTTCGGCAATCGTCTCGGCGAAGACGTTGGCGGCATGGTCCAGGGCGCTGTCCCAATCGGTACGGCCACGGGCCAGGCCTTTGCCCAGCCGCAGTTCGGGATAGAGGGCGCGCGCGGCGAGGTCGCCGGTCAAGTGCAGGGTCGAGCCCTTGCTGCACAGTTTGCCGAAGTTGGCCGGATGGGTGGGATCGCCACTGACGCCGAGAATACGCTCGCCGTCATGTTCGATCAGCACGCCGCAACCGACCCCGCAATAACAGCAGGTCGAGGCAGTCGTCTGGCGGTTCATCAGCTTGCGTCCCGCAGGGCCAGCATCACCCGGCCGTTCTCGACGCGGGCCGAATGATGATGGGCGCAGCCCACGTCCGGGGCCTGGGCCTCACCGGTTTCCAGATCGATCTGCCAGTTGTGCAGCGGGCAGGCCACGCGCTTGCCGTAGATCAATCCTTGGGACAGCGGACCGCCCTTGTGCGGGCAACGGTCGTCGAGTGCGAATACTTCATCGTCGCTGGTGCGAAAAATCGCGATATCGCCTTTCGGCCCGTTGATGATGCGTGAGCCCAAGGCGTTGATGTCTTCCAGCGCGCAGATATCCAGCCAGTTCATGCCAGTACCTCCAGGTTCTTCACGGGGATGACCTCGAACTCTTTTTTCAGTTGCGGTTGTTCCAGCCGTTGTTTCCAGGGGTCCTGCTCCAGCGACAGGGAAAACTTCAGGCGCTCGTGCAGGGCCTTGCGCCGCTCCGGGTCTTCCAGCACGGCTTTCTTGATGTGTTCCATGCCGACGCGCTGCATGTAGTGCACGGTGCGTTCGAGGTAGAAGGCTTCTTCGCGGTACAACTGCAGGAAGGCGCCGTTGTATTCGCGCACTTCTTCGGCGGTCTTGAGCTTGACGAAAAACTCGGCGACTTCGGTCTTGATCCCGCCGTTGCCACCGATGTACATCTCCCAGCCGGAATCTACGCCGATGATGCCGACGTCCTTGATGCCAGCTTCCGAGCAGTTGCGTGGGCAACCGGAGACCGCCAGCTTCACCTTGTGCGGCGACCACATGTTGAACAGGTCGTGCTCCAGCTCGATGCCCAATTGGGTGGAATTCTGCGTGCCGAAGCGGCAGAACTCGCTGCCCACGCAAGTCTTCACGGTGCGAATGGATTTGCCATAGGCGTGGCCGGACGGCATGTCGAGGTCTTTCCAGACGCCGGGCAGGTCTTGCTTCCTGATGCCCAGCAGGTCGATACGCTGGCCGCCGGTGACCTTGACCATGGGCACGTTGTATTTGTCGGCCACGTCGGCGATGCGGCGCAGCTCGGATGGGTTGGTCACGCCGCCCCACATCCGTGGGACCACCGAGTAGGTGCCGTCCTTCTGGATGTTGGCGTGGGCGCGTTCGTTGATCAGGCGCGACTGCGGGTCATCCTGGGCTTCGCCGGGCCAGGTGGAAATCAGGTAGTAGTTCAGGGCCGGACGGCAAGTGGCGCAGCCGTTCGGCGTGCGCCAGTTCAAGTAGCCCATGGTCCCGGCGATGGTCAGCAGGTGCTGGTCGCGGATCGCCTGGCGGATCTGCCCATGGTTGAGGTCGCTGCAACCGCAGATGGCTTTTTCGCTTTTTGGCTTCACGTCCGCCGCGCCGCCGACGGTGTTGATCAGGATCTGTTCCACCAGGCCGGCGCAGGAGCCGCAGGAGCTCGCGGCCTTGGTGTGCTTTTTCACGTCATCGACGCTGAACAGGCCGTGTTCCTGGATCGCCTTGACGATGGTGCCCTTGCACACGCCATTGCAGCCGCAGACTTCGGCGGTGTCGGCCATGCTCATGGCTTTGTCCTGGCCTTGGTGGCCGACGTCGCCTAAAGCGTTTTCCCCAAACATCAGGTGATCGCGGATCTCGCTGATGCCGTGGTTCTCACGGATCTGGCGGAAATACCAGCCGCCGTCCGCGGTATCACCGTACAGGCAGGCACCCACCAACACGTCATCCTTGATCACCAGTTTCTTGTAGACGCCACCGATCGGGTCGGAAAGGGTGATGGTCTCGGTGCCTTCGCCGCCCATGAAGTCGCCGGCGGAAAACAGGTCGATGCCGGTGACTTTCAACTTGGTTGACGTCACCGAACCCTTGTAAGTGGCGAAGCCCAGTTGCGCGAGGTGATTGGCGCAGACCTTGGCTTGCTCGAACAGCGGCGCCACCAGGCCATAGGCGGTGCCGCGATGGTTGGCGCACTCGCCGATGGCGTAGATGCGCGGGTCATAGGTTTGCATCGTGTCGTTGACGAGGATTCCGCGATTGCACGGAATGCCCGATTTTTCCGCCAGTTCGGTATTGGGCCGGATACCGGCAGCCATCACCACCAGGTCGGCGGGAATGATGTCACCGTTCTTGAACTGGACCGAGCCGACCCGGCCGTTGCCGGCGTCGTGCAAGGCCTGGGTCTGCTCGCTGAGGCGGAATTTCAGTCCACGGTTTTCCAGGGCGGTTTGCAGCAGCTGGCCGCTGGTCTTGTCCAGTTGGCGTTCCAGCAGCCATTCGCCGATGTGCACCACGGTCACGTCCATGCCGCGCAGTTTCAAGCCATTGGCGGCTTCCAGGCCGAGCAGGCCGCCACCGATGACCACCGCGTGTTTGTGGGTCTTGGCCGTATTGATCATGGCCTGGGTGTCGGCGATGTCGCGGTAGCCGATCACGCCATCCAGAGTGTTGCCAGGGATCGGCAGGATGAACGGCGTGGAGCCGGTGGCGATGAGCAGGCGATCGTATTCGGCTTCGCTGCCGTCTTCGGCGATGACCCGGCGCTTGACCCGGTCGATCTCCACCACCTTGCGGTTGAGCAGCAGCTTGATGTTGTTGTCCAGGTACCAGCTCAGGTCGTTGAGCACGATTTCTTCGAATGTCTGTTCCCCGGCCAGCACGGGCGAGAGCAGGATGCGGTTGTAGTTGGTGTGGGGCTCGGCGCCGAAGACCGTGATGTCGTAGAGCTCGTTGCTCAGTTTGAGCAGTTCCTCGAGGGTGCGAACCCCGGCCATGCCGTTGCCGATCATTACCAGTTTGAGTTTTTTCATCAGGGTTCTCCGCAAGCCCAGACCGGTTTCGTCACGTTTCATCACGGCGTTCGGGCTGGCTCGGCAATTTTTTCGAAAACAAAAAAAGGCGTCTCGCTAGCAAACTAGCGAGGACGCCTTTGTCCTGGTCCCGTTCTCTCGGGAAGCACCGCCTTCATCGTTGGAGGCGTTGCTTTATGTATGGTGGAAGAGGTTATGCAGTGGTTGTGCCAAGTGGCGCGAGGGCTTGGATTTACTGGAGGAGGCGCGGATTGGCCGCGTTGCGGGGGGATTTATTGCACCGAATCAAAGCGTGTTGCCCGGTAATGGAGCGTGGCAGGGCTGGCGAGAAGGCTTTTGTGGCGAGGGAGCTTGCTCCCGCTGGGCTGCGAAGCAGACCCAAAAAAACGGCGACCGCTGCGCGCTCGAGCGGGAGCAAGCTCCCTCGCCACGGTGGTTATGAGTGAAACACCAAGAACAACAACACAACATTCACCACCAACGACACCAGTGCCAACGTCCGCCAGACCTTCAGCGGCTCCCGCTCAAGCAATGGCCGGGGCCTTACGCTCAAGCTTCGCCGCTCGCCCTGTTCCAGCTGCAACAGCCATTCTTCAGCCGTTTCAAAGCGCTGCGCAGGGTCTGCCGCCACGGCGCGTTCCAGGCTTTGCCCGAGCCATTCGGGCAGGTCCGGTCGATAACGATTGGCGCTCACGGGCACACCAAAGCGCGGTCGCTGGAAGGCTTCGATTTCGCCGTAGGGGTAATGCCCGGTCAGCAGGAAATACAAGGTCACGCCGACCGCATACAAATCCTGTTGCGCCGTCGGCGCGGCGCCGCCGAAGGCTTCCGGCGCTATGTAGCTGGGGGTGCCAGGCAAAACGTTGGCCTGGTCTTCGGACAAACCGGGGCAGTACGCCAGGCCAAAATCCAGCAAGCGCAACTCCCCATCGTCGCCCTGGTGCAGGTTTTCCGGCTTGATGTCGCGGTGGTAGATCTGTCTTCGATGCAACAGGCCCACCGCGCGCACCAGTCGCTGCGCCAGCTCCAGCCATTGAGCCAGGGGCAACGGACCGCTTTGGTTGAACAGCTCGGCCAGGGTCACGCCCGAATATTCACGCATCACGTAGTACAGATGTTGGCGCTGGGGGACGCCATGCACCTCCGGAAACTGCCGACCCGCGACCCGCTTGAGAAACCATTCCTCCGACAACAGCGCCTGGCCGGCGCGGGTGTCGTCCCGTAGCTGCACGGGCAAGGTTTTCAACAGCCAGGATTGGCCGTGACCATCGTGTACCCGGTAGAGCAACGACTGCTGGCTCTGGCCGAGCAGGCTTTCGATCTGCCAGCCTTCGAACACCTGGCCAGCCTTCAGTGCAGGGGGCAGCGGCCACTGTTGCAGTTGGATCAGCGCGTCGCCGATGCTCGCTTCGCCCACCGCATCGACCCGCACCAACAGCGCGCTGGCGTTGTCCTGGCTACCGGCCAGGTGCGCGGCGTTGACCAGCGTCTGCGCCGCGCGATCCAGGTCCGGCTGGTCGCGCAGGATGCCGGCAATGGCCGTGTCTCCCAGTACCGCCCAGACGCCGTCGCTGAGCAGCACGAAGGTTTCATCTTCACGCAGCTCACCGTCGAGGAAGTCGAGTATCAAATGCTGATCCAGCCCCAAGGCACGCTTGAGCACATGTTGCATGCCCTGTTGTTCCCAGACGTGATCTTCGCTGACCCGTTGCAAATGGTCGGCGTGCCATCGGTAGACCCGGCAATCGCCGACGTGCGCCAGGGTGAAGCGCCGCCCCCGCAGGACCAGCGCGCTGACCGTGGTCAGCAGCGGTTGACCGCCGCCGTTGGCTTGCAGCCAGCGATTCTGCGCCAGCAGCAGCCGGTCCAGCGCCTGGGCCACGCCCCAGGTCTGCGGCGTGGAATAGTAGTCCAGGGCGAGTGCCTGCAAGGTCGAACGCGCGGCCAATCCGCCATCGGCGCATTGGCTCACGCCGTCGGCGATGGCGAACAGGTAACCCTTGCTGGCGGCCAGGGTCGGGGCGGGAGTGACCAGGCGCAGGGCGTCCTGGTTTTCCTCTCGGGGACCCGTGGCGCTGGCTTCGGCAAAACTCAGTTGCAGGCTCATGGTTGCAGGTTATACCCGAGCCGCGGTGACCGCTGCCGAACCCCAGGTGGTCCTCCAGCGACGCTTGACCCCGTGCAGGCCGAACCAGGCCAGCACACCGAGGCTGGCGAACAACCACAGCGCCAGCTGGTAGCTGCCGGTGCTCTGCTTGATCGCGCCCATGCCCGCCGCCAGGGCGAAGCCGCCGATGCCGCCGGCCATGCCGATCAGCCCGGTCATCACGCCGATCTCGCGACGGAAACGTTGTGGCACCAGTTGGAACACCGCGCCGTTGCCCGCCCCCAGGCCGAGCATGGTGCAGACGAACAGGGCCAGCGCCGCATAGGAACTCGGCAGGTTGAAGCCGACCGCGGCGATGCAGACAGCCGCCACGGTGTACATGCCCAGCAAGGTGCGGATGCCGCCGAAACGGTCCGCCAGCGCGCCACCCAAGGGCCGCATCAGGCTGCCACCGAAAACGCAGGCCGCGGTGTAGTAGCCGGCGGTCACCGGGCTCAGGCCATATTGGTCGTTGAAGTAGCCGGGCAGGGCGCTGGCCAGGCCGATGAAGCCGCCGAAGGTCACGCTGTAGAAGAACATGAACCACCAGCTGTCGCGGTCACCGAGGGCCTTGAGGTAGTCAGCCATGGATTTGGCCTTGGGCCGCTCCGGTGCGTTCTTGGCCAGCCAGGCGAACAGGACCAGGGTAATCACCAGCGGGATCACCGCGAAGCCGAACACGTTGGTCCAGCCGAAGGCCACCGCCATCACCGGAGCGATCAACGCGGCAAGCACGGTACCCGAGTTACCGGCACCGGCGATGCCCATGGCCTTGCCCTGGTGCTGTGGTGGATACCACTGGGAAGCCAGCGGCAGGGCCACGGCGAACGAAGCGCCGGCCACGCCCAGAAACAGGCCCAGCAGCAGGGCTTGTTCGTAGCTGTGGATGCCCAGTTTCCAGGCGCAGAACAGCGCGCCGATCACGATCACCTGGCCGACCATGCCGGCGGTCTTCGGTGAAATGCGGTCCGCCAGCAGGCCCATGAACAGGCGCAGCACGGCGCCGGCGAGGATTGGCGTCGCGACCATCAGGCCGCGTTGCTGGGTGGTCAGGTGCAGGTCGGCGGAGATCTGTACCGCCAATGGGCCGAGCAGGTACCAGACCATGAAGCTCAGGTCGAAATAGAGGAAGGCCGCGAACAATGTCGGGGTGTGGCCGGATTTCCAGAAGCTTGAATTCATCGCGCACCTCAGCTGTAAAAGTCTCGAGAAATGAGTCAGTGCTTTGAGCAGTGCGCCGTCTGTGGTCGCACCACCGGCCCCGCGGGGCCAAAACAAAAAAACGCCGCAACCCGGATCGCCAGAGAGGCGAGGAGGGTTTGCGACGTCTTTGTCGTAGGTGGGGCAACCGCCGTTGGTTACCTGTGGGGTTGTTTAAGCGAGATCTGTGCCAACCTGCGAGGTTCGGGGGAGGCCTTCGCGAGCAGGCTCGCTCCCACAGTCGATCGGTGGGGTGCACAAATGCTGTGTTCACCCAGACCCACATGGAATCAGAGTGTTCTCCGAACCTGTGGGAGCGAGCCTGCTCGCGAAGGCGTCTGGCCAGGCGCTACAAGGCTTTCAGCCGAGCAACTCGTTCATGGCAATGATCTGCTCCGCCACCTGGATCAGCTTCTGCTGGCGGCTCATGGCCTGGCGGCGCATCAGGGTGTAGGCCTGTTCCTCGTTGCAGTCCTTCATTTTCATCAGCATGCCCTTGGCCAGTTCGATGCGCTTGCGTTCGGCCAGTTGCTGGTCCCGGGCCAGGAGTTGCGCACGCAGGGCCTGGTCGCTTTCGAAGCGGGCCATGGCCACGTCGAGGATCGGTTGCAGGCGTGCGGCATGGATGCCTTCGACGATGTAGGCGCTGACGCCTGACTTGATCGCCTGCCGCATCACATCCGGGTCGTGCTCGTCGGTAAACATGACGATCGGTCGTGGCTGGTCACGACTGACCAGCACCACTTGCTCCATGACGTCGCGCCCGGGTGACTCGGTATCGATCAGGATCACGTCCGGACGCACCGTTTCGACGCGCGCCGGCAGGTCGATGGTCAATCCGGATTCGTCGATCACTTCGAATCCGCCTTCAATCAGGGCCGCCTTGAGACGCCCGACTTTTTTCGCGGTGTCGTTGATCAGCAGGATACGCAGCATAATCGAGGCTCCTGTCAGCGGCTGGCGAGAAGGGGAGCCGCATCGCTCAAGGCGTGCAGTTTGAAGCTGCGGGCATACCCGACCGGGTCCGAGCCGTCCCAGGTCGTGCCGTCGATCAGTTGACTGCTGCGCATGTCCTGGCGAGGCGACGTCACGCCCAGCGCCGCGCAGGCTTCACGATACAGCTTGAGCTGTTGGACCTGGCAGGCCACGGCCAGGTAGTCCGGGTCTTCGCGCAGCAGACCCCAGCGCCGGAACTGGGTCATGAACCACATCCCGTCGGACAGGTACGGCAGGTTCACCTCGCCGTCCCCATGAAAGCGCATGGCGTGGGGATCCTGCCAGCTGTTGCCCAGGCCATCGGAATAAATCCCGAGCAGGCGCGGCTCGATGCAATCGAGCGGAGCGTCGAGGTATTCCGGGGCGCTCAACAATTGCGCGGTACTGCGGCGGTTTTCAGTGCTTTGTTCGATGAAGCGGCTGGCTTCGAGGATGGCCATCACCAGCGCGCGGGCAGTGTTGGGGTATTGCTCGACAAACGCGCGGGTACAACCCAGGACTTTCTCCGGGTGGTCGGGCCAGATGGTCTGGGTAGTCGCCAGGGTAAAGCCGAGGTTCTGCTTCACGGCGCTGGCGCACCAGGGCTCGCCGACGCAGAAACCATCGATGCGCCCGGCTTGCAGGTGCGCGATCATCTGCGGCGGTGGCACCACTACGCTGTCGACATCCGACAACGGATGGATGCCCTGGGCGGCGAGCCAGTAATAGAGCCACATGGCATGGGTGCCGGTGGGAAAGGTCTGGGCGAAGGTCAGTTTCGGGCGAGTTTGGTGCACATGCTGCTCCAGTGCCTCAGGACTGGTCACGCCTTGCGCCTGCAAACCATGGGACAGGTTGATGCTCTGGCCGTTCTGGTTCAGCCCCATCAGCACGGCCATGTCGGTCGGCGCGACGCCGCCGATGCCCAGGTGCACGGCATAAACCAGGCCGTACAGGCTGTGGGCCGCGTCGATTTCACCGCTGACCAGTTTGTCCCGCAGGTTGGCCCAGGAGGCCTGGCGCTTGAGGTTCAGCGTCAAGCCGTAGGGCTGGGCGAAGCCCTGGGTGGCGGCCACGACCACCGGGGCGCAGTCGCTCAGGGCCATGAAGCCGAGGTTGACCGCGCTCTTTTCCGGGGCATCGCTGCCATTGACCCAAGCCAGGGGGGTGGCTGGAATTTCGTTCATCGCGCATCACCTTCCGCATAAAAAAGCGCCGTGCCCGGACCGATGCCAGAGCAAGGCCGGAGGACGACGCCGTTGTCCTTGAAACAGTGTGGCACTCATTCCGCCATTGGGATGGGTGCCGATGAACACAAAGGGTGCAAGGCATATGCCAGCTCGCGCGTCATCACCTTCCCATCAGGATTGCGGACGGCGTGCCTTGCATCCTGTCGCTCCTTTCATCGCCACCTGGCAAGGAGACGGATGTGCAGGAAAAATCGTTTTGCTTCCCGGCCTCGCCTGATCTGCGCGGGCGAGTGCTGCACCTGCGTGTTGCCCTGGGCCCGGTTCAACTGAACGCGGGGCAGCCGGGCCTCGGTCAGACACTGCCGTCCGGGTGGGAGGGGCTGCTGGTGCTGAGCGATTCGCTGCAATTTCACGGCGGCGAACTGCACGTCACGCCGATTGACGAAGCGCCGTTGGTGAAGCTGCTGGCTTTTTTCGACATGAGCGCTGCCTTCTCCGGGCAAAAGGCTGATGTTGCGCCGTGGGCGCTGTTGCCGGTAAACGAAGAAATCGTCCGCTCGCCGCAGCGCCTCGAACGCTGGTACATCGAGCAGGCGATGCGCGGCACCGAGGCCTATCACGCGGTGGCCAACCTGTTGCGTCACCAGGAAAGTTACGGGCTGGTGCGTTTTCTGTTGGAGCAGGGCACTCACAGCGAAAAGCTCAACACCCTGGCACAGCGCTACGGCGTCTCGGTTTCGCATTTTCGCAGGCTTTGCCGACAGGCCCTGGGGAGCGCGGCCAAACCGGCCCTGCGTGGTTGGCGTACGGCCCGGGCATTGCTGGACATGAGCCTGCAGGACGGCTCCCTGACCGACGTGGCGCTGGAGTTCGGCTTTGCCTCTTCTTCGCATTTCTCTCGGGAGATTCGTCAATTGGTGGGTTTTACGCCCAGCAGCCTGGCTGACATTACCTACTTGCCCAGGCCAGTGAACCGATGAAACGCCGATTGTCCCTTACCGCTCTTCTCGTCTATTGCCTGGGCATCGCGGTGCTTGCGCCCGTTGCCGCGCAGGCCGATGTCTATACGTTCGAAGCCCGAGAGCAGAGCGCGCGGACATTTTTCAGCGAACTCTCCGCAGCCTTGGGCAAGCCGGTGATTGTCAGCAAGGCCGCAGCGGTCAAGCGGATCGGCGGGACGTTCGCCCTGCGCACGCCGCAGCGGACTTTCGAGCGAGTCAGTGCGCAGATGGGGTTGATCTGGTACAGCGATGGCCAGGCGATCTACCTGTATGACGCTGCGGAATTCAAGAGCTCGATGATGTCGCTGCAAACCCTGACCGTGGCCAGGCTCCAGGCATTCCTCGGGCGTTCCGGACTGGATGATCCGCGTTATCCGTTGCGCCACGACGGTTTACGGACCTTCCATGTGTCGGGGCCGCCGATCTATGTCGACCTGGTGACGCAAGCCGCAAGCTTGATGGACAACCAGCGCTCGGAGCTGCTGCTGGGCAAGCAGCAGATCGGCGTCATCCATGTGCGCAACACCTTCGTCGGTGACCGCAAGTATGAACTGCGTGACGACAAGGTCACCGTCCCCGGGCTGGCCACGGTGATCGAGCAGTTATTGCAGGGCGAGAAGCGTGGGGTCGAGCCGGTAGTGGCGCAAGCCCCCGCGCAACAAGCGCGTGGATCGATGCCGCAGTTCCCGTTGGAGGGACTGGCAAACGCCTCCTCGGACCAGGACCTGCTGGCACCGCGGATCATTGCGCGGGAGCTGGCCGCCGGCAACATTCGGGTGGTGGCCTATCCGGACACCAACAGCCTGTTGGTCAAGGGCCTGCCGGAGCAGGTCCACTTCATCGAAAATCTCGTCAGTGCCCTGGACACGCCGAAACGACACGTCGAGTTGTCGTTGTGGATCATCGACCTGCACAAGGATGAGCTCAATCAACTGGGCATCAACTGGCAAGGCGCATTGAAGTCGGGCGGCCAGTTCAGTGCATCGCTCAACGCCGGTTCGGCCACCACCCTGGACGGTGTTTCGTTCGTCACCCAGGTCATGGCGCTGGAGCGTACCCAGCGGGCCAACGTCGTCTCGCGCCCGGTCATCCTGACGCAAGAGAACGTGCCGGCAATCTTCGATAACAACCGCACGTTCTACGCGCCGCTGGTAGGCGAGCGCAGCGTCGATCTTCAGCATGTGACCTACGGCACGCTGGTGAGCGTTCTGCCGCGTTTCGCCCAGTCGGATGAAATCGAGATGCTGCTCAATATCGAGGACGGCAACGAGGTGGAGAACCCCGGCCAGGGCGAACAGCAAGGGGCTTTGCCGACGGTCGGGCGCACGCGTATCAGCACCGTGGCGCGGGTGCCACAAGGCAAGAGCCTGCTGGTCGGCGGGTTCACCCGCGATGACCACGGCGAGCAGATCGGACGCATCCCGGTGCTGGGTTCGATTCCCTGGATCGGCAGGTTGTTCAGCTATCGCCAGAGCCGCTCGGCGAACACGGTTCGGGTGTTCCTGATCCAGCCCAAGGAGATCGTCGATGCCCTTGAGTCGGCCACGCTGGAGCAGGGCGCAGAAGTGCTGAGCCCGGAGCTGCACGAACGGGTGCGCCGGATGTACTTCCGGATGTCGGAGAAATGATCCTGACGCCGATATCCCCAGGTGGACGGGCCGCCCAGGCGCGCTTGAATGCCGAGAAAGCCGCAGAGCACCGCCAGCCGTCAGTCGACGTCGAGACGGGCCCGGACGACAGCGCGACGGCCGCGGTGGCGCAGCGCATCGTGCAGATCAGCGACGAGCTGTCGGCGGCGCTCGCGCAGTTCCGTGGCCGACGGTTGTTCGAGCTCAAGTCAGGCACCCAGGCCGATACCTTCGAACGAGTGCTCGAGGACGATACCGTGCCCAAGGCGCGCCAGGTATTGAGCCTGGCCCGGCTGGCGGACAAACCTGTCGACTGGTTGCTGCAGATGGCACGCAGCCTGTTTCCCGATGACAGCGATCTGGTGCTGGTGCTGCGAGCGTTGTTGCGCCGCCGCACACTCGAAGCCTCCACGCGGCAGCGACTCACGGCGCTGAAGCAGACGGTGGTTACCCAGGCTGATCCCAAGCGCATGAACGCCGGCATCAATGCGGCGCTCAAGGCGCGAATGTTTGGTTCGACCATGGCGGTGCGGGCCAGCCTGCTACGCGAGACCTACCGCGATTTCCTCGAGTCCGACGAAGGCCCGCTCGGTTGCTACCAGGACTGGATTGCCCTGTACGGCGCGCCACAGCGCATGAATGTGCTGGCCTTCATCGAGGCCGCATTGCTGACCGACATCAGTGCCCAGGACCCCAGTTGCTCGCGCATCGAGTTCGGCCTGCTTTTTGCCAGGGTGACCGATATCAAGCGCCTGCGCTCGGCCGACCAGCTGTTCGTCGGTGCCGTGCTCGACGATGGACTCATCTGCCGGCACAACCCCCACGAGGCCGATTGGCTGGTGTTCCTGCTCGGCGTGTTGACCTGCCCAGATGATCTCGACCAACTGTTGCTCGGCACAGTGGGCGAGCAGGCGCTGCTCAGTTCCCACCGTGAACGCTCGATGTTGCTTCAAGCCGTGCGCCGGCTCTGCCTGCGCTTGCCCGCGCCACTGTTCGTTGACGAAGCCGCGCCGCAGCGCCTGGCCTTGCAGTTCACGCGCCTGGCCGATGTTGCCCATGCCCACGAGTGCATCGAGCAGCACCGCAGCGAGCCCCAACCATGATGTCCTCCCGCCCCCCGGCCTCGCTGCTCAACGTCTTTCTGCGCAATGTCAGTGCCCGGCCCGAGCTACTGATCCTGACGTTGATGGTGATGATTATTGCGATGCTGATCATCCCCCTACCGACAGTGCTGGTGGATTTCCTCATCGGCCTGAACATCGTCATTTCTCTGCTGGTGTTCATGGGCTCGTTCTACATCGAACGCATCCTCAGCTACTCGACGTTCCCGGCATTGCTGCTGTTGACCACGCTGTTCCGCCTGGCGCTGTCGATCAGCACCAGCCGGCTGATCCTGAGCCAGGCCGATGCCGGAGAGATCATCGCCTCGTTCGGCGACTTCGTGATCGGCGAAAGCCTGGTGGTGGGGTTCGTGATTTTTTCCATCGTCACGATTGTCCAGTTCATCGTGATCACCAAAGGCTCGGAGCGGGTCGCCGAGGTGGCGGCACGTTTCTCCCTGGACGGCATGCCCGGCAAGCAGATGAGCATCGACGGCGACCTCAAGGCCGGTGCCATCGATGCGACCCAGGCGCGGGAAAAACGCAGTGTGCTGGAGCGCGAAAGCCAGTTGTACGGTTCTTTCGACGGAGCGATGAAATTCATCAAGGGTGACGCAATTGCCGGCATCATCATTATTTTCGTCAACTTCATCGGCGGCATGGCCATTGGTGTCGGGCAGATGGGCATGGACATGTCCACGGCCCTGTCGACCTACACCTTGCTGACCATCGGCGACGGCCTGGTCGCACAGATACCCGCGCTGCTGATCGCCATTGGCGCAGGTTTCATCGTCACCCGGGTCAACGGTGACGACAGCAACCTGGGGCGCAACATGCTCGCCCAGATGCTCGGCAACCCATTCGTCCTGGGCGTAACCGCACTGTTGGCGGTGGGCGTGGGCCTGTTGCCCGGTTTTCCGTTGCTGACATTCCTCTCGATCGCCAGTGTGCTGGGGCTGGTTGTGTTTGTGCGCCATCGCCGCTCGTTGCGCCAGGCGGGTGCGGACGAAAGCCGCGCCGAACCCGCCGAACAGGGTTCGGTCCAGGGCGAATCGGGGTTGCTCGATGATGTCGAGAATATCGCGACAGAAACCATCGCGCTGATGCTGCTGGTGCCCACGGCACGCCTGCAGGAACTGGAAAAGAACCGCTGGGCGGCGCGCTTTCGCAGCCAGTTCTTCGTCGATTACGGGCTGCGCATTCCGGAGCCGCGGCTACGGGCCAGCGAGGCGCTGCCGGCGCATCAAGTGGCGGTGCTGATCAATGAAGTGCGCGCCGAACAGTTCGATATCCATTTCGACCATTGGCGCCTGCTGGACTATTCCCCCGAGCTCGAACCGCTGGGTTTTGCCCTGGTGCGCGGCGACGACAGCAATCGCCTCGGCGGGGTCTGGGTCAGCGCCGCCGACCGGGAGCGGGTGCAACAGTTGGGCTACCACCTGCGACCGGCTGACGAAGAATGCTACCGCTGCCTGGTCACGTTGCTGGCGCGCAACATCCAGGAATTTTTCGGCGTGCAGGAAACCAAGCACCTGCTCGACGAAATGGAAACGCGGTATCCCGATCTGCTCAAGGAAGTCTATCGCCACGTCACGGTGCAGAAGATTGCCGAAGTGCTGCAACGGCTGGTCGGCGAACGCATTTCGGTACGCAACATGAAGCTCATCCTGGAGGCACTGGCCCTTTGGGCCTCCCGGGAGAAAGACGTACTGGCGCTGGTCGAGCACGTTCGCGGCGCGATGGCCCGCTATATCAGCAACAAGTTTGCCCGGGGCAACGAGTTGCCGGTGTTGCTGTTGTCGGCGGAATTCGAGGACGTGGTACGCCGTGGGGTCCGGCAGACCTCGGGCGGCCATTTTCTCAACCTGGAACCGGCCGAGTCGGAAGAGCTGATGGACCGACTCAGTGTCGGCCTGGACAGCCTGCACATCGCCCACAAGGACATGGTGCTGCTGTGTTCGGTCGACGTACGGCGCTACATCAAGCGGCTGATCGAGGGGCGTTTTCGGGAGCTGGACGTCATGTCGTTCGGCGAAGTTTCCGAGACCGTCTCGGTCAATGTCATCAAGACGCTCTAAGGAACTCTGCACATGATACCGATGGATATTGCCGGCCTGTTGCGCGAAGCACTGCGTCACAGCGGTTGCGTGGACAGTCAGATAGGGCACTTCGACAGCCACGGCACGATAACGATGCAATTAAGCAATCTGCCCGATGTTAGCCTGGCTGTCGTCGAAGGCGATGTGTGGCTCTGGGCAGCGGTCGCCGAAGCGATGCCACAGTCGTTGAATTACTGTGCTTTCGATCTGCTGCAGTTCTTGCTCGAAGGCAACCCGTTTTCCCGTACCGGACAACTGCACCTGTGCGAAGTCGAGGGGCGGCTGGAGTTGCGTTTGCTGGCCAATGCCCAGGCCCTGAGCGATGCCGAGCATCTGGCCCAGGCGCTCGATTCCTTTGTGCAGGGCCTTGGAAGCCTCTTGGAAATCCTCCGTTGATCCACTCCCGGCTGGAACGACGGGCGGCCCATCCGTTGCGCCTGAGCGGTCCCTTGATCGAGGCGGCGCTGAGCGAGGTGGTCATTGGCGAGATCTGTGAGGTGCGTCGACACTGGCGCTCGCCCGACATCGCCGCCAGGGCCCAGGTCATCGGCTTCAAGCCCGGTGCGGTGCTGCTCAGTTTGCTCGGCGATGCGAAGGGCCTGTCCCGGGAATCGATGATCGTGCCGACGGGCTCGTCCCTGCAACTGACCTGTAGCGACGCCTTGCTTGGCAGCGTGGTCGATCCGCAGGGCGTCGTGGTCGAGCGCCTGGCGCCGGCGACGTTGACCGTCCAGCGCGACTGCCCGGTGGATGCCGATCCGCCGTCGTACCGGCAGCGGCGGCCAGTCGTGGAACCCTTGCGAACCGGCATTCGGGTCATCGACGGTTTGCTGACCTGTGGAGTGGGCCAGCGCATCGGCATTTTTGCCGCCGCCGGCTCCGGCAAGACCACCCTGATCGACATGCTGATCGAGCACACGGACGCAGACGTCTTCGTGGTCGGCCTGATTGGCGAGCGCGGGCGCGAAGTGACCGAGTTCATCGAGCACCTGCGCCAGTCGCCCAAGCGCTCTTGTTGCGTGGTGGTGTACGCCACTTCGGATTTCTCCTCGGTGGATCGCTGCAACGCAGCGTTGCTGGCCACCGCCATCGCCGAATATTTTCGCGACGAGGGCCGACGCGTGGTGTTGCTGCTGGACTCGCTGACGCGCTACGCCCGCGCGCGGCGCGATCTGGCCCTGGCGGCTGGCGAAGCACCGGCGCGGCGCGGCTATCCGGCCTCGGTGTTCGATGCCTTGCCGCGCCTGCTGGAACGACCCGGCGTGACCGCCTCGGGCAGCATTACCGCCTGGTACACGGTGTTGCTGGAAAGTGACGACGAGCCGGACCCGATCGCCGAGGAGATTCGCTCCATTCTTGACGGCCATGTCTACCTCAGCCGTGCCCTGGCGGCCAAGGGGCACTATCCGGCAATCGATGTTCTGCGCAGCGCCAGTCGGGTGGCGACGCAAGTCACCTCGCCAGAGGTCCGGCAGTTGGCCGTGGCGGCCCGCAAGATCCTGGCGCGCCTGGAACGGTTGCAGGTTTTTCTCGACATGGGTGAATACAGTCCGGGTGCCGACGCCGCCAACGACCACGCGCTGCAACGTCGCGACGCGCTTGACCGGTGGCTGCGCCAACCGACAGCCGAATATTGCGCGCCGGACGAAGCACTGCGGAGCCTGCATGAACTCCTTGGATGATCGACGGCGCTTGCTGGCCTTCAGTCTGTTTCGCCGGCAACGCGGCGAACTGGCGGTGGTGCGCGCCCAGCGTCAGTTGCAGCCGCTGCTGCGAGAACGCTCCGGTTTCGACGAACAGGAGGCTGCGCTGCAGGGCCTGCTGGTCAGCCATCGGGTGAACGATTGTGTGCTGGACCACGGACAACTGTTGGCGCTGCTGCGCACCCAGGCGGTGATCCGCCGGCGGATCGACGTGTTGCGCGTCGAGCGTGACCGCGTCGAGCAGCAGTGCCGGCAGGTCGAGCAACAATTGCTCGGGCAACGTGAGCTGCTGCGTTCATTGAAGCGCCGACACGACAAATATGTGGATTCAGTCCAGCGACTGGTGCACGCGCAACGGCTTGAAGCGGCGCGCCGGGAAGAGCGGGAGCTGGAAGAGATGATCGGAGTTCGTCGATGAGCAAGATATCCGTGGTTCCCACTCGACCGATCCAGGTCGAGGATCCCGCCGACCGGCGTTCGAGCGATGAGCACCGGACCGAGCTGGTTCCGGTGCAGCTGGACGAGCTGCCGCAAGGTGTCCTTGATCTGATGGCTTTGCTGATACGGCCGGGACCTGCCGAACCCCGTGGCGCAATGGCCTGGCACACGACAGTCGCTGCCCGGCGAAGCGTGGAAGTGCAATTCGACGGCGCTGCATCGATTGTCCAGACGACGATGGACATCGAACCAGACGCCGTTCAGCCGAATCTCCGGGCAGCCATGCCTTTTTCGGAAAAGCCTTTGTTGTCTGCTACACCGGTACAACAGGCGTTGCCACAACGTCCGGAGCCGACGGCGTCTGTCGTCGACAGGGTAATGCCGACAGCGCTTGCAGTTTTGCCCGAGCCGATGAACCGTCCCCTCGCCAGTGATACGCCAACCGCCCCCATCGGCGCCGAACAGATACCCCAACTGCCGACGAGTCTTCAAGCCCCGCGCCAGGCGTCGTCGGTTGTTTCCGTGCAGCGCCCGCTGCCGCCCATGCCGTCCTCGACAACCGACGCCTTGGTTGAAGCACTGCCATCGGCAGACCGGGGCTTGTTGCAGATCCCTTTCAACAAAGGCGCGGCCAGTGGTCAGGTGGTCATCAGCCGCGGGCCCGAAGAGCCCACTCGGAACCTGACGCTCAGCCCAAGCAATGCCTTGGTGTTCGAGCAGCTCAAAGAGCCTTTCGAGCTGGCCCGCGAGCCGGCCTGGCGACTCGCTGAACGTGGTGGCGAACAGCAGCGCCAAGGGTCGCAGCCATCGCCGGATGAGGATCAGGATGAATCGGCGGAGCATTCGGCATGAGCGCGCTGAAGCTGCGCCGCGTCGACGCTTCGGCGCACGCTCATGCCCAAGCGATTCAACGCTGGCGGCATGCCGGGCGGGACGCGGGGCTGGAGCAGATGCCGCAGCGCCGCGGCTATCTGCGATTCCGCGCGCAAGGCGAGGGCGGCGGCTGGCAAGGACTGATCATGGCCCACGACTGGCTGCATCACTCGATCCCCACCCTGCAGCCGTTGCTGACGGCCGAATGCCCGTTGCCGAGTATCGTCGCCTTGTTTCGAGCGGTGCCACGGCCCTTGTTGCCGGACGTGGACGAACTGGGCTACCGGGAGCTGTGCGACATCGAATGCGTCGCCCCGACGCGATTACCCACTTACCCCTTGCCCTGGATCGCGACGCCGCGGGGACGCCTGTGGTTGCAGCAGCTACCGACGCCCGGCACTGCCTGTGGCCCTTTGGAGGCGGATGCGTGGCTGGGCGATCTGCCGTTGCGACTGACGTTCGTGTTGGGCATCAGCCACCTGAGCCTCGCCAGTCGCCTGCGCCTGGCTCAAGGTGATGTGCTGCGCATCAACCGGCTGACCCGGCAGTGCTTGTTAATACAGCAATGCCTTGGCACTTTCACCTTGACCCAGGAGGGTTTACGCATGCAACCAACGCTGGCTGATGCCTGCCCGGAAGAAACGTCGGGGCCCGGCGCGCAGATCGACCTGGGGGCGCTCCCGGTGCGCCTGGAATTCGTCCTCGCCACCCATGCAACCGATCTGGCCATGCTCGCGCAGATCAGCGACGGGCAACTGATCCCTCTGCCCGGGGACGTCGCGCGAAACATCGAGGTCCGTGCCAACGGCAAGCCTGTTGCCCGTGGGGAGCTGGTGCAGTTGGACGGACAACTTGGCGTTGAACTGCTGGACGTCTATCGGGACCGTGGCGATGAATGATGTTTCGCTGATCGCCTTGCTGGCCTTCGCCTCGCTGCTGCCGTTCCTGGTGGCGGCAGGCACTTGCTACATCAAGTTTTCCATTGTCTTTGTCATCGTGCGCAACGCCCTGGGCTTGCAGCAGGTGCCGTCGAACATGGCCCTCAATGCAATTGCGCTGATGCTGGCGATTTTTGTCATGACGCCGGTCGTCAAGCAGGGTCACGACTATTACAAGACCGAAGCGGTGGCGTTTACCGATATCGAGTCGGTGGTGAATTTCGCCGAGAACGGCCTGGGCGGCTACAAGGATTACCTGCGCAAGTACACCGACCCGGAACTGGCGCTGTTTTTCGAGCGGGCCCAGGCGGTCCAGGATGGAACCGACGCAGACCCGCCGGCCAATGAAGAACTGACGCCGTCTTTGTTTTCGCTCCTGCCGGCCTATGCGCTGAGCGAGATCAAAAGTGCCTTCAAGATTGGTTTTTATCTGTACCTGCCCTTTGTGATCGTGGACCTGGTGATTTCCAGCATCCTGCTGGCGTTGGGCATGATGATGATGAGTCCGGTGATCATTTCCGTACCGATCAAGCTGGTGCTGTTTGTCGCACTGGACGGCTGGGCGTTGCTGTCGACCGGCCTGGTCAAGCAATACCTGACGCTGCTGGCATAGGCGCGGCCATGAATGATCTGGTTTATGCCGGTAACAAGACCTTGTACTTGATCCTGCTCATGGTGGCCTGGCCGATCATCGTCGCCACGATAGTCGGGCTGGTGATCGGGTTGATCCAGACCGTGACCCAGTTGCAGGAACAGACGCTGCCCTTCGGCTTCAAGTTGCTGGCAGTCGCGGCGTGCCTGTTCCTGCTCTCGGGGTGGTACGGCGAAACCCTGCTCGATTTCAGTCGCGAAGTCATCCGCCTGGCGTTGGATTAGCGATGTCCATGACGCTGTTCTTCGAACTCTATGCCGGGTTTGCCGCCGCAACACTGGGCGTGGCTCGCCTGGCACCGATTTTTTTCATGTTGCCGTTTCTCAACAGCGGTGTGCTGACCGGGGTGGCGCGCCATGCGGTGATCGTGCTGGTGGCGCTGGGGTTCTGGCGCTACGTCGGCGTGCCCGCGCCGGCCCTCGACAGCCTGGCGTTCTTCGCCCTGATGCTGCGCGAGGCGGGTATCGGTGTGCTGTTGGGCGTGCTGCTGTGCTGGCCGTTCTGGGTGTTGCATGCCATGGGCAACCTGATTGACAACCAGCGCGGCGCGATGCTCAGCAGCACGGTGGACCCGGCCAACGGTGTCGACACTTCGGAGTTGGCGAATTTTCTCCAGTTGTTTGCCGCGGCGGTCTATCTCGAAGGTGGCGGCATGTTGTTGATGCTTGAGACCGTCAGTCATAGCTATCGCATCTGTGCGCCGGCGAATCACTGCCAGGTGATCCTGCCTGCCGTCCTGGATTTGCTGGATGCGCTGGTGAGCAAGACGCTGGTCATCAGCGCGCCGGTGGTGGCGACGTTGCTGGTCAGCGAGGCCTTGCTCGGCTTGCTTTCGCGTTATGCGCCACAGATGAACGCCTTTTCCGTATCGTTGACGGTCAAGAGCCTGGTGGCGTTGGTAGTCCTGATGCTGTATTTCGGCGTGCATCTGCCGGATGAGGTGCTGCGCATGGGCATGCAGGCCGATGGGTTGGCGCACTATCTGGACGGCGGAGAGGCAAGCCATGTCGTCCAGCGCGTCGAAGACTGAAAAGCCCACCGCCAAGCGGCTCAGGGATGCGGCGCGCAAAGGACAGACGTTCAAGGCCAAGGACCTGGTCATCACCTGCCTGACCCTGTGCGGCATTGCCTACATGGTGCTCAACAGCTCGCTAATCGAGATCATGGAGGTTTACCGGCGCATCATCGCCAGCGATTTTCAGGCGGATCTGCAAGCCTATTCAGCGACATTGGTGCTGCTCGGCCTCAAGACGCTGTTGCCGTTGTTGCTGGTTTGCGTGCTGACCAGTGCGCTGCCCGCGCTGCTGCAAAGCGGTTTTGCCCTGGCCAGCGAAGCGTTGAAGCTCAATCTGGACGCGTTGAACCCGGTCAATGGCTTCAAGAAACTCTTCAGCCTGCGCACCGTCAAGGACACGTTCAAGGCGTTGTTGTACCTGGGCAGTTTTGCCATGGCGCTGTGGATCGTCTGGATCACTCAACGGCAGCTGTTGTTTGCCCAACTGTTCGTCCAGGCGCCTGAGCTGTTCGCTATCTGGGGGCACTTGCTGCTGGTGCTGGTGGTGGCCTTCCTGGCCTGCGTCCTGCTGATCGTCGTGCTCGATGCCCTCAGCGAGTACTGGTTGTTCATGAAAGACCAGATGATGGACAAGGATGCGGTCAAGCGTGAGCACAAGGAGCAGGATGGCGACCCGCAGATCAAGGGGCGCCGCCGCGACCTGCACATGGAACTGCTGTCGGAGCAGGTCAAGTCCGATGTGCGCAGCTCGCGCATGATCATCGCCAATCCGACCCACATCGCCATCGGCGTGTATTTCCGCCCGGAAATCACTTTGCTGCCGTTCATCTCGCTGATGGAAACCAACCAGCGCGCCCTGGCCGTGCGGGCATATGCCAAGGAAGTGGGCGTGCCGGTGGTCAACGACATCGCCCTGGCCCGACGGATTTTCAAGACCCACCAGCGCTACAGCTTCCTCCAGGTGCAGGAAGTCGAGGAAGTGCTGCGCCTGCTGATCTGGCTCGAACAGGTCGAGCAGGCTTGAAACCAAGCAAAGCCAGGCACGGCCCTTGTGGCGAGGGAGCTTGCTCCCGCTGGGGCGCGAAGCGGCCCCAAAGCCTGGCGGCGCGGTGCTTCAGACCGATTGAGTCGCTTTTTGGAGGGGGCTGCTGCTCAGCCCAGCGGGAGCAAGCTCCCTCGCCACAACAGCGGCTTGGCACAAGAGCAGTCTCGTCGGTCTGGTTTTTGTTGCATGAGCGCAATCTGGCAGCGGGCCCTTCAGCGTTTTTGGCTCAATGCATCGGTCAGCAACGCTGGCGTTTTCTCAGGAGTGTGGCGGATGAGTCGCGACAACAAACAAGACGAGCAGGTAGCCCTGGATGTCGTCGACGCCGTGCTCGGCGGCGCGGCGTTGAAGGATGTGCAAGGCATCACCGACGAACACATGGACAGTCTGTATGCCTTTGCCTTCCAGTTCTATGAACAGGGGCGGCTGGACGATGCCGAGAAGTTCTTCCACTTCCTGTGCATCTACGACTTCTACAACAGCCATTACTGGATGGGACTGGCTGCGGTGCACCAACTCAAGCAGAACCACCAGAAAGCCATCGACCTGTATGCGATTGCCTTCGCCCAGGGCAAGAACGACTACCGGCCCATGTTGTACACCGGCCAGTGTCACCTGGCCTTGGGCAAGGTCGGCAAGGCCCGGTTGTGTTTCGAGTATGTACTGGAACAAACCACGCAAGACGAGCTGCACGAGCAAGCCAGGGTATATCTCGACACGTTGGCTCACATGATGGAACAGCAAGGTCCGGAGGGCTGCACATGAGCGAAATAAGGACGACTGGCCACCCGGGGCATCACGGCCCCATGAGCCGTGGCGAGGCCTTTGAAAAATACGCCGAGGCCGCCGCCAAGGCCGCACGAACGGTGGATTACCAGAAGGCCGGGCAGGACGCCTTGGCACGCCTGATGTCGGTGAAGTACGAAGGCCGCGACGGTCAGCCTGGTGCCAACGCAGGCAAACCCGTACTGCAAGCGCCGCCTCCGCGCGTCGACGGCGGCAAGCCGGATACCAGCGGCGATCTGTTCACGTTGTTGATGGCGATGATCAACGAGCTGATCGGCGAGGTCGACGTCAAGAAGCTGAAGAGTCGCCTGGCAATGCTACAGAGCATGGCCGGAGCCAGGCAGCAAGGGCATGAAAAACTGTCCGCCGAATACACCGCTGCCGTCCAGGCGATGGAAGTTGCCGAGGGCGACGTCGGCAGTAGCCAGGAACACCTCGAGCAGTTGCGTGAACGGGTCGCGCATGCCCAGGGACGGCTGGACGAAAGCGAGGCCCGGCTGACGAAGCTCGACCCGCAATCGCCGGAATATACTCGGGAGCTGGCGCGTCGCGACCAGCTCAAAGGCGAGTTGGCGAGCCACACCCAAGCCTTCAAGGTGGCAACCGATGCTCATCTGAAATTGATCGAAGTGGCCAACGCCTGTGCCAAGGCGGTGAGCGAAACAAGCGCAAAAGTGCATGCCTCCGGCATCAACACGCCAGGCGCTCGGCAAGCCGACGAAAAAGCCCTCTCCAGTGGGGCGCAAGCGTTGTTGAGCCGTTTGCAAATCATCGAGCTGCTCGGCGAGTCGGCGCAAAACAAGGAGGAGCTTAACCAGGAGCTTTTCCACGAGCTGCAGACCAGGCTCCAGGCCCACATGGAACGTGAGTCGGAAAAATACCTGGAGGAAGTCCGCAAGGCCGAGGCGTTGCAGAAAACCATGGGCTGCATCGGCAAGATCGTCGGGGCGATATTGGCCATTGCAACTATCGCCGCCGGCGTCTTGACCGCCAACCCGGTGCTGATCGCGGTGGGCGTGGTCGGCGCGGCCGTGATGATCGCCGATTCGGTAATCAAGGATAAAACCGGTGTGTCGTTCATGGGCGAAGTCATGAAGCCGCTGACCATCGTCATGCAGGAAGCCATCAAGCTGTTCACCGAGCTCTACACCAGGTTGCTGGTCGGCCTGGGCGTCGATGAGGACAAGGCCAAGGAAATCGCGCAGATCGCCGGCATGATCCAGGGGATCGTCGCGACGCTGGCCGCCGTCGCGTTGGTAGCCGTGGTCGGGGCGCAGGTGATCGGGCCGATGCTCAGCGCCGTTGCCTCGAAACTTGCCTCGATGGTCGCCCAGGCCGCACCCGCGGCGATGCAGGCGATGAAGCAAGTGGCAACCTCGGTCGGCAATACACTGACCCAGATGCTGACGCAACTGCGCAGCGTCATTACCAACGGCGCCGATCCGGTAACGCTGGCGCGCTATGCCGCCAACCTGGAGATCACCCAGGCAATCACCGAATTCGGCAGCGTGGCGGTGCAAGGCGGATTACAGATCAAGAGCGGCCAGCACCAGGCCCAGGCGGCCGTGCACCTCGCCGATGTGCGGGTGCGCATGGCCATCAGCGAGGAAATCACCACCTACCTCACTCAGGTGGTCGATGACTACGGCCAGGCGATGCAGGCCCGAACACGCCAGATCGAACAGCTGTTTGCCGACCTGCAGCGAAGCCATTCCGTCAGCCTGCAAATGGCCCGGCACGTCTGACATTCCATCCGACAGGAACCCATCATGACCCTCATTACCACCACGGTCGGGATCGTTCCCGCTGCCGTTCACCACGACTCGTCCAACGACACAGGGCCGAGCGGACCTTCGCGGGACAAGTCCCTCGCGGGTTCGCCGATGCTCGACAGGATCACCGCGAAGCAGGTACTCCAGGACAGCCAGTTTCCGACGCCATCGGTTACGGAACTGGAAAACCGGATCGCCGCCTTTCAGCCTACTGAATCCGATCGAAAGGACTTCGATGAAGCCCTGTCGATGGTCGGCGAAGACGTGCGCAACGACCTGGTGTTTGACCCGGGCGCCTGGGAGAAACATGCCAACGTTCTGGTGGCCGCGATTATCGCGTTGAACATCGCACGGGTCGCCAACGCGCAGCTACGCGGCCATTTCGGCGTCATGGCCGCCGAGGCGGCCAAAGCCCAGGGGGCGGCTATCGTCGAGTCAGGCCGGGCGGCGCTCAACAGCGCCATCACGTCCGCGGTCGTGTCCGGCGCCATCGCAGGCTTCGCCATGGTCAAGACTTTCCAGGGCCAGAATCTCAAGCATGCGGATATCGACCTGAACAAGCGCAACACGCTGGATGCCGGCAACGTTGAGCGCGACCTCAAGCTTGAGCGCGAGCGCAATGACTGGAGTCCGGATGCCACTTACAAGATCAAGACACTCGATGACTTCGGTCGCCCGACGACAGTCGATTTCAAACCCAAGGGTTCGGCACTAACGCCGCAGGAACAGGCCTGGTTCGACGGCGAAATCCTCAAGGCCCAGAAGGTCGGCCAAACCTCCGACTGGTTGAGCCAGATGGGGGGCAAGGGCATCGAGAAGAAACTGGAAATCGGACGCGCACTCAACGCCATGTCGATGAGCATGAGCCAGGTCGTGGCGAACACGGTACGCATGGCCGAGCACGCGGCGCGGGAAAAGGAGGTGTTGATGCAGAGCGCCCAGACCAGCCAAAAGACCTTGGGCGATGAGGTTGGGCAGAAAGACGCAGCGGAAGCGGCGCTGGTGCAAAAACTGATGGAGATGGTGATGCAGCTCTTTCAATCGCGCAGCGATGTCATTCGTGCCCTGACGGCCTAGGAGTCAATCAGATGATCATTCAAGGGTCCACCCCAACCAACCAGCGACTCACCGAACCGAACACCGCAGCCCCGCCACCGACACCCCCCGAAATGCCCGCCGCCGTCAGGCCGGGATTTGATCTGGCGGACTCGCTGGAACGTTCGGTAAAAAAACTCGATCGACGTCTCGATCGTGCACTCGAGGGGTCGACCGGGCAGGCCAAGGGGGCGCGCTACGAAATGTGGGCGCAGCAACTGCAGCAGTGTTTCGCCGTGATGACCTACAGCATCCAGACGGCGTCCCTGAGCGAGGGGCAGCTTCAGCAACTGGCAGACATGCAGGACAAGATTCTGAACAACCTGTATGAACAGCGGACCCCGCCGGAAATCGGTGCGTTCAATACCGAGGAACCCGAGGACTTCTTCAAGAAATTGCGTGACCTGATCGACCTGATCAAGAACGGCTACCTTGCCGGCTATGAACATATCATCAAGGCCTACTCGGACTTTTTCGCCGAGTTCAACTCGAAAATCACTGCGATGATGAAGGACTGGGTCGAAGGGGCGAACGACGGGAAGGAGGTCAAGTTGAATGCGGGCGCATTGCACGCCGCATTGACTGAGCTTATCGCCAAGTACACCCATCCGGAGTCTGCCTCGGTTCTTTTTCCGAAACCAGGTGATGAAGGAGCCAGCAAGGAAGAGGCAGAGAAGTGGCTGAAGGCGCTGGGCCTGCCCCCGCAATGTCTGAAGGAAAATGCCGATGGCACCTGGTGCGTCGTCATTGATACAGGCCCGCTTTGGAGTATGACCGGCAGTTTGCCGTCCAGCGGCACCGTAACGTGGGACACCGCCAGGTTCAACGCCTGGCAAACCGGCTTCAACGCCCAGGAAGAACGCATGAAAAACATGCTGCAGTCCTTGACGCAGAAATATTCGAACGCGAATTCATATCACGATAATTTCAACAAGACGTTGTCGGCGCATTTGAATCAGTTTGCGGAGATGTTGAAGGCGATGTTGGGTCCTTGAATTGCATCAGCGCAGTTTGTTTGATGCAAAGCTGTTTAATTAATTGGTTAAATTGCAAGGAAGTATGATGACGTTAGGTAGCGTAAATTTTAGTCGATCAGCTAGCCTGATGGGTCTTGGCCCATTGGCGCAAAAAAACGAGCAGGGCAGTCTCGGCGAAAAATTGGTGGTTGTGAAGAACTCGTCGCGAGAGTTCAAAAGCATCGTTGATAAATATGGGATTGATCTGAACCTTGATCATGTGGCCAAAGCCCAGGCTCAGGAATCATCGATAATTTTTGCCCATAGAAGTCCAGAGGGTCATATCAATCTCAAGACCGGTTTATATATTTCGGACCCTCAGGCGGGGGATAAGTATGGGGTATTCAGATTCCATGAAGGCCCTGCGACAGTAAAATATCAGGTGCCGGAGTGCACCAAACTCAACGTTGACGAGCATAGTCTGAACGCGCTGCGGGATACTTATCATCAGATTTCAGGTGTCACCAGTTTCTTGAGGAATGTTCTTGATCTGATCCCAGGCAAGGACTTGGATATATTTTTAAGTCGTCCTGAATATTTTTCCTATCTGCCGCCCGTGAGTTCGGGTTCCAACGGCTTCCTGATTTTTCCGAATGCACCTTATATTGATTTGAATGCTCTCTCCGCAAGTCCCACCGAGCTCAAGGACCGGCGAAACGGTATATGCCTGGGCGCTTATGCCATTCACCCCAATCAAAATCTGTCACTCATCGAAAAGATGGGCGTCGCCACTGGTTTTGCAGAGTCGCAGGTCAAGGCCGATCACACCGATAACAAGCGCACGCTATCAGACATAGAAGCAGGTACCGATGTTAAGTATCTGGCCTCGATTCTTGATTTGGGTGCTGAAGACATCGGAATGTTGAAGGCGTTGCAGCGGCACGTGCTCAGCCATTTGGCCGAGACTTACGATGTTGACGCCAATGTCGATAAGGTCCAGTTGTATTTCCACTTTCCGCCTGCTGATGTGACCGCTACGTTGCACCTGCATGCACGTGTCAACGTTGCCGATCATCCCCTTAACCATGCTCGCTCTTTTGGATTGAGTGATGTCATCAAAACACTGGAGGGTGGCGGAACGATGAACGAGCTGGTTTTAGGAAGAAACGATGGTGTGTTGTACACGTTAGTCAATGAAGCTGATTCCATCCGAGTCATACCCGAAAAATCCAGGTCGGAAAATCCGTACACGCTGAAGCTAACTTGATGGTGTTGTGAAAGGGGTTAATGTTGCGTCCATTATTTTTGCAAGGTGCTGCTGGTTGTGCCGAAGGCGTGAAGATGATGCAACTCAGGTAGGTTTTGGTCCCACAGTTCGTGTCGCGGTTTCCTACGTCTACAGCATCCAGCTCCTACGGACTCCTCCTAAACATCTTCCTATAGTCACGCAGCTCGTCTCCCGAGCCCGATCACACCCCGGGCTCGATCGCGCTTCAGTAACTTTCTATGGAGAAATGCTAGTGTATGGACAGTACAACTGATCAAACACCGGCTCAGTCATATGTTTTTGACCGCTGGTTATTGCAAAGCGATGGAACGCTGATGCGAGAGGGACAAGGAGTTCACGTTCCACCCAAAGAGTTGCAGGTGCTGCGCCAGTTGTTGCGGTCGGCGGGTACGGTCGTCCACAAGGATTACCTGCTAGACCATGTCTGGCCGCGAATGGATGCGGCGGAGGAGTCGTTGACCCGTTGTATCTATGCGCTGCGCAAATTGTTCAGGGAGGACAAGGATTACATTGCGACGGTTTACGGCCAGGGTTATCGATTCACCGGTTGCGTGGTTGAGCTCGATGTGCCGAACCAGCCGAGGGTGATAGCGCCGTCGCTGGCGGTTTTGCCTTTTCGTCACCTGGATGAGATGGCGGCGCTGGATCTGCAGGACCTGATGATCCGTCAACTGACCACGGCATTCGGCGAGGCGCTGCACGTCATTCCCTCGGGGCTGATCGCGTCCGCCCTGGTATCGGCGGATTCACGGTCGCTGGCCGGGCGACTGTCGGCAGATTATTGCCTGAGCGGGCGTCATATCAGCTTGGGTGAACAGCGACACTGGTCGGTCGAATTGATTCGTGGCGGTGACCAGGCGCTGCTGCATGGGCAAACGCTGGACGCCCTCGACCGAGGGGAGGCGCTGGGCGCGCTGACTTGTCTGGTTGCTCAGCGTGTGCCCGGCTTGCGCCCCGTGGGTGATCGTTGTGGGTCTTATCCGGTGGCGATGGCCTATCTCAATGGGCTGTGCTGCTTACAGCAACACACTGCGAAAAGTCTGCGTGACGCCCTGGTGTTGTTCGGCCATTGCCTGAAGCTCGATGCCGGGTATGCGCCGCCCTGGTGCGGTGTGGCCGATGTCTGGCTGGGGCAGGTAATGATCGGACTGGGTGAGCCGGAGCGGGCCATCGAAGAAGCGCATTCGGCGGTTTCCCAGGCGTTGGCGCTGGACCCTTACAGCGTCCCGGCATTGACGCGTCTGGCGCTGCTGACCAGCCTGCGCGGTTGCGATCAGGCGGCCCAAGTGTTATTCCGGCGCTGCCTGTTGTCGGTCGACCAGGCGGATGTCCACTATTTCCATGCCTGGCACCACTGGTCCTGGCAGCGCAGCGATCAAGCTGCGCGGAGTATCGACAAGTGCCTGCAACATGATCCAGGGTGTGTCCGGGCGCAAGCCTTGCAGGCTCGAATTGAGCTTGGGCGCGATGGCGAATCGGTGGGTGCCTGGGCGTATCGGAACCTGCAACCGGGAGGCAGCCGTCATGTCCATGAGCGCTGTCTGGCATGAGCCGGCGCGGGGCTCGCTGGTTACGTTGGCCGCTTTACCTGGGTCTGATAGTGAGCATGCCTCAGGCGCACGCCTTCTGCTGGAGCAAGGCGGGCGAGGCGCATGCGATCGAGCCCGAGCTGCTGCAAGCGATTGCCGACGTCGAATCCTCTTGGCGCTCCGATGTAATCAACCGCAATGGCAATGGCACGCGTGATATCGGCCTGATGCAGATCAACAGCATCCACCTGCACCGATTGCGTGCGCGGGGTATTACCGAGCGACGGTTGCTGGCTGAACCTTGCCTGTCGGTGGAGGTCGGCGCATCGGTGCTCGCCGGGTTCATCAAGCGTTACGGTTATAACTGGACGGCGGTCGGCGCCTACAACGCGGGAAACTCTCCCGACCGTCAGGCCGCGCGGATACGTTATGCGCGCAAGGTCTGGCAGCGCTATCAAGTGTTCACCCAAGCCCGGGAATGACGGTGCCAATGACCCGGCGGGTCGGTAATTCTGATCCTGCGCAGGCCGTGATCGACAGAATCCCATCAGGAAGTCCACGGACGGATTTCCTACCCTGCTTGCTCACTTGTCTGCGCCGGAATTTCAACAGTGACAGTCCCGACGGCCACCGTTCTACAGCGCTATATCCTGCGGATCTTCAACGGTCCGTTGCAGGGTGCCGAGTTCCCGCTGGGCGAAGGCTCGACCTTGTTTGTGGTCGGGCCTGCGCAGGTGCTGGGGAACGAAACGCGTTGCGCCAGCGTTCCCGTCAGTACGATCTACGTGCCGCTGGAACAGGGTGGATGCAATTTCGAGGTATTGGCCGATCAGGCCACTTCCGATGGAACGCCGGTGCGGCTGCTGGGCGATTCGGTGGAGGTACGCCATTGTGCCTTCCAGGTCCGGGTCTGGATGGGGGGCCTGGAAATTGCCTTGCGTCCCGAAAACCAGTCCTGGGCTCCCGGACTTTTCACCCTGCCGGGCAGCGAGCCGCTTCATCAGGACGCTTTCGCAAGCTGGACTGCGCCGTCGATGCGCTGGGCGGCCGGCGGGCTGGCGCTGCTTGTGTCGGTGATCGCCACAAGTTTCTGGGGACTGCCGGAGCCGACGCCCGAGGCGGATACCCACGCATTGATCGCTGGGGCCAGTACGAAGGCGCAAGTGTTGCGCGGCCGTGATGGTTCGGTCTATGTCTTTGTCGCTTCCGAACGCGATGCCGGCTGGAGTCGGCAGGTACTGACGCGTCACGACACTTTGGCCGGTCAGGTGTTGCTGATCGATCAGGAGCGCCGTCGATTGGAGCAATTGTTGGTCGATCACGATCCGCAACTGGCTTGGCATTTCCTCGATCTCAAGGACCCCTCGGTGCCGCGTCTGCTGCTCGGCGCGCAACGCAATGTGCTCACACCGGAAAAGCAGGCAGGGTTACTTGAAGTGCTGCTCGCGGCGGCGCCGTATGCCCGCGACATCGTGGTGCAGATGCAGGACGACGCGCTGCTTGCCGACGCGGCGCAAGGTGGTCTCGAACGGCTTGCATTGGGTTTCGAGCGGACCGAGCACGAGGGCGGCGTCACGTTCGCCGTCGCAGGCAACCTGCAGGACTACGAGCTGGCCGCCGCGCGCGGGTTCGTCGATGAGTTTTACCGGCAGTGGGGTAATCGTCATGTGCATTTCACAGTCGAGCTGAAGGACGACGCGCTAAAGGGCAAGTCGTTTCAAACCGGCCCGCAGGGCTACGTCAAGACGAGTGCTTCGTCCTGGCATTTTTCCCAGACAAACAGAGTAGGTGAAGAATGAACGATACCTTGCCCATAAGGGTTCCTGAATTTCACGATGATTTTCTAGGCCAGCAAGCGGCCGCATTTGAGTCTGGCGCCGTAAAACTCAAAACAATCCTGGATGATGCCCTTAAAGAGCTCGCCAAGGATGCCTCCGATCCTACGAAACTTGCCGAATACCAGGCCGCATTTTCATCGTACACGGTGTTCCGAAACGCCCAGACCAACACGGTCAAGGGCTTCAAGGACATCGACATGGCGATCATCCAGGCGGCGCGCTGAGGCGTTCTCTTCTTCATTGGCCATTGTCCCCACGGCAATGGCCACCTGCACAGGTGCACCTATGTCCATCCAGAACCTTTCCCCTTCGCTCATCGCCCAGTCATCCCTCAGCGAGTTGCGTAGCCCCGGAGAAGTCCCGGTCGTTTCACTTGAATCACGACTGATCGAGGCGTTTGCCGGCTCGGCGGTCAACAGCGGGCAGGAAGTTTCGGCAATCAACCAGTTGACCCAGCGCGCCGATGTCACCGACCCGGAAGTGCTCGCACAGTTGCAGGAACTGACAGGGCAGTACAACGTCGACATCAATTTGCTCAACGTGCTGGTACGCAAAGCGGTAGGCACGGCTGAAACCCTTTTGCGTGCATCATGAAGCCAGGCGCGTGGCTGATCCTGTTGTGCCTCGCATTGTCGGCGTGTCGACAGCCCAGCCTGCTCGAAGGCCTGGACCAGCAGCAGGCCAACGAAGTGCTTTCGGTGCTGCAGCGTAACAACGTCGTGGCGGTTAAAGTCGATAGCGGAAAAACCGGTTATGCAGTGAAGATAGATCAGCGCGACTTCGCGGCCGCGGTCGATTTGCTCAACCTCTATTCGTTACCGTCGCGACCACGCCTGCAGGTGGCCGAGATGTTTCCCGCAGATGCTCTGGTGGCCTCGCCCCGGGCGGAAAAAGCCCGGCTGTATTCAGCGTTGGAGCAGCGTATCGAACAATCGTTGGGCGTACTTGAAGGTGTGGTTTCCGCCCGGGTGCACGTCAGTTACGACCTGGATGCCGGGGAAGGCGGGCGTGCCGCGCCGCCCATTCATCTTTCTGCGATGGTCCTGCATGAGCGCGATGTCGAACCGCAACTGCTGATTACCGATATCAAGCGTTTTCTCAAGAACAGCTTTGCGGCGGTCGGCTACGAAAACATTTCGGTGGTGCTGTCCAGGCGCGCGCCTGTCCAGCATGTCGCGCCGTCGGTGGCGGTCACGCAAGGGCGGTCGAACTGGCCTTGGTGGCTGATCGGGATAACCGCTGCGCTGGCCATCGGTGGCGCGGCCTTGGCCTATCCTGTCGTCAGGCGCAGGGTGCGGTGATGTCGTTCAATGAATGCTTGCAGGCGATCCAGGACGAACCTTTGGCCTACCTGCACCGGCAACGGCTGGTTCTCCCGGCCGGGTTCGATGGGCCTCAAGTGCGCAGCTTGCTCAATCGGATGGTGCTGGAGGGGCTGGCCCTGCAAAGGTCGGCGGTACCGCCGGCGCCGCTGACGGCTGTGGCGCAACAATGGGTTCGTCATTGGCAACAACTGCCCTACATCGCCAGGTTGATCGGGGCCGCTCGCTTGATGCCCGGCCTGGCGCGCGGCGCGGCGCTGCTGCGCCTGGCGGAACCGGTCCGCCGGTTCGCCTGCTACGGTTTCGGTAGTGGCGGCGCACTGATGCACGATGGTTCGCCTGTTTCAGTGGAGCAGGTCGATGCCGCCGGTCTCAACGCGCTAAGCAGCTGGAGCGGGCAGGTTCCGCCCATGCTGCTGGAACGCCTGCTCCTGCAATTCACCGAGCCGGTTGTTCACCTGCACAGGCAATGGCCGCTCTCCAAACCTGATCCAGCTCTTTTTTTCCTGGCGGTGCAGCATGCTCGACTCCATCCGAACCCTGACTGACCTGCCTGCCAGCAGCGATGCGTACCTGGCGCGCGAGGACATCGTCGCTGCGCGTCGCCGCCACGCCTTGCAACGTGAGGCCCAGCGTCGGGCGCGCGAGTACATCGAGCAGGCACACCGCGACGTCGAGGTGGTACACGCGAATGCGTTCCAGCAGGGCTATGCCGAGGGCATCCTGCGCGCGACCGGGCATCTGGCCGAAGCTTTGCTGGAGGCGCAAACCTTGGCGTTCCAATTGCGCAAGGACTTGTCCCGGGCGGCGGGTGAGATGCTCTCGCAAGCTTTGAGTAGCCCGCACTGGCTGGATGAAATGCTTGAGCGTTGGCTTCAGGCACAGCTACCAGACGATTCTGACCCGGTACTGTACTTGCTGCTGCCGTTGCATTGCCGTTCGCTAGGCAACGAACTGCTGGGACACTTGCGTGAACGCTGGTCCGGCAGACTGAGCCTGGAATACCACGCTCAAGAGCGTTATGTGCTGCGGCTCGCCGACCAACTGCTGGAGTTTGACGTCGAAGCTGCCCGGCAAAGGCTGGAGCCAAGGCTGTTGGCGAAAGTCGCCAATCTGCCTGAGGCAGCCCGCGCCCTGGACCAGACATCGAGACAGATGCTCATCGACTTGTGCTCGAGTTTTGCCGAGCAACCCGCAGATTCGTCACCCACTGAAGAAGCCGAGGTTCACCGTGAAAATTGAAGCAATGACCGGTGCCGGCGTGCCGGATTCAAGTGCCTGCCTGCCGGTCGAGGCCTTGGAATCCCGGCTGCTTGCCGCTCGCCAGCCGGCGGTAGAAAGCCCGTCTTCGGATCCGCAGTTCGAGCAGCTGTATCAATTGCTGCTGGCGATGGAGGGGGAAGGGGAGAAAGCGATCTACGAGTTCATCCGCACGCGACTGGGTGCAGATGGAGAGACGCGTGCGTATCCCACCGCCAAGGAGTTGCTGGGGGTTACTCAGAAGGTCTTGGTTCGACTGGTGGATGGGGGGCTGAAGGACTCATGCCTGTATGAGGAAGTCGCGGGCGCCAATGGCCTGGCGTTCTCGATGGATCTGTTCACCAAGGACTTCATGCGGCAGGTATTCCAGCCGATGGGGGATGAGGCCTGGGAAAAGACTGAGTGGTAAATGCCATGCGCCTTGGCGAGAAGCGAGGCGCAGGCGTTTTTCTGGAAGAAGTTGTTACGGCGCTGAGCGTTGGTTGATATACACGCTGCTCCCACGCGCAACGAAAAATAAGGCAGCAATCAACAGATTGGCGATATGGTCCACCGTTTCTTTCGGGATTGGCAGGGTCGAAAAGTATCGGGACGTCGAGATCAAAATGCCATTGAGCGTTTGGCCCATGGAGGTTCGTATCGCGTTGGTGGACAGCAATTGGTCAAGCGCTTGCTCGGTGGTAGGGGTTCGTAGGGCGAGGGGATCAAGCCGGTAGCCTTTTTCAGAAGCGTTCGGCTGAAAGAAATGCGTCACTTCACCCCCGAGCACTTGCCCGGCGACCTCGGCGCCGGCGTTGAAAACACCCCGCAATACATCGTGCCCCAATACCGGGACCAGGGACTCGACGATCTGGTTGGCCCGGGCCTCGACCGATAGATTGGCATCGAGAGTCATACCCGCCTGCTGTTCCGCCCAGGATGCAAGTTGAAAGGCCAGGCCTTCCGTCTCGGGCGGTAGTGGCTCGCGACTTTGCGCCATCGCGTATCCGGGTCCGGAATGCGGTGCGGTGTAGTTCATGCCTGTAAAGGACAGGAACTGAAGGGCGCCGTTCAGCGCACCGGTGGCTGCCGTGCCGTTGGCGTTGGCCGTTGTGTTGTCTTTGGTCGGGCAAAACAGGTTCACCAGGTCCTGGGCAAAAGTATAGAAGGCCATTTGTGGACCGAAGGAGGCCAATGCCGGCAGCACGGTTGGTACCGATATCGCGGCAGCGAAAGCGGCTATCGACAGCGCGAATGCGGCGAGGCGAGCCAGGCGAGTTTCTGCATTTGCAGTTCCGTTGCATTCGTCCCGGATCGCGCCGAGGGTGTTCAGTACCGGGCCGATCGCCAGGGCTATCCCACCGATAACGTTGCGAGTCAGAGGCGAGGCGGCATTGGATTGCAAGGCTTTTTCCACGGTGAACCCGATGAGCTGCCTGAGCACCGTCAAGGTGCCGGTAACCAGCCCGGTGCGCACAGTGGAAATGGTCAGGTTGCTGGCCCAGCGTCCGAGGTCGCCTTCGAATTCGTTCCTGGCCAGTTTGCCCAACTGCTCGCCGAGATAATCCATGAGGATCTTGGCGCGTTGTATGAGTGTTTCGGGCTCTGCGGAGTGTATCGAGTTATCGAACAGCTCTGGACTCTCGATATTCAGGACGATGTAGTCGCTCCGGTCTTTTATTCGGTCGGGGACGCCCTGCATCAACGCTTGTATGTCAAGAACCAGCTCCTGGACCTTGATCGGAGCATTTTCCATGCTTTGCGCTATGAGATCGGCAAGTTCATCGTTGACGCTTGTCAGTATCGGGACGATGTTGTCCACCCGCAGTCGATCCATTCGCTGATCGGGCTCATTCAAGTGTTCGAGCAGCTCGCTGTGGGCCCTGCTGCAATCGCCCATTTCTATAGTCGTGTGAAGCTTGTTCGTGGCGTTGGTAGTCGGACCGTTCGCGTTGACGCCTGATCGGTGGAAAGATGAAGTAATCAAGCCTGGAGTCGATGGGATCATTTTTCATCCTGCATGATTGAGGGGCGCGTGGCTGTTATGGCTGTTCAAGCATCAAGCGCTTCCGGGGGACTGGACTATCAAATAGCGCTCTATTGACAGGGTTGCTCGCCTGGCCTATTCCGGCCCGGCTATAATCGCCGACTCATTTCTCTGATCGAGTCAAAGCCGCCCATGTACACCCTGGCCCGTGAACTGCTGTTCAAACTTTCCCCGGAAACTTCCCATGATCTGTCCCTGGACCTGATCGGCGCGGGTGGACGTTTGGGGCTCAACGGGTTGCTGTGCAAGGCCCCGGCAAAATTGCCGGTGACAGTCATGGGCCTGGAATTTCCCAACCCGGTCGGCCTTGCCGCTGGCCTGGACAAGAATGGCGCGGCCATCGACGGGTTCGCCCAGCTGGGGTTCGGCTTCGTTGAAATCGGCACCGTGACGCCGCGTCCGCAGCCGGGCAATCCCAAGCCACGGCTGTTTCGTTTGCCGCAGGCCGAGGCAATCATCAACCGCATGGGCTTCAACAACCTGGGCGTCGATCATCTGCTGGCCCGTGTGGCTGCTGCCAGGTACAAGGGTGTGCTGGGGATCAACATCGGCAAGAACTTCGATACGCCGGTGGAGCGCGCCGTCGACGATTACCTGATCTGCCTGGACAAGGTCTACGCTCACGCCAGTTATGTGACCGTCAACGTCAGTTCGCCGAACACACCAGGGCTGCGCAGCCTGCAGTTCGGCGATTCGCTCAAGCAACTGCTGGCCGACCTGGCGCGACGTCGCGCGGAACTGGCGGTGACGCACGGCAGGCATGTGCCGCTGGCCATCAAGATTGCCCCGGACATGAGCGACGAAGAAACCGCCCAAGTGGCCCAGGCCTTGATCGAGACCGGCATGGATGCGGTGATTGCCACCAACACCACGCTGGGCCGCGAAGGTGTAGAAGGCCTGGAGCATGGTGACGAGGCGGGCGGCCTGTCCGGCGCTCCGGTGCGCGACAAGAGCACCCACACGGTGAAAGTGCTGGCCGGCGAATTGGCGGGACGCTTGCCGATCATCGCGGCGGGCGGTATTACCGAAGGCCGGCATGCCGCCGAGAAAATCACGGCAGGGGCGAGCCTGGTGCAGGTTTATTCCGGGTTCATCTACAAGGGCCCGACGTTGATTCGCGAGTCGGTGGATGCGATTGCGGCGTTGGGTTGATTAACCCTTTCTTGAAGGCGAAGCAGACCCCCTGTGGCGAGGGAGCTTGCTCCCTCTGGGTTGCGCAGCAGTCCCAAACCCATCACCGCGGTGTGCCAGGCTGATACCCGTCAGCTTTTATGGGGCTGCTGCGCAACCCAGCGGGAGCAAGCTCCCTCGCCACGGGGTTTTGGGAAGCCCATTAAAAAGGGCTCCTCAAGGGAGCCCTCTGGGCCGTAGCCCGCCGCCCGGATGGGACGTGCGTGGTTAAAACGATTTGAATGTCAGATTGTCGGGTTTTTGATTATCAGGGCCCTGTGTCAGCCGACGGCGTGAAGTTCGTTGAGTCTGTGGATACCCGCAGTGCCGGTCATACCGTCCCAGTTGTCGCCGCGTCCTTCTCGCCAGCCGTTGATCCAGGCTTGACGTACCGACGGTAGAGTAAAGGGGCAAAGCTCACGGGATTTACCACCAACGCCATATTGGTAACCGCGTAAAAATGCTCTTTCCAACGGATCACGCTTAAGTCTTCTCATAGGGTGTTGCCCTCACTTGTTGACTGTTGCTTAGCGTCGACCTCTATCGAGGCCGGGGCAGAATCATTCTGCCGTTGGTGGCTCGTTGCCGGCGTGACGAGCCAAGGGTGTTGACGCCGTTGCGACGTCAACCTGTGGTGAGTTCTAACCAAAGCGTCACATGGATGGAATGATCGTTTTGTCATAAGCACGTAACAAGAAAGATGTTAGTGCGATAAGTAACATCATGTTCGGCGCCCGCTTTTGCGTCAGACCCCTGTATGATCAGCCCTGCGCCGAAGGGCGGTCGCCGATGTCGAATGAGAATGTCCCCCCGTTGCACTCGGGTACTATTCGACGAAAGGGACAACTTTTCACAATTTGTTGCACAGAATTTTCTATCTGTCCTCGCATCTAAGCTCTTTGAACCTGAGCGGCGAGTACGGAACGGCACACGTTCGTGCCACGCGGGTGCTCTTGAGAAAAGCACCTGATTGAACCCGGCCCGGCAATGCGTTGCCCGGCCCACTTAGCCAAAGGCTCTGGAATCCCATGTCCGATCGTTTCGAACTCTTCCTCACTTGCCCCAAGGGCCTCGAAGGCCTGCTTCTCGAGGAAGCCGTCGGGCTTGGCCTTGAAGAGGCGCGCGAGCACACCTCGGCCGTTCGCGGCATCGCCGACATGGAAACGGCTTATCGCCTGTGCCTGTGGTCGCGCCTGGCGAACCGCGTATTGCTGGTGCTCAAGCGCTTCGCGATGAAGGACGCTGAAGACCTGTACCACGGCGTGCTGGATGTCGACTGGCAAGACCACATGCTCGCCGATGGTACCTTGGCGGTCGAGTTCAGCGGTCACGGCTCGGGCATCGACAACACGCATTTCGGCGCCTTGAAGGTCAAGGACGCCATTGTCGACAAGCTGCGCACGCCGTCGGGCGAGCGGCCATCCATCGACAAGCTCAACCCGGACCTGCGCATCCACCTGCGCCTGGACCGTGGCGAAGCAATCCTGTCCCTCGACCTTTCGGGCCATAGCCTGCACCAACGTGGCTATCGCTTGCAGCAGGGCGCCGCCCCGCTGAAGGAAAACCTCGCCGCCGCCATCCTGATTCGCGCCGGTTGGCCACGCATTGCCGCCGAAGGCGGGGCGCTGGCGGATCCGATGTGCGGCGTCGGCACGTTCCTGGTGGAAGCCGGAATGATCGCCGCCGACATGGCGCCGAACCTGCGTCGCCAGCAATGGGGCTTTACCGCCTGGCTCGGCCACGTGCCGGCGTTATGGAAAAAACTCCACGAAGAAGCCAGCGAGCGCGCCGCCGCCGGGCTGGCCAAGCCACCGTTGTGGATTCGCGGCTACGAAGCTGACCCACGGCTGATCCAGCCGGGCCGCAACAACGTCGAACGTGCGGGCCTGAGCGAGTGGATCAAGATCTATCAGGGCGAAGTCGCCACCTTCGAGCCGCGCCCGGACCAGAACCAGAAGGGCTTGGTGATCTGCAACCCGCCATACGGCGAGCGCCTGGGCGACGAAGCGAGCCTGCTCTATCTCTATCAGAATCTCGGTGAACGCCTGCGCCAGGCCTGCCTGAACTGGGAGGCCGCGGTGTTCACTGGCGCGCCGGACCTGGGCAAGCGCATGGGTATTCGCAGCCACAAGCAGTATTCGTTCTGGAACGGCGCCTTGCCGTGCAAGTTGCTGCTGATCAAGGTGCTTCCGGATCAGTTCGTCACTGGCGAGCGTCGCACCCCGGAACAACGCCAGGCCGAGCGTGAACAGGCTGTCTACGATCAAACCCCTGAAGTACCGCAAGAGCGCCAGTACAACAAGAATGGCAACCCGATCAAACCGGCCCCGGCGCCAGCCCCTGTGGTCGAGCAGGCGCGGTTGAGCGAAGGCGGGCAGATGTTCGCCAATCGCCTGCAGAAAAATCTCAAGCTGCTGAGCAAGTGGGCCAAGCGTGAAGGCGTCGACTGCTACCGGGTCTATGATGCCGACATGCCGGAATATTCCATGGCCATCGACCTGTACCACGATTGGGTGCACGTCCAGGAATACGTCGCGCCGAAGTCCATCGACCCGGAAAAGGCCTCGGCCCGGTTGTTCGATGCGCTGGCGGCCATTCCCCAAGCCTTGAATGTCGACAAGAGCCGCGTCGTCATCAAGCGCCGCGAGCGCCAGAGCGGCACCAAGCAGTACGAGCGCCAGAGCGCCCAGGGCAAGTTCACCGAGGTCAACGAGGGCGGCGTGAAGCTGCTGGTCAACCTCACCGACTACCTCGACACCGGATTGTTCCTCGATCACCGGCCAATGCGCTTGCGGATCCAGAAAGAGGCCGCCGGCAAGCGCTTCCTCAACCTGTTCTGCTACACCGCGACCGCCAGCGTCCATGCCGCCAAGGGTGGCGCGCGCAGCACCACCAGCGTCGATTTGTCGAAAACCTATCTGGACTGGGCGCGGCGCAACCTGTCGCTCAATGGTTTTTCCGACAAGAACCGCTTGGAGCAGGGCGATGTCATGGCCTGGCTTGAAGCCAGTCGCGACGAGTACGACCTGATCTTCATCGATCCGCCGACGTTCTCCAACTCCAAGCGCATGGAAGGCGTGTTCGACGTGCAGCGCGACCACGTCCAGCTGTTGGATCTGGCCATGGCGCGCCTGGCGCCGGGTGGCGTGCTGTATTTTTCCAACAACTTCCGCAAGTTCCAGCTCGAGGACAACCTCTGCGAGCGTTACGCCGTGGAGGAAATCACCGCCGGGACCATCGACCCGGATTTTGCCCGAAACAGCAAGATTCACCGCGCCTGGAAAATCATGGCGCGCTGACCGGCGGTCGATTGGATCCATGCAAGCCTTGAAATTCAAGGCTTGCAGGCGTTTTTGGGACTGGCAAAAGTAATGGCAAATAGCTATAACTTAGTGTGTGACCGGGGCTGGACCAATGCCTGGTCCTTTCTGAGTCATGTTTATGGCATTACATCAGGTGCGTCCCAGGATCCTGGGCTTTATCAGCGAAGATGTTTCAGCATGGCTCGTGGCTTGCGTCGTCCTGATGGCAGGCCTGTTGCTGACCGGTTTGTTGGCCTGGGGCACGTTGAAGCAGTTCAACCAGCAATTGCGCCAGCGCTTCGAATTGCTCGCCGAAGAACGCTATAGCCGCCTCGAAGAGCGTTTCCAGGACCAGGAGCAACGTCTCGACAGTCTGAGGCGGTTCTTTGCCAACTCCGCGGGAGTGTCTGGCGCCGAATTCCATGGCTATACCGAAGCACTCTTGCGGCGTACCCGGGCCTTTGCCTGGGCGCCACGGGTGCTGCGGGATGAGCGCCAGGCATTCGAGCAAGAGGCACGAGCCGAAGTATCCACTACCTTTACCGTTCGTGAACGAGACGAGGCCGGGATCCTGCGCCAGGCCGCTGAGCGGAATGAATACGCGCCGCTGCTGTATATCCAGAGCCAGCCATCCTATGGCGCGCCGCTGGGCCTGGATCTGCTTTCGCATCCCCTGCGCCGTGCCACGCTGGAACGGGCGCGCCAGCGTAACGCCCTGGTAGTTTCCGAGCCCATTGATCTGATCGGGAGCGATCCGGCCTTTGCCCGAGGTGTGATGCTGGCGGCGCCCGTTCTCAAGCCTCTGACCAGCGAGCCGTTCGGTTACGTGGTGGCGGCCATCAGCATGCGCCAGTTGGTCGCCGATGGGCTGCCGGAGGCGGAGGATGACAGTCTGACGATGCGTGTGATTGATTCCGCCCACGATACCCCTTGGGAAGTCCTGTTCGAAACATCCAACCGACCGGGTAAAAGCGAGCTGTCGGCGGTCCGGATGTTGCGCCTGGCCGATCATGACTTCCGCGTGGAGTTGCGGCCCAGTCTCGCGTTCCTGTCGAACAATCATTCCAGCGTTGTGAGCGTCACGGTGTTGGGCGGGCTGCTCAGCCTGATGCTCAGCGTCTTGCTGTATACGTTGGTCAGCCAGCGACAGCGGGCCTTGGCGCTGGTAGAACAGCGCACCCGGGAACTGCATGCCCGGGAATCGGAACTGCGCGGCACCCACGGCCAATTGAAGGGCGTGCTCGACGCCGCGACGCAAGTCGCGATCATCGCCACCGACCTGCGCGGTGTCATCACCACATTCAATGCCGGCGCCGAGCAGATGCTCGGCTACCGCAGCTGCGATGTCCTGCAGAGCATGACCCTGGAAAGTCTTCACGTTCCGCGTGAGCTGCAGCATCGGGCCGCACAGCTGGCCGTGCGTTTCGGCAAGCCAATCCCGACGTGCCATGCGATGCTGCTCGAAGGCGGTGAGCAGGGCGGCCAACAGGCTCGGGAGTGGACCCTGGTGCGCCGCGACGGCAGCCACCTGACGGTCAACATGCTGGCCACGCCCGTGCTCGACGACCAAGGGTTGTGGGTCGGGCACCTGGCAATTTGCATCGACGTCACCGAACGCAAGCGCGTCCACGAAGCCTTGGCCGCACGGGACCTGCTGTTGAAAAAACTCAGCGCCCATGTCCCCGGCGGCATCTATCAGTTCAAGATGGACTTTACCGGTGAGTTCAGCGTGATCTATGCCAGCGACGGCATCCGCGACATCTACGAACTGGAGCCTGACGTGCTGGTACGGCACGCCGAAGCGGTGTTTTCGCGCATCCATCCGCTGGACAGCGCTCGGGTGCGTGCTTCGATCCGCATCTCGGCGGATACATTGAGCCCGTGGCGCGAAGAGTACCGGGTGCAACTGCCGCAGCGCGGTCTGCGCTGGGTACGCGGAGAGGCCACGCCCGAGCAATTGCCTGGCGGCGGTGTGTTGTGGCACGGCTATGTCTCGGACATCTCCGACCTCAAGCGCGTGGAAGAAGAACTGCGGGCACTGTCGATCACCGACGCCTTGACCGGCATTCGCAACCGACGGTATTTCCAGGAGCGCCTGACTTCGGAGATGGCCCGGGTTGAACGTGGCTCCGGCGAGCTGGCGGTCATCATGCTCGACATCGATCACTTCAAGCGCATTAACGACCAGCATGGCCATGCGGTGGGTGATCGGGTGTTGCAGGCGGTCTGCCAGCGCATCACCCAACGGTTGCGCCGCACGGACGTATTCTGCCGGTTGGGCGGTGAAGAGTTCGTGGTGCTCTGCCCGGATACGGACAATGAAAGTGCCTACACCCTGGCGTTGGGGTTATGGGACGGCCTGCGGGGTTCGCCGATCGACGACATTGGTACCATCACCGCCAGTTTTGGCATCGCCAGCTGGCGCGTCGGCGAAGGTGCCGACGCGCTACTGTTGCGCGCCGACTCAGGTGTGTACGCGGCGAAGCAGGCCGGGCGGGATCGGGTCGAGGTGCAGTTGGGATAGCCAACTTCACCCCAAGACCCATCCGGCCTTGTGTTGGGGCTGGCTCAGAGCACCGACGCCGTCTGCGGCAGTTTCGGCTGGCGATACAAGTCCAGCAGCACCTGGTCCAGCACGGAGGAGGCGCCCCATGGCTTCGGATCGTTGAGGATCGCCACGACCGCCCAGGTATTGCCATTGATGTCCCGGCTGTAGCCGGCAATGGCGCGGACTGTGTTCAACGTACCGGTCTTGACGTGCGCTTCGCCGGCCATGGCGGTGGTCTTTAGGCGTTTGCGCATGGTGCCGTCCGTGCCGGCGATGGGCATCGAGCTGATGAACTCCGCCGCATACGGGCTGCGCCATGCCGCCTGCAGCATCGCCGCCATTTCCCGGGCGCTGACCCGTTCGGCGCGGGACAGGCCGGAGCCGTTTTCCATCACCAGGTGCGGCGCGGTGATGCCTTTCTTGGCCAGCCACTGGCGCACCACCCGCTGCGCAGCCTTGGCATCGTCGCCGTCGGCCTCGTTGCGAAACTCCGCGCCCAGGCTCAGGAACAGTTGCTGGGCCATGGTGTTGTTACTGTATTTGTTGATGTCGCGGATGATCTCCGCCAGATCCGGCGAGAACGCCCGGGCCAGCAGTTTGGCGTTCTTAGGCGTCGCGGCCAGGCGGTCGCTGCCCTGGATGCTGCCGCCCAGCTCCTTCCAGATCGCTCGCACGGCGCCAGCGGTGTAGGTGGCATGGTCGAGCAGCGACAGGTAGGTCTGGGAGCTGCAACCCTCGCCGAGTTGGCCGCTGACGGTCACGGTCATGCTGCCGTCCGCCTGGGCCACCGGGTTGTAGCGCACGCCACCGGTGCATTGCTTGGAGTTGGCGGCCTTGACCACGTTCTCGATGCGGATGCTGGCGATGGGCGGTTCGACCGATATCAGCACCCGGCCAGCGTCATTGCGGGCCACGAAGCGCAGCGCCTTGAGGTTGACCAGCAGCGAATCGGGCTTGACCAGGAAGGGTTTGTTTTCGTCATTGCCGTCGTCGTTGAACTCGGGCAATTGCGGCTGGATGAAGAAGCTGCGGTCCAGCACCAGGTCGCCGGTAATCTGCTGCACGCCGTTGGCCCGCAGGTCACGCATCAGCAGCCAGAGCTTTTCCATGTTCAGCTTGGGATCGCCGCCGCCCTTGAGGTACAGGTTGCCGTTGAGAATGCCCCCGCTGAGGGTGCCGTCGGTGTAGAACTCGGTTTTCCACTGATGGTTCGGCCCGAGCATTTCCAGGGCTGCGTAGGTCGTCACCAGCTTCATGGTGGACGCCGGGTTCACCGAGACATCGGCGTTATACAGCGTCGGGGTGCCGGGGCCGTTGAGCGGTACCATCACCAGGGACAGGGCGTTGTCTTGCAGTTTGCTGTTTTTCAGGGCCTTTTGCACATTCGGCGACAGGGCGGTGTTGATGGTGGCGGCTTGAGTGGTGACAGGCAGGGCCAAAGGAAGAAGAAGGCTGGCCAGAAGCAATGGGCGCAAAGATTTGATCATGTGAAATAAAACCCTACAGGCGAGGGGGAAAAGAACGAGGACATGAAAATGAACGCCCTCAACGGTCATGAAAGTGTCGGCATTATGCCCCAAGGCGCAACGGCTTGTGCCGTGCCCAAGCCCAGCGAAGCGGTATTTTTTTACCGGCGGTAGGCGGACTTGCCCGATCAGTCGGGCAATCGACGCACCAAACTGGTAAAGTGCCGGCCGTTATTACTTATGAGGATTGTTCCAATGGCGACTAACCGTTCCCAGCGTCTGCGCAAAAAGCTGTGCGTGGATGAATTTCAAGAGCTGGGTTTCGAACTGAACCTGGATTTCAAAGAAGATCTGGCCGATGAGGCTATTGACGCTTTCCTCGACGCTTTCCTGAAAGAAGCCATGGAAGCCAATGGCCTGGGCTATGTCGGCGGTGACGACTATGGTCTGGTCTGCCTGCAGAAGCGTGGCTCGGTGACCGAAGAGCAGCGCGCTGCCGTTGAAGCCTGGCTCAAGGCCCGTCCTGAGCTGACCAGTGTTGAAGTCAGCCCGCTGATGGATGTCTGGTATCCGGAAAAGCCTATCAACAAGGCTTGATGGTCTGAAAAAACCGGCAACCCGTTTGGGTGCCGGTTTTTTTGTGCCTGTCGGTTGGGTAATTATTGTCCTTCAGGCCGCTTTCGCGAGCAGGCTCGCTCCCACCGGGGATGTGTGAACACCGACCCAATGTGGGAGCGAGCCTGCTCGCGAAGCTTTCAATATTCAGGCACTCCGCCAGTTCAGGATGAGCAAAGTCACCACCCCCGCGACAATCCCCCAGAACGCCGAGCCGATGGAAAACAGCGTCAACCCCGACGCCGTGACCATGAAGGTAATCAACGCCGCTTCCCGTTCCTTCGCTTCGCTCATGGCGATGCTCAGGCCGTTGATGATCGAGCCGAACAGCGCCAATGCCGCGATGGACAGCACCAACTCCTTGGGCAGCGCAGCGAACAGCGCCGCCAGCGTGGCGCCGAAGACCCCGGCAAAGCCGTAGAAAATCCCGCACCAGACGGCCGCCGTGTAGCGCTTGTCGCGATCTTCATGGGCATGTGGCCCGGTGCAGATCGCCGCGCTGATGGCGGCGAGGTTGATACCATGGGAACCAAATGGCGCCAGCAACAGCGACGCAACGCCGGTGCTGGTGATCAATGGCGAGGCCGGTACGTTGTAGCTGTCGGCGCGCAGCACGGCGATGCCGGGCATATTCTGCGAGGTCATCGCCACCACGAACAGCGGGATACCGATACTGATGGTGGCCCCCAAAGAAAATTCTGGCGTGGTCCAGACCGGTGTCGCCACTTCCAGGGCGAAACCGCTGAAGTCGAGAAGCCCGAGCAAGCCCGACAAGGCGGTGCCGACCAGCAGCGCGGCCAATACCGCATAGCGGGGTGACAGGCGCTTGACGATCAGATAGGTAAAGAACATCCCCAGCACCAGGCCGGTGCGATGTTGCGCGGCGACAAATATTTCGCTGCCGATCTTGAACAGGATTCCCGCCAACAGCGCGGCCGCCAGCGAAGCCGGAATGCGTTTGACCAGGCGCTCGAAGCTGCCGGTCAGGCCACAGATCGTCACCAGCACCGCACAGGTGATGTACGCGCCGATGGCTTCGCCATAACTCACGCCGCCCAGGCTGGTGATCAACAAGGCTGCGCCGGGTGTTGACCAGGCGATGGTGATTGGCGTGCGGTAGCGCAGCGACAAGCCGATGGAGCACACCGCCATGCCGATGGAGATGGCCCAGATCCATGATGAAATCTGCCCGCTGGTCAGCCCCGCCGCCTGCCCGGCCTGGAACATCAGTACCAGTGAGCTGGTGTAGCCGGTCATCATGGCGATGAAACCGGCGACGATGGCCGAGGGCGAGGTATCGGCCAGGGGGCGAAGTGGCGCGGTGCTGATTTCGGTCATGGTGAGCGGTTGTCCTTGTTGTAGATTGGCTGGACTGGCGGAGCCACGGATTGCCGGATCAAGCCTAAACTCAACGCAGTTGCCGATTGCAATACAGCCATGCCCGCAAAGAGCCGTACAGTCGTGTTGCCATCAGAGGTTGTGTACAATCGCCGTGTTTATTACGCGATACTTGCCAGCGACCCGCTGTGCCGTATTACAGTCACGGTTAAATCGCCGCAGTTCTCCCGACTCGAGTGCCCATGAACGAACAGTTGCAACCCCTCAAGAAACAACCGCGAGCAGGCAAAGCCGGCCGCAGCGGAACCCAGGACGATATTGTCTACGCACACATTTTCGAGGCGATCCTCGAACAGCGTCTGGCGCCTGGCACGAAGTTGAGCGAAGAGGCGCTTGGGGAGATTTTCGGGGTGAGTCGCACCATCATTCGTCGCGCGCTGTCGCGCCTGGCCCATGAAGGCGTGGTGCTGCTGCGCCCGAATCGCGGTGCGGTGGTCGCCAGCCCGAGTGTTGAAGAGGCACGCCAGGTATTCTTTGCCCGGCGCATGGTGGAGAAGGCAATCACTGAGCTGGCGGTACAGCACGCCAGCGCCGAACAGCTTGCCGAGCTGCGGCAAATGGTCAGCGACGAGCGCGACAGTTTTTCCCGGGGGGACCGTGGCGCCGGTATCCGGTTGTCGGGCGAGTTCCACCTCAAGCTGGCCGAGGCGGCAAAAAACGCGCCGCTGATCAGCTTCCAGCGCAGCCTGGTATCACAGACTTCGTTGATCATCGCCCAGTACGAAAGCGGTAACCGTTCCCACTGTTCCTATGACGAACACACCCAGCTGATCGACGCCATCGAGGCCCGTGACGCAGCCCTGGCGGTGAACCTGATGATGCATCACATGGATCACATCGACAGCAAGCTCAACCTCGACGAAGAAAGTGCTTCGGATGACTTGCATGCGGTGTTTTCGCATTTGTTGCAGAGCAAGAAGCCGGGGCGGTCGACGGCCAAGCTCTGATTGAGTTGAGTCAGCGATGCCGAGGCGCGCCCTTCGCGAGCAGGCTCGCTCCCACAGTGGATTTGTGTTGGTCACACTGATCCTGGACTGTCTCCAAAAAGTTGGACACCAATCTGGCTTCTGGGGTCAGGCAACCCTGTGGGAGCGAGCCTGCTCGCGAAAGCGGTCTGGCAGGCGCTGAAAGTTAGCGCTGGTGCACCAGCCGGCCTGCCGCATAAGTCTGCGCCACCACCCGGTCATCCCCAAGCGTCATCAGTACGAACAACCGCTCGGCCATGTCCTTGGCCTGCTTCAGGCGATAGCTCAACAGCGGCGTGGCGTTGTAGTCCAGCACCAGGAAGTCCGCGTCCGTGCCCGGCTGCAACGTGCCGATCCGGTCTTCCAGGCGCAAGGCGCGGGCGCCTCCAAGGGTGGCCAGGTACAGCGATTTGAACGGGCTCAGTCGCGCACCTTGCAACTGCATGACCTTGTAGGCTTCGTTCAGGGTTTGCAGCAGCGAAAAACTGGTTCCGCCGCCCACGTCGGTGCCAAGGCCCACATTGACTTTGTGCTTCTCGGCCATCGGCAGGTTGAACAGGCCACTGCCCAGGAACAGGTTCGAGGTCGGGCAGAACGCTATGGCCGAACCGGTTTGTGCCAGGCGTGCGCATTCTTCGTCGCACAGATGCACGCCATGGGCGAACACCGAGCGCTCGCCGAGCAATTGGTAGTGGTCGTAGACGTCCAGGTAGCCTTTGCGCTCGGGGAACAGCTCCTTGACCCATTGCACTTCCTGCAGGTTCTCGCTGATGTGCGTCTGCATGTACAGGTCCGGGTATTCGCCGAGTAACTGGCCAGCCAGGGCCAGTTGCTCCGGCGTGCTGGTCGGCGCGAAGCGCGGGGTCACGGCGTAATGCAGGCGACCCTTGCCATGCCAGCGTTCGATCAGCGCCTTGCTCTCGGTGTAGCTGGATTCGGCTGTGTCGACCAGGTAGTCCGGCGCGTTGCGGTCCATCATGACCTTGCCGGCGATCATCCGCAGGTCGAGTTTCTCGGCTACCTCAAAAAATGCATTCACCGATTGCGGGTGCACACTGCCGAATACCAGGGCTGTGGTGGTGCCGTTGCGCAGCAGTTCCTTGACGAAAATGTCCGCTACCGCCTCGGCGTGGGCCGGGTCGGCGAACTGGCTTTCGCAGGGGAACGTGTAGGTATTGAGCCAATCCAGCAACTGCTCGCCATAGGCGCCCACCATGCCGGTCTGCGGCAGGTGAATATGGGTGTCGATGAAGCCGGGAGTGATCAAGGCGTCCTGGTAGTGCGTGATCTCGATATCCGCCGGAAGGGTCGGCAACAAATCGCTGGCGTGGCCGATAGCGCTGATCAGGCCATTTTCCACTACCAGCAGGCCATCCTCGAAATACTCATAGGACGCCTCGATACCGACTTCGGCCGGATCGGCGAGGCTGTGGAGCAGGGCGGCGCGGTAGGCTTTGCGTGTCAGGGGCATGGGAATTCTCGATAACGGGATTAACGCTGGCTGCGGCGCGAAACCGGCAGCAACCTGGCGATGGGTTCGGCGCGGGAGGTGTGCTGGCCGAAATCTGCGTTGTAGGTGGCGATGATTTCGCCGGCGATGGAGATGGCGATTTCAACGGGCAGCTTGCCTTTGACTTCGCCGATGCCCATCGGGCAGCGCATACGCTGCAGGGCGCCACTGTCGAAGCCGCGATCACGCAGGCGATGTTCGAACTTGACGCGTTTGGTCTTCGAGCCGATCAGGCCGAAGTAGGCAAAGTCGTTGCGCTTGAGGATCGCGGCGCTCAGTTCCAGATCGAGCTGGTGATTGTGAGTCATGACGATGCAGTAGCTGCCGGCGGGCAGCTCATCGACTTCGTCCAGCGGGTCTTCAGTCACGATTTTCTGTACGCCGTGGGGCAACTGCTCAGGAAATTCCGCTTCCCGCGAGTCGATCCAGCGCACCCGGCAAGGCAGGCTCGCCAGCAGCGGCACCAGGGCGCGGCCGACATGACCGGCTCCGAACACGGCAATCTGCGCCTGGACCTGGCCCATGGGTTCGAACAGCAACACGGTAACGCCACCGCAGCACTGGCCCAGGCTGGCGCCGAGGCTGAAGCGCTCGAGATGGGTGTTCTGCTGGCCGCTGGCAAGCATCTGCCGGGCAATCTCCATCGCCTTGTATTCCAGATGACCGCCGCCAATGGTGTCGAATGTCTGGCGGGCGCTGATGACCATCTTCGAGCCGGCATTGCGCGGGGTGGAGCCGAGCTCCTCGATGATCGTCACCAGCACGCAGGGTTCGCCGCGGGTTTGCAGGTCGGCGAGGGCGCTGATCCAGTTGTACATATTCACCTCGACATCTTTGTTGTCTGTTCCGGCCTCATCGCGAGCAAGCTCGCTCCCACATTGGATCGGTGTTCACAAATCCCTTGTGGGAGCGAGCTTGCTCGCGATTGGCCGCGCCGCGGTCTAGAGCGAAGCCACTTCGGCTTCAGCTTCCTCAGCCTTGACCACCCTCAACCCACGCATCTGCTCACACCCCCACAACACCCGCTCCGGCGTCGCCGGCGCATCGATTTTCGGTTGCTGCCGATAATCCCCCAGGCTCGCCACGGCGTCCTTGATGGCGCACCACGCGGCGATGCCGAGCATGAACGGCGGCTCGCCCACGGCCTTGGAATGGAAGACCGTGTCTTCGGGGTTCTTGCGGTTTTCCACCAGTCGCACCCGCAGGTCCAACGGCATATCGGCCACGGCCGGGATCTTGTAGCTGGCCGGGCCATTGGTCATCAGCTTGCCCTTGTCGTTCCACACCAGTTCTTCCATGGTCAGCCAGCCCATGCCCTGGATGAAACCGCCCTCGACCTGGCCGATGTCGATGGCCGGGTTCAGCGAGGCGCCAACGTCGTGGAGGATGTCGGTGCGCAGCATCTTGTATTCGCCGGTGAGGGTGTCGACGATCACCTCGGCACACGCGGCGCCGAAGGCGTAGTAATAGAACGGCCGGCCACGGGCCTGGCTGCGGTCGTAGTAGATTTTCGGGGTCTTGTAGAACCCGGTGCTCGACAGCGAGACCTGGGCGAAGTAGGCCTGTTGTACCAGCGCCTCGAAGGTCAGGATGTGATCGCGCACCCGCACGTGACCGTTATGGAATTCCACGTCTTCTTCGCTGACCTTGTATTGCCGCGCGGCGAATTCCACCAGGCGTTGCTTGATGGTTTCGGCGGCATTCTGCGCGGCCTTGCCGTTCAGGTCGGCGCCGCTGGACGCGGCGGTGGGCGAGGTGTTCGGGACCTTGTCGGTATTGGTCGCGGTGATCTGCACGCGGTCCATTTCCACCTGGAACACCTCGGCCACCACTTGGGCGACTTTGGTATTGAGCCCCTGGCCCATTTCCGTGCCGCCGTGGTTCAGGTGGATGCTGCCGTCGGTGTAGACGTGGATCAGAGCCCCGGCCTGGTTGAGGAAACTGGCGGTGAAGGAAATGCCGAACTTCACCGGCGTCAGCGCCAGGCCCTTCTTGAGGATCGGGCTGCCTGCGTTGTAGCGGCGGATCGCTTCGCGGCGCTCGGCGTACTGGCTGCTTTCTTCCAGTTCAGCGGTCATTTCCTCGAGCATGTTGTGCTCGACGGTCTGGTAGTAGTGCGTGACGTTGCGCTCGGTCTTGCCGTAGTAGTTGGCCTTGCGCACCGCCAGCGGGTCGAGCCCCAGGTGCCGGGCGATGGCATCCATCACCTCTTCGATGGCGACCATGCCTTGGGGCCCGCCGAAACCACGGTAAGCGGTGTTCGACGCGGTGTTGGTCTTGCAGCGATGGCCGTTGATGGTCGCATCGCCCAGGTAGTAGGCATTGTCGGCATGGAACATCGCCCGGTCGACAATCGAGGCCGACAGGTCCGGCGAGCAACCGCAGTTGCCGGCCAGTTCCAAGGCGATGCCATGCAGGCGTCCGGTGTCGTCGAAGCCAACGTCGTATTCGATATAGAAAGGATGGCGCTTGCCGGTCATCAGCATGTCCTCCACCCGGGGCAGGCGCATCTTGGTCGGCTGGCCGGTGAGGTGCGCGATGACGGCGCACAGGCAGGCCGGACTGGCGGCCTGGGTTTCCTTGCCGCCAAAGCCGCCGCCCATGCGGCGCATGTCCACCACGACCTTGTTCATCGACACGCCCAACACTTCGGCCACCAACTTCTGCACTTCGGTGGGGTTCTGGGTCGAGCAGTAGACGATCATGCCGCCGTCTTCGGTGGGCATCACCGAGGAAATCTGGGTCTCCAGGTAAAAGTGTTCCTGGCCGCCGATGTGCAGCGAGCCTTGGATGCGATGTTCGGCGGTGGCCAGCGCCGTGGCCGAATCGCCGCGCTGGTGGGTGTGACTGTCGAGCACGAAGTGCCGCTTGCGCAGCGCCTCGACCACATCCAGCACCGGTTCGAGGTCTTCATATTCAATGATCGCGGCCATGGCTGCCTGGCGTGCGGTCTCCAGATCCCTGGCCGCCACGGCGAGTACCGGTTGGCCGACGAACTGTACGTCATCGATCGCCAGCAGCGGGTCGCCGGGCAACAACGGCCCAATGTCCTTCAGGCCGGGTATGTCCTGATGGGTAATGGCGATGCGCACCCCTTCGAAGGCATAGCAGGGCGTGGTATCGATACGCAGGATCCGCGCATGGGCGCGGTCCGACAGCCGGGCATAGACGTGCAACTGGTTGGGGAATTCCAGCCGATCATCGATGTACTGGGCCTCGCCGGACACGTGTTTTGCGGCGCTGTCGTGCTTGACGCTGCGGCCCACGCCCGTGGTCAGGTCACGAGCGAACAGCTCGGCCAGTTCGGCCTGGGTCTTCTCTACGGCGTGATGGTTAGACATAAGCGGTCACCCGAGTCTCGATGTGCGGCGTTTGCAGCTCGATGAAGTATTTGCGCAGCAGGTTGCGGGCGCTGAGCAGACGGTATTCCTTGCTGGCACGGAAGTCCGACAGCGGCGTGAAATCCTCGGCCAGGGCCGCGCAGGCGCGTTCGACGGTACTGTCGTTCCACGGCGCGCCGATCAGTGCGGCTTCACAGTGCCTGGCACGCTTGGGTGTTGCGGCCATGCCGCCGAAGGCGACACGCGCGTCCTCCACCAGACCGTTTTCAAGACGCAGGTTGAACGCCGCGCACACTGCGGAAATGTCATCGTCCAGGCGCTTGGAAACCTTGTAGGCGCGGAACGTCTTTTCGGCGCTGGCTCGGGGCACGATGATCTTTTCGATGAATTCGCTTTCCTGGCGGGCAGTTACCCGGTAGTCGATGAAATAGTCTTCCAGGGCCAGGGTGCGGCGGGTCTGGCCCTTGCACAGCACGATCTGCGCGCCGAGGGCGATCAGCAGGGGCGGGGAGTCGCCGATGGGCGAGGCGTTGCCGATGTTGCCGCCCAATGTGCCCTGGTTGCGGATTTGTAGCGAGGCGAAACGCTGCAGCAATTCGCCGAAGTCCGGGTATTCGGTTTTCAGTGCCTCGTAGCAATCGGAAAGCGCGGTGGCGGCGCCGATCTCCAAACGGTCCTCAAAACGCTCGATGCGCTTGAGTTCGGCGACGTTACCGACGTAGATCATCACTGGCAGGGTGCGGTGAAACTGCGTGACCTCCAACGCCAAATCGGTGCCGCCAGCCAGTAGCCGCGCCTGCGGATAGGCGTCGTAGAGGTCGGCCAGATCGGCCACGGTCAGCGGCACCAGGCAACGCTTGTCACCGCTGTTGAGCTCGCCGGTTTCGGTCGGGGAGATGGCTTTCAGGCGGGCGATGGTCTGGGCTTCGCGGGCGTCGAACTGGTCCGGTTGTTTGCCGCAGCAGGCCTGGTCGGCCGCCGCCAGGATCGGCCGGTAGCCGGTGCAGCGGCACAGGTTGCCGGCCAAGGCTTCGTGGGCCTTGTGGGCGTCGGGTTGTTCGCTGTTCTTTTGCAGGGCGAACAGTGACATGACGAAGCCCGGGGTGCAGAAACCGCATTGCGAGCCGTGGCAGTCGACCATCGCCTGCTGGACGCTGTGCAACTGGCCATTGTGCTTGAGGTCTTCGACGCTGATCAGTTGCTTGCCGTGCAGCGACGAGACGAAGGTCAGGCACGAATTGAGGCTGCGGTAGCGGATGCGCTCGCTACCGTTCGCGTCCGTTTCCAGTTCGCCCACCACCACGGTGCATGCGCCACAGTCGCCGCTGGCGCAGCCTTCCTTGGTGCCGGGTTTGCCAACATGCTCGCGCAGATAGTTGAGCACGGTCAGGTTCGGGTCCAGGGCGTGCTCGCTACGGAGTTCCTGGTTGAGTAAAAACTGGATCACGGAAGGCCTCGCAGATTCATTATTGTTGTATCGACGTGGGCTGAATTTAGCAGTTCTGACTTTTCGGTCAACGATTTTCTGACTTAAAGGTCAAGAAAAGCTGTTTTGTCGATACACAATGACCTATGGACACTGTAGAGCCCTGTGGGAGCGAGCTTGCTCGCGATGACGGCGTTACATTCAGTATGGATGCAAGCTGACAGACCGCTATCGCGAGCAAGCTCGCTCCCACAGTTTTTTGTTTCGGTACAAACTCCTGAAGTTTTTGCTTATATCGTGCCAAAAACCCGGTGCAGGCCCTGCGCCATGACGTATCGAGTGCGCTACACTGCGCCGCTTGTGCAGATCGAAGAGTTTGAAGGACAACCATGACGTTCAAGGCCCCGGACAGCCTCGCCGAGCAAATCGCCCATTACCTCGCCGAACGCATCATTCGCGGCGAAATGAAACCGGGAGAGCGCATCCAGGAGCAGAAGGTCACGCTGGCGCTCAATGTCAGTCGCGGCTCGGTCCGCGAGGCTTTGCTGATCCTCGAGCGGCGTCATCTGATCGCTATCCTGCCGCGCCGTGGCGCCCACGTCACCGAGCTTACCGAGCACAAGGTGCGCAGCCTGTGCGCCTTGATGAGCGAGCTCTACATCCTGCTGGGCAACGCGGTGGCTCATGGCTGGAAGGAACAGGCCGACATGGCCCCGTTCGTGGCGATCCAGCAACGCCTCCAGCAAGCTTACGAGCGCCAGGACATCCGCACCTTCGTCGATGAAAGCTTCAGCGTGATGCGCGCGGCCTATCCGTTTGCCGACAATCCGTATCTGCAAGAGACCGTCGAGAACCTGCAACCGGCGATGAGTCGCGCCTACTTCCTGGCACTTGAACAGCGCAAGGCTGAAATGAGCGAATTCCTCGACCTGTTCCAGCGCCTGCTTGTTGCGGTGCTGGCCCGCGATCTGCCGCAGATCCGCATCGTGCTGACGGCCTATGCCCAGCGCAGTTGCGATCTGGTGGTTTCGGCCCTGACGGCGGCCTGACGTGCGGCTCAAGTGCATCAAGCTGGCGGGGTTCAAATCCTTCGTCGACCCGACCACGGTGAACTTCCCCAGTAACATGGCGGCGGTGGTCGGGCCCAATGGCTGCGGCAAGTCGAACATCATCGACGCCGTGCGCTGGGTGATGGGCGAAAGCTCGGCCAAGAACCTGCGCGGCGAATCGATGACCGACGTCATCTTCAACGGCTCCACCAGTCGCAAGCCGGTGAGCCAGGCCAGTATCGAACTGGTGTTCGATAACTCCGACGGCACGTTGATCGGTGAATACGCGGCCTACGCGGAAATCTCCATTCGTCGCAAAGTGACCCGCGACAGCCAGAACAGCTATTTCCTCAACGGCACCAAATGCCGTCGCCGCGACATCACTGACATCTTCCTCGGCACCGGCCTGGGCCCGCGCAGCTACTCGATCATCGAGCAGGGCATGATCTCCAAGCTGATCGAGGCCAAGCCGGAAGACCTGCGTAATTTCATCGAGGAAGCCGCCGGCATCTCCAAGTACAAGGAGCGGCGCCGGGAAACCGAAAACCGCATCCGCCGTACCCACGAGAACCTTGCGCGCCTGACCGACCTGCGCGAGGAGCTCGAACGTCAGCTCGAACGACTGCATCGCCAGGCCGAGGCCGCCAAGAAGTATCAGGAATACAAGGGCGAAGAGCGCCAGCTCAAGGCCCAGCTGTCGGCCTTGCGCTGGCAGGCGTTGAACGAACAGGTCGGCCAGCGAGAGGCGATCATCGGCAACCAGGAAGTCAGTTTCGAAGCACTGGTGGCCGAGCAGCGCAATGCCGATGCCGCCATCGAGCGCCTGCGCGACGGGCACCACGAACTGTCCGAGCGCTTCAATCTGGTGCAGGGACGCTTCTATTCGGTGGGTGGCGACATTGCCCGGGTCGAACAGAGTATCCAGCACGGCCAGCAGCGTTTGCGCCAGTTGCAGGACGATTTGAAGGAAGCCGAGCGCGCGCGCCTGGAAACCGAATCCCACCTGGGCCACGACCGCACCTTGTTGCTGACCCTTGGTGAAGAGCTTGACCGTCTTGTGCCGGAACAGGAAATCACCAGCGCCGCCGCCGAAGAGGCCGCGGCAGCCCTGGAAGAAGCCGAGCTGACCATGCACGGCTGGCAGGAGCAGTGGGACAGTTTCAACTTGACCTCCGCCGAACCGCGGCGCCAGGCCGAGGTGCAGCAGTCGCGCATCCAGCAGCTCGAAACCAGCATGGAGCGTTTGGCTGAACGGCAACGGCGCCTGGCTGAAGAGCGGGCGTTGCTCGCTGCGGATCCGGAAGACGCGGCGATCCTCGACCTGAGCGAGCAGCTCGCCACCAGCGAAGCGACCCTGGAAGATTTGCAGGCCAGCGAAGACGCCCAGGTCGAGCGGCTGGAACAACTGCGCCAAGCCTTGCAACTGGCCTTGCAGAACCAGCAGCAGGCCCAGGGCGAACTGCAGCGCCTCAACGGCCGCCTGGCCTCGCTGGAAGCCTTGCAGCAGGCCGCGCTGGACCCCGGCACCGGCACGGCCGAGTGGTTGCGCGACCAACATCTGGCCGAACGCCCGCGTCTGGCCGAGGGGTTGAAAGTCGACGCGGGCTGGGAGCTGGCGGTGGAAACCGTGCTGGGCGCCGACCTGCAAGCGGTGCTGGTGGACGATTTCGCCGGCTTCGATCTCTCGGGGTTTGCCCAAGGCGATTTGCGCCTGCTCAGTCCGGCTGGCGATGGCGTGCGGATCCCTGGAAGCCTGCTGGACAAAGTCGAGGCCCAGGTTGACTTGTCGCCCTGGTTGGGTCAGGTCAAACCCGTGGATAGCCTGGAGCAGGCGCTGGCCTTGCGTGGTCAATTGGCCGTCGGCGAGAGCCTGATCAGTCGTGACGGGTATTGGCTCGGCCGGCATTTCCTGCGGGTGCGCCGGGCCGGCGAGGCCGAAAGCGGCATGCTCGCCCGTGGCCAGGAAATCCAGCGTCTGGTTGCCGAGCGCGAAGAGCGCGAGGCCAGCGTCGAAGCCCTGGAAACCGAATTGCAGAACCTGCGGGCGCAACAGCGCCAGCAGGAAAACGGTCGCGAACACCTGCGCCGGTTGTTGCAGGACGAGGCGCGCCAGCAGGGCGAACTCAAGGCGCAGCTGTCCGCAGGCAAGGCCAAGGTTGAACAACTGGCCCTGCGGCGCACCCGTCTCGATGAAGAAATCGCCGAGTTGGGCGAGCAGCGAGCGCTGGAGCACGAACAGATCGGCGAGGCGCGCCTGCAACTGCAGGAAGCCCTCGACGCCATGGCGCTGGACACCGAACAACGCGAATTGCTCCTGGCCCAGCGTGACAGCTTGCGCGAACGCCTCGATCGGGTGCGCCAGGAAGCGCGCCAACACAAGGATCATGCCCATCAGCTGGCAGTGCGCCTGGGCTCGCTCCAGGCCCAGTACGATTCCACGCGCCAGGCGTTGGAGCGTTTGGAAATGCAATCCGAACGGCTCACCGAAAAGCGCGAACAGCTGAGCCTCAACCTGGAGGAGGGCGAGGCGCCGCTGGAGGAGCTGCGCCTGAAACTCGAGGAATTGCTCGACAAACGCATGAGCGTCGACGAAGAACTCAAGACCGCGCAGATCGCGCTGGAGGACGCCGACCGCGAACTGCGCGACGCGGAGAAGCGCCGCAGCCAGGCCGAGCAGCAATCCCAGCTGATTCGCGGCCAGATGGAGCAGCAGCGCATGGAATGGCAGGCCCTGACGGTCCGCCGCAAAGCCTTGCAGGACCAGTTGCTGGAGGACGGCTACGACCTCAACGGAGTGCTCGCCACCCTCGTGGCAGGTGCCAACGAGAAAGAGGCCGAAGAAGAACTCGAACGCATTGCCGCGCGCATCCAGCGCCTGGGCGCGATCAACCTGGCCGCCATCGACGAGTATCAGCAGCAGTCCGAGCGCAAGCGCTACCTCGACGCCCAGAACGATGACCTGGTGGAGGCGCTGGAGACCTTGGAAAACGTCATTCGCAAGATCGACAAGGAAACCCGCAATCGCTTCAAGGATACCTTTGATCAGATCAACGGCGGTTTGCAGGCACTTTTCCCGAAAGTTTTCGGCGGCGGCAGTGCCTATTTGGAACTGACGGGCGAAGATCTACTCGATACTGGGGTGACAATCATGGCGCGTCCTCCCGGCAAGAAGAACAGCACCATTCATTTACTTTCCGGTGGCGAAAAGGCCCTGACCGCATTGGCCCTGGTTTTTGCCATTTTCAAGTTGAATCCGGCGCCGTTCTGCATGCTCGACGAAGTCGATGCGCCACTGGACGACGCCAACGTGGGCCGTTACGCACGCTTGGTAAAGGAAATGTCTGAAACGGTGCAGTTCATCTACATCACCCATAACAAAATCGCCATGGAAATGGCCGATCAGTTGATGGGCGTCACCATGCATGAGCCGGGTTGCTCGCGACTGGTGGCGGTGGATGTGGAAGAGGCCATGGCGATGGTTGATGCGTAAAGCATGTCTGTAGGCGCTTTGCGTAGGGCGTTGTAGGCCTATTTACCCTTTTGGCTTGTCACTCAATTCACAGATTGGGCATAAGCCAATGCGACAGACGGTGTAAAGTTGTCTTTGGTCGTGCTAGTTTAATGTCAATTTTTCGTGTGCGTGGGCAAAACGCCATTCAGAACATAGAGTTGGCGCCACGTTTTAAAGCGGTTTGCAAATAGCTAAGCCCCTTATTTATCAGCATTTTTATAGAGGCACGGGATTACATGGAAATCGGTCTGCGCGAGTGGCTGATCGTCATCGGCATCATTGTCATTGCCGGTATTCTTTTCGACGGCTGGCGTCGCATGCGCGGCGGCAAGGGGAAACTCAAGTTTCGCCTGGATCGCAGCCTGTCGAACCTGCCGGATGAAGATGACAGTGCCGAACTGCTGGGCCCGCCCCGGGTGCTGGATACCCACAAGGAGCCGCAGCTGGACGAACACGACCTGCCGTCCATGAGCGCGCCGGCGCGCGAGCCACGTGAGTCGGGCTCCAAGCGCGGCAAGCGCAACAGCGAGCCGTCCCAGGGCGACCTGAACCTGAACCTGGATCTTGATGGCGGTCCAGGCTTCAGCAGCCGCGACGGTGATTTCCCGGACGAGAGCAAGGCCTCCGGTTCCAACGGTGACAAGGACCAGGCCCAGGCTGAAGAAGTGCTGGTGATCAGTGTGATCTGCCGCGATCCAGCCGGCTTCAAGGGCCCGGCGTTGCTGCAGAACATCCTCGAAAGTGGCCTGCGTTTCGGCGAAATGGATATTTTCCATCGCCACGAAAGCATGGCAGGCAATGGCGAGGTGCTGTTTTCCATGGCCAACGCCGTCAAGCCAGGCGTGTTCGATCTGGACGACATCGATCATTTCAGTACCCCGGCGGTGAGCTTCTTCCTTGGGCTGCCAGGCCCGCGCCATCCAAAACAGGCTTTTGATGTGATGGTGGCCGCGGCTCGCAAGCTGGCCCAGGAACTCAACGGTGAATTGAAGGATGACCAGCGCAGCGTGCTGACCGCCCAGACCATCGAGCATTACCGCCAGCGCATCGTCGAGTTCGAGCGCCGGGCACTGACCCAGAAGCGCTGAAGTCGCCAGAGTCTTTATGGCTAGGGCTTTTTGTGGCGAGGGAGCTTGCTGTGGCGAGGGAGCTTGCTCCCGCTGGAGGGCGAACCCTCCCAGAAAGTCTTGAAAAAATGAGCAGCCCAGGCTGCTCTTTTGCTTTATGAGAGAACACCATGAACGCCGTCGAAACCCGCATCCTGGAGCTGCGCTCCGAGCTGGACCAGCATAACTATCGCTACCACGTCCTTGACGAACCGACCATCCCGGACGCCGAGTACGATCGCCTGTTCCACGAACTCAAGGCCCTGGAAGAGCAGCATCCGGAGCTGGTGACCAGCGATTCCCCGACCCAGCGGGTCGGCAGCGTGGCGCTGTCGGCGTTCAGCCAGGTGCGTCATGAAATCCCGATGCTCAGCCTGGGCAATGCCTTCGATGAAAACACCATGCGTGAGTTCGACCGCCGGGTGACGGAAGGTCTGGACTTGCCCACGGGCGATTTGCTCGGCGCTGGCGCGGCGGTGGAGTACAGCTGCGAACCGAAACTCGATGGTCTGGCCGTCAGCCTGCTGTATCAGGACGGCATGCTGGTGCGCGGCGCGACGCGCGGTGACGGAACCACGGGCGAGGACATCAGTGTCAACGTGCGCACCGTGCGCAATATCCCTCTCAAGCTGCAGGGCAGCGGCTGGCCACCGGTGTTGGAAGTGCGTGGCGAGGTGTACATGTCCAAGGCCGGTTTCGAGCGGCTCAACGCTACGCAACTGGAGGCGGGCGGCAAGACTTTCGCCAACCCGCGCAACGCCGCGGCGGGCAGCTTGCGCCAGCTGGATTCGAGGATCACCGCCAACCGTCCCCTGGAGTTCTGCTGCTATGGTATCGGCCAGGTGACCTCGGACATCGCCGATACCCACATCGGCAACCTCAAGCAGCTCAAGGCCTGGGGCATGCCCGTCAGCCGCGAGCTGAAGCTGGCCCACGGCATCGACGAATGCCTGGACTACTATCGCGACATCGGTGAGCGGCGCAATTCGTTGCCCTACGAAATCGACGGCGTGGTGTTCAAGGTCAACAGCATCGCTTCGCAGCGCGAGCTGGGTTTTCGGGCACGGGAGCCGCGCTGGGCCATCGCACATAAATTCCCCGCCAGCGAAGAACTCACCGAGTTGCTGGACGTGGAGTTCCAGGTCGGCCGCACCGGCGCCGTCACCCCCGTGGCGCGGCTCAAGCCGGTCAAGGTGGCTGGCGTGACCGTGGCCAACGCCACGCTGCACAACATGGACGAAGTGGCGCGGCTGGGCTTGATGATCGGCGATACGGTGATCATTCGCCGCGCCGGCGACGTCATTCCGCAGGTGGTGCAGGTCGTCACCGAGCGTCGTCCGGACAACGCCCGGGCGGTGCAGGTGCCTGAACAGTGTCCGGTCTGCGGTTCCCATGTCGAGCGCACGCAACTGATCAAACGCAGCAAGGGCCGCGAAACCGTCAGCGAAGGCGCGGTGTACCGCTGCGTCGGTCGGCTGGCCTGCGGCGCGCAACTCAAGCAGGCGATCATCCACTTTGTCTCGCGCCGGGCGATGGACATCGAAGGCCTGGGTGAAAAAAGCGTCGAGCAGCTGGTGGATGAAGGTCTGGTGGGCTCGCCAGCCGATCTCTACGCGCTGACGTTCGAGCAAGTGGTCGATCTGGAAGGTTTCGCCGAGTTGTCGAGCAGGAACCTGCTGGCGGCTATCGTCGACAGCAAGAAGCCGAGCCTGGCGCGCTTCATCTATGCCCTCGGCATTCCAGACGTGGGCGAGGAAACCGCCAAGGTCCTGGCCCGCTCCCTCGGTTCGCTGGAGCGCGTGCAGGCGGCCTTGCCCCAAGTGCTGACGTACTTGCCGGATGTCGGCCTGGAAGTCGCTCATGAGATCCACAGCTTTTTTGAGGATCCGCACAATCGCCAGGTCATCAAGGATTTGCTGCGTCATGGCCTGGAGATTCAGGACCAGGGCGAACTCGGCGCCGAGTTTTCCGCCAGCACCACCCTGGGCGGCTTCCTCGACAAGCTGCACATCCCTTCGGTCGGACCGGGCGGGGCGCAAAAACTGGCGGACAAATTCGGCTCCCTCGAAGCGGTCATGAATGCCGACTGGCTGGACATGCGCCAGGCATTGCCGGAAAAGCAGGCCAACGCCGTGCGGGAGTACTTCGCCAACGCTGCCAACCGCGAGCTGGCCGTGGCCGCAGAGCAGCAACTGCGGGATTTCGGCATGCACTGGCAGAGCGAGAAAAAAGTCGTCGAGGGTTTGCCTGAAGCGGGGCATACCTGGGTGCTGACCGGCTCGCTGGAATTGATGAGTCGCGACGTCGCCAAGGACAAGCTGGAAAGCCTCGGCGCCAAGGTGGCCGGTTCCGTGTCGGCAAAGACCCATTGCGTGGTGGCCGGGCCGGGCGCCGGTTCGAAGTTGGCCAAGGCCAATGAGCTGGGGCTCAAGGTGCTCGACGAACAAGCCTTCGTCGATTTCTTGAAGGGGCATGGCATCACAGTGTGAGTGGGCAGCCCGCTCTTGTGGCGAGGGAGCTTGCTCCCGCTGGGTGGCGCAGCCGCCCCAACCGGAACGACGCACCCTCCAGGTGGAGCGCATCAGCCGGTTTACGACGGCTGCGCCGCCGAGCGGGAGCAAGCTCCCTCGCCACGGGTTGTGGTCCATGGCCAGAACGTGGGAACGATCATGCACGCAGGGTGATCTAGTCTTGCAGGCTCCAGGGAGAGATCGCCATGTACCGCTTCTTCGAACAACTGAGCTCACGCATCGCTGCGCCGTTCCTGGGCGACCGATCACGCAACAGCAAGATCTGGCCGTGTCGCTGCGGCCAGTCATTGTTCTTTCGCAACAGCCAGTGCCTGGCCTGCCTGGCGGCGCTGGGCTATCAGCCGGAGCAAAGCCGCCTTTCGTCCCTGCAACCCGGCGCGCAACCGGATACCTGGACCCTGGATGTCGATCCGCAGGCGGGACTGTTTCGTCGCTGCGCCAATCTCGATACCCCGGCGTCGTGTAACTGGCTGCTGCCTGCCAACGCGCAAGACACGCTGTGCATCGCTTGCAGCCTGAACCGCACGATTCCCGACCTGTCGGTCCCGGAAAATCCCGAGCGCTGGCGCAAGGTCGAAACCGCCAAGCGTCGACTGGTAGCGCAACTGATCACCCTCGGTTTGCCGGTCCTTCCGAAGACCGTCGACGAGAATATTGGCCTGGCCTTCGATTTCATCGGCGTCGACCTCGACGGCAAGCCGCCTATGACCGGGCACGCCAGTGGGCTCATCACCCTCGATATCAAAGAGGCCGACGATGCTCACCGCGAACACGTGCGTCAGCAGATGCGCGAGCCATATCGCACCTTGCTCGGGCACTTTCGCCATGAGGTGGGTCATTACTACTGGGATCGCCTTATTGCCGACAGCCATTGGCTGGAACCTTTCCGCGAGCTGTTCGGCGACGAGCGCGCCAGTTATTCCGAAGCCCTGGAGCGGCACTACCAGCAAGGCGCGCCGGTGGATTGGCAGTCCCGTTACGTCAGCGCCTACGCCACCATGCATCCGTGGGAGGACTGGGCCGAAACCTGGGCTCATTACTTGCACATGATGGACGCGGTGGATACGGCGCTGGGCTTTGGCATGAGCGCGCGGGAAATGGATTTCGACTACCAGCCATTTCCCCCCGAAACCCTGTTCGACCCCGAGCACACCGGCGGCGCGGCGTTCCTGTCATTCGTCAACGCCTGGATCGAACTGGCCGGCATGCTCAACGAACTCTCGCGCAGCATGGGCCAGCCGGATTTCTACCCGTTCGTCGTGCCGGCGGCGGTGATCACCAAGCTGCATTTCATCCATCTGGTGATCCAGGAGGAGGGTGGCCGGGCGGATGAGGTGCTGTTGTAGTCCGTGGAAGGGGGCTGCCCCTGTCTCGAATGTACCGACGCCTTCGCGAGCAGGCTCGCTCCCACAGTAATTGCTGTGTGTCCGTAGGTCAGCGTCCAGGCGCCAATCCCTTGTGGGAGCGAGCTTGCTCGCGATAGCGTCCGTGCAGCCGGCATCCATGCCGAATGTGCCGACCTCATCGCTTTGTACCCAAGGCAAGTACTTGACCACCTTCAGTTTTTAATCCCGCACGAACGGTTGTAACTTCTTGTCAGATAGGTACAATGGCGCGGCTCGCCGTCAGGCGGGCGTCGTTATGGTGACCCCATCGGTCCCCCCGCAACGATTACCCGTGAACCTGGTCAGATCCGGAAGGAAGCAGCCACAGCGGGAACATTGTGTGCCGGGGTGTGGCTGGTGGGGTTGCCTCCATAACGCCTCAGGCCTTCGTTCGCAAGGTTTGCCGAATACTACCTAGCCTTTTCTGTTGATCCATATAGATCGTCGCGGTCGGCTGTCCCACGCTTTGGTCTGCTCGACGATCGAATGAAAAAAGGAGCCAATCCGTCGAAAAACGACAGGTTGGGCTCCTTTTTCATATCCACCTCAAGACTTGCCCAGCGCCTGCTCAACCGCGGCAATCAGCTTCCCGAGATCCTTCGAAGTGGCTTTGTGAATGACATTGAACAGGTATGCCCGCTGTTCATCTTCCTCGCCCATGTCGGCAAAAAAAGCCTTGGGCTGTACGTCCAGCGCGTTGGCCAGCAGGAACAAGGCTTCGACGCTGGGCGTGTAGGTGCCGGTCTCGAAGCGGCTGATGGTTTTGGGGTCAAAACCGGTCTTTTCGCCAAGTTCAGCCTGAGTAAGCCCCGCTACTTTGCGGTAGCGTCTGATGGCCGAGCCCAGACTTGAAATTTGCATCGCTTAATTCCCATTCAGAATCAAGAACTTAACGATAGATTTTCGCATTAGGCAACCGCGCGTTCCATCACCTTGCTTTGCAAAATGTGATGTGTTTCGTAGAATCGGCCTTTGGCATGGGGATTTGGTGACCTGCTTCAGAAGCCGGGTGTGTGAAAAGACCGGGGCTCGCGCTTCTTTGCAGCGACACAAGGCGGGGCCTGGAGCATACAGGTCGCACCGCCAGCGTCCGTGCTCCAGCTTTCTCAAGGTATTTGAGCCTAGTTGATTTTCGCCCGTCCGGGGGCGGTGCAACCGCGCGCGACAAACGAGCCTGACTCATGGATGACTGCTTCGATGGATAAGAAGTACCGCAGGGCTGTCGACGCCGCCGCGATCTTTTCCGAAACCGATTTGAGCGGGCGCATCACCTACGTCAACGATCAATTCTGCGCCCTGTTTGGCTACCGGCGCGATGAGCTGCTGGGGTCCAACCACCGGTTGCTCAACTCGGGCCAGCACCCCAGCGAATTTTTCACTGCGATGTGGCGCACCATCGCCCTGGGTAACGTCTGGAAAGGTGAAATCTGCAATCGGTCCAAGGACGGCACGCTGCATTGGGTCGATACCACCCTGGTACCGGTAGCTGACGAAACGACCGGGCATATCGAGCGCTACCTGGCGATTCGCTTCGATGTCAGCGAAAAGCGCCGGTTGTTGCACTCGTTGCAATGGCGTGTCGGGCATGATGTGCTGACCGGGTTGCCCAATCGCACCTATCTGTCCGAGCTGCTGGACCAGGCCCTGGACTTTTCGCGGGGGGAAAGTCTGCCCCTGGCGGTGTGCATGCTCGATCTGGATGGCTTCAAGGCCGTCAACGACGGTTATGGCCATGCCAGCGGTGACCGATTGCTGGTGGAAGTGGCCCGGCGGCTGCGCAGCATTGTGCGCGGCGAGGATGTGGTGGCGCGCCTGGCTGGCGACGAGTTCGTACTGGTGCTGCGTCATGTGCTTGGAATGGACGAACTGCATGCCGCATTGAACCGGGTACTGATTGCGGTTTCCCTGCCCTATGCGATCGACGGCAAGAGTATCAACGTCTTCGCCAGTATTGGTGTCACGTTGTCACCGTGGGATAACGAAGACGCCGATACGTTGCTGCGCCACGCCGATCAAGCGATGTATGTCGCCAAGCAGAGCGGCCGCAATCGTTTCCATCTGTTTGACGTATCCCGGGACAAGGAAGTGCGGGCCACTTACCAGATTGTCGATCGGGTGCGGCAGGCACTCGCCGGCGATGAGTTGCGGCTGCATTTCCAGCCCAAGGTCAATATGCGCAACGGCGCGGTAGTCGGTCTCGAAGCCTTGTTGCGCTGGAAGCATCCGCAACGAGGCCTGGTGCCGCCGCGCGAATTCCTGCCACTGGTTGAAGAGACCGACCTGATTGTCGAGATCGGCGAATGGGTCATGGGCCAGGTCCTGACGCTGCTTCAGCAATGGCAGCAGGCGGGGCAGGGCTGGCCGGTGAGCATCAATATTTCGGCGCGGCATTTCCAGCGGGCGGATTTCGTCGAGCGGCTGCAACGCATGCTGGAACAGCATCCGACGGTGCCGCCGCGGATGCTCGATCTGCAGATCGTCGAGTCGGTAGCCGTGGAAAATCTGGCCCATGTCAGTGCCTGCCTCCAAGCGTGCCAAGCCTTGGGCGTAGGGTTTTCACTGGGCGGTTTCGGTACGGGTTATTGCTCGCTCAATGACCTCAAGCACTTGCGCACGCAAACCATCAAGATCGACAAGACGTTCGTGCGCGACATCCTCGACGACCGGGACGACCTGGCATTGACCGAGGCAGTGATCGGCCTGGCCCGGGCGTTCGGCCGGCAAGTGGTCGCGGAAGGCCTGGACAGTCTCGAACATGGGCAATTGTTGCTACGCCTGGGCTGCGAAGTGGCCCAAGGTTACTTCATCGCCCGGCCCATGCCGGCCGACGAGATACCGGGCTGGGTAAGGGACTTCATCTCGCCACCGCAGTGGCAGGCCCACCCGGGCAGTCAAGGGGAGGCGGCTTGCGACCCTTCGTTGCGGCCGGTATAAAGCTGGATGATCGCGTCGATTTCCCCGGACATCTTCATCTTCAGCAAGGTGCGCAGAATGCGTTGCGCCGGGATGTCCGGATCATTGCGCACATAACAGCTCAGTTGCTGTTCCTGGAGGATGGCAACCTCATGCAGTTGCCGGTCGGCGCCATGCCGTTGATTGAACCAGTCCAGTGCCCATTGATTGCTGACCGCATAGCGGTAGCGGCCGGCCAGCAGTTTCGCCAGCACCTGGTCCTGGCTGCGCGCGTCGTCACGACGCAGATGGCCGTTGTCGAACAAGGGTTGCAGCGTCGGGTAGCGATAGCTGAGCACTGTGCCGATGGACTGCTGGGCGAGTGTTGCGGGGGTCACTCGGGCGGGGGCGCTGGCCGAGCCAACGAGCACATCGCGCTGAAAGAACAGCGGGACGCTCCAAAGGTAATCGCCCCCTTTATCCTTCACCCAGTCGGGCGAGACGTAACATCGCATGTCTATTTCGCCGTGTTCCATGGCGCTGTCCAATCGCGCGCGGGCAAGGACATGAAACTGTGCCGGTATGCCGACCTGAGTTGCCAGGCTGGTCATGACGTCCGGAAGAATGCCCTGGGTCGGACGGCCCCGTTCGATCTGTACCATGGGCATGGCCCAGCCATCGGTAATGGCGAAGCGCAAGGGCACTTCGGCGGCGAAACATCCTGTACCCAGCAACAGCAAAGCCCCCATGGCTGAGCGCATAAACTCTCCTGACTGTGCAAAACCGCGTCGACAACCGAGCCCCAACTCAAGCTTAGTCAGATTAGACGAGCACACCGGATGCAATTTCGGCCCTGCTCCGCTAGCATTAGCCGCTTATGTTCCTTCGTTGCGACGGTTTTCGATGAGTTATCAGGTTCTTGCACGTAAATGGCGTCCGCGCTCGTTCCGCGAAATGGTCGGCCAGACCCATGTGCTCAAGGCTCTGATCAACGCCTTGGACAGCCAGCGGCTGCACCATGCCTACCTGTTTACCGGCACCCGTGGCGTGGGCAAGACGACCATTGCGCGGATCATTGCCAAATGCCTGAACTGTGAAACCGGTATCACCTCGACGCCCTGCGGCGACTGTTCGGTCTGCCGGGAAATCGACGAAGGTCGTTTCGTCGACCTGATCGAGATCGACGCCGCCAGCCGCACCAAGGTCGAAGACACCCGCGAGCTCCTCGACAACGTGCAATACGCCCCGAGCCGTGGGCGCTTCAAGGTCTACCTGATCGACGAAGTGCACATGCTTTCCAGCCATTCCTTCAATGCGCTGCTCAAGACCCTCGAAGAGCCGCCGCCCTACGTCAAGTTCATCCTGGCCACCACCGACCCGCAGAAACTTCCAGCAACGATTCTGTCGCGCTGCCTGCAGTTTTCTCTGAAGAACATGACGCCGGAACGGGTGGTCGAGCACCTGACGCACGTCCTGGGCGTCGAGAACGTACCCTTCGAGGACGACGCGCTCTGGCTGCTGGGCCGCGCTGCCGATGGTTCGATGCGCGACGCCATGAGCCTGACCGACCAGGCGATCGCCTTTGGTGAGGGCAAGGTCATGGCTGCCGATGTGCGCGCCATGCTCGGTACCCTCGATCACGGCCAGGTCTACGACGTCTTGCACGCGCTGATAGAAGGTGACGCAAAGGCGCTGCTTGAAGCGGTGCGTCACCTGGCCGAGCAGGGGCCGGACTGGAATGGCGTGCTTTCGGAAATTCTCAACGTACTGCACCGTGTCGCCATCGCCCAGGCCTTGCCCGAGGGTGTCGATAACGGTCACGGGGACCGCGATCGCGTACTGGCATTGGCCCAGGCGCTGCCGGCCGAAGACGTGCAGTTCTATTACCAGATGGGCCTGATCGGTCGACGCGACCTGCCTTTGGCCCCGGATCCGCGTGGCGGCTTCGAAATGGTCCTGCTGCGCATGCTCGCGTTCCGGCCGGCCGATACGCCGGACGCGCCGAGACAAGCGCTAAAGCCAGTGGGAATCAGCCAGGCCACAGCTGATTCCGCCAAGCCAGTGGCTGCCACGCCCGTTGTTGCGTCGGCAGCGGCTTCTGCCCCGGCAGCGGTGGCGCCCGTGGCCGAGCCGACAGCTGTCGTCGCTACACCCGAGCCTGTCGTCGAGTCGCAGCCTGAGCCGGCTGTCGAGGCGCCATCCGAGCCGGTCGCCGAAGCCATTGTCGACCTGCCCTGGAATGACCCGGTCGAGCCAGAAATCGTCCAGCAACCTGCCGTGGAACCGGTGCTGGAAACCGTCGCCGAGCAGCCTGAGCTGCCGCCGATGCCTATGCCCACGCCTGACAGCGTGGTGCCCGATGCACCCGAGTGGGTGGCCGCGCCGATGCCTGAGCCGACGGTGGCTGACGTTACTGTCGCCACGCCGGGCATCGACCTGGACGATGAGCCACCGTTGGATGAGGACTACATCGAGCCGGACATGGACTCGGCCTACAGCTACCTGGACGACCTGGCCAGCGAGCACGCCGCCGAGCCCGCGCCGGAGCCCGAACCGGAACCGGCGGCAATGCCGGCCACCGGGCTGGCGCTGCAATGGCTGGAGTTGTTCCCGAAGCTGCAGATCAGTGGCATGACCGGCAGCATCGCCGCCAACTGCACCTTGATTTCGGTGGACGGCGACCATTGGCTGCTGCACCTGGATCCGGCCCACAGCGCGCTGTTCAACGCGACCCAGCAACGTCGCCTGAACGATGCGCTGAACCAATATCACCAGCGCACCCTGACGTTGACCATCGAGCTGATCAAGCCCGAGCAGGAAACCCCGGCCCAGGCCGCATCCCGCCGGCGTGCCGACCGCCAGCGCGAAGCCGAGGAGTCGATCCACAACGATCCGTTCATCCAGCAGATGATGCAACAGTTCGGCGCCGTGGTCCGTCACGATACTATCGAACCTGTCGAGGCCCCGGTTACCCAGAGCTCATAATTGAAAGCGCCGGCCTGAACGCCGGGCGCTGTGTTTATCCACGTACTTTCGAGGTGATTCCCATGATGAAAGGTGGCATGGCCGGCCTGATGAAGCAGGCGCAGCAGATGCAGGAAAAAATGGCCAAGATGCAGGAAGAGCTGGCCAACGCCGAAGTCACCGGCAAGTCCGGCGGCGACATGGTGACCGTGGTCATGACCGGTCGCCACGACATCAAGCGCGTCAGCATCGACCCGAGCGTGGTCGAGGGCTTGAGCGAAGACGACAAGGAAATGCTCGAGGCCCTGTTTGCCGCCGCCGTCAATGACGCGGTGCGCAAGATCGAAGCCAACAGCCAGGACAAGATGTCCGGCATGACCGCCGGCATGCAACTGCCGCCGGGCATGAAGCTGCCGTTCTGATTCGCCATCCCGCTCGGGATGGGCTACATACAATGCCAGGCATCGCGCCTGGCATTTTTGTTTCTGCTTCAGAGATAGCGGTGGATGCCAGATCGCTATCGCGAGCAAGCTCGCTCCCACAGTGGATTGTGATGAATACAAGATGTGTGTTCACCCACGAACCCTGTGGGAGCGAGCCTGCTCGCGAAGGCCACACTGCGGACCAACTGAACAAACATCGAACGCCGCCCCCTCGGCAATGGTCTGCTCCCTATACGTGTCCACTCACCGAACAAGGAGACCGCCTCCATGTCACTGATTTCCAACCAGCGCATCGTCCTGGCCTCGCGCCCCCAAGGTGCGCCAACCCCGGAAAACTTTCGTCTTGAAGACGTGACGCTGCCGGACCTGGCAGACGGGCAGATCCTGCTAAAGACGCTGTACCTTTCGCTCGATCCCTACATGCGTGGCCGTATGAGTGACGCGCCTTCCTACGCCGCGCCGGTGCAAATCGACGAAGTGATGACCGGTGGCGCCGTCAGTCGTGTGGAGCGATCGATGCACCCGAAATTCCAGGAAGGTGATCTAGTGGTCGGCGCTACGGGCTGGCAGAGCCACTGCATCAGCGATGGCCGCAACGTCATCCCGATCCCGTCCGGGCTACCCAGCCCCTCGATGGCGCTCGGGGTCTTGGGCATGCCGGGCATGACCGCCTACATGGGACTGATGGACATCGGCCAACCCAAGGCAGGCGAGACCCTGGTGGTCGCGGCGGCATCGGGCGCCGTGGGCTCGGTGGTCGGCCAGGTGGCGAAGATCAAGGGGCTGCGGGTGGTGGGCGTGGCCGGTGGCAGTGAAAAATGCAAATACGTGGTCGACGAGTTGGGATTTGACGCCTGCATCGATCACAAGAGTGCGAATTTCGCCGACGAACTGGCCCGGGCCTGCGACCAGGGCATCGACATCTACTACGAAAACGTCGGTGGCAAGGTCTTCGACGCGGTGGTGCCGTTGCTCAACGCCAAGGCACGCATTCCTCTTTGCGGCTTGATCGCGTCCTACAACGAACATCAGCCGCCAAGCGGTCCGGATCGCTTGCCGCAACTGCAACGCACGTTGCTGACCAAACGCGTGCGGATCCAGGGCTTCATCGTGTTCGACGACTACGGCGACCGCCAGCCGGAGTTCATCAGCGCGATGGCGCCGTGGGTGCGCGATGGCAAGGTCAAGTTCCGCGAAGATGTGGTGGATGGCCTGGAGAACGCGCCTCAGGCTTTCATCGGCCTGCTGGAAGGGCGCAACTTCGGCAAATTGGTGATACGCGTGTCGAAGGATTGAGTATTTGACGCTAAACGGAGGCGCGGGTATAAACCGCGTCTCGTTGTTATGTCGGACGTTTCCTCCATGAGCTTCAGCCCTTTGATCCGCCAACTGATCGATGCCCTGCGAACCTTGCCGGGTGTGGGTCAGAAAACCGCCCAGCGCATGGCGTTGCAATTGCTTGAGCGTGATCGCAGCGGCGGGTCGCGCCTGGCCCAGGCCTTGAGCCAGGCCATGGAAGGGGTAGGGCATTGCCGCTTATGCCGCACCCTCACCGAAGACGACCTCTGCCCGCAGTGTGCCGACCCGCGCCGGGACGACAGCCTGCTCTGCGTGGTGGAGGGGCCGATGGATGTCTACGCGGTGGAGCAGACCGGTTTCCGTGGCCGCTACTTTGTACTCAAGGGTCACTTGTCGCCGCTTGACGGCCTGGGACCGGAGGCCATCGGCATCCCACAACTGATGGCGCGCATCGAAGAGGCGGGCACGTTCACCGAAGTCATCCTCGCGACGAACCCTACGGTGGAAGGCGAAGCTACCGCCCATTACATCGCTCAGTTGCTGGGCAACAAGGGCCTGGTTGCCTCCCGCATCGCCCATGGCGTCCCATTGGGTGGCGAGCTGGAGCTGGTGGATGGCGGGACGCTGGCGCATTCGTTTGCCGGGCGCAAGCCGATCGCTCTGTAACCACCCTACAAAAGTCCTCCCTGTGGACTGTGGGAGCGAGCCTGCTCGCGAAAGCGGTGGATCAGTCAAAAAATCATGTACTGACACAGCGCCTTCGCGAGCAGGCTCGCTCCCACAAGGGATAGATGTTTTGTTCGCGGGGATTATTTTTCGCTAAGCGAAAACCGGGTCAGGCAGAACGTCGGTATTCCCATGTCCTCCAGCCGCCGGGAACCGAGCAATTCCGGCAAGTCGATGATCGCGGCGGCTTCATGGACCTTGGCGCCCATGCGGCGGATCAGGTTGGCGGCGGCGATCAGCGTGCCGCCGGTGGCGATCAGGTCATCGAACATCACCACCGAATCGCCCTCGCACAGGCTATCGGCGTGGACCTCCAGGAAAGCCTCGCCGTACTCGGTCTGGTAACCCTCGGCCAACACGTCGGCCGGCAATTTACCTTGCTTGCGGAACAGCACCAGCGGTTTGTTCAACTGATAGGCCAGGATCGAGCCGATCAGGAAGCCGCGCGCGTCCATCGCCCCGATGTGCGTGAAGCTGGCCTCGACGTAGCGATGGGCGAAGCTGTCCATGACCAGCCGCAGCGCGGTAGGGGACTGGAACAGTGGGGTGATGTCGCGAAAGATCACGCCTGGCTTGGGGAAGTCGATTACCGGGCGGATCAGGGATTTGATGTCGAAGGAGTCGAAGACCATCGTCGAGGTGTCCTGGCTGGCTGCAAACGCGGCAGTATAGCGCGGCGGCGGCAAAAGCCTCAGCCGCGCAGGCGCATCAGCCTTCGACCGAGCCGCCGGCCAGGGCGCACAGCTGGATCGGGTCAAGGATATGGATTTCCTTGCCCTCGGCGGCGATCAGTTTGCTCTGTTGGAAACGGGTAAACACCCGGGACACGGTTTCCACCGCCAGGCCCAGGTAGTTGCCGATCTCGTTGCGCGACATGCTCAGGCGAAACTGATTGGCCGAAAAGCCACGGGCGCGGAAACGCGCCGAGAGGTTGACCAGGAAGGTCGCGATGCGCTCGTCGGCGGTTTTCTTCGAGAGCAGCAGCATCATCTGTTGGTCGTCGCGGATCTCCCGGCTCATCACGCGCATCAGTTGACGACGCAGTTGCGGCAGTTGCAAGGCCAGTTCGTCCAGGTGATCAAACGGAATTTCGCACACCGAGGTCGTTTCAAGCGCCTGGGCCGAGACCGGATGGGTCTCGGTGTCCATGCCCGACAGGCCGACCAGCTCGCTGGGCAAGTGGAAACCGGTGAGTTGTTCTTCGCCACCGTCGCTCAGGTTGAAGGTCTTCAAGGCGCCCGAGCGCACGGCGTAGACCGAATCGAAGGCATCGCCCTGGCGGAACAGGAACTCGCCTTTTTTCAACGGGCGGCCTCGTTTGACGATGTCGTCCAGCGCGTCCATGTCCTCCAGATTCAACGAAAGTGGCAGGCACAGAGGGGCCAGGCTGCAATCCTTGCAATGGGCCTGGTTATGAGCGCGCGATTTGACTGGCTCGGACATTTCTTAAATCCTTGTGGGAAAACACACATAAGCCGTAAGGGTAACTCAGCACGCAAACACCGGCCAGTGCGGTATTGCCGTCAAATTGTCGCGCTCAGATGACGCGGGAGAAACGCTGCCGATTCTGCTGCTGCAGATACGCGTCGAATACCATGCAAACCGAACGCACCAACAGACGTCCGGCAGGGAGTACCTTGATGTGCGTAGCCGTCAGTTCAACCAGCCCGTCGTCGTCCATCGCCTGTAGTTGCGGCCATATAGAGCCGAAATACCCCCGGAAATCGATATTGAAGACTTGCTCGATCTCGGCGAATGCCAGGCTGAAATGGCAAATCAGTTGTTGGATCACCGCGCGTCGCAGCCTGTCGTCTGCATTGCACACAATGCCCCGGCTGGTTGCCAATTGCCCGTCGGCGAGGGCGTTCTGGTATTGGTTCAGGTCACTGCTGTTCTGGCAGTACAAGTCGCCGATCTGGCTGATGGCCGAGACCCCGAGGCCGATCAGGTCGCAATGGCCGTGGGTGGTGTAGCCCTGGAAGTTGCGCTGCAAGGTCGCTTCCTCCTGGGCGATCGCCAGTTCGTCATCGGGCAGGGCGAAGTGGTCCATGCCGATGTAGCGATAACCGGCGGCGGTCAGCTGTTCAATGGTGCCTTGTAACATGGCCAGTTTCTGCACAGGATTCGGCAGGTCCTGGCTGTTGATGCGCCGCTGCGGCATGAAGCGCTCCGGCAGGTGGGCGTAGTTGAACACCGAGAGACGGTCCGGTTGCAGGCTGATCACTTCCTCGACGGTGCGAGCGAAATTTTCCGGGGTCTGCTTGGGCAAGCCATAGATCAGGTCGATGTTGATCGAGCGAAACTGCAGGGTCCGGGCGGCTTCGACCACCGCACGGGTTTCGTCCAGGCTTTGCAGGCGGTTGACGGCACGCTGCACGGTAGGGTCAAGGTCTTGCAGGCCGATGCTGACCCGGTTGAAACCCAATTCCCGCAGCAGACCCATGGTCGACCAATCCGCCTCCCGCGGGTCGATCTCGATGCCGTAGTCACCGCAGTCATCGTCCATCAGGTTGAAACTCTCGCGCAGCCTGGCCATCAACTGGCGCAGCTCGTCGTGACTGAGGAAGGTTGGCGTGCCACCGCCCAGGTGCAACTGTTCCACGCGCTGGGCCGGGTCCAGGTGGCAGCCGATCAGCTGGATTTCCTGCTCCAGGCGTTGCAGGTAGGCATGGGCGCGGCCGCGGTCCTTGGTGATGACCTTGTTGCAGGCGCAGTAGTAGCAAATGTTCGCGCAGAACGGCACGTGCACATAAAGCGACAAAGGCCTGCGGGCCTTGCGGCTGTCGCGCAGGGCATGGAGCAGGTCGAACGTGCCCACCTGGCCGGCGAACTGGGCCGCGGTCGGGTACGAGGTATAGCGCGGTCCCGCCAGGTCGTAGCGGCGGATCAGGTCTGAGTCCCAACGAATGGCGTCGAGCATGCGGGCATTCCCCGGTTAGGCTGGCATGCTTGAAGTCTATGAGGCGAAGGGAAGGGGCGTGTTGATTTGCGTCAACGGGACATGGGGTTCTCAATGATGATGCCAGTCCAGACAACTCAAACCCCGTGGCGAGGGAGCTTGCTCCCGCTCGGCTGCGCAGCAGACGCAATATCAGCAAATGCGTTCTGCCTGAAGCTTGTTGGGGCCTGCTTCGCAGGCCCGCGGGAGCAAGCTCCCTCGTCACAGGGTTGCCGGGCATTCCTCATTGTCTGTGAGCTTGTTCAATGCCCCATGAGCCAATGCTGATGCGGCCCCGGCAGTGTCCAGATGCCGAAGACAATCACCAGCAATCCGCCGGCCATGCGCACGCTGCGTTTGCGCAGCAGCGCCGTGACGCGCTCTGCCGCGAGGCCGGTGGCGAGCAGGACCGGCCAGGTGCCCAGGCCGAAGGCGAGCATCAGTAGTGCACTGTCCACCGCGTTACCCTGGCTGGCGGACCACAGCAGGGTGCTGTAGACCAGTCCGCAGGGCAGCCAGCCCCACAGCGCGCCGAGCAGCAGGGCCCGGGGCAGGCTCGACACCGGCAGCAGGCGGTTGGCGATGGGTTGGATACGCCGCCACAAGCCACGGCCCAGGCTTTCGATACGGGTCAGGCCGCTCCACCAGCCTGCCAGGTAGAGTCCCATGACGATCATCAGTAAACCGGCCAGCACGCGCAGGATCATCGCCGCCGGGCTGTTCGCCACGGCCCAGCCGGCCAGGCCGATCAGCAGGCCGGCCGCGGCGTAGCTGACGATGCGTCCCAGGTTGTACGCGAGCAATAGTCGCAAGCGGCGGCTGCGTTGTTCCTTGGGAATCGCCAGGGTCAGGGCGCCCATCAGCCCGCCGCACATGCCCAGGCAATGCCCGCCACCGAGCAGGCCGAGGATGACGGCGGAAACCAGCATTGGCGCCAGGTCAAGCATGGGGCGGCGCCTTGTCGTCCGGCTTGTGGTCCGCGCTGCTGGCTTCCTCGACGGCCGCCTTGTGGTTCGGGTCCTGGTCGTCGAACAGGATGCTATGGGCCGGACCGTCGAGGTCATCGTATTGGCCGCTGTCCACGGCCCAGAAGAAAATGTAGACGGCGACGGCCACGATCAACAGTGCGGCCGGGATCATCACGTAGAGAGCTGGCATCTCGGAACTCCATGCCCGCGCGGCTCAGGCCGGCAGCGGACGGGTATCGGGCGTGGTTTCGCCAACCTGCGCTTGCGGTTGGCGGGTCAGCCGCAAGGCATTCAGCACCACGGTCAACGAACTGATGGACATGCCGACCGCGGCCCACACCGGCGTGATCCAGCCGAGGGCGGCGAACGGCAACATGAGGCCATTGTACAGCCCTGCCCAGACCAGGTTCTCAATGATCACGCGGCGGGTACGCCGGGCCAGGCCGAATGCATGAATCAAGGCATCGAGGCGGTTGGACAGCAGCACTGCGTCGGCGCTGGTCTTGGCAAGGTCGGTGGCCGAACCCATGGCGACACTGATGTCCGCCGCCGCCAGCACCGGCACGTCATTCACGCCATCACCGAGCATCAGCACCTTGCGACCCTGCTGGTGCAACTGCTGGAGCACGGCCAGCTTGTCGTCCGGACGCAAGCCGCCGCGGGCCTCGTCGATGCCCAGCTCGGCGGCGGCACTGGCCACCATCGGCGAGCTGTCGCCGGAGAGCAATAGCGTACGCCAGCCCCGCGCCTTGCAGGCGGCGAGCAGCGCCGGCGCATCAGCGCGCAGGCGGTCATCGAGGACGAACCAGGCCAGTGGCCCGATATCGTCGCCCAGCAACAGCCATTGTCCGGGTTCGTCCGGCATCGGCGGTACGGCCGAGCCGCTCAGTTCGCAGACAAAACCGGGCTGGCCGATGCGCAGGCGTTGTTCGGCGACCAGGCCTTCGAGTCCCAGCCCTGGGCTGCTTTGTACCTGTTCGGCGGCCAACGGTGCGCGACCAAAAGCTCGGGCGATGGGGTGTTCCGAACGGTTTTCCAGGGCCGCGGCCAAGCCCAGGCACTGATCACCGTCGAGGGCGGCCAATGGCCGGATGGCGCGTAACGCCAGGCGACCTTCCGTGAGGGTGCCGGTCTTGTCGAAAATCACCGTGTCGATCTGGTTAAGGCCTTCCAGCACATGACCACGCGTCAGCAGCAGGCCGAGTTTGTGCAGGGTTCCGGTGGCAGCTGTCAGGGCGGTTGGTGTCGCCAGGGACAGCGCGCAAGGACAGGTCGCGACCAGCATCGCCAGGACTATCCAGAACGCACGCGAAGCATCCAGCTGCCACCACAACAGGCCGATGGCCGCCGCTGCGACCAGGGAGAACAGCAGGAACCATTGGGCGGCGCGGTCGGCAATTTCCGCCAATCGTGGCTTTTCGGCCTGGGCCCGTTCGAGCAGGCGCACGATGGCCGATAACCGCGTGTCCTGTCCCAACGCCCGTACCTCGACCGTCAGGGCGCCTTCGACGTTGAGCGTGCCTGCCGTTACCGCGTCGCCTGCCTGGCGCGGTTGCGGCAGGTATTCGCCGGTCAGCAGCGATTCGTCGACGCTGGACTGGCCGTCGAGAATCGTGCCATCGGCGGGCAGGATCGCTCCGGGTTGGACCAGCACCCGGTCACCGGTGCGCAGTTCGCTGAGCAGGATGCGTTCGCTCTGGCCGCGCTCGTCCAGGCGCAGGCACGACGCTGGCAGCAGGTTGACCAGTTGGGCGGTGGCCGCAGCGGTGCGCTCCCGGGCCCGGCGTTCCAGGTAGCGGCCGGCGAGCAGGAACAGGGCGAACATGCCGACCGCATCGAAGTACAGCTCGCCCACCCCGGTGATGGAGGTCCAGATCCCGGCGATGTAGGCGCTGCCGATGGCCAAGGACACCGAAACGTCCATGGTCAGGTGGCGGGTGCGCAAATCTCGCAGCGCACCTTTGAAAAACGGCGCGCAACTGTAGAACACGATAGGCGTGGTGAGGAACAGTGCGACCCAGCGCAGGATGGTGTGCATCTCCGGGCTCAGGTCGATGTTGAATTCGGGCCAGGTGGCCATGGTCGCCATCATCGCCTGGAACCACAGCAGCCCGGCCACGCCCAATTGACGCAGGGCCAGGCGGTTTTGGGCGGCGAGCTGCTCGCTGGCCTGATCGGCCTGGTACGGGTGCGCGGCGTAGCCGATCTGGCGCAGTTCGGCGAGCAACGTGCTCAGCGGCAGTTGCGCGTCGGCCCAGCGTACGTGCAGGCGGTGGTTCGACAGGTTCAACCGCGCCTCGGCCACGGCCGGCAGGCTGCGCAGTTGCTTTTCGATCAGCCAGCCGCAGGCGGCGCAACTGATGCCTTCCATCAGCAGGGTGGTTTCGGCCAGCTCGCCTTCATGGCGGACGAACGATTGCTGCACATCGGGGCGATCGTATAACGCCAGTTCGTCGGTCAATTGAACGGGCAGGGTTTGCGGGTTGGCCGACGCTTCGCTGCGGTGTTGGTAATAGTGCTCAAGGCCGCCGGCAACGATCGCTTCGGCCACCGCCTGGCAACCGGGGCAACACAGCTCGCGGGTCTCACCGAGGACAACGGCGGTGAAGCGACTGCCGGGAGGTACCGGCAGGGCGCAGTGGTAGCAGGGCTGTGGAGTGGTCATGTTGTCGCGTGAAAACCTTTTGTGGCGAGGGAGCTTGCTCCCGCTCGGCTGCGAAGCAGTCGCAGTCTGAGTACAACAATACGCCTGAGGATTGCTGGATTAAAAACAGGGGCCGCTTTGCTGCCCAGCGGGAGCAAGCTCCCTCGCCACACAACAGCGGTCTACTTTTTCAGGTCTTCAGCGCCTTGCAGCGGCTCGTCGCCAAGCTGGATGTCCTGGCCGTGGGTGATCTGTTCTTCTTCGAACAAGCGCCAGGTCCGATCGTGTTCCACACCCAGCAATTCGACAAAACGCCGACCTTCGATCTTGTCCGCCAGTTGGCCGACATAGCGTCCTGGTTCGCTGTCGTTGCGGGTCAACACGATCTTGCGGTCTTTCTCCGGCTGCGTTGGGGAGATCAGGCTCAGCTCTACGGTCTGGGGCCGGCTGTTGCCGTTCAGGCGCAGGCTCACTTCACCGGTGAGGTCGTCCAGTTGCACGTTGGCATGTAGTTGCAGGGTCTGGGCCAGCAGTTCGCGTTCGAGCGAGCGATTGATGCCCTTGCCGGCTTCGTAATAGTTGTCATTGACCAGGTTGTCCGGGTTCTTCACCGCGATGGTCACCATGGTCAGGCTCAGGGTCACCGAGCAAGCGAGGATCCCGATGATGATCCACGGCCAGAGGTGCTTGTACCAAGGGCTGGTGGCGGTTGCTGCAGGCATGTGCATTTCTCTCAACGAGTCTGTGGGCCGATGAACCGGCTCTTGGCTTCAACATGGACGCTGTCGTCATCGGCATCCTTGAGGATGAAGGTCACCTCATTGGTGCTGGACGGCAATTGTTCGGGTGCGCTGGACAGCTCTACCGGCTGGCTGTAGATATCACCGGCCGCGACCTTGATCTCCCGTTTACCCTGTAGCTTCAGATCCGGCAAACCGGTGGCTTCCAGCACGTAGGTATGGTCACGCTGGTCCTTGTTCATGATCTTCAGGCTGTAGACGTTCTCGATCCGGCCTTCGGCGTTCTCGCGGTACAGCACCCGGTCCTTGCTGACATCGAAGCCCACCAGCGAGCGCATGAAGAACGCGGTCACCAACAGGCTGATCATGGCCAGCAGCACCAGGGCATAACCGATCAGGCGCGGGCGCAGTTTATGGGTTTTCTGCCCCGAGAGGTTGTGTTCCGTGGTGTAGCTGATCAGGCCGCGGGGATAGTCCATCTTGTCCATGATGTTGTCGCAGGCATCGATGCAGGCTGCGCAGCCGATGCATTCGATTTGCAGGCCGTCGCGGATGTCGATCCCGGTAGGGCAGACCTGGACGCACATGGTGCAATCGATGCAGTCCCCCAGGCCCAGGGCCTTGTAGTCGATGCCTTTCTTGCGCGGGCCCCGGGCTTCACCGCGACGCGGGTCGTAGGAGACGATCAGGGTGTCCTTGTCGAACATCACGCTCTGGAAGCGGGCGTACGGGCACATGTAGATGCACACTTGCTCACGCAGCCAGCCGGCGTTGCCATAGGTGGCGAGGGTGAAGAAACCGACCCAGAAATACGACCAGCCATCGGCCTGGCCGGTGAAGAACTCGAAGACCAGCTCACGGATCGGGGTGAAGTAGCCAACGAAGGTCATGCCGGTGACAAAACCGATCAGCAGCCACAGGCTGTGCTTGGCGAACTTGCGCAGGAATTTGTTGGCGCTCATGGGCGTTTTGTCGAGCTTGATGCGTTGGTTGCGGTCGCCTTCGGTGACCTTTTCGCACCACATGAAAATCCACGTCCATACGCTTTGTGGGCAGGTATAGCCGCACCAGACCCGACCGGCATAGACGGTAATGAAAAACAGGCCGAAGGCTGCGATGATCAGCAGCCCCGAGAGCAGGATGAAGTCCTGTGGCCAGAAAGTCGCGCCGAAAATAAAGAATTTGCGTTCCGGCAGGTTCCACCAGACAGCCTGATGACCGCCCCAGTTCAGCCAGACGGTACCGAAATACAGCAGGAACAGAACCGCGCCGCCGACCATGCGCAGGTTGCGAAATAGGCCAGTGAAGGCGCGGGTGTAGATTTTTTCCCGAGAGGCATAGAGGTCGACGCTTTTGTTGGCGTCCTTGGCAGGCGGGGTAACGTCATGTACCGGAATCTGGTTGCTCATCAATTGCATCCCACGGCAGTGGAAAAATGCCGAGGCCAGTACGTGCCGACCGCGGTCAGAAAGGGTGTTGCAATGGCGCAATGATACGCCTGTCGCTCTGGCTCAAGGCTGCGACCTTTGGTCGCGTTGGGCGTCGGCGCCGAATGGTGTAGCGGATGTAACAACTCATGACCCAGATCAATTGACTATAGCCATGTCATGGTTTCCGGCGCACGCATCTGTTACCTGGCTAGCTAACCCATGGGTTGATCAGCGCCACGCCGCTGCTTCTGAAATCCGCCACGTTGCGGGTCACCACGGTCAGCCCATGGACCAGCGCCGTGGCGGCGATCAGCGCATCGCACTCATTGCTGCGGTCCGGGACATGCAGGCGGGCGCAACGCAGGGCCACGGCGCGGTCGACCGCGAGGATCCTGCCGGCAAACGCGGGCATGACGTGGTTATCCAGCCATGCACGCAAACGGCTACCTTGCGCCGGGTCCTTGCGCTCAAAGCGCAAGATCCCGGTTTCCAGTTCCAATACGGTGATGGCCGAAACATACAGGCTGGGAGCGGGGACACTGCGCGCCCAGGCTTGTACGTTTTTATCGGCCTGAGGCTTGCGCAGCTCCGAGATGACGTTGGTATCGAGTAGGAACATTCAGGACAGGTCCACCGAGCGGGGCGTGATGACGGCGCGCTCGGGATCGAAGTCGATATCCGGCGCATCGGGCATGACCAGCAACTCGACGATGCTGGTGCCAGCGCCGGTCAGTTTCTGGTACTCCTCAATGCTTAGCAGCACATGGGCCGGCCTGCCACGGTCGGTGATAATGACTGGACCTTCTCGGGTAGCTTTTTTGGCACCACTTGTGTCGTGGTTGAACTCGCGGCTGGAAATGGTGGTGATGGACACGGCGGCGTCCCCATTGAGTGTGAATGTAGGCACGTTACTACCGGCGCCGGATGCAAGCAAGGGTGAACAGGTGCAGCATGTTTCCCTGTGGACAAAAAAGGCCCCGCCAATGTGATTGGCGGGGCCTTCGTGTATCAGTTGCTTGCCTTACTGAGCGTCAGCAGCCGGAGCCTTTTCGCCGTGGGACAGGCTGTAGACATAGGCAGCCAACAGGTGGACCTTGTCGTTGCCCTGCAGATCGGCCTGGGCCGGCATCTGGCCTTGGCGACCGTAGCGGATGGTCTGCTGCAACTGAGCGAAGCTCGAACCGTAGATGAAACCGGCCGGGTGCGTCAGGTCGGGTGCGCCCATGGCGGGCGTGCCTTTGCCGGCGGGGCCGTGGCAGGCCACGCAGTTGGCGGCGAACAGCTTCTGGCCGTTGGCCGGATCGGCCTTGGCGCCTTCCGGCAGTTTGCGGCTGTGCAGGCCGGTTACCAAATACGCAGCCACGTCGGCGACGCCTTGTTCGCCAACCACGGCAGCCCAGCCCGGCATGACGGCATGACGACCGCCCATGATGGTGGTCTTGATGGTCTCTGGCTCGCCACCCCAGCGCCAGTCGGCGTCGGTCAGGTTAGGGAAGCCGTAGGCGCCCTTGGCATCGGAGCCGTGGCAGACCGAGCAGTTGGAGGCAAACAGGCGGCCACCCATCTTCAGGGCCTGCGGGTCCTTGGCGACTTCTTCAATCGGCATGGAGGCAAACTTGGCGAAGATCGGACCGAACCTGGCATCCGAGCGGGCCATTTCCTTTTCCCACTCGTGCACACCGGTCCAGCCGGTCTGGCCGTTGGCAAAGGGGGTCTGCTTTTCGGTGTCCAGGTAGTTATAGCCTGGCAGCAGGCCTTTCCAGTTGCCCAGGCCAGGGTAGAGCGCCAGGTAACCAAGGGCGAACACGATGGTGCCGATGAACAGCATGAACCACCATTTCGGCAGCGGATTGTCGTACTCCTCGATCCCGTCGAAGGAGTGGCCAACCGTTTCCTCGGTGGCTTCGCTGCGCTGGCCCTTGCGGGTCGACAGCAGCAGCCAGGTCAGGGCGAAGATCGTTCCCAGGCTGAGGACTGTGACGTACAGACTCCAGAACGTAGTCATTCTTTGTTACTCCTAGAAGCTTGCTCGACGTGCTTGATGGCTTCGGGATCATCCGCGAACGGCAGCAAGGTCGCGTCTTCGAACTCCGACTTGCGCTTGGGGCTGAACACCCACAGGGCCAGGCCGATAAAGGCCACCATCACAACGACGGTGCCCAGGCCACGAATCATCCCGATATCCATCCAGATCACCGTTTGCTTTTGATGATGGTGCCCAGGCCTTGCAGATAGGCCACCAGCGCGTCCATTTCAGTCTTGCCTTTCACGGCATCCCTTGCACCGGCGATGTCTTCGTCGGTATAGGGCACGCCGAGTGCACGCAGGACTTCCATTTTCTTGGCGGTGTCTTTGCCGTCGAGCTTGTTTTCTACGAGGAACGGGTAGGCCGGCATCTTCGATTCAGGCACTACGTTGCGCGGGTTGTACAAGTGCGCACGCTGCCAGTCATCGGAGTAGCGACCACCGACGCGGGCCAGGTCCGGACCGGTGCGCTTGGAGCCCCACAGGAACGGGTGGTCCCAGACGCTTTCACCAGCAACGGAATAGTGACCGTAGCGTTCGGTTTCAGCACGGAATGGACGGATCATCTGCGAGTGGCAGCCGACACAACCGTTGGCGATGTAGACGTCGCGGCCTTCCAGTTCAAGGGCGGTGCGCGGCTTCATGCCTTCGACCGGCTTGTTGGTGACATCCTGGAAAAACAGCGGAACGATCTGGGTCAGGCCGCCAATGCTGACGGCGATGACCATGAAGAAGGCCAGTAGGCCGATATTCTTCTCTACTGCTTCGTGCTTCATCAGTGAGCTCCAACTACGGCGATCTTGGCGGCGGCTTCTGCTTCAACCGGGTCAGAGGCACGAACGGTGCGATACACGTTGTAGGCCATCAGCAGCATGCCGCTGGCGAAGAACGCGCCGCCCAGGGCACGGACGATGAAACCGGGGTGGCTGGCTTGCAGTGCTTCGACGAACGAATAGGTCAGGGTGCCGTCGTCGTTGATCGCGCGCCACATCAGGCCCTGGGTGATGCCGTTGACCCACATCGAGGCGATGTAGAGCACGGTACCGATGGTGGCGAGCCAGAAGTGCGCGTTGATCAGGCCGGTGCTGTGCATCTGCGCACGACCGAACAGTTTCGGGATCATGTGGTAGATGGCGCCGATGGAGATCATCGCGACCCAGCCGAGCGCACCGGCGTGTACGTGGCCGATGGTCCAGTCGGTGTAGTGGCTCAGGGAGTTGACGGTCTTGATCGCCATCATCGGACCTTCGAAGGTCGACATGCCGTAGAACGCCAGGGATACCACCAGGAAGCGCAGGATCGGGTCGGTGCGCAGCTTATGCCAGGCGCCCGAAAGGGTCATCATGCCGTTGATCATGCCGCCCCAGCTTGGCGCCAGCAGGATGATCGACATTGCCATGCCCAGGGATTGCGCCCAGTCCGGCAGCGCGGTGTAGTGCAGGTGGTGCGGACCGGCCCAGATGTACAGGGTGATCAGCGCCCAGAAGTGCACGATGGACAGGCGGTAGGAATAGATCGGACGCTCGGCCTGTTTCGGCACGAAGTAGTACATCATCCCCAGGAAGCCGGTGGTCAGGAAGAAGCCCACGGCGTTGTGGCCGTACCACCACTGGATCATCGCGTCGGTCGCGCCCGAGTAGGCCGAGTAGGACTTGAAGAAGCTGACCGGCAGCGACGCGTGGTTGACGATGTGCAGCATGGCGGTCACGACGATGAATGCACCGTAGAACCAGTTGCCGACGTAGATGTGCTTGGTCTTGCGCTTGACGATGGTGCCGAAGAACACCAGACCGTAGGTCACCCAGACAATGGCGAGCAGAATAGCCAGGGGCCATTCCAGTTCGGCGTATTCCTTGGTGGTGGTGAAACCCATTGGCAAGGTCACGATCGCGCCGACGATCACCGCTTGCCAACCCCAGAAGGTGAAGGCGGCGAGGCTGTCGGAAATCAGTCGCGTCTGGCAGGTTCGCTGCACGACGTAGTAGGAGGTGGCAAACAACGCACAACCACCGAAGGCGAAGATCACCAGGTTGGTGTGCAGCGGGCGCAGGCGTCCAAATGTCGTCCATGGCAGATCGAAGTTCAACTCCGGCCAGACCAGTTGCGAGGCGATGAAGACACCGAGCCCCATGCCAAGGATCCCCCAGACCACCGTCATGATGGCGAACTGGCGGACTACCTTATAGTTATAAGCAGTCGGACTGATTGCTGTGCTCATTCTAAGGTTCCACGGTTTGGGTATTTTATTAGGATAAAAATCGGCCGCAAGTATGGAGAAAGCGGGGGGTCATTGCAACGCGCCATGACCTGCGTCAATGCTTTCCAACGCTGATTCTGCGGCCTTTCCATGCGCCGCGTAGGGACAAAAATCGCCCCCGACAAATTGTCGTGTCAAATGTACGAGGCGAGGGGGGCGGGTCGGTTGTAACGGGGTGTGTTCAAACGCTGCGTTCGGGGGGTGCCCAGGTGTCCTCGCAACCGTCGGTATCTACCTGACTTCGCGGGGTTTTTGTCGAACGAGCGGCAAACACATCGGGTCGGCTCGACCAGGTCCCGGCAGTCGCCCACATGCTTTGGGGCAAGCTTAGACGCGATTGCAGCGAACCGAAAGGAAGACCTTGGAAGGGTGCGACAATGCGTCGCGCAATGACATGGATCAGCCGCATCCGGATGAATGCGGCTGATCAAGTGGACAGGATTTATTCGCCTTCGCGTTCAGCTTGCAGGCGCTCGGTACCGGCGCCGTGGGAAAGGCTGTAGACGTAGGCGGCGAGCAGTTGCACCTTGTCGTTGCCGAGCAGTTCATTCTGCGCCGGCATATGGCCCTGACGGCCATGGCGGATGGTCTGCTGCAACTGGGCCAGGCTGGTGCCGTAGATGAAGCCGGCCGGTTGCGTCAGGTTCGGCGCGCCCATGGCTTCGGTGCCCTGCCCGTTGGCGCCGTGGCAAGCCACGCAAGTGGTGTTGAAGGCTTGCTGGCCGGCTTGCAGGTCGGCACCGCTGTCGGCCGGTAGAGGCAGGCCAGCCAGGTCGTGGCGCACATAGGCGGCGACGTTCCTGACCCCGGCGTCCCCGAGTACTTCCCCCCAGGCCGGCATCGCCGCCATGCGACCGCCCATGATGGTTGCCTTGATGGTCTCGGCATTACCGCCCCAGCGCCAGTTGCTGTCGGCCAGGTTCGGAAAGCCGAAGGCGCCCTTGGCATCCGAGCCATGGCAGACCGAGCAGTTGGAGGCGAACAGGCGGCCCCCCATCTTCAACGCTTGCGGGTCCTTGGCGACATCCTCCACCGGCATTGCGGCGAATTTGGCGAAGATCGGCCCGAACCTGGCGTCGGCCCTGGCCATTTCCCTTTCCCATTCGTGGGCGCCGGTCCAGCCATTCTCGTAGCCGGGCAGGATACCTTTCCAGTTGCCCAGGCCGGGATACAGGATCAGGTAGCCGACGGAGAACACCAGGGTGCCGGCAAACAGCAGGAACCACCATTGTGGCAAGGGGTTGTCGTACTCCTCGATGCCGTCGAAGCTGTGCCCCATGGTCTGGTCGACGCTGCCCTTGGTCTCGCCCTTGCGGGTGCCGATCAGCAGCCAGGTCAGGCCGATGAGGCTGCCGAGGGTCAGTACGCAGATCCACGTACTCCAGAAAGTGCTCATGACCGGGTACTCCTTGGTGCGGGGTCTTGGGGGGTAGCGTCAGCGGGCGGCTCGTCGGCGAACGGCAGCAGGCGCGCCTGGGCGAATTCCGGGCCGCGCTTGCTGCTGAATACCCACAGGGTCAGGCCGATGAAGGCCACGAACACCACGACCGTGCCCAGGCCGCGGATCATTCCAGTGCTCATTTCAAGGAACATCGCGCTTACCTCTTGCTCTTGATGGCAGTGCCGAGCACTTGCAGGTAGGCCACCAGTGCGTCCATCTCGGTCTTGCCCTTGAGCGAGGCTGTCGCGCCTGCAATGTCGTCGTCGCTGTACGGCACGCCGAGGGTGCGCATGGCGCGCAGCTTGCCTTCGGTGTGGCTGCTGTCGACCGCCTGGGTCACCAGCCATGGGTAGGCCGGCATTTTCGACTCGGGGACGACGTTGCGCGGGTTGTACAGGTGGGCGCGATGCCAGTCATCGGAGTAACGCGCGCCGACCCGGGCCAGGTCCGGTCCGGTGCGCTTGGAACCCCACAGGAAGGGGTGGTCCCAGACGCTTTCACCGGCGACGGAGTAGTGCCCGTAACGTTCGGTTTCGGCGCGGAACGGACGGATCATCTGCGAGTGGCAGCCGACGCAGCCTTCGCGGATATAGATATCGCGGCCTTCGAGCTGCAGGGCGGTGTAGGGCTTCATGCCGTCCACCGGTTTGTTGGTCGCGTCCTGGAAGAACAGCGGCACGATCTGGGTCAGGCCGCCGACACTCACGGCCAGGACCATCAGCAGCATCAGCAGGCCGACGTTTTTTTCGATTGTTTCGTGTTTCATGGCGGACTCCTCAAGCCATCTGCGCGGCAGCGGCGGCTTCGGCTGGCTGGTAGGCCCGCACGGTGCGCCAGGTGTTGTAGGCCATCAGCAGCATGCCGGCGAGGAAGATCGCCCCGCCCGCCAACCGCACGATGAAGCCGGGATGGCTGGCCACCAGGGTTTCGACGAAGGAGTAGGTAAGCGTGCCGTCCTCGTTCACCGCACGCCACATCAGGCCCTGGGCGATGCCGTTGACCCACATCGAGGCGATGTACAGCACGGTACCGATGGTCGCGAGCCAGAAGTGCGCGTTGATCAGGCCGATACTGTGCATCTGCGCCCGGCCGAAGACTTTCGGGATCATGTGGTACAGCGCACCGATGGAAATCATCGCCACCCAGCCGAGTGCACCGGCGTGTACGTGGCCGATGGTCCAGTCGGTGTAATGGGAGAGGGCGTTGACGGTCTTGATCGCCATCATCGGGCCTTCGAAGGTCGACATGCCGTAGAACGCGAGGGATACCACCAGAAAGCGCAGGATCGGGTCGCTGCGCAATTTATGCCAGGCCCCCGAGAGGGTCATCATGCCGTTGATCATGCCGCCCCAGCTGGGCGCCAGCAGGATCAGCGACATCACCATGCCCAGCGACTGTGCCCAATCCGGCAGCGCTGTGTAGTGCAGATGGTGCGGGCCGGCCCAGATGTACAGGGTAATCAGCGCCCAGAAGTGCACGATGGACAAACGATAGGAATACACCGGGCGCTCGGCCTGTTTCGGCACGAAGTAATACATCATCCCGAGGAAACCGGCGGTGAGGAAAAAGCCCACGGCGTTGTGCCCGTACCACCACTGCACCATCGCGTCCGTGGCGCCGGCATACACCGAGTAGGATTTGGTGAGGCTCACCGGCAGTTCCAGGTTGTTGACGATGTGCAGGAGCGCCACGGTCAGGATGAAACCGCCGAAAAACCAGTTGCCGACGTAGATGTGTTTGGTGTTGCGTTTGGCCACGGTGCCAAAGAACACGATGGCGTAGGCGACCCAGACAATGGTGATGAGGATGTCGATTGGCCACTCGAGCTCGGCATATTCCTTGGAACTGGTGTAGCCCAGTGGCAGGCTGATGGCCGCCAGCAGGATCACCAGCTGCCAGCCCCAGAAGCAGAACGCGGCGAGTTTCGGCGCAAACAGCTGGGTCTGGCAGGTGCGTTGCACCGAGTAGAACGAACTGGCGAACAGGGCGCAGCCGCCGAAGGCGAAAATCACCGCGTTGGTGTGCAGTGGGCGCAGGCGGCCGAAGCTGGTCCAGGGCAAATCGAAGTTGAGTTGTGGCCAGACCAATTGGGCCGCGAGAAAAACCCCGAGGCCCATGCCGACGATGCCCCACACCACCGTCATAATGGCGAATTGGCGGACCACCTTGTAGTTGTAGGCGGTACTGATAGAAGTGTTCATGGTTCCCCATCCACGGTTCAGCCGAAGTGCGCCTGCGCAGGGCAGTGCAGCGATCTTCGCCTGGAGTTATAGGCAGACTGAAAGCGAGGCAAGCATGGACAAACAGCACAAGGCCAGTATTGACGGGGATCAATGGGCGCGATGTGTGACCGAGCACGGCTGGTTGTGGACAGCCGCGAAACCCGGTGCTGGCGCCGAATTGCCGACGCTGATTTTAGCCCATGGTGCGGGTGCGCCGATGGACAGCGGCTTCATGAACGAAATGACCGCGCGCCTTGCCGCGCAAGGCGTCAATGTGTTGCGCTTCGAGTTTCCCTACATGGCCCAACGGCGCGTGGACGGGGGCAAACGTCCACCCAACCCGGCGCCTAAGCTGCTGGAATGCTGGCGTGAGGTGTACGCCACGGTGCGACCCTATGTCGCTGGGCGACTGGCGATTGGCGGCAAATCCATGGGCGGGCGCATGGCAAGCCTTGTGGCCGATGAGCTGGGTGCCGATGCGCTGGTGTGCCTCGGGTATCCCTTCTATGCCGCGGGCAAACCGGAGAAACCGCGGGTCGAACATTTGGCGACGTTGAACACCCGGGCGTTGATTGTCCAGGGCGAGCGGGATGCGCTGGGTAATCGCGAGGCGGTCGAAGGTTATGCCTTGTCACCTGGCATCGAAGTGCTGTGGTTGGCGGCCGGGGATCATGACTTGAAGCCGCTGAAGGCTTCGGGATTCAGTCACGAGCAGCATCTGGAGGCGGCGGCGCAGAGAGTGGCTGGGTTTCTTTTTCAAGGCTGATGCTGATTGTTCCGGCCTCTTCGCGAGCAGGCTCGCTCCCACAGGGGGAGTGAACGCTGCAAATCCAGGGTGGGAGCGAGCCTGCTCGCGAAAGCGATCTTTCAGAGCGTAAAAAACCCGGAAGCTTTCGCTGTCCGGGTTTTCAGTCTTCCAATCTAAATCAGCGGTTGAACCGCTCCACCAACGAATACTGGGTATTGGCCGTTCGAGTCAGTTCTTCGCTGAGCAGCGCCGAGCTGTGGGCCTGTCCCGAGGTCTGGTCGGCCAGTTCCGAGATGTTGCTGATGTTGCGGCTGATCTCCTCGGCCACCGAGCTCTGCTCCTCGGTGGCAGCCGCGATCTGCGTGGTCATGTCGGTGATGTGGGCCACGGCTTCGCTAATCCCGACCAGCGCCTGGTCCGCTTCCATGACCCGCGCCACGCCTTCTTCGGCCTGGCGATGGCCAGCATCCATGGTCTGTACGGCGTTGTTGGCGGTCTGTTGAAGCTTGGCGATCAGGGCATGGATCTGCCCGGTGGATTCGCTGGTGCGCTGGGCCAGTTGCCTTACTTCGTCGGCCACCACGGCAAAGCCGCGGCCCATTTCACCGGCACGGGCCGCTTCGATGGCGGCGTTGAGCGCCAGCAGGTTGGTCTGGTCGGCGATGCCCTTGATCACGTCGACCACACCACCGATTTCGTCGCTGTCCTTGGCCAGCTGGGTCACGGTCTGCCCGGTCTCGCCCACTACCACCGACAGGCGTTCGATGGCTTCACGGGTTTCTCCGGCAATGTCACGACCGCGACTGGTCAGGCGATTGGCCTCCTGGGTGGCATCGGCGGTGCGCTGCACGTGGCTGGCGACTTCCTGGGTGGTCGCGGCCATCTGATTGACGGCGGTGGCCACCTGTTCGGTTTCCACCCGCTGACGCTCCAGGCCAGTGGAACTGTCGTGGGCCAGGGAATTGGATTGCCGCGCTTGCGCGTTGAGATGTTCGGCGGTGTCCTGCAGGCGGGTCAGGCAGGTTTTAAGACGCGCTTCCTGGCTGAGAATCGACATCTCCAGGCGTGCCTGGACACCGCGGCTGTCGGTATACATCCGCGCGATCAACGGGTCGGAAGTGGTCTGTTCGGCCAGGCGCAGCAGGCGCTTGATCCCGCGTTGCTGCCATTGCAGGCCCATCAACCCCAACGGCACCGACAGCAGCGCAGCCAGGGCAAAACCCCAGGAAGAATTGAGGAACGCGCCGACGACGAAGCTCAACTGGCTGACGAGGATGAATGGCAGCCAGTCCTGCAGGATCGGCAGCCATTTGTCGCTGCCGGGTACCGCGGCCTTGCCCTGGTTGATGCGTTGATAGAGCGCTTCGGCCCGGGAGATCTGCTCGGCGCTGGGTTTGACCCGTACCGATTCGTAGCCGACCACCTGATTGCCTTCGAATACAGGCGTGACGTAGGCGTTGACCCAGTAATGGTCACCGTTCTGGCAGCGGTTCTTGACGATGCCCATCCATGGCAAGCCTTGTTTCAGCGTGTCCCACATGTGAGCAAACACGGCCGACGGAACGTCGGGATGGCGTACCAGGTTGTGCGGCGCATGGATCAGCTCTTCCTTCGAGAACCCACTGATTTCAACGAACGCGTCGTTGCAGTAGGTGATCACACCCTTGGTATTGGTGGTGGAAATCAATCTCTGCTGGGCCGGGAAGGTCCTTTCGCGTTGTGTAATAGGTTGGTTGTTACGCATGGTGGTGTAGTCCGCAAGGCTTTGAAAGGTTGTCGGCAGGATTGGGTAATTATTAAAGAGCTTTTTCCCGGGGAAGATCCTGGCCTTTTTCCGAGCAGTACCTCTAGACGCCTGGAAAAAACTCGACCTCAACCGAGCATCGAAGCCGTCAGGACCTCGGCTACGACAGGATAGCGGCAAGTCGCTCCGACCCAGTCAATCTGGATGTACAACCAGCGCTTCAGGCGCAGGTACCATTGTGCCCGTCCATCGTTCAGTCCAGGCGTACGCAGCACATCCAGCGCCATGCGTTGCTGGATCGAAACCCGGGAGTAATCCGTGACGAACGTGGCTCTTTTGACAGGCGCCAAGTCCAGTCGATTCAGTGCAGTGATCGCGCCGTCGATATCGCCGGGTTCAAACACCATTGCATTGGCGATCCTGGACTTGGTGAATTTTTCTGCGTAGCCCGCCAGGCCCGCCAGTATGGGCTTGCCGGTGGCTGCATACTCGAAAAGCTTGGAAGGCAAGACCCGTCGAAACGATTTGAATGTATTCAGATGCAGGAAAAGAATGTCTGCCTTGCGGTAATGCTCAAGCAGATCCGATCGTTTGGTCGGAGCGATGAGCTTGACGTTTGAAATGTTTTTTCTTTCCAGGGCCTGTCGAAGCTTACTGGCGGCACCGCCATCACCGATGATGTCGAAATGAGCGATCCCCTGAAGCTGTTCGGCCATCGCCGGAACGATGTATTCCAGCCCTTGGCCGGCGCCGATATTGCCTGCATAGACAATCTTCAACTCGGTTTTTGCCGGATCTGGGGCAACAATGTCATTCGGAGGTTTCAGGAAAAGTTCATCGACACCATTTGTGTGGGTGGAAAAAGTCCTGTTCGGATATCGCTCGTTGAAGTAACTCAGAAATCCCGGTGAAATCAGGTTGACCTGAGTGGCTTGGTGAATGGTAAGGCGCTCCACCCAAGAGAAAAAAAAGGTCATGGCTCTGCCGGCCGCGCCCGGGACCAATTCGGGCAAGGTATCGACGAAGATATCGCGTATGTCCAGATAAAGAGGCGTTTTGCTCTTCAGGGAAATCAATGCACCCAACGCAGCAGTCATCAAGCGCGAGGAGGAGGCTACTACCAGATCGTAATCTTTGCCGCTGGCAGTCTTGTAAGCGCCCCAGGCATAGGTGAGGAAGGCTCTGGCCTGGTCAGTCATGCCGTTCTGATGAGGGGGCAGGGCAATGCGTTTGATCGATAGCTGTGGCGACTCGGGTTCGCATACATCCGGTGCGCAGTACGACTGATACCGATTGGGTTGGGTGGTGATCAGATCAATGTGCAGCTTGCATTCATTTTGCGAGAGCAACGCCTTTACCAAGGCCTCGACTCTGAACGACCCCGCCGCCAGATCCGGCGGGTAATAGAAACTCAATAGTAAAACACGCATTGTCATGGGTGAACGCCATTGCTATAAGGCCGGCCCTTGAGTACGCAGCTATAAAGGTCCACCAGTCGCATTTCCTGTTGCTCCCAGTTCAATTGCAGGGCTGCTGCGCTGGCATTGGCGGCCAACTTCATGCGCAATTGTGAATCCTTGACCAAACGGTTGATTGCTTCGCCCAATTGTTCGTCATCGCTTTCACGCACCAGCAGACCTATGTCATAGGCTTTCACGACACGGCGAATTTCCGGCAGGTCTGTCGCGACGACCGGCAGGCCGGCAATCAAGTACTCGAACAACTTGTTAGAGTCGGTCGTGAAATGGTTGAGGCAGGTGTTTTCGATGGGTTGTACGCCGATATCGGCGGATGCGGTGTAACTGGGCAGGTCGGCGAGCGACACCGTGGGAATGAAGTACACCCGTTCAGTCAGCCCGAGTTCACGGCTCAGGGCGGTCAATGGCGCAGTCAGCCTGCCGCCGCCGATGAACACGAAGTAGGCGTTGTCTACCGAGGCCGCGATACGTACCAATCGTTCCAGACCACGGCCCTGTTGCAAACCACCCTGGTAAACAATGATGGGCCAAGGGTGTTGCAACTGCAGCTCATGGCGAATCCGCTGGCTATCCGGGCTCACGGTTAGACGTGGCCGGTTTTGCAGCACCACCGGGCGCGGGACGCCGTAGGCCCGGGCGAAAAACTTCGCCCGCGCATCAGTGGTGGTTATGCTGCCCTGGACCCGAGGCATCAATAGGCTTTCGACCTTCGCTACCAGCCCGCGGAAACTGTTGTAACCCTCGCGGCTGGTACTGATTTCATGCGCGTCATAGACCAGGTGCGCTCCGCTTAGCCTGGCCGCCAGCCACGCCGTTGGCAAAGTGTTGACGTCGTGGGCGTGAACGACCGCCGCCTTATGCCTGGCGATGCGCGCAAGCAGACCGGCATGTGTCCATAACCGCGCGGCAATTCGCAATACTTGTCGGATGGGGCTTAAACGACCTATGGCGCCGTTGGCTGCCGAGGCGGCGGCGGGCGGGCCAGCCTTGGGCTTGCGCAGCTTCCAGAGCGGACTGCGCGCGACGCGCACGACATCGATGCCGTCCTGCAACGTTTCTTTCTCTAACGTGACCCCCGGCGTGTGCAGGGCAAACACGGTGACGGCATAGCCGGCGGATTGCAGCGTCTGGGCCTCTTTCAATACACGGGCATCGTTGCGGAATTCATTCCAGACGATCATGGCGATGCGGGTCACGGTACTTGTCCCTGTTCGATACTGGGAGTTCTGATGAGTGCTAATTGCTCAAGCATGTCAGGTAACAAACTAATGGCGTCGCTATAGTTGGTTCGGTGGCACAGGCGTTCGAATGCATAGGCCAGGGCGCACAAAATGACTGCCGCAGCGGGGATGTTGTTGAGATCAGGCCGTTGGGCTCTTATATCTTCCAGGGCTTCTTGCAATTTTTTTTGTTCTCCAATAGGCCAATTGGACCCGATGGCTTCCATTTTCCAACTGGCCCAATGGCTGACAATGACAAGCCCCGCCTCGTTAATCAATAGAGTATCCGAGGTGGTGTCCTGCGAAATGATCTGCCTGGGTAGCGAAGAAAGAATCTGTATCACCTTTTCATGCTGCTTGATAAATTCTGTTAGGTCGGGCATTTGCTCTGCGGTGGCGACAATATGCAAATTCTCCAATATTTCGTAAGAAAGCCGTTGTTCAAAATATTGATGAGATCTGGCAAAGCGCTTTGTCAGCGCCTCAGGCGGGGCGATGGCGAGGAGACGCTTATTTATCGTGATGACTCCATCACCGATTTCTCGGCGGGCGAGTTTACGGTAGCCATCCAATTCAAATACATGGCACCGCAGGTCTCCAACTTTAGTATGTCCGAGAAGGGTAGGCGCCGGCGCCTGTGGGATTTGTTGAAGTAACGTATATTCCTGTTCCGCAAGTGAGCCGCTGTAACGGCCGAAAAGCTTGAAAAGAAACGTTCGGGTGGTACTGTCCGTGTCGGAAAAAAAATCGGCTTCAAAAGCGTAGATGTCGTTGCGGCCTAGCTGATGCCATCTGGACGAGATCATTGGAAGGTCAGTTGCCAAGGCGCTGCGGAGTGCTTCCGGAATCCAGTGATTGCGCCGTTCTTCATTCAGAAAAAACTTTACATGTTCGGAATGGGTTCCGGTACTTAAAACCAATTGCTGGTTGTGGAAGAACAATGCATTGATTTGGCGATGCTGCGAGCGCAGCGCGATGATGTCTTGCATGAAGACGTTAAGTCTGGACAGCCCTTGGCGAATCAAAAGCAAAGAGATCAGCGCAGGAAAAATCTTTGGCGGAGAAAGGTAGAGAAAGTCCAGAATCATGCAGAAAAAGATGATGAGGAAACCAATCGAGCAGATCATGTTCAAGGCAACGGCGTGATATTGATTGAGAAGTTTCCTGATGGAGGGGGTGTTATTGTATGTGGCAACGACGAGAAAAGTGGCGAAGGCTGCATAGGCAGTAGCGGCAACGAAAAGCAGTTTGTAAATATACAGCAGCGCCAAAAAGGAAATCAGAGTGAAAGTGGCAGCGGAAAGCCCACGGGTAAATTTTGCGTAGGCTTGGGTGGCAAGTAAATGCTGGTTTTCAAACAGGATTAGCTTGCCATTTTTTTTTAATAATTTTCCGGCGCCTTTCTTTGAATAGATGGCTGCGATGAGCTCCAGAGCCAGATAAGATACATAGCATAAAAGTGCTAGAAGGCTGAGCGCAACGATGAGATGGGTTTTTTTAATGTTTTTCAGGTACAGAGGAAAATAATGAGGGACGCCATCGGAGCCCAGCAGTATCAAAACTTTTATAGGAAGAAAAAACGTAAGTATTAATAAAATTTGAGCGAAAAAATTTGCTGCTTGTACCGTAAGCGTAGAACAAGGCGTTACGCCCATGAACTTGCGGCCAAGTGAGTAATGCCAGCCCAGTGTGGACCTGATGTGTTTTTGCAGAGTTGTCATTTGCATTCAAACATTGTTGTCAACCATTCCGAGGCTCCTGTTTGGAAGCGGCCACGATCAGGGTCATGGCCGTTTCGTCGTCAGATCGACTGCCAGTACATGGACAACTGCGAAGCCTGACTGTTTGCGCCAGGTTGTTCTTGATAGACATTGCCAATGACAGGTTGGTCTTTCTTATAGTAATGAATTTTGAAACTGTTTCGGGAGTCCTCGATGACCTTGCGCGTATAGCCGAGCTTCGACAGCTCCTTGTACACGGAGCTTTCCGCGATTTTGGAAGTGGTATTGAATTTTATCTCGTGCAACTTCAAGGCACCTTTATCGTTTGGTTTGCTGACTACCTTGGCTACGGTGCCATTCAAGGTGATTTTGGTTCCATCGGGGAGCGCCAGGCTACTGGTTTTTAGGGACGCGCTACCGCCCTTCGTAGCGTCTTCGGAGTTTCCGCATGCAACCATACTCAGTGCTACGGTAATTATTGCTAGGATTGCTTTCATGTGTCGGCTCGGTGGAATATTAAAGTGAGTATCATCAGTGCATGGTTCTTGCGAGTAGTTGTTTTGCTACGGTTTTGTAGTAAGCGCTGGTGTAGTGATAAGGGCAAAACGCCCATTTATGATCTCCGCCGGCAATCAATCCAGATTCTATACCTCCTATTTGTTCCACGGCGGTGGGAGAGTCTTCGAGAGGGACAATCATGTTATTCAGGATTTCGTTGTTAAGCTCTATAAGTTTCGCAAATTCCGAGCTTTCAAATGACGCAATGTTGTTGTCTTTGTCACGATAGGTGTTTGCCCAAACCGCTTTATGCACAAAAATGTTCTGACAAATCGATGAGACTTTTTCCAGGTATGCCGGGACTGCCCATTCTCTAAGCGTCTTGATTTCGGCGCTCCAGGGGCGCTTGATTTCAAAGTCGATGTTGGCACGCTCGAATGCTTTGATCGTTGGGCCGCTCGCCGAGAAAATGGAGCCGTTGTGTTGTATGAGACCAATCCGTTCATCGATGAAATCAATCAATACGATATCAGGTTGAGACTGCTCCAATTCAGCCCAATGATTCTTATTGAGATCATAGCGCGCCCGCTTGTCCTCGAAGGCCTCCCCCGAGATTTTTATTCTTGGATCGGTGTTCGGCATTCCCATATAAGAAATAACTGAGGATCGAGCCATATAAAAGCAGACTTCGAAGTTCTCCAGTGCGTCTTTTTGAAATTCAAAAAGATCCCGGGTCACACAAGAACCTAAAATGGCCACCCGGATTTTTTCTTTTTTTCCGTTTGTCGGATTCGGTCGCACTGCCCGACGCTCCAGGCGTTCTTTTCGAGCCGTTAAAAATTTCAGGTTTTGAATGGATTGTTCAGAAGTATTCTGATTTTCATGTTTTATCTGGTTACGTATGTTGCCGAGTTTTTCCAGGTATTTATGCGGCATTCCTATCGGCGATTGACGCAGCATGGCGCCGAGGTAATCCAGGCTTTGTCGTGTAAGCCCGTAATTTTTAAATAACGTGGGGTCAAAGCCGATTTTTTTTTCTGTATCGCCTAAAATTCTGGCTCGGGCGCCAAAAAAATATGAGTCGCTTAGCGGATGCTTTGTATAGAGGTAAAGTGGGTAGGGTTTATTTATCGATATGTGTTTTGAAGGTATTCCTTGTTTCTGCAAGGTTTTTACAACGAGATGATGTGCATATTGGGTAATGCTCTTTTCTTTAGTGCCTGGTGAGCGGTCTACCAACGTCAGGGCAAGAGCAAGGGTGTCGTACCTGACGGCGCGATAACAATTGTCGGATGGCAGAAACTCGATTCCGTTGTTCAAGGAGATGACCAAGACCTGTTCTGCGCTTTCCGCGTTCACGGCGCTGTCTTGAATGAGCCTGATGACGTCCTGATGAATGCAATCATCATCATCGATTCGAGAAGTGATCAAAATATCAGCAGAAACATTATTCAGTATCCCTGAGATTTCTTTGCTGACCAGCGAATAATCCTCTACGTGAATAATCCTGGCAGTGAGCTGGCTTTTCAGGATCGCCTCTTGCAGACGGCGCAAATGGACGATGGGAAGGTTGATGTCGGCGAATATAATCCATTCGAAATTCTTGTTGTTTTGATTGGCAAGCGAGGGAAATACGGTGTTTAAGAAAATCTCCAGGCGGTAAGTCAACCACAGCTCATCCTTGATGCCGATGCCAAAGTTTGTGAAGATAAAATGTTGCAATTGCTTATTCATGGCCACTCATTGTTCTGATGAGGTTGAGCTCGGATTGGGAAATAACTGCTTTGTCACTTTGTTTGACTACGCGCTGTCTGGCATTAAAAGATTTCTCGGCAAAAAGCTGTGCATCGAAGAACAACGCTTCGATACCTTCGCTCAGGCCTTCAAAAGACTCGCTTTCGGCTAGGAAAGCGCATTCCTTATCGACGAATTCAGGAATGGCCGCCACGCTATTGGTGATGGCTACCAAGCCTGAGGACATCGCCTCGTCACGCGAAACACCATGAGTATCCATTCGGCTAGGGCAGAGGAAAACCCCATATTCCTTGTGCAGCTTGGCGATCTCGTTTTGCTTCAAGTAGCCTTTCTGAATTCGCACATTCGGATACTGTCGCAAGGGGGCCAAGGTTTCTTCGAACAGCGGTCCGTCGCCGATCATGCGAAACTCCAGTTCGTTGAACCAAGGCTTTTCAGCGAGCCGTTGGATCGCTTTGACACTTAGGTCGTTGGCATAAGTGCGCGAGGCATACGGGCGAATCGACAGAATTTTCTTACGCTGCTCTACCGGCTTCTCCACGTAGGAGAACAATTCGGTGTTGATTGGATTATGAATAATCTCGTATTGGCTTTCCGGTATACGGAAGCCGAGGTCTTCCATTACCTCTTCGGCGAAATAGCGGGAAACGAACACCAGCTTCAGGTTGGCGGGAGGGGCCTGCAGCAAGTTGCGCCAGAAATTCATGCGTTTTTCGCTGTCCAGTTTGCCCAGAGCTAGTTGCTCTTCCGTAGCAAAGTTGTATTCGCGGCGCCACCACGGCTGAATCTCGGCGCCATGCACCCAGACAATGATCTGGGTGGTGTCGAGATGCTGATGGAGGATTTCCCACATGTCTGAGTCGAGAAAATGCACCAGGATGGTCTTATAGGCACCCGATCCTAGCATTTTCGCCAGGGTTGCCTGGGAGCCGGTCATGACATCGATGTTTTCAAACTCGTGATAGCTGATGGATTCGTTTTTGCGCAGGCGGAACACATCCACATTGATGCCGTGTTCCTGATAGGCCGTGACACGAGTGTGGACAAAACCGTTGCGATAAAGATCGTCATAGGAAGGGTAGTGATTGGTAATCAGCAGGTGTCTGGAGGTAGAAAGGATTTCCGACGGTTGCAGATCCCGGTGCCCCAGCGCGAGCGCCTTGATGCCCGCGCTGCCATTGGCATAGATGCGGATACCCAGGCGAACGAAGGCGGCCTCCGGCAGAATATCGCTGGTCTGATTGCGATTGGCATGCTGCAGGATGTGACTGATACGCTGTTTCTGGGCATCAAGGAACAGAACCACCAATTGGATATTCAGGCCAGGGGTAGCATCAAGGAACAGTTCAAGTCGTTCATTCCTGGCCAGCGCCGCAACAGGCAGTTCCTGCTTGGCGTAGTGATACTCATGCTTGCCGTCGGCGAGCGTAGAGGTAAAACACCAGATGTCGGCGTCGAAGGACTCTTCCAATTGCTTGCTGCGAATCGGTCCGAACATCTTGGCCAGGTCACGGCCGCAGATTTCCTCGCAGGAATGATTGACCTTCAACGGTTCGATGGCTTCGGCGCGCTGCTGTAACTCCTCGACGCTGATGCCGGTGTACAGCTCAAGATCGTCTACAACCTCGGTCACTCGCTGCTGATCGGTACCCGCCGCGTTTTTGCAATAGTTGAACGCATCGATCGCCAGCGAATGTTCGTATTCATAGTTCCGCGTGGAAAGCGTTTCGAGCCACTGTCCTGCTGGCTGTTCGGCAATCAACGTCGTTCTGATCAATGCTGCGCGCGCAGGAACACTGTCCAGGCTGCGATAGACCAGGTCCTGGTTTTGTAATTCAACGGCCTGTTCGGTCCGGATGTAATGGGCTCCTTTGCCGATCACTTGGGCTCGGTTGTAACGCGTCGCCAGTATCAGATCGAGCAGGTAGTTCGGGCCATAGTAGTCCTCGCTGATCATGGCGGTGAACCATGGCGCATCGCCGGCAATTTCTCCCAAGCGGATCTCTTTCAGTTCCTTATAGGAAACAAGTTTGACTCGGGGATCTACGATGACGGCTTCGTCGATAGCGTCGTCGACAATGATGTGCATGCACAAATTCGTATAGCGTTGACGTTGAAGGTGTTCGTTGAGTGCGTCGATTTCGTGGCTGTTGGCGGCGCGGGCGATGATGCAGACGGGAGGCAGGTGCTGTTCTCGATGCTTGCCAGTCACCTTGCTCATTACGTAGCCGAGACGGTGCGCATAGGTGTGTTCCTGCATTACTTTGCGCAGGGCAGCCAAGCGTAGCTTGTCACTGTCTCGTTCGTTGCCTGCAAGGGTCTCTAGGCGCCGCAGCATTTCCGGGCCGCTGTCGGTGGTGATCACCAGGTCGCCAAACAGCAGGCGCATGCCGCGCGAAAAGTTACTGACCGTAATGGTATTGGAGCCGAGTAATTCGAATACCCTGCGGGCGAACATCGATTGCGACTGTTTGATGGAGTTGAGATTGATCGCATAGCGGTAGCCTTTATAGGCCAGGTCGATTTGCTCAAAGCTCAGCGTCCCAACAATGTACGGCTGATAATGCGCAGGAAACTGATAGTTGGCGTCGTTTTTACCGAAATTCCGGTCAAAGATTTCCAGTGGCCGAAAGCGAGGCAGTTCGTTGACAAAGTTACCCAGGTCGCGGGTGCGCTCAGGGTATCGAGCGTAGTAGGCACCCGCGAAGCAGAACGCATCCTTGCGTTCGTAAAGTTCAACCGGATTGTGCACTGCCGGTTGGCAGGCGAACGGCAGCAGGTACACCTGTTCGTGGCCCAGTGCGCCTTTGTAGCGATGAATGCAGTCGATGTCAGTGGTGAACACGAAATCGAACTGTTTGGCCGTGGAAAGAAAAGTCTCGAAGTGGACCGGATCTTCTTTGTTCCAGAAGACGGAAGGCACTTTGTGCTCTTTGCACCAGCTCAGGATGTCTTGCAGTTCCTGGCTGTTATGGCCGACCTTGCTGCCCCACAGATCATCCTTGCCGCGCCAGGCGGATTCGATGAATAACAGCTCTGGCTGGAACTGTTCCAGTTGTGTCTGCCAGTCTTCCGGTGTCAGCTGCAGCAGGTTGCATTCATGGCGATACGAACCGTGGGTGAACTCATCCATGATGCAGGCAACTTTCAAGGACGTTGCGTTGCCTTGCTTGTGATTAAGCAACACGTCGCGCACATGCGCGGTGTCCTCGAGTGCGACAGGCAGGACGGTGTGTTGTGGGGTGGGTAGCGTTGCTGTCTGGTCGTCAAAACCGATAGCTTTCGCGGGCGTGTTGCTGACGGTTTTACCAGCCTGGCGATACAATTTGAACAATGTGCCTGGCAGTCGCACGAACCCACCCAGTGAGCTAGCGCTGATCTTCAACTGATAACCAAGTTGATAGGTAATGCTTGAGCGAGTTTTGATCAGGCGCTGCTCTGCCAGATGACGTTTGGCGTTGGCGCGATGCAGATTGTCGCTGAGCTCTTCTATTTTTTGCCGCTGAGCGACTGTTTGCTCAAGCAGTTTCTCCACGTTGGCCTTCAAGCGCGGGATTTGCGTGCCCGTGACCTCGCGATATTTCTGGTTGGAGGCTTCGCGGCTGGATATTTCCAGTTGCACCCGTTGTTGCAGTTCGGCATTCTGTTTACGAAGCTCTTCCACGGCTGCCGGATGTTGATGCAGATCTTCCATGGCAGCAGCCTGTTGCTCCAGAACTGCAGCAAGCTCCTCTCGTTGCAACAGGGCTTCCTGGGCGTGGTGCTCGAGTTCGTTGAGGGTTAATTCCAGTTGCTGCCTGGCCGCCCGTTCGGTTTCGAACTGGGCGTTGAGCTCTTGTGTTTCACGCTCATGACGCTGGGAAAGGTCATCAACCTGCACCAGCAAGGTATCGATGTCCTGTTCCAGGCGCGCCTGGATTGCTTCGTGCGCATGTCGTTGCTGTTCGGCATCGTGGGTGGTGCTGATTCGCGCGGTCTCGGCCTGATGACGACCCGATTGCTCCTCAGCGACTTGTTCGCGCAGTTGAAGGTTCAGGGCGGTCAGCGTCTGAACTTCCTGCTTGAGCAGTTGCACTTGTTCGGTGGCTGCACGGTATTTTTCATTGGCCTCCTCCAAGCGTGACCTGATATCGGCCAGCTCGGAAAGACTCGCTTCCTGCGCCTGGTTCTGTTTTTTCAGTTCTTCGATTTTTTGCGCCTGTAGCTTGAGCTCGGCGATTTGCTCGGTAGCCGCACGGTACTTTTTATTGGCTTCCTCCAAGCGCGGCTTGATATCGGCCAGCTCGGAAAGACTCGCTTCGTGCGCGCGGTTCTGTTTTGTCAATTCCTCGGCTTTTTGTGCTTGTAGCTTGAGCTCGGCGATTTGCTCGGTAGCCGCCCGGTATTTCTTGTTGGCTTCGGCCAGGTTCTTACTCGCGCTGGACAAACTGTCTTGCAGGTTGCGCTCGATGCCTTCGAAGGCTTTTTCAAGGTTCCGGATCTGGGCAACATCCAACTGCATTTCGCGAGGTGCTGTCTCATCGCTTTTCTTTATCGCGACCATGCCCAGCCATTTGCCCAGCACCTTGATATCGGTGATATGCAAGTGCTCGTTCAACAAACGGAAAGGCTCAAGCAGATAGAAGGTGTGCTTGTGGTCAATGAAGTCATTTACACCAAATGGCACGGTGATAATGAGTCGCCCCTCAAGTTTGAGCAGCGCTGCGGCTTTCTCCACGAATATTTCCGGGCGGACCAGATGTTCCAGTACTTCGCTGATCACGATGGTATCAGGCGCTGCGTCTTCAATGTCCAGCGACAAAAAGTCAGCATTCACATAGCGAATCTTGGCCTGCACATGAGTCGGCTCGGCTGCTAGGTATGACTTGGCTTCCTCAATGGCTTGAGGGCTGGTGTCGACGCCAACGACCTCGCAGCCTTCGCGGGCCAGCAATAGCGGTACTATGCCCTGTGAGCAACCGACGTCGAGCACTTTCTTTCCCGCGACCTGCGCACAGATCCAGTGAATGCGCGCCTGGGTTTCGCGCATGAAATGCTCGCCCAACTTCCCGTAGTAAGCCTCCATGACACGGTCGTGAATGTCTGCCAGTGCCGTAGGGCCTTCCGGCTGCGGGGGGAGTTGAACGCTATTCATCTTTCTAATTCCCTTCTCAAGCTGCAAACACGCCAGCGGCGTCGATCACAACGGCCTCGTCACGCATCTTGGCCATTGTTGTGAATTCACGGTGCTTGACCAGCAACACGTGGACATGAGCGCTGTCCAGCGCGTGGGCAACACCCACGAATTGGTGCATGTTCAAGTCTTCGGGCAACTCCTCAATGTTGGGCTCAATCAACAGCAACTCCACACCCAGCTCATCGCCTAACTGCCGAGCAATATTAAGAGACGGACTTTCCCGTAAATCGTCGATGTCCGGTTTGAATGCCAAGCCATAACAAGCGATACGAATGTCGCGAGCGGATTTGGCTGGATGACGGAGCAAGTAATCGGCTACGGCCAATTTTACTTGTTGAATAACCCATCGCGGCTTCTCGTCGTTGACCTCGCGGGCGCTGCGGATCAAGCGTGCCAGCTCGGGAGTCTTGCTGACGATAAACCACGGATCGACTGCTATGCAGTGCCCCCCCACGCCGGGGCCGGGCTGCAGGATATTGACTCGTGGATGGTGGTTGGCCAGGCGAATCAGTTCCCAAGGGTCGATCTTCAATTCGGCGCAGATCATCGACAGTTCATTGGCGAACGCTATATTGACATCACGAAAGCTGTTCTCGGTGAGCTTGCACATCTCGGCCGTACGGGTGTCGGTGATGATGCATTCGCCTTCGACAAAGGTCTGGTAGAGACGGACTGCGGCTTGTGAGCACTTGGGTGTCATCCCGCCGATGATGCGGTCGTTGGCCACCAGTTCGCGCAGGACGTGGCCGGGCAGCACACGTTCGGGGCAATGAGCGATGCGGATATCGGAATCTTCACCGTGCGTGGTCGGAAAGGTCAGGTCCGGGCGTGCTTCGGCAAGCCACTCGGCCATGCGCTCGGTCGCCCCGACCGGGGAGGTCGATTCCAGGATAACCAGATCGTTTTTTTTCAGCACCTTGGCAATCGATTTGCTGGCCGCTTCGATGTAACCCAGGTCCGGCTCGTGGTTTTCCTTGAACGGAGTCGGTACGGCAATCAAAAACGCATCGGCGGGCTCGGGGACGGTAGTCGCCCGCAGAAAGCCTTCGGTGACCGCTGCGTGAACCAGCATGTCCAGTTCGGGTTCGACAATATGAATCTCGCCGCGGTTGATGATGTCAACGGCGCGCTTATTGACATCGACACCAATCACTTGCTTCTTGCGCGAGGCAAAAATTGCCGCTGTAGGCAGGCCGATATAGCCGAGCCCAATGACAGACACACGTGGAAAATTCATGCAGCAGTCTCGTTTTGTTGAACGACCAGAACCATCAGTGCCTCACGAATTTTGGCACATGCCGTGCCGTCGCCGTAGGGGTTGTGAGCGAAGCTCATCTGTTGGTACGTCGCTTCATTGCTCAGCAGTTCGCTAAGCTGATGCGTAATTGACTCGACTTCCGTCCCTACCAGCTTGACCGTGCCGGCATCCACGGCCTCGGGGCGCTCGGTAGTGTCACGCATTACCAGGACAGGTTTGCCCAGCGCCGGGGCTTCTTCCTGGATGCCTCCAGAATCCGTGAGGATCAGGTACGAGCGGGTCATCAGATACACGAATGGCAAATAATCCAGCGGCTCGATCAGGTGTACGTTGCCAATATCTGCCAGCAGCCGTTGCACGGGCTCGCGAACGTTCGGGTTTAAATGCACGGGATAAACAAACTCGACATCTGGAAATTTCCGGGCGGTGTTGGCCAGCGCCTGGCAAATGCGCTCGAAGCCGCCACCAAAATTTTCACGCCGATGCCCTGTGATCAATACCATGCGGTTGTCTCGGGGCAGGAACGCAAACTGCTCATCAAATTGCCCCAGCAGCGCCGAGGCCGGGTTGTTCAGGCGCTCGACCACGCTGAGCAGCGCGTCAATCACCGTATTGCCGGTAACGAAAATGGCCGAGGAGGCAATTCCTTCCTTCAGCAGGTTTTGACGCGAAGTCTCGGTGGGCGCGAAGTGAAGCTTCGCCAGACTGCCTGTCAGGCGTCGATTGCCTTCTTCCGGCCAGGGAGAATAGAGATCGTTGGTGCGCAGGCCTGCTTCGACGTGGGCAATCGGGATCTGCTGGTAATAGGCGGCGAGGCTGGCGGCGAAAGTCGTTGCGGTGTCCCCGTGGACAAGGACCACGTCGGGCTTGAATTCTTCAAGGATGGATTTGAGACCTTGAATGACCGCGGTCGTCACGTCGGTCAATGTCTGCCCAGGTTTCATGAGGTTCAAGTCAAAATCCGGCGTCAGATCGAACAGTTCAAGTACCTGATCGAGCATCTCGCGGTGCTGGGCGGTGACACAGACTTTGGAGTCGAAACGATGGTCGTTTGCCAGCTGGAGTACCAAGGGAGCCATTTTTATGGCTTCGGGCCGGGTTCCGAAAATAGACAGGGTCTTGAGGGGCATATTGAACACTTCTTGACAGTACAACGGTGTACCGATGTCAGGATGCGATGCTTGGGCAGGCGATCAGATATCCATTCCAAAGGTAGACGGGCGAATACGGCACACCGCAATACGCTACGGTGCGTTGGCTTGCGTATGGGGAGAAGACGAGAGGTGTGGCTTTAGCGCACTCCGTGGCCATGAAAATTCTCCAGTACTCTCGGAATCGCCTACATTCAGTGTGGGAGAATTCCAAGCAGCGAAAGGATACCATTTCAGGCATTGTGTGCCATCTAGTAAAATTCATGTTATTTCACTTGACAGGCCTTTGGTGGGGAGCAGGCCAGCCCCTGTGAGCGGGGCAGGGTCACATAAATTCCCGGCGAGCGCTTCACGTGGGCTGTTTGGGAGCCCCGTCACGCCTGAAAGCTTATGCCATTGCGAAAAATGAAGTTACAAATGCCATTAGGCGTACGGAAAGCTTATCGCGGTGCTGGACACGGCTAGCGTCGCTATTGAAAATTTAGCCGTCAACCCGCCAGCATCGGGTAAGTAAACAGGGCGAAATGCAGCAGGTTGAGGCCGAAATGTGTGGCTATCGCCGCGCCCAGGCCGCCAAACCGATAAGCCAGGCCGTAACCGATCCCGGCCAGCCCCGACAGCAATACCCACTGCCAGCCGGCACCGGCATGTACCAGGCCGAACAGCAGCGAGGCCAGCAGCAATGCGAGGTTGTCGCCATGGCGCAGATGTTCGAAGCGTCGGCTCAGGCCGCCCTGGATGTAGCCACGAAACAGTGCTTCCTCGACCAAGGTCACCAATAAAAGATTGTTGAGCACCCAGATCCAGGCCTGGTCCGGCCATTTCGGTGCCCAATGGATCATGCCCAGCAACATGGCCCCGCCCAAGGCCATTATCGCGCTTAGCGCAAGCCCCAGCGCCGTGCCGTAGACAGCGCCACGAAACGAGCGGCGGCCAACGATCCAGGGGCACGCCAGCAACAGCCAGAAACCGATCAGGGGCTTGTCCTGGTTCAGATACATCGCAAATCGCACGGCGTCATCGCTCAAACGTTGCGCCGCGATCGCCCGGCCGTTGAAGAAACCCGGCATCCAATGCAATGCCAACGCGACCGCCAGGACGATGAACAGGCAATGCCCGAGAAACTGCCCGACCGGCGTCTGCCGCTGGCGAACCGCGTACCCGGCGAACAGCAGCAGCGCGACCGAGATGATGGCAGTCCAGGCCAGATGGCCGTACGCGAGGGCCAGGCCATAACCGATCGAGAGAAGGGCCAGGTACGGCCAGGGTAGGGCGGGCATAAACGTCCTTGAGGGAAAATTCTGCAGTGAGAGGCTATCAGGGGCGCGAGTTTATAAGCAGATGAGTACAAAAACATCGACTTTGAAGTAACGGAATTTTCGTAGGGGGCGATTTCTCGCCCAAATGTTCGGAGGCCATGCCTGGCGCGCTTGATATCACAGTCTTGCCATATGGAGCTTCGTCGGCAGCATCCACAACTGTCAACTCTGACAGTTTCGATGCACGAGAAAAGCATGCTTACTTCAGCCAAGAGAGAACCCTGCCGGCGCGGTGTTGCCAGTCAAGCATCGCCTGGATTTCCGGCAATGTCAGCTGGGACGGCAATGGACGCTTTTGCGCAATGGAAACTCCAAGCTCAGCGGAGATTAAATATGAACAGCACCGACGAAGCGAGTCCCTTTCTTCCACGCCACAGCGCTGAACGTGGGAGAGGCGTACCGAAGATTCAGGAAACCATTGCGACATTGGTTGCAGACCCGACACAACCTCGTAACCTTCATAACCCAGGGAAAACTTATTGCGAGGCATGGTTAACGTGGGATCCTCCTGTCGATTCCTCGGATCTGCTTGGCTACGAAGTTAGCTGCCCAGGTCGGGAAACGGTCAATACTACGTTATGTGAATACATTGATAGCGGCCTGACACCAGAGGTTGAATACGTTTATCAAGTCACGCCATACAGAGGTGACGGCAATCCACCACGGACCCCGCAGTCCATTCTTGTGGTGACCCACGATAGAGTGCCTCCTACCAAGCCGAGGGCGTTCAAGGCTAGTGGAGTGACACACAATAGTGCAGAACTCAGTTGGGGGGCATCAGAGAGCCACAGCGGCGAAATTTTTTATCTGATTTATCTCAATGGCATTCTCAGAGCAGAGACCAAACAGCTGACTTACACAATATCCCATCTCAAGGATCTTGCTGTCTACCACGTTCGAATAGGGGCGGTTATCAAGACTGGAACAAAGCGTGCTTCCAGGTTCGCCTCTTTGGAATTTAAGACGTTGTTGCGTCCACCTATATTGAAATTCAGCCAACGTAACGGAGTCGGCAGGCTGGCGTGGGCTCCATACTACTGGAATTTTCCGTCGCATGAGGGGACCATAAACGGCCACGCCTTTAGTACAGGTCCGGGTCGTTTGAGTTTCAAGTTCAAACTGGCGGACGTAACCTCAGGCCCCGTCCCGTTGCATTTAGAGTTTTCGGTTCGTGCCAAGCTGGGTGATAATTTTTCCGAAGCGAGTAATTTGGAAGCAGTGGTCGACGACATTCTTCCCCCGAATCAGCCCGGGATCCCAGTGTTGAGTAATATAACGGACACTTCGGCGACGCTGACGTGGGCACCGTCGAGCGATAATAAAGGTGTAACTGGTTACAAGATACGCTGCAATCTGGTAACTAAGAACGTATCGCTCACGACAACAACATTCACCCAACTGAAACGCGGTGTCTGGTACCTCGCCACTGTGCGTGCGGAGGATGAGGCTGGAAACGTCTCCGTTCCAAGTGAGGTTTGGTTCCAGACCACTGGGGTGGCGTCCAAGCCCCGCCCAACGCCGCCGATCGACATAGATATCGTTCACACGTCGTCAACTTCAGTTGAAATCAACTGGTCATTCGAGCATGCAGGAACCGGGGCTCTGGGTGTGGTCATCAAAGTTGATGACGAATATCTGGATCCGGTTCTGGAGCCTCACTATCAAAAGCAACTGGAAAATTTAGTTCCGGGGACTGAGTATTCAATCACGCTGATTACTCTAAATTGGTTAAATGGACAATTCTCCGAGCCCACTATTCTTACCTTTGAGCAGACGGACACTGCACCGCCGAGCGTTCCGGGCAGGTTACGGATTATTTCTTCAACCCCCGATTCAGCTACGCTGGCCTGGGATGAATCAACGGACGATATCGGTATGTATGGATATGTCATCTACAACAATCATGAATATGTCGACAGTACAACGCTTGATCGGTACACCGCCGTCGATCTGGTACCCGGTTTCCATTTATTTGAAGTCGTGGCCGTGGATGCTTTTGGTAATACCTCCGAGCCAGCATTAGTTGGCAAAATCATTGGTGGTCCTGAAGACGTCACTCCGCCCAGTGTGCCGCGCAACTTTCGTGTAACTTTTTCAGCGCCTGGATTGGCCGTCCTGACGTGGGAGGAATCAACAGACGACGTCTGCATGTGGGGTTATGCCGTCTACCTCGACAAGGAGCTCCTCAATACTCAGCGCGGTACTTACCGGCAATACCATCCTTTATCCGCTGGCGTTCACCTATTTGAGGTTCGCGCCTTGGATATTTTTGGGAACGCCTCTGAGCCGGCATCGGTGCAAACCCACACTTGAACTTGACTTCAAGTTACCCGGAAATTTTCAACCCGCGACTGAGCGAGCGAAAATTGTGCCAAAGATAATCTGGCCTGTTCGGTGAAGTTATAGCAGCAGTTGGGGCGACGGATTCCGTCGGTCGGATTCCAAGGAAGGCAGCTTATTAAAACCTGGCTGCCTTCCGGATTTCGTCAGGAATCTTTCACGCTCCCAACATTTGCCTTAGGACAAAATGCAGGATCCCGCCAGCCTTGAAATATTCCACTTCGTTCAAGGTGTCGATCCGGCACAACACTTCAATCCGCTCCTGGCTGCCGTCCTCGCGGGTGATGACCACGGGCAGGTTCATGCGCGGCGTCAGCTCGGTATCGCTCAGCCCGAGGATATCAAGGGTCTCCCTGCCAGTGAGGTTCAGGCTCTTGCGATTCTGATCGAGCTTGAATTGCAGCGGCAGCACGCCCATGCCCACCAGGTTGGAGCGGTGGATGCGCTCGAAGCTTTCAGCAATCACGGCCTTTACGCCCAGCAGGTTGGTACCCTTGGCCGCCCAGTCCCGGCTCGAACCGGTGCCGTATTCCTGCCCGGCAATGACCACCAGGGGCGTGCCGGTGGCCTGGTACAACATGGCCGCATCGTAGATCGACATTCTTTCGCCGTTGGGGATATAGATCGTATTGCCGCCTTCTTCGCCGCCGAGCATCTCGTTGCGGATACGGATGTTGGCGAAGGTGCCGCGCATCATCACCTGGTGATTGCCCCGTCGCGAGCCGTAGGAGTTGAAGTCCCGCGGCTCCACGCCTTGTTCGCGCAGGTAACGGCCGGCCGGGCTGTCTGCCTTGATATTGCCGGCTGGCGAGATATGGTCGGTGGTCACCGAGTCCCCAAGCAGCGCGAGGACGCGTGCGCCCTCGACGTTCTTGACCGCCGGAGGAGGCCCGCCGATGTCGTCGAAGAATGGCGGATGCTGGATGTAGGTCGAGTCGTCCTGCCAGACATAAGTAGCCGCCTGCGGCACTTCGATGGCTTGCCACTGTTCATCACCGGCGAACACGGCGGCATATTCCTTGTGGAACATGCTGGTGTCGACCTGGGCCACGGCGTCGGCTACTTCCTTGCTGCTCGGCCAGATGTCGCGCAGGTAGACCGGATTGCCGTCTCGATCGTTGCCCAGCGGTTCGCTGCTGATATCGATGCGCACGGTGCCGGCCAAGGCGTAGGCGACCACCAATGGCGGCGAGGCCAGCCAGTTGGTTTTCACCAGCGGATGCACTCGGCCCTCGAAGTTGCGGTTACCCGACAGCACCGAAGCCACGGTCAGGTCGGCTTTCTGGATGGCTTTTTCGATGGGGTCGGGCAGAGGGCCGGAGTTGCCGATACATGTTGTGCAGCCGTAGCCCACCAGGTCGAAGCCGAGTTTGTCGAGATACTCGGTCAAGCCCGCGGCATTGTAGTAGTCGGTCACGACCTTGGAGCCAGGCGCCAGGGAGCTCTTGACCCAGGGCTTGCGCGTCAGGCCTTTTTCCACGGCTTTTTTTGCCACCAGCCCGGCGGCCATCATCACGCTGGGGTTAGAGGTGTTGGTGCAAGAGGTAATGGCGGCAATCACTACCGCGCCGTTTTTCAGGCGATGGGTCTGGCCATCGAATTCGTACTCGGCTTCGCAGACCTGGTCGGCATTGCCTACCGCGACGCCTCCGCCGCCTTCGCTTTCCAGGCGGCCCTCGTCCTTGCTGGTGGGTTTGATCTGCAGGCCGAGGAAATCACTGAAGGCTTGGCCGACATTCGGCAGCGAGACCCGATCCTGGGGACGCTTGGGGCCGGCGAGGCTGGCCTCGACGCTGCCCATGTCCAGTTCCAGCGTGTCGGTGAACACCGGTTCCTGGCCAGAAAGGCGCCACAGGCCCTGGGCCTTGCAATAGGCTTCCACCAGTTTCACGGTTTCCGCGGGGCGCCCGGACAGGCGCAAGTAATCCAGCGTTACATCGTCCACCGGGAAGAAACCGCACGTGGCGCCGTATTCCGGGGCCATGTTGGCGATGGTGGCGCGGTCGGCCAAGGGCAGGTCGGCGAGACCGTCGCCATAAAACTCGACGAATTTGCCCACCACACCCTTCTTGCGCAGCATCTGCGTGACGGTCAGCACCAGGTCGGTCGCGGTGATACCTTCGCGCAGCTTGCCGGTGAGCTTGAAGCCGACAACCTCGGGGATCAGCATCGATACCGGTTGGCCGAGCATCGCCGCTTCCGCCTCGATCCCGCCGACGCCCCAGCCGAGCACGCCGAGGCCGTTGATCATCGTGGTGTGAGAGTCGGTGCCGACCAGCGTGTCCGGGAAAGCGTAGGTGCGGCCGTCTTCCTCTTTGGTCCAGACGGTGCGACCGAGGTATTCCAGATTCACCTGGTGGCAGATGCCGGTGCCCGGTGGCACCACGCTGAAGTTGTCGAAGGCACTCTGGCCCCAGCGCAGGAAGGCATAACGTTCGCCGTTGCGCTGCATTTCGATGTCGACGTTCTGCTCGAAGGCCTGGCGGCTGGCGAACTTGTCCACCATTACCGAGTGGTCGATCACCAGGTCGACCGGTGACAACGGGTTGATTCGCTGGGGATCGCCTCCGGCCTTTTCCACGGCGGCGCGCATGGCGGCCAGGTCGACCACGGCGGGCACGCCAGTAAAGTCCTGCATCAGCACCCGGGCCGGGCGATACTGGATTTCGCGGTCGGAGCGGCGCTCCTTGAGCCAACCGGCCAGGGCCTTGAGGTCGGCGCCGGTGACGGTTTTTTCATCTTCCCAGCGCAGCAGGTTTTCCAGCAGCACCTTGAGGGACATCGGTAGTTTATCCAGATCACCGAGGCTTCGCGCGGCGTCCGGCAAGCTGAAATAGTGATAAGTCCTGGCGTCGACTTGCAATGTTTTAAGGGTTTTCAGGCTATCGAGGGACGGCATTGAAATCACTCCTTTGAGTCCGCACGGCTACGGACTGACGGAACGGACAGAGCCTTTAACCTAGCCCTGTTTTGAGCGTATGACTAATCACTGGACTCTATGGACAGGTTCGCGGTTCCGAACTCCGCTATCATGCGGCGGTTTTCGTGACAGGCTTTGCTACGGAGTTTCAATGAACACGCTTTTTATGCACTGCCGACCGGGCTTCGAAGGCGAGGTCTGTTCCGAGATCGCCGAACATGCCGCGCGGCTGAACGTGGCCGGCTACGCCAAGGCCAAGCCGGCCAGCGCGTGCGCCGAATTCGTCTGCACTGAAGAAGACGGCGCCGAGCGGCTGATGCGTGGACAGCGCTTTGCCGAGCTGATTTTCCCGCGCCAGTGGGCGCGTGGCTCGTTCATCGAGTTGCCGGAGACCGACCGCATCAGCGTTATCCTCGCCCATCTGGCGGCTTTCCCGACGTGCGGCAGCCTGTGGCTGGAAGTGGTCGATACCAACGACGGCAAGGAGCTGTCGAACTTCTGCAAGAAATTCGAAGGCCCGTTGCGCAAGGCCTTGAGTGGCGCCGGCAAGCTGGTGGACGATGCGCACAAGCCGCGCCTGCTGCTGACGTTCAAAAGTGGTCGCGAAGTGTTCCTTGGCCTGGCGGAAGCTGACAATTCGGCAATGTGGCCGATGGGTATTCCGCGGCTTAAATTCCCTCGGGAAGCGCCGAGCCGCTCGACCCTCAAGCTCGAAGAAGCCTGGCACCATTTCATTCCTCGTGACCAATGGGACGAGCGGCTGCACAGCGACATGACCGGCGTGGACCTCGGCGCCGCGCCGGGTGGCTGGACCTGGCAATTGGTCAACCGGGGCATGCTGGTGACGGCCATCGACAACGGTCCGATGGCTGAAAGCCTGATGGACACGGGCCTGGTGCAGCACTTGATGGCGGACGGCTTCACGTTCAAGCCCAAGCAGCCGGTGGACTGGATGGTCTGTGACATCGTCGAAAAACCCGCGCGCAATGCGGCGATGCTGGAAGAGTGGATTGGCGAGGGGCATTGCCGTGAGGCGGTGGTCAACTTGAAACTGCCGATGAAGCAGCGTTACGCCGAGGTGAAGCGTCTGCTCGAACGCATCGCCGAGGGTTTCAAGGCCCAGGGTATCAAGGTCGAGATTGGCTGCAAGCAGCTGTATCACGACCGTGAGGAAGTGACGTGCCATCTGCGGCGGCTGGATAGCAAGAAGCCGAAGTCTCGCTGAAAGTAAGAAGCGAGCTTTTGTGGCGAGGGAGCTTGCTCCCGCTGGGTTGCGAAGCAACCCCAATGTCCTGCTGGGCTCCTAAAAGCGACGACTGCTTCGCAGTCGAGCGGGAGCAAGCTCCCTCGCCACAGGGTTGATGTAGATCTGTTAAGAACGCCGGCATTGCGCGACAATAGCGGCCAGTTTCAGGAGTAGATCATGAGTGAAATGAACGAAACGCCGGTCGACGGCACGCTGGACGCCACCGGCCTCAACTGTCCGGAGCCGGTGATGATGCTGCATCAGCATATCCGTGACCTGGCCCCCGGCGGACTGCTGAAAGTAATTGCCACCGACCCGTCGACGCGCCGTGATATCCCCAAGTTTTGCGTGTTTCTCGATCACGAACTGGTCAGCCAGGACGAAGTGGACGGCACCTACCGCTACTGGATCCGCAAGAAGCTCGCTTAACCCGTCGAGCGACTGAGGCGAATCTGCCCACGGGCACTGCGCGTCAGTCGGATCGACAGCATCAACGCCGCGCAGCTCAATCCCACGATCAAACCCTGCCACAATCCGCTTGGGCCGCTGGCGGTGCCGAGCCAGTCGGTCAGGCCCAGGGCGTAACCCACCGGCAAGCCGATGCCCCAGTAAGCGAAGAGCGTCAGGATCATCGTCACCTGGGTGTCCTGGTAACCGCGCAACGCGCCCGCCGCCGTGACCTGGATGGCATCGGAAAACTGGAACAGCGCCGCGTAGACGATCAGCATCGAGGCCACTTCGATCACCACGGGGTCGGCGGTATAGATCGCCGCGATAGGCCCGCGCAACGCGAACATCAGGCTCGCCGACAGGCAGGCGTACGCCAGGGCCGTGGCCATGCCGACACCCGCCGCAAAGCGCGCTTCCCGAGGCTGGCTACGCCCCAGCGCCTGGCCGACCCGTACGGTCACGGCCATGCCCAGGGAATAGGGGATCATGAACACCAGCGAGCTGAAATTCAGGGCGATCTGGTGTCCGGCCACCACCGTGGCGCCGAGGCTGCCGATCAGCAGGGCGATGACCGCGAAGATGCTCGATTCGGCAAACACCGCGATGCCGATTGGCAGGCCGATGCCGAGCAGGCGCTTGATGACCGACCATTGCGGCCAGTCGAAGCGGCTGAACAGCTGACTCGATTGATAGATCGGGCCCCAGCGTGTCCAGGCGGCCATGCCCGCCGCCATGAACCACATCACGATGGCCGTGGCCCAGCCGCAGCCGACACCGCCCATGGCGGGGACGCCCAGGTGTCCATAGATGAAGATGTAGTTGAGCGGAATGTTCAGGGCCAGCCCGCACAGCCCCAGCACCATCGCCGGTCGCGTACGCCCCAGGCCGTCGCTGAAGCAGCGCAGCACGTAATAGAGCGCCACCGCCGGAAGACCGCTGCCGATGCCGCGCAGGTATTCCATGCAAGGGCCGATCAGTTCGGGATCGACTTTCATGACATGCAGGATCGGTTCGGCGCTGAGCAGCGCCAACGTTGCGATCAGCCCCACCGCGAGTGCCAGCCACAATGCCTGACGCACCAATGGACCGATCTGTTCAAAGGTACCGGCACCGAAACGCTGGGCCACCTTCGGCGTGGTAGCCAACAGCGTGCCGGTCATCAACAGGAATACCGGAACCCAGATCGAGTTGCCCAGCGCCACCGCCGCGAGATCCCGCGGCCCGACCCGGCCGGCCATCACCGCGTCGACAAAGCCCATGGCGGTGGTCGCCAATTGCGCCACCATGATCGGCAGGGCCAGGGCCAGCAACGTCTTGAGCTCCAGGCGCACCCGGGCCGGGCGGGAGAGAGTGGTGGCGGTGTCGATCACAGGATTCACAGGGCAAGCATCCGAAAATATTAAGCGCAAGGCGGCGAATTCTACGCCTTGACGCATTGGTCAGGAAAAAACCTGTGTTGGGGATTTGTAATCGGGCAGTACGGCAGCTTTCGTGGCGAGGGAGCTTGCTCCCGCTCGGCTGCGCAGCAGTCGCTGGCATTTTGGGCCCGCTTCGCAGGCCAGCGGGAGCAAGCTCCCTCGCCACAATGGTACTGCTCGCTCCTGGTAATGCGCGAAGCAACCGGAACGCCTACACTGCCCATCCCGCCAAAGGAGCTTTGCCATGCTGATCGTTGCCGACGAAAACATTCCCCTGCTCGATGCGTTTTTTCAAGGTTTTGGTGAAATCCGCCGGGTGCCGGGGCGGGGCATCGACCGGGCGTTGGTCGAGCAGGCTGACGTGCTGCTGGTGCGTTCGGTCAGCCAGGTCAATCGGGCGCTGCTGGAAGGCAGCAAGGTGCGTTTTGTCGGCACCTGCACCATCGGCACCGATCACCTGGACCTGGAATATTTCGCCGAAGCCGGCATCCGCTGGGCCAGTGCCCCGGGTTGTAACGCCCGTGGTGTGGTGGACTATGTGCTGGGCTGTCTCATGACCCTGGCGGAAATCGAAGGTGCGGATCTTGCGCAGCGCACCTTTGGCGTCGTCGGTGCGGGGCAGGTGGGCGGGCGATTGATCAAGGTACTCAAAGACCTGGGCTGGGTCGTTAAAGTCTGTGATCCGCCGCGTCAGGCTGCCGAAGGCGGCGATTACCTGAGCCTGGAGCAGATTATCGAGCAGTGCGATGTGATCAGCCTGCACACGCCCCTGACCCGCGATGGCGAGCAACCGACCTGGCACCTTTTCGACGAGCAACGATTGAACAACCTCAAGCCGGGGACCTGGTTGATCAACGCCGCGCGCGGCCCGGTCATCGACAACATGGCGCTGCGCGAGGTGCTGCTGGAGCGTGAAGATCTGCAAGCGGTGCTGGATGTCTGGGAGCGGGAGCCGACAGTCGACGTCGATCTGGCCGACCTCTGCGTGATCGCCACGCCGCACATCGCCGGTTATAGCCTTGACGGTCGCCAGCGTGGCACGGCGCAGATTTATGAAGCCTTGTGCGGATTCCTGCAGCGGCCGGTGGAAGTCAGCCTGGCCGAGCTGTTGCCTCGGCCGTGGCTCGCCGGCCTCACGCTGGATGCCGCCACCGACCCGGCCTGGGCCCTGGCGGCGTTGTGCCGGAGCGTGTACGACCCGCGCCGTGACGACGCGGACTTTCGCCGCAGCCTGATCGGCACCGACAGCGAGCAACGTAGCGCTTTTGATGCCTTGCGCAAGCATTATCCGCCACGCCGGGAAATCGATAGCTTGAAGGTGCGGATCGAAGGGCAATCGCCGACGTTGGAAAATATCGTGGCAGCCCTGGGAGCCACCATCGCTTGAGCGTAGAGCGCCTTTGTGGCGAGGGAGCTTGCTCCCGCTCGGCTGCGAAGCAGTCGCCGACTGCAACTGTCCAGCCGGAGCAAGCTCCTTCACCCCGCAAGCCGGAAAATCAAAGGCATAAAAAACCCGACATCAAGGTCGGGTCCAGTTGAAGACGGGGCTGTATCACTTTTGTTCGGCAGGTTTGACCAGTCGTTTTTCCAGTTCGCTGCAGGCTTTCTGGATCATGTCTTCGGTGATCGGTACTTCGCGCCCTTGGGCATCGATGAACGAGCAGCCCAAGGACTGGTCCGGTTGCGTGCGGATCACTTGAATCTTGTCTTCGCTGCTGTGTTGCAAGGACATGGCCTGTCTCCTCATCAGGTTGCGTGCCTATAGTAATGTCGCCAGGTGACCGAGCCATGACACTCCTTGAAGGTTCACGGCGACAGCTCCACTCAACCAGAAACGCCGACGCATTTCCAGCCAGACTTTAGACCGATAACATTTAGGGGCTAATCTTGGCGGTCATATTTAACCTGACTCATCCTGATTCAAATTGGTTCCGCTGCGTTTCGGTGTCCCTGACCGACTCCTTTCCCGTTGCATTATCGGATGCTCTCGATGCTTTCTTCCCGACAACGCCGTGCCATACGCCTGGCCAGCGGCTTCATCGCTCCTTACCGCAAACAGGTCGTTGGCGCGTTGCTGGCCCTGATCGTCACCGCCGGCATTACCTTGTCCATGGGGCAGGGTATCCGGTTGCTGGTGGATCAGGGTTTCATGACGCGCTCGCCACATCTGCTCAATCAATCGATCGGGTTGTTCATGGTCCTGGTGGCGGGGTTGGCGGTCGGTACGTTTGCCCGTTTCTACCTGGTGTCGTGGATTGGCGAGCGGGTGGTGGCCGATATCCGCCGACAGGTTTTCAACCACCTGGTGTATCTGCATCCCGGGTTCTACGAAAACAACCGCAGTTCGGAAATCCAGTCGCGCCTGACAGCCGACACCACGCTGCTGCAATCGGTGATCGGTTCGTCGTTGTCACTGTTTCTGCGCAACGCGCTGATGGTGGTCGGAGGCATCGTGCTGCTGTTCGTCACCAATCCCAAGCTCACCAGCATCGTCGTGGTTGCGTTGCCGCTGGTGCTGGCGCCGATCCTGGTCTTTGGCCGGCGAGTGCGCAGCCTGTCCCGCGAAAGCCAGGACCGCATCGCCGATGTCGGCAGTTACGTTTCCGAAACCCTCGGCCAGATCAAGACGGTGCAGGCCTATAACCACCAGGTCCAGGACGAGCACCGTTTCGCTGCTACCGTGGAGCAGGCCTTCGACACTGCCCGCAAGCGCATCGCCCAGCGCGCCTGGTTGATTACCCTGGTGATCGTTCTGGTACTGGGTGCGGTGGGCGTAATGCTCTGGGTCGGTGGCATGGACGTGATCGCCGGGCGCATTTCCGGCGGTGAGCTGGCGGCATTCGTGTTCTACAGCCTGATTGTCGGGAGCGCTTTCGGTACGCTCAGCGAAGTGATCGGCGAGCTGCAGCGGGCGGCTGGCGCCGCTGAGCGAATTGCCGAGTTGCTGCGTTCGGAGAACATCATCCAGCCGCCGGCGACGGGCCTTGTCACGTTGCCGCAGCGGGTCAGCGGCGACCTGCGCCTTGAAGGTGTACGGTTTTCCTACCCGTCGCGGCCGGAAAGCTATGCGGTCGATGGCCTGGACCTGAGCGTCAACGCTGGCGAAACCGTCGCGCTGGTCGGTCCGTCCGGGGCGGGCAAATCCACCGTGTACGACCTGCTGCTGCGGTTCTACGATCCAGTGCAGGGGCAGATATTCCTCGATGGTGTGCCGCTGACCTTGCTTGACCCGTTGGACCTGCGTCGTCACTTCGCCCTGGTCTCGCAGAGCCCGGCACTGTTTTTCGGCACGGTGGAAGAAAATATTCGCTACGGCAATCCGCAAGCCACCGACGAACAGGTGCGCGAAGCGGCGCGGATCGCTCACGCCCATGACTTCATCGAGAAAATGCCCGATGGCTACCAGACCCATCTGGGTGATGGCGGCCTGGGTTTGTCCGGTGGCCAGCGCCAACGCCTGGCCATCGCCCGGGCATTGCTGATCGACGCGCCGATCCTGCTGCTGGACGAAGCCACCAGCGCGCTCGATGCACAAAGCGAACACCTCATCCAGCAAGCCCTGCCCAGCCTGATGAAAAACCGCACCACCCTGGTCATCGCCCACCGCCTGGCCACGGTGAAAAATGCCGACCGGATCGCGGTGATGGACCAGGGCAGGGTGGTCGCCGTGGGCACTCATCAGGAGTTGGTGGCGAGTAATGCGCTGTATGCGCGGTTGGCGGCGTTGCAGTTCAACGTTAGCTTGGAGTCGGCAGCCGACTGAGCGCAGCGTCTACACGAATCCCTTGTGGGAGTGAGCTTGCTCGCGATAGCGGTGGGTCAGCTTGCATCCATGTTGAAGGTGCCGACGGCATCGCGAGCAAGCTCGCTCCCACAAGGTCCAGCACCGACCAAGTAACCGACCAAGTAACCGACCAAGTAACCGACCAAGTAACCGACCAAAAAAAAATGCCCGCATCTTTCGATGCGGGCATTTTTTTCTTCTCAGGAACAGCTTCTCGCTAATACTCACTGATCATCGAAATACCGCTCGTGCCAGTCCACCAACGGTTGTGGCGAGTTGAGTTTCTGGCCGTAGATCACCGAGTAGGACAGCACGTTCTGTACGTATTGGCGGGTTTCGTCGAAAGGGATGCTTTCGACCCAGACGTCGAAGCTCAGGTGGTCAGCGCCACGCAGCCATTGACGCACGCGGCCAGGGCCGGCGTTGTACGCGGCGGAGGCGAGGACCCGGTTGCCGTTGAACTGGCTGTGCACCTGACTCAGGTAAGCCGCGCCGAGCTGGATGTTCTTGTCCGGGTTGAACACCTGCTGAGGCGATGCCAGGGGAATGTTGAACTTGCGGGCGGTTTCCTTGGCGGTGCCTGGCATCAACTGCATCAGGCCGCTGGCACCGACGCTGGAGCGGGCATCGTCCATGAATGCGCTTTCCTGGCGGGTGATAGCGAACGCCCAGCTTGGATGCAGGCCGCGGATTTTCGCTTCGCGTACCAGGGTGTCGCGGTGGGCCATCGGGAAGCGGATATCCAGGTCGTCCCAGTATTTGGCCTGGCTGATGGTGCGGATGGCCGGGAAGTACCATTTCAGGTCATAGGCCAGTTTCGCCTGGGCAACCATTTCGTCCCGGCTGAAATGACGGCTGACGTGATACCACTCGCGGCGGCCATCGACGATCTGTCCGCGCGCATGAAACTCCAGCGCGCGGCGCACTCCTGGGGTGTTGCGCACCTTGTTGATCAGCGCCTGGCTCATCACCAGCGGTTTGTTGTTGAGCGAATAGGGTGACTGGGACCGGTCGGCCGCGAGGAAGCCGTAGAAGTCACGCTCCCGGGCCAGTTGCTTGTAGAGCGTCACCGCTTGCGGATTCTGCGGCTGCGCCAACTCCAGGCTGCGGGCCTGCCAGTAACGCCAGCGGTTGGTGGTGGAGAGCGACTCGGGCAGGCGGCGGGTCAACTGATAGGCATCTTCCCAGCGGGCCAGGCGCAACAGCAGGCGCAAACGCCATTCCGAGACAGTGTCATCGCGCAGCTCCGGGTCGTATTTGGTCATCACGTCGAGGGCGCGGCTGTCGAAGCGTTTGGCCAGGGTTAGACCGATTTCCCGGGCGATTGCCACTTTCTCGTCTCGAGAGAAATGCATGGTGCTGGCATACCCGTCCAGCAACGCCATGGCTCTTTCCGGGTCCTGGCGTGCCAGGCGTCGCAAGCCGAGGCTCACGACATCGGACATCGGTTCATCGGCGGGCGCGAAGCGCGAAGGCTGGTTGAGCAGTTCGGGCTTCTGCGCCACGTCGATCAACAGACTGCCGCGAGGCGCCAGGGTGGTCAGGCCGCTCACCAGGCTGTTGGCCAGCGGATAGTTACGCGCCTGGGCGGCGAGCTTGGCGCGCTCCCAGCGTTTCTGTTCAGTCAGTTGGCCTTGGGCCGCCCACATGCCGAACAGCGCATCGCAGGCCGCCGGCTGGGATTTGCCGGTAAGCCAGAGTTTCTCGGCGTTGGCGTAGCCTTCGGCCTTGAGGCCATGGCTCAGTTGATATTGAGCATTGAGGCAATCGAGTTCGGTGAAGTTGAGCTTGGGGTCGTAATACTTGACGAAGGTCGCCCAGTCGCCACGCTCGGCCAGCCAGCGCAACCAGCGCAGCTTCATCCAGTTGGCCTGGGGCAGGTCGCCATGTTCGGCGAGGAATTTCTCGATCTCGGCATTGCTCGCGCTTTTCAGGCGAGCGGTCAACTCATCGTAGGCGAGGTAGGGCTCCAGCGGATAATCGCGCAGGGCCTGGCTGTAGCGCAAATAGGGGCCGGAATCACCTTTGGCCAGGGCGCGCTTGGCCTCATCGTAATACTGGCGCTGGGTGGAAATATCCACCGCCTGGGCGGTCTGAACGGCAGTGGCACACACAAACAAACAAGATAAGACACTGAAAAGGCGACTGCGCATGATACGTCCGGGCAGAAAAAACAAGACAAGCCCGGGGGGAAGCCCGGGGTAACTGTCTGTAGCTTAGCCTTTTGCCAGCAACCGGCGAAAGCTTTGCAGGGCCGTTCGCGCAAGTTCGCAACAATTGTTGTGCAGAGTGCTTCGGAGGCGAAATTGGCGGACCTTTTGAGGCCTCTTCTCAGGTAGAATGCGCGCCCGGTTTTTGGAGAAGCTCATGACCCTGCTCAAATTCAGCGATGTGTCCCTTGCTTTCGGCGCGATGCCGTTGTTGGACAAGGTGTCCTGGCAGATCGCCCGTGGAGAGCGGGTGTGCATCATCGGCCGCAACGGCACTGGCAAGTCCAGCATGATGAAGCTGGTCAAGGGCGACCAGAAGCCCGACGACGGCTCGGTCTGGCGCGCGCCAGGCCTGAAGATCGGCGAATTGCCCCAGGAACTGCCGGTAGCCGACGAGCGGACGGTATTCGATGTGGTCGCCGAAGGCCTGGACGGTGTCGGCGCGCTGTTGGCCGAATATCATCACCTGAGCCAGAACATCGTCACCGATGCCGACCTGGACAAGCTGATGCATGTCCAGCACGACCTCGAAGCCCGTGACGGTTGGCGCCTGCAGCAATTGGTCGACAGCACGCTGAGCCGCTTGCAACTGCCGGCCGACAAGACCCTGGCCGAGCTGTCCGGTGGCTGGCGTCGCCGCGTCCTGCTGGCCCAGGCCCTGGTGTCCGAACCCGACCTGCTGCTGCTCGACGAGCCGACCAACCACCTCGACATCGGCGCCATCGCCTGGCTTGAAGAGGCCCTCAAGGATTTCCAGGGCGCGGTGCTGTTCATCACTCACGACCGTTCCTTCCTGCAGAACCTGGCGACCCGCATCCTCGAACTGGATCGCGGCGGCCTGATCGACTGGAACGGCGACTACGCCAGTTTCCTGGTTCACAAGGAAGCAGTGCTGGCGGCGGAAGAAACCGCCAATGCGCTGTTCGACAAGCGCCTGGCCCAGGAAGAAGTCTGGATCCGCCAGGGCATCAAGGCCCGACGTACCCGTAACGAAGGGCGCGTACGCGCCCTGAAGGCCTTGCGCGTTGAGCGTAGCGAGCGACGCGAGCGCACCGGCAAGGCGAATATCCAGCTGGAAACCGCCGACAAGTCGGGCAAGCAGGTCATGGTGCTGGAGAACGTCAGCTTCGCCCACCCGGGTGGCCCGTTCCTGGTCAAGGACTTCTCCATGGTTCTGCAGCGCGGCGATCGGATCGGCCTGCTGGGCGCCAACGGTACCGGCAAGACGACCTTGCTCAAGCTGATGCTTGGCGGTCTGGTGCCGACCAGCGGCAAGGTGGAAGAGGGGACAAAAATCGATGTCGCCTATTTCGACCAGTTGCGCCACCAGTTGGATCTGGAAAAAACCGTGATCGACAACGTGGCCGAAGGTCGCGACTTCATCGATATCGACGGCCAGAGCCGCCACGTGTTGAGTTACCTCGGCGATTTCCTGTTCAGCCCGCAGCGCGCCCGTACCCCGGTGAAGGCGTTGTCGGGTGGCGAGCGCGCTCGTCTGTTGCTGGCCAAGCTGTTCAGCAAGCCGGCGAACCTGCTGGTGCTCGACGAGCCGACCAACGACCTGGACGTGGAAACCCTCGAACTGCTGGAAGAGGTGTTGCTGACCTTTAACGGCACCGTGCTGATGGTCAGCCACGACCGGGCCTTCCTCGACAACGTTGTCACCAGCACCCTGGTTTTCGAAGGCGAAGGGCTGGTTCGCGAGTACGTCGGAGGTTACCAGGACTGGCTGCGCCAGGGAGGCTCGCCACGTCTCCTGGGGGTGACCGAGAGCAAATCCGGCAAGGCCGACCTGAATTCGGCGGTCGTCAAGGCTGAGCCGGCTCCGGTTGCCGCCACTGCCGCGCCTGCCCCTGCGAAAAAGAAGCTCAGCTACAAACTGCAGCGTGAGCTGGAGGCATTGCCTGGCGATATCGAGGCGAAGGAGCAGCAGATTGCAGCGGTGGAGGCCGAGATGGCTGACGCCGGTTTCTACCAGCGACCCGCGGCCGAAACCGCCAAGGTGATTGCCCGCCTGGAGCAGTTGCAGGCCGAGCTGGATGCGCTGGTCGAGCGCTGGGCTGAGCTGGACGCCTGATCCGTTGACGTAAAAAATCCCGGCACTCAGCGATGAGTACCGGGATTTTTGTTCGAAACGCTTGCCCTTGTGGGAGCGAGCCTGCTCGCGAAAGCGGTGTATCAGGCGACTTGAACGTCGGCTGTCATGGCGCTTTCGCGAGCAGGCTCGCTCCCTCCGGTTTGCCGTTTACGAGCGCTTGACCAGGTGCACCGCCAGCACGTCGCATGGCGCGCCATGCAATACGTCGTTGGCAGTGGAGCCCAGCAGCAGCGCCAGGCCGTGGCGGCCATGGCTGCCGACAACGATCAGGTCGCAGCCCTGCTCCTTGGCCAGGTGATGAATCTCCTGGCGCGGTTGGCCGTAGGTCAGGTGACTGTTTTCCTTTTTTAATGCCGGGTATTTCACGATCAGTCGATCAAGGCGTTCCTTGGCCTGGTCAAATTGTTGCTGTTGCAACTGGGAAAGGTCCATTGGGACGTCGCCGCCGAAGGCCATGGCCATCGGCTCGACGATATGCACCAGCGACAGTTTGTTGTCCCGGCCTTCGCAGAGAGCGAGGGCTCGCTTGACGACAGGATCGCATTCTTCAGTAAGGTCGACGGCGACTAGGACGTGTTCGTAGTACATGAAAAGCACTCCAGAGAATGGCGATACGGTAAGTATGGCTGGTTTCAAGCGCATTGACGGCGATGCGGGTCAACGGGCTCATCAGAATTCGGGAGTACAGATATGACGGTCTGGATAGTGGTGTCAATCCTGTTGGTGGTATTGAGCCCCTTGGCATGGTTGCGGCCATCGCGTGTTCAGAGCGGTCGCATGGCCCTGCGCATGGAGGCGCGACGCCTCGGCCTGGCCATGCAACTGGCTTCCCAGGAGTGGCCCCATTGGCTCAGTCAGCCGCCGCCCAACCCTTGCGCTCAGTACCACCGGCCCCGACGTGGCAAGCAGCCGGCCCTCTGGAGCTACTGGCAGAGCGCCCCTGGCGTGTGGGTCAATCAGTGGCGCGAGCCCTGTCTGGACGAGTCGCTGCTGGCGCATTTCCACAAGCTGCCCGCCAACGTTTACAAAATCGAAGCCGACAAGCAGATGATCACCTTGTACTGGGGCGAAAAGGGCGAGGCGAGTGTTTTGCAGGATATATCCGCAGTGCTCAACGCATTGGCTTGAGGCGTAAAAAAGCCCGACAGATTCATCGGGCGGGTTGGCCAGGCAGGCCGGTAAACCATCTCCTCGGGGCGTTCATTCGAACGTCCTTTCTTCATTCGGCTCAAACGTCTTGTCACCAGCTTAGCCGGTTGAATACGGCGCGCTCGGAATTAGGGCGACTTTTCTAATTATTGATTCTATGAATGGCTGCCCATGCGGCGTCGTGTTGCGGATCCGCAGGGTACGGAAATGACCGTAAAGTCGCGTTCAAGCGCTTGTTTAGGGCGATTGACAATTGACGGAAATTCCGTGAAGGTGACGTACCCAAATCAAACGGGCGTATGAATTGAGCGTTTGTATTTTCAGAACGTTCCTACAGAACCCGACGATCGCGTTGGCGGGTGTGCCTGGCGGATTGGCGTAGCATCGACGGTAATGTCCATGCCGAACCAGCGGTCAGCGTTCAACGTGTACTGTTCAGCTTCCATATCGTGGAGATCAGTTGATGATTTACGAAGGTAAAGCCATCACGGTTAAGGCTCTTGAAAGTGGCATTGTCGAACTGAAGTTCGATCTCAAGGGTGAGTCCGTCAACAAGTTCAACCGTCTAACCCTGAACGAACTGCGTCAGGCCGTGGACACTATCAAGGCAGATGCTTCGATCAAGGGTGTGATCGTCAGCAGCGGCAAGGACGTGTTCATCGTCGGCGCCGACATCACCGAATTCGTCGACAACTTCAAGCTGCCCGATGCCGAACTGATCGCAGGCAACCTCGAAGCGAACCGTATCTTCAGCGATTTCGAAGACCTTGGCGTGCCAACGGTTGCGGCCATCAACGGCATCGCCCTGGGTGGCGGCCTGGAAATGTGCCTGGCGGCCGATTACCGTGTCATGTCCACCTCCGCCAAGATCGGCCTGCCGGAAGTCAAGCTGGGCATCTACCCGGGCTTCGGCGGTACCGTGCGCCTGCCGCGCCTGATCGGTGCCGACAATGCCATCGAGTGGATTGCCGCTGGCAAGGAAAACCGTGCCGAAGACGCGCTGAAAGTCGGCGCCGTGGATGCCGTGGTCGAACCTGGCAAGCTCCAGGAAGCGGCCCTTGAGACGATCAAGCGCGCCATCAGTGGCGAGTTCGACTACAAGGCCAAGCGCCAGCCGAAGCTGGAAAAGCTCAAGCTCAACGCCATTGAACAAATGATGGCCTTCGAAACCGCCAAGGGCTTCGTCGCCGGTCAGGCTGGCCCGAACTACCCGGCGCCGGTCGAAGCCATCAAGACCATCCAGAAAGCCGCGAATTTCGGTCGCGACAAGGCCCTGGAAATCGAGGCCGCCGGTTTCGTCAAGCTGGCCAAGACCTCGGCTGCGCAAAGCCTGATCGGCCTGTTCCTCAACGATCAGGAGCTGAAGAAAAAGGCCAAGGCCTACGACGAAATCGCTCGCGACGTGAAGCAGGCGGCTGTGTTGGGTGCTGGCATCATGGGCGGTGGTATCGCCTACCAGTCGGCGTCCAAGGGCACGCCGATCCTGATGAAAGACATCAACGAACATGGCATCGAACAAGGCCTGGCCGAAGCTGCCAAGCTGCTGGTCGGCCGTGTCGACAAAGGTCGCATGACCGCCGCGAAGATGGCCGAAGTGCTCAACGGCATTCGCCCGACGCTGTCCTATGGCGATTTCGGCCATGTCGACCTGGTGGTCGAAGCCGTTGTCGAGAATCCGAAGGTCAAGCAGGCGGTACTGGCTGAAGTCGAAGACAAGGTCAAGGAAGATACGATCCTTGCCTCCAACACCTCGACCATTTCCATCTCGCTGCTGGCCAAGGCCCTCAAGCGTCCGGAAAACTTCGTCGGCATGCACTTCTTCAACCCGGTGCACATGATGCCGCTGGTGGAAGTCATCCGTGGCGAGAAGTCCAGTGAGCAGGCGATCGCCACCACCGTGGCCTACGCGAAAAAAATGGGCAAGAACCCGATCGTGGTCAACGACTGCCCGGGCTTTCTGGTCAACCGCGTGCTGTTCCCGTATTTCGGCGGTTTCGCCAAGCTGGTCAGCGCCGGCGTGGACTTCGTGCGCATCGACAAGATCATGGAAAAATTCGGCTGGCCGATGGGCCCGGCGTACCTGATGGACGTGGTCGGCATCGACACCGGCCACCACGGTCGCGATGTCATGGCCGAAGGCTTCCCGGATCGTATGAAGGACGATCGCCGTTCGGCTGTCGACGTGCTCTATGAAGCCAAGCGCCTTGGCCAGAAGAACGGCAAGGGCTTCTACGCCTACGAGACCGACAAACGCGGCAAGCAGAAGAAAGTCGCCGATTCGTCGGTGCTGGAAGTGCTCAAGCCGATCGTCTACGAGCAACGCGAAGTCACCGACGAGGACATCATCAACTGGATGATGATCCCGCTGTGCCTGGAAACCGTGCGTTGCCTGGAAGACGGCATTGTCGAAACCGCCGCCGAAGCCGACATGGGTCTGGTCTACGGTATCGGTTTCCCTCCATTCCGTGGCGGTGCGCTGCGCTACATCGATTCGATCGGTGTCGCCGAGTTCGTTGCCCTGGCTGACCAGTACGCTGATCTGGGCGCGCTGTACCACCCGACCGCGAAGCTGCGTGAAATGGCCAAGAACGGCCAGCGTTTCTTCGGTTAAGCGCCCAACGACTAGAGCGAGAGAACATTTATGAGCTTGAATCCTAGAGACGTCGTGATTGTCGACTTCGGTCGTACGCCGATGGGCCGCTCCAAGGGCGGCATGCACCGCAACACCCGTGCCGAGGACATGTCGGCGCACCTGATCAGCAAGCTGCTGGAGCGCAACGCCAAGGTCGACCCCAACGAGGTCGAGGACGTGATCTGGGGCTGTGTGAACCAGACCCTGGAGCAGGGCTGGAACATCGCCCGCATGGCTTCGCTGATGACCCAGATCCCTCACACCGCGGCCGGCCAGACCGTCAGCCGCCTGTGCGGTTCGTCCATGAGCGCGCTGCACACCGCCGCCCAGGCGATCATGACCGGCAACGGTGATGTATTCGTCGTCGGCGGTGTCGAGCACATGGGCCACGTGAGCATGATGCACGGCGTCGATCCGAATCCGCACATGTCGCTGTACGCGGCAAAAGCTTCGGGCATGATGGGCCTGACCGCGGAAATGCTCGGCAAGATGCACGGCATCACCCGCGAGCAGCAGGACGCCTTTGGCGTGCGCTCCCACCAGCTCGCCCACAAGGCGACCGTGGAAGGCAAGTTCAAGGATGAAATCATCCCGATGCAGGGCTACGACGAGAACGGCTTCCTGAAGCTGTTCGACTACGACGAAACCATTCGTCCGGAAACCACCCTGGAAAGCCTGGCGGCCCTCAAGCCGGCCTTCAATCCGAAGGGCGGCACCGTGACAGCCGGTACTTCGTCGCAGATCACCGACGGTGCCTCGTGCATGATCGTGATGTCGGCCCAGCGTGCCCAGGACCTGGGTATCCAGCCGATGGCGGTGATTCGTTCGATGGCCGTCGCCGGTGTGGATCCCGCAATCATGGGCTATGGTCCAGTACCGGCCACGCAGAAAGCCTTGAAGCGCGCGGGCCTGAGCATCTCCGACATCGACTTCTTCGAGCTTAACGAAGCTTTCGCCGCACAGGCCCTGCCAGTGCTGAAAGATCTGAAAATACTCGACAAGATGAACGAGAAGGTTAACCTGCACGGCGGCGCCATCGCCCTGGGTCATCCGTTTGGCTGCTCCGGTGCGCGTATCTCCGGCACGCTGCTCAACGTCATGAAGCAGAACGGCGGCACTTTTGGAGTGTCCACCATGTGCATTGGCCTCGGCCAAGGCATCGCCACCGTCTTCGAGCGCATCTAAGCGTCACGTCGATGGAAGCCGGGGCCAAGTGCCCCGGTTTTTGTTTTTCTGGGTTTTCAACAAGAAAAATTTTGTTTTTATTTTGGAAAGATTCAGCGAGGGCCAAAGCATGCCGATACAACCTGGGCTCTACCAACATTACAAAGGCCCGCAGTACCGCGTATTCAGTATTGCGCGGCATTCCGAGACCGAGGAAGAAGTGGTCTTCTATCAAGCCCTGTATGGCGATTACGGCTTCTGGGTGCGTCCGTTGAGCATGTTCCAGGAGTCCGTCGAGGTTGACGGCGAACAGGTGCCACGCTTTGCTTTGGTGCAGGCCGAGGAGAGCATTTTTTCCAGGCCTTGAGGCCAACATGAGGGCGAGCCTGCCCTTGACCTCACCTTGCAGCCACTATATATAGCGGTGCCGCGTCAGGCGCCAACCGCCTTTCACTTTTTAGAATTCAGGAATTTTCTGATCCATGGGCAAATCGCTGGTCATTGTGGAATCCCCGGCTAAGGCCAAGACCATCAACAAGTATCTGGGCAACCAATACGTGGTGAAGTCGAGTATCGGCCATATCCGAGACCTGCCCACCAGCGGTTCGGCTAGCGCCAGCAAGGAGCCAGTCGCCAAGCGCGGCAAGGCTGCTGCCGGTGAAGCGCCGGCGCTGTCGCCGAAAGACAAGGCGCGCAAGCAGCTGGTCTCACGCATGGGGGTCGATCCGGAACACGGCTGGAAAGCCAAGTACGAGATCCTCCCGGGCAAGGAAAAGGTCATCGAAGAGCTGCGTCGGCTCGCCAAGGATGCCGACACCATCTATCTCGCGACGGACTTGGACCGCGAAGGGGAAGCCATTGCCTGGCACCTGCGCGAAGCCATTGGTGGGGATGACAGCCGCTACAAGCGCGTGGTGTTCAACGAAATTACCAAGAAGGCCATCCAGGAAGCCTTCTCCCAGCCGGGCGAGCTGGATATCGACCGGGTCAACGCCCAGCAGGCGCGGCGCTTCCTCGACCGCGTGGTGGGCTACATGGTCTCGCCGCTGCTGTGGGCCAAGATCGCCCGTGGCCTGTCGGCCGGGCGTGTGCAGTCGGTCGCCGTGAAGCTGGTGGTGGAGCGCGAGCGCGAGATCCGGGCGTTCATCCCTGAAGAGTACTGGGAAGTCCATGCCGACCTCGGCACGGCCAAGGGCGCGACTGTGCGCTTCGACGTGGCCCGCGAGAAGGGTGAAGCCTTCAAGCCGCTCAACGAAGCCCAGGCCATGGCTGCACTGGAGAAGCTCAAGGCTTCCAGCTACAGCATCGTCAAGCGCGAAGACAAGCCGACCAGCAGCAAGCCGTCGGCGCCGTTCATCACCTCCACGTTGCAGCAGGCCGCGAGCAATCGCCTGGGCTTTGGCGTGAAGAAAACCATGATGATGGCCCAACGTCTGTATGAAGCCGGCTACATCACCTATATGCGTACCGACTCGACCAACCTGTCGGCCGATGCTGTGACGATGGCGCGCACTTATATAGAAAGCGAGTTCGGCAAGAAGTACCTGCCGGAGACGCCGAACGTCTATAGCAGCAAGGAAGGCGCGCAGGAAGCTCACGAAGCGATTCGTCCGTCCGATGCCAATACCGAGCCAAGCAAGCTGTCGGGCATGGAGCGCGATGCCGAGCGTCTCTACGAGCTGATCTGGCGCCAGTTCCTGGCCTGCCAGATGCTGCCGGCGCAATACCTGTCGACCACGGTCAGCGTCGGTGCTGGCGACTTCGAGCTGCGCGCCAAGGGCCGCATCCTGAAGTTCGACGGTTACACCCGCGTCATGCCGCAAATCACCAAGCCTGGGGATGACGACGTCCTGCCGGACATGGCCCAGGGCGACGTGATGAAGCTGATCAAGCTTGATCCGACCCAGCACTTCACCAAGCCGCCGGCCCGTTACTCCGAAGCCAGCCTGGTCAAGGAAATGGAAAAGCGCGGCATCGGTCGTCCTTCGACCTACGCAGCCATCATTTCCACTATCCAGGATCGCGGCTATGTGGCGCTGCACAACCGTCGTTTCTATTCGGAAAAGATGGGTGACATCGTCACCGAGCGTCTGTCCGAGAGTTTCTCGAACCTGATGGACTACGGCTTCACCGCCGGTATGGAAGAGAACCTCGACGATGTGGCCCAGGGCGAGCGCGACTGGAAAAACGTCCTCGACGAGTTCTACGGCGACTTCAAGAAAAAACTCGAAGTGGCCGAAAGCCCTGACAGCGGCATGCGCGCCAACCAGCCGGTCATGACCGACATCCCATGCCTGACCTGCGGGCGTCCGATGCAAATCCGGACCGCTTCGACCGGCGTATTCCTCGGTTGCTCGGGCTACAGCCTGCCGCCCAAAGAACGCTGCAAAGCCACAGTCAACCTGGTGCCGGGCGACGAAATCGCCGCGGACGACGAGGGTGAATCGGAATCCCTGGTGCTGCGCGGCAAGCATCGCTGCCCGATCTGCAGCACGGCGATGGACGCCTACCTGCTGGATGAGAAGCGCAAGCTGCACATCTGCGGTAACAATCCGGACTGTGCCGGTTATGAGATCGAAGAGGGCACTTATCGCATCAAGGGCTACGAAGGCCCGAGCCTGGAGTGCGACAAGTGTGGCAGCGAGATGCAGCTCAAGACCGGTCGTTTCGGCAAGTTCTTCGGTTGCACCAACCCGACCTGCAAGAACACCCGCAAGCTACTCAAGAGTGGCGATGCGGCACCGCCAAAAATGGACCCGGTGAAGATGCCCGAGCTCAAGTGCGAGAAGGTCAATGACACCTACATCTTGCGCGATGGTGCATCCGGGCTGTTCCTGGCGGCGAGCCAGTTCCCGAAAAACCGTGAAACCCGTGCGCCGTTGGTAATGGAGATTGTCCCGCACAAGGACGAAATCGATCCTAAGTATCACTTCCTTTGCGATGCACCGCAGAAAGATCCGGACGGCCGCCCGGCGGTGATTCGCTACAGCCGTAAGACCAAAGAGCAATACGTGCAGACCGAGGTCGACGGCAAGCCTACCGGTTGGAAGGCGTTTTATGACGGCGGTAAGTGGACCGTCGAAGACAAGCGCTGATCGGCATGGCATGAGGGCCTTTGATGGCGAAGGAGCTTGCTCTCACTCGCCGAAGTGGTCGTCGTCTTACACTTCAGGCAAAAAAGGCCGCATGATAACCTATGGGTTTTCATGCGGCCTTGCTGTTTTTGGCTTGCAGTGGCCTCGGTTGATCCACGACACTGTCGCACCTGCGTGACGCTTTTATTTCGTTGGGGAGATGCCGCCATGGCCCACGAACTCTATACCCGCACCAATCAGAAAATTTATTTCGCCGGCCTTTCGCTTGAAGCGCTAGCGCGGGCGGAGGATGGGCGTGCAATGAATTCCCCTGCGCTGATCCAGGCGGGACGCGAATCAGCGTTGTTTCATCTGTACGGTGCGTTGTTGGGCCTGTGCCACGAAATTGCCGGTTTTTATCGCTTGCCCCAGGCGAATGCGTCACGGGCCGAGCTGGTATTGACTCGTGAGGTGCTGGAAACCATCGCAATTCCGGAGCTGGCCGAAATGGTCGAGCTGGCGCAGAACCCGGAAACCTGGCTGGCCAGATTGCTGGCGGCCCACCAGGCGCTGTTCCAGCCACCACGGGCCCCGCGCAAGCCCAAGGGCGACGTGACCCAGCCGCTGATCGTGGCGGTCAATCTTGACGAAGAAGAGCCAGAGCAAGAGCTGAATCGGGAAGAGTTGGAGAGCTGGCGGCAGAATCTCAAGAACCTGGCCATTCGCTTTCGCGAAGGGTTGAACGAGTGCTGAGTTCAGTTCGTCCCGTAACGTTCGCTAACGACGCTTGGTCAAGATCCCGAGCGAAGCCTGGCCGATGACTATATAATCCCCGCCTTTCGTGGAGAACAGACTTTTATGCCTACGTCCTTTCTAGAAATTGTCGAGCTTCCTGATGGCCGCATCGAGCTGCGCCGGGCCGAAGACGAGGGGTCTTTGGTTACCCTGAACTTCTCTGAGGACGCCAAGGTATTCCTGCAAGGTCAACACGTTGAGGTCGCCAAGGCGATGCTGAGCGTGGGTGTCCAGATGGCCGGCCGCCTGGTTGAAGGCGAATTTAACAAGGAAGAGGGGCCACGGGTTCTTCATTGATCCTGTTCGGCGACTTTTGACGGTCCGGTAGCTGTTCCGGCTTCTCTGCCCTGGAGAAGCCCTGCGTTTGTCTTAGCCCAATCGAATATTCAGGCTTTGTGCGTCCCCGGTGCGTGCGGCGCTGATCAACTGTTGGCGAGCTGTCGCGGTCAAGGGGTTGAGCCAGCTGACCACTGTATGACTGCGGCCCAGACGCAACGCTTCGCACGTCAATTGTTGGGCGCTCTGTGCGCCGCGCGGTTGCAATAGCAGGATCCGCTCACGATTAAGGCCGGCATCCCGCAACCAGGCTTGGGTAACGCTGGCGGGTGGCGCGATCAGCGTCAGCCAGCGAGCGTCCTGGTCCTGGCTCAGCTCTCGCAGAATCGGCGCAAGCAGGTTCAGGCAATTCCCGGCCGCACCACGCAACGACAATTCGCTGAAGGCCTCGGGTTCGACGCCCCAAGGCGATTCGATGACCTCTTTAAGCACTGGAACCAGCGGTTGGGCCATGAATGCCTCGAACAGCGGAAGCTGCGCGTGCTGTGGTGTGTGTGGGAATTGCATAAAGCCTCCTTTAGCGGCGAATGACGCCGACACTCAAGCCTTCGATGACCAGGTCCTGATCTTTCAGGTCCACTTCGATGGGGGCGAACTCAGGATTTTCGGCCATCAACCAGACCTTGCTGCCATCGCGCTTGAACCGCTTGACGGTGACTTCGTCGCCGATGCGCGCCACCACGACCTGACCGTTGCGAGCCTCACGGGTGGTGTGGACCGCCAGCAGATCGCCGTCGAAGATGCCGATATCCTTCATGCTCATGCCATGCACGCGAAGAAGGTAATCAGCCCGCGGGTGGAAGAACGAAGGGTTGATGTTGCAGGATTCCTCAACGTGCTGCTGGGCGAGGATCGGGGCACCAGCGGCTACACGACCGATGATCGGCAGGGTGGTTTCGTCAGCCTTGGCTTCGAAGCCCGGGATGCGAATGCCTCGCGAGGCACCGGGCGTCATCTCAATCGCGCCCTTGCGGGCCAATGCCTTGAGGTGTTCTTCCGCCGCGTTGGGCGACTTGAAGCCCAGTTCCTGAGCGATTTCCGCACGGGTCGGCGGGTAGCCATTGTCTTCGAGGCAACGTTTGATGAAGGCCAGAATCTCTGCTTGTCGTGGCGTCAGCTTTAGCATATCGATCGCTCTGTCTTTTTATACAGTGACTGGGATTATATACAGTGCGAGCCGCTTGGCAATGCCCCTTTTTTCGTGCGCCGCTCGACGGTCGTTTCGGCCGCTATGAAGGGCAGGGCTACAGCCCGGATGAAGGTGTGGTTAAATAGCTGACCGAGCGTTCGCAAAACGTCCCGGCAGGCTTGACAAGTCCAGGGCTGAAACGTATGTTTCAAACAAGTGTTTGTCAGGCGGAGTAGCCATGGCCCAGTCGGAAACCGTTGAACGCATTCTCGATGCTGCCGAGCAGTTGTTCGCGGAAAAAGGTTTTGCCGAAACCTCTTTGCGTCTGATCACCAGCAAGGCCGGGGTGAACCTGGCTGCGGTGAACTATCACTTCGGTTCCAAGAAGGCGCTGATCCAGGCGGTGTTCTCACGTTTCCTCGGGCCGTTCTGTATCAGCCTCGACCGTGAACTGGAACGTCGTCAGGCCAAGCCTGACGTCAAGCCCACCCTGGAAGAGCTGCTCGAGATCCTGGTCGAGCAGGCCCTCGTGGTCCAGCCACGCAGCGGCAATGATCTTTCCATCTTCATGCGCCTTTTGGGCCTGGCCTTCAGTCAAAGCCAGGGTCACCTGCGGCGCTACCTGGAAGACATGTACGGCAAAGTGTTCCGTCGCTACATGCTGCTGGTCAATGAAGCCGCGCCACGCATACCACCGATCGAACTGTTCTGGCGCGTGCACTTCATGCTTGGCGCCGCTGCGTTCAGCATGTCTGGGATCAAGGCGCTGCGGGCCATCGCGGAAACCGATTTCGGCGTGAATACATCCATCGAACAGGTCATGCGTCTGATGGTGCCATTCCTGGCCGCCGGCATGCGTGCCGAAAGCGGCGTCACCGATGAGGCAATGGCCGCAGCGCAACTGCGTCCTCGCAGCAAAACCGCCCCGGCGCTCGCCAAGGCGTAAGGTCACGGGTGGGCGCGGCTGCTTACATCCGCTAAGCTAGCCGCCCATGCCGATTCTCCCTTTGAGTTCGTATCAAATTTCATCGCCGATGCGCGACCTGCCAGGCCTGGAGCCTGGCGGCGTCATCGTGCATGCGTCGCCGTGCGCATCCATCGTTATTAAGGAATTGCTATGACTGCTGGCCTGCAAGGCTCGTTGATGGTGGACGTCGCCGGTACCTGGCTGACGGCCGAGGATCGCCATCTGTTGCGTCAGCCCGAAGTGGGCGGCTTGATCATCTTCGCTCGCAACATCGAGCATCCGCGCCAGGTGCGCGAGCTGAGTGCGGCGATCCGCGCCATTCGTCCCGACCTGTTGCTGGCGGTTGACCAGGAGGGTGGGCGTGTCCAGCGCCTGCGCCAAGGGTTCGTGCGTCTGCCGGCGATGCGGGCCGTTGCCGATAATCCGAATGCCGAATACCTGGCCGAACAATGCGGCTGGATCATGGCCACCGAAGTGCTGGCGGTCGGCCTCGATCTGAGTTTCGCCCCGGTGCTGGATCTTGATTATCAGCGCAGCGCCGTCGTCGGCACTCGTTCATTCGAGGGCGATCCCGAACGCGCCGCGTTGCTGGCCGGTGCCTTTATCCGGGGCATGAACGCCGCGGGAATGGCCGCCACAGGCAAGCATTTCCCGGGCCACGGCTGGGCCGAGGCGGATTCCCATGTGGCCATCCCCAATGATGAGCGCAGCCTGGAACAGATCCGCGCCAACGATCTGCTGCCGTTTGCCAGGCTGAGCAAGCAGCTTGCCGCCGTGATGCCGGCCCATGTGATCTATCCGCAGGTCGATGCCAGCCCGGCCGGGTTTTCCCGACGCTGGCTGCAGGACATCCTGCGGGGCGAGTTGCAGTTCGACGGGGTGATTTTCAGTGATGACCTGTCAATGGCCGGGGCCCATGTGGTGGGTGATGCCGCGAGTCGTATCGAGGCCGCATTGACGGCGGGTTGCGACATGGGCCTGGTGTGCAACGATCGCGCGGCCGCAGAGTTGGCATTGAGCGCCGCCCAACGCTTGAAGATCAAGCCATCAGCGCGGATCGCCCGCATGCGTGGCCAAGCCTTCGCCAGTACCGAGTATCGCCAGGATCCACGCTGGCTGACAGCGATCGGCGCATTAAAAGCCGCCCAACTGATCGATTAAGGACGTTTGTATGACCGTTTACGCAATTATCGGCGGCACAGGCCTGACCCAGCTGGAAGGCCTGACCATTCGCCAGTCCCTGGCGGTGGAAACACCCTATGGCGCGCCATCGGCCGACGTGCAGATTGGCGAATATGCCGGGCGTGAGGTGCTGTTCCTGGCCCGTCATGGCCATCCTCATCGTTTTCCGCCGCACCAGGTCAACTATCGCGCCAATCTCTGGGCACTGAAGCAGGCGGGTGCCGAGGCCATCCTGGCGGTCAACGCCGTGGGCGGGATCCACGCGGCGATGGGCACCGGACATTTCTGCGTGCCCCATCAGTTGATCGATTACACCAGTGGCCGCCAGCACACGTATTTTGCCGATGACCTGGAAGCGGTTACTCATATCGATTTCAGCTATCCCTACACGGAGTCGCTGCGCCAGAAGTTGATTGCCGCCCTGGCTGCCGAACGCTGCGGCTACAGCAGCCACGGTGTCTATGCCTGCACGCAGGGGCCGCGCCTGGAAACGGTGGCCGAAATTGCCCGCCTGGAGCGTGATGGCTGCGACATCGTCGGCATGACCGGCATGCCGGAAGCAGCATTGGCTCGCGAGCTGGAGCTGGACTACGCGTGCCTGGCCCTGGTGGTTAATCCCGCGGCAGGCAAATCCACGGCGGTGATTACCATGGCCGAGATCGAGCAGGCGCTGCATGACGGGATGGGGAAGGTGAAGTCGACCCTGGCGCGGGTGCTGGCGGCAGGCTGATCCGGTCATCTTGACGCAGGGTGGGAGCGAGCCTGCTCGCGAAGCGGTTAACCGTTGTTACGAGAGTGGCTGTGAAGTAGCCATCGCGAGCGGGCTCGCTCCCACAGGCATAAACGAACCTCAGCGCTTCTCCAGCTTATCCGGCAGCGGTGCGAACAACGCCTCGATGTCTTCGTTCTGCAGTTTCCAGTCCCCGGCCACGCGCCCATCCAGCACGCCGGCCGCGAGGTCGGATTTTTCCTTCTGCAGCAGTTGAATCTTTTCTTCCACGGTTCCCCGGGCTATCAGCTTGTAGACGAACACCGGCTTTTCCTGGCCGATGCGATAAGCGCGGTCGGTCGCCTGGTTTTCGGTGGCCGGGTTCCACCACGGGTCGTAGTGAATCACCGTGTCCGCTTCCGTCAGGTTCAGACCCACGCCGCCGGCCTTCAGGCTGATCAGGAAGATCTGACGCTTGCCGCTCTGGAATTCCTTCACCGGAGTGCGGCGGTCCCGGGTCTGGCCGGTCAGGATGGCGTATTCCACACCGCGCTTTTTCAGTTCGTCTTCGATCAGCGCCAGCATGGACGTGAACTGGGAAAACAGCAGCACCCGCCGACCTTCTTCAAACAACTCCTCGAGCATCTCCATCAGGCTGTCGAGCTTGCCCGAAGCACTGCCTCGGGCTGGCAGGGCGGCGTCGCTGATCAGGCGCAGGTCGCAGCACACCTGGCGCAGCTTGAGCAGCGCCTCGAGGATGATGATCTGGCTGCGCGCCACGCCTTTGCGGGTGATTTCGTCACGCACCTTCTTGTCCATCGCCAGGCGCATGGTTTCATAGACATCCCGTTGGGCGTCGCTGAGTTCGACCCAATGGATGATCTCGGTCTTGGGCGGCAATTCGGTTGCGACCTGTTCCTTGGTCCTGCGCAGCAGAAACGGTTTTATCCGACCGTTAAGGTGCTGCAATCGTACGGCGCTCCCGCGTTTTTCGATCGGCACGCGGTAGTCGCGGTTGAAATCCTTGATGTCGCCGAGCCAGCCCGGCAGCAGGAAATGAAACAGCGACCACAATTCACCCAGGTGATTTTCCAGCGGTGTCCCGGACAGGCACAACCGCTGTCGGGCATCGAGCTCACGGGCGGCCTGGGCGGCCTTGCTGGTGGGGTTCTTGATGTACTGGGCTTCATCCAGGATCAATACGTGCAGCGGTTGCGCTTTAAGGCGCTCGACATCCTTGGGCAGCAATGCATAGGTGGTCAGGATCAGGTCGTAATCGGCCAACCGCTCGAAATGTTTCTTGCGTCCGGCACCGTACAAGGCCAATACCTTGAGCTGCGGGGTGAAGTGGCTGGCTTCATCGAGCCAGTTGGGAATCAGGCTCGTCGGCATCACCACCATGCACGGCCTGTCGAGGCGGCCGGCGTTTTTTTCGCTGAGAATGTGCGCCAGGGTCTGTAGGGTTTTGCCCAGGCCCATGTCATCCGCGAGAATGCCGCCAACCTCCAGTTGTCGTAGCGATTGCATCCAGCTCAGGCCTTCGAGCTGATAGGGCCGCAGCGTTGCGTTCAAGCCTTCCGGTGCCGCCGCGGCGTAGTCCTTGATGTCGCGCAGCCGCTGGGCCAGGCCACGGATGTGTTCGCCCCCTTCCCAGCGCAGCGGCATGTCTTGCAGCGGGTTCAGGCGCAGGGCGTCCGCACTGTTCAGGCGCAGTTTGCTGGTGCCGGGTTCTTGCAGGTAAAACTCGCCGAGGGTCGCCAGCACCGGCTTCAGGCGTCCATAGGGCAGGGCGACTTGCTGCGGGCCGAATTCCGAATTGGGACGGTGCGGCAGGTTGACCAGGATGAGTTCGTCGTCGCGGCGCCGGGCCAGGCGTTCCGGGTTGAACAGCTCGATGTGCGAGCGCATCAGGTTCAGCAGGATCGGCAGCAGGCTCAAGCGCTCGCCGTTGACGATGATCCCCAGTTCCAGATCAAACCAGTCTCGCTCCGGAGTTTCCTCGACGCTGGCGTACCACTCGTCCACAGCCGTCAGGTCGAAGCCGAAGTCTTCGTCGATCTGCAGCTCCCAGCCTTGGTTGCGCAGTTTTGGCAGGTCATTGAGGGTAAAGGTCAACCAGGCACTGTCGTTGACCATCTCGTAAAGCTCGCCGGCGCTTTCCGGCAGCGCCTTGCTTTGCCGGGTGGCGACCTTGAAACCGAGGATTCGCAGTTGTTCGCGGTAGGACTGTTCCACATCGGTCTGGCGTTTGATTCGCAGCGTCTGGGTTTCCTGGCGAATCAGTACGTCGGTGTTGCGCTGGCCGCTGACGTATTCGTCCAGATAGCTGAAGGACAGGGCTGCGCGGTGCTGGATGTAGCGCTGCATCTTGCCGTTGCGTGGCTCGAAGGCGCTGAACTCGATACTCGCCAGCCACAGGCGCGGCACCGGTTGCACGTTGTCCACGAGCACCTGCGGCGGGGCCTTGGGGCTGCGGTTGTCGAGCACGGTCTGGAGTTTTTCCAGCAGATGCGCGTCTTTCTCGGCGGCTGGGTAGGCCAGGGTTTCCTGGACCTGCAACAAGACCGCCGCGCAATGTTTGCAGTTGATGCGCACCGGGCAGGAGCAGGCCGCTTCGAGCAGGATCAGCGTGCCCTTGGCTGACTCCTTGAGGCGAATGGTCTGACGATAGACGCTGCCGCCAGAGCCTTCGCAACTGGCGATGATGGTGCTGTCTCCGGTCTCGACGATCCTGGCGCGATTTTCCAGCGCATATCGGCGTCCGCGCTCCAGGCTTTGTTCCTTGAATCGATTGACCCAGGAGGGTGCCAGGGGTTTGCTCAGGGGCGAGGGCATAGGCGCGCCGGTCAGTCCGGAATCGCTTCGGGCGCCTGCCGTGGCGCGGGCGCGGTCAGCGAGGTGATCTTGATCAGCAGGCCGAGGTGACCGTTATCGAGGAAATTCAGCTGGCCGTTCTTGGTGTGGCTCTGTTGCTTGAGGCGTTCGCTGGCGGTGACCAGGCCATTGGCGTCGATCTGGTTGACCCAGAAGTCGGCGTCGACGTCAGTAAAGCGGCCCAGTTTCAGCTCCAGGGTGCCCTCGATGGGGAACTGGCCGAACTGTTCGGTGCCGTCGCTGACGGCGACCTTGCTGCCCTGTTCGCCCAGGTTCTGTTGCCAGGCCTTGTGCATCAGTACGCTGTATTGGCCGCTGGCGTTGAGTTTCTCGACGATGTTGCCCAATGCTGGCGTGCGCTGGCTGTCCGGAGGCAGGCGTTGTGCGCCGGCGTCCCAGTCTTCCGGCGCGGCGCGACTGATAATGGCCGGTTCGGCATTCTGGCGAACCAGGATCATTTCCACCTGATACAGGTCGTCGGCGAAGGCCAGGGGGGCGACCAGGGTCATCAACAACGTCAAGGAGCGAAACAGGCGCATTGGGCGTCCTTCAAGCAGTGGTCGGAGTGAGGCGCTCGAACAGCGCCTCCACGGTATTAAAACGCTCTTCCGGGCGTTCCATGGGCACCATGAACTTGAACATCGTGGCGCCTTCGAACTTGTAGCGTTTGGGCTGGCCCTGGATCAGCTTGATCAATACCAGCGGATCGACCGGCGTCTGGGCTTCGAATTCGATGCGGCCGCCGTTGGGCCCACCGTCGACTTTCTTGATGCCCAGCTGCTCGGCCTTGAGCTTGAGCAGCGTGGTGCGCACCAGGTTCTTGGTCGGCTCCGGCAGCAGCCCGAAGCGGTCGATCATCTCCACCTGCAAGTCCTTCAGGCCTTCCTCGTCGGTGGCCGAGGCGATGCGTTTGTAGAGAATCAGCCGGGCATGGACGTCTGGCAGGTAGTCTTCCGGGATCAGCGCCGGCACCCGCAGGTTGATCTCCGGCCCGCCGCCCAGGGGCTGGTCGAGGTTCGGTTGCTCGCCCTTGCGGATCGACTTGACCGCGCGCTCGAGCATTTCCATGTACAGCGTGAAGCCGACGGCCTGGATCTGGCCGCTCTGGCCGTCGCCGAGCAATTCGCCGGCACCACGGATTTCCAGGTCATTGGTGGCCAGCACGAAGCCGGCGCCGAGGTCCTGGGTGTTGGCGATGGCCTCCAGGCGCTTTTCCGCGTCTGGGGTGATCTGCTGGCGCGGCGGCGTCAGCAGGTAGGCATAGGCCTGGTGGTGGCTGCGGCCGACCCGGCCGCGCAACTGGTGCAACTGGGCCAGGCCGAACTTGTCGGCGCGCTCGATGATGATGGTGTTGGCGCTTGGCACGTCGATGCCGGTCTCGATGATTGTCGAGGCGATCAGCACGTTGAAACGCTTGTGATAAAAGTCGCTCATCACCTGTTCGAGTTCGCGCTCGCGCATCTGTCCGTGGCCGATGCCGATACGGGCTTCCGGCACCAGCTCGGCGAGGTCGGCGGCACATTTCTCGATGGTCTTCACGTCGTTGTGCAGGTAATAGACCTGGCCGCCACGCAGCAGCTCCCGCAGTAGCGCTTCCTTGACCGTGCTTTTGTTCTGCTCCATCACGAACGTACGCACCGACAGGCGACGGGCCGGCGGCGTGGCGATGATCGACAGGTCGCGCATGCCCGACACCGCCATGTTCAGCGTGCGCGGGATCGGCGTGGCGGTCAGGGTCAGGATGTCGACTTCGCTGCGCAGGGCCTTGAGCTGTTCTTTCTGGCGCACGCCGAAACGGTGCTCTTCGTCGATGATCACCAGCCCGAGGCTTTTGAATTTCACGTCGTCCTGGAGCAGTTTGTGCGTGCCGATGACGATGTCGATCTTGCCTTCGGCCAGGTCGGCCACGGCGGCATTCACTTCCTTGGTCGACTTGAAGCGGCTCATCACTTCCACGGTCACCGGCCAGTCGGCGAAGCGGTCGCGGAAACTGTTGTAGTGCTGCTGGGCGAGCAGGGTGGTCGGCACCAGTATCGCCACCTGCTTGCCGCCGTGCACGGCGATGAACGCGGCGCGCATCGCCACTTCGGTCTTGCCGAAGCCGACGTCGCCGCAGACCAATCGGTCCATCGGTTTGGGCGCGAGCATGTCGGCGCGCACGGCTTCGATGGTGGTCTGCTGGTCGACGGTTTCCTCGAACGGGAAGCCGGCGCTGAAGGTTTCGTAATCGGCTTTCGGGTCGGCGAACGCGTAGCCTTCGCGCGCGGCGCGACGGGCGTAGATGTCAAGCAATTCGGCGGCCACGTCGCGCACCTGTTCGGCGGCCTTGCGCTTGGCTTTCTGCCAGGTTTCCGAGCCCAGGCGATGCAGCGGCGCCAGCGCATCGTCGCTGCCGGTGTAGCGGGCGATCAGGTGCAGGTTCGCCACCGGCACATAGAGTTTGGCGCCCTCGGCGTATTCCAGAGTGAGGAATTCGGCGGCCTGGTTTTCGATCTCCAGGGTCGCCAGGCCCAGGTAGCGGCCCACGCCATGGTCGATGTGCACCACCGGCGCGCCCTCGCGCAGTTCGGTGAGGTTCTTGATGACCGCGTCGTTGGCAGCGTCGGCGCGCTTCTCGCGACGGCGACGCTGCATCACCCGCTGGCCGAACAACGGGCTCTCGGCGACCAGTGCCAGGGCGGGGTCATCCAGGACCAGCCCGTCATTGAGCGGCGCGATGGTGATTGCCAGGCGCTCCTTGCCAGCGACGAAATCCGGCCAGCTGTCGACAGTCTTCGGTCGCAGCTTCAGGCGTTCGAGCAGCTCCAGCAATACTTCGCGACGGCCGGCGGACTCGGCGGTGAACAGCACGCGGCCAGGGAATTGGTCGAGGAAACCGGCCAGGGCCGCCAACGGTTGCGTGGCCTTGGCTTCGATCGCCAGGTCCGGCAGCGGTCTGGCGGGGAAGCGTTCGCGACCGACGCCGGTTTCCACGTCCTGTTGGCTCGCCACCACGCGCGGCCAGCTCTTGAGGCGGGCGAAGCAGTCTTCAACCGGCAGGAACAACTCGGCGGGTGGCAATAGAGGACGGGACGGGTCGACACGCCGCTCTTCGTAGCGGTTGCGCACGTCATTCCAGAAGTTTTCCGCCGCTTGCTCGATGCCGGGCAGGGAAAATACCTGGGTATCCTGGGGCAGGTAATCGAACAGGGTGGAGGTTTCTTCAAAGAACAGCGGCAGGTAATACTCGATACCGGCCGGGGTAATGCCGCTGCTCAGGTCCTGGAAGATCGGGCAGCGCCGGAAGTCCACGTCGAAGCGTTCGCGAAACCGCGCCTTGAAACGCGTCACCGCGTCTTTCTGCAGGGGGAATTCCTTGGCCGGCAGCAGGCGGATCGACTGCACTTTGTCGATGGAACGCTGGTTTTCCGGATCAAAGGTGCGCAAGGTCTCGATCTCGTCATCGAACAGGTCGATGCGATAGGGCAGTTTGCTGCCCATCGGGAACAGGTCGATCAACGCGCCGCGGACCGTGAACTCGCCGTGCTCGTACACGGTATCGACGTAGCGATAGCCGCTGGCCTCAAGCCGGGTGCGCATTTGCTCGACGTCGAGCTTCTGGCCGATGTCCAGCACCAGGCTGCTGCCCAGCAGGAATTGGGTCGGCGCCAGGCGATGTAGGGCTGTGGTAATCGGCACTACCAAAACGCCATGACTGAGCTCCGGCAGCCGGTAAAGGCTGGCGATGCGCTGGGAAATGATGTCCTGGTGCGGCGAAAAAAGGTCGTAGGGCAGGGTTTCCCAGTCCGGGAAATGCAGCACTGGCAAATCCGGGGCGAAGAAAGCCAGCTCCTGTTCCAGCCGCTCGGCGCTTTGGCTGTCGGCGGACAGCAGCAGGGTAAAGCGCTTTGCAGCGCTGGCAGCCTCGGCGATGGCCAGGCTCAGGGCGGCACCGGGCAGGTTGCCCCAGTGCTGTTTACCTGCCGCGGCAGGGAGAAGCGGAAGACGCAGAACGGGCACGGAAGGTTGAGCTCCAGCGTTGCGACAAAGTCGACAATTGTAGCGGGGGAAGGGGGCTTCTGTCAGTCGCGGACTATGCTGCAGGAACGCAAAACCACGGCGCGACGGGCGCGCATTGCTCCGCCGATGACTCGGCGGCATAATGTAGCCCCTTTTTTCAGCCCCTACATGTGGAAGGTTACCGTGACTCAGAAGCCCGACCAGTGTCTTGGTGAATGGATTGATCGTGAAGCACTCGCAGAAGCGATGATCCCTCTCATCGGTCAGCTCTACCGCAATAACAACGTGGTGAGCTCGATCTATGGCCGCAGCCTGATCAACCAGTCTGTCATCGCGATCCTCAAGGCCCACCGCTTTGCTCGCCACCGTTCTTCCGACGACAGCGAACTCTCCGTCCACGAAACATTCCCCCTGCTCAAGGCGATGAGCGAGCTCAAGCTAGGCGCGGCCTCGGTGGACCTGGGCAAGCTGGCGTTCAAATTCCGTAACGAAGCCAATGGCCGTAGCGCCGAACAGTTCGTGCGCGAAGAAATGGCTGACGTGGTTGGTCAGCAGAACGCTTCGGCTCGTAAAGGTACCGACGTGGTCCTGTACGGCTTCGGTCGTATCGGCCGTCTGCTGGCGCGTATCCTGATCGAGAAAACCGGTGGTGGCGACGGCCTGCGCCTGCGCGCCATCGTCGTGCGCAAGGGCGCAGAGAACGACCTGACCAAGCGTGCCAGCCTGCTGCGCCGCGACTCGGTGCATGGTTCCTTCAACGGCACCATTACCATCGACGAAGAAAACAACACCATCACCGCCAACGGTAACCTGATCCAGGTGATCTACGCGAAGAACCCGACCGAGGTGGACTACACCCAGTACGGCATCAAGGACGCCCTGCTGGTGGATAACACCGGTGTATGGCGTGATGCCGATGGCCTGGGCCAGCACCTGGCCTGCCCGGGTATCGACCGCGTTGTCCTGACCGCGCCTGGCAAGGGCAAGCTGAAGAACATCGTTCACGGTATCAACCACACCGAAATCACCGCTGACGACAAGATCATCTCCGCCGCTTCCTGCACCACCAACGCCATCGTGCCGGTGCTCAAAGCCGTGAATGACAAGTTCGGCATCATCAACGGTCACGTCGAAACCGTTCACTCGTACACCAACGACCAGAACCTGATCGACAACTTCCACAAGGGCGATCGCCGTGGTCGTAGCGCCGCGTTGAACATGGTCATCACCGAAACCGGTGCCGCCACTGCTGCCGCCAAGGCATTACCTGAGCTCGCTGGCAAACTGACCGGCAATGCCATTCGTGTGCCGACGCCGAACGTGTCGATGGCCATTCTCAACCTGAACCTTGAGAAAGCCGCCACTCGTGAAGAGATGAACGAGTACCTGCGCTACATGGCGCTGCACTCCGACCTGCACAAGCAGATCGACTTCGTCAACTCGCAGGAAGTGGTGTCCACTGACTTCGTCGGTTCGCGCCACGCTGGCGTTGTCGACGCCGAAGCGACCATCGTCCAGGACAACCGTGTTGTCCTGTACGTCTGGTATGACAACGAGTTCGGCTACAGCTGCCAGGTAGTTCGCGTAATGGAAGACATGGCTGATGTGAATCCGCCTGCGTTCCCGCGCTAAGTAAGCTTTAGCTGCTGGTAAAAAACGCCCCGACTTGTCGGGGCTTTTTTTTGTCTGGGTTTTGCTGTGTTTGGGCGGGCCTCATCGCGAGCAAGCTCGCTCCCACATTGGACCGCATACATCAGCAACAACTCGGTCAACTGTGGGAGCGAGCTTGCTCGCGATGACGATTTATCAGGCACCGCCCACTACAGAGGCCTGCGCCGTGCGCAGCTCATGCCGATTACCCTTGAACAGCACCAAGGTCGCGATCAACCCCAACACCGCCGCGCCACTGAGCCAGATCCCCGGCGCCGCTTTGTTATCCAGCACATGGATCAGATAGGTACAGGCCGCCGGCGTGAACCCGCCGAACGTCGCCGTCGCCAGGCTATAGGCCAGGGAAAAGCCAGTTGTACGCACTTCAACCGGCATGATTTCCGTCAGGGCGACCACCATGGCGCCGTTGTACGATCCATACAGGAACGACAACCACAGCTCGACGATCAGTAAATGGCTGAAGCTGGGGTTCGCCACCAGCCAGGACAGCGCCGGGTAGGCGGTCAGGATCGCCAGGATTGTCGCAGCCAGCAGCAGGGGTTTGCGCCCGATCTTGTCGGAAAGCGCGCCCATGACTGGCAGCCAGAAGAAATTCGACAAGCCGATACACACCGTGACCAGCAACGCATCCAGGTCAGACAGGTTGAGCTCAGCCTTGCCAAATGTCGGCGTGTAGGCCGTGATCAGGTAGAACGACACCGTAGTCATCACCACCAGTGCCATGCCGGCCAGGACAATGCCGAAGTTCTGGCCAATGGAGCGGACGATTTCCGCCAGGCTAGGGCGATGTTTTCTCGCCTGGAATTCCGGCGTTTCTTCCAGCGAGCGGCGAATTACAAAAATGACCGGTACGATCAGGCAACCGATCAGGAACGGCACGCGCCAGCCCCATTCGCCCATTTCCTGCGGGCTCAGCCAGTGATTGAGGCCAACCCCCAGCAGACCGGCGAAGACCACGGCGGCCTGTTGGCTGGCGGACTGCCAACTGACAAAAAAGCCCTTGCGCCCCGGCGTAGAGATTTCCGCCAGGTACACCGAGACCCCACCGAGTTCCACGCCTGCGGAAAAGCCCTGAAGCAATCGGCCCAGCAATACCAGCAGCGGCGCCGCCACGCCCAACGTGGCGTAACCCGGTACACAGGCGATCAGCACCGTGCCGGCGGCCATCATCGCGAGGGTGATGATCAGGCCTTTGCGCCGGCCGTGACGGTCGATGTAGGCGCCAAGGAAGATCGCGCCCAGCGGACGCATCAGGAACCCGGCGCCGAATGTCGCCAGGGACAGCATCAGCGAGGCGAAGGCACTGTCGGTCGGGAAGAACGTCTTGGCGATGGCCGTGGCGTAGAAGCCATAGACCATGAAGTCGAACATCTCCAGGAAGTTGCCGCTGACAACGCGAAAAATCGCCTTGCCGTTGCTCGTGTTGGAAGGCATGTGTAGGTACTCACTCTGGCAATCTTGTATGAAAGCGCTGCAATCCCACAGGGTTTTTTTGCATGCGCTGTAGCCCATAATGGCCGGCGTGGTTTTGTGGGGAGATGAAGATTTGTTAACTGGACGATGGATTGGGCTTGTGATGCTGGCCGGCGTTGTGTCCGGCTGCGGCCGGGGCGATAACCTGGAACGCTTCGATGGCCCGACCATGGGCAGCCGTTATTCCGTCCAGTACGTCAGGCATGCCGCCACGCCCGGTCCGAACGTGGTGCAGGCCGAGGTGGGAAAAATTCTCGCTGAAGTGGATCGGCTGTTTTCCACCTATCGCAGCGATTCGGAAATCGAGCGCTTCAATGCGCTGCCTGGCGGCAGTTGCCTGACCATGCCGGGACCGGTGCTTGAACTTGTCCGGGTGGGTGAGCAGCTATCTTCGCAAAGCCATGGCGCGTTCGATCTGACGGTGGAGCCTTTGCTGAACCTGTGGGGCTTCGGCCCGCAATCCCGGCGAGAGGCGGTGCCCAGCGCCGAGGCCCTGACCCTGGCGCGACGACAGGTTGGCCATGGCTACTTGCGGATCGAAGGCGACCGGTTATGCAAGGACGCCGCGGTGGAAGTCGATTTCAACAGCATCGCGGCGGGTTATGCCATCGACCGCATCGCCGCGAAGCTCCAGGCTTTGGGCATCGACAGCTACCTGGCCGAAGCCACCGGGGAGCTCAAGGCTGCCGGGCACAAGCCGGATGGGTCGGCCTGGCGCATCGCCCTGGAAGAGCCTCGGAACGATCGGCAAATGGCTGAGCGTGTCATCGAGGTCAACGGCTACGGGGTTTCAACGTCGGGCGACTATCGTAAATATTTCGAGCAGGGCGGCAAGCGTTACTCCCACACCTTTGATGCGCGCACCGGGGCGCCGGTCCTACACAACCTGGCGTCAGTCACGGTAATTCATCCTTCAGCGATGTTGGCCGATGGACTATCGACGCTGTTGCTGATTCTCGGTCCCGAAGAGGGTTGGGACTATGCCCAGGAGCACGGCATCGGAGTATTTTTTGTGCTGCGCGATGGAGAGCGTTTCGTCGTACGCACAAACGATGCGTTTGAACGGATGGTCGGCGGAAAAACCCAATGATGACGATGAGCTTGTTCAGCGCTGTGCTCGTGGCGAGGGAGCTTGCTCCCGCTTGAGTGCGAAGCGCTCACAAAAGGGGCCGCTGCGCAGCCCAGCGGGAGCAAGCTCCCTCGCCACGATGATTCAGTTGAACTTGAGATGATTGTCACGCAATGCTGACAGGGTTATGAAAGCCCACCTGTGGCGAAATAGCGCAGGCAAAACTAGCCTACGACGCGACCAAGGGGTAATGTGCGCGGCGTTGACGCTTCTATAGACTGTGGCCGGGCGCGTGAACCGGTCCCAAATTGTTCCTTCATGCCGCCGGCCGGCATGATTTAGCCGTCGGTGCCAACGTTGGCATCGCGGCCTGTTCTGAGGAGTACGCATGGCTGTCTACAACTACGACGTGGTGGTACTGGGTTCCGGCCCGGCGGGGGAAGGTGCGGCAATGAACGCCGCCAAGGCAGGGCGCAAGGTGGCGATGGTCGACAGCCGTCGGCAGGTCGGCGGCAACTGCACCCACTTGGGTACCATCCCGTCCAAGGCCTTGCGCCACTCGGTCCGGCAGATCATGCAGTTCAACACCAACCCGATGTTCCGGGCAATCGGCGAGCCGCGCTGGTTCTCCTTCCCGGACGTGCTCAAGAGCGCCGAGAAGGTGATTTCCAAGCAAGTGGCCTCGCGTACCGGCTACTACGCCCGCAACCGTGTGGACGTGTTTTTCGGCACGGGCAGCTTCGCCGACGAGCAAACGGTCGAAGTGGTCTGCGGCAATGGCGTAGTCGAGAAACTGGTGGCCAAGCACATCATCATCGCCACTGGCTCGCGTCCGTATCGCCCGGCAGACATCGATTTCAACCACGCACGTATCTACGATAGCGACACGATCCTGAGCCTGGGGCATACCCCGCGCAAACTTATCGTCTACGGTGCCGGCGTGATCGGTTGCGAATACGCCTCGATCTTCAGCGGCCTGGGCGTGCTGGTGGAACTGGTGGACAACCGTGGGCAGTTGCTGAGCTTCCTGGACTCGGAAATTTCCCAGGCCCTGAGCTACCACTTCAGCAACAACAACATCACCGTGCGCCACAACGAAGATTACGAGCGCGTCGAAGGCGTGGACAACGGTGTGATCCTGCACCTCAAGTCCGGCAAGAAGATCAAGGCCGACGCCTTGCTCTGGTGCAACGGCCGCACCGGCAACACCGACACCCTGGGCCTGGAAAACATCGGCGTGAAGGTCAACAGTCGCGGCCAGATCGAAGTCGACGAGAACTACCGCACCTGCGTGCCGAACATTTATGGCGCCGGTGACGTGATCGGCTGGCCGAGCCTGGCCAGTGCCGCCCACGACCAGGGCCGCTCGGCCGCCGGCAGCATCGTCGACAACGGCAGTTGGCGCTTCGTCAACGACGTGCCGACCGGCATCTACACCATTCCGGAGATCAGCTCGATCGGCAAGAACGAGCAGGAGCTGACCCAGGCCAAGGTGCCGTACGAGGTGGGCAAGGCCTTCTTCAAGAGCATGGCGCGTGCGCAGATCGCCGGCGAGCCGCAAGGCATGCTGAAGATCCTGTTCCACCGCGAGACCCTGGAAGTGCTGGGTGTGCACTGCTTCGGCTACCAGGCCTCGGAAATCGTCCACATCGGCCAGGCGATCATGAACCAGCCGGGCGAGCTGAACACGTTGAAGTACTTCGTCAACACCACGTTCAACTACCCGACCATGGCCGAAGCCTATCGGGTAGCGGCCTACGACGGGCTCAACCGGCTTTTTTGAGCGGCTCCGGCCGGTGGCCTGAGCCGGCCGGGGAGACCGATTTCAGCAATTCTCGAGGGTGGCAGTGGCCAAACCGGGAAAGTCTGTAATCAGGCTGTCAGCGCCAAAGTCGGCGAGCCTGCGCATGAGCGCGGGCTCGTTGACGGTCCACACCGACACATGCAGCCCCTGGCGCTGCGCCTTGATCAGGCGTTCCGGCGTGCACAGGGTCCAGTTCAGCGCCAGAATCTCACAGCCATAGCTCTGGGCGACTTTCAACGGGTCGAGCCAGGCGTATTCGGCGACCAGCCCACGGGAAATGCCCGGAGTCAGGTCCAGCGCGGCCTTGAGCACTTCCCGGGAACTGGAAGTGATGGTGATCTTGTCCAGCAGGCCGAAGCGCTGGGCCATTTCCCGGATGCCCAGCACGGTGGCGGCGGCGCGGGTGCGTGAGGCGCTTTTCACCTCCAGTTGCCAGTGCTCGAAATCACACTTCTCGAACAACTCTTCCAGGCGTGGAATCGGGCACGGCTTGATCCAGCCCGGGCCGCCCTTGCGCGCGTCATAAGTCACCAGTTCAGCGGCGGTGTGTTCGACCACCTTGCCCCGGCGATCGGTGGTGCGCTTGAGGGTCGGGTCGTGGATGACCATTAACTCGCCGTCCATGGACAGGTGCAGGTCCAGCTCGCAACGGCGTACGCCGTGCTTGAGGCATTCCTGGAAACCGGTGAGGGTGTTTTCCGGTGCTTCGCCCTTGGCGCCGCGGTGGCCATAAATGAGGGTCACGGTTATTCCTTATCGATGCCAGATTCGTTCAGTTCCCGGGCCAGGCGCCGTTCCTGCGCCTGCTTCTGCAGGATGTAGCGGGCCAGCAATTGGCGCTGGGCGTCGGTCGGGTGCTCAAACTCGGTGCCTACGTCATAACCGTTGCCCTTGGGGTCGCAATGGGTGACGCGGGCACGCAACAACAGCCCCAGGGCCTGGGGCATCAGCACCAGCTTGACCGAAAGGTGCGCGCCGACGGCAATGGCGCTGGGGTATTGGAAATCGATGCCGCCTTCGGAAATGATCACCGGCTGGGGATCGCCGATTTCGCCGAGCACCGTTACGGCGATGACCTGGCTGAGCAGGTCGATGCGTTTGTTCATGGCCTTGAGGTAGGCCGCGATGCTGCGCTCGCGCTCGCTGATCTGGCGCAACAGGTGTTGTGATTCGAACTCGCTCAGGTGCAGCTCGCTGAGCAGGTTGAACAGTGGGGACTCATCCTGCAACACTTCCTGGCTGGCTGCTTCAGGAATGGACAGGGGCCGAATTTCCAGTGCGATCGTGTCCTCGATACGGTAGTATTCGCGGCGATCTTCTTCATCTAATGTCGACATGGCGAACCCATGGTAGCGGCGGTGGTCTGAGTGTAAAGCTGGTTTGTGACCCCCGCCACAAGGACGTTCCTTTTCCCTCCGAACAAGCCCCGACATGTTCAGACCTCTCTTCGTATTCATCGGCACGCGTTATACCCGTGCAAAGCGTCGCAATCATTTCGTATCGTTCATTTCCCTGACGTCCATCATCGGCCTGGCCCTCGGCGTGGTCGTGATGATCGTCGTGCTGTCGGTCATGAACGGCTTCGACCATGAAATGCGCACCCGCGTGCTGGGCATGGTGCCCCACGCGACCCTCGAAACCGGCGAAGCCATCAGCGACTGGCCAAGCCTGGCCGCCAAGGTCAAGCAGAACCCGCAGGTGTTGGCCGTTGCGCCTTTCACCCAGATGCAGGGGTTGCTGACCAACGACGGCAAGGTCTCCAAGGTCTTGCTCAATGGCATCGATCCCGGGCTGGAGCGGCAGGTGTCGATCATCGACAACTTCATGCGGCAGGGCAAACTCGACGACCTCGCGCCGGGCAGCTTCGGTATCGTGATCGGCGACAAGGCGGCGACCAAGCTCGGCGTGGCCATCGGCGACAAGCTGACGTTTGTCGCGCCGGAAGTCACTGTCACTCCAGGCGGCATGTTCCCGCGCATGAAGCGCTTCACCGTGGTCGGCATCTTCCATGTCGGCGCCGGCGAGCTGGACGGTTACCTGGGGGTGACCAACCTTCAGGATCTCGCGCGTCTGCATCGCTGGAAGCCGGATCAGGTCCAGGGCCTGCGGTTGAAGTTCGATGATCTGTTCCAGGCGCCGCGCGTGGCGTGGAACATCGCCCAGCAGCTCGGCGAAGACCGTTATTACGCCCGCGACTGGACCCGCACCCACGGCAACCTGTATCAGGCGATCCGAATGGAAAAAGCCATGATCGGCTTGCTCCTGTTGCTGATCGTCGCCGTGGCGGCGTTCAACATCATTTCCACGCTGGTGATGGTGGTGAACGACAAGAAAGGCGACATCGCCATCCTGCGCACCCTCGGCGCCACGCCGGGGCAGATCATGCGGATCTTCATGGTCCAGGGCACCGTCATCGGCGTCATCGGCACGTTTGTAGGCGCCTTGGTCGGGATGTTCGCCGCACTGAATGTCAGCGCCGCGATTGCCGCCCTCGAAGGGCTGATCGGGCACAAGTTTCTCAACGCCGACGTGTACTTCATCGACTACCTGCCCTCGCAGTTGCAGGCCGATGACGTGTTGATGGTCTGCGGCGCCGCGTTGATCCTGAGTTTCCTCGCCACCCTGTACCCAGCCTGGCGTGCCGCGCGCACCCAGCCGGCGGAGGCGTTACGTTATGAGTGAGTCGGGCATGAGTGAAAAAGCAATCTTGAGCTGCCGCAACCTGGGCAAGTCCTACGAGGAAGGCCCGGAATCGGTGGTGGTGTTGTCGGGCCTGCAACTGGAGCTGCATCCCGGTGAGCGCGTGGCGATCGTCGGGACTTCCGGCTCCGGCAAAAGTACCTTGTTGAATTTGCTCGGTGGCCTCGATACGCCGACCGCCGGCAGCGTCTGGCTGGCGGGCGAAGAGCTTTCGGCGCTGAACGAAAAGGCCCGCGGCCTGTTGCGTAACCGCTCCCTGGGCTTCGTCTACCAGTTCCACCATCTGCTGCCCGAGTTCACCGCGCTGGAAAACGTCTGCATGCCGCTGTTGATCGGCCGCACCGCAATTCCCGAAGCCCGCCAGCGAGCTACGGCGTTGCTGGAGCGCGTGGGACTGGGCCATCGCCTGGAGCACAAGCCGGCCGAGCTGTCCGGCGGCGAGCGCCAGCGCGTGGCGATTGCCCGGGCCCTGGTCAACAAGCCTGGGCTGGTGATGCTCGACGAGCCGACCGGCAACCTCGACTCCCACACCGCGCAAGGCATCCAGGACTTGATGCTGGAACTCAGCACCTCGATGCGCACGGCGTTCCTGGTGGTGACCCACGACATGAACCTGGCTCGACAGATGGACCGCGTCCTGCATTTGCAGGAAGGTTGCCTGACGCCGATCTGACCGACCGAAACCCGGTAGCTGATGACGGCGCCGGGTCTTTTATTATCATACGGTGCCCAGCGAATGTTCAGACCGTTATCGATTTTCATCGGCACGCGCTATACCCGCGCCAAGCGCCGCAATCGTTTTGTCTCGTTCATTTCCATGACCTCGATGATCGGCCTCGCCCTTGGCGTGTTGGCGATGATTGTCGTGTTGTCGGTGATGAACGGCTTCCAGCGCGAAATGAGCTCGCGCATCCTCGGCATGGTGCCTCACGCCACTATCGTCGGCGTCAACCCGATCGACGATTGGCAACCGGTGGCCGCCGCGGCATTAAAAAATCCTGAAGTGACGGCTGCGGTGCCGTTCACCGAGATGGAAGGGATGCTGAGCCATAAAGGCTCGATGCAGCCGATCCAGATCAGCGGCGTCGATCCGGCCAAGGAAGGCAAGGTCTCGATCGTCGCCCAGCACATCGTCCAGGGGCGTCTCGATGCCTTGAAACCCGGCGAGTTTGGCGTGGTGATCGGTGAGATCACCGCGCGGCGCTTTCGCTTGAATGTCGGCGACAAGGTCACCTTGATCGTGCCGGAAGTCAGCACCGCGCCGGGGGGCATCACCCCGCGGATGCAACGGCTGAATGTGGTGGGGGTGTTCAAGGTCGGCGCCGAGCTGGACGGATCCATGGCGCTGATTCACCTGGCCGACGCCGCGCAGATGCAGCATTGGCAACCGAACCAGGTACAGAGCGTGCGCCTGGCGGTGAAAGATCTGTACGCAGCGCCGAAAGTCTCCGGTGACATCGCCAGCGGGCTTGGCACGGCCTACAAGGCCGACGACTGGACCCACACCCAGGGCAGCCTGTTCAGCGCCATGAAAATGGAAAAAACCATGATCGGCCTGCTGCTGTTGATGATCGTCGCGGTGGCGGCTTTCAACATCATCGCCACGTTGATCATGGTGGTGAACGACAAGGGCGCGGACATCGCGATCCTGCGCACCATCGGCGCGACGCCGCGACAGATCATGGCAATCTTCATGGTCCAGGGCACGGTGATCGGCGTGGTGGGCACGTTGATCGGCGGCGTGCTGGGGGTGATTGCGGCATTGAATGTCAGCGCGTTGGTGGGCTGGCTGGAACGGGTCAGCGGCCAGCATATCTTCAGTTCCGACGTGTACTTCGTCAGCAACCTGCCGTCGGAACTGCAGCGTGGCGACGTGGTGCTGATCTGCTCCGCCGGGTTCATCCTCAGCTTCCTCGCCACCGTATACCCGGCCTGGCGCGCGGCGAAGATCGAACCTGCACAGGCGTTGCGGTATTCCTGATAACGCCGGAAGCCCCCATGGCGAGGGAGCTTGCTCCCGCTGGGCTGCGCAGCAGCCCCAAAAGCGGCGGGCTTATTATGGATGATGTGCAGACTTTCAGATTTTTTGGGAGCGCTTCGCACTCCAGCGGGAGCAAGCTCCCTCGCCACAGGGTTTTTTGTCAGGGCTGACCGGCCTTTGGCAACTCCACCACGAACCGCGTCCAGCCATCGGCCGATTCACAGCGGATATCCCCGCCATGGGCGCGGATGATCGAGCGGGTAATGGCCAGCCCCAGCCCGGCGTGTTCACTGCTGCCTTCCTGGCGAGCCGGGTCGGCGCGGTAAAAACGGTCGAACAGGCGCGGCAGCAGCGCCGCCGGAATTTCCCCGCCACTGTTTTCCACGTCGATGCGCACAGTCTGCTGCCCGTCGACAATCCGTATCCGCACCTCGCCACCACCGGGGCTGAAGCGCAGGGCGTTGTCCAGCAGATTGGACAGCGCGCGGCGCAGCATGCTGCGGTCGCCCTCGATACGTGCGTTCCCTTCGCGGCTCAGCTTTACCTCGGCGTCTTCGGCCAGCGGCGCGAAAAACTCCAGCAGCAGGTCCGTTTCCAGCGCCAGCTCCAGTGGTTCGTGCTGGACGGCCAGCAAGCCATGGTCGGCCTTGGCCAGGTAAAGCATGTCGTTGACCAGTTGTGCCATCCATTGCAGCTCTTCGAGATTGCTGTGCAGGGCTTCGCGATAGTCGCCCAACGAGCGTTCGCGGGTGAGCGTGACCTGGGTATGGGTCAGCAGATTCGACAGCGGCGTACGCAGTTCATGGGCGATGTCGGCGGAGAATGCGGAGAGGCGCTGGAAGGCATCGTCGAGGCGTCCAAGCATGTCGTTGATGCTGTGGGCCAGTTCCGCCAGTTCGGCGGGCATGTGTTGTTCTGGCAGTCGAGCATTGAGCGAACGTGCCGAGACGCTGCTGGCAATGGCGCCCATGCGGCGCAGGGGACGCAAGCCACGCCGGGCGGCCCAGGCGCCAAGCAGGGCGGTCGCCAGCGCCGAGAGGCCGACGGTCAGCCAGATCAGGCGCTGCATGCGTTGCAGGAAATGCTGGTGGTGGGTGATGTCCAGCAGCAGTGTCAGTTGGGGCGAATCCGCACGATTGGGATCCAGCGGCGCGTTTAATACGCGGTAGTCATTGTCGGTGTCGTTGAGGGTCGACAGGCCGGCCCGTTCAGGCACCTGAACCGGCAGGCGGATCGAGCTGTCATGCCAGCGCACGCCATCGCGGTCCTTGATGCGCAAGGCAAGGTCCGGCTGGCGGCTCAACTCGTCCGCCAGGCGCGCCTGGGGGTTGGGGCCATCTTGCAGGGCGCGGCGCACGCCGGTCAATTTGGCCTCGAGCAACTGCTGGTCCAGTTCGATGAAGTGCGCCTCGCTGCCGCGGCTGAACAGCACGCCGGCGAACAACGACACGATGGCGGTGCAGGCGGCGAAAAGCAGCGCCAACCGATTGCTCAGCGACCATCGGCGACTCACAGGTTGCGCTCTTCAAGGACATAGCCCATGCCGCGCACGGTGTGGATCAGCTTGTCGGGAAACTCGTCGTCAATCTTGATCCGCAGACGCCGGATCGCCACCTCGATGACATTGGTGTCACTGTCGAAATTCATGTCCCAGACTTGTGAGGCAATCAACGACTTTGGCAATACTTCGCCTTGGCGCCGCAGCAGCATCTCCAGCAGGGCAAATTCCTTGGCGGTCAGGTCGATGCGTTTGCCACCGCGCTCTACCCGGCGCCGGATCAAGTCCAGCCGCAGGTCCGCCAGTTGCAGGCTGGTTTCCTGGGCCGCCGAACTGCCTCGGCGCAGCAGGCTGCGCACCCGGGCCAGCAGTTCGGAAAAGGCGAAGGGCTTGACCAGGTAATCATCGGCACCCAGTTCCAGGCCATGCACACGATCCTCTATCGCATCCCGCGCGGTGAGAAACAGCACTGGCGTGTCCAGCCCGGCGCCGCGCACCGCTTGCAGAATCTGCCAGCCATCGCGGCCGGGTAGCATCACGTCAAGAATCAACAGCGCGTATTCACCGCTCACGGCCAGTTGCTGGCCGGTGCTGCCATCAGCCACCAGATCGGCGTTGAACCCAGCTTCGCTCAAGCCTTGGCGCAGGTACTGGCCGGTTTTCAGTTGGTCTTCGACGATCAGCAGTTTCATGGTAGGGCTCAAGGCTGTGTTTGAACGTGGGCGTTATACCGTGGTGCATGGTGTCATGGGGCAAGCTGACAAAGTTGTAATGCAACTGTAAGCCAGTTGGCGGAGCAAGCGCTCAAGGAAACCGTAAAGGCTGGTAGAATCCGCTGATTCTTCAGTCAGGTTTCCGTTATGCATCCCGCAGCCGAACACTCGCCGCTGGGCAAATCCAGCGAATACATCGCCACGTACACGCCGTCACTGCTGTTTCCGATCCCGCGCACCGCGAAATGGGCGGAACTGGGCCTGACGGCCGAGACCTTGCCGTACAAGGGCGTGGATTTCTGGAACTGTTTCGAGCTGTCATGGCTGCTGCCGTCCGGCAAGCCGGTTGTCGCCATCGGTGAATTCGCGATCCCGGCGGAATCGCCAAATATCATCGAATCCAAATCCTTCAAGCTGTACCTGAACTCCTTGAACCAGACGGCATTCAACGACAGCGCGAGCCTGGAAGCCACGCTGCGCCAGGACCTTTCGGCCGCGGCGGGCAAGCCGGTAGGCGTGCGGATTCGCAACCTCAAGGATGTCGAGAGCGAAGGCATCGTTGAATTACCCGGTGTCTGCGTTGACGACCTGGACATCACTGTCGACTCCTACGAGCACCCGCGTCCGGAGCTGCTGCGTTGCGATGCATCGCGTATCGTCGAGGAAAGCCTGCACAGCCATCTGCTCAAGTCCAACTGCCCGGTAACCAGCCAGCCGGACTGGGGCAGCGTGGCGGTGAAGTATCGCGGCGCGGCGCTGGACCACGCCAGCCTGCTGGCTTACATCGTCAGCTTCCGCCAGCATTCGGACTTCCATGAGCAGTGCGTCGAGCGGATCTTCCTCGACCTGCAACGCTTGCTCAAGCCGGAGAAATTGACGGTGTACGCGCGGTATGTGCGCCGGGGTGGGTTGGATATCAATCCGTATCGCAGCACCGAGGATGTGCAACTGCCAAACCAGCGTCTGGTTCGGCAATAAAATTTCCTTCCTGAAGAGTTCTTGTGGAAGAGACCTTGTGGGAGGACTCTTGTGGGAGCGAGCCTGCTCGCGAAGGCGGTCATTCATTCAACATATGTGCTGACTTTCGCGCCGCTTTCGCGAGCAGGCTCGCTCCCACAGTGGATTGCATTTCAATTCGCAGATACTAAAAAGCCCTGCTGGCGATAGCAGGGCTTTTTGCGTTTGACCGGCTTAGATCCCCATGCTGCCCAAGGTATTCACGATATTGCGCAGTGTTCCGGCGATCGTTGGATGGTCCACTTCAAAACGTTCCACGGCCAGGTTCACGCCGTCGACCAGGTTGTTGTCCTGAAGTTGGTTTTCCAATTGGATCTCAGAGTCGATCTGCGCCATCAACTGGTGCAGGTTTTCGCGCTCTGACTCAGACAGCGGCGGGTTCTGTTCCAATTGCTCGCGCAGGGCATTCAGTTGTTCTTGCAATTCGCGGCGGGCAGGCATTGGCGTACTCCCTTTATTGATAGGCACTGCCATGGACCGCGACGCAGCGTCAAAAGTCCATGGCTTGCCTTAAGAGTAATCCACACTCAAGCGCCCTGCATGATCCTGGTCACGGCTTCTCGCCTTTGAGGCGACGCAGGCTGATATCGGCCAGGCAGGTATCGAGTTCGCCCAAGTGATCGATCACCGAATGCACGCCCAGGCCGAACAATTGCACGGTGGCCTTGGCCCGTTTGATTTCCCGTTCCTGCTGGCTCAAGGCTTGCCATTCGGCGGGCGTAAGGCCGCACAGCGAGCCGCAGGATGCCAGCCCGATGGTCCATAGACCGGCGTTTAGCCCCGACTGCAACAGCGTCGGTTCGCCGCTGACCAATACGCAGCCATCCAGTTGCCTGACATCCAGCGCCATAAGGGCTTGCCAACAGGCATGGGGCGCTGGCCACGGATTATTTGTTGCAGGAAGTTGCGGAGATTTCACCCATGCCGGCAGTGAGGCCGCCAACCCGTGGCTGATGGCGGGCGGCAATTCGTCAAGCCAGGCGCAGGGGATGTCGAGCTGCCGCAGGCGTTGCAGGCTTTCCAACGCCCCGGGTGTAAGTTGCGTGTGCTCGGCCGGCACAATCCCTGGCTGGCGAGCACGCGAGCCGAAATCAACCAGGCATCCGCTGAGGCCAAACAGGACGGCCGTCAGGCTGGGGGCGGGGAGGGGCTTGGCTTCGGCGCGGGGCATGTGGACGTCCTTGAAATAACCCGCAGCCTAACGAGGCACGATGACAGTCCGGTTACAGTGGGATGAAGGCGACCCGTATGGAAAATTCCTACGGAGAGCTTCCTTTTTCTGTGCTGCCTATCCACGCGTTCCGCCTTATACTAGCCACCTTACCGCCTGGGCTCGGCGCCCTTGCCTGAATAATCCAAGGAGTTTTTCCCTATGCGCTGGAGCCATCGTCTAGCTCAGCTGTGTCTATCTGCCAGCGTTCTGCTGGTGCCGTTCGCCGCTCACGCCGCCACGGAAGAAGATCCTTGGGAAAGCATCAACCGTCCGATATTCACCTTCAACGACACCATCGACACCTACGCGCTGAAGCCGCTGGCCCAGGGTTACCAGTACGTGACGCCGCAGTTCCTCGAGGACGGCATCCACAACATGTTTCGTAACATCGGTGACGTCGGCAACCTGGCCAACGATGTGCTGCAAGCCAAGCCGGCTGCCGCCGGGGTCGATACTGCCCGGTTGATCTTCAACACGACGTTCGGCCTGCTGGGCTTCTTCGATGTCGGGACCCAGATGGGGCTGCAGCGCAACGACGAAGATTTCGGCCAGACCCTGGGATATTGGGGGCTGGGCAGCGGTCCCTACCTGATGCTGCCACTGCTCGGGCCGAGCACTCTGCGTGATGCGCCGGCCAAGCTGGTCGACAGCTACGCCACCCCATACCCCTACATCGACAACGTCTCGGTGCGTAATTCGATTTGGGGCCTGAACATCGTCGACACCCGCGCCAGCCTGCTGTCGGCCGAGAAAATGGTCAGTGGCGACAAGTATGTGTTCTTGCGCAACGCCTTTCTGCAGAACCGTGAATTCAAGGTCAAGGATGGCCAGGTCGAAGACGATTTCTGATTTCGGCCGGTTGAATGCGAAAGGCGGCCCGAAAGGCCGCCTTTCGTGCTTTGGCTTCTGTCCAGGGCCGGGATCAACCTTCCATTGAGTTACGCTTCGCTCGGTTCTTATAACTCTCTGTGCTTTGACAAATAAAGAGCTCGAGCGGGCTATCTGCATGAGCTTGAAACGCCCCGCGGATGGGAGTACCGTCTGCGCCTTAGAAGGGCACCTCTGATGTATATGCGTGTAGGGCAAAGGCCTGAAACCTGTACGACAGAGAGGCTAGAAAGCGAATCCAGTAGTGCGTGCCAGGCCCAGTTGCCCAGCCCCCTACGCCAACCTAATTCTGGCGCCGTTTGCCCACATGCCAAAAACCAGTGCCACGCTGCTGATAATCGATGATGACGAAGTGGTGCGAGCCAGCCTCGCAGCCTACTTGGAAGACAGTGGTTTCAGCGTCCTGCAGGCCAGCAACGGCCAGCAGGGTCTTCAGGTATTCGAGCAGGACAAGCCCGACCTGGTCATCTGCGACCTGCGCATGCCGCAGATGGGCGGACTCGAACTCATTCGCCAGGTCACCGAGCTGTCGTCACAGACTCCGGTGATCGTGGTGTCGGGCGCGGGGGTGATGAACGACGCGGTCGAGGCATTGCGCCTGGGCGCGGCGGATTACCTGATCAAGCCCCTCGAAGACCTTGCCGTGCTCGAGCATTCGGTGCGTCGAGCCCTGGACCGCTCGCGCCTGTTGGTCGAGAACCAGCGCTATCGCGAGAAGCTGGAAACGGCCAACCGTGAGCTGGAAGCCAGCCTGAACCTGTTGCAGGAAGACCAGAACGCCGGGCGTCAGGTGCAGATGAACATGCTGCCGGTCAGCCCCTGGACCGTCGACGGTTTCCGTTTTGCCCACCAGATCATCCCGTCGTTGTACCTGTCGGGGGATTTTGTCGATTATTTCCGGGTCGATGAGCGCCGAGTGGCTTTCTACCTGGCGGATGTTTCCGGACACGGTGCTTCGTCGGCATTCGTGACCGTACTGCTGAAGTTCATGACCACGCGCCTGCTGTTCGAATCCAAGCGCAATGGTACGTTGCCCGAATTCAAGCCTTCGGAGGTCCTTGGGCATATCAACCGAGGCCTGATCAGTTGTAAGCTGGGCAAACACGTCACAATGGTCGGTGGAGTCATCGACGAGGAGACTGGTTTGTTGACGTATAGCATCGGCGGTCACCTGCCGTTGCCCGTGTTGTACACACCTGACAGTGTTCGTTACCTGGAAGGGCGTGGCTTGCCGGTAGGCCTGTTCAACGAGGCCACCTATGAAGATCACGTGCTGGAACTGCCTCCGGCTTTCAGCCTGACGCTGATGTCTGATGGCATTCTGGACCTTTTGTCGGAACCTACACTCAAAGAGAAAGAAGCGGCCTTGCCTGAACGGGTAAGTGCGGCGGGCGGCAGCCTGGAAGGCCTGCGGCAAGTGTTTGGATTAGCCACGCTAGGGGAGATGCCGGATGATATCGCCCTGTTAGTGTTGAGCAGGAATCTTTGATGAGTACCGGTAGAATCCAGTTCGCCGAGCAGGACGGCACCTTCGTCCTGAAGTTTGTCGGTGAAGTGCGCCTGACCCTGTGTTCGGCGCTGGATGCGACAATCGAGAAGATCTTCACCGCGTTGAACTTCAACGCCATCGTGATCGACCTGACCGAAACCCGCAGCATCGACAGCACTACCCTGGGCCTGCTGGCCAAATTGTCGATCCTGTCGCGGCAAAAGGTTGGCCTGCTGCCGACCGTTGTCACCACCCACAACGACATTACCCGTTTGCTGCAGTCGATGGGCTTCGATCAGGTGTTCAACATCGTCGGCGATCCGGTGCCATGCCCGGAATGCCTGGATGATCTGCCTGATCAGGACCAGTCCGAAGAGGACGTGCGGATCAAGGTGCTTGAAGCGCACAAGATCCTCATGGGGCTGAACGACTCCAATCGTGAAGCGTTCCATGACCTAGTGAGTGCGTTGGAGCGGCCCTGATTCCTGGATGTTGTACAGGGATCAAGGTTGGACTCGGTCAGAAACTGTGGGAGCGAGCTTGCTCGCGATGGCGTTTGTCGATCCGCCATATCTCTTGAGCCAAACAGAACAAAAAAGGGCGAACCCATCCAGGTTCGCCCTTTTTCATGCCGCCGGTTCAGCTCAAAGCTTGGCTTGCAGTAGCGCTTCCAGCTTCTCCTGGTCCCGAGCGAACTGACGAATGCCTTCAGCCAGTTTCTCGGTTGCCATGGCATCCTCATTGGACAACCAGCGGAACTGCGCCTCATTGAGGCTCAGGCGCGCTTCCCCGGCCTGGCCAGGCGCCAGTTTGCGTTCCAGCTTGCCCTCGTCGGCGGCCAGTTTTTCCAGCAGTTCGGGGCTGACGGTCAAGCGGTCGCAGCCGGCCAGTTGCTCGATCTGGTTGAGATTACGGAAGCTGGCGCCCATGACCACGGTCTTGTAGTCATTGGCCTTGTAGTAGTTGTAGATGCGCGTCACCGACTGCACGCCGGGATCGTCGGCCCCGGTGTAGTCATTGCCATTGGCCTTTTTGTACCAGTCATAGATACGGCCCACGAATGGCGAAATCAGAAACACCCCGGCGTCGGCGCAGGCCGCGGCCTGGGCGAAGGAGAACAGCAGCGTCAGGTTGCACTGGATGCCTTCGCGCTCCAGTTGCTCGGCGGCGCGGATGCCTTCCCAGGTGGAGGCGATCTTGATCAGCACGCGATCCCGGCCCACACCGGCCTTTTCGTACAGGTCGACCAGGCGATGGGCGCGCTTCAACATGGCCTCGGTATCGAACGACAGGCGTGCATCCACTTCGGTGGAGATGCGCCCCGGGATCACCTTGAGGATTTCTTGCCCGACCGCTACACCAAAACGGTCGCTGGCCAGGCCCACGTCGCCCTTGCAGTCCGCCACGCAGGCGTTCAGCAGTTCGGCATAACCGTGAATGGCCGAAGCCTTGAGCAGCAGGGAAGGGTTGGTAGTGGCGTCCACCGGTTTGATGCGGGCGATGGCTTCGAAGTCGCCAGTATCGGCCACGACGGTAGTGAACTGCTTGAGTTGTTCCAGCTTGGAAGTCATGAGCGTGCTCTGTCCTATGGGTCCGTTGACATTACCCGAGGGCCGGCAGCCACTCAAGGGCGTGAAGAGGTATCGATGGCCCCAGCGGCAACAACCCGGAAACGGCTGTTTGAAAGGCCGGGGCAACTATCGGTAGATACGATGCCAAAACAGCGCGCAGGTTCAAAGCAAGTGATGGTTAGCGCCCTTCAAGCAACTGCCCGGCCTGATCCAGCAGCGCCAACGGATCCTCGGTCTTGTGAATGTCCACCGACAACAACTGCCGGAACCGCCGCGCCCCCGGAAACCCCGTGCCCAGCCCCAGCACATGCCGGGTGATGTGATGCATGGCGCCGCCAGCCGCCAAGTGGGCGGCGATATAAGGCCGCAATTGCGCCAGGGCCTCGGCGCGGCTGATGACCGGCGCGGTGCTGCCGAACAATTGCTGGTCCACTTCGGCCAGCAGATAAGGGTTGTGGTATGCCTCGCGTCCGAGCATCACCCCGTCGAACGTCCGCAGGTGTTCATGACACGCCTCCAGCGTCTTGATGCCGCCGTTGAGGACGATTTCCAGCTCAGGGAAGTCAGCTTTCAGCTGCGCCACCACGTCATAACGTAGCGGTGGAATGTCGCGGTTCTCCTTGGGCGACAACCCCTCCAGAATCGCGATTCGCGCATGCACGGTAAAACTGCCGCACCCGGCCTCACGCACTGTCCCGACGAAATCGCACAATTGTTCGTAGCTGTCTCGACCATTTATTCCAATCCGATGCTTCACCGTCACTGGAATCGACACCGCATCACGCATGGCCTTCACACAATCGGCCACCAGCTCCGGATGCCCCATCAGGCAAGCGCCGATCATGTTGTTCTGCACCCGGTCGCTGGGGCAACCGACGTTCAGGTTGACTTCATCGTAGCCATGTTCCTCGGCCATTCGGGCGCAGGCGGCCAAGTCGGCGGGAACGCTGCCGCCCAATTGCAGGGCCAGCGGGTGCTCGGCTTCGTGGTGACGCAGGAAACGCTCGTGATCACCGTTGAGCAGGGCGCCGGTGGTGACCATCTCGGTGTAGAGCAGGGCATGTTTGGAGAGGATGCGCAGGAAGTACCGGCAATGGGGGTCAGTCCAATCCATCATGGGGGCAACAGAAAAGCGGCGGGAGAGTGGAGCAGGTTGTAGAGGCATTGGAGATCTGAGTCATCGGGGCGAATGGGGCGCAGTTTATCAGGGTTGCTTGTCGGGTACTTGGCGGGTTCTCCAGCCTCGCCACTCAATCTTCGGCGACATCAGACGGATTGCATGCTCGGTTAGGGTTCGACGCGCACCTTGTGTTGATGAATTATTGTGGATACGATAATTTCATGCAGATTACCTATGACCCAGCCAAAGACGCTCGCAACGTGGAAGAACGTGGACTCCCGTTTGCCCTCGTGCGGGGCTTTGAATGGTCTACCGCATTGATCCTGGAGGATGATCGATTCGACTACGGTGAGTGTCGTTATCGGGCGATGGGATACATAGGGGATCGGCTGCATGTCGTAGTGTTTACACCACGGAGTGACGCGGTCCACGTCATCAGCTTTCGTAAAGCCAACAAACGGGAGGTCAAAAATTATGACCAAGAAACCCAGTCCTGAGAAGGTCGACACGGCAAACCCTGAATGGTCGACCGAGGACTTTGCCAAGGCCAAACCCGCCAGCGAGGTGCTTGTGGGGTTGTTTGGTGGAGCTCAGGCAAAGGAAATGCTCAAGCCGAAGCGTGGCCGGCCAAAGTCGGCAGCCACCAAAGAGCACGTCAATGTTCGTTTCGATGCCGACGTGCTGGAGAGATTCAGAGCTTCAGGGCCGGGCTGGCAAACACGGATGAACGCCGCCTTGGCCGATTGGCTTAAGACGCATAAGCCAGAAGAACTGAAGGCTTAGGCGCTAAAATATGATTCCAAAATATTAGCCGCCGATGAGGCGGCTTTTTGGGGTCTGCTGATTGGATTTGTCTCGGTCGCCGTATAAATAGATCCGTCCCCTTTTTCTTAGTGCGCTTTTGTAGGGCAGGTGTGCGAACGCGCAATGATGTATTGCGAGTTCGCAACAGGTAGGTGTGGTTTAATTTAATGAGTAACTTCTTGAATCGCTTTGGCTACATGTGGCTCCCAATGCTTGATAAGCGGGGCGCATGTGATATGGAAAATTAGCCAGCATGCATATATACAGGCGGTTGTATAGCATTGTCCTGCAGTGAGTTTTCCATGTGCCATCTCGTGCCTTAACATCGGCCCGCCTTTCAAATTGAAAAGCAGATGGATTGCATAGGTGATGTCTGGGCCGAAGGCTTGCTCAAGCTCTTCTTTTCGATTTGAGTACAGCTGACTGAGCGACTGGTCTTCTTGTGTAAGGTCTGTGTTAAGTTTTGCGGTGTTGGAGCCGCGATTGTTTAGTATATGCCTAAGTGAATTCTCCAGTTGTGGAATCAAGGTGTGGGCAGCAGTCACCATGTCGCCTTGAATCATTCTCGCGAATCCCAGGGCGAAAATTGATTCATGTCCAGGTGGGACAAAAGCGCTGTGCTGAGCGATAGGCTCTAAGTGCCTTTCATCAATGGTCTGGTAGTCAGACATCGTCATGCAAGCTGGTTTGATAAACGCCTCGGCTTCAATATGATAATGGAGGCCAATTTCTATGAGGCTCTCATGATCAAACCACTCCTCCGATGGCTTATCTGATAGGTCCGCGGACGGTGCCTGGGCTATTACTTTTCCTTTTTCGTCGGAATAGCTTTTGCCCATTATTGAAGATAGAAAATATTTATTCTTTTTTTGAAGGCAATTTTTGTGAAGAGCTATCTTCTCCGGGGGGCGCGAACTGAAGGCTAAGAGGAAAAGCATTTCGTGAATTTCTAGATCTTCGAATTGGTCTATAGTTGCTTGGCGTTCGTCTGTAAGATCAATGGGTATGCTGAACTCTCCGAGCTCCGATAGCGAATCATTTTCATAATTCTGTAACTCTCTTTTGAGTTCGTCGATCCGCTCCTGCATACCTCCAATTGAGCGAATCTCACCAATAGCATCTCGTGTCCAAGATGCCTTTGCCATTGCTGATCCAACCCCGTCGCGCATTCGCAATGTTTGATCGACCGCGAACACTTTACATTTGATCGAGGCTTCCTTGTCTCCAAGTTTAGAGTAAGCGTGAGCCGCATGAAGCCAAACTCTTTTCACCGCTTCAGCATACTGCTTGTCTTTTGCAGCAGTTGCCATCTTCTCAGCTTCAGTGGCTATCTCTCGCCACTCCAGTAGTCCGTAAGACTGGCCAAGAGACGAAAGTCTATGAAAGGCTACTAAATTTAGATTGTCTCTAGCCGTTTTATATGTCAGGGAAAATGTTTCTTTAGCACTTTCTGGGATGTTCTTCCGTTTGCCCGTGGATGCATAAATGGAGAATGCTCGCTCGATGATATCAACTACTTTCGATGGCACTTCAAAGTCAGACTCGTACTGGTAGAGTAGCTCTTTCTTGAAGAAGGATTCTACGGCGTCCAAGTATGAGCTTGAGGCAAGCTCCGCCATCTTATGAAGCTTTCTGCTGCTGTACCAACAACTGTCAGCAATCCGTGCTCGAAGCAACGGGTGGTCAATCTGTTCGGCGATCTCAGTAAGAACTTTTTGTTGCTCACCTATGTAATCACTAGGGATTAGCGACCTCCTGCCGTCCATGATGAGTTGAGGCGTGAAGGCATCAGCTCGGTTGGGATTGAAGTGATAGCTGCAGATGACAACCAAAACCCTGTACGCCCTCACCGCTGCATCATCTCCGGTTTTTTCAGCCGCTTGGACAGCCTCCTGAAACGTTCGCTCAAGCGTGTGGAAGTGAAGTGAATTGCTCATAGCGAGTATTGATGTGGGGTTGATATGGGCGAAATCATCTAGGGTCGCCACGTCCATCAACGGTTGCTTTTCTTTCTGATCCTTATCTGCCACGTGCTCACTCGCAGGCGATTTTGATGGGCTCAGCTTATCCCAAATCTCGATGGTGGCTAGGTGCCAAGTAGGGCCTCAAGGAGATCCGTGGCTAATGCCAGTCGGTAGTGCCAGGAATTGGAGCTACTTTACCGCTGATCTGTCCAGTCAGCTTCAGTCCAGTCGAGCGGGGGGAGAGGTGTACGGGCGGGGTGTGTTTGATTGCACACCTATTACACACGATAGAATCAGAAGGGCGGATCGGCGCAGTTTATCAGTGATGAAGTGCAACTGTCCGCGGCTCAGGTCTGAATCATTTCCCCAATGCACTTCTCAAAAACCGCCTCCATGGGGCCCAGCACACAGTTATAAGCCGCGATATTGGCGTCGATCCATTCGTCTTTATCGATCCCCCACCAACTGATCTCGAATCCGGCATTCATGATGAGGTGTTCGAACAGGATGCGCTGGGCGCGGCCGTTGCCTTCGCGGAATGGGTGGATGATGTTGATATCGGAATAGGCATCTGCCACGGCGATGATCAGTTCTGTTCTGCTCAGTCCCTCGAACCAGTTCGACGCCGCCAGGTTGGCGAATATCTTGTTGGCTTCCTTCTCCATGTATTCAGGTTGGCAAAAACGCGTGGCTTGTTTGGCCATGCCAACGGTCCGCAGCGCTCCGGCCCATTCGAACAGGTCCGAGAACAGCGCTCGATGAATATTCTGCAAATAAGGCAGGCTGTAAGGAGGAGGGTTGAATTCGACATGGCTCGCAGCGATGGCCGAGAGCTGTTGTTCGGCTTCGCTCAAGGTCTGTTCATCGCGGATATCGAGTTTATTGCGCAGGACCGTGGAGCCCGGGTAACAATAGGCGTCTTCGCCGACGCCGTATTTGTCGGGCATCAGGCTCGAGTCTTGGTGAAGGTCTTCAAGACTTCCTCACGGGAAGGCAGCTTGTCTTCGCTGTCTTGCGCAGACACCTTGAACCCTTCCAGGCGCAGGCTGGCCGCGTAGTTGGACCGGCGAGTCCTGGCCGCGTAGGCCTTTTTTGTTTCCAGGCTGACAGTGCCCATCGGGGTGGACCTCGAATCGCATTGGTTGGCGAATTATAGCCCATCGCCCCGGCAAGGCCTATGTCGCGGTCGGGCTCAGTCGTCCATCGGCAAACGGATTGACCAACGGGGCTTGCATATCGGCGTATCTCCAAATACTGTTCATGCATCCAGTATTCGGGAATTCTCCATGCAGCTCATCGCCAAGCTCGGCATTCTTGCAGACGCCGCCAAATATGACGCGTCGTGTGCCAGCAGTGGGGCGCCCAAGCGCAGTTCGCGTGGTCGCGATGGGCTTGGGGCCACCGATGGCATGGGGATCTGCCACAGTTACACGCCGGATGGGCGCTGTGTCTCGCTGCTCAAGGTGTTGCTGACTAATTTCTGTCTGTACGACTGCCAGTATTGCGTCAACCGTCGTTCCAGCAACGTGCCGAGGGCGCGCTTTACGCCGGAGGAAGTGGTGCGGTTGACGCTGGATTTCTATCGTCGCAATTGTATCAGCGGGCTGTTCCTGAGTTCCGGCATCATTCGCTCGGCCGATTACACCATGGAGCAACTGGTTCGCGTGGCGCGCTTGCTACGGGAGGAGCATCAATTCCGAGGCTACATTCACCTCAAGACCATTCCCGATGCCGATCCGCTATTGATCGAGGAGGCGGGTCGGCTAGCGGATCGCCTGAGTGTGAACATCGAACTGTCCTCCGAGGTGAGCCTCAAGCGCCTCGCGCCGGAAAAGCAATTGATCACGATTCGTCAGGCCATGGGCACCATCCATGACGGTCAGCAGGCGGTGGCTGGCGAGCCGCGGGCGCCGCGCTTTGCGCCGGCCGGGCAGAGCACCCAGGTGATCGTGGGAGCGGATGCCACCGACGACCATGCCATCCTGAGCAACGCCGAGTCGCTCTACCAGGGCTATGGTTTGCGGCGGGTCTACTATTCCGCCTTCAGTCCGATTCCCGACAGCCCCGCCAGTGTGCCGCTCGCCGCGCCGCCGTTGCTGCGTGAGCATCGGCTGTATCAAGCCGACTTCCTGATGCGTGGCTACGGCTACAAGGCGGGCGAACTGTTGAACACGTCCAGCAACCTGGACCTGGACATCGACCCGAAGCTGGCCTGGGCGCTGGCTAATCGCGATGTGTTTCCACTCGACCTCAACCGTGCCGAGCCGGCCCTGCTGGCGCGCATTCCCGGCATCGGCCTGCGTAGCGTGCAGCGCCTGGTGACGCTGCGCAGGGAGCGGCGGATTCGGTATGACGATCTGGTGCAGTTGCGCTGCGTGCTGGAAAAGGCCCGCCCCTTCATTGTGACCAGCGATTACCGGCCCGCTGACGCGCAAACGCGCAGTGGCTTGCTGCGGGCACGTTTGCGCGATCCGCAAAGGCCTGTGCAAATGGGGCTGTGGGGATGATCGCGCTGGATTGCGATGACGATTTCGCCATCTGGCGCGACCAGGCCCGGACGTTGCTTGGTCATGGAATAGACCCCTGTGACGTGACCTGGGCCCAGGGCCCCATGGCCGATCTGTTGGCAATGCCGACGCCCTTGCCGCAAGGCCCGGGTCCGTTCCGCACTCGCGTCCCGGCAGCGTTGTTGAGCCAGTTGCAACAGGCCAGTCGTTATCACGGCGAACAGCGCTGGAACCTGTTGTACGAAGTGCTCTGGCGCGTAGCGCATGGCGACCGCACCGCCATGCTCGCGGGCGATCGCCTGGGTAGCGAGTTGCAACGGCGCATCAAGCAGGTCAGTCGTGAGGCTCATCACTTGCACGCCTTCGTGCGCTTCATTCCCTTGCCGCCAGCCGTGGCAGAACAATTGCAGTTGGACCTGGTGGCGTTCCACCAGCCGGCGCACGACATCCTCGAAAGCGCGAGCGGTCATTTTGCCGAGCGGCTCGGTCGGCAACGCTGGCTGATTGCAACGCCTCGCGACGGTATTCGTTTCGACGGCCAATCGCTGGATTACCAGCGCCACTGCCCCGCGCAATGGCAACAATGGGCCCGCCACGCCGAAGACCCCGGCGCCGAGTTGTGGCGCACCTATTACAGGCACATCTTCAACCCGGCGAGGCTCAACCCGACCGCGTTGCGCCAGCACATGCCCGGGCGGTTCTGGAAGCATTTGCCCGAGGGGGAATTGATTCCTTTACTGGTGGGGCAGGCGCGGCAGGGGAAGCAGAGGGATGGGCAGGCGTTGGAGGTGGGGGAGAAGATGGGTAAGCGGATTGTCGTAGGCGCTGCGGTAGGGGCACAGGGATAAGACAGCGCCCACGATGGCTCCGGCACAGTAGTCAAATACCCTTGCTCGCACTTGCCGGCCTGCGCAACGCCGCAATGTCCCGCTTGGGCGATGCACCGAACAGGCGGGCGTATTCGCGGCTGAACTGCGAGGGGCTTTCGTAACCCACTCGGTAGGCGGCGCTGGCCACGTCCAGGTGTTCGTTGAGCATCAGCCGTTTTGCTTCGTTCAGCCGCAGCCACTTCTGATATTGCAGGGGGCTCATCGCCGTGAGCTGGCGGAAGTGATGGTGAAAGGTCGGGGCGCTCATCTGCACCCGCGCCGCCAGGTCATCCACGCGGATTGGCGCGGCGTAGTTCAACTTCAGCCAGTCGATGGCCTTGGCGATCCGGTAGCCCTGGCTGTCGACGGACGCGATCTGGCGCAGCCGCGCCGCCTGGTCGCTCATCAGTAGCCGGTAATGGATCTCGCGCTGGATCAGCGGCGCCAGGATGGGGATCGCCTCGGGTTCATCCAGCAATGCCAGCAGGCGTACGAACGGCGCCAGGAAGTCCGCTGTGCTGGTGCCGATGCCCGCACCAATCCCGACCGGGCGCTCAAGACGCGGCGCCAGCCCGCCTTGGGCGACCAGATCGGCAACCATGCGCAAATCCAGCCTCAGGACCAGGCCCAGGCATGGCTGTTCCGGGCTCGCGACCATCACTTCGGAGTTCGCCGGCATATCCAGTGAAGTCATCAGGAATCGCCCGGTGTCGTAACCATACGCCTGGCCACCAATCCAGACCTGCTTCATCCCTTGGGCGACGAGGACGATGCTCGGTTCGATCATGCAGGTCGCGGGCGGGGCAGGGGCGTCGCGCCGGAAGAGGCAGAGGCCGGGCATCGACGTTTCGACGTCCCCCGATTCTGTGGTCCGGGGAGCGATGAGGTCCGCGAGCATCTTTTGCGGCGATTTGCCGTGGCTGGTCATGTCGATTGTCTGTCGGGGTGATAGTTATAGGCAGAACCTTAACTCGCCAAGCGAAGCGCTGCCTACGGCAAATAAGCAGGCTCACAGGATCGGGCAAGAACTTCAGCGAAATGTTCTACCGGCGAATGGCGCCGGTCCCTGAAACTGCCAGTCGAATTCAACTCAACAAGGAGTCATCTCATGCGTGTACAAGCCTACGGCGCCCACGCGGGCGACAAACCCCTTGAACCGATGCAAATCAATCGCCGCGCACCCGGCGCGCACGACGTGCAAATCGACATCGCCTTTTGTGGGATCTGCCACTCGGACCTGCACCAGGTGCGCGCCGAGTGGGCAGGCACTCAGTTCCCTTGCGTCCCTGGCCACGAAATCGTCGGCCGCGTGTCGGCGGTGGGCGCCCATGTTTCCGCGTTCAAGACCGGTGATCTGGTCGGCGTCGGCTGCATTGTCGACAGCTGCAAGCACTGCGAGGACTGCGAAAGCGGCCTGGAAAACTACTGCGACGGCATGATCGGTACCTACAACTTCCCGACGCCGGATGAACCGGGCTGGACCCTGGGTGGCTACTCGCAGAACATCGTGGTGCATGAGCGTTATGTGCTGCGCATCCGTCACCCCGAAGAGCAATTGGCCGCCGTCGCGCCACTGCTTTGTGCAGGCATCACCACCTATTCGCCATTGCGTCACTGGAACGCCGGGCCGGGCAAGAAAGTCGGCGTGGTCGGTATCGGTGGCCTGGGGCACATGGGCATCAAGCTCGCTCACGCGATGGGCGCGCATGTCGTGGCGTTTACTACTTCGGAATCCAAGCGCGAGGCCGCCCGGCAGTTGGGCGCCGATGAAGTCATCGTGTCGCGTAATGCTGATGAAATGGCCGCCCACGCCAAGAGCTTCGACTTCATCCTCAACACCGTGGCGGCGCCCCATGACCTCGACGCTTTCCTGGTATTGCTCAAGCGCGACGGCGCGATGACCTTGGTGGGCGCTCCAGCGACGCCTCATTCGTCGCCCAATGTCTTCAACTTGATCCTGAAGCGTCGAACCATTGCCGGCTCGATGATCGGTGGGATTGCCGAGACTCAGGAAATGCTGGATTTCTGCGCTGAGCACGGCATCGTTGCCGACATCGAGCTGGTTCGTGCGGATCAGATCAACGCGTCCTACGAGCGGATGCTCAAGGGCGACGTCAAGTATCGCTTTGTGATCGACAACGCTACGTTGGCCGGTTGAATGTAAGCCGCAAAGCGTTCAGGCCCGATTGATGCGGGAGCGGGCCTGCTCGCGATGGCGGTGCTCCAGTCGCCTGTGTGCGGATTGTGCCGTCGTCATCGCGAGCGAGTTCGCTCGCCCAAGGGTTTCGAGCCCTTTCATAAATTTCAGGTTGTTATCCATGATCCATACTTTATCGCCCACCCCGCAGGGTAAGCCTGCGTGGGGCGCGGTGCTTGCCATGTCGTTGGCTGCATTCGCGCTGGTCGCCTCGGAATTCATGCCGGTCAGCCTGCTGACACCGGTAGCGGCGGACCTTCATGTCAGCGAAGGGCAGGCCGGCCAAGGCATCGCCGTCTCCGGCGCCTTCGCCCTGGTCACCAGCCTGTTCATCGCCTCGATTGCCGCCCGGGTCGACCGCAAATGGCTGCTCTCGGCATTGACACTGCTGATGATCGTTTCCGGCACAGTGGCTGCGCTGGCCCCCGACTACGTGACGTTCATGGTCGGCCGCGCCTTGATCGGCGTTGCGATTGGCGGCTTCTGGTCGCTGTCGGCGGCTACGGCCATGCGCCTGGTGCCGGCGGACAAGGTCCCCCGCGCATTGGCCATCGTCAACGGCGGCAATGCCTTGGCGACGGTAGTCGCTGCGCCATTGGGCAGCTTCCTGGGGGCAATCATCGGTTGGCGTGGGGCGTTCTTCTGCATCGTCCCCGTCGCCGCGCTCGCCCTGGCGTGGTTGCTGTTGAGCCTGCCCTCGCTGCCCTCGCGGGTGAAGCAGGACAGCGGCAATCCTTTCAAACTGATGACCCAGGCACCGGTTGCGTTGGGCATGCTGGCCGTCAGCACGTTCTTCATGGGCCAGTTCATGTTGTTCACCTATCTGCGTCCCTTCCTCGAAACGGTGACGCAGGTGAGCGTGTCGCTGTTGTCGTTCATGTTGCTGGTGATTGGCTTGGCCGGTTTGCTCGGAACCTTCCTGATCGGTTCGTTCTTGAGGAACGGCCTGTATCGGACCCTCATCGTCATCCCGTTGTTGATGGCTGCAATCGCTCTTGCGCTGGTTGCGTTCGGCGGGTCAGCGGTAATGACGGCGGTGCTGCTGGGTGTCTGGGGGCTGGTGGCAACGGCGGCGCCTGTTGGCTGGTGGGCCTGGTTGGCCAGGACGTTGCCGGAAAATGCCGAGGCCGGCGGCGGATTGATGGTGGCGATCGTCCAGCTCGCCATTGCGTCTGGTGCCACGGTGGGTGGCGTCCTGTTCGACCTGAGCGGTTATCGGGCGACGTTTGAAACCAGCGCGGCCGTGTTGGTCGTTGCGGCGGTGCTGACCATGCTGGCGGCCCGTGCCGCGGCTCGCAAGTCTTCGCAAGCGTCGAGCGACGCGACATATGGCGCGGTGCGAGAGTCAAACTGATCGAAACCAATGCAGGCTTCGTTGATCCATAAGCAGGGGAAAAAAATCCCTGATGTTATCGGGCAACCGAAGCTGGACGAGACCGTTGGGCGCCTACAGTTTGGTGGCATATTGATATCTTGGTAAGCTTCAGGCTCGTTACCTACCGAGTTGGTTAGTTGTGTCTACTGAAAGAATTTCCCAATTGGAGCAGGCGCTCCTGGCTGTCATTGCGGCCGCGGGCAAGATGGGCGTCAGTTGTGATGAACTTTGCGCGCAGGCTGTGGGCGGGCTGGTGTCCGAGCGCTACTGGGGCTGGGCGGAAGCCCAGCACGCTCAAGGCGCGGCTGACGAGATCGATAACGCCTTGGCGGTCCTGGTCGGCCGGCAAACGGCTACGCCTGGCAATCCCGTGCAAAGCGGGCCCGATGCAGCGTTTGAATCGGCTGCCGGCTGAACTTCCCGTCTACAGAAATGGGCGACTCAATAGGTCGCCCATTTGCTTTAAAGCCCCAACCCTTCCTCGATGATCAAGAGAAGAGCCCCTTCATCCAGCGCCAGGGGTTCGGTGTGTTGCCCGGCCGGCCGTAGCTGCCAAAGCGATTCGCCATGCTCGCCCACGGTGCGCAGGACGCAGTGCTTCACGCCTTGCATATGGATTTCGATGCATCCCTCTGCGCTAGTGGAGAAGCGGGCGATCGGATCGAGCGAGATGCGCCGGTGGTTGCCCTCGATCACCAATTGGTCAATGGCGTAGTTGTACGTCGAACCGCTGGAGTGGCGCTCGAAGACGTGGGTCGGATTGCGCCGGATAACCAGGCCCGCCTCACACAACGGCGCGAGCCACGTTTCGATCTGACGGTACAAGTCATAGACCTGGCCGGGCCAGTATTCGATGGCCAGGTCGGCGCAGTTGTCGATGTCGGCTGGGGTTCGTTGGGCCTGCCTCAGCTTCGCCGCGAGTTCGTCTGCCTTGCTCATGTCGATTCCCTGTCGTGGTGATAGGTTGAGCGTAGCTGATGGAGTGGGGGGCTCAGTTGCGCTGGGTCATGGCGCGGTTTCGTTTTGCGCAGCGAGCTGATTTCGGGCGTTTCGCAGCCATATGCGAGTATCCTTTCGAATCTGGTGACCTATATGGCGAGGGCATTGATGACGTGTTCAGGGTCGTTATGAATGGCGCGCAACAGAGCTTTCGCGGGACCGGTTGGCTCGCGCCGCCCTTGCTCCCAATTGCGTAGCGTGCCCAACTGAACGTCGATCAATGCTGCAAACTTGGCTTGGGTCAGGCCGGTGGCTTTTCGTATCTCCTTCACCTGCAGCGCATCGACGATGAATTCCCGGGACGGCTGGCGCTCTCCTCGGACAATCTCATCCATCTGTTGCACGCTTTCCATCAGCTCATCGAAAAATCTGCTCATGGTTATCTCCATTGCTCGACGATCATTTTCAACGCCTTGCGTTGATCAGCCGTCAAGTCTTGCTGTTCGTTTTTCGAGCGCAGGGGTTGCGAAGCAATGTTATCTGCAGCGCTGAAAAATCATTGTCATCTATCAACTCCCTGACCCGCCGGGTAAATATTGGGGTTTCAATAAAAATCATAGCTAATGTACGCCATTGGCTTAGCGGCGGACAATGCTATAGGACGCAGCTCCCCTATTCATCTGGTGAGTTGTAACGGCAATCTCCAACGTCTGCGTGGACTCAGTGTTGCGCCCGAAACGAGGGGGTGCTTTGCGTGGGGGTCCTCTCGTTGCCTCTGCTGGCCATCCGCTCAACCGCATCCGGCAACGAAGCCACATGCACCGCGCGTGACGGCATGGCGAAGCGCACGCCGATCCTGGCGAATTCTTCCATCATGCCCAGATTGATCGCCTGCTGGATGTCCATGTAGACGTTGTAGCTGGGGTCCAGCACGATATAGACCGTTTCGAACTCCAGTGCGCTTTCGCCGAAACCACGAAAATGCGCGCGGTCGAAGCGGGTTTTTTCCTGGGCCTTGATGATCTTTTCGACGATGACGGGCACTTGCCGCAGTTGCTCTGTCGAGCATTCCTGGGGCAGGGCGAATTCGAAGACGATACGGCGCTCCTGCAGGCGTTTGTAGTTCTGGATGGTGGAGCTGATCATGCCGGCGTTCGCCATGACGATCTGCTCGCCACCCAGGCTGCGGATTCGCGTGGTCTTTAGGCCGACATGTTCCACGGTCCCGGCCAGGGAGCCGACGACGATGAAGTCGCCGACTTCGAAAGGTTTGTCCACGGCAATCGACAGCGAAGCGAACAGGTCCCCGAGGATATTCTGCACCGCGAGCGCCACGGCGATGCCGCCCACGCCGAGGCTGGCAACGAACGCCGTGATGTTCACGCCCAGGTTGGAAAGCATCGCCAGGAGCACCACCGCCCAGAGAAATACTTTCGCACCCCACAGGCTCAGGGTGGCCAAGGCGCTTTTCTGATGGATGTCGGAGTGGCTGTGGCGGGCGAAATAATGCATCAACGCCAGGGCGATCGCTCGGTTTGCCCATAATCCCACTTGCAGGGCCGCCACCACGAACCAGAGGCTGCTGACTCGACTCAGCCAGCGTTCCGGCAAGTCCAATACGCCAACGCCGATCAGGATCGAGGCCAGCAATAACAAAGTATTGCTGGTACTGGACAGTACTTCGACGGCGATGTGGCTGACATAAGCGTCGGGTTTTTGTGCCCGGGCACGCACGTTTTTCAACAGAAAACCGACGCCAGCCCTGGCGATGATGAAACTCACCGTCATCACGCTCAGTGCCAGCAGCCAATTGGCGATGGAAATGCCCAGTACCTGGGTGTCGGTAAAAATATCGAGGGAGCTTGAGTCCATGGATGGATCACCTGTGCCATTTCTGTTCAGGTTGTGCCCTGGCCGCACCGGCCGGGCCATGAACTTGGTTAGTTCGCAGGTGGCAGAGGCCCGTTCAATTTTCTTGCCGTCAGCGGCCCCGGGCATGGGCCGCTGATCCGACTCAAGTGTCTCTCTTAGCGCAGCAGATGCACCGCCAGCCCGGCCAGGCCGCAGGCCAGCAATACCTGGATGACGCCGCGTTTATAGCGGAACAGTGCAATGAACGCCGCGACTGCAAGAATTGCCGATGGCCAGTCCAGTGCTGCGTTGAAGCCCTTGGGCCAGAGCACGTGATAACCAAAGAAGCAGGCGAGGTTGAGAATCACCCCCACCACCGCCGCGGTGATCGCTGTGAGTGGCGCGGTGAATTTCAACTCGTCATGGGTCGATTCCACCAGCGGACCGCCAGCCAGGATGAACAGGAACGAGGGCAGGAAGGTGAACCAGGTCACCAGCGTGGCCGCAACCGCGCCCGCCAGAAACGCCTGTTCGGGGCCGAACACCTGAGTCACGTAACCCCCGACGAAACCGACGAACGCGACTACCATGATCAGCGGTCCCGGAGTGGTTTCGCCCAGGGCCAGGCCGTCAATCATCTGGGTCGGTGTCAGCCAGCCGAAATGTCCGACGGCGCCTTGATACACGTAGGGCAGAACCGCATAGGCGCCGCCGAAAGTCAGCAGTGCCGCCTTGGTAAAGAACCAGGCCATCTGCGTCAAGGTTCCTTCCCAACCAAACATCGCGGTCAACAGGCCTATCGGCAGAATCCACAGCAGCGCCCCGACGATCAGCAGTCGGGCCAGGCGGGTGGCACTGAAACGAGCGTGTTCCGGGGTCGGTGTATCGTCATCGATCAGGGCCGGGCCGAACGACTTGTGCCTGGCATCGTGACCGCCCAGGCTGAACTTTGCCGGTGCCCAGCGACCACCGAAGTAACCGACGACCGCCGCCCCCAGTACGATTAGCGGGAAGGGTACGTTGAAGGCGAAGATCGCCGTAAACGACGCGGCGGCGATTGCCCACAGCCAGTTGTTCTTGAGCGCGCGCGAGCCTATCCGGTGCGCGGCATGCACGACGATCGCCGTCACGGCGGGCTTGATGCCATAAAAAATGCCGGCCACCACCGGCACTTCGCCAAAGGCGACGTATAGCCAGGATAATGTGATGAGAATGAACAGCGAGGGCAGGACAAACAACGCCCCGGCGATTACTCCGCCCCAGGTTCGATGCATCAGCCAGCCCAGGTACGTCGCCAGTTGCTGGGCCTCGGGGCCGGGCAGCAGCATGCAGTAGTTCAAGGCGTGGAGGAAGCGACGCTCGGAGATCCAGCGCCGACGCTCCACCAATTCCTGGTGCATGATCGAGATCTGGCCCGCCGGTCCGCCGAAGCTGATGAAACCCAGTTTCAGCCAGAACCAGAAGGCCTCTCGCAGGCTGACGGTCGACGGTCTGGCCTGTACCTGTTCTACAGTGTGCTGGTTCGGAGTGCTCATGGTCCGCGGGGCCTTGATATAAAGGCCACCTACGTTATGGGGCGAGACACGTTTTAGATAGCCCCCGGTAAGGCTCGCGTGTAAAAAAACGCGCCAAGGGGCGGCAGAATTGCCAAATGATGAGGAGGATTTTGGATCCACAGCGCCATCCATCGACTTCGCCCCACTGGCAAATTGCCGGCCTCCAAGCGGTACGCTAAGCTCACGAATATTGGGGGCTTTGAGCGTTTTGCTCATGCTTTGCCCTCTTCAGGAATTCGCTTGCCTATCCCCATCAACGATCCGCTCCATGCGCCCGGCGGCACCCTCAAGCGCCTGCCATTGCTCAAGGCTGCGGTGGCGTTTATTGCGGCGGTTTGCCTGTGCCTCTGCGGTTTGCTCTATCTGCAATTGGAGCAATCTCGTCGTCACGACCTGGAATCGGCGCGGATTGCTTCGGCCAACCTTACCCGTGCCATGGCCCAGCAGGCCCAGGATACTTTCCTGCAGGCCGATCTCGTGCTCGGCAGCCTGGCAGACGGGATCCAGATCGATGGCTACGGCCCGGCCGTGCGCGCGCGCCTGCAACAGACATTCGCCCGGCGCGTGTTATCTCTGGAACAACTGCATGGCCTGTTTCTGTTCGACAAGAGCGGCCAGTGGATCATCACCTCGTTTGAAAAGCTGCACCGGGGATCCGGTATCGCGGATCGCGAGTATTTCCAGTTTCACCAGGAGAATGCCTCGCTCGTCGCCCATATCGGCCCGGCGATCCGCAGCCGGCAGAACGGCGAATGGATCATCCCCGTTTCCCGTCGGCTGAATGACCGCAAAGGCAATTTCCAGGGCGTGCTGATGGCCGGGATCAAGATGTCGTATTTCGACCAGTTCCTGAAGAGTTTTAATCTCGATGACCAAGGCGAGATGGCCCTGGCGTTGTCCGATGGGACTTTGCTGGCGCGCCGGCCCTTCGACGAGGCGCTGATTGGTGCGTCCATGGCGCGGCATCATATTTTCCAGCACGATCCTGTGGTGGGGGCTTCCGGCGATGAGATGATCCGCTCCGACACCGATAATATCGTCAGGCTCTATGGCCATCGGCATCTGCAAGCCTACCCACTGGTAGTCGTTGCCGCGATGTCCGAGTCAGCGATCCTGGCGGGCTGGTATGACCGGGCGGTGCAATCGAGCCTGATCGTGGCCTTGGTGGTGCTGGGTATCTGTCTGTTTGGCTGGGTTTTCGTGCATCAGGTGCGTAACAGCGAGCGGATAGAAGCGGACCTGCGCAAGGCCCAGCAAGCGCTGGAACTGATCGCCACTCATGACAGCCTGACCGGGCTGGCGAACCGCCGGCTGTTCGAGCGGGCCCTGGGCATCGAGTTCGGCCGAGGCGCCCGCCAGCGCAGCCCCCTGAGCCTGATCATGCTCGACATCGATTTTTTCAAGCGCTACAACGATACCTACGGGCATGTCGCGGGTGATCATTGCCTGGCGGAGGTCGCGAAGGTGCTCAAGGACTGCTGTCATCGCAAGGCCGACCTGGCGGTGCGTTATGGTGGCGAAGAGTTTGCTGTCCTGCTGCCCGATACCAACCTGCACGGCGCCATGGCATTGGCCGAACAGATCCGCCGCCGCGTCATCGACAGGCAGATTACCCATTCGGCTGCCCCCTCCGGCTACCTGACGGTGAGCCTGGGTTGCCATGCCTTCGTGCCCAGCAGCCTGGACAGTACGGAAGTCTTCATCCAGCGAGCCGATGCGGCGCTGTATCAGGCCAAACACAGCGGTCGCAACTGTGTCGCGGCGTTGTCCAGGGAAGACGCGTTCGATGCGCTGGAGCGTTCCGATCGCTGAGATTCGTCGGAATCATCGGCGGCGGATCAAGGTCCATTGTTCAACGCATAGGCGACGCGTAGCCCTTTTCGCCAAACTCTGTAGGCTCGCCAACTGACGCGGCAGCGGCTGCTAAGGTTAAGAAAACCCAAGGGTCAAACGCAGTTCATGCAGTGAAGTTTGCACGGCGAAGCCAACGCCGAAGGACAGGAGCAGGTCAATGGACACCTCTGCCGATATCCCCCCTGACGTCACGCGTCATACGCCGATTACCCGTCGCCTGGTGGTGGCGGTCGGCGTGCTGTTCGTAATGGGTGTCCTGATGGCTGTCGCCGCGCTGTTCAACATCGCGCAAAAGCTGGACGCGGACGATGTGGGCAAGACCCACTTCTACATCGAGCGCGCGCTCGAGAATCGCATCACCGCGTCGAAAAACTACATGGCCAGTTACGCCTACTGGACCACCGGCTATGAGCGTCTTAACGGCGAGGTCGATGTGCAATGGGCCTATGCCGAGCAGAACATCGGCAAGACCCTGTTCACCAACGATGAATACGAAGGGGTGTTCGTCATCGACCGTGAACGCACCAAATATGCGGTGGTGCGCGGACAAAATGTCCAGGCAGAGGCGACGGCCTATATCGATACACCGCTGAGGGACCTTGTCGATCAGCTCCAGGCGCAACCGGACCTGACCCGGCCCATGATCCGCTACACCTTGTTCGAAGGCTGGCCGGCCATCGTCACGGCTTCGGTGATCCTGCCCAACGACGAACGTCCTCAGGTCGAGGCCAAGGGGACGTCGGTGCTGCTTTTTGTCGACCAGCTAACGCCGGTCAAGCTTCGCAAGGTAGGCAAGAGCTACGGCCTGAACGAGTTGAACCTGGTGAAAGATACGGCGCTGGCGACCGGTCAGCCAGCCGTACCGCTGGATAGCACCGGTTACAGCCTGGTATCCCGGCTGGAGCGGCCAGGCCAGCAATTGTTGTGGTCTCTGGTTCCGCCATTGGGCGGGGCGTTGCTGATCCTGGCGTTGCTCACCGCTTATTTTTTCCGCTATGCCATGCGTACCGCTCGACAGGTGGACGCCAGCTACGACAGCCTGGAAACCTCAAAGCAGGCGCTCCAGGCGAGCGAAGAGCGCTTCCGTGCCGTGGCGGAGGCGGCGTCGGACTGGATATGGGAAATCGACAGCCAGCAGCGCATCACCTATCTGTCGGGGCGTTTCAACACCGTTACCGGTTTTTCCGATCAGCAATGGCTGGGACAGGACATCGAACAGTTGCTGTATTGCGACACCACGCCGATTGCCTTGTGGCTGGGCAAACTGGTCGAAGAACAGAATGCCAGCAACCTGCGGTGTTCCTACCGCGACCATTCCGGACAGTTGCGATTTTGTCGGGTATCGGCGCGGCCGATCTACGACAGGGCCGTGGTAACGGGCTATCGCGGTACCGCCAGCGACATCACCGATGAAGTGGCCGCCCACGCCCAGGTCCAGCATCTGTCGATGCACGATGCGCTGACCGGCCTGCCGAATCGAAACAAGTTGGCCCGGCACCTGGACGATGCATTGCTTGCCAAGGAGCATTCCGTACCGCTGGCCTTGCTGATGGTGGATCTGGATAACTTCAAGCCGATCAACGATTCACTGGGCCACCCGGCCGGCGATGCGGTGCTGCTGGAAGTGGCCCAGCGCCTGCGCGACTGCACCCGAGAGCACGATCTGGTGGCGCGCCTGGGTGGGGATGAATTCGTGGTGGTACTCAGCGCAGTGGAGCACTCCACCGAAATCGACCGGTTTTGCGCACGGCTGATCGACAGCCTGCAGCAACCGATCCATTACGAGACCCACTCATTGCACATAGGCGCCAGCATCGGCATTGCCGTAAGCCGGCGCCAAGGTTATGTGCCGGGCGAGTTGATCCGTTGCGCCGACATCGCCCTGTACCAGGCCAAATCCGAGGGCAAGAAGACCTGGTGCTACTTCGCCTCGCACATGAACGACCAGATCCAGCATCGTCGCCAGCTGGAAAGCGACCTTCGCCAGGCATTGAAGAAAAATGAGTTTGTCCTGCATTTTCAGCCTCGCTATACCGTGGATGGCAAGACCATCGTCGCTGTCGAGGCGCTGGTCCGTTGGCAACATCCGACCCAAGGCTTGCTGGGCCCCGACGCGTTTATCCCGCTTGCCGAGCAAACCGACCTGATTGTCCCGCTTGGGCGTTGGGTGTTACGCGAGGCCTGCGAAACCGCGTTGACCTGGCCGGGCGAGCTGATGGTCTCGGTCAACCTCTCGCCTGCGCAATTCGAACGCAGCGATGTGGTCGAGGACGTGCGCCAGGTATTGATCGAAACCCACTTCCCGGCGAGTCGCCTGGAGCTGGAAATCACCGAGAACGTCATGCTGAACGATGTGGACGGTGCGCTCCAGGTCATGAATGCGCTCAAGGAACTGGGGGTGCGCCTGAACATGGACGATTTTGGTACCGGCTATTCGTCGCTCGGTTATTTGCGCACCTATCCGTTTGATGGCATCAAGATCGACAAGCGCTTCATCGCCTCCATGAGCAACAGCAGCAACGACCGCGCCGTGGTCCAGGCGATCATCAACCTGGGCAAGGCCATGGGCCTGACGGTCACCGCCGAAGGTGTCGAAACCCTGGCCCAACTGGGCACGCTGGGCTCGGATGAATGCCACGAAGTGCAAGGGTATTTTCTCAGCCGCCCCATCGACAAGCAGGCGTTCGCGCATCTGCTGGAAAGCGCTCCGCCCCTGTCGAAAACCGGCTCCTGAGCGGTTGTTGCAACCTCCGCGGCTTGTCATCGGTCACAGCTAGTACTTTGGTTTTTCGAGTTGCCTGCCCATGAAAAAGCTGCGAATCGCGACCTTCAATATCAACGGTATCCGGGCTCGGCTGCCCAACCTGCTGGAGTGGCTGGAGCGGGAGAAACCCGACATCGCCTGCTTGCAGGAGTTGAAGGCGGCGGACAAGGATTTTCCGGCGGCGGAGCTTGAGTCGGCCGGGTACGGGGCGATCTGGCACGGCCAGGCTTCCTGGAATGGCGTCGCGATCCTGGCCCGCGATGCGCAACCGCTGGAGAGTCGGCGCGGCCTGCCGGGCGGAGAGGAAGACAGCCACAGTCGGTATATCGAGGCGGCCGTGCATGGCGTCCTGGTAGGTTGCCTTTATCTGCCCAACGGCAATCCGCAGCCTGGTCCGAAGTTCGACTACAAGCTGGCCTGGTTCGAGCGGCTGATCGATTATGCCCAGGGGCTACAAGCCAGCGATCACCCGGTGGTGCTGGCGGGCGACTACAACGTGGTGCCCACTGACTTCGACATCTACAACCCACGCTCCTGGCTCAAGGATGCCCTGTTGCAGCCGGAAAGCCGCGAGCGGTACCAGCGCCTGCTGGACCAGGGCTGGACGGATGCGCTGCGACATCTCTACCCGCAAGAGCGGATCTATACGTTCTGGGACTATTTCCGCCAGCACTGGCAAAAAAACTCCGGGCTACGTATCGACCACCTGTTGCTCAACCCTGCCGCCAGTGCCTACCTGAGCGAGGCGGGGGTGGATGCCTGGGTCAGAAACCAGCCACACCCCAGCGACCATGCCCCGACGTGGATTCGTCTGTCTTCGCGCAAGCGCCGTTGAAGTCGCCAAATCATTGTCCACCCAGGGGAAATGCCTTATACCTGTGCCAACGGCGGGGTGCCTGCACAAGCCCTGCACCTGAACAGGAAAGGACACCCCATGAACCAACCTCGACTGAGTGATTGCGCTCGTTATTTGCGGCGCCTGGGTTTCGACACGGCGCCACCCCCGACGCTCGATTCGTTGCGCCAGTTGCAGTGGCGTCATACGGCCGAGTTCCCCTTCGAAACCCTCGCGACGCTGCTGGGGCAGCCGGTGCCGATCGACCTTGAGTCGGTGGAACGAAAAATCTTCGAGCAAGGGCGCGGCGGTTATTGCTACGAGCTCAATCAGTTATTCCTGGCCCTTTTGCAGGACCTGGGCTTCGAGGCCCGCGGCATTACCGGGCGAGTAGTGATGAACGCACCTGAAGGCGCCTGGACCGCACGCACCCATCGCTTGAGCCTGGTGACGCTTGACGGCGTGCGCTATGTAACCGATGTCGGCTTCGGTGGCATGGTGCCGACCGCGCCACTGTTGCTGGACAATCGCGAGGTCCAGGCGACTCCTCACGAGCCATACCGCATCGAGACCACTGAAGACGGCTACATCCTGCGCGCCAACGTAGGGGGCGAATGGCGGCCGATGTACCTGTTCGACCTGCAGCGCCAGGAAGAGATCGATTACATCGTCGGCAACTGGTACGTCTGCAGCCATCCGGATTCCCAGTTCAAGGACCGGTTGATGGTCGCCCGCACGGGTGACGGGTTGCGCAAGACCCTCAACGGCAACAGCTATGCCGTGCACCGGATCGGGCACGAAAGCGAGCGACGCACAATCATGGACGCCGACGAATTGATTGAGCTGCTGGAGACGGAGTTCGGGCTGCGGGTGCCGCCACGGGAACTGCTGCGGCCGGCGCTGGAAGGACTGATAACGCGAAGTTGAATGCAATCTGGTTCGGGATTTGCAACCTTGTCCGTGATCAATGCGCAACAAGTTGTATACAACTCTATAGACATTTGTCCTAAGTTTTGAATACAGTGTGCGCATAACAAAAAACAGGGAACCCCCGAACCATGAAAACGCCCCATGTTTCACTCCCACGGCCCGAGGACGAAAACCTTGGCGTCGGCGCGAATATGGCTTACGGCCTGCAACATGTGTTGACCATGTACGGCGGCATCGTCGCGGTGCCCTTGATCATCGGCCAGGCGGCCGGCTTGTCGCCGGCGGACATCGGTCTGCTGATCGCGGCGTCATTGTTCGCGGGAGGGCTGGCGACATTGCTGCAAACGCTTGGCCTGCCGTTCTTTGGCTGCCAGTTGCCGCTGGTGCAGGGCGTTTCGTTCTCCGGCGTCGCGACCATGGTGGCGATCGTTGGAACCGGCGGGGAAGGGGGCTTCCAGGCCATCCTTGGTGCGGTAATCGCGGCGTCCCTGATCGGCTTGTTGATCACTCCAGTATTCTCGCGCATCACCCGGTTCTTCCCGCCGCTGGTCACCGGCATCGTCATCACCACCATAGGCCTGACGCTGATGCCGGTGGCGGCGCGCTGGGCCATGGGCGGCAACAGCCACGCCGCGGATTTCGGCAGCATGGCGAACATCGGCCTGGCTGCGCTGACCCTGGTACTGGTGTTGGTACTGAGCAAAATGGGCAGTGCGACGATTTCCCGCCTGTCGATCCTGCTGGCGATGGTCATCGGCACCGTCATCGCGGTATTCCTCGGTATGGCGGACTTTTCGTCCGTCAGCGAAGGCCCGATGTTCGGGTTTCCGACGCCGTTCCACTTCGGCATGCCGACTTTCCACATCGCCGCGATCCTGTCGATGTGTATCGTGATCATGGTGACGCTGGTGGAAACCTCCGCTGACATCCTGGCGGTGGGGGAAATCATCGACACCAAGGTCGATTCCCGCCGTCTGGGCAATGGTCTGCGAGCCGATATGCTGTCGAGCATGATCGCCCCGATCTTCGGCTCCTTCACCCAGAGTGCCTTTGCCCAGAACGTCGGGCTGGTGGCGGTGACCGGCATCAAGAGCCGTTTTGTCGTGGCGACTGGCGGGATATTTCTGGTGGTGCTCGGGCTGCTGCCGTTCATGGGGCGGGTGATCGCCGCCGTGCCCACCTCGGTGCTCGGTGGTGCTGGTATCGTGCTGTTCGGTACGGTTGCCGCCAGTGGTATCCGAACCCTGTCGAAGGTCGACTACCGCAACAACGTCAACCTGATCATCGTCGCCACTTCCATTGGCTTCGGCATGATCCCGATCGCCGCACCGAACTTCTACGACCATTTTCCCAGCTGGTTCGCGACGATCTTCCATTCGGGGATCAGTTCTTCGGCAATCATGGCGATTATCCTGAACCTGGCGTTCAACCATTTCACTACCGGCAACTCCGACCAGCAGTCAGTTTTTGCCGCCGGTACCGAGCGGGTGCTGCGCTACCAGGACCTGGCTGCACTGCGTGAAGGCGACTATTTCAGCGACGGAAAATTGCATGACTGCGACGGCAACGAGATTCCAGTGGTGGCGGAACTCGCCCACTCGCCGGAAGAGCACGGCCCGGTGCGGCTGAAGAGCAGCGAGCACGTCTGATCTGGCGATCGAAAGAGTAAAAAAAGCAGCCGGTGATCATCGATCACCGGCTGCTTTTTTATGCCCCCTGAACGGACTACCAGCGACCGTAATGGCCGCGCGGCGGGCCATAGTAATAGCCCCGTGGTGGCCCGTAATACACCGGCGCCGGGCGATAGTAGACCGGGCGCTCGATGTATACCGGTTGCGGCGCGTAATAGACCGGTGGCGGTTGTTGCACATAGACAGGTTGTTGCACGTAGACCGGTTGTGGCTGGACATACACCGGTTGCTGGACATAAACCGGTCGGTCGCGGCTGATGAGCGCAGAGCCGACAATGGCCGAGCCGACGATCGCACCAAACACCGCGGGACCCTCCCAACCACCGCGACCATGGGCGGATGCCTGGCCGGTGACCGTGAGTGCCCCCACGAGCAGGGCGATAATGGGAAGTTTGCGTTTCATGGCGTTTCCTCGTTCCGGCCCCGGCGCCTGTGGCCTGCGACAGACCCGATAAGGGGCGCGGGGATACTTGCTCTGACAGCGATTTTCCCAGGATTTGCACCGCCGTTGGGTAAATATTGTGTAAGGTCTGTGGCTGATTTTTTTGCAGCGGATGGCGAGTCGCTGCGCTGCGCCCGAGGTCTGAGCATCGAACAGGACCGGTCGGTACGGCGATCGCGTTTTTCCGAAAGTGTTTCAAGGAGACGAGCATGCAGATGAACCCCAACAAAGACACCCAGCTGTGCATGTCACTATCGGGGCGCCCGGGCAATTTCGGCCTGCGCTTTCATAATCACCTCTACGAACAACTGGGCCTGAACTTCTACTACAAGGCGTTCAGCAGTCGCGACCTGCCGGGTGCGGTGCGTGGCATTCGCGCCCTGGGCATCCGCGGATGCGGCGTGTCGATGCCGTTCAAGGAGGCCTGCATCGCCTTGGTCGATGAGTTGGATCCTTCCGCGGCCGCGATCCAGTCAATCAATACCATCGTCAACACTGACGGCCATTTGAAGGCCTACAACACCGACTACATTGCCATCGCCCAGTTGCTGCAGACCCATGCGGTACCCAAGGATTCGACTTTCGCCCTGCGCGGCAGCGGCGGCATGGCCAAGGCGGTCGCCAGTGCCTTGCGCGATGGCGGCTATAAAAATGGCCTGATCGTCGCCCGCAACGAAACCACCGGCCGAGCCCTGGCCGACTCGCTGGGATACGAATGGCAAGCCGAGCTGGGCGATCGCCGGCCACAAATGCTGATCAACGTGACGCCGATCGGCATGGCCGGCGGTCCTGAAGCGGACCACCTGGCGTTCGAGCCCGATGCCCTCGTCGCAGCCGAGACGGTATTCGATGTGGTGGCGATTCCGTCGGAAACGCCCTTGATCGTCCGGGCCCGGGCAGAAGGCAAGCGAGTCATCACCGGGCTGGAGGTGATCGCGATCCAGGCCTTGGAGCAGTTTGTGCTGTACACGGGCGTGCGGCCCAACCTGGAGCAATTCGACAAGGCCGTGGCTTTCGCCCGGTCCTGATTACTCCAGGCGCGCCAGACGCTCCTCCAGCGCGGCGATCCGCGCTTCGAGCTCTTCAAGGCGTTCCAGTGACACGCCGCTGCCGGCGCCACCGCGTTCTACCGGGTGCTGGCGGGCGGCGAGGATGGCCTCGATGTCCGCGGGGTCGCCCATGGCGTGCACGTAGCGGTCTTCACGCTGGCCGGCCTGGCGTGGCACCAGCAGCGCCAGGCCTCGGGCGATCAGGCGCTCAAGCTGATGCACGACCTGCTCGGTGTCTTCGAAATCATGCATGCGGCCGCTGCGGGTCAGCAGTTCATTGACGGTCTGTGGGCCGCGCAGGAACAGCAATCCCATCAGGATCACCTGGGCCGGCACCAGCTCCAGCGCCTTGTCGACCCGATGCTCCCAGCGGTCGGCGCGGCTGCCCATGACCAGCCGGGTAAAACCGCGGCCTTCCAGGGCCCGCAAGCTCTGGCCGACCTGGCCCGGACTGAGATTCGTCACCGGTTCGCGACTGGTCTTCTGGTTGCAGGCCAGCACTAGCGCGTTGAGGGTGAGAGGGTAAGTCTCGGGGTTGGTGGCCTGTTTTTCGATCAGGGCGCCAAGGATGCGGATTTCCGTGCTGTTGAGCCGTGGTTCTTCGGCCTGGCTTTGTTCTTCGATGCTCATTGCGCGTTCCCTATGCCGTGGAAGCCGCCTAGCCTAATCCTTGCGTAATAAAAGACAAGGAGCGCAACAAGGCGTGGCTATAATCGCCCACGTTTGATTCGTTTCCTTCTATCACCCGCATGAGATCGCCATGACCATTTCCTTGTACGCCGCCTCCGTCCCGGTTTTCAAACAGATGCTCAACGCCCTGAGCGATGTGCTGAACAAGGCCGAAGCCCACGCCACCGCGAAAAACATCGATCCGAACGCTTTCCTGCAAGCACGCCTGTTCCCGGACATGTTCCCGCTGGTGCGTCAGGTGCAGATCGCCGTCGACTTCGCCAAGGGCGTGTCCGCGCGCCTGGCCGAGATCGAAGTGCCGAAATACGACGACAGCGAGACCACCTTCGCCGAGCTGCAAGCGCTGATCGCCAAGGTGTTGGCCTTCATCGACGGCATCAGCCCCGAGCAGATCGATGGCAAGGAAGGCATTGAAATTGTCACCCGTCCGGGCACCCCGAAGGAAAAACGCTTCAGCGGTCAAACCTACCTGCTGACCTACGGCCTGCCGCAGTTCTTCTTCCATGTCACCACCACTTATGCACTGCTGCGTCACAACGGCGTAGAAGTAGGCAAGCGCGATTACATGGGCGCGTTCTAAACCCGCGAGCATAAAAAAGCCCGGGACGGTGTGAGCCGTTCCGGGCTTTTTTGTGGCTGCCTGTTCCGCAGCGTCTGTTCCATCGCTATCGCGAGCAAGCTCGCTCCCACAGGGTTCTTGCGACAAACATCAATTCAGTGTGGGAGCGAGCTTGCTCGCGATGAGGACAGTACATCCACCACACAATTACGCAGTACGCCGCGCCCGCTCTTCTTCACCCAGGCAAGCCGCCGCCGTGAACAGCACATCCGTGGACGAATTCAGCGCGGTTTCAGCTGAATCCTGCAGCACGCCGATGATGAACCCGACCGCGACCACTTGCATGGCGATTTCGCTGGGGATGCCAAACAGGCTGCACGCCAGGGGAATCAACAATAGCGAACCGCCGGCGACCCCGGACGCGCCGCAGGCGCAGATGGCGGCGACGACACTGAGCAGCACGGCCGTGGGCACATCCACCACGATGCCCAGGGTATGTACGGCCGCCAGCGTCAACACGGTGATCGTAATGGCGGCCCCGGCCATGTTGATGGTGGCGCCCAGCGGGATCGAGACCGAGTAGGTATCTTCGTGCAGGCCGAGGCGCTTGCTCAGCTCCAGGTTCACGGGAATGTTGGCCGCCGAGCTGCGCGTGAAGAACGCGGTGATGCCGCTTTCACGCAGGCAGGTGAACACCAGCGGGAAGGGGTTGCGACGCAGTTTCCAGAGCACGATGAGCGGGTTGACCACCAGTGCCACGAACAGCATGCAGCCGATCAGCACGGTCAACAGGTGCAGGTAACCGAGCAGCGCACCAAAGCCGGAGGTGGCCAGGGTCGAGGCTACCAGGCCGAAAATACCCAGCGGGGCGAAGCGGATGACCAGCCGAACAATCACGGTCACGCCATTGGACAAGTCTTCGAGTACGGTGCGCGTGGTTTCGCCGGCATGGCGAATGGCAATACCCATGCCGATGGCCCAGGCCAGGATGCCGATGAAATTACCGTCCATCAGCGCTCGAACGGGGTTGTCCACCACGCTGAGCAACAGGCTCTGCAGCACTTCACTGATCCCGCCGGGCGCGGTAACGGCAACGTCCTGGGCGCTCAGCACCAGGCTCGAGGGAAACAGCGTGCTGGCAATGACCGCGACCACGGCCGCAGCGAAAGTGCCCAGCAGATAAAGGAAGAGGATTGGACGGATATGAGTTTCCTGGCCGTGCTTATGGTTGGCGATCGACGCCATGACCAGCACGAACACCAGGATCGGCGCCACGGCCTTGAGCGCCGACACAAAGACCTTGCCGATGAACGCCGTGGATTTCGCCACGTCAGGGGCCAGCCACGCCAGGACAATGCCGGCGATCAGGCCGATGACAATTTGCGTCACCAGGCTGGTGCGTTTGAAGCGGTGCAGAAGGGAAGAGGACACAGCAGTCATGACGGTATCTCTGATTTTTTATGTGCAACGGTCCGTCAATCAGGGCAACAAGCGGGCAGGCCACATGATCGGGACCGAAAAGAGTGTGGAGCATTTGCAGGTCGCGGACTTTATCACAGCCCGGCGAAAAATCTGACGGACCTGTGACGATCCGTCACCTGCCTGTTTATCTGCTTTTTTCTAACGGCCCCAATCTGTTAGGCTTTGCCACTCTCACCTCATTTGTTTTCCAGCGGGCCCTTGGGCTAACGCTGGTGTCGTCGTTTTGTTGGAGTTCTGCATGCTGTTGCCCATCTTCCTGTTGTCCGCCGCCGGCTTCACGGTGCTGACCACGGAATTCATCATTGTCGGCCTGTTGCCAGCCATCGCCCGGGACCTGCAAGTCACCATCCCTCAGGCTGGGCTGCTGGTGACTTTGTTCGCATTTACTGTCGCGGCGTTCGGGCCGTTCCTGACCGCGTGGTTTGCCCGTGTCGAACGGCGTCGGCTGTTCATCAGCGTGCTGGTGATGTTCGGCCTGGCCAACACTTTGGCGGCGCTGGCGCCGAACATCTGGGTCATGGCCATTGCCCGGTTGGTCCCGGCTTTGGGTCTGCCGGTATTCTGGGCGTTGGCCAGTGAAACCGCAGTGGACATCGTCGGGCCGCAGTTTGCCGGGCGAGCCATCGCGCGGATCGGCTTCGGCATCGTCTGCGCCACGGTATTCGGCATTCCGGTCGGCACCCTGATCTCCGACGCATTCGGCTGGCGCAGCGCTTTTGCCATCCTGGCGGTCATCGCGTTTGCCAAGGCGCTGCTGCTGTTTATCTACCTGCCGAAAACCAATCTGCACCAGCATCAAGTGAGTTTTCGCTCGCAATTCAAGATTCTGCGCAGCCCCTTGATGCAGGGGCATGTGCTGCTGTCGATCCTGGTATTCAGCGGCATGTTTACCGCCTATACCTATCTGGCGGATATCCTCGAACGCCTGGCCGGGTTCGACGGTACGCTCGTGGGTTGGTGCCTGATGGGCTTCGGGGCTGTCGGCCTGCTCGGCAACTCCCTGGGTGGTCGCGCGGTAGACCGGCATCCGCTGATTGCCTCAATGGTGTTCTGCCTGTTCATGACCGGCGGCATGGTGGCGCTGGTGCCGAGCATTCATTCGACGCTGGGGTTGGCCGCCGCGATGGGTATCTGGGGCGTGACCCAGGCGGCGCTGTTCCTGGTCAGCCATGTGCGGCTGATGAAAGCGGCCCCTGAAGCGCCGGCGTTTGCTGCTTCGCTGAACATCGCCGGGGCCAACCTGGGCATTGGCCTGGGGGCGTTGGTGGGCGGTCGGGTCATCGATACCCTGGGCCTGGGCAGCGTCGGTTTTGCGGCGGCCGGATTCATCCTGGTATCGATCCTGCTGGCGCTGTTGCTGATGACGTTCAAGCCCCGCAATGCCTGCGCTGATTGCTAGGCGCTGAACAGCTCGCGGCGTGCCCCTTCGGCAATCGCGACGATGCCAGGGTGGCTGACCTTGCGTTCCACGGAAATGGCGTAGAACGACTCGCTCACTGCCTCGGTCTGGCCGATGACCTGCACCCCATATTGCCGCTTGACCTCTTCGGCAATCACGCTGGGACCGATAAAAATCCCGCTGCCTGACTGGCCGAATGCCTGCATCAACGCGCTGTCGTCGAACTCGCCGACAATCCGCGGCTGGATCTGCTGTTCGGCGAACCAGCGTTGCAGGCGGCTGCGTACGACGGTTTCCGGTCCCGGGATCAGCAGCGGGGCGTCATGCAGGCCATGGGGAAAATTCCGCCCATGACGATCGGCCAGCGCGGCGGTGGCAAAAAAGCTGATCCCGCATTCTCCAAGCTTCTGGCTGTAGCCCTTGATATCCAGGTGAGTCGGCATCGGGCTGTCGGAAATCACCAGGTCCAGGCGTTGGATTGCCAGGTCCGCCAGCAGCCGTTCGAGCTTGTCCTCGCGACAGGTGATACGCAGTGGCTCGCTCAGTTCCATGGTCGGGGCCAGCAGCCGATAGACGATGGACTTGGGCACGACATCCGCCACCCCGACCCGAAAAAGTGTCTGCTGCTCGTTGGGCTGGGCACGCAGTATCAATTCCAATTCACCGCCGAGTTGGAATATGTGTTCGGCGTAAGGCAACGTCTGGCGACCGGCTTCTGTCAGCTCCAACTGGCGCCCGACGCGCTGGAACAATTTGATGTTGTAGGTCTGTTCGAACAGGGAGATCTGCCCGCTGATGGTTTGCGGGGTCAGGTTCAATTGCTCACAGGCGCGCACGATGCTGCCGGTTTTTGCCACCACCCAGAAATAATGCAGCTGTCGATAATTGAGCATGGTTTTCGCCGATTCGTAAAAACCGAAGTATAGCCGCTGAAAATACGAATTTTCCTGAAGTATCAGCCTCTCTAGAATGCCGGGCCATCGGTGAGCCATCTTTGTGCTCCATCCATTTTTTGAAGAGGCACTGTCCATGACGTATAAATCCTTGGGTCTTGCAGCCTTCCTGTCGCTGTCATCGATAGCGCTCGTGGGTTGTGAACAAGCGGAAAAAAGCGCCCAGCAGTTGGCCCAGCAACTTAAGGAACAAGCAGTCGAAACGGCCAAGCAGGCAATCGACGATACTCACAAGGCTGCCGAACAGGCCATCAGCGAGGCTACCGGTGGGCTGATAAGCCCCAAAAAAGAGCCGGAGAAAGACGCTGAAGAATCCGAATCCTCCACCAAGACCATCTAACCCCGTCATATCGAGTCAGGACTGACCCATGGATTATCTGTTACAGCTTGCCGCCAGCCCCACCGCCTGGATTGCCTTGGCCACCCTGGTCGTCATGGAAATCGTGCTTGGCATCGACAACCTGATCTTCATTTCGATCTTGACCAACAAGCTGCCCGAACAGCATCGCGCCAAGGCGCGGCGGATCGGTATCGGCATGGCGCTGATCCTGCGCCTGGGCCTGCTGAGCACCATCGCGTTCATTGTGCAGTTGACGGAACCGGTGATCGAAATCCTTGGCCAGGCCTTTTCCTGGAAGGACATGATCCTCATCGCCGGTGGCCTGTTCCTGTTGTGGAAGGCGACCACCGAGATCCATCACAGCATGGACCCGGCGCCGAACGATCCCAAGTCGGCCACTTCTGGCGTGACCCTCGGGTTCGCTGCTGCGATCGGTCAGATCCTGATGCTCGACCTGGTGTTTTCCATCGACAGCATCATTACCGCGGTGGGTATGACCGAACACTTGCCTATCATGATCATCGCCGTGGTGGTTTCGGTGCTGGTGATGCTGCTGGCCGCCGAGCCGTTGGCGAAGTTCATCAATGACAACCCCACAGTGGTCATGTTGGCCCTGGGCTTCCTGATCATGATTGGCATGACCCTGATCGCCGAAGGTTTCGGTGCCCATGTGCCCAAGGGCTATATCTACGCGGCCATGGCCTTCTCGGCGGCGATCGAGGTGTTGAACATGTTGTCCCGACGCGCCAGGGAGAAAGCGCTCGTCGACAAAGCCTGATACCAGGCAGACAAAAGCCGCCCGGGTCCAAGGCCCGGGCGGCTTTTTCATGCGCGGCGATAATCTCAGTGTGCGGTGGCGTGGCGCCTGGCGGGTTTGGAGGGCTGTTTCGCTTGAGGGGGAGGTGCGTGGTGATGGCGCCGGGCGATCCGCAGTACGCCCCACAACATGGCCGTCGCTACGCTCAGCCAGCCAAATACCAGCATCAGAATAGTCGTCGTCAGGCTCATCTGTGCCTCCTTCAGCCCGGACTCGGGCAATGCACTCATTACAATGGACAGTCTAGCCGCTCGAGTGTTACGGGCCGTCGATCGCCGGCAGTGGCGACGGATCGGTTCGTTCTATCGCGGTTGTGAAACTCTTGCTTGTGGCTATACCCAGGCGGGCGCGCACTTTATGATCGTCGGCCCAAGCCCGGCCCGGATGCCGGGTCTGCCTGAACAAGAGAGTCATTAATGGTGTCGGTAATTTCATCTTTTCGATCACTGGTAGTGGCGCTGACCTGTGCCGCTGTCCTGGTTGGGTGCGCGGGGGGCGTATCGCCGCAGATAAAGCGTCTGCCCGAGCGGGTCGAACTCAACAGCGTGCCGTTCTTTCGCGGCGAGATGTATCAGGGCGCGCCGCAATCATTGGCCGCCCTGTTGACCTTGCAAGGAACGGTCATCACGCCCGGGTTGCTGGAGAAACCGTTACACCTGCCCGGTGGCGAGGCGCGTTTGCAGCAGAGTCTGCAAATCCTGGCACGTGAATACGGACTGGTCGTCTATCCCCTCGACCAGGAGCTCGCGGCGTTGCTCGAACAGGTGGCGGCGGGTTATCCCGTGCTGTTGCGCTACACCGAGGGTTCGGCGTTCTGGTCCGGGCCACGCTACGCGATCCTGGCTGGCTACAACCGACAAAAACGTACCGTGCTGCTGCGGTCGGGGATGAATCGGCGGTCGTTGATGAGTTTCGATGCATTCGAATCGGCGTTCAAGGGCGCGGGCGGTTGGGCGGTGTTGATACAGCAGCCCACGCAACTTCCGGCCAACGTTGACTCCCAGCGCTGGTTGAAGGCGGCCGACGAGTTAGCCGGGGCAGGGCAGGAGCAGGCCGCCGCGCGGGCCACCAAGGCGTTGGGCTCCGCACGCTGAGTCGCGTCCCCGTTCGTCAGCTTTCGGGCACGACCTCGCATGCCTCGGGTTCTTATCGTCAAGGCCTGGAATCTCCGGGCCATGATTCAAGGAGGCAACCATGGCACAGTCGAAAACACCTTCAGGGCCGCATTCTTCCGAGCATTCATCCGGTGATGATGACTTGGGGTTCGATCCGGACTCGCCGGATCTCGACGATCCGCAAGTGGACCCGGTAGGGCCGGCCAAGGCGCCCCGGGACGAGGAGGATGAGGAGCCACCTTCTTCGAGAGCCTATGACCCACTGGGTAACCTCAAGCCCTGACAAAAATAGCCCCGACGAGTCGGGGCTATCTGTTTGCGCCTAGCCGAATTATTTTGACGCTTCTACCACGCCACTCTGGCGGCTCTTGAGGTTCTTGGCGGCCTTGTATTGCAAGGCCACGGCCGGGACACTGGCGCTTTTGCCTGTCTCGACCCAGCTGCGAATACGGCTGGCATCGGCAAAATGAGTGTATTTGCCGAACGCGTCGAGAATCACCAGCGCCATCGGACGATTACCCATTTTTGTCACCAGCACCAGGCAATGACCGGCCTGGTTGGTGAAGCCGGTCTTGGTCAACTGAATGTCCCAGTTGGCCTTGTGGACCAGATGATCGGTGTTGCGAAAGCCCAGGCTGTAGGCCGGCTTGCGGAACGTCACGGTCTTTTCCTTGGTGGTACTCAATTCGCTCAGCAATGGATACTTGCGAGCGGCGATCAACAGCTTGGTCAGGTCCCTGGCGGTCGAGACGTTGTGAATGGACAGGCCGGTGGGCTCGACATAGTGGGTGCTGGACATGCCCAGCGCCTTGGCCTTGGCGTTCATCGCCGCAATGAACGCCGCGTAGCCGCCCGGATAATGATGGGCGAGGCTGGCGGCGGCGCGGTTCTCCGACGACATCAGGGCGATCAGCAGCGTGTCCCGGCGTGACAGTTCGCTGTTGAGCTTGACCCGGGAAAACACACCTTTCATTTCCGGCGTGTTGGCGATGGTCATGGAAATGTATTCGTCCAGGTTCTGCCTGGCGTCCAGGACGATCAGGCCGGTCATCAACTTGGTCACCGATGCGATCGGCACCACGACGTCCGGATTGCTCGAATAGACCACCTTGTCCGTCTGCAGGTCCAGCAGGATCGCACTGCCGGAGGCGACCTGCAGTTTTGAAGTGTCTCGTGGCGGGGCAATGGTTTCCTGCGCGCTGATGTTCTGCGTGATGAAGGTGCCCGTGAGAAGGAAAAACAGGCTGAGGATCGAAAGACGGATTTTCACGCGAGTAGACTCGATGGAGTTGAAGGTGCTGTCGAGCAGCGGCTTGTTGAAAAAGCGCCGCATTTTAGGAGTATGGGCGACGGCAGCGCTATATGCCTGTGCCGTCGGGGCGCATCAATAAATAAAGTTTAATGAAGGCGATTCTGGCGAATCGAATCTGAAAAATTTGTAAATTGGCAGAGTCGGGGGGCGCTCTGCACGGGCCAACGTCCGCCGATCAAGGATCAGATGACAAAATACTGTGGGAGCGAGCCTGCTCGCGATAGCGGTGTCTCTGCCAGCATTGATATTGGCTGATCCCAAGCTATCGCGAGCAGGCTCGCTCCCACAGGGTTTGTGGCTGAGTTGAAACGGCTAATCAGCTATGCAGCGTCTCGGCCGCATAAAGGGTGTTCTCCAGCAGGCAGGCCCGGGTCATCGGTCCTACGCCGCCGGGTACCGGCGTGATCCAGCCGGCGCGGGGCAGGGCGGTCTCATAGACCACATCGCCCACCAGCTTGCCGTCGTCCTGGCGGTTGATGCCGACGTCGATGACGATGGCGCCTTCCTTGATCCATTCGCCTTTGACCAGGCCCGGCTTGCCAGCGGCCACCACCACCAGGTCAGCCCGGCCGACGTGGCCCGCCAGGTCCTTGGTGAAGCGATGGGTCACGGTGACGGTACAGCCAGCGAGCAGCAATTCCATGGCCATCGGCCGGCCAACGATGTTGGAGGCGCCCACGACCACGGCGTCGAGCCCGTAAAGATCCACGCCAGTGCTTTCCAGCAAGGTCATGATGCCCTTGGGCGTGCACGGGCGCAGCAATGGGATGCGTTGGGCGAGGCGACCGACGTTATAAGGATGGAAACCGTCGACGTCCTTGTCCGGGCGGATACGCTCCAGCAGTTTAGAGGCGTCAAGGTGTTCGGGCAGCGGTAGCTGGAGCAGCACGCCATCGATGTTCGGATCGTCATTGAGGCGGTCGATCAGATCGGCCAGCGCTTGCTGAGTGGTTTCGGAAGGCAGGTCGTAGGCTTGGGAAAGGAAGCCGACCTCTTCACAGTCTTTACGCTTGTGCGAGACATAAACCTGAGAGGCAGGATCGCTGCCGACCAGGATCACCGCAAGGCCGGGCGTGCGCAGGCCTTGCTGGCGGCGCTCGGTGACTCGTTGGGCGATCTGCTGGCGCAGGCTGGCGGCGATCGATTTGCCGTCGATAAGTTGTGCAGTCATTGCGCGTGGTTAACCATCGAGAGGGGAAAAAAAGAGAACGCATTCTCGCATGCCGAGGCGTGAGGGCAAAGGCGCTTGGTCTGCAAATTCCCCTAAGCCCTTTAATTAAATGAATTTTTTTTAAAAAAGAGTTGACGACCTATCGGGCCGTCTATAACATTCGTCGCACTTGTCGGGCACAGCCTAGCACTGGTTAAGAAGGTTGAGCGGAGTTGGTAGTTTAAACTCGGCAAAACTGAAAGCACTTAGTTTGTAATCGTCCAAGAATACAGATTAAAAAGGCGCCCGTAGCTCAGCTGGATAGAGCATCCGCCTTCTAAGCGGATGGTCGCAGGTTCGAGTCCTGCCGGGTGCGCCAATTAGGCAGCTTTGGCACAAGTAACGCTACAAGGCAATATGGTGGGCGTAGCTCAGTTGGTAGAGCACGGGATTGTGACTCCCGTTGTCGTGGGTTCGATCCCCATCGTCCACCCCATATTCTAGAAAGGCGCCAGATCTAACAATCTGGCGCCTTTGCTTTAAAAGCTTGATACGCGGATGTGGTGGAATTGGTAGACACACTGGATTTAGGTTCCAGCGCCGCAAGGTGTGAGAGTTCGAGTCTCTCCGTCCGCACCATACAAGTCGCTATTTAATTAGCAGAGAACGGCGCAGAACCTGAGAAGGGGCTGCGCCGTTTTTGTTTTCACCGGTTACGTGTCGGCGTCGGTCCTTGGGGCGGGCGCGCGGCGGGAGTGTTCGCGATTGTGTTTCGCGATGATACTCGGCATGCCCGTCGGTCTTTTTATAAAAGGCTGCATGCCAAGCGCGCGGTTGCGGTGCTTCTATATAGGAAGGTGCTGCGCAGAGCCTTGGCGGTGATCAACTGTATTAGCAAACCGGGCGGGGCATGAACCATGGCCCTGCTTATAAATTCGGCGTCTGTTTCCTGCGTGTTTTCAGTAGGGTGACTTCTTGAGTTTGACCTACTAGAATGCATGCCCTTGATTCTGGGGTCGGAAACGCCCGGCCAACGTCTGTGCAACGAGGAATATCCATGCAAGTTTCTGTTGAAAATACTTCTGCTCTTGAGCGCCGCATGAGCATCACCGTGCCAGCTGAGCGTATCGAGACTCAGGTCAACAAGCGTCTGCAGCAGACTGCCCAAAAGGCCAAAATCCCAGGTTTCCGCCCAGGCAAAGTGCCAATGAGCGTGATCCGTCAGCGTTACGAAGCTGATGCGCGCCAGGAAGCCGTGGGCGACGTGATCCAGTCTTCGTTCTACGAAGCGGTGGTCGAGCAGAAGCTGAACCCGGCTGGCGCTCCCTCCGTCGAGCCTAAAGTGCTGGAAAAAGGCAAGGACCTCGAGTTCGTTGCCACGTTCGAAGTGTTCCCCGAGTTCACCGTCGCCGGTTTCGAGTCCATTGCCGTCGAGCGCCTGAGCGCTGACGTTTCGGATGCCGACCTGGACAAGATGCTCGACATCCTGCGCAAGCAGAACACCCGTTTCGAAGCCACTGATCGTGCCGCCCAGAACGAAGACCAGCTGAACATCGATTTCGTCGGCAAGGTCGACGGTGAAGTGTTTGCTGGCGGTTCCGCCAAGGCTACCCAGCTGGTGCTGGGTTCCGGTCGCATGATCCCGGGCTTCGAAGACGGCCTGGTTGGCGCCAAGGCTGGCGAAGAGCGCGTTCTGAACGTGACCTTCCCAGAGGATTATCAGAACCTGGACCTGGCCGGCAAAGCCGCCGAGTTCACCGTGACCGTCAACAGCGTTTCCGAGCCTAAGCTGCCTGAGCTGAACGAAGAGTTCTTCGCCCAGTTCGGTATCAAGGAAACCGGTCTGGAAGGTTTCCGCGCCGAAGTTCGCAAGAACATGGAGCGCGAGCTGCGTCAGGCCATCAAGTCCAAGGTCAAGAACCAGGTCATGGACGGTCTGCTGGCCTCCAACCCGATCGAAGTGCCGAAGGCTCTGCTGGACAACGAAGTAAACCGTCTGCGCGTGCAGGCCGTTCAGCAGTTTGGTGGCAACATCAAGCCGGACCAACTGCCGGCCGAACTCTTCGAAGAGCAAGCCAAGCGCCGCGTCGTACTGGGCCTGATCGTCGCTGAAGTCGTCAAGCAGTTCGAACTCAAGCCTGACGAAGCCCGCGTTCGCGAGCTGATCCAGGAAATGGCCTCGGCTTACCAAGAGCCTGAGCAGGTAGTGTCCTGGTACTACAAGAACGAGCAGCAGCTGAACGAAGTCCGTTCGGTTGTGCTGGAAGAGCAAGTTGTGGATACTGTTCTGCAGAAAGCTAGCGTGACCGACAAAGCGGTCTCTTACGAAGAAGCGGTCAAGCCGGTGGAAGCTCCACAAGCCGATTGATGGTTCTGCGGTAAGAAATACACACCATAAGCCAGCCTTCGCGCTGGCTTATGCGTATTCAAGACATAACTATTTGGGAGTGACTGCGAGACATGTCCCGCAATTCTTTTTATCAGCAGAGCTCTGACATCCAGGCCGCAGGCGGCCTGGTCCCTATGGTTATCGAGCAGTCCGCCCGTGGCGAACGTGCCTATGACATCTATTCGCGTCTGCTCAAGGAGCGAGTGATCTTTTTGGTAGGTCCGGTAGAGGACTACATGGCCAACCTGATCTGTGCACAACTGCTGTTCCTTGAAGCCGAAAACCCGGACAAGGACATCCATCTCTATATCAACTCCCCGGGCGGTTCGGTGACGGCGGGAATGTCGATCTACGACACCATGCAGTTCATCAAGCCTAACGTTTCGACGACCTGCATCGGTCAGGCGTGCAGCATGGGTGCGTTTTTGCTGACCGCCGGTGCCCAAGGCAAGCGTTACTGCCTGCCGAATTCCCGCGTGATGATTCACCAGCCGCTGGGCGGTTTCCAAGGCCAGGCATCTGATATCGAAATCCATGCCAAGGAAATCCTCTTCATCCGCGAGCGCCTCAACACGTTGATGGCCAAGCACAGCGGGCGCACGCTTGAAGAAATCGAGCGCGATACCAATCGCGACAATTTCATGAGCGCTGAAGCCGCACGTGAATATGGTCTGATCGATGAAGTGATCAGCCAGCGCCCCGCTTAAAATAAGCAGCTCAAAATAAGGTTGATCGGCAGGTCCGATCATCTGCGGGCTTGAAAAAGCCCGCAATTGCCTTCATCTTGTGTTGCAAGCCTATCGGATTTGGATCGATCGAATGACTGACACCCGCAACGGCGAGGACAACGGCAAACTGCTCTATTGCTCCTTCTGTGGCAAAAGCCAGCATGAAGTACGCAAATTGATTGCCGGCCCCTCGGTCTTCATTTGCGACGAGTGCGTCGACCTGTGCAATGACATCATCCGCGAGGAGGTGCAGGAAGCCCAGGCCGAAAGCAGCGCGCATAAGTTGCCTTCGCCCAAAGAAATCAGCGGCATCCTTGACCAGTATGTAATCGGTCAGGAGCGCGCGAAAAAGGTACTGGCCGTAGCGGTGTACAACCACTACAAGCGTCTGAACCAGCGTGACAAGAAGAATGACGAAGTCGAACTCGGCAAGAGCAACATCCTGCTGATCGGCCCGACAGGCTCGGGTAAGACCCTGCTTGCCGAAACCCTGGCCCGTTTGCTGAACGTTCCGTTCACCATCGCCGACGCAACCACCCTCACCGAGGCGGGTTATGTGGGTGAGGACGTCGAGAACATCATTCAGAAACTGCTGCAGAAGTGCGACTACGACGTGGAAAAGGCCCAGATGGGCATTGTCTACATCGATGAAATCGACAAGATTTCCCGCAAGTCCGACAACCCGTCCATCACCCGGGATGTTTCCGGCGAGGGCGTGCAGCAGGCGTTGCTCAAGTTGATCGAAGGCACGGTCGCTTCCGTTCCGCCCCAAGGCGGTCGCAAGCACCCGCAGCAGGAATTCCTGCAGGTCGACACGCGTAACATCCTGTTCATCTGCGGTGGTGCGTTCTCCGGCCTGGAAAAGGTCATCCAGAACCGTTCCACCCGTGGCGGCATCGGCTTCAACGCCGAGGTTCGCAGCAAGGAAGAAGGCAAGAAGGTCGGTGAATCCCTGCGTGAAGTCGAGCCTGACGATCTGGTCAAGTTCGGCTTGATTCCGGAATTCGTCGGTCGTCTGCCGGTCCTGGCGACACTGGACGAGCTGGATGAAGCTGCGTTGATGCAGATTCTGACCGAGCCGAAAAACGCCCTGACCAAGCAATATGCCAAGCTGTTCGAAATGGAAGGCGTAGACCTCGAATTCCGTTCCGACGCGCTGAAATCCGTCGCCAAGCGTGCCCTGGAGCGTAAAACCGGTGCCCGTGGGTTGCGTTCGATTCTCGAAGGCGTATTGCTCGATACGATGTACGAAATCCCCTCGCAGTCCGAGGTGAGTAAAGTCGTCATCGACGAAAGCGTCATAGAAGGCAAGTCCAAGCCACTGTATATCTACGAAAACAGTGAGCCGGCTGCCAAGGCTGCGCCGGACGCATAAGTGTCCCGCTGTCGGAATAAAGGAGGGGCCTTCGGGCCCCTTTGCTATTAGCGCGTTTTAGACGTGTCTTAGCGCTTGTTTTTTTTGAAGGCTGCCCCCATCTTGGTTTCAAGCTTACTTCCATCTGTTCACGGCCTTACGGCCGCCGTAGAGGCGAAATCATGAAGACAACCATCGAATTGCCTCTCCTGCCATTGCGCGATGTCGTGGTATATCCGCACATGGTTATCCCGCTGTTCGTGGGGCGCGAGAAGTCCATCGAAGCCCTCGAGGCCGCGATGACGGGTGATAAGCAGATTCTTCTGATCGCTCAGAGAAACCCTGCCGACGATGATCCCGGTGAAGACGCACTTTATCGCGTAGGTACGATTGCAACGGTCCTGCAACTGCTCAAGCTTCCTGATGGCACCGTCAAGGTCCTGGTCGAGGGCGAGCAGCGCGGGGCGGTCGAGCGTTTCAGCGAAGTAGACGGGCATTGCCGTGCCGAGGTGTCGCTGATCGACGAAGTCGAGGCGCCGGAGCGTGAGTCGGAGGTTTTTGTCCGCAGCCTGCTGTCGCAGTTCGAACAGTATGTGCAGTTGGGCAAGAAGGTGCCTGCCGAGGTCCTGTCGTCGCTCAACAGCATCGACGAACCAGGACGCCTGGTCGATACGATGGCGGCCCACATGGCCCTCAAGATCGAGCAGAAGCAGGAAATCCTCGAGATTATCGAGTTGTCGGCGCGTGTCGAGCACGTACTGGCATTGCTCGATGGCGAAATCGACCTGCTGCAGGTTGAAAAACGCATTCGTGGTCGCGTCAAGAAACAGATGGAGCGCAGTCAGCGTGAGTACTATCTGAATGAGCAGATGAAGGCCATTCAGAAAGAACTCGGCGATGGCGACGAAGGTCACAACGAAATCGAAGAGCTGAAAAAGCGCATCGATGCCGCTGGCCTGCCAAAGGATGCGCTCGCCAAGGCCCAGGCCGAGCTGAACAAGCTCAAGCAGATGTCGCCGATGTCTGCCGAAGCCACCGTGGTGCGTTCCTACATCGACTGGCTGGTCCAGGTGCCGTGGAAAGCCCAGAGCAAAGTCCGCCTGGACCTGGCGCGTGCCGAGGACATCCTCGATGCGGACCATTACGGCCTGGAAGAGGTCAAGGAACGCATCCTTGAATACCTCGCCGTGCAGAAACGCGTGAAGAAGATTCGTGGCCCGGTACTGTGCCTGGTCGGTCCTCCGGGTGTCGGTAAGACTTCCCTGGCGGAATCGATCGCCCACGCCACCAACCGCAAATTTGTGCGAATGGCGCTTGGCGGCGTGCGTGACGAGGCGGAAATTCGTGGTCATCGCCGCACGTACATCGGTTCCATGCCAGGAAGATTGATTCAAAAGATGACGAAGGTGGGTGTGCGCAACCCGCTGTTCCTTTTGGATGAAATTGACAAGATGGGCAGCGATATGCGCGGTGATCCTGCGTCCGCGTTGCTTGAGGTGCTCGATCCCGAGCAGAATCACAATTTCAACGATCACTATCTGGAAGTCGACTACGACCTCTCCGACGTGATGTTCCTGTGCACCTCCAACTCAATGAATATCCCGCCAGCGTTGCTGGACCGGATGGAGGTGATTCGTCTGCCGGGCTACACCGAAGACGAGAAGATCAACATCGCCGTCAAGTACCTTTCGCCCAAGCAGATCCAGGCCAACGGCCTGAAAAAGGGTGAGCTGGAATTTGACGAGGAGGCGATTCGCGACATTATTCGTTACTACACCCGGGAAGCCGGTGTGCGTGGTCTCGAGCGGCAGATTGCCAAGGTCTGCCGCAAGGCGGTCAAGGAGCACGCGTTGGAAAAACGCTTCGCGGTCAAGGTCACATCCGACCTGCTGGAGCACTTCCTCGGTGTGCGCAAGTTCCGCTACGGGCTCGCCGAGCAACAGGACCAGATCGGTCAGGTGACCGGCCTCGCGTGGACGCAGGTCGGCGGCGAGTTGCTGACCATTGAGGCCGCCGTGGTTCCGGGCAAGGGCCAATTGATAAAAACCGGTTCCCTTGGCGATGTCATGGTGGAGTCGATCACCGCGGCGCTGACGGTGGTGCGCAGCCGTGCGCGCAGCCTGGGTATTCCCTTGGATTTCCATGAGAAGCGGGACACGCATATCCACATGCCGGAGGGGGCTACACCCAAGGATGGACCGAGCGCCGGCGTGGGCATGTGCACCGCCCTGGTTTCTGCATTGACTGGCATTCCGGTGCGTGCGGATGTCGCCATGACCGGTGAAATCACCCTGCGTGGCCAGGTCCTGGCGATTGGCGGCCTGAAAGAAAAACTTCTGGCAGCTCACCGTGGCGGGATCAAGATTGTGATCATTCCGGAAGAGAATGTCCGTGATCTCAAGGAAATTCCCGACAACATCAAGCAGGATCTTCAGATCAAACCGGTTAAATGGATTGACGAAGTCCTGCAAATTGCGCTGCAATACGCGCCGGAGCCCTTGCCGGATGTGGCTCCGGAGATTGTCGCAAAGGAAGAAAAGCGAGAGTCTGACTCTAAGGAAAGAATTAGCACGCATTAATACGCATTTGCCTGGGGGGCTTCCTTGACAGTTTTTTAGAGCCCTTGTTATAAAGCGGCTCTTAAGTGTCTGCAGGCCATTCAGCACTCGTTTTTGCTTTCACCAAAAAAACTTAGAATCATCTCAAATAGATATAAGGGGACTTAGAGTGAACAAGTCGGAACTGATTGATGCTATCGCTGCATCCGCTGATATCCCGAAAGCTGCTGCTGGCCGTGCGCTGGACGCTGTAATCGAATCCGTCACTGGCGCTCTCAAGGCTGGCGACTCTGTTGTTCTGGTGGGTTTCGGTACTTTCTCCGTTACCGATCGTCCAGCTCGTGTTGGTCGCAACCCGCAGACTGGCAAGACGCTGCAAATCGCCGCTGCCAAAAAGCCAGGCTTCAAAGCTGGTAAAGCGCTGAAAGAAGCCGTCAACTAAGGTTTCATTGAGTTTATCCGGGTCGGGGTCATGCCTGGCTTGGCAGCGGAGCGGTAATGCAGCCGGCACAAACGGGCTGTCACGCCAGGGCTCGCGGGTTCGAGCCCGGTCCGCTCCGCCAGTTACGAGAAGGCGCATCCTCGGATGCGCCTTTCTTCTATCCGGATTCTACCCACGCTCCACGGTTGCCTAATTTTGAAGTTCAACCGTTTCTGGGGGACGCATGCTGCAGAATATCAGGGACAATTCACAAGGCTGGATTGCCAAGACCATCATCGGAATCATCGTCGCATTGATGGCGTTGACCGGTTTCGAAGCTATTTTTCAAGCCACCACCAACAGCAATGACGCGGCCAAGGTCAACGGCGAAAAAATCAGCCAGAACGAGCTGAGCCAGGCGGTCGATATGCAACGCCGTCAGCTCATGCAACAGCTGGGCAAGGATTTCGACGCCTCCCTGCTGGACGAGAAGATGCTGCGTGACTCGGCGCTCAAAGGGCTGATCGATCGCAAGCTGTTGCTGCAAGGCGCACACGATGCGAAATTCGCTTTCTCCGAAGCCGCGTTGGACCAGGTGATCCTGCAAACGCCGGAATTCCAGGTCGATGGTAAATTCAGTCCTGAGCGTTTCGACCAGGTGATTCGCCAGTTGGGTTATGGCCGACTGCAGTTCCGCGAGATGCTGGCGCAGGAAATGCTCATTGGCCAATTGCGTGCCGGTCTCGCTGGCAGCGGTTTTGTCACCGATGCCCAGGTGTTGGCATTCGCCCGCCTGGAAAAGCAGACCCGTGATTTCGCTACGCTCACCGTCAAGGCGGATCCGGCGGCCGTGAAGCTGACCGACGATGAGGTCAAGGCTTACTACGACCAGCACGCCAAGGAGTTCATGACGCCTGATCAGGTAGTCATCGACTATCTCGAGCTGAAGAAGGCTTCATTCTTCGATCAAGTCAGCGTCAAGGATGAAGATCTGCAGGCGGCTTACCAGAAAGAGATCGCCAATCTTTCCGAACAGCGTCGTGCTGCGCACATCCTGATTGAAGTGAACGACAAGGTCACCGAAGCCCAGGCCAAGGCCAAGATCGAGGAAATCCAGGCTCGACTGGCCAAAGGCGAGTCGTTTGAGGCGCTGGCGAAGGAATTCTCCCAGGATCCGGGCTCAGCCAACAACGGCGGCGATCTCGGTTATGCCGGTCCAGGTGTCTATGATCCGGAGTTCGAAAAGGCGCTGTATGCGTTGAACAAGGATCAGGTCTCGGCACCGGTGCGAACCGATTTCGGCCTGCACCTGATCAAGCTGCTGGGTGTCGAAGCGCCTGAGGTTCCGACTTTTGCGAGCCTGAAGGACAAGCTGACCCGCGATCTGAAGACCCAGCAAGTGGAGCAGCGGTTCGTCGAGGCGACCAAGCAACTGGAAGACGCTTCGTTCGAGGCTTCCGACCTGGCCCAGCCAGCCCAGGACCTTAAGCTGACCGTCCATACGTCGGCACCTTTCGGTCGTGAAGGCGGCGAAGGGATCGCGGCCAACCGTGCCGTGATCACCGCTGCGTTCAGCCCGGAAGTGCTGGAGGAGGGGGCCAACAGTACCGCCATCGAGCTGGATCCGGAAACCGTCGTGGTGCTGCGTGCCAAGGAGCATCGCAAGCCTCAGCAGCTTCCGCTGGAAACCGTGGCCGGTCCGATCCGCGCCCAGTTGGCCAAGGAACATGCCAGCGCTGCCGCCAAGACTCAGGCCGATGAGTTGATTGCCAGCCTGCGCGATGGCAAGACGGCGCTGGACAAGCCTGTCAACGGTCAAGGCTGGAAAGTCGTCGAGGCGGCGACCCGCAGCCAGGAAGGTATCGACCCTGCGGTGCTGCAGGCGCTGTTCCGCATGTCCAAGCCTGAGTCGAAGGACAAGCCGACATTCGCCAGCGTGACCCTGCCTGACGGCGGCGTGACGGTCCTGCGCTTGAACGGCGTCAACGAAGGTGCTGCTCCGACCGAGGAAGAAAAGGCCGAATACCGTCGGTACCTGGCGTCCCGTGTCGGCCAGCAGGACTTCGCGGCTTATCGCAAGCAATTGGAAAGCGAGGCAGACATCAAGCGCTTCTGACTTGATGCGTGACCTTGAAGACCCCGGCCGAAAGGTCGGGGTCTTTTTGTATCCGTGTATTGCCACGACGGCGATGTTCGTCGATTCATCAGGATTGCTTCTTTTTCCCGCTGGCATCCCCCCGTAGACTTGTAAGCCGTTTGAGACAAGATTACCCAAGCTGTCCGGCCGCATTCTGTTGCACAATACGCCCCGGACTGTTTTCCTCAGGATGTTCAATGTTCAGATCATTTCACATGCGCACCGTTGGGCTGGCATTGCTGCTGGTCGTCGCGACCGGTTGCTCTTCCAAGAAAGCGGCCATTTACGAGCACGAGAACTTCGATGATTCGGGCACGTTCTCGCGTACCTATCCGGTGACTGACGTGGCGACTTGTGAAGCAGGACGTCGTGCGCTGCTGAGCCAGGGGTACATCATCACCAGCAGCGATCCGAAGCTGGTCAGCGGCCACAAGAGTTTCCAGCAGACCGGCGACACGCACATGGAGATCAGTTTCAACCTGGTCTGTGCCGAAGATGGCGGTCCGGGCCACCGCGCCACGATCTTTGCCAACGCTCTACAGGACCGGTATGCCCTGAAGAAGACCAATAACTCCGCCAGCCTGGGCGTGGGTGTATTGGGGTCGGTGTCGATGCCGATTGGCTCGTCGGACGATTCGATGGTCAAGGTCGCCAGCGAAACGGTGTCCGCAGCCAAATTCTATGAGCGTTTCTTTGCGCTGGTGGAGGTGTTCCTGCCTCCCGAAGCGAAAAAAGCCGCTGGAAACGTCGACAAACCGAAAGCCGAACTGGGCATTCCAGAGCCGAAGGTGGAGCCGGCTGCCCTGGCTCCCGCCGCAACTCCAGCGCCCGCGACAATCCCGGCACCCGAGCCGACTCCTGCTCCCGTTGCGCCGGTCGAAGAGGCTGCTCCAGCACCTGTCGAAACCGCACCGGCCGCTTCCGAGCCGGTCGCGCCACCTGCCGAGCCTGCGCCAATCGCTCCCAGCGAGCCGGAGTCCTACGCACCCCCGTCGACAGAGAGCATTACTCCGCCACCGCCCAGTTCCCTGCCGGCGCCAACCGAGCCGATCCAGCCGCTTCCTGCATCCTGAGCCTGTGGTCGGGCGGTAACGCCTTGCCACACCTGCGCTGATTAAATTCCCAATGCTGTGCTACGTTTAATTCATGAAGCCTTGGCTTCATGTTTTGTTCATCAAGCAGCTTTATGCTGGTTCCAAGGCCATCAGGCATCGGTTTCAACGATTATTGGGAAGGACAGGCAATGGACGATTATCAGGAAGAGCTGCTCGAATATCAGGCTTATGAGCTGGACCCCCTGGAACCTGCCGAAGACGCCACGGAACTGTAGGTAGCAGACACTACAGTGCAGGCCGGGAGCCTGGTCTTCAAGTCGCTCTACGGCTACGCCGGAACTCTCCCGGCGTCTGGTTGTTCCAGCGCTTGAAAGCCCGTTGGAATGCCTCGGCCGAGGCGAACCCCAGCAGGTAAGCGATTTCGCCAAAGGCCAGTTCCGTGTCGCGGATGTACGTCATGGCGAGGTCTCGGCGAGTGTCGTTGAGGATCGCCCGGAACTGCGTACCTTCTTCCGCCAGCTTACGGCGCAACGTCCAGGTCGGCAGCTTCAGGCGCATCGCCACTTCTTCCAGATTCGGCTCCCGTCCGCCGTTGAGCAGCGGCCCCAGCAATTGAATGATTCGCTCGCGCAGGGTGCGGGTGCGAGTCAGCTGTTCCAGTTCCCGTTCACATAACTGAACCAGGTGGCGCCAGGTGCTCGGGCAATGCTGTGGGTTGCGCAGGGCGAGGCTTTCCAGCCCCAGGCGCAATTGGTTCTGCTCGGCTGCGAACTGGATCGGGCCTTCGCCGAGACAGCGGTAGGCTTCGAGGTAAGTTGGCTCCTCGAATTCGATTTCGATACGTTCGGCCCGCAACACCACGTCGCAGACGCTGGACAGTTGCTGGAGCCAGCCCGCAATGATCGAGTCCACGACGAAGCGGTTGTAGGCGTTATACGGGCTGATGGAGTAGAACCGCAGCCACGCGCCCCGGGCGTCCTCGTGAAGACTCGATTGCCCACGGTAGTTGGAACCGTACAGCGGCTCGAAGCGGATCATGCAGCGTGCGGCTTCGCGTACGGTGGGCGCCTGGGCCGCGGTGACGCCGGCCAGCCCGGCCTGGCTCAGGCGACTGAGCTGGCCCATGCGCAGGCCCAAGGCCGGATCCTGTGTCAGTTGGATGGCGGCATGGCCCAGGCGCATGTAGCGCGGGATCGACAGGCGCGCCCCGGGCTCAGCCAGGCGCGCGGCATCGAGGCCGTATTGTTCGAGCAATGGCTGTGGGTCATGGCCGTGACTGGCCACTGCGTCCGCCAGGCTATGGACGAAACCTACGGACAGGTCACCCAGGCGCATAGGCTTTTGCATATCTAAAGCCACAAGTTCAGCAGGCGTGCGCCACGGGCTTCACCATCGGTGAATTGCTCGCCGTTGTGGCTGATGAAGCTCTGGCCAGCGCTGCCTTTGTCCCAGAACTGCCCACGCAAGAATACGCTGACGCCGCCGCGGGCCTGGCTGATGGGCAACCGGCTGGTCAACGTCAGCCGACGCCAGGCCTGCCCCTCGCTCACCTCACCGGGCTTGAGGCTCACTTCGCTTGGCGTGGACAGGCCTTTATAGCCGGCCCAAGGCTTGTTCCAGGCGTCGCGGCCGATGACAAAGGCGGGCACGGCGATCAGTTGGGCCCCTTGTTCGTCGAGTTGTCGATAATGAAGCGGATACCAACTGTCGCTGCCGATCAGCACGCCCAGGCGCCCGGCCGGCGTGTCAATGACGTGGGTGACGTCCGGCCGTTCGGCCCCAAGCACGTCCTGCTGGTCAAACACCGGATGTCGCTGGCGTTGTGGTTGGCCGATCGGCCGGCCGTCACGACCGAACACCAGGCTGCTGTTGTACAACGCGCCACCACCGATTTTCAGCTCGCCTTCGCTGACGCTGGGCTCGGGCAGTACGATGGAGCCGGCCACAAGCGTTACGCCGAACTCCTTGGCCAGTCCACCGAACAGTGCCTGGTAGTCATGGGCCATGCTGTCCGCCTTCATGCGCAGGTACGCATCGTCCAGCCGGCTGTCGCCCTCGGCCTCCGCCAATGCGCGGATAAAGGCCAGCGGATTGCTGATGGCGAGCCAGTTCATGGCCTGTTTGAAGGTAGTGGCCTGGTACACCTCGTCCTTTTCGCCGCTGACCATCAGCCAGGTGCCGATATGCTCGGGCAGGACCACGACGGTTTTTTCGTTGACGAACCCTTGGTCGCGGGCAGTCTGCAGGTACGCCGCCAGCTTGCGATGCAGGCGTTCGGGGCTCTGGTAGTCGGTGGGGAACAATTCCGGCTGGATGCCCAGCAGGTTGCCTCGATTGGCCGGCGTGCCCCGGTCGACCGCCAGGTTGATCCGCAGGTCTGACAGGTAATGGCCCGCCGGACGGTCTGCTGTCCACAGTGCATAAGTGATCAGGGCGGCTGTCAGGGCCAATGAGAACAGCAGGTACAGAAATTTGCGCATGGGGACAGTCGATGGCCGCGTACAGGTTCGTGATTTTCATCAGAAGTCACGCGGCAGGGTACGGTAAAACAACGGTTTAGCGAAAGGGCGCGTGCGTGCACTTCGGGAACCGTCTGCCGGCGTGGGCTCTGTGCATTTCGATCATCAAGTTGTCAGTTACGGCCATTGAGCGCTCGCATCCCGACTCTTACGCTGTCGGTCATGACTGATGGAAGCCGCAGAGCTTCCGCATTTTTCCGTGATCGCCCGTGGAGTTACCGATGACCGCCCCTCATTACCCGCATTTGCTGGCCCCGTTGGACCTGGGTTTCACCACGTTGCGCAACCGTACCCTGATGGGATCGATGCACACCGGCCTTGAAGAAAAGCCCGGCGGCTTCGAGCGCATGGCGGCGTACTTCGCCGAGCGGGCCCGGGGTGGGGTCGGCCTGATGGTCACCGGTGGAATCGGGCCGAACGATGAAGGTGGCGTGTACTCCGGCGCGGCCAAGCTGACCACCGAGGAAGAGGCCCTCAAGCATCAGGTCGTCACGCGGGCCGTGCACGAAGCGGGGGGCAAGATCTGCATGCAGATCCTCCACGCGGGACGTTATGCCTACAGCCCCAAGCAGGTGGCGCCAAGCGCGATCCAGGCGCCGATCAACCCGTTCAAGCCCAAGGAGCTGGACGAAGAGGGCATCGAGAAACAGATCCGCGATTTTGTCACCTGTTCGGTATTGGCTCAAAAGGCCGAGTACGACGGTGTCGAAATCATGGGCTCGGAAGGCTATTTCATCAACCAGTTCCTGGCTGCGCATACCAACCACCGTACCGACCGCTGGGGTGGGAGTTACGAAAACCGCATGCGTCTGCCGGTGGAAATCGTGCGCCGCGTACGCGAAGCGGTGGGGCCGAATTTCATCATTATCTTTCGCCTGTCCATGCTCGACCTGGTTGAGGGTGGCAGTACCTGGGATGAAATCGTCCAGTTGGCCAAGGCCATCGAACAGGCCGGCGCAACTATCATCAATACCGGTATCGGTTGGCATGAGGCGCGTATTCCCACTATCGCCACCAAGGTCCCGCGGGCGGCGTTCAGTAAAGTCACCGCCAAGCTGCGCGGCTCGGTGAGTATTCCGTTGATCACCACCAACCGCATCAACACCCCTGAGGTGGCCGAGCAGATCCTCGCCGAAGGCGACGCCGACATGGTGTCCATGGCGCGGCCGTTCCTTGCGGACCCGGAGTTCGTCAACAAGGCCGCCGCTGGCCGCGCAGACGAAATCAACACCTGCATCGGCTGCAACCAGGCCTGCCTCGACCATACGTTCGGGGGCAAGCTCACCAGTTGCCTGGTGAACCCGCGGGCTTGCCATGAAACCGAACTCAATTACCTGCCCGTAACCCAGGTGAAGAAAATCGCCGTGGTGGGCGCCGGTCCTGCCGGATTGTCCGCGGCCACCGTGGCGGCCGAACGCGGTCATCAAGTGACGCTGTTCGATTCGGCCAGCGAAATTGGCGGCCAGTTCAACGTCGCCAAGCGCGTTCCGGGCAAGGAGGAGTTCTTCGAAACCCTGCGTTATTTCAAACGCAAGCTGCAGACTACCCACGTCGAGTTGTGCCTCGATACCCGGGTCGATGTGGCGCAACTGGTGGCCGGCGGTTTTGACGAGATCATCCTGGCTACCGGCATCGCCCCGCGCGTACCGGCGATCCTGGGTGTCGAGCATCCTAAGGTGCTGAGCTACCTGGACGTGATCCTTGAACGCAAGCCGGTGGGCCGCAGTGTCGCGGTGATCGGGGCCGGCGGGATCGGTTTCGATGTGTCGGAGTTTCTCGTTCATCAGGGGGTTGCCACCAGCCAGGACCGTGAGGCGTTCTGGAAGGAGTGGGGCATCGACACCCAGTTGCAGGCTCGCGGCGGCGTGGCTGGAATCAAGCCCGAACCTCATGCACCGGCGCGGCAGGTGTTCCTGTTGCAGCGCAAGAAGTCCAAGGTCGGCGACGGGCTGGGCAAGACCACCGGCTGGATTCATCGCACCGGCCTGAAGAACAAACAGGTGCAGATGCTCAACAGCGTCGAATACCTGAAGATCGATGACCAAGGCCTGCACATTCGCATCGGCGAAGCGGGCGAGCCACAAGTGCTGGCCGTCGACAACGTGGTTATTTGCGCCGGCCAGGATCCGTTGCGCGAGTTGCAGGAAGGCCTGGAGGCGGCGGGGCAGACTGTCCACCTTATCGGCGGCGCGGATGTGGCGGCGGAGCTGGATGCCAAGCGCGCGATCAACCAGGGCTCGCGGTTGGCGGCGCAGTTGTAGCGCTCAACCTTCCGGGAAAGGTTTGCCCTTGTGGGAGCGAGCTTGCTCCCATAAGGGATGGTGTATCCGGATCCTCATACCGGCCGCCACCAAGCTGATAAGATCCCGGCACCTTCCCATCCGGTCTGCTGCAATGCTTTTGTCTGCCCTCGACTGGCATCCTCAACCGCGCCTCGAACTCCTTCACCTCGACTGGCTGGCGCGGGCCGGTATCGAGGTGGCGGTCTTGCGCCTGGACCGTATCGATCCGCTCATCAGCGGCAATAAATGGTTCAAGCTGCTTCATCATCTGCGTGCTGCCCATGCCAACGGCGCGGAGGGCGTGATGAGCCTCGGCGGCGCCTATTCCAATCATTTGCATGCGTTGGCTGCGGCGGGGCAGCGATTCGGTTTCCAGACGGTGGGGTTATTGCGCGGCCATCCCCGGGAGACGCCTACGACGCTTGATCTACAGACGTTCGGCATGACCTTGCACTGGTTGGGTTACGGCGGGTATCGAGAGCGGCATGAGCCGGGGTTCTGGGCTCCCTGGCAGGCACAATACCCGCATTTATGGCCGATAGCTGAAGGGGGCTCGGGGTTGCCCGGCGCGCAAGGCTGCATGTCCTGGGTAACGGCCGCCCGCAGCCAATTGGCCACGTTAGGTTGGGAGGATTATCACGGTTGGTGGCTGGCCTGCGGCACCGGGACGTCGCTGGCGGGGCTGGTTCTGGCTGAAGCGGGCGAGCATCCGGTTCATGGTGTCCTGGCGGTGCCTGAAGACCATGGGGTGCTGCAACATGTTGAAAGCATTCTGGCAGAGGCGGGCATGGGCAATCCGCGTTATGAGTTGCTGGACGGCACTCGTGGCGGTTTTGCCCGGGTGGATACCGAGCTCCGCGAGTTCATCGAGACTACCAGCGCTATCGAGTTGGAGCCGCTTTATACCGGCAAGGCGCTGATGCTGCTCAAGGCCCGGATCGAGGCCGGGGTCTTTGGCGCCGGCACTCGCTTGATTTTTGTTCATACCGGTGGCTTGCAAGGTCGCCGCGGGTTTGAGTGATCGACCGCTGATTACATTTGGGCATCATCGGTAGCAAATGCTGTTGAGGAGTGCCGGGTTTGGCTGAAATAATATTTGTACGCTTTTTATAATTTGTAGGGGGCGGGTGATTTATTTATTGTTGTCCGCAAGTTCGCAGGATTGGCGAATTGACGATTCGGCTTGGCCGGGTCGTACTTGTTTCTAAAAGGAATTTAAAGATGAATAAGTCATGTGGTAGAGACGGCCGCAAAGGCATCGCAAGAAAGTTGATGGCAATAGGGCCGCCCTTGAGGCCGAGGCCGAAACCAGCCCCCAAGCCGGTCGTTCCGCCGACGCCTAAACCAGTGCCCAAACCAACGCCTAAACCAGTGCCCAAACCAACGCCTAAACCAGTGCCCAAACCGGCCCCGAGGCCAGTGCCAAAACCCGCACCCAAGCCGGCCCCTCGGCCAATACCCAGGCCCAAGCCAAACGACGCACCACCAGCGCCTCCCCAGCCCAAGCCTAATCCAACGCCCCAGCCGACATCCGCACCAATGCCTTGGCCTGTTTTTAATGTCGCTGTTGATCCTCTCGCCATCTATAACCTCATCAAAGCGCCTGGAAGTGTCCAGAACAAAGACGGATCAACTTCTTTAGCCGATGACAGTGTGATTAATGCAGAAAACAATTCCGTGACGCGACCGGATGGAATTATTCAGTACGATGACGGAACAGTGAAATATCCTGACGGACGTATTGTTTTTGCCAACGGCCAAACTGAATATCCGGATGGCAGCGTGTTGTATCCCGATGGAGATTTACTGGATAAAGACGGCCATAAAATCAATTGACACCTTTATAACTTTTCGCGACCGAGCCGGGGCGGTACTGACGCATCGGGTGGGCATTATCGAAGGGGAGCCGCCGCCAGCAGCCCGGGCGTTCAACGGGTAGGATCAGGAGGACTCAGCAGCCAATCCAGCAATAATCCAGTATCACGAGCGGGCGGTGTGGAAGGGCCGACGATTGGCCCGCCGACGTCGCCGGCGCCCGGAAGGCTGAATATTCCGGGGCATAGCACTGGCCTGTCGGGATCGCCGTCGAGAAAAGTCACCAGCACCTGGCTGCCAGCCGGCGGTACCTGGCAGTCATGCAAGGTCAACCGCGACAGAGGTAATGTGATGACTTCGCCCTCCCGGGTCCAAAGGCTGACGTTAACCTGGCCATGCCCATGCTGACCGTGCACATAGGCAAGATGACTGCCGGCGATGCGCGGCTTCGGGTGCTTGAGGGCCGGCCTGAACACCGTCGACCATGGGATCGCCAGGAACCGATTGCGATAGTGTCGGGACGCAGGAAGGAAGGAAGACGGGGCGTCGAGGATCGAAGGCTGCCGCCCGCGATGCGTGATCTCGGTAACCAACCATTGATCGTTGAACGTTGATATGGGATGGCCTTCGATCTGTACGATGGCGGCGCTGCGCAGGGTTGGCTGGCGGCTCTGGCCGTGGATGTCGCTGTATGTGCAGCGCAGCCGCTCAAGGGTACGGCGACCCGCCTGCTGGGTATGTGCAACGTTGTGCCAGGCGGTTTCCAGCGCGGGGCCGATGAACGGGTGGTTAGCTGCCGAGGTTTCAAAAACCGCAACCGGCGCCCGATCCCTGGCGTTGGCCGGCAACGCCGGTGGCGTGAGGTGATGGCGCTGGTACAGTCGCGCTATTGTTGGCCGCTGGCCTTCCTCCTGATGCAGGTTCAACCCGACCGGCTGATCAGGGAAACTTGTCGCATCTTCGGCAAATACCACCACATGGCCGGTAGGGGCGTGCTCGAAGTGATAGTGGATGCCTTCTTCCTCACACAGCCGTTGCAACAGTTCGAGATCGCTTTCGTCGTATTGGACACAGAACGGCCGGCATGGGTAGTGCCCGTGTGGCAATTCAAACCGGTAACTGTGGGTGGGCAGTTGGTGTTCTTTTAGCAAGTGTTGCAGCACCTGGACTGCGCTGAGTCGGCCAAATACCCGGCGTCGCGGACTCTGCTCCAGCCTCTGCAGGTAAGGCACCAGTGTCAGGCGATAGCCTACGCATTGCCGGGAGTGGGAGGTCAGGCTGGCGCTGGCGATGATCCCATGCACGCCCGACTCGGCACCGAGGTGCAGGAACGCCTGTTGGCCGAGAATGATGTCGAGGTCGATCGGCGGCGTCAGGCCAAGCAAGTCGAGGTCGAACCGAAAAGGCTGGTTGAGGGCTTCTCGGCCGCCGAATCTCTGGACGTGAAGCTGCAGGTTGCTTTCGGTGAGTGTGAGGCTGAAGGAATAATCCGTGTCGTTGCGCATCGCAGCTCTTATTTACTGGGAGAGGGCGCTGAGGGTACGAAACCGCTGTGCACTAAGGTGTACCCGAACGGCACTTTCAGAAATCCCCTACATCAGATTGTGAAAATGTCGATCTGGCCAGCGCGATTTTTTGGTCGATCAGCCGGTTTAGGCCGTATAAACTTGGCGCCACAGCGCCGGCCGGCAGATGTCTCGGCGCGTCAGACAAGAGAGTGAGTAATGGGCGCACAGTGGAAGGTTAAACACAAAGAAGCGGCTGCCAACGCCAAAGGCAAGATTTTCGGCAAGCTGGTGAAGGAGATCACCATCGCGGCGCGTAACGGCGCCGATGTCGCTACCAATGCGCACCTGCGCCTGGTGGTTGAACAGGCGAAAAAGGCCTCGATGCCCCGCGAGACCCTGGAGCGCGCGATCAAGAAAGGCTCCGGCCAGCTCGGTGAAACCGTTCAGTATCATCGCGTGACCTACGAAGGGTTCGCGCCCCATCAGGTGCCGCTGATCGTTGAGTGTGTAACCGACAACATCAACCGTACCGTCGCCGAAATCCGTGTCGCGTTCCGTAAGGGCCAGTTGGGTGCTTCCGGTTCGGTCGCCTGGGATTTCAACCATGTCGGCATGATCGAAGCTGCGCCGGACAGCCCTGACGCCGATCCGGAAATGGCCGCCATCGAGGCCGGTGCCCAGGATTTCGAGCCGGGCGAAGACGGGGCGACGCTTTTTATCACCGAACCTGCCGACCTTGACGCCGTTCAGAAAGCGTTGCCGGAGCAGGGTTTCACCGTGCTGTCGGCCAAATTGGGCTATCAGCCGAAAAACCCGGTCAGCGGCCTGAGCGACGAGCAGATGGCCGAAGTCGAGGCGTTCCTGGAAGGCCTCGACAACCATGACGATGTGCAGGACATGTTTGTCGGCCTGGCCGGTTAAGCGACTTACCTTGTGGTGAGGGAGGCAGCTCCCTCGCCACGGTCGCCGAACAAGCCAGCTATCTCGTCAAATCCCGGCCGCGCCAGTACGTCCGGCTGACAACAGCGCGTCTCCAGCTGTCGCAACCGCTCAAGCGTCTCATCCGCGAGCGCCGGCTCGATCCGCGCCAGCAACTCCCCCAGCAGAATCCCGAACGCCCGCACCTCGATGCGTTGCAGGGCGCGCGTTTGCGGCGTGTCAGCCGTGGCATGGAAAGACGCCGCGCCGAAGTCGCCGAGCAGGCAATCGCCCTGGTCGTTGCAGAGGATATTGTGGCCGTACAGATCCCCATGGGTGATGCCCTGGCGATGCAGGTGCGCCGCCACCGACGCAACGCCTTGGGCGATGCGCAAGGCCGCCGCTGCGCTCAGCCGCAGCTCGTCGTCGTAGACGTCGCGGGTGCAGGACGCCAGGCTCGGCAGCCCGGCCAGGTTGCGGTAATCGGGTCCGATCAGGGCCATCACCAGCCCGACCTGCTGCTCGGGATGACCGCTGACCTGGCCCAATACTTCGATCAGGTTCGGATGCTTGCCGGCTGTGATGCAGGCATGCATTTCATGCAGTGGCGAGCCATCGCTGGTCATCTGGCCTTTGTACAGCTTGACCGCGACGTTTCGCGCGGGGCGGCCCGGTGCTTGCCACAGCGCTTGATGAATCACCCCCGAAGCACCTTCGCCGAGAGTGTGTTGCAATCTCAGTTGCAGCCAGTCGACAGGCGTGGCGGCATGCAGCGCGGCGGCCTCGGCCTGGGCTTCCAAGGGATTCCCGGCGTAGGCCAGCCAACTGAGGCTCGGCAGCTCCAACAACCAGGACGGCAATTCGGTCAGTTGATTGGCGGCGATGCGCAGCAATTCGAGGCGATGACACTGGGCGAGGCTCTCGGGCAGTTGCTGAAGACGATTGCCTGCCAGCATCAGCTTTTGCAGGTGCGGGCGATGGCCCAGTTCATCCGGCAACTGGCTGACGCGGTTATCGGTCAGGATCAGCCAGCGCAGCAGTGGCGGCAAAGCCGCGGCGGTCACATGCTCGATGCGGTTGGCCTTGAAGCCGATCATGGTCAACGCGCTGCAGCGTCCCAGGCATTCGGGCAATTCAGTGAAGCGGTTGTCGGAGCAGAACAGCACGCGCAGGTACGGCAGCCGATACAGGTCGTCGGGCAGCGTATCGAGCTGGTTGCCGCTCAGGTCGAGAATTTCGAGGGAGTCCGCCAGGTTGAAAATTTCCCGGGGAAACTCTGTCAGGCCGCATGAGAGCTTCAGTCGGGTAATGCCTGACAGCTGGCCGGTGCGCAGTTGGGTGAGGGCGTGCATGGGCGGGTCGCATATAGGCTGAGAAGAGCGCAAATATCGAAATCGGCACCGAACCTGTGGCGAGGGAGCTTGCTCCCGCTGGGCTGCAGCGCAGCCCCAAAAGCTGCAACTCCATCATCCTGACACACCGAGGTGCCAGGTTCGGGGTCTGCTTCGCAGCCCAGCGGGAGCAAGCTCCCTCGCCACAGGGTTCAAGCGCCGAATTCGTTGGCGTTGTTGACCCGCATGATAAACAAAAAGACCGGCGCCTGTTGCCTAGCGCTCGATGCTGCGATTCCACCGCGCGTTCCAGGCCGGACGTTGCTCATTGACCTGGTCCCAATCCACCGCGATCGCGGTTTCCAGGTATTGCTTCATCGCTTCCACCTGGCCACGAGTCTTGTCAGTGGTCGGGGTGTTGGGGTTGGACGGGATCTGGTCGCCTTCCTCCAGGGCAATGGCCTGGGCTTCAGGCGTCAGCAGGAACGCGGCAAGTTTCTGCGCGAGTTCGGGTTCGCTGTTGTGGGCCACCGCGCATTCCGCAACGTTGAGCACCACTGCGCCTTCCTTCGGTTGTGCATACTCGACTGGCATGCCCTTGAGTTTCAAGGCGGTCACCTGGGTCGGCGTCAGCGGGAACAGCGCGGCTTCGTCGGTTTGCAGCATTTCGGAGATTTTCGCCGAGCTGGGAATGTACTCCAGCACGTTGCGTCCGATCGTGTTCGGCCAGGCCTTGAAACCCGGTTCGACGTCGGTTTCGCTGCCGCCCTGGATCCGGTTGAACATCAGGAAACCGTGCAGGCCGAAGGTCGACGACGCCATGGACTGGAACACCACCTTGTCCTTGAACCGCGGGTCGGCCAGGTCCATCCACGAGGTGGGCGTGTTCCAGCCTTTTTCCTTGAACAGCCGCGTGTTGTAAGCAAGCCCGGTGACCCCGAGGCTGACAGCCACGGCCTGGTCCTTGATCCGGCCCTTGGCCGGAATCTGCGCCAGGGGCGGGCTGTCTTCAAGCTTGTCGCACAGCCCCATGGCGATGGCGCGGTACATGATGCCGTCGTCGAGGAACATCACGTGCATCTGCGGGTTGCCCTTGCTGGCCTGGACCTTGGCGAGGATGTCGGCCGAGGTGCCCGGCACGATCACTACCTTGACGTTGTTGGCTTTCTCGAAGGCCGGCAGGACCTTGTCGGCATACAGCCGCTCCATGGTGCCGCCGTTCATGCCCAGGTAAAGCGTCGGCTCGGCCAACGCCTGGGTGACCGGGAGCAGGGCGCCCAGGCAAGCGGAACCCAGCGAGCAGAAACCGAACAGTGCACTGCGTTTGACGTTATTCATTGGCGCGACCTTCCTCTATCAAGCAACGGAGATGGAGTGAAACCGGGTGATGGAAAACGCATCCAGCGGCGTCGTTGATGCGCCGCAGCAGATGATCTCAGTGAGCGCCTGGCCCACCGCCGGGCCGATCTGGAAACCGGCGCCCGCAAAGCCGAACGCATGCAACAGACCGGACTGGGTACTGCTCGGGCCGATCACCGGTTGGCGATCGGGCAGGTAACCTTCGGTGCCGCTCCAGGTGCGAATCGCCTGGGCGCCCTCCAGGAACGGGTAGAGTTCGACCGCCTGGCGCAGGATCTCGATGACGGCGCTCTGGCCGGGGCGGGCGCGGGCGTCATCGAGGGCGAAACCCTGGCCGCCACCCAACACGCAATTGCCCCGGGCGACCTGGCGCGCATAAATGCCGCCGCCCTCCACGCCAGTGCTGGCGTCCATCACCACCGGCAGCGGCTCGGTGACCAGCATGGCCGGGTGTCCGGCGTGCATCGGTACGGCCTCGCCAAACTGCGCGGCGAACCGACTCGCCCAGGCCCCGGCGCAGTTCAGCAGCCATGGCGCGCGCAGTTCAAGGCCTGTCTCGGTGCGCACGACAAAGCGCTGGCCGTCGTGCGTCACCTGGTTGACCGGGCATTGTTCGTAAACCTTTGCGCCATGCCTGCGAGCCGCCTGGGCAAATGCCGGCGAGACCAGGCGCGGATTGGCGTGACCGTCGTCCGGGCACAGCGAAGCGCCGACCGCGACATCGCCGACCCAGGGAAACCGCCTGCGCAGTTCATCGCGATCCAGCAATTGCAGATCCAGGCCGAAACCATGACTGCTCGCGGCATAATCATGCAACGCACGCAGGTCATCGAGGCTGCGGGCCAGCTTCAGATGACCGCTACGCTGATACTCACCGTCGATGCCGATCAGTTGCGGCAATCGCGCCCAGAGCTCATGCGCGCGTTGCGACAACGGCAGTTGCGACAATGACCGCCCCTGGCGCCGTACGCCGCCGTAATTCACGCCACTGGAATGCGAACCGCAGAAGTCCCGCTCCAGTAGCGCCACGCTCCGCCCGGCCTGGCTCAGGAACAACGCCGCCGAGGCGCCGACGATACCGCCGCCGATGACCAGCGCATCCACTTCGATCATGACTCGACCTCCAGGCCAAACGGGACCGGCTTGATCGGCGCCTGTGCCCGCAGACGGCCGATTTCCTGAACGTTGCGTCCACTTTCCCGAGCGATGATTTCCGCCGCCGCGGCACCGCACATCCGCCCCTGGCAGCGGCCCATGCCGACCCGGCAATGGGCCTTGACCCGGTTGATTTCCCAATGGCCTTCACCCACGATTTGCCGGATGTCACCGACGCTGACTTCTTCGCAGCGGCAAATCATCAGCCCATCAGCGGCGCGGTCCGCCCAGTCCTCGGGAAACGCAAAGGCGCGCTCCAGGCCTTGCCGGAAACGGCCGATGCGTTCGAGGGATTGTTCCAGCTGGGCGCAGCGTTGCGGGTCGACCTGGTAGCCGAGATCTTCGAGCAATGCCAGGGCTGCCCGTTCGCCGGCCATCTCGGCGGCATCGGCGCCCATGATCCCGGCGCCATCGCCGGCCAGGTAGACCCCTGGCGAGCTGCTGCGCCCGGCGCGGTCGCGCTGCGGCAACCAGGCTCGGTTGAGCGGGTTCCAGGCAAATTCACAACCGAGCAGATCGGCCAGCTGGGTTTCGCTGCGCAAGCCGTGGGCGAAGGCCACCGCATCGCAATCGAGCCGGTGCTGGCCTTTTCCGTTTTGCCATGACAACGACTGCACCCGGCGTTCGCCGTCGATGCGCGAAAGGCTGACGCCTTGCTGCACGGCGATGCCCTTGGCCGTCAGCCAGGCACGGTAATAGAGGCCTTTGGCGAGGGTGGCAGGTTGTGCGAGCAGGCCGGGCAGGGCGCGGGCCTGGGCGCTCAAGGGGGAGCTGTCGAGCACCGCGACGACATTGGCGCCGGCCTTGGCGTATTGGTACGCCACCAGATACAACAACGGCCCGCTGCCAGCGAACACCACTCGCTCGCCGATGGCGCAGCCCTGGAACTTCAAGGCGATCTGCGCCGCGCCCAGGCTGTATACGCCGGGCAGCGTCCAGCCAGGGACCGGCAGGATCCGGTCGGTGGCGCCCGTCGCGACGATCACGCTGGCATACGCCAAGCGCGCGGCGCGGCCTTCATGCAAGGTATCCAGCATCCCGCCCTCGGCGTTCCACACCAGCGTGTCGGGGCGATAGTCGATCTGCTCGCGCAATTCATCCACGGTCTGGTGGAGGGCGCTGGCCTTGTGCGCTTCGAAGCCATAGAGCTGGGCCGGCGTGCGCGTGAAGTTGGCCGGCTGGCGCCGGTAGATCTGACCGCCGCCGCGTGCCGCCTCGTCCAGCAGGACCGGGTACACGCCATGGGCAACCAGGGTTTGCGCAGCGCGGATGCCGGCGGGGCCGGCGCCGATGATGGCTATGGGGTTCATGGCCACCTCGTTGGCGATGCTTGGAGATCGGTGGAGTGGCTGATGCCGCCTTCGCGAGCAGGCTCGCTCCCACAATGGGGTTGTGATGATGCCGGCTCTTCTGTGGGAGCGAGCCTGCTCGCGAAGAGGCCGCGTCTGCCAAAGTCATTCATACCTTGCGCCCCGGTTCGCGGCTGATCTGCTGGCCGGCTTCGAGCAGCGTCGAGCAGGCGCGCACGCGGCGGCCGTCGCCCAATCGGACCCAGCAATCCTGGCAAGCGCCCATCAGGCAGAAACCGGCCCGGGGCTCCGCGCTGAAGTCGCTGCCGCGCAAGTGCTCAGCGCAGGTCAGCACGGCGGTCAGCACGGTATCGCCGAGCAGACCGCTGGCAGGCAAGCCGTCGAGCGTGAAGTCCAGGGCCGGGCGATCGCGCTCGGCCAGTCGTTTCAGCAGAGCCATGGCGCCCTCATTGTTTGCCCACCAGGACCCGATCCAGGCCATAGACCCGATCGAGTAGAATCATCGTCAATGCAGTCAGCCCGATAACCAGCGCCGACACCGCCGCCATCATCGGGTCGATGGATTCGGTGGCGTACACATACATGCGCACCGGCAGGGTTTGCGTGGCCGGCGAGGTGACGAAGATCGACAGCGTGACTTCATCGAAGCTGTTGATGAACGCCAGCAACCAGCCTCCGGCCACGCCCGGCAGAATCATCGGCAAGGTGATCTGCCGGAACAGGGTGAAGCGCCCCGCGCCCAGCGATTGCGCAGCCTGTTCGGCGCTGCGGTCCAGGCCGATGGCCGACGCCAGCACCAGGCGCAGCACATAGGGCGTGATCACCAGCACGTGGGCGAAGATCAGCCAGGTAAAACTGCCGTTCACGCCCATCAGCGCAAACAGGCGCAGTAACGCGACGCCCAGCACCAGGTGCGGAATGATGATCGGCGACAGGAACAGGCCGTTGAAAAAATCCCGGCCAGGAAACTCCAGCCGGGTGATTGCCAGCGCCGCCGGCACCGCGATCAATGTCGCCAGCGACGCCGCGCAGAACGCCAGGACCAGGCTGTTGTAGAACGCATCGACAAAATCCGCGCGCTCGAACACGGCACGGAACCAGCGCAGGGAAAACTCCGTGGTGGGCAGGCTCAGGGTGTTTTCCGGGGTGAAGGCCACCAGGCAGACCACCACCAGTGGCGCCAGCATGAACACCACGACCAGGGCGTGAAACAACAGGGCGAAAGGACCGTTCCTGGACATGAAGAATTACCCCAATGATTTCTTGTAGCGGCCTTCGATCATGCGGTTCCACGAGAGCATGATCAGCAGGTTGAGCAGCAGCAGCGCGACGGCAATGGCCGCGCCCATGGGCCAGTTGAGTTCCGACAGGTACTGGTCGTAGATCAGCGTGGCGACCATCTTCAAGCGACGCCCGCCGAGCAGGCCGGGTATCGCGAAAGAACTGGCGGCGAGGCCGAACACAATGAGGGTGCCGGACAGCACGCCGGGCATGATCTGCGGCAACACGACCTTGCGGATCACCGTGAACTGGCTCGCGCCCAGGGACAGCGCGGCCTGTTCGGCGGCCGGGTCGAGTTTTTGCAACGAGGTCCACACCGGAATGATCATGAACGGCAACATCACATGGACCAGGGCGATGACCACGGCAAACGGCGTGTAGAGCAGCTTCATCGGCGAGCCGCCAAGGGCCTGCAACGTCTGGTTGACCAGGCCGTCGGCGCCGAGCAGCAGGCTCCAGCCGAAGGCCCGCACCACCACTGAGATCAATAGCGGCGTGAGGATCAGAATCAGGAAAATCGAGCGCCAGGGCGCGCCCATGCGGCTGAGAATGTAGGCCTCGGGCACGCCGATCAGCACGCAGAGCACGGTGGTCAGGGCGCTGATCCACAACGTGCGCAGGAAGATTTCATAAAAGTACGGATCGCCCAGCAGGCTGGTGTAATGCTCGAACGTGTAGGCCTCGCTGTTGATGCCCGAGCCGTAGTCGAAGACGTTGAACGACAACACCAGCGTCAACCCGAGGGGAATGACCAGCAGGCTCAGGTACAAGGCCAGGGCCGGGGCCGACATCAGGTAACCCTGGCGGCCGCGCTTGATGGCATCGATCAGCTTCATGCCGACACCTCGTCCACGCTCAGCACCCGCAGCAGCGCCGGATCCCAGTCCAGGCCGACGGCGGTGCCTTCGGTCAGGGGCGCCGAGCCGTCGTTGCGGCGCACCACGCTGAGCTCGCCCAGGTGGGTGCCGACGCCGTACAGCCATTGGCTGCCGAGGAAAAAACGGCTGGTGACAGCGCCTTGCAGCCGCCCCGCGCCGGCGGCGCACAGATCGATCTTCTCCGGGCGCAGGCTCAGGGTCAGCTCGCCTTGACCGGCGCCACAGACTTGCACGACGCCGGCGCTGTCCCGCTGGCCCGGGAGCAGGTTGGCTTTGCCAACAAAACCGGAAATGAACTCGGTGCGCGGATGTTCATAAAGCGTGTAGGGCGCGTCGATCTGGGTGATGCGCCCGGCCTGCATCACCACCACCCGGTCGCTGATCGACAGCGCCTCGGATTGGTCATGCGTCACCATCAACGTAGTGATGCCGACCTCGCGCTGGATGCGGCGGATCTCGAACTGCATCTCCTCGCGCAAGTTGGCGTCGAGGTTGGACAACGGTTCGTCGAGTAGCAGCACTGGCGGTTCGATCACCAGCGCCCGGGCCAAAGCCACACGCTGGCGCTGGCCGCCGGAGAGTTCCCGCGGGTAGCGCTCGGCGTGCTGGTCGAGGCGCACCAGCTTGAGTACCCGATCGACCCGTGTCTGCAATTCGGTGCTCGGCACTTTGCGCATACGCAAGCCGAAGGCAACGTTGTCCTTGACGGTCATGTGGGGAAACAGCGCGTAGCTCTGGAACACCACGCCCAGGCCCCGGCTGGCCGGCTTGGCGTGAGTGATGTCGCGACCGTCGAGGAGGATGCGCCCGCTGCTGGCTTCGACGAAGCCGGCGATCATTTGCAGGGTCGTGGTCTTGCCGCAACCTGAAGGCCCCAGCAGGGAGACGAACTCGCCTTTTTCCACCGAGAGGTTGGTGGCGACCACAGCGTCGAGGTCGCCGTAACGTTTGCTCAAGTTTTCAAGTTGCACGAAAGCCATGACTGCGCTCCACCTGAGATTGTTATGCGTCGCCGCGAGGCGCGCTTTTTTGTATGGGCAGATACGAAAGGATGTCGCGGGGTGCGTTGGCGCTCGAGATCAAGTCGGCTGCCGCTGTTGTTCGAATCGCCCCTGTATGGACGCAGAGTAGGACGAAGAATAGGATGGGCTCAATGGACTATTTCACTGAGACGGCGACTATTTTCAGTTTCATCCGGTGAGTAAATTATCTGAAGAGAAATGACATGCCTGATTCCACTCAGCGGAATATAGATAAAGGTGAAGTTGGGGTCGGCTCGGTCTCACGGCTGTTCGCGGTGCTGCGCAGCCTGGGCGAGACCGTTGAAGGCGGTGAGCGCGTGACGCAACTGGCCCAGCGCATCGGCCTGTCCCAGCCGACCACGCACCGCTTGCTGCGCAACCTGATGGACGAGGGCATGGTCGAGCAGGATGCGCGCAGCAAACGCTATCGGCTCAGCCTGGACTTCTTTGCCCTGGCTGCCCGCGCCGGCAATACCGGTAACCTGCGTGAACTGGCCAGGCCCGCCATGTTGCGGCTGTCGGCGTCGCTGGGGGATTCGCTGTTTCTGCTGGCGCGCTGCGGTTTCGATGCCATCTGCCTGGATCGCAGCGAGGGGCCGTTTCCGATTCGCACGTTCACCGGCGACATCGGCGGTCGCGTGGCACTGGGCGTGGGACAGGGCAGCCTGGCGATCCTGGCATTCCTGCCAGAGGAAGAGCGCGACACGGTGATCCATTACAACCTGCCGCGGCTCAAGGATTTTCATTTGTACGATGAAGTCTTCCTGCGCACCGAGGTCGAGAACGTGCGGACACTCGGCTACGCCGGACGCAACACCGGTGTGTTGCAAGGCATGGCCGGGGTCGCGGTGCCCATTCTCGATCGTGAAGGCCGGGCCGTCGCAGCGCTGAGCGTGGCGACCATCAGCGACCGGCTCGGGCCGGATCGCCTGCCGACGGTGGTGGAGATGCTCAAGCGCGAAGCCGCGGCGATCGGTCCGCGCATCAACCCGTTCGACCCGCTGCTGCGCAGGCCTTCGCAGGTGTTCAGGCAGGGGTGAGTACAAACCCAAGAACGGCCTATATCCTTTGTGGGAGCGAGCTTGCTCGCGATAACGGTGGGTCAGTCGAGATTATTTCCAACTGAACCACCGCCATCGCGAGCAAGCTCGCTCCCACAGGGGTTGGCGCTGTTAGAATTTCAGGGTTTGCTTGAGCTTCTGCGCCGCCGGCATATCACTCGGGATGACCATCGCATAGTTGTATCCCGGCCCGGACCAGTATTCGGCCTGCAATTCACCGTCGCGCCGGCTGCCACGGGGCAGCAGGTAGTTTTTCGGGCCAGGTGGGCGCACGTAGAAACTGATCTTCAGGCCGCTCGGGTCCTGATAGACCACCATCGCCGCGGCGCCTTGGTCAGTACTGAGCAATCGTCCGCTGACCGGCTTGAAGCCCGCCGCCGAGAGATCCGGCAGGCGGTCGGCCTGGGTGAAGTAGCGGTCGAGCCAGCCTTGCATGCTTTGCTCGTCGCCCGTCTGGTAGTCGGCGGGCAGGACGCCCTGCTGGGCAATCAAGCGGTAGGCCTGCAGCGCATCAGCCATGGGTGCTGCGGCGCTGAGCAGGGTCATCTGCCGTGCCTGCCATCCGCCAAATCCGCCGACCCCGACCGCCAGCACCAGCACCGCCGCACTGGCCAGCTGGCGTCGGGACCGATGCCTGAGGCGTTGCCGGATGATCGCTGGATCCAGGCCAGGGTTGTGTGATTGCTGCAGGGCCGCGCTCATGGCCGCGCGCAAATGCTGGGTGTCTTGCTGCCATCCGCGGACCCGCGCGGCGACATCGGGATGGCTGTCGAGGTAGATCTGCACCTGGCGTTGGTCGTCTTCGCTGAGCTGTCGATCGACATAGGCGTGCAGGTCGCTGTCGCTGGGGGGCATGCTGATCATTTGAGTATCCGCAGGGCAGGGCGGGCGATTTCGCCTTCGCTGAGTTGACGCAACGCTTGGCGCGCACGGGACAGACGCGACATCACGGTGCCCGTCGGCACGTCCAGGATGTCGGCCACTTGCTGGTAGCTCAAGCCTTCCACCGAGACCCATAACAGCAGCGCGCGTTGCTCGGTGGGCAGTTGATCGAAGGCCTGGAGTGACGATTGGGCGATGACACTGCGTTCGGCCGAAGGGTGCGCATCGTCGCGGCCGGTGAACAGTTCGAGCATCCGCGCATAACGTCGGGAGCGGCGATGGGCGTCGAGGAACTGCCGGTAGAGAATCGAAAACAGCCAGGCCCGCAGGTCGCCGTCCGGGCGCTTGTCGGTCCATTTCGACAAGGCCCGCTCCAGGCACGCCTGCACCAGGTCATCGGCATTGCTGGGGTTGCGAGTCAGCGACACGGCAAAACGTCGTAGCCGTGGGATGAGCAGGCGCAACTGGTCGTCGAGTTCGTTCATGGGCGGGCAGCTTCGTTGGGCAATCGCTGAGTTGGGACTGGAAAGACGACCCGGGAACGAGATTATTCCAGCGCAGGAAAATTAAATACGCGACGTGGGAATAAACCCGTCGGGCTTTCGTCTGACAGGTCCTTTTCACAGATGGCCGTGAGCCCTGGAGTCTGCAAATGGTTGACCCTTCTTCTGAATCGAGTCGGCCGCCGTTGAGCGCTGCCAGCCTGGCGTTGCGCCTGACCGGCATCGCCGCGGTCGTCGCGGCGCTGGCCGGGGCATTCGCTTACGTGAACGGTACCCTGGACCCGCAACGGCTGACGCCCAAGGCCTTGGTCAACGTGCTGGAAACCAATAACGGGGTTCATCCGGGTTTTCGGCGCAATCACTCCAAAGGTGTCTGTGTTGCGGGCTATTTTGAGAACAGCGGCGAGGCGCGAGCCTACTCCAGCGCGCAGGTGTTCAACGATGCGCGGACGCCGGTGGTGGGCCGTTTTGCACTGCCCAGCGGCAACCCCTACGCACCCGATGGCAGCGTGCCGATCCGCAGCCTGGCGTTGCGTTTTACCCAGTCCGATGGCCAGCAATGGCGCACGGGCATGAACAGCATGCCGGTTTTCCCGGTGGGGACGCCCGAGGCGTTCTTCCAGCTCCAACAGGCCCAGTCGCCGGATCCGGCCACGGGTAAACCGAACCCCGCGGCGATGCCGGCATTTTTTGCCGCGCATCCCGAGGCGATGCCGTTCCTGCATTGGATCAAGACCGCAAAACCGTCGGCCAGCTATGCCACCGAAACTTATAACGGGATTAACGCGTTCTATCTGGTGAACCCCTCGGGGGAGCGCCAGGCGGTGCGCTGGGCGGTAGTACCAACGCGCCAGGACGCGGCTCAGACCACGCCGCCCCAAGGCGCTGACTTCCTTGAGCAGGACCTGACGAAACGCCTGGCTGCCGGGCCACTGCGCTGGCAGCTGAACATTACCCTGGCCAATCCGGGCGACCCGGTCAACGACGCCAGCAAGGCCTGGCCCGGCGACCGCAAGGTGCTCAACGCCGGTACCCTGGTACTGGAGCGCGCCCAGGCGCAGGACAACGGGGATTGCCGCGACATCAACTATGACCCGCTGATCCTGCCCAGTGGCATCGAAGGCTCGGATGATCCGCTGCTGGCCGCCCGCTCGGCAGCCTATGCCAGTTCCTATCTGCGGCGCACCAGCGAAGTCAGCCAATTGCCCGCTACCCAGGAGTCCCGTCAATGAACGCCCCTCGACACTTCGCACCGCTGGCCCGGCTGCTGCACTGGCTGATGGCCCTGATGATCATCGCCATGCTGTTTATCGGCGCAGGCATGGTCGCCTCGGTGTCCGAGCGCCACGAATGGTTGCTCCAGCTGCACAAACCTCTGGGCATCGCGATTCTGTTGCTGGTGATCGTGCGCCTGGTGGTGCGCTTCACTCGCCGTACGCCGCCGCTGCCAGCCGATCTGCCGGGGTGGCAGGTATTGGCGGCCAAGGCCTCGCATGTCTTGCTGTACGCCTTGATGCTGATCCTGCCGCTGTTGGGCTGGAGCATGATTTCGGCAGCAGGCGACCCGGTGATGCTTAGCGAATCGCTGCGGTTGCCCTCCATCCTGCCAGCGGATGCCCAGACTTTTGCGTGGCTGCGCAAGGCCCATGGCTACCTGGCCTATCTGTTGTTCCTGACCGTGCTGGTGCATCTGGCGGCGGCGCTGTTCCATGGGTGGGTGCGCCGGGATGAGGTGTTGGGCAGCATGTTGCGCGGCAAGGAATGACGCATAACCCGTGGCGAGGGAGCTTGCTCCCGCTCGGCGGCGCAGCCGTCGTAAAACCGGCTGACGCGATATGTCTGAAAAACTGCATCGAGCCATTCGGGGTGGCTACGCCACCCAGCGGGAGCAAGCTCCCTCGCCACGGGGAGCGGGGCGCCGGGGAATCTCAGCGCAATTCGTCGATGATGTCCTCGACCGTGCTCAGCACGTCCTTGCCCAGTTGCATTGAGCGTTTGCCGGACCAGCCCGTGCGTGGGTTCGGGTGGTCGTCGTGGTCCTTGAACGGCATTTCCAGGGTCAGGGACAGGCAATCATATTTTTGCCCGACGGCGTTGCAGGCCAAGGTCATGTTGGCCTGGCCCGGTTCGTCGCGGGTGTAGCCATGGGCGGTCTGGAAGTCCTTGGTCTGGTGCTTGAGGCGGCTGCGAAAGCGCTCTTCGAGTTCGGCGATGCGTGGCGTATAACCAGGGTTGCCTTCGCAACCGGCGGTGAAGACGTGGGGTATCTCTTCGTCACCGTGGACATCGAGGAACAGATCGACGCCGTACTTTTCCATCTGCTGCTGTACGAAATAGACCTCGGGGCTGATTTGCGGACTGGCGCTCTGCCAGGCCCGGTTGAGGTCCTGGCCCATCGCGTTGGTGCGCAGGTGCCCGTGGAACGCGCCATCCGGATTCATGTTCGGCACCAGGTACAGATCGGCCTTGGCGAGCAAACGGTTCAGCTGGGCGTCGTCCTGGTGCTGGAGACGTTCGATTACTCCCTCCATGAACCACTCGGCCATGTGCTCGCCGGGGTGCTGCTGCGCAATGATCCAGATCTTGCGTCGGCCCTCGGCACCGCTGCCTTTGCGCAGCAATTGAATATCACGGCCCTCGACGCTTTTGCCGGTCGCCAGCAGTTCGGTACCGGCCTTGTGCTGCGCCTGTTCGATCAGCCAGTCGTGACGGCCGCGGCTGTAGGGTTCGAAATAGGCAAACCAGGCGTGGGGCTGTTCGGCTTCCAGATGAAAGCGCAGGGCATCGCCCTCGAATTGCGTAGGAATACGGAACCAGTTGACGTGATCGTAGGACGCTACGGCTTGGTAGCCTGTCCACGCCTTGTTGTAGGACGATTGGCTGGCGTTGAGCAGGCGGAAGGAATATTCCTGGCCGACGTGCAGGCCACTGGCCTTGAAATGAAACCATTGGAAATGCGCGCTTCGGGTGTCTGGCCTGATTTTCAGCAGCGACTGCAACGGGCTGCTGATGTCCACGACGTCAATATTGCCACTGTCGAAGTTGGCGCTGATATCAAAGGAAGATTTAGCCACGGTCACGGTTCCGGTAGAGGATCTTGTGGCCGTTACTTTACACGCAGGACGGGCGAACCGGGACGATTAGCGCCATGAAAAGAAGGGGGCGCCCTCCCTGGACGCAGAAGCAGATTAGACAGTCGCTGAATGATTCTCAAGTGCTGACTGTCGTTCATTTACTCTGTTGCAGCGCAGATGCTTTGGCGAGCGAAGTGCGTTTGCTATCATCGCCGTCATCGAATCAGCAGCATCCAAAGACTTCATTAGCCTGAAGCCATAAGCCGAAAAATCGGCAAAAAAAGACCCGGCAAAAAGCCGGGTCAAAAACCGTGATTAGCCTGATGAGGAGATATTCCAGAGGTCCGACCTAAGGTCCTCTGGGCTATCGACTGATCTCGCGACCAGCTGATGCAATAATAATCATTATCATTTGCAAGTCAAATGTTTTTATTGCCTCAATTGGAAATTATTTCTCGTGGCCCGCGTTCGCGGCGTCATTTCAAGCGTTGCGGCTAGCGTGCCGGGTAGCCGTCCAGGGTCCGGTCGAGCATGACCTTGACCAGGTCGATCATATGCACCACCGAAAATGCCAGGTCACGGCTCGGGCCGTTCAATCGGCTGGCGGATTCGTGGGCGGTAGCGGCTGCACAACGTAGCAGGTCGCAAGCATGAACCAGGGCTTCCTCCCCACTGATGTTTCGGTTGACGTCGAAGAAGCGATGTTCCGCCGGGTTGTCGGCAATATCCGGTTTCAGGTAGTGGTCCAGGGCGCGTTTGGCCGCCGGACAATCCTGAAGCGACGAAAATGGGTTGTTCGAGGGGGCTGCGGGCTCATCGTTGTTGGGCTTGTCCATGATGTCGAGTTTCTCCGTGCGGGTTTGGAAATCCTGATCCCAGCTTAGTACTCGGCGTAATTGTGACGATAATTTAAATACTACAACTTGTGTTTTGCTGGACGGCGTCAGCCACGTATCGTGCCGCTCATGGATAAATGGATAGAGTTGGTCAAGGCCAGGATGAAGGAGCAGCACATCACGCAAGTGGTGCTCGCAGAGCGTCTGGGGATGTCTCAGGGTGGGGTCGGCCATTGGCTGACCAAGCGCCGACAACCCAGTCTTGGAGACATGAACCGGGTGCTGCAGGAGCTGGGGCTGGAGTTCCTCGAGGTGGCAATGGTGATCCGCGAGCCGGACACTTCCACCGACGAGGGGATGGCCCTGGCGCAGAAGTACAACCCGTACTTTCGCTACCCGGTCAGTGACTGGCGCGACATCGGTCTCGTTCGCGAAGAGAATGTCGCGGACTACGGCCAGCCGCGCTATGAGCTGACGGATTACCATGCACGGGGCGACGCGTTCTGGCTGGTGGTGATGGGGGATGCGATGACGGCGCCAAGCGGCTTGAGCATTCCCGAGGGCATGTCGATCCTGGTGGATCAGGCGATCGAAGCGGTGCCCGGCAAACTGGTGATTGCCCGATTGCCAGGCAGCAGCGAAGCGACTTTCCGCAAGTTGATGGAAGAGAGCGGGCAGCGTTACCTGGTTCCGCTCAATCCGACTTATCCGAAAACCCTGTTTACCGACCAATGCCGCATCATCGGCGTGGTCGTACAGGCAACCATCAGATTCTGACTGGATCGGCCCGGAAACCGGGCCGAATGTCTATTCTTCCAGTTCCACCAGCGCGCTGCCCTCGCTGACCATCTCTCCCTCCTGGCAATACACCGCCTTGATCACGCCAGCCTTGGGCGCGCGGATGCTGTGCTCCATTTTCATCGCCTCCAGCACCACCAGTTGCGCGCCGGCTTCCACCGCCTGGCCAGCGCTCACCAGCACCCGAACGATGCTTCCATTGATGGGGGCGACCAGGCCGCCCTGCTGGCTGTGGCTGGCCTCGGCCGCCGCCAGCGGGTCGTAGGAGTCGACTCGATACAGATCGCCCTTCCATTGCAAGTAGAGACTGTCGCCGTGGCGAATGGCTCGATGTTCGCGGCGCACACCGTTGTGCTCGATGATCAAGTGCTCGCCCCTGAGCTCGGCGCCGCGACCAGCAACATCCAGCGTCACGGCGCGGTCCTGGCCATCGCAACTCAGGTGCAGGGTGATTTCCGCTGGCAGCCCCAGGCGCAGCCCGGCGGTAGCGGCCCATGGCGAGTTGCTGTCATCGGCGCGGACACGTGGCGTCAGGTTCAAGGCGAAACCCTGGGCCGCAGCGCGCCAGAAATCGTCGTCCAGTTCGCCCGGCTCCGGCAACAATTGCGCCTGGTAACGCGGGATGAAACCGGTGTCCAGTTCCGCCGCCGCGAAGGCGGGGTGAGCGATGATACGGCGGAGAAAACCGATGTTGGTTTTCAGCCCGCCGATGGCGAACTCATCGAGCATGGCCAACAACCGCAAACGTGCCTGTTCACGGTTTTCCCCCCAGGCAATCAACTTGCCGAGCATCGGGTCGTAGAAGGGCGAGATCTCATCGCCTTCGTCAACACCACTGTCTACCCGGCGACCTGGGCCTTCGGCCGACTCGCGATACAGCGACAAGCGCCCCGTGGCGGGAAGAAAATCATTGGCCGGATCTTCGGCGTACAGACGTACTTCGATGGCGTGACCCAGCAGCGGCACCTGCTCCTGGGTGATCGGCAATGGCTCGCCCTGGGCGACGCGGATTTGCCAGGCTACCAGGTCGAGCCCGGTAATCGCTTCGGTCACCGGATGCTCGACCTGCAGCCGGGTATTCATTTCCATGAAGAAGAATTCGCCTCGCGAATCCAGCAGAAACTCCACCGTACCCGCGCCGACATAGCCGATCGCCTTGGCCGCCCGTACGGCGGCTTCGCCCATCGCCCGGCGCAATTCCTGGCTCAGGCCCGGCGCCGATGCCTCCTCCACGACCTTCTGATGGCGACGCTGGATCGAGCAGTCGCGTTCGTTGAGATACAGGCAGTTGCCGTGCCGGTCGGCGAACACCTGGATTTCCACGTGGCGTGGCTTGAGCAGGTATTTTTCCACCAGCATTCGCGCATCGCTGAACGAGGACTGCGCCTCGCGCTGCGCGGAGGCCAATGCCTCGGCCAGTTGGCTGACCTCCTCGACGACCTTCATGCCCTTGCCGCCGCCGCCTGCCGTGGCCTTGAGCAGCACCGGATAACCGATGCGCTCGGCGGCGGCGCGGAACGTCTCCAGATCCTGGGCTTCACCGTGATAGCCGGGTACCAGCGGCACGCCGGCGGTTTCCATCAAGGCCTTGGCGGCGGACTTGCTGCCCATGGCTTCGATGGCCGAGGCGGGTGGGCCGAGAAAGATCAACCCGGCATTTTCGATGGCCCTGGCGAACCCGGCATTCTCGGAAAGAAAACCGTAGCCTGGGTGGATAGCCTGGGCGCCACTGGCTTGCGCCGCAGCGATCAGTTTGTCGATTTGCAAATAGCTGTCGGCGGCCTTGCTGCCGCCCAGATCGACACGCACGTCGGCTTCCCGGCTATGACGCGCGTCACGGTCGGTGGCGCTGTGCACCGCAACGGTGGTCAGGCCCATGGCCTTGGCCGTGCGCATGACGCGGCAGGCGATTTCGCCGCGGTTGGCGACCAACAGGGTAGTGAGGGCAGGGGCGCTCATCGACGCGGCTCCTTGTGGTTGGACTCGGCTTGCCAGCTCGGCGGTCGTTTTTGCAGGAACGCCCGCAGGCCTTCCTGGCCTTCGGGGCTGACCCGTATCCGCGCGATGGCATTTTCGGTGTAGCGCCGCAACGCCGGGGTCAACGCACCGTTGCCGACTTCGCGCAGCAGTTCCTTGCTGGCGCGCATGGCCGCCGGACTGTTGAGCAGCAGGTTGTCGATCCACTTGCCGAGCTGATCATCCAGGGTCTCGGCCGGGTAACTGTCCGCCAGCAAACCGATTTCCTTCGCCCGTTGCCCACCGAAACGTTCAGCCGTCAGGGCGTAACGCCGTGCCGCCCGTTCGCCGATGGCCTGCACCACGAATGGGCTGATCACGGCCGGCGCCAGGCCGATGCGTACTTCGGACAGGCAGAACTGCGCATCATCGGCACCGATGGCCATGTCACAGGCGCTGATCAAACCCAGCGCGCCGCCGAATGCCGCGCCCTGGACAACGGCGAGTGTCGGGATCTTCAGCTTGGCCAGGTTGTACATCAGCTCCGCCAGTTCCCGAGCGTCGTCGAGGTTGGTGTGGTAATCGAGTTCGGCCGATTGCTGCATCCAGGTCAGGTCGGCGCCGGCGCTGAAGTGTTTGCCACGACCACGGATCAGCAGGAAGCGCAGGGTCGGATCGCTGCCGACCTGGTCCAGGGCGAGGATCAGCTCGCGGATCATCTCGGCGTTGAACGCGTTGTTTTTCGACTCGCGGTCGAGCCACAAGGTGGCGAAGCCGCGCGGGTCCATCTGCAATTGGAGCGTGTTGTAATGATTCATGGGCGTTCCCCGGTTACATCCTGAACACGCCGAAGCGGCTCGGTTCGATGGGCGCGTTCAGCGACGCGGACAAGGCCAGGCCCAGCACATCGCGCGTCTGCGCCGGGTCAATGACGCCGTCATCCCACAGCCGCGCGCTGGAATAGTAGGGATGCCCCTGTTCTTCGTACTGGTCGAGGATCGGTTGCTTGATCTCGACCTCCTGAACTGCGCTGAACGGCTGGCCGCTGCGTTCGGCCTGTTCGCGTTTGACCTGCACCAGCACGCCGGCCGCCTGTTCGGCGCCCATCACGCCGATCCGCGCATTCGGCCACATCCACAAAAAGCGCGGGTCATAGGCGCGGCCGCACATGCCGTAGTTACCGGCGCCGAAACTGCCGCCGATGATCACGGTGAATTTCGGCACTCGGGCGCAGGCCACCGCGGTCACCAGTTTTGCGCCGTGTTTGGCGATGCCGCCGGCTTCGTATTTCTGACCGACCATGAAGCCGGTGATGTTCTGCAGGAACAACAGCGGTATGCCGCGCTGGCAGGCCAGTTCGATGAAGTGCGCGCCTTTTTGTGCGGCCTCGGCGAACAGGATGCCGTTGTTGGCCAGGATGGCGACCGGGTAACCGTGCAAGTGGGCGAAACCGCACACCAGGGTCGTTCCGAACAGGGCTTTGAACTCGTCGAACACCGAGCCGTCCACCAGACGTGCGATCACTTCCCGCACGTCGAATGGCTGCTTCGCGTCGGCCGAAACCACGCCGTACAGCTCCTCACTCGAATACAGCGGGGCGATGGGCGCGCGTTGCTGCACATCACCGAGCTTGCGCCAGTTGAGGTTGGCCACGCTGCGACGGGCCAGCGCCAGGGCGTGTTCGTCGCTGTCGGCGTAATGGTCGGCGACACCGGAAATCTTGCAGTGCACGTCGGCGCCGCCCAGGTCCTCGGCACTGACCACCTCTCCAGTCGCCGCTTTTACCAACGGCGGGCCGGCGAGGAAAATCGTTGCCTGCTGGCGGACCATGATCGCCTCGTCCGCCATCGCCGGCACGTACGCGCCGCCAGCGGTGCAGGAACCCATGACCACGGCAATTTGCGGGATGCCCTGGGCACTCATGTTGGCCTGGTTGAAGAAGATCCGGCCAAAATGCTCACGGTCGGGGAACACCTCGTCCTGTCGCGGCAGGTTGGCACCGCCGGAATCCACCAGGTAGATGCAGGGCAGGCGGTTCTGTTGGGCGATGGTCTGGGCGCGCAGGTGTTTTTTCACCGTCAGCGGGTAATACGAACCACCTTTGACGGTCGCGTCGTTGGCGACAATCATGCATTCGACGCCTTCCACGCGGCCGATCCCGGCGATCACGCCGGCGGCCGGAACGTCTTCGCCGTACACCTCGTAAGCCGCCAGCGGACTGATCTCCAGGAACGGCGAACCCGGGTCGAGCAAGCGATTGATGCGTTCCCTGGGCAACAATTTGCCCCGTGAGGTATGCCGTTCCTGGGCCTTGGCTCCGCCGCCTTGCTGGACGTGGGCGAGCAAGGTACGCAGCGCCTCGACCTGGCCGAGCATTGCGTTGCGGTTGGCGCTGAATTCCGGTGAGCGTGGGTTGAGCTGAGTGTGCAGCGTGGCCATGGTCAGCTCCGTTAGCGGGTTTCGTTGAACAGTTCGCGGCCGATCAGCATCCGTCGGATCTCACTGGTGCCGGCGCCGATTTCATACAGCTTGGCGTCACGAAGCAGGCGCCCGGCCGGGAATTCATTGATATAGCCATTGCCGCCCAGGATCTGGATGGCATCGAGGGCCATTTGCGTCGCGCGTTCGGCGCTGTAGAGAATCACCCCGGCGGCGTCCTTGCGCGTGGTTTCGCCGCGCTCGCAGGCCTGGGCCACCGCATACAGGTAGGCGCGGCTGGCGTTGAGCTGGGTGTACATATCCGCAACCTTGCCCTGGATCAGCTGGAATTCGCCAATGCTCTGGCCGAACTGCTTGCGATCATGGATATAGGGCACGATCAGGTCCATGCAGGCCTGCATGATTCCGGTCGGGCCGCCGGACAAGACCACGCGTTCATAATCGAGGCCACTCATCAGGACCTTCACGCCACCATTGAGTACGCCGAGGATGTTTTCTTCCGGCACCTCGACGTCGTCGAAAAACAGCTCACAGGTGTTGGAGCCGCGCATGCCGAGCTTGTCGAACTTGTTGCTGCGGCTGAAGCCTTTCCAGTCGCGTTCGACGATGAACGCGGTAATGCCGTGGGCGCCTTTTTCCAGGTCGGTCTTGGCGTAGATCACATAGGTGTTGGCGTCAGGCCCGTTGGTGATCCAGGTCTTGCTGCCGTTGAGAACGTAGCGGTCGCCGCGTTTGTCTGCGCGCAGTTTCATCGAGACCACATCGGAGCCGGCGTTCGGTTCGCTCATGGCCAGGGCGCCGATGTGTTCGCCGCTGATCAGCTTGGGCAGGTATCTGGTTTTCTGCTCATGGTTGCCGTTGCGATTGATCTGGTTGACGCACAGGTTGGAGTGGGCGCCGTAGGAGAGGGCGACCGAGGCCGAGCCGCGGCTGATTTCTTCCATCGCCACCACATGGGCCAGATAACCCAGGCCAGCGCCGCCATATTCTTCCGGGACGGTGATGCCCAGCAGGCCCATGTCGCCGAACTTGCGCCACATATCGGCGGGGAACAGATTGTCGATGTCGATCTGCGCCGCCCGAGGCGCCAACTCTGCCTTGACGAAGGATTGCACCTGGTCGCGCAACATATCGATAGTTTCGCCGAGGGCAAAATTCAGGGATGGGTAGGTCATGGGACACCTTTTGGATTTTTTGTCGGGTGCGGGGAGCGGCGGGAGCGCTCTCACCTTTACGTTAACGTAAGCGCGCGACCCATGGCTGTCAATCGCTCTTTACGTTAACGTCAACTTGGGCCAGAGTAAGGCCGCTTGAACAGCTTTCGAAGTCGTGAGATTCCACCGATACACCCACTAATAAAGACAACAGGGGGCGTCATGGATCAACCCGGTTCGCATACGCAACTCAGCTATACCTGCGGTTCCCAGGCCAAGGCCTTGCTGGCCCAAACCATCGGCGAGGCGTTTGACCAGACGGTGACCGACTTTCCTGACGGCGAAGCGCTGGTGGTTCGCCACCAATCATTGCGCTACAGCTGGCGCGAATTGGCCGCGGCGGTCGATTTGCACGCCCGGGCCATGCTCGCGCTGGGTTTGGAAACCGGCGATCGGCTAGGCATATGGGCACCCAATTGCGCGCAGTGGTGCATTACCCAGTTTGCCAGCGCGAAGATCGGCGTGATCCTCGTCAACATCAACCCGGCCTATCGGGCCTCGGAACTGGAGTATGTGCTCAAGCAGTCCGGATGCCGCTGGCTGGTGTGTGCGGGGGCTTTCAAGACTTCGGATTACCACGCCATGTTGCAGGCATTGGCGCCGGAACTGGCAGAGCAATCGATCGGCCAACTGCGAAGCGAATGCTTGCCGGATCTGCGCGGCGTGATCAGCCTCGATTCCCAGCCGCCTTCAGGCTTCCTGCCCTGGTCGCAGCTGGCCGACCTCGGTGCAGCCATCTCGCCTGGGCAATTGGCCGAGCGCCAGGGCAGCCTGCATTTCGAGCAGCCGGTGAATATCCAGTACACCTCCGGCACCACCGGATTTCCCAAGGGCGCGACCCTCAGTCACCGGAACATTCTCAACAACGGTTACATGGTCGGTGAAAGCCTCGGCCTGACCGCCGACGATCGTCTGGTGATCCCGGTGCCGTTGTATCACTGCTTCGGCATGGTCATGGGTAACCTGGGGTGCATGACCCACGGCAGTACCATGATCTACCCCAACGATGCCTTCGATCCGTTGCTGACGCTACGGACCGTGGCCGAAGAAAGAGCCACCGCGCTGTACGGCGTCCCCACCATGTTCATCGCCATGCTGGACCAGCCGCAGCGCGGGGATTTCGACCTGTCCAGCCTGCGCACCGGGATCATGGCCGGAGCCACCTGTCCGATCGAGGTGATGCGGCGGGTCATCAGCGAGATGCACATGGCCCAAGTGCAGATTGCCTACGGCATGACGGAAACCAGCCCGGTGTCGTTGCAGACCGGTCCCACGGATGAACTGGAGTTGCGCGTCACCACCGTTGGGCGTACCCAGCCGCAACTGGAGAGCAAGATCATCGACGGGAACGGCGAGGTTGTCCCTCGCGGCACCATCGGCGAATTGTGCACGCGCGGTTACAGCGTGATGCTCGGCTACTGGAACAACCCCAAGGGCACGGCCGAGGCGATCGATGCGCAGGGCTGGATGCACACCGGCGACCTGGCGAGCATGGATGAGCAGGGTTACGTCTGTATCGTCGGACGGAACAAGGACATGATCATCCGTGGCGGCGAGAATGTTTATCCCCGGGAGCTGGAGGAGTTCTTTTTCACCCATCCCGCAGTGGCAGATGTGCAGGTGATCGGCATTCCATGCCCGCGCTACGGTGAAGAGATCGTGGCCTGGATCAAACTCCATCCCGGCCACAGCGTCACCGAGGAGCAGTTGCAAGCGTGGTGCAAGGAACGCATCGCTCACTTCAAGACACCGCGTCATTTCAAATTTGTCGAGCAGTTCCCGATGACGGTTACCGGCAAGATCCAGAAATTTCGCATGCGCGAAATCAGCATCGAAGAGCTGCGCAATTACCAGGGCCAACCACAATCCTAGTGTGGGAGCGAGCCTGCTCGCGAAAGCGGTGTGTCATTCAAGCTGCCATGGTGTGACACATCGCCTTCTGAGCCCATGGAAGGAAACCAAACCCCAGACAGCACAAAGGGGAGCCGAAGCTCCCCTTTAATTTTGTCGTCGCGTGCTCTTTTTTTATTATTGAGGGGCGGCCTGTTGTTGTTTTTGGCAGCCGTGACCCTTTACCGCTGTTTTTGGCGATCCCCATCCGGGATCAAGAGCAAACGTATTTTTTTGAGCGCTGATCTGCTTTTTCGCCTTGCGATCCAACCGATTCGGGAGCTACCTGGAGGTAGTTTTATTATTCTCTGCCCGGTTGCGGGTTGCTCCTGGAAGCACCCTGAAAAGCACATCTTCTCCAAAAAAATCTGTTAGCTGCGTCTCTGCCGTGTTGTTTTTGTTATGTCAGAGTCGTTTCGTCTTGTTTTTATTGGGTTTGTCGCTTTTTTTTATTCTTGTTGTACTGGAGATATAGCAGGTGCCGTGCCAACTTTTAGAAATCCTTTTAAATCAATGGATTAGGTTATTTGGCTGAAAACTCGGCACGACGATTCCAGACAAATTGTTTCCGTGTTACTCGTTTCGCCCCCGTTACAAGCGGGGCGGTAACACCTCATCGCGCCAAGCGCGCCTTGGCCACGCGCGAACCGGTCGAGCGACCCAGCACGTCGCAGATCTGCCGGCCCGCGGCGACGAGTGCATCCAGATTAATGCCGGTCTCGATGCCGAGGCCGTTGAGCAGGTACAGCACGTCTTCCGTGGCGACGTTACCGCTGGCGCCCTTGGCATAAGGGCAGCCGCCCAGGCCGGCGATTGAGCTGTCGAACACGGCGACACCTTCCAGCAAGCTGGCGTAGACGTTGGCCATGGCCTGGCCATAGGTGTCATGGAAATGTCCCGCCAGTTTTTCCCGGGGCACGTCCGCGCCGACTACCTCGAACATCCTGCGCGTTGCACCGGCGGTGCCTGTGCCGATGGTGTCGCCGAGGGACACCTCGTAACAGCCCATGGCGTACAGCTCCCGTGCGACCCACGCGACCTGCTCGGGCTTGACCTCGCCCTCATAGGGGCAGCCCAGCACGCAGGACACATAGCCGCGCACGCTGACGCCGCTGTGCTTCGCCGCCTCCATGATCGGTGCGAAGCGTTCCAGGCTTTCCTTGATCGAACAATTGATGTTGCGCTGGGAAAACGCTTCGGACGCCGCGGCGAATACAGCGACCTCCTTGACCCCCGCCGCCAGTGCGTCCTCGAAACCCCGCAGGTTCGGTGCCAGGGCGCCATAGATCACGCCGGGCTTGCGCTGGATCTGCGCAAATACCTCGGCCGAACCGGCCATCTGCGGCACCCACTTGGGCGAGACAAAACTGCCGACTTCGATGTAACCCAGGCCCGCATCGCTCAGGGCGTCAACCAGACGCACCTTGTCCGCCACGCTGATGGGTTGGGATTCATTCTGCAGGCCGTCGCGGGGGCCGACTTCGATCAAACGTACAAAGGAGGGGAGGGACATGGGGATTGACCTGTGGTGAGTTGCCAACTATCCGGGACCAATGACGAACCCTTGTGGGAGCGAGCCTGCTCGCGATAGCGGTATGACAGTCAATTCGATGTTGCCAGTCATATCGCCATCGCGAGCAGGCTCGCTCCCACAGGGGACGTGTCGTATTACTGGACGACTTCCTCGCCTTTGATCGTCTGCTCCAGCGCCTGGATGCAACGTTCTTCGGCGGTGTCGAGCTCCAGCTTCATCTGTTCGATATCCAGCAACTGCTGTTCGAGCTGTTCGCGCCGTTCGGCGATTTTCGCCAGCATGCTGTGCAGTTGTTTCTGATTGCCGCTGCTGGGGTCGTAGAGTTCGATCAACTCACGGCACTCGGCGAGAGAGAAACCGATGCGCTTGCCTCGCAGGATCAGTTTCAGGCTGACCTTGTCTCGCGGCGAGTAGATACGTTCCTGACCACGGCGCTCCGGGCGCAACAGACCCTGTTCTTCATAGAAGCGGATGGCGCGGGTGGTGATATCCAATTCGCGGGCGAGGTCGGAGATGCTGTAGGTCTGGCTGCTCATGGAAGCGCTCGAAACGAAAGGGGTTGGCGCTAAGCTAATGGCAGGTTAACGTTCACGTCAAGCAGGCCCCCTGCAAACCTGTGGGAGCGAGCTTGCTCGCGATAGCAGTGGATCAGCTTGCATCAATGTTGAATGAACCGCCGCCATCGCGAGCAAGCTCGCTCCCACAATTTGGGATCAGACCCGTTTGATCGGCTAAACCTTATCAAGCTTCTTCTCATGCGCCGTCACCTGCTGGCACAGCTCGATCATCTGCTCGCGCATCCAGCGGTTGGCCGGGTCCTGGTCGGTGCTTTCGTGCCAGTAGAGATGGGTTTCCACCGGCGGCACATCATTGACGGGCAACAGGAACGCATGCAGATCGTGGCGACGGGCGAAACGTTCGGGAACGGTCATGACCATGTCGGTCTGCTGGAGCACCTGGGAAGCCATCAGATAATGCTGCGAGCGCAGGGCGATCTTGCGCTGGATGCCCATCTTGCCCAATGCCAGGTCGACATAACCGAGGCCGTTGCGGCGGCTGGAGATATGTACATGGGTCTGCGCCAGGTAATCATCCAGGCTGAGTTTTTCCTTGCCCGCCAACGGGTGGCCCTTGCGCATGGCACACACGTAGCGATCTTCCATCAGCTTGACGTGGCGCACCTGCGGATCGGTATTGAGTGGAGCATCAACCGCGAAATCCAGGCGCCCGGCGGCCAGCTCCTTGGTGGTTTCCCGACGCTTGGACAGGAAACTCTCGATGGCCACGGTCGGCGCCAGGCGGCGCAGGCGCTGGAACAGCGGCGGCAGGATCACGCCCTCGGTGAGGTCGGTCATGCTGATGCGATAGGTCTTGACGGCTTGCAGCGGGTTGAAGATCCGGCTTTCCTGCACCGACACCCGGAGCAGCGACAGGGCGTTGCGCACCGGTCCGATAATATTCTGGGCCATCGGCGTGGGCACCATGCCTTGGGCAGTACGCACGAACAGCGGGTCGTTGAACGTCTCGCGCAAACGCGCCAGGGCGTTGGACACCGCAGGTTGAGTGATGCCGACGATCTGCCCGGCCCGGGTCAGGTTGGCTTCGGTGTAGATCGCATCAAAGACAATGAAAAGGTTGAGGTCGACCTTGCTCAGATTCATGGCGCTGCACTCTTGTTCTTGGGCTTGTTGTGAGGTGCCGGAAGGCGATGCGAATCAGTGAACCATATATCGGTGATGAATGTTAATACACGCCGAGAATAGGTTAGGTAAATTTTCGTAGCTGAACTAGCATCGATTTCATGACCTAAAAACAACCTCTGCCAAGAAGGTGCTGCCCATGGATTTTGCCTACTCCCCCAAGGTTCAGGAACTGCGTGAGCGCGTCACGGCGTTCATGGATGCCTATGTCTACCCGGCCGAGGCCGTGTTCGAACGGCAAGTGGCTGAAGGCGACCGTTGGCAGCCGACTGCGATCATGGAGGAGCTCAAGGCCAAGGCCAAAGCCGAAGGGTTGTGGAATCTGTTCCTGCCCGAGTCCGAGTTGGGGGCCGGCCTGACCAACCTGGAATATGCACCGCTGGCGGAGATCATGGGGCGTTCGCTGCTGGGCCCGGAGCCGTTCAACTGTTCGGCGCCGGACACCGGCAACATGGAAGTGCTGGTGCGTTACGCCAACGAGGAACAAAAGCAGCGCTGGCTCGAACCGCTGCTGCGGGGCGAGATTCGTTCGGCCTTTGCCATGACCGAACCGGACGTTGCTTCGTCGGACGCCACCAACATGGCTGCCCGTGCCGAGCGTGACGGCGATCAATGGGTCATCAACGGCAAGAAATGGTGGACCTCAGGCGCCTGTGACCCACGCTGCAAGATCCTGATCTTCATGGGCCTGAGCAATCCCGACGCACCTCGTCACGCCCAGCACTCAATGATCCTGGTGCCGGTGGACACCCCCGGGGTAAAAATTGTCCGGCCGCTACCGGTGTTCGGCTATGACGATGCACCTCACGGCCACGCCGAAGTGCTGTTCGATAACGTGCGGGTGCCGTACGAAAACGTCTTGCTGGGCGAAGGACGCGGCTTTGAAATTGCCCAGGGTCGCCTCGGGCCGGGCCGGATTCACCACTGCATGCGCTCCATCGGCATGGCCGAGCGCGCATTGGAATTGATGTGCCAGCGCGCCATCAGTCGCACCGCGTTTGGCCAGCCGCTGGCGCGCCTGGGTGGCAACATCGACAAGATCGCCGACTCGCGAATGGAAATCGACATGGCGCGCCTGCTGACCTTGAAGGCGGCGTACATGATGGATACGGTCGGCAATAAAGTGGCCAAAAGCGAAATCGCCCAGATCAAGGTCGTCGCGCCGAACGTGGCCTTGAAAGTCATTGATAGGGCGATCCAGATCCACGGCGGGGCCGGGGTTTCCAACGATTTCCCGCTGGCCTACATGTATGCCATGCAGCGCACGCTGCGCCTGGCTGATGGTCCGGATGAGGTCCACCGGGCGGCTATCGGCAAGTTCGAGATCGGCAAATATGTGCCGAAGGAGATGTTGCGTAGCGGGCGCTGAAGCTCGTTCACGCTGAGACTGCTATCGCGAGCAGGCCCGCTCCCACAGAGGTTCATCGGTGGGCGCATTATTGGCGCTCACCGCAAGCCCCTATGGGAGCAAGCTTGCTCGCGATGGCGGCCTCCAGGTCAACGAATCAGCTCACTCCTTGACGCTCATATACTCCTCGGCCCAACGGATATATTCCTCGGGCTGGGTGTAGGTGTGGGTCAGTTCCGTGGCGCTGAGGTCTGACGCCTGGGTGAAGATCTGACGCTGTTCCCGCAGACTGTCGTAGGTAGCCTTGATCGCGGCGAAATACGCGCCGTGGCCGTCAATCGTGATCCTCACGCCCAGTTCAGCCAGGCGTTTATCGTCGCGCAGCAGCGGGTTGCCATAAGTCACGAGCATCAGCGGTACGTTCAGGTTCTCGCTGATTTGCTCCAGATGCTCGAAATCCTGCACGCCTACCATGCAAATGCCGTCCGCGCCGGCGCGCTCGTATTGCCGGGTGCGACTGATGATCTCCTGGACCGGCAGAATCCCCGCGTTCGTGCGGGCGACGATGGCCATTTCCGAGTCGACCCGCGCCTCCAGAGCCGCGCGAATCTTGCCGACGCCTTCGGCCACGCTGATCAGGTCGGTGGACTTTCGGCCAAATTGCGCCGGCAGCAAGGTGTCTTCAATCGTCAACGCCGCCACGCCGGCGCGTTCGAGCTCGATAATGGTACGCATCACGTTCAGTGCGTTGCCGTAGCCGTGGTCGGCGTCGGCGATCACCGGCAGTTGCGCGACACGTCCGATGCGGGTGGCCTGCTCGGCAAATTCGCTGAGGGTGATCAGGGCAAAATCCGGCGCGCCCAATACTTGCAGTGACGCCACCGAGCCTCCAAGGATGCCTACCTCGAAACCCAGGTCGGCGGCAATGCGCGCCGACATCGGATCGAACACTGAAGCTGTGTGGTAGCAATTTGTGGAAGCCAGCAATTGGCGGAAATTTCGACGCAAATCTTGATGGGAAAGCCTGGACATATGAGTTCCACCAATGGAATGGAAGGGCTTGAGCAAAAGTGTCAACGCCTAAGGATGGAAAGCTATCACGCGGGACGGCCAAGGATGATGACGAATTTACAGGGACAGGCTGGCCGAAGTCGATCCCATGAGATATGGCAGGCGCCGCGCCGCTATGCCGCCACCGCCTGGCGATCCTGTTTGAACAGCAGCACGGCGCGCACCGTGTCACCCGGTTGTACTTGCAGGCGCTTGGCGGTCAGGCGATCGACCACCAGGCCCTGGCCGTGCAGGTGCCCCCGGGCGCTGGTGACGCGGCAGTTTTCCAGGCGCCGGTTATGAATCAGCCAGACCGGCGCCCGTTCGTCCGGGGTGCCTATGGTCAGCGTCAGCGACTGGCTGTCGCGGACGCTGCGGATGTTCGATACCGGCGCTTCGATCACCGGGCCGGCGTCGAAGATATCCACGTACCCTTTATGGGCAAAACCCTCATCGCCAAGGATCTTCAAGGCCGGCTCGGTGTTGGGGTGAGCCTTGCCGATCACGGCCTGGGCCTGTTCGGTGAGCAGGCAGGTGTACAGCGGTTGGCGGGGCATCAGCTCGGCGATGAAGGATTTGTTGCCCATGCTGGACAACTGGTCGGCGTGGCTGAAGTCCTTCTGGAAAAAGTGTCGTCCCAGGCTGTCCCAGAACGGCGAGCAACCTTGTTCATCGGCGTGGCCGCGTAATTCCGCGATCAGCTTATCGCCAAACAGCCCGGAAAACTCCGCCACGAACAGCAGGCGCGCCAGGGACAGCAGCCGCCCGTTATGGCCGCGACGGTGCTGGGGATGAAGAAACAACGAGCAGATTTCCGACTGCCCGGTCATCTCGTTACTGAGGAACAGCGTCGGAATATGCCGCTGGATGCCCAGCTCGGGCGCCGAGCTGACCGTGACCCCGAGCCGATAGTTGTACCAGGGCTCGCGCAGTCCGATTGCGCCAGTGAGAGCGCTGATACCCACTACCTGACGGTCGTCGTCTTCGAGCACGAACAGATAGTCGGCGTCCGCCCGTTCGACCTGTCCGGCGAAGGTGCGCTGGGCCCAGCGTACCCGGTGCGCCAGGCGCTCCTCGTTGGCCGGCAGGCTGGTGAACCCAGGGCCGGCGCAACGGGCGAGGTCCATCAATGCGGGCAAGTCGGTCAGGGCAACCGGGCGGACTACCACGAAGCGCCTCCTTCTACAGGCCGGGCGGGACGCTGCCGCACGATGCGGGATCGTATGCAGCTCATAAGCTGACCATCCGAATCCGGTCACCGTCGGCAACGTCTAGCGCTGCCAGCATGTCAGGGGACAGGCGCACGAAGCCTTCGGCGTCAAGGTCCAGGTCGGCGATGATGGCCCGGTAATTACCCAGGCCATCATTACTCACCAGGTAGCGCCCCGTGGCGTCAACCTGCTGGCTCGGACGCACGACGGCCGAGCGGCTATGAATGATCGAGCGGATGTTCGCGACCCGGGCATGCATCGTCGGCCCGCCGTCAAAGATGTCCACGTAATTATTGGTTTCGAAACCCTCGCGTTCGAGAATGTCGAAGGCTTCCTGGCCGTCGGGGTGGATCCGGCCGATACAAGCCTGGGCCTGGGGCGGCAACATAGGGACATAGATCGGGTACTGCGGCATCAGGTCAGCGAGAAAGGTCCGACTCTGCAGGCCGCACAGTCGTTCGGCTTCGGTGTAGGGCAGGTCGAAAAAGTGCTGGCCGATGGCATCCCAGAAGGGCGACTGGCCTTCCTCGCTGCTGTACCCGACGATCTCTGTGATCACCGAGTCGGCAAAGCGTTGGGGATGGGCGCCGATAAACATCAGCCGGGCGCGGGACAACAATTGCGATTGCGCCGTGTGCACGTGTGCGGCGTCGATATGAAAGCCGCGCAGCAGCGTCTGGCCATTCAGGTCCTGGCACAGCGACAGTGCCGGTACGCCATGCTGGATGTTCAATTCCCGGGACTCGCTGGAAAACGGCCGGTTGCGCAGGCTGTAGAACGGCCCGTCGCAACCGGTGGCCGCAACGATTTCCGAGCAGCCCAGCAGGCGGCCCGACCCCAGGTCCTGCAGGACAAAAAAGTAATTCTGGGCACCGGGGCGTTGCACGTCGGTTTCGAACGAGGCGCATGAGCTGAGGATTCTGTCCCGCAGGCGATCAGTGTCGTCGGGAAGCGAGGTGACGCCCACCAGGCTGTCGCGGGCCAGCTGCTGCAACTGCGGCAAATCGGTTAACTGAACTGGACGTAAAGCCAGCATGGATAACACTCCTGTTTCAAAGAGCCCGCCGAGAGGTGCCGGGCCTGACGATCACTGTCGATGTCCACGCGTTGAAGCTTGTAGCAGAGATTTGACACTGTCGCGTTACAGCAGCGGCGCGAGATAGGCACTCCAGGTCCGCACCGATTCGGGACTGCGCAACAGGTCGTTGCGTACTTCGATCAGCACCGAATCCAGGCCGCGGCCGTCGCCGTGGACTGGAACCGTCATGTCACTCAACGGGCTGACCTTATAGGGCTGATTGCCGGCGGCCCGCAGCGAATGGCGCGCCAACCCGTCGACGATGCGCTGGGCATATTCCCGGGCTTCGCCAAACAATACCCCGGCCTCAAGGGCCCGCGGCTGGCCGTAGAACACCGGGGTGAAACTGTGGATGCCGACCACTCGCACGGTCCGGTTGTCGGCCAGGCGTCGGTCGATCAAGGCGCGCAATTGATCATGGAATGGATGGAAGAGGTACCGTTGGCGATACGCGCGCGTAGCTTCATCCAAGGACTGGTTGTCAGGAATCTGGTAGATCTCGCTTTGCGCCGGAATGCTGTCGGCGACGTGAAGCGGACGGTTCAGGTCGATCAACAGCCTTGAATAGTTGGCCGACAGCAAGGTGGCGCCGAGGGTTTCGGACAGCCGCTCGGCCAGGGCCAGCGCACCGATGTCCCAGGCAATATGTTCCTGGGCGGCGGTTTCATCCAGGCCCAGGTCTTTCAGTGCATCAGGAATGTAGCGGCTGGCATGCTCGCAAACCAGCAACAATGGATGCTCGGAGTCTTCACGCAGCAACCGGAAAGCAGGCTTGGTATAGAGGCCCGATTCGGCACATTCAATGGATTCACGCATAGTGCTCACAAAGTTCGGCTGGTGACAGCGCCTGGGGCAAGGCGTCGGGCGGCGCCCGGCCATACAGGGCACATATGATCTTGTGTACCGAAAGCATCATAGCCAGGCATGGATCAGTGATCGGGTCTCTGAAGAGAGGCATCCGTGCTCCTTGCCGGGATGAGTGCTGGTTTCTTTTCTAGCGCCGAAAATAGTATTTGGGCAGCAGGTGCCGCGTGTCCAGAGGTTTTTACTTTCCGTTTAAAAAGCCTCAAGTCATGTAGAGGCCTTGTAGGGCAAGGGTTTGGTTGGAACGCCAATGTATGTCAGCTATCGCTCCCGTCTGTGTCAGACATACCGCCTTTTTGTCCGGGTTATTTGATTTCATATAAGGTGTTGTACAAGAAAATACGGGAGGGTTGCTGTGTTGAGCCGTCCGACAGCCTGAGTATCCAACGTGCAAGCCACTCGCCTGACCCTGATCTGCCATGCCCGCACCGCCGCCCAGAAAGATGCACGTTTCGGCTTGGACGAACCGCTGGACGCCGGCTGGCTGGCGACGCGTGCCGAGATCGGCCATGAATACCGGAACGTCCGCCGCCTGCTTTGCGGGCCAGAGCTGCGCACCCGCCAGACCGCGGCGCTGTTGGGCGACGATCCGCAGGTGGTCCAGGCGTTGGCCGATTGTGATTTCGGGCGTTGGCGCGGGATGTCTGTCGATGAGTTGCTCAAGACGGAGCCGGAATGCCTTCAAGCCTGGCGTGACGACCCGGACGCCGCGCCCCACGGCGGCGAGTCCGTCAGCGGGGTATGTCGCCGGGTCGGCGACTGGCTGACGACGCTGCAACACACTCCGGGCCATTGGCTGGCCGTTACCCATCCGTTCGTGATTCGCGCTGCCCTGCTGAACGTACTCGGTTGCCCGCTGGGCATGTTCCACCGGATCGACATCGAATCGCTTTCCGTCACTGAGTTGCGTTTCAACGGGGTGTGGCGATTTCGCACCCAGGGGCCTGGCCGGGAGCCGCAAGCATGAAGAGATTGTCGGTGATAGGCATCGGTGCCGGTGATCCCGATCACCTGACGATGCAAGCAGTGAAGGCCCTGAATCAGGTCGATGTGTTTTTCCTGATGGACAAAGGGCCCGGCAAGGACGCGCTGTTGGACCTGCGTCGCGACATCTGTCGCCGCTACATCACTGATCGCACCTACCGTTTTGTCGAAGCCGGCAGTCCCGAGCGCCAGCGCGAGGATCTGGACTACACGGCCAGTGTCGAGGCACTTAACCGGGCGAAGCAGGCAACGTTCGAAAGATTGATCAATGAGCAATTGTCTGACGGGCAGCGTGGCGGTTTCCTGGTGTGGGGCGACCCATCGCTGTACGACAGCACCCTGCGCATCCTGCAGGCGATCCTTGATTCGGGGCGCTGCGTCTTCGAGTTCGATGTCGTTCCGGGGATCACCAGCGTCCAGGCCCTCGCGGCGCGACACAAGGTGCCGTTGAACAGTATCGGCGGCTCGCTGGAGATCACCACGGGGCGCAGGCTGGCGGCGGGGCAGGTTGGCGATGCGGCGAGCACGGTGGTGATGCTTGATGCCGAGGATGCGTATCGCCAGGTCAGCGATCCTGATACGCAGATCTATTGGGGCGCCTACGTGGGAATGGCGGATGAATTGCTCATTGCCGGACGGCTGGGGGACGTGGCCGACGACATCGAACGCACCCGCAAGGCGGCGCGACAGGCGAACGGGTGGATCATGGATACGTATTTGTTGCGCAAACCCTGATGGTGCGGATCAACCCGTGGCGAGGGAGCTTGCTCCCGCTCGACTGCGAAGCAGGCGCAAGACATTAGCCATCTTGTGCATCGGGGTTGCTGCGCAACCCAGCGGGAGCAAGCTCCCTCGCCACGGAGGACCTCGAAGACGTCGTCACCCTCGCCCAAACCGCTCCCGGTACACCGACGGCGCCAGCCCTACCACGTTGCGAAACGCTACCCGGAAACTTTCCACCGAACGATAGCCACACAGCTGGGCAATGTTGTCGGTGTTGTCTTGCGTGCTTTCCAGCAATTCCCGCGCCCGTGCCAGGCGCTCATGTTGCAGCCAGGCCTTGGGCGACAGGCCGCAAGCCTGGGTGAAGCGACGCAGGAAGGTCCGTTCGCTCATGGCGGCGTGACTGGCCAGGTCGCGCACTCCCAGCGGCTCGTGGAGACGTTCCCGGGCCCATTGCATGACGCCGGACAAATCGCTGCGCGGCGTGCGGCTGACCGGCGAGGGAATGAACTGCGCCTGGCCACCGGTGCGCTGGGTCGGCATGACCAGCCGGCGCGCCACGGCATTGGCGACCTGGGCGCCGAAATCCCGCGCCACCAGATGCAGGCAGGCATCGATGCCGGCCGCGCTGCCAGCCGAGGTGATGATCTGGCCGGAGTCGACGTAAAGGACGTCGGGATCGACTTCGATGGTCGGGTAGCTGTCGGCGAGTTCGTCGGTGTAGCGCCAATGCGTGGTGGCGCCCAAGCCGTCGAGCAGCCCGGTGGCCGCCAGGACAAAAGCCCCCGAGCAGATCGACAACAGGCGAGCGCCACGGGCATGGGCTCGTCGCAAGGCCTTGAGCAGGGCATCGGAGGGCGGTTCGCTGCGACTGCGCCAGCCCGGCACGATAATGGTTCGCGCGCTGTCGAGCAGCTCCATGCCGCCATCGGCCAATACCCGGAAGCCGCCCATTGCGCGCATCGGGCCGTCGTCGACAGCGACGATGCGGTGTTCATACCAGGGAAAATCAAACTCGGGCCGTGCCAGTCCGAATATCTCGACGGCGACGCCGAATTCGAACGTGCACAGCCCGTCGTAGGCGAGAATCGCGACGAGGCCAGGGGTAGGCTGCATTTGGCGGAAAATTCCCACAGAGTGTCTTGTACGCCACTGTAGCGGTTGGCGGCGGGTGGATAAAGTCTCTCCAAGCCCTTATCCGTCCCTGGAGTAAAAACGATGACCAGCCCTGTTCGCGAAGTGCCTGCCGCCCCGTCCGACATTGCCCTGCAGCATTTCAGCCGGCGCCTGATGTTCGAAACCGATTGTTCCGACGTACGTGCCAGCCAGGACGCCGCTGAGATCGATTTTGTCCTCGTTGATGTGCGCGGGCCGCAAGCCTACGCACGCGGGCACGTGCCCGGGGCGATCAACCTGCCGACCCGCACGCTGACCGCCGAGGCGCTTGCGGCCTATCCCCAGGCCACCCTGTTCGTGGTCTATTGCGCGGGGCCGCATTGCAACGGCGCCAACAAGGCTGCGGTGCGCCTGGCGACCCTGGGGTACCCGGTCAAGGAAATGATCGGTGGTGTCATGGGCTGGCTCGACGAAGGTTTCCGCCTGACCGGTTCCGTGGAGCGCGTGACGGAGCAGGCGGTCAGCTGCGATTGTTGAACGGTGCGTCCTCCTTGTGGTGAGAACAAGCTCCCTCGCCACAAGGGCTGATTGCTTTCGGTTTTGCAAATGCTTTCCATCTTTATAACTATTTGTCGCCTATACGCAATTCCGCTCCCGAGTGCCCCTCTAGACTCCCGCTCACTTCGGTTCTCGCTGATCGAACGCTGTTTCCGAATCTGCCCATAACGATCAAAAAAACCTGCGCACTCAGGAGCAAAAATGAAGAAGCTTGTCATGTTCGGTGCCCTGGCACTGTCCGTACTCTCCCTGTCGGCCGTGGCCGAAGACGCCAAGCCGATCCGCCTCGGGATCGAGGCCGGTTATCCACCTTTTTCGATGAAAACCCCTGATGGCAAGCTGACCGGCTTCGATGTGGATATCGGCGACGCGCTGTGCGCGCAGATGAAGGTCAAATGCACCTGGGTCGAGCAAGAGTTCGACGGGCTGATTCCGGCACTGAAGGTGAGGAAGATCGACGCGGTCCTGTCGTCGATGACCATCACTGATGACCGCAAGAAAAACGTCGACTTCACCATCAAGTACTACCACACCCCGGCGCGTTTCGTGATGAAGGAAGGTACGGACGTCAAGGACCCGCTGACCGAACTCAAGGGCAAGAAAGTCGGCGTGTTGCGCGCCAGTACCCATGACCGCTTCGCGACCGAAGTGCTGGTGCCGGCGGGAATCAACCTGGTGCGCTACAGCTCCCAGCAGGAAGCCAACCTGGACATGGTCGCCGGTCGCCTCGACGCCATGCTGGCCGACTCGGTCAACCTCGACGAAGGTTTCCTGAAAACCGCCGCCGGCAAAGGCTTTGCCTTCGTCGGGCCAACCTATGAAGACGCCAAGTATTTCGGCGGCGGCGCCGGCATCGCGGTGCGCAAGGGTGACAAGGCCCTGGCGGACCAGTTCAACGCCGCCATCAGCGAAATCCGCGCCAATGGCACCTACAAGAAAGTGCAGGACAAATATTTCGCTTTTGACGTCTATGGGCATTAATCGCTGAAGGAAACAGGTGGCCCGCCGCTGACCCGGCCGGCCACCTTTTTCATGGGCGATTGTTTTACCCTGAGCCTGTCGAGAACCGATATCTGGAGTGCCAATGCAACGCATCGACCATACCCTGCCGTGGAGCCACCTGGGCACGGAGCGCCGGCTCAGCGTGTTTCGTTTCGGCCATGGCCCGCGCAAGGCCTACATCCAGGCCAGCCTGCACGCCGATGAACTACCGGGCATGCGCACGGCATGGGAACTGAAACAGCGGCTCAGCGACCTTGAGTCCCGCGGCCTGCTCAAAGGCGTGATCGAACTGGTGCCGGTGGCCAATCCCATCGGCCTGGACCAGCATCTGCAGAGTGCCCACATGGGGCGTTTCGAGCTGGGCAGCGGGAAAAATTTCAACCGTTCCTTCGTCGAACTCAGCGCCCCGGTGGCGCAGCGCATCGGGGCTCGTCTGGGCGACGATCCGGCTGCCAACGTCACCTTGATCCGGCAAACCATGGCCGAGGTGCTCGACGAACTACCCGCGCCACCTTCGCAACTCGAAGCCATGCATCGGCTGTTGCTTCGCCATGCCTGCGACGCCGACGTCACTCTCGACCTGCACTGCGATTTCGAGGCCGCCATTCACTTGTACGCGTTGCCGCAACAATGGCCGCAGTGGCGCTCGCTGGCCGCGCGGCTGAGGGCCGGTGTGGCGTTGTTGTGCGAGGATTCCGGCGGCAGCTCGTTCGATGAGTCCTGTTCCACGCCCTGGTTGCGCCTGGCGAGGATCTTTCCGCAAGCGGCCATTCCGGCGGCCAACCTGGCGACGACGCTGGAACTGGGCAGCATGGGCGACACCCGGGTGGAGCAGGCCCGGGCCAGTTGCGAGGCCATCCTCGGATTTCTCGCCGAACAGGGACTCATCGGCGGTGACTGGCCGGCCGCGCCGGCGCAATGCTGCGAGGGTTTTCCATTCGAAGGCACCGAATACCTGTTTGCCCCGCACCATGGCGTGGTGAGCTTCCTGCGCGACGCTGGCGAGTGGGTGGAGCGGGGCGATGCTTTGTTCGAAGTGGTCGATCCGTTGAACGACCGAGTGACCACGGTCCACGCCGGCACCAGCGGCGTATTGTTCGCCCTGGATCGCGGGCGCTATACCCAGCCGGGCATCTGGCAGGCGAAAGTCGCCGGGCGTGAGCCGATTCGGGCGGGGAAATTGATCAACGACTGATAAGTGCTGTCTACCTCACCGCACGGTCGTCACCGTGCGGTTATCCAATGCTGGAGGAAGACCGATGTTCAAAGCGTTCGCCCTGTTTCTGCTGCTGGTGTCTGCCGGAGCGCAGGCCCAACCGTCGCTGCATACCGACTTGCCACTCAACTACCTGGCCCGCGCCGATGAACAGGCCAGGAACCGGCCACTGGTGATTTTCCTGCACGGTTCGGGCAGCAACGAAGAAGACCTGCTGACGCTCGCCGACGAACTGCCCAAGCACTACAACTACCTTTCGGTGCGGGCACCCAAGTCGATGGAGCCGGGGCGCTACCAATGGTTTGCCAGGAAAGGCGAGGGCGCCTATGAAGGTGACACGTCAGACCTGAAGGCCAGCGGCCAGATGCTCCTGGAATTCATCGAGAAGGCTCGGGCCAAATACCCGACCGATGCGAGCAACGTCTATCTGGTGGGTTTCAGTCAAGGCGCGATGATGAGCTACGAGGTAGCCCTGAGACACCCCGAAGCCGTCGGCGGCATTGCCGCGATGGGCGGGCGAGTTCTTTCGGTGTTGCGCGCCGAACTGACGCCCGATGAATCGCGCCGGGATCTGGCGGTGTTCATAGGCCACGGCACGGTGGACCCGATCATTCCCTACCACGACGGCACCGACGCTGACACGTTCCTCAAGACCCTGGCCCTGGAACCGGAATTCCACGCGTATCCGGGGCTTGGTCACAACATCAGCGCGCAGGAGGTGAAGGACCTGCGGGCCTGGCTGGAGCGGCTCAACCCTTGATCCAGCCGGATCCCTGTGGGAGCGAGCCTGCTCCTATACTTCGATGGCGGTGAGCCTCTGTTTTCGAGTACGCCAAATTTCTCTGTGGGAGCGAGCCTGCTCGCGAATGCAGCAATGGGGTCCACCAGGCACACCGCACAGGCCCATCACTTTCCGCTGGCGATCTGCTTGACCAATGCCTCATGACCGGCCTGGTCGCTCGCCCTGGAGATGATCTGCACCACGGCCATGCGTGTGCCGGAAGCCCCTATCAGGGTAGTGTCCAACGTGGGCCCGCCACCTTGGGTGGCCCGGGTGTCGAGCTGGCGCAGGCCGAGGCCGGTGGCTTTCAGGGTCAGGCTCTTTTCCCCGAGGATTTTGGCATCCGGCAGGGCCTTGGTCTTCTGGACGGCGAAATCGGCGAAGGTCGTGTCCAGGAAGGCCGCGTCGTTATCGTTTACATTCGCCCCGTCGACCAGGGTGTTCTCCGCCGTGATCACCACCGTTTTGCGGGTGGCATTGCTGTACATCGTACCGCTCGCCCCGGCGGTTCCCTGCGCCACGTCCCCTGCGAACAAGGGCGTCGCCGTGAAGCCCGGGGGGAGGGTGAAGCTGAACTTGCCGCCCAGCAGCGAAACCTTCTGGGCCGGTGCTTGCGCCACGGGTTTCTTGGGCTGGGCGGCAAGGGCCGGGGATGCGACCAGGCTGGTGATCGCTGCCAGTAGCAGGGCGGCAGCTGGTTTACTCAGCAATGACATTAAAACGCTCCATGGGCTGGTTGGCTTGAAACTGGAACACGAGTCGTCCTTGTCGGTCATGGGTTCGATACGTTAACACCGACGGCACTGAAGCGCCGCGCCAGCGCCCGACGTTCGAAGTGCTCGGTAATGAAGTCGACAAAGACGCGGGTCTTGGCGGGCATCAGCGTACGACTCGGGTAATAGAGCGAGATCGCGCCAAGGTCGACATACCATTGCGGCAGCAGCCGCACCAGCTCGCCGCGCTCCAGCCAGGGCAAGACATCCGGCACCGTCAACAGCGCAACGCCCAGGCCCAGCAAGGCAGATTCACGCATCGCGACCGGATCGTTGAAGGTGATCGACTCCGGCAACGACACCGCGCACTCGAGCCCGGCGCTGTTGCGCATCATCGGTTGGCGCACACGGCCGGTCAGGCTGGAGCGCAGGACGATGTTAGCGTGATCGGCCAATTGCTCCGGATGCTGGGGCTGGGCATGAACGGCCAGGTACTGCGGGCTGGCGACGGCAATCAGGTGGGCTGGCGCCAAAGTCCGGGACACCACGCCGGGAGTCAATTCGAAACCGCCTCCAATCGCCGCGTCGAAACCCTCGGCAATCAAGTCGACCCGACGATTTTCGAAATGCCATTCCGGCCGGATCAGGGGATATCGACCGAGGAAAGCAGGCATTAACGGCAAGACGTGAGCCATGCCAAAGCTGGGGGAGAGGCTGACCCGCAACAGGCCGGCCGGCTCGCCACGTTCGGCGCTCACCGCGCCAATCGCAACCTGCAGGGCTTGAAGGTTGCCGCCGATGCTGGCGAGGAAATGTTCGCCGGTTTCGGTCAGGGAAAGCTTGCGGGTCGAACGCTGGAACAGGCGTACACCCAGGTTTCGCTCCAGCATCGCCACGTTGCGGCTGACGGCGGCGGGCGTCAGCGCCAGCAGCCTGGCGGCAGCGGAAAAACTGCCGGTCTCGGCACTGCGCACGAAACATTCGAGGTTGGCGAGGGTTTCCATTTGATGGGACCTGATAGTAATGCTTGAAGATAATTCAAGCCATTACCGACTAATCAGGGTGCAATGGCAAGCGCAATATGCACCTCAACGGCGGACATCACCGCACGGTTTTTCCAACCATTGAGGACATCACATGAACACCATCGGCATTATCGGCGCTGGCGCCATCGGCAGCGCATTCGCCCGGGCCCTGGCTCGCCAAGACATCAACGTGGTCATTTCCAACAGTCGCGGGCCGGAAAGCCTGACCGAGCTGGTCGCCGAACTGGGCCCGACCGTACGTGCCGGCACCGTGCAGGAAGCTGCCGCGCAACCCATGGTGCTGGTGGCCGTCAACTGGCAGAAGTTGCCGCAAGCCCTGGCAGGTTTGCCGGATTTCGCCGGGCGGATCGTGATCGACGCCAACAATGCCATCAAGGTGCCGGAATTCCAGGCCATCGATCTGCACGGGCGGACCTCCACCGAGGTGTTCAGCGAGTGGGTGCCCGGCGCGCGGGTGGTCAAGGCATTCAACCACATGCTGGCGAAATTGCTCGAGGCTGATCCGGCTGCCGAGGGTGGCAAGCGTGTGCTGTTCCTGACCGGCGATGACCAACAGGCGCGTGTGGAAGTGGCCGGGTTGATCGAGCGGCTGGGATTCTTCGCCGTGGACCTCGGCCCGCTGAGCGCCGGAGCGCACCTGACGCAATTCCCCGGCGGCCCGTTGCCGGTGCTGAATCTGGTCAAGTTCGACTGAGCCACCCCGGGCGATCAAGGACGATCCCAGTAGGGCACTTCGCCGAAACACTCAAGGAAAAAATCGATCACCGTGCGCACTTTCACTGACAGGCGTCGGCTGCCGGGCCAGAGGATGGCGATTTGCTGGGGTTCGAGGCTGTTGGACGCTTCGTAATCGCCCAGGACCGGTACCAGCGTGCCGTTGCGCACGGCTTCGCCGATCAGCCATGACGGAAACATCACCAGGCCCAGGCCTTGTTCGGCGGCCTGGGTCAGGGTGTCGGCGTGGTTGCCGGTGATCGGCCCGCTCACGCTGTAGCGTATCCAGGCTTGACCTGGCTTGCGGAAAAACCAGCGCTGTTGCCCGGCTACGCCTTTGTAGGCCAGGCACTGATGGGCCGCCAGGTCTTCGGGTTTGTGTGGAGCGCCGTGGCGGGCCAGGTAGGCGGGGCTGGCCGCGATCTGGAAACGGTGTGGAGCGATGATCCGCGCCTGCATGCTCGAATCGTGCAACGAGCCGATGCGAAAGAGCAGATCGGCACCTTCCTGCAGCGGGTCGACGTAACTGTCGGTCTGCTGGAGATCCAACTGCAGCTTCGGGTAGCGCTCGCACAGTTGTCCCAGCCAGGGCGTCAGGTGGCGCTGTCCGAAGACTACCGGGGCGTTGATCCGCACGAGTCCGGCCGGTTCGCTGCGCTGTTCCTGCAAGGCTTGTTCGGCTTCCTCCAATTGCACCAGCAGCAAGCGTGCATGGTGCCCGAGCAGGCGGCCGGCTTCGGTGGGCGAAACGGCGCGGGTATGGCGATACAGCAACTGCTGGTTCAGCGCCTGCTCCATCAGTTGGATCTGCCGGGAAATCGATGAGGGCGCCAACCCCTCGCGCCGCGCGACTTCCGAGAAGCTGCCGTGATCGAGCACCGCGACGAACAATCGGAGTGCCTTGAAACCCAGTTCATCAAGACCGTGCATGGGAATCCGCTGTGCGTGTTACGCAAAAGAGTTGTCAGAATGCTCCCATTTATCGCACAACAGCGCCAGCCGATAATGCCCGTCGTTTCTTTTCAGGCAGGTTTATCTCATGCAATCAACATCCACCCCCTCCGCCGCAGCGGTAGCGGATGCCGCGCCACCCCGGACTTTCCTGCGCTGGCTCCTGCTACCCCTGGTGATCGTGGCGGGCATGGGGCTATCGGTGGAGGCCGGTCTGCTCGGGCCGCTCGGTCTCCAGGTCGGGCATCTGTGGGCAACGTTAAGCATCTTTGGCGTTGGCGCGGCGCTGTTGTTCCTGCTGTTGTTGCTCAGCGGTCCGCAACGAGGCCCGGCTCTGAATGAGTTGCCGCGCTGGCAATTGATCGGTGGCTTCCTGGGGCCGATCTACGTGGTGGTATTGACGCTCGCCACCCCGCACATCGGCATTGCCATGACCATGATCGCGATTCTCTCCGGACAGGTCGGCAAAAGCGTGCTGATCGACCATTTCGGCTGGTTCGGCGCGAGCCGCAAGCGTGTCAACCGCGAGCGCTGGCTGGCGTTGGCGTTGATTGTCGTGGCCCTTGTCCTGATTGCCCGAGGTTGATATGAGCGTAATCCTGTTATTGCTGGTGGTTGTCGCCGCCGGCGCGGTATTGAGCGTCCAGGCTGCCATCAACGGGCGTCTGGGCGAGACGGTCGGCGTACTGCGCAGCAGTCTGCTGACCTTTGCGGTAGGCACGGTGGTGACCGGTCTGTTGATCGTGTTTTTCGAGCCGGCCCATGCGGTAAGCCTGTTGGACGTGCCGAAATGGCAGCTCAGCGGCGCATTGTTTGGTGTGGTGTACATGATCGTGATGGTCGGCGCGGTGCCGAGAGTCGGCACAGCCGTGGCAACTGTCGCGGTCATCGTCGGGCAACTTGCCATGGGCATGCTGATCGACAACTTTGGCTGGCTGGGCAATCCCCCCGTCGAACTGTCCGCCAGCCGCTTGTTGGCCATGGCCTGCCTGGCACTGGCGCTGGTGTTCATGTATCGCAGCAGTACGCGGCAGAGCTGAACGGCTCAGTCCGGTTCGACGTCCAGTTGCAGGCTGTCATCAGCCAGGCGCTCGGTACGTCGGACAATGCCGCTGATGCGCCGGCCTTCGACGCTGAACACCACGATCTGGGCTTTTGCCAGGTCTTCGGGCAGCGGTGGGCGTACATGCAGGGCGAACCATGGCGGCTCGCCGTCGTCGAGGCGCTTGACATCGAACTGGCAGTCGACGCTTTTGGTTTCGCGTCCGAACAGCGTGTCGAGGCCGTAATCAAGGTGGGTGTCCACGCGTGGGTTCAAGTCCATCGGCAATCTCCCGGATGAAGGCTCGGCTATTGAACAAGTGAGTCTGTTGGCAACAGAAAAATTCCGTCGGATGAGTGCCGACTGGTCGTGACCGGCAGTGAACGGCTGGCGTTGCTGCTAGAATCGGCCACCTTGACTTACGAGAGGTATGCCCATGAGCGAGCCGATTCGCCTGACTCAGTACAGCCACGGTGCCGGTTGCGGCTGCAAGATTTCGCCCCAGGTGCTGGAAGTGATCCTGGCCGGCAGCGGTGCGCAAAACCTTGATCCCAACCTGTGGGTCGGGAACGCTTCCCGGGACGATGCGGCGGTCTATGCCATCGATGAGGAGCGCGGCGTGGTCTCGACCACCGATTTCTTCATGCCGATCGTTGACGATCCGTTCGACTTCGGTCGCATCGCCGCGACCAATGCCATCAGTGATATCTATGCCATGGGCGGTGATCCGCTGATGGCGATTGCGATCCTCGGCTGGCCAGTCAACGTGCTCGCCCCGGAAATCGCGCGCGAGGTGATTCGCGGTGGCCGCTCGGTGTGCGACGAGGCAGGCATCCCCCTGGCGGGCGGGCACTCGATCGATGCGCCCGAGCCGATTTTCGGTCTGGCAGTGACGGGCCTTGTGCAAAAGCGCCACATGAAACGCAACGACACCGCCACCGCGGGCTGCCGGTTGTACCTGACCAAACCCCTGGGCATCGGCATCCTCACGACGGCGGAAAAGAAAGGCAAGCTGCGCGCCGCCGACGTGGGCCTGGCCCGAGACTGGATGTGCACGCTGAACAAGCCCGGCAGCCGTTTCGGCAAGCTCGATGGCGTGACGGCGATGACCGATGTCACCGGTTTCGGCTTGCTCGGGCATTTGGTGGAAATGGCCGATGGCAGCCAACTGACCGCGCGTATCCGCTACGACGCGGTGCCGCGCCTGCCAGGCGTCGAGTACTACCTCGATCAAGGCTGCGTACCGGGCGGCACATTGCGCAACTATGACAGCTACGCCAGCAAGGTCGGTCGCGTCCAGGAGCTGCACAAGCGGGTGCTGTGCGACCCGCAGACCAGTGGCGGCCTGCTGATTGCCGTCACACCCGAAGGGGAGAGCGAGTTCCTGCGGGTCGCCGTTGAACTGGGTCTGGCGCTGGAACCGATTGGTGAATTGGTCGAGCGACAGAACCACGCGGTCGAGGTGTCTTGATGCCCAACGACATCACCGATTACCGCGATATTTTCCTCAATGATCGCCCGATGATGGACACTCGCGCGCCGGTGGAATTTCTCAAGGGCGCGTTTCCCGGCGTGGTCAACCTGCCGTTGATGACTGACATCGAGCGGCAACGCGTCGGGACCTGCTACAAGCAGCAGGGGCAACAGGCCGCCATTGTCCTGGGGCATCAACTGGTCAGCGGCGAGACCAAGGCCCAACGCATCCAGGCCTGGGCCGAATTTGCCCAGGCCCATCCTGATGGCCTGCTGTACTGCTTTCGCGGTGGCTTGCGCTCACAGATCGTCCAGCAATGGCTCAAGGACGAGGCGGGCATCGAATATCCCCGAGTCGGCGGGGGCTACAAGGCGATGCGTACGTTCCTCTTCGGCACTATCGACCAGGCGGTCGCTCAGTGCGACCTGGTCCTGCTGGGCGGCATGACCGGCACCGGCAAGACCGAGGTGTTGACGCAACTCAATAACGGCCTGGACCTGGAAGGCTATGCCAATCATCGCGGTTCGAGCTTCGGCAAGCGGGCGACCGGGCAGCCTTCCAATATCGATTTCGAAAACCTGCTGGCGGTGGATGTGCTGAAAAAGCGTGCCGCCGGCATCGAGCAATTCGTGCTGGAGGATGAAAGCCGCATGGTCGGCAGTTGCGCCTTGCCGTTGCCGTTGTACCAGCGCATGCAGCAGGTGCCGATGGTCTGGCTGGAAGACCGCCTGGAGCGGCGGGTCGAGCGGATCCTGCGCGACTACGTGATCAACCTCTGCGCCGAGTTTGTCGAGGTCCATGGCGACGAAGGGTTTTCGCTGTTTGGCGAACGATTGCTGGCGAGCCTGGACAACATCCACAAACGCCTGGGTGGCGATCGCCATCGGCGATTGCTGGGCATCATGGAAGCCGCCCTGGCCGAACAGGCCGCCAGCGGCGCCGTCGACCTGCATCGCGCTTGGATCGAAGGCTTGCTGCGCGAGTACTACGACCCGATGTATGTATTCCAGCGGGAAAAGAAGGGCGGGCGCATCGAGTTTGTCGGGGAGCAGGCGGCGGTATTGGAATATCTGCGTGAACGCGCCGCTCGGGAAGGATAAAACTCAAGTCTTGAGCAAAGAACCTGTGGGAGCGGGCTTGCCCGCGAAGACATCCAGTCAGTCACATCATCATTGACTGATGCACCGCTTTCGCGAGCAGGCTCGCTCCCACAAGGGCTCGCGGCTGCTCACAAATTCTGCGTCCACCACCGATTTCCTGTGGGAGCGAGCCTGCTCGCGAAGAGGCCAGCATATTCAACATCTTCTTCGTCCGTGACGCCGCCATCGCGAGCAAGCTCGCTCCCACATGGATCTGCGGCTGCTCACAGATTCTGCGTCCACCACCGATTTCTTGTGGGAGCGAGCTTGCTCGCGAAAGCGCTGGGTCAGTTGACGGGAATGTTGCATGTGCTGCCGTCTTCGCGAGCAGGCTCGCTCCCACATGGATCTGCGGCTGCTCACAGATTCTGCGTCCACCACCGATTTCTTGTGGGAGCGAGCTTGCTCGCGAAAGCGCTGGGTCAGTTGACGGGAATGTTGCATGTGCTGCCGTCTTCGCGAGCAGGCTCGCTCCCACAGTAATCCTTGGCAGATTACGTCGGGCAGGTCTTCTGCCCGTTATCCAGGCCTTGCTTGTAGCTCTGGCTGGTGAGGCTGGCCTTGCCGTTGTGCCAGGTCAGGGTCAGTACGTACAGGGAGTCGAAATCGCTCGATGCCCAGTCGTCGGTGATGGTCTGCCGCTTGCCCACCGCTTCACCCGCGACCTTGTTGATCAGTTCAGGCAGGTAGCCGTGGGACCAGGCCGTGTAGATCGTGGAGTTGTGGTATTTGTCCTGCATCAATTCATCAGCCAGGTCACTGGTGTCGTTGGCTGAATACTCGATGTTTACCGGCAGGCCGAGCTTGATGGCGCTGGGGCTGATCGTCATCAAGGGGCGAATGTAGCTGTAGGAGTTATCCAGCTCACCCTCTTCAACGTTACGGGTCGGATTGGCCGCGAACACGTAGTCGGCTTCACCGAATCTTTCTGGCAGCAGGGTGGCCAGGTCGATGGCGCGGTTCAGCCCCTGGCAATTGAGTTGGCCGAGGCCACCGACCGGTTTTTCCGCGTGGCGCAGGAACACCAGCGTCTGCACGCCGTCGACGGGCTGGGCACTGCTGACGCTGGATTCCAGCGACAGCACCAGCCCACAGGTCACGAGCAGCGTCGGTAGCAGTAGCCACGGACGGCGTTTCAACTGGGCGAACTTCAGTGGGTTGATCATCGATATACGTCTTTGTCTTCTCGATTCAGGCTGACAAACCCCGGCACCGCAAAGCCTCTGGCTCCGGGTGTTTTCCCTGTCGTTATGGCCGCTTTGATTGCTCGGGGCATCTCTCAGAGTCCCCGCTGCTTCTTTGGTTCGATCCTGGGGGCGATCCTGGTTGATGCCGGGCACTGTAGCGGCGTCCCGCCAAGGGACGCAGCGAATGTTAGCGACAGGATGTTGCGGAATTAAGAAAGAGGCGCTGTCCCTCAAGAGCCAAGGCTTGTGTTCAAAGGCCCCAAAGCCTGCTCAGCTGATTTATGCTTGGGCTTTCCGACTGATCCATGGAACCCATGCCATGCCCGACCTGACCCCTTTCCCCATCACCCAGAAATGGCCCGCCCAGTTCCCTGAATGGCTCCAGCTCTATTCCCTGCCGACCCCCAACGGCGTGAAGGTGTCGATCATGCTGGAGGAGATCGGTCTGCCCTACGAGGCGCACAAGGTGGACTTTGGCAACAATGACCAACTGTCCCCCGAGTTCCTCTCGCTCAACCCCAACAACAAGATCCCGGCGATCCTTGACCCCCACGGGCCGGGAGATCGGCCGTTGGCGTTGTTCGAATCGGGAGCAATCCTGATTTATCTGGCCGACAAGAGCGGCCAGCTGCTCGCGCAGGAATCGGCGGCGCGCTACGAGACGATCCAGTGGCTGATGTTCCAGATGGGCGGCATCGGTCCGATGTTCGGTCAGCTGGGTTTCTTCAACAAGTTCGCCGGCAAGGATTACGAGGACAAACGGCCGCGCGACCGATACGTCGAGGAAAGCAAACGCCTGCTCAAGGTACTCGATGGCCGTCTGGAAGGACGCGACTGGATCATGGGCGAGCGCTACACCATCGCCGATATCGCCACGTTCCCATGGGTGCGCAACCTGCTTGGTTTTTATGAGGCCGGTGATCTGGTGGGTATCCAGAACTTCCCGAACGTGACGCGGGTGCTGGAACGTTTCCTGGCGCGGCCGGCGGTGGCGCGCGGCTTGAAGATTCCGGAATGACCCGCTAATCGGGTGACGTGCAGCAACGGCTCGCTGACGTTGTGAGTGGATTATTGCCTGTCCGGTAACACTCTGTTCATGAGTCGGCGTTTGTGCCCTGCCTGGTCAGGGCATAAGCTTTATCTGGTGTCCCATTTCGCCTCCGGAGTCCCATGTCCAGTCAGTTCCCCGCAGCCCGTCCACGCCGTCTGCGTCGCAATGCAAGCCTGCGCAACCTGTTCCAGGAAACCGAATTGGCCTTGAATGATCTGGTACTGCCGATTTTCGTCGAAGAGGAAATCGACGATTTCGTGCCGATCAAGAGCATGCCCGGCGTGGTGCGTATCCCGGAATCGAAGCTGGCCGGGGAAATCGAGCGGTATGCTCGTGCCGGTATCAAGGCGGTGATGACCTTTGGTGTGTCCCATCATCTGGACAGCGACGGCAGCGACACGTGGAGCGAGCGTGGCCTGGTTTCGCGCATGGCCGGAATCTGCAAGGACGCCGTGCCGGAAATGATCGTGATGTCCGATACCTGTTTTTGTGAGTACACCGATCATGGCCACTGCGGGGTGCTGCACGGTCACGAAGTCGATAACGACCGAACCCTGATCAACCTGGGCAAACAAGCGGTAGCGGCGGCACGCGCCGGCGCGGATGTCATCGCGCCGTCGGCGGCCATGGACGGGCAAGTCCAGGCCATTCGCAGGGCGCTCGATGATGCGGGCTTCAGCCAGACGGCGATCATGGCCTATTCTACCAAGTTCGCCTCCGCGCTCTACGGGCCGTTCCGCGAGGCCGGCGGCAGCGCGTTGAAAGGCGATCGCAAGAGCTACCAGATGAACCCGATGAATCGCCGCGAAGCCTTGCGCGAGTCGCTGCTCGACGAGCAGGAGGGCGCCGATGGGCTGATGGTCAAGCCGGCCGGGGCCTATCTTGACATCATCCGCGACATCCGCGAGGCCTCGAACCTGCCATTGTCGGCCTACCAGGTCAGCGGCGAGTACGCGATGATCAAGTTCGCCGCACAGGCCGGCGCCATCGACGAAGCCCGAGTCGTGCGAGAAAGCCTCGGCGCGATCAAGCGGGCAGGGGCGGACCTGATCTTCACTTACTTCGCGATGGATCTGGCGCTGAGCGGGATCTGACCCAGCACTACTCCTGTGGGAGCGAGCCTGCTCGCGATAGCGGTCCATCATCGAGCATTTGGGGTGATTGACACACCGCCATCGCGAGCAAGCTCGCTCCCACAAGGTTGTGCTCGCTTTGCATCAGTAGCCTCCACAGGTTTTTGATCGTATGGTTGCTCCCGAACAAGGGAACTGATGGAGCACCATGCATTTCACTCGATTGATGATCACTCTTGCCGCATTGCTGGCCCTGGCCGGCTGCGGCAGCCGTCAGGCCCAGGAGCCTGAGCGCCAGCCTGCCGAAGTCAAGGCGCAGATCGCGCGCTTATTGCCGGCCAAGACCGCCGATCGGGAAGGTTGGGCCACGGACATCTACGTGGCCTTTGCGGCGCAGCAGATCCCGCCAACGACCCAGAACATCTGTTCAGTGCTGGCGGTGACTGAGCAGGAGTCGACCTTCCAGGCCGATCCCGCCGTGCCGGGGCTGGGCAAGATCGCCCGGCAGGAAATCGATCGCCGGGCGGCGAAGCTACGCATCCCCGGGTTTCTGGTGAGCGGCGCCCTCCAGGTGCGCTCGTCCAATGGCAAAAGCTACAGCGACCGCCTCAACGCGGCGCGCAGCGAGAAGGAACTCAGCGCAATTTTTGATGATTTCATCGGCATGGTGCCGCTCGGCAAAACCCTGTTCGATGGGTTCAACCCGGTGCATACGGGCGGGCCGATGCAGGTCAGCATCGCCTTTGCCCAAGCCAATGCGCGCGATTATCCCTACACGGTGGATGGCTCGATTCGTCGGGAAGTGTTCAGTCGTCGCGGAGGGATGTATTTCGGCATCGCGCATTTGTTGGGGTATCCCGTCAGTTATACCGAGCCGCTGTACCGTTTCGCCGATTTTAATGCTGGCTGGTATGCCAGTCGCAACGCGGCCTTCCAGCATGCGGTGAGTCGCGCTTCGGGCATTACGCTGGCCCTGGACGGTGATTTGATCCTGCCTGATTCGATCATGCCCGGCAGCACGGAGCTGGCGGTGCGCACGTTGGGCAAGTCATTGGGCATGCGCAACCCGACCATCCGCGATCAGCTGGAACTGGGCGACAGCCTGGCGTTCGAGGACAGCAAGCTCTACAAGCGGGTGTTCGAACTAGCTGAGAAGGCCGAGGGCAAGCCGCTACCTCGGGCGGTGTTGCCGGGCATCGTGCTCAAGAGTCCGAAAATCACTCGCAAGCTGACCACTGCATGGTTTGCCAAGCGCGTGGACGAGCGGTATCAGCGGTGCATGACGCGGGCTTCGGGGCGCTGAATCTTCGGCCATGAAAAAGCCCGGCGGATGAGGCCGGGCTTCTACTGTGATGGCTTGAAGGATCTTGCAGCACGGTGGTAACAATTCATGCGCGGTTCTTGGTCAGATTATCGGAGCCACCTTCGGCAACGCGGCGTTCCAGCAGACGGTCGGCACCGCCTTCGGCAACACGGTTTTCGATCAGCTTGTCGGAGCCACCTTCGGCAACGCGGCGTTCCAGCAGACGGTCAGCACCGCCTTCGGCAACACGGTTTTCGATCAGCTTGTCGGAGCCACCTTCGGCGACGCGGCGTTCCAGCAGACGGTCAGCACCGCCTTCGGCAACACGGTTTTCGATCAGCTTGTCGGAGCCACCTTCGGCAACGCGGCGTTCCAGCAGGCGATCGGCACCGCCTTCGGCAACACGGTTTTCGATCAGTCGGTCAGAGCCGCCTTCGGCAACGACGGGCTGGGAAGTGGCGGCGAATACGTTGGCTGCCAGAACGGAGAAAGCGAGGCTGAGGATGATTTGGCGTTTCATGATGGTGTGCTCCGGGGTGCGTTGGTTTGTGTGGGGCCATTGTTGCGCCGGGCACCGATCGTGAGAACTTCATTGACGTGATGGTGAACATCGATGGCGGTGATAGCTCGCCGGGTTGGTGTCAGCCAGGTTGATGGAACACTGGGGCACCGGTGCGCTCTACCGACCTGAATCCCTTTTGAAGGAGGCCAGTCCATGTATCAGTTATTCGGCCACAGCCAATCCGGTTCCTCTGCCGTGGAGGTCGCCTTGGATGTTTGCGGCGTGCCTTACCGCCGGGTAGATACCTATTCGACCGAGGACAACGATGCGGCGAAGGAACTCGAAGCCCTGAATCCACAGAAGCAGGTCCCGACCCTGCAATTGCCGGACGGCTCGGTGCTCACCGAGGCGGCGGCGATCCTGATTCACCTGGGGCTGTCTTTTCCGGAATCGAAACTGCTGCCGGATGATCCGGCCCAACGTGCGCAGGTCATACGCGGCCTGGTGTATATCGCCGCCAATTGCTATACACCGATCGGCATCATCGATTTTCCGCAGCGCTGGCTGCCCGACGCCGACGACGCTGCTCGGGAGCGATTGGTGGCGGGCACCAAGCAACGTCTGTATCGCAACTGGGCGTTGTTTGCCGACCAGTTTCCTGCGAGCCCTTTCCTCGGCGGTGCCGAGCCCGGTGCATTGGATATCCTGGCGGCGGTGATTACCAAGTGGGTCGAAACCCGCGAAGCGATGCGCAGTGCCCGTCCTGAGTTCTACGCCCTGCTGGAGCGCATCGACCGCCATCCGCGAGTCGCGCCAGTGCTTTCATTGCACTGGCCCGAATGAATCAGGGACACGCATTGCGCGAGGCGGCCTGGCGGACGAGTTCTGCAAGCTGTCGAACGTTCTGCTGATGGCCTTTCACCAGGTCGTCAATACTGCCGCCGGCCGGTGTCTGCAGGCTGCTGCGGCAGGTAAGGGCCTGAGCTTCGTTGCCATGGCTACGCAAGCGCCATTGCACGTCCATGCGCGCATAGCGGCCTGGGATTGAGTCGAAGCGTTGCACCTCCACCCGCAACAGCCGCCTGGGGGCCCCGGGGTTGCTCAATTGCTCGTCCAGGCTGCTGCGTAGTTCATCCGCCAGGCTTGAGCCCCACCATTCGGTTTCCAGGATCGCCAGACCGCTGTCGCCCTGACGAATCACCATCTGGGTGCGATCCACTTGCGGCGGGACGCTGAGTTGTTCGATCTGGATATCCACCCCTGCACGCGCCTGACCCGCCGGCTGGACCGGGCTCAGGGTGTGGTAGTGAATGGGATCGCTGCGACAGGCACCGAGCAGCAGCGCCAGGGCGATCAACGAACATTTCAGCATCAGCGGCATCGGGCGTGCTCCTGTGATCATTCTTTCACCGGAAAGGTAAGGTTCTGCGCCGGAGCATCTTTCGGACGACCACGAAGCAGCGACTCAGGGTGTCGGCTCAGGTAATCGGACAGCTCGCGCAGCGAACGCGACATTCGGCCCAGGTCATCCAGCGTCTGGGTCAATTGTTCGCGCTGCGGCGAATCTTCCGCCAGGGTCGAGTTCGCCGACTGCAAGGTCTTGCTTACGTCCTGCAAGGTGCTTTGCACGCCCGGGAGGGTCTTGCTGTTGAATTGCGACAGGCCCTTGCGCAGCTCCACGAGGTTACCGTCCAGGTTGCTGGCGATGCTTTCCAGCGGCAGCTTGTTGATGCGCTCGACTACCGTCTGCAATTGTTCCTGCAACTGCTGGAGGCTGCCCGGGATAGTCGGGATCCGCAGGGGGCGCGCGGCGAGGTCGAACGCGACTTTCTCGGCCTTGGGGTAGAAATCCAGGGAAATGTACAACTGCCCGGTCAGCAGGTTGCCGCTGCGGGCCTGGGCGCGCAGGCCGCGTTCGACGAAGCTGCCGACCAGGCGCGCGGCGGCGGCTTCGTCTTCCGGGTCATAGTTCAATGACTTGAGCAGTTTCTCGTGGGCCTTGCCGAGCAGTTGCGGGTAGATCACGATTCCTACGTTGACCGGGAACGTGCGCTGCTTTTCGTCGAAGTCCAGGTTCATGGAGACCACCCGGCCGATCTCGATCCCGAGGAATTCCACCGGGGCGCCGACGCGCAATCCGCGCAAGGCCTGGTCGAAGCGCAAGGCCAGGTACTGCGCCTTGCCACTGGGCGGGGCCAGGGCGCTTTGCTGGTCGGCGAACAGTTCGAAATCCTTGTCTTCGGCCGCGGGCGTGTCGTTGGGGCTGTATTCCGGGGCCCGGAATGCAATGCCGCCGACGAGCAGGGCGGACAGCGACTCGGTCTTGACCGCAAAACCGTTGGCGCCGACGTTCACGTCGACGCCGCTGACGTTCCAGAACCGGGTGTTCTCGGTGACGTAGGCGTCATTTGGCGCGTTGATGAACACCTCGATATTGACGCCTTTGCCATCGGCGTCCAATGCGTAGGACACCACCTGGCCCACCGGAATCTTGCGCAAATACACCGGCGAGCCGATGTCCAGCGAACCGAGGTCCTGGGAATGCAGGGTGAAGCGCTTGCCCGGTTCGCCGTAGGTGATCGGTGGCGGAGCCTCCAGGCCGGTGAAGGACTTGGCGCGCACTTTCGAATGACCGGCGTCGGCGCCGATGAAGTCTCCCGACAGCAAGGTGTCGATCCCGGAGATCCCGCCCGCGCCAATCCGCGGCCGGACCACCCAGAACACCGAATCTTCATGAGTGAAGGTGTCGGCGGTCTTGGCGAGCTTGACCGTGGCGGTCACGTTTTTCTGATCGTCGCTCAGTTGCACGTCGGTGACCTGGCCAATGACCACATTGCGGTATTTGACCGGGGTCTTGTTGGCGGTCAGGCCTTCGCCTGTCTTGAAGGTGATGGTGATGGTCGGGCCTTCCTGCAGCCAGTTGTTGACCACCAGGGACACGCCCACCAGCACCGCGATGATCGGCACGATCCACACCAGCGACACGGTCCAGCGGCGGGTGGAGACATGGGCACGGCCCGGTGCGGGTTGTCCGTCAGTGGCTTGTGACTTCATCCATGACCTCCTCGGATGGTTGGGTGTCCCAGATCAGCCGCGGGTCGAAACTCATGGCCGACAGCATGGTAAAGAGCACCACGAGGCCGAAGAACAGGATCCCCGGTCGCGGTTCGATGTCGCTCAAGGCCTGGAACTTGACCAGTGCCGCCACAAGGGCCACGACCAGCACGTCAAGCATCGACCAGTAGCCGATGACTTCAACCAGCCGATACAGCTTGGCGCGCTGCACCTGGGCCCAGGTACTGCGCCGTTGCACGGTCACCAGCAGCAACGTCAACACGACGAACTTGATCCCCGGCACCGCGATGCTGGCGATGAAGATGATCAGCGCGATGTCCCAGGCACCACTCTGCCAGAACTCGAGAACACCGCTGATGATGGTGCTGTCCGCACCGTCGCCGAGCATCTGCGTGTTCATGACCGGGAGCAGGTTGGCCGGGATGTAGAACACCAGTGCCGCCAGCATGTAGGCCCAGGTGCGAGTCAGGGTATCGGGTTTGCGCCGGTGCAGGGCGGCATCGCAGCGTGGGCAGGTGTCGGGTTCGTCGGTCATGTCGCAAGCCAGGCCGCAGCTGTGGCACAGGCACAGGTTCAGATCGCTGGCGCGGGGCGGATTGCCCGGCGTTGCGGCGTTCACAGGGTGTTCCACAGGTCGCGCACATCGCGACCGGCAATGCGGATCATCAACAGACTCAAGGCCGCCAGGGCGAACAGACCGATACCGGGAAGCACATCCAGCAACCCGGCAAGCTTGATGACAGCCACCAGGGCTCCCAGCAAGCACACCTCCAGCATGCTCCACGGGCGCAGGGTTTCCAGGCTGCGCATGCACAGGTTGAAGGCCGGGGCGCGTCGGTTGGAATGGGCGTAGCCCAGCACCCAGAGCAGCAGCGCCAACTGGAACGCCGGAGCGATGATGATCGCGACCGCGGCCACCAGGGCGATGAAGGTGATGGGTCCCTGGCTCAGGGCCACGACCGAATCCCACAGGGTCGCGCTGTTGCTCAGGCCCTGGAGGCGGATGCTCATCACCGGATAGACATTGGCGAAGGCCCACAGCACCGCTGCCGTGATGGTCAGGGCCAGGCGCTGTTCGATGGTCAGGCCGTTGTAGCGCTGGATCACTGCATGGCATTGCACGCACGAGGCTTTTTGATGCGGGGCGAGCGCAACCGGCTCGTACACTGCATCGCAATGCTCACAAATGATCAGTCGGTCGGTAACGGCCATGAGGATGCTCGGCGGGGGCAACTCCTTCAATATAGAAGTGAGTCGAGAATGAGCAACCCGCCCGAGCCAATCATTCGCCGCGAATGTATTGCTCCAGTTGTCTGATCAGGTCCGCCTGCTCGGCAATGGCTTCCTTGACCAGGTCACCGATGGACAACAGGCCGACCAGCTTGCCGTTTTCCACCACGGGCAAATGCCGCAGGTGTTTCTCGGTCATGATGCTCAGGCAGGTCTCGACGTTCTGGTGTGGATCGATCGTGATCACGGGCGAAACCATGATGTCGCTGACTTTCGTGCCCACCGAAGAGCGCCCGTGCAGGACCATTTTGCGCGCATAGTCGCGCTCGCTGATGATGCCCAGCACTTCATCGTTCTTGACCACCAGCAAGGCACCGACATTTTTCTCGGCCATGCGCATCAGGGCCTGCAAGACCATGTCGTCCGGGGAAATGGTGTGCACTTGCTGGTTTTTCTCGTCTTTTATCCGGAGCAACTGCGCGACGGTTTTCATGGGGAAGCCTCGGGTGTTGTTTGTGCGGGTGGTTCAAGAATCGTAGACCCAACGGCGCAGAGCAAGCGGTAAAGCGGCAGTCAGCCGTCCAAAACCGTCATGGATGGTGAAAAACCACAGATTTTATTGTGGCGCGCTGTCGTGGCTCGCCACGAAAGCAGATCCAAGGGCAGGTGAAGTCCCCAGGTCAGGTAGAATGCGTAACACGCAAAATTCGAGGTTTCAGCGGTGGATCTACAGCAGGGCTTCGTCCTGACCCGGCATTGGCGCGATACCCCGGCGGGCACCGAAGTCGAGTTCTGGCTGGCGACGGATGCCGGTCCCCGGCGCGTGCGCCTGCCGGTGCAGACGTCGGTGGCGTTCGTGCCGCAGATCCAGCGTGGCCAGGTCGAGGCGCTGTTGCAGGGCGAGAAGGATGTCGAGTTGCGGCCCCTGGACCTGCTGGATTTCGAGCACCGCCCGGTGCTCGGCCTGTATTGTCGGCAACATGCGCAACTGATGCGGCTGGACACGACATTGCGGCGGGCTGGCGTGGATGTATTCGAGGCCGACATCCGGCCGCCGGAACGCTACCTGATGGAGCGCTTCATCACCGCACCGGTCTGGTTCGGCGGCACGCCCTCAACCGATGGCTTGCTCCTGGATGCCCAAATGAAACCCGCGCCCGACTACCGGCCACCGCTGCGGCTGGTGTCCCTGGACATCGAAACCACCGCCCAGGGCGATTTGTATTCGATTGCCCTGGAGGGCTGCGGCGAGCGCCAGGTCTATATGCTCGGGCCGCCCAATGGCGATGATCGTGAGGTGGATTTCCAGCTGGAATACTGCGAGTCCCGCGCGGCGCTGTTGAAGAAACTCAACGAGTGGTTCGCCCGCTTCGATCCCGACGCGATCATCGGTTGGAACCTGGTGCAGTTCGATCTGCGCGTGTTGCATGAACACGCCCGCCGCCTGGCCGTGCCGCTGCGTCTTGGCCGTGGCGGGGAAGAAATGCAATGGCGCGAGCACGGCGCGCGCAACAACCATTTTTTTGCCTCGGCGGCTGGCCGGTTGATCATCGATGGGATCGAGTCCTTGCGCTCGGCGACCTGGAGTTTTCCTTCGTTCAGCCTGGAAAACGTCGCCCAGACCCTGTTGGGCGAGGGCAAGTCCATCGACAACCCGTACCAGCGCATGGACGAAATCAACCGCATGTTCGCCGAGGATAAACCGGCCCTGGCTCGCTACAACCTCAAGGATTGCGAGTTGGTCACGCGCATCTTCGCCAAGACCGAGCTGCTCAAGTTCTTGCTGGAACGGGCCAGCGTCACCGGCCTGCCGGCGGATCGCAGCGGCGGCTCGGTGGCGGCGTTCACGCATCTGTACATGCCGCTGATGCATCGCCAGGGTTTCGTCGCGCCGAACCTCGGCCAGCGTCCGCCGGAGGCCAGCCCTGGCGGGTTTGTGATGGATTCCCAGCCGGGGCTCTACGAATCGGTGTTGGTGCTGGACTACAAGAGTCTGTATCCATCGATCATCCGCACCTTTCTCATCGACCCGGTGGGCTTGATCGAAGGCCTGCGCCACCCGGACGACACCGAGTCGGTGCCAGGTTTTCGCGGGGCGCGGTTCTCGCGCACCGGGCACTGCCTGCCGGCCATCGTGGCGCGGGTTGCCGACGGCCGGGAAACCGCCAAGCGCGAACACAACGCGCCGCTGTCCCAGGCACTGAAAATCATCATGAACGCGTTCTACGGCGTGCTTGGCTCCAGTGGCTGTCGTTTCTTCGATTCGCGCCTGGCGTCGTCCATCACCTTGCGCGGCCACCAGATCATGCAGCGTACCCGGCAACTGATCGAAGCGCGGGGCCATGTGGTGATCTATGGCGATACCGATTCGACCTTCGTCTGGTTACGCCGCCCCCGCGGCCAGGAAGAAGCCGCGGCGATCGGCCGGGAGCTGGTCGCTCACGTCAACCAATGGTGGCGTGATCACGTACGTGAAGAGTTCGAGCTGGAAAGCGCGCTGGAGCTGCAATTCGAAACCTACTTCAAGCGTTTCCTGATGCCGACCATCCGCGGCGCGGAGGAGGGCAGCAAGAAGCGCTACGCCGGTTTGGTGACCCGTGCCGACGGCAGCGACGAGATCATTTACAAGGGCCTGGAGACCGTGCGCACCGACTGGTCGCCCCTGGCCCGGCAGTTCCAGCAGGAACTGTATGGACGGATCTTCCATCGCCAGCCCTATCAGGATTACGTTCGCGATTATGTCCAGCAGACCCTGGCCGGCGCGTTCGACGAACGCCTGGTCTACCGCAAGCGCTTGCGTCGTCCGTTGGACGACTACGAGCGCAACGTGCCGCCACATGTGCGGGCCGCGCGGCTGGCCGACGAGTTCAACGAGCGCCAGGGCCGGCCACGGCAATACCAGAATGGCGGCTGGATCAGCTACGTCATCACCGTCGCCGGCCCCGAGCCGCTGGAAACCCGTAGCGCGCCGATTGACTATGACCACTACGTGACGAAGCAGCTGCAGCCGGTGGCGGATGCGATCCTGCCGTTTGTGGATGATGATTTTTCAACGTTGATCGGTGGGCAGATGGGGTTGTTCTGATCGACATTATTGGCCGCAGGGATGCCCTTGTGGCGAGGGAGCTTGCTCCCGCTGGGCTGCGTAGCGGCCCTGAGTTTCTGGCGGCTGCTGCGCAACCGAGCGGGAGCAAGCTCCCTCGCCACAAGAGCGCGCCTCTGGAATAAGGGCGCGCTCATCACCACGGCGGTCGAGTGGACTAGACCATCGCCAACCGCTGCTTGCCCTGTGGCTGCGGGAACACCAGGTCCAATGCCGCCAGATCCTGAGGCTCAAGCTGCAGATTCGCCGCTTCGGCGTTCAGGCGCACGTGTTCAGCTTGCACAGCCTTGGGGATGGCGATGACGTTGTCCTGGCGCAGCAGCCAGGCGAGGGCGATCTGTGCCGGCGTCGCGCGGTGGCGTTCGGCGATCTGTTGCAGGGTGTGGTCCTTGAGCAAATGCCCGCCCTGGCCGACCGGACAATAGGCCATGATCGGCATACGCTGTTGCTGGCTCCAGGGCAGCAGGTCGAATTCGATGCCGCGTTCTTGCAGGTTGTACAACACTTGATTGGTAGCGCAGACCGGCGAGGCCAGCTCCTCCAGATCGTCGACGTCAAAGTTCGACACGCCCCAGCGGCCGATCTTGCCTTCTTCGCGCAGGCGCTCAAACGCTTCGACGGTTTCCTCCAGTGGGTACTGGCCGCGCCAGTGCAGCAAATAGAGGTCGATATAATCGGTGTCGAGGCGCCGCAAGCTGCGCTCGCAGGCCAACGGAATGCCTTTGCGGCTGGCATTGTGCGGGTAGACCTTGCTCACCAGGAACACCTGGTCGCGTAGCCCGGTGATCGCTTCGCCAACGACCTGCTCGGCGCCGCCCTCGGCATACATTTCGGCCGTGTCGATCAGGCTCATACCCAGTTCGATGCCCAGGCGCAGGGCAGCTACTTCTTTCTTGTGATGGGACGGTTCCTCACCCATCCGCCAGGTGCCCTGGCCGATTACCGGTACGGATACGCCGGCCAATTCCACAGTTCTCATGCACATCTCCTGTCGTGCTGGTCGATACAGCGTGTGGCAGCAGGATAGACCAGGCGTTCCAACCTTGATCGTTCCCGCGCAAAAGGCAGGAACGATCGGTTGGTGGCAGGATTACTCGGCAGAGAACTTCAGCACCATGGTCTGGGTGTAGGTCTGGCCCGGATCAAGTCGCGTGGTAGGGAAGGACGGCTGGTTTGGCGAATCGGGATAATGCTGGGTTTCCAGGGTAAACGCGCTCCAGTGCGGGTAGACCTTGCCTTGCTTGCCCTTGATCGTGCCGTCGAGGAAGTTGCTGGTGTAGAACTGCACGCCCGGCTCGCTGGTGTAGAGCTGCAGGCGCCGTCCGGACTGCGGATCCTGGACCTCGGCGGCGAGTTTGTTCACGTCGCCCTTGGCGTCGAGTACCCAGTTGAAATCGAAGCCGCCTTGTTTCGGTTCGGCAAATTTCAGCTGCGGATGATCAGCCTTGATATGCGTGCCAATGGGCGTGGGCTTGGTGAAATCCATCGGGGTGCCGGCTACTGGCGCCAGCTCGCCGGTGGGGATCAGCTTGGCGGTCACTGGTGTGTAGCGGGACGCGTGCAGCGTCGCGACTTGCTTGAGGATGTCGCCATTACCGGCGCCGGCCAGGTTGAAATAGCTGTGGTTGGTCAGGTTCAGCACGGTCGGCTTGTCGGTGCTGGCCTTGTAGTCGATGCGCAATTCGTTCTGGTCGTTGAGGCTGTAGGTGACGTCGGTCTTCAGGTTGCCGGGAAAGCCCATTTCACCGTCCGCCGACAGATACGTCAGGGTCACGCCTACCGAGTCCTTGCCGTTGCTCGGCTCGGCCTTCCAGACACGCTTGTCGAAGCCTTGCGGCCCACCGTGCAAGGAGTTGTCCTTGTCGTTCTGCGGCACCTGGTAGCGTTTGCCATCCAGCTCGAACGCACCACCGGCCAGACGGTTGCCGAAGCGACCGATGGTCGCGCCGAAATACACGTTGCCGTTCTTCTGGTAACCCTGCACATCGTCGAAGCCGAGCACGATGTCGGCAGTCATGCCGTTTTTGTCCGGCACGATCAGTGACTGGAGGATCCCGCCGTAAGTGATGACGGTCGCCTCGACGCCGTGGCTGTTGCGCAGTACGTATTTTTCAACCGGCGTGCCGTCGTTGGTCTTGCCGAAGGCAACGCGTTCATTGGTCAGGCCGGCGGCCTGGGCAGAGGTGGCAATCATCAGAGAGACTCCGAGGGCCGTGAGCAGATGTCTGGATTCAAGCATGGTGTGACCTTCCTTTCCTGTTGTTTTGTTGTTGTTTTTAACGTGGTCGAGTCCGTTACCTGTCGGACAGCGATGAAGGTTTTTCTGTTCAGTAGTCTTTCTATTTGAGGGTAGAGAAGGGATTTATAGCTATAAATTGAGATTTATCAATTAAAAAGTAAGACTAATTGAGCGGAGCGAACCTTGGCCAAACGTGTACTCTCACGGCCGTTACCGCACTTTTACGGTTTTTGCCGCTCTATCCATGGCCAGGAAACGGCGATTCCCCACCGCTTCCCCATGCCCAGACCGAGATTCGATGGCCGCTGTCTTACATTCCGTGAGGGTCTTGCCACGTCGCTGCGGCTTGCTGCTGGCGAGCCTGTTGCTGATGCTCAGCGGCGGATGCAGCCATCAGCAAGGCCGGGACATGGTTACCCAGTTCAGCAATGCCAGGCCCCAGGAGTTCTTGCAGACCAGCGTCGACCGCATGGCCACGCTGTCGATGCATGACAACCTGCAGAGCCTTTACCTGCTGATGCACAAGCTCTACCTGCGCAACCCGGAAGAACTGCGCAAATCCGGCTTTCTCGATGCCCGTATCGCCGTCAAGCAAGTGCGCGAGGCGATTGAACAGCAGCAACCGTTGCCGGCCCTGGGCAACAGGAAGGACCTGGCAGCCCTGAGCTATGCGATGAGTCCCGAGTTTCTCGGTGACCGGGTCGGAGCGTTCATCTATGCCATTGGCAGCATGCTGGTGACGGCTCATGGCAACCGTCTCGAGTTCTACATGACCGACACCATCGATCCGCGCTTCGTCAGCAACGCGGCGCGCAACATCGAGAAAGCCACGTGGCTGTTGGGCCAGCGGCAGAACAAGGACGGCACGCCGATGCTGTTCTCCAATGAAATCTCGGAGGAGGGCAGCAACCTGAGCTTTGCCGTGGAGTTCGGGAAGATCGTCGCGCGCCTCGACCTGCTGACCCAGATGCTGGACGAGCGCTATCGGCGAATCGGCTTGAATTATGCGCAGAGTCTGCTGTTTCTCAATTTCCTGCCTGTTCAGTAGCTGCGTCGTGCAAATGGAATAAACATAGATCACATCGATATAGGGAGTTATAAGAAAAATCGCTATGCTCGCGGCCAGATTTTTCATGCGGTCGCGCTGAGACGGGTTTGATGGATTTCGGTAATGTCGGTTTAGTCGTAGCGGGACTGGTGGTCGGTTTCATCGTCGGGATGACCGGCGTTGGCGGCGGATCGCTGATGACGCCCATTTTATTGTGGTTCGGCATCAACCCCGCGACGGCGGTGGGGACTGACCTGCTGTACGCCGCCATTACCAAATCCGGCGGCGTTCTGGTCCATGCGAAAAACCGCAATATCGACTGGGCCATCACCGGTTGGCTGACTTTGGGCAGTGTGCCGGCGGTTGGGCTGACCCTGTGGTTTCTCAGCAGCCTGAACAGTTCTCCCGACGCGATGAACGCAGTCATCAAGCAAGCCCTGGGCTTTGTGCTGTTCGCCACCGCCCTGGCAATCCTGTTCAAGAAGCGCCTGCTGCAGTTTGCCCATGACCGCGCCGGCGGCCATTACAACCCCAGTGGCTCGCGGCTCAACCTGTTGACTGTCATCACCGGCCTGGTGCTGGGCACGATGGTCGCATTGACTTCCATCGGCGCCGGCGCCCTGGGCACCGTCGCGCTGTTCATCCTCTATCCGTTCCTGGTCACCAAGCGCCTGGTTGGCACCGAAATCGCCCATGCCGTGCCGTTGACCCTGGTCGCGGGCCTTGGCCACGCAAGCATGGGCAACATGGACTGGCACATCCTCGGCTTTCTGCTGATCGGTTCGTTGCCGGGCATCTATCTGGGCAGCCACTTGTCGGGACGCATTTCCGACGAGCTCCTGCGCCCTTGCCTGGCGGTGATGTTGGCCATGATCGGTTTCAAACTCGCGTTCTGATTTGGTCGGAGTCATGGCTGCCTCGGCATAGTCATACCTGTAAACAAGGTACTGATGAGGCCTCGATCCATGAACAGCCCAGCCAGAGATCTGCTGCAACGCCTGCGCCGTCGTCGCGCCGAACCGCGCACCGACATCGCCGACATCCTGCGCCGTCACGCCGAACCGCTGCCTGCCGAGGACAGCCCGAGCTTTGGCGAAATGTTTGATCGCTTCGCCGATGCCAAGGTCGTGCTGATTGGCGAAGCCAGCCACGGCACCCATGATTTCTACCGCACCCGCGCTGCTATTACCCGGCACCTGATCGAGCGTCACGGCTTCGGCATTGTCGCGGTCGAAGCCGACTGGCCCGATGCCGGACAGATCGACCGCTGCGTGCGCGACCTGGGGCCTTCGGCCTGGAAACAGCATGCGTTCGCCCGGTTTCCCAGCTGGATGTGGCGCAACACCGATGTCCAGGACTTTGTCCGTTGGTTGCGCGGCTACAATCTCGGCCAGCCTGACGCTCATCGCGTGGAGTTTCGCGGGTTGGACGTCTACAGCCTGCGCCATTCCATCGACGAGGTACTCGATTACCTCGACAAGAGCCATCCCCACCTGGCCCGTGACGCCCGCCATCGTTATGGCTGTCTGACTCCCTGGCACGACGACCCGGCGCTGTATGGCCATTTCACCGAGCGCGGCAACCTGGCGACATGCGAAGACGCCGTGGTCGAACAGCTCAACACGCTGCTCGCCGAGCGCCTTGATCCGTTGATCGAGGATGACGAGAGCTTCTTCAGCGCGGTGCAGAACGCCCGCGTCGTGCGCGCCGCCGAACAGTACTACCGCGCCATGTATCGCGGCGGCAAGTCGTCCTGGAACCTGCGCGACCGGCACATGTTCGACACCCTGCAAAGCCTGCTGGAGCATCGCGGGCCCGATGCGAAAGCGATCGTCTGGGCGCATAACTCCCACATCGGCAACGCCGCCGCGACACGAATGGGCTGGGAGGGTGAGTTCAACATCGGCCAGTTGTGCCGCATGGCTTATGGCCGCGACGCGGTATTGCTGGGCATGGGCACCGACCGTGGCAGCGTGGCGGCAGCCGATGACTGGGACGCGCCGATGAAAATCAAGCAGGTGGTGCCGGCGCTGGCCGGCAGTTGGGAGCGGGAGTTTTCACTGGCGGGTGTGCGCGCATCGCTTACGGACTGGCGGACCGACCCGGACGAAGCGCTGTTGGACGTGCTGTCCGAGCCGCTGCTCGAACGCGCTATCGGGGTGATCTACCGCCCTGAAACCGAACGCCAGAGTCATTATTTCGAAGCGGTACTGGCCGAGCAATTTGATGCCTGGCTCTGGTTCGAGCAGACCGAAGCCGTCACTCCGCTGCCCACGCCGCACACGCTGGAGCGCGAGGAAGACACCTTCCCGTTTGGCCTCTGAAGCCGGCCTGCAGTGGTTGCGCTATGAGTCCGTTGGCCTAAGCTTCAGGGCAGGCAATAGCGGTATCGGGCGACTCTCGCGGAACAATCGCCGCCATGTGCAATCAGTACAGCGTAATTATCAAAAGGAGAGGCGCATGCTTATTCGGTCGTTGACCTTCGCTACCTTGCTGGCCATCGCCGGCCCGTTGTTCGCTGCAGATGGCGACTCACCCCTGGTGGCGGAGGTGGGCAAGTCCCGGCCCGTGATTGTCATCGCGCCCAGCTCTGTCGATCCTGCGTGGGTCAGCCTGAAAAAAGCCTTGGACGAGCCGGCGGGCAAGCAGGGTTTCTCGGAGCGCAACATGGTGCTCTATACCGTGCTCAATACCATCGGCCAGCGTGATGCCAAAGACCTCGACCCGCAAAGCACCATGGCGTTGATCCGTTCCCTCAAGCTGGGAGCGGGAGCGCAGACCAAGATCATCCTGGTAGGCAAGGACGGGGAAAAGAAGCTTGAGCATTCCGGCGCGATCGAATTGAAGGCGCTGTTCGATACCGTCGACAAGCTGCCTGAGACGGAAAAACAAGCCACGGCGCCAACCCCACCGCCAGCGCCGGAACCCGAGCCGGCCAAGGACGCCAAAGGCACCAAGCCGGGCAAGGCAACAAAGCCTGCGGCTGCGCCGAAACCGTTGGATGACTGATTCCTGAAAGCGATGAGAGCCCCCGTGGCGAGGGAGCTTGCTCCCGCTGGGCTGCGCAGCAGCCCTATGCTTTTTCCGGGCTCATCGTCTGACAGATTTGGGGCCGCTTCGCGACCCAGCGGGAGCAAGCTCCCTCGCCACAAAAGCACCTCAGCGCGCTTCTAATGCCATCAGGATCTGGTGCGCGGCTCTCACCCGTTCTTCAATCGGGTAGTTCTTGTTCGCCAGCATCACGATTCCCAAGTCCTCTCCAGCGACGAACGCTGCGTATGCGCCGAAACCGTTAGTCGACCCTGTCTTGTTGATCCAGGCGCCGTCGGGCGCGGGGCGCGGCGGGGTGAGCGGCTCGGCCTTTTGCGGCGTCAAAGCCATCTGTGGACTGTTGCCGGCGAGCAGGCCATCGAGGGTGAGCGGAGGTAGGTAGAACTCCCAGCCCAGCCCCTGGTGCATCCCTCCAACCTTGTAGAAACCTGTTTGTGTCGTAGCAATGGCTCGCTGCAGGTCCGCGTCCAGTTTCCCGGGTTGCAGATTGACCTCGACAAACCGGATCAGGTCCGCTGAGCTGATCTTCACCCCATAGGCTTCGGAGGCCAGCGCGCCAGGCCCGACCCGCACAGGCTTGCCATCCTTGGCGTAGCCTTGGGCGTAGGTTCCCATTTGATCTTGTGGCACTTGTACGTAGCTGTGCTTGAGGCCCAGCCCGGGCATCAGCGTCTGTTCCATCACCTCATCAAACGGTCGACCCAGGCTGCGGGCCGCCAGGAAGCCGAACAAGCCGATGCTCGGGTTCGAATAGAGCCGCTGGGTGCCGGCCGGGTAGAGCGGTTTCCAGGATTTGTAGTAGCCGAACATCCGGTCGGGATGGTCGGCATCGTCGGGAAACTGCAACGGCAGGCCGCCCACGCTATAGGTGGCGAGATCGAGCAGGCGGGCGTTTTCAAGGGCACTGCCACGCAATTCGGGGGCATAGCGACCGGCGAGGTCTGACAGCTGCAGTTTGCCCTGGGCCTGGGCGTAGGCGCCGAGTGTCGCGGTAAAGGTCTTGCTGATCGAGCCGACTTCGAACAGGGTCTGCTCGGTGACGGCTTTTTTCGTATCTTTGGAGGCAACGCCATAATTGAAGAACCGGCGCTGGCCGTTGTGCGTGATCGCCACGGCCATGCCCGCGATGTCCTGCTCTTTCATCAAGGGTTGGATAACGGCATTGACCGTGTCTTCAATGCGCTCCTGGGCGAAGCCCGGGGTCGTCCCGCAGGCCAGGACAAAAGTCCCGGCGAGTATCGATTTGGCAATGTGCATCTGGACCGCTCTCGTTAGCTCTCCTTGAGGGCGGTCAATCTAGGACGTTTTCCGCTGTCGGGCAATCCGAGGCCATCGAGTAGAGGCCAGGTTCAGAATGGTCCCACAAGGATGCGGGAGCATTCCTACAAAAAGCCCGGCGGCCTGACGCGACCGGCCTCAAGCCAAACCACACAAAGCGGCGGCCGCCGGGTAAACTCGCGGCTCTTTCCAAAGGAGTTCCCATGAGTTACTACCAGCCCGGCATTCTCGCCACCCCTGTTCCGCCTCAGGCCCGTCATCTGTTTTTTGCCCTGGAATCGGTCGAGGCACTGCCGGCTGCGATCGACAAGCTGTTGCTGCAACTGGATGGCCGCGTGGTAGTCGGCTTTGGCGAGTCGCTGGTCCAGGCGCTGGGCGCCAAGGTCGAGGGCTTGCGCGCGTTCCCGGCGCTGGCGGGCGTCGGCGTGGACAACCCGTCGACCCAGCACGCGCTCTGGTGCTGGTTGCATGGCGAAGATCGCGGCGAGCTGATGCACCGCAGTCGCGCCATCGAATCGGCATTGGCGCCGGCACTGCGTCTGGTGCAGATGAACGAAACCTTTCGGCACATGACCGGCCACGACCTGACCGGCTACGAAGATGGCACCGAAAACCCTCACGACGAAGCGGCCGTGGCCGCCGCCCTGGCCCAGGGCAACGACGGGCTGCGCGGTGGCAGTTTTGCTGCGATCCAGCAATGGCAGCATGACCTGGACGGTTTCGCCTCGATGCAGCCCCATGAGCGAGACAACATCATGGGCCGGCGCCTGAGCGATAACGAAGAGCTTGAAGATGCGCCTGAGTCTGCCCACGTCAAGCGCACGGCCCAGGAAAGCTTTGCTCCGGAGGCTTTTGTCGTACGCCGTTCCATGCCCTGGATCGAAGGTGACCGCGCTGGCCTGATGTTCCTGGCGTTCGGTTTTTCCCTGGACGCCTTCGAGGCGCAATTGCGGCGCATGAGCGGTCTGGAGGACGGTATTACCGATGGCCTGTATCGCATGAGCCGGCCGATTACCGGTGGTTACTACTGGTGCCCGCCGCAGTTGGACGGGCGCCTGGACCTGCGGGCTCTCGCCCGCTAAGCAGCGTCCCGCCCCGACAGGCCGGTCGCGTTGTGCAAATCGTCGAGTCAACGCTATCCTTGGGCCCGACGTATTTGCCTGGAAACGGGAGAGCAAGCGTGGATAAAGTCATCGTCATCACCGGTGGCGGGCGTGGGATCGGGGCGGCCACGGCGTTGTTGGCGGCCGACCTGGGCTATCGGATCTGCATCAACTACCAGTCGGATGAAAACGCTGCCCAGGATGTGCTCGCCCAGATCCGTGCCAAGGGCGCGCAGGCCATTGCGGTGCGGGCCGACGTGAGCATCGAGGACGAAGTGGTCGGCCTGTTCAACCGCGTGGACACCGAGCTGGGCCGCGTCACCGCCCTGGTGAACAACGCCGGTACGGTTGCCCACAAGTCCCGACTCGATGAAATGTCCGAGTTCCGCATGCTCAAGATCCTGAAGACCAACGTGCTCGGGCCGATGTTGTGCGCCAAGCAGGCGGTGCTGCGCATGTCGCCCCGGCATGGCGGGCAGGGCGGCAGCATCGTCAACGTTTCCTCGGTTGCCGCCCGCTTGGGCGCACCGGGTGAATATGTCGACTACGCGGCCTCCAAGGGCGCGTTGGACACCTTCACGGTCGGCCTTTCCAAGGAGGTCGCTGGCGAAGGTATTCGCGTCAATGCGGTCCGCCCGGGCTACATCTACACCGATTTCCATGCCCTCAGCGGCGATCCGGAGCGGGTCAGCAAGCTGGAATCGGCGATCCCCATGGCCCGGGGCGGACGTCCGGACGAAGTGGCCGAGGCGATTATCTGGCTGCTGTCGGACAAGGCTTCGTATGCGACCGGGACGTTTGTGGAGCTGGGGGGCGGGCGCTGATCCTGGGTTGCCTGTTCTGGCGCCATCGCGAGCAAGCTCGCTCCCACATTGGAATGCGATCCCCTGTGGGAGCGAGCTTGCTCGCGATAGCAATCCTAAGGGCAACATCGCACTCAGAACGATCGAATAATCCGCCCCAACGTTTCCATGGCCTTTTCCGACACATCGGTCCAGGGCCCGCCATAGTTCAGGCGAATACAGTTCCTGAAGCGCCGGGTCGCTGAAAAGATCGGCCCCGGTGCGATACTGATGCCTTGCGCCAGAGCCATCTGGAACAGTTTCAGCGAATCAATCTGCTCCGGCAGCTCCAGCCACAAGAAGTACCCACCCGCCGGCTGGCTCACCCGAGTCTGCGCCGGAAAATACCGGGCTATGGCGGCGAGCATGGCGCTTTGCTGTTCTTCCAGGGCGTAGCGCAACTTGCGCAGGTGACGGTCGTAGCCTCCATGTTGCAGGTAATCGGCGATGGCGGCCTGGGCCGGCATCGAGGCGCACAGTGAAGTCATCAGCTTGAGCCGCTCGATCTTGCGGGCGTAGCGCCCGGCGGCGACCCAGCCGATGCGGTAGCCCGGGGCCAGACTCTTGGCGAATGAGCCGCAGTGCATCACCAGGCCTTCGGTGTCGAACGCTTTCGCCGGCTTGGGAGCCTGCTGGCCGTAGTAGAGTTCGGCATAGACATCGTCCTCGATCAACGGCACCTGGTAGCGACGCAACAGTTCGACCAGGGCCTGTTTGCGCGCTTCGGGCATGGTCGCCCCAATCGGGTTCTGGAAGCTGGTCATGCACCAGCAGGCCTTGACCGGATGGCGCGCCAGCGTCTGTTCCAGCACATCGAGATCAATGCCGTCGCGTGGGTGGACGGGGATTTCCACGGCCTTGAGTTTCAGCCGTTCGAGCACTTGCAGGCTGGCATAGAACGCGGGCGCCTCGATTGCCACCAGGTCGCCCGGCTCGGTCACGGCTTGCAGGCACAGGTTCAATGCTTCCAGGGCGCCGTTGGTGACGAGCAGTTCCTCCATGGGCAGCATCAGCCCGCCGACCATATAGCGCAGGGCGATCTGGCGGCGCAGTTGAGGGTTGCCCGGCGACATGTCGGTGACCACTACGCGCGGATCCATGTCCCGCGTGGCGCTGGACAACGAGCGGGACAGGCGTTGCAGGGGAAACAGCGTCGGGCTGGGGAATGCCGAGCCGAACGGTACGGTCGTCGGATCCTTGATCGAGTCGAGCACCGAAAATACCAGTTCGCTGACGTCGACCTCGGTGGACTCGTGGACCTGGCTGCTGGCGACCGGCTCGCAGAACGGGCTCGGCGCGTGATGATTGACGAAGTAGCCGGAGCGCGGCCGGGCACGGATCAGACCACGTCGCTCCAGCAGGTAATAGGCCTGGAACACGGTGGACGGACTGACGCCGTAGGTCTGGCTGGCGTAGCGCACCGACGGCACCCGTTGGCCCGGCCCGAGCATGCCGGAGCGGATCAGTTCGGCGATATCGTCGGCAAATTTTTCGTAGCGTTTCATGGCAGGCCCGGTTTGGAATAACGCGTGGTTCGCGTTTTTAAATGTGGGAGCGAGCTTGCTCGCGATGAGGCCGGCACATTCAACGCTGAGGTCGTCTGGCGTTCCGCCATCGCGATCACAAGGCACATCTTAAGGCTTCACCGATTCATCGGTGCTACAAAACGGCTTTTTGCTTCGCTGTAAATATCGGGCTCATCACTGTCGGCGACCTTGAATGTCAGTTCCTGGGACCCGCTCCGGGGCCGTTCGCTGAGCATCGCCACCGACACCGGCACGTCGACGATTTCTCCGGGTGCCAGGCTCAACTGGGTCTTGCCTTGCAGGACGAAACCGTCGCTGTCCACCAGCGACAGTTGGTACGCCTGGCTTTGCTGGGTCTTGTTGATGATCTTCAGGCTGTAGATGTTTTCGATCTGGCCCTGGCTGTTCTCACGGAACAGGCCACGGTCCTTGCTCACATCCAGCGACACCATTGGCCGCTCCACCAGTGCCAGGGCCAGCGCAGCGATCATGACCATCAGTACCGCCGTGTAGCCGACCAGCCGTGGTCGCAGCAGGTGAGTCTTGCCGCCTTGCAGCTGACGTTCGGAGGTGTATTTGATCAGGCCACGGGCGTAGCCCATCTTGTCCATGATCGAATCGCAGGCGTCGATGCAGGCCGCGCAGCCGATGCACTCCATTTGCAGACCGTCGCGAATATCGATGCCGGTCGGGCAGACCTGTACGCACATCTGGCAGTCAATGCAGTCGCCCAGCCCGATGTTGGCCGGGACCGCATCGCGTTTGCGCGGGCCGCGAATTTCGCCACGGGCCACGTCGTAGGAAATGGCCAGCGTGTCCTTGTCGAACATCACGCTTTGAAATCGCGCATAAGGGCACATGTGCATGCACACGGCTTCGCGCAGCCAGCCGGCGTTGAGGTAAGTGGCCCCGGTGAAAAAAACCACCCAGAACAGGCTGACGCCAGCCATTTGCAGGGTCAGCAGCTCTTCCGCCAGCGGCCGGATCGGGGTGAAGTAGCCTACGAACGTCAGGCCGGTGAGCAGGCTGATGGCCAGCCACAACGTATGTTTGGCCAAGCGTCGCAGCAGTTTGTTCACGCCCCACGGCGCGGCTTGCAGCTTGATCCGCTGGTTGCGCTCACCTTCGGTGATCTTCTCGACCCACATGAAGATCCAGGTCCATGAGCTCTGAGGACAGGTGTAGCCGCACCACACACGCCCGGCGAACACGGTAATCGCAAACAGGCCGAACGCGGCAATGATCAACAACGCCGAGAGCAGGATGAAGTCCTGGGGCCAGAAGGTCGCGCCGAAAATATGGAATTTGCTCTCGGAAAGATCCCAGAGCACTGCCTGGCGACCGTTCCAGTCCAGCCAAACCGTGCCGAAGAACAGCAGGAACAGGACGCCGGCACCGCTGATGCGCAGGGTACGAAACAAACCGCTGAAGCTACGGGTGTGGATCAGGTTGTCGGTAGTCCTGGCCCTGATTCTCGTGGGTGCGGGGTCGAAGGTCTGTATCAACTGGGCGGGGATTCTTTCGCTCATGGTCGGTCGCTCATCAGCCGCTATCTGGCCGGCGCACTATGACCATCGAACTGTTTGCATAACAGACTCAGGTAGCGGGATAAAAACCGGATCAGATGCCCCGCGCCCCCGGCCCTGCGACACTTTGATGCACCCGGCAATGACCGAACAACGCTCAGTGGCAAGGGAGCAAGCTCCCTCGCCAGCGTGGAGTCAGATCACTGAGTCGCTGTCAGTCGCCTTCAGGTTCCGCCGTCCGTCAGCCGCTCCGGCCACGGTCAGGGCGTCCACTTCCGCCTCGGTCAGGTAGACCCGCCCGCCATTGAGCTCCACGGCTGACATGGCCTTGTCCGGGTCGGTAATGATCGTCAACTCGCTCGCCGGTCGCTGTTCCTGGCCGTTGGGGGTGTCGAAGTGGCAGGTCCGGTTGTCATCGATTCGTACAGTCATGTTGATGCTCCTTCCTTCAATGTCTGAACGTTAGGTGGCGTGCCGCCGGCAGGGTTCGTTGCGGCTGATCAGCGGTCGGTCGCACGTCTCGCATCGCTTGTGGTCCATCATTTATCGAGTGAAGAGAGGAAGGTCCATGGAATCGTGGTGGGATGAAGTCTGGATAACCCTGCAAGCTGAATTCGCCGACATCACCGATACCGAGCAGATGACACGGGTGACGGTGCGCCTGGTAATGGCTGCACTGCTGGGGGGCATCCTTGGGTTCGAGCGTGAGCACAAGGGCAAGGCCGCCGGCGTGCGCACCCATATGCTGGTGGCGCTGGGCGCCGCGCTGTTCGTGTTGGTGCCGCAGATGTCCGGCTCCCAGGCCGACGCGATGAGCCGGGTGATTCAGGGCGTCGTCGCTGGCATCGGCTTCCTCGGCGCCGGCACCATCCTGAAAAACGACAATGGCGACGAAAGCCACGTAAAAGGCCTGACCACCGCCGCCGGCCTGTGGATGACCGCCGCCATCGGCGTTGCCGCCGGATTGGGCCGGGAAGCGACAGCGTTGCTCAGTACGGTGCTGGCGCTGGCGATTTTCAGTGTGATGCCGATGATTGTTCGGGCGCTGGAAAAGGACGAAAAGTTGTAACCATTCGCCGGACTGGGCATGGAATTCTGTGGGAGCGAGCCTGCTCGCGAAGGCGGAGTAATCAGCACCACCTATGCTGACTGACACACCGCTTTCGCGAGCAGGCTCGCTCCCACAGGTTTATCACTGATCTGTCGAGTCAAACCCGCTCCGGCGGCGCCTCGCTCGGCGGATCTCCCAAAGGCGGTTGCGGGTCCAGCGGTGGGTCCTTCTCTGGAATCGGCTCGGGATCCGGACCGGGTGGCGGCAGGGTTGGGTCGTCGATGTTCGGATCGGGTGTTTCGGCCGGGATGGGAATGGTCATTCGATCGGGCCTCCGGGTGGATGTGGCTTGAGTCGTGCTTGTCTGGTTGACCATGGCCCGACGGGTTTGATTCCCCGGTGCCGGCCAGTAAATCGTGCTGAACTTTTGGTCGCCGGTCCGGTTCGGAGCTTAAGTGAGTTAAATCAGGGACCCATTGGGCCTTTACCGCCACAAGTGCGTCCATGGGGCGTAGAAGGAGCGATGCTCGATGACTGCCGAACAGCCAAATGACCTGGCGTACAACCCGCATCTGCCGTTGTCCCAGGCGTTGTTATTGCCACGTATTGCGATTGAAAACACCATGCCGGTGATCGATGGCGGGCAGTTTGCCGCCAAGGCCCTGGCGGGGCAGGACGTGACGGTGACCAGCAAGGTGTTTGCCGATGGCCACGATAAGTTGGCTGTGCGGATCCGCTGGCGTGCGCTGGAAGACGATATCTGGAACAGCAAAGTGATGACCGAGCTGGGCAACAACAGCTGGCGCGGTCAATTTAACGTACCGGCCGTCGGCCGCTACGTGTTTTGCATCGAGGCCTGGTTTGATCAGTTCGCCAGCTTCCGCTACGAGCTGGAAAAAAAATTCGCCGCCGGGGTCCCCATCAGCCTGGAGCTGCAGGAAGGGCGCAATCATGTGCAACAGGCTGCCGAGCGCAGCGATGGGGAATTGAGCGAACAGCTGGCCGAGTTGCACCAGCAGCTTTCGAGTCTGTTGCCGGAAGAACAGGTCGCGCTGTTCCTTGAACCACGCAGCGCGGACCTGATGTCGCTGGCCGACCATCGGCCTTACCTGAGCATCAGTCCCGAATATCCGCTGGACGTGGAACGCGAACGGGCCGAGTTCGCAAGCTGGTATGAGTTGTTCCCTCGCTCGATCACCGATGATCCCAGCCGCCACGGCACGTTCAACGACGTGCATTCGCGCCTGGCGGTGATCCAGGACATGGGCTTCGACGTGCTGTACTTCCCGCCGATCCACCCGATCGGGCGCAGTTTCCGCAAAGGTCCGAACAACTCCCTGACCGCCGGCCCCGACGATCCGGGCAGCCCTTACGCCATTGGCAGCGAGGAGGGCGGGCACGAGGCGATTCACCCGCAGTTGGGCACTCGCGAGGATTTCCGCCGCCTGGTGGCCGCCGCAGCCGATCACGGCCTGGAAATCGCCCTCGACTTCGCCATCCAGTGTTCCCAGGACCACCCCTGGCTCAAGCAGCATCCGGGCTGGTTCAGCTGGCGGCCGGACGGCACGATCAAATACGCGGAGAACCCGCCGAAAAAATACCAGGACATCGTCAACGTCGATTTCTACGCCGCCGATGCGATACCGAGCCTGTGGACCGAGCTGCGCGACATTGTGGTGGGCTGGGTCAACGAGGGCGTGAAGATATTCCGCGTCGACAATCCCCACACCAAGCCGTTGCCGTTCTGGCAGTGGCTGATCGCCGATGTGCGCGCGCAGTACCCAGACGTGATGTTCCTGGCGGAAGCCTTCACCACGCCGGCGATGATGGCGCGGCTGGGCAAGGTCGGTTATTCCCAGAGCTACACCTATTTCACCTGGCGCAACACCAAGGCCGAACTGGCGACCTATTTCACCGAGCTCAATGAGTCGCCCTTGCGCGAATGCTATCGGCCGAATTTTTTCGTCAATACACCGGATATCAACCCGGCGTTCCTCCACGAGTCGGGGCGCGCCGGTTTTCTGATTCGCGCCGCGCTGGCGACCATGGGGTCGGGCCTGTGGGGCATGTATTCGGGCTTCGAGCTTTGCGAATCAGCAGCGGTGCCAGGCAAGGAGGAATACCTCGATTCGGAGAAGTACGAAATCCGGCCACGGGATTTCACCGCGCCGGGCAACATCATCGCCGAGATCGCTCAGCTCAACCGTATCCGCCGCCAGAACCCGGCGCTGCATACGCACCTGGGCCTGAAGATCTACAACGCCTGGAACGACAACATCCTGTACTTCGGCAAGCGCACGCCGGATGGCAGCAACTTCATCCTGGTGGCGGTAAGCCTCGATCCGCACAACGTCCAGGAAGCCAATTTCGAGTTGCCGTTGTGGGAGATGGGCCTGCCGGACGATGCCCAGACCCAGGGCGAGGATTTGATGAACGGCCACCGCTGGACCTGGTACGGCAAGTACCAGTTCATGCGGATTGACCCGGCATACCAGCCGTTCGGGATCTGGCGGATCAGCGTGGCGTGAGGCGCGAGAACGGCTTTCGTGGCGAGGGAGCTTGCTCCCGCTCGGCTGCGCAGCAGTCGTGATCTCAGAGGGCCGCTACGCAGCCCAGCGGGAGCAAGCTCCCTCGCCACGTAGATATCGCCAGCCAGTCCAGCGGTTTTATCGAATTTTCAGGAGTTGCAAATGGCCAAGAAACCCCGGTCTGCCACCTTTATCAACGACCCGCTCTGGTACAAGGACGCGGTCATCTATCAGGTTCACGTCAAATCCTATTTCGACTCCAACAATGACGGGATCGGCGACTTTCCCGGGCTGATCGAGAAGCTGGACTACATTGCCGACCTGGGCGTCAACACCATCTGGCTGCTGCCGTTCTATCCTTCGCCCCGGCGCGATGACGGTTATGATATCGCCGAGTACCGTGGCGTCAGCCCCGACTACGGCACCATGGCCGATGCGCGGCGCTTCATTGCCGAGGCCCACAAGCGCAACCTGCGGGTCATCACCGAGCTGGTCATCAACCACACCTCGGACCAGCACCCCTGGTTCCAGCGCGCGCGCAAGGCCAAGAAAGGCTCGAAGGCGCGGGACTTTTACGTCTGGTCGGATGACGATCACAAGTACGACGGCACGCGGATCATTTTCCTCGATACCGAGAAGTCCAACTGGACCTGGGATCCGGTGGCCGGCCAGTACTTCTGGCACCGCTTCTATTCTCACCAGCCGGACCTCAACTTCGACAACCCGCAGGTCATCAAGGCCGTGTTGTCGGTGATGCGCTACTGGCTCGACATGGGCATCGATGGCCTGCGCCTGGACGCGATTCCGTACCTGATCGAGCGCGACGGCACCAACAACGAGAATCTGCCCGAGACCCATGATGTCCTCAAGTTGATCCGCGCCGAGATCGACGCCAATTACCCCGACCGCATGCTGCTGGCCGAGGCCAATCAGTGGCCGGAAGACACCCAGCTGTATTTTGGCGATGTCGACGCTCAAGGCCTCAATGGCGACGAATGCCACATGGCGTTTCACTTCCCGTTGATGCCGCGCATGTACATGGCGCTGGCCCAGGAGGATCGTTTCCCGATCACTGACATCCTGCGCCAGACTCCGGAGATTCCAGCCAATTGCCAATGGGCGATTTTCTTGCGCAACCACGATGAGCTGACCCTGGAAATGGTCACCGACAAGGAGCGCGACTACCTGTGGAACTACTACGCGGCCGATCGCCGGGCGCGGATCAACCTGGGCATTCGCCGTCGCCTGGCGCCGCTGATGGAGCGCGACCGTCGCCGTGTGGAACTGCTCAACAGTTTGCTGCTGTCGATGCCCGGTACGCCGACTTTGTACTACGGCGATGAAATCGGCATGGGCGACAACATCTACCTCGGTGACCGCGATGGCGTGCGCACGCCGATGCAGTGGTCCATCGACCGCAACGGCGGTTTCTCCCGCGCCGACCCGGCGAGCCTGGTGCTGCCGCCGATCATGGATCCGCAGTACGGCTACCTCTCGGTGAACGTCGAGACCCAGGCCGGCGATCCGCATTCGCTGCTCAACTGGACCCGCCGGATGCTCGCGGTGCGCAAGCAGTCCAAGGCCTTCGGCCGGGGCACGCTGAAAATGCTGTCGCCGAGCAACCGCCGGATCCTTGCCTACACCCGGGAATACACCGGCCCGGATGGCAAGCATGAAATCATCCTCTGCGTGGCCAACGTTTCACGTAGCGCCCAGGCGGCGGAGCTGGACCTGTCGGCCTATGCCGGCATGGTCCCGGTGGAGATGCTCGGGGGTAATGCCTTCCCGCCCATCGGCCAGTTGAATTTTCTCCTGACACTGGCGCCGTACGGCTTCTACTGGTTCGCCCTGGCGGCGGAAAACCAGATGCCGAGCTGGCATGTGGAACCTGCCCAGAGCCTGCCGGACTTCACCACGCTGGTACTGAAAAAGCGCCTGGAAGAATTGCTTGAGGCGCCGTCACGCACGACGTTGGAGCAGAGCATTCTGCCAAGCTGGCTGCAGAACCGTCGCTGGTTCGCCGGCAAGGACAGCGCCATCGAGAAAGTCGATATCGTCTACGGCGTGCGTTTCGGTGATCCGCAACGCCCTGTCCTGCTGAGCGAAATCGACGTGACCAGCGCCGGTCAGACGCTGCGCTATCAACTGCCATTCGGTCTGTTGGCCGAGGACCAGGTGGGCGCGGCGCTGCCCCAGCAACTGGCCTTGTCGCGGGTCCGCCGGGGGCGTCAGGTCGGGCTGATTACCGATGCGTTCACCCTGGAGAGCTTCGTGCGAGCCGTGATGCAAGGCATCCAGGCCAACACGGTATTGCCGTGCGCCGATGGCGAGTTGCGTTTTGAACCCACCGCAGGCCTGGCGGCGCTGAACCTTGGCGCCGAGCCGGAGGTGCGCTACCTGTCCGCCGAGCAGTCCAACAGTTCGGTGGTGGTTGGCGGCAGCCTGGTACTCAAGCTGATCCGCAAGGTTGCGTCGGGCGTGCACCCGGAACTGGAGATGAGTGCTTACCTGACCGCTGCCGGCTTCAGCAATATTTCGCCGCTGCTGGGTTCGGTGATTCGCCGCGACGCGAGGGGCGAGGATGCGCTGCTGATGATCGCCCAGGGTTACCTGAGCAATCAGGGTGATGCGTGGGAATGGACCCAGAACAACCTCGAGCGCGCCTTGCGCGACGAACTGGCGGACGCGGTGTCCGAACAGGAACAGCACTACAACGCCCTGGGCGAGCTGAAGGACTTCGCCGGCATGCTCGGCCAGCGCCTGGGGGAAATGCACAAGGTGCTCGCCCAGTCCACCGACAACCCGGACTTCGCGCCGCAGGCCACCAGCGCCAAAGAGGCCCAGGCGATCGGCAAGGACGTCGTCGCCCAGGTGGAAAATGCCTTGCGTCTGCTCAAGCAGAACCAGGGGCAATTGAACCCGGCGGACCAAGCCATGGTCGCACGCTTGCTGGAACACAGGAAAACCGTGCTGGCCCATGTCCAGGAGCTGGCCGGCAAGGCCGCCGGTGGCTTGCGTATCCGGGTGCATGGCGACCTGCACCTGGGGCAGGTGCTGGTGATCAAGGGCGACGCCTACCTGATCGACTTCGAGGGTGAGCCGGCGCGGCCGTTGCATGAGCGGCGTGGCAAGCACAGCCCGTACAAAGACGTCAGCGGCGTGCTGCGTTCCTTCGATTACGCGGCAGCGATGGCAGTCCAACTGCACACCGTGGACACCACGGCCGACGCCGATGCGGCGCGCAAACGGGTTGCCGACCGCTATTTGATTGAGGCCCGCCAGGCATTTGTCGAGGCGTATCGGCTGGCGGCAGCTAGTCTTGCCCATGAGTGGAAGGATCCTGAAGGCGAGGACGCCGCGCTGGCGTTGTTCGGCCTGGAGAAGGCGGCCTATGAAGTGGCTTATGAAGCCGAGAATCGCCCCGCCTGGCTGCCCGTGCCGTTGCACGGTCTGTACGGGCTGTTGAGTGGGCTGCAACCCTTTTCCGATTTAGCCGGACCGATTTAGTGGAGAGAATCATGAGCGTCTCGAACAAGGAAACCCAGGGGCAGGCCAAAGAGGCATTGTTGCCGGCCCCCCACGACATCGACGCGCTGGTGCGCGCCGAACACCACGATCCGTTCTCGATCCTGGGCCCGCATGGCGACGGGGCGGGCGGGCAATTTATCCGCGCGTACCTGCCCGGTGCGTTGAGCGTGAATGTGCTCGCCCGTGACGGCGGCGAGGAGCTGGGCGAATTGCAGGCCACCGAAACGCCGGGCCTGTTCGTCGGCCATTTCGACCGCGCACAGCCGTACCTGCTGCGCACCCGTTGGGCGGGCGGCGAGCAGGTTGCCGAAGACCCCTACAGCTTCGGCCCGCTGCTGGGGGAGATGGATCTTTACCTGTTCGCCGAGGGCAATCACCGCGACCTCAGCGCGTGCCTCGGTGCGCAACTGAAGACGGTCGATGGCGTCGACGGTGTGCGCTTCGCGGTCTGGGCGCCGAACGCGCGCCGTGTGTCGGTGGTGGGGGACTTCAACGTCTGGGACGGGCGCCGGCATCCAATGCGCATCCGTTATCCGTCCGGCGTGTGGGAGATCTTCATCCCGCGGCTCGGTCCGGGCGAAGGCTACAAATACGAAATCCTTGGCGCCCACGGTATCCTGCCGCTCAAGGCCGACCCGGTGGCCCTGGCCACCCAGATGCCGCCGGACACGGCATCGAAGGTCGCCGCGCCGTTGAAAATCGAGTGGCAAGACGACGAGTGGATGCAAAGCCGACGCGAGCGTCAGTTACCAGGCGCGCCGCTGTCGATCTACGAGTTGCACGCCGGTTCCTGGCAGTGCGAAATCGACGAGGCGGGGGAGGTTTCCCGGCAGTACAACTGGCATGAAATGGCCGAGCGGTTGATTCCCTACGTCAAGGACCTGGGCTTCACCCACATCGAACTGATGCCGATCATGGAACACCCGTTTGGCGGCTCGTGGGGCTATCAACCCCTTTCGCAATTCGCGCCGACGGCGCGCTTTGGTTCGCCTGATGATTTCGCCGCGTTCGTCAACGCCTGCCACCAGGCCAATATCGGCGTGATCCTCGATTGGGTGCCGGCGCATTTCCCGACCGATACCCACGGCCTGGCCCAGTTCGACGGGACCGCGCTGTATGAATACGGCAACCCGCTGGAAGGCTTCCACCAGGATTGGGACACGCTGATCTACAACCTCGGGCGCACCGAAGTCCATGGGTTCATGCTGGCCTCGGCGTTGCATTGGCTCAAGCATTTCCACGTCGACGGCCTTCGGGTGGATGCGGTGGCCTCGATGCTGTATCGCGACTATTCGCGCAAGGCCGGCGAGTGGGTACCCAATCGCCACGGCGGACGGGAGAACCTGGAAGCCATCGACTTCCTGCGCCACCTCAACGACGTGGTTGCACTGGAGACGCCCGGCGCGCTGGTGATTGCCGAGGAGTCCACGGCGTGGCCGGGTGTCAGCCAGAGCACGCAGCAGGGCGGCCTGGGTTTCGCCTACAAATGGAACATGGGCTGGATGCACGATTCGCTGCATTACATCCAGCAGGACCCGGTGTACCGCGCTCATCACCACAACGAACTGAGCTTCGGCCTGGTTTACGCCTGGTCCGAGCGTTTTGTCTTGCCGATTTCCCATGACGAAGTGGTCCACGGCAAACGCTCGCTGATCGACAAGATGCCCGGTGATCGCTGGCAAAAATTCGCCAACCTGCGCGCCTACCTGAGCTTCATGTGGGGCCATCCCGGCAAGAAACTGTTGTTTATGGGCTGCGAGTTTGGCCAATGGCGCGAGTGGAACCACGACCAGCAACTGGACTGGTACCTGCTGCAATACCCCGAGCACCGGGGCGTGCAGAAATTGGTGAGCGACCTGAACCGGCTCTATCGCGAAGAACCGGCGCTGCATGACCAGGACGATGCGCCGCAAGGCTTCCAATGGCTGATCGGTGACGATGCGGTCAACAGTGTCTATGCATGGCTGCGCTGGAGCAAGGATGGCCGGCCGGTGCTGGTGGTCGCCAACTTCACGCCGGTGCCGCGCGAGGCGTATCGGGTCGGCGTGCCGTTTGGCGGACGCTGGGTGGAATTGCTCAACAGCGACGCCGACACCTATGCCGGTTCCAACTATGGCAATGGCGGCGGCGCCTCCACCGAGGCGATCCCCAGCCATGGCCAGGCGCTGTCGCTGGTACTGAACCTGCCGCCGCTGGCGGTGCTGATCCTGCGACCGGAGGGATAGGCCCGGATTCATTTGGATCACATTGATCCAATGTGGGAGCGAGCTTGCTCGCGATGGCGGTCAGTCAGTCACAAAAGTGCTGACAGACACTCCGCTATCGCGAGCAGGCTCGCTCCCACAGTGCTGAGCTAAAAGTCCTCAGCCTCTCAGCGAACCAGGCACGGCTGCTTGTTGTTGAATGTCCAGCCTGGGATCAGATACTGCATCGCCAACGAATCATCCCGCGCGCCAAGTCCCATGCCTTTGTACAACTCATGAGCCTTGGCCAACTGGTCCATGTCCAGCTCGATCCCCAGCCCCGGTTTCTTCGGCACCTGCACGCAGCCACCGCGGATCTGCAAGGGCGCCTTGGTCAGCCGTTGGCCATCCTGCCAGATCCAGTGAGTGTCGATGGCGGTGATGTCGCCCGGTGCGGCGGCCGCGACGTGGGTAAACATCGCCAGGGAAATATCGAAGTGATTGTTGGAGTGAGAGCCCCAGGTCAGGCCCCATTCATTGCACATTTGCGCCACCCGCACCGAACCCTGCATCGTCCAGAAATGCGGGTCCGCCAAGGGAATGTCGACCGACTGCAACGTAATCGCGTGACCCATTTCGCGCCAGTCGGTGGCAATCATGTTGGTGGCGGTCTTGAGGCCTGTGGCGCGACGGAATTCGGCCATGACTTCACGACCCGAATAACCATTCTCGGCACCGCAAGGGTCTTCGGCATAGGCCAGTACCTTGTGCTGATCACGGCACAGGCGGATGGCCTCCTTGAGTGACCAGGCGCCGTTCGGGTCCAGGGTGATGCGCGCCTGGGGGAAACGCTCGGCCAACGCCGTCACCGCTTCGATCTCTTCATCGCCCCTGAGCACGCCGCCCTTGAGCTTGAAATCCTCGAAGCCATAGTGCGCGTGGGCCGCCTCGGCCAGACGTACCACCGCGTCCGCATCCAGGGCTTTTTCGTGGCGTACGCGGAACCAGTCATTTTCAGCCTGCGGTTCGCTGCGGTAGGGCAGGTCGGTCTGCTGGCGATCACCGACGTAGAACAGGTAGCCGAGCATCTTCACTTCATCGCGCTGCTGGCCTTCGCCGAGCAGGGCGGCGACCGGCACATCCAGGTGCTGGCCGAGCAGGTCGAGCAACGCAGCTTCCAGGCCGGTGACGGCGTGGATGGTGATACGCAGGTCGAAGGTCTGCAGGCCGCGACCGCCGGCATCACGATCGGCAAAGGCCTGGCGTACGCTGTTGAGGATTTTCTGGTAGGTGCCGATGGGGCTGCCGACCACCAGTGAGCGAGCGTCTTCGAGGGTCTGGCGAATGCGCTCACCGCCGGGCACTTCGCCCACGCCAGTATGCCCGGCGTTGTCCTTGAGAATCACGATGTTGCGGGTGAAAAACGGGCCGTGGGCACCGCTGAGGTTGAGCAACATGCCGTCGTGGCCAGCCACGGGCACTACTTGCATGCTGGTGATGATCGGGGCTTTGCTGGTTTCTTGGGTAGTCATCGTGTACGGATCCTTGAGTTATTGTTGTGGTCAGGCGTGACTGGTAGCCGGGTCGGTGGAAGGCTTGATGGTTATCGGCCTGGGCGTATTGCGCGCGGCAAACACGATGATCGCGGCAATGATCGATGTGGCCGCCAGGCCATAGAGCCCGCCCTGGATCGAGCCGGTGTGCTGCTCAAGCAGGCCGAAAGTAGTCGGGGCGACGAATCCGCCGAGGTTGCCCACCGAGTTGATCAGTGCGATGACGCCGGCGGCGATCCGTGCGTCCAGGTAGGCCTGGGGGATCGGCCAGAACAGCGAAGAGGCGGACTTGAAACCCAGGGCCGCGAAGCAGATCGCGACGAAGGCGAAGATAGGCCCGCCAGTGGTGGACATGAACATGCCTGCCGCAGCGATCAACAGGGCAGCGGCAACCCAGGCCTGCTGGAACTTCCATTTGGCCGACAGCGAGGCGAAGGCGTACATGCCGACGATCGACAGCAACCAGGGAATCGAATTGAACAGCCCGACCTGAAGGTCGCTGAGCTCGCCCATCTTCTTGATGATGCTCGGCAGCCAGAAGGTCGCCGCGTAGATGGTCAGTTGGATAAAGAAATAGATCAGGCAGAACAGGATGATCTGGCGGTCCTTGAGCAATTGGCCGATCGACAGTTTGATCGGCGTCGCCGCTTCACGGGCCGCCTGTTCATCGTCGATGGCCTTGACCAGCGCATCCTGCTCGTCGCGACTGAGCCACTTGGCGTCGTGAGGCTTGGAGTCCAGCCAGAACCAGACGAACACACAGAGGCAGACCGAAAACATCCCCTCGATGAAGTACATCCACTGCCAGCCGTGCATGCCCAGGCCGTTGATCTGCAAAAGCAGCCCCGACAGCGGGCCGGATATCAGCGAAGCGATCGCCGAGCCGCTGAGGAAAATCGCGATGGCCTTGCCGCGCTCGACGCCGGGCAGCCACCGCGTGAAGTAGTAGATCACGCCGGGAAAGAAACCGGCTTCGGCCACACCCAGCAGGAAACGCAGAATGTAGAAGTGGGTTTCGTTCTGGATGAAGGCCATGCCTGCCGCCACCAGGCCCCAGGTGAGCATGATGCGGGTCAACCAGATACGGGCGCCGATGCGTTGCAGGAGGATGTTGGACGGGACTTCGAACAGCGCGTAGCCGATGAAGAACAGGCCGGCGCCAAAACCATAGGCGGCTGCGCCGATGCCCAGGTCGTGCTCCATATGGGAACGGACGAAGCCGATGTTCACACGGTCGATGTAGTTGACGATGAACATGATGACGAACAGCGGCAGGATGTGGCGCTTGACCTTGGATATGGCCGAGGACAGCACCGGATCCGCGCCGGCATCTGCCTTGAGGCTGGATGAGTTCACTGGATTTTCTCCCACTGTTTATTTTTATGCGGGGCATCGTGCAGGTGCCGATGTTGATGGACATCATACAAGTTGATTTTTTTGTCTGACAAGCAGTTTTTGAGCACGATTGGATTGGGTGTGGTCGATCCTTATGCTGTGTTTGTTGGCTTTGACGAGGTTATGCCGGATTGGTCAGGCGTTGAGACAACAAATGCCTGGTGAGCTTTCCAGGATTAAATCAGCGTGATATTTAGTGTTGTCATACAAGTTGGCTTGCATCGACAAACAACTCCGACGCGGCGGATGGTAGGATCGACGAGCCTGTTTTCAAGGAACCCGTGGCACATGCAGCAAGACACTCAAACGCCTCTGCGCAAGCGCACCCACAACCTGGCCCATGACCTGGTGGCGAAGTTGAGCCAGAGCATCCTGCTGGGGCAGTTGAAGCCCGGAGAGAAATTGCCGTCGGAGGGTGCTTTCGTGCGCGAGCATGGGGTCAGCCGCACGGTGGTGCGCGAGGCGATCTCCAAATTGCAGGCCTCGGGACTGGTGGAGACTCGCCATGGCATCGGTACTTTTGTGCTGCAGCAGACGGGAGAGCAGGGGCTGAGGCTCAACGTCGATACTGCAGCGGGCGTGCGCGGGATTCTCGAATTGCGCCTGGGCCTGGAAACCCAGGCTGCGGCGCTGGCGGCCCAGCGCCGCAGTGAGGAGCAATTGCAGCAGATGCGCCAGGCGCTGGACGACTACCAGCGCTTGCTCAACAACAACGACAGCTGCGTCGAGGCTGACCGGCGTTTTCATTTGCTGATTTCCGAAGCCACGGATAACAGCTGTTTTGTCGAAATCATGCAGCACCTGGGCAGCGCGATGATCCCCCGCACCCGGGTGAACATGGCCGAACGCGGCCAGGCGGACCTGGGCAAGCTGGCGCAGTTTGCGAACCTGGAGCACGAGGCGATTTTCAACGCCATCAAGCGCCAGGACCCCGACGCCGCCCGCGCCGCCATGTGGCTGCACCTGACCAACAGCCGCGACCGGTTTGGCGCGGGGACCTGAAAGATCCGCGTCGCCTGGTCTGTCGCCTTCGCGAGCAGGCTCGCTCCCACATTCGATCGCAGGCGCTGCCGAATTCGGCGCCATGGCGAATCCCCCGTGGCGAGGGAGCAAGCTCCCTCGCCACGGGGCCGGTGCAGGCAAAAAAAACCGGCGCAACCAAAGTTGCGCCGGTCTGCTGCCAGTGGTCACGCGGATATCGTGGGTCCGCGCAGCCACCGTTTTGCCTGTTGCCGGTTACGCCCGTTCCAGCGCGAGAGCTACGCCCTGGCCACCGCCGATACACAGTGTCGCGAGGCCTTTCCTGGCGTCGCGCTTGATCATTTCATGCAACAGCGTCACCAGCACCCGGCAACCCGATGCCCCGATCGGATGGCCCAGGGCAATGGCGCCGCCGTTGACGTTGACCTTGTCCATGTCCCATTGCAGTTCCTTGGCGACAGCCAGGGATTGGGCGGCGAAGGCTTCGTTGGCTTCGATCAGGTCAAGTTGATCCAGCGACCAGCCGGCCTTCTCCAGGCAGCGACGGGTGGCCGAGACCGGGCCGATGCCCATGATGGCCGGGTCGACACCGGCGTTGGCGTAGGCACTGATCTTTGCCAGTACCGGCAAGCCCAGCGCCTTGGCTTTTTCCGCGCTCATCAAGATCACGGCGGCGGCGCCGTCGTTGAGCGAGGACGCATTGCCCGCAGTGACGCTGCCGTCTTTCTTGAACGCCGGCTTGAGCTTGCCCAAGGATTCAGCGGTAGTACCGGCGCGGGGCTGTTCGTCAGTAGCAAAGGCCACCGGATCGCCCTTGCGCTGGGGAATTAGGATCGGCGTGATCTCATCGCCGAAACGCCCACCTTCGATGGCGGCGACGGCTTTCTGTTGGGACGCCGCGGCGAAAGCATCCTGCGCCTCGCGGCTGATGCCGTATTTGTCCACCAGGTTCTCGGCGGTGATGCCCATGTGGTAATCGTTGAACGCGTCCCACAGGCCATCGGTGATCATGCTGTCGATCATCTTCGCGTGCCCCATGCGCAAACCGGTGCGGGCCGCTGGCAACACGTACGGGGCCAGGCTCATGTTCTCCATGCCGCCGGCGATGATGACTTCGGCATCGCCGCAGCGAATCGCCTGGGCGCCCAGGTGCAGCGCCTTGAGACCCGAGCCGCAGACCTTGTTCAGGGTCAGTGCTGGTACGGCATGGGGCAGGCCGGCGAGGATCGACGCCTGGCGCGCCGGGTTCTGTCCGGAACCAGCAGTCAATACCTGGCCGAGGATCACTTCATCGACCTGCTCGCCGGAAAGACCGGTCTGTTCCAGCAAGCGACGGATCACCGCGGCGCCAAGTTCCGGCGCGGGAATGGCAGCCAGCGAACCCTGGAAGCTGCCGATGGCGGTACGGGTAGCGGCGACAATCACGACTTCTTGCATCGAATCTCTCCTCACTGGGCAGCGAACTGCATTTCAGGTACGTGGTCCGGCACGATCAGCTTACCGGCGGTCTTGGCGACGATTTCCTCGACGCTTACGCCTGGGGCACGTTCCTTGAGAATAAAGGCGCCGTCCTGGATTTCCAGATAGGCGAGGTCAGTCAGTACGCGCTTGATGCAACCGGCGCCGGTCAGCGGCAGGCTGCAGCGCGGCAGCAGTTTCGACTCACCGTCCTTGGACGCATGGGTCATGGTGACGATGATGTTCTCGGCACCGGCCACCAGGTCCATCGCGCCACCCATGCCCTTGACCAGCTTGCCGGGAATCATCCACGACGCGATGTTGCCCTCGACGTCGACTTCGAACGCGCCGAGTACGGTCAGGTCGATGTGGCCGCCACGGATCATGGCGAAGGATTCGGCCGAAGAAAAGATCGAAGCGCCGATGCGCGCGGTGACCGTCTGTTTGCCGGCGTTGATCATGTCCGCATCGACTTCGGCTTCGGTGGGGAACGCGCCCATGCCGAGCAAGCCGTTTTCCGATTGCAGCATGACTTCCATGCCTTCGGGAATGTAATTGGCGACCAGGGTCGGGATGCCGATGCCGAGGTTCACGTAGTAGCCGTCCTGCATTTCGCGGGCGACGCGCTGAGCCATTTGTTCGCGGGAAAGTGCCATGGTGTTATTCCTTCATTCGGGCCGGGGGCAGGGGATCACTTACGCACGGTGCGCTGTTCGATGCGCTTTTCGAACGTGCCGCAAATGACCCGGTCGACGTAGATGCCGGGCGTATGGATGTGCGCCGGGTCCAACTCGCCGGGCTCGACGATTTCCTCGACTTCGACCACGGTGATCTTGCCCGCCGTGGCGGCCAGCGGATTGAAGTTCTGCGCGGTATGGCGATAGACCACATTACCGAAATGGTCTGCCTTCCAGCCTTTGACGATGGCAAAGTCACCGGTGATGGACTCTTCCATCAGGTACTGGCGGCCATGGAACTCACGCACTTCCTTGCCTTCCGCCACTGGCGTGCCGACGCCAGTGGCGGTGAAGAAGGCCGGGATGCCCGCGCCACCCGCACGCATTTTTTCCGCGAGGGTGCCTTGGGGGGTGAGCACGACTTCGATTTCGCCACTCAACAGCTGCCGCTCGAACAGGGCGTTTTCGCCCACGTAGGAGGCGACTACCTTGCGGATCTGCCGGTCTTCCAGCAGCACGCCGAGGCCGAAACCGTCGACGCCGCAGTTGTTGGAAACCACGGTGAGATCGCGGGTGCCCTTGCGCTTGATCTCGGCGATCAGGTTTTCCGGGATACCACACAGGCCGAAGCCGCCGGCAATGACAGTCATGCCGTCCTTCAAGCCCTCAAGCGCTTCCTCATAGGAGCTCACGCGTTTGTCGAAACCTGCCATAGACACCTCTTTTATTCTTGAGTGGGGTCGCAATGAAATGCAGTGTTGCGCCAAGTCATATATTTGTTAAGTTGATTTTTACGTGTGATTGATTGATAAAACTCAATAGTTGCTGCCCTTCACTTGCAGCTTGGAACTCACTGCTTGCCCCTGGGAGCGCAGCGACCATGACCCTCAAGCAAATCCGCGCCTTCCTCGCCGTGGCCCAGAGCCTGAGCTTCGCCGTCGCCGGCGAGCGGCTGCATCTGTCCCAATCGGCCCTGAGCCTGACGATCAAGGCCCTGGAGGAAGGGCTCGGCGGTCGCCTGTTCAGTCGTAACACCCGTAACGTAGCGTTGACGCCCGAAGGTGAATCACTGCTGCCATTGGCACGCCGCCTGGTGGCCGACTGGGAAAACGCCGAGGATGAAATGCGCCAGCGCTTCACCTTGCAGCGCGGTCGCGTGACGCTGGCGGCGATGCCCTCGTTTGCCGGAAACCTGCTGCCGCCGATCCTCAAGACCTTCCGCGCCCGGTTCCCGAATGTCAACGTCACGGTCAACGACGTGATCAACGAACAGGTGCTGGAAATGGTCCGTGATCGTCACGTGGAACTGGGCGTTGCGTTCGAGCCGATGCAAAGTTCATCGCTGGCGTTCACGCCGTTGTACCTCGATCGCTTCGTCGCGGTGGTGCCGCTGGATTCGCCGTTGGCCAAGCTCGGCGAGATCCGGTGGCAAATGCTGCTGGAGCAGCCGTTCATCACCTTGCAACGACCCTCGACGGTACGGGTGATGCTCGAAGAGCATCTGCAGGCTCGCGGCATGAAATTGCCGGTCGAGTTTGAAAGCCATCAATTGGCGACAGTCGGGCGGATGGTTGCCAGCGGCCTGGGCGTGAGCGCCGTACCGGCCCTGTGTGTCGGCCAGATGCACGAGCTGGGCGCTCGCTGCATCACCCTCAGCGATCCGGTAATAGAGCGGGCCATCGGCGTGCTGACCAAGCCGGGTCATGAATTGTCGGCGGCGGCGCAGGCGATGTTCGATATGCTCAGGGATCAGGATATGGGCGCGCAGTTACCTTCGGCATAACCCAATCCCTGTGGGAGCGAGCTTGCTCGCGATAGCGGTGTGTCTGCCAACATTGATGCAACTGATCCAATGCTATCGCGAGCAAGCTCGCTCCCACAGTGGATGGCGGTGTTAGATCAGCAATGGCAACAAGTCTTCGCAAGCCACTTCAACCTTCAGATCCAACAGCTCATCGGCGCGGGTCTTGCCGCGGTTGATCGCCAGCAGCGGCTTGCCCTGATCCTTGATCGCCCGACATAGGCGAAAGGCCGAATACGCCATCAGCGATGAACCCACCACCAGCAATCCATCCGCCTGCCCGACTGCCTCGGTGGCGCGAGTCGCGGTAGCGGCGGCGACGTTTTCACCAAAGAACACCACGTCGGGTTTCAAGCGTTCGCCATCGCAATGCGGGCAACGGGGGATTTGAAAGCGGGCCTCGAAGGCCGGGTCCAGCAAGGTATCGCCGTCGGGCGCTTGCACCGCATCGACACCGGCCAGGTACGGGTTCTGGTCCTCCATCAACAACTGGATCTGCTGCCGTTCGCTCGGCTGGCCGCAGTCCAGGCACTGCACCCGATGCAGGCTCCCGTGCAGTTCGATGACATCGCGGCTCCCGGCCCGGTCATGCAAGGCGTCGACATTCTGGGTGATCAAGCCGCTGATGCGCGCCTGGCCCTGCAAGGCCGCCAAGGCCTCATGGGCCTGGTTCGGCCGTGCCTGGCGCAAGCGTGGCCAGCCCAGCATCGCTCGCGCCCAGTAGCGCCGTCGCGCTTCTGGCCTGGCGAGGAATTCCTGGTACATCATCGGTTGCCTGCCCCGTCGCACGCCGTCGCTGTCCCGGTAATCGGGTATGCCGGACGGCGTGCTGATGCCCGCTCCGGTCAGCACCAGGAAGCGCCGCCCGGTCAGGTATTCCTGCAATTGTTCGACGGGGTCACGGTGTAGATCGTCGGGCATGGGTGTACTCCGCTGGCCTGGATTCCTTGAGGGTAGCATCGGCTTCGCCAAGCGCCTTTCGTCGCCCGCCGAAGGTGATTGTTCAAACTTTCCCGACGCGCGCGACATCCACCTTATGTGCGGTATTTCAGCGCTCTCGCACTGCGGTGCGTCGACGAACACTGATTAAGGAGAAGGTAAATGGCAACCCCTAAAGAGAACCTGCTGGATTGGCTCAACGACGCTCATGCCATGGAACAGCAAGCGGAGAAGATGCTCAAGGCCCAGGCCGAGCGGCTGGAGCACTACCCGGTGCTCAAGGCGCGGATCGAACAGCACATCGAAGAGACGCTCGGCCAGCAGAAGCTGGTGGAACAATGCATCCAGCGCCTGGGCGGTAGCCCGTCGATGCTCAAGGACATGGCCGGCAAGCTGATGGCGTTCGGTCAAGCCATGGGTGGCATGGCGATGAGCGACGAAGTGGTCAAGGGCGCCATGAGTGGCTACGTCTTCGAGAACCTGGAAATTGCTTCGTACACGGTGCTGATCGAAGCGGCGAAAGTGGCCGGCGATGTGGAAACGCAAAAGGCCTGCGAGCAGATTCTGCCGCAGGAAATCGCCATGGCTGAATGGCTGCGCGATCATCTGCCGGAAATCACCCAGGCGTTCCTTGAGCGTTCGGCCAATCCGCATACCGAAGCCAAGCGCTGAGGTGCAATGCGAGGCGCGGCCCGGCACGGTTCGGCCGCGCCAAACCTGCCATCAACCGCAAAGAGGACAGGTATGAAGCAGACCACCGGTGAGGTTAGGGCCATCAATCGACAGAGTGCCAGGGTGGGCGTCTATGTGGCGGAAGAAGACGGCCATACGGTACTTGAGCTTGGGCCCGCCAATGATGTCGACATTGGCGATGTCATTGAATGGAACAGCGGAGCGGCCCTTGGCACGCAGACTTATCGCAACCTGACCAAAGGCTGGACCGACGAAGTGTATGTAGCGAAGCACGGGGTCGCGGCGGCCAACCTTGAAGTTCAATTACTGGTGGGATCCTGACGACAGCGGACCCCAGGAGGACAAACATGAGCGAACTGCAGTGTGGCTGCCCCGGCTGCCATTGCCAGGTAGATCCCGAGCGGGTGTTCAATCATGACGGCGAGGCCTATTGCAGCCAGGCCTGCGCGGAACAACACCCGAATGGCGAGCCATGTCCGGCGGCGGATTGTCATTGCGAACAAAGTGGCAAGGTCGGCGAGCGGGACATTACCAATAACCAACTGGATGAAGCGCTGGAGGAAACGTTCCCGGCCAGCGATCCGATTTCACCTTGAACATCGCTTTATCCGGGCATCGGCGACAGGGTGCCCGGACACCGCAAGCCGGTCAGTGCGGTGGTGCAAGACAACACCGGCAGCTCGCGAGTTTTGGCTTCCTGGAACGGCGCGCGGCCTGGGTGACGAGACCGGTGCAATGGGGTGCTGGCGCCATCCGGCCTTTGGCGGACAGCGTGGAAAGACACGCACTGTTTTTATGGCAATCAAATGTGGGAGCGAGCTTGCTCGCGATCGTGTCAGGCCATTCAATCTGGATTGACTGGTATATCGCTATCGCGAGCAAGCTCGCTCCTACATAAGGTTTCTGGAAGTAAAGTATTTACTTGTGCTAATTGACCGCCGCTTGTGCGATAGCCGATTTCAATACATGCCAAGCGCAGCGGTATATAAATAAGACGATGACCGTTCGTCGCCGTTTGAAGCACTTTCTTAAAACCTTGAGCGGTTCAGGTTTTCCGAATAAGTACGAGCCAACGGGGTTCGCAAATAGCAACTAACGAGGTGAATGAAATGGCAAATACAGGCAATAACAACCCTGGCAATTTCGCTAACGATCGTGAGAAAGCATCGGAAGCCGGCAAGAAAGGCGGCCAGGCATCGGGTGGCAACTTCGCCAACGATCCGGAACGCGCAGCCGAGGCCGGCCGTAAGGGTGGCCATATGTCGGGTGGCAATTTTGCCAACGATCCGGAACGTGCCGCAGAGGCCGGCCGCAAAGGTGGTCAAGCCTCGGGTGGCAACTTTGCCAATGACCCTGAACGGGCTTCTGAAGCGGGCCGCAAAGGTGGCCAGGCGTCGGGTGGCAACTTTGCCAACGACCGGGAAAAAGCTTCTGAAGCCGGTAAGAAAGGCGGTGAAAACAGCCACGGTGGCGGTCGCAAATCGTAATGTCCCGTGGTCTCTGCAGGCCCCATGCCGTTGGCATGGGGTCTGTTCCGGCCACTATCGATTTAAATAGCGTCGGTCATGTCATGCCCGGCTCCGTTTGTTCACTTATATTAAGACGTGGATGAGTTTCTGTTGATTGAAACTACCATTCGTCTTCTGCCTTGAATAAAAAACAAATCTTATCCGTTTAACTTCTTCTGACTTTCATGGGCCTGCCGCCGGCAGTGTTCTCATGAGTGTCCTGATCGAGGAGTTCTACCATGTTCGTACATAACAAACGACTGCAATATACCGTGCGTGTCGCTGAGCCCAATCCAGGACTGGCCAATCTGTTGCTTGAACAGTTTGGCGGCGCCCAGGGCGAGTTGGCGGCGGCGTCGCGCTATTTTACCCAGGCCTTGTCCGAAGATGATCCGGGCCGCAAGGACCTGCTGATGGACATTGCCACCGAAGAGCTCAGCCATCTGGAGGTGATCGGTTCGATCATCGTCATGCTGAACAAGGGTGCCAAGGGCAAAATGGCTGAAGGCGTCGAGCAGGAGGGCCAGCTGTACCGGGAAATCAACGGGGCCGGCAATGACTCGCACATCACCAGTGTGCTGTATGGCGCCGGCTCGCCGTTGACCAACTCGGCCGGTGTGCCATGGACCGCCGCCTACATCGATACGATCGGCGAACCGACGGCGGACATGCGTTCGAATATCGCCGCCGAGGCCCGGGCGAAAATCGTTTACGAGCGGCTGATGAACGTCACGGATGATCCTGGTGTGAAAGAAGCCCTGGGCTTCTTGATGACCCGGGAAATCGCCCACCAGCTGTCGTTCGAAAAAGCCCTGCATTCCATCCAGCCCAACTTCCCGCAAGGTAAGCTGCCAGGCATGCCGGAGTTCACCAACGTGTATTTCAACATGTCCCAGGGTGAACCTACCGTGCGCGGCCCATGGAACCAGGGCGACGATTGGGAATACGTCGAGAATCCGACGCCAGCGGTCGACGGCGGCGATGGCCTGGCCAGCGTGCAGTTGAGTGAAAAGGACGAGGCACTGTTGATGGACATGAAGGCGCGGACGATGTCCAATCCTGAAAGCAATCCCACCACGGGCGCCGACTTGGGTTCGGGGATGCAAGGTGACAAACTGTAAGAAGTTGGCGAGGGGGCCTTGCCCCCCCCGCCCGAAAATTCCGCCTGATCGTTCTGCCAATGCGCTCGGCGGTCGGGTATTGCACGGCCAAATCAACAAGGACCTTTGATGGACCAGCCCACCTCCCGGATCCGATCGCCCTGGCGTACCTGGCTTGATCCTGTGCAAAACAACCTGCTGCTGGGCGTGAGCTTCTGGCTGGGATTGGCACTGGTCGCCGTACTGCTGCTGTATAGCGGCTACAACGCCTTGGTGGGGGCCGATCGCCAACACCTCGGCTATGCGGCATTGGGTGGGATATCCGGTTTTGCCGCTACCGCGCTGGGGGCGATGATGGCGGTGGTGCTACGCGATATCTCGTCGCGTACCCAGGACATCATGCTCGGTTTCGCTGCCGGGATGATGCTCGCGGCCAGCTCTTTTTCGCTGATATTGCCGGGGATCGAGGCTGCGCAGATCATTTGCGGCAACCAGTTGCTTGCTGCCTTGGTGGTCGTTATCGGCCTGGCGCTGGGCGTCGCGCTGATGGTCGGGCTCGACCGCTTCGTGCCCCACGAACATGAGCTGAGTGGGCGCCGCGGTCCCGAGGCCAAGCGCATCAACCGGGTGTGGTTGTTTGTCCTCGCGATCACCCTGCACAACCTGCCGGAGGGCATGGCCATCGGCGTCAGCTTTGCCAATGGCGACCTCAAGGTCGGCCTGCCCCTGACCACCGCTATCGCGATCCAGGACATCCCCGAAGGCCTGGCCATTGCCATGGCGCTGCGTGTGACCGGGATCAGCACCCTGCGGGCCGCGCTTATCGCGGTCGGTTCGGGATTGATGGAGCCGCTGGGCGCGGTGATCGGCCTGGGCATGTCCTCGGGCGTGGCCGTGGCTTACCCCATCAGCCTCGGGCTGGCGGCGGGGGCGATGATCTTCGTGGTGTCCCATGAAGTCATTCCGGAAACCCATCGCAACGGTCACGAGACACCCGCGACCCTGGGCCTGATGATGGGCTTTGCGGTGATGATGTTCCTCGATACCGCGCTGGGTTAAAGCGCACCCGGAACCCTCTGTCCAGGCGTGCACGGATTTTCTTGAACATCCGCATTTTGCTCCGGGTCAGTGTTGATGACAGGTGAAGCGGCGCTTCACCACTTCAACCCGAAGGAGGATGCCGAGATGGCCAGAAAAACCGTGACGGACCTGTTCATTCACGAACTGTCCGATGTCTACAGCGCCGAAAAGCAGATCACTCGTGCCTTGCCACGCATGGCCCGAGCCACCACCAACCCCTTGCTGGCGCAAGCCTTCAACGATCACCTTGAAGAAACCCAAGGCCAGATCGAACGCATCGACACCCTTGTCGAAGTGGCGGGTATCAAGCTCAAGCGCATGAAATGCATTGCCATGGAAGGGCTGGTGGAAGAGTCCAAGGAGCTGATCGAAGAAATCGAAAAAGGCGCAGTGCTCGATGCAGGGCTGATCGGTGCCCAGCAGAAGATCGAGCACTACGAAATCGCCAGCTACGGCACGCTGATCGCCATGGCCAAGCACTTGAACCTGGGCGACGAAGTGGTCGGTTTGTTGCTGGCGACGCTCAAGGAAGAGAAAGCCACCGACGAGAAACTTTCGAAAATCGCCGAGCAGGGCGGCAACCAGGCGGCGACGATGGAAACCTGAGGCCGAACTGACGAGCTATCGTGGCGAGGGAGCTTGCTCCCGCTGGACTGCGCAGCAGGCCCAGGTTTTTGTATAGACGCAGGAGTTTTCAGGGCCGCTGCGCAACCCAGCGGGAGCAAGCTCCCTCGCCACGGGTGCAGTGTTGAATCGGGCATTGGAGTTCATCCCCAATGCCTTTTTTTTAAGCGAAACCCAGCCAAACGCCCCCAACGACCGCACAGCGTCTGACAATAAAACTCGTTGGAACTACGCTCCCGCGCGTCCCGTCACTTGTTCTGAGAGGCACTTATCCAGGCAACGTTTCGGCGCTTGCCTGATGTTGAGTTTTTCATCACGGAGGCGATGGACAGACATGACTATCCCGGACAACAACACCGAGCGACAAAGCGGTAACGCAAACCAGGGACGACCTGAAGAATCCCTGAACCACATCAAGGAGGACGTTAACGAAGCCATCGGCAGCGCCCGCGAAAAGGCCGATGCGCATTTCGGCCAGTACCGCGATACCGCGGCGGACCAGATCGATGCACTGGCGCGTGGCGCGAAGTCCGCGATGTCCGAGCTTGAAGCCAACGACACCCTTGGCTTGTCGCATTATCTGGCGGACATGGCCGACAGCATGAGCGGCCTGGCCAGCAAACTGCGCAACAAGAGCGCTGAAGAGCTGCTGCACGATGGCTCTCGCCTGGCGCGGGATAACCCCGGCCTGTTCCTCGCCGGCAGTATTGCGGTGGGGTTCGGGCTTTCGCGTTTCCTAAAGGCCGGCACTTCGCCGATCACCACCGAAGTGCAAAGCCCTGCCTCCACGGAGTCGGATCCAGCCGCCGAAGGTTTCGGCGCCCAGCCCTTCGACGCGCAACCCTTTGACCCCGTGCCTGATCCCATCGGTCCGGGAGCAGCAACAAGCGGCGGCCTCGCCACCGGCGTAACCCCGACTTCACCCAGCGTTCAGGACCATCCCAGTGATTCCGCCACCGGCTCGCTGCCGGGCTCGGCCAATACCAGAGGAGAATTGTGATGAATCGACCAGACCCGGATATCCAGCGTCCCGCCGGCGCCTCGACGCCCGAAAACGATGCCTCGGTCATGGGCTTGCTGCGGCAACTGACCCACGAAGTCCCCTCGCTCTTTACCAAGGAGCTGGCGCTGGCCAAGGCTGAATTCCAGGCGAGCCTCAACACCCTGAAGGCAGGTATCGCCGGGGTGGCCGGGGGCGCGATGGTGCTGATGGCCGGCTTCATCATCCTCCTGATGGCGGTGGTGTATGGCCTGAGCACGATGATGGCGCCCTGGCTGGCCGCACTGATTGTCGGCGTGGTGGTGATGATCATCGGTTTTGTCATGGTCCAGTCCGGCAAGAAGCAATTCGAGCCTTCCCATTTCAAGCCTGACCGAACGCTCGATGCCATGCACAAAGACCAGGAAGCCCTGCGGAGGAAAGCCTCATGAAGGATGAATTGAAGACTGAAGCGGAGAAGAGCCCGGAGACCATCGAGCGCGAGATCGACGAACAGCGCGCCCATATCAGCCACATCGTCGATGCCTTGGGCAGCAAGTTCACGCCAGGGCAGATGCTTGATCAGGCCCTGGGCCTGGTGAAAGGCAATGGCGCCGAATTTTTCGGCAACCTGGGCACGACGGTGCGCAACAATCCGGTGCCAACCGTGCTGACCACGGTTGGCTTGTGCTGGCTGATGCTCGGCCAGAACCACCCGCCCCGGGTCGGCTATCGCGTTGGGCCCGACCAGGACACTAATGGCTGGAGCGAGGGGTTGTCCGGTGGCCTGGACAGCGCCCGCGGTCATCTGCATGACACCACCAACTCCTTGCGCGAAGGGTTTCATCAGCTCAAGGACAAGGCGTCGCATCTGGCTGATGGCCTGGGGGCGAGCGCCCGTAATGCACGGCATAGCGCCACGCAGACAGGCGACCGCCTGGCCCACGGTTCCCAGGATCTGGGCGATCAGTTCAGCCGCCTGCTCAAGGAGCAACCGCTGATGATGGCGGCAGCGGGTATCGCCTTGGGCGCCATGCTCGGAGCAGCCCTACCCAGCACGTCGACCGAACAGCGGGTAATGGGCAAGACCAGTGCCGGCCTGGCCGACAAGGCCAAGCAAAAGGCCCGCGACGGCTACGAAACGGTCCGTGATACGGTGAGCAAGACCACCGAGCACCGTGACGAGCCAAGCGCTGCGCCGGCCACCGGGCATGCGCATTCCGGCGCGGATCTGTCTGGCGGCCTGGGTACCTCGTAAACGGGCAATGATACGGCGCGGGGTGGCCCGCGCCTTATCTGTCGAGAGTGGCGGCAGCCTTGTTCGTCCGGTTATACCGTCAAGGAGGCGGCACATGAACCATCAGGTTGCGTTCAGCGGCCACATGGTCTTCATCGGTTTCGGCTCCATCGCCCGGGCCACTTTGCCATTGGTACTGGGGCAGGACCATATAGAGGTCAGGCAAATCACCGTGATCGCGCCGGTGATCGACCAGAACCTCTGGTTCAAGGATCGGGGGATCCGTTTTGTCCGCAAGGCATTGACCGAGCAAACCTTCGCGCAGACGCTGGATCGCTGGGTCAAACCCGGTGACTTCATCGTCAATCTTTCGGTGGAAGTCAGCTCCCTGGCAATTATCGAATATGCCTGCGCCAAGGGCGCCCTGTACCTGGATACCTGCGTCGAACCGTGGACCGGCGGATACGACGATCCGCACCTGGATTTTTCCCATCGCACCAATTACGCGCTGCGTTATCAGGTCCTGAGCCTGCGCAAGAAATTGGCCGGAGGGCCGACGGCGGTGGTCGCTCACGGGGCCAATCCGGGCTTGATCACCCACTTGCTGAAGGCCGGCCTGGTGGAGCTGGCGGTGCAGTTGGGGCATCCGATACCTCAGCGCCGCGCCGGTGTCGATTGGGCCAGGTTATGCATGGAATTGGGGATCAAGGTGATTCATTTTGCCGAGCGTGATACCCAGCGTTCCCGGCAACCCAAGGAGGACGACGAGTTCGTCAACACCTGGTCAGTGGAGGGCTTCATCAGTGAAGGCAGCCAACCGGCGGAGCTGGCATGGGGCAGCCATGAGCGAACCTGGCCAGCGTCTGCCCGGCGCCATCGCTTCGGCAGTCGCAATGCGATCTACCTGGCACGCCAGAGCGCCAGCATGCTGGTCAAGACCTGGACGCCGTTGGGCGGGCCATGCCTGGGGCTGATGATCACCCATCATGAAACCGCTTCCACAGCCGACCTGCTTACCGTGAAGGACCAGCGTCGACTGATCTATCGCCCGACCCTGCATTACGCCTATCACCCCTGCAATGACGCCTTGCTCTCGGTCCACGAGCTGATCGGTCGCGGCTGGCAAACCCAAGCCCGGCAGCGCATCCTCAACGGCGAAATCGACAGCGGCGGGGCAGATGCGCTGGGGGTGTTGTTCATGGGGCATGAGCTGAATGCCTACTGGTTTGGCTCGGTGCTGAGCATTGACGAAGCTCGCGCGCTGGTGCCTTTCAACAGTGCCACCACCCTGCAGGTGGCGGCAGGCGTGCTGTCTGGCATCGTCTGGGCGGTTGAGCATCCGGATCGTGGCATCGTCGAGCCGGAACAGCTGGACCATGAGCGGGCGCTGGAGGTCGCCAGGCCCTACCTCGGCACTCTGGTGGGGCAGCGCACCGACTGGACGCCGAGTGGCACTTCGCATAAACCGTCCGAGGACGGCGCGGCGGATGCTTGGCAATTCGAGCACTTCACCCGGTTTTAACTGACACGACCGCGATTCGTGGCGAGGGAGCTTGTGGCAGACCCTGTGGGAGCGAGCTTGCTCGCGATAGCGGTGTGTCAGCAAAGTTGACATCGACTGATACGCCGCCATCGCGAGCAAGCTCGCTCCCACATTGATTTGTCTGACGGCCTACACTCAGTCATGGTTGAGAAAAATCCAAGGTGGCGCAATCGTGCGGCGTTCGCTGATGCTGGCCGTGATGCTCGTTCTGGCGGGGTGCGCCACGTCGCAGCGCGGCCAACAGGTCGCCCCGGTGGTGATTGCGCCGGACACCTGGCGGCAGGCGGACCGGCAGATCATCGCCGCGTCGAAAAGCGCCACCGAGCAAGCCGAACTCTATGCGCGCGGATCGATGGAACATTGGCGAGTGCTGGTCTACGAGCGCACCGAGGCTGCATTCATCCCCTGGTTCAGTAGCTACTGGACCCAGGAGTGGCTGGCCGTGAAGGTCAGTTGGTATTCGGCAAGCGCCAAGGGCGATGCGGACTCGTCGTCCAGGCGCCTGGCGGGTTACCTGCAGGAACAATATCGCGAGCAGGTGCTGGAACCGGTGGCGGTGGAAATCGATCCCGAGGCGATCCGGGCCAACGCGACGGGCTATTACCTGCGCCTGCTCAACCAACAGGTCCAGGTCATTGCGCAACGGCACCGAATCCCGCCCGAACTGATGAACCGGCGCCTGCACGCAATTACGGCCATCAACCTGGGACCGCCAGCGACGCGCAACGCAACGTTGTACGAAATGGTCCACACCGAACCGCTCAATACACTGCCGGCCTATGCGGCGCTGATCGATCATGTCGACAAAGCCGCCGACACCGGTTCCGGTCCGTCGGACGCCGTGATTGCCACGGTGGCGCAACGTACCAGTGAAAAAATCGAGGCGCAGTTCGCCACGCGAGGAGCGACCGGTGCGGCGGCGGCTGTCGCCGGGGAGGCGGCAGGGGCGCTGATTTCGGTAGGCGTGGCGGGCATCCGGGCAATCATCCATGAGGGCGAACGGCCGGAAATGGAAGCGCAGATCCGTCAAAGCCTGAGCGCGGCGTTCGACGAAGCGTGGTTCGAATCGCTCAAGCATCCCCTCAACGGCGTCATGGCGGCGGTGTACTACCTGGCTGGGCAAATCGACGATAGCCTGGTGGCGGCAGACCTGAGCAACCGACCGGTGTTCCTGCCTGTCATCGAACCATGAGCGCGGTCACTCGGACCCGAGTGTGACCCGGCAGCCTTTGCGCTGACGGATCTGTTCGTCCGTGGGACGCTCCTTGATGAACTCGAAACGCGGCTCGCCTTCGCTGTAGACCACCAGCCAGCCCCATTCCAATTCACTTTCATCCTGCCCAGGCCGGGGCGGCGCGGCCCACCAGGGTTCCTTTTGCATAATCTGGCGCATCGGTTACCTCCCTGCGGATTGATTCTTGACTATAGACCGCAGGATTTCACCACAAGCGCCCTCGCATCATTGCTTTTGTGGCGAGGGAGCTTGCTCCTGGCCACGGTTTTTTTCGGGCAACTCAGTGTGCTCTGACCCCACCCACCAGCGTCTAGCGTCTGTATCCCCGCACTCGAACGGGGAATGACCGGACCCCTGCGCACATGCAAGCACTGTTGAACGAGATCCTCGATGCGGTTCGCCCCCTGATTGGTCAGGGCAAGGTGGCCGACTATATTCCTGCCCTCGGCACCGTGGCGGCCAATCAACTCGGCATTGCCGTGTACAGCAACGATGGCGAGATCTATTGCGCGGGCGATGCCGAGACGCCGTTCTCGGTGCAGAGTATTTCCAAGGTTTTCAGCCTGGTGCAGGCCATCGAGCATTCCGGCGAAGCCATCTGGGAGCGCTTGGGCCATGAGCCGTCTGGCCAGCCCTTCAATTCCCTGGTGCAACTGGAATTCGAGCGCGGCCGGCCGCGTAATCCGTTCATCAACGCCGGTGCCTTGGTGATTTGCGATATCAACCAGTCACGCTTCGCCGCCCCGGCGTTGTCGATGCGCGATTTCGTCCGACGGTTGTCGGGCAATCCCCAGGTGATGGTAGACGGCAAGGTTGCCGAGTCGGAATACCAGCACCGCGCCCGCAACGCAGCGATGGCTTATCTGATGCAGTCCTTCGGCAATTTCCATAACGACGTGGAAGCGGTATTGCGCAGCTATTTCAGCCATTGCGCGCTGCGAATGAACTGCATCGACCTGGCCCGCGCGTTCTGCTTCCTGGCCAACGATGGTTTTTGCAAGCACAGCGGTGAGCAGATCCTTAGCGCTCGCCAGACCCAGCAAGTCAACTCCATCATGGCCACCAGCGGCTTGTACGATGAGGCCGGCAACTTCGCCTATCGCGTTGGCCTGCCTGGCAAGAGCGGCGTGGGCGGCGGGATTGTGGCGGTGGTGCCCGGGCAGTTCAGCGTCTGCGTCTGGTCGCCGGAACTCAATACCGCTGGCAACTCCCTGGCCGGCATGGCCGCGCTGGAACTGCTCAGCCAACGGATCGGCTGGTCGGTTTTCTAGAAGCCAAAAAAAGGGCCCGCTCCTGACGCAGGAGCGGGCCCTTTGTGTTAGTGGAATGTCAGCAGAGGCGGTCGATGACCCGGACCTCGGCAGAGTTCTGCACCGACTGCCAGGCCTGGGTCAGCGTTTGCAGCACGCGGCCCATGAAGTCCTTGTCGGCGGCGGCTTTCTTGCCGACGTAGCCTTGGCCGCGACGGTACATCTTCAGCCGGGCGCACAGGTCTTCCTGGCTTTTCTCGAATTCTTCTTCCTGGGTGAAAGGCGAGAGGCAGTCCATATGGACCTGGCCAGTCTTGCTGATCCACAGGATATGGCTATCCAGGGTGTCCTTGTGTGCTGCGAACATGCGAGCCAGTTCATCAATAGATGGTTGATTATTCAGATTCATGTGTAAGCCCCTTGACCATTTGGTTGATCTGTCTGGTGGTTCGCAAAACTTCGCTGTTCGGTAAATTGCCTGCCTGCTACCGAAAACAGGTCGTCAGCGCTCGTCCGTCGAATCCGACGGGGTCGTGCATCGGTTGTGTAGTGTTATCGAAGGGCTGCTACGCAAATGCGCTACAACGATGAGAAACAGCGAAGAATCTTCAGGTCAGTGTCGACTTTTGACAGTCGAGCCCATGCGTCATGAGGATTGATCGCCAGCGTTTCTCGTCCTTGTTACCGGACGGTCTTGCCAGGTCAGCACCTTCAATCTGCCTTGTGGGCAGTCCCTTATCAAAAAAACAGCTCGGCGGTCAGACGAGCTTGCTCAAACATTTACCGTACTCCCGATCGGGGAGACGTCTGCATCATGCAAGGGCAAATCGGAGGCGTCAACGGTTTTGTAGTGATTATCTTTGGTCACTACATATTGTCGGACAAAATGGTTTGGGTATGAAAAACCGGCTGAGATTGGTTTGCCGTGGCGAGGGAGCAAGCTCCCTCGCCACGAAGGGACTCAGTGGGTTCAGGTGGCCTTGGCCTTGCCCGCTTTGCGCGGTGCGCCGTCAGCCTTGCGCTTGGCTGGTTTGCGTTTTTTCTTCCACGGCGCCGAGCCACGTCCGGCGGGGCTGGCCGGGCCATTGATGGTCAGGCTCATGCCTTGGCAGCGGGCGACGTGCTTGCTCATCCAGGCGGCTTGTCGCGTGACGAATTCTTCCAGGCTCATCTCACCGCTCTGCACCATGTCCAGGGCCTGTTCCCAGATGGCTGTGGTGCCGGGGTCGGCGATCGCCCGAGGCACCGCGTCGATCAGGCTGAACGCCGCTGGAGTGGCGGATAGGGCCTTGCCGTTTTTTACCAGGTAACCACGATCGAGCAGACCTTGGATGATCGAGGCTCGGGTTGCTTCGGTGCCGATGCCGGTGGTGTCCTTGAGCTTCTGCTTGAGCAGCGGGTCCTCCACCAGCTTGGCGACATTTTTCATCGCCTTGATCAGGTCGCCCTCGGTAAACGGCTTGGGCGGCTGGGTCCACAGATCCTTGGGGATCACCTCGTCCACATTGCAATCGCGGCCTTCGGCCAGCGGCGGCAGGGTTTGTGGCGCGGGGGCTTCGCGGCCGCGTGCGGGCGCCAGTGCTTCGGGCAGGGCGCGTTTCCAGCCGGGGTCGATGATCTGCTTGCCGACGGCTCGCAGGGCCTGGCCGGCACAATCGAAGTCGGCCTGGGTCCGGTCGTATTCATGGTTGGGCAGGAACTGCGCCAGGTAGCGCGCGCGAATCAGCGTATAGACGGCCCGTTGCTTGCCGGCGAGCTTGTCGAGGTTCTTCGCCGCGGCCGTGGGAATGATACCGTGGTGCGCGCTGACCTTGGCATCGTTCCAGGCGCGGGATTTGCGTTGCGGTTGCAGGTGCTCGCGCAGCGGCGCGAGGCCCGGGTCGGCCTGGGCGAGGGCGGCGAGAATGGCGGGTGCTTCGCCGTGCTGGCTCAAGGGCAGGAAACCGCAATCGCTGCGCGGATAGGTGATGAGCTTGTAGGTTTCGTAGAGCGACTGGGCAATGTCCAGGGTTTCCTGGGCGCCAAGGCCGAGCTTCTTCGAGCAGACCTCCTGCAGCGTGCCCAGGTCGAACGGCAGCGGCGCGGCCTCACGCAGCCGTTCGGTGCGGACCTTGATCACCCTGGCGGTAGCGGCATTGCCCATGGCTTGTGCCGCATCGCGAGCGAGGGCCTGGTTCAGGCAGCGCTCCTGGTCGTCGCAGGCATCCGGATCGGCGCGCCACTGGGCGGTGAAGGCCGTGCCGGCGTGGCTCAGTCGCACGTCGATGGCCCAGTAGGCGACCGGGACGAAATCGGCAATGCTACGGTCGCGGTCTACCACCAGCCGCAAAGTCGGTGTCTGCACGCGGCCTACCGGCAGCACGCCCTGATAGCCGGACTGACGCCCAAGGAGCGTGAACAGGCGACTCAGGTTCATGCCGATCAGCCAGTCGGCCCGAGAGCGGCCCAAGGCCGAGTGGTAGAGGTTGAAGGTTTCCGCTCCGGGCTTGAGGGCGGCCAGGGCCTTGCGGATCGATGCTTCGTCCAGCGCCGACAGCCACAGGCGCTGGATGGGCCCACGATAGCGGCAATGCTCGACCAGCTCGCGGGCGATCATTTCGCCCTCGCGGTCGGCGTCGGTGGCGATGATCAGTTCGGTTGCCTCGCCCAGCAAGCGCTTGACCGCTTTGTACTGGCCGGCGGTTTTCGGTTTGACGGTCATCTTCCATTGCGCCGGCACGATGGGCAGGTCGGCCAGCACCCAGCGCTTGTAGCGGGCATCGTAGGCGTCGGGCGGGGCCGTCTCCAGGAGGTGACCGATGCACCAGGTGACCGTGACGTTCGCGCCCAGCCAGCAGCCGTCGCCGCGTCGCGTGGCGCCCAGTACCGCGGCGATATCCTTGGCCTGGGACGGTTTTTCACACAGGTACAGCCGCATAACGCCTCTTCCTAAGCAGGTTTCATGGGGCGCTAGCATGGTCAGGGATCGGCGTCGCGGCAAGCTTTATCTGTATGGATATACAGATAAAACGTTGCGCTGCGTTGCAACGGGCCGTTTGGCGCAACGCCCGGCGGTTGTCTGCACAAGCAGAATGAATTTCTCGCAAGGGCGTCGCTCATAACTTGCAGAGCGGCTGAAACCGCAAAGCAAGCTAATGGAATCAAGGAGAGTCACTTTCATGAATTCGATGCCGAAGGGCAACGGACAGGCGACCACACGTTTGATTCTCGTCGTTGAGGATGATCCGACCATCCTGGAGTTTCTGTGCGAAATCCTGGAAGAGGAAGGGTTTGTCGTCGAGCCTCGGGAAAGCGCAGATTCGGCGCTGACGTTCCTGGAGGAGAGCGCCGACTATGTGGACCTGCTGCTGACCGATATCACCATGCCCGGGGCGATGGATGGAGCGGACCTGGCCAACCTGACCGGGGACCGCTGGCCACAGATACCGCTGCTGATCATGTCGGGCTTCGAGACGCCGGAAAGCGCGGGGATCAAGCACCAGGCCTCGTTCATCGCCAAGCCGTGGGCGCTGGGACAGATGCTCGATCTGGTGGAGAGCACGGTCAAGAGCCACTCGGTACACTGAAAGTGACCACAGCACCTGTGGCGAGGGGATAGACCCCCTCGGCACAAAGGGTCCAATGGGTGCTCAGTTGGTATCGAGGTCCACGTTGCGAGTTTCCCGCAGGCAGATCATCCCCACCACCAGGCTCACGCCGGTGATCACCACCGGGTACCACAGGCCGTAGAAAATATCCCCGGTGTAGACCACCAGGGCGAACGACACGGTTGGCAGGAAACCGCCGAACCAGCCGTTGCCGATGTGGTACGGAAGGGACATCGACGTATAGCGAATGCGGGTCGGGAACAGTTCGACCATCAGCGCCGCCAGCGGGCCGTAGCACATCGCCGAAATGATGATCAGCGCCACGATCAGGGCGACGATCATCGGCCGGTTGATCTGCTGGGCATCGGCTTGTTGCGGGTAGCCCGCCAGGGTCACCGCGCCGCGCAGGGCGGCTTCGTCGTAGCCTTCAAGTTTCACGTCGCCGACGCTGACCTGCACGGTGCTGCCGGCCGGTGCCGCGACGCTGGTGTAGGGCAGGCCTTGCTTGACCAGGAAGGTCTTGACCTTGTCGCAAGGGCTGTCGAAACGCGCCTTGCCCACCGGGTCGAACTGGAAGGTGCAGGTGGCCGGGTCGGCGACGACGGTGATCGGCGCCTGGCGGCTCGCCAGGTCGATGGCCGGGTTGGCGTAATGGGCGAGCGTCTTGAAGATCGGAAAGTACAACGCCGTCGCCAGCAGCAGGCCGATCATCAGCACCGGTTTGCGCCCGACCTTGTCCGACAGCCAGCCGAAGAAGATGAAGAACGGCGCGCCGATCACCACGCTGACAATCAGCAGGCTATTGGCAAGGGCCGGGTCCATCTTGAGAAACTGGGTGAGGAAGAACAGCACGTAGAATTGCGCGGCGTAGAAGGTCACCGCTTGCCCGGCATTGATGCTGAACAGGGCGATCAGCACCACCTTCAGGTTTTCCCATTTGCCGAAGGACTCGCGGATCGGCGCTTTGCAGCACTTGCCTTCTTCTTTCATCTTCAGGAAGGCCGGCGACTCGTGCAGGCTCAGGCGGATCCAGGTGGAGATGCCCAGCAGCAGGATCGACAGCAGGAACGGAATGCGCCAGCCCCAGACTTCGAACTGGTCACCGGTGAAGTAACGGCAACCGAGCACCACCAGCAGCGAGAGCAACAGGCCCAGTGTCGCGGTGGACTGAATCCAGCTGGTATGAAAGCCGCGCTTGCCCATCGGTGCATGCTCGGCCACATAGGTCGCCGCGCCGCCGTATTCACCGCCCAGGGCCAGACCCTGGAGCATGCGCAATACTACCAGGATGATCGGCGCGGCGATGCCGATGCTCGCGTAGTTGGGTAGCAGGCCGACGCAGAAGGTCGCCAGGCCCATGAGCACGATGGTTGCCAGGAACGTGTACTTGCGCCCGATCATGTCCCCCAGCCGACCAAACACCAGCGCCCCGAAGGGCCGCACGATGAAACCGGCGGCGAAAGCCATCAGGGCGAAAATGAACGCCGTGGTGTCGTTCACCCCGGCGAAGAATTGCTTGCTGATCACCGCCGCGAGGGCGCCGTAGAGGAAAAAGTCGTACCACTCGAACACCGTCCCCAGGGACGAGGCGAAGATGACTTTCTGGGTTTCCTGACTGGTGCCTGCGCTGCGCGTGGCTTCCAGGGGCTGAACATGTTCAGACATAGCGGTATCCCTCACAGTGATTGTTTTTGTTGTTCCACTGTCGACGCCGGGTTGGGGCGTCTCCTGATTTGACGCACTTCCTTGGCCTACTCATTTCCCCTGTGGGAGCGAGCTTGCTCGCGATGGCGGTCTGTCTGTCACCGATGTGGTGAATGTTCCGCCGCTATCGCGAGCAAGCTCGCTCCCACATGGAACTCGGCGATTTTCAGACCGTGGCGGGCTCCTTCTGCAGCGTAGCGCCCACGGTGGCCGGCTCAAGCATCATCCGTGCGGCCTTCTCGGCGATCATCAGCGTCGGCGAGCAGGTGTTGCCCGAGGTGATGCGCGGCATGATCGAGGCGTCGGCGATGCGCAGGCCCTTGATGCCGTGGACGCGCAGTTGCGCATCCACCACCGCCTCGCCGTCCTGGCCCATGCGACAGGTGCCCACCGGATGAAAAATCGTCGTGCCGATGCGGGCGGCGGCCTGATGCAGTTCTTCCTCGGTCTGCAGGCTCGGGCCTGGCAGATATTCCACCGGTTTGAAAGCACTCAGGGCCGGCGCGGCGACAATTCTGCGGGTCAGGCGGATGGCGTCGGCGGCGACCCGCAGGTCCTCGGGATGGCTCAGGTAATTGGGTTGGATCGACGGCGCCTCATGAGGATCGGCCGAGCGGATGTCCACGCGACCACGGCTCATCGGGCGCAGGTCACACACCGACGCGGTGAACGCCGGGAAGCTGTGCAGCGGTTCGCCGAAACGTTCCAGGGACAACGGTTGTACGTGGTATTCGAGGTTGGCCGAGGCCTGTTCCGGTCCTGAACGGGCGAACGCGCCGAGTTGGCTGGGGGCCATGGACAGCGGGCCACTGCGGTCGTACAGGTAACGCAGGCCCATGCCCATCTTGCCCCACAGGGTGCCGGCGATCTGGTTCAGGGTGCGGGCGTTTTCCAGCTGGTAGATCAGCCGCAGTTGCAAGTGGTCCTGCAAGTTGCCACCGACGCCGGGCAGTTCATGCACAACGCCGATGCCCAGACGCTGCAACAGGTTGCGCGGGCCGATCCCGGAGCGCTGCAAGATGCCCGGCGAGCCGACGGCGCCGGCGCACAGGACGATTTCCTTGCGCGCCCTGAAGCTCATGTTCTTGCCCTGCCAGCGGGCGCTGACGGCGTCGGCGCGGTTGTCACACAGCAACACCCGATCAACCTCGACGTCGGTCAGCACCGTCAGGTTGGGGCGATTGCCAATCGGTTTGAGGAAGGCCTTGGCCGCGTTCCAGCGCACCCCGGCTTTCTGGTTGACCTGGAAGTAGCCGCAACCTTCATTGTCGCCACCGTTGAAATCCTCGACGCTGGGGATGCCGCTCTGTTCGGCGGCGGTGCGGAAGGCATCGAGAATCGGCCATGACAGGCGCTGGCGTTCGACTCGCCATTCCCCGGCTGCGCCGTGAAGCTCGGAATCCCCCGCGAAGTGATTTTCGCTCTGCCGGAACAGCGGCAACACATCCTTCCAGCCCCAGCCGACATTGCCTTCGGCGGCCCAGCCGTCGTAGTCCGCCGCCTGGCCACGCATGTAGATCATGCCGTTGATGGACGAACAGCCGCCCAACACCTTGCCGCGCGGATAACTCAAGGCGCGCCCTTGCAGGCCGGGTTGCGCTTCGGTCTTGAAGCACCAGTCGGTGCGTGGGTTACCGATGCAGAACAGGTAGCCGACCGGGATGTGGATCCACGGATAATTGTCCCGCCCGCCGGCTTCGAGCAACAGCACCCGGTGTTGCGGACTGGCCGAAAGCCGGTTCGCCAGCAGACAGCCGGCAGGGCCGGCGCCCACGATTACGTAATCGTATTCATCGACGACAGGTTGCATTCGCGACCTCATTTTTTGTTCTTGTGGGATTCATCCTAGTTGTTAGTTTTCGTCAAAAGAATGTTAGTTTTTGCGCAGCGGCTGTGCGTTTATGAACAGTCATGACTTCAGGCGATTCAAGGATGGCTCATGTTCGACTGGAATGACCTGCGCTACTTCCTCGAACTGCAACGCAGCGGCCGCCTGCTGACGGCCGCGCGACGGCTCAACACCACCCATGCCACGGTGGCGCGGCACATCGAGGCGATCGAGAAAAGCCTCGGCACTGCGTTGTTTGTCCAGCACGCCCAAGGGTATGAATTGACTCCGGCCGGAGAAGCGCTGCTCAAGCATGCCGAGGCCATGGAGAACGTCGCGTTGCTCGCCCAGGAAGACATCACCCAATCCAGCGCGCCCCTCGGCAAGATCCGCCTCGGCGTGACGGAAGGGCTGGGCATCATGTTCCTCGCCAGTCGCATGGACGGCTTGTTCCAGCGCTATCCGGGGCTTGAAGTGGAACTGGTGGCCGTGCCGCGGTTTGTCAGCATCCTCAACCGCGAGGCGGAAATCAGCATTCACCTCGAACGCCCGGCGGCCGACCTGCTGGTGACCCGCAAGCTCACCGACTACAGCCTGGCGCTCTACGCCAGCCGGGCTTACCTGGACCGTTCGCCACCGTTACGCAGTCGCGAGGATCTGGCCCGCCATGCCTGGATCGGCTACGTCGATGACCTACTGTTCAGCCAGGAGCTGATGTTCCTCAACAGCTTTTGCCGAAACCCTCGCGTGGTGTTCCACAGCACCAGCGTCATTGCCCAGCAACAGGCTGCGCGCTCGGGCTTGGGGATCGCCGTGCTGCCGTGCTACATGGCCAGCAGCGATCCGACGCTGGTGCCGCTGCTGCCGGACGAAACCATCCGCCGCAGCTATTGGATCAGCACTCGCCGCGAGCTGCACAAGTCCGTCCGGTTGCGGGTGTTGTGGGATTACGTGGTGCAGTTGTGCGAGCGCGAGCAGGTGTTGTTGCTTCCCTGAGCTCATGCAACAGCCCCCCAAAAAAACTGTGGGAGCGAGCTTGCTCGCGATGACGTCGGCACACTCAACACATAGGTGACGGACAGACCGCTATCGCGAGCAAGCTCGTTCCCACAAAGGGCAGTGCTGGTTGCTCAATCTCGATCGGCCGTTTTCCGGGCGGCAGGCTCAGTGCTGCTTCGCACCCCAGCGGGAGCAAGCTCCCTCGCCACAGGGGGGCTTAGCGAATGGGCTGGCCGCCCAAGCCCCCTTTTATGGCCCCCAATGACCTCAAGCCGACGCGCTGGCGTGCCTTAGTGTTGCCCTACAACAAGAAAGGCGCAGCCAAGAGGGCCCCATGTCGGCAATGACATCAGCGATGTGCGCAGTTTCCGCCGGGCGTTCCGACGCTGGACCGGCATGAGCCCGAGTGCGTTTCGCAATGAGGGGCAAACGTTGTAGCCACGACATTCAGGCCGAGTCTGATTAAACTCCTGCCTTTTGTGAGGGGCTTCATTGCGGAGCCCGGTGGCCTCGATTCCATGAGTCAAACGATGAAAACGGTACGCTGGGGCATGATCGGTTGTGGCAGCGTGACGGAGCGCAAGAGTGGGCCGGCCTTCTACAAGGCGCCCGGTTCTGCACTGGTTGCGGTGATGGGGCGACGTTTAGAGGCCGTGTCCGATTATGCTGAACGCCACGGTATCGCCAGGTTCTACACCGACGCGCAGGCATTGGTCGATGATCCCGATGTCGATGCGGTATACATTGCGACGCCGCCCGACAGCCATTTCAGCTATAGCCTGCTGGTGGCGGCCGCAGGCAAGCATTGCTGCGTTGAAAAACCCATGGCCCTCAATGTCGCGCAGAGCCGGGAAATGCAGCGAGTCTTCAACGCCGCAGGGGTGCATCTGTTTGTGTCGTATTACCGGCGCTCACTGCCGCGTTTTCGCAAAGTGCAGCAATGGATCGAGCAAGGCTGCATCGGTAACATCCGGCATTTGACCTGGACACTGACCAAGCCCGCGTCGTCGGTGGATATCAACGGAGCGGTCAATTGGCGTACCGATCCGGCGATTGCAGGGGGAGGTTATTTCACTGATCTGGCCTGCCATGGCCTGGACCTGTTCCAGTTCCTGTTGGGGGACATTGTCGAGGTAACGGGTTTCGCCGCTCGCCAGAACGGCTTGTACCAGGCGGAAGATGCGGTCGTGGCCAATTGGCGTTTCGCCTCCGGTGCCACGGGCATGGGCTGTTGGAATTTCGTTGCTGACCGACGTGAGGACCGTGTGGAAGTGATCGGCAGTCAAGGGCGGATCAGTTTTTCGGTGTTCGATGATCAGCCGCTGCAACTGTGTACGGACACCTCCGTCAGCCTCGACATTCCTCATCATCCTGAGCATATTCAGTGGCACCATGTACTCGGCATGAATGCTCATATCCGTGGCGAATCGCAGCATCCGGCCGTTGCCGAACAGGCCTTGAAGACCGACTGGGTGATGGACCGCATCCTCCAGCGCTGCTGAAGCGAGCCCACGCGGGCATAACCTAATGCTCAAAGAGTATTTCCCAAGCGTCGGACAGTTTTCTTAAGATCTTGTCATAGCTCGTTATGACAAGTGATCGGGGCCATGTCCGACAACGTTCTTTCCCTCAGCAGCGTGCCGCTGCACACCCAACTGCGCGACGTGCTGCGCGCGCGCATTCTTGACGGTGAATACCCGCAAGGCAGCCAGATGCCCTCGGAAAGCGAGCTCGGCGCGCTGTTTCGCGTCAGTCGCATCACCGTGCGCCAGGCCTTGGGCGATCTGCAAAAGGAAGGGCTGATTTTCAAGATCCACGGCAAAGGCACGTTCGTCGCCAAGCCCAAGACCTTCCAGAACGTCAGCACACTGCAGGGCCTGGCCGAGTCCATGACCGGTCGCGGTTTTGAGGTGATCAACCGCTTGCTCAGTTTCCAGTTCATCGCGGCCGACAAAATCGTGGCCGAGCGCCTGAAGTTGACCGAAGGGGAAATGGTCGCGCAGATCAAACGGGTGCGGTTGATCAACCGCGAGCCGGTATCCCTGGAAATCACCTACCTGCCCAAGGCCCTCGGCGAGCGTCTGGAAAAAGCCGACCTGGTGACCCGCGACATCTTCCTGATCCTGGAAAACGATTGTGGCCTGGCCCTCGGTCACGCCGACCTTGCCATCGATGCGGTGCTGGCCGACAGCGACTTGTGCCAGGCACTCGACGTCGAGCCCGGCTCGCCGGTCATGCGCATCGAACGGCTGACCCATGACGCCGGCGGCCAGCCGCTGGATTTCGAATACCTCTACTACCGTGGCGATGCCTTCCAGTATCGCTTGCGGATCGACCGGCAAAAAGGGACGCAGGCATGACCCAGAGCTCCAGGAATATCCTCGAACAGGAATACGACATCGTCGTCATCGGCGGCGGCACCGCCGGCCCCATGGCGGCGATCAAGGCCAAGGAGCGCAACCGCGACCTACGGGTGTTGCTGGTCGACAAGGCCAACGTCAAGCGCAGCGGCGCCATCAGCATGGGCATGGACGGGCTCAACAACGCGATTATCCCGGGCCATTCGACGCCCGAGCAGTACACCAAGGAAATCACCATCGCCAACGACGGCATCGTCAACCAGGCGGCGGTGTACGCCTACGCCACCCACAGCTTCGAAACGATCGAGCAACTGGACCGCTGGGGCGTGAAGTTCGAGAAGGACGAAACCGGCGATTACGCGGTGAAAAAGGTTCACCACATGGGCGCTTATGTGCTGCCGATGCCGGAAGGTCACGACATCAAGAAAGTCCTCTATCGCCAGTTGAAACGGGCGCGAGTCAGCATCACCAACCGGCTGGTCTGCACCCGGTTGCTGACCGATGGGGAGGGCGCGGTGAACGGTGTGATGGGTTTTGACTGCCGCACCGCCGACTTCCATGTGATCAAGGCCAAGGCCGTCATCCTCTGCTGCGGCGCGGCGGGGCGCCTGGGGTTGCCGGCCTCCGGCTACCTGATGGGCACCTATGAGAACCCGACCAATGCCGGCGACGGTTATGCGATGGCCTATCACGCCGGGGCCGAGCTGGCGAACCTGGAGTGCTTCCAGATCAATCCCTTGATCAAGGATTACAACGGCCCGGCGTGCGCCTACGTCACCGGCCCGCTGGGCGGCTACACCGCTAACAACAAGGGCGAGCGCTTTATCGAATGCGACTACTGGAGCGGGCAGATGATGTGGGAGTTCCATCAGGAGCTCGAAGGCGGCAACGGTCCGGTGTTCCTCAAGCTCGATCATCTGGCCGAGGAAACCATCCAGAACATCGAGGAAATCCTGCACAGCAACGAGCGCCCCAGTCGCGGGCAGTTCCACGCCAATCGGGGCACCGATTACCGCACGCAGATGGTGGAGATGCACATTTCCGAGATCGGCTTCTGCAGCGGTCATTCGGCCTCTGGAGTGTGGGTCAACGAGCGGGCCGAGACCTCGGTCAAGGGTTTGTACTCGGCGGGCGACATGGCGGCAGTGCCGCACAACTACATGCTCGGCGCGTTCACCTACGGCTGGTTTGCCGGCCAGAACGCGGCGGACTTTATCGCTGGCAAGGATTTTTCGGCACTGGATACTCAGCAGATCGAGCAGGAAAAAAACCGCGTCTACGCGCCGCTCGACCGTGCGCATGGCCTGCCGCCGGCCCAGGTGGAATACAAGCTGCGCCGCTTCGTCAACGATTACCTGCAACCGCCGAAGGTCAGCAAAAAAATGCAGATCGGCCTGCAACGCTTCAGCGATATTCAGCGCGACCTTGATCAGCTCAAGGCCCACAACGCCCACGAATTGATGCGCGCCATGGAAGTCAGCGTGATCCGCGATTGCGCCGAGATGGCCGCCCGCGCCTCGCTGTTTCGCGCCGAAAGCCGTTGGGGGTTGTACCACTACCGGGTCGATCATCCGCAACGCAACGACAGCGACTGGTTCTGCCATTGCCATTTAAAGAAAGGCGAGGACGGCGCGATGACCTCGTTCAAGAAAGCCGTCGAGCCCTACATCATCGCCCTCGATGCCGACGAACTGCAGGCCTACGACCGGCTTCGGCTCGGTGCCGACGCGGCGTGAGCCCTACACCCAGAGAGAACGCCCATGGCCTATCAACCCCAGGAAATCTTCTTCCGCTCCAATGCCCCCGTCACCGTGGACGAGGACAAATGCATCGCCCACAAGGGCTGCACGGTCTGCGTTGATGTCTGCCCGATGGACCTGTTGGCGATCAACCCGGCCACCCAGAAGGCCTACATGGCGTTCGATGAATGCTGGTATTGCATGCCCTGTGAAAAGGACTGCCCGACGGGGGCGGTGAAAGTGGAGATTCCTTATTTGCTGCGGTGACTGAATAGACGCCTTCGCGAGCAGGCTCGCTCCCACTGGGGATCGAGGCCAGTCGCGGTTGCTATGTACACCCTGAACCTGTGGGAGCGAGCTTGCTCGCGATGAGGCCCGCCCTAGCACCACAAAAGCCATCCGGTCACCCCCGGACGCACCATTCAGAACACCCCTCGTTTCCCACCGCGCCCTGATCGTGGCGGAGACGAACATCCAATCAATGATTCGAGGGGACACACCCATGTTATTGCGTGCAGCGCTGGCCGGTCTGGTACTGGCTTCATTGACCTTGCCTGCCCAGGCAGAAACCATCCGCATTGCCATCGGTACCCAGGACACCACCATCAACTGCGCCGCCGGCGGGTTGTTGATCCGCGAGCTCGGCCTGCTGGACAAATACCTGCCCCACGACGGCGCGTACAAGGACGCCGAGTACGACATCCAGTGGAAAAATTTCACCAGCGGCGCGCCGCTGACCAACGAGATGGTCGCCGGCAAACTCGACTTCGGCGCCATGGCCGACTTCCCTGGGGCGTTCAACGGCGTGGCGTTCGAGACCGCCGGCAAGCACAGCCTGTTCATCAGCGTGCTGTCGGGCAGCACCCAGGGCAGCGGCAACGGCATTGTCGTGCCCAGCGCCTCGAGCGTGCAGTCCCTCGCCGAGCTCAAGGGCAAGACGATTTCCGTACCGTTTGCTTCCACCGCCCATGGCATGTTGCTGCGAGCCGTCGCGGCCCAGGGCTGGGATCCGCTCAAGGACGTGAACATCATCGCCCAGCCGCCGGAGGTCGCCGGCTCGGCGCTGCAAGCTGGCAAGATCGACGCCCACGCCGATTTTGTACCGTTCGCCGAACTGTTCCCCAGCCGCGGTTTCGCCCGCAAGATCTACGACGGTGCCCAGGCCAGGACGCCGACTTTCCACGGCGCGCTGGTGGATCAGGCCTATGCCAGAAAGTACCCGGAAATCGTCGTCGCTTATTTGCGCGCGACCATCGAGGCCAATCAATTGCTGGCCGCCGAGCCTGAGAAATACAGCGAGCTGATCGCCAAGGTCACCGGGGTGGATGCCGAGGTCAATTACCTGTTCCACGGGCCGCTGGGCGTACAGACCCGCGACCTGACCTGGAAACCCGAATACCGGCAAGCCGTCGGCACCGCGATCGACACCCTCAAATTGCTGAAGAAAGCTGATCGCGGCCTGGACCTCAACACCTTCATCGACGATCAGTACATCCGCGCCGCGTTCAAGGCGTCGAACCTCGATTACGCCGCGCAACTGGGCAACTACGCCCAGACGCCCCTTGGCAACCCCGATGCCTTGACCGGCCAGCCCATTACCGATCCCCGCCATGTGGCGCAGATCTGGGTACGCGGCGAGCCGACAGTGCGTCATTACGCCTCGGCGCAATCGGCCTTCACCGCGCTGGCGAATCTCAAACAGGAAGGCAAGGGCATCCGCGCCGTTTACGCCCAGGCCAGCGACAGCGGGATCAAGCTGCTGGCCGAGCAGGCGTGGTTCGCCAGCGATGCCAAGGGCCAACTCAGCGCGTTCCTGTTGAAAGGGCAGGCTGAGCAATTTGCCACGGCCGAGGGCGGCAAGGTCTTGGATTTTACCGAAGCCACCACCCAGGCAGTCGCCGCCCGATAAACCTGACACCGACCCCTGTGGGAGCGAGCTTGCTCGCGATGGCGTCAGGTCAGTTGAAGTTGAAGTGCCTGATATACCGCTATCGCGAGCAAGCTCGCTCCCACAGGGTCCATTGCGGAGGATAGATTTGTGTACCCATCACCCAAACGCTGGCTCCTGCGAGCCGCTTCCTTGTTGCTCTGCCTGCTGTTCTGGCAGCTCGCCGCCAACGGCCATTGGGACCTCGGCCTGGTGACATTCGCCAACGTCCCGGCCCCGCTGGCGGTGATCGAGGCCGCGCTCGGCCTGGGCGAGTCGGGCAATCTCGTTCGGCACTTGGGCAGCAGCCTGGGCCGGGTCTTTGCCGGGTATGGCGCGGCGTTGCTGGTGGGCGTGGCGCTGGGCCTGGCCATCGGCCGTTCCCGGTGGGCCGAAGACCTGTTGCTGCCACCGCTGGAAGTGCTGCGGCCGATTCCGGCGGTGGCCTGGATCCCGCTGGCGATCCTGATGTTTCCCTCGTCGGAACTGTCGATGGTGTTCATCACCTTCACCGGTGCGCTGTTCCCGATCCTGCTCAACACCGTGCACGGCGTCGAAGGAGTGGACCGGCGACTGGTCGCATCGGCGAAAAGCCTGGGGGCAGGGCGCCGGGCGATCCTGCTGGAGGTGATCCTGCCGGGCGCGGCGCCGAGCATCATCACCGGCCTCGCCATCGGCATGGGGACGTCCTGGTTCTGCCTGGTGACGGCGGAAATGATCGCCGGCCAGTACGGCATCGGCTACTACACCTGGGCGTCATACACCGTGCAGAACTACCCCGACATCGTCGTCGGTATGTTGCTGATCGGCGTGCTGGGCATGGGCAGCAGTTTGTTGATCAAGCGCCTGGGCGGGCTGTTCACGCCTTGGCACCGACCCCGAGGAAAAGCCTGATGAGCGCGATGCAAACCCCTGAAGGGCGGATCGATATCCGCCAGTTATCCATTGTCCTGGGCCAGGGCGCCCAGGCTTTCGAAGCAGTGCAGGGGCTGGATTGCCAGATCGAGGCCGGCCAGTTCGTCTGCATCCTCGGGCCGTCCGGCTGCGGCAAATCGACGTTGCTCGGCGCGCTCGCCGGGCACCTGCGACCCAGTGCCGGCACGCTGAATGTCGATGCGCTGCCGGTGGCCGGGCCGTCGCCCCAGCGCGGCATGGTGTTCCAACAGCACACCCTGTTTCCGTGGCGCAGTGTGCGCGACAACGTCGCTTTCGGCTTGAAGATGCGCGGCCAGGGCAAGCTTGAACGATACCGGGCTGCCGATGAAATCCTTGCCCTGGTGGGCCTGGAAGGTTTCGCCGGACACTGGCCGGACCAACTGTCCGGCGGCATGCAGCAACGGGTGGAGATCGCCCGGGTGCTGGTCAACCGCCCGCGTTTGTTGCTGATGGACGAACCCTTCGGCGCGCTGGATGCATTGACCCGGTTGAACATGCAGGAGCTGCTGCTGGACATCTGGACGCGCATCCGCACCACCGTTGTCTTCGTCACCCACGACATCGACGAGGCGTTGTTCCTTGCTGATCGCTTGCTGGTGATGAGCCCGCGCCCGGGCCGGATCATCGAGGACCTGCGCCTTGATTTCCCCCGGCCACGAACCACCGACCTGGTCACCCGCCCTGAGTTTTCCCGATTGAAACGCCATTGCCTCGAGCTGCTGCGCCATGAAGACGGCCGGCAATTGCCGCGCCTCAATCCCCTCGGGCTTCCTCCTGAAACCTCCTTGCCGCGATTTGCCCTATGACTTCTCTATTCGAAAACACCGACAACGATGACATTCTTGCCCTGCAACCACGCCTGACGGACGACGACGCGGGGGTGCGCCGCATCGCCCTGATCGAACTGGCTGACCTGGAGGAACCCGAAGGCCTGCTGTGGCTCGTCGACCGTTTGGCCGAGGATCCCAGCGCCGAGGTGCGGGCCGAAGCCGCGCGCTTGCTCGAAGCCTGGGAGGACGCACCGGTGGTCGCGGCCCTGTGCCAGGCCCTGACCGATCCCTCCCCGACCGTGCAGGCCGCGGCTGCCCAGAGCCTGAGCCTGCTCAAGGGCGAGGCGGCGGGGGAGGTGATATTGCCTTGGACCACCCACGCAGATGCCCGCGTGCGCATCGCTGCGTTCCGGGCCTTGCGCGAGTTGCGCCTGGGCGCTGCCGCACCGGCTGCGATCGCGGCCCTGGTCGACGCCGATGCCGGCGTGCGTCGCGAGGCGGTTGGCGTGCTGGGCTGGCTCAAGCAGCTTGAGGCTCTGCCGGCCCTGGCCCGGCTCGCCAGCGCCGATCCGGACAGCGAAGTGCGCCGCGCGGCCACCGGCGCCCTGGGCCTGGCTGCGGATGCGCAAGTCTTGCCGGCGCTGCGCCAGGCCTTGCGCGACCCGGCCTGGACGGTGCGTGAAGAGGCCGCCACCACGCTGGGCAAAGTGGGTCACGCCGACGCCGGCCCGGCCCTGATCGATGCCCTGGATGATGATTACTGGCAAGTGCGCCTGCGCGCCACCCGCAGTCTTGGCCGCTTGCGTTATGTCCAGGCGTTGCCGGCACTGATCGAAACCCTGGGCCATCGGATCAGCAATCTGCGCAAGGAAGCGGCGTTGGCGTTGGGCGAGTTGGACAATTCGGGAGCGATCCCCGCCTTGCAGGCAGCCCGGGACGATGGCGACCCTGAAGTGCGCAAGGCCGTTCGCATCGCCTTGGGCCAGTTGCAATGAGTCCGTTGACGATCGGCAATTCCCGGGACAAGGGCCAGTTGCGGCTGAGTTGGCCCGATGGTCGCGAGCAACGGCTGGACCATGTCGAGCTACGCAGGCAATGCCCATGCGCCCAATGCCGGGCGTTTCGCCTGCAAGGGCTGACGGTTCAGGTCGATGCCCGGGTGCGGGTGGTTGAGGTCAATGACCAGGGGTATGGGGTTCAGCTGGTGTTCAGTGATGGGCACGAGCGGGGGATTTTTCCCTGGGCTTATCTGGCGGGTTTTTAGTTGAATCCAACTGTTCGCAGATTTTTTGTAGGAGATTCGTTGTGGGAGCGAGCCTGCTCGCGAAGGCGGTCTGATTGGGTACATATTCCATTTTTTTTGGTAACGGCCGCGTATGGTTCCGCTCTTACAGCGGGTCACTTTTGGAAGAGCGCCAAAAGTAACCAAAAACGCTCTGCCCCACCACTCGGCACCTCGCTTAGGCTCGGTGTGCCCTCACTCCGGCATTGCTCCGTGGGCCGCCGCGAAGGGCCGTCCCTGGCCCAGCGCGGCTACCTCGGCATCCATGCCGAGGTGCCCACTGCGCAATGCCTGCGTTCGGCCAGCGTGGTTAACGGGGCGCCCCAGATCAAGATCAAGATCAAGATCAAGATCAAGATCAAAAGCGAGGCGGCATCTCTTCAGCTATACCCCGATCTAACTGTGGGAGCGAGCCTGCTCGCGAAGGCGGTGGGACTGCTCGCATGGATGTTGAATGTGTTGAAGCCCTCGCAAAAATTCTCCTACTCGGGAGGAATGTTGTTCAAAGACGACGATGAACCCCGTGGCGAGGGAGCTTGCTCCCGCTGGGCTGCGCAGCAGCCCCAAAACCATTCAGCAGGATTCATCCGGACAACAGCAGGTTTTTTACGACTGCTGCGCAGCCGAGCGGGAGCAAGCTCCCTCGCCACGGGTTTATCCTTTTCTTGGGGAAAGAGTATTTCCTTGTGAAAGGTGTTCACCTTCAAACATCCATGCAAGCTGACCCACCGCCTTCGCGAGCAGGCTCGCTCCCACAGGGAAATGCAAAACCCACCAGAATCAGGCTCGTCAGCCACCCCATGAACTGACTGGCGGCGCTTGTCAGGCAAAACCGACAGGAGTACAAATGTACTCCATGACGACTCTCACTCCCCGCCGTACCGCCATTCTGACCTTCATCCGCGAACGCATCGCCGAGCAGGGCCAGCCTCCCAGCCTCGCTGAAATCAGCGAGGCGTTCGGTTTTGCCTCCCGCAGCGTGGCGCGCAAGCATGTGCTGGCGTTGACCGAAGCCGGTTTCATCGAAGTCAATCCGCACCAGGCCCGAGGCATCCGGCTGTTGAACCAGCCGCCGCGCCCCGAGCTGCTGGACGTGCCGGTGTTGGGTCGGGTGGCCGCCGGCCTGCCGATTGGCGCCGATGCCGAGGTCCACAGCCGCTTGTTGCTGGACCCGGCGATTTTCACCAAGGCGCCGGATTACCTGTTGCGGGTCCAGGGCGATTCGATGATCGAGGACGGTATCCTCGATGGCGATCTGGTCGGTGTACAACGTACGCCCCAGGCCGCCAACGGGCAGATCGTCGTGGCACGCCTGGACGGTGAAGTGACCATCAAGCGCTTCGAGCGAGTCGGCGAGCGCGTGCGCCTGTTGCCACGCAACCCGGCCTACCAGCCGATCATCGTCGAAGCCGACCAGGACCTGGCGATCGAAGGCGTGTTCTGTGGCCTGGTGAGACAAGGCTGATGGGCGCCGTCGTTGCGCTGGACACGCTGTTCAATGGCGGCCAGGTCTGGAGGGGCCGGCCTGCGCCGCCGGCCGCCAGCCCGCAGCCCACCGGTCATGCAGCGTTGGACGCGGCATTGCCCAGTGGTGGCTGGCCGGACGCGGCGTTGACGGAAATCCTCATCGGCGCGCCGGGCGTGGGCGAGTTGCAACTGGTGTGGCCGACCCTGGCGCGGCTGTCGGCGGCGGGGGAACGCATCGTGCTGGTGGCGCCGCCGTTCGTGCCCTATCCCCAGGCCTGGCGAAATGCCGGGGTGGACCTGCGCCAGTTGTCGATCATCCAGGCCGACCCACGGGATGCCTTGTGGGCCACCGAACAATGCCTGCGTTCGGGCAGTTGCGGCGCGGTGCTGTGCTGGCCGCGCCAGGCGGATGACCGGGCTCTGCGTCGCTTGCAGGTCGCGGCGGAAACCGGCCAGACCCTGGCGTTCGCCTGGCGCTCGATCCAGGAAGCGATCAACCCATCCCCGGCGGCCTTGCGCATCGCCATCGATGCCCGCCCGGCACAATTGCGGGTGCTCAAGTCCCGGGGTGGACTGGCCCGTTCGGCGCCGATTGCGTTCACCACGCACACGGGGCATTGAGGTTGCAATGCGCTGGGTCTGTATCCTCTTCCCGCAATTGGCGCTGGACGCCGCGCTGCGCCAGCGCCCCGATCCCGACGAGCCCCTGGCGCTGTTGACCGGTCCGGCCCAGCGCCGGGTGTTGCAAGCGGTCAATGAGCCGGCGCGCGCCCTGGGCTTGCGGCCCGGCCAGACCATGACCGCCGCCCAGGCCCTGAGCAAAGGGTTCGCCACGGCCGAATACGACGCGGCGCAGATCGAGCACTGGCAACAATTCCTGGCGGCCTGGGCCTACCGCTTCAGTTCCCAGGTCAGCGTGCATTACCCGCGCACGGTGCTGTTCGAGATCGAATCGAGCCTGGGGCTCTTCGGGCCCTGGCCGGTGTTCGAGGCTCGGTTGCGGGCCGAGCTGACTGAACTGGGCTTCCGTCATCGCATCGTCGCCGCCCCCAACCCCGTGGCGGCGCGGATGTTGGCCAATGCCCATGACGCTCTGGTCGTGCCCGATGGCGAAACTTTGCAAGCGTACCTGGGGCAAATGCCGGTGGACCGCATCGGTCTGGCCGCCGACGTCGCCACGGCACTGTCGCGCATGGGCCTGCGCCGCCTGGATCAGATCCGGGCCTTGCCTCGGCACACCCTGGCGCGGCGCTTCGAGGCCGATGTGCTCAAGCACCTCGACGCGCTGACGGGCAGTCGTACCCTGGCGCTGTCGTTCTACCTGCCTCCGGACCGTTTTGATGTGCGCATCGAACTCAATTACGACGTGCAGTCCCATCAGGCACTGCTGTTTCCGCTGCGCCGGTTGACCGGTGACCTGTCGGCTTTCCTGTGTGGGCGCGACAGCGGTGTACAGCGCTTCGACTTGCATCTGGAACACGCCGGTCTGCCGGACACGGTGATCAAGGTCGGTCTGCTCAGCGCCGAGCGGGAGCCTTCGATGCTGTTCGAACTGGCCCGTGGTCGTCTTGAACAGGTACAGGTCGAGGCGCCAGTGCGCGGATTTCGCTTGTGTGCCGACAACCTGCCGAGCTTCGTGCCCCAGCGCCTGGAGTTGTTCGACGAGCGTCCCCAACAGTCCTTGCCCTGGGAACAACTGCGCGAACGGCTGCGGGCGCGCCTGGGGGATGACGCCGTGCTGGGGCTGGGATTCGGAGACGATCATCGACCCGAGTGCGCCTGGCAGATGATTCCCCAGCCGCGGCAACAGGCATGCCCGCTGCGCGAGGAAATCCAGCGTCCCGGCTGGCTGCTCGGCGAGCCCCAGGCGTTACCTGAGGGCCAGGCGCGAATCCTCATGGGGCCGGAGCGCATCGAGTCCGGCTGGTGGGACGGAGCCGACGTGCGCCGCGATTATTACCTGATCGAAACCCGCGCCGGGCAACGCGGCTGGGCCTACCGACCGGTGGGCGAGGGCGGGCCGTTGTGGCTGCAGGGCTGGTTCGCATGAGCATCGAATACGCCGAGCTGCATTGCCTGTCGAACTTCAGTTTCCAGCGCGGCGCCTCCAGCGCCCTGGAATTGTGTCGCCGCGCCAAGGAGCAGGGTTATGCGGCCCTGGCGATTACCGATGAATGCACCCTGGCCGGGATCGTCCGGGCCTGGCAGGCGGCCAGGGAGCTTGGACTGCAACTGATCGTCGGCAGCGAAATCCAGGTCGAGGACGGTCCGAAACTGGTGTTGCTGGTGGAAAACCTCGAGGGTTACCAGACCTTGTGCCGGCTGATCACCCGCGCCCGGCGGCGTAGCGAGAAAGGCTGTTATCGCATCGTCCGGGAAGACTTCGACGAACCTCTGCCGGGTTTGCTGGCGCTGTGGATCCCCGAAGGCAAGGCGCCCGAGGAGCAGGGGCGCTGGCTCCAACAGGTTTTCAACAGGCGACTATGGCTGGCCGTGCAGTTGCATTGCGGCCAGGACGATCGCCAGCGGCTGGCGGACTTGCTCGCATTGGCCGGACACCTGGGCCTTCCCGCCGTCGCCACGGGGGATGTGCACATGCATGTGCGTGGTCGGCGTGCCTTGCAAGACACCATGACCGCCATCCGTCACCACGTCACCGTGGCCGAGGCCGGCCAGCGCCTGCACCCCAACGGCGAACGCCATCTGCGCAGCTTGCAGGCCCTGGCCGATCTCTACCCACGCGCCTTGCTCGACGAAACCCTGGAAATCGCCCGGCGTTGTACGTTCGACCTCGGCCAGTTGCGCTACGAATACCCTCGCGAGCTGGTGCCTGATGGCCACGATCCGGCGTCCTGGCTGCGGGAATTGACCGAGCGCGGCCTGCGCGAGCGCTGGGAGAACGGCGCGACAGACAAAGTGCGCGTGCAGATCGACAAGGAATTGGAGCTGATCGCCGAGTTGGGCTACGACAGCTACTTCCTCACCGTGCAGGACATTGTCAGTTTCGCCCGTAGCCGCCACATTCTTTGCCAGGGTCGAGGCTCGGCGGCCAACTCGGCGGTGTGCTACGCCCTGGGCATCACCGAAATCGATCCGAGCCGGACGGACATGTTGTTCGAACGCTTCCTGTCCCGCGAGCGCAATGAGCCGCCGGACATCGATGTCGATTTCGAACACGAGCGCCGTGAAGAAGTCTTGCAGTATGTGTTCCAGCGTTACGGCCGGCATCGCGCGGCGTTGACGGCGGTGGTCAGCAGTTACCATGGCGCCGGGGCGGTGCGCGATGTGGCCAAGGCCTTGGGCCTGCCGCCGGACCAGGTCAATGCGCTGGCCGATTGCTGCGGGCGCTGGAGCGATGAAGCGCCGCCCCTGGACCGCTTGCGCGAGGGTGGTTTCGACCCGGACAGCCCGGTGTTGCGCCGGGTGCTGAGCCTGACCCGGCAACTGATCGGCTTCCCCCGACACCTGTCCCAACACCCCGGCGGTTTCGTGATTTCCCAGCAACCGCTGGACACCCTGGTGCCGGTGGAAAACGCCGCGATGGCCGAGCGCACCATCATCCAGTGGGACAAGGACGACCTTGATGCGGTCGGGTTGCTCAAGGTGGACATTCTCGCCCTGGGCATGCTCAGCGCGATCCGCCGCTGTTTCGACCTGATCGCGCATTACCGGGGTGTGCGGTATACATTGGCGTCATTGCCCAAGGACGATCGGGCGACGTTCGAGATGATCAGCCGCGCCGACACCATCGGCGTGTTCCAGATCGAATCCCGAGCGCAGATGGCGATGTTGCCCCGGCTCAAGCCCAAGGAGTATTACGACCTGGTGATCGAGGTGGCGATCGTACGGCCGGGACCGATCCAGGGCGGCATGGTGCATCCGTATCTACGGCGACGAAATGGCGAAGAGCCCGTCACTTATCCTTCGGAAAAACTGAAAAAAGTGCTGGGTCGCACCTTGGGCATTCCGTTGTTCCAGGAACAGGTAATGCAGATCGCCATTGTCGCGGCGGACTACACGCCCGGCGAGGCGGACCAGTTGCGTCGCTCGATGGCCGCGTGGAAACGTCACGGCGGCCTTGAGCCGCATCGCGAGCGCCTGGCGGAAGGTATGAAGAACAACGGCTACACGCCCGAGTTCGCCGCGCAGATCTTCGAGCAGATCAAGGGCTTCGGCAACTACGGCTTTCCGGAATCCCATGCCGCCAGTTTCGCCTTGCTGACCTACGCCAGCAGTTGGCTCAAATGCCACGAACCGGCGGCGTTCGCCTGCGCCCTGATCAACAGTTGGCCCATGGGTTTCTATAGCCCGGACCAGATCCTCCAGGATGCCCGCCGGCATCAGTTGCAGATCCGTGCAACGGACGTGCGCGCCAGCGACTGGGAATCCAGCCTCGAACCCCTGGAGGGCCGGCAGCCGGCGATCCGCATGGGCTTGCGCCTGATCAAGAGCTTTCGTGAAGACGATGCCCGCCGTATCGAGGCGGCTCGCAGACAGCGGCCTTTCAGCGATGTGGCGGACCTTGCCGAACGGGCTCGACTCGATGCCCGGGCCATGGAACAACTGGCCGACGCCGGCGCGTTGCGCGGTATGGCCGGCGATCGTCACCGTGCCCGCTGGGAAATCGCCGGGGTGCAAAAACAACTGGGCCTGTTCGCCGGTTTGCCCAGCGAGGAGGAACCGCCCGTGGTCTTGCCGACGCCCACGGTGGGGGAGAACCTGTTCGCCGACTACGCCACGTTGGGCACCACGCTGGGGCCGCATCCGCTGGCCTTGTTGCGTCCTGAGTTGCGCGCCCGGCGCTGCCGCAGTTCGCGGGAATTGCAAGCGGTGGAACACGGTCGCAACGTCAGCGTTGCCGGGCTGGTCACCGGCCGCCAGCGCCCGGGCACGGCCAGTGGCGTGACCTTCGTCACCCTGGAAGATGAATTCGGCAATCTCAACGTGGTGGTCTGGCGCGACCTGGCCGAGCGTCAACGCAAGGTTCTGGTGGGTTCGCAATTGCTTCGGGTGGACGGGCGCTGGGAGAGTGTCGGCGAGGTTCGGCACCTGATCGCCGGGCGCCTGAGCGACCTGACTGGATTGCTGGCGGGCATCAATGTGCGCAGCCGCGATTTCCGCTGAACACCCACACCCTTAGTGTTCACCCTGTCCCCCGGACCAGACAGGACCGGCGCAGAGGCTTCTGCATGAACCAATTGCCCACCCCGCGCTCGAAGCACTAGCACAAGGGACTTGTGGTATGCCGCTTCCCTGCTGGTAGTTTGAGGTGAGAGTCGTTCCATGAAGTTCTTATCCCAGAGTAACGGGTGTCCCGGTTGGGACGGTGAGATGGCCCGACGTATCCGGGCCTACGATTGGAGTCGCACCGATCTGGGCGCGATCGAGCACTGGTCCGCCAGCCTGCGCAGCGCTGTTCAGTTGATGCTGGCTTCGCCCTTGCCGATGGTCATGTTGTGGGGCCGCCAGGGCTTCATGATTTATAACGATGCCTATGCCGAGTTTGCCGGTGGCCGTCACCCGTACCTGTTGGGGCGCGCGGTGGAGCTGGGTTGGCCGGAAGTCGCTGAATTCAATCGCCATGTACTCGACGTGTGCCTGGCTGGCGGCACCTTGTCCTACCGCAGCAAGGAACTGGTATTGCTGCGCGACGGCAAGCCCGAAGACGTCTGGATGGACCTCTATTACAGCCCGGTGCCCGACGATGATCATTCGCCGGCTGGCGTCCTGGCGATCGTCGTGGAAACCACCGAACTGGTGCTCAGCGAGCGGGCCCGACAAGAGGCGGAACGCAGCTACCGTGCGGTCAACGAGCGTATTCAGTTGGCGCTTTCGGCCGGGCCGTTGCTGGGCTCGTTTGTCTGGGATATCCCGGCCGACACACTGTCCGGCGACGAGCGTTTCGCCCGTACGTTCGGCTATCCGTCCGAATGTTCGCTGGATGCACTGCCCATCGAGATCGCTCGCCAGCGCATCCATCCGGATGATCTTGCCGACGTGGAGCAACGTGTCGACCTGACGGTGCGCACGGGCGCGCCCTACAGCGCTGAATACCGTGTGCGCCGTGGTGAGGGCGAATACCTCTGGGTGCTGGCCAGCGGCCGCTGCGAGTTCGATGCGTTGGGCAAGCCCCTGCGTTTTCCCGGTGTGCTGATCGACATCAATGAGCGCAAGACTGCCGAAGCGTCGTTGCTCAAGTTCACCCGCGAGCTGGAACAACGCGTCGCCGATGAAGTACAGGCGCGGCTGGCGGCTGAAGAACAGTTGCGCCAATCGCAGAAGCTCGAGGCCATCGGCGGGCTTACGGGGGGCGTGGCCCACGACTTCAACAATCTGCTCCAGGTGATCGGTGGAAACCTGCATTTGCTGGCTCGCCACGAACCCGACAATCCCAACGTGCAACGGCGGGTCGGGGCGTCCATCGAAGCCGTGGAGCGAGGCGCCAAGCTGTCATCGCAACTATTGGCTTTTGCCCGGCGCCAGCCCTTGTCCCCGGCCGTCTACAACCCACGGCGCATCTACGATGGCCTGGGCGAATTGTTGCAACGGGCACTGGGGGAAACCATCCGGATCGAGGTGGCGTTGCCGGATGAGCCTTGGTGCATCCATGTCGACCGCAACCAATTGGAAAATGCCCTGTTGAACCTGGCGATCAACGCCCGCGATGCCATGGGCGGCGAAGGGACTATCTGCCTGATTGGCGAGAATATCGCACTGGATGAGTCATCATGCGCCGGTAAAGGTGTTGCGGCTGGCGATTACGTACGGCTGTCGGTGACCGATTGTGGCGCGGGCATGGCGCCTGAAGTCCTCAAGCAGGTTTTCGAGCCGTTCTTCACCACCAAGACCGACGGCCACGGTACCGGACTCGGGTTGAGCATGGTGTTCGGGTTCGTCAAGCAGAGCGGCGGCCATATCGAGATTTCCAGCCATCCGGGAGAAGGCACCCAGGTGCACATGTACTTCCCGCGCAGCCATAGGCCCGAGTCGGAGGAGCAGACGCACCACCGCACGCATCAGTCGGGCTTGCAGGAAACCGTCCTGGTGGTCGAGGACAACGATGACGTGCGCAGTGCCTCGGTGGAATTGCTCGAGCTGTCGGGTTATCGGACCCTGACCGCAGCGAATGGCGACGAGGCCATGAAACTGTTACTGGAGGGCATCTCGGTCGACCTGATCTTCACCGACGTGGTCATGCCCGGGCTGATCAAGAGCTCCGACCTGGCCGCCTGGGCCAAGGTCCAGTCCCCGCCGGTGCCGGTGTTGTTCACGTCAGGGCACACCCGCGACATCATCTCGCGCAATCATCAGTTGAGTCCTGACACCCATCTGCTGAGTAAACCCTATAGCCCGGATGCGCTGACCCGGATGGTCAGGTCGGTACTGGGCGGCTGAGCATGCTGCAAAAGAATGGAACCCAGCCGCCTTGCCACCTTCGAATAACCAAGGCCGTCGATTGAACCGGCCCTGTCATGAACGAGGTGTCCAATGAGCGATCCTGCAAATACCCAGCAACAAGGCCAGACGCAGACCCAGTCTTCGCGTAACGATCCGGCCGTCGATCCCCAAGCGCCGGGCAACCCGCCCGCCGGTCCGGCTGGAACGCACCAGGCTCACAGCGCTGCCAGCGAGGTCGATCAGAAACAACATCACCAGGACAACGACAACACCTACAGCCCTGGCTTCAAGCCAGAGCCGGATCGACCTGGCCCCGGCGACAAGACCGACGCCGACATCGATACCGCCGACAGCTAGCCAACAAAAAGCCCGACTCGATGGTCGGGCTTTTTCATGCGTGCTGCATTATTTACTAGGATGCGCGGCCTGGAGCTTCTTGGCCATTTCCAGGTGATGCTGCAGGTCGGGCAGCATTTTCTGGGCAAACGCCTTGAGTTCGGTATTGCCGGGCTTCTTATCGTCGGTGACGGTCTCGGCTTCCTTCTTGAACAGGGCGATGGTTTCTTCATGGGCCATCACCTGGTTATTGGCGAAGGCTGGGTCGAAGGACTCGTCACGCACATCGAGAATCTTGGCCTTGGCCTTTTTCATCAGCGTGGTGTCATCCGGTACTTCGATGTCGTGTTTTTGCGCCAGCGCCTTCAGCTCTTCGTTGGCTTTGGTGTGGTCGGTGATCATCTTGTTGGCGAACTCCTTGATGTCCGCCGATTGGCTTTTTTGCAGCGCCAGTTTGCTGGTTTCGATTTCCGCTATGCCATTGGCCGCCGCGTTATCGACAAAGTCGTTGGACGTCGCGGCCCATGCCATGCCCATGCTGGTACTCAAGGCAACTGCCAGGCCGAGTTGACGCAGGGTAAATCTGTCCATAGGTAAGTCTCCACACAGGTTGTACGAGTGTTCTTGTGGTCACTGTTCAATGGAGAGCGGGAAGGGGCCGAAGGTTTGATCGGAGCGCGGCGCGGCACGACGAACGGTCGCCGCTGGTCGGATTGGCGGTCGACAGAAGCCGACCGGCAAGGCCATGCTGGTGACAGGCAGTGCCATGAAAAGCACTCGCCACCGAACCAACCAAAGGAGGTGCTCCATGCCGGTGTCCCATGATCTTTGCCAGGATCTTGATTGCACAAAAGACCACATCCAGCAAAAGCGTAGCGAGGATCCGACGCTCGACGAATTGCTCAAGAAGTATGCGCGAATCGACGCCGAGGTCGTGAATGCCGAGAAGCCGCCCGTCACGCTGTCCGATCCTGCTTTGGAGACACTCAAGAAAGAACGCTTGCAGACCAAGGACAAGATCGCCGAATTGATGCGGGCGTAGTCCAACCAGGTTGTACGGGCCCTTTGTTCTGCAAAGGGCCTTCTGACAGTAAGCGCTTGTGTGGCGAGGGAGCTTGCTCCCGCTGGGCCGCGAAGCGGCCCCATCCTGATCTGTCAGCCCAGCGGATCCCAACGCTGGGACCAGTCACTGCCAGCCTTGACGATCCCCCGCAGCACCTCGAACGCCTGCTGCAATGCCGCCGAATCGCGGTCCCTGGAATACACCAGGTAGGTCGGGTAGTTGAACTCCGGCGCCTTGGGCACCCGCTCCAGAATGCCGCTGTCCAGGTAGCTCTGCACGACCCGGGTGCGGAAGTAGCCGCTACCGCCGTTTTCCAGAATATATTGCAACGCCAGTGGACCGAGATTGAAGGTCACGGCGGCCTTGGCCTTGTCCGGAAGCGCCGTGTCGTGCTGGCGCCGGAAGTCCGCGCTCCAGTCGATGTACACGTAGGGCTCGGGGCGAGCGGCCAGGCGCACCAGGATGAGTTTTTCCTCCAGCAACTGCTCCACCTGCAATCGCGGCCAGTACTCAGGCTGATAGACCACCGCCGCATCCAGCAGACCCAGCTCCAGTTGCTGCAAGAGTTTTTCACCGTCGCGGATGTCCATGCGCAGGGCATGGCCAGGGATTTTCTGGCGCAGCTCCCCCGCCCAGGCAAGCATCAGGGGATTGCACAAACTGACCTCGCCACCGAGATGCAAGACATTGCGATAACCCTCAGGCAACGGCAAGTCGCGGCGGGCGGCCTCCCACGTCTGTACGAGCTGGTTGGCGTAGACCACGAAGGCTTCGCCATCGGCGGTCAGTCGCGCACCGGCACGGTTACGCACGAACAGCGCGCAGCCGAGCTGGCTTTCGAGCTTCTGGACCCGGGCGGTTATCGCCGTCTGGGTGACGTGCAGTTTTTGCGCCGCAGCGGCGAGGCTGCCGTGGCGGACGATTTCCAGGAAGGTACGGGCGAGGTCGATGTCCATGGTCGGGCCGAAGCGGGTGGAGCGGGCATTGTAAGAGCTGGCCCAGCTATCCGATACCATCCTCATCCCTGTGGGAGCGAGCCTGCTCGCGAAAAACAAAAATCCCGCCACAAGGGCGGGATCTGGTTACAGCCAGGGCGCGACCCGATCTCAGGAAGGGAACAGCTCGGACAGCTTCATCGACAGCATCATGTCGCCTTCAACGCGCAGCTTGCCGCCCATGAAGGCTTGCATGCCGTCGGTTTCGCCGCTGACGATATCCTTGAGGGTTTGGCTATCCAGGACCAGCGTGCAGTTGGCGTCGGGGTTCGCGCCTTCCTGGATGTCGCAGGTGCCATCCTTGACGATCAGGGCGTACTGCTTGTCTTCGTCAGTGATATTGAAACCAAATACCAGGTCCAGGCCGGCAGCGGCGGCTGGGTTGAACTTGGCTTGCATGGCTTTTACGGCGTCGGCTACGGAGGTCATTGTTTCGATCCTTATTTGAGTGGTACAGCAAGGGTCTGCAAGTAATCCGGCCTCAGCGGAAGGTGATGAGGTCCGGGGTCTTCAGCAGTTGCAGATGCGCATGACTGTTGAAGGAAGCCAGGGCCACCTCGCGGCCTCTGAATTTCAGTTGGTTGAGCGAGGTGTTGACGATCTGCCAGTTCAGCTCAAAAGCTTGCCGGGCAGGCATCTGGGTGATCAGGTGAAGCAGGGCGGTGATGGTCCCGCCGGAGGTGAACACGGCGATCTTGTGGGTCTTGTCGGCCTTTTCGAGGATGCGGTGCAGGCCGGCCTGGACCCGCTCGACAAAACCCAGCCAGCTCTCCAGCCCGGGCGGGTCATACTGGCCGCTGAGCCAGCGTTCGACGATCAACGCAAAAATGCGCTGGAACTCTCCGCGGTTCTGCGCCGCGTTGCGCAGGATATGCAGCGCTTCGGGCTCCTGGGGCAGCATGTCCGGGAGCAGCGCGCGGATCACCGCGTCGGCATCGAATTCGTTGAACGCCGCGTCGATTTCCACCTCGGGAACCGGCAGCCCGACAGCGGACATCGCGCCCAGCGTGCCGATAGCGGTGTCCTGCTGGCGACGCAGGTCGCCCGAGAGGCAGCGATCGAACACGATGCCGAGCTCCGCCAGGTGGCCGCCGAGCACTTGGGCCTGGCGTATGCCATTGGGCGAAAGGACATCGTAGTCATCCGCACCAAAGGAGGCCTGGCCATGTCGTATCAGATAAATGCTGCCCACGTCCGCGTCATCCCGGTACGTTGAAGGTTTGGCGAGGTTATGAGGATGGCGGAGGGCTGTCAACGAAAAAACATACGCTCGTTTGAAATGACCGTTACAGGCCCGTCCGGACTCACCCGCGTTACGGTAACAGCAGGTTTCATGGCTGGCAGCGGGGCAGGCGCATGGGTATGCTGGGACCGTTACGCGCCTGCGTTCAGTGGCGCATTGCATTTAAGGAGTCGCTGTGGAGTTTTTTGTCGAATACGCCGGTTTTCTGGCCAAGACGGTGACGCTGGTGATCGCCATTCTGGTGGTCATGGCCAGTTTTGCTGCGTTGCGCAGCAAGGGACGGCGCAAGTCGGCCGGGCAGTTGCAAGTCAGCAAGCTCAACGATTTCTACAAGGGCTTGCGTGAGCGTCTGGAGCAGACGCTGCTGGACAAGGACCAGCTCAAGGCGCTGCGCAAGAGCGAAGGCAAGGCCGAGAAGGCTGGGAAGAAACAGAAAGACAAACCGGCGGCCAAGCCCCGGGTATTCGTGCTGGACTTCGATGGCGATATCAAGGCTTCCGCCACCGAGAGCCTGCGTCACGAAATTACCGCGCTGCTGACCCTGGCGACCCCGAAGGACGAAGTGGTCCTGCGCCTGGAAAGCGGTGGCGGCATGGTCCACAGCTACGGCCTGGCCTCGTCGCAACTGGCGCGGATCCGCCAGGCCGGCGTGCCGCTGACGGTGTGCATCGACAAGGTTGCAGCCAGCGGCGGCTACATGATGGCGTGCATCGGCGAGAAGATCATTAGCGCCCCGTTCGCAATCCTCGGCTCCATCGGCGTCGTGGCCCAATTGCCCAACGTCAATCGCCTGCTGAAGAAACACGACATCGATTTCGAAGTGCTGACCGCCGGCGAGTACAAACGCACATTGACGGTGTTTGGTGAGAATACCGAGAAGGGCCGGGAAAAATTCCAGGAAGACCTGGACATCACCCATGAATTGTTCAAGAACTTCGTGTCCAACTACCGCCCGCAGCTGGCTATCGATGAAGTGGCAACCGGCGAGGTCTGGCTCGGTGTCGCCGCGCTGGAGAAACAGCTGGTGGACGAGCTCAAGACCAGCGATGAATACCTGGCCGAACGGGCCAAGGGTGCCGAGCTCTATCACCTGCACTATGCCGAACGCAAAAGCCTGCAGGAGCGCATCGGCATGGCGGCCAGCGGTTCGGTGGACCGGGTGCTGCTGAGCTGGTGGGGCCGCCTGACGCAGCAGCGGTTCTGGTAATCCACTGAAGTCGCACCAACATTGTCCCCTGTGGGAGCGAGCCTGCTCGCGAAGACGGCGGTGCATTCGCCATGGATGCAAGCTGATCCACCGCTTTCGCGAGCAGGCTCGCTCCCACAGAGGTTTCGAAGTCGAGACCAACAAAAAGCCCTGACCCGGTACACCCGGATCAGGGCTTTTTCATACTTCAACTATCAGCGACGACGAAACAGTGGCAACGGTTCGTCAGTGGCCGCCTGGTAGGTCACCGAAAAGTCCTTGAGGCTTTCGAGGGCTTCATAGGGGTCTTTGTCGGCACGCAGGGCAAAGGCGTCGAAACCGCAGCGGCGCATGTAGAACAACTGGTCGCGCAGCACATCGCCAATGGCGCGCAATTCGCCCTTGAAGCCATACCGTTCGCGCAACAGGCGTGCGTTGGAGTAGCTGCGCCCGTCGGTGAAGGCCGGGAAGTTCAGTGCAATGACTTGGAGCTGATTGGCGTCATCGCCGATTTCTTCCGCTTCTTCGTCGGCATCCAGCCACACGCCCAGGCCGCCATCACGGGCTTTGAGCGCATGGGCATGGTCGCGCCAAAGGGCGAGAGGCACGATCAGGTCGTCGCAGTTGGAAATGCCATCGAAGGTCGCGTCCTTGGGCAGCAAGTGCCAGGTTTCGTCGATGACCTCGTTGTTCTTAATGATTCGCTGCATAGACGCGTTCCTTGAAGAGGTCGATGCCGATACGTTGATAAGTGTCGATGAAACGCTCGTCTTCGGTACGTTGTTCGATGTACACGTCGATCAGCTTCTCGATCACATCCGGCATGTCGTCCTGTGCAAACGACGGGCCGAGGATCTTGCCCAGGCTGGCGTCGCGGCTGCCGCTGCCACCGAGGGAGACCTGGTAGAACTCCTCGCCTTTCTTGTCCACGCCGAGGATGCCGATATGACCGACGTGGTGGTGACCGCAGGCATTCATGCAGCCGGAAATGTTCAGGTCCAGCTCGCCGATGTCGAACAGGTAGTCGAGGTCGTCGAAGCGGCGCTGGATCGATTCGGCGATCGGGATCGATTTGGCGTTCGCCAGCGAGCAGAAATCCCCGCCCGGGCAGCAGATCATGTCGGTCAGCAGGCCGATGTTCGGCGTGGCGAAGCCTTGCTCGCGCAGCTCGCCCCACAGGGTGAACAACTGGCTCTGTTCAACGTCCGCCAGGATGATGTTCTGCTCATGGGACGTGCGCAGCTGGCCAAAGCTGTAGCGGTCGGCCAGGTCGGCCACGGCGTCCATCTGCTTGTCGGTGATATCGCCCGGTGCGACACCGGTCGGCTTCAGCGACAGGGTCACCGCGACGTAGCCCGGTTTCTTGTGCTTGAGGGTGTTGCGTGTCCGCCAGCGCGCGAAGCCCGGGTGTTCCTTGTCGAGGGCGGCCAGTTCGGCGTCCTGGTTGTCCAGCGCCTTGTAGGCCGGGTCGACGAAATGCTTGGCCACGCGATGGACTTCGGCTTCGGTCAGGGTGGTCTGGCCGCCACGCAGGTGGACCATTTCGGCCTCGACCTTTTCGGCGAACACTTCAGGCGTCAGGGCCTTGACCAGGATCTTGATCCGCGCCTTGTATTTGTTGTCGCGACGCCCGTAGCGGTTGTACACCCGCAGGATGGCGTCGAGGTAGCTCAGCAGGTCCTGCCATGGCAGGAACTCGTTGATGAACGCGCCGACCACCGGCGTACGCCCCAGGCCGCCGCCCACCAGCACGCGGAAGCCCAGCTCGCCGGCGGCGTTGTAGACCGCTTCGAGGCCAATGTCATGGACTTCGATGGCCGCGCGGTCCGAGGTCGAGCCATTGATGGCGATCTTGAACTTGCGCGGCAGGTAGGCGAATTCCGGGTGGAACGTGGTCCATTGGCGAACGATCTCGCACCATGGGCGCGGGTCGATCAGTTCGTCGGCCGCGACGCCGGCAAACTGGTCGGTGGTCACGTTGCGCAGGCAGTTGCCGCTGGTCTGGATCGCGTGCATCTGCACGGTGGCCAGTTCCGCCAGGATCTCGGGCACGTCTTCCAGGGCAGGCCAGTTGTACTGGACGTTCTGCCGGGTACTGATATGGGCATAGCCCTTGTCATAGTCGCGGGCAATCTGGGCCAGCTTGCGCACCTGGCGCGAGGTCAGTTGGCCATAAGGCACCGCCACGCGCAGCATCGGGGCGAAGCGCTGGATATACAGGCCATTCTGCAAGCGCAGAGGGCGGAATTCTTCTTCGCTCAGCTCGCCTGCCAGATAGCGTCGGGTCTGATCACGGAACTGCTTGACGCGGTCCTCGATGATCCGCTGATCGTACTCGTCATATACGTACATATAAGTCTCGTTCTCAGGCTTGGGCCGATCAGAAACAGCTGCAGGTTGGCTCGCTGAAATCGGGTTCTGCCTCGGCAATTCTGCGCGCACGGCCGCGCACTCCTAGAGGAGCCGGTGCAAGATACCTGTTTTGAGTTATGCGCAAAAGTGATGTTTGAGTATATGTAAAGAACCAAATCGACTAATGCCTTCGATTATTGGCTAACCCACATTTGTCGTACGGGCAATCATCGTCTTAACTGTGGTCGAGTCCCTATGCAATCACCTACAAAACCGACAAGAGGCGATGCAATGAGTAATCCGACCAAAGCAAGGAAAAGCGACAGTACCGTTGATGCCTGGGCCATTCTGTTCCTGATTATCCTGGTGGTGGGCACGGCGGTGTTCTGGGTCAGTCATCAATAAACGGTAGCCCTGGTGGTGAAAACTGTGGGAGCGAGCTTGCTCGCGATGGCGGTGGTTCAGTCACCATGAGGTCGACTGACACATCGCCATCGCGAGCAAGCTCGCTCCCACATGGGGCGGGGTGCCGTTGGCTATTTTTACAACCCCGCCAGATGCACCACCAGCTTGACGATGCCAAACAGGGTCAAGGCGAAGATCACCGTGAACGCGATTCCCAGTATCACGAAGTGACTCGGCTTGCCGTGGGTGAAATCCCGGGCGCGGTTCTTGCCGCTCTGCACGCCGAAAGCGGCGGCCAGCACGCTGTGCATCATCTGCAACAGGGTCGGCGGCTTGTTGTCGACTGGATCGTCCATAAATCCCTCGTCTGCCATGGGTTTGGGACAAGCATAGACAACCCCGGGGAAAAGATCGCAGCGCGCCTCGGCTGCGATCTTTTCAGAGGCGCCTGATCAGTTGTCGTAGCCCAGGTTCGGCGCCAGCCAGCGTTCGGTCACGCTCAGGTCCTGGCCCTTGCGCGCGGTGTAGCTCTGGACCTGGTCCTTGTCGATCTTGCCCACGGCGAAATACTGCGCCTGGGGATGGGCGAAGTACCAGCCGCTGACCGCCGCCGCCGGGAACATCGCGTAGTGTTCGGTGAGGAACACGCCGCTGCGTCCGGCTTTCAGTTCGCTGGCCTCGGGGTCGAGCAGGCGGAACAGGGTGGCTTTCTCGGTGTGATCCGGGCAGGCCGGGTAACCGGGGGCAGGGCGGATGCCGGTGTATTGCTCCTTGATCAGCGCCTCGTTGTCCAGGCGCTCATCCTTGGCATAGCCCCAATACTCCTTGCGCACCTGCTGGTGCAGCCATTCGGCGCAAGCTTCGGCCAATCGGTCGGCCAGGGCCTTGACCATGATCGAGTTGTAGTCGTCGCCGGCGTTCTGGTAGGCCTTGGCGACTTCTTCGGCACCGATGCCGGCGGTGGTGATGAAGCCACCGACATAGTCGGTCACGCCGCTGTCCTTGGGTGCGACGAAGTCGGCCAGGGAGAAGTTCGGCTTGCCGTCGGTCTTGATGATCTGCTGGCGCAGGTGATGCAGGCGCGCCAGTGGCTTGCCGTCGTCGCCATAGACTTCCAGGTCGTCGTCATGCACCTGGTTGGCCGGCCAGAAGCCGAACACGGCACGGGCGCTGATGAGTTTCTCGTCGATCAGCTTGCGCAGCATCGCCCGGGCATCGGCGTACAGCGCGGTGGCCGCTTCGCCGACCACTTCGTCGGTGAGGATGCGCGGGTATTTGCCGGCCAGGTCCCAGGAAATGAAAAACGGCGTCCAATCGATGTACTCGGCCAGGACGTTCAGGTCGATATCGTCCAGCACCCGTGCGCCGGTGAAAGTCGGCTTGACGGGCTGGTAGCTGCTCCAGTCGAACTGCGGCTTCTTCGCCACGGCCGCCGGGTAGCTCAGGCGCTCGGTGCGGGCGCTGCGGTTGGAGGTGCGCTCGCGCACGTCTATGTAGTCCAGGCGGGTCTTCTCGACAAACGCCGGCTTGAGCTCCTTGGACAGCAACTGCGTCGCCACGCCCACGGCGCGGGAGGCGTCGGTGACGTAAATCACTGCATCATTGCTGTACTTGGGTTCGATCTTCACGGCGGTATGGGCCTTGGAGGTCGTGGCGCCACCGATCATCAGCGGCAGGTGGAAGTCCTGGCGCTGCATCTCCCGCGCCACATGCACCATTTCATCCAGGGACGGTGTGATCAGGCCGGACAGGCCGATGATGTCGCACTTCTCATCTTTGGCCACCTGAAGGATTTTCTCCGCCGGCACCATCACGCCGAGGTCGACCACGTCGTAGCCGTTGCACCCCAGCACCACGCCGACGATGTTCTTGCCGATGTCGTGGACGTCGCCCTTGACCGTGGCCATCAGGATCTTGCCCTTGGCCTCTGGCTTGTCGCCTTTTTCCGCTTCGATGAACGGAATCAGGTGCGCCACGGCCTGCTTCATCACGCGGGCGGACTTGACCACCTGGGGCAGGAACATCTTGCCGGCGCCAAACAGGTCGCCGACGATGTTCATGCCGGCCATCAACGGGCCTTCGATCACTTCGATCGGGCGGGCGAAGGACAGGCGCGATTCCTCGGTGTCCTCGACGATGTGGGTGGTGATGCCCTTGACCAGCGCGTGCTCCAGGCGCTTGTTCACTTCCCATCCGCGCCATTCTTCGGTTTCCGCTTCCTTGACGCTGCCGTCGCCCTTGTACTTGTCGGCGATCGCGAGGAGGGCGTCGGTGCCTTCGGGTGTACGGTTGAGGATCACGTCTTCCACCGCGTCGCGCAGTTCCACCGGGATCTGGTCGTAGATCTCCAGTTGGCCGGCGTTGACGATGCCCATGGTCAGGCCCGCGCGGATCGCATGCAGCAGGAACACCGAGTGGATCGCCTCGCGCACCGGGTTGTTGCCGCGGAACGAGAACGACACGTTGGACACGCCACCGGAGGTCAGCGCGTAGGGCAGTTCATCGCGGATGTAGGCGCAGGCGTTGATGAAGTCCACGGCATAGTTGTTGTGCTCTTCGATACCGGTGGCGACGGCGAAGATGTTCGGGTCGAAGATGATGTCTTCCGGCGGGAAGCCAACCTCGTTGACCAGGATATCGTAGGAGCGCTTGCAGATTTCCTTCTTGCGCGCCTCGGTGTCGGCCTGGCCGGCTTCGTCGAAGGCCATCACCACCACGGCGGCGCCGTAGCGCTTGCACAGCTTGGCGTGATGGATGAACTGCTCGACGCCTTCCTTCATGCTGATGGAGTTGACGATGCCCTTGCCCTGGATGCACTTGAGGCCCGCTTCGATGACTTCCCACTTGGAGGAGTCGATCATGATCGGCACGCGGGAAATGTCCGGTTCGCCGGCGATCAGATTGAGGAAGGTCACCATGGCCTTCTTCGAATCGAGCATGCCCTCGTCCATGTTGATGTCGATCACCTGGGCGCCGGCCTCGACCTGTTGCAGCGCCACTTCCAGGGCTTCGGTGTAGTTGTCTTCGCGGATCAGCCGGGCGAATTTGGCGGAGCCGGTGATGTTGGTCCGCTCGCCGACGTTGACGAACAACGAGCTGCGATCGATGGTGAACGGTTCCAGGCCCGACAGGCGGCACGCCCGGGGAATCTCGGGAATCTGCCGTGGAGCATAGCCAGCGACGGCCTTGGCGATAGCTTCGATGTGCGCCGGGGTGGTGCCGCAGCAACCCCCGACGATATTGAGGAAGCCGCTCTGGGCGAATTCTTCAATGACCTTGGCGGTGTCCACCGGCAGCTCGTCGTATTCGCCGAATTCGTTGGGCAGGCCGGCGTTGGGGTGCGCCGACACATGGGTGCTGGCCTTGTTCGACAGTTCTTCCAGGTACGGGCGCAGTTCGCTGGCACCGAGGGCGCAGTTCAGGCCGACGGAGATCGGCTTGGCGTGGGCCACCGAGTTCCAGAAGGCTTCGGTGGTCTGGCCGGAGAGGGTGCGGCCGGAGGCGTCGGTGATGGTGCCGGAAATCATGATCGGCAACTCGAGGCCCAGCTCTTCATAGACGCCTTGCACGGCGAAGATCGCGGCCTTGGCATTGAGCGTGTCGAAAATGGTCTCGATCAGGATCAGGTCGGCGCCGCCTTCGATCAGGCCCTTGGTGGCTTCGGTGTAGTTCTCCACCAGCTCGTCGAAGGTCACGTTGCGGTAGCCGGGGTTGTTCACATCCGGCGACAGCGAGCAGGTGCGGCTGGTCGGGCCGAGCACGCCGGCGACGAAGCGCGGCTTGTCCGGGGTTTCGAGGGTCTTGGCGTCGGCCACCTTGCGGGCCAGGCGCGCGCCTTCCAGGTTCAGCTCGTAGGCCAGGCCCTGCATGCCGTAGTCGGCCTGGGACACCTGGGTGGCGTTGAAGGTGTTGGTTTCGAGGATGTCGGCGCCGGCATCCAGGTAGGCCTTTTCGATAGCGCCAATCACGTCGGGGCGGGTCAGCACGAGCAAGTCGTTGTTGCCCTTGACGTCGCTCGGCCAGTCGGCGAAGCGTTTGCCACGGTAGTCCTGCTCTTCCAGCTTGTAGCTCTGGATCATCGTGCCCATGCCGCCGTCGAGGATCAGGATGCGTTCCTTGAGGGCCTGCTGGAGAAGATAAAGGCGAGCGCTGCGATCAGACATAGGACTACCTGGAAAAAAGACCATTACGAAGGCCGGAATGATAGCAAACCTGTGCAGGATTTGATCATGGAGGGCTTTTGCATGAATATCGCTCATGTTTGCAAGGCCATGCTGGCCCGGTAGAATCGCCGGATAATTTTCCAGGAACCCGAGACATGCCGTACCGCGTCTTGTTCGGCAGTCTGTTGCTGCTGTTGTCTTCTAGCGCAGCCGCCGGGAATCCCGCTCCCGCGATCTCCTACACTCGTGACATCCAGCCGATCTTCACGGAAAAGTGTGTGGCCTGCCATGCCTGTTACGACTCCGCCTGCCAGTTGAACCTGGGCAGCGGCGAAGGTGCGCTGCGGGGGGCGAGCAAGCTGCCGGTGTACGACGGCGAGCGCCGCCAGGCCGCCGACCCGACCCGCCTGTTCTATGATGCCTCCGGCCAACGGGCCTGGCAGCGCAAGGGCTTTTACTCGGTCATCGATGCCCAGGGCAGCCAGGCGGCACTGATGGCGCAAATGCTCGAGCTGGGACACAACACGCCCTTGCAGCCCAACGCCAAGCTGCCGGAAGACATCGTACTGGGCTTGAGCCGCGACAACAGTTGCCCGACGCCGGACCAATTCGACGCCTACGCGGCTGTTCATCCCAAGGAAGGCATGCCTCTGGCCGTCACCGGCCTGACCGACCAGCAATACCAGACGCTACAGCGCTGGCTGGCCGCCGGCGCGCCCATCGACCAGCAGGCCCTGGCGCCAAGCGCCGCCGAAGCCTTGCAGGTGGTGCAGTGGGAAAACCTGCTCAATGCCCCCGGCGCCCGGGAAAGCCTGGTCGGTCGCTGGCTGTTCGAGCACCTCTTCCTGGCCCACATCTATTTCAAGGGCGGCGAGCCGGGGCATTTCTTCCAGTGGGTGCGCTCGCGCACGCCGACCGGCCAGCCGATCGACCTGATCAACACTCGCCGTCCGAATGACGACCCCGGCACCCGCATCTATTACCGGCTCTGGCCGGTGCAGGGGGTGATCGTCCACAAGACCCACATCACTTACGGCTTGAGCGCGGCGAAGATTGCGCGGATCAAGAGTCTGTTTTACAGCGGTAACTGGCAGGTCAGCTCATTGCCGGGCTACGGGCCGGAGCGTCGGGCCAATCCGTTTTCCACCTTCGAGGCGATTCCGGCCCAGGCCCGCTATCAGTTCATGCTCGATAACGCCGAGTATTTCGTGCGCACGTTCATCCGTGGCTCGGTGTGCCGGGGCCAGATCGCCACGGACGTCATTCGCGATAACTTCTGGGCGTTGTTCCAGGCACCCGAGCACGACTTGTACATCACCGACCCCAACTATCGCGGCCAGGCGACGCCGTTGCTGGCGATGCCGGGCCAGAACGATGACGTCGGCAGCGTCGTCAGCCTGTGGCTCGATTACCGCGACAAGCGCAACGCGTACGAAGCCCTGCGCCGCGACAGCTACGCCGAGCTCCCGGCTCCGGGCTGGTCGACGCTGTGGGCGGGAAATGACAATGCGCTGCTGAGCATCTTCCGGCATTTCGACAGCGCCGCGGTCACCAAGGGCCTGATTGGCGAGGTGCCGCAGACGCTGTGGCTGTTCGATTTCCCGCTGCTGGAGCGCACCTATTATCAACTGGCGGTGAATTTCGACGTGTTCGGCAATGTCTCCCACCAGGCCCAGACCCGGCTGTATTTCGACCTGATCCGCAACGGCGCGGAACAGAACTTCCTGCGCCTGATGCCGGCCGATTCCCGCGAAGGTTACCTCGACGACTGGTACCAGGCCGGTGGGAAATTCAAGATGTGGCTGGATTACGAGGCCATCGACGACGACAAGCCGACTGCGCTCAAGCTCGACGAAGCAGACCCCAAGCGCGACTTCGCCCGGCAGTTGCTGCTTCGCTATGGCGAGCTGAACGCGCGCCCCGACCCGATCAACCGCTGTGCGGGAGCGTATTGCTCGCGTCCCAATATCGATCCGGCGCTGCAGGATGCCGAGCAGGCTTTGAGTCGCCTGGTGTCGCGTCCGGCGGCGGGTCTCAGGGTCATCGACCAACTGCCGGAAGCGACGATGCTACGCGTCGAAACCCTGGACGGTCGGCGCGAGGTCTATAGCCTGCTGCGCAACCGCGCCCACAGCAACGTGGCGTTCCTGCTGGGTGAAGCGCTGCGCTACCAGCCAGGGCTGGACACCCTGACCGTTTATCCGGGCGTGCTCAGCAGCTATCCGAATTTCATTTTCGATATCCCGGCGGGGCAAGTGCCGGCGTTTGTCGATGCCATGGAGAACGCGCAGGATGCGGCGGCTTTCGAGCGAATCGTCGAGCGCTGGGGGATTCGCCGCAGTCATCCGCAGTTCTGGCGGTATTTCCACGATCTGAGCCGATACATCGAGCAAACCGACCCCTTGGAAGCGGGCGTGCTGGACATGAATCGTTATCAGAACCTCTGAGCAAAGTAGCCGACGGAGCGCCCTTGCGCGGTCGGCTGCTTTCCTGACAAAAATACTGGGACTTTGTCCGGCGCGATGATTGGCGTAAACTGCCGGCAAGCCTGCGAGGAGTTTCCATGACCGCCATTACCATTACCGATGCCGCCCACGATTACCTGGCCGACCTGCTGTCCAAGCAGAACACCCCGGGTATCGGGATCCGCATCTTCATCACCCAGCCCGGCACCCAGTACGCAGAGACGTGCATTGCCTACTGCAAGCCGGGAGAAGAAAAACCCGAAGATACCGCGCTGGGGCTCAAGAGCTTCACCGCGTACATCGACTCGTTCAGCGAAGCTTTCCTGGACGATGCGGTGGTCGACTACGCCACCGACCGCATGGGCGGCCAGCTGACCATCAAGGCGCCGAACGCCAAGGTACCGATGGTCAACGCCGACAGTCCGGTCAACGAGCGCATCAACTATTACCTGCAAACCGAGATCAACCCGGGGCTGGCCAGCCACGGCGGCCAGGTGTCGCTGATCGACGTGGTGGAAGACGGCATCGCCGTGCTCCAGTTCGGCGGCGGTTGCCAGGGCTGCGGCCAGGCTGACGTGACCTTGAAGGAAGGCATCGAGCGCACCTTGCTCGAGCGCATCCCGGAACTCAAGGGCGTACGCGACGTGACCGACCACACGCAGAAAGAAAACGCCTACTACTGATAGGTGCCAGTTGCGCGCAGAACACTGTGGCGAGGGAGCTTGCTCCCGCTCGATTGCGTAGCAATCGCAAGGCAACCCGCGCGTCTTCCGTGATTGACGCGTGAGTCGCCAAGGGACCGCTTCGCGGTCCAGCGGGAGCAAGCTCCCTCGCCACAAAAGCTTCTAGGGTCAGCATGCCATCTTAGAGGCGCCGCCGATCCCTGTGGGAGCGAGCCTGCTCGCGAAGGGGCCGGCACATTCGACATCGTTGCCGGCTGATCCACCGCTTTCACGAGCAGGCTCGCTCCCACAAGGGATTCCGACTGAGCCATATCGACGAGTCAGGGCCTGTACAGATGCGCATGCCCGGCGCGATACAGCGATGATTCGCTGAACACATCATTGCCCAATACACGCCCCACCAGTATCAGCGCCGTACGTCGAAAGCCCTTGGCTTGGACCTTCCCGGCGATATCCTCCAGCGTACCCACCACCCAATCCTGATCCGGCCACGTGGCCCGGTGAATCACTGCGATCGGACAATCCGCGCCGTAGTGGGGCAGCAGTTCCGCGACTATTTTTTCCAGGTGATTGACGCCCAGGTGAATTGCCATGGTTGCGCCATGCTGCGCCAGGCTGGCGAGTTCTTCCCCGGCGGGCATCGCGGTCTTGTCCGCGTAGCGGGTCAGGATCACGCTCTGGGACACGTCCGGTAGCGTCAGCTCGGCGCCGAGCAGGGCCGCGCAGGCTGAGGTGGCGGTGACGCCCGGAACGATTTCGAAAGGGATGTCCAGTTCCCGCAGGCAGCGGATCTGCTCGCCGATCGCGCCATACAGACTTGGATCGCCGGAGTGCACCCGGGCCACGTCCTGGCCGTTCAGATGCGCGATCCTGATCAGTTCGACGATCTGTTCCAGGTGCAGCTCTGCGCTGTTGACCACCTGTTCGGCGCTGTGGCCTTCGAGCACGGCCGCCGGCACCAGGGAGCCGGCGTAGATGATCACCGGGCAACGGTGGATCAGGCGCTGGCCTTTCACGGTGATCAGTTCCGGGTCGCCGGGGCCGGCACCGATGAAGTAAACGGTCATGACCGGTTCCTGTAGAAAAGGGCCTTGCATGAGCAGCGCTCATGATTCCGGCGGCGATTATCGAGGGTTACGAAGCTGCCGCCAATGCCAGAGTGGCTTGCGCACTTTTCTGACGGGTAATCAGCAGTCTCGCGGGCGAATCGCCCAGTTGATCGGCCAGGGCAAGGGCGGCGCTTTCGGCGACGCCGTGGCAGCCCGTACGCTCGAAGGCGACCCGGGAACGCTGGCTGAGCTGGGTTTGATAACCCGCCAACTGCTCGGCAGTGAAGCAGGTCAGTGGCAGCGCCAATTGCTCGGCCAGCTCCAGCAGGCCCGGTTCGTCGTGCTTGAGATCGATACTGGCCAAGGCCTGTACATTATCGAGCGCAATGCCATGGGCCAGCAGCGTCTGCTCAAGCAATGCCCGCAATGCACTGGCCGGGCAACCGCGTTGGCAGCCCAGGCCGACCACCAGGATCGGCCCGCTATTCATGCGTCGTGGCGAGCCTGGGCGCCACGGCGAAACAGCCAGGCGCTGATCAGGCCCAGGGCGAGCCAGAACGCGACATTGGTCAGTTGCGCGGCGATCTTGAACTGGCTTTCCAGCGCCTCGGGGGCCAGCATCGAATGGACTTCAGGCTGCGGCGCGCCGATGACGTGAGGCACCAGCAACGTCGCAACACCCAGCAGCTTCAGCAGCCACTGCCGGCCGAAGGCAATCAGGGCGATGCCTACCGCCGTGGACGCCGCCGTGCCGATCCACCACATCTGCCGCTGGGCCAGCTCAGCCGCCGCCGTACCAGGCAGTTCCGGTGGCAGGCCAAGCGTTGGCGCGAGGACGAAGGTGGCGTAACCGGCCAGGCCCCAAAGCAAGCCCTGGGACGTACGCGTCGGCTCGCGCAAGGTGTACAGGCCCGCCAGCATCAGGGCGAAACCCACCGCGACCACCAGGTTGCCGCCGGTGGTGGCGAGCAGGCGTTGCCAGCCGTCTTGCGGTTCCCAGGCTTCGGCGTCGTGGCTGTGGGCAGCGCCCGAAGCATGCTCATGGACTTCGCTGGCCGGGGCCTTTTCGTAGGTTTCGGCTTGCTGAATCAGCGGCGAGACCCACAGGCTTTGTAGAAGAGTCAACAGCAGGGCGGCCAGCAGCCCGCTGAAACCGGCAGTCCGGGCGATACGCTTGATCATGTCGTCAGGTCTCAGTGGCACGGGAACGCGGCGCTGTGCCGGGTGTCGTGGGCCGCGTTGTGCACCGCTTCGATGTGGGAGAAACCGGCGAAGTAGACCAGGCCCGCACCGAGGATCGAGGCGAGGACCGCCGCGCTCAGGCGCTGGCTCAGGGTGACAGTGCTGCTGGTGGTGCGGGCGGTGCTGCTGATGGTCGACATGGCGCTTCCCTCGGGTTTGTCGGCGGGGAAGCGAGCGCAATGAAAACCCGGGCGAGGGCTCGCCAGAATTCGAACAGCGCCCGCCCACCGCGGGTTTGTTGAGCTTGAGTCATGGGCCGGTCTCCGGGCTCGCGAGGGGCTGGGCCAAAGCCTTGCCTGCAAGCGTCACCTTCCCATGCCAAGGCACAGTGGATTCGACGCTTCGCTCGCTTACCGTTGCGGGGGCAGCACCGGACTGACGTGGCCTTGGAGTAAAGCACACGATTCACCGGTTTCCCGTTTCACCCTGTGAAGGGCACCCGTAACTAGGCCGACAGGAGACCATGGGCGAGGCCGGGGCGTCAATCGCGGCTTCGCGCCACCGATGCGGTGGATTATTTTTCATCTCGCCCTGCAAAAGCCGCAAGTCAGGCCGATAACGAGGTAGGCGTACACACAATTATCCCAAACGATACGCTGGCGGCATGGAGGCTCGACCATCACCCGAGGCTTCCCCATGTCCCTACGCAGTTTGAATATCGCCCCCCGAGCCTTTCTCGGCTTCACTGTCATCGCACTGCTTGTCGTCGTCCTCGGCGTGTTCGCCGCCAATCGCATGTCCGTCATTCGCCAGGCTTCGGTGGACATGGAACAGACCCAGGTGCCCAGCGTCAGCCATCTGGCCAGTGTGATGGAAAGCGTCTTGCGTATGCGGATCCTCTCGTTTCGCATACTGGTGAACCGTGACCCGGCCAGCCTGAACGAGGCCGACGGGCGCATCGGTGTGCTGGTGGAAAAACTGCACAAGGCCAATAACAGCTATGCGGCGCTGCCAGCCACCCCGCAAGAGGCCGAGCTGTACAAGACTTTTTCCGCGACGCTTGCAAAGTATCTCGAGGCCCAGCAGGAAATGCTCCAGCTGTCGCGTCAGGACAAGCTTGATCAACTGCGCGCCCATATCAATACGCGGATCAAGGAAGGCACCGACCTGATGGGCGAACAGCTCAACAAACTCATCGAGTTCAACGTGGCCAGCGCCGGCGAAGCATCGGCCAAGGCTGACGGCTACTACAGCAGCGCCATCACCGGCATTATCGTCGTCTCGGTCATCGCCGCGCTGGCAACCGTGCTGCTGGCCTTGCTCCTGACCCGCAGTATTGTCACCCCCCTGAATCGGGCGCTCGAAGCAGCCCGGACCATAGCCGGCGGCAATCTGGTCACCGTCATCATCGACGACGGCAAGGACGAACCTGCGCGATTGCTCCAGGCCTTGGGCGCCATGCAGGGCAGCCTGCGCCAGACCATCGAGCAGATTGCCGGTTCCGCCACCCAACTGGGCGCCGCCGCTGAAGAGTTGAGTGCCGTCACCCAGGAGTCTTCCCGCGGCTTGCAAAGGCAGCACAGCGAAATCGAGCAGGCGGCCACCGCCGTCAATGAGATGACCGCCGCGGTCGAGGAGGTTGCCCGCAACGCGGTGTCCACTTCCGAAGCCTCGAACCAGTCAACCCAGGCGGCCCGGGAAGGGCGCACGCGAGTGGTGGAGACCGTCGATGCGATCCAGACCATGACCCATGACGTACAAGCCACCGCCGCGATGGTCGAGGGCCTGGCGGTCCAGGGGCGCGACATCGGCAAGGTGCTGGACGTGATCCGCGCCATCGCCGAACAGACCAACCTGCTGGCCCTCAACGCGGCCATCGAAGCGGCCCGGGCCGGGGAGGCCGGACGTGGTTTCGCGGTGGTGGCCGACGAAGTCCGTGCCTTGGCCCATCGCACCGCGCAATCGACCCAGGAAATCGAAAAAATGGTGGCCGGCATCCAGAACGGCACCGGCGAGGCCGTGCAGTCGATGCAGCAAAGCAACCAGCGCACCCAAAGCACCCTGGAACTGGCCCGTGGTGCCGGCGTGGCGCTGGAACAGATCACCCAGTCGATCCACCAGATCAACGAGCGCAACCTGGTCATTGCCAGCGCATCCGAAGAACAGGCCCAGGTCTCCCGCGAAGTGGACCGCAACCTGATGAACATCCGTGACCTGGCGACCCAATCGGCCAGCGGCGCGCAACAGACCAGCGACGCCACTCACGAACTGTCGCGCCTGGCGGTGGGTTTGAATGCGACGGTGGCGCGCTTCGTTATTTGAGATAGGGTTGAAGCTGGATACCGCGCGAACAGGAGCAATGCATGCGCTTTTCAGCCTTGACCCAACGCATCACCGGCGACGGTGCCGCCGCCTGGCAGATCCATGACCGGGCGCTGGCCATGCGCGAACAGGGCAGGGAGGTGCTGTTGCTGTCGGTGGGCGATCCGGATTTCGACACGCCTCCGGCCATTGTCGAGGCCGCCGTCGCGAGCCTGCGGGCGGGGGACACGCATTACTCGGATACCCGTGGACTGCATGCGTTGCGCGCCAGCATCGCCCGGCGCCACCAGCAACGTTGCGGCCAGCCGGTGGGCGCCGGGCACGTTACGGTGCTGCCCGGCGCCCAGTGTGCGGTCTTCGCGGTCGCGCAGTGCCTGCTCGACCCCGGCGACGAGGTGATTGTCGCCGAACCGATGTACGTCACCTACGAAGCGGTCTTTGGCGCCTGCGGGGCGAAAGTGGTCCCGGTGACGGTGCGTCCGGAAAACGCTTTTCGGGTAGAGCCGGCCGACGTGGCCCAGCTGATCACGCCGCGTACCCGCGTGATGCTGCTCAACAGCCCCAACAATCCCTCCGGCGCCAGCCTGCCGCTGGCCACCTGGCAAGCGTTGGCGCAACTGTGCATCGAGCATGACCTGTGGCTTATCAGCGATGAGGTCTACAGCGACTTGCTCTACGACGGCGAACATATCAGCCCGGCCAGCCTGCCGGGCATGGCCGAGCGCACCGCCACCCTCAACAGCCTGTCCAAATCCCACGCCATGACAGGCTGGCGCATCGGCTGGGCCATCGGCCCCGAGTCCCTTGCCGGGCATCTGGCGAACCTGTCGCTGTGCATGCTGTTCGGCCTGCCGGACTTCGTCCAGCGCGCCGCCCAGGTTGCCCTTGAGCGGGATCTGCCTGAAGTGGCGCGGATGCGCGAGGAATATCGCCAGCGCCGTGACCTGGTATGCGCGGCGCTGGAGGGGCGTGCGGGCCTCAGGCCGGTACGGCCTGATGGCGGGATGTTCGTGATGGTCGACGTGCGCCAGACGGGTCTCGCCGCCCAGGCATTTGCCGAGCGCCTGCTGGACGACTACGGCGTGTCGGTGCTGGCGGGCGAGGCGTTCGGGCCGAGCGCGGCAGGGCATATCCGGATCGGCCTGGTGGTCGACCAAGTGCAATTGGCGGATGCGTGCCTCCGGATCGTCGAGTGTGCGGCGGCCTTGCTGCAGGTCGATTGGTGAAGTTTTGTAGACGCTATGTGAAATTGTGTAAGGGTTTTGCTCGACCACGGGCGCCGGCGTATATCCTAGGTGGCTTGAGATTTCTTGCGCCTGTGGGACCGCCATCGCGAGCAAGCTCGCTCCCACACGGTTTTTGCTGCGTACCGAAACCCCTGTGGGAGCGAGCCTGCTCGCAATGAGTCCCGCCCAGGCGCCACCGTATTTTCTGGACCACCCCATGCCCAACATCCTCCTCGTCGAAGACGACGCCGCCCTTTGCGAACTGATCTCCAGCTACCTGGAGCGCAACGGCTATCAGGTCAGCGTCCTCAACCGTGGCGATCACGTCCGCGAGCGGGCACGGGCCAATCCGCCGGACCTGGTGATCCTCGACCTGATGCTGCCGGGCCTGGATGGCTTGCAGGTCTGCCGTCTGCTGCGCGCCGATTCGGCGACCCTGCCGATCCTGATGCTCACCGCTCGGGATGACAGCCACGACCAGGTGCTGGGCCTGGAAATGGGCGCCGATGACTACGTCACCAAGCCCTGCGAGCCGCGGGTATTGCTGGCGCGGGTACGCACCCTGCTGCGGCGCAGTAGCCTCGCTGAACCGCAAACGGTCAACGACCGTATTGTCATGGGCAACCTGTGCATCGATCTGTCCGAGCGCACCGTCACCTGGCGCGGGCAGCCGGTGGAGCTGTCCAGCGGCGAGTACAACCTGCTGGTGGTGCTGGCCCGGCATTCCGGCGAGGTGCTCAGCCGCGACCAGATTTTGCAGCGCTTGCGCGGCATCGAATTCAACGGCACCGATCGCTCGGTGGACGTGGCCATTTCCAAATTGCGGCGCAAATTCGACGACAACGCCGGCGAGGCGCGCAAGATCAAGACCGTGTGGGGCAAGGGTTACCTGTTCAGCCGTTCCGAGTGGGAATGCTGATCGATGTGGAAACTGCTGATTCGCCTCTATCTTGTGACCATCGTCTCCTACAGCGCGGCGATCTACCTGATGCCGGAACTGGTGATCCGCCTGTTCCATGAGCGCTTCCAGACTTACAACCTCGACTATTCCCGTGGCCTGCAAACTTTGATGGCCAAGCAGTTTCGCGCCGTGCCCAGCGCGCAATGGCCGGCGCTGGCAGCGCAGATGGACAAGGAGTTCGAGCCGCTGCACATCGAGCTCGCCGCCACCGATGATGCGGATTTCACCGCCGCCGAGCAGGCGCGTCTGCAGCGCGGTGAGAATGTGGTGCGCATCGGCGACTGGGGTTGGCGAACCCTGGCGGCCGCGCCGCTGGATGGGCGCACCGCGGTCAAGATGATCGTTCCCCCGGATCCGGCTGATGTCAGCTGGCTGTACTGGAGCATCAACGTGCTGATCGGCGCGACGATGCTCGGCTGCCTGCTGCTCTGGCTGCGGCCGCACTGGCGCGACCTGGAGCGGCTCAAGCGCACCGCCGAGCGTTTCGGCAAGGGCCACCTGGGTGAGCGCACGCATATCGCGCCGCGCTCCAACATCGGCAGCCTGGCCCATGTGTTCGACACCATGGCGGGCGATATCGAGAACCTGCTCAATCAGCAGCGCGACCTGCTCAATGCCGTATCCCATGAGCTGCGCACGCCTTTGACCCGGCTCGATTTCGGCCTGGCGCTGGCCTTGTCCGAGGATTTGCCGGCGCCCAGCCGCGAGCGTCTGCAAGGGCTGGTGGCGCACATTCGTGAGTTGGATGAGTTGGTGCTGGAGCTGTTGTCCTATAGCCGCCTGCAGAACCCCGAGCGCCTGCCGGAGCGGGTCGAAGTGCCGCTGGACGAGTTCATCGACAGCATCCTCGGCAGCCTCGATGAGGACCTGGCGGCGCCGGAGGTGGTGATCGACGTTTTGCTGCACGGGGCGCTGGAGCATTTCGAGCTCGACCCGCGCCTCACCGCCCGGGCCTTGCAGAACCTGCTGCGCAATGCGATGCGCTATTGCGAAAAACGCATCCAGGTGGGGGTGCTGGTCAGCGAGCAAGGCTGCGAAATCTGGGTCGACGATGACGGCATCGGCATTCCCGACAGCGAGCGTGAGCGGGTATTCGAGCCGTTCTACCGGCTGGACCGCAGCCGTGATCGCGCCACGGGCGGCTTCGGCCTCGGCCTGGCGATCAGCCGCCGCGCCCTGCAAGCCCAGGGCGGCACCCTGACGGTCGAAGCCTCGCCGCTGGGCGGGGCACGCTTCCGGCTCTGGCTACCCCCAACCTGCTGATCCCCTCCTGTGGCGAGGGAGCTTGCTCCCGCTGGGCCACAAAGTGGCCCCCCTTCAGCCAAACAACCCCGCCGCAATATTGATCGAAAACCCCAGGATCGCCGTGTTGAATACAAACCCGATCAACGACTGCGCCAACACGATCTTGCGCAGCTGCCGCGTCGCAACACCCACGTCCGAAGTCTGCACCGCCACGCCGATGGTGAAAGAGAAGTACAGGAAGTCCCAGTAGTTCGGCGTGGTCAGTCCCTCGGCAAAACGCAGGGCGGGCTCCTTGCCGGACCAGGTGTAATACAGGCGCGCGTAGTGCACGCTGAAAATTACCCCGATCAGTAGCCATGAACCGATCACGGTCAATGCAGTGAAACCGTAATGCAGCAGCTTGCCTGCGGTTTGCAGGTCGCGGCTGCCGGCCAGTTCGAAGGTGATGGTTGCCAGGCTCGCCAAGGCCGCGATGCAGACCATCAGCAGGACCAGCCCGGCGTTCTCGTCTTCGATTTCGGCGATGCGCTTGACGTCAGGTGCCTTGGCTCGCACCGTCAGCCAGAACATCAGCGCCAGGTAGGTCCAGACCCCGACGTTCCAGCCGATCAGGACCTTGCCGATGATCGAATCCGCGGGGATCAGCAGGCCCGCCGCCAGGCCGATGACCGTGGCGCAGGAAAGACGCGGGTGAGTGCGGGTGAGGCGAGGCATGGGAGCTCACTGTGGCGGGGGGATGCCGGGGAGTATGAATCAGATCTTAGCCGAAGCAGTCAGGCTCGGGTTCTTCATTTGCGGCGACTGCCGCCTTCGCGAGCAGGCTCGCTCCCACATGAATTTGTGTATGGACGAGCTTGATCGTGATGACGAGGTGTCTTTCGTCGCAAATATTCCGCCGATGATGGCTTTTTGATGCTTGGTTCGTGCACCGCCGTACCAATTGTGTACAATCGCCGACTTTTCAACCAGGCATGGAAGCAGTTCGGCCTTTTGGCCACGAGAAAAATCCATGCTCATCGGCAGCTATTCCCCCGCCCTTGTTTCGATTTCCCTGTTTGTCGCGATCCTGGCGTCCTATACCGCGCTGGACCTGACCGGACGCATAACCACTGCCCAGGGTCGGGCCGTGCATTTCTGGATGGCGGGTGGTGCCTTGGCGATGGGGGTGGGCATCTGGTCCATGCATTTCATCGGCATGCTCGCGTTCAGCTTGCCGGTGGAGCTTGGCTACGATGTGGCGATTACTGCGTTGTCGCTGCTGATCGCCATCCTTTCCAGCGGCTTTGCCCTCTGGCTGGTCAGCCAGCCACAACTGCGGGCCTGGCAGCTGGTGTTCGGCGCGCTGGTGATGGGCACTGGCATCAGCGCCATGCACTACACCGGTATGGCGGCCTTGCGGATGCAGCCGGGTATCGATTATGACCCGACGCTGTTCGGCGCCTCATTGGTAATAGCCGTGGTGGCGTGCGCGGCGGCGTTATGGATCGCCTTTCACCTGCGCCAGAACACGCCTCATGTACGTCTCGCTCGCGCCGGTGCCGCCGTGGTGATGGGCGCTGCCATCGTCGGCATGCATTACACCGGCATGGCCGCGGCGCAGTTCAGCGAAGGCAGTTTCTGCGGTTCCCTGGACGGTTTGAGCGGTAAGGGCCTGGATAACCTGGTGCTGATCACCACCTTGGCGGTGCTGGCGATTGCCTTGCTGACTTCGATCCTCGATGCACGCCTGGAAGCCCGTACCGCGGAACTGGCCAGGTCCTTGACCCAGGCCAATCGCGAACTGACCCAACTGGCCCTGCACGACCCCCTGACCGGCCTGCCCAACCGGGTCTTGCTGGCGGATCGCATCGGCCAGGCGATGCACCGGGTGCAAGAGCAGGGCGGTTGTTTCGCCCTGATGTTCATCGATCTGGACGGCTTCAAACCGGTCAACGATGCCTTTGGCCACCACATGGGTGACTTGTTGCTGCGGGACGTCGCGCTGCGCCTGCGTGAAGACCTGCGCAGCCAGGACACCCTGGCGCGGATCGGTGGTGACGAGTTTGTCCTGCTGGTGCAACTGGCCGAGCCGGACGACGCCTTGCGCCTGGCCGCGCGTCAGGTCGGGCTGATCGGTCGCACGTTCCGGGTCGCCGACCATGACCTGCAGATTTCCGCCAGCGTCGGCATCGCGCTGTACCCTGGCAATGGCCAGAGCGCCGATGAATTGCTGATGAATGCCGATGCGGCGATGTACCACGCCAAGGGTGCCGGCAAGAATGGCTACAGCTTTTTCGACGCCTCGATGAACAGCAACGCCCGCCGACAACTGCAACTGCTGCAGGATTTGCGCATCGCGGTCGAACAGCGCCAGTTCAGCCTCCATTACCAGCCCAAGTTCGATGCGGCGAACGGCCGCCCGGTGGGCGCCGAAGCACTGCTGCGCTGGAACCATCCGACCCAGGGCCTGCTGATGCCCGACACTTTCATCGACCTGGCGGAAAAGACCGGGCTGATTATCCCGATCGGCGAATGGGTGCTGAACGAAGCCTGCCGGCAGATGCGTGAATGGTACGTGTTGGGCTACACCGATTGGCGTATCGCGGTGAACCTGTCAGCGTTGCAGTTCTGCCATACGGGCCTGGTGCAGAGCGTGGCCAAGGCATTGGAGACGCACCATCTGCCGGCGAACAGCCTGACCCTGGAAATCACCGAGACCACTGCCATGAGCGACGCGGACGCGAGCATGACGGTGCTGCAACAGCTGTCGGACATGGGTGTGGACCTGTCCATCGACGACTTCGGCACCGGTTATTCGAGCCTGATGTACCTCAAGCGCCTGCCGGCCAACGAGCTGAAGATCGACCGCGGTTTCGTGCGAGACCTTGAGCACGACAGTGACGACGCGGCTATCGTCTCGGCCATCGTCGCCCTCGGCCAGGCCTTGGGCTTGCGGATCGTTGCCGAAGGCGTGGAGACCGATGTGCAACAGGACTTCCTCACCCAGTTGGGCTGCGATTCGCTGCAGGGGTATCTGCTGGGGCATCCGCAGCCGGCCGAACACTTCCTGAAGGACATTCGTCAGGCCCGACGCGTCGAGATGGCCTGAGGCGATCGTTCAGGGAACGATCTCGAACGCGGTACTGCCCAGCCGTTCGCCATTGATCAGCAGATGGACCGCATGCCGGCCCGCGTAGTGCCGGCGGGTGGTCAGCTCGCGAATCTGCTGGGAACGGCTGAGACTGGCAGAAGCCAGGGCGGGCAGGTCGAACGTCTTGAGCTTGAACACTTTGGCTGACGTGCCGCCGGATGCTTTCACATAGTCGATCGCGTAATCGATCACCAGGCGCTGGCTTTGTCCGGCCGTGGACTGCACCTTGAACGACAAGGTGATGGGCTCGCCCAGGCGAATCACCGCTGGCGTCACTTGCAGCTCGGAAACTTCCACCTGCGCCCTGGCGCCAGCGCCGATAACCGCCAGCGCCCGCAGATTGCCTTGCTTGATCAGGCTGCGCAGCGCGTGTCGGGCAATCCATGCGCTATGGCGATCGTGTAATGGCCAGCCTTCGATCCGCTTCAGGACCCAATCGGGATGCTGCTTGGTCACGTCGTTCAGGTGATTGGCGACGGATTTGCGCACGTACAGGCTGTCGTCGGCCTTGAGCGCATCAAGGATTCCTGCGGCGAGTTCCGGGTTGGCCTGGATCGGCTCCAGGTGAAACGACCAAGGCAAGCGCGGCCGGCAGCCTTCGCTGGCAAGGCGGCGGACGTGCTCGTTGGCGTCCAGCGCCCAGTCATGCATGACCCCGAGGGTGCGCGTCAGGTCGTCGCGCAGGAAATGCCGCACGGCAAACTCAGCGGAGCCAAACCGGGTGAAATACTTGAGCGCGTCCATCGACAGCTCGAAGGTTTGCCGACCGTAGGAGGCGACATAGTGCGGCAGGAACATGCTGACGAACATGCTGTTCACACGCGGGGCCACGGCCCGCAACACCTCCAGCGAGGCTTCGTAACTCAGCGGCAGGACCTCATGCAGGCACTCGCTGACCCGCGCCATGCGCTGCATGACCGACAATTCGGCCAATCCGTCGTTGGCCAGGTTCAAGAACGCCTTGGCATCGAAGGCCGGGTACACCGCGCGCATTTCGCTGGCGATGTGTTCAAGGCGCGCGGCGTTGAAGATTTCCTTGAGGGCGGGGGCTGAAGAGGTCATGGCGAGGTCCGTGGTCCAGGAGTTCGCCACTATGCCATGGCGGACCCGTGGCGAGGGAGCTTGCTCCCGCTCGGCTGCGCAGCAGTCGTAAGCGCGGTAAATGCAATGTCATTGAACGACCGCGCCGTCTGGATTGGGGCTGCTACGCAACCCAGCGGGAGCAAGCTCCCTCGCCACGGGGATGCGGTTCATGGAAAAAGGAATGATTCGCCGCCAATGCAGTCCCAGATTCAGTACCTTGAATAACTGGAGTTTTTTATGCGTAAACCAACCTTGATCGCCAGCCTGGTCCTGATCGCCGGCCTCGGAGCCTTTGGGCCCGTTGCGCAAGCGGTCGAGAAAACCGGCGACGCCCTTGAGCATTCGCCGAGCAATGGCCGCCGGCTGGTGGAAAATGACCGGGTACCGGCAGACTATCAGCGCGCGGACAGGGCCATGAAGGACTGGAAACAGAAGAAACTCGAACAGCCGACCGACGAGCAGCAATGGGTGCAGATCGACGACAAGTACCTGCTGATCGAAACCGTGTCCGGCGCCATCGTCAAGATCGTTCCCGCTACACGCTAGACCCTCAAAGCACTTCGCCCTTGTCCCACAAGTGGACAAGCTCGCCAGGTGCCCGGTCCTCGGGCACCTGAAGCACCATCTCGTCATCCTGATCGTTCGCCCGATAACGTACCTCGATCTGGAAATACCTTTGGTCGCCCCGACCCGGCGTGGAGGACGTGAGCGGCAGGCAGCCCTCCAGCACCGAGCAGATGCGCGAGCGCTGGTTGATATCGCACTGGGCGAATTCGATTTCCCGGGGGCGGGTCAGGGCATGGATGGCCGCCACGCCACCTTGGCGTGACAGCTTGACCACGGCTTTATCGTCAAGGTCTGGAAGGGTTTTCATCCGTTCTCCTCGTTCAGGTCGACGCCCACCTGGGCCCAGCCATCCTGCACCGCTTGCACTTCCCGCTCACCGAAACGCTGGCGGGCATGCTCGACGGTCAGGCGGGCGAACGCACTGAAGGAGGCGTCGTTGGCCAATTGTCTGTCGCACAAGGTGTCATACCAGATCCGCCCGGCCTTTTCCCAGGCAAATCCGCCCAGGGTTGTTGCCACCAGATAAAAGGCCCGGTTGGGAATGCCGGAATTGATGTGCACGCCGCCGTTGTCTTCACGGGTGATGACGAATTCGCGCATATGCCCCGGTTGCGGATCCTTGCCCAGCAGCGGGTCATCGTAGGCGGTACCAGGGTTGGACATGCTGCGCAGGCCGTCACCGTTGATCCTGTCGGTGAGCAGGTCGGCGCCGATCAGCCAGTCGGCCTGGTCGGCGGTCTGGCCCAATACGAATTGCTTGACCAACACGCCGAACACGTCGGAGATCGACTCGTTCAACGCTCCGGACTGGTTGGCATAGATCAGGCCGGCTTCGCTTTCGGTGACGCCATGGGCCAGTTCATGAGCCACCACGTCCAGGGAGCGGGTGAAACGCTGGAAGATCTCGCCATCACCGTCACCGAACACCATCTGCGCGCCGTTCCAGAAGGCATTCTCATAACCTTGGCCGTAATGCACGCTGCCGACCAATGCAAAGCCCTTGTTATCGATGGAGTCGCGCCCGAGCACTTTCCAGAAAAACTCATAGGTGGCGCCGAGGGCGTCATACGCTTCGTCCACCGCCGGGTCGCCGCTGGCCGCCTGGCCTTCCAGGCGTACCGGCTGGCCGGGCAACTCCATGGTGTTCTGCGCGTCGTGCACGCTGCGCTGTGGATGACCGGCCTTGCCGGGTCTGGGCAGTTTCGCCGTGGCGGGTGGATTGCTCGGCGGGCCAGGGTTGTGGCGCAGATTCTTGACGTGGGTCAGGGTGCCCAGGGCGCTGGAACGTTGCTGTTCGGAGCCATGGGCAATGATGCGATTGAGGATATAAGGCGGAATGAAACCGTGGAGCGGACGAGAGTCGATCATCAGAAGGTCCTTATCTGAAAATGCAGGGTCGATACCCATGTGAACCGAAGTGGCCGTTGCGGTTCCCCTTTGCCGCAAAAGGTTGCCTGTCGCGCGGATTTCTGCGAAAACCCCGCGCCTGGATCACACGGGAATAACGCCATGAATGAAGAGCTGCAAATCACCGACCTGGAACCGGGCGACGGCAAAAGCGTAGTCAAAGGAGCGCTGATTACCACTCAATATCGCGGCACCCTCGAGGACGGCACCGAGTTCGATTCGTCCTACAGTCGTGGCAAGCCCTTTCAATGCGTGATCGGTACCGGTCGCGTGATCAAGGGCTGGGATATCGGCCTGATGGGGATGAAAGTCGGCGGCAAGCGCAAGCTGCTGGTGCCGGCCCATCTGGCCTATGGTGAGCGCTCCATGGGCGCTCACATCAAGCCTAACAGCAACCTGGTTTTTGAAATCGAGCTGCTGGAAGTGCTGACCCGCGATGATTGATGGCGCCGTGTTTAGCGGTCGCTGAATAGCGGGGTGCGTCCGTTGATCGAGGGGCGATAGCTCCAGGCCAACCGGTCCAGGCGTGGATTGTGCTCAAGGATTGTTTCCACGGTGGCCCGAGCGATATTCATGGCCAAGTCTTGGCCAGGGCATTCATGGCGGCCGCTGCCAAAGCTGAAACTGCGGCGGTTGGCGCGATCCAACAGCAACGCGTCCGGTTGCGGGTTGAGCTGCGGGTCGCGGTTGGCTGAAGCCAGCAGGACCAGTACCACATCTCTCGGTTCTAGCGCAGTGCCAAGGATTTCGCAGGGCATGGCGATGAAGCGCCGGGTGTTCTGCACCGCCGGGTCGAAGCGCTGCACTTCAGCCAGCAACGCGCCGATCAGTTTGGGATCGTCCCGAACCTGTTGATGTAAAGCGGGGTCGCGAGCTAACGCCAATAGCCCATTGCCGATCAAGCCCGCCGTGGCTTCGTAGGTTTGCGAGAGCAGGCCGATCAGGTTGGCGATCCGGCTGTCCGGGGCGGCGCCTTCGAAGTCCTGGCATATGAGGCTCAGCAAGGGAGTGTCCTGCGCCTCGATCCGTTCCTGGAAAAGGCTCGTCAATTGCTCGCTGGCCCGGTGCGCGGCTTCAAGCTGCTTCGCCTGGCTCAGGGGTGACAGGCAGGCAACGAAGTCTGCGGTCAATTCGCTGATCAGGCGGCTCTCCGCCGGGTTGAAACCCAGCAATGCCGCCACCACGCTGGCCGGCCCGACGAACTGCGCCTGGTGCAGACCTGCGGCGCCCTCCCTGAGCAAGCGTGCCCTGACCAATGCCTCGACCTGGCGCGGATCGATGTCCTGCAACCGCGGCGCGATCGCCGCCCTCGGGCAGCGCTGCCGTTCGCCTTCGTTCATCCGCATCAGGTGTGCGAACACTTGGCCGGCGGGGCCATCGGCAATTGCCTTGGGCACCGGCTCGTCAGCAGGGCGCACATGGCAATCGGGATGATGCAGTACCGCGCACACCGCCTCGGCGCTGCTGGCGACCCAGAGTTTCAGATGCGCGTCGAAACCGAATCCTCCGTTGTCTTGCAGGCTGGCGTAGTAAGGGTAGGGATCAGCGTGAGTCGCGGCGGTGATCGGGTCCATGAAGCGCAGCCTCGTTCGTGGTGGAGAAAGTGTTGCTACTATCTCCAGTCGATGCATGGCTTGATTCGTCCGGGAGCGAAATATGAACGCAGAACACCATGACATGGGCGTGTCCCAGGTGGCCGCAGCGATTGCCGAACCGGCCCGTACCCGAATGCTCTGCGCGCTGATGGACGGCCACGCCCGCACCAGCACGGAGTTGGCGGCGATTGCCGAGGTCAGCGCTTCCACCGCCAGTGCGCACTTGGCGAAGCTCAAGGACCTTGCCTTGGTGCGTTTGCACGTCCAGGGGCGCCATCGTTACTACAGCCTCGCCGACCAGCGCGTAGCCGAGGCTCTGGAGGCGTTGATGATGATTGGCCAGGGCGCCAGGCCGACCTTCACGCCGCGCACGCCGGATCGCTTGCAGTTCGCCCGCACTTGCTACGACCACATGGCCGGTACGCTGGCGGTGCGGTTGCATGATCGCTTGCTGGAAGCCGGGTGGCTGGTGGAGGTGGAAGGGCGGGGCTATCGGCTCAGTGAATCCGGCGAAGCGCTGTTTGAAGGGCTGGGCATGGACGTTTCTACGCTGATGCTTCAACGCCGCCGGTTCGCCTGCCCGTGCCTGGACTGGAGCATGCGCCGACCGCATCTGGGCGGAGCCCTGGGCGCGGCGTTGCTGCAACTGGCGATCAAGCGCAAATGGGTACGGCAGGACCTGGACAGCCGGGCCCTGACATTGACGGCCTGCGGACGCAGGGAAATGGCGGGGCGGTTCGGGGTCAATGCGGAAGTCGATGTCGTACCCACAGGCGCCATCGCGAGCAAGCTCGCTCCCACAGTGGATTTGAGGTGAATTCAGGATTTCTGGACACCGGCAATCCCTGTGGGAGCGAGCCTGCTCGCGAAGGGGCCTGCAAATCCAACATATCTGCAAGCTGACCCACCGCTTTCGCGAGCGGGCTCGCTCTTACACAAGCCTTTGCTACCGAGGTGTTCGGGTCAGACTTTGACGATCCAGCCCGCGGGTGCTTCCACGTCGCCGGTCTGTACGCCGGTCAGCTCTTTGTAGAGCTTCTGGGTGATCGGGCCGACTTCGGTTTCGCTATGGAACACATGCAGCTTGTCCTTGTAGCTGATCCCACCGATCGGCGTGATCACGGCTGCGGTACCGCAGGCGCCGGCTTCCTTGAACTCCGACAGCTTGTCGATGAACACGTCGCCTTCGATCACTTCCAGGCCCAGGCGCGATTTGGCCAGTTCGATCAGCGACAGGCGGGTGATGCCCGGCAATACCGAAGGGGAGTTGGGGGTGATGAATTTGTTGTCGTGGGTGATGCCGAAGAAGTTGGCCGAGCCGACTTCCTCGATTTTCGAATGGGTCAGCGGGTCCAGGTAGATGCAGTCGGCGAAACTGGCCTTCTTGGCCTGGGAGCCGGGCATCAGGCTGGCGGCGTAGTTGCCACCGACCTTGGCCGCGCCGGTGCCTTGCGGGGCCGCGCGGTCGAAGCTGGAGATCAGGAAGTTGTGTGGGGTCAGGCCGCCCTTGAAATAAGCGCCTACCGGGATGCAGAAGATCGAGAAGATAAACTCGGGCGCGGTGCGCACGCCGATGTTGTCACCCACGCCGATCACGAACGGGCGCAGGTACAGCGCACCGCCGGTGCCATACGGCGGGATGAAGCGCTCGTTGGCGCGGACCACTTGCTTGCAGGCTTCGACGAACTGCTCGGTGTCGACATGTGGCATCAGCAGGCGGGCGCAGCTGCGTTGCATGCGGGCGGCGTTCTGGTCCGGGCGGAACAGGTTGATCGAACCGTCCTTGCAACGATAGGCCTTCAGGCCTTCGAAGCATTGCTGGCCGTAGTGCAGGGCAGTGGAACCCTCGCTGATGTGCAGCACATTGTCGTCGGTCAGGGTGCCCGCGTCCCAGGCGCCGTCGCGCCAGTGCGACAGATAGCGTTTGTCGGTCTTGATGTAGTCAAAGCCCAGTTTGTCCCAATTGATGCTCTCGTTACCCATGACACCCTCTATTTCCTGACAACCGTCGAAACGGTTCAAGGCTTCTGACGTTTTTAATGGGGACAACAATACTTCATTCCGGGGGTGTTTCGCAGCCCGCTCGATAAGGGGCAGACAGATAAATGATGGTGCTCTTGAAAATCGCGAGCAAGCTCGCTCCCACAGGTGATCTCGGTCGTTCATGCGAACGCAATTCCATGTGGGAGCGAGCTTGCTCGCGAAGGGGCCCTCGCTCACACCATCAATTCTCCTGAGTCACAGATGCAACGCATGCCCCAATGCCCGCAACGCCGCTTCCTGCACGGCCTCGCCCAGCGTCGGGTGGGCGTGGATGGTGCCGGCGATGTCTTCCAGCCGCGCGCCCATCTCCAGGGATTGGCCAAACGCCGTGGACAGCTCCGACACGCCGACACCGACCGCTTGCCAACCGATAATCAGATGATTGTCCCGGCGGGCCACGACCCGGACGAAACCGCTTTTCGATTCCAGAGTCATGGCCCGGCCATTGGCGGCGAACGGGAAGCTCGACACGATGCAATCGACTCCGGCGGCCTTGGCCTCGTCCGGCGTCTTGCCGACCACGACCACCTCCGGATCGGTGAAGCACACTGCCGCGATGGCCATCGGGTTGAATTCCCGATGCTCGCCGGCAATCAGCTCGGCGACCATTTCGCCCTGGGCCATGGCCCGGTGAGCGAGCATCGGTTCGCCGCTCAGGTCACCGATGGCCCAGACATTACGCATGCTGGTCTGGCACCGGTTGTCGATTTTCAGCGCCGAGCCATTCATCGCCAGGTCCAGCGCTTCGAGGTTCCAGCCCTGGGTGTTGGGCTTGCGTCCGACCGCCACCAGCACGCGGTCGGTCTCCAGGTTCAGCGTGTCGCCGTCGGGATCGCGCACTTGCAAGGTGCTGGCCTGGGCATCGAAGCCTTCGACGCTGTGCTTGAGGTACAGCTTCACGCCCATTTGCTTGAGCGCCTCGTGCACCGGTTGCGTCAGCTCGCCGTCGTAGGCCGGCAGGACCCGCTCCTGGGCCTCGACCACGCTCACTTCGGCGCCGAGCTTGCGATAGGCGATGCCCAGCTCCAGGCCTATGTAGCCGCCGCCGACCACCACCAGATGCTTGGGCACCGAGGTGGGGGCGAGGGCTTCGGTCGATGAGATGATCGGCCCGCCAATCGGCAGCATCGGCAGCTCGACACTTTTCGAGCCGGTGGCCAGCAGCAGGTGTTCGCACTGGATGCGCGTATCACCGACCTCAACGGTCTTGCCATCGATGACCTTGGCCCAGCCACGAATGACCTGGACCTTATTCTTCTTCAACAACGCCGCGACGCCCGTGGTCAGGCGGTCGACGATGCCATCCTTCCATTCCACACTCTTGCCGATGTCCAGGGTTGGCGCCGACACCGAGATACCCAAGGCCGAGCCCTGGCTGTGGTGGCGGGTCTGGTGGAACTGTTCGGCGACATGGATCAACGCCTTGGACGGAATGCAGCCGATGTTCAGGCAAGTCCCGCCCAACGCCTGGCCTTCCACCAGGATCGTTTCAATGCCCAGTTGGCCGGCGCGGATCGCCGCCACGTAACCGCCAGGACCGCCGCCGATGATCAGCAGCTTGGTGTTCTGAGTCCGCATTGCCTGCTCCATTGATGATTAGTCCAAAAACAAAGTGGCGGGTTGTTCGAGCAGGCCACGCAGGGCTTGGATGAATTGCGCCGCGTCCATGCCGTCGACCACCCGGTGATCGAAGGAGCTGGAAAGGTTCATCATCTTGCGGATCACGATCTGGCCCTTGATCACCACGGGCCGCTCAACGATTTTGTTGACGCCGACGATCGCCACTTCAGGCAGGTTCAGCACCGGCGTGCTGACGATGCCGCCCAACGCGCCGAGGCTGGTCAGGGTGATGGTCGAACCGGACAATTCGTCGCGACTGGCCTTGCCGTTGCGGGCCGCTGTCGCCAGGCGCGAGATTTCCGCCGCGCTGTCCCAAAGGCTGCGGGCCTCGGCGTGGCGCACCACCGGCACCATCAGGCCGACGTCACTCTGAGTGGCGACGCCGACATGCACGGCGCCGGAGCGGTGAATGACCTGGGCTTCATCATCGTAACGGGCGTTCATTTGCGGGAAATCACGCAGCGCCACGACCAGGGCGCGCACGAGGAACGGCAGCAACGTCAACTTGCCGCGACTGGAACCGTGTTTTTCATTCAGGTGAACACGCAATTCTTCCAGGGCGGTGACGTCGATTTCCTCGACGTAGCTGAAATGGGCGGCGCGCTGGGTCGCTTCCTGCATGCGCTGGGCGATCTTGCGGCGCATGCCGATCACCGGGATCTGCTGCTCGTCGTGACGTTCGGCATAACCCGAACCGCCCTTGGCCTGGGACGATGGGCCCTGGGCCAGATAAGCCTCCAGGTCTTCGTGCAGAATCCGCCCGGCGGGGCCGCTGCCCTGGACCAGGCGCAGCTGGATACCCAGGTCCAGAGCGTGTTTGCGCACGGCCGGCGAGGCTAGCGGGCGCTCGTCGGGATCGCGGGCCACCGGCGCCTGTGCCGCTTGGGCCGGGCGGGGCGCGGCGACGGGTTTTTCCGTCACAGGCTCGGGTCTGGAAGCCTGTGCAGGCTTCGCGACGGGCTCAGGCTTGGCCACCGGTGCCGCCGATTGCGCCGATTCCTTCAGGTTGCCGGCGCCTTCCACTTCAATGCGGATCAGCTCGCTGCCCACCGCCATGACTTCACCCGGCTCGCCACCCAGCGCGATGACCCGGCCATGCACCGGCGAAGGGATATCCACCATCGCCTTGTCAGTCATGACATCGGCCAACACCTGGTCCTCGACCACCATGTCGCCAACCTTGACGTGCCACACCGACAGTTCAACTTCCGCGATGCCTTCGCCGATGTCCGGCATCTTGATAACGTGCGTGCCCATTCAGACCTCCATGACCCGTTTCAACGCCGCGCCCACACGGGACGGCCCAGGGAAATACGCCCACTCCTGCGCGTGCGGGTAGGGGGTGTCCCAACCGGTGACACGCTCGATGGGCGCTTCCAGGTGGTGGAAGCAGTGTTCTTGCACCAGCGAAACCAGTTCGGCGCCGAAACCGCAGGTGCGGGTGGCTTCGTGGACCACCACGCAGCGGCCGGTCTTCTTCACGGATTTGACGATGGTGTCCAGGTCCAGCGGCCACAGGCTGCGCAGGTCGATGACTTCGGCGTCGATCCCGGTTTCTTCGGCTGCTACCTGGGAGACGTAGACCGTTGTGCCGTAGGTGAGCACCGTCACGTCCTTGCCCGGACGGGTGATGGCGGCGACGTCCAGCGGCACGGTGTAGTAGCCGTCGGGCACTTGCGCCTGCGGGTGTTTGGACCACGGCGTTACCGGGCGGTCATGGTGACCGTCGAACGGGCCGTTATACAGGCGCTTGGGTTCAAGGAAGATCACCGGGTCATCGTTTTCGATGGAAGCGATCAGCAGGCCCTTGGCGTCGTAGGGGTTGGACGGCATGACTGTGCGCAGCCCGCAGACCTGGGTGAACATCGCCTCGATGCTCTGGCTGTGGGTCTGGCCGCCATAGATGCCGCCGCCGCAGGGCATGCGCAGGGTCATCGGCGCGGTGAACTCGCCGGCCGAGCGATAGCGCAGGCGCGCGGCTTCGGAAATGATTTGGTCCGACGCCGGGTAGACGTAGTCGGCGAATTGGATCTCGGCCACCGGCCGCAGCCCATAGGCGCCCATGCCCACGGCCACGCCGACGATGCCGCTTTCGGAAATCGGCGCGTCGAATACCCGCGAGGTGCCGTACTTGTTCTGCAGGCCTTCGGTGCAGCGGAACACGCCGCCGAAGTAACCGACGTCCTGGCCGAACACCACGACGTTGTCGTCGCGCTCGAGCATCACGTCCATGGCCGAGCGCAGCGCCTGGATCATGGTCATGGTGGTAGTGGTCATGGCGGTGTCCAACGCAATATTGTTGTTGTGATCGTTCATGTCAGATCCCCAACTGCTGACGCTGGCGCTTCAAGTGCTCCGGCATCTCTTTGTAGACGTCCTCGAACATGGTCGCGGCGCTCGGAATCTGCCCGCCGGCGAGGGTGCCGTACTGCTCGGCTTCTTTCTGCGCGGCGATCACCTCGGCTTCGAGTTCGGCGGTGACGGCGGCGTGTTCCTCTTCGGACCATTGGCCGATCTTCACCAAGTGCTGCTTGAGGCGCGCGATCGGGTCGCCCAACGGGAAGTGGCTCCAGTCATCGGCGGGGCGGTATTTCGAAGGATCGTCAGATGTGGAGTGCGGGCCGGCGCGGTAGGTGACCCATTCGATCAGGGCCGGGCCGAGGTTGCGGCGGGCCCGTTCGGCGGCCCAGCGCGACGCGGCGTAGACGGCGATGAAATCGTTGCCATCGACCCGCAGGGAGGCGATGCCGCAGCCGACGCCGCGTCCGGCGAAAGTGGTGGCTTCACCGCCGGCAATTGCCTGGAAGGTGGAAATCGCCCACTGATTGTTGACCACGTTGAGGATCACCGGGGCGCGGTAGACGTGGGCGAAGGTGAGGGCGGTGTGGAAGTCCGACTCGGCGGTGGCGCCGTCGCCGATCCAGGCCGAGGCGATCTTGGTGTCGCCCTTGATCGCCGAGGCCATGCCCCAGCCCACGCCTTGGATGAACTGGGTGGCGAGGTTGCCGGAAATGGTGAAGAAACCGGCGTCCTTCACCGAATACATGATCGGCAACTGCCGGCCCTTGAGCGGATCGCGCTCGTTGGACAACAGTTGGCAGATCAGGTCCACCAGCGGCACGTCGCGGGCCATGAGGATGCTTTGCTGGCGGTAGGTCGGGAAGCACATGTCGTCGATGTTCAGGGCCAGGGCCTGGGCGCTGCCGATGGCTTCCTCGCCAAGGCTCTGCATGTAGAACGACATCTTTTTCTGGCGCTGGGCGACGACCATGCGGTTGTCGTAGATGCGTGTCTTGAGCATGGCGCGCATGCCCTTGCGCATGATCTCGACGGGGACGTTTTCAGCCCATTCGCCCAAGGCGTTGCCCTGGTCGTCGAGCACGCGGATCAGGCTGCGCGCCAGGTCGGCGGTGTCGGCGGGTTCGACGTCGATGGGAGGTTTGCGCACCGTGCCGGCATCGGTCAGATGCAGGTAGGAGAAGTCGGTCTTGCAGCCGGGACGGCCCGAAGGTTCGGGGACGTGCAGGCGTAGCGGTTCGTACGCTGGGTTCATGGCTTTCTACGCTCGATCTTGTGAATTTCTTGTAGTGGGCGCGCTAGCTGACGAATTTCCCTGGGTAGGTGGGAAATTGTCCTACAACAATCATAGGCTCGACGTAGGAGAATTTTTTTCTCTGTTAGCTTGCTGTTTAGATGATTTGCAGATAAAAAATCTGCACAACGATAAGAAACAGGAAATTTTGTCTCATGCGCAAATTGGATCGCACCGACATCGGCATTCTCAACAGCCTTCAGGAAAACGCCCGCATCACCAATGCCGACCTTGCCCGTTCGGTCAACCTGTCGCCGACGCCGTGCTTCAATCGGGTCCGGGCGATGGAGGAGCTGGGAGTGATTCGCGAGCAGGTCACCCTGCTGGATGCCGACCTGCTGGGCCTGCACGTCAACGTGTTTATCCATGTCAGCCTGGAGAAACAGGTGGAAGAGGCGCTGCAGCATTTCGAAGAAGCGATCTCCGACCGGCCGGAAGTGATGGAGTGCTACCTGATGGCGGGCGACCCGGATTACCTGATCCGTGTGCTGGTGCCGACCATCCAGTCGCTGGAGCGGTTCATGATGGATTTCCTGACCAAAGTCCCCGGGGTGGCAAACATCCGCTCAAGCTTCGCCCTCAAGCAGGTGCGCTACAAGACCGCGTTGCCGCTTCCGGCCAACGGGCTGACGCTGGGTACCTGAGTCACCCCAATCCCTGTGGGAGCGAGCCTGCTCGCGAAGGCGTCGGCACATTCAGCATCTGACAAGCAGACCCACCACCGTGGCGAGGGAGCTTGCTCCCGCTGGGCCGGTCCGACGCCTCGGGCGCAGCGGCCCCAAGCTGCTAAAGCTGATTGATCGGAATCTTCAGATAGGTCACGCCATTACCCTCCGCCGGCGGCAAGTGGCCTGCCCGCACATTCACCTGGATCGCCGGCAACAGCAGCGTCGGCATGCCCAGGGTCTTGTCGCGCTGGGTGCGCATGGCCACGAACGCGGTCTCGTCGATGCCGTCGCGAACATGGATGTTGTGCTGGCGCTGCTCGCCCACGGTGCTCATGCACTGGGGCTCGCGGCCCTCCGGCGGATAATCGTGGCAAACGTAGAGTCGAACGCCGGCAGGAAAGGCCAACAGCTTGCGGATCGAAGCGTAGAGCTGACGGGCATCGCCGCCAGGGAAGTCGCAGCGGGCAGTGCCCACGTCAGGCATGAACAGCGTGTCACCCACCAGGATCACATCGCCATCAATCAGGTAGGCCATGTCCGCCGGGGTGTGGCCGGGAACGTGCAGCGCGGTGGCCTTGAGGTTGCCGATAAAAAAAGATTCGTCGGCCGCGAACAGGTGATCGAACTGTGAACCATCCACGGCAAATTGCGCTTCGAGATTGAACAGCGTCTTGAAGACACTCTGTACCTGATGGATGGATTCGCCGATGGCGATCTTGCCGCCCAGTTTCCCCCGCAGGTAAGGAGCGGCGGACAAGTGATCGGCATGGGCGTGGGTTTCCAGCAGCCATTGCACTGTCAACTGGTGTTCAGCCACGAAAGCGATCACCCGATCGGCCTGCTCCGTGCCGCTGCGGCCTGACGCCGGGTCGTAGTCGAGCACCGGGTCGACCACCGCACAGGACCCGCCAGCGTGTTCATAAACCACGTAGGTATAGGTCTTTGAAGCGGGGTCGAGGAAGCTTTGGATCTGCGCGGGCATGACAACGAACCTGTGCGGGAAGAACTCATGAAAGGGGCTGCTACGCGGCCCAGCGGGAGCAAGCTCGCTCTTCCTATACCAATCTATGAATAGCGGGTTGCAACGCTTGGGACTTACAACATATGGTCCGCAGCTTAAGTGAGGGCCACCGCGTCCTGCAAATGCGATCACACCTGACAACAGGTGTGCGCGGCTTGAGAGACGGTTATGTTACTGGCAAGTTTTTTTGGTGTGATCATGGGCCTGATCCTTGGCCTGACAGGGGCGGGCGGTGGAATTCTGGCCGTGCCGGCGTTGGTGTTGGGCCTGGGTTGGAGCATGACCCAGGCCGCGCCGGTGGCGTTGTTTGCGGTGGGCAGCGCCGCAGCTGTCGGCGCCATCGATGGGTTGCGCCATGGGCTGGTGCGTTACCGCGCTGCGTTGCTCATTGCGCTGCTGGGCGCGGTGTTCTCGCCGGTGGGTGTCTATTTCGCCCACCAGCTCACGGAAAAAATCCTGATGATTCTGTTCAGCTTGCTGATGGTGCTGGTGGCGGCGCGCATGCTGCGCCGGGAAACCCCGCAGCCGGGACCCAGCGACCACGGCGCAGCCAGTTGGGGCCAGAAAAACTGCATGCTGGATCAGCAGACCGGGCGCCTGGCCTGGACCGCCCGCTGCACCGCCACGCTGTCGGCGTTGGGCGCGGTCACGGGCATGGTTTCGGGCCTGCTGGGCGTGGGTGGCGGTTTCCTGATAGTCCCGGCGTTCAAGCAACTGACCGACGTGCAGATGCGCGGCATTGTCGCCACCTCCTTGATGGTCATCAGCCTGATTTCGTTGATCGGCGTGGTGGGCGCGTTTCATGCCGGGGTCAGCATCGACCGGGTAGGGGCGGCGTTCATTGCGGCGAGCATCGTCGGAATGACTTTGGGGCGACGATTCTCCGCGAAGCTTCCGGCGCGGGGGTTGCAGGTGGGGTTTGCCGGGGTGTGTCTGGCCGTGGCGGGGTTCATGTTGTTGCGGGCTTAGCGCAGGAGAAGGCTTTTGTGGCGAGGGAGCTTGCTCCCGCTCGGCTGCGAAGCAGACGCCCCGATTGACACCGCAGGGGCCTGCTGCGCAGTCCAGCGGGAGCAAGCTCCCTCGCCACGGGGATTGGCGCGCCTATAGTTCTCGGCATTGCATCGAAAACCCCAACGCCACCGACTGCCCTTGCTCCAGCAAGCGCAACCCCGGCCGTCCTGGCAGATGATGAGCGTTGACCGGATGGCTGACCGGTTCGATGCAGAAGAAATCCAGACCGACGGGGCAGTACAGCAGGAAATATTCGCTGCCGCTGGCGCGACATTCCAGTTCGTAGCCCAAGTCAGGTTGCTGGATCAGGCATCGTCCGTCCCAGCCGCCGAAGCCGTTGTCGACGAGGGTGTCGGGCAATGACCGAAGTTGCTGGAAATCCCACTCCGAGGGAATATCCCTCAGTTCCGTTGGCAGTTTCGAGACGTCGCACATCCAGACTTCGCTGGCACGAGTTTGCAGGCGAGTGCCGGCGGTGCGTGGCAAATATGGATGCAAGCCCAACCCGTGCCAGGCGGCCTGTTCGGCCATGTGGGTGACGTGCAGGGCGATTTGGAGTTGGCCGCCGCTCAAGCGGATCCGCAGGCTGGCGCAATAGGCGAACGGGGTTTGGCTGTCCAGCTGCAGCAAGACTTCCTGATCAGTTCGTTCGGTAATCTGCCAGGGCTGCTGCCAGGCACTGCCATGGATCGGAAAGGGGTCGTTGGGGCTATTGGCTTCCAGGGCGAGCCAGCCGCCCGGGCAGTCGAAACCGCCTTGGGCGATCCGGTTCGACCAGGGGATCAACGGGAAGCAGCCGAGTTTTCCCGGGAGGCGGTTTTCCAGTGCTTGCGGTGCGGGCGGGCGCAGCAACGGCGCACCGGTGCTGCGCAATGTCCATTCAACGAGACTGGCGCCCAGGTGCGGAGCCAGGGTGAGGCGGGTGAGTTCGTCTTCGAGATGAAGGAGAGGTGGTGTCATGGCGGCGTCTTTTTTGTAAGGGCTGAAAGCTTTTGTGGCGAGGGAGCTTGCTCCCGCTCGGCTGCGAAGCAGACGCCCCGATTGACACCGGAGGGGCCTGCTGCGCAGTCCAGCGGGAGCAAGCTCCCTCGCCACAAGAGGGCTTGCTCACTGTTGGGGTTACAACACCAGATGCGGCAGCCACAACGAAATGGCAGGAACGTAGGTCACCAGCATCAGCACCAGGAACAGCATGGCGTAGAACGGCAGCAGCGCCTTCACGGTACTTTCAATGCTGACCTTGCCGATGGCGGAACCGACGAACAACACCGCGCCCACCGGTGGCGTGATCAGGCCGATACCGAGGTTCACCAGCATGATCATGCCGAACTGCACCGGGTCCACACCGATGCCCACGATCACTGGCATCAGGATTGGCGTCAGGATCAGGATCAGCGGCGCCATGTCCATCACGGTGCCCAACAGCAGCAACATCACGTTGATGCACATCAGGATCACGTAGCGGTTGTCCGACAGTGTCAGGAACGCGGTGGTGATCTTCGCCGGAATCTCCATCAGCGTCATGATGTAGCCGAAGCTGGCGGCGAAGCCGATCAGGATCATCACGATGGAGATGGTGCGTACCGTACGGTGCATCAGTTTCGGCAACTCGCTCCACTTGTAGTCGCGATAGATACACATGGTGACGAAGAATGCCCACACCACGGCAATCGCGGCCGATTCGGTGGCGGTGAACACACCCGAGAGAATGCCGCCAAGGATGATGAACAGGGTCATCATGCCCCACATGGCTTCCTTGCAGATCTTCAACGCTTGCTTGAGCGGAATCACTTCGCCCTTGGGGTAATTGCGCTTTTTCGCAAAAACCAGGCACAGCGCCATTAGGCACAGGTTCATCATGATGCCGGGGACGATGCCGGCCATGAACAGCGAACCAATGGAGACGGTGCCGCCAGCGGCGAGGGAGTACAGCACCGCGTTGTGGCTGGGCGGCGTCAGCAGCGCTTGTACCGAACCACTGACGGTGACGGCGGTGGCGTATTCACGCGGATAGCCCCGGCGTGTCATTTCCGGGATCAGCACCGAGCCGACCGAGGCGGTATCGGCCACCGAGGAGCCGGAGATCGCGCCAAAAAAACTCGAGGCCACGAGGTTGACCAAAGACAGGCCACCGCGCACGAAGCCTACCAACACACTGGCGAATGCCACCAATCGGCGGGACATGCCGCCCTCGGCCATGATCGCGCCGGCCAGGACGAAGAACGGAATGGCCAGCAACGAGAATTTATTCACCCCGCCCGTTACCTGAATCATCATGGCCTGGAACGGAATATCGATCCACCACGCCCCGATCAGGGCGGCAGCGCCCAGCGCGTAGGCGACCGGCATGCCGATCAGGATCAACAACAAAAAACTGCCCAGCAGAATCAGAGCGTCCATTAAGCGGCACCTTCGTTTTCTTCAACCAGGTCGAACTGCACGACCCGACGCTTGCTTTGATCACCCAGCAAGAGTTTTTCCAGGACAAAAATCAGGGTCAGGAAACCACCGATCGGGATCGGCATGTAGGTGATGCCGACGCGCAGGGTGGGGATGGCGCTCATGAACTGGTTCCAGGTGGTCATGCACAGCTTGGCGCCCCAGACAGTCATGAAAATGCATACCGCCGCCATCAACAGCTGGGTGAACACCGAAGCCAGGGTTTGCAAGTGCGGGGGCATGCGGCTGGTGACCATGTCCACGGCCATGTGCGAGCCGGAGCGGTAGCTGGCAGCAGCACCAATGAAGGTAAATACGATCATCAGCAAGATCGCGGTGGGCTCCGGCCAGCTCGAGCCTGAGCCGAGCACGTAACGGGCAAACACACCCCAGGGAATCATCAGCGCAACTGCCAGGACAGAGAGGCCGGCCACCCAGATGCAAGTCATGTAAATCGTGTCGTTGATACGCAGCAGCAAATTCTTCATCGGGTTCCACCGTAACTGGGCGCGCCTTTTAACCGCAGGCGCGCCCAGCCTTTTCATGAGTACAGATTAAGAGGGTCTTACTGGACAGCCTCGATGCGCTTGATCAGATCGGCGTACGGAGCACCGTATTTGGCCCGGATCGGCGCGGTGGCGTCATAGAAGGGTTTTTTGTCGACGGTGATGAACTCGACGCCGGCGGCCTTGAGTTTTTCTTCACTGGCGGCGGACTTCTTGTCCCACAGCACGCGCTCTTCAGCCTGGGCTGCCTTGGCGGCTTTTTTCACCATGTCCTGTTGCTCCGGCGTGAGCTTGTTCCAGGTGATTTTCGACATCACGATCGGCTCTGGCAGGATCAGGTGGCCGGTCAGGCTGTAGAACTTGGCGTTCTGGTAGTGGTTGTGCTCAAGCATGGTCGGCGGGTTGTTTTCCGCGCCGTCGATCACGCCGGTCTGCAGGGCGCTGAAGATCTCGCCGGTGTCCATGGCGATACCGTTGGCGCCCATGGCGTTGAAGGTCTCGATGAACATCGGGTTGCCTTGGACGCGAATCTTCATGCCCTTCAGATCTTCGAGCTTGCGCACCGGTTTCTTGGTGTAGAGGTTGCGGGTGCCGCCGTCCATCCAGGCCAGGGCCACCAGGCCGAATTCGGAGTTGGTGATCCGGTCGAGGATCGCGTCGCCCACGTCGCCGTCGATGACGGCGCGCATGTGCGCCTGGTCGCGGAAGATGAACGGCATGTTGAAGACGTTCACGTCCGGCACCACAGGGCCGACAATGCCCAGGCTGACCCGGGACATCTGGATCGCGCCGGCTTGCATTTGCTCGATGACTTCTTTTTCGGAACCCAGTACGCCACCTGGGAAAAACTTGAACTTCAGTTCGCCCTTGCTCTCGGCTTCCAGGGCTTTACCCATGGACTCCTCGGCGACTACGGTCGGGTAGCCCTTGGGGTGGATGTCGGCGATTTTCAGGGTAAGTTCAGCGTGTGCCGCCTGGGCCAGAAAGGCCAAGGGCAAGGCCGCGATCAAAAGCGTGCGTTTGAAATTCATGGTCAATCTCCAGTGTTGTTGTTTTTATGTCTATCGATGTGAAGCGGCAAAGCAGATCAGTTCGCGGCGTGTTTCCATCCTCCGAAAGCCGGTTCAGCCAGGCCCTTGATGCCGGGGTTGAGGGCGAACACGCCACCGGCCAGGGATTGCGGATCATTGTCGTCACCCGGGCGGATCGAGGTGACGAAGAGGGTGTCGAGCTGGCTGCCGCCGAAGGCGCACATGGTCGGTTTTTTCACCGGCACTTCCAGCGAACGGTCGAGGCGTCCGTCCGGGGTGAAACGGTGAATCAGCCCGGCGTCATTGGCGCAGATCCAGTAGCAACCGTCGGCATCCACCGCCGCGCCGTCCGGGCGACCGGCCAGGGGCATCATGTCGACGAACAGGCGCCGGTTGGACGGGGTGCCGCTGTCGATGTCGTAGTCGAAGGCCCAGATCTGCTGGATCAACGGGTGCGAATCGGAGAGGTACATCGTCCGTCCGTCGGGGCTGAAACCCAAGCCGTTGGGCACGATGAAACCGCTGAGCTGTGGCTCGACCGGGCTGCTTTGCCCGGCGTCAAAACGGTACATCCGGCCTTCGTCGGCGTTGGCGCCCATGTTCAGCACCATGCTGCCGGCCCAGAAACGGCCCTGGCGATCACAGCGGCCATCGTTGAGGCGCATGTCGGTACGGCTGTGCTCGACGCTGGCGCACAGCTCGCTGTCCAGGCTGCCATCGTCATTGGGCTGCAGACGGAAGAAACCGCTTTCCATGCCCGCGACCCAGCCGCCGTCCTGGTGACGGGCAATGCAGGCGAGCATTTCCGGTGCTTCCCAGCCCTGGATTTTTCCAGTGCTGGCGTTCCAGCGTTGCAGGCCGCCGCTGGGGATGTTCACCCAATAGAGGGCATTTTCCTCGGGGACCCACACGGGGCTTTCCCCGACGGCATTGCGTGCGTCGACAATCAATTCGGCTTGCATGGCGATTCCTTGGTTCGTGTGTATCCCATGAAACAGGCGAATCAGTTGTCGAACGGGCCGGCAGCAACAAAGGCGCCGCCCTGGTAGATCCTGGCCGGGTCATCCTCGGCCGGCATCGGCTGGGCTTCGACTTTGGCGCGGAAGATTTCCGACGTATCCTTGGGCTGGTAGCCCAGGTGCGCGGCATGGCTGTTGTCCCACCAGACGTCGCGGTTGGCGGACATGCCGTAGACCACGGTGTGGCCGACCTTCGGGGTGTAGAGCGAGCATTCGATCAGTTGGGTGAGGTCGTCGAAGCTCAGCCAGGTGCTCATCATCCGGCGGTTCTGTGGTTCCGGGAATGACGAGCCGATGCGGATGCTCACGGTCTCGATGCCGTAGCGATCGAAGTAGAAGCTGGCCATGTCTTCGCCGTAGGACTTGGACAGGCCGTAGTAGCCATCCGGACGGCGAGGGGAGAGGGCGTCGAGGGTCCGGTCCTGCTTGTAGAAGCCGATGACGTGGTTGGAACTGGCGAAGATCACGCGCTTGACGCCGTGCTTGCGCGCCGCTTCATAAATATGGAACACGCCGCTGATGTTGGCGCCGAGGATCTCTTCGAACGGACGCTCGACCGACACACCGCCAAAATGCAGGATGGCGTCGACGCCTTCCACCAATTGGTGCACGGCCTGTTTATCCGACAGGTCGCAGGGCACCACTTCTTCGCTTTCGTCGATGGCCGATGCCATGTTGGCGATGTCCGACAGGCGAATATGGCGGGCGTAAGGCTTGAGGCGTTCGCGCAAGACTTTGCCAAGGCCGCCGGCGGCGCCGGTCAACAGCAAGCGATTGAAAGGGTGGCGAATCTGTGTCGTGGTCATGGCATTACCTGAGCAAACAGTGAGAGGTACAGTTGTTATAAGTTGTCGTACGACCGAGGGCGAATATCCTTATCCTTCTGCTGCCTTGTCAACGTTTGATCGACGAACCGCTCTGGAACGGCGTCCTTGCCGTAGATTGCCATGGGATGCGCCCAGGCTGAATCCTTCCGTTACAGCAGCGAAATCGGGTAGCTGATGAAGATCCGGTTCTCGTCGAATTCGTTGGTGCTGAAGTCGCGACGAATCGATGCGTTACGCCATTTTACGTTAAGGCTCTTCAGCGCACCGCTCTGCACGGTATACGCCAGCTCAGTCTCGCGGCCCCATTCCTTGCCATCGTCGACGGTAGCGGTGTGCACGTTGTCACCGCTGATGTAGCGGTTCATCAGGGTCAGGCCCGGCACGCCGACAGCGGCGAAGTTGAAGTCGTGGCGCAGTTGCCAGGATTTTTCCTTGGCGTTGTCATAGCTGGAGTTGTAGCTGTCGTTCGCCAGGGTGCCGCCGCTGGTGCCGTTGACGCGCATCCAGGCATCATCGCCGCCGACTTTCTGCAGGCCGACATAGAAGGTGTTGCCACCGTATTTGGCCGAGAGCATGGCGAACGCGGTCTTGTTATCCAGGTCGCCGGCCAGGGCGCTGCCGTCTTCCTTGCCGGTGAAGTAGCCCAGGTTGGCGCCCAGGGTCCAGTCGCCCATGGGTTGGCTGTGGGTCAGGTTGAAATATTGCTGCTGGTAGATGTCGGACAGTTCCGCGTACCAGACACCGACCTGGGTGCGTTTTTCGTTGAAGGCATATTCGCCGCCGCCGAAGTTGAAACGGTCGGAAGTGAAGGCACCGCGGCCGTTCATCGACATGTCTTCCATGCTCGCGTCGTTACGCGGGCTGTTGCCACGGAACTGGCCGCCATAGAGGCTCAGGCCGTTGATCTCGGTGGAAGTGACCTGGCCGCCCTGAAAGGTTTGCGGCAGGGAGCGGCCATCGTCGGAACGCAGGATTGGCAGCACCGGCATCCACTCGCCGACTTTCAATTCAGTCTTCGAGACCTTGGCCTTGAGGGCCACGCCCAACCGGCCGAAGTCATCGGCCGGGCGACCGTCGTCGTGCACCGGCAGCAGCTGGGTACCGGCGGTGCCGCGACCGCCGTCGAGCTTGACCGAGTACAGGCCGAGCACGTCCACGCCGAAGCCGACCGTGCCTTGGGTGAAACCGGACTTGGCGTCGAGGATGAAGCTTTGAGTCCATTCCTCGGCTTTGCCTTGGGCGGCGGCGCCGTTGACGAAGTTGCGGTTGAAATAGGCGTTGCGCAGATTCAGCGTGGCTTTGGCGTCATCGACAAAACCTGCGGCGCTGGCGGTCATGGGCAGGAACATGGCCAGGCTGCTGCAACTGATCAGGCCCAGGGCGACATTCGATGGGGAAAAAGGACGGGTTGGACGGTTGTTGGGCGAAAAACGGACACGTGTGCTCACTCTGACGCTCCCTTGCTTTTTTGTTGTTTTTATCTGTTATACGTCGTCGTACAACATGGCAGGGATTATTTGGTGGCGGGTGATTCTTGTCAACTGGCCATTACTGCGAATTTTGCTTCCCGATAGCCGCTGATGGGTGGGCATCTCGTGGGGTTATGGGCGCACCTTAGGCTGGAAGGGCTTCGCTGTGAGGCATGCCGCGGTCTGAAGAATAGCTGCGAGCAGATCGGGTTGTGCGATGACTGGTCTAAGACATTAGTCGAATGGGCCTGCCTATAAAGCTTTTGTGGCGAGGGAGCAAGCTCCCTCGCCACAAAGCATCGGCGGCGTTTCCAGTCATCGAACAGGCACAAAAACAGGCTGCCAGCGCAAAAAGGAGTAACCTGCCGCCCTGCTTTGATTCCCTTCCATGGACCCTCCTCATGTTTCCCAACGCCGAGCGTTACAACCATTCCACCGAATATGCCAACAAACTCGTCGACCGCATCGGCCAGACGCCGGCCTGGATTGCCTTGCGCATCGGCATCACTGAAAAACGCATGCGCTACATTCTTGCGGGCTCGCGCACGATCAAGGGCGACACCACCGAAATCCTCATGTCTTACGCCGAGCAGTTCTGCCTGGAGTGCCTGGCCGCCGAGGCCAAGGCCGCCAAGGATCGCGCCCGCTCGAAGGCGGCGGGCCCTGCTAGCGACGCCTGAACCATCACGATCCGTGGCGAGGGAGCTTGCTCCCGCTGGCTGCGTAGCAGCCCCTCTTGAACACCTTGCATCATTGTCGCCAAGTTGCCAGTGATTGGGCTGCTGCGCAGCCCAGCCGGAGCAAGCTCCCTCGCCACGAAAGCGACTGCGGCACTTCTTGGCGGTCCTTGTCGTCGAACAGGCATCTGGAAAGTTTCCAGCGGCCTATTATCGCTATGTTCCCGCAAGGTTTTTGAATGGATCACTACACCCCGCGCGCCTGGCAGCCGCACGAACGGCCGACGCTGCCCGGTTCGCCCTCGACGCCGTTGCATCCCACGCCCAAGCGGCTTGCCTACGCGCTGGTGGGCGTGCTGGTGGCATTGACCGGGGGCTTGGGCAATTCGCTGGTGATCGCCAATCTGCCCTATCTGCAAGGGTCCCTGGGCGCCACCACGGCGGAGATGGCCTGGTTGCCCGCGGCCTACGTCATGACTAACGTCTCGATGAACCTGCTGCTGGTGAAGTTCCGCCAGCAGTTCGGCTTGCGCGCGTTCACCGAAGTGTTCCTGGCGCTCTACGCCCTGGTGACCTTCGGCCATCTGTTCGTCAACGACCTGAACTCGGCGATCGCCGTGCGTGCGGCCCATGGCATGGTGGGTGCGGCCCTCAGCTCCCTGGGCCTGTATTACATGGTCCAGGCTTTCCCGGCCAAGTGGCGGCTCAAGGCGCTGGTGTTGGGCTTGGGCACTTCGCAGCTGGCGCTGCCAATGGCCCGGCTGTTCTCTGAAGACCTGCTGCAAACCGCCGAATGGCGCGGCTTGTACCTGTTCGAGCTGGGCATGGCGCTGCTGTCGCTGGGCTGCGTGCTGCTGCTCAAGTTGCCGCCGGGTGATCGCTTCAAGACCTTTGAAAAACTCGACTTCCTGACCTTCACCGTGCTCGCCAGCGGCGTCGCCTTGCTGTGCGCGGTGTTGTCGCTGGGGCGCATCGACTGGTGGTTGGAAGCGCCATGGATCGGCGTGGCCTCGGCGGCTTCCATCGTGCTGATCATGGCAGGCCTGGCGATCGAACATAACCGCAGCAACCCGATGCTGATGACGCGTTGGCTCGGCAGCGGGGTGATGATCCGCCTGGCCCTGGCGGTGATTCTGATCCGCATGGTGACCTCGGAACAGTCCACCGGGGCGGTGGGTTTCCTGCAAGCGCTGAACATGAGCAGCCAGCAGATGCACAGCCTTTATGTGGTGATGCTGATCGGCAGTATCGCCGGGCTGGTGACCAGTGCGCTGACGATCAACCCGGCGCACCTGTTCATGCCGCTGATCATTTCCCTGGCGTTGATGGCCACGGGGTCGGTGATGGACAGTTATTCGAACAACCTGAGCCGTCCGCAAAACATGTATTTCAGCCAGTTCCTGCTGGCATTCGGCAGCACGTTCTTCCTCGGGCCGACGATGATCCTGGGTGTGCGCAATGTGCTGACCAACCCGCGAAACCTGGTGAGTTTTTCCGTGCTGTTCGGGATCTGCCAGAGCCTCGGCGGCCTGGTGGGGGCCGCGGTGCTCGGCACGTTCCAGGTGGTACGCGAGAAATTCCATTCCAGCCATCTGGTGGAGAACCTGAGTCAGTTCGACCCTCGCGTCGCCGCGCGGGTGGACAGCGGCGGTTCGGCGGTGGGTTCGCTGATTGCCGATCCGGGCCTGCGTCACCTGCAAGGCCTTCGCAGCCTCGCCACGGCCGCTACCCGCGAAGCCAACATACTTGCCTATAACGACGTGTTCATGCTGATCGCGGTGATCGCCGTGCTGACCATGATCTGGATTTCCATTCGTGCCCTGTGGCTGATGAGCACCACCCAGCCCGCCGCCGCAGCGCCTGCCCCTTCGACACAACCCAGCGGTGCCACTTCTCCATGACCGAGCCGACCACCACGACCACCAACGCCATCGCCGATACGCCGGAAGACCAGGCGCCTCCTGCCGCTCCGGCGACAAAACCGCGCTCTCTGCGAGTGCGGGTGCTTTCATCCCTCGGATTCGCCGCAGTGGCGATTGTCGGCGTGCTGGTGGTGCTTTATGCCTGGCAATTGCCGCCGTTCAGCAGCGCCGTGGAAACCACCGAGAATGCTCTGGTGCGCGGGCAGGTGACGATTATCGGGCCGCAGCTCAGTGGTTACGTCCATGAAGTCCCGGTGCAGGACTTCCAGTTCGTCAAGGCCGGCGATCTGCTGGTGCGCCTGGATGACCGCATCTACCGGCAACGGCTCGACCAGGCGCTGGCGCAGCTGGCGGTGCAACAGGCGGCCCTGGCCAACGTCGTACAGCAGCGCAACAGCGCCGAGGCGAGCATCAAGCTGCGCCAGGCCGCGCTGGCCGACAGCCAGGCCCAGGCCCACAAAGCCGCCGCCGACCTGCGCCGCAACGAGGCGTTGATAAAGGACGGTTCGGTGTCCAGGCGTGAACTGGATATCAGTCGCGCCGCCAGCGCCCAAGCCACCGCGGCCGTCGCCCAGGCCCAGGCCAGCCTGGAAATTGCCCGTCAGGACCGGCAAACCGTCATCGTCAACCGCGGCTCCCTGGAAGCGGCTGTCGCCAGCGCCGAGGCGGCGGTGCAACTGGCGCGCATTGACCTGTCCAACACGCGCGTGTTGGCGCCACGGGACGGTCAGCTGGGGCAGATCGGCGTGCGCCTGGGCGCCTACGTCAATTCCGGAGCGCAGTTGATGGCGCTGGTGCCGAACCAGAAGTGGGTGATCGCCAACCTCAAGGAAACCCAGATGGACAAGGTACGGGTCGGTCAGCCGGCAAGCTTCACCGTGGATGCCCTCGGCCATCGCCGCTTCCAGGGGCATGTCGAACGCATTTCCCCGGCCACCGGTTCCGAGTTCAGCCTGCTGCAGGCCGACAACGCCACCGGCAATTTCGTCAAGATTGCCCAGCGCGTTCCGGTTCGCATCACCGTGGATCCGGACCAGCCCGAAAGTGAACGCCTGCGGCCGGGGATGTCGGTGGTGGTGAGCATCGACACGGCCGCCGAACAGCAATGACCCGCAGAAGAAAGCCGTTTCCTGCACAGGGAACGCGTCACTCGTGCAGGAGTCGTAACCTCCATGCGTTTCTGACCCCCACGGAGATCCAATGAATCTGGAAGTCCCGAGCACCGATACCAATCGCCGCCAACTGCTGCAGATCATCGCCGGGCTATCGGATGGCGTGATGCTGATCGAAGTCGACCAGACGATTGCCTGGGCCAACGAAGCGGCCTTGACCATGCACGGAGTCGAGGAGCTTGGCGAGTTGGGCGCCAACGCCAAGGAGTACGCCCGGCGTTTCAATTTGCGTTATCGCAACAACCATTCGCTCCCCGAAGACAACTATCCCATCGCCCGCGTCGCTCGCGGCGACGAATTCAGCGATGTGCTGGTGGAGGTCACGCCCGTGGCCGATCCGGACCGCACCTGGGTGCACCGCATCCGCAGCATGGTGCTGACCGACCGCAACGACGAGCCGGAATACCTGGTGCTGATTCTCAGCGATGCCACGGAATGGGCCAGCGCCGAACAGCGCTTCGAGAAAACCTTCGGCGCCAACCCGGCACCAGCGGTGATCTGCCGTCTCAGCGATTTGCGCTATATCAAGGTCAACGCGGGTTTCCTGGAAATGACTGGCTACAGCCGCGAAGAGGTGATCGGGCGTTCGGTGTATGAACTGGATGTGCTCGAGGCTGCCGAAAAGCGCGATCTGGCCGTCGAGCGCCTGGGGCAGGGCGCGACCATCCCGCAGATGCAGGCCGAACTGCGCTTGCCCGATGGCACCAACAAACAGGTGATCGTCGCTGGCCAGCCGCTGGACCTCCACGATGAAGACTGCATGCTGTTTTCGTTCATGGACATGGAGCCGCGGCGCAAGGCCGAAACGGCGCTGCGCCAGAGCGAGGAGCGTTTTGCCAAGTCGTTCCGGCTGTCACCGGTGCCGACGCTGATCTGTAGCGCCGAGCTGCAACTGGCGGAAATCAACGAGGCCTTCCTCCAGGCGACGGGTTATGCCAGCGAAGAGCTGTTGGGCAAGACCGTGGAGGAGATCGGCTTCCTCGAGAAGGAAGCGGCGGCGACGTTGTTCGGGCGCCTGGAAAAGACTGCCACCGTGTCCAGGGTCGACGTCAAGGTGCACAAGAAAGGCGGGGAGCAGATCGACTGCGAAGTGGCGGCCGATACCGTCATCATCCAGGGCAAGCCATGTTTCCTGCTGGTGCTGATGAATATCACCGAACGCAAGCGCTCGGAGCTGGAGCTGGTAGCGGCCATCGAAGAAGTGATGAAGGACGCGTCGTGGTTCAGCCGTACGCTGATCGAAAAACTGGCCAACGTGAAGAGTATCAATGCGCAGACCCCCACGACGTCGTTCACTGAGCTGACCGCCCGCGAACGTGACGTACTGGGGCTGATTTGCGAGGGCCTGGCCGACAAGGAAATCGCCGCGCGCTTGAAACTGGCCCCCAACACCGTGCGCAATCACGTGGCGACGCTGTATTCGAAACTCGACGTTCATAGTCGTAGCGAGGCGATTGTCTGGGCGCGGGAGCGGGGCTTGTTCGCGAACGAATGGCGGATAAAGGCACCATGATAGCCAGTGCAAATGCACCTGGTATTCTGGTGCAAATTCAGGTTCTGCGCAGGCTATAACCTCCCTAGGCTGGAGGGGTGCGGCATTGCTGTTGAACGCCGCGTCCCCACGAAACAGTCAAGGAATACGCCCCGATGTGCAGCAAACCCTTCAAGTGTGAGATCCACAGGACGTCTATGGGAGCCAGGAGGCCGGCCACCGGTCATTTGCGACTTCGAAGCTGAGGTACACAGATGACCCATCTGGCTCCGTTACGTACCCGTCTCGAGCAAAGCTTTGCGCCACTGGCCTGTGAATGCAGCCTCAACGGCGACGGCACCCTGACCATTCGCCTGTACCGCCAGGAAAGCGGCGAGGTCGACCTGGTGGTGAGCGGCATGAGCGTCGACAGCATCCGCTCCGAGGAAGGCTTGAACAAGCTGATCGATGAACTGCGTTATGAGCTGTACAACACGCCGCTGCATCGCAGCGATCCGGCCTGATTCTTAAGCCCGACGCGATCCCCCGTGGCGAGGGAGCTTGCTCCCGCTGGACCGCGCAGCGATCCCAAACCTGTCGAATCGGCAGTCCCCAGGCACATCGCGTTTAACAGCTTGCGACTGCTGCGCAGCCGAGCGGGAGCAAGCTCCCTCGCCACGGAGACCGCGTCATCAATGGGACTGCGTAATCAAAGCAGCGTCGCCCGACAATCGAGCGCCAACCGCGCCCCGCCCAGCTCGCTGCGATCCACCTCCAGCGTAAACCCGTGCAGCGTGACAATCGCCGCGACGATCGACAGGCCCAGGCCGAAGCCGCCGTGCTGGCTGCTGCCCTCGGCGCGGTAGAAGCGCCGGAACACCGCCTTGCGTTCCGCCTCGGGAATGCCAGGGCCTGAGTCGAGCACTTCGATGCGGCTGCTGTCGCCCTGGTCGACGCCCCGCAGGATCACCTCGCCGCCCGATGGGGTGAACTTGATCGAGTTGCTCAACAGGTTCGACACCGCCTCGAACAACAATGCCCGGTCACCGTTGAGCAAGGGCAGGGTGTCGGGCACTTCCAGCTTGAACACCAGCTCGCGTTCCTCGGCCAGCGGCAGATAGAAGTCATGCAGTTCGTGCAACAACTGCAACGGATCCAGACGCACGAAACCGGAGCGGCGCTGCTGGTCCTCCAGTTCCGAAATCCGCAACAGACCGCGAAACCGCGCCATCAGCGTATCGGTCTCGGCGATCACCTGATCCATCTGCAACGCTTCCGGGGAGCCGTCCGCGGCCTCCTGCTGGATGCGATAAAGCTGGGCACGCAGGCGCGTCAGCGGGGTGCGCAAGTCATGGGCGATGTTGTCGCAGACGCCCTTGACCTCATTCATCAGCCGTTCGATGCGATCGAGCATGGCATTGACGATGGCTGCCAGCATGTCCAGTTCATCGCGACGGCTCGACAGCGGCAGGCGATGGGTCAGGTCGCCGGCGACGATGGCTTCCGCGCTGGCCTGCAAGGCGCGGATACGCCGCAGCGGTCGACGTCGCAACAGGTGCCAGCCGGCGATGCCCGGCAGGATAGTCAACGAGACCCCCCAGAGCAGCGCGTGCAGGATGATGCGGGTCACGGCGAACAGCGAGCCGTTGTCCCGCGCCAATACCAGCCAGCGGCCGTCCTGGGTCCGGGTCGCGACCGCGTCGCAACTGTCGGAGGGGATCATCGGGTCGTCGGAGTCGACGCAGCCACCGAGCATATGGATCTTGCCGTCCAGCGGCAGGTCGGCGGGGATGCGCTGGATCGGTCCGCTCAGATGGCGCAGCTGCGGGTCGAACAGGCCGTAGGCGTCGACGCCGCGTTCATCCAGCGACAGGCTGGCCATGAGCGCGTCTTCCAGCTGTTCGCCATGGATGCGCGCGAACAGGTGCTGGCGCTGCATCAGGGAATGCTTGGCGAGGCTGTCGAGGTAGCCGAACACCTCGTAATACATGACCCCCATCAGGATCGCGCTCCAGATCACGAACAGCGAACTGTACAGCGCCAGCAGGCGGCTGCTGGAGGAGCGCCAGCCCTTAGCGGGGTTCAGCAATGACATAGCCGGAGCCTCGTACCGTGCGAATCAGCGGTTCCAGGCCCGGCGGGTCGATCTTCTTGCGCAGGCGACCGATGTGGACGTCGATCAGGTTGGTGCCCGGGTCGAAGTGATAACCCCAGACTTCTTCGAAAATCATCATGCGCGAGAGGATCTGGCCACTGTTGCGCATCAGAAATTCCAGCAACTTGTATTCGGTGGGCAGCAGGCTCAGTAACTGGCCGTTGCGGCTGGCCTCGCGGCTGATCAGATTCAGCTCCAGGTCCGCCACCCGCAGCACGGTTTCCGGCTCGCGGGCGCCGTTGTTGCGGCGCAGCAGCACTTCGACCCGGGCGGCCATTTCGTCGGTGGCGAACGGCTTGGTCAGGTAATCGTCGCCACCGGCCCGCAAGCCACGCACCCGCTCGTCGACATCGGAGAGGGCGCTGATCATCAGGATCGGCGTGGCCACGCCCATGCTGCGCAGCTGGGTGACGATCACCAGGCCGTCGAGTTCAGGCAGCATGCGGTCGAGGGTGATCAGGTCATAGTCACCGCTGACCGCCCGCTCCAGGCCCTCGCGGCCGTTGTCGACCCAGTCGACGTCCAGGCCGTTGCGGGTCAGTTCGGCGACGATTTCACGGGCGGTCACGGCGTCGTCTTCGATGGTCAGGATACGGTTCATGGGCGTTACCGGTTGGGAAGTGGAGCCATTGCGCAGCATTCTGCCAAAGATTACCTGTCGGCTTTCTGAAAAAAAGTTCATGGGCGCCGGCAAATGCATTCCCTGGCCTGGATCAATACTTCGTCACAAATAATCCCTAACATATTCCGGCACGCACCATCATGCTGCGTCCCTCGCTGTGTTCCGCCGCGCTGTCGCTGGCGGGCACTGACGAGAAGCTGGTGGCAAGTGGCGCAAGGAGCCGAGACCTACTGAACCTTAAGGATGAGTCGCATGATCAACTCCCAGAATGTTCTACGCCGTAAATTCGATATTCAACCGCTGAAACGGGCCGACATGAGCGTTCGCCTGGACGGCCAGACTGTCGACGCCGCCGAGGGTGAGACCGTACTCACCGTCATCCAGGCCATGGGCCAACGCCAGGTGGCCCGCAACGACCACGGCCAGGTGAGCGGTGCCTACTGCGGCATGGGCATTTGCCAATGCTGCCTCGTCAGGATCGATGGCCGCCACAAGCGACGGGCCTGCCAGACGCTGGTGCGACCGGGCATGCAGATCGAAACCCGGGTCAATCGCATCGCCGCAACGGAGGCGCCATGAACCTCGATCCGGTGATTGTCGGCGGCGGGCCGGCGGGTATGGCGGCGGCCATCGAGCTGGCCGCCAATGGTCTGCGTTGCACGCTGCTCGAAGAAGCGCCACGCGTGGGCGGCGTGGTGTACCGCGGGCCGTTGCGCGATGGGGTGAGCCTGGACTACCTCGGGGCGCGCTACAGTGAGGCCCTGGCAAAGCTCCATGGGGAATTCCAGCGCAACGCCGGCCTGATTGATGTGCGACTGGGCAGTCGGGTCATCGGTGCCGAGGGCGTCCGGGCCCTGATGCTGCTGGACGGCGACGAGCGCTTGCGGGAAGTGGCCTATTCCCAGTTGATCCTGGCAGCCGGTTGTCATGAACGTAGTGTGCCGTTCCCCGGCTGGACACTGCCGGGGGTGATGATGCTCGGTGGCCTGCAATTGCAGATCAAGAGTGGCGTGGTCAAGCCGCCGAGCCCGGTGGTGATTGCCGGCACCGGCCCGTTGCTGCCCTTGGTAGCCTGCCAGCTGCACGCCTCGGGCGTCACCGTGGCGGGTGTCTACGAAGCCTGTGCCTTCGGCAGGATCGCCAAGGAAAGCCTGGCGTTATTGAACAAACCGCAATTGTTTCTCGATGGCCTGGGCATGCTGGCGTACCTCAAGCGGCACCGCATCCGGGTGCGCTATGGTTGGGGCGTGGTGCGCGCCGAGGGCGCGGGTGAACTGAGCAGCGTGACCGTTGCGCCTTACTCCGCCGATTGGAAGCCGGACCTCGGACAGGCCGAACAGCTGTCGGCCGAGACGCTGGCGGTCGGCTACGGGTTTATTCCGCGCACGCAGTTGAGCCAGCAGATGGGGCTTGACCATGGCTTCAGCGAGGACGGCTACCTGCGCGCCGTGTCCGATGCCTGGCAGCGCAGCAGCGAAGCGCATATCCACCTGGCGGGCGACATGGGCGGGATCCGCGGCGGTGAAGCGGCCATGTTGAGCGGGCGCATCGCGGCGTTGTCGGTCCTGCTGCAGCGTAATGTCCTGGATGAGGCCACGGCGCTAGGGCGCCGCAGGCGCTATCAGGTCCAATTGGACCGGATCATTCGCTTTCGCGCCGCCGTTGATCGCTACACCCGGCGCGGCGCCGGGCAAACCGCGCTGCCAGCCGCCGATACGGTGATCTGCCGTTGCGAACACGCCACCCGCGCGGACATCGACCGCGCCCTTGAACAGGGCGTGCAAGACATGGCCAGCCTGAAAATGCGCACCCGGGTGAGCATGGGCGATTGCCAGGGTCGCCTGTGTGTCGGCTACTGCAGCGACCGCCTGCGCGAAGCTACCGGACGGACCGATGTGGGCTGGCTACGGCCACGTTTTCCGATCGATCCGATTCCTTTCTCTGCGTTCCAGAACGACGACCCGGAGGCGCTATCCCATGATCAGGCACTATGACGTAGTGATCGCCGGTGGTGGGGTGATCGGGGCGTCCTGCGCCTATCAACTGTCCAAGCGCAAGCACCTGAAGATCGCCCTGATCGATGCCAAGCGTCCAGGCAACGCCACCCGCGCGTCCGCCGGCGGCCTGTGGGCCATCGGCGAATCGGTGGGGCTGGGCTGTGGGGTGATTTTTTTCCGCATGATGTCGGCCAACCGCAAGCGCCAGGCCCAAGGCGCCGCCGTGGCGGTGGATGCCAGCACGCCGCATATCCTGCCCGACTCGTTTTTCGATTTCGCCTTGCAGTCCAATGCGATGTATCCGCAATTGCACAGGGAACTGATCGAGCGTCACGGCATGGATTTCAAGTTTGAAGAGACCGGGCTCAAGTTCGTGATCTATGACGATGAGGACCGCTCCTACGCCGAACACATTGTCGCCTGCATTCCCCACCTGGCTGATCAGGTGCGCTGGCTCGACCAGGCGGCGTTGCGCGAGGCCGAGCCGAGTGTCAGCCATGAGGCCTTGGGCGCGCTGGAGTTTCTCTGCGACCACCAGGTCAGCCCATTCCGCCTGGCCGACGCCTACACCGAGGGCGCGCGGCAGAATGGTGTTGATCTGTTCTTCAACACCGATGTGACTGACGTGTTGCGTAATGGCAGTCGGGTGACAGGGGTGAAAACCGCCGAAGCCGGCAACTTCAACTGCCGGACGTTGATCAATGCTGCCGGCGCCTGGGCGGCGGACTTGAGCGAGCAGGCGACGGGCGTGCGGATTCCGGTCAAACCGGTCAAGGGGCAGATCCTGCTGACCGAGCGCATGCCGAAAATCCTCAGCGGATGCCTGACCACCAGCGATTGTTATGTGGCGCAGAAGGACAACGGCGAGATCCTGATCGGCAGCACCACGGAAGACAAAGGGTTCGACGTGACCACCACCTACCCTGAAATCGAGGGATTGGTGCAAGGCGCGGTGCGGTGTATCCCGCAACTGGCCGACATCAACCTGAAACGCACCTGGGCCGGCCTGCGTCCCGGCTCACCGGATGAGTTGCCGATCCTTGGGCCGATGCGCGGCGTGGAGGGCTACCTCAACGCCTGCGGGCATTTTCGCACCGGCATCCTGACCTCGGCCATCACCGGGGTGCTGCTGGACAAACTGGTGAACGACGAGCCGTTGCCGCTGGACATCACACCGTTCCTGGCGGACCGGTTTGAAGTGGCGGCGGTTGCAGAACCGAGGAAAATGCAACCGGCCTGAGAGCCGGGTCGAACCCAGTGTGGGAGCGAGCCTGCTCGCGAAAGCGGCGTGTCAGTCGATGCCAATGTCGATGCACTGGCGCCTTCGCGAGCAGGCTTGCTCCCACATTGTTTTTCGGCTGGTCGCAGGTTTTTCGTCAAGCACAAGTCCTGTGTGGGAGCGAGCCTGCTGGCGAAAGCGGCGTGTCAGTCGACATCAATGTTGATGCGCTGGCGCCATCGCGAGCAAGCTCGCTCCCACATTGTTTTTCGGCTGGTCGCAGGTTTTTCGTCAAGCACAAGTCCTTTGTGGGAGCGAGCTTGCTCGCGATAGCATCAGGACAGTCGACATCGATGGTGACTGGTGTGCCGTCATCGCGAGCAAGCTCGCTCCCACAGGTTTTGTACTATGGGAGGTTACTCCACCGGTGTACTGACAAACGCTTCCAGGCCTTCGGCATAAGCGGTAAACGCGCTGATCTGCGGGAAAGCCTTGCCTTGCACCTGATCGGCCACCAACAGGTTGGTGAAAGTCCATGCCACCGCGACGCTGATGCCGGCCTGGTCGAGCGAGCCATCGGTGGGCAATGGTTGTTTCACCAATGCCTTTTCCAACTCGCCATATGCCGCCAGCAACTGGCCCGACACCCGCGCGAGCCACGGCTCATGCTGGATTTGTGCTGGGCGCAAAGTGCGTTCGTAATAGATCTGCACCGATTTTTCGCACGCCGCCAATGCCAACCCGATCAGTTGCAACGATTGCAACCGTTGCCCCGGATCGCTCGGCATCAGGCTCTTCCCGGGCCCGGCCAAGGTTTCCAGGTAATCGATGATCAAGGTCGAGTCCATCAACACCGAGCCATCATCCAGCACCAGGGTCGGGGCCTTGACCACCGGGTTGATGCCCTGGAATTGCTCGAAATGCCTGAACACCGAAACCGATTGGTGTTCCAGGGCGATGCCCAGGCGCTTGGCGGTAATGGCGACGCGTCGTACATAGGGCGAGTCCAGCATGCCGATCAGCTTCATGGCTTCTCCTTCAGCGGTTTGTTTCAGGCCGGGCTCAATCTTCGAATCCGACCTGTTCGTGGATTTCATCAACCTTGAGTTCAAGCCGGTAGGCCACGGCGATGAACAGCGCCTGGCACAGGCACAGGGTGGCGCTCAACGAGCGAAAGGCGAACGAGCTGCCTTCGTTCACCAGCAGCACCGCATTGGCCCGCTTGGCCAGGGGCGACAGGTTGCTGTCGGTGATGATCAGCGTCTTGGCCTGGTGATGCTGGGCGATGCGCAGGCAGTGCTGGGTTTCCTTGCCGTACGGGGTAAAGCTGATGGCGATCACCAGATCATTGGCCCGGACGCTGCGCATCTGCTCGCGATAACTGCCGCCCAGGCCCGACACGAGGTGAATACGCTTGTTGGTGTGCTGAAGGTTATAGACCAGGTAATCGGCCACCGCGAACGAGCGCCGCACACCAACGACGTAGATGTTGTCGGCGTTGACCACCAGGTCGACGGCTTTTTCGAACGCCTCGTCGTCGAGTTCCAGCCCCAGGCGCTCGATGCCCGACAGGGTGGCGTTGACGCATTCTCGAGCGAGATCGCCGGCGCTGGCCTTCTGCGACTTGTTGGCGATCATGCTGCGAATGCGTTGCTGGTAGTTCTGCACCGGGGTGGTCTTGTGGGTATACGCCTCGCGAAACAGCGCCTGCATTTCGCTGAACCCGCTGAAGCCGAAGCGCTGGGAAAACCGCACGATGGCCGAAGGGTGCACTTCGCATTCCCGAGCGATGTCGCTGATGCGATCGACCATGATCCGGTCGCTCTGCTGGCTCATGTAGCTGGCGATGCGTTTGAGCTGGCGCGGCAGGCTTTCGTATTCATCGGTGATCAGTTGCAACAGGCGCTCGGCATTGATCGGCGGGCTCGGGAGGGCGGGTTCGGACGCGCTCTCGGTCGGCGCCGGCAGATCATCGGGGCGGGTCATAGAAAATCCTTCTGGCTTGTTCTTATAGGGCGGCCCGGAAAAAGGCCGGCCCTCGACAATAGGTTGGCTGGTCGCAGTCTACAGCGTAGGCGCGGGGAAAATCATGGGCGAACAAATGTTGCAGCAGTGCTGAAACGATGCACTGTGTCTGGTTCGCCTGGGTTGTAGCGTATTGGAAAAAATATTCCACGTAAAAAATTTATAGAATAATTATTGATTATTGCCCTCGGCTCGTTTTAGTCTGCATTCACCAACAGCGTTGGCGCCGGTGTCGGCGACAAACGCAGGCTGATAAAAATAACAGGAGCCAGCATGGGCCAGACTCGTTTTGCCAGTGGGCGTCAATTGGATGTGATCTGCCTGGGGCGCCTGGGCGTCGACCTCTATGCGCAGCAAGTCGGCGCGCGCCTGGAAGATGTTTCGAGCTTCGCCAAGTACCTGGGCGGTTCCTCTGCCAACATCGCCTTCGGCACGGCACGCCTGGGGCTCCGGTCGGCGATGCTGAGCCGGGTCGGGGACGACCACATGGGGCGCTTCCTGGTGGAGTCCCTCGCCCGCGAAGGCTGCGATGTCAGTGGCATCAAGGTCGATCCCGAACGCCTGACGGCCATGGTCCTGCTGGGTATCAAGGACCGGGAAACCTTTCCCCTGGTGTTCTACCGGGAAAATTGCGCCGACATGGCGCTGCGCGCCGAAGACATCGACGAAACCTTCATTGCCGCCAGCAAGGCCCTGCTGATCACCGGCACGCATTTCTCCACCGATGGCGTCTACCAGGCCAGTATCCAGGCCCTGGACTACGCGCAAAAGCACCAGGTCAAGCGCGTCCTCGACATCGACTATCGGCCGGTGCTCTGGGGCCTGGCGGCCAAGGCTGACGGAGAGACCCGGTTCGTGGCCGACCAGAAGGTCAGCCAGCATGTGCAAGGCATCCTGCCGCGTTTCGACCTGATCGTTGGCACCGAAGAAGAATTCCTCATTGCCGGCGGTAGCGAAGACCTGCTGACCGCGCTGCGCACCGTACGCTCGCTGACGGCGGCGACCCTGGTGGTCAAGCTCGGCCCCCAGGGCTGCACGGTGATCCATGGCGCCATCCCGGCCCGGCTCGAAGACGGTGCGATTTACCCGGGTGTTCGAGTCGAAGTCTTGAACGTACTGGGCGCCGGTGATGCGTTCATGTCGGGCTTTCTTGCCGGCTGGCTGGAAGATGCCAGCGATGAACGCTGCTGCCAGTTGGCCAATGCCTGCGGCGGCCTGGTGGTGTCGCGCCATGCCTGCGCCCCGGCGATGCCGACCCGGGCCGAGCTCGACTATCTATTTCAAAGCCCGGTGCCGATCACCCGGCCCGATCAGGATGCCGTGCTGCAACGGCTGCACCAGGTCAGCGTGCCCCGCAAGGCCTGGAAACAGTTGTTCATCTTTGCCTTCGACCATCGCGGACAATTGGTGGAGCTGGCCCAGAAGGGCGGTCGCGAGTTGAGCAGCATTGGCGAGCTCAAGCAATTATTCATCCAGGCCGTGGCGCGGGTCGAAGCCGACCTGCGGCACCAGGGCATCGAGGCCGACGTCGGTCTGCTGGCCGACCAGCGTTTCGGCCAGGATTCGCTGAACGCTGCCACCGGGCGCGGCTGGTGGGTGGCGCGACCGGTGGAGGTGCAAGGTTCACGGCCGCTGGCGTTCGAACACGGCCGTTCCATCGGCAGCAACCTGATTGCCTGGCCACAAGAGCAGATCATCAAATGCCTGGTGCAATTTCATCCTGACGACGAACCGCTGCTGCGCCTGGAGCAAGAGGCGCAATTGATGGGGTTGTACAAGGCCTCCCAGGCCAGCGGCCATGAGTTGTTGCTGGAAGTCATACCGCCCAAGGATCATCCATCACCGCACCCGGACGTGCTCTATCGTGCCCTCAAGCGCCTCTACAACCTGGGTATCTTCCCGGCGTGGTGGAAGATCGAAGCCCAGGGCGCGGAGGAGTGGCAGCAGCTCGACGAGCTGATTCAACAGCGCGACCCGTATTGCCGTGGCGTGGTGCTGCTGGGCCTCAACGCCCCTGCCGCCGCGTTGGCCGAAGGCTTTCGCCAGGCCCGTCGGAGCACCACCTGCCGTGGGTTCGCCGTGGGCCGCACGATCTTCCAGGAACCGAGCCGGGCCTGGCTGGCCGGGGAGATCGATGATGAAACGCTGATCCGGGATGTGCAGGACCGGTTTGTGGAATTGATCGAGGCCTGGCGTGCTGCGCGTGCCTGAGATACAGGGCTTTTGTGGCGAGGGAGCTTGCTCCCGCTGGACTGCGAAGCAGTCCCGAAGTCAGCTACCCCGATGCGACAGGTAAACCGTAGCCACTGGTTTTTGCGTCTGCTTCGCAGCCGAGCGGGAGCAAGCTCCCTCGCCACAGGTGATCGGTTGAACATTAGAGACAACAATAAAAGGTGCAGCCATGCCCGCTATTCGAATTGGCATCAACCCGATTTCCTGGAGCAACGACGACTTGCCATCGTTAGGCGGCGAGACGCCGTTGAGCACGGCGTTGAGCGAAGGCAAGGAAATCGGCTATGAAGGTTTCGAGCTCAATGGCAAGTTTCCCAAGGACGCCAAGGGCGTCGGCGACGTGTTGCGCCCTTACGACCTGGCGCTGGTCTCCGGCTGGTATTCGAGTCGCTTGGCGCGTCGTTCGGCGGCCGAGGAGATCGACGCCATCGCCAGCCATGTCGAGCTGTTGGCGCAGAACGGCGCAACGGTGCTGGTCTATGGCGAAGTGGCCGATTCGATCCAGGGCCAGCGCATTCCGTTGATCGAGCGGCCACGCTTTCACACTGACGAGGCCTGGCAGGCCTATGCCGACAAGCTCACCGAGCTGGCCCGCTTCACCTTGTCCCAAGGCGTGCGCCTGGCCTACCACCACCACATGGGCGCCTACGTTGAATCGCCTTCGGACATCGACAAGCTGATGGCGCTGACCGGCAGCGAGGTCGGCCTGTTGTTCGATTCGGGCCATTGCTACATGGGCGGCGGCGAACCGCTGCAGGTGCTGCGCAAACACATCGAGCGCATCTGCCATGTGCACTTCAAGGACGTGCGCAAACCCGTGGTGCAGTTGGCGCGCAACAACCTCTGGAGCTTTCCCGACTGCATCATCAACGGCACGTTCACCGTGCCTGGAGATGGCGATATCGACTTCGCCGCGTTGCTCGATGTCCTGCTGGCTGCCGATTATCAGGGCTGGCTGGTGGTGGAAGCCGAGCAGGACCCGGCGGTGGCGCCGAGTTATATCTATGCCAAGAAGGGCTACGACACCTTGCGTGCCCTGTTGCAGGAGAGAACTGCGCCATGAGCCTGCTAATCAAGAGCAATCCCAGCGACCGGACCATGGTTGAACTGCCGCGCGACGCGCTGGAATACGTCGGTTTTGCCGCCTACCGCTTGAGCCTTGGCGAAAGCCTGCCGGTGGCCGCCGCAGAGCGGGAATTGTGCGTGGTACTGCTCAGCGGCCGCATCAACCTCAAGGGCGAAGCACCGGGGCAGGGCGCCTTCGATTGGGACAACCTCGGCGATCGCCAGTCGGTATTCGAGGATAAATCCCCTTACGCCGCGTATCTGCCGCCCGGCAGCCAGGCCCAGATCACCGCGTTGAGCGATGTGCAAGTGGCGGTGTGCGCCGCGCCGGGCGGCGCGCCGAATGCGTACGGCCCACGGCTGATCCGTCCCGAGAGCATGAAGCGCAGCGTGCGCGGCAAGGGCGCCAATACCCGCTACGTCTGCGACATCCTGCCGGACAGCGAGCCGGCCCATTCGCTGCTGGTGGTGGAAGTGCGCACGCCGTCGGGACATTCGTCCAGCTATCCGCCGCACAAGCACGACACCGACGATTTGCCGCACCAGAGCTTCCTCGAAGAGACCTATTACCACCAGGTCAACCCTTCCCAGGGCTTCGTGTTCCAACGGGTCTACACCGACGATCGCAGCATCGACCAGGCCATGGCCGTGGAAAACAGCGATCTGGTCGTGGTGCCCAAGGGTTACCACCCGGTCAGCGTGCCCTACGGGTACGAGTCGTATTACCTGAACGTCATGGCCGGTCCGAAGCGGGTCTGGCAATTCCATAACGATCCGCAGCATAGCTGGCTGCTCGACCTCTGAATTCGAACATTCCAACGGAGACCAGGACAATGAGCGACACCCCGGTAATAGGCCATTACATCAACGGTCAGGTGCACAGCAACGACTCCGCGCGGTTCAGCAACGTCTTCAATCCCGCTACCGGCACGGTACAGGCCCGGGTGGCGCTGGCCGAACCGGGTACCGTCGAGGCAGCGGTGGCTTCGGCGCTGGCGGCCTTTCCCAGCTGGTCCGAGCAGTCGTCGTTGCGCCGTTCCCGGGTGATGTTCAAGTTCAAGGAACTGCTTGACCGTCACCACGACGAGTTGGCGCAGATCATCAGCCGCGAGCACGGCAAGGTACTCTCCGACGCCCACGGCGAAGTCACCCGGGGCATCGAGATCGTCGAGTACGCCTGCGGTGCGCCGAGCCTGCTCAAGACCGATTTCAGCGACAACATCGGCGGTGGCATCGACAACTGGAACCTGCGCCAGCCCCTGGGCGTCTGTGCCGGGGTCACGCCGTTCAACTTCCCGGTGATGGTGCCGCTGTGGATGATTCCCCTGGCGCTGGTCGCCGGTAACTGCTTCATCCTCAAACCTTCGGAGCGCGACCCGTCCGCCAGTTTGCTGATGGCCCGCTTGTTGACGGAAGCCGGCCTGCCGGACGGCGTGTTCAACGTGGTCCAGGGTGACAAAGTGGCGGTGGATGCGCTGTTGCAACACCCGGACATCGAGGCGATCTCCTTTGTCGGCTCTACGCCCATCGCCGAATACATCCACCAGCAGGGCACCGCGAACGGCAAGCGCGTCCAGGCCCTGGGCGGGGCGAAGAACCACATGATCGTCATGCCCGATGCCGACCTCGACCAGGCGGCGGACGCTTTGATCGGAGCGGCCTACGGCTCGGCCGGCGAGCGCTGCATGGCGATTTCCATTGCCGTGGCGGTGGGCGAGGTCGGCGACGAACTGATCGCTCGCCTGCTGCCGCGCATCGACCAGTTGCAGGTCGGCAACGGCCAACAGCCCGGAACTGACATGGGGCCGCTGGTCACCGCCGAGCACAAGGCCAAGGTCGAAGGGTTCATCGATGCCGGCGTGGCCGAGGGCGCTCGCTTGATCGTCGATGGCCGTGGTTTCAAAGTGCCGGGGGCGGAGCAGGGGTTCTTTGTCGGGGCGACGCTGTTCGATCAGGTCACTGCCGAGATGAGCATTTACCAGCAAGAGATTTTCGGCCCGGTGCTGGGGATCGTCCGTGTGCCGGATTTCGCCACGGCGGTGGCGCTGATCAACGCCCATGAGTTTGGCAACGGTGTGTCGTGCTTCACCCGCGACGGCGGCATCGCCCGGGCGTTCGCCCACAGCATCAAGGTCGGCATGGTGGGCATCAACGTGCCGATTCCGGTGCCCATGGCCTGGCATTCCTTTGGCGGCTGGAAGCGCTCGTTGTTCGGCGACCACCATGCCTATGGCGAAGAAGGCCTGCGCTTCTACAGTCGCTACAAGAGCGTGATGCAGCGCTGGCCGGACAGCATCGCCAAGGGTCCCGAATTCAGCATGCCCACTGCTCAATAATCCATTTCCATGAATGCCGGAGGGAGAACAACAATGAACAAGCCCCTGCGTTTTGCCTTGAACCGAATGGTTGCCCCACGCCTGTCACTGCCCGCATTCATCGACTTGGCCCTGGCGTTGAAAACCGATGCCATCGAGATCCGCAACGACCTCGAGGGGGTCGAGATCGAAGACGGCATGCCGCCGGCCCGCGTCCGTGAGTTGTGCGAGGCCCGCGGTATCAAGGTGCTGTCGATCAACGCCCTGTACCCCTTCGATGTCTGGAACGAGGAGCGCCGCGCCCAGGCCGTGCGCCTGGCCGACTACGCCCGCGAGTGTGGCGCCGAGGGGCTGGTGATGTGCCCGCTCAACGATCGCGCCGACCCGCGCAGCGAAGCCGAGCGTGCGGCGGGGCTGCGTACCGCCCTCAGTGAACTGGCGCCGATCCTGCGGGCCTTCGGTATCTACGGTTTTATCGAACCCCTGGGGTTCGAGGAGTGCTCGCTGCGGCGCAAGCGCACGGCGGTGGAAGCGATCAAGAGCATTGGCGGGCTGGATGTGTTCCGCCTGGTGCACGACACCTTCCACCATCATCTGGCCGGCGAGCAGGAGTTCTTCCCCGAACTGACCGGGCTGGTGCACATCTCCGGCGTCGAGGATGCGCAGGCGCCGTTGGCGAGTATTCGCGACGGTCATCGAGTGCTGGTGGGCGAGGCTGACATTCTCGGCAATGCCGCGCAGATCGAGGCGCTGCGCGCGGGCGGTTATGAAGGCTACCTGTCCTTCGAGCCGTTTGCCGAGAGCGTCCATGACCTGGCCGATATCCGCCAGGCGCTGGGGGCGAGTATGAGCCACCTGCAAAGCTCACAGGCCTGACCTGATCTCAAAACGATGGGGAACCCCTGTGGGAGCGAGCTTGCTCGCGATGACATCAGCCCATTCAACATATCAGTTGCCTGATACACCGCTATCGCGAGCAAGCTCGCTCCCACACTTGACCGAGTTGCGTTTGAAAAGGTGCAAGCATGACCACAACACGACTGACCATGGCCCAGGCCCTGGTGAAATTCCTCGATAACCAGTACATCGAGGTCGATGGCGTCCAGAGCAAGTTCGTCGCCGGGGTCTTTACCATTTTCGGCCACGGCAACGTGCTGGGCCTGGGCCAGGCGCTGGAGCAGGACAGCGGCGACCTGGTGGTCCATCAGGGCCGCAACGAGCAGGGCATGGCCCATGCCGCCATCGGGTTTGCCAAGCAGCATCTGCGGCGCAGGATCTACGCCTGCAGTTCCTCGGTCGGCCCTGGCGCGGCGAACATGCTGACCGCCGCGGCCACCGCCACGGCCAATCGCATTCCCTTGTTGCTGTTGCCCGGCGACGTCTATGCCAGTCGCCAGCCGGACCCGGTGTTGCAACAGATTGAGCAGTTCCACGACCTGAGCATCAGCACCAACGATGCCTTCAAGGCCGTGAGTAAATACTGGGACCGCATCAACCGTCCTGAGCAATTGATGACCGCCGCGATCCAGGCGATGCGCGTGCTGACCGACCCGGCTGAAACCGGCGCGGTGACGCTGGCGCTGCCCCAGGATGTACAGGCCGAGGCCTACGATTACCCGGATTATTTCCTGCAAAAACGTGTCCACCGCATCGACCGTCGCCCGGCCACCGAGGCGATGCTCGGCGATGCCCTGGCGCTGCTCAAGGGCAAGCGCCGGCCGTTGGTCATCTGCGGTGGTGGCGTCAGGTATTCGGGGGCCAACGCCGCGTTGCAGGCCTTTGCCGAGCGTTTCGACATCCCCTTCGCCGAAACCCAGGCGGGCAAAAGCGCCGTGGTCTCCAGTCATCCATTGAACGTCGGCGGCGTCGGCGAAACCGGTTGCCTGGCGGCGAACCTGCTGGCCAAGGAAGCGGACCTGATCATCGGCATTGGCACCCGCTACAGTGATTTCACCACCGCGTCGAAATGGCTATTCCAGCATCCCGAGGTGCAGTTTCTCAACCTCAACATCAGCCCGTGCGATGCCTTGAAACTCGACGGCGTGCAACTGTTGGCCGACGCCCGTTCGGGCCTGGAGGCCTTGTCGGCCGCGATGGGGGATTATCGCGCCGAATGGGGCGGGCAGATCGCCGATGCCAAGGCCCAACTCGACGCCGAAGTGGACCGGGTCTACCAGGCGGATTACCAGGCCAAGGATTTCGTCCCGGAAATCAACGACCACATGGACCCGGCGGTGTTTCGCGAGTTCATCGAGCTCACCGGATCCTGCCTGACCCAGAGCCGCGTGCTCGGCACCCTCAACGAAACCCTGGCCGATGATGCCGTCATTGTCGCCGCCGCCGGCAGCCTGCCGGGTGATTTGCAGCGCAGTTGGCGCAGCAAGGGCGTGAATACCTACCACGTCGAATATGGCTATTCGTGCATGGGCTACGAGGTCAATGCCGCCCTGGGCGTGAAGCTCGCCGAGCCGGACAAAGAGGTCTACGCGCTGGTGGGCGATGGCTCCTACATGATGCTGCACTCCGAACTTGCCACCTCGATCCAGGAGCGCCGCAAGATCAATGTGGTGCTACTGGACAACATGACGTTCGGATGCATCAACAACCTGCAGATGGAACACGGCATGGACAGCTTCGGCACCGAGTTCCGCTTCCGCAACCCCGAGACGGGCAGGCTCGACGGCGCCTTCGTGCCGGTGGATTTCGCCATGAGCGCGTCGGCCTACGGTTGCAAGACCTACAAGGTCAAGACACTGGAGGAGCTGCACGCCGCGCTGGCCGACGCCCGACTCCAGACGGTCTCGACGCTGATCGACATCAAGGTCCTGCCCAAGACCATGATCCACAAGTACCTGTCGTGGTGGCGGGTCGGCGTGGCGCAAGTCTCAACCAGCGCCCGCACCGATGCCGTCGCCAAGACCCTCAACGAACGACTGGCCAAGGCCCGTCAATACTGATTGCCCCAACCCTACGAAAGGAGTTCCACATGTCTTTGAAGCTGGGCGTCATCGGCACCGGGGCCATCGGCCAGGACCATATCCGTCGTTGCAGCCAGACGTTGCTCAACAGCCAGGTCGTCGCGGTGACCGACATCAACCTGGTGCAAGCGGCGAAAGTGGTGGCCGACCTGAAGTTGACCGCCGAGGTCTATCCCGACGGCCATGCATTGATCAAGGCGCCGGACGTCGAGGCGATCCTCGTTACGTCCTGGGGGCCAAGTCATGAAGAATTCGTGCTGGCGGCCATCGCGGCCGGCAAGCCGGTGTTCTGTGAAAAGCCGTTGGCCGTTACCGCCGAAGGTTGTCGCCGGATTGTCGAAGCCGAAGTGGCCCAAGGCAAGCGCCTGGTACAGGTCGGGTTCATGCGCCCCTACGACGAAGGTTATCGGGCGCTCAAGGCGGTGATCGACAGCGGGCAGATCGGCGAGCCGTTGATGCTGCACTGTGCCCACCGCAACCCCAGCGTGGGCGAAAACTACAAGACCGACATGGCCATCACCGACACCTTGATTCACGAGCTGGACGTGTTGCGCTGGTTGCTCGCCGACGACTACGTCTCGGTGCAGGTCGTGTTTCCACGCAAGACCAGCAAGGCCCTGGTGCACTTGCGCGATCCACAGATCGTCCTGCTGGAAACCGCCAAGGGCACGCGCATCGACGTCGAAGTGTTCGTCAATTGCCAGTACGGCTACGACATCCAGTGTGAAGTGGTGGGGGAGACCGGCATCGCCAGGCTGCCAGAACCGTCCCAGGTGCAACTGCGCAGCGGCGCCAAGCTTTCCAATGCGATCCTGATGGACTGGAAAGACCGGTTCATCGGCGCTTACGACGTCGAACTGCAGGCCTTCATCGACGGCGTGCGCGCCGGCCAGGTGGGCGGCCCCTCGGCCTGGGATGGGTTCGCCGCGGCGGTGGCGGCGGACGCGTGTATTGAAGCGCAGCAGAGCGGGCAGATCGTCAAGGTCGAGCTGCCCGAACGGCCTCGGTTCTACGGCTGAGCACATGCCCTTTGGGCATGCAATCAAACTGTGGGAGCGAGCCTGCTCGCGAAGGCGGTGTGTCAGGTCACACAATCCAGCTTGACCCGACGCTATCGCGAGCAAGCTCGCTCCCACGGTCGACTGTGTTATCCCAAGAGTACTCGGTCAAATTTGTGGGAGCGAGCTTGCTCGCGATGGCGGTGGGTCAGGCGATATTGATGCTGGCGGGCCTGACGCTTTCGCGAGCAGGCTCGCTCCCACAGGCGCCGGCGCCCTATACAGATAAGGAGCTTTCATGCGAATCGGATTAGTAGGCTACGGCAAGGGCGGGCGTTTTTTCCATGCGCCGCTGATCAGCAGCCTGCCGGGGGCTACCTTCATCGGCGTGGTGACCCGCTCCGCCGAGCGGCGCCAGCAGCTGGCCAGCGATTACCCGAAGGTCCAGGCGTTCGACACTCTCGAACAGTTGGTGGCGGCGGGTGTCGAGGCGGTGGTCGTGTCTATCCCTTTGGACGGTCGCCCGGCCATCGTGATGCAGGTGATCGAGCACGGCGTGGCGGTGGTCAGCGATAAGCCTTTTGCCTTAGACGCCGCACAGGCCGAAGCGATGGTGCTGGCCGCCGAACGCCGCAACGTGCCGTTGAGCGTCTACCAGAACCGGCGCTGGGATTCGGATTTCCTCACGGTACGCAAATTGCTCGCGTCCGGCGCCCTCGGGCAGGTGATTCGCTTCGAGTCCAGCGTCGAGCGTTACTCGCCGACCTCGGTGGGTAAGGGCAGTGGCGGGGGATTCCTGCGGGACCTGGGCAGCCATCTGGTGGACCAGGCGCTGCAATTGTTTGGTCCGGTGATGCGGGTTTACGCCGAGCTCGATTATCGACAGCCGGGCCACGCGTTCGATAACGGTTTCTTCATGTCACTGACCCATGTCGGTGGCGTCATTTCCCACTTGAGCGGCAATTGCGTGCAAAACGCTCCACGCCCACGTTTCCGGGTCAGCGGCAGCGAAGGCTGCTATACCGTCGAAGGCCTCGACGGGCAGGAAGCCTTGGCATTGGCGGGGTTGAGCCCGGCTACCGAAGGCGAACGCTGGGGCGCAGAGGAGCACCGCCGCTGGGGCTGGTTCGAACACGACGCAGAGCGCGAGCGGGTCGCCTCGGAGCGGGGATGCTGGCTGGAATTCTACCAGCGCCTCCAAGCCGCGTTGCAGGGCAACGGCCCATTGCCGGTGGCGGCCCGCGATGCCTTGGCCACGACGCGCGTTCTGGACGCTGCCAGGCAAAGTGCTGAGCAAGGCGTGGTGGTGTGTTTATCCACCCCCGTAGGACATGGAACAAAAAACGAATAAAATTCTAAAATATGTTGATATGGAAAATATTTTCCAATAAAGTCGATTCCAGGTGACCGACAACCCTGTTCGCGTTTATCCAGGCTCGGCTTGAATGAACGACGAACTAAACAAAAACAAGAAACACAGCCAGGTACCGTCGATGAAAACCTTCAACCGCTCTACGTTTCACCTGCCACTGCCACTGCCCTTGCGCCTGTCCGCAATCCTTCCTTTTTTCGAATCCCTGTGCATCCAGCGCAAGGGTGCCGTGGTGTGCTGCATGCCCGGCGCACCGATCGTTCGTTTGCCGCGTTCCTGAAGTCCGTCACGCCTTATCCATAAGACCAACAAAAATGTGGAGAAAGACCGTTCATGAAGACCAAGACCCGTATTGCCTCGCTGGCCCTGTCGTTGATGTTCGCCAGCGGCGTTGCCCTGGCGGACCTGAAGATCGGCGTCAGCATGTCCCAGTTCGATGACACCTGGTTGACCTACCTGCGCGAATCCATGGACAAGAAAGCCAAGTCCCTGCCGGACGGCGTTACCCTGCAATTCGAAGATGCCCGCAGTGACGTAGTCAAGCAGCTCAGCCAGGTGGAAAGCTTCATCAGCCAGAAGGTCGATGCGCTCATCGTCAACCCCGTGGACACCGCCGCGACCCAGCGCATCACCAAGGCCGCGGTCGCCGCCGGCATCCCGCTGGTGTATGTCAACCGCCGCCCGGACGATCTGAAATTACCGGAAGGGGTGGTCACCGTGGCCTCCGATGACCTGGAAGCCGGGCGCATGCAGATGCAATACCTGGCCGACAAGATGGGCGGCAAGGGCGACATCGTGATCTTGCTGGGCGACCTGGCCAACAATTCCACCACTAACCGCACCAAGGGCGTCAAGGAAGTGCTGGCCAAGTACCCGGGCATCAAGATCGAACAGGAACAGACCGGCACCTGGTCGCGGGACAAGGGTATGACCCTGGTCAACGATTGGCTGACCCAGGGCCGCGACTTCCAGGCCGTGGTGTCCAACAACGACGAGATGGCCATCGGCGCTGCCATGGCGCTCAAGGGCGCTGGCAAAGAGAAGGGCAGCGTCCTGATTGCCGGGGTCGATGGCACGCCGGATGGCTTGAACGCCATCAAGAAAGGCGAGATGGCGGTCTCGGTGTTCCAGGACGCCAAGGGCCAGGCCGATGGCTCCATCGACACGGCGGTGAAAATGGCCAAGGGCGAGAAGATGCAATCCGTCGTGGTGCCCTATCGCCTGATCACGCCGGAGAACGTCGATCAGTTCAAGTGACGTCCCACCCGTTCCATCACAACAATAAACAGGCAAGGTCGCCGCGCCGATCTTGCCGAGGGAGTACCTGACCATGTTCGCATCAGCGACTGCTACGAGCGCCCCGGCGGCGACTTTCCAGCCGGGCGCATTACCTGACGAACCGTACCTGTTGGAAGTCGTCAACGTCAGCAAGGGTTTTCCCGGCGTGGTGGCCCTGTCCGACGTGCAACTGCGGGTGCGCCCCGGCTCGGTGCTGGCCTTGATGGGCGAAAACGGCGCAGGCAAGTCCACGCTGATGAAAATCATCGCCGGCATCTACCAGCCGGATGCCGGTGAGCTGCGCCTGCGCGGCAAGCCGATCACTTTCGACACCCCGCTGGCGGCCTTGCAGGCCGGGATCGCGATGATCCACCAGGAATTGAACCTGATGCCGCACATGAGCATCGCCGAGAACATCTGGATCGGCCGTGAGCAGCTCAACGGCCTGCACATGATCGACCACGGTGAGATGCACCGCTGCACCGCGCGCTTGCTGGAGCGCCTGCGAATCAAGCTCGACCCCGAGGAGCAGGTGGGCAACCTGAGCATCGCCGAGCGGCAGATGGTGGAGATCGCCAAGGCCGTTTCGTATGACTCGGACATCCTGATCATGGACGAACCGACCTCGGCCATCACCGAGACGGAAGTCGCGCATCTGTTTTCGATCATCGCCGACCTCAAGGCCCAGGGTAAGGGCATCATCTATATCACCCACAAGATGAATGAAGTGTTCGCCATCGCCGATGAGGTGGCGGTGTTCCGTGACGGTGCCTACATCGGTCTGCAACGGGCCGACAGCATGGACGGCGACAGCCTGATTTCGATGATGGTCGGGCGCGAGTTGAGCCAGTTGTTTCCCGAGCGGGACAAGCCCATCGGCGATAAGGTGCTGTCGGTACGCGACCTGAGCCTGGACGGTATCTTCAAAGGCGTGTCGTTCGACCTGCATGCCGGCGAGATCCTCGGCATCGCCGGGTTGATGGGCTCGGGCCGGACCAATGTCGCCGAGGCGATCTTTGGCGTGACCCCGGCCACCGGCGGCGAGATCCAGCTGGACGGCGAGCCGGTGCGCATCACCGATCCGCACATGGCGATCGAGAAGGGCTTCGCCCTGTTGACCGAAGACCGCAAGCTCAGCGGCCTGTTTCCCTGCCTGTCGGTGCTGGAAAACATGGAGATGGCGGTGTTGCCCCATTACGTCGGCAACGGCTTCATCCAGCAAAAAGCCCTGCGCGCGCTGTGCGAAGAAATGTGCAAGAAATTGCGGGTCAAGACGCCGTCCCTCGAGCAGTGCATCGACACCTTGTCCGGCGGCAACCAGCAGAAAGCGTTGCTGGCCCGCTGGCTGATGACCAACCCGCGCATCCTGATCCTCGACGAGCCGACCCGCGGCATCGATGTTGGCGCCAAGGCGGAAATCTACCGACTCATTTCCTACCTCGCCAGCGAAGGCATGGCGGTCATCATGATTTCCTCGGAACTGCCCGAGGTGCTCGGCATGAGCGACCGGGTCATGGTGATGCACGAAGGTGACCTGATGGGCACCCTCGACCGTAGCGAAGCGACCCAGGAACGAGTCATGCAACTGGCGTCGGGCCTGTCCTGATTGCCCGTCCGCCCAGATAACGAAGGTAAATGGCTATGAACGCGATACTGGAAAACAAACCCGCGGCCGCACCGGCCAGGACGCGTCGACGGTTGCCGACGGAACTGAGCATTTTCCTGGTGCTGATCGGCATCGGGCTGGTGTTCGAGATGTTCGGCTGGATCATGCGCGACCAGAGTTTCCTGATGAATTCGCAACGCCTGGTGCTGATGATCCTGCAAGTGTCGATCATCGGCCTGCTGGCCATCGGCGTGACCCAGGTGATCATCACCACCGGCATCGACCTGTCGTCCGGCTCGGTACTGGCGCTGTCGGCGATGATTGCCGCCAGCCTGGCCCAGACTTCGGATTTCGCCCGGGCGGTGTTTCCTTCCCTGACCGACCTGCCGGTGTGGATCCCGGTGGTGGCGGGGCTGGGGGTCGGTTTGCTGGCCGGCGCAATCAACGGCAGCATCATCGCCCTTACCGGCATCCCACCGTTCATCGCCACCCTCGGCATGATGGTCTCGGCCCGTGGCCTGGCGCGTTACTACACCGAAGGCCAGCCGGTGAGCATGCTGTCTGATTCGTACACGGCCATCGGTCATGGCGCGATGCCGGTGATCATCTTCCTGGTGGTGGCGGTGATCTTTCACATCGCCTTGCGCTACACCAAGTACGGCAAATACACCTACGCCATCGGCGGCAACATGCAGGCGGCGCGGACCTCGGGCATCAACGTCAAGCGTCATCTGGTGATCGTCTACAGCATCGCCGGGCTGCTGGCGGGACTCGCCGGCGTGGTGGCTTCGGCGCGTGCGGCGACCGGGCAGGCGGGCATGGGCATGTCTTATGAGCTGGACGCGATTGCCGCGGCGGTGATCGGCGGCACCAGCCTGGCTGGCGGGGTGGGGCGCATCACCGGGACGGTGATCGGCGCGCTGATCCTCGGGGTGATGGCCAGCGGCTTCACCTTTGTCGGTGTCGACGCCTATATCCAGGACATCATCAAGGGGCTGATCATCGTGGTCGCGGTGGTCATCGACCAATACCGCAACAAGCGCAAACTCAAGCGCTAGGTCACTGCCGATGCGACAAAGCGCCACGCCTGACCCGCGTGGCGTTGCCATTTGTCTTCTTAATACAGCCATTGAAGCGAATTTCTTGTTATAAACGCACTCCGATGGCCGGTAGAAGCCTGTCGAGGCAGCATTTGAAGCGGTTGTCGGACATTTTCCCCATGTTTTCGGTTGCTGACACCCCAACTCGGCCTTAGACTGCCGCCCCTCGTAAATTGAGTGCCGGGTGGCGCTTGGAATAAACGGCGCCTTCCCGGTGAGCGTGGCGGCTCAGGACGGGTACGAGAAGTCACGCAGGCGCCTTTCGTACCAAGTCCGGTGCGGGACGCTCCATAATTCGCCTTAATGCACGTTTTTTTATAGAGATATCAATGACAAAGGAAAAGTTGCTGGCCATGCCGGCGGATGACTACATGAATGCCGAGCAACTGGCTTACTTCACCAAGCTGTTGCAGAACATGAAGGTCGAAACCCACGAGCGCATCGAACAGAACCGAATCGCCATTGAGAGCCTGGACACCCCGGCCGACCCGGCGGACGCCGCTTCCGTGGAAGAAGAGCGCACCTGGCTGGTCAACGCCATCGATCGCGACCAACGCATGCTGCCGCAACTGGAGCAGGCCCTGGACCGCATCAACGACCAAAGCTTCGGCTGGTGCGACGACAGCGGCGAGCCGATCGGCCTCAAGCGCCTGCTGATCAGCCCGACCACCAAGTACTGCATCGAAGCCCAGGAACGTCACGAACAGATCGACAAGCACCAGCGTCAGGCCTGATTCCGTTCCAGAAAAAGATCGCAGCCTTCTTTCGGAGGCTGCGATCTTTTTGCTTTCGCCTGTTCGCCTATGCTCATTGAGCTGATGCAAAAAACACGACTAATGGACCATGGATAATGGCCTTGTAGTGGCGTTTAATGCGTGCATAACAATGATAAATGTGGGTGACAAACATGGCGACAGACGGATCTCTGGCGGCGGCAGCGTCGGCCTCGGTGCCCGCGGCGGGTGGCACGGCGCGCTGGGTTGCGCCGACTTTGCAAAGCGTCGCGCTGGTTTTGCTGCTTTGCGGCATGACATTGGGCGGTTGGTCGTTGTATCTGGGCCTGCCGCTGGCGCTGCTCATCGTCTGGTTGCCACGTCTGCGCTCACGCCTGGCCAGTACTCCCGCGCCAGCGGCGAGCGACAGCCTGGCCGAGCTGACCCGCGATCTTTCCTACACCACCAGCCATAACGCTCTGTCGGCGGCGGGGGTGGCCTATTCGGTCAAGCAATTGGCCGGCAAGGTCCAGTCGCAGCTGGGCGCCGCGGCGCAGATCGTCAGCAATGCCGAGGCGATGATCGCGACCGAGCAGGCCACCTCGCACCTCAGCCAGCAGGCGCTGGGCGCGGCCAGCGAGGCCCATCGCAGCAGTGTCGCCGGGCGCAGCGAACTGGTGGAATCCATCAGCCGCATGCATCAGCTCAGCCAGCGCGCCAATGACAGCCGTGAGTTGATCGAAGCGCTGAGCGTGCGCAGCGACGAAATCCAGCGCGTGAGCCTGGTGATTCAATCGATCGCCAGCCAGACCAACCTGTTGGCGCTCAATGCCGCCATCGAAGCGGCCCGGGCCGGTGAGCATGGCCGCGGATTCGCGGTAGTGGCCGACGAGGTCCGCGGCCTGGCCGGGCGCACTGCCGCGGCAACCGGCGAGGTCGGGGTGATGGTGGCGGATATCCAGCAGCGCACTGCGCAGGTGGTTGAACAGATCCGACAACTGGCTGGCGACTTGGACAGCGGCGTGCAGCAAGTCGAGCACACCGGCCAACACCTGGAGAACATTGCCCGGCTCGCCGCGGGTGTCGAAACCCAGGTCAGCGCTATCGCCCAAGGCACCGATACCAACCGCGAGCAGCTCGACAGTCTGTTCCATGCCATCGAGCAGATGCGCAGCGATCTGGCGATCAGCGATCAACAGACCCAGCGCCTGGCCGAGGCTGCCGTACAGATGGAAGGCCAGGCCGAAACCATCAGCGAGCGTTTGGCCGAGGTGGGCCTCGATGATTACCACCAGCGGGTCTATGACCTGGCCCGCGAAGGCGCGAGCCGGATTGCCGCGCAGTTCGAAGCGGATGTCGATCAGGGCCGTATCAGCCTCGAAGACCTGTTCGACCGCAACTACCAGCCCATCCCCAATACCCACCCGGCCAAGTTCCAGACCCGTTTTGACCGCTACACCGATCAGGTACTGCCGGCCATCCAGGAACCGCTACTCGCCCGGCATGAAGGCCTGGTGTTTGCAATCGCCTGTACCCAGCAAGGCTACGTGCCGACCCACAACAACGCCTTCTGCCAGCCACTGACCGGCGATCCCCAGGTGGACACGCTGAGCAACCGCACCAAGCGCAAGTTTTCCGATCGCACCGGGATTCGCTGCGGCAGCCACCAACAGCCGGTGTTGCTGCAAACCTATACGCGTGACACCGGGGAACTGATGCATGACCTGTCGGTACCGATCATGCTCAAGGGGCGTCACTGGGGGGGATTGCGGTTGGGCTACAAGCCTGAGAAGCCGCGCTGAGCCTCAACGCAACGGTGCGAAGAGCTCTTGTGGCGAGGGAGCTTGCTCCCGCTCGGCTGCGCAGCAGTCGCAAATCATGGGCCTGCTGCGCAGGCCAGCGGGAGCAAGCTCCCTCGCCACGAAAGCGGTCTGGCGATGCTCTTGGGTTATTTACCGTCGTGCAAGCGCACATTCAGTTGATCCACCAGCACTGCTTCCTCACCGTCGGCGAGTAGCCATTCACGCAGCAGGTCTCTTTGCTGGTCCGACCAGAAAGGCGCATCGACCAACTTGGTGTTCGGATCCAGCGGGTGTGCCATGATGAAGTCGTCGATGGCACTGCCTTCCGAAGGCAGGCCCAATTGATCAAACAGGGTTTTGAGCTCGTGTGATGGTTGTTCCATGTTGCAGGACTCCTCTGGACTGCCGCCGTCATGGCGCCTCGGTTGCTTCCCTTATCTGAGGCCAGGCAGTCGTCAGGAGTTCGATCAATTTCAAGCTTTCAACGCACCTTCATCCACGGCGAGCTTCAATGCCCTTGCCGCATCCCTGGCGGCTTCGGCAGCAATTTCCGTAGTCTTGAACCAGCGATCCTTCTCCACCTGGTGGTAAGTGACAGCGTTGGAAGGTGATTTGGCGCGCATCACAATGACGGCCTGGAACTCGCCTTCGACCTCTCTGGCTTCGCCCCGGATGAAAAATTCGCCGATATCCAATTCCGTCACGTCGCGCCTTCCCTTCAAAGTCATTTTATTGTGCGCAGGCCGCCAATGGATGGCGGCCTGCGCTGGGCGGCCAGTATGGCAGCAGTTGCCGGTCGGCGGCTGAGTTAAGTCATGGACGGGGTGCGGATAAAACGCAAGCGCTCTGTTCGAGGCGCCTGGCCAGGTAGCAGGCTTCGTTATGATCGGCGCGGAAACCTCTTACACGTCCGGTCGCCGTTTCTTCGATATGGAAAAAACACGTCCCGGCCAGCACGACTCGGTATCGTGGCAGGATCAGGGCCGTTGCGAGGTGGTTCTCGGCACCAGGGCGCTCATATGCTTGGGCAGTACGCGAATCAAGGGGGCGGAGCAACGTTGGGGAAGTACCCATGTGAATTCCTTTTCATGGTTTACCGACGAATTGCCGGTTGTTTCGAGTAGTCTGCGCGCCATCGGCTGCTCTAGAATCGACGGCGCCGTGTGGACGGCTGTGCCTATCTAAAGCAATTTTTTTTGCACTCGATGTCAGAAAAATGCTTTTTTAACTGAGAAATTTCCCTAAAGTTAGTAGTCCCACCTTTTCCGATGCGCAGAGTGGCGTTTTCCTTCAGCCTCTGACGATCACGGGGAAAGGCAGCGAGAGTGGCAATCCATTAGTCTTCTCTCGCTTGGGTCTGGGCGCGTCGTTCAATTCGAATTCAACTTCAGGTCATTGCGACCTTGCGGGTTCTCGTGGTCCGTCTTTCAGGGTGGGCCATTCAAAGATGGGGATGTTTCCTTGGCAGTAAGTAATCTCGACATGCACGCGTTATTTGTACTGGGTGACCTTCGGGCAAAGCTGGTCAAGCAATTCCAGTCACGTTTTGTCTATATCACCGAACAAACCGCCGAGGGCATCTATGTTGCCGAGCTCGATACGGAATCGGCGCTGGTGGTTGATGACAAGCCTCGGCTTGAACTCAAGGTCGGTGATCATTTTCGCGCGGCGGTATTGCCAAGTCGCGAGGGTGGCAAGTTTGAAATCCGTTTTCGTGAAATCAAGTTGACGGTCTATGGCCTCGGTGACTATGCCTTCGTCACGACTGCCGATGGCCATGCGATTCTGTTCAAGGAAGGCCACAGCGTGTTGACCGTCTTCGCGGCTCACGAACAGTTGCAGGAAGGTTTGACCAAGACGCTGAAAGCGGTCACCGCCAAGGCCGCCAAATGGCGCAAGGGCGAACTCGTGACGTTCAAGGCCAGCGAATAGTCAGTCCGCGCCCATTGGGAAATGGCGCATGGGTCTGAATCTTTTTCTGCCTTCCTCATACCTTTAACAGTTTTTAAAAGGCTGTTGCTGGAACCTTGGCTACAGTCAAATGACTGAACTATTCACAGGCTTGCGTTCGCTTCGCAACGCCGTTCGGTTATTGCTGTGTCCGGCATGAGGTATCAAGCATGAAACGAGTTCGACAGTGGCTGGCTGGCTGCGCCACTACCCTCGCTGTGTTGGTTTCGCCACTTCCGGCATCCGCTGCTGCTTCGGCGCCGATCCACTTTGCCGACCTGAACTGGGAAAGTGGCAGCCTGATCACCGACATCCTGCGGATCATCGTCGAAAAAGGCTACGGGTTATCGACCGACACGTTACCGGGCACCACCATTACCCTGGAAACCGCCCTGGCCAACAACGATATCCAGGTGATCGGTGAAGAGTGGGCGGGGCGCAGCCCGGTGTGGGTCAAGGCCGAGGCCGAGGGCAAGGTGGTTGCCCTGGGCGATACGGTCAAGGGCGCGACCGAAGGTTGGTGGGTGCCGGAATACGTCATCAAGGGCGACCCGGCCAAGGGGATCAAGCCGCTGGCCCCGGACCTGCGCAGCGTCGAGGACCTGGCGCGCTACAAACATGTGTTCAAGGATCCTGAAAGCCCCGACAAGGGGCGCTTCCTCAACAGCCCCATCGGCTGGACGTCCGAAGTCGTCAACAAGCAGAAACTCAAGGCTTATGGTCTTTCCGACAGCTACGTGAATTTCCGCAGCGGTTCCGGGGCCGCGCTTGATGCGGAAATTACTTCTTCGATCCGCCGTGGCAAGCCGATCCTGTTTTACTACTGGTCGCCCACGCCGTTGCTGGGGCGTTTCAAGCTGGTGCAACTGCAAGAACCGGCATTCGATGCCGAGGCCTGGAAGACCCTGACCGACGCCGACAATCCGAACCCGAAACCGACTCGCTCCCTGGCCTCGAAGCTGTCGATCGGTGTGTCCGTGCCGTTCCAGAAGCAGCACCCGGACATCGCCGAGTTCTTCAGCAAGGTGGACCTGCCTATCGAGCCGCTGAACAAGGCCCTGGCCGACATGAGCGAGAAACGCACGCCGCCCCGCGAAGCCGCGGAGGCGTTCCTCAAGGCCCACCCACAGGTCTGGCAGGCCTGGTTGCCCAAGGACGTCGCCGACAAAGTCGCGGCGGGGCTGTAGAACTTGGTGATGCCAGCCTGTTGAACGGTTGATCCCGGGCAAATCGTCATTCGCTGGAACCTGGCAACCTGAGCCCGTCCAGCGAAATGTCAGATTCAAGCTAGGATGATTGTTCAACCTTTTTCAGGAGGCTGGCGAATGACGCTTTTATTGGCTCGGTCGCTGGTCGCAGTGTTTGCGACCATCAGCTTGTTTCATTTGTATTGGGCCCTGGGTGGGCGCTGGGCAGCCCTGGCGGTGGTACCGCAGGTTCCGGTGAAGCAGGGCGACACGCTGCGACCGGCGTTCAACCCGTCAGGATGGCTGACGCTGCTGGTGGCCCTGGCGCTGTTGATGATTGCGCTGCTGGTGTGCCTGCGGGTCGGGCTGATTTCGCCGCCCGTCACTCATCGCGCCTTGCAATGGCTGATCAGTGCGATTGCCTTGCTGATGTTCGCCCGGGCCATTGGCGAGTCGAACCTGGTGGGCTTCTTCAAGGAGGTCAAGGGCTCGACGTTTGCCCGGCTCGACACCTGGGTCTATTCACCGTTGTGTGTCGTGCTGGGGGCGGGGTTGCTGACGGTGGCGTGGGCTTGAATACAACCACAACCCCGCGGCGAGGGAGCTTGCTCCCGCTGGGCTGCGCAGCAGCCCCAAAAAAGACTGAACACCAATCAGCCTGACTCACCGAAGTGACAGATCCAGGGGCTGCTGCGCACCCCAGCGGGAGCAAGCTCCCTCGCCACAAAAAGCCGGTTTGTCAGTCGTTCTTGCGACTACTTACCTCCGCCGGCACGTCATCGCCGGCCATACGCTTGCGGAACAGTGCCGCCCGGGCCAGCAGCAGGGTGGTCACCGGCATCGTGATGGACAGCAGGATCGGTATCAACCACGCATGCAGCACCGGCCCGGACTTGATCGCGGAAAAGTAGATGATCGAGGCAAGGGCAACGCACCAGGCGCCCAGCGTCGACGCCAGGGCAGGGGGGTGCATGCGCTGGAAATAATCCTTCAACCGTACCAGCCCGATTGCCCCGAGCAGGGCGAACAGGCTGCTGGCCACCAGCAAGATCGCCACTGAGATTTCCACCCACATTGACAGCTCGACGTTCATTCGATCACCTCGCCACGCAAGAGGAACTTGGCCAGGGCAAACGAGCCGACAAAGCCGAACAGGGCGATCAGCAGCGCGGCCTCGAAGTAGGTGTCACTGGCATAACGGATGCCGAGCACCAGCATCATCAGCATCGCGACGATGTACAGGTAGTCGAGGGCCAGGACCCGGTCCTGCGCCGAGGGGCCTTTGAACAGGCGCACCAGGGTCAGGACCATGGTCAGGGAGAACAGGAACAGGCTCAGCAGGATGGCATTGGACAGCAACGGGCTCATTCGAAAATCTCCATCAACGGGCGCTCGTAGGTGGCCTTGAAGTGCGCTATGAATGCGCCTTCGTCCTCCAGATCGAACACGTGCATCAACAGGATGCTGCGGTCCAGCGCCAGCTCCGACCAGACCGTCCCGGGAATCACCGTGGTGATCATTGAAAGCACCGCCAGGCCATTGGCGTCGTGCAGGTCCAGCGGCACCTTGACGAAACGCGAGCGAGGCGGGCGGCGTCCGGCATTCAGTACGCCCCAGGCGACGGCCAGGTTGGATACCAGCACATCGCGCCCCACCAGCAGGAACAGCCGCAGCATGACCCAGGGCCGGCGGATGCGAATGGGCCGCGGCCGCAGTGGACGCATCATCAGTGGCGCCAGGAAGCCCAGCGCCGCGCCCAGCAGCAGGTGGCCGGCGCTGACGGACAGGTTCAACAGCAGCCAGAGCAGCCACAACGCCAGTGACAACCAGGGTGCGGGAAACAGCCGCTTCATGGCTGCACCGCCTGCACTGCGGTGTCGACTTGCGGGTTGGGTACGGCGCGGGTGCCAAGCACCGCCATCACATAATGTTCAGGTGTGTTCAGGGCATCGGCGGCGGACTGGGTGTAGCGCAGCAGCGGCTCGGCCTTGAAGGTCAGGGCGATTCCGAGGCCGAGCAGCGCGATGATCGGCACGCATTCGAACGGCCGCAACAGTGGCGACGGCCGCTCCTGTGGCGTCCAGAAGCGCTGGATGCCCAGGCGCGAGAAGGCGATCAGCGCGGCGAGCCCGGACAGGATCAACAGCGCCAACAGGCCCCAGGCGGCGGCAGAGACGGGCCTGTCGGTACTTGCTCCGAGTCCTTGGGGGTTGAGCAACGCGTTGAGCAGCCCGAGTTTTGCGATGAAGCCCGAAAGCGGTGGCATGCCGATAATCAGCAGCGCACAGGCGATGAAGCTCAGGCCGAGGAAGGCCATGGTCCAGGGGATCACTTGGCCGACTACGGCTTTCTGTTCGTCGTCGAGGTTGATGCCTTTGGGCGGTTGCAGCGATTCCAGTGGGCGCGGCAGGCTGTCGAGATCGTCTTCCAGCGGCAGATCATTGGCCGAGCGTGAACGCTCGATCAACTCGGCCAGCAAGAACAGCGCGCACAGCGCCAGGGTCGAGCTCACCAGATAGAACAGCGCAGCCCCCACCAGGTTTGGCTGGGCAAAGCCGATGGCTGACAACAGGATGCCGGCCGAGACCAGAATACTCAGGCTGGCCATGCGCTCCAGGCGTTGGGCGGCGAGGATGGCGATGGCCGCGCAGGCGATAGTCGCCAGGCCGCCGTAGACCAGCCAGTCAGCGGCAAAATAGGCCGAGGCGCCGGCCTGCCCGGAAAACAGCAAGGTCCACAGCCGCAGGATGGTGTAGACGCCGACCTTGGTCATGATCGCAAACAGTGCCGCCACCGGTGCACTGGCTGCACTGTAGGCCGGCACCAGCCAGAAATTCAGCGGCCACATGCCGGCCTTGGCCAGGAACGCCACCGCCAGGATCGCCGCGCCGGCGTGCAGCAGGCCGCGGTCGGCTTCCGGCACGAGGGGCACCTTCAGGGCCAGGTCGGCCATATTCAGGGTCCCTGTAACGCCGTAGATCAGGGCTGCGCCAATCAGGAACAGCGACGAGGCCAGCAGGTTGATGGAAATGTAGTGCAGCCCCGACGACACCCGCGCCCGGCCCGATCCATGCAACATCAAGCCGTAGGACGCCGCCAGCAGCACCTCGAAAAATACGAACAGGTTGAACAGGTCCGCCGTGAGGAAGGCCCCATAAAGCCCCATCAGCTGAATCTGGAACAACGCATGGAAACTCGCCCCGGCCCGGTCCCAACGGGCCATGGCGAACAGCAGCGCGCAGACGCCGATGATCCCGGTCAGCACCAGCATCAGCGCTGACAGTCGATCGACCACCAGCACGATGCCGAACGGCGCCTGCCAATTACCGGGCAGATAGACGCCAATGGACGCGGGCAGCGCCTGCTCCTGGGTCCAGCGCAACAACAGCACGGCGATGCCCAGGCCCAGCAGGCTGGAGAACAGATTGATCCGCGCCTTGAGCGGGCGGTGCTTCTCGCCGAGCATCAGCATCACCGCGGCGGTCAGCAACGGAAGCAGGATGGGCGCGGCGATCAAGTGTGGCGTCAACGTCATTCCTTCGGCTCCCGGCCGTCCACATGGTCGGTGCCGGTCAGTCCCCGGGACGCGAGCAGGACTACCAGGAACAAGGCAGTCATGGCGAAGCTGATCACGATGGCGGTCAGCACCAGGGCCTGGGGCAACGGATCGGTGTAGTGCAGCAGGTCCTGGGGCACGCCGTCCTTGATGATCGGCTCCTTGCCGATGAACAGGCTGCCCATGCTGAAGATGAACAGGTTGACGCCATACGACAGCAGGCACAGGCCCATGACCACTTGAAAGGTCCGCGGCCGTAGCACCAGCCAGACACCGGAGGCGGCCAATACGCCGATTGCGATTGCGATGACTTCTTCCATCAGGCGTTGGCTCCTTTGAGAGGGGCGACGGGTTTGGCGTGCAGGCCCGGCTTGTGGGCGCGCACTGACTGGTGGGCCAGGGCAGTGAGAATCAGCAGGGTCGAACCGACCACCACGGCATAGACGCCGATGTCGAAGAACAGCGCGCTGGCCAGGTGAATATCCCCCAGCAGCGGCAATTCGAAATGCCAGGTGTGCGTGGTCAGGAACGGATAACCCGCCGCCAGCGCCCCCAACCCCGTGGCGCTGGCGAACAGCAGCCCGGTGCCCATCCAGCGCAGCGGTCGCAGACTCATCTGCGCCTCGACCCACTGGGTGCCAGCGACCATGTATTGCAGGATGAACGCCACCGACATCACCAGCCCGGCCACGAAGCCGCCGCCGGGTTGATTGTGGCCGCGCATGAACAGATAGAACGACACCACCAGGGCAATCGGCAGCAACAGGCGAACCAGCACCGACGGCACCATCATGAAGCCCAGCGCGGTATCGCTGGCGTGGCGCGGGTTGACCAGGTCGGTGACCACGTCCGGCGCCAGCAGCCGCTGTTGTGCCGGCAGTTGCATGCTTTCCTTCGGTGGACGGAAGCGCCGCAGCAGGGCGAACACCGCCAGGGCCACCGCCGCCAGCACGGTGATTTCCCCCAGGGTGTCGAAGCCGCGGAAGTCCACCAGCATGACGTTCACCACGTTGCTGCCGCCGCCTTCAGGCAGCGCGCGGCTGAGGTAGAACGAGGAAATGTCGTTGGGGGTCTGGCGCGTCAGCATGGCATAGGACAGCAGCGCCATGCCGCCGCCCACCGCGCCGGACAGCAGCAGGTCCCGCAGGCGTCGGATGCGCGCGCGCCGTTCGCTGTTGGGCCGGGGCGATACGTCCTCGATCCGTCGGGGCAACCAGCGCAGCCCCAGCAGGATCAGCACCGTGGTGACCACCTCCACCACCAGTTGCGTCAAGGCCAGGTCCGGTGCCGAGAACCAGACGAAGGTCACGCAGGTCATCAGGCCGCAGACGCTGACCATCGTCAGCGCCGCGAGACGGTGATACTTGGCTTGCCAGGCCGCGCCCAGGGCGCAGGCGATTGCCAGTACCCACAGGGTGACGAACACCACGGAGCCGGGAATCTTCGGCCGATCGCCCCAGACCAGCGTGCTGTGCAGCATCGGGATCAACCCGGCCAGGAGCGCCGCCAGCACCAGCAGGAACAGTTGCGCCTGCAGGCGTCGAGTGCTGATCTTGCGCTCCAGCCGACGGCCGTGGCGCATCATCAGCACCAGGCAGCGTTCGAACAGGCGCTTGCCGCTGAGGCGGCCGATCAGCGGCGGATGCTTGATTTGGCCTTGCTTGAATTGCTTGCGCAGCAGCAGGTACAGGACGATGCCCGCGGCCATCGCCACCAGGCTCATGAGCATGGGCGCGTTCAGCCCATGCCAGATCGCCAGGCTGTATTCGGGCAGCGGGCCGCCCACCACGGGGAGTGCGGCGGCGGCCAGCAACGAGCCGACCACCTGGGCCGGGAAAATCCCCACCAACAGGCAGGTGAATACCAGCAGCTCGACTGGCGCGCGCATCCAGCGTGGCGGTTCATGGGGCGTGTGAGGCAGGTCGGTGGCGGTGGGGCCGAAGAACACGTCCACGGTAAAGCGCAGGGAGTAGGCGACGCTGAAGGTGCCGGCGATGGTCGCGATGATCGGCAACGCCAGTTCGACCCAGGCGGTGGCCGAGATAAACACCGTCTCGGCGAAGAACATCTCCTTGGACAGGAAACCATTGAGCAACGGCACCCCGGCCATCGCCGCGCTGGCGACCATCGCCAGGGTGGCGGTGAACGGAATCAGTCGCACCAGGCCGCTGAGCCTGCGGATGTCCCGGGTGCCGCTTTCGTGGTCGATGATTCCGGCGGCCATGAACAGCGAGGCCTTGAACGTGGCGTGGTTGAGGATATGAAACACCGCCGCCACCGCCGCCAGCGGACTGTTGAGACCCAGCAGCAGGGTGATCAGCCCGAGGTGGCTGATGGTCGAGTAGGCGAGCAGGCCCTTGAGGTCGTTCTGGAACATCGCGCAGTAGGCGCCCAGCACCAGGGTGCAGGCCCCCGCGCCGCCGACGATATAGAACCATTGCTCGCTGCCCGACAATGACGGCCACAGCCGCGCCAACAGGAAGACACCGGCCTTGACCATGGTTGCCGAGTGCAGGTACGCCGATACCGGTGTGGGTGCGGCCATGGCGTGGGGAAGCCAGAAGTGGAAGGGGAACTGAGCACTTTTGCTCAAGGCGCCGATCAGGATCAGCGGCAGCAGGATCGGGTAGAGGGCGTGGTCACGAATCAGGTTGCCGGCGGCCAGGACCCTGTCCAGGTCATAGCTGCCCACCACATGGCCGAGCAGCATCACCCCGGCCAACAGGCACAGCCCGCCGGCACCGGTCACCATCAACGCCATGTAGGCACCGCGTCGGGCGTCGGCGCGGTGATGCCAATAGCCGATCAGCAAGAACGAGAACAGACTGGTCAGTTCCCAGAAGAACACCATCTGGATCAGGTTGCCGGAGATCACCAGCCCGAGCATCGCGCCCATGAACGCCAGGAAAAACGCGAAGAAACGCGGCACCGGATCGTCCGGCGACATGTAATAGCGGGCATACAACGACACCAGCGTGCCGATGCCCAGCACCAGCAACGAGAACAGCCAGGCAAAACCGTCCAGGCGCAGCACGAAATTCAGGCCCAGGCTCGGCAGCCAATCATATTGTTCACGGATTACGCCGCCATCGGCAATCTGCGGGTACCACAAGGCCACCTGAACAGTGCCGGCCAAGGCTACGAGGCCGGCCAGCAGCGATTCGGCGTTACGGGCGTTATGCGGTAACAGCGCCGCGACACAGCTGCCGATAAAGGGCAAAAGCAATAGAACTATCAGTGACATAGGCTTCTATTCGGCAAAGGTTGTCCGGGATCATACGTGGCGTATTCCCGATCACCAACCGCCAGGGTGTCGCAGAATCCTACAAGGTAGGCGGAAATATCCTAGCGTTGTTTCAGGTGGGGCTTTTGGGGCTGCTGCGCAGCCCAGCGGGAGCAAGCTCCCTCGCCACGGGATTTTGCTCGATCTGCATCAGTCGGTTGTGAGGAATACCTATTGCTCGCGCTCAAGCACCTTGCCCACTTCGACAACGGCTTTGCTTCGAGTCTTCAGCTCACTGACGATCACCGCCGCCACAATCAACCCGGCGCCCACCAGGGCAATCGCCGGCAACCGCTCGCCGGCCAGGCGCCCGGCAATACCGGCCCACACCGGCTCGCCGGCATAGATCAGTGTGGCGCGGGTCGGCGAGACGCTTTTCTGTGCCCAGTTCATTGCCACCTGGATCGCCGCGCTGGCGGCGCCCAGGCCCACGGCGCTGGCCAGCAGCAACATGGAAAAATCCGGGATCGCTTCCTGGGTCGGCACCACCATCAGGAACGCCAGCACCGCCGTGCTTGCCAGTTGCACCACGGTCACCCGGCGCACATCGACCTGGCCGGCATAGGCGCTGATCAGGATGATCTCGGCGGCGATCGCGATGGCGCTGATCAGGGTGGCGATTTCCCCCGGACTGAAATTCAGTGACGCGCCGGCCGGGCCGGACACCAGCATCAGCCCGGTGAACGCGAGCATGATCCCGATGCTCGGCATCAACCCTGGCCGGCGGCCCAGCACCAGCCATTGCAACAACGGCACGAAGGGTACGTAGAGGGCGGTGATGAAGGCCGATTGGCTGCTGGGGATGGTTTGCAGGCCGACCGTCTGCAGGCCATAGCCGAGCATGATCGCCACACCGATGAAGGCTCCGGCCTTGAGTTCGAACCAGGTCAGGTCGCGCAGGTGCCGCCAGGAGAACAGCGCAACGAATGCCGCCGCAGCGGCAAAGCGCAGGCCGACGAAAAACATCGGTCCGCTGACGGTCATGGCGTGCTGCACCAAAAGGAACGTTCCGCCCCAGATCATGGTGATCAGCACCAGCACGCATTCGGCCTTGCTGAACCGTGAGAAACGGGAGGAAGCTTGCGGGGAGTTCACCAATGCCATGATCTTGCGCGCCACTTGAGGTGGACGCACAATGCGCCCGAACGAATATGTTGGGCAGTATAATGCGCAACCCCGGCAGATGAGCAATATAGTGCACAAAGAAAACAGCCAGCGGGCATCGGTCCTGCAACACGTCAGCCAGAACGTCCGACGCCTGAGGCACGCCGCGCAGCTCAGCCAGACCGCGCTCGCAGAACGTTCCGGGGTCAGTCGACGGATGCTGGTCGCCATCGAAGCTGGCGAAAAAAATGTCAGCCTGACCACCCTGGACCGCGTCGCCGAAGCGCTGGAAGTGGCTTTCAGCGATTTGATCCAGGCTCCCGATGCCCGCGACCCGAGCCGTATCAATGAGCTGGCCTGGGCCGGCGTGATTCCAGGCAGCAAAGCTGTACTGTTGGCCAAGGCCACCGCCAATCGCGAAGTGGAACTTTGGGAATGGCGCCTGGAGCCCGGCGAGCATTATGTCTCGGAGCCCGACGCGGACGGCTGGAGCGAGCAGCTTTATGTATTCGAAGGGTGTCTGACGCTACTGCTGGGCAGCGAGGAGCGTCGAATCGAGGCCGGTGAATTTTTCATGTTTGCCAGCAACCAGCCCCATGCCTATCGCAACAACGATTTGGTGGCGGCGCGGTTTGTGCGCAATGTGGTGATCTGAACTTCCGTTGCATCGCGAGTGCTACCAAAGAACGCTTCCGGAGCATCAGGCGATGGCAGTAAGGTAGCATCTCGTCGTTCCGTTGCTTCGGCGCCCCGTCAGGGCCTTGAGCCGCGAACGATAACCGCTGTTTTCATGACGGAAGCGTTCGATGACTGACGTGCCAACCTCGATTTCCCGTTCCGCCGATGTGCTGATCATCGGCGGTGGCCTGAGCGGTGCCATGCTCGCGGCGCAGCTGCTGCGGCTGCCGGGCCGGCGCGAGGTGTTGATTGTCGAGCCGCGCAGCGAGTTGGGCCGGGGCGAGGCCTACAGCGCGGTGGAGCTGGGCCACACCTTGAACGGTAACGCGGCGCGCATGAGTGTCGACCCGGACAACGCCGACGATTTGACCCAATGGCTCACCACGTTCATCGAAGCCGGCGGCTGGCCCGAGTCGGATCAGCAACACGTGCCCATTAGTGAGTTGTTCCCGCCTCGCGGCATATTCGGCCTTTACGCGCAGCAACGCCTTGCCGAAGCGCGCGAGTCGGGCGCACAACACGGTTCGACCGCCGAGCATGTGCGCGGGGAAGCCGTGGACCTGCGGCTTGCCGACGGTGGCGTGATGGTGGCGCTGGGCGACGGCCAGGTCTTGCATGGCCGTTTTGCGGTGCTGGCCACCGGCATGTTCCCGGCGGCGCGCACCCCGCAGACTGAATCGAGCGGCTTGAATGCCGCGGCGCTGGATCCTTGGGACGTGGCCGCGATGCGCCAGCTCGATCCGCAGTCCACAGTGCTGGTCATCGGCTCGGGCCTGACCATGGTCGATGCCGTGGTGTCTTTGGAGCAGGCCGGGCACCGTGGGCCGATCGAAGTGTTTTCCCGCCATGGCCTGTTGCCTCACGTGCGTCGCCAGCCACCGGCCTGGGTGGATTTCCTCGCCGAAGATCACAGCTTGCGTTCGCCATTGCAGTTGATGCGTGCGCTGCGCGAGCAGTGCCGTAAAGCCGAGGCCGAGGGGATCGATTGGCAGGCGCCGCTGGATACCGTGCGCGCGCACATCGGGCGTTTGTGGAACCAGGCCAGCGACGTGCAACGTCGACAGTTCGTCCGGCATGTGCGGCCGTGGTGGGAAAGCCACCACCATCGTTCGCCACCGTTGAGCGCGGAACTGGTGGCGCGTCTGCATGGGGAAGGGCGGTTGCGGATTCAGGCGGCGTCGTACAAGGGGCTGGTATCGGCTGGCGAAGGATCAGTGGCAATCAACATTCGCCGACGGGGCGAGGCTGGACTGGAAGTGGTGCAGGGCGCCGCGTTGATCAACTCCAGTGGTATCGAATACGACTGGCGCCGGGTTGCGCGACCGTTGCCGCAGCAGTTATTGGCACGAGGTTTGGTCCAGCCCGGTCCCTTGGCACTGGGCATCGCCGCGCGTGCAGACGGCGCGGTGTTGGACGCTCAAGGCAACCCCGCCGAGCGCCTGTTCGCCATGGGCCCGCCATTGCGCGGCATGTGGTGGGAAAGCACCGCCGTGACGGATGTCGCGAGCCAGGCCAAGACGCTGGCCGCGCGGTTGGTTGAACTAAAAGCTCAAAACTGAGCACCGTGGCGAGGGAGCTTGCTCCCGCTGGGCTACGAAGTAGCGCTAAAACCATTCACCTCGGTGTGTCAGGTCAACTACCTCCCAATTCTCTGGGGTTGCTGCGCAACCCAGCGGGAGCAAGCTCCCTTGCCACAGAAGCGAGTTTCATTGCGACTGCATTTGTACCCAACGCTCCTCCCGCGCCGCCACGCGTATTGCCGCCGCCAGTCGTTCCACTTCCCAGGCTTCTTCGAAATCCGTCCCGTTGCCGCCATCGCCCGCGAGGGCCATGACCAGCTCCTGGACTTCCAATGTCTTCAATTCGTTGTACCCCAGTTGGTGCCCGGCCGCCGGGCTGAAGGCGGCGTAGCCCGGCAGGTCGGGGCCGGCCAATAGTCGCTGGAAACCTGCCTGGCCGGCGCGGCACAGGCGCAATTCATTCAGTCGTTCCTGATCGAAGGCCAGCGTCCCGAGGGTGCCGCTGATCTCGAAGCTCAAGTGGTTCTTGTAGCCGTGCTTGAGCCAACTGCTGCTCACCGTGCCCCGGGCGCCGCTGGTGAAGCGCAGCAGCGCCTGGACCTGATCGTCAACCGCAATGACCCGTTGTTCGATCGCGCCGGCGCTGGCCGGACGCCGGTTGTGGACGGTCTGGCTGTCGGCACACACCGAATCGACAGCGCCCAGCAGGTAACGAGCCATGGCCAGCAAATGGCTGCCCAGGTCAGCCAGGGCGCCGCCGGCATGCTCGGCTTCGCAGCGCCAGGACCATGGCGAGGTCGGGTCGGCCATGAAGTCCTCGCTGAATTCCCCCTGGAAGCTGACGATCTGCCCCAGCTCGCCGCGCTGGATCATTTCCCGCGCCAACCGGATGATCGGGTTGTGCTGATAGTTGTAGCCGACGCGTGTCACCACGCCAGCAGCCTTGGCCGCCTGGTGCATCTGCTCGGCCTGTTCCAGGGACACCGCAAGGGGCTTTTCGCAATACACCGGTTTGCCCGCAGCCAGCGCGGCCATGGCCATCGGGAAGTGCAGATGGTTGGGGGTGGTGATGGCGACCAGATGAACCTTCGGGTCGTCGATCAACCGTTGCCAGTCGCTGTGGGCCGTTTCGAATCCCCAGCTCCGAGCGCATTGGCGCGCACGTTGCGGATCGGCGTCGGCCAGGGCGGCCAGTGTCAGGTTCAGGGGGAGGTCGAACACTGCCTTGGCATTGTGGAATGCCAAGGCATGGGCACGGCCCATGAAGCCGGTGCCAATCAGACCGATGCCGAGTTCGCGCATGAGAAGAGCCCTTTGAATTGTTATTTTCAGAAGGCTCTTTATGGAATAAATATTCGCTAATTGCAAATCATGGAATAAATATTCATTTTGTTCTCGGTACTGATTCCTGTGGGAGCGAGCCTGCTCGCGAAGACAATAGTTCAGTCAACATTGAGGTCGACTGACCTGACGCCTTCGCGAGCAGGCTCGCTCCCACAAGGGAAATATCCTCAGGACAAGAACCCACCATCCACATTCAACGCCACACCCGTGGTGTAGCTCGACGCATCGCTGGCCAGGTACAACACCGCGCCGGCCATTTCGCTCGGGTCGGCCACGCGCTTGAGGGGGATCTGCGCCAGGGCGGTCTTCAGGATGGCGTCGTTCTTGACCAGTGCCGAGGCGAACTTGGTGTCGGTCAGGCCCGGCAACAGGGCATTGCAACGAATGCCGAACTGCGCGCACTCCTTGGCGAAGACCTTGGTCATGTTGATCACCGCGGCCTTGGTTACCGAATAGATGCCCTGGAAGATCCCCGGCGAGATGCCATTGATCGACGCGACATTGATGATGCTGCCGCCGCCGTTCTCGCGCATCAGCTTGCCGGCTTCCACCGACATGAAGAAATAGCCGCGGATGTTCACATCGACGGTTTTCTGGAACGCGCCCAGGTCAGTATCCAGCACATTGCAGAACTGCGGGTTGGTGGCGGCGTTGTTCACCAGGATGTCCAGGCGCCCGAATTGCTCGCGAATCCCGGCGAACACCTGGCTGATCTGCTCCATTTCGCCGATGTGGCAAGCGATCGCGGTGGCCTTGCCGCCAGCGGCGATGATCGCATCGGCGACGTGCTGGCAGCCGTCGAGCTTGCGGCTCGAAACGATCACGTGGGCGCCTTGCTGGGCCAGCAGTTTAGCGATAGCTTCGCCGATGCCGCGGCTGGCGCCGGAAACGAAAGCGATCTTACCGTCGAGGTCGAACAACTGGGTCTTGGACATGCTGTTTCCTTGTTATAGGTGCGCTCAGAGCGTGGATTTGCTGATGACCTGCAGGCTCATCTGCTCCAGCAGTTTGTTCATCTGAACGAACTGCGCGAAGCGTTTGTCCTGGGTCTGGCCATGGAAGAAGCGGTAGTAGATCTGCTGGACAATGCCGGCCAGGCGGAACAGCCCGTAGGTGTAGTAGAAGTCGAAGTTGTCGATGCGGATCCCGGCGCGCTCGGCGTAGTAATCGACGAATTCGCGGCGAGTCAGCATGCCCGGCGCGTGGCTTGGCTGACGGCGCATCAATTGCACCGGTGCTGGATCGCCGGCCTCGATCCAGTAGGCGAGGCTGTTGCCCAAATCCATCAACGGGTCGCCAAGGGTGGTCAGCTCCCAGTCCAGCACCCCGATGATCTGCATCGGGTTGTCCGGGTCGAGGATCACGTTGTCGAAGCGGTAGTCGTTGTGGACGATGCTCGACGTTGGATGGTCGGCAGGCATCTTGTCGTTGAGCCATGCCTTGACCGTCTCCCACTTGGGCGCATCCGGGGTCAGGGCTTTTTCGTAGCGCTCGCTCCAGCCACGGATCTGCCGCGCCACGTAGCCTTCGGGTTTGCCCAGGTCGGCCAGGCCGCAAGCGTTGTAATCGACGCGGTGCAGCTCGACGAGCCGGTCGATGAAGCTCTTGCACAGTGCTTCGGTGCGGGCGGCGTCGAAGCCCAGTTCCGGTGGCAGCTCGGCGCGCAGGATAATGCCCTTGACCCGTTCCATCACGTAGAACTCGGCACCCATCACCGCCTCGTCGGTGCAATGCACGTAGGCTTTCGGGCAGTACGGGAAACCTTCGCGCAACTGATTGAGGATGCGGAACTCACGGCCCATGTCGTGGGCCGACTTGGCCTTGTGGCCGAACGGCGGACGCCGCAGGACGAACTCCTGCTCGGGATATTCCAGCAGGTACGTCAGGTTCGACGCGCCACCGGGAAACTGGCTGATCACCGGCGTGCCGGTCAAGCCAGGAATGTGGGCCTTGAGGTACGGGTCGATCAGGTTGGCATCGAGTTCTTCACCGTCGCGCACGCGGGTGGACTGATCAGTCACTGCCATGCTTATCCCTTCTGCTTATTTTGGAGGCCATCGATCATTGGCTAATCTAATGGCGCGTGGGAGGCGTCACAAGCACGCCGGGGTCTTATAGGTTAGCGTGTTGCTGGATAATCAGCGGCCTTGATGCATGGCGTCCGTGCGCAGCGGGCGCTTGCGAGCTAAGGTTTGGAGACTGTCGCCTCCAAGGAGCAACCGCGATGGGATGTCCGCAAGTCTGTGGTACCGCGACCCTGCAATGCAGCTTCGGCGTGGCGCCGGCGGTGCTCAATGTGCTGCCGGTCAATCGTCTGCTGACCGGCGGGATGCCGGCGGCCAATATCATGGATCATATTCCCTTGGTGAACATCACCACGTTCGGCATGTGCCAGAGCCTGGCGAATCCGACGGTGGCCGCGGCCACTGCGGCGGCGTTGGGCGTGCTGACGCCCATGCCATGCATTCCGGCCACCGCGACCCCGTGGATCCCCGGCGGCGCACCGACCCTGTTGCTCGGCAACATGCCGGCTATCGACGCCAACAGCACGTTGATGTGTACCTGGGCCGGGGTGATCAAGATCGTCGTGCCGGGGCAGGTGCAGATGTTGATTCCTTGATAGCGCTAAAAAGATGACTCTTGTGGGAGCGAGCCTGCTCGCGAAAGTGCCAACTCGGTTGGGCTCGATGTTGACTGAACTGTTGTCTTCGCGAGCAGGCTCGCTCCCACAAGGGAAAGGGGTAAGGCAGAAAACTCAGGCCTGCGCCGGGTCATTCCAGCGCCTGAACCACCAGCGCACCCGGGAGATCGGCTTGCCCTCGGCGTCCAGTGGCCGGCCGTCTTCGGCGTAGGCCTGGGCCGGTTCCAGCAGTTGGCCGTTGAGGTAGCGGGCCTCGACTGCCGGGCTGCCGTTGGGGTGCAGGCGCCGATAATGGCCGTCACGCACGCCGTCGCGATAGAACTCGGCTTCGGCCAGTTTCCCGTCGGGAAAATAATTGTTCGCCTCACCGTGCAGCAACCCGCGGCAGTAACTGGCCTGGCGTTGCAAGCCGCCTTCGGCCGCGTAGAAGCTTGCCATTCCCTGGAGTTTGCCTTTGACGAACGGCAACACGGCCGAGACCTTGCCATTGGGGTGATACAACGTGCTGGTGCCTTCCAGTTCACCCTGGCTGTAGTTGAGTTTCGCTTGTGGGCGCTGCGCTTCTTCAATCTGCAAGGGGCCGTCGAGCTTGCCATCGATCAGTTGCCCATTCAGTTGACTGTCACCACGCTCGACGTCCAGTTTTTTCGAGGCCATGGCCGCTTCCTCAGTTGACCTTCACCAGGCCGCCCTTGATGGTCAGCATGCCGCCGCCGTCCACGGTCTGTTCGGCGGCCGCCTTGTTCACCAGGCTGATGCCAGCATCGTTGGTCAGGGTGGTGCCGGCCTTGTTTTCCAGCGAAGTACCCGCCTGATTGCTCAAGGCGGTGCCGGCCTTCTGGCTGATGGACGTGCTGGCCTGGGCGGCCAGGTCCGCGCCGCTCTTGATGGCGAAGCTGCCGCCGCTTTGCAGGGTCAGGGTGCCGCTGACCTTGATGGTCAGGTTGCCGTCCACCGTCAGGCTGTAATTGCCGGTGACCTTGTGATCGTAATTGCCGCCGGTACTGTGGGTCTGGTCCGAGCCCACGGTGACGGTGCGTGCGTCCTTCACGTCGAGACTGTCGCTGCCGGTCTGGATGGTCACGCTGCGCTTCCCTTTCTCAAGGGTAACGGTTTCGTCGCCGTCCTTCACCGTGCGCGTGCGGGCGTTCTGCACCGTGAGGGTTTCATCGTGGCCGACGGTGGCGGTGGTGTCGTTGAGCACGTTGATGTTGAAGTCCTTTTGCGCTTGGAGAAACACCTCCTCGGCGTCTTTCTTGTCTTCGAAGCGCAACTCGTTGAAACCGCCGCCGCCCTTGGACGAGTTGGTCTTGATCCCGGATTGGGTCTGGTTCGCCGGTAGCGCATAGGGCAGGGCATTGTCGCCGTTGTAGACGCAACCGGTGACCAGGGGCCGATCCGGGTCGCCGTCGATGAAGGTCACGATGACTTCCTGGCCGATGCGCGGCACGAACTGCATGCCGAAGCCCTTGCCGCTCCAGGGCAAGACCACACGCACCCAGCAGGAGGAGGTCTCGTCGTTCTTGCCGGTGCGGTCCCAGGGGAACTGCAACTTGATCCGGCCGTACTCATCGGTCCAGATTTCTTCGCCGGCCTTGCCCACCACCAGTGCCGTCTGGGTATGCATGCGTGGTTTGGGCGTAATGCGAGCCGGTCGGTAGGCGGTGGCCTTGGGGATCGCTTCGAAGCGGTTGCGATAGCTGTCGTGGCTAGCTTCATGGCTGACCGACGTCACCACCCAATCGATATTCAACGTCGTGTCTTCATGGCCGGCGAGGGTGAACCAATACCCCGGGACCAGCCAGCGGCAATCGCTTTCGCCAACGAAACGTTTCTCCTGGCTGCGCAGCCCGTCCACCCGCTGTTTGGTCAGCGCGTCGCCCTGGGCCTTGGCGGTGTAGCCGCCCGGGTGCTCATACATCGAACTCGGCCCGGCCACGGCTTCGGCCTGGCTGAAGAGCGAGGTGGTCGGTGTGGTGAACTCATAATCGGTGGCCTGGTACACCCCGGCCACCGCTTGCAGGCATACCTGCCCTGAGCGGATGCCGTGCAGTTCGCGCTCGCCCAGTTTCTGCCCAAGATAATTCACCGTCGGCCCATTGGGGATGGGCGCGAAGGCGTCGTTGCTGTCAGCCAGTACCAGCGTGTGCTTGCCTTGTTCGTGGCTGAAGAACCAGAAGATCCCGTCTTCTTCCAACAGACGGGAAATGAATGCCAAGTCGGTTTCGCCGTATTGCACACAGTACTCGCGCGGCGTGTAGCTGCCGCTGAGCTTGAGCTGGAAATCGGTGAAACCGTGGGCCTTGAAAATCGTGGTGACGATGTCCGAGGTGGCGAGGTTCTGGAACACCCGGTTGTTGCTGGCAAGGCTCAACCACCAAAGCCACGGCCGCAGTAAAAGTTGATAGCGCTCGGCGGTGGCGTCGGCCGGCAGTTGGCGGATCTCGGCCACCAGCCAATCCAGCGGGCGCAGCAAGGCGTCCTTGTGCAGCGTGGTGGTCACGTGGCTGGCGACGGCTGTGGTGAGGTCCAGCGAGGCGCCGTCGTTGATGCCGTTGAGGATGTGCGAGCCCAAGGCATTGAGGCGTTCTTCGCCGGACAGCGAATCGGGATACAGCGCCGACAGCGAGGTGGCGGTGAGGGAGAGGGTGGTGTTGCTGTCAGTGGAGCGGGGCATAAAATACCTGGATATAAATCGCGGGATATCGGGTTGATGCGGTCAGTTTGTTTTTTGTGCGTACTCTTTTTTTATAGATCCAAACTTTATTCCGAATGACATGGCGAATTTGGACTTGAGTGCTTTGCATTGTTTGCACATGTCATGAGGGCCCACGATGTAGATATACATCTCACTCGGTTTGATCTTCCGTTGCTTCCAGTAGATGATTTCCCAGCCGGCTTCATTGAATACAGTCACCTCGGCGTCATTTTTGCTTTTTCCAGCAAGGTACCGATGGTCGTAAACCGTAAAGTTGTGTTTGCCGGGGGGGATGTAGCCACTGTGACCAAAATGAATCTCGCCATAGTTATCGTCGTCATACAATACAATGCCCGCGGCAGCGGTATGCTGGTAAGCCCTTTCCCTTCTAAGTAATTCGACTCGCACTTTTTGTTTTACTTCATCCGATATCATTTTAATTCTCCGGTTGCTGCCGCTCAGGTATGTTCATTCCAACACCCACTCCGCCAATTTCCCCGTCACCTGCGTCATCAACACATTCTCGACATCCCGTGCCCCCGCCGCGCTGCACTTGGCCAACACAGCCTTGACGATCCCTGCATCGAATTCGAATTGCTTTCCAGTCGCGGCCTTATAGCGCCCGCGCAATTTCTCCAACTTCGCCAACACAATCCCTTCCAGCGTCGCTTCATCCAGCGGCCGGTACGCCACCACCGTCATGCGCGCCAAAAACGCCGGGCGGAACGCTTGCAGCAGGACCTTGTGCAAGGCGTCGTTGAAGGCGTCGCTGCCCAGTTGCGCCACTGGCGTGTCCAAAAGCAGTTCGGCGCCGACGTTGCTGGTGGCGAGCATCACGGTGTTCTTGAAGTCCACCACCAGGCCGGTACCGTCTTCCATCAGGCCTTTGTCGAAGACGTTGTAGAAGGCCTCGAGCACGTCCGGGTGGGCTTTTTCAATTTCATCCAGCAACACCACGGAATAGGGCTTGCGGCGCACCGCTTCGGTGAGCACGCCGCCGCTGCCGTAGCCGACGTAGCCGGGCGGGGCGCCCTTGAGTTGGCTGACGGTGTGGGCTTCCTGGTACTCCGAGAGGTTGATGCTGATCAGGTTGCGCTCACCGCCATACAAGGCATCGGCCAGGGCGTAGGCGGTTTCGGTCTTGCCCACGCCAGTTGGGCCCACCAGCAGGAACACGCCGACCGGTTTCTGCGGGTCGGTAAGGCCGGCGCGGTAGGCTTGCAGGCGTTGGGCGATGGTGTTCAGCGCGGTGCCCTGGCCCATGACCCGCTGCCCCATGCGTTGGCCGAGGGTGCGCACGGCATGGGCTTCATCGGCGAGCATCTTGCCCACCGGGATGCCGGTCCAGCCGGCGATCACGGCGGCGACGGTCTTGCTGTCGACCTGTTCGGGCACCAGCGGATCGTCCTGGCGAATGGCATCCAGGCCCGCCTCCAGGCGCAGCAGTTCGGCGGCCAGGTGGTCGATGCGATTATCGATCTCGGTGTCGGCTTTTTCGCTGTCGGCACGTTCGCTCAAGGCGAGCAGTTCGCGCCGGGTGTCGAGCAGTTCGCGCACGGCTTCGCGCTCTTCGCCCCAGCGGGTTTCCAGCTCGCGGATGGCCTGCACGTTGCTGGTCGATTCGCTTTCCAGCAAGGTGATGCGCTCGCGATGATCCAGCCCGGTGGCCTGTTCCCGGCGTAGCCGTTCGACTTCATCCTTGAGGCTGTTCTGCCGGTGGCGCAGGCTTTCCAGCGGCGGTGGTACGTCGTGCTGGCCGAGGGCGACCCGGGCGCAGGCGGTGTCGAGCACGCTGATGGCTTTGTCCGGCAACTGTCGTCCGGAGATGTAGCGGTGGGACAGCTTCACCGCCTCGTGGATGGCAGCATCCAACACCTGCACGCCGTGGTGCTGCTCCAGTTTGCTCGCCACGCCCCGGAGCATTTCCACGGCGGTGAGCTCGTCCGGCTCCTCGACCTGCACCAACTGGAACCGCCGAGCCAGGGCCGGGTCTTTCTCGAAGTATTTCTTGTATTCCAGCCAGGTGGTGGCGGCCAGGGTGCGCAGTTCGCCCCGGGCCAGGGCTGGCTTGAGCAGATTGGCCGCGTCGCTGCCGCCTTCCGCACCACCGGCGCCGATCAACGTATGGGCTTCGTCGATGAACAGGATGATCGGTTTTTCCGCGCTGCGTACCGCGTCGATGACGCCCTTGAGGCGCTGTTCGAACTCGCCCTTGACGCCCGCGCCGGCCTGCAACAGGCCCAGGTCAAGCACGCGCAGGGTGACTTCCTGCAAGGACGGCGGCACATCCCCGGCGGCGATGCGCAGGGCGAGGCCTTCCACTACAGCAGTCTTGCCGACGCCCGGTGCGCCCACCAGGATCGGGTTGTTCTGCCGGCGTCGGAGCAGGATATCGATGCACTGGCGGATCTCGCCGTCACGGCCGACGATAGGGTCGATGCGGCCGTCCCGGGCATCGGCGGTCAGGTCCTGGGTGTACTGGTCCAGCACCGGGTCCTGTTTCGGTGGTGCTTCGCCGGGTTTGGCCGGGCGCACGCCGCCGACATGCTCGCGGGAGCTTTCGGTCCATTCCAACAGATGGGCGCGCAGGGCATCGCGGGGAATGCGCAGCAGGGACGAGGCGCTGTTGAGCAGCAGGCTGCGACGTTCGTCACGGTCCAACAACGCCAGCAACAATAGCCCGGAGCGAATGCTGTCCAGGCCCAACACGCTGGCCTGGACCACGGCGTCCTCCAGCAGGCCGATGGTTTGTGCCGACAGGGCGGGCGTGCGGGTGCTGCCGGATTTGAACAGGTCCAGGGCCTTATTGGTTTCGGCGGCCACCGCGTCACGCTCCAGGCCGAAACGCGGCAGCAGGCAGGCGAAGTCACCGCCTTCGATGTCGAGCAGTTCCAACAGCAGGTGTTCAATTTCGACGTAGTGGTGGCTGCGTTGCAGGCAGCGTTGCGCGGCCCGTTCCAGGGCTCGGCGATTGTCCGGATTGAGGCGTCCGATCAGGCTGGCCAGTTCCATTTCAGGCGATCTCCGGCTGGCGAAGGCGGGTTTCGATGCGTTGCACGGCCAGGCTCGGCTGGCGTTGCAGGCCACCGTTCCAATTCAGCCGTGGCGCAGTCTGGCGACTCAACTGCAACGGGCCGGCACCACGAACCAGCAGGACCAATGTGCAATCCAGGTCCGGGCCGAAATACAGCGCATAAAGGCTGGCGAGCAGCGGATGGATTTCGCCAGTGGGCAGCAAGTCGCTGGCTTGGGGCGCGCTCAGCGGTCCCAGCGTCAGGCGCACGCCGGCATGTTCGTCCCAGACCCGAGTGCCGGCGACTGCGTTGCGGCCCAGGCGCAGGTTGCGTCCGTCCGGCTGCAAGCAACTGCGGCTGGCCGGCGGGATTTCACGCCAGCCACCTTCATAACCGCTCAGCTCCACAGGCAAGCCGAACTGTTCACGGACAATCGCCGCGAACCCCTCCAGGGAGCGCCGGCCATCGGCATACAGCGCGGTGCAGGCAAGGACCGCCGAGTCGGGTGCGGCCTGGCGTTCCTGCAAGGCCTTGGGCAGCAGGCCGGTCAACGCGCGCAGTTGCGCGTGTACGGCGGACGCGCCTGGCGCCGTGAAACCGAGGGCGATGCGATGTTTGCGCATCACCTTGTACAGCAGGCTGAGCAGGCGGTGCTGGAACAGGTCGAGGAATTCCGCCGGGGCATGGTCCTTCGCCCGCGCCCGTTGTTGCAGCCATTCCTGGTAGGCGTAGGGCAGCGGGCCGTCCGGGCCGCCGAGGCCAAAGATCGGCGTGGTCAACGTGGGCGGCAGGCCGGGTTCCTGGCCCAGGCTTTCGACCTCACTGGCGGCGAACAGTGGCGTCAGCGGTCCACGCAGACGCACGGCCTCGGCCTGTGGCGCGGTGCCGCTGCCCAGGGGCTCGGCCTGGGGATGTTCGCGTTCGAGCAGCAACAGGGCCTGGAGCCATTCGAAGCGTTGTGGGTCGCGCCGCAGTCGTTCGCCCAGGTTCAGAGCGCGAGGGGTTTGCCGGCTTGGGGTTGCCATGTCTTCACCTCCTTGTCGGACTGGACCAGCACGGTGCGCACAAATCGATTGGCGGTGGCATACAAAGAAAAGAATTGCGCCAGCACGCCGGAGAACAGCACGGCGCTGCTGCCGACGAAGTGATGCGGATCCAGTTGCAGGCGCACCTCCAAGCCGTTGCGCCACCCGCGCCAGGCATCCTCGCCAACATGGGCGATGACCCGCTCACAGGTCAGTCCGGATACGCCTTCGATCTGGCGGCGCGCGCTGGCCTCGTCCCGCAGGTTGTGCAATTCGAGAATCTCGCGCAATGCGTCCAGCGCCTGGTGACCTTCCACCAGTGAAAGATGATTGAGGGTCAGTTGCGACACCAGTCGCCAGCGCGACTCACCGTCCAGGCGCGGCAGGCTCTGCGGGCTGGGAGGATTGCGCAGGCGCGCCCAGGCCACCGGTCCGGGGCGCTCGAAACCCAATGGCGTGCCGGCCGGCAGGCTCTGGGCCAGGTGGCGGTTGGTGCACAGCAGCTCGGCGGTGAGGCTGTAATCCCGGGATTCGGCCAGTGGGTCGAAGCGGGTGTCCACCAGGCTGACCATCACGTCAGTGCCCAGTCGGTTCGGGCTCATGCCGCTGACCCGGCGCGCATGCCAGTAGCAAGTTTGCTCGTTGCCATGCTGGCTGCCGTAATAGGCCGGCACTTTGCGCACGCCCTGGCTGGAGATGGCGCGCATGCCCCGGATGCTGTGGATCTCGACGCTGTTTTCCCGATGACTGTCGGCCACCAGCCGATACTCGCTGCGAGTGCCGTCCGGGCGCAGCGGCTCGGAGGTCCGGGGAAACAGATTGATCACCGGAGCGCAGCCCAGGGCGATGTCGCTGGCCTGGAGCGGCAAGCGGCTGGTTGGTGCCCGGTCGAACGCGATGTACAGGTATAAAGAAGCGTTGTCGCTGTGGGCGCCGGCCAGCGGCAGGTCGAAAAAGCCGAATTTGTCCGCAAAGGCGAAATACTCCGCCAACAGGCGCATGCCTGGGTGCACGCCGTCCTCGTCCGGCAGCAAGGCTTGGTCGCTGGCGAAACCGACGATGCGTGGCAAACCCGCCAACGGTTCCGGCACGCTTCCCGGCGCGCCGGCCAAGACCTTGATGGCGTGAGCGCCCAGCAGATCGTACAGCCCGGCGTTGATCATCGGTGACGCCGCCAGGTGCACCCGCAGCGAATCGATGCCCAGCGTCGACCATTGGCTTTTTCCCAGGCAACGCAACTCCAGGCGCAAGGCCGAGCGTGCCTGGACTACTCCGGTCAACGCCTGGGCCTCGTCACTGCCCAGCAGCAACGCTTCGCTCACTTGCAGTGGCCATAGATGCACTGCAGCAGTGGTGCGGAAATGAATGCTCTGGCCTTTGTCCGTGGTGACGAACAATGGCGTGTCGCGGGGCAGGGGATAGCCCTCGTTCAAGTTGCCTTTGCTCGGGTCGGGCTCGAACTGCACGATGGCGCACGATGGCAAGGGTCGCATGGCCAACGGGTAAAGTTGTTCGAGCAGGGCATCACTGAATTCGGCGTAGTCGTCATCCAGCCGGCGTTGCAAGCGCGCGGCCAGCAGCGCGAAGCCTTCCAATAGTCGTTCGACGTGGGGATCGGGACATTCACCGGGGGACAATTCCAGGCGCCGGGCAACCTTGGGGTAACGCTCGGCGAAAAGGCTTCCGGCATGGCGCAGCCAAGTCAATTCGCGTTGGTAGTAATCCAACAGTTGCGGGTCAATCGAGTCGCTCATGGCGCACCTCAAGGCCGTCGCCGGCGTGCTCGATTACAAACGCCACGGGCCACGGGTGCGGGTCCCCACGCAGTTCGCCCGACAGCCGTATGCACAGTTGCTGCGGATGGCCCGGCACCGGGCAGACTTCTACCTCGCCCAGGCGCAGGCGCGGTTCGAAGTGGGTGATGGCCTGGCGAATTTCCCGGGTCAGTTGACGACGGTCATCGCTGCGCTGCTGTTGCAGCGCGGTCCAGTCGGCGATGCCGTAGTCCAGGATGCTCGGTGGTTCGGTCAGCGCCCGTAGGCCGCGCCGGGTATTGAACAGGCGTGACAGTTCGGCATGCACCGAGTCCTGCAATGCCTGTCGATCGAACACCCGCCCGGCATCGTCTGCCGGGCTTGCCAAACGTTCGAACAGGGGCGGGCGCAGCCCGAAGCCAGCCATGGCGCGGCGTCCCTACTTGGTCATTTTGTTGGCGGCCAAATCCCAGGTCGTGCCGGCCGTGCCTTCCTTGGTGCCGTCATCTTTCTGGGCGGTGAGCTCCCATTTGATCTTGGTGAAGTTCAGCGACAGGGTTTCCACCGGTTTGCCACCGGTACCACCGCTGACACTGACGTTGGACAGCACGACGTTGGTCAGGGTGTAGACGATGAACGGCATGATCTGGCCGCTGCCTTCGGCGGCGTTGCGGCCGATGGTGACGACGGCTTGCGGGATCGGCTTACCGGCGCAGCAATATTCGTTGAGCGACGGAGTTGAGCTGTCGATGAATTTGGTCAGGGTGAACTCGCCGATGTGCGGGCGGCCGGAGGTGCGCTCCGAGTTGCTGACGTCGTTGGTGACCTGCATCGCCACGTTGTGGCTGTAGGACATGACCTCGATCTTGTCCGTGAAACCCTCCAGCAGGCTGTCGCCCTTGATGTCGCCGCCGAGGTCGAGAATGATTGCGTCCATTGTTTGGAACTCCTGAAGAAGACGAATGAGGTAGTGCCCGATACCGATGAATTAACCGTGGCCAAGGTGCTTGCTGTGGCTAGATAGCTTTTGTAGCTGGAGCGCTTTTTGTGGCTGGAGCGCTTTTGTGGCAATGGAGCTTTTTGTGGCGAGGGAGCTTGCTCCCGCTGGACTGCGCAGCAGTCCCAAAAAACAGGGCCGCTTCGCGCCCCAGCGGGAGCAAGCTCCCTCGCCACAAAAGCTCTCCAGCCACACAGCCACACAGTCACACAGCCACGCCGTGGTCAGGCAGCTACCGGCGGCGGCAGCGTCGCCACCAGGCGGATCGAGGCGGTCAGTTCCTCCAGTTGGAAGTGCGGCCGCAGGAACACCGTCGCTTTATAGGCCCCGGGCTTGCCAGCCACCTCGGTCACGTCCACCCGGGCCTCGCGCAACGGGTACTGCGCCTTGATCTCCTGCGGCGCGTTGTCGTTGATCAGCACGTAGTCGGCGATCCAGTTGTTGAGGTAGGTCTGCACGTTGTCGCGGGTCATGAAGCTGCCGACCTTGTCGCGCATGATCACCTTCAGGTAATGGGCGAAACGCGAGGCCGCCAGCACATACGGCAACATCGCCGAGATCCGTGCGTTGGCGTTGGCCTCGTTGGTGTTGTAGACCTTGGCCTTGTTGGTGCTCTGGCCACCGAAGAACACCGCCACGTCACTGTTTTTCTTGTGGCACAGGGCGATGAAGCCGAGGTCATTGAGTTCTTTCTCGCGACGGTCGGTGATCGCCACCTCGGTCGGGCATTTGAGCGACAGGTCCCCGGAGCTGGTGCGGAAGGTATGGGCCGGCAGGCCTTCGACCGCACCACCGCCCTCGGCCCCGCGAATCGCCGCGCACCAACCGTATTTGGCAAAGGCCTCGGTGATGCGTTGCGACAGTGCCCAGGCGGCGTTACCCCACAGGTATTTGCTGTGGTCGGTGCCGTTGACGTCCTCGACGTAATTGATGCCTTCCACCGGCAGCGTGTCCGGGCCGTACGGCAGGCGCAGCAGGAACTGCGGCAACACCAGGGACACATAACGCGAGTCTTCGCTTTCGCGGAAGGCGCGCCACTTGATCAGCTCCTGGCTTTCGAAAATTTTCGACAGGTCCCGGGGGATCGCCAGTTCGGTGAAGCTGGTCATGTCGAACAGCCGCGGGCTGGCGGCGGCAATGAACGGCGCGTGCGCGGCGGCGGCGACGTTCGAGAGTTTTTCCAGCAGGCCGATGTCCTGCGGATGCCGGCCAAAGGTGTAGTCGCCCACCAGAAGGCTGAACGGGTGCCCGCCGAAGGTGCCGTACTCTTCCTCGTAGATCTTCTTGAACAACGCGCTCTGGTCGAATTCGACGGCTTTCTCCAGGTCGTTCTGCAGTTCTTTCTGTGTGACGTTGAGCAGGCGCAACTTGAGCCGGGTACTGGTTTCGGTGTTCTGCACCAGCAGGTGCAGGCCGCGCCAGGAGGCCTCGAGTTTTTGCAGGTCGGGATGGTGCAGGACTTCGTTGAGCTGGGCGCTGATCAGCTCGTCGATCTGGCTGATGCGGTCGTTGATCATGGCCACGGTGTCCTTGTCGATGGCCATGCCTTCGTCGAGGACCTGGGTGGCGAACTCCGCCAGCATGTCGCGGGCGTAGTCTTGCTGGCTGTCGTCGTGGGCCATGCGGCCTTCGGCGATGATCTTGTCCAGCAAGGACAGGGTCTGGGTCGTGCTCTCGCTGGTTTGAGCGCTGGATGAAGCAGGCATGGCTTTATCTCCCTTGAATGAGGCGCGCGATCAGGCCTGTGGTTCGGCCGGGGCAGGGTCATCGTTGGCGGCTACGGTGGGCAGTTCTTGCGTCGCGTCCTGGGGCCGGGCCGACTTGATCTCCTGCAGGCCTTCGGTGTTGGCGATCACGTCACGCAGCAGCTTGTCCAGGTCATCGTTGCCGTCGAGCTTGGTCAACAGGTCCCGCAGGCGCTGCCGGGCTTCGAACAAGCGGCGCAGCGGCGTGACCTGCTCGACGACCTTTACCGGGTCGAAATCGTCGATGTGCCGGAAGTTGAGTTCGATATTGAGCTTGCTGTCGTCGCCGCTGAGGGTGTTGTTCACCTGCAGCGTGGCGCGGGGGGAGATGGAGGCGAGCACCTCGTTGAAATTATCCCGATCGATCTCGGTGAAGCGCCGCTCGTTGAGCTTGGGCAGCGGCTCCAGTGGCTTGCCCGAGAGGTCGGCCAGAATGCCGACGACCAGTGGCAGTTCTTTTTTCTCGATGGCGTTGCCGATTTCCACGTCGTAGGTGATCTGGACGCGGGGAGGACGGACTCTGTCGAGCTTGTGCTGGGTACTTTCTGCCATGGTGGCCGACTCCGATGCAGGTGTGGAAGCAATGCATCGGGAGTCCCGCTCATCGCATTCCCTTGCTGATCCGCAGGTTGCAAATGGACGGCAGAAAACCTGTCATTCCCTTGACGAACCTGGTCCATTCGACTGTGTGGGTCGAACTATCCAAGACGCTAGAACAGGTCTATAAAAATGCAAGCAAAAACAATTTTTGACCGCTGAGAAAAGGAAGATTCATTTTGCGTGGGTTTTTTCATGGATTTTTTTTGAGCCTGGCACTCACCGGTTGCTCGCTCTTTGCCCCCAGCGTCGACCTCGACAGCCTGACCCTGGACGTCGCGCCTCGGGCCAACGACGACACGCCGATCGCCGTGGATTTCATTGCGGTAAACGACCCGGACCTGCTCAAGCAACTCTCGGGCATCACCGCTAGCCAGTGGTTTGCCGAGCGCGAACAGTTCCAGCGTGACTATCGTCAGCTCATGTCGGTGTGGGGGCTGGAGCTGGTCCCGGGGCAATTCATCGACCGCCAACCCTTCCCGCTGGAGGGCCGGCGCGCCGCTGGACTTTTGGTCTTCGCCAGCTATAACACTCCGGGAGCCCACCGGCTTCGGCTGGACGATCAGCACGAGGCCTGGCTGAAGTTCGACAGTCGCGAGATGACCCTCGTGAATGATGATCGGCACAAGCAGCCTTGAGTGACCGCGGCCGCCTCGCGCGGCAATTTGGGATGTCGAAGGGAGTCGTATGAGCCTGTTACCTGACGCGGTGTGCTGGCACGAGGGCATGCAACTGTTGCCCCAGCATTTTCAGTTGCAAGGACTGCGCGCCGAGGCCCTCGCCGCGCATTTTGCCGGGGCTTGCAACCCTTGGTTCTGGGGCGTCAGCCAGTTGGAAGTCGATCCTTCGGCCCTGAGTGCCGGCCAGGTACGCCTGCTGCAATTGCAAGGCACCTTGCCGGACGGCTTGCCGGTCAATTTGCTGGCCGGTGTCGGGCCAACCCTGGAACTGGACGTCAGCGAGGCGATCGACAAGACCGACGACGCCACCGTGACCGTGTACCTGGCGGTCAGCCCGCTGTGGCGTGCCGGGCAGTTGCTGCCGCTCAAGGGACGTTTGCAATCGGTGGTCGGCGAGGCTTTGCCAGACCTCACCAGCGGCGAATTTCCCGAGTCGATCACCGTCTGGCGGCCCAACCCGAGGTTGTGCACGCAATTGAGCAAGGCTGATTCGATCTGCTTGCCATTGCTGCGCATCCGCAAGGAAGGCGGCGGTTTCTGGCGCGTGCCGTATACGCCGCCAACGCCGATCCTGCTGCCGGAGTCGGCCCTTGGTCGGCGGGTGGCCGGGGTGTGCGCGAGGGCCAGGGAAAAGTGCATGTTTCTCGCCGGTCGCTTGCGTCAGGCCCAGGCGGCTGGCAACCAGGACGATGCCATGGAGATCCGTCGGCAATTGACGGCCCTGTGGGCGCGCTTGCCGGAGCTCGAAGGGATGCTGAATACCCGGGTGGCGACGCCCCAGGCGCTCTACGGTTTGCTGCTGGGGCTGGCCGGGAGTTGGTCGGCGCTGGACCCGTTGGCGGGCGTCCCGGCTTTCGCGCCGTTGGATTTTCTCGATTTGCAGCGCGGCTACGAGCCGCTGCTCGACTGGCTGGAAACCACCCTGGAATTGGTCCGCGCCGGCTACCGCAGCCTGGCATTCGAGCGCAACGAGCAGGTCTTCTCGATCCAGTTGCCTGATGACCAGCCCAATCAACGCCTGGTGATCGGTTTGCGCATGCCCAACGGCGCCGGCGAACAAGCGGCGGCGGAATGGTTGCGCGGCGCGATCATCGCGTCGGCGCCCCACATTGCGCTGCTGAGCCGCCAGCGCATGAGTGGTTTGCCGCACCAGGCCATGAGCCGCAACGAGCAGGTGGCCTACAGCGTCGGTGACGACACCCGTTTGTTTGTGGTGGCCGCGAGCGGGCAATGGTTCGACGGGCAATTGCCGCTGCACATCGTGGCGCCGGCCTCAGCCCAGGCCAGCAGCCCGTGGCAAGTGGTGTTGTTCGTGGCGCAAGCCAGTGAAAATGCCTGATCGCAAAAGGGGAGTCGTATGCCTGACGGAAGTGGCGGGGTGGTTCGGAGTCTGCACGAGGCGCCGCTGAGCAGTGCGTTTCGTCAAGCCTGGTTGAAGTGGTCCCAGGAATGGCAAGACTTGCCCAAGGACAGCGACCCTGCGGTGCTGGTCAATCGGGTCGTGGAGTTTTCCGGTCGCGGCGCCCAGCGTCTCTGGCGGGTGGCCTATGCCACCGTCGGCGATGCCGCTTCCGAGCAGGTCAAGGCACTGGTCTATGCCTTCGTCGCGCTGGTGGACGAGACCTTGCTGTTCAGCACCTGGCCCGGCCAACTGGCCTGGCAGCAGCATCCCCTCGAGTCACGCATGTACGCCAGCCGCCAGGCCGGCGAGCGCTTGCCCGCAGCGATCAAGAAACTGCTGGATGAGCAGATGCCGGGCACTCGGGACCTGGCGAATGTCTACCTGCAATGCCTGATCCTGGGATTCCAAGGGCGCTTGCGCGGCGAGCCTGGCCAGGTCCAGCACGAAAAATGGCGCGTGGCGTTGTTCACCTTTGCCTGGCAGCACGAACCCGATTACGTCGACGTCAGCCAGCGCCTGGCGATGTCTGCGGCGGCGACGCCCGCGCGTATGCCCGCGCAGCAATCCTTGCCGGACGGCTTTCGCCTGGGGTTGGCGATCGTGGCGATGGTGCTGTTGTTGACTGGCCTGGGGCAGGTCTTCTGGCGTGACATCCGCCTGGAGCTCGAACCGGTATTGCAACTGAACGAGTCGTCAGTCCAGGAGCAGGATTCATGAACACCCTGAGCATCGTCGCCTTGGTGCTGCTCGCCATTGTCGTGGTGCTGGTGATCGCGGCAGCGGTCTGGTGGTTGCGAACCCAGGGCGGCGCGGCGGTCCGCAATTTCTACGGGGCGGTGCGCCAGATGGAGCAGGAGCAGGGCACCCGCGACCGCTATCAGACGCCTTGGCTGATGATGCTCGGCAACGAAACCGACGGCGCCCAGCTGTGCAGCCAATGGCGTTTGCAACCCACGGATAAGGCGGGCTGGTTCGGGCGCTGGTTTTGCGATGCCGAAGGCGCCTTGCTGGTAGTGCCCCAGGCGTTGTTCCTGCCCGATGAAGGCATGAACCGGCAACGGGGCAACTGGTGGAGACTGCTGGGCCTGCTGTTGCGGCTGCGCAGCAAGCGGCCATTGGACGGGGTGATCTGGACAGTACCGTTCAGCAAGTTCGATGACATCGAGCACACCACTGAGCTGAGCCTCAAGGTCCGACGGGTTTTTATCGATTTGCTGCAACGGTTTGGCCTGAGCCTGCCGGTTTACGTGGTGATCACCGGGATGGAAGAGTTGCCCGGGTTCCAGGAATTGGTCAGCGCGCTGCCTGCCAAGGCGCGGGAGTCGATGCTGGGTTGGTCGTCGCCTTATTTGCCGGATGCGGCGTGGCAGTCGCACTGGAGTGACCAGGCGCTGGATGAGATCAACGCCGCACTGGCGCAATCGATCATCGAGATCGGTGCGTTGTCGGGACAGCTGAGCACCGATCTTTATGGCTTGCCGGAACGCTTCGAAGGCTTGCGACGAACCTTGCAGATATTGTTGGAGCCGGTATTCCAGGGCAACGCCCAAGGCGAAGCGCCGCGATTTCGCGGCGTGTACTTCACCGCCAGTCAGGCACCGGCCGTCAGCGGCGACAGTTTGGCCGCCCATCACGATGGCCAGCGGCAAACGGTGTTTGCCCGGCAATTGTGGTCGCGACGTCTTATGGCCGAACGCGGCCTGGCCCAGCCGGTGCCTCGCTTGCTGCGCGTGCGCCAACGTGGTCATCGGCTGGCCGGCGCGGTGGCGTTGGTGGTGGGCCTGGTCTGGTTGGGAGGCATGGTCTGGGTCTGGCGCGATTCGGTGGAAAACGCCGAGGGACTGTCACGGTTGGTCCTCAGTGCCCACAAGAACCACATTGTCGTTGACCCGGACCAGCCGCAACTGGAGCCGACCCGGCATAACGTGCAGAACTACTGGAACGTCTTGGAGAAAGCCCCGCGCTGGCGTTATGTCTCGGTCGTCTTCCCTACTTCCTGGTTTTCCTCCGTGGACACGCAGCTGGAGGATGGCTTGCGCCTGACCGCCCGGCACCATTGGATACTACCGCTGCGAGACTTGCTCGATTCCGACCTGGAACAGCTCAAGTCCATCCGCAACACCGAGCGGCGGGGCAACGTCGAGAACGACGATCCGGCGCAGTGGCAAAGCTACCTGAAGGCCAAGGCGCTGGTGGATCTGGCGGCACGCCTCGAGCAGCACAACCAGATGTTCAGCCAAGTGGTGAACGACCCCAAGGCGCCACTGGACGAACTGGTGCAGTTGAGCAACGCCGCGTTGTCCTTGGGCCTGAACACCGGGACTTTGAGTCGCCCACAGTTTTACAACCGGGTCCTGTTCGATGCGCGAAACAGTGATTTGCAAGGGCTGGACCTGAACGCCGCGCGCCCTGTGATTACCGATAATTTCACCGGCCTGATGCAACGCTGGCTGGACCATTACTTCCTGGCGGACAACTTCGTTCGCCAGGCCGGTTATCTCAAGTTGCACCTGCAAGGACTGGAGGCAGGCAGCGGCAACTCCTTGAGTGAGCTGGAAGACCTGATGGCGCTGATCGATGACCTGCAGACGCTGGTCAGCCTGACCAACTCCGCCTGGGGGCGGGGCAAGGGCCAGGACCTCGTGCCTGGCTACACCCAGATGCTGGACAAGGTCAGCCACAGCACTTTGCTTGGCCCGGATATCACACAGGACTTGGAGAGCCAGGCGGCGAAGTTGCAGCAAAGTTTTCGCGACCAGTGGATCGTCCAGAGTGGTTCCCGGGACAATCTGCTGGTGCAGCAGGGCAGTGGCTTGCTGGTGTTGCAGGACCATGTCACGGCGTTGGACGGCGCGGTGCAAGCGCTGTTCAAACGGGATTTCGTGGCGTTGGCGATGCAGAAGGATCCGTCGACCGGCAATCCGGATTCAATAGGCCAGGGCGATGGCAGTGATGATTTCAGCGTCGCCCTGAATTATTTCGCCAGCTACAAGAGCTATGCCAGCGAAGAGCTGTCGCGGATCCCGCCGGATTACCGTGACGCGCTGATGCAGGCCGCCGAAAGCGCCGCGGCACGGGCCATGTGGTTGAGCCTGGATGAAAGCGACGAGCCGTCGCCGGGCCTGGGCTTCAACGTACAGACCGCCCAAGCCGTGGCGCTGCAGAAAGCCTTCATGGACGTGCACCGGGGCGACCTGGCGATACGTTTCCAGCGCCTGCTCAATCGCCGGGCATTGGCGCAGATCAACAATGGCCTGGCCGAAATCGATGCCCAGCCGTTATTCAGCCAGCGCGCCGATATCGAGCGTTGGGACGGTTCGAAGAACTTCGGCTTGCAGCTGTATGGCGCCAACGATCCACAGGAACTGAAGCTGAACCTGAACCAGCAATTCAGTGCCATGCTGCAGATCGCCGAACAGCGCATGCCTGCACTGGAATGGCTGATCGTCCAGCAGGACGACCTGTCCGCCCTGGAGCATGACCAGGTGGCGCGGTTCATGGCCCTCAACGACGAACTGCTCAAGTACAAGAATCAGAACCCGGCCAGTTCGGCTGCCCAGTTGGAGCAATTGGTAAGTCGGGATTTCAATGCGATGGACACCGCGTCCTGCGCGCAGATCTTGCAGACCTCCAGCCTGTCCGGTGGGCGCGGCGACCTGGCTCGGCGCACGGTCGCATTGCAGCAGGGGGCGCTGCAGCGTTGCCTGTACCTGCAACAGAACCAGGCGGCAATGGCCTGGAATGACCTGGCCAATTATTTCGACCAGTACCTGGCGGGTCGCTTCCCGTTTTCCCAGGACGTGCGGGCCAGTGATGCCGACCCGGCACGGGTCCGGCACCTGTTGGAATTGATCGAGACACGCGTGCCCCTGGCCCAGGCCGGGCTGACGCTGAGCCAGACGCCGGAGCGGTTGGCGGCCGAGGATTTCCTCAACCGCTTGAAGCAGGCCGGTGTCTGGCTCGGGCCGCTGTTCGTGCGGGACAAGAGCGGCATCCTGGGCGTGGAGATGGACGTGCGCTGGCGCACCGACCGCGAGGAAGAGCGCGGCGCCGACCAGGTCATCGCCTGGAGCCTGGACGCCGGCAACCAGCAGATCAACTACCCCGGTGAGGGCCAGCAGAACCTGCGCTGGATGGTCGGCCAGCCCGTGCGTCTGACCTTGCGTTGGGCCCGCAACGGCTACCAGCGCCCGGCCAACGACCCGTTGCAACCGAACCTGGTGGTGCGCGACCTCGAAGCCGGCTGGGAATACCAAGGGCCATGGTCGTTGCTGCGCCTGGTGCGTTCGCTGGGCTCGGTCCAACGCCAGCCGAATGTCGACTACACCGATTTTCCCCTGGCCCTGCAACTGCCGGTGACCGCCCAGACCCAAGCCCGCACGGCGCAACAGACCTTGATGTTCGTGCGCCTGTCGCTGATGAGCCAGGGTTCCAAATTGCCGCTGTCGATCCCGCCGTTGCCGACACAGGCGCCGCGGTCACCTTTCCTCGCGCCTGCGTCGAGGCCTGCCATTGCCACCCGTGAGGAGGGCCTGTGAGTTTGCCGATAACCCCGTTGCCCGAATTGGTCAGCCAACTGCTCGAACCGATCAGCGCCGAGTCGCCCTGTGGCCAGGATCTGCGTTACGAAACGGAGTACGACCAGCTACGCGAATTGCGTAGGGAAGACGACACCAGCCTGCCTACCGGCGTGTGGCAGTCTTCGATCAAGCGCGCGCTTTGGCCGGACCTGGAGCGGCTCGCGACCACGTTGCTGCTTGAGCGCAGCAAGGACCTAATGATCAGCGCCTGGCTGGGGGAGGCCTGGCTGCACCTGGCCGGGCTGGAAGGTTTGCCCGGCAGCCTGGCACTGGTGGCGGGGCTGTGCGAGCGCTATCCGGAACACCTGCATCCCCTTGCCGAGGATGGCGATCAATCGTGGCGGGTGATTCCGCTGGAATGGCTGGCCCGTCGCTACAGCGAAGTGCTGCTGACGCGGGTGCCGTTGCTTGATGGTCGTGACCCAGCCTTCGCGGGTTTCAGCCTGGACGATTGGCAGCGCCTGCAGCGCCAGCAAGTGCTGGGCAACGACAGCAAGAATGCCAAGGCCTCGGCGGAGGCGGCGCGCAACGAACAAAAGAAGCTCAGCGAACTGATTCGCAACACCCCGTTGTCGTTTTGGTTGCACCGCCAGGGCAGCCTGATGTTGAGCCTGCAACACTTGCAACGGCTCGAAGCCTGGAGCGACGCCTACCTGGGTAACCTGGCGCCGGGCTACAAATCCTTGCAGGACGTGATGCAAGCCATGTTGGCATTGGTAAAGGAGTTCATCGCGATGCATCCACAGCAACCCGCCGTCGTGCCCGCGCAAACGCCCACGGTGGCAACGACGCCGACCTCCCCGCCGACGGCGGCACCTGCCCAGGTCTTCCAGGAACCGGCCAATCGTGAGGAGGCCTATCGACAATTGCTGGTCATCGCCGGTTACCTGGCGCGCACCGAACCCCACAGTCCCGTGCCTTATCTGATCCGGCGCGGTGTGGAGTGGGGCAACAAGCCGCTGAGCGAGCTGCTGGGAGAACTGATCAGTGCCGATGCCGAGTCCCGACGGCTGTGGACGTTACTCGGGGTCCTCTAATGCTGCGCGTCGGGTAGCTCCACTGGCGTCAGCACCGGTTTGCCGGAAAAAAACGCGTTCAGGTTATCGCCGACCAACTCCACCATGGCGCGTGTCGCTTCCGGCGACAGGCCAGCCACGTGAGGTGTCAGCACGACGTTGGACAAATGCTTCAGGGCGTCGGGTACTTCGGGTTCATGGTCGAATACATCCAGCGCAGCCCCGGCAATTCGCCGATGTTCGAGGGCGTAGATCAGCTCGGTCGTGGCGACCACGCTGCCGCGGGCAATGTTGACCAGGAATCCGTTGGGACCCAGGGCGTCGAGGGCTTGCTTGTTGATCAACTGGCGGGTGTCCAGCCCTCCGGGCGTGGCGATAATCAGAAAATCCGAGACCCTGGCCAGTTCGGTGGGCGTTGCGCAGAAGGCGTAGGGCACGTCGCTGCGTACGCGGCGATTGTGGTAGCTGATGTTCATGTCGAAACCGAGGGCGGCCCGCTTGGCAATCGCCATGCCCACGGCGCCGAGTCCCAGCACGCCCAAGTGCTTGCCAGCGAGGGAAGGGCGCGTGCTTCGCGGCCATTCGCCCCGGCGCAGGGCTGCGTCGGATCGAGGCACATCGCGCACCAACGCCAATAACAGCGCCATGGCATGGTCGGCCACCGATGAAGCGTTGACCCCGGCACCGTTGGTGACGACGATGCCTCGGTCGCTGGCGGCTTGCAGGTCCACTTGTTCATAACCGGCGCCGATCACGCAGATGATCTTCAGGTTGGGCAGGGCGGCCATTTCCTCGGCGGTCAAGCCCAAGGGGCCGCGCGTCAACACCGCGCTGAACCGTTCACCGTGTTCGAAAACCGCTGCCTTGCGTTCGGCGGGCGTGGGCGCGAGTTCCAAGTGATAGCCTTGGCGCTCCAGGATCGGCAGGTATTCGTTAACGGTTTCAACCAGTACCAGAACGGTTGCAGTCATGCTGTGCTCCTGTGGGCGCGGGCGATTTTGATATTCAACCTGATTGTAGGGGCCGCAGGGAGGTGTAGCTTGGGCTTTTTGTATTTCATTTTTGGCTGGCACATTTCCCTGTGGGAGCGAGCCTGCTCGCGAAGACGCTGGTTCAGGCAGCGAGGTGTTACAGGAAGGGCCTCTTCGCGAGCAGGCTCGCTCCCACAAGGAATGTGGGGACAATTTTTCTGTCCATGATCTGCTCCGGATAACCACTCCTCAGCTAAGTCTTTGCTTCTGTTCATGAATCCCGGACAATCGCGCCCCTGTTTCGGCCAGGGCGCTGCCTGTCGGGGTTTTCCGACTCGTCCTGGCCGGGTGCATGTGACCGGAAAGCGGAGATCCGACCGGATGAATGATCAGGCCAACAGCGTCGAAGAGCGCTTTGAAACGACAGCCCCAGCCACCCTCAGTCAATGGAGTCGCCACGACACGACGTGGATGCTGGGCCTTTTTGGTACCGCCATTGGCGCTGGCACGCTGTTTCTACCGATCAACGCCGGCCTCGGCGGTTTCTGGCCGCTGCTGATCCTGGCGCTGCTGGCGTTCCCCATGACGTTCTATGCGCACCGGGGCCTGACTCGTTTCGTGCTGTCCGGTCGCGACGGGGCAGACATCACCGAGGTGGTGGAAGAGCATTTCGGCATCAAGGCCGGCGCGTTGATCACCCTGTTGTACTTCTTTGCGATCTTTCCGATCCTGCTGATCTACAGCGTGGCGCTGACCAATACGGTGGGCAGTTTCCTGGAACATCAGCTGCACGTGCAGCCGCCTCCTCGGATTGTGTTGTCGCTGATGCTCATTCTCGGCCTGCTGGCCGTGGTGCGTTGCGGCGAGCAGGCGATCGTCAAGGCCATGAGCCTGATGGTTTACCCGTTCATCGTGGCGCTGCTGTTCCTTGCGGTGTTCCTAATGCCCCATTGGAACGGCGGGATCCTGACCACTGCGTCGACGCTGCCGGAGCCTTCGGCATTGCTGCATACCTTGTGGCTGGCAATTCCGGTAATGGTGTTTTCGTTCAACCATTCGCCGATCATTTCGGCATTTGCGGTGGACCAGAAACGTCGCTACGGCGATAACGCTGAAGAGCGCAGCTCACAGATCCTGTCGCGCGCGCATGTGCTGATGGTGGTGATGGTGCTGTTCTTCGTGTTCAGTTGCGTGCTGACCCTGTCCCCGGCACAACTGGCCGAGGCCAAGGCGCAGAACCTGTCGATCCTGTCGTACCTGGCCAACCATTTCAGCAACCCGACCATCGCGTTTGCGGCGCCGCTGATCGCGTTTGTCGCCATCTCCAAGTCATTCCTGGGGCACTACATCGGCGCCAGCGAAGGCCTCAAGGGCCTGATCGTCAAGAGCGGCCGGCGCCCGGCGCCGGAAACCCTCGATCGCCTGACGGCGGCGTTCATGCTGGTGGTGTGCTGGGTCGTTGCTACCCTTAACCCGAGCATCCTGGGCATGATCGAAACCCTGGGCGGCCCGGTCATCGCGGCCATCCTGTTTCTGATGCCGATGTACGCGATCCGCAAAGTCCCAGCCATGGCCCGCTATCGTGGCCAGGCGTCGAATGTCTTTGTGGTGTCGGTGGGCTTGGTGGCGATCACTGCGTTGGTCTATTCCCTCCTGGCCTGATAGCCCAGGGTGGGAAGGTGGCTCAGTTGGCAGGGATGTTGGCTGTGCCGCCGTCTTCGCGAGCAGGCTCGCTCCCACATTGGTTTTGGGTGTTTATGGCATTGCGTCCGGCATAAAACCCTGTGGGAGCGAGCCTGCTCGCGATGGCGGTCTGTCAGCTTGCATCAAATCCCCAGGCATAAAAAAACGCCGCCCCTCGCAAGAAGGGCGGCGTTTCAGTGGTGCGCTTTAAGCTTTACGCTTGAACGACCGGGATGTTGGCGTTGGCAGCCGCTTCACGGAACTCGGCGATCTGGTCGAAGCTCAGGTAGCGGTATACGTCCGCTGCCATGCTGTCGATCTTGCCGGCGTATTCCATGTACTCCTCGACGGTCGGCAGGCGACCCAGGATCGACGCCACGGATGCCAGCTCAGCCGAAGCCAGGTAGACATTCGCGCCGTCACCCAGACGGTTCGGGAAGTTACGGGTCGAAGTGGAGACCACGGTGGAGTTCGGTTCCACGCGTGCCTGGTTACCCATGCACAGCGAGCAGCCCGGCATTTCCATCCGTGCACCGGCCTTGCCATAGATGCCGTAGTAGCCTTCTTCGGTAAGCTGGTGAGCGTCCATCTTGGTCGGCGGCGACAGCCACAGACGGGTTGGCAGTTGGCCCTTGACCTGGTCGAGCAACTTGCCGGCAGCGCGGAAGTGACCGATGTTGGTCATGCAGGAACCGATGAACACTTCGTCGATCTTCTCGCCAGCAACGCTGGAGAGCAGGCGGGCGTCGTCCGGGTCGTTCGGCGCGCAGAGCACAGGCTCCTTGACGTCGGCCAGGTCGATTTCGATGATTTCCGCGTACTCGGCGTCCTTGTCGGCTTCCAGCAGTTCCGGGTTGGCCAGCCAGGCTTCCATCGCCTGGGCACGACGCTCCAGGGTGCGGGCATCGCCGTAGCCTTCGCCGATCATCCAGCGCAGCAGGGTGATGTTCGACTTCAGGTACTCGGCAATCGATTCCTTGGACAGCTTGATGGTGCAACCTGCGGCCGAACGTTCTGCCGAGGCATCGGACAGTTCGAAAGCCTGCTCGACGGTCAGGGTTTCCAGGCCTTCGATTTCCAGGATGCGGCCGGAGAAGGCGTTTTTCTTGCCTTTCTTCTCGACAGTCAACAAGCCTTTCTGGATCGCGTAGTAAGGGATCGCATGGACCAGGTCGCGCAGGGTGACGCCCGGTTGCAGCTTGCCCTTGAAACGCACCAGGATCGACTCGGGCATGTCCAGCGGCATCACGCCGGTGGCGGCGGCGAAGGCGACCAGGCCGGAACCGGCCGGGAACGAGATGCCGATCGGGAAACGGGTGTGGGAGTCACCACCGGTGCCGACGGTGTCCGGCAGCAGCATGCGGTTCAGCCAGCTGTGGATGATGCCGTCGCCCGGACGCAGGGACACGCCGCCACGGGTCATGATGAAGTCTGGCAGGGTGTGGTGGGTGGTCACGTCGATCGGCTTCGGATACGCCGCGGTGTGGCAGAAGGACTGCATCACCAGGTCGGTCGAGAAGCCCAGGCACGCCAGGTCTTTCAGTTCGTCACGGGTCATCGGACCGGTGGTGTCCTGGGAGCCTACGGTGGTCATCTTCGGCTCGCAGTAGGTGCCCGGGCGAACGCCGGTCACGCCGCAAGCCTTGCCGACCATTTTCTGCGCCAGGGTGAAGCCCTTGGTGCTTTCGGCCGGCGCTTCAGGCTTCTTGAACAGGTCCGAAGGCGGCAGGCCCAGCTCGGCGCGGGCTTTTTCGGTCAGGCCACGGCCGATGATCAGCGGAATACGACCGCCGGCACGGACTTCGTCAAGCAGGACCGGCGTCTTCATTTCGAAGGTGGTCAGGACTTCATCGGTGCCGTGCTTGCAGACTTTGCCGGCATGCGGGTACAGGTCGATCACGTCGCCCATGTGCATGTTCGACACATCGAATTCGATCGGCAGGGCGCCGGCGTCTTCCATGGTGTTGTAGAAAATCGGCGCGATCTTGCTGCCGAAGCAGAAACCACCGGCGCGCTTGTTCGGCACATACGGGACGTCGTCGCCGAAGAACCACAGCACCGAGTTGGTGGCGGATTTACGCGAGGAACCGGTACCGACCACGTCACCGACGTAGGCGATCGGGAAACCTTGGCCACGCATCTCTTCGATCTGCTTCATCGGGCCGGTCTTGCCTTGCTCATCGGGCACGATGCCGTCGCGAGCCATTTTCAGCATGGCCAGGGCGTGCAGCGGGATGTCCGGGCGGGACCAGGCGTCAGGGGCAGGGGACAGGTCGTCGGTGTTGGTTTCGCCGGTGACCTTGAAGACCCGCAGGCTGATCTTGTCGGCCAGCACCGGGCGGTTCTTGAACCACTCGCCGTCGGCCCAGGATTGCAGGACGGCCTTGGCGTGGACGTTGCCGTTCTTGGCTTTTTCCGCCACATCGTGGAAGGCATCGAACATCAGCAGCGTGTGCTTGAGTTCTTCGGCGGCGACCGGAGCCAGCTCGGCGTCGTCCAGCAGGTCTACCAGGGTCACGATGTTGTAGCCGCCCTGCATGGTGCCGAGCAGTTCTACAGCGCGCTTCTTGTCGATCAGAGGGGATTGGGCTTCGCCCTTGGCCAGGGCGGACAGGAAACCGGCCTTGACGTAGGCGGCTTCGTCGACTCCAGGCGGAACGCGATTGGTGATCAGGTCAACGAGGAAAGCTTCTTCGCCAGCCGGGGGATTCTTCAGCAGCTCGATCAGGCCTGCGGTTTGTTCGGCGTTAAGCGGCTGGGGAACGATACCCAGTGCGGCGCGCTCTTCGATATGTTTGCGGTAGGCTTCAAGCACAGTTATTACCCTCATCAGTGGTCCCAAATGGGTGTCCGGGACGCTCATCCAGAAACTCACGGCACTCATGCGCGTCAGGGGGCTTTTTGGGCCTCCACGCCAGAATTGCCGGAGTTCCTCACAGAAGCTGCTTTCAAAGTTTTACGCCTGCAGAACGGGAGCTGATGAGGGTTGGCGTTGGGCTTTCCCCGCTGGAAAGACCCTTCGCCAACACCGCTCTGAAGGAACGACTGTGCTCGTGACGCTTTGAAAACAGCTTCTAACGGACATTGGCGCCTTAAAAGGCTGGCTGATTCTACGGGAAAAAAAAATTAAAGGTAAGTTGAGCCTGGAAGTTTGAGGGGTGATCAATCTTAGACAAAGGGCTAACATGCCGGCCTGTCCTGTTTTTGCGTGTGCGTTGCCTTATGCCCAACCAGCTCATCAAGACCCCCTGCGTCGGCCTCTGTTCCACTGTCTACGGCGACCTGGTGTGCCGTGGCTGCAAGCGGTTCCACCATGAAGTGATTCACTGGAACGGCTACAACGAAGAGGAGAAGCGCGCGGTGTGGTTGCGGCTCGAGCAGCTGCTGGTGCAGGTGATGGTGGCCAAGCTCGAGGTTTTCGACCCGCAGCTGCTGCGCCAGCAACTGGAATCGCGCAAGGTCCGCTTCGTGCCGCATCAGTCGGAATATTGCTGGGCCTATCAGTTGATCGCCCGGGGCGCACGGGTGATCAATAACCTGGAAGCGTACGGAATGGTGCTGCTGCCGGAATTTCGCGACTGGGAGCTGCCCGAACTGCGCGATGCCATTGATCGGGAATTTTTCCTCCTGTCCGAAGCGCATTACCAGCGCTACATCGCGCCGGGGTTCTTGAAGGATGCGATTGGCGGCTGACAGGCCCTCATCGGTGGCAAGTTGCTTTGTACCCAGTAGCTCTTGTGGCGAGGGAGCTTGCTCCCGCTGGGTTGCGAAGCGACCCTCGCTCTTGATCCGGATAATTTTGAACCTGAAAAACCCAGGCGTCTGCTGCGCAGCCGAGCGGGAGCAAGCTCCCTCGCCACAAGAGCTTGATCGCCCAAGGTTTTTATTCTTTTGCCGCCATCTCCACCAGATGGTCCTCCACCTCCTGCGGCTTGAGCACCAGCACATCGCTTTCCAGCGTATCGAGCACGGCTTCGGCGGTGTTGCCGATCAGCACCCCTGACAAACCCGAGCGGGCCACGGTGCCAATCACGGTGACAGCGGCCTGGAGCTTGTGGGCCATGTAGGGAATCAAGACGTCCGCCGGGCCTTCCTGGATATGCAGGTGCTCGTCATCAATGTCGAATTCGGCCTGGAACGCCCGGCATTGCTCACGGTAGCGCGCCTCGATGGTTTCCTTGAGCTGGTAGGTCGGGTCGGCGGACGAGAGCATCGGCGACGGGTGGGCGCTGATGACATGCAGGTGCGCCTTGGCGAGGAGGGCGATGTCGTAGCCATGGTCGATAATCGTCGAGTGCAAGTGGCGGTGCTCGCCATCGGCATTGCCCACGTCGACGGCGGCCAGGATCACCCGGTCTTTCCAGGACCCCGACGTCTTGACCAGCAGCACCGGAGTCGGGCAATGGCGCAGCAGCTTCCAGTCGGCCGGGGTCAGCAGGGCTTTTTTCAAGGGGCTGTCGGGGAAGTGCTGCTTGATGACCAGGCCACAGCCTTCGGCCTGCTGCACGTCGATGATGGTTTCGTAGAGACTTTCGTTCCAGGCCTGCTCGGTGGTCACGCTGTAGCCGTCGGCCGCCAGTGCGGCCTTCAGGACGCTGAGCATCCCGGCATGGTCATGGTGTTTGTCGCAGACCAGCAAGTGCAAATGGGCCTGGGTCACGCCGGCGATCAGTTTGGCGCGCTTGAGTGCCAGGCTTTCCGAATGTTCGGGTTCGATGACCACGAGGATGCTGCGAATGGCTTGCATGATCGGCGTCTCCAGCAATGTAAAGGCACGGCGTTGCTCAACTATAGTTGTTCTGGACGGCCCGTCGACTTGATGCATATCAACGGCGGTGGCTGGTGGTCTGGGGGCAGGCCGGTATAATCGGCGCCCTTCGCTCGACTACCTTTGCCCGTGAGTCTCATGATCCTTCCCGAAATCCACGAATTCCTCGGCTGCCGCACCCCCGATGCCTGGGTCCAGGCGGCGCTGGCCGACCAGGAAACGTTGCTGATCGACCACAAGAACTGTGAATTCAAGGCCGCCAGCACTGCCTTGAGTCTGATTGCCAAATATCACTCCCATGTCGACCTGATCAATATGATGTCGCGCCTGGCCCGGGAAGAACTGGTGCATCACGAGCAGGTCATGCGCCTGATGAAAAAACGCAAGGTCGCCCTGCGCCAGCTCTCCGCCGGGCGCTACGCTTCGGGCCTGCGTAAAGTGGTGCGCAGCCACGAACCGGTGAAACTGGTGGACACCCTGGTGGTCGGCGCTTTTATCGAAGCCCGCAGTTGTGAGCGTTTCGAGGCCCTGGTGCCGCATCTGGACGAGGAGCTGGGCAAGTTCTATTTCGGCCTGCTGAAAAGCGAGGCCCGACATTTTCAGGGTTACCTGAAACTGGCCTACCAGTATGGCGACGCCAAGGATATTGCCCAGGTCATTGAGAGGGTCCGCGAGGCGGAGCGCGAGTTGATCGAATCAGTGGATGTGGAGTTTCGGTTCCACAGTGGTGTGCCTGCGCTTTAGGAACTGTGGTGTTCATGACGGCGCCATCGCGAGCAAGCTCGCTCCCACATTGGACTCTCTTTGAACACAAATCCTGAGTCCATCCCGAATCCCCTGTGGGAGCGAGCTTGCTCGCGATAGGGCCCCAAGCCGCGCTGCATCTCAACGGGTCAAACCCAGGCGTTCATGCCACTGGGCAATCGATTCTTCGGGATACAGGTCGAACTGCTGGTCACCCGAGCGCGCCTCGACCTCTACCCATGGCGCCTTGGAACCCAGCATCAGATGGGTACGTTCCGGCGGCACCGGCAGCGGCGTGTCGATGGCGGAAGCAAAAGGGTGGATCAATTCCGGCCATTCAGGGCTGAACAACCATAATCCGGAGCCGCACAGCGAGCAGAAATGCCGCTCGGCGCTGCTGCGGTGGGCGCGTTTGTCGCCCTCGTCCTTGAGCCGCGCATGGTAGATCGAGATGTGCTTGCGACCCTGCACCTTCAGGCTCGTGGCATCTCCCCCCAGGTTGATCGCAAAACCGCCGCCGCCCTGGGTCTTGCGGCAGATCGAGCAGTAGCAACGTTGGTAAGGGTAGGGGTGACTGCTGTCCAGGCTGAGCGATACGGCGCCGCAGTGGCAGGATCCTTCGAGGTGCATGGGAGCCTCCGGTGGATTGGAAATGGTTCAGTACAGCCTAGACGGTCGGCGTTTATTGCCGGTTGGATTTATGTTGAATGTGCGGACGCCTTCGCGAGCAAGCTCGCTCCCACATTGGAATCGGGAGATTCACAAGTCCGCTATGGGAGCGAGCCTGCTCGCGAAGGCGTTGGTACAGCCAGCATTACTTGGGCACCCGCCACAGGTACCACGCCGCCACCGTCCGGTAGGGACTCCAGGCCCGGCCGATTTCGCTCATCTGTCTGGAGCTCGGTTGGGTTTCCTGCCCTTTGAGCCGCCGATAACCCTCGCGAACCCCAAAATCATCCGCAGGCAGGATATCCGGCCGTTCCAGGCTATAGATCAACAGCATCTCCACGGTCCAGCGTCCGACGCCGCGCAGTGTGACCAGGCGCTTGATCAATGCTTCGTCGTCCATGGCCTGCGCCGTGGCGTAATCCGGCACGATGCCGTCCAGCGTGGCCTGGGCGATACCCTGGAGAGTGGCGATCTTGCTGGCTGAAAATCCACAACCGCGCAATTGCGCTGCATCAGTTGCCAGTATCTGCTCAGGCCCGGGAAACGTCCCCGATGGGTACAGCCCGAGCAGCCGGCCAATGATCGCATCCCCGGCCTTGGCGTGCAGTTGCTGATAGGCAATCGCCCGCATCAGCGCCTCATACGGATCCCGGGCCGGTTTGGGTTGCAGAAGGCAAGGACCGATCGACTCGATATGGCGCCGCCAGTCTTCGTCCAGGCCTGCCAGGAAAGTGCTCGCTTGCTGATAAGACGCCGCCATCAGTCAAAACGCCAAAGGCAACGAAACCTGCACCGCGGCTCGCTCCAACCGTAATAGAAACGCCTTGCGCGGCTGACCGCCGCCATAGCCGGTCAAGGAGCCATCCGCCCCAATCACCCGGTGACAAGGGATGACGATGGCCAAGCGGTTCTGTCCATTGGCCAGGCCCACGGCGCGGCTGCCGCCAGGGCTGCCCAGTGCGTTGGCGACGGCGCCGTAGCTGCGGGTTTCGCCGTAGGGGATTTTCTGCAGCTCGGCCCAGACCCTGGCCGCGAAGGCGTTGCCAGGCATGTGCAACGGGACGTTGAAAACCGTGAGCTTGCCGGCGAAATAGTCGGCCAGCTCGCTTTCGATCTGTTGCAGATGCGCGTTGTGGCCCGGCGCAACCGTATAGCCGTAGCGTTGCTGCAGTTCCTCCAGCTCCTTGGTCAAGGCCGGGCGATCGAGAAACTCCAACAGTACCAGGCCGCGACGCTCGGCCATGGCCAGCATCGGCCCCAATGGCGTGGTCAGGCGAGTAAACAGCAAGGGTTCGCTGAGGCCGGCGCGGCCGGGGGTGATGTGGAAGGATTTGACGAAGGCATCACGAAACCCGCTCAGCGATTCATAGCCGGAGTCGAACGCCGCATTGTCGATCGAGGCGCCTTCCTTTATCCCGCCCAGGGCGATGCCCAGGCGCCGGGTGCGCAGGTAGGCGTGGAAGGTCATGCCGAAATGCTGTTTGAACCAGCGGCGTAATTTCAGCGGTTCGATACCTTGTTCCAGCAGCAGGGCGTCGGTCCAGCGCAGGTCTGGCTCGGCGTCGACGGCTTTGAGCAATGCCTGGATCCAGTCCGGGGCAATGGCGGCGGCATCCAGCGGCTTGCAACGCAGGCAGGCCCGATAACCGGCGGACATCGCCTCGTCGGCGTGGGCAAAGAACTCGACGTTCTCCGGTTTCGGCTTGCGCGCGGTGCAACTAGGGCGGCAGAAAATACCGGTGGTCTTGACCGCGGTGAAGAACACCCCCTCGTAGGTGGTGTCTCGTTCGAGCATGGCGCGGACCATCTCGGCGTGGGGCGGAAGCAGCGAGTGATGTAGGTTCATGGGCAGAGCATAGAACCGTGGCCGGGACGACTCCACCGAAAAATCGACAATGAATTCATGGTCATTTGGTCGGATGCCCGCGAACAAAGATTGAACCTTCAAGTCTTAGAGGTTCACCCGCTGTTTTTGTCTTTCGGAGACATCATGTCCAAACACAAAAAATCCCTCATCGCCGTAGCTGTCTGTGCCTTGGCGTTCGGCGCCTCGGCTTTGTTGCCCGCCGACCTGTCACCTATCGGTTCGAGCTATGCCGCGGGCGGTGGCAACGGCGGTGGCGGCGGTAATGGAGGCGGTGGCGGCAATGGCGGAGGGAATGGCGGCGGCCACGGTGGCGGCGTGGGCGGTGGGCAAGGCAATGGCAACGGTGGCAAGTCCAGCGACTCCAGCGGCCACGGCAAAGGACTGGCCAGTAATCACGCCGGGACTCGGACTCGCGATCATGGCCTGAGCGGTAAGCACACTGGTACCACCCGCACCGATCGCACCAGCAAGGCGTCGGCGACTTCCGCCATTGCCAAGGACCGTGATACTCGCGGCTTGACCAAGGCCTCGGCGATTTCCGCCGCTACGCCGGGCACCCATAACACCAAGGGCTTGAGCAACGCGACCCGTTCATCGATGAAGAACGACCGCTGATTGCTTGAATGAAATCGCGAGGCCTGTTTCCGGGCCTCGCGATTTTTTTCGTCTGCCGTTCAGTCCTGTTCGACGAGTCAGTACTTCCAGAACACCGGCGTGAACAGCACCAGCACCGTCAGGATTTCCAGCCGTCCCAGCAGCATGCCGATGGTCAGCAGCCATTTTGCCGCATCCGGCAAGGTCGAGAAGTTGCCGGCGGGGCCGATGATGTTGCCCAAGCCCGGACCCACGTTGCAGACGGCAGTGGCGGCACCGGTCAAGGCGGTCGTCCAGTCCAGGCCGATCAGGGCCAGACCCAGGGCGATGGCGCCGATCGTGATGGTGAAGAAGAACGAGAACGTCAGCAGCGAACGAACGATTTCCTCGTCGATGGGATGGTTGTTGTATTTCTTCTGGATCACCGCCCGGGGATGGATCAGCTGCTTCAAACTGCCCATCAGCAGCACTCTGGCGACTTGAAAGCGAAAAATCTTCAGGCCCCCGGCCGTGGATCCCGAACAGCCGCCGACGAACGTCAGGTAGAAGAACAGCAGCAGGGCAAAGCTGCCCCACAGCGTGTAGTCACCCAGCGCCACGCCAGTGGTCGTGACGACAGAGGTAACGTTGACCGCCACGATGCGAACCGCGTCCCACCACGCGTGATCGCTGTTAAGGCTCAGCCAGGTACCCACCAGCAGCCATGTAACGACCAGAAAGCCGATGAAGCCCCTGACTTGCTGGTCCTTGAGCAGGGCGCGCCGATGGCCCCGCAATGTCGCGACATACAGCGTGAAGGGCAGCGATCCGGCCATCATGACGACCACTGACACCCAATGAACCGCCGGTTGCGGCCAGTGCGCCAGGGATGAATCGGAGGTGGAAAAGCCTCCGGTGGAAATCAGCGACATCGCATGGTTGATCGCCTCGAAAGGCGTCATTCCCGCAAGCCACAGCCCCAACGTCGAGAGGGCGGTCAAGCCGATGTAGATCCACAGGATGTAATTGGCCGCGACGTGAGAGCGCGGCGTGACTTTCTCCGACCAGTCCGAAGATTCGGTCTGGAACAGCCGCATGCCGCCGACCCGCAGCAGCGGCAGGACCGCCACGGCCATGCCGATAAAGCCGATTCCGCCGAGCCAGTGCAACATCGACCGCCAGATCAACAGGCCGGGCGATGCGCTATCCAACCCGGTCAGGATGGTCGAGCCGGTGGTGGTGATGCCCGACATGGTCTCGAAAAATGCATCGGTGTAGCTGATGTGCTGGATGAACACCATCGGCAGGGCGGCGAATGCGCAGACAATTACCCAACTGGCGGTGGTGAGCAGGTACATTTCCCTGGGACGCATCTGGACGTGGTCCGGCCTTCCACGGGCCACCAGTGCCACACCGCAGACGAAGGTGATCAGGCTCGACCATAGAAACGCCGACAAGTCATCGTTGCGCTCGTAGAACATCAGCGTAAACAGCGGAATCGCCATGCTGATCGCAAGGGTGATCAGGAAAATCCCGAGGATGAAACCGATGAGACGCAGAACCGCTATAGACATGGATGACGCCTGATTCAAATAGCTGCCCAGTATCGATTTGGTGAATCGCTTACCGCGTAAAATTTGCGTAAAAAAATGAAGCGGAAGTGCTAGACGACAAAGGCAGTTTTCTTCAATACCCGAGCAGGCGGCCCCTTTACCTTGGGGCCTCTTTCCTGAACTGAAGAAGATATGTGATGAGCTTGATATTTTCCATGGCCACCTTTGCCCTGGTGGCTTCCATTACTCCGGGCCCGGTCAATATCGTCGCCCTCAGCTCCGGTGCCCGATATGGATTTCGCGCAACCTTGCGCCATGTCGCCGGCGCCACCCTCGGGTTCGTCCTGCTGCTGGTCTTGATGGGATTGGGGTTGCATGAAGTATTGCAGCGCTGGCCTGGGCTCACGCGTGTGGTGCAACTGGCTGGTGTGGCGTTCCTGTTGTACATGGCCTGGAAACTGGCGGTGGACAACGGCGAGCTGGGTGACCGGGACGAGGGGCGCGCGCCTTCGATGTTCCATGGCGCGTTGATGCAGTGGCTCAACCCCAAGGCGTGGCTGGCTTGCGTGGCGGGGATGGGCGCCTTCGTGGCCGACGGCGAGGCGCGGCTGGTGTGGCAGTTTGCGGCGATCTACCTGGTCATCTGCTATGTCTCGGTGGGTTGCTGGGCCTATGCGGGCAGCTTTCTGCGCACGTGGCTGGGTAACCCGGCGACCATGCGCCTGTTCAATCGACTGATGGCGGCGTTGTTGGTGGCGAGCGCGGTGTATCTGTTGTTGCCTTGAGTCTGACGAGGTGTCCAACTGGCAGAGCTTTTGTGGCGAGGGAGCTTGCTCCCGCTCGACTGCGCAGCAGTCGCCAGGTTTTGGGGCTACTGCGTAGCCCAGCGGGAGCAAGCTCCCTCGCCACGGAGTCAAGTGGCTACGTCAGCCGCGGTATTGCCCGGGTGTAGCCGCCAGGTGTTGCTTGAACGCCCGTTGGAAGTGCGCCTGATCGGCAAACCCGCTGTCCAGCGCCACATCGGCAATCAGCTTGCCCTCGCGCAGTTGACGGCGGGCGAACTGGATGCGCCGGTTGATCAGGAAGGCATGCGGTGTCATGCCGTAGTGGCGCTTGAAAGCCCGGCTCAAATAGGATGGAGAAAGCTGCGCGAAGGCGCAGATATCCTCGAGCTTGAGGGCTTCGGTGCAATGGTCGTGAATGAACTGCGCCGCCCGCATCAGCGCCGGGTGGCTGCCACGCTCCGGACGTCCGGCCGGGTTGAGGCGATGCTGGAGATCGGTGAAAAACACTTCGGCGGCGACTTGCTTGCCACTGGTATCGATATGTTCAGCCACCAGCGTTTCGTAGAGCCCGCACAGGCCGGAGAAAAGCGCGACATCACGGCTATGGGTTGTGCCGAATGCCTGGAAGTCCAGCGAGGGGTCAAAGCCGATACGGCGTTGCAGATCCCGCAGCCATTGGGTGTTGACATACAGCATCACATAAGACCAAGGCTGATCGTCGATCGGATTGCAAGCATGGACGTCGCCGGGATTCATCAGCACTACCGTGCCGCTCTGGACCTGAAACCGCGATTGTTCGTGCAGGTAGGTGCTACGTCCGGCGGTGATCGCGCCGATGGAAAAGTGATCATGGGAATGACGCGAATAACAGACCTTGCGCCCATCGGCGATGGCCCGGGCCTCGATGAAAGGCAGCGCCGCGTCGCGCCAGAAACGTGGGGCGGCGTCGTGGTTGGCGGGCTTCATCAGGCAATGTCCTGTTTTATTGGCAGTGCCTGAGTGTATGCGTCCGTGCCGGAAAATGCCCGTTCGAGTTTGCTCCGGTCTGGGCTAGACTCTGATGAGTTCCGCCAACGGAGTTACCGATGCTTGCGCCAGGCAAACCTGACAACGAAGCCGTTCGCCTCAAACAATTGCAGTCGCTCAAGCTGCTCGATACCCCACCGGAGGAGCGGTTTGACCGCCTGACCCGTCTTGCCCGGCGTCTGTTCAACGTGCCGATCGCCCTGGTGTCGCTGGTGGACGCCAATCGGCAATGGTTCAAGTCAAGCGCCGGCCTGGAAGCCAGTGAGACCCCGCGCGAGGTGTCGTTCTGCGGGCATGCGATCTTGCAGGACGAGATCCTGGAGATTTGCGACGCGGAACAGGACGTGCGGTTCCACGATAATCCGTTGGTCAAGGGCCAACCTGGCATCCGCTTCTATGCCGGGCATCCGCTGGGGCTGGATGATGGCAGCAAGATGGGCACCCTGTGCTTGTTGGACACCCGGCCGCGCACCCTCAACGACGACGAGCGCGAGCTGCTGCGCGATCTGGCGAGCATGGCCGAGCAGGAGCTGGTGGCCGTGCAGATGGCCAGCATGGATGAATTGACGCTGCTGTCCAATCGGCGCGGCTTCATGACGCTGGCCCAGCACGCGCTGAGTGTCTGCAGCCGTCTTTCGCGGCCGGCGACACTGCTGTTTTTCGATCTCAACGACTTCAAGCCGATCAACGATCGCTTCGGGCATGCCGAGGGTGACGGCGCGCTGAAGACATTCGCCGACGTATTGCGCATTGCCTTTCGTGAAAGCGACGTAATCGGTCGCATGGGCGGAGACGAGTTCGTCGCCTTGCTCACCGGCGCTTCCCATGTCGAGACGACGGCGATCATGGCACGGCTCAGGGAAATGCTCGACGAGCGCAACATAACGTTGCAGCGCGGCTATGACATCGATTTCAGCGTGGGCCAGATCGAATACGACCCCGAGCGGCATGAGTCGATCGACAGCCTGCTGGCAGAGGCGGATGCGGCGATGTATGCGCAGAAGCAGGGACGGCGCAATAGCCCAAACTGATTGAGCTGCCCCCCGACATCACCCTCAACTGACCCACCGTCTTCGCGAGCAGGCTCGCTCCCACACGGTCTCGAGTTGTGCCTGACACTCCGGATGGCGCAGAACCACTGTGGGAGCGAGCCTGCTCGCGAAGAGGCCAGCCCATTCAGCATCAATGGCGACTGAAACACCGCCTTCGCGAGCAGGCTCGCTCCCACAGGATTTTGTGTTGTGCCTGGATGCTCCTAGTGGCGCAGCTCCATTGTGGGAGCGAGCTTGCTCGCGAAGAGGCCAGCCCATTCAGCATCCCCGTCGACTGAAACACCGCTATCGCGAGCAAGCTCGCTCCCACAGGATTTTGTGTTGTGCCTGGATGCTCCTAGTGGCGCAGCTCCATTGTGGGAGCGAGCTTGCTCGCGAAGAGGCCAGCCCATTCAGCATCCCCGTCGACTGATGCACCGCTATCGCGAGCAAGCTCGCTCCCACGGATTTTGTGTTGTGCCTGACACTCCGGATGGCGCAGAACCACTGTGGGAGCGAGCTTGCTCGCGAAGAGGCCAGCCCATTCAGCATCTATGGCGACTGAAACACCGCCTTCGCGAGCAGGCTCGCTCCCACAGGTGATTTTGCAGGGCATAAAAAAACGCCGCTTGGCCTTTCCAGGGCAAGCGGCGTTTTATTGCAACGTGAAGATTTACTCTTCGATGTTGCCCATGGCGGTGGTGTTGAAGCCGCCATCCACGTACATGATTTCACCGCTGATGCCCGACGCGAGGTCCGAGCACAGGAAGGCGCCGGCGTTGCCGACTTCTTCGATGGTGACGTTGCGACGCAGCGGGGTTTGCGCTTCGTTGGCGGCCAGCATCTTGCGGAAGTTCTTGATGCCGGAAGCGGCGAGGGTGCGGATCGGACCGGCCGATACGCAGTTCACGCGGGTGCCGTCCGGGCCCAGGGAGCCGGCCAAGTAGCGAACGCCAGCTTCCAGGGAGGCCTTGGCCATGCCCATGACGTTGTAGTTCGGCATGGTGCGCTCGGCGCCCAGGTACGACAGGGTCAGCAGGCTGCCGTTGCGGCCTTTCATCATCTCGCGACCGGCCTTGGCCAGGGCCACGAAGCTGTAGGCGCTGATGTCGTGGGCAATGCGGAAACCTTCACGGGTGGTGGCTTCGGTGAAATCGCCATCCAGTTGGTCGCCCGGGGCGAAGCCCACGGAGTGCACGATGCAGTCCAGGCCATCCCACTTCTTGCTCAGTTCTTCGAAGACCTTGGCGATTTCTTCATCGCTGGCCACGTCGCACGGGAAGCACAGCTCAGGGCTCGAACCCCAGCCTTGCGCGAACTCTTCGACACGACCCTTGAGTTTGTCGTTCTGATAAGTGAAGGCAAGCTCAGCGCCCTCGCGATGCATGGCGGCAGCGATGCCGGATGCGATGGACAGCTTGCTGGCGACACCGACGATCAGTACGCGCTTACCGGCGAGAAAACCCATGTGTTGCTCCTCTTTCAGGTTATTCGGCAGTTGTCGGGGCCAGGAAAGCGGCCTCCAGCAACTGCTGTGTATAGGGGTGTTGCGGCGCGGCGAATATGCTGCGGGCATCACCTTGTTCGACCACTTGGCCATGCTTGACCACCATCAACTGGTGGCTCAGCGCTTTGACGACAGCCAGGTCATGGCTGATAAACAGGTACGTCAGGTTGTACTTGGTTTGCAATGACCGCAACAGCTCCACCACCTGGCGTTGCACGGTACGGTCCAGGGCCGACGTTGGTTCGTCCAGCAGAATCAACGCCGGCTTGAGCACCAGGGCCCGGGCAATGGCGATGCGCTGCCGTTGCCCTCCGGAAAATTCGTGGGGGTAGCGGTTCCGGGTTTCCGGGTCCAGGCCTACCTCCTTTAATGCCGCAATTATCGCTTGTTCCTGTTCGGCTTCGGTGCCGATCTTGTGGATCCGCAGTCCTTCGCCGACGATCTGGCTCACACACATCCGCGGGCTCAGGCTGCCAAACGGGTCCTGAAACACCACTTGCATCTCCCGGCGCAACGGCCGGACCTGCTGCTGCGACAGGCTGTCGAGCTGCTTGCCCTCGAAGCGGATCCCGCCCTGGCTGCCGATCAACCGCAAGATCGCCAGCCCCAGCGTGGACTTGCCGGAACCGCTCTCGCCGACGATGCCCAAGGTCTGGCCCTGGGGCAGGCTGAAGCGGATTCCGTCCACCGCCTTGATGTAATCCGTCGTGCGCTTGAACAGGCCTTTCTTGATCGGGAACCAGACTTTCAGGTCCTCGACCTCCAGCAGCGGCGGGCCGACCACGTTGGTCGCCGGGTTGCCGCTGGGCTCGGCGGCGAGCAATTCCCGAGTGTACGGATGTTGCGGCGCGCGGAACAACTCTGCGCACGATGCCTGTTCGACGATGCAACCGCGCTGCATGACACATACACGATGCGCAATTCTTCGCACCAGGTTCAAATCGTGGCTGATCAGCAGCAGCGACATGCCCAGGCGCGCCTGCAAATCCTTGAGCAGATCGAGGATTTTCAACTGCACGGTGACGTCCAGCGCGGTGGTCGGTTCGTCGGCTATCAGCAGTTCCGGCTCGTTGGCCAGGGCCATGGCGATCATCACCCGCTGACGCTGGCCACCGGACAGTTCGTGGGGCAACGCCTTGAGCCGTTTGTGCGGTTCGGGGATGCCGACCAGTTCCAGCAGCTCGAGGGAGCGACGGGTGGCGACCTTGCCGGTCAGGCCCTTGTGGATGCCGAGCACTTCATTGAGCTGTTTTTCAATGCAGTGCAGCGGGTTCAGGGAAGTCATCGGCTCCTGGAAGATCATCGCGATCCGGTTGCCACGGATATGGCGGATGGTCTTTTCCTTCAGGCCCAGCAGATTCTGGCCGGCGTACTGGATGGTCCCGGTCGGGTGGTGGGCCAGCGGGTAGGGCAGCAAGCGCAGGATCGAATGGGCCGTCACCGACTTGCCCGAGCCGCTTTCACCCACCAGGGCGAGGGTTTCGCCGCGCTTGATGTCGAAGCTGATGCCCTCGACCACGCGCTGGCGGCGTTCGCCAACGATGAACTCCACCGCCAGGTCGCGTACTTCGATCAGATTGTCCTGGTTCATTTCACTTCCTCGGATCGAAGGCATCGCGAGCGGACTCGCCGATGAACACCAACAGGCTCAGCATGATCGCCAGCACGGCGAATGCGCTGATGCCCAGCCAGGGCGCCTGCAGGTTGGACTTGCCCTGGGCCACCAGCTCGCCGAGGGATGGCGCTCCGGCCGGCAGGCCGAAACCGAGAAAATCCAGGGCGGTGAGGGTGCCGATGGCGCCGGTGAGGATGAACGGCATGAAAGTCATGGTCGAGACCATGGCGTTGGGCAGGATGTGGCGGAACATGATCGCGCCATTCTGCATGCCCAGCGCTCGCGCGGCGCGCACGTATTCGAGGTTGCGCCCGCGCAGGAACTCGGCGCGCACCACATCCACCAGGCTCATCCAGGAAAACAGCAGCATGATGCCCAGCAGCCACCAGAAGTTCGGCTGGACGAAGCTGGCGAGGATGATCAGCAGGTAGAGTACCGGCAGCCCGGACCAGATTTCCAGGAAGCGCTGGCCGGCCAGGTCTACCCAGCCGCCATAGAAGCCCTGCAACGCACCGGCAATCACCCCGATGATCGAGCTGAGCACCGTCAGCGTGAGCGCGAACAGCACCGAGATGCGGAAGCCATAGATGACCCGCGCCAGCACGTCGCGGCCCTGGTCATCGGTGCCCAGCCAGTTCACCACCGAGGGCGGTGCCGGGGCCGGGACCTTCAAGTCGTAATTGATGCTCTGGTAGCTGAATGGAATCGGTGCCCACACGACCCAGGCGTCCTTTGCGGCGAGCAACTCGCGGATATACGGGCTCTTGTAGTTGGCCTCCAGCGGGAATTCGCCGCCGAACGTCGTTTCCGGGTAACGCTTCAGGGCCGGGAAGTACCAGCCGCCGTCGTAGTGCACCACCAGTGGCTTGTCGTTGGCAATAAGCTCGGCGCCCAGGCTGAGGACGAACAAGAACAGAAACAGCCACAACGACCACCAGCCACGCTTGTTGGCCTTGAACAGTTCGAAACGGCGACGATTGAGAGGGGAGAGGTTCATCTCAATGCTCCCGGCTTTCGAAGTCGATACGCGGATCGACGAAGGTATAGGTCAGGTCGCCGATCAGTTTCACTACCAGCCCCAGCAGGGTAAAGATGAACAGTGTGCCGAAGACCACCGGATAATCACGGTTGATGGCGGCTTCGAAGCTCATCAAGCCGAGGCCGTCGAGGGAGAAGATCACTTCCACCAGCAGCGAGCCGGTAAAGAAGATCCCGATGAACGCCGAAGGGAAACCGGCAATCACCAGCAGCATGGCGTTGCGAAATACATGCCCGTAGAGCACCCGGTTGCGCGTCAGCCCCTTGGCCTTGGCGGTGACCACGTACTGCTTGTTGATTTCATCGAGGAAGCTGTTCTTGGTCAGCAGCGTCATGGTGGCGAAGTTGCCGATCACCAGGGCGGTGACAGGCAAGGCCAGGTGCCAGAAGTAATCGAGGATCTTGCCGCCCAGGCTCAGCTCCTCGAAATTGTTCGACGTCAGGCCCCTTAACGGAAACCAGTCGAAATAACTGCCGCCGGCAAACACCACGATCAGCAGGATGGCGAACAGGAACGACGGGATCGCGTAACCGATGATGATCGCCGAACTGGTCCACACGTCGAAATGGCTGCCGTGCCGCGTGGCCTTGGCGATCCCCAGCGGGATCGACACCAGGTACATGATCAGCGTGCTCCACAGTCCGAGGGAGATCGACACCGGCATCTTTTCCTTGATCAGGTCGATGACCTTGGCGTCGCGGAAAAAGCTGTCGCCAAAGTCCAGGCGGGCGTAGTTCTTGATCATGATCCACAGGCGTTCGGGGGCCGACTTGTCGAAGCCGTACATGCGCTCGATTTCCTTGACCAGTGCCGGATCCAGGCCTTGGGCGCCGCGGTAGGAGGAGCCGGCCACCGACACTTCCGCGCCGCCGCCGGCGATGCGGCTGGTAGCGCCTTCGAAACCTTCGAGCTTGGCGATCATCTGCTCCACCGGCCCACCGGGCGCGGCCTGGATGATCACGAAGTTGATCAGAAGGATGCCGAACAGGGTCGGGATGATGAGCAGCAGGCGCCGAAAAATATAAGCCAGCATCGGGTTACTCCACGCTCACAGGGGCGGCGACTTGCTGCTCGATCACTTGTTTTTCCACTTCGTCGGCCGGTTTGACGTCCGGCTTCACCCACCATGTGGTGGTGCCGATGTCGTAGGTCGGGGTGACTTTCGGGTGGCCGATATGGTTCCAGTAGGCCACGCGCCAGGTCTTGATGTGCCAGTTGGGGATCACGTAGTAGCCCCACTGCAGCACCCGGTCCAGCGCCCGGGCATGGGCTACCAGGCTCTTGCGCGAATCGGCGTTGATCAACTGTTCCACCAATTGGTCGACGGCCGGGTCCTTCAGGCCCATGGTATTGCGGCTGCCAGGCTTGTCCGCGGCAGCCGACATCCAGAACTCGCGCTGCTCGTTACCCGGCGAGCTGGACTGCGGGAAGCTGCCCACCACCAGATCGAAGTCCCGGGAGCGCACGCGGTTGATGTACTGGGACACGTCGACGCGGCGAATCACCAGCTCGATGCCCAGGTCGCTCAGGTTGCGCTTGAAAGGCAGCAGCACCCGCTCGAATTCGGTCTGGGCCAGGAGGAATTCCAGCACCACCGGTTTGCCCTGGGCGTCGACCATCTTGTCGTCGACGATGCGCCAGCCGGCCTCCTGCAGCAATTGATAGGCCTTGCGCTGCTGGTCGCGGATCATGCCGCTGCCATCGCAGACCGTAGGCTGGAAGGTTTCAGTGAAGACCTGTTCCGGAATCTTGCCGCGCAGCGGTTCGAGAATCTTCAATTCGTCTTCGCCGGGCAGGCCGGTCGCGGCCATTTCCGAGTTCTCGAAATAGCTGCGGGTGCGGGCGTAGGCACCGTGGAACAACTGCTTGTTGGTCCATTCGAAGTCCAGCAACAGGCTCAACGCCTGGCGCACCCGCACGTCCTGGAAGATCGGGCGGCGCAGGTTGTAGACAAAACCCTGCATGCCGGTGGGGTTGCCGTTGGGGATCTGTTCCTTGATCAGGCGGCCTTCGCTGACGGCGGGAATGTTGTAGGCGTTGGCCCAGTTCTTGGCAGCCATCTCCAGCCAGAAATCGAATTGCCCGGCTTTCAACGCCTCTACGGCCACGGTGTTGTCGCGGTAGTAATCGGTGGTCAGTACGTCGAAATTGTAGAAGCCGCGGTTGACCGCCAGGTCCTTGCCCCAGTAATCCTTGACGCGCTCGTAGCGGATCGAACGCCCCGCCTTCACTTCGGTGACCCGGTAGGGGCCGCTGCCGAGGGGGATCTCCAGGTTGCCCTTGTTGAAGTCGCGGTTGGCCCACCAGTGCTTGGGTAACACCGGCAATTGGCCGAGGATCAACGGTAGTTCGCGGTTATTGGTGTGCTTGAACTTGAACAGGACCTTGAGTGGCGTCTCGGCGACGACTTCGGCGACGTCGTTGTAATAACCGCGAAACATCGGTGCGCCGTCCCTGGTCAGGGTCTCGAAGCTGAACACGACGTCTTCGGCGCGCACCGGATGGCCGTCGTTGAAGCGGGCATCGGGGCGCAGGTAGAAGCGCACCCAGCCATTGTCCGGGGCCTTCTCGATCTTTTCTGCGATCAGGCCGTACTCGGTAAAGGGCTCGTCGAGGCCTTGCTTGGCCAGGGTGTCGTAGATCAGGCCGATATCATCGGCCGGTACGCCCTTGCTGATAAATGGGTTGAGGCTGTCGAAGCCGCCAAACCCGCCCTGACGGAATAACCCGCCCTTGGGGGCATCCGGATTTACATAATCGAAATGCTTGAAGTCGGCCGGGTACTTCGGCGGTTCGTTGTACAACGTCAAGGCGTGTTGCGGCGCGGCACAGGCCAGTCCGGCGAATAACAGGCCGCTGGCCTGCAGGAGCAGGGCGCGTAAAGGCTTCATTGATCTTTCTCCGAAGATTTCAGCCACCATGCGCTAAGGCCCAGGGTATAGGGCGGCGTAGTGACGAAGGCGAACCGGTTGCGGTACGCCAGGCGATGATAATTGAGATACCAGTTGGGAATGCAGTAATGCTGCCATAGCAGCACGCGGTCCAGGGCCTTGCCGGCGGCGACCTGTTCGTCGCGAGTCTGGGCGGCGAGCAGCTTCTCCAGCAGGTGATCGACCACGGGGTTGGCGATGCCCGCATAGTTTTTACTGCCCTTGATCCCGACCTGGCTGGAGTGGAAGTACTGCCATTGCTCAAGGCCCGGGCTGAGGGTCTGGCTCAGGGTCAGCAGGATCATGTCGAAATCGAACTGGTCCAGGCGCTGCTTGTACTGGGCGCGGTCCACCGTGCGCAGACGGGCCTGGACGCCGATGCTGGCGAGGTTCTCGACGTAGGGCTGGAGGATGCGCTCCAGGTTCGGGTTCACCAACAGGATTTCAAAGCGTAGGGGCTGCTTGTCGGCGTTCAGCAAGTGCTGGCCGTGGAGGGTCCATCCGGCTTCTTTCAACAGGCCCAGGGCCTTGCGCAGTGTCTCGCGCGGAACGCCGCGACCGTCGGTGCGAGGCAGGCTGAAGGGTTCGGTCAGCAACCGGGGCGGCAATTGTTCGCGATAGGGCTTGAGCAGCAGCCATTCGTGCCCCACGGGCAGGCCCGTGGCCGAAAATTCACTGTTGGGGTAATAGCTGAGTGTGCGTTTGTAGGCACCGCTGAACAACGTGCGGTTGGTCCATTCGAAATCGAACATCAATCCCAGGGCTTCGCGCATCTTGACCTCGGCGAAGGTGCTGCGCCGGGTGTTCATGAACAGGCCCTGGGTCTGGGTCGGAATCTGATGGGGAATCTGCGCCTTGATCACATCGCCACGGTTGATCGCCGGAAAGTTGTAGCCGTTGGCCCAGTTCTTGGCCTGGTGTTCGATGTAGATATCGAATTCACCGGCCTTGAACGCTTCGAAGGCCACCTCGCTGTCGCGGTAGAACTCGACGACCATGCGGTCGTAGTTGTATTTGCCGCGATTGACCGGCAGGTCCTTGCCCCAGTAGTCCTTGACCCGTTCGAAGACCAGTTGGCGACCGGGCTGCACCTTGGTGATGCGATAAGGGCCACTGCCCAGGGGAGGCTCGAAGGTGGTCGCCTTGAAGTCGCGGTCTTTCCAGTAGTGCTGGGGCAGCACCGGCAGTTCCCCCAGGCGCAGGATCAGCAAGGGATTGCCCGCACGCTTGAAGACAAAGCGGATTTTCAGCGGGTTGAGGATATCGACCCGCAGCACTTCCTGCAGGTTGGTGCGGTATTGCGGATGACCTTCCTTGAGCAGCGTCCTGTAGGAAAACGCCACGTCATAAGCGGTGATGGGCACGCCGTCATGGAACCGCGCCTCCGGCCGCAGGTTGAACACCACCCAGCTACGGTCCTCGCTGTATTCCACGGATCGGGCGATCAAGCCGTAGCTCGACGTCGGTTCGTCGCCGGACGGTGCGTACTGGCCGGTGCCAACCATCAACGGCTCGTTCAATTCATTGATGCCGTATTGCAGGAAATTTGCCGTTGAAACCGGGCTGCTGCCCTTGAAGGTATACGGATTGAGTGTGTCGAAGGTGCCAAATGCCATGACCCGCAAGGTGCCGCCCTTGGGCGCTTGCGGGTTGACCCAGTCGAAGTGGGTGAATCTGGCCGGGTACTTGAGCGTGCCGAACTGCGCATAGCCATGGCTTTCGCTGATGGTGGCGCCGGCGGGGGAGCTCAAGGCCAGGCTGATCAGGAACAGGAGGAGGGGACGTATCAAGTCTGAGATCCGATCCAGGCGGCTTGGGCTTTTATGGCCTGTACAGTAACAGCTTGTATCGGCAGGAAAAAGGCGGGGGCTCAAAGCGCTGGATTACCTGGATCCATGGCGAGAGTGCCTTTGTGGCGAGGGAGCTTGCTCCCGCTGGGTTGCGAAGCAACCCGTGAACCTGGCACCTCGGTGTGACAGGTGAATTGAGTCGCTGCTTTTGGGGCTGCTGTGCAGCCCAGCGGGAGCAAGCTCCCTCGCCACGGGAGCTCCGCTGTTAATGCGGGGAATAGACCGTCAGCATCTGTCCAGGCTTGAGCGCCTTGCCCATGCGCGGGTTCCAGCGCTTGAGGTGCTGCATTTCGACGTTGAAGCGCTTGGCAACGACGTAAAGCGAGTCGCCTTGCTTGACCTTGTATTGGGTCTGCTTCTTCTGTTCCTTGCCCTTGGCGGCTACGACAGTGTTGATGCGTTTGCCGCTGGCCTTGGTTGCCTTGGTGGCCTTGACGTCTTGCATGACCAGGGTCTGGCCGACCTTGAGCTTATTGCCGCTGAGCTTGTTCCAGCGTTGCAGGTCCTTGGTCTGGACATTGTTGGCCTTGGCGATCTGGGCCAGGTTGTCGCCGCGCTTGACCCGGTAGCTGCGCCGTACACCTTCCACTTCGCTGTCATCGGCGTTTTCGAAGACCGGCTTGAGCGAGCGCGGGCTGATCAGTTCTTCCGGGCGCATGGTTGACAGGCTGGCGGTCAGCAACTGTGCCTTGGAGGTCGGGACCAGCAGGTGTTGTGGGCCGTCGACGGTGGTGCGTTGCTTGAACGCCGGGTTGAGCTGGAACAGCTCGTCTTCGTCGATGTTCGCCACCGCTGCGACTTTTGAAAGGTCCATGCGCTGGTTGATCTCGACGACCTGGAAGTAGGGTTCGTTGGCGATCGGGTTGAGGTTCACGCCGTAGGCATCGGGGGCCAGTACCACCTGGGACAGCGCCAGCAGCTTCGGCACGTAGGCCTGGGTTTCGCTGGGCAGAGGCAGGTTCCAGTAGTCGGTGGGCAGGCCGAGCTTTTCGTTGCGCTCGATGGCCCGGCTGACCGTGCCTTCACCGGCGTTGTAGGCCGCCAGCGCCAGCAGCCAGTCACCGTTGAACATGTCATGCAGGCGCGTCAGGTAATCCATGGCGGCCGTGGTCGACGCTGTGATGTCGCGACGTCCGTCGTAGAAACGCGTCTGGCGCAGGTTGAAATAACGCCCGGTGGAGGGGATGAACTGCCACAGGCCCACCGCGTTGGCGCGGGAATAGGCCATCGGGTTGTAGGCGCTTTCAATCACCGGCAACAGCGCCAGCTCCAGCGGCATGTTGCGCTCTTCCAGGCGCTCGACGATGTAATGGATGTACAGGCTGCCGCGCTCGCCGGCGTTTTCCAGGAAGGAAGGATTGCTGGCGAACCACAGGCGCTGCTGCTCGATGCGCGGGTTGACCCCGGCGGTTTCCTGCAGCTGGAATCCCTGGCGCATGCGTTCCCAGACGTCCTGGGGCACTTGCGGGCTGGGTTTTTCCGTCAGCCAGACGGGTTTTTGCTTGGCTCGCGCGGCGATATTCGGCGTATGCGCGACATCGGCCTGCGGCACCTGGCTGGTGCTCTGGCAGCCGGCCAGCGTGGCGGACACAGCCACCGCGATGGCTTGAGCCAAGCGGGTCAATGTGTCTGACTGGACGGACCTGCGAATAGATGACGACATTGGCTGGAAGTAAGTTCCGGGCAAAAATGTCGGCCGATTCTAGGAAGCGCACCCCAACAGGTCAACCATTCAGAATTTTTGTATCAATTGATAGCGGGCTTAGAACTTATCTTTCCAGGCCCTCAAGGCTGCAAAAACCTCACTCGCCGTCTGGTTACGCTGGCCGTTCCGTTCGTCTGCTTTTTCTTTAACGGATGTTTCAGAGGTGCGCAAAAACGGATTGGTGAGCTTTTCCAGGGCCAGGGTCGACGGCAGGGTGATGACACCCTGGCTGCGCTGCTCGGTGACTTTCTCCAGGCGCGCGGCAATGTCCGGGTTGGCCGGCTCGACCGCGACGGCAAACTTCAGGTTGCTCAGGGTATATTCATGGGTGCAGTAGACGAGCGTATCGTCGGGCAGTGCGGCGAGGCGGCTCAAGGAGTGGTGCATCTGCTCGGGCGTGCCCTCGAAGAGCCGGCCGCAACCGGCGGCGAACAGCGTGTCGCCGCAGAACAGCAGGCCGCGATGGTAGTAGGCGATATGCCCAAGGGTGTGTCCGGGCACGGCGTGAATATCGAAGTCCAGGCCCAGCACGTTGACCTTGGCGTTGTCCTCCAGGGCGATGTCCCGCGCCGGGATGTTTTCGCTGGCCGGCCCGTAGACGGTGGCGTTTGTCGCGCTTTTCAGCGCCGCGACACCGCCGACATGGTCATGGTGGTGATGAGTGACCAGGATGTCGCTCAGGACCCAGCCCGGATGGGCGTCGAGCCAGGCCCGTACGGGGGCGGCGTCGCCCGGGTCGACCACGGCGCAGCGCTGGGTCGAGTGATCCTGTAACAACCAGATGTAGTTATCGGTAAACGCGGGCAGGGCACTGATCTGTATCATCGCTGAATTCGCCAAGCTCAAAACAAAGGCGCATCTTAGAACTTCCTGGCGCGTTGGAGAATGCAATGACCGATGAAGCGTTCGCTCAGGCTGATCCTGAATGGCTGGCATTGATCAGTTCCGCCCGTGAATGGCTGTCCGGCCCTGTCGGGCAATTCCTGCTGGAAGAAGAACGGCGCATGCTCGAAGACGAGTTGGGCCGGTTCTTCGGCGGCTACCTGGTGCATTATGGCCCCTCGGCACAGACCCCACCGTCGGCCCCGCAGGTGCAGCGCAACGTACGCCTGGGCGCGCCGTTGCCTGGCGTGGAGATCGTCTGCGAGGAGCAGGCCTGGCCATTGAGCGAGCATGCCGCCGACGTGGTGGTCATGCAGCACGGCCTGGATTTCTGCCTGTCGCCCCATGGCCTGTTGCGCGAGGCCGCCAGCAGCGTGCGTCCCGGTGGCCATTTGTTGATTATCGGCATCAACCCCTGGAGCAGTTGGGGGCTGCGTCATGTATTCGCCGGCGACGCGCTGCGCCAGGCCCGTTGCATCTCGGCTTCGCGAGTGGGCGACTGGCTCAACCTGCTGGGCTTCGCGCTGGAGAAACGCCGCTTCGGGTGCTATCGTCCGCCGCTTGCGTCGCCCAAGTGGCAGGCCCGTCTGGCCGGCTGGGAGCGCAAGGCCAGTGACTGGCAATTGTCCGGCGGCGGCTTCTATCTGTTGGTGGCGCGCAAGATCGTGGTCGGCTTGCGCCCGGTACGCCAGGCGCGGCGCGAGCCGGTGGGCAAGCTGATTCCCTTGCCGATGGCCAAGGTCAATCGCCGTCACATCGAGCCGTAACTTTTATTTCCAATGGTCCTGGCCGGCATTCGGTTTCGGGCGTCGAGCGGTCCCGGCCGGTGGGCCTTTGCATTTTTTCTGGATAGATTGGCATGAGCGATAGCGTAGAACTTTTCACTGATGGCGCCTGCAAGGGCAATCCGGGCCCGGGTGGCTGGGGTGCGTTGCTGGTGTGCAAGGGCGTGGAAAAGGAGCTCTGGGGCGGCGAAGCCAATACCACCAACAATCGCATGGAACTGATGGGCGCCATTCGCGGCCTGGAAGAACTCAAGCGGCCATGCGATGTGCTGCTGGTGACCGACTCGCAATATGTAATGAAAGGCATCAACGAGTGGATGGCCAACTGGAAGAAGCGCGGCTGGAAAACGGCGGCGAAGGAACCGGTCAAGAACGCTGATCTCTGGAAGCTGCTGGACGAGCAGGTCAACCGCCACAACGTCACCTGGAAATGGGTGCGCGGGCACATCGGCCACCACGGCAACGAGCGGGCCGACCAGTTGGCCAATCGTGGGGTCGATGAGGTACGGGGGTATAAGCAGGCTTGATCCAAAAGCGGTCCCGGGCTTATCCCACCGAATAGCGTGCTAACATTCGCGCTTTTGCAAGACTGCCCGTTTGAGAGCTGAACACTGATGGCCAACAGATCTGTAGTACTGGATACCGAAACCACCGGCATGCCGGTGACCGACGGTCACCGGATTATCGAAATCGGCTGTGTCGAGCTGATCGGTCGACGCCTGACCGGTCGTCATTTCCACGTCTACCTGCAACCGGACCGCGAAAGCGACGAGGGTGCCATTGGCGTGCACGGCATCACCAACGAATTCCTGGTAGGCAAGCCGCGTTTCGCCGAGGTAGCCGATGAGTTCTTCGAATTCATCCAGGGCGCGCAGTTGATCATCCATAACGCGGCGTTCGACGTCGGGTTCATCAACAATGAATTCGCCCTGATGGGCCAGCACGACCGGGCCGACATCACCCGGCATTGCACTATCCTCGATACCTTGATGATGGCGCGGGAGCGGCATCCGGGCCAGCGCAACAGCCTTGATGCCTTGTGCAAGCGCTACGGGGTCGACAACTCCGGTCGTGAGCTGCACGGCGCCTTGCTCGACTCCGAGATCCTCGCCGACGTCTACCTGACCATGACTGGCGGTCAGACCAGTCTGTCCCTGGCCGGCAATGCGTCTGACGGCAATGGCACCGGCGAAGGTTCGGGTAACCAGGCGAGCGAGATCCGGCGTTTGCCGGCAGACCGCAAGCCGGCCCGGATCATCCGCGCCAGCGAAAGCGACCTGGCCGAACATGCCGCGCGTCTGGAAGCCATCGCCAAGTCCGCCGGTGCCCCGGCATTGTGGACGCAATTGGTCGAGGCGCAGGCTGCCGCGAGTTGATGAGATATCTGTGGGAGCGAGCCTGCTCGCGAAAGCGCTGGGTCAATTGGCAACTGTCGAATGTGCCTACGCCTTCGCGAGCAGGCTCGCTCCCACAAGAGCTTTCCTCATGCAGTTTTCGGCGCAATCGCCAATACTTTCCAATTTAAAGTAAAGGCAGGCCATGGTTATCCGCGTGACGTGTGAAGATTCGACAAGCAAGGGCAATGGATGGCTTCGCGCCGTTGGTTGTCTCAAGGAATGAGGACCTTCCCCAGTATGCAACCGGTCATGAATCCCAAGCACCCCGGCCTGTCGGTGCGCGTCGCCGATGACGGCTTCGCCGCTTATATCTGGGGCAGCGATTTCAGTTTCGAAGTCAGCGTCTATGGCACGGCGCAGATCGGCCGGCCGGTGAGCCAGTGGCCGGTGACGCCGATCGTTCCCTACCGCAAGTGCTACGGCATCGACCCTGAAGAGTTCAGCAGTTTTCGCGATGCCCCGGACAGCGAAATCTTCATGGCCTACCTGGACGATCAACCGGTCGGCCATCTGGTCGTCAGCACCAATTGGAACGGGTATGCCCATATCGACGAGCTGGCGGTGCATGCACCGGCTCGCCGGCATGGGGTGGCCAAGGCCTTGCTCGACGTGGCCCAGTTCTGGAGCCGCAAGAAAAAACTGCCGGGCATCATGTTGGAAACCCAGAACAACAACCTGGGCGCCTGTCGGCTTTACGAGCGCTGCGGCTATGTGCTCGGCGGCATCGATCACCTGCGTTATCGCGGCATTGACCGGCACACCGCCGAGGTGGCGCTGTTCTGGTACCGGTTGTTCGACGATCCGCTGGGCATGACGGTCAGTGGTTCAGCAACGCCTCGGCTTGTTCCGTGATCCGTTCCAGCAACGACTGGATCGCCGGTGAAGGCGTGGCACCGTTCAGGCTCAATGCATAGAGGCAGATGGGCACGGCCGGCGATACCGGACAGATGTCCAGGTCGCCGCCCCTGGCCCCCGAGGCGGTAAACGGGTCGACAATCGCCAGGCCTTCGCCGGCCTCGACCATTGCCCGCATCATCTGATGAGTCTGCACGCGTATCTGCACCACCGGCGCCGGGCGCAGTGCGCCAAGCTTATGGTCGAACGCCGGGCTCAGCGGATCATGCCCCTCCAGCCCGACCAGCGACTGGCCCGCAAGATCCTGAACCGACACGTATTTCTGTCGTGGTTGCAGCCAGCCATGGGGCGCCAGCAGCTGCAGTTTGCCTTGGGCGATCATCTGGCAATCGATGTCGGGGTGTTCGGGATCGTGCAGGCTCAGGCCCAAATCGCTTTCACGCAGCAGCAGGCTCTTGACGATTTCCCGGGTCGGCTGGCTGAGCAGGGTGCACGGCGCATCCGGATGGCGCCGACGCAGGGCGGCAATGCTCAGGGGTAACAGCTGTTGGGCCAGTGGTGGGGTGCAGATGATGCGCAGGGGCGGCGCCTGATAATGCTTCAGGCTGGCGGCCATTCGCTGTATCGGTTCGAGGGTGTCGTACAGCCGCGTGATGCCTTCGCGTAATTCCAGGGTTTCCCGCGTCGCCTGCAAGCGTCCGCGCACGCTGGCGAACAGCATGAAACCGAGCTGGGCCTCCGCATCGCGCAGGATCGACTCGACTTCGGCCACCGGCAATTGCAGCCATTCGGCCGCGGTACCCAGGTGGCCAGTCTGCAGCAGCGCCTGGATCACTTCGATGTGGCGTAAACGCATGCAAGAGGTCCGTATTAGGCAGGTAAGCCATTGAGTGGCTGAATCCTAACCCAATTACGGGTGCGACTTCTGCTCATGCAAACAGTTATAGAGCGATCTGCGTTTCGACTGGCGCCTGAGGCTGCCGTGGCGTTTCAGGCTCGCGGGTCAGGTGGATGCCGGATTGCACCAGCAGGAACGTGTCCTCGTCGACTTTGTTGACCCGATCTCCAATGGCCAGCTTATAAGTGATGACATCCTTGCCAATGCCGTCTTGTGACGGGTCTGATTCTTGGAATTCATGCACCGAATAGACGCGACCTTCGGCGTCCCGTGCGTGAAATTGTCCGACAAGTACTGCTGCCATTGCTTGGAACCTCTGAAAATAGATCACTCGATTTGCGGTTCTGTAGACCTTGGTCAAGTGCGGTAAGTTTTCCTACAGTAAAAAAATAGTCCGGTTGGCAGGTTTTGGGTGATCCACTGGTCCAATTGTGGTGCCGATCATCTATAACTACAGGCTCCCTTTGAGCCGATAGTCGAGAAGCCTCTCATGAGTAATGTCTACACAGTGGCGGTTTTAGTGGGCAGCCTGCGCAAGGCGTCGATCAACCGAAAGGTCGCGTTGGCCCTGGCGGACCTGGCGCCGTCCAACCTGAAACTGGAGATCGTCGAAATCGGCGAGCTGCCGCTCTATAACGAAGACATCGACGTCTCGCCGCCGGCGGCCTATACCGCGTTTCGCCAGAAGGTCGGCGCGGCGGATGCGTTGTTGTTCGTGACACCGGAATACAACCGCTCGGTGCCGGCCCCGCTGAAGAACGCCATTGATGTCGGCTCGCGCCCCTACGGTCAGAGTTGCCTGAGCGGCAAGCCGGGCGCAGTGATCAGCGCCTCACCCGGTGCCATCGGCGGTTTTGGCGCCAACCACCATTTGCGCCAATCCCTGGTTTTTCTCGACGTGCCTTGCATGCAACAACCTGAAGCCTACCTGAGCGGTGCGGGAACGGCGTTCGACGAGGCGGGCAACCTGTCGGAATCGGTGCGGCCGTTTTTGCAGAAGTTCATCGATGCCTATGGCAAGTGGGTGGAGCAGCATAAGAAGGTTTGATATCACCGTGAAACCCGTGGCCAGGGAGCTTGCTCCCTCGCCACAAGTGCATCCATGACCGCATAAGCCGTTCAATTCCTGCTTTACCGAATATCCGAAACTCCCTATCTTCGCCGTTCGCTGGCGCAGTGGCGTCCTGCTGCTGGTTTTTTCTTTTCCTTTCAAGGCTGTAACGCATGCTCATCGCGTCATTGATTTTCCTGCTGACCATAACGCTGGTGATCTGGCAGCCCAAGGGGTTGGGCGTCGGCTGGAGTGCCACCCTTGGTGCGCTGTTGGCCTTGCTGAGCGGCGTGGTACAGGTCGGGGACATTGCCCTGGTGTGGCAGATCATCTGGAATGCCACCGGTACGTTCGTCGCGTTGATCATCATCAGCCTGTTGCTGGACGAGGCCGGGTTCTTTGCCTGGGCCGCGTTGCATGTGGCCCGTTGGGGGCGAGGCAGCGGCCGCAAGCTGTTTGCGTTCATGGTGTTGCTCGGGGCGCTGGTCTCGGCATTGTTCGCCAACGACGGAGCGGCGCTGATCCTGACGCCTATCGTGATTTCCATGTTGCTGGCCCTGCGGTTCTCGCCGGCGGCGACCCTGGCGTTCGTGATGGGTGCCGGTTTCATCGCCGATACCGCCAGCCTGCCTCTGGTGGTATCGAACCTGGTGAACATCGTTTCCGCGGATTTCTTCGGCATCGGCTTCAACCGCTACGCGTCGGTCATGGTGCCGGTGAACCTGGTCAGCGTTGCGGCCAGCCTGGCGATACTGCTGTGGATGTTTCGTCGCGATATCCCGCGCGACTATGACCCGCAGCAGCTGGAAGACCCGGCAAGCGCCATCCACGATACGGCAACTTTTTATGCCGGTTGGGTGGTGTTGGCGATCCTTTTGCTGGGCTGCTTTGCCCTGGAGCCGCTGGGCATTCCCATCAGCGCGATTTCGGCGGTCTGCGCTGCACTGCTGTTGGCGGTGGCGGCTCGAGGACACAAGATATCCACGCGCAAGGCGATGAAAGAAGCGCCCTGGCAGATCGTGATCTTTTCCCTCGGCATGTACCTGGTGGTCTATGGCCTGCGCAACGCCGGCCTCACCGGCTACCTCGCCGCCTGGCTCGATGGCTTCGCCGGTTACGGGGTGTGGGGCGCGGCCATGGGGACCGGGCTGTTGACCGCGCTGCTTTCATCGGTGATGAACAATCTGCCGACGGTGCTGATCGGCGCTTTGTCCATCGATGCCAGCCAGGCCACTGGCGTGGTCAAGGAGGCGATGATCTACGCCAACGTCATCGGCAGTGACCTGGGGCCGAAAATCACTCCGATCGGCAGCCTGGCAACCTTGCTTTGGCTGCATGTGCTGGCGCGCAAGGATATCCGCATCGGCTGGGGTTATTACTTCAAGGTCGGGATTGTGCTGACGGTGCCGGTGCTGCTGGTGACGTTGGCGGCGCTGGCTGTGCGCTTATCCATCTAGACCGAGTCGGCTTCAATCGCGAGCAAGCTCGCTCCCACATTGGAAGTGCAGCTTCCTCTGGCAATACGTTCCCCTGTGGGAGCGAGCTTGCTCGCGATGGGGCCTTGAGAAGCACCCCAACCCTCAGCTATTACCCGGCACATCCGGCCAAAGATCCGCCACCAGGAACGCCCGCTCGGCTTCTTCCCATTCACCCTCGGCATTTTCGGCCAGGCGCACCATCAGTTGCGCCGGTGCCATGGGATCAAGGGCGGTTCGCCAGGCCTCCAGTTGTCCGGCAGTCCAGACCTGGTCAACCGGGTAATGGGCCGGGGCCAGCCAGGCCGCGCGGGGCAGGGGCTGCCAGCGCCCTGGCGGGCGCTGGGTGACGAATCCGGGCCAGTCCCGCTGGTGCAACCAGCGGCCGCGCAAATGCCGAGGGTGCGCACCGCTCGGCGGTTCGGCCTCGCCCGGCCAGGGATAGAGCAGATAGCCGCCGAGCCAAAGGTGCGAGCGAAACGACTCGATGCCCAGCGCTGCCAAGGCCTCGCGACTTTCCGGGCGTGCCGAGATCGGCAGTTGGTGCTCATGCAGATGCGTCAGCTTGCGGTCGAGTCGGTCATGGCAGCCGGGCCCAAGCCATTGCGCGGTATCCAGCCCGTTGCCTTGCTGCGGGCCCAGGTACAACTTGATCGCCAGCTCCAGGTGATGCACGCCTTCATTATCGCGTAGCAACAGGTCCAATTCGCCCAGCGTATGGCCGTCGCGCCGGATTGGCAGGTTCGCCGCGATCAGTTCGATGCCCGGCGCATGCTGCACGGCAAATTGCCAGAGCCTTTCGTAATACAGTCCCAGGCGCCGCGTGCGCCCCTGGGACAGGCACTGCAACAACGGATAGCTGTCGCGGTCCAGTTCGCGCAACCAGTGTTCCAGGCGATGGGGCTGCTGCGCCCAGCCGCTGCCCGCCAGCGGATGACGCTGGGGCCAGGGCGTGTCGATGAGCATCGGCGGGGCGACGATCACCCACGCCAGGTCCCTTACTTCGGGATGGCGCAGGCGGCGGGGCAGGTCGAGCAATTCGGGAAACAGGATCATGTTGCGAGCATAGCCGTTGCGCTGAAGGCTTAAAGGATTTTGTCTACGGCGCGGTTTCGCCCATAATCGGGTTTTTCGCCCGTCGCAGACCTCGCAGGAGCCTCATGGAGCAATTTCGCAATATCGGCATCATCGGTCGCCTGGGCAGTTCCCAGGTGTTGGACACCGTTCGCCGTCTCAAGCGCTTCCTCCTGGAGCGGCACCTGCACGTGATCCTCGAAGATACCATCGCCGAAGTGCTGCCGGGCCACGGCCTGCAGACGTCGTCGCGCAAGATGCTCGGCGAGGTCTGCGACATGGTCATCGTGGTCGGTGGCGACGGCAGCCTGCTGGGCGCCGCCCGGGCCCTGGCGCGGCACAACATTCCAGTGCTGGGGATCAACCGTGGCAGCCTGGGCTTCCTCACCGATATCCGCCCTGACGAGCTTGAAATCAAGGTCGCCGAGGTGCTGGACGGCCATTACCTGGTGGAAAACCGCTTCCTGCTGCAAGCCGAGGTGCGCCGTCACGCCGAGGCCATCGGCCAGGGCGATGCGCTCAACGACGTGGTGCTGCACCCTGGCAAATCCACGCGCATGATCGAATTCGAGCTGTACATCGACGGCCAGTTCGTCTGCAGCCAGAAGGCCGACGGCTTGATCGTCGCCACCCCGACCGGTTCCACGGCCTACGCGCTGTCGGCCGGTGGCCCGATCATGCATCCCAAGCTCGACGCTATTGTGATTGTGCCCATGTACCCCCATACCTTGTCTGGGCGACCCATCGTGGTCGATGGCAACAGTGAGCTGAAAATCGTCGTGTCCAAGGATATGCAGATCTACCCGCAAGTGTCCTGTGACGGCCAGAACCATTTCACCTGCGCGCCGGGTGACACCATCACCGTCAGCAAGAAGGCGCAAAAGCTGCGCCTGATCCATCCGCTGGATCACAACTACTACGAAGTCTGCCGGACCAAGCTCGGCTGGGGCAGTCGTTTGGGGGGTGGAGGCGACTGATGCTCGATCCCGCGCGCAGTTACGATCTGATCGGCGATGTGCACGGATGCGCCTTGACCCTGGAACACCTGCTCGACCGACTCGGTTACCGCAAGCAGGCCGGGGTCTGGCGACATCCCTCGCGCATGGCGGTGTTCCTCGGCGACATCATCGACCGGGGCCCGCGGATTCGCGAGGCGCTGCACATCGTCCACGACATGGTCGCGGCCGGCCAGGCGCTGTGCATCATGGGCAACCACGAGTTCAATGCCTTGGGCTGGAGCACCCCGGCATTGCCGGGCAGCGGCCAGCGCTACGTACGTGAACACACGCCGCGCCATGCCCGCTTGCTCAACGAAACCCTGACCCAGTTCGAGCAGCACCCGGGTGAATGGAGTGATTTCCTCAAGTGGTTCTACGAGCTGCCGCTGTTTGTCGACGCCGGGCGCTTCCGGGTCGTCCACGCCTGCTGGGACGCGGGCCTGATCGAGCCATTGCGCGGCTTGTTCCCGGAAGGCTGCATCGACGAGCATTTTCTCCAGGCTTCGGCCGAATCGGGCAGTTTTGCCTGCACAGTGTTCGATCGCCTGTTGCGCGGCACCGACATGCGCCTGCCTCATGGCATGACCCTGACGGGCGGCGACGGCCTGACCCGCGCGTTCTTCCGCACCAAATTCTGGGAAGACAACCCGCAGACCTACGGCGACATCGTCTTCCAGCCCGACGCATTGCCGGAGCCGGTGGCCCGCACACCGTTGTCACCGGACGAAAAAAACAACCTGCTGCGGTATGGCGTCGATGAGCCGATGTTGTTCGTCGGCCACTATTGGCGCAGCGGCAAACCGGCGCCGATCCGCCCGAACCTGGCCTGCCTGGACTACAGCGCGGTGCTCTACGGCAAGCTGGTCGCCTATCGGCTCGACCAGGAAACCCGTCTGGACCCGCACAAGTTCGTCTGGGTCGATGTCGAGCGGCCGGAGATGGGGCGATGAGCGTCGTCGCCGTCCTGCGACTGCCCCTGGCAGTGGACCTGAGCGGTTTCGTCAAGCTGCTGCAGCGTATGCAGGTGCCTCATCGCGTCAGCGAAGAGGCGGGCGAGCAGGTGCTCTGGGTGCCGGATGAAATCAGCGAAAACGTGCGTTCGTTGTACGAGCGTTTTCCCGCCGGCGATCCCGAGCAACAGCTGGAACTGCCTGACACCGGCAGCACGTCCCGGCGGGCAGGGTTCGTCCAGCAACTGGCCCGCAGTCCGGTGACGGCCCTGATATTGCTGCTGAGCCTGATCGTCAGTGCCGTGACCCTGCTGGGGGAAAATCTTCAAACCCTGCGCTGGTTGACCTTCCTCGAGTTTCGCGTCGTCGGCGACTACATCCAGTTCACGCCGTTGGCCGACAGCCTCGCGGCGGGGCAGTGGTGGCGGCTGGTGACGCCGATGCTGGTTCACTTCGGCTTCCTGCACATCGCCATGAATGGCATGTGGTACTGGGAACTGGGACGCCGGATCGAAGCGCGCCAGGGCGGGATCAACCTGCTGGGGCTGACGCTGCTGTTCAGCCTCGTGTCCAATTTCGCCCAGTACCTGTTCAGCGGCGCGACCCTGTTCGGCGGGCTGTCCGGAGTGCTGTACGGCCTGCTGGGGCATTGCTGGATCTACCAGCTGCTCGCGCCGAACCCGGCCTATCACTTGCCCCGTGGGGTGCTGGTGATGATGCTGGTGTGGTTGCTGTTGTGCCTGTCCGGGCTGGTTTCGCTGATCGGTTTCGGCGAGATCGCCAACGCGGCCCACGTCGGCGGGTTGCTCGTCGGTTGCTTCACGGGCTTGTTGGGCGGGCTGTTCGCTCGCCGTAAAATGGCCCTTTGACCGGCGCCTGTGCCTTTTGAGAATGCGCAATTGCGCGGAGAACCCATGTCTTCCTTCAACGAAATGATCAACAACATCACCCCCGACATCTACCGCAGCCTGAAACTGGCCGTGGAAATCGGTAAATGGGCCGACGGCAACAAGCTCACCGCCGAGCAGCGCGAGTTGTCGCTGCAAGCGATGATCGCCTGGGAAATCCAGAACCTGCCCGAAGAAGAGCGCACCGGCTATATGGGCCCGCAGGAATGCCAGTCGAAAGCCACCGTCGTGCCGAATATCCTGTTCAAGTCGGACGCCATCCATTGATCGAGATTGGCCGCGGTGCAATCAGCAAGATGTCGGCACGCCTTGACGGGCCGACCGTTCAATACGCCTTTCGCCTGGGCGATGTCGAGGTGCCGGTCAATCCGTTGATCGGCAGCAGGATCCGCCTGGAATACCTCGGTGCGATCCACTGTACCCATTGCGGACGGCGGACCAAGACCAGTTTCAGCCAGGGTTATTGCTACCCCTGCATGACCAGACTGGCGCAATGCGACCTCTGCATCATGAGCCCCGAGCGTTGCCATTTCGAGGCGGGTACCTGTCGCGACCCGGCCTGGGGCGAGCAGTTCTGCATGACCGATCATGTGGTCTACCTGGCCAACTCATCGGGCGTGAAAGTCGGCATCACCCGCGCCACGCAACTGCCGACCCGCTGGCTCGACCAGGGCGCGAGCCAGGCGCTGCCGATCCTGCGGGTCGCCACCCGGCAGCAGTCGGGTTTCGTCGAGGACCTGTTCCGCAGCCAGGTGGCGGACAAGACCAACTGGCGCGCCTTGCTCAAGGGTGACGCTGCGGCGGTGGACTTGCGGCAGATCCGTGATTCACTGTTTGAAAGCTGCGCCCAGGGCCTGCAGGGTTTGCAGGAACGATTCGGCTTGCAGGCGATCCAGACCATAGCGGACGTCGAACCGATCGAGATCCGTTATCCGGTGCAGCAGTACCCGGCGAAGATCGTCAGCTTCAATCTGGACAAGGACCCGATCGCCGAAGGTACGCTGCTGGGAATCAAGGGCCAATACCTGATTTTCGACACCGGCGTGATCAATATTCGTAAATACACGGCCTACCAGCTCGCCGTGCATCAGTAGAAGGATTCGACCCATGCGCACCGAACAACCGAAGATGATCTACCTGAAGGACTATCAGGCTCCCGAATACCTGATCGACGAGACGCACCTGACCTTCGAGTTGTTCGAGGACCACAGCCTGGTCCATGCGCAACTGGTGCTGCGCCGCAACCCCGAGCGCGGCGCCGGATTGCCGCCGCTGGTGCTCGATGGCCAGCAGTTGGAATTGCTCTCGATCAAGCTCGACGACGCCGACCTGGGGCAGGGCGACTACCAACTGGATGACAGCCACCTGACCTTGCAGCCCAAGGCCCAGGCGTTCACCGTCGATACCACAGTGCGCATCCATCCGGAAACCAACACGGCCCTGGAAGGCCTGTACAAATCCGGCAGCATGTTCTGCACCCAGTGCGAGGCCGAAGGCTTTCGCAAGATCACCTATTACCTCGACCGCCCCGACGTGATGAGCAAGTTCACCACCACCGTGGTCGCCGAACAGCACAGCTACCCGGTGCTGCTCTCCAACGGCAACCCGATTGCCAGCGGCCCTGGGGAAGACGGCCGGCACTGGGCGACCTGGGAAGACCCGTTCAAGAAGCCGGCCTACCTGTTCGCCCTGGTGGCCGGTGACCTGTGGTGCGTCGAAGACACCTTCACCACCATGACCGAGCGCACCGTGGCGCTGCGCATCTACGTCGAGCCGGAAAACATCGACAAGTGCCAGCACGCCATGACCAGCCTGAAGAAGTCGATGCGCTGGGACGAAGAGGTGTACGGGCGCGAATACGACCTGGACATCTTCATGATTGTCGCGGTCAACGATTTCAACATGGGGGCGATGGAGAACAAGGGCCTCAACATCTTCAACTCCAGCGCCGTGCTGGCCCGCGCCGAAACCGCCACCGACGCCGCGCACCAGCGGGTCGAGGCGATCGTCGCCCACGAATACTTCCATAACTGGTCGGGCAACCGCGTGACCTGCCGCGACTGGTTCCAGCTGTCGCTCAAGGAAGGCTTCACGGTGTTCCGCGACGCCGGGTTCTCGGCGGACATGAACTCGGCCACGGTCAAGCGCATCCAGGACGTGGCGTACCTGCGTACCCACCAGTTCGCTGAAGACGCCGGCCCGATGGCTCACCCGGTGCGCCCGGACAGCTTCATCGAGATTTCCAACTTCTACACCCTGACCGTGTACGAAAAGGGCTCGGAAGTGGTCGGCATGATCCATACCCTGTCGGGCGCCGAAGGCTTCCGCAAGGGCAGCGACCTGTACTTCGAGCGCCACGATGGCCAGGCCGTGACCTGCGACGATTTCATCAAGGCCATGGAGGATGCCAATGGCGTCGACCTGAGCCAGTTCAAACGCTGGTACAGCCAGGCCGGTACGCCACGGCTGGCGGTGAGCGAGTCTTACGACGCCGCGGCGAAGACTTACAGCCTGACGTTCCGCCAAAGCTGCCCACCGACGCCGGACAAGGCCGAGAAACTGCCCTTCGTGATTCCGGTCGAGTTGGGCCTGCTGGACAGCAATGGCGCCGAAATTCCACTGCGCCTGAGCGGCGAAGCGGCGGCGAGCGGCACGTCCCGGGTGATCTCGGTGACCGAGGCCGAGCAGACCTTCACCTTCGTCGATATCGCTGAAAAGCCCCTGCCTTCGTTGCTGCGCGGCTTCTCGGCGCCGGTGAAGCTGAGCTTCCCGTACGACCGTGATCAACTGATGTTCCTCATGCAACACGACAGCGACGGCTTCAACCGTTGGGACGCCGGCCAGCAATTGTCGGTGCAGGTCTTGCAGGAATTGATCGGCCAGCACCAGAAAGGCGAAAGCCTGGTGCTTGACCCTCGGCTGGTCAGCGCGTTGCGCAGCGTGCTGTCGGATGAATCCCTGGATCAGGCGATGGTCGCGGAAATGCTCTCGCTGCCAAGCGAAGCCTACCTGACCGAAATCAGCGAAGTGGCGGACGTCGAGGCGATCCACGCCGCCCGCGAGTTCGCTCGCCGGCAGTTGGCCGAAAACCTGTTCGAAGCCCTGTGGCTGCGCTACGAGGCCAACCGCGACCTGTCCCGGCGCACGCCGTACGTGGCCGAGGCCGAGCACTTCGCGCGGCGTGCGTTGCAGAACATCGCGCTGTCCTACCTGATGCTGACCGACAAGCCTGAAGTGTTGAGCGCCACGCTTGAACAATTCGACACCGCCGACAACATGACCGAGCGCCTCACGGCGCTGGCGGTGCTGGTCAACTCGCCGTTCGAGACCGAAAAGGCCAAGGCCCTGGAAGTGTTCGCGGAGAACTTCAAGGGCAACCCGCTGGTCATGGACCAATGGTTCAGCGTCCAGGCCGGCAGCCTGCTGCCGGGCGGGCTGGCGCGGGTCAAGGCGTTGATGGAGCACCCGGCGTTCAACATCAAGAACCCGAACAAGGTGCGGGCACTGGTCGGCGCGTTCGCCGGGCAGAACCTGATCAACTTCCACGCCGCCGACGGTTCCGGTTATCGCTTCCTGGCGGACCTGGTGATCCAGCTCAACGCCTTCAACCCGCAAATCGCCTCGCGGCAACTGGCGCCACTGACCCGCTGGCGCAAATACGACAGCGCCCGCCAGGCCCTGATGAAGGGCGAGCTGGAGCGCATCCTGGCGTCCGGTGGGCTGTCGGCCGATGTGTTTGAAGTGGTGAGCAAGAGCCTGGCTTGACCAGGCTTCGCATTGCCTTTTGTGGCGAGGGAGCTTGCTCCCGCTGGAGGCCGAAGGACTCCCTTTTCTTGGTTTACCTGCCTTCACTGGCGAAACGAATCAAGATCAGGCCTGCTTCGCAGGCCAGCGGGAGCAAGCTCCCTCGCCACATCCATCACCCTCGCGAATGTCTTCTGATTCACCCTTGGCCGATATCCCCCACGGTTAACAAAAGATAACGTGGCGTCGATTGTCAGACCTTTCGAAAGCCCGATAGGATAGGTCCAGCTTGCGAAGTGGCTCTAGATTGCAGGTTTCAGGACTATGCTTCAGGACTGCAACGTACCAAGCCATAACAATAATAAATGGGGGAAAGGTCTATGAATGAGCCTGTCATGGCTGTGGGCCGCTGCCGCCCGCCAGTGCTGCGCAGAGTTGCGCTGCTGGTCTCGGCGCTCGCGCTGCTGGGCTCTGCCGTTTTGTCGGCGCCGGTGCTGGCGGTTGCGGCGTCGACGGCTGATGTCATCTATTCCGTCGAATCGGCCAAGGCCAGCAAAACCCTCATGCTCGATGTGGTCCATGCCGGCCAGCGCCTGGTCGCGGTCGGTGACCGTGGGCATATCGTCTTTTCCGATGACCAGGGCAAATCCTGGACCCAGGCCAAGGTGCCGACGCGCCAACTGCTCACTGCGGTCTTCTTTGTCGATGACAAGCACGGTTGGGCCGTGGGGCACGACGCGCAGATCCTCGCCAGCGAGGACGGCGGCACCACCTGGACCAAGCAGTTCGAGGACCTCACCCGTGAAGCACCGCTGCTCGACGTCTGGTTCAAGGACGCCAGCAGTGGCCTGGCGGTGGGCGCCTACGGTGCGCTGTACGCGACCACCGATGGCGGCAAGCACTGGGAGCAGGCCAGCGACCGCCTCGAGAATGAAGACCAATATCACCTCAACGCTATCGCCGCGGTAAAGGACGCCGGGCTGTTCATCGTCGGCGAGGCCGGCAGCATGTTCCGCTCCGCCGACTGGGGGCAGACCTGGGAAAAACTCGAAGGTCCGTACGAAGGTTCGCTGTTTGGCGCCATCGGCACCGCCCAGCCTTCGACCCTGTTGGCCTACGGCCTTCGCGGCAATCTCTATCGCTCCACGGATTTCGGCGACAGCTGGGAGCAGGTCGAGCTGAAGGCGGCCCGTGGCGCGCTGGAATTCGGCTTGTCGGGGGCGACGCTGTTGCCGGATGGCTCGATCGTGATCGTCGGCAACGGCGGCAGCGTGATTCGCAGCACCGACGATGGCGTGACCTTCAGCGTGTTCAACCGTCCGGATCGCATTTCCGTGGCGGCCGTCACGGCGGCGGGCAACGGCAACCTGATCCTGGCGGGACAGGGCGGCGTTCGCGCTACCACGCCCACTGGCGCCGAACTGAGCAAATGAGCCGGGCCTGTCAGACGGGCACAATAACAAGAAGGCGGACCCCATGAGCAGTCATCACCAAGACAAGGCGACGTTCCTCGAGCGCCTGATTTTCAACAACCGCCCGGCAGTGATCATCATTTGCCTGCTGGTCAGCATTTTCCTGTTCTGGCAGGCCACGCTGATTCGGCCGTCCACCAGTTTCGAAAAAATGATTCCCCTCGAGCATCCGTTCATCGAGAAGATGCTCGAACACCGCAATGACCTGGCGAACCTGGGCAACACGGTACGGATTTCCGTGGAAGCTACCAACGGCGATATTTTCTCCAAGGAGTACATGGAGACCCTGCGCCAGATCCACGACGAGGTCTTCTACATCTCCGGCGTCGACCGCTCCGGCCTGAAGTCGCTGTGGAGCCCGAGCGTGCGCTGGACCGAAGTGACGGAGGAGGGCTTCGCCGGTGGCGAGGTGATCCCGCAAAGTTACAACGGTTCGGCCGACAGCCTCGACCTGCTGCGCAACAACGTGCTCAAGTCCGGCCAGGTCGGGCGCCTGGTGGCGAACGATTTCAAATCGAGCATCATCGATATCCCGCTGCTGGAGTCCTATCCCGACCCACAAGACCAAGGCAAATTGCTCGCCCTCGATTATCGGAAGTTTTCCCACGAGCTTGAAGACAAGATCCGCAACAAGTTCGAAGCGCAGAACCCGAATGTGCAGATTCACATCGTCGGCTTCGCCAAGAAGGTCGGCGACCTGATCGACGGCCTGGTCATGGTGGTGCTGTTCTTCGGCGTGGCCTTCGTCATCACCCTGATCCTGCTGTACTGGTTCACCAACTGCATGCGCAGCACCGTTGCGGTATTGAGCACCACCCTGGTGGCGGTGGTCTGGCAGCTGGGGTTGATGCACGCGGCCGGTTTCGGCCTGGATCCGTATTCGATGCTGGTGCCTTTCCTGATCTTCGCCATCGGCATTTCCCACGGCGTACAGAAAATCAACGGCATCGCCTTGCAGTCCAGCGAGGCGGACAACGCCTTGACGGCGGCGCGGCGGACCTTCCGCCAATTATTCCTGCCAGGGATGATCGCGATCCTGGCCGATGCCGTCGGCTTCATCACCTTGCTGATCATCGACATCGGCGTGATTCGCGAACTGGCCATCGGCGCGTCCATCGGCGTGGCGGTGATTGTGTTCACCAACCTGATCCTGCTGCCGGTGGCGATTTCCTACGTCGGTATCAGCAAGCGCGCGGTCGAGCGCAGCAAGAAAGACGCGACCCGCGAACATCCGTTCTGGCGCCTGCTGTCGAACTTTGCCAGCGCCAAGGTCGCGCCGGTATCGATTGCCCTGGCCGTGCTCGCGTTTGGCGGCGGCCTCTGGTACAGCCAGAACCTGAAGATCGGCGACCTCGACCAGGGCGCGCCGGAACTGCGTCCGGACTCGCGCTACAACCAGGACAACAACTTCATCATCAGCAACTATTCCACCAGCTCCGATGTGCTGGTGGTGATGGTCAAGACCAAGGCCGAAGGCTGTTCGCGCTACGAAGCCATGGCGCCTATCGACGAGCTGATGTGGAAGATGCAGAACACCGAGGGCGTGCAGTCGGCTATTTCCCTGGTGACTGTGTCCAAGCAGATGATCAAGGGCATGAACGAGGGCAACCTGAAATGGGAAACCCTGTCGCGCAACCCTGATGTACTGAACAGCTCCATTGCCCGGGCCGACGGCCTGTACAACAACAGCTGTTCCCTGGCGCCGGTGCTGGTGTTCCTCAACGACCACAAGGCCGAGACGCTCGACCGCGCCGTGACGGCGGTGCAGGACTTCGCCAAGGAGCACAACCGCGATGGCCTGGAGTTCATCCTCGCCGCCGGTAACGCCGGGATCGAGGCGGCCACCAACGAGGTGATCAAGGAGTCGGAACTGACCATCCTGATCCTCGTGTATATCTGCGTGGCGACGATGTGCATGATCACCTTCCGTTCCTGGGCAGCGACGCTGTGCATCGTGCTGCCACTGGTGCTGACCTCGGTGCTGGGCAACGCTCTGATGGCGTTCATGGGCATCGGCGTGAAAGTCGCGACATTGCCGGTGGTAGCCCTCGGCGTAGGGATCGGCGTGGACTACGGCATCTACATCTACAGCCGCCTGGAAAGTTTCCTGCGGGCCGGATTGCCGTTGCAGGAGGCGTATTACCAGACGCTGAAATCCACTGGCAAGGCGGTGCTGTTCACCGGCTTGTGCCTGGCCATCGGCGTCTGCACCTGGATCTTCTCGGCGATCAAGTTCCAGGCGGACATGGGCCTGATGCTGACGTTCATGTTGTTGTGGAACATGTTCGGTGCGCTGTGGCTGCTGCCCGCGCTGGCGCGATTCCTGATCAAGCCGGAGAAGCTGGCGGGGCAGAAGGGCAATTCGTTGTTTGCTCACTGAAGCCTGGCAGAAATAAAAAAGCCGCAACCTGAGGTTGCGGCTTTTTTATTTGGGCTGTGCTTCAGGAAGGGTCGGTACCCAGCACCACATTCAGCGCGCTGCGAGCATCGTCCAGTTGCACCAGCGTGGCATGGCGGGCGCCGAGGGCATCGCGGTTCTCGATGGCGGTGAGGATCGCCTTGTGCCGTGGCATCGCCAGCTCGTGCAGGTTGGGCCGTTGGTTGGAGTGCTTGAGGGCTTCGGCGATGGCCACCGACAGCATGTTGCACAGGTTGGCGAGCAGGTCGTTGTGGGTGGCGTCGGCGATGCGGCTGTGAAAGTCCAGGTCCGGTTGCAGGAGGGCTTCCGGGGTCGGGGCGGCTTCCATGCGCTGGTAGGCTTCGCTGATGGCGGCGATGTCGGCGTCGGTGGCGAATTGCGCGGCGAGGGCGGCGGCGGCCGGCTCGATGATGCTGCGCACGCTGGTGAGCAGTCCGAAGAACTCGTTCTGCGGACTGCTCTGCATCAGCCAGTGCAGCACATCGGGGTCGAGCATGTGCCATTCCCGACGCGGCTTGACCACCGTGCCCACTCGCGGCCGCGAATACACCAGGCCCTTGGCGACCAGCACGCGCGTGGCTTCGCGCAGCACCGGGCGGCTGACGGCATATTCTTCGCACAGCAAGGCTTCGGCGGGCAGTTTGTCGTCGGGCTTGAAGCGGCCAGAGACGATCTGCATGCCCAGTTCCTGGACGATGCGCGCGTGCATGCTCTTGCGGTCGGAGGGTTTGCGGTAATCCATGGGGAGCGGCGCGATCCTGTGTGCGAGGGGTGCTGCGCATGATAGCAGGCTCGGCGAGGGCGGGTCGCTAAGTGCGATTTCTTAAGGTCAGTGCAGACTTCTTGTGGGAGCGAGCCTGCTCGCGAAGGCGGTGGGTCAGGCGACATGAATGCCGCTGGTCCAACGCTTTCGCGAGCAGGCTCGCTCCCACCGGGGGATGGGGCGTCAATGGGAGTGACGCGGCACCTCGGCGCCGCGGCAGCCCACCAGGAAGTCGAAGTCGCAACCCTGGTCGGCTTGCAGCACATGGTCAATGTAAAGCTGGCGGTAGCCACCGACCAGCAATTGCTGCGGTGGCGCCAGGTCGGCCAGGCGCGCGGCGAGTTCGGCGTCGGGGATGTCCAGGTGCAAGTGGCCGCTGGCGCAATCGAGTTCGATCCAGTCACCTTCTTTCACCGCGGCCAAAGGCCCACCGGCCGCCGCTTCCGGTGCCACATGCAGCACCACGGTGCCGTAGGCGGTGCCGCTCATGCGCGCGTCGGAAATACGCACCATGTCCGTCACGCCCTGGGCCAGCAGTTTGGCTGGCAAGCCCATGTTGCCGACTTCGGCCATGCCCGGATAACCCTTCGGCCCGCAGTTCTTCATGACCAGGATCGAGTCGGCATCCACGTCGAGCTCCGGATCGTTGATCCGCGCCTTGTACTCGTCGAAGTTCTCGAACACCACCGCGCGACCGCGATGCTGCATCAGTTCGGCGGTGGCCGCGGACGGCTTGAGCACTGCGCCCAATGGCGCCAGGTTGCCGCGCAGTACGCAGATGCCGCCGTCGGCGCGGATCGGGTTGTCGAGGGTGCGAATGACTTCGTCCTGGCCGTAGATCGGCGCGTCCTTGGTGTTTTCGCCGAGGCTCTTGCCGTTCACCGTCAGTGCGTTCGGGTGGGGGATCAGGTTCGCTTCGCCGAGACGACGGAGCACGGCGGGCAGGCCACCGGCGTAATAGAACTCTTCCATCAGGAAGCGCCCGGACGGCTGCAAGTCGACGATGGTCGGCATGCCGCGCCCGATGCGGGTCCAATCGTCCAGGTCCAGCTGCACGCCGATGCGCCCGGCGATGGCCTTGAGGTGAATCACCGCGTTGGTCGAACCGCCGATGGCAGCGTTGACGCGGATGGCGTTTTCGAAGGCTTCCTTGGTCAGGATCTTCGACAGCTTCAGGTCTTCACGGACCATTTCTACGGCACGCATGCCCGACATGTGGGCCAGCACATAACGGCGTGCGTCCACGGCCGGAATCGCCGCGTTGTGGGGCAGGGAGGTGCCGAGGGCTTCGGCCATGCAGGCCATGGTCGACGCCGTGCCCATGGTGTTGCAGGTGCCAGCCGAGCGGGACATGCCGCCCTCGGCCGCGAGGAAGTCGTCGATGGTGATGGTGCCGGCCTTGACCTGTTCGCTCAGTTGCCAGACCACGGTGCCCGAGCCGATGTCCTGGCCCTTGTGCTTGCCGTTGAGCATCGGCCCGCCGGTGACGACGATGGCCGGCACGTCGCAACTGGCGGCGCCCATCAGCAGGGCCGGAGTGGTCTTGTCGCAACCGGTGAGCAATACCACGCCATCAATCGGGTTGCCGCGAATCGCCTCTTCCACGTCCATGCTCGCCAGGTTGCGGGTCAGCATGGCGGTGGGGCGCAGGTTCGATTCGCCGTTGGAGAACACCGGGAATTCCACCGGAAAGCCCCCGGCCTCGATCACGCCGCGCTTGACGTGCTCGGCGATCTGCCGGAAATGCGCGTTGCACGGTGTCAGCTCCGACCAGGTGTTGCAGATACCGATGATCGGCTTGCCATGGAACTGGTGGTCGGCGATGCCCTGATTTTTCATCCAGCTGCGGTACATGAAGCCGTTTTTGTCGGCGGTGCCAAACCATTGGGCCGAGCGCAGGGAGGGTTTCTTATCAGACATGATCGATTCTCTTATTGTATGACTATATTGTTCGAGCTGAAGCGTAACATAAGCGCAATTTACGCCGTTTGGAAGTGTTGTTGGGTAAATAGTATTACTATATAGTCCGATTTAACGGAGGGGTTGTCCTGGCGGTCATTCGCGAGAGAAATCCCCCGAGGTTCTATAACAACAACAATCGGAGACCGGTCCCATGAGCCAGGAATTGCGGCTTATACGTCGCATCACACTCAAACTGATTCCCTTCCTGATCCTGCTTTACCTGATCGCGTACGTGGATCGCTCCGCCGTGGGCTTTGCCAAGCTGCACATGGGCGCGGACATCGGCATCGGCGACGCCGCCTACGGCCTCGGCGCGGGCCTGTTCTTCATCGGTTATTTCCTCCTGGAGATTCCCAGCAACCTGATGCTGGAACGCTTCGGTGCGCGGCGCTGGTTTGCCCGGATCATGATCACCTGGGGCGCAATCACCATCGGCATGGCTTTTGTGCAGGGGCCTTATAGTTTCTACGTGATGCGCTTTCTGTTGGGCGCGGCCGAAGCCGGGTTCTTTCCGGGCGTGCTGTATTACATCACCCAGTGGTTCCCGGTGCGCCATCGCGGCAAGATCCTCGGGCTGTTCATTCTTTCCCAACCCATTGCGATGATGATCACCGGCCCCGTGTCCGGTGGCTTGCTGGGCATGGACGGCATCCTCGGCCTGCACGGCTGGCAGTGGTTGTTCATCGTCATCGGCCTGCCGGCGGTGTTGTTGACCTGGCCGGTGCTGCGTTATCTGCCGGACGGCCCGCAACAGGTCAAATGGATGGACCAGTCCGAGAAGGACTGGCTGACCGGTGAGCTGAAAAAGGACCTGGAGGAATACGGCCAGACCCGTCATGGCAACCCGCTGCATGCGCTCAAGGACAAGCGCGTCCTGCTGCTGGCGCTGTTCTACCTGCCGGTGACCCTGAGCATCTACGGCCTGGGGCTGTGGCTGCCGACGCTGATCAAGCAGTTCGGCGGCAGTGACCTGGTGACCGGCTTTGTCTCTTCCGTGCCGTATATCTTCGGCATCATTGGCCTGCTGATCATTCCTCGCAGCTCCGACCGCCTGAACGACCGTTACGGTCACCTGGCCGTGTTGTATGTATTGGGCGCCATCGGTCTGTTCCTCAGCGCCTGGTTGACCGTGCCGGTGCTGCAACTGGCGGCGTTGTGCCTGGTGGCGTTTGCACTGTTTTCCTGCACGGCGGTGTTCTGGACCTTGCCGGGGCGGTTTTTCGCCGGTGCCAGCGCGGCGGCGGGCATTGCCTTGATCAACTCGGTAGGCAACCTGGGCGGCTACATCGGCCCGTTCGTGATCGGCGCCTTGAAGGAATACACCGGTAACCTGGCGTCCGGGCTGTACTTCCTGTCGTGCGTGATGGTGTTCGGCCTGGTGTTGACCGGCGTGGTCTATCGCTTGCTCGAACGCAAGCACGTGTTGCCGGCTGACCAGTTCGCGGCAAGCGCCCGCGGGGCGACGCGTAGCTGAGTTGTTGCAGCTTTTGTGGCGAGGGAGCTTGCTCCCGCTCGACTGCGCAGCAGTCGCAATATGGGCGATGTGTTTTGCCTGAATGAATTCGGTGCCTGAAAGTAGGGGGGCTTCGCCCCCCAGCGGGAGCAAGCTCCCTCGCCACAAAAAGCCTGCAAAGCGATTCGGCGTTCATATTCAAGTTTTGTTTACAGGGAGAAACCCATGCGTTTAGTTCAGTTCGAATTGAGTAACGGCGGACGCCGCGTCGGTGTAGTTGACGGCGAGCAGGTGCGCGAAGTGCAGGGCGCCACGACGGTGCGCGACCTGGCGCTGACCGCCATCGAGGCGGGCGTCAAGCTTGAGCAACAGGTCGACGGCCTGGGCCTGGGAGCGAGCCATGACTATGCGCAACTGCTGAGCGAATTGCGCATCCTGCCGCCGCTGGATCACCCGGACCCGGCTCACCTGCTGGTCAGCGGTACCGGCCTGACTCACCTGGGCAGCGCCTCGGCCCGGGACAAGATGCACCAACAGGCTGGCGACGAGAGCGCCATGACCGACACCATGCGCATCTTCAAATGGGGCGTGGAGGGCGGCAAACCCGCCGCCGGGCAGGCTGGCGTTCAGCCGGAATGGTTCTACAAGGGCGACGGCAGCATCGTCGTCCGTCCCGGCCATCCGTTCCCGCTGCCGCCCTTTGCCGAAGACGCTGGCGAGGAGCCGGAAATCAGCGGCCTGTATGTCATCGGTCACGACGGCAAGCCATATCGGCTGGGCTTCGCGGTGGGCAACGAATTTTCCGATCACGTCATGGAACGCAAGAATTATCTGTACCTGGCCCATTCGAAACTGCGCAGTTGCAGCTTCGGCCCGGAACTTCGCGTGGGCGAACTGCCTCAACATCTGTCCGGGACCAGTCGTATCCTGCGCAACGGCGAAGTGCTGTGGCAGAACGAATTCCTCAGCGGCGAGGCGAACATGTGCCACAGCCTCGAGAACCTCGAGTTCCACCATTTCAAGTACAGTCAGTTCCTGCGCCCCGGGGACGTGCACGTTCACTTCTTCGGCACCGCGACGCTGTCGTTCGCCGACGGCATCCGCACCCAGCCGGGGGACGTGTTCGAAATCAGCCAGGCCGAATTCGGCGCACCGCTGATCAACGGCATTGCTCCGGTAGACGCGGTGTTCAACCCAGGTACTATCGGCACACTTTAAAAGGAGACTTGCGATGAACCAGATCCTTGGCCACAACTACATCGGCGGCGCCCGCAGCGCGGCCGGCCAGACTCGCCTGCAAAGTTTCGACGCCAGCACCGGCGAGGCCTTGCCGCATGATTTCGTCCAGGCCACGGCGGAAGAAGTCGACGCCGCCGCCAAGGCCGCCGCGGCGGCTTATCCAGCCTACCGCAGCCTGAGCGCGGCGCGCCGGGCCGAATTTCTCGATGCCATCGCCGATGAGCTGGACGCCTTGGGTGATGAGTTCGTCGCCGTGGTCTGCCGCGAAACCGCGTTGCCAGCCGCACGAATCCAGGGCGAGCGCGGCCGCACCAGCGGGCAGATGCGCCTGTTCGCCAAGGTCTTGCGCCGTGGCGATTTCTACGGCGCGCGCATCGACCGGGCCTTGCCGGAGCGTACGCCGCTGCCGCGCCCGGACCTGCGCCAGTACCGCATCGGCCTCGGCCCGGTGGCCGTGTTTGGCGCCAGCAATTTCCCCTTGGCATTCTCCACCGCTGGCGGTGACACCGCTGCCGCGCTGGCCGCCGGTTGCCCGGTGGTATTCAAGGCCCACAGTGGCCACATGGCCACCGCCGAGCATGTGGCCGATGCGATCATTCGCGCGGCTGAAAAGACTTCGATGCCGGCCGGTGTGTTCAACATGATCTACGGCGGTGGCGTCGGCGAATGGCTGGTCAAGCACCCGGCGATCCAGGCCGTCGGCTTCACCGGTTCCCTGAAAGGCGGGCGTGCCCTGTGCGACATGGCGGCCGCGCGGCCCCAGCCGATCCCGGTCTTCGCCGAGATGTCGAGCATCAACCCTGTGATCGTCCTCCCGCAGGCGTTGCAAGCGCGCGCCGAAAGTGTCGCTCGCGACCTGACTGCTTCGGTGGTGCAAGGCTGCGGTCAGTTCTGCACCAACCCTGGCCTGGTGATCGGTCTACGCTCACCTGAGTTCACTGCCTTCACCCAGCAGGTGGCTGCGCTGATTGGCGACCAGGCACCGCAAACCATGCTCAACGCCGGCACGCTGCAAAGCTACGGCAAAGGCCTGCAGAAACTGCTGGCCCACCCAGGCATCGAACACCTGGCCGGTCGCGAGCAGCAAGGCAACCAGGCGCAACCGCAATTGTTCAAGGCTGACGCCAGCCTGTTGATCAACGGTGACGAGGCGTTGCAGGAAGAGGTCTTCGGCCCGACCACGGTGTTTGTCGAAGTGGCGGACCAGGCGCAATTGAGCGCTGCGCTGCATGGCCTGCACGGCCAGCTCACCGCCACGATCATTGGCGAACCGGCGGACTTCGAACGGTTCGGTGAACTGACGCCGTTGCTGGAGCAGAAAGTCGGCCGCATCTTGCTCAACGGTTATCCAACCGGTGTGGAGGTCTGCGATTCGATGGTCCATGGCGGGCCTTACCCGGCGACGTCCGATGCGCGTGGCACTTCGGTCGGCACGCTGGCGATCGATCGGTTCTTGCGTCCGGTGTGCTTCCAGAACTACCCCGACAACCTGTTGCCAGAGCCGTTGAAGAACGCCAACCCGCTGGGGATCCTGCGGCTGGTGGATGGCGTGCCGGGGCGCGAGGCGCTCTGAGGTTTCGACCGTTCCATTGAGGTTTGATGGGCCGACGCCATCGCGAGCAAGCTCGCTCCCACAGGGAATCTATTGCGAATACAAAATTTGTGTTCACTGAAAATCTCCACTGTGGGAGCGAGCTTGCTCGCGATGGCGATAGTCTGGCCAAAAGCGCTTTCGAACCTTATGGCCCAAGCCCCACTCTGACATTGGGTTATCATGCCGCCTTTCCCAATGACTGACTGATCGCCATGACTGCCCCGACCAACACTCTGCTGCACGCCCTCGAACACTGCGACATGCTGATCATCGACGGGCTGCACGCTTTCGATTTTTCCCTCGACGAGCAGGACCAACTGCACGTCGAATGCATGAACGGCCGCACCCTCGAGCATTGGCGCTTCACGCCGGCACAGATGCAGGCCGCGACTTTCGACACAGCCTCGAAACATTGGGTCATCACCAGTGATTCGGGCGATCACCATCTGGAATGCGTGGAGGCGACCAGCGGCCACGACGACGAGGACTCCGAGCATGAAGATGCGTAGTTTCTGGCCATTGCTGATGGCCGGCAGCGTGGGCGCCATGGGCGTCCAGGCAGAAACCACCGAGCACTATCAATTGCTGGTGGGCTCCTACACGGCGGACCAGAGCCAGGGCATCTACCGCATGCAGTTCGACAGCCGGACCGGCCAGCTCGACGCCAAGCCACTGCAGGTGATCAAGACGGACAACCCCTCTTGGTTGACCCTTTCCAAGGACCTGAGCCGGCTGTTCGTGGTCAACGAAAACGGCCCGGGCCAGAAAGACCCGGTGGGCAAGGTCAGCAGTTACGCCGTTAACCCCCAGACCCATGAACTGAGCCTGATCAATCAGGTCCAGTCCCTGGGCAACGAGCCGACTCATTCCAGCCTGAGCCATGACGGCCAGCATCTGCTGGTGAGTAATTATTCCGTTCTGGAGAACCCGGGCGGTACCTTGGTCGTGCTGCCAGTGGGGGCGGACGGCAAGCTCGCGCCGGTGGTGCAGTCGGGCAGCCATCAGCCGAGTCGGGTCAACCCTGAGCGGCAGAAGTCGGGGCATGTGCATTCGGCGGTGCCTTCGCCGGACGGCAAGTATGTGTTTGCCAACGACCTGGGGGCGGACAAGGTATTTGTCTACCGCTACGACCCGAAAGCCAACCCCGAGCTGCCGCTGACGCCTGCCGATCCGGCATTCGTGCAGTTGCCGCCGGGCAGCGGGCCGCGTCACCTGCTGTTCAGCAACGATGGCAAGCACGCCTGGCTGACCATGGAGATGACCGCCCAGGTTGCGGTGTTCGACTACCAGGATGGCCGCCTTACCCAGCGTCAACTGGTCGACCTCGCCGCCGGCAAGCCCCAGCCGGGTAAAGCGGCGGCAGCGCTGCATGCGTCCAGAGACGGCAAGTTCCTGTACGTCAGTAATCGGGGCACCACCAACGAACTGGTGGTGTTTGCCATCGACCCGGCGGCTGGCACGCTGAAAGAACTTCAGCGGCGCTCTGTCGAGGGCGACCATCCTCGGGAATTCAGCCTCGACCCGAGTGAAAAATTTGTCCTGGTGGCCAACCAGAAGAGCAACCAGATCGTCGTCATCGAGCGTGATCCGAAGACCGGCCTGCTGGGTAAAACCGTCCAGAAGCTGGCAATGGATGCGCCGAGCGACTTGAAATTCATGGTTCGTCAATAAGCTGAAGGCCCCGGCTCACGGGGCCTTCGCCGTTGTATCAACCAGACTGATAGTCGCTAGTATTACAAAGCATTTCAAGACGAGACGCCTCGGCGCGTAAGTTTGCTTCACGGCCCCACCGGGCAAATCAGCGAACTGAATCCGAGGACTACCGCCATGAATCTGAATCTCTTCTCCGTTATTGCCGCTTCCGCTATCTCTGCCACCGTGGCATTGCCAGCCAGTGCCAGCATCGAAATCAGCGACAAGAAAAACCGCACCCAGAGCTACACCGAGAAATACCTGCAACAGAGCGCCAACTTCTACGCCGCACTGGATCACAAGACCCAACACTGAATCACGCTGACCCCTGAAGCCTGCGATCTTTTCATTTCCTGCTGGATGCCAGCGGAGAGAAAAGATCGCAGGCTTCGTGCGTGGGCAGAAAATCCCGTTGTGATATCACATAGCCATGTGTTTAAATTTGACGCTAGTTAATTGACTCCTTACCAATAAGGATCGACACCATGGCGATGCGTCTGGCAGTGATGCTGCTGTTTCTCTACTCCACTCCGATTGTCTCGGCGGCCCAGCCAATTCCTGGAGAGCTGGAAGTGGCTCGCGAGCGATTGTTGAGCTTGGTCAACGACTGATTTCAGGGTTTCATCAATCAATAAACCTGATGGTGACTATGCATAATCGTCGCTATTCATAACGGTTTATTTGATTGATTCTGTGGGCATCGAAACATGCCCACGGAGAACCCCATGGCCCGCGCAATCCTTTCTTCCGCCAGACACGGCGCTTACATCGCCATCGGCCTTTACGTCGCATTGGTGCTGGTGGTCAGCGTCGGCGCCCAATACCAAGGCTTCGTTGATTCGTCGCTGCATGCGTCGGTTGCCACTGTCGCCGCCGAACGCGGCGCAGGCAAAGGGGCTGTCGGCGCATGAGCAGATGCAAGTTCTGGGTGATTGCCTTCCTGGCGTTTATCACCAACGGGTTTTCGTTGCTTGGATTGGGGCAGGCGTCGGCGGGGTCGTTGGCGCGGACGATCGAGTGCAACCACAACATCGCCCATAACATTCTCACCTCCAGGGCATTGGGGGTGTTGGTGGGTAATCCGCCGTCGGCGCCGAGGGTGGCTGAGTTTGGGCCGTTTCAGGTTGATTGCGCGCTGGTGCGCATGTGCACCGTCGCCGCTTGAAGGGATCTACGGGCTTTTGTGGCGAGGGAGCTTGCTCCCGCTCGGCTGCGCAGCAGACGCCTTGGGTGTAGACCGAATGGGCCTGCTGCGCAGGCCAGCGGGAGCAAGCTCCCTCGCCACGACGGCGACGTAGCTCACTTGGCCATGATCGCTACGAACAGCTCGGAATCCAGGAATTTCTGCAACCAACCTTGCAATCGCGGATAGGGCGCCTCGGCAAACCAGTCGCGATCGACATGGGCGAACTGGCGTACGAAGGGCATCACCGCCACGTCGGCCAGGCTCTGATGTTTGGCCGCCAGGAACGGCCGGGTTTCAAGCAGTCCTTCCAGCTTGCGCAGAAAAACTTCGCCTTCGCTGCGGTAGTGTTCCTGCGTGTATTCGGGATGTCGCTCCGGGTATTTGTAGCGGTTCAGGTGAAGCTTGAATACCTGGTCGTTTTCCTCGATCAACGCTGCCGTCAATGCCTGGGCCTTGGCATCGTCCCGTAGCTGCCAGTCCTGCGGATCGTGTTGGGCCAAGGCCCAGTTGATGATCTCCAGGCTTTCGTCGATCACTCGGCCATCGACCTGCAACACCGGCACCGTGCCTTTGCTCGAGAGTGCAAGCATCTCGGCGGGCTTGGCCTTCAGGCTGACTTCGACGATCGTCAGTTCGACCGCGCTGTAACGCAACGCCATGCGTGCACGCATGGCATAGGGGCAGCGGCGGAAGGAGTACAGCGTGGCACGGCTCATTTCACCTCCAGCGTGCTCAGCCCATTGCCCTGGCGACGGACCTGGATCTGCACCGGGATTCGCTCGTGCATTTCCTGCACATGGGAGATGACCGCGACCTTGCGCCCCTGGGCCTGCAAGCCGTCGAGGGCGTCCATCGCCAGTTGCAGCGATTCGGGGTCGAGGCTGCCGAAGCCTTCGTCGATGAACAACGATTCGATTCTCAGCGTGCTGGACGCCATCGAAGCCAGGCCCAACGCCAGGGCAAGGGAGACCAGGAAGGTCTCGCCGCCGGACAACGAATGTACCGAGCGCAGTTCATCGCCCATTTCCGTGTCCATTACCAGCAGGCCAAGCATGCTGCCGCCGCGCTTGAGCCGGTAACGGCGAACCAGTTGGCGCAACTGGGCGTTGGCGTGGTGGACCAGCAAGTCGAGGTTGTACGCCTGGGCCAGTTTGCGAAAGCGGTCGCCGGTGGCCGAGCCAATCAAGGCGTCGAGGCGCGCCCAGCGCTGGTATTCGGCATAGGCCTGCTCGATCTGTCGGGCCAGGACCTGGTTGGCGTGCTGCCGACGCTGGTCTTCAGCCTGTTCGGCGCGCAACTCGGCGCAGCGTTGTTCGCTGGCGGCAAACTGCTCCTGCAGTACCGCCAAGGCTTGGGTCAATTCTTCAGGCGGCAGGTTGCCGTTGTGTTGGGCCTGGTGGTTGTGCAGGCGCTGCTCGCGTTCGGTGAGCAGGACGCGGGCCTGCTCGATGGCTTTTTCGCTGGTGAGCAGGCGTTGCCGCAGTTGACTGACCTGTTGCTCGTCGAGGCCGAGCAGGGCATCGAGCGCGGCGTCGTCGAGTTCCGGATGAGAAGCGCGCCATTGGGCGATGCCGGCGGCGAGCGTCTGCTGTTCGGCCTCAAGCAACTGGGCCTGCTCATGCCGGGCCTGGAGCTCGGCAGCCAGTTGCACAAGGGTATTGCGCAACTCCTGTAACTGCTGACCGGCCGCTGTCTCGGCATGGCGGGCCTGTTCCAGGGCCTGGTCGAGTTGTTGCTGCCATTGTTCGGCACTGGAATGTTCGCCCAGCAGTTGCGTGAGCTTTTGCTGGCAGGTCTGCTGTTGTTCATTCAGTGCGTTGAATTGCTGCTGCGCCGCTTCGAGTTGTTGCACACGGGTCTGCTGGCGGTCCTGCTCTTTCTCCAGGGCTTGCTGGCGTTGAAGTTGTTCGCCGAGCTCTTCGCGTTGCTGTTCCAGTTGCGCCAGGCGCTGGGTGATCTGCTGGTCGAGTCGCATGAACGTCGCGGCGGGATCGCTGCGCAGGGCCTGCAAGGTATCGGCCGGCAGCAGCGCACTGAAATGCCCGAGCTCTTCGTCCAGGCGCTGGCGGTCGTGGGCCATTTCCTGTTGCTGGTTGCCCAGGTGCAGTGACGCCTGCTGGCTGGCGGTTTCCGCTTCGCGCAGTTGCTGCGCCAGGCGCGCGGCGTCCTGTTGCAGGGTGAGCAGGGCGGCCTGGCGTTGTTCGTCCTGGCTGATGCGCAGGTTCAACTGGCTGTTTTGCTGGGCAAGCCAGGCGTCGCGCTGGTCTGGCGCCTGAGCCAGCAACTGCTCCGACAACGGATGGGCTTCGAGGCTTGGCGCGAGGCCTTGTTGCTGGGCGGCGAGTTGTTCCTGCTGCTGTTTGAATTCCTTGAGCTGGGCAATGACCCCACTGTATTGCGCTCGCAGATCGATGACTTTTTCATTGAGCAGGTCGACGGCTCTGCGCGCATTGGCCTCTTCGCTTTCATCGAATCGGCCGAGGCTTTGCAGCAGCGCTTCGGGCTGATGGTACGGGTGTTCGACGCTGCCGCAGACCGGGCACGGCTGGTTGTCCTGCAACTGTTCGCGCAGTTGCTCGACGCTTTCGCTGCGAGCCAGGCGCTGGCGTTCCAGCAGTTCACGGGTGACAGTCAGGGTCTGTTCGGCAATGGTCAGCTCGGCCTTGGCTTCGCCGCCTTCGGACACCAGCCGGTCGCGCTCCTGCAAGGCTTGCTGCTGGCGTCGCTCCAGCTCCGCGCTGCGTTTGTCCAGGTCTTGTTGGCTGGCCCAAAGCCGAGTCAGTTCCTCGAATGCACGCAGTTGCTTGCGATTGTCTTGCAGCAGGTTGCCGAGCAACTGGATCTGTTCCGCCACCGCTTGCGGTTCGGCCCCGGCTTCCTTGTAGAGCACTTCGAGGTTTTGCCGGCGGGTTGCCAGGTCATCGGCGGCGCGAGTGGCGCTTTGTTCCAGCAGCGCGAGTTCGTCCTGGCCCTTGTTCAGCCGGTTGCCGATCAACATCAACTGTTGCAGGCGATCGCGGTAGGCGGACCAGGCATCGCCCAGCGGTGCGAGATCGGTACTTTGTTCCAGTTCGCCGGCGATCCTTTGCAGGCGCTCATCAACCTGCCGTTGCTGTTCGAGCAGGGTGTCGATGCTGCGCTGGCCGTCGGTGCAAGCCTGCTGGACCTGTTGCAACTGTTCGGCGCCTTGGCCGGCTTCCCTGGCCAGGCGAGCGAGGCTGCTTTGTTCGTCGAATGCCTGGCGTAGCAGCGGTGCGTTATCCGCACTCTGCTGGCGGGCGGCGGCCAGGGCCAATTGCGCCACGCCCAGGCCTTTTTCCAGTTCGGCCTGTTGCTCATGCAACTCGACTTGCTGCTGGGTCAGTTGCTGGATCCTGACTGCCAGCGGCTCCAGCTGACGATCCAATTCCGCTTGGCGGATGAATTGGTGCCGCTGGGGCGCCAGTTGTTCCAGGCGTGTCAGTTTCAGGCGTTCGTCGGCCAGCGCAGCCCAATCGGCCTGGGCCCGTTGCAGTTGTTCGGCGGCGCTGGCCTGTTCGTCCTGCAATTGGCGCAGGTCCCTGAGCCAAGTGTGCTGCTGTTCCAATTGCTTGAGCTGTGCCTGCTGGGTCTTGAGCAGTTGCTGGGCGTCGTTAAAGCGTTGGTCCAGCTCGGCGCGGGCTTCGGCGGCCAGCGGCGTGACGCCGGTGGCCTGGTCCTGCAACTGCTTGTGGATTTCCCTGGCCTGCTTGGCCTTGTCGAAGGCGCGGCGGCCCAGACGCGTATACAGGGCCGTGTCGGTGAGCTTTTCCAGCAACTCGCTGCGGTCGTTGTCGTCGGCCTTGAGAAAGGCGCTGAACTCGCTCTGGGCCAGCAGCACGGCGCGGGTGAACTGCTCGAAATTCAGGCCCAAGGCGGTTTCGAGCTGGGTCTTGTATTCGCCTTTCTGGCTGGCCAGCAGTTGGTCATTGTCCAGGTCGCGCAGGCTCTGGCGGCTGGCCTGCAATTTGCCGCCGGCCTTTTCCCGGGCGCGATTGGCCTCCCAGCGAGCGCGGTAGCGGCGCCCGTCGATACCGCGAAAATCCACTTCGGCATAACCGTCGCCGGTGCCACGGCGCAGCAGCGTGCGCGGATCGCCCGTGGCGATCTCGCCGTCGGCGTCAGGCACCTTGGCGTCACGACCGGTGTTGTTCAGGCGCGGCACCGCACCAAAAAGCGCCAGGCACAAGGCATCGAGCAGCGTGCTCTTGCCGGCGCCGGTGGGGCCGGTGATGGCGAACAAGCCGGCGCTGGCCAACGGCTCGGCGGTGAAATCGATTTCAAACGGCCCGGCGAGGGAGGCGAGGTTCTTCAGGCGAATCGCGAGGATTTTCATGGCTGCTCGCTCTCCATCTGCACGTCTTGCAACAGCACGGCAAAATCCTTGAGGGTCTGTTCGTCCACTTCGTTGCCGTAGGTGTCCTGCCAGGCACGGCTGAACAATTCCTGCGGGCTCAACTGGTCCAGTTCGACCAGCGCGGTGCCGTCCTCGACGCCGCTGGAGCTGCCGTTGCCGGCGTACTCGGCGGCGATGCGCACCAGCCGCACGGCTTTGCCTTGCAACGCCGTCTCCACTTGATGGCGCAAGTCGGGCTGCGGCTCGTCGAGGCGCACTCGAACCTCCAGCCAGGGCTGGCGCTGCACGTCCGCCAGCAGGTCGATGTCCGGCAGGTCTTTCAGTTGCAGCAGAATATCGGCCAGCGGCGCCGGGCCCAGGCGTTGCAGGTTGACGGCGCGGGGAATCAGTCGGGGTTCGACGTTTACCAGGGTTTCGCCGTCCAGGGTGACGTCGAGGATCTGGTGCCGATAGCCGATCTCGGAGAACGACAGCGGGATCGGCGAGCCGCTGTAGCGGATGCGCTCTTCACCGTTGACCTTCTGCGGCTTGTGCAGGTGGCCGAGGGCAACGTAGCTGATGCTCGGGCCGAAGAGGCTGGCGGGCAGCGCTTCGGCATTGCCGATGATCAGGCTGCGCTCGGAGTCCTCCGATACCGAGCCGCCGGCCATGTGCGCATGGCTGACGGCGATCAGTGCCTGGCCTTTCTTGCGCTTGTCGTTGGCAGCGGTGATCAGCCATTCATGGACCTGGCCGATGCCGCGCAGGTAGTCATCCCCCAACTGCGCGCCAGTGACTTCCGCCGGCCGCAGGAACGGCAGCGCCAGGCACCAGGCGCGGACCTTGCCCTTGGTGTCGGGCAATGGCAGCAACAGGCGCTCGACGTCCAGTTGTCCATCATCCAGCCACAGCACCCGGCCCAGGGCATGGGTGCGCAAGCGTCGCATCAACGGCGCTGGCAGTTCGATGCGTGAGCCGGAGTCGTGGTTGCCGGCAATCATGACGATGGTCAGGTTGGCGTTTTGTTCGTGGGCGCTGACGATGAAGTCGTACAGCCGTTCCTGGGCTTTGACCGGTGGGTTGACGGTGTCGAAGATATCGCCGGCAATCAGCAGCACATCGGGCTTTTCGCTGCCCAGTTGACGCAGCAGCCAGTCGAGGAAACAGGCGTGTTCGAAGTCACGATCCTGGCCGTGGAGGTTTTGCCCCAGGTGCCAGTCGGAGGTGTGAAACAGACGCAAGGCGGACTCCAGAATACAGACGATGGCCGCGGGAGGAGAGGCGGCGCAAAAATGCAGAGTTTACTGGGAAACGCGGGGCAGGGGCTGCCCAACTTTGTCGGATGGACCGGCGCGGCTGTTGTGGCGAGGGAGCTTGCTCCCGCTGGGCCATGCTTGCGCTCCAGTGCGCAGCAGCCCTCAGCTTTTTGCGGTCGCTGCGCAACCGAGCGGGAGCAAGCTCCCTCGCCACAAAAGTCCTGCGACAAAAACGGGGTTATTTGGGATAGAGCGGCGGCAGGCTGGAATCACTGGCAGCGTCCGGCGTTCCTTCCAGAGGCGGAATGGTCCGGATCGCCCGCCACAGGTCTTCCCCTTGCCAATACTGGCCGGTTTCGCTGTAGAGCGCGCCGTTCAAGCCATCAAGGGCGTCGGACAGTGGCACGAAACGCGCCGCCATGTCGGCCAGGGTTTCCGGCTGCTGTCGAGCCCAGGCGTCCAGTGCCTGACGGGTGGCGTGCGAGTCGTTGGCCAGGCAGGCGCGCTTGAGGTCATCCAGCAGTGTGCGTGGGCTCGGCCCGGCCTGGGCCGAACGCAGGATCGCCGGTTGCCAGCGCGCGCGCCACCACAGGCCGAAGCCGAGCAACGTCGTGCAGGCCAGGATCAACGTACTGAGTTGCCAGTACCAAAGGGTTTCGCTGTCGACAGTGGTGACGATCTGAGTGGTGCCTGCCGGCGTGTCGACCATCAGGCTCGGGTTGTTCGCCACTTGCAGGGTCCGGGCCGGCAGGCTGGTGCGGTCCAGGTGGTCTTCCAGGGTGTTCCACCAGACCACTTCCACGGGCGGCAGCTCGATGGTGCCGCTACGATTGGGCACCAGGGCTTCGCGGTCTTCGCGGCTGCCAACCAGGCCGCGCTCGCTGCTGCGGCTGCTCAGCACCGGCTGGTCGGGGTAGCGCCGCAGGCCATTGATTTCGGTAGGCGGAAGCGGCGGCAACTGGGCGCTGGTCAAGCCTTCCGCCTCCAGGGTCAGGCTGCGGGTGAGCGAATCGCCGACCTGGCTGTGAGTCGGTTCCGGGCTCCAGCTTTCGCTCAAGGACAAGCTGCGCGCCGGCAGCCAGGGGAGGTCTGCCGGGTAGCTGGCGGGCTTGGGCTTGACGGTCAGTTGCAGTTGCGTGGAACTGACGCGCATCAACTGGCCGGGTTTGGCGCCCGGTGCTGCGGTGCCCTGGGCCGTGGGTTCAACCAGCGTGGCGCTGAAGGTCTGGGCCGGGATCGCCAGTTCGCCGCTGCGCTGCGGGTAGATGCCGTAACGCAATTCGATGACGCCGTGGCGCACATCGTTGATGACTTTTTCGTAGGTGCGCGATTCGCCCAGTTGCTCGGTGCGCGCATCGGGAATGTGCAGCGGTGTCAGGCTGCTGTCGTCGTACAGCGATACCGAATGGTAGATGCGCAGCGTCAGGATGGCCTGGGCCTGCACGTACACCTCGCGCTGGTCGAGGCTGGCTTCGATGAACACCGGCGCGAGGGTGCCAGAGGCGTTGCGGGTTTCGCTTTCGATCACCTGCAAAGTGATCGGCTGGCTGCTGACTTCGCCCAGTTGCAGCGGCGGGATCACCACCGTGCCGCTTTGACGCGGCAGCAGCGTGACGATCCAGCGGGTAGTGGCGCGATTCTCGCCGTCAAGGGTGGTCAACTGGTTGACCTGGCGGGTACCGCGCACATCAAACAGTGCCTGGAGCGGGCTCAGGTCAGGTTTGCCGAACAGCGTGGCATCGTTGGACTCCAGCGTCAGCTCGACGGTCTCCCCGGAGTTCAGGCGACTGCGGTCCACGCTGGCAGTCAGCTGCGCGGCCTGGGACCCGGCAGCCCAGAGCAGCAAGACGAGGAGATAGGCGGTGAAGCGGGTCATTGGTGTTTTTCCTGAGCCTGGTGGCTTTGCTGTTCATACCAGAATTTTCGCCTGAGCAGTTCGCCCGGGTTGTCCGGGATCTGGCGCAGCCATTGTTCCAGTGCCTGGCGCTGCTCTTCGGCATTGCGCTGGCCCGCGGCCGGGCGCAGTGGCGGGGTGGTGGTCTGCTCGTCGGGCAGTTCGCTGCCGGGCACGTCCTCGGCGCGGGTCGGTGGCGCCTGGGACGCCGGGGATTGCTCCGGCGTCGCTGGCGCCTCGGAAGAAGGCTGGCCCGGCTCGGACGACTGGTTCGGGGTATCGCTATCCGGCGATTGCTCGGTGGGCGCGGGGTCCTGGTTTTCGTCGGGCTTGGCGGTGTCCGGTGGCGCAGCCTGCTCTTTCAGCAGGCTTTCCACCAAGGCCTTGTTGGTCTGCGCCGGGCGCAGGTCCGGCTGCAATTCCAGCGCTTGCTCATAGGCATCGATCGCGGCCTCCAGTTCGCCGCTGCGGGCCAGGGCATTGCCGCGATTGTAATGTGCGCGGGCATCGTTGCCTTCAGCGAAACGCCGGGCGGCCTCGCTGTACTGGCCGGCCTCGTAGAGGGCGACACCTTGCCATTGGCTGTCCTCGAAGCGGGTGGCGGCCTCGGCTGGGCGTTTCTGCTTGAGCAGGTGCTGGCCCTGTTGATCGGGGCGCAGCCACAGGTCCTCGAATTCAAAGGCATGGCTGGTCTGCGGCAGCGCAAACAGCAGCGGCAGGCAGAACAGCCAGCCCCGACGCCCGGCGCAGGCGGCCAGCAGCAGGAGCGGCAACAGCAGCCAATAACCCTGGTCGGCCCAGGTGTCCAGGCGCAGTTTCTCGCCATCGCTGCGCAGACGGCGCGGACCGTCCAGCAGGCCCAGGCTGCGCAGGTCGCTGTCGTCCAGGTGCGCGGGACGGTAACGGCCGTCCAGCTCATCGAGAAATGACTTGAGGCTTGGGCTGTCCAGGCGCGGCACCAGGATCGCGCCTTGGGCATCCTTCAGGTAACTGCCGTCTTCCTGGGCCACGGGCGCACCTTCACGCGTACCGATGCCGAGCATCAGCAAACGAGTGGCGGAACCGTCGAGTCTCTGGCTTATGCCAAGGCGTTCCTGCTCGTTCAGGGATGAACCGATCAAGAGGATCCGGCCGTGGCCGAGCCCGGCCTGGTCCAGCAGCGCCATGGCCTTGTTGACGGCCAGGTCGGCACGGTGGCCGCCTTGCGGCATGATCGATGGCGCCAGGGCTTCGAGCAGGTTGGCGCTGGTGGCCAGGTCGTCGGACAGCGGCACCAGCGTATGGGCGCTGCCGGCATAGACGATGATCGCGGTCTGCGCGTCGCTGCGGTTCTGCAGCACGTCGAGCACTTTGCGCCGGGCCTGTTCCAGGCGCGTAGGCGGGACGTCGGTGGCGAGCATCTCTGGCGTCAGTTCGAGAATCACCACCAGCGGATCGGCGGGTTTCTGGCTGGTCTGTTCGACCCGCGTCCAGCTGGGGCCGAGCAAGGCCAGCACCACCAGCAGCCAGCCCAGCCCGAGGGCGATCCACGGCAGCTTGCTTTCGCGACCACTGCCACCGGTGAGCAGCACGGCATGGAACGCCGGCGGCAGGATCATCTGCCAGCGGCCCACGCGTTTCTGTCGGTGCCACAGTTGCCAGAGCAGCCAGCCCAACAGGGGCAGCAGCAAGATAAAAGCGGGACGCAGCCAATGCGGCCAGAGCGCGATCATCGACGCCTCCGCAGTCGCAGGCGCTTGAGCCGCTGGCGCCATTCAGAGGTTTGCGAGGGTTGAAACAGCGGCTGGGTGAACAGGCGTTGCAAGGGGTTGTCCGGCCAGCGCTCACGAACCACCAGCAACATGCTCAACAGCAAGGCAACGGCCAGCGGCCAATGATAAAGCGCCTGGGCGGGACGGGCCTGGGTCGGCTGCTGGGTCACCGGTTCGAGTTGGTCGAGGGTGGTCTTGATCGCCAGCAACTGCTCGCCATCCTGGGCGCGGAAATACCGGCCGCCGGTGACCTGGGCGATTTCCCTGAGTGTCGCTTCATCGAGATCCAGGCTTGGGTTGACACCGAGAAAGCCGGTCGTGCCACTTTGCTCCGGATCGGCACCCACGCCGATCGGGTAGATTTTCACGCTTTCGTCGGCAGCCAGCTGGGCGGCCGTCAGCGGGTCGATTTCGCCGCCGTTATTGGCGCCATCGGTCACCAGGATCAGCACGCGGCTGTTGGCCGGGCGTTGCCGCAGGCGTTTGAGGGCCAGGCCAATCGCATCGCCGATCGCCGTGTTTTTGCCGGCAATGCCGATGCGCGCCTCGTCGAGCCAGTGGCGTACGGTGCGGCGGTCGAAGGTCAGCGGCGCCTGCAGGTAGGCCTGGCTGCCAAACAGAATCAGGCCGACCCGGTCACCTTCCCGACCTTCGAGAAAATCCCCGAGCATGTGCTGGACCAGCGCCAGGCGACTGATGTCCTCGTCTTTCCACTGCATGTCAGGAAAATCCATGGACCCGGAGACATCCACCGCCACCAGCAGGTCGCGACCGCTGGCGGCAATCGGCAACGGCTCGCCCAGCCACTGCGGGCGGGCGGCGGCGATCAGCAGCAACAACCAAAGCAGGATGAAAGGCGCCTGCTGGCGCCATGTCGGCAGATTGGCCCGGGCCCGGCGCCCGACCAGCCCTTCGAGGTCCTCGAGGAAACTCACTTTGAGTGCCGGTTCGCCACTGTCCGCTGCGGGCAGCACCATTCGCATCAGCCAGGGCAGCGGCAGCAGGGCGAAAATCCACGGCCAGGCGAACTCAAACATGTTTGCGAATCCACGTCTCGACCGCTTGCGTCAGGCCGGCGATGGCTTTGTCGTCAAGCTTGCATTCGGGCTTGTAGGCACCTTCTACAAGGATCATCCAGCGGGTCAGGCCGGCGGCCGGGCAGCGGTTGTCGAGGAAGGCCAGCCATTTGCGCCCGTTGAGAGTATGGCTCTGGCTGTAGGGATAATGGTTGCGGCACAGGCGCTTGAGCAGCCCGTTGAGTTGCTGCAGCCAGGCGCCGGCCGGCGCGCCGTCGTAGGGCTTGGGCAACCGCGCCAGCTCGGCCAGCGCGGCCAGGCGCACCGGATCCAGGGGTTGTTCGGCGCGGTCGTCAGTGCGCTTGGCGGGAATGAAACGGCGCAACTGCCACAAGCCCAGGCCCAGCAATGGCAATAACACCAACAACATCCACCAGCCCGGCGCGGGCGGCCAGAAACCGATGGGCGGCGGCGCCATCAGCGGCTGCAGCTGATCGAGGTTGCTCATCGGGTTTTCCCTGGGCGCTTGGGGTTCAGGTACTCGCGCAGTTGTTCGACCATGTCGCCTTGAGTGCTCAAGGGCAGCATCAGGATCCGCAGCTTCTGCGCCAGCATTTCCCAGCGCTCCAGGCGCGCCTCGGCCTGGGCGCGGTAGGTCTGGCGCAGTTCCAGGTTCAGCGTGTCGAGCTCCAATTGCTCACCGCGCTGGGCAAACCGCAGCAGGCCGGCGGCAGGCAGGGCGTGGTCCAGCGGGTCGGACAGCGGCAGCAACAGCAGGTCGCAATGACGCGACAGCAGGCTCAACTGCTGCTCGGCACCGTCGGAGAGGGCGCGCTCGTCACAGATCACGATCGCCAGGCTGCCGGGCCGCAGGACTTCCCGGGCCCGGCGCAAGGCGACACCGAAGGAATCGCGGTCCGACTCGCCTTCGGTGTGCAACGACTGATTGACGCGCACCAGGCGGTTGAGCAGCTGCAGCAGGCTTTGTTTGCTGCGCCGAGGCTTGACCTCGTAGTGGCTGTTATTGCCGAACACCAGACCGCCGACCCGGTCGTTGTGCCCCAGCGCGGCCCAGCCGATCAGGCTGGCGGCCTGGGCGGCGAGCACCGACTTGAAGACCTGCCCGGAACCGAAGAACAGGCGGTGGCTTTGCTCGATCATGATGAAGATCGGCCGTTCGCGTTCCTCATGGAACAGTTTGGTGTGGGGCTCCTGGGTTCGGGCGGTGACGCGCCAGTCGATGGTCCGCACGTCGTCGCCGGCCTGGTAGACCCGCACCTGATCGAAGTCCACTCCGCGCCCGCGCAGCTTGGAATGGTGCAGGCCGATCAGCGGGCTGCGCTGGCCAGGGGTGGAGAACAACTGCACTTCGCGCACGCGATGGCGCATCTCGATCAGCTCCGAGAGGCTGACGCGGATGCCCGGGACGGGCGCCAGTGGGTTATTCATGATTCATGCTCAAGCGACAGCGACGACGTCGAGAATCCGCTGCACGACCCGATCCTGGTCGATGCCGGCGGCTTCGGCTTCGAACGACAGAATGATGCGATGGCGCAGCACGTCGAACAGCACGGCCTGGATGTCTTCCGGGCTGACGAAGTCGCGTCCGGCCAGCCAGGCGTGGGCCCGGGCGCAGCGGTCCAGGGCAATCGAGCCCCGCGGGCTGGCGCCGTAGGCGATCCACTCGGCCATCTCCGGGTCAAACTTGGCCGGGTTGCGAGTGGCCATGATCAGTTGCACCAGGTATTCCTCCACGGCGTCCGCCATGTACAACCCGAGGATCTCCTTACGGGCAGAAAAAATTGCCTGCTGGCTGACGCGACGCTCGGGCTTGGTTTCGCCATTCAACGCTTCTCCGCGTGCCTGCTGCAGGATACGGCGCTCGACCGCGGCGTCCGGAAACCCGATCTTGACGTGCATCAGGAACCGGTCGAGCTGTGCTTCGGGCAGCGGGTAGGTGCCTTCCTGCTCGATCGGGTTCTGCGTGGCCATCACCAGGAACAGCGGCGACAGCTCATAAGTACTGCGCCCGACGCTGACCTGCCGCTCGGCCATCGCTTCGAGAAGGGCCGACTGGACCTTGGCCGGGGCACGGTTGATTTCGTCCGCCAGCACCAGGTTGTGGAAGATCGGCCCTTGCTGGAACACGAAGCTGCCGGTTTCCGGGCGATAGATCTCGGTGCCGGTGATGTCGGCAGGTAACAGGTCGGGGGTGAACTGGATGCGATGGAACTGCGCTTCGATGCCCTCGGCCAGCTCTTTGATCGCCTTGGTCTTGGCCAGCCCGGGGGCGCCTTCCACCAGCATGTGGCCGTCGGCGAGCAGGGCGATGAGCAGGCGCTCGATGAGTTTTTCCTGGCCGAGAATCTGCGTTGAAAGAAAGGTTCGCAGCGCCAGCAGCGCTTCACGATGTTCCATCGGTGACTGTTCCTGGAAAGGGTGGCCCAGGCGTTCGGATAACGCCGGGGCTGGGGGCGATACTTTAATGCATGGCGGGGGGTGGCGACTAACGGGATTTTGATGGAGCGTGCGGATTTGTGATCGGCTTCGGTGTGGTGTGGAAACAACTACCCTGGATGGTTTATTCAGCCGGCCTGTTTCTCACGGCATACTTCGATCCTATTGTGGGAGCGAGCCTGCTCGCGATGGCGGTCTGACAGCTGGCCTGGGGTTTGTCGACTGGGAACATATCCGTTGCTGCGGTAATGGCTGCTTATGGTTCCGCTTTTACAGCGCTCACTTTTATGAAGCCCGGAAGCCGGCCCAGTCAAAAGTAAGCAAAACGCTTTTGCCCCACCACTCGGCACCTCGCTCAGGCTCGGTGAGCCCTCACTCCGGCATTGCTCCGTGGGCCGCCGCGAAGGGCCGTCCCTGGCCCAGCGCGGCTATCCCGGCATCCATGCCGGGATGCCCACTGCGCAACGCCTGCGTTCGGCCAGCGTGGTTAACGGGGCGCCGAAATCAACGTCCACCGCGAGGCGGCCTTAGGGCCGACCTGTCTCTCGGCTATGTTCCAATCCCAATGTGGGAGCGAGCTTGCTCGCGAAGACGGCCGACCATTCAGCCTCCATGTCGCCTGATCCACCGCTAATACGAGGGAGCCGAGCTTCTAGAGAAAGCTGGAGTTCAGGTCTATTTCCCGTATTTCGGCTAGGGTCCGGTCTTGATGTCATCAAGCAACAATTTGATTGCTGGCCTGTTGACCAGCTCCCGCCAGTGTCCGTCGTCAACGATTGCACCGTTGTGCAGGACAATCACCCGATCAAAGCGCAACAGATGATCAAGATCATGGGTGACACAGATCAAGCCGCGTTTTGAGAAAATATCAAACAGCAGGTCCCATAAGGCATTGGTCAGCCCGGGCTCGATTGATGCACTAGGCTCGTCGAACAAGTTGAATCGTCCAGGCTTGTTGATAAGACGCAGCAGCGACAGACGCTTGGCTTCACCTCCGGAAATATTCGATGCGTGCTCACCGATGGTCCGGTCAGAAACGATTGTTTGAAGCTGCAGTCGCCGTATTGCCCGGTCGAGGCGAGGCGACGATTTAGCGCCGAATAGAACGGAGCGTTCAAAGGGACCTTCCAAAAAACGCGGTTGTTGAGGGCAGTACCTCAACGCATTCAAATGAACGCGAGGGTTCAATAGGGAAATCGGGGTGCCATCGATACTGAGCTGATTTCGCGTTTCCAGGTCCAGACCGGCAAGAACTTCCAATAACGTAGACTTGCCTGCACCGCTCTGACCGATGATTGCCACTGATTGATTCTGAATGAAAGTCAGCGCTTGCGTAATCGACAGGCGTACGTCGTCGTTTTCGGTGAGTCCGCATGGCAGCAGAGTCAGTGTCGATGTCTCCCGAAAAGAGACCTCCGATTTCCGATCGCAATGGTCAAAGTTTGGGAGCGAAAGCAGGCTCTGAAGTCGACGCTGATCGGCAAGAAACTGATCCGTTACTCGATAGCCGTCCGTCAAGGCTGCGATATTCAATAAATAGCTGCCGGCGATTGAAAAGATGGCGACCAGTTGACCGACACTGATACTGGGCTGGATCGAAAGCTGATCAATAACCCCCCATGCCAGCAATCCACCCGTGGAGAGGCTAACGAACAGAATCTTGGCGGCACTCAGAAAACCACCCGAGGTTGCCGCGCCCACCGCAGCGTCGGCGTAGCCTTTAAAAGCCTCGTTTAACGGTTGTATCGCGGTGGGCTCGGCATTTTCCAGCTTTATTGCTTTGCCGGCATTGAGGGTGTTGTACAAATGAGCGCTCAATTCATCTTCCTGCTCGTTGACGGCATCAATGTGTTTTCTGCGCCATCTGATAATCCTGTGGGTAGCAGCTAGGTAGATGATTCCTAAACCGGTCATTCCCGCAAAAACTTCACTGCCACCCATGTAAAAAAACGCACCGCCAACAATCAGGAATTCCAGGCACAACGGCAGTCCCACGGTGACAAAAAATGTCAATAGTTGCTCGTGAGCGTTAATCCCACGCTCGACTGATTTTATGAAGTGGCCTATTCGCCATGAGTTGAATCGAGCAAACTCCTTTCGCATCAGGTTTGTCAGCCACTCAATAGACGCGGCCATGACAACCTGTTGAACCAGTTTTGATAGAAAATGGATTTGCAGTGGGCTGATAATCGCTTGGGCGCATCCGGTGGCGACAAGGCCCGCCGTTAGCATGAGTAATGTGTTCGCCGTTGCATCACTTTTGCCATATAACGTGTCGATGATGGTCCCTAGAAGCAGGGGCGGGGCGAGCGCTACTAACTTGAGGGTTATTATTGTTGCGATGGTCGTTAACAGAAGTGTCGTATGTTTTTTGCGGGCTGTTCTAATAAATGTTTGCATAGGGTGCGTACGACCATCTGCGGGTTGTTTAGAGGGTTCGAGGATCAGCAGTTGCGCAATTTTCTTGTCGGAATTGCATAGGGTGTTTTGTCAGAGCATTTGCTGCCCAGATATTTTATTCCTCTGTTTAGTGTCGCGTCGCGATCACCTGACTTGCACGGTTATGTGCAAGTGCAAAATTAATAACAGTAGGCTTATGGATGGGCTAGGGTGCAACTTCCGATGCTTGCGTAGGTTTGGTCTTGGTGAACAGTAGGACGCGCCTGTGGGAAAACGAGCTCTCTGCTGAAACTGTCCTTTTTGCTTATCCAATTCAACGGCTTGAGATGTTTACTCATTCTTGAAAGGAGAGGGCGCGAGAGTAACAAGCGTGATTTAAGCCTGGAGATTGCCAGTCAGGCGTCAATAATCGGTAGGTGGAACGGTGGCGAGGAAACGAGCGCCTCGCCACGTGGAAAAAACCGCTCAGCCCTTCCACGCCCCCGAGTTCACCAGATTCATCGGCCGCTCACCCACCAACGCCGCCAGCAGATTGTCCACCGCACAACGCGCCATCGCTTCCCGGGTCTCGTGGGTCGCCGAGCCCATGTGCGGCGTCGCCACTACGTTATCCATCTGCAACAGCGGCGAGTCCGCATTCAGGGGCTCGCGTTCAAAAACGTCCAGCCCGGCGCCACGGATCTGCCCGTTGCGCAGGGCGTCGATCATTGCCGTTTCGTCGACGACTTTGCCCCGGGAGATATTGATGAAGATGCTCTCAGGGCGCATCTGCGCGAATGCCCGTGCATCGATCAGCCCTTGGGTCTCAGCAGTCAGGGGCAAGGTCAGGCAAATGAAATCCGCTTGTTGCAGCAGTGTGTCGAGTTCGCAGTAGCGCGCATTAAAACGTTGTTCCACCGCAGGCTTGGGCGAGTGACTGTGATAGAGCACCGGCATGCCAAAGCCGAAGTGGCCGCGCTGGGCCAGGGCTTCGCCAATGCGGCCCATGCCGACGATGCCCAGGGTCTTGCCATGGACATCACTGCCGAAATGCCGTGGGCCGATGCTTTGCTGCCATTGGCCGGCCCGAACCAGATTGGCCAGTTCGACGACGCGTCGGGCCGTAGCCAGGATCAAGGCAAACCCGGTATCGGCGGTGGTTTCGGTCAGTACATCCGGCGTGTTGGTAAGCAGGATCCGACGTTCGCTCAGGTAATCGATGTCGTAGTTGTCGACCCCGACCGAAACGCTGGCGATGGCCTCAAGATTCGGCGCCAGATCAAGCAACGAGGCATCGAGCTTGAGGCTTGCGCCCAATAAGGCATGGGCGCTGGGCAGGGCGTCGCGCAGTTGCGCCAGGCCCTGGGCGTCGAGGTGTTCGATGAGAGTGACCTGGGCCTGGGCTTGCAGGCGATCCATCAGTTGCGCTGACAGTTTCTTGTACAACACCACGTGCTTTTTCATGGGGATTTCCGATTCGTTAACGGACAGGCGCCGGCTGAGGCGTCGCGGTTTTGGACACGACCCGGTCACTGGCGCCGGGCTTGAGGGCGAGGGTCAGCACCACCGACAGCAGCAACGCGCCACTCATCAGCAGGAAGGACATGCCGGTGGAGCCGGTGGAGCCGTTGAGGTAACCCACCAGGTACGAGCCGCCGAACGAGCCCAGCGCGCCCATGCTGTTGATCAGCGCCATGGCGCCGCCGGCGACGTTGGCCGGGAGGATTTCCGGAACAATGGCGAAAAACGGACCGTAGGGCGCGTACATGCACGCGCCGGCAAGCACCAGCAAGGCGTAGGACCACCAGAAATGTTCCGCCCCGAGCAAATAGGAGGCGTAGAAGGCGATGGAGGCGATCAGCAGCGGCGGCCAGACAAAACGCTTGCGCTTCTGCACCTTGTCCGACGCCCATGAGACGATCAGCATGGCGATCACCGCCGCCAGATAAGGCAGCGATGACAGCCACCCGGCCTCGACCATGTTCATTTTCAGGCCGGCCTTGAGGATCGACGGCAACCACAGCACAAACCCGTAGACGCCGATGCTCCAGCAGAAAAACTGCAGGGCCAGGATGATCACCATGGGCGAGCGGAAGGCCTCGGCATAGTTTTTCACTGCCTTGATGCCGACCTGTTCGGCCGCCAGCACGGTTTCCAGGTCTTGTTTTTCCTGGTCGCTGAGCCACTTGGCCTGGGCCGGGCGATCATCGGCCAGGCGCCACCAGACAAAGGCCCAGAGCACCGCCGGCAGTCCCTCGATGATGAACATCCAGCGCCAGTCGAATTGCTCCACCAGATAGCCTGAGACCACTGACATCCACAACATGGTCACCGGGTTGCCGAGGATCAGGAAAGTGTTGGCGCGCGAGCGTTCGGCCCGGGTGAACCAGTGACACAGATAGACTAGCATCGCCGGCATCACGGCGGCTTCCACCACGCCGAGCATGAAGCGGATCACGATCAGCCAGTACGCGTTGGACACCACACCAGTGAGGGTCGCCAGCGAGCCCCAGAGGATCAGGCTGACGAAGATCAGCTTCTTGACGCTGTGCTTTTGCGCGTAGATCGCTCCCGGCACCTGGAAGAAAAAATAGCCGAGGAAAAACAGTGCGCCGAGCAACGAGGAAAGCCCCGGGGTGATCATCAGATCCTCGGCCATGCCCGACGCGGCGGCGAAGCCATAGTTGGCGCGGTCGAGGTAGGCCAGGCTGTAGGTGATGAACACGATGGGCATGATGTACCACCAGCGGCGGGTGGCGAGATTGAGCGTTTGCATGTTGTGACTCCTGAGCTTGTTGTTTTTGTTCAGCAGGTGCGTTTGCGGTGGCTTTTTCGCGAGCGGGCTCGCTCCCACAGGGTCAGCGGCGGCTCTTGTGGGAGCGAGCCTGCTCGCGATCGGCAGTTTCAAATCCAGCCAATAATTCTTGGCGCGTCGGCAAGCCTTCCATGTCCCCGCGGCTCTGTACCGCGCGGCTGCCGATCCAGTTGGCGCGCTGTACCGCCTCGCTGACGTCGCGGCCTTCGAGCAACGCGCTGATCAGGCCGACGGCAAAACCATCGCCGGCGCCCACCGTGTCCACTACTCTGGACACCGGCACGCCGGCGACAAATCCCTGGTCCAGCTGGGTGCGGTAGTAGGCGCCGTCCGGGCCAAGCTTGATCACCACGACTTCGGCACCTTGGTCCAGGTAAAAGGCAGCAATGTCGGCCGGGTCGTCAAAACCGCTCAGCAACCGACCTTCGCCGAGGCCCGGCAAGACCCAGTGGGCGAGGGCGGCATGGCGGTTGATCTCGCTGATCATCAACGCTTCGCTGGCCCACAGGCTCGGGCGCAGGTTGGGGTCGAACGACAGGCTGCGGCCGGCCTCGCGCATGCGGCTCATCAATTCGAAGGACATCGCGCGGGCTGTGTCCGACAGCGCCGGGACGATGCCGGTAGCGTGCAGATGACGGGCGCGGAGCAGGGGCGGTGCGATGGAATCGATCGACAGGTGACTGGCCGCCGAGCCGCGACGGAAATACTCGACCTGCGGATCGCTGCCGTCATCGGTGCGGGACTTGAACTGGAATCCGGTGGGGTGCGCCGGATCGACCGCCACGTGGCGGCAATCCAGGCCTTCTTTCTCCAGCGTCTGCACCACGAAGCGTCCCAGGGAGTCGGCGCCGACCCGGCTGAGCCAGGCCACCTGGAAACCCAGCCGCGCCAAGCCGATGGCGACATTGCTGTCGGCCCCGGCGATGCGTTTGTGAAACTGGTCGACGCTGGCCAGGTCGCCGGTCTGGTCGGCCACCAGCATCGCCATGGTTTCGCCGAACGACAATACATCGAACTCAGGCATGGACAGTCTCCCGGCGCGATTGTCCGAGGCGGGACAGGGTGGCGACATGTTCAGCGGTCAGTTGCGCCAGGTCGTCGCCTTGCAGCGGATACTCGGCGGCGCGCATCACCCCGACGGGCATGTGCTTGAGCAATTGTTCCCACAGGTGCAGGTCTGCCAGCGCCGGGGGCACGGCGATCAGCTTGCCGTCGTCACGTCTGGCCACGGCCTTGCAGTGCACATAGGCCACATGCCGCCCGAGTTGGCGCGCCGCCACGGTGGCCGATTGGTCCTGCCACTGCCAGTTGCCGATGTCGAAGGTCATGGCGACGGGCAACCCCTGTGCTTCAACTGCCGTGAAAAAACGCTGCAGGGGTTCGATCCGTCCGCCCTGCAGGGTCTGGTCGTTTTCCACCAGCAGTTGCACCGGGCTTGTCGCCAATATTGGCGCCAGGGCCGAGAGGTCATGGGAATCGGTGAAGTGGCCGAGGGACACTTTCAGCCAGGACGAGCCGAACGCCTCGCAACGTTGCAAGGCGATCAGCAAAGCTGGATTGGGCCTGGGTTGGCCGAGCAGCCAAAGTTCGAGCGGCGATGAATAGATGCTTGCCAGCCCTTGAGCCCGGGCGCCAGCAGCCAGCTCGTCGGGCTGTTCGTGGGTGAACAGTTCCTCTCGCCATTCGATGCGCGAGGCACCGGCGGCGGCCAGCAGTTCGACGAAGCTGCCTTGGCCGCGTTGGCGCACGAGGTCGGCGCCGAAGCTGGATAGGCTGATGGAAACGTGTGGTCTGGTCATTGTTGTTGTACCTCTGAAACCGGTTTCAGTTTTGTTCAAAAAAAGGGGGGCATTGAGGGCCTCATCGCGAGCAAGCTCGCTCCCACACTGGATCTAGCACACCTGCAAATCTCCTGTGGGAGCGAGCTTGCTCGCGATAGCGCCCTCAACACCGACCATTCCTCAGCGTCGACCCGCGCTCAATCAACCGCGCCGCAAAATCCAGGGTCTGCACCGGCCCGTTGTCACCGCGCAAGCGCTTGAGCAGGCATTCGAATGCACGGGCGCCGATTTCAGCGGTGGGTTGGGCGAGGGCGGTGATGCCGCTGCCCACCAACGGGTACCAATCCAGGTCATCCAGGGCGATCAGGCCGATGTCGTTGAACAAATGGCAACCGAGGTCGCGCAATACCTGAGTGGCGGCCAGCGCGGCGATGCCGTTGGCGCAGAACAGCGCCTTGGGGCCCCGGTCCGGCTGGGCGAGAAAGGTCTTGATGCGCGGGAGGAGTTGATCGCCGGTTTCCACCACGGCCCCGGCCAGGGCTGGACGCCGTTGGATGCCGGTCTTGAAACTCTCGACCCGTTCGATCCGCGAGCTCGTGCCATCGAATGGCTCGGTCACCAGGAGCAGGTCGCGGTAGCCTCGCTGGTCAAGGTGATCGAGGGCCATCTCGACGGTCGCCGGGTTGTCCAGCCCGACCAGGTCGGTGTCGAGCCGGTCGACCTTGCGATCCACCAGCACCATGGGCATTTCGCTGCGCAGCTCGAACAGTTCGTCGCGGTGATGACCCAGGGTGTTCACGATCAGCCCTTCGATGTTGTAGGCGCGCAACAACGCCAGGTGCTGGCGTTCCTGCTCGTCATCACGGTCGGTGTTGCACACCACCAGGCTGTAGCCGTGGCGACGGCAAGCGGTTTCCACGCCATGCATCACGGCAATCGAATAAGGGTTGCGGATATCGGCCACGAGCATGCCGATCAGGCGGGTGCGCCCGCGCTTGAGGCCGCGGGCCATCTGGTTGGGCCGGTAGCCCAGCTCGTCGATCGCCTGCTCGATGCGCCGGGCGATGGCTTCGGAGAGCAGGGCGCGGTCTTCGCCAATGAAGCGCGAGACACTGGCCTTGGAGACCCCGGCGCGCTCGGCGACATCAAGCATGGTCACGCGGCTGCGCTGGGCGGCGGAGAAAGAAGTCACGGATTTAAACCTGCTTATTGGATTTATTAGCGGTTCTGAAACCGGTTTCAGGAGACACCAGAAGCTCATCGGGCGTCAAGGGCGGCGCGTCACAGGAGCGACCAACGGTGCTTCGCAGCCGCGGGGCCGTGGCGGCGCTTCAGGCAGGTCTTGTCAGAACCGGGCCAGGCAGGCGATTTGCAGCGCGCCAGGCCTTGTGTTTAGCTGCCTGACGTTCCCAGCCCCTTGACTGCCGAAGCCACCATGAACCTTACCCAGCCTCGTTTGAGATTGCTGTCGATATTGAGTGTGATCGTATTGGTGGTAGGCGGTACGTCCTACACCCTGTTTCGTCACAGCGGCGCGCCGCAAGACGAAGGTTTTGTCGCCGGGGAACTCAACGAAGGGGGCGTGGAAGACATCGGCACGCTGGCGTTGCCCGAGGTGGAAAAGCGCCTCAATTATTTGCTTCAGGACACCGGGCAAACCCTGCGGTCCCTGGAGTTGGTGAGCGATGCGCAACTGAGCTTGTCCATCGAAACGAGCGAGTCTGCCGGCGAGCAGTCGTTGCAATACGAGCCGCTGTTTGTCCCGTTCACCAGCGCGCAGCTGAAAGCTGAACTGGCGACGATCCAAGGCCTGCGTTTTGCCCAGAGGCTGTTTGCCGATGGCTCCGAAGCAAGGCTCGACACCAGCAGCCTCGATCCGCTCTGGAAGCGCGCCGGCACCCCGGACGAGCCAGTGGCCGAGCGGTACCTGCCGCAACGCCTGCGCTTTCGTGATGGCAGCGAAAAAGCCTTCGCCGAACTCAAGGCACCCCCCGAAATTGAGTCTGACGACATGATCGCGTCCCATGACGCCTTCCTGATCGATGTCAACAAGCCATTGGCGAGTATCGGCCTGACGGTTGCTTACCGCAGCTATCCGGCGTTCAGGAAAGTGCAACTGGACAAGGATCAGCCGAAAGTGACGCTGGACGACGGTCAATCCTTCCAGCTCACCGCCTTGGGCGACGCGAGCGCCTCCGTGCGCTTGAGCACGCCGAAGTCGTCGACCTTCGTCGTGCAGGGCCTGGACGGGACGGGCAAGGCGCTCTACAGCAACGGCAGCAGTTCGCGGACGTTTCCCTCCGAGAGCGATATCGCAGCGTTGCAGGATTATTACCAAGCGCTGCAGCAGACCAAGGATGATCTCAAGCAACTCAAGACCGGCCAGGCGGTGCAACAACAGCTGGAGCGCCTGACCGAAGCGCTTGTCGCCCAGGTGGGGCCGTTGAAAAACACCGAGGTCGAGTACCAGTTCGAGGCCACCCCGCAACGTATCGTCATTCATGTGCTCGAGCCGCTGGAAGACAACAGCGTTGAATTCGGCCAGGTCAACAACGTCCTTGCGCCACAGGCGCGTTACATCGCGCTTGACCGAGACACCGAGCGCTACGGCTTTATCGATGAGGCCGGCCAGTGGCTCATCAAGCCCCGTTGGGTACAGATACAGGACAGCCTGATGGCGGATGCCTACACGTTGTTTTCAGCCGCTAAGCCCAGCGACCCGGAGTCGGACGGGCAGGCGTTGCGCAGCCAGTTCGCCTATTTCCCCGCGGGCGGCAACAAGCTCGTCGATCTGCCATTCGAGTACATCGCCGAGGCATTGAGCGATGGCCTGCTGCTGGTGGAGCGAGAAACCAACGGCCCTTATGGGCTCTACGATGCCAGGAAGCATCGTTTCATCTTGCCGATGAAATTCGTCAACCCCACCGTGGCCGGCAAGGTGTTCATTGCCCGTCTCGGCAAACGCACCGATCTCATGGAAGGCCTTTACGGCGCCTATACCCTGGAGGGTAAGGAAATCCTGCCAGCGCAGTTTTCCGGCATCGAGCACAGCGAGGGTTACCTCTACGCCAGCTCCGCCGATCGAAGCCGGCAGGATGTCTACAACCTGGACGGCAAGCGGATCAACCCCGAGGGATACAACACGTCAGGTCGCTTCGTGGGGCAGCAACCGCTGCTCGTGCAGGAGGTTAAAAGCAAGAAGTTCGCGTTTATCAATCGCCAGGGCGCGCGACTGCCTATCAAGTTGCCCTATGACGAGGTGGAGCCGTTTTCCAACGGCATGGCGGTGGTCGGGCGCGATGGCAGCTACGGTGCCATCGACCTGGCCGGCACGCTGAAGGTTCCGCTGGAGTACGACCGGCTCAACGCCTTCCAGACCCGCTACGCAGCCGCCACCCGGGCCGGTGGTGGTTCTGCCCTGGTGTTGATCAGTCAAGACAACAAACTGTTCAAGAAACTGGGCTCCTATACCAGCATGAAGGTGCCGGATAACGGCAATGACGCCCGTTATTATGTAAGGGGACCGGGTGATAGCGATGAATATCTGGTGTATGACGCGGATGGCAATCTGGTGAAAGACGGCGAATAAAGCCGTCCCCCCCCCTGTGGCGAGGGAGCTTGCTCCCGCTCGGCTGCGCAGCAGTCGCAAGTCGGCCGATGCGGGTTCCCTGGCAGATTTGTGATAGCTGGTTTTGGGGTTGCTGCGCAACCCAGCGGGAGCAAGCTCCCTCGCCACGGGGAGCTCAGAGCTGGCTGATGTAAGTACCGGTTCCCTTCAGGATGTTCTGCAATGTCAGTTCGACTTCCGCCAGATCCGTCACGTTTGCGTCGTAGGTTATCTCCAGCACGTCATCACCGTTGAGTGCATCGGCATCCGCCGCGGCGATTTCGATTTTCAACAAGGTTGGGCTGAGGGTGACCTTGACGCCTTCCAACGTCGAAGGCTCGCCGTCGAGGGTGATCTCCAGTTCGTCTTCGTCGGGATAGCGGGTCATCAGGAACATGTCGCCCTGGTTGCTGTGGCAGCACAGCATGGCCATGTTGTCCTCTTCTTCGTCGCACGGGTTGGCGATCAGCAGGGCGGTGGTCATTTGCATGGGGGAGGGCTCCTGGCTCGATGAGCCTTGCGGGGGCGAAAAAGGGAATTCTGCCAGTCCGGACGATTTTCTGCAGGATTACCACCTTCGGGTGCCGTTTGGGCTCCAGGCTGCTAGGGTTGTTCGATGCGGAGCGGTCATAACGCTTGCCGATGACCGAATATGTCGCAGCGTTGCAAGCAGGCACATTGTCGCACTCGTTAAGCTGCGCAACGGATGTGCACCTGCAAAGGCCACCCGAGGGTGTTTTTTGCAGGTGTCCATGACATGGAATTACATGGAAAAGGATGTGACCTGCGGGTCTCGTCCAGCTTCACCCACCTGTCATCCTGTTTCCTCTGCCCGAGAATCAGGAACAGGATGGCCGACGGCCCCGAAAGGGGTTGCACGCGACGCTACCATCAATAACAAGCCCAAGCGGAGTACCACAGATGGCGTTCTTCACCGCAGCCAGCAAAGCCGACTTCCAGCACCAACTGCAAGCGGCACTGGCGCAGCACATCAGTGAACAGGCACTGCCACAAGTGGCGCTGTTCGCTGAACAATTCTTCGGCATCATTTCCCTCGATGAACTTACCCAGCGCCGGTTGTCCGACCTCGCCGGCTGCACCCTGTCCGCCTGGCGCCTGCTTGAGCGCTTTGATCACGCGCAACCGCAGGTGCGTGTCTACAACCCCGATTATGAACGTCACGGCTGGCAGTCGACCCACACCGCCGTCGAAGTGCTGCACCACGACCTGCCATTTCTGGTGGACTCGGTCCGCACCGAGCTGAACCGTCGCGGCTACAGCATCCATACCCTGCAAACCACCGTCCTGAGCGTGCGTCGCGGCAGCAAGGGCGAGTTGCTGGAAATCCTGCCCAAAGGCACCCAGGGCGACGACGTGCTGCAAGAGTCGTTGATGTACCTGGAGATCGACCGCTGCGCCAATGCCGCTGAACTCAATGTACTGAGCAAGGAACTTGAGCAGGTGCTGGGCGAAGTGCGCGTGGCCGTGGCCGATTTCGAGCCGATGAAAGCCAAGGTCCGGGAAATCCTCGCGAACCTGGACAACAGCGCCTACACCACCGATGCCGACGAAAAAGCCGAAATCAAGAGCTTCCTGGAATGGCTGGTGGGCAACCACTTCACTTTCCTCGGCTACGAAGAGTTCGTGGTTCGCGATGAAGCCGACGGCGGCCACATCGAATACGATCCTGAATCGTTCCTCGGCCTGACCAAATTGCTGCGCGCCGGCCTGACCGCCGAAGACCTGCGCATCGAAGACTACGCGGTCAATTACCTGCGCGAACCGACCGTGTTGTCGTTCGCCAAGGCCGCGCATCCAAGCCGCGTGCACCGTCCGGCCTACCCGGACTACGTGTCGATCCGTGAAATCGACGCCAACGGCAAGGTCATCAAGGAATGCCGTTTCATGGGCCTGTACACCTCTTCGGTGTACGGCGAAAGCGTGCGGGTCATTCCGTATATCCGTCGCAAGGTCGAGGAAATCGAACGTCGTTCGGGCTTCCAGGCCAAGGCGCACCTGGGTAAGGAACTGGCCCAGGTGGTCGAAGTGCTGCCCCGTGACGACCTGTTCCAGACCCCGGTGGACGAGCTGTTCAGCACGGTGATGTCGATCGTGCAGATCCAGGAACGCAACAAGATCCGTGTGTTCCTGCGCAAGGACCCGTACGGTCGTTTCTGCTACTGCCTGGCCTATGTGCCGCGTGACATCTACTCTACCGAAGTGCGCCAGAAGATCCAGCAAGTGCTGATGGATCGCCTGAAAGCCTCGGACTGCGAGTTCTGGACGTTCTTCTCCGAATCCGTACTGGCTCGCGTGCAACTGATCCTGCGCGTGGACCCGAAAAACCGTCTCGACATCGACCCGGTCCTGCTGGAAAAAGAAGTCGTGCAGGCCTGCCGCAGCTGGAAGGACGACTACGCCAGCCTGGTGATCGAGAGCTTCGGCGAAGCCCAGGGCACCAACGTGCTGTCGGACTTCCCGAAAGGCTTCCCGGCCGGCTACCGCGAGCGTTTTGCCGCGCACTCGGCCGTAGTGGACATGCAACACCTGCTGAGCCTGAATGAAACCAATCCGCTGGTGATGAGCTTCTACCAGCCGTTGGGCCAGGTGTCCGGCCAGCGTGAGCTGCACTGCAAGCTGTATCACGCCGACACGCCGCTGGCGCTGTCCGACGTGCTGCCAATCCTGGAAAACCTCGGCCTGCGCGTGCTGGGCGAATTCCCGTATCGCCTGCGCCACACCAACGGCCGCGAGTTCTGGATTCACGATTTCGCGTTCACCGCCGCCGAAGGCCTCGACCTCGACATCCAGCAGCTCAACGACACCCTGCAGGACGCCTTTGTCCACATCGTCCGTGGCGATGCCGAGAACGATGCGTTCAACCGCCTGGTGCTGACTGCCGGCCTGCCATGGCGCGACGTGGCGTTGCTGCGTGCCTACGCCCGTTACCTGAAGCAGATCCGCCTGGGCTTCGACCTCGGCTACATCGCCAGCACCCTGAACAACCACACCGATATCGCGCGCGAGCTGACCCGGTTGTTCAAGACGCGTTTCTACCTGGCGCGCAAGCTCAGCGGCGATGACCTGGAAGACAAGCAACAGCGTCTGGAACAGGCGATCCTCACGGCCCTCGACGATGTGCAGGTGCTCAATGAAGACCGCATCCTGCGTCGTTACCTGGACCTGATCAAGGCGACCCTGCGGACCAACTTCTACCAGACCGACGCCAACGGCCAGAACAAGTCGTATTTCAGCTTCAAGTTCAACCCGCACCTGATTCCGGAACTGCCGAAGCCGGTGCCCAAGTTCGAGATCTTCGTCTACTCGCCACGGGTCGAAGGCGTGCACTTGCGTTTCGGCAACGTCGCTCGCGGTGGCCTGCGCTGGTCCGACCGCGAGGAAGACTACCGCACCGAAGTGCTCGGCCTGGTAAAAGCCCAGCAAGTGAAGAACTCGGTGATCGTGCCCGTGGGCGCCAAGGGCGGTTTCCTGCCGCGTCGCCTGCCACTGGGTGGCAGCCGGGACGAGATCGCGGCCGAGGGCATCGCCTGCTACCGCATCTTCATTTCGGGTCTGCTGGACATCACCGACAACCTGAAGGACGGCGCCCTGGTGCCGCCGGCCAACGTCGTGCGGCATGACGATGATGACCCGTACCTGGTGGTGGCGGCGGACAAAGGCACCGCGACCTTCTCCGACATCGCCAACGGCATCGCCATCGACTACGGCTTCTGGCTGGGTGACGCGTTCGCCTCCGGCGGTTCGGCCGGCTACGACCACAAGAAAATGGGCATCACCGCCAAAGGCGCGTGGGTTGGCGTACAGCGTCACTTCCGCGAGCGCGGCATCAACGTGCAGGAAGACAGCATCACCGTGGTGGGCGTCGGCGACATGGCCGGCGACGTGTTCGGCAACGGCTTGCTGATGTCCGACAAGCTGCAACTGGTCGCGGCCTTCAACCACCTGCACATCTTCATCGACCCGAACCCTACGCCTGCCAGCAGTTTCGCCGAGCGCAAGCGTCTGTTCGATCTGCCGCGTTCGGCCTGGACCGACTACGACACCAGCATCATGTCCGAAGGTGGCGGTATCTTCTCGCGTAGCGCGAAGAGCATCGCGATTTCGCCGCAGATGAAAGAGCGCTTCGACATCAAGGCCGACAAGCTGACCCCGACCGAACTGCTGAACGCCTTGCTCAAGGCGCCGGTGGACCTGTTGTGGAACGGTGGTATCGGCACCTACGTCAAGGCCAGCACCGAAAGCCACGCCGATGTCGGCGACAAGGCCAACGATGCGCTGCGCGTGAACGGTAACGAGCTGCGCTGCAAAGTGGTGGGCGAGGGCGGCAATCTGGGCATGACCCAGCTCGGTCGCGTCGAGTTCGGCCTGCATGGCGGTGCCACCAACACCGACTTCATCGATAACGCCGGTGGCGTGGACTGCTCCGACCACGAAGTGAACATCAAGATCCTGCTCAACGAAGTGGTGCAGGCCGGCGACATGACCGACAAGCAACGCAACCAGTTGCTGGCGAGCATGACCGACGAAGTCGGCGGCCTGGTGTTGGGCAACAACTACAAGCAGACCCAGGCCCTGTCCCTGGCGGCGCGTCGCGCCTTTGTGCGGATCGCCGAATACAAGCGTCTGATGAACGATCTGGAAGCCCGTGGCAAGCTGGACCGTGCCATCGAGTTCCTGCCGACCGAAGACCAACTGGCCGAACGTGTCGCGGCAGGCCAGGGCCTGACCCGTGCCGAGCTTTCGGTACTGATCTCCTACAGCAAGATCGACCTCAAGGAAGCGCTGCTCAACTCCCTGGTGCCGGACGATGACTACCTGACCCGCGACATGGAGACGGCTTTCCCGCCAACGCTGGTGAGCAAGTTCTCCGAAGCGATGCGTCGCCATCGCCTGAAGCGCGAGATTGTCAGCACCCAGATCGCCAACGACCTGGTCAACCACATGGGCATCACGTTCGTCCAGCGGTTGAAAGAGTCGACCGGCATGAGCCCGGCGAACGTGGCCGGTGCTTATGTAATCGTTCGGGACATCTTCCATCTCCCGCACTGGTTCCGTCAGATTGAAGCCTTGGACCACCAAGTTTCCGCCGACGTGCAACTGGAGCTGATGGACGAGCTGATGCGCCTGGGCCGTCGCGCCACGCGCTGGTTCCTGCGCAGCCGCCGCAACGAGCAGAATGCTGCCCGTGACGTCGCTCACTTCGGTCCGCACCTGGCGGCGTTGGGCCTCAAGCTCGACGAACTGCTGGAAGGCCCGACCCGCGAAGGCTGGCAGACCCGCTACCAGGCCTACGTGGCCGCTGGCGTGCCGGAGTTGCTGGCGCGCATGGTTGCCGGCACCACGCACCTGTACACCTTGCTGCCGATCATCGAGGCGTCCGACGTCACCGGCCAGAACGCCGCCGATGTGGCCAAGGCCTACTTCGCCGTGGGCAGTGCGCTGGACATCACCTGGTACCTGCAACAGATCAGCGCCTTGCCGGTTGAAAACAACTGGCAGGCCCTGGCCCGTGAAGCGTTCCGCGATGACATCGACTGGCAGCAGCGGGCGATCACCATCTCGGTCCTGCAGGAAGGCGACGGTAGCCAAGACGTGGAAACCCGTCTGGCGCTGTGGCTGGAGCAGCACCACGAGATGGTCGAACGCTGGCGCGCCATGCTGGTGGACATCCGTGCCGCCAGTGGTACCGACTACGCCATGTACGCAGTCGCCAACCGCGAACTGCTCGACCTGGCGTTGAGCGGTCAGGCGGTCGTCACGGCCAACTGATACACCGCTGAATGAAGAAGCCCCGCCTCGAGAGAAGCGGGGCTTTTTTATTGGTTTTCAAACAGTTCGCACAAAGCTGAGTGTTCCAGCGTGAAGCTGATAAGATTTGGTTAACTCATTAACTATTTTTCCGCGAAAACATGTCATGCCCAAACCCCGGCAATCCCTGACCTTGACCCTGCTGCAGGCCCGTGAAGCAGCCATGGCTTTTTTCCGTCCATCGCTGAACCAGCATGGGTTGACCGAGCAACAGTGGCGGGTCATCCGCATCCTCAGCCAGCATGACGAGCTGGAAATCAATCGCCTCGCCGAACTGGCCTGCATCCTCAAGCCGAGCATGACCGGCGTACTGGTACGCATGGAAGCAGCGGGCATGGTCGTGCGGCGCAAGGCCGAGCAGGACCAGCGCCGCGTGCTGGTGCGCCTGGCACCCCAGGGCCAGGCATGCTTCGACTCGATGAGCCAGAGCATGGAGGAAAATTACCAGCGTCTGCAGGGGCGGTTGGGGGAGGAGAAATTGCAGACGTTGTTGGGGTTGCTTGATGACCTCAAGACAATCAAACGCTAGAAGCCGCGAGTGGATGTGCTTTTGTGGCGAGGGAGCTTGCTCCCGCTGGACTGCGCAGCAGTCCCCTCGAACTGCCGACCCGGAGTGTCTGGTTCATCCTGGTAGCTGATCCAGAGGCCGCTGCGCAGCCTGGCGGGAGCAAGCTCCCTCGCCACGGGGGGGAACATTGGATCAATAGACACCGCCGGTCGATGGTCTTGGGGTGTTCTTGAACGTCGCGGCCAAGGTTTGTAACCCGCGCATCAGCACCGTCGTGTCCACGCCCACGGCGACAAAGGCTGCGCCGAGTTCGATGTAGCGTCGGGCGAGTGTCTCGTCGGCACTGAGGATCCCGGCCGCTTTGCCCGCCTGGCGAATGTGCGCGATGGCGTCCTCGATGGCAGCTTGCACTTGCGGGTGGCCGGGATTGCCGCGATGGCCCATCGATGCGCTCAAGTCCGCTGGGCCGATGAACACCCCGTCGACGCCCTCGACGGCGGCGATGGCGTCCAGGTTGGCGAGTCCCTCGCAGCTCTCGATTTGCACCAGCAGGCACATCTGCTCATCGGCGTGGTCGAGGTAGCCGGCAATGCTGTTCCAGCGCGAGGCCCGGGCCAGTGCGCTGCCGACGCCGCGTACACCGTGGGGCGGGTAATGCATGGCGCGCACCAGTTCGCTGGCTTGGGCGGCGCTTTCCACCATCGGCACCAGCAGCGTTTGCGCGCCGATATCGAGCAGTTGCTTGATCAGCGCCGTGTCGCCTATAACCGGGCGAATCACCGGTTGGCCGGGGTAGGGCGCGATGGCCTGGAGCTGGCCGAGCACGGTGCGCAGGTCGTTGGGCGCGTGTTCACCGTCGATCAGCAACCAATCGAATCCGGCGTTGGCTGCCAGCTCCGCGCAGTAGGCGTCGGCCAGGCCCAGCCACAGGCCGATTTGTGCTTCACCGCTGCGCAGGCGTTGCTTGAAGGTATTGACGGGCATGTCCATGAGAAGTCTCCGGTCAGACGAAACGGCAAGCGATGGAGCCGAGCATGTCGTAGTCGACATGGAAGGTATCGCCCGGATTGGCCGCCACCGGGCGGGTGAAAGAGCCGCCCAGGATGATCTGGCCCGGCTGCAGCGTGACGTCGTAGGCCGCCAGTTTGTTCGCCAGCCAGGCCACGCCCTTGGCCGGGTGATTGAGCACCGCCGCCGACACGCCGGACTCTTCGATCACGCCGTTGCGATAGAGCACTGCCGGCACTTTGCGCAGGTCGATCTCGGTGGGCCGCACGGCACGGCCGCCCATGACCACGCCGGCATTGGCGGCGTTGTCGGAGATGGTATCGAAGACTTTGCGGGTGACCTTGGTCTGCGGGTCGATCTGCTGGATACGCGCATCGATGATTTCCAGCGCCGGAATCACCCATTCGGTGGCATCAAGCACGTCGAACAGGGTCACGTTCGGGCCTTTGAGCGGCTTGCCGAGAATGAACGCCAGCTCGACTTCCACGCGCGGCACGATGAAGCGTTCGAACGGAATGTCGCTGCCTTCATCGAAAAACATGTCGTCCAGCAGCGCGCCATAATCCGGTTCGGTGATATTCGACGAGACCTGCATCGCGCGGGAAGTCAGGCCGATCTTGTGGCCGACCAGCTTGCGCCCGTCGTTGATTTTTTGCGCGACCCAGGCGCGCTGGATAGCGTAGGCGTCATCGATGGTGATGCCTGGATGGTCGAGGGAAAATTGCCGCACCTGTTCACGGGAGCGTTCGGCTTGGTCAAGGCGCGCGGCGGCTTGCTGGATGAGGCTTTGATCGAGCATGACAAGGGTCTCTATTGTGGATTGACGATGGCTGCCCGGGTGCGCAGCACCAACAGGCCACCCAGGGCGATGAGCAGTGCCAGGACGTAAAGGGCCAGGCTGGCGCTCTGGGTGGTGTCGCGCATCCAGCCGATCAGGTAGGGCGCGAAGAACGAAGCGATGCTGCCGAAGGAACTGATCAGTGCGATGCCGGCGGCCTGGGTGCTGTTGGACAGGAACGCCGGTGGCAGTTGCCAGAACATCGGCAACGCGGCACTGGCGCCCATGCCGGCGAGAATCAGGCCGCCCAGCACCAGGGTCGGATTGGCCGGGGAAAGCCCGGCGACGGCAATGCCAGTCGCCGCCATCAACAGCGGCACGCACAGGTGCCAGCGGCGTTCGCGGTGGTGATCGGAGGAGCGTCCGCAGCCGATCATGAAGAAACAGCCGGCCAGGTAAGGCACGGCGCTGAGCAGCCCGACCTTGCCATCGCTGCCGATGCCGGCGCCATGGATCAGGGTGGGCATCCAGAACGCCAGGGTGTTGACCGCCAGCATCACCGCGAAATACACCGCCACCAGCAGCCAGACCTGCGGGTTGCCGAGAATGGCCGAGAACGAGGTAATGGATTTGCGCTGTTCTTCGTGGCTCAGTTGCTCACGCAGTTGCTGCTTGGCGTCGGCGCTGAGCCAGTTGACCGTCTCGAAGCTGTCGGGCAGGCACTTGAGCACCACCAGGCCGAGCAGGATCACCGGCAAGCCTTCGATGATGAACATCCATTGCCAGCCGCGCAGGCTGCCGAAGTCATGGAAATGTTCCAGTATGCCGCCTGACAACGGCCCGCCGATAACGCCCGCCATCGGCACCGCAATGGCAAACAGCGCCGTGACCTGGGCCCGGCGCCGCGCCGGGTACCAACGGTTGAGAAAAACCAGGATGCCCGGGAAAAACCCGGCCTCGGCCACGCCCAGCAGAAAGCGCAACACGTAGAATCCGCTGGCGCTTTCGATGAGGAACATGCCGGTCGACAACGCGCCCCAGACCACCATCAGCGTGGCGATCCAGCGACGCGGGCCGACCCGGTCCAGGGCCATGTTGCTCGGCACGCCGAACAGCGCATAGGCAATGAAGAACAGGCCGGCGCCGAAGCCATAGACCGTGTCGCTGAATTGCAGGTCGGCGCTCATCTGCATCTTGGCGAAGCCGATGTTGATGCGGTCCAGGTGGGCAAAGAGGTAGCAGACCAGCAACAGCGGCATCAGCCGCCAGGTGATGCTGGCATGGGTGCGGTCGTGCGCGAGGGTGCCGGCGGTGTCGGCAGTATTGGCTGTGCTCATTATCTTGTACTTTTTGTCTGAGAGGCCGATGGGGCGGACGGGCTAGCTGGGCTGGCCCTTGAGAAAGGCGTGGAGGTTGTTGGCCTTGAAGTTGAGCTGCTCGTGCAGCTCGATCATCTCGAACGACAACGCCAGCAGGCGTTGGGCCTGCAAGTCGGCGAAGTGCGTGGTGATCAGTTCGAAGAGTTTTTCCGCGATCTTTTGCCGGGTAGCCAGGTCGCGACCATGGCCGACCTTGAGCGTCATATGGACGAAGGCGTAGTCGTGCTTGCCGTCGGCCATGCGCCAGGTGTCCAGGCGCACGCCACGGCTGCGGATGCCGCCCAAGGGAAACACGCCGCTGTCGCCTAGCAACAGGTGGACCTTTTCAAACAGGCCGGGCAGGTCGGCCTGCTGCTCGATGTTATCGGTGTATTCCGCGATGAAATGGGGCATGGGGGCCTCCTGCGTCGGCAGCTTCGAGTTGTAAGCGGCAAGCGGCAAGTTGAGGCGATCAGCTTGAGCTTGCGGCTGTTGTTCAGACTGGGAAAATCGCGTTGATCTGGCCGGTGCCGGAGCTGCCGAAGGGCTCGGTGATGATTTCGGCGGGTTTGGCGTAGTCCGGCCCGCCGAGCAGCCCCAGCAGCATCGCCGTGTCGTGCATCTTGCCTTCGCCGAAGCAGTGTTCGGCGTAGTCCGGCAGCATGGCGCAGAACTCTTTCCAGCGGCCTTCGCGCCACAACTTCACGACGTGCAGATCGACCTGCTTGTCGAATTCCCGCGTCCAGTTGTGGATGTTGGCTTCGGCGTTGCGGTCGTCGGAGAAACGGTGGGACAGCGAGCCGGAGGCCAGGACCAGGACCTTGCGGTCGCTCTTCTCGATGGCCCGGCGCACGGCGGCGCCGAAGGCAAAGCTGTCTTGCAGGCGGTGCCAGGCGCACCAGGCGGCAATCGACACCACGTTGAATTTCTGCTCCGCCGGTACATCCATGTGCATGTAGCGCATCGGCACCAAGGTGCCGTATTCCAGCTCGAGGCTGGGGATGTTGTGGGCCAGGGTTCTTATATCGGCGGCATTGGCCTCGGCGGCGATCAACTCGCCCAGCTCCGGACAACCCGGGTATTCGTACTCCATGTTCTTGATGAAGTGCGGCAGTTCGTTGCTGGTGTAGATGCCTTTGAAATGCGCGCCGCTGTTGACGTGATAAGCGCTATTGACGAGCCAGTGCACGTCGAACACCACGGCGGTATCGGCGCCGAGTTCACGGGCGCGACGGCCGATTTCCTTGTGCCCGGCAATCGCTGCCGCGCGGCAGCCATGATGCTTGCCGGGCAGCTCGGACAGGTACATCGAGGGAACGTGGCAGATTTTCGCAGCCAGGACGACTTCGCCCATGATGATTCTCCTGAAATGTTGTTCTTGTTGATCTTCAAAACGCTGAATCAGGTCTTGCCGATGGCTCCCTCGCCACGGCGCCATCGTCGCCAAGGAGGCTTGGGCTACACCCCCCAGCGCGGAATGTGATGGCTGCCCATGGAGATGCACACGTTCTTGATCTCGGCGAATACTTCGAAGCTGTACTGTCCGCCTTCGCGGCCGGTTCCGGAACCCTTTACGCCACCGAAAGGCTGGCGCAGGTCGCGCACGTTCTGGCTGTTGATGAACACCATGCCGGCCTCGATGCCATGAGCCAGGCGATGGGCCTTGCCAATGTCCTGGGTCCAGATATAGGAGGCCAGGCCATATTCGGTAGCGTTGGCCAACCGCAACGCCTCGGCCTCGTCCTTGAACGGAATCAGGCACACCACCGGGCCGAAGATTTCTTCCTGGGCGATGCGCATGTTGTTGTTCACGTCGGCGAACACCGTCGGCTGGATGAACTGGCCGCGACTCAGATGCGCCGGCAGATTGGCCGGACGCTCCAGGCCACCAGCGAGCAGGGTGGCGCCTTCTTCGAGACCGATCCTGATGTAGCCGGTGACCTTGTCATAATGGGCCTGGGTGATCATCGAGCCGACCTGGGTCTTGGGGTCCTGCGGGTCGCCGACGATCAGGCGTCTGGCGCGGGCGGCGAACTCGGCTACGAATTGGGGGTAGACACTTTCCTGGATGAAGATCCGGCTGCCGGCGGTGCAGCGCTCGCCGTTCAACGAGAAGATGGTGAACAGTGCCGCGTCGAGGGCACGGTCAAGATCGGCGTCTTCGAAAATCAGTACCGGTGACTTGCCGCCCAGTTCCATCGAGTACTTTTTAAGGCCCGCGGTCTGCATGATTTTCTTGCCGGTGGCGGTGCCGCCGGTGAAAGAAATCGCCCGCACGTCCGGGTGACGCACCAACGCATCGCCGGCCGTGGCGCCGTAGCCCTGGATCACGTTGAGCACCCCGTTGGGAATGCCGGCCTCGACGGCCAGGCGCCCGAGTTCGTTGGCGGTCAGCGGCGACAGCTCGGACATTTTCAGCACGGCGGTATTGCCCAGTGCCAGGCATGGCGCGGTCTTCCAGGTTGCGGTCATGAACGGCACGTTCCACGGCGACACCAAGGCGCAGACACCCACCGGCTGGTACAGGGTGTAGTTGAGCATCTGGTCGTCGACCGGGTAGGTGTGACCGTCCATCCGGGTGCAGACTTCGGCGAAGAAATCGAAGTTGTGCGAGGCCCTTGGGATCAGCACGTTCCTGGTCTGGTGGATCGGCAAGCCGGTGTCGAGGGTTTCCAGTTCGGCCAGTTTCGGCACGTTCTGTTCGATCAGCTCGCCGAGCTTGCGCATCAGCCGGGCCCGTTCTTTCGCCGGGGTGTTGGCCCATTTCGGAAACGCTGCCTTGGCCGCCGCGACAGCCTGGGCGACTTCCTCGGCGCCGCCGCTGGCGACTTCGCCAATGGCCTCGCCGGTGGCGGGGTTGTAGTTGACGAAGACGTCTTTGCTCTCGACCTCACGGCCATCGATCCAGTGTTTGATCATGCTGCTCAAGCCTCTTTCCGGGACGCGAAGAACTCGGCTTCGCTGACGATTGTGTTGACCAGGCGACCGACGCCTTCCACTTCCACGACCACTTCATCGCCCGGCACCACATCGGCCAGGCCTTCGGGCGTGCCGGTGGCGATCATGTCGCCGGGTTGCAGGGTCATGAAGCTGGACAGGTATTCGATGAGGTAGGGAATATCGAAGATCATGTCCTTGGTGCTGCCTTGCTGGCGCAACTCGCCATTGATCCAGGTGCGCAAGGTCAGGTTGCCGGGGTCGGCTACATCGGCAACGTCGACGATGTACGGACCGACCGGTGTCGTGGCGTCACGGTTCTTCACCCGCAGGTTGGGGCGGTAGTAGTTTTCCAGGTAGTCGCGGATCGCGTAGTCGTTGCAGACGGTGTAGCCGGCCAGGTAGTCCAGCGCGTCCTCACGCTTGACGTTGCGCGCCGGTTTGCCGATGACCGCCACCAGCTCGCACTCGTAGTGCATGTAGGCAACGTTGTCGGGGCGCCAGGTGATCTGGTTGTGGCCGGTGTAGGTGCCGGGGGACTTGATGAAGGCCAGCGGTTCGGTCGGCGGCTTGAACGCCAACTCCGCAGCGTGATCGGCATAGTTCAGGCCCAGGGCGAACATGCTGCCGGTGGCCGGGGGCAGCCACTGCACCTGGTTTTCCGCCAGCAGCCGACCGTCGGCCAGGCGCACGGCGTTATCGTGCTCGACCGTGACGGCGTGGACCCGGCCTTCAAAGTGAATGCGTGCGCGTTTCATGAGGCGGCTCCTGTTTCCTCGGCCACGATGGTATTGACGAGTCGGCCGATGCCGCTGATGTCCACTTCGACGCGATCGCCGGGCAGTACATCGACCCGGCCCTCGGGCGTGCCGGTGATCAAGACATCGCCGGCATGCAGGGTCATGAACTCGCTGATCTCGGCGATCAAGCGGGGGATGTCACGAACGAAGTTGACCGTGTTGTTCTGCTGGCGAACCTCGCCGTTGACGTACAGCGTGACCGCCAGGCTGTGGGGGTCGGCAACGTTGGCGCTGGGCACCAGGTCGGGACCGATGGTGCAAAAGCCATCCCGGCACTTGGCCTTGACGGCGGGACGGTAGTAGCTGTCCTCCGGCAGGCTGAATTCATTGACCACCGTGTAGCCGGCCACGTAGTTCAACGCCTCGTCGGCGCTGACGCGGCTGGCGGACTTGCCCATCACTACACCCAAGGCCGGCCCGGGTTGCAAGCGCTCGCCCTGGCCTGGATGAATCACCTCGGCCTCGTGCTGGTTGCGGGTGTTCGGCGTCTTGATGAACAGCACGGGCTTGAGCGGCGGCTTCTGGTAAGGCGCTTGCTCGAACTCGGCGAGGCGCTGCTTCAGCAGCCCCTGGTAGTTCAGCGCGACCCCGAACAGGGTGCCGGTCGCGACGTCATGCAGGGCACGGCTCATGCTTGTCTCCTGGGATGGCAGAGACCAGTGCTCTGCGGATATTGTTAATGTGTTAACAGTTATAATTAAGATGTTAACTATCGTCAAGCGTGGCAGAATCTTCCGACACTGGTTGCCCTGCCGATTTCGGCGCAGCATGAGCGCAGGCAGTGGCCTGAATCAGAATAAAAACGAGTAATGCGTGATGACCGACCGGCAGCCGATCCCGAACATCAACATTGGCCAGGTGTACGACCAGCGCTACAGCGATGCCGAAGTGCATTACGACCGGCTCGCCAACCTGGCCGGCTTTTTTGGGCGCAACATGCCGGTCCATCGGCATGACCGGTTCTTCCAGGTTCATTACGTCAAGAGCGGCACCGTGCGGGTGTATCTGGATGATCGGCAATACGTCGAATCAGGGCCGATGTTTTTTCTCACGCCGCCGACCATCCCCCACGCTTTTGTTACCGAAGCCGACAGCGACGGACACGTACTGACGGTGCGTCAGCAACTGGTGTGGCAATTGATCGATGCCGATCCGAGCCTGGCGCCGGCGGGCGTGCAGATGCCGGCGTCCTGCGTCGCGCTGGCGCAGTTGGGGCCGGAGCAGACGGGGGAGGTGCGGCGGCTGGACTGCCTGTTCGAGGAATTGAGCGAAGAGGTGACGGCCGGGCGGCCGGGGCGCAGCGCGGCGCTGGACGGCTTGACGCGGCTGATCATGATCAGCCTGCTGCGGCTGTGCTCCAACTCCCTGGAAGCCAGGCCGGCGCGGCATGAAGACTTGAAGATCTTCCACCGTTTTAATGAGTTGATCGAAGCGCATTATTTCCAGCACTGGCCCCTGTCGCGTTATGCCGCGGACATTGGCGTGACCGAGGCGCGCCTCAACGACGTGTGTCGACGAATCGCCGACCTGCCTTCCAAGCGCTTGATCATGGAGCGCCTGATGCAGGAGGCCAAGCGGCTGCTGTTGTTCACCGGCAGCTCGGCCAATGAAATCTGCTACCAACTCGGCTTCAAGGACCCCGCGTATTTCAGCCGGTTTTTCCAGCGTTACGCCAGGCTGACACCGGGGGAGTATCGGCAACGGCAGTCGGGCATGTTGTTCAAATAGACCGATGGACCCGTGGCGAGGGAGCAAGCTCCCTCGCCACAAAAGCGAGGCGCTTGCAGCAGCCTGCCGGCGACACTAAGCTGCCGACTCGCCCATCCATACAGTTAGAACATGGCCAACCCGAGACCCTCACTGACGCTGACTCTGCTGCAAGCCCGCGAAGCGGCGATGGCTTTTTTTCGTCCGGCGCTGAATCAGCATGATCTTACGGAGCAGCAGTGGCGAGTGATCCGCATTCTGCACCAGCAGGGTGAGTTGGAGAGCCACCAGCTCGCCCATCAGGCCTGCATTCTCAAGCCCAGCATGACCGGCGTGCTCACTCGCCTGGAGCGCGACGGGCTGGTGCGGCGGCAGAAATCCAGCCAGGACCAGCGTCGGGTTTTTGTTGGCCTGACCGAGCGCGGCCAGCAGTGTTTTGTGTCCATGAGCGAAGGCATGGAAAGCAACTACCGGCGGATCGAGGAACAGTTCGGCGAAGAAAAAATGCAGCAACTGCTGGGTTTGCTCAATGAGTTGAAAAACATCAAGCCTTGAGCCTTTGCCCTTAGAGCTTTTCGTGGCGAGGGAGCTTGCTCCCGCTGGGCTGCGCAGCAGCCCCAAAACCATTCAACCCGGTTCTCCAGGAAAAACCGGCTGGCAGGTTGACGACTGCTGCGCAGCCGAGCGGGAGCAAGCTCCCTCGCCACAACAGCGCTTTCATGCGGTGCTGCGTTCACGCAGCTCCTGCAACCGATCAGCCCCGCCTTCAGCCACGCGATTCTGAATCAGACGATCAGAGCCACCCTCAGCCAGCTGCTGCGCAGCCTGGCCATGGGAAAGGGAGCTCTTGGCCGAGGCCGTCGTCGACAAGCCGACACCGCCAACCAGCGTCAGGGCAATTGCGAGGGATGAAAGTTTCGAGAAATTGAACATGGTGATTCTCCTTGCGCGTTATTGAGTGGGCCGTGGCAGCGCCTGTGTGCTGCTGTCCGGTGTGTGCAGTTGAACGCGCAGGTGTATCGGCGATGTGTGCCGGGAAGGCGTGAAATCGGCGAATTCGTATCAATTCGCTGCCCATATACACAGCGATACAAATCCCCCGTGACCAGCGGGTTAGACCCGTAATCCACTGACCAGTGACCGATAATCGCACGCTAGTTCCGTCTTGATTCGTGCTCAGGCCCCGCAAGGTTATTGACCGGATTAACTGGGTAGTACATTTTAGCTGGCACTCAGCCTCGCCATGCCCGGGCAAGGCCATAATAAAAAACAGAGGTCCTCATGCGCTCCCGTCCAATGGCTTTCGCCCCGTCCCACGCCTCCAGTTCCGGTATCTGCCGGGACGTTTCAGCTTCGATCCGATAGCGCACGCGTTTGCGCTCTGTCGCGCCGGATGCATGTCGGCGCTCGGTCAACCTGTGAGGTCTTCAAGATGACAAAAGTCGTCGATTTGTATTTCAAGCTGCTGAAGCTGCTGATTGTCCTGTGCATGGTCGCGATGATCGTGCTGGTGTTTGGCAACGTCGTGCTGCGCTATGCGTTCAACTCCGGCATCAGCGTTTCGGAAGAACTGTCGCGCTGGTTCTTCGTCTGGATGATTTTCCTCGGCGCCCTGGTGGCGCTCAAGGACCGCGCCCATCTGGGCATGAACAGCCTGGTCAAGCGCTTGCCGCCCGCCGGCAAGCGTGCCTGCCTGGTCATCAGCCATCTGCTGATGCTGTATATCTGCGGCTTGATCGTCAGCGGCAGCTGGCAACAGGCGGTGATCAACCTGGACGTGGTCGCGCCGGCTTCGGGTCTGTCGATGGCGTTGTTCTACGCCGCCGGCCTGGTGTTCGGCGTCAGCGCCACCGTCATTCTGCTGTATGAACTGTACCTGGCGCTGTTCGGTAAACTCGCGGATGACGAGCTGGTGATGGTCGAAGCCAGCGATGCTTCGGCAACCAACCACGACACCCTCAAAGGTAGCCGCCCATGACCTTGGCCATTTTCCTCGGGTCGTTGATGGGCAGCATGGCGCTGGGTATGCCGATTGCCTTTGCCTTGCTGGTGGTCAGCGTCGCGCTGATGTTCTACCTGGACCTGTTCGATGCCCAGATCATCGCGCAGAACCTGCTCAATGGCGCTGATAGCTTTCCGTTGATGGCCGTGCCGTTCTTCATGCTTGCCGGTGAGGTCATGAATGTCGGCGGCCTGTCCAAGCGTATCGTCAACATTGCCATGGCGCTGGTGGGGCACAAGCGCGGAGGCCTGGGTTATGTCGCGATCATCGCCTCCTGCCTGTTGGCGTCGCTATCCGGTTCGGCGGTGGCTGATGCCGCGGCACTGGCAGCGCTGCTGGTGCCGATGATGGTGCTGGCCGGGCACAACCGAGGACGTTCGGCCGGGCTGATCGCCGCTGGCAGCACCATCGCGCCGGTCATTCCGCCGAGCATAGGTTTCATCGTTTTTGGCGTGGCCTCCGGGGTATCGATCTCCAAGCTGTTCCTGGCCGGAATTGTGCCCGGGCTCATGCTCGGTGCCGGGCTCGCCATCGCCTGGTGGTTCATCTCCCGCCGCGAGAATGTCGAGACGGCGCCCAAGCGCTCCCGTGCCGAGGTACTGCGCACATTGCTGGACGGCAGTTGGGCGATGGGCCTGCCGCTGATCATCATCCTCGGCCTCAAGTTCGGCATCTTCACCCCCACGGAAGCGGCGGTGGTCGCGGCGGTCTATTCGCTGTTCGTGTCGTTGGTGATCTACCGGGAAATGAAGATCAGCCAGCTGTACGAAGTGATCCTGTCATCGGCCAGGACCACCTCGGTGGTGATGTTGCTGGTGGCGGCCGCGATGGTCTCGTCTTGGCTGGTGACCATCGCCGACCTGCCGGGCCAGTTGGCCGACCTGCTGGCGCCGTTCATGGACAACCAGACCCTCCTGCTGCTGGTGATGATGGCGCTGATCATCCTGGTCGGCACGGTGATGGACATGACCCCGACCATCCTCATCCTCACGCCGGTGCTGATGCCCGCGGTGATCCAGGCGGGCATCGACCCGGTGTACTTCGGCGTGCTGTTTCTGATCAACACCGCGATTGGCCTGATCACGCCGCCCGTGGGCACGGTGCTCAACGTGGTCTGTGGCGTGGCGAAGCTGGAATTCGAGGAAATCGTGCGTGGCGTGTGGCCGTTCATGCTTGCGCAATTTGCGGTGCTGTTCCTGCTGGTGCTGTTCCCTCAGCTTGTCCTGGGACCGTTGAAATTCTTCACCGGTTGATGCCGGTGCAATCCGTAGCAGCTCGAAACCAACAACAATAAAGATCGGAGACTGACATGCAAAAACTGATGAAAACCTTGCTGGCCGGGGCCTGCGCAACAGGCTTGCTGCTCGGCAGCGTGGCCGGCCACGCCGCTGAGATCCGCGAGCGCACCCTGCGTTTTGCCTTCCAGAACGTCAAGGAACATCCGCAAGGGCAGGGCGCGCAGAAGTTTGCCGACCTGCTCAGTGAAAAGAGCGGCGGCAAGCTCAAGGTTCGTCTGTTCCCTGGCGGAACCCTGGGCGGCGATGTGCAGACCGTCTCGGCCCTGCAAGGCGGCACGCTGGATATCACGGTGCTGAACTCCGGCATCCTCGCTGCCCAGGCCGCGGATTTCGCCATGCTCGATTTCCCGTTCCTGTTCAACAACGCCGAGGAAGCCCACGCGGTCATCGACGGGTCGGTCGGCCAGAAACTCGCGGCGCAGTTGGACAGCAAGGGCCTGGTCGGCCTGGGTTACTGGGACCTGGGGTTCCGTCACCTGACCAACAGCAAGCATCCGGTGGCGAAACTTGAAGACATGCAGGGCTTGAAGGTGCGCGTCATCCAGTCGCCGATCTATCTGGAAACCTTCAGTGCCCTGGGCGCCAACCCGGTGCCGATGGCTTTCCCGGAGGTCTATACCGGCCTGGAGCAACACACCATTGATGGTCAGGAAAACCCGTTCACGGTGATCGAAGGCAACAAATTCTACGAGGTGCAGAAGTACCTTTCGGTGACGGGCCACATCTTCAATCCGCAGTCGTTGATCATCAGCCAGAAAACCTGGAACCGCCTCAACGACGATGAAAAGGCGCTGATCCGCGAGGCCGCGAGCGAGGCGCAGAAGTTCCAGCGTGAAGTCACCGCGGCGAGCATGGACAAGGCCAAGGCGACGCTGGCGGGCGCCATGACCGTCAACGAAATCACCCCGGCCGAGAAAGATCGTTTCCGCGAACGCGTGCAGCCGGTGATCGATAAATTCGCCAAATCCCTGGACGGTGAGCTGGTAAAGATGATGTACGCCGAAATCGCCAAGGTGCGGGCGGGGCAGTGAGACCCCTTTAGAGACCCTGGACTGTGGGAGCGAGCTTGCTCGCGATAGCGGTGTGTCAGTTGATGAAAATGTCGACTGATCTGGCTCCTTCGCGAGCAGGCTCGCTCCCACAGTAATTTTGGGTTGGGCTCAGGATCTGCGTGCGCCACAGATGTTCTTGTGGGAGCGAGCCTGCTCGCGAAAGCGGTGTGTCAGTCGATGAAGATGTCGACTGATCTGGCGCCTTCGCGAGCAGGCTCGCTCCCACAGTGGTTTTGGGTGGGACTCAGGATCTGCGTGCGCCACAGATGTTCTTGTGGGAGCGAGCTTGCTCGCGATAGCGGTGTGTCAGTTGATGAAAATGTCGACTGATCTGGCGCCTTCGCGAGCAAGCTCGCTCCCACAGTTTGTTTTGGGTCAGGATCTGCATGCGCCAAAGATGTTCTTGTGGGAGCGAGCCTGCTCGCGAAAGCGGTGTGTCAGTCAATGGAAAATGTCGACTGATCTGGCGCCATCGCGAGCAGGCTCGCTCCCACAGGTTTTATATTCGCAGATACATCACTGGGCGCCGGGGACGGCCAGCCACTGTCCGATCACTTTCTGGTAGCTGCCATTGGCCTTGCTCAGGTGCAGCCACTGGTCGACGTACATTTTCCAGGTGTGGTCATCGCGCGGCAGCAGGTAGGCCTTCTCGCCGTATTGCAGGTACTGGGTCGGGTTGACCGCGCATAGGCCCGGTTTGAGTTTCTGCTGGTAGAGCGCTTCGGAGGCATCGGTGATCATTACGTCGGCGCGTTTTTCCAGGAGTTCCTGGAAGATGGTCACGTTGTCCTGGAAAGCCAGCTGGCCCTTGGGCAGGAATGCCCGCACGAAGGCTTCGTTGGTGCCGCCGGCCGGCTCGACAAGACGCACCGAAGGCTGGTTCATCTGCTCGATGGTCTGGTAGCGCGACTGGTCTTCGCAACGCACCAGGGGGATCTTGCCGTCAACGTCCAGGGTGCTGCTGAAATAGGCTTTTTTCTGCCGTTCCAGGGTTACCGAAATCCCGCCCATGCCGATGTCACATTTGCCGGCCAACATGTCTGGCATCAGGGTTTTCCAGGTGGTCTGGACCCATTGCACCTTGACGCCGAGGCTGCTGGCGAGGGAACGGGCCATGTCGATGTCGATGCCCTCGTATTCACCCGATGCGGCCTTGTAGGTATAGGGCTTGTAGTCGCCCGTCGTGCACACCCGCAGTTCACCTTGTTGCAGGACCTTGTCCAGATGCGAAGGGGTTGGCTCGGCCAGGGCGCTGCCGCAGAACGCCAGCAGGCCACAGAACGTCATCGTGCTTGTTATGGTTTTCATGGATCGGACGTCTCGCAAAGGGAGGGACAAGACGGGCGAGTGTAGTAAAAGTGTCGGCGGGCTGTCACCGGATCGTCGGGACGAGCAGTCAGCCTGGCGCGATCTCGACGGCTTTCTGCCGCAGACTCTCCAGATAGGCACAGAACATATCGGCCATGGCATCGGCATAGGCTCGGATTTCCTCGCCGGAGCGTGGCGTTGCCGAAAATCGCTTACCCACGGAACCGAGCGTGGTGATGATCAGGTCACCGGCCAGGGCGCGGCTCTGCGCGCTGGCTTCCGGCAGCACTTGTTGCATGAAAGCGTCCACCGATTGCTGCACCGAGGTTCGCGCCGTCTGATGTTCGGGGGCATCGCGGTAGAGCGGGGCGGCGTCATTGAGGGCGATGCGTATCTGCGCCTCGTCGCATTCGGACTGGATGAACGCCTGCACCAGATCCCTCAATCGCTGCAGAGGCGGCTTGCCCTGGTCCTCGAGGATGTCCCGCAGCATGGCGGTGGTTTGTTGCCACTCGTCACTCTGCAACCGGAACAGGATCGCCGCCTTGTTCGGGAAGTATTGATACACCGACCCGACGCTGACACCCGCGCGCTCCGCCACACGAGCCACGGTGAAACGCGGGGCGCCGTGGCTTGCCAGAACCTGAACAGCCGCCTCCAGGACGGCCGCCACGAGTTCGGTGGAGCGGGCCTGTTTCGGCTGTTTGCGCGAGGAAATTTGCGGGCTTGGGCGTTCGGACATGAAGGTCATGCACCTCGAAAGGAATGCGAATAGGCAATGCGACGGATTATTCGTATCTTGAATGCGACTAATTGATCGCATTCTAGTCGGCTGCACAGACGCCGTTCAACTTCACTTCGCTTCCTTTCCATGGGTAGGGTCATGACTCAAGAAAATCTTCATCACGGCGCCGCATCGGCGCTCGGGGCAACCGTCGAGGCCAATCCGGCGCTCATGCTGTTGCCGCTCACACTGACCGTGTTCGTCGGTTTCCTCACCATCGGCATGCAATTGCCGGTCTTGCCGCTGCACCTGCATGACACGCTGGGCATGGGCACGCTGGTGATTGGCCTGGTGGTCGGGGCACAGTTCGCCGCGGCGCTGCTGTCACGGGCCTGGGCCGGCAATTTTGCCGACCTGCGTGGCGGCAAGCGCGCGGTCATGGCCGGGCTGGTGACGGCCGCCGTTTCTGGGCTGGTCTATCTGCTTTCCCTGGCGTTCGTTGCCGCGCCGGCTACGTCGGTCTGGCTTTTGTCGGGCGGCCGCGTGCTGCTGGCGATCGGAGAAAGCCTCATCGTCACCGGAGCGATGGGCTGGGGCATCGGCCTGGTGGGGCCGCAGCATGCCGGCAAGGTCATGGCCTGGAACGGCATCGCCATGTACGGCGCCTACGCACTAGGGGCGCCGCTCGGTGTTGGGTTGAATGCCGGTTGGGGCTTCGTGGGCATCGTCCTGGCCTCGATGTTCGTGCCGCTCCTGGCATTGCCGATTGTCGCCGGCGTGCGCGCCGTCGCCCCTACGGCGACCCGGCGTACACCGTTCTACAAGATGCTCGGCGCCGTCTGGGTTCCTGGCTTGGGGTTGGCGTTCTGCAGCGTCGGTTTTGGTGTTCTCACGGCGTTTATCGCCCTGTTGTTCGCGGCCCGGGAGTGGGGCAACGCTTCGTTGGCGTTCACCGCGTTCGGCGTGGCGTTCATCGGTGCGCGCCTGCTGTTCGGGCACCTTCCGGACAAGATTGGCGGCGCCCGTGTGGCACTGGTTTGTGTATTGATCGAAAGCGTTGGGCTGCTGCTGATCTGGAGCGCCGACAGCGCGACCAGCGCCTACCTGGGGGCGGCACTCACCGGTTTCGGTTATTCCCTGGCGTTTCCCGGCTTTGGCGTGGAGGCGGTGCGGCGTACGCCACCACAGGCTCGCGGTCTCGCCATGGGCGCCTATGTCGCCTTTCTCGATATTGCCTTGGGCATCACCAGCCCGCTGGCCGGCCTGTTGGCGAGTGGCTGGGGCATTGGTGCGGTTTACCTGGGCGGCGCCATCGCCGTGGCGCTGTCGTTTGTAGTGGCTTTGGTGTTGCTCGGAAGGCAGCCAGGCAAGCTCCCTCGCTAGCGGGAAACAAGTCCGTGATCGATCGCGTATTTCACCAGTGCCGCAGGCTTGTCGATATTGAGTTTGCGGCGGATGCTCAGGCGGTGGGTTTCGACGGTGCGTACGCTGATGTCCAGTTCACGGGCCATTTCCTTGTTGTTGAGCCCCTCGACCATTTTCGCCAGGACCTGGCTCTCGCGCGGCGTCAGTTCGCTGTCGGTGTTCGGGTCGGTGGCGAGGCGCTGGGCGATCTCGGCGCTGTAGAAGGTGCCGCCGCCGATGATGGCTTCGATGGCGGCAATGATCTCCTTGGAAGGTGAATTCTTCAGCACGTAACCGCTGGCACCGGCGCGCACGGATTCACTGATGTACTCATGATTGTCGTACATGCTCAGGATGAGGATCTTCAAGCCGGGGTATTGCTTGCCCAGCAGCCGGGTCAGCTCGAGGCCGTTCATGTCCTTCAGGCCGATGTCCATCAGCAGCAGGTCCGGCTGGCAGCGCCCGACCATGTCGATCGCTTGCGCGCCGTTCTCCGCTTCGCCGACCACGTCCAGGCGGGGCATGACGGACAGCAGCGCGCGAATGCCGTCACGAACCAGCGAGTGATCGTCGACCAGGGCGACGCGTATGGCGGGGGGCAGGGTCATGGGCAGGTGCTCTTGTGGAAATGAACGCGCATCAACTTTCCGTGGCCGACAGGGTCATGGGCAACAGGATATCCAGTTCGCTTCGTCCCGGAACCGAGGTCATTTCCAGCCGCCCGCCAAAATGCTCGACCCGTTCGCGGATATTACGCAGGCCGATGCCGGTGTGACCACGCTCGACCTGCGGGACGTTGAAGCCCATCCCGTCATCCACCACGGTCAGGCGCAGGGATTGGCCCGAACCGAACAGGGTGATGGCGACTCGTTTCGCCCCGGCGTGTCGCTCGATGTTGGTCAGCGCCTCCTGGGCAATCCGGAACAGCGAGACCGGGGCGCCGTTTTCCAGGCGACAGTCGAATTCGTTGCTTCGGTAGGACACTTCCAGGCCACTGCGCTGTTCGAATTCGGCCGCGAGTTGGCCGATGGCGGCGGGCAGGCCCAGGGTATCGAGCAACGAGGAACGCAGATCATGGGAAATACTGCGGATTTCACCGATCGCTTCGCCCAGTCGATCGGTGGCATTCTTCAAGATGCCGAGGCCATTTTCCTGGCCGTTCTCGATCACATGGCTGGCCAGTTCGAACTGGAACTTGATCGAAACCAACAGCTGGCTGATGCCGTCGTGGAGTTCGCGAGACACCCGCGAGCGCTCTTCCTCCTGCAAGCTGACGATACGCTGGTTCAAGCGCTGCAGTTTCTTGTCGGCCAGGCGATGCTCGCTGACATTGAGGGTGATGCCGCCGGCAAACACCAGCAGCACCGCGACCAACGCGATGGCGGCGATGGCCTGCATGGTGGTGTGGATGCCCTGGGCCACTTCGGCGCGAGCCTGCTGGGTGGCGCGTTCGACGTCTTCCAGGTAGATCCCGGTGCCCAGCATCCAGCCCCAACGATCGAGCATCACGACGTAGGCGAGCTTGTCGGTTACCTGACCGGAGGAGGGCTTGTTCCAGGCATAGCGCTGAAAGCCTTCGCCTGATTCGGCGCTCTTGAGCAAGGCCTGGATGACGGGCAGGCCCTGAGGATCCTTCATGTCCCAGAGATATTGCCCCACCAGCTCCGACTGGCGGGCATGCATCAGGCTGCGACCCTGGCGGTCGTAGACGAAAAAATAACCGTTGATGCCAAAGCTGAGCTTGCGCAGTTCTTCCAGTACCTGCTGTTGTGCCCGCGCATCTCCCTGGCCGTCGTTGTACAACGGGGCGATCAGGCTCTGCGCCATCTCTACGTAGTTCTTCAGCTCGGCGCGTTTACTGGCCAGGATACTGTCTTCGATCAGCTGCGCCTGTTGGTCACCCAACTGGCGATTGAGCGAGATGACCAAGGCACCAATAACGGCAATCGCCAGGACCAGCGGCAGGATCCCGAGAGCGACGATCTTGTGTTTGAGCAGCATCTGTACTCCTGTCCGGATCCGGCGGGGAGGCGAATGGCGGCATCATATGCCAAACCCATGGGTGAAACATAAAACCTGTGGGAGCGAGCCTGTGTGGGAGCGAGCCTGCTCGCGAAGGCGGTGTGTCAGGTAACGACAATGCTGAGTGATCCGACGCCTTCGCGAGCAGGCTCGCTCCCACAGGGGGACACAGGAGGAAGGGGCATCTACGTAGTACTACGGATTTATTTATTGACGGCCAGCAGGGATATTGGGCCAGCTCCGAATTGCCGGGGCCACACTATAAAAACAATCGCCGCAATCCATTGGATATCGGCAGGAGACATGCAATGACAACCCGTCTGGTTAAACACCTCGCCTGGTTTGCCGTGGCTGTTCTGGGAGCGTGTGCGCTGAGCGTCGTGGCCCTGCGCCGCGGAGAGCCGATCAACGCCCTCTGGATCGTCGTCGCAGCCGTGGCCATCTACCTGGTCGCCTACCGCTACTACAGCCTCTTCATCGCCAACAACGTGATGCAACTCGATGCGCGCCGGGCCACGCCCGCCGTGCTCAACAACGATGGCCTGGACTACGTCCCGACCAACAAACACATCCTCTTCGGCCACCACTTCGCGGCCATTGCCGGCGCGGGGCCGCTGGTCGGGCCGGTGCTGGCGGCGCAGATGGGCTATCTGCCCGGCACGCTCTGGCTGATCGCCGGCGTGGTGCTGGCCGGTGCGGTGCAGGACTTCATGGTCCTGTTCCTGTCGACCCGCCGCAACGGTCGCTCCCTGGGCGACATGGTGCGCGAGGAAATGGGCCGCATCCCCGGCACCATCGCGCTGTTCGGCTGCTTCCTGATCATGATCATCATCCTCGCGGTGCTGGCGCTGATCGTGGTCAAGGCCCTGGCCGAGAGCCCGTGGGGCATCTTCACGGTGATGGCGACCATCCCGATCGCGATGTTCATGGGCATCTACATGCGCTATATCCGCCCGGGCCGCATCGGTGAAATCTCGCTCATCGGCGTGCTGTTGCTGCTCGGTTCGATCTGGCTGGGCGGGCAGATTGCCGCCGACCCGGTCTGGGCCAAGGCCTTCACCTTCACCGGGATCCAGATCACCTGGATGCTGATCGGCTACGGTTTTGTCGCCGCGGTGCTGCCGGTGTGGCTGATCCTGGCGCCACGGGACTACCTGTCCACCTTCCTCAAGATCGGCACCATCATCGCCCTGGCGATCGGCATCCTGGTGACCATGCCCGAGCTGAAAATGCCGGCGCTGACCCAGTTCACCGACGGCACCGGGCCGGTGTGGAAGGGCGGTCTGTTTCCGTTCCTGTTCATCACCATCGCCTGCGGCGCGGTCTCGGGTTTCCACGCGCTGATCTCCTCGGGCACCACGCCCAAGCTGCTGGATAACGAAACCAACGCCCGCTACATCGGTTACGGCGGCATGCTGATGGAGTCGTTCGTGGCGATCATGGCGATGGTCGCGGCCTCGGTGATCGAGCCGGGCGTGTACTTCGCCATGAACAGCCCGGCGGCGATCGTCGGCACCGACGTGGTGGCTGTGGCCCAGACCGTCAGCAGCTGGGGTTTTGCAATCACCCCCGACGCGCTGCAAGCGGTGGCCAAGGACATCGGCGAGACCACCATCCTGGCCCGTGCCGGCGGTGCGCCGACCCTGGCGGTGGGTATCGCGCAGATCCTTCACTCGGTGCTGCCGGGTGAGAACACCATGGCGTTCTGGTACCACTTCGCGATCCTGTTCGAAGCGCTGTTCATCCTCACCGCGGTAGACGCCGGCACCCGTGCCGGGCGGTTCATGCTGCAGGACCTGCTCGGCTCGTTCGTGCCGGCCCTCAAGCGCACCGAATCGTGGACCGCCAACCTGATCGCCACCGCCGGCTGCGTCGCGCTGTGGGGCTACCTGCTGTACCAGGGCGTGATCGATCCGCTGGGCGGCATCAACACCTTGTGGCCGCTGTTCGGCATCTCCAACCAGATGCTGGCCGGTATCGCGCTGATGCTCGCCACAGTGGTGCTGATCAAGATGAAGCGCCAGCGCTACGTCTGGGTCACGCTGCTGCCGGCCAGCTGGCTGCTGATCTGCACCACCACCGCGGGCCTGATCAAGCTGTTCGACGCCAACCCGGCGATCGGCTTCCTGGCCTTGGCGCGCAAGTACAACGATGCCCTGGCCGCCGGCCAGATCCTGGCCCCGGCCAAGAGCATCGAGCAGATGCAGCACGTGGTGTTCAACGCCTACACCAACGCAACGCTGACGGTGTTGTTCCTGTTCGTGGTCTTCAGCATCCTGTTCTATGCGCTCAAGGTTGGCATCGCCGCCTGGGGCACGAAAGAACGCACGGACAAAGAAGCACCATTCCAGGCCCTGCCGGACGCTTGATAGGGGATTGCAACGATGTTCAATGACTTGAGTCGCCTCGGTAAATACCTCGGTCAGGCCGCCCGCCTGATGGTCGGCATGCCCGACTACGACAACTACGTCGAGCACATGCAAACCAAGCACCCCGACAAGCCGCTGATGGACTACGAGGCGTTCTTCCGAGAACGCCAGGAAGCCCGCTACGGTGGCAAGGGTGGCCCCAAATGCTGTTGAACTGAAGTAATCCCCTGTGGGAGCGAGCCTGCTCGCGAAAGCGGAGTGTCAGTCAAGGACGATGTCGACTGACCTGACGCCTTCGCGAGCAAGCTCGCTCCCACAGTTGTTTGGGGTGAATTCAGGATTGTATGTGCGCAGAAAGGCCAATGTGGCGAGGGAGCTTGCTCCCGCTGGCGTGCGCAGCAGGCCCCGGCGGTTCTTCAGGCTGACCGCATCACCCGTCTTGCGACTGCTGCGCAGCCGAGCGGGAGCAAGCTCCCTCGCCACAGTTGTCTGGCTTGATCCTTTGATCAGTCAGCCAGCAACACCGCCGCATCAAACCCCACCCGCAGGTTGCCCCAGTGACGGCCGCCAAAGAAGAACGGTACGTCGATCTCGGTCATGATTTCCCCGGTGTCGCGCAGGTAGGTCTGGAGCAGGAAGCGCTGGACGTTGCCCGCCGCGCGCAGGCCAATCGGGTCGTTGAAGATCCGCTTGTTGCGGCACACCGGCAGGTCGACCGCGCGGTCGCCAGTGGGTTGCTTGGACACCCAGCTGTTGTTGACCGGGCAATAGCCCTTCGTATCGACGATGAACGAGACCTTGCCGCCCGGCGTGCTGCGGGTCAGCTTGTCGCATTCCTCCTGGCAGACCCGGGCGAAGCGTTCGGTGTAGCTGGTCATGTATTGCTTGGGATCGGTGCCCGGGATCAACTGGTAATTCTGGTCGAACAGGTTGACGCCTTCTTCCTGCAGCGCCTGCAGCTGAACCTGGAGCGTGTCGCGGCATTCGCTGGCGCGGGTGATGGCGGCGTCCAGCTTGCCGTGGCCGAGCACGAAGCGGCCCAGCAGCGTCTGGACCTTCTCGGCAACACCGGACAGATCGCGGGTGGCGGTCGCCGACTGCTGCATGCGCTGGTCGATCGACTGGCTGTCGGCATGGATCTGGGTGACGCGTTCGTTGATACCGGTGTTGGAGTCGGCGAACTGCTGGATGTGGTCGGCGATATCCGCCAGTTTGCCGTTGGTGGACTCGAAGTCGACGATCATGCTCTCGAAATGGCCAGAGGCGCGTTCCACTACCTTCTGGGTTTCCCGGGCGCTGTGGCTGATCTGGGTGGTCTGCTCGTGGGTGGAGCTGACCTCCTGGAGCATCGCGTCGATGTTGCGCGAAATATCGTCGGTAGCCCGGCTGACGTTTTGCGCCAGGGTGCGCACTTCATCGGCGACCACGGCGAAGCCACGGCCACTTTCCCCGGCGCGCGCCGCTTCGATGGCGGCGTTGAGCGCCAGCAGGTTGGTCTGGGCGGAAATCTGCTGGATCAGCCCGACGATGGATTTGATGCTCGACGAACGCTGGTTCAGCGCGTCCACCAGCGTGGCGAATTCACCCAGGCTGCTGGAAATCTCGCTGATGTTGCCAGTCACTTCCAGCAGCTCGGCATAGGAATCGCGGGCCATGTTCAGGTTCTGCGCGGTGGTGCTGGAGATGCCCTGGGTCTGGCGCGAGACTTCTTCGATACGGCCCACGGCGGTGTTGCTCTGGTCCATCACTTCCTTGGCGAAGCGCGCCTGGTGGGTCGCGCTGTCGCTGGAGTCGCTGATGTTCTTCAATGAACGGGCCGACTCCACGGCAATGTGCACCGTCAAGGCCTGGACGTTGCTGATGATCTCGCGCTGCTTGGCCAGGAAGCGGTTGCAGGTGGCGGCCAGCGTGCGGATCTCGTCATGGGTGACCAGCGGCAAGTCCTTGGACAAGTCACCTTCGCCGTTGGCGATCTCTTCCAGCGCCTTGGTCATCACAGTGACGGGGCGCACGATGAGGTGGCGGAAATACCAGACCATGAAGCTGATCATGCCGAACGTCAGGAGCGCGCCGAAGAGCAGGGCATGGGTGAGGCTGTCGAGGCGATCTTCGATCTGGCCCAGCAGCGCGGCGTCCAGTTGGGCCGTGCGCAACTGCACGAGAATATCGGCCCGGGCACTGACGGCGACCCAGTACAGCAGGCCACTGACGACGACCAGCAGGAAAAGGCTTGAAAGCTTTTTGGTGAGGGTATCGAAGAATTGCATCTCGATAGACTCGTACAAGGCCTTTAACGTCTGCATGCCGCTGCTCCTGGGCAAAAAAATCACTGAATGGAATACATTCGACCGCTGACGCCAAAGCTTTAGGGTAGCAGGGCGATTTGATATCACTTTGTGGGAGCGAGCTTGCTCGCGAAGGCGCAGGTACAGCCAACATCAATGCTGGCAGACCCACCGCTTTCGCGAGCAGGCTCGCTCCTACAGGGTGTAGAGCGCTATCAATTTGATACAAAAGATTTACTGGGAATGATTCTCAAAGTATATTCGCTCTCATTCACATCCCCCCATGAGTGCAGCGTCTTGAATCGTTCCACCCCCCTCGCTTACCGCAATGCCCTCGTCAAATGTGTTTTACCCGCGCTGTCCTGCTGTTTCATGGCAAGCCCCTTGAAGGCCCAGGACACCCTTGAACTGCCCACCACGGATGTGCAAGGCAGTCGGATCATTCAGGACGAAGGCTACACGGCGACGCAAGCCAGCACGGCGAGCAAGAGCGATGTACCGATCAAGGAAGAGGCGCAGTCGATCAACGTGGTGACCCAGCAGACCCTGGCGGACTACCAGGTGCGCTCGCTGGACGACGCGATGAAGTTCGTCAGCGGCGTCAGCCAGGGCAACACCCTGGGGGGATCCCGGGACTCGCTGGTCAAGCGCGGTTTTGGCACCAACGATGACGGTTCGATCCTGCGCGATGGTGTGCGTTCGAACCTGGGCCACAACTTCAGCGCCACCACTGAGCGAGTCGAAGTGCTAAAAGGCCCGGCCTCTATGTTGTACGGCGCGCTGGAACCGGGTGGCCTGATCAACGTTATCAGCAAGAAGCCCGAATACACCCAGAGCACCACGCTGAGCGGCTCCGCCTACAGCGAGGGCGGCGGCACCATGGCCCTGGACACCACCGGGCCGTTGGGCGACACCGGGTTGGCCTATCGCCTGATCGCCGAACGCGGCCATGAGGATTACTGGCGCAACTACGGCGTCAATGAGAGCACGCTGGTGGCGCCATCGCTGGCCTGGACCGGTGAGCGTGCTTCGTTGAACCTGAGCTACGAGTACAACGAATATTCCAACCCGTTTGACCGTGGCACGGTGTTCAAGAATGGGCATCCGGCCGACATCGACTATGACAAGCGCCTGGACGAGCCTTGGGCCAAGAGCGTCGGGATCCGCGAGACGGCCACCGCGCGGTTCGAGTACGAGTTGAGCGAAGCGTGGAAAACCCGGGTGACCTACGGCTGGAACAATGACCGCTACAGTCTTGCGATTGCCCAGCCCGCTACGCTCACAGGAAATGTTCTGCGCCGCAGGGCCAATGGCGCCCATTACGATGATGAGACCCGTTACGCCAGTTGGGATTTCATGGGTAAGCAAGAGCTGCTCGGACAGCGTCATGACCTGTTGCTCGGCATCGATAATCAGGTATCGGATCAATTCCGGGGCAAGACCTATCGTGGCAACCCCCAGCCCGGCTTCAACATAACTTCACCGGTTTACGGCAACCTGCCAGAGCCGAGTTTGGTCAGCACTACCGACAGTGACCTGCGCAACCAATTGAACTCCAGTTCCGTGTACCTCAAAGACAACTGGCATTTGGATGACCGCTGGATTTTTGTAGTCGGTGGTCGTTATCAACATTACGACCAATACAGCGATCAAGGTGTAGGTAGCGATTACGAACTCAATCGCGATGACAACGGCGACGCCTTCGTGCCATTTCTCGGCCTGGTCTACAAAGCCACCGATAGCCTGTCGCTGTATGGCAACTACAGCCGTTCCTTCAAGCCGAACGACGACGTTGACGACGCCGGCAATACCTTCGATCCGGAAGAGGGCCGCAGCTATGAAATCGGCGCCAAGTACGATCCGCTCCCAGGCTTGAATATCAACGTTGCGCTGTTCGACATCGTGAAGAAAAACGTCGTGACGTCCACCACGGTCAATGGCGTGACGCTGGCGGAAGCCGCCGGCAAGGTAGGTTCCCAGGGTCTGGAACTCGACATCACGGGCCGCCTCGCCGACCGCTGGGACTTGATCGGCACTTACGCCTACACCCACACCGAAATACTGGATGATCCAAGAAACGAAGGTCACCGTCTGGCCGATGCTCCCAAGCACACCGCCAGCCTGTACCTGAGCCACCATCTGAACGTGCCGGCCGAATTCGGCGCCTGGCACGCCGGGGCCGGAGCGCGGTATGTCGGCGAACGCGCCGCCAACAACGCCAACGATTTCTGGCTCAGCAGCTACACCGTCGCCGACGCGTTCCTGCGCTGGGAGTCGCCGATGTTCGGGCAAAAGACTTCGTTGCAGTTGAACGTCGACAATCTCTTCGACAAGCAGTACTACCCGTCGTCTACCGGCAGCCAGTTGCAGGTCAACGTCGGCGAGCCGCGTACTGCCAGATTGAGCGCCAGCGTGACGTTCTGATCGCAGTGCTTGAATAAAAATGCCCGGGCATCCAAATGTCCGGGCATTTTTTTTCAGCTTCAATCCGCCTTCGCGAGCAGGCTCGCTCCCACATAGGCTGCGGGTGTTCCAGACCCTGTGGGAGCGAGCCTGCTCGCGAAGACGGTGGCACATTCAACATTAATGCTGACTGACACTATGCTTTCGCGAGCAAGCCCGCTCCCACAGGATCAGCGAAACGCCGGCACCACCTGCTGGATGAACAACTCCAGGGATTTTTTCTTCTCGGCATGCGGCAAGCTGTTGTCGCACCAGAAACTGAACTCGTCCACGCCCAGTTCCTGGTAGTACTTGATCCGCTCGATGATTTCCTTCGGGGTGCCGATCATAGTGTTCTTGCGGATGTTCTCCAGCTGAAACTCCGGGCGCTCGGCGAATTTTTCTTCCGGGCTTGGCGCCAGGAAGCCATTGACCGGCACCTGCTTGTTGCCGAACCAGGCGTCGAAGGTGCGATAGAACTTCGAGATTGCCTGGGCGCCGATCTTCCAGCCCTCGGGATCGTCCTCGGCGTGTACATGGGTGTGGCGCAGCACCATCAATTGCGGACGTGGCACGTCGGGATTGTTGTCCAGGGCGGCCTGGAATTTGTTCTTCAGGTCGAGGACTTCTTCATCGCCTTTCATTAAAGGCGTGACCATCACGTTGCAACCATTGGCGACGGCGAAGTTGTGCGAGTCAGGGTCACGGGCGGCGATCCACATCGGTGGATGAGGCTTGCGGATGGGCTTGGGCACGCAGGTGGAAGTGGGGAATTTCCAGATCTCGCCGTCGTGGGCGTAGTCGCCTTGCCACAGGGCGCGCACCACCGGGACCATTTCCCGCAATGCCTGGCCGCCGGAAGAAGCTGGCATGCCGCCGGCCATGCGGTCGAATTCCACCTGATAGGCGCCCCGGGCCAGCCCGACTTCCATGCGGCCGTTGCTGATAACGTCGAGCAATGCGCATTCGCCAGCCACCCGTAGCGGGTGCCAGAACGGCGCAATGATGGTGCCGGCGCCGAGGTGAATGGTCGTGGTCTTGCCGGCCAGGTACGCCAGCAGCGGCATCGGGCTTGGTGAAATGGTGTATTCCATGGCGTGGTGTTCGCCGATCCACACGGTACTGAAACCGCCGGCTTCGGCCATCAGCGTCAGCTCGCTGAGGTCTTCGAACAACTGGCGATGGCTGACGCTTTCGTCCCAGCGCTCCATGTGTACGAACAGGGAAAATTTCATGGCGCTTTCTCTTTATTGTTGACGATCGGTTCAGGCGGGGACGGGCAGGGCGCCCATCTTGCCGTGGCAATAAACCAGCGGCCCCGGTGTGTGTTGCGGCACGATCAGGTTCTTCACGGCGCCGACCATGATGGCGTGGTCGCCACCCTCGTATTCACGCCACAGTTCGCATTCGATGATGGCGGTAGCGTTGTTCAACAACGGATTGCCCAGCGCGCTCAAGGTCCATTCGATGCCCTGGGCCTTGTCCTTGCCTTTGCGGGCGAACGCGTAGGCTTCGTTCTGCTGGCCGCCGGAAAGCACGTGGATGGCGAAGCGTTTGTTCCTGATCAGCACCGGATAGGAATCGGAGCTGTAGTTGGGGCAGAACAGCACCAGGGCCGGGTCCATCGACAATGAACTGAAGGCGCTGGCGGTCAGCCCGACGATTTGCCCGTCATCGTCCAGCGTGGTTATCACCGTCACGCCGGACGGGAACGAACCCATGACTTGTTTGTAGAGGTTGGCATCGATCATTTCGCAGTCCTCGCACGCAGGCGGTTATGACGCAGTGTTCTCAGTGGGCGCCGGCGGCCTTGTTCAGGTCGCTCTCGGCCCATTGGGTGTAGACGCAGGCATCGGCCGCGGCCCAGCGCACCCGCACCGGGTCGCCGGCCTTGAGCGGCATGCCGGCGGCGGACAGCGCCTTGACGGTCATCTGGGTGCCGCCGGAGGTGACCACGCTGCAGGTCTGGCTTTCGCCAAGAAAGAGCACCTCCACGACCTTGGCCGAGACTTCGTTCCAGCCGGCCGGCAGGGTGTCCTGGGTCGCCTGCTCGACACTCAAGGCCAGGGCTTTTTCCGGGCGGACCATCAGCAGCACGTCCTGGTCGGTTTGCAGGCCGGTGGTCAGGCGGATCGACAGTGACTGGCCTTCGAAGGTCGCCGCGGCATTGCCCTGGGCCTTGAGCTTGAGGAAGTTGGAGTTGCCCAGGAACGAGGCGACAAAGGCGTTCGGTGGATTCTGGTAGAGGTCGTAGCCACTGCCCAGGCCGACGATCTTGCCGTGGCTGAAGATCGCGATGCGCTGGGACAGGCGCATGGCTTCTTCCTGGTCGTGGGTGACGTAGACGATGGTGATGCCCAGCCGGCGGTGCAACTGGCGCAGTTCGTCCTGCAAATCTTCGCGCAGCTTTTTGTCCAGCGCGCCGAGAGGTTCGTCCATCAGCAGGATGCGCGGTTCATAGACCAGCGCCCGGGCAATTGCCACGCGCTGTTGTTGTCCGCCGGACAGTTGCGAAGGGCGCCGATGGGCGAACTCTCCCAATTGCACCAGCTTGAGCATGGCGTCGACCCGGCGCTCGCGCTCGGCGCTGGCCAGTTTGCGGATCGCCAGCGGGAAGGCGATGTTGTCGCGCACCGACAGATGAGGAAACAACGAATAGCGCTGGAACACCATGCCGATGTCGCGCTTGTGCGGCGGCACGTTGACCAGGGATTTGCCATCCACCAGGATCTCGCCGCTGCTGGGGGTTTCGAAGCCGGCCAGCATTGACAGGGTGGTGCTCTTGCCCGAGCCGCTGGAGCCGAGGAAGGTCAGGAATTCACCGTCCTGGATCTCCAGGGATATATCGTCCACGGCGGCAAAATCGCCGTAGTGCTTGTTCAGGTTGCGCAGGCTGACCAGGGTCTTGTTGTTCTGCTGTGCGGGGTCTTTGACGGCACTCATCGTATTCTCCTAGGCGCTCAGGCGCTGATTTCGTTGCGCCGGCGCAGGGCGGCGGCGATCACCATTACCAGCAGCGAGAGGCCGATCAGCAGCGTCGAAGCGACGGCGATCACAGGCGTCAGGTCCTGGCGCAAAGTGGTCCACATTTTTACCGGCAAGGTCTGCAGGGTCGGGCTGGCCATCATCACGCTCAGCACCACCTCGTCCCACGACACCAGGAATGCGAACAAGGCGCCGGCGACCATGCCCGGGCGAATGGCCGGAAACGTCACCTTGAACACCGCTTGCAGGCGCGAGGCGCCGCAGATCACCGCCGCGTCCTCGATGGATTGGTCAAACAGTTTGAGCGAGTTGATGATCGAGATGATGGTGAACGGCAGCGCGACGATCACATGGCTGACCACGAAGGCAAACATCGTCCCGGTGTAGCCGAGTTTCAGGAACAGCGCGTAGACCGCCACGGCGATGATCACCAGCGGCACGATCATCGGCAGGGTGAACAGGCCGTAGAGCATTTCCCGGCCCGGAAAACGCCCGCGCACCAGGGCAAACGCGGTGGGCAAGCCCAGGGCTACGGCGCAGACGGTGGTCAGCACCGCGACCTTGAGGCTGGTCAGCGCGGCGCTCATCCAGTCCGGGTTGGAGAAGAACTGGCCGTACCATTTGAAGGTCCAGCCCGGCGGTGGAAAGACCAGCCACTGCGACGAGCCGAACGACAGCAGCACGATGAACACGATCGGCAGCAGCAGGAACAAGGCGATCACACCGGTGGTGAAGTACAGGCCGAACCGCATGCGTCGGCTCATGGCATTGGGAGTCAGGAGCATGGCGGCTTACCTCGCGTTGCTGGCGCCCACCGGGGATTCCGGCTGGAGCTTCAGGTAGAAGTAGAACAACACCAGGGTGATCGCCACCAACAGTGCGGCGCCGGCGCTGGCCAGGCCCCAATTGAGGAACGACTGCACCTGTTGGATGATGAATTCCGGCAGCATCATGTTCTGCGCGCCGCCCAGCAGCGCCGGGGTCACGTAGTAACCGAGAGACATCACGAAGACCATCAGCCCGCCGGAAAACAGCCCCGGCCGGCACAGCGGCAGGAACACCCGGAAGAAGTTGGTCCAGGGGCTGGCGCCGCAGATGGAACCGGCCTGCAGGATCATCGGGTCGATGGCCTGCATGGTCGCCTGCAGCGGCAGGACGATGAACGGGATCATGATGTAGCTCATGCCGATCACCACGCCGGTGAGGTTGTGCACCATTTCCAGCGGCTGGTCGATGATGCCCAGGGCGATCAATGCCTTGTTCACCACGCCCGAGGCCTGCAACAGCACCAGCCAGGAATAGGTGCGCGCCAGCAGGCTGGTCCACATCGACAGCAGCACGATGTTCAACATCCAGCGGCCCCAGCCACGGGGCACCAGGGTGATGGCCCAGGCCAGCGGGAAGCCCAGCAGCAGGCTGAACAACGTCACTAGCCCGGCCACCGAAAAGGTGTTGAACAGCACCCGGGCGTAAGCCGAGTTGGCGAACAGCTGCTCGTAGTTGCCCAGGCCCGGCACGGGTTCCAGCACGCCGCGCAGCAGCAGGCCGATCAGTGGCGCCAGGAAGAACAGGCCGAGGAACAGCAGCGCAGGAATCAGGTTGCCGGCGCCGCGCCAGCGTTGCATCAACGACGGCGTCTGCTTGCGCGCCACGGCCGGACCGGCAGCGCCGACGGCGCTCCCGGTGCGAGGGGTTGCCGCTGCCGCCATTTTCATTTGACCAGCCATTCATTCCACCGTGTCGCGATGTCCTGACCGTTCTTGGCCCAGTACGCAAAATCCAGCGTGATCTGATCCTTGGCGTAGGCGGTCGGCAGGTTGGGGGCGAGCACCGAGTCCAGGCGCGCGATGCTATCAACGTTGACGGGGGCGTAGGCGGTCAGGTTGGAGAAATCAGCCTGGCCCTTGGCGCTGCTGGCGTTAGCCAGGAATTTCATGGCGGCGGCCTTGTTTTTCGCACCTTTCGGGATAACCAGGATGTCGGCCATGACCAGATTCTGCTTCCAGCTCACGCCGACGGGCGCGCCGTCCTGTTGCAAGGCATAGATCCGACCGTTCCAGAACTGGCCGATGCTGGCTTCGCCGGACGCCAGCAACTGCTGGGACTGGGCGCCGCCGCCCCACCAGACGATGTCTTTCTTGATGGTGTCGAGTTTCTTGAAGGCGCGGTCCAGGTCCAGCGGATAGAGCTTGTCCTGCGCCACGCCATCGGCCAGCAGGGCCAGTTCCAGCACGCCAGGGCTTGGCCATTTGTAGAGGGCGCGTTTGCCGGGGTAGGTCTTGGTGTCGAACAGCGCGGACCAATCCGTTGGCTTGCCCGAACCGAGCTTGCCTTCGTTGTAGCCGAGCACGAAGGAGAAATAGAACGAGCCGACACCGTGGTCGGAGACGAAGCGCGGGTCGATCTTGTCGCGCTGAATGACCGAGAAATCGAGAGGTTCGAGCAGGCCTTCGGCGGCGGCGCGCAGGGCAAAGTCGGCCTCGACATCGACCACGTCCCATTGCACGTTGCCGCTTTCGACCATGGCCTTGAGTTTGCCGTAGTCGGTCGGGCCATCCTGGACCACGGTGATGCCGCTGGCCTTGCTGAACGGATCGGCCCAGGCCTGCTTCTGCGCGTCCTGGGTGCTGCCGCCCCAACTGACGAAGTTGACGCTTTCAGCGGCCATCGTCGCCTGGCTGGTGACACTCAGCAGGCCGGCAAAAAGAACTGCGGCTGCACTTTTCTTCAACACCATGTTCACGCCCTCATTGTTGTGTTTATTGAGTGGGCTTCTGTTCGCCCACTTATCGGGAGCTTTGGGTCAAGCAGGTCTTGCAAGTGACCGCGCCAGGGTAGGCAGAAGCGTTCGGTCGATGGAATATCATATTATGGTATTCCAAACTTTCTGCAAGGGTTTTGCCGTACCGGCTATCTGCCTGGAGCGGATTTTTTCTATGTCCATGAACCTTGTGGGAGCGAGCTTGCTCGCGATAGCGGTTTGTCAGTCGCCATGGATGTCGACAGGTCTATTGTCATCGCGAGCAAGCTCGCTCCCACAGGGAATGGCGCGCAGGCCTACCCGGTAAAAGGAATGCTCTCCACCACCTCCAGGTCGTACCCGGTCAACCCGGCATACTTGAGCGGTGGCCCCAAATGCCGCAGCTTGCCAACACCCAGGTCCTGCAGAATCTGCGCGCCAGTGCCTACTTCAGAATAGATGCGCGATTGGGAGCGGCTGAACTGCCGTGGCGGCTGGGTCAGTTGCGGCACACGCTCAAGCAGCGCCTGGGACGACTCGTGGTTGGCCAGCACCACCACCACGCCACAACCTTCCTCCGCCACCCTCTGCAGGGCCGCCCACAACGTCCAGTTGGACGGGCCGTTGTACTCGGCACCCACCAGGTCGCGCAGTGGATCGATCACATGCACGCGCACCAGCGTCGGTTCTTCCCGGCGGATGTCGCCCATGACCATCGCCATGTGCACGCCGCCTTCGATGCGATCTTCAAAGGTGAACAGGCGGAAGGTACCGTGCACCGTCGGCAGTTCCCGTTCGCCGATGCGCACGACGGTGTGCTCGGTGCTCAGGCGGTAATGGATCAGGTCGGCGATGGTGCCGATCTTGATGCCGTGCCTGCGGGCGAAAATTTCCAGGTCCGGCCGGCGCGCCATGGTGCCGTCATCGTTCATGACTTCGACGATCACCGACGCCGGCGTGAAGCCTGCCAGGCGCGCCAGGTCGCAACCGGCTTCGGTATGCCCGGCGCGGGTCAGCACGCCGCCTTCCTTGGCCCGCAGCGGGAAGATATGCCCCGGTTGCACAATGTCGGCCGGCCCCGCGTCATGAGCAACAGCGGCGGCGACGGTGCGCGCCCGGTCAGCGGCGGAGATACCGGTGGTCACGCCCGTGGCGGCCTCGATGGACACCGTGAACGCGGTGCTGAACACACTGCCGTTGCTCGGCACCATCTGTTCGAGGCCCAGGCGTTGGCAGTGCTCATCGGTCAGGGTCAGGCAGATCAGCCCGCGTGCTTCGCGGGCCATGAAGCTGATCGCCTGGGCATTGCAACAATCGGCGGCGAGCAGCAAGTCGCCTTCGTTTTCCCGATCTTCGTCATCCACCAGCAACACCATCTTGCCCAGGCGGTAGTCTTCGATGATTTCCTCAATGCTGTTAAAGGCCATGGCGGGCTCTCTTTGTTTTGAAGGTGCAGGATGGAAGCAGCTTGTGGTATACCATAATACAAAACAAACACAGAGGTCACTATGAAGGCGTACTGGATTGCTCATGTGGATGTCAGCGACCCCGATCAATACAGCCAATACACCCAGCGCGCGCCAGCGGCGTTTGCCTTGTATGGCGGACGGATGCTCGCCCGGGGCGGACGCAGCGAAGCGATGGAAGGCAGGGCCACGCCGCAGCGCAGCGTGGTGATCGAATTCGATTCCTACGAACAGGCGCTGGCCTGCTATCACTGCGAGGAGTATCAGCAGGCGAAGAAGCAACGTGAGGGTGTGGCGCGGGCCGAGGTGATCATCGTCGAGGGCGTGGCGCCCTGATCGCAGGCGTCAGCGGATGAAGTGAATCTTGCCGCTGTCGTCGTTGCCCATGTAGATGCCGTAGACCCCGGCCTGGCGTTCCTCTATGTAACGTTCGAGGATCTGCCGGATGGCCGGGTAATAGATGCTGTCCCACGGAATGTCTTCGGCAGCGAAGAATTGGCAGGCGAGGGTTTCCGCGCCGAACTCGCCGGTGATCTCCAGCGCGATGGCGCGGAAGATGATGTACACCTCGCTGATTTTCGGCACGCTGAAAATCGAGTAGGGCGAGATGATTTCGGCGCGCACGCCGGTCTCTTCCCAGACCTCGCGCAGGGCCGCCTGCTCGGTGGTCTCGTTGCCTTCCATGAAGCCGGCCGGCAGTGTCCAGGTGCCGGGGCGCGGCGGGATGGCGCGTTGGCACAGCAGGTACTTGCCGTCCTGTTCGATGATGCAGCCGGCGATGATCTTCGGGTTCACGTAGTGGATGTAGCCGCAGCCGCCGCACATCAGCCGCTCATGGGTATCGCCCGCTGGCAGGCGCTGGCTCAAGTCAGTGCCGCCACACTTTGGACAAAAGCTCGGGCTGAACATGATCAGCGTCCTATGCGCGGTTCTTTCAACGCGATGGGTGCGGTGATTTCCGGGATGTTGCCGGTCTCTTCCTGCTGGCGCTTGAGGTATTCCAGCGCAACCTTGGCGGCGGCGCGTACGTGATCGACGCAGGCCTGATGGGCCACCAGCGGATCGCCACTCTTGATCGCCTCGACCATGCGTTCCATTTCCTGGTTGCTGCTGCCACGGCGGTTTTCCTGGGACACCGACGTCGCCCGCAGGTAGCTGATGCGCGCCTGCAACTGGCGCAACTGGGTGGCGGCAACATGATTGCCGGAACCTTCAAGCAGTACGTCGTAGAAACCCTGGACCGAATCCAGCACCTGCTGCAGCTCGCCGTCCTTGAGAGCCTTGCGGTTTTCCTCGAGGGCTTTTTCCAGGGCCTTGATGTCCTTGGCCTTGGCCCGCAGGGTGAACAACTGGACAATCAGGCCTTCGAGCACGCACCGCAGCTCATAGATGTCACCAGCGTCGGCCAGGGTGATGATCGCCACCCGTGGACCCTTGGCATCGGCGAACTCCACCAGGCCTTCGGATTCGAGGTGACGCAGGGCTTCACGCACCGACGTACGGCTCACGCCCAGGCGGTCGCACAGGTCGCGTTCGACCAGGCGATCGCCCGGCAGCAGCTGGAAGTTCATGATGGCGCTTCGCAGTTTATCCAGCACGATTTCGCGCAGGGTAACGGGGTTGCGATTGACCTTGAAGCTGTCGTCGAGTGGCAGGCGTTTCATGGGGTCCGCTCTGTTATGTGGCTGTCCATGCAAAACGGGCAAACATCCATGCTCGTTCAGTTCAAACAGCCGAGGGTTGACTGGAGGCCTCGGCGTCGGCTTCGGCGAAGGCTTCGCGGGCAAGCCGGAAACTGTCTACGGCAGCGGGGACGCCGCAATAAATGCCGACCTGAAGCAGAATTTCGCGTATTTGCTCACGACTCAGTCCGTTACGCAAGGCGCCGCGCACATGCAGCTTGAGTTCGTGCGGACGATTGAGCGCCGAGATCATCGCCAGGTTGATCATGCTGCGCTCCTTGAGCGACAAACCCTCGCGGCCCCAGACATGGCCCCAGCAATATTCCGTGACCATTTCCTGCAGCGGCCGGGTGAAATCGTCGGCGTTCTCGATGGCGCGGTTGACGTAGTCCTGGCCCAGTACCTGGGTGCGGATCTTCAGGCCTTGCTGGTATTTTTCGTTGCTCATACGAATCCCTGAAAATAGTGATGGACCTGTGGGAGCGAGCCTGCTCGCGAAAGCGCTGTGTCAGACGCGTCATCGCCAGCTGATCCACCGCCTTCGCGAGCAGGCTCGCTCCCACAAGGGGATATGTGCAGCCTTCAAGCGAGCACGGGCAGCGGGCCCAGCTTGCCTTTGTGGTAGATCATCGGCGTGACCGGTTGCGCGGGCAGGATCAGGTTCTTCACCGCGCCGACGATGATCGCGTGATCGCCACCGTCGTATTCGCGCCACAGCTCGCACTCGATGATTGCCGTGGCTTTACCCAGCAACGGATTACCCAAATCGCTCAGGTGCCAGTCGATGCCTTTGGCCTTGTCCTTGCCTTTGCCGGCGAAGGCGTAGGCTTCGGCGGTCTGGTCGGCGGACAGCAAGTGGATCGCGAACTGCTTGCTGTCGCGCAGGATCGGGTAGGTATCGGAGGCATAGTTGGGGCAGAACAGCACCAGCGCCGGGTCGATGGACAAGGCGCTGAAAGCGCTGGCGGTAATGCCGACGATATTGCCCTCCGGGTCCAGGGTGGTAACCACCGTGACGCCGGACGGGAACGAGCTCATGACTTCTTTGTAGATGCCGGGTTCGATCATTTCTCAGGACTCCTAGCGCATCACGAACGGGTCAGGCATGGGCGCCTGGGAAAGGTTGATCCACACCGTTTTCAGCTCGGTATAGGCCAGCACTGAATCGATGCCGCTTTCGCGTCCGTAGCCACTGTTCTTGAACCCGCCGATCGGCGCCATGGCCGAGACCGCGCGGTAGGTGTTGACCCAGATGATCCCGGATCGCACGTCCCGGGCCAGGCGATGGGCGCGGCCCAGGTCACGGGTCCAGATGCCGGCGGCGAGGCCGAACTGCGAGTCGTTGGCGATCGCCAGGGCTTCGGCTTCGTCCTTGAAACGAATGACCGACGCCACCGGGCCGAAGACTTCTTCCTGCATGATTTTCATCGAATTGCGATCGCACTCGAACAGGGTCGGCTCGTAGAACCAGCCGTCTCCCAGGTTCGGCGGGCGCTTGCCGCCCAGGCGCAGGCGCGCGCCTTCGGCAATCGCGTCGGCCACCAGGCCCTCGACTACGGCCAGTTGCTGTGCGGTGGCCATGGGGCCCATTTCGCTGGCGTCCTCCTGAGGGTTGCCGATGCGAATGCGCTGGGCGCGCTCCACCAGTCGCGAGACAAACTCGTCGTAGATTTCGTCCTGTACCAGCAACCGCGATCCGGACACGCAGCTCTGGCCGGAGGCGGCGTAGATGCCGGCAATCGCACCGTTGATGGCGCTGTCGAGGTCGGCGTCGGCAAAGATGATGTTGGGCGACTTGCCGCCCAGCTCCAATGACAGCTTGGCGAAGTTCTCGGCGCTGCTGCGCACCACATGCCGGGCCGTGGCCGCGCCGCCGGTGAAGGCGATCTTGCGTACCAGCGGATGGCGGGTGAGGGCGGCGCCGGTGCTCGGGCCGTAGCCGGTGATGACGTTGACCACGCCCGGCGGGATTCCGGCTTCAAGGGCCAGGCGAGCGAGCTCCAGGATCGTCGCCGAGGCGTGCTCGGACGGCTTGATCACGATGGTGTTGCCGGCCGCCAGCGCCGGGGCGAGCTTGATGGCGGTCAGGTACAGCGGGCTGTTCCAGGGGATGATCGCGGCGACCACACCCATGGCTTCGTGCACGGTGTAGGCGAACAGGTCCGGCTTGTCGAGGGGCAGGGTGCCGCCTTCGAGCTTGTCGGCGAGGCCTGCGGTGTAGTGGAAAAACTCCGGCAGATAGCCGACCTGGCCACGGGTTTCACGGATCAGCTTGCCGTTGTCGCGGCTTTCGAGCTGGGCCAGCTTTTCCTTGTTTTCGGCGATCAGGTCACCGAGACGGCGCAGCAGTTTGCCCCGAGCAGTGGCGGTCAGTCCGCGCCAGGCCGGGCTGTCAAAAGCTGTTTGTGCGGCTTGTACGGCGCGATCGACATCGGCTTCGTCGGCATCGGGCAGCTCGGCCCAGGGCTCGGCCAGCGCCGGGTTCAGGCTCTCGAAGGTCTTGCCGGACAGCGCATCGACCCATTCACCGCCGATGCACATCGAAAAGCGTGCGAGTGTCATGCAACGATCCCCTTTATTGGATTTTGTCGGGTGTTGGCCGTGTCGAGGAATTCCAGCAGCAACTGGTTGACCAGGCGCGGCGACTCTACCGGCATCATATGCCGTTGCTCGGCGAGCACGGCAACCGTGGCGCCGGGAATCCGCTCGGCCAGTTGCCGGGCCATTTCCGGGGTCGAGCCGGGGTCCAGTTCGCCGGTGGCAATCAACGTCGGCACCTGGATGCTGCCCAGGTCGTCGGCGCGGTACATGTCCTGGGTGGCGAACAGCTCATAGGTGGTCAGGTAACCCTGGGGATCGTTCTGCGCCAGGGTCTGGCGCAGCGCGGCGATCTGCGCCGGATTGGCCGCCTGGTATTCGCGGCTGAACCAGCGCGACAGCGCGGCTTCGGCGTTCGCGTCCGGGCCATGCTCGGCGGCCTGGGCGGTGCGGGCGATGACCCCCGCGCGTTGTTCGGCGCTGCGGTTGAACACGCTGTTGAGCACCACCAGGCCTTGCAGGCGTTGCGGATAGTGCAAGGCGAAGGCGCGTGCCACCAGGCCACCCATGGAAAAGCCGATCACGCTGGCCTGGGGCAGTTGCAAGTGGTCCAGCAACTCCAACAGCTGATCGGCGTACCCGAGCAGTCCGGTGCCAGTGGCAGGGCGCGGGCTGGCGCCATGGCCGAGCATGTCGTAGGCGATGACGCGATACTTCGTGGCCAGGCCAACGACCTGGCCGCCCCACATTTCTTTGTTCAGGCCCACGCCGTGGATCAGGACCACGGGCTGGCCTTGGCCGGTCGCCAGGTAACTGGTGCCGGCCGGGGTGAGTTCAGCGGTGAGCCGAATCATGGAGCGCTCCTGCATGCCTTTTTTATTGTGGTTGCCCCGGCGGGTTCACTGGGCCTTTTCGGCGGCCAGCTCTTCCAGGTCGATGTAACGATTGCCGATGCGTGGATGCAGGCGACCGCCATCGGCGCAGCCCAGCACCACGACGATTTCGTCGGCGCGCGGTGCGTCTTCGATCTGCATTTCCAGGGTGATGTAGTGCGAGCGCAGGCCTTCGTCGTCCTTGTGCATCATCGGGATCTGGATCGAGGTGCCGGGGCCGCCGCGCTTGTTGGTGAAGCTCAGGTAGCTCTTGGCCTTGACCGCTTCGCGGTAGTGGTTGCCGAAGCGCAGGGTATGGATCACGGCGGAGGCGTGCTCGATCTCGCCATCGGCGCCGACGACCGCGGCCTTGCCATAGGCTTCGATCTTTTGCGCACCGCCAATGATGCCCACCAGGCGCTCGACCATCAGCGCGCCGAGATCGGAGCAATTGGCGCGGATTTCCGGTTTCAGGTCTTCGACAAAACCACGGCCCAGCCAAGGGTTCTTCATGACCACCGCCAGCCCGACCATGGTCACCGGCTTGTCGGTAGCCTTGCCACCTTCGATGAAGGTTTCTTCGACATAGCTGACGATCTTGCGAATTTCGAAACTCATGAGCTGCTCCGTGGGGGAAGTGTCTGTGCGTATGATGGTATACCATAATACTGTTGGTGCAAGTGGCGACTTAGGATTTGTGCGAGGGGAGGCGACGGAAGGCTGGGGGCGGGCAGGAGGTCTTGAGGATGCCAGGGAACCCCGTGGCGAGGGAGCTTGCTCCCGCTCGGCGACGCAGTCGCAGCAAAGGAGTCCACTGGGTGTAACAGGTGAAATGGTTGCCGATGATGGGGCCGCTTCGCGCCCCAGCGGGAGCAAGCTCCCTCGCCACGATGTGCTTTCCCGCGAAATCTCGGCGCTTGAGCTATCGTTGGGTAAACCCGGCCATTTTTTGCCGGTGGGTATAAATTTCCCCTTTTCAGGGCATCCGGGGCCAACTTCCCGCCCGACTGCACCGATTCGACCCGTTTGTGGCATCGACGCCGGGCATTGAAATAAACGTTTCAGCCTGCAAACCGATTTTTGCCGTCAAATAGAAAAGAAATTTCGCTTTTTCAGCGTTGCGCGCCGTTTTTTCCAGCATTGTGTGGATGCCCCCGCGCTTAGGCACAGCGTTTGCTACGGCTCAAAGACGCAAGAACCAAGAGGTGCTCCAAGGAACAGGCTCATCAAACAAGGCAAGGCCAGACTGGTGAAATGACGAAGTCATAAGAAATGCCGTGTACGACACGGCTGGGAGTTGGCTATGCCCCACGCTTTTTTCAATGAAATGTACGACGCACAGGGTGACTGCCGCCCGCATTACCAAGCCTTCTCGCGCTGGCTGGCGGATACGCCGCTGGAGCTGTTGGAACAACGCCGCCGCGAAGCCGACCTGCTGTTTCATCGCGCGGGCATCACGTTCACCCTCTACGGCGACGAGCAGGGCACCGAGCGCCTGATCCCCTTCGACATCATCCCCCGCAGCATCAAGGCCAGCGAATGGCAGACGGTCGAGCGTGGCTGCATCCAGCGGGTCCAGGCCCTGAACATGTTCCTGGCCGATATCTACCACGGGCAACGCATCCTCAAGGAAGGCATCATCCCGGCCGAGCAAGTGCTGGCTAACGAGGGCTACCAGATCGCAATGCAGGGACTGGACCTGCACCGTGGCATCTACGCGCACATTGCCGGTGTCGACCTGGTTCGCGACGGCGACGGCAGCTACTACGTGCTGGAAGACAACCTGCGCACGCCCAGCGGCGTGAGCTACATGCTCGAAGACCGCAAGATGATGATGCGCCTGTTCCCAGAATTGTTCGCCGCCCAGCGCGTGGCGCCCATCGACCACTATCCGAATCTGCTGCTCGATACCCTCAAGAGCTCAAGTCCACTCGACAACCCTACCGCCGTGGTGCTGACCCCGGGGCGTTTCAACAGTGCCTATTTCGAACATGCGTTCCTGGCCCGGGAAATGGGCGTGGAGCTGGTGGAGGGCGCCGACCTGTTCGTGCGTGACGACCACGTTTATATGCGCACCACCGCCGGCCCCCAGCAGGTGGATGTGATTTACCGTCGCCTTGACGACGCCTATCTCGATCCGCTGTCGTTCAATCCCGATTCGATGCTCGGCGTGCCCGGGCTGGTCGCGGTCTATCGTTCCGGCAACGTGGTGCTGGCAAACGCCGTCGGCACTGGCGTGGCGGACGACAAGTCGATCTACCCCTATGTCGACGAGATGATCCGCTTCTACCTCACCGAAGAACCGATCCTGAAGAACGTGCCCACCTGGCAGTGCCGCAAACCCCAGGACCTGTCCCATGTGCTGGCGAACCTGCCCGACCTGGTGGTCAAGGAAACCCAGGGTTCCGGCGGCTACGGCATGCTGGTGGGGCCGGCCGCCACCGCAGCGGAAATCGAGGATTTTCGTGCCCGTCTCAAGGCCCGGCCGGAGGCCTACATCGCCCAGCCGACCTTGAGCCTGTCCACGTGCCCGACTTTTGTCGAAAGCGGCATCGCCCCGCGCCACATCGACCTGCGTCCCTTCGTGCTGTCCGGCAAGGAAACCCGCCTGGTACCGGGCGGCCTGACCCGCGTGGCGCTGCGCGAAGGCTCGCTGGTGGTGAACTCGTCCCAGGGTGGCGGCACCAAGGACACTTGGGTAGTGGAGGACTAAGACATGCTTTCAAGAACCGCTTCGGACCTCTATTGGATGTCCCGCTACCTGGAGCGCGCCGAGAACCTGGCGCGCATGCTCGAAGTCAGTTATTCGCTGTCGCTGATGCCCCAGGCCGGGCGCAGCGACGGGCATGCCGAGCTGGCGATGTCGCTGCTGGCGGCCGGTACGCTGGACGATTACAACGCCCGTTATGACGCGCTCAACAGCGAGCGCATGCTGCATTTCTTTGCTCTGGATGAAGCCAACCCCGGCAGTATCTATAGCTGCCTGCGTGCCGCGCGCACCAATGCCCACGCCGTGCGCGGACGCATCACCGCCGACATGTGGGAAAACATCAACGCCACCTGGCTGGAGATGCGCAACATCGCCAGTAACGGCCTGGGCCGCTACGGCATCAGCCATTTCTGCGAATGGGTCAAGGAGCGTTCGCACCTGTTCCGCGGCGCGACGTCGGGCACGATCATGCGCAACGACGCCTACAGTTTCATTCGCCTGGGAACCTTCATCGAGCGCGCGGACAACACCTTGCGCCTGCTGGACGCGCGCTACGAGATGTTCGGCGAGGAGTCGGAGGAGGTCAGCGACAACTCGGCGCGCGGCTATTACCAATGGAGTGCCTTGTTGCGGGCGCTGTCTTCGTTCGAGGCGTTCAACGAGATCTACCGTAACGCACCCAACGCCGAGCAGGTCTCGGAGATGTTGCTGCTGCGGGCCGACGTGCCGCGCTCGCTGCATGCGTGCATCGAAGAACTGGACCATATCCTCGCCAGCCTGCCTGGCAACAACGGTCGTCCGGCCCAGCGCCTGGCCGCGGAATTGAATGCGCGCCTGCGTTATTCCGGCATCGACGAGATCCTCGCGTCGGGCCTGCATCAATGGCTGACCGAACTCATCGGCCAGATCCGCCACCTGGGCCAGACCGTCCACGATGCCTACCTGGAGGTGGTATGAAATTGTCCATTCGCCACGACACGACCTACAGCTATGCCGACGAAGTCTGCACCAGCATCCAGTTCCTGCGCCTGACGCCCAAGGACAGCCCGCGCCAGCGCATTCTGCAATGGCACCTGGAGTTGCCACGCCTGGTGCGCAGCCAGCTCGATCCTTACGGCAACATCCTGCATGTCATGACCATGGACGAGCCGCATGGGGCTCTGGTACTGACCGCTTACGGTGAAGTACAGATCGACCAGACCGTCGAGATGGAGCCTGACAGCCAATCACCGCTGCCGTTCCTGCGCACCAGCCGTCTCAGCCAGGCCGATGAGAGCCTCAGCGCTTTCGCCGTGGCCCGGTGCGGGGCACGGCGTGACCGTTCGGCGCTGGCCGACTTGATGAATGGCCTTGCCGATCGCATGGCCTACCTTCCGGGCACCACTGCGGTCAGCAGCACGGCGGCCGAGGCGTTTGCCGGCGGTGCCGGCGTCTGCCAGGACCACGCCCATGCGTTCGTGGCGTGTGCCCGCAGCCTCGGCGTGCCGGCGCGGTATGTGTCCGGCTACCTGTGCACCGAAGACGAAAACCACCTGGCGAGCCATGCCTGGGCTGAAGCCTGGCTGGGGGATGGCTGGTACAGTTTCGACGTAACCAATCGCCTGACCCGTCCCGATCGCCACCTGAAACTGGCGATCGGCCTGGACTATCTCGACGCCTGCCCGGTGCGCGGCATGCGCCGGGGCGGCGGGGCGGAGCAGATGCACGCGCGGGTGCAGGTGAGCTCAATGGTGCAGGTGCAGCATCAGTAATTGATCCAATAAAGCCTGAGGCCCCTTCGCGAGCAGGCTCGCTCCCACGGGTTCACGGAGTCACGTACTCCGCAGCCGTCCCAAAACCGTGGCGAGGGAGCTTGCTCCCGCTGGGCTGCGCAGCAGCCCTGAAACCAAGCACCTCGGTGCATCAGGCAGAACGCATTCGACGATTTGGGGTTGCTGCGCAACCCAGCGGGAGCAAGCTCCCTCGCCACAAAAGCTGTGCTGGTGGGGCAATTGAGGCTGGGGAGCAGGATCCTTGGTGCCTTCGGTCCATTGTGGGAGCGAGCCTGCTCGCGAAGGCGGCTGCACGGTTCTTTTGCGTACGCAGCCGTGCGAACCTGTCATCATCGCGCTTCGCAACACCCCCTTATAAAGGAACAGCGCCATGGACGATGTACAGCAATTGGGCGAGATGCTCCGTCACTACGCCGACAGCGAAGCGCACAAGAAGCAGCAGCACCAGGCTCACTCGGCGGTATGGGCTGAGCGGATCGAGGCGTTGTACGGGCAGATCGAGCAATGGTTGGCACCGGTCCTGGCGCCGAACCTGCTGGAGTTGAGCCGTGGCGCGTATGTCGCCCATGGGCCGAGTGTTCCTGCCGAGACGTCGACTTTCAAGACGGAAAAACTGACCTTGTCCATTACCGGTAAACCGGTTGAGTTTGTGCCGGATGTGATGGGCGCGGGCGGGTTGATTTCCTTGTCCATCATCGGCCTGACCGCCACTCGCCACGGCAGCATTTCCCTGGTTTGCCAGCCGCCATCAACGCAGTGGCAATGGCGCAGGACCAACGGGTTGAAGGATCCGGACACCTACGTCTTCGATGCAAATTTCCTCGCTCAGCAGTTGCAGAGTCTTATACCGCGCGAGCGAAGCTGAATACGCTTGGCCGGGCAAAACCCCGCGCATTGGCTATACCTGTAGTTCCGCCCCCCGTCGGGTGTGGCTTACAGGAGTAACAGCATGAAGTTCGCCTCCATGATCGGCACCGTTTGCATTGCCTCGCTCGCGCTCGCTGGCTGCTCCAGCAAAGTCACCCAGCCGGACGAGTATTCCGGATTCCTGGGGGACTACAGCCGGCTCAAGGAAGAAAAATCGCCGTCGGGGGCCGAGGTGATGCGCTGGGTCGATCCGAAGATCGATCTGGCGAAGTACTCCCGCATCTATATCGAACCGACCCAGCTGTACCCCAAGCCGCAAGCGACGGTGAAGATCCCGTCGGCAACGTTGGCCGGCATCACCAGCTACTACGACCAGGCGCTCAAGCGTGAAGCTGGCAAGTCCCTGCCGCTGGCGACCAGCCCTGGCCCGGGTGTCCTGGTGGTGCGGGCGGCGATCACCGCGGTCAGCAGCAAGACCGAGGGCCTGAAACCCTACGAAGTGATTCCGATCGCCCTGGTGGCCGCCGCGGTCAGTACCGCCAGCGGCATTCGTGACCAGGAAACCACCCTGGGCACCGAAGCGGTGTTTCTCGACGGTGGCAATAATGCGGTAATCGCCCAGGTGGTGCGCAAGGGCACGGGTAAACCGTTGTCGAACGAGTCCCAGGTCATGAAGCCCGATGATGTCAAAGGGGTCATCGATGGCTGGGCGGCGGATCTGCATCAGTCATATTTGCAGCTCAAGGCTAAATAGCAGGCCCGGTCACTCGTGACTTTTTGTGTGCAGGCATAGGTCGGAGCACCATTTCATGGTTAACTCCGGCCTCACCATTTTCAAACCTGTCAGAAGGAATCCGTTCATGGCTCAAGTCACTCTCAAAGGCAACCCTGTCCAAGTCAACGGCCAGTTGCCCCAAGCCGGTTCCAAGGCGCCAGCCTTTTCCCTGGTTGCCGGCAATCTGTCGGACGTTTCCCTGAAGGATTTCGCCGGCAAGCGCAAAGTGCTGAATATTTTCCCAAGCGTCGACACGCCGACCTGCGCCACTTCCGTGCGCAAGTTCAACGCCCAGGCCAACGATCTGAACAACACCGTAGTGCTGTGCATCTCCGCCGACCTGCCGTTCGCCCAGGCCCGTTTCTGTGGTGCCGAAGGCCTGGAAAACGTGCAGAACCTGTCGACCCTGCGCGGTGCCGAGTTCATTGAGAACTACGGCGTTGCGATTGCCGACGGCCCGCTCAAAGGCCTGACCGCCCGTGCCGTGGTGGTGCTGGATGAAAACGACATCGTGCTGCACAGCGAGCTGGTCAAGGAAATCGCTGAAGAGCCGAACTACGACGCTGCACTCGCTGCTTTGAAATAACTGCTCTGAAATAAAGTATTTATTACAATTGTTAACGGCCTGGCCTGACCAGGCCGTTTTCATTTGTGTTTCAAGGCTTTAGCTAACCGGGCGGAATGTAAGCCCAAGGTAAATTGCCGGTAAAGGCGCTTTGCTAAATATCCGCCAGTGCTTATCGTTCAGCCTCCTGTAAAAGAAGCTCACGCGCCCAATGGTTGACCACTCCATGCAATCCTCTGTTTCCCGCAAATCCCGTCGCTGGCTGTTCGGCCTGTTTGTCGTACTGGTCATCGCGCTGCTGGCCTGGAAGTTCTGGCCCGCCAGTACCGACCCGAAAAACGGCGCAGAGCAGAAAGCCGCGGCTGGACACGCGGGGCGCTCGGGTGGCATGCGGCCAGGGTTTGGCGGGGCTACGGGGCCGATTCCGGTTCGGGTGGCGCCAGCGGTCACCGGGGATTTTCCCCTGTATTACAAGGCGCTGGGCACGGTCACCGCGCTCAATACGATCAACGTTCGCAGCCGGGTCGGCGGCGAGTTGGTGAAGATCGCCTTTGAAGAAGGGCAGATGGTCAAGGCCGGCGACCTGCTGGCGGAAATCGACCCACGTCCTTACCAGAATGCCTTGCTCCAGGCCGAAGGCACGCTGCTGCAAAACCAGGCCCAACTGAAAAATGCCCAGGTCGACCTGGAGCGCTATCGCGGCCTGTACGCCGAAGACAGTATCGCCAAGCAGACCCTCGATACTGCCGCTGCGCTGGTGGGCCAGTACCAGGGGACGGTCAAGACCAACCAGGCGGCGGTCAACGACGCCAAGCTCAACCTGGAATTCACCAGGATCCGCGCGCCGATCAGCGGCCGCGTAGGTCTGCGTCAACTGGATATCGGCAACCTGGTAGCGGCCAACGACACCACGGCCCTGGCCGTCATCACCCAGACCCAGCCCATCAGCGTCGTGTTCACCCTGCCGGAAAACAACCTCGAAACCGTGCTCGCCCGCTATCGCAGCGGGGCGAAGCTGCCGGTCGAGGCCTGGGACCGTGGCGATGTGAAACTCCAGGCCAGCGGTGTTCTGCAAAGCCTGGACAACCAGATCGACGTCACCACCGGCACCTTGAAATTCAAGGCGCGCTACGAAAACCGCGACCAGTCGCTGTTTCCCAACCAGTTCGTCAACGTGCGCCTGCTGGCCGACACCCTCAAGGGCGTGGTCCTGGCGCCGACCGCAGCCATCCAGTTCGGCACCAACGGCACCTTCGTCTACGCCCTTGATGGCGACAAGAAAGTCACCATCAGGAAGCTCAAGATCGGTGCCAGCGATGGCGAAAAAACCATTGTCACCGAGGGCCTCGCCGCTGGCGACAGGGTGGTGCTCGAAGGCACCGACCGCTTGAAGGAGGGCAGCGAGGTGGAAGTGGTCAACGACAGCCAGGAGGTGCCGACCACGCCGACCGAACACCTGCAAGGCAAGACGGCCGCGGCCCCGACTGAGCCGACCGCGGCCGACAAGGCGAAAAAGGGCGGCGCATGAATCTTTCGCGGCTGTTCATCCTTCGCCCGGTCGCCACCACGTTGAGCATGCTGGCGATTGTCCTGGCCGGCCTGATTGCCTATCGGCTGCTGCCGGTGTCGGCACTGCCCCAGGTCGACTACCCGACCATCCGCGTGATGACGCTGTACCCGGGGGCCAGTCCCGACGTCATGACCAGCGCCGTGACCGCGCCCCTGGAGCGGCAGTTCGGGCAGATGCCGGGCCTCACCCAGATGGCTTCCACCAGTTCCGGCGGGGCGTCGGTGATTACCCTGCGTTTCAATCTGGACATCAACATGGATGTCGCTGAGCAGCAGGTGCAGGCCGCGATCAACGCCGCGACCAATCTGTTGCCCACCGATCTGCCGGCGCCGCCGGTGTACAACAAGGTCAACCCGGCGGACACCCCGGTGCTGACGCTGGCGATCACCTCCAAGACCATGCTGCTGCCCAAGCTCAATGACCTGGTGGACACGCGCATGGCGCAGAAGATCGCCCAGATCAGCGGCGTTGGCATGGTGACCATCGCCGGCGGCCAGCGCCAGGCCGTGCGGATCAAGGTCAACCCGGAGGCACTTGCGGCCGCCGGGCTGAACCTGGCCGATGTACGGACCCTGATCGGCGCTTCCAACGTCAACCAGCCCAAGGGCAACTTCGACGGCCCGACGCGGGTCTCGATGCTCGACGCCAACGATCAGCTGACCTCGCCCAAGGACTACGCCGAACTGATCCTGGCCTACGCCAACGGCGCGCCATTGCGGCTCAAGGACGTGGCACAGATCGTCGACGGCGCGGAGAACGAACGCCTCGCCGCCTGGGCCAACGAAAACCAGGCCGTGCTGCTGAACATCCAGCGCCAGCCCGGGGCCAACGTCATCGAGGTGGTGGACCGGATCAAGGCGCTGCTGCCGAGCATCACCGATAACCTGCCGGCCGGCCTCGACGTGACCGTGCTGACCGACCGCACCCAGACCATCCGCGCCTCCGTCACCGATGTGCAGCACGAATTGCTGATCGCGATTGCCCTGGTGGTGATGGTGACGTTCCTGTTCCTGCGGCGGGTCAGCGCCACGATCATTCCGTCGGTGGCCGTGCCGCTGTCGTTGATCGGTACATTCGGCGTGATGTACCTCGCCGGGTTTTCCGTCAACAACCTGACCCTGATGGCGCTAACCATCGCCACCGGTTTTGTGGTGGACGATGCCATCGTCATGCTGGAGAACATTGCGCGTTTCATCGAGGAGGGCGACAGCCCGATGCAAGCCGCGCTCAAGGGCGCCAGGCAGATCGGTTTCACGCTGATTTCCCTGACGCTGTCGTTGATCGCGGTGCTGATCCCGCTGTTGTTCATGGCGGACGTGGTCGGACGATTGTTCCGTGAGTTCGCCATCACCCTCGCGGTGGCGATCCTGATTTCTTTGGTGGTGTCCCTGACCCTGACGCCGATGATGTGCGCCCGCTTGCTCAAGCGCGAGCCCAAGGAAGAGCAGCAGGGCCGCTTCTACCGGGCCAGCGGTGCCTGGATCGACTGGTTGATCGCTGCCTATGGGCGCAAGTTGCAATGGGTGCTCAAGCATCAGCCGCTGACCCTGCTGGTGGCGGTGGGCAGCCTGGTGCTGACGGTGGTGTTGTACCTGGCCGTGCCCAAGGGCTTTTTCCCGGTGCAGGACACGGGCGTGATCCAGGGCATTTCCGAAGCGCCGCAGTCGATTTCCTTCGCCGCCATGAGCGAGCGCCAGCAGCAGTTGGCCAAGGTCATCCTCGCCGACCCGGCGGTGCAGAGCCTGTCCTCTTACATCGGTGTCGACGGCGACAACGCCACGCTCAACAGCGGACGCCTGCTGATCAACCTCAAGCCCCACAGCGAGCGGGACGACAGCGCCAGCGAGATCATCACCCGCCTGCAACCGCAGCTCGACCGGCTGGTGGGCATTCGCCTGTTCATGCAGCCGGTGCAGGACCTGACCATCGAAGACCGCGTCAGCCGCACCCAGTACCAGTTCAGCCTGTCATCGCCGGACGCCGAGTTGCTCAGCCTCTGGAGCGGCCGTCTGGTCGAGGCCCTGGCCCAACAGCCGGAACTGACCGATGTCGCCAGTGACCTGCAGGACAAGGGCTTGCAGGTCTACCTGGTCATCGATCGCGACGCCGCCTCACGCCTGGGCGTGTCGGTGTCGAACATCACCGATGCGCTGTACGACGCTTTCGGCCAGCGGCAAATCTCCACCATCTATACCCAGGCCAGCCAGTACCGTGTGGTGCTGCAGGCCCAGGCCGGGGAAAGGATCGGGCCGCAGGCGCTGGACCAGATCCACGTCAAGACCACCGACGGCGGCCAGGTCCGATTGTCGAGCCTGGCCCGTGTCGAAGAGCGTCAGGCGCAACTGGCAATCGCCCACATCGGCCAGTTCCCGGCGGTGATGATGTCGTTCAACCTGGCGCCGGGCGTGGCCCTCGGGCATGCGGTAGAGGTGATCGAAAAGGTCCAGCAGGACATCGGCATGCCAGTGGGCGTGCAGACCGAGTTCCAGGGCGCGGCGCAGGCGTTCCAGGCATCGTTGTCGAGCACTTTGCTGTTGATCCTGGCTGCGGTGGTGACCATGTACATCGTGCTGGGGGTCTTGTACGAAAGTTACATCCATCCGATCACCATCCTGTCCACCTTGCCCTCGGCGGCCATCGGCGCTTTGCTGGCGTTGATCCTCACCGGCAATGACCTGGGCATGATCGCGATCATTGGCATCATCCTGCTGATCGGCATCGTCAAGAAAAACGCGATCATGATGATCGACTTCGCCCTGGATGCCGAACGCAACCAGGGCCTGGATCCGCAGACGGCCATCTATCAGGCCGCGTTGCTGCGCTTCCGGCCAATCCTGATGACCACGCTGGCGGCGCTGTTTGGCGCGGTGCCCCTGATGCTCGCCACCGGCTCCGGCGCCGAGTTGCGCCAGCCGTTGGGCCTGGTGATGGTGGGTGGGTTGCTGGTGAGCCAGGTGTTGACCTTGTTCACCACTCCGGTGATCTACCTGTACTTCGATCGTCTGGGCCGTCGGTTTGCCCGGCCTGAGGAGAAAGAGGTGCGGGTATGACGTCCGGACTCCATGGGTGCTTTCCGTGGCGAGGGAGCTTGCTCCCGCTTGAGTGTGCAGCGCTCACAAAAGGGGCCGCTGCGCGACCCAGCGGGAGCAAGCTCCCTCGCCACAAGAGCCTGTTGGTTGAAAGCTGGAGCGGCGACCAGTGAACCTCTCCGGCCCCTTCATCCGCCGCCCCGTGGCGACCATGCTGCTGAGCTTCGCCATCATGCTGCTCGGCGGTGTGTGCTTTGGCTTGCTGCCGGTGTCGCCGCTGCCGCAGATGGATTTCCCGGTGATCGTGGTCCAGGCCAACCTGCCGGGGGCGAGTCCCGAGGTAATGGCTTCTACCGTGGCGACGCCGCTGGAGCGTTCCTTCGGCGCGATCGCCGGGGTCAACACCATGAGCAGTCGGTCCAGCCAGGGTTCGACCCGGGTGATCCTGCAATTCGACCTGGACCGCGACATCAACGGTGCGGCCCGGGAGGTGCAGGCGGCCATCAACGCCTCGCGCAACCTGCTGCCCAGCGGGATGCGCAGCATGCCGACCTACAAGAAGGTCAACCCGTCCCAGGCGCCGATCATGGTGCTGTCGCTGACCTCGGATGTGCTGGAGAAAGGCCAGCTCTACGACCTGGCCTCGACCATTCTGTCCCAGAGCCTGTCCCAGGTGTCGGGCGTGGGCGAGGTGCAGATCGGCGGCAGTTCGCTGCCGGCGGTGCGCATCGAACTGGAGCCGCAATTGCTCAATCAGTACGGCGTGGCGCTGGACGACGTGCGAACGGCGATTGCCAACAGCAACGTGCGCCGGCCCAAGGGCTCGGTCGAGGACGACCAGCGGATGTGGCAAGTCCAGGCCAACGACCAACTGGAAAAGGCCAAGGATTACGAAACACTGATCATCCGCTACCAGGATGGCTCGGTATTGCGGCTCAAGGACGTGGCCAAGGTCAGCGACGGCGTCGAGGACCGCTACAACAGCGGTTTCTTCAACGACGATGCCGCCGTGTTGCTGGTGATCAATCGCCAGGCCGGCGCCAACATCATAGAGACCGTCAACGAGATCAAGGCCCAGTTGCCGGCCTTGCAGGCCGTGTTGCCCGCCAGCGTCAAGCTGAACCTGGCGATGGATCGCTCGCCGGTGATCAAGGCGACCCTGCACGAAGCGGAAATGACCTTGCTGATCGCCGTCGCCCTGGTGGTACTGGTGGTGTTCCTGTTTCTCGGCAATTTCCGCGCTTCGCTGATCCCGACCCTGGCGGTGCCGGTGTCGCTGGTGGGCACGTTCGCGGTGATGTACCTGTACGGTTTCTCGCTGAACAATCTGTCGCTGATGGCGTTGATCCTCGCCACCGGGCTGGTGGTGGACGATGCCATCGTGGTGCTGGAAAACATCTCCCGGCACATCGATGAGGGCGTGCCGCCGCTGAAGGCCGCGTATATGGGGGCCGAGGAGGTGGGCTTCACGCTGCTGTCGATGAACGCCTCGCTGGTGGCGGTGTTCCTGTCGATCCTGTTCATGGGCGGGATCGTCGAGAGCCTGTTCCGTGAGTTTTCCATCACCCTGGCGGCGGCCATCGTCGTCTCGCTTATCGTGTCCCTCACGCTCACGCCGATGCTCTGTGCGCGCTGGCTCAAGCCTCACGTGCCAGGGCAGGAGAACCGCTTGCAGCGTTGGAGCCAGGGCGCCAACGAAAGAATGGTCCGTGGCTATGCGCGCACGCTGGACTGGGTACTGCGCCATCGACGCCTGACCTTGCTCAGCCTGCTGGTGACCATTGGCGTGAACATCGCGTTGTATGTAGTGGTGCCGAAAACCTTCATGCCCCAGCAGGACACCGGCCAGTTGATCGGCTTCGTGCGCGGTGACGACGGGCTGTCGTTCAACGTGATGCAACCGAAGATGGAAATCTTCCGTCGCGCGGTGCTCAAGGACGAGGCCGTACAGAGCGTGGCCGGTTTTATCGGCGGCAACAACGGCACCAACAATGCCTTCATGCTGGTGCGCCTCAAGCCGATCAACGAGCGCCGCATTTCCGCGCAGAAAGTCATCGAGCGCCTGCGCAAGGAGATGCCCAAGGTGCCCGGCGGCCAGTTGATGCTGATGGCCGACCAGGACCTGCAATTTGGTGGCGGCCGCGAGCAGACCACCTCGCAATATTCCTACATCCTGCAGAGCGCCGACCTGGCGTCGCTGCGCGAGTGGTACCCCAAGGTCGTCGCGGCGTTCCGCGCCTTGCCGGAGCTTACCGCCATCGATGCCCGTGACGGTGGCGGGGCACAGCAGGTAACCCTGATTGTGGACCGCGACCAGGCCAAGCGCCTGGGCATCGACATGGACATGGTCACATCGGTATTGAACAACGCCTACAGCCAGCGGCAGATATCAACCATCTACGACAGCCTCAACCAGTATCAGGTAGTCATGGAGGTCAATCCCAAATACGCCCGGGACCCCAATACCCTCGAACAGGTCCAGGTGATTACCGCCGATGGCGCGCGGGTCCCGCTGTCCGCAATTGCCCATTACGAGAACAGCCTGGAAGACGACCGGGTCAGCCACGAAGGCCAGTTCGCTTCCGAGGGCATCTCCTTCGACATGGCCGAAGGCGTGACCGTGGAGCAGGGCACGGCCGCCATTGAACGGGCGATTGCCAAGCTGGGGATGCCCGAAGACGTCATCGCGAAAATGGCCGGGACCGCCGACGCTTTCGCCGCCACCCAGAAAAGCCAGCCGTTCATGGTGCTCGGGGCGCTGCTGGCGGTGTATCTGGTTCTGGGCGTGCTGTATGAAAGCTACATCCACCCGTTGACCATCCTGTCCACGTTGCCTTCGGCCGGCGTTGGCGCGTTGCTGTCGATCTACGTGCTGGGCAGCGAGTTCAGCCTGATCTCGCTGCTGGGTCTGTTCCTGCTGATTGGCGTGGTGAAGAAAAACGCGATCCTGATGATCGACCTCGCGCTGCAACTGGAGCGCGCCGGCCAGACGCCGTTGGAGTCGATCCGCAGCGCCTGCCTGTTGCGCTTGCGGCCGATCCTGATGACGACGGTGGCGGCGATCCTCGGTGCCTTGCCGCTGTTGCTCGGCGGTGCCGAAGGTTCGGAGATGCGCCAGCCGCTGGGCCTGACCATCATCGGCGGCCTGGTGTTCAGCCAGGTCCTGACGCTTTACACCACGCCGGTGGTTTACCTTTATCTCGATAACCTGCGCCACCGCTTCAACCGCTGGCGTGGGGTGCGCACCGATGCTGCCCTGGAAACTCCGCTATGACCGACCGTTCGCTTTTCAACCTTGCCGCACCGCTGGCAGCCGCCCGTGGCTCGCGGGTATTGAGCCTGGCGCTGTGCGTTGCGCTGCTCAGTGCTTGCGCGATCGGCCCGGATTACCAGCGCCCGGAGGCCGCTGCGCCGGTGCAGTACAAGGAAGCCCAAGGGTGGCGCCAGGCCAACCCCGGCGACGCCTTGGCCCGGGGCGCCTGGTGGGAGCTGTACAGCGACGCCCGGCTGAATGAGCTGGTGGCAAAGCTCAACGCATCCAACCAGACCGTGGCCCAGGCCGAAGCCCAGTATCGTCAGGCCCAGGCGTTGGCGCGCAGTGCGCGGGGAGCTTTTTTCCCAACGGTCGACCTTACCGTCGGCAAGAACCGCTCCAGCCAAGGCACCGGCAGCAGCAGTTCGAGCCTGAGCAGTTCTTCCAGCGGCATTCGCGACACCTACAGCGCCCAGGCCGGGGTGAGTTGGGAAGCGGATGTCTGGGGCAAGTTGCGCCGCACCCTGGAAGCCGATGAAGCCAGCGCGCAAGCCAGCTTTGCCGACCTGGCGGCGATGCGCCTGAGCCAGCAGTCCGAGCTGGTGCAGAACTACTTGCAGTTACGGGTCATCGACCAACAGAAGCGCTTGTTGCAGACCACGGTCGATAACTATCAGCGCTCATTAAAAATGACCGAAAACCAGTACCGCGCAGGGGTGTCGGGCAAGGACGCGGTGGCCCAGGCGCAGAACCAGCTCAAGACCACCCAGGGCGACTTGATCGACCTGATCTGGCAGCGGGCCCAGTTCGAAAATGCCATCGCCGTGCTGATCGGCCTGCCTCCGGCCGAATTCAGCCTGGCCGAAACCGAGGACGTCCCGGCGCTGCCGCAGGTCCCGGTGGCGGTGCCCTCGCAATTGCTCGAACGACGTCCGGACATCGCTTCGGCGGAACGCTCGGTGATGGCCGCCAACGCCAACATCGGCGTGGCGAAGGCGGCCTATTATCCGGACCTGACCCTGAGCCTGAGTGGCGGCTACAACAGCAGTACCTATGATAACTGGATAAGTGTGCCGAACCGCTTCTGGTCGGTCGGGCCACAGCTGGCGATGACGCTGTTCGACGGCGGCCAGCGCTCGGCGGAAGTCGACCGCAGCGTCGCGGCGTACGACCAGACCGTGGCGACCTATCGGCAGACCGTGCTCGACGGTTTTCGCGAAGTCGAGAACTACATGATCCAGCTCAAGGTGCTCGAAGACGAAGCCCGCGTGCGCCAGGAAGCCCTGGACGCCGCCCGCGAGTCCCTGCGCCTGACCCAGAACCAGTACCGGGCCGGCTTGATCGGCTATCTCGACGTGGTAACCGTCCAGGCCACCGCCCTGAGCAACGAACGCAGCATGCTGAGCCTGCAACAGAGCCGGTTGATCGCCAGCGTGCAACTGATCGCGGCGCTGGGCGGCGGGTGGGATGGGCAGTTGCAGGCGAGCGAACAGCCAGCAGCGGACTGATACCCAGCGCTATCCATGTGGGAGCGAGCTTGCTCGCGATGGCGGCAGCCCAGGCGACATCTCCTTGGCTGAACCACCGCTATCGCGAGCAAGCTCGCTCCCACAGTGGCTTTCGGCGAAGCCAGTCCCGCTTTTGGCCGATGCGCTGCCTACGTCCCTTGGCGATGGCTTGGTATAGTTCAGGCCTCTTTTCAACCGGTAAAGGATCACTGCCATGTCGCAATACCAAGCGTTCCACGTCGAACTTGCAGACAAAATCGCCCATGTGCAGATCAATCGCCCCGACAAGATCAATGCCATGAACGCCGCGTTCTGGAGCGAGATCATCGAGATCTTCCAGTGGATCGACGATACCGACGAAGTGCGGGTGGTGGTCCTGAGCGGTGCCGGCAAGCATTTTTCGTCGGGTATCGATCTGATGATGCTGGCCGGCGTGGCGAACGAACTGGGCAAGGACGTCGGTCGCAATGCCCGTGTGCTGCGGCGCAAGATCCTCGAACTGCAAGCCTCGTTCAACGCCGTGGACAATTGCCGCAAACCGGTTCTCGCGGCGATCCAGGGTTATTGCCTGGGCGGTGCCATCGACCTGATTTCTGCCTGCGACATGCGCTACGCGGCCGAGGATGCGCAATTCTCCATCAAGGAAATCGACATCGGCATGGCGGCCGATGTTGGCACATTGCAACGCTTGCCCCGGATCATCGGGGACGGCATGCTGCGTGAACTCGCTTATACGGGGCGCACCTTTGGTGCCGACGAAGCGCGCAGCATTGGTCTGGTCAATCGTGTCTACAGCGATACCGCCAGCCTGCTTGACGGAGTGATGGGCATCGCCCGGGAGATCGCCGCCAAGTCGCCGATCGCCATAGCCGGCACCAAGGAAATGATTGGCTACATGCGTGATCACGGCATCGACGACGGGCTGGAATACGTCGCCACGTGGAATGCCGCCATGTTGCAATCGAATGACCTGCGCGTGGCCATGGCCGCCCATATGAGCAAACAGAAACCCGAATTTCTGGATTGATCGATCATGATTTCACGCTGGACCACCGCAGTACTCGACACCGACCTCGCGGGCGGCTGGGCCGTGGCCCGCAGCCCGGAGGGCTTTCTCTACGACGACAACGGCGCACTGTTTCCCCGCGAGTGGCTCAAGCGCCAGGATGTGTCGATTCTCGCCGAGCACGGCATTGGCTATCTCGACGGCGAGCCGGTCTACCTGCTGGAACTGCATAGCTCGCTGGAGATTCCCGGCTGCAACTGGAAAGGCCTGCGGGCCTTCATGCTCGAGGACGACCACACGCTGTTCAAGGTGCTGGGTTATGCGGCGCAGATCGGCACCTGGGCTCGCGAACATCGCTTTTGTGGCAGTTGCGGCCAGCGCATGATACAGGTGCCGCGAGAGCGGGCGATGTACTGTGAGGCATGCGATCTGCGGCATTACCCGCGAATCTCGCCGAGCATGATCGTGCTGATTACCCGTGGCGATGAGGTCTTGCTGGCGCGTTCGCCGCGCTTTGTCACCGGTGTCTACAGCACCCTGGCCGGGTTTGCCGAGCCGGGCGAGTCGGCCGAGGATTGCCTGGTCCGGGAGGTACGCGAGGAGGTCAGCATCGAAGTGAAGAACATCCAATACGTGGGCAGCCAGTGCTGGCCGTTTCCCCATTCGATGATGCTGGGTTTTCATGCCGAGTATGCCGGCGGTGAGATCGTGCCTCAGGAAGACGAGATCGAGGACGCCCAATGGTTCAGCGTCCATGACCTGCCGCCGTTGCCGGCCTCGCGCTCCATCGCCCGCTACCTGATCGACCTGTATGTCGCCCGACGTCTAGGCCACGCTGAACCAGTGCTGCCAGGCTAGGCGCACGGTCAGGCCCAGCACCACGGTGATGAACACCGGGCGGATGAACTTCGCGCCGCCGCTGATGGCGGTGCGCGCGCCGAAGAACGCGCCGACCATCACCGACAGGCCCATGCTCAGGCCGATGATCCAATCCACCTGGCCCGAAAAGATGAACACCGACAGCGCCGCAATGTTACTGACGAAGTTCATGCTGCGGGCCACGCCGCTGGCCTTGACCAGGTCGATGGGGTAGAGCAGCAGGCTGCTGACGGTCCAGAACGCACCGGTGCCCGGGCCGGCCACGCCGTCGTAGAAACCCAAGGTGAAACCCTGGGATGACTGCCACGTCTTCTTGATCGGCGCATTGCTGTCCAGCGGCGCCTTGGGCGTGCCGCCGAACAACAGGTACAGGCCACAGGCAAAGACAATCACCGGCAGCATCTTGTTCAGCCACTCGGCGGGCAGGTAATGAGCAACGACGGCGCCGACCAAGGCACCGACCAGCGTGCCGACGAGGGCGTGGGTCCATTGCCGTGGGTGAAACAGCTTGCGCTTGTAAAAGGTAAAACTCGCCGTGGCTGAGCCAAAGGTCGAGCTGAGCTTGTTGGTGCCCAGCACCAGGTGCGGTGGCAGGCCGGCGGTCAATAGCGCCGGCGTGGTCAGCAGCCCGCCACCGCCGGCGATGGCGTCGATGAAGCCGGCGATGAACGCGACGACGGCAAGGATAGCGAGGGTGGAGAGGTCGACGCTGAGTTCAAAAGGCATGGAATGGGGCTTATTCGGCAGGGCGCAGAAAGACTGCGGGAAAGGCCGCTATGTTACCCATAACAACGCCGGGCCGCGACTGCCTCAAATCGTGGCGAGGGAGCTTGCTCCCGCTGGGCTGCGCAGCGGCCCCAATTGCCGCACACGGTGTATCAGGCAAACCGCGCCCGCCGGTCTACGACTGCTGCGCAGCCGAGCGGGAGCAAGCTCCCTCGCCACGGTGATGCGTTGTATTTGCCAGCGCGGATCGACTGTAGCGAATTTGATCCTGCAAATAACAGCGGCGGCGAAGCTGCGAAGATACACGGGTGCACACCCGCTTTCGTGGCGAGGGAGCTTGCTCCCGCTGGGCTGCGCAGCGGCCCCAATTGCTGCACACGGCATATCAGGCAAACCGGACCCGCCTGTCTACGACTGCTGCGCAGCCGAGCGGGAGCAAGCTCCCTCGCCACGGTGATGCGTTGTATTTGCCAGCGCGGATCGACTGTAGCGAATTTGATCCTGCAAATAACAGCGGCGGCGAAGCTGCGAAGATACACGGGTGCACACCCGCTTTCGTGGCGAGGGAGCTTGCTCCCGCTGGGCTGCGCAGCGGCCCCAATTGCTGCACACGGCATATCAGGCAAACCGGACCCGCCTGTCTACGACTGCTGCGCAGCCGAGCGGGAGCAAGCTCCCTCGCCACGGTGATGCGTTGTATTTGCCAGCGCGGATCGACTGTAGCGAATTTGATCCTGCAAATAACAGCGGCGGCGAAGCTGCGAAGATACACGGGTGCACACCCGCTTTCGTGGCGAGGGAGCTTGCTCCCGCTGGGCTGCGCAGCAGCCCCAATTGCTGCACACGGCATATCAGGCAAACCGGACCCGCCTGTCTACGACTGCTGCGCAGCCGAGCGGGAGCAAGCTCCCTCGCCACGGTGATGCGTTGTATTTGCCAGCGCGGATCGACTGTAGCGAATTTGATCCTGCAAATAACAGCGGCGGCGAAGCTGCGAAGATACACGGGTGCACACCCGCTCTCGTGGCGAGGGAGCTTGCTCCCGCTGGGCTGCGCAGCGGCCCCAATTGCTGCACACGGTGTATCAGGCAAACCGCGCCCGCCGGTCTACGACTGCTGCGCAGCCGAGCGGGAGCAAGCTCCCTCGCCACGCTACCCACTCAAACCACGTCGTCCACGATGATGTGCCGCTCATCCCTTGAACAGAGTTCGATCCGGGCCTGGACCCGATACACGTTGCGCAGCATCTGCTCGGTGATCACTTCTTCACTTCGACCGCAGCCTTGCAGGGTGCCCTCGGCGATGACCAGCACCTGGTCGGCAAAGCGCAACGCCTGGTTCAGGTCGTGAATGGCAATGAACACGATGATCGAATGTTGGCGGGCGAGGGCGCGCATGAAGCTCAGGACCTGGACCTGGCGGTGCATGTCCAGGGCGCTGGTGGGTTCGTCCATCAACAGGACTTCGGGCTCGCGCACCAGCGTCTGGGCGATCGACACCAGTTGTTGTTGCCCACCGCTCAGTTCACCGAGGTTGCGAAACGACAAATCACTGATGCCCAACGACGCGAGGATGCGGTCCACCACTTCCAGCTCATCAGCTTGTACTGTCCAGCCGGGCGCCTGCTGTTTGCGCGCGAGCAGCACCGATTCGTAGACCGTCAGCCGGGCGTTGGCGTTGAGGTTCTGCGGCATGTAGCAAATGCCCTGCTGGCCCCGGAGCGAGCCTTCCAGGCGAACATGGCCGGGGCCGTCGATGAGGCCGGCGATGCGTTTGAACAAGGTCGATTTTCCGGCCGCGTTGGGGCCCACCACCGCCACGACCTCGCCACCCGTGAGCAGCGGCGTAGTGATCCCGTCCAGTATCGACCGACGACCATAACGAGCGCCGACACCTTGCAGCTCGATCGTCACCATGACTGTTTCCTGCCGCCCAGAATGAGAGAAATGAAGAACGGCACGCCGATCAGCGACGTGACCACGCCGATCGGGAAGATCGCCCCGGGTATCAGGGTCTTGCTCACCACCGAACTGGCCGACAGGATCAGCGCGCCGGTCAGCAGCGAGGCCGGCAGGAAGAAACGCTGGTCTTCGCCGATCAGCATCCTGGCGATGTGCGGCCCCACCAGGCCGATGAAGCCGATGGTGCCGACAAATGCCACTGGAAACGCGGCCAGCAGGCTGACCATGACCAGGGTCTGCAAGCGCAATTTGCGCACGTTGATGCCGAAACTCGCGGCTTTTTCATCCCCCAGGCGCAGGGCGGTCATGGCCCAGGCGCGGCGGGCAAAAATCGGCAAGGTGACGAGGATTACCAGGCAGATCACGCCGAGTTTCGGCCAGGTGGCCTTGGTCAGGCTGCCCATGGTCCAGAACACCACGGCGGCCACGGCCTGCTCGGTGGCGAAGAACTGCACCAGCGCCAACAGCGCATTGAAGGTGAACACCAGGGCGATACCGAGCAGCACGATGGTTTCGCTGGTCATGCCCCGGCGCAGGCTCAAGACATGGATCAGCAGCGCCGAGAGCATCGCCATGATAAAGGCATTGAGCGGCACCATGTATTGGGCGATCACCGGCACCAGGGCCACGCCGAATGCCAAGCCCAGGGCCGCGCCGAAACTGGCAGCCGCCGAGATGCCCAAGGTGAATGGGCTCGCCAGCGGGTTGTTGAGGATGGTCTGCATCTGCGCGCCGGCCAGGGACAACGCGGCGCCCACGGCCACGGCCATCAGCGCCACCGGCAGGCGAATATCCCACATCACCACCCGCACCTGGGGCGCCGCGGCATCGGGAGAGAACAGCGCGCCCAGCACTTCATCCAGGCTGTAGCTGGCCGGGCCGAGCGCCAGGTCGAGCAGCACGCTGAACAGCAGCAACAGGGCCAGGCCGAGCAGGATCAAGCGTTTGCGCCAGACCTGCTCGCGGTAAATCGTGCCCAGGGCGATCCCCTCGATACGGCCATTCATGGTTGGGCCTGCGCGGGCTTGAGGCTGACGAAATAGCCTGGCTCATAGGGCACAGGCAAGAAGCGCTGGTGGAACTCGCGAAACGTCGCGTCGGGGTCCAGGTCGGTGAACAGCTCCGGATGGAACCACTTGGCCAGTTGCTGGATGGCGATGAACTGGTAGGGGCTGTTGTAGAACTGGTGCCAGATGGCATGAAAGCCCTGGGTTTGCTGAGCCTTGATCCCGGCATAGGCCGGGCGGGCGGTGTACCACTGCAATTTGCGCCGCGCCTCGGCCAGATCGGCACCGGGCCCGACACCGACCCAGTGCCCGCCCGGCGCAAAGGCCTCCCAGTTGGCGCTGGTGACCACCACCTGTTCCGGGTTGGCGACGATCACCTGTTCCGCGTTCAACTGGCCAAAGGTGTTGGGAATGATTGCGCTGGCAATGTTGCGGCCCCCGGCCAGCTCGACGAAACGGCCGAAATTTTCGTTGCCGAAACTCAGGCAGCAATCGTCGGTGTAGCCACCGATGCGTTCGATGAACACTTTCGGGCGGGGCGGCTGGCGGGCCTGGATCACATCGGTGACGCGACGGATCTGCTGGTTGCGAAAGGCGATGAACGCCTCGGCGCGTGCCTCTTCGCCGAACAGCTGGCCAAACAGGCGCATGGTCGGTTCGGTGTTCTGCATCGGGTTGTTGCGAAAGTCGACGTAGACCACCGGAATGCCCAGCGCATCGAGTTTCTCGATGTAGCGTGCGTCTTCGGTGGCGTGCTGGGCCTCGATGTTGAGGACGATCACGTCCGGTTGCTGGCTGATCGCTTGCTCGATGTCGAAGGTGCCGTCTTCGAAACCGCCGAAGGTCGGAATCCGGGCAATTGCCGGATACCGCCGCAGGTAGGCGCCGTAGGTGTCCGGGTCGGACTGGATCAGGTCCTTGCGCCAGCCGACGATGCGGCGGATCGGGTTGTCGGTGTCGAGTGCCGCGACGAGGTACAACTGGCGACCTTCGCCGAGGATGACCCGTTGCACCGGAATGCGCACCTGGACCTGGCGGCCGAGCAAGTCGGTGACGGTGGTTGTGGTGACAGGCGAGGTGCCTGAAAAACACAGGCCGCTCAGCAACAGGGCGGCAGCACCCAGCAGCCAGGCGGTGAGCGATGAGCGCGTCAGAAGTGGAATCTGCATGGTTGGAACCTTGTCAGGGATCGCCCCGCCAGCGGTGCACGCGCTGTTCGGGGCGAGGCGCAATCAGAAGTCGACCGTCGCTGAAAGCAACAGGGTGCGTGGCGCGCCTTGGGAGAACGCGCCGTAGGAGGCCACGCCGGACCAGTATTCGCGGTCGAATACGTTCTGCACCGTGGCGCGCAGCGTGGTCGGCCGGCCATCGAGTACCGTGCTGTAGCGGGCGCCGGCATCAAAGCGTGTCCACGGATCGAGCTCTTGGGTATTGGCCTGGTTGACGTATTGGCTGCCGGTGTAGATCGCTCCACTGGTCAACGTCAGGCCCTGGACCCAGGGGGTGTCCCATTCGGCCCAGAGGTTGGCCTGCACTTCGGGCACGCCCACCGGTTTGTTGCCGCGATTGGCGGCGGTCCCGCTTTTGGTGAGTTCGCCGTCGAGCAAGGTGACGCCACCGAGCAGGCGCGTACCCTCGCGCAGTTCGCCGAACATGTTCAGTTCGATGCCGCGGTTGCGCTGCTCGCCCTGGACCGAATACACGCCACCGGCCGTGCCGTTGGTCAATTCGCCGGCGGGCTTCTTGATCTGGAACAGCGCCAGGGTCGAGGTGAACGTGCCGTAGTCGACCTTGACCCCGACCTCCTGCTGGCGAGAGATGTAGGGCTTGAAGATTTCGCCCGAGTTGCTCGCAGTGGCCGGCGCGGTGTCGCCCTTGCTCAGGCCTTCGATGTAGTTGTAGTAGAACGACACATGTTCCCAGGGCTTGACCACCGCGCCGAACAAAGGCGTGGTTTCGCTTTCGTCATAGGCGCTGGTGACATTCCCGAGAGTGTTGTAGTTGTTTGATTTAATGCTCTGCTTGCGCAGGCCAAGCGTTACCTGGACCCGTTCATCGAGGATCGACAAGGTATCGGCCAGGGCCACGCCGGACAGTTCGGTATCCGAGACCTTCGCCACATCGGGCGACGCGATGGACGGTTTGTCGCGCGCCACCGGGTGATAGATATTCGAAAAGACCGGGGCGCCAGAATTGATTCCTCGGCGCAATTCATCGCGATAGCGGCTGGCCTGCAAGGTGGCGCTGTGGCTGACCGGACCGGTTTCGAAGCGGGCACGGGCACCGGCATCGACCGTGTAGCGCTCTACCTCGAACTTGTAGTAGCCCGGTATCGAGCGGGTGTCGCCGGCGCTGTTGAGAATCGTCGGGGTCTGGTCCGACAGTCGTGCCACATCGGACCTGCCGCCCCCGGCGTGGCCGAATACCGTCAGGTTGTCGCTCAGGTCATATTCACCACTGAGCAGCGCCGACTTGTCGCGGGTTTCGGACCAGCCCCATTCCTGGGTCACGTTGCTGCGCCCGTTGGCCGCCGAAGGCACCTCGACACCGCTGGCGATGGCAAACGGCCGGGAGGGTGCGTCCCACTGTTCTTCCTGGCTGATCAGGTCCAGGCTGGTCCTGAACCGGTCGCCCTGGTAATCCAGGGAGATCGCACCGATGCCGACATCCCGGGACTGCTTGTCGATCGCGGTGTCGCCACCCTGCAGGCTGCCGTTGATGCGCACACCGAAGCGGCGTTCCTCGCCGAAGCGGCGGCTGATGTCGACATGCCCGCCTGCCTGGGTGTCCATGGCGTAGCTGGCGGTAACGCGAGTCAGGTCCTGGTCCAGCGAGCGCTTGGGCACGATGTTGATCACGCCACCGACGCCGCTGTTGGGCGACATGCCGTACAGCAGCGCAGCCGGGCCCTTGATGACCTCGATGCGCTCGGCGTATTCAGTGAACACCCGGTAGTTGGGTGCCACGCCGTACACACCGTCGAACGCCAGCTCACCCAGGTTGCCTTCGCCCACCGGGAAACCGCGAATGAAGAACGAATCGACGATGCCGCCGGTCTGGCCGGTAGAGCGCACCGAGGAGTCGCGCTCCAGCACGTCGGCGGCGGTCACGGCCTGCTGGTCCTTCATCAGGGTCGAGGTGTAGTTGCTGACGCTGAATGGCGTGTCCATCAGGTCCTTGTTACCCAGCAGGCCAACCCGGCCGCCACGGGCCACCTGGCCACCGCTGTAGGTCGCCGGCAAATCCCCGGGGCGCACCTCGGCGGCATTGATGGTGGTTGGCGCCAGGGCCAGCCCCCCGTCGCCGGCGGATTTTTCCAGGGTGTAGCTGCCATCGTCGCGGGCGACCAGTTCCAGGCCGCTGCCGGCCAACAATCGGGTAAATGCTTCACGCGCGGTGAACTGCCCTGAAAGGCCCGGGCTGTTCAAGCCTTGGGTCAGGGAGGGTTCAAACGATAATGCGATGCCGGCCTGCACGGCGAACGCCGACAACGTGGCACCCAAGGGACCTGGCTGGATGTTGTAGGACTGGCTGGCAACGTTGTCCAGCGGCGCGTCCGGTGCCGCCCAGGTGCACGGGCTCAAGGTGGAAAGTGCAACGCTGAGCATGGCACTGCGAATCGCCAGATTCAGCTTGCAATCCGAACGCAGGGGGCGGGCAACGGGCATGGCGGGATGATCCTGTGCAGAGGGTTTGCTCTCTAAGCCAGCCAGGATTGAAAAAAGTATCAGCCCCGCCCGATTATTTTTTCAGGGCTCAAGCCGGCGCCAGCATGACCCAGTAATCGCCCAGGCGGGATGTGACGCGGATGGGGTAGGTTCGGGCGAGCATGTTCAGGGTCTGCCGGCTGTCGTTCAGGGGAAAGGCGCCGGATATCCGTAGGTTGGCGATCGCCGGGTCGCAACGCAGGACGCCGTTGCGATAACGGCTCAGTTCGTTGACGAAATCCGCCAGGCGCATGTTGTCCGCCATCAGCATGCCCTGAGTCCAGGCCAGCACCGACTTGTCGACAGGTTTCAGGGCGTCGATGCCCCGGGCGGTAAAACCGCTGCTCTGGCCAGCCCCGACCACTTGCTCGCCGATGCCCTTGACCTCGATGCGCACCGCGCCTTCCAGCACGACGAGGCGAGTATGGCCGGTGTCTTCGCGAACGCTGAAGCGCGTCCCGAGCGCCTGCATCCGGCCTTCGTCGGTCTGCACCCGGAACGGTCGGGCGAGCGCTGATGGGTCTGCTGCGGTCTGGACCAGTATTTCGCCTCGGCGCAACAGCAGCAGGCGCTGGTGTTCGTCGAAAAACACATCGATTGCGGTGTCGGTGTTCAACGTCAGGCGGGTGCCGTCGGTCAGGGTCAGGTCGCGCCGCTCGCCCACCGGAGCGCGGTAATCGGCGGTCCACTGTTGCCAGTCGTTGAGCTTCCAGCTGCCCCAGGCCAATGGCGCCAGGGCGAGCAGGGCGGCCAGCTTGCCCATGGCGGCACGCCGCGCCGGATTGCTCGGGCGGTCCAGCGCCGGCATCGCCAGCGCGGGCGGCAAGCCTTGCAGCTTGCTCAGCAGCAGTTCGGCCCGCGCCCAGGCCTGGCGGTGGGCCGGGCTGCTGGTACGCCAGCGTTCCCACTCCAGGCGTTCGGCGTCGTTGACGCTGCCTTCGCTCAGGCGCATCAGCCAATCGGCGGCTTCGTTGAGAATGGCCGGGTCGAGGGCGTGGCGGTCATGGGCGGACATTCAGTCCACCAGCATCAGGCAGTGCAGGAAAGCCTGTTTCATGTAGCGCTTGACGGTGATCAGCGAAACGCCGAGTTGCGTGGCGATGTCGTCATATTTCAGGCCGTTGATCTGCGACAGCAGGAACGCACGCTTTACCAAGGGTGGCAGGGTGTCGAGCATGGCGTCGATTTCATGCAGTGTCTCGAGCACCAGCAAGCGTCGTTCGGGTGATGGCGCTTCGGGCTCGGGCAATGTCGCCAGTGCCTGGAGGTAGGCGCGTTCGAGTGCCTTGCGCTGGAACCAGTTGACCAGGATGCCCCCGGCGACGCAGCTCAGGTACGCACGCGGTTCCTCGATCACCGCCACCTTCGAGGCGAGGATGCGAATGAACGTGTCATGGGCCAGGTCGGCGGCGTCCAGCGCATTGCCCAGTTTTCGATAAAGCCTGGCGTACAACCAGCCATGGTGTCCGCTGTAGAGGTCTGCGACGGTGCGCAGGTGACAATCGTTGACCGCTGACCCTGGATCGCTCATGGCTGTTGTATTTTTTTGATAGTGAGAATTATTCCCAATAGTAGTGGAGGCGCTCAGTGCCGCGCAAGGTTGATAGACGGGCATTTTCGGTTTGTGTCGCTATTCGCCAGCCCTGTCGGCGATTCCGAGTGGTTTGTGGCGCAGTAGCATCAAGGGCACCAGTGCGATTGCGTAGGCGAGGCCGACATAAAGGAAAATGTGCTCCAGGCCATACACCTGGCTGAGCAATGCGCCAAGGGAGATGCCAATGATCGATGCCGTCTGTGAAACGCCCTGGGCCAACCCCAGCACCTGGCCTTGGCGACTGTTGTCGACACTTCTGGAGATAAGCGCCGTCAGCACTGGCGTGGTTGCGCCCAACAGCAGGCCCCAGATGAAATAGGCGAGGGCGAAGACGACCGGCTGGCGCGTCAGGCCGGCCACGGCGGTGACGATGACCAGGCCGAGGACAATGCTCGCCATGGCCTGCAGCGTTTGCGCCGGATTGCGCCGTTCGAAGTAGCGCGACCAGGACGTCGCACAAAGAATGAAGCCCAGGGCTAGCAAGCCGTAGCAAAGCCCGACCATGGCATTGCTGACCTCGAAGGTCGTCCCCACGTACAAGGAAAACGAAGTCTGTGGCAGCATTCGCGCCAGCAGCAGCAGGCCCATGATGCCCAGCAGCCAATTGATCGCCGGGTCGAACAGCCTGGGCGGCAGGGGAGGCTTGCCTGCCAGCGGTGCTTTTTTTACTGGTGCCACGTTGGGCAACGCCAGCGCCGCGACAACGGTACATACGGCGCAGAGGCCCGAGGCCACGATGTTGATCCAGAAAAACGTCGCATGATCGAGAATCAGCCCGCCGACCACCGCCCCGAGCAACGAACCGACGTTCGTGGAAATCTGCAGGAGCGCAAACAGCCTGGCCCGCCGCGACGGTGCCTCGATGCTCACCCCATAGGCCTGGGCCGGGGCGATATAACCGGCAAAGGCGCCTTGCAGGAAACGCAGGACCAGGATCGTCCAGATATCGCTGCTCAATGCCAGCCCGAGCTGGGTCAACGAGAGCCCCGCCAGCGCGCGAATCATCATCAGCTTGTGGCCGTAACGATCACCGATCCGGCCCCAGAAGGCACTGGTCAGGATGATACCCAGCATCGGGCCGACGTACACCGCCGTGCTGGCAAAGCTGAACAGCGCGTCGTTGGTGGTCAGCTGGCGCAAATGCACAGGCCAGAACGGCCCGCTCATTTCCATCGCGCCCATGGAAACCAGCTGGATGGAGAACAGCAGGAAGACGAGCAGGCGGACACTTGAAGCCTGGGGGAGACCTATACGGGGCATGGAAACATTCGCAGGGCGACAAAGCTGTGTCTTATCCACCAGTGCGTCGATCCGGGCAAGGGGAAAATGCGCCGACAATCAATCCCGCCGCTGGCGCGCACTCGCTCTCGTGGCGAGGGAGCTTGCTCCCGCTGGGCTGCGCAGCGGCCCCAGATGGCCCGACACGGTGCATCAGGCAAACCGCGCCCGCCGATCTACGACTGCTGCGCAGCCGAGCGGGAGCAAGCTCCCTCGCCACGAGCTTCACTCCGGCCGAAATACCGCCCGCAGACAATCCTGGCGTTTTTCCTTGAACATCCCATAGCCTTCCACCGACTGCTCAAGCCCCATGGGATGGGTCAGCAGGTAGGAGGGGTCCAGCTCGCCGTTCTGAATGTGTTCGAACAAGCGCTTCACGTAGCGCTGCCCCGGTTGCTGGCCAGAACGCAGGGTCAGGGATTTGTTGACGATCGCGCCCATCGGGAATTTGTCCAGCAGGCCGCCATAGACCCCGACCACCGACACCGTCCCGCCTTTGCGGCAGGCGCGGATCGACTGGCGCAGCACCGTTCCGCGCTCGGTGTGCAGGCGCAGCATCTGCTTGGTCTTGTCGTAGAAATAATCGACCTCGGTGCCGTGGGCCTCCATGCCAACGCAATCGATGCAGCGATCCGGCCCACGACCGCCGGTCAGCTCCAGCAAGGCGGCATGCACATCGGTGGTCTCGTAGTTGAGGGCGATGGCCCCGGCTTTTTCCTCGGCCAGGCGCAATCGATCGGCAAAGCGGTCGATGGCGATCACCCGTTCGGCGCCCAGCAGGTAGGCGCTGGTGATCGCCATCAGCCCGACGCCGCCGCAGCCCCAGACGGCTACCGTATCGCCGCGCTGAATGTCGGCGTTGTCGGCGGCGAAATAGCCGGTAGGCACTGCGTCGGAGACAAACACTGCCTGCTCATCGCTGACGCCTTCGGGAATGCTGAATAGATTGACGTCGGCGTAGGGCACGCGGATATAGGTCGCATGGCTGCCGGCATAACCACCGAAGGCATGGCTGTAGCCGATGATGCCGCACGCCGGTTGGCCGTAGGCAATGTCTGTCGCCGTGGGGTTCGGGTTGGAATTGTCACAGCAGGAAAAGTCCGAGCGCTGACAGTGCTCGCATTCTCCACAGCCGACAATCGACACCGTGACAACCCGGTCGCCCTTTTTGAATTGCGTGACGGCCGAGCCGGTCTCCACTACCTCGCCCATGAACTCGTGACCAATGATGTCACCGGCCTGCATGGTCGGTACGTAACCGCCCAGCAAGTGCAAATCCGAGCCGCACACCGAGGACAGGATCACCCGCACGATGGCGTCACGAGGGTTGAGGATGGAGGGGTCGGCGACCGTCTCGACCTGAAGCTTGTTGGGGCCTTGCCAAGTCAATGCGCGCATCAGACGGTTCCTCCGTTGAGTTCGGATTTTGCAGTGGATGAGTCATTGGCGGGTGCCTGAGTCGCGCGTGTGGCAGGGTGCACGAAGAGGAAATCCTGCGTCTGTTCCGGGCGCATCCTGTTCGTGCTGACTTCTCCGGTTTCAAGCTGCTGCTTGATGCTGCGCAGCACATTCAACAAGGCTTTGTCCGAGAACCGGGAAATCGCCGCCGCCAGCGCGTAGCCAGCCGCGCCGAGCGGCGTCTGGCAAGCGACAATGACTTTGATCTGCGTACCGCGCCCGCCCGGGGCATCGCTGAAATGCATCTGGATATCGTGCTTGAATCGTGTGTCCGGCCCGGCGATCCAGTGCAGCTTGCGGTCTTCCTTGGGCTCGCACTGTTCGAGGTCGCAGTGCAACGTCTTGTCCATCGGGCCATGGGCGACCCAGCGATAAGTGCGTTCGCCGGTCTGCTCGATGGCGTCGATCCAAGGCATCAGCGCACCCAGATTGGCGGGGTCGCGACAGAACGCGAACACTTCCTCCCTGGGCTTGCCAACCGTGATGCTGCGGGAAATCACCTTGCTGCCGCCCCAGTCACGATCCTGTTCGAAGGTCTGCTCGAACGGACTATGCGTCAGCGCCCGTTTTACCCGGCACGTGCCGGAATAGGCACGCCAGGCAGCACACGCGCCAAGCAATACCTGAGGCCAGCCCTTGAGGCCGCCTTGGCGCAGGCCGTTGGCGATCAACAATGAACCGGCCGCCAGCGACATCAGCCGCTCCGGCTTGCCGAGATTGGGATGCGAAGGCGTCGGCACCGGAGCCCGGCTCGCCACCAGTTGTGGGCGTTCAGTCATGATGGTTCTCCTTTACTGATTCAAGGACGACATAACGAATGAACCGAGGGTGAAGGAGGTTGTTCCGTTTAAATCGATGGTTTCCCGATGAGCAGGAGACAAGGGTCCAGCTCGTTGCGCTACCCCGTGGAAAAGCCGCTTTGGCCTGGCCGTCAGGTAATTTTTTTTTGAAATCAAGGGGTTGTCAGCCTGGGCAAATGAGTACATAATTGCGCCCATCGAATGCATCGGAGCGTAAAAAACTTCAATGTTTTCAAGGAGATAGCGCGCTGTAAGCGAACTGGGCTCCGATACAGTTTGTATGCGGTTGATGTGGTTGTAGTGCATCAGGCGTCTTGAGGCCGAATAGCAAAATGGTTATGCAGTGGATTGCAAATCCACCTACGCCGGTTCGATTCCGACTTCGGCCTCCACTTTTTAAAAGCTCTGTAGATTATTGATCTACAGAGCTTTTTTATTTCCAGGCAAGGAAAGGTTTTGTCTTGAAAAGGCCGATGCCAACCTTGCTTCACAGGGGAGGGATGTATATATTTCCCGCTCTGTTGCACCAGCCTTGATCCTGTCAGATGCACATTTGACAGTTCCACACGGCTTGACCGCGCTACCGCCCGAATGGCGAAACTGGTAGACGCATGGGACTTAAAATCCCCCGCTCGTAAGGGCGTGCCGGTTCGATTCCGGCTTCGGGCACCATTCAAGATCAAGGGTTTGTGAGCGAAAGCTGAGGCAAGCCCTTTTTCGTTTCCGGGAACTGTAAAAAGCAGCCCGGCTGATCAGCCATGGCTGTTCACCACAGACCCGTGGCGAGGGAGCTTGCTCCCGCTGGGTCGCGAAGCGGCCCCAAAACCTGCTGAACACCGAGCATCAGACACACCGCATCCGCTGGTTTACGACTGCTTCGCAGCCGAGCGGGAGCAAGCTCCCTCGCCACGGGTTTGTCGTTTCTCTTAAGTGAGCAGCACCAGGGCCACCAGCCGTTTTTGGTCCGCTCGTCGACGCCATAGCACCTCCCGCCCGAGCAAACCCTCTCAAAGGTATGCGCAGATCCTGCGCTCTATACGGGAGAACATCATGGTAATCGACAACAACGGTCCAGAAGCGCCATACCCGGGACCTGATGAAAAAACGCCTGAGACTGGCGAAGGTCATGATTCTGGCCTTGAACAGGCTGAATCCGAGCCAAAGCAGGGCACTGGCGAGAGGCCGGAAGACTGGAATCCACCGCCGGGAAACCCCGGTTCCGATCAGGACGCCCAGACGAACCGCCAGAATGGCGGGGCGAAGTAGTTTGCAAAGGGCTTCACAAAACCCGGCCGCTGTGCCGGGTTTTTACAACCTGCGCCGAAACGCCTCGAGAATTTCCCGCATGCCCTTTTTCATCTGCAATTGGGCGAGGGCATCCAAGGGGTGCCACAGGCAGTCGCTGATTTCATTCTGCGGCCTGGCGCCCTTCGAGTCGTTGACCGAAGCCTCAAAGACGTGGTGTTCGGTGTCGCCATCGCTGACCCGCATCAGGTAGAGCAGGTTTTCGGCGCTCAGTCCGGTTTCTTCCGCCAGTTCTCTCAGGGCAGCATCGGCATGCGTCTCGCCACGCTCGACGGTGCCGCCAGGCAAGGCCCAGCGGCTTTTGGGCTTACGGACTAGGAGGATGTGGCGGTTTTCTTCGCAAATGACGGTCGCTCGTATCTTCATAAACGTTGCCCAATTACTGACTGTCATTAAATTGCAATATAACTGCAATATTTGAGCCTTGCGCCATCCGCACGTTCAAAAAAGTATTTCGGCTCATACCGCTGGGACCGTGGGCAGCCATGAAAGGCTGCGTTTATTTCACCAATGGCTATCGGTGTTGCGCGGCATCGACCGGTCATCGCAAAAAATGAATCAGCGCCGGAAAAACGTATCAATGTTGGGTGGACGATCCGGTCCCGGTAATGGGGGAGCGAGAAGAGATGACCACCGTTGAAGACTTCAAAATCAAATCCCACGAACTTTTAGTCGAGCTCGACACAGCGACCTCAGAAATGATGGCGCTGATCTGTGTCCATCAAATGTCCGGGACTGCCTGGGATGAGGCCGTCCGGCGCCAACATGAGGCCTATGAGCAATGGGTCGCCTATCTGAATGAACGCTCGTAGCTGCATCGCCTCTCTCCGCAGGTAACAGGCAGATTCTTTGAACGGTCCCGCAGCGGTCATGCCTAATCCATAGACTGACAAGAGGATAAGGCCATGTCTGAACTAGCCAGTTATTTCTGGATCGCGGTTGCGGTAATCGTGTTGCTATTGGATCTGTGGGCGATCGTCAGCGTCTTTCGCAGCGACAAATCGGCCGGGACCAAGGCAGGCTGGGCACTGCTGCTGGTCATCCTGCCGGTGCTGGGCTTGATTATCTGGGGTGTGGCCGGGCCGCGAGGCATGAAGAATCCGCCTTCGTCGCCCGAGCACAGCAAGGGCTGACATCGGGACATGCGGGCCACCCCGGTCAATGGTTTTTCCATTCGCCGCCGGTGGTTTCGCAGTCCTTTTTCGCTTGCTGAAGCTGTTCTGCGCCGTAGTAGTACCGGGTGACCTGGGCATTGTCCGGAAGATTCGCCGAGCTGCCACTGCGGTCCTTGCTGGTGGAACGTGGATTGGCCAGGGCCTCCTGGGTCAGCCTCGCCTGGCAGGTGGCTACATAACCCTCGGCGCAGCGTTCGACGGGTTTCTTCTCGGTGCTGAGCGTGCCCTTGCTTTCGTTACTGCACGACCAGCCGATGGCTTCGGCAGGAACACCCTTGTACTCATAACAACTGCGGGTTTCGATTTCCGGCACCGCTTGGCTCTGGGACCGGGTGGTGACTTCACAACCTTGCGCCAGGACAGTCGCAGGGCTGGCGCAGGCGATCAGAAGCAGGACCTTGGCATTCATGATGTTCTCCCTTTCAAGACGATTTTGCACCGATACCTAACGATATCGAGGCGCAAAAGACGTGCTCGTTCCATTGGTTTTGCAACCGTGGAACAGGGGAGGCCTGCCTGGGGCGATGGCTAACGGAACTTCGGCAGTGGCGGTTCCGCGGGCTTCAATGAGGACAGCGCGCTCTGGATGGTGGGGGCGTCCTTCTCGATATCATTGAGTCGGTCGCGGATTCTTACGGCGGCGGGGTGCCCGCCCTGGTGGTCGACCCAGTCGGCAATTTCCTTGCAGGCGGCTGTCAGCCGCGCCTGGCGCGATTCCAATAAGGTCAGCAGGGTGGTGATGGACTCTTTTTCAGACATGTCACACCTCCGTTAAAGGTCAGGATGGGGCAGCACAAAATCCGCCAGTGACGGCGGGCCATGCTGCAGTAAAGCGTAGTTGAGATATTTCTGATCGGACGATATCCGGCGCACGACTGGACAATCGGTACGCCGGACGTGTTCATGTCTGTTTCAGCCTGACTCCCTGACCCATGACGGCGCGACGGAAGCTCGCCAGCGCACATCGGTAATGCCATATTTTTCTGCCATGGGTTTGGAGACCCGCTTGACCTTTTCCCTGCCGAATTTGGGTATACGTCCGACACCCGCATCGCAACTGGCCCAGTGCCAAGCTTCGGAGTTATTCATCACTTCTGCACGAATGATGAAAGACTTGGGCTCGCCATGGAGCACGTAGTCGATGATGTAAAGCGATGGACCGCCCATAAATCCTCCCTAATTGATCCTATACGGATGGATACGGAGGCGTTCGGAAAATTCCATCGAATTTCCGGACGGTCAAAATCGGGGCGGGCAGGGCTGCCGCGTGAGATGTATCACACGCCGTGAATGAAGGCGCTTATGGTGAGGAACCAAACCCGGTTAACCTTCTCCAAGGTGGGCTTCAACACCGGTGCCAGGGATCGAAGGCGACGCAGGTTTGGCACTGAATAAAGGCAGGACATGAATAAGATCGCCAAGGCACTGCTTGTGGTGCTGCTTGCCAACGGCCTGTCGGGATGCATCGGCTCGCCCATCGAGCTGACCGCGCAAACCGAGCAACGCTTGCGCGTCCAACCGCCGATCCGTTTCCTCCTGACATTCGATGACGGTCCCAGCGCCTCATCCTTCTGGAACCCGAGCCTGGACGTGCTCGACGCCCTTGCAGACAACCCGGTGCAGCCGGGAATCAAGGCGCTGTTTTTTGTCCAGACGCGCGCGCCACGGGCCGGTGGCAGCGACATCGGTCGTTCGGTGCTGCAACGTGAGCAGCGCGAGGGGCATGTCCTGGGTTTTCACACGGCCACCCATTGGCACACCAACCATCGATCTCTCGATCCCGATGAACTGGAGCTTTCGCTTACCCACGGTGCAGCCGACATCGCCGCGGTTACCGGGGCACCCCCGACCCTGGTCCGGCCGCCATTCTGGAGCTATGACCAGCGCACCTTCGCCGCCTATCAACGGCATGGCATGCATGTTTTGCTGACTGACCTGAGCGCCAACGACGGCAAGGTCTGGGGCATTACCCTGAGTCCTCGCCGGCGGATAAACCTGCTACGCCAGCTCTCGGAGGTGCGTGAGCGCATCGCGGCCGGGCAGTTGCCTGCGGTGGATGGAGTGATTCCGGTGGTGGTGACCTTCCATGACCTCAACCGCTATACCGCCCGTCATGCGCGGGAGTATCTGCAGATCCTGATCGACAGCGCCCAGGCCACCGGATTGAAGACCTACGCGAAACCTTTCTATGACGATCGCCAGGCGCTAGAGCGCGCAGCGATGGCCCGGACCCTCAAGGACGCCACCCAGCCGGTGCGCCTGCCCGGTCTGTGGGATTGGTTATGGAAGCGCGATCCTGACTGACGGCATTGACGAGCCAGCATGGCGACGCTCGGTTGGCCCTTATGGGCGCACCGGGAGTAAGGTAGGCGCGGTAACCCCGTTTTCTTGAGGAGGTGACGATCATGAGTACTGCGATGCTGACCAAAGTGCACATCAACGGCTATGACGTGCTCAGCGTGAACAGCGGGCCCTGGAGGGTCTGCACCCAGGCGGACCGGTTGGGTTCCTTTGCCTCGCGCGAAGAAGCGTTGGCCTATGCCGCCGCGTTGCCCGCCAGGAGACGCCGCAGCGCTGCGTCCGCGAACGTCAGGTAGACAGACGTTCCGTTGACTTCGCGGCGGGAATAAACGCTCGCCGCGAAGTCAACCTGTCTCAGGAAATTGCCAGTTCCAACGGGATTTCCAAAGTGAACAGGGCGCCTTGCCCCGGTCCGTCGCTTTCAACCTGCAGGCGACCGTTCATCTCCACCGCCGCCAGGGCACAGCTGTGCAGGCCAAAACCGTGGCCATCCTTGCGGGTGGTGAATCCGTGGTTGAAGATCCTCGCCTGATTTTCAGGCGCGATCCCTTCGCCACGATCCCTGACGCTGACGCAGAGCGTTGTCTGATCGACGATGCGGACCCCCAGGGTCATTTCCCTTGGCGGCTCGACGTTGGACATGGCGGCCTTGGCATTGCTGATCAGATTGATCAGGATCAGCAGCAGGCGATGCTTGTCGCCCATGATCATCGGAATGTCCTGATAATCCTTGATCACGGTGACCTGGTGTCGGCTGAGCGCACCCGAATTCATGCGCAATGCATCTTCGAACAGGTCGGCCACATTCAGCAGCTCGATCAGCCGCGCAGCCCCGGCATAGGTCTGCTGAGTCGTGACGATCTCCTTGATATGGTCGATGCTTTTGGTCAGTTGCGCGAGTTCTTCAATCAGCAACCCCTGTTCGGTGGCGATGGAATCCACCAGTTCATTGAAATACCGGGGCAACAACCTGCCTTTTTCATCCTCGGTGATGAACTGACCCAGGTCCGTGGCATGTTCATTCATCATCCTTACCGCTTTGCCCAGCCCTTGCGTCTTGCTGTTCTTCAACTTGCGCGTCACCAGCTCCGCTGAGATGTTGACGCTGTTGAGGACGTTGCCAACGTTGTGCAACACGTTCGTGGCGATCTCGGCCATGCCTGCCATGCGCGCCGCGTCCACCAGCTCACGCTCGGCCTCCTTCAACTCGCGCGTACGCTCCTGCACGCGTTGCTCCAGCTTGTCGTTGGACGTTTGCAGCTCATGGTTGATCTGGTTGATGAGCGAAGAACTGCGCACCAGCCGTACGGCGAGGTAGATCATCAAGAGCGCCATCAGACTGGCGCAGACGGCCAGGTACATATGGTATTTGCGATCGGTCGCGGCCGTCCTGCGCTGCGTTTCGTTGAGCAGCTCGTTGATGCTGTCCAGTTCCTGGGCGACGGGGATGACGCTGATGCGATCCAGCAGATCGTTGACCACTGGCTGTTCCTGGATAACGGTCTTGACGTGCCGGGTCAGTGAGGTGAAAGCCGGCCGATAGGGCGAGGGCAACTGGTCGATCCGATGTTCGAGTTCGCTTAGCTGTTCTTGCAGTTCGCTGGCTTTGTCCGAGGTGACATAAAGCGCGTATTCCAGTGTGGTCAGCGCCAGGTCGAGAACGCTGGAGGCTGCCGTTAGCCGAGCGATTTCTCCGTCATCCTTCATCTGTTGCAGCAGCGTCTGAATTTCATCCTCTACCGTCGGAAGTGCATCCAGAGAGGCGCGCAGACTGGCATTGTGCTGCTCGAACTGTTCCACCAACAGGGTCTTGTTCCTGACCGCGTCCCTGTAACCGTTGCGTCTCGACGCCCAAAGTGCAGCCAGTGGACCGGAACTGTTCAGTTGCTCCAATTGCTCCCATCGGCTTTGCGCGTCGGCTGGCGGAGCGAGTGACAAGTTGTTGCTGACGCCTATTTTTTTCCTGAGAATCTTCACGTTCCAGTTGGCGTCGGCTTGTTTGAGCTGACGGATGAAGTCGCGTGACTCGAAGAAGGTCGCGGTGTCGCCCGTGTAGGACTTGATTAGGAAGAATATCAGGGCTGAAAACACAACCAGCGCGGTGGCCAACAGGGCGGGCCATTTGTATTTTTTGATAAGGGAGACGGGGTGTTTCTTCGAGCTGCTTTGGCCTGGGTACACGTAGAGCTCCCTGCTAACGTTCAAACGTCGGATGCGTCAGTGAGCAAAGTGTAGCGTCAACGAGGCGGACGGATGTGCTCCGGGCACACTGTGCTGCGAGGAGGCGCGGCCAGAACTGGCCGCGCCGAGGGGCATTACTTGTTGAGATCGATGAAGGGCAGCGCGGTGTTGGGCAGCATGGTGGTGGGCAGCTCGCCGTTCCAACGCTCGGCCTTGGTCAGCTCAACCAGATTCTGGTTGCTGGCCAGCGCCTGGGCGCGCGCCTTGATCGCCTCGGCTTCAGCCTTGCCGCGCAGCTCGGTGGCCAGCGCGTCGGCCTTGGCCTGGGCAACTTGCGAATCGGCTTCCGCCTGGGCCTGGGTCACCCGAATCTGAGCCTGGACCTGCTCGGTGGCGAGCTGCTGCTCACGCGTCTTGACCTGCACTTCAGCGGCCATGCGCGCTTCGATGGCTTTTTCGTAGGCGTCGCTGAAATCGATGTTTTCAACCTGGACGCTGTCGATGATCACCGGCCCGGTGATCGTTGCCTTGATCGCCGCCGAAATATCATTGACCAGTTGCACGCGGTTCTGCACGGCGGCGACGGCGTTGAACTTGCCGAACACGTTTTCCACCTGAGTCGGCACCTGGCGGCTGATCATCCGGTCGCGAATGCCTTCCAGGTCCTTGAACTGGGTATAGACCTTCGCCACATCGGAAGGCGCGATATGCCAGGACACGGACACCTTGAGCTCGGCCGATTGCTGGTCCTTGCTGTACGCCTGCAGGTCGTCATAGGACGTCACCTGGCTCTGTGTGCTGATCAGGCGGACCGACTCGATGAAAGGCGTCTTGAACGACAGGCCCGGCTCAACCACCCCAACCAGCGCGCCGTTGCGCAAAAGCACGCCACGCTCGGTTTCATCAACCGTGTACCAGCTGCCAAAGAACACGCATAACAGGACCACGCCGATAATTGCCGCGACGATCGAACCGATGGTTTTGCTGGTCACTTTACTTTCCTTGAGTGGGGTAGGGGATGGCATGCACTGTTTCCTTTGTGAAGACCGTCACTGTTTTTTCAAACGCCAGACACGAAAAAGCCCTGAATGATCAGGGCTTTGACGTTAGAAGATGGCGGAGGCGATGGGATTCGAACTCATGGACCTGTTACAGTCGACGGTTTTCAAGACCGTTGCCTTAAACCACTCGGCCACACCTCCGTACTGCGTTGCGGGCGCCATAATACCCGAATGAAACACACTGTCAAACTCTCTACGTAGCTTGTTACAGAGCGTCTGTTATTATCCTTGCCACTGAATGTTTCAAACCCGGAGGAGTGTCGCCATGCGCGAACAGGATTACGCAGTGAACAACAGCGTGCAGGCTGAGCAGCTAGAGGTTAGCCGCGTCCTGCGCAACACTTATGGCTTGCTGGCTCTCACGCTTGCTTTCAGCGGTGTGATGGCCTTCGTCGCACAACAGATGCGTGTCGGTTACCCGAACATCTTTGTCGTGCTGATCGGTTTCTACGGCCTTTTCTTTCTCACCAACAAGCTCCGCGATTCGGCCTGGGGCCTGGTTTCGGCCTTCGCCCTGACCGGTTTCATGGGCTTTTTGCTCGGCCCGATCCTCAACCGCTACCTGGGCATGCAGGGCGGCGCCGAAGTGGTCAGCTCGGCTTTCGCCATGACGGCGTTGGTGTTCGGTGGTCTGTCGGCCTACGTGCTGATCTCGCGCAAGGACATGAGCTTCCTGAGCGGTTTCATCACCGCCGGTTTCTTCGTGTTGCTGGGTGCGGTAGTGGCCAGCTTCTTCTTCCAGATCAGCGGCCTGCAACTGGCGATCAGCGCCGGCTTCGTGCTGTTCTCGTCGGTCTGCATCCTCTACCAGACCAGCGCCATCATCCATGGCGGCGAGCGCAACTACATCATGGCAACCATCAGCCTGTATGTATCGATCTACAACCTGTTCGTCAGCCTGCTGCAACTGTTCGGGTTGATGAGTCGCGACGACTGATAGGGCGGTGACGGCTGTCATGGCCTGAGCTGTTCAATTAAAAAAACGGCGCTTTCCCGAAAGGGAAGGCGCCGTTTTTTTTGTATTCGGATACCGGCCCCTGTGGGAGCGAGCCTGCTCGCGAAGAGGCCAGCACATCCAACATCTTCATCGACTGTGATATTGCTTTCGCGAGCAGGCTCGCTTTCACAGAAATGCGGTCACTTCAAAAGCCCTCACTCCATCGGCGGCAAGCGCCGCTTGACCGGTGTCTTCTTGACGATCGCCGTATTGGTTTCGGCAAGCACATTCAACTTGTCCAACAGCACATCCAACTGCTCCATCGAGCGCACGTGCAGTCGCGCAATGAAACAGTCTTCCCCCGTCACCTTGTCGCATTCGGTGAATTCGCCGATGGCCTGGATCTGCCGCTCCACTTCCTGCAACTGCCCCGGTAACGGACGGATGCGCACGATGGCCTGAAGTTGATAACCGAAGCACTTTGGATCGACCTCGACGGTGTAGCCCTTGAGCACGCCACGTTCCTCCAGCCGGCGCAGGCGTTCGGCAACGCTGGGGGAGGAAAGGCCGCTCAGGCTCGCCAAGGCCTTCAGGGAACGTCGTGAGTCTTCCATCAAGGCGCTGATGAGGATCTGGTCGATGTCGTCAGTCATTTTCGCTCCGTTAGGCAAATGCTCGAAGTTGCCTTGATAAAAAAGGTCGAAAGCCAGTCTAGCCTTTTTCAAACCATGGAGAAGCACCCAGGCGGGTCGGCATACTGTGTCCATTCACTGAAGGAGCCTGAAGATGGACAAGACCCTACGCCGCGGTTCGCTCGAAATGACCGCCGCCATGCTGATTTCCGGAACCATCGGCTGGTTCGTGCTGGTGTCCGGCCTGCCGGTGCTGGATGTGGTGTTCTGGCGCTGCGTGTTTGGCGCCGGCACGTTGTTGCTGATCTGCGCCGGTTTCGGTTTCCTGCGCCGGGATATCCTGACCCGCACGACTTTCCTGCTGGCGGTGCTCAGTGGTGTTGCGATCGTCGGTAACTGGGTGTTGTTGTTCGCTTCATACTCCCGCGCTTCGATCGCCATCGGCACCGCCGTATACAACGTCCAGCCCTTCATGCTGGTGGGGCTGGCCGCGCTGTTCCTGGGAGAGAAGATCACTGCGCAGAAGCTGTTCTGGCTGGCGGTGTCGTTTCTCGGGATGTTGGCCATTGTCAGCGCCCACGGCGAGCAGGGGCAGGGAGGTGAGGATTACCTGGTGGGCATCGCCCTGGCGCTGGGGGCGGCATTCCTGTACGCCGTGGCGGCGTTGATCATCAAGCGCCTGACCGGCACGCCGCCGCACTTGATCGCGTTGATCCAGGTCGCCACCGGTATCCTCTTGTTGGCGCCGTGGGCGAATTTTTCGGCCTTGCCGCAGCAACCCGAGGCCTGGGCCAGCCTGCTGACCCTCGGCATGATTCACACCGGCGTGATGTACGTACTGCTGTACAGCGCGATCCAACGGTTGCCGACTGCCGTGACGGGCGCTCTATCCTTTATTTACCCGATCGCGGCGATCTTCGTTGACTGGTTTGCCTTCGGCCATCGCCTCGAGCCGCTGCAATGGCTGGGTGTGGCGGCGATCCTGCTGGCGGCTGCCGGCATGCAGCAGGGCTGGGGCATCAAGTCGCGCCGCCCAGCCCTGAGTTGAGGGTCGGTGCTGATCAGAAGATGTAATCGGTGGTCAGGAAGTTCGAATCCCGCTCACGAATGATGTCGCTGATCAGCGCCTTGTTGTTGTCCTGGAACTTGGTCGCGACCAGGGTGCGGATCGAAAAGGTCCGCAGTGCGTCGTGAACCGACAATGTGCCCTCCGCGGAGTTTTTCCGGCCATTGAACGGGAAGGTGTCCGGGCCACGCTGGCATTGGGCGTTGATATTGATGCGTCCGACCTGGTTGGCGAAGGTGTCCACCAGCCTGCCGACTTCGGCCGGGTGGGTGCCGAAAATGCTCAGTTGCTGGCCAAAGTCGGACTCGAGGACGTAATCGATCACGGTATTGACGTCGCGGTACGGCACGATGGGCACCACCGGGCCGAACTGTTCTTCGTGATAGACCCGCATGGCGGTGTTCACCGGATAGAGTACCGCCGGGTAGAAAAACGAAGCCCGGGACTCGCCGCCGTGCTGGTTCATGACGCCGGCACCCTTGGCAACGGCATCGGCCACCAGCGAATGCAGGTAATCGACCTTGCCCGCTTCGGGCAATGGCGTCAGTGCTACGCCGTCTTCCCATGGCATACCGGGTTTCAGCGCAGCAAGCTTTGCGTTGAATTTCTCGATGAACGCCGGAGCGATGTCTTCGTGGACGAAGAGGATCTTCAACGCGGTGCAGCGCTGGCCGTTGAAGGACAGCGAACCGGTCAGCGCCTCGCTGACGGCATTGTCCAGGTCGACGTCGGGCAGGACCAGGCCAGGATTCTTCGCGTCCAGCCCCAGCGCGGCGCGCAGGCGATGCGGGCGCGGATGGAGTTTCTTCAGGTCGCTGGCGGCCTTGTTGGTGCCGATGAAGGCGAATATGTCGATCTTGCCGCTGGCCATCAGGGCGCTGACGGTTTCCCGGCCGCTGCCGTAGATCACGTTGATCACGCCGGCGGGGAAGCTGTCGCGAAAGGCTTCCAGCAGTGGCCGTACCAGCAGTACGCCAAGCTTGGCCGGCTTGAACACCACCGTGTTGCCCATGATCAGCGCGGGAATCAGCGTGGTGAAGGTTTCGTTCAGCGGATAGTTGTAAGGGCCCATGCACAGGGCCACGCCCAATGGCACGCGACGGATCTGTCCGAGGGTGTCCTGTTCCAGCTCGAAGCGGCTGGATCGACGGTCCAGTTCCTTGAGGGCATTGATGGTGTCGACGATGTAGTCGCAGGTGCGGTCGAATTCCTTCTGGGAATCCTTGAGGTTTTTGCCGATCTCCCACATCAGCAGCTTGACCACCGCCTCACGCTGCTCGCGCATCCGCGCCAGGAAAGTCTCGACATGACGGATGCGTTCAGCGACGCGCATGGTCGGCCATTGGCCCTGCCCGCGATCATAGGCCCGGACGGCAGCGTCAAGGGCCGTGAGGGCGGTCTCGGCATCCAGCAATGGCGTGCTGCCGAGAATGACCTGTTCATCGCCATCGGCGCCGGCCAGGTACACCGGGCTGCGCACCGTGGCGAGCGGACCCTGCCAGGTCTTCAGGACGCCATCGACCAGGTATTCACGCTGCTCCACCTGGCCTTCGAGGCGGTAGGCTGGCGGGATGTCGGCGGCACCGGGGAACAGATTGGCGAGGAAGGTGGCTGTGGTCATGTCGTTACTCCATCAATGAAATGAGCCATGGGCTGCGGCAGGCATGAATCGCTTTTAGCGTTATACGCCTTAATGGAGGTGTTTTTTAAGTGTGCCGGGACGCGAGGCCATGCCATTCACTCCGCCGAGCGCAATGCCCGCGTGGCGAAGATGCCGGTTTCTCGCCACGAGGGAGCGGGTGTGAACGGCGAGCACTTACCAGCGCATCCGCACGCCGAGGCTGGCAATGACGCCATTGAGGTCGTTGTCGTCGACGTCGCTGCTGTAGTCAGCGCTGACATAGAGGCTCACCACCGGCGTCACCCGGGCCACCAGCCCCAGGCCCACCTCAACGGTAGAAGACTTACGGCTGCTGCTGATTTTTTCGACCTTGTCCAGGCTCAGGGTGTCGGCGCTCTGGACCGTGTGCCACAGGTTCGTGCGCACGTAAGGCTCCACGCCCAGGCCGTTGACCTGGTACGTACCTTTGAGTTGGGCGCCGACGCGGCCGCTCCAGCTGTTGAGTTTGTTGTTGCCATTGCCGGCATTCGGTGTGTCGAGTGTGATGCGCTGGTTGATCAATTGGGCCTGGGGTTCGACGATCCAGTTATCGCTGATGCCGATGGGAAATCCGCCCTCGACCGACAGCGTGACGGCGTTGCCCTCGGTGGCCTGGCGCTGGCCTTGTTCGGTCAGGCTGTAACCATTGACGCGTCCGCCGCTCGCGCTCAAATCCAGGTGCCAGCCTGCCGGACCGGTCAGGCTCCAGTAGGCGCCGAGGCTGGGGCCCTGCAGGTTCAGCGCATCCTTGCCGGGATCGCTCATGGCCGGTGTCACCAGCAGTCCGCCATGGTTGGCAGTGATTTGGTGTCGAGCGCTGATCAAACCCATCCGTTGGGTGTGACCGCTGTCGCTTCGCAGGGTAAGCAGGGCGGGGCTCCTGCCCGTTACGGCGTCGTTGTCCGTCTGGCCATCGGCTGGCATTCGGTCATACCAAAGGGAAGCCGGCCGCTCGGCAGGCTCGGCCTGGAGCTCCATGGAGGAGCACAGCAATAACGAAGTGGAGACGGTGCAGAGGGTAGTTTGAAGAGCTTGGGGGCGCTGGGACGTTTTCATGGGGGCCTGCCTTGCAATCGCATGTATCTCTCGCTCAGGGCGTCTCTCCTACCCCGAATGAGGGGCGACCGAATGGGTTGGGGCAAGCCTCTGGCAGCCCGTCGTAACGGGGTTCCAGAGGCCTGCCCCTGACTGTGTTTCCGGGGGTAGTACGTTGTAGTCAAGAGGACTGATGCGGGTGCGTCAAGAAAATGGCCGACCAGTGGCACGCTGAAATCAGTGGCCAGTAAATAACTGATTACAGTTGGTTATTTTTGACTCTTATCAGGCGTCAATTAGTCGCCATCCTCGATCACCAACTGATTCGCACGCCGACATTTCCGGCCACGCTGCGTTGCTGGTTGCTGTCGAGGTTATTGCCGTAGTCCACTCCGGCGTAGGCGCTGACCATAGGCGCAAGGCTGACGATGACGCCCGCGCCCAGGTCGGCGGTTGAGCTGCGTTGTTGGGTCTCGATCCGTTGGGCGTCGTCGAATGTCACCGTGTCGGTGCCGGAAAACGTGTGCCAGACATTGGCCCTCAGGTACGGCTCTACCGGCGTGTCGCTGATCAGGTAGCGACCCTTGAGACGGGCACCGAGCCGGCCGGTCCAGGCGCTGTCGGAATCGAATTCGACTCTGGAAATCCCATCATCCTGGGTGTCCAGGGAGATCTTCTGATGGATGATCTGTGCTTGTGGCTCGACGACCCAGCCACTGCCCACGGCAAATGGGTAGCCGGCTTCCGCCGAAAGGGTCAGCGCATGCCCGCGATTATCCAGCTTGAGGCCGCGTTCGGAGCGGTTGTCCCCATTCAACCGGGTGCCCATGACCACCGTGTCGATGTAACCACCGGAGGGAGCGGTCAGCGTCCAGTACAAGCCATAACTGTCGCCGTCGAGTTCAACCTTGCCGGCGCGCCGCCCTTCGAACCCCAGGTTGTAGCCGTCGACGTTGCCATTCAATTCGCTATGGCCAACGAAAAAGCCGATGCGCTGGGTCTGGCCGTCGAAGACCGGCGCGCTGTAAAGGTCGTTGCCGACCTGGAAACCCTTGATGGAGCCGTCGAACCTCGGTGTCACCGTGCCGGCCCAGGTCTGATCGAGGTCCTTGCCATAGACTCGACCCCAACCGGCCCCGAAGGCGCCGGTTTCCGTCAGCAGGCGTTGGTCGCCCTGGCGATCATGGAACGTGCCCAGGGCCATCAGGGTCAGTTGGGCGGCGACGGGAGGCAACGCCGACCAGACGGGTACTTCCGGACGGTACAGCGCAATGGGCGCTGCGCCCGGCACGGCGACGGGCAAGGGCGGCAGCGTGGGGCTGGCCACGGCGATCGGACCGGCGACCACGGTCGAACGCAGATACCAACTGTTTTCATTACCGGTCACGCCGCCCTTGAACAAACGGTAATCGAACGCGCCGGCCGACACCGATCGCGCCAATGAAAAAGCCCCGCTGTCGCTGACGGCGCCGCCCTGAGCCTGGACCAGCTCGATACCGTCGCGGGCAGTCAAGGCACCGGCACCGCCGATGTTCGTGACGGTGATGGCCGTGCTGCCGCCAAGCGTGCCGGCATTGACGATCAGCTTGTCGCTCGGCGAGTCGTCTGCATCAAGCAGCGTCTGCAGGCGCAACTGGCCGTCATTGCCGACGTAGTTGCCTTGTACGGTAAGGGTGTCGCTGGTGCGGGTGTTGCCTGCACCGAGGTCGATGGTTCCGGCATTTTCAAGCGTCGCCATCTGGCCGGCGGTGAACGGGCGAATGCTGCCCTGGCTGGCCGTCAACAGGCTGCTTGCGTCGATGTTCAGCGTGCCGGTGCCGGTGATACCGTCGCCCAAGACCAGCGTGTCGCCCAAGTCCAGGCGCGAGCCTTGGGTGACGCTGACCGATTCCCAGTTGAGGTAACGGGCGCCATCGCCGGTCGTGCTGGCCACAAAAGCCAGTGTGTCCTGGCCCAACCCCCCATCCAGGCTGGGTGTGGTGGCGAGCAGGGTTTTATCCAGGTTGCTCAACAGCGCCGTGTCGTTGCCTTCGCCCATGAGGATGGCGGAGCGGATGAGGCCGCCGCTCCACTGCAACTGGTCATTACCGAAACTGGCTCGAACCTCGCCGACGATCTCGCCCCCGCTCACGGCAATCCGGTCGTCACCGCCACTGACACTGACGTTTGCGCCGATGCGTCCCGCGCTAACGATAATGGTGTCCCGCCCAAAGCCGGTCACCAGATTGCCAAGAATCTGCCCACCTGACATGTCGAAAATATTATCGTCGAGTTTCATGTCGACCCGGCCGATGGTGCCGCCGGTCATTGTCGCCTGGTCTCCGTCTTCGAACGCGCCGACGATGGTGCCGCCGGTCATCAGGAACGTATCGAGCCCATCGCCCTGGGCCAGTGACTGGATGCTGCCGCCGCGCATGACAAAATCATCGGTGCCCGAGCCTTGTTGCACGTCGCCTGCCACGATGCCGTCGGGATTGATCTCGACGTAATCGGCTCCGGCGCCGAAGGTGATGTCTCCCTGGATCACACCGCTGCCATTGGCCGGCATCGTCAGGCGGTTATCTCCCGACAGGTCGCTCAATCCGGGGCTGGTGCCGCTGTCGCAGACATAGCTGTCATTGCCTGCCGTCGGCGTCAGGGTGCATGCCGCCATGACGGGCGATGCGTCCAGCAACAGCGGTGTAGTCAGCCACAAGGCATTGAACAGCCGGTTGACGCCATGATTGCGCAAGCTCATCTGCTTTCCCTCAGCATCGGCATCCGTGGCATGCCGCAATCCAGCCTCGGTTGCTCTACAGAAGGCTCACGGGCCTCGCAACGCTTGCTGTATGTGGGGCACGCTAACAACGGGTGATGAGGGGCGCTACTGTCAGATCTTACAGGTCAGCGTCGGTGACCGCGGCTACAGGTGCACCTCCACCGACAGCGGCAAATGGTCGCTCAGGTGTGTCCAAGGTCGGTTGCCGAGAATCTGCGGAGCATGGCTGGTAGCGTTGCGCAGATAGATCCGGTCCAGGCGCAGCAGGGGAAAACGCGCCGGATAGGTCCTGGCCGGGCGGCCATGGTGGTGTTCGAAGGCTTCGTGCAGGTAGCGGCGGCGGGCGAGGGTGGTGTTGCCGCGCAGCTGCCAGTCATTGAAATCCCCCGCAATGATGACGGGCGCGTTTTCGGGCAGCGAATCGAGTAGCTTGCAGAGCAATTGAAGCTGCAGTTGGCGATGGCTTTCGAGCAGGCTCAGGTGAACGCAGATCCCATGGACTTCCGCGTGCCCTGGCACGTCCAGTACACAGTGCAGCAATCCGCGCCGCTCCGGGCCGGTGATGGACACGTCCAGATTGCGGAACTGGCGGATCGGATATTTCGAGAGCAGGGCATTGCCATGGTGGCCGTCGGGGTAGACCGCATTCCGGCCATAGGCGAAATCGCTCCACATGCTGTCGGCGAGGAACTCGTACTGCGAGGTCTGGGGCCAATTGTCATAGCGTGACGCGTGGCGGTCGTGTTCACCCAGCACTTCCTGGAGAAATACCAGGTCGGCCCCCGTGCTGCGTACCGCTTCGCGCAGTTCGGGCAGGATGAAGCGGCGGTTGAGGGCGGTAAACCCCTTATGCGTATTGACCGTCAGGACCCGCAGCCGATGAACCGCCGCAGATGCACCCACCGCCGCGGGTTGCTCGGCCTGCCAGTTGGAATCGCCAGTCACGTTCACTCCTGAATCAGACGTATGTGTTCATGCGACTGACGACGGCTGCGGCAGTTCCGGATTTGTTGAATGTCGAGTCCGGGCCATCCGGAGCACCCAGGCACAACACAAAATCCTGTAGGAGCGAGCCTGCGCGCGATGGCGGTGTTTCAGGCGATGAAGATGCTGAATGGACTGGCCTCTTCGCGAGCAGGCTCGCACCCACAGTGGAGCTGCGCCATCAGGAGCATCGCTTTAGACCTTGATCTTGATCTTGATCTTGATCTTGATCTTGATCTTGATCTTGATCTTGATCTTGATCTTGATCTTGATCTTGATCTTGATCTTGATCTGATCTTGATCTGGAACGCCCCGTTAACCACGCTGGCCGAACGCAGGCATTGCGCAGTGGGCAACCCGGCATGGATGCCGGGTTAGCCGCGCTGGGCCATGGATGGCCCTTCGCGGCGGGCCCACGGAGCAATGCCGGAGTGAGGGCACACCGAGCCTTGGCGAGGTGCCGAGTGGTGGGGCAGAGCGTTTTTGGTTACTTTTGGCGCTCTTTCCAAAAGTGACCCGCCGTAAGGGCGGAACCCTAAGTGGCCATTACCGCAGCAAAGGATATGTACCCAACAATCCCCGCAGCCGTCAGCCCGTCATCGCGAGCAAGCTCGCTCCCACAAGGTTGTGGTGCCCGGGATAAACAGGCCCTAGCCACAGGACGGGGAACTGATCAGATGAAAACGATTTCGTACGGCATGCCCATGCGGTCGAGAATCACCCGCGGTACCAGCGGCGCGATACCGTTGGCGGGTTCACCGTTGAGCTGGCTGGAGTAGGCATGCATGGCGTGGCGCTTGCGAGCGGTGGTCCAGACATCCAGACGCAGTTTGCGAGCCCGATGCCAGGGGATCCTCTTCTGTTCGCGGACGGGCCAATGCCACGCCCATACCGGCAGTTCGTTGAACACCGCGCCGATCGCTTCGGCTGCCTGGGCCCCGGCGCGTCCGACAGTGTCGTGATCGCTGTCGCCGTCCTGGCGCCAGGTGCTGAATATCACATCACCGGGACGAAGATGATGACCGATGAACGCGGCCAGTGGCTCCTCGTGCTCGGCCAGGCTCTTTTCTGGAAAGCCGCCGCGCACCCATTGCAGGCCGTTGGGAGGCACACCCAGGCGATGCAGGGCGTCGACGCTTTCCTGAGGGTGGGGGCGGAACGTGCGCAGCCGCTCATCGTTCCATAATGGCGAACCCGGATGGCCGAGGCTGCCGTCGGTGACGGAGATCAGTAGCATGGGATGGTCCAGGTTGCTCAACAACTGGAGCAGTCCGCCGCAGGCACCGACCTCGTCGCCCGGGTGCGGGGCAAGGATGACCGCGCGGGAGCCGGCGGGTATGAGTGTCTGGGTGCTGATGATGGGAATGTCGGCCAGTTGCGGCGCGCTGTTCCATATCTGGGGATGCTGCCGGCCTTGCAAGCGGGAGGCGGGTTTCATATGAGGCTACGTCCTTGTGCTGTTCAATCGTTCAGTCATGCACCGGACCGACTGCCCGGCGTCGCCCCGCAGGGCTGACTGTGATTCGCGGCGCTCCGAGTCCTGGAACCGCCGTACGGGAAGTATTGACTATGCTGGCGGTTTCGTCGCGTCAGATTGCGTATCTGAACCGCTTTTTTTTGTTCGAACTGCGTCGTGTGAGCGACCAGAAAAACCGCGTCCCTGCGGTTTTGTCGATTTGCCGTCTTATTCCTCTTCGTCGCGTTGCAGCTCGAACAACAGCAACGAGCGGCCGGTCACGGAGTATTCGGCATCAAAATCGAAGCGCTCCTGGCCGCGCACCGTCGGCTGGTTGGTGTCCACCATGCATGTCCAGAAACTGCCTTCCGGCACCTCCGGCAAGCGGAAATTGACGATGTCATGGTGTGCGTTGACCACCAGCAACAAGGTAGCGTCGCCCCCTTTGCGGCGGATACCGGTTTCCTGGGCGCGCCCGTCCATCAGCATGCCCAGGCAGCGGTTCTGGCCGTCCTGCCAGTGTTCAACGGTCATCTCGTTGCCATCCGGGGCCAACCAGGTGACATCCTTGACGCCGATGTCCTCGTTGTAATTGCCCACCAGGAAGCGTCCGCGCCGCAGGATCGGGTAAGTCAGACGCAGCTTGATCAGGCGCTTGACGAACTTGAGCAGCGCCGCGCCATCCTCGCTCAGGTCCCAGTTGACCCAGCCGATCTCGCTGTCCTGGCAGTAGGCATTGTTGTTGCCATGCTGGGTGCGGGCGAACTCGTCGCCCGCGACAATCATTGGCGTGCCTTGGGCGAGCAACAGCGTTGCGAAGAAGTTACGCATCTGCCGGTGGCGCAGCGCGTTGATCTCGGGATCATCCGTCGGACCTTCGACGCCATGGTTCCAGGACAGGTTGTTGTTGCTGCCGTCCTGGTTGTTTTCGTCGTTGGCTTCGTTGTGCTTGTCGTTGTACGACACCAGGTCGTGCAAGGTAAAACCGTCGTGGGCGGTGACGAAGTTCACCGAGGCATAAGGGCGTCGACCGCGCTGGTTGAACATTTCGCCCGAAGCGGTCATGCGGCTGGCGAAGTCGGCGAGTTGGCCGTCGTCGCCTTTCCAGAAGGCGCGCACGGTATCGCGGAATTTGTCGTTCCATTCGACCCACCCCGGCGGGAACCCTCCGACCTGGTAACCTCCAGGCCCGCAATCCCAAGGCTCGGCGATCAGTTTCACCTGGCGCAGCACCGGATCCTGGCGACAGGCGACGAGGAAGCTGTGGCGTTCATCGAAACCGTCATGGTAGCGACCCAGGATCGTCGCCAGGTCGAAGCGGAAGCCATCGACGTGCATTTCGGTGGCCCAGTAGCGCAGGGAGTCAGTGACCATCTGCAGCACACACGGGTGGCTCAGATCGAGGGTGTTGCCGGTGCCCGAGTCGTTGATGTAATAGCGCTTGTCGTCGGGCATGAGCCGGTAGTACGAGGCATTGTCGATCCCGCGCATGGACAGGGTCGGGCCCTGTTCGTTGCCCTCGGCGGTGTGGTTGTAGACCACGTCGAGGATCACTTCAAGATTGGCCTCGTGCATGTGCGCGACCATTTCCTTGAACTCGGCGATCTTGCCGCTGGCCAGGTAACGCGGGTCCGGGGCGAAAAAGGCGATGCTGTTGTAGCCCCAGTAATTGGTCATGCCTTTGTGCAGCAGGTGCTGGTCATTGACGAACGCATGAACGGGCATCAGTTCGACCGAAGAAACCCCCAGCTTGCGGATATGTTCGAGTACATCGTCGACCATCAGGCCGCCGAAGGTGCCACGCAGGTTCTCAGGCACTGCGGGATGGCGCATGGTGATGCCGCGCACATGGGTCTCGTAGAGGATGGTCTTGTCCCACGGCACGCTGACGCGATGGTCGTTGCCCCAGGTGTGGGCCGGGTCGATGACCTTGCACTTGGGCACGAAAGGGGCGCTGTCGCGTTCATCGAAACTGAGGTCGCCGTCGGGGTGACCAATGGTGTAGCCGAACAAGGCCTCGGACCATTTCAGTTCTCCCACCAGCTGTTTCGCGTAGGGATCGATCAGCAGTTTGTTGGGGTTGAAGCGGTGGCCATTCTCCGGATCGTAAGGACCATAGACACGGTAGCCATAGATCAGCCCCGGATGGGCATCGGGCAGATAGCCGTGGTAGATCTCGTCGGTGTACTCCGGCAACTCGATGCGTTCGAGTTCGACTTCGCCGGTGTCATCAAAAATACACAGTTCGACCTTGGTGGCGTTGGCTGAGAACAACGCGAAATTGACCCCCAGGCCATCCCAGGTCGCGCCAAGCGGAAACGGCAGCCCTTCACGAATCCGCGAAGCCTCGATAACCGGCGGCGGCGTGGTTTTTTTTGGACGGGTCATAGTTGCTCCTGCAAAAGACAGATTCGGTGATGCGACGCACGCAGGACTGCGTGCCTTGCGCTTGTGGCGAGACGATAAAGCGCCATGCCACAGGCAGGCCCCTTCGTTGGAAGGAGCACAGGCTTGAGAACGATGAGTTCGCTGGATCAGACCGCCGGTGGTTTGCGCACCGCTCGTGGCTTCTTCGCGGCAGCCTTGTCGGCGGGCGGGACCACCGCGGCGGTCGCCGCGGAGGGTTTGGCCGCAGGCTTGGCCTTGGGCGTGGTGTTCTTCGCAGCGGTCTTGGTCGCAGCGCTCTTGGCGGGTGCCGGCTTGGTGCCGTCAGTCTTGCTGGCGGCGGTCTTGCTCGCTGCTTTTGGCGGCTTGCTAGGCGCCAGTGCCTCGGCTTCAGCCAGTTTGCGCGCCATTTCCCAGTGACGTTTTTCCTGCCCGGCGGGCTTACCCTCCGACTCCCAGATCTGATAGGCAAATTCACGAATGCGTTTATCGTCGGTACTCATCGCAGTGCTCCTGACTAAACTCAAGATTCAATAAAGACATTGACCGGGAAATCCCCCAGCGCGGCGCTGACCATCAGCTCCCTTTGGGGTGTGACTGCTGCGCTTGCAAAAAGTCCCTTCAGTTTTCCATCCTCGGCGGCGAACGGTAACGACACCCGGGTATCGCCCCAGTCCGATGCAGCCACGTGGGGCAAGGCACCGTTTTCCAGCAGGCGGGCGGCGTGCACCGGGACCACCACAATCGCCCGCTGCTGCTGGTATTCGCGCATGAATGCCAGCACCCGCCCGGCGTGTTCGCCAAGCACCGGCAGCGGTTGATAGCTGCCTTGGCGAAACAGCTGCGGGTATTCGGCGCGCAAGGCCAGCGTCCGCGCTATCAGTGCCTGCTTGACCCGACCGTCGCGCCAGTCGCGTACCAGCGTCGCCGGTGAGCTGTCGCCCTGTATCGCCTCACGGCGAGCATTAAAATCCACCGGGCGACGGTTGTCCGGATCCACCAGGCTGAAATCCCAGAACTCGTTGCCCTGGTACAGGTCCGGGACGCCGGGTACGGTCATGCGCAGCAAGGTTTGCGCCAGACTGTTGAGAGCGCCCGCCGGAGCGATGGCCTGGACCGCCTCGGCGATGGCGCTGCGCAACGGCAGGCCCTCGTCGCACAGCAGCAACCGCTCAAGGAACATCTGGGTGGCTTGCTCATAGGCATCGTTGACCGCCGCCCAGCTGCTTTGCAGCTTGGCTTCGCGCAGGGCCTTGCGTTGCCATTGCCACAGGCGTTCGCTGTATTCGGCCAAGGCTTTGGGGTCCTGCAGGTCGAGGTCCAGCGGCCAGCTGCCGAGCAGGGCCTGGTAGAGGATCAGTTCATCACCGGCCGATGGGGCCGCCGGGTCGCTGTGCAGGGACGGCGAGAGGATGCGCCATTGCTCCACGCACGCGGTGTACCAATCCGGGCGTTCGCTGATCACTGCCAGCCGGGCTCGGGTGTCTTCGCCGCGCTTGTGGTCGTGGGTCGCGGTGGTGACGAGGTTGTCGGGAAAGTGTTCGAGCCGTTCCCGGCACGCTTCATGGAATTCCTCGGCCGGGGCACTGAAGCGCTCGGTGTTGTAGCCCACGTCATTGCGTGAAAGCAGTACCGCCGAGCGATACAGTGCGGTGTCCTCGACAGCCTTGGCCGCTGCCGGCGAGGTCAGTTGCTGGAAGCGTACGCAGGCATGGCGCAGGCGTTTGCGCTCACTGCCGCGAGGCCGCCTGCGCCACGGCATGCCACCGAGCCAGTCGGCCAGGCAGTCGAGCACCGGCCAATCGGCTTCGCTCAGGGTCTGCCGGGCGCCTTCCAGCGCTTTCTGGAAAAACACTTCATCCTCGGCGGAGCGCCCCAAAGGATTGATGTACGTGCGATACACCGGGAAATGCACGATCAACTCCTGCAACGCCCGACGAATCGCCCCCAGAGTCAAATCGCGGGTCATCACATCGTCCCGCGCGACTTGCAGCAGGGCCTGTGCCACGCTTTCGAAATCCCCGGCGAGGGAGCCGTTGAGAATCTGCTGGCGGGCCAGGCGGGCCTCTTCGATGAAGTGCGCCGGGCGCTCGCTGTGCCGGCTCCAGAACTCGGCGAGGGGCTCGGCGCCGGCCGGGTCGTGTTGCAACAGCGAAATCTGGTTCATGAACTCGTAACCGGTGCTGCCATCGATGGTCCAGTCGCGGCGCAGGGTTTCGCCGTCGCCGAGGATTTTCTCGACGAAAATCGGCAGGTGCCGCGAGGGCGAAAGCGAGTCCACGCGACGGCGCAGCTTGCGGCAGTAACCGCGAGGGTCGGCCAGGCCGTCGATGTGGTCGATCCGCAGGCCGTCCACCAGCCCCGCGGCGATCAGCTCGAAGATCTTGGCGTGGGTCGCCTCGAACACCGCCGGACGCTCGACCCGCAGGCCGCCCAGTTCGTTGACATCAAAGAAGCGCCGCCAGTTGATATCGTCCGCCGCCGTGCGCCAGCTGGCGAGCCGGTAGCTCTGGCGCTCGAGCAGTTGGTGCAGGCGCTCGAACCCCGCGGGCTCGGTGGAATCGTAGCCGCGCAGGTTGTCTTCGATGGCGCTGAGGATGTTCGTTTGTTTGGCAAGGTCGCGCAGCTCTTGCTGGAGCGGGCGGGCGAGGGAGTGGGCGTCGGTCTGGTAGTTCAGCGTGGTGAAGCGCTCGGCCAGCGCCTTGAGCGCGTCGACCTGCTCGGGCTCCAGAGCGTCCGCAGGCTTGAGCAGCTCACCGTATTGCATCGGGCAGATAGGGAAACGGTGCTCGTAATGCTCGACATGGAAGCTGCCTTGCGCGGAATCAAAACGCAGTTTCAACGTGCCTTCCTGCAGCGCCACGCCATAGTCGCTGCCCAGGAATGGCAACAGCAGCTGGCCTTCCATCAGCGGGTCGGGGGAATGCCACTGGATATCGAAGAATTCGCCATAAGGGCTCAAGCGTCCCCACTCCAGCAGGTCCAGCCACCAGGGGTTGTCGTTGCCGCCAACGGCCATGTGGTTGGACACGATGTCGAGAATCAGGCCCATCCGGTGCTCACGCAAAGTGGCGACCAGGCGCTTTAGCGCAGCCTCTCCGCCGAGCTCCGGGTTGACCTGGGTCGGGTCGACCACGTCGTAGCCGTGCATGGACCCGGCCCGTGCCTTGAGCAGGGGAGACGCATAGATGTGGCTGATGCCCAGCGCTGCGAAATAGGGCACTTGCGCTACCGCATCGTCGAGGGTGAAGCCTTTATGAAATTGCAGGCGCAAGGTGGCCTGCAGCGGTTGGATCAGTGTCTGGTTCATCGGTCACGCTCGTTCGCCTGAAGTCTCGCACAGGCGAGTATTTCCAGACGCCGTGCGGCGTCCGGGTCATCCAGCAGCGCGCGGCTTTCCAAAGCCAGGCGCCGCCGCCAGTTGGGGTGGGTGTCGGTGGTGCCGGGCAGGTTGGCCTGTTCGTCGATACCCAGGGCATCTTCCAGGGGCAGCAGCACCAGCGGCGCGCGGGTATGGCCGAGGAAGCGCACGCTGGCGTCCAGCACCTGGTCGGTTTCGCGGTGTTCTTCGCGAAAATTCTGCGGGTCCTGGTTCAATGCATTGCGTAACCCGTCACGCTCGCGTTGGCGGTGCCGGCGCCAGTCCATCTCGGTGTGGGAGTCGATCAGGTCCAGCCGGGCGTTCCAGTCGATGTCGTGACCGTGCCACCAACCGTTCAGGGTCGGCAGGTCATGGGTACTGGTGGTGGCCAGGGCGTCATCCGGCCAATCGAGGATCGGCTTGAAGTGGGTATTGTCCTGTTCGAACAACAGCACACGCATGCCGAGGATGGCGCGGGCCGCGAGTTTTTCCCGCAGGCCTTCGGGCACGGTGCCAAGGTCCTCGCCGAGCACGATGGCCCGGTGGCGATGGGATTCCAGGGCCAGCAGCCGCAGCAGATCATCGATCGGGTAATAGAGGTAGGCGCCATCGGTGGGCGGGGCGTCGTTGGGGATCACCCACAATCGTTGCAGACCCATGATGTGGTCGATGCGCAAGCCGCCGGCGTGGGCGAAATTGGCCCGCAACATTTCTATGAACGCGCGGAAACCGTTGCGTACCAGCCCCTCTGGCGAGAACGCCGAGATACCCCAGCCCTGGCCGGAGCGGTTGAGGATGTCCGGCGGTGCGCCGACGGTGAGCGAGGCGAGCAATTCATCCTGGCGGCTCCAGGCCTGACTGCCGGCACCATCAGCGCCCACGGCGAGATCGGCGATCAGGCCGATGCCCATTCCACTGGACTTCGCCGCGCTCTGGGCACGCTCCAGGCAGCGGGCAATCAACCATTGGCAGAAGGCGTAGAAGCCGATTTCATCTGCGTTCTCTTCGGCGAAACGGGCCAGCGCGGCGCTGCGCGGATCGCGCCATTCTTGCGGCCACTGGCGCCAGTCGAGGCTTTCGCCCCGAGCGGCGCGATCGGCCTGGAGGGCTTCGAAGCGGCAATGGTTTTCCAGGGCCTCGCCGCTGCTGTGGCGGAAACTGCTGAAATCCTCATGCAGCGGATGTTCGCCCTGGCTGAAGCCCTCGTACAGCGCGCGAAGAACCCGCTGCTTGGCTTCGGCAGCCACCGGCCAGTCGATCAGCGGCTGCTCTTCGAGGCTGCGCAACTGGTTGGTCAAGCCGGTGGCGTCGATGGCCGTGCGCAACGCACGCTCGCCAAGGATGGTGCCGGGCGCGGCGTACAGGCTGTTGAGAAAAAGCCGGCTGGAGGGCGAATATGGGCTGTAGCGCCCGGTATCGCTGCTGAACATCGCATGCATCGGACTGATGGCCAGGGCGTCGGCACCACGTTCGCCGGCCACCCGGGCCAGTTCTTCCAGGGCCTGGGTGTCGCCGAAGCCGCCATCGCCGGGGCGGCGCAGGGAATAGAGTTGCGCGCTCAGGCCCCAGACCCTGGGGATCGGGTCGTCCACCGCATCCGCCACGCTGTAGCAACGGGCGGGCGCCACCGCCAGGGTGAAATGCTGGCCCTGGATGCTGACCTGCTGATAGCCCACCGGGACGATCCCCGGGAGCGTCGCGTCGGCGTCAAGTTTCAGATTCAGCGTCGCGCCATCTTCAAGCTGGATCTCGCACGGGGTCGCGGGTTCGAAATAGCGGCTCAGGTCGACATTCACGCCTGCGTCTGCGGTAAGCAGCGGCGGCAGGCGGTGGTTCTGTTGGTCTTCCTGCAACTGCAACAGGCTGGCGTCGATTTCCTGGGCAGTGCCGGCGGGATGCCCCAGGCCGGTGAGGACCGAGCGCAACACCGCGGGTGTAACTTTCTGGGCCCGGCCATTGGCATCGATCCAGTCCACCGCCAGGCCCGCTCGGCCAGCGAGGATTTCCAGTTGCGCATCGCTCATAGGCGCTCTCCAGTGATATTGGGCAAGGTTGTCGCTTGCGTCAGACTGACCAGCGCGCTGTGGGGCGTGAGGACCCCTTGTTGCAACAGACCCATGGCCTGCGATGGATGTTCGAAAAGAATCTGCGCATCTTGCGGTGCGCTGTGTCCGACCGGTTTGTCGCTGAGGTTCAGGTCGATGCGCAACACGCTGCCGTCGCCCATCTGCCAGCGCGCGCTGACGGCGCCATGGCCCAGCACATCCGCGCCCAGGGCATGGGCGGCGGGCAGGCGCGGGACGATTTCCTCACGGCGGATCTTCAATAACTGGCGATACAGGGTTTCGCAGGCCAGTTGTTCCGGTTGATGGGCTTCCAGGTTGGGCCGTGAAGCGTCGAACGTGCCGGCCGCGTTCGGGTCGGGAATCCGCTCGCGTTTCTCGGGGTCGGCAAAGGCTGCAAAGGCCTTGAACTCGTTGCGTCGACCTTCGCGCACCAACTCCGCCAGTTCGCCATGGTGGCTGGTGAAAAACAGGAACGGTTGTTCGGCGACCACTTCATCGCCCATGAACATCAGCGGGATCATCGGTGACAGCAGTAACAAGGCGGTCGCGGCTTGCAGCGCCTGTGGCGGGGCCAGCTGGTGCAGGCGCTCGCCCAAGGCCCGGTTGCCGATCTGGTCGTGGTTTTGCAGGAACAAGACGAAAGCGCTGGGCGGCAGGTGGCCGCTGGGCTCGCCGCGGGATTCACCGTGGCGGTTGGTATGGCCCTGGAAAACAAACCCCTGGCTCAGGCAGCGCGCCAGCTTTTCCGTGGTCTGCTCGGCATAGTCGGCGTAATAGGCATCGGTCTCGCCGGTCAGCAGCACGTGCAAGGCGTTGTGCCCGTCATCGTTCCACTGGGCATCGTAGCCGTGCTCCAGCAGGCTGGCCTGGTTGTGTTCGTTCTCGACGGTCAACCAGACGTAGCGCGTCGGGTCGACCTGTTGGCGCACCGTGGTGGCGAGCTCCTGGAGGAAGTCCGGGTCTTCGATCGCATGCACGGCGTCCAGGCGCAGGCCGTCGAAACGGTATTCGAGCAACCACATCAGGGCGTTTTCGATGAAGAAATCGCGGACCTCGCGGCGCCGGAAGTCGATCGCTGCGCCCCAGGGTGTGTGCTTGTCTTCGCGAAAGAAACCCTTGGCGTAGCGGTGCAGGTAGTTGCCATCGGGGCCGAAGTGGTTGTAGACCACATCGATAATGACCGCCAAGCCATGACCATGGGCGCTGTCGATCAGATGCTTGAGCTGGTCCGGCGTGCCATAGGAGGCCTGGGGAGCGTAGGGCAATACACCGTCGTAGCCCCAGTTGCGATCGCCGGGAAACTGCGCCAGGGGCATCAGTTCGATGGCGGTCACGCCAAGCCCGGCCAGGCGTGCCAGTTGCTGCTCGACGCCTTCGAAGCCACCGAGGGCGCCAACGTGCAGTTCGTAAATGACCGCGTCGTACCAGGGGCGACCGGACCAGCTGGTGTGTCGCCATTGGTAGGCGTGAGGGTCGACCACCACGCTGTGGCGATCGATATCACCGTCCTGGGCGCGGGAGGCTGGATCGGGCACCTCCAGCTCGCCATCGATGTTGAAGCGGTAACGAGTGCCAGCGGGGCAACGGGCCTGGATCATGAACCAGCCGTTGGCCTGAGGCAGCATCGGTATGGATTCTCCAGTGTCGAGTTCGACACTGACGTAAAAGGCATCCGGGGCCCATAGCGCGAAGCGGGTGTGCTCGGAATCGAGCAAGACCGCGCCGTGGGTCCAGGTTTCAGGCGTCCTTGACGGCATCGGTTACCTCATTGTCTGGCCGATTTTCCCAGCGATTTAGCTACCAGTTGTTCATAAAGTTCGGCATAGGGCTCTACGGCCTTGGACCAGTTGAAGGGGGCCGACATCGCCCGGCAACGCATGGCATTGAGCAACTCGGGAAACTCGAATACCTTGAAAGCCCGGCTCAGGGCCTGCTTGTAGCTTTCCACGGTGGATTCGTCGAACAGGAACCCGGTGATGCCATCCTCGATGGTGTCCGCCAGGCCGCCGGTATTGCGCGCCACCGGCAGCGAGCCGAAGCGCTGGGCGTACATCTGGCTCAAGCCGCACGGCTCGTAGCGCGATGGCATCAGCAGGAAATCGCTGCCAGCGAACATCCGCCGGGCATCGGTTTCGTTGAAGCCGATGCGCACGCCGATCTTGCCGGGGAAGCGCAGCGCCAGTTCACGCATGGCCTGTTCTTCTTCCGGTTCGCCGCGGCCAATGATCGCGATCTGCCCGCCGGACTCGACGATGAATTCGGCGACGGCCTCGGTCAGGTCCAGGCCTTTCTGATACACCAGGCGCGATACCACGGCGAACAGCGGGCCGGTGGTGTCATCCAGGCCGAACAGGTTGCGTACGTGGGCAGCGTTGACCGCCTTGCCTTCCCAATCGCCAATGGAGAACTGGCGCTGGAGATGTGAGTCGGTCGCCGAATCCCAGCTCTCGTCAATGCCGTTGGGGATCCCGCTGAGCAGGCCTTGTTGGGTTTTGGCGGCGAGGAACCCGTCAAGCCCGCAGCCGAACGCCGGGGTGGTGATTTCCTGGGCGTAGGTAGCGCTGACCGTGGTGATGTGGCTGGAATAGGCCATGCCGGCCTTGAGGAACGACAGCTTGCCGTAGAACTCCATGCCTTCCTGTTGCAGCGCGTGCTCCGGGATGCCCAGCTCCGGGCAGGAAGCCAGGCTGACCACGCCCTGGTACGCCAGGTTGTGGATGGTGAACAGGGTCGGGGTACGTTGGCCGCGCCAGTGCATATAGGCGGGGGCCAGGCCGGCCGGCCAGTCGTGGGCATGGACCAGGTCGGGGCACCAGTGGATCTGCGCCAGGTTGGCGGCGATGTCGGCTGCGGCCAGGCCCAGGCGGGCGAAGCGGATGTGGTTGTCCGGCCAGTCGCGGCCATTGTTGGCGCCGTAGGGCGAGCCTTCGCGGGCATACAGTTCGGGACAGATCAGGACGTAGATCACCAGACCGTCGGCCATGTCCATGCGGCCGATCTTGCACGGCGGCAGCGCTGCGTGGCCGCCCAGTTCACCGATGATATGGATCGGATTGCCGCTGTTCATGACTTGCGGATACCCGGGGATCAGCACCCGGACATCATGCAGGCCGGCCATGGCCCGGGGCAGGGCGGAAGAAACGTCGCCCAGGCCACCGGTCTTGACCAGGTCGGCGATTTCCGAGGTCACGAACAGGATCTTCTTGCGGTTGGGGTTCTGTCGAACGACAGGGAGCAGTGCCTTGCCTCCGGTGGCCAGCACCGGTGCCGTCGGCGATTCAGCCGCCGGCGGTAATTGAGAGCGGACTTGCTGTGGTTCCAAGGCAGCACTGATCATAAATAACTCCTATTTCTCGATCTGTTTCCGGCAAGCGCCAGAGCTGTTGTTTCATTGGCCGAATCCTGCGGCCAGGCGCACGAGCGCTACGCAAGGAGAGCAAAGCGCTGCCCAATGCGGCGAAGCGAATCAGGTGAGGGGGCCGTTGCAAGGAATGCTCCAGCAGTTGTTGCCCTTCCTCTAACCTGACCTGTCGCCGTTGTGAAAAGTTTCGACTTTTTTTCCTTCGGATGACCGGTCGGTTTTCCCCACGGAAAGGCAGTCTAGGTCAGAAGCTAGAGCGCTGCGGTTCGGTTCGTCGAATTGTCCGACAATCACGTCGATTGTCGGCAATGTCTTACACGAAGCAGGGGAATACGAACCGACGAAGTGCAGGTTGTTTGAAACATTCAGGGTGTAGGAAGGGCGCGACGGTTCAATCGCGTGCGCGGTTCAACAGCGCTTCGCACCATAAGGGGGCGGGCTGGATGGAGGCGTTTTGATGGCCTATAAGAGGCCGTTCATATGCCTAATGTGGGAGCGAGCTTGCTCGCGATAGCGGTGTGTCAGCCATACAACTGCAACTGATCTACCGCCATCGCGAGCAAGCTCGCTCCCACAGTGGAGGGGATATTCAATCAGCCGCGGTCAGTACCCGGATCGGCTTGCCAGCCGCCCAGGCCTGCAGGTCCTCGATCATCTGGCCGTAGAACTGCTGATAATTCTGCCGGCTCACATAACCCACGTGAGGTGTGGCCAACACGTTGTCGAGGGTTCGGAACGGGTGCTCGGGCGGCAACGGTTCCTCGGCGAATACGTCCAGCGCGGCGCCTGCCAGGCGTTTGTGCCGGAGTGCGTCGATCAGGGCCGCCTCGTCGACAATCGGCCCGCGCGCGGTATTGACCAGCAGCGCCTCGGGTTTCATCCAGCCCAGGGTCTGGGCGTCCACCAGGCCCCGGCTGCGCTCGCTGAGCACCAGGTGGATCGAGAGGATATCGGCCTGCTCGAACAGCGCTTGTTTGCTCACGTATTGCACGCCGGCTGCGGCGGCTCGCTCGGCGGTCAGGTTCTCGCTCCAGGCGATCACACGCATGCCGAACACCTGGCCGAACTGCGCCACGCGCGTGCCGATGCTGCCCAGGCCCAGGATCGCCAGGGTCTTGCCGTGCAAGTCACCGCCCAGGCCCTGTTGCCACAGCCCGGCGCGCAGGGCGTTGGCTTCCGGTACAAGATTGCGGCTCAGGGCCATGATCAGCGCCCAGGTCAGTTCCGGCGCAGCGTGCTTGTAGCTCTCGGTGCCGCAGACCTGGATGCCAAGTGTCGCGGCAGCCTTGAGGTCGAGGGCGGCGTTGCGCATGCCGCCGGTCAGCAATAGCTTCAGGTTGGGCAGGCGGCGCAGCAGCTCTTCGTCGAAGCGGGTGCGCTCGCGCATCACGCAGATGACGTCGAAGCGTTGCAGGCGCTCGGCGAGGGTGTCGCGGTCGGCGGGGTAATCGTGCAGGAAGGCCACTTCACCAATGCTATCGAGCACCGACCAGTCCACCACGTCCTTGGCGACGTCTTGCCAATCGTCGATGACCGCTATTTGCACCGCCATGGAACACCTCTATCAGGGAATGGGTTTGTCCAGCCAGCCGAGCAGGGCCTGGTGGAACCGCGCCGGCTCTTCCATTTGCGGCGCGTGCCCCAGGTTGGGGAATTCCACCAGGGTCGACTGCGGAATCAGTCCGGCGACCTGTTTGCCCAGCACCTCGTAACGGCCCAGCCGGGCTTTCACGGCCGGAGGGGCAATGTCACTGCCGATGGCGGTGGTGTCGGACGTCCCGATCAACAGCAGCGTGGGGACCTTCAGGTCCTTGAACTCGTAATAGACCGGCTGGGTGAAGATCATGTCGTAGATCAGCGCCGAATTCCACGCCACTTGTGTATGTCCCGGGCCCTTGTTCAAGCCGGCGAGCATGTCAACCCAACGCTCGAACTCCGGTTTCCAGCGTCCGCCGTAATAGGTGTTGCGCTCGTAGTTGCGAATGCCCTCGGCGCTGAGTTTCAGCTCGCGCTCGTACCATTGGTCCACGGTGCGGTAAGGCACGCCAAGGGCTTTCCAGTCCTCGAGGCCGATGGGGTTGACCATCGCCAGGCGTTCGACCTGGTCGGGGAACTGCAAGGCATAGCGGGTGGCAAGCATGCCACCGGTGGAGTGGCCCAGCACGATGGCCTTCTGTACGCCGAGGGCCTTGAGCAGGGCCTGGGTGTTGATCGCCAACTGCTGGAAACTGTACTGGTAATGGTCCGGCTTGCTCGACGTGCAAAAACCGATCTGGTCCGGGGCGATGACCCGGTAACCGGCGTCACTGAGCACCTTGATCGAATCGCCCCAGGTGGCGGCGCAGAAATTCTTGCCATGCATCAGCACCACCGTCCGGCCGTTGGCCTTGCCTTGGGCGGGCACGTCCATATAGCCCATCTGCAGCGATTTACCCTGGGACTGCAAGGCAAAATGCTTGAGCGTATAGGGGTACTCGAAACCCTCAAGCTGCGGGCCATAGGCCGGGCCTTCAGGTGGGTTCGCGGCCTGGGCGAGCATTGGCAAGGCAGCGGTGAGGAACAGGCTGGGCAGCCAGCGGGCGGTCAAACGCGACATGAGCAATCTCCTTGAGGCAACCGGCCGATCCTGGAACGGCTCGATTATGGCGACATTAACCACAGGCAACCCAAGCGCAGGAACGTTCAACCCATCCAGCCGAGGGTCGCCCAGGTGAGCACGCCATAACGCAAGCCTTTGGCGAGCGTCACGATCAACAGGAAGCGCCGCCAGGGCTCACCCATCACGCCTGCGATCAAGGTCAGCGGATCGCCGATGATGGGCAGCCAACTGAGCAGCAGCGACCAGTAGCCATACCGTTGATAGTGCCGACGGGCCTTGTCCAGGTGGGACGGGCTGACCGGAAACCAGCGGCGATCCTTGAACTGTTCCAGGCGTGTACCCAGCCACCAGTTCACCAGGGAACCGAGGACGTTGCCCAAGGTTGCCACTGCCACCAGCAGCCAAATGGCGTAACGTTCGCTGAGTAGCAGGCCCACCAGCAGCGCCTCGGATTGCAACGGCAACAGGGTCGCCGCGCCAAACGCTGCAAAGAACAGCCCGATATACGCCTCGCCCATCAATGGGCCGGATAGTCCGCCACCACGGTTTGCGTCCCGTCTTTTTTCAGCCCGATCACCTGGTAGGCATCGCTCATGCCGTCCATTTCCATGCCTGGCGAGCCCATCGGCATGCCGGGCGCGGCCACGCCAAGCAGGTCGTCGCGTTTGCTCAATGCCAGCACCTGCTCGGCCGGAACGTGGCCCTCGACGAATTTGCCGTTGATTTCGGCGGTGTGGCAGGAACGCAGGTTGGGCGCGACGCCGAGGCGTTGCTTGACCGCGCTCATGTCGGCCTCGACATGGTCGTTGACCTTGAAACCGTTCTCCTGCAAGTGGGATATCCACTTCTTGCAGCAACCGCAATTGGCGTCGCGGTGCACATCGATGGTCGCCGGTTCGGCGGCCTGGGCCAGGGCGGAAATGAGCAAGGTACTCAAGGCGAGCAGGTGCAGGGGATGGGCCATGTGTATGGTCTCGTAGCGAACAGTTTGGAAGGAGGATAACAGAGTAGCGGCGAGCGGCTGACACGAGGCTGAGGCGCGGATTACAGAATTGTCAGCTTTGCCAAAGCAGGTGGCCGGGGGGATGCCGGTGCCTTTTGTGGGAGCGAGCTTGCTCGCGATGGCGGAGGGTCAGCTACGATAATGCTGGTTATGCCGCCGCTATCGCGAGCAAGCTCGCTCCCACAGTTATTGGTGAATGCCTCTTAGCGAACCTTGAACCGCCCCATGATCGCATTCACCCGGCTGTTGGCTTCCAGCAGCTGGCGGGTGTTGTTCTGGCTGGCCAGGCCGCTTTCCACCAGTTCCTCGACCATATGGCGGATCTGCACCATGCTGCGGTTGATTTCCTCGGTCACTGCGCTCTGCTGTTCGGCAGCGGTGGCGATCTGGGTGCTCAGGCTGTTGATCTGGCTGACGGAGCCGGCCATTTCATCCAGGCCCGAGTTGACCCGGGACGTGGCGTCGGCCGCCGATTGGCAACTGGCCTGGGTGTTTTCCATGGCCGCGACCGACGAGGTTACGCCCTGGGTCAGGCGGGTCAGCATTTCATTGATTTCCGAGGTGCTGGCCTGGGTGCGGGCGGCGAGGGCGCGGACTTCGTCGGCGACTACCGCGAAGCCACGGCCCTGCTCGCCGGCCCGGGCCGCTTCGATGGCGGCATTGAGGGCCAACAGGTTGGTCTGCCCGGCGATGGCGCCGATCACGCCGAGAATCTCGGTGATGCGTTGCGCGTCCTGCTGCATGTCTTCGACTTTGCGCGTGGCGCTGGCGACTTCATCGATCAGCGCCACGACGCTGTTGGACGCTTCACCGACCACGACCCGCGAACGATCGGCATGCTCATTGGCGCGCTGGGTGAATGCTGCCGTCTCGGCGGCGTTTTGCGCCACGCTTTCAGCGGTGGAGCTCATCTCGGTGATGGCTGTCACGGTCTGGTCGGTTTCCGAGGCGTGGCGCATCAGGATTTCGCTGGTGTGGGCCGAACTCCGCTGCAGGCTGTCCAGGCCCGAGGCCATGGCGCCGGTGGCCTGGGTGACTTCGCCGATCATGTCTTGCAGATAGGCGATGAACCGGTTGACCGAATGGCCAATGGCGCCCAGTTCGTCTTCGGCACGGATGGTGATGCGTCGGGTCAGGTCGGCATCGCCAGTGGACAGCGCGTCAATATTGCCTTTGAGGACCTTCATGCGGTGGGTCAGTTGGCGGATGGCGTACAACTGCATCAGCACCAACAGGATCACCAGCGGAATCTGCAGCAGGCTCAGCGTGCTCAACACGTCGTCACGCTGGGCGGTGATCAGGCGGGTCGGCAGGGCAGTGGCGAGGAACCATGGGGAGCCTTCGATGGGGCGCATGAAAAACGTGCTGGCCTCACCCTTGTTGTCGAACTCGAGCCGTTGCAACGGCTGGTCACGGTTGGCCAGGCCGGCCTTGACCTGGGCGGCGAACGGCGAGGTAGCCGCCAGCTCGCTGATGTTCTTCAGCACGATCGGCCCGCTGATACGCGAGCTGTTGCTGATGATCTTGCCGTCGGCTTCGACGATCAACATCTCGGCGCTCAGTTCCGCTTCCTTGCGCGCGATCAGATCGTTGAAAAAGCCCAAGGTCACGTCAACGGTGGAAACGCCGTAAGGCGCGCCGTTCTTCTGGATCGCCATGGCGCAGTTGGTCCGAGGCTCGGCGCTGGCGTCGTCCTTGTAGGCAGCGGCCCAGGCGCATTTGCCGGGAGGGGTGGCCATGCCGCCCTTGTGCCACGGCTGTTCGAAATAGTTCGGCGCAGCGTCGCTGTTCCAGAAGGTGTTGACCGCCAGTTTGCCGGATGCGTCGCGGTGCCAGAACGTGCTGAACTTGCTGCGACCCTCGGCGCGCTGGTTGGGCAGTGGCCAGATCCCGCCGCCGAACACCTTCAATTCGCCGTATTGATCCACCAGGCCAGGCAATACCTTGTCGATGGCGTCGCTGTCGAGCAGCGGGATGGTCTGGGTGATGCTCCGCTGCTGCGCCTGCACCTTGTTCAGCTCGCCCTGGATCTGTTCCGCGACCTCTTCAATGCGGTTCAGCGCCACTTGCTCCTCGGTCTGGCGCAGCTTTGGCGCGACCAGATAGCTGATACCGACCACCGTCAGGATGGACAGCACCAGGATGAACAGAACCAGGAACAGCGTATAGCGGGCTTGAATGGTGCGGAATGCGGGCATGTAGAGATTCCTTGCACGATGGCGGCTTTCTAGAGACAAGTGGAACGGACGTACTTGTCTTTATCGGCCTATCGCCAGCGGTCTTGAACTCCATGGCGCACATTGTTGGTTCAGGACCTGTCGTAACTGCGCCAAAAACGCTCCGACGGCTGTACCATGGGCATCCGTTTGCGGCCTCGTCATCGCACCGGGCACGAGCCTGGCAGGCGCGCGGAAACAGCACGAATATATTCAGGAAATTGGCAAATGACTCATTCGCAACGTTTGAAATACTCGATCCTGGTGGTCCTCGTTGTCCTGGCAATCATGCTCGGGCTGTCATGGATGCAAGGTAAAGGCATGATCAGCGAGCAGCTGTTTCAATACATTGCTATTGCCGTGGCGGTCATCGTGGTGGTGATCAACGGGGTGATGAGGCGCAAGGTCAAGCCTTGAGTCCCGGCTACTGCTTGGCGTTGAGCACGGCCACCGCACTCGGGTGCAAGCTGTAGCTTTTATCCGGATGGAGGCTTACGACCCCCTCGCTGCACAGGCGCTTGAGCACCTCGCGCACACTGAGGAAGGACAACGGAATGTCCAGCCCCAGCAACTGGCTATGCACACCCCGCACCCCCAGTTGCCGATTCTCTTCGGCGGCCTTGACCAGCGCATCGATCACCTTCAGGCGGATCAGGCTTGTTCGCAGCCCGTAGCTCTTGAGCAGGCGCCTGATGTGGTCATTGCCGCCGCGTTCCGTTGGTTTGGCGAAGACGTTGTTGGTGGTGCTCATTGACATACGTGCCGATCCTGGCTTGCCCTCCATGGGCATTGGTGCGTTATGCATGTAAAGACTCCTTAACAGCCTGATCAGAAAAGGTCATGAAATGCTCTCCTCTATAAGACGAACGAGGAGGGCCAATCATGAAGGCGGCGATGTGAAAAAAATGCCTGGAAATCAGCAAAGCCCCGCAGTCAGGCGGTTGTCCGCGGTTAAATTTTTTTCATCCGGTTCGTTCCCAAGGGAGGCGTATTGGTTTTTGATCAGGAGTGAGCGTGAGAATGTCCGGGCAGTTATCGAGGTTTTGCCTTGCGGGTGCGTTGCTGGGGATGGCCCTGGGTGTCAGTACCGTTGTCAGCGCGCGAGGAGAGGTGGAGCAGGCCACCGCCGAGATTCGCCGCACCAGTTTTGGCGTGCCGCACATACGCGCCCAGGATGAGCGTGGATTGGGCTACGGCATCGGGTACGCGTATGCCCAGGATAATCTTTGCCTGTTGGCCAACGAGATTGTGACGGTCAACGGCCAGCGCTCGCGTTACTTCGGCCCCGAACAGGTCACCCTGGAGCAGCGGTCCAACCGGGCCAGCGACCTGTTTTTCAGCTGGCTCAACACGCCTCAGGCCGTATCCGGTTTCTGGCAGGCCCAGACGCCCCAGGTGCAGCAACTGGTCGAAGGCTACGTGGCCGGTTACAACCGCGCACTGGCCGAGCGCAAGGCACAGGGCTTGCCCGCACAGTGCGCCAGCGAATGGGTGAGGCCAATCACTGCGCTGGACCTGGTCAAACTGACCCGGCGCCTGTTGGTGGAAGGCGGCGTCGGCCAGTTCGCCGAGGCCGTGGCGGGCGCGCAGCCGCCCAAGGCGACCACACAGGCCGACACCTCGATGTCCGGCTTCGAGGTCGCCGCGACCCGCCAGCAGCGCTTCGCCCTCGACCGCGGCAGCAATGCCGTGGCAATCGGCAGCGAACGTTCGTTCAACGGTCGCGGCATGTTACTCGCCAATCCCCATTTCCCCTGGGTGGGCGGCATGCGCTTTTATCAGATGCACCTGACCATTCCCGGCAAGCTGGATGTCATGGGCGCCGCGTTGCCCGGCTTGCCGATGATCAATATCGGTTTCAGCCAGCACCTGGCCTGGACCCACACCGTCGACACCTCCAAGCATTTCACCCTGTACCGCCTGCAGCTCGACCCGAAGGACCCGACCCGCTATCTGCTGGATGGCAAGTCAGTGCCGATGAGCCAGCAGGTGGTCACGGTGGACGTCAAGCAGGCCGACGGGCAGATCAAGCCGGTTTCGCGGGTGGTGTACGGCTCGCAATTCGGGCCGGTGGTGCAATGGCCCGGCAAGCTGGACTGGGACAACCGCTTCGCCTACAGCCTGCGGGATGCGAACCTGGAGAACGATCGGGTGCTGGCGCAGTGGTACGCCATGAATCAGGCGGTCACGCTCAAGGATCTGCAGGCGTCGGTCCAGCGGATCCACGGGATTCCCTGGGTCAATACCCTGGCGGTGGACGACCAGGGACAAAGTCTCTACATGAACGTTTCGGTGGTGCCCAACGTTGACGCGGCCAAGCTGGCGCGGTGCAGTGATCCGAGGGCCGGGCTGAAACTGATCGTGCTGGATGGCTCGCGCAGCGAATGCAACTGGAGCGTGGACCCCAAGGCCGCGCAGAAGGGCATCTACGCCGCCGACAAACTGCCGCAGTTGTCGCGTCGTGATTACGTGCAGAACTCCAACGATTCGGCCTGGATGGTCAATCCCGCTCAGCCCTTGTCCGGTTATTCGCCACTGATCAGCCAGCAGGATCAACCGCTGGGGTTGCGCGCACGTTTCGCGCTGGATCGACTGGGCCAGTTGGGCAAAGACGGGCCGGTGCAAGTGGATGAGCTGCAGCGCATGGTCATGGACGACAAGGTTTACCTGGCGGACCAGTTGATGCCGGACCTGCTGGCCTTCTGCGCCGGGGACCTGAAGGCTGATGCCGCAGCTCTGACCGAAGTATGCACCCGCCTGAAGGCCTGGGATCGCACGGCGAGCCTGGACAGCGGCGTCGGCTTCGTGCATTTCCAGCAGATCATGAAGACGCTGCAAGCCGTGCCTGATACCTGGCGCGTCGCGTTCGATCCGAAAGATCCGCAACACACTCCGCGGGGCCTGGCAATCGAGCGGCCTGCGGTGGCCGAGGCGCTGCGCCAGGCCATGCTGGCTTCACTGGAGTCGGTGAAATCGGCAGGGCTGGCGGCGGACAGCCGCTGGCGGGACGTCCAGGTTGCCAGCCAGGGCGGTCGCCAGACGCCGATCCACGGCGGCCCGGCGGAGCTGGGAATCTATAACGCGATCCAGAGTGTGCCGGGGGCGAACGGCAAGCGGGAAGTGGTCAGCGGCACCAGCTATCTGCAAGTGGTGACATTCGATGGCAGCGGCCCCCAGGCCCAGGGACTGCTGGCGTTTTCCATTTCCAGTGACCCGGCCTCGCCTTACTCGGCGGACCAGACCCAGGCGTTCTCGAAGCGGCAGTGGAGCACGCTGCCCTTTACCGAACAGCAGATCAAGGCCGATCCGAACTACCAGGCCAAGGTCATCCGCGAGCGTGATGAGGCGGGCAGGGTCGCGACGCAGTAAGGCAGCTTTGTCGTGAAGAAAAGCCGCGACCCGAATGGGCGCGGCTTTTTTAATGTTTGGCCGGATGATGACCGATGGAATTGAGGACCAGGTTGCCGTCCTGGTTCTGGGTCAGATAGATCGGCAGGACCTTGGGCAGCGAGGGCACGAGGTTCTTCACTTCGTTGAGGTTGTAGATGCCGCCGACACGCAGGGTGCCGGTAGCATGGTCGGCCAGCATGACGGGACGTTCGAGGTAGCGATTGATCAATGGCATTGCGTCGGAAAGGGCCAGGTCATTCAGCACCAGCTTGCCGTTGCGCCAGGCCAGGGAGCTGTCGCCGGGTTCGATCTCGCGTACCTGCGGCTGGAAATCGCCCGCCTTGTAGCTTGCCTGCATCCCCGGTGACAGTTGCGAGCCGCCCGCAGTGGCGTTCATGTTGCTGGTCACCCATACCGAGCCTTCCACCAGTGTGACCCGAACCTGGTCCTGATACATCCACACGTTGAAACGGGTGCCTGTCACACGCACCTTGCCCTGGCCCGCCCGAACGACGAAAGGATGCCGGGTGTCGTGACTGACATCGAAGAACGCCTCGCCTTTTTTCAGCGTGACCCGACGCTCATGCTTGTAGTTGGCGAACACCAGTTCGCTGCCAAGATTGAGCTCCACCTGGCTGCCATCGCCCAGCGTGACATGACGTACGCTCGCGCCGGCTTCCAGGCGCTGGTACGAGTCAGGCAGCCAACCCATGTTCCAACCGGTAAACGCGGCCAGGGGCAAGCCCAGCGCGATCACCGCGGCGGCGACAGCCAGACGGCTCCAACGCGGCCGTGGCCGCCGGGCTGGCGGGGTCGGCGCGGATTCGACACGCGGCAGATGCTCGGCCACGCCCCAGATTTCCAGCATGGCCTGGTATTCGAAAGCGTGCAGAGGGTCGGCGTCATGCCATTGCTTGAACGCCAATCGGTCGGCATCGGTGCAGTCATCAGCGTGCAAACGCATGCACCAATGCGCGGCCGCATCGCTGATGGCGTCGTATTCGGCTTCCGAGAGTATTCGTTCGGTCATTGGCTGTTCCTGGTTTGCCGCATTCTAACCTTCGACGGCAGCTGCCGAGAACAACCGACATGGCGATTAAGCATCAAATACCCTTGTTTTTCATGTGATAAAGCCCGCTGCTGCCCCCTGGAGCCATACCGTCCCACAAGCGGCGTGAAAAAAAGATCAAATCGACCCGCATTCCAGGAAGGGTGTACCCACTATGGCGTAGCCACCGGAGGCGGATCCAATTGTCGCCCCAGCTCACAAATGAGCAGCGTTATAGAGTCGGCATTTTTAAATATGACGTCGATCCGTCGATCCGCTGAGTTCAGGTTCAGGAATGCGTCGCGGGCTTGCTCCAGATTTGCAGTGCGGGTGATCTGCAGAATTGTTTTGACGGTGTCTTTGTGCCAGGGCAGGAGGTCGAGACTCTTGAGCGAGTGGGTTGCACGGTCCCAATCCGTGAACAGGCGTGCGCGCGGCGTGGTCCACGAAAAACCGTTGAGTTGCAGGTCCTTTTGTTCAGCGGCTTTTTCTTGTGCCAATGGAGTCACTGTTAAAATGAGGTCGTGGAATGGTAAGTAGGCTGCCAGGTAGACGATATCCAGTGTGTCGCGCAGCAGATGGGACAGTTCATGAATGAAGGTTGCGCCTTGGGCGTGCGCGTCGACATTGAATGTATCGGGCACGGCACTGCTGTACCAATCCGGCACCATGGCGAAAAACTCTTGGGTGAGATAAATCCTGCCGCCCTTGCCGCCCTCTAATACGAAGGCACTCGCATCATAGTGGGCGCTTTTGGTGATGCCGATTACGATGCGACTGCCGTTCTGCCGCAACCACAACGGATCTGCTAACGTCTGGCAGATGGGGGCGACAGCGCTGTGGATTTTTTTTACAAGGCCAGCGTCGATTGCCCTGACACCGAGGAAAAACTTCAGGAACGTGTCCAGTCGAGAACCCGCAGGCACGCCGCCTTTGACCTGTTCAAGATTTTGCAGCGCGTTGCAGGAGTAATGCCGTGCCGTCTCCAGGGCTTGCTCGATCATGTTGGCGCGGGAGGGGGATATCCGCCGTATCTGCTTCATGCCCCGTGCTTCAATATTGAGGACCTCCTTCGCGTTGAAGTCGCTATACACATCGGTCAGCGTCGACATCACTTTGCCGTAGCGGATGTGCTGCGAGTCTGGATCAATGGTCCACCGCCCGGACTCGGGCGAGCGCTTGAGTATCGGCCCTTCTCCATTCTGGTGGACGATGCGCCAATCGTGGGCAGCCTTTGCTACCTGAAAAACCTTGCCGAACACCGGGGCGTAGCGCTTGCCGGACGCCAGGGCCTCATGAGTACCGTCGCTTGCATGTTTCTTCAGGTCGGCCAGGCTGACCTTGAGATCTACGAAAGCCTGCAGGTCGGTCCGCGCTGCACCGGTCAGGCGCTGCCAATCAGTTGGTTTTTTTAGCGCAGGGTGCGGCAGGGCAGCGGGACCGACCGGATCGAGCAGGCCGAAGGTATCGTCCCGATTGAGCCAGCCCAGGGAGACCATTTCCGCCGCGCCGGAAATGAAGTTATGCAAGCCTGCTCCCCAGTCATGTTGCTTGAAGGCCTCGGAGGAGGCTTTGAAATCTTCATAGGCGTCCATGAGTGTCTCGATCAAGGCGAGTTTGCCCGGCAATACCCGACCAAGGGCCTTGATGCCGGTGCTGAAAAGATGCCCGACGGTTTGCCAGTCGAATTGGCGTGTCTCATCGGTTTGGGTTTTCAGCATGCCTGCCAGCAATGAGTTGTTGTCGTTGAACAACGTATTGAGGAGGCTGGAGATCGGGTTCGAAGCCAGGGTTATTTCCGAGAGTTCTCCAGCCGTGGACGCGAAGAGGTTCCGGAACGTGGCCTGCTGGCTTTCCGGAAGCCGGTGAATCAGCATGTCCTGAAGCGACCCTGGCCGGTTGAAAGCGGCGATGACGCTCGCTTCGCTCGCGAGCTCGGTGAAGACGTCGCCTTCATGGTAAGGCGAATACAGGATATGGGGGGCTTTTGCGTCGACGCTCGACCCGATCAGATAAAGCCCTGTCGCCTTGACGGCTTCGGCGCCTTGCGTCTTGATCAGCTCAATCGGGCGAATGGTTGCCTCGCCCCCCTCCGTTGCCAGCCGGGCGATGCTGTCCGGCATATCGAACACTTGGCTGATCAGCCTGAAAGCAACAGGAGAGAGACCCTGTTGCAAATATCGCGCGTGGGCGTGTTGCAGCAGTTGCCAGGGTAGTTGTCGATAAAATCGGCTTTTCCTTTGCTGGATGTCAGCAACGCTGTCGGAGAGCTTTTCCAGCACATGCGCCCTGTAGTGGGTTGAAGTACCCAGCGATAGCAGCGTTTGCCTGACGGCGGTCTCGGTCAAGTTGTCGGGGAGTTTTTGTTGTGACATCGATGAAATCTTGAAGCCGGGTCGCTGACGACTGTCGAGATGATTCAACGCGAACTCGGTCAGGCTGCTTGCCGGGCCTGCCAGCGCAAGATGGGGCGAAATCAGCAGCGTGGCGGGGTCAAGATCGATGCCGGGGAAGCGCGTTTTCAGCAGCGCTTTCAAGGTTCTTTCGACGTAGGCGCGTAGCGGTTCTATACCGTCCAGGTAGTCCTTGTCCTCGGTTACGCTGTTTCGATATTGTTCAAGCAACTCGATATGCAGGCGTTGATCCTCGAGCGAGGCGGCGCCCAGCCAGGCGGGAAGCTTTTGCTGAAACCTGTTGGAGTGGGCGATGCGCTCGGCGTTTGACAGGTTGGTCGGGGCGCCTTTTTCCAGCAGCGCTTTCAAACCTTCGAGCAATGCCGGCTCGGCCAGTCGCCAGTCCCCTATCTTTAAAGCACGCAGATACGCGTGTTCGGCCGCGAAGTGTTCGCTGAACGAAGTCATCCGATTCATCAGCACGTTGCCTTCGATCAGTTCAAACGCCTCGAGCTGGTAGCTGGCGTGGGGATTACGTTGCGCGGGCGTGAGATTGGACAGCACATCGAAACGCGACCGGGAGTCGGACAGGTATTGATTCAACTGTTGGCTGGCAAGGGCGACGGACGGAAAAACCTTGAGTCCGCAAATGGGGATCCACAGGATTGCCGTGCCGGAAAAAGGCGTATCCAGCCCGCCACGCTCGGTCAGCAGGAAGCAACTGGCCGGAGAAACGGCGGTCGTGGCGCCTTCCGTTGTGCAGGTCAACTTCAGCGAATATACGTCCGGGCGGAAACCTTTGACGCTTGGGCGTTGTTCACGGTCGGGGTAGTTTGCGTCGAAGGCAAACACGCTGTTGATCAGCTTGTGGACGTCGGTCGACAGCGTCCCGTTGAGCTGCCGCAGCTCGGCCTCCTCTCGGATGCCCAGGGAAAAAGCACTGCACAGCTTGGAAAGCAGCTTACTCAGCTCGCTACCCAGCAGCTCTGATTCGCTTGAATGGGGTAACAGCCGGAACTCGGTATCAATAGCGTCTTGCACGCTGGCATAGGTCTTGAGCTTTCTTTGCAGCACATCGGCGATGAAATTGGAGGGGCGCAGGTTTCCATAAAACGCCGGCCGCGCGCCCCAGTGCCCGTCTACCTTCTGGTCAAGCAGGCTGTTGTCGATCAGGGTGCGTATGTCCAGCGCCTTGTCCACCAGCGCATGGGTGTCAAACTCGCCCTGGCGGGACATTTCCAGCGCGAAGTGAATATTGTCCAGCTGTTTGGCAATGATCGCCTGGCCCAGGGACTCGGCTACGGGCAAGCCCACCTCTTTGCCGGAAACCTGCGGAGCATCGAAGCGCAGAAAACGGTTGCGTTCTTCAAGGCTCAGCAGCCCATAGAGGGCGTCCATTTGCGGGGCCGCGGTGGGCGGGCCCAGCAACGTATCCCTGAAGTCCAGATGATGGTCAACTTTCTGAATGCCTTTGCCAGGGGTGTAAAGGTAGTGGCCATTCGCGCTGATCATCAACGAGCCCGCCAGTTCGACGCTGTGGGTTGCATGGTCCCAGAGGCGAACCGTTTCGATGAACATCAACCTCTCGTCCTGGCGAGATGGCCGAAACAGGCGATGCAGCTCGCTGCTTTGTGCTTCTGTCAGGTAGCCTTTTTCGCGTTCGATAACGATCGCTGACCGCAGCTTGTCGTCGATGACACGGGACAGGAACTGTCGCCGTGAAATGTTCAGGGGACTCGCAGCGTCCCAGTAGGCCTCGAGACGATCAGTGAGATGGCGCACCAGATTCCTTGCGGTGAGCTTTACCATGGTTTGCCAGTGCAAGGCGTTTGCGGGCGACTCCTCGGTGGCGGGGTGAGTGAAAGCCGCCTCGTATCCGTCAGGCCAGCCTTGATGATGGAAGTAGATCAGCACTGCATCACTCAGTGGCATGTTCCGGGTCCACTGCTGTAACGGGACGTCCGCGCCCTTGATGAGGCTAAGCGAGACGCGTGCCTGCTTATGATCGAAGTTGTCCAACAGCTCCTGCAATATCTGGTCGAGCATCGCTGCCAGCGACGGAACCTGGAGCAACTCATGCACCATTGCCCGGGCGTTGAGTTCCTGGGCATTTCGGATCGATGCCAATCGTGTCTCGAGCGGATCTCCGTAGACTGTTCGGCGGGTTTTCTGGAAGGATGCGTCATTGAGTTCGTTGCGCTGGGAGAGCGAAAGGAGGCGAAACAGCTCATTGCGTTCCAGCGGTGTCGCCAGCATTTCATCAAGCTTGTGCTCGAGGGTTTCCGGGCTATCGAACTTTGCGATGCCGCCGTACGGTGTATAGAGGAATGCCGGGTAATCGCCCGGCGCGCTGAGCACCAGGCATCCGGCGAGCGGGATCAAGGGTTTGCCCTGGACATCCAGGGTGATCGTTTCGATCGTCATTGCGGGTGACTGCTCGCCGCGTTGCGTGTAGTTGGGCAGGGCAGCGTGATGCAGCCAGTCAAGATCTGCCTGGGTCAACCCGTGGGGCATGGTCAATTCATCCAGGCGCTGGGCTTTGAATATTTCGGGGAACAGCAGGGGCGTTTTTGCAATAGTCATCGTTGCTTCTCGATCAGGCGCCTCAAGGCGATACAGCCGTCAGTGAGGCGCCAGACTAGGCAACATGGAACGAAGAAAGGTGGTACATAGTTACCGCACGCAAGCTGCAAGTCTGTCGAACCATGATGCGGGCTTGGGCGGTTGACATGGTTGCCGTGAAGCGGTAATCAGCGAGCTTGCCTCTTCACGCTGTTGCTACCTCCAACAATCACTATGGAGCTTCAGATGTCCGCACCATCCAATCATGCCGGTTCTGGCAGCTTGTCCTTTGACGCTTTGGTGAGCTTGCTGGAGCAGATTTTCCTGCGCCATGGCACCTCGAACGACGTCGCTCGCACCTTGGCCGAGAACTGCGCCGGCGCCGAGCGTGATGGTGCTCACAGCCATGGGGTGTTTCGCATGCCCGGGTATGTTTCGACGTTGAACAGCGGCTGGGTCAACGGCCAGGCCGTGCCGATCGTCGAGGATGTTGCGTCCGGGTTCGTCCGGGTCGATGCCTGCAACGGCTTTGCCCAGCCCGCCCTGGCCGCCGCCCGCCCATTGCTGGTGGAAAAGGCTCGCAGCGCCGGTATTGCGGTGCTGGCGATACGCAACTCTCACCACTTCGCCGCGCTGTGGCCGGATGTCGAGCCGTTCGCCTATGAAGGCCTGGTGGCCTTGAGCGTGGTCAACAGCATGACCTGTGTGGTGCCCCATGGTGCGGATCGGCCATTGTTCGGTACCAATCCCATTGCTTTCGCCGCCCCACGCAACGGCGGCGAGCCGATCGTTTTTGACCTCGCTACCAGCGCCATCGCCCATGGCGACGTGCAGATTGCCGCGCGCAAAGGTGAGCGATTGCCTCCCGGCATGGGAGTGGACAGCCTCGGTCAGCCGACCTGTGATCCGAAGGCGATTCTGGAGGGCGGCGCGCTACTGCCGTTTGGCGGTCACAAGGGGTCGGCCTTGTCGATGATGGTGGAACTGCTGGCGGCCGCGCTGACGGGGGGCAACTTTTCGTTCGAGTTCGACTGGCACAACCATCCGGGAGCCAAGACTCCCTGGACCGGACAGTTGTTGATCGTGATCGATCCGAGCAAGGCCGCCGGCCAGGATTTCGCTTCACGCAGCGAAGAATTGGTCAGGCAGATGCACGGTGTCGGATTGCGTCGGTTGCCAGGGGATCGCCGACACCGTGAGCGCAGCAAGTCCAGCGAACAAGGGATTGTGCTGGACGAGCAGACGCTGGGCCAACTGCGCGAGTTGGCGGGGCTATAGGCTTTTTTACCTGGGGCTTAACGGCGTCCTAGCAACAAGCCCACCACGAGCCCGAAACCCGCGGAAATCGCTACTGTCTGCCAGGGATGGCCGCCGATGTAAGCCTGCGTGGCGTCGACCATCGGGCGCGTGCGCTCCCGAGCGCTGGCGACCGAATCCAGGGCTTGGCGCAGTTTCTGTGAAATCTGCTCGCGCAGGTTCTCCGCGTCTTCGCCAACCAGGGCGGCACCGCTCTTGAGCAGCTTCTCCGACTCTTCGATCAACGCTTTCAGTTCGCTGAAGGCTTGATCCTTGATTTGCTCTCCGTTCGCTTGCGCGGCGCTTGTGCGAGCCATTGAAGTACTCCTTGAGGTTGATGGCAGTGAACAATGGAGTGTTGCGCTTGGGCAAAAGTTGCAGCAGTTGGCGTGGCCCGGGGGCGCTGGCAAAAATCATGGTTAAGACGTTTCTATGCAAGGTGTAAGATGGCGCCTATTTACGCAACAGGAAATTCCCCATGAGTTTCAATCTGGCTGACAAGCCCCTGGCCGAGCGCGCGGCGCTGGAAGATGAAAAATCCCGACTTTTCGAGCTGTGGCAAAACAACCTGGGCAAGGCCAAGGGTGACGCTGCGCGGTTGTTTGGCGAACGCTCCAAGCGCAAGGGCAAATGGGCCGAGTGGGTGCGCGCCGAGCTGGACGGCATGTCGCCTCCGGAGTACGCCAACATGGTGCGCAGCGAGGTCAATCGGCTGATGGCCGCGAACAAATAAACCTCAACTGAACGTTTTAATGATCGCCTCGCGCACTTTGTCCGCGGCAGGGTCCCGCTGCGCATGGGTCCGCCACCCTAGCTCGATCGGGTAGCGCGGCAACGCCAGCGGGCAGGGCAACAACGACAGGCTGCTGAGCGCCGCGATGGCCTTGGCGGCATGGTCTGGAATGGTCGCCACGGCCTGGCTGCCCTTGAGCAGGAAGGGCAGCGCGGCGAAGTGAGTGGTCGAGGCGCTCACCCGCCGGCGCAGACCGAGTGCGGCCAGTCCTTCATCAGTGATGCCGATGAAACCGCCCGATGAAACCAACAGATGCTCCCGCGTCACGAACGCTTCCATACCCAGGCCCTGCTGGCCCTCCGTCAGGCTGGCAGGGTCGACCAGGCAGGCGTAGCCGCCTTCGCCGAGAACCTGGCGACTCAATAGCCGTTCGGTAAATCCCCCCGCTGTGATCGCCAGGTCCAGGCTGCGCTCCATCAAGGCGCGACCGACGATCTGGCTGTGGGTCTGGCGAAAGATCAAGCGCAGCCCCGGCGCTCGTCGCGCAACTTCCTCGATCAATCGCCGGCCATAGGCAATTTCAAAATCATCCGACAGCCCGACGATGACTGAACGGCCCTCGTAGTGGCTGGCGCCCGGATCGATCATCGCCAGGCTCTGGCGGCATTTGTCCAACGCTTCGCTGATCACCGGTTTCAGTTGGTTGGCCCGCAATGTCGGCGCCAGGCCGCGGCCGGTGCGCACGAACAATTGATCGTCGTACACGCCTCGCAGCCTGCGCAGCGCGGCGCTGATGGCCGATTGAGTGACGCCCAGGCGCAGTGCGGCGCGGCTTGCACTGGATTCGTCGTGCAGGGCTTCGAAGGTCTTCAGCAGGTTCAGGTCTACATCAGCGATATTCATTTGCTTCATATCTTTTAGCAGCGGACAGGGCTTTATTCATGATCCGTCGGCGCCTGAGAATCAGCAACACTTGAAATCACGGAGTTGAAGACCATGCCCAAATCCATTGTGGCTGCCCTGCAGATCGGCTCGCTGCCAGGCGGCAAAGGCGAAACCCTCACGCAGATTCTTTCCTACGAAGATGCCATTCGTGATGCCGGTGCACGCCTGGTGGTCATGCCCGAGGCGCTGCTGGGCGGTTACCCCAAGGGCGAGACTTTTGGCACCCAGCTCGGCTATCGGCTACCGGAAGGGCGCGAAGCGTTCGCCCGCTACTTCGCCAACGCCATCGACGTGCCCGGTGCGGAAACCGAGGCGCTGGCGGGTCTTTCGGCGCGAACCGGGGCAAGCCTGGTGCTGGGCGTCATCGAGCGCGCCGGCAATACGCTGTACTGCACCGCGCTGTACTTCGAACCGGACGCCGGCCTGGTCGCCAGGCATCGCAAACTGATGCCCACCGGCACTGAGCGGCTGATCTGGGGCAAGGGCGACGGTTCGACGTTACCGGTGATCGACAGCCAGGTCGGGCGCATGGGCGCGGCGGTGTGCTGGGAAAACATGATGCCGCTGCTGCGCACCGCGATGTATGCCAAGGGTATAGACGTCTGGTGCGCGCCGACGGTGGATGAGCGGGAGATGTGGCAGGTGAGCATGCGGCATATCGCTCATGAAGGGCGTTGCTTTGTGGTCAGTGCCTGCCAGGTCCAGGCCTCGCCGGCAGAGCTGGGTATCGAGGTGGCGAACTGGCCGGCGGAGCGGCCCTTGATCGCTGGCGGCAGCGTGATTGTCGGGCCCATGGGCGACGTGCTGGCCGGGCCGTTGAGGGGCTCCGTCGGATTGCTGACTGCTGAAATCGATACCGATGAGCTGGTGCGGGCGCGTTACGACTATGACGTGGTCGGGCACTACGCCCGGCCCGATGTATTCGAGCTGGTGGTGGATGAGCGAGCCAAGCCGGGCGTGCGCTTTATTGCATGATTCACCAGGTGGCCGCGGAATTTGGTAGATCAAGGGTTCCGTGATCGACGAAGCGCAGGGTGCCGAACAAGCCGCCGGCGAGTTTGCCCTTGAGCACATAGGGCAGGTTGTCCAGGCTCTGGGTCTGGCTCAGGCCGAGGGTCTGGCGGATCACTGAAAACGCCGAGATGCTCACCGGTATGCTCAGGATTGCTTCGGAAAAGCGTGGTATCGAGCCGCTCTGGTCACTGACGCCGGTCGCCAATGTGCGGCCGTTGACTTCCAGATCCAATGCCGCACCGCTGTAGTCGATGGCAGTTTCGTTGGGATTCTGCAAGCGCAGTTTCACCGCGAAGCGCATCTCCAGACCCTCGCTGGGCAGTGGCTCGATACCGACCACGTTGATATTCAGCGGGTCGCGGTGCGGGAAGAGGGCGCAGGCGCTCAGGCTGAGCAGTAAGAGGATGAGGGGCAAGCCGAGGATTCTGCGCATGGACGTTCTCGCATGTGGATTATTGGTTACAACCCTATCACCTGGCGACGCATGAGTCCGTGGCGAGGGAGCTTGCTCCCGCTGGGCTGCGCAGCGGCCCCGGTTTTTTGCGGCTGCTGCGCAACCGAGCGGGAGCAAGCTCCCTCGTCACAGGGATTGATGTCACGGCGGTACGGCTGCTGACAGTTTCTGACACCAGCCTCTGCTAATCTGCTTCATCTTTTCCCTGGATCCGCCATCGTGTCGCGAACCACTCGGCTGCTGACTTTGTTGCAAGTCTTGCGGGGCAAGCGCTGCCCGGTTACCGCCGCGACGCTGGCGTCCGAGCTGAAGGTGTCCGAGCGCACGCTTTATCGCGATATAGCCGAACTGACTGCCCTGGGCGCGCCGATCCAGGGCGAGGCGGGCATAGGTTATGTGCTGCGCAGCGGCCTGTTTCTCCCGCCGCTGATGTTCACCGCCGATGAAATCGAAGCCATAGTGCTGGGCTTGCGCTACGTCGACCAGCGTGGCGATGAGGTACTGGGCAAGGCCGCCGCCGACGCTTTGGCAAAGGTCGAGGCGGTGTTGGCCCCTGGTTTGCGCGATGCCTTGCACAACCCCACGGTATTGCCCGGCCCACCGGGTTACGGTTATCCGCAGAACGCCGTCGAGCTGAATGTCTACCGCCAGGCCATTCGCACTCAAGCCAAGTTGCATATCGATTACGCCGACGTCAACAAGACCCCCACCCAGCGGTTGATCTGGCCGCTGGCCCTGGGCTTTTTCAATGAGGCGCGGGTGGTCGTGGCCTGGTGCGAGCTACGCGGTGCCTATCGGACGTTTCGTACCGACCGGATTGCCTCAGCCAGCGTCCAGGGCGAGCGCTACCCCGGCAGGCGCAGCGACTTGCTGCGAGCCTGGTTGGCGCTGATGAATCTCGATGAGGCGGGGCGTTTTACTCCTGACAAAAACTGACACCGCGCTGTTCTAGGATGGCTCCGGATCGATACAACAAGGAGCCCCTGACATGTCCAATCCCGTCTCTTCCCTGGCCCCGGCCATTGCCGGCTACATCGCTGCCGCGAATGCGCGCGACAGCTCGGCGGTGACGCGTTTCTTCGCCGAGGATGCCAATGTGTTCGATGAAGGCAACCACCGGGTCGGCACCCAGGCCATCGCCCAATGGATGGAAGATACCGCGCGCCGTTACCAACCGCGGGTGGAAGTCCTCAACGTGCAGCAACGCACCGGAAAGGTGCTGGTCCATAACCTGATCTCCGGAACCTTTCCCGGCAGTCCACTGGAGTTGCGCTATACCTTCCGGCTCGATGAGCAGGGGAAGATCAGTCGGCTGGATATTTCCGCCTGACTTTTGTGGCGAGGGAGCTTGCTCCCGCTGGGTTGCGCAGCGACCGCAAAGCTTGGGGCTGCTACGCAACCCAGCGGGAGCAAGCTCCCTCGCCACGGGATTTGTGGTGAATCATGAAATACTTCTCGGATCCTGCTGCATGGCATACTCCAGACCTTCGCCTTCCGGACCCGGGTCGCATGACTTTCACTTCCCCCTTGAGCGCCTGGCAGCATGCCATCGAACACCACGGCTTCGTCCAGGACGAAGCCCAGGAGCTGGCAATCATGGCATTGGAGCAGTGCCACCAGGCATTGCACGAAGGCCGCAAAACAATCAAGGGCGTTTACTTGTGGGGGCCGGTCGGGCGGGGCAAGACGTGGCTCATGGATCGCTTTTATGAAAGCCTCGAGGTTCCGGCCCGTCGCCAGCATTTTCATCATTTCATGGCCTGGGTGCATCAGCGCTCGTTCCAGCTCACCGGCACGCCAGATCCGTTGCAGGCCCTGGCTCGGGAGCTGAGCCGAGAGGTGCGGGTGTTGTGCTTCGACGAGTTGTTCGTGACCGACATCGGCGATGCGATCATCCTCGGCCGCCTGTTCCAGGTGATGTTCGAGCTGGGCATGGTGGTGGTCAGCACGTCCAACCTGCCGCCGGATGAGCTGTACGCCAGCGGTCACAACCGTGAGCGCTTCCTGCCGACCATAACGGCCATCAAGCAGTACATGCAGGTCGTGCCGGTGAATGGCTGGCAGGATCATCGCCAGCACCCGGGTGCCTTGCAGCAGCGTTATTGGCTGCGTGACCCGGCCCAGCCTGATCCGTTGGCGGAGGTTTTCGCCCAGTTGAGCGCCGGACAGAAAACCTGCAACCAGGCGCTCGAGGTCGGCCATCGCCAGATCGTTCCGGTCCAGGCCAGCGATACAGTGCTTTGGAGCCGTTACCCCGATCTTTGCGAGCAACCGTTCTCGGCGCTGGATTTCATGGCGCTGTGCGATCGTTTCAAGGCCATTCTTCTCAGTGACGTACCCTGCCTGAGCGCCGAACAACGCGAAGGGCGTATTGCCCGAGGCACCGAAGACGGGGTCGAGCGGGTCGAGGCCGCTGATCGCGAGCTGCCGCAGCTGTCGATTCATGACGACGGCGTACGGCGTTTCATTGCTTTGGTCGACGAATGTTATGACCGAAAAGTGCCGTTGTACCTGTCGGCCCAAGTGCCGATGGACCAGTTGTACACGCAGGGCTATCTGCAATTCCCGTTTCGCCGTACTCTCAGTCGCCTTCAGGAAATGCAACTGCAACGTTTTGGTCAGCCCGTCTGACCCGACCCTGCCGACGCCAAGCCGTCGGCCTTATCGAAACGAGATGGAAGATCATGGAAGAAGCCAAGGATATCCTTGTACTGCAAGCCAGCTACACCAACCCGGTCCACGCTGAAGCGATCTGCCATGTGCTCAACGGGTATGCCGAGGACCCGATGGGCGGTGGGCACTCGTTGCCGGCCGAGGTGCTGGCCCATCTGCCTGAAGAGCTGGCCAAGCGTTCCCACGCTTTCAGTGTGCTGGCATTCGTCAATGGCGAACCGGCGGGGTTGGTCAACTGTTTCGAGGGGTTTTCGACCTTCGCTTGCCGGCCTCTGGTGAATGTCCACGATGTAGCCGTGATGCCGGCGTTTCGTGGGCTTGGCCTGAGCCAGAAGATGCTGCAGAAAGTCGAAGACATCGCCCGCCAGCGCGGGTGCTGCAAGATCACCCTGGAAGTGCTGGAAGGCAACGCCGTGGCCCAGGCCAGTTATGCCAAGTTCGGCTTTGCCGCCGGCATGTTCGACCCGGCCCACGGGCGCATGCTGTTCTGGATCAAGCCCCTCTAGGGGCGTCATGAGGTTCACTTAAGAACCCGTGGCGAGGGAGCTTGCTCCCGCTCGGCTGCGAAGCAGTCGTAAACCGGCGGGTGCGGTGTGTCTGATGCTCTGCATTTGGCTGGTTTTGGGGCCGCTTTGCGGCCCAGCGGGAGCAAGCTCCCTCGCCACGGGATTGCGTCAAGTGAACCGCATTACTCCAGATGCGGGCTGTGGCTTTTCGACTACTTTTGTACGACCTGGCCCGCGGGGCCCTTGGGCTGCATCAGGCTGAAATCGATCAGCCCCTTGCGCTGGTCCTGGTAGGGGTTGCCGATCAACAGCGGCCGCGACTTGAAGTCATCGCTGACCAGGCTCTTGCTGCGATCGAGCTCATCAAAGCTCAAGCCCGCCATGTCCGCCCAGGTGTGAATCAGGTGCGAGCTGCTGTAGGGCCGCGACAGGTCGCCGGCGAAGTTCCAGTCATGGGTTTCGCGCCACTTCGGCGAGGCCCACGCCATGAACGGGATGGTGTACATCGGCGCTGTCGGCTTGGCCTCGTTGCGGCCCAGGGTGCCATGGCCCGGTGAATCGAAGACGTCTTCGCCGTGGTCCGACAGATACAGCAGGAAGCCGTTGGGGTCGCTCTTGGCGTAGTCCTTGATCAGGCTGGACACCACGAAGTCGTTGTACAGCACCGCGTTGTCGTAACTGTTGTAGGTCGGCACCTGATCGTCACGCACCCCGGCAGGCACGCCCTGGCGGTCGGTGAATTTGTTGAAGGTCGGTGGATACCGGTACTGATAACTCATGTGGGTGCCGAGCAGGTGCACCACGATCAGCTTGCGCGGCGCGGTGTCGGCCAGGGCTTTGTTGAAGGGCTCGATCACGTCGCCGTCGTATTGTGCGGCGTTCTGGTTGCGGTTGTTGTTCAGGTAGACCTGCTCATCGGCCTGTTGCGAAAACGTCGTGAGCATGGTGTTGCGCTTGGTCATGGTCTGCTGGTTGGTGATCCAGAACGTCTTGTAGCCAGCCTGTTTCATCATGCTTACCAGCGATGGTGTGCTGAGATAAAGGTCCGGATTCTCCTCGTCGGCGAAAGTCAGTACCTGCTGCAGCGCCTCGATGGTATAGGGGCGCGGGGTAATGACATTGTCAAAGACCGAGAGCTGATCCTTGAGCTTGTCCAGTTCCGGGGTGGTTTCTCTCGGATAGCCGTACAGGCTCATGCGCTGGCGGTTGGTCGATTCGCCGATGACCAGCACCAGGGTGGCCGGCTCGTTGGCCATGGTGTCCTGAAGGTTGCGCAGGGGCGCAATCTTGCTGGTGCTGTGGAGCATGCCCTGCATGTTTTCCAGCTGTTCGGTGTAGCGGCGGTACGCTACCAGCATCTGCCAGGGCACCGCCGGCTCGACGCGGCTCTCGAACTTCTCGAAGCCCTTGGCCAGGGTGCCGGTGCGCAGGGTCTGCTTGGTCAGCGGGTAGCCGACCACGGCCACCATGATGACCAGCGCTGCCGCCCAGGCCTGGCTGCGTGGCAGGTAGACCGGGCGAAGGCGCGTCCAGAGGAAGTAACCGACCAGGGTATGCGCCAGGAACGCCGGCACCATCCACCAGGCAAAATACTGGGTCATGTATTCGCCAGCTTCGGACACGTTCGACTCGAACATGATGAAGATGACGCTTTGGGAAAATTCCTGCTGGTAAATGAAGAAATAGCCCAGGCTGGCCATGGAGCAAGCCCAGAGCACGATCCCGATGATCGCGGCAAGCAGGCGGGTGCGGGCAGGGAAGAGCAGCAGCGGTGCCAACCACAACGCACTCATCACGAAGGCCTGGCGAAACCCGGCGAACCCGGCAGTGCCGCTCGACAGGATCAGCAGTTGGGTGATGCCGGAAAAATACCAGAAGAACAGAAACAGCCAACCGAACCCGGCCCAATCGAAACCTTTCGCAGTCGTTTTGCTGCGTTTGAACACACTCATCAAGCGCTCCAGCGTTCACCGACGAGACTGCCGGCACCGGACTGGTGCGCACGGGCCGTCGCCGTAACTATTTGTGATTGCGGGATTATTACGGACCAGGTGTGAAAACTTCGTGAGTTTTTCGCGATCCATGCATCCGGAACTGCTGGAGGGCTGGTGGCGAGGGAGCTTGCTCCCGTTCGGTTGCGCAGCGACCGCCAATTTTTAGGGGGCTCTGCGCACCCCAGGGGGGGCAAGCTCCCTCGCCACAGGGTCTGCGGTGTCCTTACGTCGTGACACCGGTTTGCCCGGCGTCACCAAAGTGTCTTGCCCGGAGGACAGGATCAGCGAGCCAAAGCCTGGCCCTGGTGTGAGAGCTGTGCGTGTTGCAACTGCATGCGCAACTGCGTCACTTCATCAAGCAGCAGATCACGCTCTTCCTTCAGCAGGCGTAATTCGTCGCGACGAATGGTCACATAAAGGGTTTGTGGAGGACGTGCGGTAACGACAGGGCCCATTGCTCACCTCGCAAATGGCTACATCAACTAGAGAGATGTCGTCAGTTTCTTGGCGACAATTCTTTATCGGCACCAATTCTGAATACTTTTGCCCGTTGATGGAACTTTTTTATTTTTCATGGTCCGCGTGTCTTCGGCCGGTTTTTGAACGTTATCCTTTGTGATCGGGCGATTTACCCGGAAACTATGCGGCAATGCTCTGGACTAACCTCCACAAGTCACCTTGAGCTAAACCTTTGACACACCTTTATTTGTAGTAGGGAGCATCAGCACATGCAACTCGGGATCATTGGACTGGGCCGCATGGGCGGCAATATTGCGCGGCGCCTGATGCTCAATGGGCACACCACCGTCGTCTATGACCGCAATGCCGCTTTTGTCGAAAACCTGAGCCAGGAAGGCGCGACGGGCGTCGCGGACCTGCCGGCGCTGGTCGCAGGCCTGGAGAAGCCTCGGGCTGTCTGGGTCATGCTGCCGGCCGGCGCACCCACCGAAGACACCATCAACGTGCTCAGCGACCTGCTCGAGCCAGGGGACGTCATCATTGATGGCGGCAACACGTACTACAAGGACGACATCCGGCGCGCCCAGGCGCTGTCGGAAAAAGGCTTGAACTACATCGACGTCGGTACCTCCGGCGGCGTCTGGGGGCTTGAGCGCGGCTATTGCATGATGATCGGCGGCGACACTGAAGTCGTGCGGCGCCTGGACCCGTTGTTCGAGAGCCTCGCGCCGGGCATCGGCGATATCCCGCGTACCCGTGACCGCAAGTCTGACGACGACCGCGCCGAACGTGGCTACATCCATGCGGGCCCGGCCGGTTCCGGTCATTTCGTCAAGATGATCCACAACGGTATCGAATACGGAATGATGCAGGCCTTCGCCGAGGGCTTCGACATCCTCAAGACCAAATCCAGCGAAAGTCTGCCGCCGGAGCAGCGTTTCGACCTCAACCTGGCCGATATCGCCGAAGTCTGGCGACGTGGCAGCGTGGTTTCGTCCTGGCTGCTGGACCTGACCGCTGATGCGTTGGCCAGCGATCCGAAGCTCGATGGCTTCTCCGGCGAGGTCGCCGACAGCGGGGAAGGCCGTTGGACCATCGAAGCGGCCATCGAGCAAGCGGTGCCGGTGCCGGTGCTGTCCAGTTCGCTGTTCGCCCGTTTCCGTTCCCGCCAGCAAGCCACTTATGGCGACAAGATGCTCTCGGCCATGCGCTTCGGCTTTGGCGGCCATGTGGAGACGCCGAAAAAATGACCTCGATCGGCAGGAAATCCAAGGCAGAACCGGCACCACCGACCACGTTGTTCCTGTTCGGTGCTCATGGAGACCTGGTCAAGCGTTTGCTCATGCCGGCGCTCTACCACCTGAGTCGTGACGGGTTGTTGGGGGATGGCCTGCAGATCATTGGTGTCGACCACAACGCTATCAGCGATGTGGATTTTGCAAAAAAACTCGAGGATTTCATCCGTAACGAAGCGGCGAGCAAGGGCGGCGACCCCGACCAGGCGCTCGATCCGGTGCTTTGGGCCAGCCTGGCCCGGGGCATCAGTTACGTCCAGGGTGATTTTCTCGATGACAGTACCTACGAAGCGCTGGCGGCGAAGATCGCCGCCAGCGGCACCGGCAATGCGGTCTTCTACCTGGCGACCGCGCCACGCTTTTTCAGTGAAGTGGTCCGCCGCCTTGGCGCGGCCGGGCTGCTTCAAGAGCAGGATGACGCCTTCCGGCGCGTGGTGATCGAGAAGCCGTTCGGCTCCGACCTGCAAACCGCCGAGGCGCTCAATGCCTGCCTACTCAAGGTGATGAGTGAAAAGCAGATCTACCGGATCGACCATTACCTGGGCAAGGAAACGGTGCAGAACATTCTCGTCAGCCGTTTCTCCAACAGCCTGTTCGAGGCGTTCTGGAACAATCATTACATCGACCACGTGCAGATTACCGCCGCCGAGACCGTCGGCGTGGAAACCCGCGGCAGCTTTTACGAACATACCGGTGCTCTGCGGGACATGGTGCCCAATCACCTGTTCCAGTTGCTGGCAATGGTTGCCATGGAGCCGCCGGCCGCGTTCGGCGCCGACGCGGTGCGAGGCGAAAAGGCCAAGGTGGTGGGCGCAATCCGGCCCTGGTCGGTCGAGCAGGCTCGAGCCAATTCGGTGCGCGGCCAGTACACAGCGGGTGAGATCAACGGCAACCCTGTCAGCGGTTACCGCGAGGAAACCAATGTCGCGCCCGACAGCAGCACCGAAACCTACGTTGCGCTCAAGGTCATGATCGATAACTGGCGGTGGGTAGGCGTGCCGTTCTACCTGCGCACCGGCAAGCGCATGAGCGTGCGCGACACGGAAATCGTCATTTGCTTCAAGCCGGCACCGTATGCGCAGTTTCGTGACACCGAGGTCGACGAACTGCAACCTACGTACCTGAGAATCCAGATTCAGCCCAACGAAGGCATGTGGTTCGACCTGCTGGCCAAGCGGCCCGGGCCGGCACTCGACATGGCGAATATCGAGCTGGGCTTTGCCTACAAGGACTTCTTTGAAATGCAGCCATCAACGGGTTACGAAACCCTGATCTACGATTGCCTGACGGGCGACCAGACCTTGTTCCAGCGTGCCGACAACATCGAAAACGGTTGGCGCGCGGTGCAGCCGTTCCTCGATGCCTGGCGGGAAGACGCAACGGTACAGCCGTACCAGGCCGGTGAGGATGGCCCGGCGGCCGCCGACGAATTGCTGACTCGCGATGGTCGCGTCTGGCATGGCCTCGGATGACTGAACAGTTGAAACGTCCCATCCGCTTCCTGCTCAGTGACATGGACGGCACTTTGTTGCTTCCTGACCACAGCCTCAACCAGCGCACTATCGAAGCCGTCCGCTCCTTGCGCGAGGCCGGCGTGCTGTTCAGTCTCGCCACCGGGCGTCCGCCCCGGGCGATGTTGCAGCAGATCGAAGCCCTAGGCGTCGACCTGCCCACGGCGGCGTTCAACGGCGGCACGCTGGTGCACCCGGACGGGACCTTCCTGGCTGTTCACTACTTGCCGCCCGAGGCGGCACTGACTACGTTGGCGCTGTACGCCGATCAGCCCGGCATCGAAGTGTGGGTGTTTGCCGACGGCGACTGGCTGGTGCGCGACGCCAACGGACCGATGGTGCCGGTTGAAACCCGCGGCCTGGGGTATCCGCCGGTGGAAGTGGAGAGTTTCGAGCCTTACCTTGAGCGCATCGACAAGATCGTTGCGACCAGCGCCAACACGGATCTGCTGGTGGAGCTGGAGGCGCGCTTGCATCCGCTGCTCAAGGGCCAGGCCCAGGTGTCGCGTTCGCAACCGATTTACCTGGATGTGACGGCGATGAAGGCGAACAAGGGCGAGGCACTGTCGACCCTGGCGGATTTTCTGGGCGTGCCGCTGGAACAGACCGCCGCCATGGGGGACGGTGGCAACGACCCGGCGATGTTCCATCGCGCGGGGCTGTCGATTGCCATGGGGCAGGCGGAAGAGGCGATCAAGCGTCAGGCGGATGTCGTTACTGCAGCCAACACCGAGGACGGTGCGGCATTGGCGATCGAGCGGTACATGCTGTCGCGCTAGGCTGCCATGCGCTCTCGTGGCGAGGGAGCTTGCTCCCGCTGGACCGCGTAGCGGTCCCACTCTGGCGGTTGCTTCCCGGCCGAGCGGGAACAAGCTCCCTCGCCACAAAAATCACCGGTATCGAGCGATAGCTCTATAGCCAATAGGTCACCGCATACCAGCCCAGGCTACCCATCACCACGGTATAAGGCAGCGCCATCCAGACCATGCGGCCATAGGACAGGCGAACCAGCGGGGCAATGGCCGACGTCAGCAGGAACAGGAACGCCGCCTGGCCGTTGGGCGTGGCGACGCTGGGCAGGTTGGTGCCGGTGTTGATGGCGACCGCCAGGGTCTCGAACTGCTCGCGGCTCATGTGGCCGGCAACAAAGGCCTGTTTCACTTCGGTGATATAGATGGTGGCGACGAAGACGTTGTCGCTGATGGCCGACAACAGGCCATTGGCGATGAACAGCATGCCGGGCTGCTGATCGGCCGGCAGGGCCAGGACCCATTGGATCAGCGGTGTAAACAGCTGCTGGTCATGAATGACCGCGACCACCGCAAAGAACACCACCAGCAGCGCAGTGAACGGCATGGCGTCCTTGAATGAGCTGCCGAGTCGGTGCTCGTCAGTGATTCCGGTAAAGGCGGTGATCAGGACGATCACTGCCAGGCCGATCAGGCCGACCTCGGCAATGTGCAGGGCCAGGGCGACGATCAGGAGCAGCGCCGCGAGGCCCTGGACGATGAGGGCAGCACGCTGGCGTGCGGTGCGCTCACGGTTGTCTTCCTCGGCATAATCGGCCAATACCGCCCGGACATTATCTGGCAGCAGCGTGCCATAGCCGAACCAGCGCAGTTTCTCCAGCACCACGCAAGTCGCCAGCCCGGCCACGAGCACCGGTAGCGACACTGGCGCGACCTTGATGAAGAAGTCGACGAAGTGCCAGCCCATTTCATGGCCGATCAGCAGGTTCTGCGGCTCGCCCACCAAGGTGCATACGCCGCCCAACGCGGTGCCCACGGCGCCATGCATCAGCAGGCTGCGCAGGAAGGCCCGGAACTGTTCCAGGTCCTGATGGTGCAGTGACGGCAGGTTATGGTCTTCATCTACGCTGCTGTCCTGGCGCGGGTCATTGCCCGAGGCCACGCGATGGTACACCGCATAGAAACCCACCGCGGCGCTGATAATCACCGCCGTCACGGTCAGCGCATCGAGGAATGCCGACAGGAACGCCGAGAGGAAGCAGAACATCAAGGCCAATACCGCCTTGGACCGCACACCCAACAGCAGGCGCGAGAACAGGAACAGCAGCAGGTCCTTCATGAAGTAGATACCGGCCACCATGAACATCAACAACAGGATGACCGGGAAGTTGTGGACCAGTTCGTCGTATAGCGCTTTTGGCGTGGTCATGCCCAGCGCCACGGCTTGCAGGACCAACAGCCCGCCAGGCATCAGCGGGTAGCATTTCAAGGCCATGGCCAGCGTGAAAATGAACTCCAGGACCAGCATCCAACCGGCGACGACCGGGCCCAGCGTAAAGAACGCCAACGCATTGAGAATCAGGAAAATGATGATGCACGCTTTGTACCAGCGTGGAGAATGCCCCAGGAAGTTGTGCGCAAAAGCTTGAGCCATTTGACCGGACATTGGCTGCTCCTTTTATTTAGAAGCGCGCAACTTGCCGTAAGCCATGAGGAATATCAAGCGTAGGACTTGTTACCGCTAGCCGAAAGGTCGGAAATCAGGCGCTGTACCGCGTCAACACGGCCCTGGAGGTGCCCTGTAATGAATGCCCACCCACCAGTATTTTTTCGTCGGCCTGCACCGCCACGGCCGTCGCGGTATCGAGGCTGTAACCCAGTCGGGTGCGCAGCCAACCCTGGCCCTGGCCGAACGCCGGATCAAGATTGCCGTCCGGCAGGTGTCGAGCCAGGATGAAGTCGGCGTCGATGCCGCCGATGGTTGCGCCGGCCGTCACGACTTTTCCATCTGCCTGCAGCTGGGCGGCCGTCCACTGGCTGGCATGGTTGCCGATTGCCAGGAGGCGGCATTGGTTTTCGGCGTTGTCCGGCGTCGGTTGGCCGTCCCTGGGAATGCACACCGACAGACAATGCTTGGGGTCGCGACTGCCGCCAAAAGCATGCAGATCGCCGTTGGCGTTTTCAACGACCTGGCTGACCATCACGCTGCGTCCCTGGGCCGTGAAGGACAGGAAACCGCCGTCGCCGAAGCGCTCGTCGAGTTGGCCGCAGGCGTCGTAGCGAGCCATCAGGCCGCGCTGGGGCCAATCGATGGCACCGCCTACGACGATGTGGCCGTCGGCCTGCAGGGCCAGGCAGCTCAGCCAGCTGTTTTTCAACAATCGCCGAACCATCACGAAACCACGATGGTTGAACGAGTCATCCAATGAGCCGTCCGGCAATAATCGAATCAACACGCCAACGTGATCGGACGTCCGGAAGTGATGGTTGGCCAGGATGAATATCCTGCCATCGGCCTGTACGCGCATGTCACAGGCTTCGACCCCAGACACGCCGGGCGGTAGCCAAGGATCGCGCATGCCCTGGGAAAGGTTGCCGCAAAGTCGCACGACTTGTCGCCCGGCATCGCCAAAACCATGGACGGCATGACCGTGGGGATCGAACAGCGCCAGGGCAGGGAGGGTATTGTCGGCGCTTTCGTAGTGCAGGCCGGATAACAGGATATTACCGTCGCGCAGCTCGGTGACCTTGCCCGCGGTGGCTACGCAGCCCGGCGCAAACGCGTCGATCACGTAGCCGTTGATGCCAAAGTCCCTGTCGATCATGCCGTTCGGGGTAAGCCGGGCAAGACCGAAACGACTGCCTTGAGCGGTCATGACCCGCGCCGCCAATAAAATTCGGCCGGCATGGTCAACGGCCAATCCGGTGGTGAGTGTCGAGGTATTTCCTGGAAAACGAACCCAGGCTTTACCACCGTCGGCAAAGCCTGTATCGAGGCACCCGGCCTGAGCCCGGGGTATAGGGAGTGCAAATGCGGATTGAACGGGCATGCGTGGCTCTCCTTGCGCATCGACCGGCCTGGATAAAGAGGCGGTGTTAGCATGAGAGCAACATTCAATCCATGAAACAGACAGTGCACAACTGTCAGGTCCTGCAGGCACGAAGACTATTCGTGCCTGAACAATGGCTTTGCAATCCAATGCCAAGCCGGCAAATAAACAACCGGCTTGTCAGGGCATTATTCAGGCATGGACCACGATTGCAGCTTGTAACCTTCCTGGCTCAACTCGGCACGGGCCTGCTTCAACAGGTCGGCAAGTTGCGCCGGGTCCGTATAGGCACTGCTGGGGATCTGGGTCCGGCCGATGTGGGTGTTGGTGCGGTCGATGACGGTCAGGCTCAGTTCGCCGTTACCGTCTTGTGGGGCCCAGGCCACGCATTGGAAAGGACGGAATGCGCGGTCGGCAATCAAAAGAGCTTCGTTGATACGGAGCGGGGCGTTCATGGCGTTATCTCTCAATAGTGCCCAATCAAATGATCTGCCGTCGGTTGGGCGTACCGTGCGGCTGGTTACTTGTACTGATGTCCCGAACCCGGGAGCAGGTCACACAATCGATGAATAAATTTCGATTTTCTTTCAGACCAGGCTTTCGGACTTTTGTTTGAAAGGGGGATGAAAGATTCGCCGCGAGGTGAACTAACGAAACGCCCGCTTATAACCGGTTCTCTGATGTCCTGATAACTAATCGATACAAGCAAGTGTCAAGTTCTTGCTACTGTTACATGCAGGTTCGCCAAACGCCTGTTTCTAATCATATTTCCTTATTTTGGCGCCAAGGATCAGTCGTGATTGAAACCAGTGCGTTGCGTCGTCTGCTCGTGGTCGATCCCTGCGATGATTGCTATCGCCTGTTACCGGGCCTGCGCGAAATCGGTTGGGACGTCGACAGCTGCTCCCTGGAACACGCCAGCGACCGGACGTGTGACGTCGGCTTGTTGCGCCTGCAGCCTTTTCACCTGGAGCGTCCCGAGGCCGTCAAGGAATTGATTCGCCGCAGCGGCGCCGAGTGGATCGCCGTCCTCAGTCAGGAAGTGCTGCGCCTGCAAAACGTCGGCGATTTTGTCTGCGAATGGTTTTTTGACTTCCATACCTTGCCGTTCGATGTCTCCCGCGTCCAGGTGACATTGGGCCGGGCGTTCGGCATGGCGCGGTTGAGGGGGCGGGGCGCGGTTCACATCAATCAGCCTGAACATGAGCTGCTGGGCGACAGCAAGCCGATTCGCGAACTGCGCAAATTATTGGGCAAGCTGGCCCCCGCCGAGTCGCCGGTATTGATTCGTGGTGAAAGCGGCACGGGCAAGGAGCTGGTCGCGCGCACCCTGCATTGCCAATCGCACCGGCGTAACAAGCCGTTCATTGCCATAAATTGTGGCGCGATCCCCGAGCACCTGATCCAGTCCGAGCTGTTCGGCCACGAGAAGGGTGCTTTCACCGGCGCTCATCAACGCAAGATCGGACGGATCGAAGCCGCTCATGGCGGCACGTTGTTTCTCGATGAGATCGGCGATCTGCCGTTGGAGCTGCAGGCCAACCTGCTGCGCTTTTTGCAGGAAAAGCACATCGAGCGTGTAGGCGGCAGCCAACCGATTGCCGTCGATGTGAGGGTGCTGGCGGCGACGCATGTCGACCTGGAGGCGGCCATCGAGCATCGGCGTTTTCGTGAGGACCTGTATTACCGCCTCAACGTCTTGCAGGTGGTCATGGCACCGCTGCGCGAACGCCATGGCGACCTGTCGATGCTGGCCAGCCACTTTGCCCATTTCTACAGCCACGAAACCGGTCGCCGGCCGCGCAGTTTCAGCGAGGACGCGCTAGTAGCGATGGGCATGCACGACTGGCCCGGCAATGTGCGGGAGCTGGCCAACCGCGTCCGTCGCGGCCTGGTGCTGGCCGAAGGGCGGCAGATCGAGGCCCGCGACCTTGGCCTTGTAGGCCAGCAGGGCGTCGCCGCACCGATGGGTACCCTGGAAGACTACAAGACCCGCGCCGAGCGCCAGGCGTTGAGCGATGTGCTCAACCGCCACAGCGATAACCTCAGCGTGGCGGCCCGCGTGCTGGGCGTGTCGCGGCCGACGTTCTATCGGTTGTTGCACAAGCATCAGATTCGTTAGAGCCGCGCCTGCGCAAAACCTGTGGGAGCGAGCTTGCTCGCGATAGCGGTCCTCCAGTCAACATTAATGCTGGCTGAGAGGGCTTCATCGCGAGCAAGCTCGCTCCCACATGGGACCTGCCTTAAAAGTAATACGGCAATTTCAGGCTGAAGGTGAAGTCCGGCGCATCGTCGGTCAGCCCGATGGACAGGTTGGGCACGATGGTCAGGTTGTCGCTGGCGGCCACCGTCATGCCGATGTTGAAGTATCCGGCGTTGGCGTCGCTGGAGACCACCGATTCCCAGTCCCCGCCGTCCTGCTTGAGCTTGCTTTTCTTCTGGATCAGGTCCGAGACCGAGAACGACATGCTCATCTTCTCGTTCAAGGCAAAGGCGATGCCGGCGCCGATCTGGAAGCTGTCGCCGATACGCACCTTGCCTGGCACTTCCTGGTTGACGGTGGAACTGATGTCGTCGAACGACTCTTCGAAGTTGTGGGTGTAGGACAGGCTGCCGAACAGTACTGCCGGGTCGAAGGTCTTGACCAGGGATATCCCGGGCGTGATCGACCACACGCCGTTACCGGTGGGCAGGTCTTCCGGCACGAACAGGTTGGTGTTGGCCTGGGACTGGCGCAGCTTGATGCCGAACGGGTCCTTGCCGGTGGGTGCCTTGACGCGCAGGGTCACCACCGCGTCCGGGCTGTTGACCGATTCATCCATGAACTTGTACGCAATGCCGAAATTGACGTCGCCTATCGTGGGGTCGCGGGTCACCGTTTCTTCGCTGGTGACGCCGGCCGCGCCCTGGTTGGCGCCACCGGACTGGTAGGTGGACTCGCGGTAGATCACCGGCACGTTGAGGTCGAACTGCCAGCGATTGTCGAAGTTGTAGCGACCGGTAAGGTCCAGGGTCCAGGTGTCCGCCTTGATCCGGTCGAGGTTGATGTTGCCCAGGAAAATCGAATCCAGGGCCAGGAAGCCGTTGAGGATCAGTTGCCGGGTGTCGTAGCGCGAGTAGGTCACGCCGGTTTCGAAGCTGAATTTGCCGCCGCCGAAAAAGCCGCTGGCTTCGTCATACAGGTTGGAGACGCTCTGGGCCGGTTGCGAGTCGTCAGCCAGGGACTGCCCGTAGCCGCTGCCACCCGCCGTTGCCGCGCCGCTGCCGGCCACGCCTTGGTTGCCTTTCATGTCGGCGGGAGATTTGGCCAGGCGCTTGGGCGGCGGGGCGGCGGGTTGATCCTCAACCTGGCGGACTCGCTGTTCGAGTACCGCCAGGGCTTTTTGCTGGACCTCGTAGCGTTGCTTGAGCTCGAGAAGTTCTTGCTTCAGGGCCTCGATGTCCGCGTCGGGTGCCGCTTGCAGCACGGTCGCCGGAAACATCGTGCTTAAACACATCACAGCGCGCAACGATACGGATCGATACATGAAATATGCCGTCCCTAGTTAGCCCAATGATCGGAGATCAGCGTAGTTCAATATCCGAGGTTTCGAAGGCCACGCAGCTGCGTCAGGTTGCAGTCCAATGCCCCGGCGCTGGGGCCGTTGCTGTTCAGCACCACGTTGAGCTGGGTCATGTTGTTGACCAGGTTGCCGTTGCCCAGCAGGCGGGTGTTTTGCAGCAAGCCGCCCTGGGCCACCTGTTGCAGGGTGCTCCCCTGGTTGTGGTTGGCCTGGATTGCCATCTGCACGCCGCTGCCGGTGGCGGTGACCGCCACGCTGCCGGCGGCGTTGCTGCCGCTGATGGTCTGGCCTTTGTCGAGCAATTGGCCTTGGGCGGGCGCCAGGGCAGGTGCCTGGCTGCTTTCTTTCACGTTGATGCTGACATCGTTGTACGCGCTGTTGCTGTCGCCCGCGGCGCGCACGCTCTGGGTTACGCCCTGGCCCGAGCCGAGACCGGCGCCGCCGGTGATCGTGCCGCCACCCTGTTCCGGGGCGCTGCCGTTGCCGATCTGCTTGATCGTGGAGACGTAGAACTGCGGTTTGACCGTTGCAGCCTGGATCTGCATGGAACTGGAAGCGCCGATCAGGTCGCCACTGGCGTTGCGCCAGGTGCTGCTCATGACGATGCCAAAACTGATGACTCGTCCGGGCATGACGTAGCGACCGCGCAGCTCGGCGAGCTCCTGGTCCTGGACTTCGATGGGTTTGAAACCGGCGTGGGCAAGACCCGACGTCGTTGCGGCCAGGCAGGCCAGCGTGAGCCAGTATGAGCGTTTCATCTGTTGCTCCCGGAGCGTCCTGCTCCTTTTGTATTTTTATTGGCAGTTGTTCGGCGATTAGAAAAAGTCGCTCTGGATGAAGCCGAAATCCATCAGTTCCGCGTCCTTGACCGGATTAAAACCGTCCAGCTTGTTGCGCGCTGTCAGAGGTTGCGGAGGGCTGCGCAAGGCGTTGGTCTTGTCATAGCCGGGGCCGACGATGGCGAAGACAATGCCGTTCCAGCCTTTTACGAATTCGTCATGGGCGTAGCGTTTGTGGCCAAGCACCGGGTCGGCGATATACACCCATCGCTTGTCCGCCCGCTGCAATACCACGAAGTGCTTGTAGCCACGAATTTCCATCAGGACCACGACCGGGATCGTCACCGCGGCGAGTTTTTCCGGTGGTATCCGATAGCCGCGGGCGCGCATGCCGATGGTTTCCACGTAGCGCTTCATGTCCAGCATGGAAAAACCCTGGGTGCGGACCAGATCCTGGTCGGCATTGACCAGCATGCCCTTGATGACATGTTCTTCGTCGACGTCCAGCCAATAGGCCTGGCGCAACACAGTGGCCAGCGCCGCGGCGCCACAACTGAAATCGGTCTTCTGCTCGACGATGTCGCTGAACTTGCGCTCGCGTACGCTTTGCACGGGTTTGTACACCAGCATGCCGCCAGGCAGGGCGGCGACCGGCATCTGCGCGGCTTCGGTCAAGCCGGCAAGCAAAACCAATAGGCAAAGGGCAGTTGCACGCATGGTCGATACGCCTAGTGATACCCAGGGAAAAGCCCCTGTGGGAGCGGGCCTGATCGCGATAGCAGTGTGTCAGGCAACACAAAGGTCACTGATCCAATGCCTTCGCGAGCAGGGCTCGCTCCCACAGTGGTACTTTTTTACATGCAAGCCTTGCAGCCGGCAGCGATCGACAGCGAGTTGCTTTGCTGGTTGCCCACGCCCGCCGACACGTTGGCGCCGCCGTTACCGGAGAAGCCGTTCATGGAGTTGGTCATGGTGGCGTTGTTGTAGACCGGATTTTTCCAGCCGTCGCGAGTCAGCACCTGTTGGGTATTGCTGCCGGCAAGTTCGAAAGTGCCCACGGCGGAGAACTTGAACTTGTCGTCATCGTGACCACCACCGTAACCGCCCTTGTTGCCCCAGCCGCCGTCATCCTCGACGGTACCGGTGCCTTTGGCCTTGAAGGTGCCGGAAGCCTCAGAGGTGCTGGTGAGGGTGTCGGTCTTGTAGGTCCGCACGCCTTTGTTGTCGACGACAAGGCCGGTGGACGACTGGTCGGCCGCGGCGGAAGCCTGGGCGACACGACCGCCCGATACGGCGATGGCCAGGTTGTTTTTCTGCTGGTTGAAGTTGCCGGCGGTCACGTTGATGCCGATGTTGCCGGAGCCGTTGTTGCCCGCGCTGGTGAGCGAGGCGTTGTTCTGCGTCGAGTTGTTCTTCACATAGTTGTTGTTATTGACTTGTGTGGCGCTGGACGCTGCGACAGCCGAGCCGAAGATGAAGCTTTCGTCGGCGGTGGCCAGGGCGGCGGCATTGTCTTGCTGGTTGCCGTCGCCGGCGGCGATGTTGGCGCCCATGTTGCCGTTGCTGCCGTTGAGCGAATCAGTGGCTTCAGCGGTGTTGCGGGTGGCCTGGTTGGTCACCACGTTGCCATCGCTGTTCTGCTCGTCCAGCACCGTGGCCCCAGCGCCGGCGCTGATGGACAGCAATTGATCCAGCGTTGGCCCTTGAGGGCCGTGGTTGCCATGACCGTTGCCGTGGCCGTTACCGTTTCCGCCGGCCTGCGCAGCCATTGCCATGACAGCGGCGAGAGCGAAAACCAATGGTTTGAGCGCCATTGTAGGTTTCATGGTGTTTCTCCTTGCGTGTCGTTGGTTAAGTGTCGGTACGTTCTTATCCACTGCGCCGGGTCAGTCTGCGACCCGGATGCTCAGGGTGTTGGCCATGCGGTTCCCCACCCCGGCACTCTGGTTCACCTGGATCACCCCTCGGCTGCCGGTGAAGGCCTGGTCGCTGGTGGCGACCTGGCGACTGCCGGTTGGGGTGTCAGTTGCTCCCGAGTTCGGTACCAGCGCCACGTTCTGTTGGGAAAGGGCACTGTCGTCCATGCTCTGCGGGTGGGCGCTGATACCCACTCGCATGACATTGGCCATCTGGTTGTTGGCCCCGGCGGACTGGTTGACGCCCAGCACGCCGTTGCCGTTGGTGAAAGAATTGCCGCCGATACGCGCGCTCGCGTTCATCGACGGGTTGGCCGGCGTATCGAGGCGCTGGTGCACGACGGTGCTTGCGTGGGCATCGGTGCCGATGGCGATGGCGCGGGTGTTGGTCTGCTGCGTCTGGTCGCCGGCCGCCTGGTTGACGTTGAAATTACCGGTGTAACGACCGCCGGAATTTTCCAGGTCGGCCTGGTTGACCACCGCCACGCCCGGGGCGGCGAGCACGGTGGAGCTGCCGAGCAGGGCAACCATGAGCCAGGTTGGATTCATCTCACTGGCCTCCCGCCAACCGACCCAGAGGGGCCAGGCCGGAACTCAGCGAGCGGTTGATGGTGCCCGAGATGGCGCCACCGCTGCCGCCACCGTGGCCGGCACTCATGCCCGGCATCCCGTTGGGGTTGGTCACGACATTGACGCCCTGCACGCCGGTGTTCGGGGTGATGGTGTTGCGGATTGTCGAGCCGCTGGCGACACCGGCAAATTCGCTGTCGCTGAGCTCGGTACTGGCGGTCGCCTGGTTGATCCGGACGGACGGATTGGCATTGACGGTGGTCGGGTAGGGGTCTTTGCCGCCATTGCGACCGAAATGAACCGGTTGCACGTCACGGTCGAGTACGATGACACCGTTACCCTCGGCCTGCACCGGTAAGCTGAGCGTCGCACCGGCGGCGCAGCCAATCACTAACAGACAGGTCAAGCTTCTGTTGAAAGTCCCCATGACATCATTTCCTTGTTCACTGGACGCTGGCCCTAGTCAGCGTTGCGAAGGGAAAGAGCAGGTGTTGTGCCGGATTCTGGAAAACCAATGGATTCAATGGATTGGCTGATGGGTAAGGTTTCCATGGCGAAACCTGTTTCATCGTTGAGACAGCCTCATGGGCTGCAAAGGGCCATCTGCTGTCGTTTGGCTATGATTTGAGCCCTGGGGCACGGTGTTTCAGTGACTTGACAGTCAGGGCCGGAACGCCGCGAGGTGGCCCTGGATCCGGGTTTGAGGCAGTCGTGATGTTTCAGGGATGAAACATCATCGAGCCTGGAGGAGCTGCGAAACCGCTGCAAACACCTGCTCGCGCCGCTGCGCCCAGTCGCCCTCGACTTTGAGGAACGCTTGCCGATGGCGCATCAGCCAGTGCTCGATCGCCTCGAAAAACGCCAGCCGTTCCGTCAGCGCTGGCTGGCAGCGCAGGCCATCGCCGACCCATTCGACCTGCTCGGGGCTGAGCAGCAGATGCAAATCGTAATGGCGCGCCAGTAAGGCGGGTTCGAGCCAATCCGGGCAATCATCGAACAGGGTCTGGCTCCAGAGGATATTGCTCAACAGATGGGTATCGAGGATCAGCAGCGCCGGCTGCCGGGCGCGAGCCGCGTCTTCCCAGGCGAGTTGCCCGGTGGCGATATCGGTGATGTCGGCCAGGCAGGTATCACGCTGGGTTTGCTCCATGAAGTGGCGCACGTATTCGTCCACCCGCAAACCACCGAAATGCGCCTGCAGTTGCCCGGCCAGCCAGCTCTTGCCGCTGGATTCCGGGCCGGTCAGTACCACTACTTTCATGTGCGCAGGGCCGGGTCGGCGCGCCATTCCCGCCAGCCTTGCACCGCCAGCAGAGTGAACAGCGCATAAAGCGCGGCGGTCAGGTACAGGCCCTTGTAGACGAACAGGCCGACAAAAATCACATCCAGGACGATCCACAGCGGCCAGCACTGCACACGCTTTTGCGCCATCCACCACTGGGCCACCAGGCTGAAACCGGTCAGCGCCGCGTCGAGCCAGGGTTGGGCGGCGTCGGTCCAATGCGCCATGGCCGCCCCGAGCATCAGACTGCCCGTCGCACCGATGGCGAGGCTGAGCAGCACTGAGGGCGTACCCAGGTACGTCACCTGCCGACCATGGTGATTGTGTCCGGCGCGGGTCCACTGCCACCAGCCATACAGTTGCAGGACGGCGTAGACCATCTGCAAGAGCATGTCGGAGTACAACTTCACGTCGAAGAAGAACCAGCTGTACAGCAGCACCATGACCAGGCCGATCGGCCAGCACCAGGGATTCTGCTTGACGGTCAACCAGACAGCGATCACGCCGAGGGCTGCGGCAAACAGTTCAAGCCCGGACATGGCGGTTCCTTGGGGAAGACGAAGAGGGCGGGGATTGTAAACGTTATGGCGGGCGGAGCTCCAATCCTGGTGCTGGCTGTGCTACCGCCTTCGCGAGCAGGCTCGCTCCCACAGGGGATTTGCGGTGGGCACTAAATCCAGGGCCAACACAAAAACCAATGTGGGAGCGAGCCTGCTCGCGAAGGCGGCGGGTCAGCTTGTATCAGTGCTGAATGTGCTATTGCATTCGCGAGCAGGCTCGCTCCCACAGGGCGTTTTGTGGTGGGCACCAAATCTGGGGCCAACACAAACCCCTGTGGGACCACCAGCCTCAGACCCGAAACTGCTTGAGCAGGCCGTTCAGTTGTTCGCTCAGGCCTTTGAGGCGGGCGCTTGCCACGCTGGACTGTTCCGCGGCCATGGCGGTGCTGTGGGACAGCCCGGCAGCCTGGGTGACATTCTGGTTGATGTCTTCCACCACATGCGCCTGTTGCAGGGTGGCGCTGGCGATGGAGGCGTTCAGGCTGTTGAGGTTGCGCAGGGCCTGGCCGATGGCGTTGAGGCTGGCGCCGGCCAGTCCGGCCTGCTCGATGGTCAGTTGCGAGGCACGGCTGCTGTCGCTGATGACTTTCACCGCGGCTTCGGAATGATTTTGCAGGCGTTCGATCATCGCCTGGATCTCAGCGGTGGACTTCTGCGTACGCTGGGCCAGCAGGCGCACCTCGTCGGCCACAACGGCAAAACCGCGACCTTGCTCGCCGGCGCGGGCGGCTTCAATGGCGGCGTTGAGCGCCAGCAGGTTGGTCTGCTCGGCAATCGAGCGGATCACTTCCAGCACGCTGCCGATCTGGGTGCTTTCGCTGGCCAGGGTGCGGATCACTTCCACGGCCTGGTCGATGGTCTGGGAGAGCCGGTCGATCTGCTGCAGGCTGCCGTCGATGTTCACCTGGCCCTGCTGGGCCTGGGATTCGGCGTCGCGCATTTCGCTGGCGGCGTGTTCGGCATTCTTCGCCACATCCTGCACGCCATAAGTCACTTCGTTGATGGCGGTGGCCACCAGCTCCATCTGTTGCGATTGCTGCTGGCTGCGCTGCTGGGCCTGGGCGGCGTCGTTGCCCAGGTCGCTGGACGATTGCCCCAACTCGCTGGCTGAGACCTGCAACTGACCCACCACCTGGCGCAGCTTGGCGGTGAAGGCATTGAAGTGCCTGGCCAATTGCGTGACTTCGTCCTGGCCATGGGTATCGAGGGTGCGAGTCAGGTCACTCTCGCCGCTGGCGATGTTGGCCATGGCATTGACTGTCTCCTGCAAGGGCCGGACGATGCTGCGTACAATCAGGGTCAACAGCAGGCCCATGAACAAGGTGATCGCCAAGCCGATCAAGGAAGCCTTGATCAACTGGGACTGGAATTCCGCCTGTACATCATCCACGTACACGCCCGAACCGATGATCCAGCCCCAAGGCTCGAACAGCTTCACATAGGACGTTTTCCCCACCGGTGCCTCGGCGCCCGGCTTGGGCCAAAGGTAATCGACCATGCCGGCGCCCTTGGCCTTGGCGATGGTGACCATTTCGTTGAACAGGGCAAAACCGTTCGGATCGCGGATGGCCGAAAGGTTCTGCCCTTCAAGTTTCGGGTTGGTCGGGTGCATGACCATGACCGGCGCCAGGTCATTGATCCAGAAGTAGTCATTGTGGTCATAACGCAGGCCGCGCACCGCGCTGAGCGCCTGCTTCTGCGCCGCCTCGCGCGTCAGGGTACCGGCGGTCTCCAGGCCATGGTAATAGCTCAGTACGCCGCTGGCGGTCTGCACTACATGTTGGGTTTTCTGCACCTTGGCCTGATACAGATCGATGTGGATCTGCTTTAGCATGAACGCGCCCAGCGTGAACAACATCACGATGGCCACGACCAGGATGAGCCACAGGCGTCGGCTGATCGATACACTGCGCAAGCTATTCATACGCTGTCACTCCGGTTTTTATTCTTGTCATTAACGACGGCGGCACTTTAACGCTCGACGTCTACGCGCGATTGACCTGGGTCATAACGCGGCAGCGTTATCAGGGCTTGTCTGATAGGATTTCGGCCCCGCAGCGCAAAACCTGAGTCGCTTCTGATTTTTCATTGGTTTTTTTTGCAAGGTCGCGGTTATCGTGCAGCCGCTGCGTGCACCTGCGTAACATTTGAATAGCGACAAGGCCTGAAACGACAGGCTTTTTTGGGGGATGAATGGATTTGTGGACGGCCTTTTCGGCATTGATTCTTGGCGTGGTAGAAGGGCTGACGGAGTTCCTGCCGATTTCCAGTACGGGGCACCAGATCGTCGTCGCCGACTTGCTCGAATTCGGTGGGGAACGCTCGATGGCGTTCAACATCATCATCCAGCTCGGTGCGATCCTGGCGGTGGTCTGGGAGTTTCGGCGCAAGATCTTCGACGTGGTGCTGGGCCTGCCGACCCAGCCCGGCGCTCGCCGATTTACCGCCAACCTGCTGATCGCGTTTTTCCCTGCCGTGATACTGGGCGTACTGCTTGCCGACTGGATCCACCATTACCTGTTCAACCCGATCACGGTCGCCACCGCACTGGTATTGGGTGGTCTGGTGATGCTCTGGGCCGAGAGGCGCCAGCACAGGGTGCATGCCGAAACCGTGGATGACATGACCTGGAAGGATGCGCTGAAAGTCGGCCTGGCCCAGTGCATCGCGATGATTCCCGGCACATCTCGCTCCGGCGCAACCATCATTGGCGGCCTGCTGTTCGGCCTGTCGCGCAAGACCGCCACCGAATTCTCGTTCTTCCTGGCCATGCCAACCATGGTCGGCGCGGCGGTCTACTCGGGTTATAAATACCGCGAGCTGTTTGTCCCGGCGGATTTCCCGGTGTTTGCCATCGGTTTCATCACCGCGTTCATCTTCGCCATGATCGCGGTCAAGGGCCTGCTGCGCTTCATCGCCAGCCACAGTTATGCGGTGTTCGCCTGGTACCGGATTGCGTTCGGCCTGTTGATCCTGGCGACTTGGCAATTCGGCTGGGTCGACTGGACGGCTGCCCAGCCTTGAACGAATCGGCCAGGCGAGTCGCACGTAACACCGGCGGGGCCGTGCAGAACCTGCGCCTCAAGTTGACGGTATTTGCGATTCTTTGCGCGTTGCCGCTTTTTGGCTCGCTGCTGCTCGGATTGCGGGGCGAGTCGTGGGTGCCCACGACGGCTTACGGAGTCGTCAGTGCCGTGGCGTTCCTGCTTTACTGGAGCGACAAGCGCAAGGCACGCGCCGATGCCTGGCGCACGCCGGAGAACATCCTGCACGCGGTCGAACTCGCCGGTGGCTGGCCAGGCGCACTGCTGGCCCAGCAGATGTTTCGCCACAAGACCCGCAAAGTGTCGTTTCAAGTGGTGTTCTGGTTCATCGTGGTGTTGCACCAGGGATTCTGGATCGACAGTTGTTCCTGGGTGGCCATCTGTTGGCGTTGTTCTGATCGGTATGCGTTCCCTGTGGGAGCGAGCTTGCTCGCGATGACGCCGGTACATCCAACATCTTCACTGGCTGTGGCACCGCTATCGCGAGCAAGCTCGCTCCCACATTGGTATGCAGCGGCTGCAACCCGGCTGAGCCGCTACAGCAACAACCCAACCTGCGTGCGCTTGGGCAACTTGCTGACCACCAGCTGATGGGAACGCCGCAACAAACTGCGCAGCTCCTCATCGCCCAGCGGGTAGGGCGCTTGCATGATGACCCATTGGGCCCTGGCCAGGTACGGCGCCGGATGAATGCCGGGGCGGTCGCAATGGCCGAGAAACAGGTCCTTGTCGACCTTGAACGCCAACGAATCCCCCCGCAGGTTCTGCAAGGCGAACATCTTGTTGCCGGCGATCGAGAATACTCGCACGCCGCCCCATTTATAGTCTTCCCGGGCGCCCGGCAAGCCCAGGCAGAATTGCGCGACGTCCCCTTCGCTCAAGCTCATATCGTCCTGTCTCCACATTGTGCAAAAGCTTCCACCAGATGATCGATCCACGCACGCACCGCCGGCAGCATGCCGCGCCGGTGAGGATAGACCGCCTGGAGCCAGCCATCCGGTGATGACCATCCAGGCAACAGCTCCACCAGTCGACCGTCGCGCAGTTCTTCTTCGCAATACATGCTCGGCAACAGGGTAAAGCCCAGACCTGTCAGGGTGCAGGCGCGGCGCACGATAAAGTCGTCGATGCCCAGGCGCGCCTCCAGGGCCAGCTCGACGCTTTGCCCTGCGGTACTGAGCAGGCGCACATGCACCAGACGGTCCGCCTCCAGCGCTCCCAGCACCGGCAATTGCCTGAGGTCGTCCGGAGTTTCGATCCGCCTTCCTTCAATGAGCACCGGGCTGGCAACCAGGGTCAGGCGGGCCTGGCGCAAGCGCCGGGTCATCAGCAGCGGGTCTTCGTCGCCCAGGTCACGGACGCGCAACGCCACGTCGATGCCCTCGCTGATCAGATCCACGCGCCGGTTGAGCAGGATCATCTCCAACTGCACCTGCGGATATTTTGCCAGGAAGCTTTCGATGATCACCGGCAGGAACTGGTGCGCCAGGCCCACCGGGCTCGACACCCGCAAACGCCCACGGGGCTCGCTGGACATGCTCGCCACCGCTTCGTCGGCCATCTCCGCTTCCAGCAACATGGCCTGGCAATGACGCAGGTAACGTTCACCCACGGCGGTCAGCTTCAACTGGCGGGTGGTGCGTTGCAGCAGTCGGGCGTCAAGGCGCTCTTCGAGCTCGGCGATTCGCCGTGACAAGCGTGACTTGGGGATACCCAGCAAGCGCCCGGCGGCCGCGAAGCCACCGGCTTCAACCACCTTGGCAAAGTAATACAGGTCATTAAGGTCTTGCATGTCGAATCGATTGTCCTGTCAGTGGAACGAACCATCACATTCTTGCAGACTTATCTCGGATTGGCTTCATCGATAGGATTGTTCTCAATTGATCGCCTGGTTGCGATCCACACTTGGAGAGCATTCACATGAAACTGTTGCACATCGATTCGAGCATCCTCGGCGACAACTCCGCTTCGCGCCAACTGAGCCGTGAACTGGTGCAAGCCTGGAAAGCCGCCGAGCCAGCTATCAACGTCACCTATCGTGACCTGGCCGCTGACGCCATCAGCCATTTTTCCGCGCAGACCCTGGTCGCTGCCGGCACCAGCGCCGAATTGCGCGATGCCGCTCAACAGCACGAAGCTGACCTCAGCGCGTCGACCCTGGCCGAGTTCCTCGCCGCCGACGCGGTGGTGATCGCAGCACCGATGTACAACTTCAGCATCCCGACCCAACTCAAAGCCTGGATCGACCGTATCGCCGTGGCCGGCCAGACCTTCCGCTACACCGAAGCCGGCCCGGAAGGCCTGTGTGGCGACAAGAAGCTGGTCATCGTTTCCACCTCGGGCGGCCTGCACGCCGGTCAACCGAGCAGTGTGGGGCATGAACAATACCTGAGGTTGATGTTCGGTTTTCTCGGCATCACCGACATCGAATTTGTTCGCGCAGAAGGCCTGGCTTACGGTGACGACATGCGCACCAAGGCCATCAGCGAGGCCAAGCTGCAGATCAGCCAGCAGTTCGCCGCTGCGTAAGGCTTGCATCGAGGCATCAAGCTCTACGGGCAACCTCCGGAAAACCCTGTATTCTCGTCGTCATCGGATGGCTGGGGTGCAGGGTTTTCCTGCATTTGGCGCTGGGAAACATGGCGCAGGTCGTGCATGGCCGGAGCGGCGAGCGACGTGGCTCCTGGTGGGTGGGTGAAGGTGGACTATTCGATGATGCGTCTTGGTGCGCTGCTGCTGTTTTGCTGGGTGAGCGGTCTCGGTTCGGTGCAGGCCGCGCCGGCGCCACATCCGCATTGGAGCGCGGGCTTTCATGAGCTGGATTTTCCTGATCCGCTGGACCACCAGCCGATGCATGCCATCGCGTTTTACCCCTCCACCGCGAAGGAGCAATCCAGTCTGTTGGGCGGCTATCAGATCGATGCGGCGGCGGATGCACAGATCGCCATCGGGCGGTTTCCGCTGCTGATGCTGTCCCACGGCAATACCGGCACGCCGCTGGCCCTGCACGATCTGGCCACGTCGCTGGCCCGCAAGGGCTTCGTCGTGGTGGCGGTGATTCACCCCGGCGATAACGCCCAGGATCACAGCCGGCTCGGTACGCTGAGCAACTTGTACGGGCGGCCGATCCAGATATCCGAAGCCATCACCGCGACGCTGAACGACCCGATGCTGGCGCCCTTCGTCAACGCCGGGCAGGTGGGGGTGATCGGCTATTCGGCCGGTGGCGAAACCGCGTTGATCCTGTCTGGGGCCACGCCGGACCTCAATCGCCTGCGCCGTTATTGCCAGGAGCGACCGGATGACCGTGACGCCTGCAATACCCAGGGTGAGCTGATTGCCGACCGTGATGACCTGTATCCGGTGGCCGATCCCAGGGTCCGCGCGCTGTTGCTGATGGCGCCGTTGAGTTTGAAGTTCGGTCGGCACACGTTGGCCGATGTCCATGTGCCGGTGCTGCTCTATAGCGGCGACGGCGACAAACTGGTGGCTTTCGACAAGAACGCCGCGGCCCTGGCGCGCAAGCTGCCTACCGCGCCGGATTTCAAGACGTTGGCCGGGGCCGGACACTTTGTTTTCATGGCGCCCTGTACGGACGAGCAGATCGCGGCGATGCCAGCGCTGTGCACCGATGCCGACGGCGTTGATCGCAAGGACATCCACCGCACCATGATCACCGAAGCCAGTCGCTTCTTCAGCCAGGCACTGGGAAAGCCGACCCGTGCGGGCCTGCGGACCGCCGATCAGTGATGCGGGCTTTCGGCTCGCCGACGCAACACGAGCGTCAGGCCCAGGCCGATGATCGACAGCAGGGCGGCGAAGAAAAAGATCGACGAATAGCCAAGGTTCAATGCCACCGCGCCCATCAACGGTCCGGCAATCGCCAGTGCCAGGTCAAAGAACACCGCATAGGCACTCAAGCCGGCGCCGCGGCTGCTGTTGGGCACCTGCTTGATGGCCTCCACGCCCAGCGCCGGGTACACCAGCGACAACCCGAAGCCCGCCAGCCCCGCGCCGACCAAGGCGAATGCGGTGGAGGGCGCCAGCCACAGCAGCACCAGGCCCAGGGTCTCGATGCTCATGCAGACAATGGCCGAACTGAAGCCACCGAAACGGGCGATGCTGGAGATGAACAGCAACCGTGACAGGATGAAGCAGATGCCGAAAACGGTCAGGCACCAGGCGGCGCCGGTCCAGCCTCGGCTGAGGTAGAACAGGGTGATGAAGGTAGTCAGGGTGCCATAGCCGATCGAGGCCAGGCACAGGCTCGTCCCGAACGGTGCAATGCGTCCGAACACGGCCCAGAAGGGCAGGCGCTCGCCGCGAACGACCGGCACCGAGGGTTTGTTGCGAATCAGCAGCAATGCGCCGCCGGCCAATAACGACAAGGCGATGCCCAGGCTGGCGAAGCCCAGGCCGCCGACCATGACCACCCCCAGCGGTGCGCCGATGGCGATGGCACCATAGGAAGCGATGCCGTTCCAGGAGATCGAACGGGCGGTGTGCTCCACGCCGACCTGTCCCATGCACCAGCTGATGGTACCGACGCCGATCAGGCCTTGGGCGACCCCGAGCAGCAAACGCCCGGCAATCAGGATCACCAGGCTGGGCAACGGAAAGCTTTGCAGCAGCGTCGACAACAGCGTTAGCACGCCACTGAGCAGGATGCCCACCAGGCCGTAGACGATCGCCCGCTTGGTGCCGACATTGTCCGACAGTCGCCCGGCCATGGGCCGGCTGAGCAAGGTCGCCAGATACTGTGAGCCAATGGTCAGCCCGGCCACCACCGCGCTGAAGCCCAGTTGCTCATGGACATACCCAGGCAACACGGCAATCGGCAGGCCGATGCAGAGGAAGGCGATAAAGGTATAAAAAACGATGGAGACGATCTGCAAGGTGATCGACAGGGAACTGGGGGCGGGCTGGGGCGTTGGCATGGCGGCTCGTTCGCGGGCAGCGGTAAGAGTGCTTCATCATGGCGCGTGCGGGGGAGAAAAGGAAGCAGGCTAACGGTTTGTCCCGCTGGAGATTGCATAGCCTCTTCGCGAGCAGGCTCGCTCCACCTTGATCCGGTGTTGCCCGACCTCATGGTTGGCACAAACCCTCTGTGGGAGCGAGCCTGCTCGCGAAGGCGGTGTGTCAGGCAGTCAGATGCCGACAGCGATGGCCTCTTCGCGAGCAGGCTCGCTCCCACAGGGTGTTGTGTTTGCTGTAGGAATGAAAAAGCCCCGTCACATGGACAGGGCTTTTACTTGCAGCTTTCAGCTTGAAGCTTGCAGTTGTTTTAGAACAACACGCCCTGGCTGCGCAGGTAGTCGTCATAGGTGCCGCTGAAGTCGACCACGCCGTCGGCGCTGAGCTCGATGATGCGGGTTGCCAGGGACGATACGAACTCACGGTCGTGGCTGACGAAGATCAACGTGCCCGGATAGTTTTCCAGCGCCAGGTTCAGCGCTTCGATGGATTCCATGTCCAGGTGGTTGGTCGGTTCGTCCATCACCAGCACGTTCGGCTTTTGCAGGATCAGCTTGCCGAACAGCATGCGGCCTTGTTCACCACCGGAGATGACCTTGACCGACTTGAGGATCTCGTCGTTGGAAAACAGCATGCGGCCCAAGGTGCCACGAACCAGCTGCTCGCCACCCTGGGTCCACTGGCCCATCCAGTCGAACAGGTTGACGTCATCCTCGAAGTCATGGGCGTGGTCCTGGGCGTAGTAGCCCAGTTCCGCGGCATCGGTCCATTTCACGGTACCGGCGTCCGGTTCCAGTTCATTGACCAGGGTGCGCAGCAAGGTGGTCTTGCCGATGCCGTTCGGGCCAATGATCGCCACGCGCTCGCCGGCTTCGACGGTGAAGCTGAAATCCTTGAACAGCGGCTTGCCGTCGAAGCCCTTGGCCATGCGTTCGACAATGACCGCCTGGCGGTGCAGCTTCTTGGTCTGCTCGAAACGGATGAACGGACTGACGCGGCTCGATGGCTTGACCTCGGCCAGCTGGATCTTGTCGATCTGCTTGGCGCGGGAGGTGGCCTGCTTGGCTTTCGAGGCGTTGGCCGAGAAACGGCTGACGAACGACTGCAGTTCGGAAATCTGTGCTTTCTTCTTGGCGTTGTCCGACAGCAGTTGCTCGCGGGACTGGGTCGCCACGGTCATGTACTCGTCGTAGTTGCCCGGGAACAGGCGCAGCTCGCCGTAGTCCAGGTCCGCCATGTGGGTGCAGACACTGTTCAGGAAGTGACGGTCGTGGGAGATGATGATCATCAGGCTCGAACGCTGGGTCAGTACGTTTTCCAGCCAGCGGATGGTGTTGATATCCAGGTGGTTGGTCGGCTCGTCGAGCAGCAGCACTTCCGGGTCGGAGAACAGCGCCTGGGCCAGCAGCACACGCAGTTTCCAGCCTGGCGACACTTCGCTCATCGGACCGAAATGCTGCTCGATGCCAATCCCCAGGCCCAACAGCAGTTCACCGGCGCGAGATTCGGCGGTGTAGCCGTCCATCTCGGCAAATTCGGTTTCCAGCTCAGCCACGGCCATGCCGTCTTCTTCGGTCATTTCCGGCAGCGAATAGATGCGGTCGCGCTCGGCCTTGACCTTCCACAGCTCTTCGTGACCCATGATCACGGTGTCGATCACGGTGAATTCTTCGTAGGCGAACTGATCCTGGCGAAGTTTACCCAGGCGCACGTTCGGCTCGAGCATCACCTGGCCGCCGGACGGCTCGAGGTCGCCGCCGAGGATTTTCATGAAGGTCGACTTGCCGCAACCGTTGGCGCCGATCAGGCCGTAGCGGTTACCCGCGCCGAACTTGACAGAGACGTTTTCGAACAGTGGCTTGGCGCCGAACTGCATCGTGATGTTAGCTGTAGAGATCAAAGGTTTATCCTGCGGAACATTCAGAGTAGCTAAGGGTGCGGCAGTACCTGTTCAGTACCTGTTTGCGCAAGTCCCGACCGCGCAAGCGGCTTGGCGATCACTGGCGCAAGGGTCCATCCGGCATATAGAGGACAGCTGCATACGGAGCGCCTGGCCCGAGTGGATATGCGCCGAAGCCGGGATTGCCGGTGTCAGCCAGAGGGGGCGCTTGATAGTTGGCGGCGATTGTACTGATCTGGCCGCGTTAACGATAGGGTGTAACCCAGGCAAGACAGTTTTTCACAACGCAGGGATAACTTTAAATCGGCAACTGTGGCGAAAATGCCATCTCACTCTACGCCATCTCCCTTGCCGCTTGGCTGGCCCCGGAGAAGCAGCCTGTTCACTTCTGGACCCTGACCAAATCCGTGAAGCTCATTATTGTCGCAATCTACGTACTTTCCATTGGCTATGTGCACCTGCGCGGGCGCGTGCGGCATAAACTCGGGCGCCAGTTGAGCGATCACTCATCCTTCCTTGCGCCGATCAATTGCCTGCTCTACCTGTGTTCGAAACTGCCCAACAGGCCTTTCCTGAGCCCGGCCCAGTTTCCCGACCTGAGTCCCTTGCAGGCCCATTGGGAAGAGATCCGCGCCGAAGGCCAGAGCCTGCTGCAAGCGGGGGAGATCAAGCGCTCCGATCAATATGACGACGTGGGCTTCAACTCGTTTTTCAAGACTGGCTGGAAGCGCTTTTACCTGAAGTGGTATGGCGACAGCCATCCCTCGGCGATGAAGCTGTGCCCGCGCACCACCGAACTGGTGCAGAGCATCGGCTCGATCAAGGCCGCGATGTTCGCCGAGCTGCCGCCGGGTTCGAAGCTGGTGCGTCATCGCGATCCGTATGCCGGGTCTTATCGCTACCACCTGGGGCTGCAGACACCCAACGACGCCGGCTGCTACATCGATGTCGACGGCGAGGCCTATCACTGGCGCGACGGCGAGGCGGTGGTGTTCGACGAAACATTCATCCACTACGCCGAGAACACCACGGCGCAGAACCGCATCATCCTGTTCTGCGACGTGGAGCGGCCGATGAGATTTCGTTGGGCCACCGCCTTCAATCGCTGGTTCAGCCGTACCGTGATGGCCGCTGCTGGCGCGCCGAATGACGCCGGGGACCGGACCGGTGGCCTGAACCGGGCGTTTTCCCGGCTGTACAAGATCCGCCTGCAAGGCAAAGCGCTGAAAAAGCGCAATCGCAAGCTGTATTATCTGCAGAAATGGGCGTTCTTTGGCGGCCTGTTGGCGATCTTCATCTGGATCTGAATGGTTCAGCCGCCCGGTTTTTCAGCCTCCAACTGTTCCCACATCTTCGCCGTGATCCGTTGGCGATGGTTGTAGCCTTCCCACGGATCGGCGCCCAGGCCCTTGGCCCGTTCCAGCGCGGTATGGATATCCCATTGCTGCGCGTTGCGCAGGCCGGCGAGTTCGTCCCGGGCGATCGGTATCGAAACCGGCAGGCCCGGCCGGGCACGCACCGAATAAGCGGCGACGGTACTGGCACCACGGGCGTTGCGCAGGTAGTCGATAAAGACCTTGCCCACGCGGTTTTTCGGGCCCATGGTCGCGGTGATCCGTTGCGGCATCTGCCGGGTCAGGAACTGCGATATGGCCTTGGCAAAGGCCTTGGTGACGTCCCACCCCTCGTTTCGCGCCAGTGGCACGATGACGTGCATGCCTTTGCCGCCGCTGGTCTTGAGAAACCCCTGCAAACCCAGTTCGTCGAGTACTGACAGGGTCATGCGCGTCGCGTCGAGCATGGCGTTCCAGGGCAACGACGGATCCGGGTCCAGGTCCAGCACAAACAGATCCGGCGTCTCGATCCGGTCATGGGTCGCCGTCCAAGTGTGCAGTTCCACCGCGCCCATCTGCGCCGCGCCGACCAGGGCATGGATGCTGTCGATTTCCATCAAAGCCGCATGGCCCGGGTCCAGCGCCGGATCGAGTTGCCTGATATGGGGGATTTCCAGGCGATCGGCGTGCTTCTGAAAAAACAGCTCCTCGCCAATCCCTTCCGGCGCCCGTACAAGGGAGACCGGCCGCAACTTGAGATGCGGCAGGATCCAGGGGGCGATGTCCAGGTAATACTGGGCCAGTTCGGCTTTCTGCACACCGCTGACGCTGTCGACGACGCGGTCCGGGTGGGTGATGACCACGCCGTCGACTTTCGCGGTGTCGGCCTTGCCGCGGCGTTTGGGCTTGGCGGGCGTGGCTTTGATGGGCATGGGTTGTTCACGCGTCACCCGACTGACCTGCCGGTCGCCGGGCAGATCGAGGAACACCGCCTGACGCACCAGCCCGTCGCGGGTCCATTCGGCAAATTCGATTTCGCAGACCTGCGTCGGCTCGACCCAATGCACGCCGCGCGCCGGTGCGCCTTTGAGCGGCTGGTCGAGTGGCGACGTTTCACGTTCCAAGGCACATAGCTGTTCATGCAGTTGTTTGAGTTGGGATTGGCTGAAGCCCGTGCCGACCCGGCCGGCATAGACCAGCCCCGACGGCCCGTTGACCGCCAGCAACAGTGCGCCGAAGCCGTTGCGCGTGCCTTGCGGGCGGGTGAACCCGACGATGACGAAGCATTGGCGCAGCCGACATTTGAGTTTGACCCAATCGGCGTTCCGTCCCGAGGCATAAGGGCTGCCCAGACGCTTGCCAACCACGCTGTCCAGTGACAGGGCGCTGGCGCTTTCGAAGATGTCATGCTGGCTGGCGGAAAACGCCTCGGAGAACCGCAGGCGCTTGCTGGCGTTGCTCTTGAGCGCATTTTTCAAGGCTGCGCGGCGTTCTTCAACCGGTTTGTCGCGCAGGTCGACGCCATTGAGAAACGGTGCGTCGAAAAGGAAATACAGCATGTCGACGCTGCGGCCGATCTCGAAGGCCTGGCGCAGGGCAGGGAAGTCGGAGTGCCCGGTTTCATCGAGCAGCACCAGTTCGCCGTCGAGCCAGCTGTCGCCCAGATTCAACTGGGCCAGGGCTTCGGCGTGCAGCGTGAGGCGATCGGTCCAGTCCGCATGGTGGCGATTGAACAGCCGGACCTCGCCGTTCTGGATGCGCGCCATCAACCGGTAGCCATGAAACTGCACTTCATAGCGCCACTCACCGGCCGGCGGTTGCTCCACCGGTGTCGCCAATTGCGGCGACAGACGTTCGGGGATTCGCCCCGTGTCGGTCTGCGCATTCCGGCGAGTGCGGCTACGAGTCGTTGGTTCATCCGCCTCCACGGCGGACAGGCGGGCATATTCACTCTCGGCCTTGGCCATGACAGATTCCCTTGTATTACAGGCGCCCGGGGGTTAGCCCCGGGAGGCCTTGGTGGCTTTTTTAGCAGGAGCGGATTTGCGCGTCTTGGTCGATTTTGCCGCAGGCTTTTCGGCAGGCTTTTCCGCCGTCTTGCCCTTGCCGCCGAGGCTGCGCTTGAGCAATTCGGTGAGGTCGATAACGTCGGCGGTTTTGCGCTGTTCTTCGCCGGGGTCGGTTTCCACCGCTTCGAGCCGGCCTTCGGTGGCTTTTTTCTCCACCAGTTCCATGATCTTTTCCTGGAAACTGTCACGGTATTCCTGGGGTTCCCAGTCGCCACTCATGTCTTCCACCAGCCGTTTGGCCATGTCCAGTTCGCCCTTCGCCAGCGTCGGGTTGGTGACTTCGTCGCCCAGTTCCAGGACGTCGAGTTCGCGGACTTCGGCGGGCCAGCGCAGCAGCACCAGCACCAAGGCCGATTCCAAGGGCATCAGCGCGGCCAGGTGCTGGCGGGTATGCATCACCACATTCGCCAGCGCGACTTTGTTGGTCTTGAGCAGGGTTTCGCGCAGCAGGGCGTAGACTTTGCCACCACGTTTGTCAGGCGCGAGGAAATACGGCTTCTCGATGTTCTGCAGCGGAATCTTTTCGCTGTCGACGAAGGAAAAGATGTCGATGGTCTGGGTGGACTTGGGGTGGGCGGCGCGAATCTCCTCTTCGCTGATCAGCACGTATTGGCCTTTCTGGTATTCCACGCCTTTGACGATGTCGTCCTTGGTCACCTCCTTGCCGGTAACCTTGTTGACCCGCTTGTAGCCCACCGGGTCCATGCTGCGTTTGTCCAGCCAGTCGAAATCCACGCCCTGGGACGCGGTGGCTGACACCAGGGCCACGGGAATGTGGACCAGCCCGAAACTGATTGCGCCTTTCCAGATAGCCCGTGCCATGGTGGAGTTTTCCTTGCCGGTGAATAGTCTCTCTGGTGACCCTTGGGTCTCTGGAAAAGTTTCCATTGGGCGCCGGCTGGCTGCGGTTGGGGTCCTCCAGGGGCGCTGAGTTGGAGACGCCTGGTTACATCTTCGTGAGGATATTTTGCTTAACAACGGCGAACCTGCGGCGTAGCGTGTTTTCGAAATGCGGGTGCCGTACCCATGAAATCAGGAAGGTCTCGATGAACAGGCTGATACTCGCCATCTTGGTGCTGCTGACGGCGGCCACTGCCCAAGCGGCTGCGCCCGGTGCGGATCCAGTACTCGTGGCGCAGAGCCTGCCGGGCAACAACAATCCCTACAACAGTCCGATCCGCCGGGCCAACCCGAACAGCATGCAGGGCACCCAGCCCAACGTGCCAGGCATACGGAACAACCCGACGGTTCCGGTTCCCCGACCGCCGACCCTGGAGAATGGCGGCATCGGCAACGGCTACCCGCGTTCCGGGCCGCCATCGGGGTCGCCACGCCCCACCATCGAGGCGCCGACGCCTCCCCGGCACACCAATAACGGCAATCGTTGAGACACCGTGCCGATCAACACCACCACAGAAGGAAGTGTGCATGTTGCGTAAAACATTCCTGGCAACACTTTGCGCCAGCGCTGCCCTGGCCCTTTCAACGCCGGCTTCTGCCGCGCCAGTCCAGCAATTCAAGGCCGAGGATGGCACCGTCGAAGTCACCACGGTCACCCGGGGGCTGGAGCGGCCCTGGTCCGTGGCGTTCCTGCCGGAGCAGCAGGGCATGCTGGTCACGGAGCGTCCCGGTAACCTGCGATGGGTGAAGGCCGACGGAAAATTGTCTGCGCCGTTGAGCGGTGTTCCCGAGGTCTGGGCCAAGGGGCAGGGTGGTTTGCTGGATGTTGTGCTGTCTCCGGACTTCAAACAGGATCGCACCGTCTACCTGTCGTATGCCGAGGCGGGCGAGGATGGCAAGGCCGGCACGGCGGTGGGCCGTGGCCAGTTGTCCAGCGACATGACGCGCCTGGACAACTTCGATGTAATTTTCCGCCAGCAACCCAAACTCTCGACAGGCAACCATTTCGGTTCGCGCCTGGTATTCGACCGGGACGGCTATCTGTTCATCACCCTCGGCGAAAACAACGACCGTCCGACCGCACAGGACCTGGACAAGCTGCAAGGCAAGATCGTGCGGATCTATCCCGACGGCAAGGTGCCGGACGACAACCCTTTCGTGGGACAGAAAAACGTCCGTCCCGAGATCTGGTCCTACGGCTTGCGCAATCCCCAAGGCGCCGCGCTCAATCCCTGGAATGGCACGCTCTGGGAGAATGAGCATGGCCCCAAGGGCGGTGACGAGCTGAACATCATCGAGCGCGGCAAGAACTATGGCTGGCCGTTGGCGACTCATGGCGACAACTATTCCGGCGCGCCGATTCCCGAGGCCCAAGGCAAGACCGCGAAGGGTGCCGTCGGCCCCCATCACGTCTGGCAGGTATCGCCAGGGCTCAGCGGCATGGCGTTCTACGACAATGACCGGTTCAAGGCCTGGCAACGCAACGCGTTTGTCGGGGCGCTGGTTTCCAGGGACCTGATTCGCCTGGAGTTCGACGGCGACAAGGTTGTCCATGAAGAACGCTTGCTCGGCGAGCTCAAGGAGCGGATCCGCGACGTTCGCCAGGGGCCGGATGGTTTCCTCTATGTGCTGACAGACGACGATGACGGTGCGCTGTACAAGGTCGGGCTGAAGCAATAAGCATGTTATGAAGCTTTTTGTGGCGAGGGAGCTTGCTCCCGCTGGGCTGCGTGGCAGCCCCATGCAGGCAACGCGATGAGCCTGACACACCGAGTATCCGATCTTGGGGTTGCTTCGCAACCCAGCGGGAGCAAGCTCCCTCCCCACAGGATCAAAAGCGCCAAAGGATCGCGGAGGCCGGGGATTTTCGTTGACTTCCCGGCCCCTCGCGGCTAGTTTCCAGCCATGACTTCCACCGTACTGCGCAGCCAGCCAAGCATTATTACCGCCATTCCTTATCTGGCGGGCTAGCTGACGACTGCACCCAACCCGCCCTAGAGGCGGGTTTTTTCTTTCTGTCTCCAGGGCTTTACCCGACCAGGAGACCGCCATGACCCCAACCAGCCCCGAGCAGACGCTGCTTGAGCACTACGTCAAGAAGATCCTTGCCGCTGCGGTGTACGACCTGGCGGTGCCCACGCCGCTGCAAGCGGCTGCGGCGCTGTCCCAGGCCTTGGGCAATCGGATTCTGTTCAAGCGCGAGGACCTGCAACCGACGTTCTCGTTCAAGATCCGCGGCGCTTATAACAAGCTCGTGCAACTGACCCCCGAGCAACGCAGCCGTGGCGTGATCACCGCATCGGCGGGCAACCACGCCCAAGGCGTGGCGATGGCGGCTCAAGCGTTGGGTATCTCGGCGTGCATTGTCATGCCGCGCACGACGCCACAACTGAAAGTACTGGGCGTGCGCAGTCGCGGGGCCGAAGCGTTGCTGCACGGTGAGAGTTTTCCATTCGCCCTGGAATTCGCCCTGGACCTGGCTCGGCAGACCGGGCGGGAATTCGTCTCGCCGTTCGATGACCCGCAAGTCATCGCCGGGCAGGGAACCGTCGCGATGGAGATCCTGCGCCAGCATCCAGGTCAGTTGGATGCGATCTTTGTTCCGGTCGGTGGTGGCGGCTTGATTGCCGGGGTGGCGGCTTACGTCAAATACCTGCGTCCGGAGGTGCGCATCATTGGCGTCGAGTCGGAACACTCCGCATGCCTCCAGGCCGCACTGGCAGCAGGGGAGCGGGTGACGCTAGCGAGCGTCGGCACGTTCGCCGACGGCGTGGCCGTCGCGCAGATCGGCGCCCATGGCTTCGATATCTGTCGTTTCTGCGTCGATGAAGTGATCACCGTCAGCAACGACCAGCTCTGCGGCGCGATCCGGGATATCTATGACGACACCCGCTCGATCACCGAGCCATCCGGCGCCCTGGCGGTGGCGGGGATCAAGCGCTACGTGACGGACAGCGGAGCGCAGGGCCAGACACTGGTGGCGATCAACTCTGGCGCAAACATCAACTTCGACAGCTTGGGCCACGTGGCAGAGCGCGCGGCAATGGCTGCGTCTTGAGGTGCTCCCGCGCACCATATTTTTTGAAGTAGCCGACGGGTGCCCGCCCGTGAAGTCGAAATAGTGGCTAATCTCCAGCCTGGCAAGTTGAGCGGCGCGATGCAGTTTGCATGGATAAAACACCGTTTCCTTGCATTTTGCATGGCCGTTGCGTTGGACCTGACTGCTAAGTAATTGATTTGTAACAGTGTCGCTGTACTGATTTACGGGCATATTTTTTGCGAGTTGATACCCGAGTCCGATGACGGGCTCCAACACCAGAAAACGCCAAAATGAACGAACGGCACGGCATTCGAAGTCCTGTCCGCAGGGAAGAATCGGACGAAAATACCGCCGTCGTGAACATGAATTGGCTGCCTCAAAAGGAGAGAGTTGCCATGTTTTTATCTGCCCTCGAAATGCGAAACATCATTGAAAGCAGCCTGCTGCCCAAACGCTCGCAATGCACCTTGTCACCTGATCTGTCCATGACCGTTAAAATCTACGACGACCACCAGACCGACCGCGTGGCGTTGGTCAAGAGCGATATTGACGCCACCAAGCTCACCGGCTGCCGCGCCATTAACGATCTGATTGCGGAACTGCGTACCGAACTCGACCGTGGCCAGGGTCACGGCCACGGGAACTATTTCCACCAGCAACACCGGATGAGCGGGCGTTAAGCACCGCCCGACCTTTGCAAACCTGACGACCGGGTCCGATATTGTTCGAACCCGGCGTCCAGCTTTCGATTTTTCCTAGACCAATTGCTGCCGATAGGGCAGGTCTGGCCCGACTTTGCCGCACGTCAGTGCCGCGGCGCGCATGGCGAAATGCAGCAGCTCCCCGATCTGCTCCGCGCTCAGCGAATGCAAACCCTGCACATCATCCAACTGCTGCTCGGTCAGCCAAGCGATCAGCGCAGCCTGGAACGTGTCGCCCGCGCCCACCGTATCGGCAATCTGGACCGGGCAGGCGGGAAGCGACCATACGCCATGCTGACGGCTGAACACCGTTGCGCCCTGGCCGCCACGGGTGAGGAAGGCCAACTGACAGCGGTGCTCCAGCCAGCCCCCAATCACTTCATGTGGGTCCCGGTCAGGGTAGAGCAGGCTCAGGTCCTCATCGCTGACCTTGATCAGGTCGGCGTATTCCACCAGCGTCGCGATCCGTGAACGCCACAACTCGATGTCTGGCTGCGGATTGAGCCGCACGTTAGGGTCGAGGCTGATGAGGCGTCGGCCGCTTTCGCGTTGTACCAGTGCCAGCAGCGTATCGCCCACTGGTTGCACCACCAATGAGAACGAACCCACATGCAGGCCGCGCACTTGCGGGCCCAGCGTCGGCAAATGCTCCACGCGCAGTTGCCGGTCTGCGCAGCCTTCGCCACGGAAGCTGTAGTGGGGCGAGCCGTTGGCGCCGACAGCGACCATGGCCAGGGTGGTAGGGGCCTCGAAGTCCTGGGCAAATTGAATGCTGACGCCTTCGTCCACCAGCACCTGTTTCAAGCGCCGGCCCAGATAGTCGGTGGACAGCCCGGTGAACAGCGCCGACTCGATCCCCAGTCGACGCAAACCCACCGCCACGTTGAACGGTGAGCCACCGGCGAGCGCCTTGAAGTTAACTTGCGAAGCCGGAGTCTGCGCTTCGTTTGCGCTGAAGAAATCAAACAGCGCTTCACCACATACCAGATACATAATTGCCTGCTCTCAAAGGGTTGCGACGTGTTGCCGGTAACGTTCGTAGGCTTGTTGTGACGCCGCGACGTGTGCGGCGACGGGCCGGGTTTCGCTGGCCGGGTCGAGTTTGACGCAGCGCTCGCACAGGTCGGCCAGGGATGTTTGCCCGGCGCCATGACACCACGCCGCCTGGATCGCCCCGCCCAGGGCAGCGGCTTCGCTCTGTTCGGTGCAAATGACGGTAGTGTCCATGATGTCGGCGACGATCTGTCGCCAGACCGGGCTCTTCGAACCGCCGCCGATCAGGCGAATGCTCTGGGCCTTGAGCCCGTTGGCACGGAGCAGGTCGAGGCCATAGCGCAGGCCGAAGGTCGTGCCTTCGACCACCGCGCGGCAGAGGTTGGCCCGGGTCAGGTTGGTGGTCGTCAGGCCCAGCAGGCTGCCGGTGGCATGGGGCAGGGCGGGGACGCGTTCGCCATTGAGGAACGGCAACATGCACACGCCCTCGGCACCGATCGGTGCCTGGGTTATCAGGGTATTGAACGTATCGATGTCCAGTTCCAGCAGCTCGCGCAGCGCTCCGGTGGCGTTGGTCAGGTTCATGGTGCAGATCAACGGCAGCCAGCCGCCGCTCGACGAACAGAACGTCGCCACGGATGCTTGCGGGCTGACCACGGGCTCGGCGGCATACGCATACACCGTGCCGGAGGAACCGAGGCTCATGGTGATCACGCCGGGCTGGATGTTGCCGGTGCCGATGGCGCCCATCATGTTGTCGCCGCCGCCACTGGCAACCACCGCGTCGGGGTTGAGGCCCAGGTGTGCGGCGATCTCGGGCAGGATCCTGCCGACTGGCTGATGGGCCTCGATCAGCTCGGGCAAGGCCGATTCCAGCCGGCCGCTGGGGTCGATATGGCGCAGCAGCGCGCGATCCCATTGGCGGGTACGGACGTTGAAGTAGCCGGTGCCCGAGGCATCGCCATACTCGCTGCAATGGCGCCCGGTAAGCCAGTAGTTGAGGAAGTCGTGGGGCAGCAGGATGCTGGCGGTTCGCTCGAATACCTGCGGGTGCTGTTCCCGGGTCCAGAGCAGTTTGGACACCGTGTAGCCCGGCGCAATCACCACGCCGAGGCGTTCCAGGCTGCCTTCTTCACCGCCGAGATGCGCCAGGAGACGATCGTTTTCCGCGGTCGTCTCGGTATCGCACCACAGTTTTGCCGGGCGCAGTACCTGGCCCTGCTCATCGAGCAATACCAGGCCGTGCTGCTGGCCGGAGACGCCGATGCCGAGAATCGACTGGCCATCGACCTTTGCATCCGCCAGCGCTCGCCGAGTGGCCTGGGTGAACGCGTCGAGCCATTGCCGGGTGTCTTGTTCCCGGCGGCCGTTGGCACCGCTGATCATGTCGTGGGCGGCGGCGCCCTGGCCGAGTACCTGGCCGCTGATCGAATCGAGGATCAGCGCCTTGGTGCCTTGGGTGCCGCAGTCGATGCCCAGGAACAGTTGTTGGTTTGCCATGGAAATCCTCGGGTCAAAAGAACAGTCGATACAATACCTGCGGTTAACGGCTTACCTGTGGCGAGGGAGCTTGCTCCCGCTGGGCTGCGCAGCAGCCCCACCCAGGCAACGCGGTGAATCTGACAAACCCAGGGGGTCGCTTCGCAACCCAGCGGGAGCAAGCTCCCTCGCCACGAATGCGGGTTGCATCTAGCCTTGATCAGCCAGCACTCGCTCCAGCGTCTTGGTCACCCCTTGCTCGCGCAAGCTGTTGCAGCACCATTCGAATGCTGCCACGAACTCGGGCGAACGGGGGATGGCCGTGCCAAAAATTTCTTCCACTGCAAGCATTCTCTGGGTCACCAGCGCGTCGTCGGCCACCAGCGCCTGGCAGAACGCCGCGCGTGGGTCGGGGATCGAATAGGTCGTGCCATTTTCATCTACCCCTTTGAGGTAAACAGCCCAGGCCGCCACCACCAGCGCCGCGCGGCGGGTCTGGCCGCCGTCGGCGATCAGGCGGTTGATGGTCGGCACGGTGAATTTGGGGAATTTCGACGAGCCATCCGAACACACCCGTTCCAACTGGTCGGCGATGGCCTGGTTGGAGAAACGCTCTATCAGGGTGTCCTTGTATTCCGTCAGGTCGATGCCCGGCACGGGCGCCAGTTGTGGCGTCACGTCCAGGTCCATGTAGGCGCGGATGTAGCGCACGAACAACGGGTCGTTCATGGTTTCGTGGACGAAACGATACCCCTTGAGGAAACCCAGGTACGTCAACGCGAGATGGCTGCCGTTGAGCAGCTTGATCTTCATCTCTTCATAGGGCGAAACATCATCGGTGAACTGCACACCGACCTTCTCCCAGGCCGGGCGACCATTGACGAACTTGTCCTCCACCACCCATTGCACAAAGGGTTCGCACACCACTGGCCAAGCGTCGTCGATGCCATGCTCGTCGTGCAGCTGCAAGCGGTGGGCGCTGCTGGTCATCGGGGTGATGCGATCGACCATGGCGTTGGGGAAGCTCACGTTCTGCTCGATCCATTGTTTCAGTCCGGGGTCTCGCAACGCGGCAAACGCCAGCAGCGCCTTGCGCGTGACGGCGCCGTTGTGGGGCAGGTTATCGCAGGACATCAGGGTGAACGCCGGCGTCCCCGTAGCCCGGCGTTTGGCCAGCGCGGCGCAGAGGAAGCCGAACACGGTGTGCGGTTCGTCCGGATGGGCCAGGTCGTGCTGGATCTGCGGCAGATGGGCCATGAATTCGCCGTTGCTGTCGTCAATGCAATAACCACCCTCGGTGATCGTCAGCGAGACGATGCGGATCTGCGGGTCGGCCAGTTTGTCGATCAACGCCTGGGCGCCATCCTCGGCCAACAGCATGTCGGCGATCGCGCCGATGACCCGGACTTCGGTGTCGTCGGTATCCCCCAGTTCATACAGGGTGAACAGGTGGTCCTGGCCAGCCAGATCATCCCGGGCCCGGCGATCTTCCGCCCGCAGGCCGACGCCGCAGATCGCCCAGTCGAGGCCTTCGCCGGTGTTCATCAACGCATCGGTGTAATACGCCTGGTGCGCACGGTGGAAACCGCCGACGCCGATGTGGGCGATGCCCTGGCGGCGGTCGCCCAGGTTGTAAGCGGGCAGGGCGACCTCGGCGTTGAGGTTGTGCAGGTTCTGTCGGTTGAGTTTCATCGCAAATCTCGGCAATCAGGCGGCAGCGCGCAGCGCGCGGGAAACCGCAACGCCTTCGGCATCGAATAAGTGGCAGTGTTCGGCGTCCAGGTGCAGCTCCAGTTGCTCGCCGAAACGGCTCGCCAGGTCACCCCGCACGCGCATGGTCAGGGCTTCGCCGGAGGCGGTGACGACATGGCAGAAGGTGTCGCTGCCCAGGCGTTCGCTGACATCGGCGGTGACCCGCAGCGTGCAATCACCCGGTTGCGCCAGGTTCAGGTGTTCCGGGCGAATCCCCAGGGTTACCGCGCCGCCGACGCTCAGGTTGGCACCGCTGCGCGGCAGGCTGATGCGGGTGCCGGCGTCCAGCAGCACTTCACAACCCTGGCCGTCCAGGCCGGTGACCTTGCCCTTGAGAAAACCCATCTTCGGCGTGCCGAGGAACCCGGCGACGAACAGGTTGGCCGGCTGGTGATACAGCTCCAGCGGCGAGCCGACCTGCTCGATGCGCCCGCCGTTGAGCACCACCACCTTGTCGGCCAGGGTCATGGCTTCGACCTGGTCGTGGGTCACGTAGATCATGGTTGCCTGCAACTCTTTATGCAGGCGCGCCAGTTCCAGGCGCATCTGCACGCGCAGCGCGGCGTCGAGGTTCGACAAGGGCTCGTCGAAGAGGAAGATTTTCGGGTTGCGCACGATGGCCCGGCCGATCGCGACGCGCTGGCGCTGGCCGCCGGACAGCTGCTTGGGCTTGCGCTCCAGCATCGGCCCCAGTTCGAGGATGCGCGCCGCTTCGTTGACTTTTTTTTCCACCTCGGCCTTGGGCACACCGGCGAGGTCGAGGGCGAAGGACATGTTCTTGCGCACGCTCATGTGCGGGTACAGGGCATAGGTCTGGAACACCATCGCCAGGTCGCGCTTAGCCGGGCTGACTTCGGTGATGTCACGGCCGTCCAGCTCGATGGTGCCGTCGCTGACTTCTTCCAGGCCGGCGATCAGCCGCAGCAGCGTGGACTTGCCGCAGCCCGAGGGGCCGACGAAGACCACGAACTCGCGGTCGTTCACTTCAAGGTCGATGCCCTTGATGATGGAGAAGCCTTCGAAGCCTTTTTGCAGATTCTTGATTTTCAGGTTGGCCATGATGATGGGCCTCCACTTCTGATGAGTGTGTAGGGCGCGTTACTTCACCGCGCCGAAGGACAAACCGCGCACCAGCTGTTTCTGGCTGATCCAGCCGAAAATCAGGATCGGCGCGCAGGCCAGGGTCGAGACGGCGGACAACTTGGCCCAGAACAGGCCCTCGGGGCTGGAATACGAGGCGATCAGTGCTGTCAGCGGCGCGGCTTTGGATGAGGTCAGGTTGAGCGACCAGAACGCCTCGTTCCAGCACAGGATCAGCGACAGCAGCACCGTTGACGCGAGGCCGCCCTTGGCGATCGGCAGCAGCACGCGGACCATTTCCTGCCACAGGGTGGCACCGTCCAGGCGCGCGGCTTCGAGGATGTCGCGCGGGATGTCCTTGAAGTAGGTGTAAATCATCCAGACCACGATGGGCAGGTTGATCAGGGTGTAGATGATGATCAGCGCGAGGCGCGTGTCCAGCAGGCCGAACTGCTTGGCCAGCAGATAGATCGGCATCAGCACGCCCACCGGCGGCAGCATTTTGGTGGAGAGCATCCACAGCAGCGTGCCTTTGGTGCGCTGGGTTTCGTAGAACGCCATGGAGTAGGCCGCCGGCACCGCGATCAGCAGGCACAGGGCGGTGGCGCTGAAGGAAATCACCACCGAGTTCCAGGCGAAGCTGAAGTAGTTGCTGCGCTCGTTGATGTGCAGGTAGTTCTCCAGTGTCGGCGCGAAGATGAACTGCGGCGGCGTGGCGAAGGCGTCGATTTCAGTCTTGAAGCTGGTCAGCACCATCCAGAAGATCGGAAAGAAGATCAGGATCGCGATGGCCCAGGCCAACGTGCCCAGCAGCAGGCTTTGCAGGCGACGGGATTGTTGAAGAGTCATGGCGACGGCCTCAATGCTTGTCGGTGAGGTTTTTGCCGATCATCCGGACCAGGATGATGGCGGCGATGTTGGCGATCACCACGGCGATCAGGCCACCGGCTGACGCCATGCCGACGTCGAACTGCACCAGCGCCTGGTTGTAGATCAGGTAGGCGAGGTTGGTGGAGGCGTAGCCAGGGCCACCGTTGGTGGTGGTGAAGATCTCGGCGAACACCGACAGCAGGAAAATCGTCTCGATCATCAGCACCACGGCAATCGGACGCGCCAGGTGTGGCAGGGTCAGGTGCCAGAAAATCGCGATCGGTCCGGCTCCGTCCAGGCGCGCGGCTTCTTTCTGTTCCTGGTCGAGGGACTGCATGGCGGTCATCAGGATCAGGATCGCGAAGGGCAGCCATTGCCACGACACGATAATGATGATCGACAGCAACGGGTAATGCGCCAGCCAGTCCACCGGCTGCGCACCGAAGAGCTTCCACACCGAGGCGAGGATGCCGGAGACCGGATGGAAAATCAGGTTCTTCCAGATCAGCGCGCCGACGGTGGGCATGATGAAAAACGGCGAGATCAGCAACACCCGCACGATGCCGCGACCGAAAAACTCGCTGGCCTCCAGCAACGCGCTGATCAATACGCCGAGCACGATACTGATCAGCAGCACGCTGCCCACCAGCAGCAAGGTATTGGTGGCACCGGGCATGAAGCCCGAATCGGTCAGGAAGTAAGTGAAGTTCTCCAGCCCGACGAATTCGTTTTCACCGGGGTAGAGCAGGTTGTAACGGATCATCGAGAAATAGACGGTCATGCCCAGCGGCACGATCATCCACAGCAGTAACAAGGCGACCGACGGGCTGACCAGGAACCAGCCGGGGTTGGCCAGGCGGATCTTGCGGGCTGGCGGCGGAGCAATCTCGATGGGGGCTTTGGCGGTTGTCGTTGAGCTATTCATGAGCGCTTACTCTTATGCAACACATTCCCTGTGGCGAGGGAGCTTGCTCCCGCTGGACCGCGCAGCGGGCCCATGCCCATAGGCAATCTTTCTGATCGCCAGGGCGGGCTTTGCCCGCCAGCGGGAGCAAGCTCCCTCGCCACAAATGGATATTTACAAGTCTTTACTTGGGATACCCGGCGCGTTTCATCTCGCGCTCGGTGGTGGACTGCGCGGCGGTCAATGCCTGGTCCACGCTCTGCTGGCCGGTCAGCGCGCCGGAGAAGAACTTGCCGACCTGGGTGCCGATGGCCTGGAACTCGGGAATGGTCACCAACTGAATGCCGATGTAAGGCACGGGCTTGAGCGTCGGTGCTTTCGGGTCGGCGACTTTCAACGACTCCAGCGTCACCTTGGCAAACGGTGCGGCCTTCATGTACTCGTCGCTGTAGGTCGAGGCGCGGGTGCCTGGCGGTACGTTGGCAATGCCGTCGGTCTTGGCGACCAGTTGGCCGTATTCCTTGGACGTTGCCCAAGTGGTGAAGACCTTGGCCGCGTCCTTGGCTTTGGAACTGGTCGGGATGGCCAGCGACCAGGAGTACATCCAGGAGGTGCCCTTGTCGGTTTTTTCGTGGGGGGCGAAGGTGAACCCGACGTGATCGGCCACCTTGCTCTGGGTCTTGTCGGTCACGAACGAACCGGCGACGCTGGCATCGACCCACATCGCGCACTTGCCGCTGTTGAACAGGGCCAGGTTCTCGTTGAAGCCGTTGCTGGACGCGCCCGGCGGGCCGGATTTCTTCATGTTGTCGACGTAGAAGTTCAGGGCATCCTTCCACTCAGGCCCATTGAACTCCGGCTGCCACTTCTCATCGAACCAGCGCGCACCAAAACCGTTGGCCAGGGTCGTGATCAGCGCCATGTTCTCGCCCCAACCGGCCTTGCCCCGCAGGCACAGGCCATACTGTTCCTTGGACTTGTCGGTGAGCTTTTGCGCGAATTCACCGATCTGGGTCCAGGTCGGGTGCTCAGGCATGCTCAGCCCGGCGTTCTTGAACAGGTCCGTGCGGTAATAGGTGATCGAGCTTTCGGCATAGAACGGCAGGGCGTACAACGAGCCCTTGACCGACAAGCCATCGCGCACGGAAGGGAAGACGTCTTCCAGGTCGTAGGACGCCGGCAGGTCCTTCATCGGCTCCAGCCAGCCCTTGGCTCCCCACAGTGCGGCTTCGTACATGCCAATGGTCAGCACGTCGAACTGTCCACCCTGGGTGGCGATGTCGGTGGTCAGGCGCTGGCGCAGGACGTTTTCTTCGAGCACCACCCAGTTCAGCGTGATGTCCGGGTGCTCGGCCTCGAAAGTCTTCGAAAGCTTTTGCATGCGGATCATGTCGCTGTTGTTGACGGTGGCAATGGTCAGGGTTTGCGCGCCGAAACTGACGCTGCTGAGGGTCATGCAGGTGGAGACAAGCAGAGCTTTTACCGAAGGTTTCATCGCGCACTCCTTTTCCGCGCCCACGGGCTGCAGAAGGACAGTTATTGTTTTTGTGTCTTCCGGATGAGAGGAAGAATGTGCGCTGATTACAGCCCTCAATGGATTGCATGACAAATCATTCGTCGCACTTTTACTGATACTTTTTTGCACTGGATGGGATTTGCGAAAAACCCGTGGCGAGGGAATCGGGTAAAGGTCAGGCCTGGTTCTGCTCGGTCAACCGCTGCACCGCCAGCCGCCGGTAGTGCGACGGGGTCATGCCCTTGAGTTGCTGGAAGCGTCGGTTGAAGTTGGAAATATTGTTGAAGCCCGACTCGAAGCACACATCGGTCACTGGTTTGTCGCCATCGGCCAGTAGCTCGCAAGATTTGCTGATGCGCAGGCGATTGACGAATTCGATGAAGCAACGCCCCGTGGCTTGCTTGAAAACCCGGCTGAAATAGGTGGGTTTCATGCCCAGGTGCTCGGCGACTTCTTCCAGGGGCAACTCCCGGGCGTAATGGGCAAAGATGTAATCCACCGCGCGGTTGGTGCGGTCGATGCTGTGCTCGTCCGCCGCGTGTGGTGTGGTGGCGCCGGAAAGCAGCTGGAAGTCGTCGCAGGCCGCCAGCAGCTCCATCAGGATAAAAAAGTAGCCCAGCCGGCTCATGCCCTGGGCGTCGGCGATGCGTTGCATCAACGTCATGGCCTGGCGGATGGTGCGCTTGCAGCGAAATTCGATGCCGTGCTGGGCACGCTCCAGCAGCGGTGCGAGGGTCTTGAGCTCGGCGAACACCTGGTTGCCGCTTTCAAACAGCTCATCAGTGAAGTTCACCAGCATGTCGCGCTTGGGCACCACTTCGTCCTCGGCCACCTGGCTGATCCAGTTGTGGGGCAGGTTGGGGCCGGTAAGGAACAGCGACTGCGGAGAAAAATTGCCGATGTAGTCGCCGATGAAGACCTTGCCCGAACTGGCGACGATCAGGTGCAGCTCGTATTCCTTGTGGAAATGCCAGCGCACCAGCGGGCAAGGAAAGCCGTGCTGGCGATAGATGATGGACAGCCCGTTGTGGTCGTCCATCAACTCGTAGGAAGGGTCGGTGACTCTGGCTGTTCGGGTCATGGGCCTGGCGCTTTTATTGTTATCGCCGCTGGATAATGCCCCCTTCGCCGCGCAGGTTCCAGCCCCGGAACGAAGGCCGGTCAGCTGTTGCGGTTCTTCTCTTCGATCCACTGGGACATGTACTGGGTGCTCTTGTGCTGGTGATGGCGCAGCATGCTGCCGGTGAAGTTGTCCCGGCGTCGGCGCGCCAGATCGGCACGACAGGCATTGATGCTGTCGGTCAGCGCCGGGCCGTGCACCTGCCGGCGAAAGCGCGCCGCCAGCAAAGCCAGCCCGGCGTCCTGGGCATCGGCCCAGCGTGCCTGATCGCTATACAGCTGTACGGCGGCGTTGGCGATGTCCTCGGCGCTCTGCGCGATGACACCGGGCCAGGGCATGCCGGCGTGCATGGCTTCGGCACCGATGGGCGTGGTGACGCTGGGCGTGCCGCAGAGCATGGCTTCGATCAGTTTGCCCTTGATGCCCGCGCCGAAACGCAGGGGGGCCAGGCAGATGCGCGCCGCGGACATGACCTGCAAGGCATCCTCCGCCCAGTTCATGATGTAAAAGCCTTGGGCCGGGTTATGCAGCGCTGCGGCCTTGGGTGGGGTGTAGGCGCCATACAGATGCAGCTGTGCACCGGGCAGTCGCTGGCGAATCAGCGGCCACACGGCATTTTTCATCCAGAGTACGGCGTCCCAGTTCGGTGCATGGCGGAAATTGCCGATGCTGAGGAAGTGCGCCCGTTCTTCGAACGGCACGAAGGCTTGCTCAGGCAGGTCGAGCATCAATGGGCACCAGAGCAACAGCTCACGGGGCACCTTGAAGTGCTCCACCAACAGTTCGATCTCGACTTCAGACACCATCAGGTTCAGGTCACACCGGTACAGGGCGGCAATCTCGCGCTTGGCCAGGTCGGTGTCGGCCATCAGCTCGAATTCTTCGCGCAGGGCGGGGGCGAACAGGTCGCTGAAATCCTCGCAGGTTTCATCGGCTTTCAAGCGATCCTTCAAGCGCTGATGTCGCGCGTGGCGCAGGCTTTGCAGGTCGGAGGTTTCCAGCACGCGCAGGGCGTCGGGGCAGTGCTTCTCGACTCGCCAGCCAAACTGTTCTTCCATCATGTACTGGTCGAACAGGACGACATCGGGCGCGAGTTCGCTGATGAATGCGTCAAAACTGCTGTTATTGAGCTCGATCGGTACCTCGCGGATGCCCAGGGCGATCAGGTCGGCGCGGTTTTCCCCGGGCCTGGCGGGGCTGCTGAAAGTGATGTCCCAGCCTTGCCCGAGAAAAGCCTCCAATAACTGCATGACATGCCCACCGGCCGCCGATGAGCGTGGCTCGGGCCAGACATAGCCGATCACCAGGACCTTGGTGGCGGTGGGATGAGACATGAGGGACATTCCTTGAGGCGGGTCAGGCGCGGTCGGCGCGCGGGGCGCCGATAGTGACCAAGAATGCGCCTGGGCTCAAGAAAGAATCTTTTTGACCTTGTCGCGTAGTTGGTCGATGGAGAAGGGTTTGCCGATCACGTTCATGCCTTCCGGCACATCGATGCTTTCGGCATAACCGCTAGCGAACAGGATCGGCAGCCCGGGCCTGGCCAGTTGGGCCCGTTTCGCCAGCTCGCGGCCGTCCATGACCGGCAGGCCGACGTCCGTCATCATCAGGGCGATGGGCTGAGCGTCATCGTTCAGAAACTCAAGTGCCTGCTCGCAGCCGTCAGCTTCCAAAACCTTGTATTCCAGTTCTTCCAGCACATCGACAATCAACATGCGCACGATGTTGTCGTCTTCGACTACCAGGATGGTGGAGGGGGTGTCAGAAGCGGGGACGGACATAATAGACTTCTCGGAAGATGGAATCGGTAGGGGCGCGGCAAAAAGTAGCCGTATGCATGAGTAAGTAGCGAAGCGGTACAAGTTCCCGAGGTTGTACAAGAAAGGATCTATAGTACAAGAGCTGACAAGGATAGTCGCATCCTTATGACCCGGTCGTACCGTCAGGAAATTGTGGCATTGCCTTGTCAGATGTGTGGATCCAACCCGTATTTTTGGGCAAACTCCATCGTCTTCAATTGTCCACCAAGGCCTTTTCCATGACTCCTTCGTCTTCGGTCGACGAACAAAGTTTTCGCAAGCTCCTGAGCCGCAATATCAGCCTGCCGCTGGGCATGGGTGCACTCAGCGCGGTGTTTTTCATCGTGTTGATCACTTATCTGCTGTCGGTGATCCAGTGGGTCGGGCACACCGATCGCGTCATCAACAATGCCAATGAAGCGCTGAAGCTGAGCGTCGATCTGGAAACCGGCATGCGCGGTTACCTGCTGAGCGGCGACGAGCATTTCCTCGACCCTTACGAGGTGGCCAAGCCGCGCATCGCCGTGGCCCTGGATACATTGTTGGAATTGACAGCCGACAATCCCGTCCAGACCGATCGCCTGCGTAAGGTCCAGGCACTGCAGACAGAATGGGCCAACTATGCCCAGAGCATGATCGACCTGCAGCGCAGCAGCGGTGATTACCGCGGCGCGGTGAAGAAGGGGCGTGGCAAACGGTTGACGGACGAGATCCGCACGACCTTCGAAGACATCGTCGAAACCGAGCAGCAGTTGCGCGCCGAGCGCAACGAGCAGGTGCGCACCACGACGCTCTGGAGCATTGCCCTGTATTTGCTCTTCGTCGCGGCCATCAGCGGGTTGCTGGCCTACGTGGGGCGGCGCGATCTGTTGGCCCTGTCGAGCAACTACAGCGCGAGCCTGAAAGTCCAGCAAGAAAGCGCCCTGCATCTGGAAAAGCAGGCGTGGTTGCGCAACGGCCAGACTCAACTGGCCGAGCAGGTGCTCGGCCAACTGACGCTGAATCTTTTGGGGCGCAACATTCTGCAGTTCTGCGCCCAGTACCTGGGCAGCGTCGTTGCCGCACTGTATGCGCGGGAGGAAAACGGCGTGCTCAAGCGCATCGCCACCTATGGCATGTCCCGGGAAGACGACGAACAGCACCAGATGGTCATGGACGGCGAAGGCATCGTCGGGCAGGCCGTGCGCCAAGGGCGGCTCATCCGTCTGGATGACGTGCCAAGTGATTACCTCAAGGTCAGCTCAGGGCTCGGCCAAGGGCTGCCTAACTGCGTGATGGTGGTGCCGACCCGTGACGACGACCGCATCAATGGTGTCATCGAGCTGGGCTTCCTGCGTCCCCTGACCGGGCGGGACATCGAGTTGCTGGAACTGGTGGCCGGCAATATCGGCACCTCCATCGAAGCGGCCCGTTACCGTCAGCGTCTGCAGGAAGTATTGGCCGAAACCCAGCAACTCAACGAAGAGTTGCAGGTGCAGCAGGAAGAACTCAAGACGGCCAACGAAGAGCTCGAGGAACAGTCGCGCATCCTCAAGGAATCCCAGGCCCACCTGGAAGCCCAGCAGCAGGAGCTGGAGCAGACGAACGAGCAGTTGGCCGAGCAGCGCGACGCCATGGACCAGAAGAACAGCGAGTTGAACCTGGCCCAGATCCAATTGCAGGAGCGCGCCGAAGAGCTGCAGCGTTCGAGCAAGTACAAGTCCGAATTTCTCGCCAACATGTCCCATGAGCTGCGCACGCCGCTCAACAGTTCGTTGATCCTGTCCAAGCTGCTGGCGGAAAACCCGCAGAGGAACCTCAGCGACGAACAGGTCAAGTTTGCCGAATCGATCTACTCCGCCGGCAATGACTTGCTGAACCTGATCAACGACATCCTGGACATTTCCAAGGTCGAGGCCGGAAAACTCGAGGTGCGCCCGGAAAACACCAGCGTGCCTCGCCTGGTCGAAGGGCTGCGGGACATGTTCAAGCCGCTGGCGGCAGACAAGGGCCTGAGTTTCGAGGTGCAGTTGCAGCCTGACGCGCCGTCGATGCTGTATACCGATCGCCAGCGCCTGGAGCAGGTACTCAAGAATCTTTTGTCCAATGCGGTGAAGTTCACCGAGCAGGGTTCCGTCTGCCTGACTATCACCGGCCAGCCCGGCTCGGGTATCGCGTTCATGGTGCGCGACTCGGGGATCGGCATCGCCGCCGACCAGCAGCAGAGTATTTTCGAGGCGTTCCGCCAGGCCGACGGCACCACCAACCGGCGTTACGGCGGCACCGGCCTGGGGCTGTCGATTTCCCGCGACCTGGCGACGTTGCTCGGCGGCTCGATCTCGGTCTCCAGCGAGCCGGGGCAGGGCAGTGTGTTCACGCTGGTGATGCCTGGGCGTTATGTCGAGCCAGGGGAGGCGCCTGTCGCACCGATGGCGTTCACCCCGACGACCACTGCCCCGGCTCATGTGCCGGCTCCGACACTGGTCGCCGAGGTGGAAACCCCTGTGCCGCAATTTGCCGATGACCGGGACAAGGCGCCTTTCGCTACCCGTTGCATTCTGGTTATCGAAGACGAACCAAAGTTTGCCCGGATCCTGTTCGATCTGGCCCATGAACTGGGCTATCAGTGCCTGGTCGCCCATGGCGCTGACGAAGGCTTTGACCTGGCCTTGCAACTGAGCCCGGACGCGATCCTGCTGGACATGCGTTTGCCTGACCATTCCGGGCTGACCGTGTTGCAGCGGCTCAAGGAGCAGGCCCAGACCCGGCACATCCCGGTGCACGTCATTTCCGTCGAGGACCGCGTCGAAGCGGCGATGCACATGGGCGCGATCGGTTATGCCGTCAAACCGACGACCCGAGAAGAGCTCAAGGACGTTTTCGCGCGCCTGGAAGCCAAGCTGACCCAGAAGGTCAAGCGCGTGCTGCTGGTGGAAGACGATGACTTGCAGCGCGACAGCATTACCCGGCTGATCGGCGACGATGATATCGAGATCACCGCGGTCGGCCTGGCCCAGCAGGCGCTGGATCTGCTGCGCACGCATGTCTATGACTGCATGATCATCGACCTCAAGCTGCCGGATATGCTCGGCAATGACTTGCTCAAACGCATGTCCAGCGAAGAGATCTGCTCGTTTCCGCCGGTGATCGTCTACACCGGGCGCAACCTGACCCGTGATGAAGAAGCCGAACTGCGCAAATACTCGCGCTCGATCATCATCAAGGGCGCGCGCTCGCCGGAACGCTTGCTGGACGAAGTCACACTCTTTCTGCACAAAGTCGAATCGCGGTTGTCCCATGAACGACAGCGGATGCTGCAGACCGCCCGCAGCCGCGACAAGGTTTTCGAAGGCCGCAAGGTGCTGCTGGTGGACGACGATGTGCGCAACATTTTTGCCCTGACCAGCGCCCTGGAGGCGAAAGGCGCCGTCGTGGTCATCGGCCGTAACGGTTACGAAGCGATCGAACGGCTGAACGAAGTCGAGGATATCGATCTGGTGCTGATGGACGTGATGATGCCCGAGATGGACGGCTTTGAAGCCACCGCGCTGATCCGCAAGGACCCGCGCTGGCGCAAGTTGCCGATCATCGCCGTGACCGCCAAGGCCATGAAGGATGACCAGGAGCGCTGCCTGGCGGCGGGCTCCAACGATTACCTGGCCAAGCCGATCGACCTGGATCGCCTGTTCTCACTGATTCGCGTGTGGTTGCCGAATATGGAAAGAATCTAGTGGAACGAAACACTGACATCGAACTTCGTTTGTTGATCGAAGCGATCTATCTGAAGTACAGCTACGACTTTCGTGACTATTCCGGCGCCTCCATCAAGCGCCGGGTCCTGCATGCGTTGAATCAGTTCGAATGCAAGACCATCTCGGCCTTGCAAGAGCGCGTACTGCACGACCCGAGCGCGTTCATGCAATTGCTCCAACTGCTGACGATTCCAGTCAGCGAGATGTTTCGCGACCCTGCGCACTTCCTGGCCATTCGCGAGGAAGTGGTGCCGCTGCTCAAGACGTATCCCTCGATCAAGATCTGGATCGCCGGCTGCAGCACCGGTGAAGAGGTCTACTCCATGGCGATCCTGCTGCACGAAGAGGGGCTGTTGGACCGCACTCTGATCTACGCCACTGACATCAATCCGCGTTCACTGGAGAAAGCCAAACAAGGCATTTTTTCCTTGGAGAATGTCCGGGCCTACACCCAGAATTACCAGCTCGCCGGAGGCCGGCGTTCGTTTGCCGACTACTACACGGCCGCCTACGATTACGCCATGTTCGACAAAACCCTGCGTCAGAATGTGACCTTTGCCGATCACAGCCTTGCGACGGACAGCGTGTTTTCCGAAACTCAGTTGATTTCATGTCGTAACGTATTGATTTATTTTAATAAAAAGCTGCAAGATCGCGCATTTGGACTGTTTCATGAGTCCCTCTGCCATCGTGGTTTTCTGGTGTTGGGCAGTAAGGAAACACTGGATTTTTCGGCTTTCGGCAAGCAGTTCGAGCCGTTGGTCAAACAGGAACGGATCTATCGCAAGTTATGAGCCCAATGACGGACAGATCCAGGCCCCTGATCGAGGCCATCGTAGTCGGCGCTTCCGCCGGAGGCGTCGAGGCGCTGCTCAACATCTTCACGCCTCTGCGCAAGGGCTTCAGCCTGCCTGTCCTCGTGGTGCTGCATTTGCCCGACGAACGTAACAGCCAGTTGGCCCAGGTGTTTCGTCATCGCCTGGCAATACCCGTCGAAGAAGCCCGGGACAAGCAGGACATACGCCCGGGCACGTTGTATGTCGCAACGCCCGGTTATCACCTGTCGATCGAGGCTGATCGCAGCCTGTCACTGAGCCTAGAAGCGCCGGTGCACCATTCGCGGCCATCGATCGACGTGTTGTTCGAGTCGGCCGCCGATGTCTATGGTCCTCGTCTGCTGGCAGTGGTCCTGACCGGTGCCAACAATGACGGCGCCAGGGGGTTGGCCAGGGTGAAAGAGCTGGGCGGCATCACCGTCGTCCAGGACCCGAAGGAGGCACAGGTTTCCACCATGCCCGAAGCGGCGCTTACGTTGCATGAGCCCGACCATATCCTAACTTTACAGGGCATCGGCCAGTTGCTGGCCGGGCTGGAATGAACCACATGCCAAGAGATATTCAAGCCAAACTGCTGATCGTCGACGATCTGCCTGAGAATCTGTTGGCCCTGGAAGCGCTGATCAAGCGCGAGGACCGCGAGGTCTTCAAGGCCTTGTCGGCGGATGAAGCGCTGTCGCTGCTGTTGCAACACGACTTTGCCCTGGCGATCATTGATGTGCAGATGCCGGGCATGAACGGATTCGAATTGGCCGAGCTGATGCGCGGCACGGAAAAGACCCGCAGCATCCCGATCATTTTTGTCAGCGCCGCCGGCCGCGAGCGCAACTATGCATTCACCGGCTATGAAAGCGGCGCGGTGGATTTCCTGCACAAGCCGCTGGACACCCACGCGGTCAAAAGCAAGGTCAGCGTGTTCGTCGAGCTCTATCGCCAGCGCAAGGCGATGAAGGAACAAGTGCTAGCTCTCGAGCAGAGTCGCCGGGAGCAGGAGCAATTGCTCCAGCAGTTGCAAGCCACCCGTGGCGAGCTCGAGCAGGCGGTGCGTATGCGGGACGATTTCATGTCGATCGTCGCCCATGAGGTTCGTACGCCGCTTAACGGCCTGATCCTGGAAACGCAGTTGCGCAAGATGCACTTGGCGCGCGACAACGCCTCGGCGTTCACCCTGGACAAGATCAAGGCGATGGTTGAACGCGATGAGCGCCAGATCAAAAGCCTGATCCGCTTGATCGAGGACATGCTGGACGTGTCCCGGATTCGCACCGGGAAGTTGTCCATCCGTCCGACCCGCTTCAACCTGACGGCGCTGGTGGAGAACCTGCTGCGCAACTTCCAGCCGCAGATCGCTGCCGCCGAATGCTCCGTGAGTTGTACCGCCGAGCCTATGGTGGAAGGGCACTGGGATGAGTTTCGCATCGAGCAGGTGGTCTCGAACCTGCTGACCAACGCGTTGCGTTATGGCAGCAAGAGCTCGATCGAGGTGCGCGTCTACCAGACGCCCGACCACGCCTGCATCGAAGTGCAGGATCACGGTATCGGCATCAGCGAAGAGAACCAGAAACGCATCTTCCAGCAGTTCGAGCGGGTATCGTCCAAGGCCGCCACCGCTGGCCTGGGGCTGGGCTTGTTCATCTCCGAGCAGATTGTCACCGCCCATGGCGGTATCATTACGGTCAATAGCCGCCTCAACGAAGGGGCGTTGTTTCGCGTTTGTCTGCCTTTTCAGAAAACTGGCGAACGGACGCAACCTCTGAGTGGCCCCAAGGTCGTATCAGCAGCTATTGATCCAACAAAGGCTTCTCATGAGTGAAGATGCGCAAGACGTTGTACTGATTGTCGAGGATGATCCGTCGATCCTGATGGTGCTGTCGGCCTACCTGTCTGGCGAAGGATACCGGGTGCTCCAGGCTGAAAACGGCGAGCAGGCGTTCGAGATTCTGGCGAGCAAGCCTCACCTGGACATGATGATTACCGACTTCCGTCTGCCGGGGGGGATTTCCGGGGTGCAGATCGCCGAGCCTGCGGTGAGGTTGCGTCCGGACCTGAAGGTCATCTTTATCAGTGGGTATGCTCAGGAAGTGCGCGAGACCGATAGCCCCATCACGCGTAAGGCGCCGATTCTGGACAAGCCGTTTGATCTGGATGTGTTGCAGAAGATCATGCAGGGGATGTTGTCGTAGTTCAGCCGGTTGTTTGGGCTTCAATGGGTGTATATCCGTTTCTTCGGTAACGGCTACTTAGGGTTCCGCCCTTACGGCGGGTCACTTTTTTCAGACGCCAAAAAAGTAACCAAAAAGGCTTTGCCCCACCACTCGGTGCCTCGCCAAGGCTCGGCATGCCCTCACTCCGGCATTGCTCCGTGGGCCCGCCGCGAAGGGCCGTCCCTGGCCCAGCGCGGCTATCCCGGCATCCATGCCGGGATGCCCACTCCACAATGCCTGCGTTCGGCCAGCGTGGTTAACGGGGCGCTGAGATCAACATCAAAAGCACAGCAAGAGCAAGAGCAACAGCGGGTACATGCAAGCATTTGCGTAGCTAACCCACCGCTATCGCGAGCAAGCTCGCTCCCACATTGGACCTTCGACAGACACAGGCCTCACGGCACACAGCAATCCCTGTGGGAGCGAGCCTGCTCGCGAAGGGGCCAGTCCATCCAACATCATCATTGACTGACCCACCGCTATCGCGAGCAGGCTCGCTCCCACATTGGATTTTGGACAGACACAGGCCTCACGGCATACGGCAATCCCGTGGGAGCGAGCCTGCTCGCGAAGGGGTCAAACCTTGATCATCTCCCGCACCTTCGCCGTCAACAGATCAAACGTGAACGGCTTGGTGATCATCTGCATGCCAGGGTCGAGGAAACCACCGCGCACCGCCGCGTGCTCGGCGTAACCGGTAATGAACAGCACTTTCAGATCGGGGCGGATCTGCCGGCCGATTTCGGCCAGTTGCCGCCCATTCATGCCGGGCAGGCCCACATCGCTGATCAACAGGTCGATGCGCTGGTTCGATTGCAGGATCGGCATCGCCGCGTTTGCGTCGCCGGCCTCGACGAAGGCGTAGCCCAACTCGCTCAGCACTGCGCTGACCAACACCCGCACCGCCGCATCATCTTCGACGATGAGCACGGTTTCGCCATCCTGCGCATAAGGCGCCTGCTGGGTGACGGCGGCTGGTTCGTGTATCTCCTCACCCACAAAGCGCGGCAGATAAAGGTTCACGGTGGTGCCTTTGTCGACCTCGCTGTCGATGGTAACGTGGCCACGGGACTGCTTGCTGAAGCCATAGATCATCGAAAGGCCGAGGCCGGTGCCCTGGCCGATCGGCTTGGTCGTGAAGAAAGGATCGAACGCACGGTGCATCACCGATTCCGGCATGCCGCATCCGCTATCCTGCACGCTTAACACCACGTAGTCCCCGGGCTCCAGGTTGGTGTAGGCGTCGGTGAAGCCGGTGTCCAGGTAACGATTGAACGTCTGCACCAGCAGTTTGCCGCCACCCGGCATTGCATCGCGGGCGTTGAGCACCAGGTTGAGCAGGGCGCTTTCAAGTTGATTGGGGTCGGCTTCGGCGATCCAGAGCTGCTCGTCCAGTTGCATTTCCAGGCGGATGCTCTCGTTGAGGCTACGCTGCAGCAGCTCGCCCATGGACAATACGAGCGTGTTCATTTGCACAGCCTTGGAGTCCAGCGATTGCCGCCGGGAAAAGGCCAGCAGCCGATGCGTCAGGCCTGCCGCCCGGTTGGCCGAGGTCACGCCCAGGTCGATCAGGCTGTCCAGGTCTTCGGTGCGGCCGCGGGCCAGGCGTCGGCGCAGCAATTCGAGGCTGCCGATGATGCCGGTGAGCATGTTGTTGAAGTCATGGGCGATCCCGCCGGTCAATTGGCCGACTGCTTCCATTTTCTGCGACTGGCGCAGGGCTTCTTCGTTATGACGCAGCTGGGCGGTGCGCTCCTCGACCTGTTGTTCCAAGGTTTCGAGGGTCGTTTGCAGGCGCAGCTCGCTGTTGCTCAGGTCGATTAGCCGGTCCCGCGCTTCGTATTGCCTGCGGCGTCCGCGCAGCGCGGTGGTCACCAGGCTGACGAGCGTCACCGGATGGAACGGACGCTCCAGGAACGTCACGTTGCCCAGCTGCACGCCGATGCGTGCCACCGGGTTCTGCTCCGGGCCACCGTGATGAGTCAGCAGGACAATTGGCAAGTCGGACCAGGCCGGCTGCTGTTCGATGTGCTGGAACAGGGTTTCCAGATCCGGCCCGACCAGGGCTTCCGATGAAATCACCAAAAGGCCTGCACCTTGCCCCAATTCTTCGCATAAATGGCCCAGATGACTGCAAACGAGGCCGTTGAAACCGGCTTCCTTTAGAATCATCAGGGCAATCTGGCTGTCCCGTCCGAGCGGCGCGAGAATCAGCGCCCGCTCGGACAGTGGCTCGGCCGACGTCACGGAGTGCCATCCTCAAGCAACGGGTTGTCCGCACCCATATAGGTCGGTACGCCACGCAACACGCCTTGGAATGCTTCCAGCGGTTGGCCGATGGTCATGCCCAGCTTGCTGATGCGATATTCACGGATAGTCGACTCATGGGCGCCGGTGCGCTTCTTGATAACGGAAACCGCCCGGCGAACCTTGCCCAGCGCTTCGAAGTAACGCAGCAGGATGACGGTGTCGGCGAGGTAGGTAATGTCCACTGGAGCCTGCATGTCGCCCACGAGACCATGCTGCGCGACGGTCATGAAGGTCGCCGCGCCTTTGCGGTTGAGGTAGAGCAACAGCTCATGCATATGCAAGACCAGGGCGTTTTCTTCCGGCATGGCGGCCTGGTAGCCGTTGATGCTGTCGATCACGACGGTTTTGATGTTGCCGTCACTGACGCAACGCCGCACGCGATGGGAAAACTCACCCGGAGACAACTCCGCGGCGTCGACCTGCTCGATCAGCAGGTTGCCGGTTTTTTGCAATTCGTGCAGATCGATGCCGATGTTTTTCATGCGCTCGAACAGCAGCCCCAGCTCTTCGTCGAAGATGAACAGAGCGGCTTTTTCTCCGCGGCGTACGGCAGCTGCAGCAAAGATCAACGAGATCAGCGATTTGCCGGTACCGGCCGGACCGAGAATCAGCGTGCTGGAGCCGGTCTCGATGCCACCGCCCAACAGGGCGTCCATTTCGGCGATTCCGCTGGACAGCTGTTGACGCAAGTACTGGCCACGATGCTCGGCGGCCACCAGGCGAGGGAAGACGTGCAGGCCGTCGCTCATGATGGTGAAATCGTGGTAGCCGCCACGGTATTTCTGCCCGCGATACTTGACCACCCGCAGCCGGCGCCGTTCGGCACCGTAGTTGGGGGTCAGTTCCTCGAGGCGAATGACTCCGTGGGCCACGCTGTGCACGGTCTTGTCCAGGGATTCAGTGGTCAGGTCATCCAGGAGCAGGACCGTGGCGTCATAACGCACGAAGTAGTGTTTGATCGCGAGGATCTGCCGACGATAGCGCAGAGAGCTCTGCGCCAGCAGGCGGATCTCCGAAAGGCTGTCGAGCACGACCCGGGTCGGCTTGATGCGCTCCACCACTTCGAAGATCTGCCGGGTCGCTTCCCCCAGTTCCAGGTCGGAGGAATACAGCAGGCTCTGCTGCTGATCGGCGTTGAGCAGGCTCTCGGGCGGGGTCAGCTCGAAGATGTGGATGCTCTCATCGAGCGTCCATCCATGGGAGGCCGCGCCCTGACGCAATTCACGCTCGGTTTCCGACAGCGTGATATACAACGAGCGTTCGCCGGCCTTGGCGCCGGCCATCAGGAAATGCAACGCGACCGTGGTTTTACCGGTACCCGGCTCTCCCTCCAGGAGAAACACGTGACCCCGGGACAAACCACCGGAAAGGACATCGTCCAGCCCTTCGATCCCGGTGGCGGCTTTTGCGCTGATCGACTCGTTAGATGTAATCAAAAATAACCCTCTCATGACTAGGGAAGTGGGCAGCAGGCGGGGTATCGCCTGAAAATGAACTGCCTGAACACTTGACCTTTGGCAGTGATGGCGGTTCCGCTTCCTTTGACAAAACGCGCACTGCTGCACAACTTTCCACCCGCGCAAATGGGCCTACAGGCCTTGTTGTATCGCCGGGTCGTCAGGGTTCAGTTGTTCCAGTTGGGCCAATAAAACCTGGACATGCTGTAACTGACCGGTCTCCTTCCAATAATTGATCAGCAATACCCGCGCCTTGCGATCGGCAGGGTAGCGCTGGACGATTTCCTGTAGCTGCTTCTGCGCGGCTTCCACCTCCTGCTCGGCGTGCAAAGTGGTCGCCAGGTCATAGCGGTAGTGCCGGTTCTCAGGCTCAAGCTCCACCGCTTTGGCCAGGCCAAGCACGGCGTATTCGGTCTGCCCGTGCTGGAGCAGCCACATGCCCAGCGCATGTTGCAGATAAGCCGATGCCGGCTGGGTTTGCAACTGCCGGGCGAGCAGTTGGCGTGCAGCTTCGGCCTGGCCTTGTCGGTCCAGCACATCGACCTGCATGACCAGCGCCGGCAGGTTGTCCGGCTGCAGGCGCAGGGCCTGCTCCAGCGCCTGCTGGGCTTTTTTCAGATCAGCGTTATGCAGGTACAGCCGGGCGAGCTGATAGAGCGACTCGGTGGTGGGCGGAGCGTCGTTGAGTACCTGCTTCCAGGTGTCGGCGGCGATCTGCATCGCGCCGAAATACAGGCCCAGTTCATCTGGCGAAAGACCCAGCAGGGCATTCACGGCGGCAAACCGGACGTCCGGCTCGTTGTCCTCCAGGAGCGGGCCGAGCAACAGGCTGCGCTGGGCGTTCGGCACCAGCCCGACGATGCTGTCGATGGCCGCGTGGCGCACCTGCGGCGATTCGCTGTGCAAGTCCGCTTGCGCCAGTTTCAGGGCCTGGGGGCTCGGGTAGTTGGGCAGCTCGGCGTGCAAGCGTACGCGGCGCTTGGGTGAGAGGTCCGGGCGTCCCAGTTGCTGGTAAAGCATCCGCGCCGCGCCGGGCTGCCCGTTGCGGGCGTTGTCCAGGGCCTCACTGTAACCACGCTTGATTGCTTCGGGGATTTGCGGCGTGGTGCTGCGTAGCCATATCGCGACGAGACCGATGACCAGGACGACGGCGAGGCTGAGGAGCAGATAGCGGCGAGACGAGGACATTCAGGTAATCCATAACCAGAAGCGTGAAGTGTCGCAAGCTTCGGTCAGGTCCGGGCTTGAGTCAAACCTGAATAGCGGTGGGGGATCTGTGGGAGCGAGCTTGCTCGCGATGACGGTGGGACAGGCAATGACATTTCATCGCCAGGAACCCGATATATCAGACAACCCTGTGGCGAGGGAGCTTGCTCCCGCTGGCCGGCAAAGCCGGCCCTGGCTGTCTTCAGGCAGACCGCGTCAGCCGATTTTGCGACTGCTGCGCAGCCGAGCGGGAGCGAGCTCCCTCGCCACGGGGTATCTGGGCTGGCCTCATTGCGAGCAGGCTCGCTCCCACAACAGGCTTTTCCAAGAGCGCTGGTCGATAAACAAAAAAGCCCCGCGACCGAATGAGACGCGGGGCAAAGGGATTGGTTGGTTGCGGCCAACCAAAGGAGCTCGGTTGGGGAGGGCTCAGTTGCTGGCGACGGTTTCCGGTTGCCAGCCGCCGCCCAGGGCCTTGTAGATCGCGACGATGCCGCGATACAGGTCCACTTCGGCCTGGGCCTGGCTGTCCTCGGCGGCGAGGCGTTCACGCTGGGCGTCGAGCAGCACGAGGAAGTCCTCGGTGCCTTCGCGGTAGCGAATCTCGGCCAGGTCGGCGGCCGCGCGGCTCGATTCGCTCTGGCGGATCAACGAGATCAGCCGCTGTTGGCGTTTGCCGTAATCGCTGAAGGCGTTTTCCGATTCTTCCAGGGCCAGCAGCACTTGCTGTTCATAGTTCGCCAGGGCGCCATCAGCCTCGGCGCTGGCACCGCGCAAGCGCGCTCGCACACTGCCCAGGTCGAACGCGGCCCAGGTAATGCTTGGACCCAGCGCCCAGGCATTGGCCGCCGAGGAACCGATTTGCGAACCGCGTCCGGCGGTGAAGCCGAGGAAACCGCTGAGGCTGACCCTTGGGAACAGGTCGGCCTTGGCCACGCCGATGCGCGCCGTGGCAGCCGCCAGTTGACGCTCGGCACTCAGGACATCCGGACGGCGTTGCAGCAGTTGACCGGGGTCGCCAATCGGCAGGGCCTTGGCAATCGCCGGCAGCTGTTTAGGGCTCAGGTCCACGCTCAGCTTGTCCGGACGCTCGCCCAGCAATGTCGCGATGCGGTTGCGCTGGCGCGCCTGTTCGGCTTGCAGTTGCGGCACGCTGGCTTCCACCGCGGCCAGGCGCGCATCGGCACGCACCACGTCGAGCTGATCGCCGACGCCGGCATCACGCAGGCTTTCGGTGATCTTGCGCGACTCCTGCTGGTTCTGCAGGTTGGCCAGGGCGATTTTTTCACGCAGTTGGGCGCCGCGCAGCTGGCCGTAGGCGTCCACCAGTTCGGCGATCATGCTCACCTGCAACTGATAGAGATCGGCCTCGGCGGCCTGCTGGTCGGCATCGGTCGCTTCCAGGTTGCGCTGGATGCGGCCGAACAGGTCCAGTTCCCAGGCCATGTCCAGGCCCAGGTCATAACGCTCGGAGTTGACCCGGTCGTCGGTCTGCCCCATCGGGTTCTGGCCTTTGCCCAGCTCGCTACTGGCGCGGCTGGTGATGGTCGGCATGGCGTCATTGCTGGCGTCGTCGCGAATCGCCCGGGCGGCCCGCAGGCGGGCGAAGGCCACGCGCAACTCGCGGTTGCCGTCCAGGGAGCGAGTCACCAACGCGTTGAGGGTCGGGTCGTCGAACTGCTGCCACCAGATACCTTCGAACCGCGCGCGGTCGAAGTTCTTCTGACCGGCGGCGCCGTCGGTGGCGGCGGTGATGTTGGCCGCCTCCGTTTTCGGTGCCTGGTAATCCGGGCCCACGGCGCAGGCGCTTAACGCCAGGACCAGCAGGCTCGGCACGAACGCTTTCAAACTCATTGTTGCGCCTCCAGTTTCAAGGCCCGGGCCGCTTTGCGGGCCTCGCTGCGCTCGACGAAGTTACGGATCAATACGTAGAACACCGGGGTCAGCAGCAAGCCGAAGAAGGTCACCCCAAGCATGCCCGAGAACACCGCGACACCCATGGCGTGGCGCATTTCCGCACCGGCGCCGCTGGAGAGCACCAGGGGCACCACGCCCATGATGAAGGCGAAGGAGGTCATCAGGATCGGCCGCAGACGCAGGCGGCAAGCTTCCAGTACCGCAGCCAGCGGGGTCATGCCTTCGAGCTGTTTATCCTTGGCGAACTCGACGATCAGAATCGCGTTCTTGCAGGCCAGTCCGACCAGTACGATCAAGCCGATCTGGGTGAAGATGTTGTTGTCGCCACCGGAGAGAATCACCCCGGTAATCGCCGACAGCAGCGTCATCGGTACGATCAGGATCACCGCCAGAGGCAGGCTCCAGCTTTCGTATTGGGCCGCGAGCACCAGGAACGCCAGCAATACGCAGAGCGGGAACACGAACAACGCGGTGTTGCCCGAAAGAATCTGCTGGTACGTCAGGTCGGTCCACTCGTACGTCATGCCGTTGGGCAATTCGTCCTTGAGCAGTTTCTCGATGGCTTTTTCAGCCTGGCCGGAGCTGTAGCCCGGGGCGGCGGCACCGTTGATTTCAGCGGTGATGAAGCCGTTGTAGTGCATCACGCGGTCCGGCCCCGAGGTGTCGCTGACCTTGATGAAGGTCGCCAGCGGGATCATCTCGCCACGGTTGTTGCGCACCTTGAGCTGGCCGATCTGGTCCGACTCGAGGCGGAACTGTTGCTCGGCCTGGACGTTGACCTGGTAGGTACGGCCGAAGCGGTTGAAGTCGTTGGCATACAGCGAACCCAGGTAGATCTGCAGGGTGTCGAAGATGTCGCTGACGGCTACGCCGTGGGTCTTGGCTTTTTCACGATCGATGGCGGCATCGACCTGAGGCACGTTCACCGTGTAGCTGGTGAACAACCCGGCCAGTTCCGGCACGTTGTGGCTCTTGGTGATGATGTTCATGGTTTCTTTGTACAGCTCGTCGTAGCCCAGGTTGCCCCGGTCTTCGATTTGCAGGCGGAAACCACCGATCGTGCCCAGGCCCTGTACCGGCGGCGGCGGGAAGATCGCCATGTAGGCTTCCTGGATCTCCGAATACTGGCCGTTCAACGCACCAGCGATGGCACCGGCCGACATACTCGCGTCCTTGCGCTCATCAAAAGGCTTGAGGGTCACGAAGACGATGCCGGCGTTCGGGCTGTTGGTGAAGCCGTTGATCGACAGGCCCGGGAAGGCCACCGCGCTTTCAACGCCCGGCTGCTTGAGGGCCATTTCGGACATGCGCTTGATCACGTCTTCGGTGCGGTCCAGGCTCGCGGCGTCCGGCAGTTGCGCGAAGGCCACCAGGTATTGCTTGTCCTGGCCAGGCACGAAACCGGTTGGCGTGTTGGAGAAACCGAAGAAGGTCAGCACCATCAAGCCTGCGTAAACGATCAGGGCAATGCCGCTGCTGCGGATCACGCGGCCGACGGTGCCCACGTAACCGTGGCTGGCGCGGTCGAAGAAGCGGTTGAACGGACGGAACAGCCAGCCGCCGAAGATCTTGTCGAGGAGCCGCGAGAAACGGTCCTTGGGCGCGTCATGGCTCTTGAGCAATACCGCGGCCAGGGCTGGCGACAGGGTCAGCGAGTTGAACGCCGAGATCACCGTCGAGATGGCAATGGTCAAGGCAAACTGTTTGTAGAACTGCCCGGTCAAGCCGCTGATGAAGGCGGCGGGAACGAACACCGCACACAGTACGAGTGCCGTGGCGATGATCGGCCCGGTCACTTCGCCCATAGCGCGCTTGGTGGCTTCCACCGGCGTAAGCCCGAGGCCGATGTTCCGTTCGACGTTCTCCACCACCACGATGGCATCGTCCACGACGATACCGATGGCCAGTACCAGCCCGAACAGCGACAGCGCATTGAGTGAGAAGCCGAACAGGTGCATGACCGCGAATGTACCGATCAGCGACACCGGCACTGCCACCAGCGGGATGATCGAGGCGCGCCAGGTCTGCAGGAACAGGATCACCACCAGCACCACGAGGATCAGCGCTTCGAACAGGGTATGCACCACCGCTTCGATGGAGCCGCGCACGAAGATCGTCGGGTCATAGACGATGCTGTAGTCCATGCCGGCCGGGAAGCCTTTTTTCAGCTCATCCATTTTCTCGCGCACATCGTTGGAAATCTGGATGGCATTGGAACCCGGGCGCTGGAAGATCGGGATCGCCACCGCCGGCTGGTTGTCGAGCAGCGAACGCAGGGCGTATTGGCTGGAGCCCAGCTCCACCCGGGCGATGTCTTTCAGGCGAGTGATTTCACCATTGGCGCCGGAACGGATGATGATGTTCTCGAACTCTTCTTCGCTGACCAGGCGACCCTGGGTGTTGACCGAGAGTTGGAACGCCTGGGCATTCGGCGCTGGAGGCGCGCCCAGGGCACCGGCGGCAACCTGGCGGTTCTGCTCGCGGATCGCCGTGACAACGTCGGTAGCGGTCAGATTGCGCGACGCGGTCTTGTTCGGATCCAGCCAGACCCGCAGCGAATAATCACCCATGCCGAACAACTGCACATCACCGACGCCGCCGAGGCGCGCCAGCTCATCCTTGATGTTGAGCAAGGCGTAGTTGGACAGGTAAAGCATGTCGTAGCGTTTGTCCGGCGAGGTCAAGTGCACGACCATCGTCAGGTCGGGCGACGCCTTGTCCACCGTGATGCCGATCCGGGTCACTTCCTCCGGCAACTTGGGCTCGGTGCGGGTGACGCGGTTCTGCACCTGCACCTGGGCGTTGTCCAGGTCGGTGCCCAGGGCGAAGGTGATGGTCAGGGTGATCTTGCCGTCGGCGGTGGACTGCGAGGACATGTAGAGCATGTTCTCGACGCCGGTGATGGCTTGTTCCAGAGGCGCGGCTACGGTTTCACCGATGACCTTGGGGTTGGCACCGGGGAAGTTGGCGCGCACGACCACGGTCGGCGGCACGACTTCGGGGTATTCGCTGATCGGCAGCTGGAACAACGAGATCGCACCGGCGATCAGGATCAGCAGCGAGAGCACCGCTGCGAAGATCGGCCGCGAAATGAAGAACTGGGAAAATTTCATCTTGAGTTCAGTCCCTTAGCCGCGTGGGGACGCAGAGGCCAGTTTGCCTGCGGAGCCGGACGCTGCCTTGTTGGGCGCGACCTGGGGCAGGTTGCTGGCTTCGAGCGCTTTACGTTGTTGTGCCAGGGCGGCGAGGGTTTGCTCGCTGGCCATCGGCACGGTTTCAGGCGTGACCGGCGAACCCGGACGGGCCCGTTGCAGTCCCTTGACGATAATGGTGTCGTCCTTGCTCAGGCCGTTGCGCACGATACGCAGGCCTTCGATTTTCGGCCCCAGCTCGACGGCGCGGTACGCCGGCTTGTTGTCGGCGTCCATCACCAGCACGAATTTCTTGCCCAGGTCGGTGCCGACGGCTTCGTCGTTGATCAGCACGGCAGAGTAGGTGCCGCTGCCCACCAGTTTCAGTCGGGCGTACAGGCCAGGGGTGTAGGCGCCGTCCTTGTTGTCGAACACCGCGCGGCCACGGATGGTGCCGGTCTGCGGGTTGACCTGGTTGTCGACGAAGTTCATCTGGCCCAGGTGCGGGTTGCCTTCCTCGTTGGACAGGCCCATGTAGACCGGCGTGGCCTGGCCGCGCTGGCCCTGGCGGGCGAGTTGGGTGTACTTGAGGAAGACGCGCTCGTCGGCGTCGAAGTAGGCGTAGACCTTGTCGGTGGAGACCACGCTGGTCAGCGGCGTGACGTCGGCGGTCACCAGGTTGCCGGCGGTGATTTCCGCCCGGCTGACACGGCCGTTGATGGGCGAGGTGACCCGGGTGAAGCTGAGGTTCAGCTTGGCCAGGTCCAGTTGCGCCTGGATGCCGGCCACGGCGGCGCGGGCTTCCTGGGCTGCGGTGGTGCGCGAATCCGCCAGTTCAGCGGAAATCGCATTGCTCAAACGCAGGCGTTCGCCACGCTGGGCCTCGTTCTCGCTGCGGGTCGCGGTGGCGCGAGCCTGGGCCAGTTGGGCTTCGAGACGACGCACTTCAGCCTGGAACGGGCGCGGGTCGATCTGGAACAGCAGGTCGCCTTTCTTGACCAGCGCGCCTTCGGTGAAGGCCACTTCATCGATCTGCCCGGAAACCCGCGGGCGGATCTCGACGGTTTCCGGCGCTTCGAGGCGCCCGGTGAACTCGTCCCATTCGTTGACGGGTTGCTCCAGTACCTTGGCCACACTGACTTTGGCCGCCGGCATCGAAGCTGCCGTGTCGGGGGTCTTGCCGCACGCGCTGATCACCAGCACTGCCAACAGTGCCAGGGGAAAGCGCAATTTAGAAAGTGAATGTTCCATGGATAGCATCCGCCAAGTGTATTGAGATGGGCGGATGATGCGTGGCAAGGCTGAAAGGAACGAATCGAATGAAGCAAAGGTAACTATCATTCGGAATGATATAAGCCATTGATGAGCCATGGCATACGGCAACTGTGTAGTGGATCGGTGCCAGCCGGCTACTTAGTCAGGCAGATAAACCTCACGTATCCGCTTGATCGTGCCGTCCTTGCGCAGGGCCTCCACGGCTCCACGCAAGTCTTCGACAATTTTTTCGGAGCAGCGCCTGGAACACGCCAGATAGAGGTCGGCACTGCTGCCAACCGGGCTCATCAGCAGTTTGCGCCTGGACACCTTCGGCCAGATGTAGCGACTCTCCGGAACACCGTTGAACCAGGCATCGATACGTCCCATCAACAGCATCTGGGCAGGGTTGTCACCGATGGCCAGCGGATAGATCTGTTCGTCGCTGAAGCCTTCGGCGCGCAGGATGTCCTCTTGTGCACTGCCCAGGCCGACGCCGATCTTGCGGTAGGTTGCTTTCGCCTGGGCGAAACTGGTGACCTGCCGGTCGAGGCTGAAGAAGGCGCGCTCCATGGGCATGATCGAAGCGATCCAGGTGAAGCGCTCCTCGCGCACAGGAATGCGCGACAAGGGAGCTATCAGGTAGTCGTGTTCTTCGCTGACATGTTTCTGTGCCCTGGCCCAGGGCAGCAGGTGGATCTTTGGCGTATACCCGGCCCGGGTAATCGCCTGCACCGCGACGTCACCGACGATGCCGTACCCCCTGGGGTCGTTGATGAACGTCAGCGGAGGTGCGTCCGGGATGTGCAGCTCAATGACCTGCGGCTCACCGTACGCTGGATGGATAACCCATGCCAGCAGTAACAGGCAGAGCCGGGCAAACACTTTGGGACGGCCATTCAATACGCGCGGGATCCGGCTCATGATCGATACTTCAGGCATTAAAAGGGGGGGGGCGCCATCCTACCTGTCCGGCGCCGGGAACATGTCGCAGGCCAATGCACGGAGGCCGCGTTTCCCTGACTGGTCAATCGTCTTGCCCGGGCGTCTCTTATTGTCGTCTGGCCTGGGCGCGTGTTCCTGTAGGTATAGATCATCCTGCCGATGGGGGACGCAAACAGGTTAGTCTATTTTGATGTCGATCAAAATCAAAAATCTTGACGTCTATGATTATGGTCATCATCATAGGTTCGCCCGACACGCACCGATGCCGGGCCAACCAGGCAGCCGAGGAAAACTTCATGACCACCACTAAACCCGTAGCGTTGGTGACTGGCGCTTCGTCCGGCATCGGTGAGGCCATCGCCAACAAGCTGGCATCCGCAGGCTACACCGTCTATGGCACCAGTCGCCGCGGAACCCGCGGTGAGCATCAGCCCTATGCGATGCTGGCGCTGGACGTGACCGACGACGCCAGCGTCGAAGCCGCCGTCGCCGAGCTGCTGCGCCGGGAAGGGCGCATCGATTTGCTGGTCAACAATGCCGGCTTCGGGCTTGCTCCGGCCGCGGCGGAAGAAAGCTCGATCGAGCAGGCCAAGGCCGTCTTCGATACCAATTTCCTCGGTGTCGTGCGCATGACCCGCGCCGTTGTGCCCCACATGCGACGTCAGGGCAGCGGTCGAATCATCAACATCGGCTCCATTCTTGGTGTCGTATCCGTACCTTATGTAGCGCTCTACGTGGCCAGCAAACATGCGGTGGACGGCTATTCCCAAGCCCTGGATCACGAGTTGCGTACCCATGGCATCCGGGTGGTCGTCATCGAGCCCGGCTATACGCGCACGGCCTTCGAAAGCAACAGCCTGCAGGCTGACGCCAAGCTGGACGTGTATGAGGACATTCGGGTTAAGGTAACGAAGGTCGTCAACCAGGCGATGGCGACCGCCGAGGGCCCCGACGTGGTGGCTGACGTGGTGCTCAAGGCTGCTCGCGCCGAGCGGCCGAAGCTGCGTTACACCGCCGGCAAGACAGCCGCGCAGCTGCAGTTCATGCGTCGCTTCGCGCCGGCTGGCGTGCTGGACACGGGCATCCGCAAGGCCCTGCAGCTCGCATGAATTGCCAGCCGGGCCAGCGCCCGCATTCGCTGCGTTGGCCCCGACCCGCTCAGAATGAAGAGGAAACCAACAATGACCTTCAAAGCGCTGCTTTGCACCAAAACCGCTGACGTGATTTCCACCAGCCTGGTCGACTTCAAGGATGAGGACCTGATGGCCGGCGACGTCACCGTCGCGATCGAGTACTCCACCGTCAATTACAAGGACGCCTTGGCGCTCAGCGGTCGCACACCCGTGATCCGCCAATTTCCGCTGATTCCTGGCATCGACTTTGCCGGCGTTGTCGAGAGTTCCAGTCATGCCGGTTTCCAGGCTGGCGATCGGGTGCTGCTCAACGGCTGGGGGCTGAGCCAGACCCACCACGGCGGCTTTGCCCAGAAGGCGCGCGTGAGCGGCGACTGGCTGGTGAAGGTTCCGGAGGTTTTTTCGACCCGCCAGGCCATGGCCATCGGCACCGCCGGCTACACCGCGATGCTCAGTGTGTTGGCCCTGGAGCACGGTGGCCTGACGCCTGAGCGTGGCGACGTTCTGGTGACCGGCGCCAACGGCGGCGCGGGCTCGGTTGCAATCGCACTGTTGTCCGGCCTGGGCTATCGGGTGATTGCCTCGACCGGCCGTCAGGAAGAAGCCGATTATCTGCGCGATCTGGGTGCCTGCGAGATCATCGATCGTCATACCTTGTCCGAGCCGGGTGCTCCGGTTGCCAAGGAGCGCTGGGCCGGCGTCATCGATTCGGTCGGTAGCCATACCCTGGTCAATGCCTTGGCACAGACTCGATATCGTGGCGTTGTCGCCGCTTTCGGCCTGGCCCAGGGGGCGGATCTGCCCGGCTCGGTGCTGCCCTTCATCCTGCGCAACGTGACCCTCGCCGGTATCGACTCGGTGAACGCTCCGCAAGATGTTCGCCTGCAGGCATGGGCGCGACTGGCCCGGGATCTCGACGTGAACAAGCTCGCCCGGACCACCCAGGTCGTCGGCCTGGCGCAGGTTCCGCAGGTCGCCGCTCAGGTGTTGGAAGGACAGGTGCGTGGCCGTACGGTCGTGGATGTGAACGCATAACCAAGGCCTCCCGCGGTGTCCGACGAGGGTTTGCAAAGCCGTCAGAGCATGCGGCGCAGCACGTCGCTTCGGGGATCGCGGTCGAGGAACCGGTGCTTGAGCGCGCCGGCAACGTGCAGCAGGATCAGGCCGAGCAGCGTGTAGGCAAGCACCTTGTGCAGCCACTGGAAGACGACGAACCAATCGTCATTTTTGCCAAGCAGCTCCGGGAGGTTCACGCCAAAGAAGAACACCCCGTCGCTCATCGTGTAGGTGCTCGACATCGAATAGCCCATCAACGGCACGATCACCAGCAGCGCATACAAGGTACGGTGGGCGAGTCTTGACGAAACCCGTTCATAGCGCGCCAATGATTCCGGCGGCTGCGGCAGCCTGGGGGTTCGCATGCGCAAGACGATCTGGACCAGGACCAGCAAGAATGCCAACACCCCGAACGATTTGTGCCACGGATAATAAAGCTCGTATTTGCTCGCCACCTCGTCATCCAGCCCGGTCATGTGCCAGCCTGCCCAGAGCAGGCCTGCGATGAGCACGGCGCGCGCCCAATGCAGGAGTCGCAGGGACGTAGGATACCGATCAACAGGTGTTTGATTTGCCGGATGCATCGCGGTCTCTCCATCGGTAACAAAAATGCACCTGAGCGACCCTCGGCTAATCAGCGCATCGAGGGTCGCTTGGTCAGTGCAGGGATGGCTGTCAGGTGGGCAGTAATACGGTGATGACTTTCTCTTCGGTGTAGGCCAACGCGCCAGCAAATCCGCCCTCACGGCCAATGCCGCTGGCTTTCACCCCGCCCCACGGCAGGTTGGCATCCAGCGGGCTCCAGCAGTTGACGCCCACGGCGCCGGCCTTCACCGCGCCAGCCACGCGATGCGCCTTTGCCAGGTCATTGGTCCAGACCGTCGCCGCGAGGCCGTAAGCCGAATCGTTGGCCAAGGCAAGAGCCTCGTCTTCGCTGTCGAAAGTGATCACGGTGCCGACCGGGCCGAAGATCTCGTCCCGGGCGATCGCCATGTCATTGCGTGCATTGGCAAAGATGGTCGGTTGGACAAACCAGCCCCTTTCGGGCGTCGATACGCCGCCAGCCAACAGCGTGGCACCTTGCTCGATACCCAGTTGGATGTACCGGTTGACGCGCTCGAACTGGGCTTTTTTGGCCACGGGGCCCATCTGTACGTCGGCTTTCCGAGGATCACCGACCTTGACCGCCCGTGCGGCATCGGCAAGCGCCGCGGCGAAGCGCTCGGCGATGCCGTGCTGGACCAGGATGCGCGAGCCGGCCGCGCAGATCTGTCCCTGGTTGACGAACAGGCCGAGCGAGCAGCCGTGCAACGCATCGTCGAAGGGTGCGTCGTCGAAGACAATCTGCGGACTCTTGCCGCCCAGCTCCAGGGCGACGCGCTTGAACAGCACACCGGCGGTGCGCTGGATTTCGCGACCCGCTTCGGGGCTGCCGGTGAAGCTGATCTTGGCGACGTGCGGGTGTTCGCACAGGGCACGGCCGACTTCATCGCCGTAACCGGTGACCACGTTGATCACCCCGTCGGGGAAGCCCGCTTCCTGGGCCAGCGCCACCAGGTGCAGGGCCGATTGCGGGGTTTCTTCCGAAGGCTTGATGACCACCGTGCAGCCTGCCGCGAGTAACGCAGCGAGCTTCCAGACGGTGATCATCAGCGGCGAGTTCCAAGGGACGATGGCGCCGACCACGCCTACCGGCTCGCGCACCGTATACGACAGGGTCCTGGTGCCGAAATAACCGCCGGAGGGGATGGTCCGGCCCTCCAGCTGATTGGCCCAGCCGGCGGCGGCGCGCAGATTCGCAACGGCGTTGGGGATGTCCATTCGGCGGGGTTCGAGGGGGGAGCGGCCGATGGCATTGGCGTCGAGGTCGGCGAGCTGTTCGGTGTCGCGCTCGACCAGGTCAGCCAGTTTCGACAGCAGTCGCGCGCGCTGGGCGCCGTCGAGCCGACTCCAGGCGCCACGCTCAAGTTGGTCGAGCGCAGCGTTCACCGCACGGTCGACGTCCTCGGCGGTGCCGCGTGCGGAGCTGCCGTAGGCCTGTTCCGTCACTGGGTCGACGAGGGGGATGCGGCGACCGTCGGAGGCTTCGAGGGCCGCGCCTTCGATGAAGTGCTTGAAGTGCTGGGTCATTTTGCGATCCGTAATAAGGTGAAGTGGACGGTCATGCCTTGAGGGTGGCCAGGGCGTCGCCAAAAATGTCCAGGGCCTTGAAGAACATCGAGCGTGGGATCGTCAGCGAAGGCATCACCCGCATCACGTTGCTGTAGCGACCGCAGGGAATCATCAGTACGCCGTGGTTCAGCAGGTAGCCCATCAGTTGGCCGATCCTGGCCGGCGCCAGCGGCGCCTTGGTGACCGGGTCCTCGACCAGCTCGATGCCGATCATCAGGCCACGACCGCGTACCTCGCCGATGAAAGGGCTGTCGAAACCGCGGATGCGTTCCTGTGCTTCCAGCCCAAGCGTGTGGGCGCGGTTGAGCAGGTCGAGCTCAGGGTCCTGGAGGATGCTGATATTGGTCAGCGCCACTGCCGCCGAGAGTGAGTTGGCGGCAAAGGTATTGGGCACCGAGCCATCAGGAATCGCCGCCGCCAGGTCCGAGCGCATGATCAGGCCCGCCATCGGCAGGTCGCTGCCGATGCCCTTGCCGAAGGTGAGCATGTCGGGCTTCACGCCTGAATGTTCGACCGCCCACATCTTGCCGGTGCGTCCCGCGCCGGACTGCACTTCATCGACGATCAGCAACGCGCCACTGCGGTCGCAGGCCTTGCGCAACAATTGCAGGAACTCTGGCGACGGGGGCACGTAGCCGCCTTCGCCCTGGACCGGTTCGACGATCACCGCGGCCACGTCATCGGCCGCTGTGTAAGGGGTGTTCAGCAAGTAATCCACGTATTCGCCGGCGATCTGCTCGGCGCTTTTGTGCGTGGTGTCGAAGGGAAAACGATAGGCGTAAGGGTAGGGCGCATGAATGACTCCGCCCATCTGGGCACCGTAGCCCTTGCGGTAGGCGGTGCCAGTGGTCAGCGCGCCCGAGGCGTTCCAGACGCCGTGATAGCCACCGTGGAAAGCGATGATCTGGTGCCGCCCTGTAATGCGCTTGGCGAACTTGACCGCGGCCTCCAGTGCGTCGCTGCCGCTTTGCGTGAAGAACGTTATGCAATCGCCGCGCAACCCGTCGGGGGCGATTTCGGCAATCTTCGCCGCCAGTTCGGTGCGCCGGGTACTGTTCACTTCCAGGGCGTGCATCAGCACTTCGGACTGTTCACGGATCGCTTGCACCACCTTCGGATGGCAGCGGCCTACGCTGCTGACGCCCACGCCGGCGGACAGGTCGATATAGGTGTTGCCATCGGGGTCCTTGAAGGTCGCGCCAAAAGCCCGGTCCATGGCCACGGGCATGCGTCCGCCACCGCGCGCCATCGACTCGGTACGCGCCGATATCGCCATGGCCTCGATGGTCCTGGGGCCGGGAATGGCGGAGGTGATCCGCGGCGCATCCGCAAAATGCAAGGATTCAAGCTTGGCTTCACTCATGACGGTCTCTCAGGATGTCGGTTTCAGTGTCCCGATCATCCCCGTCGCCCGTGCGCGGCCGGTAGCCCGAATCGGCACATTGGCCGGCCATCCCGCAGCGGTCCGGCAGGAGTGCTGAAAGCTAACCAAATAAATTTGCAGAATTCTCCTATCGTGAGAATATTGCGCACAAAGACGATCCCAATAACAAGAATATCGGCAGAGGCTTTTGTCATCATGAAAAACCACAACATCAGCCATTTCCGCGATATTCATGTCCACGCCGCTACCGTCCAGGAGTGGAATCAGGATTACAACCAACTGACCGCCGGCTCGGCCGAGAGCTCGCTCATACAGCTGAGCACCGCGCGCTGCCACGTATTTCGCGAGAAGATCAACCAGCGTGTCGTGCAGCACGGCGTCGCGCCCCGGGGCAAGATGTGTTTCGCCGTGCCCATCACGGTTCCGGGTTCGATCCGGATGCAAGGGCGGGAGGTCGACGACAGCAGCCTGTTCTTCCTGCACGGGGGCGAGGAGTTCATGTTCCATATGCCGATGGGCATGGAGCTGCTGGCCATTACCTTCGAGCGCGAATGGTTCGAGCAGGCGCTGGCACAAACCACCTCGGCAAAGGAAATCGGTCAATTGCTGCGGCAGCCGGTCATCAGGCTGCCCACTCAACGTTATGCCGACGCCCGCCGTCGCATGCTGGCGGCATTCTCCCAGGCCCTCTCAAGCGAAGAGCTCGACCCGACGCACGATCGCGAGCTGGTGCTGGAACAGGCCATGCTCGGCGAGTTGCTGCAATTGATGACCGATCCGGCCTGCGACAAGCAGCAGCGCACGCCAAGCTCGACGCGCAGTTATATTGTCGAAAAATGCCACCGCCTGGCGACCGCGGAACTGAACAACGTGCCCAGCGTGGACGACCTCTGCCAGCGCCTCCAGGTGAGTCGGCGTACCGTGCAGAACAGCTTCCGCTCGGTTGCCGAGACCACGCCGCTCAACTATCTGCGCTCCGTCAGGCTCAACGGTGTGCGCCGGACCTTGATGTCTACCCGGGCGTCCCATCTGTCGATCGGCGACGCCGCCGCCCAATGGGGTTTTTATCACCTCAGCCATTTTGCCGCGGAGTATCAGGAGCTGTTCGCGGAATTGCCCTCCCATACTGCCCGCGCCGCCATTCCTGATTGCGCCCATGCCTGAAGGTTCTCCTGGCGCAATCGGCGGTGCGCTGGCGTCGATTCCGGGCGGGACGCTTCTCGCTTCTGATGGAAGGCGAGGTTATCGATTCATTGAGCATGGGCGTGTTTTTCCTGGTCCGATTTTTCGATCGCAGGTGCTACGCAGGAGGCAATGATGAAAACTGTTAAAGCCGGTGTTCTGGAAATCGCCTATCTGGAGATCGGTCCGGTCGACGGGGCCCCCGTGGTGTTGCTCCACGGCTTCCCCTATGACGTGCATGCCTACGATGAAGTCGCCAGGATCCTGGCTTCAGCTGGAAAGCGATGCTTGACGCCTTACCTTCGTGGCTACGGCCCCACCCGATTTCTGGATGAGCAGACAATGCGCTCTGGAGAGCAGGCGGCAATCGGAGCCGACCTGTTGGCTTTTCTCGACGCACTGGAAATCGAAAAAGCTGTACTTGCGGGTTATGACTGGGGCGCAAGAGCGGCTTGCATCGTCGCCGCGCTATGGCCGGAACGGGTAAGCGGTTTGGTCAGCTGTGGTGGCTACAGTATTCAGAATATCGCTGAAGCGCACCGGCCTGTTTCTCCCGAGGCGGAGCACCTGCTCTGGTATCAATACTATCTTCACGGTAGCCGTGGTCGCGCTGGATTGGCCTCGAACAGAAGGGATTTCTGCCGCTTGTTATGGCGCATGTGGTCGCCGACCTGGGGGTTCACGCAGGAGGAGTTCGAAACGACCGCTGCAGCGTTTGAGAACGACGACTTTGTTGACGTGGTAACACACTCGTACCGTCATCGTTTCGGATTGGTCGAAGGAGATCCAGCCTATCGGAACATTGAATCCCGGCTTGCCGCACAACCCAGGATAGCGGTGCCTTCATTGGTTCTGGAGGGTGGCGCTGATGCGGTTGATCCGCCTGCCGAGGAGGACCCATTCGCCCGTCATTTTACCGGGCCGTATCGCCGGGAAATCCTGGAAAACATTGGCCACAACGTGCCTCAAGAGGCGCCAGGAAAATTTGCTGACGGGATCTTGAGCCTCGGTGGTTGACTTCCTTGGCAGGCTGCCCAAGTCGTGAGACTTAGGCTCGATGCTGCTGGTCATCCCGATCCAGCCCCAGCAACAACCCGGAACCAGCGCCCCCACAACATCCTGGGCAAATGAGCAGGCAAGTAAGCTAGGCTGTTCGCACGACAGGCCGTCGGTAGTCGACGGCCTGAAAACAAAGGCGTTATCAATGTCGAAGCATTTGCTGTTGGGCTGGACCCGTTCCTTGTGCGTGCTTGCTGCCTTGAGCGGCGCGGCCACCATGGCAGTCGCTGCCTCGCCTGAAAAAACCGCTACGACGGCATCGGATACGCAAGCGGTGTCCCTGGCAGGCGGCAAGCTGAAGTTCGTGCTGAACGGCGTCGAGGCCCGTACCTTGAACAGCGAGAACGGCGGCACGATGTACTTCGATCCGGAAAGCGAGCGGGCCATCATCGTTACCGAAGGTCCGGCACCGACTGCGGGCACCACCCCGGACGCTGCGTTTCGCCTTGCCGTGGATACCGTGAAGGAAAAGCAGCAGGCCGCGTCACCCAACTTTCGCATGACTGGCGAGAAGACCATCCAGGTGAACGGCTTGAAGATGTACCGCCTGGACGGCACCGACGATTTCAACGGCCTGAAACTACTGATGGCCTCGTTGATGACGATGAACAATCAGAACATCACCATCGTCGAAGTGATGTCCAGCGCAAACGACCCGGCCGGCCATACCGCTGCGTTGGAGAACATTCTGGGCCAGTAAACCGCAGGTTTCCGGATAGTTCGCTATTCCTGGCCAGTTAAGCCGTTGGGCCAGGTTGCTGATCAATCGTTAGGCAAGTGCAAGTGCACTTCCATGGCGTCATGAAGGAGCCTGACGACCTCGATCACGTCGTCGTTTGCCACACGATAGAACACAATATGGCCTGGGCTTTTGACCGTTCCATGGGTTTGTTTGGCCTACAGGCGTGAATAGATGAGGTGATAGCTGCGAAGGCCAGGTGCAAGCTCATCGCAGTCGTGGCTGCCGATGCGATAAGGCGTGTCGGCAGGCGCTTGCAGCGCCGCGAGGATCAGCGCTTGGTAGCGCTGACGAGCTTGATCGCCGAACTGCGTCTGCGAGAGCCTGAGAATGTCGACAATGTCGGCGCGCGCCGCGTTGAAAATCCGATACGGCGGCATGCTCAGTGTTTCTCGCGCGCGGGGAGGGTTGCCTCCAGGCTCAAGCCCTCGAGGTAGTGCTCCAGATCCCCTTCGTTCATCTGAGTAACGCGCCCGTGCTCAAGATCCATGGTGCCGATTGAGGTCGCCTGACGCAGGGCCTCAATTTTGGCGGTGTCTTCGGCGACGCGCTGCTCCAATAAACGTAAACCTTCTCGCATCACTTCGCTGGCATTCTGATAACGACCGGACTGCACCAAGTCATGGATAACCTGTTCCTGGTGAGGGGTGAGCACAACGTTTCGCGTCGCCATAACTAGCTCCAGTTCTATGCAAACAGGTACTTTTGATTGTTGGCATATTATGCCAAGGTCATGGCTGACTCGGCGCCAATCAGCAAGGTTCAAAGTCATCCGCCCATGATAAAGCGACCTGCAGATCAGTGCCCGCCGTTCCGCTGAAAGCTTCAGGCCGGCCTATCGAATCCAGAGTGTCCGGTCGGAGCTATCCTCATCAATAGCCCACTTGGCCTTAGGCTGGGGGCATCCTTTTCAAACCATCCAAAGCATGCCCCCAGTTTTGCCCCAATTCGAACCGAGTGTGCGAGCGATTGCGAGTGACGATTCCTGCCGCTGAGGCCCTGAGCAACCAGATCGTATTGCGCCTGAAGCCGCTGACAATAATTGACACCACGCAAACCAGACGCCAGCTACCGACTGCGGAGACCGCTAAGGAAAGAGCAACTGACACAAGCTCGCTGCATGGTCAATCAAGACGGCGCCAGAAGGGATAGGGTTTAACTCCGATTTCGGTCAACTCTATTTCCTACTCCAGACTCCCGAGATAGTTATATAAGTTCATTGCTTCCGGTGACAGACGCGAGGCGTCAGCCACGCCGACATATAACGTACGCGTCGCCCAGGCCCCCTCCAGCGGTATCGCTCGTAGCTTCGATTCGAGCAGTTCGGGATGGACCGACCCGAGCGGCAGAATGCCAATGCCTAATCCAGCCTCGATCATGCGGCAGATACCGTCAAAACTGCTGACTTGAATCCGTACTTTCAGCAGCCTCCCAGTGCTGGCAGCGGCGTCGTTGATGCGACGCAGCAGTGAGCTCCCCTGATTCAAAGCCACGTAATCAAAATCCAGCGTGTCAGCCAGGGTCACGGCGGCACGCTGCGCCAACTCGTGGGCTCGGGGCACCAGCACCACGAGGCGGTCGCGTCGATAGGGCTGCATTTGCAGCCCGGGAGCAGGCGCATTGTCGGCAAAGATTCCTATCTCGGCCTGGCCGCTTTCCACCGCATGGATGGTGCTGTCGCTGAGCGCTTCCGCAAGCTCGATACGTACGTGGGGGTTGGCCGCCAGAAATGTCGCCAGGTCATGCGGCAGGAATTGGATCACTGCGGAGGTATTCGCAAACAACCGCACATGGCCGCGAACACCATTCGCGTAGTCGGTGGCGTCGTGGGCCATTTGCTGTGCGACGTCGAGGATGGCCCGCGCATGTTCTGCCAGGCCGCGCCCAGCGGGAGTGAGCTGCAGTCCTCGGGGCACACGGGTGAACAAGGTGCAGTGGGTCACCCTTTCAAGTTCAGCTAACCGCTTGCTCGCTGCGGAAACGGTCATGTGCGCACTGTTTGCGGCCTGGGTCAGGTTTTCCGTCTTGGCGGTCAATACCAACAGGCGTAGCGACACCAAATCGAGTTGCAACAAATTGAACATATCCACCTCTGTGTTTCCAGTTTGGAAAGAGTAGTGGAAATCTTTGAAATTCTCACACCGTGCGTTTGAGTGGATTATCTGACCATCGCCTCCAACAAGAACGGAAGACGTCATGAGCCTACCGCTAGAAGGCATCAAGGTGGTCGAAATGGGCCAGCTGATTGCTGGGCCTTTCGCGGCCAAGATCCTCGCCGAGTTCGGCGCTGAAGTTATCAAGATCGAACCGCCGGTCACCGGCGACCCCCTGCGCAAATGGCGGTTGCTGCACAACGGCACCTCAGTTTGGTGGGCAGCCCAGTCGCGCAACAAGCAATCGGTCACCCTCGATCTTCGTCAGGCCGAAGCCCGGGAAGTGGTCAAGCGGCTGGTCAAGGACGCCGACATCCTGATCGAGAACTTCCGTCCTGGAACACTGGAAAAATGGGGGTTGGGCTGGGATGAGCTGTTCGCTATCAACCCTGGCCTGGTGATGCTGCGGGTGTCCGGCTATGGCCAGACCGGGCCTTATCGCGACTTGCCAGGCTTCGGCGTTATCGGAGAAGCCATGGGCGGTTTGCGACATCTATCCGGCGAGCCAGGGCGCACACCGGTGCGGGTGGGGGTGTCGATAGGCGACTCGTTGTCCGCACTCCATGGTGTGATCGGGGTGCTGCTTGCACTACGCCATCGCGAACAAAACCACGGTGTCGGCCAGCAGGTAGATGTGGCTTTGTATGAGTCGGTTTTCAACATGATGGAAAGCCTGATTCCCGAGTATTCGGTGTTTGGCACGGTGCGCGAGCCGGCCGGTAGCAGCCTTCCGGGTATTGCGCCGACCAATGCCTACCGTTGCAAGGATGGAAAGTACGCATTGATCGCGGGCAACGGCGACAGCATCTACCGCCGCCTGATGGAAAAGATCGAACGCCCGGACTTGGCCGAGGACCCGGAACTGGCGCAGAACGATGGCCGTGTGCGCCATGTGGCGCGCATTGATGCGGCAATTTCCACGTGGACGGCCGAGCGGAACCTTGATGATGTGCTCGCCGCGTTGAAGGACGCCAACATCCCCTCCGGCAAGATCTATGACGCCGCCGACATTGCCTGCGACTCCCATTACCAGGCACGCGACATGCTACTTGCCAGCCAGTTGGACGACGGCACTGCCGTCACCTTGCCCGGCATCGTTCCCAAGTTGACGGCGACACCCGGCCGTGTGCGTTCGCGTGCGCCGAGTCTTGGACAACACACAGATGCGGTGCTTGAGAACATCGGTATCGATGCGCCGACCCGTACAGCCTGGCGCGCTCGCGGCCTCATCTGAAACCAGGAGTACCTCAATGAAACGCTTATACCTGCAGGAAGTCGCGACCCGTGACGGCTTCCAGAACGAAAAGACCTTTATCGACACCGAAAAGAAAATCGCCTTGATCGATGCGCTGAGCCAGTGCGGCTACGCCAAGATCGAAGTGACTTCCTTCACTTCGCCCAAGGCCATTCCCGCGTTGCGTGACGCCGAGGCCGTGATGGCTGTAATTCAGCGGCATAAAGATGTGGAGTACACGGTGCTAGTGCCCAACATTCGGGGGGCAGAAAGAGCGCTGGGGTGTGGAATCGACGAAGCCAACCTGGTGATGTCGGTGAGCGAACCGCATAACCGCTCCAACCTGCGCATGACACGCGAGCAGTCGTTTGCCCAGCTCCGAGATGTGGTGGGGGTAATTGGGCGCGGGCCGGTGGCGGTCAACGTGTCGCTGTCCACGGTATTTGGCTGCCCGATGCAGGGCGACGTGCCGGCCGACGATGTATTGGGTTGGGTCGGGCGTTTCGCCGAATTGGGCGTGCGTGGCGTCACCTTGTGTGACACCACTGGCATGGCCTATCCCTCGCAAGTGGAGGCGTTGTCGAGCCAGGTGCGCGAGCGCTTTCCTGAGTTGCAACTGACTTTGCATTTTCATAACACGCGTGGCATGGCCCTGGCCAATACCCTGGCGGCGTTGCAGGCCGGCATCGACCGCTTTGATGCATCCCTGGGCGGCTTGGGCGGTTGCCCGTATGCCCCAGGTGCCAGCGGTAATGTGTGCATGGAGGACCTGGTGCACATGCTGGACCTGATGGGTTACGACACCGGCATGAACCTGGACCGCGTACTGGCGGCGTCCGCCCAGTTGCCCGGACTGATTGGTCACGACATCCCCAGCCAGATCCTCAAAGCCGGCAAACGCCTGGACCTGCATCCTATCCCCGATCACGTACACAGCCTAAGCAAGCAAGTGGCCAACCCTGAACTGGAGCGCACCCCATGATTGATCATCTAGACCATCTGGTTCTTACCACCATCGACGTAGCGGCCTGCAAAGACTTTTACATTCGCGTCATGGGCATGCACCAGGAGAGCTTTGGCAACGGCCGACTCGCGTTCCGCTTCGGCAACCAGAAAATCAATGTGCATGAGCGTGGACAAGAGTTCGAGCCCAAGGCCCATCTGCCGGTGCCCGGTGCGCTGGACCTGTGCTTTATCACCAGCACTTCGCTGGAGGAAGTGATCGCCCATTTGCAAGCCCAGGCCTGGCCGATCATCGAAGGCCCGGTGCCGCGTACAGGCGCCACTGGGCCGATTCGTTCGGTGTATGTGCGCGACCCGGACCTGAACCTCATCGAAATTTCTGAACAGGTGCCCGTATGAATATCGTGTTTCTCGACGGTGCAAGCTTGCCGTCGCCATTGGCGCGCCCGGCCCAGGCCAGCACGTGGACTGAACGAGAAAAAACCACTCCCGACCAGGTTGTGCAGGCGTTGGCCGAAGCCGATGTGGCCATTACCAACAAGGTACGTATCGACCGAGCTACCCTGGGACAACTGCCACATTTGAAGCTGATCTGCGTGGCTGCGACTGGCTACGACTGCATCGATATTGCGGCTTGCCGTGATCAAGGCGTGACGGTGTGCAACGTGCCGGCGTACAGCGCGGTCAGCGTGGCCGAAGCGGTGATCGGCTCGCTGTTTGCGCTACGTCGTCACCTCATGGCGTATCGTGCGGCGTCGACCAGGTTGTGGCCACAGTCATCCCATTTCTGCGTGCATGCGGCGCCGATCCAAGACCTGCAAGGCTCGACCCTGGGTATCATCGGCCGAGGTGATATCGGCAGCCGCGTGGCGCGCCTGGCCAAGGCCTTGGACATCACCGTGCTGTTTGCCGAACACCGTGGCGAGTCGCGGGTGCGGGAAGGCTACACGGCGTTCGACACGGTATTGGCCAAGGCCGATGCGCTGACCTTGCATTGTCCATTGACGCCGCAGACTCGTAACTTGATCGGTTCCGCCGAGATCGCACGGATGAAATCCGGTGCCTTGCTCATCAACACCGCACGCGGTGCACTGGTAGATGAAAACGCCGTGCTCGACGGGCTCGCCCACGGCCGATTGGGCGGGGCTGCACTGGACGTACTCCAGGTGGAACCGCCCCAATCCGACCATCCCTTGCTGCACTGCGAACATCCCAATTTGCTGGTTACGCCCCACGTCGCTTGGGCCAGCCAAAGCAGTGTCGAGCGGCTCAAAGCCGTGCTGGCAGCCAATATAGCGGCGTTTGCGGCCCATCAACCGATCAACGTGGTGACTTGAACCTTCAGCTCCCCCAATCACAACCCCATAAGGCAGAGCCATGACAAAAATAATCAGCTCGTCAGTCGAATCCGTGGATGAACCGCTTCCACGGCGCAAAGCGTTTTACCAGCACCTCTACGTGCAAGTCCTCGCAGCGATCGTGCTGGGGGTGATCCTCGGTCACTTTAGCCCCGGTCTCGGTGAGCAGATGAAACCCTTGGGCGATACGTTCATCAAGCTGATCAAGATGCTGATAGCACCGATCATATTTTGCACGGTGGTCAGCGGTATCGCCGGCATGCAGGACCTTAAGCGCATCGGGCGTATCGGTTTCAAGTCTCTGATTTACTTTGAGGTGCTGACCACCATAGCCCTGGTGATCGGCTTGATCGGGGTGAACCTGCTCAAGCCAGGTGTCGGCATGCACATCGACCCGGCCAGCCTCGACGCTTCGGCTATCGCGGGCTACACCAAGGCCGCCCATGATCAGAGCGTGGTCGGGTTCCTCACGCACATTGTGCCGACCACGGTGTTCGGCGCGTTTACTGAGGGCGATATCCTCCAAGTGCTATTCATCTCGGTGCTGTTCGCCTTCGGCCTGCAATTGTTGGGCGAGACTGGCAAGCCGCTGCTCAATACCATCGACCTGGTGGCCAAGGCATTCTTTCGCATGCTCAAGATCGTCATGTACCTGGCTCCCCTGGGAGCCTTCGGCGGCATGGCTTTCACTGTGGGCAAGTACGGCGTGCAGTCGCTCGGGGCCTATGTGAACCTGCTGGTGTGTTACTACCTTACCGGGCTGGTATTCGTATTCGTGGTGCTGAATCTGGTGGCGCGGCTGGCTGGTTTCAGCCTGTGGAAGTTCCTCAAGTACATCCGCGAAGAACTGGTACTGGTCCTCGGCACTTCCTCGTCGGAGTCGGCGTTGCCGCGCCTGATGGGCAAGCTGGAGAAGCTCGGCTGCGAGAAGTCCACCGTCGGCCTCGTGGTACCTTCCGGCTACTGCTTCAATCTTGACGGCAGTTGCATCAACATGACGGTACTGGCGATCTTCATTGCCCAGGCCCTGGACATCGACGTCTCTCTTTATCATCAAGTAACGCTGTTACTGATCCTGTTGCTGACGTCCAAGGGCGCCGCGAGCGTGACCGGAGGCGCGTTCATCACCCTGGCGGCAACCCTCGGTTCGATCGATGTAATACCGGCGGCAGGCCTGGTACTGGTGCTAGGCGTCTACCGGTTTATCTCCGAAGGCGGCGCGCTGATCAATGTGATCGGAAACGGTGTCGCCACGCTGTTCATTGCCCGCTGGGATGGGGCTCTGGATCGTGAGCAACTCAGCCGTGAACTAGGTTAGGTTTAACGCAGAGACTCTTTGTTGTTGGTCACCACGCCTGGCTGATGCCCTGGAGGCTCTGCGTTTTTTCCGAGATTGAGTCATATGGCGGCAATATAAAAAGCCCTCACACTGCACTGTCGTGGGCAGGCCGTGAGGGCAAAGGGGAAGACGTCCGGGCAGGGTCAGGATTTGCGCTGCAAGGTGTGGTAATTCAGTGCTGTTCTGGCGTCCTTAAGAGATTTGCCTTCAGCGAGCAAGGCACGAATACGCGATTCCACTTCTTCGATCGAGCGGGCGCAGGCGGCCACTTCACGGGCCCTTTCTCGGGGAACGACCACCACGCCGTTGGCGTCGGCGACTACGATGTCCCTGGCGCAGACCCGGGCCTGGCCGATGGAGACCGGCTGATTGACCGAGGCGACTTCGACCCGATCCTTGCCTGTGCGCATGAACCGGCCTTTGCTGAAGACCGGATACCCGTCGCCCAACGCCTTGCTGACGTCCCGGCACACGCCATCGATCACCGTCGCGGCGATGCGTTTACTGCCGGCATATTGGGTCATGATGTCGCCCCAGACCGTGCAGTCGGTGCGCCCGTCGTTGTCGATGACCACGACATCGCCTTCGGCAACATCCTCGATGAAGTCGCCGACCGTTCCCGGCGGGCTACTGGCGCTGACGTAGCGCACGGTGAATGCCGGGCCGATCACCACCTGACGGTAGTTATCCAGCGGCATGATCCCGAGACATTGTCCGGGCAGATCGAGTTTATCCAGGGCGTCGGACACACCGGGCGTATCCAGGCCTTCAAACAGGGCAACCAGTTCCTGGTCTTCGGGAGACATAAATAATTCCTCTTGTTCTTCAAATCAGCGCAGCTCAAGGCGCTGCGCACGGGTGGTTGGATGCGTCAATCGGCACGGGCGGCGGCGGGCCTTGGCTCGGCGATGGTCAGCAGGATGATGAAGCTGATGAACGAGCCGATCGCCAACCAGGCGAACACATAGTTCCAACCATAGTTGTCTAGCAACAGGCCGGTAATGAACGGCGTCGCGGCCGCGCCCAGTTGCCCGATCATGTTCACCACGGCGTTGGAAATGGGGAACGTTTTCTTGGTGGTAAGCCCCATCGGGTAAACCATGTAGGAGGAAAACCCGAGGCTGAGGACCACGCCGGTCAGCATCAGCAGCAGCCCATAGGGCAGGGGCTCGGCGGGGGAGTTGATCAGCAAGTACATCATGACCGAGGTGCCCAGCGCTGACAGGAGCATGCCGGGTTTGCGCCGACCGCCCATCAACCGGTCCGAGCAGAGGCCTCCGAGCAGGTTGCCTAGCACGGCGCCTACCCACGGTGCGGCCGACACCAGTCCCATGTTCATGATCGAGAACTGTTTGACGGTCATCAAGTAGGTCGGAATCCAGGCCAGTAGCACGCTAGAGACACCGAGCTGGAAACAATAGCTGGTGGCGCAGCCCCAGATATTCCACGACTTGAACACCTGCCGGTTGGTTTCAAGGGCAACCACATCACGGGTGCGAATGAACCGATCGAGTTTTTTGACCCACGCCGGCGGTTCCGGTGGCCGCACGGCCTCGGCGGCCTGGGCAACGGGTTTGTCGTCGGCGATGTAGTTGAGTTCGGCTTCGTTGACGAAGCGACTGCGGGACGGATGGTCCGCCACCATGAAATACCAGACCACGGCGAGGACGATGCCCGGTATGGCGAAGAAGTAGAAGATCTCTCGCCAGCCCCAGACGGAGATGATCACTGCGCAAAGTGGCGGCACGATCACCGGGCCGAATTTGACGGCAGACAGGAAGATGCCCGACGCCGTGCCTTTTTCCCGTGGTGGGAACCAGTTGTTGATGGTGGTCGTCATGCTGATCGGCAATGGACCTTCAGCCAGGCCGAGGCCCAGGCGATACAGTTTCAACGCCAGCAACGAACCAGCGGTGCCGACCAGACCGGTCATCACCGAGGTCAGGATCATCGCGCCTGGGAGAATCTTGCTGACGCCAAACCGTCCGAAGGCGAAACCGGAAGGAATCTGTGCCATGGCATAAGCCAGCAGGAACAGGCTCATCAGGCCGCCCGCTTCGGCGTTGCTCATCTCGAATTCTTTACGGATGAAAGGCAGCGCCACGCCGAGGTTGGCGCGGTCGGCGGCGGCAACGGTGTAGATCAGGAAAATCAGCGCGGCAACGACCCAGCGGTATCTGCTGCGCACCGCAGGCTTCAAGACTTCGGGCATGGACATGGAAGCGGACCTTGTTTTTATCGGTTGTCTGGTCAAGCGGTTCTTGGTGCGGCTGGGGGCATCGCCAGCGCACCGGTAAACCGGGCGTCAGTTCGCCAGCCCGGCTTTTTCCAGCACCCTGTCCAGCCAGGACTGATCAATCGCCCCGGTGGCGATTTCGGCTTTGACTTCCTGTTCATGGGCGTCGTGTTCGTGGGCCTTGCGCAGGAGCTCCTCGGCGACGTCTGGAGAAAACACCACCAGGCCGTCTTCGTCGCCGACCAGGATGTCGCCGGGGTTGACGATCATTCCGCCGATCGACACCGGCACGTTGATCTCGCCGGGGCCGCTTTTGTAAGGACCGCAATGCACCACGCTGCGCGCATAGCATGGGGTGTCCTGGAAGCTGGCGACGTCGCGGATGGCGCCGTCGACGACGAAACCGACACAGCCACGTTGTTGCGCGTAGAGCTTGATCAGCTCACCGATCACGGCGTTGGTGTCGTCTCCCTGGGCGTCGATCACCAGCACATGGCCCGGTTCGATCAGGGTTAATGCCTTGTAGATGTACAGGTTGTCGCCAGGGCGGGTTTTCACCGTGAGCGCGGTGCCCACCAGCTTGCCGGTGAGGTTGTAGCGCGTCAGGCCCCGAGCGCCGATGTGGCGTCCCAGGTTGTCGCTGATATGGGGCGTGACAACCGATCGGAATGCGTCCAGCAAGGAGCCCGGAGCCTGGGGCGGAGATGGATGGATGCGTGAACCGGGCAATGACATGGCGACCTCACTTACGAATAACCCTGGCGGGCGATAAGCGCATCTTAAGAAAGGTCGTTGGCCAGGATTAGCGATATTTATCTATGCAATCCCATCACTTTTTTTCTCCTTTCGGGTGCGGGATTACCAGACCATCTTGCTGAAATCACAGAGCTCGGCGGCCAGACGCGCGACCTCGACGCTCAGGCCCTGGAGCCGGTCGGCACGGTGTGCGGCGATGTAGTGGATCGGCGGCAACCCGGGCTCGGTTTCGATCACCTGCAACCGTCCCTGATCGACCAGCGGCGAGAGGCATTGGCGCGGCAAATAGCTGATGCCGACGCCGGAGAGGGTCAGGCCCAACTGGGCGATCAGGTAGTTGCTCTTGAGGGTGCGGTTCAGGCGCACGTCGTTCTGGGCGAGCCAGCGATCGTAGATCAATCCCGTGCCGGAGCTGCCGCCTTGGGTGAGCACGGTGTACGACGACAGGGTCTGCATGTTCACGCTGGCGCCGCCCTGGTGCAGCGAGGGCGCACACATCCAGGCGTTTTCAACCGAGCTGAGCGGCGTGCTGACGAAGCGCGCGTCGGCGAAAATGTCGGGCACGATAATCAAGTCGAGCTGATCGTTCTCCAGCTTGGCCACCAGTTCAGTGCTGAGCTCCACCGAAGGTTCCAGCACCACTTTCGGGTAGGCGCTGCGAATGGCTTCGATCAGCGCCGGCAACCAGGTGATGGCGGTCAATTCGGTCACGCCAATACGAAAGCGCCTGACCAGCACTTCCTTTGCGCTGATGCGCTCAAGCAGAAAGTCGCGCTGACGCAGGATCTGCGACGCTTCCTCGAACAGCTCGGCGCCCTTCTCGGTGAGTCGGGCGCTGCGCCTGGAACGGTCGAAGATGGGCATGTCGAACACTTCTTCCAGTTCCTGGATACGCTTGGAGATGGCCGACTGGGACATGTTCAGCTTCATGGCCGCCGACTCGAAATTGCCCAGTTCGACGATCCAATAAATGGCTTCCAGTTGTTTGAAGGTAATCATGCGCAGTCAGACCCGGTAGGAAGTGATTCGATGCCGATCCGCCGAGTCTGTTCGTCCGGCCCGGTCAGCGCAAGGCCTCGCAAAAACGCCGGATTGCCTCGCACGCCTGGTGCAAGGAAGCATCATCCAAGGCGTAGGCGATGCGAAGATAAGGGCCGAGGCCGAACGCGCTGCCATGGACCACCGCCACGTTCGCTTCATCGAGCAAGGCGTGGGCGACGTCCTCATCGGTGAGCAACCGCCGTCCTGCAGGCGAGGTGCGACCCATCAGGCCGGCGCAGGAGGCGAACGCATAAAACGCGCCGCCAGGGCTGGCGCATTCCAGGCCCGGCGTGGCATTGAGCAGCGCGACCATCATGTCGCGACGCCCCTGGAACGCGGCGCGGCTTTGCTGAATGAAATCCTTCGGGCCGCTCAGCGCGGCCAGTGCCGCTTGCTGGGAAATGGAGCAGGCCCCCGAGGTTTGCTGGCCCTGAAGCTTCTCCATGGCTTGCAGCAGCCAGCGCGGCCCGGTGGCAAAACCGATGCGCCAGCCGGTCATGGCGTAGGCTTTGGAAACGCCGTTCATGGTCAGGGTTCGCGGGGCCAGTCGCGGTTCCACCGCTGCCAGCGTATGGAAGACCTGATCGTCGAAGATCAGGTGCTCATAGATGTCATCCGCAAGTATCAGTACGTGGGGATGGGCCAGTAGCACTTGCGCCAAGGCGAGCAACTCGTCGCGGCTGTACACGGCCCCGGTCGGGTTGGACGGTGAATTGAGGAGCAGCCATCGCGTCTTTGGCGTGATCGCCTCGGCCAATGCCGCAGGCGTCAGCTTGAAGCCGCTGTCGGCGTGGCACGTCACGATCCGCGGCTCGCCACCGCACAACTGAACCATTTCGGGATAACTGACCCAATAGGGCGCCGGCACGATGACTTGATCGCCCTCGTCCAGCGTTGCGGCCAGCGCGTTGTAGATCACCTGCTTGCCGCCGTTGCAGACCAGGGTGTCTTGCCAGTCAACGTCCAAGCCATTTTCGCGGCGAAACTTGGCGGCCACCGCTTCGCGCAATGAGCGCACGCCGGCCACCTGGGTGTAGCGCGTGTGGCCTTGCTCAATTGCCTTGATCGCCGCTTCGCGAATGTGCCCTGGCGTATCGAAATCCGGTTCGCCGGCGCACAGGGAAATAATGTTCGCGCCTTGTGCCCGGCGTTCCGCCACCCGGTCCATGATGCGGTAGGTCGCCGAAGGCTGGGCACTCGCCAGGCGTGGATTCAAGCGTTGGATATCGATGTTCACGTCGACTGCCTCGTTTGTGACATTCATCGTGCGTGCTCTACCTGAATGGCTTCGAACTGGCTGTCATGCATGACCTCGGCGACCGAGCGGCCACCGCGGACGGCCTCGACCATACCGCCCTGCCGGTGGGCGATGCGTTCGCCCAGGTCGAGCACTTTTTCGATATGGGCCTGGGGCACGAAGACAGTCCCGCAACTGTCGGCGATGACGAAGTCGTCCTCGCTGACAGGCGCGCCGGCGATGTCGAGGGTCACGGCCGAATCGATCTGGATGACCCGATTGCGCGCGCTGACCATGGTCACGCCCCGGCCATACACCGGGTACCCAATCGTCGCGCTGCCGTCGATGTCACGGCTGTAGCCATCGATCACCGTGCCGCGTATCTGCTTGCCCACCGCTGCGTTGGCGAGGATGTCGCCCCAGCAGGACACGCCGTCGAGCCCGCCGGCGATCACCAGCACCCGATCATCGCTGTCGATCCGTTCGATAACCGGCGTGATCAGGTGCACCGTCGGGGCGCTGTCGGTCTTTGCCGCCAGCAGCACGGTACTGGCGCGGCCGACGATCTTCGGGCAGTTCCAGAGCGGACGCAGCCCGACGGTGGCGCCCGGCAAACCGAGGAAATCGAGTGCATCGGACACGGTGTTGGTGTCCAGCAATGCCAGGCGTTGGAGTAAATGAGCTTGATTCATGGAGGAGCCCCTTGATAGCGGAGGAGCCCAGTGTCAGCGAGGGGATTTGATAGGTATATTACGAATCACGGATGTATTACATACGTTGAACCTATGGAACCCCATGATTAACTTTCGCCTGATTCGTCATCTGTGGTTGTTTCTGGCGGTGGCCGAGGAACAGAATTTCGGCCGCGCCGCCAAACGCCTTGGCATGTCGCAGCCACCGTTGAGCGAGCAAATCCAGATCCTTGAACAAGCACTCAAAGTCACTCTGTTCGAACGTTCGCGCCGTGGTGCCAGGTTGACCCCGGTCGGCGCTGCGATTCTGCCAGCCGTGCGCAAATTTGCCGACCAACTGCAGCGTTTGGAGCTCGCGGTGGAAGAGGCGGTGGCGGGGCAGTCCGGAATGCTGACCATTGGCGCGATTTCCACGGCGATGTTCGATGTTCTGCCTGGCGTGATCGAGCAACTGAAAACCCAGTATCCGCAGCTCACCGTATCCGTTCGGGAAATTGACAGCGTCGAGGCGATTCCGGCGCTGGAAGCGGGAGACATCGATCTGGCCTTTGCTCGCCTCGACGGTGACTTTGGCGCGTCGATCCAATCATTTCCATTAACGGAAGATCGCCTGATGGTCGCGCTGCCCGTCGATCATCCATTGGCATCACGCAAGCGAATAAGCCTGGCCAGCCTGGCTACCGAACCGTTAGTGATGTTTTCTCGCAAGGTCAGCCCGGTGTATTTCGACAGTCTGATTGCCACCTGCCGCGCCAGCGGATTTTCTCCACGGGTCCTGCACGAAGTCCGTTCGGTGGCATCGCAAATCGCGTTCGTCAGTTGTGGCCAGGGTATTGCGTTGGTACCGGCGTCGCTGAAGAAACTGGCGCCCAGCAACGTGGTATTGCGCCCGCTGAGCCAGAAACTCAATGTCGTCACGACTGCCGTGGCCTGGAATACGCTGCGTCCGAATCCGCTGGTGGAAGCGTTGGTCAACCAGTTGAGAGCCAGGGGGTGATACGTTTGGCCTATGGAAGCTCTTCTGGATAAGGAAGTTCGAGCGTGCTGCTAAGTCCCGCCTTAGTGGTTGTAGATCCCACATGGCAGAGATTAGGGTGTGACGATTGGAGCCAAACGGCAGACGAACCTCGCCATATAGTTCGATAGATAGCGCCAGCTAGACGTTTGCTCGGTTACTAGTATCGGAATACAGGGGCATCCTTTTCAAACCATCCAAAGCATGCCCTCAAATATGCCCCCAATGTAGCAATCCACTGGAAGTGCATGGAGCTCCATGGTTTGTGGAAAGGCAGAAATGGCCAGATAAACAGGGTGCCAGACGTCGCCTAAAGACTCTCAGGGTCGCCAAAAAACATTATGACTGGGCTCTAGGACAATATTTTTAGGTCGATAACACTTCTGTTTGCCCCCAATTTTGCCCCCATTCGTCCATGCGCTAATCGGACGGAATGGCATCGGTAAAACCACTATTTTGAATGGCATCATCAAAGCTATCCATGATGGCCACACTGGTGCGGATACGATCCATCAGGTTCAGTTTTGGGGCCAACAGCGGGCAATCATTGCCCCAGACTTTTTTAGCAGCGTGTTGCTCGTATCGTTCAGCGCGTTCGAACGTAAGGTCAGGCACTACGTCCGACCTGAACTACATCAACTTCAAGGTCGCCAAAGGCGCAACCTACGAACGCGTGCTGATCATCGCAACAGGCCCAATCACAACCTTTCTGCAGCGTGGCAAGTCGCTTGATCCTGGCCCTGCTGCGACATTCTACGTGGCGGTTACCCGGGCACAGCAAAGCGTAGCTATTGTGCTGGATCGTCCAGGGCAATCCCTCATTCCGTATTGGAGCCCTGATGCATAAAGGGCAGGGCGCGGTGATCGCGAGCAACGGCTGAGACTCGAATATCTCAACGTCGTCAACCACCTGTCCGCTTGCCCTGCCATCTGTTGGCCAGGGCGTTGAAGGTCGAAGTAGACGGAGTAACGTAGGTGGCGTTCCAATCCGTAATGACTGAGGAGGGCCTGCGATGACACAGAACCTAGATCTTCACTTTTTCACGAGCGAGCAACTCAAGGCTCACGATCTTGACATTGCAACCAAGGTGCACCAAGCCACGGTCGCGAGCGTCATGCGTCGGGTAAACCAGATGAACTCAGGGCAGATACTCAACGCTTCAAGAGAAAATGGCAGGACGATGCTCTGGTCGCAGGAAAAGATTGAAGTAGTGCTTCAACATATTGGTGAGTAGCTCACTCCCGCCCCGAGGCCTGCTATAGATATGCAGGCCTCATTGGGCGTGAGCCTTGCCAGGGGCGGCCAAGTTATAATGAATGCGTCGCTTGGATCAGGCATCGGCGACGCTTTGCCTCATCGATCGTCAGGGTTGTGACTGCAGGCTAGGCTGCCGAACGAACTCCGAGCTTCCACATACCGCAACGCCGACTTCATATCCTTCCAGCCGACGCATGTCATCAACATCCTTGATGTCCCAACCACTAGCTGACGCTCAGGTCGCGAATCCACGTCGCATGGAGTGACTGCTGTAACCCTCTGCAGGAATACCGGCTTTCTCCAGGATACGCCGCAGCAAAGGGATCAAGCTTGTGGCCTTAAAGCCCTCATCCGATAGGTTCCCCAAACGATCAATTTTCCGGAACACTGGGCCATTACTGATCCCGGCCACGGTTATCCAGTTGATGTATGACTCGACAGGGCAAAGTTCCTTGAGTGGCAGTGTGTGAAACGTGCCCCCGCGGTGATCACGATCCACCTTTGTGTACGGCAAGTAGAAGGTAATGCCCGAGCCAGCCTCAGCCTTTGTGTTTTCAACTGTCAGCCGAGCGAGCTCATCGCTTCGAAAGCCACGCCAGAACCCGATCAATAGTAGAGCTGAACGTCTTCGTGAAACGTCCGGTTCAAAGGCTGACACTAGATGCGCACCTTGCCCGGGGCAGCGCAGTGCGTGCGGTGAAAAGGCTCATTGGTCGACTTTGGATACCTGAGCCTTCAGAACTAAGTAGGCGTCAATATCCGTTGCTCTCATTGGAAACAAGACGCCGACTTGCCTCCTTATCAACGAGATTGCGAGCTTAGCCCAGCCTCCATTTCTTTGCCGCCGCAATCCTGTTTAAGAACAGGATAAGCGTCAGATTTATTTATCTAGATTAAAAAGCTATTCACTATATAACTGAAAGAGATAACGATGCAGGCTTATTGCCACATAAACAGTCCAGTCGCTTGATTGTAAAGACTTTGTCTCGTTGCTTATGCTGTGCTTGAACGGCTTACCTATCGTCCAAAAAATTAAAGATCTCAATTGTATGGCCGAATTAATCGATAAGACGCCGTCAGCTTGGAAGACATTTATGCAGTTATTAAATCACCGATGCGTATGCTTTTTTGTCGGTATATTTAGCCCGTTTGCTTTTTCTTTTGGTGCCCCTTCTGCCGAACATGCCGATCTACTGGGCGTGTACCAGTCCGCCTTTAAAAACGATGCTGAGTTGTCCGCAGCGCGGCACGCCTACGCTGCCCAGCGCGAGGCTGTACCCCAGGCCCGTTCCGGACTCCTGCCAAGTTTGACTGCGGGCGCAACTACGGAAGCGAAGCGTCTGGAGCGCGACGAACCCTCTCTCAGTCGTGCGCGTAGCGGAACCACCTTTCGTGCCAACCTAAGCCAACCACTTTTTCGTATTGATCGCTGGTTTCAATTAAAGGCGGCACAATCCAATGTTGCGCAAGCCGAACTGGAGCTTTCAGTAAAAGTCCAGACATTAGCGCTTACTGCTGCGGAAGCATACTTTGAAACATTGCGTCAACTTGACGCTCTTGCAGCCGGTGAGGCCGAAGAAGCCGCACTGCTCTATCAGCGCGACCAAGCCCAAGGTCGGCTAGAAGATGGCGCCTCTAGTATTACGGACGTCTATGACGCTCAAGCGGCCTATGACAATGCGCAGGCGAACCGGCAATTGTTACAGCGAAAGGTCGACGATGCGTATGAAGCATTGAGCCGGTTGACTAATCAATCCTATCGATCTATAGCTGGAATGGGTCATCAACTGCCCGTTGAATCGCCAATCCCTAACGAAGCTCAGTCATGGGTAGACACGGCTCTGCGTCAAAATCTCCAACTTCAAGCTGATGAAAAAGCGGAGTATGCGGCTGAGCAAACGCTTAAGCAGTACAGGGCGGGACACTTACCTACGATCGACGCGGTCGCCTCATACCGTAAGGGGGATAACGACAGTTTTGGTTATAGCAATCCTACAGATTTTGGGCGTAACGGGTATCGAGACAACGTTGCGGAAAGTACCATTGGGATCGAGTTAAACATTCCGATCTATTCCGGCGGCATGACTAACTCTAAATTGAAGGAATCTGTCGAGCGGCTTCTACAGCGACAGGATGAAAAAGAAGACCGCCGCCGCGAAGTTGTATTAAATACTCGTAATGCATTTCGAGGAATTAACACTGACATTGCGCAAATTAAGGCCCGTCGACAGGGAATCACTTCTGCTCGAAAATCAGTAGAGGCTAATCAAGTGGGAGTGGATATTGGTTCGCGCAATATTGCTGATGTGCTAAACGCGCAGAAACAACTATACACTGTCGTGCGCGACTACAACAACGCACGATATGATTATATTGTTGACACACTTAGATTAAAGCAGGCCGCGGGGATCCTAAGCGTCGACGACTTGCAGCAGCTTGCTGTTCACCTGAGGAACGATTATGTGCCCTCTCGAGACTTTCTTCCTCCAGGAATTTGAGCGGATGGCGTTAAATTCAGCGCGCGCCTGGAAAAGAAAGGTTAGACGTATTGAGAATAATTAGTTAGCTGTGGCTTTTAGGCCATAACTGTTCGCGGATTTCACTCTGCATGATGAGTTTTGAATAATGGCCAAAGCAGAAACAGGTGGTGAGATGCCGGAAGAAAAAACGATGCTGGACACCGGTTTGGCGTGTCTTGTCATGCTCGCCCGATTTCACCAAGTAGCAGCCTCCGCTGATCAGCTTGCTCATGAGTTCGGAAGCGTTGACCGCCCATTCGGGCAATCAGATATTCTTTTGGCTGCCCGAAAGCTAGGTCTAAAAGCTAAAGACGTAAAAACAACTATTGAACGCCTTACTCGGACGCCGCTGCCCGCTGTAGCCACGGATGTAGATGGAAAATACTTTATTATTGCGCGCATAGATCAAGACAATGTCCTGATCCATGATCCGGCAAAACAGCGGCCAGAAGTTATCACGTTTGACGCACTGCAATCTCGCTGGAAAGGGCAGCTTTTACTGATTCGCTCCGAGGCGAGTACATCAGGAGAGCCTTCTCGGTTCGACTTTACATGGTTCATTCCAGCCATTATTAAGTACCGAAAATTGCTCGGGGAAGTCATGCTTGTGTCGTTCGCGCTGCAGATATTCTCACTGGTCACGCCACTATTTTTCCAAGTGGTAATGGATAAGGTGCTTGTGCACCACGGTCTAACGACGTTGGATGTCATCGCGGTTGGCTTGGCTATAGTGATGCTATTCGAATCCGGCCTAACGGGTTTACGCAGCTATGTGTTTGCACACACCGCCAGCCGTATTGATGTCGAGTTGGGCTCTAAGTTATTTCGTCATCTGGTTACCCTTCCGCTTGCCTATTTTCAAGCACGGCGGGTAGGGGACTCGGTGGCGCGAGTACGGGAACTGGAAAATATTCGTAACTTCCTAACGGGTAATGCGATTACGCTGGTGCTCGACGTATTATTCTCGGTAGTTTTTCTAGCGGTTATGTTTTATTACAGTGGCTGGTTAACATTGATAGTTGTACTGTCGCTTCCGTTGTATATCTTAGTGTCGGTGCTTATTACACCGATATTGCGGGCACGGCTGAATGAGAGCTTTGCTCGGGGCGCTGAAAATCAGGCTTTTTTGGTCGAGACGGTAAACGGGATCGATACGCTAAAGTCTATGGCTGTCGAACCGCAAGCTATCCGTAAGTGGGACAATCAATTGGCCGGTTATGTGGCGGCCGGCTTCAAGACCCAAACATTATCGACTCTTGCCAATGAAAGCGTGTCGTTAATTGGCAAATTAGTCACCGTGGCGACCTTATGGATGGGGGCACGGCTGGTGATTGATGGTCAGTTGTCAGTGGGTCAACTGATTGCATTTAATATGTTAGCTGGTCGAGTAGCGCAGCCAATCATGCGCTTGGCGCAGTTATGGACTAATTTTCAGCAAACCGGCGTTTCAGTGCAGCGTTTGGGAGATATTCTTAACACTCGCACTGAGATTGCGCAGGCGACGCGCGGTTCATTGCCGCCGATCCGTGGACGCATTGAATTCGACCAGGTGCATTTTCGCTATCGCCCAGATGGAGCAGAGATCTTACGCGGCGTCAGCTTAAGCGTTAATGCAGGAGAGGTGATAGGTATCGTCGGGCGTTCAGGGTCTGGAAAGAGCACTCTGACTCGATTGCTCCAGCGACTTTATGTTCCGGAACGCGGTCGCGTATTGGTGGATGGGATGGACTTGGCACTGGCAGATGTATCTTCATTACGCCGGCAGATTGGCGTGGTGCTACAGGACAATATGCTCTTTGCTCGCAGTATCCGAGAAAATATTGCTCTGGCCGATCCCGGTGTGCCGTTAGAGAAGGTCATTCAGGTTGCCAAACTTGCTGGTGCCCATGACTTCATTTTGGAACTCCCTGAAGGATATGACACCGTCGTGGGCGAGCACGGCGCATCGTTGTCCGGAGGTCAGCGTCAGCGGATCGCCATTGCTCGCGCTTTGATGGGGAATCCCAGGATCCTGATCTTCGACGAAGCCACTAGCGCACTGGACTACGAGTCCGAGCGGGTAGTGCAGCAGAATATGAAGGACATCTGTAGAGGCCGTACCGTGGTCATCATTGCTCACCGTCTCTCGGCTGTACGCGATGCCAACCGCATCGTAGTGGTTGAACGAGGTCAGATAGTCGAGCAAGGCTCTCACGCAGAACTTTTGACTCATCAGGCGGGGCATTACTCACGGCTGCATCGTTTGCAGCAAGGGGCCAGCAATGTCTAAGGCAGAAGCAGCTAGCTTGTTGCAGCGGTACCGTCAAGTTTGGAGGCAATCCTGGAAAGCCCGTCGCGAGATGGATGCGCCGAGGCGTCTCGCTCATGAAATTCAGTTCCTTCCCGCCTCCATTGAATTGCAGGAGCGACCGTCTCACCCGGCGCCTCGGGTGCTCATGTGGGCAATTATGGCTTTCTCCGCCATCACGTTAGTTTGGGCATGTGTCGGCAAGATCGATGTCGTTGCGACAGCTACAGGCAAAATTATCCCAAGTGGTAAGAGCAAGATTATTCAGTCCAGCGAAACGGCAGTGGTGAAGGCTATACATGTGCGCGATGGTCAAACGGTCAAGGCGGGCGAATTGCTATTGGAGTTGGATTCAACTGCCGCTGAGGCTGATGTCAGTCGAGTAACAAGCGATCTATGGGCCGCACGCGTTGATAGTGCGCGAGCGGCTGCCATGATCGATGCAATAGAACACCAACGGGCGCCTGGGCCGTTAACCGGCATTATCGAGAATGCCGACCCCAAATACATTATGGCTGCCGAGCGCTGGCTTCAGGGCCAGTATCGGGAATACCGTAGCAATGTAGATACTATTGATGCCGAAATCGCTCAGCGCCAAGCCGACGTTCAATCGGCCCGGGGCCAAGTAGCGAGTCTTCATAAAACGCTTCCCATCGTAGCCAAACTGGCGGATGACTACCGACGCTTACTGGAAAAACAGTACATCGCCCGCCACGCCTATTTGGAAAAGGAACAGGCGCGACTAGACATCGAACGGCAGTTGAGCGTACAGCAAGCCAGCATACTTCAGTCCTCGGCAGCGAGACAGGAGGCAGAACGACGGCGGGCGGGCTTGGTAGCGCAGACGCTACGAGCGATGCTGGATTTACTACAACAGGCGGATCAGAAAGTCGCGTCGTTAGAACAGGACTATGCCAAGGCTGAGTACGAGGACGGTCTGAAGACGCTGGAGGCTCCAGTAGATGGAACTGTGCAGCAGTTGAATACACATACGGTGGGTGGAGTAGTGACCCCCGCGCAGCCGCTGCTGACAATTGTGCCGACGGGGCAACCAGTTGAAGTCGAGGCTATGCTGGAAAATAAAGATGTTGGATTTGTCCACCCCGGGCAACTGGTAACAGTCAAAGTAGAGACTTTTACGTTCACTAAATATGGAGCTGTCACCGGCCAGGTCATCAGCGTTTCTAATGATGCCATTGAGGATGAAAAACGTGGCTTGATATACAGCGCTAAGATTCATCTGGACACGGATTATTTGACGGTCAAGGGGCAGAATATAAAACTGTTGCCAGGCATGGTGGTGACAGCAGAAGTAAAAACTGATCGGCGTCGGATCATTGAGTATTTTTTAAGTCCGTTGCAAATTAAGACGAGTGAAAGCTTTCGAGAGCGTTGAGCGTGGACGCTCTTGGCGATAAGAAGTGCATGCGGGTAAGTGTTAGGGCATCTGTGGAATTGAAATGCTGGGTTACTGCACTGTTTACTTCCAGCTAGAGCATTTGGTTACTTCCGCTTGCTGTTTTATGTCAATTGCGGACTCGCTGCTATACTACTAACAGGGGCAGGCATGAATACAATATGGAACGTGCCAGTGAGCATGATTTTCATTTTTGCGACGCCCCGGAATCAAGTTTGCAACGGCGTACTGCCAGCTTTGTCGACGGGCGCGAACAAATTATGGGTGCTGACCTGCTTTATCTTCAGCCTGAAGCAAACAACTCCAATTATAACGAGGTTTAATTTTGACGAAAAATACTTATAGAAATGAGAAGGCGGCCTGCAGGTAAATATGCTTTGCTAAGTCCTGTAGTGCATCGGATAAAGGTGATTGACTATCGCTTTTTTTATAGCGCACTCGCGCGTTAGTATTTAAAAAATTATAATTGAGGTTTTTGTCATGCTCTCTCAGGTGAGAATTTTTTTGATAAAAATGTTAATAGCTGCCAGTTTCTTTTCCGTGAGCAATGTTCATTCGGCCGACGTTAAAAAAGAAAAAAATTGTTACGACGAACTGGCAGGGCTTGACGAATGGCCGCTCAAATCCGGACTAAGCATTAGAAAGGATGCCCTTGGAAAGTTGCATGCTATTTTAGGTCGAGATAAAGGTAAGTGTTACTTGCAATATTTAGAAGGAGCAATCGTATGGGATGGAGAGAAAGCATATCCAGATGGCCTCAAGGTGAGTATAAGGCCAGAAGAACCTAGTTATTTTACCGTGCAACTTGCGCTTGGAGATGATAGGGGGTGCAGCGACTTGGCGACTTGCTTGAAGAAGTCAGCCCAAAGCGAGCCGCAAGCGTATAGAAACAGTGTAATTGTAAATCTTATCAATTATCCAGGATTTAGTATTCATTTAAATCAGCCCCCTCCTAGCGCATCGAATCGCGACGCTTTGCATATCCTTGAGTATGAGGAAAAGACAACGAGTGGCACAGCGCAAAGAATATTTGAATGCCACGGTTTAAGGTCAAAAAGCGTCAGTCGACCCAGCGAGACAAAAATTGATCAGATGAGCGAAATGAATTCTTCCGAACTAAGCACCATTGATTTTTCAAATAATAGAAGTTATTGCGTACTAGAATTTCCCTCTTTCCGTTTCCGTGCTGGGGGAGGGCGGCTGACATTGAATATTTATCAGTTAAACGAAGCTGCACAAGCAATGCCACACATAGAAAACTATCTTTCTAACGCAATAAAATAGGGGTGCATATGAGTTACGTATTTTCTGAGTTTGAAAAGAATAGAATTTTAGAGGCTGTGTCAGTGAGTTCAGGGCTGCTTTTTCAAGCAGGGAGACCTTTACCCTATACAGCCGTTCAGGGAAATCCTGAAGCGAACTGTGCCGATGTATATCAAGTTATCTACGATGTAATCTCTGAGAAGCTTAGCGACACGTCCGGCTATGACGACAATACGATCAGCGATTTGAAAAGTGCAAGATTGTGGTTCTCTGTTGCAATAGAAGCTAACGGTGGTACGGGGCCTTATTCTACATTAATCAGAGACTACACTTTAACTCAAGGAGAGCTAAGATTAGGTCGGGAATTTTCTGAAGGTGAACTCCAGGGCGCATCTAATCAGGTGGCTGCAAACGTGGTGAACGGCTTGCTCCTGGGCGACGCAAGCGGAGATCTTGCTCCATGGACTGTACCCTCAATTACGCAAATTGCGACGCTAGATGCCACCGCTGTTCAACAGGTTCTATTCAGCGATGCTTTGTCGCCCACTGACACGGCTGTTACAGCGAACTCGGCGTGGTCTGGGACGCTGGCTTTCAGTTGGTTGGGTGGCGTTGCGCCGTATGAGACGTGGAGGCTTGTCACATCCGGCGACCCTGCTAGCCCCTCTCAGGCCGTCGCAAACACGATGGACGATTATAAGAACGTATTATTTGCAATTGAGTCTTGGGGGGCAGCGGTCAAAGGAGGCATTGCGGAGTTCGGTGAAGATTGGCTGTTGCGAAGACTAGATCTAGTGTGGAATATCAGTGCGAAGCAGTTCCGCGTAATGATCGACACCGGAAATTATCTACCGTTCGTTCAAAATCTCGTAAAAGGCACGCCATTAGAAAACACAGTTAATATTATTCAGAGTTATGGCGTTGAACCATTCCTGGATATGCTTAAACGTGCATACACAGGAAGCGTCTCGGATGTGGCCTCCACCGACTTTATTGCTTCTGCTTACGAGTTCTTCAGTTCCATTTCCGCAAAAGAGGCTAATAGCCTGACCGTCAAACCATTGGCTGAGTATGGTGACTGGAAAAGCCAAGCTGCCGAAGACGGCCCAGTCGGCATCGCGATTCGTAATTCTCTTAAGTTTTTCAGTGCAGTTGTAGTGGAGCGAAGCGACGGATTTCCGGGGAGAGGGTTAGAGCTTTACGATCAATCTACGGGAGTCGGTTCGATAACCTCTCAATGGCTGGCTGATAGGGAGGCTATGTTCGCCCGTATTCTCAGTAGAAACTCTAACGAATACTTCAATGGGAATACAATTCAGCAATTCTCCTACTTGGATATTGAAACAGGCCAACAGGCTCCAATGGCCACAGGAACAGGAAACCCACTGGTCATCTTCGCATCTGGATTGGGTAGTAATTTCAGCGGGGGAACAAAAGGTGATCATCTATACGGCGGGTTAGGTAACGATATTATCGATGGTCTCGGCGGCAATGATTATATTGAGGGCGGCGAGGGTGAAGATAAACTTTTCGGCTCTAGTGGTGCCGACAATATATACGGCATGCTTGAGTCAGATGATATTTCCGGCGGCACTGGGAATGACATATTAGAGGGCGGGCACGGAGCTGACATTTATCGGTTTAGTAGCGGCGATGGTCATGATCGCATCAGTGATCTCGATGCACAAGGGGCAATAATTATAAACGGGTCAGCAGTGACCGGAACGAGTGCAAAAGCGATCGCAGAGAATACTTGGCTAGATGAAGTGAGAGGGATCCGATACGTGCTTTCTGCCGGTAACTCAGGTCAAGCGTTGACAATATATTATGGTGACGATGATTACCTCGTTATTGACAATTATTTAACGGGGCACCTGGGCATCGTTCTTGAGGAATTTCAAGAGCCTGAAGTTTCTGTCGCTAGTTTGGCAACGATTGTCGGTGATTTGGCACCTGTTGATGTAGATCCTAATACTGCTGGCGTTCAGTATGAATACGATAGCATTGGAAATGTCGTTGTTAACCCTAATATAGTAGAGCTTGATCGCGAAGATTTTCTAAATGATTCCGTCAATGACGACGTTATCTATGGTCATGGGGGAGATGACTATATAGGTATGAGCCGCGGTGGGAACGACTACCTTGATGGGGGGCGCGGAGAGGACAAAATTTTTGGCGGGAGCGGAATTGACACAGTTATCGGTGGTGAGGGGAGTGATATCGCATTTGCGTATGCCGGTAACGATCTTCTTTATGGAGACCAAAAGCAAAGTTCAACCGATGCGAGCGCTATTGAACATTCAGCAGGACTTCGAGGCGACTGGCTAGACGCAGGGGATGGCAATGATCATGTTATTGGTAGCACCAATAATGACCTACTGCTAGGTGGACAAGGTGATGATTTGCTTACAGGTGGCGCTGGTGATGATGCTCTTCTAGGCGATGCAGAAAAAAGCAGGACGACGGATCAGTGGGGCTTTCATACAGAGCGCAACGAGAAGTCTGGCACTTTGATTGTAGAGGGAGCGAGTTACTCACAGTCTATAGACGGAGGCGACGATATCATTAACGGGGGATACGGAAATGATTTCATCTCCGGCGGCAAGGGTAAGGATCTTTTGGAGGGGGAGGATGGTGACGATCTAATTAGCGGGGACGCTGGCAACGATATAATCTATGGAGGAGCGGGGACTGACCTGTTGGTTGGGGATAACGATATAAAATACGTGCCCGGAAATCAACACGGTAATGACTTTATAGATGGTGGTGAGGGGAACGATTACATTTATGGTTACGGCGGGAACGACGTCTTACTTGGCGGGACTGGTGATGACACGATCCACGGTGATGGAGGCGATGGCTCACTAGAGGAGCAATACCATGGCAGCGACCACATTGAAGGCGGCGCAGGGGCTGATAGGATTTACGGTGGCGGCGCTGATGATGTGATATCTGGGGGCGCAGGGGATGACCTTCTATATGGGGATTTTGAATCCCAATTATCGCAAGGAGACGACATCATTGATGGAGGCAGCGGCTCGGACTTCATAATTGGAGCTGGTGGCTCCGATACTATTATGGCAGGCGATGATAATGACACAGTATTCGGTGATGGCGACAATGTGAGCATCAATCTTGCTGGTGACGATTTCATTGATGCTGGCAGGGGTGATGACACCGTACATGGTGGATTGGGCTCAGATACGATTTTTGGCGGCGAGGGTGATGACATTCTTGCTGGCGACGATGGCAAGAATATAAATATTGCTCTGCATGGTAACGATTTTATCGACGGGGGAAGTGGGAACGACATAATAGATGCAATGGGAGGCGACGATGTAATTTATGGCGGATCAGGAAGCGATGAAATAAATGGCGGAGCTGGAGATAACTATATCGAAGGCGGGCTAGGAAACGACGTTTTAGGCGCAGGCTTGGGAGGCGATGTTTACGCCTTCAACAATGGAGATGGAGTAGATGTCGTGCGCGACGAGGGAGGCAGCAATATCTTTGTATTCGGGAATTCTTTTTCCCAATATAGCGTCGCTGCTCAGCAGGCTTCCTCCGGGCTTTTGTCGTTAGCTTTCGGTACTGACACAATTTACTTTCAAAACTACCAGAAATTATATCACTCGGTATTTGAGTTTTCTGATATTAGCCTGTCTTTCTCTGAAATGATGTTGCTTGTTAAAGATTCTTTAGTGCTGAACTCTGCGGACAGTTATGGGACTGCGGTAGGCGGGGGCGGTAATGATACACTTAACTCTGGGGCGGGAGATGATTCGATTTTCGGTCAGTCCGGGGATGACTCGCTTTCCGGCGGAGATGGTAACGATACTTATTATTTTAATGCGGATGATGGGAATGACATAATTATTGACGCTAAGTCCGATGCCTTGGGTGTTCGGTCTTCAAACGTTATTGAGTTTGGACAGGGCATTGCTCGCGACTCAGTAACGTTTTCCTCTGTGTACGTTGGGAGCGGGGATATCGCTTTAAAGGCTGTATACTCAGGCGGTAGCATAATTATTGTGGGGGGGATAACGGGAGCCATTTCGTCTTTTACGTTCCAAGATGGGTCGGAGCTGTCATTGAAGGAAGTTATGGCCAGCCTCCCAGGCATGGATCTAATACAAAATGATACATCTGGCGGGATCTTGTTTGGGACAGATAATGACGATAGGGTCTATGGAAGCGTAGGAGTAGATGAGGTTTACGGTGGCGGAGGAAATGACAAAATAGAAGCTGGCTATCAAAACGACCTGATCTACGGTGAAGCAGGAAACGACTCTCTATATGGTGGGCAAGGGGATGACCATTTAGATGGAGGGGCGGGAGACGACAAGCTTTACGGTGGCGATGGCGATGATACTCTCAATGGAAGTGATGGTGATGATTATCTGCTCGGCGGACGTGGGGACGATAACCTAGCAGGCGGGACTGGGCATGATACCTATATCTTTCAGCTCGGGATGAAGCACGACATTGTTGTCGATGAAGCCTCTGATCGCAACACGATTAAGATTGATAGCTCGGTCGATCCTAAAAATCTAGTGTACTCTAGGGATGGAGATGACTTGATTATAGAGAATGCTAACTTAGACGACTCATTAACCGTTAAAGATTATTATAACAATATTGGGAAATGGGATGTCACAGTATCAGATCAAACTGTCTCGCTGAATGAGTATATCTCCCAGTCTGGCAGTACCGATACAGCTGGATATGAATACTACGAGCAAGCTTTCAAGTCTAGGGTGTTAAGCGCACTTTCTTTACAGTTGCTGGATTCAGGCTATTCCTTGGAGTCTGATGGCACGCTTCGCCATAACTACACTTACAACTATGCTTACCAATATACAAGTGACACCTTCATAGTCAGTCATAAATTTGTAGAGGGTGATGTATCAGAGACACCATATTGGGTTCGTGATTCAAATATACAAGGCGTTATTACTAGCAATGTTATTGAAAGTACGACTGTGGATCAGGAAACTCGCATTGTAGCTGCGGCGAATCTTTCAAGTGCCGGACAATTAGGTGCGCCTGTGTTTTATTCCGCTCGCGAGGGAAGTGGGTTTTCATATAATCTCAATGATATCATTGTAGAAAGGTTTGATAGCGGCGGCGAGTTGATTGGGTTCTATGTTTACCCAGATGCGACAAGTACTGATCGCGTCTATAAGGACTTTATATACACTAATACGGTAAGTGATACGCAACACTTGATCGTAAATGGAAGTGATGCAGGCGGATCTTTATATATTACGGACGCAAATATTTTTCATGGCGGGCTTGGCGATGATTTAGTTACATCAGTCGATGATCCTACGCGTATCATGCATGGCTTGCACCAAGGGGTAGCCATTTCAGGAGGCGGCGGCAACGACACGCTCAGAGGTTATTGGGGGGACGATCTACTGGCAGGAGGAACGGGGCGGAATATACTGGAAGGCGGGGATGGTTCGGATACATATGTTGTTGACTCTGATACAGGTTCGGATCTGATTAATGATTTCTCTATCCCCATTTATCAGACTAGCGAGGTACCGCCTTTCACTTCTTGGACATATGTAGACCCTACCGGCGGAGCTTCTGATATCGTTGTGTTACCAGACGGCGTTTCTCTTTCAGATCTTGTGGGATCATGGGGAACGGTGGTTGCTGAAGGGGTAGATTATAGATTCATAGGCGGAAAAAATATTGATCGAGAGACAATAAAGCAATGGAAGGATGGAGTCGGTCTGACGAGTCTGCAGCTCTTCAATACTTTGAATCTGTCATGGGGAGAAGATAAAAATCTAAACATTATCATTCCTCATGAGGATGGAGCAAACGGGGATGGAGTGGAATATTTTAGGCTTTCCGATGGTACTCAGATTTCTTTCTCCGACTTAGTGAGTCATCTAGGATTAACGCCCAACCCTACCGACGTTCAAGACATTATTATTGACACTATCGATTCGATTGTGTCGCCTCACGTTGCAATTAGCGGTGGTATTGGAAACGACACTATAAAAGGTAATGGCGAGCTGCGAGGCTGGGAAGGCAACGATACTCTTGTAGGTGGATTTAGTTCAGATACGCTAATTGGCGGAAGTGGATCTGACATTCTGAGAGGGGCCGACGGCGACGACATAATCCAAGGTGGGCGTGGTGATGATGTTCTGGATGGCGGGGACGGTAATGACCGTTATATTTATGATTTTGAGGGCAGCGATGTAATAGATTCAAATATCAACGGCTATGATGGTGTGGTTATAAAAAATTCCTGGGATTTAAGCGAGCTGTCATACCATCGCGATGGCAATGACCTGCTGGTATTGTCTAGTGGCGATCTCCGCACTCAACTCCGAATCAAAAATCAATTTGGATCAGCGGAGGCTGTTGTAGATTTTATAGAAGCAGGCGCTACTGGCTCGTCAATTTCCTCTGAGGAAATTGAGTTACTACTCAGCCCTTTGCCCGTTAATATCCATGATAATTTTATTAGCGATTATCAGGATGGATGGTCGGGCAATAATTACCTATATGGCGGTGGTGGTGCGGATCAGTTAAGCATCACCGAAGGTTTCTCTATGCTGGACGGCGGCTCTGGCAACGACACCTATAGTTATATGGGTGGAAGTGTAATTATCAGAGATGATGATGGTGTTGACTCGTTTTCGGTTATGAATGGGGCAAGCCTTGAAGAAATCAAGCAAAGTATGTCTAGATCAGAAAACGACCTTATTTTAGATTTCTCGTCTAGCTATGGTGGCAATGTAGTTTTCCAGAATTATTTTTTGGACACTAAACATCAGATAGAGAGCCTTTCGGACTCTTACGGACAGACTATTACAAGTGTTGAGGTGCACCAAGTTCTTAATGTCGCACCTCCAGTTGACAGTTTTTATAATAAAGTTGTTGATGAGGTCGCAAGAGACGGTATTCTTTCTGGCACTGACGCAAATGATCTTCTTCAAGGCTTCAACGGTGATGACACCTTGGATGGCGGCGCCGGGGTTGATAGGCTTGAAGGGGGCTGGGGAAATGATTCACTAACTGGCGGCGTAGGAAACGACTTCCTTATTGGCGGGAGAGGAGATGATCTTTACCATTTCTCAAATGGACATGGACAAGACGTAGTTGACAATCAAGGAGGCGGTAATGATGCGGCGGTTTTCCAAGGATTAACCATCGCAGGTTTTTTGCAAAGCGTTCAAGCCGATACTAATGATTTGAAGGTTTCGTGGGGTGGCAATGGAGATCAGGTCACCTTTTTGAACTGGCTAGATGGCGGAGATAATATGGTAAACCAGTTCCGATTGGATGACGGCAATCTGTCGGCTGAAGATATTCGAGCACACCTGAATATCCCAATGACTACTGGCTATGTCTCTCCGGTCTATTCGGATGAGCCGGACGTTAATAATTTCTCTACTATCTCAGACGAATCTGGAGACTCATCATACATAACGGGAAGCTCAGGTGACGACCTATTAATTGGTGGTGCTGGTGATGACGTAATTTATGGCGGATATGGAAATGATTATTTGATAGGAGGCGATGGAAGCGATAAATATGCAATGGATAAAAATTCTGGTCGTGACGTAATTGACAATCATTCTAATGATTCTGATTTCGACATATTAGAAGTGGAAGGTGAACTTAGTCAGCTTTGGCTATCTCGGTCAGATGATAACTTAGTGATTACCCTTCTCGACTCTGATGCTGAAATGACAGTGAAGAATTGGTATTCCGATGTAAGCTCTCGCTTAGACGGTATATCTGTGAGCGCTTCGCAGTCCAGTTTTTTTGAAGCCAGCCAGGTCGATAGTTTAGTTGAAGCTATGGCCGTATTTGGTGTGCCGACTAGTGGCGAAATTAAGCTTAGCATTAGTCAAAGAGGCTATGTGGATCAGTTGCTAGGGGTGGGCGGTACGACTCCTGGTGGTTCTGGAGGAGGTCAAGTTAGCTAATCAACAATGCCCTATCGCGGGCGATCGTTCGCGATAGGGCAACTTTCACCTGTTTAGGTGCTAGTGACCTGAACAATCTGATAGCAATGGGGGGTCGATCAGATTCGCGAACCTGCGGATATTTGTTCGAGCGCTCTATCCATCTGAATGCCTGCTTTCACGAATATCTAAAACAACGTGCAGAGTCAGCCTGATAGCGTCAATCAATGCCTGAGTGATCGCCGGAAATCTTCTTACCCTCAATGGAGGGCGCTTGCTGGGCCACACGCAAAGCAATTCCGCTGAACGACACGCTAGCATCAATGTAGCGCAACGCCGACCTCATGTCCTTCCAGCCCACATAGCTCATCAGCCCCTTGATATCCCAGCCGTTCGCAGAGGCCCAAGTCGCAAAACCTCGCCGCATCGAGTGGCTGCTATACAGCTGCGCAGACAATCCTGCCTCTTTGAAAATGCGGCGTAGCACGGGGATCAGGCTATGGGACTGCATGGCTTTGCCAGACAGATTCCCCCAGCGATCGATCCGCTGGACACCGGGCCTTTCGCGATCCCGGCAATTGTTATCCAGTTGATGTACGCCTCCCCAGACGACGCGACCCTCAACGATAAGAAACGGATTGCCAGGCTGGACGCGTTCCTCGACGACGCCACGCAGGCAAGTGATGATGTCTCTCGGTATGCCCGGCAATTAATGGCGAACTGTTATTTAAGTATCGATGCCCAGCGTGCGTTCAACCTGTTCGATGCCCTACTAAAGGCGCAGCGGCAGATCTCCTATGCGACGGGAAGGCTCAAGGCGAGTCGTGCCCTCGCAGAAAAGGAGGGGGCGAGCAAGGTAGGCAGCGAGAGCTGGCAACGCTATGTGCAGTGGCGCGAGGTCTATCGTGCTGTTGAGTCGCAGGACGCAGGGGCCTTGGATTTCGAGGAGGCACTGGAGCTTCTGTTGGAATGCAAGCAGCGGCAAGAGTTCGATTATGTCTGGCGTGATGTGCCGGAGCGCTTTCTACTGTCTTGCGAGCTCGTGCATGTCCGTTGCGTGTATCTTCAAGAACAAGGGCAGGTGGATGAGGCACTGGCGCATTTGCATGAGGTCGAAAAGCTGCATGTCGAATTACTGCCGGGCAGAAGCAGGCATTCGAAGCGCTGGAAAGGGATCTCAGGAAGAACAACGCCTTGCGCTTGAAGCGTTCTCCTTATGTGATTGACTTGTACATCAAGCCCAACCACACGCAGGCGAGGGTCATGTGGCAGGAAATCTGCGCATTTCCACCGCACGAGCAAAGCCTGGTGTTTGGTCAGGCAGAGCAGGGCGATAGTTGGAAGCTTTCCTTGCAAACAATATGTACGGAGTGGCCCAGAAGCTTCTGACACGAAAGAACACCTTGTACCACCCCACGGACGGTGACGCACCAATGTCGATAGACCAGGAAAACATGATCAATGACTGGTTGACTTCGCTGTTGGGCCATCGCTTGGATTATTTGAGCTAGACGGTGAAAGACCAAGCGAGGGTGGGCAGTTCTGCCTCGAAAAAACGGGTAGGGGAAATTGATGGTGGCATTTACGTAGGCACGAATTGCATTTCCATTGTCGAGACCTTCCGCCTGCGCCGTTTCGAACGCAAGACGGCCGAAGACCATCTCAACAAGATCGCAGGATACAACTCGCTGGGGGTTACCTCCATTGCCATTGTCGTTTACTCGACCGGCAACTTCCGGTGTTTGTACTCGGAATACGAGCGGTGGGTCAATGAAACCATTTATGCTGGGTTCGACAGTCGGGGCACCCTCACGCTTGATAAAGACCGTCCTCATTTGAGAGGATACCGGGAGACGCGGCCGGTGAACGGCTCGGCTGTCCATATTTATCACTATCTTCTGGATCTTCGTCTGGACTCGGTTGACGACAGCCATGAGGCCCCTGCCGTTAACCTCACAGCCTTAAGGCGTGCTTGAGTTTGTTTGCATCACAGAGGACATTTAATGAATATAAAGCACTCGATCCTGGATACAGTTATTGGGGACCAGGGTACGCCTAAAGTCCAGCGTCCTAGTAGCACTAAGTCTATTACGGATGAGCAGTTTTATGCGCAGCTCAAACCAATCAGGAATAAATTCAGAAAGTATGAGCCCGTCAGCGTCCTGTCAGCTTCCATGGGCTTGCTCTACCGCGAGGAAATAGAGCAAATCAACCAGATAAGGAAGCAGCCGTGGATTCATCTGGTATTGCTGAAATGGGTGTTTGTGGATGATCAGGTCTCCCAAAGTGGTCGTCCTCGAATAAGCGATCAAGAATTTGATGAGCTAATCAATAAAATCTATAGGCTGTCTTGGGATGGCCGAAAACCCAGCCAGTATGAAGATCTGACGCTCTTCTTTCGAGCGCTCGCTGCGCAGCAATTTTTATATCAGAACAAAATCAATTTGGATGCTATCGCTCGCCAAAATCAGTTGTTTCTCAATGTAAACGAAGAGCATTTTTTTCAGAGAGCTTTCGTCAAAGCAGTGGGGTTGCCGATATCCTCATTCATACGGCTGTCATTGGGGCTTTTAAGCCGTTTTATGGAAGATGGCTGCCTCCCACTCTTTCGACGAGATTACTTTTCACCCATCGAGCACGAGATCGATTCGAAGCATGTTGATGCTTTTTTGAAAGCCATATCGATTCCTATTTCTGAATTGCCCGATACGTTGCGCAATCAAGATTCAAAGATGCGTCGAATTAGTGAGTTTATCGAGGAAACTCCTTTTCTCAGATTCCCGCTGCTAAAGAGTATGGATTATTATTGCTGTGTCTATCCTCAATTGCTTGCGAAAAATCTCGATCACTTCGTTTTTGATACGTTGAAAAAAACAGATAGTGAGAAGTTTAGGCTCAACTTTGGAAGACGTTTTGAGGCATATATCGGTGGTATGATCGCCACCACAGGTCTGGTGTACCGTGATGAAAAGGCTCTAGAGAAAAAACTAGTAGAGAAGGGTAAGCTGGTTGATTTCCTGGTCGTAGATGGAGATGCCAACATTTACATTGAGGCCAAAGCTGTCGAAATGGCTCCTCGTGGTAAAGCTGCTCATTTGCGAGAGGTAGTGCGGGGGGCGACCTCGACTTCCTTGCTCAAGGCTGTTGAGCAGGCCCACGCCGTCAACGAAAGGCTTTTTGCTCTCGGGGACGCTGACCTAATCATCAGAGCGAGGCCTGAAACGTATCTGATTGTGGTGACCTACAAGGAGCTATACATCGGAAACGGTGTCAGCTTGGCTAGTGCTGTAGGACAGGAAGAGTTGAGCGAGATTTACGCTGCCTACTCCGAGAGCCTCCAGATACCGGTGCAGCGCATGTTCTTCCTCACGATCGAAGAGCTTGAAAAATTGCTACAGCTGGTGATGGAGAAGAGGTTGGGCTTGCTCGAAGCCCTAAAACGCGCCGAAGCCACAGACAGTGATCCAGCAAAACGTAAATTCATCTTTGCTCAACATCTCTCAGAGTGGCCAGAGAGCGTAGGTATGCCATCCCCCCACGCCGAAAGTTTCATCCCGGTGATTGATGGTCTGATAAGCGTCTTCAAAGAGTGACTGCTCCTTCGGCCTAGAGCACTCCAACCCTCCTATTGAGGGGCGATGGTGTCCGCCTATTTCATAGCGGACGCGATCTCAATCCTGGGGCCCCCCCACGCCACTGACGCTTTGTTAGAGCACAGGCCGAAGCGTGTCATCCATCTGCTTCGTCAGGCCGTTAATTTCCTTGCAGAGCGCTTCCAGTTGACTGTCCATCCTGGGGATGCTCTGACCTAACAGAATTTCGATTTGTTGGTTGGTCAACTCCATGTGAAGGCCGTCGGGCTTGAGGACCATAGTGGCTATGAGGGCTTGCGCGATCCCCTCCACGACATTTGCGTGCATGTAAGTCACAGCCACGGCTTGCTTCCATAGCTGATTTTTTATGTCGGCAGGGGAGGCTGATTCAGGCTCGCTGATGTGGTGGATCAGATGGATAAATGCGTGTGACGTGGACCTATCGCTGCCAGACACCAGTGTCTGCACCTTCGAAGATTCGGTCAGCCTCTGTACTGTCGATTCGTCCCTCCGAATCTAGCGCCTCACCAATGGCCCCGGCCATTAGCGTAATCGTTCGCCGGATTGCGTACTGCTTCACCTCATCCAAGGAGCCACAACGTTCGGTCAGGTCGTGATCTGCTTTTCCGTGGTAGCGGTCAATATCCTGATAATGAATCGAGATGCGCTGCCCCGCGAATCCCATCGCTTCAGCTACGACAAGTGGGCCGCTTCGTGACGAGTAATCCTAAGAAGCTGTTGCTGATGTTCTGAGATTTCCATGCTGATTCTTCTACAGCTTCACGCTAAATCACGAGATCCGCAGGTGATCTCCGTATCCTTCGTTCGCCTCTGTGCGATCGAGGCAGGAACGTCGCCCAGGTGCTCAATGTCTAGAGGCACGGGTGGCATACGCACGCGGATATTCATTTCGTGCCCGTATTCATGGATAAGGTAATTTTCTACTTCATTGATATTTGTCAAAGCGAGATCGCTTAGTTGTCCGACATAGAGTTTCGCTCCATGCCTGAGACACCCTTCGATCCAGTGCCGATAGCCCGAGTTGTACCTACCGGTTGCATGGAGGTCGCCAATCTGGCGTTTACCGCCGCCGAAAAAGCTGTTGTGTGCTTTTCCCCAGTAGAATGGCTTATCGTCCCATTCGTGAAGGTAAATGACGCGATGGCGATCTTTCGCCTCATCGTACGTCAAGCAGAGTTGCCAAGTGATCTTCATCTGTAATGTCCCCGCATGGATAGCCCGCGATGCCGACTTTTAAACAGGACCTGTCAATATCGTCAATGGGCTCATGCTATCGGCCTGACCCGATATTTGGACTACTCGATGCCAGTGGGCCCGTAGGAATCGAGCGGTTATGAAACGCCTTACTCAAACCCTCTGGCAAAAGGCTCTTCATCTTCCGCGCAAGCTAATGCGTTGCTGATGTCGTTGATTGTCTGGTTGTACCTTGCAGGTGATGAGATCCGCGCGCAATCCAACTGCTTAAGCAGTTTCAGCTTCACCTCCGAACTCTCTCTGCGATTATGAGAAACGTAGAGCACATCTAGAGCATCGAGTAATTCATCCAGTACCTCGTCTGGGGCCGGCGCGATGGCGAGCAGTTGGGTGGCCAGTTCGCTCCACTCGAAGGTTTCGTTCGGTGGCGTTTTGCGCAAGGGATTGATCATGCTGGCGAGCAGCGGACAGCGAGTAAGGGATTGCGTATTGCACCAAGCCAGCAGTGCGGCCAGAGGTGCCCGCATGAAAACATCCCTTTCTACCGACCTGAAATGGTGCAAGAAGTCTTGGGCTATCAACGTGGTCTCGGGGTCTGTGCAGCAAAGCCTGTCCAGTACGGTGGCGGGCTGTACCTGCAGCAGTCCTTCAAGCAGGTCGCCATAGGCGTAAACGTTGACGTTGCGAACGCTCGGATGAACAACAAACGCACCACTCAATCGCTGGGCAATCACTGCGCCTTCAGCACCTTTCAAGGCAATAGCTACCAGCTCGCCAATGTTTCCGGGCATTCTGGAGCCTTTGTCTTGGGGGAACAGATACACCTCCAAAATCGCCCGGATAGTCGGTGCCCAGCGCGCACCTTCCGTGGCAGCATTCGTCAACATGCGCTGCGAGACAAGCTTCAGCGCGACACGAGCCCCACCCGGCAGCTCATGGAGGGTATGAATGAAACGCTCCAGTTCAATGAAGTCGATCTGCGCGTAGAACGTGCTATGGCCGAAGAACCCAAACGCCTTGATCGGGGTGCTGGCAAGGGCAGCGTGAAGGCGCGGCATTGTGCGAGCATTCATCCCGATACAGCCGTAGATGATGGGTAGCTGATCATTGAGCTGTGGGTAGTGAGGCAGTGCATCAATCAAGGTATCCGCCAGCGCCTCATCTGTTTCTTGCGTTGCCTGAATAAAGTCGAGGATGAAGCGCAGGTTCGAGGGTTCAGGTGCAAAGCTGTCCAGTACCTTTCTCCAGAGCACCAGTGGCTCGGGTGCCTGCGCGGCCAACGCGGCGCCAAACAGTTCGCCCCCCTGCTTATCATTGACCAGCGTCGGCAGCAGCGTGTCCAATGTTTCGGGCTCGCCCAGGAGCTCTTTGGCCGTGGCCTTGAGCGTGTCGAAGTAGCGCTGTTTTGCGGTTGCGTCCATGTGCTCCAATGCACCGCTACTGACGCTCTGGTACTCAATTATCTGCATCACGCGATCCGTCAGGTGCTGTGGAGACAGCGAAACGTCCAGCGCGCTGAGCTGGGCCAACACCTTCGGATTAAAGCGCTCGTCAGTTTCACCCAGGGTTTTGCGCACGGCGCGCGAGCCCTCAGGCCAGTAACCGGATGCGGCGATGTTGCGGTAAAGGGTGTCCAGTTCTGCCGACACCGGCTCGATCAGCCAAAGGTTATGTGATTGCTCTGCGATGACGTTGCGTACTGCAAAGCCCTGGTCGTTGTTAGAGAGCGCAATGGGGGTCGCGAACTCCAGGACGGTGGAGAGCCATTGCTCAACCTCTTCGACGCTTTGCGGCGCAAAGCCTGCGTCGTACAGCGACCCGCCGCCAAAGTAGCTGCCGATCACTTTGAAATAGCGGGTTTCCAGCATGCTTTTCAACGCCAGATAACCTGCTTGCCGCTCGTGTGCGTACGCGCCATTGATCAGTTTGCCGACGACCTGCAGTCGGGCCGAGACCGTGGCCCGGGTGCCCGACCAGGCCATGGAAAACAGCGAGCTTATGACGTCCTCGACGCTATTTTTTTCAGCGTTGGAATTGTCCCCCTCCAGCAGTTTGACCAGCAAGGTGAGCGTTTTTTCGAAGTCCTGCGCCTCACGCGCGAGGAAGTGCAGAAGCAGACTCAGGTCATGCTTTCTTTTAAGCAGCGAAGAGTCTTTCGACCGCGTGGCCTTTTCGATAAGTACGAACGTGCGCGTGCGATCCAGGGGCGCCACACTGAACAGCATGTCGATCTGCTCTGTGCCAAGCGTTGCGGGGTCGGCGAGCAGCCCGCCGGGGCTCAGCCATTGATTCGCAATGGCTTTGGCGGTCTGATTGCCATCCAGAAAACCCAAGCGACGTGCAAATGATCTTGCAAGACGAGGTGTCTGGTTGTTCGCCAGGTGCGTAAGGAGTTCTTGCATCGATATCTCCTCCAAGGCCTGGGCGGCGAGTCGATTGGCGATGGCTTGTGGCAGCAATGCTCTCCAGCGACCGCGCTGTTGGATGATGCTGCGGCGCTGCAACTTGGCAAGATTGGCGCGGAACGTGCGCACCCGCATATCTCCCAGCCTCGCTAGCATTGGGATCTCGCAAGGGTGTGCGTGGTCCCCGGCATCGTCACCGTTGAATGAGTAAACCAGTGAGCAGACCTTGGCTACGGTCAGCAGCTCGTTAGAATCGTTTTCTTTCTGCAACACGATTTTGCGCAGCAGGTGATCATTGTCGAACGAGGCGATATGACCGGTTTTCGTGGCAAGCATCAGTGCGATGCGCGCATTGCCCCCGGCGAACTCGCAGATCCTTTGGATATTGGTGTCGGAGAGTTGCGGATTATGTTCCGCCACCAGTGTCGCAATCACACTGGGATGCGCAGGGTTTAATAAAAAGTAATCCTGGGCCTCGGTATCGCCATCGCGGATGTCGTGTTCCACCGTGATGACACTGAGCGTGCTGTCTGTAGCGCTGACAAAGTCGGCCAATTGTTGATGGAGCTCGGCGGGGCAATTGTCTACGATGAGAATCGCTGGGCGTTTTTCCGCCTGGAGGCGAGTCGCCAGTTCCACGGGGTGTGGATCGGGAGCATTGCTTTGGTCGGTATACATGGCAACGGCAGGTGCCAGGCTATTCACACCGACGTCTTTGTCGAACAAGGCTTGGACCAGGCGGGTCTTGCCCACGCCGGAGAGCCCGAGCAGGCGTACGGCCCGCCCAGGCCCGGACAACCGATTACGTATTTCATTGATGACCGACACCGTGGATAGCGTGCGACCGTGGTCGCTCTTGTGCAGTTGGACATGCTCCTCGGGCACGTAGTATGTGCGCTTGCCGTTGACCCAGGACTCGGGATAGCAGGATCGCCAGCCTTTCAACGGTCTGCCGATTTTCTCGCGTACCCAGGTGGCCATGCCGGGGTGAGCGCGTACCCATGTAGCGATGTGACTGCTGTCGTAGAATTGCAGCGACAACTTTTCGGCATCCGCACAGTCATGCAGGGCAGCGGACATTGCGGCGAGCCGTTCCTTCAGGGCAGAGTCGGTGGTGGATGCTGCACCGCTGAGGATGATGTAGGCGCCGTTGTTTTTCGCCAGATCGGCGATGACCGGGCGCAGTTGACCCTTCGGGCGCATTTCGCTCGTGATTGACGCAGCGGCCATATTGGATTTCTTGACCTGAATACCCGTGCGATTACGCGGGATGAAGCCTTGCACCGGATTGGCGAGAGGGATTTCAATCACGACGTCGAGACCACCGTCCGGGCTGTTCTGATCGCCGCCCCAACGCACAAAGGCCGTCGATAATCCGCCGGCCCTCAGCTCAGCCCCACACAGCAAACCCACCAGGCTGCGCAAATCTTTGTCGTTGAGCCGGCCAATATCTTCATCGGTGATATCGAACATGTGCCTGGATGCATCCATCATCAAGTTATTCAGGCTCGCATGTTGCCAGCTTGTAGTTCGTTGCGAACAGTATTTTTGCCTTCCTGGTAGGCCGCGGCGGATGTAGAAAGGGGACGGATTTCTCTAGCAAGCAATAAATCCGTCCCCCTTCTAGGGAACGCTTTAAAGGCACCGGTGAAGGCGCGGTCAGGCCTTTACGGCAAGCAGCTCAGAACTTGCCGTCCACGCCGATGCGGAACGTGTCATTACGTTTGTCGCTACCCAGGGCTGTCTTGTAGGGGGCGCCCATCTACCGGGCAATTCTTCGACAGGGGGCTGCTGGAGCTTGGGCTGGGGGGCATCCTTTTCAACCCCCCCAAAGCATGCCCCCAGATTTGCCCCCAGGTGTCTCATCCTCTGGAAGTGGATAGATCTCCATGGCCTATGAAAAGGCAGAAATGATCAGCCGAACAGCCTGCCAGACGACGTCTAAAGACTCTCAGGGTCCCCAAAAAACATCTGAATCCGCGATCTCAACCAGCGTTCGCCCGGGTCGTTGTCCTGGGAGCCGCGCCAGGCCATGTGCAGTTCGAAGCTGCGCACCGGGATCGGTGGGTCTTCAGCGCGCACGCCGCCAGCGGCGGTCAGTGCTTCGGCGGTGTAGTCGGGCACGGTGGCGATGATGTCGGTGCCTGACAACAGCGTGCTCAGGCCGTTGAACTGCGGTACGGCCAATACCACATGGCGCTTGCGGTCGAGCTTTTCCAACTCTTCATCAATGAACCCGCTCAAGTCGCCGGCAAAGGACACCAACGCATGGGGGCGGGCGCAGAATTCGTCCAGGGTCAGACGTCCCGGCGCGGTGTCGGCGCGCAGCACTTTCGGCGAGCTGCGCCGCAAGACCTTGCGCTTGGCGTTGGCCGGCAGGTCGTCGGTGTAGCTGACGCCGATGGAGATTTCGCCAGAGGCCAGCAAGCCCGGCATCAGGATGTAATTGACCCGGCGCACCACCAGCACGATGCCTGGCGCTTCGGCCCGCAGGCGCTTGAGCAGCATCGGCAGCAGGGCGAACTCGGCGTCGTCCGACAGGCCGATGCGAAAGACCGAGGTGCTGGTGGCAGGATCGAATTCCGCCGCCCGGCTGACCGCCGTGGAAATCGAATCCAGGGCCGGAGAGAGCAGGGCGAAGATTTCCACCGCCCGCGCGGTGGGCTCCATGCTGCGCCCGGTGCGCACGAACAGCGGATCGTCGAACAGGCTGCGCAGGCGCGACAGCGCGGCGCTGATGGCCGGTTGGCCGAGGAACAATTTCTCGGCGGCGCGGGTCACACTGCGCTCATGCATCAATGTTTCGAACACGATCAACAGGTTCAGGTCGACACGACGCAGGTCATTACGATTCATCTGGGGTCCTGGCAGATTCGGCAAGCTTGACGTGGGCGGCCATATGGGAACAATGGCCGGCATGAATCTTACGGGGAAAGGCTGGTACTCTGCACCGGCTAATTGCATTTTTCAGGGCGGGGTCCTACAGGGCCGGTTCAGTTTTCTTGCTGCGGAATCAATGACAGGCATGTCGACTATTAATAGCCACTGATGGTCTTGGCTACAAAGCCCGGATAGAGTTCATGGCATTAGAGGTTACTTTGACGAGGTTTGCGATGTCCCGCACGATCCGTTTTCACAAGTTTGGTGGTGCCGAGGTGCTCAAATGCGAAGAGCATGCGGCGGCTCTTCCTGCGCCAGGAGAAGTGCAGGTCCGCGTCGAAGCGATCGGCATCAGTTGGTACGACACCCTGTGGCGCCAGAACCTGGCATCGTCCCAGGCGCGCCTGCCTTCAGGCCTGGGCCATGAAATGGCCGGCGTGGTGACAGCCGTCGGCGACGGGGTCGATGACTTGGCCGTGGGCGACAAAGTCGCCAGCTTCCCCGCCGAGAGCCCGAACGATTATCCGGTGTACGGTGAGGTCATCGTCCTGCCGCGCACCGCTTTGACCCGCTATCCCGACGTGCTCAGCCCGATCGAAGCCGCGGTTCATTACACGCCGCTGCTGATCGCCTATTTCGCCTACATGGACCTGGCAAGGGTCAAGCCCGGGCAATTTGCGCTGGTGACCGATGCCAGCCATTGCGCCGGTCCTTCCTTCGTGCAACTTGGCAAGGCGTTGGGCGTGCGGGTGATCGCCGCCACCAAGACGGCTGAAGAGCGTGAATACCTGCTGTCGCTGGGCGCCGAAAAAGTCATCGTCACCGAAGAGCAGGACTTGTTGATGCAAATCAACAAGCTCACCGACAGCCGTGGCGTCGATGTGGTGTTCGACGGCTTGGGCGGGCCGCAGATGTCGCTGCTCGGCGATGTCCTGGCGCCCCGTGGCAGCCTGGTGCTGTATGGCTTGCAGGGCGGCAACCAGACACCGTTTCCAGCCTGCGCGGCGTTCCAGAAGAACATCCAGTTCTTTGTCCACTGCATCGGCAATTTCACCGGCAAGCCGGAGCTGGGCATTCTCCAGGACCAGGTCGCGTTGCAACGGGCGTTGCGTGATATCAACCAATTGACCGCCGACCGTGTCCTGTTGCCCCTCAAGACTCGGGTGTTTCCGTTCTCCGAGTTCGTCGAGGCCCATCGGTACATGGGCGAATGCCCTTGCCGTGAACGCGTTGCCCTCCAGGTAATCGACCCCGCCTGATTTCCTCTCTTGCGCAAGAGTCATCGTTTCGACTCTTGCGCTGTTTTCGGCCGCCCTGGCCAGTCTTTTTGACCGTTCTGTGTGTCTGTCCTTCAGCAGGCCTGCGCATAACTGCGCACGAATCAACGACCCTGTTTACTCTCGTCTGTCGAAAGGCGGCATCTTGCAAAAAGCAACTGAACTGGTTTTTGCCGCCAATCTGTATCTTTTAATCATTACTCAAGTCTTGATAATTGAATACTGACTTTCGAACTCAAGGAGGAATTGCTGCGCAGCACTCGTCTGCGCGGCCGTCTGCTGTTTCTTGTTCCTATTTAAAGTGTCCGGGGTGTTGTTTGCCCTGGGTCGCCTGCTGCCTTGAAGAAGATTATCTTGGCAAGAGGTAAAGCGTCGCTCGGCATATTCCTTGTTTTCTGTCTCCATTGTCTGTGGGACGCTGTAAGAAATCTCCTAGGACGGTTTGGTAGGTGGGCGAAGACCAATGAATACGGGTGCTTTTGGCGAAAAGAGAAAAGCAGGGGGCACGATTCATACATGTGTAGATTAATTACATCGCGCGAAAGCAAAGTGTATCGTCAATACTCTTAATAAATGGCAAAGGCATTCACCCGACTGGCGCGTCGAGCAACAAAGTGGTGTGGGTGCGGCGTCGATAAACGGATTTTAGGTAAAAGTTATGAGTGCAATTCATCAGCAGGCAATGACTTACGTATATCAACAGGTATTGCAACGCTTGTTGGAATTTTATTCCCGTGCGGAACGGACCGCACTGCAGCTTCTGGTCCAGCGATTGATCGTCGCCGCTGGCGGTATTGATCGAATCGGCACCTATCGGGTGCTGGTGGCCCAGAATGGCAGTCGGGAGGGGTTCTATGCGCTGACGGCCCTGCGCGCCGCGCAGTTGAGCATTGCTGGCCGGCATCCGACGACTTTCGACCTGCGCGTCGCCACGCCACGCCTGGGCGAGATGACCCAGGCCACCCTGGAGAATATCCACTGTTGCTACAGCGCTCTGTTTCTCTACGACGACCCACGGGTGGAGCTACTGATGGCGGACAATCGAGAGGTGGTGCCGTTTGATCGCTCCAAGCCGTTATCGGCGCAAGGGCGCGAGGCCAATCGCACTGACATGCTGATGCTTGGGCACCTGCGTTCCTCCGACAGCCTCCTGGGCGTGGGCGACGAAGGCTACCTGGCGATGGCGGAGTTCTACAAGAACATGGCTCGCTGGGATGCGGGCGTGGATTCATGGGTCAGTTGCGACACGCCACGCCAGCAAAAGCAGTTCCTGTCCGGGTTGCGCCGGGCGACCCGCAAGATCGGTCTGGTGTTTGAGCCCGTGGGTGGATTCGACGGCCTGTTTGCCCAACTCGATTTCCTGGGCAGTGACCTGTTCCGGCGTTTTTATGGCCAGGAGCACCTGGGTGTCTGGCAACCCGAAGGGCGGCTGGAGGCCTGCCGGCAAGTGGGGCACATCCGTATTGATGATCTGATCACCGAGCGGCTGGAGGAAAGCAACTGGGCGTTGTTCAGCGAATTCCTCGGCGTCAGCTCCGATGAGCTGGTTGCGCCATCGCTTGAGCATGAATACCTGAGCCCGTACCTCTCGGCCCACCTATGTGGCTTGCAGGCCTGTCATCAGCAGGAACGCGGCTATGCGGCTGGCTACACCGATTATGTGCAACGCATGATCATGGTCATGCACCGCAAGCGTATGCCGGAGCCCGTCTGCCAGCAGGTCCAGGGGCTGTTGGGTTCACCGTCGGAGATTCCCGAGCGTCGAACCGTGATCGCCCTGGAAACGGAAAAAAATCTGAATCTGAACGAAACGCAACTGGTGTGCATGCTGTTTGCGCCCTTCGTTGAAAAGGGCGCCGGCCTGGAGCATTTCCTGCGGTGCTGTCATCCCGGCATGCTGGTGGGCATGCCCGATCTGCACAGGGCGTTGCGGGGCGGCCCGGTCACGGATCAGGTGGCGCATTGGATGGTCGATGTCAGTGGCCTGCCCGTTACGATGCTGTGCAAGTTGTACCGGGCCCGAATCACCACGCCGGAGCCGGAGATCATCCGGGCGGACCCGCAAACGGCCATGGAGCGCGCTGATACGGACCAGGGCGGGCAGGGCGCCGATGATCCCGGCGAACGTGCAGCGCGGCGCTGAGGGACGGGGTTTGACGTATTTTGTCGCGATCGCCCGGGCCCGGTTGGTGAAGGTTCGGTTCGGCGGCCCAGTCTCATGAAGGGCCACCGTGAAACAGACTTCACCTACCAGGCGGTTTATCGGTACCTGACGAACCTGATCAATGAGCTGGGCGCTGATGCTCGGGTGCGTCTGCCGTCATTGCGGCAGCTGGCGGAGCGCCTCAATGTCTCCATATCCACCATCCAGTACGCTTATTCCCTGCTGGAAAAGGAAGGGCGGGTCTATTCGATTGCCAAGTCCGGATACTACGCATTGCCGATGGTCAGCGTTTCCACTCTTGGCGATGGCGATGATTTGCTGGAGACCCTGTACGTCAACGCGCGTCGCCCAGGCATGCTGGTGCTCAGCGGTGATGAACCGGCTTCGTTGCAGCCGCTCGACAGTCCGCTTCTGTTGCTTGAACGCGAGCTCCTGCGCCAGTACCCGCGCGCTTCACAACATCCGCTGCAGCCCTGGGGAGAGCAGGAGTTGCGTACCGCACTGGCGGCACGCTACACCTCTTCACCGTCGCGATGCTGGAGTGCCGATGACGTCTATATCGGCGCTGACTTGCGCGGCGTTCTGGAAATCCTGATTGCAGTGCTGGCACTCAAGGGCAATACGGTGCTCGTGGAGTCGCCCTGCGAATGGACCGTCCTGCGTTTGTTGCAAGCGGCCGATATCCGCGTCATCGAGCTGCCCTTGCTGGCCGAGGGGGAAATCGATATTGAACAGTTGGAGCGGTTGCTGGCGAATGAAACGGTATGCCTGATGGTGGTGTCTTCGGTGTTGAGCATGCCCAGGGGCAGGTTGAAAAGTGCAGCCGACCGGCGAGCACTGGCGCGTCTGCTGGAACAGTACGGCACGTGGGTACTGGAGAACGACAGCCATACGGAGTTGGTATTCGAGCCCGGCGCGTTGCCTTTTCGAGAGTGGCTCGACCCGGACCGGCTGATCGTGTATTCCACCTTCGAGACAACCATAGGGGCCGAGGCGCCCTACGGTTATGTGCTGTCGCGTCAGCTGACGCTGATGTTGCAGCGTCATTTCCTGTTGCGCGCATTTCGTCTTTCGCCGATTCGCCAGAAAGCGATTGCGCGTTTATACAACAATGGCCGGATCGACCAGCATCTACTGGTATTGCGACGCCTCCTACGTGAAAGCGCCGCGTCGGCGACGCAACTGTTGCGCGAGCGAGTCGGAAACTGCCTGGAATGGGAGGAGCCCGAGGGCGGCGCAACAATCTGGGTACGCTCTTCACGCCAGGTCGATCTGCGGCGGGTTTTCCAACGGCTGCTCGCCCGGCGAATCGTCATCGCGCCGGGAGAGCTGTTCAGCACCCAAGGACGATATGACCAGCATTTTCGGTTGGCTCATGCTCTCGACGGCGTGGGCGGCCGGGAAGCGGCCTTCTGCGCACTGGCCGAGGCCTTGAGGCTCGAACAATTCTGATCGCGGGGCGATGGATCGAACCCGTCGCGTGATGGTCGAACTGTCAGTAAACTGCCTTCATTTTTCCGAGCCACTCCATTCCGAGGTTTTGCATGACAGTCAGTCCATTTGCGGGCAAGCCGGCGCCGGCAGAGTTGTTGATCGATATCCCGCGACTGGTGACGGCGTATTACACCGGCCGGCCCGACGCCTCGATTGCGACCCAGCGCGTCGCGTTCGGCACTTCCGGGCATCGTGGCAGTTCGTTCGATCTGGGGTTCAACGAATGGCACGTACTGGCCATCAGTCAGGCGATCTGCCTGTACCGTGAAGCCCAGGGCATCGACGGACCGCTGTTTGTCGGTATCGACACACATGCACTGTCGACTCCGGCGGGAGCCAGCGCGTTGGAAGTGCTGGCCGCCAATGGCGTGACCGTGATGATCGCCGAGGGTGACGAGTACACCCCGACGCCAGCGATTTCCCACGCCATCCTGTGCTACAACCGTGGCCGGACCACTGGGCTGGCTGACGGCATCGTCATTACGCCGTCGCACAATCCGCCACAAAGTGGCGGCTACAAATACAACCCCACCAATGGCGGTCCGGCCGATACCCATATCACCAAATGGATTGAAGCCAAGGCCAACGAGCTGTTGGCCAACCAGTTGGCCGGCGTCAAGCGCATCAGCTACGAACAGGCACTCAAGGCGGAAACTACTCACCGTCACGATTACCTCAATACCTACGTGGCAGACCTCGGCAACGTCATCGATTTCGACGCGATCCGTGGTGCAGGGCTGCGCCTGGGCGTAGACCCGCTGGGCGGCGCTGGCGTGCGCTACTGGCCCGCCATCGCCGAGCACTATCGACTGGACCTGGAAGTGGTCAACACCCAGGTGGATTCCACCTTCCGCTTCATGACGGTCGATTGGGACGGGCAGATCCGCATGGACCCGTCCTCCAGCCACGCCATGCAAGGGTTGATCGGTTTGAAGGAGCGCTTCGACGTGGCCTTCGCCTGCGACCCGGACCATGACCGCCACGGCATCGTGACGCCGAGTGGCGGCTTGCTGGCGCCGAACAATTACCTGGCGGTCTCCATCGATTATCTGTTCCAGAATCGGCCGCAATGGCGTGCCGATGCGGCGGTCGGCAAGACAGTGGTCAGCAGCGGCCTGATCGACCGCGTGGCCAAGCGCCTGGGCCGCCGCCTCTATGAGGTGCCGGTGGGCTTCAAGTGGTTCGCCGACGGCCTGTTCGATGGTTCCCTTGGCTTTGGCGGTGAAGAAAGCGCCGGAGCCTCGTTCCTGCGCAAGGATGGCGGCGTATGGAGCACCGACAAGGATGGGCTGATCCCGGCCTTGTTGGCCGCCGAAATGACGGCTCGCACCGGTCGCGACCCAAGCCAGGCCTATCGCGCCCTGACGGACGAGCTGGGCGAGCCGTTCTCGGTACGTGTCGATGCCAAGGCCAGCCCGCAGCAGAAAGCGCTGCTGAGCAAGCTGTCGCCGGATCAGGTCCAGTCCACTGAACTGGCGGGCGAAACGATCCAGAGCATCCTCAGCCACGCCCCGGGTAACGACCAGGCCATCGGGGGCCTGAAAGTCATGACCGAAAATGGCTGGTTTGCCGCGCGTCCGTCCGGCACCGAGGACATCTACAAGATCTACGCCGAAAGCTTTATTGGCGACGAGCACCTGAAACAGCTGGTGGTCGAGGCCCAGGCGCTCGTGGATGGCGCGATTTCCGGGCAGTGATCGAGTCCTTTCGCGAGCAGGCTCGCTCCCACAGGTAATCTGACTGTGGGAGCGAGCCTGCTCGCGAAGGGCCTAGTCCCCTGAAATAGCGCAATGCCAACCTGCCATGTCACTTTCATTTCATCGTCTAAATAGCTGACAGCAAAGCTTTTGGCTGGAATCCGGCTGCAAATCCAGACACCATAGCCCTCATGGTTCTGAACACCGGAGTCCTTCAGCGTGTCGCAACACACTCCCGATCTTCCTCCCGAACTCCTGCCACTGGCCCAGATGCCCTGGCTCAAGCGCCTGGCTGCGCGATTTTTTGGTCATGGCCTGACGCGCCTGCGCGCCCAGCATCGGGCGTCCTGGTTGCATGGCCAGGCCGATGGCTTTCGTAGCGGGCACACCGCGGGTTTTGATTATGGTTTCAAGGAAGGCAAGGCCGAAGGCCTGGAAGAGGGGCGTCAGGTCCTGCTGATCAGGGATTGGCGCAGCACCGAGCATCCGGGGCCCAAGGTCGACGATCTGTTGTTCGATGACTGGCGCCTGCCGCTTACCGCCGAACTGAAGAAGCGCATCAAGGCCGACGTCGCGCGCCTGCTACCGGCGCATGCGCAACCCAGCAGCGCGCAGTGGAAGATGATTTTCAGCGACACCCCGGCGACGTCGGTCGTCGCGGGGGCAGGCGCAGGCAAGTCCACAACGCTGGTACTGCGCATCGTGCTGCTCTGTCATTACTTGGGGTTCGAGCTGGATTCGATGACCGTGGTCACGTTTACTCGCGAATCGCGCAAGGACTTTATGCAGAAGCTCATCGACATGTTTGCGCTTTGGGGGCGTACGATCAGCCTGGCGCAGGCACGCGAGCTGGTGCGCACGTTCCACTCACGAATCCTGCCCATGGTGCGCAGCCTGCCTGGATTCGAACGGCTCCAGGCCTTCGAGGCGCTGAGCCTTCGCGCCGGGCCAAGTGACGATGGCGCCTTGGCCAGCCCATTCGACTTGCGCATCAACGAGGTCCAGCGCCAGCACCTCAACACCTGTTATCACAGCCTCTACAAGCGTGACGAGCGTTTCCGCGAGCTGATCAAGCCGCTTTCCCGGCACGCCTTGCAGCTCAAGACGCTGGAGCGCGATCACCCGGATGTGCAGAAGCGGATAGCCGTGACTGAACTGGCGGCCCAGCGCGACGAAGCACTGTGCGACGCGATCGAGGATCTCTGGTTCAAGGCGGGCGCCTGGCCAATCAAGGGGATCGAGCCGAAACGCCAGGCCTTCGAAGTCAATGGTTCCAGGTTTCATTGCCACGGTTACGTTCCTTCGCTGGACGCCTGGGTAATGCTGGGTTTCGATCCACGTGAAGATTCTCAGCTCAGCCGGCCCGGCGCCAAGCTGAGCCTGCGCGCGGAATGGGCTGTAAAGCGGACCCTGTTTCAAGCTTTCTGTCGTAAGCCATTGATATGGCTCGACAGTTATGAGGAATCCAGGCGCGTATTGGCCTCGTTGGCCGGGGATGCCAGTGCCGGGCCGGGGTTCGATTACAAGGTCAAGGGAGAGCTGGGCTCCGCCCCTTTGCTGGACTGTTTTGTCGCGGCGGCAGGGTTCATCGAGAATCTCGGCCTGGATGTCCCTGATGCCGTGGGCCAGATGAGTTTCTCCCATGACGATCCCGATCGGTATTTCTTCGAAGCGTTGAGCCGCTTCTGGCGCGCTTTCGAGGATCATCTGCTCGACCAGTCGCCGCCGGTCATGACCTACAACCGCATGTTTGCGCTGTTCAGCGAGCATTCAGAGGAAAACTTCAAGCTGCTCGATGACGCGCTGTTGCGGCCGATGGCCCACTTGATGATCGACGAGTTCCAGGACGTTTCGCCGCAGATCGTCTCCTGGCTCCGAGCGAGCCTGCGCGAAGTGCGCAGGCGCGGTACCGCCCTGCACGTGGGGCGCGCCGCCCAGCGTTCTTCGCTGTTGTGCGTGGGTGACGACTGGCAATCGATCTATGGCTGGCGGGGCAGTTCGCCGAGTTTCTTCATGGCCTTCAACAAGCAATTCCCGTCCCCGGCCAGCACGCGGGTGATGCTCACCGAAAACTACCGCAGCCATCAATACATCATCGACGCCGCCGAGCATGTCGTGCGCGCGGCGGCGGCCATGCCTGGCAAAAAAGCCAAGGCCAGCGGCGTGCCACGAACGCCAAGTCCGGTCAATGTGCTGGATCGGGATGACGAAGGGTTGGCGCGGCGGCTTGATGAGCATTACCGGAAGGGTGATTCGATCTTGATGCTGTATCGAAGAAGTAGCGACAAGTCATTGTTAGAAAAGCATATTCAGCCAATAGTTAATGTTGATTCTAGCTTGCCGATGCCAATGAGACGCTTCAGGCAAATGACTTATCACAGCGCGAAAGGCCTTGAGGCGGATGCGGTATTCCTTCTGGGTGACTGCCAGCATCTGACCAGTTCGCCGTACAAGAACCAGGTCTACCGGATGGCCGGGCTGGGCCAGGACGGCGACACCGAACCGTACGACACGGCGCAAAAAGATGAGATTTTGCGCCTGGCCTACGTGGGGATCACGCGGGCGGTGCAACATTGCTACTGGTATGTGGACGGCCAGGACAGTCAAGCCGCCAACGCGCCCAGAGCCTCGGACCGTGTCGCGGCGGGCAAGCCATTCTTTGTCGATCATCGCCGTGCGCGCGGCTGATACGTGTCACAGTCGATAATCACAAAAAAGCCCGTGGCGAGGGAGCTTGCTCCCGCTCGGCTGCGGAGCAGTCGTAAACCTACGGGTGCGGTGTGCCTGATACTCCGCATTGGCAGGTTTGGGGCCGCTTTGCAGCCCAGCGGGAGCAAGCTCCCTCGCCACGGGTTTGTCGATTGCCTTGAGTGAACCGCATCAGTGAATGTGGGCTTTTTTGTTCAGGAAGCAAATCGTCGCAAGCCAACCGGCGGTACGAAGGCTTCAAGCTCGGCTTCCACCGCTTCGATGATTCGCTCCACATCAGGCGCGTTCATCACGGTGGCGCAGGGGATGCCTGCAATCGCGATCATGGTTTCGCCGCTGGCACGGTCGAACAACCGGGCCACCATGCTGCCCGGCGCATCCATGCTGGCCTCGAAGCCCATGGGATGGAAATGCCAGCGCATCAATTGGCAGGCGTTGGGGAACGTAACCTTGCTGAAAGATCCTTTATTCATCTGTAGCCCGCCTTCTTCATCAAGCGCTTCCGTTTGCTCATGTCAGGAAGGAAGAGCCATCATGGCCCTACCAGTGAGAATTAAAATAGCACCGGAAAATGAAGCTGATGTGGATTTTTTCAGTCCGTTTGGCGATTGGTTCAGTTTTTTTGATCTGGATCATGACTTAATCGGGAATGTTCAGAATGCCATCATCGGTTGCATGAGGTTTATTGCCGTTGGGACGACGGCTCTGGATCGCGGTATTTCAGCGCAATCAGCAGTGCCAGGCCCGCCATTGCGAGGGCAATGGCGAAGGTGACGTGCAAGCCGTGGGCCGCAGTTTCGGGTGTTGTAGCGCCGATACCGTTCGTCGGCAAAGCGCTGGCGAAGACTGCACCTAGCACCGATGCGCCAGTAAGGAATCCCAGGTTGCGCGACAAGTTGAGCAAGCCGGCAATGGCCCCCCGCTGATGGGCGGGGAGCTCGGCCATGACCGATGTATTGTTGGCCGTCTGGAACATCGCATAGCCAAGTGTCGTGACTACAATGGCCGCGGCATAACCGGCTATGCCCAAGGCGGGAGGAACCAGCGACAGCAGCAGACAGCCGAACATCAGGGTCGTCAGCCCGACAAGACGCATGAGGCGCACGCCGAAACGGTCCGTCAGCCGCCCGGCGGGCATGCCGGCGAGGGCGGCGACACACGGCCCTGCCGCCAACACCAGGCCCACCGTTGTCGGAGGCAACCCGAGGGCGATGGCGAGATAGAACGGGCCGACCAGCAGGGTCGCCATCATGATCGCGGCGACCAGCGCGCTTGTAGCCAGGCCCGAGACGAGCAGGCGGTCGCGAAACATCGGCAGCGGGATCAGCGGCGACGCGAGTCGTTTCTGCGTCCGGACGAACCATCCGCCGCTCAGGACCGCCGCCAGCAACAGGCCGATATTCAGTGCGCCAAAGCTCCCACGTCCGAGTGTCATGGCCAGGGCATAAGCGCCCAGTGTGAAAGCCAGCAGGAGCGTGCCCAGGCCATCGAAACCCACGCGCCCGGTCTTTTGCGCCGGGTATCCGGCAGGCAAAAAGCGCCAGGCCAGCAACAGCGTCAGTAACCCGAGAGGAACGTTGATCAGAAACAACGCCTGCCAGCCGAACCCGCTGATCAATATGCCGCCAAGGGACGGCCCGAGGGCGGTGCCGACCGCTGACAGCGTGGCGAGCAGACCCATGGCGCTGCCGGTCCTGGCTTTGTCGACCGTTTCGCCGACGAGGGCCAGGGTCAACGTCATCATGATGGCCGCGCCCACGCCTTGCAGGGCCCTGGAAGCGATCAGCAGCCACAACGACGGCGCCAGGCCACACAGGGCCGAAGCCAGCGTGAACAGCGCGATGCCCGCCAGCAGCAGCTTGCGGCGCCCGATCAGGTCGCCCAAGCGTCCGAGGCTGACGATCAGCGTGGTGATCGCCAGCAGATAGGCGAGGACCACCCACTGGACCAGTTGGAAGGACGCATCGAATGCCTGGGCCAGCACCGGCAAGCCGACGCTGGCGACGCTGGCGCCCAGGGATGCGAGCAGCGTTGCCAGTGCAAGGCTGGCCAGGGCTCCATGTGCCTTGCGCTGCGGTGGATTGTCGGCATTTGTTGACAGGTGATCTGCAGTAACGGGTTTCATCGTGTCCTCTCTGTCTGCGGCTCCTTCGGCGCAGCTGTCAGAACGGTACGCCGAGGCATAACATGGCGGAAGACGCAGCGGTTGCATGTTATAGCTGCACACAACGCCACCTGTGATCGAGTCCCGTCAATGTCCGCACCCGATTTGAATTTGCTCCTCACCCTGGATGTGCTGCTGTCCGAAGGCAGCGTGGCTGGTGCGGCGCGCCGGCTGCGCCTCAGTCCTTCGGCCATGAGCCGGGCATTGGCGCGGTTGCGCCAGGCCACTGGCGACCCGTTGCTGGTGCGGGCCGGGCGGGGTCTGGTGCCAACTCCGCGCGCGCTGGCGTTGCGCGAGCAGGTCAGTCAACTGGTCCAGGACGCCCAGGCCGCGCTGCGCCCGGAGCAGGCGCCGGATCTGCGTCGAGTGATCCGAACCTTCACGCTGCGTACCCGCCAAGGCTTCGTGGAGAATTTCGCGCTGGAGCTGATTGCCCGAGTCAGCGAACAGGCGCCAGGGGTTCGGCTGTGTTTCGTCGACAAGGCCGATAAGGACAGCACCGCGCTGCGCGAGGGCAGTGTGGATCTGGAAACCGCCGTGGTGGATGAGCGCACCCGTCCGGAGTTGCGCACGCAGGCGTTGTTTCGAGACCGCCTCATCGGCGTGGTTCGCCCGGGGCATCCGCTGAGCCAGATCGAGGTGAGCGCTGCCGACTATGGGATGGGCGCGCACATCGGCGTGTCCCTGCACGACCTCGATCATGGACCGATGGATCAGGCATTGGGGGCATTGGGTCTGTCCCGTGAAATCATCACCAGCGTCCCGGGCTTTTCCGCTGCGCTGGGGCTCGCCCGGTCCAGCGACCTCATCGCCAGCGTGCCGGAGCGCTACACCACCCGCTTGCGCACCGGCATGCACAGTTTCGCGCTGCCGTTTGCGCTGCCCGGGTTCACTATCGCGATGCTCTGGCACCCGCGTATGGATGCCGATCCGGTGCATCGCTGGTTAAGAGGTTGCATGAGAGAGGTTTGCGCGGATCAATACGCGCGCAAAAAACCTGGGGGGCAATAAGCCTGGAGGAAACGGTTCAGTCTTCCTTGCGAATCGTCGCCACTTCATCGGCGCGGACCCGGACTTTGCGGCCAGAAATGTCTTCGAATTCGTAGAAGCCATCGGCGGTGCGGGTGTTCGGCGTGTCCTCGGTCAAATACTGGGTACCGTTCTGCAAGGTCACCACGGTCGGCGAGGCGCAGCCGGCCAGCGCCAGCAGCGCGGTGACGACCAAGGGCAGGCCCAGAAACCTGATGTTCATATCCATAACCTCTTTCGAAAGGACGCAGCCCGGCTGATTCGACCGGGCCATCACTGAGTTAACCGCCATTGGTCTCGCTTGTTGTAGGAAAGTTCATCGCACAGGGAAGGATTTCTCCTTTAAATATAGGCGACCGCTCATCTTTTGCAGTTGCCTGGGCCGCGAGTAGCTGATATCTGTACGCATAACCAGTGTTTCAGCATGCGTGGCGCTTTTTTCCGTGACAGCCAATCCCCTTGACGACCCCTTTTATTACCTGAACAACTTCCAGCGGGTCCTCGCCTGGTTGACGCAACGCTATGCAGACGTATTGAGTATCGAAGAGCAGCGGTTTATCGATGATTTCATCGCTTTGCCGCGTCCGGCCCAAGGCTTGCTGGTGCGGATGGTGATGCGCAAGGGCCTGCACTTTCGTCACACCAAGCTGCGCTATGCGGAAATTGGCGACATCGCCGACGCCGTGGCGCCGTTGTTGGCGCTGGGCTGGGTCGAAGAGCAGGCGTGCCTGAGCCTTGTCGAACTGTTCGATATGCTGCTCAAGCCGGAAATACTTCTGTGCCTGGGGCATCTGATCGAGCAACCCAAGGCACGCAAATCCGAATGGCTGCACACCCTGAGTGATCAGGACGGCCAGCCGCAGCCGTTTCGCGCCTGGTGCCCGCAACTCGAAGAGCGGCTGTACAGCCTCACGGTGATGGGGCTGTGCGACCGTTTGCGGTTGATGTTCTTCGGCAATCTCTATCAGGACTGGTCGGAGTTCGTGCTGGCGGACCTGGGTATCTTTGTCTATGAAGCCGTTGAGTTCAGCGCCGAGTCCCGGGGGCTGCGCAGCCGCGAGGACATCGATGCCTGTGTCTTCCTGCATGAATGCCAGCAACGCTTCGACGCCGGCGAACCGCTCGAACCGATCATCGCCCGGGTCAATGCCCTGGAACTGGACAATCCCTGGCTTGAGCGGCGCCGGGGCAAGCTGTTGTTCCAGCTCGGCCAGCATTGCGAACGCATCGGTGATTTTGCCCAGGCCCTGAGTCTTTATCGCGGTTGTACCTACCCCGGCGCGCGACTGCGAATGATCCGTGTGCTGGAGCGCATCGGCGAACATGCCCTGGCCCTCGAACTGGCTGAAGCCGCGGCCCAGGCACCACAAAGCGCTGCCGAGCGCCAGGCCTTGCTCCGGATCGTGCCCCGACTGCGGCGCAAACTCGGCGGCCCGCCGGTGGCCCGCGCCGTGGCCAGGGAGGTCGAACGACTGGACTTGCATCTGCCGCGTGTCGACCCGACGTTGTCGGTGGAATATTACGTCCAGGCTCATCTGCATGACGAAGCCGCCCCGGTGCATTACGTCGAGAACAGCCTGGTCAATTCGCTGTTCGGCCTGTTGTGCTGGCCGGCGATTTTCGCGCCGCTGCCGGGGGCTTTTTTCCACCCGTTCCAGCGCGGCCCGGTGGACCTGCTGAACGAAGATTTCCATGACCGTCGCGCCGAACTGTTCGCGGCCTGTTTTGCCGAGCTGGACGACGGGCGCTATCGGCAGACCATCCGTCAACGTTACGCGGAAAAATGGGGCGTGCAGTCACCGTTCGTGTTCTGGGGCGCACTGTCCGAAGACCTGCTGGACCAGGCGCTTGACTGTCTGCCGGCCGAACATCTCAAGCGCTGGTTCGGCCGTCTGCTGCTGGACATCAAGGCCAACCGCGCCGGCATGCCCGACCTGATCCAGTTCTGGCCGCAGCACAAGACCTACCGCATGATCGAAGTAAAAGGCCCCGGCGATCGCCTGCAGGATAACCAACTGCGCTGGCTGGAGTTCTGCCACGAACACCGGATGCCCGTCGCCGTCTGTTATGTGCAATGGGCGGAGCAGGGCGCGTGACCGAGATGCCGGGCTACAGCATTGCCGTGCGGGCGTTATGCGAGTTCACCGCGAAGGTCGGCGATCTCGACCTGCGTTTCACGCCGTCACCCACCGCCCTGGAAGGTATCGTCGGCCACCGTACCGTGGCAGCGCGGCGCCAGGAGGGCTATCAGGCCGAAGTCGGCCTGGAAGGCGTCTACCAGACCTTGAAGGTCAAGGGGCGGGCCGACGGCTACGACCCGGCCCGCAATCGTCTGGAGGAAGTGAAGACCTATCGGGGCGACCTGAGCAAGCAACCGGACAACCACCGCCAATTGCATTGGGCCCAGGCGAAAATCTATGGCTGGCTGCTGTGCGACAAGTTGCAGTTGCCGCGCATAGACGTTGCCTTGGTCTACTTCGACATCGTCAGTGAAAAGGAGACCTGCCTGACCCAAAGCTGCGAAGCCTCGCAGCTCCAGGCGTTCTTCGAGCAGCAGTGTGCTCGGTTCCTGGCGTGGGCCGAACAGGAAATGCGCCATCGCCAGGCGCGTAACCTGGGCGCCCAGGCGCTGACGTTTCCCCACGCCGGCTTTCGGCCGGGGCAACGTCACCTGGCTGAATCGGTGTTCAAGGCGGTCAGCACCGGGCGCTGCCTGATGGCCCAGGCGCCCACTGGCATCGGCAAGACCGTCGGCACCTTGTTCCCCATGTTCAAGGCCTTGGCGCCGCAGCGTCTGGACAAGGTGTTCTTTCTCACGGCAAAAACCCCCGGACGCAGGCTGGCCCTGGATGCGGCCCGGCTGATCACCAACAACGCCCCGGCGATGCCGCTGCGGGTATTGGAAATGATCGCGCGGGACAAGGCCTGCGAGCATCCGGACAAAGCCTGCCACGGCGAATCATGCCCGCTGGCCCGGGGGTTTTATGATCGCCTGCCGCTGGCCCGGGCAGCGGCGAGCCAGGTCACGCTGCTCGACCAGGCGGCGTTGCGCGATATCGCCTTGAGCCATGAAGTCTGTCCGTACTACCTGAGCCAGGAAATGGCCCGTTGGGCCGACGTGGTGGTGGCGGACTACAACTACTACTTCGATTTCAGCGCCTTGCTCTTCGGCCTCGCCCAGGCCAATGGCTGGACGGTCGCGACCCTGGTGGACGAAGCCCACAACCTGGTGGAGCGAGGGCGCCTGATGTACAGCGCGAGCCTGGACCAGCTTGCGCTGGCGACGGTGCTGAAAACGGCGCCGGAGCCTTTGAAGAAAGCGTTGCGCAAGGTCAGCCGTCAGTGGAACGCCTTGCACGAGCCGCAAATTGCCGCCTACCAGGCGCATGAAAAACCACCGGAGAAACTGCTTCAGGCACTGGGAACGTGCACCAGCGCCATCGGCGATTACCTCAATGACCATCCCCAAGGGCTGGACAGTCAGCTGCAAGCGTTTTATTTCGATGCGTTGCAGTTCGCTCGCGTGGCGGAGGCATTCGATGAGCATTTCCTGTTCGATATTCACAAGCGCGAATCCGGCCGCCAGCGCAGCCTGTCGACGCTGTGCCTGCGCAACGTGGTGCCGGCCGGTTTCCTGCGACCCAGGTTCACGGCGTCGCGCAGCAGCGTACTGTTCTCCGCGACCCTGAGCCCGCGGCGCTATTACGCCGATTTGCTGGGGACACCCGCGGACACGGTATGGATCGATGTCGAATCGCCGTTCCAGGCCGAACAGTTGGATGTCCAGGTGGTCAGCCGGATCTCCACCCGCTTCGCCCATCGCCAGGGCTCCCTTGAGCCGATCGTCGCGCTGATGGCTCGCCAGTTCTCCGAGCGTCCCGGCAACTACCTGGCGTTCTTCAGCAGCTTCGATTACTTGCAACAGGTGGCCGGGTTGTTGGCCGAGCGACATCCGCACATTGCGACCTGGACGCAATCGCGCGGAATGGGCGAGGCGCCGCGGCAGGCGTTCCTCGAACGCTTCATGGAGCACAGCCAGGGCATTGGCTTCGCGGTGTTGGGCGGCGCGTTCGGCGAGGGCATCGACCTGCCGGGCTCGCGGCTGATCGGAGCGTTCATCGCCACCCTCGGGCTGGCGCAGTTCAACCCGGTCAATGAACAGATCAAGCAGCGCATGGCGACGATCTTTGGCGACGGCTATGACTACACCTACCTGTATCCCGGCCTGCAAAAAGTCGTGCAGGCCGCTGGCCGGGTCATCCGCACCCAGCAGGATCGCGGAGTGGTGATGCTGATCGACGACCGCTTTGGCGAGGCCAAGGTGCAGCGATTATTGCCGCAGTGGTGGACCGTCAGGCAGGAGCAACCCCAATCCAATGTGGGAGCGAGCTTGCTCGCGATGGCGTCGGAACAGGTTGCATCTTCATAGACTGATCCACCGAGATCGCGAGCAAGCTCGCTCCCACAAGTATTCTATAGCCCCACATAAATCAGGTTTTTACTCGGGCTGCAGTTGTTCCATACTCCGCACAAATCCCCTGATCCCTCGGCCAACATGCTTGAGAACAACCCAAAGACTACCCGCATCAACGAAGAGCAGCGCTTCCGGCTGCTTATCGATGCCGTGGTCGACTACGCCATTTACATGACCGACCCGTCCGGCATCATCACCAGCTGGAACTCTGGCGCTCGACGCTTCAAGGGCTACGAGGAATCCGAGATCCTCGGCCAGCACTTTTCCCGGTTCTACACCGATCAGGACCGTGCCGCCGGGCTGCCGCAATCGGCCCTCGATACGGCCGTGCGCGAGGGGCGTTTCGAAGGCGAAGGCTGGCGGGTGCGCAAGGACGGCACGCTGTTCTGGTCCCATGTGGTCATCGACCCGATCATCGACAGCCAGAGCGGCGAACTGCTCGGTTTCGCCAAGATCACCCGGGACCTGACCGATCGCAAGATGGCCGAGGAAACCCTCAAGCAGAGCGAGCAACAGTTTCGCCTGCTGGTGCAAAGCGTCACCGACTACGCCATCTACATGCTTGATCCGGACGGGCAGGTGACCAACTGGAACCAGGGTGCGCAGCGGATCAAGGGCTACCTGCCGGCCCAAGCGATCGGCCAGCACTTCTCGATGTTCTACACCCCCGAAGACCGGGAGGCCGGGGAGCCGCAGCGGGCCCTGAGCATCGCCGCCAGCGTCGGCCGTTTTGAAAAGAAGGGTTGGCGCGTGCGCAGGGATGGCACGCGCTTCATGGCTCATGTGGTTATCGATGCGATTCGCAGCGATACCGGCACACTCCTGGGCTTTGCCAAGATCACCCGCGACATTACCGATGCCACGCAGGCGCAACAGGCCTTGGAGCAGGCTCGCGAGGCACTGTTTCAAGCGCAGAAACTGCAAGCGATCGGCCAGCTTACCGGCGGCATCGCCCACGATTTCAACAATCTGCTGACAGTGATCCTCGGCAACCTGGAAATCATGCGAAAGCGCATGCCCAGCGAACCAAAACTCACCCAACTGCTGGACAACGCCGTGCAGGGGGCGCTTCGCGGTGTTTCCCTGACCCAGCGCATGCTGGCGTTCGCCCGTCGGCAGAAGCTCAGCTCCGAACCAGTGGAGCTGGCGACGCTGGTGCAAGGCATCAGCGGCCTGCTGCAAAGTTCGATGGGCCCGTCGATTCATATCCAGACCCGATTTGCCGAGGCGTTGTCGCCGGTGCTGGCCGACGTCAACCAGCTCGAACTGGCGATCCTCAACCTGGCGACCAATGCCCGGGATGCCATGCCCCAGGGCGGCAGGATATTGATCGAGGCGCAGGAGCGGCTGGGTAGCCAGGCCGGTGGTCCAGGAAGGCCGTTGGGCAACGAGCGATACATTTGCCTTTCGCTCACCGACGAAGGTGATGGCATGGACGAAATGACGCTGGCCTCGGCCGTGGATCCTTTTTTCACTACCAAGGGCGTGGGCAAGGGCACCGGCCTGGGACTGTCCATGGTGCATGGTCTGGCCGAGCAACTGGGCGGACGGCTGATCCTCAAGAGCGAAAAAGGCGTAGGTACCACCGCCGAGCTGTGGTTGCCGGTGGCTGATGAGTCGACCACGGACAAGCCGCCCGCAGTAGAGACAGCTACGCCACCTGTCCACGCGCTGCTGGTATTGGTAGTCGACGATGACAGCCTGGTGATGACCAGCACGCGGTTGCTGATCGAAGACCTGGGCCACCGGGTGCTTTGCGCGCTGTCGGGCCCCCAGGCGCTGGAGTTGTATGAGCGCAACCCGGATATCGACCTGGTGATCACCGACATGGCCATGCCCCAGATGGACGGTGCGCAGTTGGCGAAACTGCTGCGCGACCGTCAGCCGACGCTGCCGATCATCCTGGCGACTGGCTACGCCGAGCGCCTGGAAGGCTTCGCCACGCAGTTGCCACGGCTGACCAAGCCGTTCAAGCAGATTGATCTGGTGCAGGTGATTGGGCAGACGATGAAATAAACCGTCTTGGGGTCGCTGCGCAACCCAGCGGGAGCAAGCTCCCCTCCCTGGCCACCGAAGCGACTTGCGCAGCTACTGGGTATTTTTCTTGAAGCCGCGCAGGTTCATCGCACACAGGCAGAACTGCAGGACGATCAGCGCATAGGCATCGGTGTGCAGACCCCACACGACCCAGAGAATGTTACTGACGATAAAACAACTGAACCCAGCGACCCGCCGGCGGGGTTGGCGTGAGCCGATCAGCCACGCGGCCAATACCGTTACCGCCATCGCGGGCCATTGGACCCATCCCAGATAATCCACGCATTTCTTCCTCTTGCCGTTGATGCTCTACAGACCTTGGCACGGGCGTGGAATTCTTTTTTTTCAAGCACAGGGCCGTTCTCAATTGAACGGGATATCTTCCAACCTCAGCAACGTTTCTATCCGCGCCGGACTGAAAGGCGGGCGAGGAGCAGGCGGCGTCCAGCCAAGCAGATGCTCCAGCGCCGCACCACAGACCCGGCCCTGACACGCCCCCATGCCGCAACGACTCGCCAGTTTCGCCTCACGCCAGTTCTCAAAATCGCTCAGCTCACCATAGGCCACGTCTTCACAACGGCAGACCAAGGTGTCGCGTTGGGGCAGGTTCTTCAAATGGGCATCAAGGGCAAAGGCAGTGCTCAAGGCCCGGGCAAAACCTTGCCAGCGTGCACGACCAGGCCACAGACGCTCGGCGGCGAGGGTATCGCCGACGGCGGCGTGGCCAGCGATGGCGCCCTCCACCAGGGCCAGTTCGCTACCGCCGAAACCGGTGCATTCACCTGCGGCGTAATGATCAACGCGAGTGGTGGCTTGCCAGGCATCGACCGCAAGCGCTTGTCCATCAAGGCCGCAGCCTAAAGCCTGGCCCAGCTGGGTATTGGGAATAAGGCCGAAGCCACAGGCCAACCGGTCGCAGGCCAGTTCAACGGTTTTGCCGTGTTGCAGCAGACGCACACCTTCGAGCTTGTCCGTTCCCAAGGCCTCCAGCACGTAGGCGTCGGTGCGGTAGTGAGAATCGAACAGGCTGAGCGCCTGCAACAATTTGCCCGGCCAGCGCGGCAGACTCGCGGCGAAACCCGCCACGGCGGCGCGGTTGGCTTGCTCGGCGATTCGCAGCAGTTGCGCCCCGTGATGTTTCGCCGTGGCCGCACTCGCAAGTAACAGCGGCCCGCTGCCGGCGATCACCAAACGTTCGCCACGCACCGGCAGGCCGCCCTTGATCAACGCCTGCAAGCCGCCGGCGCCGGTGACACCGGGCAGCGTCCAGCCAGGGAAGGGCAGCAGCAGTTCACGGGCTCCGGTGCACAGGATCAAGCGGTCATAGGCGATCAGCCAACCCTGCTCGGCGTCTTCTACCAGCAGGGTTTTATCGGCGGCGCTGGCGATCACTCGGGCGCCCATGCGCCAGGACACATTGGTGCAAGCGCGCACCCGTTCCCGCAAGCGCCGTGCCTGCTTGGGCAGGTTGGCCTGGGAGCCGTCGCGCCAGATCTGTCCGCCGGGGACCGGGTTGTCGTCGAGCAGCACAATGCGCGCGCCGCTGCTGGACGCCGCCAGCGCCGCCGCCATTCCGGCAGGGCCTGCACCGATGATCAGAATGTCAGTGGATTCATTCATGCCCGGGTGTCCACTTGCATGCCATCACGGCACAGCGTCTGGCAGGCCAGGCGCCGGCGGCTGTCGATCAGCACCCGGCACTCCTGGCAGATGCCCATGCCGCACAGGGGCGCGCGTCGCTGGCCGGTCACCGAGGTTCGGCTGCAGCCGTCGGAGCCCAGGGCCAAAGCCGCGGCGACGGTGGTGCCTTCAGCGATCGAGAATTTACGTCCATCAATGAAGAGTTCAGGCATGGTCTCTTACCCTTCAGCCAGATAGAGCCTGGAGCAACCCACCGTGGCGAGGGAGCTTGCTCCCGCTCGGTGGCGCAGCCGCCGCAAAACCAGTACACGCGGTGTGCCTGGGTAACCTGCTAGCAACGTGTTGGGACCGCTGCGCAGTCCAGCAGGAGCAAGCTCCCTCGCCACGGGAGAGAGGTTCAGGGCTTCAGGCATGGGCAGGTTCTCCCAGGAAACGTTGCGGCAGATAAGGTTGTGGGGCCAGCGGCGCGGTTTCGTTGAACAGTTGCGCGACCAGCAGGTCGGCCGTCGCCGGCGCGGTGGTGACGCCGAGTCCTTCGTGACCCACCGCCAGCCACAGGCCCTTGCGTTGCGGATGCTGGCCCACCAGCGGCAGGCCGTCGGGGCTCGCCGCGCGAAAACCGGTCCAGGCGCGGATGCCGTTGAGATGCGCCAGGCCAGGCATGTAGTCGACGGCGCGCTTGAGCATTTTCGCCAGCATCCAGCCCTCGACCTGCGGATCGATGTTGCCAAATTGCCGAGAGGCGCCAATGAACAGTTGTCCGGTCGGGCGCGGCTGGATGTTACAGGCCACCGATGGCCCGCTGGCGTTGTGGGCGCTGGTGACATAACCCAGTTCGACCAGGGTGTGGGTGACAGTGGCGGGGTAGCGATCGGTGATCAACAGGTGGCCTTTCTTGGGTTCGATCGGCAGCTCCGGACACAAGTCGGTGGCCTGGATGCCGTTGGCGAGCACCACCGCTTCGGCACTCAGCCAATGACCGTCACTGAGTCGTACGCGGAGGCCGTCCACTTCGCTGACCTCGGCACGTTGCTGGCGAATGTTGTCGTGATCGAGCATCCAGCGGGCGGCGGCGGGCGCATAGAGAATGCCGTCGCCCTTGATCAGCAGCCCGCCTTCCAGTCCCGTCCGCAGTTCCGGTTCGCGCTGCTGCAAAGCGGCCCGGCCAAGCAGTTCGCAGGCTTCGCCGTGGGCCATCAGATTCAGGTACTTGTCGTGGGCCACGGCCATTTCTTCGGCGTTGGCGGCCAGCCACAGTGTGCCGTTATTGCGCCAGGCGCAGCCCTCAGGCAAGGCGGGGGCCAACTCGCGCCATCGCCGCAGGGAATATTGGCTCAGGGCCAGCTCCGCCGGGTTGTCGTCGAGCACCAGCAGATGCCCCATGCCCGCCGCCGTGGCGCCGTGCCAGCCGGCGTCCAGCACCAGCACCCGCAAGCCACGCAGGGCCAAGGTCCGGGCGCAGGCCGCGCCGATGATGCCGGCGCCAATGACGATGACATCGGCGACAGGACCCTCGCTCACGGACGAATGCCCCAGGCGAACGGGTCGTCCGGATCGATGGTCAACGTAGTTTCGGCGCTGATGTAGGCGCGGCCGCGGATGGTCGGGACGATGCGCTCGCCTGAACGCTCGTACGAGCCTTCGAATTCACTGCCGATGACACTGGCCTGACGCCAGATCTGTCCCGGTTGCAACTTGCCGTCGGCGGCCAGGCACGCCAGTTTGGCGCTAGTGCCGGTGCCGCAAGGGGAGCGGTCATAGGCCTTGCCGGGGCAGAGCACGAAGTTGCGACTGTCGGCATCGGGATCATCGGCGAACAGTTCGATGTGATCGATCAGCCCGCCGTCCTCGCCCCGAAAGCCCTGCTGTTCCAGAGCCTGCTGGACCGCGAACGTGTAGGCGGTCAAGGCATCGAGATTGTCGCCCGCCACCCGCTGGCCGTGGTCGGCGATCAGGAAAAACCAATTGCCGCCCCAGGCCACGTCGCCCACCACCGGACCGATGCCGGGCACTTCCAGGCGCAACGCCTGGCGATAACGGTAGGCCGGCACGTTGCGCACGCTGACAGAACGATCCTCGTGCAGAGTGGCCTGCACCGTGCCCACCGGCGTCTCGATGTTATGCACGCCGGGGCCGATCCGGCCCAGGTGCGCCAATGACGCCACCAGGCCGATGGTGCCGTGGCCGCACATGCCCAGGTAACCGCTGTTGTTGAAAAAGATCACTCCGGCACAGGCCGTCGGGTCCACCGGTTCACACAGCAGGGCGCCCACCAGCACATCGCTGCCCCTGGGTTCCAGCACGCACGCGGTGCGCCAGGCATCATGCTGTTCGGCCAGGCGCTGCCTGCGCTCGGCCATGCTGCCCTGGCCCAGGTCAGGGAAACCGGCGGTGACCAATCGGGTCGGTTCGCCGCCGGTGTGGGAGTCGATCACAGTGATGCGTTTCATGGCGCCACGTCCGTTCAGGTGAGTGAACGCAAGCGTGGCCCGCGCCGAGGGTTGGCGGCTTGAGGGTTTTATCTGTCGCTCGTGACGAAATCGGCACAGTGCGAAGGCATCATCGGCTCGACGGCAGGAATTCGAACAGTGTCTGGCAGACTCCGGCGATGTGTTCGTCCAGCAGCTTCACCGCGCGTTCGACATCACCGGCCCGGCAGGCGTCGAGTATTTCCCGGTGCTCGTGGTCGGCGCGCTCCTTGCCCGCCGACAGGCTCATCTGCATGCGCAGATAACGTTCCAGCTTGTCGTGGACCGAGCGGATCAGCCCGACCATGAACGGCCGTTGCGCCGGTTCGTAGAGGCAGGCGTGCAGTTGCCAGTTGAGCTCGGCCCAGCGGCCGACGTCATCTTCGCCGATGAACTCGCGACAGATGCTGTCGGCGCGGGTAAAGGTCGCTTCGGTCATGTTGGGAATGGCCAGGCGCAGGACCTTGTCCTCGAGCAGCATCCGCACCTCGAACATCTGCGCCAGTTCCGCTTCGGAAATCCGCGTGACCATCGCCCCGCGGTTGCGCTGGAACATCACCAGGCCTTCGGCCTCCAGGCGCTTGAGCGCCTCGCGCACGGGGATCTTACTGACATTGAACTGCCGGGCGATGTCGTCCTGGCGGATCGGCTCGTCTTCGGCAAAGTGCCCGGCCACAATGGCATCGCGCAGGTGACGGGTGATGATTTCCGAGGTGGAAGGGGTATTGCCCAGGTCGGGCAGGTTGAACTTGGATAATGTCACGGCGGCGAGTCGTTCGGGCTGAGTTGGGGATATGGTATACGACTTTGCCTGCGGCGATGTCGAGCGCTGGTGTGGCGAGGTCAGCCATAGGATGGCTGGGCGATGAAAGCTTCGCTGCGAACGATCAGCAAAGCGGTGACCGCTGCGCCCGCCAGCAGTGCCAGGCCGAACACCAGCAGCGCCATGTCAGCGCCGAAACGATCGGCCAGCAACCCGGTCACCACCACCGGGATGCTGAACCCGACGTAGGCGAACAGGAAAAAACCGGCGCTGACCCGGGCTTTCTGCGCACCGGCCATGGCGGTCACTGCCGACAACCCGCCGAGATACAAAAATCCATAGCACGCACTGCTGGCGCCCAGGGCCCCGAACAGCACCGCGGCCAGGGAGCCGATGCTCGCGCCCCAGGCGAGCAATGCATAGCTCAACGGCAAGACCAACAAGCCCAAGCCGGTAGCTCTGGCCGGATGCATGCGTCGCACCCAGGGCTGGAAGAGCAGGCCGCAGCTGATGACAGTAAACGTCGACAATCCCGACCAACGCTGCAAATCGTGGCTGGCGAGCACCGACGGCAGGATCGCGATCACCAGCCCGGAAGTGGCCCAGGCCAGCAGCATGGAAAAGCTGTAGGGCAGGCTCCCGGCGGGAAACAGCGGCAGGCGCAGCAGCGGCGCCTGCTCGATTCGCACCGCGGGGTCGGGCAGCCGCCAGACCACGATCAGCGCCAGGCCAGCCAGCACCAACTGCAGCCAGAAACTGCCAGGGGTAACGCTGGGACAGGCGAAAAGAAACAGGCTGGTCAGCGCCGCGCCCAGGCCAAAACCCAGGGAGGTGCTCGCCGTGACCCGGTTGGCCGGTGAACGGCTGTCGGCGGTTGCCAGCAGTTCCGTCATGTAGGCGGTCGCGGTCGCCGAGGCCAGCCCGGTCCCGACGCCCATCATCAGGCGCGCCACACCCAGGGCGATCAGGTTGGGCCAGAGCACGGTGACCAGCGTCGCCAGCATCGACAGGGCAAGCGCCGCGATAATCAACGGTTTTCGGCCCACCCGGTCGGCCAAGCCGCCGAAGGCCACCAGCACCGGCAACACCCCCAGCACATAACCGGAGAACGCCACCGCCGTGGCACCGGCTCCGTAGCCGGAAAGCTGCGCATAGGTGGTGTACAGCGGCGCCTGGAGATTGACCGCCAGGGTGATCAGGCACAGTCCGAATGCCAGGCCCCATGAGTGTCGTTGCGATGCGTTCAAGAGCGTTCCTTGAGGGTGCGGAGTCTCGGCGAACTATCGCGGCCGTCCCGCAGGCAAACAAGGAACAGACGGACGCCTTTTATGTTTAACTGTTTGCGCGAAATTCAAGAACACTTGGAGAGAGCCCGTGTCATGGACCTGAACATCAATCGCAACGCTACGGGGTCCCTGGTCCGGCAACTCGTCGCCAGCGTCAGCGACTGGATCAATGCCCACGGCATTCGCCCTGGCGCCCGCATGCCTTCGATCCGCCAACTGGCGACGGAAAATGGCTTGAGCCTGTCGAGCGTGATCAAGGCCTACGACCAACTGGTCGCCAGCGGTGTACTGGAATCCCGGCATGGGTCAGGGTTTTTCGTGGCGCAACGCCGCCCCGAAGCGTTGGCCCCGGAAGCCGAGGAGGCTGTTGCCTGGAAACTGTTCGATAATCCATCGACCCAACTCAAGCTGGGGTGCGGCTGGCTGCCGGACGCCTGGCGCGACGACAGCGATCTGGGCCAGGCGATCCGCCAAGTGGTGCGCTGCGACAGTCACGCGTTGTTCAACTACAGCACCCCGCTGGGTTCCGCTCCTCTGCGCCTGCAGATCCAGAAGCGCCTGGGCCTGATCGATATTCACGTCGATCAGGCGCAAATCATCACGACCCAGGGCGCCAGTCATGGCCTCGACCTGCTGGTGCGCACGTTGCTCAAACCCGGCGACCTGGTACTGGTGGAAAGCCCCGGTTACTACAACCTGTTCAACCTGCTGAAGCTGCACGGGGTCAAGACTCTGGCAGTTCCGAGGACCGCGCAGGGCCCGGACGTCGCGAGCCTGGAGCGCTTGCTCGGCGCGCATGAGCCGAAGTACTTCTTCGTCAACAGCATGTACCAGAACCCCACCGGCACCAGCCTGGCGCCGAGCGTTGCTTATCGCCTGCTGCAACTGGCGACGCTGCATGACTTCCGCATTATCGAGGACGACATCTACGCCGACTTCCAGAACGGTCCGACCTCACGCCTGGCTTCCCTCGATGCCCTGGACCGGGTGATCTACCTGGCGAGTTTTTCCAAGACGTTGTCCAGTTCATTGCGCGTCGGCTACGTAGTGGCCCAGCCGGAAATCATCAACCGCCTGGCTGAAATCAAGATGGTGACCGGCATCGGCTGTTCATTGCTGGCGGAAAACGTCGTGGCGACGCTGTTGGCCAACGGCGCTTATCGCAAGTTGATCCAGCGCTTGCGCCTGCGTTTGAACAAGCAGATGGCAAGCACGTTGCGCCAGCTTGAGCCGGCCCTTTGGGAAGTGTTTGCCGAGCCCTCGGGTGGCCTGTTCATCTGGGCGCGGCCTCGGCATGTGCCGGCGGCGCGCGTGCAAAGGATCGCCGAGCAATTGCAAGTGCAGTTGTCCCAGGGGTCGACGTTCCTGCCGAACGGGGAGGGCAGTGACTGGTTGCGCCTGAACGTGGCGTATACCCAGGATGCTCGTGCCCAGGCTTTTTTCCGCGAGATTGAGCGGGAGTCGACTGTTGGGACGTCAGTGCTAATGGGAATAGATATCAAATAGGAATGAGTTGCTGTATCTTTCGCGACCTATTCCTGCCGGCCTCCAGGCTGGCGTTCTTTCGTTAGGATTGTGTGTCGATGCGTCGGATACTCGTTTCTCTGTGTGTGCTCCAGGCTTATTCCATTTCCACCTGGGCAGAAGAACCCGGCACGACGGACAGGGCGCCTTTGGAGCTGCAAGCCACCGATATCGTCGGCACCTCGGACTTCGAGACCGCGCAGGGGCCGGTGAAGGGCTACCACGCGACCCGTTCGGCCAGTGCCACGCGTACCGACACCGCGATTCATGAAACCCCACAATCGATCTCCGTCGTATCCCGCGATGTGGTGGAGGACCTCAGCGCCACGCGTCTTCAGGATGCCCTTGATTATGCCGGTGGCGTCGGCAGGGCCAACAACTTCGGCGGCCAGGGCCTGACCACCTTTACGGTGCGCGGCTTTACCACGGGCGAGTTCTACCGCAATGGTTTCCCGATCAACCGCGGGTATCCGAACATGCCGGATGCCAACACCATCGAGCGGCTGGAGGTACTGCGCGGCCCGGCGACGATGCTGTATGGCCGTGGCGACCCGGGTGGCACGTTCAATATCGTGTCCAAGCAACCGCTGGCCGAGCGCACGGTGACCCTGGGCAGCCAGGTCAGTGACCAAGGCATGCGTCGCGGCACCCTGGATGCGTCGGGGCCGCTGGATGAAGAAGGGCGCCTGGCTTATCGCCTGAACGTGATCGGCGAGGGCGGCGATACGTTTCGCGATCACGTCGAGACCGAGCGTTATGGCATCGCCCCGGTGGTCACCTGGCAGGTCAACGACACCACGCGCCTGACGTTCGAAGGCGATTTCATGCGCAACAATCATCCGCTGGACCGTGGCTTGACCCATTATCCCGGCCAGCGCGGCACGGCGTCCCGCGATACCTTCTTCGGTGAGAAAGACGCCGGCAAGCTGCACAACGACAACAGCATGCTGCAGGTGCGTTTCGAGCACATGCTCAACGACGACTGGACCCTCGCCGGTGGCACTCAGTGGCTCGACGGCACGTTGCAGGGAAACGCCGTCGAAGCCAACGGCATCGGCGCCGACGGGCGGACCCTGGGGCGCAACTTCAACTATCGCAAACTGGAATGGACCGACCGCGATACCCAGCTCAATCTCACCGGGCATTTCTCCTCCGGCGGGTTCGAGCACACGCTGTTGACCGGCGTCGAGTATGAAGACTACGACTATAAGTCGATCATCCAGCGCTCTGCTGCCGGTGCCGGTGCGTATCCGATCGACATCTTCGATCCGGTGTATGGGCAGCCGCGCCCGGCATTGACCCGTACGCCCACCAATGACCAGGAAAACCTCAAGACCTTTGGCTTTTTCATCCAGGACCAGGTGGCGTTGACCGAGCGTCTCAAGGTGCTGGCCGGTGCGCGTTTCGAGCGGTTCGAGCATGAGTACGAAACCTTCGTTCCCCAGGCGCGTCCCGGCAGCCGCAACTGGGACGTCACCGACAACGCCGTCACCCCACGCCTGGGCGTGATCTATGACCTGACCGACACGGTCGCCGTCTATGCCAACACCGCCCGTTCGTTCAAACCCAACAACGGCGCCAGCCGCGAAGGGGGCGGGTTCAAGCCGGAGGAAGGCAAGTCTTACGAAATGGGCATCAAATGGGAGGCGCTGGATCGTCAGTTGAGCGTCGATGCGGCGATATACCAGATCGAAAAACGCAACGTGCTGACACCCGATCCGCTGGATTCGACCTTCAGCGTGGCGGCCGGCGAGGTGCGCAGCCGTGGTTTCGACCTGAACGTGGCGGGCAACCTGACGCCGGAGTGGCGCGTGATTGGCGGCTACGCCTACGTGGATGCCGAAGTGACCAAGGACGTCAGCATCCCCACGGGGACGCGCTTGCTCAACGTGCCGAAGAACTCCGTCAGCCTGTTGAACGTCTACGAGTTCCAGGACGGCGGCCTCAAGGGACTGGGCCTTGGCCTGGGCGCCAGGTACGTCGACGAGCGGGCTGGCAACACCGCGGCCACCACCTTCACCATGGACGATTACACGGTGGTTGACCTGCTCGGCTACTACAAGGTCAACGAGCGCATTCGCCTCAACCTCGACCTCAAGAACCTGTTCGATGCGGATTACGAGGAGGGCGCGTTTGGTGGTGTGTACGCCTATCCGGGCGCGCCGCGCACCGTGCAGGCAGGTATTTCCTACACGCTGTAGCGACCAGGCCAAGCTGCACGAAAAACCCCGAAGGTTTCGCCTTCGGGGTTTTGTTTTTTACCACTTGCCGGTGCTCATCCCACCGTCCACCGGCAGGATCGCGCCAGTGGTGAAATCGGCACCCGCCAGGTACAGGACCGCTTCGGCAATCTCGTCGATGGTGCCTACCCGACCGGCCGGGGCCAGGTTGTTGAGGAAGTCACGATTGGCCGGGTCATGCATCGGCGTGTCGATGATGCCGGGCGCTACCGCGTTGACCTTGATGTTGTGCGGCGACAGTTCGAGCGCCAGGGCACGGGTCATCTGGTTGACACCGCCCTTGATCAGCACTGGCAGCGCTGCCGGCACCTGGATGTTCGGTTGCAGGGCCACCGAGGCGGAGATGTTGATGATGAAACCCTGGCGGCGACTGATCATGTGCGCGGCAGCAGCCTGGCTGGCGTAGACGAGCCCCTTGAGGTTGGTGTCCAACAGCGATTCGAGGTCTTGGGGGCTGTATTCGATGAAGGGTTTGGGCAGGAAGAACCCGGCGTTGTTCACCAGCCCGTCCACCGCGCCGAACGCCTCGATGGCTTTGCCGACGAGGGCGGTAGAGGTTGCCGGGGCGGCAATGTCACCGACCACGCCGATGAAGCTCGCCGGGTGACCGAGCTGGCCGGCCGCGTCATCCAGGCCCGATTGCGAGCGGGCATTGCCCACCACGTTATAGCCGCGAGCGAGGAACGCCTTGACCAGGCCAAGGCCGATGCCGCTGGACGCGCCGGTGATGATGATGGTTTTCCGATTGCTCATGATGTTGACTCCTGATCCCGTTGGGTTAGAACCGCTGCGCCTGGGTTGGCGGGGTTGAGATCAGGTTATTGATGCGCTCGAATTTGATAAATGGGGGTTCTGGTACTTGAGTTGATACTTGGTGTAATCAATGGCTGCGATTGGCGCAACTTTCCCTGTGGGAGCGAGCCTGCTCGCGATAGCGGCCCATCAGTCACATTTGAACTGTCTGACCCGCCGCCATCGCGAGCAAGCTCGCTCCCACAGAGGTCGCGGGATGGTGGGCAGAAAAAAGCCCGGTCAATCGGACCGGGCTCGTCAGGGATGAAGGGTCATTCCTTGGGCTTGCTTCGATACTCGGTTGTCGTCATGCCCGCGTAACCCCAATTATCGGTGTCGACTTCCTCGATCACGATATGGGTCAGGTGCGGGTCCTTGCCCAGCACGCGCTGCAGGGTCTCGGTGATTTCGCTGATGACCTGGGCTTTCTGCTCGCGGGTAACGCCGTCGCGGGTGATACGAACATTGACGAAAGGCATGATGCACTCCAGTTGAGGAACGTGCGCAGCAGATGCCGCGCAATCGATGACCACTGTATTTATACGTCACGGGCTGATAAACAGGCATCGGGAATCTTCTGTTGATACGCGGTGTAATGAATCATGAAGCGGCATTTCGAAGATTTGCAGTTGGGCAGCATCGAATTGTTCTGCCTGGCGGCCGAGGCGGGCAGCTTCACGGCGGCCGCCCAGGTGGCCGGGGTGACTCCGGCGGCGGTGAGCCGGTCAATCTTTCGCCTGGAGGAGCGCCTGGGTTCGCGGCTGTTCGTGCGTACCACCCGAAGCATCCGGCTGACCGATGCCGGCCGGACCTTTTTTGAGCAATGTCGCCAGGCGTTGACGCAACTGGTCGAGGCGCAACAGGAAGTGATGGGCGCGCAAACGGTGCCGTCCGGGCAACTGCGCATCAGCGTGCCCACGACTTATGGTCATCATCGCATCCTGCCGCTGCTGCCGACATTCCGCGCGTTGTACCCGCAGGTCAGCGTGGATGTTCATCTGAGCAACCGCAACATTGACTTCGTTGCCGAAGGTTATGACCTGGCGATACGGGTACGCGCCCAGCCGGATTCTTCAATGATCGCCCGATTGCTGGAAGACGCCGGGTTGGTGGTGGTTGCGTCCCCGGAGTACCTGCAACGGGCCGGCACGCCGCTCACCCTGGAAGACCTCGACTTACACGAATGCATCCAGTTCGAACTGCCCAGCAGCGGGCGGCGTATCTCCTGGCTGTTCAATGTCGAGGGCAAGGAGAAGGAGGTGTTCGGGCAGGGCGGGTATTGCTGTTCCGATGATGTGCTGGGCGGCGTAACGCTGGCCAGGCATGGCGCGGGATTGTTCCAGACCTACAGATTCATCGTGGAAAAGGAATTGGCGGACGGGCAACTGGTGGAAGTGCTGGCGCCGTTCGCGGGACGCTCGCGCCCGTTCACCTTGCTGTACCCCCACGGCCGTTACGTGCCGCAACGGGTGCGGGCGTTTGTGGATTTTCTGTTGGGGTATCGGCAGCAATGGGCCGAGGGTTGAAAGCACCCCCCCGGCCTGGCTGGATTCCCCGTGGCGAGGGAGCTTGCTCCCGCTGGGCCGGTCCGACGCTTCGGGCGCAGCGGCCCCTTTTTTGCGGCTGCTTCGCAACCGAGCGGGAGCAAGCTCCCTCGCCACGATGGATCACCATTACCTCAAATAACGCTACCCGCGATCAGAACCGAAACGCCTGACGCCCGATCAGCAGCCACTTCCCATTCTGCTTCTGCCAGATCTGGAAGTTCTCGATTTCCGTCGGGATCACTTCGGTGCCCTTGAGTGCTTGCGCGGAAAAATGATTGCGCACCAGGGCCACATCGCCTGACAGGGTGATTTTCTGATTCTTCATCTCCAGGGTCTTGAACGCGCTTTTGCCGGTTTCGATGTCGGCGATGAAGGCTTTCTTGTCCTGGATGTTGCCGCTGGAATGGCCGTAAGTCAGGTTCTCGGCGGCGAGCGCCTGAAGCTGGGGAATGTCCTTGTGCAGCATGGCCTGGGTCAGGTGGTCGACCGCTTCGGCAACCTCTTTTTCAGCCGAGGCGGGGGCGGCTGCGGCGTAGCCGCTGAACAGGCACAGGAAGCCGATGACCGATAGCGCTTTTTTCATGAGAATTTCCTTGTTGTTGTAGGTATGCAGGAACGAGGCGTGAGCTCTCGTCGGTCATCGTACAACGTGGCGTGGCGTGGCGGGAATAGCCAACTCGCAGTGCGTCGTAAATTGATAGAGAAGGTTGCAGTCAGGTTACTTGGACGCGCCCAGCCGTTATTATTTCGGCGACTGTCGCTGCTTGGACGCGAATGAAACTAAAATGGAAGGAATCAGAATGGCCCTGACACTTTTGGACCGCTATCGCGGATGCCTGCTGGGCTTGGCGTGTGGCGACGCCGTTGGCACTACTGTTGAGTTCAAGCCACGGAATTCCTTTCCACCTGTAGCCGACATGGTCGGTGGCGGCCCCTTCAACCTCCAGCCAGGCCAATGGACCGATGACACCTCCATGGCTTTATGTCTCGCGGAAAGTCTGTTGCAAAAGGGTGGTTTTGATGCAGCTGACCAGATGGGTCGGTACCTTAATTGGTGGCACTGGGGTTACCTGAGTTCCACTGGTGCTTGTTTCGACATCGGCATGACCGTTCGCGACGCACTGGAGCGCTATCAAGCTCATGGCGACCCATTCGCGGGTAACACCGATCCACAGACGGCTGGCAATGGCTCGCTTATGCGCCTGGCACCGGTTGTGCTGTTCTTTTATCCGGATCGCAACCGTATGCACGAATTCGCCGCGATGAGTTCACGGACGACTCATGGGGCAAGCGAGGCGGTGGAGTGCTGCCAGGTGTTGGCCGATATTATCGGCAACGCGTTGAGCGGTGATTCAAAGACGGACGTGTTGCGTATATCGTCCGAACAACTGACCGAGGCCAAAGTAATCGCGGTCGCCCAAGGAACGTATCAGCGAAAGGCCCGTAGTGAAGTGGCGGGCACTGGCTATTCGGTAGCTTCCTTGGAAGCGGCGCTGTGGTGTTTTTCTCACACGGACAATTTCGCTGATGCAGTACTGGCAGCAACGAACCTGGGCGACGACGCTGACACCACCGCAGCCATTGTCGGGCAAGTGGCCGGTGCCTTTTATGGAATACAGGGTATACCCTCCGGTTGGTTGCAAAAGTTGTGGATGCGACAGGAGATTGAAACCATGGCCGATGCGCTTAACCGTAAGGTCTGAGCCGCTTTTCGAGTTCATGCTCCTATTGCGGAGTCAGCCGATAGCGCGAGCATCTGGCTCCGTCCTCACAACCCCTCCCGAACCGCCCCGCGAATCCCCTCCAACAGCATCGTGAACGCCGGATTGTCGTTATCCTCCCGCCAAACCAGATGCAGTTCGCTCTGCACGCCTTCGCCCAGGTCGATCTCGCGAAACACCACCCGCTTGAACACCACGCTGGTCGCGCACCGGGGCACCAGCGCCACGCCCATGCCGGCGTTGACCAGTGCCAGGATGGTCAGCGATGAACCGAGCCATTGCACGAACTGTGGGGCGACGCGGGCCGAGCGCAGCATGCCGGTGAGCAGTTCGTTGAAGGGTGGGTAGGCGGAGTGGGAGTACATGAGGAACGGTTGTCCGTCCAGATCCTGCACGCTGACAGACTCGGCGCTGGCCAGCGGATGGCCGGCCGGCACGGCCAGGACGAACGGCTCGCGTACCAGGCATTCGGTGGCGTAGCCGGTTTCCAGCAACGGCGAACGAACGATGCCGAGGTCGATGCGCCGGGCGCGCAAGGCTTCGTGCTGTTGGTAGGTGTTCATCTCCGCGAGAACGATCTTGACCTGTGGCTGCTTGAGCCGCGCCTCGGCAATGACTTTGGGCAGGAATTCATACACCGCGCTTCCGACGAAGCTGATGGTGACCGAGCCGATATCGCCCTGGGCAAAACGCTTGGCGGCCTCGGCGGCTTGTTGCGCCTGTTGCAGCAGGTTCTGCGCTTCGATGAAAAATGCCCGGCCGGCTGCGGTGAGGGCGACGCTGCGGGTGCTGCGGGTAAACAGCTCGACGCCGAGGTGATGCTCCAGCAACTGGATCTGTCGACTCAAGGGCGGCTGGGTCATGTTCAAGCGTTCGGCGGCCCGGCGGAAATTCAGTTCGGTTGCCACTGTGGTGAAGCAGCGCAGTTGGGCCAGTTCAAACATTGATTCAATCCTGGTATCAATCAAGTGCCAAGTTAGATTAGACGGGAACAATCCCTCGCGTCCATCATCAATCCGCTCCTCGCAAAAGCAGAAAGCCCCACAAAAACAAGATTGGGAGGCACCCTTGAATCACGTATCGGACTCGACCCTGGCCACCGCCGCGGCCAAGGTCAAACGTCACGTCCTGCCGTTGGTGGTGGTGATGTTCATCGTCAACTACATCGACCGCGTCAACATCGGCTTCGTCCGCAGCCACCTGGAAACCGACCTGGGCATTGGCGCTGCAGCCTATGGCCTCGGTGCCGGGCTGTTCTTCATCGGCTACGCGCTGTTCGAGGTGCCGTCCAACATGCTCTTGCAGCGCTACGGCGCCCGGGCTTGGCTGACGCGCATCATGTTCACCTGGGGCGCGGCGGCCATGGCCATGGCGTTCGTGCGTGGCGAAACCAGTTTTTATGTGTTGCGCTTCATTCTGGGCGCGGCGGAGGCGGGCTTCTTCCCCGGCATCATCTATTACTTCACCCAATGGTTGCCGGCCAACGAGCGCGGCAAGGCGATGGCGATCTTCCTCAGCGGTTCGGCAATCGCCTCGGTGATTTCCGGGCCGGTATCCGGCGCCTTGCTGCACATCAGCGGGCTGGGCCTGCATGGCTGGCAATGGATGTTCCTGATCGAAGGCGGCGCGTCCATCGTGCTGTGCGGGTTTGTCTGGTTCTGGCTGCAATCGCACCCCAGCCAGGCCAAATGGCTGACGGCTGAAGAAAAAACCGTGTTGATCGCCGCCATCGCCGAAGAGCAGCGGGCGCGGGAAGCCGCCCAGGTCATCAAGCCTTCAATGTTCAAATTGCTCGCCGACCGGCAGATCGCGCTGTTCTGCTTCATCTATTTTTCCATTGCCCTGACCATTTATGGCGCCACGTTCTGGCTGCCGAGCATGATCAAGAAGATGGGCAACCTGGGGGATTTCCAGGTCGGCTTGCTCAACTCGATTCCGTGGATCATCTCCATCGTCGCGATGTATGGCTTTGCCGCCCTGGCCGGCAAGTGGAAGTTCCAGCAGGCCTGGGTCGCGGTGACGCTGGTGATCGCCGCGTTCGGCATGTTCATGTCCACCACCGGCGGGCCGATCTTTGCCTTCGTCGCCATCTGTTTCGCGGCCATCGGCTTCAAGGCCGCCTCGGCGCTGTTCTGGCCGATCCCCCAAGGCTATCTCGACGCCCGCATCGCGGCGGCGGTGATTGCCTTGATCAATTCCATCGGCAACCTCGGCGGCTTCGTCGCCCCGACGGCCTTCGGATTCCTGGAGCAGACCACCGGTTCCATCGAAGGCGGCCTGTATGGGTTGGCGATCACCTCGCTGGTTGCCGCCGTGGTGATCTTTTTCGCCCGGACCCAACCGGGGCGCGGCAAACCTGGCGCGCTGTCCGGCCAGCCTGAAAACCCGGTCGAAGCTGACCTGCTGAACAATTCTCAAGCCCTGAAACCTGGCCCATCGGGAGCCGCTGCATGAAGATCAAACGCGTTACCGTGACCCCCATCGCTTTTCGCGATCCACCTCTGCTCAACGCCAGCGGCATTCATGAGCCGTTCGCGCTGCGCTCGATCATCGAGATCGAAAGCGACAACGGTTACATCGGCCTCGGCGAGAGCTACGGCGATGCGCCGGCCCTGGCGATCCAGCAGCAGGTACAGAGCCAGTTGATCGGCCTCGATCCGTTCAATCTCAACCAGTTGCGCGCTATCGTCCAGGCCACCGTGGCTGCCCACAAACCGGCGAGCGTCGCCGGGGCGGAACTGGCGCCGGGCTCCCATGCGAGCAAGGCAGTGAGCAATGCCTATTCCGCTTTCGAAGTCGCTTGCCTGGACTTGCAGGCGCATTACCTGAATGTGCCGCTGGTGGATTTGCTGGGCGGTGCGATCCGCGACGAAGTGCCGTTCAGCGCCTACCTGTTTTTCAAGTACGCCGAGCATATCGACTCACCGTATCCCGCAGACAGTTGGGGCGAAGCGCTGAATGAGCAGCAGATCGTCGCCCAGGCCCGACGGATGATCGAGGAGTACGGTTTCAAGAGCATCAAGCTCAAGGCCGGGGCATTGGAGCCGGAGCATGAAGTGGCCTGCATCAAGGCCTTGAAACAGGCTTTTCCGGGATTGCCGCTGCGCATCGATCCCAATGGCAACTGGTCGCTGGAGACCTCTATCCGCATGGCCGAGCTGCTCGGTGATGACCTGCAATATTACGAGGACCCCACGCCCGGGCTCGAAGGGATGGCCGCGCTGCACAAGCGCACGGGCCTGCCGCTGGCGACCAACATGGTGGTCACCGACTTCGACGAGTTCCGCCGCAGCGTGGCGCAGGACAGCGTGCAGATTGTCCTGGCCGACCACCATTACTGGGGCGGGCTGCGCGATACCCAGTTGCTCGCGAAGATGTGCGAGACCTTTGGTCTGGGCGTGTCGATGCACTCCAACTCGCACCTGGGCATCAGCCTCATGGCCATGGCCCACGTGGCGGCTTCGGTGCCGAACCTGGATTACGCCTGCGATACCCATTACCCCTGGCAGGAACCGGATGAAGAAGTGATCAAGGGCGGCAAGGTGGCGTTTGTCGACGGCTGCGTGAAGATCACCCGGGCGCCGGGCCTTGGCCTGGAGCTGGACCGCGATCAACTGGGCAAGCTGCATGAGCAGTTCCTCAGTTGCGGCATTCGCCAGCGCGACGATGTGCGGCAGATGCGGCGTTATCGGCCGGACTGGACCACGGTCAAACCGCGGTTCTGATCCGAAGCCCATGGGCCTGCTGCGCAGGCCAGCGGGAGCAAGCTCCCTCGCCACAAGAGCAACATGGTGAGAAACCTGTGGGAGCGAGCTTGCTCGCGATAGCGGTGTATCAACCGACATCTATGTTGATGATCCGGCGCCATCGCGAGCAAGCTCGCTCCCACAGGGCCTGCTGTTGCCTTCTCGGGCAATACCGCTGGCCCCCACCCAAAGTACCGCGCCCGCCAGCCTCGCCGTCTTACACCCAAACTGCCGCGCCGTGCCGGCGCTGCCAAAGCAGCCGGTAATCCCCTCCAAGGCAGCGTATGACCCGCCCGGTTGCCTTTCGATAATCGCCTCCGACATCCCGTCCCCTGTTGCGGAGCGCGCCATGCACAACAATAAGAATACCTGCCTGCGTTTTTTGCCTGCGGTCATCGCCGGCCTGTCGAGCCTGGGCCTGACGCCCTGGGCGCAAGCCGAAATCATGTTGTACGACAAGGACCAGACCACTTTCTCCACCGATGGCTACATCAACGCTTTCTACGTCAACAGCGACGTGGACCGGGCCGGGGAGCAGTTCGACCGGCGCCAGTCGCGGGTCAAGATGGGCTTTTTGCCCAACTACCTGGGCTTCAACATGGGCAAGCAGGTCGATGACCTCAAGCTCGGCGCCCGCGCCTCGTTCTGGGTGACCATCAATGACAGCGAAACCAACGGCACCGACACCGTCATCGACGTGCGGCAGTTCTACGGCACCGTCGCCAATCCGGAGTGGGGCGAGGTGCTGATCGGCAAGGACTTCGGCCTGTTTGCTCGATCCAACATCCTGCTTGATGAGTTGCTCGCCGGTTACGGCCAGGTCAGCGACACCCTCGGCCTGGTGGACGGCGGCGGGGTGTCGTTCGGCAATATCGGCAGCGGCTACCCATACCCGTTCCCGACTTCGCAGATCACCTACCGTACTCCGGTGATGGACGGGTTGCGTGTGGCGGTGGGCATCATGGACCCGGTGGACACCAACGACAGCAGCGCCACCGGCAAGGCCTACCAGGAAAACCCGCGTACCGAGAGCGAGGTCACCTATCAGTTCGATCTCGGCGGCGCGAAGATCTACAGCTGGCTGAACGGCAGCTACCAGACCTCGGATAACACCGATACCCGTGTCGAATCGGTCACCTCAAAAGGCCTGGGTTATGGCGTGCAAGCGAAGATGGGCGGGCTCTCGCTCACCGGCTCCGGGTTCCAGGCCAAGGGCATCAACCCGTTTTTCACCAATAACGCCGGCGAGGCCACGCTGCGCAATGTCGATAGCAAGGGATATCTGCTGCAGGGTTCCTACAAGCTCGGCAAGAATCGCCTGGCGCTGTCCTACGGCAAGACCGAGGACGACGGCAACGGAGTGGTCGGCAGTGGCGCCGACTACGAGACTCGCGGTGTCGCGCTGTTTCATGACATCAACGACAACCTCAAGCTCGTCGCCGAATACAACCAGTTCGAAATCAACGGCCACGACACCAACGCGCAGAACGAAGACACCGACACCTTCGCGGTGGGGGCTGTGCTGACCTGGTAAGGCCGCACCGGCGTGGCGAGGGAGCTTGCTCCCGCTGGGGTGCGAAGCGGCCCCAAAAATCTGACTGAATGAGCCTGATATACCTCAATGCCAGTTCAAGTGGCTGCTGCGCAGCCCAGCGGGAGCAAGCTCCCTCACCACGGTTGCGAACAAATCCTCGGTTCTCCTCCCATGGAAGTGTCCACCCGCTACCCAAGTAGCATTCGTCCGCCGGGCGCGGGTTCGTACACTCAGGGCTCTATCACGCACCGTCGGAGGCGCAGATGCAGCAGGCCCAGAGCGAAGGTGTGGTCAGCGCCATGTCCCAGGCAACGGACGTCGAGCAAGTGGCCCAGGAATTGGCGCGACAGCTGTTGCACCCGTACCTGGGTTTCGTGCTGTTTTTCTGTTCCGCCGAATACAACTTGCCGGCCCTGGGCCAGGCGCTGTCACGCAGTTTCGGCGGGATTCGCCTGGTCGGTTGCACCAGCGCCGGGGAAATCACCCCGCAGGGCTACGGTCGCAACTGCGTGACGGCGGTGGGGTTCGATCATCGGCATTTTTCCATTGCCGCCGAGCTGATCGGCGAGATGGAGCACTTCAGCCTGATCGACGCCCAGCAGATGGTCGAGCGACTGGCCGGTGGCTGTCGCAGTAACGTTCTGGCGCCGATCAAGGGCCACAGTTTTGCCTTGACCTTGCTCGACGGCCTGTCCAGTCGCGAGGAAATGGTACTGGCCGCGTTGAGCGCAGCCTTGGGCGACATCCCGCATTTCGGTGGCTCGGCCGGCGATGACAATTACCTGACCCACACCCACGTCTACTTTGAAGGCCAGTTCCACAGCGGCGCCGCCGTGGTGGTGCTGATCAATACCTGGCTGGAGTTCGAGGTGTTCACCACCCATCACATCCTGCCTCGCCAGGAGAAGCTGGTGGTGACCGGCGCCGACAGCGCCTCGCGGCGGGTCTACGAGCTCAATGCCGAACCCGCCGCCGAAGAATACGCCCGGCATATCGGTGTGCCGGTCAGCGCGCTGGATTACCGGATCATTGCCGCCCACCCACTGGCCGTGCGCATCAACGATCAGTACTACGTGCGGGCGATCCAGCAAGTCCACTCGGACCTGAGCCTGAGTTTTTATTGCGCCGTAGAGAACGGCATCGTGCTCACGGCCATGCGCCCGGGGCCTCTGCTGCATAACCTGCAAGCGTTGTTTGACGGCTTGCAGGAGCGCCTGGGGGACCTGTTATTGACCATCGGCTGCGACTGCTTCCTCAGGCGCCTTGAGCTGGAAGACAGCGCTGGCCTGGAGCAGATCGGCCAGTTCCTGCGCGAACAAAGGGTGATGGGGTTCAACACCTATGGAGAACAGTTCAATGGCATGCACATCAACCAGACCTTCACCGGAGTTGCCATTGCCCGTCATCGCGTCCCCGGTCATCGCTGAACTGCAGGCACAGATCGCTGCCCTGCAACACGACAACCACAAGCTGCGGCGCATCAACGCGGCGCTGATCGAGCGAGTCGAATCCGGCGTGACCCGTGGCAGCGACCCGTACGCAGCGTTCCAGCATTCGGTGGTGCTGGCCGAACAGGTCCGCGAGCGCACCGACGCCTTGAACCAGGCGATGGCCGAGCTCAAGGCCGGCAACCATCTGCTGGGCGAAGCCCGGCTGCGCGCGGAAACCGCCCATCGCCATCTGATCGATGCGATCGAGAGCATTTCCGATGCGTTCGTGCTGTTCGACGAACAGCAACGCATTGTCCTCTTCAACAGCCGTTTCAAGGCGTTCTGGGCCCACAGCCGGGTGCGGATCATCGCGGGGATGCGCCTGGGCGAGGTCAAGCGCCTGATGACCGCCAATGGCCTGTTCAGCGAAGAAACCCGCGGCCAGCCCGATGAGCCGGTGCTGTACCGATTACAGAACGGCCGCTGGCTGCAGGTCAGCGAACGGCCGACCCAGGAGGGCGGGCGGGTGTTCCTGTTTACCGATATCACTGACGTCAAACTCAGCGAAACCGTACGCCGTGAGCAAGCCATCGCGCAGAAATCCCACTTGCTGCAGCGCGCGGTGGACAACCTGTCCCAGGGCGTAGCGATGGTCAATGCCCAGGGCGTACTGGAATTGTGGAACCGGCGCTTCCTGGAGCTCAGCGGCCTGGCGCCGGTGGCGGCTCATCGGCCATTCAACGAGGTGATCGCCGACAGTGAGCTGCAACTGCTGACGCCGGCCAGTCGCGACGGCAATGGCCGGTTGATCCAGGAGTGCGAACAGCGCCTGTCCGATGGCCGGGTCCTGGAGATCCGGACTCATCCGCTGCCGACCGGCGGCTACGTCAATACCTTCACTGACATTACCGAGCGCTACCAGCATGCCGAGGCACTGAGCGAAAGCGAGCGCTGGATCCGCTTGATCACAGATCACGTACCGGCACTGATCGCCTACCTCAACGCCGACCTGGTCTACGAATTCACCAACAAGGTCTATGAGCAGTGGTATTGCTGGCCGCGGGGCGTGATGCTCGGCCAAAGCCTGCGCGAAGCCCACAGCGAGCAGCATTACCAGCGCCTGGAAGCCTACGTGGCCCGAGCGTTGGCCGGGGAGAGCGTGACCTTTGAATTCGCCGAGACCAACATCAACAACCAGGAGCGCTACATGCTGCGCTCCTACGTGCCCAATCGGCTGGCCAATGGCGAGGTGGTGGGCATCTTCGTGCTGATCCGCGACATCACCGAACGTCGCCGCACCGCCGAGGCCCTGCATCAGGCCTACCAGAACCTGGAGCAGCGCGTGCAGGAGCGCACGGTCGAGCTGACCACGCTCAACGACCAGCTGTTACGCGAGATCGACGAGCGCAGCCGGGTCGAGCTGCGCCTGCGCGAAGCCAAGCGCGAGGCCGAGCGGGCCAACCTGTCGAAAACTAAATTTCTCGCCGCGGTCAGCCATGACCTGCTGCAACCGTTGAACGCGGCGCGGCTGTTCACCAGCGCCTTGCTCGAACGCCGCGAACCGGTGGCGAACGCCCAACTGGTGCGCAACGTCAGCAATTCGCTGCAGGACGTGGAAAACCTGTTGGGCACCCTGGTCGATATTTCCAAGCTGGATGCCGGGGTGATCAAGGCCGATGTGGCGCCGTTCGCCCTCAGTGAGCTGCTCGACACCCTGGCCGCCGAATACCTTCAGGTTGCGCGTAGCGAGGGCCTGGCGTTGCGCTTCGTGCCTTGTTCGGTGCTGGTGCGCAGCGACATTCAGTTGCTGGCGCGGATCTTGCGCAACCTGTTGAGCAACGCCATTCGCTACACTCCCAGCGGGCGGGTGGTCCTGGGTTGCCGGCGTCACGGTAACCGTGTCTCGATCGAAGTCTGGGATTCCGGTATCGGCATTGCCCAGGATCGGCTGGAGGAAATCTTCCAGGAGTTCAAGCGTGGGGACGTCCAGCGCCCTGACCAGGATCGCGGACTCGGCCTGGGATTGGCGATCGTCGAGAAGATCGCCGGGATTCTCGGGCATCCGATCAAGGTCCGCTCCTGGCCGGGCCAGGGCTCGGTGTTCGCCATCGAGGTGCCGCTCAGCGCTACCGCACCCAAGCCGCTGGCGTGCCTGGATATGAGCGAGCCGATGCTCGAACGCCTGCGTGGCGCGCGGGTCTGGGTGCTGGACAACGACGCGGCGATCTGTGCCGGCATGCGCACCTTGCTCGAAGGTTGGGGCTGCCGCGTGGTGACTGCACTGTCGGAACAGGACCTGGCACGCCAGGTGGACAATTACCGCGCCGAGGCGGATTTGCTGATTGCCGACTATCACCTGGACCACGATCAGAATGGCATGGACGCGGTGGCCCGGATCAACGCCTGCCGCACCTCACCGATCCCGGCCATGATGATCACGGCCAACTACAGCAACGAACTCAAGCAGCAGATCCGCGAGCGCGGGCACACGCTGATGCATAAGCCGGTGCGGCCGATGAAGCTGAAGATTGCGATGAGTCATTTGTTGGGCCAGGCAACCAGCCGTTGAGAAGAACCGCTTTTTGTGGCGAGGGAGCTTGCTCCCGCTGGGCTGCGCAGCAGCCCCCATCCATTCAACTCAACCAGACTGACACACCGCGTTCCCTGGGTTTGGGGCCGCTGCGCTGCCCAGCGGGAGCAAGCTCCCTCGCCACGGGCGATCTTCTCCAGGCCGCGGTTCAACGCCGCAGGTAAGCCCCGAAATCGATATCCCCCGCACTGAGAATCGCCTGCACCCGGTTATGCACGTTGAGCTTGCGCAGGATCGCCGAGACGTGGGCCTTGACCGTGGTTTCGGCGATGTCCAGCGTGTAGGCGATCTGCTTGTTCGACTCGCCTTTGGTCATGCGTTCGAGCACCAGCAGTTGCTTGCGGGTCAGGGCCTGGAGCAGTTCCGGCGGGAACGCCGGGGTCTCGTTCAGGCGCCGGCCCGTCGGGCTCTTCTGGGTGCGGATGATGTCTGGCGGCAGGTACACGTTGCCATTGAGGATCTGCTCGATGGCGTCGGTCATCTGCGCGCGCGGCGACGACTTGGTGATGAAACCCACCGCGCCATAGGTGATGGCCTGCAGGACGATCTGCTTGTCCTGCTCGGCGGACACGATCACCACCGGGATGGTCGGTGCCTCGTTGCGCAAGTTGATCAGGCCATTGAGGCCGTGCATGCCGGGCATGTTCAGGTCGAGCAGGATCAGGTCGAGGTCATCGTGTTCGCGAGTCAGCGCCAGGGCGCTGTCCAGGTCAGCGGTTTCCATCACCTCGCTCCCGGCGAAACCGTCGCTGATGACGTTGTGGATGGCTTCGCGAAACAGTGGGTGATCGTCGGCTATCAGGATTTTATACATGGCCATTCACCTCGTTATTGTCGTGTTGGGGCAGTTGCACGGCTCTCGGCCATTCAGGGCAAGGGTTCGGGGCGGGCCGCTTGCAGGGGCAGGTTGGCCGCCTCCCAGGCATCCAGGCCGTCGCGGTACCAATACAGATGTTTATAGCCCAAGGCGGCGGCGCGTTTTACCGCGTTCCAGCTCAACCAGCAATCGGAGCGGCAGTAAAAGACCAGCGGTTGATCGGCCTGGCCGGCGGTGGCTTTGCGCAGGTAAAACGTGAAGTAGTCCTGCCAGGTCGCGTCCAGTTCGCCGTCGCCGGTGTTGGCCAGCCACAAGCTGCCGGGCAGGTTGGCATGGGGTTCGGTGTCGATGAACCGGCCCTGGACCCAGGGCCGGCGGTAGACGTCGATCAGCACTGGCGCGGGCGTTTGCTTTAGCAGGCGCTGCAAGGCTTCGGTGTCGACGGTTTGCGCGCTGTCTGCGGAGGCGGGCGTCGGGCTGCGGTATTGAGTGATGCGAAAGCCCTGCGGGGAAAACAGCGAGGTGTCGGCCTGCGCGACATTCAGCGACAGGCCCAGCAAGACGATCGCGAGCAAACGGGGCATAGGTTTTATCCTTCTTGTTATGCGCCCATTACATGTCACGGTCGAGGTCTTGTGAATGCGACCATAGACAGGAAAACCGGTACTAAAGTAGTAATTTCCAACGGATGTACCCACCCAGACCCTGTGGGAGCGAGCTTGCTCGCGATAGCGGTTTATCAGTCAATGTCGTTATTGAATGAACCGTCGCTATCGCGAGCAAGCTCGCTCCCACAAGGGGTCGTGCGTATCGGCTGCTCAACTCGCCTTGCGTAATGCCGCATGCTGCGGATTGAACGTCCACACCGCCAGCAACGCAAACACCAGGCTCAGACCCACGCACACCGACATTGCCAGCAGGTTGAATTGCCCATACAGGGCGAAGCGCACCAGCTCCACGCCGTGGGTGAACGGGTTCACCGCGCACAGCCAGTACAACCACGGACTGGCCTCGAGCATTTTCCACAGCGGGTACAGCGCTGAAGACAGGAAAAACATCGGGAAGATGACGAAGTTCATCACCCCGGCGAAGTTCTCCAACTGGCGGATCGCATTGGACAGCAACAAGCCGAGGGCACTGAGCATCAAGGCCACCAGCAGCAACGCCGGAAGCGCCAGCAGCAGGCCCGTGGCCGGAGGCTGGACGCCATACAACCAGGCGATGGCGAGAAAGGCATAGACCTGCAACAGCGAGATCAGCGAAGTCGCGAGCAACTTGCTCGCCAACAGGAAGGCCCGGGGCAGGGGGCTGGTGAGCAGTACGCGCATGCTGCCCATTTCCCGGTCATAGACCATCGACAGTGAGCCCTGCATGCCGTTGAACAACAGGATCATGCAGGCCAGCCCCGGCACGATGTACACCTCATAAGGAATGTAGGTGTCGTAGGGCGCGATGATCGCAATGCCCAGGGCGGCCCGGAAGCCGGCGGCGAACACCAGCAACCATAACAACGGCCGTACCAGGGCACTGAGCAACCGCGTGCGTTGCAACACGAAGCGCAGCCATTCGCGCATCACGATGCCGCTGAAACATTGCCAATACGCATTCATGCGGCCACTCCCGAGTCGGTCAATCGATCGAAGGCCGAGCCGAGGCTGCCGCCATGTTCCAGGCTCACCGCCTCGGCGCGACCGCTGGCGACCAGCCGCCCCTGATGCACGATCAGCAAGTCATCGCGAGGCTGCACTTCGTCCAGCAGGTGCGTGGTCCAGAGCACGCTGATGCCCTGTTCGCGGCACAGTTGGCGGATATGCTCTCCAAGGGCCCGACGGCTGGCCGGATCGAGGCCGACACTCGGCTCATCGAGCAATAACAGGCGCGGCTCATGCAGCAGCGCGCGGGCAATTTCCACCCGGCGCCGATGCCCGCCGTTGAGGTTGCGCACCCGCTCGTGACGCCGTTCGGTCAGGTGCTGGCGAGCCAGTTCGAGCTCAATCCGGACGTCGGCCTGGCGCCGGGCAAAGCCGTGCAGCGCGAGGTGATAACGCAGGTTCTGTTCGACGCTCAGGTCCAGGTCCAGGGTGCTTTGCTGGAACACCACCCCCAACTGGCGCAAGGCCTGTCGCGCCGCGCCCTGCAACGAGTGGCCGCCGACCCGGATCTCGCCGCGTTGCACGTCGTACAGGCGCGTCAGCAAGGCAATCAGCGTCGACTTGCCGGCACCGTTGGGCCCGAGCAGCGCGGCGAAGCGTCCGGCGGGCAGGCTGAAACTGATCTGGCGCAGGGCTTCGCGCGCGCCGTAGGCGAAGCTCAGGTCGCTGACCTCCAAGACGTTCATGGCGTCACCACCACGCCCCACGGATAACGTCCGACTTTCACCGACTTGAGCGCCTTGCGGCTCTGCACGTCGATCACCGAGACATCGCCGCTGACGCCATTGGTTGCCAGCAGTTGCTTCTGGTCCGGGGTAAATGCCAACTGCCAGACCCGTCGACCCACCAGCAGGTAATCCAGCACTTCGAAGGTTTGCGCGTCGATCACCGCGACATGGTTGGCCGGGCCCAGGGCGACGAATGCCAGCTTGCCGTCGGCGCTGAGCTTGATGCCCACCGGTTGGACCTTGTCCGGGTGCACGCCCTTGATCTGGAAGGTCAGGGTCTTGAGTACCTGGCGGGTGGCGACGTCGAGAATGCTCAAGGTGCCGCCGATCTCGGCCGAGGCCCAGAGCTGCGTACCGTCGCGGTTGAATTCGACGAAGCGCGGCCGCTGGTCCACCAGGGTGTTGTCGGCCAATGTCTGGGTGCTGGTGTCGATCCAGTGCAGCATGTTGGTGGTCTCGCTGGTGTTGACGGCCCACTTGCCATCGGGACTGACGGCCATGCCTTCGGGCTCGACGCCCACAGCGATCTGGCCGAGTACTTCGGAGGTTTCGGTGTCGATCACCGTGACCAGGGCATCGTCTTCGTTGGAGACATAGAGCCAGCGATCGTTGGGATGCAGGGCGAACTGTTCGGGGTCCTTGCCGGAGGGCAACTCCTTGATGATCTTGCGGGTGGCAACGTCCATCACCTGGACGCGATCCGAATCGCTGGCGCAGATGTACAGCAGGCGATTGTCATGGGACAGCAGCAGACCCCGAGGGCGCTGGCCCACCGGCAGGGTGTCGACGACTTCCAGGCTGTGCATATCGATCAGGCTCAGGCTGTTGTCTTTCTCGTTGGAGACCCAGGCGATGGCGGCGACGGCAGGGCCCGCCGCGATCAACGCAGCGCCGAAGGCGAGGATCTGGCAAAGCAGGGAGCGGCGCATGGCGTTTTCCTTGTTGTTGTTATTGATCAGGGGTAGCGGCAGCTGACTTCGGGCCGGTCGTAGCCCAAGCTGTCCATTTCGTTGCTGGGGTGCAGGAACCCGTCCTGGGGCGAGGTACTGACCAGGGCGCGTGGCTGGACCAGCGCAATGGGTTGGCGCAATTGGCCGTTCCAGGGGCGATAGCTGAGCTTGCGGCCCTTGAAACCGTCGAGCGGCAGTTGGTCGCCGAGGGCCAGTTGGCGGATGGCGAAAGGGTCATCCCGACGCAGTTTGCCGACGGCGGCGGCGATGCTGCGCACGGCGATCCAGGCGGCGAAGTCGCGGTCGTTCATCCAGCGCCCGGCCAAGGCTTCGAAGCGTTTTTGCAACTGCGCCGCACCGTAGGTCTCGACGGTCTTGTGCCAGCCGGTCGGGGTCAGTCCCTGGGTCCCGGCCACGGGGCGCGGGTACCACGTCTGGTAGGGCACGTACTCGCCAAAATCGCCGCGCTCGTCGGCCACCAGCACCACGTCGTATTCGGCGGTCTGGGTGAACAGCGGCATGTCGGCCTGGGCACTGCGGCGCTGGTCGTTGTCGAACTGCCAGGGTTTCTCGGCGACGATCTTCATGCCGAAACGCTTCATGGCCCGGCGCAGTGCGGCGGCGTAGGCCTGGTCCGCGGGTGTCTGGCCGACGATCAGCAAGGCGCGCTGCCATTTGCGGACGACGCTGAACTGGATCAGCGCATCGGCGAGTGTCGCCCGATCAGGCAGGGTGTGCAGCACGTTGCCCAGGCAGTCGCTCGTGCGTAGGCTGTCGTCGGGGCTGCCGGCGTTGAACAGCAGGCTGTCGGGCAGGGCGGCGCTGAGCTGGCGCAGGCTGGTAGCGGGTGCATTCACCACGAACAGCCGCAGGCCCCGATCGTGCTGGGCGCGGGCGGCCTGAAGCAGCGCTTCGGGGCTGTCTACGCTGGCGCTTTCGAGGCGGTAGTCGTGCTTGAGAAAACGTCCGGTGCTGTTGCTGTCGACAATCGCCAGCTCGGCGCCGCGCAGCCCGGCATCGGTGGGTTCGGCAATCACATTGGACAGCAGCGGGCCGGGATCGGGGCGATAACCCAGGTAGCCGATGCGCACTTGCAACGCCACGGCATCGCCGGCCTGAGCGGTGGTCGTAGCCAGCAGATAAACCAGGGCAAAACGTGCAAGCCGACGCATGACATCCTCCATTGCAGGTAGCGCCAGCATAGGAAGGCCAAGAGCGCGGGGAAATATGCAGAAAGTACCGCCGGGGCAGTACCAAGGTAGTAGCTCGGCGCGGGCGTCGGGGTTTTAGGATGGCGATATCGTCATTCATCAGGGAGCGGACGGATCGTGCGGATACTCAAGACGCTGCTGTTGCCGTTGTTGCTGATCCTGAGCCTGATCGGGGTTGACAGGCATAAGACCATCCCTGTGGGAGCGAGCTTGCTCGCGATAGCGGTGGTTCAGCCGACCTTGATGTTGGATGCGCCGCCGTCATCGCGAGCAAGCTCGCTCCCACAGGATGTCGGTGTCCCACAGAGGGCCGGTGTCCCACACGGGGCCGGTTCAGACCAGGGGGCGGGGCGCTAGCCATGTCCGCCCTCTGGCGAATCAACCTCTGGGTCACGGTGTTCTTTGCCCTGGTCGCCGTGGCCTGCGCAACGCTGCTGCTGCACCAGGCCACCGCCGATGTGCAGCGCGAACTGCAATCGGCCGAGTCGGTGGTGCATTACCTGCGCGAAACCGCCGAGCGTGATCCGACCAGTCTTCAATCGCGCCTTACCGGCAGCCTGCGTCACGTGCGGGTGCATTGGCTGGCGCCTGGGGAGAACGCCCCGGCGAACGATCCCGGGTTGCAGGCCTGGCTGGGTCGCCAACTGTTGGCCGACGGCCCGGCTGCGCAGATGGTGGTCCTGCAGGATGGGCGTCGGGCTTGGATCGCTGTCGACCCACGGGATGAGATCGACGAGATCCTCGATTCCCTGGCGCAACTGTTCGGCGTCTGCCTGATGGCACTCTTCGTCAGTTTGTTGGTGATTCGCTGGGCGGTGCGCCGGGGCGTGCGTTTGCTGGATGAATTGCTCCACGCGATGCGCCAGGTGTCCGCCGGGGACTTGCAGGTCAGCCTGCGCACCGAAGGCGTTTCGGAAGCCCAGCAGTTGGCAGAGCATTTCAATCGGATGACCGCCGCGCTGGCCCAGACCCGCGCGGACAACGCCCGGCTGACCCGGGCACTGCTGGCAGTGCAGGAGCAGGAGCGCACGCGCCTGGCGCAGACGCTGCACGATGACCTTGGCCAATACGTGGCCGGTATTCGCGCACGGGCCTGTCTGCTGCGCCTGGTCATCCATCAGCCGCCAGCCTTGGAGCAGACGGCACACGAACTGGAAGAACACTGCGATCACCTGCAAAAAGGCTTTCGCGCGTTGGTCCACGACTTGTATCCGGTGGTGCTGCAGCACCTGCCATTGTGCGAGGCAATCGGGCTGCTCGCGAGGCAGTGGCAGGACAGACACGGGATCGCCTGTCAGTTGCGAGTCGATGGAGCATCGCCGTCGATAACCGGGCCTGACAAGGCCCACCTTTATCGCCTGTTGCAGGAAGCACTGACCAACATCGCCCGGCACGCCAACGCCAATCAGGTACGGATTCGCTTGCAGCACCGCAGCGGCCGCCTGCGCCTGCTGGTGCGCGATAACGGACGTGGCGCGCAGCAACCGGCCCGGGCGGGTGTCGGCCTGCATTCGATGGCCGAACGGGCCCGCAGCCTTGGTGGTGAGCTGCGCATCATCAGCCAGCCCGGCGCCGGGTGGGCGCTGGCCTTGAACATTCCCCTGGAGGCTTCATGAACATCTTGTTGGTGGACGATCACGCTGTGGTTCGGCAAGGTTATGCCAGCCTGTTGCGAGCGTTGATGCCGGAACTGCTGGTGCGCGAAGCGGCCTCGGGCGAAGAAGCGTTGAGCCAGGTGCAGGAACAGGTGCCGAACCTGGTGATCATGGACTTCGGCCTGCCGGGCATCAGCGGCCTGGAAACCACCCGCCGCCTGCGTCAACGCTTTCCGCAACTGCGCGTGCTGTTTTTCAGCATGCACGACGAACTGCCATTGGTGCGCCAGGCGCTGGACGCCGGCGCAGCGGGTTACCTGACCAAAAACTCGGCACCGCAAATATTGCTGGAGGCGGTGCGCCGGGTGCTGGCCGGCCATGCCTATATCGAGCAGGCGCTGGCGACCCAACTGGCCTGCGCCAGCAGCCGGCCCGATGCGGACCCGCGCCTGCAATCGATGACCCAACGCGAACTGGAGATCTTCGTCATGCTCGCCAGGGGCACCCCGGCGCGGACCATCGCCGAACAGCTGTGCATCAGCGCCAAGACCGTGTCCAACCATCTGACGCTGCTCAAGAGCAAGCTGCAGGTCAGCTCCCATGCCGAACTGGTCCACCTGGGAATCGATATGGGCGTGGTGCGCGTGGCTGGGTGAAATGCTGGTCCGTGGCGAGGGAGCTTGCTCCCGCTGGGCTGCGAAGCAGCCCCAACAAGCTCGATTCAATGAACCTGACATTCCGAGGTGTCTGGTTTTGGGGGCGCTTCGCACCCCAGCGGGAGCAAGCTCCCTCGCCACGGTCTCAGTGATCCCAACTTGTGGGGCAACCGATGCAGTCCTGCATATTCGCATCCTGGAAATTCCCGTAATGCTGGCGCGAGCCACTCAGGTTGGCCTGTTCCAGGTTGCTTTCAGCGAGCTTGACCTCTTGCAGGTTGGCATCGCGCAGGTCGGCGCCCTTGAGGTCGGCCTTGCTCAGCCAGGCCATCTCCAGGTCGGCGGCTTGCAGGTTGGCCTCGTGCAAGCGAGCCCCGGACAAACGGGCGAACTGTAGGTAGGCACCGCTCAGGTCGGCCCGCTGGAACTGTGCGCCCTGGGCGAACAGCCCCCAGCCCTGGATTGCCTTGAGCGTGGCGCCGCTGAAATTCGCCAGGCGCAGGTTGCTCTGTTGCAGGCTGGCACGGTTCAGGTTGGCGCCCTGGAGCTGCGCCTTTTCAAGGTTGGCCAGGTCGAGCCGCGCATGACGCAGGTCGGCATCGCGCAAGTCGGCGCCGGCGAGATTCATCTTGCGCAGGTCCTGGCTCGCCAGGTTGGCGCCCCGCAGGTTGGCGCCGGGGCATTGGCTGGATTCGGCGATGAGGCAGCCGTTGATGGTCAGAGGGGTGTCGTCGGCGTTGGCACCGGCGGCGAGGAGCAGAAGCAGTAAGGGCAGTGGTTTCATGGCCTACACTCGGGCAAGTGTGGGAGCGAGCTTGCTCGCGATAGCGCAGTGTCAGTCAACGAAAATATCGACTGAACGACCGCCATCGCGAGCAAGCTCGCTCCCACAGGGGTTGTGGTGGGGGCAGGGCTCAGGTTGGGTCAGGGTTATTTCTGCGCCGTCGCTTTATCCCAACTCGGAATCTTGAACACCCAGAACGACCCGCCCTGAGCCACCGGTTTGGTCAGTTCGGCCATGTCGCCGCCCCACAACGGCACGGCGCCGCCATAACCGACGGTCACGCCGATGTACTGCTCGCCGTCCTGTTCCCAGGTGATGGGCGGGGAGACGATGCCGCTGCCGGTCTGGAACTTCCATAGCTCCTTGCCGGTTTTCGCGTCGAAGGCCTTGAAGAAGCCGTCACCGGTGCCGGTGAACACCAGGTTGCCCTTGGTTGCCAGCACACCGGCCCACAACGGCAGCGGCTCCTTGTGTTCCCACACCACCTTGCCGGTGGTGGGGTTCATCGCCCGCAGGCTGCCGACGTGATCGTCGTACATGCGCTTGATGCGAAAACCCATGCCCAGGTAGGCCGAGCCTTTTTTGTAGCTGACCTCCTCGGTCCAATACTCCTCCTTCCACTGGTTGCCGGGCACATAGAACAGCCCGGTGTCCTGGCTGTACGCCATGGGGTTCCAGTTCTTGCCGCCGAGGAACGGCGGCGAGACCTCCACAGGTTTGCCCTTGGTTTCGCCTGGCAACGGCTTGGCCGGACGCTGGCCGGGGTTTTCCACGGGCCGACCGGTCTTCAGGTCGATGTGGCTGGCCCAGGTGATGTTGTCGACGAAGGGGAAAGCGTTCTGCAGCTTGCCGTTGTTGCGATCCACCACGTAGAAAAAACCGTTGCGGTCGGCGTGGGCGGTGGCCTTCACCTGTTTGCCGTCCTTGTCCTTGTAGTCGAACAGCACCAGCTCGTTGTTGCCGGAGAAGTCCCAGGCATCGTTGGGCGTGTGCTGGTAGAACCACTTCACTTCGCCAGTGCTTGGATCGACTCCCACCTGGCCCGAGGTGTAGAGGCTGTCGTAGTCATGCGGGTTGCCGTCCTTGGCGGTGCGCGCCCAGGTGTTCCACGGGCCGGGGTTGCCCGCGCCGACGATGATGGTGTTGGTCTCGGGGTCGAAACTGGCGCTCTGCCAAGGCGCGCCGCCACCGTGGCTCCAGGCCTCGACCTTACCGGTCTCGGTGGTTTTGTCGTCAGGCCAGGAGGGCGCCTTGACGTCGCCGGTCGGCGTGCTGTCCTTGCCGTTGAGGCGGCCCATGTGGCCTTCGACAAACGGCCGCATCCAGACCTCTTCACCGGTGTCCGGGTCGCGGGCGAACAATTGCCCGACGACACCGAACTCGTCGCCGGAGCTGCCGTGGATCAGCAGGACCTTGCCGCTGGTCTTGTCCTTGATCAGCACTGGGGCGCCGGTCATGGTGTAGCCGCCGGCGTGGTCGCCGAATTTCTTGTTCCAGACCACCTTGCCGGTGTTCTTGTCCAGGGCAACCACCCGTGCGTCCAGAGTCCCGAAGTAGATCTTGTCGCCATAAATGGCCGCGCCACGGTTCACCACATCGCAGCAGGGCCGGATGTTGTCCGGCAGGCGGTGGTTGTAGGTCCACAGGCGTTTGCCGGTCCGGGCGTCGAGGGCGAACACCCGGGAATAGGATCCGGTGACATACACCACGCCGTCGCTGACGATCGCCTGGGATTCCTGGCCGCGCTGTTTTTCGTCGCCGAACGAGTAGGACCAGGCCGGGGTGAGCTTGAACACGTTCTTGTCGTTGACCTGGGCCAGCGGACTCCAGCGCTGGGCGTTGGTGCCCATGCCGTATTGCAGCACGTCCTTCGTCGTCAGGTGATCGTTGGCAATGTCTTCCCAGGTCACGGCGGCGTGCGCCTGCGGACCCAGGGACAGGCCGCCGGCGAGCAGCAAGGCAACGCTCAGGGAGGAGAGGGCAGGTAGCGTTTTTATTGTCATGGTGGGATTTCCCAGTGAGGTTTTGGCCTGACTAGGGTCGGTCTCGCAAGCTTTGTCCGATACGGAAAAAGTCCCGCCCTTGCCGGGAAGACTTCCCAAAGCGCCTGTCTTTGCGACTTGCGTCGTATGGCCCGCTACCAAGGAACTAGACCCCGGCCACCAAAGCAGCATTCGGCCGGCGGCGGGCGCTTCCTAAGATGACGGCACGGCCTCTGTGAAGAGGTCTTGCGTGCAATTTCGAGGGCATAACAATGACAACAAAACGCAACGCCATCATCGCTAGCGCATTGCTGATAGGGCTGACTGGCGCAGGCTCGGCATGGGCCCATGGCAACGTAGTGCCCCAGGCAGTGGAAACCCAAGGGCTGACGCCGATCAAGGACACCAACCTGCCGTTGGATGCCGACGGCTGGGCGGCACAGAACCCGTATCGCAATTCTCCCGAACGCGAAAAAGCCGTGGAGATCGGCGCCTCGGCCTACAACCAGAACTGCGCGGCCTGCCATGGCCTTGAGGCCAAGTCCGGCGGTATCGCCCCGGACTTGCGCATGCTCGACGCCGCCGAGGCTGGCGATGAATGGTTTGTCGAACGCGTGCGCCATGGCGCGGTGCGCGATGGCCGGGTGTATATGCCGAAAATGGCCGATTACCTGAGCCAGGAAGCGCTGTGGGCGGTGCGTACCTACCTGGACAGCGTGCACGTCGAGGAGTGATTGTCATGCGCCTGTTCGCGTGGGTGATGTGCAGCCTGCTGTTGTGTGGCCAGGCGGTGCAGGCGCAGGTGCGCAGCTATGACCAGATGATTGCCGCCGGTGAATTGAAGGTCGCGGTCTACAAGGACTTCGCTCCCTACAGCTTTGAAGACCAGGGCCAGCCGCGGGGCGTTGACGTGGAGCTGGCGCAGGCCCTGGCCAAGGCCCTGGGCGTACGGCTGAAATTGCTCTGGGCACCGCCCGGCGAAAAGCTCGACGACGACTTGCGCGACTACATCTGGCGCAGCAGTCCGCTGCACGATCGACAACTGGCCGATCTGATGATGCGAGTGCCTTATGACCATGACTATGTACAAAGGCGCAACGACGTTGGCGAGCTGGAGAACGCCCAGGTCGTGATGTTCGGTCCGTATCAGCAGGAATGCTGGCAACTGGCGTACGACCGGCGTCGACTGGACTCGGTGGGCAGCGTTGCGGTGTTCCAGCAACACCCCATTGGCGTTGAAGTCGACAGCGTGCCGTCGTTCTACCTGACGTCCGTGTTCAACGGCATGCTCAGTGCCAAGACTCGCCATTATCCCAGCGTTGCCAAGGCCTTCGGCGCCATGCAGGCCGGGGAGGTCGATGCGGTCATGGCGATGCGCGGGGAAATCGACTGGCAAGTGCACCGGACGGCTGATCCGCAATTGGTCCTGGCAGAGAACGCCTATCCGAACATGGGCAAGCAGCGCTGGGAAATCGGCATGGCCGTGCACGAAAGCAACCGGCAACTGGCCTATGCGGTGGAGGAAGCCTTGGAAGCGTTGATCCGCGACGGCAGCCTCAAGGCCGTGTATGCCCGCTATGGCCTGCGCTACGAAGTGCCGGACATGTATCAATAGGAGCGCAGCGATGAACTGGCGAGCGTGGGGCCTGCTGTGGTGTTGCCTGCCGTTGATGGCGAGCGCGATCGAGCCGGGAAAGGACCCGGTGCCTTCCGTGATGTGGGCTTTCTATCACAAGCAACTGCTGGCGGACGCGCCGTTCGTGTTCGACGAGCGAGTCCGGCTGCTGGCGCCACCGTTTGCCGAAGACGCGCGCCAGGTGCCGCTGGAAATCGACGCCCGCGCCTTTACCGGCGACGTCGTGCGTATATTGGCCTGGGCCGAACTGAACCCGCTGCCGAAGATTGTCGACTTCCAGCCCACGGAACGGGTGCTGCCCTGGCTGTCGATCCGTATTCGCATCGAGCAAGCCACTCCATTGCGTGCGGCGGTGCAGACCCGCGACGGGCTGTGGCACGTCGGTTCGACGCTGATCGACGCGGCGGGTGGCGGCTGCACCGCGCCCAGCGTCGTGCGCACCCAACCGGGTTGGGAGGAGCACTTGGGCGAAATGCTGGGCGGTCGCTACCCGCGGGGCGATTCGAGTCGCCTGCGTCTGCAGGTTGCCCACCCCATGGACAACGGCCTGGTCAGCGGCATCCCGGAGTTTTTCATCAACCAGGCTCGGCTGCTGGATGCCGACGGCAAGCTGTTGGCGCGCCTGGAGCTGTTTCCGGCGGTCAGCGAAAACCCCTCCCTGGGCTTCGACATCCAGGGCCCGGGACAGACCCGCCTGTTGCTGCGCGACACCAGCGGCAACGAGTTCGACGCAGCCATTCCCTGACCACAAGGAGCACGCCATGCGCTGGTTGATGCTGATCTGTCTTGGGCTGTGCCTGCCGGCCTGGTCCACCACCGAATATTCGCTCAAGCCACGGCAGATCGCCGAGGGCACATGGCTGCTGGAAGGCAGCACGGATAATTTTGCCAAGGTCAACGGCGGCAATGTCGTCAATACAGCGTTCATCGTCACCGAGGCCGGCGTGGTGGTCATCGACACCGGACCGTCGAAGCGCTACGGCGAGGCGCTGCGCCAGGCCATCGCCGCAACGACTGACAAGCCGGTGGCTCAGGTGCTGCTGACTCATCATCACCCTGACCATGTGTTGGGCAACCAGGCCTTCAGCGATGTGCCCATCGGGGCGCTGCCCGGCACCACCGATCTGCTGCGACAGCAGGGCGACGCGATGGCGGAAAACATGTACCGGCTGGTGGGCGACTGGATGCGCGGCACCGAGGTGGTGCTGCCGACGCAGGCGTTGAGCCCCGGCACGCTGCAGGTGGGTGAGCATTCGTTGCGCTTGCTGGCGCTGGCCGGGCATACCGGGGCGGACCTGGCGATCCTTGATGAAACCACGGGCGTGCTGTTCGCCGGCGACCTGGTGTTTTATGAGCGAGCGCTGACCACCCCGAACAGCCCCGGCCTGGAGATATGGCTCAAGGACCTGGACACCTTGCAGGGCCTGCCATGGAAGCAGATCGTGCCCGGACATGGTCCGCTGGCGGCGGATGCCCGGCCATTCGCGCAGATGCGCGACTACCTCGGCTGGCTCGACCAACTGATGCGCGACGGCGCGGCCCGGGGCGACGACATGGCCGAGATGATCCGCAGCCCCATCCCCGAGCGCTTCGCCGCGATCAGCCTGAGCCGGTATGAGTTGATTCGCAGCGTCAGCCATCTTTACCCGCGTTATGAGCGGACGGCGATGAGGCGGGTGGATACCCAAAACCCTGACTGATCACTGATCCCCGTGGCGAGGGAGCTTGCTCCCGCTGGGCTGCGCAGCAGCCCTTCTGTTGTCACCCTGGTTATCAATGTTGACCGGCTATCTTAGGGCCGCTGCGCGCCCCAGCGGGAGCAAGCTCCCTCCCACGGGGGACATGTACCAAGGAACTAGAAAACTCAACATTGCGGGCAATTGTTGGCGACGGCGCCGAGCCCAAGAATCTGTGGCAGACCGGGAAAATTTCCCGGGTATAACAATAACCGCAGAGGTAGCCGTCATGACTCATCCCGCACGTCGCCAATCCTTCGCCGTGAGCCTGCTGCTCAGTGCCATGCTGCTGTCCGGCTCGGCCTTGGCCGCCGTGACCGACCAGGAAATTCTCCAGGACCCGAAAAATCCGCAGCAAGTCGTGACCAACGGCCTCGGTGTGCAGGGCCAGCGCTATAGCCCGCTCGACACGCTCAATGTGAATAACGTCAAGGACCTTCGGCCGGTCTGGGCGTTTTCGTTCGGCGGCGAAAAGCAGCGCGGCCAGCAGGCCCAGCCCATGATCAAGGACGGGGTGATGTACCTCACCGGCTCCTATTCGCGGGTGTTCGCGGTGGACGCACGTACCGGCAAGAAACTCTGGCAATACGATGCGCGCCTGCCCGACGACATCCGTCCCTGCTGCGACGTGATTAACCGTGGCGTGGCGCTGTATGGCGACCTGGTGTTCTTCGGCACGCTGGACGCCAAGCTGGTGGCCTTGAACAAGGACACCGGCAAGGTGGTGTGGAGCAAAAAAGTCGCTGACCACAAGGAAGGTTATTCCATCAGCGCCGCGCCCATGGTCGTCAATGGCAAGCTCATCACCGGCGTGGCGGGCGGCGAGTTTGGCGTAGTTGGGCAGATCAGCGCCTTCGACCCGAAAAACGGCGAACTGCTCTGGACGCGGCCGACCGTGGAAGGCCACATGGGCTACGTCTACAAGGACGGCAAGGCCGTGGAGAATGGTATTTCCGGCGGCGAGGCCGGCAAGACCTGGCCCGGCGATCTGTGGAAAACCGGCGGTGCCGCGCCTTGGCTGGGCGGTTACTACGATCCGGAAACCAACCTCCTATTGTTCGGTACCGGCAACCCGGCACCGTGGAACTCCCACCTGCGCCCTGGCGACAACCTCTATTCCTCGTCGCGCCTGGCGCTGAACCCGGACGACGGCACCATCAAGTGGCACTTCCAGAGCACGCCACATGATGGTTGGGACTACGACGGCGTCAATGAGTTGATCTCGTTCAACTACAAAGACGGTGGCAAGGACATCAAGGCGGCAGCGACGGCCGATCGTAACGGTTTCTTCTACGTGCTCGACCGCACCAATGGCAAGTTCATCCGTGGTTTCCCGTTCGTCGACAAGATCACCTGGGCCTCGGGCCTGGACAAGGACGGGCGCCCGATCTACGTAGACACCAGCCGCCCGGGCGCACCGGGCAGCGAAGCCAAGGGCAGTTCGGTGTTCGTCGCCCCGGCGTTCCTCGGCGCGAAGAACTGGATGCCGATGGCCTATAACCAGGACACCGGTCTGTTCTACGTGCCGTCCAACGAGTGGGGCATGGACATCTGGAACGAGGGCATCGCCTACAAGAAAGGCGCGGCGTTCCTCGGGGCCGGGTTCACCATCAAGCCACTGAACGAGGATTACATCGGCGTGCTGCGGGCCATCGACCCGAAGACCGGCAAGGAAGTCTGGCGCCACAAGAACTTCGCGCCGCTGTGGGGCGGGGTGCTGACCACCAAGGGCAACCTGGTATTCACCGGTACGCCTGAAGGTTTCCTGCAAGCCTTCAACGCGAAGACCGGGGAAAAAGTCTGGGAGTTCCAGACCGGTTCCGGCGTGCTCGGCTCGCCGATTACCTGGGAGATGGACGGCGAGCAGTACGTCTCGGTGGTCTCCGGCTGGGGCGGCGCGGTACCGCTGTGGGGCGGCGAAGTGGCCAAGCGCGTGAAGGACTTCAACCAGGGCGGCATGCTCTGGACGTTCAAGTTGCCGAAAGAGCTGGTGGCCAAGCGCTGAGCTGAATTTGTATCCCCTGTAAATGCAAAACCTGTGGGAGCGAGCTTGCTCGCGATGGCGGCCGATCAGTCAACATCAATGCTGAATGTGCCGGCCTCATCGCGAGCAAGCTCGCTCCCACACAAAACACCATCTATCGGTAAGTCGCGGCATTACCTACGACCAAATAACGAGAGCGCCCCCTGCCAATGACGCATTCGTCCATCGCGCGGGGCTCTCTACCATCGGCCTATCGCCTGTCCCGCGACAGGCATCGACCAGGCAGAGGCCCATCATGATTTACGCACAACCCGGAACCCCAGGCGCCGTCGTTTCCTTCAAGCCGCGCTATGGCAATTTCATCGGCGGCGAATTCGTTCCGCCGGTCCACGCTGAGTACTTCACCAACACGTCGCCGGTCAACGGCGAAGTCATCGGCGAGTTTCCGCGCTCCAGCGCCGCCGACATCGACAAGGCCCTCGACGCCGCCCATGCCGCTGCCGACGCCTGGGGCAAAACCTCGGTCCAGGATCGCTCCCTGGTGCTGTTGAAAATCGCCGACCGTATCGAGCAGAACCTGGAGCTCCTTGCCGTGAGCGAGACCTGGGACAACGGCAAGGCCGTGCGCGAAACCCTCAATGCCGACGTACCGCTCGCGGCTGACCATTTCCGTTATTTCGCCGGCTGCATCCGCGCCCAGGAGGGTGGGGCCGCCGAAATCAACGAACTGACCACGGCCTACCATTTCCATGAACCGCTGGGCGTAGTCGGGCAGATCATCCCGTGGAACTTCCCGTTGTTGATGGCCGCCTGGAAACTCGCCCCGGCCCTGGCGGCCGGCAACTGCATCGTGCTCAAGCCGGCGGAGCAGACGCCGCTGTCGATCACCGTGTTCGCCGAGCTGATCGCCGACCTGCTGCCAGCCGGCGTCCTGAACATCGTCCACGGCTTCGGCCGCGAAGCCGGTGAAGCCCTGGCTACCAGCAAACGCATCGCCAAGATCGCCTTCACCGGTTCCACCCCGGTCGGCTCGCACATCATGAAATGCGCCGCCGAAAACATCATCCCGTCCACCGTGGAACTGGGCGGCAAGTCGCCGAACATCTTCTTCGAAGACATCATGCAGGCCGAACCGGCGTTCATCGAAAAAGCTGCCGAAGGCCTGGTGCTGGCGTTCTTCAACCAGGGTGAAGTCTGCACCTGCCCATCCCGGGCGCTGGTCCAGGAGTCGATCTACGACGAATTCATGCAAGTGGTGCTGAAGAAGATCCAGCAGATCAAGCGCGGCAACCCGCTGGACACCGAGACCATGGTCGGCGCCCAGGCGTCCGAGCAGCAGTACGACAAGATCCTTTCGTACCTGGACATCGCCCGGGAAGAGGGCGCCGAATTGCTCACCGGTGGCGCGGCGGAACGCCTTGAAGGCGACCTGTCGAGCGGCTATTACATCCAGCCGACCCTGCTCAAGGGCCACAACAAGATGCGCGTGTTCCAGGAAGAAATCTTCGGGCCGGTGGTGGGCGTGACCACCTTCAAGGACGAAGCCGAAGCCCTGGCCATCGCCAACGACACCGAGTTCGGCCTCGGCGCCGGCCTCTGGACTCGCGACATCAACCGCGCCTACCGCATGGGCCGGGCAATCAAGGCTGGACGCGTCTGGACCAACTGCTACCACCTGTACCCGGCGCATGCGGCGTTTGGTGGCTACAAGAAGTCCGGCGTCGGGCGTGAGACGCACAAGATGATGCTCGACCATTATCAGCAGACCAAGAACCTGCTGGTGAGCTATGACGTCAATCCGTTGGGGTTCTTCTGATCCTCGCCGCATCCATTGACTGAGCCCTGTGGCGAGGGAGCTTGCTCCCGCTGGGCCGCGGAAGCGGCCCCCTTCTTCAAGGCAAAGCATTGACTGTGTAGCGGCTATTTTTGGGGCTGCTGCGCAGCCCAGCGGGAGCAAGCTCCCTCGCCACGGTAATCGCTGTTGCTAATACCAACGCACCCCGTGCACTCCTTCGAAAGTAGCATTCGGCCCCAGGCCGCCCCCGTGCATTAATGAACCTGCCGGAATCGCCCGGTACAAGAAGAGGAAAGACCCATGTGGACTAAACCCGCGTATACCGACCTGCGTATCGGCTTTGAAGTGACGATGTACTTCGCCAACCGATGAGTGCCGGCCCGGCCCGACGCGTTCGGGCCGGGCTACCCATTGGTCGGATTGCATTCACGGCGCGATGCTTTAGGCTCAAGGTACCCCCGACAATAACAATAGGCTTACCGATGAGCCCCCCTGAAAAAATGAGCCTCAGCCCGCTGCGCAAGTTCGTTTCTCCTGAAATCATGTTCGGTGCCGGCTGCCGGCACAATGTCGGCAACTACGCCAAGACCTTTGGCGCCCGCAAGGTGCTGGTGGTCACTGACCCCGGGGTTATCGCCGCCGGTTGGGTCGGTGATGTCGAAGCCAGCCTGCAAGCCCTGGGCATCGATTACTGCATCTACAGCGACGTTTCGCCCAACCCACGGGTCGAGGAAGTCATGCTCGGCGCCGAGACGTACCGTGAAAACCACTGCGACGTGATCGTCGCGGTCGGTGGTGGCAGCCCGATGGACTGTGGCAAGGCGATCGGCATCGTCGTCGCCCACGGTCGCAGCATCCTCGAATTCGAAGGCGTCGACACCCTGCAGATACCCAGCCCGCCGCTGATCCTGATCCCGACCACGGCCGGCACCTCGGCCGATGTGTCGCAGTTCGTGATCATCTCGAACCAGCAGGAGCGCATGAAGTTTTCCATCGTCAGCAAGGCGGCGGTGCCGGATGTGTCGTTGATCGATCCGGAGACGACCCTGAGCATGGACCCGTTCCTCTCGGCCTGTACCGGTATCGACGCGCTGGTGCATGCCATCGAGGCGTTCGTCTCCACCGGCCACGGGCCGTTGACCGATCCTCACGCGCTGGAGGCGATGCGCCTGATCAACACCCACTTGGTACAGATGATCGCCAACCCGGCCGACGTCGCCCTGCGCGAGAAAATCATGCTCGGCAGCATGCAGGCCGGGCTGGCGTTTTCCAACGCGATCCTCGGCGCGGTGCATGCCATGTCCCACAGCCTCGGTGGCTTCCTCGACCTGCCCCATGGCTTGTGCAACGCAGTGCTGGTGGAGCATGTGGTGGCGTTCAACTACAACTCGGCGCCGGAGCGTTTCAAGGTGATTGCCGAAACCCTGGGCATCGATTGTCGCGGGCTCAACCATCGACAGATCCGCACGCGGCTGGTGGAACACCTGATTGCCCTCAAGCACACCATCGGTTTCCACGAAACCCTCGGCTTGCATGGGGTGAGTACCTCGGACATTCCATTCCTGTCGCAACACGCCATGCATGACCCGTGCATCCTTACCAATCCACGGGAGTCGAGCCAGCGGGATGTCGAGGTCGTCTATGGCGAAGCCCTCTGACGAACAGCAAAAGGCTCTCGCCGGGCTGCTGGGATTGGGCAATCATTCGACGCGCAAGAGCCATTACCCGGAGCTGGCGGCGCGTCTCGCCGAACTGGAACAGGCCCGCCGGCATCTGCAGCAACTCAACGACCAACTGGAGCAACGGGTAGCGGAGCGCACCGATGCGTTGCTGGAGGCCAACCACAACCTGCAACAGCAGATCGCCCAGCGCGAGTTGGTCGAGCAACAGCTGCGCGATGCCCGGGACGCCGCCCAGGCCGCGAACCGCAGCAAGGACAAATACCTGGCCGCCGCCAGCCACGATCTGCTGCAACCGCTCAACGCCGCTCGGTTGCTGATTGCTACATTGCGTGAACGCCAGATGCCTGCAGCCGAGCATTTGCTGGTGGAACGCACGCACCAGGCGCTCGAAGGCGCCGAGGACCTGCTCACCGACCTGCTGGATATTTCCCGGCTCGACCAGGCCGCCGTAAAACCCGACCCGGCGCCGTATCGGCTGGATGAGCTGCTCGCGCCGCTGGTGTCGGAATTCCAATCGGTGGCCGGCGCCGCGGGCCTGGAATTGCGCGTGCGATTCGCCGATGAAGCGGTGCTGACCGACCTGCGGTTGATGACCCGCATCCTGCGCAATCTGCTGAGCAACGCCTGTCGCTACACCGACCAGGGCGGCATCCTCCTGGCGGCGCGGCGACGGGGAGGGCGCTTGAGCCTGGAGGTCTGGGACACGGGCAGGGGCATTGCCGACGATTGCCTGGAATCGATTTTCCTCGAGTTCAACCAACTGGATGTCGGCCGCGCGGCGGACCGCAAGGGCGTCGGCCTGGGGCTGGCGATCGTCGAGCGTATCGCTCATATCCTCGGCTACCGGGTGCGGGTGCGTTCGCGACCGGGACGCGGCTCGGTGTTCAGCATCGAGGTGCCATTGTCTGCCGAAAAGCCACTGCCCCTGACCCACGCGCCTGCTCAGGCCGTCGCCGGAAACCCGTTGCCTGGGCGCCGGTTACTGGTCATCGACAATGAGCTGAGCATTTTGCAGAGCATGGCGGCACTGCTCGGGCAGTGGGGGTGCGAAGTGCTGACCGCCACCGACGAAGCGGGCGCCTTCGATGTGCTTCAAGGCCGCGCACCGGAGCTGATCCTGGCGGATTTTCACCTCGACCATGGGGTGGTCGGCTGCGAGGTGGTCAAGCACCTGCGCGAACATTTCCAGCAAGCGATCCCCGCTGTGATCATCACTGCCGACCGCAGCGACCAGTGCCGCCGTGCCTTGCGCAAGCTGAATGCGCCGCTGCTCAACAAACCGGTAAAGCCGGGCAAGTTGCGGGCGGTGTTGAGCCAGTTGTTGGGGTAGTCGGTCTTCAATTAAACCTGTGGGAGCGAGCTTGCTCGCGATAGCGGAGTGTCAGGCAAACATGTTCCGGCTGACCCACCGCCATCGCGAGCAAGCTCGCTCCCACAAAGGCATCGGAATGGATAACAACACTTTGTGTTATGTTATCCTCTTTCTTTTGGCAGGAATTCTCATTCCTGATCCTGCAAAGCCCCCGACTCCTGAGTATCGCCATGAGCCTATCCCCAAGCGCGACAAGCCCGTCCGCTGTCATCGCTCCAACCCTCGCTTCCAGTACCGCAACAACCGCGACGCGCCTGCTCGCCATCGATGCCTTGCGGGGTTTTGTCATGTTGCTGATGCTGGTCGACCACGTCCGCGAAACGTTCCTGCTGCACCGCCAGGTCACTGACCCGATCGATGCATTGAGCGTGACCCCGGACCTGTTTTTCACTCGCTTGCTCAGCACGCTCTGTGCGCCGGTGTTCATCTTCCTTACCGGTTTGTCGGCCTGGCTCTACAGCCAGAAACACACCGCCAGCGAGACTTCGGTGTTCCTGCTCAAGCGTGGTTTGTTCCTGGTGTTCCTGGAGCTCACGTTCGTCTGTTTCGCCTGGAACGCCGAGTTTCCGCCGAAGACTCTGTGGCTGCAGGTCATCTGGTGCATCGGCATCTGCATGATCGCCCTGGCGGCGTTGCTGCACTTCAAACGCAGCTGGCTGATCGTGCTGGGCGTGGCCATCGTTGCCGGGCATAACCTGTTGGATGGTGTGGTGCTGGGGCCGGACTCGCCGTTTTTTGTGCCGTGGTCGATTCTTCATCAGCGGTCGTTCATCGAGATCACCGAGTTCACCCGGGCACGCACCACCTACCCGGTGTTGCCATGGATCGGCGTGATCCTGCTGGGTTGGGCGATCGGGCCATGGTTCGGCAAGGACATCGAAGCGGCCACGCGAGTGCGGCGCCTGCTCAAGGTCGGCATCGGCTTGCTGGTGGCGTTCGTGTTTATCCGTTATCTCAACGTCTACGGTGACAAACCCTGGGTCCAGACCGGAGATGCACTGCGCACCTTCATGAGTTTCATGAGCGCGACGAAGTACCCGCCGTCGCTGATGTTCCTGATGCCGACGCTGGCGGTGGGCCTGATCCTGCTGGCGCTTTTCGAAAAAGCCCAGGAGAAGGGCAGCATCGCGATTCTGGCCATCTATGGCGGCGCGCCGATGTTCTTCTACCTGCTGCACCTGTACGTGCTGAAGGCCATGTATCTGGTGGCAGTGTTTATCTGGGGCACCAATCAGGGCGCTTATTTCGGCTTCGATCACTTGCCGATGGTCTGGTTGTGGAGCGTGTTGTTGAGCGTCGTCCTGTTTTTTCCAACGCGTTGGTTCGCAGCGTTGAAACAACGTCGGCGCGACATCGCGATCCTCAAGTACCTCTGATTTCGGGGCGGAGCGCGTATCCACGGCGCGCAACCGAGCCATTAAAACGCCGTCATTTGGTCGGCGTTTTTACCTTGAATGCAAAAATGCGCTTCGGTCTGCTTATTTCCTTCTGTAAACTCCCCCCGCTGCGACAATCGGGCACGGCCTTGGCAGGCCCGATCCAGACCGTTTTGCAGTGTCCCTCACCCAGCTGAAGCCAAGACCTACAAGAAGTCAGCGCCGGAGAGACATAAATGTGAGGCCGATATTGCTCGGCCCCTGTAGGTCCTTCCTCCAGTCCATCGATCCCCGCCCGCTGGCCATGCCGGCATGGGTGCGGACCCTGCTCGAACAGGATTGGGGGACGGAATGGCGTTCCACCCTAGGGATACACACATGTTGAAGAAAACACATACGGCGCTGCTGGGCCTGGCGATGGCGATGGGTCTTGCGACCACGCACGCCGCCGAGCCGAAAAAAGTGGATGTCTTGCTCATTGGCGGCGGCATCATGAGTTCGACCCTCGGCGTCTGGCTCAATGAGCTGGAGCCGGGCTGGACCATGGAAATGGTCGAGCGCCTGGACGGTGTTGCCGAAGAGAGCTCCAATGGCTGGAACAACGCCGGTACCGGGCACTCCGCCCTGGCCGAGTTGAACTACACGCCGGAAGACAAGAACGGCAAGGTCGACATCTCCAAGGCTATCGAAATCAACGAAGCCTTCCAGATTTCCCGTCAGTTCTGGTCCTGGCAGGTCAAGAACGGCGTGCTGAAGAACCCGCGCTCGTTCATCAACTCCACACCGCACATGAGTTTCCTGTGGGGTGACGAGAACATCGCATTCCTGAAGAAGCGCTACGACGCTCTCCAGGCCAGCCCGCTGTTCGCCGGCATGCAGTATTCCGAAGACCCTGCGCAGATCAGCAAGTGGGTTCCGCTGATGATGCAAGGGCGTGACCCGAGCCAGAAAGTCGCGGCCACCTGGAGCCCGCTGGGTACTGACGTGAACTTCGGCGAAATCACCCGCCAGTTCGCTGCCCACCTGCAAACCAAGCCGAACTTCTCGCTCAAGCTGTCCAGCGAAGTGGAAAACATCACTCGCAACGAGGATGGCTCCTGGCGCGTTTCGTACAAGAACCTGAAAGACGGTACCGAAACCGAGACCGACGCCAAGTTCGTGTTCATCGGTGCCGGTGGCGGCGCGCTGCACCTGCTGCAGATGTCGGACATTCCGGAAGCCCGTGAATACGCCGGTTTCCCGGTGGGCGGTTCGTTCCTGGTAACCGAAAACCCGACCGTCGCCCAGATGCACCTGGCCAAGGCATACGGCAAGGCTTCGGTTGGCGCGCCACCGATGTCGGTTCCGCACCTGGACACCCGTGTGCTCGACGGCAAGCGCGTGATCCTGTTTGGCCCATTCGCCACGTTCTCCACCAAGTTCCTGAAGAACGGTTCGTACTTCGACCTGCTGACCAGCACCACGACCCACAACGTGTGGCCGATGACCAAGGTCGGTATCGAACAGTACCCACTGGTTGAATACCTTGCCGGCCAACTGATGCTGTCGGATGAGGACCGCTTCAACGCGCTGAAGGAATACTTCCCGGACGCCAAGCAGGAAGACTGGCGCCTGTGGCAAGCCGGCCAGCGCGTGCAGATCATCAAGCGTGACGAAGAGAAGGGCGGCGTGCTGAAACTCGGTACCGAAGTCGTCGCTTCCCAGGACGGCAGCATCGCCGGTCTGCTGGGTGCCTCGCCAGGCGCCTCGACCGCTGCACCGATCATGCTGAGCGTGCTTGAGAAGGTCTTCAAGGACAAGGTAGCCACCCCGGCCTGGCAGGAAAAACTGCGCCAGATCGTACCGAGCTACGGCACCAAGCTGAACGACAATCCTGAGCGTGTCGCACAGGAATGGGCCTACACCAGCGAAGTCCTGCAACTGGACCCGCCACCGGCTATCGGCAAGCCAGGCACCGCGGTAGCACCGGCCCAACCGGCTGCTCCTCGCGAGGCCAACCCAGCGGCCGACATGGCGCTGTAAACCGGACGCTGTCTGGTGAGGTACAAAAACGCCGCTCATTGAGCGGCGTTTTCATTTGCAGGCTCGCCCCCCCTGTGGGAGCGCCTGCTCGCGAAAGCGTTGTGTCAGTTTGCTTAAATGCCGAATGTGCTGCCGTCTTCGCGAGCAGGCTCGCTCCCACAGGGATCAGTGGTGAGGCTCGACCTCGTGGGCGCCCCGAAACCGCGCATCAAAATCCTCGGCCAACTGCGCCAGGGTAATGCTGCCCAGACGCTTGAGCAGCAACGCCTGGGCCTCGTCGAAGGCGTCCGTCAGCGCCGCATTCACCGCTTGTTCCACCAGGCATTGCGGGTGGTCGGTCGACAGGCCAAGCGCAAAGATCGATGTGCTGCCCAACGCTTGATGAATATCCAGCAGCGTCATCTCCGAGAGCGGCTTAGCCAGGGCCCAACCACCTCGATGGCCTTTTTCCGACGTGACGTAACCCTGTTCCTTGAGCAATGCCATGGTCCGGCGCACGACCACCGGGTTGGTGCCGAGCATCTGCGCGAGGGTGTCGGAGGTGGCGGATTGCTGGTGGCGCTCCATGTGGATCAATACATGGAGCATGCGGGACAGGCGTGTGTCGTTTCTCATCGGGCTGACAGATTCCATGACTGGGACGGGGGTGAGTATTACCCGTAATCGCAAAAGTTACGAGACTGTTGACAGTGGCTTTTCAAGAAACTTACGATGTGTCGAGACTTGCCGTACCCATCGAAACCACTCTTGGAGATCGCCCATGGAATACGACGTCATCATTACAGGCGGCAGCTATGCCGGTATGTCCGCGGGTCTGCAACTGGCCCGCGCCAGGCGCAAGGTGCTGGTGATCGACGCGGGTGAGCGTCGCAACCGCTTCGCCGCGACATCCCATGGTTTTCTCGGGCAGGACGGTCGTGCCCCAGGCGATATAGCCGGCGACGCCCATGTTCAGCTCATGGCGTACCCGACGGTTGAATGGGTTCGCGACACCGCGACCCAAGCCAGCAGGGATGCCGAAGCTTTTATTGTCGAGACCGCAAACGGCCTGCGTTACCGTTCTCGCCGGCTGTTGCTGGCCACAGGCGTGATTGATGACTTGCCCGACGTGCACGGGCTGACTGAGCGCTGGGGCAAAAGCGTTTTCCATTGCCCGTATTGCCACGGCTACGAGTTGGACCAAGGGCCGATCGGCGTTCTCGCAACCTCGCCGATGTCACTGCACCACGCCCAGATGCTGCCCGACTGGGGGCCGACGACGTTCTTCACCAATGGCGTGCTGGCGCTTGATCCGGAGCAACAAGCGAGCCTCGATCAGCGTGGCGTCACCGTGGTGACCGAGCGAGTGGCGCGTATCGAAGGCGAGCGGGCCGACGTGGTATTGGCCAACGGTCGGGTGGTCGCCATCGACGGCCTGTTCGTCTTGCCGCGTACGCGGGTTGCCAGTCCACTCGCGGCAGCCCTGGGCTGCGCGTTTGAAGAGGGTCCGCTTGGCGCGTTCATCCAAAGCGACGCGATGACCCGGGAAACCAGCGTGCCGGGCATATTTGCCTGCGGCGATGCGGCCATGCCGTTCGGCTCGGTCGCGCTGGCCGTTGGCGATGGGGTGAGGGCGGGCTCCGGGGTACATCGGTCGCTGATCTTCCAAGCCCACCCTTGAGTTTCACACTTGAACAGCCCCGGTTGCCACGGCAAAGGCGAGCATTACCAGGCTGACGCCCCAGGCCCAGAAAAACGTGTAGGCCATGTGCTTGCGCAACTCTACGCCGGACAGTGCCAGGGCCAGATACACGCTGGGTACCACCGGGCTGATGGAGAAGCCGGTGTTCTCACCGATCAGCATGGCCCTGGCCACCGCTTCGAGAGGAACGCCAGCGGCGATGGCGACGTCCTTGATCACTGGCAGCAGGGCGAAATAGTAGGCGTCCGGCGAGAAGATCATTCCAAGGGGGACGCCGAAAAACCCGACAATCACATGCAGGTATTGGGCAGCACCGGCGGGCAGGATGTCGATCAGCGCCAAGGCCATGCCGTCTGACATCTTCGCTCCGGAGAGCACGCCCAGCAGCACGGCGGCGGCCATCATCACCAGAACCATCTGCAACGCATCGGACGCGTGGGCCTTGAGGCGTTCGGCCTGGGCGTCGAGGGATGGGAAGTTCAAGGGCAGGGCGATGCCCAATCCGACCATGAAACAGGCGTACAGCGGAAAGATACCGGTAAACAGGCACAGCAGAATGCCGCCGGTCAGGGCCACATTCAGCCAGTAGCGCAGCTGCCGGGGAGACAGACTGAATTCGCGGCTTTGCATTTGCAGGTCGTCCATGTCACGCGTCGCGGCCGCGCCCAGCGACATCGGTTGGCGCCGCTGGGCGCGCGACCCCAGTATCGTCGCCACCCCGAGCATGCACACCAGGCCCACCATCTGCACCGGCAGCAACCCCAGCCACAGCTCGGTGGCATCGAGCCCCGACACGGCAGCGGCCCGCGCAGTCGTCCCGCCCCAGGGCACCATGTTGATGACCCCGGCCGTGGTACCCACCAGGCACAACAGCATCGTCGGGCTCATGTTCAGGCGCTTGTACAAGGGCAGCAGTGCCGGGATCGTCAACAGGAACGTCGCGGCGCCGACGCCGTCCAGATGCACCACTGAAGTCACCAGAACGGTAACCAGCGCCACCGCCAGGGGCTTGCCGCCCGTGCTGCGGATCAACAGGTTGACCAGAGGATCGAACAGCCCACGGTCGCGCATGATGCCGAAGAACAGGATGGCAAACAGAAACAGCGCGGCGGTCGGCGCGACGGTGACCAGGCCGGCCTTGATGAACTCGCCGATCTGCGCGAGGTTGAAGCCGGCGAGCAGGCAGACGACCACGGGAAGGGTGGTGAACGCCACCACCGGACTGATCCGGCGCAGCAATATCAGCCCGATAATGGCAAGCATCATCAGGAAACCCAGGGTTGTAATCATGTTGCAGCCTCTCTTTTTATTGTTGTCGGATGGTGTTGCAGGCGGCGAGTCGGTCAGTCTTCCGGTCCCGGCAGGCGCACGGCCAGGAGCAGGTAGCTCAGGCTTTTCCCATGGCGGTCGAGACCGCAGCTTCGATTCACCCCGCCTTCCAGGGCGTCCTCGAGCACAAAGTTCAACGCCTTCAGGTTCGGCAGTTCATAGCGATGCACCTTGGAGGGCTGGCGCGTCGCGAACTGCTCGGCGACGCGCTCGCAGGTCAGCACCCGGAGCAGCCAGGGATAATGGGCCGGGTCGTGGGGAAATACCGCGATGCTGAGGATGTTGCCTTTATCGCCGGCACGGGCGTGGGCGAAGTCGGCGAGGGTTACCAGGCTCATCAGTACCACTCCAGAGCTGTATGGATTTCATCACGCGGCAGCAGGAAGCTGCGGGTGGTAACGGCTTCCGCGAGGTGGCGCCGGACGCCACCGCCGCCAGCCGGTCCGTTGGTGTAGAGCGACTCGACTTCTGCCAAGAGGGTTTCGAGCAGCGATCGGTCGGTGTGGGTCAGGCCGATACGCACCCGCACGTCCTCCAGCAAAGGCGCCTGGGCCAGTTGTTCTTGCAGATAACGGCCACCCTGGTCGTTGAACAGGCTGGCGATTCCCGACAGGTCGATCCAGGGCTGTACACCAGGCGCCAAACGATCGAAACGCTGCAGCAGGATGTCGCGCGCCAGGGCGGCACGCGCCACGGCACCGGGGCCTGCATAGGAAATCTCGGCCTCGCCGAACCAGAGTCCGCGCATCCCCGCCAGGCCCTTGAGGGTGTCTGGGCGCGGATGGCCGATCACGCCAGTGACTTCCACCCGGTCGTTTCCCAGGTCCTGTACGTGGGCCGCGCCCAGATCCAGCACGACGTCCGGCGTCAGATAACGTCGCGGGTCATGGACTTCGTAAAGCAATTGCTCCTTGACGGTCTGCTCGCTGACTCGTCCGCCGCTGTTGCGCGTCTTGCCGATGATCAAGCGGCCGTCCTGGTGAATTTCGGCGATCGGGCAGCCGAGGTTGGCCGGATCCGGGATGTCCTTCACTCCGGGATGGGCGAAATAGCCGCCAGTGACCTGGGCGCAGCATTCCAGCAGGTGTCCGGCGGCGGTCGCGACGGCCATTTTTTGCCAATCATCGGCCTTCCAACCCAACCCATGGCGGATCGCGCCTACCGCCAGGGACGGATCCGCAACCCGGCCGCACAGCACGATGCCAGCGCCCTCGGCCAGTGCCAAGGCGATGCCGTCGGCCCCGGTGTAGACGTTCACCGAAACAGGCTGTTCATCGGTACTCGACGACAGCCATTGTTCATAGCGCGGAGGCGTTTCTTCGAGCAGGTCGTCGCCCAGTACGCAGGCGATTTTCAGCGCCGGGAAACGGCCGGCCAATTCGTCGCGCAACCGTTGCGCGGCGGCCCTGGGGTTGGCTGCGCCGCCGTTGGTGATGATCGCAATGCCGGCTTCGATGCAAATGTCCAGCATGGGTTCGAGGAAGTCGAAGAGGCGCGCGGAGTAGCCCGACCGTGGATCGAGGCGCTTGCGCAATTGCGCCTCGGCGAGGGTCCGTTCAGCCAGCAGCTCCAGCATGATGTAGCGCTGGCCGCTGCGTTGCGCCAGGTCCTGGGCCAGGCGTAGCGCGGCGTCGGGCCGATCATTGGCAAAACCTGCGCCACACCCGACGAGAATTGTTTTTGTCATGTTCGTGTTCCACTGAAGGGTGGCCCCATAGTGGAGAGACAGAATTAATCTGTGAATTTTAAAGATAGAATCAATTGATCCAGTAATTTTATGAGCCGGTCATGAACGTTTCTTTCCGACAGCTTCGAGCCTTCATCCTCATCGCCGAGACTTCAAGCTTCACCCGCACCGCGGAACAGCTGCATCTGTCACAACCGGCGCTGAGCTACAGCATCCGCAAACTGGAAGAGAGCATGGGGTTGCAGCTGCTTGCGCGTAATACCCGCAGCGTCGAGTTGACGCCAGCCGGCGAGCATTTCCTGCCCCAGGCCAGGCGCATGCTGCGGGACATGGACGATGCCGTGCGCGATGCTCGCGACACCTTGAGCCTGAGTCGCGGCACGCTTCGGCTCGCGGCCTTGCCCACGGCTGCCGCGTCGTTTCTGCCGATCGCCATGGCTGCTTTCCAGCGTGAAAACCCCGGTGTGACGGTGAGCCTGCTGGATGGCCGCGCCGGAGAGATCCTCGGCTGGGTACAGCGCGGCGAGGTAGACGCCGGCATCAGTTCGCTGCCTGACGACCTGTCCGGACTGAGCTTCGAGCGCCTGTTGGATGACAATCTGGTACTGCTGAGCCACAAGCGCTCGCAGGGTGACGGCCAGGATGAGTGGACGCACCAGCCCTACATTGCCCTGACGCCTGACACGAGCATCCGGCCTTTGGCTGACGCGGCGCTGCGCTATTTGAACGTGGATGCAATCCCAGCCTGGGAGGTGGCACATATGAGCACGGCCACGGCGCTGGTCCGTGAAGGGCTGGGATTCTCTTTGTTGCCGGCCAGTTGCACAGCGGTGTTCAACATCGGCGAACAGTGCGCTGTAACCCCAATCGATCAGCCGGCCAAGCGTTCGATCGGGCTGTTGCAGCGCAAGCCGGTGGCACAATCGCCGTCGTTGAGCCAGTTCATGGGACATGTGCGGCGGGTTTTGCGGGGGGGTGAGGCGGGCGCTTGATGTGGGGCCGTCTGCCGCCTTCGCGAGCAGGCTCGCTCCCACATTGATTGCGGCGCACGCGGGTTCTTCGTTCACCCGGACCCTTTGTGGGAGCGAGCCTGCTCGCGAAGGCGCAAGCCCGGTCAGCACCGGTCATTGAGTACCGAACATCGCCGTCCAGTAGATCCCCGCATCACTTTTCGGGTCCACCGCATACCCGGCTCCCAGTTCGCGAAATTGCGGGTTCATCAGGTTGGCGCAATGCCCGGGGCTGGCCAGCCAGCCGTCCACCACTTTCAAAGCCGTGTCTTGCCCGGCGGCGATGTTTTCGCCGATGGCCTGGCCCAGGTAGCCGGCCAGTTCGGCGCGGTCGCCGGGCGTGCGGCCATCGCGGTCCTTGTGGTCGAAAAAGTTGTTGTTGGCCATGGCGCGCGTGTGATTTACCGCCGCCAGGGCCAGGGTGGCGTTCCAGGCCAGCGGAGTGGTCGCGGTGTAGGCCTCGGTGCCGCAGCGGCGCGGTTGCGCGCGGGCGCTGTTGATGAGTTTGAGCAGTTTCTGGCCCTCGGCTTGCCAATCGCCCAGTCGCGCCGACAACAGCGGGCGAGCCAGGACGATGCGCCATTCGCGGTCCAGTCGGCTGACACCGACGTCAATGAACTGCGGGTCCAGCACGACCTGGCAGAAACTTTCCTGCACGGCCTTCATCGCCGCTTGCGCGTCGCGCGGCCCGGACAGGCTGATCGCTTGCACGTTGACCATCGGATAGGCCGCCCGGGCCAACGCCTGTTGCAGATCGCCGATGCCATTGGCCGACAGGATCAACCGCGAATCCATCGCCAGCGGCGGCAGCTCCAGGGACGCCTGGCCGGCGCAGCTCTGGGACTGGCTGCGGTAGAGGTTGATGGACTCGACCAGTTTCGTCTCTTCGGTGGCTACCGCACTGACGGCGAACGTCAGCCCCAGCGACAGCGCGGCAAGACGCATGACGGAAAAAATCGCACGCATGTAAATCTCCCTTGAGCGGACGGCGCCTATGATGCGCAATTTTTGCCCCGCTGGGGCAACGGTATTCACGCTCTTTTGAAATCCCAGGGACGGCACCGTTTGGTACCGTTCGGGACGCTCCTCACGTAGTGGGATCAATTTTCAGGCGAATAGGTCCATTTTCATCGTCTTATTTCCGGCTCGCCACATCCAGACACGCAACCGCATTCGACAAATCCTCGCTGAATCTGCGTTCATGCCCAGTGTCGAAATTGTGAGCCGGCAATCAAGCGCGGCTCGTCATTGAACAGAACCGCGACCATGCACGAGAAAACCTACGAACTGCTGGAAGTCGCCAACGGCAAGCCCATCAAACTCTGGACCCAGGGCGTGCCGGTGGAGGCCGAAGCTCGCCAGCAATTGCTGAACACGGCAAAAATGCCATTCATTTTCAAACACCTGGCGGTGATGCCTGATGTGCACCTGGGCAAGGGCTCGACCATCGGCAGTGTCATCCCCACCGTAGGCGCGATCATTCCGGCGGCGGTGGGGGTGGATATTGGTTGCGGCATGATCGCCGCGCGCACTTCGCTCGATGCCGCCGATTTGCCGGACAGCCTCCAGGCCCTGCGCAGCGCTATCGAAAAAGCCGTGCCCCATGGGCGCAGTCTCAGCCATGGCGGACGCGACAAGGGCGCCTGGAGCAATGTCCCACGCGAGGCTGACCAGGCGTGGGTCGCGCTGGCCGCGCGCTTCAAGGCGATTACCGACAAATACCCGAAGCTGGCCCGGACCAACAACCGGCAGCATCTGGGTACGCTGGGCAGCGGTAATCATTTCATCGAAGTGTGCCTGGATGAGGCCAACCGGGTCTGGTTCATGTTGCACAGCGGCTCCCGGGGCGTGGGCAATGCCATCGGCAATCTGTTCATCCAGTTGGCCCAGGCCGACATGCGCCAGCACCTCGCCAATCTGCCGGACCGTGACCTGGCCTACTTCGAGGAGGGCAGCCGGCATTTCGACGATTATGTCGAAGCGGTGGGCTGGGCCCAGGATTTCGCCCGGCAGAATCGGGCTTTGATGATGGACGCGGTGATACGCGCCGCCCGGCAGGTCATCGGCAAACCGTTCGAAGTGGCGCTGGAAGCGGTGAATTGTCATCACAACTATGTGCAGAAAGAGCGACACTTCGAACACGACGTACTGGTAACACGCAAGGGCGCGGTGTCGGCCAGGAAAGGCGAGTTGGGTATCATCCCCGGTTCAATGGGCGCCAGGAGTTTTATCGTGCGCGGCCTGGGCAACGAGCAATCGTTTTGTTCGTGTAGCCACGGTGCCGGCCGGGTCATGAGCCGGACCGAGGCGAAAAGGCGTTTCAGCGTCGAGGATCAGGTCCGCGCGACCGCCCATGTGGAATGCCGGAAAGACGCTGCGGTGATTGATGAAATTCCGATGGCATACAAAGACATAGACAAGGTAATGCATGCACAACGTGAACTTGTCGAAGTGCTGCATACGCTGCGTCAGGTCGTGTGCGTGAAAGGTTAGCGGAGCCAGCATTTTGAGTATTGTCGAGCAGGCAGCCAGTGAAGCGTTGCGCCAGCGAATGGAGGCGGCCGGTTGTGCTTTCGAATTCCTGGTACTTGCTCCCGAGGCGGATGCAATCGTCGATCAGTCGCTGCACCGCCAGGTCGTGGACCGGCTGTTCCAGTACATCGAGGCGCAATGGCTTGAGCGTGATCGCCAACTGCGCCTTGATCCGCGCTATGCCGATATCGCCCCACCGAGCATGCGCTGGGACCTGAGCAAGGCCGTTCCCAAGGCGCTGGGTCAGGACCAGGTCATTCGGCTCATGCGCACGGGAAAGACTGAACGCAACCCGCAAGCCTATGCCTTGTACGACGCGTTTTGCGAGCCGCCCTACAGCACCCGCTTCATCAACGACACGCCCCAGGCGTTGTTCAAAGAGTGGCTCGATTTGCTGGGGCTTGTGCCGGATAGCGGCGTGGTGGTGCTGGACTGGGTCGAAAACTTCAACTTCAACGGATTAGCCAGCGACGAGCCCGATCCCGCCCGGGATCCCTGGAGCGACTATTTCGATGATGGCCTGGAGTGGTGGGGGGTGTGGTGCCTGAGCATCTGGAATCCCGAGCGCCGGACCCTGGGTGTGCTGACGGCGAGTACGACGGATTAAGCGGACGCAGCCCCCCGTGGCGAGGGAGCTTGCTCCCGCTCGGCTGCGCAGCAGTCGTAAATAGGCTACTGCGGTCTGCCTGAAGAAATGCAGGGGCCTGCTGCGCAGGCCAGCGGGAGCAAGCTCCCTCGCCACGGGGTTTATGGTGGCCGAGGTCTTCGCGAGCAGGCTCGCTCCCACGGGTTCTGTGTTTACTCGTCGATATTGCGTTGGTGTTTCTTCAACCGATAGGCGAACTGCGCCCGGCTCAAGCCCAGCGACCTGGCTGCCGCCGCCAGGTTGCCGCTGTTCAGTTGCAGGGCTTCGTTGATCAGGCGCGACTCCAGGCCGTCGATGGAGAAGTCCGCGTCCCATTGACTGAGGGACGGCAACAACGGCGCCTTCGCCGCGCCTTCGCTCGCGGCCGGCGGCAATGACGTGAGCCCGCCATTGCCGTCCACCGAATACGCATCCGCCGGCAATCGCTCGTCACGAAACAGATGCATCAGGTCAATGGCCTGGCCTTCTTCGCTGGCAATCAAGCCGCGTTCGATGAGGTTCTGCAGTTCCCGCACGTTGCCAGGGAAGTCGTAGCGCAGCAGCATCTTCAAGGCGCGCATGGTCAGGCCCACCGGTGTACGGCCGTATTCCCGGCAGAAGCGCTTGAGGAAGGCATTGATCAGCAACGGTATGTCATCGCGGCGATCGCGCAGGGGCGGGAGGGCGATGGGGTAGACATTGAGCCGATAGAACAGGTCTTCGCGAAACTCGCCTTGCGCCACGGCTTTGCGCAGATCGAGGTTGGTCGCCGCGACCACTCGCACGTCGACCTTGATGGCATGGCCGCCACCGACCCGCTCGATTTCCCGTTCCTGCAACGCGCGCAAAAGCTTGCCTTGGCCGGCCAGGCTCAGGCAGGTGATTTCATCGAGGAACAACGTACCGCCATCGGCCCGCTCGAAACGGCCGGGGCGTGAATGGGTGGCGCCGGTATAGGCACCACGCTCTACGCCGAACAGTTCGGCTTCGATCAGGTTGTCCGGTATTGCCGCGCAGTTGAGGGCGATGAACGGCCCTTGGCGGCGCCGGCTCAGTTGGTGCAACTGACGGGCGAACATTTCCTTGCCCACGCCAGACTCGCCGGTGACCAGCACAGTGGCCGGTGTCAGGGCGACCCGCTGCAGAGCCAGCGTCGCCGCGTTGAACGCCGCACTGGCGCCAATCAGCGGTTGTTCGCTGTCAGGCAGCGGGTCGCTGGCAGTCATGGGATCGGGCCTGGCGCCGGACGGTAAAGGCGCAGCCGGTTGCGAGGCATTGAGGTAGCTCAGGTCGCGCTCGATATCGCCCCATTGCTCGGCGGTCTTGCCGACGACACGACAGCGCTCATGCCCCATGCCCCGGCATTCCACTTCGCGAAAGACCACCAGTTGCCCGAACAACCCGCTGACGAAGCCGATCGCGTACCCCAGCTCTGTCCAGCACACCGGATCCTGCCCGGTGCCATAGGCGGCGATATGTTCGTCGGCTTCGCAGGAGTGATGCCAGAGAAACTCCCCCTCGTAAAACCCCGATTCCGCATCGAACTTGAAATGCAGCGGCTCGACCTTGGTCATGCCTTCGAGGGTATGCAGGTGCGTGCCTGCGCGAAACACCGCGGCCGCGTCGGCGTGGGGCCAGCGTTCACGAATCAGCCGGGCGTCGCGGGCGCCGGAGCAATAGCCGGTGCGGGTGAGCATGCCCCGGGCCTGCTCCAGCCCCTGGCGCTCGATGATTTCCCGACGCAACGCGCCGAAGGACGAACTGTGCAGCAACAACATGCGTTGGTCGTTGAGCCAGATACGCCCGTCGTCGGGGGAGAAAAACAGGCAGTTGGTCAGTTCTGCCGGGGTTGGCGAGCTGCTGTCGCTCAGTTCCTTGCTATCGCCGCGTGGACGAAAAGGCTCGGCAGCGATCCGCTCCGGCAGCGGACAGTGGGGATTATTCATTGTTATTGCCCCTGATGGTGGTAGTCGAAATGAACACCTGGCTAGATAGTTATTAAGCATAACTTTATCAAATGAACAAGTGGCGATCGGCCAGCGGCTGGTTCGACGCCAGCCACGTTGCCCTTTGCCAGCCGGGGAGCCTTGATCCAGAGCCTTGCGCCAAGTTTGTGCAGGACCGCGGGTGAATTCGGCACACGGCTTGCTCAGCCACTCCTACGGCGTTTGCGCCAGCGTCGGCAAGGCGTGGCAAACGATGACAACAACAAAGAGCCGGGAGCTTTAAATGTCTGCATCCGAAAACCACCTGCTAGCCCAGGTGATCGCGTCCGAATGTGTCTTCAACGGGAATTGGGTGCCTGCCTCGGGCCCGTTGCTGACTATCATCGAGCCGGCCACCGGTGAGGCGCTGATGCGCAGTGCTTCGGCCGATGCTGCCGATATCGCCAAGGCCAGTCGCGATGCGGCCCTGGCGCAACCGGCCTGGGCCGCCCTCGGTCCACGGGAACGGGCGGCGATCTTTCGCAAGGCGGCTGACGTCGCCGAACGCTCCTTCGCAGAACTGGCGCTGTACGTCGCACGGGAAACCGGCGCGGCCTTGTTCAAGGGCCAGCACGAGGTGCGCGAGGCGATCGTGCTGTTGCATCAGGCCGCCGGCATGCTGTCTCAGGCCCATGGCGTGGTGCTGCCCAGCGAGGCAGGGCGCCTGTCTTATGCGCGGCGCTTGCCCCATGGTGTGATCGGAGTGATCTCGCCGTTCAACTTCCCGCTGGTGTTGTCGATGCGCTCCGTGGCGCCGGCCCTGGCGGCGGGCAATGCGGTGGTGCTCAAGCCGGATCCACAAACGCCGGTCAGTGGCGGTTTTCTGATTGCCCGTCTCTTCGAAGCCGCGGGCCTGCCCAAGGGCTTGTTGCAGGTATTGCCCGGTGCGGCCGACGCCGGGGAAGCGCTGTGCCGTGATCCCAACGTCAAGATGATCGCCTTCACCGGTTCCACCGGCGCCGGTCGCAAGGTGGCCGAAGTGGCCGGGCGCAACCTCAAGAAAGTCGCGCTGGAGCTGGGCGGCAAGAACCCCTTGATTGTCCTCGAAGACGCCGACCTGGACCTCGCCGCCCGCAACGCGGCCTGGGGCGCCTGGTTGCATCAGGGGCAGATCTGCATGGCCACCGGGTTGATCCTCGCCCATGAGTCGATTGCTCAGGCCCTCATCCGGAAACTGGTGGATAAAGCCCAGGCGTTGACCGTCGGCAACGCCGCCCGCGAGGAAGCCGCGCTGGGGCCGTTGATCAACCAACGCCAGTTGCAGCGCGTGCACGACATCGTCAATGACAGCGTGCGCGCCGGGGCGAGGCTGGAAACCGGCGGTAACTACGACCGTTTGTTTTATCAACCGACCGTGCTCAGCGGCGTGAAGCCGGGCATGCGTGCCTTCGAGGATGAAGTCTTCGGTCCGGTGGCGAGCGTGATCAGTTTCGCCAGCGACGAGGAAGCCATCGAGCTGGCCAATCGCAGCGAGTACGGCCTGTCGGCGGCGGTCATTTCACCTTCGGTGGGCCGGGCCATGGCCATTGGCGAGCGATTGCAGTGCGGCATGCTGCACATCAACGACCAGACTGTCGCCGACGAGTGCATCAACCCGTTCGGTGGGCGCGGCGCTTCGGGCAATGGCGGCAGCGTTGGCGGCCCGGCGGACTGGGACGAGTACACCCAGTGGCAGTGGGTCACGGTCAAGGACAAGGCGCCTGCCTATCCGTTCTGACCGGTCGGTTTCAACGGGGCAGATAAAAATAACAAGAGGACTCAACATGAAACTCGACAACAAGATTGTACTGGTGACCGGCGTCTCGTCGGGCATCGGTGCCGCCACGGCGAGCCTGCTGCGTGCCCACGGCGCCGAGGTAATCGGCGTGGACCTCAAGGCGCCGCACCAGACCCTGGACGGTTTTGTACAGGGTGACCTGAGCAGCGCCGAGAACATCGACCGCCTGCTGCCGCAGCTACCCGCACGGTTCGATAGCCTGTGCAATATTGCCGGGGTGCCGGGCACCGCGAATCCGCAACTGCTGGCGCGGGTCAACTACCTCGGGTTGCGCCACTTCAGCCAGGCGTTGCTGCCACGCATCAATGCGGGCGGCAGCATCGTCAATATCGCCTCGATCCTTGGCGCCGAATGGCCGCTACGCGTGGAGCAGCACAAGGCGCTGGCGCGCAGCGAAGGGTTTGCCGCCGGGCAAGCCTGGCTGGCCGATCACCCGGTGCCGGACCAGACCTGCTACCAGTATTTCAAGGAAGCCTTGATCGTCTGGACCTACCTGCAGGCCCAACCCTGGTTCCTGGAACATTCGGTGCGCATGAACTGTGTCGCGCCGGGGCCGGTCTTCACGCCCATCCTCGACGACTTCGTGAGCATGCTCGGCGAGGCTCGGACCCAGGCCGATGCCCATCGCATGAAACGTCCCGCCTACGCCGATGAGGTAGCGGCGGTGATCGCCTTCCTGTGTGCCGACGAGTCGCGCTGGATCAACGGCGTCAACCTGCCCGTCGATGGTGGATTGGCCTCCACCTACGTCTGAGAACCCAAGCCGCCACCCGAGCGGGTGGCGGCAAAGCCATGCCAAACAATAACAATAATGAGAGCACCCCATGGATAACCTCAAAGACAGCTTTGGTTTCAAGCATTGCGCGCTATTCCTGGCGCTTTGCAGCAGCGGTGTGATGGGCGAGAGGGCCGAGGCCATGCAAATGGACCTGGGTGACTCCGACTGGAAACTGCGCTGGGACAACACCATCAAGTACAGCCAGGCCTGGCGCCTGCACGGACAAGACAGCCGTCTGGTCAACGCGCCGACCGCCAATGGCCTGTACCCCTCGATCCAGAGCCAGGGCGACAAGAACTTCAGTCGCGGCCTGGTCTCCAACCGTCTCGACCTGTTTTCCGAAATGGACCTCAGCCGGCAAAACTACGGGCTGCGGGTCAGCGGCGCGGCCTGGTACGACGATATCTACAACCAGGACACCGACAGCAGCGAGCAGCCACATTTTCTCAGCGAAACCCGCGAGCTGCATGGACGCGACGCTGAGATTCTCGATGCCTTCGTGTTCCTGCGCGGAGACCTCGGGGATGACTCCCAAGGCGTGGCGCGTCTTGGACGCCACAGCCTGATCTACGGCGAAAGCCTGTTCTACGGCGGCAACGGCATTGCCAATGCCCAGGGGCCGACCGATGTGGTCAAGTTGCTTAGCGTGCCGGGCACACAGTTCAAGGAGATCCTGCGGCCGGTCAATCAGATTTCCGGGCAGTTGCAGATCAACCCGCAGCTGTCGGTGGGCGCCTACTATCAGTTCGAGTGGGAACGTTCCAACCTGCCCGGCGCCGGCAGCTACCTGAGCGACGCCGACGCCATCGGTTACGGCAGCGGTCCGCTGCGTGAGGTATTTGGCAACGACACGGTGAATGGCGGCGACCTGAAACCGCGCAATTCGGGGCAGGGCGGTATGCAGATCCGCTTCAAGCCGGCCGGCACAGAGCTGGAGCTGGGTTTCTACGCGGCCCAGTATCACGACAAGGCGCCGATCGGCTTGTATGCCTACCTGGACGGTCCGGCGGCTGCGGCCAGCGGACTGCCGATCCTCGGCTCCTATCGCCAGGTCTACGCCGAAGACATCAAGACCGCCGGCGTCAGCTTTTCTACCGCTTACGGTCCGTTCAACTTTGCCGGTGAATCGTCGGTGCGCTGGAACGCGCCGCTGGTGAGCAACCTGCAAGTAGTGACCCCCGGTATGCAGGCCGATGGCGGCGACGATGCGCTGTTCGCCCGAGGCAAGACCGCGCACGTCAATCTGTCGGCGATCTACCTGTTGTCGCCCACCGCTTTCTGGGATGGCGGCTCGGCCCTGGCCGAGCTGGCCTGGAACCGCACCCTCAGCGTGACCGAGAACGCAGCGGCGCTGGATTCCAATACCACCCGGGATGCCACGGCGTTGCGAGTATTGATGGAACCGGCGTACTTCCAGATCGTCGACGGGATCGACCTCACCGTGCCGGTCGGCATGGGGATCGTGCTCGATGGACGTTCATCGGCGGTGAACAAATCCGGCTTCGGTAATACCCATTCCGGCGACTGGAGCGTCGGCCTCAAAGCCACCTACCTGCAGCGCTGGGATGTCGGCCTCAATTACGTGAACTTCTTCGGCGCACCCAAGGCCGGGCTGCGCGAGGACGGCAATTTCAGTTACGGCCAGTCGTTGGCCGACCGCGACTTCGTCTCGCTCTATGTGAAAACCTCATTCTAACAAGGTGGATTCGCCATGCAGAACCCAGCATTCCTGAACACCTGCGTCCTCGCCCTTGCCCTGGCCGGCATGAGCCTGGCGCAGGCGGCGGTATCGCCTGAGCAGGCCGCGCGCTTGAAAACCGATCTGACCCCCTTCGGTGGTGAGCGCGCCGGCAACGCCGATGGCAGCATCCCGGCCTGGCAGGGCGGTTATACCCAGGTCGCGCCCGGCTACAAAGCGGGTGACAAGCGCCCTGATCCATTTGCCAGCGACAAACCGCTGTACTCGATCAAGGCGTCGAACATGACGCAGTACGCCGGCCAACTGGCCGAGGGCACCCAGCTGCTGCTGAAGAAATATCCGGACTATCGCCTGGATGTTTACCCGACCCATCGCTCGGCCGCCGCGCCGCAATGGGTGTACGACAACACCAGCAAGAATGCCACGCGCGCCGCACTGGACGTGGACAGCGAAAAAGTCTCCAACGCCTATGGCGGCATCCCGTTCCCGATCCCTGAGAACGGTGCGCAGGTGCTGTGGAACTATCGGTTGTCCTGGCAGGGCGGCGACACCATCAGCTCGCCGTTCGATACCTGGCTGATGACCGCCGGTGGCAAGAAAGTCCAGGCGACCCGGGCCCAGTACACCTACCAGTTTCCCTACTACGTCGAAGGCGGCAGCCCGGAAAACTATTCGGGCAAGTACCTGCTGGGCAAGCTGTTCACCGAATTGCCCTCGTCCAAGGCCGGCGAGGGCCTGATGACCCATTGGGACCTGGACCCGGCCAATCGTGCGGCCTGGCAGTACCTGGTCGGTCAACGCCGGGTTCGTCGTGCGCCGAACATTGCCTATGACACACCGGACTTCGTCACCTCCGGCGTCGGCCTGTTCGACGAGGCGTTCATGCTGTTCGGGCCGACCGATCGTTATGACCTCAAGCTGGTGGGCAAAAAAGAACTGATCGTCCCCTACAACAATAACCGCGCCGCGCTGGCCAAGAGCGACGAGTTGGTCAAGGTCGGCTTCCTCAATCCTGACCTGGTGCGCTGGGAAAAACATCGGGTCTGGGTCGTCGAGGCCACGCTCAAGTCTGGCAAGCGCCATGTCGTGCCGCGTCGCACTTACTACGTCGACGAAGACTCCTGGCAGATCCTGATGGCCGACGGTTATGACGCCCAGGGCAAGCTCGGTCGGCAAATGTATTCGCTGACGCTGCTGGCACCGGACCTGCCGGCCCTTACCGCACAGGTCATGTGGGGCAGCTACAACCTCGATACCGGGGCCTACTTCCTCAATTCGTCGAGCAACGACCTGACAGTCCAATACCAGAAGGTCGCGAAGCCTTCAGCGTCCTATTTCACGCCGGATGCCATGGCCAACGAAAACATGCGTTGAACCAGCGGTGGCCGTGACGAGGGAGTTCGGCGCGGCCACTGACGATTTTCCAGGCGGGATGACGATATGAACGTTGAAAAAATCTTCGCGAACCGCGGTCCGCTATGGGCAGTTTGTGCCCTGGTGAGTTGCCTGTGGGCGGGCGTGCCTTGGGTCGCGCAGGCCACGACCTTGGCCGTACTGCAGCAACCGGCGCTGCCAACGGCCAAGGCGCCGCGCGCGGTATTGCTCGGGCTGGCCCGGGCCGGTGAGCGCCTGGTGGCGGTCGGTGAGCGCGGGATCGTGCTGCTTTCCGACGATGCCGGAATGAATTGGCGCCAGGCCAAGGTGCCGGTCAGCGTCAGCCTGACGGCGGTGCAATTTGTCGATGCCGAACAGGGCTGGGCGGTCGGTCATCTGGGCGTGGTGCTGCACACCCGGGACGGCGGCGAAACCTGGGAAAAGCAACTCGACGGTGAGCGTGCGATCGCCCTCGCGATGCAGGTTGCAGAGCGCGATGCCAATGAACCCGGCGGTGCCAGCCAGTTGACGCAGGCTCGGCATATGCTCGCCGACGGGCCGGATAAACCGTTCCTTGACCTGTACTTCATCGATCGCCTGCACGGCTACGTCGTGGGGGCCTACAACCAGATCTACCGTACCGACGACGGTGGGCGTAGCTGGCAGCCGTGGATGCGTCATGTCGACAACCCGCAGGGCTTGAATCTGTATGGCGTCCGCGGCGTGGGCAAGGACCTGCTGCTGGCGGGAGAGCGCGGCCTGCTGTTGCGTTCGAGCGATGGCGGACAGTCGTTCCACGCCTTGAAGTCACCTTATGAAGGCAGTTTTTTTGGCCTGCTCGGCACCCGCGATGGGGCCTTGATTGCCTACGGTCTGCGTGGCAATGCCTGGTGGTCGGACGATCGAGGCAACAGTTGGCGACGCCTTGAGACCGCTATCGAGTCGACGCTGGCGGCAGCGCTTGAGTTGCGCGACGGCAGCCTGTTGTTGGCCAGCCAGGGCGGTGAGTTTTTATTCAGCCATGACCAGGGCCGCAGCTTTGACAAGCGTCAGAGCCGCAGCGGTGGCACGGTTGCCGCCGTGCAACAGGCGGTCGATGGCAGCCTCGCCAGCGTCGGTTTGAGCGGCGTGGCCGCCGACCAGGATCCGCGAGGCTCCAGTAAACCTTGAAACTTCACGGTGTAGCGCTATGGGCCACGGCTCGTGCAACAGGAGTCAAACTTGAAAGACGACAGAATCCAAACCGTGATCGGCCGCCAGGAAGACTTCGACCGGGCGTCGGGCAATTTCGCCGAGCGGGCGATTTTTAACCATCGGCCGCTGGTAATCCTGCTGTGCCTGCTGGTGACCCTGGTGCTGGGCTGGCAAGCCACGCGCATCGGTATCAATGCCAGTTACGAGAAGACCATTCCCACCGGGCATCCCTACGTCGCCAACTTCCTGGAGAATCGCAGTGAGTTGAGTGGCCTGGGCAATTCGCTGCGTATCGCCGTGGAGGTCAGGCAGGGCAGCATTTTCACCAAGGACTATCTCGATACTCTGGCCAGGCTCAATGATGAGCTCTATCTGCTACCGGGCGTCGACCGCCCCTATATGAAATCGTTATGGACCCCGACCACCCGCTGGACCGCCGTGACGGAGGAGGGGCTCGATGGCGGCACGGTGATCCCTGACGATTACGACGGCTCGGCCAGCAGCATCGAACAGGTGCGCACCAACGTGGGCCGTTCCGGTGAAGTCGGCCAGTTGATCGCCGGCAACTACAAGTCCAGTGTGATCTTCGTGCCGCTGCTGGAGATCAACCCGCAGACGGGCAAGGCGCTGGACTATGGTGAGTTTTCCCGGCAACTGGAGGCGTTGCGAGACAAATACCAGACCGACGACCTGCGGATCCATATCACCGGCTTTACCAAGATCGTCGGCGACCTGATCGAGGGAATGACCCAGGTCCTGCTGTTTTTCGTGGTGGCGGTACTGGTGACGGTGATGGTGCTGTTTGGCTACACCCGTTGTGCGCGCAGCACCCTGGTGGTGGTGACCTGTTCGCTGGCCGCCGTGCTTTGGCAACTGGGGCTGCTGGCACTGCTCGGTTACGAGCTGGACCCATACTCGGCACTGGTGCCGTTCCTGGTGTTCGCCATCGGCATGAGCCACGGCGCGCAGAAGATGAACGGCATCATGCAGGACATCGGCCGGGGCACCCACCGGGTGGTTGCCGCGCGTTATACCTTCCGCCGGCTGTTCGCCGCCGGCATCACCGCTCTGCTCTGTGATGCGGTGGGCTTTGCGGTGTTGCTGCTGATCAACATCCGGGTGATCCAGGACCTGGCGGTCACCGCCAGCCTCGGGGTGGCGGTGCTGATCTTCACCAACCTGATCCTCTTGCCGATCCTGCTCAGCTACATCGGCGTCAGCCCGGCAGCGGCGCAACGCAGCCTGAGTGCGGAAACCACCGAACAGCAAGCGCAGATCAAACATCCGCTGTGGCGCGTGCTCGATCTGTTCACCCAGCGGCGCTGGGCCATTGGCGCCATGCTGGCTGGCTTGCTGTTGGCGGCGTCTGGTTTTGCCGTGAGCCTGCACCTGAAAATCGGCGACCTGGACCCCGGCGCTCCGGAGCTGCGTGCCGACTCGCGCTACAACCGCGATGCGCTGTTCATGACGCAAAACTATGCGGCCAGCTCGGACATCTTCGTGGTCATGATCAAGACCCCGGAGGATCAGTGCACCCGTTACGCCAGCCTGTCCGCGGTCGACGCGCTGGCCTGGCAACTGGAGCAATTGCCCGGCGTGGAATCGACCACCTCGATGGCGGCGCTGAGCAAGATCGCCACGGCCGGATATAACGAGGGCAATTTCAAATGGTATGAACTGATCCCCAACGACGGCGCGCTGGGCGCCGTGCAAACCCGCGCGCCGCGAGAGCTGTTCAACCAGGGCTGCTCGATGTTGTCGTTGTACGTCTACCTGGCCGATCACAAGGCTGACACCTTGAACCGCGTGGTGGAGGCCAGCGAGCAGTTCATCGCCGGACATCAGCTGCCAGAGGTCAAGTTCATGCTGGCGGCCGGCAGTGCGGGGATCGAAGCGGCGACCAATATCGTCGTGAAGAAATCCATGCGCGAGATGCTCTTCTGGGTCTACGGCGCGGTCAGCCTGTTATGCCTGCTGACGTTCCGCAGCTGGCGCGCCACCCTCTGCGCGATGCTGCCGCTGATGCTCACCTCGATTCTGTGCGAGGCGCTGATGGTGGGGCTGGGCATGGGCGTGAAAGTCGCGACGCTGCCGGTCATCGCCCTGGGCGTGGGCATCGGCGTCGATTACGCGCTCTATGTGCTCAGCGTGATCCTGGCGCGCATGCGTGCCGGCGACACCCTGGCCCAGGCGTACTACCAGGCGCTGTTATTCACCGGCAAAGTGGTGTTGCTGACGGGCATGACATTGGCGGTGGCGGTGTCGACCTGGGCTTTTTCGCCGATCAAGTTCCAGGCCGACATGGGGATTTTGCTGGCCTTCATGTTCCTGGTGAACATGCTTGGCGCCCTGATCCTGCTGCCGGCCCTGGCATGGTGGCTATTGCCGCGGAAGGTGTTCGAAAAGAAGCCTGAACTGAGCCGGCGGGAGCGCTGGGTGAGGGGCTGAAGCGGTCATCCTGTGGGAGCGAGCCTGCTCGCGAAAGCGGAGCGTCAGTCGATAAAGAGGCTGAGTGTGCAGGCCCCTTCGCGAGCAGGCTCGCTCCCACAAAGGAACCTGGCGTAGACCTTCGTCATGACCGCCGAAAGTGCGATGTGGAAGCGATAGCCCCTGTCAGGATTTCTGCGCCACCGGCTCTGCCGTGCCCAACCGTGGCCCGGCCGAACGGCGGATCACGCTGAGGATGGCCAACGTCGCCACCACCAATCCAGGGGAGGTCGCCAGCAATACCGCAGTGGTCCCGCCGCCGGCCGCGAGGATCTGGCCGGCGGCCAAAGGCCCGGCCACCGAGCCCAGGCGCCCGATGGCAACGGCTGCACCGACGCCGGTTGCGCGCACCGCCGTAGGGTAGGAGGGCGGCGCCGAGGCATAAAGCACCAGTTGCGCTGCCATGACAAACAGCCCGGCGGCAAACCCGGCGATGCCCATCGGCATGATGCCCACCGACAAACCGACCCCGGCCAGGGCGCTCAGCAGGCCGGCATAGACAAACAGCACTACCTTGACGGCGTTGAAACGGTCCAGCAACAAACCACCGATCAACGATCCCAGGGCCCCGCCGATGTTGAACAGCATCTGCACCAGGCCGGCCTGGGGTTTGCTGAAACCTTGCTCCACCAGCAAAGAAGGCAGCCAGTTGAGCAGCATGTACATCACCGTCAGGGTGAAGAAATAACTCAACCAGAGACCCAACGTTGTCAGCCCCCGGCCTTCGCCGAACAGCGCCTGGCCGGTCGAACCACGGACCTCGCCCGCGACGTGTCGTATCTGCTTGAAAGCACTGGACTCCGGCAGCCACAGCAGCATCAACGGCACCACGAGCAAGGGCGCCAGGCCGCCGATGAAAAAGGTCATTTGCCAGTGCTCGCCAAAGGTCATGGCGACCACTGCCGCCAGCGCGCCACCCAGCGGAACCCCGGCGTACATGACACTGATGGCGGTACCACGGCGTTGTTCGCCCACGGCTTCAGCGCACAGGGCGATGAGGTTGGGGAGGGCGGCGCCCAGTCCCAGGCCGGTCATGAAGCGCACCAGCAGCAGGCTGGAGAATTGCTCGACAAACGCGGTGCCGAGGGAAAACACGCCGAACAGCAGGACAGCGGCAATCAGGATTTTCTTGCGGCCGATGCGATCGGCAATCCAGCCGCCGAAAAACGCACCTGGCAACAGGCCGATGATCCCCGCGCTGAAGACCCAGCCCATCATCTTCGGGTCCAGGGCGAAGGTCTGTCGCAAGCCGGCAGCGGCGGTGCCGGCCGATTGAAGATCAAAGCCTTCGATCAGCGCGACGATGAAACACAGGGCAATGGTCAGCGTCGCACGACGCGGCGGATGGTTCATGGCGAATCCTCTTATTGTTTTTGTCGGGACTGCGGCTCGAAGGGAACCCCGCAGCGCGGGATTAAGATTAACAAAGCTAACTAAAAAATGAATCGCGAGGAGCAACCCCGCGAAATCTTCGGTTTCTCTTGGAAATTCAGTAGTTTGGTATCTATAGGACAAACAGTTGCCATATTGGTTAATCATATTAACGTTCGATTATCGGACATTGCCGATTGACGAAGTACCGGGCCGTTTCCATTCTCTGTCCGCACAGCCCTCCACTGGGGCTGCCTCGATAGAAAACAACAACAAAAAGCGGACATCGAACATGCCAGATATCATCCAGGACGCCCAGGCGGCGATCCCTGTTTCACCGCTCGTTCACTGGTTGGCCGGAACCGGGCTGAGTCTTCTTTGCAGCGTGGCGCTGGCCGAAGGCTTCATCGACGACAGCCACGGCACGTTGACCCTGCGAAATTACTACATGGATCGCGATTACAAGGACGACGGCGCAAAGACTGCGGCCCGGGAGTGGGCCCAAGGCGTGTTCATGAACGTCGAGTCGGGCTTTACCCCCGGTACGCTCGGATTTGGCCTGGATGTACGGGGGCTGCTGGGCATCAAGCTCGACTCCTCGCCGGACCGCAGCGGCACCGAACTGTTGCCGGTGTCGAGCAGCGACAAGCGCGCGGCGGATGAATACTCGCGGCTGGGCGTGACCGGCAAGTTGCGTTTCGGCCAAACCACGGTAAAGACCGGCGATGTCTCGATTTTCCTGCCGTTTGCCTTCGCCAGTCCGTCGCGGCTATTGCCGCAGACCTTTCGCGGGACAACCCTGAGCTCCAAGGACATCGACGGATTGACGCTGAACACCGGTTACATCGATCGCATCGCCCGGCGCGATTCCACCGATTACCAGCCCATGAGCATCGCCTCGCCCAATCGTCGTTTCAACGGCGCGGCGACCTCGTCTCACATGGCGTACGTGGGGGGCGATTATCAGGTCAACAAGGATCTGGGCCTGCGCATCTACCACGCCGAAATTGCCGATCTGTACCAGCAGAATACCTTCGCCTTGCTGCACAACCTGCCATTGGGCGATGGCGTGCTGACCACCGATCTACGGAGTTTTTTCAGCAGCGAGGAGGGCGCCGCCAAGGCTGGCAAGGTGGATAACCGCAACGTCTCGGCGCTGGTCGGTTATCGCCTGGGCGGGCATCGCGTCAGCCTGGGCTACATGCATTCGAGCGGCGATACGGCCACGCCCTACGTGTCCGGCACCGAGCTGATGGGTTTGAGTGAAATGACCATGAGTTCGGACTTTCTCAATGCCAAGGAGCGCACCTGGCAAGCGATCCACGATTATGACTTCGCCGCCGTTGGCGTGCCTGGCTTGCGGACCCGGTTGCGTTACGTGCGTGGCGACCATATCGAGCTGGCGGCCCTCAATGCCGAGGATCGCAAGGAGCGTGAGTTCCAGATGGAGTTGGGTTATGTGATCCAGAGCGGCCCGCTGAAAAACGTCGGCCTGCTGGCGCGCAAGTCGATCTACCGAAACGACTTTCCGGGAACGGCGGCGTTTCGCGATGAAAACCAGACCCGGTTCCTGGTGACGTACAGCGTGCCGATCTGGTGAAGCCAGTGAAGCCGTCATTGACGAGCTTTCGTGGCGAGGGAGCTTGCTCCCGCTGGGCTGCGCAGCAGCCCCAAGCTATTAGCCGCGGCGCTTCAGGCAAACCGCGTCCACTGTGTTGGGGTCGCTGCGCAACCCAGCGGGAGCAAGCTCCCTCGCCACAGGGAGGAGTGAGGTTCCTTACTGGTAAACCTTCTTCAGCAACCGCAGCAGCTCCTCGCGCTCCGCACCATTGAGAGCGGCGGTGGAGTCCAGGTCGCTCTGGGCGGCGATCTGCTTGAGCTCCTTGAGCAGGGTTTCGCCGGTCTTGCTCAGGAAAATCCCGTAGGAGCGCTTGTCCGGCTTGCAGCGCACCCGTACGGCCAGGGCGCGGCTTTCCAGTTTGTTCAACAAGGGCACCACTTGCGGCGGCTCGATGGCCAGCGCCTTGGCGAGGTCTGCCTGCATCAGGCCGGGGTTCTGGTCGATGATCGCCAGGGCCGAGAACTGGGCCGGTCGCAGGTCGTGGACAGCAAGACGGCTGATCAGGTTCTGGAACAGTTTCAACTGCGCGCGACGCAAGGCGTAACCGATCAGGTCATCCAGCGCGGAATCCAGCGGCGCCTGCGTGTCGGTACCGTCGGCCAGGGGCGCGGCGGCGGCTTCGGCAAGCTTGGAAGACTTGGCCATCGAAAGGTGCATCCTCAAGGTCAGTGATTAACAAGGCTATCCAGTTTGCCGGGGTTGCCGCTCGGTGGCTACGGTCGCTGGTATTTTTTGTTCTCCGGCGTTGCATCCAGGCCGCCAGAAAAATACAGATAAATCGATTAATAGTTAATTGACATAACTAATATTCAAGGTTAGTTTTTCTCCATCTTCAGCCAAGAACAAGAGAGCACGCGCCATGAGCAACTACGAAGGTCGCTGGACAACGGTCAAGGTCGACATCGAGGAAGGCATCGCCTGGGTAACCCTCAATCGCCCGGAAAAACGCAACGCCATGAGCCCGACCCTCAACCGCGAGATGATCGATGTGCTGGAGACCCTGGAACAGGATCCCGCCGCTGGCGTGCTGGTGCTGACCGGTGCGGGGGAGGCCTGGACCGCCGGCATGGACCTCAAGGAATATTTCCGCGAAGTGGATGCCGGGCCGGAAATCCTCCAGGAAAAAATCCGTCGCGAAGCCTCGCAATGGCAATGGAAACTGCTGCGCATGTACGCCAAACCGACCATTGCCATGGTCAACGGCTGGTGCTTCGGCGGCGGCTTCAGCCCGCTGGTGGCGTGCGACCTGGCGATCTGCGCCGACGAAGCCACCTTCGGCCTTTCGGAAATCAACTGGGGCATCCCGCCCGGCAACCTCGTGAGCAAAGCCATGGCCGATACCGTGGGCCATCGTCAATCCCTGTACTACATCATGACCGGCAAGACCTTCGGCGGGAAAAAAGCGGCCGAGATGGGCCTGGTCAATGAAAGCGTACCTCTCGCGCAACTGCGTGAAGTCACCGTGGAGCTGGCGCGCAACCTGCTGGAGAAAAACCCGGTGGTGCTGCGCGCGGCCAAGCATGGTTTCAAGCGTTGCCGCGAGCTGACCTGGGAGCAGAACGAGGACTACCTCTACGCCAAGCTGGACCAGTCACGCCTGCTCGACACCGAGGGCGGCCGCGAGCAGGGCATGAAGCAGTTCCTGGACGACAAGAGCATCAAGCCGGGCCTGCAAACCTACAAACGCTGAGACGACAGCGCGGCGGGCGCCATCGTGGGCCCGCAGGTTGTTCGTCCAAGGCCCTCGGCGCTACTGTGAACGTGTTCCCGATAAAGACAATAAAGAGGAATCACCATGCTGGACGTGCCCCTGTTGATTGGCGGCCAGTCGTGCCCGGCCCGCGATGGCCGGACCTTCGAGCGCTGCAACCCGGTGACCGGTGAAGTGGTGTCCCGTGTGGCCGCCGCCACGCTGGAAGATGCAGACGCCGCCGTGGCCGCCGCACACGCTGCCTTCCCGGCCTGGGCCGCGCTGGCGCCCAATGAACGTCGCACCCGCCTGTTGCGCGCGGCCGAGCAGTTGCAGGCGCGCAGCGGCGAATTCATTGCCGCCGCTGGCGAAACCGGCGCCATGGCCAACTGGTACGGCTTCAATGTGCATCTGGCGGCAAACATGCTGCGCGAAGCCGCCTCCATGACCACGCAAATCAATGGCGAAGTCATCCCTTCGGACGTGCCCGGCAGTTTCGCCATGGCCTTGCGTCAGCCCTGTGGCGTGGTGTTGGGCATCGCCCCGTGGAACGCCCCGGTCATTCTCGCCACCCGCGCAATCGCCATGCCCCTGGCGTGCGGCAACACTGTGGTACTCAAGGCCTCGGAAGTCAGCCCGGCCGTGCACCGCCTGATCGGCCAGGTGCTGCAGGACGCCGGTCTGGGCGATGGTGTGGTCAATGTCATCTGCAATGCACCCACGGATGCGCCGGCCATTGTCGAGCGCCTGATCGCCAACCCGGCGGTACGGCGGGTCAACTTCACGGGCTCGACCCACGTCGGCCGCATCGTCGGCGAACTGTCGGCGCGTCATCTCAAGCCGGCATTGCTGGAGCTGGGCGGCAAGGCACCGTTGCTGGTGCTCGATGACGCCGATCTTGACGCAGCGGTGCAGGCGGCGGCGTTTGGGGCCTACTTCAACCAGGGCCAGATCTGCATGTCCACCGAGCGCCTGATCGTAGACGCGAGCGTGGCCGATGCCTTTGTCGCCCGACTGACCGCGAAGATCGCGACCCTGCGCGCCGGCGATCCTGCCGCGGGTGATTCGGTGCTGGGCTCGCTGGTGGATGCCAGTGCCGGACTGCGCATCAAAGGCCTGATCGACGATGCCCTGGCCAAAGGCGCCAGATTAGTCGCCGGCGGCCAACTGGACGGCAGCATCCTTCAGCCTACCTTGCTCGACGGCGTCACCCCGGACATGCGCCTGTACCGCGAAGAGTCCTTCGGACCGGTAGCGGTGTTGCTGCGCGGCGACGGTGACGAAGCGTTGCTGCGCCTGGCCAACGATTCCGAGTTCGGCCTGTCGGCGGCGATCTTCAGCCGCGATACCAGTCGCGCCCTTGCGCTGGCCCAACGAATCGAATCCGGCATCTGCCACATCAATGGCCCGACCGTGCACGACGAGGCGCAAATGCCCTTCGGCGGGGTCAAGTCCAGCGGCTACGGCAGCTTTGGCGGCAAGGCCGCCATCGAGCACTTCACCCAGTTGCGCTGGGTGACGATGCAGAACGGCCCACGGCATTACCCGATCTGAAAATCCGTCGCATCGCCGGCGATGGGCCGCCCGAGCCATCGTCCGATGCACGCCAGACATGACAATCACAAGGCCGCAGCCAGACGCTGCCACGCTCCGCTCGCGTCAAGCGACCCGAGTGTGCCTTGATGGAGGAGATGCACCGTGAGTTCCGAGTTCAGATCATCCTCCCGGCCCGAACCTGCGCGCTATCGCCAGGTGTCGATCGGGCATCCAGCCGTTGAAGTGAAGGAAGAGCAGGGCATCCTGCACATGCGCTCCCTTGAGCCCTTGGCGGCGTTGCCGTCGCGCCTGCTTGATCGCCTGGTGCACTGGGCCCGGGTGCGACCGGACCAGACGTTCATTGCCGCTCGCGAAAACCAGGGCGATTGGCGTCACGTCAGCTATGCCGAAATGCTCGACAGCGTGCGGGCCATTGCCCAAGGCCTGCTTCGTTATGGCCTGTCGGCCGAAAAACCCCTGGCGCTGCTCTCGGGTAACGACATCGAGCATTTGCAAATGGCCCTGGGCGCGATGTACGCCGGGATTCCCTATTGCCCGGTGTCGCCGGCCTATTCGTTGCTGTCCCAGGATTTCGCCAAGCTGCGGCACGTCTGCGACCTGTTGCAGCCGGGGCTGGTATTTGTCAGCGAGGCCGCGCCGTTCGAGCGCGCGATCAATGCGGTATTGCCTATGGATGTCCCCCTGGTCAGCGTGCGCGGAGAAATACCCGGCCGCGCCAGGACAAGCTTCGCCAGCCTGCTGGCGCAGCCGGGCGGCAGCGAGGCCGAGCGGGCCTTCACCGCCACCGGTCCGGACAGCATCGCCAAGTTCCTGTTCACCTCCGGCTCCACCAAGCTGCCGAAGGCGGTGATCACCACCCAACGCATGCTTTGCGCCAACCAGCAGATGCTCTTGCAGACCTTCCCGGTGTTTGGCGAGGAACCACCGGTGCTGGTGGATTGGCTGCCCTGGAACCATACGTTTGGTGGCAGCCATAACGTCGGCATCGTGCTGTACAACGGCGGCACCTTCTATCTGGACGATGGCAAGCCCACCGTCCAGGGCTTCGCCGAAACCTTGCGCAATCTCAAGGAAATTTCCCCAACCGCCTACCTGACCGTGCCCAAGGGCTGGGAAGAATTGGTCAGCGCGCTGGAACAGGACGCCGAGTTGCGCGAGCGCTTCTTCAAACGCATCAGCCTGTTCTTCTTCGCCGCGGCGGGGCTTTCGCAAAGCACCTGGGATCGCCTCGACAAGGTGGCCGAGCAGCATTGCGGCGAGCGCATCCGCATGATGGCCGGCCTGGGCATGACCGAAGCGTCGCCGTCCTGCACCTTCACCACCGGGCCGCTGTCCATGGCCGGCTACATCGGCTTGCCGGCGCCAGGTTGCGAAGTGCGGATGGTGCCGGTGGACGGCAAGTTCGAAGGGCGCTTTCGCGGACCGCACATCATGCCCGGCTACTGGCGCTCGCCGCAGCAGACCGCCGAGGTGTTCGACGAGGCCGGTTTCTATTGTTCGGGCGACGCCATCAAGCTCGCCGATCCCGCCAACCCGCAGTTGGGGCTGATGTTCGACGGGCGTATCGCCGAAGACTTCAAATTGTCCTCCGGCGTGTTCGTCAGCGTCGGGCCGTTGCGCAACCGCGCGGTGCTGGAGGGCACGCCGTACGTCCAGGACCTCGTGGTGACGGCGCCGGACCGCCCGCACCTGGGCGCGCTGGTATTCCCGCGCCTGCATGACTGCCGGCGCCTCTCGGGCCTGTCGCAGGACGCCAGCGACGCCGAGGTCCTGGCCAGCCCGCCGGTGCGCCAGTGGTTTGCCGACTGGTTGCAACGCCTGAACCGCGAAGCCAACGGCAATGCCAGTCGTGTGGAGTGGATCGCACTGCTCGACGAACCCGCTTCCATCGACCGTGGCGAAATCACCGACAAGGGCTCGATCAACCAGCGCGCCGTGTTGCAGTGGCGCGCGGCGAAGGTCGAGGCACTGTATCGGGGAGAAGACCCAACGGTCCTGCGCGCCGGACCTGCCGGCTGACACAGCCTCTGTGGGAGCGAGCCTGCTCGCGAATGCGGTGTATCAGCGAGAATTGGATATTGCTGAACCACCGCTTTCGCGAGCAGGCTCGCTCCCACATTTGATTGCAATTACTATGGCGGCTCTCTCTTCTCTGGATATCACCTGAATGAGTAAGCCCGGCCAAACGGTGCTGGTTGCGTTGCGTCGGATGATCGCCTCCGGCGAGCTGGCGGCCGGCGAGCGGCTGATGGAAATTCCAACGGCGCAACTGTTCGGCGTCTCGCGGATGCCGGTGCGCATGGCGTTTCGCACCCTGGAGCAGGAAGGGCTGCTGGTGCGTTTTGGCGGGCGGGGTTTCCAGGTGCGCTCGGTCAGCGCCGAGGAGATTGCCGGGGCGGTGGAAGTGCGTGGGGTGCTGGAGGGCCTGGCCGCCCGGCAAACCGCCGAACGCGGCTTGTCCGAGGAGGCTCGCCGGGCGCTTGAGCAGTGCCTGGTCGACGGCGATGAACTGTTCGCCAAAGGTTATGTGACCGAAGAGGACCTGGAGGTCTATCACGACCTCAACATGCGTTTTCACCAGGTAATCGTCGAGGGCAGCCACAACCCGGCCATCGCCGACGCCCTGGCGCGCAACGATCACCTGCCGTTCGCCTCGGTCACGGCCCTGGCGGTCGATCGCCAGAACATGGCCGGCGAATACCGGCGCTTCAACTATGCCCACATGCAGCATCATTCGGTGTTCGATGCGCTGGTCAATCGCCAGGGCGCCCGGGCCGAGGCGATCATGCGCGAGCACGCCAACGCGACCCTGCGCTACGCCGAGGTGTTTGGCTCGACGCTGGCGGATGAGCGGATGAAGGTGATCCTTAAAACTGAATGAACCTCTACTGTGGGAGCGAGCTTGCTCGCGATAGCGGTCGTTCAGCATCATTAATATTGCCTGACACACCGCTATCGCGAGCAAGCTCGCTCCCACAGGGTATTAGGGTGTTTTAGAGACCCCCGCATAGGATTGGTACTCAGAGATCCAGCACCAACAACGGCGTCCTCGACCTCGAACAGCACGGCGTGAACTGGTCGTTGCAGGCTTGCTCGGCTTCGGTCAGGAACATGTCCCGATGGTCCGGCACGCCTTCCAGCACGCGGGTCAGGCAGGTGCCGCAGACGCCTTGCTCGCAGGAAATCGGAACCTCGATGCCATGGCTTTCCAACACCTGGACCACGCTGCGGTCCGCCGGCACCTCGAAAACCTGACCGCTGCTGGCAAGCTTCACCGAGAAGCGGCCATCGGCCGTGGTGTCGATCGGCGCCGCGGCGAAGTATTCCCGGTGCAGATTGGGTTCCTGCCAGCCCTGGGCCTCGGCGGTGTCGAGGATGTGCTGCATGAACCCGCCGGGACCACAGACATACAGGTGCAGGTCGGCGCTGGGCGAAGCCAGTACCCGAACGGCATCCAGTGCCGTGGCGGGTTCTTCATCGAAATGCAGGAATACCCGGTCGGCGTAAGGCGACTGCTCCAGGCGTTCGATAAAAGCGGCGCGGTCCCGGGACCGGGCACAGTAGTGCAATGCGAACGCAGCGCCGCTCTGGGCCAGGTGCTCGGCCATGCACAGGATCGGCGTGATGCCGATGCCGCCGGCAAACAGCAGGCTGCCCTGGGCCGCAGGGGCCAGGGCAAACAGGTTGCGCGGTTCGCTGATCAGCAGCCGCGCGCCCGGCTGGATCTGTTCATGCAGGCTGCGTGAGCCACCTCGTGACGAGGGGTCCCTCAGCACGCCGATGAGGTAGCGATGCCGTTCTTCCGGGTGATTGCACAGCGAGTACTGGCGAACCAGCCCATCGGGCAAATGCACGTCGATATGGGCGCCGGCGGTAAACGCCGGCAGTGGCTGACCGTCGATGCTGGTCAGCTCGTAGCTGCAGATGTCCGGGGTTTCAATAGTGCGTGCCGCGACCTGGACTTCGATCATGGCCGTTGCTCCGCGTGTTGCGGCTGCTGGGTACTGGCGATCAGGGCGGCCTGTTGCTCACGCTCGCGGGCGATCCAGCGTTCCAGTACCCGACGCGACTGCACGCCGCCGGCATCAATGTTGAGCTTGAGCAGATTGCGTTGCGGATGGTCCAGCAGGTTGCGCTGCTGGCGTTCGAGCATCTCCAGGTCTTCGCTGAAGATCTTGCCCTGGCCCTCGCGAATACTCGCGGTCAGCGCTTCGTCCTGAGGCTGGAAGTGGCGGGCCATGCCCCAGAAGTACCAGATGGAGGTCTCGGTTTCCGGCGTGATGAAATCAACGACGATGCTCGACGCCTTGTGTTGCGGCGCGGCGTGATAGCCACCGTGGCCGGCATGGGCCACGCCGACTTCGATCATTACGTGGCTGGGCGGGGTGAATCGGCAGATCTGCCAGCGATCCACCGGCACGTCGTCGGCCAGGTTGTTGCCGCGCAACGCCATGCGCCAGAAGGGCGGAGCCATGATGTTTTCCATGTGGCGGGCAGTGACTACCTCGTCGCCTTCGACCGTGGTCACTGGCGGTGCCTCGTCGATTTCCTTCTGGCCGATGCTCGAGGCATGCACGTAGGTTTCGTGGGTCAAATCCATCAGGTTGTCGATCATCAGGCGATAGTCGCAGTGGATATGGAAGAGCCCGCCGCCATACGCCCATTCCTGGTTCTCCGCCCATTCCAGAGGATGGATCAGCGAGGGATCGGCCAATGCCTGTTCACCCGGCCAGACCCAGATAAACCCGTAGCGCTCCTGCACGGCAAAGGTCTTGTTGCAAGGAAATCCCCGAACCCGTTGCCCGGGCATCTCGACAGTCTTGCCGTCGTCCCCCATGACCAGCCCATGGTAGCCACACACCAGGTTGCCATTCTCGACATAACCGAGCGAGAGCGGTGCGCCTCGATGGGGACAGAAGTCCTCGACGGCGGCGACTTTGCCGGCTTGCCCGCGGTAGAAAACCATTTTCTCGCCACAGATCTGCCGACCCAGCGGCTTGTCGGCAATCTCGTCCGGGGTGCAGGCAACGTACCAGGCGTTCTTGGGGTACATGAGAGGGATCTCCAGGCTGGTTTTGTTATTATCAGTGGATCCATTAACTCTCTTAACTAATTTGCTTGTCAACGATTTTGGTGGCTGTGCAGATGATCGGTGTTTCTCAATGGATCCATTGCTCGCTTTAAAACCGATAGGCCGCCGGCACTTGCGCCTCGATGAATCGCTGCATGTGTTCGAGGAAGCGCGCCTGCAGTTTCGACAGCGGTCCATGGATTGGCAGCAGCATGCTGAAGTCCATTTCGATCGCCGGTTCGAAGGCCCGGAAGACGATGCCGTTGCCGCGGTATTCAACGGCACTGATGGCGTCCACCAGGGCGACGCCCAGGCCTTGCTCAACAAAAGTGCACATCGGCTGGGACAATTGGGTTTCCAGGCGCAGCTCACGCTCGACGCCGTGAGCGGCGAAAATCGCGTCGATGTGTTGTCGGGAGCCGATGGATTGCGGATAGGAAATGAACCGTTCGCCCTGCAGGTCTTCCGGCTTGATGGACGTGCGGTCCTGGAGCCGATGGCCGGCGGGCAGGGCGCAGAGCATGCGCGTAGCCAGCAACTTTTCGGCACGGGGACTCGGGTAGGTATTGGGCAGGACGATCAGGCCCAGGTCACAGCGCTGGCCTACCACCAGGTCAACGACTTCCCGCGAGGAATGCACCACCAGCGAGATCTGCACCTGCTCATGCTCGGCCATGAACGCGGCAATCGCCCGCGGCAGGAACGACAAGCCCATGGCCGGCGCGCAGGCAATGTGCAGCGAACCGCGCTTGAGATTGCGGATGTCCTGGGCCGTGCGCGCGATCCGCTCCACCCCCAGCAGCGAGCGCTGCACCTCCTGATACAGCGTCATGGCCTCGGCGGTCGGTTGCAGCCGGCCCTTGATACGGTCGAACAGGCTGAAGCCGATGTCTTCTTCCAGGCTGGCAATCAGCCGGGTCGCGGCGGGTTGCGAGATGTGCAGCATTTCGGCGGCGCGGGTCACCGTCTGGCCGAGGATCACCGCGCGAAACGCTTCCAGCTGGCGGAGGTTCATAAGGATGCTCACCCATAACAAAAAGACATGAGCTATCAAAAATAAAGCATTTTTAATGAGCGTGGCAGCGTCCTAGGATCGATCGCATGAACTCGCCCGGCCATGAATCGGCGCTTCGCCGTACTTCAAGGCCTTTGGAACAGCGATATAGCCATCATGCAAAAAACTGATGTGATCATCGTAGGTGGCGGCCTGGTGGGTATGTCCATTGCCTATGGCCTGGCCCTGCTCGGCCGCCAGGTGAGCGTGCTCGACGAGGGCGACGACGCGATTCGCGCCGCCCGTGGCAACTTCGGTTTGCTCTGGGTCCAGGGCAAGGGCTACGGAATGAGCCCGTATGCACAATGGACCCGTGATTCGGTGGCGCTATGGCCGCGCTTCGCCGAAGCGCTGCAAGCCGACACGGGTATCGATATCCATCTGCGCCAGCAGGGCGGTTTCCAGTTGTGCCTGAGCGATGCGGAAATGACCGAGGAGGCCGCGCGCCTGGCCTGGCTGCGCGAGGTCCTCGACGGTGATTATCCCTATGAGCTGCTGGACAGAGCACAACTGCGCGGCCGTCTGCCGGGTATCGGCCCCGACGTGGTGGGCGGCTGTTTCTCGCCCATGGATGGTCACGTCAACCCACTCAAGCTGTTGCGTTCGCTGCATGCGGCCTGCAAAGCGCGTGGCGTGACGTTGATCAATGGTCGCCGCGTCGAGGCCATCGAACCGCACGCCACGGGTTTGCAACTGCGCGCCGCCGATCAGCGCTGGTCTGCCGCGCAGGTTGTCCTGGCCGCGGGCCTGGGCAATCGGGCATTGGGCGAAAGGGTCGGATTGGACGTGCCCGTGCAGCCCAATCGCGGGCAGATCCTGGTGACCGAAAGACTCAAGCCGTTCCTCCATTACCCCACGACGTATGTGCGCCAGACCGACGAGGGCACCGTGCAACTGGGCGATTCCCATGAGTCGGCCGGCTTCGACGACAGCACCGGCAGCCAGGTCATGGCCGCGATCGCCCGACGCGCCGTGCAGTGTTTCCCACTGCTGGGTGACGTACGCCTGGTGCGGGCCTGGGGCGCGTTGCGGGTGATGAGCGCCGACGGGTTTCCGATTTACGAAATGCCCCAGGGCTGCCCGGGCCTGACGGTCGTCAGTTGCCACAGCGGCGTGACCTTGGCCGCTGTTCACGCCCTGCGCCTGGCCCCGTGGATTGCCGGCGAGTTCGATGACCCAGCCGTCAAGCCATTCGGCCTGCAGCGCTTCAATTCGCCAACCGAGGTGCGTCATGTCGGCTGAAAGCCTGTTCCGGCCTTTGGCCGTCTCGCAGAACCAGGTACTGATCGAGTTCGACGGCAAGCCCTTGAGCGTGCCGGGTGATGTCTGCCTTGCGGCGGCGCTGCTCGCCAGCGGAGTCCGGCATAGCCGTGAAAGCGCTGTCAGCGGCAGGCCCGCTGCGCCGTACTGCCTGATGGGCGTGTGCTTCGAATGCCTGGTGCAAGTGGACGGCCAGGCCAACGTCCAGTCGTGCCTGGTGGCGGTGCGCCCGGGCATGCGTGTGCAACGCCAACGCGGCGCCGTCAGCCTGGCGCCGAACGAGGAGGGGACCGATGAGTAACGCCGTGATCGACTTGATCATCATCGGTGCCGGACCGGCCGGCATGAGCGCCGCCATCGAGGCCAGGGACCATGGATTGTCGGTCGTGGTGCTGGATGAGCAGGCCAGTCCTGGCGGGCAGATTTATCGCCAAGTGCTTCAAGCCGATGCCCGCAGCCGCGCGGTGCTGGGCGAAGACTACAGCGCCGGTGCGCAGCTGGCGGCGGATTTTCTCCGATGCGGGGCTCGTTACCTGCCCAACGCGGCGATCTGGCAAGTCACCCCCCAGCGTGAGGTGCACTACCTGATCGACGGCTGCGCAGAGGTTTTGCGCGGGCGCCATCTGCTGATCGCCACGGGCGCCTTCGAACGGCCGATGCCAATTCCCGGCTGGACCTTGCCTGGGGTCATGACGGCCGGTGCGGGGCAGATCCTGCTCAAGAGCGCGGCGCTGGTACCGGCGGGGCCGGTGGTCCTGGCGGGTTGCGGTCCGCTGTTGTACCTGCTGGCGGCACAGTACCTGCGCGCCGGCATTGCCGTCGAGGCGCTGGTCGATACCAGCCATCGTCGCGAGCTGCTGCGGGCCTGGCGACTGATTCCCGGTGCGTTGCGCGGCTGGCGCGACTTGTTCAAGGGCGTGGGGTTGCTGGCCGAGTTGAAGCGTGGCGGCATCCGCCATTATCGCGGTGCCGGCAACCTGCGTGTCGAGGGTGAGGATTGCGCCAATGCACTGGGCTTCGACAGTGGAGGCCAGCACGTGCGCGTGCCCGCCGGATTGATTTTATTGCACCAGGGCGTGGTGCCGCACACGCAGATCAGTTGGTCGTTGCGCCTGGAGCATGACTGGAGCGAGGCGCAACTGTGCTGGATTCCACGGCGCGATGGCTTTGGCCAAACCAGTGCGCCGGGCATTTTCATCGCCGGTGACGGCGCTGCCATTGGCGGCGCGCAGGTGGCGCGGCTGGAAGGGCGACTCGCTGCGATGGCGATTGCCGGTGTGTCTCGGGGAGCACGCAGCCTTGAGAAAGGCCTGCGTCGTGCTCGTGCTGCGCGGCCCTTGATCGATGCGTTGTATCGCCCCCCGGCAGAAAGTTGCGTCCCACCCGACGATGTCATCGTGTGTCGCTGCGAAGAAGTCACGGCTGGCGCTATCCGCCGCTACGTCGACCTCGGCTGCCTGGGTCCCAACCAGACCAAAGCCTTCAGCCGTTGCGGCATGGGCCCGTGCCAAGGGCGCCAATGCGGCTTGAGCGTCACCCAGATCATCGCCGCCCAGCGCCGCGTGTCGCCCGCTGAAGTCGGTTACTACCGCATCCGTCCCCCCCTCAAACCCATCACGCTGGCCCAACTGGCCGGCGAACGTCACTGCGTCGAGGAACCGTCATGACCATTCAACGTATCGAAAGCAACCCGCGCCTGAGCCGCAGCGTCGTGCACAACGGCGTGGCCTGGCTCAGCGGCATTGTCGCCGCCGATTGCAACCAGGACATCCAGGGCCAGACCCGCCAGGTGCTGCAGCGGATCGACGAATTGCTCGCCGCGTCGGGCAGCGACAAGCGCCGGCTGCTCAGCGTGCAGATCTGGATGAAAGACATGGGCCGCGATTTCGCTGCGATGAACGCGATCTGGAGCGACTGGGTCGACGCCGCGCATACCCCGGCGCGAGCCACCGCACAGGTGGCGTTTGATGACCCGCAGATCCTGCTGGAACTGATCGTCACCGCGGCAGTGTAGGACCGCCGGACACTGCTGTGCCGCTATCGGGCAAGACCACCGCCAGAGTGGTCGCCCGCGCTTGTTCAGATTGCTGCTGCCATAACGGACGACTTCCCGTGGAGCGTCCGAAATCAATAACATCGCATCCGGAGCTAATGAATGAACGTTAAACGCATTGCACTCAAGCTGGGCTTCGTCTCGCTGCTGGCATTTGGCGCCAATCTGCACGCCGCCGAAACCTCGCTGCGCATCGGCATCGAGGCGGCATACCCACCCTTCGCCTCGAAAACCCCGGACAACGCCATCGTCGGCTTCGACTATGACATCGGCCAGGCCCTGTGCGCCGAAATGAAGGTTCGCTGCGACTGGATAGAACAGGAATTCGACGGCTTGATCCCGGCACTCAAGGTGAAAAAAGTCGACGCGGTGATTTCTTCCATGTCGATCACCCCGGAGCGGATGAAGTCGGTGGATTTCACCGACCGTTATTATCGGATTCCGGCGCGGCTGGTGTTTCGCAAGGGCAGTGGCATCCAGGATATTCCCGCGCAGCTCAAAGGCAAGCGGATCGGCGTGCAACGGGCAACCAACTTCGATCGTTACGTTACCGACAAATTTGCCCCGGCCGGGGCCGAAGTGATCCGTTATGGCTCGCAAAACGAAGTCTTCCTCGACCTGCTGGGCGGACGCCTGGACGCCACGATGGCCAGTTCGGTGGCCATCGACGAAAGCCTGCTCAAGCGCCCTGAAGGCAAGGATTTCGAATTTGTTGGCCCAAACTTCGTCGAAGAACAATACTTCGGCACGGGCATTGGAATCGCCGTGCGCAAGAATGATCCGCTGGCGGGCCGTTTCAACCAGGCGCTGGCGACCCTTCGCGCCAACGGCACCTACGAGCGGATTCGCCAGAAGTACTTCGATTTTGATATCTATGGCGAATGACCGTCGCCGTGTCCATCGCCCGCAGCTTCGGCTGACGGGCCTCACGCTGCACAGCATGGAGTGATTCATGAAAACCAAAGCGGTACTCACCGAACAGGACGTTGCCCAGTTGCTGGTAGCAGCCAAAGAGCTGGCCCACCAGCGTCAATGGGCCGTATCGGTCTGCGTGGTAGACGATGGCGGGCACCCCTTGGGGCTGCTGCGCCTGGACGGGGCCTCGCCCTTGTCAGCCTACATCGCCACCGAAAAAGCCCGCACCGCCGCCATGGGCCGGCGGGACAGCAAGGTTTTTGAAGACATGATCAATGGTGGCCGCATCGCCTTCCTCAGCGCGCCGCACTTGCAAGGCATGCTCGAGGGTGGCGTGGCGATCCGTCACGACGGTCAGTGCATCGGTGCCATCGGCGTGTCCGGGGTCAAGGCCGAGGAAGATGCGGAGCTGGCGCGATTGGCGGTGGAGACGGTGTTGCCGGTGATCACGCCGGATGCCTGAGGGCCAGCGCGAACCCTGTGGGAGCGAGCTTGCTCGCGATGGCGTCGGCACTCTCGACATCAATGCAAGCTGATCCACCGCATCGCGAGCAAGCTCGCTCCCACATTGGATCTCCGTTAGCCCGCTAGCTATTGTGGGAGCGAGCCTGCTCGCGAAGAGGCCAGTACATCCGGCATCTTCATCGACTGATACACCGCCTTCGCGAGCAGGCTCGCTCCCACAGGAGGAACACAATGCCGGAGTGAAACTGCACAAATCTTCCAGACCACCCCATCCAAGTTGTTTAATCTTAGCCAGCCGATACATAAACGAGACAGCCCATGACAGCGCGCAACTGGATCGATCTCAAGCAGGACGCCACGTCCGGCATCGAGACCGTGCGCGCGCATTTCGAAGGGCATGCCTACGATCCGCATTGGCATGATGCGTACCTGGTGGGCGTGACGGAGCAGGGCGTGCAACAGTTCCATTGCCGTCGGCAGCAACACAACAGCACGCCGGGCAAAGTGTTCCTGCTCGAACCCGGCGAACTGCATGACGGTAACGCGCCGCACGAAAACGGTTTTACCTATCGCACCCTGTACCTGGAACCGCAATGGCTGGAGCGCGAACTGCGCTCGTTGTTCGAGGATGCGCCAGACAACGCGCAACTGGGCTTTGCCACCACCCTGAATGATGACGCGCGTCTGGCGAGCGCCACCGCCACGGCTTTCCATAGCCTGCATGAGCAAGACATTCTGATCGTCCGCCAGACCGCCCTCGACGCGCTGCTGGCGAACCTCACCCAGCACTTGCACTGGCGCGCGCGGATCAATCCCGACCCGCGCCTGCCGCTGGTTGCGCAACAGGCCCGCGACTACTTGCACAGCCACTTGAGCGAAGACGTCGGCCTCGACGACTTGGCGCGGGCCACCGGTGTCGACCGTTTTCGCCTGAGCCGTGCATTCAAGGCCGCTTTCGGCCTGGCGCCCCATGCCTACCTGATCCAGCTGCGCCTGGCCCGCGCGCGGCGGTTGCTGGCCCGTGGCGAAAGCGCCGTGGTGGTGGCCGCCATGCTTGGCTTCGCCGACCAGAGTCACTTGGGCCGCTGGTTCCAGCGCGCCTATCGCATGAGCCCGGCGGACTACCGCAAGCGCTGCTCAATTGTTCCAGACTGACCACGCCGGCATCGGGATGATCAACCCTACGATCATTCACCGAGAAGTTGCTCATGGACCAGTTGCTGCCGTTTGCCTTGTTTGCCTTTGTCGCCTCCATCACCCCTGGCCCGACCAATATCCTGGTGTTGAGCCACAGTTCTCGCTTTGGCCTGACGACCACCTGGCCGATCATCCTCGGCGCCTGTGCTGCCGCCGCGTTGCTGGTATTGGTGGTCGGCACCGGCTTGGGCGACGTGCTGGCCCGACACGCGACAATCCAGACCGTGTTGTCCTGGGCCGGCATCGCCTGGCTGAGCTGGATGGCCTGGCAGATTTTCAGCGCCCCCGCCGAGGCCATTGACCCCGACAAACCCGTGGAAGGCCCCCGGCTGGGCCTGGCGGGCGCCGCCGGGTTGCAACTGGTGAACCCGAAGACCTGGATGATGGCGTTGGCGGTGGTCAGTGTATTCGCCGGCGCCGAGGCAGACCGTACCGTGCGCGTGCTCTGGCTGTCCCTGGCGTTTTTTGCGATATCCATTCCTTGCATGACGGCCTGGGCCTACCTGGGGCGCGGGGCCGCAAGGTTCTGCCGTTCCGCCGTGGCGATGGGGCGCTTCAACCGCGTCATGGCGGTGTTGCTACTGGTGTCGGCGTGGCTGACGTTGGTGGTGTAGTTGCGGCTATACCTGTGAGCTGGCCGGATCGTCGCGTGTGAACACCAAGGCCTTGAGGCCGCAGGCCGGGTCAGCGTCGGGAAACTCCGGCGGATTTGCCAATCGCTGTTCGAATCGCAGGCCCGGTGCTTCACGCATGACGCCATCAATGAGGAAATCCGGACCCGTCGCCGGGTCGTTGCTACAGGCCAGTACCACGCCAGGGGCAGTCAGCAGCTCCGGCAGGCGACGCAGGACACGCTGGTAATCCTTGGTCAAAAGGAAGCTGCCTTTCTGGAACGTCGGCGGGTCGATGATGACCAGGTCGTAGGGGCCGCTGTTGATCACCTTGCCCCACGACTTGAACAGGTCGTGGCCAAGGAAACTCACCTGGCCCAGGTTGTGGCCGTTCAACCGGTGGTTGTCGCGACCACGGCTTAAAGCCGCACGGGACATGTCCAGGTTGACCACGTGTTGCGCGCCGCCGGCGATCGCCGCCACCGAAAAACCGCAGGTGTAGGCGAACAGGTTCAGCACGCGCTTGCCACGGGCATGGGCGCGCACCCACTCGCGCCCGTAGCGCATGTCGAGGAACAGGCCGTTGTTCTGCTTCTTGCCGAGGTCTATCCGGTAGCGCAGGCCGCCTTCGGTCAGGGTCCACTCATCGATCGGCTCGCCCTCCAGCCACTGGGTAAAGCTATCGGACAGGTATCGATGCTGCAAGGCCAGCGTATGGGCGGCGCTGCGCAGCCAGGCCGGCGAGGCGACAAGGTCGCGTAACATCGCGAGCAGATCGTCCAGTTGCGCCGGCTCGGGTTCCTTGAACAGCGAGACCAGGACCACGCCTTGCAGCCAATCTACGGTAATCTGTTCCAACCCCGCCCAGCAGCGTCCGCGCCCGTGGAACAGCCGACGGGTTTCGTCAGGCACCGACTCCAGCGCCGTCGATAAATGGCTCTGCAAGGTTTGGAGGGCTTCAGGGTTCATCAGAAAAAACGCCAGCAATTCGAAAGGCCGGCATTTTAACCACCAACCCAGCCGACGCAATCGCTGGCCAGGAGATTTGCACGATACCCGTGGCGAGGGAGCTTGCTCCCGCTCGGGCGCGCAGCGGCCGCTTTACTAGCCGCCGCGGGTCGACAGAATGCTCGCCACCTGCTGCGGCTGGCAATTGAGATAGGCCGAACGCTTGAGCCACGCCGGATCCGGGTACCAGGAAAACATGAATTGCCCGCCCTTGAGCTTGTCGATCACCTGGCGCGCTACTTGCGGGCGCACGGCCGGGCAGCCCTGGCTGCGGCCGATGCGGCCCTGGCGCACGCTCCAGAGCGGGTTCACGTAATCAGCGGCGTGGATGACGATCGCCCGGTCGCGCGCCTGGTCATTGAATCCGGGTTCCAGGCCGTCCATGCGCAGCGAGTAGCCGTGGGTGCCCTGGTAGCTTTCCTGGGTGCGGAACAGCCCCAGGCTGGATTGATAGCTGCCCAGTCGGTTGGAAAACTGGGTGGCGAAGTTTTCCCCGGATTTCTGCCCGTGGGCCACGAGATCACGCAGGACCAGCTTTTTCTGGCGCAGGTCGAAGATCCACAAGCGCCGGGCCGTCGAAGGTTGCGAATAATCGATCACCGCCAGGTGGCGAGCCTGTCGAGCGCCGTTGGCAACTGCGCACTGCATCGCACTCAGGGCACTTTTCAGCGCTTGGGGATTGAGTTCCGGCGCGGCGTGGGCGAGGCTGTTGTAAAGAGGCTGGGTGTTGAGTTTTTCGGCCAGCGCCGGGCTGCACAGGATGCCAAGACCGGTCACGACCAGGCAGAATCGGCGCAAGAAGGCCGATACAGGTGAAGGCAGCTTGCGGTGGCGTTCGTTTGCGGCATCCCGTCCGGTTTCGTTTGTCTGCATGATGGCGGGTCGTACCTGTCGCAAAATTCACCGTCAACGAGACGGCCATGGATTGGAGTAAAGCAGTTGTTCAAAAAGTCCGCATGTTACCTGAGCCTTTTATTGCTCGTTGCGCCATTGGTCGCCACGGCCGAGGACGGCGATCCGGCTCAGGCGCAAACCACACTGGCGCAACTGTCGGTCAATTGCCCCGAATTGGCCGGTGGCGTCGACTTTCCGACGGTCATGAGCCTGCAGGCCTTGTACCAGCAAAACGCAGGCCAGGCGATCTGGGCGGACGACGGGCGGTTACAGGCGTTGCAAGCCCAGCTACAGCAACTGGCCGATGACGGACTCGATCCGGCCCGCTACGACCTGCCGGGCGATGGCCGTTACGTCAACGTGGCCTGTACCGACATCGCCATCAGCCAGCGCTACCTGCAAGCGCTGCATGAGCTGCGTTTCGGCTACCTGCCGCAGAACCGCCTGGAGCCGATCTGGAAGGCCAATCCCCAGTTGCCGGACCGTCAGGCCATGGTGCTGCACTTCGCCGTCGCCGGCTTGCACGACCCCGCCGAGGCGTTCGAACAGGCGCGGCCGCCCTTGGACCTGTATCGCAACCTGCGCGAACTCTACGCCCGGCAACGCCAGCTACCACTGGCTGACTGGCAGTCAGTGCCGGCTGGCCCATTGCTGCAACCCGACAAACGTGACGCCCGCGTGCCCGCACTGGCCCGGCGCCTGTTCAACGAAGGCTACCTGAGCGTGCCTCCGCTGGAAGCCGATGAGCACTACAGCCCGAGCCTGGTGGAGGCGATGAAAAGCTTCCAGCTCCACCATTCACTGCAAGCCGATGGGGTAGTGGGGCCGTGGACGGTTACCGAGCTGAACATCAGCCCGGCCATGCGCCGCGAGCAATTGCGGATCAACCTGGAGCGCATGCGCTGGCTGGCTCAGGATCTGGAGCCCGACAGCGTGCTGGTCAACGTGGCGGCGGCGCAGCTGACGGTCTACCAGGCTGGCGCCCCGGTATGGCAGACCCGGACCCAGGTTGGCCGCGCCGAACGCCAGACACCGCTGATCAAGTCGCGTATCACCCGACTGACGCTGAACCCGACGTGGACTATTCCGCCGACGATCATGCGCGAGGACAAACTGCCCGAGATCCGCCGCGACCCGGAGTTTCTCACCCGGCACAACCTCAAGGTGATCGATCGGGATGGATTGCCCCTGGCGGTGGAAAATATCGACTGGGATCACCCTGGCAATCTAATGCTGCGCCAGGATGCCGGTGCGAAAAATCCCTTGGGCAAACTGGTAGTCCGCTTTCCCAATCCGTTCTCGGTGTACCTGCATGACACCCCCAGCCAGGCGCTGTTCAGCAAGGGCCCACGGGCGTTCAGTTCGGGCTGCGTGCGCATCGAGCAAGTCATGCACCTGCGCGATCTGCTGGTGACCCCGGCCGAACGCACGCGCACCGACACCTTGCTGGCAAGCGAGTTGACCCATGAATTCAGGCTGGCCAAGCCGATGCCGATCCTGCTTGGATACTGGACAGTGCAAGCGGACAGCCAGGGGCGGGCGGTGTATATCCCGGATATCTATCAGCGCGATGTGCCCCTGTCTGCCGCCGACCGTCGAGCACTCTGATCATGCACACGCGGCGTTGGCTTCTACGGGTGTGGTCTGCTCGATGGCCGAGAACACCCGCTGGCCAAGGGCTCGGGCCTTCTGCAGATGCACGTTCGGATCAAGGGTTTCCGAATCCAGCAAGCGTTCGGAGCTCACCACGCGGGCACCGCAGTAGCCGAAGATGCCGTGGTCGATCTGCGTGACCATAGCCTGGTCGTAGCCGTGGCGTTGAAAACTGTCGGCGTCGGCTCCACCGAGGGCGACCAGATGGACCCGCAGTTGCTGCAGTTTTTGCACAAAGAACTCGTCGAGCTTGAAGTCGAACGCCCAGCCATTGGAGAACACCCGGTCAATCCAGCCCTTGAGCAGCGCCGGCATCGACCACCAGTAGATCGGGTAGACCAGCACCAGGGCGTCGGCCCGTTCGATCCTGGCCTGCTCGGCCAGCACGTCGGCAGGCGGCAAGGCCTCACGGTGGTGGACGGCATGGTCGGCGAAGCCGAAGCGCGGGTCGAAGCCTTCGGCGGCCAGGTCGGCGATTTCGAAGGTATCGCTGGGATTGGCCTGGAGAATTCCATTGCCAATGGCCTGGGCAAGCGCATGGGTCAGGGAGCGGGGGTCATGGTGAGCAACGACGATAAGGGCGTGCATGGCGAATCTCCTTCTGGCATTACCCGAGGTCAAGCGAGTATGCTGGGTTAAGTTACGGTTAGTAAGTTACGGTTGGTAAAGTTAACATGTCAAGCACAGATGAAAATGCACCGCCCATTGCCGCGCCTCGTCGCCGACTTTCCCGCGCCGATCGGCAACGGCAATTGCTGGATGTCGCCTGGCGCCTGGTTCGGGAGGAGGGCAGCGAAGCGTTGACCCTGGCCCGGCTGGCCGACCAGGCAGGCGTCACCAAGCCCATCGTCTACGACCATTTCATTACCCGATCCGGGCTGCTGGCGGCGCTCTACCAGGATTTCGATGCTCGCCAGACGGCGCTCATGGATGCTGCACTCGACGCCAGCGAGCCCACGTTGCAGAGTCGTTCACGGGTGATTGCCGAAGCGTTCGTCGAATGTGTCCTGCTTCAGGGCCGGGAGATTCCGGGCGTCAGTGCGGCGCTCTCCAGTTCACCTGAACTGGAGAGCATCAAAAGGGAGTATGAAAGGCTGTTCCTGGATAAATGCCGGGCGGTGCTGGAGCCGTTCGCCGATAACCGGGGCCTGTCCCAAGCGAGCCTGCGCGCGATGCTGGGTGCGGCGGAGGCGTTGTCCGATGCGGCGGCCAACGGGGAAATCAGTGCAGAGGAGGCCAAGGGAGAGCTGTTCATCAGCATCGTGGCGATGGTCAACCGGGCCGCTGGCATCGCCTCCAACTGATCGGGCGATTCGCGAGCAGGCTCGCTCCCACATGGGCGGGCCGATCCTGAGGCAGGGACATCGGTCTGACTTGATATTTGTCGCGCCGGAGCAGGTTAGCGTGGCGAGGGAGCTTGCTCCCGCTGGCCTGCGAAGCGGGCCCCAGCAACCTTTCAGGCAGACTGTATCCGCCGGTTTGCGACTGCTGCGCAGCCGAGCGGGAGCAAGCTCCCTCGCCACGGGTTCTGAGTTGGTCAGGCTGACGCTTTCGCGAGCAGGCTCGCTCCCACAATGGACCTTTGTGAACCCTGTCCCCTGTGGGAGCGAGCTTGCTCCGGGCGGCGATCCGACGATGACGGCGGCACATCAAACATCTCTTCCGCTGATTCACTCCCCATCAAGAAAAAACGAACCCCAAGCGCCTTTTCCGGTTCTTAACTGATGTCCCCTGTCGACAGGGGCATCAGGCGGGGCTGCGGTCTTGCCCACCACACACTGCGATCAGAGGAGGCGACATGCCCAACTCCTTCCCTTCGCCCTGGTGGAAGAACGCCGTGATCTACCAGGTTTACCCTCGCTCCTTTGCCGATGCCAACGGCGATGGCATCGGCGATCTTCCCGGTTTGACAGCGCGCCTGGACCATCTACAACGCCTTGGCATCGATGCGTTGTGGCTCTCGCCAGTGTTTCGCTCGCCCATGTGCGACGCAGGCTACGACATCTGCGACTACACCGACGTCGATCCGCTGTTCGGCAACCTGGCCGACCTCGATGCGTTGATCGCCAAGGCCCACGAACGGGGCTTGAAAGTGCTGCTCGACTTCGTGCCCAACCACACCTCCGACCAGCACCCCTGGTTCGTCGAATCGCGCTCCAGCCGCGACAACCCCAAGCGCGACTGGTACATCTGGCGTGACCAGCCGAACAACTGGCGAGCCTCGATTGACGGCGGCAGCGCCTGGACCTGGGACGAAACCAGCCAGCAGTACTACCTGCATTTCTTCCTGCCCGAACAGCCGGACCTGAACTGGCACAACCCGCACGTCGTGGCAGCCATGCATCAAGTGCTGCACTTCTGGCTCGAGCGTGGCGTCGATGGGTTTCGCGTCGACGTGGTGCATTGCGTCGGCAAGGACCAGAGCTTTGCCGATGACCCGCGCTGCATGGCCGGTGAAGCCATGGTCAAGATCAACGATCAGCCCTACAGCCATGAAGTGCTCCGCGGGCTGCGGCGCCTGGTCGACAGCTACCCCGGTGAGCGGGTGCTGATCGGCGAGGTCAACATCCGTTCCACGGCCCAGGTGGCGGCCTATTACGGCGCCAGTGACGAACTGCACATGTCGTTCAACTTCCCGCCGCTGGATGCACCGTGGGACCCGGTGGTGTTCCGTATGTGCGTACGCGAGGTGGAAAACGACCTCGGCCCGTTGCAGGCCTGGCCGACCTGGGTGCTGTCCAACCATGACAACAGCCGCCACCGCAGTCGCTACGGCGGCTCATTGCGCCGGGCGCGGGCCGCGGCGGTGATGCTGCTGACGCTGCGCGGCACGCCGTTCATCTATCAGGGCGAGGAGCTGGGCCTGGAGGATACGCAAGTGACCGCCCAGACCCGCGTCGACCCCGGCGGACGGGACGGCAGCCGGGCGCCGATCCCCTGGACGGAACAGGCGCCTCACGGTTGGTCGGGTCGGGCGCCATGGCTGCCTTTCGCTGCGGATGCCGGCCGGTTGTCCGTGGAGACCCAAGAGCGCGACGCCGATTCCGTGCTGGCGCTTTACCGGCGGCTGCTGACGTGTCGGCACAATAGCCTGGCGCTGCGCCTGGGCGGCTGGGAGGAACTGCCCTCGCACCCGCAGGTGCTGGCTTATCGTCGCTCTTGCGAGGGCGACGAACGCCTGGTCTGCATCAATTTTGCCGACAGCGAGCACACCTTTCCGCTGGCCGACCCCTGGCGAGTTGAAATCGCCAGCGATGGCGCGGATGAAGGCCAGCCGTTCAGCGGGCGTCTGGCTGCCGAACAGGCCCTGATCCTGTGTCGATAACCTCTGTCGATAAGGAGTGACCGATGAAAGCCAACTGGCACCGAAATACCTTGATCTACCAGATCGACCCCTCGCTGTTCTACGACAGCAACGGCGATGGCCGTGGCGACCTGAAGGGCATCATTCGTCAGCTCGATTATCTGCAAGCGCTGGGCGTCGGCGCACTCTGGCTGATGCCTTTGTACCGGTCTCCGTTCAAGGATGCCGGTTACGACGTCAGCGATTTCATGGCGCTGGACCCGCGCTTTGGCAGCGAAGAGGACTTGCGCCAGTTGATCGTCCAGGCCGGGGAGCGTGGCATCCGGGTCATCCTCGAACTGGTGGTGCAGCACACCAGCGATCAGCATCCCTGGTTCCTGCGGGCGCGGCGCGACAAGGACAGTGTCTACCGGGACTATTACCTGTGGTCCGACACGCCGGTGGACGACGGCAATCAGCCTATCTTCCCGTCGGTGGAAGACAGCATCTGGCAGTGGGACGAACAGGCCGGGCAGTACTTTCGGCATCTGTTCTATCGCCATGAGCCGGACCTCAATCTGGCGAACCCGCGGGTGGTCGAAGAGATCGAGCGGATCATGGATCACTGGCTCGAACTGGGGATCGCCGGTTTTCGTCTCGATGCCGCTTCGCACCTGGTGGAGCAGGCCGGTGGCGGCGATGAAGAGCAGGGCGTGTGGTTATTGGAACGGCTGTTCAAGCACATGACCCGCATCAACCCGGAAGGCGTGCTGATGGGCGAAGTGGATGTCGAGCCCGAGCGCTACAGCCATTACTTCGGCACCGGCGAACGCCTGGGCCTGGTGCTGGATTTCTGGGTCAATAATCATCTGTTCCTGGCCTTGGCCCGAGGCGAAGCCGAGCCTCTGCAACGGGCCATTGCCCGCCGCCCGGCACCGCCTGACGGCGCCAATTATGCGGTGTGGCTGCGCAACCATGACGAGCTCGACCTCGAACGCTTGACCGAGCAGGAGCGTGAGGAGGTGATGCAGGCCTTCGCCCCGGACCAGAACATGCGCCTGTATGGCCGCGGCATCCGCCGGCGCCTGGCGCCGATGCTCGACGGTGATGTGCATCGCCAGGCGCTGGCCCAGGCGCTGCTGCTGTCACTGCCCGGGACACCCATCGTGCGCTACGGCGAAGAAATCGGCATGGGCGATGACCTGTCCCGTCCCGAACGCCTGTCGGTGCGCACGCCCATGCAATGGAGCGATGAAGCCAACGCCGGCTTTTCAACCGCCCAGCGCCTCGCCGCGCCGGTGATCGATGAAGGACCGTTTGCCTACACGCAGTTGAACGTCGAGGGCCAACAGGACGATCCCGATTCGCTGCTGGCTCGGACTCGCCGGCTGCTGCTGGCCCGCAGGCGCTTGCGCGAGGTTGGCGACGGCAAGGCGCAACTGCTGACGGTCGACCATCGTGCAGTCTTCGCCATCGCCCATGAGTGCGAAGCGACCTCGGTGATGCTGGCGAACCTCAGCCCCAAGACAGTCACTGTGCAGTTGCGGGAAGTGGATTTGCAGGGGTTCGAGGAAGTCCTTTCGGACCGCCCGTATCCGGCCTCGACCGCAGCCAGCCTGAAATTGCATGGATACGGTTACCGCTGGTTCCGGCGCACCGGCTCAAAACAGTAGCAGCACCACAGCCAGCAACCCACCGGTGGCCAGCAGCAACGCGGACACCTGGGTCGAGCTGAAAGCCAGCGCTGAATCCTTCGAGCGGCCATTGAACCGCCCGCGGGTACGATGCAAGGGCTCCTGCGGTTCGAACAGATTGTCCGGGCGCTGGCTGTCGTCGTCTTCGTCGGTCATTTGCCCGGCGTAAGCGCTGCGGGCCAACAGACGATCGAGCAGGCCCGGCATCAGGCAAGTGCCGACGATCGCCTTGAGCGAGGCCACGCCCAACCACAACTCCCGGGGAGTACGCTTCACCACGCTGAAAATCGCCCGGGCGGCAACGTCCGGGTCGTGGATCGGCGGCACCGGTTGCGGGCGCTTGCCGAGCTTGTTGCGGGCCCAATCGAACTGTGGCGTGTTGATCGCCGGCAATTGCACCATGCAGACCTTGATGTCGCTGTGTTCGTGGAGCAGTTCGCAGCGCAAGGAATCGGTGAAACCACGCACCGCGAACTTGGCCGCGCAATAGGCCGCCTGCAGCGGAATGGCCCGGTAGGCCAGCGCCGAGCCGACCTGGATGATCACCCCGCGATTGCGCCGCCCCATCAGGTCCAGCGCCGCGAGCGTGCCGTGCACCGTGCCCAGGTACGTGACCTTGGTGACCCGGTGGATTTCTTCAGCGGTCAACTGGCGGATTGGCGACAACACCGTGACCATTGCGCAATTGATCCAGACGCCGACCGGCCCCAGCTCGCGCTCCATCCGTTGCGCCGCCTCGAATACCGCATCGGCGTCCGCGACATCGACGCTGATCGCCAGGCTCGTCGCGCCCAGTTGCTTGAGTTCTTCTTGCGTCGCCGCCAACGCTTGTTCGCCCCGGGCCAATAGCCCGACGTGGTAGCCGGACGCGGCAAACCGCTGGGCGGTCGCGCGGCCGACGCCGGCAGTGGCGCCGCAGATCACAACGACAGGTGGGTTTCGCTCATCCATTGCGTTCATCCGATCAATTGCTGCGCCTGGGGCGCTTATGGTTTCGCTGGGAGGGCCAAAGGCAGGGTCTGGCGCCTGGCCCGGTTTCCATTAATTGTGAAAATCCGCGTCGGCGATGGTTCAGGATTTTTGCCGGCGGGCATCAAGACCTGCACTTTTATGAAGCCCGTGGCGGGGGATCGCACCATCGCAAGGCAATGAGTGGTGCTGTTGAGGCGGGACGGGGGCCGGTTGGCTTTAAGGGATTGATCTGGCCTCTTCGCGGGCAGGCCCGCTCCCACAGGGGACTTTGGGCGCATGCGAAGGGGTGGAGGGCGGGCAAAAATGAAGTCTGGCACGCTCGCTGCAAGAGGCTTGGCAGGCCCACCGCGAACACAATCGAGTGGGCAGCCCCGTCGGTCAACGAAGATCGAGTGCCAGCAGGCCGGGGGATATTACGGTAGGTCAGGGCGCAGTCGCCGGATCGATACCGCACAGAACAGGCAAAGACGCCTGGAACCGCAAGGTTTCAGGCGTCTTTTTTTTGCTTTCAAAAAACCGTGATGGGCTTTTGTCGGGTGCTTTTATGAATTCCAACGTTGCTTCCCTGAACAAGCTGCAAACGCTGATCGTGATCGGCAATGGCATGGTCGGCCATCACTGCGTCGAGCAACTGATCGAGCGCGGTGCCCTCAATCATTACCGCGTGCATGTGTTCAGCGAAGAGCCGATGCGTGCCTACGACCGTGTGCATTTGTCCGAGTATTTCTCGGGCCGCGATGCGGAGTCGCTGGCCCTGGGCGAAGCCTCGTTGTACCAGACGCCCGGCGTCACGCTGCACTTGGGCGTGCCGGTGCTGGAAATCGATCGCCAGGCGCGCCAGGTTGTCACCGCCACCGAGCGCCTCGGCTACGACAAGCTGGTGCTCGCCACCGGTTCGTACCCCTTCGTGCCGCCGATCCAAGGCGCCGAAGGTGATTCGTGCCTGGTCTACCGCACCCTTGAAGACCTCGACGCCATCCGCGCCGCCGCGAACAATGCCCGGCGTGGCGTGGTCGTCGGTGGTGGCCTGCTGGGCCTGGAAGCGGCCAATGCCCTCAAGACCCTTGGCCTGGAAGCTCACGTGGTGGAATTCGCCCCACGGCTGATGCCGGTGCAACTGGACGAGCAGGGCGGCCTGGCCCTCAAGGCGCGCATCGAAAAACTCGGTGTCGGCGTGCACCTGTCCAAGGGCACCCAATCCATCAGCGCCGGTGAGCAATACCGTTACCGGATGAACTTCGCCACCGATGACTTCCTGGAAACCGACCTGATCGTGTTTTCCGCCGGTATCCGCGCCCAGGATGCCCTGGCTCGCCAGTGCGACCTGCAGATCGGCCCGCGCGGTGGCGTGATGATTGACGACCATTGTCAGAGCAGCGACCCGGACATCTACGCCATTGGCGAATGCGCCGCCTGGAACGGCAGCATCTTCGGCCTGGTCGCGCCGGGCTACCAGATGGCCCGCAATGTCGCGGCGCGCCTGTGCGGCGAGGCTGGCGAGGCGTTCACCGGCGCAGACATGTCCACCAAGCTCAAACTGTTGGGCGTGGATGTCGGTTCCATCGGCGACGCCCATGGCAACACGCCGGGTGCGCGCAGCTTCCAATTTATCGACGAAACCAGCGCCAGCTATCGGCGCCTGGTAGTGGACGCCGACGGCAAGCGCGTGATCGGCGCGGTGCTGGTGGGCGACAACAGCTATTACGACACCCTGCTGCAATACATGCAGAACGGCATCGCCTTGCCCAAGGACGCCGCCAGCCTGATCCTGCCATCGTCCGAGGGCGCTCCGACACTGGGCCCGGCGGCGCTGCCCGAAGCGGCGACCATCTGCTCGTGCCACAACGTCACCAAGGGCTCGATCTGCGCGGCCATCGATGGCGGCTGCAGCGATCTCGGCCAGCTCAAGTGCGACACCAAGGCCGGTACCGGGTGCGGCGGCTGCGCGGCCCTGGTCAAGCAGGTATTCGAGCACGAGCTGATCGCTCGTGGCGTCAGCGTCGACAAGAGCCTGTGCGAACACTTCGCCTATACCCGCCAGGAGCTCTACGCACTGGTGCGGGTGGAAGGGATCATCAGTTTCGAAGAGCTGCTGGCCAAACACGGTCGCGGCCATACCGGTTGCGACCTGTGCAAGCCGGCGGTGGGTTCGATCCTGGCGTCGTGCTGGAACCAGCCGATCATGGACGCGCACCTGGTGCCGCTGCAGGACACCAACGATACCTTCATGGCGAATATGCAGAAAAACGGCACCTACTCGGTGGTGCCGCGCATCGCCGGTGGTGAGATCACCGCGGACAAATTGATCGCCATTGGCGTGGTCGCGAAGAAATATGACCTCTACACCAAGATCACTGGTGGCCAGCGCATCGACCTGTTCGGCGCGCAGTTGCACCAGTTGCCGGACATCTGGGCCGAGCTGATCGAAGCCGGTTTCGAGACCGGCCACGCCTACGGCAAATCGACGCGTACGGTGAAGTCCTGCGTCGGCAGCACCTGGTGCCGCTACGGCGTGCAGGACAGCGTGCAGATGGCCCTGACCATCGAGGACCGCTACAAGGGCCTGCGCTCGCCGCACAAGCTCAAGTTCGCGGTGTCCGGTTGCACCCGTGAATGCGCCGAGGCGCAGAGCAAGGACGTGGGTGTGATCGCCACGGAGAAGGGCTGGAACCTCTACGTGGCCGGCAACGGCGGCATGCGTCCACGCCACGCGGAGCTGTTCGCCACCGACTTGGATGACGCCACGCTGATCCGCTACATCGACCGGTTCCTGATGTTCTACATCCGCACCGCGGACAAGTTGCAACGCACCTCGGTCTGGCGCGAGAGCCTGGAAGGCGGTCTGGACTACCTCAAGGACGTGATCATCCACGACAGCCTGGGCCTGGGCGCCGAGCTCGAAGCGCAGATGCAACTGGTGGTCGACCGCTACGAGTGCGAATGGGCCAACGCTCTGAAGGATCCGGAAAAACTCAAGCGCTTCCGGACCTTCGTCAACGACAAGCGCGGCGATCCGGACGTCCACTTCGTCCGCGAACGCGGCCAGCGCCGGCCGGTGCATGCCGGCGAACTTCACCTGATTCCCGTCACCGAGGAGGTGCTCTGATGAGCCAGTCAAACGTCGTTCGTATCGCTCAAGAACCCGTCCAATGGCGCACCCTGTGCAGCCGCGAGGACCTGGTGCCCAATTCCGGCGTGGTTGCCTGGCATGACGGCCGCCAAGTGGCGCTGCTCTACCTGCCGGAGCATACAGACAAGCCGCTGTACGCCGTCGACAACCGCGACCCCAAGTCCGGCGCGAACGTCATCGGTCGTGGTCTGCTGGGCAGCATCAAGGGCGAACTGGTGATCGCCTCGCCGATGTACAAACAGCATTTCCGCCTGGAAGACGGCCATTGCCTGGAATACCCCGAACAGCGCCTTCGGGTCTGGCCGGTGCGGTTGAACGGGGATGTGGTGGAGATTGGCGCGGACTGACTCACTCCAGTGGATGAGTTGAAGGATGCATGAATACCTGTGGGAGCGAGCTTGCTCGCGATAGCGGTACGTCAATCACTATGGATGTGGCTGACCCGACGCTATCGCGAGCAAGCTCGCTCCCACACAGTAATTCGTTGACTGTCAGGCCTGGGTTCAAACATGCCTTTCGCTGAATGTGGGGATGGAAAATGAAAACCGCCGCCCAACTGGTAAAGCTCAAGAGTGTGCAGAACCGGCAGGTCCACAGCATCGCGCCGGACCAGACCGTGCTCGAAGCGCTGCAGATCATGGCCGATAGAAACGTCGGCGCGTTGCCGGTGATCGAGAACGGCCAGGTCATCGGCGTGTTCAGCGAGCGGGACTACGCGCGCAAGATGGTACTCAAGGGGCGTTCGTCAGTGGGCACCACGGTACGCACCATCATGAGCGCGCCGGTCATCACCGCCAGCAGCCAGCAGAGCATCGAACGCTGCATGGAAGTCATGACCGAGAGCCACCTGCGCCATCTGCCGGTGCTGGATGACGGCCAGTTGATCGGCCTGCTGTCCATCGGCGACCTGGTGAAGGAAGCGCTGGTCGAACAGGCGGACCTGATCCGCCAGCTGGAGCATTACATCCGCGGCCACTGAACCCACCCGTTGCAGGGAGGCACAGCTCTTGTGGCGAGGGAGCTTGCTCCCGCTGGGCTGCGTAGCGGCCCCAAAAATCTTACGGTCGCTGCGCACTGGAGCGCCAGCCCGGCCCAGCGGGAGCAAGCTCCCTCGCCACGCCACGCCACGCTACGCTGACGGCTCGATGCGCTGGTCAGCCGTCCCTCGATGCTGGCGCAACAATTCGATCTGCTCGGCGGGAATCAATGTACGCAGCGATTTATACAGGGCTCGGGTTTCCAGCAGATTCCAGACCCGCAGCATGGTTTCCAGGGCGTCGAGGGGCTTGCTGATGAAGTCCCGGGCGCCTAATGCCAGGGCCCGCAGGCGGGTGTCGCGGGTGGCGTCGGCGGTCAGTACCAGGATCGGTAGGTAGTCATTGGCCGGGATGCGCCGGTTGAGCTGCTCCAGCACGGCAAACCCGTCGAAGGCCGGCATGTGCAGGTCGAGGATGACCAGGTCGGGCTCGAAACTGTTGAACAGGTCGAGAGTGCGCAACGGCTCGGTGCTGCTCAGCACGTTGTGCAGCCCTTCACGGGCCAACAGTTGTTCCATCAGCTCAAGGTTGGGGCGCTGATCGTCGATAATCATGATGCGCAGATCGCGATTCATGCGGACTCCGGTAAATAATGTTCAAGGTGGCCGAGGAAGGCCTGGATATGAATGGGCTTGGTCAAGATCGCCGTGGCGCCGGCCTCGCGCAGGGCGCGGTGAGTGAGGTCGCTGGCATCCGCGGTGATCATCAGCACCGGCGTGGACGCGGTTGCCGCCGACTGGCGCAACCGACGCAGGACTTCCAGCCCCTCCAGGTCCGGCAATGTCACGTCGAGCAGGATCAGCTGCGGCGCGTGCTGGCGCGCCAGGTCCAGGCCCAACTGGCCTTGCATGCTCGATAGCAGCTGGATGCCCGGGCGACGCTGCATCAGGGTTTCGATCAAGGCGAGGCTCGACAGGTTGTCTTCGATGCACAGGACCTTGCCGTCGAACTCGGTGCGCGGGCGGGTGATTTCCAACGCCGCCAATGGCGGCAACTGGGCGCCTGATACCTGGGCAGCGGGCAAGCGCAAGGTGAAGCAGCAGCCTTGTCCCGGTTCACTAAGTACCTGAAGGCTACCCTGCATCATCTCCAGCAGGCTTTTGCTCAGGGACAGTCCCAGGCCTGTGCCTTCGACCTGCGGGTCGGCGCCCAGGCGTTCGAACGGCTTGAACAACTGGTCCAACTGTTCGGGGGCGATGCCGTGCCCGGTGTCGCTGACGGCAATGCCCACCTGTTGGTCCTCGACACTCACTTCGATGCGCACCTCGCCGCCGGGCCGGTTGTACTTGATGGCGTTGGAGAGGAGGTTGAGCAACACCTGCACCAGGCGCTGGCGATCGGCAAGCACGCCACTGCCTTCGGGCAGCGCGGGCAGGGCGGCCAGATGAATTCCTGAATCCGCGGCCATCGGCGACACCAGCGTCAAGGCTTCGTGCAGCACGGTCGGCAGGGCAATTGGCTCGATGTTCAGGGGCAGCCGGCCGGCTTCGATCCGGGCGATGTCGAGCACTTCGTTGATCAGGGCGAGCAAATGCTGGCCGGCGCGCAGGATGTGGCTGACCTGCGGGCGCTGGCCGGCGACCGAGTCCATGTCCAGCAATTGCGCGAAGCCGAGGATGGCGTTCAGCGGCGTGCGCAACTCATGACTCATGCGCGAAAGAAACTCGCTCTTGGCCCGGCTCGCACTTTCCGCTTCCTCACGGGCGGTACGCAGGGCGATTTCAGCGGTGCGCCGGTCGGTGATGTCGCGGGTGATCTTGGAAAAACCACGCAGCGCGCCGGTGCTGTCGTATTGAGTGGTGATGACCACGCTGGCCCAGAAGCGACTGCCGTCCTTGCGGCAACGCCAGCCTTCTTCCATGTAATGGCCGTCGCGGGTGGCCTCGCGCAGGGCCATTTCGGGGTGGGCCGGGCACTCTTCGGCCAGGTAGAACAGCGAGAAATGCCGGCCGAGTACCTCCTGTTCGGTATAGCCCTTGATCCGTTCGGCCCCGGCATTCCAAGTGATCACATGGCCCTTGGCGTCGAGGGCAAAAATGCCGTAGTCCTTGACGCCATCGATGATCAGCCGCAGGCGTTCCTCGTTATCGCGCAGGGCGCGCTCGCGTTCGGCGAGCAACTGCCCGGCCTCCACCAGACGGGTGCCCAACTGGCCGATTTCGTCTTTCTCCGGCGGTTGCGGCAACAATGGCTGGCCCAGCGCCAGGCGCTGGGCGTTGCCTTGCACCTGCTGGACCCGGGCGACAATGCCCTTGGACAGGAACAGCACCGCGACGATCGCCCCGAACAGCCCGCACACCGCCGCCAGCAACGTCGCGAACAGCAGCCGCATGCGCGTGGCCGACGCGGCGGCGCTGCGGTCGGCGAGCAGGGCATCCTCGCGGATGCGCATGGCGCTGATCTGCTCGCGCAGTACGTCGAGCACCTGTTTGTTTTCGATCAGGATCGCGGTGATGGCCGCGGTGTCGTCGGCCTTGCCGGTGCGCAACGCCTGCAACCCGGCAAGCTTTTCGGTAATCAGCGGGGTAATGGTCTTGAGGTGCTCGCGCATCCTCGCGTCACGGATATTGTGATCCAGGCGTTGCAATGCAGCCTGGATCCTCGGGGTGGCCTGTTCGTAGCCGGGCAGGAAATCTTCACGCCGGGTCAGCAGGTAACCGCGCACGCTGGCCGCGGCCTCGGCCAGCAAGGTGTGCACGGCCTGGATGTCGCCCTGGACCAGCAGCACCCGGCGCACATCCTCTTCGGCACGGGCCGTCTGGCGTTCGGTGATGTAGATCAGCACCAGCGACAGCAGCAGGACCACCAACGGCAGCGAGATCACCACCAGCGCCTTGCCCCGCAACGGCAAGTCGGCCCATCTCCGGGCTGTCAGAAACCTCATGGCCATTGTCCGCTGGGTTGCGCCACCAGGCCCAGGGCAACGCCGCGCACCGCCGCCTGGGTCCGGTCGGCGGCGCCGAGCTTGCCGATGACCCGCTCCACATGCGCTTTGGCCGTGCCGGGGGCGATGCCGAGCTTTTCGCCGATCTCGCGATTACTGAACCCACCGGCCACCAGCCCGAGTACCTGGCGTTCGCGCGCGGTCAGAGCCTGGACGGGCGTTGCACCGTTGGCGCTGCGTTCGGCCATGCGGCGCAACAGGCGGGCGCTGACTGAACTGTTCAGTGCCTCTTCTCCCTGGGCGACCCGCCTGAGGGCCTGGAGCATTTCCTCGCGGCTGGCATCCTTGAGCAGATAGCCGACGGCGCCCGCACCGATGGCCGCTTCGAGGTGGTCGGGGCTGTCGTCCATGGTGAAGATCATCACTTTGATCTGCGGCTGGCGTTGTTGCAGGATGCGCGCCGCGCCGAGGCCGTTGAGCACGGGCATGCGGATATCGAGGATGGCGATGTCCGGCTGTAGCCGTTCGCACAGGTCGAGCGCTTCCTGGCCGTCGCAGGCCTGGCCGACGACTTCGAACCCTTCGGTACCGGCGAGCATGGAAATAAACCCGGTGCGGGTCACTTCGTGATCATCGGCCAACAGCAGGCGCAAGGGACGATTCATGGCTGTGCTCCGTGGGCTGGCAACGGCACGCTGGCCAGCAGTCGAGTGCCGCGGGCGGGTGCGCTACGACAGTCCAGTTGGCCGCCCAGCAGGCTCGCGCGCTCCTGCATGGCGGCCAGGCCGAGGTGGCGGGTGCCATTGGTCTCGATGGGTTGTTTCAGGGCGAAGCCGCAGCCATCGTCCTCGACCCGCAGCCAAGCCTGGCCGTCTCGTACCGCCAGCCCGAGGGAAACCTGATTGGCCTGGGCGTGCTTGAGAATGTTGTTGATGCCTTCCTGGGCGATGCGAAACAGCGCAATCTCGGTATTACCCGGCAGGCGAGCGATGCTGTGCTCGACCCAATCGACCCGGAGCCCGGCGTCACGCAGACGATCGGCCTCCTTGTCGACGGCTTTGTACAAGCCGAAATCGTCGAGCACATGCGGACGCAGGCCGCCGATCAGTTGCCGACCTTCGCCGACGCAGCCCTGGGCCAGTTCGAGAATGCCCCGCAGTTCCTCGGCCAGCGCCGCCGGCAAAGGCGGGCAGCGACCGGCGAACCCCTGGAGGCGCTGATGCAATCCAGCGAGGTTCTGCGCGAGGCCATCGTGCAGGTCATAGGCGACGCGCTTGCGCTCGTCCTCCTGGGCGCTGAACAACCGATGGACTAGCTCGGACATGGTCCGCTCGCGGGCCTGGAGCGTTTGCAGCAGGCGGCTGTTCTCCAGGTGCGCCGCCAACAGCGTGGCCAGCAATTGCAGCGATTCGATGTCTTCATTGTCAGGGGCGCCCAAGGGCACGCTGTTGCCTAATAGCAGCGCGCCGAACGCAACGCCGTCGGACCCGCGCAGAGGGATCCGCAGGATCTGCGGCAACGGCGTGCCGGGGCGATCCATCCACTGCGAAGCGGGCGAGGGCGGTTGGGCCAGCTCGGCGAGCAGCTCGAGGCGCTCGCCGCTGCCGTGGCTGGCGACGGTCTGCAACAGGCTGTCAGCGTTCCATTCCAGCAACAGACCGTGATCCATGGCGACGAACGCGCACGCACGTTCCACCGCGCGTTGGCGCATCTGCGCCAACGGCAAGCGGGTCAGTTCGTGCCCGGTGCCCAACAACAGGCCCAGGCGCGCCGCCCGGCTTTGCGACTGGCGGTACTGGGTGCGGATCGCCAAGGCGCTGCCAGGGTCATGGGGTGGGCTTTGCATGGGGAACTCCAGCGTGGAAGGGGAAACCGGCGCGGTTGGTGATGGTTTCATTAAACCCTGTGATCGACACCCGGCCTATCTGCCGAATGGCATAGGCGATCGGCACCGGTTGGCCGATGGCGACGCTTGCGAAGGCCGGCACAGTGGGCTCATTGAAACCCAAAGGAACGCTACGATGAAAATGAAAACCTGTGCCATTGCCGCTTTTCTCCTGCTGGGCGCCCCCCTTGCCCAAGCGCTTGAGACCACGCCGTTTGTCTACAGCACCGTGGCCGAGCAGCCGCAGAACGCCAACGACCGTGAAATCGCCGGGCTGTTCGACCGCTGGAACGCTGCATTGAAGACCGGCAGCGCCGTCGCGGTCACCAGCCTGTACGCCGCGGATGCGATTCTGCAACCGACCGTCTCCAACAAGGTGCGCAGTACCCCGGCGCAGATCCAGGACTATTTCGTGCACTTCCTGGCGGCCAAGCCGGTCGGGGTGATCAACTACCGGGAAATCCGTCACCTGGGGCCTGACGCGGCGATGGACAGCGGAGTCTATACCTTTACGCTGACCCAGACCGACGGTTCCAAGCGGGAAGTGCAGGCGCGCTATACCTTCCTTTACGAGCGACTCGACGGCCAGTGGAAAATCATCAACCATCACTCGTCGGCCATGCCGGAAGTACCGAAGACCCTGCAGGCCAGCCACTGACGGCAGGCAATATACGGCGCGCCCTGGGTGTCCAAGGGCGCCTGCTTCGCCAGACGTTTTGACCGTCGATGAATTAAAGCCTTGGATTCACCTGGGAACATTAATTAGAATCAGTCTCATTTAAGACATTCTTGCCCAGGGCCACTTCACATGCTTGATGCAGCTAAGCCGGCGGAGCACGCCCTCGACGCGTTATACCGTGATCATGGCGGTTGGCTGGAAGGCTGGCTGCGACGGCGCATGGGCAATGCCTGGGATGCCGCCGACCTGCGCCAGGATACGTTCCTGCGCGTACTGTCCAGCGCCCAGTCGCTGGCTGACCTGCATGAACCGCGCGCCTACCTGTTGACGGTGGGCAAGCGCTTGTTGAGCAATTTCTACACGCGCCGCCATCTGGAACAGGCTTATCTCGACGCGTTGGCCAGCCTGCCCGCCGAATGCGTGCCGTCTCCAGAGCAGCGGTGGCTGCTGCTGGAAACCCTGCAGGCCCTGGACGAGTTGCTCGATGGCCTGCCGCCGATGGTGCGTCGGGCGTTCCTGTGGAGCCAGCTCGAAGGCCTCGGTTACCGCGAGATCGCCGAGCGCCTGCAAGTCTCCGAACGCACGGTGAAGCGTTATATGGCCCAGGCCTACGAACATTGCCTGTTGGTGGACTTCTGATGCGCCAGGCTCCGTCGGCCGAAGCCCGTGAAGTCGCCCGGGCGGCGGCCCGCTGGCTGGCGCTGATCGAGTCAGGCGCCGATGAATTAGATCATGGCGCGTTGCAGCGCTGGCGCGAAAGCAAGGTCGAGCACGAAGCGGCCTGGCAGAAAGCCCAGCGCCTGCGCCAGCGGTTTGCCGAGGTGCCGTCATCGTTGGGCCTGGCCACCCTGGATCGTCCCGCACTGGCCCGTCGCAGCGTACTCAAGCGCGCGTTGGGTGTCGCCGCGCTGGTACCGACCGCGTGGTTGCTGGGACGTGAACTGCCGCTGGAGGCCTGGCGCGCCGACTTGCACACCGCCACCGGGGAACGCCGTCGGTGGACGCTGGCCGGTGGCAACGTTTTGCAGTTGAACACCGATAGCGCTGTGGACCTTGACCTTGAGGCGCGCCGCCTGATGCTGCTGCGCGGCGAGATCGCCCTGAAAGTCGTCGACGGCCCCTTGGCGGTCCAGCTCCCCTACGGTGAGGTGAGCGTCGGCCGAGGCGAAGTCTGTATTCGCCTGGATCAACGCAACTGCCGGGTTTCGGTAGTCAGCGGCGCGGTGCAACTGCAACCTGCGCAAGGGCCCGCGCGGAGACTCGAAGAAGGCCAACAGGTCGACCTAAGTGCCACTGGCGCGGCTGCGACCAGCACGTTCGACGCCGGGCAGATGGGCTGGCGTGAAGGCGTGCTCGTGGCGCAGAACCAGCCGCTGGGGGATTTCCTTCGGGAGCTGGACCGCTATCGCCCCGGCGTGTTGCGCTGGGACGAAGGGCTGGAAGCGCTCCGCGTCACCGGCAGCTTCCGCCTGGAAAACACCGACCGGATCCTCGCGCTGCTCTCGGCCAGCCTGCCGCTTGAGGTGCACATGCGTACCCGCTATTGGGTCACCTTGACGCCGCGAAAAAATATCGCCTGAAGCCTGTCCCCTTTTTTTGTCTCGCTTGTCATTCAAGGCAACTGAACAAAAAACGAGAGTTGCTCCAATGCCCGCAGCAGTATCTTTACGTTTTCGTCCGGCCCTTGCTGGCTGGCGCCCGTTGCTGAACCTGAGCCTCATGCTGAGCCTGAGCTCCGGTGCGTTTTTCATCTCGCCCAGCCAGGCCGAGGAAAGCGCCCGGCGCAGCTATCAGGTTCCCGCCGGCAGCCTCGGCGCCGCGCTGACCCGGTTCGCCGGGCAGGCTGGCGTCAACCTCTCGGTGGACCCGGCCCTGGTGAGCGGTCGCAACAGCGCCGGGCTCGCCGGCGAGTTTGGCGTGGAGGAGGGCTTTGCCCGGCTGCTCCAGGGTTCCGGCCTGCAGTTGCAACCGGTGGGAGAGCAGGCCTACATGCTCACTCCGGCGGCGCAAGGCAGCAGCCTGCAGCTGGCGCCGACCTCGATTTTCGGCGCCACCGGCGCGACGCAAGGCGATCCCTACGCAGGGGCGCAGGTGGCACGGCGTGGATCCCAGGGCTTGCTCGGCTCCCGTGACTTCATGGAAACGCCGTTCAGCATGACCACCTACACGGGGGAGACGGTCAAGAATCTGCAAGCACGGACCCTCGGTGACCTGGTCGCCAGCGACCCCTCGGTGCGCGCCACCAACCCGGCGGGCGGGCGTTATGAGCAATTCACCATTCGTGGCTTGAGCCTGTTCAACAGTGACGTGGCCTACAACGGCCTTTATGGCGTGCTGCCGACTTATACAATCGACATGGAGATGGCCGATCGCGTCGACATCCTCAAGGGCCCGACCCAACTGATCAACGGGATCTCGCCGCGAGGCAGCGTCGGCGGCGGGATCAACATAGTGCCCAAGCGGGCCACTGACAAGCCGATCACATCGCTGACCGGCAGCTATGCCTCCGAGAGCCAGCCCGGCGCTGCCGTGGATGTCGGCCGCCGTTTTGGCGAGGACAACCAGTTTGGCGTGCGTTTCAACGGCGTCAAGCAGGCCGGCGACACCGACTGGGATCATCAGCGCGTGGATCGCCAGATGGCCGTGCTGGGCCTGGACTTTCGTGGCGAGCGCCTGCGTCTTTCTACCGATATAGGCCACACCGAGCGTGACACCGACGCACCGCAGGAGCGCGTCCAGGTCGGCGCCGCCGCGCCGGTACCGCATGCCAGCGATGTGCGACGCAATTACGCGCAGCATTGGAGCAAGGCGCGTACCGAGGACACTTTCGGCGCTGTGAACGGCGAATTCGACGTCAGCGATTCGGTCATGCTCTACGGCGGTGTCGGGGCGCGTAAAAGCAACCACGACTTTCTGCGGCACAACGTGTCGGTCACTAATGCGGCCGGCGATTTCACCGTGTCGCCCCGCGACTTTACCCGGGACGAGAATGTGCGGACGGCCAATGCCGGGGTGCGCAACTGGTTCCAAACCGGCCCGGTGAGCCATGAGCTGAACCTGGCGGCCAGTTATTTCTACATGGATTTCGAGAACGGCGGCGCCCGTTATGCCAACGGGCGCAGCAACCTCTATGACCCGGTGCCGACACCGACGCCGAACACCCCCACACGGCCGGACCCGAAGGTCTACACCGAGAACCACTTCAGCGGCGTGGCGCTGTCCGACACCCTGGGTTTCTTCGATGACCGCCTGCTGCTGACCCTTGGCGCCCGCTGGCAGCGGGTGGAAGTTGACGACTGGTCCGATGGGATCAAAGGTCCCACCGCCTATGACGAGGAAAAAGTCTCGCCGTCGGGCGGCATCCTGTTCAAGGCCACCGACAAGCTGTCCCTCTACGCCAACTACATGGAAGGCCTGAGCCAGGGCAAGATCGCGCCGACGTCCTCGGACAACAGCGATGAAATCTTCCCGCCGTTCATCAGCCGCCAGGTCGAGGTTGGCGCCAAGTACGATGCCGGCGCGCTGGCCGTTACCGCCGCCGTGTTCCGGATCAAGCAACCGGCCTATGCCACCGACGCCACGACCAACGTCTTCGGCCCGAACGGCAAGCGCGAGAACACCGGCGCGGAAGTCAGCGTATTCGGTGAACCGGTCAAGGGATTGCGCCTGCTCGGTGGCGTGATGTACATCGACAGCGAACTGACCGACACCACCAACCCAGCGTTTGACGGCAACCGCGCGCCGGCGACACCGGAGTACAACGTCAACCTGGGCGCCGAATGGGACGTGCCGACTGTGCAGGGGTTGACCCTGACCAGCCGCGGCATCTATTCCAGCTCGCAGTACCTGGACCCGTCCAATACCAAGGAAATTGATTCCTGGGAGCGGTTCGACGTCGGTGCGCGGTATGCCTTCAAGGTCGATGACAAGCACATCACCTTGCGCGCCAATATCGAGAACGTGGCGGACAAGCGCTATTGGAGCTCGGCCGGGGCTTCGGACGACAGCGAGCCGGGGCTGACCCTGGCGACGCCGCGCACTTACCTGGTGTCGGCGACTGTCGATTTCTGACCGGGTTGCTGTTTATCCTGTGGGAGCGATCAGCCATGAAATTCTGGTCGCCCAATCCAACTGTGGGAGCGAGCCTGCTCGCGAAGAGGCCGGCACGTTCAACATCTTCATTGAATGTGATACCGCTTTCGCGAGCAGGCTCGCTCCCACAGGGGAACTTCGGCAGCCATAAAATTCGGGTCGCCAGGGAGATGCATTGGCCTTTTAAAAAGACAATGTCAGGCGTCGCGAAACAGGTCGTGGGCATCCAGCAGCCGCCAGGCGATTTCAGGCCGTTTGTCCAACCCCCGACGGATCGCCGCCGGAATCGACTGGCGGATCTTGCGGCACAGGCCTGGCTGGTCCTGGAATTCGATAGCGATGCCGCGCATGGTCCGCACTTCGTTGTAACCCGGCTCGATGGTTACCCGTACGCCGAGGTTTTCATACAACCGCTGCTGCAAGCGTTCAAGCTCGTCCAGGCTCTGGATGTTTTCCAGTCGCTCAAGCAGGCGTTTTTCTTCCTGACGATTCAGGCAAAGGATGCGCAAATCGCTGCCTGGCGTTTGCAGCAACGCATCACGCCCGCAATCACAGACGCCGGGCGGGCAGGGGGGACGGATCGGCATCGACGCGGTCATGGGCTCCACAAGGTCTGCGACACAACAAAACCGCCTTTGGGCGTAGGGGCGACCCCGGCAATGTGATGCCTCGCGGCGCGCTGGTCAACCCTCCCTAGAGGCCACTGGTCCGCGACCGGACAGGGGCCGCTCGTCTGTTTTGCCGCGATCCGATCAAATTTTTCAGCGCCGGAAGGGCTCAAGAAGACAAACACGTCGCGGCTCGCTCCGACAACTGGGCCGCTCCCGGAAAAAGGAGAACCCATCGTATGCAACCCGATCCGTCCACCTTACCGCTGCTGGAAGAATTGCTGATGGCCCGTGGGCCCGGCGGGCAGGAGCATGAAGTGCGCGACATCTGCCTGCGGGAACTGCGGCCGCATTGCGACGAGACCCGGGTCGACCCGGCCGGTAATGTCATTGGCCTGATCAAGGGCACACGCCCGAGCGGCAAGGCGAACCAGCCCATCCGGATCATGGCGCACCTGGACGAAATCGCCATGCTGGTCAAACGCATCGAGCCGGACGGCACGTTGCGCGTGGTGGCATTGGGCGGCGCCAATCCGATCAATTTCGGGGTGTGCCCGGTGGACATTCTCGGCGACCAGGATTTCATTCCCGGCGTACTTTCGTTCGGGTCGATGCACAGCACCGGTGAAACCCATCAGGGCGCCGATGTGCTGTCGGGGAACGTCAATTGGGGCGATGTCCATGTGATCACCCGGTGCTCCGGTGAGCAGCTGCAAGCGCACGGCGTGCGGCCCGGTACCCGGGTAGTGCTGAGCCAGCATTGGCGACGTCCGTTCCGGGTCGGCGATGCCATCGCGGCGCATTTCCTCGACGACCGCGCGCCGATGGTCGCGACACTGCAAGCCGCAAGGTTATTGGCTGAGCGCCGCGAAGAACTGGCAAACGACGTTTATTTCGTCTTCACCACACAAGAGGAAGAATCCAATGCCGGTGCGCTTTATGCCGCCAGCCATCTGCCGGGGGATGCCACGGTAGCGGTTGAAGTGGGCCCGATCATTTCCGAATACGCTACCCGACTGAGCGTCGATCCGATCATCAACACTGGCGATAAAAACGGTTGCTACAACCGCGAGATCGTCGACCAGCTGTACCAGGCCGGCAAACGTCGCGGGTTGACGCCTCAGTTCGCGCTGCTGGTGGATTTTGCCAGTGACGCCAGCGCGATCATGAGCAGCGGCGTGTCGGCCCGGGGTGGCTGCATTGCCATCCCAACTGAAAACACCCACGGTTACGAGCTGATCCTGGAAGGAAGTATCGAGGCCTGCGCGGTAACGTTGCTGGAATTCCTGCTGGATCGCGGCCACGACTGACACGCCAAAAATCCCTGTGGGAGCGAGCCTGCTCGCGAAAGCGGTTTCACAGCCGATGAAAATATCGACTGTGATGGCCCCTTCGCGAGCAGGCTCGCTCCCACAAGAGGGACAATTACAGGCCCAATTCGGACAGTCCCGGATGATCATCCGGACGACGACCCAGCGGCCAATGGAATTTTCGCTCGCTTTCCTTGATCGGCAGGTCGTTGATGCAGGCGTAGCGATTGAACATCAAGCCATTCTCGTCGAACTCCCAGTTTTCGTTGCCGTAGGAGCGGAACCAGTTGCCTGAGTCGTCGTGCCATTCATAGGCGTAACGCACGGCGATGCGGTTGTCGGTGAACGCCCAGAGTTCCTTGATCAGCCGGTAATACAGCTCCTTGGCCCATTTACGGGCCAGGAAGGCCTTGGCTTCTTCCCGGCTATGGACGAACTCGGCGCGGTTACGCCACTGGGTGTCGAGGGTGTAGGCCAGCGATACCTTCTGCGGATCGCGAGAGTTCCAGCCGTCTTCGGCCAGGCGAACTTTCTCGATCGCTGTTTCACGGCTGAACGGCGGCAGCGGCGGGCGAACTTCAGCAGAGGACGACATGGTTAATCTCCCGATAAATGAATGATGAATTGCACTATTGCCTGTCTCAACGGCAGTCTGTCTCAACGACGGTCTTGCGATACGCGTGTTGCTTATTCGATAGCCAGCAGGGTTTTCAGAACGTGCTGTGCCTGATCGGCTGCATTGTGATCGCCCATGACCAGTGCAACGGTGATGGCCCCATCGATCAGGATAAGCAGCTTCCCCGCCAGCACTTGCGGTTGCTCGATGCCTTGATCGCTGCACAGACGGGTTACATAGTCGAGCAGCTTCTGCTTGTGCATCTTCGCCACCTGGCGGACCGGGTCCTGCGGGTCGCCGGTTTCGCCGCTGGTATTGATGAAGGCGCAACCGCGAAAACCTTCGCTGTCGAACCAGCCCTTGAGCACCGGAAACAGGCTCAGCAACCGCGCGAGCGGCGTCGGCGCCTTGTCCACTTCGCTGCTGAACCAGTGCATCCAGCGTTCATCGCGGCGCTTGAGGGCGGCGACAACCAGGTCCTCCTTGTTGGCGAAGTAGCGGTAGATGCTTTTCCTCGAGACGCCGGCGGTTTTCACCAGGAGATCCATGCCGGTGGCGGCGATGCCACTTTTGTAGATCAACTTTTCGGCGACATCGAGGATGATGTCGCGTGTTTCATTGCTAGTGATTTCGTTCATGGATCGAACAGTAGAACGATCGTTCTCCTTGGTCAAATGTTTTTTCGTCGCGAAGGGGAGGCCCAAACCCGCGCGTCATGGTGTAAGCTCATCCGTTCTTCGGATTCGACCTTTTGCGAGCCCTATGCCGTCGCTTTTCAAACGCTCCCTGCTGCCCAAGCTGCGCAGCTTTCCACTCACCGCCGAGGCTGTGACCATCCTCGACGGCGCCGCCGAGTTTCGCCGTTGCCTGCTGGAGAAAATTGCCCAGGCGACCCAGCGCATCTACATCGTCGCGCTCTACTTGCAAGAGGACGAGGCCGGCCAGGAAATTCTTGACGCCTTGCATGCCGCCAAAGCCGCGCGCCCCGAGCTGGACATCGCCGTGGTGGTGGACTGGCTACGGGCCCAGCGCGGCCTGATCGGCGCCAAGAAGCAGCCGGGCAACTCGGCGTGGTACCAGCAGCAGACCCGCGTCCATGACAGCGAAGTGCCGATCTACGGCGTGCCGGTGCAGACTCGCGAGCTGTTCGGCGTGCTGCACTTGAAAGGCTTTGTGATCGATGATTGTGTGCTCTACAGCGGCGCGAGCCTGAACAACGTCTACCTGCACAAGTTCGAAAAATACCGCTACGACCGATACCACCTGCTGCAGAACAGCGCGCTGGCCGATTCGATGCATCATCTGGTGCAACATGGCCTGATCGCATCCAGGGCGGTGCATCGCCTTGACCTGCCGAACCTGCCCAGCACCCGCAGCTTGCGCAAGGACATTGGGGACCTGCGCAGCCGCCTCAAATATGCAACCTATGACACCACGGCTGGCAGCCTCGACAAGGACGGGCTGTCGGTGAGCCCGCTGCTGGGCGTCGGCAAGAATAATCCGCTGAGCAAGGTGATCAGCGAGCTGATCGCCAGCAGCCGTCAGCAACTGACCATCTGCACGCCCTATTTCAACCTGCCGCTGGCCGTGACCCGGGACATCAACCGTGCCCTGGCGCGCGGGGTACGGATCGACATCATCGTCGGCGACAAGACCGCCAACGATTTTTATATCCCGCCCAGCGAGCCGTTCAAGATCATTGCGGCGTTGCCCTATCTGTACGAGATCAGCCTGCGCCGCTTTGCCAAGCGGCATCAGCGCTACATCGACAGCGGCCAGTTGAACCTGCGTTTGTGGCGCGACGGCGATAACACCTACCACCTCAAAGGCATGTGGGTCGACGAGCGCTACACCTTGCTCACAGGCAACAACCTCAACCCGCGGGCGTTTCGCCTGGATCTGGAAAATGCCCTGTTGCTCGACGATCCCAAAGGGGAGCTGTTGGGGCCGCGGCAGGCTGAACTGGAGCGGATCTATCAACACACCCGGCGGATCGAACGCTACCTGGACCTGGAGACCCTGCCGGACTATCCCGCCGCGGTGAGCAAGTTTTTGAAACGGGTCAGCCGGGTGCGAATAGAGCGACTGCTTTACCGGATCCTGTGAACCGCCGCGCCATGTCGGAAAAAGACACCATCTCCATCCAGCTGGTGCGCGAGGCGCTGCTGCAAAGCTGCGCCCCTGGAGCCGCTACCGAAGAAGTCCTGAGCAAGGTCGGTATCGACCCCGCATGGCTCGACGAGCCCCAGGCGCGCGTGCCGGCCCATGCCTATGCGCGACTCTGGCGCCTGCTGGCAAGGCGGCTGGATGACGAGTTCTTCGGCATGGACCCGCGCAAGCTCAAGTCCGGCAGCCTGGCCTTCCTGTGCCAGTGCGCCATGGCCCAGCCGACGTTGGCGACCGGGTTGACGGCGGGGCTGGGTTTCCTCTCCTTGATGCTTGAACACCTGCCGGCGCAGTGGGTTCGCCAGCAAAGCCTGGCGGAAATCGTCCTGCTCGAAGACGACCAGGACCCGCGCCGGGCCTTTACCTATTTCACCTATTGGATGATCGTCCATGGCGTGGCCTGCTGGCTCGCCGGGCGGCGCATTCCAATCCTGTCCGTCGAGTTGCGTTGCCCGGCGCCGGATTTCTGCGATGACTATCGCGTGATGTTCTCGCAGAACCTGCGCTTCGACCGGCCCCGTACGCGGATGATCTTCTCCGCCGACTGCCTGGACCTGCCCATCCGCCGCAGTCCGGAGGAGCTCAAGCGCTTCCTGGCCCAGGCCCCGGCGAACATCCTGGTCAAATACCGCGACCCGCAAAGCCTCGCCAGCCGTATCCGCCATGATCTGCGCCAGCTGCCCGCCGAGCAGTGGCCGGAAACCGAGACCCTGGCTCAACAACTCTGCGTTTCCGCATCGACCCTGCGCCGCCGCCTGGCGGATGAGGGCCAGACTTACCAAGGCCTGAAAGACAGTGTGCGCAAGGAACTGGCGATCGCCTGGCTGGCCGAGCCCTCCATCAGCTTCGTCGAAATCGCCGCGCGGCTGGGTTTTGCCGATGCCAGCTCGTTCTACAAGGCGTTTCGCAAGTGGTCCGGGTCCAATCCCGGGCACTATCGCAGCCTGATTCTCAACGAGGCTGACTGATCCGGATTCCTGGTTGACTGGGCTGCCCTCTTCGCGAGCAGGCTCGCTCCCACATGGGACGGTCAATTTTCAATGTGGGAGCGAGCCTGCTCGCGAAGAGGGACCTCACTGACAACACACCCCCCGAACCATGGCCAAACCAGTCAAGCAACTTGAAAGCTTTGACCATTGCCCCGCAGCCCCTTCGGCGCGAGTATTTCCCTGCTATTCACGGTTCCCCACCAATAAAAAGTACAGAGGGATTCTGGTCATGCGCGATTATTCGTCCGCCACGTCGCAGTTCGATTACCTGCACACCGCCAATGCCGCTTTGCACGGTTCGCTCGAGGCGCTTAATGCCTGCGTGGAATGTTGCGACCGGCATGCCTTGCCGGGGCGCATTGCCTTGTTCTGGGAGGGGCGTGACGGCAGCGATGCGACGTGGACTTACCGTGACCTGCAGGACAACGCCGCGCGTTTCGCCAATTTCCTGCGCGCCCAAGGTGTTGGCAAGGGCGACAAGGTCGCCGGCCTGCTGCCGCGCAATGCCGAACTGCTGATCGTGGTGCTCGCCACCTGGCGTATCGGCGCGGTTTACCAGCCCCTGTTCACCGCATTCGGACCCAAGGCCATCGAGCACCGCCTCGGCAGCTCCGGCGCGCGTGTGGTGGTCACCGACGCCAGCAACCGGCCCAAGCTCAACGAAGTGCTCGGGTGCCCCACCATCGTTACGGTCGGCGGGGCGAAGGGCCAGGGCATCGTCCGCGGCGACTACAGTTTCTGGGCCGAACTGGCCAACCATTCCGACCAGTGCGAACCGCTGATGCTGACCGGCGAAGATCCGTTCCTGCTGATGTTCACCTCCGGCACCACCGGGCCGGCCAAGGCGCTGTCGGTTCCGCTCAAGGCCATCGTCGCGTTCCAGAGCTACATGCGTGACGCCGTGGATTTGCGTCCCGAAGACGCGTTCTGGAACGTCGCTGACCCGGGCTGGGCCTACGGCATCTATTTCGGCGTGACCGGGCCTCTGGCGCTGGGGCATCCGATCACCTTCTACGATGGTCCCTTCACGTTGGAAAGCACCTGCCGGGTGATTAACAAATATGGCATCAGCAACCTGGCGGGCTCACCAACGGCCTACCGTTTGCTAATCGCTGGCGGCGAGCAGTTCGCCCGCTCGATCCAGGGCAAGCTGCGCATCGTCAGCAGTGCCGGCGAGCCGCTGAACCCGGAAGTGATCCGCTGGTTTGCCGAGAACCTGAACGTGGTGATCCATGACCATTACGGCCAGACCGAGCTGGGCATGGTGCTGTGCAACCACCACGGCCTCGACCACCCGGTGCATTTGGGCGCGGCCGGCTTTGCCTCGCCGGGCCACCGCATCGTGGTGCTGGATGAAAATCAACGGGAGTTGGGGGTAGGGCAGCCAGGCATTCTTGCCGTCGATCGCAGCCAGTCGCCGATGTGCTGGTTCGCCGGTTACGAAGGCGGGCCGACCAAGGCGTTTGTCGGCGATTATTACTTGAGTGGCGATACCGTCGAATCCAACCCCGACGGCAGCATCAGCTTCGTCGGCCGCAGCGATGATGTGATCACCACGTCCGGCTATCGCGTTGGCCCGTTCGACGTGGAAAGCGCGCTGATCGAGCACCCGGCCGTGGTGGAAGCCGCGGTCATCGGCAAACCCGACCCTGAGCGCACCGAGCTGGTGAAAGCTTTTGTGGTGCTCAGCGCTCAGTACCGCGCAGCGCCGGAGCTGGCCGAAGAATTGCGCCAGCATGTGCGCAAGCGCCTGGCGGCCCATGCGTACCCCCGTGAAATTGAATTTGTCAGCGACTTGCCGAAGACCCCCAGCGGTAAGTTGCAGCGCTTTATCTTGCGCAACCAGGAGATCGCCAAGGCTCAAGAGGCCTTGGCGCAGAACGTTTCAGCTTGAATCCAAGGAAACCATGATGCAGATCGACAACAAGATTTTCCTCGTCAGCGGCGGTGCTTCCGGCCTCGGCGCGGCCACCGGCGAAATGCTCGTCAAGGCCGGCGCCAAGGTGATGCTGGTCGACCTTAACGCCGATGCGGTGGCCGCCCAGGCGCAAAAGCTCGGTTGCCGGAGCGTGGTCGCCGACATCAGCGACGAAGCGGCAGCCGAAGCAGCAGTCAAGTCCACGGTGGATGCGTTCGGTGGCTTGAATGGCCTGGTCAATTGCGCAGGCATCGTGCGCGGCGAGAAGATCCTCGGCAAGAACGGCCCTCATGCGCTCGCCAGTTTCAGTCAGGTGATCAACGTCAACCTGATCGGCAGCTTCAACCTGCTGCGCCTGGCTGCAGCGGCCATTGCCGAAACCGAGGCCAACGCCGACGGCGAACGCGGCGTGATCATCAATACCGCCTCGGTAGCAGCCTTCGACGGTCAGATCGGCCAGGCTGCCTACGCGGCGTCCAAGGGCGCGATTGCCAGCCTGACGCTGCCAGCCGCCCGTGAACTGGCACGCTTCGGTATCCGCGTGATGACCATCGCGCCAGGGATCTTCGAAACCCCGATGATGGCCGGCATGACGCCGGAAGTACGTGACTCCCTGGCCTCCGGCGTGCCGTTCCCGCCGCGCCTGGGCAAACCCGCCGAGTACGCCGCGCTGGTCCGGCATACCATTGAAAACAGCATGCTCAACGGCGAGGTGATCCGTCTCGACGGCGCCTTGCGCATGGCCGCCAAATAGGAGGATTTGTCATGTCCAACGATCCGATTGTCATTGTCAGCGCCGTCCGCACCCCGATGGGCGGCTTCCAGGGCGAACTGAAAAGCCTCAGCGCGCCGCAGCTGGGTGCTGCCGCCATCAAGGCCGCCGTGGAGCGGGCCGGCATTTCGCCACAGGCGGTTGAAGAAGTGCTGTTCGGTTGTGTGCTCGCCGCAGGGCAGGGCCAGGCGCCGGCACGCCAGGCGGCGCTGGGCGCCGGGCTCGATAAATCGACCCGCTGCACCACGCTCAACAAGATGTGCGGTTCGGGCATGGAAGCGGCGATCCTCGCCCACGATATGCTCGTCGCCGGCAGCGCTGAAGTGGTGGTGGCTGGCGGTATGGAAAGCATGTCCAACGCGCCGTACCTGCTTGATCGTGCCCGCAGCGGCTTGCGCATGGGCCATGGCAAGGTGCTTGACCATATGTTCCTCGACGGCCTCGAAGACGCCTACGACAAGGGCCGCCTGATGGGCACTTTCGCCGAAGATTGCGCCGAGACCAACGGCTACAGCCGTGAGGCCCAGGATGCCTTCGCCATCGCGTCCACCACCCGTGCCCAGCAGGCGATCAAGGACGGCAGCTTCGACGCCGAGATCGTGCCGGTGCAGGTCATGGTCGGCAAGGAACAGGTCACCATCCGTCACGACGAGCAGCCGCCCAAGGCGCGGATCGACAAGATCGCCACGCTCAAGCCGGCGTTCCGCGACGGTGGTACGGTGACGGCGGCCAACGCCAGCTCGATTTCCGATGGCGCCGCCGCCCTGGTGCTGATGCGCCAGAGCCAGGCGCAGCAGCGCGGTCTGAAACCGCTGGCGGTGATTCACGGCCACGCCGCGTTCGCCGACGCCCCGGGCCTGTTTCCCACGGCACCGATTGGTGCGGTGAAAAAACTGATGGGCAAGACCGGCTGGTCGCTGGGCGACGTCGATCTGTTCGAAGTCAACGAAGCTTTCGCCGTGGTCGGCCTGGTGACGATGGACAAGCTGGAAATCCCCCATGACAAGGTCAACGTCCACGGCGGCGCCTGTGCCCTGGGCCACCCGATCGGCGCATCCGGCGCGCGGATCCTCGTGACGCTGCTCTCAGCCCTGCGCCAGAAAGGCCTCAAGCGCGGTGTCGCGGCGATCTGCATCGGCGGCGGCGAAGCCACGGCCATGGCCGTTGAATGCCTGTACTGAGGAATCACAATGCTTGCGACTGAAGAACAGACCCAGATCCGCGACATGGCCCGGCAATTCGCCCAGGAGCGCTTGAAGCCGTTCGCCGCCGAATGGGACCGTGAGCACCGCTTCCCCAAGGAGGCCATCGCTGAAATGGCCGAACTGGGCTTTTTCGGCATGCTGGTGCCGGAGCAATGGGGCGGCTGTGACACGGGCTACCTGGCCTATGCGATGACCCTGGAGGAAATCGCCGCCGGCGACGGTGCCTGCTCGACGATCATGAGCGTGCACAATTCGGTGGGCTGCGTGCCGATCCTCAAGTTCGGCACCGACGAACAAAAGACCCGTTTCCTCACGCCGCTGGCCAGTGGCGCGATGCTCGGCGCCTTCGCCCTGACCGAGCCCCAGGCTGGCTCCGACGCCAGCAGCCTGAAGACGCGGGCGCGGCTGGAGGGCGACCATTACGTGCTCAACGGTTGCAAACAGTTCATCACGTCCGGGCAGAACGCTGGCATGGTCATCGTGTTTGCCGTCACCGACCCGAGCGCCGGCAAGCGTGGCATCAGTGCGTTCATTGTGCCCACCGATTCGCCGGGCTACAGCGTCGCGCGGGTCGAGGACAAACTCGGCCAGCATGCTTCCGATACCTGCCAGATCCTTTTCGAGGATGTGAAGGTGCCGGTGGCCAATCGTCTCGGGGAGGAGGGTGACGGCTACAGGATCGCCCTGGCGAACCTCGAAGGCGGGCGAGTCGGCATCGCGGCGCAGTCGGTGGGCATGGCCCGCGCGGCGTTCGAAGCCGCTCGCGACTATGCCCGTGAACGCCAGAGCTTCGGCAAGCCGATCATCGAGCATCAGGCCGTGGCGTTCCGCCTGGCCGACATGGCGACCCAGATCGCCGTGGCGCGGCAGATGGTGCACTACGCCGCCGCGCTGCGCGATGCCGGCCAGCCGGCGCTGGTCGAAGCGTCCATGGCCAAGCTGTTCGCCTCGGAAATGGCCGAGAAGGTCTGCTCCATGGCCTTGCAAACCCTCGGTGGCTACGGTTACCTCAACGATTTCCCGCTGGAGCGCATCTACCGCGACGTGCGGGTCTGTCAGATCTACGAAGGCACCAGCGACATTCAGCGCATGGTCATTTCGCGCAACCTTTGAACAGGAGTCCCGCATGAGCTACGAAACGATTTTATTGGAGATCAAGGACCGTGTTGGCCTGATCACTCTCAACCGTCCCCAGGCGCTGAACGCCCTGAATGCGCAGATCGTCAGCGAGCTGAACCAGGCACTGGACCGCCTGGAGGCGGATCCGAAGATCGGCTGCATCGTCCTGACCGGCTCGAAAAAAGCCTTTGCCGCTGGCGCCGATATCAAGGAGATGGCCGAACTGACCTATCCGCAGATCTACCTGGACGATCTGTTCAGCGACAGCGACCGGGTTGCCAATCGCCGCAAGCCGATCATCGCGGCGGTGAACGGTTTTGCCTTGGGCGGCGGCTGCGAACTGGCCCTGATGTGTGACTTCATCCTGGCCGGTGACAACGCCAGGTTCGGCCAGCCGGAAATCAATCTCGGCGTGCTGCCGGGCATGGGTGGCACCCAACGCCTGACCCGTGCGGTGGGCAAGGCCAAGGCCATGGAAATGTGCCTGACCGGGCGCTTCATCGACGCGGTGGAAGCCGAGCGTTGCGGCATCGTGGCGCGCATCGTTCCGGCTGACGAGTTGCTGGACGAAGCCCTGAAAACCGCGGCCTTGATCGCCTCCAAATCGGTGCCCATCAGCATGATGGTCAAAGAGAGCGTCAACCGCGCCTTCGAAGTCAGCCTGTCCGAGGGCGTGCGTTTTGAGCGCCGGGTATTCCACGCGGCGTTCGCCACGCTGGATCAGAAAGAAGGCATGGCGGCGTTCGTGGCCAAACGCGCGGCGCAGTTCCAGGACAAGTAATACGGCGTTGAACCGATCCTCCGTGGCGAGGGAGCTTGCTCCCGCTCGGCTGCGCAGCAGTCGCAAAACCGGTCAATGCGATTTATCTGGAGAAAGCAGGGGCCCGCTTCGCAGGCCAGCGGGAGCAAGCTCCCTCGCCACAGGGGATGGTCTCCAGGCTGACGCTTCCCCTGAGCCTGTGGGAGCGAGCCTGCTCGCGATGGGGCCAGAACATTCAGCATCGCCGGGACAGACATACCGAGTTCGCGAGCAAGCCCGCTCCCACACAAGCCCGCCCTCACAGCATTGCGATACTGAACTGATCTTCCGTGGCGAGGGAGCTTGCTCCCGCTCGGCTGCGCAGCAGTCGCAAAACCGGTCAATGCGATTCACCTGGAGAAAGCAGCGGCCCGCTTCGCAGGCCAGCGGGAGCAAGCTCCCTCGCCACAGGGGATGGTCTCCAGGCTGATGCTCCCACATGAACCCTGTGGGAGCGAGCCTGCTCGCGAAGCTTCTGGCATCACACCAGGTGGTGCCTGAGCTCCCGAGCAATCACCATCCGCTGAATCTCGCTCGACCCTTCGTAGATCTGGGTGATCCGCGCGTCGCGGTAATAGCGCTCCACCGGGTAATCCTCAAGATAGCCATAGCCGCCATGGATCTGAATCGCCGAGGAGCAGACTTTCTCGGCCATTTCCGAGGCGAACAGCTTGGCTTGCGACGCCTCCGACAGGCATGGCTTGCCGGCGCTGCGCAGTCGCGCGGCATGCAGGATCAGCAGGCGAGCGGCGTTCAGGCGGGTGTGCATGTCGGCCAGCAGATTGGCGATGCTCTGGTGTTCGATGATCGGTTTGTCGAACTGCACCCGATCCCGGGAATAGGCCAGGGCCGCTTCGAATGCCGCACGGGCGATGCCCAGGGCCTGGGCGGCAATGCCGATGCGCCCGCCTTCGAGGTTGGACAGGGCGATGGCCAGGCCTTTGCCCCGTGCGCCCAGCAGGTTGGCTTCGGGAATGGTGCAGTTGCTCAGCGTGACGGCACAGGTATCCGAGGCTCGAATACCCATCTTGTGTTCGGTGCGGTCAACGATGAAACCGGGCGTGTCGGTGGGCACCAGGAACGCCGAAATGCCTTTTTTGCCAAGGTCCGCATCCGTCACGGCAAACACGATCGCCAGCTTGGCGCGCTTGCCATTGCTGACGAACTGCTTCGCGCCGTTGATTACCCATTGACCCTCTTTCAGTTCCGCCCGCGTACGCAGGTTGTGCGCCTCGGAGCCGGCCTGTGGTTCGGTCAGGCAGAAGCAGCCGATGGCCTGGCCGCTGGCGAGATCCGCCAGCCAGGTCTGTTTCTGCTCATCGCTGCCGAAATTGAGTACCGGCCCGCAACCTACGGAGTTGTGGATGCTCATCAGTGCTCCAGTAGCACCGTCACCTGCCGAGATTTCCTCCACCGCCAGGGCGTAGGCCACGTAGTCGACATAGGTACCGCCCCATTCCTCGGGCACCACCATGCCCAGCAGGCCCAGTTCGCCCATTTTTGCCACCAGCCCATCGTCGATCCAGCCGGCTTTTTCCCAGGCCTGGGCGTGGGGCGCGATTTCACCGCGGGCGAAATCACGGGCCATGTCGCGGATCATCACTTGTTCTTCGGTCAGCTCAAGGTCGTGCATGTTCAATTCCCGTGGTAGTCGAAGCCGTCGAAGAAACTCGCCACATGGTCGGCGTCCAGCGCTTCCAGGGTCGGTGGGTTCCAGCGCGGGTTCTTGTCTTTATCGATCAGCAGGGCACGTACGCCTTCGATCAGGTCGCCGCGCGCGAACCATTGCCGGTCCAGGTGCAGCTCCAGGGCAAAACAGTCTTCCAGGCTCAGGTGCCGGCCGCGTCGCAGCATTTCGAGGGTCACCGCCATCGCCAGGGGCGAGCGGGTTTCCAGCAGCTCGGCGGTCTTCAGCGCCCACTCGTGGCTGTTGGCGACCGTGACCTGGCGCAACTGCTCGACCATGCTCGGTACATCCGGCAGGGCGAAGAAATGATCGATGGCCGGCCGCAATTCGGCCAGGGGCGGGGCAGGCAACTGTTGGACCGCCATTTTCGCCAGCAGGCTTTGCAGGTCCTTGAGCGGTGAATCGCGCCAGTCCAGGCGGTCGAGACGTTCATCGAGCTGGGTGATTTTCTGGCTGTCGAGATACCAGTCGGCCAGCCCGCAATACAACGCGTCGGCGGCGCGGATCTGCACCCCGCTGACGCCCAGGTAGATACCCAGTTCACCGGGAATGCGCGGCAGGAAATAGCTGCCACCGACATCCGGGAAATAACCAATGCCGACTTCCGGCATGCCCAGTCGGCTGTGCTCGGTCACCACCCGCAGGTCGGCGCCTTGCACCAGACCCATGCCGCCGCCCAGCACGAAGCCGTCCATCAAGGCGAGGATCGGTTTGCGGTAATGGTGGATAGTCAGGTCGAGGGCGTATTCCTCGACGAAGAAATCTTCGTGCAGGGTGTCGCCCTGCTTGTGGCTGTCGTACAGCGAGCGGATATCGCCGCCCGCACAAAACGCCTTGTCGCCGGCACCGCGCAAGACAACGGCGCGGATCTGCGAATCGGTGGCCCAGCTATCGAGTTGCTGCTGCAAGCTGCGCACCATGCCCAGGGTCAGGGCATTCAGGCCGGCGGGGCGGTTCAGGGTCAGGTGGCCGATGTGGTTGCGAACGTCGACCAACACCTCGTAAGGCGCGGTTTCGATGCTGCCCGCAGCTTGGGATGAAACCTGAACTGTCATCGCTAACTCCCTGCTTTTATTGTTCTTTATAAATTTTTAAGCGCGTACCCGGTCGGGATCGTAACAGCGCAAATTTGCATTGCACAACCGGGATACGTGCAGGTCCTGTCTGCATATTTATAGCAGCCACAGGCTCAGCCGCGACCCGACAGCACCTCGGTGATGCTGCGACGCTTGGCATGCCGCTCGCTGGCGTGGATCAATTGTTCGAGATCCTCGGGGGTTACGTCGAAGAATGCTTCCATTTCCTCAAGCGCAAGTTTCAAGTCTTCGGCGGTGATCGCCTGGCGATCGACGGGGGGATGGTCGGCGGGAATCACCGCTACCGGCTCGCTGGCTGGCTTGGGATAGCGCACCCGCGTGAAGTTGTTGTAGGCCAGCGCGAAGACGAGCAGGCCGGAGCCGGCCAGCATGGCGGCGCCAAGCGCCTGCCAGTCGAGGGCGACGATGGTTGCGTCCGCCAGCACCAGCGTTGCCGCCAGGGCGCCGGCCGGTGGATGCAGGCAACGCAGCCAGCACATCAGCACCAGTGCCATGCCGGCCGCCAGGCATGCGCTACCCAGCGTGCGGCCGAGCACATGGGCGACGAGCAACGCCACGACCGATGCGCACAGATAACCACCGAAGATCGACCAGGGTTGGGCCAGGGCACCCGATGACACCGCAAACAACAGCACGGCCGAGGCGCCGAGCGGGCCGATCAGGTGTTGCGCCACTTCAAGACCGAATACCTGGCCACAGAGCCAGACACTGAACATTGTTCCAAGGGCCATGCCGATGGCGGCGCGACTCCATTCGGTGGGGCGGGTATTGATAGCAGCGGGGAACCAGCGAGCAAGCATCAAGCGAACATCCAAAAAACGAACAAAAAAAAGGGGCTTACGGGAGAATCCCTGAAAGCCCTTTAAGTGTTCCAACAATTGGGGGAGGAACGATGCACAGTGTGCCGCTCGCCAACCCTGCTTACAAATTCATATTAATGCTGGTTGAGTGCATTTATTTTGAAGCAATGAACGTCAGGCACTTCTGGCTCGCGGCCACGACTGCTGCGCGATGGGTAATTCGCAGGATTGCCCCCGGCCCATCGGGAAATAGCTGAAGCCCCTGTCGGCCATGCGATCCGGGTCGTAGAGGTTGCGCCCGTCAAAAATCACTGGCGCCTTGAGGCGTTGCTGGATCAACTGGAAGTCCGGCGCCTTGAACGACTGCCATTCGGTGCAGATAATTAACGCGTCGGCCCCGGCCAGCACCGATTCCGGTGTGCCCATGAGCATCAGTTTCGCTTCATTGGGATAGAGCAGCTGGGTCTGTTGCATGGCCTCCGGATCAAACGCCCGGACGCTGGCCCCGGCGGACCATAGCGCTTCCAACAGGGTGCGACTGGGCGCGTCGCGCATGTCGTCGGTGTTGGGCTTGAAGGCCAGGCCCCACAGTGCAAAGGTCTTGCCCCGCAGGTCACCCTGGTAGAAGGCCAGGATGCGTTCGAACAACTTGTGTTTCTGCCGCTGGTTGATGGTTTCCACCGCTTGCAGCAGATCGCTGGAGCAACGCGCCTGCTCGGCCGTGTGGATCAAGGCGCGCATGTCCTTGGGGAAACATGAACCGCCGTAGCCGCAGCCTGGGTAGATGAAGTGATAGCCGATGCGCGAGTCGGCGCCGATACCCTGGCGCACCGACTCGATGTCGGCGCCGAGGTGTTCGGCCAGTTCGGCGATCTGGTTGATGAAGCTGATCTTGGTCGCCAGCATGCCGTTGGCGGCGTATTTGGTCAGCTCCGCGCTGCGCACGTCCATGAACAGGATCCGGTCATGGTTGCGGTTGAACGGAGCATACAGGTCGCGCATGGTTTCGCGCACCTCCTCACGCTCGCAGCCGATCACGATGCGATCCGGGCGGCGGCAATCAGCGACCGCCGAGCCTTCCTTGAGAAATTCGGGGTTGGAGACGATATCGAACTGCAGCAGGCGACCGGCCTTGAGCAGGCATCGGTCGATGTGCGCCCGCAGGATGTCGCCGGTGCCCACCGGCACGGTGGACTTCTCCACGACAACAATTGGCTGTTCGCGATGGCGGGCGACCGCCTCACCAACGGCGAGGACTTGGCGCAGATCCGCCGAGCCGTCCTCCCTGGAGGGTGTTCCCACGGCAATAAACAGGACCTGCCCATGCTGCACCGCAACCTGTTCATCACAGGTAAAGCGCAAACGCCCGGCTTCCAGCCCCTCGCGCACCAACGTCGCCAGGCCCGGTTCGAAAATGCTCACCTGGCCCTGACGCAAGAGCTCGATCTTCTGCTCATCGATGTCCATGCACACCACGTCATGACCGACCTCGGCCAACACGACGGCTTGCACCAATCCAACGTAACCACTGCCGAACACACTGATTTTCATGGCGGACTCCCTGGACCATCCCGAGCGGGCGCCGGCAGCGGTTCGCCGCGGCGTGCTCATCCGAGAATAAGTCCGAGATGTTGCAGTTCACTGACAGTTAGACGGGGCCTCGCTTACCACCAACCGGTACGGCGCCGGCAGTTGCCCCACGTAGTCGTCCACCACCTCCCGCGTCAGGCTGACGATGTCTTCGACCCGCTCCATGCCCGCGCCGGTCCGCCAACTGGCGACGATGTCCATCACCGACGGCAGCGGCACGCCGTCCACCAGCGTCAAGCTGCCCTGGTTCAATTCGCCTACCACCAGCGCCGCCGGCATGGCGCCGATACCAAAGCCGTCACGAACCAGGCGGGTGATCGCCGAGGCGGAGTTCACGCAATTGATCCGCGGCGAGACGATGTTGGCCGAGTGCAGCATGTTCAGGAGATCCTGGTGGGGCCGGGAGTTGCGCGAGAAGGTCACGATGCGCTCCTGGGACAGTTCGTCCAGCGATGCATAGTGGCGGTCATAGGATGAGCCGGTGCGTACCACCCAGTGCATCGGGTAACGCGTCAGGAGCGCATTGCGTACGCTGTCGAGGCGCAGGATGTCGGTCTGGAAAATGATGTCCTGGTAGCCTTTCTCCAGTTGCGTGCACAGGTTGCTCGCGGTGTCGGCCGACAGTTCGATTTCCAGCGCCGGGTAGCATTCCATCAGGCGCGTGACCAACGGGCTGAGCCAGGTATGGATCACCGTGTCCATCGCGCCGATGCGAATCCGTCCGCGTACCTGGCGCGGGTCCTTGATCACGGCTTTCATGCTGTGCATGGTGTCCATGATGCGCTCGGCGTACTCCAGCACCCGCTGGCCTTCGGAAGTCAATGACACGCCCTTGGAATCACGCACGAACAGACGCACGCCCAACTCGTCTTCCAGGGCTGCAATCCGGCTGGAAATCGACGCCTGGGTGGTGAACAGCTTTTCCGCCGTGAGGCGAAAACTCTTCAGGCGGGCGACCCAGACGAAGGTTTCCAGAAACTTGATATTCATGGGCGGCGGCTCCTGAAACGGGCGGGGCTAGGTATTGGATTGTCCGGGAGCGCCGGTGATCAACCGGTCCTGCAATCCCTGGACGAGAGGTATTGGACCACGTCTTCAAGCGCCCTTGAATCCGGCACCTCGCCGAGGACCGCAGCGGCGTCGCACCACGGATATTCCAGACCCGACACCCAGGCCATGACTTCCGTAAGCTCGGCTGCCGGCAGGGTCTTCATGTGTTCGATGGTTATCGTGAGCCCCTCGGACAGCCCGGACTCGGAGCTGAATCGCCAGTCGTAGCGGCCACAACCGACCCTGACCTCACCGCTGTGTTTATCCGACATCGCGACCAACCATTTACACTCGTAGGTGCGGACGTTGGCATGAGGAGGGTTGCCCAGGCAGAACGTGTAGACGTTTTCGAACGCCTGGTTGAACCGGCTTACCAGCACGTCACCGATCGCGCCACGACCTTCGACATGCTCCGGGAAGGCGATGGAGCCGGTGCGGACCACCATGTCCAGGACTGCGTCCTGGATGAAGGCCTGATCCAGCAGGTGAGGGCGGTTGCCGTCCTTGGCGCGGATGTAATTTTCGATTGATCGCTGCGGGCTGTTCATCAGATCTCCATTTCAGGTCGGGTATCACAACGCGCTGTTCAAGACGTCGGTCACCAGCATACAACCCGGCGCGTGAGTGATGCACAGCGGCGGTCGCGAAGCCTGCACCACCGATTGCGGCGTCACGCCACAGGCCCAGAACACCGGGATCTCGTCGGCTTGCACCGGCACCGCGTCGCCATAGTCCGGCGTGTCCAAAGAATGAATGCCGATCAACGACGGATCACCCATGTGGACCGGGGCGCCATGGACGCTGGGCATGCGTCCGGTGATCTGGATCGCCTGGATCGCCGCGGCGGCCTTCATCGGGCGCATGCTCACGACCATTTTGCCAGACAGGCGCGCGGTGGCGCGCGTGTCGATGTTGGTGCGAAACATGGCGACGTTGCGCCCCAGGTCAATGTGCCGCAGGCGTATACCGGCCTCCAGCAGGGGTTGCTCGAACGAGAACGAGCAGCCGAGAGCGAAGGTCACCATGTCGTCCTGCCACAGGTGTTCGATGTCCATCGGCTCTTCGCTCAACTCGCCGTGACGAAAGACCCGATAGCGCGGTACTTCGTGGCGGATATCGATGGGCGCGCCGAGGTTGCGCAGGAACGGATCCCCCGGTTCGCTCACGTCCAGGACCGGACACGCCTGGCGGTTGAGCGTGCAGTAGCGCAGGAATTCGTCGGCCCAGTCACCCGGCAGGATCACGATGTTGGCTTGCACCCGGCCCTGGCCCAGGCCGCTGGTGTGGCCATGGTAGCGGCCGGCCGCGATGTTCTGGCGCAGGGCCTGGGGTGAACACTGCTGCAGTTGTTCGAATGTCAGGGCGGACGGCGGCATCTGGGATCTCCATTGGTTTTTTGTTAGAGCTCCTTTGTAGAAGCCCCGGACAACGGCGTCCAACAAGGAAAACTGGTACCCCCTGACAACAAAAAGTTATCCGACGCTCAAGGCAGCGAAGTCAGATCAGCTGCGACCCGCCATGCATCAGATTTTCTTATGCCCGAGCCGGCTTTTTTCCCGTTTGACGCTGTCCGGCGCCGGTGGGAAGAATCTGCCCCGACGTCAATGTTGTTCGCTTGAACGATTGATATCCCGTGGCGAGGGAGCTTGCTCCCGCTTGAGCGCGAAGCGTTCATAAAATGGGTCTGCTGCGCAGCCCAGCGGGAGCAAGCTCCCTCGCCACGGGTTCATCGTCTCTCTTGCGAGAACGTCACGTCGCCTCCATGGGCGACGTTCAAGACACTGCCCCAAACAATAAGCGAGGCGCGCCAGCCGTCCCCGACGGGAACACTCGCGCCCATAAAAAAGGAGCACGCCATGCACCGCTTCATCGCTAATCATTTCAACCGTAAACCCGTGGGCACGTTGCTCGGCCTCGGTCTGATGAGCGCGTCGAGTGCTCACGCCGATGTCATCAGCGACAGCAAGGCCAGCCTGGAAGCCCGCAACTTCTACTTCAACCGCGATTTTCGGCAGGAGGGCGCGCGGGACAAGGCCGAGGAGTGGGCGCAAGGCTTCCTGTTGCGCATCGAGTCGGGCTACACCGCCGGGACCTTGGGGTTCGGGCTGGACGCGTTGGCCATGGCCGGTTTCAAACTGGATTCGGGCGGCGGTACGGCAGGCACCAATCTGTTGCAGGCAGACTCGTCCGGGGGTTCCCAGGACCGCTACGGCGAACTTGGCCTCACCGCGAAGGCACGCTTGTCCAACAGCACCCTGAAAGTGGGCACCCTGCAAATCAAGGACCCGGTGGTCAATTCCAACGATACGCGCCTGCTCCCCGGGACCTTCAAGGGCGGGCTGTTGAGCGTGCAGGAAATCGACCGTCTGAAGCTGACTGCCGGGCAGCTTACACAGATCAACTTCGTCGACTCCACCCACTATCAGGACATGACGGCCAACCGCATTGGAGGCATCAGCGACCGCTTCCAGTTCGCCGGAGCGGACTACCAGTTCCTGCCGAATCTAACGGCGCAATACCGCTACGGCAAACTGGAGGACATCTATCAGCAGAACTACCTGGGCTTGGTCCATAGCCTGGACCTGGGCGCGGGCCAATCATTGAAAAGCGACGTGCGTTATTCCCGCAGCACCGAGGACGGCAGCTTCCGCGCTATCGACAACCAGGCGTTCGGGGCGATGTTCACCTATAGCCTCGATGGGCACGCCCTGGGCCTGGGTTACCAACGCATGAGCGGCGACGACCCATTTCCCTACATCTCGCGCAGCGATCCGTATCTGGTCAACTTCGTCCAGATCGGTGATTTCGCCAATGTCGACGAGCGCTCCTGGCAGGCCCGTTACGACTACAACTTTGCCGGCCTCGGCGTGCCGGGGCTGACGTTCATGACCCGCTACATCAGTGGCGACAACGTGCAACGCAGCGCGCCGGGTGAAGGCAAGGAATGGGAGCGCAACAGCGATATCGCCTATGTGATCCAGGACGGCACGTTGAAGGGGCTGGGGCTCAAATGGCGCAATGCCTCGGTGCGCTCGAACTTCGGCAATGACCTGGACGAAAATCGCCTGATCGTCAGTTACTCGATGGCGCTGTGGTGACGGCGCGCCGGGCGGCCGTCAGGCCTTGACCCAGCGCTGGCGGCTCCAACTGCTCAGGGTATCGACTATGAAGACCAGCAACAGCATGGCCAGGATCACCGTGCTGCCTTGGGCTTCCTGGAACAGGCTGAGGCTGACATAGAGCATCTGGCCCAGGCCGCCGGCGCCGACGAAGCCCAGCACACTGGCCATACGAATGTTGTTCTCCCAGCGGTAGAGGGTGTAGGCGAGCAGCTGCGGCATCAGGTTGGGCAGGGTGCCGTAGCAGAAAGCCGCGAGCGCGCTGCCACCTTGCAAACGGATCGCATCGGCGGGCTGCGACGGGGTGTTTTCCAGCGCCTCGGCGAACAGCCGGCCGAGCACGCCGATGGTGTGCAGGGTCAGCGCCAGCGTGCCGGCATTGGGGCCGAGCCCGGCGGCAAACACCATCAGCGCCGCCCACACCAGTTCCGGAACCGCGCGCAACGCGTTCAACACCAGGCGCGAGACGCTTTGCAACGGCCAGCCAAGGCGCCCGGCGGCCGGCAGTGCCAGTGCCAGCCCCAGCACCGCCGCGAGCAATGTGCCGATGGCGGACATGGCGATGGTTTCCAGCGCGCCGTGGCCGATCGCCTTGAGGTACGCCGGGCTCAGGTCCGGACTGAGGAAGCGTTGCGCATAAGCGGCCATCTGCTTGAGGCTCGCGCTGTCACCCAACGCGCCCAGGTCGATGCCCAGATAGCCGAACGAAGCGACGACCGCCGCACAAATGCCCAGCAGCAATAGCACGTTGAACAGCCGATTCATGCCAGTCTCCAGCGCAGCAGGCGGCTGAGCTGATCGGCGAACATCACCAGCACCAGGAAGGTCAGCAGCAGGCTGGCCACTTCACCGCCGGCGAACATGCGCAACGACAGGTCCATCTGCTGGCCCAGGCCACCCGCGCCGACAAAACCCATCACCACTGACGCGCGGATGGCGCATTCCCAGCGATACACGGTGTACGACAGCAGCTCGGCGGCGACGTTGGGCAGGATCCCGTAGCAGAACGCCGCGAGCCGGCCGCTGCCGGCCTGCATCAATGCGTGTGCCGGGCGCTGGTCGACCGATTCGAAGATTTCCGCATAGACCTTGCCCAGCATGCCGCTGTACGTGATGGCGATCGCCAGCACCCCGGCCGTCGGACCCAGGCCGACAGCGCGCACGAAGAGCAAGGCCCAGACGATTTCCGGCACGCTGCGCAGGAAGATCAACAGGCTGCGTATCGGCCAACGCAACCATTGGCCGAGATTGCCAGGCCTGCCGGAGCGGTAGGCGGCCGACAAGGACAATGCGCGGCTGGCCAGCAGGCTCGCGGGGACCGCCACCAGCAGCGCCAGGGCCATGCCGGCGGTGGCAATCGCCAGTGTCTGCAGGGTGGCTTGCAGCAGCAGGTCGACAAACGTCTCGTCATGGGCCGGTGGCCAGAACGCCGCGACGAACCGGCCCATTTCACTCTGGCTGTCGCTGGCCAGCAGCACGCCGAGGTCGACCTCGCTGAACCGAATGCCCGGCCACAGCAAGGCCAGGGCCAACAGGGTCAGGAGCAGGCGAGGGCGGGTGGCGGGGTCCCGGGCGTCACGCTTCAGCATCGCGGAATCTGCACGCTCGTAGGGAGTGGAGGGCTCGACATGGACTCCAATTGCTCGTTGGCATAAAGCGTGTCGAGCAGTTGGCGGTCGACCGCTTCGGTCGGCAAGTCGAACAGAATCTGCCCGTCACGCAGACCGATGATCCGGGAAAAATGCGCCAGCGCCAGCTCTACCGCGTGCAGGCTGGTGACCAGGGTCACGCGGTGCTCCCGGGCATGCTGGCAGAGCACCGCAAGTGTGTGCTCGGCCAACACCGGGTCCATCGCCGATACCGGCTCGTCCGCAAGCAATACCTCGGGCGCCTGGTACAACACGCGGGCAATGCCGACGCGTTGCAGCTGCCCACCGGACAACTGCTGGCATTGCGCGAACAGCTTGTCGCCCAGATCCAGCCGGGCCAACGCCGCCCGAGCGCCGGGAATGTCCAGCGGGTGCAGCAGGTTCAGCAGGCTCTTGCCCAGGCCCCACTGGCCGAGCTTGCCGGCCAGCACCGCGGTGACCACCCGTTGGCGCGGCGGCAGGGGAGGCGCCTGGTGGACCAGGCCGATGCGTGCGCGCAGACGCTGCCGCCGGCGCGCGGACAATTGCCAGACTGGCTCGCCCAGTACCTGCACCTCGCCAGCGCCCGGCCGCAGGGCGGTTGCGAGCACATTGAGCAGGCTCGACTTGCCCGCGCCGGACGGGCCGATGATGGCGACCTGTTCCCCCGCGCCAATGTGCAGATCCACGCCACGCAGCGCCTGCGCACCGTTGGCGTGGATGACGCTGGCTCGGGTCAGACGTAATGTCATTTCAGCAGTTCGGCGGCGCGTGCGGCTTCTTCGATGCCTTTGTAGTTCTCGGGCTTGGTCTCGATGAAGCGGCTGGCGGCCTGCAGATCAAGGATTTCCTTGTCCTTCGGGTTCGCCGGATCGAGGTCCAGGAACGCCGCCTTGATCTTCGCCGCCAGTGCCGGGTCGAGCGTGCCGCGCACGGTCCAGTTGTAATCGAAGTAGGCCGGGGTAGTCGCGAACACCTTGACCTTGCTGGTGTCGACCTTGCCGGCCGCCACCAGTTTGTCCCAGACGCTGGCGTTGAGCACACCGGCATCGACCTTGCCCGCCTGGACCCAGGCCGCCGTCGCATCATGGGCGCCCGAGTAGCCGACGCGGCTGAAATAGGTTTCCGGCTTGATGCCGTCCTTGAGCATGAAATAACGCGGCATCAGGCTGCCCGAGGTGGAAGAGATCGAACCGAAGGCAAAGCTTTTGCCCTTGAGGTCGGCCAGGGATTTGACCGCAGGGTCGGCGCTGATGAATTTACTGGTGAACTGGGCATCCTGTTCGCGCTGCACCAGCGGAATGGCGTTACCAGTCTTCAGGCGAGCCTGCACGAAGGTGAAACCGCCCAGCCAGGCCAGGTCGATCCGGTCGGTTGCCAGCGCCTCGACCACGGCGGGGTAATCGCTCACCGGTACGAACTCGACTTTCATGCCGATTTTTTGCTCCAGGTACGCCCCCAGCGGCTTGAACTTGCGCAGCAGTTCGGTCGGCGCTTCATCGGGAATCGCGCTGACCTTCAAGGTATCGGCCGCCTGCGTCAGAAGGGAGCTCAGGGACAGGGTCAAACCGACGGCCAGTGCCAGGGTACGCTTGAGCATGTAAATCTCCGGTGCATGTGGGGCGTGAGTGTTCAAGCGCCAGGCACGCTTTGAGGAGCCGCGTTGGCCTGGCGCATTGTGAGGGTAGACGAACAGGTGCAATCTTGATCGTTTCTGCCGACCAGGTAAATCCTGGCCCGTTTCGATGCGGGGATGCTACAAGGTCAAAGCCACGATGCAAGCGTAATGCTGTTCAACCAAGACAATCGACAAACCCGTGGCGAGGGAGCTTGCTCCCGTTGGGCCGAGATTCGGCCCCAAAACCTGCCAGATCGGAGTATCAGACACACCGCACCCGGCGCTTTACGACTGCTTCGCAGCCGAGCGGGAGCAAGCTCCGTCGCCACAAATAGACCATTTTTCTCAAGTAGATTGTCCCGTCACTTTTCTGGAGCGTCACGACATGCTCAGCGCCGAGCTGAAGTCTTTCCACATGGTCGCTCGCCTGGCCAGCGCCACCCAGGCGGCCAAGAAACTCGGGCTCAGCCAGCCGACGGTGACCACGCAGATCCGCAGCCTGGAAGCCCAGTACGGCGTCGAACTGTTCTATCGCGGCGGGCGCCGCCTGACACTCAGTGACCAGGGCGCGCAGCTGTTGCCGATGGTGCAGAAACTGTTGCAGCAGGAGGCCGACATCGAGTTTTTCCTGCGCAACAGCGGCCAGGTGCAAGGCACGTTGCGCATCGGTGCCACCGCGCCGTATTACGTGCTGGATATCATCAAGGCTTTTCGCGAGCAGTTTGCGCTGTGCGAAGTGACCCTGGAAATCGGCAACTCACTGCAGGTCATCGAGGCGCTGGAGGAGTATCGCGTGGACCTGGCCGCGTCCTCGCAACTGGTCGAGGATGCGCGCCTGACCCGGCTGGTGCTGGGGCACGATCCACTGGTGCTGGCGGTACATCGCGAGCACCCATTGGCCAGCCACGACCGTGTCGCCCCGAGCGCCCTGGCCGGGCATTGCCTGCTGATGCGCGAAACCGGTTCCACCACCCGCGCGCTCACCACAACGCTGCTGCGCGAGGCTGGGGTGGCGACCGGGCCGCTGCTGGAGATCGGCAGTCGCGAGTCGATTCGCGAAGCGGTCCTGCGCAACATCGGCATCAGCATCATTGCCCGTCACGAGGTGCCGGAGAATCCACAGCTCAAGGTGGTTGAGCTGGAAGGCGCGCCGCTGATCGCCGAATATCTGTACTGCCTCAAGGAGCGCCGCCAGGCCCGACTGCCGTCGGCATTCCTCGGCCTGGCACGAGAGACCAGCGCATCCTGAATTCGCTACACAAATCCGCCGATGTCACTATCGGCAGCTTTTAGCCAACTGCAATCAAGCCTTCGTACTGCCTGCCTACCATGACCCTCGTCGAGCTGACAGCTCATCGAGGTTATGTCATGACAAGAACACCTTCCGTAGACCTGCAGATACGCGACATCCATAAAGGCTTCGGCGCCTTCAAGGCGTTGGACGGGGTATCGCTGGAAATCGCCGCCGGTGAGCTGGTGTGCCTGCTTGGGCCTTCCGGCTGCGGCAAGACCACCTTGTTGCGCTGCATAGCGGGCCTGGAACGGCAACACCGCGGCACGATCATGATCGGCGCGCGGGATGTCTCCGCCCTGGCACCGCAGGCTCGCGACTACGGCATTCTGTTCCAGTCCTATGCGCTGTTTCCCAACCTGACCGTGGAGCAGAACATCGGCTACGGGTTGGCGGGCAACCACCGCGAGACGATCCGCAGCCGGGTCGGTGAGATGCTGGAACTGGTCGGGCTGTGTGGCAGCGAGAAAAAATATCCCGGCCAGCTCTCCGGCGGCCAGCAGCAGCGGGTGGCGTTGGCCCGCGCCCTGGCTCCGGCGCCCTCGCTGTTACTGCTCGATGAACCGATGTCGGCACTCGATGCCAGGGTGCGCGAGCACCTGTGCGGCGAGTTGCGTCAGCTGCAGAAACGCCTGGGCATTACCACGTTGATGGTCACCCACAACCAGGACGAGGCGATGCTGATGGCCGATCGCATCGCGGTGATCAATCAGGGCCGCGTCGAACAGTTCGCCAGTGCGCAACAGATCTACCGCGCGCCGGCGAGCGCCTTTGTGGCTGATTTCGTCGGCCAGGGCAACTGGCTGCCTTTCGAGCGCGGGCACGACGGACAGGTTCGCGTCGGCGGGCTCAGCCTCAGCGTGGAGGCCGCTGACGTGGGGCGCAGCGGTCGACTTTTCTGCCGTCCGGAAGCCATCCGGATCAACCCGTTGACGCCCGAAGCCAACCTGTTCGATGCGCAACTGCGCGAGCTGACGTTCCTCGGCAACCGCTGCCGGCTGAGCTTCGAGCTGGACGCGTTGCCGGGCCACACCCTGCTCGCCGAGCTGGAGCCGCAGGCCATGCCCGGGTTGCCCCAGGCGCGGCTGAAAATCGCGCTGCCGGCCCACAGCCTGCAGGTGTTCAATTGATATGCAAAACACGATGATCCTCAAGCCGACCGCAGTGCAGGCACCTCAGGTGCCCGGTGACCTCGCAGACCGATTGTTCATACGCGGCGGTCAGTGGCTGCTGCTGGTGTTGCTGGTGCTGGCGGTATTGCTGCCCTTGCTCGCCATGCTGTGGCGCGCCTTCAGCGGCGATGCCAGCCAGGGTGGTGGCCTGCAAGCGGCGTTGACGCTGCTGGCCAGTGCCAATTTCCGCTGGCTGCTGGGCAACAGCCTGACGGTTTCAATGACCGTCGCGCTTATCGTCGTGCCGCTGGCCTATGCGTTCGCCTACGCATTGCAGCGCACCTGCATCGTGGCAAAGCCGGTGTGGCGGGGCATCTCGCTGCTGCCGCTGCTGGCTCCCTCGATGCTGCCCGGCATTGCGCTGATCTATCTGTTCGGCAACCAGGGGCTGCTGCGCGATTTCAGCGCCGGCAACATCTATGGTTTCTGGGGCATTGTCCTGGGGCAGGCGATCTACACCTTTCCCCATGCCATGATGGTGCTGATGTCGGCGCTGGCGCTGGCGGACGCACGGCTGTTCGACGCGGCCTCAAGCATGGGCGCCTCGCCATGGCGGACGTTTTGCACCATCACCTGGCCCGGCAGCCGGCAAGGGGTGTTCGCGGCTTTCTGCCTGGTGTTCACCTTGTGCATCACCGATTTCGGCGTGCCGGTCACGGTCGGAGGCGACTATCAGGTGCTGGCGCTGGAAGCCTACAAGTCCGTCGTTGGCCAGCAGCAGTTTGGTCGCGGCGCGCTGATCGGCATGATTCTGCTGCTGCCCGCATTGCTCAGTTTCGCCGTGGACATGTGGCTGCGCCGTACTCAACGCGAAGCCATGGGCGGTCGCGCACAGGTGTATCACCCGCAACCTTCGCGGGGGCGGGATGCAGCCTTCCTGAGCGTCACGGCACTGATCGGCGGCGTTCTGCTCGGCGTGTTCGGCATGGCAGTCTACGCATCGCTCGTGCAGTTCTGGCCGTACGACCTGTCCTTGTCCCTTGACAACTATGCCTTCTCCGAACTGCCCGGCGGTTGGCTGGCCTATCGCAACAGCCTGCTGCTGGCGGTGTGCAGCGCGGCGTTCGGCAGCCTGGCGATCTTCACCGGTGCCTACCTGATCGAGAAGACTCGGCAGAGCGCATTGACGCGCACCCTGCGGCTGCTCAGCTTCGTCCCGATGGCCGTGCCCGGGCTGGTGCTGGGCCTGGGCTACGTGTTCTTTTTCAATCTGCCGGGCAATCCGCTCGGTAGCCTCTACGGCAGCCTGGCCTTGCTGGTTGTCTGTACGGTCGCGCACTTCCTGACAACGGCGCATATGACGGCCAGCACCGCCTTGCGCCAACTCGACGATGAGTTCGAGGCCGCCTCCCTGGCGCTGAAAGTCCCGCTGGTTCGCCACTTCCTGCGGGTGACGCTGCCCATTTGCCTGCCGGCATTGCTCGACATCGTTCGTTACCTGTTCGTGTCGGCGATGACCACGGTCTCAGCGGCGATTTTTCTCTACAGCCCTGACAGCGTTCTGGCTGCGGTGGCCGTGCTGAACATGGACGACGCCGGCAACGTCGGCGGGGCCGCCGCGATGGCGACGCTGATCCTGCTGACTTCGGCCAGCGTATCGCTGCTGCTGGCAATGCTGTCGCGCCGCCTGCTGCGCCGCTCCCAGGCCTGGCGCCAGCCGGCACCGGGCCTTTGAACAACTCCTGGAGACTCTGATGCACTACCAAACACCAACTCGCCTGCAGGCAGCGATTCTCGATTGGGCCGGGACCGTGGTGGACTTCGGTTCGTTCGCGCCGACACGGATCTTCGTCGAAGCCTTTGCCAGCTTCGACATCGAGATCAGCCTGGAGGAAGCCCGTGGCCCGATGGGCATGGGCAAATGGGACCACATCCGCAGCTTGTGCAACCAACCGGCCGTGGCGGAACGGTTTGCACGCCGGTTCGGGCGCGCACCGAGCGATGACGACGTGACTGCTATTTATGAGCGCTTCATGCCGCTGCAGATCGCCAGGGTCGCCGACCACTCGGACCTGATTCCCGGCGCACTGGAGAGCATCGCCGCCCTGCGCCAGCGCGGCCTCAGGATCGGCAGTTGCTCAGGCTATCCGCGGCAGGTGATGGACAAGGTTGTCGAACTGGCCGCCGCCAAGGGTTACAACCCCGATCATGTGGTCGCCACCGACGACGTGCCCAAAGGCCGGCCAAGCCCGGCGCAGGCATTGGCCAATGTGATTGCCCTGGGCCTGGACGATGTCGCCGCCTGCGTGAAAGTCGATGACACCGAGCCCGGCATCCTCGAAGGCCGCAGGGCAGGGATGTGGACCGTGGCCTTGAGGTTTTCCGGCAATTTTCTCGGCCTCGACTGGGAGCAGTTCCAGGCTCTGTCGGCGCAGCAGCTGGCGGCCGAACGCGAGCGCATCGACGGCTTGTTTGCCGCAAGCCGTCCGCATTACCTGATCGACACGATCGCCGAACTGCCCGCCGTGATTGACCACATCAACAGACAACTGGCCCGCGGCGTATTGCCGTCCCATGCCTGAAAAACTTCACTGACTGACACGGAGCCGTACCATGTCCAAACGCACTGCCTGGGCCGCCGGCCTGCTTGCCGCCTGTGTTCTGCAGGCCCATGCCAATACCGAACTGACCGTCTACACGGCCCTCGAAGTCGAGCAGCTCAAGGCCTACAAACAGGCCTTCGAGCAGCAAAACCCGGACATCGAGATCAAGTGGGTGCGCGATTCCACCGGCATCGTCACCGCCAAGCTGCTGGCGGAAAAGGATCGCCCGCAAGCCGATGCGGTCTGGGGTCTGGCAGGCTCGAGCCTGGCGATTCTCAAGCAGCAGGGCCTGCTGGACGCCTACAGCCCGGCGAACCTCGGCCAGATTTCCGCCCAATACCGCGACGCCGACACGCCGCCCACCTGGGTCGGCATGGACGTCTGGGCCGCCGCCATCTGCTTCAATACGGTGGAAGCGCAAAAGCTCGGCCTGCCCAAGCCCACCCGCTGGGAAGACCTTGCCAACCCCGTGTACCAAGGCAAGATCGTCATGCCCAATCCGGCGTCGTCCGGCACCGGTTACCTGGACGTCAGTGCCTGGCTGCAGACCTTCGGCGAGACCAAGGGCTGGGCCTACATGGACAAGTTGCACGCCAATATCGGCCAGTACACACACTCCGGCTCCAAGCCCTGCAAGCTGGCCGCCGCCGGCGAGTTCCCCATCGGCATTTCGTTCGAATACCCAGCCATCCAGCTCAAGCGCAAAGGCGCGCCGCTGGACATCGTCCTGCCTGCCGAAGGCCTGGGCTGGGAAATCGAAGCCACCGCCATCATCAAAGGCACGCCGAAGCTGGCGGCTGCCAGAAAACTCGCTGACTTCTCCGCCAGCTCCGAGGCGATGCAGTTATACAAAGCGAACTTCGCGGTCCTGGCGCAACCGGGCATCGCCGAACGCCTGCCCGAGCTGCCGACGGACTATGAACAACGCTTGATCCGCAATGATTTCGCCTGGGCATCGGAGAACCGCGACAAGGTGCTGGCCGAGTGGCGCAAGCGTTACGACGGCAAGTCCGAGCCGGTCGCCAAATAAGCTCTGTTCTGTACTGTTCACAGGCCCGGCTGTGTCGAGCCGGGCCTTATCCGTTGATTGTTTTCAAGGAGTTTTCATGTCTGAGCACGACTGTGACCTGCTGATTGTCGGCGCCGGCATTCTCGGCCTGGCCCACGCCTGGGCTGGCGCCAGGCGCGGCCTCAAGGTCAAGGTGTTCGAGCGTAGCCATACGCCCCTGGGCGCCTCGGTACGCAACTTCGGCCAGGCCCTGGTCGGCGGCCAGGCGCCGGGTGTCATGCTGGACCTGGCACGCCAGGCGAACGGTTTGTGGAAAACGCTGGGCCAGGCTGCCGGGCTGCATATGCATCAGCAAGGCTCGCTGCTGTTCGCCCGAACGGAAGCCGAAGAAGCGCTGCTCGAAGCGTTCGTGAGCGGGCGGGGCGCAGCATTGGGTTACCGCACCGAGCTGTTGCGTGGCGAGGCGTTGGCGGTGCTTTACGATGGCCGTTTTGCCCATCACCGCGCGGCATTGCTTGGCCTCGACGACCAACAGTTGTATTCCCGCGAGGCACTGCCGCAGATCGTCGATTACCTGGCCCGGGCGTTGGGCGTCGAATTCCATTTTTCGACGCTGGTCCGCGATGTCGAACCCCACCGTGCGCTCACCAGCGCCGGACGCTTTACCGCGCGGCACATTGTGGTGTGCTCGGGCCATGACTATCAGACGCTGCTGGCCGAGCAAATCGCCGGGCTCAACCCGCAAGTGTGCGGCTTGCAAATGCTCCGCGTACGGCCGCGCCAGCCCCTGGCGTTACGCCACGCGTTACTCACGGGCCTGAGCTGCGTGCACTACGGCGCCTTTGCCGACCTGCCTGAAGCGCAGGCCATCCGCACGCAGATCCGCACGCACCAGCCAGAGCTCGAAGCCCATGGCATCCATCTGCTCATCAGTCCAACCCCCTACGGTGACCTGATCATCGGCGATTCCCATGTCTACGGCAGCGACATTTCACCGTTCAACGCCGAGCAGGTGGACCGCATCCTGATTGACCTGGCGCAGCACACCCTGGGCGGCGAGATCGATGTACTGGAACGCTGGCAGGGTGTATATGGCGCGCGGGGGCCGGGACCGTTCAGCGTGATTTCGGCTGCGCAGGGCGTCACGGCAGTGCTGATGCATACCGGCTTGGGCATGAGCGTGGGACTGGCGCTGGGCGAACGGACGATCGCCGCAGCGCTGGGGGAGGGGCCGTGGCAAAGCTCGGCGGCTTGACGTCGCCGAGGAGGGCGCCTCGTCGAGGCAAGGCGCCGGTCTGGCTGCCGATTCAGAGCCAGTAACGCAGGCCCAGCATCACCGATTGGGCTTCATATTCGGTGCTGACATCGCCTTGAGGCAGCCGTTCGATGTCGCCGAAGTGCGCCTCGCGCGTTCTCAGGCAGCGGTAATCCAGGGACATCGACCAGTTTTCGTTCAGCTCATAACCCACCCCGGCACCCAGTTGGTAGGCCGAGACGGTGTCGCGGTGAGTACCGCCGAACTCCACGCCACCGGCTTCCAGACCGCTGACCGTGAGGGTGGCGTAACCCAGGCCGCCGCCCAGGTAAGGGGTAAACCGGTTGAAAGGCGCGGGCAGGTTCAAGACGTCGTACCAGAGGTTGACCATCAGGCTGGCCGCTTTCTCTTCGCCTTCGCCATCGATGCTCCCGCCGCCCTCATAGACCCGGTTGTTGAACTGGGTCAGGGTATTTTCGCGATATCCGAGTTCCACCTCCGGGCGCAGCCCGACCGGGAAGCGCCAGCCTAACGCCAGGCCGGTGGCGTAGCCGGAATGGAGCGGCTGGTTGAATTCCATCTCGACGAAATCCAGGTTGTTCTGGTTGAGGTCCTGCGCCGATACCCAGTTCAGGCCGCCCATGAGGCTGGCGTAGGGGCCCAGCGTGTCGGCGAAGGTGGACGCCGGGGCAACAGCGCCCATGCCGATGATGCCCATCACCAGGTATTGAGTGTTTTTCAGTAAGTTCATGCTCGGTCCGAAGTGTGCCGTTATTCAAAAGATTGCGAGAGCCGGCGCGCGCGGCGCTGACGTCGCGAACAGGTCATACGAGGTGCAGATGTGCTTGCGCTTTGTCGCGCTCCGGGGCGTCGACAGCGTTGGCGCGTTGTTCGGCAAGGGCTCTGAGATTGCCCAGCGCCGTGGTCATTGCAGTCGTCAGCATTTTGCGCAGCAGCCCGCGGTACACGAAGCTCAACGGGCCGGAGATCATGGCGCTATGGATGACCTGGGTTTCGTCCGGAGACAGCCTGCGCATCCGGTGGTCGAATTCGAGCCGTATCCAAAGCAGTCTCGCGCTGTTGCGATAGCTTTCCTGCGGTTCCACGGCCAGCAGCCTCAATGGCATTTTCAAGCCATTCCTGAGCACACACTGACCCGCGGTTCCCGCCTGGAACGGGCCCTCGAGTTGGCAATGGCTGACGTCGGTATCCCAGAGCGGGGCTTCCTGGAAATTGCTCCAGATCTTCCAGATTTCCGACGGTGGTGATTTGACTATGAGTTGAACCTTGACATCGTTCACGGCGACACCCTGTCTGTTGCGGGCACACTTGTGCCCCTGAGTTTGATCAACGCCCGGCCTCAGGCAGCAGGCGCGGCCTGGCTCAATACTTGAGCGGTGATATTGGCTTGGCCGATCTTTTCGCCCCGGTTGAACAGGTCGATATGGATACGGTTGGTCTTGAATGATTGAAGCTGCGTCCCGAGGCTCGCTTGCGGAGCGAGTGACAACGGGCTGTTCCTCGGAATTGGCCGGTCCAGGGTGAAACTCAGGGCCAGCAGGTTCATCGGGGTGTTGAGCGGAATACGCAGATGACCGTGGGCAATCTGCATGTAGCACTGGCGGGCAACCTCGAGGAAATACACCATCGAGAAATGCTCGGGATCGCCCTCGTGGAAAAAATGCCCATCCGGCAGGCTGACCGTATCCACGCTCAGCCCCTGGGCGAGGCTGCTCATGGCGCTGACGATGACATTTTCCTCCCGGGCCTTGTGCAGCAGGGCCTTGTCGACACAGCGCGCGGCCGTGAACTCAGCCGCCGGCGAGGTCTCGAAGGCCGAGCTGTAGCCCATGCCCAGAACGCAGGTGCACGTGACTTTTCCAGCCTGCGTGACGGTTGCCTGAAACTCCTGGCCATCGTGGCCTTGCTCCAGGCGCAGGTCGATCACGTCCTCCTTCTGGACGTATTGCTGGAACTTGATGCTGAGCGTCTTCACGTAGGCGACGCGACCATTCAGCGGGGGCATGGCCAGTTCGATCAGTTGCATTACCCCTTCGAGCAACAGGATGCCGGGGATGTGATCCAGCGGATGGTCGAAGAAATACGGGTGACCTTCGTCTACCACCAGCCGTGCCCGCAGCGCACGCGGCTCGCGCTGGATGTGGGAAATCACCACGTGTTCCGCTCGACGCTGCCAGGGCGCCGGGCGCTGGGTACGAGCCCCCCGGTGCAGGGCGAACAGCCCCTCCATGGCCCGGACTCGCACCCGCAACCCGGCCAGAACCGTGCTGGTCAGCATGTCACTGAGTTGCAACACATCGACACCGTCGTGTTGTGGTTCGCGGACGATTTCGCCGGCATGCACCGGCGTGATCACCTGCTGCAGCTCATGGGGCTCGTGGGCAAAGCGCAACGTGAACGGGTGTTTGATCGCAGGGGCGGGGCTCGCCGTCGCGGGGTTCCATTCCCGCAGTTTTTCAGTGAACAGCCACATCACAACCTTGCCGGCCTCACGCACCTCGATCACCGTGTGAGCCGCTGAGCTCATCGTCACCGACAAGAGCGTTTCGATGCCGCAGGCTTCAGCCAGAAAACCGGTCATCTCCTGCAACGCCCCGTCCACAGGGGTGTTATCGGGCTGCAACTCACAAACCTCGACCACCGCGTACTGGGCGCGCTCCTTGCCGGCCAATCGGTACGCTTCGTCCAGCGAAGCCGCGGCATGGGCGAGGACCGCTGCGCGAATCACCAGCAGGGGCGTGTCCGTTGAACCCGCTCGATAAGGACGCAGCGCAAGCAGCCCGAGCCCTTCACCTTGCGGCGTAGCGCTGCGGCGAGCACGGTCGACCTCGATTTCGCCGCTGATGAAGCGGCCGGCTCCGAGCAGCAGCGTCGTGATGCCGTCGTCGAACCATTGCCGGGACGCCAGCAGGGTTTGCCAGAACAGCCCTGGTGAGCCGGCCAGGGTCTGATGGAAACCCTTGAAATCGAAAATCTGCGCCGGGTAGCCGGACAACATGTTCGGCAACATGGTTGCCACGTCGGTCACTTCCACGCCCGGCGGGCTGCCTTGGGCCCGTGAATAGAATTGCTCGGCACTGCTGTAGGCATTGCTGAACCGCTCCCCGCCCATGTTGCAGCACATGACCATTGCCGTACCGGCGGATCCGGCAACGCCTGGCAGGCGCCGCAACAGGTGATTGACGCGGTCGGTGATCAACAATTTGAAGGGATCGACGTGGGCCAGGGGCTTTGGCCCCATGCCAAAACCGTCGATATCGATGACGCGGTCCTGGTTCAGGAATCTCCCCGACAACGGCCCGGCCGAGGCCCCCTTGCCATCGACAAAACGCCCGTAAGGGAAAGCGACCGGTGGGCTAGCCGGTTGCTCAAGCCGCCGTTTGAACGAGTGCAGTGAATCGCAACCGCCCAGTGCGGCTTCCGCCTCGACTATCGCGAGGTCCAGGATCTGCACGCCTGAAGCCACCGGCGTGGGGGCAGGGAGGCCATCGGGCACATATTCATCCACCACCAGATGGGCGTTGGCGCCACCGAAGCCGAAGCTGGAAATGCCTATGCGGATCGGCGATTGACGATCCTCCAGTGGCTGGACTCGCTGTGTCGCCAGGCGCAGGCAGGTGTCGTCGACTTTCAGACTGGGACGGTAGTCCGGCTGGGGTGGGATGCCCTTGTGGCGCAGGATCATCAACGCCTTGGCCAGCGAAGCGCCTCCCGCCGCAGCCAAGGGATGGCCGATAACGGACTTGATCGAACCGATGGCGATTTTCTCCTCGGCGCTGCGATGGGCAGCGAAGAAGCTGTTCAGCGAGGCCAGTTCGGTCGCATCCCCTAACGGGGTGCCGGTGCCGTGGGTTTCGATGTAATCCACGCGGCCTGGATCAAGGTCCATGTAAGCCCGTTGATAGGCGCGATACTGGGCCTGCCTGCCCGGTGCAAACACCGACCCTTCGGCACCATCAGCAGAAAGCCCCAACCCTCTCAGCACGCCCAGCGGCCGGCGTCGGGCGTTCAGGGCATCGGCCACGGGCTCGACCAGAAAAGCCGTGGCGCATTCGCCCGGCACAATTCCGTCGGCATCCTCGCCGAACGCCTGCATGCTGGCCCGGGCGGAAAAAGCCGTCAGTTGGGAGAAACCAAGGAACAATGCCGGGGGCAGAACGGTGTTGAGCGCCATGATGATCGCCTTGTCCGCCTGGCCACTGTTGAGCAGAGCCTTGGCCATGTCGATGGCATAGGGGAACGAACTGCAAGCGGTGTCCACCGATAAGGCCGGGCCTCCCAAGGCAAAAGCGCGCGCCAGCCCGGCCACCTGTTCACCGGGCGTGACACCGGATGGCGTGTCGGTACTGCCGGGCACTGCCGTGGCGAAATAACTTTCATCGCTCCAGGACGTCGCGACCACCAACGCGGTTCGCTCGGTATTCAATACCGTGCCTTGCGCCGCGAGTTCGGCAAAAAGCGTCCGGAGCACGTTCTTGCCGATCGCGACCTGCCGGCCTTCATGACGAGAAGGCGTCGATGGGTCATCTGAAAGGCAGAATGCGCTGTCCAGGTAGACACGATCCTTTTCGCCGGCCTTGCTCGAAAATATCGACGCCTTCTGCAACTGCCAGCGCGCCGGCATTGCCTGGATGGGCGCTATGCCGCCCTGCGAGAGCAAGTGCCAAAGTGCGTCGGTGGACGACGCCCCTGGAAATTCGCCGGCCATTGCGCTGAAGCACAACTCGCCCGCTGTCGTTACCGCGCCACTCATACCCTGTCTCCTGATTGCCAAAAAGCGGGGTGACCTGGCGATCACCCGGTGTCCATTCCATCTGCGGGAAGCGTGTGCCGTCGGGCCTCAGCCCATTCTTGCCAGAAGCGCCAATGCGTCTTCCGGGGTACGACGCGACATCAATGCCTCACCAGCAAACTCACTGACGGGGCACTCTTGCGCCATTGATTGGCAAAGGGCTTGCCGGTCGAAACCGTTGAGTCCCAAATCGGTAAAAGGCGTGTTCACGTCCAGTGACTGAGGTGCGTCCGAAACCAGCGGTGAGAGAGCGTTGAACAGCACCGCGCCGAGCTGCGTCTGCGCATCGGCGGAGCCAGGCAACGGCGCCTCGGAAGGTGCGGCAGGCGGCTTCGGATCGGTTTCAAGCCTGGCCAGCAGGGCCGTAGGGGTCAGGGCATCGAAGAGTTCCGAGGTCTGTTCTTTCTTGTCGGGGAAGTGCTGGGCCAACGACTCGAAAATATCGACCAGCCCTAGCGAGTCGATGCCCAGGCTTTCGAAACTTCGTTCGAAGTCGATTTGCTCGTTCTTGAAGCCGGTGACCGAACTGATCTCGGCGCGCAACCATTGCTCATAGCTGAGGGCGACAGGTTGCTCCGACGACGGTGCCGCGGCCAACACGGTCGAGTGTGCAGGCACGGGCTCCAGCGTTGCGACGCTTCTACCAGCAGCCGCCTCGATGCCATGGGCATAGACGCCTTCCAGCACCTGCTGGTGGGCATTGAAATAATGGGCGGTGACCGATTCAGCCTGTTCCAGCAGGCGCATCAGGATCGATTCCTTCGCCATGTTGGATTCGCAGAGTGAATCGATGATTTTTTCCGAGAGGGAGAAATAGCTATGGGCTATTTTCCCGTTGGACACGATGAATTCCTGCACAACTTCATTGAGTTGCAAGCGCATGAGGTTCTCCTTAACCGTAAATCGGTAGGTGTTTTAGACGAGCATCGAAAGTCGTGGGCCCGGGCAGGGCGCCGTCAAGCAATCAGTCAGTGAGCGGTTGCGACTGGCCGCTGGATTTGCACTGCCTCGCTTGTCGGGGAGGCGGTTTCCCTCGGGGCCTTGAGCAATCCGGACCTCACGCTCAGGTACGTCACGAGTGTCATCGCGTCGGCGCCCTGGAACGCGATGTACCCGTCAGGACGAATCAGCATCAGCGTGCCTTCGCCGGCGTGATAACGCTTGTGCAGCCTCCAGTCGGGGTCCAGCAATGTCGAGTGCCATGCCGGCAGTTCCGCGCTGCTGAGGGCGTCGACCACGCAGTAGGCCTTGATGCCTGGATAATCTTTTTCTACTGACTCGGCCAGTGCATAGTGGCTTGGCAAGACGGGAGAAAATTGATCCGCCGCGGTGAAGATCAACAACGTGTACGTCCCGTGGAACAGGTCGATCAAGCGCGCCGGCAGCGCCTCTTGCTGTTGCCAAAGCTCGACATCGGGTGCCAGTTGCCCCGCGCGAGGCACCGGCGGCTGGAACGCCGTCCGGGCTCCTTTCCTGGCCCAGTTGCGGCGCTGCTTTTTCGTCAGCGCCTCCTGGATGCAGTCACTTTTGGCGTAGTGGTACTGATGGCCGGAGATCATCGAGGGCAGTTTGCGCTGGACCTTGGGCCTGCTGCTCAGCAGTGGCAGGACGTTATCTCGCAGCCACACCAGGGCCCGTTGCCTTACGGTGATCAGCCCGGTCAACCGATGCGCGGTCTTCTCGACTTCCAGGGCCACCGGATAACGTTCCTCGTTGTAGCTGTCGAGCAATGACGGATCCGCCAGGCCTTGATCGACATAGGCGATCTTCCACGCCAGGTTGTAGGCCTCGGAAATTCCCAGGTTCATCCATTGGCCGCCGATCGGGCTGCCGATATGCGCAGAATCGCCGACCAGGAACACCGAGCCCTGCTGCAATGACTGCACCCGGCGATGCTGGAAAGAGGCAATGGTGGTGGAGGAGATGTTCGACAGGGTCATGTTCTGCCCACGTCCCTCGCACAACCGCTGGAAGTTCTCCAGGCTCAAGGAGGGGCGCTCGCCTTCCGGTGGCAAGTCGTAGGGCATCTCGATGAACAGCCGATAACGCGATTGTGCGCTGATCGGCGCAACCGCCACGTACCCATCCTGCGCGCCAAGAAAAAAAGCGCCTTCGTCCTTGCTGCCGGACCACTCGATGTCAGCGTCGGCGAGCATGAAAAAGCGATCGTAGGACGATCCCTCGAAAGTCATCTCCAGTCGTTTTCGGATGTTGCTGCGAGCACCGTCACAGGCCACTGCCCAGCGGCTGGCGCAGGATTCCTCGCGACCGTCGCCATGACGCAGCGTGACCCGTACGGACTCGGGCTGGTTCTCGATGTCCACCAGCTCGGTGTTCCATTCGACTTCCACGCCCAGCTCAGTCAATCGTTCCAGCAGGATCTTTTCCGTTTGCGGCTGCGGCAGGCTGAGGAGCAGGGGATAGGTAGCATCCAGGCAGGAAAAGTTGTAATTCAGTACCCGTCGGGCGTTGGACTGCACCGAAAACTGATTGATGGTAAAACCATCGTTGATGACCTGGTCGGCGACGCCGAGGTCGCGGAAAATTTCCAGGGTCCTGGAATGGATCGCCATCGCCTTGGTCGCGGTGGAGGGACCGGCGTTTTTCTCGATGATACGAAAAGCGACGCCCCATTCCTGCAACATGATCGCCAGCGACAAGCCGATAGGGCCGGCGCCTACGATCATTACCGCCGGCGCCTTGCCCGGTTGTTTTTTATGCACGGGGACGAAAGTGCTCAAAGTATTCATCTGTCAGTACCAGTTTCTATAGAAGGGAGAGTTGGCAACGCTGAGCAGGGCCTCGTCGCCTGACGAGTCGCCATAGGCGTAGATGTAGAAATCTTCAAGGTTGCCGACGCAGCCTTTGAGGCGCCTGACTTTCTCCCCATCGACACAGTTGGCCCCCGATATGCCCCCGGTCAGCTTGTTCCGGGCCGTCGCCAGGCGCGTGCCGCACACGTAGTCGAAACCAACTGCCTGCCCCCACGGGATCAGGTAGTTCTCCGGCGAATTGCTGACCAGTGCCGTGACGTGTCCCATGGATTGATGCCATTTCAACCGACGCAGCGCTTCGGGCCTGAGCCAGAGCGGCAACTGTTCGCTGATGAAGTACCTGGCATGTTCGCGCTCCTGCTCGACGCTCAGGCCTCCCAGATAGCAGGCGATAAACGCCAGTCGCGCCTGCATCAGCGGTGTGATTCCCAGGATCACGTTGAGCATTTTTGGCAGCAGGGGGATGATCCTGAGCCAGAAGGGCCGGGTTCCGACGATAAAACGCATGTAGCGCCAGAAGGTATGCCTGTCGGTCAATGTGCCGTCGAAATCGAAAACGGCCAGCACCGGTCGCGTGTGATCAGCGTGCATGAATCTTTTCCTTGAGAGGGACAATCTCGATGTTCCTGGGTAGTTTGAAGGCGGAAAGGTAACGGGCGAGCAGGGTGGATACGCTGTTCTGGCTAAGGTCTGCGCTACCTTCCACAGACAAGTGCAGTACGTTGATGGCTTTATGGTCCGGGACGATGTAGGCCTTTGCCCGCATTGCACCGGGATGCTTGAGGGCAATGGACTCGATTTCTTCGAGGTCGATCATCTGCGCTTTGATTTTCGAGATGCGCAGGCGCTGGCAGCAGAAAAATACGTGCCCATCGTCGTCTTGCCAGACCAGGTCGCCGGTGTGGAACCAGCCGTCACGGAAAAACCGGGCATTTATCTGCGGCGCATCGTCATAGCCCGGGATAACCATCGGGCCGCGTACCAGCAGCTCGCCGATACGCCCCACGGCCACGTCGCGGCCCTGACCATCGACAATTCGCAACTCGACACCACTGATCGGTTGGCCCATCGCACCGCGATGCACCTCGCCGACCGAACTCTGGACAATCACCGGCATGCTTTCCGTCAGTCCGTAGCCTTGCAATACAGGGCCACACCCCAGCAAATCGCCAAGTTTTTGCGCTTCATCCGCCGGCAGATGGCTGCCGCCGGAATAAATCATCAGTTGCGGATGCAGCGGCAGCCGTGGGCCCTTGCGTTTGGCCAGTCGGGTATTGAAGTAGCGGATGACATCCGGCACCAGGCAGGCAAAGGACACCTGGTGCTCGGACAAGACTTGCGTCAGGTCCCTGTTGAGCAGGCTGTTGGTCATCAGCAGCGTAGCGCCGATGCTGAGCGGGAAAACCATCATCACGGACAGGCCGAAGATCGCGTACAGCGGCAGGGTCACCAAGTGGACCGACCCAAGGCCTTGAGGGTGAAACTGCTCGTGCAAGCCATCGCTTGACTGCGTCAGGTCCAGATAACGATGAGAAACAGCCAGCGGCATGCCAACGCCCCGATACGTGAACTGTACCGAAACGACCGGGTTGCCTTCAGGCAGCGACAAGGGCCAGAGCTGATGCGGAAGATCTGAGGCGGCCGTTGCGTTTTCGGGCAACGACAACGGTTGCTCATCGGCGGTGCGGACGACGAGGCAACGGACCGACTGAAAGACTTCGCGGTGTTGCTCGAACAACGAATCGGTCGTGACGGTCAATGCGGGCCCGGCGAGGCCCAGCACGTTGCTCAGTTCGTACGTCGTCAGCTTGTGGTTAAGGATGACGGGGATAGCACCATGGCCAATGATCGCCAAATAATACGCGATGAAATCCACCCCATTGGGCAAGACAAGCGCAACTTTCTCTGCGGACGACACCCCAAGGGCATGGAGCAAACCGTTGCACGCTTCGGCCTTGTTCAGCAAGTCGCGGTACGTGAAGGTTTCTTCCGCATCTAGATTCCTGATAGCTATGGCGTCGGGGTGCAAATCCGAAAAACCGACAAAGCGATGCAGGAAACCTTCTTTACAGGTAAGGCTTTTCATTCCACCAACCTCTCAATCCTTGAAGTCATGGCCAGATAAATAAGTACTGCAGAGGCAGGCTAATTTTTCAGTTGAGCTTTATGTAGTTATTGTTCCGATACCAGTCCAGCGTATCGGTCAGGGTTTCAGTAACCGGGCGGAACGCGCATTTCAGCTCACTTGAACTTTTGCTGTGGCTGAAATGAGTCCTCCCTTGTTCCTGCTCAATGAGCTTGACCGTGGAAGTACTGATAAGCACCGGCTTTTTAGTAACCCGGTAATAAATTTCATAGGCGCAAGCGATAAGACGCAGCATGAACAACGGAACAGGCCGTTCCGGTGCCTTTATCCCGCTGACGTTGGCCAGTGCCCGAAAGATAGTCTTCATGTCCATATGATTGCCGGCAGCCAGATAACGCTCTCCCGATCGGCCACGTGTTATCGCCGCGATTTGATGTTCCGCCACGTCACGGGCGTCCACGACTGAAAAACTCCCGGGAAGAACCCCCGGCAATTTTTGTCCTACGAAATCCAGCAGGAACTGACCTGACGACGTAGGACCGATGTCGCCTGGGCCAAACATCCAACCGGGTAAAACCATCGCGACGAACATGTCCGGATGCAGCGACAAGAACTCCTGAACCTTCTGTTCAGACAGGATCTTGCTCAGGTAGTAATCGTCTGCCTCGGACTCGTCGCGCGACATGGTCTCGTCGATTACCTGATCGCGGTTTCCCTTCAGGACCGCGATGGAGGAAGTGTGGACCGCACGGCGAATGCCCGCGGCATAGGCGGCCTGCAACAACCGCTCGGTGCCGGTTACATTGGTATCGTAGAGCTTTTGCCAATGCTTTCCGCCTTTATAGCTGTCGCGAAAATAGGCCGCTGTATGAAACAAGGCATCACAGCCTTCAAGGACATGGCTGAATGCATCAACATCAAGCATATCGCCCTGGACAAGTTCGACGGGCAAACCGTCGAATTGCTTCTTGGCTTTTTCAATGGAACGTACCAGCGCCCTTACTTTGATGTTTCGTTTTAAAAGTGCATGGACGACATTGTTCCCAAGCAGGCCTGTAGCACCTGTAACAAAGGCATATTCCATTAAAATCCAGCTCCTGTGAGGTAGCCTGCTCGTGCAGCTTCGTCGCTGAACAGGCGTTGGATGACCCAACGGCGCCAGTAAAAACCATTCGGTATCTGGAAATCAAGCGGTATTTCACTATCGAGTGAAAGCCGAGGTGTCTGGTACGGGCCTGAGACGCAATGTCTCAACGAATTCGCCAGGCTGATGACGCCATTTTTCCGGCATGTAAGCGGTTTTTTCCCCAAAGGGGGCAGGGCAGTGGTCGCTCTGAATCCGTTGCATTTTGATGAAAACCGTCACCTTGCTGTCGTCCGGTCCTGCCAAAAATAGGTGGCGATTACATGCCAGATTTAAAACTTTAAATGCAAAGGACGGGTACGGATGGTAAGGTGCAAACAGCTGATTCACTCAACTGTTTCATCTAGTTACAAACAAACATATTGGGCCAAAGGAGCCGAGGGCGTGATTAGAAAAAGATTAGGTCGCGAGGAAAGCCAGCAAATAACACGAGACAAGTTATTTGATACCGCCACTGACCTCATGATCAAAAAAGGCTTCCACGCCGCCAGTGTCAATATTATCTCTGAAGAGGCAGGTTATTCGAAAGGTGCGTTCTTTTCCAACTTCTCAAGCAAGTCGGAACTGCTTCTGCAACTGACCCAGCGTTTCAAGCGGGTTGAAATAGACCGCTTGGGCGATACGTTGGCTGCGGGTTATACCGCAGAGCAACTCGCGCACGGATTGAACGCCTACATCGATACACTTAAAAACAATACGAACTGCGCCATCCTCGATGCCGAAATGCAACTGATCGCGTTACGCGATGAAGAGTTCGCAAAGCATTACTACGATCTGCATGAAGAAAACAGCGAGGCGCTGGGCAAGCTGATCACTATCATTTTCAACCATGCCGGCAAGAAACCTCCGTTGGCGTACGCAGCACTCGCGAAGACTTTCACGGCGCTGTCGGAGGGTTTGATATTGCAAGGACATAAAGATCCGGCGGCGGAAATCAAGCTGGTGCTCAATTCGCTCATCGAAACGGCGGAGCCATTGTAGGAATGCAAGCTGGTCGGGCAGTCGGCGATCAGCGTGAAGCTACTGCACGAAGAGTTGGCAGGCCGTCTTTTGCGTAGCGTCTTGAGCCAGATGGTCCGGGTTCAGGTTGCGGGAAAAGCCAGAGCTGCCGTGAGTACTGAAAAGGAGCCCGGCATGGCCGTCAAGGCGAAACATGTTGTTACGCATAATGTATATTATGTTAAACGACAGGTCATGTCATAGATGTACATAAGCCACGTAAGTCATTGATTCGAGAAATTCGTTTTTGACGCCTGAAAAACCATGGCCTGTCCGTTGGGCGTATTTTCGTATCCCTTGAACGCCAAATCCTTGAGCGGTCCAAGTTGCTGATAGACCGGGGGTTGAACTGGCGAGCTGGGACTCACACGCCGACTTGATCATCGTATTCAAGATGTCGGAGCACTCGCCCTTCAGGGAGGCTTCTATGACTTTCCTGACCTTGTCTTCCGTTTGTTGCGTGTTTGCCAATGCGAGAGTTCCAGCGCCCAACAATATGGCGAAGGCGACGATAGTCGTCAGTTTCATGGTATGCACTCCATTACTTCTGGATGAAATACTAATAGTTTTTAGCCACTTAACGTACGACATCGATAGCCTGACAACTAATCGTCAAGATTTCGGCGCTTTCAATAGCAAGTTAAGCACTGAAAATCGGGATAGCCACTTTTCCAGCAAAATGTTTGCAGCCAAAGATCTCCTCAGTCACAAACGTACGTCCATGCAGAAAGATATTGCGCTCGTCCGGCGTGGTCAGAGGGCCGCAGCGTCGATCACCTCGCTGGGCAATGAACAGCAGCGATGTCTTTCCCTCCTTTTGAGGTCACCCCCTCTCCGGGCAGGCGCATGTTGCCGTCGTGGTGGTCGAAAGACTCATGAGCACGTATCGATGAACATCTACTTCCACTCATCGAAGGCTAAACAAGCTATAACGGCGTTTTGGATCGACACATGAACATTTGACATCGCCTCTAAGTTAAATCAAATATTTAAGTATCCGGACTTCTTAGCAGCTCCGCTAGGCTTGACCTCCATGACTCACCCTCCCGCTGGTGAATGCTGGAATGCGGCAATGTAAAAGGCCGCCCTAAAGGCGGCTATGTTTGCAAACTGCAGGTTCGTCGGTGAGTCTATGTCGCTCCTGTTGCTACAACAAACCGCTTGGCCGCGGGACTTTTTTTGATGAGCCCTTCATCAACCATCGTAGTAACAAACTCCTCAGACAGCGTCCTCCGTTTTGGAGAGGTGTTTTTCCATCCCCAATACTTGGCTATCTCGGGATAGATTGCAGCGCCCAGCTCGGCCTTGGTGCCCGATGCTATTCCAGACTTCACGAGTTTTCGCAAGCACATTAGGCTAAGGTGTTCGCGATCAAACAGTTTTGAGTCTAAATATTCGATCAACTTGTTGGCCGTATGAGTGGATTGAGTCGCTGCATTCTTGCAGCGCTTTATCATCTCTACCGCCAGTTCATCAATGCAGAACGAGCCGGACGACCGAATGGCGATTACTTTGCGAATGGCCGCGGGATTCAGCAAGTCTTCATGTGCCGGCAACTGTTTCGTCAGCAGTTCCGCAAATGTGATTGCCACTGCATAAAGATCAAAGCCTGGTCCAACGGACTGCATTTGAGGGGGGCGATAGGCCGGCGTATACCCACGCGGCACGCCGCCTTTATAAGTACTCACCCCCAAATCTATAAGTTTTATCATGTCGACATAGGCCGGCATCGTAAAAACAGAGTGAGGTCGCTGTTTTTTCTTATTAAAAAGAAACAGATTAGCTGGTTTGATATCCGCATGAATTACACGAGTGCCCCGTTGGTAGGGTTTGCCATGCATGGAGCTCAGGCCATGTAAAATCGCGCGGAGCACTTCGAAACACTCAAAATAAAACTGTATGTCTGATTTTTTATATCGACGCTTACTAATTAAACTTGAGAGCGTTGACCAAGGCGCCTCAAGGTGTTCCATGGTGTAAGCCTCCCAGCCATTTACACCCTTATAGAAATCAAATACCCGAGCGGTCTCCCCATCAATTTCACGGCAGAGTCGAACTTCATCCGACAGATTATGTTCACTGAATTTAATGGCGACCGCCGAACCGATCCAGTTATCGTGCGCACGCCAAACAGCACCAAAGCCGCTAACTTCGCCGATTGCCTTGTCGCCTTCAAGCGTGTATCTGGCCTCAATACCAGGGAACTGCGCCAATATATCTTCCTTGCGAAACTGTGCTGCCGCGTTCATGCGATTCCCTTCCTGATAATGCGAAAACTGAATAATAGCCTAGTGCTATCGCTCTTGGGTATCCCTGTCGCCCTGCCCCGTGCCCCGTGCCCCGTGGCTTTGCGAGGCTGATCGGTTTTTCACTGAGCGGAAACATGTACTTTCACAAGTATTTTCCCCACCCCCTAGGTATGCTCCGCGTTTATTGCCGATCACTGATACCGGGATGCCAGCCCAGTCTCTGCTGCCCACGCAGTGTATGGAGCCGTATCCTCTCAAGGACGTTTGAACACGATGAGTACCCCTGCGCTGGATATCAGCAGCCTGACGCCATTGCCTTACCACCAGCATGTGGTCGACTACCTGAAAGCCCATGAACCAGTCGTGTGGGAATGGGCCTCGTCCTTGGGCGTTCAACAGGAACACGCCCAGGATGTACGTGCGCAATTGCTGCGTGACACCTATCGCTTGAGCCCCGAGACCCATCCGCAGGCCTATCAGGCCTGTGAAACCGCATTGCAGTGTTTGCAGATCAAGGCACCCGCCACCCTTTACCAGGCCGGCGACGGCGCGATGAACGCGTGCCTGTATTACCTGGCCGGCGAAGTGCATGTGGTGTTTTACGGGCCGATTCTTGAGCGTCTGGACGCCCAGGAATTGCTCGCATTGCTCGGGCATGAACTGGCTCATTACCGGTTATGGTCGGAGCACGGTGGCGACTTTCTCACCGCCGAGCGGATTCTCAATCACGCCATGGCCGACATGAATACGCCGCCCAGCCTGGAACAGACTGCACGTCTCTATAGCCTGCACACTGAAATCTATGCCGACCGCGGCGCGGCACTGGTGGCCAATGGGTCGGAGGCGTCGATTACCTCGCTGGTCAAGATTCACACCGGCATTGTCAGCGTCGATGCGGCCAGTTACTTGAAGCAGGCCCGCGAGCTGGATGGCAAGGACGCGCAGCTGTCTCAGGGCGTTTCCCATCCGGAGACGTTTTTGCGCTCCCAGGCGGTGGACAGCTGGTGGCAGCAACTTCCGCAGACGGATAACTGGCTGGATCGCCGGTTGCGCGGGCCCTTGTCGCTCAATCGCCTGGATGTGACCGACCAGGTCGAATTGACCACCCTCACCCGCGGCTTTATAGCCCATTTCATCGGCTCACCGGTGTTGCAATCCGAGGTTGTGCTCAATCAGGTACGTGGATTTTTCCCGGACTGGAAAGCCAACGAAACGCCGCTCGACCTGACGACGTTGAATGCCGAGCGCATCGACACCAGCATCCATGAATACCTGCACTTCATCATGCTCGACCTGAGTCTGGTGGACCGCGACTTGCGGGATGAGGCTCTGCTGCACGCCGCGCGCACCGCGAAGAAACTCGGCAGCGCCGATGACTTTATCAGCGTGCTCAAGCGCGATATCAAACTACCCAAACGTGAGCTCGACCCGCTCGTTCGCGCGCTCAAAGCGGAGGTCGACACATGGACCCAGTAATCCAACCCGTCACGTTCACTCAATTACTGCAGAGCCACGATGGCGCGGCCGTGCCCATCGACGATGTGTTGTTCCTGGCGCTGCCACTGCTGCGTCAGGTGGCACAGCTGCACGAGCTGGGACGTGTCGCCCAGCTCGGTTATCTCGATGTGCTGCTAGGGCCGGAACGCACGCTGCAACTGCGTAACCCTGAAGGCGTGCCGCCACGGCTGGCGCTGGAAGCGATCAAGCAGGTGCAGCCCAATCCGGAATCGGCGCTGAACGTCGTCGGCAAAGTCCGCCTGACCCTGGATTCGGAAAGCGGCGTGGCCATTACCGACCTGCAGGTCCAGGAGGACCTGCATCAGGCCATCGACCACCCGGTGTTCCTTCCGGACCTGCACAGTTGGGAGCATCGCCTCGGGCACCACGATGAGATCACCGACATATTCCAGCTCGGCCAGTTGCTGGCGTGCCTGGCGTGCGGGTTGGATTTTGCCGATATCAATGACCTCAAGACGTTTGCCCGGCACCGACGCAATCTGTTCCAGCTCAATGGCCGGCTCAACCCGGTGCTGGCCAACCTGATCGTCGAGATGACGGAGCTCAACCGCCACGAACGTGCCACGGATGTGGGCTCGCTGGCGCGGCGCCTGGAGTCCTGGCGCGAACAGCCGGCCAGCCTGGATGTCGAGCGTGTGCTGGCCCAGGCCGAAGGCCCGGCGTCGCGGCGTACGGTGGTGCTGGAACATCTGCGCAACCGCTTGTTTGACCTATCGCGGCGCAATCGCTTGCTGTATTTCCGGACGACCCAGGCCAATGTCAATCTGACCGTGGCCAGCGTGCCGTTGGTGATGCGCATTGAAAGCATCCGGCCTGAAGCGCTGTGCACCTGGCAGCCGACCTTCGGCGGGTTCTCCGAACAAGTGCTGAGCGGCAAGCCCGTTGGCCTGCAACAGTGGCTGCGCTTTGAAGACCAGACTTGGTTGCAGGCGTCGCTGGAGCGCATCATCCAGGAAACCCGGCGCGACCGTGCCGAGTTTGGCTTCAGCAACCTGCGCCTGGTGGTGGCCTTCATGCGCTGGCACAACCTCAAGGACACGCCGGAAGAACGCATCGTCACCCCGCTGCTGTGGCTTCCAGTGGAGTTGAGTCGCAAAAAAGGCGTGCGTGACCAGTTCGTGTTGCAGTGCGACGAAACCGAGGCCGAATTCAACCCGGTCCTGCGCCATCAACTGCGTCAGCTCTACGATATCCAGTTGCCGGAAACCGTCGACCTGCAAAAGACTTCGCTGGAAGACATCCACGCCGATATTGCGCGCCAGATCAAACTGACCGAGCCCGGCGTCGAGTTACGCCTGCAAAGCAAACCGCAAATCGAATTGATCCACCAAAAGGCCGTGCAGCATCTGCACCACTTCCAGCGCCGTCGTGCCCGCCAGCGCTCGGCGATGCCTTTGGTGAAACCGGATTTCAGCTACGACCGCGAAGATTTCCGTCCGCTGGGCCTGCAATGGTTCCAACAGAAGGTCCTGCCCAGCGAATTGCCGCTGCGCCTGGCCGTAGGCGCCAAACCTGTGCTGCGCAATCAACATCCTCAGATGGTTGCGAGCAGCGCCGAAAACAGCACCTTCGCTCTGCCCGAGAACCAGGGGCATCGCTACGCCTGGGACATCGACCTGACCCAGGTGACCCTGGCCAACTTCAACTATCGCAAGATGTCGCTGGTGCGTGACTATGCCCAGTTGATCGACGAACCGGCGCAGAACGAAGCGTTTGACCGGATGTTCTCCATCGAGCCGCGGGACGTTGAGGTCCAGGCCCCCGACCCTATCCCACTACCCGAACAGTGGAACGTGGTGGCCGGCGACGCGACACAAAATGCTGCCGTCAGCCTGGCCCGCACCGGGCGCAACTTCATTATTCAAGGGCCGCCTGGCACGGGCAAATCCCAGACCATCACCAACCTGATCGCGGACTATGCCGGTCGCGGCCTGCGAGTGCTGTTTGTCTGTGAGAAACGTGCGGCGCTGGACGTGGTATTCCATCGCCTGCAACAAAGTGAACTAGGCGACTTGTGCTGCCTGATCCATGACTCCCAGACCGATAAGAAAGCCTTCGTGGGTAACCTGCGCGAGTGCTACGAACGTTGGATCGCCGGCGATGCCCAGTCGCCGCAGTTGCAAGCGCGGCGCGACACCTTACTGGCCGGCCTGAGCCAACAGCTGGGCTTGATCGAGCGTTTTGAACACGCCATGACGGGCGTACCGGAGTCCTTGGCATGCTCCGTACGCGAGCTGGTGCGTCATCTGATCGAGCTGCCGCCGGTGGTTGCCAAGCTACCACCCGAAGCCTTGGAGCGTCTGCCCGAGTGGCGTCATTGGCAGGCCCAAAGCGAGCTGACTGGCCGCGTGTATCAGGCGATCAAAGAACGTTTCGGCCTCGACAGCTTTGCACGGCATCCTTTCAGCCGCTTGGCCTCAAGCCTGATTACCCATGAACATGCCTATGGTCAACTCAAGGCATTCCTGGATGAAACCAGTGGGTTGATGGACAGTGTCGAACTGTTTCTGGAGTCATCGTCGAGCCTGCTGTCCGGGAATACTCGCTTGGCAGATGCGTGCGTACTGACCCAGGCCGCCGAACAACTGACCAGCGCCAACCTGGCCGCGCACCTCGATCTGCTGGAGCCAGGCTCATCAGGCTCTCAAGCGCTGCATGCCGAACAAGCAGCGTTGCAGGCACTGGCCGTGCAGCAACACAACGCCCGCGAATCCACCCACTACTGGCGTGAAAAACTTGCGCCGCAAGACACCCAGGCGGCCCTCGAGCTGGTACAGCGTTTGGAAAGCTCGCCGCTGCGTTGGTTGCAACCCGCCTGGTGGCGACTGCGCGGTGAATTGCAACGACGCTACGACTTCAGCCAGCACGCGATTCGCCCGAGTTTGCGCAGTGTGCTCGACAATCTGGCGGGTGAGCACCGCGCCACGGCCGAGTTGCACGCCGAGCAGCAACGCTTGCAAAGCCGTTATGGCATCCCGGACATCGACCTGTTCGTGTACAATCTGCAAGCCCTGCTCCAGCAGCTCAGCGCATCACCGCTGTTGCGCCAGTGGGTCGAGAGCCTGCGGGGTAACCCGGACGCCCTCCCCGGCGTGCGCCAGGAAGCCAGCCTGCGTCAGCCGTTGGCGCGCCTGGCCGAGCTGGTCGCGCAACATTGTGTGTTCGACCCCGCGCCAAGCCTGGGCGAGTTGGCGGAATACCTGCGCGATCTGCGTGAAGAACTCGACGAACTGCCCGATACCCTGCCCCTGCTCAATGAGCTGCACCAGGCCAATCCTGTCTGCCTGGCGGTCGTGCAACAGTACGCCTTGGCGCAACGTGCACTGGACGGCTTGATTGCCCAGGAAAACCTGACCCGCCTGTACCGCGCCAACCCACAGCTGGCCCGCTTCGATGGCCCGGTCTTGAGTTTGGCCGCGCGCCAGGTCAGCCAGGCAGAAAGCAACCTGCTCAAAAGCAACGCTCACGTGCTCAGCGCCACGCTGCACCAGCGGTTTCTGGAGCATGTGAAGCAATCGGCGATGTCGGTGACGCAACTGGACGCCCAGGCGCGTGAGTTCAAGAAGGTCTACGCCAAGGGGCGCCGTGAACTGGAGCATGAGCTGGGCAAGACCATGCGCTATCGCTCCATTCGTGAAATGGCCAGTGGTGACAGTGGCCGGGTGATCAACGACCTCAAGCCCATCTGGTTGATGAGCCCACTGTCAGTGTCCGACACCCTGCCATTGACGCCGGACCTGTTTGACGTGGTGATTTTCGATGAAGCCAGCCAGATCCCCAGCGAAGAAGCCGTGCCGGCCCTGAGCCGTGCGCAGCAGGTGATTGTGGTGGGTGACGAGATGCAGTTGCCACCGACCAACTTCTTCTCCAGTGCCGGCGACCAGGACGATAACGAACTGATTGCCATGGAGGACGGCGAACAGATCGCTATCAACCTTGATGCCGACAGCCTGCTCAGCCAAGCTGCGCGTAACCTGCCGGCGACCCTGCTGGCCTGGCACTACCGCAGCCGCCACGAAGCCTTGATCAGTTTCTCCAACGCGGCGTTCTATGAAGGGCGGTTGATCACCATTCCCGACCGTCGTATCGAGCGCCCTGCCCCGGCCCACGCCGCACTGGACTCCACGGATACCGAGGCCGTGATCCAAGGTGCCGACACGCTGTTGGAAACCCCGATCAGCTTCTTGAAGATGAGCGACGGTGTCTATCTCAGCCGCAGCAACCTGGCCGAAGCACGCTATATCGCCAACCTGGTGCGTGAACTGCTGCAACGCGAGACCGGCTTGAGCCTGGGCATCGTGGCGTTTTCCGAGGCCCAGCAAGGCGCCATCGAGCAGGCGTTGGAAGACTTGGCCAGCAGCGACTCGGCCTTTGCCACACGGCTTGAGCGCGAGTATGTGCGCGAAGATGCCGGGCAATTCAATGGCCTTTTCGTCAAGAACCTGGAAAACGTCCAAGGGGACGAGCGTGATGTGATCATTCTGAGCATCTGCTACGCGCCAGGGCCGAACGGCAAAATGCTGATGAACTTCGGCCCGATCAACCAGCGTGGTGGGGAAAAACGCCTGAATGTGATCTTCAGTCGCGCCCGCAAGCGCATGGCGATCGTCTCCAGCATTGAGTCCGAGGCCATCACCAACACCCACAACGATGGTGCCGCTGCACTGCGTGCGTTCCTGCAGTTTGCCCAGGCCAGTGCCACTGGGGATACGCCGCGCTCCCAAGGCATCCTCGCCAACCTCAATCCAGGCGCCAAGCAATCCTTTGCCGTCAGCCTGCCCAAGGACCACCTGCGCAGTGCCCTCGCCACCGCGTTGCGCAAACGCGGGCATTCGGTCCAGGAATATGTCGGGCGTTCGCAGTTCCGTTGTGAACTGGCGATCAGTGACGCCAGTGGCGAACACTTCAGCCTCGGCGTGCTGCTGGATGGCGATACGGCGGCGGCGGCCGACGTGCGTGAGCGTTACATCTTCCGCCCGACGGTGCTGCGCAGTTTTGGCTGGAAGATCATCGACGTGCTTAGCCATGACTGGCTGCGCGATCCGGAGGACGTACTCAATCGCATCGAAAGGCTCCTGCGGGGTGAGGAAGCTCCTGCGCTGCCAGAAGCGGAACCGGTAGCGGACAGCGTCGAGACCGAGGCCGAACGGCCTGCAACCACTGAGGCGTCACTCTTGATGCGCGAGTTCACCTTTGGTGAAGGCAACTCCAATAAGTTCTGGCGTATTGGTGTCGCAGAGGCCGAGGTGACGGTGCATTTTGGCCGTATCGGCACCAAGGGTCAGACCCTGATCAAATCCCTCGACAGCCCTGAACGTGCTTTTCGTGAAGCGGAAAAGCTGATCGCGGAGAAACTGCGCAAAGGGTATCAAGAGCAGGCGGGTTCAATCACCTCGGGGTGAGCTGAGTCGGTCCAGCATGAATCAGACAAGCTCGTTCAATCTGAGCGCGCTGCAGCGGTCCGCAAAAGGGGGCGGCTCCCTAGAGAGCTATCTCTCATGAGCATCAATTTATGAACATTCGGCTCCACAATTTGAGCAAGGCGCTGGACATAGCGATTTCGGGACTCTTCGTGAACCACGGCGATGTCTTTCCCTCCTATTTGAGGTTGCTCATCTCCAAGCAGACGCTGCTGCCGTTGTACTTGACGAACAAGGTTCATGAACATATATAGATGAACACCCACTCCCATCCATAGAAAGCTAACCAGCTAGAACGGCGCTTTGACCGATACATGAACATCTGACATCGCCCACTTGTTAAATTATGTGTCATGGAGGTGGGTGCCCGATGAAGCTGATTCAGTGCCGTTTCTCTTCCGGTCAATGCGTGCCGCTGCCCATACTCGTTCCGTTCATCTACGTTCAACTCAAGCTCAGGTACCGCGCTTACAACACTGCTGCGGCACATCTGCGCGGGATCCAGGCTTTCTATACCTATGCCAAAAGCCGTGACCTCAATATTGATGACGCCATCTTGGGCTGCCACGCTGGACGGTTACGCCATCTGCTCCAAAGTGGCCGTTAAGCCGAGAATTTGATCGGCCGAATAGGCACAGCTGCAACGGCACCTTTTCGCAGATCGATCCGCGTACCCGGGACATTACCTGCGGTTGCTGAAGCTGTACCTGTCCTGGTGTGTCACCCGTTACATCCCGCGCGCCTGTCAGAATTTCCTGAACAGCTGAATAGGGTACAGATCCCTCTGCTTGAAAAAGCAGCCCTGAACTCACTGACACAGCCTCTAAAATTCTATTCTTCTCAAACTCAGAAAATACGTAACTCATGCACCCCTATTTTATTGCGTTAGAAAGATAGTTTTCTATGTGTGGCATTGCTTGTGCAGCTTCGTTTAACTTATAAATATTCAATGTCAGCCGCCCTCCCCCAGCACGGAAACGGAAAGAGGGAAATTCTAGCACGCAATAACTTCTATTATTTGAAAAATCAATGTTGCTTAGTTCGGAAAAATTCATTTCGCTCATCTGATCAATTTTTGTCTCACTGGGTCGACTGACGCTTTTTGACCTTAAACCGTGGCATTCAAATATTCTTTGCGCCGTGCCATTCGTTGTCTTTTCCTCATACTCAAGGATATGCAAAGCGTCGCGATTCGATGCGCTAGGAGGGGGCTGATTTAAATGAAAACTAAATCCTGGATAATTGTTAAGATTTACAATTACACTGTTTCTATACGCTTGCGGCTCGCTTCGGGCTGACTTCTTCAAGCAAGTCGTCAAGTCGCTGCACCCCTTATCATCTCCAAACGCAAGTTGCACTGTAAAATAACTAGGTTCTTCTGGCCTTATACTCACCTTGAGGCCATTTGGATATGCTTTCTCTCCATCCCACACGATCGCTCCTTCTAAATATTGCAAGTAACACTTACCTTTATCTCGACCGAAAGCAGCATGCAAATTTCCAAGGGCATCCTTTCTAATGCTTAGTCCGGATTTGAGCGGCCATTCGTCAAGTCCTGCCAGTTCCTCGTAACAATTGCTTTCTTTTTTAACGTCGGCCGCATGAACATTGTTCACAAAAAATAAACTGGCGGCTATTAATATTTTTATCAAAAAAATTCTCACTTGAGAGACCATGACAAAAACCTCATTTTATAAGTTTTTTACTGCGCGGGTGCGCTATAAAAAAGCGATAGTCAAGCGACGTTATCAAATGCATTGCAGGACTTAGTACAGCATATCCTCCTCCAGGTCGCTTTCTCATTTCTATATAAATTTTTTTTCAAAAAATCTATCTCAGTATGTCGGATGTCACCGTCGTCCCGCATCAATCCCCCGATGCCACTCCGTGCTCTAGTCGCCAAAGGTCGGATTCGGCCAGACGAGCGGGAAACCCTGTTGAGGAACATAAATCGATGAATAAACGCATTCGTTCTGAGCGTACTGAGCCAAGTACGGCGGGATTAAGAGCGGCTTATGAATATTTGACATCGCCCACTTGTTTGCAGCATACGTTCAGGATCCGGTTCCGCCCCCCCCTGCAACTAATCCCCACCGCACCGGTCTCTAACCTCGCCGAGGTTGAGTCAATTTCGCCGAACCTCACATCGACAAGACTCCCCCGTGACAGCCCACCTGGATCGCCGCAACAACCTATCGCTCGACAGCCTCAACTTCTTTCTCGCCGACGTGCGCGACGGTCTCGGGCCGTATCTGGCGATCTACCTGCTGGCGGTGCATCAATGGGACCCGGCGAGCATCGGCGTGGTGATGACGATTGCTGGCGTCGCGGCCCTGATCACGCAGACGCCCGCTGGAGCGCTGGTCGACAGCAGCCGTGCCAAGCGCGCGCTGATTGTGATGGCCGCGCTGGTCGTGACCGCCAGTTGCCTGGTGTTGCCCTTCGTCTCGTCATTCAGCCTGGTGGCGCTTACGCAGGCCTTGAGTGCGGTAGCAGCATCGATTTTTGCCCCGGCCATTTCGGCGATTACCCTGGGCATCACCGGTCCTCGCGCTTTCACTCGGCGAACCGGGCGCAACGAGACCTTCAACCATGCCGGCAACGCTTGCGCGGCGTTGCTGGCCGGTTTGTCTGCTTACCTGTTCGGTCCGGTGGCGGTGTTTTACCTGATGGCGGTCATGGCGCTGGCAAGCGTGTGTGCCGTGGCGTTCGTCTCGGCTGAAGCCATCGACCATGATCTGGCTCGCGGTCTCGAACCTCGTGGCACCGATCACCCTCAGCCCTCCGGGTTTACCGTGTTGCTCAGCCACCGGCCGTTGTTGATGTTTGCGGTTTGCTGCGCGCTGTTCCACCTCGCGAATGCCGCCATGCTGCCGCTGGTGAGCCAGAAACTTGCGCAAGCCAATCTGCATATGGCCACCCCGCTCACTTCCGCCTGCATCGTCGCGGCGCAGCTGGTCATGGTGCCGATGGCGCTGTTGGTTGGCGCCAAAGCCGATCAGTGGGGGCGCAAGCCGCTGCTGTTGGCGGGTTTTCTGATCCTACCGTTGCGTGGTCTGCTCTATACCTTGGCGGATGATCCGTACTGGCTGGTGGCGGTACAGCTGCTCGACGGTGTCGGCGCCGGTCTTTTCGGCGCGTTGTTCCCGGTTATGGTCAAGGACCTCACCCTCGGTTCCGGCCATTTCAATATCAGCCTCGGCGCACTCACAACGGTGTTTGGCCTCGGTGCGGCGTTGAGCAACGGTCTGGCGGGATTTGTGGTTGAAGCGGCGGGATACGATGCGGCATTCCTGACACTTGCCGGGGTCGCCGGAGCGGCGTTTTTGCTGTTATGGGTTGGGGTTCCGGAAACCATGCAGCGTTCTGAAGGCATCAAAGTTGATAGAGTCGAGATCAGCCCAGGCGCCTAGAGCAGTCAGACCGGAGCCTTCAAATCCACGCCCAGCGCCTGTGCAAACGCCTTGACCAGCGGACTGCGCACCGTGTTGTGACGCAGGATCAGACTGAACGGGGTGACGATGTTGATCAGATCCGGCCGTACCGCGCGAAACTCGCCCCGCGCCACCATCGGCGCGGCGTAATGCTGGGGCAGGAATCCCAAAAAACGCCCCGTTTTGATCAGCAGCGCAACGGCCTCCACCTGGGTGGCCGAGGCAGAAAAACTGTCGTAGTGAGCAAATTTCAGTTTGTCGCGATGAATCGCGTAACGATGGTTGATGCACTCGTGGGCCTTGAGCACATCCTCGCCCATGTCCGCCTCCGCCATGCTGAATAACGGGTGGCCGAGGGCGCAATAGACTTCCGAGCGTTCTTCGTACAGCTCGAAGTAGTCGAACTCCTCGCGTTTTTGATAGATCGGCACGATTCCCGCCACCAGCCGCCCCTCGACGACGCCTCTTTCAACCTCGTCGAGTTGGCTGGCCTGAAGTTGAAACCTGACCTTCGGCGATTGTTCGTTCATGCGCCTGAGCGCGGCAACTAACGGGGAGTTTTCGTCAGAGATCGTATTATCAATAACGCCCACGCCCAGGTCACCGACAAGTTCGTTTTGCGCTGAACTAAGGCGATCGCGAAAGTTGTCGACCGAGGCAAATAAATCGATTGACGCCTGATACACCAGGCGCCCCTCTTCCGTCAGGTGAAAGCCCTCGCGCCCGCGTGTGCAGAGGCGCATGCCGATGCGGATTTCCAGGTCGGAAATCTGCTTGCTGATGGCAGCCAATCCCACATTCAGCTCATTTTGCGCCGCACTGAAGCCCCCTGCCTCGACCACCGCCTTGAACACTTTGAGCAGTTTGAAGTCCAGCCCGCTGAGGGCTAGCGGTGCCCGTTGCGGCATTTTCGGCGGCGGGTTTCCGGAATTGGAAAGTGGGGTTTCCATAATGCTTATTTACCTCTGACGCCCAATTCAACAACCTGTGCCCACAACAAAAACACGCTGGCCTAATAATAATGAACACAGAAAACCAGGCTTGGCAACCGCCAATAAATTCAGAACATCAGTGCCAAGGCGCTGATCGCAAAACATTAAAAGCTGACACTTCGATCAGCACTCGCACCGATGCAACTGCCCTCTTGAAAACTGCTCTGGCCTGACTTCGTTCGCTTGTTTTGTGGCGATGTTGCGGCCTGGAGTATCCGTTTCAGTTCGCGTTACCGACGAGGAAAACAACAATGTCCCAACCCACCGACCGTCTCTGGGGGGCGCGTTTTAAAAGCGGCCCTTCCGAAGCCTTGGCGGCCCTCTCCCGTTGCCCTGAACGCTACTTTCGGCTCACCCCGTATGACCTCGCCGGTTCCAAGGCCCATGCTCGGGAATTACAGCGTGCCGGACTGCTGAACGAGCAAGAAACCCTGACCATGCTCGACGCGTTGGAGCGCATCGGCACGGACTACCGCGCCGGCATCATCGCCCCGACCCTGGACGATGAAGACGTCCACACGCTCATCGAGCGGCTGCTGACCGAGCGCCTCGGTGCACTCGGTGGCAAGCTGCGGGCCGGGCGATCGCGCAACGACCAGACGGCCAACGACCTGCGGCTGTTCCTGCGTGACCACGTACGTACCCTGGCCGTTGAAGTGCTGGGCTTACAGCAAGCGCTGGTGAACCAGGCCGAGCAGCACATCGAGAGCATCTGCCCCGGATTTACTCACCTGCAGCAGGCACAGCCGATCGTGTTTGCCCATCACCTGCTGGCCCACGCCCAATCGATGCTGCGCGACGTGCAGCGCCTGGTGGACTGGGACGCGCGTACCTCGCTGTCACCGCTCGGTGCGGCGGCCATGGCCGGTTCGGCGATCGCTCGTTTACCTCAGCAATCGGCAAAGGAGATGGGCTACAGCGGTGTTTGCGAGAACTCCATCGACGCCGTGGCCAGCCGCGATCACGTCGCCGAGTTCCTGTTCATCGCCAGCATGCTCGGCATCAACATTTCCCGCCTAGCCGAAGAATTCTGCCTGTGGTCGTCGCGGCAATTTCGCTGGATCGCGCTGGACGATGCCTACGCCACCGGCAGCTCGATCATGCCGCAGAAAAAGAATCCTGACATCGCCGAACTGGCACGGGGCAAGGCGGGTCGCCTGATCGGCAACCTGACCGGGCTGCTGTCCACGCTCAAGTCCTTGCCACTGTCCTACAACCGCGACCTGAGCGAAGACAAGCACGGCGTGCTCGACAGCGTCGACACCTTGCTGCTGGTGCTGCCGGCCATGGCCGGAATGGTGGCGACGATGAAGGTCGACGTCGAAGAGCTCCGTCGCCAGGCACCGCTGGGCTTTACCCTCGCCACCGAAGTCGCCGACTGGCTGGCGGTGCGCGGCGTGCCGTTCAAGGAGGCTCACGAGATTACCGGTGCGTTGGTCCAGGCTTGCGAGAAACACGCTATCGAACTGTGGGAAGCCTCCCCGGCACTGCTGGCCGAAATCGACCCGCGCCTTACCCCCGAAGTACGCGAAAGCCTGACCCTGGAAGCTGCCATCGCCGCCCGCAATGGCTGGGGCGGCACCGCGCCAGAACAGGTGCGTGAACAGCTCGGCCGGCTGAAAAGCGCCCTCGCCGCCCAGCAAAGGTGGACCGAGGAGTATCAAGGGTTCCGCCTTTAGCTCATGACGCAAAACCTGTGGGAGCGAGCCTGCTCGCGAACGCGGTATCCCGATCAAATCAATGTTGACTGACCCACCGCATTCGCGAGCAGGCTCGCTCCCACAGGGGAATGTGGTGGATCTGGAAAATGCGTACGGAGAACCAACATGAGCCAGACACAGGCAGAACGACTCCAGGCGGAGCGCAAGCTGGCGGAAAACCAGTTCGACATTACCCAGTACGACCATGTGCCCCGGCGTTATTACGGGCGGATCTTCTTCGCCACGGTGATCGTTATCGCACTCATCGGCCTGGTGCGCGCCTTCGCCGAAGGCAAGATCGAATGGTCGTACATCGGCCAGTTCCTCACCTCCGAGGCGATCATGTGGGGGCTGCTCAACACCATCGTCATGGCGGTGCTGGCGATGGCGCTGGGTATCGTGTTCGGCGTGATCACCGCGATCATGCGCATGTCGGCCAACCCGATCCTGCGCTACGTGGCGCTGACCTACACCTGGCTGTTTCGCGGTACGCCGCTGATTCTGCAGCTGCTGTTGTGGTTCAACCTGGCGCTGATCTTCCCCACCATCGGCATTCCCGGCGTGTTCGAAATGGACACCGTGAGCCTGATGACTCCGTTCGTGGCGGCGTTGTTTGGCCTGAGCATCAACCAGGGCGCCTACACCGCCGAAGTGGTCCGCGCCGGCCTGCTCTCGGTGGACACCGGGCAGTATGAAGCCGCCAAGTCGATCGGCATGCCACGCCTGCAAGCGCTGCGCCGGATCATCCTGCCCCAGGCCATGCGGATCATCATCCCACCGGTGGGCAACGAGTTCATCGGCATGGTGAAGATGACCTCGCTGGCGAGCGTGATCCAGTACTCGGAACTGCTCTATAACGCCCAGAACATCTACTACGCCAACGCCCGCGTGATGGAGCTGCTGATCGTCGCCGGGATCTGGTACCTGGCCACGGTCACCGTTCTGTCCTTTGGCCAAAGCCGGCTGGAGCGTCGTTTCGCTCGCGGCGCCGGCAAGCGTTCTTGAGGAACCGCACATGAGAAGCATCGTCAAGGCCGTGAGCCTGAACAAATACTACGACCAGTTCCACGCCCTGAAGGACATCAACATCGAGGTCGAGCAAGGCGAAGTGCTGTGCATTATCGGCCCGTCCGGCTCGGGCAAGAGCACCTTGCTGCGCTGCGTCAACCAGCTGGAAAAAATCGACAAGGGCGGCCTGTGGGTCGATGGCGAGCTGGTGGGTTACCGAATCGTCGGCAACAAGCTGCACGAACTCAACGAAACGCAGATCGCCCGCCAGCGCCTGGCCACCGGCATGGTGTTCCAACGGTTCAACCTGTTCCCGCACATGACCGTGTTGCAAAACATCATCGAAGGCCCGTGCCAGGTGCTCAAGCGTTCACCTAAAGAGGCGCACGACGAGGCCCTGGAGTTGCTGGCCCGCGTCGGCCTGGCCGACAAGCACCACAGCTACCCGATCGAGCTTTCCGGTGGTCAGCAGCAACGTGTCGCCATTGCGCGTGCGTTGGCCATGCGCCCCAAGCTGATGCTGTTCGATGAACCCACTTCGGCACTCGACCCGGAACTGGTCGGTGAGGTGCTGTCGGTGATGCGCGATCTCGCGCAGACCGGCATGACCATGATCGTCGTCACCCATGAACTGGGCTTCGCCCGCGAGGTTTCCAACCGCATGGTGTTCATGGACGGCGGGCAGATCGTGGAGGCTGGAAGCCCCGAAGAAATACTAATAAGTCCGCAAAACCCTCGCACCCAGAGCTTCATTTCTGCCGTTCGAACCTAGGCGCCCGTTGGCGCTCACAACACTCATAAGAGAACGACCATGAAGAACTTCGTTATTCCAGCAGTACTCGCAGGCGTTATGGCATCCGGTTTTTCCTTCGCCGCCGAATTGCCGGCCAGCATCAAGGCCAAGGGCGAAATCGTCGTAGCGATCATGCCGAACTACCCGCCGATGGATTTCAAGGACCCGGCCACCAACACCCTCACCGGCTTTGACTACGACCTGGGCAATGCCCTGGCCGAACGCCTGGGCGTGAAGATCAAATGGCAGGAGACCGGCTTCGAGCAAATGATCAATGCCTTGACCACCGACCGTGTGGACATGGTGCTGTCGGGCATGACCGACACCGCCGAACGTCAGGCCAGCGTGACCTTCGTCGACTATTTTACCAGCGGACCGCAGTTCTACACCCTGCAGAAAAACAAGGACACCAACGCGATCATCGACCTGTGTCGCAAGAGGGTCGGCACCAGCCGCCGCACCACTTTCCCGGCGGAGATCGCCGAGTGGAGCAAAGCCAACTGTGAAGCCGCCGGCAAGCCTGCAATCAACGTGGTCGGCACCGAGGGTTCGGCCGATGCCCGGGCGCAACTGCGCCAGAGCCGCATCGATGCGGCCATGCAGGGCAGCGAAACCCTGCCCTACCTCAAGACCCAGGAAAAGGACATGTACAAGACCGTGGGCCTGCCGATCTCCGAGCAGTTCACCGGTATGGGCGTGAGCAAGAAAAAACCTGAGCTCAGTGAAGCGGTGAAGGTTGCGTTGCAAAGCATGATCGATGACGGCAGTTACCAGGCGATCCTCAAGAAGTGGGACCTGGAACTGGGCGCGATCAAGACTGTGACTATCAACGCCGGGAAGTAACGGAGCTGATCCACAATCCAATGTGGGAGCGAGCTTGCTCGCGATAGCGGTGTTTCATTCACCGAACATGCTGAATGTGCCGGCCTCATCGCGAGCAAGCTCGCTCCCACAGGGGATCGGGTGTGTATTTGAAATTATCGGAGCACTACAGATGTCCTCCTCGCCCCAACCCACCTGGCCCGGCCCGCACAAGGCTTGTCTGGCCCTGGCCTTCGACCTCGATGGTCCGACCGGTGATGCCATGCTCAACGGCTCGATCTGGCGCAAGCCCGAGTACTTCGGTTTCGGCGGCTATGGCCCTTATCGGGCGCTGCCGCGGCTGCTCGACCTGCTCGACGAGTTCCGGATTCCGACGACATTCTTCGTCCCGGCCTGGGTCGTGGAGAACTGGCCAAGACAGTGCCAGGCGATCGTCGAGCGTGGGCATGAGGTGGCTTATCACGGCTACAGGCACGAGTCCTTTTATGCCCTGACGCTGGATCAGCAAAAGAACGTGATGAATATCTGTCGCGAGGTGTTCTGGAAGCATCTGAACATCCGCGCCGAAGGCTTTCGTACGCCGTCCGGCGACTGGCGCGCCGAAACCCCTGCGATGCTGGTGGAAGCCGGCGTGCGCTATTCCAGCAGCATGCGCGGCGATGACCGGCCATACCTGGTGAACGTGCCGGGGTTCGACACGCCACTGGTGGAAATTCCCGGCCGCTGGGAAATGGACGACTACGCCTCCCTCGCCTACACCCGCGCGCCGAACTTCCCTTCCGGGCTGGACCGCACGGCCAGCTACGCGCTGACCCTGGACAACTGGTGCCGCGAATATGACGGCGCAATGGACGAAGGATTATGCTTGACCACCCTCTTCCACCCCAAGATTACCGGTAAGCCGGGACGCATCCTGCTACTGGAAAAACTCTTCGAGCACATGCGCACGCGCGACGACGTGTGGTTCGCCACCTGCCGCGACGTTGCCCAGTGGTGGCTGAAGGAGCATCACCATGGCTGACTCCCCTCTCTGGCCGAAAGGCTATCGCTGCGCGGTGGTACTGACTGTCGACTACAACGACATCCACGGCATCCTCACCCAGGCCCCGGAGGTCGCCGGGCGCGACAAGACCCTGTCGGTATGGCGCTACGGCACCCAACGTGGCGTCGAGCGATTGCTCGGCCTGTTCAAGCAGCTCGGGGTGTCGGCCAGCTGGTTTGTCCCCGGTATCGTTGCCGAGGAAAACCCCGCACACATCCAGGCGATCCAGGCCGGCGGCCATGAAATCGCCTGCGCTGGCTATCGCCATCAGGACTACGACAGACTGGACCTGGCCGCCCAAAGCGGCGACATCGCCAAAGGCTGCGAGACCCTGGCCCGGCTGACCGGCCAGCGCCCGACCGGCTTTCGAATCCCGGCGGGCAACGGTGCTCCGGGTTTCATCGAAGCCTTGAGGGATCAGGGCATTCGCTGGTCGTCGTCGTGGCGCGGCGATGACCTGCCATTCGCTCACCCGACCGCACCCAGTGTCATTGAAGTACCGCTGCACTATGAGCTGGAGGACGAGCCTTACTTCGCCTTCAACTTGAGCCCGGCAGTGCCACCCGCACAATCGCGGATCGCATCCTATAGCCACACCTTGGGTAACCTGCAGATGGACTTCGCCGGCTTTCATCGGTTCGGCCTCTGCTACGTGCTGCGCCTGCACCCGGAAATCATCGCCACGCCGGGACGGATAAGCCTGTTGCGGGAACTGATCGAGGGCATCCAACGGCACAATGACGTATGGATCGCCACCGGCGCCGAGGTCGCGCAATGGTGGTCAGACACCGCGGGGCCAGTCGCCGAGGATCATCCCGCGGCGGTTCATGAACGGCATTATCGGGATCACGTTCGATCTGAATAAGGATATTTGCACCACCGTGGCCACTTACTCACTCGTTATTCGGCGCCTGATGATGGTTTCCCTGACCATCGTGGTCAGTCGCGCCATTACCAGCCCGTTGCTCACGCTATTCTTGAGCAACAAGCTGGGCCTCAACCAACAGGACGTCGGTTTGCTGCTCGGCATCGCGGTGTTCATCGCCACGTTGCTGGCCCTCTATGGCGGCTATGTCATCGACCGCCTGGAGAAGCGCCGATTGCTGATCCTGGCGATGCTTTCCAGCGCCGTCGGTTTCGTACTGCTGACCTTTGCCGAAAACCTCTACCTGACCACGCTGACCGTGGTGATCACCGAGACCGCGTCAGCGCTGTTCCTGATCGGTTCCAAGGCGATCCTCAGCGAGAACCTGCCTATCGGCCAGCGCGCCAAGGCTTTTTCCCTGCGCTACACCCTGACCAATATCGGCTACGCCACCGGCCCGATGCTCGGCGTGGTGATTGCCGGTGTCTACCCGATCGCCCCATTCCTCATTGCTGGCGGCATCGCGTTTTTCAGCATCTTCCTGATGACCGGCATCCCCAGGGCAGCGACACCGGCCATTGGCCCAGCGCCAAGCTTTCTCAAGACCCTGATCACCCTGAAAAACGACCGCACCCTGATCATGTTCACGTGCGGCTGCCTCTTGAGCACGGTGGTGCACGGGCGCTTCACTCTTTACCTGTCGCAATACCTGCTGGTGACCCATGATTCCAGACGCGCGCTGGAAATCATGGCCGCCCTGCTCGCCTGCAACGCGATCACCGTGATCCTGCTGCAGTACCAGATCGGCCGGTTCCTGGATCGCGAAAAGCTGCGCTACTGGATTGCCGCAGGCACCAGCCTGTTCATTGTCGGCCTGATCGGCTTCAGCCTGGCGGACGACATGCTCAGTTGGTGCGTGGCGATGTTTATATTCACCCTTGGGGAAATGATCATCTACCCGGCCGAATTCCTTTTCGTCGATACCCTGGCGCCGGAAGAGCTGCGCGGTAGCTATTACGGCGCGCAAAACCTGGCAGCCCTTGGTGGTGCTCTGAGCCCGGTGATCTGCGGGTACCTGCTGCTGCAAACTCCGGCGCCGACGATGTTCTATGCCTTGAGCGCACTGACCGCCATGGGTGGATTCTTGTGTTTCATGAGCGGTCGTCGGGTGGCTGGCGTGCAGAAGTGATGTGTCGGCTGCTCCAGTGAACAGCCATCGCCCTCGCCTACTCCACGGCCTCGACCACTCCCTGATCCTCCCCCAGAAACCCGCCGCTCTGGTGATGCCACAGCCGAGCATAGGTGCCGTTCTTCCCGAGCAATTCGGCGTGGGTGCCTTGCTCGATGATCCGCCCTTCATCCATGACGATGAGCCTGTCCATCGCCGCGATCGTGGACAGCCGATGGGCGATGGCGATCACGGTCTTGCCCTGCATCATTTCATCGAGGCTTTCCTGGATGGCCACTTCGACTTCCGAATCGAGTGCGCTGGTGGCCTCGTCCAGTAATAGGATCGGGGCGTTCTTGAGCATGACCCGGGCAATGGCGATGCGTTGACGCTGGCCGCCCGAAAGCTTGATGCCGCGCTCACCCACTAGGGTGTCGTAACCGCTATGGCCTTGCTTGTCGCTCAGCTGATTGATGAAGCCATCGGCCTGGGCGCTGGCTGCGGCACTGCGTATTTCCTCATCGGTGGCGTCGGGGCGACCGTAGGCAATGTTGTCGCGGATCGACCGGTGCAACAGGGACGTGTCCTGGGTAACCATGCCGATGGCGCTGCGCAGGCTGTCTTGCGTGACATGCGCGATGTTCTGCCCGTCGATTCGAATCTCACCGCTGTCCACGTCATAGAAGCGCAGCAGCAGGTTGATCAGCGTGGATTTGCCGGCACCGGAGCGACCTACCAGGCCGATTTTTTCTCCCGGCCGGATGTTCAGGCTCAGGCCATCGAGCACCTGGCGTTCGCCGTTGTAATTGAAGCTGACATTGTCGAAGGTCACCGCACCACCGGTAGTAACCAGCACGCCGGCGTCCGGCGCATCCTGAACCTTGGGCCCGCGCGTCAAGGTTTCCATGCCGTCCTGCAGCGTGCCGATGTTTTCGAACAGCGAGGTCATTTGCCACATGATCCAGTGCGACATCCCGTTGATACGCAACGCCATGGCGGTGATCGCCGCCACGGCGCCGGTGCCTACTTCGCCTTGGTGCCATAACCACAGGGCGTAACCGCCGGCCCCGAGGATCAAGGCAACCACCAGTGCCTGATTGACGATTTCGAACTGGCTGACCAGGCGCATCTGGCGAAAGCCGGTTTGCTTGAAATCTTCCATGGCCGCGCGGGCGAAGTGTGCTTCGCGTTTGGAGTGGGAGAACAGCTTCACGGTGGTGATGTTGGTGTAGGCGTCCGAGACCCGCCCGGTCATTGATGACCGCGCGTTGGCTTGCTCCTGCCCCACTTTCTCCAGGCGCGGCACGAAGTAGCGCATGGCCAGGCCAAACAACGCCACCCAGGCAATGAAAGGCAGCATTAGCTTCAGGTCAAAGCCGCCGGCCAGGGCGATGATCGCGATGAAATACACGCCGATCCCGGGGACGATCTCGATGAGGGTGAACAGCACCTCGCGCACCGACAGCGCCGTTTGCATCACCTTGGTGGTGACCCGGCCGGAGAATTCATCCGAGAAGAACGAAAGACTCTGCCGCAGCATCAGCCGATGAAAATCCCAGCGCAGCCGCAACGGCAGGTTGATCGCCAATACCTGGTGCTGCACCATCGTGCGCAACGCGACCAGGCCGATGCTGGTCACCAACATGATGCCGATGCCCCACAGCACCCGACTCTCCTGCCCCGCCGCATCGCCGCCGGCCTGCCAGGTCGAGAGCAGGTCGACGACCTGTCCGAGAAACGAAAAAAGCCAGGCTTCGTAGATCGACACACCGGCACTGAGCAGCGCGAAGGCAAGGATATAACCGCGGGCGCCCCGCGTGCAGGCCCACAAAAACCGCGCCAGGCCGTCTGGTGGCGGTGGGACTTCGTCAGGCGGAAAAGGGTCGAGCCGTTGTTCGAATGCGTGAAGCATGGCGATCTCCAGAACGATCTAACCAGGAGATTCTGGCATTTAAGATTGCTTTGAGGTTTTTTTGATGAGGGCAGGATTATCTGCCGTGGCGTCGGCACTCGTTGCCTTTCGGATGATGCAATCCATTGAGCGCTGTTCCTTGCGTTGGTTCATCTGGATATCGGCGAGAGCGGTTCCGGCCCCGTGGCAGGGGCCGGTTTGTTTTCAGGAAAGTTCAACGGAGTTGGTTCAGACTGTCGAGGGGAGGATCACCCAAGCTGCTCAGGCGCAGCGACCCCAAGAAGCTGCAGCTCGGTAAAAGGCTCATCACCCGAAGCGAAGATAAAATCATCGTCTCCAAGCTGCGCCACCACATCGCCTTGCAACGTGATTTCGAACCGACGGCCCTGTTCGTCGGCGCTGTAGCTTTTCAGAAAGGTTCGCTGGCCATCCTCACTCAGCACGGCCGTCAGCGTCGCGTTGTAGCCGTTCCCTAGCTCGGTGAAGCCTAACGCAGAGACGTCTATCTTGTCGGTATCCGGGTCGAAGTCGACAATCCGGTCCTGGAAATTTTCATTCGCGGTACGGAAGCTGTCCTCCAGGGATCCATAGCGGAACACATCGGCCCCCTCACCCCCTGTCAGCACGTCTCGCCCCGATCCTCCATCAAGGACATCGTGCCCAAAGCCGCCCGAGACGACATCGTCGCCGCCGCCGGCGATGAGCACGTCGCCCGCCGCCGAGCCCTTCAGCTGATCGGCCGACTCTGTTCCCTGGATCAGGCTGCGGGACAACACCACGTTGGTTTCGTTGAGAACCTGAGAGAGATCGCCGTTGAGTGCCAGTTCGAAACGATGGCCTTGTCCGTCCGCTTCAAAGCTTTTCAGATAGGTGCGGGTTCCGCTGTCATTGACAGAGACCGCCAGGGTACCGTCGAGCCCGTTGCCCAGTCCGCTGAAGCCCAAAGAGGACAGGTCGATAAAGTCCTGGCCGGGGTCGAAATCAACGATGCGATCACTGACGGCCTGAGAGTCGGTGCGATAGCTGTCACCGATGGAGTTGATTCGGAACACATCGCCGCCGGCGCCACCATGGAGAACATCGCGCTGCCCTCCTCCGTCGAGCAGGTCGTTGCCGTCATGTCCGGTGAGCAATTCCGGGACGTAGGAGCCATAAAGAACATCGGCGCCCGCGCTTCCATCAATTTGCGGCAACACACCGGCCAGCGCGCCGAAGGTGGTGTCCAAGGTTCCATCAGGATTCAGCCTGATGATGCTGAAGTCATCGTTACCAAAATAATTGCTCTGCCCGGCTACCAGGATCTTACCGTCCGCAAGCACGGTGATGTCCCGGGCCGTATCCCTGCCGCCGGCCAGGTCGAGTACAGCGATGCCATTGTTGCCAAAGCCTGCATCGAAGGTTCCGTCCTGGTTCAGCCTGATGATCTTGAAGTCGAATCCAGTTCCCTCCTCCTCGTTGTAACCCGCTACCAGTATCTTGCCGTCGGCCTGCCCGGTAATCGATTTCGCCATGCCAGCTACTTCAATGTCGGCGGTGCCGTCGGTGCCAAAACTTGTGTCGAGGGACCCGTCAGGATTCAACCGCGCGACCACAAACGCGCCGTTGTAGCCGGGCACGAGGATTTTTCCATCGGCCTGCAGCGTCAGGCCAAAGCCCTCCAGTGTGCTGAGGCCCGGAACAGTGAACTCCACGGCACTGCCGTCGTTGAAACTGGAATCGACCGTACCGTCGGGGTTGAAACGATTGACGGAAAAAATCTGGTCATAAGAGTCATGATTCGCCACGAGGATCTTGCCGTCAGGCTGTACCGTCGCGCTGGCGGAATCACCCCATGCTGCCGGAGCGGTGGCCGTTCCATTGACGCCGAAGCTCTGATCCACCGAACCGTCGGTGTTCAAGCGGACCATGACGATGCTCGGTGCAGAAAAATGCGGATAGACGATCAGGTACTTGCCGTCGGCCTGTACGGCTGCGCTATAGCCTTCGCCGGGATAGATGTCGCGAGGCAGCAGGGTTTTACCATCGTCGCTGAAAGTGCTGTCGAGGGTGCCGTCGGCGTTAAGACGAACCAAAGAAGTCCTGTAGCCTTCGTACTCCCACTGGCCGGTTTCCACCCAGGTCATCCCGGCAAGCCAGATCTTGCCGTCCGGCCCCACGGCTATCTTGGCGGTGTCGTTATAACCGTCCAGGTCGACGAAGGTTTTGCCGGTACCGGCACGTAGCGCCGCGCCAACGCTGATGTTTGAGCTGGTCATGCTGAGCCTCACAGTGTCGATGGGATTCCCCGAGAATTTTGCCTTCTACAACGTAGCCGTTTACTTCAAATCCGCCAGCCTGGATGCGATACCTGGACAGCCGTCGCTGCGTATCTGACGCCTTTGCTCGGGTGTGGTTCTCGCGTCCCGCGTTCACGTAGCGTGCCTCGCCGTTTATCGCGTTGTTATTGATCCGTGCAAACAAGATTTGAACTTGTGGGGTTTTCTTTCAACCGAAAACATCAACAGGTGCGCAACGAGATGACTTGGTCGCTAGCGTACCGATCCCACCCCGGAGGTAGCTCAAATGAAAGCGTTACGCTGGCATGGAAAAAAGGATATTCGCTGTGATGACCATCTCCCCGACCCGACGATAGAACACCCGCGAGACGCGATTATCAAAGTCACTTCGTGCGCCATTTGCGGCTCGGACCTGCACTTGTATGACGGTTTCATGCCCGGTATGAAGCATGGCGACATCATGGGCCACGAGTTCATGGGCGAAGTGGTGGAAGTCGGTTCGGCCAACAAGAAGTTGAAGATCGGCGATCGCGTGGTGGTCCCCTTCACCATTTGCTGCGGTGAGTGCGATCAATGCCGGCGGGGTAATTTTTCAGTGTGCGAGCGCAGCAACCGCAACAAGGACCTGGCCGACAAGGCCTTCGGTCACACCACGGCGGGCCTGTTTGGCTATACCCACCTGACCGGCGGCTACCCCGGTGGCCAGGCCGAATACGTGCGTGTGCCTTACGCGGACTTCACCCCGGTGGTCATCCCGGATGGCCTTACCGACGAGCAAGTGCTGTTTCTTGGCGACATCTTTCCCACCGGTTGGCAGGCCGCCGTGCAATGCGATATCCAGCCAACCGACACCGTGGCTATCTGGGGCGCCGGCCCGGTAGGCCAGTTCACGGTGCGCAGCGCGGTGATCCTCGGAGCCAGGCAGGTGGTATGCATCGACAACGTGCCCGAGCGCCTGGCCATGGCCAAGGCCGGCGGCGCCATCACCATCAATTTTGATGAAGAAAGCGTGCTGGACCGCCTGGCCGAGCTGACGGGAGGCAAGGGGCCGGAGAAATGCATCGACGCGGTAGGGATGGAGTCCCACGCAACCCGTTCATTCGACTCCATCTATGATCGAGTCAAGCAAGCGGTGATGCTCGAGTCGGACCGCCCCCATGTGCTGCGGGAAATGATGTACGTCTGCCGCCCCGCCGGCACGTTGTCGATCCCCGGCGTCTATGGCGGCTTGATCGACAAGATTCCGTTCGGCGCCGCCATGAACAAGGGCCTGACCTTCAAGATGGGCCAGACCCATGTGAACCGCTGGACCGATGATCTGCTCCAGCGCATCCAGGAGGGGCAGATCGACCCGAGCTTCGTCATCACTCACACCGTGAGCCTTCAAGACGGCCCGGACATGTACAAGACCTTCCGGGACAAAAAAGACGGCTGCGTGAAGGTGGTGCTGAAGCCTTGACCTTCGGGAACCGCCTCCAACCTAGAATGACCACGCCAACAAAACCTGCCCGTAGAGATTAGTGGCGCTGTTGCCGACTTGCGTCCCGCCATTTGCGGCACTTTGCTTCGGCTTGTAGAGGCCCACCAAGGGCATGAGGGTCCAATGCGGGTCAATCGACCATTCGGCGTAGAGGTCCGCCTCGTCGGCATCCAGATGGTTACGGCTCGCGTCGAGGGTGCGGAAGGTGTAAAGCAAGATGCCTAGCTTGAGATCCTCGGCGGGAGCGAGTTTCAATCCTACATGCTGCACAGTGGCGTTGCTGTTGAACGGGCCCGCATAGTTGGCAGCGACTTCACCTTGGAACCAGGTACCGAGCGCGCGGCCATTGCCATAGAAAAGCGGGTCGTAGCCTTCGGAGAAACGACTGTATCGGTAGTTGATCGAAGGCGTGCCGGGAACATCGTCAAACGTCCAACCGGCTTCAAGATACCAGGCGTTTTCCCTGGCGTTATCTTTCTGCTCCCAAGCGTACTCACCGGCCAGGAACAGCCCGGAAACCCCTGCATTACCCTGTCCGCGAACGCTGTAGAGCTGCATACCCTTGCGCTCGGGAAACAACAGGTCCGCCATTGCCTTGTCGGTATCGGTGACTTTCAGATAAGTCAGGCCCAGGGTGCCCTGCTCGCTGACATGCTCCAGCGTACCCAGTGCCAATTCCGGCCTGGCCTGGGCCGGGTTGTCGGACTTGAGCCACATAAGATCACCCCGCCAGCCTTGCTGGCCACCCAGGCGCAGTACGGCCGTGCGATCAAAAGCCTTGCGACCGGTCAGGTAGTATCCCCCGCCCCGATTGGCTTTGCCGTCGACAAACTCCTTGCCGAGATTCAAGGCATCGCCACTGACCAGAAAGCCGTCGCCGATCACGATGTTTTGCCGCCCGAACGATATGTCCACGCCGTTCTCGCCCATGACATCGAACCGTGTGCCGGAGCGCCAACCCACGAAAGCGTCCTCGATTTTGGTGGTGCGCTCATCACCTGAAGACCAGCCGGCCGGGTCGCCATCGCCAAAGGTGGCGGAGCTTACCCAATTCAACGAACCGTACAGTTGCGACCCGGCGTCGAGACTATGGCGCAGGTCGAAACCGTATTGCAGGACCGCCTCTTGCCACCGGCTGGCCCCCTCTCTACGTGTTCCCGATTGCGAGTAGTTTTCCCGGCTATGGAAGGCGCCAGCCAACGCGAGCAAGCGCGCATCGACTTCCGTGGCTTCATCCTTGTAAAGCGGCTGCGCTGCTGCTGGAACACAGACGCAGGCGAACGAAAGCGCGATTATTGTTTTTTTACAGGCGAGCATGGGCCGTACTCCGATATGCGAAAGGAGAAGCAGTGGCGCCGTCAGTCAGCGCCAGTCAGATCAAGGGTAAGGCGATATCAGCGGCGACCGTTGCGGTAGCCCGCCAGCTGGTGGCTGGCCTTTCCAAGGGTGCAGATCAGGTTGCGCCAATGATCCTTGCCGGGAATCCGCGTACGCGGGATCGCACTCATCACATCCCAATGCCGTGAACCGCCGGTCATCCCATCGGCAATGACACGGCTCACCACATGACTCGGCGTCACGCCGAAGCCCGAGTAACCCTGGACGAAATAGGCGTTGTCGCGCCCGGGCAAGGTACCGATCTGTGGGAACAGATTAGCGCTGCACTCCATCGGCCCGCCCCAAGCCAAGTCGATTTTCACGTGATCGAGGTAGGGGAAAACCTGGAGCATCAGATTTCGGTTCCACGCCTTCAGATCGTTGGGAATGTACTCGAGCAGGCGCGTCGCCGAACCGAAGAGCAGACGGTTTTCATTGGTCACCCGGTAGTACTCGATCACCGGACGAATATCGCTGAAGGCACCTCGTATCGGACTGATCTGTTCGATCAGCGCAGGGGGAAGCGGCTCCGTCACCAATTGGAAGGCGTAAGTGCTCACCATCGTCTTGTGCAATTCAGGCTCAAGCCGGTCCAGAAACGCGCCGCAGGACCAGAGGATCTTCTTCGCCCGAACCGAACCTTTCGCCGTACGCAAGGTAATGGTGTCGCCATAGGTCACCTCCAGCACGGGGGTATTTTCATAAATGCGTCCACCCAGGCCCACCAACGCCTTGGCCGACCCCAGGAGCATGTTCAACGAATGGATATGACCGTTGCCCATGTGCTTCAAGGCGCAGCTGTATACGTCCGAGCCGACGATGCTTTGGACCTCGGCGCCCTCCAGGTAGACAATTTCGTGATCCGGATTGAGCTGTTTGTATTCTTTTTCCCATGCTTGTAGCAGCCGACCCTGGCGCTTGTTGAAACCGAGATAGCCATAGCCGTGGCAGAAATCCGCATCAATTTGATAACGCTGGATGCGGTTCTGGATAATCGAGGCGCCCAGGTCGCTGATCTCGAAAATCGCTTTGAGCCCCTCCTCGCCGACGCTTTTGCGAATCTTCTCCAGATCGTGTCCGATCCCGGCCATCACATGACCGCCATTGCGCCCCGAGCCGCCGAAACCCAGGTAACGGGCTTCCAGCACGACCACGTCGGTGAATCCGCGCTCGGCGAGTTCCAACGCAGTATTGATACCGGAAAATCCACCTCCGATAACGACGACTTCGGCCTCGACATCGTGCTCCAGGTCATTGAACTTCAAGTCATATTTGCGAGTGGCGGTGTAATAGGTCGTTGGTGTTTCAACGGACAGCATGCCTGCACCTCTTGGTCAGTTTTCTTGTTGTTGTAAATGCAGCTCAGTGTGGGGAGACCGATGGCAAGGCCGGGGCGCGGTCTTGCACGAGTCGTCGATAGGCATACAGCAGCAGTGAAAACATCAGGATGCCCAAGGCGATCAGCACCTCCTTCGCTCCGCCATAACCGGCCAGCTCGGCAGATGCGGCCCCGACCACGACCACTACGCCAGTGAACACGCTCAGCAGCCAGGCCACCGGCAGCCAGCCGCGTCCCAGACGCACCGGGCGCGGGTGCAACGGTGCGTCCTTGCGCAGCAAGATGAAGCCCGAAAGCGCGAAGAAGATGGCGGTCAGATAACCAATATTGGCCGTCACCAGAATTGCCAGGGGCGATGACAGGAAAAAGATCATCGCCAGGTTCACCGCCACCGCCACGCTCATGCAACGTCCGGGTACCTGGTGTTTGTTGAGCACACCCAATTGTTTGATGGTCAGTCCTTCCAGCGCCGTGCCGTACAACGCCCGCGAGCCATCGGCCAATGCCGCGTTCAACCCCATGAACAGCCCCACCAACAACGCAATCACGAAAAAGCTGCTCCAGCCCGTGCCCAGCACCGCGTTGAAGGCCGCAATGTAGAAACCGCTGGGGTTCTCCAGGGCCGCTTGCGGATCCACCAAGCCGCCCAGGCCGAAAGCTACTGCGGCAAACACCAGCACGGTGTAGCCACCTGAACTCATCAAAGCCAGGCGCATGTCCCGCTCGCTGCGATATTCGGGCCCGAAGGCTGCGCACATTTCGGTGCCATAGGCGCTCCAGCTGACCAGGAACATCCAGACCAACGCGGTGCGCAACGACTCCCAACCGAACGCCTCTCGCGCCTGCCAGGCCGATGCGAAGCGCTCCATGCTCCAGCCATGAGCCAGCAAAGGCGCCACTGCCAACACCAGGATCGGCACCAGCAGCAGCGCCCCCATATATTTTGAGACCGATGCGGCCAGATGGATGCCGCGACGATTGAATTGCCAGAAAAGCACGATCAAACCCGCTCCGATCATCTGGGCCAGGCCAATGCTGGCCAGACCTGTATCGAAGCTCCAGGTTTGCGAGGGAAACCACTGCGCCTGAATCAACGCTCCGGCGCTCACGCCAATGATCGACAACACCGCCGACCAGCCAAGCCAGTAACCAAAGGCGGCCAAGGGACCGACCCAGGCACAGCGTTTGCGCCAACCTTCGGCCGCGATCATTGCGATGCCGCCAGGTTTATCCGGAAACATTGCGCTGACTTCCAGGAAAATCCAGTTCTGACAAGCCCCGATGGCTGCCGAGCCCACCCAGAGCATAAGCGCGGCTACCGGACCGAGTGCACCGAGGGCGAAGCCGAAAGAAGCGAAGATCGAGCCTGACACCGCCATTGACAGTGCGAATGCATCGCTCCAGCGCAAGGTTTTCTGCAGGTGCGAAGCCGAGGCACAGGTATTGTTATTGGTTGTATCCACGGGAACAGACTCCAGCCGGGTAAGAAGCACAATCCCATTAGACGCCTCCCTGGCTGGCCAGGAACATGGTTGAGAATGTCGTGCACATGTCTGTCACTGCCATCGATAGGGAGATACTTGTCTTTTCAACATGCGTGCTACTAAATACTGCCGGTGTCGGAAGCGTGTCGACGGCCGATCCAATATAAAAACAAAACCGGCGTGCAGCCGGCAGCCGAGGTAACGATGTACAACACTTGGCAAACAGAACCGCTCTATACGGGCGCCCAGGGCTTCGAGGCCTGGCAACACGACCTCGGTCAGAAATGCGGAACCTTTCACGCCGAGCCGCCTTCCGGGCCCGGCCTCGCGAGCTTTACCGGCGCGATGAAAAATCTGACGGGCACAGATTCCGCGTTGGATGGCTCGCGCATCATCAGCAATTGCCAGCACTTGCACCGCGCCCGCAGCGATATTCGGGCCGATGACAAAGATTTTTTCTACCTGGTGCTGCAAGTCGGTGGTAGCGCATTGATGTGCCAGGCTGACAATCGCGCCCGCCTGGACAAGGGCGACCTAGTGTTGCTGGACATCACGCAGCCTTGCGATTTTTACTTCGATGCCCTGAGCGACCAGATGTCGCTGATCATTCCCCGCCAAGCGCTGCACCAACGCTTGGGGCAGAGGCAATTGATATTCAACCGTCCCTTGGTTGCCAGCAGCGCTTTGGGGGGCATGGCCGGCCTGATGACCCAACGGCTATTCGATTCTTCGAACCTGCTACCGCAAGAGAGTGCGGCATTGTTCGACGCATTGCTGATGCTGTTGCGCCCTGGGGTGAGCAGTGCAATCGAGGGCGGAGACTCCAGCGGCCAGGCGCAGAAACTGATCAAGGCAAAAATCCTGATCGAACGGCATCTTTGCGATAGCGAGTTGTGTGCCGAGCGTCTGGCAGAAGCCATCGGTACATCGGTCAGAAACCTGCATCGGCTCTTCGCCCAGCAAGGCACCACCATCGGCCGGCACATATTGGAACAGCGACTGCAACGCTGTGCCGAGACCATCAGCCAGGCAGCCGCCCATGAAAAAATCACCGCCATCGCCTACGCCTGGGGCTTCAATGATGTGAGCCATTTTTCCAAGGCGTTCAAGCTGCGATTCGGCATTTCTCCCCGCGACTATCGCCATCAGTTTTCAACCGAATGCAATTGACCCTCCGGCTTGTTGGAAATGTGTCACTCCAGCACAAGCGATGGCACTCGGCGCCAAGACATTGATTGCGCCCACTCCTAGGATGAAACCTCAATCGGAACCGGCCGTAAACGAGGAGACATCGTGAGCTATCAGATCGAACAAGAACTGAAGAACCAACCATTCGTGCCTGAAGAGCAATGGCCGACGCTTGAGGAAATGGCCGACGGATTTAATGAGTACAAATACGCTCCGTCCCTATTTCTGGCAGGAAAAAAAGCCAACCTTCGCTTTGCCAACGGTTGGCTGATCGAGCACCATTTTGTTGATGAGAATACGTTGACCTGGACCATCCTGGAGGGCGAAGGCACCGGTGAATCCGAAACAGAAACCTACGAAGCGGTGGAGGTTCGCCCCGGTATCTTTTTCATCGACTTCCTCAAGCCCGAACACCAGGAGTCGGCGACCCTGGTCTGGAAATACGAAACCGGTGATGTACTGGCGGCTGTCTCCCTTTTTTATGACAGAGGAGGCGAAAAACGTACGCGTACAGATTTCGTGACTGCCGTGGTCGATGGCGAGCCTGGGGGCGCGCCCATCGTTCAAGGGGCCGGCCTGGTCGGTAAGCGCGTGCTGTACCGCTACAGCGCGGACGATTGGTATGAGCACGTCTACTTCGGCGCGCAAACCATGGCCTGGCACTGCGTGAACGGGGCTGAGAAAGGTCTGGCCGACGTCGAGCGGTGCGCTTATTTCGATGTCGCCGATGACCTCTACGTGTTGTTCTGGACCGAAACGGTCATGCCTGTGGAATCGGTTATCGTCGTGGACCTTGCGCAGATGCGCTCCGTGGGTCGGTTCTTCTGTTGGGACCCGAAGCCAAGGAAACTGATTCACCTCACCTTTGGATCAAAAGCGACTGTGCTGAACGAAACGTCTTATCCCGTCGCCTTTTGAACGTAGGGATGTAAAAAAACCACTCATCGAGTGGTTTTTTATTCGACTCTATCGAGTTCATTCCAATCAATGCGCGGCTGCGCCATGACCGGCATATCTTTCGCCCTGCGGAAAGCCATGCACCCGCGCTCGGAGCGCGAGCGCCAGGCTGGCGAGCAGCAACACCAACAGCACCCAGGGAAAAGTGCTGACGCCCCATTGGCCAAGCAACACCCCGCCCAATAACCCGCCGCCGGCGATTGCGCTGTTCCACACCACCACGTTCATCGACAGCGCAACGTCGGCGCCCTCGCCTGCTGCGTCGGCCAAGGCCGCTCGCTGAGGATAGTAGACTGATCGTCTAGTAGAGAATAAGATCGCCCCCATGAGCAGCCCAAAGACCCGCGAAACCTCCGACGTCCGCCAGGAAATCCTTGATGTTGGCCAACGAATCATGGCCGCCAAAGGCTATTCCGCCGTGGGCCTGAATGAAATCCTGGCCACTGCGGGTGTGCCAAAAGGATCCTTCTACCACTACTTCGGCTCAAAAGACGCCTTCGGCGAGGCATTGCTTGAAAGCTACTTCGCGAGCTATCTCGCGGAGCTGGACGAGGTTCTCGCCCTGCCTGGCCTGACGATGGCTCAGCGTCTGATGAAGTATTGGGACATCTGGCAACAGACTCAATCGTTCCAGGATTGCCAGGGCAAATGCCTGGCGGTGAAGCTGGGCGTGGAAGTCGCCGACCTTTCAGAGGCGATGCGCGCGGTGCTCAAGCGCGGCACAGCGGGTATCACCGACCGCCTGGCCGTGGCGATCGAGAGCGGAATCGCCGAAGGCTCCCTGGAGTCCGTTGCCGAGCCTCATGCGGTCGCGCAAAGTCTCTATCAGCTGTGGGTCGGCGCCAGTGTGATGGTCAAGATCACCAAGAGTGTCCAGCCTTTCGAGACGGCAATGGCGACGACTCGCCAGATTCTCAGCCTTACCTGATCGGTACCGCCGCCTCCTTCATCAAAATCTGCCTATCCTGCCCCCCTCCAAAAAAACCGTGATGCGAAAAAACAAAAATATTACTAGACGACTGGTCTAATTTGAAATTAAGGTAGCCACACGTTCTACGCATCGCCAGGCAGCAGCTCGAGAAAGCCACCCGCCCAGAGGTTTGGGTGATGCCTTTTGCAGCTTGATTTTTTTGCTCAGGCGCTAGACGACTGGTCTATTCAAACTAATGCAGCACACTCTCAAACAGGACAACCGAAATGAAAGTTCTCATGGTACTGACCTCGCACGACACCCTCGGCACCACTGGCCGCAAGACCGGCTTCTGGCTCGAAGAGCTGGCGGCGCCCTACTACGCCTTCCTCGACGCCAAGGCCGAGATCGTTCTGGCTTCGCCTGAGGGTGGGCAGCCACCGCTTGATCCGAAGAGTAACGAGCCGTCCTTTCAGACTGACCTGACCCGGCGTTTCGAAGCCGACCCTGAAGCGACCGCCTTGCTTGCCAACACCGTGCGCCTGGACAGCGTCTCGCCAGACGATTTCGATGCAGTTTTCTACCCAGGCGGCCACGGCCCACTGTGGGACCTGGCCGAAGACCCGGTCTCGATCCGCTTGATCGAGTCTTTCCAGGCCGCCGGCAAGCCTGTCGCCTTGGTGTGCCACGCGCCTGGCGTGCTGCGCCACGTGAAAAAGCCTGACGGTACTCCGCTGGTCCAGGGCAAAAAAGTTGCCGGCTTCACCAATACCGAAGAAGCGGCGGTAGGCCTGACCGACGTCGTGCCATTCCTGGTCGAGGACATGCTCAAGGCCAACGGCGGCGTGTATTCGAAAGGCGCCGACTGGTCCTCCTACGTGGTGCGTGACGGTCTGCTGATCACCGGTCAGAACCCGGGTTCGTCAAGCGAAGCCGCGCAGGTCCTCATCGATCTGCTGAACGAGGCTTGAGCCTGTTCCGCGGGAGACGTCGCAGGTCTCCCGCCCTTATCGCGCCGATAGCTCGCCACCAAGGGATACTGTTATGAAATACAGCTCGCTGTTCGAACACACCTCGCTAGGCCCACTGACGCTGAAAAATCGCATCGTCATGCCGCCCCTGACCCGTCAACGCAGCGGCCAGCCCGGTGACGTGCCCACAGCCCTCCTGGCCCGCTATTACCAACAGCGCGCGAGTGCCGGCCTGATCATCAGCGAAGGCACCCAAATCGAACCCCGTGGCAAGGGTTATGCCTGGACGCCGGGCATCTACAGCCAGGCGCAGATCGATGGCTGGCGCACCGTCACCGAGGCGGTTCACGCTGAGGGCGGGGTGATTTTTGCCCAGCTCTGGCATGTCGGTCGCGTATCACACAGCGCACTGCAACCGGACAACGCCGCCCCTGTCGCACCGTCGGCGGTCCAGGCGAAAAAGGTCAAAGCCTTTATCGAAACCGGTCCCGGCACCGGCACGCTGGTCGAACCCTCCACTCCGCGCGAGCTGAGCGTGGCAGAGATCAAGGCGCTGGTCGAACTCTACGCCCAGGCCGCACGCAACGCCCTGGCGGCCGGTTTCGATGGCATCGAGATCCACGCGGCCAACGGTTATCTGGTCAACCAGTTCATTTCCGCCCATGCCAACCAGCGCACCGATGACTACGGCGGCTCGCTGCACAATCGCCTGCGTTTCCTGCGCGAAGTGGTCCGGGCCGTCAGCGCCGTGGTCGGGCCCGACCGCGTGGGCGTGCGCTTCACGCCGCTGTTCACCAGCACCGAAGAAGACCGCGTGTACATCGGCTTCGTCGAGGACGACCCGCACCAGACCTACATCGAAGCCATCAAGGTGCTTGAGCAGGCAGGCATCGCCTATCTGTCGATCGCCGAAGCGGACTGGCCGAATGCGCCGGACCTGCCCGAGGCGTTTCGGCGCGAGGTGCGAAGCACTTTCACCGGCCGCATCATCTATGCCGGGCTGTACACCGCTGACCGCGGGGCGCGCCTGATCGAGTCGGGCCTGGCCGATCTGGTCGCATTCGGCCGGCCGTTCATCGCCAACCCCGACCTGCCCCAGCGTATCGCCAATGGTTGGCCGCTCAACGCTCTTGATGCCACCGGACTGTACGGCGGTAATGAACAAGGATTCACCGATTACCCGCGGTATTCCCCATCCACAGTTGAACGTGAGGAAGCGGTCCCGGCGTTCTGACTCTACTGATTCAAGAACCGTGGCGAGGGAGCTTGCTCCCGCTGGGCTGCGTAGCGGCCCCTTTCGTGAGCGCCGCGCATTGGAACGCCAGCCCCTCCCTCCCCACGGATTTGCCGACGCCTTGAGATTTGAAAACTAGTCCTTGTCCCTCTTCAGGCTTTCAGGGCTGCCCGCACAAAGGCCATCCATGACCAGGTCCATCAACCTGGAGAAACGTGGATGCCATTCGCTCTGGCAATCCATTTGCCAGATTCCGGCAGTGGCCAGGAAAAAGTCGTCGCTGGTCACTCCGCTACGAATCGTGCCAGCCTTTTCATTCGCTCTCAAAAGCAATTCTGCCGCTGCCAGCATCGGCGCGTATCCCGACTTCCCGGGAAACTCATAGGCAGAAGCGGCCTGGCGTATTGCGCTCGCAAGTCCAGCCTTGGTCATCGCATATTCGGCGAGGCGGTCCATCCATTCCCGGAGGGCTTCCTTCGGTGGTTTCGTGGCGAGCAGTTGTTCCGCCAACGAAGCCACCTGCAGCATTTCGAATTGATAGACCTCGAATACCAATTTTTCGCGGGTGGCGAAGTGGCGATAGAACGTGCCCTGTCCTACCCCGGCCTTCTTCGCGATCGTGCTCAGCGGGACCGCGGGATCGAGGGTCAGCTCTGTCACGGCGACCTCCAGTATCCGTTCACGGTTTTTCTTGGCGTCAGCACGCATCACCAGTTCGTCAGGCATGAGCAAAAATTTTCCTTGAATGCATTGCTAAGCGGACATCTGTCCGGTACGTTGCGTAAGTGGACAGCTGTCCGCTTGAATTTCATCACCGGAGTTTACTATGAACCGCACTGGCAACACGATCCTGGTCACTGGTGGCACTTCAGGCATAGGCCTTGGCCTTACGCTCAGGCTTCACGAGGCGGGAAACAAGGTGATTATCGCGGGACGTCGCAAGGCGCTGCTCGACAAGGTCGTGTCGGAACATCCGGGTATCGAATCGATATTGCTGGATGTCTGCGATCCACAATCCATCCTGCATGCCAGCGAGACCCTTGCGATCAGCCATCCGAACCTGAACGTCCTGATCAACAACGCAGGCATCATGCAATGGGAGGACCTGACTGCGCCGGACAATCTGAGCACCGCCGAAGATATCGTGACCACCAACCTGCTCGGCACGATTCGCATGGTGTACGCGTTTACGCCGCATCTGGTCAAACAGCCCAGCGCAACGATTGTGAATGTCAGCTCCGCCCTGGCATTCGTCCCGCTGCCGGCGACGCCGACCTACAGCGCAACCAAAGCGGCCGTGCACTCCTTCACTCAAAGTCTTCGAGTACAGCTGGAGGCGTCCTCGGTCGAAGTCATCGAGCTTGCGCCGCCGGGTGTGCGGACCACTTTGCTTGGGCAGGAAAACGACGAACACGCCATGCCTCTGGAACAGTTCCTGGATGAAATCTTCGAACTCCTCGCCATCACTCCAACGCCACAGGAACTTGTCGTCGAACGTGCCAAGCCATTACGGTTTGCTGAAGCGAACGGCACGCATGACGAGGTTCTGAAAATGCTGGCGGGATACAAAGCGCCAGCTGAATGATGAAAAATTTGAAAGCTCTTTACGCGAGGCCATCGAAATGAAGATCGGAATTATCGGCGCGGGCAACATTGGAGCCACCCTTGCCCGCAAGCTCGCTGCGTGCGGCCATGAAATCAAGCTGGCGAACTCGAAGGGCCCTGAAAGCCTACAGAAACTCGCCAGCGAAATCGGTGTAAAGGCAGTGACCAGGGAAGAGGCTGTGTCTGGGGTGGACGCGGTTATCCTCTCGATCCCATTCGCAAAATACCCCGAACTCAGGCAGGCATTCAGTAACGTCCATGAAAAGACCGTCGTCATCGACACCTCCAATTACTATCCAGGCCGTGACGGGGCGATCAAGGACGTCGACGACGGCAAGCCCGAGAGCATCTGGGTCAGCGAACAGCTTGGCCGCCCGGTCATCAAGACCTGGAACGCCCTGCTCGCCGCCACGCTCGCCGACAAAGGCCAGCCAGCCGGGTCCTCAACACGCATAGCGTTACCTGTGGCAGGGAGCGATCCCGCCGCTTTGGCGGTTGCGCAGGATCTTGTCGAAGACACCGGCTTTAGCGCCTTTGTCGCTGGCAGCCTTGAAGACTCTTGGCGTCAGCAGCCAGGCACACCGGCTTACTGCACCGAGTTGACATTGCCGGCGTTGAAATTGGCGCTGGACGCGGCTGACAAAACTCGGGCGGCGCAAAACCGCGACGCGTTGATCGCCCGGTTCATGGCGCCCGGCAGTCAGTTTTCACATGAGCAAATCGTTGCCTTGAATCGCGCCATGACAGCCTGACTGTCTCGCCTGTCCTGACGGGCTCAAGATGTTCCTGAACCTCTATCGTTCCAGCCACTCGGGATGAAGCTGAACAAAGTGCGCTTGCAGCCATTCGAGAAGAACCTGCACTTGCGGCGCCAGGTGCGTCCGGCTTGGGTATAGCAACGACACTGGGCGAGGAGCTGGTCGACAGGGTCTTAGAATCTCCACCAAAGCGCCGCTTTCCAAATACCCGGCCACAGCGATGCCTGGCGCCTGGATTATTCCGAAGCCCGACACACCGCACTGCACGTACGCATTCGATTCAGTGACGGTGATGGCGGGGTTGCTTACAAACGCTCGATCCTTGCCTTCCACCATGAAATGCCAGGGCAATGGCCTGCTGCTCTGACCGGACAAGAAGTTCACGCCTCGATGGGCGGCCAGGTCGCCAAGTGTCTCGGGTTCGCCGTGCCTGGCGAGATATTCGGGCGCCGCGCACGTCACCATTGTCGCCCATGCAACGGGGCGAGCGACTAATGTCGAGTCCGGTAGATCACCTATGCGCAAAGCACAGTCTATGCCCTCTCCTATCAAGTCAACGGCTCGGTCGGTCACGCCCAGTATCACGTTGATGCCTGGGAAGGTGCTGGTGAACGCTTTCAGGCTTCTGATGAAATCCATTTGCGCGAAAGCGGTCGGGATATCGACGCGAAGTCGGCCCGTAAGCGTTGCCCCGGTGCGGTCGAACATCGAAGTTGCGGCAGAAATGTCCGCAAGAATCTCCTGTACCCGCCCATAGAATCGTTCGCCCTCGGCGGTGAGCGCCACCTTTCTGGTCGTGCGCTGGAAAAGGCGCACACCCAATGATGTTTCCAGCTCCTGAATGGAACGGGTGACCTGCGGCCGCCCTATATCCAGCGACTCGGCAGTTTTTGTGAAGCTGCCGAGTTCGGCAAGCCTGGCGAATAGGCGCATCGATTGCAGCAATTCCATGATGTCAGGCCCTGGGGAACGCTATTGTTGCCGCAGAATATAACAATCATGTCTTTGTTCACGCATTTATTGCGCCTCTCCAAAAGCGAACCATGTGCACAAGGCGAACCCTTTGCGGTTTGCCGTCACTGACTCGTTTGGAGATTCACAATGAAAGCCTGGCTATTAAAAGACTTCGGACTCGACAATCTGCAACTGGAAGAGACGGCTACCCCACGCCCGGGGCCCGGCGAATTGCTGGTCAAGGTTGGCGCTGTCTCGCTCAATTTTCGCGACAAGGCCATCGTTGACGGCATTTATGAGCCGCATAAGGTGCCCAAGCCCCTCATTCCCGTAAGTGATGCGGCCGGAACAGTGGTCGCGCTTGGTGATGGTGTGACGCGCTTCAAGATCGGTGATCGGGTCAACTCGCACCTGTACTCCCGTTGGCTGGATGGCGAGCCCGGACCCAATGAGCCGGATTACTGTTTTGGATCACCATTGCCCGGTGGCTTGGCCGAGTACATGATCATCCATCAGGAAAGCGCCGTGGGTGCGCCTGACAACATGAGCGATGAAGAGGCCGCTACGCTGCCGATTGCCGCGCTCACGGCATGGTATTCACTGGTGGACTTCGGGCAGATTGAGGCTGGACAAACCGTATTGGTCCAAGGCACTGGCGGTGTGTCCATATTTGCCGTGCAGATCGCAACTGCGCTTGGCGCCAAGGTGATCGCAACGTCGAGCAGCGACGAAAATCTGCAAGCTGTGAAGGGATTGGGGGCCATAGCAGGCGTCAACTACAGGAGTACGCCAGACTGGGCAGACGAAGTGCTGAAGCTGACCGAGGGTAAAGGCGTGGATCTGCTGCTGGATGTAGCCGGAGGCAGCGGCATCAATCAATCGATCGCAGCGACCAAGGCATCCGGGCGTATTGCGCAGATCGGCTTTTTGACCGGCCAGACTGCGGAACTCGAACTGATGCCTCTTATCTTTCGCCAGACAACCATTCGCGGTATTGCGGTGGCGCCGCGCTCATCGTTCGAGCGGATGAATGCATTCCTCAACCAACGCAGGATTCGTCCTGTGATCGATCAGGTGTATCCGTTCGAGAAAGCCCGGGAAGCTTACGAGCACCTGGCAAAAGGAGCATTTGGAAAAGTTGTAATCAAGATCGCCTGAACCGCTGAGGCGCCACCATGGCGCCTTTTTTTGCGGTAATGCCGCATCGCATCAAGACAAAGAAGCTTCCGCGCGTTGTTGCGCGGCTCCTTTGGGCCTGAACATCTGCTGCCACTCAAGCTGCGCCTGGACAACAGCGACCGCCTCCAGCACCTTCTGCGCCCAGCCCTCATCCTCCGGATGCACCACGACGACGCGAAAGCCATGGTCATCGCCTTCGAGCTGCACGCCTTCGGAGTCATCGACATGCAAGTCGATATCGAACGCCGGCGGGTACTTGGAGGGTGAGTTCTCCAGCCCATGCACCGTCAGGGCGCGGTTGTGCAGGACGCTGTTGACCACACCGTCGACGCGGATGCCGTACAGCAGCAGCCAACGGCGGATATAGGACGGCGTGCGGCCGGACGAGGTGTAGACCCAGATGCTGCAATCCTGGCGACGCAATTCCCGGATCAGCGAGCGGGTGCCCCGGCGCAGCGGCTCACCCAGCCAACGGTGAATGCAGGCCGGCAGCCGGCTTTGCTCGACTTCGCAGTGGTGGAGTTGGCAGGCGAGCGTGTCATCGATATCAAACGAAATCCGTATGCGCTGGCGCTTGAACAGCTGCGTCGGCAATGCGCCGCGGATGGCCTGCCCTACCCGGCCGCTGAATGTTCTGCATTTGACGTCCATCAATGACCACCTTGGGAAAGCGGCAAAGACTCGCCTTTGAGAAAAAACTTCATTGGATCGGGTGCCTGTTCTTCTAAAAACGCTGCGTATTTTTTCTTGATCTTGGGCAATTCGTACAACGCCTTGACGCCATGCTTGGCAGAGTTTCGTATCACCGAGGATGGGTTGAAATAGCCTTCGGCATTTTCCAGTGTCAGCACAAACGGCGGCAAGCCCGCGCGCATCAGCAGATAGCTGACAATAAGCGACCCACTGCGGTTGTTACCTTCGATGAACAACTGTGGCTTGCTGAGAATCCGTACATAGACGCCCGCCGCGCGCTTCCACACCGACTCGCTGCGATAGGCACAATACCAGTTGTACAAATCCTTGATGCCTCCTTCAACATTGTTGAAGAAATGCGCCTCGGTCGCTGCCAGGTGATGGGCGTATTCCAACCGGCGCGCCGGATCCCGGCCACAGAGCACCGTGGCGTTGATCTCCAGCATCAGGTTCAGTTGCTGCAGATCGAACAGGTCGACGCCGCGGGCAACATATTCGTCAACCAACGCATAACCTTCAAGCACATTCTGCAGCACTTCATCGGTCAACGGGTCACGCGGCTCGGTGAAGTGCCGGCTGAGCTGGGCGAAGCGGTCCTGCACTTCCCGTAGTGCGCGTTCAATCGCTGGCAAATCAAGGCGATGCGTAGCAGGCATTGGTGCTCCTTGGAAAACGCTTGGTAAATGTCTACCGGATGCCCGCCAAATCCATTTGGCTTCTGCAGGGATGCGGCCTTGACCTGATGGGTGGCTTAGCTGAACTTGCCGCTGATGTAATCGCCGGTCATCTGTTCACGCGGGTTGTCGAAAATCTGCGTCGTCGGGCCCATCTCGACCAGGTAACCGGTGCGCGTGCCCTGGGAAATATCCACCGAGAAAAACGCCGTGGTGTCAGCCACGCGGATGGCCTGCTGCATGTTGTGGGTCACCAGGGCGATGGTGTAGTCCTTCTTCAACTCGACCATCAGCTCCTCGACCCGCCGGGTAGCGATCGGGTCGAGTGCCGAACACGGTTCATCCAACAGCAGCACTTCCGGCTCGGTGGCGATGGCGCGGGCAATGCACAGGCGCTGTTGCTGGCCGCCGGAGAGCGACAGGCCGCTGACCTTGAGCTTGTCCTTGACTTCGTCCCACAGCGCGGCGCCTTGCAGCGCATGTTTGACCCGGTCACCGATGTCGCCCTTGTAGCGGTTGAGGCGCAGGCCAAACGCGACGTTGTCGAAAATGCTCATCGAAAACGGGTTCGGCTGCTGGAATACCATGCCGATGTAACGGCGCACGACCACCGGATCAACGCCCTTGCCGTAAACGTCCTGTCCGAGGAAATGCACGTGGCCTTCGAAACGGAAGCCTTTCACCAGGTCGTTCATCCGGTTGAGGCTGCGCAACACGGTGCTCTTGCCACAGCCGGAAGGACCGATGAACCCGGTGATCTTGTTTTTCTCGATCGGCACATGGCTGTCACGGACCGCCATGAAGTTGCCATAAAAAATCTTGTCCAGTTTGCAGTCCATGACTACAGGTGCCTGGGTGACAAACGGAGCGGCTATTTGCGCAGTGGATACGTTCAAGATCAGATGCTCCCGTTCTTAATACTTGGGCTTGCCGAAAATACGGCTGATGATGTTCACGAACAGCACGATCATCACCAGCACCAGTGAGGCCGCCCATGCGAGCTCGAGCTGGTTGTCGAAAGGCATCCCGGAGAAGTTGTAGATCAGCACCGCCAGCGAGGCCGTCGGGTTCATGACCTCGAGATTGCCCTGGTGGTAAATCCAGTAGTTGCTGAACAGCGCGGTAAACAGCAGCGGCGCGGTCTCGCCCGCGGCACGTGCCACGGCCAGCATGACGCCGGTGAGGATGGCCGGCATGCCGGTTGGCAAGACGATTTTCCAGATCACCTGGGAGCGGGTGCAGCCCATGCCATAGGCGGCATCCTTCATGATCTTGGGCACCATGCGCATCGACTCTTCCGCCGTCAGCACGACGATCGGCAGCATCAGCACGGCCAGTGCCACGCCGCCCGCCGGCGCCGAATAAGTACCGGTGGTCATCACCACCAGGGCGTAGGCAAATACCCCGGCCAGGATCGACGGCAGGCCGGTGAGCATCTTCGCGGCAAACCGCGCGGCGTTCCCCAACTTGCTGTCCGGCCCCAGCTCAGCCAGGAAGACGGCGGCCATGATGCCGATCGGCACCGCGATGGCTGCCGCGATACCGACCATCACGAAGGTACCGGCCATGGCGTTGCCGAAGCCGCCACCCATCTCGAAGCCGGTCGGCGGCAGTTCGGTAAAGACTTCCAGATTCAGGCGCGCGCCACCACGGGTGATCAGCATGTAAAGCACGGAAATCAGCGGCACGCTGGCGAGCAGCGCGCCGGTCCAGACCAGGGTGGTCAGGATCAGGCTGCGCAACGCGCGGCCTTCGAACTTGCGCTGCAGGCTGGGCATCGCGCCCGCTGGCGCGGTCAAGTCTGTTGCGGCAGTGAGGTCTGTCATCACTTATTACCCCGTTGGGCATACATCATGATCATCGAACCAAAAATGTTCACGATCAGCGTAATCAACATCAATACCAGGGCGGCATACATCAACACCTCGATCTCGTTCGGCCCGGCCTCGGGGAAGTTCAACGCCAGCAGGGCAGCAAGCGTGTTGGCCGGAGCAAACAGCGAGAGGGAAATGTTGTTGGCGTTGCCGACCAGCATGGCCAGCGCCATCGTCTCGCCCAGGGCGCGCCCGAGGCCCAGCACCAGGGAGCCGAAGATGCCGGTGGCGGCAGAAGGCACCATCACCTTGAGAATCGCTTCCCAGTGAGTCGTCCCCATGCCGTAGGCGGCCTGCTTGGTTTTCATCGGTACGCCGGTGAGCGCATCCTGCGAAACGGCGGCGATGGTTGGCAGAATCATGATCGCAAGCACCAGCGCCGCCGGTAGTAGCCCGGGCCCGCTGAGGGACGTGCCGAAAAAGGGTATCCAGCCGAGTTCGCTGTTCAGCCAGGTTGTCAGCGGTCGGATAGCCGGGATCACCACGTAGATCCCCCACAGGCCATAGACCACGCTGGGGATGGCCGCGAGCAGTTCAACGATGGTGCGGAAAATCGCCGCGAGCTTGGGCGGCAGGAAATCCTGGGTCAGGAAAATCGCCATGCTGACGCCGAAAAACCCAGCGATCAGCAACGCGATCAAGGCGCTGTAAAGCGTGCCCCAGATAGCCGGCAGGATGCCGTATTTGCCTTGGTTGACGTCCCAGACGCTGCCCAGGAGCACGTCGAAACCGTGTTTTTCCATGCCGGGAATTGCCTTGCGTCCCACCTCGAACACCAGCGCAAATACCAGCGCCAGAATCAGCACCACGCCGATGCGCGCTAGCGCACGGAAAGTGCGATCAACCAGGAAATCCTTCGTCGAGGGTGGCTGGCAGGCAGAGTCCGGATTAACCGGTACGACAAAAGGTTTGTTCATGGGCTAAGTCCGGAACAGGGGGAAAACTCCCCCGGCGTGGCGCAGACGCACACACCGAGAGAGACCTCACGGTGTTACTGAATGTTGGCGGATGCCTTGCGAACCTGCTCGACGACCGATGCCGGCAATGGGATGTAACCCATCGAATCGGCAATCTTCTGCCCCTCGGTCAGGCTGTATTCGACCATTTCACGCATGGCCTTGGCCTTGGCCGGGTTGCCGTTGTCCTTGCGGAAGATCATCCAGGTGTAGGACGTGATCGGGTAGGACTTGGCGCCGTCCGGATCCGGCAGCCAGGCCACCAGGTTTTCCGGCATCTTCACCGCCGCCAGCGCCTCTGCGCCGCTCTCGGCGTTCGGCACGACGTAGTTGCCGGCCTTGTTCTGCAGTTGGGCGAAGTCGACCTTGGCGAGCTTGGCGAAGCCGTATTCGATATAGCCAATCGCGCCCGGGGTCTGACGCACGGTAGCGGTCACACCATCGTTTTTCGGCGACTTGATGAACTTGTCACTGGCCGGCCAGTTGACGGTGTTGCCCTCGCCCAGCGCCGTCTTGAACTCCGGGTTGATGGTTGCCAGGTGCTTGGTGAACACTGCGGTGGTACCGCTGGAGTCCGCACGTACAACGACGGTGATCGGCGTATCGGTGAGTTTCAGGTCCGGGTTGGCGGCGGCGATCTGCGGATCGTTCCATTTGGTGATCTTGCCCAGGAAGATGTTCGAGTACACATCGCGTGGCAGCTTGAGGCCCTTGGGATTGCCCGGCAGGTTGTAGGCCAGCACGATTTCACCGGCGGTCATCGGCAACAACTGCACGCCTTCGGCAACCTTGGCGATGTCTTCTTCTTTCATCGCCGAGTCACTGGCGGCGAAATCAACGGTCTTGTTCAGGAAGTCCTGTACGCCCGCACCGCTGCCCTTGGATTGGTAATCCACGGTGACACCGTCGGATTTCTTGCTGAAATCCTTGAACCAGGTCAGGTAGATCGGAGCTGGAAAACTCGCCCCAGAGCCCGTCAGACGGACGTTCTCTGCAGCGAAGGACGCCGAGGTGGCACAAAGAGAAACCGTAACGGCGAGCGCAGCAGACTTCATCAAACTTTTCATTAAAAGAAATTCCTTGTGATGACGGGCCGGGGAACTCTGCAACATTCTTGTTACGGTTTTATGAATGCGCAGTGGCAAAGTGCACTTATGTCCTTCAGATAGCGCCTACAGCACGTTGGCTGTTGTAATCGCCCCGTAACAAATTGCGACTAACACTTCGCCATCTCCTACGACGCGAGCCCACAACCATGTCCTCGACAGACGACACCTTGATACAGCGCATCCACCGGGAACTGCTCGATCACAGCGATGAAGAACTGGAGTTGGAGCTGGCCGAAGACGGACACGACCTGGATGCCCTGTTCGATGGACAGGCTCCAGAAGGATCAGAAAAGGAAGCCCGGAGAATCTATTTCAGCGAACTGTTCCGCCTGCAAGGCGAACTGGTGAAGCTGCAAAGCTGGGTGGTCAAGACGGGCCACAAGGTGGTGATCCTCTTCGAAGGGCGCGACGCGGCCGGCAAAGGCGGAGTCATCAAACGTATCACTCAGCGGCTCAACCCTCGAGTCTGCCGGGTGGCCGCCCTGCCCGCCCCGAACGACCGCGAACGCACCCAATGGTATTTCCAGCGCTACGTTTCACACTTGCCGGCGGCCGGTGAAATCGTCCTGTTCGATCGCAGCTGGTACAACCGCGCAGGCGTCGAACAGGTCATGGGTTTTTGCAACGACGATCAGTACGAAGAGTTCTTCCGGACCGTGCCCGAGTTCGAGCGCATGCTGGCCCGCTCAGGCATCCAGCTGATCAAGTACTGGTTCTCCATTTCCGACCAGGAACAGCACCTGCGCTTCCTCAGCCGTATCCACGACCCGCTCAAGCAATGGAAACTCAGCCCCATGGACCTGGAATCCCGGCGGCGCTGGGAGGCGTATACAAAGGCCAAGGAGATCATGCTTGAACGCACCCATATCGCCGAGGCGCCGTGGTGGGTGGTGCAAGCCGACGACAAGAAAAAAGCGCGACTCAACTGTATCCACCACCTGCTCGGCCAGATGCCCTATGAAGAAGTCGAGCTCCCGGTGATCGAACTACCGGAACGCGTCAGGCAGGAAGACTACTTCCGCAGTCCGACGCCGCCAGAAATCGTCGTTCCTCAGGTTTATTGAGATAACCGGATGGGTCGCCCGGCGCAGGGCGCCCCCTTCTATCGCCTGACATGTTCCTGTCAGCCTCCCGTCACCCTGACGTCAGATCGTCCCGCCTAAAGTAACGCCAGGATTGTTCCTGCGGCGCCAGCGCCAACCTGTGGGAGCGAGCCTGCTCGCGAAGACGTCAGCACATCCCATATCGATGCAAGCTGGACCGGCGCTTTCGCGAGCGGGCTCGCTCCCACGGGGTCCTGGCTTGAGCAAGGATTTGAATCCGCCGTTGTTTTTTTGCTGGAGCTCTTGTCATCAGCCGGAAGGAGACACGTAATGAACCACCCTGACGGGCACGACAGCGCACTTGACCACTTCATCTGGCCGATGACGCCAGACGGCATTCTGAGCCGCAGAGACCTGTTGCTTCGCCTGGGCGCTGAACGCCGGCTCATGGTCGCACAGGACCCTACGTGCAGGCGCGATCAACGTGACTACTTGCTTTCGCTGATCGATTCGGCCTCGACACTGAACCACGGCGCTGAGCAACGTTCAGGCTTCGACGCCCAGCGAATGCGTAATGTCATCACCGAAGCCGCCACGAAAAGCCATTGGGGCAAGCCTTCGGGAGGTCGCCGAACGCAGGGCATCGCCGCCCACTACGATGAGCAGAGCTACATGGCCGCGGTGCTCGATGTCGAGCTGAGCGACGAGGGTCGCCTGATTGTGCATGACACGGTGTTTGTCGCGGACCTGGGCGCTGTAGAAAATCCCGGCCGCCTGCGCGCTCAGTTGGAAGGCGCGTGCCTGATGGGCGTCGCGTTCGTGGCCTCTGCTGAATTTGGCGCGACGGCCGCTGATCTGTGCCCCACCCTCGCCCAGCGGCCCCGCTGGCCACTCGTCTCATGGCTGCCAGGGCACATCGCGGTACACTTGATCAACCCCACGGGTGTGCTCCAGGCCCGCCAGCCCAGCCAGGTGAGCTACGTACCCGTCGTCCGGGCCTTGTGCAATGCCATCGGCAAAGCCTCGGCCAACCGCACCAGCGATTTGCCGCTCGGAAGCCGGTTGCTCGAAAGAACGGGCGGACGTTAAGTCACTGCCGGCTTCAAATCAAACCCAGTGTCAGGGCCTTCAGCGTCGCCGCCGCCCGGGTGGTGCATTGAAGCTTGCGGAACACGCTTTCGACATGGGTGCGCACCGTGCTCGGGCTGATACCCAGCTGGCGCGCCACCTCCTTGTTGCTTCCCCCGGTACTGATGCGCCGAAGAATCTCGGTTTCACGCTCGGAGAGCAGTCCACCGCCCGGCTTGCAGGCTGTCATCGTGGTCTCCCCGCGTGACGCCGCCATTACCGCCTGGCAGGCCCGATGATCGAACCGTCCCTGATCCGCCTCGGCCAACAACAGGCAACTCGCTTCGTCGTGACTCAAGGCCGGCCGCCACGGCCGCTCGCTGAGCATCGCCTGCCAAGCCAGGGCCGCGGCGAGCAAACGATGTTCGGTTTGCAATGTGTCGCCGCCCAGGCTGCGGAAATAACCGCTGCCATCCAGGCGCTCATAGGCATGCGCTGCCAGCTGGCCCGGCACCGCCAGGGCGGGTATCTGGCCACAGGCTCGCGATGTCCAGTAGGGCACCAACCGCACTTGCTCAAGGTCCCCGTCGAGCAAGGCTCCCGGTGTATTCCAGAGGCGATTGGGCACCGCCGCGCGGCCGATGCCATGGATCAGCGCCGCCTGGCCGAGATGGTCAATGGCCGGCGCCGACAGCCCGGAAAGCCTGGCGGCCTCCCGAACCAGCTCCGAGGCACGTCGCGAGTACCCCGCCAGCCACGGCAGCTTTAGATCGATCACATCAGCAACCAGGCTCAACGGCACCTGTGCCGTGGCTACCTGCGGATCAACTGACTGCGGCGTGCGCAGTTGATCCAGCCAATCTTCGGCGTTTTGCAGCATTTCAGCGGCAAGCGCTGCCGGATAACGGCGATCGCGCTTGCTGGCAATCCATTGCAATGCGCTCTCCAGCCCATGCGTACGGGACAGAATCTCCAGGTCCCCCGCCAGCAACACTTGATAAACCACCTCTGGCACCTGCGGATGTCGCAGGCCGGATGGCCTTCCCTCACCGTCGTATTGCTCGAACACATGACGCAGACCCTGTTCGACTTCGGTCTTCAAACCCAATGTGTGAGCGATATCACCGGACACTTCGCAATGAATCTGGGCCAGCGGCGTCGACCGGCGCATCGCCCGCTGCCCCGCCTCGCTGAGGGTATGCGTCAGCATTGCGTTGCGGCCCTCGACGTCATCGCCCAGCAGCCGGGTGAAGCCCTCGGCATTGGCGGTGCAGCCTGACCAGCGCAGCAAGGCCACCTGGCGTCCGGTCTCGGTGTGCTCGCCAGCACCGTTGCAAGTCTGCGCGAGCATCTGCACCAAGCGGGCGGTGCGACGCGACTGATCGAACGGCTGGCCCATGCTCAGGTCGCCGACCATGGACAACGCCAGGATGGCGTCTTCCACTGCGATACAGTCAGCTGTCGTCATCTCGTTTCCTCCGCGTATCCGATTGAATGTTGATGGCCTCGGATAAACGACCGATACCCGGGCCGCCGAGTATCGCCGAAACTGCGCTCACCCCAAACAGGAGATCGCATCATGTTCAAACCCAAGGCCCTTGCCCTCACAATCGCCATGACCGGTTCATTGTTCGGCGGCGCCGTCCATGCCGCGCCGCAACAGCCTTCAGTCGTGATCGTCCATGGCGCTTTCGCCGACGGCTCCGACTGGGGCAAGGTCGTCCCACTGCTGCAGGCGGAAGGCATCAAGGTCACTGTCGTACAAAACCCGCTGACTTCGCTGGCTGACGATGTCGCCGCCACGCAGCGTGTACTGAACAACCAGGAGAGCGACGTCGTGTTGGTCGGCCATTCCTGGGGCGGCACCGTCATCAGCGAGGCCGGCACCGACAAGAAAGTCCGCAGCCTGGTGTACGTCGCCGCGTTTGCTCCGGATGCCGGTCAAGCCGTCAAGGACCTGGGCAAGGAATACCCGGCTCCATCCGGCGTGAAAGACATCGCCGCCGACAAGAACGGCTTCCTCTACATGACCACCGAGGGCATGGCTCGCGGTTTTGCCCAGGACCTTCCCCCAGCACAAACCGCGGTAATGGCCGCGACGCAAGGGCCGATTCGCGCTTCGGCTTTCGATGACAAGACCAGCGCCGCTGCCTGGAAAGGCAAGCCAAGCTGGTACATCGTGGCCAAGGAAGACCGGATGATCCAGCCGGATCTGCAAAGGGCTTTCGCCAAGAAGATCGGTGCCAAGGTCAGCGAAATCGAAGCCAGCCACGTGCCACAGCAATCACGCCCGGCAGACGTCGCAAAAGTCATCATCCAGGCCGTACAGAAGAGCCAGTAACTCAGGCCGCTGCTGCGCTGAACTCGACAACAATTAGCCTGCAAAGGAAGCCCGCTCATGCCCGTGAATCCCGCCCTGAAGAAGCACCATTACGACTTTATTGTCTGCGGGGCGGGGACTGCCGGTTCCGTCGTTGCAGGACGGCTGGCCGAGAATCCCGAGGTCCAGGTATTGCTCATCGAGGCCGGCGGTGGCGATGAGCATCCACATGTGCTGGAACCGCAGCATTGGCCGTTGAACCTGGGCAGCGAGCGCGATTGGAACTTCGTCGGTGCAGCCAACCCTCACCTCAACGACAGGAAGATGCCCTTGAACATGGGACGCGGGTTGGGCGGCGGGTCCAGCGTCAATGTCATGCTGTGGGCCCGAGGCCACAAGAACGACTGGGAAGACTTCGCCGTCGACAGCGGCGATCCTGCTTGGGGCTACGCCTCGGTCCTGAAGATCTATCAACGCGTGGAAGACTATCGGGGCATCGCCGATCCGCTGCGTCGCGGCAGCGGCGGGCCGGTTCATGTTGCGCCTGTCCAGGACGCGCAACCGATTGCCAACGCCATGCTCAGTGCAGCTGCCGCAATGGGTATCCCCACCTTTGAAAACCCCAACGGCGCCATGATGGAGGGCCGCGGAGGTGCGGCCTTGAACGATCTCATCGTCAAGGATGGCCGGCGTCATTCGATCTACCGCGCCTACGTCGCTCCACGCTGTGGCCAGCCCAACCTCACCGTCTTGACCGATACGCTTGTCAGCCGGGTGCTCTTCAGCGAGCAACGCGCCATCGGCGTGCAGACCATCAGCAATGGCCAGGCCGAGTGCTTCTACGCCGAGCACGAAGTCATTCTTTCGCTGGGCGCGGTCAATACGCCCAAGGTCCTGATGCAATCTGGCGTGGGGCCGGAGGATGAATTGCAGCGCCATGGCATTGCGCTCGTCCAGCACCTGCCCGGCGTCGGCGCCAACCATCAGGATCACGTGTCCTTTGCGGTTATCTTCGAATACGCGAGGCCACAACCGGTGGGTTACGGCGGCTCGGAGGCGACGCTCTACTGGAGCAGCGAAAGCGCCTTGCATCTTCCGGACATGTTCCACTGCCAGGTTGAATTTCCAGTGCCCAGCGCAGAGACCGCCGCACTCGGTGTTCCCGCCCATGGCTGGACGATGTTCGCTGGCCTTGCCCACCCGCAAAGTCGCGGGCGGATCACGCTCAGCGGCCCGGACGTGAGCGATGCCCCGATCATTCAACCCAACACCCTGTCGCACCCGACCGATCGGCGCAACGCCCTGGAAAACATTCGTTTCGTCCAGGAGCTGGGCACCCAGACGCCGTTCAAGGGCTTGGTAAAGGGCGAAAGCCTGCCTGGAAAACTGCACACCCAAGCGTTGGAACACTATGCTCGCAACGCTGCAGTGACCTATTGGCACCAGTGCGGTACGGCAAAGATGGGCCGGGACGCGATGTCCGTGGTGGACGGTCAATTACGCGTCTACGGAGTCCAGGGCCTGCGCATTGCCGATGCGTCCATCCTGCCCCATGTCACGAGCGGCAACACGATGGCGCCCTGCGTCGTGATCGGTGAGCGGGCCGTGGAAGCTATCCGCGCCACCTACGAGCTATAAGCATCGACGCTGGCGCTAGCTTTGCGGCTCACCTTTTTGACAAGGGCCAGGATTCAACCCGGTTCTTTCCAGAACGCTTGGCCGCGTAAAGCGCCGAGTCAGCGGCTTTCAACAGTGCATTCTGATTGGCCCCGCAGGTTTGTGTGGAGGACACTCCGAAAGAAGCAGTCGCAGTGAGCGTCTGGCCGTGATCAACCAGACTCATCTCTTCCAGAGAGACCCGTATGGATTCGGCTCGGGCCACAGCACCTTCGGGCGGACAGTCCGGAAGGATGATAATCAGCTCCTCCCCGCCAAATCGGCAGGCAATGTCGGAGGATCTCAGCGATTGCACGATCAAGGCGGAAGCCGCACGCAGCACGGCGTCGCCTGCCGAATGGCCGTAAGAGTCATTCAACTGCTTGAAGTTATCGAGGTCGATCATCACGACACTCAGGCACGCCCCGTTGCGCTCGGCGCGCACCAGCTCGCGGTTGAGCGTCTCGTCCATGAAGCGGCGGTTGTACAGCCCGGTCAGCGGGTCCTTTATGGACTGGGTTTCCAACACCTGGCGCATGCGGCCATTCGCCAACGCCAGCGCCGTTTGTTCCGCTACGGCTTCAGCGATCTGCAGACCCTCCTCGGACAGGTCGCGCAAGCCGACTTGACGGATATGCAACAGGCCGAGGATTTCACCGTAAGCCATCAACGGAAGACAGCAATCAGTCACTGGGTCAGTGCCAGACGCTGCTGGGTAATGAGGGCAGCGAAGATCGTGGTTGTGCACCGACAAATGCCAGCGTCCCCGCCTGATTGCCCAGCAATCCTTGGGGCTGAGTACCGCATCGATGCCCTTTTCGTCGGCCTGTCCCCACGCTGCGGCGTGTTGCAGGACATCAGCCGAGTTGCGATAGAGGAAGAACTCCCCCTCGCTTGCAGGTATCAACTTTTGGCAGTAAGTACTGGCCAACTGAAGCGTTTCCTTCTGGGACAACTCCGTCTGCATCAGCCTGGCCATTTCCGCGAGAAGCCCAATCTCGCCATTTCGGCGTTTCAAACGCGCCAGGCTCAGGCTTAGTTGATCGCTGGCCAGGTTGGCCGCCACGGCAGACTCCGATTGACGGCGGACGCTGCTGCGCATGGACAGGTAGATGAAACGCCCCAAACCCAGGGTAACGGTGAAACTGAGGATTGAAATCGCGACCGCCCAACGAATGTTGCTCAAAAGCTGGCGTTCGAGCGCCACAAGCTCCTCTGTTTCGTCAGCAATGAGCTCCGCAGTCAAGGCGCGCACGGTGTCCATCAGTTCCTTGCCGCCACCAGCGGCGATCTCGGCCTCTGCCGCATCATTGCCGCTATGGCTGACCAGCTTCACGACCCTGTCCAGGTGGACCATCTTCAGCTCGGCGTGCCGGATGAATGCTTCGACACGCGCAATCTCTTCGGCCGGATCCCCTTGATAGGCAATTCGCAGGCTCTTGATGGCAGGAGGCAAGTGAGACACGGCGACATAGTACGGCTGTAGAAAGTCGTCCTTTGCCGTCAAGGCGTAGCCACGCTCGCCGGTCTCCGCGTCGACCAGCAACCCCTGGACGTTACGGATTCGGTCGATCTGCGACTCGACCACGTTACGCTCCAGGCGCGTCTCATTGGTCCAGAACAACGTGATCGGCCCCACCGCCGCGGTGACGGCCATGACGGCAGTCGCGGTGGCGGCGGCAAAAAGAAGGCTGGCTTTACGATCAGGCATTGACGATTGCGCTCTTGGCTATCAAACGATGTCGGCCTGATGAAGAAAATATGTAACGAAACAGAACCGAAAAACGGTTTATCGCATTACGCAATAGGGCAGGCAAGTCGTATCGCCAGTTTTAGCTGACATACCGATATCAGCGAAAGCGCCGGGGCGGTCGAGGATGGTATTCGCTCGGGCCGTCCCAATCTCACCGATTTGCCGATCACGGCTTGAAGCTGCTTTGGCGCGAATCCAAGTGGATCAAGCCCGGAACCATTCCCTGCGCTCATCCAGCGTGTGGCGGATCAGTTCGATGAGCATCTGCACCTGCGGCACTGGCCGGGCCTCGGTGCTCGCCGCCATCCACAGGTGGCGCTGCATCGGCTGCTCAAACAACCCCGGCAAGGCGACCAGGCCGCGATCGAAATGGCTCATGTACTGCGGCAACAGGCCAATGCAGGCGCAGCAGCGGATCATTTCCAGCATCAGCTCATAGGATTGCACCTGCACCACGCCGGCGCGGCGTTGCTCGACGAGGGTATTCCACCGCGTGAAACTGCCCACCTGGCTGTCGGCCTGCCATTGCACCAACATGTAGTCGTCCAGCTCTTCCAACCGGCGCGGACGGCTGGCCGGGCGGGAATAACGCTTGGCGATGTGCGGCAGATAGTCCAGCCGCGCCAGCTGCTCCGGCGGCTGTGTCGCAACGCTCGGCGCCGGCGTTGATTCCTGCCCGTCACTCAGCCACAGCACCAGGTCGGCACTGACCGCCTGCAGCGCCAGTTCGCTGTCCAGCGTGATGATTTGCAAGCGCACGCTGGCGTTGCGGCGCAGCAATGAAATCAGGTCACGACCCAGAAGGTCGTGCAGGACCGACTCGGCCACTGCAAGGCGAATCAACGGTTGGTCGGCCAGCGCTGGCGGATCGTCCTCGCCCAGAGCGAGCAAGCGCGCCTGCAATTGCCGTCCTTCGCGGGTAAGCGCCAGGGTGCTGCCCTGGAAGCTGAACAGTGATCGCTGCAAGCGAGCTTCCAGTTGGGCCAACTGCTTGCGCAGCCAGGTGGCCTTGACGTTCAGGCTGCGGGACGCCTGCATGAAACAGCCGCAACGGGCGCTGACCAGAAAACACTGCGCCACCTGGGGCTCGATGCTGGCGGCCAAGGCCAACCAGGGCTCAGGTGCGCGCAAGGGCGCGCGGTATGCGGTGACAGCCTGGCGTCCTGCGGGCTCTATGAAAGACATGAGTGACTCCCTGTCATTAGAAAACGATTAAGCGTGGCGAGGGAGCTTGCTCCTTCGCCACAAAAAACATGGCGGCGTGGCTACCTAACCTCCTCCAGCACCTTGCTCAACTGCGCGCCATCAATGCTTAACGTCGCGGTGTCGAGCATGCCGTCCAGGTAGGCCTTGGCGATCTGCTCCTGGCGCTGGGCACGCAACGCCTGGATCAGGCGCTCGCGGACTTCATCCAGGGTCGCTTCCCGCGCCGGTTGCTGCTCGGTGAGCTTGATCACGTGAAAGCCCGCAGCGCTCTGCACCGGGTCCGATACCGCGCCCACCTTCAACCGCACCACTGCCTCGCGCACCGTCGGCACCAGTTGCTGCAACGGTTGGAAGCCACTGTCGCCACCGCGCTCGGCACTGGCGCGGTCCTGGGAATAACGGCTGGCCAGCGCGGCGAATTCAGCCGGCGCGGCCTGGGCCTTCTTGCTCAATTCCGCGGCTTGGCGGCGCACCGCCTCGACGGTCTGTGGCTCGGTCGCGGCGAGGAAAATCTGGCTCACCCGGTACAGCGCAGGTGCGGTCCAGTTGGCTTTTCCCGCTTCGTAGGCCTGTTTCAGCTCATCCTCGCTGGGATACCCGGCCGGCACCTGGCTGACCGACTGCAGATAATCCCGAAAGACAATCTGCTCGGTCGCAGCGCGCATCTGGCGCTCCACCTCCGGGCGCTGACGCCAGCCTTGGGCATCGGCCTGCTCGAGCACGGCTTTTTCTGCCAGTCTTGCGCGGATCCAGCCCTCCAGTGCGGCGCGGTTGCCGCGCATCTGCTGGCGAACCTCGGGGGCAAGCGCCGCTAGCAGCGCCTTGAGTTCTTCCGGACTGACCTGCTGGCTACCCAACCGCGCCAGGCTTGGCGACTCGCTTGTCGCCACGCTGACCGATTGCACCGCTGCCACCGGATCGTTGCCGGGACGCAAGCCGAGGACAACAGCCACGGCAACCAGGCCCAGCGCCGCAGCGCTGATGACAAACGTTGGCTTTTTCACAGTGCGGCGGCCTCCTCCGGCGCGGCCTCAGCAGGCTCGGCGCCGGTGTGCAGGCGGGCGGCGTTCTGGCTGAACTCGCGCAGGTAGACGATGAATTCCTGAAGCAACCGGTCCCACAGTTCCAGGTTGCTGCGCAGGTGCTCGGCGCTGACGCCGGCCGCCACCACCACGTCCATTTCCATCACCAGGAATTCGCCCTGCACCGACAACCGGGCAAAGCGTCGCGAGGCGTTCCACAGCTCCGCCAGCCCGGCCGGCAATTCACCCTGTACGCGCAAGGCACAGCTGAAGGTGAAGTCCAGGTATTGGCCCGGCGTCGGTGTCGGATTGCCGAAGCGCACGGCATAACCGATGCCTTGGCTGGCGCTGAGCAATTGCACGATACCGTTCTGCTCGGTTTCGTTGACCCGATAACCGGCGGCTTGCAACACCTCGGTGAGGGACGCGGGCGTGACGTGTTCAATCAATGAAGTCATGTTGGTTCTTCCTTGCGCTATCAATGGGTGATCGAGGCCTGGGGCGCATCGAAACGGTTCTTGTAGAGATCATCGCCAAAACCCTGGGCCAACTCTTCGAAACGTACCCGGGCCTTGCCGGCGAACGGCTGGCGGATCTTCATGACCTCGGTCACGTCGATGGTTTCGTAGGCGTGCAGCAGTTCCTTGGCGACGTCGTACATCTGCTGATTCTTGACCGAACATTGCTGCACTTGTGTGTCACGTTCATGCAACCGGGCTTCGAGACGGGCCCGTTCGGTTTCCTTGCCCCGGGCCATTACCAGTAGCTCGTCATAGGCCTTCTTGAACTTGCCGATCTGCTCATGGCTGGCCGCGGCCTGGGCCTGGGCCTGGCTTTGCAGGCTTTCCTGGCGCCCGGCCAGTTGTTCGGCCAGGCCTTGCGCCTTGGCCAGCTCGGCGGTCAGCCGCTTGACCTGCGCCTCGGCTTCCTTGGCGCGGTTTTCCGCCGCCTGGCGGGCGACACTGGCCTGGGCCTGTTCGCTCTGCAACGTCTGCAACTGGGCGGTGGTGCTGCGCAGTTGCGTGCGCAGGCGTTCTTCCAGGCCTTCGCCGTAGGCGCTGCCGATCAATAACGGACTGAGCAACAGGCCCAGCAGCAACGCGGCAGGACAAGGGTTGATGGCTCGCCTTTTCATGAGGTCTCCCGGCGCTTAGAAGCGCGTGTTGATTTCAAGCTGCAAGACATCGATGTCGTACGGCGCGCCGTACACCGCTTCGGAACTCAGCCAGCGCCCGGTGGCGAAGACGTTGCTCGCCAGGCCGTAGTTGCCGCCCAGGAAATAGCCCGTGGCGTTGGTGCCGCCCAAGTGGAACGAGGAATCGTTGAAGCCGTCCGGCAAGGCGTCCGGCTGGATGTACTTGTAGCCAGCGAACATGTTCCAGTCGCCCTGGCGCTTGAGCTCCAGGGAGTTACCCAGGGTGAACTGGAGCATCCAGGCGTTGGCTCCGCTCTGCACCTCGCCGTTCTCATCGAGGTTGTTGGCGAACTGCCCTTCCGAACGTTTGCGCATGTCACCTTCGTCATAACCGAGGTTGTGCACGTAATGCGCCTGGCTACGCAGCTTCAGGTCTTCCGGCAGATCGGTGTCCCACGCCAGGTTCAGGTCCAGCAGGTTGAATTCCGAGGCCAGGCCGACGTATTGCGGCTGGGGCGTGGCAGACGGATTGAGCGGGTTAGGCGTGATGTCGCGCAGCAGGAACACGGTGTTGCCCTTCTGCATGAACGCCACGCGCGAGCCGTCGGTGTCGCAGCCCGGGTCACCGGCCCAGGGCTCGCACGGCGACGAGCGCTGGCCTTCGATGTCGTCGAAGCGGTAATAGGCCAGCGCACCCTTGACGCGGTTGCCGTCGTTGATTGCCCAGTTGGCGCCCAGTTGCGCGCCGTACAGCCACTTGTTGTCGCTCTCTTCCTTGTCCGTGCCGTTGCTGGTGCTGGTGTCGTTGGTGTACTCCACCGGGAACGCGCCGACGGTGCCGAACAGGCCGAAGTCCTGGCTGAGCTTGCGGTTGAAAATCGCCGCCACGCCATCGAAGTTCAGGTCGCCGGAATACAGCAGGTCAGTGGAGTAGAACGGGTTGGCGATACGCCCGCCGGTCAGGGTCAACTCATCCGAGGGCTTCCAGGTCAGGTAACCCTGGTCGAGCCAGATGTCTTTCTTGCCGAAGCCGCCACCCAGGGTCTGAGTGGTGGAAACCGGATTGTTGTCCGAGCCGGTGCCGATACGGATGCCCGCGGTCCACTCGGGCGCGATCACCGCCTTCATGCCCAGGCGCGCCCGCAGGCGGAAGAGGTTTTCGCGGTCCTCGCGGGTGTTGAGCAAGGGTGGCAGGTTCGAGCTGCTGTTGGGGTTGACGTCGTAGGGGCCGCGGTCGTTGAGGCGAGCGAAGTCGACGATCTGGTTGCTGTTGGTGCCCGAGTAGTAGCGCGATTCGTCCCGCAGACGGATATCGCCATCAAAACTGATGCGCGAGACCCAATCCGGAAAGGTGTTGGGTTGCGCCCAGTTTTCCTGTTTGGCCGTGGCCATGACTTCGGCCTTGACCTGGTCGCGGATCTGCTCACGCACGATGTTCGGCACGTACTGCACCCGCACATCCCCGGGCGCACCGGCGGGTGCGGCGGCAACGGCAGTGGCAGCCTGACGGGCCTGCACGGCTTCGCGCTCGGCCTGGGCGATCAGGCCATCGGCCTGGTCCTGCTTCAGTACGCCCTGCTGCACCAGCAGGCGGATCAGATTGATCGTGGCGTTTTCCGAAGGCGCCGGGGCTGCCGACGCGTGCCCGGCCAGGCTCAAGACAACCAGGCCGACCGCCCACGACAATCGATTCACATTGGCAATCATCTGCACACAACTCCTGTTGGCAAACTTTGAAGAATTCGGGTTAACCCGGACGCCGTCCCTGCAAGGACAGGCGCACGGGCAAGGTCAGGGAAGCCGGAGGCCGTTCACTCAGATGCGGCGCGGCACGCAGGGCGGCGATCACTTGCTCATCCACCTGCGGGTTGCCGCTGGACTTGACCAGCTCGACACGGGTGATCTCCCCGACCGAGCTGAGCCAGACGTCGGCCTGCAGCGAAAACGCCAGGCTGCGCAAGTCAGGGTTCTCCCGCAGCAAGCGCTGGAAGGTGAACGCCAGAAACTGGCTGTAGGTGCCGTTACCGAGGCGTCCGCCCCCTGCTCCGGCCATGCCGCCGCCCTTGCCCGCGCCAATGTTGAAGGCGTCGTTGCCGGCCTGGGCGTCACCGTCCATCTGCATCGGGTTGGCCAGGTCATCCACCGGCGACGGCGGCGCTTCTTCCTCGGGCTTGACCTCTTCGGGTTCCGGGGTCGGTTCGGGCTCGGGCACTTTTTCCTCGACCTTGGGTTCCGGCTCCTTGGGTTTTTCCGGGGGCGGCGGTGGCGGTGGCGGCAGCGGGATAATCGTCGGCACCTTCGGCGCTTCACGGCGCACGCCGCTCATGTCGTTGGCCCATTGCCACAGCAGCCACGCCGCCAGGCCAGCCAGCGCCAGGCCGGCGGCCCACTTGAGCAGGCGCAGCGGCGAGCGCTTCACGGGGGGCGGATTGACGGGAAGTCTGGCGGTCATGATCAGCCCTGGCTCGGTTTGCCGGTCACCAGACCGACTTGGGACAGTTCCAGGCGCCGCAACAGGTCCAGCACTTCGATGACTTTCTGGTACTGCACGGTGGCGTCGCCGCGCACGATCACCGGAAAGTCCGGGCTCTGCGCTTTCTCGATGCGCAGGCGCTCCTCAAGCTCGGCCAGGGTCACCGGGTAGGCATCGAGGAATACCTGACCACCGTCATTTACCGAAATCGCCTTGGTCTTGGCCTCCGACAACGACACCGAGGCGCTGGCCTTGGGCAGGTTGATCTGAATGCCCGAGACCTGCGCCGTGGCGGTGAGGATGAACATCACCAGCACCACCATGAGCACATCCACCAGCGGCGTGACGTTGATGCTGTCGACCGCTGCATCATCGTCGTCATCGTGTGACGTATTTACGCTAGCCATGGCGATGCTCCTCAGGCCGGTACGGACGATTGGACGTGATGGTCACGGCGATGAGCCGCTTCGCCGGACTGGCCTTCGCCGTGCATTTCCGCCAGGCGCGTGATGAACTCGTCGACGAACACCCGCATGTCGGCGCTGACTTCCTTGTTGCGGGTGATCAGGCGGTTGTAGCCAAACAGCGCCGGGATCGCGACGAACAGGCCCATGGCGGTGGCCAGCAACGCGGCGGCCATGCCCGGGGCGATGGCGTTGATGTTGACGTCACCGGCCATGGCCGTGCCAAGGAACACCACCATGATCCCCAGCACGGTGCCGAGCAGGCCGATGTACGGGCCGCCGGCGATGGCGTTGGACAGGGTCGAGAGTTTCGAGCTCAGCGCCTGGTTTTCGCGGGTGCGTACGCCATCCATGGAGCAGCGGATCGCCTCGATGGTGGCGGCCGAAACGGTCGAGGTGTCGGCGCCCTGATCGCGGCGGGTGCGGATCTCCTTGACCGCCACCAGGTACAAGCGCCACAGCGACGAGTGTTGCAGGCGCTGGGCAAGTTCCTGGTCGTCGGCGAACATTTCCAGGCGCGTGCCGATCCGGGCGAACTGCTCGCGGAACGCTTCGTTGGCAGCGCTGAGACGACTGACCATGCGGTTCTTGCGGATCATGATGACCCACGACTGGAACATCATCAGCACCAGCACGGCGATGATCACCCAGGCGTCCAGCGGCACGGCATTGAGCAGGAAACCGAGGCTGCCGAAACCGAAGCCGGACTGTTCTTCATCAACACCGTAGGCCACCAGTTTCGATTCGGCGCCCTGGGCGTTGGCATCGGCCAGGAGCAGCGGCGCGGGCCGGGCGACCTTGGACAGGCGCGCCTCGTCCATGGCCCCGCTGAACGGCGCGAAGGCACCGGCGGTAACGTCTGCCCCCAAGGCGATCGGCGAATTGAACGCCGGCATTGCCAGCGCCAGGCTCGCGGCTTCGCGGCCGTTGACGTACAGCACGACCCGATCACCCGAGGCGGTCAATGCCAGGTGCTGCCATTGGCCGGGGTTCAGCGGCTGGGTCGAGACCGCACGCTGATCATTGATCGCTACGAACGGCACCCCTTGGTTGACCCCAACCAACAGACTGGCGACGGCTTCGCGACGGGCCAGGACGATTTGCTCGCCGCTGGCCTGGTCCTGGCGCAGCCAGGTGCTGAAGGTGAACGCGACGCCGGCGGTGTGTTGCAGCGACGGGCTGGCCGGCAGCAACAGTGGCTGGCCGTTGAACTGCAGGGCCCGCCCGATCACGCCGTCGATGCTCACGCCAGCCGCGCCCTGGGCGTTGTTGCCGTAAGCCGTGGTGTCCCGTGGTGGTATGCCGGTGGCGCCATCGAAGTGGTACAGCGCGGTGTAGTCCGGATCGAAGGCCAGTTGGCCGCTGGCGGTGGCCGGGGCTTTCTGGTTGCCGTAGTACATCCACAGATCCTGGCGCTGGCCACCCTCGACGTTCGGCACATCGACCCAGATCAGGGCCATGCCCATCAACGGGTCGAAGCTTTCGATCTGGTGATTGAGCACGGTCTTGTCGTCGGCACTGACGAAGCGCAGGTCCGAACCATCCTCCTTGACGCCGTCGAAGGTGAAGTTACCGGTGTGCAGGCGCACCAGCAACGCCGTGCGGCCCAAGGCCTGGGCGATGGCCGCGCCTTGCGGCGTGGTGTCCACCGAAATCTGTTTGCGGTAATGCCAATCGTCCTGCCACCAGGCGTTGGCGGTCGCCGGAAGCAGCAGCCCCAGGCAGATCAACAGCGGTATGAATAAGCGTTGCATGGACATGACTCCTGGGTTCAAAACGTCGCTTGCAGGTTGAAGTGCAGGCGCGATTCCTGTTTCGTGGTGTTCGGCCCGTCGAGCAGCGGAAAGCCCCAGTCGAGGCTCCCCGACAGCCATTTGCTCAGGCTCGCGCGGGTGCCGAGGCCGACGCTGGCGAGGCTGTAATCGGGATCCTGGTCGGGCAGTTCGTCGCGCAGGTACAGCTGCGCACCCTCGGCGAAGGCATAGAAGCGCCACTCCTGGACATAGCTGCCGAGAAACCTGGCCAGCGACGGCGTGCGCAGCTCCTGGGACAACAGGTAGCCGTCGTCAGCGGTGCGCTCGGCGGCCAGGTAGCCGCGTACCGACGTGGCACCGCCGGCGGAGAACTGTTCATTGGAGACCAGCGGCCCGGAGGCCAGCTGGAAGGCGGCTTTAGAGGCGGTCTGCCAGTCGTTGCCGAAGGTGAAGGTGTAATTGCCGTCGCCCTTGAGCACCGCAAAGCTTGGGCTGGCGCGGTAGCGCTTGTAGTCGAATTCCTCGTCGTCGCTGCCATAACCCAGCAGGCTACGGGTGCCTGCCACCAGGCTCAGGCCGAGGCCCAACTGACTGGTTTCGGTGTAGCGGAAACCGTTGTAGGCGAAGGTGAACGGCGCGTACTTGAGCGGTGCCTTGTCGCTGGCGCCGCCCAGGTTGAGTTCTTCGTCGAAATCCTTGAAATCCACCCCGACCGAAAAGCTGTTGGCCCATGCGCTACTGGACGGCAGGCTGTAGATCGCCGACACACCGTAGGAATGGCCCTTGCCCAACACGTTGCTGCCGCCGACGGTCGCCACGTTGCTGTCGGACTGGTAACCGGAGAACTGCACGCTCCAGCGCTCGCTCAGTGGCGCGGTGTAGGAACCCGACCAGACCTTGGCGTTTTCGGTGTCCTGGGGCGCGGTGAAGAAGGTCAGCGAAATACTGTGACCCAGTTGCCAGAGGTTGTTGTAGCCGAGGCTGGCGACCGTGCGCAGCTTCTCGGTATCGGCGCTGTAGTCGTTGTTCAGACCGAGGCTGGCCTGCCAGGGATCCTGGTCTTCTACCTGCAAGTCTACATCCATGGTGCCCGGCCGCTGGCCTTCGCGCACCAGCGGCATGACCTGGCGTCCCGGGGTCTTGTTCAACTGCGCCAGCTCGGTCTGGACCTGGGCGAAGTCCGGCACTTCGCCTTCCTTGAGCGCCGGCACATCTTCGCGGATTTCCACCGGCGAATAGTGCTTGGCACCGACCACCCGCACGCGGCCGATCTTGGTCTCGCTGACCTGCAGGTAGACAATGCCGTCTTCGACTTTCTGCTCCGGCAACTCAACGAACACCGATTGGTAACCGCGAGCCTGATAGACCTTTTGCAGCGCCTCGCGAGCGCCTTCAATGTCGTTCAAAGTCTTTTGCGGGCCAAGGAACGGATACACCGCTTCCTCGATCGCGCGGGCATCCAGCACAGTGTTGCCCCGCACGAAGTACTCGTTGACGTCCACCAGGCGAGCCGGCGCCGCTTCGGCTTCCGGCGCTCCTTCTGCTGCGAATGCCGACGGCCCCCCGACCGCCAACAGCAGCCAGCCCCACAGCGCCGGCCGCGATTTGAAAAAATGCTCCACACCACCCCCTGAATTCAAAGTACGGCTCAATTGCTTGCGGTCGATGTCGTGGCATGTCGGGCCAGCCAGGTATGCAGCAGCGCGAAGTTCAAGGAGAACTCGGGCATTTGCAGCAAGGCGCCACAGAACACTTCACCGATGATTTTCTGGATAAGCCGCACGGCCCGCGCATCGCCCAGCAGCGTGGCGAGGTCCTTGCTCAGCACGTTGAAGCTCCAGACCTTCTGGTTCAGGTCCAGGCCGACGAACCAGCGGAACAGCAGGTTGTAATTGAGTTGTTCGTAGAGTTGCTGCTCGCTGGGCACCGAATAGAGCAATTGCAGCAGCAGGATGTGCATGGCCGTCTGCGGCGCGATGAGCATGCCGGCATCGGCGTTGAGGCCCTGCAGCACGTCGCGGTGTTCGGCCAGCAGGTCGTCGATCTGTGGCCGTAACAGCACCAGGGAGTGGCCCTGGGGGATGTAGCTGGACACTTCCTTGAGCGCGCCCTGCCAGTCATCCTGGGAAACGATCCAGACCCACGGCGCACCGTAGCGATACACCGAGACCGGCTGCTTGCGCGCCGCCTCGACGATCTTCGACAGCCGCTGGTCCAGCTCCTGCATGCCCACTTTCGAATAACGTTCCATAGTCCCCATCGCCTCACTCCCGGCTTCGCGCCCCGGCTCCAAACGACCTGAGAGGTCCCCTCGAACACGTCACACAGGCATGACGGGAATGGCGATGTGCTACCGAACTTTTGTCATGAAAGCTTCATTTGAGAGAGCGCCGCAGCTGTGGCGAGGGAGCTTGCTCCCGCTGGGGTGCGCAGCAGCCCCAAAAAGGCTGATGGATATCTACCTGACACACCGCGGCGAATGACTTGGGGCCGCTTCGCAGCCCAGCGGGAGCAAGCTCCCTCGCCACGGGGTAATGGGTGCCCGAGGATGCCCAGGCACAACAACCCCTGTGGGAGCGAGCCTGCTCGCGAAGGCGGCAACTCGGTTTACAAGCTCAACCGCCCCCGCTCCTCCTCGGTCAACCGCTGCCGCGCCTGCTCGTCCAACGGCCCGGCACCCAGCACCTGCACCGGACTGGCCGGATCATAGGTGCGTGGTGCTTCACGGCTGGCGCCATCACGCGAAGGCGCCAGTTGCTCGGAGCCGAAACTCACCACCTGCACGGTAAACACCGACGCCTGGTTCTGCCGCGCCGCATTCTGCTGCTGGCGCGCTACGTCTTCCGCCGCTTGCGTGGCCGAGGACGCCGCCGAACTGGCCGAGGTGATCGCCCCGGTGTTCACCGAAGCCGCCAGCGGCACGCCGCTGGACTTGCCCTGGGTCTGGATGTTGGCCGCGTTGACCACGGTCAACGCCGCAATGTTGACGTTACCTGACACGCGGATCCCCGCCTCGCCCGCATCGATGGTGCCCAGCGGCGCGATCAGGTCGATATCCCCCGGCGCTACCTCTGGAATCGGGTTGAGAGTGGCAATACCAGCCCCCGTGCTCGGCACCGACGGCGACAGGGTCACGTTGCCCCAGGTGTCGTACAGGCGCTTGGGCGGCGTGTACACCACGGTGGTCTTCGAACCACGACCGGCGTTGATATCACCCTGAGCCGACCAACTGAGGATCGAACCACCAAAAGTGGTCATGATCCGGCTCTGCCCTAGCAGGATGCTGTTCTTCGCATACAACTGGATATCGCCCTCACCCTGGGTGATGACCCCGGCGGTGGACGGCGGCGCGTTGCCTTCGATGCCGAACGTCTGCCCGCCACCGGGAGTGAGCATCTGAATGCCGCCACCAAAATCGGTGTGCACCCCTGCCCCGCCGAACATGGTGATGTCGCCCTTGTAGGTGATCGCATTGCCCGCCACATCCTTGCTCGGGAACAACAACTCGATAGCCTCTCGTCCACGCAGATAGCTGCCTTGGCGCACGCCGCCGACTTCGTTGTACTCACGGCCACCGGCCTTGAGCTCGGCAAAGTAAACGTCGCGGGCAAACACCCGTTGCTGCTCCGCCGGCAACGCCGCGAAGAAACTGCGGGCCTGCTCGGTATCGCCGCTGAAGCCGAAGCGTTCCTTGAGCCACTTCACCAGCTCCGTTTCGTAGGTCTTGGCGACCTTGCCATCCTGGTCCGCCAGGGGCACACCGGCCAGGGCCTGGTTCGCCGGGTCCAGGTAGGCCTTGACGAAGCGCTGGTAATCCGCACCGTCGAGGCCGGCGCCGGCTTGCAGCACCAGGCTTGCGCCAGGGCGCGAATCACCCGGCACCACCGCGCCAATGCTGGTGATGCTGACCTTGTCGTCCATCAGGATGTTGCGCCCGGCAGTGATCTCCAGCAAGCCGGGGCCGGCGACGTTGAAGGTGCTGTAGAGGATGTCGCGCCCGGCTGACACGATGGAGATGTCGGTGGGGTTGTTGTGGATGAAGAGGTTGCCGGCGCTGGTGTAGTCCCCTGCCTGGGAGTTGTTGCTCAAAGAGCCGCCCAGTGGAATCCCGCTACTGACGATGTCTCGTCCTGCCATCATTCGTACAGCTCCGGCGCCTTCGTAGGCGATTCGCCCTGGCCACCTGCCAACGGATGCCGATGTCATCGACCGTCCGCTGGTGACAGCCAGCAAATCACCTTCCAGCGCATAGAAGCGCGCAGGGTCGTCATTGAGGGCCCATTCGCCTGAGGTACTGCTGGTGTCGAAGGCAAACAGCGGCAATATGTTCGCACTAGGGCGAGCGAGGTTGCCATCGGCTGAGAGATTGCTGGCTTTTATGACGGGACCGGATTCGACAGTCTCGACGATACCCACAAAGGCTGGCCTGAACGGCGTTGCCAGGGCTGCGGAGGATGCACCGGAACGACTGACCGACATGTCGCCGCCGTAGATGGAATCGCCGGCCATGAATTGCAACTCACTGTTGATGCCGGGAGCGAGCAACAGGGCTGGACGATTGTTGCCGTCATAACCTGTTCCATCCCATACCGAGGACTTGCCATAGTAAAGGCTGCCATTGGCCGCCACAGCCCTCACGATCGATGGGTAGACCACCGCCAGATCCGTCTCGACCTCTGGCACCACAGGCGTCAGATTCCCCCCCGATGACCACAGATCAACTGCCGTGTTGGCGGTCCATAACGAAAACCAGCTCACGCCGGATCCGTTAGTGGCGCCATCTTTGAAGGGCGATACGCTCATCATCGGCGCCCGGCCAGGGTCCGCTACGTCCATCACTACCAGGTCGCCCGAAGTTGTCAGATCGAACGTGGCATCGCCCGGCATCAGGGTCAGCCCGCCTGTTGGCAGGCTACGTGTGGCTCTGAAGGAGTCGTACGCACGCGTTTCCCCCGGAGACTGTGCCGAAGCAACGTTGCCATAGCGCAGGTCAATTCGACCGATGGCACCGCTGTCGATCTGCGCGTGGCCCCGCAGGTTGATGACCGCACCGTTCAGATGCCCGTCGACGAACGCGCTATCGGGATTCAAGGCGCCGCCTACACGCAGGTTGAGATCACCACCACCGGTCAATTGCAGGCTGCCATCAGCGCCCACACGCCCGGTGCTGCCCACGGCAAGAACCAGTCCTTGGCTGCGGCTGTTGCTGCCTGGCACAAGACGACTCCCTGCCATCTGTTCGAGCTCCCCCGCATCGCCGGCGACCTGAACATTCAGGTTACCGCCGCCCAGAGTACCGAAACCGGTAAACCCAACCATCAGGTCAGCCTTGCCGTCCTTCGCGGCGGTGTAACTACCAAAATTGATCCACCAAGCGGTGGGTTGTGCCTGCGTACCGGTTGCGACTGAGCCATTGCCCTGACGCCACAGCCAATTACCGACGTTGACCGTATCGTAACCAATGTCTCCTCCATTGGGCCGCCCTATACTCGCACTCGATACATCCAGGCTATTACCGGTCAGATTGCCGCCGACCTTCAAACTCAGGTTGCCGCCAAAGTCCGGGTACCAGGCGCGGTAAAGACTATTGGAACCGCCATCCACGAATTGCTCGTTTTCACCTAGTGCATCATTGAGCACCTTGCCCGCCGCCGCACGCGCCTTGGGTTGGTTGTACGGGTCGTTGGCGTACGTTTCGCTGGCTGAACTGCCGGCGGTATAGACGCCGTACAGCGAGTCCATTTTCAGATCACCTGCCGACAGCAGCTCCAAGTCCGCTGCGCCGGTGCGAATGACACTCCAACGTTGGCTGCCGGGCTCGTATTCAGGTGCTCCGCCAGCTTCACAATGAAGTGGATTGTCGACACATAAGTTGGGGTAATCAAAAACTTCAAAGTCAACCGGCAGCCCCACCATGCTGGTGTCGCCGAACCAATCCAGCGATCCTGCTTCGGTCCAGACCATCGACGCCACGCCGAACGTGCCGTAGTGACTATCAGCCAAATGCAGATCACCACCCGCCAGCACCGGCCGTACGACCCGACTGTCCGCCGCCTGCGTATCGGCACCGGCCACCAGTCGCAATGACCAGGACTGCGAGCCCTCGGCCAGCATCGGCGCGATGGCCCAGTTGCTCCCCGCCACTTCCGGACGCAACTGCACCGACTCGACACCGGCCGGCAACTTGATGTCGGTACCTGACGGAATTTTCGAACCCACACTCAGTGCCAGGGCGCTGCTGAGACGCAGCACGTTGGTCAAGCCGTTACTCGCGCCTTCAATGTCTGGCAACGCAACGCCTTTGGGCCAGATCAGGTTGCCTATCGTTGCGCTGCTGCCCAGCAGGCTGCCCGCCCCGAGCACCGTGCCCGCCTGCAGGGTTTGGGTCGAAGCCAACAACGTGCCGGCCGCGAACAACAGATTGCCCTGTGCGTCATGCACCGCCGCGGCCAGCACCGTGCCGGCCGGCAGTACCATTGGCTGATCCAGCGTGGCGGCGACCGGCAACCGCGTTCCCGCAGCCAGGGTCGCGCCCTTGAGCGGCACGTCGAAGTTGAGCACCGAGCCGGCCGGGAACGCGGTGTCGACCTCCAGGGTCACGCCAGTGCCGGGCACGACGATATCGCCCGCCGCAAAATCAATGCCTGGCAACAGCACCCAGCCCTTGTCATCGTTGCTGGCGGGCGGCTGGGCAAAACCGTCGGTGATGCTGCCATAGATGTTCAGGTCACCGCCGGCGCGCAGCGTCAGGCTGGCGGATTCGCCGGAGCCGTAGACGTTTTCATCCAAAACGTTATGCGGATTGAGGCTCGCATAGCGATATTGCGACAGGTCCAGATCCCCCTGGACCACCAGGTCGCCATCGGCCGTCGCACTCACCACCTCTACACCGGGGCGCAGGTGGAACACGTCGCGATAGCGGCTGTTGTTCAGCCCGGCGAGTTTGCGCTGCAACAGATCGTTGTTGTCGTGAGCGTTGGTGATAAAGGCGGTGTTGTCGGGGTCCACCACATCCTTCAGCCATGCCTGATTGATGACCTGATAAGGCTTGCCGCTGGCCGCCGGCACGTTCACCAGCGGCGCGTCGCTGTATTGCCACGTAGCAACCAACGCAATCGAACGGGCGCCTTGTACGTCCAGGGCACCACTGGCATCGATCGCCACGTCGCCCCCCGACACGCCACTCAGTCGTGGCGCGCTGAGTTGCAACGTCCCGCGAGGCCGACCGTTGTTCATACCGGACGCACTGCCCAGCGCGACTTCGGTACCGTGGCGCAAATCGATACGCACGCCGTTACCCAGGGTCAGGAGACCTTCCCTGGCGGTCAAGTCAACGATGGCACGGTTCGGCGAGTCGATGATCTTGCCGTAGCTGTCCACCCGCAGGCGTCGACCATGGGCGTCAAGCACGGCACCGCTGCCCAGGGTCAGGGCATTCTTGGCAGCCAGGTAAATGCTGCCGACCCGCTCACCACTGGCGTACACCGTGCCGTTGATCAACAGGCTGCCGTTGTCCAGGGACACGTCAATGGACGAAGCCTTGAGTTCGTTGCCGATCACCAGGTCGCCCTGCTTGAGCTGGAAGCTGCGGGAGCCGAACACTTGGCCGTCGCTCAAGCGTTGGTTCAACGCGGCGAACTGTTCGCTGAGACTGCCATTGTCGCCCAGGCGCTGGGCCTGGATTTGCACGCCACCGGCCAGGTATGGCATGAGCGTGCCACCGGCATCGTATTCGCCAGTGCTGCTGGCGAGGATTCGTCCTTGCAGGTCGACAACCCCGGCCGTGCTGCCCAAGGCCACGGCGCTGAGCCGTCCGGCCTGGTTGTGGCGCGCCGACAGATCAATGCTGGAGCCAACCGCCTGGCGGATGTTGCCGTTCTGGCTTTGCAGGATCACCTCGCCACCAGCGCTGTAGCGCGTGACATCGTTGAAGGTGACCGTGCGACCCGCCACGTCGATCAGCGCCTCATCGGCCAGGGTCAGGTCATCCGTCGCGCTCAGGGTCAGTTTGCCGCTGGGCAACACCACCGCACTGGCCAGGTTGAGGCTCGCTCCCTTGAGGGACAACTCGCCCCCGAGCCCGGAGACAGTGCCCGGCTTAGCGGTCGCGCCCGTCACATTGACCGCACCGCCCGCGGTGATGCGGTTGACCGAACCGGCTTCGCCAGTCAGCAACGGGGTGAGGATATTCAGGTTGCCACCGCTGTAGGCGTAGCCCGTTTTAGCGTCATAGGCGCCCTGGCTCTGATACACCGCCAGGCTGCCCTTGTGATTGGCGGTCAAGCGTTCGCTGGCACTGAGGTTGACGTTGGCGAAGCCCAGGGCCAGGCGGTCCAGGGTGGTGATCGAGCTCGGTTGGGCGAACTCGCCATAACCGAACTCGATGCGCTGGGCCTGGATGTCCAGGCGACCGGCACCGGTGCCGGCCCCGCCGGCGATGACCGAACCCGGCGCGCCGACGGCACCGTTCCAGATCAGGTTGGCGGTGCGAATGGTCGCCACGTCGTTGACGCTGCCTGCGCCATGAATGGCCGGCGTGCTGAGCATCAGGTTGGCCAACCGCGACTTGCCCGTCACCGGGTCATAGGTGTCGAGACTGACAGTGCCGTAGAAATTCAACGCCTCACGCGCCGACAGTTCCAGGGTTTCCAGGGCCGGGGCGCCGTATTCGGTGTCTCCGCGCAGCAGGCGATCGAGCACGGTCTGGCTCAGGGTCAGGCCGGCCGGCAAGACCTGACGCGCCGCTGCGTCGCTCAATGCCGGGGCGGTGCCGACGTTGATATTGCTCAGGGCCAGGGTCAGGTGACGGGTGCCGTAGCGCACCTTGTCGTCCAATTCCAGGCTCCCTCCGGTGGCGGCGACGATGCTGCCCTCGGAATGAATTCGGGTGACGCCGCTGCATGGCGTCAGGCTGCAGCCGCCGATGTTGATGGTGCCGCTGCTGCCCGATGAGGGTGCCAACACGTTGAGCAAGCCGTTGGAGGCGGCCAGCAAGTTCTGACCACTCACATTGAGGTCATAGATAAAACCGTCATGGGCATCGTAGGCAGCCGCGCCACGACCAATGGTATTGATGGCGGCGCCTTGTTCCATCGACACCTCGCCGCTGGCCAGCAGGAAAACCTCCGGTGCCGCCAACGTAACACCTTCACGCAAGATCACTCTGGACGAGGTTCTACCTCCACTGCTCGAGGGTGTGATGTAGTTTCCGCTCTGCCCATAGAGCGTCAAGAACTGGCCGCCAATAACCTGACGTGATGCATTCAAGGCATTCAGGCTTTCGGCATTGAGGGTCACGCCCTCGAAGCCGGCCGTGGCCCCGCGCCCATCGGCAACGACCTCCAACGCCCCATTACCTCCAACCACCGTGACGGTACCGCCGTAGCCACCTTTTTGAGGCGCGAACTTGCCGATGCCTTTAAAGGAGAACGCCTGATCTCCCGCTCCTTGCGCGAGCTTCAACTTCAAAGTCTTGGCGTCCACCGGCAACAGGGCTCGTGGCACGCCCAGGCGTGCGGCATCGGCTACAGCGAACTGGGCGTAGCTGGTTTCGTTGTACTGCGAATAGCGACGCAGCACATCGCCCGAAGTCAGGATGACCTGGCTGGACAGACTGTTGCGCTGCTCGGTATTGACCACCGACAGCACCCCGGCGGTGGTCCAGGAGCCGTTGCGCATCTGCAACGCACCCGCCGTGGAACCCTGACCCGCCAGACCGTTGACCTCGACCCGGAACGCCCCCGGCAGCAAGGCATAGGTGGACGGCATCAGCGTATAGGTACCGGCGGCCAGCCCCGGTACACCGGCGCCAAGGGTGATTTGTTGTCCGATCCTGGGGTCCACTGCGCCGCCCTCGGGCGCCACTGGCGCGTATGCACTCTGGTTGCCCGGCACAATGGCGTAGACCGGGTTGCTGGACAGGCCCGGTAAAGTAAAGCCGCCGTTGGCACCGATTTGCACCAGCGGGTTGAAGCGCGCGTCGGTGGAGCCGCCACGGCCGGAAATGAAACCGGCACCCAGCAGATCACCGCCGCCCGAAAGATCGAGTACCGAGCCTTCCTGGGCCACAACAGATTTTCCGCCCAGAATCACACCAATATTCAGATCCCCGTTGCCATAGGAGATGGCCCCTTGCCCCAGAAGCACCACCTTCTTGCCCGCGTACTCATAACTCTGACCATCGACGGTACCGCCGTAAGGCAGAACCAGACCGAGGCCACTGACTGAAGTGAGGCTGTTCGGCAGCAAGTCCACTTGGCTAGTGATGCTAGTGCCGTCGTTGGTGCCGACCTCAATCAACCCCAGCGGGGCCCGAACCACCCCGCCCTGCTCGATATTCGCACTGCCCAGTTGTAAGTGACCGAATGCCGAATAAGGTACCTGAGGCGTCACCTGGGTAGTCCGCCCGATGACCAAGCTGCGCGCCGGGTCGTAGGCAGAGGTGCCACTCAAGCTATACCCCGCCAATACCCGAGCCCCGACCCCAGTCGCCGGATACAGTTGCGCCGCTTGCAGGATCATGTCCGAAGGAGTCATTAATTGCGTGGTAAAGCCCGTAGGCAATCCTTCGCTGGAGAATCCCGCCAGGAAGCGCAAATCACCACGGCTGCTTAACTGGACCAGGTCGAACCCGGCGCGCTCCAACTCGACCGTGGTGCCATTGGCCTGTCTCAGCGTGCCTTTGCTGCTGAATCTCACATTGCCCTGTACATCCAACAAGTCGGCGTTGACGGAAAGCACCGCCTTGTTCGCAAGTGGCGATACGTCGCCTTCGATCAGCGGTCGGGTATAGGAATCCATATTCGGTAGACTGGCCGCCGGCCCCGCCAGCAGCAGATGAGCTGCATTAAGTTGAACACGGGTGTCGGCTGGCGCGGCTGAGCTCAACCCGAAGCTACGCGCATATAGGCTCAGGCTTTGGCCGAGGGACAGCGACACGTCGCCACCGATACTAATAATGCCGTTACTCAGCAGAGACAGGCTGTCGAAGCCGCCCGCCTGGACCTGGTCCACACCCAAACGCCCATGACCATAGATCAACGCATCCGCCGAGGCCTCGGCGGTGTCGCTTAGCGGGCTCGCCTGGGCGGTTTGTCCCAGTACCAGTTCACGCAACTGCAAGACCCGGTCATTGACCGCGCTTTTCAGGTAATACGGTGTCTCCAGCGCCACCGACAAACTTCCCCCTGCGGCCCCCGTGCCACCGGAACGGGCACTGAATTCGCCGTCCAGGTACAGGCCATTGGCCGACGCCAGGGAAATACTGCCACCGTTGCTCGTCACCGATGTGCGTCCCTGGCCAGGAACATCCAGCATTGCCTGGCTGCCATCCGCTTGCAGGCGTGCCCCCTCGCGCATCACCACGAACAATTCCGGCGCCGAAGCCGATCCTTTCGCGACATCAATCTGACCACCAATGACAATCTCGCCACCGTCACGCACCAGACCATAGGTCTGGCCGCGCATGTCCTTGGCAGTCACGGCCCGACTGGAGACATCGATCAACGCTTGCTCGCCTAACCAGATGGAGCGTCCATGGCCTTGGGCATTGACCGGGTTGCGAACTGGGTTGCTGACGCTCAGTTCGGTGAGACTGACTCGTCCTCCCCAGGCGTTGAGGGTGCCGTTGACGGTCAGTTGACCGATGCTGCGCAAGTCGATGCCTTGTCCCGGATCGACGCTGATCACGCTTCCACGCCCGATGTTCAATACCGTGCTGGCCATGTCTGCCGCGCTGGAGTTCGCGGTACCGGCACTGAGGCTCAGGCTCGCGCCGTGGCGCTGGGTGAGAACACCTTTGATCGCATCTTCCTGATACAGCTCCGGCGTCCAGCGCTGCAAGGCATCAGCCGGTTCTGCGTTGCTGCCGGGAGTCAAAGCCTGCTCACCGAAACGGTACACCGGCATCGTCACATCGACCCGGGTCCCGTCGGCCACGGTCAGGCCTTGATTACCGGTGATGTCATAGGCCGAGAAACCCTTGTCGAAGAAATCGCCGCCCAGTTGCAAAGTGCCAGGTTCGAGAGGAATGTTGCTGTTGCCGATCAGCACTTTGCTGGCCGCCAGCTTCAAGGTCCCGCCGCCACTCACGCCGGTACCGCGCAGTTCACCTTTGAGGATCAAGTCACCGTTACCGGACGATGCACCAATACTCGCGGTCAAGGTCAGGTCACCGCCCTTGCCGCCGCGAGTCTTGCCATCGGCCATCACGGCAGCGCCGGAGCTGACGTCAATCAGGCTGCCCTGCTGCACATCGATATCGCCAGTACTGCGCACGGACACGCTGCCGCCGTTGATGAACGGCAGGCCTTGGCGGTCGTTGCCGTCGAGCAGCAGATTGCTCCAGCGCCCGGCGGTGTTCAGCTTGACGCCTTCGCCCAAGGTGACCGTCGCCCGCTGTCCCGTGGCGGGTGAAAGTGTGACGTCTGCCATCTGGAAATTATCCGTCCTGACCTGTTTGAGCACGTTACCCAAGGCAATGCGACCGCTGCGGGCAGTCAGGTCGGCGTTCACCTCGACCTGCGGGGCATAAAGCGTGATATCGCCGCCGTCGGCGACCTTGAGTGCACCGTCGACCTGGATGCCTTCAGCCGCCGCCACCTTGACCGCGCCGAGCTGGAAGCCATTGAGCAACGCATTGTCCAGCACCAGCTTGCCTTGCCGGTCAGTGCCGACCACCGAGGTCAGGTCCAGCATCGCGGCAAGCTTGTCGGCCACCTTGCCGACGGTGACCTGGTCGAAGGTTGGGTTCAGGCCACTGTTGATCACGCCGCTGGTCTTGTCATAGATCGGCGAGTAGCTGCCCACCCATAATTGCGCGCGACGGGCCACGGCGTTCTGCGATTGCTGGTAGCCGTCGAGGTTGAGGTTCGGCGCTTGGGTCTGGCGTTCGCCCTGGTAGACCTCGCCGACGATCTGACCTTCCAGCACCGCGTTGCGGGTCGACACCACCAGCTTGCCGGCATCGCGGCCGACGGTGTAGCCGGCTTCAAAACGCTCGCGCGGGGCAATCAGCGGATTGTAGTAGTAATCAGTCTGGCCCCAGCGTTGGCTGTGGTCTTCGTAACCCTTGTAGATGCCGGTGTAGAGGATGTCCCCCGGCGCCTTGGACAAGTCATACAAACGCCCGTTGGGGCCCTTGAGCCAGGACTGGCGCAAGTAGCCGCTCTGTACATCCAGGGTACCGCCAGACAGGTTCAGTTGCGCCGCCTGTTGGGTCACCACGTCGTTACCGGTGAACGTCAGGGTGCCGCCTTGCGCTGCCCACTCACCGGCGCTGTGACCTCGGGTCCCCAAATAGCCGCCGACTTCCAACAGCCCACCCGCCGTGTACCAGCGGTCGGTGGCGTAACCGTTGGTACCCGCCGGGACGTAGACCAGATCCCGCACGTCCACCCACACGTCGTTGTTGGTCAACTTGCCGCCTTCGCGGTTGACCGAGGCGTCACGCTGTTCGTTGCCCTGGACGTTGACCTTGATGGAATTCGATTCCATCGCCACCTTGACGCCGATGGCGCCGGACACGTCGATCACCACGCCATCGCGCACCAGGCTGCGACCGGCCGCGCTGACCGCAACCTGGCCGCCGGTGGCCAGGGTGATGGAGCCGTTCTGGAAGTCGACGCTGCCGCCACTGACGATCTCGACCCGCGACTGGTCGGTGCGGTCGACCACGCTGCTGAGGTTGTTGAACTGGCCCGTGATCAGGTTGTTCGGCGTGCCGTCCAGGCCGGCCGGTCCGGCATTGCGTTGGCTGTCCAGGGCGCTGCCGCCCGCGGCGTCGAGCAGCACCGCCGTGGCGCTGCCCTGCCCCAGGGTCACACTGCCGCTGCTGTCGCTCGCGGCGTTGAGTAGGTGCACGGTGCCGCGCGTATCCACCGAACTGCTCGCGACCGCCACCCCGTTCTGCTGCACGCGATGTCCAGTGAGGGTGATGTCGCCGGTGCTGGCCTGGATCAGGCCACTGTTGATCACGGTGCCGGCGCTGCTGCCTGACTTGAGTGACGTCGCGACCTCGTTGCCACGGGTGGTGGAGCGCAAGTTGCCGCTGGTGCCCTGGCCCCGGCGGATGTAGAAGCTGTCGCCCGCCGCCAGGGTGGTCTGGCCCTTGGCGGTGATGATGGAGCCGGCGTTCTCCACTTCCGAACCCAGCAGCAAGGCATAGCCACCGCCTGCGGTTGAAGTGGCGGCGCGGTGGGTTTCAATTTGCGCACCGCGTTGCACTTCGACCTTGCCGGCGGCATCGGTGAAGGTTGGCTGGGTGCCGGTGGCATCGACGTACAACCCGCGCTGGCTGAACTGCTCATCGCTGATGTTCGCCGCCACCGCCGCCAGGTTGCGCACGTTGACCTGGCTGCTGCCGCTGAAAATGATGCCGTTGCGGTTAACCAGCATCACCGTGCCGTTGCCCTTGATCTGGCCCTGGATCTGGCTCGGTCGCGCCTGCGGGTCGTTGACCCGGTTGAGCACGGCCCAGTCCGATTGCTGCTGGAAATCCACCGTGGTGTTGCGCCCGACGTTAAAGGTTTCCCAGTTGAGAATCGCCTTGTCGGCGGTCTGCTCGATCTTCACCGTGGTCTTGCCGCCGTCCTGGGTCTGCTGCGGTCCCTTGGCGTTGAGCCAGCCCTGGGTCAGGCTGTTATCGACCTTGAGCCCGCCCTCGCCCAAACCGTCAGGCACCACCTGTAACTGGCCGAACGCGGCTTGCCGCCCGGCCGCCTGTGCCGCTTGCTGGGCGGCTATCGCGGCCACGGTGTTGTTGAGGTTGGTCAGCGAACGCTGCAACTGCGCATTGGCCCGCTGCTGCTGCGCCAGGGGTGGCGGCATGCCTGGCTGCGCCGTTGCAGGTCGCCCCGCACCGCCGGCCTGAGGCGCGCCCTTGGCGGCAAACCAGGCCGAACTGAACGCCGTCGCCGCGTGGGCATTGCCGGCCACCATCAGCAGGGCAATGGCCTGGGCCAGCGGCTTGAGTCGCAACATCGACAACTCGCCATCGCGACGTGGGGCATTCAGGTTCGTCTGGGGTTTGCAGCGCAGCATCCTACTCATCCTTTCGGGTTCGCTCTAAGGGGGCGCAACGCAGTGCTATCAAGCTGCTAGCGTTGGTTATAGGGGATAGGCGGTTACAGCCGCTCGGGACCGAACGGATGTCATGAAAATTTCATATGGCTGTGTTGGTACGGGTGTGACGAAAAAAATCAGCAACGGCTTGCGCCGTTGCTGATCGGGTATTGCGGGTCGTTCAAGCGTGGGCTTACAGCGGACGACCGATGCCGTTGCAAGTGTTGGCGTGGCCGATGCTAAGGGCGTTGGTAGCGGTCAGGAAGCTGCTACGAACAGCTTGCTTCCAGGCAGCTGGCAACGGCACAAAACGGTTGGCGGTGATCGCTGCGTCGTTGGTGCTGGCTACTAAGCCGTTATAGTGACGGGCGATGAAGCCTCGCACTTGCGTACTCTGGGTGGCGTCGGCATAGCACTGGCTGAAGATCACGTTGGTGAAGCCCAAGATCGGGTAGCCGGTAGTAGGGTAAGCCACGACGCTTGGATCGTTAGGGTTGGTGGTTGCGGCGAACACTGGCACCCAGGCGTTCGGGTTGGCGCGGTTGGCGGCGGCTGGTACTGGAACAGCAGCGATGGCCGCCGAAATGTTTGCTGGTGCCGGAGAAATACCACCAACCCGCGCCACTTTTGTGGCGTCATCAAGACCCGCTAGCGTCGACGCCGCATAGGCAGGGCTCATGTAGGTAATACGACCTTGAGCTGCGTTCACCGCATCCATGACACCTTGACTGCGGTTAGCTGATACTGCACCGGCCGGTAGGCCGCCACTATAGGTGGAGGCGAAGTTGGTGGTGACAGAGAAGCTGCCTGTTTCCGCGCACTTTGCGCGCAGGAAGCGGGTGAACAATTCCGTGGTTCCGCTGCTCTCGGCACGGTAAACCACAGTGATTGGACCGGTACGGCCAGAGCCGTTGATCTGGCTCCAGTCGGTCAGGCGACCGGAGAAGATCCCGCACAGTTGGTTAACGCTCAGATCGACATTGGCGGTGCCGGCCTTATTGAACGGAATGGCAACTGAGGTCGCTGCCGAGGGCACCTGGATCAATGGCCCCCAAGTGGCACTGTGAGTAGAGTTGTAGTAGCTCAACTCAGTCGACGTGAGCTTCGAATCGCTGGCGGCCCAGTGAACGTTCTTGCTGGTGTCGCCTGCCACGAATCTGGTGTAGTCATTGCTCAGGAAAGCCTGTTTGCCATTGCCGCTACCCACACCGATGTAGGGAGCGAAACCGGCCGTCAACACGCCAGGCGTTTGGTAAAGCGGCTGGGGCAAGGTAGCGCCGCCACCGTTGACATCCGCCATTGCCAACGGCGCGCATATACCGCTGCACAGCAATGCAACAGCCTTGGATAAACGATTGAACATGACAAGACTCCTGTCTTGAGAAGCGGCGCCTTACCCGAGTGCATCGACCGTAAGCGCGGCTGAAGGGTGTGAAACAACAACCGTTAACTACAAAGAAATCAGCAACGGCTTTCGCCGTTGCTGATCGGTGTTGCGTGTTGCTCAGGCGTGGTGTTACAGCGGACGACCAATGCCGTTGCAAACGTTGGTGTTACCAATGCTGAGAGCGTTGGTGCTGGTGAGGAAGCTGCTACGAACAGCTTGCTTCCAGGCAGCTGGCAAAGGCACAAAACGGTTGGCGGTGATTGCGGCATCGTTGCTGTTAGCCGCAGTTGCGTTGTAATGACGGGTGAAGAAATCACGCACCTGAGTGGTTTGTGCAGCGTTGGCGTAGCACTGGCTGAAGATCACGTTAGTGAAGCCCAGGATCGGGTAGCCGGTGGTTGGGTAAGCCACAACACTTGGATCGCTAGGGTTGGTAGTTGCGGCGAATACCGGTACCCAGGCGTTCGGGTTAGCGCGGTTGGCGGCAGCAGGCACGGTGACGGCTGCGATTGCGGCCGACACGTTGGCCGGGGCTGGGGAAACACCGGCAACGCGAGCGACCTTGGTGGCGTCGTCCAGGCCGGCCAAGGTGGTGGCGGCGTAATCCGGGCTCATGTAGGTGATGCGACCTTGGGCAGCATTCACCGCATCCATCACAGCTTGGCTACCAGTGGCGGCTACGGCGCCGGCTGGCAGGCCAAGGCTATAGCTGGAGGCGAAGTTGGTGGTGATGGCGAAAGTGCCGGGCACAGCGGGTACAGCTGTAGGGCACTTGGCGTTCAGAAAGCGGGTGAACAGTTCGGTAGTACCGCTGCTCTCAGCACGATAAGTCACAGTGATCGGGCCGGAACGGCCGGAACCGGTGATCTGGTTCCAGTCAGTCAGCGTGCCGGCGAACACGCCGCACAACTGAGCGACGCTGAGGTTAACGTTGGCGGTGCCGGTCTTGTTGAACGGAATGGCTACCGAGGTGGCAACCGAAGGTACCTGGATCAGTGGGCCCCAGGCAGCGCCGTGGGCAGTGACGTAGTTGTTCAGCTCAGTGGTGCTGAGCTTCGAATCGCTGCCAGCCCAGTGCACGTTCTTGCTGGTGTTGCCAGCCACGAACTTGGTGTAGTCGTTGTTCAGGAAAGCCAGTTTGCCGTTGCCGCTGCCCACGCCGATGTAGGGGGCAAAACCGGCGGTCAGAACACCGGAAGTCTGGTACAGAGGCTGAGGCAAGGTAGCACCACCGCCATTGACATCAGCCATGGCGGCCTGAGCGGCGCAGAGGCCGGCGAGGGTCAGGGATACCGCGAGAACGTTGCGCTTAAACATGAAGAATCTCCTTTCATCGTGTTCGTACGTAGGTTGGTGACGCGTGCTTGCCGTCATGGCGCTCGGTCCTGTGCCGGTGGCGATGGGGTGAGGCCATGGGTTAGAAATTCGCAGCTTCCGGTGACAGATAAAGGAAAAAACCTCGGGAGCTGAGGGCTGTTTTTCGGGTTTTTTCCTCGGGTGTACGAGGGCTCTGGGTTGAGGGTCCGGGCTGGTTTTGCGGGGATACGGCAAGGGTTGCCAGCGACGTCGGCGGCAGGCGGTCGTGCGGCGGAGAAACATGACAGAACGAGGAACCCGAGTTTGGCGCGGGCATGACACGGGAGGTGTTGTGGCAGTGCAAAAATATTCGCAGCTTTTGTGGCGCGTCTTGCTACTGCACCAACTGATTGATCTCGATGATCGGCAGCAGCACCGCCATGACGATCACCAGCACCACCCCGCCCATGACCACGATCATCAATGGCTCCAGCAGCGCCGTCATGCCCATGGCGCGGCGTTCGATGTCGCGGGACAGCGTTTGCGCGGCACGTTCGAGCATGGGTGGCAGGCAGCCGGTTTTTTCGCCGCTGGCGATCAGGTGGATCAGTACTGGCGGAAAGACCTTTTCCACCCGTAGCGCCGCCGCCAGGTTGACCCCTTCGCGGACCTTGGCGGTGGCATCGCTGACGCTCAGGCTCAGGCGGTCGTTGGAGAGGGTCTGGCGCGCGGCCTCCAGTGCTCGCAGCAAGGGCACCCCGGCGCCACCGAGGATCGCCAGGGTCGAGGCGAAACGCGCGGTGTTGAGGCCCAGCACAAATCGCCCGATCAGCGGCAGGCGCAGCACCCGCGCGTGCCAGTTCAACCGCGCCGCCGGCTGGCGCAGGTACAGACGCCAACTCCAGAACCCCCCGGCCAGGACGCAAAAACACAGCCAGCCCCAGGCCCGGATGAAGTCGCTGGCGGTGAGCATCGCCAAGGTCAGCCCGGGCAAGTCCTGGCGGGCCTGGGAGAACGCGCTGACCACCTGGGGCACCACGTAGCTGAGCAGGAAAATCACGATGGCGACCGACACCAGTCCCACCACGCCGGGATAGATGAACGCCGTGAGGATCTTGCCCCGCAGGTTGTTGCGCTCCTCGATGTAGTCCGCCAACCGCTCCATCACCTGGGCCAGGTCGCCGGACTCTTCGCCGGCGGCAATCAGCGCCCGGTAGATTTCCGGAAAGTCCCGTGGCCGCGCCGCCAAGGCTTCGGCCAGGCGCATGCCACTGCGCACATCGGCGCGCACGGCGCTGAGGGTCTGGGCGATGTGCTTGCGCTCCGCCTGCTCCACCGTCGCACTCAGCGCGGCCTCCAGCGGCAGGCTGGCGCCCAGCAGGCTCGCCAGTTGCCGGGTGGCCCAGGCCAGGTCGTTGTCCGAGAGTTTGGCACTGAACAGACCGCCGCCGTTGGCCTGCGCCGTGTTGCGCTCGAGTTGCACTTGCAACGCCGTCAGCCCGCGACTGCGCAGCAGGCTGAAGGCAGCGCCCTGGCTGTCGGCTTCCAAGTGCCCGGATTCGATCTTGCCCTGGGCGTCGGCGGCTTCGAAACGGTAGCGATTCATCAGGCGTCCCGTGTTACGCGGAGGATTTCTTCAGGCGCGGTGGCGCCACTGCGCACCCAGCGTTCGCCGTCTTCGCGCATGCTGAACATGCCGGCCTGGCGGGCCGCGGCGCGCAGCGCCTGCTCCCCTGCCCCTTGATGGATCAGCGTGCGAATGTCGTCGTCGATGCAGAACAGTTCATGAATGCCGGTGCGGCCGCTGTAGCCGGTCTGGTTGCAACTCGGGCAACCCACCGGGCGCCAGGTGCCGGAGGTGGCCGGTTCGGGTTGCTTGCAGTGCGGACAGAGCCTGCGCACCAGCCGCTGGGCCAGCACGCCGAGCATCGACGAGGCCAGCAGGAAGGGTTCGACGCCCATGTCGATCAGACGGTTGATCGCCGACACCGCGTCGTTGGTGTGCAACGTTGCCAACACCAGGTGACCGGTGAGCGAGGCCTGCACGGCAATCTGCGCGGTCTCCAGGTCGCGGATTTCACCGATCATGATGATGTCCGGGTCCTGGCGCAGGATCGCCCGCAGGGCCAGGGCGAAGGTCATGTCGATTTTCGCATTGACCTGGATCTGGCTGATGCCCGGCAGGTCGTACTCCACCGGGTCTTCGACGGTAAGGATGTTGTGCACGCTGGCGTCCAGCCGCGCCAGGGCGGCGTAGAGGCTGGTGGTTTTGCCGCTGCCCGTAGGGCCGGTGACCAACACAATGCCGTGGGGCTGGCGGATCAGGTGGTCGAGCTTGCCGAGCACGTCCGGGTCCATCCCCAAAGTTTCCAGTTGCAAGCGTCCGGCCTGTTTGTCCAGCAGGCGCATCACCACCCGTTCGCCGTGGCCAGTGGGCACGGTGGAGACGCGGATGTCGATCGGCCGCCCGGCGACACGCAAGGCGATGCGGCCGTCCTGGGGCAGGCGTTTTTCGGCGATGTCGAGCTGGGCCATGATCTTGATCCGCGACACCAGCGCGCCGTGCAAGGCCTTGCGCGGCGAGACCACGTCACGCAGCGTGCCGTCGACCCGATAGCGCACCACCGAATGGCTCTCGTAGGGTTCGATGTGGATGTCGCTGGCCTCGTCCCGGGCGGCCTGGGTCAGCAGCGCGTTGATCATGCGGATCACCGGCGCGCCGTCCTGGGTGTCCAGCAGGTCGGTTATTTCGGGAATGTCCTGCATCAACCGGTCGAGGTCCACCTCGTTTTCCGCCGCGCCGACCACGGCGGCAGCACTGCCGGTGTCGGCATAGGCGGTATTGAGCAGGCCGTCGAGCTCCTCGTCACGCACCCGCTCCAGGCGGACCTCGCCGAACTGGCGACGCACTTCGCTGATCGACCAGCCCGGCGTCGACGGGCACACCATCAGCACCGCCTCTTCCCCGGCCTGACGCAATACCAGGCGCTGGGCCTTGGCCCAGGCGTATGGGAGGGTGTTCATGCCGACACCTCGGGTTCATGAGTCGTCTGGGCACCCTGTGGGAGCGAGCCTGCTCGCGAAGGCGGTGGGACAGCTGCATTGATATCGACCATACCGCCGTCATCGCGAGCAAGCTCGCTCCCACAATGTCTTGGGGTGGTCTCAACATTGTTCTCACCGCAACTCCCTTGTGGGAGCGAGCTTGCTCGCGATAGCAGTGGGTCAGTTTGCATGGATGTCGATCGGGTCGCCGTCATCGCGAGCAGGCTCGCTCCCACAGGGTTGATGCTCATCAGCGAGCGCCTCCTTCGACCGGCACCGCCTTGATCACCGCCCTCGGCGTTTGCAACCCGGCGGGCGTGGCGCCTGGAATCGCCCGGGCCGAGGCCGGCAGTTGCGGCGCCTGCACGTCCGGCAGCGCCCAGCTGCGCTCCGGTTGCAGCAGGCCTTGGGCGCGGCGCATGAAGTCGTAGCGGTTCAGGGTGATGCCGCGACCCGCCGCCGTGTCGCGGATGATGTAGGGCCGCAGGAAGACCATCAGGTTGGTCTTGGTGACCTGGCGCCGCTCGTTGCGAAACAGCGCGCCAATGCCGGGGATCGTCGACAGCCACGGCACCGCATCATTGCTCTGGCTGTAACCGTCCTGCAGCAGGCCGCCGAGGACCATGATCTGCCCGTCGTCCAGCAGGATGCTGGTGTCGATCGCTCGTTTGTTGGTGACGATCCCGGTGGTGCTGGAGGCGCGGTTGTCGACACTGCTGACCTCCTGGTAAATGTCGAGCTTGACCGTACCGCCCTCGGAAATCTGCGGTCGGACGTTGAGCTTCAGGCCGACCTCCTCACGAGTCACGGTCTGGAACGGGTTGTTGCTGGTGCCGCCGCCACCGGTGACGTAGCTGCCGCTGACGAACGGGATGGTCTGGCCGACGAAGATGCTCGCCGCTTCGTTGTCCAGGGTCAGCAGGTTCGGCGTCGACAAGACGTTGGTGCCGCCCTTGCTCTTCAAGGCCCGGGCCAGCACCTTGAGATCGAGGATCTTGCCGATGCCGGGAATGTCCACGGTGCCGTTGACCAGGCCCAGGTTCAGGCCCTGGGGCAACACGTCGATGCTGGTCTTGCCGTTGAGGTTGAGCCCGGTGCCACCGAGGTTGACCCCGCCAATCACGCCGCTGCCGCCAAGGTTGCCGGTCTGCCATTGCACGCCGAACTCGCTGGCATCGTCCTCGCCGACTTCGACGATCAGGCTCTCGATCACCACCTGGGCGCGGCGCTGGTCGAGCAGGTCGATGACCTCGCGCAGGTTGCGATATAGCGGGTCCGGCGCGGAAATCAGCAAGGTGTTGGTGGTGGCATCGGCCTGGATGGTCACGCCACCGGCGCTGAAGGCAGTGTTCTGCTCGCTCTGCGTCGTGCTGGAGGTTTGCCCGCTGCTGCCTTGGCCATAGCCGCTGGCGCTGCCCGAGGTGGTGCTACTCACGGGGCTGGTTGCGCTTTCGTTGCCCTGCCCGCTTTGGCCGTTGGTGCTGGCGCCCATGCTGCTGAGCACCGAGCGCGAATTGTCGTTACCCTCGCCTTCGCTTTCCCCGGTGAGCAAGCCGCGCAGGGCCTGGGCGAGTTTGGCGGCCTGGGCGTTGCGCAGGTACACCACGTGCAGGTTGCTCGGGTTGTTCTGCGCGTTGTCGAGCTTGTAGATCAGGTTGCGCGCCAGCTCGGTCCGCTCCGGGCTGCCGGCGCGGATGATGATGGAGTTGGAGCGCGGGTCGCCGATCACATTGATCTTCTGCGTCTGGTCGCCGCCCTGGGTCTCCAGCAGGTCGGAAACCATCTGGGCGATGTCCACGGCGATGCCGTTCTGGACCGGCACCACATCGGTGTCGATGGCACTCGGGGTGTCGATGCCCTCGATGAGCTGGGCGACGCGCGAGAGGTTCTCGGCGTAATCGGTCACCACAATGGTGTTGTTGCCGGGGTACGCGTTGATCGGATTGTTCGGTGAGACGATCGGGCGCAGCACCGGGATCAGGTTCACCGCGTTCTCGTATTGCAGGCGAAAGGTGCGGGTCAGCATGCCGTTGCCGGCCGGTTTGTCAGCATTGTAGATCGGCCCACCCAGCAACTTGGCATCGGCTTCCGGGACCACTTGGGCGACACCGCCGACATCGACCACGCTGAAGCCCTGCATGCGCAAGGCCGCGAGCAGCATTTCATAGGCCTGGCGGGCCGGCACCTGGCCTTCGGAGACCAGGGTCAGGTTGCCTTTGACTCGCGGGTCGACCAGGAACTGTTGACCGGTGGAACGCGACAAGGCGCGCACCACCGCCTGGATATCGGCCTCGACAAAATTCAGCGTCACCGGTTGATCACCCAACGGATTGCTCGCAGGGGCATCGCTACGCGGGGTGCGGGCGCGGGCCGTCAGGTCGACCTGATGCCGCACCGGCGGTTTCTGCTCGCGGGACGCCTGGGCCCGTTGCCGGTCCAGCAACGCGTCACCGCTGCGCTGGGTGCTGCCCAGCGGCATGCCCAGTTCGCTGTCCACCAGCAACGGTGGCTGCGAGGCCGGCGGCGTGCTGGTGCACGCGCCCAAAGCAAGCAACAGCAGCGGCGCAGCCTTGCGCCAATGTCGCGGGTATCTGGACCCCTTCATGAAGCTTCCTTAGCGCTTGACGCGTGGTTCATGCGAACGGTTCCGGATAGAGTGCCGGGGGTTGGGTCGGAACTGGCCGGGGCCGTGCGCTGCAAGCGGGCCTCGATCACTTCCAGGGAAAATTGTGGTGGACTGCCGAGCAGCCAATCGATCACCCCGTCCGCCGGCGCGTCGGTGAAAGTGAGTTGCCACGCGTCCGGCGCCGCGGTGCCCGGCGGTTGTAACTGGTAGCGCTCGCCCAGGCCGCCGGCATCCAGAGTTTGGCGCAGGGCGACTTCAAGGGATTGGCCCCGGGCAGGTCCGCCAACGTCGCGCAGCAGCACTTCGAGGGCTTCGGTCTGTGAGCGCAGCTTCGGGGTCTCGGCTTGCCAATAAGCGATGGTTTTCAACGCCGGGTCGATCAAGGCCAGCCAGACCAGGCCGCTACCGAGCACCAACGCCGCCAGGGCCACGGCACGTTGCTCGCGGGCGGCCAGGCCCTGCCAGGCCGTGCGAAGGTTTTGCCAACGCGCCTTCAGCTGTGCCGCGGTCAGCTTATTCATCGTTCGCTTCCTGGTTTTCGTCGGGGCTGTCTTGCGCTTCCTGTCCGGCGGGAGCCACGCGCAACGTCCACCCCAGGTCAATGGCCGCGGCCTCGATGCCGGCCTGGGCCAGGGGCATTTTCCAGTCGTCGCCCGCCGCGACTTTCTGCGCTTCGGCGACGAGCTTGAGGCGCAACTCAGCGTCTTCGAACACCAGTTCCTGCACATTGCCGCTCATGAACGGCATGGCGCTGCCCGCCTGCCTTACCAGGCTGGCGAAGCGCTGCCCAGGCTCCGTCAGCGAACCGCTCTGGCGCGCGGCGATTTGCTGACGGGCCTGCTGCAAAGGATTGAGAATCACCGGCAGTTGAGGGAACGCCTGCTTCACCCGTTGGCTCATCTGCGCCTTGAGCCGCTGCCCCTGGGCCGCTTCACGGCTGGCATACAGATTGAGCCCGACCACCCACACCGCCACCGCCAGCGCGCAGATGCCCGCCGCCCGCCCCCAGCCGCCGCGCCCGGCACGCCCCTGCGTCAACCCGGCATGCAGGCCCCAGCCCGGCGCGACACCCGTCCAGCGCTGGGTGACGGGCAAACTGTCAGTCGTCACTTGCGGCGGCGACTCACCCACCCAATGCAGGCCGCTGCCCATTTCAACAAGCCACTCGTCCAGCGCATCTTCCAGCAACGGCTGGACCACCGCGTGCTGCAAGCCATGGCGCACCAGCAAGTGCCCGTCTTCGATACACGCCACTGGCCCCGACAACACCGGCAAGGCGTAGGCGGCCGGATACAGGCCGCGCAATTTGAGGCCCGCCTGCAGCAGGATCTGACCCAATATATTCAGCGACGCACGGTCCAACCAGGCGACTGCTACCTGCCCGTCCGCGTCGCGCGGGCCGTGGGCCACTTGCATCTGTTCAGTGGCACCGAGCATCAGCGCCTGGGCCGCGCAGGTCACGGCGGCGGTAGCCTTCGCCGCGGACAACGGCGGCAGCTCCAGGCGCGTCAGCAAGCTGTCACGCGGATGCAGGAAGCAATCGACCGCCTGCTTCTTCGTGCCCTGGCCAAGCGCCCGGAGTGTGCTGAGACCGGCCTCACGCACCTGCCCTTGGCGATCCAGCCAGGCAAATGCCACCGGGCTGTCGAGGCCAAGGCGATCCAGCGGCGCCAGGGCAATGCGCAAACGGCTCATACACCCACCCGCGACCAGATCACCTGAGGCAAGCGGTCCTGGCTGCATTGGAGCAAGGCATCCAGCTCGACCCGCCGTTGGCCGCTGCGCACCTGGCCCCGCAGGCGGAACCAGTCGCTGGCGATGCCGACCTTGACGGTGCTGACATCCAGTTCGGGCATGCGCAGGCGGTTGACGAAATCCCCGCGATTGATGAACCAGTGGCCACCGTCGCGTTCATTGATCAGCGCCTGGGCGCGTTGCAGCGACAATCCCGGCACGTAGGCGGCGAGCACCGCGGCGCTGGCGGTGTTGCCGTTGAGCCAGGTGTTGGCCGGCAGGATCGTGACGTAAGGGGCCAGCATTTCCAGCAGTGCCGGGGTGACGCCCTTGACGCTGAGCAGGTCCTGTAAAGTGCGCAGCATCGGCCGGGTCGGCGCCAGCGTGTCGGAGGCGTCCGGTGAGGTGCTGCGGCCGCTGTCGAACGTGCTGCTCGTTGGCGCCTGGCCCGCCCGCGGCGGATTCAACAGACGCGGGTAGCCAGCAATCACCCGCTCGACGATACGCGCCCGTACCGTGGCGGCGACACCCAACTGCTCGCACAGCCGCTCGAAGGCGCGCAGCTGTTCCTGGTCCAGCTGGTCATCGACCACCAGATTGCGCAGGTTGAACTTGCCTTGTTCATCCTCCAGTTGCCCTTCGAATGGCGTGTCGACCTGGCCGGAGCCCGGCATCAGGATAGGTTTCGCCCAAGGCTGGCCGAAGCGCGTCAAGGGATCGCGCTGGCGAACATCCCAGAGCAACTGGCGACTCACCTGCAGGCCGCCCTGTAACCGCGCCGCACCCTGGATGCGCAGTTGCTCGGCTTCCAGGCTGCGGGTGAACAGGGTCTGGCGGGTGAGCATGCCGCCGGCAATGACGGCCACCACGGCAGCGATGAGCAAGGCACTGATCACCGCCATGCCGCGCTGCTTCGCCGCTGTCGGCGAATTCGTGCGCATCACGGCCCTTATAACTGCCAGGAGCCGATGTCGGCGTTCACACCGTCGCCGTCAGGCTGGCCGTCGGCACCGAGGGAAAAGATATCGACCTCGCCGTTCGCGCCAGGATTGAGGTAGTTGTAGGGGCGGCCCCACGGATCATTGGGCAAGCGGTCCAGGTAGGAACGCCAAGTACTGTTCTTGGCATCGGCCGGCCGCTCCACCAGCACCTTGAGGCCCTGATTCATGCTGGGATAGCTGCCGCGATCGAGGCGATAAAGCTTCAGGGCCTGCATCAACCCGCCGATGTCCTGCTTCGCCGCCGTGGCGCGCGCCTGGTCGGGTCGATCAAGAACCTTGGGCACTACCATCGCCGCGAGAATGCCGAGGATGACCACCACGACCATGATCTCGATCAGGGTGAAGCCCCGCTGCCCGCGTGGGCCTCGGGAACGGGCGTAACAAGGGGCGATGTGCATCTCGACGGTCCTTCCTGGATTCGATTCGAGGCGCAGTGTTGCAAGAAAATATGTCAGCGATATTGAAATTGCTCAGGAGCTTGCGTCGTCAATCTGTAAAGAACATTGCTCAGGCTTGGGTACTGCTTTCGCCCCTCGAGCCGACCGATGTCACGCCCAGCCCCACAAGCCGGTTTCACCCTGATTGAAGTGCTGGTGGCCCTGGCGATCATTGCCGTGGCCATGTCGGCCGCAGTGCGCGTGGCGGCGGTGATGACCCAGAGCAACGGCTTGCTGCGAGACAAGTCCATCGCCTTGCTGACGGCTCGCAGCCAATTGGCGCAATTGCGCCTGGAGGGACACGTGACGCCGGGGATGAAAGTTTTTGAATGCGATCAGGGTCGCTTGCTGCTGCGCTGCGAGCAGAACCTGCGCCCGGCGGAAAACGGGCGGATGCTGCGGGTCGAGCTGAGCGTATCCGACCGCAGCCGCGAGGCGCCGCCCTTGGCTCGGCTGGAGACCTTGCTCAGTCGGGAAAAATAACCGGATGCAAATGTTCCCCCGTGGCGAGGGAGCTTGCTCCCGCTGGGTCGCGCAGCGGCCCCGGAATCTTGCGGTCGCTGCGCACTGGAGCGCCAGCCCGGCCGAGCGGGAGCAAGCTCCCTCGCCACAAGAGCCCTCACAACAGATGCGGTCAGGGGCGCGTCAGCGACGGTAAACTCACCGAATCCGGCAGCCGCGCCAGTTCCAGCCGGGTCTGTTCGCTGCCGCGTTCGATCACCACGGCCTGCGCCTCGATCGCTACCAGCCTTACCCCTTGGGCTACCCGCTCGCCGGCCAGGAAACTGCGCGGCGGCCCGTCGTTGAGACTCAGGATCGCCACCGCGCCGCGGGCACCGGCCATGACCCCGCTGACCTTGATATCCACCGCCGCCGGTTGGTTGGAAAACCACTGCAATGCAGGACTGTCGGAACGCTCGGCCAGGCGTTGCGGGGCCACGTCCGGGGTGCGCGACTCGGCGGACGTCAGCAGCAGAGAAGACCAGGTCGCCACTCCGGCCAACGCTGCCACCAGTCCCAGCGCCTGGACGATATGCGCCGGGGAGACTCGTTCCGTGAACGTCATGACCTGATCTCCTTGTTTGATTCCAGAGCCCAGCGTACGCGTCAATTCTCTCCGTTTTATTTCACATCCTTATCATCTTCAGCGTGCACGATGATTACCCACGCAAAGGAGCGCGCCCGGATGCACGGCAAGCAACGCGGTTTTACCCTGATCGAATTGATGGTGGTGCTGGTGATCGTCGGCATCGCCAGCGCGGCCGTGAGCCTGAGCATCAAACCGGACCCGGCGAAGCTGCTGCGCCAGGATGCCGAACGGCTGGCCCAGCTGCTGCAGCTCGCCCAGACGGAAGCCCGCGCCGACGGGCGACCGATCAACTGGCGCGGGGACGCCAAGGGCTTCGGCTTCAGCCGCCGCCCGGACCAGGGCGCAGGACTGGACCGCTTCAAGGAAGACCCGCAGCTGCGCCCGCGACGGTGGCAAAGCCCGTCCATGGAGGTACGTGTGGAACCCCGGCAACGCGTGGTGCTCAATGCCGAATGGATCGGCGTGCCGCTACAGATCCGCTTGTCCGACGGCCAGAACAGTTTCACTGTGCAGCGCAGCGCCGCCGGTCGGGTATGGGTTCAATGAGCGGCCGGGAGACAGGCTTCACCTTGCTTGAAGTCATGGTGGCGATCCTGCTGATGGCGGTGATCAGCCTGATCGCGTGGCGCGGGCTGGACAGCGTGACCCGAGCCGACAGCCACTTGCAGGCCAGCACCGAGCAGACCGAAGCCTTGCTGCGGGTGCTGAACCAGCTGGAGCGCGATGTGGCCCTGCGGGCCGGCGTCGAGTTGAGCGAACCGCTCAAGCCAGGGATCGACAACGAGCCCTCGACCGCCCCGCCCGCCCTCACCCTGCGCAGCACCGAAGGCCAGGGTTTTCGCCTTGACGTTATCCGTGAGGCCGCCGATCAGGGCGGCGGCTTGCAACGGGTACGCTGGTGGCTCAAGGGCGACACACTCTATCGCGCTCAAGGCCAGGCCCGCAGCCACTACCCTCTACCGGCACCAGGCGCGGGCGTGGCTGTGTTGAGTGAGGTCAGCGATGCGGGTCTGCGGTTCTGGGACAGGGAAAAGGGTTGGCGCAAACTCAGCGGCAACCGGCAAGAGGATCCGCCGGGCATCGAGATCAGCCTGACTCGGCAGACACCGCAGGGGCCGGAGAAGTATCGACAGGTGCTGGGGCCGTTGGAGTAGCCCGTCCTTCAAGATTGTGGGAGCGGGGTTGCTCGCGTTTCCCTGTGGGAGCGAGCTTGCTCGCGATGGCGGCCTGACGGTCGGCCAGGGGTTTGTTGATTGGGTACATATCCGTTGCTGCGGTAACGGCGGCTTAGGGTTCCGCCCTTACGGCGGCTCACTTTTGGAGGAGCGCCAAAAGTAAGCAAAAGCGCTTTGCCCCACCACTCGGCACCTCGCCTGGGCTCGGTGTGCCCTCACTCCGGCATTGCTCCGTGGGCCGCCGCGAAGGGCCATCCATGGCCCAGCGCGGCTAACCCGGCATCCATGCCGGGTTGCCCACTGCGCAATGCCTGCGTTCGGCCAGCGTGGTTAACGGGGCGTCTCAGATCAAGATCAGGATCAAGATCAAGATCAGGATCAAGAGCGAGGCGGGCTGGTAGGCAGCCTGCCTCTTCTGCTTTACCCCGATCTAACTGTGGGAGCGAGCCTGCTCGCGAAGAGGCCGGCCCAGGCGCCGCAGAACTAACTCAACACCACCACCCCACCCGGCAACTCGGTGCACTTGGCGCCATAGGCGTCGCGAATCAGCAGCGCCACCCCAGCCAGTTGATCGAGGCGGAAACGGGCCTGGACCTTGCGCAAGCCCAGCTCGCGATTGAGTAACAGCAACATGCCCGGCCGATAACGGTTGATCTCGTCGATGACGCTGGCCAGGGTCGCATCGTTGAACACCAGCACCTGTTCGCGCCAGGCAACGGCGGCGGACACATCGGCGGCCTGTGGGCTGCTGACCTGGCGGGTGTCGTACGTCAATTGCATGCCCGGCTCGAGGCGAAACAGCCGGCCCTGCACCTGGACCTGCACGACGCCCTCCAGACAGGTTGCGCAGACGCTCTGATCGATGTAGCGAAGATTGAACCGGGCCCGCGCGGCGCTGATCCAGCCGGCGCCGGCCTGGACGTTGATCGTCGCGGTGCTACCGCCGGACACTTCGACTTCGCCGGCGAGCAATTCCAGGCCCTGCCCGCCCTCGGCCAGCGCCAGGCGGCTGAGGCGAGTCTGGGTATTGAGTTCCAGGCTCACGCCATCGCCCAGCTCGACCCGGCGCTGTTCGCCCACTTCGGTGACGTAGTCCGCAGCGAGCCCGGAAACGCCACCCGGCACCGTGGCGCGGATCAGCAAGAAGCCCGCGGAGGCGGCCAGCGCGCCACCGAGCAACGCCCGACGGCCAAAATGCCGAGGCCCCTGCACCGCTTCGGCGGCCGGTCGCAGCCCATGCCACAGCGCCTTGGCCTGCTCGAACGCCTGCGCATGTTCGGCGCTCTGTCCGCACCATTGGCGCAAGGCGCGGGCATCGGCGACGGTGGCGCGTCCCGAGGTCAGCAGGATCAACCAGTCACGGGCCTCGCCGGCCAGTCTGGCCTCGGGCGTATCGTCAGGGGACGCGATGCTGAAGATGTTCAAGCGCACACACACTCATGAAGGGGTCGGGTCTCTACTCTCAAGACGGTTTTCCCGCGCCGGGACCGAACCGCTGAATGACTTTTCTTTCCAGGCGCAGGGCGCAATGCCCCAACGCAGCCTTGATTTCCTTTTCCACCATGCGCGTGGAAATACCGAAACGCTGGGAGATCTCCAGGTGCGGGGCCTCTTCCAGGCGCGCGGCAATGAAAATCCTGCGGCGCCGCGCCGGCAACTCGTACAAGGCCTTAAGCAGGGTCTGCAACTCTTTCTGGCCACCCACCACCCGAGCCGGGTCCAGCGCTTCGTCGCAGATTTGCAGCAGCTCTTCGATCTCGCTGCCGGTGAGCAGACGAGCATCGGACTGCCGGCGGTCGGCGGCAATGTTCAGGGCCATGCGATAGAGGTAGGCGTTAGGCTGGACGATCTCCGGCGTGTCGCCCATGCGGTCGACCCGCAGGTAGGTTTCATGCAGCACATCGTTGGCCAGTTCCTCGGAACCCAGGCGCCTGCGCAGGCGCACCTTGAAATCCTCATAGGAGGTGAGGAACAGCTTGACCATCGGGCTGCGGCCAGCGTCTTTCATTGCCCGAACACCTCTTCCCCTGCTGTGCATTCCATGCTTTTTCCTGATGAATCGGGTAACAAAAGCAGGGTCACCGGCTGGCGCAGCGAACTGGGCGCCGGACGGTCGATCCTGAGGTTCTGCAAACTGTTGACCAAGGCTTTGTCACGCAACACATCACCCGTGGAACTGACCAGCCGACTGTTTTGCACCACGCCGTCGCGTCCGATCCACACTTGCAACAACGCGCGAAAACTGCCCGGTCGGGTCAATGGCGAACGGCACAGGTTGCGCTGGATGACCGCCTGGATCGTTGCCGCATAGTTGTTGTCGCTCAATCCGGCTGTGGCGCCCGGCGGTAATGGCACCTCGCGAACCTGTACCGGTTGCAAGGTGAATGCATCCGCACGGGCATACTGCGCCGCCAGCCCGGTACCACTGAGCAGAACAGTCAGCCCTTGGGCAGGCGTGAACAGCCCCTGGACGCCCATCGTCTGGCGCCGGTTCGACAAGGCGTGATCCACCAGCACCGCCATGCCTGTGGCCCGACTGAATTGCTCCAGTGCCGGGGCCAGTTCCTGAGGCGCAATGTCCAGGTCCACCATGCCGACTGCCTGGGCCGGCCCGGCTAGCAGACACCACGCCACCATCAGCCACCCCAAGGGCGCCCTGGCCAATCCACGCCTGCGTCCGCCCCCGGTTATGCCCTGCTGCACGACTGACGTATCCGTTGAAAAACGTCATCCTGATGGGTGTTTATGAATGTCGTATGACACCCGACACAAATCCCGCGCGCGGCACTAGACTGGTGTCGAAACGATGAGCCACCACCGTGGCGGGCCAGGAGGTCAACGATGAAACAGTGGATGAGCATGACAGCCGGAATCGGCTTGCTGATGACTTTGCCCGGGGTCCAGGGCGAAGAAGCCCCGGCCTGTATCGAGGTGACTGTCGGCGGCTACAAGACACCGGATTACAACTGCCTGAGCCGCCAGATGGGCAACGACCCCGAGACCGCCGCCGCTGCGCAACACGCGCAGGACAGGCTGGATGTGCCGGTCGACAAACGCGCACCGAACAGTGTCGGCCTCGCGACGCCGGCAGCCACCGGCGTACGCATGGGCAACACTTTTGGCACGTCGGTCAAGCCCCAGCGACCGCCTGCTCCCGTACCTGATTCGCCGCTGCCCAGATAGACGCTTTTTCTGAAGCGACAGTTTGCCTGCGCTCGCTTGCGCAGTGGCCGCGACGCCACGAGTCGCCATACGCATAGAACAGCTGTCCTATGTGCGTTATTCAGAATGGCTGCTATAACCAATAAGACTAAATGGATAGCCTCCACTTATCGATACGGTGGAGGTTTGGATGATTCGCGTAAAAGGATCCATTGCGCGTTCGCTTTGGCTGGATAGATTCAAGGCCGATATGGAGATCCCCCTGTGGTGTATGTACAACTATCTGAGCAAAGCGCCACACCCCTTGATTCTGCCTGCCTGGCTGAGGACGCTGCCCAGTCTCCTGAACGGCTGACTGCCGCTCGCACGTGAGCCAGGGGACGCCGTAATGGCAATCACGCAAAACAACCGGTTGGTGCAGGTCGACAGTCCCCTCGGCGGCGATGTCCTGCTGCTGCAAAGCATGGACGGCAGCGAAGAGCTGGGGCGGTTGTTCCATTACGAGCTGGACCTCACCTCCGAAGACCGGGCGATCAAGTTCGACCAGTTGCTGGGCAAGCCGATGGGCCTGACCCTCGAGCTCTATGACGGAGGCAAACGTTATTTCCACGGCATTGTCAGCACCTGTCGACAGCTGACCGGGCACGGGCAGTTCGCCGGGTATCGCGTCAGCCTGCGGCCCTGGTTCTGGCTGCTCACCCGCACCTCGGATTGCCGGATCTTCCAGAACAAGACCGTGCCGGACATCATCAAGCAGGTATTTCGCGATCTCGGCTTCTCCGACTTCGAAGACAGCCTGAGCGGCAGCTACCGCGAGTGGGATTATTGCGTGCAGTACCGCGAGACCAGCTTCGATTTCGTCAGTCGGCTGATGGAGCAGGAAGGCATCTATTACTACTTCCGCCATGAGAAGTCCCGCCATGTACTGGTGCTGGCCGATGCCTACGGCGCTCACTCCACGGCGGCGGACTACGCGTCGGTGCCCTTCTATCCGCCCGATCGGCAGATGCGCGAGCGCGACCATTTCTACGATTGGCAGATGGCCCGTGAAGTGCAACCCGGCTCGCTGGCGCTGAACGACTATGACTTCCTGCGGCCGCGCGCCAGCCTTGAGGTGCGCTCCAGTGTGCCGCGCAACCACAGCAATGGCGAATACCCGCTCTTCGACTACCCCGGTGAATACGTCCAGAGCAACGATGGCGATCACTATGCGCGAACCCGCATCGAAGCCATCCATAGCCAGTTCGAGCGCGTGCAGCTACGTGGCCGCGCTCGCGGGCTGGGTTCCGGCCATTTGTTCACGCTGACCGGTTATGACCGCGCGGACCAGAACCGCGAATACCTGATAGTCGTCGCACGCTACCAGATCCGCCAGGAAGCCTACGAAAGCGGGCAGCAGGAACAGGCTGAACAGTTCGTCAGCGAGTTGGACTGCATGGATGCCAGCCAGGCGTTTCGCCCCCTCCCCGTCACGGCCATGCCGATTGTCCGCGGTCCACAGACCGCGGTGGTGGTGGGTCCCAGTGGCGAGGAGATATGGACCGACCAGTATGGTCGGGTCAAGGTGCATTTCCATTGGGATCGCCATGATCAGTCCAACGAAAACAGCTCCTGCTGGATTCGCGTCTCACAGGCCTGGGCCGGCAAGAACTGGGGCTCGGTGCAGATTCCTCGAATCGGCCAGGAAGTCATCGTCAGCTTCCTCGAAGGCGACCCGGACCGGCCGATCATCACTGGCCGCGTCTACAACGCTGAACAGACCGTGCCTTACCAACTGCCGGCCAACGCCACTCAGAGCGGCGTGAAAAGCCGATCGAGCAAGGACGGCACGCAGGCCAACTTCAATGAAATCCGCATGGAAGACAAAAAAGGCGCGGAGCAGCTGTTCATTCACGCCGAGAAGAACCAGGACATCGAGGTCGAGAACGACGAAACCCATTGGGTCGGCCATGATCGCAGCAAGACCGTCGACAACGATGAAACCGTGCAGGTCAAACACGACCGTACCGAAACGGTAGGCAATAACGAAACCATTTCCATCGGCGTCGACCGCACCGAGGATGTCGGCAGCAATGAAAAGATCAGCATCGGCGCGAATCGCACCGAACGGGTCGGCAGCAACGAAACCATCACCATCGGCGCGGACCGCACGGAAAAAGTCGGCGCGAACGAAAAAATCAGCATCGCCAGCAACCGCACCGAGGACGTCGGTGGCAACGAGACCATCGACATCGCGGGCAACCGTAATGAAACGGTGCAGGGCAACGAAGGGGTCGAGATCAACGGCAACCAGAGCACCCGGATCGGCCAGAACGAATCCCGCGACGTTGCCCAGAACCGCAGCACGGGGATCAAACAGAACGACAGCCTGGATGTGGGCAAGCATTTCGTGCTCAACGCCGGCGACTCGATCAGCCTGACTACCGGCGCCGCCAGCATCACCATGAAGAAGGACGGCAGCATCGTCATCAAGGGCAAGAACATCACCGTCGATGGCTCTGGCGCCATCAACATCAAGGCCAACAAGAATGTGGTCGTCAAAGGCCAGAAAATTCTGCAGAACTGAGCCACGGAGCAGGCGTCATGACCGTTGAATATCATCTCCCCGTATCTTCCACCGCCACGCCGACGCGCGTGGATGGCGTCGTGATCGGGGTGCTGCTGGACGTACCCACGCCGGACGCTCCGGTCGTGGCCTTCCCCGGCTGTCCCGGCGAAACCGGCCTCGCCGCGCGCACCACCACCGCGCTCTGTCGTGACGACATCGGCGCCCAGGTCGCGCTGATGTTCGAGGCCGGTGACCCGGCCCGGCCGCTGGTGATCGGCCGCATCCAGCGCCTGCCGGCAAGCGCAACGCCAACGGTCGCCCACCTCGATGGCGAGCGGCTGGAGTTCAGCGCGAAACAGGAGATCGTCCTGCGTTGCGGCAAGGCCAGCATCACCCTCACCCGCGCGGGCAAGGTGATCATCCGGGGCACCTACCTCTCCAGCCGCTCCAGCGGGGTCAACCGCATCAAGGGCGGCTCGGTGCAAATCAACTGACAGGTAAGTCGCCTCATGGAACTGCTCAACGCCAGCAAACTGCAGGCTGCCTATACCCTGGGCATGGCGAGCGACGGCCGCGAATCCCTGGTCGTCGTGGCTAAGGGCACCTTCGATTTGCCGCTGGACGGGCGTGCCGCGACCCTCGCAGACATCCAGCAACCGCTGCTGATGGCCGACACCTTCTTCGGCGAGCCGGGCCTCAGCGCGCCACGAGAGGAAATGGACTTCGCCCCGATCAAGCCATTCTGCGACGTGCTGGTATCGGGCAAAGCTTATGCACCGTGTGGTCGGCCCGTGACGCAGTTGACCGCCGGTATTCGTGTCGGTCGGGTGAGCAAGGCTTTTTCAGTGTTCGGTCCCCGGCAGTGGCAACTGGGAATCTCAGGTATCCATGCCGGCTCACCGCAGCCTTTCACCGTGCAGGCTATCTCCTATGCCGAGGCTTTCGGCGGCTCTCATCCCATGGAGAACATCCCCGACATGCGTCATTGCTACCAGGACAACCCGAGCGGTTGCGGCTGGTATCCAGACAGTTGCGATGAGGCTGCCATCGTCGGTCGGTCGATGCCGAACACCGAGGAACCGGGCAAGCCGATCGACAGCCCTTCTAGCGATTTCCGCCCCATGGCCCTCGGGCCAATTGGGCGCAGTTGGCCGCAACGCGCACGCTTCGCCGGGACTTACGACGATGCCTGGCTGGCCGATTGTTTTCCGTTCCTGCCTGGGGATTTCGACAACCGCTATTACCAGGCAGCGCCTGAAGACCAGCAAACCGATTACCTGCGCGGCGGCGAAGAGGTGTTGTTGCTGAACCTAACGTCCCAGGAGCGGGCAGGCTTTCGCATTCCCGAAATGGCTGTGCCGGTGACTTTTTTCCTGAAAAAAGGCGGCCATGAAACGGTGTCGGCGGTGATCGACACCTTGCTGATCGACACCGACGCCCGCCAGGTGCAATTGACCTGGCGGATCTCCCGGCCGCTACGGCGCAACATTTTCGAGATTGCCCAGGTGCTGGTCGGGACGATGTCCACGGCTTGGTGGCGTGCGCGTGAATTGGGCAAGGAGTACTACCCGTCGCTGGGTGCCCTGGTCAAAGCCAAACGTGCGCCTGAGGAAACCGATTGATGAGTGCTTTGTGCGTCATCGGTTCGGGGATGGTCAGCGCTGTTGGCCTTAGCGCACCGGCCAGCTGCGCGGCGATCCGCTGCGCCATCGACAACTTCCAGGAAACCCGCTTCATCGACCGCGGCGGCGAATGGATCATTGGCGCCAGCGTACCTTTGGAACAGCACTGGCGCGGCCACACCAAGCTGATCAAGATGGCCGCTCGCGCCATCGCCGAGGCATTGCAGGGCACCCCAGGGGTCGATCCGGAAAAGACTCCGCTGTTGCTGTGCGTGGCGGAAGCCGAGCGTCCCGGACGCCTGAGCGGCCTGGATAAGGGACTGTTGCAGGCCATCGAAACGGAGCTGGGGCTGCGCTTTCATCCTGACTCCAGCGTCATTGCCCGGGGACGGGTCAGTGCTGCCGTGGCCCTGCTCGATGCGCGCACGCTGATCTACCAGGGCGGTCGTCGCCACGTACTGGTTGCCGGCGTCGATTCCTTTCTGGCAGGAGCGACGTTGACCGCCTTCGAAGCGCGCGAGCGCCTGCTCACCAGACAGAACTCCAACGGTTTCATTCCCGGCGAAGGCGCCGCTGCCGTGGTGCTGGCCGCCCCGGTCGCCAGCGAAACGCCGCAGTTAACCTGCATCGGCCTGGGTTTCGGCCTGGAACAGGCCACGGTGGAATCCGAAGACCTGCCGCTGCGCGCCGAAGGCCTGACCCAGGCTGTACGCGCAGCGCTGAACGAAGCGGGCTGCGGCCTGGAGCAGATGGATTACCGCCTGACGGATATTTCCGGCGAACAGTACTACTTCAAGGAGGCTTCCCTGGCCTTGAGTCGCAGCCTGCGGGTACGCAAGGAGTTCTTCCATCTCTGGCATCCGGCGGATTGCATCGGCGAAGTCGGTGCCGCCATCGGTCCGGCAATGCTCGCCGTGGCCCTGGCTGCCAGTCGCAAGGGCTACGGCGAAGGGCCGAATATTTTCTGCCACCTGGGCAACGACGCCGGCGAGCGCGCGGCCGCACTGTTCAGCTACCGGATTGTGAGGGCTGCCTGATGGCCAACGAAGTCTTTGCCAACAACATGGAAGTTTCCTGCAAGGCGGCCGACGGCAAGTCGATCGCCTGTTTCCCGGATGTCTGCTTCACCCCTCCGCAGGCCCCGCCCACCCCGCTCGGCGTGCCCATCCCCTACCCCAACACCGGCATGGCCAAGGACACAACCAAGGGCAGTCGAACGGTCAGGATCAGCGGCAAGGAAGTGATGCTCAAGGACAAGAGCTTTTTCAAGACCAGTTATGGCGACGAGGCTGGGAACGCGCCCAAAAAAGGCATCGTCACCAGCCGGAACAAGGGCAAGGTCTATTTCACCTCCTGGTCGATGGATGTGAAATATGAAGGCAAGAATGTTGTTCGGCACATGGATCTGACTACTCATAACCATGCTTCTCAGCCCGGGAATACGGTGCCTTGGCCTTATGCTGACCGAATGGCATTGGCCGAGGAGCTGGGGCAATGCGAAAGTGAAAGAGCGCGAGCAAACGAGGCTTGCAAGGGCACCAACAAGGAAACGAGCTGCCCGGATACGGACAAGCTGAAAAACGCCATCAAGGCCCGCAGCGATGCGAAAAAAACCGCCGGCGACAGCTTTAAAACCGACCCAGCCTATCTGGCGGCACACACGGGAGTCCAAGGTGAATATTCGTCCTTGGCGACGTCGATCAATGCCAACGATTGCCAAAAGGCGTTGCGCTGTTTCCTTGCCCCGTACAAGCCCAACAGGTGCTGCCCGGGACAGACAGGTGACCACCTCATCGACTCCGCGTCTTTTACCAACGGGCCGGCGTCCGTCGGGCAGCCCAGGAACCAGCACCCGACAAAAGGTGGCTGGAGCAAATACAAGACCGACAAGGCCCCGGTGATGTGCGTCGAGGGGCCCAACCAGACCACTGCCACCCACGGCCAGATGCACACCCGCCGTGGCGTGGTGGCTTTGCACGAGGCTGATGCAAAAGGTGAATGGTCGAGGGCCAAAGCCACAACCACAGGGGCGCTGGCTGCCAGGAGAACCTTCCCGGACTCCGAATGTTCTCAGGAGTGCTTGGAAGCACAGTTGAACAGGTATCACGATGAAGCCAAGGACGACGGTGTGGAGAAACCGATCAACGCCAGCGTTTCAATGACCAGCGATCCACTTGAGCGCGCAAAGGCTGCGGCCGAGATGATCGGAGTCGTATCCCGCCGTTAATCTACTTACATCAGAGGATCAACATGGACACTCAAGACTCGCCCTTCCAAGGACTCAGCATCGGCACAGGAGTTGTGCGCTACTCGGACCTCGGTTATTTGATCGCAACGCACGACGTCGCTATCAGCGAAGGCTACCTGGATTCAATATTAATCACTTTGGATTGTGGAGCCTGGGGCGCAGCTGCAGTGCCGTGGCTTGCCTGTTCCGGGACGGTCTGCCATGTACCGATCGAACGGTACCTGATGCTCGGCACCGATGGAACTGTAGAAGCCAGTGGCGGCGGTACGGTTAACACTGAAAGCATCGCGAGCGGCGGCGTCGACCCAAAAAAACGCGGCCCTCTGCGCGAAATCCGTGGCATCGCCAAAGGCCGCGCCTACGCCGTAGGCACCTGCCGCCAAGCCTACGTTCGCGACGGCGAAGACCAGTGGCGTTGCATCGACCAGAGCGCCCAGGTGGGCGACACGCCCATCACCGACGCCAGCTTCGAATCCATCGACGGGTTCAGCGAGCAGGAAATCTATACCGTCGGTTGGGAAGGCGAAATCTGGAAATACGACGGCTCCGTTTTCACCCAACGGAACAGCCCGACCAACCTGGCGCTCTACAAGGTTCGCTGTGCGCCGGACGGTTTTGCCTATGCCTGCGGCCAACTCGGGACCTTGCTGCGCGGGCGCAATGACCAATGGGAAGTGATCGACCACGAAAGCACCCGGGAAGACCTCTGGGGCATGGAGTATTTCGATGGCCATCTGTACGTGTCTTCCACCCATTTCGTCTATCGCCTGGAAGATGACAAGCTCATTCCCGTCGATTTCGGCGATGACGCACCGCGCACTTGTTATCACCTGAGTGCAGCCGACGGGATCATGTGGTCCATCGGGCCCAAGGACGTGATGGAGTTCGACGGTACAAACTGGAAACGGTGCCTGCAAATTGACTGACCCGACCCGCCCAAGCCTCGGCGGCGACGCATGATGAAGACATTGCCCGTCGTCCTTGACCTGCACGTGGAGGAAGCCGCGTTCCTCGCGATCCTGCGCGACTACGCATTACGCGCCCCCCACTATGACCTCGACGACCTGGGCAAACTGGAGGAGCGCATCGAGGCTCACCTCGATGGCTTGCGGATCGCCGAACCAACCGGCCTGGAAATCCTGCTGGCCCAGCTCGGTCCCGACGCTGTCGGCGAGATGTTCGCCAGCGTGGTGCTGGCCTTCGAGGCGGCCGAGGCCAAGGTGCTGTCGCGGCTCAGCGAGCATCTGCGCAGTGCGGTGGAAACCGAGCGTGGTTATCTGATGGCCCTGGGGTGGCTGGACTGGCAACAGCTATCGCCCTGGATCGAGCGCATGCTCGCCGCTCCGGAGCCGCTGTTCCGTCGTCTCGGCCTGGCCGCCTGCGGCATGCATCGCCGCGATCCTGGCCCGGCCCTGCTTGCCGGACTGTCCGAGGCTGAGCCAAGCGTGCTGGCGCGTGCCGTGCGCACGGCTGGCGAGCTGCGACGTCGGGACCTGCTGCCGGAAATTCGCGCCCACCGTCTGCATGAGGACGCGGCCACGCGCTTCTGGGCCAATTGGGCCACCGCCCAGATGGGCGACCAGCAGGCCCTTGAGCCTCTGCGTCAATTTGCCGAGCAACCGGGCGAGTTTCAGTATCGCGCGCTTTGCGTATTGTTGGCCTGGCAGGACCGCGAACCCAGCATCGCCTGGATACGCCAGTGCGTGCAGGATCCCAGGGATAGGCGCTTGGGCATCCAGGCCTTGGGACTGCTGGGCGATCCGGTCAGCATCCCGTGGTTGATCCAGCAGACGAACGACCTGCCTTACGCCCGGGTCGCTGGCGAAGCTTTCAGCCTGATCACCGGCGCCGACCTGGCGCTGCTCGACCTGGAGTTGCGCAGCTCACCGGACTTCGCCGCAGGGCCGAACGATGACCCTGAGGACTCGAATGTCGCCATGGACCCCGATGAGAACCTGCCCTGGCCCGACCCGTCGGCAATCGAGGCTTGGTGGCAGGCCAATGGCGGACAATTCCAGGTGGGGGCTCGTTACATGCTGGGGCTGGCCCACAGCGAACGCAGCTTTGAGCAAGCACTCGTCCGGGGCCAGCAACGCCAGCGCGTAGCCGCTGCCTGCGGCCTCGCCCGCTTTCGACCGGATGAAGCGCTCTTTCCAACCAGTGCACCGGTGTTGCGGCAACAAAGACTCTTGAAAATTACCCGGTGACCCCGTGGCGAGGGAGCTTGCTGATCGAGCTACATCACAGCTGAAGCTGGCGAAGCTCACCCCCCTCCTGCTCCAGACGCCGCAGATACGCGCTGGCGTCCAGCAGTTGATAAGGGAAATAAAGCCCTGGCGGCGTCGATGGTTGGCCGTCCAGACCGAGCAGACGCTCCAGGAGCATTGCCACACTGAGGCCGGTCAGCGGTGCAGTGCCCGCTGGGTGGACGACGGCATGACGGGTGCGCAGCGGTTTGCCGTTGAGGTCTTCGCCAGCAAGTTCGATGAGGATCTCGGTGGACATCGGCCTGCCCTGGCGTCGGGTTGAGCTGACCCCGATGCCAATGTTGAATTGAACATCAGGCGCACCTGTAGCGGTGGCCAGGCCGGCGACATCAATCGACGAAAAGCCTGAGGCCTCGATCTGCGTGCCATCCACAGCGTGGAAGCTGACCTTGGAGTCCTCGCCTTCGCGCCAGACGAACATCCCGTCGCGTCGTGTCAGCGCGGCGGGCAACATTTTGTTCAGGTGTTCAAAGTCGCTGGCGACGGTCGGCCCGCCGGTGTCCTGTTCATCGACCAGCGCGTTGATGCTGATCTCCTGGACTCGGCTGAACGCCTGGGCACAGCTCAATGTAGCCACCGTCGTCGCGCCTGCCATCCATTCGTAGCCCAGGACTATGGGCGAAGCATCGGGCATGTGCATGTACGTGGCGATTTCCGGCGCGATCTCGAAAATTCCGGAAGAAATGCTGAGGTGCGGCACCCCACGCTTTTGTGCATAGCGCAATCCGGCCATCGCGTGGTCCATATAAAAGACCACAACCCCGCTGACCGGGCGAGCGCCAAGTCCCAGGTCGTCCGCAGTGGAATCGATCACCACGCCCTGCGCCCCGCCAATTTCCTCAGCGGCCTGCCGAGCCTTGGCAAGGTCACGGCCGCCGATCAACAGCGGTACGTCGGGATGAGCGGCGTGCAGCGCTCGGGCAGTCTGGTGACCAATGGCGCCGGAACCGCCCATGAACAAGATAGGATCAAGTGACATCGTGAGTTCTCCTCGTTTCTGGACTAAAACCTACTGTTAGTAGGTAAACTATCACGCTCACACGCCTTGTCACCTACCATTGGTAGGTTTTATTGATCTGGATGCGCCACCGTGCAGAAAACCATTAGAACCGCTACAGGCAACTCCCCTTCCCGCCGACTCCCGAAAGCCGAACGGCGCCGGCAGCTGTTGGACACTGCGTTATTGATCGTGCGCGAGGAAAACGCCGACAGCTTGACCCTCGGCCGCCTGGCCGTCCGCGCGGGCGTGTCCAAACCGGTGGTATACGATCATTTCGCTACCCGCTCGGCGCTGTTGATCGAGCTGTACAAATGGATTGATACCGAGCGGGTCCGCGCTTTTCGCGAGGCCATGAGCAGGACTGCGCGAAGCCCGGAGGAAACCGCTCAGGTCCTTGCCAGCGCCTATATTCAGTGCGCAGCAGACAACACCGATGAGTTCCATGCGGTCGGCGCGGCCCTGGCGGGCAGTGAAGAGAAGGCGGCGGTTTTCCAGGAACTGCTCGACAACTGCGTACGGATGTTCGTGAGCGTACTTGCGCCTCACGCGACGTTGGCAAGCGCAGAACTTGAGCGCTGCTGCACCGGTCTGGTCGGTGCGGGGGAAGCACTTGCCGGCGCCCTGGTGCGGGGGCGACATGCCCAGGATCAAGTGATTGAAGCGTTCGCCGCGTTGATTCGCGGCGTGTTGAGTGCGCCTGAATAAGTATTCAGGTTCCAGCAATAAGCAATTGCCTACAGATACTCAGCTATGTCACTCGACGGTGACAAAATTCTTGGATCCAATTCCTGGAATCGCCTTGACAGGCTAATGGAGCCGATGAAATATTTCCCTCCGCTACGGTTCAGCTTTAATCATCATTTGGCGCGGATGCCATAACAATAATCAAATGGAGTTCATGATGGTTTTCCTCAGTACAGTTCCATCGGTTATCCCGTCACCCTCCTTCGGTTCCTCGTTTCCCAACTAATCGCTCTATTTGGCGCCTTGGCGCTGAAGGGACTGTTGTGCAATGTCCATCGTCGTCGGCAGAGGATAACCATGAAAATAGTAGACAGTTCGGTTCTGAAGGAATGGTATGACAGTGAATACAGCGCCTGTAATAACGGTGCTTTATTTGGTGAACTACGCGAGGAGTTCAAACAGTTTTTATCCACCCTGCCTGACGGCCCCGGCGATGCCCTTGAGCTCGGCTGCGGAGACGGTCGCAACCTTACCGCCCTGGCGCGCAAGGGCTATAGTCTGAGCGGCGTGGACATGGTCGACAGCACGGTACAGAGTCGCCAGCTCAATCCCTGGCTAAAGGATCTGAATTTCCAGCAGGCTGACATTCTGACGTACGAGCCGTTGCGTGAAGGTTACGACGTACTTGTCTGTTCCGAAGTTCTGCATTTCTTCAATAAAGATGAACTTCAGACGGTAATGGCCAAGATTATCGGTGCGGTAAAGCCTGGTGGTTATATTTTCCTTGATCTGTTATCGGACCTGTCGCGCTACTTTCAAGCGAGCGGAGAACCCTTCATCTGGGACAAGGAAGCGGGCTTGTCTGTCCTGGACAGCGAAGGGTTATTTGATGCCTGGCTGGGTGATTTCGATATTTATGCGTCGCGGCATTTCTTTGATAAGCAAAGTTGGCCATTAAGCGATTCGGCAAACTTGCCAATAGCTCCCTATACCTGGCAAGGCACCTACGTCTCGGTGTGTGCGCGAAAACGTAAATGACTTTGCGACATCCAGCTTGAAAAGGATATTGAGCCATGCAGCTTTTCCATCAGGTTATCGCCAGCAATGCAAGAAAATACCCGTCCAAGCCAGCCATCGTCCTCGACGGGCAAGCAACTTCCTATCAGCAACTGCAGCAGCGCGCGGATGACATTGCCTCGGTGCTCCCCCTGCTCGGCATTGCTCCCGGTGACCGGGTGGGCCTGTACGCGCCCATTTCCGTCGATTTGGTCGCAGGTTACCTGGGCCTGCTGCAGGCTGGAGTGATCAGCGCAGCGACGCACCACACCTTGAGTCGTACCAAGCTGATCCATCAGCTCAAGCACTCGGGCGCCCGGGTACTGATCACCGACTGCACGGATGATTTGCCTGGCCTGATTGACGAGGCCGGCCTGGAACTGGTCCTGCTTACCGTTCCATCCCAGGTTGCGGTGCCCAAGGTCATGCAGCTTGCCGATGCCGTCGCTGCGCTCGGAGGAAAGAAGTCCGCGCCCTCCTCTCCGTTGCCCGCTGACCCTGAACGCCCCACCTCGATCTTTTATACCTCGGGGTCATCCTTCAATCCGAAAGGCGTGCTCGTCAATCACCGCATCATGTTGGCGGCCTGTAGCCGGGTTACAGCGTATCTGCAAATCAGCCCCGATGATCGTGTCCTCAGCTATTCCACGCTGGCATCCGACTATGGGGTGTACAACGTGATGATGCCGCTGTATGCCGGGGCCACCAGTGTCATCGAAAGCCGGCCGGCCAGCAGCGCCGAGGAGGTGCTCGCGGTGGTCGAACGCGAGGGGGCCACGGCAATGCATGTATTCCCCCCGGTGTTCTTCCTGCTGGCCAATACGGGCCCGCACTGGCAGGCGCGCGTGCCTGGCTTGCGCTACATCTCCAGCAGCGGGCAGGCCCTCTACAGTCGTCATATCCAGCGGATCCGCGAAGCCCTGCCCGCGGTGCGGATTTTTTCCAACTACGGGCTCACCGAGTGCAAGCGCGTGAGCTACCTGCCGCCCGAAGAAATCGACCAACGACCGACCTCGGTGGGTAAGCCTTTGCCGGGAGTCAGCGTGTACTTGGTAGGCGAACAGGGCCAGCGTATCGAGCAGCCTGGACAAATAGGCGAGTTGCTGGTGACCAGCGACTACCTGATGCTCGAGTACTGGAACATGCCCGAAGCCAATGCCCGCGCCTTCGTCCATGATGCCTTCGGTCATTCACGACTGTATCGCACCGGGGACCTGTTCAAGCAGGACGCCGAAGGCTACCTCTATTACGTCGCCCGCAAGGACGACGTTTTCGCGCGCAATATCTGGAACGTCAATCCGCGAGAAATCGAGCAGTGCCTGGCCGCGCATCCAGCGGTCGCCGAGGTGCTCGTGGTGCCGGTTGCCGACGAGTCGGCCGGGCACGTGCCCAAGGCTTGCATCGTGCTTGATGCCGATCATGGCCAGACCAGCGAACAGGCATTGCTCGATCACTGCAAGGCGCATCTGGACTGGCACATGGTCCCGGCCCAGTGGGCATTTCTCAAGGCCTTGCCGAAAACCGATTCGGGCAAGTTCACCACCAAAGGACTGATCTGACAGCAGGAGCCATGTCATGAAAACTTCCCCGCAATCCATGGATGACACCGACCTCGACAGGGACCTGCAAAAAAGCGCCATGCTCAAGCTCGCCGGGCATTTCCACAGTCTGGCGACAGGCGCCAGCCAGGTGCCCATGCAGTCTCTTGGCAGCCACTTGCGCGGCGAGATCCAGGATCCGCTGGTTCTCGATTACCACGATCGCCTGATCGAAGGGGCAGGACCGTTGTTCTCCCACTTTCTCGCCAGCGTGCCGTACATTCTCGAGGAGTTGTCCAGGATCGGCGCAGCCCTGACGCGCCTGGCTGAGGCCAATATTCGAGAAACAGGCCAGACCTTCAGTCTCTTCGAAGTGGACGCCTTTGATGGCAGTAACGGCCGCGCCGTTGCTGGCCATTCCAATGGACTGATCCGCAGTTTCACCTCATCGCCGAATCGGGCCAACCAGGTTGCCTTCGACCGGTATGCCGACCCGGCGCTGTCGCGGTTCTATCCGCAGTCGGTGTTCAAGGTGACACCGGACCTGCTGCAGCAACCCGAATACAGGCTTTTCAGCCAGGGCTTCGACTTCATCTACGAGATGGCCGCGTTCCAGTTCTACAGCCGCGACCGTGACCGGCAGATCGCCCATATCCAGCAATTTCTCAAGCCTGGCGGCCTGGTGTTTTTCCTTGAAAAGCTTAACCACCCGGACCCGGAGGAATACCTGCGCAGGGAACGGGTCAAGGATGAGCAATTCAAGACCCGCTACTTCAGCGAGGAAGAAATCCACTGGAAACGCCAGCAGATGCTTGAGCAAATGCAGAATGGCCAAGTCACCTTCGAAGAATTGGCAGGCGCCCTGTGCGCCCGGTTCAAGTGCGTCCATCTGTTGTGGAACAGCAGCAATTTCTGTGAGTTCGTCGCCTCCGACGATCCACAGCAAATCGAGCGATTGGTTCGGCTGTTGGGCCCGGTGGTGCAACCTGCGGACTTCTGTTTCGAGGGCTCGCGCCTGGGCGCGGTGGCGACGCTGCCCAGTGCCGGGGGGCCAGACGATGCTTGAGCTTGCCGAGCAGGCGTTCCATCCGGCCGCACAACCTTCGCTGTGTCAGCGAGCCGTCGAGCACTTGCCCGGCTGGCGCGAGCGGGCCGCCATGGCTGAAGCGAATCGACGGCTGAGCAACAGCACCTTCGACGAATTGTTTGCCGGCGGCTGGCTGGATCTGTTGACGCCGCGCGCGCCGGTGACGAGCAGCGGACACTGGCCCACACTGGTGGAAAGCGCGCGGATCGCCGCGCGGGCGTGCGCCTCCACGGGCTGGATGCTCGCGCTGGTGGGCGGCCACGGCGCCATCGCCCGACGACTGCCGCCTGCCTGCACGGACCAGCTCTACACCGATGGCCCACGACAGCTCTTCGCCTCAGCCTCCATCAGTGCCGATAGCCGGCTGACCTTTGACTCCGCCGGGGTACGGATCGATGGGCGCTGGCGCTTCGGTTCAGGGATCGAGAACGCGACCTGGCTGATGCTCAACGCCCCCTGCCCCAATCACCCGGACGCGGCTCACACCCCACGTTTCCTGGTGCTGGTCGCCGCCGATGAAGTCGAAAGACTCGACAGCTGGGACAGCTGTGGTATGGCGGCGACCGGCTCCCATGACGTACTGACCCGCCAATTGCTGGTGCCGCATGCTCGCGTATTCGCGCTGCATGAAGTGTTTGCGCAGACCACGCATGCACCGGCGGCCGACTACATCGACCGTATGCCCCTGGTGCCTTACCTCACCACGTCGATCATCGGTCCGCTGCTGGGGTGCGCCGAGGGTGCTCTTGGCGCGTTTGTCACTGGGCTCAACGGTTCGTTGGCGGTGAGCGATCCGCGGATCGCCGAACAGGCCGCCCACTCGGCAGCACAGCTGTACAGCGCCGGGTTGTTGTATGACTCGCTGATCACCCGACTGCATGACGCCGGTATGAATGACCGGCCGCCAGATACGCGACAACTGCTTCAGCTCAAGCGCGACCGCGCCTATCTGGCGGGCCAGTGCGTGCAGGCCGTGCGCCGTCTGGTGGAAAGGCTCGGTGCGTCGTCCCTGGTCGCCGGCAACCCGCTCCAGCGCCACTGGCGTGATATCCAGGCCATGGCCGCGCATCGAGACGTTGCCTGGAACGAGGCGATGCTGGCCAGCGGCGATGCGCTGCTGCGGCCCGTCGCCGCCGGCACTGCAAAGAACTGATTTGTTTTCCATCGACTATTTCAAAGAGGTCCCCATGTTCATTCGCAACATATCCGAGGTCGAGAAAACCCCTTACTTCGTCGAGTGGGGTGCCGGCACGAGTCATCGCTTGCTCACTGAACGTGACGCCATGGGCTTTACGCTATGCCATACCGTCGTGCGTGCAGGTACAGAGTCGCTGTTGCAATACCGCAATCATCTGGAGGCCTGTTATTGCATTGCCGGAGAAGGTGAAGTCGAAGACATGCACGGCAATGTCTTTGCGATCCGGCCTGGCGATGTCTACGTGCTCGATCAGCATGACCGGCATTTCCTGCGCGGTGGCAAGGACCAGGACCTGATCCTGGTCAGCGTCTTCAATCCGCCACTGCGTGGTGACGAACGACACAACCTCAACGACAGTTCAGGGTCGGCCTACTGATGATTTTCTGCGCTGCCACGCCCCGTCGCTTATCCGCAGGAGGTATCCATGCGTAAGGATTACCTCGCTTTTTTCATTTCGTTGTTTCTGTCGCGGCTGGCGGATCAGATCCTGCTGTTCATCGTACCGCTGGTAGTGTTCCAGACGACCAACAGCGCGTCCTGGGCCGGGCTGGCGTTTTTCGTCGAGTCGCTGCCGCGATTCCTGGCGTTTCCGTTGTGTGGCGCCCTGTGCGACAAGTATTCGCCCATCAGGATTCTGCACATCAGCCAGGTCTACCGGGCCCTGCTGTGTGTCCTGGCGATGGCGCTGCATGGGGTCTTTGGTGGCATCGCCTGGGTCGTCGTGCTGTCAGCGGTGTGCGGGGTGCTGACAACGCAAGGCATCATGGCGCGTGAAGTGCTGATGCCGCACATCTTCCAGCACTACAGCTACACCAAGACCTTGTCTTACTCGCAGATCGCCGACCAGACCGGGCTGGTGCTCGGGCCATTGGTGGCGGCCCTGATGCTGGAAGTGTGGGCCTGGCATTGGGTGGTGCTGTGGATCGCCGGGTTGTTCCTGCTGGCCGATCTGAGCATGCTGGTCTGGCAACGCCTCAGCCGTATCACGCTGGAGGTTTTCGAGCAGCATCAGGACATCTGGTTGCAGCCGCTGCGGATTGCCTTCGGGCATATCCGTGACCTGGCGGAGCTGAAGAAAATCATCACCCTGGCGGTAGGCGTCAACCTGGTCGTGGGTGTCACCTTGGCCACCTCGGCGGCCATGGTGCTTGGCGAGTACAGCGCCGGCAAGGACGACTACGCGGGCCTGCAGGCGGCTGGCGCGGTGACAACGATCGTGATCCTGTTCTTTCTCGCCCGGGTCGCCCTGCCTCTGCGCGTCTCGGGAGGCGTCGGCTATTCGATGATCGCCGCGGGAGGCTTCATCAGTGCCCTGAGCCCGAACCTGGTCGGCTACGTCGTGGGCTTCCTGTTGATCGTCGGCTTCGACAAGATGTTCAACGTCTACATGCGCACGATCCGGCAACAGGTGATTCCGCCCAAGGACTTCGGTAAGACGGTGGGCGTGATCACTTTGCTCAACAACCTCTCGCAGCCGTTGGCCGGCTTGTTGGTAGCAGTGCTGGCGGCGCCCTTGGGTACGCAACCGGTGATCCTGATCCTGGCCGTGCTGGCCACGCTCCTGGGAGCCGCGGCGTGGTGGTGGTTTGCAAAGGCCCGAAGCCCCCTCACCGCCTCGATACTGGCGGAGCAGGAAGTCGGCAAGTGAAAATGGCTGGCCAGCCGGCGGCGGGTCGTCTCGCCACGTCAACTCGGTTGCTCAAGCAGTAGCAGTGTCTTGCGATCCGGCTCGCCCGAATAAAACCGGTCAAGCGCCTGTTGGTATAGGGAAGATCCCGGTTGGACGCTCCTGAACAACGTCAGACAGGAACGAAACTTGAGGTCGTCGGGCGAGCCAAAGATCTGCCCGGCACTCTTCCCGTGATGCAGCAGAACTGTTTCCACACAACCCTCCAGTCGCGGGCCGAGCACGTCGTGCTGAACGTAAGCACGGGCCTCGGCAATGCCGGAGATGGCGAAGCGCGCGGCCATTTCGGAACGCCCGAGGCCCTGCAACTGAGGGAAGATGAACCACATCCAGTGGCTCGTCTTGCGGCCTGCGCGTAACTCGTCCATGACTCGATCGAACACCGGGTTCTGGGCCTCGACGAAGCGAGACAGGTGGTAGATGTCTTGCATGATCCCCTCTCTTCAACCGTAAGCACCTGGGCACTCCGGGCTTCGCCGCTAGTTGTCCGTCCTGCGCCGATTGCCCAGCGGCCCTGCGTCTTTTATCTGATCGATGTTCTCAAGGAACATTTTAAGAATAGGTGACGGATTGTCGGTCCGATAACCCACCGCCAGATCAATGGTAGGTCGTGTTCCCTTGAGCGGCCTGCTGACGATCGTCCACGGCAGCAGCGGCTCCACGTAGGCTGGCAGGATGGCAACGCCCCGCGTGGAGCTGATCAGGGAGATCCCGGTGCCGTAGTCGTCCAGCCAGTAGGATGCGTTGACCTGCACGTTGCAACTGGCGAAATACTGCGCGATGACATCGCGTAGTACATGGGGAATCTCCGAACAGCCGATGAACGTCTCGCAGGCCAACTCGGCAGGATCGATATCACCCATCGAGGCCAGGCGATGGTCGTTCGGCATGATGACCAGCAATGGCTCTTTCGCGACAACCTCATAACTGACATCCGGCCGCGGCTCCACGCGCAGAAAGCCCAGGTCGACGTCGCCGCGTTGAATAGCGTCGGCCAGCGAGGGCGATTGCAAGCTGATGACCTTGAATTCCATGTTGGGCAGCTCATGCCGAAGCAAACGCGTCACGCTGGGCAGCCAGTCCACCTCCTGCCCCGTCAGGAAACCCACCGAGAACACCTTCTTCGCCGGCCTTGCCGCTCGCCGAGCCGCCGCCACGGCTTCTTCAGCATGACTGAGCGCAAGCCTGGCCTGATCCAGGAACGCTATTCCGGCCGGCGTCAGTTCGATGCCCCTGGCCTTGCGGACAAACAGCTGCGCGCCAACCTCCAACTCCAGATCGCGCAGCTGGCGGCTGAGGGATGGTTGCGCGGTATGAAGTCGTCGGGTCGCGGCAGAGGTCAGGTTGCCCTCTTCGGCAACGGCAACGAAGTAACGAAGGTGACGCAGCTCCATCAAGCGATACCTCTAAGGCATGGGTTCGTGCATACAAAGTCTTTTTAAAGCAGCTGCGATTTGCCTACATTCTGCCCGACTGATAACAGAATTCCTTAGCGCGGGGCAAGCTCATCGCCGTGCTTTGCCATGCTTATCGGCTATCGACAAAAAGCCGCTAGCGAAATCGCAGGTTATTCCAACTCACCAAGAGGTATTTCCAATGAACAAGATTGCGCTCATTACCGGCGCCAACCGTGGCCTGGGCCGCAATGCCGCTATTGCCATCGCCGAAAAGGGCAACGACGTCATCCTCACTTATCGTAACGGCGAGGCCCAGGCCCGTGATGTGGTCGGGGAAATCGAACGGCTCGGGCGCAAAGCCGTTGCGTTGAAACTCGATGTGAGTGACGTCTCCAGCTTCGGCACATTCGTCGCTACGCTTTCCGGCGCCCTCCAGCGAGGCTGGGGTCGAGCCGACTTCGACTTCCTCCTCAACAACGCGGGTCACGGCGCGATGGCGGCGTTTGCCGAGACCACCGAAGAGCAGTTCGATGAGCTGTTCAATGTGCACGTCAAAGGTGTTTTTTTCCTGACGCAGGCGCTCTTGCCACTGATCATCGATGGCGGTCGCATCGTCAACTATTCATCCGGGCTGACGCGTGTTTCCTTTCCCGGTTTCTCAGCGTATGCCGCCGCTAAAGGCGCGATCGAAACCCTCACGGTCTATATGGCCAGAGAGCTGGGCGGCCGTGGAGTCACGGTAAATACAGTGGCCCCTGGCGCGATTGCGACGGACTTCCTGGGCGGCGCAGTGCGCGACATGCCGGATCTGAATGCGCAATTTGCTGGCATGACTGCCCTTGGCCGGGTGGGCGTCCCGGACGACATCGGGCCAATGGTTGCGAGCCTGCTGGCGGAGGACAACCGGTGGGTTACCGGGCAGCGCATCGAAGTTTCCGGCGGGCAGACAATCTGACTTTGTAGAAAATCCAGTGTGGGAGCGAGCCTGCTCGCGATAGCGTTATCGCAGCCGATGGAGAGGTTGAATGCACTGGCCTCTTCGCGAGCAGGCTCGCTCCCACGGGGTCAGCGGTGGGCTCAATGGCGCAGTAGTCGGCGCAACGGCACTCCATCCTTGAGCACCGGCGATTTGATGACGATGTAACTGAAGTATTTGGAGATACCGATGTTCTTGTCCAGCAACCCTTCGATCACTTCCTGATAATGCTGGATGCTGCACGTCATGAAGCGCACCAGATAATCGTAACCGCCGCTGATCAAGTGGCACTCAAGTACTTCGTCGACCAGACGAATATTCGATTCAAACTTCGCGAAGTCTTCCCGTTTATGGTCGCTGAGGGTGATTTCGGTAAATACCGTAACCGAGTCGGTGATCTTTGCGAGGTTCAGATGCGCCCTGTACCCGGAAATATAACCGGCTGATTCGAGGCGCTTGACCCGCTGCAGACAAGGGCTGGAGGACAGTCCCACGGCATCGGCGAGGCTGACATTGGTCATCCGACCGTCCTTTTGAAGTTCAACAAGGATACTGATATCAATTCGGTCTAGTTTTATTAAACCTTCCATCGGGTACCCCTCGGTCGTCTTCAGGCTGACAGTGGTTTTAGCAAATTCAACGGCGCAAAGATAGCTGATGCTGAGCGACGAGGTCGGCCATGCTGGTGATGTAGAAATCGGCGGAATATTCTTGATTTTCAGGCTCATGGCCACGGCGGATCAGGCACAGGCCAGCCGATTTTGGCGGTTGTGCGGGCGGTCTGGACACTTGCATGATCGTTGCAGGCTCGAGTTGGTTCTGCAGCAACCATGCCTCATCCTCCAGTGGATTGCTGGCTCGCGAATGCAGGTCCTCGGGTGGAATTCCCAAGCGCTCGCAGAGCTGGTCGCGATCCTCGGCATCACGATCGCAGTAAACCAATAACCGGTAGAATTTGCGCAAATACAACATGGCACCTGGTGCGTCCTCGAACAGCGACCAGTTGCAGGCCGAACGGGCAAAGCTCATGCCCTCTTCCCAACTGACCTTGAGCCCCAGGCGCTCCGCCAACTGGCGATGGGCAAAACACAACAAGCCGCTGAAGCCGAGATCGGAAAAACGTGGATAGAGCCCGCGTACCGCCTCGTCGAATTCCGCCAATACCTGCTCCTTGCCGGGCATGCCCGGACGGTTTTCGAGCAAGGGTTGCAGGGCCGTCCAGACACCGGAATCCCGATCGACCAGGACTTCGTCGCAATCGATCAGCAGCGCACGATAATCAGTCAGGTGCATGTGTCGCCTCCCATGGTGCGTTTATCAATCCTTATGCCTGGCTGCCTCGGTCGACAAAATCGCCAACTTGCCGACCGAGACCTGAGATTAATCCATTACCCGCTGCAATGCGGCTTCAAGAATGGCCAGTGCTTCGTCGATCTGACTTTCTTCGGTGACCAGGGGAGCGAGGAAGCGCAGGACATTTCGGTACACCCCGCATTTGATCACCAGCAGCCCGCCAATCCTTGTCTGATCGATCAGGCGCTGGGTGAGCTCGGCATCCGGGCTGCGGGCCTGATCGTCCTTGATCAATTCGATTGCCAGCATGAAGCCGGTGCCGCGCACATCACCGATGCGCGGGTGGCGGGCCTGCAAGCGCAGCAGGCCCTGGCGCAGCCGCTCCCCCAGGACCTGGCCACGTTCGAGCAGATGCTCCTGCTCATAAGCCTCGATCACCGCCAATGCCGCGGCACACGCCAGGGCGTTACCGCCGTAGGTGCCGCCAAGGCCACCGGGCAGTGGCGCGTCCATGATGTCCGCGCGCCCCACCACGCCCGAGATGGGCAGGCCACCGGCCAGGCTCTTGGCGACGGTGACCAGGTCCGGCTGGATGCCGGCGTGCTGAAAACCGAACCATTTGCCGGTACGACCGAAGCCGGTCTGGATTTCATCGAGGATGAGCACGATGCCGTGCTGCTCGGTCAGGGCTCGCAGCGCCTGGAGAAATTCTGGTGGCGCGCTGAGGAAGCCTCCATCGCCCTGCACCGGCTCGATGATAATCGCCGCGACCCGATCCGGAGCGACTTGGGTCGCCAGCAATTCGTTGACTGCCTGCAACGCCATATCACTGCTGAAACCGCGATAGGCATTCGGGTATGGCGTATGGTAGACCTCCGGCGCCAGAGGTCCGAAGTTCTGCTTGTAGGGCTGGCTCATGCCCGTCAGCGTCGTACCCAGTAAAGTACGCCCATGGAAACCGCCCCGGAAGGCAATGACGGCGGGACGATTGGTATGCGCGCGGGCGATCTTCACCGCGTTCTCCACTGCTTCCGCGCCGGAAGTGAACAGCGCCGCCTTGCAGGCTTGCTGCCCACCCACCAAGGCACACAGGCGCTTGACCAGATCGATATACGGTTTGTAGGCCACCACTTGGAAACACGCGTGGCTGACCTTCTTCAATTGAGCCTGCACCGCCGCGATCACCTTCGGGTGATTATGACCGATGTTCAACACGCCGATGCCGCCGACGAAGTCCAGATAACGCGCCCCATCCACGTCCCACACCTCTGCCCCCTGGGCCCGGTCGATGACCAGCGGATGCGCGGTGACCAACCCTCGTGGCACGAATTGATCGCGTTGGAGGAGCAGGCTCGGGGTTTCTTCGACTTTACTGTTCATGGCATCTCCCACAGTGAACCAGGCAACCGGGAAACGGCTGCGATGTGTTCCACAGGTTAAGCGTTCGACACAATTGTCTAAGCCGAACTTGGCCTCTGGGAAATTCGGATCGACTGTTTTCACCCCGGCAAACAGCAGAATCCTTCAGCCGACTCCAGCCCCATGGAATCTGCCGGCAGAGGCCCTGTACAAAGCAGTGTCCGGTGATTATGCAGGTTGTTTCGATACATCCTGCTTTGCCACTCGGGCATGCTGGATGTTCCCTATCTTGTACGAGAAGTGACCCATGGCCCTGTTGTATAAAGCCGACCCGGTGCGCGGTGAACAATGGAAGCGTCTATTCGCCGAGCACGCTCCGGACATCGAATGGCGCGCCTGGCCGGACATCGGCGACCCGAGGGACATTCATTTCCTCGCCGCCTGGCAGGCGCCGGATGACCTCGAAACACTCTTGCCGAACCTGCAAGTGCTGTTCGCTTTGTCGGCCGGGGTCGATCAGCTTGATCTTGATCGCTTGCCCGCCTCCCTGCCGGTGGTCCGTCTCCTCGATCCCGGCATCACCCGGGGCATGTGCGAATACGCCAGCTTCGCCGTGCTCAGCCTGCACCGGGATATGCTCCGTTATCGCCAGCAACAGATTGCCCGGTGCTGGCAGGCGCACTTGCTGCAACCGGCGGCCCAGCGTCGGGTCGGGGTCATGGGGCTCGGCATGCAGGCCCGGCAGATTCTGGCCACCTTGCAGACCTTTGGCTTCGCCTTGTCAGGTTGGGCACGCAGCGAGCATCACATCGCCGGGGTGAATTGCTTTGCCGGTGACGAACAGCTCCCGGCCTTCCTCGGCCAATGCGACATCGTGATTTGCGTCTTGCCATTGACCGAGCAGACCCAAGGGATTCTCAGCCGTCAATTATTCAGACATCTGCCCGAGGGTGCTGCCCTGGTCAACATGGGCCGTGGTGGCCACCTGATAGAAGAGGATCTGCTCGAGGCCCTGGCCAGCGGCCAACTCAGCGCGGCGGTGCTTGACGTCTTGCAACAGGAGCCGGCAGCGCCGGATCACCCGTTCTGGCAGCATCCGCAGATACTGCTGACGCCGCATATCGCGGCGATGACTCAACCCGAAAGTGCCTTCGGCGTGTTGCTGGACAACATCCGTCGGCATCAGCACGGTGAACCGATGCTCGGCCAGATTGACCGCCAGCGATGTTATTGAGCGGTGCGTGCTCACACAGCTACAAAAAGCACCGGCGAAAAATCCGCTGATATTTGCTGCTGAGCCTGCTGTCGATTTGAGCAATAACTGCGGTGCGTGAAGCCGCAACTGATGCAATCTACCGAATCAATCTGCGCCTCTTGTCAGGTCTGGCGGCAGGTGAGATATCAATCCTTTCGGCGGAGAAATCCGCCCGGTCACGCTCCCTTGAATACGGAGATGTTAATGTCCAGTTCGCAACGCCCGACGTATGCCTATCGCCCCATGACCGCTGCCGATGTGGCAGCGGCCCATGCCTTATCCGTGCAGTTGAAGTGGCCCCATCGCCTGGAGGACTGGGCCATGCTGCAGCGCGTCTCGCAGGGTTTTGTCGCCGAGGACCACGGCCGCCTGATCGGCACCGCGTTCACCTGCCCGCAGGGTGATTACGCCACGATCGGCCTGGTGATTGTCAGTGACGAATACCAGGGCCAGGGCATCGGTCGCAAACTGATGGAACTGGCACTCCAAGCGTGTGGAACACAGACCGCCATGCTCAACGCGACGCTGGCCGGCGCGCCTCTTTATGCCAGCCAGGGATTCGTTGACTTTGGTCATATCCAACAACATCAGGGGAACGTATCGCCTCCGGCCCCCAAGGACCTGCCATCCGGTGAGCGCCTGCGCCGCCTGACCGAAGCGGATCGAAACAACGTGATCGAACTCGCCAACGCCGGCAGCGGCCTGGACAGGCACGCCGTGCTCAATGATCTGTTCGACAGTGTCGAAGACGTCGTGGGCATCGAGCGCGATGGGCAACTGCGTGGGTTCGCCATCCTGCGTCCATTCGGTCGTGGTCGTTACATCGGCCCGGTCGTTGCAGAAAATCCACAGCAGGCCAAGCACTTGATCGCGGTGCTGTTGGCTCAAGTGCCGGATGCTTTCGTCCGCATGGATGTACCGTCCGACAGCGGCCTGGGTCCCTGGCTGGAAGAAGCCGGGCTGAAGCAGGTCGACACCGTCGCCCAGATGGTCCGTGGTTCCCCGCCCCAGGCCAGGGGCGGCGTAAAGCAGTTTGCGCTGGTGAGCCAGGCCATCGGCTGACGCCCCTGCATCACCGCTACATCCCCTACTTTCCCGGAGAAACACCCTCATGCTAGAGCCCACTGCCGTGCTGTTGGCCCACGCCAACGGCACTCCCGCGTCAACCGCATTCACCGGCGGCTCATTGGGAGCCAACGATCCGTTCGACAGGCAGATTGCCTATCTCGGGACCCAAGACATTGCTGCCGGTATCGTCCAGGCGAGCGGACAGTTCAGCGTCGATGCATATCCCTACAGTGAAACGATCGTGGTCCACGCCGGACAAGTCATTCTGCAAAGCGAGGAACACTCGCTGCAACTTGGTCCGGGTGACAGCGCGGTAATTGCCCGCGGCACATCGATTCGGATCGAGGCGCAACCTGGCTCGCTCTGGGCATTCTGCGCCGATACCCAGCCTGTTGAAGCGGGCAACGTCGGAGTGACCGCTCTCCCCAAGCACACCCTCCTAGCGCCCTCGATGCCACCGAGTGAAGAGTTCCTGCTGAGCCCCACCCCGCAATGTCGCTCGAACAATCTGTTCGTCGAGGACACGACAAACCTGCGCATCGGCGTCTGGGATTCGACGCCCTATAACCGCAGGGCAAGGCCACACACGATGCACGAACTGATGCACCTGATCGAGGGCAGCATCATTCTCCAGCTCGGCGATGGGACGGCGCTGGCGGTGAATACTGGCGATACGGTGTTTGTGCCCAAGGGGGCTCCTTGCGCCTGGAAGAGCAGCGTCTATGTGCGCAAGTTTTACGTCTGTAAGTAAATTGACTGACACACCGCCTTCGCGAGCAAGCTCGCTCCCACATTGGATCGGCGGCAAACGCAGGTTTCACGGCATACCGAGCCCCCCCTGTGGGAGCGAGCCTGCTCGCGAAAGGGCCAGCACATCAATATCTTCATTGGCTGATACACCGCCATCGCGAGCAAGCTCGCTCCCACATTGGATCGGCGGGCAAACGCAGGTTTCACGGCATACCGAGGAACCCTGTGGGAGCGAGCCTGCTCGCGAAAGGGCCGGCACATCCAATATCTTCATTGACTGACACACCGCCTTCGCGAGCAGGCTCGCTCTCACACTGGATCATCGGCAGATGCAGGTCTCATGGCATACCGAGGAACCCTGTGGGAGCGAGCTTGCTCGCGAAAGGGCCAGCACATCCAATATCTTCATTGGCTGATACACCGCCATCGCGAGCAAGCTCGCTCCCACAGTTGTGTCGGAGCAGGGCCGGAGCACAACTTCCAGTTCAGAGCGCCTCCGCAATAGCCAGACCAACCTCCTGAGTCGACGCCTGCCCCCCAAGATCAGGCGTAATCGGCCCCGCTGCAATAACCCGCTCGATGGCCCTGAGAATTCCGTCATGGGCCGCGCGATAGCGTTCATCGCCATTACCCAGGAAGTCGAGCATCAAGGCACCGGACCAGATCATCGCAATCGGGTTGGCGATATTCCGTCCATAGATATCTGGTGCCGAGCCATGGACCGGTTCGAACAACGAGGGAAATCGTCGCTGTGGATCAAGGTTGGCCGAAGGGGCGATGCCGATGGTGCCGGCGCAGGCAGGTCCAAGGTCGGACAGGATGTCACCGAACAGATTCGACGCCACGACCACATCGAAACGGTCTGGCTGAAGCACAAAGCGCGCACAGAGGATATCGATGTGTTGCTTGTCCCAGGTGACGTCCGGGTACTGCTGCGCCATAAGCGCCGTGCGTTCGTCCCAGTACGGCATGCTGATGGAAATGCCGTTGGACTTGGTCGCCGCCGTCAGGCGTTTGCGCGGCCGGGTCTGGGCCAGGTCGAAGGCGAACTTGAGAATCCGGTCCACACCGCGTCGGGTGAATACCGACTCCTGCAGCACGAACTCGTGCTCGGTGCCTTCGAACATCTTGCCGCCGACCGAGGAATACTCGCCCTCGGTGTTTTCGCGAATCACCACGAAGTCGATGTCCCCGGCTTCGCGTCCGGCCAACGGACACGGCACGCCGGGAAACAGCCGCACCGGACGGATGTTCACGTACTGATCGAAGTCCCGGCGAAACTTCAGCAGCGAACCCCACAGGGAAATGTGATCCGGCACCTTGTCCGGCCAGCCCACGGCGCCAAAGTAAATCGCATCGAAGCCCTTGAGCTGTTCAAACCAGTCGGCGGGCATCATCTGCCCGTGTTCCAGGTAGTAATCGCAGTGGGCCCAGTCGAGCACTTCGGTGCTCAGATCCAATTGCCATTTCTTCGCCGCCTGCTCCAGTACCCGCAGCCCCTCCGGCAAGACTTCCTTACCAATACCGTCGCCAGCAATCGCGGCGATTCTGAATGGTTTGCTCATCAACCGTGCCTCCTCTTCAAATCGCTGACCGCATCACAACCCGCCGACGTGGAAGGCTTTGACTTCAAGAAATTCATCCAGGCCATACTTGCTGCCTTCACGCCCAAGGCCCGATTGCTTGATGCCGCCGAAGGGCGCGACGTCCATGGAAATGAGCCCGGTATTGAGGCCAACCATGCCGAACTCCAGGGCTTCGCCGAACCGCCATGAGCGGCGCAGATCCTGGGTGAAAAAATATGCCGCCAAGCCATAGGGCGTAGCGTTGGCCAAGGCCAGCGCCTCTTCTTCCGTGCTGAAGCGCATCAGCGGAGCAACCGGACCGAAGGTTTCTTCGTTGGCCAGCAGCATCCCGGCATGCGTCTCCCCGAGCACCGTCGGCTGGACGAACCGGCTGTCGCCCGCGGGGATTTCGCCACAGAGCAGGCGAGCGCCCTGGCTCAACGCCTCGTCGATGTGTCGAGCGACCTTGCTGACCGCCGCCGCGTTGATCAGCGGACCGATGTTCACCTCGGCCTCGAGGCCGTCGCCAACCTTGAGCTTGCCCACCTCCTCCACCAGGCGCTGGGCGAAGCGCTCGTAAATCCCATCCTGCACCAGAATGCGGTTGGCGCAGACGCAGGTCTGCCCGGCGTTGCGGAATTTGCTGAGCATGATGCCGGTCACGGCTTGCTCCAGGTCCGCGTCGTCAAACACGATGAACGGAGCGTTACCGCCCAGCTCCAGGCTCAAGCGCTTGATGTGTTCCGAGCTCTGACGCATCAGCAGACGTCCGACAGCGGTGGAGCCGGTGAAGGAAAGCTTGCGCACCGTCGGGTTGCCGGTCAGTTCCTCACCAATGCCGGCGGGCATGCCGGTCACGACGTTGAACACCCCGGCCGGAATCCCGACCCGCTCGGCCAGCACCGCCAGGGCCAGGGCCGACAGCGGGGTCTGGTCCGACGGCTTGACCACGATCGTGCAGCCCGCGGCCAGGGCCGGTGCGCACTTGCGGGTGATCATCGCATTGGGGAAATTCCACGGCGTGATCGCGGCGCAAACGCCCACCGGCTGTTTGAGGGTCATCAAGCGCCGATCACCGCTGGGGGCCGGGATGGTTTCGCCATAGATCCGTCGGGCTTCTTCGGCGAACCACTTGACGAAGCTGGCACCGTAGCGGATCTCGCCCTTGGCTTCCGCCAGCGGCTTGCCCTGCTCAAGGGTGAGGATCAACGCCAGGTCGTCGAGGTTGTCGATCATCGCCTGGTACCAGCGATCGAGCAGCGCCGCCCGTTCCGCCGCCGGACGTGCACGCCAGGCCGGCCAGGCACGGTCGGCAGCTTCGATGGCGCGCCGGGTTTCGCTGCCGTGTATCGCCGGTACCCGGGCAAGCACCTCGCCGGTGGCCGGGTTGATCACGTCCAGGGTGGCGGCGTTGTCGGCGCCGACCCACTGGCCGTCGATGTAAGCGAGTTCTACCAGCAGGCTGGGGTCTTTCAGGCGATTCTTGAGCATGACGTCGGGTCCTGTTCTGAGACAGCCTTCAGTCTATTGAGTCGCCCTGAACGAGGATGCTGAAAACGCCGGCCCTACAGCCTTGAATGCTGAAAATCAGCCTTCGACGGCAGGCTTTACTGTTGCACGATCAAATGCGCATCGAGCCCAGCAACCCTTGCAGAAAGCACTCGCCCGCCTCCATCTGGCTGATCTCGATGAACTCGTCAGGCTTGTGCGCCTGTTCGATCGAACCCGGGCCGCAAACCACCACTGGCACATCCAGGCGTTGCTTGAATAACCCGCCCTCGGTGCCGAACGAGACTTTCGCGGTGCCAGTGTCCGGGGCGGCAAAGTTTTTCAGGAACCGTACCGCTTCGACGCTCGGGTGGGTGTCGAGACCCGGGTAGACGTTCAGGGTCTCGATTTCAATCGCAGCCACGCTGGAGAGCTTTTGCGCCTCGCGCACGATCAATTCGGCCCGTTCGCGCATCTGCTCGAGGAAGCCGTCCAGGTTGTCCGCCGGCAAGTTACGCACTTCGAAATCAAGGGTGCACAGGTTGGGCACGATGTTCAGCGCCTTGCCGCCGACAATCTGCCCGACATGCACCGTGCTGTAGGGCACATCGTAATCGGTATCCCGGGCACCCTGCTCTTGCAACTCCTGTTGGCTCAGGCGCAGCGCGGCGATGAAATCGCAGGCCACATGAATCGCATTAACCGAGCGTGGCGCCAATGATGAGTGCGCCTCCAGCCCACGACAGTACGTACGGTAGGAACCCTTGCCCTTGTGTCCGAGAACGAACTGCATATGGGTCGGCTCGCCGATGACGCACAGAAACGGCCGGACCGGTGCCAGGTGCAGCACATCCAGCAAACGCCGTACCCCCACGCAGCCGATCTCCTCGTCATGGGACAGCGCCAACTGCAGCGGCCTGCTCAATGGCTGCTCGGCGGCATCGAGCATGGCGTCGATTGCCAGGGCGATAAAGCCCTTCATATCGCAACTGCCGCGGCCATAAATCCGTCCGTCCCGCACCGTCGCCGCAAATGCCGGGAAGGTCCAGGCCTGCCCCGCCGCCGGCACCACGTCGGTATGACCCGACAGCAGGATCCCCGGCACATCCCTTGGACCGGTACTGGCAAACAGGTTGGCTTTGTTGCCGCTGTCGTCCCGCACGATCAAGGACTCGATGCCCTTGGTCATGAGCAGATCGCGCACGTATTCGATCAAGGCCATATTCGATTCCGAAGAGACGGTGTCGAAGGCCATCAGCCGTTTGAGAATCTCCAATACACGGGATTTCATGCGTACGCCGCCACGGTCGGAGTGTTCGGTTGCTGGGTTTTCATCAGTTCGGCGCTGTCGTGGTGGCAAAGGATTTCGCTGCCACCGACTAACATCCGTCGGTCCGGCGCGACGCGGTTGCACAGCCCGTCGACCCGCACCGGGCAGCGACTGAGGAAGGTGCACAGCCCTGGCACAGCGGCTTTCGGGCCAATCGGCGGCAGCGTCTGGCAGGTCGTTGCCCCGCAGCTTTCCAGCCAGCCCTGGCGCAGTTCCGGTACGGAGTGGATCAACAGATCGGTATACGGATGGAACGGAGCCTCGGCATAGGATTGACGCGTACCGGCCTGGACCTTGTGCCCGCTGTACATCACCACGATGTCGTCACACAAGGCGCGCACGGTGGAGATGTCGTGGCTGATGAACAGATAGGACACTCCCAGCTCCTGGCGCAGATCGCGCAGCAGTTCGAGAATTGCCGCACCGACCACGGTATCCAGCGCCGAGGTCACCTCGTCACAGAGAATCAGGTCTGGCTTGGCCGCCAGGGCCCGGGCCAGGTTGATCCGTTGCTTCTGTCCGCCGGACAGTTCGTTCGGGCGCCGGTCCGCCATCGTCCGGGGCAAACGCACCAGGTCCAGCAGCTCGCCGATACGCTCGCGCAGCGCCGCGCCCTTGAGGCCGAAATACATCTTCAGCGGGCGGCTCAGGATCGTGCTGACGCTGTGCATCGGATTGAGTGCGGTGTCGGCATTCTGGAAGACCATCTGTATGCGTCGGAATTGCTCGTGGGTGCGCGACGACAGGCTGCCGCCCAAGGGTTGGCCATCGAAGGTCAACGCGCCGAGGGCCGGCTGCAACAATCCGGCGACCACCCGTGCGAGGGTCGATTTGCCCGAGCCCGACTCACCAATGACGCCGATGGCCTGGCCCCGGCGAACCGTCAGATCGATGCCTTCCAGCACGCGAATCGCTGGCATGCCCTGGGCATTCTTGTTGCCGTAGCCGGCGGTCAGCCCCTGGATGGTTAGCAACGGCGTGTCCTGTGCAATGTCGCTGGGCGGACGGATCGTCGTGTCCGGCCGCGCCGCCGCCAACAGGCTGCGGGTGTATTCGTGGGCCGGGCCCTTGAGCAAAGGTGCCGTGGCGCTATGTTCGAAGATCTCGCCGCCATTGAGCACCACGATCTGATCAGCCATCTGCGCCACGACCGCCAGGTCGTGGGACACATAGACGGCCGTGGCCCCACGCTCGCGGACAACCCGTTTGAAGGCCCGCAGCACATCGATCTGGGTCGTTACATCGAGGGCCGTGGTCGGCTCGTCGAGCACCACCAGCAATGGATCGCTGATCAGCGCCATGGCCGCCATCACCCGTTGCAGCTGCCCGCCGGACACCTGATGAGGATAGCGTTGGCCGATACGCTCCGGGTCTGGCAGGGCCAGGTCACGAAACAGCTCGATGGCCTTCGCCTCAAGCACCGCCCGGCTACCCAGGCCATGAATCAGCGCGCCTTCCACTACCTGGTCGATGAGTTTTTTCGCCGGGTTGAACGCCGCTGCGGCGCTCTGGGCGATATAGGACACGCGGTTGCCACGCAACTTCTGCAACTGGCTCTCGCTCAACGCCAGCATGTCGTCCTCGCCGATTTGCACCACGCCTCCCGCCAGCCGGCAACCGCGTCGGGCATAACCGAGCAATGCCAGGGCAATGGTGGTCTTGCCGGAACCGGACTCACCGATCAACGCCAATACTTCGCCTTTTTGCAGGGAGAAGCTGACCCCCTTGACGATGTCCACCTCCTCGCGCTCGCCGCAGGCGACCACGCGCAGGTCCTGTACCCGAATCAATTCGCTCATTTCAATGACCTCCCGTACGTCGGCTACGTCGCGACGACAACCGGTCGATGAACAGATTCACGCCGATGGTCAGGGTGCCGATGGCCAGGGCAGGAATCACGATGGCCGGCGCCCCCTGATTGAGGCCGCCGATGTTCTCGCGCACCAGCGAGCCAAGGTCGGCATCCGGCGGTTGCACGCCCAGCCCGAGGAAACTCATGCCACTGAGCAGCAGCACGATGAAACCAAAACGCAGGCCCAGGTCCGCCAGCACCGGATTGAGGATGTTCGGCAGGATTTCCACACAGGCGATGTACAGCCGGCGTTCACCCCGGGTACGGGCCACTTGCACGTACTCCAGCGCTTCGATATTCACCGCCATGCTGCGGGCGATGCGGAAGGCACCGGGGGTGTAGCTCAACACCGCCGTGCAGATCAGCAAGGTGACCGAGGAGCCGAAGGCCGAGACCATGATCAGCGCCAGCATCTTGCTCGGGATCGAAATGAACGCGTCCATCAGGCGGCTGATCAGCTCATCCAGCCACTTTGGCGACACCACCGACAACAGCGCCAGACTGGTTCCCAGGGTGCTCGACAGCACCGCGGCCACCAACGCCAGGCCGACGGTGAAACGCGCTCCGACAAGAACCCGGCTGAGCATGTCGCGGCCCAGGTAATCGGTGCCGAACGGGTACGTCGCGCTGAGGCTGTCGAAGACATTGTCGGAGACCACTTCGCCCACCGGATGCGGCGCCAGCCACGGGCCGAAAATCGCCACCAGCAACCAGATCACACACATCGCGGCGCCGGCCAGGCCAAGCCAGGACTTTGCGTGGGCGTCTTTGCCCAACCCCAGCGCAGCGGCCGCCGTCGGCGATTTCACAATGAGGTTGTTCATTGGTTTCTCAGCCTCGGATTGGAAAGAATCGCGCACAGGTCGGCGATCAACACCAACGCCAGGTACGCCGTACAGAACAACATGGTGCAGGCTTGAACCAGGGCCATGTCGCGGTTGGTCACGGCATCGACCATCAGGCTGGCAATGCCGGGATAGTTGAAGATCGTTTCGACGATCACCACCCCGCCCAACAGGTAGGACAAGCTCAGGGCGATGGCATTGGCAATGGGGCCGATGGCATTGGGCAAGGCATGCCGGAGCACGATACGGATATTGCTCACGCCCTTGAGCCGGGCCATTTCCACGTAAGGGCTGTCGAGCTGATCGATCACGGCTGCGCGGGTCATGCGTGACATTTGCGCGACAATCACGCAGCACAGCGTCATCACCGGCAATGCGTAGGTGCGCATGAATTGCCAGGGGGACGTGATGTCACTGGCGTAGGACAGCGCCGATAACCAACCCAGGTTCACGGCGAATATCAGCACCGCCAAGGTGGCGACCAGAAACTCCGGCACGGCCACCATGGTCAAGGTGAAAAAACTCAGGAAGCTGTCGAGGCGCCCGCCTCGGCCCATGGCCGAGCCGATACCCAGGGTCAACGCCACGGGCACCGACACCAGGGCCGTGGCAGCGGCGAGCATCAAGGTGTTGGGAACCCGGCCGGCCATCAGCTCGATCACCGGCGTGGCGTTGGACATCGACATCCCCAGGTCACCGCTGAGCAGGCTCGTCAGCCAATTCAGGTAACGCAACACACCGGGCTGGTCCAGGCCCATTTTGGTCCGCAGGGCCGCCACCTGTTCCGGCGTGGCGAACTGTCCCAGCGCCTGCTGCGCCGCGTCCCCCGGCAGCACCGCCGTGATGGCGAACACCACCATGGAGACAATCAACAAGGTCACGATCGCCGCCCCCAGACGGCGGCCGATCAACCACAGTGTGTTGCTATTCATCATCCGACCCTCGTGCAATGTGGCCCAAACCGACCTTCATCAGGCATCCAGCCAGATCTGCTCGGCGAACATGTAGCCCATGAAACCGCCCAGGGGATTGGCGCCGTAGCCTTTTACACGCTGGTCGGCACCGTCGATGTTGCTGATGAACACCGGTACGCCGATGCCTCCGTGCTCATGCACCAGCACTTGCATGTCGGCGTACATCTTGCCGCGCTTGGCCTCGTCGGTTTCACCGCGGGCCTGTATCAACAATTGGTCGAACTGCTCGTTTTTCCAGCCTGATTCGTTCCAGGGCGCACTCGACTGGAAGAACTGCGAGAACAGCATGTCGGCATTCGGTCGCGGATTGATGTTGCCAAAGCTCAGCGGGTGCTTGGCCCAGTGGTTGGACCAGTAGCCATCGCTCGGCAGGCGGTTGACGTTGAGCTTGAGCCCGGCCTCCTTGGCGGACTGCTGCAGCAGCACCGCGATGTCCACCGAACCGGTTGCCGCGGGCGAGCACATCAGCGGCATGCTGATGCTTTCCATGCCGGCCTTCTTCAGCAGGGATTTGGCCTGTTCGGGATCGTAGGCCCGTTGCGGCAAATCGGCGTTGAAGAAGCGTGCCCCGGGCGCGATCGGATGGTCGTTGCCGACCCGCGCATAGCCACGGAAGATCGCCGACTTGATCTGTTCCCGGTCCAGCAGCAACTTCATCGCCTGGGTGAACTCCGGGCTTTTGCCGGGCATCTGGTCCTGACGGATGATCAGGTCAGTGTAGTTGCCCGACGGCGAGTCGATGACCCGATGCCGGGCGCTGTCCTTGATGCGGGCCGTCGAACGCGGGTTGACCTCGTTGACGATGTGCACGTCTCCTGACAGCAGGGCGTTGATCCGTGACGATTCGTCGGCAATGCCGATGAATTCGATCTCGTCCAGGTACGGCAGGCCGGGCTTCCAGTAATTGCTGTTGCGCACGCCGACGGAGCGCACCCCGGGCTTGAACTCCTTGACCTTGAACGGACCGGTACCGATGCCCTGGCTGAAATCGCTGGTGCCTTCCGGCACGATCAACATGTGCGAGACGGCAAGGACCGACGGCAGTTCAGCGTTGGGGCCGCTCAACTGAATCTGCACTTCATGGGTGCCAACGGCTTTGACGTCGGCGAACTGCGACGCCAGCGGCAGGACCTTGGAGCCGGTGATCGGGTCCTTGTGCCGCAACAGCGAAAACACCACGTCGGCGGCGGTCAATGCCTTGCCGTTATGGAAGGTCACTTCCTTGCGCAGGCTGATCACCCAGAGCGTGGCGTCCGTGGTCTCGATACGCTCGGCCAGTTCCAGTTGCGGCACCATGTGGCTGTCAAAGCGCGTCAGCCCGTTGTAGAACATGTAATGGCGTACGTAGTCGGTGGACGACGAACCTTTGGCCGGGTCCAGGGTGTCGGCGGTGGAACTGGTCGAGCCGGCGACGCGGATCCGCCCGCCAGGCTTGCCTTTGCCTGGGCTGGCGGCCTCCTCATCGGCGAACAGCTTGCCGGCGGCGCCGAACAGGCTGCCGGCGCCCGCCACGGCCACCCCGGCCAACCCGAGCATCTGCAATGCATTGCGGCGTGACAGGCCGCGATTGAGCCCTTCGAAAACGCGCAGACTTTCCGTACCTGTTATCAGCTGGGTATCGATACTGTTTTTTTTGTCAGTCATGTCGGTTCTACCTTTCGCAAATGATAAGGCTCGATTGCTCGCGCTATACGCAATGTGATGAAACCTGAAGCGTCCCTCGCCACTCAGTGCAAATAGTCTTGAAGGCGGTAATACGCACCTACCAGCGGCAGGAACCAGGGCTTGCCAAAATGTCCGGGGATCGCCGGCCAGTCGAGTTCGCGCCAAGGGTTGGCCTCGACCTTGCCGGCCATGACGTCGGCCATGACCTGGCCCATGTGCACCGACATCTGCACGCCATGGCCGCTGTAGCCCATGGAGTGATAGACGCCGCCGTGCTGGCCGGCCCGGGGCAGCCGATCGGAGGTCATGTCCACCAATCCGCCCCAGCAATACTCGACCTTGACGTGGGCCAGCTGCGGAAACATCTGCACCATCGCCGCGTGCAGGACTTTGCCGCTCTTGGCATCGGACACACTGTCGGACATGGCGAACCGCGCCCGCCCGCCAAACAGCAAGCGGTTGTCCGGCGTGATCCGAAAGTAGTTGCCGATCATCCGGCTGGTGACATAGGAGCGGTGTGCCGGCAGCAAACTGTCGATCAAGGCCTGCGGCAACACCTCGGTGGCGATCACAAAACTGCCCACCGGCACGATTCGCCGCCGATACCAACCCAACCCACCCTGCTGGCAGGTGCCGGTGGCCAGCAGGATCTGCGTGGCCTGTAGCGAACCCTTGGTGGTATTGACCCGATAGCCACCGGCGCTGGTTTTCCAGTCGGTTACGGATACGCCTTGGAAAATCAGCGCGCCGTGACGGGCGGCGGCTTCGGCCAACCCTACTCCGAAGCGTCCGACATGCATCTGCACGCCGTTACGCTGCAGCAAGCCGCCATGGAACTGGGCCGAGTTCACTTCAGCCCGGGTTTCTTGCGCAGACAGCAACTCGACCTCGGCATCGACCTCGCGCCGGATCAATTCGCAAGTGCGTGCCAACCCTTCGTAGTGCAGCGGCTTGGCCGCCAGTTTGAGCTTGCCATTGCGCTTGAAGTCGCAGGCAATCTGCTCTTGCTCCACCAGCGAGACGACACTCTGCACCGCGCTCTCATAGGCCTGGTAATAGGCGCGCGCCTTGTCGGCGCCGAGGCTGGCACTCAATGACGCGTAGTCCTGGGCGACGCCGGTGTTGCACTGGCCGCCATTGCGCCCCGAAGCCTCGCCAATGACCCGCCCGCCTTCCAGCACCACCACATTGGCGCCCTTCAAGGCCAGGGACCGGGCGGCGGCCAGGCCAGTGAAACCGCCACCGACGATAGCCACATCGACCTGCCCGGGTAACGCACCGAGCTGGGCACCGGTAAATGCCGGTGCGGTATCGAGCCAATAAGACTCACTGCCCATGTCTAACCCCTTATGCCTTGAAGCGTGCAATGAGACTCAGAGACCGACCAGACCGGCCAACCCGCCGATATCCGGGATCTGGTGGTAACCAAAGGCCGCGTTCGCCGGTTGCTCATGACCCCGGGCCACGAAGGCTTTGTGCTTGATCTTCATGTCGTGGGCCGACATCAGGTCGTAGCGGAAGCTCGAAGACACATGCAGGACATCCTCCGGCCCGCAGCCGAGGTTATCGAGCATGTACTCGAAGGCCGCCAGACGTGGCTTGTAGGCTTGGGCCTGTTGAGCCGTGAAGACTTTATGAAAAGGTGCGCCGAGCTTGTCGACGTTGGACATGATCTGCTCGTCCATCGCATTGGAGAAAATCACCAGGGGAATCTTGTCGGCGATTTTCGACAGGCCTGCCGGTACGTCGGCATGTGGGCCCCAGGTCGGTACGGCATCGTAATAGAGCTGGCCTTCGCCTTTGTATTCGACACCCCAACGCTTGCAGACCCGGGCCAGGGCAGTCTTGAGAATTTCATCATAGGGCCGCCAGTCGCCCATCACCTGGTCCAGCCGGTAGGCCGAGAAATCCTTGACGAACTGATCCATCTGCTCGGCTGGGACCCGATCGGCGAACAGCTCGCGCGTCATGGTCCCCATCTGAAAGTTGGTCAACGTGCCATAGCAGTCAAAGGTAATGAACTTGGGGCGAAGGAAGCTCATGAGTGCGGTCCTGAGTGATGGTTGAGGTCATGAGGGGCAAGCGGTTGCTCGTTCTTGAAGCCTGGCTGCAACGCTGCATCACGGTTTTATTACAGCATCATGAGACCGCGCATAAACGGTTAAAAGTATAGGCCGCTTGGCACAAACCACCGTTTTTCGGGGCCCGCTCAGCAGACTGTGCGGGATGCGCCAAGCCCGGGCATCTGCACCTTTTTCAGGGTGTTCGCGGCCATTTATGGTGCGCAAAAAACCAGTCGAACCGCCGCCAGCGGCAGAATCCACCCCGCCAACGAGAACGGGCGCATTCCCTGAGGATGCGCCCGTTGCTTGTGTTGCCGGTGAGATTTGTACTGGCCTCAGAACTCCGCGACTTTGCCCCAGGCTGAAGACTGGAATCGATCCGGGTGATAAGGACGCGGGTCAACCAGGGGAGGCATGTCGCTGACAATGTCGGCGATCAAGTGGCCCGCGCCAGGGCCAATGCCGAAGCCATGGCCACTGAACCCCGCCGCCAGCACCAGGCCAGGCAGGCTCGCTATCTCGCCGATGCCCGGGACGCCATCAGGCGTGCTGTCCACATAACCTGCCCAGGCAGCGGTGACTGACGAGTTTTTCAGCATCGGGATCAGGTCGACCGCACGCTTGTAAGTCAGCTCGACAACCGATGCATCGGCTGCAGGATCGAGGATGCGCATCCGCTCCATCGGGGTTGGCTGGTCCAACCGCCAGCGGCCCAGGCCTTCATGCCCCGACTGGAAGCCTTGCAGACCACCGGGCGCCAGCTTGCGCCAGCGCCGCTGGAACATCGGCAGGAACTGCGGAGCGAACCGCAACAGCTGCGGGGTCGGGTCAACGCGCCCTCTGCCACTGATGGCCAGCGTGAAACCGCCATCAGAGCGACGGGTCATGGAGACCTCATCCGTGTGGAGTGCGTCCGGTATCTCTTCGGCGCCCTTGGAGACCGACAGTATCGTCTGGCGAATGGACGCCTGGGGAAACCGGATGCCGTACTGACGGCAGAACGAGGACGCCCATGCGCCACCGGCCAGCACCGCGAGCCTGGTGCGAATGGTGCCCTTTTCGGTAACGACCGCGGATAGCCGGCCGCCTTCGGTCTCGATCCCACGCGCGGCGCAGCCCTGATGCACCGTGCCGCCCAGCTTGATGATTGCCCGCGCAACCGCCGGGGCGGCACGGGACGGGTCCGCCGTACCGTCGGTCGGCGAGAAGACCCCGCCTTTCCAGGACTTGCCAGTCACCCGGCCATGTTCTGCCGCCTGTTCCGCCGTCAGCATGTGCGTTGTGACATTGACGGTACGGGCAAACTCACCCCACTTTGCCCAACCCGCCAGTTCTTTCTCGTTGTTGCTCAGATAGAGCAAGCCACACCTTCTGAATCCGGTATCCTCGCCGGTCTCCGCGGCGAACTGTTCCCACAGCTCCAGGCTCTTGGTCGACAGCGGCAGCTCACGAGCGTCCCGATTCTGCTGACGGCACCAACCCCAGTTTCGACTCGATTGCTCCGCCCCCACGCGCCCCTTCTCCACCAGCGCGACCTTCATGCCGCGCTTGGCCAGGTAATAGGCCGTGAAGGTTCCGATAATGCCGCCGCCGATCACCACAACGTCAGCGTGCGTCGGCAGTTCAGAATTCGTCTCTACGGAAGTTAACGGTGCAGGCATTTTGGGATGTCCATTGAAGGGCGGTGAGCGGTGGCGTTATTACAACACCATGAAACCGTGCATAAACGGCTAAAAGTATAGGCCGCCTGGTACAAAGCACCGTTTTGCGCGACCTGTTCAGCAGACTTTGCGGGACGCTCCGAACCCGGTCGTTGCGGTCCGAAACGTCAGAGCCTGGCAGGCCATGGTTAATGGGAAGTTAGCCTGGCAGATACGGCAGATTCTCCTTTGGGCACTTGAACAACGGCATATTTTGCCCGGGCCGCTTTGTTAGCTTATTGAGCAGACTCGACATGCCGCTCTAAAGGAACGCCTTGGATGACTATTCAATCTTCGAATCGCTACAGTGTTGATCCGCAAACGGCTCAGCGGCTTTATATCAATGGCGGTTGGTCTGCGCCGGCCAGCCCGGCCAGCCTGGCGGTGGTCAACCCGGCGACCGAAGAAGTGGTCGCCCAGATCGCCAGCGGCTCTGCCGAGGATATCGATCGTGCGGTAGCGGCGGCGCGCGCCGCGTTTGCCGGTTGGTCTGCCACCTCCACGGCGTCGCGCGCGCTGCTGCTGGACAAGATCCATGAGCTTATCCTTGAGCGAAAAGAAGCGTTTGCCCAGGCGATCTCCCTGGAAATGGGCTCGGCCATCGCTGCCGCACGGGCAATGCAGGTGCCCCTGGCGGCCGAACACGTTCGGGTCGCGCGCGATCTGCTGTCCACCTATCATTTCCAGACGCTCGAGGGCACGACCGCAATCCGACGCGAACCCATAGGCGTCTGCGGCTTGATCACGCCCTGGAACTGGCCGCTTTACCAGATCACAGCAAAAGTCGCCCCGGCACTGGCGGCCGGATGCACGGTGGTGCTCAAGCCCAGTGAGCTGTCACCGCTGAGCGCCCTGCTGTTTGCACAGGTGGTGCATGACGCGGGCCTGCCACCGGGGGTCTTCAACCTGGTGAACGGCAGCGGCCATGTAGTCGGCGCGGCGATGGCCGCACACGTTGATATCGACATGATTTCGATCACCGGCTCAAACCGCGCGGGCACGCTGGTGGCACAGGCGGCCGCCCCGACGGCGAAGCGGGTCGGCCAGGAACTGGGCGGCAAATCGCCGAACATATTGCTTCCCGATGCGGACTTTGCCAAAGCCGTCCCGGCCGGCGTGCTGGCGGCGCTGCGCAACGTCGGACAATCCTGCAGCGCCCCGACCCGCATGATCGTTCCGAAGGACCGACTGGCTGAAGTCGAAGCGCTGGCGGCCGCAACCGCCAACGCGATCATCGTTGGTGATCCGCAATCGCCGGAAACGGTACTCGGCCCGATTGCCAATCAAGCCCAGTTCAATCGCGTGCAGGCGATGATCGAGAACGGCCTGCACGAAGGCGCAAAGCTGCTTTGCGGCGGCCCCGGACGCGTGCCCGGTTTTGAAAAGGGTTACTACACCCGCCCGACGGTTTTCTCCGAAGTCAATAACGCCATGCGCATCGCTCAGGAGGAAATCTTCGGGCCGGTGCTGTGCATCATTGCCTATGAAACGATCGACGAGGCGGTGGCCATTGCGAACGATACGGTCTACGGGCTGGGCGCCCACGTCCAGTCACAAGACCTTGACCTGGCGCGCGCGGTGGCTTCTCGAATCCGCGCCGGGCAAGTGCTCCTGAATTACCCCGCCTGGAATCCCATGGCGCCCTTCGGTGGTTACAAGCGATCGGGAAATGGGCGTGAGTACGGCGTCTTCGGGCTTGAGGAATACCTGGAAACCAAGGCGATCATCGGGTTCGGCTGATTGCCCTATGCCGTCGCCCCGAATGATTCAGTACGACGGTTGAATTCAAGAACAGCAGGCCCCGTGGCGAGGGAGCTTGCTCCCGCTGGGTCGCGAAGCGGCCCCAAAACCTGCCGAATGCGGAATATCGGAATCACCTTGACCACCGATTCACGACTGCTGCGCAGCCGAGCGGGAGCAAGCTCCCTCGCCACGGGTTTGTCGATTGCCTCACAGGCGGCCGTCAACCCGCCTGTTCCGCCTCCAACCGCTTGAGCAACGCCTTGGCGGCCGCTTCGGATGAGGCGGGATTCTGCCCGGTGACCAGATGCCCGTCCTCGACCACATGGCTGCCCCAGTCCGCCCCTTTGGAATACTCGCCGCCCTTGGCCTTGAGCATGTCCTCGACCAGGAACGGGACCACTTGGGTCAGCCCCACCGCCTCTTCCTCGGAATTGGTGAAACCGGTGACTTTTTTCCCCTTGACCACGGGCTGGCCGTCCGGGGCGTTGACGTTCTTGAATACTCCGGGCGCGTGGCAGACGGCCGCGATGGGTTTATTCGCTGCGTAAAACGCTTCGATGAGGGTCTTGGAGTCGGTGTCCTCGGCGAGATCCCAAAGGGGGCCATGACCGCCGGGATAAAACACCCCATCGAAGTCATAGGGGTCGACCTCGCCCAGCGGCACGGTGTTGGCCAACGCCGCTTGGGCCTGGGTGTCGGCGCCGAAGCGACGGGTTGCATCAGTCTGGGCGTCCTCTTCATCGCTCTTGGGGTCCAGCGGTGGTTGCCCGCCCTTCGGCGACGCAAGCGTGACCGTGGCCTTGGCATCGACGAACACATAATAGGGAGCGGCAAATTCTTCCAGCCAGAAGCCGGTTTTCTTGCCGGTGTCGCCCAACTGATCGTGAGATGTAAGGACCATTAGAATCTTCATGTGAACCTATCCTCCGCGCGGTGAATGGGCGACGTGCGTGCGCCCCGTATTAGTGTCAGAGGCTGCGTTGAGGGAGACGTTCAAGTGGGTGTAGGGAACGCCATGATTTCGTCATGCCCCATTTCCGCCCTCGGCGCAGGCCAAGCCACTACCAAAGCGCAACATCGTAGGTCAGGTAAAGACGATTACTGTCACGGCCCCTCGCAAAATCCGAGCGATAGACATAGTTGCGCAGTTTCACACCCAGCCCTTTGAAAGAGCCCTGCTGCACGACATAGGCCACTTCTGCATCACGCTCCCATTCCTTCACCGCGCTGTTGGACTTGCCATCGTCACCGCTGAGATAACGACTGGAAAACGTCAGGCCGGGAATGCCAAGGCGCGCGAAGTCGTAGCCGTAACCGAGCATCCAGGTCTTCTCGTCTTCCTCGATGAATTTGCCGATCCCGGCATTGCTGAAGGAATAGACCGTCGCCCCGCTGATATAAGGCAAACCCCCTTCCCCGCTGAGTTTCTGGTAGCCGGCGCTGAAGGTGTGGCCGACGACGGCATAGGACAGCATCCCGCTGAGCATGTCGTTATCGATGTTCCCGCCATAGGCCGAGCCGGAATCGGCGCTGTTGAAATAGCGCAAATCGCTGGTGAGAACCCCGGGGCCAAGCGGCAGGTCGTGCTGGATGCCAGCGAAGCTCTGTCGATAGAAGTTCTCCAGCTCGCCATAGAAGTAGCTCAGGCGCAGGGTCTTGCCCAACTTGTAGTCGGCGCCCGCGTAGCTGAAGTCGCCTGACTGATCGCCACCATAACCGTCGGGCACGATCGGCATGCTGTCGCTTGAATCGCGCAGTTTGAAACGCTGCAGATGCCCGCCAGTCAGGCTGAGATTGTCGATGTCGCTGCTGTTGATCTGGGTCCCCTGGTAGGTCTGCGGTAACAGGCGCGCGTCGTTGTAGATCAGCACCGGGTTCTTCGGCAACAGGGTGCCGTGCTTGAGGGTGGTCTTGGCCACCCGGGCCTTGGCGGTCATGCCGGCGCTGGCAAACTCGTCGGCGGCGCGCCCGTCGTCATGCACCGGTAGCAGGCCCGTGCCGCTGCGCCCGCGCCCGGAATCAAGCTTGCCCCCCAGCAGGCCCAGGGCATCGACGCCGAAACCGACGGTACCCGGGGTATAACCTGACTGGTAATCCAACAGGAAACCCTGGGCCCATTCGGTGCGCTCGCTCTTGGCGGTCCTGGCGGCCCGCGCGCTCATGCCATATTCGTCGCGAAAGTTTTCGTTGAAGTAGACGTTGCGCAGTTGCAACTTCAACTTGCTGTCGTCGATGAACCCTTCGGCGCTGGCCATGGACAGCGGCAACAGGCCGAGGATCGGAAACCAGGCCGCGCGGGTCAGGTAATTGCTCATGTCGGATTTCTCATTGTTGTTATTTCGCGCGCAGGCCAGCGCACTCCCCGTGTGGGGAGCGTCAGGCAAGCAACAAGGTTGTCGGGTGACTCAGGAGAACAGCGTCAGCGCCCCGGTCAGCAGGGCCAACGCGGTAATCACCAGGGAGGTGAGCACCGCCCATTTGAGGGTGGCTTTCTGGAAGTCGCCGAGGTCGCGGTCAACCATGCCCACCAGCAACAGGGTCGAGGCCACTAGCGGACTCATCAGGTGCACCGGCTGGCCGAGAATCGACGCCCGGGCGATTTCCACCGGATGAATGCCGTAGGCGGCAGCGGCGTTGGCGAGGATCGGCACCACACCGAAGTAGTAGGCATCGTTGGACAGCACGAAGGTCAGCGGCATGCTGGTAATCGCCACCACCAGCGGGAACAGATGGCCCCAGGATGGCGGGATCCAGTCGACCAGGGTCTGCGCCAGGGCATCGACCATTTTGGTCCCGGAGAAGATCCCGGCAAAAATGCCCGCCGCGAACACCAGCAAGACCACGGTCATGGCGTTGCCCGAATGAGCGAGGATGCGCTCCTTCTGGATATCCAGTTGCGGATAGTTGATCACCAGCGCCAGAACAAAACCGATCAGGAACAGGATCGCCGAATGCATCAGCCCCATCACCAGCGCGACCATCACCGCAATCACCAGCAGCAGGTTGACGTAGGCCAGCTTCGGACGCTTGTGCGGCGTGTCTTCAAGGATCGCCTTGATGTAGCAGTCGCCGCCACCGCTTTGCAGCTGGATATTGCCAATGCGCTTGCGCTCGGCGCGGCCCAGCAGGTAGGCGGTGAACACCACCCAGGCGGCACCGCCGATCATGGTCGGCAGCAGCGGCACGAAATACTCGCCGGCATCCAGGCCCAACGCCGCGATGGCGCGGGTCGCCGGCCCACCCCAGGGCGTCATGCCGCTCATAATGCTCAGCGACAGCATCGAGACGGTCGCCAGGATCATCGGATTCATGCCGATGCGCTTGTACAGCGGCAGCATCGCGGCGCAGGTGATCATGTAGGTCGTCGTGCCGTCACCGTCCAGCGCGACCAGCAATGACAACAGTGCGGTGCCCACGGCGATCTTCATCGGGTCGCCATTGACGCGCTTGAGAATCTTGCGGATCAGCGGGTCGAACAGCCCGGCGTCGATCATCAGGCCGAAAAACAGGATCGCGAACAGCAGCAGCGCCGCCGACGGCGCGACCATCTTCAGGCCGTCCAGCATCATCTTGCCGGTGGTTCCGCCAAACCCGCCCAGTATTGCGAAGACGATCGGCACGATTGTCAGGGCGACGATCGGCGACAGCCGTTTGGTCATTATCAGGAAGGTAAAGACCACCACCATGGCCAAGCCAAGTAAAGCGAGCATATGTCAGATCTCTTGTTGTTATTGAGTCGCTGATGCAATGACAAAACGGCCTGGACTATCCGGCCAGGCGCTGGGAAACCGTGGCGTAGACGAAACCCGAGAAGAGCCGGCGGGCGGTGCGGACCACCGACGCACGGATGGTCTCACCCTTTTCGCCGGTGTAGGACAACACCACGTCGATGCCGCCGCTGGGGTGCTCGATGCGAACCCGCTGCAAGCGCGGCTCGCTGGCGCCGCCAAGCAGGTTGGCGGCGACGCTGCCGTCGGTCACGCACGCCGTCGCCAGGCCGATCGAGCCGGTAATCGCCAGCGCGCGGTGGCAGTTGTGCGGCATGAAATAGCGCACTTGAATCGTCCCGCCGCTCTTGGCCGCGGAAACCAGCACCGGCTTGGGAATGACCTTGTCGCTGACGTCGCCCAGGCCCATCGCGAGCCCGGCTTTCAGTCGCAACGACTCCAGGCGTTGCAGGAAGGCCTTGTCGGCGTCCAGTTCGGCCGGGCTCTCGTCGCCACACTTGCCCAGTTGGCTGGCCTCGATGATCAGCATCGGCATGGCCATGTCGATACAAGTCACCGGGACGCCGTCGATCAGGTCAAGGGCTTTCCCGGTCGGGAAAAGTTTGCCGGTCTTGCTGCCCGCGGCGTCAAGGAAGGTCAGTTGCACTGGCGCCGCCGTGCCGGGCACGCCATCGATGGCGGTGTCGCCCTCATAGCTGACCTTGCCTTGCGGAGTCTGCACCTCGGCGTTGACGAAGGTGCCGGTGTTGAGGTTGCGGATACGCACCCGGGTCAGCTCGCCTGTCGCCTTGACCAGGCCCTGCTCGATGGCGAACGGGCCGACGGCGCAGAGCATGTTGCCGCAGTTGGGTGCGGTATCGACCCGCCGCTGGGACACCATGACCTGCACAAACAGGTAATCCACATCGGCCTCCGGATGCAGTGAAGGACTGACGATCGCCACTTTGCTGGTTTGCGGGCTGCCACCGCCGATGCCATCGATTTCCAGCTCGTGACCGGAACCCATCAGGTTGAGCAGCAACTCGTCTCGTTCGGCGATCACCGCAGGCAAATCCCAGGCGAGAAAAACCGGACCTTTGGACGTGCCGCCACGCATGAGTACACAAGGAATTCGTTGCATGACCACTAACTCTTGTTGATCAATCTGGATAATTGATGTTCTGGACACAAGAGTGGCAGGGTTTAAAAAGTGATTCCAATGCAAAGATTGGAGCCATTATTGCGTTTCACAAAAGAATTATTCTACGATCCGGGGCGTGTCCACAGCCCCTTCCCAGCGAGATAAAACATGGAATATGAACTGCAGGACATTCGATCTTTCGTGAAAATCGCCGAATTGGGGAGTTTTCATGAGGCTGCCGATGCGCTGCACCTGTCCCAGCCAGCCCTGAGCCGGCGCATGAAAAAACTTGAGGAAGGCCTGGGAACGGCCCTGCTTGATCGCACCACGCGCAAGGTCAGCCTGACCAGCGTCGGGCGGGATTTCCTGCCCAAGGCGCGACGCCTGCTGGATGATTTCGACGACTCGATCCTCAACATCCGCGAGTTGGCGGAACGGCAGATCGGCCGGGTGACCCTGGCCTGCATCCCGACGGCGGCGTTCTACTTCCTGCCCTCGGTAATCCGGCTCTACAACGAGCGCTACCCGAAAATTCGCATCCGCCTGCTGGACCTCAGCGCCAACGAAGGACTGGAGGCGGTACTGCGCGGCGAAGCCGATTTCGGCATCAACATGATGAGCGGCCAGCACCCGGACATCGAATTCGTGCCGCTGGTCAACGAACCCTTTGTATTGGCCTGTCGGCGCGACCATGAACTGGCTGGACGCAGCGCCGTGACCTGGTCGGAACTCAGCGACTATCGGTTGATCGGGGTCGGGCGCCTCAGTGGCAACCGCATGCTGCTCGATCACGCGCTGTCTGGCCTGAGCTGGCGTCCGCAGTGGTTCTATGAAGTGCAACATCTCTCCACGTCACTGGGCCTGGTCGAGGCCGGCCTCGGGGTGTCGGCGATGCCCAGCCTGGCAATGCCTGCCGGGGACCATCCGACGCTGGTCAGCGTGCCGCTGATTGAACCCGTGGTGAACCGATCCCTGGGCCTGGTTTATCGACGAGGCGCTTCGCTATCGCCTGCCGCGGAGAAGTTCGTCTCGATCCTGCTGGAGCAGTGGCCGCAGTAGAGCGCTCTTTGCGCCGGTAAATCGATGCCATACTGACCGACCACCACTCTTGGAAGACTGCCATGCCAAACGCAATCGGACTTAACCCTGTGGCGCTCGTCAGTGGTGTTGGCAGCGAGACGGGCATCGGCATGGCGATCGCCCGCAGGCTCGGTGCCGTCGGCGCCAGGCTGATCGTTACCGCCAGCAGCGCGCGCATCGAAGCGCGCATCGAGGAACTGCGCGCCGAAGGGTTTGAAGTCGCGGGACGGCCCCTCGACCTCACCGATGAAAAACAGGTACGCGAGTTTGGGTCGTGGGCGGAGTCCGTCTGGGGCCGGATCGACATCCTGGTGAACAACGCCGGCATGGCCATGCAAGGCAGCCCGGAGGCTTTCTCCGAGGTGGCAACCATGGACCTGGCGCTGTGGAACCTGTCGCTGGCGCGAAATGTGACCACGGCTTTCCTGCTGACCCGCGCCGTCCTGCCCGGCATGCAGTCGCGCAATTACGGGCGCATCGTCAATATCAGCTCCACCACCGGCACCCGGTGCAGCAATCCCGGCGAGGCGGCCTACAGCGCCGCGAAGGCCGCCATGGTGGGCATGAGCATGGGCCTGGCGCTGGAAGTTGCCTGGCAGGGAATCACGGTGAACTGCGTCGCACCCGGCTGGATCGCCACCGGCTCGACCACCGCCGAGGAAGCCAATGCCGCGCGCTACACCCCGATGCGCCGGGCCGGTCGCCCGGAGGAAGTCGCCGCGCTGGTTGCCTTCCTCGCCTCTGCCGAAGCGAGCTACATCACCGGTGAAGTGATGGTGGTGGACGGCGGCAACTGCCTGGTCGAGAACAAGGCGCCGGACCGGTCACTGGACTGACCGCATGACCGGTCGACGTCGTCATTTAGGCGCCAACAGCGCCTTTCGATCGGCCTTCTCTTGCTTCATCGCCGCGATCTCACGCTCGCAGGCTTGCACGTCGAAGGAGTTGTCCCACTTGGCAATGGCGAGGGTGCCGATGCCATTGCCGATCAGGTTGGTCACGGCCCGTGCTTCATTGAGGAATCGGTCGATCCCGAGCAGCAGCACCAACCCGACCAAGGGGATGGAATGAATCGTGGTGAGTGTCGCGGCGAGGGTCACGAAACCGGCACCGGCGACACCCGCCGAACCTTTTGATGTGAGCAGGAACACACCCAGCAGGATCATCTGGTCTATGAACGTCAGCGGCGTATTGGTGGCCTGGGCGATGAAGATCGCCGCCATCGTCAGGTAGATGCAGGTGCCATCGGCATTGAAGGTGTACCCGGTGGGCAAGACCATGCCCACGACTGACTTTCTGCAGCCGAGTTTTTCAAGCTTGACCATCATTCGCGGAAGCACCGCTTCGGTCGAGCAGGTCCCCAGCGTGATGAGGATCTCGTCCTTGAAATAACGAAGGAACTGCATCAGCGGCATCCCCGACCATCGGGCGACCGCGCCCAGCACGACGACGATGAAAATCAGCGTCGTGACATACAGAGCGACCAGCAACTGGCCCAGCGACAGCAAAGTGCCGATGCCGTATTTGCCAATGGTGAACGCCATGCCGGCGCCCGCGCCGATTGGCGCCAGGCGCATGACCATCGCGACTATCCTGAACAGCCCCTGCAGGAACAGATCGATGGTGTTGATCAGCGGCTTGCTGGTTTCGCCCATTTGCACCAGGGCGACACCCATCAGCACCGACAGCAGAATCACCTGGAGCATGACGCCATTGGAGAACGCGCCGACGAACGTCTGCGGGATGATGTTGAGAAAAAACTCGACGGTACCGCCCTGCTCACTCGCCACCTGGCTGTACTTGCTGATGGAGCTGCCATCCAGGGAGTTGGCATTGATGTTCATCCCGACGCCAGGCTTCACGACGTTCACCACGACCAGGCCGACGACCAGCGCAATGGTCGAAAGGATCTCGAAGTAGATCAACGCCTTCACACCAATCCTTCCGACCTCCTTGATGCTGCCCATCTTGGCGATACCCACGACCACCGTGCCGAAGATGATCGGCGCCAACAGCATCTTGATGAGTTTGATAAAGCCATCGGCGAAGGGCTGGAGCTTGGCCCCGACATTCGGGATGAAGTAACCGATCGCTGCGCCGATCACGATGCCGATCAGCACTTGCACGTACAACTGGCTATACCAGCGAGACTTGGAGATTTCCACGAGAGCACCTCATTTTATTGTTGTGATGGGCATGTGGCAGGCGTCTGCGCGACGCCCGATCCCGCAGCCTCGTTGGAGGCCGCGGCGATGAGGACGATCAGCCCTCGCCCAGCTCGCGCATGACCGCGTACAGGGCGGACTTGGCTTCGAAACCGACGCCAGGAATATCCGGCAGGCCGACGTAGCTGTTTTCCACGCGGATGCCGTCGGCAAAACCACCGAACGGCTGGAACACATCGGGGTACGATTCGTTGCCGCCCAGGTGCAAACCGGCGGCGATGTTCAGGGACATCTGATGGCCGCCGTGGGGCACCACGCGGCGCGAAGACCAACCCATCTCTTCCATGACTTTCAGGGTGCGCATGTACTCCACGAGCCCGTAGGACAGGGCGCAATCGAACTGCAGGTAATCGCGATCCGGGCGCATGCCGCCGTGTCGCAGCAGGTTGCGCGCGTCCTGGTGGGAGAACAGGTTCTCACCGGTCGCCATCGGCAGTTCATAGTGATTGGCGAGCTCGGCCTGGAGCGCGTAGTCCAACGGATCGCCGACTTCCTCGTACCAGAAGAGGTTGTACTGCTTGATGGCTTCGGCATACGCGATACCGGTCTCCAGATCGAAGCGGCCGTTGGCATCAACCGCCAGTCGCCGCCCGTCCCCGACCACTTCAAGTACCGCTTCGATGCGCCGGATGTCTTCATCCAGTGGCACCGCGCCGATCTTCATCTTGACCACGTCATAGCCACGATCCAGATAACCCTGCATTTCTGCCTTGAGCTTGCTCTGGTCCTTGCCGGGATAGTAATAACCACCCGCCGCATAGACCCAGACCTTGTCATCCGCCACGCCGCCGCGATAACGGTCGGCCAGCAGGCGGTACAGCGGCTTGCCTTCGATCTTGGCGACAGCATCCCACACGGCCATGTCGATGGTGCCGACGGCCACTGAACGCTCACCGTGGCCACCCGGTTTCTCGTTGGTCATCAGGGTTTTCCAGATGGCGAACGGATCCAGGTTGGCGTATTCCTTGTCGATCAGCGTTTCCGGGTCGGCCTCGGTGACTCGCGCCAGGAATCGATCACGCATCAGCGCGCCCTGGCCGTAGCGACCGTTGGAGTTAAAACCGTAACCGATCACCGGTTTGCCATCGCGGATCACATCGGTGACAACCGCCACGACCGAGCAGGTCATTTTCGAAAAATCGATATAGGCATTGGCAATCGGAGAGGCGATGGAAACGGTTTTTTCGCGGATGTCGACGATACGCATGAGGGGTTCCTCTTGTTGTGGTTGACCCCACGTTATGCTTTGCGACGAAACCCGCCCAATGCTATTAATGCCGCGCCCTATGCACAGGAGGCATTGCCCTTGGAACTCGTCTGGCTAGAAGATTTTTCAGCACTTGCGGAGTACGGCAGCTTCGTTCGCGCCGCCGAAGCGCGCCACGTTACGCAGCCGGCTTTCAGTCGCAGGGTCCGTTCGCTGGAAAACTGGATGGGCGTGGATCTGTTTGTGCGCACGCCTCAAGGCGCGACGCTGACCGAGGCTGGAAGGCAGATTCTGCCTGGCGCCCAGGAGGCTGCGAGGCGCCTCTACAGGCTGCGCACCGAGGCCCAGGAAGTCGCCGGAGTGGCCGCCAAGACGCTGCAATTTGCAGCCACGCATTCGCTGTCGTTCACGTTTTTTCCGCGCTGGCTGAGAAGCGCCGAGCATGGCGCGCCGATAGATGCCGTGCGCCTGCACTCCGACAGCATGGCGGTGTGCGAACAGATGCTGATTCATGGCCAGGTGCAGTTCCTGCTCTGCCATCGGCACCCCGACGTACCGCCACTGTTGGCGCCTGATCAATTCAGCGGAAAAAAAGTCGGCGAGGACGTCCTCATACCCTTGGCGAGTGCCTCGGCCAATTTCGGTACCTCACCGGCGACGTTGCCCTACCTGGCCTACACCGAGGAATCGGGGCTCGGGCGTATCGTCGCTCACCGACTCCACGGCAAGGAGGAATACCTGCACCTCAAGCCGCTTTTCAGCAGCCATCTCGCCGCGGTGCTGATGTCCATGGCACTGGAAAGCAAGGGCGTCGCCTGGCTGCCCAAGAGCCTGACAGAACAGGAAATGGCCGACGGGCGCCTGGTCCGGGCCCTGGATGAAAGCTGGGATATTCCATTGGAAATCCATCTCACCCGCCCAACCGCGCCGATCAGCGCAGCGGCTGAGGAGTTCTGGAACAGGCTGAAGGGTCAGGGCGACTCAACTGCCCTGCTTTGCCACCTGTAAAACCCCACGAATCACCCCGGACTGCCATTCGAAATAAGGATTGTAGGTCAGCCGTGCGTGGATCTTCCCCGGCTCGCTGTACCCCCAGTCCGAATACCAGACCTCTTCCCCCGCTTCGCACCGGGCCACTTCGTCGGCATTGCGGCTGTTGCGGCAGAACCGCAAGGTGCCCGAACGACCGTAGAGCGGGTTGGCTGGCGAGAAGAGGATGCCCATGTGGGAAAACTGGCTGATGCGTTCATCGGCGATGCGGTCGCTGCGCGTCAGGATGCGCCGCTCCTGCGCAGCGCCCTTGTCACCGGTCGGCTCCGCCTGGCCATACCAGATCAACCGGCTCGCGGCATGGATGAAGCGCCGTTGGAACAGCTCCCGCACGTAGCGCACGTCGACGACTGAATCCTGCTCAGTCAGCACGATAACCACCGGCCGATCGAAGTCTTGCTGCTCGATGAGCCGGCGAACCGCTACGCTGCTGCGGTAGAACTGGGCAAAGCCGTTGGTGGGTACGTTGTGGTAGCGCACGGGCGACTGCTGCGGCCGGGAATTGTCGGGCGCAAGGATCCAGGTCTTGAAATGCGCCAGCCAGGGCGTGGCCCAGTCGTAGGACTCGCTCGAGCGAAAGGCCGGGGAAAACAGCACCAGGCCCTTGATGTCCGGGTCCCTGGCGGCATAGGCCAGCGCCAGATTGGCGCCGGTCGAGAAACCGCCCAGGTAGACGTTCGCGAACTCCTTGTGCAGCAACGCAACCTGCTGCTCGACCAACTGTTGCCACTGTTCCAGTTGCACATCGATCAGGTCGGCCGGCTTGGTGCCATGCCCGGGCAGCAATGCGACGCGCACCACGTAGCCTTGCGCGGCCAGATCCCGGGCGATATCGACGAAGGACCAGGGTGAGTCCCCCAAGCCATGGAGCAAGAGAATGGCCTTGGTGGAAGGAACATCGGGGCGCACTTCATAAGGTGCGTTCCAGGCCAGCTCATCGGCGTGATTCTCGGTCTGGAACAGGCGCTTTTCCTCGATCCAGGCCCGGGATGCCTGGGCATACGCCTGGAAATTTTCCGCTTCGGTCATGGCATCGGCCGCGCTGGGTTGCCGCGCGCAGCCAGCCGCCGTTACAAGGCATGCCAAGGTCGCGACGACTCCCAGCATGAGCCGGCGCCAAGGCGACGGCACATTCCTGATCTTTGCTGACACTATCAATTGATCACTCCAGCGCTTCGCTGCGAGAAACGTTACCGGTGCGTTTGTACAACCACTGCGCCCCATCGTCCACATAGGAAAACACCACGGGTATGACCAGCAGGCTCAACAGCGTTGACGTGACAAGCCCGCCAATCAGGACGATGGCCATCGGTGCGCGAAAGCTCGGGTCGGCCCCCAGACCCAGCGCGATAGGCATCATGCCTGCGCCCATCGCGATTGTCGTCATGACGATCGGCCGAGCGCGTTTGCCGCAGGCGTCGAGGATCGCTTCCTGGCGGCTCAGGCCGTCGCGTCGACGCGCGAGGATGATGTAGTCGACCAGCAGGATCGAATTTTTCGTCGCGATGCCCATCAGCATGATCAAGCCGATCATCGAGGGCATGGACAATGTCGAGCCTGTCACGAACAGCGCCACGAAGGCCCCAGGCACCGAGAGCACCAGGGCGGCGAGGATCGTCAGCGGTTGCAGGAAATCCTTGAGGAGCAGCACCAGGACCATGTAGATGCATAACACTCCGGTCAACATCGCCACGCCGAATCCGGAGGCCAGTTCGCCCATGGCCTCGGCATCGCCCACCGAGGTTCGCACCAGGCCTGGCGGCAGATTCTGCAAGCCTGGCAAGGCCAGAACAGCCTGCTCGATGTCGCCCAGCGGTTGGCCGTTCGTCTCGATCTCGATGTTGACATTGCGCATCCGGTCGAACCGTTCGATTTGCGCCGGGCCACTGGTGATCTCCAGCGTCGCCACGTTTTCCAGCGCTACCGGACCACGCGCGCCGGGCACCGGCAGACGTTTCAGCGTCTCGAAGTCCGCGCGGGCGGTGTCGCTCAGCCGCACCACGATAGGCACCTGGCGGTCGCTGAAATTGAGTTTGGCAAGCTCCTGGTCGTAATCTCCCAGGGTGGCCACGCGGAGCGTGTCGGCAATCGCGCTCGCGGTCACGCCCATGTCGGCGGCCCTGGCGAAATCCGGCCGAACCACCAGTTCGGGGCGCATCAGGCTGGCGGTCGAGATCACCGCCCCCACGCCTGGCACGCTACGCAGCTCTCGTTCCACCTGCTGCGCATGCCGAGTGAGCAAGCTAGCGTCCTCACCCGCGAGCACCAGCACGTAGCTTTCCGACTCTCCCATACCGACCTTGATACGCGCGCCAGGCAACACGGCGAGCGCTTCGCGCAGCTGGTTTTCGAGCTGCTGCCGGGTCAGTCCGGGACGCTCGTTGCGGTGCGTCAGGTTAAGCGTCAGCACCGCCGTGCGGACATTCGCGACATCACTGCCGGCCGGTTCGATCAGGTCCGCGCCGGCGCTGCCATCCCCCACCGCGGTGTAGACCTTTCTGACGTGCTGATTTTGCGTGACTATCTGCCGCGCTTGCTCAGCCAACGCCAGCGTGTCGCGCAGTTTGCTGCCTGGCGCAAGCGTGAGGGTGACCTGGGTCTGCCAGTCGTCATCCGGCGGAATGAAGGTGCCCGGCAACACGGCCGCGAGCATCAGTCCCCCGGCGAAAAAAGCCACCGCGCCGAGTGTGGTCACCGCGCGATGGCGCAAGCACCAGCGCGCCCAGGACAGGTAGCGGTTTATCCACCCGGGCGCATCGTGGGCCGGCCTTTTCGGCGCGCGCATCAGGTAGGCCGCCATCATGGGCGTCAGCAAGCGGGCGACGACGAGGGAGAAAAACACTGCGGTTGCGGCCGTCCAGCCAAACTGGACGAAGAACTTACCAACCGTACCGCTCATGAAAGCCGTGGGCAGGAACACCGCGACCAGCGTGAATGCCGTGGCGACTACCGCCAGGCCGATTTCATCGGAAGCATCCATGGCGGCTTGATAAGGTTTCTTGCCCATCTGCAAATGGCGCCCGATGTTCTCGACCTCGACGATGGCGTCGTCTACCAGCACGCCGATGACCAGCGACAGCGACAATAGCGTCACGGTGTTGAGGGTGAACCCCATCCAATGCATCACGGCGAATGTCGGTATCGCCGACAGCGGCAACGCGACGGCGGAAACGAAGGTCGCGCGCCAATCCGGCAGAAACAGGAACACCACCAGCACCGCGAGCGCCGCGCCTTCATAAAGCAGGTGCATGGAGCCCTGGTAATTCTCGATCACTGGGTCGACGAAGTTGAAAGCCTGGGTGACGGTGATTTCGGGGTGACGGGTCTTGAGCAACTCCAGGGCGGCGCGTACGCCTTCATCCACCTCGATTTCGCCGGCCCCTCTGGCCCGGGTGATTTCAAAGCCGACCACTGGCTTACCGTCGAGGAACGCCGCCGACCGGGGTTCGCCGACGGTATCGGAGACCGTGGCCAGTTGGTCGAGCCGGACACGCCGGCCGTCGCTCAAGGTCACGTCAAGCAAGGCGATTTCCGCGGCCGACTGCACCGTGGCGAGGGTGCGCACCGTCTGCTCGGCGCCGCCCAGGTCCACGCGTCCGCCCGATGCCTCTTGCTGAATCAGGCGCAGCTGGCGGGAGACGTCCAGGGCCGAGGTGTTCAGCGCCAGCAGACGCGCGGGATCGAGGTCAATGCGGATTTCCCGGGCCACCCCACCGACCCGAGTGACGGCCCCCACGCCAGGCACCGCCAGCAAGGCCTTGCTGACGTTGTTATCGACAAACCAGGACAGCGCTTCGTCGTCCATCCGCTTGGCCGAAACCGTGTAGGTCAGGATCGGCGAACCGGCGAGTTCGATCTTGCGGACCACCGGGTCGCGCAAGTCGGCGGGCAGGTCGGCCCGGACCCGGGAGACCGCATCACGCACGTCATCAAGCGCTTCCTGCGTGGGCTTGTCGAGGTGGAACTCGATCGAGATAGCGGCGTTGCCGTCGGTCAGGATGCTCTGGATATGCTTGACGCGCTGCACGGTTGCGAGCGAGTCCTCGAGCTTGCGGGCCACGTCATTTTCCAGTTGCGCGGGCGAAGCCCCGGGCAGCTCGGCCGACACGCTGACCATCGGCAGATCGACGTCAGGGAAATTCTGCACCTTCATCTTCCAGAAGCCCATCAAGCCAGCGAAGGTCAGCAGGATGAACAACAGGACCGAAGGCGTCGGATTGCGGATCGACCAGGACGACAAGTTGAGGCTCATTGCGCACTCCCAGGTGCTGGGTGGTTGTTCATTGGGTCGGTGCGCGCCTGGACAACCCGGACGAGGTCACCCTCGGCGAGAAAACCGCCGCCGGCTTCGACCACTGCGGCGCCAGCGTCGATACCCGCGGTTATCTCGATACGGTCGCCAACGCGGCGGCCGACCGTCACCTTGACCTGGCTCACCTTCAAGTGCGGTCCTACCTGCAACACGTAATCGAAGCCGTCACGCTGCAGCACCGCGCTCTGGGGCAGCGTCATCATCCGCTCGGCGGCCACTTCGAACTCGCCACGGGCAAACATTCCGGCACGCGCCGCCGTGCCTGCGGGCAAATCGACATAGACCAGGCCGTTGCGAGTCTGCAGGTCGACCGTCGGCGCAACCCTGCGCACCCGGCCCTCTATCGTCCCGCCATTGACCGGAGTTACCTGCGCGAGCTGGCCGGGGCTGAATCTGACAAGGTCGGGGGCCGCGACTTCGGCGCGCCATTCGAGCCGTCCGTTGCGAATCAAGCGAAACAGCTCCTGGCCAGCGGGCGGTACCGCGCCCACCGTGGCACTGCGCGCCGAAATCACCCCGTCATCGGGGGCCAGGACCTGGGTCTGGGCCAGACGCAGGTGCTGGACGCGCTCCAGCGCCCTGCCCGCCTCCAGCCGCGCCTGAGCCGTGCGTTCGGCCGTCAGCTGTTGGTGAACCTCCTGCTTCGACAGCGCCCCGCTCGACTGCAATTGACGGGCGCGCTGCGCATTGGCTCGCGCCTCGGCAAGCGTCGCTTGCGCTTCGGCGGTGGCGGCGCGACGCTGGGCGAGTTCAGCGGTCATCGTCTCGGCGCTGAACGTGGCAAGTACCTGGCCGCGCCGGACCACATCGCCCACGTTGACCATGACCTCGGCCAACCGCAGGCCATCGGCCTCGGTGCCGACACTGGCTTCCTGCCAGGCGACAATGTTGCCGTTCGCCTGGATACGGATCGGCAACATGGACGATTGCAGTCGGGTGACGGCCACCGTCAATGCCGGCCTGGCGGGCACCTCGACCTCGGCCTGGCGAGGGCCGGGCGAAACAGCAATCATCCCGACGGCGATGGCGCAGGCCATGGTCACGACAAACAGCACGACATGCCGTGTTTTTCTTTTCATAGGGTTCGTATTCCTGCGCAAGAAGCCGCGTTTGCTTGAGGCGGCAACTATCCGCCAGGAAACCTTGCGCAAGTCTTACCGGCAAAAAGGCGCTTACCCGGGCCGAACCGTAAGTGTTCAGTAAGAAGAAGTTTTCAACGATAGGGACGCTTTCATCCCATTGATCCGGAGACTTCCATGCCCCTGTCCATTTCGAAAACTGCAATTGCGATCCGGTTGACCACCGCCGGCACGGCCTTCGTGCTGGGCGTGTGCGCGTCGATGGCGGCCAGTGCCGACCAGCCTGAAGGCTCCGCCTGGGGGCTTGGCGTGGGTGCGGTCAGCAGCCAACAGCCGTACGAAGGCATCGACCGTGACAGCGAGGTCCTGCCGCTGATCTATTTCGAGAATGAATACCTTCGTGTCTTCGGCCCCACCGCCGAAATCAAGCTGCCGGGCCTGGAGATCAGCGACACCCAGCAGCTCGATTTCAGCCTCGTCGGCGAATACGATTTCAGTGGCTACGATGACGACGACGCGCGAATCCTGGAGGGCATGAGCGATCGCAAAGGCGGATTCTGGGCGGGCGCCAAGGTCCAATGGCGCAATGACCTGGCCGATGTCAGCGCCGAGTGGCTGGGCGATGTTTCGGGCAACAGCAAGGGCCAGCGTTTCACCCTGGGCCTGGAGCGATCCTGGCGGATCGGTGAACACATCATGCTGACGCCACGGCTGGCGGCCATCTGGCAGGACGAGAAATACGTCGATTACTACTTCGGCGTTCGGGAAAATGAGGCTCGCATCGATCGGGCGGCCTATGATGGAAAGTCCGGCATCAACACCGAATTTGGCGTACGTGGAAACTATATGCTCGATGACCATCACTCCGTGTTCCTGGACCTCAAGGCGACGAGCCTTGCCAATGAAATCAAGGACAGCCCGCTGGTCGACCAGTCCACCGAGAACAGCGTGCTGTTCGGCTACCTGTACCGTTTCTGATGAGCCGCATCCTGCTGGTCGAGGACCACGAACGCCTCGCGCAACTGGTGTGCAAAGGCCTGGCGAGCGCCGGCATCGCCGTCGATGTGATCAGCCGCATCGACGCGGCGTGGGCGGCAATCCAGCAAGTGCCTTACCAGGCGCTGGTGCTTGATCGCGGCCTGCCGGATGGCGATGGGCTGTTGTTGCTGGCGCGTTTGCGTAATGCCGGGCTGGGCCTGCCGTGCCTGGTCCTGACCGCGCGTGACGCGCTGCATGACCGGATCGAAGGCCTCGATGCAGGAGCGGATGATTACCTGCCCAAGCCGTTCGCCATGGACGAAATGGTCGCGCGCGTGCGAGCCCTGCTGCGTCGCCCCGCAGAGCGGCGTTCGTTGGCGCCTTCCCATGGCGACCTCAGTGTGCAGCCCGACACAGGCCTTATGTGCAGCGTCGAAGGTAGCATTCCGCTAGCGCCGGCGGAGATGCAGATCATGCTGTTGCTGCTGCGCAAACCTGGCGAAATCGTCCGGCGCAGCGCCATCGAGGCGGCGGCATGGGGCCTGAGTGAAGCCGTGACGCCGAACGCCCTGGACGTGGCCCTGCATCGGATTCGCCGCAAGCTGCTGGCGATCGGTTCCCATCAACGGATAGTCAACCTCAGAGGCCTGGGTTATGCCCTTCGGCAAGACGATCTGGCGCAATAGCATCAGCTTCAAGGTACTGGTCGCCTACGTCGCGGGCGTGGGCTTGAGCATCCTGCTGATTGCACTGGGCGCGTTCGCGCTCATCACGTCCAAGAGCGATATCCTGCTGACCACCGACGTCGCCGAGCGCACCCATGAGCTGGCCGGCAAGCTGCAGTTCGACGCGGCGGGCCGACCCACCGGGTTCGACAACAGCGAGGGCGATCGCGTCTGGACCTTCAACAGCCTGGGCGAGGAAATCGGATATCGGGTGCTGGATTCAGAGGCAAACGTCCTCCTGGCTTCCACTGACGAGGCATTCTGGGCTTCGGCTGCAACGGTTCGCCCCGCGGAACAGGGGCGCTTTAAGTTCGAGCGCAAAGGCATCACGATGTACGCCGCGACCGCTCCGGTGGAGCAGGTCGACCACACCTTGTACCTGCAATTCGCCGTCAGCGAACGCCTGATGGACCTGCTGCACAAGGGCTTTGCCTGGCCTTTCATGGGCGCCGGGATCGTCCTGTTCAGCCTGGTGCTGCTCTTCGTCTTTGGCACCTGCGCCTATTTCACGCTGGGCTACACGCTCAAGCCGCTGCGCGAGGTCTCGGAGTCGGCGGCGGCCATCTCCCCTCGCTCCCTGCACTCACGGCTGGATGTCAAAACCGTGCCGTCCGAGGTAGCGCCGCTGGTGACCAGCTTCAACAGCGCGCTTGAGCGCCTGGAACACGGCTACCGGGTCCAGCAGGAATTTCTCGCAACCGCCGCGCACGAACTGAAGACGCCGCTGGCGCTGATCCGCGCGCAGCTCGAACTGATGGCGCCAGACAAAGGCCGCGACTCGCTGCTCAACGATGCCGAGCACATGACGCGTCAGGTCCAGCAACTGCTGCTGCTGGCCGAGACCAGCGAGGCGCATAACTACAGCTTCGCCGCCGTGGATGTCATGGAGGTTGCGCGGCAAGCGGCAGGTTATCTGCAACGCATGGCCGACGCGGCCGATGTGCGCCTCGTCCTGACTGGCCCGACGGCTGTGGCGGCGCCCTGGCAGGCCGACCGCAGCGCCCTCTTCACGTTGCTGAAAAACCTTTTGGAAAATGCCATCCAGCATGCCCCTCGTGGTACGCAAGTATTGTTGGAGCTCAGCGGCGATGCGCTGACTGTGCGCGACTGGGGCCCTGGCGTGACGCAGGAGCAAATGGTGCAGATATTCACCCGTTTCTGGCGCGGGGCTCATCGCCGCGATCATGGCGCCGGGCTGGGCCTGACGATCTGCCAGGAAATTGCCCGGGCCCACGGGTGGAGCTTGATTGCACAAAGAGCGGAGCCCGGGTTGTCGTTTTTTTTGTCTCGCTGAACCGTGAAATCTGCGGCTGCCGAGGGTCCAGTGTGGGAGCGAGCCTGCTCGCGAAGGCGGTGTGTCTGCCGATGAAAAGATTGAATGGACTGGCCCCTTCGCGAGCAGGCTCGCTCCCACAAGGGGTCTGTATGTGCCGTGAAATCTGCGGCTGTCGAGGATCCAATGTGGGAGCGAGCTTGCTCGCGATAGCGGTATATCAGTCGATGAAAATGTTGAATTTACTGGCCTCTTCGCGAGCAAGCTCGCTCCCACAGGGTTCCATGTGAACCCTGAAACCTGCGGCTGCCTAAGATCCAATGTGGGAGCGAGCTTGCTCGCGATAGCGGTATATCAGTCGATGAAAATGTTGAATTTACTGGCCTCTTCGCGAGCAGGCTCGCTCCCACAGGGTTCCATGTGAGTCCTGAAATCTGCGGCTGTCGGGGGGCCAGTGTGGGGGCGAGCCTGCTCGCGAAGGCGGTATATCAGTCGATGAAATGTCGAATTTACTGGCCTCTTCGCGAGCAAGCTCGCTCCCACAGGGTTCCATGTGAGTCCTGAAATCTGCGGCTGTCGAGGATCCAGTGTGGGAGGGAGCTTGCTCGCGATAGCGGTATATCAGTCGATGAAAATGTTGAATTTACTAGCCTCTTCGCGAGCAGGCTCGCTCCCACAGGGTTCCATGTGAGTCCTGAAATCTGCGGCTGTCGAGGATCCAGTGTGGGAGCGAGCTTGCTCGCGAAGGCGGTATATCAGTCGATGAAATGTCTGCGGCTGTGGAATGCCGGGATAGCCGCCGATCAATAATCCCAGGAGCCCGCCACCCAACGAAACGCGTCCCCGTCCACCGCCACGCGTCCCACGGAGGGAAACTCAAGCGGTTTTTCACATCCTCGACAAGCAGGCCGCCGATGTGGTCCATGTGCATGTGGGTGATCACCACATCGGTGATGGACGACAGCTCGATCCCGGCAGCCTCCAATCGCCGGGGGAACTGCCCGGCACGCGGGAAACCGGGGAACTGCCCGCCCAGTCCGGCATCGACCAGCAACGTCTGCTCGCCGCTGCGCACCACCAGCACATTCAACGCCCAGTCGAACGCATCCGGGCCGAGGTACATATCCTTGAACCAGGCGGCACGGGCGGCCGGGTCGGCATTGGTCGACATGGTCGAGGTCGGCAGCGGCAGCACGCCATCGCTGACCACCAGCACATCGATGTCGCCGACCTTGAGCGCATAGCGCGAAGGCACCAGTTCCTCCGTCGCTGACCTGCTCAGGTTTGTCGGGTCTTTCTGCGCAGTCTGTTGCAGAACCATAGTCATGCTCGCTCTCCTGTTTTCGATGAGGCGATCGCGCTGTTCAATACGAAACAGCTGATCACCTGGAGAACGAGTGTGCATCGCGGCGCAGCGCGCTCGATACCATACGCGGGTATGGCCGGCATACATCTTGGCGTGGGCGTTTCAAACGAAAGGACGGTGGATTTGCAAGATTGGGCAATCATCGGACCGGATCGTGCAAGCTTTCCCCGCCGATGCTTTCTATAGTAATCGGTGCCAAACCATCTGGAGCTGGTCCGACTATGAGCGCCCTCAATATCAATGGCCGTGAACACACGGTTGACGTAGATCCCGGCACCCCGATTCTCTGGGCCCTGCGCGACACGCTGGGCATGACCGGCACCAAGTTCGGCTGCGGCGCAGCCCTGTGTGGCGCCTGTACCGTCCACCTGGATGGCCAGGCCATTCGCTCCTGCGTGACGCCCGTTGCCGCCGCGCTTGGCAAGAAGATCACCACCATCGAGGCGGCCACCGACGGCAGCGACCCGGTGGGCAGTGCCGTGCATGACGCCTGGGTCAAACATGACGTGGCGCAATGCGGTTACTGCCAGAGCGGCCAGATCATGAGCGCCACGGCGTTCCTCAAGGCGCAGCCCAAGGGCAAGCAACCCACGCCAGCCGAGATCGACTCGGCCATGGCCGGCAATATCTGCCGCTGCGGCACCTACGCCCGCATTCGCGCCGCGGTGGCCGATGCCGCCAAGACCCTCGCCTGACAGGAGCTCGTCATGCTGAACGAGATTTTTCCCAACGAGCTTCCGCGCGCCTTGCAGCACCTGCTTGAACGCGACGACAGCGACGGCCCCGCCACCCTGCCCCGGCGCAGCTTTCTCAAGATCGTCGGTATCGGCGGCCTGGCCTTGGGCGCGTTTCCTCACCTGGCCTTGGGGCAACAGGCCAACGGCGCTGGCGACGGCGCGCTCAAGCCGACTCAACAACCTTCGGCCTTCGTGCAGATCGCGCTGAATGGCGAAGTCACCGTAACGATCAACCGCCTGGAGTTCGGCCAGGGTGTCCAGACCGGCCTGCCGATGATCCTCGCCGAAGAGCTCGACGCCGACTGGAGCCTGGTGCGCACGCGTAACGGCAGCAACGACTCGGCCTACATGGACCCGGCGTTTGGCATTCACCTCACCGGCGGCTCCAATTCGATCAAGAACAGCTACACCCAATACCGCGAACTGGGCGCCCGCGCCCGCGCCATGCTGCTCAGCGCTGCCGCCGCGCGCTGGAACGTCGATGCGGCGAGCCTGACCACGCAAAACGGCACGGTGTTGGGGCCTGGCGGCCGCAAGGCCAGTTACGGCGAGCTCGCCGAAGCGGCCATGGCATTGCCCGTTCCGGAGAAGGTCACGCTCAAGGATCCGAAGGATTTTCGCATCATCGGCCAGGCCACCACCCGCCTCGATGCGAAGGCCAAGAGCAGCGGCCAGCAGGATTTTGGCATTGATGTGAATCTACCGGGGCAACTGACCGCCGTGGTCGCCCGGCCACCGGTGTTCGGTGCCCGGATCGCGTCCCTGGACGACAGCGCCGCACGGGCGACCAAAGGCGTGAAAGCGGTTTTGCGCGTGCCGCTGGACGGCGGCGCCGAAGGCGTTGCGGTGGTTGCCGACGGTTACTGGCCGGCGAAGCTGGGGCGCGATGCGCTTAAAGTCGAGTGGGACGTGGCCAAAGTCGAGAAAGTGGACACGGAAAAACAGCTGGCTCAGTACCGGGAACTGGCCGGCAAGCCCGGCCTGGTCCACTTTGATGCCGACATGAAACCACTCGCCACGGCGCCGCATCAGCTGGAGGCCGAGTTCATTTTCCCTTACCTGGCCCACGCGCCCATGGAACCGCTGAACTGCACCGTCCAGTTGTCCGAGGGTCGCGCCCAGTTGTGGGTCGGCACGCAATTCCCCGGCGGCGATGGTGCGGCGGCGGCCAAGGTGCTGAATCTCAAGCCCGAGCAAGTCCAAGTTAATGTACAGACGGCGGGCGGCGGCTTCGGCCGGCGTGGTGTGCCCAGCAACGATTTCGTCGTGCAGGCTTGTGAAGTGGCCAAGGCCGCCCGTGCTGCCGGCATCGATGCGCCGGTGCGCACGCTGTGGAGTCGAGAAGATGACATCAAGGGTGGCTACTACCGCCCGATGCACCTGCACCGTGCGCGCATCGGTTTTGACGACAGCGGCAAAGTCCTGGCCTGGGACCACGCTCTGGTCGGGCAATCCATCCTCACCGGCACGCTGTTCGGTGGGCAGATGAAAAATGGCATCGACCCCACCGCGACCGAAGGCATGCGCGATCCCTACCCGCTGCCGATGCGATTGTCCGTGCATCATCCCAAGCTCAACGTGCCGGTGTTGTGGTGGCGCAGCGTGGGTTCCACCCATACGGCCTTTGTGATGGAAACGCTGATCGACGAAATCGCCCGCGCGACGAAACAGGACCCGGTGGCGTATCGCATGAACCTGTTCGGCGATCAAAGCCCACGCCATCGCGCCGCGCTGCAACTGGCGGTGGACAAGAGCGAATACGGCAAGCGTCAACTGCCCGCCGGCCAGGCCTGGGGCGTGGCGGTCCACGAGTCGTTCAGTTCGGTGGTGGCTTATGTGGTGGAGGCCTCGGTGCAGGATGGGCGTGCGGTGCTGCACAACGTGACCGCCGGGGTCCATTGCAACCTGGTGGTCAATCCGCGCAGCGTCGAAGCCCAGGTTCAAGGCGCGGCCCTGATGGGCCTGTCGATGTGCCTGCCGGGCGGTGCCGTCACGCTGAAAGACGGTGTCGTGCAGCAGAGCAACTTCGCCGACTTCAGCGTGCCGCGCATCACCGACATGCCACAGATCGCCGTGCACATCGTTCCCAGCGCCGAACCGCCAACCGGCATGGGCGAACCCGGCCTGCCCGCCCTCGCCCCGGCGTTTGCCAATGCGATTGCCAGCCTGACGGGCAAACCGCTGCGGCAGTTGCCGTTCAACCTGGCGTAACCGCCAGCAAGTGACAGCCCGTGGCGAGGGAGCTTGCTCCCGCTGGGCTGCGTAGCGGCCCCAAGTTTTGCGGTCGCTGCGCAACCGAGCGGGAGCAAGCTCCCTCGCCACAGTTAGCGGTGATCGGCGATCAATTATCCTGGTCGCACCCCTGGGCCAGAGCGCTGTAGTCCAGCGCCCGGATCGTCCCGGTGGAGTCCAGATAGGTCATGCGCGATTCGACGACGCCGCAGCCCGAGCCCGACCCTTGCTTGACCGACAGCACCTTGGCGATGTCCAGGTGATCGCCGTACATGTAGGTGTGTGGCTTGACGCTGTCCTGGGCGTTGGCGGTCAGGGCGCCGAGGCTGAGGACGGCAAATAGTGAAGCGAGGCTGAGGTTCTTCAGGTACATGGCGATGTCTCCGGCGTTTGAGTGAGGTCCTGAGACGGCTTGTGCTGTCTCGATGGGGCTCATTTGACGCCGGCGAGGTATCCCGGATGTGTCAGCAACGGGCTTGAAGGAATCAGTTCGTATCGACAGCGGGGCTGGATACACAGCGATACATTGGTATCGAGGCTATTTTCGCTGAAGCTGCCGGTCGGTCCCATGAAACGCCTGCCCCAGCGCCGCCAGCCGCTCCGCCAAAGGCGGCAGGCATTGGCTGCTGCGGGTCAGCACGCCGATGTTGTCGGCGTTGCGCTCGGCCACGGCCTGGACCGTTTGCAAGCGCTCATTGATACCCATCGACGCCGCGCACTGTTGCTGGGTCGTGCTAGCGATCAGGTCGTTGAAATGGTTGATCACCGCGATGTCTTCGACGACAGCATGCAACAGTTGCGAGGCCTGCTGGCTGGCGGACACGCAACGCTCGACCCCTTCACGGCTGTCTTGCATGGCGATCGCAGCCTGACGGCTGCCCTGTTGCAGCTTGGCGATGATCTGCTGGATTTCCGTGGTGGAAGTCGAGGTCCGTTGGGACAGCGTCCGGACCTCGTCGGCCACCACGGCGAACCCACGCCCCTGCTCGCCGGCCCGGGCCGCCTCGATGGCCGCATTGAGGGCCAGCAGGTTGGTCTGTTCGGCGATGCTGTTGATCACGTCCAGCACCTGGCCGATCTGCTGCGCCTGCTCGGCCAGCAGTTGCACGGTTTCATTGGTCAGGTTGATCCGCCCCGCCAGTTCGAGAATTTCTTCCCGGGTCTGGTCAACCGTGGTGCGCCCCCGGTTGACTTGCTCGTTGGCCTGCCCAGCGCGTTGCAGCGTCTGGCCGACGTGGCCGGTAATACTCTCCATGGCCTGCATCAGCTGGCCGATCGCGCCGCTCATCTGCGCCACTTCGTCCAACTGGTGCCGGGCACCGTTTTCCAGGGTCTGGCCGACCTGGGACAGGTCCTGGCCGAGGTCCGACAGGTCACGGGTGTCGCGCACCACACCGTCCACCAGGTTGGTCACTTGCAGGAGGAAATGGTCGAAACGCTCGCCGGATGAGACTTTCACGCCCTGGCTGCGTTGTGTGTCGGCGTCACGACTCAACCGCGCGGCGGCGGCCAGCACCTTGTCGAGCACGTCCTGGTTGTCCGTCGCATCGGCCAGGCTCTGGTTCGCCAGGTAGATCAGAATCACGCTTTCGACGACAACATAAAAGGCATGCACAAAAATCATCGTCCACCCGCCGTGGGCATCCATCACGAACACCGGGTAGCCCTGATGCTGGAGCCAATGAAACCCGACGTGGTGAACGGCGATGGTACCGGCGGCCACGACGATCGGCAGCCAGTCGCGATAGAACGTCAACACCGCCAGCAGCACGAAGATGCCGAAGTGGAACTCGATCACGCCTCGGGTCTGGTTGATGTGCAGCGCGGCCATGACCATCAGCGCCATGGCGATGATGCAGCGCATCGCACGGGTGCCGCCGATGCCCCGGTAGAGCAGCGTCGCCAGCAGGCACGTTGGTGCGCCGATCAGCAGCGCCTGGGTGAAGGTCGAATGGAGAAATGCCAGGCCCAGCGAATACAGGAGCGTGAGCCAGAGCAGCCCGAGCATGATGCGATCGGCTTTGCGGTAGTGATCGTTAAAGCGCAGGGGCGATTTCATCGGGCTGTCCTTGTCATGAACGGGGCGTCCGTCGGCGGCGTATCGACGTCTCGGGACGAAACTGTAGCGCATTGCAGCAAACTAATGGCAATTAGCTACCAATCTTTTTGTACAGCCTCTTTGCTTTATGATGGCCCGATTCTGTATCCCTGACTGATGGAACCACCATGACTTTCGATTTCGACCAGGTGTTCGAACGCCAAGGCACCGGCAGCACCAAATGGAGCCGTTACCCGGCCGAGGTATTGCCGATGTGGGTGGCCGACATGGATTTTGCCGCCCCGCCAATGGTGATCGATGCGCTGCACAAGCGCCTTGAGCATCCGATGCTGGGCTACAGCGTGGCCCAGGACAGCCTGCGCGCCGCCATCGTCGCCGATCTCTGGAGCAAGTATGGCTGGCGCGTCGAGCCCCAGCAGATCCTGTTCCTGCCGGGGGTCGAGCCAGGTTTCAACATGGCTTTGCATGCGTTGGTCGAGCCGCAGCAGAACGTTGTGGTGCAGGTGCCCAACTACCCGCCGCTGCGTCATGCGCCGGGCCATTGGAACCTGAACAAGGTGGAGCTGCCCTTCACCCCGCTCGACGGAGAGTTCCACACGCCCCTGGGCGCATTGCGCGACGCCTTGCAGGGCGGCGGCGCGCTGCTGCTGAGCAATCCACACAACCCGCTGGGCAAGGTGTTCGGGCGCGATGAACTCAAGGCCGTGGCGGACATTTGTGTCCAGCAGGACGCCTGGATCATTTCCGACGAGATCCATGCCGAACTGTGCTTCGATGGCCGCGTGCACATCCCCACCGCCAGCCTCGGTGCGGAGATTGCCGAGCGCACCATCACGCTGATGTCGGCCAGCAAGGCCTACAACATCGCGGGGCTGAAAACCTCCTTTGCGATCATCCAGAACGCCAGGCTGCGCGAGCGGGTCAACAGCGCCAGGGCGGGCATGGTCGACAGCGTCAATGCCCTGGGCCTGGAGGCGACTCGTGCCGCCTACAGCGAAGCGGGTCCGTGGCTTGAGGCATTGAAGGCCTACCTGCAAGCCAACCGGGATTACCTGGTCGACGCGGTGAAGAACCGCTTGCCGGGCGTGACCATGACCGTGCCCCAGGGGACCTACCTGGCGTGGCTGGATTGCTCCGGGCTGGGGCTGGACGATCCGCAAGCCTTTTTCCTGAAGGAAGCCAAGGTCGGCTTGAGCGCCGGGATGGATTTTGGCGATGATGCCGGGCAATTCGTGAGGCTGAACTTCGGTTGCCCGAGGGCCCTGCTGGAGGAGGGTCTTGCGCGGATGGAGCGGAGCCTGAAGACCCGGAACTGACCAGGTCCCCTTGTGGCGAGGGAGCTTGCTCCCGCTCGGTTGCGTAGCGACCGCAAGATTTTGGGGCTGCTACGCAGCCCAGCGGGAGCAAGCTCCCTCGCCACAACAGCGGATCACCTCAAGAGCGGGTCACATCAAGAGCAGGTCACCTCAAGACCGAGGTCACATATCCGGCGTATGCACAAAGCACAACTTGTTGCCCTCCGGGTCCCGGCAATAAGCCCCGAAGTAATCCTTAGAATACTGGGGCCTCGGCCCCGGCGCGCCTTCGTCGAAACCGCCCATCGCCAGGGCCATGTCCCAGGCGGCGCGCACGGTCTGCGGCGAATCGGCGGCGAAGCTCACTTGCATGCCATTGCCCCAGGTTGCGGGCAGGCCATTGATCGGCACCTGGACGAACACCTGCGGCCAATGCCTGCCGGGTTGATGCCAGCCTTCCCCGGGCGGGCCCGAGTCGTCTTCGCTGTCCATGCGCACCAACCCCAGGCACCCCAGGACGGCATCGTAGAACGCGACCATTTTCGGTAGATCCCGCGCACCAATCTGAATGTGACTGAACATGCCCTTCTCCTTATGAAGCGTTGTTGTCATTGGAGAGCATGACCGTGTCCCCGTTCAGCCGAACATGAACACGGTCGACAAAACGCTCGCTCATCGACCGATGGGAAAGTCCGACCGAACTCTGCCTGAAACGCCACAGTCCACCCTCCATCGCAACCACCTGCCATGGAGAATGAAAATGGCCGATTACCCAACCCCACCCTTCCCCAAACAAAGCCAGCCCGTCCCAGGCAGCCAGCAGAAGATGGACCCGTATCCAGACTGCGGTGAACAAAGCTACAAGGGTTCCGGTCGCCTGGCGAACAAGATTGCCCTGATCACCGGCGCCGACAGCGGCATCGGGCGAGCGGTAGCCATCGCCTTCGCCCGCGAAGGCGCCGACGTGGCCATTTCCTACCTGAACGAGCACGAGGATGCCAAGGAGACCGCTCGCTGGGTCGAACAGGCCGGCCGGCAATGCCTGTTGCTGCCCGGTGACCTGGCGGACAAGGCCCAATGCCGCAAGGTCGTCGATGAAACCGTGGCGCGCTTCGGCCGCATCGACGTCCTCGTCAACAACGCCGCGTTCCAGATGACTCACGAAACCCTGGAAGAGATTCCGGACGAAGAATGGGTGCGCACGTTCGATATCAACATCACCGCAATGTTCAGGATCTGCCAGGCCGCGGTGCCGCACATGCAGGCCGGGGGATCGATCATCAACACCACCTCGGTCAACTCGGACATGCCCAAGCCGACGTTGCTGGCCTATGCCACGACCAAAGGCGCCATCGCCAACTTCACCGGTGGCCTGGCGCAGATGCTCGGACCCAAGGGCATCCGGGTGAACAGCGTCGCGCCAGGGCCGATCTGGACACCGCTGATCGTTGCCACCATGCCCGAGGAAGAAGTGCAGAACTTCGGTTCGCAGACACCACTGGGGCGCCCCGGCCAGCCCGTGGAAGTGGCGCCGATCTTCGTGCTGCTGGCCTCGGATGAGTCCAGCTACATCTCCGGCTCGCGGTATGCGGTGACCGGGGGCAAGCCGATCCTTTAAAGCTCGTCGCAATCCCGCGGACCTGTGGTCCCCGGGCTCCGGGCTCCGGGCTCCGGGCTCCGGGCTTTTGACTCTGTGGCGAGGGAGCTTGCTCCCGCTCGGTTGCGTAGCGACCGCAAGATTTCAGGGCCGCTTCGCAGCCCAGCGGGAGCAAGCTCCCTCGCCACAAAAGCCCCGCCACTACCAAGGATCACTCCTTGGCAATCACCGAAATCTTCCCGTTGCGTTCGATGATCGCGAACTTGATCCGATCCAGGGTCTCGATGCCCTGGCTCGAGCGCGCCGCTTCCATGATGTCTGCCTCTATCAGCCGAGCGTGACGCATGCGTCCCTGCAAGATACGCCCATCCTCGACGATGACGGTCGGGCCACCATCGATCAGCCGCGAAACCCAGTCGGAGCGCAGCTTGAGCAGCGAAAACCCGACATCGATGGCAATCAGCGTGACGATGACCATGAACGAATTGGTCATCGAGAAATCGTCCCCCAGCAATGCCTGCTGGGTAGCCTCGCCGATGATCATCAACAGGACGAAATCGAAGGTGGTGATCTCCGCCAGCGAACGTCGCCCGGCGATCTTGAACAACACCAACAATACCGCGTACATAGCGGCGGCTCGCAATACCGAATCCATACGTCACCTATGGAAAGATGAATTGATTGAACCTGACCTCGGCGCCATTGGGCGTTGCGATGCGGCTTTTATAGTTACCGAGGCCTTCACCGAGCAGTGACAGGTGCAGGTTGGCCCGCCCCTGCCCGTCGGCCCGGACCCAGACCTTCATACCCTGCCCCGCGGCGGCCGAACGCACTGGCTGCGGTTGCACGCTCTGCACATCGAACCCCTCCAGCCAATCGCCGCCGAGCTCCACCTCCAGCACGGCGTTGGACGCGCCTTGCAGACGGATGACCAGCGGATTGACCGAGCCGTTGCGATGGAACATCTCGTATTCGACGCCAATGCTGCCGTCCGCGCTTTGCGCTTCGCGGCTGCTCAGCGGACCACGGGAAAACAGCCCGAGCAGGGTCAGGATCACCAACAGCACCAATACGTACCAGCCGACCCGCTCGAAGCGCCAGACCTTGTGCTGGAATGCCATGTCCTCTTCCACCGGGAACTGGCGGCTGCGGTGGTCGTCTTGTTCACGCTGATCGATCATGGGGCCGCTCCTATCGAAGTTCACCGGCCAAAGCACGCTGGTGATAGCCGGGCAATTGCCGCAAGGCGTACTCGCTGGAGAGCAACTGCACCTGGCGCCGGTCGCCAAAGAATCGCTCCTGGCGGCTGAACAGCGCACGCTGGCCGTTTACCTCGAACGCCCAGGCAAAACAGACCGTGCCAGCAGGTATGCCGTCCTTGTCGTCCGGCCCGAGCAGGCCGGTGGTAGCGACCGCGACGTTGGCGTTGGCGTCGCGCAGCGCGCCCAGGGCCATTTCCTCGGCGACTTCGCGGCTGGTGAGATTGAAGGTATCGATGGTGCGCGGCTTGACGCCGAGCAAGCGCTGCTTGGCTTCGGGGGAATACACCACATAGCCGCTTTCGATCAGCGAGCCACTGCCCGGCACTTCCGCCAACAGGGTGACGATCAGCCCGGCGGTGCAGGACTCGGCGGTGGTCAGGCGCAGTTCATGGTCTTGCAGATAATCAACCAGGGATTGGGCAACAGTCATGGCATTCAGTCCTTCATGGATGCTGATGGGTTGACCCCCCCGGTTTCGAATCATTCCCTTTATCGCGCCGTCGCCCGGACACGCCAAATAAATGAAACCCCTGGCCGATCCTGTACCTCATAACGGTATGAGCCTCATGCAGAGGCTGTCCTGATCAGGAGGTCGTCATGTCTGTGCTTTTCGTCAAGCTGTTCACCCATCCGGAATTTGCCTGGGGGGACATTCGCGAGCAGGAGCAGGCTCACCCTCACCATTACCTGGCCCATCTGCTGTTGCTCGCGCTGATTCCGGCGGTGTGCCTGTTCGTCGGCACCACCTGGACCGGCTGGAGCCTGGCCGAAAACGAGACCGTGAGGTTGAGTCAGGCCAGCGCCTTGCAACTGTGCGCCCTGCTCTACCTGACAATCGTGATCGGCGTCTCGCTGATGGGGCTGTTCATCCGCTGGATGTCGCGCACCTTCGAGGCTCGGCCCACGATCAACCAGTGCATCGGTTTTGCCGCCTACACCGCAACCCCGTACTTCCTGGCCGGCATCTTCGGGCTGTACCCCAGCCGCTGGCTGGCGGTGGTGGTCCTGTTGCTCGCCTCGGTCTACTCGACATTCCTGCTGTTCGTCGGTCTACCCAAGTTCATGGGCCTGAAGAAAGAACAAGGGCTATTGTATTCAGCGAGCGTCTGGGGCGTCGGTTTACTGGTGCTGGTCACGATCCTGGTGGAAATGATCCTGCTGTGGTTCAACTACCTGCAACCGGAATACCTTCGCGTGCCGGTGGGCTGAGCCCGCGTCGAGGCGCACAATGACGGAAGCCGCGGTCAGGCGAACATCCACTTCGCAATCTTCGCCTAACCCGACTATCCTGCGAGTTTTTGCACCCTGAATATCGAGGCGACAGCGCTGGACCGCTGCGCCGCCCTTCCTAAGGCCAATGTCATATGTCTTCATCAAGCAAACGCTCTCCCAACGTGCCACAGCGACGAGAGTTGAGCCCCAGCAACCTCGATTTTCCGGTAGTAGGAATCGGCGCCTCCGCGGGCGGCTTGCAGGCCATCAAGCAATTTTTCGAGCACATGCCCAAGGACAATGGCATGGCGTTCGTGATCGTCCTGCACCTGGCTCCAGACCATCAAAGCATCGCCGACAAGATCATCCAGGAATCGACCAAGATGCCGGTGCTCCAGGTGAGCGAGACGGTCGCTATCCAGAAAAACCATGTCTATGTCATTTCCCCCGCCCATCATTTGTCGATGAACGACGGATATCTGAAGGTCAAGCCGGCCGAGCCGCGCCTCGGCGGGCATGTGGCTATCGACCTGTTTTTCCGTGACCTGGCCGACGTACACAAGGAGCGGGCATTCTGCCTGGTGCTGTCGGGCACCGGCTCCGACGGAGCCGTGGGCCTGTCGCGCATCAAGGAACAGGGCGGCGTGACCATCGCCCAATCGCCCCAGGACGCCGAATTCGACGGCATGCCCCAAGCCGCCATCGACACCCAGATGGTCGACCTGGTGCTTCCCGTGGTGGAGATGCCGCAAAAGCTCTTGGAGCTGTGGCGAAATTCTCAGAATATTCGTCTGCCGACGGCCAACGACCCGGAAATCAAGACCCAACCGCCAACCTCCGAACGCGAAGCAGTCGCCGCCGAGCAATCGCTGCATGACATCCTGGTGCAGCTGCGCGCTGGCACCGGGCATGACTTCAAGCATTACAAGCGGGCCACCGTGCTGCGGCGTATCGAACGGCGCATGCAGGTCACCGCCCAGCCAGATCTGGGCGCCTACTACGCGTATCTGCAGAATCACCCCGAAGAAACCAAGGCGCTGCTGGGCGACCTGCTGATCGGGGTGACCAATTTCTTCCGCGATCGCGAAGCCTTCGAAGCCCTGGAGCGCGACGTCCTGCCCAACCTGTTTAAGCCGGTCGAGCCGGGTAGCGTGCCGCCTGAGGAAATCAGGGTCTGGTCGGCCGGCTGCTCCACCGGCGAAGAGGCCTATACCCTGGCCATGTTGCTCAGCGATCAGTTACAGCACGATTCGAGCAACGCCAAGCTGCAGATATTCGCCACCGACATCGACGAACGCGCCATTACCGTGGGGCGCGGCGGCGCCTACCCGGAAGCGATCATTACCGACGTGCCGCCCACTCGCCTGCGCCAATATTTCCTGAAGGAAAGCACGACGTACCGTGTGCGCAAGGAAATCCGCGAGCGCGTGCTGTTTGCCAAACACAGCCTGCTGTCGGACCCGCCCTTCTCGCAGATCGACCTGATCGTCTGCCGCAACCTGCTGATCTACCTCGACCGCGAGGTGCAGCGGGAAATCCTGCAGATGTTCCACTTTGCCCTGCGCCCGGGAGGCTACCTGTTCCTCGGTTCGTCGGAGTCGGCCGATGCCTGCAGCGAGCTGTTCAGCCCGGTGGACAAGCGCAACCGGATCTTCCGCGCCAAATATGGCACTGCCGCCAGCCGCCGAACCCCGACCATGCCCCGTGGCGGTTACGTGCGCAGCACCTCGTCCCTGGCCGCGCCGCAAATCATCGCGCCGCGCAAGGTGTCGTTTGCCGATATCCACTTGCGTGCCATCGAACGGGCCGCGCCACCGAGCATAATTGTCGACAGCAATGGCGACATCCTGCACATGATCGAAACCGCCGGCCGCTATCTGCGCCACGTTGGCGGCGAGATGTCGCGTAACCTGCTGACGCTGATCAACCCGCAGCTGCGCCTGGAAATCCGCACCGCCTTGTTCCAGGTGAACCAGAACGGCCAGCCGGTCAAGTCCCGCCAGGTCAATATGGAGCGCGATGGCAAACGCTTCCTGGTGGACCTGCTGGTCCAGCCGTATCGCGACGACGAATCCGATGGCGATTTTGTCCTTGTCGTGTTCGAGGAGGAGGAAGTCGACCCCAGCCAGCAGGTTACCGCCATCACCAGCCAGACCGAAAACCAGGTGCTGGCCAATCTGGAGCGCGAGCTGCAGCGGACCAAGTCGCACCTGCAGGACACCATCGAGCAGGCCGAGGTCTCCAGCGAGGAGCTCAAGGCCTCCAATGAAGAAATGCAGGCCATCAACGAGGAACTGCGCTCGGCCACCGAGGAGCTGGAAACCAGCAAGGAAGAGCTGCAATCGATCAACGAAGAGTTGCTGACGGTCAACTACGAGCTCAAGACCAAGGTCGAGGAAACCGACAAGATCAACGACTACCTCACCAACCTGATCGCCTCCACCGACATCGCCACGGTATTCGTCGACCGCAGCATGCGCATCAAATGGTTCACCCCGCGGGCCACGGAAATCTTCAGCATGCTCCCGGTGGACACCGGCCGTTCACTGCTCGACATCACTCACCGCCTGGACTATGCGGAGATGGCTGCGGACGCCACCCAGGTGTTCGAGTCGCTGAACATGATCGAGCGCGAAGTCAGCAGCAAGGATGACCGCTGGTACATCGCCCGCCTGCTGCCCTATCGCTCCAGCGAAGACCACATCGACGGCACGGTGTTGACCTTTATCGACATTACCAAGCGCCGGGCCGCTGAAGAAGAGTTGCGCCTGGGCGAAGAGCGCATGCGCCTGGTGGCCGAAAGCACCCGCGACTACGCGATCATCCTGCTCGACGAACATGGCGTGATCACCAGTTGGAACACCGGCGCGCAGCTGATTTTCGGCCATACCAAGGCCGAAGCCGAAGGCGCTTATTACGACTTCCTCTTTACCCCGGAAGACCGTAGCTACGGCGCTCCTGAAACCGAACTGAGCACCGCTCGTGCCAAAGGCCGTTGCGAAGACGAGCGCTGGCATCAACGCAAGGACGGCAGCCGCTTCTTCTGCAGCGGCGAGGTCACGCTGCTCAGTGGCGACTACTTGCAGGGCTACGTGAAGATTGCCCGTGATCTCACCGGGCATAAGCGCCTGCACGAAGAACAGACCCAGCGGCTCATGGAAACCCAGAACAACAGCCACTTGAAGGATGAGTTCTTCGCGGTCATGTCCCACGAACTGAAGCACCCGCTGAATCTGATCCAGCTCAACGCCGAATTGCTGCGCCGCCTGCCGGTGACCAAGAGCGTCACTGCGGCTGCCAGGGCGGTCAACACCATCTGCGACGCTGTCACCAGCCAGGCGCGTATCATCGACGACCTGCTGGACGTAGCCCGGGTACGCACCGGCAAGCTCAAGCTCAAGCGCCTGGCGGTCGATCTGGGTCGCGTGCTGCAAGACATCTACACCGTGGTGATCAACGACAATCACCCGAACAAGGTCACTCTGGAACTGCCCGAAGGGCCCGGCAGCGAGCTGATTGTCAACGCCGATCCGACCCGGCTGGAGCAGATCATCTGGAACCTGGTGAACAACGCGCTGAAATTCACCCCGAACGGGGGCCGCGTGCAGTTGATCGCCAGCCAGGACGGGCGCATGGCTCGCCTGGACGTCAAGGATTCAGGCGTCGGTATTGCCGCGGAACACTTGAGCGAAGTGTTCGATCTGTTCGGCCAGGCCGAGACCCAGCATGCGACCCATCAGCGCGAAGGGCTGGGAATCGGCCTGTCGCTGGTACGGCAGTTGACCGAAGCCCACGGCGGCAGCGTCGAGGTCAAGTCCGAAGGGCTGGGCAAAGGCTGTACGTTCACCATCCGCCTGCCCTTGAGCAGCGCCGAGCTGGCGCCCAAGCCGCAAGCCTGCGAAGAGCAATCCGGACGCCTGAGCGGCTTGACGGTGTTGTTGGTGGACGATTCCCCCGACGTGCTCGATACCCTCAAGCTGCTGCTGGAAATGGAAGACGCCAACGTCGTTGCATTCGATCAACCGTTGCAAGCGCTGGAAGCGGCCCGGGACGCCCGTTACGACGTGGTGATCTCGGACCTGGGCATGCCGGTGATGAATGGCCATGAACTGATGCAGGCGTTGCGCGAGTTACCCCACATCAAAAACATCCCGGCCATCGCCCTGACCGGGTACGGTGCGTCTGTCGACATGCACAAGTCGCAGCAGTCGGGTTTTGACCAGCACATCGGCAAACCGGTGTCTTATGACGAATTGATCGAAGCGATCGAGCAATTGCGGCGGGCGCGGGTTTACTAGGCAGATGGCCGGCCAGGGATGGGACTTCCAGCAGGATAATCCCTTTTGTATCAGAGATGCCTCTAGTGGAAATGGCCTTTTTGTGGCTAGAGGCGCTCTCCAGTGGCAACTGCTTTTGTGGCGAGGGAGCTTGCTCCCGCTCGGTTGCGCAGCGACCGCAAAAAGCTCAGGGCTGCTGCGCACCCCAGCGGGAGCAAGCTCCCTCGCCACGAAGGCAGTCCAGCTCCAGATAATGAGTCCGCCTTCAGCTACTTGGCGGTGGTCTTCATCCCAATCCGCCGACGCATATCGGCCGTGATGCCCTGGCGGGTTTTCTTCAGGTCCGCCCAAGGCTCATGCCCCACCTCGGCCAGGCGCTCATGCACGTTGTGCACATTCCACAGGTTGGCGCCCTTGAGCTCGGCCACTTCTTCGCGATAAATCGGTACCGACACTGGCAGCCCTTCACGGGTGCGGGCGGCATAGGCACAAATGGTCGTGGCGCCCAGGCCGTTGCGCAGGTAATCGATGAAAATCCGCCCCACCCGGTTTTTCGGTCCCGATACCGCCGAGAAGCGATCGGGCAACAGCTTGGCCATGTGGCTGACAATGGCGTGGCTGAAGCCCTTGACCTCGTCCCAGCCCAACTTGCGGGTCAGCGGCACCACCACGTGGATACCCTTGCCGCCGCTGGTCTTGAGAAACGCCTTCAGGCCCAGTTCATCCAGCACCGACAAGGTCAGTTGGGTGGCTTCCACCATGCTTTTCCACGGCAGCGCCGGGTCCGGGTCAAGGTCGAGGACAAAACGGTCGGGCTTGTCCAGGTCTACCGAAGTGGCGTTCCAGGTGTGCAGCTCCACGGTACTCATCTGCACCGCACCGATGAGCGCTTCGGCGTTGTTGATGATCATCACCGGTTGCCCGGTCAGGTCCTTGTCCAGGCTGGTGATGCCGGGAATCGCCAGGCGCTCGGGGTTCTTCTGGAAGAACAGCTCGCCGGCGATGCCATCCGGCGCGCGCACCAGGGCCACCGGACGGTCGGCCAGTTCCGGCAGGATGAACTCGGCAACGCTGGCGTAGTATTCGGCCAGTTGCATCTTGGTCGTGCCACTGCTGGCATCGATGATCCGGTCCGGGTGGGTAATGCGCACCTTGCCGTCCAGAGTCGGTGCCTGGGTGGTCTTGGCCTTGGCTTTCGTCTTGGGCTTGGCCGGTGCCGGCTCCTCCTTGGCGGCGGTTTTTTTCCTGGCGGGCTTCTCTATCGGTTTCGGCAGTTCCTGGGTAATCGCCTTGGCCGGCTTGTCGTTGCGCAAGCCATGGAACACCGCGTGGCGTACCGAACCTTCCTTGGTCATTTCAGCAAATGCCACCTCGGCCAGTAATTCCGGCTTGAGCCAGTGCACGCCCTTGGCCTCGTAACCAGTGGGGGGGTTGACCACGGCGGCTTTTTTCGTTTCCAGGGGCAACAGCTGCTGGTAGATGCTTTTGAGCGTCGTCTCGTTGAAACCGGTGCCGACCTTGCCGGCATACCGCAGCTCACCGCTGTCTACGTCATGCAGGCCCAGCAACAAGGCACCGAACGCGCTGCGCGAGCCCTTGGGCTCGCTGAAGCCGACCACGACAAACTCCTGGCGATTCTTGCATTTGAGCTTGATCCAGTCGCTGCTGCGCCGGGACACATAGGCGCTGCCCTGGCGTTTGCCGATCAATCCTTCCATGCGCATCTGGCAAGCGCTGTTGAGCAGTGCTTCGGGGGTTTCCTCGAAGGCGTCGGAAAAACGCAGCAACGGATCTTCATTCGCTTCAAGCACCGCTGCCAGCGCGGCCCGACGCTCCTCCACCGGCACTTTGCGCAGATCCATGCCGTTGAGGTAGGGCAAATCGAACAGGTAATAGGCGATCTTGCCGCTGCTGCCGACATCAAAGGCATTCTGCAAGGCCTGGAAGTCCGGCACGCCTTGCTCATTGGCGACGACCATTTCACCGTCGAGCCAGGCCGATTCCAATCCGAGCCCGGCCAAGGCCTCGGCCTGTTTCGGCAGTTTGTGGGTCCAGTCATGGCCGTTGCGGGTGATCAAGCGCACATCGCCGTCGTCGATACGCGCCATGACCCGGTAGCCGTCGAACTTGATTTCGTAGAGCCAGTCGCCATCGGGCGCGCTGTCCACCAGCGTCGCCAGTTCCGGCTTGAGGGTCTCGGGAATCGGGCCGGCAACGGCGCCGCTGAGGGTGGTCTTCGCATTTTTTTTCGACGACTTCGGCGGCGCGGCTTTTTCCGGTTGTTTTACCGCTTTGGCGGCAGCGGCCTTGCCTCGACGCTTGGGCACGATCGTGCGGTCGCTGAGCACGCTGTCCGGCTCGGCCTGGACCACGTCGTACTCGCTCTCCGGACGGGCCGCGTCGTCCTGGTGTTTGATCAGGAACCATTGCTCCTGTTTACCGGGCATATGGGTGCGCACCAGGTTCCACAGGCCGGCGAGTTTCTCTCCGCGCAGTTCGAACTTGAGCCGGCCCTTCTCATAGGCTTCGTGTACGTCGCCCTGGGGAATCCACACGCCCCGGTCCCAGACAATGACATCACCGGCGCCGTAATGCCCTTCGGGAATGCTGCCCTCGAAGGTCGCGTAATCGAGCGGATGGTCTTCGACATGCACGGCCAGGCGCTTGACCTTCGGATCCAGGGACGGTCCCTTGGGCACTGCCCAGCTCTTGAGCGCGCCGTCCAGCTCCAGGCGAAAATCGTAATGCAGCCGCGTGGCGTCGTGCTTCTGGATGCAGTACTGCAAGGCATGGGCGGTTTTCGCCGCTTTGCGCGAGCGTTTCGCCGCCGGTTCCGGGGTGGCGGCGAAGTCGCGCATGCGGTTGTAATCTTCAAGAGTTTTACTGGTCATGGGCCACCTGCAACTTGCGCAAGGGTAGGATCGGCCACGGGCATGCCGGCGGTTTCCGACAGCAACTGATCAACCACCCGCATCAAGGCCTGTTCGATGGAGTCCCCCAGCAGCAAGCCTTGTTCATACAGCACGACCTGGCGATCAGCACTGGTGCCCTCCTGAACGATCCGGCGGGCCTGCTTGAACACGTCCTGTACACCCAGCGCTGTGGCGGTGTCGGCGAAGGTCTGCTCGGCCAGGTTCAGCCATTCGCCAATGAGCATGGGTTGTTCCTGCCCCTCAATGATGAACTCCGCCAGGATGCCGTGGCGCTTGGCCCGGTAGCGGTTTTCCTTGAGGATCCACTGCGACATCAGGCTGTAATTGGCCCCAGGCTTGGGCTGGGCGCAGGCATGGGCAACCATCAGGCGAAACAGCGAAACCAGGCACAGGACGTCGTCGATCCGCGGGCAGGCATCGCAGATGCGCAGCTCCAGCGTCGGGTAACGCGACGACGGCCTGAGCACCCACCAGCAATCGCTGGGCTGGCGAATGGAGCCGGTGCGCGTGAGCATGTCGACGTAGCCGTTGAACGCGGCCTCGTCGGCGAAGAACTCCGGCACGCCCATCCGCGGCCATTCATCGCAGGCCACCTGGCGATAACTGCTGAAGCCGCTGTAGCCGCCGTTCCAGAACGGCGAAGATGCACTCAGCGCCAACAACATCGGCAGCCACGGCAACACTTCGTTCATGACCTTGACCCGGTCCTGATCACCCGGTACTTCCACGTGTACATGCAGGCCCGATAACACGCTGCGGCGCGCCACTCGCTGGTAGTCGTCGAACAATTGCTGGAAGTGCAGCTCGTCGGTGGGCTGCAAGCCGACCGTGGTCATCGGATGTGAACCGGCGCTCAACAATCCCAGGCCGTGGGGTGCCAGGCGCCGCGTCAGGCCGCTACGCACCTGGGCCAGGTAATCGGCGGCCTCCGCCAGGTTCTGGAAGATGGGCGAAGCCATCTCCACCTGGCTCAGAAACATCTCGTGGGCGAAATGCTCACCCAGCTCCTCCCGGCATGCCGCAATCGCCGCCGCGGGCGGCTGGTCGGGCATGTGCCGGGTTTGCAGGTCGGTGACGAAATATTCCTCTTCAATGCCGAACTTCAGACGCCTGTTCATCGATGTTCCCTCCGATACCCGCACCCGTGCGGGTGACAACCAACGCCACCACGGCGATCCGTTCCACGTCCTGATAACCCGGGGTCAGCAATTCCTCGCCGAAGACATCCGGGTCCAGTTCCCGGTAAGTCCAGGCGTACTGCGCCGAATCGCGCCAAGGGCCAAGCGCCTCCAAGAACGGATCGCGACCGTCGACCATCGCCACGCCGGTGTAGAGCACCAGCGAGCCACCAGGCGTAAGCCGGGGCAACGCCTGCTCGACGATACGCAGCGACAGGCCGGCGCCCAGCGCGCCGCCGCCATGGCGATAGGCACGCTCGGCCGGGTCGGCCATGTACGGTGGGTTGGCAACGATCAGGTCAAAGCTGCCCTCGACGTCCCCGAGAACATCACTGTGGGCGACCTCGACGTTGGCGACCTCGGCCAGCGCGGCGTTGACCGCGCACAGGCGCAGGGCCAGGGGATTGATGTCCACGGCGAGCACCTCGGCCTCGCGCCGGGCGCGGGCAATCACCATGGCCCCGACACCGGCACCGCAGCCGATGTCCACGGCCCGATGCACCGCGGTGAAGTTCTGTTGCAGGTGGGTATGGATAAGATGGGCGAACCGATAGCTGTCCGGGCCGAAAAATACTGCGTCATTGGCCTGGGTGGGAAACTGCGAATGGGCGAACAGCATCCCGTCCAGGCTCGACCAGCGCACGCGGCTGTATAACAGGCCGTCACGTTCCTCCAGCACCTGCGCCTCCTGCAACTGACGCTGCTCATCGGCGGAAATCAGCCCAGGCGCGAACGGCCGCGACCAGCCGAAAACGTCCCGCAGGGTCTTCGAGCGCTCGTTGCCGGGCCGTTTATTGACCCGCTCATGGGTCAACGGTGTCGGGGTGATGAAACGGTAGCCGTCGGCGTGCAGGCGGCGACCCAGTTGCAGCAGCGCCAGGTCGGGTTCTGACAGGCGATCTTCCTGATTCATGCAGGGCTCCTAACGAAGGGCGGATTTGAGTTCGATGAACCGGCGGGTCGCCAGCAGCCCGGCCGGATGGCTATGGGCGCGCGGCGAAAGCCAGGGCATGAGGATCTGCATCTGCGCATCGGGCGCCTTGCCCCGCAGCAATTGCTGCAGGTTCTGCACGTCCGGATCCTGCGTCGGTGCCTGGGTATCCTGCGCCGCGCCAAGGCTGCGGCGGGCACCGGAGCGACCGCGCTCCTCCAACCAGTCGCCGGCGATCCAATCGTGCAACAGCTGCTTTTCGAAAGGGCTGAAGACCCCGAACATCGCCGCGCCTGCGCCTTCGATGAGGGTCCAGAAGCGGCTGTTCTGCGGATCTTCGTGGCGCCGGATCCAGCCTTTGCCTTGCATGGCCTTGAGGAAACCTTCCAGCTGCCCCGGCTCCGCCAGCCATTGGTTGACGGTCTTGCCTTCGAATTTGCAGTAATCGGAATGCATGTGTTGGCCAAACGGGCGCTTGCGCTCGAGCATGTCGAGGACCTCGCGTTCCAGGTCAAACGACTCGATGACCGCCCGGCTGCCCTGCCCCAGGTCGTTGAGGCGATAGCCCAGGGTGACCCGACGCCAGAAGGATTCGCGATCCGCCTCCATCGGCATCAGTTGCAGCAGCGATTGCACAGCCTTGTGGGCATGGCCGGTGCTGGCGTTGTCGATGGTCACATGGAGCGTGAAGTAATACGGGTCGATGTCGAGTTCGCTCAGCTCATAGGCGCTGATCAGCAAATGCAGTGGCAGTTGTTCGTAGCCAAGGTTGTAGCCGATGACCTCGGGCAGATACTCGTCGCCGGCATAACCCAAAGCCAGTTGCACCGCACCTTGCAGGTAGCGGTCATCGTGGATGTCGGGCATGTCCGACAGGCCATGTTCGGCCAGCAGCTTGCGGTAGAGCACCACATGGTTCTGGGCCGGCACGCCATCGCCGAGCTCTTCCAGATAGGTACACAGCAGCCCTTCGAAACGGTGGTCATGCCAATGCCTGAGCACGCCGTACAACCAGGCGCCATCCACCAGTTTGGTCGGCGCCACGGCCTGCAGGAAGTACAACGCCTGGGCCTTGCTGTGGAAGAACTCCCGACGACCGCCACTCTTGCGTCGTTCCAGGTAGTCGGCGTACTGCCGGGCCACGCCGGCGCTGTGCTGTTCTACCCAGGCAAGCAGCGCCGCCGGATCGTCGGGCATCTCCTGGGGCAACGCCGCGGCCTGCTCCAGCAAAGGCTGGAGAAAGGCTTGGGCATCGGCTTGCTTGTCGCTGTCGTCGGGGCCCTGCAGCAGCCGCTCGTAGCATTGACGAACGTTGCCCGCAGTGGTGAATGGCTGCGCGGTGGCAGGCCTGGATTGGAGGGATGTCAGCGCAGTCATAAAGGCCTCTTGGGTTTCTCGACGGGACGCTCGATCAGCACGTCTCTTCCATTGCAGAGCCTCGCGCACGGGAAAAAATTCCCCTGGATCGAAAAGCGCCCGGATAAACGGGAGCCTGCCGATATGCCGGGGAACCCTCGCTTCGCTAACACCCTCGAACGCAAGGCAAGGCTGCTTTTCGTGGCGAGGGAGCTTGCTCCCGCTGGGTCGGGCTGGCGCTCCAGTGCGCAGCGGCCCCCAAAGAAAGGCCGCTGCGCGGCCAGCGGGAGCAAGCTCCCTCGCCACAAGGAAATGAGTGACCCCAACCCAAGGAGCAACGATGATTTTCACAGTGTGGGTAGCGGTGCTCGGTGCCGTTTTGCTGACCCTGGCCCTGACGTCGTCCTACCTGCGCTGGATGCCGGTCACCACCTCGGCCGTGTGCCTGGTGCTGGGCGTCGCCATTGGTCCGGCGGGGCTGGGACTGCTGCGGCTGGGGGTCGACGATTCGTCAGGCTGGATGGAGCATCTGACCGAAGTTGCCGTGGTGTTCTCGCTGTTCGTCAGCGGCCTCAAGCTGCGCCTGCCATTGAAGAACCGCAGCTGGCGCGTGGCCTACGGGCTGGCCGGTCCGGTGATGATCCTGACCATCGTCGGCCTGTGCCTGACCTTGCACTACCTGTTTGGGCTCGGATGGGGCGTGTCCATGCTGATCGGCGCGATGCTCGCACCCACCGACCCGGTGCTGGCGGCACTGGTGCAGGTCAATGATGCCCGCGACGATGATCGCGTGCGGTTCGGCCTGTCCGGGGAAGCCGGGCTGAACGACGGCACTGCATTTCCCTTTGTCATCCTTGGCTTGCTCATGCTGCAGGAAGACGGCAGCGGATTCCTCGGCGAGTGGGCCTTGCGCAACGTCTTGTGGGCCGTACCGGCGGGGCTGTTGATCGGTTACTGGCTGGGGCGTGGCATCGGCCGGCTGACCTTGTCGATGCGCATCAGGAACGCCGACAGTACCCTGTCGCCAAACGATTACCTGGCCCTGGCCCTGATCGCCCTGGCCTACGTGGCGGCGGAGTCGGTGCAGGCTTATGGCTTTCTTTCGGTGTTCGCCGCCGGCCTGGGATTGCGTCAGGCGGAAGTCGAGTCTACCGATGAAAACGCGCCGCCGGCCGAGCATCTGGTGCAACCGCTGGTGGGCCATGAAGCGGTAGAACCGGAGCAGGCCGTGCACGGCGACACCCAGGCCCTGGACGACGGCCAGGTGGCGGCCGGGGTGATGATGAGCGACATGCTGGCGTTCGGCAGCCTGGTGGAGCGCTCCATGGAAGTGTTCCTGGTCACACTGCTCGGCGTGGTCCTTGCCCATCACTGGGATTGGCGGGCCTTGGCCATCGGTGCCTTGCTGTTCGCGGTGATCCGGCCGTTGAGCGTGTTGGCGATGCCTTGGGGGAGATTGCTGGATGGGCCGCAACGGTTATTGATCGGCTGGTTCGGCATACGCGGCATCGGCAGCCTGTTTTACCTGTTCTACGCCTTGAACCATCACCTGCAACCCGAAGTGGCGCAGCTGTGCATCGATCTTACGCTGTCAGTGGTGGCACTGAGCGTCCTGGTGCACGGCGTGAGCACCCAACCCGCACTGGCGTGGTATGAGCGCCGAAAAAAGTGACCGTCAGCCACCCGGGTCGGTCACTTGGATGAACACCGAATACACTCCCAGCAACACCCAGAACGCCGCAAAGATCCACGGTGTGCGCACCGAAAACAGCAGCGACTTGCGATAGCCCTTGTGGGTCGACTCGCGCTCGCTGAACAGCGGCGAATCATCGTAGGCCAGGCCCATCAACGGTTCACTGCGCAGCAGTTCGCTTTGTTTGAAATGCCAATGGTCGATGATCTCGTAGGCAGCCCGAATCCCCGGCCAGGCGTTGAGCGAACTTAGGAAACCGAGCAGCGCCAGAAATGGCGGCACGATCAGCGTGAAGAGCTTGCCCCACTCCGGATTCAGGTTGGCCATGCACGACGCGAAGGCAATCACCAGGAAAGACTGTGCGGCCAGATACGCGTCGGTTCGATTGGCGAGAATACTGGTTTCGTACTGGATTTCCCGCCGGTAGAAATCCAGCCGCTCCTTGGGTGAGCCAAACAGCTTGGCATTGTGCTCGGTCAGATCTTCTTCGGGCGTAGGGTAAGTCAGGATTCTGGGCATTGCGCAGGGGGTTCCTCGGCTTGATTGAGGTGCATCTAGAAGGGATCGCCGTGGCTGAGTTCAAAGCAATGGACCGAAGGTTCTTTGGATCCAAATGACTGAAGGCAGACCTTGCTCCGTGGGCCGCCGCGAGGCGGCCTAGTAGCCGACCTGGTTTCGGTTGGTTCGCGTTTCCCTGTGGGAGCGAGCTTGCTCGCGATGGCGGACTGCCAGCCAATGAAGATGTTGGATGGGCTGGCCTCTTCGCGAGCAGGCTCGCTCCCACAGGGGTTCTCTGTATGCCATGAAATCTGCGTTTGCCGAAAATCCAATGTGGGAGCGAGCCTGCTCGCGAAGGCGGTAGGACAGTCGCGTGAGTGCCAGTATGTGCCCGGCTCTTGCTCTTGCTCTTGCTCTTGCTCTTGCTCTTGCTCTTGCTCTGCTTTTGACTTTGATCGCAGCGCCCCATTAACCACGCTGGCCGAACGCAGGCATTGCGCAGTGGGTAACCCGGCATGGATGCCGGGTTAGCCGCGCTGGGCCATGGATGGCCCTTCGCGGCGGCCCACGGAGCAATGCCGGAGTGAGGGCATGCCGAGCCTAGGCGAGGGCACCGAGTGGTGGGGCAAAGCGCTTTTGCTTACTTTTGGCGCTCCTCCAAAAGTGAGCCGCCGTAAGGGCGGAACCCTAAGTGGCCGTTACCACAGCAACGGATATACACCAATAGACAGCCCGAGACAGATAAAGCCAGACCGACGACGGAGCACGTGACAATCGCATCACTTCCATCCGACACTCCCTGCCTCACAAAAAAACGACACCGCCCATGTACCCCTCACTCGCCTCCCTGCCCCCCTGCGACCTCGACACCCTGCTCCAGAGCCTGCAACCCATCGCGCCGCTGCTCGACACCCTCACCGACACAGTGTTCTTCATCAAGGACAACCAGGCCCGTTATGCCTTCGTCAACCAGACCCTGGCCCGACGCTGCGGTTTCAAAGAGCGCAACGACCTGCTCGGCCTCACCGCAGAACAGGTATTCCCGGAACGCTTCGGCCCGCTGTACACCGAACAGGACCGCCGAGTGCTCGCCAGCGGAAGAGAACTGGCCGACCAACTCGAACTGCACCTGTATTACGGCAACCAGCCAGTGTGGTGCCTCACCCACAAACTGGCCCTGCACGACCTCACTGGCCGGATCGTCGGCCTGGCCGGAATCTCCCGTGACCTGCAACTGCCACAATCGAGCCATCCGGCGTTCCAGAAGCTGGCGGCGGTGGATGCACACATCAAGCGCCACTTCGCCCGTACCATCAGCCTGGCCGAGCTGACCGCCATCGCCGGGGTGTCGGTGGCGCAACTGGAGCGACACTGCAAGCGCATCTTCCAGCTCACGCCCCGGCAAATGATTCACAAGGCGCGCCTGGAAGAAGCCTCACGCTTGCTGCTGGAGCAGGACTTGCCCATCACCGAGATCGCCCTGCGCTGCGGCTACACCGATCACAGTGCGTTCAGTCGCCAGTTCCGCGCCCTGACCAGCCTGTCTCCCAGCCAATACCGGGAAAACCAGCGCTGATTGCTGTTCCTTTATCGGGCGTGCGCGAGTACCACTGCTCCTATCTGTAACACCGCACCTGACACGCCTGCTCGCCAACGTCAGCAAGCAGCATCGGCAACCCTCGGTATATCAAGCGCTTACTGACGATTTATCGGGAAAACAAAAACAGGCACGTCGATTGCTTATTTAATATCGTATACGAAATCCTCAATACGATATTTCCCAGCACTTATTCGACAGCGAGGCATTTATGAAAAACCCTGCATTGGCCGTAGCCCTCGGCGTGGCCCTGTTTCCCCTGCTCATCCTTCCCGCCCACGCCGACAAACTCGACGACATCATCGGCTCGGGGAAACTGCGTTGCGCCGTGACACTGGACTTCCCTCCGATGGGCTTTCGTGATGAAAGCAATAAACCGGCAGGATTCGACGTGGACTATTGCCACGATCTGGCGAAGGTTCTCGGCGTCGACGCGGAGGTTGTGGAAACGCCATTCTCCGACCGAATCCCCGCGCTGCTCTCGGGCCGCGCCGATGTCATCGTCGCCTCCACTTCCGACACCCTGGAGCGGGCCAAAACCGTCGGCCTGACCGTGCCCTACTTCGCTTTCCAGATGGTCGTGCTGACCCGCGACGACACCGGCATCAACGGCTACGCCGACCTCAAGGGCAAGAAGCTCGGCAACACCAGCAGCACCTATGAAGCCATTGCCCTGGAGAAAGACCAGAAGAGCTGGGGCAGCGGCAGTTTCCGCGCCTATCAATCGCAGAACGACACACTGCTGGCCGTCGCCCAGGGCCACATCGATGCCACCGTGGTGACCAACACCGTCGCTGCCGCGACCATAAAATCGGGCAAGTACAAGGGCCTGAAGATCGCCGGAGACGCGCCTTACGTCATCGACTACGTATCCCTCGGCGCCAAACGCAACGAATACGGCCTGCTCAATTACCTCAACCTGTTCGTCAACCAGCAGGTGCGGACCGGCCGCTACAAGGAGCTCTTCGTGAAGTGGGTCGGCAGCGACATACCGCCGGCCAACCTGACCGTGCCGCAGGTTTATTACTGAGGATCGCGGCATGCCGAGCACGCCTATCCGCCTGCAGGGCCGCAGCCTGGTCGAGGGTGCCGCCGAGGGCAGCCTGTTGTTCGCCGATGTCGGCCTGAGCTTTTGGGGCGGGGTTGATCCGGCCACGGGCGAAGTCATCGACCGACACCACCCGCTCAGTGGCGAGCGCCTGGCCGGGCGCGTGCTGGCGATTCCCAGCGGGCGTGGCTCTTGCACCGGCAGCAGCGTGTTGATGGAACTGATCAGCAACGGCCATGCACCGGCGGCACTGGTGCTGGCCGAAGCCGATGAAATCCTGACCCTGGGCGTGCTTGTCGCCGAGGTGGTTTTCCGGCGCTCCCTGCCGGTGCTGTGCATCGGCAGCGAAGCATTCAGCGCTTTGCGCGGCCAGGGCTTCGGGCGTGTCGAGGGCAACCGCCTGACCTTGTCCGGGCGTCGGCCCAACGACCAATGGCGTGGGGAAAATACTTGCGCGCAGCCGTTCCAGCCCTCCACTGTCCGTTTGAACGAACGGGACCAGGCGCTGCTTGACGGGGTCCATGGCAAGGCTGCCCAGGTGGCGATGCAAATCGTCTTGCGCATGGCCGACATCCAGGGCGCCGAACAATTGCTGGACATCACCCAGGCCCACATCGACGGCTGCATTTATACCGGCCCGGCCAGCCTGCGTTTTGCCGAACAACTGGTGCAGTGGGGCGCAAAGGTATGCGTGCCCACCACCCTCAATTCGATTTCCGTGGACCAGCGCCGCTGGCGTGAGCTCGGCGTCGATCCGGCCCTGGGCGAGCCGGCCAGTGCCTTGGGCGACGCCTACATGGCGATGGGCGCGCAATTGAGCTTCACTTGCGCGCCCTACCTGCTCGACACCGCGCCGACGGCGGGTGAACAAATCGTCTGGGCCGAGTCCAACGCGGTGGTCTACGCCAACAGCGTGCTCGGTGCGCGGACGCAGAAATACCCGGACTTCCTCGATATCTGCATTGCCTTGTGTGGCCGCGCGCCGCTGGCCGGTTGTCATCTCGACGACCAGCGCAAGGCCGCCCTGATCGTCGAGGTGCCAAGGATCGAATCAGCAGACGACAGCTTCTATCCGCTGCTCGGCTATCACGTTGGCGGCCTAACGGGGCGGCGCATCCCGCTGATCCGAGGCCTGGAAGACGCCGCGCCGACCCTGGACGACCTGAAAGCCTTCGGCGCCGCGTTCGCCACCACCAGCGCGGCACCGTTGTTCCACATCGCTGGGGTGACGCCGGAGGCCATGGACCCGGCCCAGGTCCTGGATCACGACGCCGTGTTATCGGTGAAAACCGTGGACGCGACGGGACTGCTCGCCAGTTGGCGCGAACTCAACAGCGCCCGGCACAGCCATGTGGATGTGGTTTCCCTGGGTAACCCGCACTTCTCCCTGAGCGAATTCGCCACCCTGGCGAACATTTGTGCGGGACGAACCAGGCACCCCGACGTGGCAGTGGCGATCACCTGCGGTCGCGCCGTGCTGGAGCAGGTTGAACCTGGTGCTGGGGGTGATGAAAGACACCGCCCTGGTGATGTGGATCGGCATTGTCGAATTGCTCCGCGCCTCGCAGACCATTGTCACGCGGATTCAAGAACCCCTGCTGGTGCTGTGCATCGCGGGCCTCATCTACTACGTCATGAGCCTGGTGGTCGCCCGCCTCGGCGCGCGCCTGGAAAGAAGGTGGCAGGAAAATGATTGAGATCGAAAACGTGCACAAATCATTCGGCAACCTGGAGGTGGTCAAGGGTGTCAGCCTGACGGTGGACAAGGGCGAAGTCGTCTCGATCATCGGCGGCTCCGGCTCCGGCAAATCGACCCTGCTGATGTGCATCAATGGCCTGGAGCCGATCCAGAAAGGCAGTATCCGCGTGGACGGCGTGGAGGTCCACGACAGCGCCACCGACCTCAATCGCTTGCGACAGAAGATCGGCATTGTCTTCCAGCAATGGAACGCCTTTCCCCACCTCACCGTGCTGGAAAACGTCATGCTCGCGCCGCGCAAGGTACTGGGCAAGAGCAAACAGGACGCCGAAGCGCTGGCGGTGCGGCAGCTTGAGCACGTCGGCCTGGGCGACAAGCTCAAGGCCTTCCCCGGCAAGCTGTCCGGCGGCCAGCAACAACGCATGGCCATCGCCCGGGCGCTGGCGATGTCACCCGACTACATGCTGTTCGACGAAGCCACCTCGGCGCTGGACCCGCAACTGGTGGGTGAGGTGCTGGACACCATGCGCATGCTCGCCGAGGACGGCATGACCATGGTGCTGGTGACGCACGAGATCCGCTTCGCCCGCGACGTCTCCGACCGGGTGGCGTTCTTTTGCAATGGTCGAGTTCATGAGATCGGGCCGCCGGACCAGGTGATCGGCAATCCGCAGCAGCCGGAGACGGCGGCGTTTCTGAAATCGGTGAAATAGCGACTGGCCCTTTCGCGAGCAAGCTCGCTCCCACCCGGACTCGTGTACACCATTGAACCCTGTGGGAGCGAGCCTGCTCGCGAAGAGGCCCGACCAGACAACACAAGGATCTGATCCATGCGCTCATCAAAAATCATCCATGTAGTCAGCTGCCACGCCGAAGGCGAAGTCGGCGATGTGATCGTCGGCGGCGTCGCGCCGCCACCCGGCGCCACCGTTTGGGAACAGTCACGCTGGATCGCCCAGGACCAGACCCTGCGCAACTTCGTCCTCAACGAACCCCGGGGCGGTGTGTTTCGCCACGTCAATCTGCTGGTGCCGGCCAAGGACCCGCGGGCGCAAATGGCCTGGATCATCATGGAGCCGGCCGACACGCCGCCGATGTCCGGCTCCAACTCGCTGTGCGTCGCCACCGTGCTGCTGGACAGCGGCATCCTGCCGATGAGCGAACCCCAGACGCGGTTGGTGCTGGAAGCACCGGGTGGCCTGATCGAAGCCGTGGCCGACTGCCGCGACGGCAAGGTGCAGCGGGTCGAGATCAAGAATGTGCCCTCGTTCGCCGACCGCCTCGATGCCTGGATCGAAGTCGAAGGCCTGGGTTCGCTGCAAGTGGACACGGCCTACGGCGGCGATAGCTTCGTCATCGTCGACGCCCAGCGCCTGGGCTTCGCCATCCGGCCTGACGAGGCGGCCGAGCTGGTGGCCGTGGGGCTGAAAATCACCCGCGCGGCGAACGAGCAATTGGGCTTCGTGCACCCGTTGAACGCCGACTGGTCGCACATATCTTTCTGCCAGATCGCCGCACCCCTTGTGACGGAAAACGGCATCGCCACCGGCGCCAACGCCGTCGTCATCCAGCCCGGCAAGATCGACCGCTCCCCCACTGGCACCGGCTGCTCGGCGCGCATGGCGGTGCTGCACGCCAAAGGCTTGATGCAACTGGGCGAGCGGTTTATCGGCCGCTCGATCATCGGCTCCGAATTTCATTGCCGGATCGATTCACTGACCGACGTGGCCGGACGCCCGGCGATCTACCCGTGCATCGCCGGACGGGCGTGGATTACCGGTACCCACCAGTTGTTGCTCGACCCAAGCGATCCGTGGCCGCAGGGCTATCGGCTTTCGGATACCTGGCCGGGGGCATGATTTCCAGCTTCACCCAAAACCCTTGTGGCGAGGGAGCTTGCTCCCGCTGGACTGCGAAGCAGTCCTGAAGGCTGACAACTCGGTGTGTCAGTCAGATCCTGGGGGCCGCTTCGCGACCCAGCGGGAGCAAGCTCCCTCGCCACAAAAGCAACCACATATATCCGTATACGAAATACCAAAAGGAGACACCCATGAGCAAACGCATCAACTGGAGCGGCGTATTCCCCGCTGTCACCACCCAATTCAACGACGACTTTTCCATCAACCTGGAAAAAACCCACCAGGTCATTTCCAACGTCATCCGCGATGGCGTTTCCGGCCTGGTGGTCTGTGGATCCGTGGGGGAAAACACATCCCTGAGCGCCGAGGAAAAAATCGCCGTGACCGAAGTGGCGGTGGACGCCTCCCGTGGCCGGGTGCCGGTGATCTGCGGCGTGGCCGAGTTCACCAGCGTGCAGGCCGCCAAGGTCGCCAACGCAGTGCGCAAGGTCGGTGTCGACGGGGTCATGCTGATGCCGGCGCTGGTCTACGGCTCCAAGCCGTTCGAGACCGCCGAACATTTCCGCTACGTGGCCCGGCATGCCGACGTGCCGCTGATGGTCTACAACAACCCGCCGATCTACAAGAACGATGTCACCCCGGACATCCTGATTTCCCTGGCCGACTGCGACAACGTGGTGTGTTTCAAGGATTCCTCCGGCGACACCCGCCGCTTCATCGATGTGCGCAACGAAGTCGGTGATCGCTTCGTGCTGTTTGCCGGTCTCGATGACGTGGTCCTGGAAAGCCTCGCCGTCGGCGCCGAGGGCTGGGTCTCGGGCATGTCCAACGTGTTCCCGAAAGAAGGCGAAACCATCTTCCGCCTGGCCCGCGCCGGACGGTTCGCCGAAGCCATGCCGATCTACGAATGGCTGATGCCGATCCTGCACCTGGACGCCCGCGCCGACCTGGTCCAATGCATCAAGCTGTGCGAAGCCATCGCCGGTCGCGGCAGCGCCCTCACCCGCCCACCGCGCCTGGCCTTGCCGGAAGAAGACCGCGTGTACGTGGAGCAGATCATGGCCAAGGCCCTGGCCAATCGGCCGGCGTTGCCGGATGTGGGGCTGTAAAGCCGCAGCCGATGAAAACCCTGTGGGAGCGAGCCTGCTCGCGAAAGCGGTCTGCCTGATTCGAAGGTGCTGGATGTGCCGCCGTCTTCGCGAGCAGGCTCGCTCCCACAAAGGTTGCCCTCTGTTCGTAGGGCCAACCGACCAGCAACACGTCGCCACCGCCAGTCTTTGCTACGCTTTCGCCCGGCGCAACGACGCGAACGGGAGGCGTTCCATGAACTATTTCCTGGCCCAGGCCCTGAACAACCAATGGGCCAACCACCGGCTGCTGGGCGCCTGCACGCAACTGAACACGGCCGAATACGAAGCCTACCGCACCAGTTTTTTCCCCTCCATCCAAGCCACGCTGTGCCACATCCTTGAGGTTGACCGTTATTACCTGACTGCCCTGGAAGGCGATGTTGACGGCCAGGAACGGGATTTCTACCAGACCCTGGCTTTCGCTGAGCTCAAGGAAAACCAGGGCAAGACCGACCAGCGGCTGGTGGCTTTCTGCGAAACCCTGCGGGAAACGGACCTTGCCCGCTCCATCGACCTGGTGCGCTCCGACGGCAGGGTATGCGAGCGGATCGACCGGTTGCTGTTGCACCTGTTCGAGCACCAGATCCACCACCGCGGCCAAGTCCATACCATGCTCAGCGCCACCCACGTCGAGCCGCCGCAACTCGATGAATTCTTTCTCGACTGCGACCGACGTTTCCGCGAGGTCGAGGAACAGCTGCTCCAACTCGACGGGCAGCGGGTCTGGAGCGAATATCATCCCAATTGAACCGGAGAGCTTGTCATGAACCTCACCCTTCGCTGCATTGGTTTATCGTCGCTGCTGGTCGCCACGGCGGCGTTTGCCCACCATGGCTGGAGCGAATACGACGCCAGCAACCCCTTGACGCTGGAAGGCACGATAAAGCAATCCGGTTATTCCCATCCCCACGGCACCGTGCGCCTGCAAACCACCGACAAGACCTGGACCGTAGTGCTGGCGCCGCCCTCACGCATGGAAAGCCGCGGGCTGACCAAGGACATGCTCAAGGCGGGTAACTCAGCCACCGTGGTCGGCTATGCCAACCGCAACAAACCCGATGAACTGCGCGCCGAGCGCATCACCATTGATGACAAGACCACCGAGTTGCGCTGATGCAGGCCGCGGGTCCGGCCGCGCAAGGCTGGATGGACCGGCTAGCCGACTCGTCGCTGGCATTGGCCATGCGCGACGAGCTGTGGCTGTACCCACTGGTGGAGGTGCTGCACATCATCGGCTTTTCAGTACTGGTGGGCGCGGTGGTGATGTTCGACTTGCGCGTCCTCGGCCTGTCCAAGGCCATCGCCGTGACCGCCCTCGCCCGGCACCTGCTGACCTGGGCCGTCGGGGCCCTGCTGCTGATCGTACCGGCCGGGCTGATGATGTTCAGCGCGCACCCGCAGGATTTCGCCGGGAATAACGTCTTTATCCTCAAGCTCGGTCTGATTGCGGCGGCGGGCATCAACGCCCTGCTGTTTCATGTCGGAACTCACCGTTCGGTCGAACAATGGAATACCGGTCAGAAGGCCCCCGGGCTGGCACGTGTCCAGGCACTGGTATCGATCGCGCTATGGATCGCGGTGATTCTCTGCGGTCGACTGCTGGCCTACACCTGAGCCATACCTGAGCCATACCTGAAAACAAGACGACGGCCGCTGCCGGCCATCGCCAATCGCCCATCTCAGGCGCCCTCAGATCCGTGCCGGAGACACGATAATCTTGACGTTGTGCTCCTTGTTATTGACCAACTCCTCGAAACCCTGCCCGACGATCTGCTCCAGCTGGATGCGCCCGGTTACCAGCGGTGAAATGTCCAGGCGCCCGTCAGCGATGAACGCGATCACGTCGGCGAACTCGCCGTTATAGGCCAGCGCGCCGAGCACCTGCTTCTCGGTGGACACCAGCTCGAAGAAGTTGAACTCGCTCGCTTCTTCGAATATGCCCACCAACACGCATTTGCCGGCCTTGCGGATCAGGTCGATGGCGAACTTGGCGGTGTGCTTGTTGCCGATGCATTCGAAACTGACGTCAGCCCCCAGGCCGCCGGTCAGGCGGCGTACTTCGGCCAGGGCATCGCACTGGTTGGGATCGATGACGTGGCTGGCGCCGACTTCCAGGGCCTTGGCCTTGCGCGCGCCGGACATTTCCAGAGCGATCACCTGGGCCGCGCCGGCGGCCTTGGCGCACATGATGGTGCACAGGCCGATGGTGCCGGCGCCGACCACCACCACGTTCTGACCCAGCAGGCTACCGGCCTTCTTCACCGCGTGCATGCCCACCGCCAGCGGCTCGATCAGCGCGCCGGCCTCGGCGGGGAAGTTCGCCGGTAGCTTGTAGATCAGGTTGGCCGGGACGTTGACCAATTCAGCGAACGCACCGTTGTTCATCAATCCGGTGAACGCCAGGTTCTCACAGATGTTGTACAGCCCATGAGTGCAGTAATAACAGGTGCCGCAATGCTGGCAGGCATCGGCCGCCACCGGCTCGCCGACGCTGAAGCCTTCGACGCCGGCGCCCAATTCGACGATTTCGCCACAGAATTCATGACCGAGGATGCACTGGCCCTTGATGCCGGTCAGCGGGTGCGGCGCGTCCACCGGGATGAACACTGGCCCAGCCACGTATTCGTGCAGGTCCGAGCCGCAGATGCCGCACCATTGCACGCGGATCTGCACCCAACCGGCGGGCGGTGGAACAGGTAGTGGCACGTCTTCGACGCGGATGTCGTTGCGGCCATGCCAGACGGCGGCGCGCATGCTGCGGGGCGGCTTGATTGAAACGTTCATAGCGGTGTCTCCCATTCTGGCGGGGCGGCGAATCAGTCGCCGCCCGCTCGATCAGTGCTGCTGAATGAAATCCAGGATCAATCGATTGACCTGCTCGGCTGCTTCCATCTGCACCATATGCCCCTGGCCTGGCAGCACCTCGACCCGCGCCGCCAAGCCGTCGGCATGAGCCGCCGGGATGATCGCGTCGTCACTGCCCCAGATCACCAGGGTTGGAACGTGGCCGGCCTGGACCACTTCGCGCAGGTCCACCTGTTGGCGGCCGTCCCTGAAAACACTCCCGGCCAGTTGGCGCAGGGCCGCGTCCACGCCTTCGAGGCGCTTGTACTTGAGCATGTCGTCGAGCATCTGGCGGTTGACCAGCTCGGCATTCGAGAACAGTTGCACGAGCTGCGGCTTGAGGGCATTGCGGTTGGCGGCGTCGACGAAGCCCTGCAGGTAGCTGCCATTGATCTCCGCGCCCAGGCCGGCGCTGCCGATCAGGGTCAGCGAGCGCAAGCGTTGCGGCATCAGTCGTGCGACGTTCAACGCCACCGCCCCGCCCATCGAATGCCCCACCAGGTGAGCCGCGTTGATATCCAGGTGATCGAGCAAGGCCAGCACCACGCCACTCAATTCATCGAGATCGCCGCGTTGCAGGGTTTTCGCCGATTCACCATGGCCCGGCAGGTCCAGGGCAATGACCCGCCGTCCGGCGGCCAGGGCTTCATGGTTGAACAGCCAGTTGTTCAGGTCGCCGCCAAAACCATGTATCAGCACCAGGGGCGTAGCGCCCTCACCGCGCTCGAAGTAACGGATCAACCGCCCGTCCAACTCGATTTTTTGCGGTTTCGGACCGCTGTCCTCATCGGCGGCGTCGCCCGGCACGAAATTGGATTGGAACTGCTCGATAACCGCATCGATCTCGGCGTCGCTGGCCTCGCCTTCGACGACGACACCGAGCAAGGCGCCGACCGGCAGGGTTTCGTCCTGACGGGCGACCTGCCGACGCAGGATGCCGGAAAACGGCGCCTCCACGCTGCTGGAGATCTTGTCGGTCTCGACGTCCATCACTTCATCGCCCTTGGTGATGGCCTGCCCCTCTTCCTTGAGCCAGGCATCGACCCGGCCCTCGGTCATCGACAGGCCCCACTTGGGCATGGTCAGAGTAAAAATCTGGCTCATCAGCGCTTGCTCCACTCGATCACGTTGAGCACGGCTTGTTCGATCTTCGCCGCGTCGGGGATGTACAGGTCTTCCAGGGAATCGGAGAACGGCACCGGGGTATGCGGCGCGGTGACCATTTCAATCGGCGCCTTGAGCGCACCGAAGGCTTTTTGCGCGACCAGCGCCGAGATATCGGTGGCCATCGAGCAGCGCGGGTTGGCCTCGTCGATCACCACCAGGCGGCCGGTCTTCTCGACACTTTCAAGGATGCTGTCCTCGTCCATCGGGCTGGTGGTGCGCAGGTCGATCACCTCGCAATCGATGCCGCGCCCGGCGAGGTTGCGCGCCGCGTCCAGCGCGGTGTTGACCAGCCGGCCATAGGACACCAGCGTGATGTCTTTGCCGTCGCGCAGGAAGTTGGCTTCGCCGAACGGCACGGTGTAGAGCTCCTCCGGCACCTCGCCTTGCATGCTGTAGAGCAACTTGTGCTCGCAGAAGATCACCGGGTCGTTGTCGCGAATCGCCTGGATCAGCAGGCCCTTGGCGTCGTACGGCGATGACGGGCACACCACTTTCAGCCCGGGAATGTGCGTCCATAAGGACGTGAGCATCTGCGAGTGCTGGGCGGCGGCGCGCAGGCCCGCCCCGACCATGGTGCGGATTACCAGGGGCGTGGAGGCCTTGCCGCCGAACATGTAGCGAAATTTCGCCGCCTGGTTGAGGATCTGGTCCAGGCAGCACCCGGCGAAGTCGACGAACATCAGCTCGCACACCGGGCGCACACCGCAGGTGGCCGCGCCGACCGCCGCGCCGACGTAGCCGATCTCGGAGAGCGGCGTATCCAGCACGCGTCCGGGAAACTGGTCGTAAAGCCCCTTGGTGACGCCGAGCACGCCGCCCCAGGCGTCGTTTTCACCGGGTGCACCGGCGCCGCCAGCGACGTCCTCGCCCATGATGAACACGCTGGAGTCGCGGCGCATTTCCTGGGCCAGGGCTTCGTTGATTGCCTGCTGATAGCTGATTTTTCTCGCCATGATGGGATTCTCTGTTCTTGTTTTCAGGGGAATTCAGGGATAGCTGACGTAGACGTCGGTCAGCAGGTCGGCAGCCGCGGGCTTGGGATCGGACTTGGCCTTGTACACGGCGTTTTCGATCAACAGCTCGACTTCCTTGTCGACCTGGTCCAACTGCTCGACCGTGAGCAGGCCGGCCCGCGTCGTGCGCTCGCGGAACTGCATCAGGCAGTCCTGGTTCTCGCGAAAATGCTTGACCTCATCCGGCGCTCGATAGGTCTGGGCGTCGCCCTCGAAGTGGCCGTAGTAGCGGGTCAGCTTGACCTCGATCAGCGACGGCCCTTCCCCGGCCCGGGCGCGCTCGACGGCGGCACCGGCGGCTTCATGCACGGCGAAGAAGTCAAAGCCGTCGACCGTCACCCCGGGCATGCCGAAGCCGGCGGCGCGGTCGGCGATGTGATCGCAGGCCACCGACCAGTTCGACGCGGTGGCTTCGGCGTAGCCATTGTTTTCCGCGATGAACAGACACGGCAGGTTCCACACCGAGGCCATGTTCATGGCTTCGAAAACCGCGCCTTCGTTGGAGCCGCCGTCGCCGAAAAACACCACGGCGACGCTGTCGGTGCCCTTGAGCCGCGCCGCCAGGGCGGCGCCGACCACCAGCGGCGCACCGGCGCCGACGATGCCGTTGGCACCGAGCATGCCTTTCTCGAAATCGGCAATGTGCATCGAGCCGCCCTTGCCTTGGCAGACGCCGGTTTTCTTGCCGTAGATCTCGGCCATCATCCCGTAGACATCGACGCCCTTGGCAATGCAATGGCCATGGCCCCGGTGGTTGGAGGCGATGCAATCGTCATCGCCCAGATGGGCCATGACGCCAGCGGCCGAAGCCTCTTCGCCTGCGTAAAGGTGAACAAAACCGGGGATCTCGCCGGTGGCGAACTCCACGTGCAAGCGCTCTTCGAAGGCGCGGATGGTGCGCATCACTTGATAGGCGTGCAGCAATTGATCGTGGGTGAGCGGTGTCGACATTTTTATTCTCCAGGGGTGTCTTCTTGAAGGTTCAAGGGGTGTTGCGGGTGCTCGCGACCGATGGCCAACAAGCGTTGTTGCGCGGCGTAGCTGAGCACCGCGTTGACGTCGATGCTCAGCGGGCCGCCGGCATCGAGGGTTATGGTGGGTCGGTCATGGGCGTTGAATTCGATTTCCCGCTCGCCGTCCAGGGCCAGCGTGCCGCTGGACAGCGACAAGCCGTGGGCAACGCCTGGCTCCAAAGGGCCGGCGGCAAGCACGCCACAGCCCTGCAGCAGACCGGGGGCCAGTGGCACCAGCAGCGCTTCGGGCGATTGCGGATCCAGGCGCATCCAGGCGCCGCCCGGGGCCTGGCGGGACACCGGCAACCACAAGCCGCACAGCGCTGACAGGCCGATGGATTGCGGTTCGGCAAAGGTCACGAAGACTTCGGCCAGGTCCTGCGCCCGGCTGATGGCCCGGGCGCCGACAAAGCGCAGCGGCGACACGGCGACATCCACCAGCGCAACTTCCCGCAAGCCACGCCCGGCGTCGCAGACCAGCAGGCGTTTGTTGCGACGCAAGCCGATCAGGTCTGGAATCCGCCCGCTGGCGTACAACCCGCCGGCCAGCCCGGCACTGGTGGCCTCGCGCAGTTCCGGGAAGGCGTTGTTGGTGCCGGTGGAAAGGGTCAGCAATGGAATATCACCGACTTCGGCGGCCACTGCCTTGTGGGTACCGTCACCGCCGAGCACCGCGATCAGCGCCACTTCGCGCTCGGCCATCAGGCGCGCGGCCCGGCGGGTGTCTTCGACGGTCTGGCGCAGGGTCAGGTCGAGAAACTCCAGGGCCGGCCAACGGCTGCTACGGGCCTGACGACTGTGGCTGTTCTTCAGCACGGCGGCGGCCATGCCGATCATGTCGGTCGGCATCAGCACCCGTTCGATGCCGGTGGCGCCGAACGCGGCCAGCAGGCGCTGGATCACCGAGACTTTGTCGGTACTGGAAAACAGCCCGGCGTTGGCGGTCAGGCGGCGTACGTCGCGGCCCGAGGCGGGGTTGGCGATGATGCCGACGGTGAGCGGACGGCGACTCATGTCGTCACCACGGGGTAGACAGGCAAATGACCTGGGCAGATAGACATAGGCACCTCTTTCTTATTCTTGGAAGCCCACCTGATGTGGGTCCTAGCCCAAGAGCAAAGCCGGTGCCAGTTACCCGCTGAATGCTGGAAAGCCTCGATATAGAGCGCTTCAAACGTAAATTCGGGTGCGCCGGGACGGTGCTTGGTGAGACGCCACATATCAGCCTGCACGGGACGACGGCGAGACGCTGAGACGTTGCGTCTCACCTCGACGCCGGCGCTGCGCCGGGCTTGCCGGCGCCCGGTGATCAGCGCTTAATGTGCGCACAACGACAAGAAGCTGAACCGGAGGCCCCAATGCTTTCCGCTCACTCCCGGGCGCATGTGGATTGCGTCAGCCGCGTGCTGAAGAACGCCGCGCAGCTGCCGCAACTGCCGGTGCCGGACCTGATATTCGACTCCTGGCGCCGCTCCATGGAGCAACATCACCTGGACCCAGGTTCATTGCAGGGCCCGCGCATCCTTTCCCACGAAGTGCTCAAGCAATGTCGCGAGCGCTCGGAACTGTTTCTCAACATCGCCAGCGATGAAGTGGCGCGCCTGCATGGCCGGGTGCGCGATGCCGACTATTGCGTGCTGCTGACCGATGCCCAGGGCCAGACCATCGACTATCGGGTGGAAACCACCCTGCGCAACGAATGCCGCAAGGCCGGGTTGTACCTGGGCACCTGCTGGTCGGAGGGTGAAGAAGGCACTTGCGGCGTGGCGGCCGTGCTCACCGCCAGGACGGCGGTGACGGTACACAAGCGCGACCATTTTCGCGCCGCGTTCATCGGCCTGACCTGCTCCGCCGCGCCGGTCTTCGATCCGCAAGGAGAACTGCTCGGGGTGCTGGACGTCTCGGCGGTGCGTTCGCCAGACGATCGACGTTCCCAGCACCTGATCCGGCAAATGGTGGTGCAAAGCGCACGGGAGATCGAACAGGCGTTTTTCATGAGCAGTGCCCAGGGCTACTGGGTCTTGCGCGCCCATCGCAACGCCGGCTACGTCGACAGCCAGCCGGATTTCCTGTTCGCCTGGGATGACGATGGTTGCCTGCAAGCGCTTAACCCGGCGGCGCGCCATTACCTGCTGGAGCGCTACGGCCAGATGCCCCGGCATATCAGCCAGGTCTTCGACCCGCAGCTGTTGCACCGCGCCCGTGACGAAAGCCTCTACCCGCTCGACCCATTCCTGCACGGCCGCCTGAGCGCGCCGCGACGCCGGGCGACCCCACGCAAGCGCGCCACGATGACCCCGACCGAGCTCGATCCACGCCTGGCCGACAGCCTGAACCTGGCGGTGCGGGTCAAGGATCGCAACCTGCCGGTGCTGATCCAGGGCGAGACCGGTTCCGGCAAGGAAGTCTTTGCCCGCCAGTTGCATCAGGCCAGCCAACGTCGAGACCGACCTTTCGTGGCCCTGAACTGCGCGGCGATTCCGGAAAGCCTGATCGAAAGCGAATTGTTCGGTTATGTCGCCGGCGCCTTTACCGGCGCTTCGGCCAAAGGCATGCAGGGCCTGCTGCAACAAGCCGATGGCGGCACACTGTTTCTCGACGAAATCGGCGACATGCCCCTGACCCTGCAGACCCGCCTGTTGCGGGTACTGGCCGAAGGCGAAGTGGCGCCGCTGGGGGCCGCGCGGCGCAAGGCGGTGGACATCCAGGTGATCTGCGCTACCCACCGTGACCTGGAAACCCTGGTGGCGACCGGCGAGTTTCGCGAGGATCTGTACTTCCGCCTCGGCGGTGCCCGGTTTCAATTGCCGCCGTTACGTGAGCGCACCGACCGGCTGGCGTTGATCATCCGCATCCTCGACGAGGAATCCACCCTGTGCGGGGGCGCGGTGCAGCTGAGTGGCCCAGCGCTGGAATGCCTGCTCGGTTACCACTGGCCGGGCAATGTGCGCCAGTTGCGACATGTACTGCGTTATGCCTGTGCGGTCTGCGAAGGGAGCGTGGTCCAGCTCAGTCATTTACCGGAGTCACTGCACGGCCGCGAAACCGCTGTTCGGGGGCCAGAACCCAGCGCCAGCCCGGAACGCCAGGCGCTGCTCGATGCCCTGGTGCGTCACCGCTGGAAACCCACCCCGGCGGCCCGGGCCCTGGGTATTTCCCGTGCGACGCTGTATCGCCGGGTGCATCAGCATGGCATCGAAATGCCCGGCAGAAGCCCCGGCTGAACCCTTATCGTCGGGCCAGTTCGTGACGCACGCATTGTTCGTAATAGGTCTGCTTGACGGCGGCAGGCTTGAGCCGCGATGCGCTGTTGTAGGTCTGCTCGGTAATGCCCAGGGCAGTCATGCGCATCCATGGCCGCGCAAACTTGCGCACTTGCAGCTTCTTGCGCGCCCCATACAGGCTGACACCGGACAGCTTCGACGCCTGGGCGCCCGCCGCGATGTCCGAACCCCAGCGACACACCGACTGCTGGTTCGAGGTAAGCGCCCTGGCCTGGGCTTCAAGCGAGACAGCGGTCAGCAACATGGCCGCCGCGATCCATATAGAAACGCGCATAGGTTTGTCGTCCAACACTCTGAAATGAAAGAAGTTTGACTTGGTGTGGATGAGCAAGGGGCCAGCATTTTCACTTTGCTCCCGGCCTTTGCGACGTAACCTGGAAATACCGGCAGGATCATGTTTTAACCAATTATTTTTAAACAACTTTCTAGCGTGGCGAGGGGATTTATTCCCTCGCCACAGCAAGCTCCCTCACCACGGGTCAGTTGCTGGCCTTCGCTTCTTGCAGCAGTTGTTGAATCACTTGCTCCTGCTCTGCATAACGCCCTTCGCCAAAGTGGCTGTAGCGCACCTGCCCCTTGGCATCGATGAAGTAATGGGCCGGCCAGTACTGGTTGTTGAAGGCGCGCCAGATCGAATACTGGTTGTCGATGGCCACCGGGTAATGGATGTCGAGCTTGCGCACCTGTTCGCGGACGTTATCGATGATCTTCTCGTAGCCGTATTCCGGCGTATGCACGCCGATCACCACCAACCCGTCCTTCTCGTATTTCTTCGCCCAACCATTCACGTACGGCAGCGTGTGCTGGCAGTTGATGCAGTCGTAGGTCCAGAAATCCACCAGCACCACTTTGCCCCGCAGTGACTCGCTGTTCAGCGGTGGCGAGTTGAGCCATTGCACCGCGCCTGCCAGCGAAGGCATCGCGCCCTGAGCATCCAGGGGCGGCAGGCTGCTGGCGTCAGCCTTGCTGACCACGTAATCGATGGCCTTGGGCACGTTCTCCAGCAGGCTTTTTTCCAGGCTGGCGGACTGTTCGGAGGACGTCGCCGCCAACAACCGGTCATCTGCCCCGCTGCCGATCGCCACGGCCGCCAGCAACACCAGCCCGCCCGTCGCCCGACGCAGCCACGCGGTGATTGGCAGCGACGGTTTCAGCCGACCGATCAGGCCACGCCCGGCCAGAATCAGCGTACCCAGCGACAAGGCGCTACCCAGGCCGTAAGCAAGCAACAGCAGGCTGGTCTGCGCGCTGGCACCTTGGAGCATCGCCCCGGTCAGGATCACCCCAAGGACCGGCCCGGCGCACGGCGCCCAGAGCAGCCCCGTGGCGACGCCGATCAGCAGCGACGCCAGCGGCCCAGCCATCCGTCCGGCTCCGGCGTCGAGGCGATTGCCCAGGCTGACCAGCGGTCGCGCGAGCCAGGTGCCGACCCGGCTGAACATCAGCGACAAGGCAAACAGCACCATCACCACCAGGGCGACTTGCCGGCCGACGCTGCTGGCGCGGATGACCCACTCGCTGCTGACCACCGCCAGGCTCGACACCAGGGCGAAGGTCAGCACCATGCCGGCCAGAGTCAGCAGCACCGAGCCACGCGATTGATTGGCGCGGGCGAACAGGAACGGCACCACGGGCAGGATGCAAGGGCTGAGGATCGTCAGGACCCCGCCGAGAAAAGCGATCAGAAGCATGGCAACACCTCAAAATGAAAGTTGGCGGAAGAACCCGTGGCGAGGGAGCTTGCTCCCGCTGGGCGCGGAGCGCCCCCTCGTTTCTGCCTGACACACCGAATGGTCAATGCGTTTTTGGGGCCGCTTCGCGGCCCAGCGGGAGCAAGCTCCCTCGCTACGAGAGAACGTCAGTTCTGGTTGGTGCAGTGATCAGAAAACTTGCGATAGTCCAGCGCCTGCTCGTGTCCCGCGGAATCCAGATAGGTCATGTGGGCATTGACCACGCCACAGGCCGGTTGCGGGTCTTCGGTCAGGGACAGCACTTTGCGCACGTCCAGGTGGCTGCTGTAGCTATAGGCCTGCGGCTGAACGTTGCTTTCGGCCCGGGCCGACAAGGTGCAGATGTTCAGCGCGGCAAACAGGCAGGCGGCGTAGATGGCTTTGGTGTTCATGACGATGTCCTCGATTCAATGGTTTATCGCAGAGGCCCGTTGTGTTGCCTCGATGGATGCCATTGAATGCCGCCCTGGTATCGCGCCTGTATCGGGCCAGGGGGCTTTTTGCATCGCTGTGTATCCGCCGCGCGCCAGATACACTGCAATACAAACCGTCGCGGGCCAGGCCGGCTGGTGCCTGTAGACTGGCCAACAACAAAACGCCAAGGGGCAGAACAGCATGGATCATGTCGATCATGTGTTGATCGTCGATGACGATCGCGAGATTCGAGAGCTGGTGGGCAACTACCTGAAAAAGAACGGCCTGCGCACCACCGTGGTCGCCGATGGCCGGCAGATGCGGGCCTTCCTGGAAACCACCCCGGTGGACCTGATCGTGCTGGATATCATGATGCCCGGCGATGATGGCCTGGTGTTGTGTCGGGAACTGCGCGCCGGCAAGCACAAGGCCACGCCGGTGCTGATGCTCACCGCCCGCAACGACGAAACCGACCGCATCATCGGCCTGGAAATGGGCGCCGACGACTATCTGGTCAAGCCTTTCGCCGCTCGCGAGCTGCTCGCCCGAATCAACGCCGTGCTGCGCCGCACCCGGATGTTGCCGCCCAATCTGGTGGTCACCGAGAGCGGACGCCTGCTGGCGTTCGGTCGCTGGCGGCTGGACACCACCGCCCGCCACCTGCTGGACAGCGACGGCACCATGGTCGCCCTGAGCGGCGCGGAGTACCGTCTGTTGCGGGTGTTCCTCGATCATCCGCAGCGCGTCCTCAACCGCGACCAGTTGCTGAACCTGACCCAAGGCCGTGACGCAGATCTGTTCGATCGCTCCATCGACCTGCTGGTCAGCCGCTTGCGCCAGCGCCTGCTGGACGATGCCCGTGAGCCGGCCTACATCAAGACCGTACGCAGCGAAGGCTACGTGTTCTCGCTGCCGGTGGAGATCCTCGAGGCGTCGGTATGAAGCTGTCGCTGCGCTGGCCTCGTACCCTCGCCTCGCGCTTGTCGTTGATCTTCCTGATCGGCCTGGTCCTGGCCCAAGGCCTGTCGTTTGGCGTCCAGTATTACGAACGCTACGAGAGCGCGAAGAACACCATGCTCGGCAACCTCGAAACCGACGTCTCGACGTCCGTCGCCATCCTCGATCGCCTGCCAGCCGCCGAGCGAGAGGCCTGGCTGCCGAAACTGGCCCGGCGCAACTATGGCTACGTGCTCGACGAAGGCGAACCTGGCATGCCGATGTTGCCCGACAACGCACCGATATCGGTCAGTTCGATCCAGCAGGCCCTGGGCGAAGCCTATGCGCTGACCTATAACCAGATCCCTGGCCCGAAGATGCACTACCAAGCGCACCTGCGGCTGAAAGACGGCAACCCGCTGACCATTGATGTACGTCCGGCCATGGCACCGCTTTCGCCCTGGCTGCCCGCGGTGCTGCTCGGGCAACTGGCGCTGTTGATCGGCTGCACATGGCTGGCCGTGCGCATCGCCGTCAGCCCGCTGACCCGGCTGGCCCAGGCCGTGGAAACCCTCGACCCCAACGCCCACGGCGTGCGCCTGGACGAAAAAGGCCCGACCGAAGTGGTACACGCGGCAAAGGCGTTCAATGCCATGCAGGACCGCATTGCCGCCTACCTCAAGGAGCGCATGCAACTGCTGGCGGCGATTTCCCATGACTTGCAGACGCCCATCACCCGCATGAAACTGCGCGCCGAATTCATGGACGACGGCATCGAAAAGGACAAATTGTGCAGCGATCTGAGCGAGATGGAACACCTCGTGCGTGAGGGCGTGGCCTACGCTCGCAGCATCCATGGCGCCACCGAGGCCAGTTGCCGGATCAGCCTGGATGCGTTTCTCGACAGTTTGGTGTTCGACTACCAGGACACCGGCCAGGACGTGCAGTTGTCGGGCAAGAACGCCGCCGTGATCGACACCCGTCCCCATGCGCTGCGGCGGGTGTTGGTCAACCTGGTGGACAACGCGCTGAAATTCGGCGGCGCGGCGCAGATCCAGGTCCAGCCTGCCACCCATGGGCAACTGGCGATCCAGGTGCTGGATCGCGGGCCCGGCATCAGCGAGGCAGAACTGGCCGAAGTGCTCAAGCCGTTCTACCGGGTGGAGAGCTCGCGCAATCGGGAAACCGGCGGCACAGGCCTGGGACTGGCCATTGCCCAACAACTGGCGAGTGCCATGGGCGGCTCGCTGACCTTGAGCAATCGCGATGGCGGCGGGTTGTGTGCCGAGTTGCGGTTGGCTTGCAATACCCCATCAGGAAGCTGATCAGGCCCTTTTGGGTTGCCTTAAGTGAGCAGCATTAACCTGTGGGAGCGAGCCTGCTCGCGAAAGCGCTTTGACAGTCGACATCACTGTTGGCTGACCTGACGCCTTCGCGAGCAGGCTCGCTCCCACAGGGTTCGGCATTCGGCTTGATGTTGGGTTTGTATATCAGTGTGTCAGCAGGCACATGACATACACAAACTTGCACACCAGCGTCATTCCCGACACACCCCGCTTACACCCGCTTGAAAGACTCCTTGTGTCCCCGGCCACCCTGACGGCCGGGCCATGAATCCAAGGAGCCTACCCATGCCTGCCACCACCGCAACGCCACCTGCTTTCCGTTTCCAGGGCTGGTCGCTGTTCAGCCTGATTGCCGCCCTGGTGCTATTGATGACCGCGCTGACCCTGGCAGTCAACCCGGACCTCACCGAAGGCGTGCGCAGCGCCATTCGCGCCACCGCCCGGTCATCCTTTGCCCTGTTCCTGCTGGCCTTCACCGCTTCGGCGTTTGCCGTACTGGTGCCCTCGCCCTTGAGCAAGTCCCTGGTGCGCGAACGGCGCTTCATCGGCTTGGCTTTTGCCTTTTCCCACCTGGTTCACGCGGTATTGATCTATTGGTACGGCCAGCTCAACACAGAGTTCTGGCCGGGCCGCACCGCCGTCGGCAATCTGCCCGGCAGCGTGGGCTACGTGTTCATCCTGCTACTGGCCCTGACCTCGTTCAAAAGCACCACGCGGCTGATCGGCGCCACCGCCTGGAAACGCCTGCACACCACCGGCATGTGGGTATTGGCGGCGATCTTTGCCTACTCCAACTTCAAGCGCATTCCGATGAGCGCCTGGTACGTGCTGCCCTTCGGCCTGATCTGCGCCGCCACGGCGGTCCGCCTGGTGGGCAAGCTCGCCCAGGCCAACAAGCGCCACGCCCTGCAACGTGCAGCCTGAGTAAGGGAGATCAAACATGTACGCGTCTTTTTCGAAAGCCTTGAACGGCCTGCACCTCAACCTCGACCACGCCGGCTCATGGCTCGCACCGCTGGGGCTGCGCCTGTTCCTGGCCTGGGAGTTCTTCGAGTCGGGCCTGGAAAAATGGCACGGCCAGAACTGGTTCGCCGAAATCCAGGCAGCCTTCCCGTTCCCTTTCAACCATGTACCGGCCAGTTGGAACTGGGAACTGTCGATGTGGGCGGAGCTGATCTGCGCCATCGCCCTGCTGGTGGGCCTGGGCACACGTGTTTCGGCGCTGGTGCTGATGATCGTCACGGTGGTCGCCACGGCGGCCGTGCACTGGCCGGCGGAGTGGTCGAGCCTGAGCGAACTGGCCCAGGGATACGCCATCACCAACAAAGGCTTTGGCAACTTCAAGCTGCCATTGATTTACCTGGTGGCGCTCCTGCCGTTGCTGTTGCAGGGCGCCGGAAAATTGAGTGTGGATGGCTTGCTGAGGAAGCTGCAATCGATAAAAAAATCGAAACCTTGAGCGGCTTGCGTCGGTCCAGTCCTGTATGAGCCACGGCGCTGCGTACCGCTGCCCAGGGTCGCAGCCCGACAAGACAGCCCATCAGGACGAGGAACAGACATGAGCATGACCGTCGGCGATTTTCTGGTTGAGCGCCTTTACGAGTGGGGGGTTCGCCGTATCTACGGCTACCCGGGCGATGGCATCAACGGCGTGTTTGGCGCCTTGAACCGGGCCAAGGGCAAGATCCAGTTCATTCAGGCGCGTCACGAGGAAATGGCCGCGTTCATGGCCTGCGCCCATGCCAAGTTCACCGGCGAGCTGGGGGTCTGTATCGCCACTTCCGGGCCAGGGGCGTCGCACCTGATCACCGGCCTGTATGACGCGCGAATGGACCACATGCCGGTCCTGGCCATCTGCGGCCAACAAGCGCGAAATGCGCTTGGCGGCCATTACCAGCAGGAACTCGACCTGGTCAGCCTGTTCAAGGATGTAGCCGGCGCGTTCGTCCAACAAGCCAGCGCACCGGCGCAGGTGCGCCATCTGCTCGACCGCGCCGTGCGCACGGCGGTGGGCGAGCGCCGGGTCACCGCGCTGATCCTGCCCAACGATTTGCAGGACATGGAATACACGGCGCCGCCCCACAAGCACGGCACTCTGCATTCTGGCGTCGGTTATCGCAAACCCAAGGTAGTGCCTTACGAGGAAGACCTGCAGCGGGCCGCCGAAGTCCTCAACGCTGGCAAGAAGGTCGCCATCCTGGTGGGCGCCGGGGCGCTGCATGCCACGGATGAAGTGATTGCCATCGCTGACAAGCTCGGTGCCGGCGTCGCCAAGGCCTTGCTTGGCAAAGCCGCGGTGCCCGACGAGTTGCCGTGGGTCACCGGCGCCATCGGCCTGTTGGGCACCGAACCCAGTGACAACCTGATGGCCGGTTGCGACACGCTGCTGATGATCGGGTCCGGCTTCCCCTATGCCGAGTTCCTGCCCCGGGAGGGCCATGCGCGTGGCGTGCAGATCGACCTGCAGCCCGACATGCTCAGCCTGCGCTACCCCATGGAAGTCAACCTGCAGGGTGACAGCGCCGACACCCTGCGAGCCTTGTTGCCGCTGATCGAAGAAAAGACCGACCGCGCCTGGCGCAAGAAAATCGAACACTGGCGTGCGGACTGGGACAAGACCCTGGAAAAACGCGCGCTGGTCTCGGCCAAGCCGATCAATCCGCAACGGGTCACGTTCGAACTGTCGCCACGGTTGCCGGACCGCGCCATCATCACCTGTGATTCCGGCTCCTGCGCCAACTGGTATGCCCGGGACCTGCAGATCCGTCGGGGCATGCTGTGTTCGCTGTCCGGTGGCCTCGCCTCCATGGGCGCCGCCGTGCCCTACGCCATTGCGGCCAAGTTCTGCCATCAGGATCGGCCGGTCATCGCCCTGGTGGGCGACGGTGCCATGCAGATGAACAACATGGCCGAGCTGATTACCGTCGCCAAGTATTGGCGCAACTGGACGGACAGCACCTGGATCTGCGCGGTGTTCAATAATCAGGATTTGAACCAGGTGACCTGGGAACAGCGGGTCATGGAGGGCGATCCGAAATTCGAGGCCTCGCAGAACATTCCCGACGTGCCCTACCACCTGTTCGCCGAATCCATTGGCCTCAAGGGCATCCTCGTCGATCAGGAAAGCGACGTGGCCAGCGCCTGGGAACAGGCACTTGCCGCCGAACGCCCGGTGCTGATCGAATTCCGTACTGATCCCGACGTGCCGCCGCTGCCGCCACACATCAAGCTGGAACAGGCGAAAAAATTTGCCTCGACCCTGCTCCAGGGCGACCCGAACGAACGAGGCATCGTGGTCGAGACCGCCAAACAGGTGCTGGGCGCACTGCTGCCCGGCCAGCGCAAGGACAAAGAGTAAGCATGCAGATCCGAGCAAGCCGTTACGAGCTGATCCTGCTGGGAAGTTTTATCGCCCTATGGACGGGGCTGGCCATCGCGCCGGTCAAGCGCAGCGACTGGCTGGCGGAGAATCTGCTGGTGTTTGCGCTGCTGATCGTCCTGGTGGCGGTCCATCGGCGGTTCAGCTTCTCGCGTCTGTCGGCGACGCTGGTGTTCGTTTTCCTCTGCATCCATGAGGTCGGCGCGCTCACTACACCTACGCAAAAGTCCCCTACAACCAATGGTGGCAAGCCCTGACCGGTGGCCAGCCGCTGGACCAGCTCCTGGGTTTCCAACGCAACCAGTTCGATCGCCTGGTGCACTTCAGCTATGGCCTCCTGCTGGCCTATCCGGTACGCGAGGCGCTGCTGCGGGTAATCCCGGCCCGTGGTTTCGCGGGTTATTTCCTGGCGTGGAACCTGATCCTGTCGTCATCGGCCATCTATGAGCTGATCGAATGGATCGGCGGCGCCTATATGGGCGGCGACACCGCCAAGGCCTTCGTCGGCGCGCAACAGGACCCGTGGGACTCGCAAAAGGACATGGCGCTGGCGGGCTTGGCCGCGTGCTTGACGTTGGTGGCCGCCGCCGCGGTCAACTATTTCCAGCAACGGGACTTTGCCTTGGAATGGGCACTGCGCAAGAAAGCCAGCACGTGAAAGGGACCGGTCCTCGGAAAAATGGTGCAACTGGTCAGCATTTTCTCACTTTTATTAAGTTAATCAGGCAGTCAGCCGATACAAAGCCAGTGCGGGGTATTCTCGCGTTCAGCAGATGGCTTGTTTTTATGATTGAAGATGCTGGCAATGGCTCCTCCGTGATTTCCGGCGAGCGGCCAACCCGAAGTTTCACCCGCCGCACTTTCCCGGCCATCATGCTGTTGCTGTTCATCATGTCCGCTTTGGCCATCGCGGTGCTGCTCAACGTTACCCAGACCCAGGACGAGCAGGCCCGAGAACAAAGCGTGTTTTTTGCCCAGCGGGCCATCGAAGGCATGCGCACGGGCATCGGTCGTGATCTGAGCGACTACTCCAAATGGAGCGACGCTTATCGCCATCTGCACGTAAAGGTCGACAAAGACTGGGCCTACGACCAGGAAAATGTCGGCAGCAGCGTGTTTTCACTCTATGGCTACCAGGCCGTGTTCGTCATTTCTCCAGCCGGCAAGACGGTTTATTCGGTCATCGATGGCGAGATGAGCCAGATGGCGGCCGACACGTGGTTGACAGGTGACCTGCGCGCACTCGCCAGCAAGGCCAGGGCGGCGGAAAACCGCGATGAAGTGATCGTCGAGCTGTTGCATCACGAGGACGCGCCCGCCTTCGTCGCCGTCTCGGCGATTACCACCGGCACCGACAACAGCGTGGCCGAAATTCCGGGGCCGCCCAGCCTGCTCTTATTTGTCAAAGTCCTGGATCGTGGCGCGCTGCAAAGCCTGTCCCGGGACTTCGCCCTGCCCGACGCGCATATTGCCCGCACGCCAGGACCCAAGGACACCGCCCAGGTCTTGCTCAACGACCTGACCCGCGAAGCTTTGGCCTGGCGCCCCGCGACTCCCGGCAAGGATCTGCGCAAAGTGCTGCTGCCCTTGCTAGCGCTCGCATTGCTGTTTCTTGCCATCATGGCCCTGGCGGTGTTGCGTCATGCGCTGATCATGCTCCGCGCCCAGGAGCAGCAATACGCCAGCCTTCTCGCCCACCGCAAGGCGTTGGAGCGCAGCGAGGAGCGCTTCCGGGACATCGCCGAGGTCTCGTCCGACTGGCTGTGGGAGGTCGACTCGAACGGAACATTGACCTATCTGTCGGAACGCTTCGAACAGGTCACGGGCTTCAACCCCAGCGAGTGGTTGGGCAAGCCGTTGCATCGACTGTTGCATCCGCACAACGGATCGATCTCGATCGCCCATTGGCTGCTCGCCGGTGCCGACAGCGCTTGCTCTGCGCCGCTCCTTTGCGAATACACCGCGCGCAACCAGCGCATACGCACCTGCAAACTCTCGGTACGGGCCATTGAAGCCGGCGCCCTGGGCTTTCGTGGCACCGCCACCGACATAACCGAAGAGTTGCGGGCGCTGGCGCAGATCAAGCACCTGTCGCTGCACGATCCGCTGACCGGGCTGGCCAACCGCAACCGCCTGTTCGATTGCCTCAGCCAACACCTCGACCAGGCGCGAGATACGCCACTGGCAATACTGAACCTGGACATGGACCGGTTCAAACCGGTCAACGACTCCCTGGGCCATGCCGTCGGCGACAAGGTGCTGAAGGAAGTTGCCCATATCCTGCAACAGAACGTGCGCGGCAGCGACCTGGTGGCGCGCCTGGGTGGCGATGAATTCGTCATCATCCTGCCGAGCCCGGGCGGCGCCGATGATCTCAACCAATTGTGCTCGCGCCTGATCGAATGCATGCAACGGCCTATGCACCTGGACGGCAATACGCTGTACCTGGGCGTGAGTATCGGGGTTGCCTGGTCGCAGCCCGCTGAGCAGCGTGCCGAAGAGCTGTTGCGCCAGGCCGACATCGCCCTGTACGCGGCCAAGGCCGCGGGACGCAATACCTGGCGCGTATACGAAGAGGCCATGGGCAATGTGGCCCGCGACCGTCGACGCTATGAGCAGCAGTTGCGCGATGCGATGCAGCAGGGCCAGCTCGAATTGCGTTACCTGCCCCGTTTCGATGTGGGCGCCGAGCAGTTGTATGGTTTTGAAGCACAGGCCTTCTGGCACCATCCTGAGCGCGGTGAGCTGGGCGGGATCGACTTCATCCCGGTCGCCGAAGCATCCGGTCAACTGGAGGACCTGGGCAGCTGGATGCTGATCAACGCCTGTGACGAGGCGATGAGTTGGCCCACCCCGCTCAATGTCTCCATCGCTGTTTCGCCTCGCTGGTTCAGCAGCAGTTTCCTGTTCAATCAGGTGCACAAGGCTTTGGAAACAAGCGGCCTGCCCGCCCAACGGCTGACCCTGGAAGTGGCCGAAGGCGTCCTGCTGACTGACCATAAGACGCTCGCCAGAACCCTTCATGCCTTGAAGGCGCTGGGCGTGCGGATCAATATCGACAAGTTCGGCACCAACATAGCGTCCCTCCGGGAAGTGCTTGACCAGCCATTCGACGGCATCCGCTTCGATCGTAATATCCTGGCGCAACTGGGCCTGGAACATGACAAGGAAGGCGTGCTGGCAATGATTCGGTTGAGTCGCAGCGTCGGGTTGATGGTGACGGCCGAAGGTATCGAGAACGCCGTGCAGTTCAGCCAATTGCGCAGCGTCGCTTGCGATCATGTGCAAGGCCCGTATTTCGGCGCAGCCCTGGCCCGCTCGGAAATGGCCTCATTCTTTACCACGCCTCGCTGGCTGTAGCATTGGGAATGCCTCTGTGGGAGCGAGCCTGCTCGCGATGGCGGCGGCACATTCACGACTGATGCAAACTGACCCACCGCTTTCGCGAGCAGGCTCGCTCCCACAGGGGGCTTTGTTGCGTATGCAGATGCAATGAATACCGGTGGTCAGGGTGGGAGCGAGCCTGCTCGCGAAGGCGACGGCACATCCACGACTGATGTAAACTGACCCAGCGCTTTCGCGAGCAGGCTCGCTCCCACAGGGGGCTTTGTTGCGTATGCAGATGCAGTGAATACCGGTGATCAGGGTGGGAGCGAGCTTGCTCGCGATGGCGTCGGCACATTCAATGCTGATGCAAACTGACCCACCGCTTTCGCGAGCAGGCTCGCTCCCACAGGGGGCTTTGTTGCGTATGCAGATGCAATGAATACCGGTGATCAGGGTGGGAGCGAGCCTGCTCGCGAAGGCGGTCTGACGGCCGCCGCATGAATAGCCTTTTAACCTTCGGGGCTCTGGCGAAAGCTCACCGCGAGGCGGTTCCAGCTGTTGATGGTGCTGATCGCGAGGGTCAGGTCCACCAATTCTTCTTCGCTGAAACTGGCGCGGGCCAGGGCGTAGACGTCGTCTGGCACTTGGCTTTCGGCCAGCAGCGTGACGGCTTCGGTCCAGGCCAGGGCGGCTCGTTCGCGCGGGTTGAAAAACCCGCTGTCGCGCCACACCGCCACCGCGTAGAGACGCCGCTCGGTCTCGCCCTGGCGACGGGCATCCACCGAATGCATGTCGGTACAGAACGCGCAGCCGTTGAGCTGCGAGGCGCGGATCCTGATCAGTTGCAATAACGCCGGTTCTATACTCAGCCGGCTGGTCAGCGCCTCCAGGCCAATCATGGCTCTCATGGCCGTGGGGGACGCACTGTAGTAATCCAGACGCGGGCTCATGGCGGGCTCCGTAGTGATCGATGCATCCACCGTAGGCCGTCGAGGCCGCGCGTGACAGGTCCAATCCGCCGAAAAACGTCCACGCAACTTCTCCGCCACAGCGCATTGCGAGTAATCTCGCGTTCTCCCCTTGCCGCAAACGATCACCCAGGAGCCCGCGGGTATGGAACTTCATGTCGTCATCAACGGCCGCAAGGACCTGACGGGCCAGTTGTACCGACAACTTCGCAGCGCCATCGAAGGTGGTCGCCTGGCGGCCGGCACGCAGCTGCCGCCCAGCCGTCTGCTGGCCGAGCAACTGGGCATCTCGCGCAAGACGGTCTCCGACACCTACGCCCAGCTGACCTACGAAAACTTCCTCACCGGCGTCATTGGCAAGGGCACCTATGTCAACGCCCGGCCGGCCAACATCGTGCGCAAGCAAAGCCACCGCGAGCTCGCCGGGGCGGACGTCGTCGAGACCTGGCGCAACATGCCGGACCTGCTGCGTCACCCGCTCCCCGAAAGTGCGTTGCGCTATGACTTCATCGGCGGCGCTACCGGCAAGGGCCAGTTTCCCCTGGATGACTGGCGCCGGTGTACGGCCCATGCCCTGCGTCAGTTCGCCAACGCCAAGGGTTTCTACAGCCAGCCCGAAGGGTTGGCGGCGCTGCGCAATGCCATCGCCCGGCATATCGCGTTCTCTCGTGGGGTCAACTGCCAGGACGAGGACGTGGTGGTGTGCAACGGCGCGCAGCAGGCGCTGGATCTGATTTCACGGGTGCTGACCCGCCCCGGCAGCCTGGTGGCCATGGAAGATCCCGGGTATCCGCCGGCACGCCTGCTCTTTGGTTCCCATGGCGCCACGGTGGCCGGGGTGCCGGTGGATGAGCAAGGCATGCGCGTGGACTTGATTCCCGATGGCACACGGCTGATCTACGTGACACCCTCCCACCAGTTCCCCCTAGGCATGCCCATGAGTCAGCCCCGGCGCGAGGCCTTGCTGTCGCGGGCCTATGAACTGGGGGCGATCATCATCGAAGACGACTACGACAGTGAATTTCGCTATGAAGGCCGGCCCACCGACTCGCTGCAAAGCATGGATGAGCGCGGGATCGTCGCCTACGTCGGGACGTTCTCCAAGACCTTGTTGCCGGAGCTGCGGCTCGGTTATGCAATCCTGCCACCGGCGATCCTCGAAGCAGTGATCCTCGCCAAGCGCCTCACCGACCAGCACACCTCCACCCTGCCCCAATGGGCGCTGGCCAAATTCATTGCCGAGGGCTGCCTGCTCAAGCACATCCGCCGTTGCCACGCCCTGTACGCAGGCCGGCGCGAGCGAATCCTGGCCCGCATGGGCGACGATCTGGCGCCTTGGTTCGAGGCCGTGCCGACCACCGCGGGTTTCCATATGGCGGTGTTGTGCAAAGTGCTAATCGACCTGCCGCTGGTGATCGAGCTGGCGAAAAAAGCCGAGGTCGGGCTCTACAGCCTCGACGGTTTTTTTCATGCCGCACCGGTACGCTCCGGCCTGATGCTGGGCTTTGGCGCCATCGAACTGCTCGACATCGACGTCGCCCTCGACCGTTTGCGCGACATTCTCCAGCAGGTCGCCTGATCGATTGGACTAGGATTTATCCGCCCATTGGCTGTTTTAGCCGGGTGCCGGCAGGCCTATTCTGCTCGGGTGTCATCGCGTATCGGAAGCACTCCCGTTCGACTTGATTCAGGAGCCAGGACAATGTCTCGCCAAGTGATCAACACCGTACAGCTGCAAGCCGCCGCCGGGCGCTCGGAAGAACTCGGCCGGCAGTTGCAGCAAATCGTCGAAACCCTGCGCGCCTTGCCGGGCTGCGATGCTTACATGGTCGACCGTTGCCCGGAGCACAGCGACCGTTGGAACGTCAGCGCCCGCTGGCAATCGGAGGCGGCCATGCAGGCCCATTTCAATTGCCCCGAAGTCCAGGGTTTCATCAGCCTGATCGAAAGCCGCCTGGCTCGCAGCGTCGACTTCAACAGTTTTCCGCTGGTGTGAATCCCTTCTCCCTGTGGCACTGAAAGCTTTCGTGGCGAGGGAGCTTGCTCCCGCTGGGTCGCGCAGCGGCCCCCAGCTTTTCGCATTGTGCCAAAAAACCTGGGCCTGCTTCGCAGTCCAGCGGGAGCAAGCTCCCTCGCCACAGGGGGCCCTCCGCGTGTGGCACTCATTGGTCTACCTGTCTTCCGAAAGATTGGACGTTTGTCCGCAACGTCTCGGGGCTTAGGGTGGAGCCATCGCCACAGCGCGAACCCACTCCCACCACAAAGGTCCCGCCTCGATGAAAACCCTCTACTTGATCGCTGCCCTTGGCCTGCTTCCCGTCGCCCCGCTCTACGCTCATGAAACCGCGCCTGCGGAAAAGATCCAGGTGTTGCAAGAGAAACTGCTGAAAAACCTGCCCGACAAAAAAGCCATGATGCTGGCCGTCGACTATGCGCCGGGCCAGTCTTCCATCGCCCACAAGCATGACGGCACGGCCATGGCCTATGTGCTTGAGGGCGCCATCACCTCCCAGGTCAAGGGCGAACCGGCGATCACCTACAAGGCCGGTGAGTTCTGGTACGAAGCCGCCGGCTCCGAGCACCTGGTGTCGAAGAACGCCAGCGCCACCCAACCGGCGAAGCTGTTGGTGTTCATGGTGATGGGCAAGGACGAAGCGGTGCTGATCCCGTTGAAAGACTGACCGCCGCCGCGACTGTGCCGGGCTTTTGGCCCGGTGCAGCTCAGGCGCCCTGGATGATGCCCTTGAGCACCGTCTTGAAACTCTCGAGTTGTTTATCGCTGAACTGGCCGAACACCTTTTCCTGCTGCTCCTTGGCAATCGCCCAGAGGCCTTCGGTTTCATCGATGCCCTTGACGGTAAGGCGCACGCGATCGCCTTCATCGGTAACCAGCCCCTTGCGTCGCAGATTGGCCACCGCCTCTTCAATCTCACGCACCGGCATCGCCACTTCGCGCTGCAGATCGGCCATGTTCAGGCCGGCGTCGTTCTCCAGCACCATCAACATCCGCGCCTCGCTGGTGCGCAGTCCGGTGGACAACTGACGCGGCTGGTAACTGGCCTGGTAGGCCCGTAGAGCCTGGGTCATCAGGTAATACAGGTTATGACTCAAGCGACCCTGGAAATGACTGCTCGGCGGCTGGCCTTCGCCGCGCTGGGTCATGCGCGTATGCGGCAGGACCATCGAATAGGCGCCCTGATGGTAGAGCAACGGCGAGCGCCCGAAATCATCGAACGCGACGACTTTGCCGATCATGATCCAATGATCACCGCCATCGACCTGCTGGAACTTCTCGCAATGGAAACGCGCCGAGCAATCGATGAACACCGGCGCGCCCCCTTCCCCGGCCTCGAACTGGATTTCGGCGAAGCGGTCATCCTTGGGCCGGGCGAAGTTGTTCGACAGGTCGATCTGGTCGGCGGCCAGCACGTTGACGGCGAAATGGCTCGCGGCTTCGAATACGCCGTGGCTGCTGGAACGCTTGTCGATGCTCCAGAGAATCAGCGGCGGGTCGAGGGATACCGAATTGAAGCTGTTGGCCGTCACGCCGACCTTGCGCCCATCCTCGGTCGCGGCGGTGACCACGGTCACGCCGGTGGCAAAGTTGCCCAGGGCCCGGCGGAACGCGCGGGTGTCGAAAGCAGTTTCACAGATATCGGACATGCAAGACTCCCGGCCGCCTCAGTCGACGGCCTCGATTGTTGTTATTGGAACCGGGTTTGCCGGGCAGACGATCAGACCATGCTGGGATCGGGCTCAAGACCCATCAACTCCCGGCCCAGGATCTGCGCGCAGACGTCATAGTCGGTGTAGGCATGGGCGCCGGTCAGGTGCGCATCGCGGAACAGCCGTTGCAGTTCATTGGTTTCGAACCACGCGCCGCCGCCCGCGGCTTCCATCAGGCGATCCACCGCCTGGATGCACATCCTGGTCGCATAACCCTGGTTGGTCCGCCAGAACGCCAGGGTCTCGCGGCTCGGGTATTGATGCCGCTCGCTGTGCTCGGCGTGGTCTTCCCAGGTTTTTTCGAGGAAAGCCCGAGCCGCGGCCACCTGGTGGGTGGACTCGGCCAGGCGCATCAGCGCTGGCGTGGCGGCGCCGACCGCGGCACCGGTGTAGGCCCGCACGCGGGTCCGGGTCTTCTCGCGAAAGACCTCCAGCATGCGCTCGGCGACGCCCAGGCTGACGGTAGAAAAGCCGCTGGCGAAATACGGACGATACGGCGCGTAGAAAATCTTGCTGTCGGGGTATAGGCCAAAGCCGCCGGACGTGCCTTCCATCATGTCCTTGGCTTTCTGGATCCGGTGTTCCGGCACTAAGGCGTTATTGATGATCAGAGTCTTGCTGCCGCTGCCGCGCATGCCGACCGCGTACCAGTCATCGCGGATCTCATAATCGCGGCGAGGCAACACCGCAAAGCAGTAATCCTGGGTGCCTTCGGCATTCTTTCGGCGGAAACCGACAATAGCCCATTCGGCGCGGTCGCAACCGCTGCTCCAGCCCATTTCGCCGCTGAACGTCACGCCGCCCTCGACTTCCTCGGTGCGGCCGAAAGGCGCGATGCTGCTGCTGGCGGTGGCGTCGGGGTCGTCACCCCAGACCTCCTCCTGGGTCTGGGCCGGAAACAATGCCAACTGATGACTGTGGGTGCACAACAGGCTCATGGCCCAGGCGGTGCTTGCGCAAGCGCCGGCCAGCAAAGCGATGCAATCGGCGAACTGCGGCAGGGAAATCTCCATGCCACCGTATTTTTTCGGCTGGAAGGCCCGGTGCATGCCTATGCTCTTGAGCAGGGCAATGTTCTCGACGGGAACGGTACGGTCCTTCTCGGCCTGGAAGGCGTTGGCGGCGATGACCGGCAGGATTGGCTTGAGGTCTTCGAGCAGCGGGTTTGGCTTTTTCATGGACGGGCTCTTTTATTATCTGGCGTCTGCCGATCCCGCCCTTGCCCGCCGGCCAGGCGGTTGCACAAACAGCGGGATCAATGATTAAGGCCGGTCCAGTATGGGTTCACCGGAGCCGCTGAAAAATGCACCTTCCAGATCCAAGATTGTACTTTTCATGGTGCGCGATACCGCGATGGCGCGCTCGGTCAAATAACCGGCACGGATGATCAAGACAGCCACCCCCGCCAGGCCCCTTAATAGAGCCATCCCTCGCAGCGCCTGGCTCAGGCCCTGCAAGCGGAGCTTTCCTTCACTTTGTCAGGTTGCGTCATGATCAATATCGAAACGCCCACCTATTACACGGCCACCAAGAAGTACAACCTCAGTTTTGCGACCCTGGAACAGGACGTGGAAGCCGACGTTGTGGTCATCGGTGGCGGTTTCTCCGGCATCAACACCGCGTTGGAGCTGGCGGAGAAAGGCATTACCAACATCGTGGTGCTGGAGGCGCGTTACCTGGGCTTCGGCGGCACCGGACGCAACGGCGGCCAGATCATGGCCGGCATTGGTCATGACCTGGAAAAAATCAAGAAGGACGTCGGTGAAGAGGGTCTGCGCCAGGTCTTCGAAGTCAGCGACCTGGGCGCCGACATCATCAAGGACCGCATTGCCAAATACGATATCGATGCGGACTTCTGCCATGGCTATGGCTACATGGGTTTCAACGCCCGCCAGGAAAAGACCCTGCGGGCCTGGGAAAAAGATTTCAAGTCGATCAACAGCAAGCACGAGATCCGCTTTCTCGGCGGCTCCGACGTCCAGCAGATCATTGGGTCCAACGCGTACGGCAGCGCATTGCTGCACATGGGCGGTGGGCATGTGCACTCGCTGAACCTGCTGTTGGGCGAAGCCAAGGCACTCGTCAGCCACGGCGTGCGGATCTTCGAGAACAGCCCGGCGCTGGAGGTCAGTTATGGCGAACGCATCACCGTGCGCACCGGCCGTGGCTCGGTCAGGGCCAGCAAGCTGTTGTGGGCCTGCGACAGTTTCCTGAACAAGCTGGAACCGGAGCTGCATCGCTCGACCATCAACACCTACGCGTTCCAGATGATGACCGAGCCGCTGTCGGATGAGCTGATCCAGCGCATCAGCCCGATTCGCGGCGCCTACAGCGACATCCGGCCGGTGATCGACTACTACCGCGTTACCAACGAGAACCGCCTGCTGTTCGGCGCGGCAACGCCGTTGGTCGAGCATATCCCGCAGGATCTGAAGGCGTGGAACCGGCGCCTGATGCTGAAGATTTTCCCTTATCTGAAGGATGTGAAGATCGACCTGGCCTGGGGCGGCCCCATGGCGTGCAGTCCGAACCTGTTCCCCCAGGTCGGCACCCTGCCCGGTCGCAGCAATGCGTTTTTCGTCCAGGGCTACTCGGGTTTTGGCGTCACGCCGAGCCACATCATCTGCAAGGTGCTGGCCGAAGGCATGAGCGAAGGCTCGGCGCGCTACGACCTGGTCAGCTCGATCAACCGTCCGACCATCATCGGCAAGGACGCGATCCGTCCGCTATTGCTGACCGCCGGCAAGTCCTGGCATCAGTTGTCGGGTTACTGGAATGGTCGTCGTTGACAACACCCTGATACAGCCACTGTGGGAGCGAGCCTGCTCGCGAAAACAGTACGACAGTCGACATTGATGTTGCCTGACTCAACGCTTTCGCGAGCAGGCTCGCTCCCACAGAGGGCACGCTTGACCCGGATTGAACATACACCCCGACTTTTATCAGGAGATATCCCATGCCGCTTACCACCCTCGAAAAAAACATCCAACTGTCCGACCTGGACGCCTGGGGCACCGTTGCCGACCTCGGTTCGCAGATTCTCGAAGGCGAAGTCAAAGCCTTCGGCAAGATGACCTTCGGTGCGCCCACCGACCCGGTCAGCAGCGCCTACTTCGGCACCACCCAAGGCAAGTTCCGCATGGTCTATCCGTTCGCCGAACAGGCCACTGTGGTCACCGGCGAAGTGGTCCTCACCGACGAAGCCACCGGCCTGAGCACCCGCTACAAGGCCGGCGACAGCTGGTTCGTGACCAAGGGCACGCCCGTCCTGTGGGAAGTGGTCAGCGAAAGTTTCGTGAAACACTACTTCGCGGTAGCCTGACCGATTCCGGCTGTCGGCCCCCGTCGGCAGCCTCCTGGCGGAGTCTGGAAAATGAATGTCATCGCTGTACAAGACATCGCAAGTCATTGCCTGAACGCCTTCACGCAACTCATTCCCGCCAGCCGGGCGGCGTTCTATCGCGTAGACCGGCATTTGCAGGCCTACGACTTCAGCTTGCACGGCATGAGTGGCGAGATGCACCAGGACTATCTCGACCATTACTGCGCGTTCGATCCGCTGCGCCCGCGAAACTGTCTCTCCAGTCCGAGCGTCGTCCCGCTGAGCCTGGCCATGGCCCGCCAACCGGTCCGCGACAATCATTGCTACCAGCGTTTCCTGCAGCGCTATGGCGTGGTGGATGTCGTGGAAGTGTTCGTCCACCGCGCCGGCCAGCCGCAAGCGGCGATTTCAATGCTGCGCACCGCCGAACAAGGCGCGTTCACCGGCCAGCAATTGAGCCAGCTCAGCGCGCTGCAAACGTTGCTGCATCTGGCGGTGGCCCAGTTGCCCTGCGCGGACGACGGTCTCGGCCAGCTGACGCCCAAGGAGCGGCAGATTGCGCTGTTGCTGCGCGAGGGCGCCAGTAACAAACAACTGGCCCGAGCACTCGACATCGGCCTGCCGACGGTCAAGACCCACCTGATCAACCTGTTCCGCAAGACCGGCGTGAGCAATCGTACCGAGCTGGTCAGCAGCCTTTTCCTGTAACACCGAGCCTGTGGCACCGCCCCGTGGCGAGGGAGCTTGCTCCCGCTGGGCTGCGCAGCGGCCCCAGAAAAGGCGACTCGGTCTCTCTGAAAAATCGCGATAACCGATTTCAGGACCGCTGCGCGGCCCAGCGGGAGCAAGCTCCCTCGCCACAAGAGCTTTGCTCAACCCTTTGGTTGATAGGCCGACGCTCTGCTAGGCGCCATGATCCGAGTGGCACATACAACCACCGGAGCCTTGCAATGAGTACTTCTTCAGACTGGATCACCGTCGGCGCCCTGGCCGATGGCTTTGCCCCCGAAGCCTTCATCCTGCCGAACCTCGCCGACCTGGACGGCAAGACCTTTACCCTGCACTTTGCCAATGGCTGGCAGATCGAACATCGCTTCGAACAGGACGCGCTGAGCTGGAAAGCAGCCGATGGGCATTCCACCGGCACCGCGCCGTATCGAGCCACGTCGGTGCGTCCGGGCCTGTACCTCGTCGACTTCATCAAGCGCGAAGATGGCCAGACGTGGCCGGTGAGCCTGGTGCTCGATACCGTCAGTGCTGCGTTCACCGCCGTGATCGGGCGCATGCCCGCCGAGGCGCAAACGCGCGAAGGCCTCTACAGCCGCGCATTGGCCGGCAAACCATTGACCTCGGTGGAAGTCGAGTTCCTCCACGGCACGCTGGATCGTCCATGGCAACCGGGCCTCTGCCCTCACGCACCGACGAGCGAACTGGTGGGGCTGCGCAACCTGTATCGCTACAGCCCGAGTGAAGTCTACGAACACATCTACCTCAATCAGCGGTTTTATTCCTGGCAGTGCCTCAAGGGCGTTGAACAAGGCCTGTGCGACACCGACCGCTGCGACACCTACAAGATTGCCGATCAGCTGTACCTGTTCGTTTGGCGGGAGAAGATCATCCCGACCCTGGGCCTGGTGCTGATCGACCTGCAGCAGCACCGTAGCGACGGCAAGATTTTCGGTTACGCCGGCACATCCTTCGACGAGTTCTCGAATTTCCCGGTCAGCTCCTATTGCCAGGTACTCAACCAGACGGAGTACCCCGATGCCTGAGCCAAGCACCGTCGTAATCACGGGTGCCGGCACCGGCATCGGTGCCGCTTGCGCCCGCCTGTACGCCGCCGAGGGTGCCAACCTGGTGCTGATCGGCCGGCGCCGCGAGCCGCTGGAGCAACTGTCAGAGGAAATCGGCGGCCTGGTGCTGGTGGGCGACGCGGCGTGCCCGGCGACGTGGGACGGTTTCGTCGCACAGATACGCCAACGCTTTGGCCGACTTGACGTGCTGCTGGCTTGCGCCGGCGGGCTGGGCCAGGGCAGCGCCACCGACACCAGCCCGTCGGCGTGGGAAGCGGCGCTACGCAGCAACCTGGACAGCGCCTTTTACAGCGCTCGTGCCTGCCTGCCGCTGCTGATGGAGAGCGTCGGCAATATCGTGTTCGTCGCCTCCATCGCCTCCCTGGCAGCCGGACCGCAGGTCTGCGGCTACACCACCGCCAAACATGCGCTGCTCGGCCTCAGTCGCTCGCTGGCGCGGGACTACGGACCACGCGGTATGCGCGTCAACGCGGTTTGCCCTGGTTGGGTACGCACGCCGATGGCCGATGAAGAGATGCAGGCCTTGATGCAGTTCCACGGTGAGAATCTGCAACAGGCCTATGCCCGGGCCTGCGCCGATGTGCCATTGGGCAGGCCCGCCAGCGCCGAGGAAATCGCCCGGGTTTGTCGTTTCCTGGCCTCGCCGGATGCTTCGATCATCACTGGCGCGACGCTGGTGGCCGATGGCGGATCCAGCATCGTCGATGTGCCGACACTAGCCTTCAGCCGAATGGAGCAAGCAAATGCCTGATGATCTGCATTTCTCCGGCAAGACAGTGCTGGTGACCGGCGGCGCGCAAGGCATCGGCCGGGCCATCGTCGAAGGGTTTGCCTGGCGTGGGGCGCGAGTGGTCATCGCCGACCTGGATCTGGCGGGGGCCAAGGCTGTATCCAGCGACCTGCGCGCCAGCGCTTACCCGGTGGATGCCATGGGCGTCGACCTGGCCGACGCCACGGCCATTACGCAAATGATCGCCGAGCTGGAACAACGCACCGGCAGGCTGGATGTGCTGGTGCACAACGCCGGCTATTTCCCCCTGACGCCCTTCGCCGAAATCACGCCAGCGGTGCTGGAGCGAACGCTGGCGGTGAATCTGTCAGCGTTGTTCTGGCTGACCCAGGCCGCACTGCCGATGTTCCGTCGCCAGGGTCAGGGCTGCGTGCTGGTGACCTCTTCGGTGACCGGCCCGCGCGTAGCCTACCCGGGCCTCAGCCACTATGCGGCGTCCAAGGCCGGGGTCAACGGCTTCATCCGCAATGCGGCGCTGGAGCTGGCGGCGGAAAATATCCGCGTCAATGGCGTCGAGCCGGGGATGATCGCAACACCGGCCATGGCCAACCTGGGGGACGCCCAAGTCAACCACGACATCGCCCGCCGAGTACCGCTGGGGCGACTCGGCAAACCGTCGGACATCGCCGCAGCCATGCTGTTCCTGGCCTCGGACCTGGCCGCCTACATCACCGGCCAGACCCTGATCGTCGATGGCGGCTCAACCTTGCCGGAGGTTTGAGCCCTGTTCGCGATAGCGGTGGGTCAGCTGGCATCGTTGCCGAATCAACCGCCGCCTTCGCGAGCAGGCTCGCTCCCACACTGTTATGTGTCGTTCACCTGATCCGGAGTCAACCCGGTCACCTGTGGGAGCGAGCCTGCTCGCGAAGGCGGTGGATCAGGCCACCCCTTGCGCCTGCTGCAACTGGCTGGAGCGGAACGCCTTGGGCGACTGTTCGAATTGTTTCTTGAACGAACGGCTGAAGTGTGCCGAATCGGTGAAGCCCCATTTGTAGGCAATCGAGGTGATCGACTCGTCCCGCAAGAAAGGATTGGCCAGGTCATCGGCGCTGCGCTTGAGGCGGGCGCGCTGGATGTAGCGGCACACGCTGTCATCCTGCTCTTCGAACAAGCGGTACAGGTGTCGCACCGAGATGTTCAAGCGATTGGCCAGGCCGACCGGGCTGAGACCGGGTTGGGTCAGGCATTCATCAATGACTTTCTGTACGTAGCTGCGCAGATGACTGCCTTGCAACCCGACGCTGTCGCCGCACAGGTCGGTTTCATGCTCCAGCGCCGATCCCAACAGCGAGACAAAGGCGTTTTGCAGGGCTTCGCCCTCCCCGGCGCTGCTTTCGCCCTCCGGGGTGTCCTTGCAGAGCTGGTCCACCAATACATGCAGCATTCTTCCGCAAGCCTTGCTTGAAGAAATCTTGCCGAAGGTCTTGCTGTCGCCGCCCAGTCGCCTGGCGACGTCGCGCCGAGATAAAGACAACACGGCATGCTCGATCAGGCCGAACGGGCTGATTTCAAGAGAACCCACCGAATCCATCAGCAACAGCTCGCCGGGAGCCAGCTGGATACTCGTGCCATTTTGGGTGATACGCGAATAACCGCTGCGCTGGCTGACCAGGAAACAGTCCTGGTCATCATCGTGATCCGGTTTGCATAGCTGGCGCCGGATGGAACCGGCATTGGTGCGCAGGTTAGCGAGTGAGAGGCCGCCGCGCTGAAAGGTCGACACTTCGCCAATGAACAACGCGCGATTGAAGGCCAGCTCCGTCTCGAAATGGCCGCATGTCGCACGCAGGTCCCGATTCCAGGTGTCCAGCCCGCCTTGCCCAGCCTGTTGCATGCTCATGGCGCTCTCCACAATGGCTTATTGTTTTTGTGCGGCAATAGTTAACATGTTATCTAAATGCGCGCAACAAGTACCTGATCGCCAGAGCAGTAGCAGGAATGATGCCAGGCAAAACGAAAACTCAGAACGTCGAGAGTACCCTCCGCAGCCCACCCAGCGTTGCGAACAAGGCCTCGCGCTGCAATGGGCTCAGCGCGATGTAGCGGCGGAACGCGGGCATCCGGTTGACCACCTCGCTGCCGCCCACATGCTCCAGTCGCACAGACCATTGCCGGCCTTGCAATTCGATGTCCAGGCGCTTGAAGTCCAGCGGCATCAGGGCGGCGTAAAGCGCACGATCACCTTCGATGGCCGTCCGCAGCCGAACCGACAACGCGTCATCTCCCTTCAACTGGCGGCAACGAATGCCGCTGCGCCGAATGGCTCCGCCGTGGTGCAATTGCAGGCGCGCGTTGCCCTTGCTCGACGCAGGCACGTGCAACACGAACTCGGTCGTTACCACGTGCATCAACAACTGCGACTCGGTGCGCTCGACGATCTCCAGTTGCAGGCCGCCATCGTCGGTGACCACCGTCGCCGCCCCCGGCATCGACACCGCAAACCGCGCGAGTGCGAGGTTGCGTCGCAAATGCTCCAGCGTTACCCCGGGTCGATAACCGGCCGGGGCGCGACGGGCGCTGAACAGCTCAGACAGCTTTTGCAGCAGGCTCGATAAACCCGCCGACAGGTTGCCCTGGCTCATGGGAAAACTCCTTGGCCAGCACGTCTTCGACGGTCGCCGGCTTGAATGGATTGACCTTCTGCACCACCAGGGTCCAGAACAGGGCGTAGGCCGCGGTACCGCCAAGCATCACGGCGAAGGGCACATAAATGTCCGCCGGATTCATGCCCGGCGGCGTGATGAACCACATGCCCAGGACGATGCCGACGCTGGACAGGATCTGTGGCAGCGGGAAAAACGGCGAGCGGTAGGCCCGGGGCAGATCGGGACGGCGGACGCGCAGGCTGATCACCGAAATCGTCACCAGCAGATAGGCAAAACTCCAGGCGCACACCGCCGCCAGTACCAGATGCATGATGTTATCGGTGTTACCGCCGAGCCACAGCGCATGCAGGCAAGGGATCAGCATCGCCACCAGGATGCACAGCAACGGCGTCTTGAAACGGGGATGCAGGTAGGTGAAGACCTTGGGCAGCGCGCCATCCACCGCCATGCCGTAGAGAATGCGCGGCACCCCGGCCATCAGCGTATTGATGGTCGCGGCGCCGGCAAACAGGAAGCCGATCCCCAGCCACATCGGCCCGATGTCGCCCATCACCTGCTCGGCGAAGCGCGGAATCGCCATGGGCGTGTCCAGCAGGTGAACCCCGCTGGTGGCATCTAGCAGCACGTTTTCCACCTGGCGCTTCATCGCCGCGCCATAAATGAACATGCAGGCCGCGACGCTGAACAGGCCCAGCATCATCGCTCTAGGCATGGTCCTGGCTGACTGGCGCAGGTCCGGCGCCAGTGGCGTGACAAATTCGCATCCGACGAACATGAACATTGCCATGCCCACCAGCGACAGCACCGTGACCAGGTCGGTCCCGACCACGGACGCGCCGAACCAGCCCTCGAGTTCTACCGCCGGCGCGGCGATCAGCCCCAACACGCCGAACACCATCAGGGTGGTCCACATGCCGAAGGTCAGGATGATTTCGGCCCGGCCAAAAGCACTGACGCCGAATGCGTTGAGTACACCAAACACCACCACGAAACCCACGCCCAGCAGCCAGGAACCACCGGCCGATTCGACCAGGGTATTGAGGTGTTCGAAGTTCACCAGGGCCATGACCCCGGCCAGGATGGTTTCCGCCGTTCCGGCAAACACATGGACAATCAGGTACGCCGACAAAGTGCCGGTAATCGCGAAGAAGCGCCCCATGCCGCAGTTGATGTAATCGTAGACCGAGCCGGTGGTCGGCAAGATCGATGCGGCTTCGGCGAACGTCGTCGCCTGGGCCAGCATCATCACCACCGCGATCAGCATCGCCATGGCGAAGGCGCTGCCACCGATGCCGAACCCCATGGTGGCGGTCAGGATGACCGGGCTGGCCATGATCAGGCCAATGGTGCTGGCCAACGCAGTGGGAAAACCCACCGTACCCCGGTTCAGATGCTCGGTGAGCCTGTCATTGATCGACATGGTGCGGATCCTCGAAAAACGGACTTTTAGTATGGTTGCTACCGCCGTCCGGGCACTGGCGTTCAAGCCTTCCCCAGCCAGTCCCTGATTGAAACGGCGTTGCGTGCAGGATCACTGTGCGCCGCCTCGCCCCGAGCGTCTTGCCCATGCCTGCCGCCGGTCTTGTAGCTGCCTGCCACTGCCACAGCCATGGCGGCCAGGGTCAATACCTTGGCAGGCTGGTGAAAGACTTCGCAGCCCAGGCTCTCCCTAATGCGCGCTCCGCTGTCCTATCGCACTGGGGAAAACACCATGCAGCACACTCGTCAATCACGCCTGCCACGCCAGGCCATCGGCCTGGGCATCGCCTTGCTGGCGGCAGGCTCATCGGCCCAGGCCTTCGAGCTTTATGCCGACGATGACACCACCGTCACCGGCAACTTCCTCGCGGTCTACGGTCTGTTCAACAGCCGCAAGAACTACGACGGCAGCGCCGGCGGTTCGAGCTGACGCGAAGGTTTCATCAAGTATGGCCTGAGTATCGAGCAGACACTCGACGGCCGCGGGAACCTCTACGGGACCGCCAACCTGGTCAGCTCCGGCACCTGGGGCGATGGCGATGCGGCGGGCCTGAGCGACGGCTCAGAACGCACCACGAAATTCGACGAGGCCTTCGCCGGTTGGCGCTCCGGCGATCTGTTCCCGCTGTTGGGCAAGGATGGCGTCGACCTGTCCTTCGGTCGCCAGGTGATTACCCTTGGCGACGGTTTCATCATCAACGACGACGGCCTGAACGTCGGCAAGGGCGTGGCCGATGGCGAACTCAATCGCGGCGGCGCCTATTACCTCGCCGCCCGGCACGCCTTCGACAAGACCGCGGTGCTGCGCCTGGGCGACAAGGACGGCGTGCATGGGAGCCTGTTGTGGTTCAAGTCCGACAATCGCGCCCAGGCCGATACCGAGATGGCCGCCGCCACCCTGGAATACACCGCAGCACGCGGCACCCTCGGGCTGACCTACATCCATGGCATCGACGTGGATGAGCACTACGCCAGTGACTTCCAGAAACAACGCGACGGCATGGACATCTACAGCCAGTTGGTGGTGGCGGTTCCGTTCTGAGCATCAGCCCCGGAATTGGCAGCCACAGACATGCGACGCGGCAGGCACGGTCAAGCCCGCCCGGCCTCCCAAGGGTTAGTCTCGGGGCTTTCCCTTGCCTGCGAACAGGAACTTCCCATGAGCGATATTGCCCTGCTGCCCGAGGTCCAAGCCTTCCTTGGCCGACACCACGCGCTATTCATCGACGGTGCTTATGTCGAAAGCCAGAGCCGACAGACCCTGGACGTGATCAACCCGGCCACGGGCCAGGTCATCGCCCAGGTCTGTGACGCCGTTCCTGGCGATATCGATGCGGCGGTCGAGTCGTCCCGGCGCGGTTTCAAGCAGTGGTCCCAGGCCGCCCCGGCGGTCCGCGGGCATGTATTGCTGAAACTGGCGGACCTGATGGAGCAACACCGCGAGGAGCTGGCACAGATCGAAACCTGCCAATCCGGCAAGATCATCCATATCTCCCGCGCCTTCGAAGTCGACCAGGCTGCGCACTTCTTGCGTTACTACGCCGGCTGGGCGACCAAGATCAGCGGCCAGACCATCACCCCGTCGCTGCCCTCCTTCGCCGGTGAACGCTACACGGCGTTCACCCTGCGCGAACCGGTGGGCGTGGTGGTCGGCATCGTGCCGTGGAATTTTTCGACGATGATCGCCATCTGGAAACTCGCCTCGGCCTTGGTGACCGGTTGCAGCATTATCATCAAGCCCAGCGAGTTCACTCCCCTGACTATCCTGCGCATCGCTGAACTGGCCATGGAGGCCGGTCTGCCGGCTGGCGCGTTGAACGTGGTGACGGGTGGCGGCCTGGTGGGCAAGGGCTTGATCGAGCATCCAGGCACCAACAAGGTGTCGTTCACCGGCTCGGTGCCTACCGGCATCGCCGTGGGCCAGGCGGCGATGGGCGCCGGACTGACCCGGACGACACTGGAACTGGGTGGCAAGAATGCTGCGGGATTCCTGCCAGATGTGGATCCCGAGGTGGCGGTCAATGGCATCATCGAGGCGGGTTTCCTGCACTCCGGGCAGATTTGCGCGGCGGCCGAGCGGTTCTTTGTCCACCGCTCGCAGATCGAACCGATCATGCGCAAGCTCGCCGAACGCCTGAGTCAGCTCAGCATCGGCTCGCCGCTGGATGAAGCCACGCAATTCGGCCCGGTGACCAACCGTCAGCATCAGCAGAAACTCGGCGAGTATTTCGCCAGGGCGCGGGCACAGAACAACAGGATTGTTCATGGTGGCAAGCTGATCGACAGGCCTGGCTGCTATGTCGAGCCGACCATCATCCTCGCCAACCATCGAGATGATGCGCTGCTCAATGAAGAAACCTTCGGCCCGATCGCCACCTTCCTGCCCTACGACACCGAGGAGGAACTGCTCGACCTGATGAACGACTCGCCCTACGGGCTGAGCGCCAGCCTTTGGACCAACGACCTGGGCAAGGCCCTGCGCATGGTGCCCGCCATTGAAGCCGGCACCGTCTGGGTGAACATGCACACCCTGCTCGACCCCGCCGTGCCATTCGGCGGGAGCAAGTCTTCGGGTATCGGCAGGGAGTTCGGCAGCGCGTTCATCGATGACTACACAGAGCTGAAGTCGGTAATGATTCGGTATTGAGTATGTTGGGCACCGGATAGAATCCGGCGCCCAACAGACGCATATACCCGTGGCGAGGGAGCTTGCTCCCGCTCGGTTGCGTAGCGACCGCAAGCTTGGGCCTGCTGCGCAGTCCAGCGGGAGCAAGCTCCCTCGCCACGGTAGATTTTGCGTCAGGTTTTTATTCGGTGAGCATTGACCGGCGGTACACGCCCGCGCCATGGCTGGGCGCGTTCCAGTTGGGCGGCCAGGGCCAGCAAGGTGCTTTCTTCGCCGAACCGCCCGGCAAAATGCGCGCCCAGCGGCAGGCCGTTTGCGCTCCAGGACAACGGTACCGACATCGCCGGCTGGCCGCTGGCATTGAACAGCGCCGTGAACGGTGAGTAGCTGTGGAATCGCTCGATGAGCGCTTCAAGGCTCATGCAGACGTCCTCAACGTTGAGCTCGCCAATCATCACCGGTTCGCGGGTCAGGACCGGAGAAAGGATCACGTCGTAATCCTGCATGAACACCGCCAACTGGCGGCCCAGCGCATGAATCCATTCCACTGCGCCGACGTACTGGGCGCCGCTGACGTTGCCTTTGTCCCGCAGGATGATCCGGGTGCGCACTTCCAGTTCCTCCGCCTGCACCGCGGCCCCGCGCATCTGGCCGAGCAGGTCGACGTAATGGCGGGTACTCGCACCAATGATGGTGAAGACCTGATCAAGAAACTCCGGCAACACCACTGGCAAGCTCACCGGTTCGACGCGATGGCCCAAGGTTTCACACAACCTGGCGACCTCGCCCACCGCCTGTAGGCTTTGCGCGGAGGTGGCCCAGGGGCCGAATTGCTCGACCAGGGCAATGCGCAACGGCTTCGGATCGCGCTGCAGCGCCGTCACGTAAGGCTGCGCCTGGACCGGCGCGGCATACGGCGCGCCCGGATCAATCCCGGCGGTGGAATCCAGCAACGCAGCGCTGTCGCGCACCGACAGGGTGATTGCATGGGGCGTGCCCATCCCTGCCCAGCCTTCGCCGATCATCGGCCCCGACGGCAGCAATCCGCGGCTGGGCTTGAAGCCGAACACCCCGCAGCACGACGCCGGCACCCGCAACGAACCGCCGCCATCGTTGCCGTGGGCGAACGGCACGACCCGGGCCGCCACCAATGCGGCCGCACCGCCGCTGGAGCCGCCGGCGCTGCGCTCGGTATTCCACGGGTTGCGCGTGGCGCCGAAGCGCGCCGATTCGGTGGAGTAAGACGTGCCGAACTCAGGCGACGTGCTGGTCCCCAACACCTGGCATCCGGCATTTCTCAGGCGCGTCACCACTTCCGATTCAAAATCCGCGCGGCAGGCGCCCAGCGAGCGGGAGCCGTTGGTCATCGCCGCGCCCTGGACCGGCGAAAACAGATCCTTGATCAAGGTTGGAACGCCGGCAAACAGGCCCTGCCCGGCCTGAGGCGCACGCGCCGCCTCCCGGGCCGAATCGTAAAGCCGTTCCGCCACGGCGTTAAGCTGCGGTTCGACCCGTTCCAGGCGCTCGATAGCCGTCTCCAGCAGCTCGCCGGGCTGGACCTCACCGCGCCTGACCCACTCGGCCAGGGCGGTACCGTCTTCACTGTCCATCAATTGGTGGATGTCTTGCAGACTCATGGTTTCAGATTCCTTGTTCATGACGATTGACGAGATCCGGCGACGTCCGCCTGTCGATGGCCGCGCGTGCGTAAACCGACCGCCACCCAGAGCAGTGCCGCCGCGAGACTGGCGAAGGCCAGCCATTGGATGGACTGACGAAGGTCACCGGCAAAGGCACCGACGAATGCCACCACCAACGGACTGATGAACTGGCCGATGTAGAGAAACGAGGTGAACCCGCCCAGGCCTCGGCCACGGGTGGTGGCGGTCAGCGCATTCATCACCGGCGCCATCACGTTGGGCACCAGCAACCCGGCGCCTAACCCCTGGACAAACACCGCCAACAGCACCGCGTTGTAGCTTTGCGCGCGCACCAGCAAGCACAGCCCGAGGCCCATCAGGGCGAGCAACAGCGCGTTGCAACCGGCAATGCCCAAGCGTCGGCGCAGCAACGGCCACGTCAACGAGCCAACGAGTGTCGCCAACAGGCTCAACCCCGCCGCCAGGCCGATCAGAGTGCTGGAGGTCACGCCCAGGCCGACCAACAGCGTGGGGGCCTGGATCGGCATGACGAAGGTCAGGACCATGCCGCTCACGATCATCAGGTAGCCCACCACCAGCTGCAGCAACGCGACTTTGCCCGGCGCCGATTCATCGGGGCGCGCGTCGACCGTCCGCAGCTTGGCCACCGGCGGCTCCCAGAGGATTTTCATCATGGCCGGCACCAGCAACAACGGCAGCAGGTACAGCAGGAACGGCGAGCGCCACGAATGTTCCCCGAGGGCCCCGCCGACGACGAAGAACAGCGCCCCCACCAGGCCTATCGTTACCACTTGCCGGTTGACGTAGCGCAAGCGTTCCTCGCCATGCCAATAGTCGGCAATCAAAGTCGCGCAGCAGGTCATCACCGCCGCCTCCGCGCAGCCAAACAGCAAGCGCGCGCCGACAATCGTCGGCAAGTTGTCGAGCAGCGCCGGCAACGCGCCGAGCACCGCATAGAGCAAGGTGGCGATCACCAGCAAGGCCTTGCGCCCGACCCGGTCGGCCAACCAGCCGGCCAACGGCGCGCAGAGGGCAATCGCCAGGGCCGGCCCGGTGATTGCCAGCGGCACCAACAAATCGGCGCGAGGCTCGACGGGGCCGAACTCGGCGGCCAGCCGAGGAAGAATCGGCGTGACCATTACCGAGCCCATGATGGTCAGGCTGCTGCCGAGCATCAGCACCAAGCCTTCGCGCCGGCTAACTGCCTGACGCGGCGACGCCGTTGAAATGGAATTTGATGAGTTCATGACGCCCCCTTCAGAAACTGTGAGAAATGCGCAGGGCCGTGGTGTAGCCCTCGGCGCGGTTTCGCGCGTCGAATTCCTTGTAGACGTGCAGCCAGATCGGCGGCACGCCGGGCTTGAAATAACTCACCGCCGGCCCGACCGCGAGTACCCGGGCTCGATTGCCCGCCTCAAGCCCTGGAGCATCGTCGTCGGTGAACTGGCGGTAGTAGTAGCCGCCCACACCCAGCGTCCAGGGGCCGACATGCTGGCCGACGGCGAATTCATGGCGATACTCGACGCCGCTTTTGTAGTCGGTGGCAGGGTTGCGAGTGTTCACATCGACTTCGAAGCTGGAGGACACCTCGAAGCCGGTGTCTGAGATATAGGTCGCGTTGAGGATCGGCGAGAACGTCCAGTGGTTCAGGCCCGGCGAGATCAGCCGGTCCTCGTCGTAATCGCCGGTCGGGGTCTGGATCTGGAATTGCGCGTTGACGAACAGGTTTGGCGACAACGTCCATTGCAGGATGATGGGCAATACCTGGATGTCGGCCATGCGAAACGGATCGGCTTCGAGGTTCAGCGGACCGACCGGCGTCTGCACCCTTACCGAGGCGTCCATCTGGAAGAACGGCACTACCGCGCCATAGCCGTACTTGGCGCCGAGCACGGTGTAATCGGTCATGTGCATGTAGGCGACGCCGATCGACAGCACATCGAGGGACAGGTTGTTGTCCACCGAGCGACCATGACGGTCTTTCTGCACATTGGCCGAATAGAACGCAGTACGCAGCCCGACCGTCCCGAAGGGCGTGGCCGGCGGCATCATGCCGGCACCGAAGTCGTAGACGCCAAACGCAGTGGTCGGCGCACCGTTCTCGGTAGCGTTGGCCACGGCGCAGGCGCCGAAAAGCCCCAGGGTGAGCCACGTAAAATGCCGCAGGTTTTTCTTTTTATTCTGATTCATCGAATGCCCCATCCCAACCATGTGGTGATGGGGTCATCCTAGGGAGCCGGTCCGCCAGCCGTTATCCGTTTTCAGCACAGATGCGTGCGCCGCAGGGTTTGTGAAGGGGTTTCGCCGAACAGGGTCCGATAGTCGCTGGAGAAACGGCTCAGGTGCCAGAAGCCCCAGCGTGCCGCCACCTCCTGCACGCCCCTGGCCTGGTCGCCAGCGCGCAGCTCCCGGCGCACGGCATTGAGGCGCAGCGCCCTTAAATAGGCCACCGGGTTGATGCCCAGGGTTTCCTGGAAGCAGTACTGCAATTTACGCCGGCTGGCGCCAATGTGGTTGCACAGGTCGAGAATCGACAGCGGCTCGTCGACATGGGCCAGGGCATATTCCCGGGCCCGGTCGACCATGCGCTTGCGGGCCGTCGGGGTCAGCGGCGGCGCCTGGTCGGGCGCCACCAGCTCCAGCAGGTGCAGCATCACCGTATCGCGCAGGCCACGGCGGATCGACTCGAAGCCCAACAATGACTCATGCCCCTGGCCGCCCCCTTCGAGTTCGTCGAAGAGTGCCGCCAGCTCAGCGGGCAAGGTCGAATCGCCGAGACGGTAACACTTGGGAAGATCGGTAATTCGAAAGTCGCTGCCCTGGCGCTCCAGCAGGTGCTCCAGGGCCTGCTCCTTGACGGCGACGCCGAGCAGGTCCAAGTGCTGGGGTGTGCGCAGGTCCGGCAGGTTGCGGCCGTGGGCGACCATCAGGCTCGGCTCGACAATCGGGTGCCCGCAGCAGAACACCGGCCCGTCAGCGCGCAACGGTACGCTGAAGGTAATCGCGCCCTCCCACGCCATGCCGCGCTTGGTCATGGCCTGATTAGAGCGGTCGCGCACCAGTTGCATCCAATCTGCACGGAACTCGATCAACTCGCCTTCGAAGCGTCCTGGCGTCAGTTGGTCGTAGCTCACTTGCCAGCCGCCCATGTTCCGCGCGTGCTCGTCGATGTCGCCGGTGCGGAACCGATTGATCGGCCGCGTCGGCAACCCGTCCGCCATGTCGTCGTTCATTCACCCGACCTTCGCTGATTCCAGGGTTATGGATCGAAGATCAGGCAAGTTCCATTCCGTCTCCCGGGTGACTCGCTCGATTGTGCCGAAAACGGCTAGTCAGCTGCCTGCGCCGCCGTGGGCTTCTTCAAAGAAGTAGTCCTTCCAGCTGTCGGCCTTGTTCTTCAACACACCCAGCTCATGCAGTTTGTCGGCGTAGATATAGGTGCGTTGCGGCACCACGGTGAAATCGATTTCCGGGTCGCTGACAATCTTCTCCACCAGGGGCAATGGCAGCTTGGATTGCTCTACCCGGATATACGTCTGGGCGGCGGCAGGTTTGTCGGCCTTGATGATGTTCTGGGCTTCAACCAGCGCGGCGTAGAACGCCTTGTAGGTCTTCGGGTTTTCGTCGTGGAATTTCTCCGTGGTGTAGAGCACGTTGAACGTGGCCGGCCCGCCGAGCACGTCATAGGAGCTGAGGACTTTATGCACGTTGGGGTTCTGCAACGCCTGGTACTGGAACGGCGGGCTGGAAAAGTGCGAATTGATTTCCGACTTGCCCGCAATCAACGCGGCCGTGGCGTCCGGGTGCGGGAGGCTGACCGAGATGTCGTCGAATTTCTTGTAGCGCTCGTTGCCGAACACCTTGGCCGTCTCGATCTGCAATGTGCGCGACTGGAAGCCGACACCCGCCGCCGGGACCGCGATCCGGTCCTTGTCGGTGAAGTCCTTGAGCGTCTTGATCTCGGGGTTGTTGGTCAACAGGTAGTTGGGCATCGAGCCCAGCGAGGCGATGGCCTTGACGTTCTGCTTGCCCCGGGTCCGATCCCAGATCGTCAGCATCGGCGGCACCCCGGCCGACACCACGTCGAGGGCGCCGGTCAGCAACGCTTCGTTCATGGCGGTGGCGCCGGAGATGCTGTTCCAGTCCACTTTGATATCCAGGCCCTGGGCCTTGCCATGTTTCTCGATGAGCTGCTGGTCACGCACGACGTCCAGGATTAGATAACCAATGCCGAATTGCTGGGCGATGCTGATCTTGCCTTCGGCATGGGCCAGCGGCCCGACCAGCAGGCTCGCCGCCAGGGAAAGAAAAAGTACGGGACGCTTGAACGCCATGGCCGTGGCCTCTTATGGATAAATTCAGGCGCCGACTTTAAAGCTATAAAAAATAAAATTTAAATACCTGTATCGCATAAACATAGCACCTGAAGATTCAACGCGGCCGACTTGACATTGTCCGGGCGGAGGATTAATCACCCAGGGACACCGAGGCGCAGCCGCTGCCCCCTCCGAACCCGCCCATTCTTGAAACGAGCCGCGCGACCATGAACGAGATGACCTGTGACATCCGCGTTGCCGCCGAGTCCGTATCCCAACCACGCGCGCTGGTATTCCTCGCCTATCCGCAGATGGGCCTGCTCGACCTGACCGGCGCCCAGACGGTGTTCTGGGCGGCCACCAAAGCCATGACCGAACGTGGCCTGCCCGGCTACCGGATGCACACCGCCAGCCTTGAAGGCGGCCTGATGCAGACCGCCGAAGGGCTGGTCGTGCAAACCTGCGCCCTGGGCGAGTTCGACAATGCCGTCATCGACACGCTGATCGTGCCTGGCGCGCCGAACATCCGTCAGGCGATGATCGACTGCGTCGAGCTGGTGGACTGGCTGCGCGCGGCCTCGACCAAGGCGCGCCGCACCGCTTCGGTGTGCAGCGGGACCTTCCTCATGGCCCAGGCCGGCTTGCTCGACGGCCGCCGCGCCGCCACGCATTGGGCCATGTGCGAAATGCTCAAGAGTGGCTTCCCCTTGATCGAAGTGGACCTCGACGCGATTTTTATCCAGCAGGACAGTGTCTGGACCTCGGCGGGCGTCAGCGCCGGCATCGACATGGCCCTGGCCTTGGTGGAAGCCGATTGTGGTCGCGATGTCGCGCTGCAAGTGGCCCGGGAACTGGTGGTGTTTCTCAAGCGCCCCGGGGGGCAGGCGCAGTTCAGCCAGTTGCTGCTGGCACAGACCCAGGACAGCGCCGGATTCGATGAACTGCACGCCTGGCTCGCCGAGCACCTGGATGAGGCCGACCTGAGCATCGAACGCCTGGCCCGGCAAGCGCGCATGAGCCCGCGCAACTTCGCCCGGGTCTACAAGCGCCAGACCGGACGCACCCCGGCCAAGGCCGTCGAGATGTTCCGGCTCGAAGCGGCCAGACGACTGCTGGAGGACTCCGAGCGCAACATCGATCAGATTGCCCGTTCGTGCGGTTTCGGCGACGAGGAACGGATGCGCTACACCTTCCAACGCCACCTCTCGATTTCACCACGGGACTATCGCAACCGGTTCTCCCGCTGAGCTTGAACCGCGCTGTCGCGTCAGGCTACGCGCCTGGCTTGAGCCTGTGCTTCGGCCTGCTCGCCGATGAACGCACAGCAGCGTGAACGGAGCCAGCGTTCTCCCGGGTCATTATGGGAAGTCCCTCGCCAGACCATCGACAGCTCGCGCTCGGGCAACCGGAGCGGCGCCGGTTCCGCGCGCAAGCCGGTCGTTTGGGCCATTGCCCGAGCGACGTAGTCGGGCACGATGGCGATCATCTCGCTGCGCGCCAACAACACCGGCAAGGCGCTGAATTGCGGCACGCTCAGGACCACACGCCGTTGCCGCTCCATCTGGCTCAGGGCCCGATCGGAATCATCGATAACATGCCCCATGGATGAAACCACCGCATGCGGGCGGCGGCAAAATTCATCCAATGTCAGCTCGCCCGGACGCGAATCGGCGCGCAGCAACATCGGCCGGATCGGACGCAGCGCCTTGCGCCGGGCATTGGCCGGAAGCTCCAGGGTATGGCTGATACCGATGGTAATTTCGCCGCTCGCAAGCAGTTGGCACATCTGCCATTGATCGGCCCGGCGCACCACCAGAGTCGTGCCCGGCGCCTCGATACGCAGTCGGTGCAGCAGGTCTGGCAGCAGCGCGTATTCGACGTCATCGGACAGGCCGATGTGGAACGTCGCGTCGCTGGTGGCGGGATCGAACGCCTGGCAGCGGCTCAAGGCAGCCGCGATGCCATCCAGCGCCGGCGACAGGTTGGAAAAGATTTCCTGCGCCCGGGAGGTCGGTTCCATCACCCGGCCCGCGCGGATGAACAAGGGGTCGTCGAACATCAGGCGCAACCGCGCCAGGGCGGCGCTGACGGTCGGTTGGCCAAGAAACAGCTTCTCGCTGACACGGGTGACATTTCGCTCATGCATCATGGTTTCGAAGACAACCAGCAGATTGATGTCAGCACGACGCAGGTCATTTCTGTTCATCATGGTAGCCATTCCAGGCGCAGGGCCAATGAGGCGGGAAAGAAACGTCGTGCCTGGGCCGCTTTGCGCGGCTCGACAGCGACGGCGTGCCTGGAAGGTTATGCCACGGCCTAACCGGCGTCTGTCGTACGGGAGGACGCTGCGTTGACGCTTTGGGTCCACCGATTGATACCTGGGTATACAGGACGAGTGCCAGGGTCTGGCAGGATTTCAGGGTTTTATGTCCTACCCCGAGGCAAGGGGCAGCTTTTAAGATTCAAGACGATGCCCCCGTGTCCACCGCCACCGGGACCGGACCGACAAGACAAAAGAAAGGTTGCAGCGTGCCCACACCCGCCATGATGTTCAAAAGCATCTACGACAGCCTTCGGTATCAGCCATCCCCGAAGGCGTCGAGACCTTCTATGGGCATCAGCCCTCACCCGCTGGTCAACGCCCTGGGCTGGGCGGTCGGCCTCGTCGTGGCCTGCGGGATTGTCATCATTAATTCCGAAACCCATTCCGACCTGGCACCGACGCTGCTGTACATCACCTTGCTGCTGATGGCGGCCAACCTGTTTTCAATCAACCTGGTGATCACCGTTGCGCTGCTGTGCATGTTCCTGCTGACGGCGATGTTCCTGTACAACGGCGGTTACCACCGCTGGGAATCGATCACCGGGTTCTTCCGTTGCCTGACGGCCCTGTCAGCCATCGCGTTTCTCGCACTGCGCAGCAAGCATGCCTCGGACCGCCTGCGGCATAACCAGGCCTACCTGATCGAAGCCCAGGCGCAGTTGGCCCATGCCACGCGGCTGACGTCCCTGGGGGAAATGGCCGCCTCCATCGCCCATGAAGTGAACCAGCCGTTGACGGCCATTACCAGCAGCGGCGAAGCCTGTCGCCGCTGGCTGGACCGTCCGGTGCCCGACCTCAAGGAGGCCCTCGACTCGCTGGACCGGATCGTCGCCAACGCGTGCCGCGCCAGTGAAGTCATCAATCGGACCCGGGCGATGGCGCGCAAATGCGACCCTCTACGCCGGCCCGAGCGACTGGACGAAATTGTCAGTGAAGCACTGGATCTGGTGCGCCATCAGTTGGCTCAGCACCAAGTCAGCTTGAAGGTGGACCTGACGGCGGCAAGCCTGGTCGACGCTGATCGGGTCCAGCTGCAGCAGGTGATCATCAACCTGGTCTCCAACGCTTGCCACGCCATGGAAACGCTCCCGGTGCGCGACCGAATCCTTTACGTGCGCACCTGGACGCACGCGCACGAGGTGCTGCTGGCGGTGACGGACCGGGGAATCGGCATCAAGGCCGAGACACTGCCCTCATTGTTCAACCCGTTTTTTACCACCAGGGAAAACGGCCTTGGCATAGGCCTGTCGATCTGTCGCTCGATCATCGATTTCCATGACGGCAGGATCTGGGCTACCAGCGAGGCAGGCCAAGGCACCTCGTTCACCTTTTCGTTGCCGTTGTTAGCCAAAGCCTGACCTGTGCGGACCCCTGCCATGAACCCAAGCCACGCCATGCCCCCTGCCCTCGCCCATGAACCGGTTGTCTACGTGGTCGACGACGACGCATCGTTACGCGAAGCCCTTCGCAGTCTGCTGCGGTCCATTGGCCTGTTGGTCGAACTGTTCGACTCGGTGACGGATTTCATGGGCCATCCACGTCCCGACGCGCCCAGTTGCCTGTTGCTCGATGTGCGCCTTCGCGGCACCAGCGGGCTGGACTTCCAGCAGCAGTTGGCGAACGCCGGAATTCATCTGCCGATCGTATTCATGACCGGGTATGGCGACATTGCCATGACCGTGCGGGCCATGAAGGCCGGTGCGGTGGATTTCCTGACCAAGCCGTTTCGCGAACAGGACCTGATCGATGCGGTGTCCGCCGCCCATCAGCGCGACCGACTGCGCCGCGAGGCCGAGCGTGGCCAGCGGGCGCTTCAGGACCGTTACGCCACGTTGACCGCCCGGGAGCGCCAGGTAATGGCACTGGCAGCGTCGGGCCTGATGAACAAACAGATCGCCGGGCAAATAGGCCTGAGCGAGATCACCGTCAAGATCCACCGAGGCCAGGCCATGCGCAAGATGGCTGCGCGTTCGTTTGCCGACCTGGTGCGCATGGCCCAAGCCCTGGAACCGAGCCGCGATCGTTGAGAGTTCATACCCACGTATACTAGGCGCGGCTTTTGGACCGCGTATCTTGCAGTGATAGGGGCGCTTTAATAGCGACCTGATATTACTGCCAGGTTTCGAAATGTCCGACAGCGCAATTATTTCTGTTATCGATGACGATGAATCGGTTCGAGTTGCATTGGATGGTTTGCTGCGCTCTCACGGGTATCGCGTCAGGACTTATGCCAGTGCCGTCGCCTTCCTGTCTTCAGCCGGGTTTGAAAACACCGCGTGCGTGCTGTCGGACATACAGATGCCGGGCATGACGGGCATTCAGTTGTGCGATGAGCTCTATGCCCGAGGAATCGACATTCCGCTTGTTTTCATCACGGGCCTGCCTGTTGTGCCCGCGCTGGCCATACCGGGGGGATGCGGTCCCGTGGCGGTTTTCCCCAAGCCGTTCAGGTGCGGGGAGTTGGTTGCTTGCATCGAGTCGATTCTTGAACGGTCGGTTTAGATTGGTGTGTATATCCCCGCGATGGCAGTAGGTCAGCCAATGAAGATGTTGGATGGGCTGGCCCCTTCGCGAGCAGGCTCGCTCCCACAGGGGTTCTCTGTATGCCATGAAATCAGCGCCTGCCGAAAATCCAATGTGGGAGCGAGCTTGCTCGCGATGGCGGTGGGTCAGCCAATCGAGATGTTGATGGGCTGGCCTCTTCGCGAGCAAGCTCGCTCCCACAGGGGTTCTCTGTATGCCATGAATCAGCGCCTGCCGAAAATCCAATGTGGGAGCGAGCCTGCTCGCGAAGGCGATGGGTCAGTTGCATAAGTGCCAGCATGTGCCCCGCTCTTGCTCTTGCTCTTGCTCTTGCTCTTGCTCTTGCTCTTGCTCTCGCTCTTGCTCTGCTTTTGACTTTGATCTCAGCGCCCCATTAACCACGCTGGCCGAACGCAGGCATTGCGCAGTGGGTAACCCGGCATGGATGCCGGGTTAGCCGCGCTGGGCCATGGATGGCCCTTCGCGGCGGCCCACGGAGCAATGCCGGAGTGAGGGCATGCCGAGCCTAGGCGAGGCACCGAGTGGTGGGGCAAAGCGCTTTTGCTTACTTTTGGCGCTCCTCCAAAAGTGAGCCGCCGTAAGGGCGGAACCCTAAGTGGCCGCGACTGCGAGAACGGATATACACACATACCTCCGTATACCCCCCTCACACCCACGCATACCCCCACTGACCCTATGTAGAAGTGTCGAACCCAAAGCCACCCCCTACCATCTCCCACAGCGAACCGAAGCTGAATGCGCCCGATGATTTCAACCATCAGGCCCCACAGCTTCGGGTACCTCGCAACACGGTCACGCTGAAACCTCAAACAATTCAACGTATCGATTTTCGCTTCGGGAGCTCATCATGAAACAGCACATCTTGATTGTCGGCGCCGGTTTCGGCGGCGTATGGAGCGCACTCAGCGCCGCCCGCCTGCTCGACCAGCATGATCGCAACGACGTACAGATCAGCGTCCTGGCCCCCCAGCCGGAACTGCGTATCCGCCCGCGGTTCTACGAGCCGAACGTCCATACCATGATGGCGCCGTTGGGCACGCTGTTCGATGCGGTCGGCGTGAACTTCGTCCAGGGCGTGGCCGAGAACATCGATGTCAGCCGCAAGCAGATCAGCTACCGCGACGTGTCCGGCAGCCTCGCGACGCTGGGCTACGACCGACTGGTACTGGCCGCGGGCAGCAAGCTGGTTCGCCCTGACCTGCAAGGCATGCTTGAACACGCGTTCGATGTCGATGAGATCGAACAGGCAACACGCCTCGAAGCCCACCTCAATTCACTCGGGAACCTGCCGGACAGTCCCGCACGCAATACCGTTGTCGTCGCCGGCGGCGGTTTCACCGGCATCGAAACCGCCACCGAAATGCCCGCCCGCCTGCGCGCCGTCCTCGGCAGCGATGCCAATATCCGCGTGATCGTGGTCGACCGCGGGCCGAAAATCGGTGCGGCACTGGGCGAGGGAATCAGCCCTTCGATCATCGAAGCGTCCGATCACCTGGGCATCGAGTGGGTCCTCGATGCCTCGGTCGAGTCGGTGGATGCCGGCGGCGTCATCCTCTCGGATGGCCAGCGTATCGAGTCCAACACCGTCATCTGGACCGTAGGCTTTCGCGCGAGCCCTCTCACCGAACAGGTGCCCGCAACCCGCGACCGCCAGGGCCGTCTGCATGTCGACGGGCATTTGAAGGTGCTCGGGCAGAACGATATCTACGCCAGCGGCGATGTGGCCTATGCCGCCACCGACGACTTGGGCAACTACGCGGTCATGTCCTGCCAGCATGCCATCGCCCTGGGTCGTTATGCGGGCAACAACGTTGCCGCCGACCTGCTCGGCGTCGCGCCGATGACCTACAGCCAGCCCAAGTACGTGACGTGCCTGGACCTGGGCGCCTGGGGCGCGGTGTACACCGAAGGCTGGGACCGCCAGCTCAAATTGGTTGGCGAGGAAGCCAAGGAGCTCAAGACCCAGATCAACTCGGTGTGGATCTACCCGCCCGCCGCCGATCGGGCAACCGCCCTGGCGGCGGCCGATCCATCGATTCCGGTAGCCTGACTCCTTTCGCCTGATTCACGCGCCCGGCCCGGCCAGTCCATCTTCCGCGCCGGTCTTTCCCAGACGCCTGCCAAGGTTTTTTCGGCGGGCGTTTTTTCTACCCGCGCGGCAAGCCAGCCTGGATATCGCCACTGCCCAGCAAAATCCGTTGCAACGTCCATCGCCCTGCATGAGCGACACACGGTAAGGTAGGCAAAAATCCGGATCGAGGTGTGTCGTGGCGTCCTACTCCCTGCGTCAGTTGAAGTACTTCGTGACCACCGTGGAATGCGGCAGCGTCGCCGAAGCCTCGCGCAAGCTGTACATCGCCCAGCCATCGATTGCCACGGCGGTAAAAGGCCTGGAGGACAGTTTCGGCGTGCAATTGCTGATCCGCCATCACGCCCAGGGCGTCTCGCTGACGCCCGCCGGTGCGCGTTTCTATCGCAAGGCCCAGGAACTGCTGCGCATGGCCCGGGAATTCGAACAGAACGCGCTGGCGGACAACGATGTGGTCAGCGGGCAGATCGACATCGGCTGCTTCGAGACCGTCGCCCCGCTCTACTTGCCACGGCTGATCGCCGGGTTCCGGGAGCGTTTTCCCGGGGTGGAAATCCGCGTGCAGGATGGCGAGCAACAGGAGCTGGTCCAGGGCTTGACGGGGGGACGTTTCGACCTGGCGATTTTTTATGAGCACGATCTGGACAGCACCATCGAAACCGAAGCGCTCACCGCGCCGCAGCGGCCCTATGCGTTGCTGCCGGAGGGGCATCGCTTCGCCGATCAAGGCCAGGTGTCGTTGCGGGACCTGGCGCTCGAACCGATGATCCTGTTGGACGTGCAGCCCAGCCGGACCTATTTCGTGAGTATCTTCGAAGAACTGGGCCTGACGCCGAACATTGTCTTCAGTTCGCCCTCCATCGAGATGGTGCGCGGCATGGTCGGCCAGGGATTCGGCTTCGCCGTGCTGGTCACGCGACCGCAATCGAGCTGCACCTACGACGGGCAGCGAGTGGTGTGCGTCAACATCGCCGAGGACGTGACAGGTTCAGCGCTGGTGGCCGGCTGGCTCAAGCGCGCGCACTTGACCAAGCCGGCGCAGCTGTTCGTGGATTATTGCAAGGAGCAGTTCGGCGAGTGGCTGGCGTAGCCCACCCTTGCGCCCAGCCGCTCCCCCGTGGCGAGGGAGCTTGCTCCCGCTGGGCTGCGAAGCAGCCCCAAAAAAGCCTGACAGGGTCCACCTGTTACACCACAGGCTCAAACAAAGGGGCTGCTGCGCACCCCAGCGGGAGCAAGCTCCCTCGCCACAAGAGCGGTTCGCCAGGGGTTTCAGTGCCTAGCGAGCCGCCCAGGCATTGAAGCGCTGCTCAAGCTCTTCACCATGGTCCACCCAGAACTCGGCATCCACCGCTCGCGCTTGCGCCAGGTTGGCCTCGGCGGTGGGCAGTTGCTCGCGTATTTCGGCGGGCAGCAAGGCCAGCGTCTGGCGATGCACCGGTCCGTAGGGAATGTTTTCCGAGAAGACTTTCTGCGTCTGCGGCTGGCTGGCAAAGGCAATGAATTTCTCGGCCAGGGCCTTGTTCGGCGTACCTTTGACCACCGCCCAGTACTCTGGGTCATACAGGCTTTGCGGCCAGACGATGCTCAGTTTCATGCCTTCCTTCTGTGCCGAGGCGATGCGCCCGTTGTAGGCGGCGCTCATGGCAACGTCCCCGGCCACCAGCCATTGCGCCGGCTGCGCACCCGCCTCCCACCACTGGATGTTCGGCTTGATCTGGTCGAGCTTGGCGAATGCACGTGTTACCCCTTCAGGGGTGTTCAACACCTTGTACAGGTCCTCGGACTTGACGCCATCCGCCAGCAAGGCGATTTCCAGGGTGTACTTGGCACCCTTGCGCAATCCGCGTTTACCCGGGTACTCGCTCACGTTCCAGAAATCCGCCCAGGATTGGGGCGCCTTGGCGAGTTTGCTCTGGTCGTAGGCCAGGACCATCGACCAGACATACGTCGCCACGCCGCATTCAGTAAGCGCACCCGGAACAAAATCCGCAGCTTTTCCGATCGCCGCCGGGTCGAGTTTTTCGAACAGACCTTCCTCACAACCGCGCAGCAGCTCGGGACTTTCCACCTCGACCACATCCCAACTGGTGTGCCCGGCCGCGACCATGGCCTTAATCTTCGACAACTCGCCGTTATATTCGCCGGCGACGATGTTTCCTGCACCGCTGGCGTTGAAGGGTTGGAAGTAGGCCTTGTCCTGGGCCAACTTGGTGGCGCCGCCGAATGAGATCACGGTCAGGCTTGGTGGCGCGGCCAGGACGCTGCTGCTCAGCAACGCCAGGGCACACGCAATGTTGCAACGCAAGGATATGGACATGAAGCGGTTCCTCGAAAATGCCGGCTCGCCCGCACGAGCCGGCGATGGGGCTCAGAGGCGACCGTAAGCGCGGGCGGTGCGGTCTACAGCAATACGGGTCTTGTCGACCAGTTCATTGATGTCGGCATGGCTGGCCACCAGCGCCGGCGCCATGATCATCCGGCCCAGGGTGGAGCGGATGATCAGGCCTTCCTCGAAACCGAAGGTGCGACATTGCCAGGCCATTTCGTTTTCATTGGCGAAGCGCTTGCGGCTGGCCTTGTCTTCGGCCAGTTGCAGGGCCGCGACCAGGCCGGCGCCCTGGATCTCGCCAATCAGCGGATGGCCATCGAAGATTTCCCGCAAACAACGCTGCAAGTACGGGCCGGTGTCTTCCTTGACCTGGGCAACGATGCCTTCGTCGCGCAGGGCCTTGAGGTTGGCTATCGCCACCGCCGCCGCCACCGGGTGCCCGGAATAGGTCAAGCCGTGGGCAAACACCCCGCCCTGCTCGACCAGCACCTCGGCCATGCGTCTGGACAGGATCAGGCCGCCCATGGGGATGTAGCCGCTGGTGAGGCCCTTGGCGATGGACAAGGTGTCGGGCTGGAAGCCGAAGTATTCATGGGCAAACCATTCGCCGGTTCGACCGAAGCCGCCGATCACCTCGTCGGCGCACAACAGCACATCGTATTGACGACAGATGCGCTGGATTTCCGGCCAGTAGCTTTCTGGCGGAAAGATCATCCCGCCGGCGCCCTGGAACGGTTCGGCCACGAACGCCGCGACATTTTCGGCGCCCAGCTCAAGGATTTTTTCTTCCAGCTGCCGGGCCGCGCGCAGGCCGAATTCGGCGGGCGTCAGGTTACCTTCATGGGCGAACCAGTAAGGCTCATCGATATGCGCCACATCCGGAATCACCCCGCCCATCTCGTGCATGAATTTCATGCCGCCCAGGGCCGAGGCGCCCAGGGTCGAACCGTGATAGCCATTCCAGCGACCGATCATGATTTTTTTCTGCGACTTGCCAAGAATCTGCCAGTAACGGCGCACGGTCCGAATCAGCACCTCGTTGGCCTCGGAGCCGGAGTTGGTGTAGATGGCGTGGCTGTAGTGATCCGGCAGCAGGCTGAACAGCAACTCGGACAGTTCCACCACCGCCGGATGGGTGGTGTGGAAGAACATGTTGTAGTACGGCAATTGCTCCAACTGACGGCTGGCCGCGGCCGCCAGGTCCTTGCGGCCGTACCCGAGGTTGGTGCACCAAAGGCCCGACATGCCGTCCAGGTAACGCTTGCCGTCGTTGTCCCAAAGCGCCAGGCCTTCACCGCGGACGATCACCCGCGGCCCTTCGGCATTGAGGGCTTTCTGGTCGAGAAACGCGTGAATGTGGTGCGCCGCATCCAGCGCCTGATATTCGCGGGTGCTGCGGGTTGGGTTCAGTGGCGCGTTCATTGAAGGTCTCCTTGCTTGTTGATCTTGTCGGTTGCGATGCCTTGGGCAGATGCCAACGGCTCGGGCTTGAACAGTGGTTTGCCCATCACGCACTTGATCCAAACCACCGCGATCAACGAAACGATGCCCAGCACCACGCCGGCGCTGGTAAAGATCGGAATCGTCATCTCGGGGCTGGGAGATACATGCCAGATGGCGAAGAGCATGCCGGCGATGCCGAACAGTTGGGGCAGCGGGTAAAACGGCGTACGGAACGGCCGATGCGCATCGGGATAGCGGCGACGAAGGGCGATCACGTTGATGTGGGTGATGATGTAAGCCAGCAGCCAGGCCAGGGCGGCAGCCAGTAGCAGAAGGTTGATGGCGTCGGGGCTGTCGTGCATCAGCAACAACGGCAAGCCGGTAACCAGCGCCACGAACAGCACCGCGACCCAGGGCGCGCCGCTGCGTTTGCCCTGGCGTTTGAAGACGCCGAACGCCTGGCCGCTACGGGCCATGCCCAGCAACATACGTGGGATGGCGGCAAGTGAACTGTTGAGCGTGCTGCACGTCGCAGTGATGGCGGCGGTCACCAGGAACACCTGTCCAGCCTCGCCGAAAACGCTGGTCGCGAACAGGTAATGTGGCAGCCCGTTACTGGCCAGCTCAGCCTGGGGAACAGTGAGCAGCGCCCCCAGGCAGTACAAGCAAATGACGACGAAGATCACGGTGAGGCCGATCATCATCGAAGCAGGAATGTTGCGCTCCGGACGCCGCGTATCCTCCACCAGCGGACAGACGAACTCCGCCCCGACGAAGCCCCACACCGCCATCGCCGCCAGGGCAATTACCCCGAGGCCCATGGGATTCCAGCCGGAAGGCGCGACCAGCGTAGACACGCTGCTGGCACCGTCACTTGTCAGGGCGCCGAGCCCCATCACCAACAACATCACGGTCATGACCAGCGCCAGAACGGTCTGCAGCCGCGAGAAAATGTCGATGTTGAACAGGTTGAGCACGGTGAACAGACATAAAACGCCAAGCGCGACACTCAGCGACGGCATCGAATGCGGGTAGACCTTGTCAATGATGAACTCCATCAGCAGCAGCTCTGCCGACAAAGCAAACATCGCCACCACCACATACCCGGAGAAGGTCGCCAGAATGGCCGGGAACTGGCCGATGGCGACTTCGGTGTAGCTGCTCAGGCTGCCAGCGCGAGGGATCATCAGCGCCAGTTCGGAAAACGAGCAGGCGTAACTCAGGGCCAGCAGCCAGGCCAGGGTCAACGGGATCACAAACCCCAAGCCGGCGATCCCGGCGCCCTGCAACATCAGCACCATGACGCCTTGGGAAACCACCAGGCCCACGGCCACCGCCAGCAGGGCACTCAGGCCCAGCCGTTTGCGCGGGCCGGTCACGGCGGGAGTAACGGTGTGTAGCGGCACGCTCGAGGAACTGTCCATCGGTTGCTCCGTTTTGTTGTTTTTAGGAAGAACAAATCGATTGCGCTGGAGACCTGGGTGCGGTCAATCGCGCAACTGGATCCAGGTGGTCTTGAGTTGCGTGTACTTGTCGAAAGCATGCAACGACAGATCACGGCCAAAGCCCGACTGTTTGCCGCCGCCAAAGGGCACGCTGACGTCCAGCGCATCCACCGTGTTCACCGAAACAGTGCCGGCGTTCAAGCGTCGCGCTACGCGATGGGCGCGGTTCAGATCGTCGGTCCACACCGAGGCTGCCAGCCCATAGATATGTTGGTTGGCCAGGGCGATGGCCTGCTCTTCGTCATCGAATACGCTGATCGCCAGCACCGGCCCGAACACTTCCTCCCGGGCCAGCTGCATGGCGGGTTGCACGTGGGTAAAAATTGTCGGCTCAATGAAATTGCGCGAGCCGTCGATACTCAACTGGCGTCCGCCGCAAACCAGCTTTGCCCCATCAGCCTGGGCCTGCTGGATGTATTGCATGATTCGCGCGGTCTGGCGCGTATCTACGATGGCCCCGGCGCGGCTCGCGGGATCGAGGGGGTTGCCGGGGTGCCACTGCCGCGCCTGATCGATCAGGCGCTCGACGAATTCGTCGTGAATCGACCGTTCCACCAGCAGCCGCGAATTGGCCGAACAGACTTCGCCCTGGTTGAAAAAGATGCCAAACGCGGCTTTTTGCGCGGCCAGATCCAGGTCCTGGCAATCGGCGAACACCAGGTTCGGGCTCTTGCCACCACACTCCAGCCAGACTTGCTTGAGGTTCGATTGCGCCGAGTACTGCATGAAGCACTTGCCGACCTCCGTGGAGCCGGTGAACACCAGCGAATCCACGTCCGGATGCAAGCCGAGTGCCCTTCCCGCCTGCTCGCCCAGGCCCGGCAAGACGTTGAGAACCCCCGGCGGCACTCCCGCTTCAAGGGCCAGTTCAGCCAGGCGCAAGGCCGAAAAAGGTGACTGCTCGGCGGGCTTGAGCACCACGCTATTGCCCGCTGCCAGAGCCGGCGCAAGCTTCCAGGCGGCCATGTCCAACGGAAAATTCCATGGCACTACCGCCGCGATCACGCCAAGCGGTACGCGGGTAATGGTGGCCAGGACATTCGACGCCGAGGGAGCCACCTGATCGTAGAGTTTGTCGAGGCTTTCGCCATACCAGGCGAACACATGGGCGGCGCCAGGCACGTCGATATTCCACGCGTCCATCACCGGCTTGCCCATGCTGACGGAGTCGAGCAGCGCCAATTCCTCGCGATGGGCGAGCATCAGTTGCGATAGACGCAGAAGCACCGCTTTGCGCTCGCTCGGCGCCATGCGCGTCCAAGGGCCTTGCTCGAATGCCTTGCGTGCACTGAGTACCGCAAGGTCGACGTCCGCCTCGGCGCAGGCGGCGACCGTCGCCAGCAGCGCGCCATTGGCCGGGTTGATCACCTCGAACCGTCCACCGCCGATAGCTTCGTGCGGTACGCCGTCAATCAGCGCCTTGTCACGCAGACGCAGTTGGGCGGCCCGAGCCTTCCAGTCATTAAATTCGTTCACGGGTAATTCCTTGGATCAAACGTCATTGGGTTCGCTGAGGTAAATCGCCAGGCGGTCCATCAACCGGTCGCAGGCAGCCATTTGCTCAACGCTCACGTATTCGTCGGGCTTGTGCCCCTGGTCCATGCTGCCGGGCCCGCAAACCACCGTCGGGATACCGGCCTGATCAAACAGCCCACCTTCGGTGCCGAACGCCACGGTGCCGAAGGCCTCGCTGCCGCACAGCCGGGCTATGAGACGCGCGGCTTCGCTGTCCGGCGCAGTCGCCAGGCCCGGGTAGGCGGACAGGTGTTCGAAACGAATCGCGGTGTCGGCGCTAACCGCGCGCATCCTCGGCAGCAGCGCCTGTTCGGCGTAATCCTGCAATTTCTCGACCACCCCCTGCGGGGCAAAATCCGGCAAGGCGCGCACCTCGAAATCGAAGCGGCAGTCGGCCGGAACGATGTTCAATGCGGTCCCGCCCTGGATCACGCCGACCTGCACGGTCGAGTAAGCCGGATCAAAGCGCCCATCGTGTCGCGACGGTTCGGCCAGCTCTGCGCCGATCTCTCCCAGCCGACCGATCAGGCGCGCCGCCTGCTCGATGGCGTTGACCCCATAAGGCGCGTAGGCCGAGTGACACGGTGCGCCTCGGACGTGGCAACGCATCGCCAATTTGCCTTTATGACCGAGCACCGGTTGCAGCTCGGTGGGCTCACCGATCAGGCACAAGGCCGGTTGCGGGATGCGTTGCGGCAGCACCTCCAGCAGACTGCGCACGCCCAGGCACCCAACTTCTTCGTCATAGGAAAACGCCAGGTGCAGCGGGCGTCTGAGCGGGCTGGACAGGAATGTCGGCACCGCCGCCAGCATCGAGGCCAGGTAGCCTTTCATGTCCGCCGTACCGCGCCCGAACAGCTTGCCGTCCATCTCGCTCAGGCAGAACGGATCAACCGTCCAGGCCTGGCCGTCCACCGGCACCACGTCGGTATGCCCGGACAACACCACACCGCCAGGCACCGACGGGCCGATGCTCGCCAACAGGTTGGCCTTGGTGCGCTCGGCGTTGTAGATCAGCTCGCTGCTTACCCCCAGGCCTTGCAGGTAATTGCCCACGAACTCGATCAGCGCCAGGTTCGAATCACGACTGACCGTGGCAAAGCCCACCAGCTCGGCGAGCAATGCGCGACTGCGCAACTCACTCATCGCCCGGCACCCCGTAGCTTGGTGCCAGGGTCGGGTTGAGCGCGCGGGTCAGGTAGTCCTGCAGTTGCGGTTGATAGGCGAGCCAGAGTTTTTCCAGTTCGCCGATGGGATTTTCGTCGGCCCAGTCCACCCGCAGATCGACGATGGGCCAGGTCAGGTCATCCACCACCGACAGCGCTGCCGAATGCACCGCACCGGCCTCTCCACCTGCGGCCTGCCCAGCCTGCAACGCCCCAAGCAGGCGTGACGCGAGACTGCCCTCGCCCTGCTCGAACGCCGCGACCATGGCCGCGATGACCCCGTCGCTCGCCAGCAGATTGCCGGCCGCCACACACTGCTCACCTGGCTGGGCGCCGTGAATACCCAACGCGTGGCGACCGCTGAAGACCGCCGTACGTCCCTGGGCATCCACCACCGCGACCTGGCGATATTCGCTATAGCCGTTACGCGCCAAGGCATGATCCAGCGCCTCTTGCGCCGTCTGGCCGGCGGCCAGTTCATCAAGAATCAGCGGCCCCAGGGCCGGCAAAGTGATGTTCTGGCTCGACACGGCACCGGCACCGGCCCGCAGCCAGGGGCAACGGGCGCCGACGGCGATGCTCGATGAGCTGATGGCGATGCCCAGCTGGCCGGTCTCGGCGCAGCGCCCAACGATGGAAAACGTCATGTCGTGCTCCTCATTCGGGAATGACCGCAATCACGTCGATTTCCATCAGCCACTGCGGCTGGCCGAGGGCGCTGACCACCAGCCCGGTGGAAATCGGGAACACGCCCTTGAGCCATTTGCCGACCTCCTGGTACACCGGCTCGCGGTAGCGCGGGTCGATCAGGTAGGTGGTGGTCTTGACGATATGGCTCAGGTCGCTGCCGGCTTCCTCCAGCAGTTGCTTGACGTTGCGCATGGCCTGTTCGGCCTGGGCCCGTGGGTCGCCGAGGCCCACCAGTTGGCCGTTGAAGTCGGTGCCGACCTGACCGCGCACGTACACGGTATTGCCGGCGCGAACCGCTTGGCACAGGTCGTTGTCCAGCGTCTGGTTCGGATAGGTGTCTTTGGTGTTGAACATGCGGATGCGAGTATGAGTAGGCATCAACGGACTCCCATGAGGCTGGTTTTCGAAGGTTGCGACTGGCGCTGGGAGGCATCCCGGTAATCGAGATACGTGCGCTGCTTGATGATGTGGTCGCTGATGTGCCGGGCGTCGTGCCATACGCCCCAGATAAACGCCGAGCCCCGCCGCGACAGCCATGGCAGGCCGACAAAATAGAGGCCCGGCTCGCTGCAGACCCCGCGCTGATGCCGTGGCTTGCCGTCGGCTTTGAACGCATCGACTTTCAGCCAGCTGTAATCCACCGAATACCCGGTGGCCCAGATGATGGTGCTGATGCCCGCCTCGATCAGATCCAGTTCCAGGATCGGCTGGGTCATGCATTCGGGGTCGGGCAACAACCGACGTGCCTCGGGCTCGGGCGGCAGGTCCAGGCCGTTGCGCGCGATGTAGGCATCGGCGGCGTCAAGCAGTGCCAGGTAGTTTTCATCGCCACGGGCAATGTTTTCATTGAGGTTGGGTTCAAAACTCACCGTGCTGCCGTTGAACGCGCGGGTGAGTCCCACCAGCGTGATGCCCTCATGGGCCAGCCGCCGGAAATCCACGGTTTGCCCGCCCCGCGCGCCACTCACGGCGATGGTCACGTGCTCCTTGCCCGGCTTGACCGCTTCGGCGTCCCACTCGCCCAGCACCCCCAGCCACCAGCAGAAATCGCGGTTGCGATAGGCCCGCGGCGGACGATCATGGGCGCCCACCGAGAGGTAGACCCGCTTGCCGGCGCGCTGCAATTCATCGGCGATCTGCACCCCCGACGACCCGGCGCCGACCACCAGCACAGCGCCTTCGGCCAACTGCGCGGGGTTGCGATATTGCGCCGAATGGATCTGCGTCACCGTGGCCATGTCAGGCGCGATGGGCGGGATGACGGGCCGCTGAAATGGCCCGGTGGCGACCACCACGTTGGTAGCCTCGATCCGGCCGTCCGACGTTTCAATGGCGAAGCCCGGGCGACCGGCATTGCGCTCGACGCTGCGCACCTCCACGCCGGTGCGGATCGGTGCGTCGAATTTGCGCGCATAGGCTTCGAAGTACTCGGCCACCTGGTCCTTGGAAGCAAAGGCGTCCGGATCGAGCCCTTCGAATTCCAGTCCTGGAAAGCGGTCATGCCAGGCCGGGCCATTGGCAACCAGCGAATCCCAGCGCGCCGTGCGCCAGGCTTCGGCAATGCGGTTGCGCTCCACCACCAGATGCGGCACGCCCTGGCGGCTCAAATGTTCACTCATGGCGACACCGGCCTGGCCGGCGCCTATTACAAGCGTATCGATAAGTAGGGTTTCAACGGGCATGTCTGGGCACTTCCGGCAGAGGGTCTGGTTCAGGTCGGCATGGCGCCGCCTCGGGTTCTGGTTTCTTGTTGTTCGAAACGAGCTGTCGAGGCGATTGTGTTGGCAGGTGGGGATTTGCGAAACGAGGCTTTTTATTGCGGCTGGGAAGGAAAAAACTGGCAGGCAAAAAACTGCGCCAAGCAAGGGCGGCGCGGGCAAAAAAACGGGCAGATAAAAGCGCTTTAACGGTGCATTCAGACCGGTCGAGCCGCAAACGCCTTGAGCTCGGTTTCTCGTGTTGGCGTTGAACGGCTAGGTATCCAGCCACGCCTGAGCAAATTGTACAAAATCGCAAAATACTTATACAAAATGCTTTAACTCGTACAATCCATGCAGTACGCTCCGAAAAACTTGTACACGAACAACATTATGTACAACTTTCGGAGCCTGACATGTCTGCATTTCTCAAGGGTTTCGCCCACGCCTTCGCCGCATTGGACGCCAGTCGCCTGGACCAGCTCGACAGGCTCTACAGCGCCGACGTGCTGTTCCAGGATCCGTTGCACCGGATCGAAGGCCTGCCTGCCCTGCGCGAATATTTCGCCCAGCTCTACGCCAATGTCAGCGACCTGCACTACGACTTCCATGGATATGACGAAACCGCTCCCGGCGAAGGTTACCTGCGCTGGACCCTGCGCTTTCGGCACCCACGCTTGAACGCCGGCGCGCCGGTTGAATTGCCCGGCTGCAGCTACCTGCGCTGGAATGATCGGGTCTATTCGCACCGGGACTTCTTTGATGCCGGCGCCCTGCTCTACGAGCACTTGCCCGTGTTCGGGCCGCTCATTCGCTGGCTCAAGCGGAGGCTGGCATGAGCCGCATCTGGCTGACCGGCGCCAGCAGCGGCATCGGTGCCGAACTGGCGAAGGTGTTGCTTGAACAAGGTCATCGCCTGGCGTTGAGCGCGCGGCAAGCCGGCCCGCTGCAAGCATTGGCCGACCGCTATCAGGATCAGGTCCTGGTGCTCCCGGGCGACTTGACCGACCGGGATCAGGTAGTCGCGATCATCCAGCACATCGACCGGGAATGGGGCGCCCTCGATCAGGTGATTCTCAACGCCGGCACGTGCGAATACCTGGAGCCGGGACACTTCGACGCGCGCCTGGTGGAACGGGTGCTCAATACCAACCTGCTCGGCACCTGCCACTGCCTGGACGTCGCCCTGCCCTTGTTGCGTCGAGGCCAGAACCCGCATCTGGTCGCGGTGTGCAGCGCAGTGACCTGGCTGGCCCTGCCGCGCGCCGGTGCCTACGGCGCATCCAAGGCCGCGTTGCGCTACCTGTTTGAATCGTTGCGCATCGACCTGGCCGACGAGGGCATCGACGTCACGCTGGTGAGCCCCGGATTCGTTGATACGCCGCTGACCCAGCGCAATGACTTCGCGATGCCCATGTGCTGGCCGGCCGAACGCGCGGCCCGGCACATCGCACGGCGACTGCCTGCCCGCCCACTGGAAATCGCGTTTCCGGGGTTGTTCATCGTGGTCATGCGTCTGCTCGGGCATCTGCCCGCACGCTGGCGGCTGGCGCTCGGCCGGCGCCTGGCGCGCAAATCCGGGGAGGCTTGAAGCATGCGCATCGCAATTATCGGCAGCGGTATCTCGGGCCTCACCTGCGCCTATCTATTGTCTCGCCAGCATCAGGTCAGCCTGTTCGAAGCCGACAACCGGATCGGCGGGCATACCCATACGGTGGATGTCGAATGGGCGGGCCAGCGCTATGGCGTAGACACCGGCTTCATCGTGTACAACGACTGGACCTACCGCAACTTCATTCGCCTGATGGACCAGTTGGGCGTGGCTTCGCGCCCGACGGAGATGAGCTTTTCGGTGCATGACCCGGCCAGCGGCCTGGAATACAAGGGCCACACCCTGGGCAGCCTGTTTGCCCAACGACGCAACCTGCTGTCGCCGGGGTTCTGGGGCATGCTCCTGGATATCCTCAGGTTCAACCGGCAGGCGACCGCAGACCTGCTGGCGCAGCGCATCGATGCCTCGACCCGGCTGGGAGATTACCTGCACGCGCAAGGTTACGGCGGACGTTTCATCGAGCAATACATCCTACCCATGGGATCGGCGATCTGGTCGATGTCACCGGCTGGGATGATGGAATTCCCGCTGCAGTTTTTCCTGCGTTTCTGTCACAACCACGGCCTGCTGTCGGTTGATCAGCGTCCGCAATGGCGGGTGATCGAAGGCGGCTCGCGCGGCTATATCGAGCCGTTGTGCGCGGGTTTTCGCGAGCATATCCACCTCGATTGCCCGGTGCGCCGGGTAAGCCGCGACGCCGATGGGGTCACCGTGCACAGCCGTCGTGGTATCGAACGGTTCGACAAGGTGGTATTCGCCTGCCACAGCGACCAGGCCCTGGCTTTGCTGGAAACAGCCAGCGTCGCTGAAGCCGAGGTGCTCGGTGCGCTGGCCTACGCCCGCAACGAGGTGCTGCTGCATACCGATACCCGCCTGTTGCCGCAGCGCCGAAATGCCTGGGCGAGCTGGAACTATCGGCTTGGCGGCCCGCCCGAGGCGCCGGCCGCGCTGACCTACAACATGAACATCCTCCAGGGCCTGGATGCCCCCGTGACGTTTTGCGTGAGCCTCAACCAAAGCGAGTCGGTGGACCCGGCCCAGGTACTCGCGCGCTTCGACTACGCCCATCCCCAATACAGCCTCGCCGGCGTGGCCGCACAGGCACGCCAGGGCGATCTGCAAGGACGCCAGCACAGCTATTTCTGCGGTGCCTACTGGGCCAACGGTTTTCATGAGGATGGCGTGGTCAGCGCGCTTGCCGTGGCGCGGCATTTCGGAGAAACCCTTTGAACAGCAGTCTGTGTCACGGCTGGATCGGCCACCGGCGCCAGACGCCACGGGTGCACGCGTTCCGCTACCCGATCGGCATGCTTTACCTGGACCTCGCCGAGCAGGAACAGGTGCTCGGCCTGTCGCGCTTGCTGCGCCCGTGGCGCATGGCCCCATTGTGCTGGCGTGAACGTGATTACCTGCCGGCCCTGACCCGTGAAGGTATTCCGCTGATCCAAGCGGTGCGGACGATCATCGAGCAGGCTCTGGGATCGGCTCCCAAAGGCGCGATCCACCTGCTGACCCAACCGCGCAGCTGGGGCCTGTCGTTCAACCCGGTGAGCTTCTATTTCTGCCACGAAGCCGACGGGCGCCTGGCGGCAATTCTCTGCGAAGTGCGCAACACCCCCTGGCGCGAGCGCCACCATTATGTGTTGCCGGCAAGCCCTGGCGAGGCCCATGCGTTCCAGGTCGCCAAGGCGTTCCATGTTTCACCCTTCCTGCCACGGGACATGGATTACCGCATGCGCTTTTTGATCCAGGACACCTGCATCCTTGTACGCATGGAGAACTGGCGTGCCGGCAACAAGGTGTTCGAGGCCGACCTTGCCTTGCAACGTGCGCCCCTGGACGCGCCGGCATTGCGTCGTTATTTCCTGGCCTTCCCGTGGATGAGCCTGCGCACCGTTAGCGCCATTTACTGGCAGGCGCTGCGCCTGCTTTTCAAACGCACGCCCCTGCACGACCACCAGGCCAGCCATGGCGACCTGAGTGTCGGCGAACCTGTCCATGAGGATCCTGACGATGTCCGAACCCACCCTGAGCGTCACTAAGGCCGGCGGTACCTGCCCATTGAGCGGCGGTCTGTTCAAACAGGCCGTACTCGCGCAACTGCGCCGTTTGCGTCATGGCCACCTGCGCCTGATGCTGGAGGGCGAGCCCCTGAGCTTCGGCGACGCGACCAGCCCATTGGTGGCCGACATCGAGATACTCGACAACGCCGTTTGGGGCATGGTCGCTGGCAACGGTTCGATCGGTGCCGCCGAGGCTTACATTCAGGGTTACTGGCGCAGCAATGACTTGACTGCCGTCACTCGCCTGTTCGTCGCCAATCTCAGCGTGCTCGACGCGATGGACAGCGGCCTCGCTCGCCTGGGGCGGCCGTTGCTGCGCGGGTTGCACTGGCTCAACCGCAACAGTCGCAAAGGCTCGCGGCGCAACATCATGGCCCACTACGACCTGGGCAACAGCCTGTTCGAACGCTTGCTCGACCCGACCATGATGTATTCGGCGGCCATGTTCGAAAATCCCGACCAGAGCCTCGAACAGGCGCAGATCAACAAACTCCAACGCATTTGCCGCAAGCTCGACCTGCGCCCAGGTGACCATCTGTTGGAGATCGGCACCGGTTGGGGCAGCCTGGCTATCCATGCCGCCACCCACTATGGCTGTCGGGTCACCACCACGACGCTTTCCGAGGAGCAGTACGCGCACACGTGCCAACGTGTCGAGGCGCTCGGCCTGCAACAGCGCATCGAAGTGCTGCGCAAGGACTACCGCGACCTGGAGGGACGCTTCGACAAACTGGTGTCGATCGAGATGATCGAAGCGGTCGGCCATCGCTACCTGCCCGAATACTTCCGCTGCTGCGCCGCGCTACTCAAGGACGACGGGTTGATGCTGTTGCAAGCCATCACCATCCGTGACCAACGCTACGAGCAGGCCCGCCGCTCGGTGGATTTCATCCAGCGCCACATTTTTCCAGGGGGCGCGTTGCCCTCGCTGTCGGTGTTGTTGCAAACCGCCAGCTCCCAGACGCCGCTCAACCTGTTGCACCTGGAGGACTTCGGCGAGCACTACGCGCGCACGCTACGGCACTGGCACGACAACTTCCGGCAATCGCGCCAGGCCTTGCTGGAGCTGGGTTATGACGAGACGTTCCAGCGCCTGTGGGAGTTCTACCTGTGCTACTGCGAAGGCGGATTCCAGGAGCGTGCGATCGGTGTCGCGCAACTGCTGTTCGCTGCGCCAGCGGCTCGCCCGGTGCCCTTGCAGGAACACCTGCAAGGATGAAGAGCCGCAGCTGGTTGATAGGCAATGCGCTCTGGCTGCAATTGGGCTGGTGGGGCTGTGTATTGGGTGCGCAACAGCCCGCATGGCTGCTGGCGGTCGTCGCCGGGTTAGGCGTCCACCTTGGGTTGTGTCCCGATCCGAAAAGCGAGTGCCAGGCGCTGTTGCGTGTCGGGGCGAGCGGGATGCTGTTGGACGGGAGCCTCGGCGCCCTGGGCCTGTTCGGGTTCAACGAGAGCCCCTTGCCCTTGTGGCTGGCCCTGCTCTGGCTGGTCTTCGCCACGGGTTTACGGCATAGCCTGGCCTGGGCAGGAAGACCCGTATGGCGTGGCGCCCTGGCGGGCATGCTCGGTGGCCCTCTCGCCTATTGTGCCGGCGCTCCGCTGGCTGGCGTGACGCTGCCGCTGGGCGTAACCGGCACCGCGTTGATCCTGGCACCGTTATGGGCGATGTGGCTGCCATTGGCCGTGCGTCTGGCCGACCCGCGCTGATCCGGCGCGGCGGTTCTTACCAAGGCTCATCGAGGAAAATCGGCAACCGTAACGGCGCGATCGGCTCTTCACGCTGGCCGCACATTTCATCATGGACGACCTGCTGCACCAGCATGCAAGGCAAGCGTGGAACGTCACGCAGCAGCTCGCGCAGATGCGTCGTGGAGCGCACATGCAACGTACGCCCCGACTCATCGAGCAATGTGCGTGTTTGTCCATCCAGCTGAGCTCGCAGCAGGTAGATGCCGCCCTCCAGCGACAGCAGCTCCAGCCCGACGACTCGCCCCTCCACAGCCAGCGCAACCAGATCCTTCAGGGTCATGGCGTACTGCTCCTGGCGCGGGTTGGATCAAGCCCGAGCAAACGCTGACGCAGTTCGGGTTCACGGGTACGAGGATCAAGCCAGATGGCAAAAAAATGTCGGGCAAACAGCGGATCGTTGACCTCGTGAGATAGGCGCCCATCGACATAAAAGCGTGCCCCTTTTCCAGGCAGGTTCAGCCCGGTGATTCGGGTGCCAGGCTTGACGTCGACAAAGGCCCGCCGCATATGCGCCGCCCAGGCGTCCAGGCGCTGCGCCCCGAAGGGCGTAGCGCTGACGCGCTGGATTTCTTCGAGACTGGTTTCAACCAGGGCGTGCCGGGGGATCGTGCGTCGGTAAACCAGTTCCAAGGCAAAAGGAGTGTCCAGGCTCGGAGTAGGCGCCGCGCTCCAGAGCCGGGCCTGATAGAGATCAAAACCATACCAGCGAAACTCCGCCTCACCGACCAGACGGGCTTGGGGCAACTCAGCCCGCCAATCCGCGGCGGCGTGGTTGGCGCACAACGCCAAGGCGAGACTTACGATAGCGAGCAGCCCTCTGTCGGCTGCGAAAAAGCTGTGCATTGACGAATTTCCGGATTCTCAGAGGCCTCCGATAATTGTACAAAATGCACAACTTGTACAGATACTGTATAAAAATTGCAGGACGCTTCGCTAAACGCTTTCCTGCACATCAACCTGAAGCGGAACCACTCTCCTGGTCACCGGCCCTGTCGGCGCGGTCGTTGCGGCCTCGACCAAGGCATCGACCAAGGCATCGACAGCCTGTTCGGCCAGCGTCACCACCGGGTGGGACAACACTGCCTGGACCAAGCCGGTTTTCAACGCTTCGCGCGTGAGCGGCGTGAGGTCATGACACACCACGACGGGCAGGCGCTGTTGCTGTGCCTGGAAGCTGCGCAAAGCCCGCAGCACTCCGGCAATGCCGCCGCCCGCCACATAAAGCCCCGTCAGATCGGGCTCAGCCGTGAGCAAGTCGAGGGTGTTGCCATAGGCGAACTCATCGTCTTCCAGGGTCAGGCGCGAGGCCAGCAGTTCCCATTCGCTCGAATGCTCCACCAGATAGCTGCGAAAGCTCAGCTCGCAGAGTTCCTGGCACTGGAAGCGCTGGCTGCTGAGCATGACCACCGCCGGTCCGGGCTGCCTGGCGAGGCGGCTGATGAACCAGCCCGCCGTACGGCCCGTGAGGCGGTTATCGAGACCGGCATAACCGGTGCCGGCGGTACTCGACAATTCCGACAGCAGCGCAACCACCGCAATGCCCGTCTCGCGCAGCTGGCCAACGGCCTCGCGTACCCGAGGATGGTCGACTGCCACCACCCCCAGGCCGTCCACCTGATCGCGCAGCGCCAGGATGCGTTGCGCCACGTTGACCGGGTCGAGATCGTCGAGATAACCGATGACCACGCGAATCCGCGCGCGGGTGCAAGTCGCGGCGGCGTTTGACAGCGCGTGAGCCAGCCCCTGGTAAAAGGGCACGCCGCTTTTTTGCAACAAGAACCCCAGACGCAACGTGGGACGGTCGTTGAGCACACGCTGCTCGATCACGCCCTTGGCATGGAAGCCCAGTCGTGCGGCGGCGGTGGCGATGCGCTGGGCGGTATCGGCCCGCACATCGGCACGCAGGTTCAGCACCCGATCGACGGTAGACAGGCTGACCCCGGCTTCGCGAGCGACATCGGCCATGGTGGGACGCAGTTTGCGCCGTGGATTTTCTGACATGTCTTGACACCTCTGCCCGGCATCATGAGGGGTTTTGACAGATTAAGCCACGCCCCCATGGCCGCCCTTCCGGCAACCCAATAGCATCAGGGCCAAGCCAATAAAAACAATGTCGCCGGAGTGCTCCATGACGATCCACATCTGCACCGCGCCTTGCTGCTGGGGCGTCGACGACGTCAGCAACCCGTTCCTGCCGCCATGGCAACGCGTGCTCGACGAGGCCGCCAAGGCCGGTTATCGCGGTATCGAGCTTGGGCCCTACGGATTTCTGCCGCTGGACGCCGGCATCCTCGAACCAGCCTTGTCCAAGACTGGCCTGCAAGTGGTCGCGGGAACGATTTTCGATGATCTGGTGAGCCCGGCCAACCTGCCCGAACTGCTGCGCCAGACCCATGGCATCTGCACGCTGCTCAAACAATTGCCGCCGATGAAGCAGCAAGCAGGCCAGCGCTTTGCCGGTCCCTACCTGGTGATTATCGATTGGGGCCACGACGCCCGCGACTACGCCGCCGGCCACTCGGACCGCGCGCCCCGCCTGGACGATGCCCGCTGGAGCGCAATGATGACGCACATTCGCGCCATCGCCGAGATCGCCTGGCACACCTACGGCATCCGTGCCGTCATCCATCCTCACGCTGGCGGCCATATCGAATTTGCCGATGAACTGGCGCGCCTGGTGGATGACATTCCCCATGAAACCGCCGGGCTGTGCCTGGATACCGGTCATCTCTATTACGCAGGGATGGACCCGGTCGCATCGCTGCGCACCTACGCCCATCGCCTGGACTACCTGCACTTCAAGGATATCGACCCGACGGTTTTCGATCAGGTGCTGAACGAACACATCCGTTTTTTTGCCGCCTGCGCCCGTGGCGTGATGTGCCCCATCGGGCGTGGCGTCATCGATTACCCGGCGTTGCACAGCCTGGTGCAAGAGCTGGGTTACCACGGCTGCATCACCGTCGAACAGGAACGCGACCCGCGCAACGCCGCGGCCAGCCTGGACGACGTGGCAGCCAGTCGCGCCTATCTCGCCAACATCGGCTTCTGACCCGCACAAGGACTTCTCTCATGATCAACGGCAGCAAAACCCTTGCACGGCCTATCCGCTGGGCCATGGTCGGCGGCGGCGAGCACAGCCAGATCGGCTACATCCACCGCTCGGCCGCCCTGCGTGATCGCCACTTCGAGCTGGTTGCCGCCGCGCTGGACATCGACCCCGACCGTGGCCGGGCCTTTGGCGAACAGTTGGGCATCGACCCAGCGCGCTGCTACGCCGACTACCTGAGCCTGTTCGAACTTGAGGCGCAACGGCCCGATGGCATTCAGGCGGTATCGATCGCAACACCCAACGGCACGCATTACGCCATCACCCGCGCCGCGCTTGAAGCCGGTTTGCATGTGGTCTGCGAGAAACCGCTGTGCTTTACCCTGGAAGAGGCCGAAGCGTTGCGAACCCTGGCGCGATCCAGAGGACGCATCGTCGGCCTCACCTATGGCTATGCCGGGCACCAGTTGATCGAACAGGCCCGGGCGCTGATCGCCGCACAGGAGCTGGGTGAGATTCGCATGGTGCACATGCAGTTCGCCCACGGTTTTCACAGCGCACCGGTGGAGGCGCAGAACCCGGCGACCCAGTGGCGCGTCGACCCGCGCCAGGCCGGGCCCAGCTATGTGCTGGGGGATGTCGGCACTCATCCGCTGTACCTGGCGAAGGTGATGCTGCCCGAGCTCAGGATCAAGCGCCTGATGTGCAGTCGGCAAAGCTTCGTCGCCAGCCGCGCGCCGCTGGAAGACAACGCCTACACCTTGATGGAATACGAAGGCGGCGCCATGGGCATGGTCTGGTCAAGCGCGGTCAATGCCGGGTCCATGCACGGCCAGAAGATCCGCGTGATCGGCTCGCGGGCGAGCCTGGAATGGTGGGATGAACGCCCCAACCAGCTCAGCTTCGAGATCCAGGGCCAACCCGCACAAACCCTGGAGCGCGGCATGGGCTACCTGCACCCCGATGCCCTGCTGGATGACCGTATCGGCGGTGGCCATCCCGAAGGATTGTTCGAGGCCTGGTCGAACCTTTATCGGCGGTTCGCCCTGGCCATGGACGCCGCCGACCGTGGCGACGCCGAGGCGCTCGCCGCCCTGCGCTACCCCGGCATCGACGCCGGCGTGGACGGCGTGCGCTGGGTCGAACGCTGCGTGGAATCAGCCAACCAGGATTCAGCCTGGGTTGCCTATTAACCCCCCGTGGCGAGGGAGCTTGCTCCCGCTCGATTGCGCAGCAATCGCAAAAAAAAGGGCCGCTGCGCAGCCCAGCGGGAGCAAGCTCCCTCGCCACGGGCAACCGGTTTTATCTCATGGAGAACAACAATGAAAATCGCCCTTGATCCCTACATGCACCGTCACCTGAGCCTGCCGGACCTGTGCCGCAAGACCGCCGAGCTCGGCTTCGAATACCTTGAACTGTCGCCCCGGGAAGACTTCCTGCCGTGGTGGGTCCGCCCACGCGCCCACAAGGAGCGCATCGCCGAATTCAAGAAAGCCTTGCGCGACCATGATCTGCAACTGGCTTCGCTGCTGCCGATGTACCGCTGGGCCAGCCCTCACGAGGATGAGCGCCGGGCCGCAGTGAACTACTGGAAGGAAGCGATCCAGGTCGCCGTGGAGATGGGGTGCACGACGATGAACTCGGAGTTCGGGCGCGGACCGTCGCCGGATCGCGGGCACAAGGTCAGTTGCTGCGGCGGCGTACACAGCCATGAGTCCAGCGAAGCGGCCTGGTGGCGCTCCATGGAAGAATTGGTGCCGATCCTGGAATCGGAGGGGGTCACATTAAACGTCGAGCCTCATCCGGAAGACTGGTGCGAGACGCTGCACCCGGCCCTGGACATGCTCAAGACCCTCGGCTCGGACAACGTCAAGTTCCTCTATTGCACGCCGCACACGTTCTATTTCGGCGACGACATGAAAGCCATGATCGCCGAAGCCGGATCGATGATCGCCCATGTGCACATCGCTGATACCTACAACCACAAGGCTTCGTCGGGGCTGCGCTACATCGTCAACCCGCCCGGGGCGAAAGTGACCGTGCACCAGCACATGGACATGCACCAGGGCGAGATCGACTGGGACCTGTTCTTCGGCGAGTTGGCCAAGACCGGCTTCGACGGCATCGTTACAGCGTGCGTGTTCGGCTGGGAAGAACGCGCGGATGACTCGGGGCGGTTCATGCGCCAGGAAATCCAGGCGTACGTGGACAAGTACTTCAAGTAGTCCGGGCCGATCAGGCGAGCAACGGCACGATACGCGGCTCGATCGCCTGTTCGCTTACCTCCAGCAACGCCAGCGTCACCGGCAGCTTGAACCGCCGCCGGCCGGCGCTGCCAGGGTTGAGGTAAAGCCGCTCGCCGCGCCATTCGATCAAGGGCTTGTGCGAATGGCCGGTGATCACCAGCCTCACATCGGCATCAAGCAGCGCCGGCACATCGGCGATGTCATGGATCAACATCACCTGCCACCCGCCGAGTTCGAATTGCAGGCTGTCGGCGATATTCCCTGCCCAATCGGCGCCGAGGTCGTTGTTGCCCCGCACTACGTGCAGCTCGCCAATGGCGGCCAACGTCTCGAGGATCTCCGGGCTGCCGATATCACCGGCATGAATAATCCGCTCGCAGCCTTGCAGCGCGGCCATTGCTTCGGGGCGCAGCAGGCCATGGGTATCTGAAATCACGCCCACTTTCATGAAACCTTCCTCCCCTACGGTGTGTCGTCAGCTGTAGCTGCCTCGTCGCAGTTAGCTAACGTGCTGAAATCGAATAGGATAGGCTGCGCGCTGAAGCGCCAAGCCCTGTCGTGTAGAAGGATATATCAATGCTCGGACGCAAACGGCCGGAGCCCGGGATTGAAAGCCCCGATCAAGCCTTTTCCCCGCAAGCTGTGCGGGCCGGGGCTGCATTTCGGCTGACCGTGAGTTTCATGCTCGTGGTAATCGTGGCTTTCCTCGCGGTCGAAGGCTGGCGCACCTGGCGAGACTATCGGGCGGCTTTTGCATCTGCCCGCGATTCGGTGACGAACCTGGCGCGGGCGACGGCCCAACACGCCGAAGACACCATCCGACAAGTGGACGTGGTCACCGCCGCCCTCGCCGAACGCGTGGAAGGCGACGGCCTGCAGAACATGGACATCCCGCGCATTCATCGGCTGCTGGTGCAGCAGGCCGCGATCATGCCGCAGTTGCACGGACTGTTCATCTACGGCCCGGACGGCCAATGGCTGGTGACGGACAAGGAAGTGATTCCGGAAATGGCGAACAACGCCGACCGCGACTACTTCCAGTACCACCGCACCCACGAGGATCGAGGCGTACGTATTGGCGATGTGGTCAAGAGCCGATCCACCAACGACCTGATCATCCCCATCTCCCGCCGCTTGAACAACCCCGATGGCTCGTTCGCCGGGGTAATGCTCGGGACGGTCAAGGTCAGTTATTTCGTCGACTACTACGGCGACTTCAAGATCGACGGCAAAGGCGCGCTGGTCCTGGCCAAGCGCAGCGGTACGATCCTGGTCCGCCGGCCTTTCGTCGCGGCGGTGATCGGCAAGAGCCTCGTCAACAGCGTGATCTTCCGGGAGCATCTGCCGACTTCCAACCAGGGCGTCGCCGAAGCCAGGGCCGTCGTCGACGACACCGAGCGTCTGTATGGCTACCGGGCCCTGACCACCTACCCGCTGGTGGTGGAAGCCGGCCTGTCGCGGGAATCGATCATTGCCCCGTGGCGTCGTGACCTGCTCAAGACCGGCCTGGTACTGGTATTCCTGATCGCGATCCTGGTCGGCTTCGGGCTCATCGTCCTGAGCCAGTTGCGCTACCGCATGACCATGGAAACGCAGATTCGCAGCGCCCACCAGGCCATGCGTGACATGGCGTTGACCGACAGCCTGACCGGGCTGGGCAATCGCCGGCGGCTGGACATTGCCCTGGCCGACGAGCTACGCCTGGCCAAACGCCAAGGCTCGTCCCTGGCCCTGATCATGCTCGACGTCGATTACTTCAAACGCTACAACGACAAGTACGGCCATGCCGCTGGCGACGATTGCTTGCGGGCGATTGCCGGCGCGATCGGACAGACCATCAAGCGACCGGGAGACCTGGCCGTCCGCTACGGCGGTGAAGAATTCACCGTGCTGCTACCGAACACGGACAGCGCAGGTGCGGCCAAAGTGGCGCAGCAAATCCTTGAATCCGTCAGGGCCTTGAACATTGAGCACGGTGACCACCCGCTGGGGATCGTGACGATCAGTGCCGGCATCACCACCTGCCAGCCGAGCAGCGAGGACGTCAGCCCTGCGATGCTGATCAAGGCCGCCGACGCCTTCCTGTACCTGGCGAAGAACACCGGGCGAAACCGCTGGTGCAGCGCCGGCGCCTCCCAGGCCTGACCGCATATCGGTTGATTTCAGCCAACACTGGCCTGCACAGGTGCCGATCCGGCGCCTGGCGGCTACAATGCGCGCTTCGACCGTGACCAGCCTGACTAAAAAAACATGTCCTTGCCTAAACATCATCTGGAATTGCTTAGCCCCGCCCGCGACGTAACCATCGCCCGCGAGGCCATTCTGCATGGCGCCGATGCCGTGTACATCGGTGGCCCGAGTTTCGGCGCGCGTCACAACGCCTGCAACGAGGTGAGCAATATCGCCGGGCTGGTGGAATTCGCCCATCGCTACCATGCCCGGGTGTTCACCACGATCAATACGATCCTGCACGACAACGAGCTGGAGCCGGCCCGCCAGTTGATCCATCAGCTCTACGACGCCGGCGTCGATGCGCTGATCGTCCAGGACCTGGGCGTGATGGAGCTGGACATCCCACCGATCGAGCTGCACGCCAGCACCCAGACCGACATCCGCACCCTGGCCCGGGCAAAGTTTCTCGACCAGGCCGGTTTCTCGCAGCTGGTATTGGCCCGCGAGCTGAACCTGCAGGAAATCCGCGCCATTGCCGACGAGACCGATGCGGCCATCGAGTTCTTCATTCACGGCGCGCTGTGCGTGGCGTTTTCCGGCCAGTGCAACATTTCCCATGCCCAGAACGGGCGCAGCGCCAACCGCGGCGATTGCTCCCAGGCCTGCCGCCTGCCCTACACCCTCAAGGATGACCAGGGCCGGGTTGTCGCCTATGAAAAACACCTGCTGTCGATGAAGGACAACAACCAGAGCGCGAACATCCGCGCCCTGGTCGAAGCGGGCGTGCGCTCGTTCAAGATCGAAGGTCGCTACAAGGACATGGGCTATGTGAAGAACATCACCGCCTACTATCGCCAGCGCCTCGACGATGTCCTCGAAGACCGCCCGGACCTGGCCCGCGCCTCCAGCGGCCGCACCGCGCATTTCTTCGTGCCGGACCCGGACAAGACCTTCCACCGTGGCAGCACCGATTATTTCGTCAGCGAGCGCAAGATCGACATCGGCGCCTTCGACTCCCCGACGTTCACCGGCGTGCCGGTGGGCGTGGTGGAAAAAGTCGGCAAGCGCGACCTGCAAGTGGTGACCTTTGATCCGCTGTCCAACGGTGACGGCCTCAACGTGCTGGTCAAGCGCGAAGTGGTTGGCTTCCGGGCCAACATCGCCGAACCCAAGGGTGAATTCCTCGACGAGGACGGCAAGCAGCGCTACCGCTACCGCGTCGAGCCCAACGAGATGCCGGCCGGCCTGTACCAGTTGCGCCCCAACCATGCGCTGAGCCGCAACCTCGATCACAACTGGCAGCAAGCACTGCTCAAGACCTCCGCCGAGCGTCGCGTCGGCCTGGCCTGGGTCGCTCGTCTGAGCGAGGAACGCCTGGAGTTGACCGCCACCAGCGAAGAAGGCATCAGCGCCAGCGTCGCCCTGGACGGTCCCTTCGGCCTGGCGAACAAGCCGGAGCAGGCCCTGGAGCAATTGCAAGACCTGCTCGGCCAGTTGGGCACCACCGAATACCACGCAACATCGATCAAACTGGATGCGCCCCGGGCTTATTTCATTCCCAACTCCCAGCTCAAGGCGTTGCGCCGCGAAGTCATCGAAGCTTTGACCGTAGCGCGTGTCGCGGCGCACCCACGGGGCGGACGCAAGGCCGAGACCACGCCGCCGCCGGTATACCCGGAGTCGCATTTGTCATTCCTGGCCAACGTCTACAACCAGAAGGCCCGGGACTTCTACCACCGCCACGGGGTCAAGCTGATCGACGCGGCGTTCGAAGCCCATGAGGAAACCGGCGAAGTCCCGGTGATGATCACCAAGCACTGCCTGCGGTTTTCCTTCAACCTTTGCCCCAAGCAGGCCAAGGGCGTCACCGGCGTACGCACCAAGGTTGCGCCGATGCAGTTGATCCATGGTGATGAAGTGCTGACGCTGAAGTTCGACTGCAAACCCTGCGAGATGCATGTGGTGGGCAAGATCAAGGGGCACATCCTTGACCTGCCGTTGCCCGGTAGCACGGCGCAGCCGGTGGTCGGTCATATCAGTCCGGAAGACTTGCTCAAGACGATTGTGCGTGGAGCGCATTGAGCCAGATGGATCTCGATTGACTGTGCTGTCCCTCTTCGCGAGCAGGCTCGCTCCCACAAGTAACGCTGTTCACAAACCCGTGGCGAGGGAGCTTGCTCCCGCTGGGCCGCGAAGCGGCCCCAAAACCTGCCAAATGCGGAGCATCAGACACACCGCACCCGCCGGCTTTACGACTGCTTCGCAGCCGAGCGGGAGCAAGCTCCCTCGCCACAGGTCCATCATTTTTTCTTAAGTGAACAGCGTTACGCTCCCACAGGGGATTTTCATTTCTGCGCCGTTTTCGCTTTGTCGGGCGACAGATTCTGTTCAAAGGGCTCCCCTATCGCGCATTCATGATGCTAGGTTGTAAGTGATTGTTTCATACCGTCACTTTTTCCCTGCAAAGGAATGCCTCCCACCATGAACTTCCCGTTCAAGCGTCTCGCTATCGCCACCCTCGTCCTGTCCAGCCTGTCGTCTTTCTCGATGTCGGCCTACGCCAACATTTCCGCGCAACAGAGCGCGACCCTGGTCAAAAATTTCACTGATAGCTCGGTCAACGATTTCCGCCAGTTCCTCGCAAGCGTCGCCAATAGCGAGGTGGCAAAAACCGCCAACCTAGGCCCGGCCATCAGCGCCTTCCAGGGCAACAAGACCCTCTCGGCGGAACAGCAGAACGAAATTCATCGCCTGCTGGGTATCTACGCCCGGGTAAAGTACGGCAAAGCCGCCACCGAAACCTTGCGCCAATTGGTGGAAATCCCGACCTATCGCAAGGACGGCGTTGCCCAGCATGAAAACCCTGAATTTCTCAAGATCGCCGACAAGATCAAGAGCCTGGCCGAGTCCTTCAACCTGAACTTTCGCAACATCGACAACCGCGTCTACGAGATATCCCTCGAAGGCTCGGGTGACGAAGTAGTGGGCATTCACGCCCATGCCGATGTAGTGCCGGTCACGCCGGAAAACTGGGTGCTCAAGGACGGCACCAAGCTTGATCCCTTCAAGGTCACCTTGGTGGGTGACCGCATGTATGGCCGCGGCACCGAAGACGACAAGAACGGCATCGTCGTGGCGCTCTACGCCATGAAGATCATCAAGGAAGAAAAACTGCCACTGGCGCGCGACTTCAAGCTGCTGGTCGATACCACCGAGGAAACCACCGGCGACGCCATTCCTTATTACTTCGAGCGTAACCCGACCCCGAACTACAACCTGGCGCTGGACGGCAGCTACCCGGTGGTGATTGCCGAGAAAGGCTATGGCACGGTCATGGCGAATTTCCCGCGCCGGGCGGCACAGGGTCAAGGTGCCGAGATCACGGCGTTGACGGGCGGCATGGCGACCAACCAGATCCCGTCGACTTCGGTGGCAACCTTTACCACGGACAAGCCCGCCGAGCTGGCTGCCAGCCTGGTCAAGGCGGGCACGGACTTTGCCAAGGCCAATGGCGGCGACTTTCAAGTGGCCAGCGAGGTCGTCGATAACACAGTCAAGCTGACCTTCACCGGCGTTTCGGCACACTCCTCCGAGCCCGAGTCAGGCGTCAACCCGGTCGCCAGGATGCTGATATTCATCAATGGCCTGAACGGCACCGTTGGACTCAAGCACAATCACATCACCGACGCCGCCCGCTATGCCGCCGACAACTGGGGCCTGGATTACCTGGGGAAAAAACTCGGCATCGGTTTTTCCGACGCGTTCATGGGTCCGCTGACCGCCTCGCTGACCTACGTCGGGATGGATGACAAGGCCTTCAAGCTCGCGGTCAACCTGCGGGTGCCCGTGGGCAAGCCGACGCAAGCGCTGAAGACTGAAATTGACGACAGATTTTCGGCCTGGGCGAAGAAATCCAAGGTTGCCGTGGCCTTCGAAAACTCCATCGATGAGCCGATGTACCGCAATCCCGAAGGTGAATGGGTCAAGGCGCTGCTCGCCGTTGCCACCGAGAATCTCGGCATGGAACACAAGTTCGGCACGTCTGCCGGCGCCACCTCGGTTCATGATCTGCCCAACGGCGTACAGTTCGGCCTGGCCATGCCCGACGTCAAGTACACCGGGCACAACGATAACGAGTTCAAGACCGTCGAGCAGTTCCTGCTGGACCTGCAGGTCGTGACCGAGATGATGGGGCGGATCGGGCAGTTGCCGAAGCTCTAAAGATGCGTGGCGAGGGAGCTTGCTCCCGCTCGGTTGCGCAGCGACCGCAAGATTTTTGGGGCTGCTGCGCAGCCCAGCGGGAGCAAGCTCCCTCGCCACGGGGTTCTCCTTGATCGTTCAAGCTGAGCCAGCGCTTTTCGCAAGCAAGCTCACTCCCACTCGCCACACCACAACGCCCCGAAGCGCACCACGACATACTCAAGGAATACCCGATGCCGCCACGCTCTGCCCCCGCTTCAGTTGCTGCCTTGCCCGCGGGAACCGGTTTCGTCCGGGTGCGTGGCGCCCGCGAACACAACCTCAAGAACGTCGACGTGGACATCCCCCGCGATGCCCTGGTGGTGTTCACCGGCGTGTCGGGTTCCGGCAAGTCATCGCTGGCCTTCTCCACGGTTTATGCCGAAGCCCAGCGCCGCTATTTCGAGTCGGTCGCGCCGTACGCGCGGCGTTTGATCGACCAGGTGGGCGTGCCGGACGTGGACAGCATCGAGGGCTTGCCGCCGGCGGTTGCCTTGCAACAGCAACGCGGCACGCCCAGCGCACGTTCCTCGGTGGGCAGCGTCACCACGCTGTCGAGCCTGATCCGCATGCTCTACTCCCGCGCCGGCAGCTACCCGGCGGACCAGCCGATGCTGTACGCCGAGGACTTCTCGCCCAACACCCCGCAGGGCGCCTGCCCGGAGTGCCACGGGCTGGGACGGGTCCATGAGGTGACCGAGGCGTCCATGGTCCCCGATCCGTCGCTGACCATCCGCGAACGCGCCGTGGCGGCCTGGCCCATGGCCTGGCAAGGCCAGAACCTTCGCGACATCCTGGTGACCCTGGGTTATGACGTCGACGTTCCGTGGCGCGACCTGCCGAAAAAGCAGCGCGACTGGATTCTGTTTACCGAAGAGACCCCCACCGTCCCGGTATATGCAGGGCTGACCCCAGCCCAGACCCGCGAAGCGCTCAAGCGCAAGCTCGAACCCAGCTATCAAGGCACCTTCAGCGGGGCCCGACGCTATCTGTTGCACACCTTCATGCATTCGCAAAGCGCGCAGATGCGCAAGCGCGTGGCGCAATACATGCGCGCCAGCCCCTGCCCGATGTGCGAAGGCAAGCGCCTCAAGCGTCAGGCATTGACCGTCACCTTCGCGGGCCTGGACATAGCGCAGTTGTCCAACCTGACGCTGCTGGAACTGGCCGAAGTGCTCAAGACCGTCGCGGCCCCCGACTATCTGGAGCAACCCGAAGAGCCGGGCGATGTGCTCACCCACAGCCAGACCCGAGAGGCCCGCGAGCAACGCGCCGCCCGCGGCGACAACCCGCACGCCGGCGGGCCGGATGCGCGCCACACGCCGAACCTGTCCCTGGAAAAGCGCCTGGCGGCCCAACGCATCGCCGCCGAATTGTTGGAGCGGATCGTCACGCTGATCGACCTGGGCCTTGGCTACCTGGCCCTGGAGCGCAGCACGCCGACGCTGTCCTCCGGCGAATTGCAGCGCCTGCGCCTGGCCACCCAGCTCAATTCCCAGCTGTTCGGCGTCATCTATGTCCTGGACGAACCTTCCGCCGGCCTACACCCGGCCGACAGCGAGGCGCTGTTCGGCGCCTTGCAACGCCTGAAGGCCGCAGGCAATTCCGTGTTCGTGGTCGAACACGACCTCGACACCATGCGTCGCGCCGACTGGCTGATCGACGTCGGCCCGGACGCCGGTGAGCAGGGCGGCAAGGTCCTCTACAGCGGACCACCCGATGGCCTCGGTCAAGTGCCCGAGTCCCGGACCCGCGCCTACCTGTTCGGCGAAGACCGCGCCACCGCGCGCATCCCCCGCGAACCCGAGGATTGGCTGCGCCTGGTAGGCATCACCCGCAACAACCTCGACAACCTGAGCGCAGCGTTTCCACTCGGTTGCTTCACGGCGGTGACCGGCATTTCCGGGTCGGGCAAGTCCAGCCTGGTCAGCCAGGCCCTGCTGGACCTGGTCGGTGCCCATCTGGGCCAGGCCAGCCCCAACGCGGAAGCCGAGGAGCAGAGCCTGGAAGACGAACCGGCGCAAACCAGTGGCGGCCACGTCACCGCCGGGCTCGACGCAATCAAGCGACTGGTCCAGGTCGACCAGAAACCCATCGGCCGCACGCCGCGCTCCAACCTCGCCACCTACACGGGGCTGTTCGACCACGTACGCAAACTCTTCGCCGCCACCGAACAGGCGCAGGCGCTGGGATTCGATGCCGGACGGTTTTCCTTCAACGTCGCCAAGGGTCGTTGTGAAACCTGTGAAGGCGAAGGCTTCGTCAGCGTCGAGCTGTTGTTCATGCCCAGCGTGTATGCGCCCTGCCCGACCTGTCATGGGGCCCGCTACAACCCGCAGACCCTGGACGTGACCTGGCAGGGGCTGGACATTTCCCAAGTGCTGCAACTGACGGTGAACCAGGCTCTGGAAGTGTTCGCCGAACAAGCGTCGGCCAGGCGCTCGTTGCAAGTCTTGCAAGACATCGGCCTGGGTTATCTGCGCCTTGGCCAACCGGCCACCGAGCTGTCCGGCGGCGAGGCGCAGCGGATCAAGCTGGCCACCGAGCTGCAACGCAAGGCTCGGGGCGCGACCCTTTATGTATTGGATGAGCCTACCAACGGTCTGCACCCCCAGGACGTGGATCGCCTGCTGGTGCAGTTGAATCGCCTGGTGGATGAAGGCCATACGGTGGTTGTGGTGGAGCACGACATGCGCGTGGTGGCGCAGAGCGACTGGGTCATCGACATCGGCCCGGGAGCCGGGACACAGGGCGGGAACGTGGTGGTGTGCGGTGCGCCAGAGGTCGTTGCGGACTGTGACGAAAGCCGTACCGCGCCGTTCCTGAAAAGAGCTCTGCAACCCGCACGATGAACCGTGGCGAGGGAGCTTGCTCCCGCTGGGCTGCAAAGCAGCCCCACAGGCAATCACTTCATTTCGCCAGACACACCGCAGCGCCTGGTTTGCGGCGGCTGCGCCACCGAGCGGGAGCAAGCTCCCTCGCCACGAAAGCACTCTTCACATGGCGCAGCTAGCGCCTCATCTGCCTGTGGGAGCGAGCCTGCTCGCGAAAGCGGTCTGTCAGCTTGCATCGAAGGGTATGGAATACCGCTTTTCGCGAGCAGGCTCGCTCCCACAGGGATCATCGTTCGCTCCAAAAAGCGTCAATGAAACGTTACACATCGACAATACACACAACCGTTTATCAGTTTTTTGACACTTCACCGATATGCGGTCACAACTTTTTCGCTCCGCTGGGTCATAACACGGTGGTCGCCGATGGAATATTGGCAGTCACTTAGGTTTTTAGCCTGATACGGAGATAAGTCCATGATTTTCAACGTACAAGATTTTGGCGCCAAAGGAGATGGCGTCACCGACGACACGGCGGCCATTCAAAGCGCGATCGATGCGGCAGCGGCCGCAGGCGGTGGCCAGGTGTACATGCCCACCGGCACCTACATCGTTTCGGGAGGCGAGGAACCCTCCGATGGCTGCCTGATGCTCAAAAGCAACGTCTACCTGTACGGCGACGGCATGGGCGACACCACGGTCAAGCTGGCCGACGGATCGGACACCAAGATCACCGGCATCATCCGCTCGGCCTATGGCGAGGAAACCCACGACTTCGGCGTCAGCAACCTCACCATCGACGGTAACCGCGACGCCACCACCGGCAAGGTGGATGGCTGGTTCAACGGTTATATTCCCGGCGAGGAAGGCTACGACTCCAACGTCACCCTCGACAGCGTCGAGATCAAGGACTGCTCCGGGTACGGCTTCGACCCGCATGAGCAGACCGTCAACATGGTCATCAAGAACAGCGTGTCCCACGGCAACGGCCTGGATGGCTTCGTCGCCGACTTCCTCAGCGACAGCACCTTCGAAAACAATATTGCCTACGACAACGACCGCCACGGTTTCAACGTCGTCACCAGCACCCACGATTTCACCCTGACCAACAACGTCGCCTACAACAACGGCGGCAACGGCATCGTGGTGCAGCGCGGCAGCGAAGATATTCCCTCTCCCAGCAACATCACCATCACCGGTGGCGAGGTCTACGGCAACGGCGCCGAAGGCGTGCTGGTCAAGCTGTCCAGCGACGTGACCGTTACAGGCGTCGATATCCATGACAACGCCAGCGCCGGGATCCGCATCTACGGCAGCAACCATGTCGAGGTCATCGACAACACCCTCAACAACAACTCGTTGGGCGGCGCGGTGCCGGAAATCATCATCCAGTCCTACGACGACACCCTCGGTGTGTCCGGCAAGTACTTCAACGGCAGCGACAACCTGATCCAGGGCAACGTCATCAGTGGCAGCAACCTGTCTACCTACGGCGTCGCCGAGCGCAACGAAGACGGCACCGATCGCAACGCGATCATCGCCAACACCATCAGCCACACCAGCAAGGGCGCCACGCTGGTCTATGGCGATGGCAGCTATGTCAGCGCCACCGTGCCGATGACCACCGTGCAAGGCACGGCGGGCAACGACGTCCTCACGGGCACCGCCGCCAGCGAAATTTTCTACGGCGCGGCCGGCAACGACACCATCAATGGCGCGGCCGGGAGCGATATCCTGGTGGGCGGCGCGGGCGTCGACAAACTCACCGGTGGCACGGGCGCCGATACGTTCCGCTTCACCAGCCAGTCCGACAGCTATCGCAATGCAACGGCAAGCTTCGACGACACCATCACCGATTTCGACGTGACCCAGGACAAGATCGATCTTGCCGGCCTCGGCTTCACCGGCCTGGGTAACGGTCGCGGCGGCACCCTGCAAGTCAGCTACAACGCCAGCAGCGACCGCACCTATATCAAGGACTACGACGCCGATGCCAGCGGCAATCGCTTCGAACTGATTCTCTCGGGCAACCTGGCGAGCACCCTGACCGCGAGCAACTTCATCTTCAATCGGGTCATCACAGGCACCACCGGCAGCGACTCATTGTTGGGCAGCGACGCCGCCGATACCTTGCTCGGCCTGGCCGGCAACGACAGCCTCAGCGGTGGCGCGGGCGACGACAAGCTCGACGGTGGCGCCGGCATGGACACCCTCACGGGCGGCGCCGGGGCGGACACCTTCGTGTTCGCCAACCGGCTGGACAGCTACCGCAACTACAACACCGGTGGCGCCAACCTGGGCGATTTGATCACCGACTTCAACATCGCTGCCGACAAGATCGACCTTTCCGCCATGGGCTTCAGCGGCCTGGGCGACGGCAAGAACAATACCGTCTACCTTGTGCTCAACAGCGCCGGCACCAAGACCTACATCAAATCCCTGGAGGCCGATGCCAACGGCAACCGCTTCGAAGTGGCACTGGACGGCAATTACCTCAACACCCTGACCAGCGCCAACTTCGTCTTCGCGACAACATCGCCGACCAACCAGGCACCGGTGCTGGCCACGCCATTGCTGGACCAGAACGCCAGTGAAAAGACGCCCTTCAGCTACGTGGTGCCGGCCACCAGTTTCACCGATCCGGACAATGACAGCCTCAGCTACACCGCCAAGCTGGCCGATGGCAGCGCCCTGCCCAGCTGGCTGACGTTCGACGCCGCCACGCGCACCTTCAGCGGCACGCCACCCGACACGGCATCGGGCACTTACTCGATCCGCGTCACCGCGACCGACGGCAGCAACGCGACCGTCAGTGACAGCTTTACCCTGGCGGTGCAGGACGTGCCCGGCTCGGTGGTAATCAACGGCACGCCAAACAACGACACGCTGACCGGCACCGTCGCCAACGAACAGATTTTCGGCGGCGCGGGCAACGACACCCTCAATGGCGCAGCGGGCAACGACATCCTGGTGGGCGGCACGGGTGTGGACAAACTCACCGGCGGCACGGGCGCCGATGTGTTTCGCTACACCTCCAAGCTCGACAGCTACCGCACCGGTTCCACCAGCGCCAGTGACCAGATCCTCGATTTCGACGTGGCCGCCGACAAGATCGATGTCGCGGCGCTGGGCTACACCGGCCTGGGCAACGGGCTCAACGGGACGCTGCAAGTCAGTTACAGCTCGTCAACCAACCGCACGTACCTGAAGGACCTCACGGTCGATGCCAACGGCAACCGCTTTGAAATCTCCTTGGCGGGAAATTTCGTCAGCAGCCTGACCGCCAATCACTTTGTCTTTGCCGACCAGAACACCCCGACCAACGTGGCGCCGGTGGTGGTCACTCCGCTGCTCGACCAGAACGCCAGCGAAAGCACGCCGTTCAGCTACACGGTGGCGAACAACAGCTTCAGCGACGCCAACCAGGACGTACTGACCTACACCGCGACCCTGGCCAATGGCAGCGCCCTGCCCTCGTGGCTGAGCTTCAACGCCAGCACGCTGACCTTCAGCGGCACGCCCACCAGCACTGCATCCGGCAACTACGACGTGCTGGTCAAGGCCACCGATCCGTCCGGCGCATCGGTCAGCGACAGCTTTGCCCTGGTGGTCGCCGATGCGCCCGCCAACACCATCACCGGCACGGCCAATGCCGAAAGCCTCAACGGTACGGCAGGCGCCGACCTGATCCTCGGCCTGGGTGGCAACGACACCATCAAGGCTGGGACCGGTGCCGACATCATCGACGGTGGCGCCGGAAGGGACTCGCTGTATGGCGGCGACGGCGCTGACACGTTCCGCTACAGCAACCTGTCCGACAGCTACCGGGACTACGACACCGGTGGCGTCACGGCCACGGACACGATTTATGACTTCACCGTCGGCGTCGACAAGATCGACGTCTCCGGGCTGGGTTTCCTCGGCCTCGGCGACGGTAGCAACGGCACGCTCTACATGACGTTGAATGCGGCAGGCGACAAGACCTATGTCAAGTCCAGCCAGGCTGATGCCGATGGCAACCGTTTCGAGATCGCCCTGAACGGCAACTACCTCAACACCCTGACCGCCAATGATTTCGTCTTCGGCGAACGCGCCCAGCAAGACATCCTCTACCTGCCCACGCTCGGCCAATCCAACGCACGCCTGCTGCGCATGAGCGAGGATGACGATCAGTCCGGCACCTCGATGCTGGTCAATGACCTGAACAAGTACACCACCTATGACGTGCGCAGCCAGTTCAGCGACGCCGACGGCAACGGCATTGACATCGCAGTGGGTGGCAGCACGGTCAACGGCTTGTCGACCCTCGGCGCCGAGGAGCTGAAGTTGTGCTGGTGGCTGACCGACACCAACCAACCCGGGCCGGCATTGCTGCGCGCCGTGACGTTGTTGCGCGACCAGCTCACGGAACTCAAGGCCATCGACAACGTGACCATGGGGATCATCTGGGGCCAGGGCGAGGAAGCCGCCCAGGAAATCGCCCGCTCCACCGACAAGGCAGCGGCTGCGGCGGCCTACAAGGCGTCGACGCTGAAAGTCTTCGATTACCTGCACGCCCAACTCGGCAATTTCAACGTGTACCTGATGGAAACCGGTCACTACGAGCAGGACGCCGCGCGCGCCCGTGGTTACTCGGAGGAAAAGATTGCTTCCATCGTCGAGGGTGTGGGCTACGTCCGCGCCGTCCAGGAAGCCATCGCCGCCGAGCGCGCCGATGTGAAACTGGCGGTGGACTACAACGACCTGCCCTTGCGTTATGAAGTCGATCCGTTGGTGTATCCCGACGATGTCTGGCACCTGCACGAGGAGTCGGCGGAAATCGTCGGCCAGCGCCTGGCGGACTACATCGCCAATGACCTTGGCTTTCAGGGCAACCCCAACGACAACAACAGCGTGCAGGATATTTTCGACGGCGCGCAGAATGAGGGCGGGAAGATTTCCGGCACCGACCAGGCCGACACCCTGGTAGGCAGTTCCGGCAACGACATACTGGACGGTGACCTGGGTGCCGACTCGTTGACCGGCGGCGATGGTAACGACATCTACGTCGTCGACAACGCGTTCGACAGCGTGGTGGAAACCAACACCTCGACTTCGCAGATCGATACGGTACAGGCCTCGGTCAGTTGGACCCTGGGCGCCAACCTGGAAAACCTGGTGCTGACCGGCGTGTCGGACATCGACGGCACCGGTAACGAACGGCGCAACTTCATCACCGGTAACGCCGCCAACAACGTGCTCGATGGCGCGGTGGGAGCGGACAGCATGAGCGGCGGCGACGGCAACGACACCTACTACGTCGACAACGCCAGCGATACCGTGATCGAGACCAGCAGCAACCCGGTGTCCGGCGGCATCGACGGCGTCCACAGCAGCCTCGCTACCTACACGCTGGGCAACAACGTGGAGAATCTGTACATCGACAGCGCCGGGGCCGCCAACGGGATCGGCAATGCGCTGAACAACACGCTGTTCGCAGGTACGGGCGACAACATCCTGGACGGACGCGATGGTAACGACACTGTCTCCTACGACCGGGCCCTGGCCGGGGTGACCGTGAACCTGTCGACGTCCGCGCAACAGAACACCGTGGGTTCCGGGCTCGACACGCTGAAGTTCATCGAGAACCTGACCGGCAGTGCCTACGCTGATACGCTGTCGGGCAACAGCGCCGGGAACATCCTCAACGGCGGTGCCGGCAATGACACACTGGTGGGCGGCTCGGGCGATGACCGGCTGATCGGCGGCGCCGGCACTGATAACCTCACCGGCGGTACTGGCGCGGATACCTACGCGTTTACTGCGCTGTCGGACATGGGCGTCGGCGCCGCGCGGGATGTGATCAACGGCTTCAAGACGGCTGAGCTGGATAAACTGGACTTCACCGGCCTGGACGCCAACCCGCTGACCGCCAGCATCGATGCCTTTACCTTCATCGGCAGCAACGCCTTCGACGCCACCAACGCCACCGGCCAGCTGCGTTTTGTCGATGGCATCCTCTACGGCAGCGTCAATGCCGACGCCACCGCCGAGTTCGAGTTCGAACTGGTGGGCGTCAAGGAGCTGCACGCCAGCGACTTCACCGCCTGAGCGAACGAGGGGGCTGCTGCGCAGCCCAGCGGGAGCAAGCTCCCTCGCCACAACAGCACTGATGAAGCAAATCCTTGTGGGCAGGAGGCATTGGGCCCCAGGGCAGTGCCCCTTGTGGGAGCGAGCCTGCTCGCGAAAGCGGTGTGCCAGGCTGAACGACATTGAATGTACTGCCGTCATCGCGAGCAGGCTCGCTCCCACACGGTGCATGCCAATACATCCGTGGCGAGGGAGCTTGCTCCCGCTGGGGTGCGCAGCAGCCCCAAAAAGGTTGATGGGGTCCAGCCTGACACAGCGCGGTGATTGGCTTTGGGGGCGCTTCGCACCCCAGCGGGAGCAAGCTCCCTCGCCACAACAGCACTGATGAAGCAAATCCTTGTGGGCAGGAGGCATTGGGCCCCAGGGCAGTGCCCCTTGTGGGAGCGAGCCTGCTCGCGAAAGCGGTGTGCCAGGCTGAACGACATTGAATGTACTGCCGTCATCGCGAGCAGGCTCGCTCCCACACGGTGCTTCCGTGGCGAGGGAGCTTGCTCCCGCTGGGGTGCGCAGCAGCCCCAAAAAGGTTGATGGGGTCCAGCCTGACACAGCGCGGTGATTGGCTTTGGGGGCGCTGCGCAGCCCAGCGGGAGCAAGCTCCCTCGCCACAACAGCACTGATGAAGCAAACCGTGTGGGCAGGAAGCATCGGGCCCCAGGGCAGTGCCCCTTGTGGGAGCGAGCCTGCTCGCGAAAGCGGTGTGCCAGGCTGAACGACATTGAATGTACTGCCGTCATCGCGAGCAGGCTCGCTCCCACACGGCGCTTGCCAATACATCCGTGGCGAGGGAGCTTGCTCCCGCTGGGGTGCGCAGCAGCCCCAAAAAGGTTGATGGGGTCCAGCCTGACACCGCGCGGTGATTGGCTTTGGGGGCTGCTGCGCAGCCCAGCGGGAGCAAGCTCCCTCGCCACAGAAGCGATGCGGCTCGGCCGGTTCCTTAGAACAGGCTTTGCACCTGTTCCAGCACCGCGCGGTTCATCTGGCCGGTGTGGGTGTGCAGGCTTACATAACTTTCGAGCATGTCCAGCTTGGTATCGAGCAGGTCGCGGCGTGCCTGGAACAGGCGTTGCTGAGCATCGAGGATGTCGACCGTCGAGCGCACGCCGCCCTGGAAACCCTTCTCGGTCGACGTCAGCGCCCGCTGGTTGGATTCCACCGCCCGTAGCATCGCCTTGCTCTTGGCGAAGCCCGCCACCACGCCCAGGTAGTCGGTTTCGATAGCCTCGGCCAGTTCCTGACGCTGCACATCGTAATCGGACTGGGCCCCGGCCAGCTGGGCCTCGGCCTTGGCCACCGATGCACGCACCGCGCCGCCGCGATACAACGGGATATCCAGCTGCACCCCGACGTAGTAAGTGTCCTGGCGCGGGTCAAGCTCCTGGTACTGGCGGGTTTCCCGACGGGTCAACTGAGTGGTGAGCGACAACGTCGGATAATGCCCGGCGCGCTGGCTGTCGGCCTGGGCCTCGGCGACTTTCACCGCCGCCAACCGCGCCGCCAGCTCCGGACTGGCCTCACGGGCAATGGTTGTCCAATACGGCAGATCCTGCTCCGGCGGGATCGGGCTGCCGGCGGGGAGTTCTTCGCGCATCGCCTGGATGTCGTCGATCGGCACGCTGGCCCGCCCCGACAGTGCTCGCAGCGCAGCCACGCGGCGGGCCTGGGCTTCGGTTTCCTGAGCCTCGACCAGATCGAGCCGGGCCTGGGCCTCGTCGATATCGGTGATCGCCCCCTGGCCGCCCTCATAGAGCTTTTTGCTCTGGAGGACCAAGCCACTGATAGCGGTTTTCTGCTGGGCGATCAGCTTGAGTTCGTTCTCCGCCCGGGCCACGTCGAAATAGCCCTTGGCGACCCGATCAAACAGGGTCTGGCCGGCCACGTCGAATTGCTGGCTACCCAGCGCCCCCCGCGCCTTGCCTTCCTGATAAGCCGCCCAACGCCCCTTGTCATACAGCGCCTGCTGCGCCGCCAGGGTCACACTGTTCGCCTGGTAATCGTTGCTGTTGACGTAACTGCTGTCGTCGCCGCCATCGGTACGCCCGCCATAGCCATAACGCGACGACAGCGACACTTGCGGATAAAGACCGCCACGGCCGATCGCCTCCTCCTGCCGCGACGCATCGTAGGCGTGGGTCGCTGCCTGCAAGGTCGGGTCGTTGAGGCGCGAGGCATCGTAGGCGGCGATCAGGCTCAGCCCGCCCTCCGCCGCCCAGACGGGGCCGATCACCGCCCAACTGGTGCACAGGCTCAACAGCACACGGACGCCATAACGGCAACGGTCGGTCATGCTCATTCCTCTTTGAAGGCCGCCAGCAAGCGTTCGCGCAAAGGTTTCATCAGGTAGTTCATCAAGGTCCGCTCGCCGGTCACCACGGTGACATCGGCAAGCATGCCGGGGCGCACCAGCAGCCCGGCGCCCTGCAGCGAAACGACGGTGTCGGCGGGAATCTCGACCTTGGCGGAGAAGTACGGCTGGTGGGTCTGCTGGTCGATCAACTGGTCCGCCGACACGGTGGTGATCGTGCCGGTCACCGTCGGCGTGTCCACCCGTTGCAACGCAGTAAAATGCACGTGCACCGGCAGCCCCGGGCTGAGCTTGTTGGCCATCAGCGGATCAAAACGCGCGGTGATGGCCATCGGCGCATCCAGCGGCACCACCTGCATCAGCGTCTGCCCAGCCTGGGCGACCCCGCCGACCGTATGGATCGACACGTCCATGACCTGCCCCGCCACCGGCGCGCGGATCGCCCCGTTATCCACCTCAAACTGCAAGGCGCGGATCTGATCGGCATAACCGGCGGCCTCGGCCGAAACCTCGCTGAGTTGGGTTTCGGCATCGCGCCGGAATTCCTGCTGCGCCTGCAAGGCCTTGAGCCGGCTTTCGTTGATTGCCTGGCGCGTGCGGCCGACATCGCCAATGCCGGAAGCGATCTGCCCGGCCAGTTGCGCCGCGTTGCGCTCGGCCTCGAAGAGTTTGTTGCGCGGCACGTAGCCTTCCCGGGCCAATTCGCGCAAACCTTCAAGCTCTTGCTGCTGAAATCGCATCTGCGCGTCGTAGTTGCGCTTGACCCCTTCATAGCCCTGCAACTGTTGCTGCAAGGCGCCGACTTCATGCTCGATGATCTGCAGGCGGCTGCCCAGTTCGGCACGGCGTGTCAGGAACAGTTGCTTCTGCAGCGCCATGGCCGCCTTGACGCGCGGCTCCTCGGCGCGCTCCAGCAATTGCGCCGGCCACTGGATTTCCTCGGCGCCGAGGCGCTCGGCCATCAAGCGCGCCTCGATGCTGCGGTCATTGAGCAGCTTGCCCAGGGTCACGTCCAACTGCGCTTGGGCCTGCACGGTGTTGAGCTGCACCAACAACTGGCCCTGGCTGACGCGGTCGCCGTCGCTGACCAGCAGCTTTTCCACGACCCCGCCCACCAGCGATTGCACCGCCTTGCGCTCGCCCGCCACCACCACGGTGCCGCTGCCGACCACACCCTGGTCGAGCGGCGCCAGGCACGCCCAAAGCAGGAAACCGCCCAAGGTCAGGGCCAGAAAGACCACGCCGTAGCGCGCCGCGCCGCCGGCATCGGTACTGGCGCTGGGTAGCGTGTTGCTGCTGAGCACGCTCAAGCCGTGGTCGCCGTGGGCCGGAGTCGCCGGTTTCAAATCACGCATCTTTACCCGCCTCCCGCACGGCCGTCGGCCTCGGGCCTGGCATCAGCGCCTTGAGCACCCGGTCGCGCGGGCCAAACGCCTGCTGGGTGCCGTCCTTCAGCACCAGAATGTGATCCACAACCGCCAGAACGTTGGGCCGGTGGGTGATCAACACCACCGTGCTGCCGGCGGCCTTGAGCACGCCGATGGCCTGCACCAGCGCGAGTTCGCCGGCTTCGTCGAGGTTCGAGTTGGGCTCGTCGAGGACGATCAGCGAAGGGCTGCCATAAAGCGCACGGGCCAGGCCCAGGCGTTGCTTCTGTCCGCCGGACAGGCCAAGCCCGCCGGGACCCAGCGGCGTGTCGTAGCCCTTGGGGAACCGCAGGATCATTTCGTGAATGCCCGCGTGACGGCTGGCGGCGATGATCTTGTCGGCGTCCTGCTCGCCGAAACGGGCGATATTGTCGGCGACACTGCCATCGAACAGTTCGATGTCCTGGGGCAGATAACCGAGGTACGGGCCCAAGGCGTCGTGGGACCACTGGCTGATCTCGGCATCGTCCAGCCGCACCGAGCCACCCATGGCCGGCCACACGCCAACCAATGCCCGAGCCAGGGTCGATTTGCCGCTGGCGCTGGGCCCGACCACCGCCAGTACCTCGCCCTTGTCCAGGCTGAAATTGATGCCGCGCAGGAGCGGCTGCGTCGCGCCGGGTGGCCCCACGTAGAGTTGCTCCAGGCGCACCGCGCCCGTTGGCGGTGGCAACGGCATGCGCAGGCGATCGCGAGGATGTTGCGCGAGCAACTGGCTCAGACGCTGGTAACTCTGGCGACCGGCGTTGAATTGCTTCCACGAACCAATGGCGATTTCCACCGGCGCCAGGGCACGCCCCAGCAACAACGACATGGCAATCATCATGCCCGCCGACAATTGCCCTTCGAGTACCAGCAGCGCCCCCAGCCCCAAGGCCAGGGACTGGCCGGAAATCCGCACGAAACGGGTCGCCGAGGTGATACGCGCACCGCGATCACTGGCATGCGCCTGCGCCGCGATGATCCGTTGCTGCAGCAGGCTCCAGCGCTGGCGCAGCGGCCCGAGCATGCCCAGGGCCTGGATGACCTCGGCATTCTGCAGGGTGCTGTTGACGTAGATGGACGATTGCACGCCCAGCCGATTGGCCTCCCCCAGGCGCGTGCGGGTCGCCAGCTCGCCCCACAGTGCCAGGCCGACCAGCAACGCTGCAAGGATCAGGGTCAGCACGCCGAACCAGGGGTGGATGATGAACGCCACCAGCAGGAAAATCGGCAACCACGGTGCATCGAGCAAGGCGATCAGCCCCTGGCCGGTAATCAGTTGGCGCAAGGTGGCCAGGTCACTCAGCACCTGCGCCGGGTTGGCGTTGTGCTCGCGCAGGCTGCGGGCGAACGCTGCATCGAAAATCCGCTCGCCCAAGGCATCGTCCAGCCCGGCGCTCATGCGGATCATCACTTCGCCACGCACCCACTCGATCAACGCGCTGAACATGAACAGCCCGAGAGCGATCAAGGTGAGCATGAACAGCGTGGTTTCGTTGCGACTGGTGAGGACCCGATCGTAGACCTGCATCATGTACAGCGATGGCACCAGCACCAGCAGATTGATCACGCCGCTGAAGAGGGCCAGGGACCAGAATACCCGGCGATAACTCAACAAAGCGGCGTCGATGTCATGCCGAGGATCAAGAAAAAAACCCATAGAGAATCAACCCGCAAAAGGAATAAACGGTCCCGGCGCAATCCATTGCGAGCTATTTGCCTTGAGGCGTCAGAAAAAAAGCGCCATGTAGCTGACATTGTCGCCATCGGTGGCGAACGTCGGCGCTACGGGCGCCAAGTACTGACAACGTAAGCAAGGGTTAGTTGCTGGAGGGAGTTTGGGTTTTTAGGGATCAGTAAAGGAAGGGGCTGCTGCGCAGCCCAGCGGGAGCAAGCTCCCTCGCCACGGGAATGTCTTAGGCCGAGAGTCTAGGGACGCTAGCCGAGGGAAACCGCCTCTTCAGGCTGCGGCGATTGCCGCGAAGTCACCAGGCCGACAAAGGAAATGACCAAGGCCAGGCCTAGGGTGGTGCTCACTTCGCTGCGGTGCTCGGGAGTCACCATCATCACCGCCAGGGCCGCGCAGATGAACACGATCACCGCCCAGGTGAGCCAGGGAAACAGCCACATGCGAAAGCCCAGCTCGACGCCTTGGCGAAGCAGCTTGCGGCGCATACGCAACTGGGACACGGCGATCGCCAGGTACACCAGCAAGGCGATGGCGCCGGAGCTGGCGAGCAGGAACTGGAACAACCCGGCCGGCATGAAGTAGCTGAACAAGGTGATGCCCAAGCCCAGTACCGTACTGGCTATCACCGCTGCCCGGGGCACGCCAGCGGACGAAGTCACTTCCACCACCCTCGGCGCATCACCACGCCGGCCGAGGGAATAGAGCATGCGTGAAGCAATGTAGATCGAGGAGTTCATGCAACTGGCCACGGCAATCAATACCACCACGTCCACCATGAATTTGGCGTGGGGAATGTTCATCAACTCCAGTGCCCGCTGGTAGGAGCCCACCGAGGCCAGGAGCGGATCGTCCCAGGGCACCACGGAAATCACCACGAAGATCGACAGCAGATAAAACACGCCGATGCGCCAGATCACCGAGCGCGTGGCCTTGGCGATGTTCTGTGCCGGGTTGCTGGATTCGGCGGCGGCAATCGTTACCGCCTCCGTGCCAATGAAACTGAACATGATGGTGATGAATGCCCCGACCACGGCGGAAAAGCCATTGGGCGCGAACCCGCCATGCTCCTCCATCAAGCGACTCAAGCCGCTGGCTTCGCGCTCGGGAATCCAGCCCATCAGCACGGCGAATCCCAGGGAGATGAAACCGATGATCGCGATCACCTTGGCCATGGCGAACCAGAACTCGAACTCGCCGTATTTGGAGACGCTGAACAGATTGGTCACGGCCAGGGCAATGATCGACACCGAGGCAAACAGCCAGGCATCAACGGAGGGAAACCACTGGTTGAGTACATGACCCGCGGCGAGCGCCTCGATGGGAATCACCAGCACCCAGAACCACCAGTACAGCCAACCGATGGTGAAGCCTGCCCAGCGTCCGATCGCCTGGTCGGCGTAGGTGGAGAACGAGCCGGTGTCTGGCCGGGCTACCGCCATTTCGCCAAGCATGCGCATGACGAGCACCACCAGCAGACCGGAAAAAAGATAGGCCAACATGACGGCCGGACCGGCAGCGGCGATCGCATGGCCTGAGCCGACAAACAGGCCGGCGCCGATGATCCCGGCGATTGAAAGCATGGTGACGTGACGAGGCTTGAAGCCCTGCGCCAAGTGGCCGTTCGAATCCTTGAAGCTCGGGCTGGTCATGGTTTTTTATTCTCTTGTCGACATTGAGGCGTGTCGAGGGACCGTCGGTGCTGCTGGTTTCGCTCCTCCTCAAAGCGGCACACCCTGGATGTCTGATCCGTCCCTCGCGAATTGGGCTCTGCAGTAAAGTTGAGCCACGTTACCCGCCTACACTCCCGAGTTAGTTACCTGTGAGCGCCGCCTTTTTGCCTGATCTCGCCAAACCCGGTCCTGCGTAAGGCTCTGCGGCTGACGACGAAGGCGGCTCATCGCCTTAAGCATATAACTCTATGTTATTTGTTTTATTTTTTTTAGATCATTTAGATTAAGCCTTAAGCCCAATGGCTTCGCACGGTGATACCACCAAGGAGCGTTGGTCCTCACCCAATCATCACCGCACTCTCATAAACGGGCCACCGTCATGCAGCTTCTTACGCTTCCTCCCTCCCCCGGCCTGGCTACCTCGATCCGCGCCACGGCCCAAGTGTTCGCCGATCCCAGCTCCCAGGCACTGCTGACGCACTTGCAGCAAGTCGCGCCCAGTGACGCCAGCGTGTTGATCATTGGCCAGACCGGTACTGGCAAGGAGCTGGTCGCCCGCCACGTCCATAACCTCAGTGCTCGACGCGACAAACCGTTCGTGGCGGTGAACTGCGGGGCGTTTTCCGAGACGCTGGTGGAGGCCGAGTTGTTCGGCCATGAAAAAGGCGCGTTCACCGGCGCCTTGACCGCCAAGGCCGGGTGGTTCGAAGAAGCCGACGGCGGCACGCTGTTCCTCGATGAAATCGGTGACCTGCCATTGCCGATCCAGGTCAAGCTGCTGCGCGTTCTACAGGAGCGCGAAGTGGTCCGCCTCGGCTCGCGCAAGCCTATCAGGATCAATGTGCGGGTGCTGGCGGCCACCAACGTGCAACTGGAAAAAGCCATCAACGCCGGGCATTTTCGCGAAGACCTGTATTACCGACTGAGTGTGGTCAGCCTGGTGCTCAAGCCGTTGCGCGAGCGTCCCGGCGACATCCTGCCGCTGATTCGCCATTTCGTCGCCGAGTACAGCCGCAGGCTCGGTCATGGCGAGGTGACGCTGGATGCCCAGGCCCAGCGCAAACTGCTCGACTACTCGTGGCCGGGCAATATTCGCGAACTGGAAAACGTCATCCATCACACCTTGCTGATCTGCCGCAACAAGGTGATCGGCGTGCAGGATCTGCACCTTTCGAACTTTCGCATCGAGCGCCAGGACGCGTCCCAGGACAACACGCCGCAAACCACCGAGGCACTGCTGGAAAAGGCCTTCGAGCAACTGCTTGAGCAAGCGCACGGCGATGTCTATGAAAAAGTCGAAGCGGCCCTGCTGCGCACCGCCTACCGCTACGCCAGTTGCAACCAGGTCCACACCGCAAGCCTGTTGGGCCTGAGCCGCAACGTCACCCGCAGCCTGCTGATCCGGATCGGCGAGCTGGTGGTCAACAAACGGCGCCCGGCGCTGAGTACGCGCGATGGTCGGGTGGTCAACCTTTCAACCTGAGCCAACGTTCACCTGTGGCGAGGGAGCTTGCTCCCGCTGGGCTGCGAAGCAGCCCCAACCTGTCGCTGTGATGTCAGATCCACTCAATCAGCTGCATTGGGGGCGCTATGCGCCCCAGCGGGAGCAAGCTCCCTCGCCACGGGTTCGCTGTCTGGACGAAAGGCCATCACCACGCCGGGCGGCTTTCGCAAAAAGCGACCCAAGTCGTCAGGATTCCTTGCTGCAATCGCGCGGCGTGATGCCTTTTTCCTTGGCGTATTGCTGCGAAGACGCTTCGATGATCGGCCGCAGCAACGCGCGGTCGGCCTGCACCCAGTCACTGATCAGCTTCCACTGCGTGCCGTCCCACTGCTGGAAGCGCACCGCGCCGCCGCCCTCGTGGTCCGAGCAGGACAATTGCAACGGCTGCACCAACCCCAGCGCCCCCAGCTCCTGGAGACGTGCATCATCGAGCTTGAGATTCTCGAAGCCCCAGCGCACCTGCTCGCCGGTCAACGGTTGCTGGCCGAACTTCTGCTGGGCAATGCGCAGCGCCTCGACGTTGAGGATGCCGTTGACCACGCCGAGGTTGTAATACACCGTGCCGAAACGCTTGGGATCAGCCAGGTCGCCATGGCCGGCGTCGACCACGTCCTTCTTGATGCCTTGCAGCACCGGGAAACCGGTGCCTGACGGGTGCGTCGTGATCGCGATGAAACCCTTGGCCGCAGCACCGGCCGGCGCGGCGTCATCCTCGGAGTTGCTCCAGATGTTGCCGATGATGTGATCGGCCGGGAACCCGACTTTCTGCGCGGTTTTCAGCGCCACCGGGTTCATCACGCCCCAGCCGCGCAGGATTACCCAGTCGGGTTTTTCCCGTCGGATATTCAGCCACTGCGACTGTTGCTCGTTGCCCGGATGCGGCACTTCGAGCAAGGTCAGCGCAAAACCGTATTTATCCGCCAGGGTCTGCAACACCTCGTTGGTTTCCTTGCCGTACGGCGAGCCGTGGTACAGGGTGGCGATCTTCAGGCCCTTGAGCTTGTCCAGCCCACCGGCGCGCTGGCCGATGTAGTTGATGATCGCCGACACCTCGGAGTACGGGTTCAATTGCAGCGGGAAGACATAGGGAAACACGCTGCCATCGGTGGAGTCGGTGCGGCCGTGGTTGATGGTGATCAGCGGCAGTTTGTCGGCGGTGGAGCGCTCCAGCGTGGCGTAGGCAATGCCCACTGACAGCGGGTTGGTCGCAGCCGCCGGTGCGCCATTCAAACCTTTCTTCAGGCGCTCGTAGCACTCGACGCCCTTCTCTACCACGTACTCGGTTTCGCATTCGCTCCAGGTCAGCCTCACCCCGTTCACGCCGCCGTTGGCGTTGACGTACTTGAGGTAGTCGATGAACCCGCCAAAAAACCCCGTGCCGCCGGCCGCATAGGGACCGACGCGATAGCTTTGCAGCGGGAAATATTGCTCGTTGTCCGCCTGCACGGTGAACGCGGCGGCGGTGAGGCTCAGGGCCAGTGCGAGGGTGCTGGCGATTGATCGTTTGAACATCGGATTTTCCTTGTTATGAAGCCATAGAGAAGTCAACGGTGGCGCTGTTCAGTAGCGCAGCGGCCACAGCCGCGCACGCTGGCGAAGTCGCTGCCAGAGGCGCGCAAGGCCCTCCGGTTCCTTGATCAGGAACAGGATGATCAGCGCGCCGAAAAACATTTTTTGCAGGTTTTCCACCTGGCCGGCATCGATCAGCCCGCCGGGCAGCAGCGACACCAGGTTGGAAAGCAGCACCGGAAACAGCACGATGAAGGCCGCCCCGAGGAAGTTGCCCAGCAAGCTGCCGAGCCCGCCGATAATGATGATGAACAGGATCTGGAATGAGCGATTGAGATCGAAGCCATGGGGTTCGACGGTGCCCAGATAGGCGAAGGCCCAGAGCGCGCCGGCCACGCCGAGGTAAAAGCCGCTGATGGCAAAGGCCAGCAGCTTGGTTTTCGCCAGGGGAATGCCGATCACCGCCGCGGCCGTGTCCATGTCGCGCACGGCCATCCACTGGCGTCCCAACTCACTGCTTACCAGGTTCTTGCCCAGCCAGAACAGCGCCACCACCACCGTCAGGGTCAGCAGATAACGGCCGGCCGGCGCGTCCAGGTTCACGCCGAAAATATCCAGGCGCGGCGCGCTGATCACCCCCGACGCGCTGTCGTTGGAAAACCAGCCAAAGCGGGTCAGCGTCCAGGTCACGAAGAACTGCGCCGCCAATGTCGAGACCAGCAGATAGAAGCCCTTGATGCGCAGGCTCGGCAGGCCGAACAGGAGCGACACCAGCGCCGCCGTCAGCCCGCCCAAGGCAATGCTGAACAACAACGGCAAACCGCCGACACGCACTTCAAGGTTGTAGGTGGCGAACGCCCCCACGGCCATGAACGCCGCAGAACCCAGGGACAACTGCCCGGCGTAACCGGTGAGCAGATTGAGCCCCAACCCGGCCAGGGACAGCACCAGAAACGGAATCAATATCGCGCTGAGCCAGTAGTCATTGCCCAGCCACGGCACCACGACGAATGCAACCAACAGCAGCGCCGCCAGCCCGTGGCGATCCTGGCGCAAGGCAAAGATCCGGCGGTCTTCGGCATAACGGGTGTTGAACTGGCCTGCTTCTCGATAAAACATGCTGTTCTCCTAGACCCGTTCGATGGCGCGTTCGCCAAACAGCCCGGCCGGACGCACCAGCAGGAACAGCAGCGCCAGTGCGTAGGGAAACCAGTTTTCAATGCCGCTGCCGATGAACGGCCCGAGATATACCTCCGCCAATTTTTCCGAAGCGCCGATGATCAGCCCGCCGACAATCGCCCCGCTGATCGAGGTGAACCCGCCGATGATCAACACCGGCAAGGCCTTGAGCACCACCAGCGACAACGAGAACTGCACCCCCAGGCGAGCGCCCCAGAGCAGGCCGGCGACCAGCCCGACGAACCCCGCCACCGTCCACACCACGACCCAGACCCGCTGCAAGCGAATACCCACGGCCAGCGCCGCCAGCGGGTCATCCGCCACCGCCCGTAGCGCCAGGCCCAAGCGGGTCTTGTTGAACAGCCAGGACAGCAGCGCCACCAGTGACGCGGCGGTCAGTGCGGCGAAAATATCGAACTGCGACAGCAGCATTCCGCCCAGTTCCAACGGTTCATCACTGATGCCCAGATCCAGGCCATGCACCTGGGCACCCCACAGCCCCTGGGCGAACCCTTCGATGACATAGGAAAGCCCAAGGGTGGCCATGAACAGCGTGATCGGCGATCGATTGACCAACGGGCGCAACACCACACGCTCCACTGCCACGGCGATCAGCAGCATGGCCGCCAGGCTGATGAGGAACGCCAGCCAGAACGGCACGCCGCGCTCCAGCAGGCTGACGAAGGTCAGCGCCGAGAACAGCACCATCGCCCCCTGGGCGAAGTTGAACACCCCGGAGGCCTTGTAGATCAGCACAAAACCGATGGCCACCAAGGCGTACATCACCCCGGCCAGCAGCCCGCCAATCAATACTTCAAAGAAAAATTCCATAGCGTTTCCTGTTTTGCGGGCGCAGCTTGCCGACCCTTCCTGACGGAAAGGCGTCGAATTGCAAAAATCAGTGTCGGGTGCCGAGGTAAGCCGAAATGACTTCGGGGTTCTGCCGCACCACATCCGGGGCGCCGTCGCCGATCTTGCGACCGTAATCGAGCACCACCACGTGGTCGCTGATGTCCATGACCACGCCGATGTCGTGCTCGATCAACACCACCGTAGTGCCCAGCTCACGGTTGATGTCGACAATGAATCGGCTCATCAGCTGTTTCTCCTCGGCGTTCATGCCCGCCATGGGCTCGTCGAGGAGCAACAACCGCGGCTCCGCCGCCAGGGCGCGGGCCAGCTCCACGCGCTTCTGCAAACCGTAAGGCAAGGTGCCCACCCATGCTTCGCGCCACGGCTGCAAACGCAAGAACTCAATGACCCGCTCGGCCGCTTCGCGCTGGCTGTCGTCCTCCTTACCGGCCCGCCCGATACGCAACGCCTGCTCGATCCAGGTACTGCGACGCTTGAGGTTGCGCCCGGTGAGCACGTTGTCGAGCACGCTCATGCCCTTGAACAGCGCGATGTTCTGGAACGTCCGGGCGACGCCCCGCACCGCCACGTCGTGGGCGCGCATGCCGCGGCGCTCGCGATTGTCGAAACGTATGCGCCCTTGCTGGGGTTGGTAGACCCCGCTGATGATGTTGAGCAATGAACTCTTGCCGGCGCCGTTGGGACCGATCAAGGCGCAGATCTCGCCGGCGGCAACGCTGAAGCTGATGTCGGTGATCGCTTTGACGCCTTTGAATGAGAGCGAAATGTTGTCCAGCTCCAGGAGCTGCGTGGCGGCCGTTCGGGTCATGTGGTCGCCTCCTTCCAGGCGCGTTTTGATTGGCGTTCGTCCCGTTCGTTGGTAGTGGACGCCAGCGAAATCGTCGGCACCTCCCAATGGGCCGCACCCTCCCACTGGCGGACGTTGATACCCAGGGCGTCAAAAAATGCCTGGGTCTCAGGCTTTAGCGCATCACCCACAAGCAACGGTGCGTGGATTCGTGAAAACCCAAGCACGTCGCGCAGAGGCCGGCGCACCAGCCAATGACCGATGAACCTTCGCAACGGCCCCGGACGTGCCGCCAGGGCCCAATCCACCAGTCTGCGTGCCCCATCGCCCGGTGCCGGCAGGCGCTCCAGCACATAGCCGTGCAGACGCTCGTAGGTTTCCGGGGTACCGGCCACCAGCGTCGGGCCCAACTCACGTCGGTCGCGGTCACGGGTCGCCAGGTTTTCCGGGAAGTTCAAGCGAAAACCGGCGATCAGCCAGGGCGCGAGCAGATACCGCGCCTGGTCGCCCGAGGCGAAACCGCGCGCCGCCAATGCTTCCTCCTGCCGTCGCAGTCCTTCGCGCTGTACCAGTTGCTGCCCGTGTTGCAACAGCTCGGCGTGGCTGATGCATTGTTGCTCGATGGCTTGTGGCCCCCGGCGATAGAAAACGAACGCCGTTTGCTGCGCATGTGCCAGCGGGACGCGTTCATCGAGCGTCCTCGCCTCGATCAACGTGGCGTAATCCAGCGCCTGATCAAACGCGACCGAGCCTGACAGTCCGCGCTTGTCCAGGTAAATCACCACGCCGGGGGCCACCTGCGCCGCGCCTAGACGCGACAATTCGTCGCACCCCTCGGCCAGCACAAAATCCGGCTGCAATTCGCCGAGCAGTTCGACCTGCCCCGCGACTCCGTCCAACGGATCGAACAGGCTCGCCGTACCACCCAGCCATTGCGCCGCCAACGCCGCCACGATCGCCTGTGGTGTCGGGCGACTGTTGATCGTCAGGGTCGCGCCCACCGAGAATCCCCGAGTTTGCAGAGCACTCGCCAGGCGCTGCACCTCATCGGCCAGCTGCCGCCAGGTCCGCACCTGCCAGACGCCAAGGTGCTTGTGGCGCAGGGCGACGTCCGTACCGTGCTCCAGCGCCTGTCGATGCAGCCAATGAGGCAACGTGTCGAAGGATTCAGTGAGCGTGCCCATGCTGCCTCCCCGCCTAAGCGACCGCCGCCGTCTTGACCGTCAATTTCCCCTGCTCCAGCTCACGCACCAGCGGCAGGACCCGCTTGCCGAAATACTCGACTTCCTCCTGGAAATGCAGGAACGCGGCCAGTACCAGGTCCACTCCCACGGCTTTCAAGGCGACGATGCGCTCGGCAATCTGCTGGGGTGTGCCGATCAGGTTGGTCTTGAAACCGTCGTTGTATTGCACCAGGTCTTCGAAGCTGGACTTGGCCCAGTTACCCTCGCCTTCGGGGCTGGCCTTGCCGGCCTGTTTTGCCGCGTCGCCAAAAGCGTTGACGGCTTCCGGGTCGGCCTGGTCGATGATCTGGGCCAGCACCGCGCGGGCCTCTTCCTCGGTATCGCGGGCAATGATGAAGGCGTTCACGCCGACCTTCACCTTGTGGTTGTTGGCCGCCGCTTTGGTCCGCAGGTCATCGACCTGGGCCTTGACCCCTTCCACTGTGTTGCCGTTGGTGAAGTACCAGTCGGACACCCGCGCAGCCATGTCCCGCGCCGCCCGTGAGCTGCCGCCCTGGAAAATTTCCGGATGCTGCTGCAGCGGCTTGGGCTTGAGCGTGTAGTCGCGAAAGCGATAGAAATCACCGGCGAAGGTGTAGTTGTCGGTGGTCCAGATGCCCTTGAGCGTGGTGATGAATTCCTCGGAACGGCGATAGCGTTCATCGTGCTCCAGCCAGGGCTCGCCGATGGCGGTGAATTCGCCCTTGAACCAGCCGGACACCACGTTGATCGCCACGCGGCCGCCGGTGAGCTGGTCGATGGTTGCGATCTGCTTGCCCAGCACCGAAGGCGTCCACGGCCCTGGCAAGACCGCCGCGATGACTTTCAGGCGCGTGGTGGCCGCCAGCAACGCGTGACTGAACGCCACCGATTCGTGCTGGTATTCGGCGCCATAACCGGCGGTAAAACGGATCTGGGTCAGGGCATAGTCGAAGCCGGCATCCTCGGCGATTTGCGCCAGCTTGCGGTTGTAATCGATCCCCCAGTCGGTGCGCTGCGGGATCTTGCTGACCACCAGCCCGCCGCTGACGTTGGGCACCCAGTAGGCAAACTTGATCGTGTCCTGGCTCATTGCGTGTACTCCCGGCTCGTTGAGATATAGGCGTCGTCGCCTTTGTACAACGGCTAGAGCAGCAACCGTGCCACTTGGTTTTTCCCTTTATTTCCAGTCACTTAATTCGCCTGCTAAGTTTTGCCACTGTCGTGCGGCGAGCAAGCTGCTGGATCGCTGTTGCACAGCCAACACCCGGCGTACTGCCGCGCAAAAGGTGGACTGTTGCCTGCCGAACAGCCGCCGGACAGATTGCCCGCGGGACGACAGCATTTATGCCGGGAAACCCGGCAAACCCCTTGTTTTCATTGGCTTCGAGCAGCGGCATGGAGCGTGCAATGGCTGTCGGCAACGGCAGGCCTTGGCCTTGCCCGCCCTCATTTCCTCAGAAGGAACACCGCCATGACCGCACAGCAACAATACCTGCCGCATGTCCTGTCCACCGGCACCCACTACGAAGCCCTGGCCGAGCGCTTTCGGCCGATTTTCGCGCGTATCCACGCCGGGGCGCTGGAACGCGAACAGACCCGCAGCCTGCCTTTCGAACAAGTGAAATGGCTAAAGGAAGCGGGCTTCGGCGCCGTAAGGGTGCCGGTCGAATATGGCGGCGCAGGCGCCTCGCTGCCGCAATTGTTGCAACTGCTGATCGAACTGGCCGAAGCCGACTCCAACCTGCCCCAGGCGCTGCGCGGACACTTCGCCTTTGTCGAGGATCGCCTCAACGCCCATGCCACCCGCCCACAGGATGTCTGGTTCAAGCGCTTCGTCGACGGTGACCTGGTGGGCAACGCCTGGACCGAAATCGGCGCGGTGAAACTTGGCCAGGTCATCACCCGGGTTTCCCGCCAGGGTGACCAATGGGTGGTCAACGGCACCAAGTACTACAGCACCGGCAGCATCTTTGCCGACTGGATCGACCTGTATGCCCAACGCGACGACACCGGCGCCGACGTGATCGCCGCCGTCAGCGTCCATCAGCCGGGCGTCAGGCAAAGCGATGACTGGGATGGTTTCGGTCAACGGACCACGGGCAGCGGCACGTCAGTATTCGAGAACGCAGTGGTAGAAGACGAAAACCTCATCGACTTCTCCACCCGCTTCAAATATCAGACCGCGTTTTACCAGTTGGTATTGCTCGCCGTGCAGACCGGCGCCGGGCGCGCCGCCGTCCGCGACATCAGCGAACAGGTGCGCCAGCGCACGCGGGTGTTCAGCACCGGCAACGCCAGTGAAGTGAGCCAGGATGTGCAAGTTCAGCAAGTCATCGGCAGGGCCTCGGCCCAGGTCTACGCCGCCGAAGCCACCACCCTGCGCGCCGCCGATGCCTCGCAGCGGGCCTATCAAAGTCGCTTCGACCTGGACGCCGAGAAGGAACACACCGCTAACCTCCTCGCCGAACTGGAATCGGCCCAGGCCCAGGTGGCGGTCGCCGACCTGACACTGCGCGCCACCAGCGACCTGTTCAACGCACTGGGCGCTTCCGCCACCAGCACCAGCAAAGCCCTCGACCGCCACTGGCGTAACGCCCGGACGGCGGCTTCGCACAACCCGCTGATCTACAAGGAACGCATCATTGGCGACTGGGAGATCAACGGGACGGAGCCGCCGTATGTCTGGCAGATTGGTGGGGGGTCGAAGCAGCGTTGAGCCGGGCCGTGATCCAGTCCCGACTGTGCTTGAGCACGCGCTCGGCGATCGCCGTCGGGAAATGAATGAACCCGTGGGGGCAGGATGGTAGAAGATGCGCTTCAACCGTAGCGGCCTTGCCCCACAACTCAGCCAGGCCAAGCGTGTCGTCCCTGAGCGGGTCCAACTCGCCAGTGAACAGCAGCGCCGCTGGCATCCCCGTGAAGTCACCATAGAGCGGCGACAGCGGCGCCTGGCGTCGCTCCTCATCGCTCAGGCCCGGCGTCAGCAGGCGCAAGGCATCGACCATACCGGGCCCGTCCAACACCAGCGTCTCAGCGCCGGCGGCGTGGACGCTGGGGGTCCCGGCCAGATCGTAGACGCCGTAGTACAGCACCGCACCGCGTATGCGCCCAAGCAAATCCGGCCATTGCTTGAGCGCCAGCAGCGTTGCCACGGCCAAGTGGCCTCCAGCCGATTCACCCACGACGATCACCGGCAGATCGGCGAATTCCTCCTGCTCGCCCAACAGCCAACGTGCTGCTGAGAGGCAATCCTCCATCAGGCCTTCCACCGGTGTGCTGACCGCGAGCCGATAATCCACCGAGACCACCGCGACCCCGCATTCTTGGACCATGGCGATGTTGAACGGGTCATTCATCTGGGCATTGCCGATGACCCAGCCGCCACCGTGGAAATCCAGCACGACGCCTCTGGCTTTTCCTTTCGGCCGGATTATCCGCACTGGGACCGCGACGTCGCCCTTGCCTATCCGGCGTTTTTCAGCCACCAGCCCATGCTTGTTCAACTTGCCGTCGCCGTTGATCTGACTGGCACGCAACAGCGCTTGAATGAGGCGCGGGGTGACACGATTGCGGATGCGAAAGCGTGGCAGCCACGCCAGTTTCCTGTTGAAACTGCGCACCTGCGCCAGCTCATTTTCGTCCGCTGGCCATAGCTTTGCGGTGTTCAACGGGCGACTGCTCATCAGCGGTTATTGCGCAGGATCGAGAAATTCAAGGCAGCGGCTACGCAAAGCCACGCCAGGTAAGGAAACAGAATCAACCCGGTGATCACGTCCAGGCGCAACGCCAACACCACCATCACGGCCACGACCAGCCAGAGCAGCGTGATCACCACCATACCGGCCAGGACCTGATGGGCGCCGAAAAACACCGGAGTCCACAGAGTATTGAGCGCAATCTGCGCCGCCCATAAAGCCAATACGAATTGGCTCCCCGGGATCAGGCTCAAGCGATATCCGGCCCAGGCAAGCAGCAGGTAGATGACAGTCCAGGCCACGGGAAACAACCAGTTGGGGGGTGTGAAGCGGGGTTTGACGAGGGATTCGTACCACTGGCCCGGTTTGAAAATGACACCGGTGCTTGCCGCAGCGCAGCAGGCGAGGAGGAAAATAAAGAAGGTCATTGGGCGTCCTTGGCTGGGGTCAGTTGTCGAGGGGTGAGCATGATCGGCAGCGATTGGTTGCGATTCATCGCCATGTCCTTCTCAAAGACTCGCTGGCCTTGGTAAAAATTCAACGCGTTCGGGGCAGTTGTATCAGGAAGGAAGGTTGAGCGCTGGGCCAGGCGCGATCAATTGCCGCGAATCCGGCAAATCGCCTACGCTAGGCCCATGACTGGGCGGGCAGCTGCCACCCACTTGGGAGCAAGAAATGTTCGCCAGACCTTTTTCCATCGACATTCCTGAAAGCGCACTTGATGACCTGCGCCATCGCCTGCAAAACACTCGGCTGCCGGTGCCACTGGCCGGTCAGGGCTGGAGCGAAGGCATGGACATGGACGTGCTTGGAGAACTCCTCCGCCAGTGGTCAATAACCTTCGACTGGCGTGCCCAGGAAGCCGCGCTCAATCGCCTGCCGCAATTTGTCGCCACGCTCGGCGAGCAGCAGGTTCATTTCGTCCATCAGCGCGGCGTCGGGCCCAATCCGATGCCGCTTGTGCTCACCCACGGCTGGCCCGGGTCGTTCATCGAGATGCAGCGCATCATCGAACTGCTGACGGATCCGGCCAGCCATGGCGGTGATCCAGCCGATGCGTTCGATGTGGTGGTGCCGTCCTTGCCCGGCTACACCTTTTCCGCGCCGTTCAAACAGGCGGGTTGCGGGCCTTTCGAGGCGGCGGGTTTGTGGAGCGAGCTGATGACGGGGCTCGGCTATGAGCGGTTCGGAGCCCAGGGCGGCGATGTCGGCGCGGCTGTAACCAGTTGGTTGGGCATGCGCTTTCCCGAGCGACTGACCGGCATCCACCTCAACTACATTCCCGGCGCCTACCGCCCGCCCCTGGGCGAAACCGATCCGCCGTTGAGCGAAGAAGAAACCGCTTACCTGCAACGCGCCGCGGCCTTCAGCGAAGCCGAAGGCGCCTATGCGCACATCCAACGGACCAAACCGCAAACCCTGGCCGTGGGCCTCAGCGACTCTCCGGCGGGGTTGCTGGCCTGGATGGGAGAAAAGATTCTCTCGTGGTGCGATACGAGCCCCGCCATCAGTCATGAATGGCTGCTGACCAATGTGACGCTCTATTGGCTGACGAACTGCATCGGTTCGTCGTTTCGCCCGTATGTGGAAGGCAGCAAGCGGCCCTTGCTGTTCAACAGCGGCGAGCGGGTGAAACCACCGCTTGGGGTCGCGCTGTTTCCCAGGGAACTGCCGCTGCCGCCACGCAGTTGGGTGGAGCGTGGCTATAACGTCAAGCGCTGGACGCCGATGCCGCGCGGTGGTCACTTTGCTGCGTTGGAGCAGCCGGAGTTGCTGGCGGAGGATATTCGGGCGTTTTTTCGGGATTTGCGCTGAGCTAAAAGACCGTCTGCAAATCCTGTAGGAAATGACTACCCGTGGCGAGGGAGCTTGCTCCCGCTGGGCTGCGAAGCAGACCCAAATCAGCTACACCATTTCGTCAGGCACGCCGCATCGCCTGGTTTTGCGGCGGCTTCGCCACCGAGCAGGAGCAAGCTCCCTCGCCACGGGGTCGGTGTGCGTCCTACAGGTCGGTTGTGAGGGCTGGGATCGACTTCTATAGTTGGGTCGTCACTGGTTTTGGCTGGTGGCTGGGTTTCGCAGCCCGACTGCAAAGGAAATGCACCGTCGAATGAAATTCAGGCAAACTTGCCCGCGTTCATTTTATGGCGGTTGCGCGCGGGAGATCTTCGGGTCTGCCGGGTTTTCCTTCCTCGGTCTGCGAACCCGCGCGCAACTGCCACCCGTTTGTTTCGCAGCGAAAAGGTGGCATTTCTTTTTTCTTGAAGGAAGTAACCTTATGACCGCTAATCATGCATCTTCCCGCTACACCCCCCTCACCCCGATCGCCACTACCTACCCTGTCCTGCTGATCGACACTCACGCGCCACTGCCCGAGCTCCACGCCTGCGTCAGCGAGCGGCTGCACGCCACGCTCGATTACCTGACGCTGGTGGCTTGCTCCAGCCTGCGGGACTCATCCATCAGTGATATCAACACTCTGACCAACGTTGCCCGGATCCTCGTGCAGGACGTGGCCGACGTGTTCGGCGTCATTGAACGACGCGGTCTCGAAGGCTGATTCCATTGTGGGAGCGAGCTTGCTCGCGATGACGGTGCCAAGTCAGACACTTTCGTCACTGAACGACCGCTATCGCGAGCAAGCTCGCTCCCACACTGGATTTTCGACAGACACAGATCTCACGGTACACATAGGACCCTGTGGGAGCGGGCTTGCCCGCGAAGAGGCCAGCCCATCCAACATCTTCATTGCCTGACATACCGCCATCGCGAGCAAGCTCGCTCCCACACTGGATCTTCGACAGACACAGATCTCAAGGTACACATAGAATTCCTGTGGGAGCGAGCCTGCTCGCGAAGGCGCCGGCACATTCAGCATCTTAATTGGCTGACAGTGCGCCTTCGCGAGCAGGCTCGCTCCCACAGTTGGATCGGAGTACGACAGCAAGAACCAGGTCGGCTACCAGGTAACCCCCTCCGGCTCCTTCAACGCCGCCAACACCAACGGATGCAAAACCGCATCCGGATGCTTCTCCTCCCAACCCTGCAAATCCCTGCGCATGCCCGGCGTCCAGAAGTTCTTGATGTGCTGGCGGATGCCGCTCACCGCCAGCGACTGATCAGGCTCCGTGGCGAAGTAGCGGGCAATCTCGTTGGCCATCTTGATCAGGTTCTGCGAGCTCATCGGCGCACCTCGGCTTTCTCGGCGTGACGACGTTCCTTCAGCAGGCGCCGCTGTTCATCGCTGAAGGCCTGATAACGCTTCTGCCATTCCGAAGGCTGGCTGACCCGCACGATTTCCACCGCCGTGACTTTGTATTCCGGGCAGTTGGTGGCCCAGTCCGAGTTGTCGGTGGTGATCACGTTGGCCCCGGACTCGGGAAAGTGGAAGGTGGTGTAGACCACCCCCGGCGCCACCCGCTCGGTGACCCTGGCGCGCAGCACCGTCTGCCCGGCGCGACTGCTGATACCGACCCAATCGTCCTCAGCGATGCCGCGATTCTCAGCGTCGGTCGGGTGGATTTCCAGGCGATCCTCCTCGTGCCACGCCACGTTGTCGGTGCGCCGGGTCTGTGCGCCGACGTTGTACTGGCTGAGTATCCGTCCGGTGGTCAGCAGCAGCGGATAACGGCCATTGACCTTCTCCTCGGTGGGCACATAGCCGGTGAGCATGAAGCGCCCTTTGCCGCGCACAAATTGGTCGATGTGCATGGTCGGCGTGCCGTCCGGCGCGGCATCGTTGCACGGCCACTGCAAGCTGCCGTGACGCTCCAGTTCAGCGTAGCTGACACGACTGAAGGTCGGCGTCAGGCGGGCGATTTCATCCATGATTTCCGAAGGGTGGTTGTAGTGCATCTGGTAGCCCAGGGCGCCAGCCAGGGCAATGGTGGCTTCCCAGTCGGCCTTTCCGGCCAGCGGGTCCATGACCTTGCGAACGCGGGAGATACGGCGTTCGGCGTTGGTGAATGTGCCGTCCTTCTCGAGGAACGAGCTGCCCGGCAGGAACACGTGGGCGAACTTGGCCGTTTCGTTGAGGAAGATGTCCTGCACGATCACGCATTCCAAAGCGGTCAGCGCCGCTGTCACATGCTGGGTGTTGGGATCGCTCTGGGCGATGTCCTCGCCCTGGCAGTAAAGCGCCTTGAAGGTGCCGTCCAGCGCTGCCTCGAACATGTTCGGGATGCGCAGGCCCGGGTCGGGTTGCAACGTCACGTTCCAGGCCTGCTCGAACTGGGCCCGCACCGCTTCATTGGAGATGTGCCGATAGCCCGGCAGCTCATGGGGGAACGAGCCCATGTCGCAGGAACCCTGGACGTTGTTCTGCCCACGCAGCGGGTTCACCCCGACGCCCTCGCGGCCGATATTGCCGGTGGCCATGGCGAGGTTGGCGATGCCCATCACCGAGGTGCTGCCCTGGCTGTGTTCGGTGACACCGAGGCCGTAGTAGATGGCCGCGTTGCCGCCGGTGGCGTAGAGCCGCGCGGCGGCGCGGATCTGCTCGGCGGGCACGCCGCACACCGGGCCGAGGATCTCGGGCGCATTTTCCGGCAGGCTGACGAAATCGCGCCAACGGGCAAAATCTGTCGCCTCGCAACGCTCTTTGACGAAAGGCTCGTCAACCAGCCCCTCGGTGACAATCACGTGGGCCAACGCGTTGAGCATCGCCACGTTGGTGCCCGGACGCAGCTGCAGATGCAGCTCGGCACGGGCGTGAGGCGAATTCACCAGGTCGATGCGCCGCGGGTCGATGACAATCAACCGCGCGCCTTGGCGCAGGCGGCGCTTGAGCTGGGAGCCGAACACCGGGTGCGCATCGGTGGGGTTGGCGCCCATCACCATGATCACGTCGGCTTTCATCACCGAGTCGAAATTCTGCGTACCGGCCGACTCGCCGAGCGTTTGCTTGAGGCCATAACCGGTCGGCGAATGGCAGACCCGCGCGCAGGTGTCGACATTGTTGTTGCCGAACGCCGTGCGCACCAGTTTCTGCACCAGGTAGGTTTCTTCGTTGGTGCAGCGGCTGGAGGTGATACCGCCGATGGAATCGCGCCCGTACTTGAGCTGGATGCGCCGCAGTTCGCTGGCGGCGTAGGTGACCGCCTCCTCCCAGCTGACTTCCTGCCACGGGTCGTTGATGTGCTTGCGGATCATCGGCTTGGTGATGCGGTCCGGATGCGTCGCGTAGCCCCAGGCGAAGCGGCCCTTGACGCACGAGTGGCCGTGGTTGGCCTGGCCGTTCTTGTCCGGGACCATGCGCACCAGTTGTTCGCCTTTCATCTCGGCGCGGAACGAGCAGCCCACGCCGCAATAGGCGCAGGTGGTGACGACGCTGCGCTCCGGCTGGCCGATTTCGACGACGCTCTTGTCGATCAGCGTCGCTGTCGGGCAGGCCTGGACGCAGGCGCCGCAGGACACGCATTCGGAGTCGAGGAAGTTGTCACCGCCGGCCGCTTCGACACGGGAATCAAAGCCGCGTCCGCTGATGGTCAGGGCGAAGGTGCCCTGGATTTCCTCGCAGGCACGCACACAGCGGCTGCAAACGATGCATTTGCTCGGGTCGTAGTCGAAATAAGGGTTGGACACGTCCTTGGCTTCGGCCAGGTGATTGGCGCCTTCGTAGCCGTAGCGCACCTCCCGCAAGCCCACCTGCCCGGCCACGGTCTGCAACTCGCAGTTGCCGTTGGCCGGGCATGTCAGGCAGTCCAGCGGGTGATCGGAGATGTACAGTTCCATCACGTCGCGACGCAGAGTGGCGAGCTTTGAGGTCTGGGTGCGGACCACCATGCCGTCGGTCACCGGCGTGGTGCACGAGGCCGGGTAACCGCGCATCCCGTCGATCTCCACCAGGCACATACGGCAGGAGCCGAAGGCTTCCATGCTGTCGGTGGCGCACAGTTTCGGGATGGTGGTACCGAGCAAGGCCGCCGCGCGCATCACCGACGTGCCGGAGGGAACGCTGATTTCACGGCCATCGATGGTCAGGCTGACCTGCACGTCGCTTACTCGGGCCGGGGTGCCCAGGTCGATGTCGCTGGCGGGATCGAAGATGTTGATCATTGGTCGGCCTCCGTGGTCGCCAGACCGAAGTCGACGGGGAAGTACTTGAGGGCGCTGGCGACGGGGTAGGACGTCATCCCACCGAGGGCACAGAGCGAGCCGTATTGCAGGGTGTCGCAAAGGTCTTGCAGCAATGCCGCCTGTTCCTGGCGCGCGTTGGCATCGGTGCTGGCGATCAAGCGATCCACCACCTCGACGCCACGGGTCGAACCGATGCGACACGGCGTGCATTTGCCACAGGATTCCTCGGCGCAGAATTGCAAGGCGAACCGGGCCATCCGGGCCATGTCCAGGCTGTCGTCGGCAACCACCACGCCACCGTGCCCGAGCATCGCGCCCATGGCGGCGAACGCTTCGTAGTCCAGCGGCGTGTCGAACTGCGCGGGTGGGACCCACGCGCCCAGCGGGCCGCCGACTTGCGCGGCCTTCAATGGACGACCGCTGGCGGTGCCGCCGCCATACTCCTCCACCAACTCGCGCAGGCTCAGGCCAAATGCCCGCTCCACCAGCCCGCCGCGACGAACGTTGCCGGCCAGCTGGAACGGCATGGTGCCCAATGAACGGCCCATGCCGAAGTCGCGGTAGAACTGCGCGCCCTTCTCCAGAATTACCGGCACCGAGGCCAGGGTCACCACGTTATGAACCAGCGTCGGCAAGCCGAACAGGCCCTGCAACGCCGGCAGCGGCGGCTTGGCACGCACCATCCCGCGCTTGCCTTCGAGAGATTCCAGCAGCGCTGTTTCTTCGCCACAGATATAGGCGCCGGCGCCCACTCGCACTTCCAGCTCGAAGGCGCGGCCACTGCCGCCGACATCGGCGCCCAGGTAACCGGCCTCGCGGGCGATGTGCAGCGCTTCGTTCAGCGTGCTGACGGCGTCCGGGTATTCCGAGCGCACATAGATGTAGCCCATGGTGGCGCCAACGCAGATCCCGGCGATGACCATGCCTTCGATCAGCAGGAACGGATCGCCTTCCATCAGCATGCGGTCGGCGAACGTGCCGGAGTCGCCTTCGTCGGCATTGCAGACCACGTATTTTTGCGGGCCCTGCGCGTCGCGCACGGTGCGCCACTTGATGCCCGCCGGGAACGCCGCGCCGCCCCGGCCGCGCAGGCCGGAATCGAGTACTTGGGCAACCACCTCGGCGCCGTCCATCCGGATCGCCCGGGCCAGGCCGAGGAACCCGCCTTTGGCCCGATAGTCGTCGAGGGACAAGGGCCGGGTGATGCCGGCACGCGCAAACAACAGGCGCTGCTGGCTTTTCAGATACGCAATGTTCTCCACCAGCCCCAAGGCTGAAGGATGCCCGCCCGGGTCGTGGCCAAGTGCATCGAGCAGGCCTGGCACGTCTTGCGCGGTGACCGGGCCAAACCCCAACCGCCCTTCGGGCGTTTCAAGCTCTACCAGGGGTTCCAGCCAATACAGCCCGCGAGAGCTGGTGCGCAGCACCTCAAGCGGCAATTGACGACGCTCGGCCTCGCGCACCAGCGCATCCGCCACCTTGTCCGCACCGACGGCGCGGGCCACTGAATCACGGGAAATGCAGAGGGTCAGCATGGGCCATCCTCCAGGCAACCGTTCACCAACTGGCGCAGGCGTTCTGGGGTCAGCCGTGCGTGCAGCTCCCCATCCAGCTCCAGGGCCGGCGAGCACACGCAGGCGCCCAGGCAATAGACCGGTCGCAGGCTGATCGCCCCGTCGGCACTGGTGCCGTGATCGTCCAGCGCCAGTTGTTCGCGCAACTGCGCAGCCAGGCCTTCGGCCCCCATGCTCTGGCATGACTCCGCCCGGCACAGGCGCAGGGTATGGCGCGCCGGAGGCGTGGTGCGAAAGTCATGGTAGAAGCTGATTACCCCGCGCACTTCAGCCTGGCTGAGATTGAGGGCATGGGCGATTTCAGGGACCGCGGCGTCGGGAATGTACCCGCAACCTTCCTGGATGGCATGAAGGATGGGCAACAAGGCACCGGGGGTGTCCTTCTTGCGCGCCAGCACGCTGTGAATCAGAGGCAGGTGAAGCGTCTCATCAGGCATAAACGTACCTCGGCATCTCGAACGACACCGCCGCGTGGCGGTAGTCGTCCGGAGTCTTGGCTAGGGCGTGCGGCCCACGTCACGGTAGCGTGGCAAATCCGATCGCCATTCCTGCTCTCCGGCCAGGTGTCTTTGACGCACCTGGTCCGGGGCATCTTCACAGCTTGCCACTCCCGGGGGGCGGCGATTGCACGTGGACGACGAAACGTGTCCTGAAAGCGACTATTGGTTAGCTTGCTTTTCGAAAAAACCGTTCCTGACAAGATAGACGATGCAACGACTCTCTGACGGACCCGAGCGCCTGCCAGTGTCAGTTGATATTACGCAATGCATTGGCAACCAGGGTAAACGCGGGCGACGGTTGCCGTCGGCTGGGGTAATAAAGGTAGTACCCGGGAAACGGCGGGCACCAATCCTCCAGTACGCGCACCAGCCGGCCCGCCTGGAGGTGCGGTTCGAATTCTTCTTCAGGCAGGTACGCCACCCCCAATCCGGCCAGCGCGGCTTCGACGATGTGGGTCGATGTGTTGAAGATCAACTGCCCATCCACCCGGACGTTCACTTCCTTGCCGCGCCGCTCGAAATCCCAGACATATAGCCCGCCCGACGTCGGCATACGCTGATTGATGCAGCGATGGCCGAGCAGGTCGCGCGGGCTCTTCGGAATGGCGCGACTGGCGAAGTATTCAGGTGAAGCGACAGCCGCCATCCGCAACGCAGGGCCTATCGGCACGGCCACCATGTCTTTGTCGATGGTATCGCCCAGGCGCACCCCCGCATCAAAGCGATCCGCGACGATGTCCCGGAACCCGTAACACACATCGAACTCGACGTTGATGTCCGGGTACTCGTGCAGCAATCCGGTCAGCTTGGGGAGCAAGGTCGTGCGTAATACGTGATCGCCACAGGTGATGCGCACGGTGCCAGCGGGCTTGTCGCGCATTTCCGTAAGCCTGTCCAGCTCGGTTTCTATTTCATCGAAACGATTACCGATGGCTTGCAGCAACCGTTCGCCAGCGATGGTTGGCGATACGCTGCGGGTGGTTCGCGTCAGCAAGCGGATCTGCAAACGCGCCTCCAGGCCACTGATCGCCTGGCTCAGCGCCGACTGGGTGACGCCTAATGCACCGGCAGCACGAGTAAAACTGCCCTCCCTCGCCACGGTGACGAAAGACAGCAGATCGTTGAGATTGCGTTTGACCATGGCGAAGCACTTCAAGAGCTATTGATTAGCCAGGCTTATAGCCTTGTTAAGTACTCATTAGCTAGTCGCATCAGTGCTCGCGCGTCACCATGGCCCCATGAACAGAACCCGACACAGAACCCCGATGCGCTCTGCCAGCCTTGGTTTGCTTGCCTCTTTGCTCATGCTGGGCAGCTGCATGGCCGGGAGCGATGCCGCATCGGCCTCTTTGACAGCGGAGAAACCTGACATGTGGATGATCGTCGGCGAACAACGCTTTGGCATCACTCTGGCCGATGCCACCGCAGCCCAATCGCTTGCCGCGTTAGCCCCGCTGACACTGGAGATGAGCGATCTCAACCGCAACGAAAAATACGCCACCCTCCCCCGAGCGCTGCCCGTCAAGGCGAGCCGGCCGGGAACAATCCGCAACGGCGACCTGATGCTGTACGGCAAGGACACCCTGGTCGTCTTCTACAAGGACTTCAACTCAACCTACGCGTACACGCGCCTGGGCCACGTGAACGACACCTCAAGACTGGCTCAAGCGCTGGGCCTGGGGACGGTGCAAGTAACGTTCTCCCACGATTGATGCCAACGCATCGACAGGACCCCCCATGAAAAAGATCCTCGTTTTATTGACCCTTCTCGTCAGTTCGCTCTCAGCGATAGGAGCCGATATGTCCCACGGCGCAGACAATTTTTATAGCAGTGATGAAGTGACCGTACAGAAGGTCAGCTTCAGGAACCAATATCAAATGAACGTGGCGGGCAACCTGTTCATTCCGAAAAAGCTCAATGGCAAGACCCGCAATCCGGCGATCGTCGTCGGCCATCCGATGGGAGCGGTGAAGGAGCAAAGCGCCAATCTGTATGCCACCAAGCTGGCGGAAAAAGGCTTCGTGACCCTTTCCCTGGATCTGTCGTTCTGGGGCGAAAGCGAGGGACGACCGCGCAATGCAGTCTCGCCGGATATCTATGCCGAGGACTTCAGCGCGGCGGTGGACTTTCTCAGTGCCCAGCCCTTTGTCGACAAGGAACGCATTGGCGCTCTCGGCATCTGTGGCAGCGGCAGCTTCGTGATCAGCGCCGCCAAGATCGATCCGCGTATGAAAGCCATCGCTACCGTGAGCATGTACGACATGGGCGGCGTCAATCGCAACGGATTGAAGCATTCCCAAACGCTGGACCAACGCCGCGCCATCATCGCCCAAGCCACCCAGCAGCGTAATGTCGAATTCGCCGGTGGCGAAACGCTCTACACCAGCGGCACCGTGCATCAACTGGATGAAAACACCCATCCTATCCAGCGTGAGTTCTTCGATTTCTACCGCACACCCCGCGGCGAATTCACGCCCGCCAGCTCTTCCAGGGACCTGACCACGCACCCGACGCTGACCAGCAACATCAAGTTCATGAATTTCTATCCGCTCAATGACATCGAGACTATCTCGCCTCATCCGATGCTGTTCATTGCCGGCGCCGATGCGCATTCCAGGGAGTTCAGCGAAGAGGCCTACAAGCTTGCCGGTCAACCCAAGGAACTGGTCATCATTCCAGGCGCCGGGCATGTCGATCTTTATGACCGGGTCGATCTGATTCCTTTCGATAAGTTGACGAGTTTCTTCAAGAGCAATCTGAAGTGATGATATTTGCTCGACCGTCCTTGTCGGCTAGCCCCGCTTAAGCTTGCTGAACGCCAGCGGCTCCCACACTCGCATTGCCAGCAACAGCGCAGTACCGCGCTTCTCGGACAGTGGCGCGCTCAACGATTCGTTGTGGAGCGCCGCCAGTTTGCTGCGCAGCTTTTGGATCTCGCCTTGCAACTGGGCGTAAGCGGCCTGGGTCAGCATCCCATGGGTGAAATGCAGGGTTTCATCAGCAAGGTCGAATCGACTGGCCATGAAGTCCGGCAGGCCCTGTTTCAGGAAGAACCCTCGGATAGGGCCGTCCGGTAGCCAGTCGAAATCCCGCGCCACCAGCAACCTGATGCGATTTCCCGGTTTCAGGTCTGCCAGGCCCATCCGCTCCAGGACGATCAAGTGGCCGATGCACTCGGCTTTCGATATGCAGTAGGCAGACACAATGTCTTCCAGCGTCCAGTGATTCACCGCACACACCGCTACCAACAACAGCTTTTCGTTTGAAACCAGTTGCGCTTCCTGTTCACGCGTCAGCATGTGCAAGCGCGGGGTTAAACGCTCCGCCTCCTGGAGCAATTCAGCCATCGTCATGCCCAGCAACTCACAAAGCTGGGCAAGGCGTTCGACCGTCAGGCGACCGCTCGCCAGCAGGCGCTTCACGCTAGGCTCTGACAGATCAAGCGCCTGGGCAACATCACGATAGGTCAGGCCGGCGGCTTTCAGACGTTGCTTAATGGTGATAGTGAGTTGAGAAATCTGGTTCACGAGTATTAATATCCGATACCTTTGGTATCAGTTTAGCGAAAAATCGACGAAGACGTTGCGAATCACGCCACCTGCTCCGCATGCTTGGCTCTCAAAAAAACCGAGAGCTCAGCATGTTTATCAAAAGCGTGACGCCCGTTTCCCCAACAGCAGGCGAATCCTTCGCCGGAGATCTGCGGATTGGCGATATGGTGTTCATCCGGGTCCCCGCACGGCCCTTCCGAGAGGTTGCCAGCGCGACAAACTCTTGGACGAACCATGTCGGTGTGGTGGTCGACGACCATGGCGATGAGCCGCTGATCGCAGAGAGTACCTTTCCGCTTTCACGAACCACCTCGCTCAGCCGCTTCCTCAAGCGCTCCGAACAGGGACGCTGCGCCGTCGCCAGGCTCACGCACCCTCTTACCGACACGCAACGCAAGGCGCTCAGGAATGCAGCTGATCATCGGCTGGGCCGATTTTATGACACAGGCTTCAACCTGGCCTCGCGACGCCAGTTCTGCTCCCGTTTCGTTCGTGAAGTCATCGATGAAGGGGCGAACATCCAAGTCGGTAAAGTGGAAACGTTCGCGACGTTACTACAAGATAACGCCGAGCCGAATCTCGCCTTCTGGCGGCTGTGGTTCTTCGGCCGAATTCCTTGGCAACGTCGTACCGTCACCCCGGAAAGCTTGCTTCAAAGTTCGGAGGTGCGCATCATTTTCGACTCCCAGGCGAGTGGCACGGCATGATCCAACCAGGACCAAAACACCATGGATGAACACCAGGAAGCCATCAAGAACAAGATCCGCGCCGCAGTAGAAACCAGCGATTCTGACGAGATCACCTATCGCTCTGAGTGGCTCGGTTACATGCCCTTCCCGGTTTTCCGATGGGTTGAACATCGAGGAAAGGATTTTTCCGGCGACTTTCCTGCCGATTGGACCCTGGAGGATCTGGCGAGTCTTGAGCGCGCGGGGTTTCTGGAACTGCTTGAAGCCTACGAGAACCCGGAAGACACGTTTGATCGGGATATCAGGTATCGCGTCTTGATTGGGCGCGAGTAGCAGTCCCCCGAAAAAATCCAGAGACAGCTCAATGACCACCGAACGCTACGACCAACTCGCCATCTTCTCAGTCGTGGCCCAGGAGCGCAGCTTCACTCGGGCGGCGGCCAGGCTTGGCATGTCGCAACCGGCACTGAGTCGGGCGATGCGACAACTGGAAGAACGGCTGGGAGTCCGGCTGTTGTCGCGTACCACGCGAAGTGTTGCCCCGACCCAAGCGGGCGAACGCCTGTTGCAGGTGGTTGCGCCGCGGTTTGAAGAGATCGATCAGGAGATGGCGATGCTCAGTGAGTTTCGCGACAAACCGGCCGGAAAATTGCGCATCACCGCTGGCGAGCATTCTGCAATCACCGTGCTCCAGCCGGTTCTCGCCAAGCTGTTGCCGGACAATCCCGACCTGAGCATCGAGATCATCGCAGACTACGCTTTTACCGATATCGTCGCTGAGGGGTTCGATGCCGGCGTGCGGCTGGGCCCGCAGGTCGCCAAGGACATGATCGCCATGCGCATTGGCCCCGACATGCGCATGGCGGTCGTCGGCTCGCCGGCGTACTTCGCCCAACATCCCAAGCCGCTGATTCCAAACGACCTGACGGCGCACAATTGCATCAACTTGCGCATGCCGACTCATGGCGGCCTGTATGTCTGGGAATTCGAAAAAAGCGGTAAGGAACTGCAAGTCCGGGTAGAAGGCCAACTGGTTTTCAACACGATCGCCATGCGCCTGGAGGCGACGCTCCAGGGTTTGGGGTTGGCCTTCATGCCGGAAGATCTGGTGCTGGATGCTGTCGCGCAAGGCCGGCTGATCCGGGTACTGGACGATTGGTGCGAGCCGTTCTTCGGCTATCATCTGTACTACCCGAGTCGCCGCCAGACCTCTCCGGCCTTCACGCTGCTGCGCGAAGCCTTGCGTTACGAGGACTGACTGGCATCCAGTGCCTCAGCGGCACGCTTGGCCGCAGCGGCCTCGCCCTGCTCGTCCAGCAGCTGGATCAATTGGCGCAATTGCGCAGCGCTCAATCCGACCCGCAAGCTCGCAGCCATGTGTGAACGCAATTGTGACTCCACCCCTGGGGTCACGGCCAGCGCGGCGACCGTCGCCAGCTCCCGGCTTTGCCAGTCAAGGTTGTCGCGCTCGAAAATATCGCCGAACAGGTGCGTCTGTAGATATTGGTTGATGACCGGGGCGAAGTCGAACAGCGGCCCTTGGACAGGCGCACCGGCGATCCGTGTCTGGTTGGCCTTGCCCGCCGCCAGTAATGCATCGCCGGTAGGAATCGGGCGAGTCGGCGCGCGCCCCGGAGCATCCTGCACGCCGCGTTGCTTTCGGGCCTCCACGACTTTCATCAATTCGCCCAGCGCGTTGAGGCTGCGGGGAAACCCGCTGTAAGCGTAGAGCTGCACCAGGATTTCCTTCGCCTCGCTGACGCTGAGACCCGCATCCAGCCCTTTATTCAAGGCGCTATCGAGAGCCGGCATGTTGCTTGTGGCCATGGCGGCGGCGATCAGCGGAATGGCTCGCTGTTTGGCCGACAGGGTTTGTGAAACCGCCGCAGCATCTGGCTTGGCCGATGATGTCAGCGTTCCACCGGCGCCGTATTGCTCCTCGCTGACCTTCTCCAACCACTGCACATTCTTGCCCTCCACCGTGCCGGTCACGGCCAGATGAGTCATGGCGCTGTCCGGCGCCGCGCCATGCCAGTGCTTGACGCCCGCAGGACAAACGACCACGTCGCCGGGATGGATTTGCTGCACCGGCTTGCCCCATTCCTGCGTCAGGCCCACGCCGGAGACCACTACCAATCGCTGACCGGCGGGATGGGTATGCCAGGCCGAGCGCGCGCCCGGTTCGAAAGTGACGCAGGCGCCAGACACATTGATCTCTTCCGTTGCTGGGAACAGCGGGCCCACACGCACTTTTCCGGTGAAATAATCCGCCGGTCCTACGGCGGAAGCCTGGCTGCCCGCCCGGCTGATCTGTTGTGAATTGCGCGACTCGCTGGCGCTTTCCGGGCCGGCGGCGTCGGCAAAAGGCGCCGCCGCGCATAACGCAAGATAAAAGGTGCTTGCCTTCATTGGGTTTGCCTCTCTATGGATATCCTTGAGAAGCAAACTACCCGGGCATCATTGATCGATAAACCATGGCAATGACATAGGACTCATATCGAAATCACATAAATAAGCCAGTACGAGAGCGGCGGGCGGCCCTATCTACGCGGACGAATGCATCAACCGTGGCGAGGGAGTGTATTGGCATCGGAGCGTCAGCCCAATTCAGGGCCTGACTGCGCGCTTTTGAGCAAACGCGGCTAGGCATGCTCTGCGCGTATAGTCGACTCTGACGCCGACCGCACCTCCAAGAGCCTTCCCCCGTGCCTGAGCTACCAAACGATTACGCCTACAAAAAACGCTTCGACGCTGTACTGGCGTATATCGATGCCAATCTGGAAGATGATCTGTCGGTGAGGACGTTAAGTCATGTGGCGAACTTCTCGGCGTTTCACTTCCATCGCCAGTTCACGGCGTTCATGGGCGTGCCTGTTTCGCGCTACGTCCAGCTGATGCGGCTACGACGCGCGGCACATCGCCTGGTCGCAGTTGCCGATTATTCGGTACTGGACGCCGCGCTGGATGCGGGCTTCAGGAGCCCCGAGGCGTTCTCCAGGGCGTTCAGCCGGGCGTTCGGCGCCGCGCCAAGCGCGTTCAGGAAGAATGCAAACTGGCAGGTCTGGAACACGGTATTCGCCGTCCCACATTTTTCCAGGACTCTTCTCATGCAAGTACGCATTATCGAACTCACTGAAATCAACGTAGCGGCCCTTGAGCACCGCGGGCCGCCCGGGCTCGTCAATGCGAGCGTCCGCCAGTTCATCGAGTGGCGGATGCGCAGCGGGCAGTCGCCGGTGGCATCAAGCCGCACGTTCGGTATTCCTTATGGCAATCCCGATACGACACCTGCGCACGCCTTCCGATTTGCGATCTGCGGTGAGATTCACGAAGACGTGACGCCGAATGAGTTCGGCGTAGGCCCACTCGTCATTCCCGGCGGCCGCTACGTCGTGGTACGCCATGCGGGGTCGCCCGATCATATCGGCGAGACGATCTACCCGATCTACCGCGACTGGCTCCCCGCGAGCGGTGAGGAGCTGCGTGATCAGCCACTGTTTTTCCACTACCTGAGCGCCTATCCCGAGACGCCACAGGATCAATGGCAAACCGATGTGTATGTCCCGCTGCAATAGCGGATAAACGCCCGCTACCGAAAGCGCCCTACTTTATCTCTACCAACCGCAGGGATTGTGCACCAGCCAAGGACAGATGAATAACTGCCGCTCTGCTAGGGAAGTTCGGCGCATCGTCGTCGGTGTTTTCCATTGCCGCGATGTCGATCAGGGTCTGCTCACCCGCCGGGTCGCTGACCAGCCTGGCGTCCATCTTATCGATCGCTCGCCAGCTGTCTCCGCCGATTCGCATCACATCCAGCAGGCTGTAATGCGGCACGCCCTCTTCGTTCTCCTCAGGGGTAAAGGCCGCCAGGTACTGACTGTAATTGTTGCCCATCCCAAAGCCCTCGATAGTGAAGACCGCGAGCGTGACCTGGCTGTCCTCGCCGGTATCGAGCGTTTGCACCAGCGCCGCGTCGGGGTAGCCGGTGGCATAGCTGTCCTTGAGGAGCGCCACCAGATGCCCGATCTGCGCCTCCAAGGCTTGCGGAATGGGTTTCGGTTCTTCGGCTTGAGCCAGGGTGCAGATGAAAAACAAGGCAGCGGTCAGCAGGCGCAATTTCATAAGGTGGGTCCGCGATGTCCAAGGATTGGCGCGGATATTAGCGTCTGGACTGGAGGTTGGTGACGATTTGTCATGGGTTTTGCGGTGGGGCGCACACTCGGTGCCCCCTTGGAAGTCTAAGCCATCACTCTTGCGAACGAATACGCTCCACCAGCCGCGCCTGCAACGCTTCAAGCTCCTGCGGATCGGCCTTGCCCCGTCCATGAGCCTCGGGCGCCTCGCCGTTCCAGCGCGGGATGATGTGGACGTGGATATGGAAGACCGTTTGCCCGGCGGGCGCGCCGTTGAACTGCGCGATCTGCACGCCATCCGGCTGCAGCTCGTCGACGAGGATGCGAGTGAGGCGTTGCGTCGCCGACATCATCTTGCCCAGCACCGCGGGGTCGACATCAAGAATGTTGCGCGCCTGGGCCGCCTTCGGGATGACGAGCACATGACCGCGCGACTGCGGAAAAATATCGAGGAAGGCCAGTACATCAGCGTCTTCGTAGATTTTATAGCAGGGCGCTTCGCCGCGAAGAATCAGCGCAAAGATGTTCTGCGGATCGTATTGGCCGTACAAGCTCATGGTTGCTCCTCGCAAATACTTCAGTTTTTCAGCGTCAGCGCTATCTTCAGCTGCAATTCGTTTTCGGAAAAGGGCTTGTGCAGAACCGGACACTGGGCGAAGTCAGCGGGCAGGCCGCTGACGCCGTATCCGGTGCTGAACAGGAAAGGAACGTTACGAGCGCGCAGGATATCAGCCACCGGGAACACCCGTTCACCAGCCAGATTGACGTCCAGGATTGCCAGGTCAACCTCCAGGGTGTCCGCTTTTTCTCGAGCCTGGGCGAGTCGTGGGACTGACGCCACCACCGTGCAGCCCAGCTCTTCGAGCATTTCCTCGATCAGCATGGCGACCGCGCCTTCGTCCTCGACAAGCAGAACCCTGATACCAGCAAACCGGGTCATGCAGATTGCTCAACGACCATGAACGAGAAGCGACAGAGAACGCCCTCAGGTGCAAAAGTCAGGACAAAAATTCCGCCAAGATCGCGCTCGATACAGCGCTTCATCAACCGCGAACCGAGCCCTTCCCGTTCCGGCGGAAACACCGGGGGGCCGCCCTGCTCGCGCCAATCCAAGGTCAGCAAGGTGCCGTTCGATTGCGGCTGGACGTTCCAGTTCAGCGAAAGCCTGCCCGTCTCGACCGACATCGCGCCGTACTTGAGCGCATTGATCGCCAGTTCGTTGAGGGTCATGGTCAGGCCGAGCGCGACCCGGGTATCGACGTCGATGGCATCACCCTCGATGGTGATACGGCCAGGGTCGGCCCCGAATATCGGCACCAGCACTTCCCGGGCCAGGGAGGCCAGTGGGGTCTGGCCCCAATGCCGCCTCGTCAACAGATCGTGGGCGCGGGACAACGCGAGAAGCCGGGCTTCGAAACGGTTGTAACCGTCCTTGGCATCCACCGCGTTGCGGGCGGTCTGGGCTGCCAGGGATTGCACCGTGGCCAGGGTATTCTTGACCCGGTGGTTGAGCTCGTCGATCAGGGTTTTCTGCCGGTCTTCGGCCTGCTTGCGCTCGGAGATGTCCACCAGCATGTTGATGGCGCCAACCAGGTTGCCCTCCGCGTCGTGTAGCGGCGTGGGATAAGGCGCGAACGGGACCCGGCTGCCGTCGGGACGCTCCGCGACTGCCTCGACCCCGCGTATCGGCCGGTTTTCCTTCAAGGCCACTGCCATCGGGCACTGGTCGTGGGGCAGGAAATTGCCATCGGTGGTGAACAGTTTCCAGGTCACGCACCAAAGGTCGCCCAGTTCAGGCGTACGCCCCGACAACTCGACCGCTGCCCGGTTGAAAAAATTGATCCGGCCTTGCGCGTCCGTGGTATAGACCGCCGCGGGCAGCGCCTCGAGCAGGTTGCGCATGTGCCGTTCGCTTTCGAGGATCTGGTTTTCCATGCGCCGCGCCTGCGTGACGTCCTGGATAACCCGCACGCCATAACGAAACACGCCTTGGGAGTCCCGGACCGATGAGCTGTGGATGTCCAGGTAGACGGTTTCGCCGTCAGGCTTGAAGGCGCGTTTGCGCAGCACGTAGTTATCAAGCTCGCCCGCCACCTGGCGAGCATACAGCGCGGCGTCTTCGTCTGTGCTGTCGGAGTGGGTATACCCCAGGAAAGTCATGTTCAGCAGTTCTTCGCGCGAGCGCCCGAGCATGTTGCAGAGCGCATCGTTGACCCGCAACAGACGGCCATCCGCCCCGGCTTCGGCAATGCCGATCGTCGCCGCCTCGTAGGTCGCGGACAACCGGTCGTCGCTCTCCTGGCGCGCCGTCTCGGCCGCATGGACCGAGGTCACGTCCACGGTGAAGCACCGGGTGTTGAAAAGCTTGCCGTCCTCGAACCGCCCGTTGGAGGTGATGGTGACATGCTTGATCGAACCATCCTTGGCTCGAAGGCGAGCCGGATAGTCTTCCAGGCATTCGCCGTTGCTCAATTTGCTCAGGATGTCGCCGATGACCGGCTCATCGACATGGAACTCGGTGATGTGGCGGCCGATGTACTCCTGCGCCGAATAACCGAGCAAGGCCAACTCAGCCTTGTTGGCACGCACAATAGTGCCTTCGCCGCTGACGATGTGCAGGCCCACCGCACTGTTTTCGAAGAAGTCTTCCAGGTCGGCATTCTTGCGCCGTAGCTCTTCGGCCATCGCGTGGTGCGCCGAGACGTCCTGAAAACAGTTGATAGCCCCTTGGATAGTGCCCTGCTCATCCCTCAGGGCCCGGATGTTCACCAGCGCGACGATCCGCGAGCCGTCCGGACGCTCGATGAATACTTCCTGGTTGCGCGTCGCCGTACCCGACTCCAGCGCCCAGGCCATCGGGCAGTCCTCCAATGCCAACGGCGTACCGTCGGCCAGGAACAGGCGATAGGAACCGCAGAAACGGTCGCCGCCCTCTCCCAATATCGGCGCTCGTCCCCACAAAGTGGCCGCCTCGCTGTTGTAGCGGACCAGCCAGCCGTTGTGATCACACAGATACACCGCGCCAGGAATGGCGTCGAGCGCGTTTGCGCCCATTGCCAAGAGCCCTTCATATTCGCTCGGTGTACGCGTCTCCCTGGGAAACGCTTCAATATTCGACATTTCTATCCCCAATCCGCCTGGCTGAATGCGCCTGCTACACAACGACCCGGTATCCCCTGAGTCGGCGATCCCAGCCCGGACTATTCCTTTACATGCCGGAGCGGATTTTTTCATGCAGCTGCAATGGATACTAGATCCTTATTCATCCTGCGAGTTCAGGAAAATTCGGTGACATGGCACGTCAGTCTCAAAATCGGAACAACGCGCGGGGCGTTTCTACCATAAGCGCGCGCATAAACGGCAAAGAAATCTGCAAATCCTGCAGCTGGCGCATCACCGTATCGAAGCCGATGACTGCCTCGTGTTGTGTATGCGGCCAATCACTGCCCCATACCAGGCGATGGGCGCCGAAACTCTGCTCCAGCAGGCCCAGTGCGGACCTGGCGAATGCCAGATTCTGCTGCTCGGTGCCCGCCAGCCGATAGATGCCGGAAACTTTCATCCAGACTTGCCCACTGGCGCCCAGCGTCATCAGCTCGGGATATCCCGGTTGATCAAGGCCCGAACGGGCATCGGGGCGACCGAAGTGGTCGACCACCAAGCGCACGCCGAACGGCATCAACTGGCGAATCAGTCCCGGCAGATGTGCTACCGGGGCATGCAATTCGACATGCCAATCCAATTCGGCAAGGTGGCCAAGGAAGTCTTTCCACAGGGTTTCGCGAAAGTCGGGCGAGGCCGTGCCCATCAGGTTCAAGCGAACGCCGACCACGCCCAGCCGCGCCATCTCCTCCAGCTCGACTCGGCTGATATCCGGTTCCACCACCACGACCCCGCGCAGTTGCTCCGGCGCCTGTTCCAGCGCGGCGAGCAGGTAGCGGTTATCGGTGCCGAGAAAGCTCGGCTGGACCAGAACCCCATGGCTCAAGCCATGGGTCTGCAGATGGTCCAGGTATTGCGCAAGCGTAGCGTCATAGTCCGGTGTGTAACGCCGCACGGCAGCCAGCTCCAGCTCACGGCTGAACACGTGGGCATGGCAGTCGATGCCGGTCATCGACGTAGTACAGGAATCAACCATGGTTCTCATCTATCAAAATTAAAGTGATCAGGCCCGGGCGCTCTCGCTGGCAGATGCCACGGCGGGCGCCGGTGACGCAGATGCCTCAAGGCTACGGCCGCGGGTTTCCGGCAGGCAAAGCGCCGCGAGCACAGCCACGCCGTAGGCGATGCCGGCGTCGATGCCGATGGCTGATCCCAGGGACATGGAATCGCTCATGTGCCCCACCAGGAACGGGAATACCGCCGACAGCACCCGGCCGAAGTTGTAGCAGAAACCGACGCCGGCACCGCGTACATCCGCCGGGTACAACTCGTTGAAGAACGCCCCGAGGCTGGCCGGAATGCCGGCTGCGAAAAAGCCGAGCGGGAAGCCCAGGAACAACATCTGCGTATTGCTCAGCGGCAGGAATACGTAGCACTGCACGGTCACCACACAGCACAGCGCGAACAACAGGATGTTCTTGCGCCGGCCGATGCGATCGATCAGCAAGCCACTGACGACACAACCGCACCAGAAGGCAAAGATGATCACCGCCAGGTAGCCGCCGGAATTGAGCACCGACAGGTTGCGCTCGGTCTTGAGGAAGGTCGGCAGCCAGGTCATCACCGCGTGATAACCGCCGTGGGCACCCAACCCGAGCAAACCGCCGAACAGCGTCACGCGAATCAGTTCCGGGCGAAAAATGCCGCCCAGGGACTTGAAGAAGCTCTGCGCAATTGCCTGTTCCTTTTGCAGGCGCTGGAAACTGTCCGGCTCCTCGACGTTACGCCGCACCCAGATGATCAGGAACGATGGCAGCAGGCCGACGATGAACATTACCCGCCAGGCCATGTCCTGCGGCACCAGGGAGTAGATCAGCGTAAAGACCCCGACAGCCAGCCCCCAACCCACCGCCCAGGCGCTCTGGACCGTGCCCATGACCTTGCCGCGGTATTTCGGGTTGATCGTCTCGGCCATCAGCACCGCGCCGGCGGCCCACTCTCCGCCAATGCCAAAGCCCTGCAATGCCTTGACGATCAACAGTTGGTGGAAGCCCGTGACGAACGCCGACAGGAAGGTGAAGAACGAGAACCACAGGATCATCCATTGCAGCGTGCGCACCCGGCCATAACGGTCGGACAGCGTCCCGCCGACCCAGCCACCCAGGGCCGAGGTCACCAGCGTAACGCCGCTGATCAGCCCCGCATCGCCCTTGGACAAGGCGAACGCGGCGATCAACGCCGGTATCGCCAGGCCGAACATCTGGACTTCCAGCGCGTCGAGCGACCAGCCGCCAAAACACGCCCAAAACGTCTTGCGCTCCCGCGAAGTGATCTGGCGATACCAACTGAACATGATTCTTATCCTTATGAGTGGAACAAAAGGCAGCCGAGAGCGAACCGCGCCGCTACAGGGCCAGTCAGGAAAAACACACAGGGCAAGGGCAGCGGCGTTCGAGACGCCGCTAGCCCGCCGAAGTCAGCGGATTTCGACGCTGTAGCGGAAATGCTCGGCATGCCCGCGCGAACGGCGCCATTCCAGCGGGTTGCCGGCGTAATCGCGGGCCAGGCGCTCGATCACCACCACCGGGCTGTGGACCGGAACCTGCAACAAGCGCGCATGCACCTCGTTGACCGATTCGGCCGTGAGGGTTTCCTGCGCATAGGCAACCACCTGCCCGCAGATTTCCTCGTAGATGGGATAGAGCAACGGCCCTTTCTGGTTCAGGTCGATCTCCAGCAACGGCTGGAATCGGCCACGTGGCAGCCAGATTTCTTCGGCGAGCACCGGCTCGACTTCCAGCAGACGCACCCGGACGATGCGGATCACCGGCGCATCGACCGGCAACCCCAAGGCCTGTGCGACCGCCGATGGCGCCGCCACCGGCTCGACAGACAGAATGCGACTCTCCGGAACCCGGCGTTCACCGGACGCCGACTGAAAGCGAAAGAAACGAAACAACGATGACTGGAACTGGGGACGACGAATGAAGGTGCCCCGCCCTTGCTGGCGCTCCAGGATGCCCTCGCTGACCAAGGCATCAATTGCCTTGCGCACGGTTCCGGTGGACAGCTGGTATTCGGCTGACAACGCCGCCTCGGTGGGAATCGCCTCCCCCGGACGCCAGCGATTGTTGGCGATCTGCTCCGCCAACTGGTCACGCAAACGTTGATAAAGCGGCAGGCGGGCGTCGCTGGACAGGGCGTTCATAGGACTATATTCACCTTGTTATCTAGTCATCTATATGAATTTGAGCCGAGTATTTGCTTCGACCCGCCGTATTGTCAAGACGGGGCCTGATACTTTGCAGACCAACGGAAACAGCAAGCGCAGCGAATCAGTGCGTTGCGTGACGAGGCAATGCCAACGAAATCAGGGCAGCGAGCAACACGAATGCACTGGAAATCCACAGGCACGCCGCCAGCCCGTACCCCTGGTAGACCCAACCGGAAAGCAGCGTCCCGGCCAGCCGGCCGATGGCGTTGGACATGTAATAGAAACCCACGTCCAGCGACACGCCGTCCTCCTTGGCGTACGACACGATCAGATAACTGTGCAGGGAAGAATTCACCGCGAACAGCACGCCAAAGACCATCAGCCCGCCCAACAGCATCGCCTGTTGTGACAGCCCCAGGGCCATCGCCGCTGGCAAGCCCGCCAACGCCAGCGCCCAGAGGAACGCGGCGCGTCCATCCGGCACCTGCCCGCGTTTCTTGCCGGTCATGTTCGGCGCCAGGGATTGCACGATGCCGTAGCCGATGACCCACGCGGCGAGAAATCCGCCCACGGTCGAGAAATTCCAGCCGTAGACACTGCTCAGGTAGACCGGCAGGGCCACCACGAACCAGACATCCCGGGCGCCGAACAGGAACATTCGCGCGGCCGACAAAATATTGATCGCCCGGCTCTTGGAAAGGATGTCGCGAAACCGGGGTTTGGCCTTGGCCTTGCCCAGGTCCTTCTTCAGCAGGATCAGGCTGCCGCCCCAGATCAGTGCCAACACGACAGCCATCGCCAACAATGCGCCCTGGAAACCGATCCATGCGAGCAACGCCCCGCCGAGGAAAAAGCCGACGCCCTTGAGCGCGTTCTTCGAGCCGGTGAGGATCGCTATCCAGCGATAAAGCCTGCCCTGTTCACCGTCAGGCACCAGGAGCTTGATGGAGCTCTTGGCGCTCATCTTGTTCAGGTCCTTGGCGATTCCCGAAAGCGCCTGGGCCATCATCACCCAGGCGATGGTCAGCCAGGCGGACGGAACGGTCAGCATCAGCAGCGCCACCACTTGCAGGCCCAGGCCGATATTCATCGTCCGATTCAGGCCCAGCCGGGCACCGAGGTAGCCGCCCAGCAGGTTGGTGATCACGCCGAAGAGTTCGTAGAACAGGAACAGCGCGGCAATCTGCAACGGGCTGTAGCCCAACGCGTGGAAGTGCAACACCACCAGCATGCGCAGGGCGCCGTCGGTCAGGGTAAAAGCCCAGTAATTACCGGTGACGAGCAGGTACTGTCGCACTTGCGGCGCTATGGCTGACAAGGCACTCATCACGATTCCTCAGCCGGCCAGGCCAACCATCCGGGCCAGTTCGACGGTGCGGTTGGCGTAGCCCCATTCGTTGTCGTACCAGGCATAAAGCTTGACCTGGGTGCCGTTGACAACCAGGGTCGACAGCGCATCGATGATCGACGAGCGCGGATCGGTGCGGTAGTCGATGGACACCAGAGGGCGCTCCTCGAAACCGAGGATGTCCTTGAGCTCGTGCTCGGCTGCGTCCTTGAGAAAACGGTTCACTTGCTCCGCCGTGGTGGCTCGCTCGACCTCGAACACGCAATCGGTCAGCGACGCATTGGCCAACGGCACCCGCACGGCGTGGCCATTGAGGCGCCCGCGCAGCTCGGGAAAAATTTCGGCGATGGCGGTGGCCGATCCGGTGCTGGTGGGAATCAAACTCATACCCGAGGCCCGGGCGCGACGCAGGTCCTTGTGCGGCTGGTCGAGGATGCTCTGGGTATTGGTCAGGTCATGAATGGTGGTGATCGAGCCGTGACGGATGCCGAGCTTTTCGTGAATTACCTTGACCACGGGAGCCAGGCAGTTGGTGGTGCAGGAAGCCGCCGTCACGATGCGATGCCGGTCCGGCTCGAACTGCTGGTGATTGACGCCCATGACGATATTCAACGCGCCCTGCTCTTTCACCGGGGCACTGACCACCACGCGCTTCACGCCCTGATCGAGATACGCCTGGAGCACCGCGACCGTCTTCATCTTGCCGCTGGCCTCGATCACCACATCGCAGCCCGACCAGTCGGTGTCGTCAATCGCTTTGTTGGCTGTGACCTTGATGCGCTGCCCCTCGATGATCATGCTGGCGCCATCGGCGTCGGCCTGGCGGTTCCAGCGGCCATGCACCGAATCGAAGTTCAACAGATGCGCATGGGTCGCCGCGTCGCCCGCCGGATCGTTGACCTGCACGAACTGGAATTCCGGCCAGCCCCAGGCCGCACGCAAGGCGAGGCGACCGATGCGTCCGAAACCGTTGATGCCTACTTTGATCGTCATTTTGAAGGGGCCGTCTATTGGTGTTCAGTCGAATATATGTGTTTGCGAATACAAGAGGAAATCGAAAGTGGCGCCCCCCGTGGCGAGGGAGCTTGCTCCCGCTCGGCTGCGCAGCAGGCGTAACAACTGTCTGCTGGGATTGGGGCCGCTACGCCCGAAGCGTCGGACCGGCCCAGCGGGAGCAAGCTCCCTCGCCACGGAGTCCGTTGTTATTTCAGAAGGGAGAGTGTTCCGATCACGCTCTCGTAGTACAGTCTGCACCCGATATCAGCCCCAATTTGAACGACATCAGGTGTCCGGGGAATTTTGCTTGAACAGACCCGTGCCTCATGTTCTTCGTCAGCCGAAGCGGTAACAGCATGATTGAAATCACCGAAGTCTCCATTGCCCAGCTCCGGGCTGCGCTGGAATCCGGCCAGACCACGGCGGTCGAGCTGGTCCAGGCCTATCTCGCCCGGATCGACGCCTATGACGGTCCCGACACGCCTACCGCCCTCAACGCGGTGGTGGTTCGCAACCCTTCTGCGCTGGACGAGGCCAAGGCGTCCGATGCCCGGCGGGCCAAAGGCCAGACTCTGGGCCCCCTCGATGGCATTCCTTATACCGCCAAGGACAGTTATCTGGTGAAGGGGCTGACCGCTGCGTCTGGAAGCCCGGCCTTCAAGGACCTGGTTGCCCATCGCGACGCCTTCACTATCGAACGCCTGCGTGCCGCCGGGGCGATCTGCCTGGGCAAGACCAATATGCCGCCGATGGCGAACGGCGGCATGCAGCGCGGTGTTTATGGCCGCGCCGAAAGCCCTTATAACGCGGATTACCTCACCGCGCCTTTTGCCTCCGGTTCGTCGAACGGCGCGGGCACTGCCACCGCTGCCAGTTTCGCCGTCTTCGGCCTTGCTGAAGAAACCTGGTCCAGCGGACGCGGCCCGGCCTCCAACAATGGCTTGTGTGCCTACACGCCCTCGCGCGGAGTGATCTCGGTGCGCGGCAACTGGCCGTTGACGCCGACGATGGACGTTGTGGTGCCCTATGCCAGGACCATGGCCGACCTGCTGGAAGTGCTCGACGTGGTGGTGGCGAACGACCCCGACCCTCGTGGCGACCTGTGGCGCCTGCAACCCTGGGTGCCGATTCCGTCCGTCGATTCGGTCCGTCCCGCCTCGTACCGGAGCCTTGCCGCCAAACCCGAAGCGCTGGCCGGCATCCGTTTCGGCGTGCCGCGCATGTACATCAATGCCGACCCCGAGGCCGGCACCGCTGAAAAACCAGGCATTGGCGGCCCGACCGGGCAACGAATCATCACTCGCCCGTCGGTCATTGCCCTCTGGGAAGCCGCGCGCAAAGCCTTGGAGGCCCAGGGCGCCGAAGTGATCGAGGTGGATTTCCCGCTGGTATCCAACTGCGAGGGCGATCGTCCTGGCGCGCCGACGGTGTTCACCCGCGGCCTGGTGTCCAAGGAGTTCCTGCACCATGAACTCTGGGACCTGTCGGCCTGGGCGTTCGACGATTTCCTGCGGGCCAACGGCGATCCGAAACTCAATCGCCTGGCCGACGTCGACGGACCGCTGATTTTCCCTCACGACCCGGGCACCCTGCCTAATCGCGAGGATGATCTTGCCGCCGGCATGGACGAATACGTGAAGATGGCCCAGCGCGGCATCACGCCGTGGGATCAGATCCCGACGTTGCCCGATGGCTTGCGCGGCCTCGAAGAGACACGCCGGATCGATCTTGAAGACTGGATGGAGCGGCTCGGGCTGGATGCGGTGATCTTCCCTACCGTGGCGGACGTCGGGCCCGCCGACGCGGACGTCAACCCGGAGTCAGCCGACATTGCCTGGAGCAATGGCGTATGGGTCGCCAACGGCAACCTCGCCATCCGCCACCTCGGCGTGCCAACCGTCACCGTGCCGATGGGCGTCATGGCGGACATCGGCATGCCGGTCGGGCTGACGTTCGCGGGCCGTGCCTATGACGATTCGAAACTGCTGCAACTGGCCTCGGCATTCGAGTCGACGGGCTCGAAACGGATGATCCCGCCGCGGACTCCGCCGTTGTCTGGTGACCATCCACGCGCCTGATCGCGGCGGGTACATGAAACAAAAAAGCAGGCCCACCGCTTCAATAGCTGTGAGGCCTGCGTCATCAGCGCCTGCTGCTGGCTAATCGAACCTGCCCACCGCAAGCCGCCCCGTCTCGGGCCGCGCGTAGAGATACCCCTGCATCAGCTCGATGCCCAACTCCAGCAGCGTCGCGCTTTCTTCTCGCGTCTCGACGCCCTCGGCGATGACGGTAATCCCCAGCCGGCCGGCGACCAGGATGATCCCCTCGACAATCGCGCGTCTGACCGGATCCTGGTCGATGCCTCGGGTCAACGCCATGTCGATCTTCAGCACCTGGGGCTGGAACAGCGCCAGCAGATTGAGCCCCGAGTAGCCAGAACCGAAATCATCGATTGCGGTAGTGAAACCCTGGCGTTCGTATTCCAGGAAGATCGACTTGAGGTGCTCGGGGTCGTCCACCCTTTCGCCTTCCGTGACCTCGAACATGAGCCTGTCCGGCGGAAAGCGGCTTTGACGCGCAGCCTCCAATGTCGCCCGTATACAGGTCTCGGCCCGGTACACGGCGTTGGGCAGGAAGTTGATGCTGAGCAGGCAATCGGGGATGTCGAGGATACCCAGCCTGGCAGCCTCCTCGATCGCTTTCACTCGGCAGGCCTGGTCGAACCGGTAGCGGTTGCCGTCATTCACAAGCCCGAGGATATAACCTGCGGATTCGCCGTTCACGCCTCTGACCAGTGCCTCATAGGCAAAGGCCGTGCGCGTGCGGACATTGAAGATCGGTTGGAACGCCATGGTGAAATCAAATCCCAACGCCGAATGGTCGCGACACTCGGCGCAACCAAGGGATTTGAACGTTTGAGGAGAAGAAGATGCGGTCATATCAGTGTTCCGTCGCGGCAGCGGGTGTCCCTGTGTTGCAGAAACTATAGGCAATCTCCCTTGAATCGGCACGGGTCGCGCTTTCTGGAGTGCGGTCGGGCCCGCGTTACGCAATTAACAACGTTTAACTCGCCCCTGCGCGCGACCTCACCAAGAATGGCGCTCTGCCCAGGCCTTGGTTCACACGGAAAAGACGCATGTCGCCCGCATTCACAAACATGATTGTCCCCGGGCCAGCACCGGTCGCCCTGAAGCCGATCTGGCTGCTGGCTTTGCTAGCGGGAAGCGCACCCGCGCTGGCAGGACAAACCGCCGAGGGTTTCTTGCAAGGGGCAACATTTGAGGTGTTGAGCCGCAACTTCTACCTCAACAATGACTACCGGTCCCCGACCCCGGCGGGCAAGAGCTACAAGGCGGAATGGGCCCAGGGCTTCATCGCCACGTTCGAGTCCGGCTTCACGCCCGGCATCGTCGGTGCAGGTATCGACGCCCATGGGTTCGTCGGTTTGAAACTGGACGGCGGCAAGGGCCACTCGGGGACGGGACTGCTGCCGCTGGACGACGACGGGCGCAGTGAGGACGAATACTCCAGCGCCGGCGCTGCGCTGAAATTCAACACCTCGCGAACCACCCTGGCGCTCGGCGAAATGGCCGTGGCGACACCAGTATTCGATACGGCTGACAAGCGCCTGCAACCGGAATACGCCAGCGGCGTGTGGCTGTCGAGCCACGAATTCGATGAGGTCGATGTGCAGGCGGGTCATTTCAACGCCTTCAAAAATCAGGATGCCTCCACCGCCAAAGGTGATTTCTCCGGATATGGCGCAAGTACCCGCCACGGCAGTATCGACTTCATCGGCGCCGACCTGTTCAGCGGCCGCACGGTGGGCGGCGCGCTCTATGCTTCCGAGCTGAGCGACACCTGGCGCCAGTACTACGCCAATCTGCATTCGACGCTGGGCCAGCTGTTCCTCGACGGTAACGTCTACTACACCCGCGACCATGGCCAGGCCAGCGCAGGCGCCATCGACAACACGGCCTTCAGCCTGTCCGGCAAATATCGACATGAAGCCCAGGCATTCACCTTGGCGTACCAGAAAATCAACGGCGACACGCCTTTCGATTTCGTCGGTGGCGACTCCATTTACCTCGCCAACTCGATCAAATACGCTGATTTCAATGGCCCGGGAGAGCGCTCCTGGCAGGCTCGTTATGACCTCGACCTGGGCACGTTGGGCATCCCCGGCTTGAGTTTCATGGCCCGCTATGTAACCGGCGACGGGATAGATGGCAGCCATGCGCCACGGGGCGGCGCCTACAACCCGTTCGACAGCGACACCGGAACCTACAGCCCGCAGCAGGGGGACGGCGGCCGTCATTGGGAGCGCGACCTGGACCTGCATTACGTCGTGCAATCAGGGCCGGCCAAGGACCTGTCGCTGCAACTGTCCCACGTCACCCACCGCGCCAACAGCGCCCAGGCCGGCGATGACATTGACAGGCTGTACGTCGTCATCCAGTACCCGCTGAAGCTCGGGCCGTTCTGAAGCCCCCCTCTGTGGGAGCGAGCCTGCTCGCGAAGCGGCCGGTACGTCCGACATCTTCATCGACTGACTTGCCCCCATCGCGAGCAGGCTCGCTCCCACAATGATTTCCAGCGGACATAAAATTCACATGCACTGCAGAACCCATGTGGGAGCGAGCCTGCTCGCGAAGGGGCCGGTACGTCCGATATCTTCATCGACTGTCTTGCCCCCATCGCGAGCAGGCTCGCTCCCACAATGATTTCCAGCGGACAAAAAATTCATATGCACTGCAGAACCCATGTGGGAGCGAGCCTGCTCGCGAAGCGGCCGGTACGTCCGATATCTTCATCGACTGTCTTGCCCCCATCGCGAGCAGGCTCGCTCCCACAATGATTTCCAGCGGACATAAAATTCACCTGCACTGCAGAACCCATGTGGGAGCGAGCCTGCTCGCGAAGGGGCCGGTACGTCCGACATCCTCATCAACTGACTTGCCGCCATCGCGAGCAAGCTCGCTCCCACAATGATTTCCAGCGGACATAACATTCACGTGCACTGCAGAACCCATGTGGGAGCGAGCTTGCTCGCGAAGGGGCCGGTACATCCGACATCTTCATCAACTGACTTGCCGCCATCGCGAGCAAGCTCGCTCCCACAATGATTTCCAGCGGACATAACATTCACGTGCACTGCTGAACCCAGGCTCGCCCCCAGAGTAGCCACAGGTAAACCACCTCAGCGCTCCAGACTAGGAAAATCAGCTCCACGCGCCGTGGCCTCCCACGCGCGAAACTCTTCCTCCATGGCGGACAGCTTGGCCATCGCCACTTCGAACGCGCGATTGCCCAATAGCAACCGCTGAGGCGGCTGCTCGGCATTGACCGCGGTATAGATCGCCGCGGCCGCACGCGCCGGGTCGCCTTCCTGCCTGCCGACCGAGGCGTGGTAAGCGCGGCGGGCGGCGCCTGCGGTGGTGCCATAGTCATCGATCGGCTCGCTTACCTCGGCTGCCGAGCCGGCCCACTCGGTGCGAAACGCGCTGGGTTGCACGGTCATGACTCGGATGCCGAGCGGTTCGACTTCGCCCCGCAAGGCATCGCTGAGCCCTTCCACGGCAAACTTGCTCGCGCAGTAATAACCCACCGCAGGAAAGCCGGCGAGCCCGCCGATGGACGTCAGGTTGACGATCATCCCCTGCCGCCGCCGACGCATGCCTGGCAGCACCGCGTGGATCATGTTCGCGGTACCGAACAGGTTGACCTCCAGCAGCCGACGCGCTGCCTGCGGATCGGTCTCCTCGACCGCGGCGAAGTAACCGATACCGGCGTTGTTGATCAACACGTCGACCGTACCAAAGACTCGCTCGGTGGCGGCCACTGCGTCGCGGGCCTGCTGTGGGTCAGTGACATCGAGCGGCAGCACCAGGGCTTCGCCGAGGCGGCCCAGGTCGTGCACTTGCTCGACTTTGCGGGCGGTGACGACTACGCGCTCACCCTGCTTGAGCAGATGCTCGGCAATGTATCGACCAAAACCAGTGGAACAGCCGGTGACCAGCCAGGTTTTACGATTGTTCATGACGGTTCTCCTCTGTTGGCTCAGCCAGCGGTGACAGTCATGCCGCCATCAGCCATGACCACCGAGCCGACCATGAAGCTGGCGCGGTCCGAGGCCAGGAAGGCGACCACCTCGGCGATTTCTTCAGGTTTCGCGGCCCGGCCGATGGGGGCGGCTTCGCCGTGCTGGGCGAGAAACTGCGGGCCGTCCTCGACCACGTCATTGAGGATATTGGTGACCACATCGCCAACGCCGACCGCATTGACTCGGATGCCATGCTCGATGGCTTCCAGCGCCAGCGTGCGGGTCAACTGCGCCAGGGCGCCCTTGGACGCGGTGTAGGCGGCGATGGTCGGGAAAGCGAAATAGGATGCATAGGAGGCGATGTTGACGATGGCCCCGGACTTGTTGGGCATCATCGCCTTGACCGCTTCGCGTGAGTGCAGGAACGCCGCGGTGGCGTTGACGGCCTGGATGCGTTCCCAATCCTGGCGCGTCATGTCGACCACCAGTTTGTTGATGATGATGCCGGCGTTATTGACCAGGATGTCCAACCGGCCGAACTGCTCGACCGCCAGGCCCACCGCGCGCTCGGCGGCGCCGTCCTCGGTAATGTCAGCCACCAGCGGCACCAGTCCCGGGCGGGCCAGCTCATTGACGGCGGGGTTGATGTCCTCGGCGATCACCTTGGCGCCACGGGCATGCAGCAACAGGGAAATGGCCTTGCCGATACCGCTGGCGGCGCCGGTGACCAGGGCGACCTTGCCTTCGACTTCGTGGGGAATGTTGTTTTTGATATCGCTCATGGTAGCTCTCCTCGTTGACCGACCGACGAGACATTCGCCGGTGCGCTGTCGTGATTGACGGCTTCACTGTCGCGCAACGAGGGTTACCGGGCTTTGGTGATGTTGCGGGGACTGTCGGGGTTTTGCGCGAACGTGCAAAACCGGCGGGATTACCCGGGACGGCAGCGCGTCCCGGGCATCGGGTTCATGGCTTGCGAGTCACCCGCCACACGGTGTTCGCCAGGTCATCGGCGATGATCAACGCACCGCGCGGATCAACGGTCACACCCACGGGCCGCCCACGGGTCTTGCCATCGTCGCCGCGGAAACCCGTGGCGAAGTCCACCGGCTCACCAGCGGGACGACCGTTGCGAAACGGCACAAAAATGACCTTGTAGCCCACCGGCTGGTCGCGGTTCCAACTGCCGTGCTCACCCACGAAGGCGCCTTCGGCAAATTGCTCGCCCATGGCCGGGATGGAGAAATCGACACCGAGTGCCGCGACGTGGGACCCGAGGCTGTAGTCGGGTTTGACCGCAGCGGCGACTTTTTGCGGATCCTGCGGTTGTGCGCGCGGATCGACGTTTTGCCCCCAATAGCTATAGGGCCAGCCATAAAACGCACCTTCGCGCACCGATGTCAGGTAATCCGGCACCAGGTCGGGACCCAACTCGTCGCGCTCGTTGACCACCGCCCACAACTGTCCGGAGCCAGGCTCGACCTTCAACGCCGTCGGGTTGCGCAGACCGGTCGCATAGGGTTTGTGGGCGCCTGTCTCGGCGTCGATCTGCCAGACCATGGCCCGGTCGATTTCGACTTCCATGCCGCGCTCGGTGACGTTGCTGTTCGAACCGATGCCCACGTACAGCGAGCGTCCGTCGGGACTGATGGCCAGCGCCTTGGTCCAGTGGTGGTTGATCTCGGACGGCAGGTCGGTGACTTTCGTGGGTGACCCGCTGGCCTTGGTCTGGCCCTCTTCATAATCGAAGCGCACCAGTGCGTCCTGGTTGGCGACGTACAGCTTGCCGTCGGCAAACGCCAGGCCATAGGGTGCGTTGAGGTTTTCGGCGAAGACCGTCTTGAGCTCGTAGGTGCCGTCACCGTCAGCGTCGCGCAACAGCGTCAGGCGGTTGCCGCCCTTGACCTGGGTGTTGCCCTTGGCCTTGATGACACTGGCGATGACGTCCTTGGGCTTGAGCTTCGCAGCGTTTCCGCCACGGCCTTCGGCCACCAGGATATCGCCGTTGGGCAGTACCAGGGTCTGGCGCGGAATCTTCAGGTCGGTGGCGATAGCGGTGATGTCGTAGCCTTGCGGCACCGTCGGTTTCTGCTCGCCCCAGGGCACCGGCTCGGCGATTTTCATGCTGGGCAACAACCCGCGCTGGGGCTCCGGCAATTTGGGGTCCGGACCGCGTGCCTGAGTGGCGTCCCCTTCTCCTCCGCAGGCGCTCAGCAACAACGCCAGGCTCAAGGCTGTCAATGCGATGCGCGGTTTCATTGCTCACCTCCGGAACGCAGATTGGTCAGCCCGACCCACGCCGCAGCGCAGGCCAACACGGTTACGACGACCGACAGAACCAGGCCCTGGGGCATGATGGCCCAGGCGTCCTTGGCATGTTCGAAGGCATTGATCAGCCCGAGTACCCAGGTCACCAGCAATAGCAGGAAATACACCACCGGACGCCCGCCCTTGCGCTCCGCACGGATCAGATTGACCAGCGCAAACAGCAATGCCAACCCACAGAACAGCAGTCCGCCGGCAATCAGCCAGGAGGCGAAATTGCTCCATTGGATCTGGTAGGTCTTGTAGTACGCGATGTCATTGAACAGCGCCCCGAGAAACAACGGAACGGTGCCGGCGAGCAGGACCGCGTGAAGCGGACCTGGCGTGCTTCGGTAGAGGGGATGGGTGGTAACGGTCATGACAGCTCCTTATCGTTCAGCGTCCCGTGGCGGATTCCATGAGATCCGGGCCGTCGGGGTCGCGTTGATTAACGCCTAGGAAATGATCGTGCCGCCAAAGCGATAGTTCCGATTTTTCGCTTGGGATAAGGCGGCAGTTCCCAATGACAAGGAGTACGGGGTATGCCGATACAAACTGTGGCGAGGGAGCTTGCTCCCGCTGGGCTGCGTAGCGGCCCCAAGCCTAATCACCAAGGTGTGCCAGACTGATCCCGAACAGCCTTTCTGGGATTGCTGCGCAATCCAGCGGGAGCAAGCTCCCTCGCCATGGACTGCACCCCAAAAGTTGGACACCAACCTGACTTTTGGCGGTGTTTCCATGGGCAAATTTTCGCTTCAGTTCAAAATTACGGCGATTGAGGCTTATATCAATGGCAATGAAGGCTTTCGAAAGGTAGCTCACCGCTACTTGATCGACTGCAGCCTGCTTCGGCGCTGGGTCGCCACCTATCAGGCTCGAGGCAGTGCTGGGCTGCAATCGCATGGTCACCATTACAGCGCGGCCTTTAAACGCTCAGTCATCCAATGCATGCAAAAAGAGCGGCTCTCACATCGGGAAGTCGCCGCGCGGTTCGGGCTCGGTCAGTCCTCGCAGGTGGGCATTTGGGAGCGGCAGTACTACAGTGGCAGTCTTCCTGCCCTGATCGTACCCAAGAGAAAAAAGGCTGTTGTCATGCCCAAAAAAACGCCTGTCCCTGATCACTCCCAACCCGTGGACGACGATTCGAAGAGCCGAGAGCAACTGAAGGCCGAACTCGAATACCTACGTATGGAGAACGCTTACCTAAAAAAGCTCGAAGAGGTAAGGGAGGCTTCGAAGAGGAGTCGCCCCGGGAAAAAACCATCTCCGTAATGGCGTTGAGATCCAGGTTTCCTCTGGACAGTCTGCTGAAGTTAGCCAACCTGGCCCGCAGCACGTTCTATTACCAGGTCAGCGCCCTTCAGAAACCTGACAAATATGCCTCGCTGAAAACGAAGATCCGCGACCTCTACGACCAGCACGAAGGGCGATTTGGCTATCGCCGCATCGCTTTGGCACTTCAAAAGAAAGAGTCGGTCAGTGAAAAAATGATTCAGCGCCTGATGGACCGCATGGGCCTTAAATCCTTGGTGCGCCCAAAAAAGTATCGATCTTATAGAGGGCAAGTTGGAACCGTCGCGGCGAATCTTCTGGAGCGTAATTTCGTCGCGCAACGGCCCAATCAGAAATGGGTAACGGACGTCACCGAATTCAAAGTCGGATCAAAGAAGCTCTATTTATCGCCGGTAATGGATTTGTACAACGGCGAGATCATCGCCTATGAAACCGCCCCGCGCCCATGCTTTGCCTTGGTGACCGGAATGCTGGAAAAGGCCTTCGAGCGCCTGCAAGGGCCGTCTCATCTGCTGCTGCACTCTGACCAGGGCTGGCAGTATCAGCAACCTCGCTATCAGCATGCACTGAAGCAACGCGGCATAAAGCAGAGCATGTCACGTAAGGGAAATTGCCTCGACAACGCGGCGATGGAGAGTTTTTTTGGCACCCTGAAATCCGAGTTTTTCTACCTAAAACGCTTTGAAAATCTGGAAGAGCTGAATGTAGGGCTGGACGAGTACATCAGTTATTACAATCATGAGCGGATCAAATCGAAGCTCGGTGGACTGAGCCCTGTGGAATACAGGACTCAATCCGTGGGCATGTGGCAGTAGACCGTCCAACATTTTGGGGTCAGTCCACCACGGGGGACCGGTGTTCGAGATGGTTCGTGTTAAACCCGCACCATCAGGGCCTCGTCCGCATCCGCCGCGCCATGCAGCAACTCGATCAGCCAATCGATGAACACCCTCACCCTCGGCGACAACTGTCGATGAGGCGGGTAGACCACTGAAATCGGCCATGACGGCACCGGATGACCGCTCAATACCTCGACCAACCGCCCCTCGGCGAGTTGCCGTTGCACGTGGTAACGCGGCGCCTGGATCAGGCCGAATCCCGCCTCGCAAGCCGTCACGTAGCCGTCGGCGTTGTTGACGGTCAGCTCGGATGACATTTGCAGCTCTCGGACCTGCCCTGCCACTTCGAATTCGAACGGGAAATAGCGACCGTTACCGGACGCGAAACCGATGGCGCGGTGCTCCGCCAGGTCCTCCAGCGCCACAGGCGTACCTGAACGGGCCAGGTAGCCAGGGCTGGCGCAAGTCACTTGGCACAACCGCACGATCGGTCTCGCAACCAGCGCCTGGTCGCTGATGACGCCGGCCCGGATGGCGCAATCGACGCCTTCACGCTGCAGATGAACCAACCGGTCATGAAACCCCAGGTCCAGTTTCAATTGCGGATAGCGCCGATAGAAGTCCGCCAGGTTCGGCACGATCCATGTGCAGCCGAAGGCGATGGGCATGTCAACGCGCAGGGTGCCGCGAGGTTGGCTGCGTTGCGCGGACAGCGAGGTTTCCAGGTCGTCCAGTTCATCCAGCAACTGGCCGCAGCGCTGGTAATAGGCTTCGCCATCCAGGGTTGCGCGCACCTGCCGCGTGGTGCGCTGTAGCAGTTGCACCCCCAGATGCCCCTCCAGTTGCTGGATCAACAGGCTGACGGTAGCCCGGGGCAAACCCAGATCGTCGGCCGCCTTGCCGAAACCGCCCAGTTCGACGATGCGCCGGAACACCTGCATAGCCTGAAATCGATCCATGGTTCTTACTCACTATTCAGAAATCACGAATAGTTAAACCAAAAACAGCGGCTTTATCCAGAAAACCGTTTTACGGAGACTGATCGCGTCACTTCAACCCAAAGGAACAACGTCATGATCACTCGTCAACTTGGCCATCTAGGTCCACACGTCAGCGCCATCGGCCTGGGCTGCATGGGCATGTCGGATTTCTACACCACGGGCACCGACGAGCGCGAATCCATCGCCACGCTCCACCGCGCCGTCGAGCTGGGCGTGACCCTGTTCGACACGGCCGACATGTACGGCCCGCACACCAACGAAGAACTGCTCGGACGCGCCTTGCGCGGCAAGCGTGAAGGTATCTATCTGGCGAGCAAGTTCGGCCTGGTGCGCAGCGATGATCCGCATGCCCGGAGCGTCAATGGTCACCCCGAATACGTTCGGCAGTCGATCGACGGCAGCCTCAAGCGCCTGGGTACCGATTACCTCGACCTCTACTATCAGCATCGTATCGACCCACAGGTACCCGTCGAAGAAACCATCGGCGCCATGGCCGAGCTGGTCAAGGCCGGCAAGGTCCGCCACATCGGGATTTCGGAGGCCAGCGCCGAGACCATCCAGCGGGCCCATGCCGTGCATCCGTTGGCAGCGGTGCAAAGCGAATACTCGCTGTGGTCCAGGGAGCCGGAACACAACGGCGTGCTCGACACGTGCCGACGCCTGGGGATCGCTTTTGTCGCTTACAGCCCCTTGGGCCGCGGCTTCCTGACGGGGGAGCTGAAGACCCCGGACGATTTTGCCGAAGACGACTACCGCCGCTTCAACCCGCGTTTCCTGGCCGACAATTTCCAGCGCAACCTGGCCTTGGTCGAACGGGTCAAGGCGATGGCTGAGCAGAAGCAGATCAGCGCCTCGCAACTGGCCTTGGGCTGGGTCCTGGCCCAGGGCAGCAATGTGATCCCGATCCCGGGCACCAAGCAGCGCAAGTACTTGGAAACCAACGTCGCTGCCGCCAGCGTGTTCCTGAGCGCCGAGGAGCTGGCTCAGCTGGATGCGATTTTCGGCGCCCGAGGCGCGGTGGCCGGCGAACGCTACAGCGCCGAGGTGATGACCTTGCTCGACGGCTGATCAGGCCGGGCTTTTTACCAGCAACGGCACCGGGGACATTCGTCCCCCGTGCCACCCCGGCAGTTTTCGATCCGATTCTTGACCAGCGGCGCCAAATCCCGCTGCGATATTCTGGCTTACTGCGAATCCTCTGCTATAGCTTAAGCCCTTCACTTCATGCATGTGAGGCAAGGGAATGTCAGTCGCCAAGAAGATGAGTGTGAGCCAGCTGACCATGCTGACCGCCGTCAACATGCTGGGGTCCGGCATCATATTGCTGCCGACCAAACTCGCCGAAGTCGGCGGCATCTCCATTCTGTCCTGGCTGATCACCGCCACGGGCTCGCTGGCATTGGCCTACGCGTTCGCCCGCTGCGGCATGCTCAGCCGCAAGACCGGCGGCATGGGCGGTTACGCCGAATATACCTTCGGCAAATCCGGCAACTACATCACCAACTACACCTACGGCCTTTCGCTGTTGATTGCCAACGTGGCGATCAGCATTACCGCGGTCGGCTATATCCAGACGTTGTTCGATATCAAGCTGGATTCCCTGCAAGTCGGCCTGGCGACCATCGCTTTGTTGTGGCTGACCACCTTCGCCAATTTCGGCGGCGCAGGCATCACCGGCAAGATCGGCGCCGTGACGGTGTGGGGAGTCATTGCCCCGGTGGTGCTGGTTTCCACCGTCGGTTGGTTCTGGTTCGACAGCAGCGTTTATGCCGCCGGCTGGAACCCTCACGACAAGACCTGGTACGAAGCGGCAGGCGCTTCGGTGGCGATCACGCTCTGGGCATTTCTCGGGCTCGAATCGGCCTGCGCCAACGGTGACGCGGTGGAGAATCCCGAAAAAAACGTGCCGATTGCGGTCCTCGGCGGGACCCTTGGTGCCGCAGTGATCTACATTGTTTCCACCAACGTCATCGCCGGCATCGTCGACAACGCCGAGCTGGTCTCCTCCACCGCGCCGTTCGGCCTGGTGTTCGCCAAGATGTTCACGCCGCTGGTGGGTGACATCGTCATGGGCCTGATGGTGCTGGCCTGCATCGGCTCGTTGCTCGGCTGGCAATTCACCGTGGCACAGGTCTTCAAGAGTTCGGCGGATACCGGCTATTTCCTGCCGATCTTCGCCAAGGCCAACAAACATGGCGTGCCGATCATCAGCATGCTGATCCTGCTGGCGATGCAGACAACCATGGCGCTGCTGACCATCAGCCCGGACCTGGCCAAGCAGTTCGATACGCTGGTGAATCTCGCCGTGGTGACCAACCTGGTTCCCTACATTCTCTCCATGGCGACACTGGTGACCCTGCAAAAGGTTTCGAATGTCCCGGCGAACAAAGCCCTGGTCACCAACATCGTCGCGGGCGTCGCGGCGGCCTACAGCTACCTCGCGCTCTACAGCTCAGGCGAACAGGCGCTGATGCTCGGCGGCGTGGCGGTCATCGTCGGCTACACGCTGTTCGGTTTCGTCAACACCCGCCTGATCCGCCTGGAGGCGTTGAACAACAGCGTACCGACCCAGACCGTCGCGGCGCAGCACATCGTTGGCGAGCCCGTTCCCGTCAACCACCTGAAGGCAGCTAACCTGGAGCCCTTGCCATGACGGAACATCGAAATCTGTTGGGGATGCTGGCCTTGCTGGTCTCCAATGCGCCCGACAAACGCAGCGTATTCGGTCGTGCCCTGATCCAGCTGATCAGCGACGTGGAGGACCGCGCCGTGAGCGTGCTGACCTCCGAAACCCTGAGTGATGCCAAGTCGATCCTGAGTTCCGACCCGGCCATCCAATGCGTGTTGCTCAGTTGGGAAATCGACACCAGCGACGACCACCGCGAATGCATCGACCTGCTCACCGCGCTACGCGAGCGCAACACCCGCGTACCAGTGTTCCTGATCAGTGATCGCAGCACGGCGTCCAATGTGCCGTTGATCGTCATGCAACATGCCGATGACTTCATCTGGCTGCCTGAAGACACCAGCCGTTTCCTCAGCGGGCGGATACTGGCGGCTATCGAGCGCTATCGCCAGGCGGTGCTGCCGCCGATGTTCGGCGCGCTGCTGAAGTTTGCCCGCAGCTACGAATATTCCTGGCACACACCGGGCCATGCGGGCGGCACGGCGTTCTTGAAAAGCACCGCTGGCCGGGCATTCTATGAATTTTTCGGGGAGAACCTGCTGCGTTCGGACCTGTCGATTTCCGTCGGCGAGCTGGGTTCCTTGCTCGACCACAGCGGCCCCATCGGACAGGGCGAGCGTTATGCCGCCAAAGTGTTCGGCGCGCACCGCACCTATTACGTCACCAACGGCTCATCGATGTCCAACCGCGTCATCCTGATGGCCAGTGTGACCCGCGACCAGATTGCACTTTGCGACCGCAACTGCCACAAATCCGCCGAGCATGCGATGACCCTCTCCGGGGCCATTCCGACCTACCTGGTGCCGACCCGCAACCGCTTCGGCATCATCGGCCCGATCCTGCCGCGGACCCTCAGCGCCGAGGGGGTGAAGGCCGCCATCGCGAGCAATCCGCTGGTCAAGAGTCACATCGACCCGACGCCGGTGCATGCGATCATCACCAACTCCACCTATGACGGCCTGACCTACAACGTCACTCGCGTCGAAGAGTTGTTGGGGCAAAGCGTCGACCGCCTGCATTTCGACGAAGCCTGGTATGGCTACGCGCGTTTTAATCCGCTGTACAAGGATCGCTTTGCGATGCATGGCAGCCCGGACGACCACGACCCGTCGAAACCGACCGTGTTCGCCACCCAGTCCACGCATAAGCTGTTGGCGGCGCTGTCCCAGGCCTCGATGATCCATGTGCGCAACGGCCGCAATCCGATCCCCCACGGGCGCTTCAACGAGTCGTACATGATGCACGCCTCGACTTCGCCGAATTACGCAATCATGGCCTCCTGCGACGTCAGCTCGGCGATGATGGAGGCGCCCAGCGGGCAGATCCTCACCAGCGAGGCGATCGAGGAGGCCATCGCTTTCCGTCAGGTCATCTCGCATATGCAGAACGAGATGCGCAGCCATGACGACTGGTTCTTTTCCTGCTGGCAGCCGCCGTCGGTGCAGGTCGACGGGTTGTCGATTGCGTTCCACGAAGCCGACCCGGCCAGGCTCAAGGTCGATCCAGGCTGCTGGGTCCTGCACCCCAATGAGGTCTGGCACGGCTTCGGTGACATTGAAGACGGCTACTGCATGCTCGACCCGATCAAGGTCTCGATCCTCAGCCCCGGGATGGGCGACGACGGCAACCTGCTGGACTTCGGTATTCCGGCGTGTGTGCTCAGTGCCTACCTGGGCACGCAAGGCATCGTGGTGGAAAAGACCACCGACTTCACCATCCTGTTCCTGTTTTCCATCGGCATCACCAAGGGCAAGTGGGGCACGCTGGTCAACGCGTTGCTCGACTTCAAGCGCGACTACGACGCCAACCTGGAACTGGAACTCTGCCTGCCCGACCTGTTGAGCGCCAACCAACAACGTTATTCCGGCATGGGGCTCAAGGACCTCGCCGAGGAAATTTTCGCCGCCATGAAACAAACCAGGACCACTGCCGCCATGGCCCAGGCGTTCGGCACACTGCCTGAGGCGCACTTCAGCCCGGTGGAGGCGTACGAGAAACTGGTCAAGAACGAGATCGAGCAAGTCACCCTCGAAGAAGCGGCCGGACGCATCGCCGCGACGGGTATCGTGCCGTACCCACCAGGGATTCCCTTGCTGATGCCGGGAGAAAATGCAGGGCCATCGGAAGGACCGGTGCTGACCTACCTCAAGGCGCTGGAAAGCTTTGACCGATCGTTCCCCGGGTTCACCCATGACACCCATGGAATTGAAAGCGAAGCGGGCACTTATCGATTACTGGTGCTGAAACAGTAGCTCAAGCCGGGATCAGTCCGGCCTCCTGGTAGCTGAGGATCAGTTCGTCGAACAGGTTGATGTCGAGCCGCGTCCGGGCAATCAACTGGGCACCGGCGACCGCGGTGTAAATGGCCAGGGCGCGGCGTTCACACTTTTCCACGCTACCCGTGCCGGCGGCTGCCAGCACCTCGGCCAGCCACGCCACGTTGGCGTCGGCGAAGGCCTTGACCTCGCGCTTCACCGGCTCAGGCAAGTCTTCGTGTTCGGCCGCCATGAAGCTGGACAGGCAGAGTCTGTTGCCGTCTTCCAGTGACTTGCGAAAGATCGAGGGGTACAGCCGCAAGCAACCATGTGGGTCGGGGTTCTCCTCACGGATCGTCTTCAGAACGGCGACCGCGTCCTGCCAGTAGCGTTCAGCTACCGCCGCGCCCAGATCGGCCTTGCTGGGGAAGTGGTAGTAGATACTCGCGTTCTTGATCCCCACCGCTTCGGCAATGCTTCGAAAGTTGATTCCGCTGTAGCCATGGGTCTGCGCAGCGCTTTTAGCGGCTGCCAGGATGGCTTCCCGAGCGTTTTCGCTCACGTCCCGTTCCTCATTCTGAATGGCTGAAACCTGGCTGATTGTACCCGCAGCCAGTTTACCTGCCAAGTGACAGGTAGGGGTTGACAGCCGAAGAATTGTCGCCCAATCTTTTACCTACCAATTGACAGGCAGGTAACTTGATCATGACTCTTCCCCACTCCCACCACGACGTTTCCGAACTCCCAATGATGAAAATCCATGACTGGTTTGACGGCCCCTATCCGGCGCGAGTACGCATCGCCCTGGCAGAGAAAGGTCTACTCTCGAAAACCGAATTCGTCTCGGTCAATCTATGGACAGGCGAACACAAGAAGCCGGCGTTCCTCGCGATAAATTATTCGGGAACGCTGCCGGTATTGGAGCTGGAAGACGGCACGCTCATCGCCGAATGCACGGCGATCACGCAGTACCTGGACGCCCTGGTTGGCCCCCCTGCCCTGACCGGTGAAACGCCTTTGGAGAAAGGCCTGATCCAGATGATGACCAAGCGCGCCGAAATAGAATTCCTCGATGCGGTCAGCGTGTACTTCCACCATGCGACGCCGGGTCTAGGGCCGGAAGTCGAGTTGTACCAGAACGCTGAGTGGGGCATGCGCATGCGCGACAAGGCGGTCAGGGGCATGCGTTATTTCAACGACCTGCTGAGCCAACGCCCTTTTGTTGCAGGCGAGCGTTTTTCGATGGCAGACATCGCGGTACTGGGCGGCATGATCTTCGCCTCGCTGGTCAAGTTGCCAGTGCCCGAGGAATGCCAGGCGTTGCTGGCATGGCATTCGAAGATGCAGGCAAGACCCAGCGTCCAGCAATGGCGAGCGATGGTCGAGCGCGGTGCAGCGCAACGTTGAAGTAAAAGCGCATCCGCCATTCGATGTAACGGCGGCGGATGCGCCTTGTCAGCCAGTCGCGGAACAGCTCGAGCGGCTCACGCCAACAATTCGCTGATCCAGCGAATTTGCCGTGCGATCTCCTGCACCTTTTCCTGCGCTACGCCCTGCTGCGCCCGGGTGAGGTTAGCCAGGTTTTTGTGTTTGAAGCGCAGCATGCGCTCCCACTTGTCCAGGAATACCGGGCTGCGAGCCTGCATCTGCAGCGGGCCGAAGTACAGTTCCTCGGCGCTGTACGTCACCGGCCCATCGCGCTCGGCGACGATGATTTCGTAGTAGAAGCGGTTTTCCCGCAGCATTTCCTCATGAAGGATGCGGTAGTCGTGGGCCACCAACCATTGGCGCAGTGGCTGCTCGCCGCCGTTGGGCTGCAGGATCAGCCGTTCCCGGCCGTTCAGGCGGGACTTGCCGGCCTCGAGAATGTCGCGAATCGTCTCGCCCCCCATGCCGCACAGGCTGATCGCCGTTATGTCGTCGCCGGGTTCGATCGCCCCCAGGCCGCTGGCCAGGCGCACGGCAATCGTGTGTTCCAGGCCGCTTTCGCACACCGTGCGTTCGGCCGAGCGGAACGGCGTCAACGCCACCTCCCCGGCCACAGCGGCGCTGATCACACCACGACGTAGCAATGCCACCGGCAGGTAGCCGTGATCGGAGCCGATATCGGCAAGCCGGGCACCCGCCGGCACATGCGCTGCCACGCGCTCCAGGCGCATGGATAATGTCTGTTCGTTCAAACTTCCAGTCCTATTCTCGCCAGGCAGGCCCGGCGTCTGTAGCCACGGTCAGGCGCGACACTGTACCAGCGACGGAGGCAGCCAGGCTTGTGAACCCTCGCGCAGCCGGCCCGGCACGGCACGCAACTGAGGGATCGTTCTCATAACGGAGCCGCAGCCGTCGTCAGCCACGTGTTTGGGTCTATGCTTGTCTTGGGTTCGCTCAGGAACGGCGAACCGCCTATCAGGAGAACATGTGAAGCATTCGATGCCTGCCGCAGCGCTGCTATGTATATTGCTCGGTTCAGGGGCCGCGGCTGAGCCATATCAGGTCGTGACCGAGGAATGGGCACCCTACAACTACGTCGAAAACAGTCAGCTCACCGGTATGACCACGGAAATCGTCCGAGCCATCATGGCCCAGACCGGGGACGACTTCGAAGTAGTGCTGCAGCCCAGCATGCGGGCCACGCAAATATTGCGGACCCGGCCCAAGACCATCATGTACTCGCTGTTCCGCACGCCGGAGCGCGAACCGTTGTACAAGTGGGTCGGGCCGATCGTCGAAGAATCCATCCACGCCTATCAATTGGCAGACGCGCCGCCGATCACTTCGCTGGAACAACTGCTGCGCGCCCCGCAAATCACCACCCGCCATGCCGGCCTGGTGCCCCAGATGCTGAAATCGCTGGGCTTCAACAACCTGGACAAGAGCGCCACCGAGAGCAAGCTGCTCTACCGCATGTTGCTGGCCGGGCGGACGAATATCATCGTCGGCGATACCGATGCGGGAGTGGCGTATTACAGCCGCCAGTTGAAAATACCCGCCGGAACATTGCGCAGGATTCCCATCGAACTCTACCGCTCCTCGCTGTACATCGCCTTCAGCGTCGACAGCGACGAGCAGGTGATTGCCAAGTGGGCCAGCGCGCTTGAGCATCTGCGCCGGTCCGGTGAACTGGCGCGCATCCAGCAACGCTACGAGCAACCTGCCGAACGCTGAAGCACATCGGCTTCACGACGCGCCGGCAACCCGCCTGACCCGGTGACAATCCCACGGTTCGAGTTTCCGGCCGCTTGATGAGCGAACCTCGATCGGCATCAGCGGCTGCCCCGACTCGTTGTCTACCAACAGCGACCTTGTCTCCTGCGGGGTGAACAGGAACCTTTCGCCCCACTGCCTCAAGCTGACCACCAGCGCAAAAGTCGCCTGGCCTTTTTCCGTCAGGACGTACTCCTTGTAGGCGCTCCCATCCGAGGCGGGCCGCACCTCGAACACGCCGACCCCGACCAGGGCCTTGAGTCGCGACGCCAGGATGTTCTTGGCCACCCCCAGGTTCTTCTGAAACTCGCTGAAGCGGCGAAGCCCATCGAAGGCGTCGCGGATGATCATCAGCGACCAGCGATCGCCGATGACTTCCAGCGTGCGTGCCACGGGGCATTCGCGGTTATGCGACACATCGTTCTCAACCATCTTGTTTACCTTCGGACGGGGCTGCGGTACGCCGTTTACTCGTCGGTCAGTCTCGCCCATGTGGTTGCAATTTAAAACCCAATCCCGCATAAATCGCAGACAGGTTTTAAATTGAAACCAGCATAGCCCACGGAGAGGAACATGAGCGCATTTACCCCCCTGGAACGAGGCTTGTCCAAAACGCTGACGTTATTGTTTTCGGTGACTTGCGCACTGGCCGTTGCCAATGTCTATTTTGCCCAGCCGTTACTCGCCTCCATCGCACAAAGCCTCGGCGTGACGCCCGGATCGATCGGCATCGTGGTGACGGCCATTCAGGCTGGATACGCGCTGGGGTTGCTGTTCATCGTGCCATTGGGCGACAAGGTCGACAGCCGGCGGCTGATCCTGACGCTCGTGACGTTATCGGTGCTGGCGCTGGCGGCCGTCGGCGCTTCCCGGCACTGGCTGGTCCTGCTGGCAGCCATGAGCCTCACGGGCTTGATGGCGGTGGTCGTGCAGGTACTGGTCGCCTACGCCGCGCTGCTGTCTCCACCCGCCCAACGCGGGCAGGCCGTGGGAGCCCTGACCAGCGCGATTGTGCTGGGCATTCTCATGGCTCGGTTCACTTCAGGGCTGATCGCCGACCTGGCGGGCTGGCGTGCGGTTTATTTCGTTTCGTCAGGACTGATGCTGACGATCGCGGCAGTGTTATGGAAAATAGCTCCACCCGCCAAACCGCTACGTAACCAGCATACCTACCCAGGGCTCATTCGATCGCTGTTCAAACTGTTCCGGACTGAACCGGTCCTGCGCAGCAGAGGCCTGTTCGCCCTGCTGATCTTCGCGGCTTTTTCCGTGCTATGGACCGCCATGGTATTGCCCCTCAGTGCCGCGCCGCTGTCGCTTTCACACAGCGCTATCGGCCTGTTCGGCCTGGCCGGCGTTGCCGGAGCGCTCGCCGCCAGGAGGGCTGGCCGTTGGGCTGACCGAGGCTGGGGGCAACGGGTGACCGGCCTTTCCCTGGGGCTGCTGGCGCTCTCCTGGTTGCCCATCGCCTTTGCCGAGTCGTCGTTGATCGCGCTGGTCGTGGGGGTGATCCTGCTCGATTTCGCCGTGCAGGCGGTGCATGTCACCAACCAGAGTTTTCTTTTCGCCGCGCGGCCCGACGCCCAGAGCCGCATGGTTGGCGCGTACATGTGTTGCTACTCGGTCGGCAGCGCGCTGGGGGCGGCAGCTGCCACTCAGGTGTATGCGCTTTGGGGCTGGCAGGCGGTGAGTTTACTGGGCGCCTCCATCAGCCTAGCGGCGCTGGTTGCATGGTATTTCTCGGCGCGGAGCTAGGCCTTTTTGACCCCTGGCAAAAACTATCGATAACGGCGTTTTCGCCAATATATTGGCGACAGAAACGGCAGTTTTAAAAACATTCGAAAAAGCGACAATATTCCGACAAATGGCACTGGCGTGCCATTGCTGAAGGTTCGATGAAGCGCTCATCATCCGCCTCATCGGCCCTGCCTGTTCAACTGAACAGCGGCAGGCGCTGAGGTAGTCAATCGCATCGCCCAGCGGAGCAATACAAGGATGATGACCGTATATTTTGTCGTTATGACGATTTGCAGTGGCTTCGAGGGCTGCGTTGAAGAACGCAGACCGGGGCCGACCTACGCTTCAAGGCAGATCTGCCTTGAGACGGCCAGGGAGATGACGCCGCGCAAGGGCGTGAAGTTCAAGTGCCGCAGCGAGCGTTCCAACGTGATTTTCACCGAGGCGCCGCATCCGGAAAGTTACGAGAGTCTCGTCTCGACCAAAGTTCAGGGACAGCCTTGACCTCGAACCTGTTCCCGCGCCAGTCGGGTTTTCCATGGCCCAGCCGTTTGACGCCTCGTTTCAGCAGGCGCCCTGCCCCAGCAACCATTCACTGAATGCCCGCACCGCTGGCTGCCGCTCCCGTCCCGGTACGCACACCAGGGTATAGCGCGCGCCCGCCAGGCGAACCTCCGGCCGATAAGGCACTAACTGCCCACGGGCCACAGCCTCTGCAACCAGGACCTGGCTGGCGAGCACCAGACCGTGGCCGACGATTGCTGCCTGCAGCGCGTGTTGCTCTTCGTCATAGCCCCGCACGCGGGCATTATCCAGCCAGACCGAAGTGCCGGCCCGGGCGCACCAGGCCGGCCAATCGACCGCGACATCGGAACTGCTCAGCCACGGCACGTCGATCAACTCGACGGGAGCCCCCATTGCGGGCGGCTGCCAGCCGGGGTGGCAGTAGACGGCAAAATATTCATCCAGCAATGGCTGCTCGAACAGTTGCGGATCCGAGGTGAACACGGCGCGAATCGCCAGGTCGATGCTGGCGTCACGCTGCAGGTCGACGACGTCATTGCTGCTGTGCAGTCGGACGCTGATGTCCGGGTGCGCTCGATAAAAATCACCGAGCCGCGGGATCAGCCACAGGCTGGCGAAGGCCGGCGTCGTGCTCACCACCAGTGATTGCGCGACACAAGGCGGCGCCAACGTCTGCAAGCCGTGCTGGATCTCCGCCAAGGCCCGGTGGATATGCGGATAAAGCCGCTCGCCATCGAGGCTCAGGCGTACGCTCTGGCTGGAGCGTTCGAACAACCGCACACCCAGAAACGCTTCGAGGCTCTTGACCTGATGGGAGATCGCCGCGGCGCTGATACTCAGCTCTTGGGCCGCCGCCTTGAAGCTGCCCAGCCGTGCGGCGGACTCGAAGCCGCGCAAGGCGGTCAGGGGCTGTCTGGCAAACATGGCGGCAAGCATTACTCAGGTTGAGCGAGGCTCAATTTAGCTCAATTGTGCGCCGCCGCTCAACTCGCCAGGCTGTGGTCCTGCCCCCCTTCCCAGGAGACCACCGATGCAAGGCGCACCTCGAAAAATCCTTCAAGCCATCCTCTACGAAGCCGGCGGCGTGCTGTTCGTGGCCCCCGCACTGGCGCTGATCTACCAGCAGGGCATGGGTTATTCGACCCTGCTGTCGTTGCTGATTTCTTTCGTCGCGCTGGCCTGGAACATGCTGTTCAATGGTTTGTTCGAAGCCTGGGAGCGGCGCCAGGACAATCGCCAGCGCAACTGGCGGCGGCGCCTGTGGCATTCGCTGGGATTCGAAGGCGGCCTGACGCTGATCCTCACGCCAGTGATTGCCGCGTGGCTGGGTATCAGCCTGTGGCAGGCTTTGGCGACAAACCTGGGGCTCTTCGTGTTTTTCTTTTTCTACGCCCTGGTTTTTCAGTGGGCATTCGACCGGGTGTTTGATGTTCCGCTTTCGGCGCAGCCCGACCAGGCCTCGACCTGCAAGGCCAACGCCACCTGAAACAGCCCGCCTACAGTCGAAAACGCTGCTGCATGGCCTGGCCAAGCAGGTCTACCGCTTCATTGCCGCGTGATGCCTGGGAGCGCATGAACACCACTGCATGGTCGGCGATCACCGGCAGGCCATCAAGGATCCGCATGTGCTCGGTCACGCGAGCACGGTCGATCAGGCTGATCGCCAGGCCGGCCTCGACACAGGCCTTGACGGCCTGGTTGGACGGGCTTTCCAGAACTACGCGCAGCCGGTAACCGCTCTCCCTGAGCGCCTGCATCATGGCTTGCCGATAAGGGCACTGCGCTGCATGCACAGCCAACGCGAGCGGCTGCGCCGGGTTGGCCATCGCGTGAATCGCGCCGACCCAGACCGGCGTCGTGGTAGTCAACACCTCGGTTTCCTCCCTTGGCTGATCCATCGGCTGAGCGAGCACGGCCGCTTGCAGTTTCCCGCGCTGCACCTGCTCACGCAGGGCATAACTGGGGGCCGTCCTGAGCTCGAGGATCACGTTAGGCCAGGCTGCGGTGAATGTCGGCAGGATGTCGCGGATGACGTGGTCGGCGTACTCGTCCGGCACGCCTAACGTGATGCGACCCGCCAGCCGCGTGCCGTGCAGGTCGGCCAGCACCCGATCGTGGGTGGTGAGCAACTCGGTGGTGGAAAGCAGCAAGCGTTTGCCCAGTGCGGTCAGGGATACCGCCTGATTGTCGCGGTTCAGCAAACGGCCGCCAGCGACCGCTTCCAATCGCTGGATATGCACGCTCACCGCCGCCGGGCTTTTGTGCAGCTGCTCGGCTGCGGCGCTGAATTTGCCGATGCGGGCGACGGCGTGAAAGGTCCGTATCAGCTCGATATCCAAAATGGCGGGCATGATTCATCTTTCCTGAACGAATGCTGCAAGATATTTTGATTTATTAGATTAGGCTGCTTTCGTAGCCTGTGACCATGAACCTGCCCAAATCGATCACTTGCCCTTTGCCGTCCAGCGTTTATTGGCTGATCCCCTTGCCTTTGCTGGAGGCCGCCCTGCTTCTGGCCTGGAGCTCCGGGTTTGTCGGTGCGCGATTCTCCATTGATTACGCGCCGCCATTGCTGGTGGTGTTCTGGCGCTGCCTGGTAGTCACACTGGTGCTGTTTCCTTTTGTCGCCGGGCAGTTGCGGCGAGCCTCGCGGGTCACTTTGTTGAAAAACGCCGGCATCGGCCTGCTCGCGATGGCTGGGTACCTGGCTGGCATCACCCAGGGCATCGCGTTGGGCGTGCCGGCCGGGCTGGCGGCGTTGTTCGCCGATCTGTTGCCGATAGGCCTGGCGTTGCTGGCCGCCGGTGCGCTGGGACAGCGCTTGGCGCCGCGAGTCTGGGCCGGGCTGATGGTCGGCCTGATCGGCGTTGCGCTTGGCACCCACGGCGCGCTGGCTTGGGGCCACGCGCCACTGTGGGCGTACGGGCTGCCATTGCTGGGAATGTTTTCGCTGGCTATCGCGACCCTCTGGCAAAAGCAGCTGCCTGCCTCGCAATCGCTCGGCCTGCTGCCTAACCTCTGGCTGCAATCTGGCGTCTCTGGCCTGGCATTCGCCGTGATCGAGGGCACGCAAGGCAGCCTGGCGCCGATACCGAGTACGGGGTTTGCGCTGAGTGTGTTGTGGACGGCAGGTTTGTCGACAATGGGCGGTTACGGGCTCTATTGGCTGTGTCTGCGCCGGGCGTCCACCACCCGCGTCGCCAGCGTCCTGTACCTGAGCCCACCGATCACGATGCTGTGGGCCTGGGCGATGTTCGACGAACCGCTTTCATGGCAGATGGCACTGGGGATGGCGGTTTCCGCCATCGGGATCTGGCTGGTGGTGCGTGACGAAAGCCGAGAGACGCGACGTACTGAAAATCGGCAGGAGTCATCGCGAGTTCGCTGAGTCGGGCGGATAAATCAATTTGAGCCCGATCATAGTGCTACAGTCGCGCACCAATTACGAGGGACCGCCATGCGCATCGTGGGAATTGCTCTGACCATCGCACTGCTGACAGGGTGCGCGACGGCCAACGAAACCTTTGGCACCGGGCAGCTTTGCGGTATTCATCCTTATTGCGGCGTGTCCGTCGATCTCCAGGTGCTCAAGGCGACGACCGAAGATAACGCGACCATCGCACGCGCACTGGCGCCGTTTGCAGTCATCGATCTACCCCTCAGCTTCGTCGCCGATACGCTGATCCTGCCCTATACCATTTTTCATATGAGACCGGCTGAGGAATAAACTCACTGTCCTGGGTATTGAACATACAGGCCCCTTCGCGAGCAGGCTCGCTCCCACACTGGAACGGGCCAGGCGTTGGATGTGTATGCGCCGCAGGGCCCATGTGGGAGCGAGCCTGCTCGCGAAGGCGGAGTGTCAGGCAGTGAGGATATTGAATGTGCTGGCGAAGGAACAAGCGCCAGCGCCGCACGCTAGACCTCTAGCACCAAAGGCTCGCTGCCCTGGGCCGGTACGGCGCAGCAGATCAGCACCTCGCCGGCGGCCACGGGCTCGGCCGGCTGGGTCAGGTAATGCGCCTGGCCCTGGGTCATGCGGGTCTTGCAGGTGCCGCAGGATCCACCGCGGCAACTGAACTCCGGATTCAGGCCCCGCGCCTCGGCCAATTCCAGCAGCGTCCCGCTTTCCGGTTCCCAGCGGGCCTCCTTGGCCGAACCGGCGAACAGCACCTTTACCGCTTCGGTGGCCGCCGGCACTTGCTCGGGCGCCGGTACGCTGACTTCGACGTCGCGCACCAGCGTGGACGGACCGAAGGTTTCGGCGTGAATGCGATCATCGGGAATGCGCAGCTTGCGCAAGCCGTCGTACAGCGCCTGGGTAAAGCTGCCCGGCCCGCACAGGTAGTAATCGTAATCATCGAGGGGCAACAGTTGCTTGAGCAGCGTCACTTCGATTCTGCCGGCCACGTCGTAGCCTTGCCCGACCGTCCCGTCGCTGGGCGGCTGGCTGACCATGCGTAGCACTCGCAACTTGTCATCGGCACGGGCTACCAATTCGTCGATCTCCTCGCGAAAGGCCAGGTCGGCCACGTGGCGAGCGCTTTGCACCAGCCAGACCGGGCGCATCCGGCTGATGCGTTTCCCCTGATAGACCACTTCGCGCAGCATCGACAACAGCGGTGTGATACCGACGCCCGCCGCCAGCAGTACCAAAGGCCGGCGCTCAGTCGGATTCACCGTGAAATGGCCCTGAGGCGCCCGGGCGTCAATCTGGTGGAGCGCCTGGATCTGCTCATGCAGGTGCGAAGATACCGCGCCGTCACGCTTGACGCTGATGCGCAGAAAATCGTCCGACGGTGCGCTGGACACGCTATAGGTCCGGATCGACGGCACTTGCTGTCCTTCCAGCGTTATCCGTACGGGTAGATGCTGCCCGGCTTCGAACCGGGGTAAACCGACGCCGTCGTTGGTTTGCAGGTAGAAGGATCGAATATCGTGGCTTTCGTCCACCACCCGGGTGACCTGCAGCGCCCGCCATTGGCTGCGCAGGGCCTCGGCCTGCAAGCGCTCGGCGGTCTGCTCCCAACTGCCGGTCATCAATGAATTGGGCGAGTCACCCTCTTCCTGATCTTTCCAGCGCAACGGCAGCGCCGCCGGACGATGGACAATGCGCTGCGGAGTAAAACGCAACAGCCGCTCGGCGCCCTGGAACGCGGCGATCTGCGGATCGTCCAGCAACACTTGCGCCGAACCGCTCATCTGCAGCAAATCGCCCGTTTGGAAATCAACGAAGACCAGGCCCGCACGCGGGTTCAGCAGGATATTGCCCAGCGTGTTGAAGAACAGGTTTCCGGAAAAATCCGGAATGGTCAGCGTGCCGTCCTCGTCCATGCGCACAAAACCTGACTTGCCGCCGCGATGGGACGCATCGACTTGCCGCTCGCCGTCGCGTACCACGTAGGTGGCGATGTAGAACGAATCGGCCGCGGTGACCAACTGCCGGACCAACGGGTCGGCCGCCACCAGTTGGCGCGATTCGGCGGGTTGCTCATCGACGAAACGGTACTGGCGCAGGTTGATGTAGCGGGGGCAGTTGCCATAGGCCTGGCTCACCGAGATCTCCAGCCCGCGCTCAAGCCGGCGGCGCACGACGCCGTTCATGCGGTTGCGGCGACGGGTATGCAACTCGATGCCGAGCATGCCGATGGCATCGCCCTCGCCCATGCCTTGCTGGGCCGGGTCTTCGGGCTCCGGGTCGAAGTGGATGTGCAGCGTTTCCGGGTCCGGTGAATTCATGAAACCGGGCTGCCCGGTACGCAGGGTCGCCCAGACATCACCCTGGCGATCCACCGCGCCCAGCACCACGAAAGGCAACTGAGCGTAGAACTCGCGGTGCTGATCCGGCATCCAGCTACGCGCCAGTTGCCGCTGGCCGACACCCGCCATCATTTCTACTGCCCCGACGGTGCGCTGCAAGGCCAACTCGCCTTCATGCCAGGGCGAAGGGGCTACTTTCGAGGCTTCGTTCATCGATCACTCCTTGCGCCTGCGGCATCGCTGCCTGGGCCAGTGCGCTACGGTCAGGGTTCGTCCGTCACCCCCTTTGACTGGGTGTGTGGGCGGGTGGAGTCATCTTCTGCCCAATGCGCTGGCGCAGGAATACGCACGGATTGAAATCCATTGTTTCATCAAATGAAATGACCGTTGACCCTCGGCATTATTTTCGACGGCCCTTGTCTGCCTGACAGAGCGCCCATAGATTAGAGTCCATGTCCCCGACCTGAGCCATAGCGCAAATGTGCTATGGCTTCGCTTCAGGATCAGCGCATTCAAACGATAAGGTACGTCCCATGAGCCAAGCGTCTTACGTCCCGCCCAAAGTCTGGAAGCACGAAGCCCCCTCGGGCGGCCATTTCGCCAGCATCAACCGCCCTGTCGCCGGGCCGACCCATGAAAAAACCCTGCCGATCGGCGAGCATCCGTTGCAGCTCTATTCGCTGGCAACGCCCAATGGCGTGAAAGTGACCATCCTGCTCGAAGAGCTACTGGCGCTCGGGCACACCGGCGCGGAATACGACGCCTGGCTGATTCGCATCGGCGAAGGCGACCAGTTCTCCAGCGGTTTCGTCGAGGTCAATCCGAATTCCAAGATCCCGGCCCTGCTGGACCGCAGCGTCGAACCTGCGATCCGGGTGTTCGAGTCCGGTTCGATCCTGCTGTACCTGGCGGAAAAATTTTCTGCGCTGCTGCCGAGCGATCCGGCCGGGCGCACCGAAACCTTGAACTGGCTGTTCTGGCAGATGGGCTCGGCGCCTTACCTGGGTGGCGGCTTCGGACATTTCTACGCCTACGCGCCGGAGAAACTGGAATACCCGATCAATCGCTTCACCATGGAAGCCAAGCGGCAACTGGATGTGCTGGATCGTCGCCTGGCTGAAAACCGCTACCTGGCCGGCGACCAGTACACCATTGCCGACATCGCGGTTTGGCCCTGGTATGGCCAGTTGGTGCGGAACAACGTGTACTCGGCGGCCGAGTTCCTGGCGGCCCACGAATACACCCACGTGCAGCGTTGGGCGGAGGAAATCGCCAAGCGTCCCGCCGTGGCGCGCGGACAGCGTGTCAACCGGACCTGGGGCGACGAAACGAGCCAGGTGCCAGAGCGGCATAGCGCGCAAGACCTGGACTGAATGACGCGCGCAACCTCCTGTGGCGAGGGAGCTTGCTCCCGCTCGGCTGCGCAGCAGTCGTCAGCCGGTCAATGCGATATGCCTGAATGACTGCGTTGGCTGGGTTGGGTCTGCTGCGCAGACCAGCGGGAGCGAGCTCCCTCGCCACGAGAGCTTTCGCCAGCGCGTTAGCTTCCGGGCCCGATCAGCACGCTCTCGATCTGCACGCCGGGCATCATCGACTGCAACCCTTCTATCAGCCTGTCGCCCGCTTCGGTCAGCGCTTCGAGCGGCATCGCCGGCAAGCTTTCGAGGATGAACCACATCTGCCGGGCCTCCGCGTCCAAGCGGGTCCTGACGCCCTGGCGCCAATTCCAGCGACGGCACGTCACGCCCTGGTCGTCGCGCCAGACCACTTCGCCGGCGTCGGGATATTCATGGGCAGGCGCGCCCTCTTTCATCGTATCGAACGGTTCGCCACCCTCGGCAATCACCAGTCGCGGCGAGCCTGTGTACGCCTCGATATTTTCCCCGCCCACCGGGATCGCATATTCGAGACTGATGGCGTTGTAGAGGTCAACGACCGGATCAAGGCTCGGCAAACCGCCGTCGCGCAGCACCCGCTTGCGCAACGCTTCGGCTGAACAAGGTGTGCGTTGCGGCTTGGCACCGAACAGTCGGAACGTTTGGGCCCACTGCTGCAAATGGGCCTCCGCCCAGGCCGGCCCGCCCGCCAGCACCGATTGACAGGCCCGCTCCAGCGCCGCGCGGGCGACGTCGGGATCGGTGAGCGGCGCAGCCTGTGCGACGATGCTCAGGGCCCTGAACCCCGGCGCCAGCTCGGCAACGGCTTGGTCGATCAACGGCTGTACCGACAGCATCAGCATTCTCCAGCAATTCAAAATCGGTTTTCATGCTAGTCACCGCCGACCGCCAAAGTCAATATATCGACTTTTTAGTCAGCAAAGTGCGATGAGCCGATTGACGCCGTCCCCGGCAAACGCCGAGAATCCCTGGCACATTTGTCGCGATCCTTGGTGATGCCCCTGAACAGCCCCCTATCGACCGTCCCTGGCGCGGACGCCCACGCGGTGAGCCTGGCCGTTGCGCGCACGCTCAAGCAGGCGCGCAAGGCTCAGAAAATCACGCTGGACGAACTGTCCCGGCGCTCGGGCGTGAGCAAAGGGATGGTAGTGGAAATCGAGAAATGCACGGCCAACCCGAGCATTGGCATCCTGTGCAAGATCGCCGCGGCGCTGGGCCTTTCGGTGGCCGACATTGTCAACGTGGCGGAAGCTCCCTCGGCCCATGTCATCGACAGCCAGGATATTCCCACGCTCTGGACCGGAGAGCTGGGAGGCAGCGCGCGCCTGCTGGCCGGTACGCCAGGCCCGAACATGATCGAGCTGTGGCGCTGGGAAATGTTTCCCGGCGAAACCTTCGCCTCGGCCGGACACCCTCAAGGCACGCTTGAGCTGTTCCATGTAGAAAAAGGCACACTGAAATGTGTGGTGGGAGAAACGGAACTGGTCGTCCCCGCCGGTAGCTCGGCGGTCGCGAAAACCGACGTGGCACACACGTATTCCAACGCCGGCAAGTCGAAGCTGATCTTCACCATGTCGGTTGCCGAAATACATCAATAGGCAGGCCGCGGGCCCATCCCCCATGAAGATGGGCCCGCTCGCCATTCAGTCGTAGAACGGCTCGACCAAGGTCCGGCTGCCGACGAAAAAGCTGTCCGCAACCAGGCGCAGCGGTTGCAGGTCCAGGTCACTGGCCTTGTTACCGATCAACTGCTGGAAGTGCCGGTACACCGCCGCGTACTCGCCCTCCTCCGACACTGACTGGCGCACGCCGTCGATGCTCAACAACGCACCACCGTTGTCCAGTCGCAAAACGCCTTCGGCGCAGCAAATCTCGATGCTCCAGAGCTCATCATGACCATGGTCGAAATCGAATTCGGCGCGGATATCGAGATGGCGGGCATCCGACATCCTGATGCTCGCGGCAATCGGTGACTGGCAATTGTCGGGAACGCGCAACTCGGCCGACTCGACGAACAGCGACAGCGGCAGCAGATGGGTGACGATCGACAGGGCATTGATGCCCGGATCAAAGACCCCGAGGCCGCCCGGTTGCCAGATCCACGCCTGGCCGGGGTGCCATTTGCGCACGTCTTCCTTCCAATCGATCCGGACGCTTTGCAGCGTGCGACTGGCGAGCCAGTCCCGGGCAACCTCGATGCCCGGGGCGAAACGCGAATGCCAGGCGAACAGGCCGCTGACGCCTTGCTCGCTCGCCTGCTCCACCAGCGCCATCGCTTCGCCCAGGGTGGCACAGGGCGGTTTCTCCACCAGCACATGCTTGCCGGCAGCCAGCGCCTGCCGGACCAGACCGAATCGCCCTTGTGGCGGCGTGCAAAAGGCAATTGCATCGACGTGCGGGCCGTTTTCCAGCAACTCACCCAAGGACTGGAAATTCTCCACACCGGCGCAGGGCTTGCCTTGCGTGGCGACCGCTACCAGTTCGAACGCGGGGTTGGCCTGGATGGCGGGAACGTGTTGATCCTGGGCGATCTTGCCGTAGCCCACCAGGCCGAGACGAATCGGTTGCATCGATGACTCCTGACTTTTGTACTTATGATGGGCCAGCAAACTAGACGTAAATCGTCTGGCGGACAATGGGTCGAATCCCCTTGCCTTGCGTTATTGCTGTTCGACCGCCCTCACGACTTTGGAGATTCGCTCGAAAAAGGGGCCGAGTCGCTCTTGCGGCGCGTCCTGCTCCACCACCAGCGTGGTCACCTCTTCACAAGAAGCCACTTGATAATGAGCGACGCTGGACAGCTTCTGGTTGGTCACCGCCACCACCACCTGACCGCTGGCCGCGACCACCGCGCGCTTGAACTCGGCGTCGTCCAGGCCAAACGCCGTGACACCATTGTCCGGGTCGATGGCGCAGGCCCCGACAAAGCACAAGTCGAAATTGAACTGGCGCAATTGCTGGACGGCGGCCAGACCGATCGCCCCGCCCGCGACGCGGTTCATGCGACCGCCGAGCAGGATGACCTCGGCGCGGGGCAGCTTCATCAGCTCTACCGCGATCAGCGGGGAGTTGGTGCTGAGCGTCAATTGCAGCCCCGGGTCGATGGCACGGGCAATGGCCAGGTTGGTCGAGCCGGCATCCAGGAATACATGCTGGCCTGCGCTAAGCAGCGCGGCTGCCGCCTGGCCAAGATTATCCTTGCGCGCAGGATCCTGGTGGATCCGCACATCAATCGGCGCTTCGGCGGCCGGCAGGCGAATCGCGCCGCCATAGACGCGCTTGCACAAGCCCGCCGCCGCCAATGTGCCCAGGTCTCGGCGTATCGAATGTTCAGAAACGTTGAATTCAATCGCCAGATCAGCCGCGATGACCCGGCCATACAGGGCAAGCCGCTCGCTGATCAAGCGTTGGCGTCCGCCGGGAAACACTTCGTGGGTAGCACTCATGACAGCTGAACCTGCATAAACGAGCATGAATATACACAACCGAGCACAATATGCCGCGTCTCCCTCGGGTCGTCAAACCCTCGACGTTGCCCAAGGGCAAGGCTGCCTTTCGTCACTCTCCGCCGCCAGGTCGCTGAACAGTCTTTTCTTCATGCAGGTCAACACAAGGTCGGTAGCGTCAATTGGTCAACGAGCGACTCCTCGGGTCGCCGAGGATGGAACTATGAACAGAATCATTATCGCGGTCCTGCTGGGCGCTGCGCTCTTATCAGGCGTCAACGGGGCCCAGGCGGCGGAAACGAAGAAGGTCGACGTGCTGCTGGTAGGCGGCGGCATCATGAGTTCGACGCTGGGCATCTGGCTAAACGAGCTTGAGCCTGGCTGGTCGATGGAAATGGTCGAACGCCTGGATGCGGTAGCCGAAGAAAGCTCCAACGGCTGGAACAACGCCGGCACCGGGCATTCGGCACTGGCGGAGCTCAATTACACGCCGATGGATGACCAGGGCAACGTCAACATTTCCAAGGCCATCGAGATCAACGAAGCCTTCCAGATCACTCGCCAGTTCCTGGCCTGGCAGGTGCGCAACAACGTGTTGAAGAATCCGCCTTCATTCATCAATTCCACCCCCCACATGAGTTTTGTCTGGGGCGACGACAACATCAAATTCCTGAAAAAACGCTACGAGGCGCTGCAAGCGAGCCCGTTATTCCGGCCGATGCAGTATTCAGAGGACCCGGAGCAGATCAGGAAGTGGGTACCCTTGATGATGGAAGGCCGCGATCCGAACCAGAAGCTCGCGGCCACCTGGACGCCGATCGGCACCGATGTGAATTTTGGCGAAATCACCCGCCAGTACGTCAGCTACTTGCAGAGCCGGCCCAACTTCAGCCTGAAGCTTTCCAGCGAGGTGCGCGACATCACCCGCAATGACGACGGTACCTGGCGCGTTGAATACAAGAACCTCAAGGACGGCGAAACGACCACCACCGACGCCAGGTTCGTATTCATTGGCGCCGGCGGCGGCGCACTGCATCTGCTACAGGAATCGGGCATCCCGGAGGCAGACGACTACGCCGGGTTCCCGGTCGGCGGCTCGTTCCTGGTCGCCGAGAACCCAGGCATTGCCGAGCGACACATGGCCAAGGCGTACGGCATCGCTTCCACTGGCGCGCCACCGATGTCGGTGCCGCACCTGGACACCCGCGTACTGGATGGCAAGCGCGTCATCCTCTTTGGTCCGTTTGCGACCTTCTCCACCAAATTCCTCAAGGAAGGCTCGTACTTCGACCTTTTCACCAGCATGACCCCGCACAATATCTGGCCGATGACCAAAGTAGGCATCGAACAATACCCGCTGGTTGAATACCTGGCCGGCCAACTGATGCTTTCCGACGATGATCGGTTCAAGGCCCTGCAGGAATATTTTCCCCAGGCCAGGAAGGAAGACTGGCGCCTCTGGCAAGCCGGCCAGCGCGTGCAGGTTATCAAGCGCGACGAGGAAAAAGGTGGCGTGCTCAAGCTGGGCACCGAAGTAGTCGCCTCCCAGGACGGCAGCATTGCCGGCCTGCTTGGCGCATCCCCTGGTGCCTCGACGGCAGCCCCGATCATGCTGGAAGTGATGCAGCGGGTCTTCAAGGACAAGGTGGCCTCGCCGGCCTGGCAGGAAAAACTGCACCAGATCGTTCCCAGCTATGGCACACGGCTAAACGATGATCCTGATCGTGTCTATGAGGAATGGAAATACACCAGCGATGTGCTAAAACTGGCGCCGCCGCCGGACATCCGTGGAAACGCCGAATCGAAGGCCCCGACCAACAGCGATCCCGTGGGGCAGAAAAACAGCGATTCCGACCCGGACCTGGCGTTGTGAATGCTTCGACTGACAAGGATGGGAAACGTGGACAAGGAAGCCATCAGGATTCGTACCCTGCAACTCGCCGACACCGAGGCGTTGCTGGCGTTTGAAGTGGATAATCGCCAGTGGTTCGAGCAGCACATCGATGCGCGCGCCTCGGCGTTTTATTCGTTGCAGGGGGTCAGCGAGCACATCGGCGATTACCTGTCCGGCTTCGCCGCCGGGACCTGGCACCCGTTTGTCATAGAGGACGCCGGCGGAGCGATTATCGGGCGAGCGAACCTCAAGGACATCGACACCAGCGAGCGAACGGCGCAGGTCGGCTATCGAATCGCCCAACACGCTTGTGGCAAGGGACTGGCGACGCTGGCAGTGAAGCACTTGATCGAGCAGGCCCGGTCACACTGGCGACTCGAACGGTTGCTAGCCGATGTCTATGTACAAAATGCCGGCTCGGTGAAAGTGCTCAAGCGTTGTGGTTTTATGGTGGAGCCTACCCAGCCGGAGGCCAACGGGCAGCATCATTGGTATTCGCTTTTAATCCAGCCCCGGTAGTTCTGGACGTCCATGAGCGACTTTTTCATCGAGCCACAAACGGATAATGCTCGATACGGCAAGGATAGTCGTTGCCGTCGCCCTTGCAGATTCCATCCAGATAGCGGTACTTGATCCGTATCGCCTGGCCTTTCCCGGGCCATTTGCGGCGTGGCAGCGTGGCCTGGTAGTCGGCGGTTTCCGGAATGAAGCTGATCACCGCGCCCTCTTCCGGGCATTCCACACTGGGCGAGGCCGGGCGCGCCTTCAGGACTTGGGCCTGGAGCTTCGGCGTGGGCCGTTTCACCACTTCGGTGACATGCAGCTGGATATCGCAGATCTGCCACGTCGCGGCCTGCGCCGGTGCGCAAAAGGCTGCAAGCGCCAGGGCCAATGGCGCGGAGTACGCTGGGAGCATGGTCATTTCGGTCCTTTTTTCTGCGGCGGATTTGCGTCCGCCATCCTCTCACACCAAGGTATGTGAGGTCCCCGGACAAAAAAAGCCCCGCGACCGAAGACGGTGCGGGGCAAGGGAATTGGTTGGTTGCGGCCAACCAAAGGAGCACGGAGAAAAGCGTTTACGGGCCGGTCAGATGCACTCCTGTGCGGCGCGCTCGAAACTCGAAGGCAGGAGATTGGACGCCAGCAGGTGGCGCTCGTAGACAAACACCTTGCCGCCACTGCCGGCCTTGTAGGCTTCCAGCACGTTGTCCGCCGAAATCTTGCTTGGCACGACGATGCGGTAGCTGCGCTGGCTCTGCGAGACCATCGGGTGCAAAGCGCTGCCTTGCAACTTCGGCACGACGCATTCAGCGTATTCGGCCGGGGTCTTGCTGGTCTGCAAGGTCAGGGTCGGATCGTTCGGTGCCGAGGCACATCCCGCCAATAACAGCGGGGAAAACGCCAGGGACAGTAGAAATAAAGGGCGCATGGATCGGTCCTGAAAATAAAAACGTTGGGCTGCGTCTCGATGGCGCTGATTTTCCAATGATTGCCCGCAAAGCAGAACTTGCATTTGCTAATGGTCACTATTACTCATAGCAATAGTTGCAAGCCGGAATGATGAGGAACGGATGAGAACGTTTGACTTGATTCGTGACGCGGTACTGCCCGACTTCCGTGAGCGGGTGGCTGAGTACCTGGTCCAGTACGAAAGCGTGCTGTTGAGCAATGCCGAAATCGCCCCCCAGCTCAAGCGGGACACGGCCAATCAACTGCGCGGTTACCTGCGCGGGTTGAACACTACCCGGGTGTTGGGCATGGCGGACTGGGAGGAACTGGATCGGCGGGTGATGAGTACCTGGCTATCCGACTGACTGGCGAAATCCCCGAGGCGTACAGCCGAATTCGCGGCGAAACACCGTGTGCAGGTACTGCGCCGACTTGAAGCCGCAATCGCGGGCGATATCGGCAATTGCCAGCTCGGTGTTCTCCAACCCGCTGGCCGCCGCCGCCAGCTTGAAGCGCAGGATCTCGTCGTGAACGCTGCAACCACGCTCCTTGCGAAAATGCGACTCCAGGGATGAACGCGACACGCCGACATACGCCGCCACTTGCGCGGTCTTGATGCCCTGGCAGGCGTATTGGCGAATGAACAACAAAGCCTGCATGACATAAGGATTGCCCAGTGGCTGGTGCAGGCTCGACGCTTGCACGTTGATCGCCTCGGGCGGTATCAACACCTGGGTGCCGGTGGAAGGCATGCCGTGCAGCATCTGATGAAGCAGGCGCGCGGCGGTCCGGCCCATGGTTTCGGTGCCCTGCACCACCGAACTGAGCGGCACCCGGGTCAGGCTGCGGGTCAGCGGGTCGTTGTCGATGCCGATCAACGCGACTTGCTCCGGCACGGCGATCCCGGCTGTCAGGCAAGCTTGCAGCAACTGCCGGGCCCGCGCGTCGCTGACAGCGATGATGCCGATGGGTTTGGGCAGGCTCTGCAGCCAGGCGATCTGCTGCTCGACCGCGCTGTCCCAAAGCGGCGCGCTGGTGCCCATGCCGCGGTACACCTGCGCCGGCAGGCCATCGCGCTGCATCAACTGACGAAAGGCCTTTTCCCGTTCCTGGGCCCAGCGATTGGCCTGGGCTTCGGGCAGGCTGAAACAGGCGAACTGTGTCAACCCGGCTTCGATCAGATGCGCGTAGGCCAACTTGATCAGCGCGTGATTATCCGTAGCGACATATGGAATACCCTTCGGATAGGCGCGCTCGTCCTGATACGAGCCCCCCACCGCCACCACGGGCAGCTTGATCCCGGCCAGCGCCTCGCCGATCAGCGGGTCATCGAAGTCGGCGATGATTCCATCGCCCTGCCAGCGCTCGATCCCTTTCAACCGGCAGTGAAAATCCTCCTCGAGAAACAGGTCCCAGGACGCGCGCGTGCTGCTCAGGTAGTTGCCGATGCCGCTGATGATGCCGCGGTCGTAGATCTTGCTGCCGTTGAACAGCAGGGCGATGCGGTGAACGGGCGGGACGATTTTCATTGTTTTTACCCTGGGCCGATGGACACAGACTAGGCGCGCGAACGGCGAATCTCAATACTCAAAATCGAACTGCCGATTGGTGATTTTCATAATCAGCAGCCTGCGGGCCGGCGGTAGTATCGGGACACCGCCAAGAATAAAAAGGAAACCCGCCCATGTCGTACTTCCCCGATGTCGAGCCGATTCGTTATGAAGGCCCCGGCAGCGACTCGCCGCTCGCCTTCCGCCATTACGACGCCAACAAACTGGTGCTCGGCAAACCCATGCGCGAGCACCTGCGCATGGCCGTCTGCTACTGGCATACGTTTGTCTGGCCAGGGTCCGATGTGTTCGGTGCCGGGACCTTCAAGCGCCCGTGGCAGCACGCCGGCGATCCGCTGGAACTGGCGATCGGCAAGGCCGAGGCGGCGTTCGAGTTTTTCTCCAAGCTGGGCATCGACTACTACTGCTTCCACGACACCGACGTCGCGCCGGAAGGACAATCGTTGAAGGAGTACCGCAACAACTTCGCGCAGATGGTCGATCACCTGGAGCGCCATCAGGAACAAAGCGGAATCAAGCTGTTGTGGGGCACCGCCAATTGCTTCAGCAACCCGCGTTTTGCCGCCGGCGCCGCCAGCAACCCGGACCCACAGGTCTTCGCCTGCGCCGCCGCCCAGGTGTTCAGCGCCATGAACGCCACTCAGCGTTTGAAGGGTTCCAACTACGTATTGTGGGGCGGCCGTGAAGGCTATGAAACCCTGCTCAATACCGACCTTGCGCGCGAACGCGAACAGTTGGGCCGCTTCATGCGCATGGTGGTCGAGCACAAGCACAAGATCGGCTTCAAGGGCGACCTGCTGATCGAGCCCAAGCCCCAGGAGCCGACCAAGCACCAATACGACTACGACAGCGCCACCGTGTTCGGCTTCCTGCAACAGTTCGGCCTGGAGAACGAAATCAAGGTCAACATCGAGGCCAACCACGCGACCCTGGCCGGGCACAGTTTCCATCATGAAATCGCCACGGCGGTCTCCCTGGGAATCTTCGGCAGCATCGATGCCAACCGTGGCGATCCGCAGAACGGCTGGGACACCGACCAGTTTCCCAACAGCGTCGAGGAAATGACCCTCGCCACCTATGAAATCCTCAAGGCCGGGGGCTTCGGCAACGGCGGGTTCAACTTCGACTCCAAAGTCCGCCGCCAGAGCGTCGACGACGTCGATCTGTTCCACGGTCATGTTGCCGCCATGGACGTGCTCGCCCTGTCCCTGGAGCGCGCGGCGGCCATGGTGCAGAACGATCAACTGCAGAAATTCAAGGACCAGCGCTACGCGGGCTGGCAGCAGCCGTTCGGCAAAGCGGTTCTGGCGGGGGACTTCAGCCTCGAATCACTGGCTGAGCATGCGTTCACCAACGAGCTGAATCCGCAGGCCGTCAGCGGTCGGCAGGAGATGCTGGAAAACGTCGTCAACCGGTTCATTTACCCCTGACCACAGGCAACCTCCGTGGGCGCAGGGAGGTTGTTACATTCGCGCGACAAATCTGCGCCCGGAACGTCGAACAAGTCTCTACAGTTCTACCGGCATCATGTTCATCGTCAGGCAGTGTCTTTCAAAAAACAATAAAAGGACGCACCACCATGAAAACCTTCAAACGTACCCTGCTCGCCGGCGCCCTCGCCCTGCTGTCGCTTCCGGCCATGGCCGACGCGACCCACCCGAAAATCGGTTTTTCCATTGATGACCTGCGCCTGGAACGCTGGTCGCGCGACCGTGACTACTTTGTCGCGGCGGCGGAAAAACTCGACGCCAAGGTCTACGTGCAATCGGCGGACGCCAACGAGCAGAAGCAGATTTCCCAGATCGAAAACCTCATTTCCCGGGGCGTCGATGTGATCGTCATCGTGCCGTTCAACGCTACCGTGCTGACCAACGCCGTCGCTGAAGCCAAGAAGGCCGGGATCAAGGTGGTGTCCTATGACCGGCTGATCCTCAACGCCGACATCGACGCCTACATTTCCTTCGATAACGAAAAAGTCGGCGAGATGCAGGCCGGCGGTGTCCTGAAGGCAGCGCCGAAGGGTAACTACTTCCTGCTGGGCGGCGCCCCTACGGACAACAACGCCAAGATCCTGCGCGAAGGCCAGATGAAGGTGCTGCAACCGGCCATCGACAAGGGCGACATCAAGATTGTCGGCCAGCAATGGGTGAAGGAATGGAACCCCACCGAAGCCCTGAGCATCGTTGAAAACGCCCTGACCCGGAACAACAACAAGATCGATGGCATCGTCGCCTCCAACGACGCCACCGCCGGCGGCGCCATCCAGGCCCTGGCCGCGCAGAAGCTGGCCGGCAAGGTACCGATCTCGGGCCAGGACGCCGACCTGGCGGCGGTCAAGCGCGTGATCGACGGCACGCAGACCATGACGGTCTACAAGCCGCTGAAACTGATCGCTTCCGAAGCCGCCAAGCTCTCGGTACAACTGGCGCGCAACGAGAAGCCCACCTACAGCTCGCAGTACGACAACGGCAACAAGAAGGTCGACACCATCCTGCTCACGCCCACCGCGCTGACCAAGGACAACATCGACCTGCTGGAAAAGGACGGGTTCTACACCAAGGCGCAGATTGCCGGGCAGTGATCAAAGCGCACCCCGGGACTTTTTGCCAAACAGTCCCTGTGGGAGCGAGCTTGCTCGCGATGGCGGCCTGACAGTCAACATTGGTGTCGGATGTGACGGCCTCATCGCGAGCAAGCTCGCTCCCACAGGGCTGGGTGGTGCTCCTCAACGCTGCCTGTGAGCCCTTTTTTACGAGCCCTCGCCATGTCCGAATACCTGTTGCAAATGAACGGCATCGTCAAGACCTTTGGCGGTGTCAAAGCCCTCAACGGCATCGACATCAAGGTCCGGCCCGGGGAATGTGTCGGCCTGTGCGGTGAAAACGGCGCGGGCAAATCCACGTTGATGAAAGTCCTCTCGGCGGTCTACCCCTATGGCACCTGGGAGGGCGAAATCCTCTGGGACGGCCAGCCGCTGAAAGCCCAATCGATCAGCGAAACCGAGGCCGCCGGGATCGTCATCATCCATCAGGAACTGACGCTGGTCCCCGACCTGTCAGTGGCCGAAAATATCTTCATGGGCCACGAGCTGACCCTGCCCGGCGGGCGCATGAACTATCCGGCGATGATCCATCGCGCCGAAGCCCTGATGCGTGAGCTCAAAGTGCCGGACATGAACGTCTCGCTGCCGGTTTCGCAGTACGGCGGTGGCTACCAGCAACTGGTCGAGATCGCCAAGGCGCTGAATAAACAGGCGCGTCTGCTGATCCTCGACGAGCCCTCCTCGGCCCTGACCCGCTCGGAAATCGAGGTGCTGCTGGACATCATCCGCGACCTCAAGGCCAAGGGCGTGGCCTGCGTGTACATCTCCCACAAGCTCGATGAAGTGGCGGCGGTGTGCGACACCATTTCCGTCATCCGCGATGGCAAACACATCGCGACCACCGCCATGGCCGATATGGATATCCCGAAAATCATCACGCAGATGGTCGGGCGGGAAATGAGCAACCTCTACCCCACCGAACCCCACGAGATCGGCGAGGTGATTTTCGAGGCGCGCCACATCACCTGCTACGACGTCGACAACCCCAGGCGCAAACGGGTCGACGATATTTCGTTTGCGCTCAAGCGCGGGGAAATCCTCGGCATCGCCGGGCTGGTGGGCGCCGGTCGCACGGAACTGGTGTCAGCCCTGTTCGGCGCCTACCCCGGACGCCATGAAGGCGAGGTCTGGCTGGACGGCCAGCGGATCGACAGCAGCACACCGCTCAAATCGATCCGCGCCGGCCTGTGCATGGTCCCCGAAGACCGCAAGCGCCAAGGCATCATCCCGGACCTGGGCGTCGGCCAGAACATCACCCTGGCGGTGCTGGAGAACTTCTCGAAGATGACCCGGATCGATGCCGAGGCCGAACTGGGCAGCATCGACCGGGAGATCTCGCGCATGCATCTGAAGACCGCAAGCCCGTTCCTGCCGATCACCAGCCTGTCCGGCGGCAACCAGCAAAAAGCCGTGTTGGCGAAGATGCTCCTGACCAAGCCACGGGTGTTGATTCTCGACGAGCCCACCCGAGGCGTGGATGTGGGTGCCAAGTACGAGATCTACAAGCTGATGGGCGCGCTGGCGGCCGAAGGCGTGTCGATCATCATGGTGTCCTCGGAGCTGGCCGAAGTGCTCGGGGTGTCCGACCGCGTGCTGGTGATTGGCGACGGCCAGTTGCGCGGCGATTTCGTCAATCGTGAACTGACCCAGGAGCAGGTGCTTGCGGCCGCGCTCAGCCATCCCGAAGCCCCTGACAACAATGATCGGAAATCCGCGTAGATGAATCAGGTCAAACAAGTGTTCACCCGCTACAAAATGCTCGCCCTGGTGATTGCCGTGGCGGTCATCTGGCTGTTCTTCAGCTGGCAGACCGAGGGCGGATTCCTGACTCCGCGCAACCTCTCCAACCTGCTGCGGCAGATGTCCATCACCGGAATCCTGGCCTGCGGCATGGTGCTGGTGATCATCAGCGGCGAGATCGACCTGTCGGTGGGCTCGCTGCTGGGCTTGCTCGGCGGGCTCGCGGCGATTCTCGATGTGGTCTATCACATTCCGCTACTGGCGAACCTGAGCCTGGTCGCCCTGTGCGGGCTGGTCATCGGCCTCGCCAACGGCTACATGACCGCCTACCTGCGCATCCCCTCGTTCATCGTCGGCTTGGGCGGCATGCTGGCGTTTCGCGGAATTCTGCTGGGCATCACCGGCGGCACCACCATCGCCCCGGTATCGCCGGAGCTGGTTTATGTCGGCCAGGGTTATCTGCCCCATGCGGTCGGCACGGGCCTTGGCGTGGTGCTGTTTGCCCTGACGTTGTTCCTGACCTGGAAACAACGCCGCAATCGCGCCTTGCACGGCCTGGCCGCCCATTCATTGGTGCGCGACGTGGTGCGGGTGGTGTTGATCGGCGCAGTGCTCGCCGGTTTCGTCTATACGTTGAACAGCTACGACGGGATTCCGGTTCCGGTGCTGCTGCTGTTGGTCCTGCTGGGGGTGTTCAGCTACGTGACCAGCCAGACCGTGTTCGGCCGGCGCGTCTATTCCGTGGGCAGCAACATGGAAGCCACCCGCCTGTCCGGCATCAACGTGCAAGCGGTGAAACTCTGGATCTTCGGCATCATGGGCGTGATGTGCGCCCTCGCCGGCATGGTCAACACCGCGCGCCTGGCGGCCGGCTCCCCCTCGGCCGGCAACATGGGCGAACTGGACGCCATCGCTGCCTGTTTCATCGGCGGCACCTCCATGCGCGGCGGCTCCGGGACGGTCTACGGTGCGCTGCTAGGCGCGCTGGTCATCACCAGCCTGGACAACGGCATGTCGATGCTCGACGTCGACAGCTACTGGCAGATGATTGTCAAAGGCAGCATTCTGGTCCTGGCCGTATGGGTAGACGTCAGCACCCGGACTGGACGACGTTGATGGCCGCCCCTTGGGTGATTGATCACGACTCGTGTGCAACGCCTTCACTTTTGCCCGCTTGATGCTTTCAGGGCGGGGCATATGCTGTTCACAGCAAGCCCCGCCAGGACAAGAAGCGCGCGAAAATGAACAGCCCGAGAACGCTTTATCAGAAACATATCGACAGCCATACCGTTTGCCCGCTGGATGATAAGGGCCACGTGCTGCTGTACATCGACCGTCAGGTCGCCAACGAATACACCAGCCCGCAAGCGTTCAGCGGCCTGCGCGAAGCCCACCGCAGCGTCTGGCGCCCCAGCGCAACCCTCGCGGTGGTTGACCACGTCAACCCGACCACGCCTCAACGCATCGCGGCCATGCCGGATGCGGGCGGCGCCCGGCAGGTGTCCTACTTCGCCGAAAACTGCCGAGACTTCGGCATCGAACTGTTGGATGTGCTCGACAAGCGCCAGGGCATCGAGCACGTCGTCGCTCCCGAGCAAGGCTTCATCCTGCCGGGCATGGTCATCGCCGCCGGCGACAGCCATACCACCACCTACGGTGCGCTCGGGGCGTTCGGTTTCGGCATCGGCACTTCTGAAATCGAACATTTGCTGGCCACCCAGACGCTGGTCTACAAGCGTCTGAAAACCCTGCGCGTCACGGTCAATGGCGCCCTCGGCGCGGGCGTCACCGCCAAGGACGTCATCATGGCGCTGATCGAAAAAATCGGCGCCTCGGGCGCTACGGGCTACGCAATCGAATTCACCGGCCCGGTCATCAGCGCACTGAGCGTCGAAGCGCGGATGACCATCTGCAACATGGCCGTGGAAGCGGGTGCGAGAGGCGCGTTCATGGCCCCCGATGACAAAGTCTTTAACTACTTGCAAAGCAAACCCCGTGCGCCTCGGGGCGAGCTGTGGGAACAGGCCGTGGCCAAGTGGCAAGACCTGCGCAGCGATGAGGATGCGGTATTCGATCGGGAAGTGAGCCTCGATGTCGCTGCGCTGGAGCCGATGGTGACCTGGGGCACCAGCCCCGACCAGGCAGCGCCGATTGGCGGCCAGGTACCGGATCCGGCGGCGCAGCCCGACCCGATCCTGCGCCAGGGCCTGCAGCGGGCGCTGGACTACATGGGGCTGACGCCAGGGATGCCCCTTGGCGAAGTGCAGATCAGCCATGCCTTCATCGGCTCCTGCACCAATGCGCGCATCGAAGACCTGCGCGACGCGGCACGGGTCGTCCGCGGCAAGCGGGTCGCGGCCCATGTGCGGGCGATGATCGTGCCCGGCTCCACCGCGGTGCGCGACCAGGCCGAAGAGGAAGGACTGGCTGCGATCTTCCGCGACGCGGGTTTCGAATGGCGCCAGTCCGGCTGCTCGATGTGCCTGGCGATGAACGACGACGTGCTTGCACCAGGTGATCGCTGCGCATCCAGCACCAATCGCAATTTCGAAGGACGCCAGGGCGCGGGCGCGCGCACTCACCTGATGAGTCCGGCCATGGTGGCCGCCGCCGCGATAACCGGTCACCTGACCGACGTCCGCTCACTGCTCCCGGAGGCCTGAAGATGCAACCCTTTGACACCGTAACCGGCATCGCCGCCCCGCTGCTGGCCGCCAACATCGACACCGACGTCATCATGCCCAAGCAGTTCCTCAAGGGCATCGACCGCCAGGGGCTGGACCGGGGCCTGTTCTTTGACCTGAGATGGCGCGAGCCTGGCGTTGCCAATCCGGATTTCGTGCTCAATCAACCTGGCTGGCGCGATGCGACCTTCCTGGTGGTGGGCGAAAACTTCGGCTGTGGCTCAAGCCGTGAGCATGCGGTTTGGGGCTTGAAGCAGGTAGGGATCAGGGCGCTGATCGGTACGAGTTTCGCCGGGATCTTCTACGACAATTGCCAGCGAAACGGGGTGCTGCTGATTGAGCTTGCCGAGGCCCAGTGGAAAAAGATTGCCGAACTCGTTGGCCGTGCGGATACGGCCGCTATCAGCGTCAACCTTCCCGAGCAGCGCATTGAGCTGGCGGACGGCAGCGTTATGGCGTTCGAGATCGACAGACTGCGCAAGGAGTCGTTGCTGCTGGGGTTGGATGCCATTGGCGCAACGCTCCAGCGTGCCGAGCAGATTCGCCGGTTCGAGCGTCGGCATCTGGCGGAGAATCCCTGGTTGTAGGGGTTGGGTTTGACCTGATTTTGGTAGGTCCGGGCTTCCCCTGTGGGCTGAGAAATCTGCGCCTGTCGAAATCCAATGTGGGAGCGAGCCTGCTCGCGAAGGCGGCGTGTCAGCCGCTGAAGATGTTGGTTAGGCTGGCCCCTTCGCGAGCAGGCTCGCTCCCACAGGGGGTCCGTGTATACGTGAGGTCTGTGTCTGTCGAAAATCCAATGTGGGAGCGAGCTTGCTCGCGATGGCGGCGTGTCAGCCACTGAAGATGTTGGATGGGCTGGCCCTATCGCGAGCAAGCTCGCTCCCACAGGGGGTCCGTATATATCGTGAGGTCTGTGTCTGTCGAATATTACAGTGTGGGAGCGAGCCTGCTCGCGAAGGCGGCGTGTCAGCCGCTGAAGATGTTGGATGAGCCGGCCCCTTCGCGAGCAGGCTCGCTCCCACAGAGGACGCCACTATGTCTGACCAATCGACAAATCCCGGAAGCACTCCTCGAGAAACTCGACACATACCCGCAATTTGGCCGACTGGCTGAGCCGGGTCGGGTATACGGCCCAGACATTGGCGCTTTGCGAATAGTCTGGCAGCACCTGGACCAGCCGCCCCTGCTCCAGCAGCGGCTTGACGTCCCACATCGAGCGCAGCAGGATCCCGCCGCCGCTCAACGCCCACTCCAGAACGATCTCGCCACTGTTGGATGATAACGGGCCGCCGACGCGTACCGTTGCCTCCTCGCCATCCCGGGTCAGCGTCCATAGGCCGAACGCGTTATTGCGCTCTTTGAGCACCAGGCAATCATGGGCGTCAAGCTCTTCCAGCGAATGCGGGATGCCCCGCCGTTGCAGATACTCCGGGCTTGCGCAGAGTATCCGCCGATTGCTCGCCAGCTTGCGCCCCAGGTGTTGGTCCGGCAGGTCATCACCGACGCGGATCTCCAGGTCGAAGCCTTCGCCGACGATATCGACGACGCGGTCGAATACGTCCAGGCGGATGTCGAGCCGTGGGTACGCCTGCGACAGTTTGCCGATGGCCGGTGCGACGTGGTTGCGGCCAAAACCGAAACTGCTGCAGATGTGCAGAGCGCCGCTGGGCTGATGTCGCGCCTGGGCGATTTCACCGACAAACTCCTCGAAATCCCCCAATAGCTTTTCGGCCCAGACCCGCACGCGCTCGCCATCGTCGGTCAGGGCGATGCGCCGGGTGGTACGGTGCAGCAAGCGCGTGGCGAGCGTTGCTTCCAGTACCGAAATGCGCTTGCTGATATAGGCCGGTGAATAACCCAGCGCTTGCGCGGCACTGGCAAAGCCGTTTTTTCGAACGACGGTGAGAAAGACCTTCAGGTCCTCCGGTAATGGAAACTGATCACGACTCGTGTTCATAAGCCCCACGGCAGCGCTATTCTTCGCAGATTTTGCGAAGAATAGCATCGATCCCGCCCGGCTCAACCGTCGTATTTATTCATCAGCTTCAGTGTTACCCCGTTCGTCCAGCCGAAGCCGTCCTGCAGTTCGTATTCGCCGCCCCCACCGCCGTCGCCCTGTCCGGACACGTCGTACTTCTCGACCAATTTGTCCTCTTTGAGATAAAGGTCTTGGACCTGCTTCAGAAAGCGGTTGCCAACTTCCCGGGCCAGTTCCGTTTGTCCGTAGCGGTCCAATCCTTCGACCGCCACCCATTGCAACGGCGCCCAGCCATTGGGCTCGTCCCACTGCTGGCCGTTATTGACTTGGGTGGTGGCGATGCCGCCCGGACGCAACAAACCTCGACGCACCGCATCGGCGGTACGATCGGCGCGTTCGGCAGAGGCCAGGCCGGTGTACAGCGGGAACAGCGTTGCGGCAGTCAATCCCGGCCGTTGCCGGTTCTGCTGCCAGTCGTAGTCCACGTAATAACCACCCTCGGCGTTCCACAAGTGCGTCTCGATGGCGCGCTGGCGTTGCTCGGCACGCTGCCCATAGGCCTGGACGCAAGGCGTGTTCGCCACCGTCTCACAGGCCTTGGCGATGGTGCGCTCCAGGTGGAACATCAGGCTGTTGAGGTCCACCGGCACAATCGACGTGGTTCGGATGGTCGCCAGGTTCTTGCCGTCCCCCAGCCAGCGGGAGCTGAAATCCCAGCCGCTTTCGGCCCCGGCGCGCAAGTCGCGCCAGACCTCCTCCTTGGGTCGCTGTGGCGCCTGTTCGGCGGTCTTCGTGTCTTGCAGCCATGACTCCTGCCGAGGCGTAGCGTCGGCATCCCAATAACGGTTGAGCACACTGCCATCGGCGAGCTTGACGACATGCTGCACCGCCTCACCGGCCTTGAGGGCCTGCGCCCCGTCCATCCAGTAGGCATATTCCTTTTGCAGCTGGGGAAGGTAGCGCCCGTAGGCCTGCTCGCCTTCGATGTGCGCCTGCAACTCGACCATGTAAGCAAAGAACGGTGGCTGCGAGCGGCTCAGGTAGTAGCTGCGGTTGCCATTGGGGATATGGCCGTAGGTGTCGATCATGTAGGCAAAATTGTCGGTCATCTGGCGAACCTGCGCCTTGTCGCCGCTTTGCTCCAGACCGAGCATGGTGAAATACGAGTCCCAGTAATACATTTCGCGGAAACGTCCGCCCGGAACTACATACGGTTGCGGCAACGGCAGCAGGCTGCTGTAGGGCGGCACGTGGGTGTAGGTTCGGCTGAGCACGGGCCAGAGATTATCGATGTGCTCCTTGATCGGCGCACCCGGTTCGGGGGCAGGACTTTCAGCCTGGCCGGATTCGATGAAGTTGTCCTTTATGAAGGCATCGAGATCGAAATCGGCGCCCTCCCGACGGGCCAGGTAATCGGCACGGATCTTCGCCGGGTCACGCTTGGGCAACGCATCGACGAAATGCTTCTGGTCGGTGAACACCTGCTGACGCTGCACGGCTTCGAACAGTTCGGGGTACATCTGGTCGGGCGGCTGATTGGCCCGGTCCCGGGCGTCGGCATAACTCCATATGGCGGCAGGTTGGCTTGAACAGGCCGTGCACAGCACGACAGCGAGAGACAGGCTGGGGAAATACAGTGGTCGCATCGGCGGCTCCATCATTTGTCGTTCCTGACCAACGAGTGACAGAACGAGGTGGAGCGCGGTTCACTCGAAATGCCTTTCCTCACCTCGACGGAACCCCTGCCTGACCCCTGCTCTCTATCGCAGGACCAACAGGACGGAGGTGTTGATCATGATTGCCCCAGCAACCGGCATGCGGCACGGTGAGCGTTACGCCGTTGAAAGCATCGAGCGCGCGCCTCACTTCCCGGGTTTTTTCCTTGATGGAAAGTATTACCTGGGCCCTGAATTGAATACGGCAGTGGGCTGGCTGGAAGGCCAGACCTTCCTCTACGACCAGCTCGACCCCGAGGGCGAGCCGGTGTACCCCGGCAGAGTGGCCGGCACCATCGAGGACCTGACGCTGATAATGGCCGATGGCGTGCGCCTCAAGCTGACCCCCTTGCAGCCCGACATCGACCGGCCCACGGGCCCCGCCGCTACCTCCGCTCAGACAAAGTCGTATCCCTTGGCGGAAAAACTCGTGGTTATCACCGGAGCGTCCAGCGGAATCGGCCGTGCCACCGCCCTGGCGTTTGCCCGGCAACGGGCGCGCCTGGTGCTGGCGGCACGTGATCGGGAGGCGCTCGCCGAAGTTGTCGACGAATGCCAGGCCCAGGGCGTCGCCGCATTGGCGGTGTGCACCGATGTCACCCGCAGCGAACAGATGCAGGCGCTAGCCGCCGAGGCCGCCGCGTTTGGCGACGGCCGCATCGACATCTGGATCAACAATGCCGGCGTCGGCGCGGTGGGCAGTTTCGAGCAAACGCCGCTTGAGGTACATGAACAGGTTCTGCAAACCGACCTGCTCGGCTACCTGCGGGGCGCCTATGTGGCATGGCCCTATTTCAAGGCGCAGAAGCGCGGGATCCTGATCAACACCCTGTCGCTGGGCAGTTGGGTCGCCCAGCCCTATGCCGCTGCCTACTCGGCAAGCAAATACGGCTTGCGCGGCTTGTCCGAAGCCTTGCGCGGTGAACTCGGCGAATACCGGGACATCCATGTCTGCGACATCTACCCCGCCGTCATCGACACGCCGGGCTTTCGCGACGGCGCCAATTACACCGGCCATGCGCTCAAGCCACCGCCTCCCGTCTACGACCCGCAGCGGGTTGCCGAAGCGATGGTCAGCTGTGCGCTCAACCCCAAGCCCAGCACCACCGTGGGCAGCGCGGCGGTACTGGCGAGAGTCGCCCATGTCCTCTTGCCCGGCTTCCCGCAACTGTCCGGTTGGTTGACGCGTCTGGCCCTGAACCGCAGTCCGGCGTTGGCTTCATCCTCGGGCAACCTGTTCAACCCGCCCAGCGGGCCGCGTAAAATCGAAGGCGGCTGGCGCAAGCCTGCGCGACGGCCATCGCCCGTGCTGGTGGCGGGCGCGGCGCTGTTGCTTGGCGGGTGCCTGGTGGCATTGGGTCGAGAGCGTGACCGCAGGTGACCGCACAGCGAGGCGATCGGGTCAGTCCTGCGCCGAGCGGAACGCTTCGACGTTGAGCCCGAACCGGCTCATCTTGTTGTACAGCCCGCCCCGGGACACATTCAACTGTCGGGCGGCCAGGCGGATATTGCCGCGTGTGTCCCGCAGGGCGGCGATGATCGCATTTATTTCGTGGGTATCCAGATCAACGGCCGCCCTGGGTTCCGGAGTAGCCTCGCGGGCCGAGGGCCGTCCGCCCTTCCTGACTTCCAGGGCCAGGTCATTCGCCTGGATGAGTTCGGTGGTTGCCAGGTTGGTCGCGCGCTCAATGACGTTTTCCAGCTCACGGACGTTCCCCGGCCAATGATAGGCATCGAGAACCTCCAGCGCCTGTGGTGACAGGTCTCGTATCGGCTTTCGCAGCGACCGGGCACACCGCGCGAGGAAATGCCGCGCCAGCAAGGGCACATCCTCCCGCCGCATCCGCAGCGGCGGCACCGTCAGGCTCAGCACATTGAGGCGGTAATAAAGGTCCTCGCGAAAGGCCCCGTCGGCGACGGCCTGGCTCAGGTTGCGGTGAGTGGCGGCAATGATGCGCACGTTGACCCGCAGCGATTTTTTCGCCCCCACCCGCGTCACTTCGCCTTCCTGCAGGACGCGCAGCAGGCTGACCTGCGCATCAAAGGCCATATCACCGATCTCGTCGAGGAAGATCGTCCCGCCATCGGCCAGTTCGAATTTGCCCGCCGAGCCGCCGCGAGCCGATCCGGTGAACGCACCTTCGACATGGCCGAACAGTTCGCTCTGCACCAGATCCCGGGGAATGGCCCCGCAATTGACCGCCACGAACGGACCGCCACTGCGGTCGCTGGCGTTATGGATGGCCTGGGCAAACAGCTCCTTTCCGGTGCCACTCTCACCGAGAATCAGCGTGGTCGAGTCACTGCGACTGGCGATCCGGCCCAGTTGCAAGGCGTCCTGAATGGCCCGTGAACGACCCTGGATGATTTCGAAGGTGTAGCTGGCCTGGGTGCCGATGATGCGCCGGGTAATCTCACGGATGCGCCGATTCTCGCGCAGCGAAACGATACGACCGCCCTGCTCCAGAGGGCAGACAGACACCAGGCAGGCCAGATGACTGCGGTCATGCAGCTCGAAGGTGCAATCCAGGTCCCTTGCCCCTTCGCCATCCCTGCGCAGGATCTGGCCGCTTTGCTCGGTCTGCCCAAGGCTCTGGAACGGCTTGCCCAACCAGTCACGATCGACGCGGAACAATTGCCGGGCGTAATGGTTGAGGGCCTTGATGCAACCCGTTTCATCGAGTACCACCAAGCCCTCGTTGAGCACTTCAAGCACTGTCTGTTGTTCTTCCAGCAGTGCCTGCAGCGCCATTTGCCGGGAGACCGCTTCAGCCGCGGCCTGGACGGTGCCCAGGGTATGGAAGTGAAACCAGCCGGGCTCGGCGGTCAGGGTAAGCATCGCCAGGGTCCGGCCATGAGCATCGCGGATAGGCGCGGCGGCACAATGCATACGCCGCTGGCGCAGGCCTATGCCGAAATTTTCCTCGGCCAGCACATACACCAGCCGGTCCTCGACCAGCGCCAGCCCGGTGCAATTGGTGCCCTGCACCGATTCGAGCAATCGGCTGCCGATGGGCGTGAGGTCCAGCCCGCAGAAATACAGGGTCGTGCCTTCGGCATCGGTCAGGTTGATATGCCCGTTGGGGTTGTAGGCGAGCAAGCCGCGCATGACCTGTGCGGCGGCGGCGATCAACAGGCGATTCGCCGTCAGCGTGGCGGTCAGCTCGGCGGGCGCGACAAAACGGTACTCGCCGTCCTCCGGATCCAGCCTGGCATCGACGCTGCGCCGCCAGGAATTCCAGATCACTTGCCTGACACCGGCGGGACGCTCGGTGCTGGCGTTCAGGCATGCTCGCCAGGCCTCTTCCAGCGCAGCGTTTGATCCTCCATTCAACGACGCGGGGCCGAGGGCGGTCAGATAGTCCCGGTCTTCAACGCTCAGGGACATGGTTTGTGCATTCATTGTCGGCTCTATGTTCAGGTTTTCGACATGTCAGTGTAGACATGTCCATGAAATGAACATCCCTCTTTCAAGATCGCAGAAAAAAACCTTTAAATTCAGCTCGTTGAATATTGGCACAGCAGTTGCTCCCCGCTGTATAGCGACACCGGCGTTCCAGCCATCGCGTCGCGAACAACAATAAAAGGGAGTCATTTCATGAGCACCTCGAAAACCATCCGCCTGGGTCTTATCGGCGCTGGCCGCATGGGCAGTTTTCACGGCCTGACCGCCGCCCGGCACATCCCCGGCGCCTGCCTCGCCGCCATCGCCGACCCTACTCCCGGCCAGGCCGCGCGCCTGGCGGCGGAGCTGGATGTGCGCAAGACCTACGCCGACCCGCAGCAACTGCTGGAGGACCCGGACATCGACGCCGTGCTGATCGCCGCCCCGGCACGCAGCCATGCCGAGCTGGTGATCAGCGCGGCCCGGGCCGGCAAAGGGGTGTTCTGTGAAAAACCCATGGCGATCACGCTGGACGAAGCCGACCGCGCCATAGCCGCCACTGCCGATGCCCGGGTGACGCTCCAGGTCGGTTTCAACCGGCGCTTCGCCAGGAGTTTCCGCACAGCTCATCTGGACGTGGTCGCCGGCCGGATCGGCACCCCACAACTGCTGCGCTCGCTGACCCGCGACCCGGCGCTGAACAGCCCCGCCGCCTCGCCGCAATGGGTGATCTTCCTGGAAACGCTGATCCATGACTTCGATACCCTGCGCTACCTGAATCCGGGCGCCGAGGCGGTCGAGGTGTTCGTGATGGCCGATGCCTTGATTGCACCCGCCTACAAAGAGAAAGGCTTCCTCGACACGGCAGTGGTCACGATCCGTTTCGACAATGGCGCCATTGCCACCGCGGAGGCCAACTTCCAGGCCGTCTATGGCTACGACGTCCGGGGCGAAGTGTTCGGCAGTGCCGGCATGCTGACCATGGGCAGCGTCAACGACTCCGACTTGCTGCGGTATCTGGCCAATGGGGTCCAGGCCGATACCCAACGCCTGGACACCGACTTGCTGCGTGATGCGTACGTGGCCGAGCTCAATCACTTCGTCAGTTGCGTGCGCAGCGGCGAGAAACCGCTGGCCAGCGGTGAAGATGCCCGGGCCGCCCTGGCCATTGCACGGGCTTGCATCGAGTCCTTCCAGCAGGGTAAAGCGGTACGTGTGCAAGGAGCCTCGTCATGAGTTTCATCCCCTTCAAGCTGGCGGTCAGCGCCGAGATGGTCTTTCTCGACCTGCCCTTTCTCGAACGGGTCAAACGCATCCACGCGCAGGGTTTCAGCGTCGAGATATGGAACTGGTCGAGCAAGGACATCCAGGCCCTCGCGGCGACTGGCGCGGATTTCACCTCGATGACAGGTTACATCTCGGGCAACCTGACCGATCCCGAGGCCGTCCGGCAACTGCTCGACAGCGCCGGGGAATCCTTGGCCGTCGCAGCCCGGTTGAACTGCCCGAGCCTGAACCTGCACGGCACCGGCCTGGGTGATCAGGGCTTGCCGGTCAAACCGGTTGCCCGTACCACCGGACGCATGTGGTTGAGCGCCTGCAAGACCCTGGAAAAGATCGCCCGCCTGGGCGAAGACGCCGGCCGGGTGTTCCTGCTGGAAAATCTCAACACCGAAGTCGACCATCCCGGCACACCGTTCGCCCGCGCCGACGATACCCTGGCGCTGATCGAAGCCGTGGGCAGCCCGCACCTGAAAATGAACCTGGACCTTTATCACGCGCAAATCGGCGAAGGAAACCTGATCGAGCTGATCCAGCGCGCCGGTGACGCCATCGGCGAAATCCAGGTCGCCGATGTTCCGGGTCGCATGGAGCCCGGCACCGGTGAAATTCACTATCCGGCCATTGCCCGGGCGCTGTTCGGCATGGGATACAGCGGTGTCGTCGGCCTTGAAGGCTGGGCCAGCGGTGACAGCGAAACAGCACTGGAGCGTTTCAGACAGGCTTTCACCCTGGATGGGTGAGCACCTCGCGGACTCCAGACGCGCGGCAATATTTCCATCACTTGATGACGTTCACTCCATAACAACAAAAGGAAAACCATCATGCGTCGTTGCACAGTGCTTTTCGCCACACTGCTCGTGCTGTTCAGCCAATGGGCCGCCGCCGATTATCGCATCGGCGTCAGCATCGCCAGGGTTGACGACAACTTCATGACCTACGTGCGTAACGGCCTGGACGAGGCCGCCAGGAAGGATAACGTCCAGATCCAGTTCGAGGATGCCCAGGGCGACGTGGTCCGCCAGCTCAATCAGGTCCAGGGCTTCATCAATCAGAAAGTCGATGCGGTCATTGTCCTGCCGGTAGACACTTCCGCCACGGCCAACATCACCCGCGCCGCCGTCGAAGCCAAGACGCCGCTGGTCTACGTCAATCGCCACCCGGACGAGCGCACCTTGCCCAAAGGCGTGGTTACGGTGGCGTCCAACGACATCGAGGCCGGCCAACTGCAGATGCGCTACCTGGCGGAAAAACTCGGCGGCAAGGGCAACCTCGCGATCATCATGGGCGACCTCGCGCAAAACGCCACCCATGACCGCACCGAAGGGGTCAAGCAGGTGCTCAAGGACTTTCCCGACATCAGGATCGTCGAGCAGCAGAGCGCCGAATGGCAGCGCAGCAAAGGGATGGACCTGACCAGCAACTGGCTGCTCGCCGGCAGCCGTTTCGATGCCATCGTCGCCAACAATGACGAGATGGCCATCGGTGCGGCCATGGCCTTGCAGCAAGCCGGCAAAGCCAAGGGCGAGATTTCGATTGTCGGCATTGACGGTTTGCCTGATGGCCTGGCGGCGATCAAACGCGGGATGCTAGTCGCGTCGGTATTCCAGGACCCCAAGGCCCAGGCGACCAGCGCGGTGCAGGCAGCGCTCAAGATGATCAAGGGCGAGCCGGTTGAACCGGAGGTCTGGGTGCCGTTCCAGTTGATCAAGCCTGAGCAACTGGCGGTGTTCGAGCAGCGCTACAAGTAGCAGAGACGCGTGATCGTGGCGAGGGAGCTTGCTCCCGCTCGGTTGCGTAGCAGCCGCAAGATTTCTGGGGCCGCTGCGCAGCCCAGCGGGAGCAAGCTCCCTCGCCACGGGTCGATTGCCTCACGTCAACAGCCAGCGCCTGCTTACGCGATGTGCAACGCCCTGCCCTTGGTCTCGGCGATGGCATTGTTCAAGGCCACCCGGAACAGCTCGACCAGCACATCGATTTCCTCAGCCTGGATGATCAGCGGTGGCAGGAATCGCACAACGGCGCCATGGCGCCCGCCCAACTCCAGGATGACGCCCAAGCGCAGGCACTGGCGCTGGATGGCCTGGGCCAGTGCCGTATCCGCGGCGGGCACACGGGTATCGCTCGGCGTATCGCTGACAACCTCTACGCCCACCATCAAGCCACGACCACGCACCTGGCCCAGGCAAGGGTATTCGCCCTGCAACTGACGCAACTGTTCCATCAGGCGCTGCCCCATGACCTCGGCGTGCGCTGACAGGTGTTCGCTGATGATATGGCGCAACGTCGCGGCGCCCGCTGCCATCGCCATCTGATTGCCACGGAACGTGCCGGCATGGGCACCGGGTTTCCAGGTGTCCAGCTCTTCGCGATACACCATCACCGCCAGTGGCAGGCCGCCGCCGATAGCTTTGGACAAGACCAGAATGTCCGGCTCGATGTCGGCGTGCTGGAAAGCGAACAGCTTGCCGGTACGTCCCAGGCCGGTCTGTACTTCATCGATGATCAGTGCCACGCCGTGTTTGCGGGTCAATTGGCGCAAGCCCTGGAGCCAACGAACCGGTGCCGGAATCACCCCACCCTCGCCCTGCACGACTTCCACGACCACCGCTGCCGGTGGTAGCACACCCGACTCCGGGTCGCTCAACAGTTGTTCGATAAAGTGCAGCCCGGCATCGATGCCGGCTTCGCCGCCGATGCCGAACGGACAGCGGTAGTCATAGGGGTACGGCAGGAACTGCACGTCGGCCATCAACGAGCCCAGCCCCTGTTTTGGCCCCAGGTTGCCCATCAGGCTCAGGGTCCCCAGGGTCATGCCGTGGTAACCGCCGGAGAACGTCAGGATCGGTTTGCGCCCGGTGGCGATCCGCGCCAGCTTCAAGGCCGCCTCGATGCCGTCGGCACCGGTCGGTCCGCAGAACTGGATGCGCGCGTGACGGGCGAAGTTTTCCGGCAAGGCGTTGAACAGGTCCTCGACAAAACGATCCTTGACCGGTGTCGTCAGGTCCAGGGTGTGCAAGGGCAGACCGGAATCGAGTGTCTGGCGCATGGCCGCGATGGCCACCGGATGGTTATGGCCCAGCGCCAATGTCCCCGCACCCGCGAGGCAGTCCATGAACAATTGGCCTTGGGTATCGCGCACATAAAGACCATGGGCTTCTTGCAAGGCCAACGGAATGCGCCGCGGGTAAGAACGGGCGTTCGACTCCCGGGCCGCCTGGCGTTGCAGATACGGGTTGGTGTTCAGTTCACGCGGCGCTTGCTGGCGAAACTGCTCCAGCGTGAAGGTTGCGCTGGAGGATGAACGGGGCTGGACACTTTCCATTTTGACTCCCTGAGTAACCACTCGGTTGTGGGCGATCAGCCCTGTCCTTGTACCTGCATGGCCTGACGCAGGCTCAGCGGGCGCATGTCGGTCCAGACTTTCTCGATGTAAGCCAGACACTCTTCCTTGCTGCCCTGCATGTCCACGGTGCGCCAGCCGTCGGGCACGCTGCGGTAGTCCGGCCAGATCGAGTACTGCTCCTCTTCGTTGACGACAACCAGAAACCGCGTATCCGGGCTATCCAAACTCATTGCTTGCTCCTTTGACTGGCATGACGGAAAAGATCGCTACGATACAATACTAATGGTAGCGATTCTCATTAATATTATAAAAATCTTACGTTGCGCACATATTTCATTGCTGGCGAGCAGTCGCAAGACAGCAGTACGCTGTTTATACTTCGCCCCTGAACGATAACCTCTCTCGATTCGCGGTCACGGATGAGTCAATGATTCCCAGCCTTGCTCCGCTGTTCATCGGGCCGCTCGCAGCCTTTGAAGAGAAACTGCAACTGCGCAGCCTCCCGCGCACCGATCTGCCGGCCGCCGTGTTCTTCCAGCATGAGACGTTCAGTGCATTCGTCGACGATCTGCTGGCACGCTACAAGACCGATGAGCGCCTGGCCCTGGTGTCGCTGTGGTCCAAGTGGTATTTCAGTACCTTCCTGGCGCCAGTCATGGCCGCCAATCTGCTCCAGCAACGGGAGCTGCCGCTCGCCCTGGCTGATGTCGGCTTGAAACTCGGCGACGACGCCAGGCCCCAGGCCCTGCATTTGCGCGACGATGGCCAGATACTCCCCCGGTGCACGGCCTTCGAGCGGTTCCATACGCTCGTCGACTGCCATCTGGAACCGGTCATCGAGATTCTTGCCAGTGTCAGCCGGGCATCGCCCCGGTTGTTCTGGAGCAACGCCGCCAACACTTTCGAATTCGTCACCACGCGAATCGAGCTGCACCCGCTGGCTGATGCCTCCAGCACCCTGCCGGCCAGGGAGATCCTCACTGCCCGGCTACGTCCCGACGGCCGCCGCAACCCGCTGTTCGCGCCCGTGCGTTACCACGACATCGGCGAGGACGAGCCGCAGCGCCTGAGGCGCATCTGCTGCATTCGCTACCGCCTCCCCGGCGTTGGCTATTGCAGCAGCTGCCCCCTCGATGAATCCAGACGCCAGGTTCAAGGCGCCTGAGCGCAGCCGTCATTTCACCAACTGAAAGGGGTTCTCCGTGGCCCGGTCGTAATCAACGAGGTGGCCGTAGTCGAGGCGATAGACCCGGTCCGCCACATCGAAATAACGATCATCGTGAGTGATCGCGATGACAGTTTTGCCGGCGGCCTTCAGCTCGGGCAGCAACTCGTTGTAGAACACATGGCGGAAGACCGGGTCCTGGTCCGCCGCCCACTCATCCAGGAGGAACACTTCCCGGCCTTCCATCATCAGCAACAGCAACGCGAGGCGTTTGCGCTGCCCCTGGGACAAGGCAGTGGTGGACAGGCGCCCGGCGGCGAATTCGACCTTGTGGGCCAGCCCCAGGCGCTCCAGATAATGGTCCACCCGGGCTTCGAGCCCTGCATGGTCTCCTGCCTCGCCCAGCACATCGGCGAACAGATAGAAGTCGGCGAAGATCGCGGCGAAATGCTCCCGGTGCCACTCACTGGTAGTGGCATCCAGTACCACGCCATTGAGTGACACCTCCCCGGAAGCGGGCACGTAGAGGCCGGTCAGCAGCTTGGCCAGGGTCGACTTGCCGCTGCCATTGCCACCGACGATGAAAATCAGCTCGCCACGGCGAATCGTCAGGTCGATCGGACCCAGTTCAAATGCAAACTCCTCGTTCTTGCCGGCATAACGGTAATGCACGTCCGCCAGGCGCAGTTCGCGAAACGGCTGCGCCGCTTGCGTCGGCGTCTTGAATTCCACCGTCTCGCCCAGCGCCAGCGAGTCAATGGCCTGCAACGCGACATGACCGCGGATCACTGCGGGAATGGCGTCGAGGATCATCGAGATGGGGGTGCGCAGGAACATGATCGCCAACACGTAGCCGACCACCACCTGCTGGTCCAGCAACCCCAGCCCCTGGCCTAGGAAAAACAGTGTGCCGATCAACATGAACACCAGCAGTGTCGTCCAATTGAGGTTCACCGCCCAGAGGGTGTCGGCGCGCACCGAGGCGTCCAGCGAGGCGCGCGCGATGGGTTCCAGCTTGTGTTGATAAAGCAGATGCCGGCGCTCGCGGCTCAGGCCCAACTCGCAGCGCCCCTGGATCGTGGCTTCGAACTGCTCGGTCAATTGGTCGTCCTGTTGCCGCACAGCCTGCATCAAGGTCTTGACCTTGCGCCCCAGCAACACATCGAGACCAACGCCAGCGGCGATCACCGCCAGCGTCAGGCAAAAGAACGGCAAGCTCAACCAGCCCATGTAAGCCAGCCCCGCCAACAGCAGCAGACCGTTGTACAAGGAGATCGGCAGTTGCTTGAACGCCGTGGCGACGGTGGTCACATCCTTGGTCAGCGCGTTGTAGATACGTGGGCTGCCCAGCCGTTCGACGCGTTCGAGCGCGGTGCCCAGCACCTTGCCCACCAACCGCAGGCGCAGCTGGTAGACCAGGCGATGACCGATCTGCACCAGCAACCATTGCGAGATGACCCCGCTGATGAACAACAGCACCAACAGGCCACCGAACAGCAGCAAGCCCCGACCGAGGTCATCCAGGCCTTGTTCCAGGCAACGGTTGATGTAGCCGATCAGGCCGATACTGGTGGCCGCGCTCAAGGCACTGCACAGCACCGCAAGGAAGATGCGCCATCGCGCATCATGCAGCAGTTCTTTCAATAACATCATGGGACCGGCACCACCTTGGCAGAGTTTTGCAACAGTAAAGGCAGCAGGTTTTCGACCAGTCGCGGCTCGCCGAGCATTTCATGATGCCCCACGTCCAATGTCCACTGGCTGACCGGTTGCAAGGCATGGCGTTGCCACGGCGCGCGCAAATCGCCGTGGGCATTGCCGCGCCAGAGCCAGACCGGCACATCGACGGTCGGCAAGGCCTGCTCGTACAAGCGGGTCTTGATCGCGCGATATTGCGCCATCAACGCCAACAATTCCGCGTCGGCCGATACCCATTGCAGATGCGCGCGCACCTGTTCGTCGTCCAGTAGCCGGGCGACACCCTCGGCATAGTCAAGGCCGGCCAACCGGCCCGTCAACCGCTCCCGTAGCGACTCGCCGAGCGGCTGAGCGTGGCTGCGGCAATAAAAAGCGAAATCGGCAATCAACTGGCCGGCTTCATCACCCTCGCCGGCCAGGCTGCGCTGCGCATCGTGATCAAGCACCACCAACCCGGCGACCCTGAAACCACCGGCTTGCAGATGCGGCACCAGCAACATGGCCAGGCGCGCGGCCAGGCTCCAGCCCAACAGTACCAGTGGGCGCTCTTTGAGCTGCGCCGGGATACTCGCCACGTATCGGCGCAGCAATGCATCCATGTCGCCTTCCGCCCAGCCGCTTTCAAGCGCGGCGAGACCAAACACCGCGACGTCGTCGCGCAGGTTGTCCACCAGCGGCTGGTAGGCCAGCAGGTGCCCTTGCGCCCCATGCACCAGCAACAGCGCCGGGGCATGCGGATCGGCAGTGTTCAGGACCTTCCACGGACCATTGCCGATCTCGCCCAGGCCTTGGACGAGGTCACGCACGGTATAGCGTTCGAACAGCAGGTTGGTCGGCAGGTCGAGGCCCAACCGTTCGCGAATCAGCGACACCACCTTGATCGCGGCCAGCGAATGCCCACCGACATTAAAGAAGTTGTCGGTGACGCCAAGGTCCTCGACTCCCAATACTTCGCACCAGATGGCGAGGATCGCCGCCTCCAGCTCGCCGGCCGGTGCCACGCGGGTATTGTGCAAACGCTGCCGGGCGCGTTCGAGCAGGTTCTTGCGATCGAGCTTGCCATTGCTGTTCAACGGCATGGCCTTCAGCGCCAGGACAGCGCTGGGCAGCATGTAGTCTGGCAACTGGCGGGCCAGGCTGGCGCGCAACTGATCCGTTCCTTGCGAATACGCCTCCTCCGTGACCACGAAGGCCAGCAATCGGGCGTGGTCACCTTCGCCGTCCAGCAGCACAGCAGCCTGCGAGATGCCTGGCTGGGCCAGCATTGCCTGCTCGACCTCGGCCAACTCAAGGCGAAACCCACGGATTTTCACCTGCTGGTCGTTGCGCCCCAGAATGCGCACGGCCCCATCGGCCTGGCGCATGGCCAGGTCGCCCGTACGGTATAGACGATGACCACTGGCAGGCTCGACAGCAAAGGCGTTGCCGCCGACATTGCCGACGTAACCCCGACCAACACTGGCGCCGCTGATGCACAACTCGCCGGCCTGGCCTGACGGTACCGGCTGCTGCCGCTCGTCGAGCAGGTGGATACGGTTGGCACCCAACACCTGGTCCAATGCGCAGCCACTCACCCCCTGCTCCAGATCGATCGCCCGCCACAACACCCCTACCGTGGTCTCGGTCGGACCATAGTGATTGTAAACACGGCAGGTCGGTGCGGCCTGCGCCAGGCGGGTCAACAGCGCCTCGCCGATCGGCTCTCCGCCCAGCACCAGGACCTGGCGTGGAAGGACGTCGGCGGTCTGCTCGCCCATCAGCGCTTCAAGGTGCGAAGGTACGATCTTGAGCACGTCCAGTGGGTAGCGCCGAAGCTCATCGGCAAACGCCCGCGCATCGGTCACGGTCGTCTGCGCCAGGACATGCACGCAGCCGCCCCGCAGCCACGCCGGGAACAGCACGGTATTGCCCAGGTCTGCGAGCAACGAGGACACCAGCCCGTAATGCCCGCCCTCGGGCAATTGCAACGCGTGGATCACCTGGGTGGCGTAGTGACGCAGTTGCCCTTGTTCGATCTGCACACCCTTGGGCTTGCCGCTGGTGCCCGAGGTATAGAGCACGTAGGCCAGGTCCTGCGCTGTGCCGGAGACTGGCGAGGCGAACGCCGGCCCGTTGCTCGCCTGCGTCCAGCACAGGGTCCGCACCGATGTCTCGGGCAACAGCCCTTCCAGGTGCAGCAACAACGCCGGTTGGGCGTCGTCGAGTATGCCGGCCAGACGCAGCGGTGGTTGCTGTGGGTCCAACGGCAGATACGCGGCCCCCACCTTGAAGCAGGCCAGCATCGCAATCAGCATCTGCGCGCCACGCGGCAGATACAGCCCAACGACCTGCTCGCGGCCCACGCCAGCCTCGTTCAGGCTGCCGGCGACACGATCACTCAGGGCATCCAGGTCAGCGTAGGAAAATACCTGCTCGGCATACCGCAGCGCCGGACGCGACGGTTGTGCCTGGGCATGGCGGCGCAAGGTCGCGATGATATCGAGGTCCGGTCCAAGGGCAGCAGTCTGCGCCGAGGCCAGCCGTTCTTCAGGCAGGCGCGCGTCAACGTCAGCGATGAGCCCGTCGGGCGATTGCACCAGTTGGCCAAGCCAATGGGCAAAACGCTTGAGCAGCGCCTGCATCTGCCCCTCGCGATACAGGCCGAGGTCGTAGGCCAACGCCAGCTCGCCGTGGCCCTGGGTATCGAGCGTCAATTGCAGTTGCAGTTCGACCGGTGTGTCGAAAGACAGCCACTGCGACATGTCCAGTTGCGGCACGGGCGAGACCCGCAGGCCGGCCTGGAAGCTGGCCCGCCACTCGGGCAACAACTGTGCCTGGCCGACATATTCCTGCCAGTCCACGGCGCTCTCCAGTTGCCGGGCCAGTTGCCGGGCCAGGTTGGTCAGCGTGCTGTGTTCGGACACTTGCAGGACCATCGGTAAAGTCTGCTCGAACAGCCCATACGCGCCGGACAATTCCTCGTAGTTGTCGCGAGCATCGTGTTGCAACCCCAACTGTCCCTGCTGCTGCCCGTTGAGCCTGCCGAGCAATGAACCCCAGGCGGCCAGCACCCACTGCTCGACGGCCACGCCTTCACGATCGGCCAGTGCCGTGAGCATCGTCGGCAAGCGCTGCTCAACTTCCTGGCGGACGACCGCGTGACGTCCGCTGGCGATGCCATAGCGCTCGACCAGGCGCATGCCGGGAATGTCCTGCAAGGCCAGGTTGCGCCAGAACTGCGCGCCCTGCTCGGCGTCTTCATCCAGTTGCAGGCCGTTGATCCACTCGACATAGTCGGCGTACTGCATGGGCTCGTCGTCAAGCGCTGCGGCACGCCCGAGCAAGTGTTCCTGCAAGCCGATCAGGCTGCGCTGGTCCAGTGAGTAGACCGGGACTGCCAACAGCAACAGATCGTCGAGCTGCCAGGCGAGAATGTCGGGTTGTTCGGCGTCGCAACGACGCCGGGCCGCCTCCAGCCACGACTGTCCATCGTGACCGTCGGCTGCCCGCCCCTGGCGCCAGTCCAGCCGCAGTGCATCAGGTTCGATAACCCGCTGGCGCAGGCCGGTGGCGCCCAGTGGGCGCTCGTAACGCAGGCGCAACGCCTGATGCTGCGCCAGGGCGTCGCGCAAGCGTTGCTCGACGATGCCCTCGGGCACGCCCGCCAAGCGCATGCGGACCCAGCGCCAGGCTTGCGGATTGGCCTGGGCCAGTTGTTTCTGTTGCGGTGAAAGCGTCAGTCCAAGATCCATCATGGGGTCAACTCTGCGGAATGCTCTTCGGTCTGCGCAGGGGCAGCCATTACCTGGTGACGACCATAGATCTCGCCCATGGCCACGACAATCTTGCGCTCGCCCTCGAACGGATCCCGGGCATGCGCCGCCAGCATGTTATCGAGCATGACCACATCGCCCTGTTGCCAATCGAAACGCACGGCGCAGCGATCATAGGCGGCATTGATGGCATCGATGGCGGCCGGCTCGAGGTCCGAGCCGTCACCGTAGAACACCTGCCTGGGCATGGCGGCTTCGCCATCGCGCAGGAACTGCTCGCGGATATCGGCATCGAGAAATGCCGGGTGGTACAGCTGGATCTGATTGAAGAAGCTCTCTTCGCCCGTCAATGGATGCAGGATCACCGCCGGGCAAACCTGGCGGGTGTGCAGGTCATTGGCGCCGCGCCATTGGAATTCGATGTTGCTCTCACGGCAGATTCGCTCGACCTCGGCCCGATCCTCGGTCTGGAAGAAATGCTGCCAGCTGACGTCCAGGCTGGCGCTGAAATTGCGCACGTACATCAGCTGTTTGCGCCGCAGGTTTGCCTGCAACCAGGCCGGCAGTTCGCGGTAGACCTGGCGGCTGTCGACGATCGGCGTCGCGCCACCGGAGGTCGCTGGCGTCTCGCAGTAGAACCACTGGCGGCGCGGCCAACGGTGCTGGTGCGCACTCTCGTTATGGAACAGGATCATCCGGTCCTTGGGGTATGGCGTGGACTTGTAGATGTTCTTGCCACCTTCTTTCTTCGGCAGGTCGCCGTACTGTCCATACAACTGCGGGCACAGCGCCTGGCAGAACGCCTCGAAATCCGCCGGTGTCGGCAGGTCGAACCCACGGAACAGGATACCGCCATGCTCGCGCAGCCAGTTTTCGACCCTGTCGCGGTTGGCTTCGGCCCAGATAGCCGGGGCCAGTTCACGGTCACGCAGCGAGACCAGCAGCGGAAATTTCGCCTCCTCTCGCAGCGGCCGGGCTTCGATGGGCTCACGGGTCGCCGCCGATCCGCTCTGGCGCATCTTGCCCAATTTGCTCATTTTGCGTTGCAGCGGGTTGTCCGTGGACATTGCAGCGGCTCCCTTTACAGTCGGAATCAAGGTATCGATGGGATTGTCCGGCGCGCCGAGGGCCAGCTCCAGCAGTGACTCGAAGGCATGGCGCAAGCGCTCGACGGTGGCCTGGCGGAACAGGCTGGTGCGGTACACCCAGCGCAGGCTGATGGCATCAGAGTCTTCGCTGGCGAACAGAGCCATGTCGAACTTGGAATGGTGTTGCTCGCCGGCCAGCGGCTCGACCTGAAGATCGCCCAGCTGACGCTGCTGGCGTGGTGTGTTGTCGAGCACGAACAAGGTCTGCAACAGCGGGTGGACATTGGCTACGCGCGGCAGCTCGAGGCACTCCACGACCTGTTCGAACGGCGTGTCCTGCCAGGCAAACGCTTGCAGGCAGACCTCACGCACCTGGAGCGCCAGCTCACGGAAACTCAACTCCGGTTGCAGGCGGACACGCAAGGCCAGCAGGTTGACGAAGAAGCCGATCAGCGATTCGGTGGCCGGATGGTCGCGGTTCGCCACGTCCGTACCGATCACCAGATCGCGACCCTGCGTCTCGCGTTGCAGAACCGCGGCATAACAAGTCAGCAGCACCATGAACGGCGACGTTCCACTGTCCTGGGCGAACCTCTTAAGCCGACCGACCATGGCGGGCGACAACTGGAAATCCACTGCGGCCCCGGCGCCACTGTCACGCTCCGGACGCGGGAAATCGAACGGCAGCGGCACTTGCGCCGGAATGCCGGCCAGGGTCCGTCGCCAGAACTCCAGGCCGTCACGCTGACGCAACCGGACCGCGGCCGAACCTTGCCATACGGCGTAGTCGACGTACTGGATCGGCAACGCTTCCTGGCTCGGTAGCACGCCGGTGCTGTAGGCCTCGTAGCCCTCGATCAGCTCATCGACCAGAATAGCGCCGGACCAGCCATCGGAGGCAATGTGATGCATGATCATTTGCAGCACATGATCCTGTTCGCCGAGGCGATACAGGACCACCCGCAGCGGAGCCTGGCGAACCAGGTCGAAGGGGCACAGTGCCCTGTCCCGGGCTTCAACCGGCCACTGCGCCTGCGTCGACGCGACGGTTTCCAGGGCCACTGTCGATTGCGGGTGGATGCGCTGGCGCGGTTCGCCGTCCCGCTGGTGATAAGTGGTGCGCAGGATGGCGTGGCGGCTTACCAGCCGCTGCAATGAACGCTCCAGGGCCTGGATGTCGAATTGCCCGCGCAAACGGACATTACTGCTCATGTTGAAACTGCTGTCGGCAAGGTCCATCTGCTGCATCAACCAGACCCGCTGTTGCGCCGAGGACAAGGGTTGCTCGACCTCATGATCAACCGGCGAGATCGTCAGCGAAGCCAGGTCCTGCTGCCCCGCAAGCCCTTCGATTCGCTCAGCCAGTTGCGCCAGCACCGGCGTTTCGAACAGCCAGCGCAATGGCACGTCAAACCCCTGCTCGCGCAAGCGCCCACGCACTTGAGCGGCCATCAGCGAATGCCCGCCCATTTGGAAGAAATGGCCATCAACCGGCACGTGTTGCACGTGCAACACCGAGGTCCAGATCTGCATCAGCAAGGCCTCGCTCGCCGACAATGCGCGCTCGGTAGCGGGTGCACTGTCGCCCACCGCGAGCAGGCGCGGCAGCTGCTTGCGATCGACCTTGCCGTTGGTGTTGAGCGGCAGCCGCTCCAGCGCTTGCAGGTGCGTCGGCAACATGTAGATCGGCAAACGTGTCTGCAGATAATCGCGCACAGCCGCCTCGTCAGGTGCGTTTTCAGCCTCCGCAACCCAGAACGCCGCCAGATGCTCGCCTTGCACGGCCACGACCGCCTGCAGCAATTGGGGATGGCTGAGCAGAACCGCCTCGATTTCTCCCAGTTCGATGCGGTACCCGCGCAACTTTATCTGGTCATCGGTACGCCCGAGGTAGTACAGCTGGCCGTCGGGCTGCCAGCGCGCCAGATCGCCAGTGCGATACAAACGCCCGCCGTTACCCCCGAACGGGTCGGCAATGAAGCGCTCGGCGGTCAGCCCCGGCTGCCCGGCATAACCGCGGGCCAGGCCGTCGCCGGCGATATAGAGTTCGCCCACGCAGCCAGGCGGCACTTCGCACAGGTGTTCGTCGAGAACATGACAGCGCGTGTTCAGCAGCGGTCGGCCAATCGGCGCGACGGGCAGTTGCAGCGCATCGATCGGCGTCTGGGTCGACCACACCGTGGTCTCGGTCGGGCCATAGACGTTGATCAGTTGCGCCACGCACTGCTTCAGCTCGTGGGCCAATTCGGCCGACACTGCCTCGCCACCGGCCAGGGCCACGCGCCCCTTGAGCACCTGGCGATCGCCTTGCAGCAACATCGCCCAGGTCGCCGGTGTGGCCTGGATCAGGTCGACATTTTTTTCCTCGATCAAGCGCGCAAGCAGCAGCGGATCCTGGCGCTCGTCATCGTCGGCGAGGACGACCGCACCGCCACGCACCAGCGGCAGGCACAGCTCCAGGCCACAGATGTCGAAGGTGACCGTGGTCAAGGCCAGATAGCGCTGCACATTTGCCAAGGGCAGCGCCTGTTCCATGGCCAGCAGGAAGTTGGCGAAGTTGCCGCGACTGATCTGCACGCCCTTCGGTTGGCCGGTCGAGCCCGAGGTATAGAGGGTGTAGGCCAGTTGCCCAAGATTGGCCGCCACTTCCGGCGCCTGGGCCGCGAATTGCCCCAGCGGCAGGTCCGCCCATGGGCACACGCGCAACGGCGCCGGCAGATCGACGCTCGGCGAATCGCAGAGCAGCAGATGCGGCTGCGCCCGGTCGAGGATTTGCGCCTGGCGAGCCGGTGGATGGCCGGGATCGAGCGGCAGGTAAGCCGCCCCGGCCTTCTGAATGCCCAGCATGCACACCAGCAACCGCTCATCCCGAGGCAGGCAGAAGGCAACCATCGATTCGGCGCCCACGCCTTGGGCCAGTAGCCAATGAGCGAGGCGGTTGGCCTGGGCATCCAGCGTCCCGTAGCTTATCTGCCGGTCAGCGCAGTACACCGCGATGCGCTCGGGATGCGCAGCGGCTTGCGCTTCGAAACGCGTCACGAAATCCGCTTCGCCGGACAATTGCAACGGCTCACCGGCAGTCACCAGGGTCACGACGGAGCGCAGCGGGATTTCCAGCAAGCGTGTCTGGAGGTCAACACCCGCCAGGCTGGCGAGCAATCCCTGATAGTCCTCCACCAGCCGCCGGGTGGTGCCCGGTTGCAGCAGTGCGGTCGCGTATTCGACGATCAACCCGGTACTGGCCTCGGCACCACGCCCTTGGGTAAACAGGTTGAAGGTCAGGTCGAACTTGGCGCTCACCACCCCGCCCGGCAATGCCAGGGCCTGTGCGCTGACGCCAGGCAGGTTCAGGCTGCGGGACTGCTGGTGGTCGACCTGGTAGTTGAACATCGTCTGGAACACCGGCGTGCGATCCAGGCTGCGCTCGACATTCAGCACGTCGAGCAATTGCTCGAACGGCAGCGCCTGATGGGCCAGGTCCTCGCTCAGTCTGCCGTTCAAGGCCTGGACGAACGTTTGCAGGCTCTGGCGAGCATCGATCTGCACCCGGTGCGCCAGCGTGTTGACGAACAGGCCGACCAGCGCCTGGCTCTCTGCCAACTCGCGTCCGGCCACTGGAACGCCGACGGCGAAGTCACTGCGTCCGCCATGACGCCAGAGCAGCAATTGATACGCAGCGAAATACACCACGAACGGTGTGACGCCTAGTGCCCTTGCCCGCGCCTCCACAGCGGCACTCAGCGTACCGGGCAAAGCGAACTCGTCCCGCGCTCCGGCGTATGCCTGCACTGCCGGCCGAGTGGGTTGTCCGGGCAGTTCCAGAGGCTCGTTGCCCAAGCCTTCCAGGCGTTGCCGCCAATAAGCCAACAGCGTCTTGCCGTGGTCCCCTTCCAACTGCTGCCGCTGCGCATTGATCAACGGCAGCAGAGCGCTTGTCGAAGACAGCGTCCGGTCCTGATAGAGCGACGTCAGATCCTCGACCAGCAGGCCCATGGACCAACCGTCCACGGCAATGTGATGCACATTGAACAGCAAGCGGTAGTCAGCGGGTGCGACACAAAACACATCGACCGCCAGCAAGGGCCCCTGCGTCAGATCGAAGACCCGCTTGGCCGCACTGGCGATGGCCGCATCCTGCTCCGCCCCGGTCAGGCCACCGATGTCATGGACATTGAAGATCGCCGCGGGCGTATCGTCCAGGCGCTGCCAGACTTGCCCTTGCTCTTCGAAGAAGCGGCAGCGCAACGCATCATGACGGGCGACCAGCGCGTGACAGGCACGTTGCAGACGCGGCACATCCAGATCGCCGCGCAAGGCCAGCAACTGGGTGACGTTGTAGGCGGTTTCAGCCGGATCGAGCTGCTGCATGAACCACACCCGTTGCTGGGCGTGGGACAGCGGCTGTGGTTGCTTCGCCACGTCACTCGGCTCGACTGCCGCGACGACAGGCGCCACGACCGGCGTCAGCGCCTTGGCCAATTGCCGAGGGGTTGGGTTCTCCAACAATTGCCGAGGCATCAGGCGCAGCTCGGCCTGACGCAAGCGCGCGATCAGTTGCAGGCTGAGGATCGAATCGCCGCCCATGGCAAAAAAATCCGCATCCGCGCCCAGCGCGGGTTGGCCGAGCAGCTCGCGAAAGGCGGTCAGCACCGTGAGCAAGGCGGGCTCGGCGCGGCAATCGATGCACAGCGCCATGGCCGCCAATGTCGGATGCTGCAAGACATCGCGAGGTTGCAGCCTCAGCCCTTCCCGTGAAGCCAGGCCGATCAATTGCAGGCTGAGAATCGAGTCGCCGCCGAGGGCGAAAAAATCATCCCCGCGCCCGACTTGCGCGCAACCGAGAATCTGGCACCACAGTTGCGCCAGGCGCTGTTCGGTCGCGCCGCTCGGTGGCTCGACGGTTTCAGCGCTCGGCTCATCCGTTGCGGGCTCGGGCAATGCGCGCCGGTCGAGCTTGCCGTTGGCGGTCAGCGGCAGTGTCTCCAGGGCCAGCCAATAGGCCGGCAACATGTGTTCCGGCAGTTGGCGCTTGGCCTCGGCTTGCAGCATCGCCAAGGCTTCGGTGGTCATCGAAGAGCCGATCCCGGGGGTGAGGTAGGCCACCAGTTGCGTGCGTCCTTTCACTTCGCAGGCAAGCACCGCCCCCTCGCGCACCTGGGGTTGGGCGTTGAGCCAGGCACTGACCTCGCCCGGTTCGACACGAAAACCACGGATCTTGACCTGATCGTCCTGGCGCCCGAGGAATACCAGCCGCCCGTTGCGATCCAGGCGCACCCGGTCACCGCTGCGATAGAATCGCTGCCCCTGGGCCGTGCAACCGAACGCGCGCGCCGTCAACCCGGGTTGCCCGAGGTAGCCCTGGGCAACCTGGGGCCCGCCAATCAACAGCTCACCGGCAACCCCGAGCGGTACGGTTCTGTCATTGCCATCAACGATGCGCAACTCGCAGCCGGACAAAGGCTGGCCCAACGGCAAGTACTGACCCGCTTCGAGTGCGTCGGACCCGGTGATTTCCCCGCAGATCACCCCAACCGTGGTTTCCGACGGGCCGTAGTGATTGAAGATACGCAGTTGCGGCGCCAGTTCATGCACCTTGGCGAACAGGGCCTGATCGAACCCCTCGCCGCCGAGGATCAGTATGTCCTTGGGCAACACCCGACGGGCATCGTCCAATGCCAGCAAGCCGCGCAGATGCGAAGGCGCGATCTTCAGGCAATCGACGGGATTCTGATCAAGAAAGTCAGCCCAGCCGGGTGGATCGAAAGCCAACGAAGCCGGCGGCAAGACCAGCGGGTCGCCAGCGGCGAGCGCGGCGAATACCGAGGTCAGCCCCAAGTCCGCGGCGACGGTCGCCAGGGTCGCCCAACGGCTGCCGGGTAAGGCGTGCAAGCGTTGGCCGACTGCGCTCGCGTAATGCGCCAGGTTGGCATGGCTGACCAGCACGCCTTTGGGTTGGCCGGTCGAGCCCGAAGTATAGATAAGGTAGGCAGGCAATTGCGGCTGGCTGAGGCTTTCGCCCTGCCCGGCATTGGCATCGGCCGACCAGTCGGCGTCGCTCATCACCAGATGCGCGAGGCCCACGCCGGCTTCAGGTGCGTGCGCCAGCGTCACCCACAGGCTCGCCCTGCTGTCTTGCAGTAACTGCGCGAGGCGCTGCGGCGGTTGCGCCGGGTCGAGGAACAGGCAGGTCGCGCCACGCTGCCAACAAGCCAGGGTCGCCAACAGCTGTTCAGCGCAGCGCGGCATGCACAGGGCAACCACCTGCCCAGGTCCGATGCCCTGCCCGGCCAGCCGCGCGGCCATCGACCGACTGGCGGCGCCGAGCGTGGCGTAATCAAGGGTCCGCCCAGCGCTGCAGAGTGCCGCAGCGGACGGCGTCTGATTGGCCCAGTGCAACACTTGCCGGTCCAACGGCAACGGCGCCGTATCCGGGGCGGGGCCATGCAACTCGCTGGGTGGCGAAACCAGTTGCAGATCCGCCAGGCGTCGCTGCGGATGCACCGAGCCCTCGTGCAGAATCGCCAGCAAGTCGTCGAGCATCTGCTCGACCGTGGCCGCATCAAACAATTCGTCGCTGTACTCCAGCTCGCAGCGCAGCCGCGCGTCAGCGCTACGTACCATGCGCAGCGTCAAGTCGAAACGCGCATGCCGTTGCGGCGGGTCGAGCACCTCGACCGCCACACCGGGCAAGGACAGGGTGCGGCTTTCGGGTAGATCAACCTGAACGAACATGACCTGGAACAGCGGGCTCGAACGCGGACGCTCAAGGCTTTCGAGGATATTTTCGAAGGGCAACTGCTGATGGTCGAATGCGGCCGCGACCGTATCGCGGGTCCGCAGCAAGGCGCTGCCGAAGTCCGGGTTGTCCTGCAGACGCTGGCGGACCACCAGGGTATTGAGCAACGGGCCGATCAGCGGCACCAGCTCCGGACGGTCACGTTGGGCCGCCGACGTGCCCAGGCACAGATCGGTCTCGCCGCTGTAGCGCGACAGCAGGCAGGTAAAGGCCGTCAGGCCGTAGATATACAGCGTCACCCCCTGGTTGCGAATGGCCGCCTCCACCGTTGCGGTCAGTTGCGGCGATAGCTCCCGGGCCAGGATCGCGCCACTGTGGCGACGTTGGGTGGCCGCAGGGCGCGGCCGGTCCAGTGGCAACGCCAGGGGCGCCGGCGCGTCCGCCAGTTGGTCGCGCCAGAAGTCGATGTGCTGCCGGCAAATGTCGCTGTCCAGCCACTCGCGTTCCCACGCGGCGTAATCGGCGTATTGAATGCTCAACTCGGGTTGTGCGGCAGGCTGGTTCGAAGCGAGCGCCCGATAGGCCTCGGCCAGTTCAAGTGTGAGTTGCTGGGCCGACCAGGCGTCATAGGCGACGTGATGGATGGTGAAAAACAGCCAGGTGGATTGCTCCTGGGTGTCACTGAACGCTTGCCAGCGCCAAGGCATCGACTGAGCCAGGTCAAACGGTTCGGCAAGTTGGCGGGCGTACTCATCGGCACACCATTGCGCCTGGTCAGACGCCGCCAACGTCAACCGCTCGACGGCTGGCAAGCGGACCTGTTGCGGCTCGCAATGAGGCTGCAATTGCCCGTTGGCATCCGTGGTGTAGCGAGTGCGCAGGATCTGGTGGCGATCGACGACTTGCTGCATCGCCTGCTGCAGACGCTCGCCGTCCAGACGCCCGTCGAATCGCAGCACCGAGCACAGATTGTAGAGGGCCCGGCTGCTCAGGGCTTCAGCCGACAGGAAGCGCCGCTGCGCCTGCGCCAGCGGCCTGTGCTCGCCTTCGCCGAGCACGGCGGGGACGATCGGCAGGCGCCAGCTGTCGATGCCCTTCTCGGCCAGGCGCTGGCGAAAGACTTTTTTCTTGTCCGCGGGCAAGGATGCCAGCCGCTGCGCAATCTCCAGGAAAGCTTGTTGCGTCATCGTACTCATCCTTACTCTTCCATCTCTGATAACAGGCGCTGCATTTCGTCCAGGGCTTCGTCGGTCGAAGGCCCCTGGGGCTTTTCGATCTGCTCGGCGAGCGCCGCGATCGTCGGGTTCTGGAACAGGCTGCGCAGCTCAAGCTTGACGCCGAAGCGGCTTTCGACCTGGGTCATCAAACGCATCGCCAACAACGAATGCCCGCCCAGCTCGAAGAAGCTGGTGAACACACCGACTTGCGGCAACTCGAGCAGGTTCTGCCAGATGTCCGCCAGTTGCTGTTCCAGTTCATTGCGCGGTGCCACGCCCTGGATCGCCACGGGCTGCGGTGCCGGCAATGCCTTGCGGTCGATCTTGCCGTTGGCGTTGAGGGCAAAGCGCGGTTGTTCGATGAAGCCGGCCGGAATCATGTAGCCCGGCAGCACACCTTCGAGATACCGACGCAGCGCCGCCTGATCAACCGGGTTCGGCGTTTGCAGCCAGGCGAACAGGCACTGGCTGCGCGAATCGATCATCACCACGGCTTCTTCGACGCCTGGGTAACGACGCAGCAGCGATTCGATTTCACCCGGTTCGATGCGGAACCCGCGTACCTTGACCTGGAAATCACCGCGACCGACATAGGCCAGTCGCCCGTCGTCGCGTCGGCGCACCAGGTCGCCGGTGCGGTACATGCGGCTGCCGGGTTCGCCGGTATAAGGGTCGGGCAAGTACGCCGCCGCCGTGATGGCGGGCGCGTGCTGATAACCACGGGTGACCCCGGAGCCGGCGATATACAGTTCGCCAGTGGCGCCCAGCGGAACCGGGCGGAGCATGTCGTCGAGCACGTAGCAACGGGTGTTGAGCAAGGGCGCGCCGATGTCGGCGACGCCGGACGGCACGTCTTGCAACGCCTGGGTGGTCGACCAGACGGTGGTTTCCGTCGGGCCATAAGCGTTGATCAACGCCACGCCTCGGCCACGCAATTCGTTCACCAGTTCACCGGGCACCGCCTCGCCACCGATCAGCCCACGCAACGGCGGCCAGTCAGCCTGGCCGGTCTCCAGAAGGATCTGCCAACCGGCCGGTGTCGCCTGGAACACCGTGGCCCGACGCAGCAGCGCGAACAGCTGGTGCCCATCGACCACCTGCTCGCGCCGCGCCAGCAGGATCGCGGCGCCGTTGACCAGCGGCAGGAACAGCTCCGGCTTGCACATATCGAAGGCGTACGTGGTGCTGGCGAGCCAGACATCCTCGGCACCAAGCGGCAGCAAGCGATCGAGACCGGCCAACAGATTGCTCAGGTTGCCACGGGTCACCTGCACGCCTTTCGGTGTGCCGGTGGAGCCCGAGGTGTAGATCACATATGCGCGCTGCCGCGGGTCCACCGCCAGCGTCAGGTTGGCGTCGCTGCTGGCATCCAGCGGCAACTGATCGAGCAGGACGTGATCGACGCCGGCCAAGGCCTCGGCGCAGAGACTTTCGCCGAGCACCAGGGCTGGACGCGCGTGATCGATGATGAAGCGCAGGCGTTCACTCGGGTGTTGCGGATCCAGCGGCAGGTACGCCGCGCCCGCCTTGTGAATCGCCAACAGGGTTGGCAGCAACCACGGGCCGCGACTCAGGCAAACGGCAACCAGATCATCAGTGCCGACATTGCGCGCACGCAGCCAATGGGCCAGTCGATTGCTGATGGCGTTGAGTTGCGCGTAGTTCAGCTGTCGGTCCTGGCAATCGACGGCAAGGGCTTCAGGCGTCAGGGCAGCTTGCCGTTCGAAGCGGGCAATCACGTCCATTGCGGCGGTCAAGGATTGCGCGGGCCGGTTCCACGGCCGCTCGGCGAGCGCATGGTTGGCATTCGCCAGGTCGATGTCCCAGAGGCGCGCCTCGGGTTGCTCGAGCATGCCTTCGAGCAGGTAACGGAACTCATCGGCGTAACGCTGTGCGGTATGTGCCAGGAAAAGGTCGGTGTTGTATTCCAGCACGCACTGCCAATCTTCGCCCTGCTGTTCGATATGCAGGCCGATGTCCACCAGGGCGCTGGCGCTTTCGACGTTCAGGCGCTGTGACGGCAGCCCGGCGAAGCGCTGTTCGAGCGCTGCGTTGGCATCCCGCTGGATCAGGTTGAACAACGCCTGGAACAGCGGCGTGTGGCTGAGATCGCGGCGCACCTGCAACGCTTCCACCAAGCGCTCGAACGGCACGTCGGCATGCTGTTGCGCCGCCAGGTGAGTGGCTTGCAATTGTTGCCAGAACTGCTCGACCGATTGTTGCGGGTCGATGTGGCTACGCAGGACCTGGGTGGTGGCGAAGTAACCGATCAGGTTATCCGTGTGGGCCTGATGGCGATGGGCGACCGGTAGGCCGACCCAGATTTCGCGCTGTCCGGAGTGCCTGGCCAACAAGGTTTTCCAGGCCGCCAGCAACGGAGCAAAAGCGGTCAGGCCGTGACGTTGTGCCGTTTCGCGCAGGCGCCGGACCAGCGCAATCGGCAGGTTGAAGCGCAGCCGCTGGCCGTTGTAGCCCTGCTCGGCGGGCCGCGGCATGTCGGTCGGCAGATTCAGCACGGGCGGCTCGCCCGCCAGGGCGTCACGCCAATACCCGAGCTGCGCTTCGATTCGCGCGTGCCCGGCCGGGCTCTGCCAGCTGGCCGCGATATCGGAGAATTGCAGCGGCAGCGGTGGCAGGCAAGCGTCGCCCCCTTCCAGCAAAGCCTGGTAGATCAGTTGCAGTTCGTTGAAGAGAATCTCCAGCGAGCGTGCATCAGCGATGATGTGATGCACGGTCACTTGCAGCACGCTGCGGTCGTGGCCTTGGTACACACGCACGCGCCACAGCGGCGGCGCGGTGAGGTCGAACGGACGCTGCGCCTCATGGCTCAGTTTTTGGGTGAAAGCGCTCGATTGCTCATCATTTTCCAGTGGCTCGAAGCTCAGCGGCATGACGTCGAGAGCCTCGACACGCTGCCGCGCACCCTCGGCTGTTTCGCTGAACAGCGTTTGCAGGCTGTGTTGACGGGCAACCAGTTGCGCCAGCGCCTGCTCCAGCACGGCCGGTTGCAAGTTGCCAGCCAGGCGCAGGGCCAGGGACAAGTGATAGGCCTGGGTATCGCCCTGCAGGCGATCAAGGAACCACAAGCGTTGCTGGGTGAAATGCAACGGTGCCAAGGGCTCTTCGAAAGCACGCAGGATGCCGTCGGCCTCGGTGCTTGCCTGGGCCAGCGTAGCGGCCAGGTCACGCAGCAGCGGTTGCTCGAACACGCTGCGCAATGGCAGGCGCCGGCCATGCTGTTCGGCGATCCGCGCGACCATTCGCGCCGCCAGGAGCGAGTGTCCGCCCAAGGCAAAAAAGTTGTCGTCGGCGCCAACCTCGGTGCATCCCAACAGCTCCTTCCAGAGCTCGGCCAAAGTCTGTTCCCACTCACCCGACAGCGCACCCTGCTGGCTGTCACGCTGTTGCGGTGCCGGCAGGGCCTTGCGGTCAATCTTGCCGCTCGGGCTCAACGGCAGCGTGTCGAGACGCACAAACTGGCTGGGCAGCATGTAGTCCGGCAACTGAGCGCCAAGGGTGTCACGCAGCAGCGCTTCATCCAGCGCATCGCCTGCGTAATAGCCCACCAGGCGCGCCGACTCACCGCTGCCCAACAACACGACAGCCGCCTCGCGAACCCCATGAATGCGGGACAACAGCGCTTCGATCTCACCCAATTCGATACGGAAACCCCGCAGCTTGACCTGGAAATCCAGGCGTCCCAGGTAATCGAGGCTGCCATTGCTGTTACGCCTGACCCGGTCGCCGGTACGGTACATGCGCGCGCCGGCCACGAAAGGATCCGGCAGGAACGCCGCGGCGGTCAGGCGCGCAGCGGCGAAATAACCCCGGCCCAGGTTGGCCCCGGCCAGGTACAGCTCACCGGGAACACCGGCGGCCACCGATTGCAAGTCGGCATCGAGAATGTACGCGGCGGTATTGGCCACCGGCTGCCCGATCGGCACCTCGGCGCCGGCTTCGTTGCCGCTGCGCACTTCAAAGGTGCTGTAGACGGTCGCTTCCGTCGGCCCGTAGCCGTTGATGACCTCGGCTCCCCTGCCCTCGATGGCTTCGGCCAATGCGCACGGCAAGGCCTCGCCACCGGAGATGGCGCGCACGCCTTGCCAACTGCGCGAGGTATGCGCCACCAGCATCCGCCAGGTGGCCGGCGTGGCCTGCATGACGGTGGGTTGCCCGGACAGCAACAACTGGTCGATGGCCTGCGGGTCCCGCGCCTGTTCGCGATCGGCCAGCAGAATACTGGCGCCTCGGGCCAGGGGCAGGAGCAACTCGACGATGGCAATGTCGAACGTCGCAGTGGTCAGCGCCAGGACCCGGTCCCGGGCCGTCATCGGCAGGACCTGCTCGACGGCCAGCATCAGGTTCATCAGGTTGCCACGGCTGATCGCCACGCCTTTGGGCTGGCCGGTGGAACCCGAGGTATACAGCACGTAGGCGAGCTGACCGGCGACGCAGGTCACTGCATTGAAGGTGTCGGTTGAAGCGCTGGCTTCAATGTCGAGCAACGGCAGGCCGCTGTTCCACTGCGCCAACACACCGAGACTCGCCGCCGTGCCCAGGCACAACGTGGGCCGGGCCGCTTGAAGAATGTAGCGGCCACGCTCCGGTGGTGTGTCCTCGGCCAAGGGCACATACGCAGCGCCGGCCTTGAGCACCGCCAACATGGCCATTGGCAGGCGCGCGTCGCGAGGCAGGCTCAGCGCAACGCGGTCTTCGATACCGACGCCCTGGGCCTGCAACTTCGCCGCCAACCGCTCGGCGGCCTGATCCAGTTCGGCGTAGGACAGCTGTTCATTGCCTGCCACGACGGCAATCGCCGCGGGGTGGCGGGCAACCTGAAGCGCAAAGGCCTGGAGGATGTCCTGATGACCGTTCACCGTGCGACCATCAATCCGCGCAAGATCCCGCTCGGCCGGCTGCCATGCCAGCTCACCCAACGGCTGATCGGACTGCTCGATCAACGCGTCGAGCAACGCCAGGTACTGTGCGGCCATCGCTTGCACAGTCTGTTCGCGGAACAGGTCGCTGCTGTACTGCAAGCTCAGGGTGATGCCGTGCTCGCTGTCGCGCACATCCAGGTGCAGGTCGCACAGCGCGCTGTCCGGACGATTGTCCAGCGGTTCGGCAATGACGTCGGTGAGGTCGAAACGCTCCAGGGCATTGCCTGGGAAATAGTTGAACATGACCTGGAACAGCGGGTTGTAGCTCACCTGCCGAACCACGCCGAGTTGTTCGATCAGGTAATCGAACGGTAGATCCTGATGGGACTGGACCGACACGGACAGCGCCTGCAATTCGCTCATCAGTTGCAGCAGGCTGCGCTCGCCGGAAAGTTTCCTGCGGTACACCAGCGTGTTGACGAAGCAACCGACCAGAGGCTGCGACACCGCATGGTGCCGGTTGGCCGCTGGAACACCGACCAGAATGTCGTCTTCGCCGCTGCGACTGCGCAACAGCAACTGGAAGGCGGTCAGCATCGGGATGAAATTGCTCCAGCCGTGGCGGGCGCTGAACGCCTTCAGGCGGGCCGCCAGGTCCTCGGGCAAGCGTCGCTCGACGCGCCCTCCGGCCTGGCTGGCCTGGGCAGGTCGGGCAAAATCGGCCGCCAGGTCGAGCACTGGCAGTTCACCGGACAGTTGCTCGCGCCAGTAGGCCAGCTCTTGCGCGCACGCCTTGCTGCCCATCCACTGGCGCTGCCAGACAGCGTAGTCAGCGTATTGCATCGCCGGGGCGAGCTGTTGAGTCGCCTGGCCCTGGCGGCGGTTGCGATACTGCTCGCACAAAGCGTCGATGATCAGTTGCAGGGACCAGCCATCGGCAACGATGTGATGGCAGTTCAGCGACAGGACCAATACCTGCGGCGCCAGGCGATACAGCCGGGCGCGCAGCAACGGCGCCGCTTCCAGCGCAAACGGGGTCATTGCATCCTGACGCAGCCGATCGTGCAGCGCGTCCTCGCTTGCCACATCGATCAGCGGCAAATTAAGTTCGGTCTGCGCCAGGATCACCTGGCTCGGCCCTTCGGCCCCGCTGACAAAGCCGCTGCGCAGCACCTCGTGCTGGTCGACTACCGCTTGCAACGCCGCACGCAGATCAGCGACATGCAGCTCGCCGGTCAGGCGTACCGCTCCCGCCAGGTTGTACGCCGGGCTCTGCGGGTCGAGTTGCTGCAAGAACCAGAGACGTTGCTGGGCAAACGACAGCGGCAGCTTTTCCGGCCGCGGCAGCAGGGTTGGCGACGGTTTTACCGTACCGGCCTGGCTTTCCAGCCAATCGGCCATGGCGGTGATGGTCGGGCGCTCGAAGACCACGCGCAACGGCAAGTCCTTGCCTGTGAGTTTGCCGATCAGGCCAATCAGTTGAGTGGCCAGCAGCGAATGGCCGCCGAGTTCGAAGAAGTTATCCTCGACGCCCACCTGTTCGAGCCCGAGCACGCTTTGCCAGGCCTCCACCAATTGGCCTTGCAACGCGCTGCTGGGTGCCACATAGCGGGCCTGGCTTTGCGCGGCGAAATCCGGAGCGGGCAAGGATTTGCGATCGATCTTGCCGTTGCCGTTGAGCGGGAAACGCTCCAGCAACACGAATGCACTCGGGATCATGTAGGCCGGAAGATTGCCCAGCACATGCTCGCGCAACGCCTCGATGCTGCACGCGACCTCGGCCACGACATAAGCCACCAGCACCTTGGAGCGCTGCTGGTCGTCGCGGGCCACCACCACCGCTTCCCGCACCCCTGGGTAACGGGTCAGGCAGGCTTCGATCTCGTCCAGTTCGATACGGTGGCCGCGAATCTTGACCTGATGGTCGGTGCGTCCGACGTATTCCATATCCCCATTGGGCAGGAAGCGCGCCAGGTCGCCGGTGCGATACAGGCGCGAACCGTCGTTGGCGATCGGATCCGGCAGGAACACCGCCGCCGTGCGCGCCGGGTCGGCCATGTAGCCGCGCCCGACGCCGACACCGGCGACGAAAATCTCGCCCACTGCGCCAACCGGTATCGGTTGCAGATCAGCATTGAGCAGATACAGGCGATTGTTCAGCGTGGCGCGCCCGATCGGCACGTTGATGCTTTGTTCCGGCAAACGCTCCAGCAGCGGGTGGAAGGCGACGTCATCGGAGCATTCGGCCGGACCGTAGGCGTTCATCAGCGGGATCGCCGGATAGCGCTCGAACCAGCGTCGCGCCAAGGCTGGCGGCAAGGCCTCACCCGTGGCAAGAACCCAGCGCAGGGGCGACGTCTCCAGGCCGGCGTCGAGCAGGCTTTGCATCAATGACGGCACCGCTTCGAGGATGCTGACGCCATGCCGGCCGATGGCCGTTGCCAGCGCCTCGGGGTCCTGTACCACACAGTCACCAAGAATCACCGTGCGTGCGCCGAGCACCAGGCCTGCGAGGGTTTGCCAGACCGAGATATCGAAGCACTGCGGTGCGGTCTGGGCGATCACGTCATTCGCATCGAGCCCCAGCCCCGGCAGCTTGCCCAGAATATTGTTGAGCATGCCCGCCTGGGCCACCATGGCGCCCTTGGGCGTGCCGGTGGAGCCGGAGGTGAAGATGCAATAGGCCAACGAGTCGCCGTGCACCGCGATGTTCAGGTTTTCATCGCTGTAGCCGCTCAGCACCGAGGGGTCATAACGCACGGCCTTGGGCCGCTGTTCGAGCAGATCCAGTGCCTGCATGGCCAACTCGCCCTGCCCCGCGCTGTGCACCAGCAACGGCGTGCGGCTCTGGCGCAGCACCTGGGCCAGGCGTTGGGCCGGGTTGCGTGGATCGAGCGGCAGCCAACCGGCACCGGCCTTGAGCGTGGCGACAATCATCACCACCAGGTCCAGCCCGCGCTCATCGAACACTGCGATCAGATCGTCGCTGCTCACACCTTGCGCACGCAGGTGCCGGGCCAGCCGGTTGGCGGCGCGGTTCAACTGATCGAAGGTCAGGCTGTGCTCGCCATGCACGACGGCAATGCGCTGCGGATTCTGGCGGACCTGCTGCTGGAAGCGCTCGATGAACAACGGTTGCAGCAGTTGTTCATCGGCCGCCAGGCCTCCACCGGCCCAGACCTGGTGCTGATGGCGGATTTCACTTTCATCGAGCATCGCCAGTTGATGCAAGGGCGTCGCGGCGTTCGCGCCCAGGGCCTCGCCCATGTTCAACAGCAGGGCACGGAAATGCCGCAGCATCTGCTCGACTTCTTCACGCAGGAACCAGTCAGTCTGGTAGGTCAGTTGCAGGTGCAGGCGCTCACCCGGCACGATGACCACGGTGATCGGGTAATTGGTGTGGGTGCGGTTGGCCATGTCGCTGATCAGGTAGTCCAGCTGCCCCTGGCGCAGGTCGGCGGTAATGGGCGCGTTCTCGAACACGAACAGACTCTGAAACAGGTCCTGGCGCTGGACGTCGCTCCAGCGCTGGATGTCGGCCAGGGACACACTCTCGTGTTCACGCAGGCTCAGGTTCTCGGTCTGCAAGGCTTTCAGCCACGGGCCAAGCGCGTCATCCGGGCGCCAGCTCCAGCGCAGCGGCAAGCTGTTGATGAACAGGCCGACGATGCTTTCCATACCTTGCAGGTGGACCGGACGACCGGCGACGGTGATACCGAACACCAGGTCGCGATCGCCGCTGTAGCGCGCCAGCAACAGGGCCCAGGCACCCTGCACCAGCGTGTTGAGGGTCAGGCCGTGCTGCGCCGCAACGTTTTGCAGCGCCAAGGTCTGCTCAGGCTGCAGAAACTCGACACAATCCTCGACCGGTTCACTGGCGCCCTGGATGCGGCCGACATGGCCGAAGCCGAACTCGTTTGGCGTGTCGAAACCCGCCAGGCGTTGTTGCCAGAAGGCCTGGTGATCCTCCGGCTTCTGGGTTTCCAGCCAACGAATGAAATCGCGATAGGGACGAGGCGCCGGCAGGTTCAATCGACGGCCTTCCTGAGCGGCACGGTAGCCGTTGAGGAAGTCCATCATGATGATCGAGAAGCACCAGGCATCCATCAGGATGTGGTGGTAGCTGCGCACGAACTGATAGGTGTCGGGCGCCAACTTGTACAGCCTGACCCGCATCAGTGGTGCCTTGGTGAAGTCCAGCCCTTCAGCGCGTTCCGCGCTGAGCAACTGTTCCAGACGCGCGTGCTGTTCGGCGTCGCTCAGGTGCGACCAATCCTCGTAAGTGATCGGCAGTTCGACCTGCTTGTGCACCACTTGCATCGGGCGCTTCTGCTGCTTCCAGACGAAGGAGGTGCGCAGCAGTTCATGGCGTTCCACCACTTGCGCCCAAGCCTGGCGGAACGCCGCCAGGTCGAGGTTCGGCATGACCATGACGTGCCGGTATTGCAGCAGATACATGCCCTTGCCCGGGTGCATCAGGCTGTGGAACAGCAATCCTTGCTGCATGGGAGCCAGCGGGTAAATAGCTTCGATGTTGCGCGAAAGAGCTTTGACCTTGTCGTTCATGCTGACGGTATCCGAACCTGTAATGTTTGGGGACGCAGAGGTTTCACTGTTCGAGTTGTTCGAGCAGCCCCAGGAATTCATCGTCGGACAAGCCGGAGTCGGCGAAATCCGAAGCCGTGGCGCGGCCAACCGAGGGCGCCTGGCAATGTTCCAGCAAGGCTGTGAGCCGCTGCTGGAACTGCCGCGCCAACTCGCTCACCAGCGCCGGGTCATGGACCTGCGGCGCATAACGCCACTCCACGTGCAGTTGCCCTTCGTTGACCAGCGCCGTCACGTCCAGCCAATGCGTGCGACGCGTGCTCTCGGCGCGCATGCCTGGACACACCGGCCGCGCCAGGCGCCAGAGGCGCGAAGCGCCGATCCATTGGTCGACCCGCCCCAGGTAGTTGAACGTCAACAGCGAGGCCGCAGCCAGGCCGTGCGCCGGGTCCTGGCGCAACAGGCCGTAGCCGATGCCTTGCTCGGGTACGCGGCGCAGGGCTTCCTTGGCCGCGATGATCGAGGGCTCCAGATCCCAGGAAGTGTCGACCGCCAGTGGATAGCGGCTGGTGTGCCAACCGATCGAGCGGGACAAATCGGGGGCCTGCTCCCAGCCGCTGCGGCCATGGCTTTCCAGCTCAAGGGTGACGCGCTCGCGACCCTGCCACTGGCCGATGACGCCGGCCAAAGCCGCCACCAGCAAATCCTGGACCTGGGTGCCGTAGGCGGCGTGGCAGTCGCCCAGCAACAACTGCGTCTGCTCCGATGAGAGTTGCGTGTCTAGCGTGCGGCTTGCGCCGTAGGTATTCGCCTGTTCGGGGAGAACGCCCTCTGCACGCAGTTGTTCGTGCCAGTAATCAACCTGGGCCAGCAAGGCCGGCTCGCGGCGGTGCTGCTGCAGGGCCTCGCTCCACACATGGAAACCCGCCGAGACGGCCGGCAACGCCAGGTCCGGTTGCAGGTAGAGACTTTCCAGCTCCTCCAGCAGCACCTGCCACGACACTGCATCGACGAGCAAGTGATGCGCCGTGCACAGCAGCTCCCGGCTCTGGGAGAAATACACCCAGCGAATCAACGGCGCCGTTGCCAGATCGAAGCCTTGCTGCCACTGCTGCAACAGCGCTTCGCTCAGGGGTTGCTCCTCGACATGGAACAACCCGTTGACCTGGGATTGAGAGAACGCCTGGTAACGTTGTTGCCAGCCATGCGCCGAGGCTTCGAAGACCAGGCGCAAGCTGGCGTGACGCTGCAACAGCGCGCCCACGGCCTGGGTAAACCGCGCCGGTTCCAATGGCTGGTCCAACGCCAGCAGCAACGACTGGTTCCAATACCCGGGCTGGTTTTGCTCCTGGGCGAAAAACCATTGCTGGATCGGCGTCAGGGCAAATGCCGCAGTGGGCTCGAGCTCGGAAGGCTTGGCACCCTCCTTCGCCGCGCCAAGGTCAACCACGTGTTCGGCCCAGCCGCGTACGGTCGGGAACTCGAAAATCTGCTTGGGCTTGAGTTGCAGGCCCTGCTGCTTGGCCCGGGCGATGATTTGCAGGCTCAGGATCGAGTCTCCACCAACGCTGAAGAAATTGTCATCGACCCGCAGCTCCGGGTTACTAAGAATTTCCCGAGCGATGTCGAGCAAGCGCTGTTCGAGACTGCGCTGCGGTGTTTGCACCACTCGCGCCAAGGCGCGCACGGTCTGTTCGGCGAACAGCTGCTTGGGCGTCATCAGGATGTTCTGCTGGCGCGCCAGCGCAATGATCTGCAAGCCGAGGATCGAGTCGCCGCCCAGGGCAAAGAAGTTGTCATCGGGCCCCAGGTCGGAATTGCCGAGCAGCCCGCGCCAGATGTCCAGCAATGCGCTTTCAACCGCGTCCAACGGCTGATCGAGCGATGTCTTCGCCGGCGCCTGGGCCGGCGCCTGCTCGTCCCATCGCAGCAATGCCTGGCGATCGACCTTGCCGTTGGGCAGCAAGGCGAAACCCTCGAGACAATGCCATTGGGCCGGTTGCATGTAGTCCGGCAGTTGCGCTTGCAGGGCAGCTTGAATGTCGGGCAGCGCGGCAGCTGGCGCGACCAGAAAAGCTACCAGGCGATTGCCGGTCAACGGCGAAGGGCTGTTCAGCACCTGCACATCGCCGACCTGCGGCATCGCGCGCAATCGAGCCGCGACTTCGGCCGGTTCTACCCGGTAACCGCGAATCTTCACCTGCTCATCGAGCCGACCGAGAAACTCCACCTGCCCTTGATGATTGATTCGAACCCGATCGCCGGTGCGATAGCCGTGCGGGCTAAAGCGGGCCCGGTCTGCGTCGGTCGCGCTGAGGTAACCCAACGCAACGGTCGCCCCCTCGACGTACAGCTCGCCACTGACGCCTGTCGGCAAGAGTGCGCCGGCGGGCGAACGCACGCTGACCTGGACATTCGGCAGGGGTCGACCCAGCGGCGCTGCGCCGCGGGTATCGACCTCATGGGTCAACACCCCGACGGTGGTTTCGCTGGGGCCGTAGTGGTTGACGATGCGCAAGTCCGGCTGCAAGGCGCGCAAGCGTGAAACCAGTGCCTGGCCCAGGGCCTCGCCGCCGGTCACCAGGCACTGGCGCGGCAACAAGCGCTGCGGATCATTGGCGACCAGCAAGGCGTTGAGGTGCGACGGCACGATTTTCAGCAGGTCCATGGGCTCGCGCTCAAGCACCGCAGCCAGCTCCTCGGCATCGAAAGCCAGCTCCTCGGCCAGCAGGCGCAGGCGCCGACCACTGAGCAGTGCACCGAACAACGCCGTGTGCCCCAGGTCGGTGGCGCAACTGGCCAGGCTTGCAAGGCTGGCATCGGCGGACAGGTTCAGGCGTTCAAGGCAGCCGGTCACGTAATGAATCAGGTTGGCCTGGCTGACCGCCACGCCCTTCGGCCGTCCGGTGGAGCCGGAGGTATAGACGACGTAAGCCGGCAGGTCTGCGGCCACGGCTGCGCGCAATGGCGATTCGCTGGACAACGACGCGGTTGGCAACGACAGCCACCGTACCGGTTCAGGCAGCCATTCGGGACGCTGGCCCTCGCCCACCCAGACCCGGGGCGTGGCATCCTCGCAGATGTCCTGCAAACGCGACTGCGGCCACTGCGGATCGAGGGCCAGGTACGTGGCGCCGCACTGCCAGGCCGCGAGCATGTGCATCACCAGCTCGCGGCTGCGGGGCAGGCACAAGGCGATGCGAGCACCCTCCAGGTTCGCGCCTGTCTGCAAGCGCTCGCCACGGGCAACCACCGCTCGGCCCAGCTCGGCATAGCTCAATGTGCCTTGTTCGTCTTGCAGGGCAATCGACTCAGGCTTGTGGGCGCACTGCTGGACGAACGCCTGCCAGGCGTTGCTGACCGGGACCGGTAAGTCCTCGCCACTGAGGATCGATCGTTGCACGGACGGTAGCCAGTCGAGCTGGGCAAAAGGTACGTCCGGCTGGTCGATGACCGCGTGGACCAATGCAACGAACTGGTCGCAATAACCCTGGACTGTTTCGTGACGGTACAAAGCCTTGCTATAACGCCACCGACAGAGGAAACCCTCCTCCTCATCCACCACAACCATGTTCAGTTCATGGGCCGCTCCACGCTGTTCCGACAACACGGGGTCCACGTACTGGTGAAACGGCGCGGCACGTTCCTTGTTGAGCGTGAACATGTGCTGGAACAGCGGCGCCTTGCCCGCCTGACGCTCGAGGTTCAACTGCTTGACCAGGCGCGAGAACGGGTAGTGTCGGTGCGCGAGGGCCTGCTTGACGGTGGCGTCTACCTCACGGGCCCAGTCACGACTTGAAAGGTCTGGCTGCAAGCGACAGCGAACCGGCAGCGAGTTGACCAGATAGCCCGGCAAATTGAGGTGTTCGCGTCGCAAACGCAGACCGCCGGCCGTACCCAGCACAAAATCGTCTTGCCCGGACAACACCCCGAGAAACTGTTGAAACAGCGAGAACCACCAGACGTAAGGCGTCACGCCCCACTCGCGGGCCCGGGCCCTCGCCCTCGCCGTGGTGGCGGGATCGAAGCGAACCGGCAGCTCCATCCCTTCGAATGAGCGGTTACCGCCAAAGGCGAAATCCGTCGGCAACTCCAGCGTTGGAGCTTCGCTCAGTTGTGCCTGCCACCAAGCCAGCTCCGCAGCTTCGGTCGCCTCGCTACGCACGTGCAGCTCACTGTTGTAGTTGCGATAGGCATCAGGATTGATTGCAAGCAACGGCTGACCATCGACCTGTGCGAACAGCTCGTTGAGCACGATATGGAACGTGGCCGGATCGGCAGCGATGTGATGGATCACCAGCAGCAGCGTGAGCTCGGTATGACCGTCCCGGGCGTTGCTCAGCACCACACCTCGGCTAACTTCACCGGCCTGGAGATTGAAAGGCCGGTCGGCCAGTTCGGCAATGCGTTGCTGCAAGGTATCGGTGTCCGCCGCCTGCAAGGCAACCCACTGCAACGGCTGGATATTTTCGCTACGACTCCACTGCACCAGGTCGCCGTTGCGTTCACCGTAGGCCGTGCTCAACACCGGGTAACGCCGCTGAATCGCGGCCCAGGCGTCTTGTAGGCGCCGAGGCAAGTCCTCCGTTACGAACTGCGCCTTGATTCGTCCTGCGTAAGCGAGGTTATAGGCACAACTGTCGGGTTCCAGTCGCTGTAGAAACCAGAGCGCCTGCTCATTGTCGGTCAGTGGCCGCGCATCAAGATAATCGGGATGCAGGGCCAGCCATTGCAACACTTCGTGCTCTCGCGAACGGAGCTCAGCTTCAAGTTCATCCGTCAAAGCACCTTGCGACCCGGGCACGATGTCCAGTTGACCTTCGGCTTCCGATAGGCGAATTCCACGCAGCCAGCAGCGATGCATCAGGCGATCGAGCATTTGATGTCCTTCATTTTGCTTGTTTGGAATAAGCCACCCAATGCGGCGGCTTAATGCAAGAGCGTCGGGCTCAACCCGCCGAAGCAGGCTCGGCCATGGCGACCACGACCTTTCGCGCGCCCTGGAATGTCGAGCGGCCGTGAGCCACCAGCATGTTGTCGAGCATCAGCACGTCGCCCGCCTGCCAGGGGAAAGTCACCTGGCAGCGCTGCAGTACGCCGCGCACATGCTCCAGGGCTTCCAGCTCGATGGGTGAACCGTCCCCGTAGAAGACGTTACGTGGCACACCCTCTTCGCCAACGATGGAAATCAGCGTCTCGCGTACCGGCGCAGCGAGATTGGAGATATGAAACAGATGCGCCTGGTTGAACCATACCCACTCCCCGGTCACCGGATGCTGGGCCACGGCCTGGCAGACCTGGCGCGTGGACAGCTCGCCGTCGTCCGTCCATTGGAACTGGATGTGGTTGGCGCGACAGAATTGTTCCACCTGCGAGCGATCTTCGGTGCTGAACGCCTGCTGCCAGGGCAAGTCGAGGCCGTTGCCGTAGTTGCGCACGTACATCAGGCGTTTCTCGGCGAAGCGCTGGCGGATCGCCGGATCGAGTTGCTGGTAGACCCTGCGGCTATCGGCGATCGGGGTTTCACCACCCACAGGAGAAGCCTGTACGCAGTGGAACCAGATCTTCATCGGCCAATTGAGCGAATAGGACTGCTCGTTGTGCAGCGGGATGACCTGGTGGGCAGGGTATTCAGTGGAGGTGTATACGCGGTTGTTGAGCTTGGTGCGCGGCGTGGAGGCGTAGTCGTAGGTCAGCAGCTCATGGCCAAAACCGCGGGCAAATTCCTCGAAATCAGCTTCCCCGCTGAAGGCAAAACCGCGGAACAGAATGCCGCCGACACGCGGCAACTCGGCCTCGACTGCCTGCAGGATCTGCGCTCGGCTATCCTGCCAGCGAGCCCCCGTGGCGGGCGCTTCGAAAATGAACGGCAAGGTCTGCTCGTTGCCCGGTACGCCTTCCATGGATTGAACCTGTGCACGCGCCAAACCAGTTTCCATTTGTAATCCCTCGCCATTCCGATGAGCGTATTTTTCGAGAGCACAAACTAATACAAACGAGTAACAACCGCAATAGAGAATGATTGTCATTAATGACGATAGTATGACAGCTGCTACGATTCACTTGCCCTGAAGCACACTCTCGCGCTCAGCGATATGGGACATCAGCAGGTAAGCGGACCCCAGCAGGCCTTGCATCGTATCGGCATAACGACTGCGGTTCAGGTAAAGAAACTGACGGTTCTTCACGGCGAACAGGTTCCGCCATTGAGGGGACTGGCGGAAAGCTGCGGTGCTGGTTTCCGAATCGAGCAGTTCCTCATAGGTGTCGATAATGAAATCACTGTCGAAGTCACCGATTCGCTCCAGGCTGTAGGGCACATTCTGCCGCGCCTCACGATACGCGGCGACACGCCCCAGCCCGAAATCAGCGATAACGTCATCCATCCCGCCACGGCCGATCAACTGGAAACCATCGGTATAGACTTCCAGCGTGGTGACCGTGATGCGCGCAGGGTCCTTGACGCGCTTCTTGAACTCGCTGACCACCCATTGGTATTCGCGAAGCATTTCTTCATAGCGCTGTTGCTTGCCGACCAGGTCGGCGAGTTCCTTGGCGTAGGTCTTGATATCGCTCTCTCGCGACGGCAACAGAACGACCGGGGCGATCTTGCTGAGCTTGTCCTTGAGGTCGGCGTGATAGGACAGGCCGATGATCAGGTCAGGCTTCAACGCCGCAATGGCTTCGAGGTCAGGCGACTGGTGCGAGCCGATGTATTGAATGCCCGTCACATCGAAGCGCTCCTGCGCGCCACGAAACAGCACATCCGAAAACAGCTTCTTGCGCCCTGTCGAGCCGCAGGGCTTGATACCCAACTCCAGCAGTTGGGTGGTCAGGCTGAAATCATGCAACGACACGATGCAACGCGGTGAAACGGGCACTTCAACCCGGCCGAAACTGTTCTCGAATACCTTGGTTTCAGCCGCGCCAGCAGGCATGGACAGCAATGCCAACGACACGCACAGCATGCCGAGCAACCCTTGGAATATTCCCTTCACCCTTCCCCGCACGCGCTTGCCTCCAGATAACTTCAATATGAGCGTCGCTGTGTTCTCAGCGACTGCGTTGACGCGCCAACAAGACGATCAGATAAGGCGCCCCGATGATCGCGACCACCAGCCCCGCCGGTAATTGCAACGGTGGGAAAAGCCCCCGCCCCAGTGTGTCGCCCGCCAGCACCAGCAGCGCCCCCGTCAACGCGGATAAAGGCATCAGGGCACCGTGGCGATCACCCGCCAGTTGGCGCGCCAGGTGCGGGGCCACCAGGCCGACAAAGGTCATGGTGCCGACATTCGCCACCGCTGCCGCCGTCAGCATGACGCTGCAAAGCAACAGGAAGGCCATGACACCCGTCACATTCAGGCCTCGGCTGAGGGCGACTTTTTCACCCAACTGCAACAGGTTCAACTGGCGATGAAAAAACAGCAGCGGCGCCCCCGCCAGCAGCAACCAGGCGGCGAGACTATGGACCTGGGCCCAGCCGGCCCGATGCAAGCTGCCGCCCAGCCACATCAAGGCTGACTCCACCTGGTCGATATTGCCGTAGGTGATGAGCAGGTCGGCAACCGCACTGAGCATGGCGGTCAGCCCGACGCCGACGAGGATCAGGCGCAGCGGCGAGATGCCCTGGCGCCACGACAGCAACGCGACGAAGAACGCCACGGCCAGCCCACCGGTCAGTGCCGCCAACGGATACAGCTCCAGCGGCAGCAGCGTGGGCCAGAGCACGATGATCAACAACATGGTGACGCTGGCGCCCGACTCCACGCCTACCAGGCCCGGCGCCGCCAGGGGATTGCGCGTCAACGATTGCATCAACAGGCCGGCCAGCGACATCGCCGCCCCGGCGAGGATCGCCAGCAAGACACGCGGCAGGCGCAACTCCCACAGCAGATTACGCGTCGTCGGGTTGGCCTGGTCAGGGGCTGCCAGCGCTTGCCAGGCCTGGGCAACATCCAGTGAATAGCTGCCGACCGTCAGTGCGTACAGGGCCAACGCAACCAAGGCAAGCAGCAACACCAGCACCGAAATCAGGTCGATCGGCCGGGCCACCCAGGGCAGCAACGGCAGCATTCTGGGCAGGGTCAGCCCCAAGCGCATCATCGGACTTTCCTCAACACCAGAACCACGAAGATCGGCCCGCCGATCAGCGCCGTGACGATCCCGGTATTGAGCTCGAAGGGACGCACCACGGTCCTGGCGGCGATGTCCGCCAGGATCAGCAGGAGCGCGCCAAGCAAGGGCGCGGCCAGCAGCAACCGACGGTAGTCATCGCCGAACAACAGGCGCGCGGTGTGAGGCACCACCAGCCCGACAAAACCGATCGGCCCCGCCAGGGCCACGGCGCAGCCTGACAGCAGAACCACCGAAGCCAGGCCGAACAGACGCATCTTCAACAGGTTGACGCCCATGCCGGCGGCGGCTTGCGGACCCAGCCGATGCGCGTTCAGCGCGCGGACGTTGACCAGGCAGAGGAACATGCCCAACACGGCATACGGCCAGACCCACGCCTGCATCGAGCCTCCGGTCACCCCGATCGAGCCGGTCAGCCAGCGCCGCAGGCTGTCCAGCCCCTGCTGATCAAGCAACAGTAAAATCGAAGTGATAGCACTGAACAACGCCGCGATCATCGCCCCGGACAACGTCAGTCGAATCGGGTTGTGACCCCTGCCCGCCAGCAGCAGAACACCAACGGCGGCGACCAGGGCGCCGCTGAAAGCAAACAGCGGGATCATCGACAGGTCGTGACCCGGCAGCACTAGCAAGCCGAACACGACGAACAATGCCGCGCCGCTGTTGATGCCGAGAATCCCCGGGTCGGCCAATGGGTTGTCGCCTACCGCCTGCATGATCGCACCGGCCAGGCCGAGACTCGCGCCCACCAGCATGGCCACCAGCAGGCGTGGCAGGCGGCTGCCACGAATGACGCTCTGGTCGGGGCTGTCTGGCGAATAGGCAACCAAGGCCTGCCACGCCTCGCTCCAGGGGATGCTCTTGGCGCCCACCGCCAGATGCAGCAGCGCGGCCAGGGCAATCGCAATCAGCAGGCCCAGCCACACCGGCAAGCGCAAACCGTGAATCACATCGCCTCCCGCACAGCCGACGGCTGGCTACGGGTGGTTTGCGGGACACATAACGGATCGCCGGAATAAGGGTCGGTAATGATGTGCGCGTCCAGGTCAAAGACCGCCTTGAGGTTTTCCCGAGTGAACACCTCGGCAGGCGCGCCCTGGGCCAGCAACCGCCCCTCGCGCATCATCACCAGGTGATCGGCGTAACGCGCGGCCTGGTTGAGGTCGTGCAGCACCGCCACGATGGTCTTGCCTTGCTCACGCAGATCCACCAGCAATTCGAGCAATGTGATCTGGTGCGCGATGTCGAGAAAGGTCGTCGGTTCGTCCAGCAGGATCACCGGAGTGTCCTGGGCCAGGGTCATGGCAATCCAGCAGCGCTGCAACTGCCCGCCCGACAGGGTGGCCAGCGAGCGATCCAGCAAAGGCCCGATACCCGCCAGGTCGATGGCGCGATCAATCGCCTGCTGGTCCTGGTCGGACCATTGGCGCCACCAGCTCTGCCAGGGGAAGCGCCCCTGCATCACCAGCTCCCGCACGCTCATGCCGGCCGGCGACGTGGTGCGCTGGGGCAACAACGCCATTCGTTGCGCCAATGCGCGGCGAGAATACTGTCCCAACGATTTTCCGCCCAGGTGCACGTCACCCGCGCTCGGCCGCAACATATGCGCCAGTACATTAAGCAGCGTGGTCTTGCCGCAGCCGTTGGCCCCGATCAACGCGGTGAAGCAACCTTCGGGAATATCCAGGCTGACACCGTTGAGAATCTGTTGCTCGCCATAGCTCAGCCGCACGTTGCTGGCTTTCAGCATGACCGTCCCTCCAACGCCCTAGAGGGCCTGATCGTTTCATCCATCGTACAGATCCCCCTGGATCATTTCCCCTGACAACACAGGGAAATCCACCAAGGGCCAAAAAAGTGGGGCACAGAATATGTCGAAACCAAAATAATTTCGCTACAAGCCTGACAATATTAATGCAAACCCTTATCATTCACAGTCAGATTATGGCCAGTAGACACTAACCTCGTTCGTTTGCCCGATGCCGCTGGACCGGGACAGCAGGCCTGCGAAGACAAAAACAACCCCAAGGACTTCCTCGATGCTCGTCAGAAAAACAATAGTTGGCACCGAAAAACGTTACGTCTCGCGTCATCCTGCGTTTCACCTGAGCACGCTGGCACTGGCTTTGGGGAGCATTTTTTCAGCACAGGCGATGGCCGCACAGGAAGAGGCTGCTGCCAATGCCCCTCTTCAACTCGGCGAAATCAACATCAACGCCGCCGCCGTGGAAAACCCGACGGCGCCGCTGGCCGGCAAGGTCGCCTTGCGTAACGGCAGCGCCACCAAATCCAACGCAGCCATCACCGAAACGCCGCAATCGGTTTCCGTGGTGACCGCCGATGAAATGCGTGATCGCAAGTCCGACACTCTGGCAGATGCCCTGAGCTATACCCCGGGTTTCACCAGCCAGCCAAGCAGCTTCAACCGCACCTCCGACCGGTTCCGCATGCGCGGATTCGACGTCGAATCCGCCACGGGCGGTTCGCTACGCGACGGCATGCGCTTGCAGTACAACTCTTACGACGGTGTGCAGGAACCCTATGGTCTGGAACGCGTGGAGGTCGTGCGCGGCGCGGCTTCGGTGTTGTACGGCCAACTGTCGCCCGGTGGCTTCGTCAACGGCGTGAGCAAACGCCCGACCGAAACCCCACAGCACGAGCTGGGCATGCAATACGGCAACCATGATCGCAAACAACTGACCGCCGACTTCAGCGGGCCGCTCGGCGACAGCGAAGTCCTCAGCTACCGCTTGACCATGCTCAAGCGCGACAGCGACACCCAGCAGGACTACATCAACGACGACAAGCTCTACATCGCCCCGGCCCTGACCTGGCGCCCCAATGAAGATACGTCGCTGACCCTGCTCTCGTTCTATCAGAAGAGCGACACCCGTTTCTCCGCCCCGCTGCCCTATCAATTGGTCAAGGGCGTGGGCAACGGGCCGGTCACCATCGGCCGCCACGATTTCATCGGCGAGCCCGATTACGACGACATGAATGGCGAGATGTCCGCCATCGGTTATGAGTTCGAACACCGCTTCGATGAGCACACCCGTATCAGCAACAAACTCCGTTACTACGAAGCGGATGTGAAGTGGAAATACATGCAGGCACAGACCAGCACGGCAGCCATCAACGGAGCAGCCAATACCGGCGTCCTTCGTCGTCAGTACAGTGACCGGCGCGAGCGTTCCCGGGCACTGGCCAGCGACACCAACATCGAGACGCGCTGGAACATTGGCGGTATTGAAAACACCTTCCTCGTCGGCGCGGATACTTATGATGCGTCGTATGACTCGCACAATTTCCGCGCCAACTCGACATCGATCAATATCGGTGACTACAACTACGGCCAGCCAGTTGTTGTAGACAAGCGCCGGAACCGTGACCGTGGTTCGCAGATCGATACCTTCCAGACCGGCATCTACCTGCAAGACCAGATCAAGTTCGATGATCACTGGCTGCTGCTGTTGGGCGGTCGCCATGACTGGGCCGACCAGGACCAGGAAGGCTTCGCCACTGGCCAGAAGCTGAGCCAGGACGACGAGTCCACCACCTGGCGCGCCGGCCTGGTGTACGAGGCCGATAACGGCTTGGCCCCTTACATCAGCTACAGCGAATCGTTCTTCCCGGTAGCGGTTGCCGATGCTCCTGGCCAGACGTTCGAGCCGACCGAAGGCAAGCAGTATGAAATCGGTATCCGCTACCAGCCTCCTGGCAGCAATACGCTGTTGAGCGCAGCGGTTTATGAGCTGACCCAGGAAAACGTCGTCAAGCGCGACCTCGCCGGTAACAACCCGCAGCAGATCGGCGAACAGCGCTCCCGTGGCCTCGAACTGGAAGCCAAGAGCGACGTCACGCCTCAACTGACAGTCATCGCGACGTATGCCTACACCGATTCACGCATCACCAAAAGCGTAATCCAGAGCGAAGTCGGCCAGCGCAGCGAAGATACGCCTTACCACCAAGCCGCGCTGTGGGCTGATTACAACTTCGCGCTCTTCGGCGTGCCACAGCTGAAGGTGGGCGGCGGCGCGCGCTACAAAGGCACCACCCAGGCGTCGGGCATCGATTCACAATTGCCCGCCTACACCCTGTTCGATGCCATGGCCAGCTACCAGATCGACAAGAACTGGGACGTCTCCCTCAATGCGAACAATGTGACAAACAAGAAATACGTTTACTGCGAAGCAGCCATCTGCCGCTACGGCGACGAGCGCGAGCTGGTGACCTCCGTCAACTTCCGCTGGTAAAACCCCTGGCTCGGTCGGCGCCGACAAGCGCCGACCGAGCCATTTCGCGCAGAACGAAAACCTTTTCAAGCCCGCTGGCCCCCCTTCATCGCACCCGCCCCTCTGAATTCTCTTTTGACTTGACGCATCAGATGTCGATCGTCATATTACGATCATCATAAGCAGACAATAACCAGCCAGAGGGTGATCCATGGAAACTGGAAGTGCATCAGCGATTGCGCAAGCGCAGCCAGAGGCATCGCGTCCAGCCCTGACCGGTCGAATCGTCGCCCTGCTCGCAGGCCTCGCGGCGATCGGCATGCTCTCCACCAACATCATCCTCCCTGCGTTCCCGGTCATTGGCGATGACTTGGGCGTGACCGCCCGCGAACTGGGCCTGACGCTCTCCAGCTACTTCGTCACCTTTGCCCTGGGCCAGTTGGTGGTCGGGCCGCTGGCCGATCGTTATGGGCGTAAGAAACTGGTGCTGGGCGGGTTGTCGGTATTCATGGTCGGGACCGTCATCGCAGGGCTCGCCACCACACTCGATGTCATGATCGCCGGGCGCATCGTCCAGGCATTGGGCGTGTGCGCGGCCTCGGTGTTGTCGCGCGCCATCGCTCGGGATCTGTTCGAAGGCGAGACGTTGGCCCGCGCCCTGTCGTTGACGATGGTCGCCACCGCCGCCGCGCCGGGTTTTTCACCGCTGGCCGGGAGCCTGCTGACCGTCACGCTCGGCTGGCGCGCCATCTTCATCCTGGTGGGATTGGCCGCCGTGGTGCTGGCGTTTTTTTATGTTCGTGATCTGGGTGAAACCCATCCCGCCGATCGCCGGGCGCCGCACTCCACCGGCAGCGTCGTGCGCGCTTACGCAAGGCTGATGGCGGACAAGCGCTTTATCCTCCCCGCCCTGTCGATGAGCCTGCTGCTGAGCGGCTTGTTCGCCTCTTTCGCCGCCGCCCCGGCGATCCTGATGAAAGGCATCGGCCTGACGTCAGTGCAAGCCGGCCTGTATTTCGCCTCGACGGTGTTCGTCGTGTTCGCCGCCGGCATGGCGGCCCCGCGCCTGGCGCACCGCTACGGCACGCGCACCATCGCCTTGCTGGGCATTGCCTGCGCCATGCTCGGCGGTGGCCTGCTCGTGGTCGGGCCGGCTGACCCAGGCCTGGGCTGGTATGCCGTCTCGATGGTGACGTTTCTCTGGGGCATGGGCCTGGCGAACCCGCTGGGCACCGCCATCACCATGGGGCCTTTCGGCAAGGAGGCCGGCATGGCCTCGGCGTTGCTGGGATTCTTGTCCATGGGCGCGGCGGCGCTGACCACCTGGCTGGCCTCCGTATTGAGCTTTTCGCCCATCGCCACGCTGGGCGCGATCCAGGCGCTGACCTGCCTGATCGCGCTGCTGTTGTTCTTCTTGCGCCGCTGAGCCGACGTCAGTCTTCCCAGCGACGGAACAGCACGCTGGCGTTGACGCCACCAAAGCCGAACCCATTCGACAGGGCGTGGGTGATCGGCATCTTCCGCGACGTCAGCCCAACCAGATCGAGCCCGCTGGCTGCCTCATCCGGATGAAGCAGGTTCAGCGTCGGCGGCACGATCTGATCACGAAGCGCGAGGACGGTGAAAATGGCTTCGATGCCTCCGGCGGCGCCCAACAGATGCCCGGTGGCGGATTTTGTCGAGGTGATCGCCACACCGGAGTCCACGCCGAACACCGCGCGAATCGCTGCCAGCTCACCTGCGTCGCCAACTTGGGTGGAGGTCGCGTGAGCATTGATGTGCTGCACCTCGGCGGGGCTGATACCGGCTTGGCGCAAGGCTTGCTCCATGGCGCGGCGAGCACCGTTGCCGTCCTCCGGCCCTGCGGTCAGGTGATAGGCATCGGCACTGGTGCCATAACCGACCAGCTCAGCCAGGGGCTTGGCGCCACGTGCCAACGCATGCTCCAGCGACTCGATCACCAGCAAACCGGCGCCTTCGGCCATGACAAAACCGTCGCGATCACGATCAAACGGCCGCGAGGCCTCTTGCGGGCGCTCGGCGAACCCGGTAGACAGCGCGCGAGCTGCCGCGAAACAACCCAGGGTCACGCGGTCTATCGCCGCCTCGGTGCCGCCGCAGATGGCAATGTCCGCCTCGCCACTCCTGATCAGCCTGGCCGCATCGCCGATGGCCTGCACGCCTGCGGCGCAAGCCGTGACGGGTGCGCCCAGGGGCCCTTTGAACGCATGCCGGATCGACACCTGCCCGGCCGCCATGTTGGCCAGGAAAGCCGGCGCGGTGAACGGCGACAAACGACGCGGGCCACGACTGTCAGTAGTGCGCACGGCATCGGCAATCGTGGCGAAACCACCCACGCCCGAGGAAATGATCGTGGCGGTTCGCTCCTGATCAATGGCCTCGACAGGATGCCAGCCGGCCTGCTCCAGGGCTTCGTGAGCCGCCACCAGGGCGAACTCGATGAAGCGGTCCATCTTCTTGCGATCCTTGGGCGCGATGAGGCGCTCCGGGTCGTAACCGGCAATGCCGTCCTCTTCAAGGGTCGGCACCTGCCCACCCACCGCGACGCCGGTGCCTTCGGTGACGTCGGCAGACAGATTGCGAATGCCGGAATGCCCGGCCAGCAATCGCTGCCACACCTCATCCACGACGCAACCCAGCGGCCCGACCATGCCCACACCGGTGACGACGATTCGTTTCAGACCTTGGTGATTTTTCATGCTGCCCTCTTCGTCTCGGGACGGATCTTGAACCAGATGGAATACATCGCCGGCAGGAATACCAGCGTCATGATGGTGCCGACGAACGTGCCACCGATCAGGGTGTAGGCCAGCGTTCCCCAGAACACCGAATGGGTCAGCGGAATGAACGCCAGGATCGCCGCCAGCGCCGTGAGCAGCACCGGCCTGGCTCGCTGCACCGTGGCTTCGATCACCGCGTGGAACGGATCGAGGCCTTCACTGGCGTTGTGATGGATCTGCCCGATCAGGATCAACGTATTGCGCATCAGGATGCCCGACAGCGCGATCAGCCCGACCAGCGCATTGATGCCGAACGGCTGATTGAAGATCAGCAGCGTCGGCACCACGCCAATCAAGCCCAGCGGTGCGGTAAGGAAGACCATGATCATCGCCGAGACCGAACGCACTTGCAGGATGATGATCAGCAGCGTCATGGCGACCATGATCGGCACCAGCGGCACGATGGCCTTACCGGCCTTGCCCGACTCCTCGATCGCGCCCGCCTGCTCGATACGGTAGCCGCTGGGCAATCTGTCGATCACCGGTTGCAGTTGCTTGATGATTGCGCTGGAGACATCCGGAGGTTGCAGGCCTTCGGCGATGTCGCCGCGCACGGTCATGGTCGGCGTGCGATCACGTCGGCGCAGGATCGGGTCCTCCATGCGCACATCGACTTCGCCCACCTGGGACAGCGGAATCCGCTGGCCCGTCGCGCCCACCAGGGTAAAGCCGTCTATTTTTGCGGGGTCGAGGCGGATATCGCCGGCAGCGCGGCCGACCACCTGCACCGAGCGGATGTCCTCGCGGACCGCCGTGATCGGCACGCCCGTGAGCAGGAACTGCAGTTGCTGGGCGACTGCGCTGGACGTCAGCCCCACCGCCTGCAAGCGGTCCTGATCGAGGTTGAAATGCAGCGTCGGCGCCAGCGGCCCCCAATCGGTGTTGACGGTCCTCATCAGTGGGCTTGCCTGCATGATGCCCTCAACCTGGCTGGCGATCTCGCGCAGTTTCGCCGGATCCGGCCCCATCACCCGATAGGCCACGGGGAACGGCGAGTAAGGGCCAAACACCAGCTGGGTCACCCGCACCCGCGCCTCTGGGGCAAGCCCTTCGGCGACCGCTTCACGCAGACGGAACTTGAGGGCTTCGCGCGCCTCCTGGCTGTCGGTCAGGACCACGATCTTGGCGAAGGACGGGTCGGGGAGTTCCGGCGCCATCGCCAGGTAGAAACGCGGCGCGCCTTGACCGATATAGGCGGTGACGATCTTCGCCTCTTCCTGCTGTTGCAGCCAGGCTTCGACCTTCGCGGTGGTGGCGCTGGTCTGCTCGATGGAGGTGCCATAAGGCATCTGCACTTCCACCAGCACCTCTGGGCGGTCCGAGGTCGGGAAGAACTGCTTCTTCACCAGGCCCATGCCCACAATCGCTACGAAGAACGTTGCGATCACCGTCCCGGCCACCCACCACTTGCGTGCGATGACGCGGGTCAGTATCTGGCGGAAGCGGTTGTAATGGCGGGTGTTGTAGATGGCCGCGTGACCACCCTCGACCTGCTTGATGTCGGGCAGCAGCTTGACACCCAGGTACGGCGTGAACGCCACCGCGACCACCCAGGAAGCGATCAGCGCAATGCCGACGATCCAGAACATATTGCTGGTGTACTCGCCGGCGGTCGATTGGGCGAAGCCATTAGGCATGAAGCCGATGGCGGTCACCAGGGTGCCGGAAAGCATCGGCGCGGCCGTGTGGCTCCAGGCATAGGCGGAGGCCTTGATCCGGTCGTAGCCCTCCTCCATCTTCACCACCATCATTTCAATGGCAATGATGGCGTCATCCACCAGCAGCCCGAGCGCCAGGATCAGCGACCCCAAAGTAATGCGGTCGAAGTTCTTGCCGGTGGCGGCCATGACCACGAACACCACCGCCAGGGTCAGCGGCACCGCTGCCGCGACCACCACCCCGACGCGCCAGCCCATGCTCAGGAAGCAGACAAGCATCACCACCAGCAGCGCGACGAAGAACTTGACCATGAACTCGCCGACGGCCGAGTCGATGTTCACCGATTGGTCGGTGACCTTGGTCAGCGTCATGCCCAGTGGCATGCCCGCATTGATATTGCTGGTTTCCACATCCAGCGCTTTGCCCAGGTCGAGGCCGTTCCAGCCCTCGCGCATGATCACGCCCAGCAACAGCGCCTCTTCGCCGCCGTTGCGCACCAGGAATGTGGCCGGGTCTTCGTAGCCGCGCTCGACGGTCGCCACGTCCGAAAGCTTCAGCGAGCGACCTTGTACCACCACCGGTGTATCGCGAATCTTCTGCAACTTGTCGAAGGCGCCGTCCAGGCGCAGGAAGACCTGCGGCCCGACGGTTTCGATCGACCCTGCTGGCGTGAGCATGTTCTGGCCGTTGAGGGCGGCAAAGATTTCCTGCGGCGAAACCCCCAGGGTCGCCAACCGATCATGGGAAAAGGACACGAAAATCCGTTCGGCCTGCTCGCCAATGATGTTGATCTTTTTTACACCCGGCACGTGCAGCAGCCGTTGGCGCAACGCCTCGGCGTCACGCACCAGCAATCGCTGCGGCTCGCCTCTGGCTTTCAGGGCGAACAGCGCAAAGGTCACGTCGGAAAACTCGTCGTTGACCATCGGCCCGATGACACCGGCCGGTAGCTTGATGGCTTCGTCGGCGAGCTTCTTGCGCGCCTGGTAGAACTCCTCCTGAACCTGGGAAGGCGGCGTGCGGTCGACCAGCGACACCATGGTGAACGCGAGCCCCGGGCGCGTATAGGTTTCCGTGCGGTCGTACCACTTCAATTCCTGCAGGCGTTTTTCCAGCGGCTCGGCGACCTGGTCCTGCATCTCCTGGGCCGTCGCCCCTGGCCAGGCGGTGATGACGGTAAGTTGCTTGACGGTGAACGGCGGATCTTCCGCGCGGCCCAGCTGGAAGAACGCCAGGACACCCGCGACAGCAATCAGGAACAACAGGAACACCGTGATCGAGCGCTCGCGAACGGCGAGCGCCGAGAGATTGAAGCTCATGGACGATTCTCCGCAACCTTCACATCGCCCGGTTGAGCCAGCCTCACCTCTTCACCCTCGCGTAGCAGATGCGCGCCCAGTGCGACGATCCGCTCGCCGACTTTCAGCTCGCCCGAGACTTGCGCAGTGTCGTCGCTCAGGCCCAGTAGCTGGAGCGGACGCCAGGAAACTTTTGCCGGTTCACCGGCGATCACCCAGACGCCGGCACCTTTGCCCGAGTCGTGCAGCGCGGCGATCGGCACTTGCAGCGCCTGCCCCGACCGGGTGCCCGGACTGATGCGCAGCATCACTGTCGAACCCAGCGGGGCATTGGCCAGCGCGCCCTCCAACACATAACGTGCCTCGAAGGTGCGTGTGACCCGATCGGCGGAATCCGACAGCCACCTGAGCTTGGCGTTAACCGTCGCGGCGGCGTTGCCATAAAGCCTCGCCTGCGCGGTTGCGCCGGGGGCGGGCCGCAGGGTCTCGGGCAACTGCACAGCGGCTTCGCGCTGGCCTGCACGCGCCAGTCGCACGACGATTTGGCCAGGGCTGACGACTTGTCCGGGCTCGGCCAGGGTCTCCATCACCACGCCATCGGCGTCGGCCAGCAGCACCGCATAGCCGGAGGCATTGCGCGCTACGTCAGCCTGCGCCTGGGCGGCGCTGAGTTGCGCTTTCGCGGTGTCTGCGGCGGCCTTGATCTGGTCGTAGCCCGAGGCGGAAATAGCGCCCGCGGCGACCAGGTCGCGATACCGCGCCTCGTCATCCGCGGTCTGCCGGGCCCGCGCCCGGGCCGCGGCGACGGCCTCCTGCTGCGCGCGTGCCTGCAAGCCGAGATCGATGGGATCAAGGCGCATGAGTGGCTGGCCCCGCTTGACGGTCTGGCCAGTGTCGACCAGACGTTCGAGCACCTTGCCGGAAACCCGGAAACCCAAATCGCTCTGGACGCGGGCGGTCACCACGCCGGTGAAGGCGCGCGAGGTATCGGACGCCGCCGATACCTCGGACACCCGCACCAACGGCGCCAGCGTGCGCGGGTCCTTGGTGGTGGAGGACTCACCGCACGCCGTCAGAACGAGCGGCAACAAGCAAGCGGCAATGGTGACAGGTCGGCGCCGGAGCATAGGGTCCCTTACTTGAACGCTAGGATGGAAGGCGCATTCTCAATGCTTGTGACCGTTTATGTCAATCGTCACTAAAACACCAATTGATCGGACGCCCTTCTTCTGAGCACCGTACGTTCTGGCCTAAACGACGAGATAAAAACCGCTGCGAACAAGATAATTTGACTTTAAGTGACCAATAATTAGTATGGTCACAAATAATCTCCACTCAAGGAAATACGATGCCTCCCCTGCGCCCCATTGCTCTTCTAATGAGTGCCAGCCTCATGGCAGGTTGCGCGGTCGGCCCGGATTACCAACGTGCCGCCGCGCCGCTTCCGAGCCGGTACCTGGGCCAGCCTGCGGTCGAACAGCGCTCCACGGCCGCACCGACCCTGCTGGTCAACTGGTGGGAAGGCTTCGCTGATCCCACCCTCACCGCCTTCATCCAACAAGCCCTGGAACAGAACCTGGACCTGGCGCAGGCGTCGGCGCGCGTCACCCAGGCACGGGCCGGCCTGGGCGCGGCCAACGCCGCTTTGCTGCCCTCGGGCAACATCAGTGGCCAGGCCGCGCGTTCATACCAATCGGTCGAGACCCCGCTCGGCCAGGTGCTGGACTCGACGCCCGGCTACGACCGATACGGAAACTTCTACGAGCTCAACCTCGGTGCCGGCTGGGAGATAGATGCCTTCGGCGGCCTGCGCCGCGGGCGCGAGGCGGCGTTGGCCGAATACCAGGCGTCGGAGGCCGGTGCCGTCGCCACGCGCCTGGCCGTCGCCGCGCAGGTCGCTGACATCTACATCACCGTGCGGGGTCTACAGACCCGGCTCGACATCGCGAACCGCCAGGTCAGGACGCAGCAGGACCTGCTGGAAAAAGTCCAATTGCTCTACAGCAAAGGCCTGGCCGCCAGCTATCAGGTCCGCCAGACCGAGGGCCAATTGTCAGAGGTGCAGGCCACCGTGCCGGTCTTGCAAGCCGGGTTGGACGCGGCCATGAATGCGCTGGATGTGATGCTCGGCACGCCACCTGGCACCCATCGCCCGCAATTGGCTCAGGTGGGCGATATTCCTCTCGCCCCACCGATGGCGACGACAGGAACCCCTGCGGACCTGCTTCGACGTCGACCTGACCTCATCGTCGCCGAGCGCCGCCTGGCGGCCTCCAACGCACGGATCGGCGAGGCCGTCGCCGAGTATTATCCGAAATTCTCCCTCAGCGCCTTGCTCGGCAGTGCCACGGCGGTGTCCGGCGGCAATCTTTTCAGCGGCGGGGCCAGCCAGTCGGCGGGTGTGCTGGGGCTGCGCTGGAGGCTCTTCGATTTCGCCCGCATCAACGCTCAGATCGAACAGGCCAAGGGCCAGGAAGCCGAAGCGCTGGCGGCTTATCGCCAGTCGGTGTTGCGCGCCACCGAGGAGGTTGAAAACGCCCTCAGCGCCCTGGTGAACCGCGAAGCCCAGGCGACGACCCTTGCTCAAGGGGAAACGTCGCTGACCCAGGCTCGCCAATCGACGTTTATCGCCTACCGGAAAGGTACCGCCAGCCTGATCGATGTGCTCAATGCCGACGAGACCCTGCTGCGCACGTCCGACACCCGAGCGCAGGCGCGAACGGAATCGGCACGGGCGGCAGTCGCGGCCTTTCGGGCGCTCGGCGGTGGCTGGCAGCCACCTGAGGAAACGCCCGTGGCAACCCGGTGATCATTCCTTGAAATGGTCACTAATTGGCAATATCAGGTAAGGCTATTCATGAGGAGTTCACCACCCCCGTGGCGAGGGAGCTTGCTCCCGCTGGGCTGCGCAGCAGCCCTTTTTCTGTGAACCTCTAGCTCAGGGCATAAGACTGCGCAGGATCAGGTTGGAAGTGAGCGTGGGCGCTTCCTCGACGAAATCGAGGTTGTACTGCAGCAGCAACGGGTTGACGAACGGCCGCAGCGCCAGGTGAATGGCTTCGACGGTTTCGTCCAGTGGCGTCTTGCGCTCAAACTCGCCGAGTTCACGACCTTCCCGGACGATCTGCAGCACGAAGCTCTTGATCTGCTCGTTGTAGATTTGTGAACTGGGCCAGCGCTCCGAGGCCGAGAACGCAGCGATGTCGTAGAGCTTGCGCTCATTGAAGAACAGGTCCACGCCCGTCGCGATCACGGTCTTGACCAGCCGGCGAAAACGCTCCGTCGCCGACAGCCCTTCTTCCTGGATGGCTGCTTCGACGGCAGCAACGATTTTCGACAGGCAATTGGCGCAGATAGCCTCGCCGATCGCCTGCTTGGAATCGAAGAATTTATAGATGTACGCCTTGGAAAAACCGATGGCCTTGGCCAGGTCGGAAACCGTGGTCTTGCCATAACCGTACTGGCTGAAGTGTTCATTGGCGGCGGCGACAATCTGATCGCGAATATCGTGATCGACGGGGCCGCGGGCGCTGGGTGAGGTAATGGATGGCTGGTTCATGGGGGCAGCTTACGCACCCGAAAGGTCGCTGACAACTCATGACCTTTCCGGAATAGAGTCACAAAAGCTCCCCTTCGAGGCTAATGCTGTTCACTTAAGGCGATCGGGGAACCCGTGGCGAGGGAGCTTGCTCCCGCTGGGCCGCGAAGCGGCCCCAAAACCTGCCAAATACGTAGTATCAGACACACCGCATCCGCCGGTTTGCGACTGCTTCGCAGCCGAGCGGGAGCAAGCTCCCTCGCCACGGGTACATCATTTTGTTAAGTGAACAGCATTACCCTTCGAGCCGGCCATCCTTTGGCTGTCAGCCAATCACATCGGCATACACCGCCCTGTCGACATTGCCCCCGGACAGCACCACCCCGACCTTTTTTCCCTCCATCAACCCACGCTCCTGAATCAGCCCTGCCAGTGCCGCGGCGCCAGCACCTTCGGCGAGGTTATGGGTGTCGGTGTAATAGACGCGCATGGCCTCGGCAATCTCCTGGTCGCTGACCGCCACGATCCGCGCCGCCGCGGCGCGGTAGATGGCCAAGGCTTCGGGAATCGGCCTGCGCACGGCAAGGCCGTCGGCGAAGGTATTGGCCGAAGCGGTTTCGCAGATTTCTCCGGTTTCAAATGACATTTTTGCAGCCGTTGCCTCGGTGGAGACCACCCCCACGATCCGGGTCTGCAAGCCCAGGGCATCGCGCGCGGCAATCACTGCGCAAATCCCCGAGCCACAGCCGATGGGTACGTAGACGGTGTCCAGGTCGGGCACAGCCTTGAACAGCTCAAGGGCATAGGTGGCGACGCCCTTGACCAGCTCGGTATGAAACGGCGGCACGAGAAACAGGCCCTGCGCTTGCGCCAGGCGTGCCGCCTCCTCCCGGGCCTCATCGAAATCGCGGCCGTATTCGATCACTTCGCCGCCGAAGCCGCGCATGGCATTGTTCTTTTCGATCGAGTTACCCTCCGGCACGACAATCAACGCCTTCAGTCCCGAGGCGCTGGCCGACAACGCCAGGCTCTGGCCGTGGTTGCCACGGGTGGCGGTGACGATCCCCTTTGCTTGCGGGTGCTCACGCTTGAGCCAATGCATGAAGGTAATGCCGCCACGCACCTTGAAAGCCCCGGTGGGGGTATGGTTTTCGTGCTTGACCCACACAGTGCATCCCAGCCGCTGCGCCAACAAGGGCCAGGCGTACTGGGCGGTGGCGGGCATGACTTGATAGACCTGCCGAGCCGCTTGTTCAATCTCGTCGAGCGTCAGTGTGTACATGAGAATGGCCTCCTGGAATTTCGTCCAGTCTAGCCAGGGGCGCCGAGCCCCGGCTTTCAAAAAACCGACCTGACTTTTCCGGCGTCGCTTTACTACTATGAACACCATGAGCCATCGCAACCGCCCACAACCGCCGCGCAAGACTGGATCGACCCGTCGCATCGAAGCAGGGCCGTGGGCGATCGAATTGCTCCCCGGCTGCGCCTATGCAGCGCGCTACATCGCGAGCCAGTCGGCGATCGGTTTTGCGTTCGACAGCCAGCGCGGCTTGCATGCGATCGGCAGCGACCGGGTGCAGCCCTTCAATGCGCTGCCCAACGGGCTGGCGTTCGTCCCGGCCCAGTGCGACGTGTATTCACAGTCACCTCATGGCGGCGAATACCTGCGCCTGATACGCACCGATGGATTCGTGCTTGAGGGCGATCATCCCTTCAACAATCGCATCGACCCTTGGGCCATTGCGCTCGCGCAGCGCATGCGTCGCGCGCTCCTGCACGGCTCGATCGACGACGATTGGGAGGCTTGGGCCCTGGCACTGGCCGAATGCGCGGCAGCGGAAAACTCCAAGTCGGCAAGGCCCCAAGGTTCCCTCACCGACAGCCGGATGCGCTTGCTGGATGAATTCATCGACGCAGGCCTCGATCAGCCATTGGCCGTACCGGCGATGGCGCAGCTGCTGGGGCTGTCAGAGGGCTACTTCATGCGTGCGTTCAAGGCCGCGACAGGCAAGAGCCCCCATGGCTACCTCATCGACCGACGCCTCGCCAGGGCCCGGGCGCTGATACGCGATTGCTCGGCCACACTGCCGGAAATCGCCCTCGCCTGCGGTTTCAGCTCACAAGCGCACATGACAACGACGTTCAAGCAGCGCCTTGGTGTGAGTCCGGCGCAATTGCGTCAAATGACGAAGTGCATTTGACGTCCTTGACTTAATGGTCCAGTTTTCAAGGACAGCATCTCACCGGACGTTGTGCTGGATACACCCCATTCGTGAATCAGAGGACCGCTGCCGCCTATGATCGATGTACGAAGAATCTGCGCCGTTAAGTCTTGTTGGGTGCGCCTGTGTCGCTGATCCCCCTGGTTGTGTGCGACGACTCCACCATGGCGCGCAAGCAGGTGTTGCGTGCGCTGCCGCAAGATTGGCCGGTTTCAGTCACCGAGGCGGTCAACGGTCGCCAGGCGATGGATGCCATACGCCAGGGCCTTGGCCACGTGGTGCTGCTCGACCTGACCATGCCGGAGATGGATGGTTATCAAGTATTGAGTGCCTTGCGCGCCGAGGGCTTGAAAGCGCAGGTCATCGTGATTTCCGGCGACGTCCAGGACGAAGCGGTACGCCGGGTGCATGAACTGGGCGCGCTGGCGTTCCTGAAAAAACCTTTCGACGAAAACCAGTTGCGCCAGACGCTCACCGGGCTGGGTCTACTGACTCAACCCGGCCAGGCACCGCTGCAAAATCGACCGGCACCGAACGCGGCCATCAGTTTCCAGGATGCGTTCCGCGAGACGGTCAACGTTGCCATCGGCCAGGCCGCGGCGCTGATTGCCAAGGTCCTGGGCGTCTTCGTGCAATTGCCGGTGCCGAACGTGAACATCCTCGAAGTCGGGGAACTGCACATGGCGCTGAACGACGTCGGCAGCTCCCAGCAACTCACGGCCATCTGCCAAGGCTTTATCGGCAGCGGCATCGCCGGTGAAGCACTGCTGATATTCCATGACTCGGAGATCGCCGACATCGGGCAACTGATGCAGCGCGAGAGCGCCGACTATTCGGACCTGGAGATGCTGGTGGACCTTTCCAGCATCCTGATCGGTGCTTGCCTGAGCAGCATCGCCGAACAGATCGACGTGATTTTTTCCCAGGGGCATCCGCAGATCCTGGGTCAGCATGCAGCAATCGATGAATTGATCCGCGCCAACCGCGTCCACTGGAAAAAGACCCTGGCGGTGGAAATCAGCTATGGCCTGGAAGGCCAGGATATCCGCTTCGACCTGTTGCTGCTGTTCACGGAAGACTCTATCGAGCGGCTTACCCACAAACTCGCCTACCTGATGAACTGAGCCATGAGCGAATCCATCGATCTGAACGAATTCCACTGGTTGCTGGCCATCGTTCAGAGCATCGACGTCGGCGTGGTGGTACTTGACCGCGAGTACCGCGTACAAGTCTGGAACACCTTCATGGAGAACCGCTCCGGCGTGCAGCCCAAGGATGCCCAGAACCGCAACTTCTTCAGCCTGTTTCCTGAAATCGATCGCCCCTGGTTCAGCCGCAAGGTCGAGAGCGTCGCGACCCTCGGCACGCCGGCATTCACGGTCTGGGAGCAGCGCCCGTACCTGATGCGGTTCAAGAGCTACCAGCCGATCACCGGCCAGGAAGAGTTCATGTACCAGAACACCACGCTGCTGCCGCTGCGCTCGCCCGACAACCGGATCAATCACATCTGCCTGGTGATCTACGACGTCACCGACGTCGCCACCAACCGCCACCAGATCCAGGCCGCCAACGCACAACTGCAACTGCTGTCCAGCACCGATCGCCTGACCGGCTTGTACAACCGTGGTCATTGGGAAGCCAGCCTGAAAGCCGCCTACGCCCGCCATCAACGCTACGGCAATGCGCTGAGCCTGGTGATGCTCGACATCGATCACTTCAAGCGGGTCAACGACACCTACGGTCACCAGGCCGGCGACAAGGTCATCGAGCAAGTCGCCCGACTGTTGCACGAGCATGTGCGCGAATCCGACGTCGCCGGGCGTTACGGCGGCGAAGAGTTCGGCGTGGTGCTTTCGGACACCGACTCGGCCGGCGGGCAGATTTTCGCCGAGCGCCTGCGCAAGGCAGTTGAAGAGTCGCTGGTGCAGTACAACGGCCAGGACATAAGTTTCACCGTCAGCCTGGGCGTGGCCGACCTGAGCCAGCCCGCCAACGACCACGCCGAACTGATCGCCCGGGCCGACCAGGCGCTGTACACGTCGAAAAAGACCGGACGCAATCGTGTGACGGTTCACGGGCACTAATTCACAGATCCTGTGGGAAGCCCGCTCGAGATTGCGGTGTAGCAGCCAGCAGGGATGTTGAATGTGACGGCCCCATCGCGAGCAAGCTCGCTCCCACAGTTGAATGTAGTGAGCATAGTTCCCGAGGCCACTTCAGATCCCTGTGGGAGCGAGCTTGCTCGCGATGACGGCGGCATATCCAACATCTATCCAGGCCGCTAGATCGCTATCGCGAGCAAGCTCGCTGCTTCAATTTTATTGGTCTGTCCAATCTACTTTTTATCTGATTGGTCTTGCCAATATTTTTTTCGCCGTGTAGTTTCGAGCCAACATCAGCGGCGCAGCTCACTGCGCGCCTACAACAAGAAAGAGCGTCCCGGTCCCGGCAGCCGTGCGCTCACTCCCCTCCTACCGCGTGCAGCCAGCCTCCGCCTGCGCGCCAGCCAAGGCGCATCAACATGCTGACTATTGTCTGTAACGAACCCGGCTCGCTAACCGCCATCGAACGTGAAATGCCCGTCAGGAAACCGCGTGAAGTCCTGATTCGAGTCAAGCGTGTCGGCGTCTGCGGCACCGATCTGCATATTTTCAGCGGCAACCAGCCCTTCCTCGAGTACCCGCGCGTCATGGGTCATGAGTTCTCCGGAATTGTCGAAGCCAGCGACGCCTCCAGCGACCTGGCTGTCGGTGATGTCGTCTACGTGATGCCCTATCTCTCCTGCGGCACTTGCGTTGCCTGCCGTCAAGGCAAGACCAACTGCTGCACCCGCATCCAGGTCCTGGGCGTCCATTGCGACGGCGCCTTCACTCAATACCTGAGCGTTCCCCAGGAGTTCGTGCACAAGGCCGTGGGGGTTTCCCTGGACCAGGCGGCGATGATCGAATTTCTCTCCATCGGAGCCCACGCCGTACGTCGCTCGAACGTCCAGGCAGACAAACACGCCCTGGTGGTCGGCACCGGCCCGATCGGCATGGCGGCGGCGATTTTCGCGAGCCTGCGCGGGGCGAAAGTCACCGTACTGGATACCCGCCAGGATCGCCTGGCGTTCTGCAAGGAACATCTGGATATCCACGCGGCCGTGCACATCGGCGAAGGCGACAAGCAGGCCTTGGCCGAACTGACCGGGGACGATTTTTTCGACGTGGTATTCGATGCCACCGGCAACGCCCGGGCGATGGAGCGCGGATTCGAATTCATCGCCCACGGTGGCACCTACGTGATGATCTCGGTGGTACGAGACTCGATTACTTTTTCCGATCCTGAATTCCACAAGCGCGAAGCCACGCTGATGGGCAGCCGCAACGCCACCCGGGAAGATTTCCAGTACGTCGAGCAATGTTTGCGCGAGGGCTTGATTCCCGATGCAGCCCTGAACACCCATCGGTTGCTGCTGAGCGACGTGGCCCGTTCCTTCTCCACATTGCTCGACCCCAACCAGGGTGTGGTCAAGGCAATCATCGAGTGCTAGGCAACGGAGGACACCGTATGAACCCGCCTGCTTCCACCTTGCTTGTCCTGGCGTCCGGTGACGATGTTGCCGTAGCCCGGGGCGACATTCCCGAAGGTCAAAGCCTCAACGCCGATGGCATCACGCTGACCGCCCGACAACCGATTCCATCCGGTCATAAAGTCGCCCTGCGCCCGGTGTCGGCCGGCCATCGGGTACTCAAATACGGGCAGACTATCGGTCAGGCAACCCGAGACATAGAGCCCGGCGATCACGTCCACGTGCACAACCTGAACATGTCTGCGACCAATGCCGAACACAGCGTGCAGAACGTCTATGTGCCCACATTGCCGAGCAGTCACCGCGCTACGTTCGAAGGTTATCTGCGTGACGATGGACGCGTCGGCACGCGCAACTACATTGGCGTGATTGCCAGCGTCAACTGCTCGGCGACCGTCTGCAAGCACATCGCCAAGGCCTTTTCATCCGAGCGGCTGAAAGGTTTCCCCAACGTCGACGGCGTCGTCGCAATCACCCATGGCAGTGGCTGTGGCATGGGGGCCAAGGGTGAAGGCATCGACATCCTCAAGCGCACCTTGCGTGGGTATGCCGATCACGCCAATTTTGCCGGGGTGCTGTTGATCGGCCTCGGTTGCGAGGTCAACCAACTCACCCCGCTCATGGATGAACTGGGTGATCGCCGCGCTGCACTCAAGGCCAGCCTGATCATTCAGGACGAAGGCGGCACCCGAGAAGCCGTGCAACGGGGTATTGCCGCGATTGATGCGATGCTGCCCATCGTCAACCAATGCCGACGCACGACCGTAGCCGCCAGCCACCTGTGCGTCGGTCTGCAATGTGGCGGCTCGGATGGCTATTCAGGCATCACGGCCAATCCGGCGCTCGGCGCGGCCGTGGACCTGCTGGTGCAACAGGGCGGCACCGCGATCCTCTCGGAAACCCCGGAGATCTACGGCGCTGAACACCTGCTGACAGCCCGCGCCGCGTCCGCCGACATCTCGGCGAAACTGATGGAGCGCATCCATTGGTGGGAAACCTATGTGCAACACAACGACGGCGACATGAACAACAACCCATCACCGGGCAACAAGGCCGGAGGCATTACCACCATTCTGGAAAAATCCCTGGGCGCGGTGGCAAAAGCCGGCTCGACCGGGCTGATGGGGGTCTATCACTACGCTGAAAAAATCGATACCCGGGGCCTGGTGTTCATGGACACCCCCGGCTACGACCCGGTGTCCGCGACCGGTCAGGTGGCGGGCGGCGCCAATCTCATCTGCTTCACCACGGGTCGCGGCTCGACCTACGGCTGCAAGCCCACGCCCTCCCTGAAGATCGCCACCAACACCCGCCTGTTCCATCACATGGAGCTGGACATGGACTTCAACGCCGGTGGCATTGTCGACGGTGTGGAATCGGTGGCCGAGGCCGGTGAACGGTTGTTCCGGGTGATGCTGCAGACCGCCTCCGGAAGCCGCACCCGCAGCGAGGAAAACGGTCTGGGCGATAACGAATTCCTGCCCTGGCAGATCGGTGCGGTGATGTGAGTCGTTGCACTCTTTCCCACATGAATGAACACGATCAAGCGGCTATGGTAGCCTTTGCGGACTCTCAGATGGACGCCCACCCATGGTCTCACCGATCAACGCCACCGAACGCAAGCCGTACCAGAAAATCGCTGATCAACTGCGTAACTACATTGCCGAGGGGGAATTCAAGACGGGCGCAAGACTTCCCCCCGAGCGCGATTTGACCCAGCTTCTCGGGGTTTCCAGGCCGTCCCTTCGCGAGGCGCTGATCGCCCTGGAAATCGACGGCGACATCGAGATCAAGATGGGCTCCGGCGTGTACGTACGGGCCAGGTCCGGCGATGCAAAAAAACCGAGCATGACCTTGGGCGAGAGTCCCTCGGAACTCATGCAGGCTCGTGCCTTGATCGAGGGCGAGTCGGTGATCCTGGCGTGTCTGCATGGCAAGAAAAGCGACTACCGCTACCTGCAGGAATGCATCGATGCCATGCGCGCGAGCATCGCCAGTGGTCTGCCGCCGTTGGAGGATGACCGCAGATTTCATCAGCGCCTGGCGAAAATGAGCGGCAACTCCGCCCTGGTGCGGATCATCACCGCTCTGTTCGATGAACGTCACAATCCAATTTCGGCGCACCTGAGCAAACACGCGGAGAACGCACTGACGTGGGAGACGGCAGTCGTTGAACATGAAGCAATCCTGCACGCCGTGTCCACCAAGGACGTGCTCGGAGCACAAACCTCGATGCGCCAGCACCTGAGCCGCTCGGAAAACCGCTGGCTGCGGGCGCTCGAACCTGAAGCCCCCGCCGACTAGGCCACACATTCAATCCTCTGAACACAGAACTATTTGGTCCGGGGACATGGTGGAACCTGTGGCGAGGGGATTTATCCCCGCTGGGGTGCGCAGCGCCCCCAATCCGGTTGAATACGATTTGCCTGATGCACCGAGGTGTCTGTTTCAGGGGCTGCTGCGCAGCCCAGCAGGGATAAATCCCCTCGCCACAAAAGCCCCGGCGTCCTGACGCTTGCCTCGATTGATGCTGGTACCCGCTTTTGTGGCGAGGGAGCTTGCTCCCGCTGGGGTGCGCAGCGCCCCCAATCCGGTTGAATACGATTTGCCTGATGCACCGACGTGCCTGTTTCAGGGGCTGCTGCGCAGCCCAGCGGGAGCAAGCTCCCTCGCCACGGGTTCGTGTAGGCAGTTGGGTATGGTATGCACCGACGCGTCTGCACTCCTGCCTCGTTTCCCTACCGGTACCCGCTTTTGTGGCGAGGGAGCTTGCTCCCGCTGGGGTGCGCAGCGCCCCCAATCCGGTTGAATACGATTTGCCTGATGCACCGAGGTGTCTGTTTCAGGGCTGCTGCGCAGCCCAGCGGGAGCAAGCTCCCTCGCCACGGGTTCGTGTAGGCAGTTGGGTATGGTATGCACCGACGCGTCTGCACTCCTGCCTCGTTTCCCTACCGGTACCCGCTTTTGTGGCGAGGGAGCTTGCTCCCGCTGGGGTGCGCAGCGCCCCCCAAACCGGTTGAATGCGATTTGCCTGATGCACCGACGTGTCTGTTTCAGGGCTGCTGCGCAGCCCAGCGGGAGCAAGCTCCCTCGCCACGGGTTCGTGTAGGCAGTTGGGTATGGTATGCACCGACGCGTCTGCACTCCTGCCTCGTTTCCCTACCGGTACCCGCTTTTGTGGCGAGGGAGCTTGCTCCCGCTGGGGTGCGCAGCGCCCCCCAAACCGGTTGAATGCGATTTGCCTGATGCACCGACGTGTCTGTTTCAGGGCTGCTGCGCAGCCCAGCGGGAGCAAGCTCCCTCGCCACGGGTTCGTGTAGGCAGTTGGGTATGGTATGCACCGACGCGTCTGCACTCCTGCCTCGTTTCCCTACCGGTACCCGCTTTTGTGGCGAGGGAGCTTGCTCCCGCTGGGGTGCGCAGCGCCCCCAATCCGGTTGAACGCGATTTGCCTGATGCACCGAGGTGCCTGGGTTCAGGGCTGCTACGCAGCCCAGCGGGAGCAAGCTCCCTCGCCACGGGGTGTTGCTTGGGTTTAGTGTGCTGTTTGGTCCAGTTGTCGGCGCACGGCCAGTTCCACGCCGCGGATTTCTGCCAGGCCCTTGAGGCGGCCGATCAGGGAGTAGCCGGGATTGCTCTTGCGATGCTGGTCGTCGAGCAACTGATGCCCATGATCTGGACGCAGCGGCAAGCGCGGGCCGCCTTCGCGCTCGCGCCGGCGCTCTTCGGCCACCAGGGCACTGATGACCCCGACCATATCGACGTCTCCAGCCAGGTGATGGGCTTCATGAAAGCTGCGTGGATCGGCTTCCCGACGGGTCGAACGCAGGTGAGTGAAGTAGATGAACGGCGCAAAGTGCCTGGCCATCGCCACCAGGTCGTTGTCCTCGCGCACGCCATAGGAGCCGGTACAGAACGTCAGGCCATTGGCCGGGCTTGGCGCGGCGTCCAGCAACCATTGAGCGTCTTCGGCGGTAGAAAGGATGCGCGGCAGCCCAAGCAATGCCCGGGGCGGGTCGTCCGGGTGGATCGCCATGCGCACGCCCACCTCCTCCGCAACCGGAATGACCGCGCGCAAAAAATACCCCAGGTGCTCACGCAACCTGGCCTCGTCGATGTCGGCGTAGGTACGCAGCAACTCGCGGAATTTGTCCAGGCTGTAGTGTTCTTCGGCGCCGGGCAATCCCGCGATCAGGGTATCGACCAAAGCTTCGCGCCCGGCCGGCGACAGTTGTTCGAAATAGGCCTTGGCCTGCTGGATATCCTCGGCGCTGTACTCGTCTTGCGCTCCCGGCCGCTGGAGGATGAACAGGTCGAAGGCGGCGAAAGCAGTCTGGTCGAAGCGCAAGGCCCAACCGCCATCCGCCAGTTCATACGTCAGGTCGGTGCGGGTCCAGTCCAGCACCGGCATGAAGTTGTAGCAGACGATATCGATGCCGCAGCTCGCCAGGTTACGCACGCTTTGCTGGTAGTTGGCGATGTACTCGTCACGACGTCCGCAGCCGCGCTTGATGTCTTCGTGCACCGGAATGCTTTCCACCACCGACCAGGTCAAGCCGGCCGCTTCGATCAGCGCCTTGCGCGCCGCGATGGCGTCCACTGGCCAGACCTGGCCATTGGGAATCTCGTGCAACGCGGTGACGATGCCGGTCGCACCGGTCTGGCGAACGTCCGCCAGGGAAATCGGATCTTTGGGGCCAAACCAACGCCATGTCTGTTCCATGTTCTTCTCCTTGTTATCAGTTGGGTGCGGCAAAGGTGTGCAACAGGCTGTTCACGCCATCGCGGGTCAAGGCGGCGTAGGCACAGTGCACCGCATCGCGAAATACGGCCCGAGCCGACAGCGCCGGCGGGAAGACCTCTTCAAGGTCGAGAAAAGCATCGACCCGCGATGCGCCGTCGAAGCGCCCCGCAACGTCGGCAAAGGTTGCGCTCAGCGGGTCGTCGACCACATGCGCCGGTCGACCGGGCAACGGCTGCGTGCAGTAATGAATCCAGGCGGCAATTCCCAGCGCGGTGCAGTCGATGCCGCGCCCTTGGTCGAGCAATTGCTCTGCGCCGAGCAACCAGCGCTGCGGCAATTTTTGCGAACCGTCCATGGCAATCTGGCGCAAGCGGTGTTGCAGGCTGTCGTTGGCGAAGCGCGCCAGCAGGTCGCGACCGTAAACCAACAGGTCGATTCCTGCCGGCATGTCCAGCGTGGGCGCGGCTTCCTCGGTCATGTAGCGCTCGATAAAATGCGCCAGCCTTACATCGCTGACGGCCTCGAAGACTGACTCATGCCCGGCCAGCAGCCCCACATAGGCCAGCAACGAATGGCTGCCGTTGAGCATGCGCAATTTCATGGTTTCGAACGGGCGCACATCGTCGACCATCTGCACGCCTTCGGCTTCCCAGTCCGGTCGGCCAAGGGGAAAGTGGTCCTCGATCACCCACTGGCTGAAGCTTTCACAGACCACGGCGGCGCGGTCGTGACAGTCCAATTGTTGCGCCAGCCGGGCGAAGGACTCCTCGTCCATCGCCGGCACGATGCGGTCGACCATGGAGCTGGGAAATGCCACCTGTTGCTCGATCCACTGCGCCAGCGCCTGATCCTGCAACGCGGCCAATGCGCTTACCGCCTGGCGGGTGCGCTGGCCGTTGTCGGGCATGTTGTCACAGCACAATACGGTAAACGCCGGGACGCCCGCGGCGCGACGACGACGCAGGGCTTCCAGGACCATGCCGGGCGCCGAACGCGGCGCCTGCGGATGAGCGATGTCATGAGCAATTATCGGATCCTCACGGCGCAACTGCCCTGAAGAAGGGCTCAGGCAGTAGCCTTTTTCAGTGACGGTGAGCGTGACGATCCGCGTCTGCGGCGCGGCCATGCGTTGCAACAACTGCTCCAGTTCCTGACCGCCCTCGCCCGCATACAAGGCCTCGCGCAACACCCCGATTTCCCGCAGCGTCACCTGCTCGCGGTCACGATACTCCGCCACATGGTAACGACCGTCCTGCTCGCGCAATTGCTCGACCAAGGCTTGATTGGAGCGCAGGTTGGCGCTGCACAAGCCCCAGTCGCTGTCGCCGTGGCGATTGAGATTGCGTTGCAGGTACACCGCCTGATGCGCCCGGTGGAAGGCCCCCAGGCCCAGGTGCACGATGCCGATCTCGCGGGCCTGGCCGGTGGCGGGAACGCGTTGGTTGAGCGACATGGCTATCCTCCTTCAGGGATGGTCGAGGGCTGGACGCGGCTGGACGCCTGCATCGGCCTGCGGCGCGACACCTGCCACCGCCAGCGGCTTGACGTAACGCGCCACGCACAGCGCACCGATGATAGTCAGCAGGCCCGCCAGCAGGAACGCGCTGGTGAACGAGCCGGTGAACTGGACGATGAACCCGGTCAGGGTCGGCCCGATGATGCCCGAGGTGTTGGCCAGGAAATGCATGAAGCCACTGACGCCGCCGACACGCGCCGCAGGCACCGTATCCTGGATGATCGCCCAATAGATCGCGCCGGTGAGGTAGAGGAAAAACACCGCCAGCGCCACCAGGATCACGGCCGGATATAGCGTCTTCACCACCCCGGCGACGCCGATGCAACCGGCGCAGGCCAATAGGCAAGTCACCAGCACGACTTTGCGCGAGAACATGATCCGCCCGGTCTTCTTGAACACGAAGTCGGAAATGAACCCACCCAATGCCAGACCCAGGAACCCCAGCAGCCAGGGGATGACCGTGGCGATGCTCATGTCCTTGACGTTCAGGCCGTGGGCCATGGTGAGATAACTGGGGAACCAGGTCAGGAAGAAGAACAGCGTGTAGTTATAGGAAAAGAACGCCAGGGAGGTGAACAGCACCGTCGGCTGCTTGAGGTAGAACCGCAGCGGGAATACCGGTTGCGACGCCAGCTCGCTCTGCCCCTCCGCCCGCAGGATATCCTCGGCGCCCTCGCCCTCGGGCTTCTCCTTGACGAACTTGTACCAGATTGCGGCCCAGATCAGGCCGACCAGCATGATGATGATGAACGACACCTTCCAGCCGTAGGTGACCGCAATGAAGCCCACCACCGGACCGGAAATCGCCCCGCCCAGCGGCGTGCCGGACATCGAGGCGCCGAGGGCTCGCGCCCGGCGCTTGGGGGTGTACCAGTTGTTCACCATCTTGCTGGTAGTGACGCTCAGCGGACCTTCGCCCATGCCGAACAGGATCCGGATGAGCACCAGCGACGCGAAGCCCACCGTCAGCACCGTGAGGCCGCTGAATAACGACCACAGGACCATGGCCAGCAGCAACGTGGTCTTCGCGCCATAACGGTCGGCGGCCCAGCCACCGATGAAGTTGAAGGCGGCATAACCGACGAAAAAGCTGCTGAAGATCATGCCCATCTCACCCGTACTCAGACCGTAGTCTTTCTGGATGAACGGCGCCGCCACAGACAATGCCGACCGGTCGAGGTAATTGATCACCCCGGCCAGGAACAGCATGATGATGATTAAGCTACGTCCTTGACCAAACATGGTGGAACCTCCCGCTTGTTGTGTTTATTCGGTGAGGGTGCCCATGACAGGCACGATGAAACCGGTGATGCAGACGGCTCAGTGAAGGGCGCTCGTCAGCTCCACCAGGACTTTTCGGGTTTGCTCGGGGTGCTTCTCGATCAGGTCGATGGCGCCGGGCATTTCATCGAAGCTGACGCGATGGCTGATCAGGTCCTGGACCTGCAATTTGCCGCTGGCGATCAGTTCGATCACCTGGGGGAACTTGCGGTTGTTGAGCCTGGAACCGACCAGAGTCAATTCCTTCTTGATCATCTCCAACTGCACCAGATCGCTGGGCGTGGCATTGAAGCCGAGCAATCCGATGCGCCCGGCCGGCGAGGCCAGGCGCACCATCTGCGGCATCAGCGCCGGAATGCAGGCAGCGTCGACGATCAACGGCACGCCCTCGCCCTGGGTGTGCTCACGCATCAGCGCTTCGACATCGACTTGCTGTCCGTTGAGGGTCCGACTGGCGCCCAGCGCACGCGCTGTCTCCAGGCGGCTGTCAATGACATCGGTCACGGTGATGTCGGTCATTCCCAGCGCCCGGGCCATTTGCACCAGGGTCAGGCCGATCACCCCGGCGCCGTAGATCAACACGCTGTCACCCGGCTGCGGCTGCATCCGATCGAGCACGTTCAGGGCAATGGAATAAGGCTCCACCAGGGCGCCGTGGCTGAGGGACATCAAATCGGGCAAGCGGTGAGCGTTCTCGGCCGGGACGCAGACCTGCTCGCTGAAGCCGCCGTCACGGTGCACGCCGATCACTTGCAGCCGCGTGCAGACGTTCGGCCGCCCAATGCGGCAGGGATAACAGGTGCCGCAACTGATCACCGGATCGATGCACACCCGGTCGCCTGTCTGGAGGTGCTCGACACCTTCACCGACCTGCCGGATCACTCCGGAGAATTCATGGCCGGTGACCCTGGGGAAACGCACGAATGCGTTCTGCCCGTGAATGATGTGCATGTCCGAGCCACAGATGCCGGCATACGCCACATCGACCAGCACCTCGCCACGAGCGACCTCGGGGCGGTCGACCTGGGCCAGGCCGAACTCGAAGGGTGCTCTTACCTGGAACGCTTTCATCGGAAGACTCCTGGCGGGACATTCGTCCCGTTTCCTTGAATGGGTTGAAACCGTTTCACCAATGCCACAGCGTGCCGTCTTCAAGACGGTTGACCGGCAAGCTGGCGCGTTTGTAGGGGTATTGGCGGGCAAGCTCTTCATCGATATCGACGCCATGCCCTGGCGTTTCGCCCGGGGTGAAATGGCCGTCCTCGAAGCGATACGCATGAGGGAAGACCTCATCGATGCGGTCTTCGTGAGGCATGTGTTCCTGGATGCCGAAGTTCGGCACCCACGTATCGAAATGCAGGGCCGCGCCCATGCACACCGGTGACAGGTCGGTGGCCCCGTGAAAACCGGTACGCACCTGGAACAGCGCGGCGAAATCGGCAATTCGCCGCACGTGGGTAATGCCGCCGGCATGCACCAGCGTCGTGCGGATGTAGTCGATCAACTGTTCCTGGATCAGCTCGCGGCAGTCATGGATCGAGTTGAACACCTCGCCCACCGCCAGCGGCGTGGTGGTGTGCTGGCGGATCAGGCGGAAGCTCTGCTGGTTTTCCGCCGGCGTGCAGTCTTCCAGCCAGAACAGGTTGTACGGTTCCACGGCCTTGCCCAGGCGCCCGGCCTCGATGGGCGTCAGGCGATGATGCACGTCGTGGAGAATGTGCAGGTCATCGCCAAAACGCTCGCGCACGGCGGCGAACAGCTTGGGTACATAGTTGAGGTATTTGGCGGTGTCCCAGACGTGTTCCGCGGGGAGGTCGCTGTCGGCCGGTTCATAACGCTCGCCACTGCGTTTGGCGACCCCGTACGTCGTGGCAATGCCCGGGACTCCGCATTGCACCCGCACGGCCTTGTAGCCCAGCTCGACGTGACGGGCGACTTCGTCCAGGCAGCCTTCGATGTCCTTGCCGGTGGCGTGCCCGTAGACCATCACCCGCTCACGGCTCTTACCGCCGAGCAATTGGTACAGCGGCATGTTCGCGGCCTTGGCCTTGATGTCCCAGAGCGCCACGTCGACGGCGGCGATGGCCGTCATGGTCACCGGCCCCCGACGCCAGTAAGCGCCGCGATAGAGGTACTGCCAGATGTCCTCGATGCGATGGGCATCACGGCCGATCAACGCGGGAAGAACGTGCTCTTCCAGGTAGGCGACGACGGCCAGTTCGCGGCCATTGAGCGTTGCGTCGCCAATGCCGTAGATGCCTTCCTCGGTGACAATCTTCAACGTGACCAGGTTGCGCCCCGGGCAGGTAACGATGACACGCGCTTCAACGATTTTCATAAGTCAGACCTGTTCGACAAAAGGAAATGAGGACGTGCCCATGCTCGGCATGGCCGCCTGCGGAATCAGCGCGCCCCGGTACTGGACGACCTCGGCAGCCAGGCGATGGCCCCAGCGGGCGGCCTGCTGCGGATCACCGCCGCGCAGATGGCAGGCCAGGTACGCAGCGTTGAACGAATCACCGGCAGCGGTGGTGTCGATGACCTGCGCGACGGTCTGCGCGGGCACTTCGAAACGCCCCGCGGGACACTGGATCAGGCAACTGGCCGCGCCACGCTTGAGGGCGACTTCGCGGACTCCCGCCTCGGCGTAGGCGCTGAACAAGGCATCAGGATCGTGGTAGCCGAACAGGCTCGCGTCATCTTCCCAAGTCACCAGCGCCAGGTCGCTCAGGTGCAGCAGATCGCGATAGGCCTGCCGAGCCGTTTCAGGGTCGGGCCAAAGGTGGGGACGGTAGTTGTTATCGAAGACGATACGCGTGCCCGCCCGGCGAGCCCGGTGCAAGGCATGGATCAGGCGCTCGCGCCCCTCCGGCAGGAGGATCGCCAGGGTGATGCCGCTCAGGTAGACATAGTCGTAATCGGCCAGCGCAGCGAGCACGGCCTCGGCCTCGGCGCCTTCGAACATGCGCCGCGCCGCCGCTTCCCCGCGCCAGTAGAGGAACCGCCGCTCGCCGTGTGGATCGGTCTGGATGAAGTACAACCCCGGCAGCGCGTCTTCAATCACCCGGACATGCGCATCGCCAATGCCTTCGTCCAGCCAGGACTGGCGCATGGCCGCGCTGAATGCGTCGTTGCCCACCGCGGTCATGTAGTCCACGGCGACAGCGCCACGTGGATTCAATCGGGCCAGGTAGACCGCGGTGTTAAGCGTATCGCCACCGAAGGTCTGCGTGATCTCGGCATCCGGCCCGCCGCGCACCTCGATCATGCACTCCCCCACCAACGCGACCTTCAGCGGTCGGGGGAAGCGGGTGTCCGGGCCATGGTTGAGTGTCAAATCCATCACTACGCGCCTTTCTTGTTTTTAAAACGGCGTTTCATTTTTATCTCAAGGCCCGAGTCTAGTCAGATTTCCGGCCTCGTCAAGCAAAAATGAAACAGCGTTTTGTTCTGCTTGCGTATATCCTTGGGTTTTACTTTCACGTTGGAGCCTTCATGGACAACAGCGTCATTCCCAACAACGATCTGGTGTCGGCGGTTGGCCGGACCATGGCCGTGCTCGAAGCCCTGGCCGAGCATCCGGAAGAAAGCGGCGTGTCGGAAATCGCCACCAAACTGGACATGTCCAAGGCCACGGTTTATCGCTTCCTGCAGTCACTCAAGGCTCGCGGGTATGTGGTGCAGGATGCCGAAGACCGTTATCGCCTCAGCGTCCGGCTGTTCGAACTGGGCGCCCAGGCCCTGCCCCATCTGGACATCGTTCGCGAAGCGGAGCCGGGGATGCGCCGGATCAACGAGTTGACCGGCGAGACCGTGCACCTGGGGATCCTTGACGAAGGCAGCATCGTCTACGTGCACAAGATCGACTCCAAATACAACCTGCGCATGTACTCGCGCATCGGCCGGCGGGCGCCGTTGTACTGCACCGGCATCGGCAAGGTGCTGATGGCGTGGCTGGAAGAGGAAGAGCTGCTCGCGCACCTCGCGCAGGAAAGCTTCGAGCGCCGTACGGCCAATACCTTGACCAGTGTCGAGGCGTATCTGCAGGAGTTGGAGATTGTGCGCCAGCAGGGCTATGCCGAGGATCACGAAGAATTCGAAGACAACATGCGCTGCCTGGCCGCACCGATCCGCGACCGTTTCGGCCATGTGATTGGCGGGATGAGCGTTTCATTCCCGTGCTTTCGCTTCCGGGAAGAGTTGAAGCAGGACTACGTCAAGCAACTGATGCAGGCGACGCAGCAGATTTCGAGCCAGTTGGGTTGGCATGGGCGCTGATCGCCGTCGAACCCGTGGCGAGGGAGCTTGCTCCCGCTCGGCTGCGAAGCAGTCGTGAACCGGCAGGTGCGGTGTGCCTGATGCTCCCCATGCGGCAGGTTTTGGGGCCGCTTCGCGACCCAGCGGGAGCAAGCTCCCTCGCCACAGATACACCGTTGTTCTTAAGTGAACCGCATACCTGTGGGAGCGAGCCTGCTCGCGAAGACGTCAGCACATCCAACATCACTGCAAGCTGACCCTCCGCTTTCGCGAGCAAGCTCGCTCCCACAGGGATAGTAAGTGTTCAGCCTTGCATTCAGCTTGCTTCTACGTCTTTAACGCCCAACCGTTATTTCGCGAACAACTGGCTCATGTCCTTGAACGCCTTGAACTCCAGCGCATTGCCGCATGGATCGAACAGGAACATCGTCGCCTGCTCGCCGACCTGGCCCTTGAAGCGCACGTAGGGTTCGATCACGAATTCGGTACCAAACGACTTCAATCGCTCGGCCAGTGCTTCCCATTCCGCCCAGCCCAACACGACGCCGAAGTGCGGCACCGGCACGTCGTGGCCGTCCACTGCGTTGCTGTGCACGCTTTCCTGGGACGCGGTCTTGGGATGCTCGTGAATCACCAGTTGATGCCCATAGAAATTGAAATCGACCCACTGCTCGCTTGAACGACCCTCCTCCAACCCAAAGACTTGTCCATAAAAAGTGCGGGCTGCCGCCAGGTCATACACCGGAATCGCAAGGTGGAAAGGTGAGAGGCTCATCGGGACTCCAAGGACGTTTATCTATCGGGATACGCAACGGCGCGTGCAGCCCATCCTAGGCGCGCACGCACAACAAAAAAATCAATATAAATTTCTTAGAAACACAACTAATGTTGATCAATGATCAAAGAACTCAAGACCCTCATCGCCGTGGCGCGCGAAGGCACCTTTGCCGCCGCCGGGCACAGGATCGGCCTCACCCAGGCGGCGGTCAGCGCGCAGATCCAGCGTCTGGAAGCCGAACTGGGCTTCGAGCTGTTCGACCGCAAGGGACGCTCGGCCCACCTCAACAAGCGGGGCCAGCAGATACTCCTGCAAGCCCAGGAGCTGATTCGCCTTTACGAGAATCTCGGCTCCACGACGCCCGGGCTTCCTCCCAGCGTACTCGTGAACATCGGCGCGATCGCCTCCGTCCAGCGCTCCTACCTGCCGGACGCCCTCGCCAGGTTCCACCAGCAATGTCCGCAATGTCGCACGCGTGTGGTGCCGGGCCTGTCGGTCGAGCTGATCAACCTGGTGGACGCCGGCGAAATCGATCTGGCGGTGATGATCCGCCCGCCGTTCTCGCTGCAAAGCGACCTGCGCTGGACGACCCTGGCGCTTGAGCCCTACCGGTTGATCGTCCCGCGTGGAATGCTCGGCGAGGACTGGTCGACGCTGCTGTCCAGCCAACCTTTCATCCGCTATGACCGGTCGTCCTTCGGTGGCAGGCAGGTCGACCGTTTCCTGCGGCAGATGCACTTCACCTTGCGCGAAGTGTGCGAGCTGGATGAACTGGACGCGATCATCAAACTGGTGGAAAAAGGCGTCGGTATCGCCCTGGTGCCGCAGACATCGGCCCATCAGCCATGGCCGAAAGGTGTGCGGGCGCTCGACTTGGGCCAGCACACCTTTCACCGCGATATCGGCCTCATCCATCGCTCGCGACAGAGCCTTGCCGACCCCGTCGCGACCTTGGCCGAACTGATTCAAGAGCAGGCCGGCGGTGGTGTTGGGTAACGCCCTCTGCAGCGGCTACCAGACCGCGATATGCGAATCCGCCCGCGGTTCGGTCCCGCCACACAAGACGCCAGTGACCGGATCGCGCAGGATGATCTGGCCGCGCCCGTAATCGGTCAGGTCGCTGGCGACCTGGACCTCGTGGCCGCGGCGTGCCAGGGCATTGATCAGGTCCCGTGAAGCGCCCTGCTCGATGCCGACCTTCATCTCGCCCAGCCACTGCCAGCGCGGCGCATCCAGGGCCGCTTGCGGGTTCAGGCCGAAATCCACCAGGTTCATGACCATTTGCACATGTCCCTGGGGTTGCATGTAGCCGCCCATTACGCCGAAGGGGCCGAGGGGCTGGCCATCGCGGGTGAGGAATCCGGGAATGATGGTGTGGAAGGTCTTCTTGCCGGGGGCCAGGCAGTTCGCGTGAGTCGGATCGAGGCTGAACTCCTGGCCGCGATTCTGCAGGGCGATTCCGCTGTCGGGCAGCACCACGCCGGAGCCGAACCCGTGGTAGTTGCTCTGGATGAACGAGACCATATTGCCCTCGCCGTCTGCGGTCGCCAGGTACACCGTGCCGCTGGCGTGGGGATCGCCGGGCTTCGGCGGTTGGGCCTGCTCGCCGATCTGTCCGCGACGGCGGGCGCTGTAGTCATCACTGAGCAAATCGGCCACCGCCACGCGCATGTGCAGGGGGTCGGTGATGTGGTGCAGGCCGTCGCTGTAGGCGAGCTTCATCGCCTCCAACTGGCGATGCCAGGTCTGTTGGCTGTCACGGTGATCGAAGTCGAAGCCTTCAAGTATTTTCAACGCCATCAAGGCCACCAGGCCCTGCCCGCTCGGTGGGATCTCCCAGACATCGACGCCACGGTAATTGACGTGGATGGGGTCGACCCACTGGGCGCGATAATCCCTCAGGTCCGAGGCGCGCAGGTAGCCGCCGCTGGCTCGGGAATGGGCATCCAGGCGCTCGGCCAATGCGCCGCGATAGAGGCTTTCGCAGCACGTGGCGGCCAGTTCCTGGAGCGTGCGGGCCTGGGCCGGGTTGCGGAAAATCTCCCCGGCCCGTGGCGCGCGACCTTCGATGAGAAAGGTATCGAACCAGGCCTTCAGGACCGGATCGCGATGAGGCGTGAGCTCGTTCACCGCGACCTGCCATTGATGGGCAACCACCGGCGACACTACAAAACCGTCCCGCGCCAGGCTGATCGCCGGTTGCAGCAACTCGGCAAAAGGCAGCTTGCCGAAGCGCCGAGACAGCTCGGCCCAGGCCGACGGGCAGCCGGGAACGGTGACGGGTGTCCAGCCATACACCGGCATCTGTTCATGGCCGGCCGCCCTGACCGCCTCGATGCTCAAGGCCGCCGGTGCATGGCCGTTGCCGTTGAGCCCATGCAACTGGCCCTTGCACCAGACCAACGCGAAGGCGTCGCCGCCGATACCGCAGCCGGTGGGCTCCACCACCGTCAGCGCCGCCGCCGTGGCGATGGCGGCGTCGATGGCGTTGCCGCCTTTTTGCATGATCTCGATGCCGGCCTGGGCCGCCAGGGGCTGGGACGCGGCGACCATGCCGCGACGGGCAAAAACGCTCTGGCGCTGCGACGGATATGGGTATTCGTGGGCAGAAAATTTCAACATGGCAAAGGCTCTTCAATACGGGGAATTCATGGCCGGGGAAAGGTCACAGCACGCGACTGAGAAAGGCCCGGGTGCGCGGGTGGATGGGGTGACAGAAAATCTGCTCCGGCGGCCCTTGCTCGATCAGCTCGCCCTGGTCCAGGACCACCACACGGTCGGCCACTTCCCGGGCGAAGCCCATTTCGTGAGTCACTACGACCATGGTCATGCCCTCCTCGGCCAACTCCTTCATCACCTGCAGGACCTCGCCAACGGTTTCCGGGTCGAGGGCGCTGGTCGGTTCGTCGAACAGCATGGCCTGGGGTTTCATCGCCAGCGCGCGGGCAATCGCCACCCGCTGCTGCTGACCGCCGGAAAGCATCGACGGGTAGTGATCGGCCTTGTCCGCCAGGCCGACCCGCTCCAGCAAGCCGCGAGCCTGTTCCAGCGCAGCGGCGCGAGGCACGCCGAGCACCTGGATCGGCGCCTCGATGATGTTCTCCAGGGCGGTCATGTGGGGGAACAGATTGAAGCGCTGGAACACCATGCCGATGTCCCTTCGCTGGCGGGCGATGTTGCGCTCCGACTCACGCACCAGGCTGCCGTCGGCCCGCTCGCGGTAACCCATGGCCTGGCCATTGACGCGAATGCGTCCGCCCTGGATGTCTTCCAGCAGATTGATGCAACGGATGAAGGTGGTCTTGCCGGAGCCTGACGCGCCGATCAGCACCACCACTTCACCGCGCCGCACCTGCAGCGAGATGCCCTTGAGAATCTGCAACTCACCGAAGGACTTGTGCACGTCCAGCGCCTCGATGATCAGCTCTTCACTCTTGTGCGCCATGGTCAACGTGCCCTCAGCAGGTTCAAGGTGCTGCGACCAAACATCCGCAGCGACGCCGGCGGCGGTGACGACGGCCGGTCCGACTGGCCGAAACGGCCCTCCAGCCAGCGCTGGAAAAAGCCCCACAGCGTGGTCAGCAGCAGGAAATAGATCGCCACCACCAGGTACAGCTCGAACACCCGGAACGTCGCCGACGTGACCATCTGGGTACTGAGCAGCAGTTCCTGCACGCCGATCACGCTGACCAGCGTGGTGTTCTTGAGCATCACGTTGAACTCGTTGCCCAGCGGCGGAACGATGACCCGGAACGCCTGGGGCAAGACAATGCGGCGCATCAGCTTGGCGAAGGTCATGCCCAGGGAACGTCCGGCCTCGTATTGGCCCTTGTCCACCGCACCGATGCCGGCGCGAATGATCTCGGCCATGTAGGCGCCCTCGTTGAGGCCCAGGGCGATGATCGCCGCCTGGATATTGCCGGGAATCACCAGCCCAAACAGGTCGATGTCTTCGAAGCGGAAAATCCCGCCAGCGGCCAGCGCGGTGTAGAGAAAGACGATCTGCACCAGCAATGGCGTACCGCGCATCAGCCACACGTAGAAGCGCACCGGCAGGTGCAGCAACGGGTTCTTCGACAACCGCAGCAGCGCGGCCGCCAGCCCCAGGACACAGCCGAGCAGCATCGCCAGCACGCTGATCAGGCAGGTCAGCCACAGCCCGGTGAGGTACACCTCACTGGGCTGCAACAGGTACTGCCAGAACACATCCCAATTGAAATTCATCGACGGTTCGCCTCAATCAAGGGTGTCACTGGAGACATGCCATTTGCCGAGCAGTTGGCTGTAGCTGCCATCGCTGCGCATATCGCCGATCACCTGCTGCACGGCGGCGGTCAGTTGCGGATCGTCCTTGCGCATACCCAGCCCGGTGAGAATCCGGCTGAAGGCCGGCACGCCTTCCTCGAACAGGTCAGGGGCCATGGTGGCGTAGTAACCGGCGGTTTCCACGGTGGTGCCGTAGGCGTCGACCTGGCTGATGCGCAGCGCTTGGAAGGCATCAGTGTCGGAGTTGTAGACCACCAGTTTCATGGGCGGCTTGCCGGCCTTGGACAGGCTTTCATTCTCGGCGTCGAGCAGGGTCTTGATGGTGGAGCCGTTGAGCACCGCGACCTTGTGTCCGGAGAGGTCCTTGAGCGTCTTGAGGCCCTTCGGATTGCCCTTGGGCACCACCACCGCCTGGCTCGAATACATGTAGTTGACGATGTCGATCACCTCGCGGCGCTCGGGCTTGTCGAACAGCTGGTCGACGATCATGTCGCACTGCTGGGCCAACAGTGCCGGCAGCAAACCGGAAAACGGAATGACCCGCCATTCGACCTTCTTGTCGCCCAGGCGCTTGGCGATTTCCAGCCCCAGGTCCACGGTCAGTCCCTTGGGTTTCTGCGCCGCATCGAAGGACACCAGCGGTGGCGAATCCATGCCCGAGCAATAGACGAGTTTATCGACCTTGAGCAAGCGATCCGGGACAACGGGCGCGGCTAGCGCCCACTGAGCACACAATCCCAAGGATAAAGCGGCGACCAACAGGCGAGGCTTATGCATGACCAGACACTCCAGTTCAGTAAATGACGGCAGTACTCAAAGTCAAAACACGGGGCAGGCTTAAAGCCTGCTCTCGTTATTTTTTCGATTGCAGAAACTCGATCAATTCAGGAACGGTGCCCTCGATGTGCGCACGCACCACCGCCTCGGCCTTTGCGGCATCGCCCGCACGCAGGGCATCGAGGATCAGCGTGTGCTCCTGGCGCGCACTCAGGGGCTTTTCCACGTGCTGCAGCCACAGGCGCATCGGCGCTTCGATCAGCGAATAAAGCGCGCTGATCTGCTTCAACAAGCGCGGCCGACCGCTGAGGCTGCATAGATATTCATGGAACGCGCGATGGCGGCTGACCCACTCGGCGCTCTCTTCGCGGTAATCGTCCATCTCGTCCAGCAGGCGTTCCAGGGCGGCCAATTGACGCTCGCCGATTTTCGCCGTGGCAACGCGGACCGCCAGGCCTTCCAGTGCGCTGCGCATTTCGAAGACTTCGTGCAGTTCGTCAATGTCCAGGCCACTGACCACCGCGCCGCGATTGGGCCGCAGGGTCACCAGGCCCTGGGCATCCAGACGCCGGAAGGCCTCGCGCACCGGCATGCGGCTCATGCCGATCTCGTTGGCGATGTCCTCGGCGATCAGCCGGTCGCCTTTGCGCAGGCGCCCGCCGCAAATGGCTTCGAGCAAAAAGTTGTAGGCTTCCTCCTCGGCAGTGATGGGCGGACGTTCAGCGTAGGTCGGGGCAAACTGCATGGCAGCACCTTCTGCATTTTTGTATCCAATTATCCATGTATTCACAAAAGCAGAATGCGTGCCAAGCGAACCGTTGGCTGTGCAAGGGATTGATTTTGAGGAAGTTGTCGAGGAAACGACGGGCGCGCTACAGGCTGGGTCGCACCCGGTGTGCTACCAAACAGCTCAGCGGCCGCCTTTTATGGGTGCAGGGGGGATGGTTTGGTAACACCGCAGCCCATCAAGCCGGTGCCCGGGGTGTGTCCGAAGGCGACTCACCAAACAGTGCCCGGTAATGGGTGGCGAAGTGGCTCAGGTGGAAAAAACCCATCGCCACGGCGATCTCGCTGACATTCAGCGCGGTCGCACGGGTGCTGATCAAACGACGACGCACCGCATTGAGTCGCAGGTTGCGCAAGTACTCCACCGGACGCATCCCGGTAACCGCCTGGAAGCTGTTCTGCAGGGTCCTGCGGCTCACGCGCAATTGTTCGCACAGGTCCAGGATGCTCAATGGTACTTCGGCGCTGGCCATGACCAATTCCTGGCAGCGCTTGACCAGGTAGGCATTGACGGCAACGTTGCCGCGACGCCCACGCACCTCGTCCGAGGCATGGCTGAACAGATCGAGGAAAGCATTGAGCAGGACGTCTTCGAGGATTTTTTCCACGGTGGGATTGGCGGCGCCCGCTTGTTCCAAAAGGTGACGAAACAGCGGTTGGATCTGCTGCTGGACCCTCGACAACACCGCTTCATCCACGCTGATTTGCGAAACGCTTTTCAGACGTTTGAGCTGTTCGTCCGCCAGCTCATAAGCCGCCAGCTTGGCAAAACGCACCGTGTCGACATTGGCCGCGAAGAAATGCATGCCTTCCGGGGCGTGTAAGATGAAATCTTCGCCGTCGCGCAACAGCACGACGCTGTGGGCGCCGACCTGGTGCCCTTGGACCACCGGCGCATTGCCCAGCGACAGGGCAATGCACAAGCGCCCTTTCGGCGCGCTACCGCGCTGCACCACGCGTTTGTCCAGCACCTCCTGGAAGATCTGGAAGCGCTCGGCGCACACCTGCCGCAGCTCGCTGGAAAGGCAGCCACGGCCGAGTTGGTCATAGACCTGATGCCAGCCGAGGATCGAACCGGCGTGCTGTTGAGGATCATTGAAGGTACGAACTTCGGCGAACATGATCGTTGTTCCTCGGTGGCCCTGCGCTCATTGCCCGATGCTGATATCCAAGGAAATCGATAAACCCCGTGGCGAGGGAGCTTGCTCCCGCTTGACCGGGCTGGCGCTCCAGGGCGAAGCGCTCACAAAAAGGGGTCTGCTTCGCAGCCCAGCGGGAGCAAGCTCCCTCGCCACGGGGTTTATCGCGTCCTTGAGAGAATTGTTCTTATCGCTGGAAAACCAAAGCCAGTTCCATGCCAAGCATGTGCAAGCGGTATTCAGCGGCCTTGATATCCAGGGGCGCCAATAAAGACCCGGAAAGCACCACCTGCCCCGCTTCGACGCGCTGCCCGTCGGCCAGCAAGCGCCGCACCAGCCAGCACAGATTCGCCACCGGAGTGTCTTCACGCGCCAGGACGTTACCTTCGCCGTAAGACACCCCGTCACACACCAGGCGATAGTTCACTTCGCACAGTCGGTCGGGATCAAAACCCACCCGTGGCCCCAGGCAGTACAGCCCCGCGGCGGCATTGTCGGCCAGGAACGCGCCGACACCAAAGCGCCAGCCCTGCCAGCGACAATCGGCGATCTCGAATGCTGGCGCGACCTCCGACACGGCGGCGAGGATGTCATCGTCGCTGTGAAAACCAGGCTCCAGCGCGCGCCCGAGGACAAACGCCAATTCGATTTCCAGCTTCGGCTGGATCAGCCGTGCAAGCGCCACCGCACTGCCGGGCTCGACGGCCATGGCATCGGTCAAGCCGCCCAATACCGGCTCATCGAGCCCGAAGCGTTCCTGCGCCGCACGGCCAGCGAAAGCGACTTTCCAACCGCTCAACTGCTCACCGCCGGCCTGGCGTCGGCGCAACGCCTCGCGCTGCAAGGCGTAGCCCTTCGGTAAATCGAAAGCCTTTGATTCCAATGAAGGCAAGGCATGTACCGCCTGCGCGGCATCGTGAAGCCGGACCAACACATCATCTTCACGCCTCATGACAGTTGCTCCGCCAGTTTGCGCAACACGCCTTCGAGCCGCTCGGGCGTGGTGATCGCCGCGACAAACCGATCCGGCCGCACCACCACGACGCAATCGCGCACCCTGGCAAACCACTCGCCCAGACGGTTATCAACGTCTTCAATGCATATGGCGCCTTCGGCCGCCAAGGGCTGATTGCGCCCCACGCCACTGCGCGAACGATTGATCTGGATGAAGCGCGTCTCCCAGCGCGCCCACCAGGCCGCGGTTTCTTCGCCCAGGTGCGCGGCCGGATTGACCCGATAACCGAGCACCGCGTAGGAATGCCCCAGCACCTCATCCAGCTGTCGACGCTGCCCTTGGGCATCTTCGATCGACGGCTGGATGAATAGCTGCCCGACCAGGTCATCCTCGTGCAGCTCGGCGCGCTCGTGGTAGACCAGGCCCTTGGTGATGGTCGCCTTGGGTTTGAACTTGAACTCCAGCAAGTGCGAGCGAAGGTTGTCGACGCTGTTCACTGCCTGGAACAACCAGTCACGCACGCCGGCCATCAGTGGGTTGGTCAGGCCGAGGACCGCGCCCATGTTATCGGCCAGCGCGATGAGGTCCGTCGCATGGCCGCGGCGCTCCTGGTCGTAACTGGCGAGTATCGCCGATGATGCCCGGCCCTGGAGGATCGCCGCCAGTTTCCACGCCACGTTGACCACGTCACGCAGGCCCGAGTTGAGTCCCTGCCCGGCCCAGGGCGGAGAAATGTGCGCCGCATCGCCCACCAGCGCCACGCGGCCGGCGACAAACCGCGCCGCCACTCGCGAGTTGTGGGTGTAGGCGCGGATCCGGATGATCTCCAGCTGATCGACCGCATCGCCGATATGGCCACGGATCAGCTGTCGGATCGTTGTTTCTTCGCACATGCGGGCCTCGTCCTCGCCTTCCAGCAGCATGAATTCCCAACGTCGTTGCTGGTACGGCAAATAGATGCACACGAAGGGCCGCTGGGGATCGGCATGCAGGGCTGTGTATGGCGCATCCAGGGTGTCGTTGGCCGTGTCGACCACTACCCATTTGCGCGGGTGGGTCAGCCCCAGCAGCTCGATACCGAGTTTCTTGCGCACGCTAGAGCGGCCGCCGTCGGCACCGATCACGTACTGTGCGCTCAACTGATACAGCTCACCCTGGGCGTCGCGCACCTGCAAGGTCACGCCCGCTTCATCCTGCTCCAGGTCGAGCATTTCGTGGCCTTGGCGCAACTCGACACCCCGGTGCCTGCCCAACTGCTCACGCAAGGTCCCTTCAAGCAATTGCTGCATGAAAATGTTGCGCATCGGCCAGCCATAATGGGCCGTGCTCGGCTTGACCTCGGCAAAGCACACACCGCGTGCGTTGTAGTAACGCAGGGGCACGTTGCAGATCATGTCCCGCGCCGCCAACTCCGCGATGCCGATGCCTTGCAGCACGCGCAGCGCCTCATCGTCCATGCCCACCGCGCGTGGATACGGCAGGATGCCCTCGGCCAATTCGAGGACGATGCAGTCGATGCCGTACAGCCCCATGTAATGCGCCGCCGTGATCCCGTTCGGGCCGCCGCCCACGATGACAACCTGGGTTTTGTCCTGCTTCATCGCTATCCACCGCTTTATTGTTGTAGTTGCAAGAGTTGATCACGCAGGTAATCCGCGACGACCCGGTTGAACACGTCGCCCTGATCGTCATGGACATAATGGCTGGCGTCGGCGATTTCCGCTGTCTGCACCCGCGGATTGGCCTCGCGCATCGCTTCCAGGGTCGCCAACGGGAGAAAATCCGAACGCGCGCCACGAATGAACAGCGTCGGGCAATCCAGCGCCCGCACCGCTGGCCACAAGTCAGTCGGCGTGATGTTCAGGCGCGCCTCGGCAATGCCTTTCTGATCATGACGCCATTCGATGCCCGTCGGCGTCTGCTTCATGGAAAAGCGCAATCGGGACGCCAGCGCATCGGCCGACAGACCCGGTCGCGACTGCCGCCAGAACTGCTCGGCGCTGTCCCAGTCGGGAAACACCACCGGCGTCTGGCTCATCTCGCGGCGTATACGTTCGGCGCCCTCGCCACGGATCGACGAACCGGGGCCGATGTCCTCGATTACCAGCGCGTGCAGTCGCCCGGGATTGAGCCGGGCGTATTCCAGCGCATTGGTGCCGCCGAGGGAGTGGCCCACCAGGACAAAACGCTCCAGGCCTAGATGAGCCACCCAATCTTCCAGGTCGCTCACATAACTCTCGGTGCGATAGCTGGACGCCTCGGCCCAGTCACTCTCGCCACGGCCGCGCTGATCCAGCGCATGGCAGGCATACTGCTCGCCCAGCGCAGCGGCCAGCGGCGCCCAGGTCTGGGCGTAGGAGCGCAGCCCATGGAGCAGCAGCAGCGGAATTGCTGACGGGTTGCCCCAGCGCACATAACGCAGGCGCATCCCCGTCCGATTGGTGAAGAACTGGCTGTTAGCCGACATACGTTTGCTCCCGCGATCAGCGCGCTTCAGTACAGGCCGTCATTGCCCTTGACGTCCGCTGCCCGGAGGCCGCCAAGACGCGCATGCAGGCGTCCGCGCGTGGCGAAGGCCCAGATGATGATCAACTCGTCCGCGGAAGGACCGTCACCGAACGAAAGCGAAATGCTGTCGTAGTGCGAACGCACATACAGCGCGTCCTTGTGGGCCAGCGGCACATCAATGGTCGTACCCGGCACACCGCGCTTGCCGGTGGAAGGCACCCAGGATTTGCCGCCGCCCAAGGCCAGGCGAATCGGGTCCGCCGCCGGGTTGGTCAGTAGCGCATTGCCGTGTTCGTACTCACCCTGGCTGCCCACCAGGCAAGCCTTGCCGTAGCTGATGATGTGCCGCCCGCCCGCCAGTGCCTGGATGCGCCGGCCGAATTCCTCGCCCAACAACGGTGACGGTTCGATCAGCTCGGCCAGGCTCTCGCTGAAGCGTCCGGCGTAAGGATTGGCGATCACCGCGCCGATGGCATATTTGAACAACGGCTCGCCATCGGCGAGCTGGCCGGTTTCGTTGGCCAGGGTTTCCTCGACGAAGCTGTACCATTTGCGGATGTGGTAGCTGGAGAAATTCGCGGTTTTCATAACGGAAGCCTCTTTCAAAGTGGGTCGAGATCGAAGTGCCGGCTGGGCGCGCCAGCGGCCTTGAAGCGGGCCTTGCCGCGCTCGTCGTCGTGTTCGGACTCGAGGAAAAATTCCATGCGATTGCCATCGGGGTCGTTGAAATACACGCCGTTGCCAATCTCGTGATCGGTGATTTTCACCACCTCGACGCCCTTGTTCAGCAACATGCCGTAGAGCTGGCGCAGGGTGGTCATGTCACCCGCGATCTCCAATCCGTAGTGCTGCAATCCCAGGCCGCCCTGATGGGCCCCCGGTGCTGCGCGGATCAAGGCGATGTCGTGGTGCTTGGCACCGAAGGCCATCATGATCCAGCTTTCACCGCGGGCACTTTCATGCATGCCCAACACGTCGGCGTACCAGCGCGCCGACACTTCAGGGTCACTCACGAACAGCGACAGATGAGTACGAACGACCTCGACTTTCATCGCGCGATACCTCAGTTTTTCTTGACGATGGATTGATGCCCGGACTTGATCTGCGCCACGGCGGGCGTCCAGAGCACATCAGCGATTTCGCTGAATTCACGCCACTGCTTCTGCCAGCCATCACCGCCGTTCTCGGAGGTGAACAGGTGTCCGTACTTGGTGCCGGCGACGATCTGGCGAGGATCAGCCGGGTTGAAGGCAATCGCCCAGACACACGAGTTGGGTTGTTGCGACAGCGGCAACACTTCCCAGCTCAAGGCCGCGTCCCGGGAAACCAGCACCTTGCTGGTGGTGCCTGGCGTGCCGTCGGAGATGCTCAGGTACAGGGTGTCCTCGCTGCCCAGCGGCGCGTTCATGGCGCGCACGTAATACAGGCCGAAGGTTTCCCGGGCGACGATGCCGGTCCAGGTCTGCCCCTCGTCGAGGCTGCGGTAGACGGCATTGACGCAGACCACCACGATGACTTTTTGCCCATGGTTGGGCAGCACCAGGATGTTGTGCACATCCGAGTTGTAGTCCCACAACAAGCGGTCATCGACGCGGGTCCAGCTGTCGCCGCCATCGCGGCTATGGAACAGCCCGCCCTCTTCCAGGCCGAACCAGAGCTGGTTGCGATCCGTCGGGTCGTAGGCGAAGGCCAGCAAGCGTGGACGACTGACGCCGTCGCAGAACTCCGGGATCTCAACCGGGGCACGATCCCAGCTCTGGCCGCCGTCGAGGGTGCGCCACAGCACCGCCCGGGAAGGCGCGCCGGTGCCGATGAAAATGCGTTGCGCGTCCTGCGGATCCACCGCGACCTTCCAGACGGTCTGGCCATTGAACGGCGAATCCACCCGCTGCCAATAACCACCGGCATCCCGGCTGATGCACAGGCCGACGTCGGTGCCGGCGTAGATCACTTCGGGAGTGCCTGGGTGGAAACTCAGGGACCGGGTGATTGCATCGAATTCCAGGTCCTGGCCCAGGCCCAGGCGATGCCAGGTGCGGCCATCGTCGGCGCTGCGGATGACCGCCTGCCCTACGGTGGCGACTAAAAGCGTTCCGTTATTCATCACAGCTGCTCCTCAAATGAAGATGCCACGGGTCAGGCCGCCATCGATGCCGATGGATTCGCCGGTCACCGCGCCGGCCTTGGGGGACGCGAGGAAACCGATCAGCCAGCCCATTTCGATCGGCGCCAGGGTGCGCCGGATCGGCGTCGCGTCGATGTAGCCCTGCTCCACCTGCTCGGGCGTCTTGCCCTGCTTGACCCCTTCGCGCTCGTACAGCTCCTGGATGTGCGGGGTGTCGACCACGCCGGGGTGGATCAGGTTGACCGTGATGCCGGACGGGCCGAGTTGGTCGGAGAGGGTCTTGGTCATGTGGGCGATGGCCAGGTTGCGCATGCCCGAGAGGACCTTGCTGCCACGCCCGGTCAGGCCACCGATGTTGATGATGCGACCGAAACCGCCGGCCTTCATGTGCGGCGTCACCGCCTTGGCACAACGGAAATAGCCGATCACCTTGGTGTTGAGGTCCGAGAGCAACTCATCGTCGCCGGCATGTTCGATGTCGTTGCGCACCACGCCGGACGGGGCCGCCGCGCCGTTGACCAGGATATCGATGCGGCCAAAGTGCTTGTGGGCCGCTTCGACCATGTCGGACACCGCCGACATCTGGTTGGTGTCACAGAACAGCGGCAGCACCTCGTTGCCGGTCTCTGCGCTGATTTCCTCGGCGGCTTGCTGGAGATACTCCATGCGCCGCGCGCAGATCACCACCTTGCAGCCCTCCTGGGACAGAAAACGCGCGACTTCCTTGCCGATACCCATCCCACCGCCGGTGACGATTGCCACGCGGCCTTGCAACTCCAGATCCATAGCAGTTCCTCTTGTGATTATTCGCTCAGGCCAGATCGACAAAGACACTTTTGGTTTCGGTGTACGCATCGATCACGTTCTTGCTCATTTCCCGCCCCCAACCGGATTGCTTGTAACCGCCGAAGGGCGACGCCGGGTCGACGACGTTCCAGCAGTTGATCCACACCGACCCGGCCTTCAGCTGCGCGGCCACGCGATGGGCGGAACGCAGGTCACGGGTCCAGAGGCCGGCCGCCAGCCCGTACGGCGAGTCGTTGGCGCGCAGCACCAGCTCGTCGATTTCGGTCCAGCTCATGACGGTCAGCACCGGGCCGAAGATTTCTTCCCGGGCGACGCAGGCGCGCTCGGCACGGTCGAGAAACACGCTGGGGCGGATAAAGTGGCCGCGTTCAAGATGGGCCGGCCGGTCGCCACCGCAGATCAGTTCGGCCCCCTCCTCCTGGCCCCGTTGCAGGTAGCCACGGACCGTGCCCAATTGCCGGGCCGAGACCAGCGGGCCCATGCTGCTGGCCGGATCCAGGCCTGGCCCGAGGACATGCGCGGCCGCGTGGCGCTGGAGTTCTTCAAGCACCTGGTCGAGGACGCTGGCGTGTACGTAGAGACGCGAGCCGGCGGTGCAGACCTGGCCCTGGTTGTAGAAAATGCCGTCGGCGGCGCCCTTGGCGGCGCGGACGATATCGGCGTCCGGCAAGATGATGTTCGGCGACTTGCCACCCAGTTCCAGGGAGACCTTCTTCATGTTGCCAGTGGCCGCCTGGGCGATCAGCCGGCCGACCTGGGTCGAGCCGGTGAAGGCGATCTTGTCGACGTCCGGATGCCCGGCCAGCGGTGCGCCAGTCTGGACACCGAGGCCGGTGAGCAGGTTGACGACGCCGGCCGGGAATCCGGCGGCCTCGATCAACTGCACCAGGCGAATCGCAACCAGCGGCGTCTGCTCGGCAGGCTTGAGCACCGCGACACAACCGGTCGCCAATACCGGGCCGAGCTTCCACACGCACATGGTCAGGGGGAAGTTCCACGGCACGATCAACGCACAGACGCCCACCGGTTCGCGCAGGGTGTAGTTGAGCATCGGTGCGCCGCTGGCGGGCGACACCGGCAGTGTGCTGCCTTCGATCTTGGTCGGCCAGCCGGCGAAGTAGCGAATGATGTTGGCCGCGCTCGCCGCTTCTCCACGGGCCGTGGCAATCGGCTTGCCGTTTTCCAGGGTGATCAGTTGCGCCAGCTCTTCGCGATGCTGATCGAGCAGCTCCGCCAGACGAAACAGCAACAGGCCGCGCTGGGCCGGCGACTGCTGCGCCCAACTGCCGGTGAAGGCTGCGCGGGCGGCAGCGACGGCGGCGTCGACGTCCCGTTCAGCGCCTTCAGCCACTTCGGCCAGGGTCTGTTCGGTGGCCGGGTTTTCCACGGCGAACCGCCGGCCACTGGCGGCGTCCTGCCAAGCGCCGCCAATGAACAGGCGCCCCGGCTGCGACAGGAACTGCTCGACGGCAGGTAACAATTGGATCTGGCTCATATCCGCTCCTTCACAGTGCCATTTCGATCAGGCACGGGCCGCCGTCGACCTTGGCGTTAGCCAGGGCGCGCTGCAACTCACCATTGGTATGCACCGTACTGGCCGGCATGCCGTAGCCTCTGGCCAGGGCTTTCCAGTCGATGCGTGGACGGTCCAGCACCGTCAGGCTCAGGGCCTCGGGGCCCAGCTCGGTCATGCCGAAGCGGCGCAGTTCGTTCTGCAAAATCGCGTAGCGATGGTTGGCCGCGATCAGGATCACCACCGGCAGTTGTTCGCGGGCGATGCTCCATAACGTCTGGATGGTGTATTGGGCGCTGCCGTCCGATTGCAGGCAGAACACCTTGTTGCCCCGCTCGGCCATGGCGGCGCCGAATCCCACCGGAATTCCCTGGCCGATGGCGCCACCGGTATTGGTCAACACGCGGTGCCGCGCGGCATGGGCCGAGGCGGTGAAAAACGGATAACCGCACGTGCCGCCTTCGACGGAAACGATACTGTCGTCCGGCAGCGACGCGGCCAGCACCTGCCCGACCGACTGAGGCGTCAGTTCAGCCTCGGCGGCGGGCAGCTCGATCCCGATCGGCGTAGGTATATGCGCCGGCGCCTCAAGCGCATCGGCCAGTGCGGTGAGCGCTCCGGCAACGTCGTCGCCCACCTCGGCCAGGCACAACAGCCGCTCACGCTCCGCCAGCCGCGACGCAATGCCTTCGTAGCCGAAGTAACTGATGGGCTCCGGGACGCCGGCGCAGACTACGGCGTCGTATTGGTCGAGGATTTCGATAGCCACCTCGGGGAAGTAAGGCAGGCGATCCAGGTCCGGCAGGCCACCGCCGCGATAGCTCAAGCGCGGGAAGGTTTCGGCGAACATCCGCACGCCGGGCAACCGGGCCAGGCGCCCCGCCGCTTCCAGGCCGGCGACCGAGAGGCCCTGGTCGCCAACGATGAACACCAGCCGCCGACCGTCACGCAGCGCCCGCGCTACTGCCTCGACCCGATCACCGGCAAAGCGCCGGACCGGGGCCTGCAACGAGGCGAAGGCTTTCTCCCGCTGCACCGGGCTGGCTTGCAGATCCATCGGCAGGATCAGGCTGGCGATCTGGCCCTTGGCTTGCCAGGCGGCGCGCACCGCTTCCTGGAAATCTTCGCCAATGCCCGCTGCCGTGCGCGAGGTGCGCACCCAACCGGATACGCTCCCGGCCAACGCCTGGATATCACTCGCCAGCGGCGGATCGTAATTGACATGCCATGAGGCGTGGTCGCCGATGACGTTGACGATCGGCGTGTTGGCGCGACGGGCGTTGTGCAGGTTGGCGATGCCATTGGCAAAACCCGGCCCGAGGTGGGTAAGGGTCATCGCCGGCTTGCCGGCAATCCGGCCGTAACCATCGGCGGCACCGGTGCATACCCCTTCGAACAACGACAACACCGGCTTGAGGGCTGGCGCGCTGGCCATGGCCGCCACCAGGGGAATCTCGGTCGTCCCGGGGTTGGCGAAGCAGTACTCGATACCGCTTGCCACCGCCGCCTTCACTATCAGTTGCGCACCATTCATTTCCAGCCCTCTTCATCGAGCGTTTGCAGTGGCTGAGATTTATCACACATGAAATTCGACAAAACAAGCTATTTTTTAACATTAAACTCGTATTTTGAGATTTATGTTATTTTATAAAGCCTAAACGCTGGCCTTGAGACTTGTATTTCTCAGGTATTGGGTTACCTTGGCAGCGCACACATGGACGACCTCGCAGGCTTTTCATCAGCGACGCGCCTACCTATAGTGCTCACCCAAACGGCCACCTACGCGCCACTCCCCTTTAGGAGCGAAATGAGCAGCCTGAGCAAAATGCTGAGCGTCCTGGACCTCTTCGGCCCGGATCGACTGAAGATCGACCCCGATACCATTGCCGAACGCATGGGCCTGTCGCGGGCGACCGTGTACCGTTACGTCAAGGACTTGTGTGACGCGGGTCTGTTGACCCGGGTGGATGCCGGCAGCTACGGCCTGGGGCCGCGCATCATCGAGCTTGACTGGATGATGCGTCAGTACGACCCGATCCTCGTCGCCGGGCGCGAGCTGATGCATGAGCTGTCCGAACAGACCGGCCTCGCCGTGTTCGCCAGCGTTTTTTATGACGGTCACATCATCAATACCTACATCGCCGACCCGAATGACACCTACCAGTTCTCATTCGGCCGCGGCCACCCGCTGCCGTTTTTTCGCGGTGCCCAATCCAAGGTATTGATTGCTTTCCAGAAAGGTCGGCGGCTGCAACGCCTGTTCGACGAGCACCTGGCCAACGACCCCGCGAACACCTACGACTGGGCGGGCTTTTCCAAGGCGGCAAAAAAGATCCGCAAGGACGGCTATTGCCTGACCCACGACGAACTCAACCAAGGGCTGACCGGTATCGCGGCGCCGATCATCAATCCCGGGCTCGATGAAGTGGTGGGCAGCCTTTCGGCCGTCGGCAGCACCCACAGCTTCAAGCTGCTGCGCCAGGAAACCGTGATTGAAATGGTCATGGACACCACCCGGCGGATTGCCGAGCGGATGCAACATCCGCATGCTGTGGGCTAGAAAGGGATCTTGCGCCATACCGACCACTTAAAAAAACACCCAACCTGTGGCGAGGGAGCTTGCTCCCGCTGGACCGGTCCGACGCTTCGGGCGTAGCAGGCCCAAAAAAGAGGGGCCGCTGCGCGACCCAGCGGGAGCAAGCTCCCTCGCCACAGGGTTTAGCGAATAGCCCCTGCCTCAAAACGGCACGGCCACCGTCACCTGGCTGTACACGTTGGTGCCATTGCCCGTCACTTGATTGCCCCCTGTCGTTGCATCCCGGTCCGGCTTGTAAAGGCCGATCAGCGGCGTGACGATCAAATGCTCGTTCACCGCCCATTCGGCATACAGGTCCAGCTCCCGGGCATCCAGGTTCAGGGCGTTGTCCTTACGCACCGTGTTGAAGTCGAAGTACAACGCACCGAGGGTCAGGTTCTCCAATGGCCTGGCGGTCAGGCCGAGATGGTGGATGCCAGTATTGCTGTTGAACGGGCCCGCGTAGTTCCCCGCGACTTCGCCCTGGAACCAGGTGCCGTAACCGGTGCTCTGGCCGGTGAACAGCGAGTCCCATTTCTGCGAATAACGGGTGTAGCGGTAGGTCAGCTTCGGCGTCCAGGCGATATCGGCAAAGGTGTAGCCGGCCTCGGCGTACCAGGCGCTCTGCGGGCCGGCGTCCTTGTCTTGCCAGGCGTATTCGAAGGCCAGGCTGGCGTTTTCGATGCCGGCATCGCCCTCGCCGCGAACACTGTAGACGTCCATGCCCTTGCGCTGGCGCTGGAAATCACTGGCCCAGCGGTCGTTCACGTCCATGCCATGCACCCAGGTCAGCCCCAGCGTACCGGCCTGGGTGGTGTAGTCCAGCGTGCCGGCGGCCAGTTCGGTTTCGGCCTGGGCGCGGTTGTCGGACTTGAGCCACAGCACACTGCCGTGCAGCCCATCCTGCCCGCCCAGGCGCAACACGGCGGTTTGGTCGAACGCATGCCGGGCGGCCAGGTAATAGGCGCCACCGCGGTTCAAACGCCCGTCCGCCGGGCCTTTGCCCAGGTTGGGCCCGTCATCGTTGATCAGGAATCCCCGGCCCAGCTTGACCACCTGGCGGCCGCCGGAGATATCGATACCGTCCCGTCCCAGCACCGGGAACAGGTCGGCTGAGCGCCAGCCCAGGTAAGCGTCTTCGATCTTCGTCGTGCGCTCGCTGCCCAGCATATTGCCGGCCGCGTCGCCATCGCCCCAGGTGGCCGAACTGACCAGATTGAACGCGCCGTAGGCGGTGCCATGGCCGGCAAGACCCTGGTCGCCGCTTAATCCGTACTTGATGAAGCCCTCACGCCAGGTAGAACCGCCGGACCTGCCGTCGTAATTCTTGCGGCTGTTGAAATGGCCGAACACCGCCAGCATGTCGGCGTTGAGGTGCGTGTCGTCATCGGCATACAGCTCATAGGCCTGGACCTGGCTCGCGGCGCAGAGCGCCAGCGTGCAGGCAAGACCGCTGCCGAAAAATTCCATACGCGCTAGGGACCGCATGGCTGAGCTCCTTGTGGTGCGCCTTTGCAGGCTGCTTTTTTATTTGGGGAGCCGGCGCAGCACGCTACGCCGGTGGACCGGGTCAGCGGCAGTTGGCGAGCGCGTCATCCAGCGCGTCGACCATCAAGCCGGCCTCATCGGAGGTGAGGGTCAGCGGCGGCGAGAGGACGATCTTGTTGCCGATCGGGCGCACCAGCACGCCGGCGCGGCGCGCATGCTCGGCGATGCGCGAGGCCAGCCCGGTGGCCGGGTCCAGCGGTTCACGGGTGGCCTTGTCCGCCACCAGGTCGAGAGCGATCATCAAGCCCTTGCCGCGCGCTTCGCCGACCACCGCATGACGTTCAGCCAGCGGTTGCAGTTGCTCCAGCAACTGGGCGCCGACCTTGCCGGCGTTGCGCGGCAAATCTTCGGCCTCGACGATGTCCAGCACCGCCAAAGCCGCGGCGCAAGCGGTCGGGTGTCCGCTGTAGGTGTAGCCATGCATGATCACGCTGCTGAAACCCGGCCCGTTCTCGATCGCCTCGACGATACGCCGATTGAACACGGTAGCGCCCATGGGCACGTAGCCGGCCGTGATGCCCTTGGCCAGGCACAGTACGTCTGGCGCGACGCCCCAGCCACGACTGCCGAGCATGCAGCCGGTGCGGCCGAAACCGGTCACCACTTCATCGGCGATCAGCAGGATGCCGTGGCGATCGCACACCTCGCGCAGGCTCTTCCAGTAGTTGGCCGGCGGGACGATCACGCCGCCGGCGCCCTGCACTGGCTCGGCGATCAGCGCGGCGATGGTCTGCGCACCGAGCAAGGCGATCTGGTCCTCCAACTGACGAATGCAGTGGGCGGTGAGCTCCTGCGGGTCGCGGCAGTCCCAGGGGTTGCGGTACAGCCAGGGCGTGTCGAGCAAATGGCAACCGGCCAATAGCGGCCCGTGGTTGTAGTGATAGACGCCATTGCCACCCACCGAGGTGCCGCCCATGTGCACGCCGTGGTAACCGTTGCGCAACGACAGGAAGCGCGTGCGTCCGGGTTCGCCGCTGGCGATCCAGTATTGGCGGGCCATTTTCAACGCGGTCTCGACTGCGTCGGAACCGCCGGAACTGAACAGCACCCGCTCCATGTTTTCCTCGGCAAACATCAACGTCAGCCGCTCGGCGAGATCGAACACCCGAGGATGCGCGATGCCGTCGAAGGTCTGGTAATACGCCAGTTCATCCATCTGCGCGGCAATGGCCGCCTTCACCGAAGCTCGGTTATGGCCGACGTTCACGTTCCACAAGCCGCCGACACCGTCGAGCATGCGATGGCCTTCGATGTCGGTGATGTAGTTGCCGTCGCCCCGGGCAATGACCAACGTCTTCGAGCGGTTCGCGGGGGCCGATGAACTCATCGGATGCCAGAATTTCTTTTGCGCTGTCTTGTAGTGCTCGTACATGGTTGCAGTCCTCACTGTGTTTCACGCTTGCGTACGTACAGCAGTTGCTGGCCGGTGAATTCCAGCAACCCTTCAAGGCCGAACTCGACGCCGAACCCGGACATCTTGCTGCCGCCAAACGGCGTATTCGGCTGGATCTGCGCGTGGCAGTTGACCCAGGCCACGCCGCTTTCGAGGCGACTGGCCAGTGCTTGGGCTTGCTCGATATCGCTGCCCCAAACCGAGCCACCCAAGCCCATGTCGCCGGCATTGGCGCGGCGCAGGACATCCTCGACGTCCTGATAGGCGATCAATGGCAACACCGGGCCAAACTGTTCCTCGTCCACCAGGCGATGGCCATCGGTGACGTCGGCGACCAGGGTTGGCGGGTAAAAGAAGCCCGGCTGGTCCAGTCGCGCACCGCCACACAGCACCCGCGCGCCATGGCCACGGGCGTCGGCTACCAGCGCCTCCACCAGCGCCAATTGTTCAGCGTTCTGCACCGGGCCGAAGGTCACCTCGGGCTCCAGGCCATCGCCCACAACCTGGCGCGCCGCAATGCCCGTCAACGCATCGGCAAAGGCCTCGTATTGGGATTGATGGACGTACAGACGCTTGAGGGCGGCGCAGGTCTGGCCCATGTTGAGGAAGGCCGCCTGGAAAATATCCTCGGCCACCGCCTCGACCGGCGTGCCGGGCAGCACGATCGCAGCATCGTTGCCGCCCAGCTCCAGGGTCAGGCGCTTGAGGTTGGCGGCGGCGCCGCGCATCACACTCTGGCCGGTGGCGGTCGAGCCGGTGAAGACAATCTTCTGAATGCCGGTGTGAGAGGTAATCGCGCGGCCAAAGCCTTGTTCACCGGTCACCACATTGATCACGCCATGAGGCACATGACCGGCGATGATTTCCACCAGGCGCAGGGTGCTCAAGGGTGCCAGGCTTGAAGGCTTGCTGATCACGCAGTTGCCGGCCCGCAACGCCGGCATGATGTGCCAGACGGCGATCATGAACGGCCAGTTCCACGGTGTGATCGAGGCCACCACGCCCAAGGGTTTGCGATGCAGCTCGATGCGCTGGGTCGGGGTCTCTTCCACCAGGTCGACGGGAATCTGCTGCTCGGCGGCATAGCGGGTCCAGGCCGCCGCGCCCATGACTTCGGAGAACGCCAGCGCCAGCGGCTTGCCCTGCTCCAGGACGATGAGCCGGGCCAATGCGTCGGCCTCCTGCTCGATATCATCGGCGATATCCAGCAAACGTCGGCGGCGGTCTTCGTGGCTGCTGTGTCGCCATTCGACAAAGGCCGACTGCGCCGCTTCGACAGCAAGGTCCAACTGGGCCAGGGAACCGGCTGGGCAACGGGCGAACGCGGTACCAGTGGCCGGATTGAGCACATCGAAGTGGCCATTTTCACCGTTGACCGGGAGCCCATTGATGAGCATTTGATAATCGTGCATGGAACCTTCCTTTCACGCACTGCCGAACCGTGCGGAACGGCAGCGAACGGGTTATCTGGGTGATTGGCGTTGCCGGGTTGGCGCCCTAGAGCTTGTGGCTACCCAGTGCGCTGTATCGCTCGAGCGCGACCTTGCGCAGTCGGGCGGCGAGGAACACGCCGACGACCAGCGCGACGGGAATGACGGCGCACAGGCCGTAGGACAAGAGCTGGCTGGCGCCGGTCAGCACATCGAAATGCAGCACGGCAAGGACTAGCACCGCGAGTAACGCCAGGCATGAAAAGCCGGGAAGGATCCGACCGCGCCACAGCCCGAGTTTCAGTTCCGGGTGCTTGCGGAAATAGACCAGCACCGCAGCCGAAGTGAGCGCCATGAGCAGGATGACGCAGAGGGTGGCCAGGTTGGAGAACCAGGCGAACAGTTGCAGGATCGGGTCGGCGTCCAGCGCGGCGAAAATCAGCACCACCACCGCGGCAATCAGGCTTTGCAGGACCGAGCCCATGTGTGGGCTCTGGTGTACGCGATGGGTCGTCCCCAACCGGCTATGCAGCAACCCGTCCCGGCCGATGGCATAGAAGTAACGCGCCGCGGCATTGTGGAACGCCAGCAGCCCGGCGTAGATGCTGACCATGAACAGCACGCGGATGACCTGGGTCAGCTGCGGGCCGACAAAATGATCGGACAGGCCGTAAATGAACGTGGTCGGATCCTGCAGCGCCTGCAGGGTCGGGACGATCTTGTCGGCCCCGACGCCGATGACCATGGCCCAGACCGACAGCGCATAAAAACCACCGATCAACAGCACCGACGCATAGGTGGCAATGGGAATCGTGCGCTGCGGGTTCCTCGCCTCCTCCCCGTAGATCGTCGTGGCCTCGAAGCCGATGAATGCGGCAAAACAGAACAACAGGCCGATCGAAGGCGTGCCGCTGAATACGTGGCTGCGGTCAAACGAATCGAGGTTGATGCCACTGTCGCCACCGGACTTGAGCATGGCGAAGTCCAGCGTCAGGATCGCCAGGTATTCGGCGATGACCACTACCGACAACACACGGGCCGACAGGTCGATCTTGCGATAGCCGAGAATCGCAACGCTCGCCATCGCCAGCAGCGAATAAGCCCACCACGGCAATTCCAGGCCGAACATGCTGGCCATCGTGCCACTGACCACACCGCCGAACATCCCGTACAGGCCGACCTGGAGAATGTTGTAGGCAAACATCGCCAACACGCCTGCCGCCCCGCCCGCCAACCCACCGAGGCCACGGGAGGTAAAGGCGTAGAAGCCGCCCGCATTGGTCATGTGCCGGGACATGGCGGTGTATCCCGCCGAAAAGGCCAACAATACCAACAACGCCAGAAGCAGCAGCGCGGGCGTACCGGCGCCGTTGCCGAGCATGATGCCGATGGGAAAGCCACCGGCGATCACGCTCAGGGGGCTCGCCGCCGAAATCACAAAGAAGATGATGAAGCCGACACCCAGGGCGCCGCGCTTCAACTCCGTCGAGCTATTGATCGGGAAAGATACGCTCATTGTTCTTGACCTTATTGTATGAGGCAGTGTTGCGGGATCGGGACGGCCAACGGCGCCGTTCGCCAAAAGCTTATTGTTCTGGTTGTACGCTGGAACCGATGCTATGCCCTCGCCAGAACCCTGCGCTATCCCAAAACGGCAGCATCCGAAGCGACGCCCCAAAACTGCTCATCACAAATTCAGCGTGTTCTTGAGTGATGCGCAATGGTCCCATGACGACGCACAACGGCTGCCGATTCGGGATAACCGGGCGACGTTTCCTGCCGCAAGATAGTCTGGCCCGCCGTTCGAACGCTGTTGGGCCCAAAACAATAAAAATCCCCAAGCGCAGGAAACCTCAGCATGTTCTTCGCTCGTCTCTCTATCCAATGGCGGATCACGCTGTTGAGCGGTCTGTGCCTGCTCGCCGTGGTCGGGGCATTGACCGCTGCCTCGCTGTATCAGAACCAGCGAGGCGCGACGCTGCTGAAGCAGCAAAGCAGCCAGCTGCTAGGACAATCGGCCTTGGAAGGCCTGCGGGCACAGGCCCTGGCACACGGTCAGCGGGTGGAGCGTTTTTTCAGCGAAACAGCGATTTATGGCGAAGGTTTTGCCCAACAAGTGCTTCAGCTGCGCACCCAGGCATTGCACGGGCGACTGACCCCAGGGCAACTGCGCCAGGACCTGATCGCCGCAACCCGCCAGGCCCTTGCGAAGCGCGAAAAAGTCCTCGGTTTCTACGTGGTGCTGCTTCCCGACGCGCTGGTCGGTTCAGACGCCGGTTTCGCCGGGCAGCGCGACCTCGCCGGCAATGAAAACGGCCGCTTTGCCCTGTACTGGTCACAAAGCCAACCCGGCCATCTGGTGCAAGAAGTGCTCAGCGAAGCCCAGATCAGCGCCAACACCGCGCCACCGGGCAGCGAGCCGGAAAACGCCTGGTACATCTGCCCGCAGACCCAGGGGCGCACATGCGTGACAGAGCCCTACGCGATCGAAGTCGAAGGCCGCAAGACCCTGATGAGCAGCATTTCCATACCGCTGCTGGACGAGGGCAAAGTCATCGGTATCGTCGGCACGGACATCAGCCTGGATACCCTTCAGCAACTCGCCGCCAGCCTTGCCGATGACTTGTACCCCGGCCACAGCGAGATCAGTATTCTCTCCCCCTCCGGGCAGATTGCCGGCCACAGCGGCGCCGTGGCGGGCACTTCGGTCGATGTGCAGCAAACGGTGCAAACCGCTCCGGCCAACAGTCCCTGGCAATTGCAGATACGCGTGCCGGAAGCACTGGTGCAGGCGCCCGCCTTGCACATGCAGGCACAACTGGACGACAAGCAGCGCCAGTCCAACGGGTTCAACCTCAGCCTCGGGTTGCTCTGCGCCGGGCTGGGCCTGTTGCTTGTCTGGCTCAGCGCATACGGCGTGACCCGGCCACTGCTGAGGGTGGCGCATATGCTTGATGCGATTGTCGAAGGCGACGGTGACCTCACCCAGCGGCTGCCCAACACCCGGCACGATGAACTGGGCCGACTGGCCGACGGCTTCAATCGTTTTCTCGACAAACTGCAACCGATCATCCGGGATATCCAGCAAGCCTCCCTCGACACCCGTGAGACGGCCAACACCTCGGCGCGGGTTGCCCGCGACGTCAGCACGGGCATGCAGCAGCAATACCGCGAGGTAGAACTGGCGGCGACGGCTTTGCACGAAATGAGCGCCAGCGCCCAGGAGGTTGCCCGCCATTCCCACCAGGCCGCCGATGCCGCAACGGTAGCCGAGAATGCCAGTCGATCAGGGCAGGAAATGTTCGCCAATGCCGTCAACAGTATTGATGCCCTGGACCAGCGGCTGGAGGCAACGCTTGGGCAGGTCAGAGTACTGGCGGACAACAGCCAGCAGATCAACCAGGTGCTCGACGTCATCTGCGCCATCGCCCAGCAAACCAACCTGCTGGCCTTGAACGCCGCTATCGAAGCGGCCCGCGCCGGCGAACAGGGGCGCGGCTTCGCGGTGGTGGCTGACGAAGTCCGGCATCTGGCGAGCAACACGCAGAACTCGGTCGAGCAGATACGCACGGTGATCGAAGCGTTGCAGCAACTGAGCCAGGAGGTGGTGCACAGCACCCAGTCGAGCCGCGAGCTGGCCAGGGGCAGTGTGGTCCAGGTCGAGCAGACCCACGGGGCACTGCAACGTATCACCCGGGCCGTGGAAGTGATTGAACAGATGAACCAGCAGATCGCCAGCGCAGCCCTGGAACAAAGCTCGGTCGTGGAAGACATCAGCCATCGGGTGAGCGGCATTCGTGGCATCAGCGAAACCTTGAGCGGCCAGATGCACGAAGCCTCCGAGGCCAGCCACTCGCTGCATGCCATGGCCAACCATCAACAGCAGTTGGTGGAGCACTTTCGGATCTAGCGCGGTTACACAATTTCACAGAGCGCCTACAAAGCTTCACCCCTGACCTTGGCTCCGGTCCCTACCATGGGCGGTTCAATATTGGGGAAGCACCATGTCCAAGATTCCTTTCGTCACACTGGGCCTGTTGGTCGGGGCGTTGCTGAGCGGCTGTGACAGCGCCTCGACCCCGGAAGAATCCGCGCCGCTGGCAAGCGTGCGTATCGAGACCGTCCAGGCCGGGCCACTGTCGATCAGCAACGAACTGAGTGGCCGTATCGCCGCGCCACGGGTGGCCGAGGTCCGTGCACGGGTAGCCGGCGTGGTCTTGCAGCGAGTGTTTCGAGAAGGCCGCGACGTCAAGCAGGGCGACGTGTTGTTTCGCATCGACCCGGCACCGTTCAAGGCCGACCTGGACAGCGCCGAGGCGGCGTTGCGCAAGGCCGAGGCCAATGCGTTCCAGGCCCGGTTGCAGGCGCAGCGTTATGCCCAGTTGATCGATGACCAGGCGATCAGCGGCCAGGAATATGACAATGCCCGGGCCGCCGTGCGCCAGACCGCAGCCGACGTCGCCGCCAACAAGGCGGCCGTTGAACGGGCGAAGCTGAACCTGGGCTACGCCACGGTGACCGCACCGATTTCCGGGCGCATCGGCCGGGCCCTGGTGACGGAAGGCGCGCTGGTGGGGCAGAACGAAAGCACGCCACTGGCGCTGATCCAGCAGTTGGACCCGATCCACGCCGACCTCACCCAATCGACCCGCGAACTCAATGAGCTGCGTCGCGCGTTCCGTGCGGGGCAGTTGCAAGCCGTCGGCCAGGGCCAGGCCAAGGCCACCTTGATCCAGGACGACGGCAGCCCTTATCCGCTGCCAGGCAAGTTGCTGTTCACCGACCTCAGCGTCGACCCGAGCACCGGCCAGATCACCCTGCGCAGCGAGTTTCCCAACCCCGACCTCGATCTGCTGCCCGGCAGCTTCATTCGCGTGCGCCTGGAACAGGCGGTCAACCGCCAGGGAATCACCGTGCCGCAACGGGCGATCCTGCGCGACAGCGCCGGCGTCGCGCAGGTGCTGCTGTTGGACGCCGAGCAGAAGATCAGTCAGCAACCGGTGCAACTGGGCGCGGCGCAGAACGATCGCTGGATCGTCACGCAAGGCTTGAAGCCGGGCGATCGCATCGTCGTCGAAGGCCTGCAGCATGCCCGCCCCGGTGAACAGGTCCGGGTCGACGACGCCCCTCTCCCCCTCGCCCAGGTTCCCGGGCCACAGGCAGGACACTAAGCCATGCCGCATTTTTTCATTGACCGTCCGGTATTCGCCTGGGTCGTCGCGCTGTTCATCCTGCTGGCCGGGATCCTGGCCATTCCGCAACTGCCGGTGGCGCAGTACCCGGTCGTGGCTCCGCCGCAAATCGAGATCTACGCCGTGTACCCGGGCGCTTCGGCGCAGACGGTAGACGAAAGCGTGGTCAGCCTGATCGAGGAGGAACTCAACGGCGCCGATAATCTGTTGTATTTCGAATCCCAGAGCAGTCTCGGCAGCGCGACGATCACCGCGACCTTTCAACCGGGGACGAACCCGGAACTGGCCCAGGTCGACGTGCAGAACCGCCTCAAGGCCGTGGAGTCGCGCCTGCCGCAGGCGGTTACCCAGCAGGGCCTGCAGGTGGACAAGGTTTCCGCCGGCTTCCTGCTGCTGATCACCCTCACCTCCAGCGACGGCAAGCTCGACGACGTGGCGCTCAGCGATTACCTGGCGCGCAACGTGATGAACGAGATCAAGCGCCTCGACGGTGTCGGCAAGGCCCAGCTGTACGGTGCCGAGCGAGCCATGCGGATCTGGATCGACCCGCAGAAGTTGCTGGGTCTCAACCTGACCCCGGCCGACGTCAACGCTGCCATCGTGGCGCAGAACGCCCAAGTCTCGGCCGGCAGCCTCGGCGACCTGCCGAGCCGCAGCACCCAGGAAATCACCGCGACCATCGTCGTCAAGGGCCAGCTCTCGACCCCGCAGGAATTTGCCGACATCGTGCTCAAGGCCAACCCCGACGGCTCCACGGTGCGCATCGCCGATGTCGCGCGGGTGGAAATCGGCAGCCAGGAATATCAGTTCTCCACGCGCCTGAACGGCAAACCTTCCACCGCCGTGGCCGTGCAGCTGTCGCCGGGCGCCAACGCGCTGAACACCGCCACCCTGGTGCGCGCGAAGATGGACGAGCTGTCGCGCTACTTTCCGGCCGGCGTGGAGTACAAGATTCCCTACGACACGTCGCCGTTCGTCAAGGTCTCGATCACCAAGGTGATCTATACCCTCGGCGAGGCGATGTTGCTGGTGTTCGCGGTGATGTTCCTGTTCCTGCAGAACATCCGCTACACGCTGATCCCCACCCTCGTCGTGCCGGTGGCGCTGATGGGCACCTTCGCGACCATGCTCGCGCTGGGGTTCTCGATCAACGTACTGACCATGTTCGGCATGGTGCTGGCCATCGGCATCCTGGTGGACGATGCCATCGTGGTGGTGGAAAACGTCGAGCGCATCATGGCCGAGGAAGGCCTGTCGCCCAAGGAAGCGACGCGCAAGGCCATGGGCCAGATCACCGGGGCGATCATCGGCATCACTCTGGTGCTGGTGGCGGTGTTCATTCCGATGGCGTTCATGCAGGGTTCGGTGGGCGTGATCTACCAGCAGTTCTCGCTGTCGATGGCGACGTCGATACTGTTCTCGGCCTTTCTCGCGCTGACCTTGACCCCGGCGCTTTGCGCGACCTTGCTCAAACCGATCACCCAAGGCGATCACCACGCAAAGGGCGGTTTTTTTGGCTGGTTCAACCGTGGCTTCGACCGGTTCGGCAACCGTTACCAGGGTTGGGTCGCCTACGCGATGAAACGCAGCGGGCGCTACCTGTTGATCTATGGCGTGCTGCTGGTGGGCATGGGCCTGCTGTTCAGTCGCCTGCCCTCCTCGTTCCTGCCGGTGGAAGACCAGGGCTACACCATCACCGACATCCAGCTGCCGCCGGGCGCCAGCAAGAATCGTACGGTACAGGTGGTGGAACAGATCGAGGCGCACAATGCCGGCGAGCCTGGGGTCGGCGACAGCACGGTCATCCTCGGCTTCAGCTTCTCTGGCAGCGGGCAGAATGCGGCCCTGGCATTTACCACGCTGAAAGACTGGTCGCAGCGCGGTGGCGACGATTCGGCGGCGTCCATCGCCGATCGCGCCAACCAGGCCTTCGGTGGAATCAAGGACGCCATGGTGTTTTCCGTGCTGCCACCGCCGGTGGACGGTCTCGGCACCTCCAGCGGTTTCGAGTTCCGCTTGCAGGACCGCGGCGGCCTCGGCCACGCCACGCTGATGCAGGCCCGCAGCGATCTGCTCGCCGCCGCGGATAAAAGCCCGGTGCTGATGAATGTGCGTGAAAGCGCCCTGGCGGAAGCACCGCAGGTGCAACTGGAAGTGGATCGGAAACAGGCGAATGCCTTGGGCATCTCCTTTGCCGACGTCGGCAGCGTGTTGTCCACGGCGGTGGGCTCAGCCTACATCAATGACTTCCCGAACCAGGGCCGCATGCAGCGGGTGGTGGTCCAGGCCGAGGGTGACCAGCGCAGCCAGGTCGAGGACCTGCTGAAGATTCACGTACGCAACAGCAGCGGGAAGATGGTGCCGTTGTCGGCGTTTGTCCAGGCGCGCTGGACCCAGGGGCCGGCACAGTTGACTCGCTACAACGGCTATCCGGCGGTGAGTATTTCCGGAGAACCGGCGCCGGGCTACAGCACCGGGCAAGCCATGGCCGAGATCGAACGGCTGGTGGCCCAGGGGCCCAAGGGCATGGGCCAGGAATGGACCGGCCTGTCCTTGCAGGAGCGCTTGTCCGGCAGCCAGGCACCGATCCTGCTGGGCCTGTCGCTGCTGGTGGTGTTCCTGTGCCTGGCGGCGCTGTACGAGAGCTGGTCGATCCCGACCTCGGTGTTGCTGGTGGTACCGCTGGGCGTGCTCGGCGCCGTAATGGCTGTTTCGTTGCGTGGCATGCCCAACGATGTGTTCTTCAAGATCGGCCTGATTACCATCATCGGCCTGTCAGCGAAGAACGCCATCCTGATCATCGAATTCGCCAAGAGCCTCTACGACGATGGCCATGACCTGCTCGACGCCACGCTCCAGGCCGCGCGCCTGCGCCTGCGGCCGATCATCATGACCTCGCTGGCGTTCATCCTCGGCGTGGTCCCGTTGGCGATCGCCACCGGGGCCAGCTCGGCGAGCCAGCAAGCGATTGGTACCGGCGTAATCGGCGGGATGATCAGCGCCACGCTGGCGGTGGTGTTTGTCCCGGTGTTTTTCGTGGTGGTGATGAAGCGGGTCGCGCGCAGCAAAACGCGTTGAGGCTGGCTACGCTAATTGCCCTGTGGCACAGCCTGGCTCTCGACGCTGGCCAGGGCTTTGTCCGCCAGGCGTCGTACCCAACCGGCATCATCAGCATTGACCACCGCATAACGGTCCGGCGGGAAAAACATCCAGTGATGGGCAATCTGCGCGAGTCGCTTGATCTCATCGGCGGACATCCAGTAAGACGTCTGCGTCATTGGCAAAGGCGCACCGTCGAAACGCCGGCCAAGCGCCAACTGGGTGCCGGGAGCGAAGGCAATCGCCAGTTGCTGCCGGGGTTGCATCTGCTTCTCCGGCGCGGGCATCTGCCCTACCCGTCGGTAGCAGAAGTCGCCGGGAAATTCCTCCTTGAGCACCAGCCAATCGCCGGCCGTGGTCATCGCCAGGATCCACTGCGACACGCCGGAGCTTTGCACCCGCACCAGCTTGTCGTTTTTCCATGACATCAGGCTGCTGCAATCGGGATCAAAATCGTTGGCCCACAGACTGATGGCCGAGATCAGCGTATGACGCTCAAGCTCGACCAGCCCTTGATCGGGCATCGATTGCCAGTAGTGCTTGGTCGGGTCGCGCGAATCGCGCAGGTAATTGGACAGTATCCACGCCGCCACGAAAAGCAGCGTCGCCAGCGCCAGCCAGCCCAAGGAGTCGCCGACGATCCGATCAACGTCCAGGTCCGGGGCGAACAACTTCTGGACCAGGCCCAGGCCCGCCAGGAGCACCACGCCCGGCAGCACCGGGCCCATGCTCAATGGCGGCAGCAGTACGACCAACCAACTGAAGTCATGCATGGACGCACGGTCCCGCGCCCAGGCCAGCTCCTGCGCAAGCATCGGTGCCTGCTCTCGCGGACCGATGGCTGGATCAGGGGTCTGGAAGCGGAAGAACTGCGTGTGGGAGTCGTCGCGCATGGAGGGCGTCATTTCTCTTGAAACGGTGGCGCATCTTCGGCGATTTTTACTGGCACGAACAGTCTCTCCAGAGTTCCCATTCCTGTGTGGCCGGACCCGCGTCTTCGCGAGCAGGCTCGCTCCCACAGGGAGGCGGAGATTCTGTGGGAGCGAGCCTGCTCGCGAAGACGGCGGTAAAGCCAGTGATCAGTCCGCCTGCACCGTCACCTGACGCTGTTCACCCAAACCTTGAATGCCCAGGCGCATGGTCTGGCCCGGGCGCAGGAACACCGGGTTGGGCTTGATGCCCAGGCCGACACCCGGTGGCGTCCCGGTCGAGATCACGTCGCCGGGCTGCAGGCTCATGCACCGGCTCAGGTAGGCAATCAGTTGCGGCACGCTGAAGATCAGCGTCCGGGTATTGCCGTTCTGATAACGATGTCCGTCGACTTCCAGCCACAGATCAAGCGCGTGGGGATCGGCGATTTCGTCCTTCGTCACCAGCCAGGGTCCAAGCGGGCCGAAGGTGTCGAAGCCTTTGCCCTTGTCCCAGGTGCCGCCGCGTTCGAGTTGCCACTCGCGTTCCGACACATCGTTGATGACGCAATAACCGGCGACATGCTCCATGGCGTTCGCTTCGTCGATGTAGCGCCCGCCCTTGCCAATGACCACGCCGAGTTCGACTTCCCAATCGGTCTTGAGCGAGCCACGGGGAATCTGGACATCGTCGTTCGGTCCGCAGATGGCGCTGGTCCATTTGTTGAAGATGATCGGTTCTTTCGGCACCTCCATGTTCGATTCGGCGGCATGGTCGGCGTAGTTCAGGCCGATGCAGATGAACTTGCCGACCTGCCCGACGCACGCGCCGATCCGCGGCTGGCCGCCCACGACCGGCAGGCTGCGCGGGTCGATGGTGGCGAGTCTTGCCAGGCTTTCAGGAGCCAGGGCTTGCCCGGCGATGTCTGGCACGTGGCCCGACAGATCACGGATCTGATTGTCATCATCCAGCAGCCCGGGCTTTTCCGAACCTTTTTCGCCGTAACGCAACAGTTTCATGAAGTGCTCCTGCTCAAGTGAAAATTCAGAGGCTCATGCCACCGTCAATGACGTGTACCGTCCCAGTGGTGTAGGCAGATGCGTCGCTGCCCAGGTACAGCGCCAATTGCGCGACCTCCTCGGTGTTGCCGATGCGGCCCATGGGCTGGCGGTCGAGAAACTGCCGGTAGACCTGTTCCTCCTCGACACCCTGCTGCGCCGCCTGGTCGGCAATGCGCTGGCGCAGCGAAGGCGAGTCGACGGTGCCAGGGCATATCGCATTGCAACGGATACCCTGGCTGACGAAGTCGATGGCGACGGACTTCGTCAGCCCGACTACCGCCGCCTTGCTGGCAGCATAGGCGAAACGATTGGGCACGCCCTTGATACTGGACGCCACCGACGACATGTTGATGATCGACCCGCCGCCACGCGCCAGCATACCCGGCAGAAACGCGCGGATCATGCGGTACATGGCGCTGACATTGAGGTCCATCGAGCGCGCCCAGGCGGCTTCGTCGCAATCGAGAATGGTGCCGCTGTGCACGTAGCCGGCGCAGTTGAAAAGCACGTCCAGCTCGCCAATCCGCTCGCGGGCAGCGTCGATGGCGCTGGCCGAGGTGACATCCAGGAGCATCGGCGTGACCCCCTCGATGCCCGCCAGCGCGCGAATATCGATGTCACTGGCGAACACCTCGGCGCCGGCCTGGGCGAAGGCCACGGCGCTGGCCAGGCCGATGCCCTGTCCCGCCGCCGTCACCAGCACCCGCTTGCCTCGCATGTTCATGCGGTCTCCAGTTGCGCGGCGGTGGGCGCGGTCTTGGCTGTCCTGCCGAGCATCGAAGCGGGAATCGCCAGGATCAACCCACCGCTGACCAACAGGCACAGCGCCAGGACGTACGTACCGTTGTTGATATTGCCCGTCAGGGTCTCCGCCACGGCCGTGATCATCGAACCGGTGAAGCCCGACAGGTTGCCGATCGCGTTGATCATGCCGATCCCGGCTGCGGCGGCAACGCCCGACAGCACAGTGCCCGGCAGGGTCCAGAAAATTGGCATCAGGCTGAGGATCCCCGAGGCGGAGACGCTGAGGAACAGCACCGACAACACCAGGTTATCGGCGAAAAACGCGCTGAGGATCAGCCCGGCGCCACCAATGAATGCCGGGATGGCTGCGTGCAGGCGCCGTTCGCCGGTGCGGTTGGAGTGCCGCGCATTGAGCAGCATCGCCACGATTGCCACCGAGTAGGGAATGGCGGTGAGCAAGCCGATGTGCAGGCTATTGGTGATGCCGGTGCTCTTGATGATCGAGGGCATCCAGAAGGCCAGGCCGTAGAAACCGGTGTTGAAGGTCAGCAGGATCAGCACCAGCAACCAGACGCGAGGGTTGAAGAACACTTCGCTCAAGCGCGAAGCCTTGCCCTGGTTGTCGGTTTGCAGGTTGGCCTTGAGCATGGCCTTTTCCGCTGCCGACAGCCACTTGGCCTTGTCGATGTTATCGGCCAGGCAGACGATCACCACGAAGGCCATGATGATCGAAGGGATGCCCTCGATGATCAGCATCCACTGCCAGCCGGACATGCCTTGCACGCCCTGCATGCTGTTCATCAGCCACCCGGACAGGATCCCGCCCAGTGTCAGGCTGACCGGCAACGCCAGCAGGAACCCGGACATCACCCGGCTCTGCCGGTGGGTCGGGAACCAGTAGTTGAGGTAGAGGATCACGCCGGGGAAAAAGCCTGCTTCACAGATGCCTAGCAGGAAACGCAGCACATAAAACATCGTGCTCGATTCGACGTGGAAGAACGCTGCCAGCGGCACCGTGTAGGCCACGGCCATGGAGATCACCGCCCAACTGAGCATGATCCGGGCGATCCAGAACCGCGCGCCCAGACGATGCAGTAACAGGTTGCTGGGGACCTCGAACAGGAAATAGCCCCAGAAAAACATGCTGGCGCCCAAGGCGTACACGGTGTTGCTGAACTGCAACTCGGCGAGCATATCGAGCTTGGCGAAGCCGATATTGACCCGATCGAGGTATGCCGCCATGTAGCACAACAGCAGCACTGGCAGGATCCGCCAGATCACCTTGCGGTAGGTCCGGTCTTCGAAATCCAGTTCGCCGGCTTGCGCCTGGGCAGGCAACGGCTCGGAGATGGTTTGCATGAGGTAACCCCTGATTGTTGTTATTGGGTCACGTCGAATGAGCGGCTCATCCGGCGATTGAACGAGGACTCTACTGTCGTGGATCGATTCATTCCCAATGGCATTTTTGGATTAGTTGATAACCAGTTGTTATCGGTATTGAGGGTTGGCACAGGATCATTGCAGCCAGACCGCCGCCATCGCGAGCAAGCTCGCTCCCACAGGGGCGGGGCGTCCCGGACCTTTCAGTCAACCGAAAACAACTGTGGGAGCGAGCTTGCTCGCGATGGCGGCGGCACGTTCACCTGCTCAGCCGGGCGTTGTCCTTGAGAATCTCGGCAAACTCCAGCGCCGCGCCCACCAGCGGCTCGTCCTTTCGCGTGAGGATGCCGTAATCCTGCGGCACCAGGTGCAACGGGGTATCGAGGGTCTTGAGCTGGCCGCTTTCCAGCAGCGGATCGACCATGGCATTGGGCAACATGCCGATCATCGGGCCGCGTTTCAGCACCTGGAGGAAGGTCTGCATGGAAATCGTATCGATGGTGTTGCGCGGCATCCGCACGCCCGCTTCGGCGAACGCCAGTTCCATGCGGGCGCGGATCGGCGTGCCGACCGGGTAGAGAATCCACGGCAGGTCCACCAGTTGCTGCAGCGATATCGGCCCGGCGTCTGCCAGCGGATGCCGGTCGTTGACGACGATGCAGAATGGTTCCGGAGCCAGGGGCTGGAAGTCGTAGCGCTGCTGCTGGCTCTGCTCGGTAAACCGTGCCACAGCCAGATCGAGCTTCTTCTCTTCCAGCATCTTCATCAGGTGATTGCTGGTCTGCTCTACCACCTCGATGGACAACAACGGCCAGCGCTGCTTGATCTGCAGGATCGCCTCGGGCAGGGCCACCGCGGTCGCGGCAAAGATCCCGCCGACCTTGAGATAACCATGGCCGCCCTCCCGCAGGCTGCTGATCTGCTCGACGAACGAGCGCGCGTCATTCAAAGCGATCTGTGCGTAGCGCAGCACATGCTCACCCAGCGCGGTGGGCGGCATGCTGCGCGGGCGCCGCTCGAACAGGGCGAAGCCGAGCAGGCTCTCGATTTCCTTGAGCATCTTGCTCACCGCCGGCTGGCTGAGGTTCATCTGTTCGGCCGCCAGGTGCATGTTGCAGGTGCGGCCCAAGGTATCGATCAGCAGCAGATGGCGGAATTTGAGCCAGCCGCAGAAGCTGGAAAAGGACAGATCGGACATGGGCAACCCTCACGATGCAATAACCGGACGTTATCAGATACTGAATATATCTCATTGGAGTTCATCACCAGCGCGCCCTAGCTTGAAAGCTTTACGAACCAGGAAGACTGCCCATGTCGCTGATGCTTACCCCCGAGAACACGCTGCCGGTCGATGGCCTGGCCGGCACCCTGATTGGTCGTGCCTGGGTCCCTGGGCGGATCGCCGGGCCTTCGCCAATCGTACTGCGCAGCGACGGAGTGTTCGACCTGTCGGAGCGTTTCGCGACCTTGAGCGATTTGCTGGAAACGCCCGCGCCGCTGACAGCGGTCAGGCAGACGCCAGGCACGTTCATCGCCAGCGTCGACGCGCTGCTCGCCAACACCGGCATGCATGCTGACCCGGCCAGGCCCTTCCTGTTGCCGCCCTTGGACTTGCAAGTGATCAAGGCCGCCGGCGTGACCTTCGCCGCGAGCATGATCGAGCGGGTGATCGAGGAGCAGGCTGGCGGTGACGCAGCCCGGGCCGAAGCCGTGCGCGCGACGGTGCACAGCGTCATTGGCGACAACCTGCGCTCGATCGTCCCGGGCTCCGAGCAAGCCATGCGCCTCAAGGCCTTCCTTATCGAACAGGGCATGTGGTCGCAGTACTTGGAGGTCGGCATCGGGCCGGACGCGGAAATCTTCACCAAGGCGCCGGTGCTGGCCGCCGTCGGCAGCGGCAGCCAGATCGGCATTCATCCAGCCTCGCAATGGAACAACCCGGAACCGGAAGTGGTGCTGGCGGTGAATAGCCGCGGCCAGATCCACGGCGCCACCCTGGGCAACGACGTCAACCTGCGGGACATCGAAGGCCGCAGCGCGTTGTTGCTGAGCAAGGCCAAGGACAACAATGCCTCGTGCGCCATCGGGCCGTTCATTCGGCTGTTCGATGAACACTTCAGCCTGGACGACGTGCGGGCCTGCGAGGTCGATCTCCAGGTACACGGCGAAGACGGTTACCGCCTGCACGGCTGCAGCTCCATGAGCCAGATCAGCCGCGACCCGCAGGACCTCGCAGGCCAGACACTCAACGCCAACCACCAATACCCGGATGGCTTCCTGCTGTTTCTCGGTACCCTGTTTGCCCCCACCGAGGATCGCGACCACGCGGGCAGCGGTTTCACCCACAAAATGGGCGACCGGGTCAGTATCAGCAGCCCGTTGCTCGGCAGTTTGCATAATCAGGTGACTCACAGCTGCGAGGCCGCGCCCTGGACCTTCGGCGTCGGCGCCTTGCTGCGTAATCTCGCCGCGCGGGGGCTGCTCGATCGCTGAGCCCGACAGATCGTCGATTCATCCAATTACAAGAGAGAAATGAATCATGAGTGACACGCCAAAACGCCGCCTGCGCAGCGAGCAGTGGTTCAACGACCCGGCTCACGCGGACATGACCGCCCTGTATGTCGAGCGCTACATGAACTACGGGATGACCCGCGAAGAGCTGCAATCGGGTCGGCCGATCATCGGCATCGCCCAGACCGGCAGCGACCTGACGCCCTGCAATCGTCATCACCTGGAGCTGGCGCAACGGGTCAAGGCCGGTATTCGCGACGCTGGCGGCATCCCGATGGAATTCCCGGTGCACCCGATCGCCGAACAGTCGCGCCGGCCCACTGCTGCCCTGGATCGCAACCTGGCGTACCTGGGCCTGGTGGAAATCCTCCATGGCTACCCGTTGGACGGCGTGGTGCTCACCACCGGCTGCGACAAGACCACCCCGGCGTGCCTGATGGCGGCGGCGACCACCGACCTGCCGGCCATCGTGCTCTCCGGCGGGCCGATGCTCGACGGCCATCACAAGGGCGAACTGATCGGCTCCGGCACCGTGCTCTGGCACGCACGCAACCTGATGGCCGCCGGCGAAATCGACTACGAAGGCTTCATGGAAATGACCACGGCGGCATCGCCCTCCGTGGGCCACTGCAACACCATGGGTACCGCGCTGTCGATGAACGCCCTGGCCGAAGCCCTGGGCATGTCGCTGCCCGGTTGCGCGAGCATTCCGGCGCCCTATCGCGAGCGCGGGCAGATGGCCTACGCCACCGGCAAGCGCATCTGCGAACTGGTGCGCCAGGACGTGCGCCCATCCCGGATCATGACTCGGGAGGCGTTCGAGAACGCCATCGCCGTCGCCTCGGCACTCGGCGCATCGAGCAATTGCCCGCCGCACCTGATTGCCATCGCCCGGCACATGGGCGTCGAGCTGAGCCTGGACGACTGGCAGCGGATTGGCGAAGACGTGCCGCTGCTGGTCAACTGCATGCCGGCCGGCAAGTACCTCGGCGAAGGCTTCCACCGCGCCGGTGGCGTGCCGGCAGTCATGCATGAACTGCAAAAGGCCGGGCGCCTGCACGAAGACTGCGCCACGGTCAGCGGCAAATCGATTGGCGAAATCGTCAGCAGCAGCCTGACCAGCAACGCCGATGTCATCTACCCGTTTGCTACCCCGCTCAAGCATCGCGCTGGATTCATCGTGCTCAGCGGCAATTTTTTCGACAGCGCGATCATGAAGATGTCGGTGGTCGGCGAGGCGTTTCGCAAGACCTACCTGTCCGAGCCCGGCGCCGAAAACAGCTTCGAAGCCCGGGCCATCGTGTTCGAAGGGCCGGAGGATTACCACGCGCGGATCGACGACCCGGCGCTGGACATCGACGAGCGCTGCATCCTGGTCATTCGCGGCGTTGGCACCGTGGGTTATCCCGGCAGCGCCGAGGTGGTGAACATGGCGCCGCCCGCAGCGCTGATCAAACGCGGTATCGACTCCCTGCCCTGCCTCGGCGACGGCCGCCAGAGCGGCACATCGGCGAGCCCGTCGATCCTCAACATGTCCCCGGAAGCAGCCGTGGGCGGCGGCCTGGCGCTGCTGCAAACCAACGACCGGCTGCAAGTGGACCTGAACACCCGCACCGTCAACCTGCTGGTCGACGAGGCCGAAATGGAACGGCGCCGTCGCGAATGGACACCCAACATCCCGCCCTCGCAAACGCCCTGGCAGGAACTCTATCGGCAACTGGTCGGACAGCTGTCCACCGGCGGCTGCCTGGAGCCGGCCACGTTGCATTTGCGGGTAATCGCCCGCAGTGGTGAGCCGCGGCATTCGCACTGACTCGGAGCGCCCGGTCGTGAGTGGCCGGGCGTTTGGGACCACTTAAAGAAGCGTCCTACATCACCCGTCTCCTTGTCTGACTTATTTCCCTAGCCTTCCTCGGCAAAGTCTCGCGCACCCCGATTTTTCGCGAGACGCCTGCCCATGTTCGACCGATTTTTCCTGCTGGCCGCTGATCAGACCGCTTCCTGATGGATCAGGTGCGCCGCATCGAGGCGGAACTCGACAGCTTCAAAGACAGCCTTTCCCTCTACCGCGAACAACTCGGCCGCTGGTACGCCCGTGCGGCGGACCGGGCCAGCCAGGCGGCCGACTTGCCGTCGCTGATGGGCATGGAACGGGTGCTTCTTTTTGGTGGCAGCGCCACGACGGTCAGCAGCCGCGACAGTGATTTCCACTCGACCGTGGCCCAGTGCCCCAAGGGTGGGGTCCTGACGATCGAGAGCAAGCTCGAATCGGCGTACGACATTCCGCTGGGCGACATCGTGGTGGATGTAGTGTCGGTGGACAGCGGCGAGGTCACCCCCGTCCAGCTGAATGCCCAGGGTGTCGGGACCTTCAAAGGCGAAGCGGGTCGCTACTACCGGGTTCACGTTCAAAGCGAAGTCACGCCCAGGCAGATCGACGACCTGTTTTCTTCCTACAACGGCCTGACTGCTGATCTGACGGACTGGCTGCGTAGCGAATGGCAGGGCTTCAAGCCGCAGTGGGCACAGCAATCGTCGGCGACGTCGGCGGCCGCGGTGGGCAATGGCCTGCTCGCCGGCGGTTGGGCGGCCATCGAGGGCGTGTGGGACAGCATCAGCTTGCTCTCGGACATCCTCAAGGACCCGAGCCGGTTTGGCGATCAATTGGGCAGCGGTGCGGCGGACCTGATCGAACTTGCCGAGTCGTCCCCGCAGATCATGGCCAAGCTGCAGTTGCTCGCCAGCGACGAAGCGGCGCTGTGCCTGCTGGTGCGCACCGCGAGTCTCTGGCTGGACATGCTGCCGCCCAGCGAAGTGGCCGGCGGCACGGCCAAAGCGTTGTCCATGGTGGTCGTGCAGTTGGTGATCGACCTGCTGATCGGCGTGGTCCTGACCTTCGCCGGGGCGGGCGCCGGGATTGCCTACCTGTCGCTGCGCCTGGTCCGGCACAGCGTCCGGCTACTGGACGCCGTAACACGTTTCATCCGGGCGATCTTCGCGGTGGTGAACGGGTTCATGGCCTACGTGGACCGCTACAAAACCGTGGCGGCGCGAGGCATTGCCGCCAGCGTGAAAAAAGGCCGGATGCAATTGCGCTGGGACGCGCAGCGCAACACCACGCTGAAAAAAGACGAACCCCACGACGACGCCCCGGCCCCCTCGAAAAACCCCAACGGCGACCCCGCCGACAGCGCCGCCCAGACCCGCACCGACGGCTGCCCGGTGTCGATGGTCACCGGCGAGGAACTGCTGACCCTGGAGGACGGCACCCTCGACGGGCGCTTGCCCTTCGTCTTCACCCGTCTCTATCGCACCAGCGCCGCCGAGCTGGACATCGGCCTCGGCCGTGGCTGGAGCCATGGCCTGGCCCATCGCCTGGTGATCGAGGGTGAGCAGGTGATCTGGATCGACCAGGAAAACCGCCGAACAACCTTTCCTCGCCCCAACCTTCAGCGCCCGGCGATCCACAACAGCCTGGCCCGCGCAGCGATCTACCTGAGCCGCGAGCCGGACGAACTGATCATCGCCCAACCCGGCGAAGACGCCCCTTTCCTGCACTTTCGCGACGGTCATCTGACGGCGCTGAGCGATCGGTACGACAACCGCCTGACCGTCCAGCGCAACATCTACGGAGACATCAGCCGCCTGGACAACGGCGCCCGGCGCGGCCTGCGGTTGCGCTATGAGCATCGCCACCTGGTCGCCATCGACTATCAGAGCTTTGACCCGCAACAGCATCCGGACGAAGCCTGGCGCACCGAACAGACGCTGGTGACCTACCGCTACGACGGCCGTTTCCGACTCATCGAGGCGACCAATGCCGCCGGCGAAAGCGAGCGCTACGACTACGACGACCAGCACGTCATCCTCCAGCGGCAACTGGCCGGCGGCGCGAGTTTTTACTGGGAATGGCAAGGCCTCGGCCCGGCGGCGCGCTGCGTGCGGCACTGGGCGTCCTTCGCGCAGATGGACAGCCACTACAGCTGGGGCGAAGACGGCAGCGTCACGGTCCGGCATCGGGATGGCAGCCAGGAGGTGTACGTCCACGACAACCGCGCACGGTTGGTGCGCCAGGTCGATCCCGTTGGCGGCGAACAGCTCAAGGCTTATGACGAGCAGGGTCGGCTGACCGCCGAGCAGGATCCTTTGGGCGCGGTGACCGAATACCGCTACGACGAAGCTGGACGGCTGGTGGCGTTGATTCCGCCTGAAGGCGAGCCGACGTCCTACGAATACCGCAACGGCTTCCTGCACGCCCGACAGCGCGGCAAAGCCGTGTGGACCTACCGGCGTAATGCCCAGGGCGATGTGGTCGAGGCCATCGACCCGGATCGTCACAGCACCCGGTACGCCTATGACGCCCAGGGGCAACTGCTCTCGATCCGCTACCCGGACGGCGGCACCCATCATTTTGTCCGCAATAGCCAAGGCCAGCTGACCGAAGAAACCCTGCCCGACGACAGCCAGCGGAGTTTTTCCTACGACACGTTGGGGCGGCTGCTGACCCGCAAGGACGAACATGGCGCGATTACCCACTACCAATGGGATGCCGTCGGCCGCCTGCTGCAAACCACCCTGCCCACCGGCGCCACCCGCGCCTGGAGCTACAACGCCTACGGCAAGGTCACCGCCGAACGCGACGAACTGGGGCGCATCACCCGCTACGAATACGCCGACGACCTGCACCTGATCAGCCGGCGGCTCAATCCCGATGGCAGCGAACTGAAGTATCGCTACGACTCGGCGCGGCTGTTGCTCACCGAAGTCGAGAATGAATCCGGCGAAAAATATCAGCTGGCCTACACGCCCAACGGATTGATCCGACAGGAAACCGGCTTCGACGGCCAGCGCACCGGCTACGCCTACGACCTCAACGGCCACCTGCTGGAAAAGACCGAGTTCGGTGCCGATGGCAGCCAGCGGCTCACCGCTTACCAGCGCGACAGCGCCGGCCGCCTGTTGCGCAAGACCTTGCCCGACGGCAAACCGGTCGAGTACCGCTACGACGCCCTCGGCCGGCTGGTCAGCGTCGACGACGGCCACTGGCCGCTGGCCTACGAATACGACAACCAGGACCGCCTCGTCGCCGAACACCAGGGCTGGGCCACCCTGCACTATCGCTACGACGAGGCCGGCCGGCTGACCTACTGCCGCCTGCCCGACCGCAGCACCCTCAATTACCGCCACCTCTATGGCGGCGCGCTGCTGGCCATCGACCTCAACGGCCAGTGCCTGACCGAACACCGCTTCACCGGCACCCGCGAACGCCAGCGCCAGCAAGGCCTGCTGCTCAGCGACTACAACTACGACGAACAGGGCCGCCTCAAGGCCCAGACCGTGTGGCAGACCCAGCAGAAACAACTGTTCTGGCGCGACTACTCCTACAGCGCCAACGGCAACCTCGCCACGCTGTCCGACACCCGAAACCGACGCGCCTACCACTACGACCCGCAAGATCGCCTGCTGCGCATCGACTACGCCCACAGCCAGCCCCCCGAGCACTTTTCCCACGACCCGGCCGGCAACCTGCTGCTGCACGACCGCCCCGGCCCGACCAGGCTCAAGGGCAACCGCCTGCTGATGGAGGGCGACCGCCACTACGACTACGACGCCTACGGCAACCTGGTCCGCGAACGCCGCGGCAAAGCCCAGTGCCTGGTCACCGAATACCGCTACGACAGCCAGCACCGTCTTATCGGCCTCACCACCCCGGACGGCAACGAAACCTCCTACCGCTACGACGCCTTCGGCCGACGCATCGAAAAGACCGTGGACGGCCAGACCACCGAATTCATCTGGCAAGGCGACCAGCTCATCGCTGAAAGCAGCGACCATCATTACCAAAGCTACGTCTACGAGCCCGGCACCTTCCGCCCCCTCGCCCTGCTCGAAGGCCAAGGCCCAAACAACGCCACGCCGTTCTACTACCACAACGACCACCTCGGGACACCGCAGGAACTGACCAGCCACCAGGGCGAAATCGTCTGGGCGGCGCACTACACCGGCTACGGCAAACTCACCAAACTCGCCCACGGCGCCGACAAACAACTGACCCAACCGCTGCGTTTCCAAGGCCAATACCACGACCTGGAAAGCGGCCTGCATTACAACCGGCATCGCTACTACAATCCGGACACGGGCCGGTACCTCACGCCTGATCCGAGCAAGCTGGCGGGTGGGCTCAATGGGTACCGGTACACCCTGAACCCGACGGGGTGGGTGGATCCGTTGGGGTTGGTGGATTGCCCGGGAAAAGGTCAATGCACTCCTGAGAAGGGCGATCAGGCTCCCGAACAAAAAGCAAGTATCAACGAAGGTTCGCCCCAGCTTCCGGACGTCGAATGGACAAATCATGGAAACAAGCATGTTTCTCCAAAATCACCTTGGTCCACCGTCATAAAATCTACTGGAAATGGAGGTACAGCCAGGTACTTACCGGGTACTGATATCGAAGCACTGGAACGTTATGTTTTTGCAAACGGGCAAAATGTTAACAATGGAAAACCTTGGAAAGTTATGGATCTAGGACGAACGGTCGGAGCAAACAATGGCAAAGAGACTAGGTTTATGCGAGTTGAATTGAGTGCCCGCACAATACATGGCCACCCGATATCCAAAGAATCATTTAAAAAGTACACCAAGAAAAAATAACCGATGAACACTCAGAAAATATACCAGCTTGGCGGAAAGATAACATTTGATGATATTTCGCATTTAAATCAAACAAAGGAGCTATCACAGCTCATAGACGACCTGAAAGAGGATTTATTTCAAGCCAGCTTCCCTTCGGATCAAATTTTAGATATCGGGTGGTACCCGGAATTTTGTAAAGAGGGTCACTTTAGAGTCGTTCTGATATCAAAATCCAACTGGGACACCCCAGTACACTCTGAAAACGCAAGAAACTGGATAGAGCTGGAAAAAGCATTAGCAAATGCGTTGAATAAAGTTAAAAAATAGGACATCGGCGACAGACTTAGGAGTGAATTGATGCTGACTTATAACCGCTTTCGCGAGCGGGCTCGCTCCCACAGCGGACTGGATATGTCATCAGAACTACCAATCAGCCAGACACACCGAGGGCTGTTGAGAGGGGCTGCTACGCAGCCCAGCGGGAGCAAGCTCCCTCGCCACGGGGGTTGCAGGGATATGTAAGCTACGGGGAAAGCCCAACAAATAACTCTGCCAGTAACGCTCACAGATCAATCTTTCAACACCCCCTACTCACATATTCCCAACCATCTCCCACAACGACGCCCCTACCCCGGTAATGCTCTCCCCCGCAATCAACCCCGCCGCCGCCGTAATAGCGAAGCGTTCCGTGAGGCTTGGCCAGCGGCAGCTCACCAGCCAGGTGAGCACGGCGCCGAGGGCCATCATCAGCGATACCGAGGCCGGCAGGACAAAGGCCAGGCCCAAGGCCGCCGTGCTTGGCAGGTAGCGGGCCCGATGGGCCGGCAGCAGGCTGTCGAGGATGCCCAGCAGCAAGCCGGCGATGGCGCCGATGAAAATCGCCCAGCGGATGCTGGCTGACAGTGAGTCCAGGCCATGGGTCAGGGTTTGCGCCACGGCCTTCCAAGTGGCGACCGCCGGGGCCGGCCATTCTTCGGTGAGCAGCATGGTTTGCGGGTCGGGGATCAACGCCAGGTAAGCGAGCACGCCGACGATACTGCCGATGAAGATTCCCAGGGTCTGCGCCTGCAGTTGTTTGCGCGGCGTGGCGCCGATCGCTCGGCCCACCTTGAAATCGTTCATCAAGTCTGTGCATTGCCCGGCCGAACCGCCGGCGGTATTGGCACTCATCAGATTGATCGGCACCTGGCCCGGGGCGACGATGCCAAAACTCAACTGGGACAATTGCCCGATGGCACCGATAGGCGGAATACCCGTGGCGCCAACCACACGGGCCGCCACCGCCGCCAGGCAGATGGCCAAGGGGATGGTCAGCAGGGCCATCCACGGATTGATGCCGAACAACAGCGCTTGCAGGCTTACCACCAGAATGATCGCCAACAGGAAACCGAGGGCGGGGCCGGCCTTGGGAATCACCCAGGTCGCCGCGCCGCTGGCCTTGGTGGAACCGTGCAAGGCCCACAGGCGAATCGCCAGGGAAGCCAGCGTCGAGCAGACCATCAGGCTCACCCCCGGCCACAGCAGCCACTCCACCAGCACCGCAAATTGCGGTCCACTGCTGCCGGGCGGTAACTGCACCAGGCCATTTTCCAGCAGCCACGGCGCCAACCCGCCCCACGCCAGCAGCGCGCCGAGCAGCAGGGTCAGGCCGACGCGGATGCCGATGATGCCGCCGAACCCCACCAGCAACAGCGAAGGGTCTGCAGTAAAGGTCAGGCGCTCCAAATGGGCGTTCGGCGACCAACGCGGGATGGCCCACCAAAACGTATCCACCCACTTGGCGAGCCCGGACAGCAGCGCCGCGCCGAGCAGCACCTTGAGCCGCGTCGCGGCTTCCTGGCCATGGTTGTAGATGTGCAGGAGGGTTTCCAGGGTCGCCATGCCTTCGGGGAACCTCAGCGCCTTGTCATTGAGCAATGACGGCCGCAGGTACCAGGCAATCCAGATGCCCAGGAAGCTCACCGAAAACACCCAGGCAACCATCGGCACAGCGTCCAGTTGCTGGCCGGTCAGCAAGGTGTACGCCGGAATGGGCGCGACCAGCCCGCCGGAGATGATCGACGCCGCTGCCGACGCGACGGTCTGGTTGATGTTGCTTTCGTGCAACGTCCACGGCAGCGCCGCAGCCGAGCGTTTGGCCAGGCCCTGCCAGATGCCGTAGCCGACCAGCAAGGCAATGATCGACATGTTGAATGACCAGCCGATTTTTAATCCGGCATAGACATTGGAGGGCGTCAGGAGGATGCCAAGCACGATCCCCGTGATGACCGCGCGCGGGCTGAATTCGCGTTCGACGGGGAGGACATGCGGGCTCGAAATCTGGTCCATGCGAATTCCTTATCGGCAAAAAACAGTCGCCTCAGCCGAGGCAACTACCTGACAAGTGAGTGCTGTATCGACGCAAGGTTCACCGACGATAGTTCTGGCGACCACGGGATAGAGCCGTCAGCCCCGACAATCGAACGCTCTCCTCAAGCAGCCCTCCACCTGGCCGATAACCTGTGTGACGGCGGCCCTCCGGCCTCGTCAGGCTCTGCTGGTCGCATAGGGTGATGATCAATGGCTTTGCAGCTTAACCGCTTACTGATGTTTGGCGTCCTGATGCTCCTGCTTGCAGGTGGGTCGGCGTTGGCCACCGCGGCTGAGCCGCCGCTGCGCATCGTCACGGAGGAGTTGCCGCCCTACAACATGACGCAGAACGGACGCGTGACCGGGATGAGCACCGAGGTCGTCGAGGCCGTGCTCAAGGAGATCGGCGTCCAGGCGTCGATCCAGCCCATGCCCTGGGCCCGCGCGTACGAGTTGGCGCTCAACGAAAGCAACGTCCTGATCTATTCGATCGTCCGCACGCCCGCACGCGAAGCGCTTTTCCAGTGGATCGGCGCCATCGCCCCGACCCAGTGGTACATCTACTCCCTGGCTGAGCGGCCAGTGAAGCTCAGCTCCCTGGCAGATGCCCATGGGCACCAGATCGCGACCGTCAATCAGGACGTCGGCGAGCAATACCTGGTCTCGAAGGGGTTCCGCATCGGCGAGGATCTGCAATCGAGCACCAAATACGAACACAACTACCGCAAGCTCAAGGTCGACCATGTGGAGTTGTGGATTTCCAACGAGCTCAACGCGCTGTACCTGACTCGGCAGAACGGCGAAGACCCGGAAAAAGTCCTCATCCGGTCATTGCCGCTGCCCGAACTGAGCAGCGCCGACGGCTTGAACATGGCATTCAGCCGCAACACGCCGGCGCAAACCGTCGAGAAATTCCGCGCCGGCCTGGAGGCCATTCGTCGCAACGGCGTCTACGATGCCATCGCGCGCAAGTGGTTATGAGATGGACGGCAACTTCGCCCCGGCGCCCTTTCAACGACCACAGGCCAAGGCCCTCAGCTCCCTGGGGCGTCGACTGGTGCTCGCGACGCTGCTGTTCTGCCTGATTTTCACCGTGGCGATGGTGACATGGCGCACCTGGCTGGCCTGGGAAAGCAACCTGGCGGAGATGAATTCCGAGCTGGGGCTGATTGACCAGGTGTTCCAGGACACCCTGGCCCACGCCATCTGGGAAATGGATCGCGAGTCCCTGGACAAGCAGCTCAACAGTGTCGCCAGTGCAGCGCCGGTCGGACGCGTGGTCCTGAATGTCCTGCGGCCCGGCCGCTCACCGGAAATCATCGAACTCAACCGCTACACCACCGGTAACGCCGGCTCGGCACCGGTGTTGCAGCGCCAGCTCATCGCGCAACCCTATCTCGGCGCTCATGAAAAAGTCGGCGAGCTGATCATCGAGGGCGATAATCAACTGCTCTGGAGGCGCCTGTGGGGCGAAGCGCGCACCATCGTCATCACGCAAATCATCCAATCGATGCTCCTGGCCGGGCTGGTCATGACCATGTTCAACCGCCTGGTGACCATCCATGTGGTGCATATTGCCCGGCATTTGGGTGAGCTCGCTCCGCAAACTCTCAAGCGTCACCTCAAATTGCAGCGCTCGGTCAACCGCCAGGACGAACTGAGCCTGCTCGAAACCCAGGTCAACGAGCTGCAGGACAATCTCCATGCGCACCTGGAGCGCCAGCGTTCGGACGAACTGGCGATCGCCGCCAGCCGCGATCAACTGGTCGAACTGGTCGAGGCGCGCACGGCGGAACTCAAGGCCGCCAACCAGGCCCTCGAAGCCTTGTCCCGCCACGACGCCTTGACCGGCCTGGCCAACCGTCGCCACTTCGACGAACTGAAGGAAGTCGAGTTCCGCCGCGCCATGCGTCATAGGACGCCGCTGGCGGTGCTCATGTGCGACGTGGATTTTTTCAAGATCTACAACGACACCTACGGCCACATGAACGGCGACCTGTGCCTGCAACAGATAGCCGAAACCCTGCGTGACGTGTTCGGGCGCTCCGGCGAACTGACCGCGCGAGTGGGTGGCGAGGAATTCGTCGTCGTGCTGCCAAACATCGACGCGCAGCAGGCCTGCGAGGCAGCCGAGCGGCTGCGCGCCGCCCTGGCCGAACGCAAGCTGCCCCACAGCGGCTCATCGGTCTCGCCCTTCGTCACCCTGAGCATCGGCGTCGCCGAGCTGGACCCCGAGACCATGGATCATTTCGATCCACTGATGCAACGCGCCGACCAGGCGCTGTACCGGGCCAAGCACCAGGGACGCAACCGCGTCTCCCTCTGAAGATCCATCAACGTCGAGGTCTGTATGCGCCACTCTCTGATGCTCTGCTCCTGCGTACTCCTGGCCTTGATCAGCCTCACAAGCCAGGCCGAAACGATCGAGGTCGTGACCGAGGACTCGCTTTACGCGTATCTGCGCGACGACAAACTCGTCGGCCCCGGCATCCATATCGCGTCCGACACGCTGCAACAGGCCAACCTCAGCGATTTTCGCATGGCCCTGTATCCCTGGGCGCGAGCTTATGAGATGGCCTTGCGCGAGCCCAACGTGCTGATTTTCCCACTGGATCGCACCCCGGCCCGTGAACAGCTGTTCAAGTGGGTCGGTGAAATCCATCGTTCCACCAGCCGGCTCTACAAGCTGCGCGACGCCGACCCCATCACTGTCCGCAACCTTGAAGAGGCCAAGCAGTACAGCATCGGCGTGATACGTAATGACGCCAAGCAGATCTATCTGCAAGAACGTGGCTTCAGTCGGCTGGTCGTGTCGGCGAACAACCACGACAACTTTCAGAAACTGTTGAACCGTCAGGTCCAACTGGTGCCGATGCCGGAGAACACGGCACGCCTGATGAGCCAGGATGCCCAGATGGATTTCAATCAGCTGGAGGAAGTCTATGCCCTCGACGAGCAGCCCCACCGGGTCTACCTGGCTTTCAGCCTGAGCACGCCGGACGAAACGGTCGCCAGGGCCCAGCGCGCGTTTGAAGCGCTAAAGGCATCGGGCGAAGTCGAGCGGATCATGAAGGAGAAGCGTTGACGAGCGGCACCGGTCAGCGACGTTGAACTCTCGCATCGCAAACATCGTCTAGCCCATTAGATTCTGTGGGAGCGAGCCTGCTCACGAAGACGGCGGCACATTCGACATCAATGTCGTCTGTCACACCGATTCGCGAGCAGGCTCGCTCCCACATTCCTGGGTTCGGCTACCGCGATGGAGATGTATCGATGAGCACACTGAACTGGGTATCGGCGTCCATTCAGACCCTGATGCTGGAACGCAACGATTGGGTACCCAACCATCCGCGCCTGCCGGTGATCATCTACCGTGACGCGATGGCTGCCCAGGCAGGTGATCTGGCTGCCCAGCTGGAAGAGATGTTCCGCAGCAACGGCTGGCCGCCGCAATGGCGCTACGGGATCTACGATTTCCACCATTACCACACCGAGGGCCACGAAGTTCTGGGCGTCGCCAGCGGTCAAGCGCGCTTGATGATCGGCGGCCCCGATGGCCAAGTGATCGACGTCCAGGCAGGCGACGTGTTGCTGCTGCCTGCTGGCACCGGGCATTGCAACCTGGGTTCCAGCGAAGATTTCCTGGTCGTCGGAGCGTACCCACCGGGCCAGCAGGCCGACATCTGTCGCGAAGCGCCGAGCGCGGCGCAACTGGCAAACATCGACGCGCTACCGTTTCCTGATCAGGATCCGGTGCAAGGCGCCAAGGGTGCTGTCAGTCGATATTGGCGGAGCCAACACTGACATTTCGCAGAATTTCGCAACGATCCACGGTCAACGACCGTAGACCTTCTGCAACTGCTCTTGGGACAGCGCGTCTTCGAAAGGGACCGGCACCGACTTCACCGCGCCATACAGGTTGCGATAGCGCCAGTAGTTACCGTTATTGGCCAACTGGTAGCCGCGCTCGACCACACGCTGGCCGTCAAGCACATAGCGCAGGGTTTCCTGGGCCGCCTCTGGTGGCACCGGTAACATCAGGTCGGTTGCCAGCACCCGCATCGACTCGTCGATGCATTCGTCGAGCACTTGGGTCACTTGCACCAGATCCAGCGAGCCGTCGTCAATACAGCGTTTGCCACAGCGCCTGATCGGCTGGCTGGAAACCTCGATGCGCATGCGATACAACGCGGAACCCGCGATGTCCTGGACCTGTACCTGATTGATCAGCACGAAACTGCCACGGTCAGGCGTAAGCATCAGTTTGGGCTCGATCACCAGGCGAGCGCTGACCGGCCCCTGCCCCTGCTTGAGTCCTGCCACCAGCGACGCTTGCTGGAAGCGCTGTTGCAACCGCTCCTGCAACGGCACGCCGGCAAGCAGGTCCGCCAGCGGGCGCGACTCCTTGGCGGCGGTATTTTCCGCATCGCGCTGCAAGCTGCCACTGCCCATCTGGGTATTGATCAGGCTGGCAACCAGCAACCCGGCAAGCCCGGCGCTGTTACCGGAGCTTGCGACCAGGGTATGACTGGACGACGCTGCCTTCTGCGCGGCCTGCGCGTCGACCACCGTGCTGGCCCCCACAAACGCCTGCGGCAATTGCAGGTCCACCTTGACTCCATGGGCCTTGACGTAGGACACCGCGTCCTGCGATTTGAAACCGGCCTCAGGTGCCGGTTTCTGCGCGCATCCCATCAGCATCAACAGGGCCACTGAGGTGACCGCGATCAATTCACGCTTCATTGTTCGAACGGCGTGATCATTTGCTGACGGCTCGTATCCATCGCCTGGTAGAAGGCATTAGTCAGATTGGTATAGTTCGGCTCGTCCCACTCGCCCTGGGCGGCCTGCACGACGGAAAAGGGTTTGAACCACAACAATCTGTTATCGGCCAGATCGATCAGCATGCCCTGTCCGAATACCTGCGCCATGGGTACGCTGGTCGGCACGATACTGTAATAACTGCGGGTGGCTCCGGTCCCTGTCACGTTGACCAGCAGCAGGCGATCGACACCGTAGGTGGCCTTGATCGATGTCAGGTCGCGGACGGTGTAGCCTTCACGGAAACTCGTCTCCTTGAACTTGTTCAAATCCACCGGCTCGTTGATGCGCTTGGCCTTGTAACCCTTGGCTTGCAACTTGGCGACAATGGCATCCGGCAATGTGTTGAGATCGCGCACTTGCCATTTTTCAACATTATCGCTGAGCTTGCTGTTGACGCCTTTGTTGATGGCCAGGTCCAGCAGACCCTGGTTGCCAGTCAGCGCCAGGACGGGTTCCGGCACCAGGTTGATCGCCACGCCAACGGTGGTCTCCTTGGCATCCCAGAATTGATGGTCCAGCGGTACCGGAGGCTGGACATGAGCGCAGCCGGTGAGTGTCAGGCAAGCAACAACGGTCAGTGCTGCCAGGGTGCGAAGCGTATGAAAAGACATGTATCAAGTCCCTATGATTAAAAACGATGCTGCTTATGTCGGCAGCGACGGCAGTAACAATAGTGGCACATTGATATTTATTTTTTCAATCCTTTGATCTTCCATACGCTTCTTCGCTTGCTGCTTCCTAGATCATCGGCGAACTGCTCACCACCCGCAGCGCCAACCCCTCGAACGCATCCAGAGTAATGGTGAACTCACCCTCGGGCGTGAGATCCCCTTCGACCCGCTCGTTGATGATGTCCACCACTGGCCCCGGTGCGATACCGGGCAGGTGCAGGGTTTCGGTGATCGGCGTCGAACCGAAGTTCAGCGCGGTGATCTGCGTGCCTTTGCCGGCCGGCAGTTCGTGAACCATGATCAGCAGCCCCGGATGCTCGACGTCCGGGATGAGGATCTGGCGGCTCGCCGCGATGTCGTAGGCGCGGCGCGCGGCCAGGATCCTGCGCAGTTGCGAGGCGAACGAATCCGGATCCTTCAACTGGCTCGGCAGGCTGCCGTACAAAGTCTTTGGACGTGGCATCTGCCCGGCTGACAGCGGCGCTTCCGGGTTGAGGTCGACCAGGTCGTAGGCACCGCGATGAATCCAGCGCGTGTCGCCGTCGCGCATCAGGTGCTCGACCTGTTCCGCCGGCAACGGCAACGCTCCCACCAGATCCCAGCCAGACAAGGCGAACACGCCCGGTTGCATGGCGTTGAACATCACCAGTAGCAGATGCACCTGGCGAATCTGCTGGATATCGGCCGCTGTGATCGCGTCGAGGTCGCGAATGCCCAGGGCGGCGGTGATGATGCTCGCCGTGGTGCAAGACACGCCGTTGGTGACGAATTTCAGGTTGTAAGGCGCATGCTCGCCGGACAAGCGTTCATACATCTGCTCGCGGATGTGCTCGCGCAGGATACTGCCGGGAAACGTCTGGCCTTGATACAGGTAGGTGTCGTGGGCATGCAGCGTCCAGAAATGCACCAGCTCCAGGGTCAGTTCATCGTGATTCTGCAAGGCGTGGATCAGCGAGCCCGGGTCGATGCCGAAGCTGTGCATCTGGCGCAGCATCAAGCGCAGGAATTCGGTGTCGCCCATCAGCAGGGCGTGCTGGTAGGCCGGTCGAGTGATGAAGTCGTAAGACAGGTCCGCCCCGCCGTGGGACATGGCGGCAATGTCGTCGAGGGTCAGGTTCAATTCCTGGAAGCTGAAACCGCCCGCCTTGCGAATCGCCCCGCCGAGCAACTGGTTGCCGGTGATCGACAGCGGATGGCTTTCGGACCAGGCGGTGCCATCGAGCTTGCGCTCCACGCCGAGAAATCCGTTGGCGTCCAGCCGGAGGATCTTCGCGCCCATGACATCGATGGCGTGCAGCGCATCGCCAATGATCATTTGCTGCGCGGCAAATGTCGGGTCCAGCCAGTTCAGCGACGGCTGCCCTTCCTTGAAATAGTGCAGATAAACCCAACGCCGTGGCTTGCCGTCGACGCCCATGATGATCGGCGTCGCGCTCCAGTCGGTTTCCTTGACGCCAGGCTCGAAGAAAATCACTCGCTGCAACTGACCGACGATGTAGTGCTTGTCCCGCAGGGCATCCACCTGCTGCGCGGTGAGGTTCTGGGCATCACGCCCCTCCCCGACCTCGGGCAGCAGCGGCCAGTCTTCCTCGCGGATTTCCACCATGTGGTAGAGGCCCGGATAGTCTTCGTAAGCCATCTCCGCCAGGCGGAAATCAGCGCCCTTGCCGGTGTGGGACGGGATGACGTCGTCGATGACCACCGCGTTGTGCGCAGCGGCCATGCGGGTCAGTGCCTGGAGTTGAGCGTCGGTGCCCAGCTCAGGGTCGATGTCAAAGCTGATGCGGTCGAAATTGCCATCGATGGTTGGCGTGTAGTCAGTGCCGCGCAGGCCGCCGGATCTTTTCAGCGGACCATTGTGGATGCCCTGGATGCCGATTTTCGACAAGGCGTGCCACAAGGTTTCGTCGCCCAACGCCTCGAGCACCGTGCCATTTTCCCGGGTGATGATGGAGGCTGGGTATGCGGTAAACCACACTGAGGAAAGCGCTGAAGCATCACGGGGCCGGGTGTGCGCATAGGGCTGCTGCCACAAGCGTCCTTGCCCCGAATAGAGCTTGGCCCGCTGCCGCGCCGCGTGGAGCATCGATTGTTCGACCAGCCAGTCGACATGATTTTTCTCAGCCATCGTCATAAAAATCCCTGTCGTGAAGAAAAAACCGGACCGGCTGCCAACATCAGCGGCGCCGCTTATTAGTCATATGAGGCTCTGGCCCGGTATTCGTTGCATTGAGGCACGAAGCGGTGGGTATTCGATGGGTGAACCCGAACCAAGGCGGGAGCGAGCCTGCTCGCGAAGGCGCCAGCCCAGACGCCTCAAAACTCGTGGCGAGGGAGCTTGCTCCCGCTCGGCTGCGCAGCAGTCGCAAAACCGGTGGATGCGGTCTGCCTGAAAGACTGCCGGGGCCCGCTTCGCAGGCCAGCGGGAGCAAGCTCCCTCGCCACGGGGGACCTGCTCTGGCGTGGCGGTTCGTGTTCAGGCCGATGTCCCGCCGCAAATCGGACTGATCCAACCCTGTGGGAGCGAGCCTGCTCGCGAAGGCGCCAGCCCAGACGCCTCAAAATCCCGTGGTGAGGGAGCTTGCTCCCGCTCGGCTGCGCAGCAGTCGCAAAACCGGTGGATGCGGTCTGCCTGAAAGACTGCCGGGGCCCGCTTCGCAGGCCAGCGGGAGCAAGCTCCCTCGCCACGGGGGACCTGCTCTGGCGTGGCGGTTCGTGTTCAGGCCGATGTCCCGCCGCAAATCGGACTGATCCAACCCTGTGGGAGCGAGCCTGCTCGCGAAGGCGCCAGCCCAGACGCCACAAATCCCGTGGCGAGGGAGCTTGCTCCCGCTCGGCTGCGCAGCAGTCGCAAAACTGGTGGATGCGGTCTGCCTGAAAGACTGCCGGGGCCCGCTTCGCAGGCCAGCGGGAGCAAGCTCCCTCGCCACGGGGGACCTGCTCTGGCGTGGCGGTTCGTGTTCAGGCCGATGTCCCGCCGCAAATCGGACTGATCCAACCCTGTGGGAGCGAGCCTGCTCGCGAAGGCGCCAGCCCAGACGCCTCAAAACTCGTGGCGGGGGAGCTTGCTCCCGCTCGGCTGCGCAGCAGTCGCAAAATCGGTGGATGCGGTCTGCCTGAAAGACTGCCGGGGCCCGCTTCGCAGGCCAGCGGGAGCAAGCTCCCTCGCCACGGGGGACCTGCTCTGGCGTGGCGGTTCGTGTTCAGGCCGATGTCCCGCCGCAAATCGGACTGATCCAACCCTGTGGGAGCGAGCCTGCTCGCGAAGGCGCCAGCCCAGACGCCTCAAAATCCCGTGGTGAGGGAGCTTGCTCCCGCTCGGCTGCGCAGCAGTCGCAAAACCGGTGGATGCGGTCTGTCTGAAGGACTGCCGGGGCCCGCTTCGCAGGCCAGCGGGAGCAAGCTCCCTCGCCACGGGGATTTGCTCTGACGTGGTGGTTCGTGTTCCACAGCCTGCGTTACCGCCTTCGCCAGCAGGCTCGCTCCCATAGACTCAGTCGTCGTTGAACGGTGCTGCCACGTCTCTTTCGCCTGGCGCACCGGGTTTCCGCAGGTTGGAGCAATTGGAAGCGTAATTCTGTCCATCGAACCACGCGTCGACAAAGGCAAACACGTCATCCAGCGAACCATGCAACACCCCGTCATGCCCCAGGCCTTCATACGTACGCCACGTCACCGGATTGCCAGCGGCACACAACGCCGCCGCGACCGCGTATTGCCGCTCCGGCGTAATGGTATGGTCCGCCTGGCCCGTGGCAATGAACAACGGGAAGGCTATCGACGCCTGGGGCATATCGGTCGTTGGAATGCGCGCAGCGTTCAACGCCTCTGGGGTGATCGTGAACAGCTCGGCAAACGAACCAATCTGCAACGCCTTGGACTTTTGCCCAATATCACGGGTACAGCCTTGCCGGGCGACGCTCAGCAGTTCGAGCCCCTTGGCCGTCAGGATGCCTTCGATCGGTGGCCCGTCCTCACGCAACGCGCCTGACGCCAGTGCCAGGAACACCGTATTGGACTGGCGCGGCGCCAGCTTGATGGGGCCTTCGGGGAATGTGCTGTTCGGTGCCGTGAGCACCGCGCCCAGAATGGGCAGTTCCGGTGCATAGGTACCAGCAAGGATCGCCGCGCCCAGCGCCGCCCCACCGCCCTGGGATTGTCCGGCCAGGACCACGCGATTGGCGATCAGGCCTGGCTCGAAGGCTTGAGCAGCAAGAATCGAGTCCAGGACCGAGCGTCCCTCGGCCTGCCAGAACGTATAGGGATGAGGTCCCGGCCCTCCCAGGCCTTGATAATCGCTGGCCACCACGGCGAAGCCGCGCGCGAGCCAGCGATTGATATACGCCGCGTCACGCTCACGCAATCCCGCCCAGGAAGGCGCACAGGCATCGGCGATGCCCAGCGTGCCGTGAGCCCAGGCCAGCAGCGGCCAGCCTCCGGCCGGAGGATTTCCTGCCGGCAGATACAACGCCCCGCTGACCGGAACGAGGCCGGACCGCCAGCGCTGATCGATGGAGCTGTAGAGCAGACGCAACGCCCGCGCGGCGGCAGGCATTTGAGCCTGAACCGCCATGGCCTCGCTGCGCAGCAGCACGCCAGGCTGCGCAGGCATCGCGTCAGACCAGCGATAAAACGGCGACAGCTGCATGTCTCCGGCAGCGGGACCGACGGGAAGCGTGCCGGCCGCCATCGCGTTGGCTGCCACGACGATGACCGCCCCCACGCAAATTCCTCTGAAGGCTTGGCGGATACTCATGGAAAGTTTCCCCGACCGGAAAATGCCTTGCGCAAGGCGTTGCCCTGCGCAGCGATGACGTTGCGTGCGACAGGAGCCACCTCATTGAAGCGAATGAACCCGTGAGGCATGTTCGCGAGTACTTGCAGATCTGTTGCCACGCCCGCGCTTTGCAATCGACTCGCCAGCTCACGGTTTTCGTCCACCAGCGGATCCAGTTCACCGACCACCAATCGCACCGGCGGCAGGCCCGCAAATTCACCAATGATCGGCTGCACCCTCCAGTCGTCCTCGTCATTGGCCAAGTAGCAGGCCCAGTAAGCGCCCATGGTCTCGACCGACAGATTCTGGCCGCCGTAGCCGCCAAGTCGCTGCCAGGAATCGGAGGTCAGGTCCCGCGAGTAGCTGCCGTAGAACAGCAATAACTGCCGCAACGCATCGATTCCCGCGTCGCGTAGTGCAATGGCGACGCCCAAGGCGAGATTGGCGCCTGCCGAATCGCCGCCCAGGGCAAAGCCGCGTACCGGGCAGTCGGTGATAGCGCCGAGCTTGATGACCCGGCTGACGATCGCCGCCACCTCGTTGAACGCCACCGGAAAGCGATGTTCCGGCGCCAGCGCATAGTCGATGGAGAGCACCGCCAGGCCACTGTCGCGCACCAACTGGCGCAAAGGTGCGTCCCAGCCGGCGAGCGAACCGTGGCGGAATCCGCCGCCATGGCAGTAGAACATCAGGCAAGGCGTCTCATCGCCCTCCGGCCAATAGAGTTTGCAGGGCACCGTTCGCCCATCAACGGCAAAGCCCAGGGTGCGCTCGTAGGACAGCGGCACGCTGCGTTGCGCCGCCCAGGCATTGATTCGTTCCAGATGCGCCCGGACGCTGCGCACGTCCCCATGAACGACGGGCAGCAATCCCTGCTCCCGGATTGCGTCGACCACGGCCGCCAGGTCGGGATGCACCGGCGGATTTTCGTCGCGACTCATGGCCGGTTATCCACGCGGCTCTCGCAGCCGACAGCTCGACGTCCGTCCGCAATGACGCAATGGCTGGGCGGGCTGCGTCCTTCCAAGACGGCCACCGCGCATTGGGCGGCGATCAGATTGGTGCGATTGAGCCCCTCCACCGTGGACGCGCCGACATGGGGCGTCACGATCACGTTCGGTAGCTGGATCAGTTGTTCGGTCACCGGCAAGAGCGAGGGGTCCGACTCGCTTTCAAAGACGTCGAGCCCTGCCCCTGCGATTCGCTTTTCGCGCAGGGCCCGCAGCAGATCGGCATCGCGCACCAACCCGCCCCGCGCGGTGTTGATGAGCACCGCGGAACGCTTCATCAGGTTCAGTGCGCGCTCATCGATCAGTCCTTGGGTTTGCGGATTGAGCGGCGCGTGAAGGGTGATGAAGTCGCTTTGCCTGAGCAGCGTATCCAGGTCAACAAAATCACCGTCGGCCTCGGCGCCGCCTGGATGAGGCGTATAGATCAGCGGCCTGACTTCAAACCCGGACAAGCGCTGCAGGACACCCCGGCCAATCCGGCCCAACCCGACGATGCCAACCGTCTTGCGGTACAGATCACCGCCCAGGGGAATCGACCAGTCATTGCCCGACAAGCCCATCTGGCAGCGCTTGAGTTGACGGCAGACGGCGAGCATCAGCGCAACGGTGTGGTCGGCGACGCTGGCATCGTTGCCGCCAGTAGCAATGGTCGCCACCTTCCCTGCCGCTGCCACCGCTGCCGTATCGACCCGCTCATAACCGACGCCGCGACGGGCGATGACTTGCAGGCGCGGCAGTGCATTCAGCAGGCTGGACGTGACATTCGCGTGCCCGACGATCCAACCGTCGGCGTCTGCCAGCAGGTCGATCAGTTGCCGTTCACTCAGATCGCCATCGGCTTGTCCGGGCGCCAGCTCCGCGACAACCACCTCACAGCCATGGTTCTGCAGAAAGTCGCTGGCCATGGAGTCGAAAAACCGCTGTGTAACCACTATTTTATGGCGATGATCAAGCATCACGGACCTCTTGATAGAAACGTCCAGCATTCAAAATGCGTAATCCAGATACACCCTGGCCTCCGAGCCGCTGACCACGTTGTCGGGTTGTGCGGATATCAATGCGACAAAATCCTGGTCAATGCGGTAATCGATATAAATCAAGCCGACTGAGAGCCCGGCGTATTCCTTTTCATCGAAGCGATAATAGAGACGGTATTCATTCTGTCGCTCGGTCACATCGGTGCGGCGTCCGTTGAATGGATCGGTGGCGTCAAACTGACCTTGTTTATAAATAGTCATGACTTTGAAACCGTCCAGCGAAGCCCCCAATAAAGAATGTCCGCTCAAGTCATATTCGGCGCCGATTTGCCAGGTTCGCTCGCCATCGTTATTGAAGTCGTTGCCGGAGCGTGTCCAGGCATCCATCCTGCCGTCGACATTGTCCGCATGATCAAAGTAGGCATAACCGAGCTGCCCATTGCTCAACTCGGCTTTAGTCTCGGAAAACGAAACACCCAGGCGAAGTTTGTCGAGCAACAAACCAACGTTGATATTCAACCAGCTCGCCTCATCGTCATAAGCGGCCTGGCCGGCCTGCCAATCACGTTCCCAGATTCGCCCGGCCTTTTCGAACTCATAATATTGAGTGTCCAGTACGATCCCGGCTTTATCGCCGAGAGGCGCTTTCAACGTGAGTCCGTATCGAGTGTTTTCATTGAAGTCCCGCGATACGCCATGGTCGTAGCCAAGTTCGATGGCCTTCAGGTCGTATTTGACGCCGTAGGTGTACAGGTCTTTTATTTCCTCGCCCGACTGACTCGACAAGTGCTCGAACTCTTCTCTGTCCCGAGGCGACGTACGGTTGATATAGGCCGTTTCGAACCCCAGCGTGCCGGGAAGCGGACCAATGCCCATCTCGGTGAAATTCAAATGAGCCCGACCTCCCTGGTAGGACCCAGGGACAATCCGCGTGTCGAGCGTGACCAATGTTCCCGCATCGAACCGACCCCGCCCCATCTGGGAATCGACGTTCCAGCCATCGCCCTCATAACGCAGCTTGAAATAACTCTGCCCGACTTTCGCAAAACCGCCATTGGTCCCATCGGTATCGTCGAACAAGTCCCGGCCGTTATCTTTGGAGTCGATCATTGCCACGCCATACAGCGAGGCGTCAAACCCTACGACGCCGGCCCAATAACTTGAGTTGTAATCCAGAATGGCGCCGATTCCGGTACCGCCCAGTTTGTTGCCGTCCGGAAAACCGCCAAAACGGTCTTCGATCAAGTCGTTGGATATTCGAGTATTGATATAAACCGAGCGCAGATAAGCATTCAACTTTCCTTCATGCTGGAACCGGTCCGGATAACTGATTGTTGCTGAAAGAGCCACTTCAGACACAAACATTGTCGACAGCAACGTCATAGCGACGGCGTTAATCGATTTCATCGACCACCTCATCTATTATTTTTATTTTGACGTGAGCGGACGCAACTCGGCGTCCTTCAAACTTCGGCGCTACGCGTTAATGAATCAGATAATCGCCCGGGTAATGACCGCGGTTACAATCAGGACAAGGCTGCTGCCGATCGCCCAGAGCAGGCAATAGCGTTGCATGTCGCCCATGTCCCGCTTGATGATTCCGCTGATCAGATAAACCGCCGCCACCAAGGGGCTTAGTGCGTGAACCGGTTGGCCCAGCACCGAGGCCCGCGCTATGTGCATCGGGTCAATACCGTATTCGACGCCCGCCGCGCCCAGTACCGGCAAGATGCCAAAGAAAAACGCGTCATTGGATAACAGGAAGTTGAGTGGCAAGGCGACGAGCGCGGTAATGATGCTGAAATATTGGCCGTGGTCGTCGGGAATCAATTGCACAATCTTTTCGGACATCCCATCAACCATGCCGGTACCTGACAAGATCCCGGTAAACGCACCTGATGCAAATATCAGGGCGATGACCATCAGGACACTTTCGGAGTGCGCCGCGACTCTGGCCTTCTGTTCCGCCAGGCGTGGATAGTTGATCAGCAGCGCCAGGGAAAGCCCCACCATCATCAACATCGGCAAAGGCGCCAGCCCTGTGGCCATCGCATACATGAGCCCAGCGGTGAGCGCGAGATTGACCCAGAAAAGCTTCGGCCGATGCGTCTCGGAATGCGCGGTGGGCAAGACGACATCTTCCGGCGCGGCGTCCTTGGCAGCGGGCGTCCAGCCCAAGCGGCGGCGCTCTCTGCGACCGATCCAGAACGCCACGACAAACGCATAGGCAAGGCCCGCGAACATGGCCGGCACCAACCCCAGGAACAACTCGGCCACATCCAGGTGAAGCGCACTGGCGGCGCGGGCCATCGGCCCTCCCCAGGGAATCAGATTGACCACGGTATTGGTCAACAACAGCATCAACGCCAGGATCAGCGGGTTCATGCCGAGGCGAAGGTAAAGCGGCAGGAACGCAGTGGTTACAATCAAGACCGTCGTTGCGCCATCACCATCGAAGGAAATGACCGTGGCCAGCAATGCCGTGCCCAGAACCACGCGCAGAGGATCGTTGCCCACGTAACGCAGAATCTTTCGTACAGCGGGTTCAAAGAGCCCGGCGTCAAACATGATTGCGAAATAGAGGATTGCAAACATCAACATCAGAGCGGTGGGCGCTACTTGCTTGACGCCGTTCATCACCATCGCGCCCAGTTCCGGTCCTGCTCCACTGGCCAGGCCAAACGCGACCGGGACAAGAATGAGTGCCGTCACAGCGGAAAGTCGTTTGCTTATGATCAATGCCATAAACGTGACGACCATTGCGAAACCTAACCAAGCCATGCGTTTCACCTTTTCGTTTTTATTGTTATCGATCTTCGAAAATCAATGTGAACAACTCTTGCGCAGCCGAAATCTACATAGGGGCTGAAACTCTGTAAATCTTGATTTTTTCCGTCAACATCCCTGTTGGATAAGACTCGTCAGACGCAGCCTGGGTAGAAAAAACAAAGTTGAAACCCGGCGCCGATACACATTGACTACAGGACGGTAAATCCAATAAACATGTATACCTCTCCATCAATTCGATTGGACCGGTCATGCCAGAACAAGAAGGCCTTTACCTCTCGGCAGAAGAGGCGGCAGCCATACTCCGGGTCAGCCTGCCGACGCTGTACGCCTATGTCAGCCGCAAAAATATCCGCTCCATCAAGATTGCCGGCTCGCCCAAGCGGCGTTACTGGGCAGAAGACATCCAACGACTGGTGAAAGTACCGGCGCAAGACAAGCCCATTGCCAAGCGTACGACGCCGTCGGACAGCGCGATTACGCTGATAACGGACGATGGCCTGTTTTATCGCGGCCACAATGTCGTCGAGCTGGCTGATCGTTCAACCGTCGAAGAAGTCGCCGAGTTGATCTGGCAGGTGCCTTCGGCGTTCGGCACGTCGCTGCCTCGCACCCCGAAGGACACTGCCAAGCTGTTGAAGATCTATGAACACACGTCCGCCCAGGAAAAAGCCATCGCCCTGTTCCCCCTGGTGCAGCGAGAAAATCCCAAGGCCTTCGACCTTTCCCCTGACAGTTACGCCCGTACCGGCGCCGATGTCGTGCGCTGGTTTGCCGCGTTGGTCGTGGGGGCGACCGAACCGAGCAACCAGCCCTTGCATGAGTTCATCACCCAGGCCTGCGGCGCCCCGCCAGCACATGCCGATCTGATCCGGCGCCTGCTGATTCTCAGCATCGATCATGAGCTGGACCACACCACCCACAGTGTCCGCGTCGCCGCCACCACCGGCGCTACCCCCTATTACGCGGTCATTGCAGCGCTCGCCGCCGCGCGAGGCCACAAGATCGCCTATGGACGAAATGAAGCCGCCAGCCGGATGATCGAGGAAATCTGTACGGCCGCGGACCCTACTCGACCGATCCTGCAGCGCTACAGCCAGGACGGACACATCGTCGGGTTCGGCCCCAATGTGCATTCGATCAACGACCCGCGAGCCAGCAACCTCATGGCCGCGTTGACTGCAGTATTTGATGGCGACAGTGAATTCATCAGGTTGCAGAAAGCCTTTTCGGTGGCCTCGGAACTCGTTGCATACCCGCCTGAATTCATTCTCCTGGTGAGTTTCATCGGCAGGAAAATGGGACTGCACGGACAGGAAATTTCATTGGCCGGCGTCGGTCGCTCGATCGGCTGGATCGCCCATGCCAGCGAGCAATACAACCAGCACCACGAGGGCCGGCCTCGCGCTCGTTATACCGGGACGTTGCCAACGGCGACCGATATTGGGAGCCGTTGAAGTCCGCGCCGGGCGCGCCTGCGGACGAAAGATATTCCCTGCCTGTGAGGCCTGCTCGCGATGGCGGCGTTTCAGGCGATGAGGATGTGAATGGACTGGCCTCTTCGCGAGCAGGCTCGCTCCCACAGTAATCTGCGCCACCCAGAACATCCATGCACGGCACATCACCCTGTGGGAGCGAGCTTGCTCGCGATGGCGGCGTTACAGGCGATGAGGATGTTGAATGGACTGGCCTCTTCGCGAGCAGGCTCGCTCCCACAGTAGGTCTGCGCCATGCAGAACATCCATGCACGGCAGATAACCCTGTGGGAGCGAGCCTGCTCGCGAAGCTTCTCAAAGGCACAATGCAGCCGGTTTCTGGTCCGCAATGGGTGCGACAGCCATCGCCGCAAACAACGAATTGAACTGCGTCTGCCGCTCAAGCCCGGCGACGAACCCAAGCACCAGGTCTTGTGCCGACGCGTCGATATGCGGCATCGCCATGCGCCGGAATTTCCGCTCGAAATCCCCATCCGTCATCGGCGTTTCGACTGACCCGGGGCCGGTGATCATCTCGCTCACCACCTGCTCGCCGCAGACCAGCGTCACACTGACACGATTGGCAAGGTGCCGTGGAAACAGCGCCGTCAACGCCGGATCCTCCGTGACGCTGACCTTGTCCATCAAGGTAATCGCCGCAGGGTCGGCGATTTTTTCCGCGGAATACGAAGCGATGGTGATATCCCCGTCGAGCAACGCCCGAGCCACGTTATAGGGCAGGCTGTGGTCCGCAGTCTCGCGGGTTTTCGGCAACCATTTCTCCGCGGTGTCCGCGAGGACACGACGGTTGAATTCGGACGTTTCGATGCTAATGGCAGCGATGTCATTCACGTTGTCGATGCGCTTGCGGATATCCAGCGCGGCCCAGACGGCGGTGTGCAGCTCGCCGTTGGTGGGGAATGTCTTGGTCAGCGAGCGTCGTATCGCATAGTCGCCATTGTCGGGCGTAGCAAAACGATCAGTGTCCAGCTCGAACGGCCCTGAAACCAGCTTGAAGAACCCCATCTCGCCCTCGAAGACCGGCGACGGCCCGGTCATGCCATGGCGCGCCAGCTGGGCCGCAACAACCGCGTTGCGCGCGGCATTGGCGGCGGAACAGCCCTTCCAGTCGGACAAGGTTCCACTGCGCACCTGGCGCATTGCCAAGTGCCCGCTCAAGGCGATGTTGATGGCTTGCTCGGTCTGCGCGACGTCCAGCTTCATCAGGTTGGAAGCCGCCGCTGCCATCGCGACGTTGATGTAATTGACGTGGTCCCAGCCACGCCTGTTCAAGCTTGCCGCATCCTGCAAGCGCATCTGGATCTCATAGGCCAGGACGATGGCCGAAATCAGTTCGGCGCCGGTGGCGCTCTCGGCTTGCGCCACGGCGAGGCAGGCCGGGATGTTGTCACTCGGATGGCCCGGCTCCAAGCCCATGTAGCCATCGTTGTAATCGAGGAAACGAACCATCAGGCCATTGGCGAAGGCAGCGATTTCCGCTGTCGTTTGCAGGTTCGAGCCGAATATGCCGGCGGTAGTCGCGGGGTTGGCAGCCGCATAACCCAGCGCAGCCTTTACCGGGGCCGCCCCATAGGCGCCCAGCACGCAGGCCAGGCTGTCGATGAAGCGCTGGCGCACCAGGTGGATTATTTCGTCGGGCAGGCGCTGTTTCCTGAATGCGTGGGCATAGCGTGCCAGCCGCATCGCAACGGTGGAATCCGTCATGTTTACCTCGGGTAAATGGGTGGTCAGTCCTCGTCCATGAGGCGAACAGAGCAAGGCGTGAACGGGCCTCAGTCGATGGTCACATCTAGCAGCCGGACGTATTGCTGGCCGGCATGCATGTCGCGCTCGACCATTCCGCCCTGGGGCGTTGGGCGGGGAAAGGAAATCTTGACCATTTCCAGGTCCGCCACCGGGATGTGCTTGACCCGCTCGGGATCAGTGCCGTAGAGCTTCGCGAATTGCGCCGGGGAAAGTGCCGCGCAACCGGAATAACGCTCGAAATTCTCCCGCCCGTTGAAAAAGATATCAAAGGTGATCCAGAACGGCCCCGCTTGCTTGGATCGGACATGCCGACATACATCACGCAACTTGGTCATTGTGCAAGCTCCTTCCTGGCCACCGAGGTAGCCGATAAATCAATCCACTCCAGACGAACCAACTCCATGGGATCCTCAAGTTCCACCACGTGATTCAACTTGAACTCGAAAATCTGCCCACGCGGTATATCGGCCGGGGTAAAAACAAATCCATACGACGGCAGTTCCTTGCCCATGACACTCGGGTAATGGAAAAAATAGGGATTACACGCGTGGGCAATGGTATTGGCCATTTCCTGGGTTGCGGCAGTTGCCACAAACAACATGCCTACTTCCGGCGGCGGTAATGTTCCCGCAGGCGGCGTTACGCCGGTGACGCCGTTCCATCCATACATCCGAAGGGAAATATGAAACTCGCCCAGTTCCTCGGCGGGAATGGATTGGCGGGTTCTTGTATAAAGCGCTTCAAGTAACCGATCATGAAAACCGTCGATATCCTTGAGTACATCGGGGTCTTGAATGCCCACCAGCATGATCGTTTGATATAAACCGGCCGCGGCGCCTTCCAACTTCATGGTGTACGGCATTTCCTCCCAGCGCGAACCTTCGACCCGGACAGCACGGCCATTGAGATCGGTGTAACGTGCCTCGGCTACATTCAAGATGCCACCGGGCTCGACCAACCGGAACGGGTCGCTGTTTTCGTAGAGCATGTGGGCCGAAACGCTATGGGGCGTGCACCGGTTGTCCTGGCTCAACGGCTCGACTTCGAAGCCGTTCGCATCGATACTCAGCAGAATTCCCGAGCCTAGCGTGGGATTGACGGCACACTGCACGCCGCATTCGCCGGTCTTGCCAGCGTGCCACGAAGGCCCCCAAGGCGCGCCTTTCCAGATCGGATAACAGGCGATGACCGCGGTATCGGTGGAGCGGCCGGCCAATATGATATCGGCACCGGCCTCCAGCGCAGCGAGAAAGGGCTCCACCCCCAGCGCGGCGACAATATGTTCGCAAGCGTCCACCGTTGCGTCGTCCAACGCAGTATGTGGCGACAAGGGTTTTATACGCCCCTCGGCGTTCAAGTTCTTTATCGTGTCCTTGCCCTGCTCGCAATAAATGAGCGCAATCTTTGGCGCCACGCCCAACTCTTCGGCTATTTCCAAGACGATATCACGCGTCCAGTTCAAATTAAGATCGCCTCCGGCCTGACCGGCGGTACCGACAATGATCGGCACTCCGGATTGCGCCTGGGCTTTCATTAATATCATCAAGTCACGCTTGACCGCGCCTCGGTTGTTCTTCGATTTACCCAGTGCAAGATAAGCCGCGCCACTGTCGGTTGAACCGGCATCGGTGGCGATAACTTGTGCACCGGCGGCCAATCCATAGGCTATTTCCTCTTCCCGCACGCCCGCTCCCAAAGAACCGCAGGGAACAATGACTTTTATACAATTTTCAAATACCGTTCGCATAAATCCCTCTTCTTTTTTACTTCTTCTTTGAGGCGATGATAAGGCTTGCAACGGTGTTGACAAGTGGACAGATTTTGTCCATATAACTACGCCAACGCTAACTTCGCCGCTGTGAAAAATTCGCAGCGAGTTGAGCGATATCAAAACTGTTTTCGAAGTGGATTCAGCAGGCAAAAGGACTTCATTGATGGAGCAACACATGCGCCAGACCGGACCGGATGAACCGCCGCAGAACGCTCCCCAGCGCATCAGCGCCGAGTCGATGGCGCATTTCATGCCGGGCACGCCGCAAGTCGTGCCGACGCGTGCGCAGGTTCAGGAAATGGTGATGCAGCTGTTCAGCCACCCTACGGTAGTCGAGCCGATTCTGGTGCCCGCGGTGGTCGAGCCTCTGCTCGTCCTGGTGCTGACCGGGGGCGCCCGGATCGAGGAACGTTCGCTGGGCGGCGAATGGGAAGCCGTCGATGTTCAGGCCGGTGATTTCTACCTCACCAGCACGAACGAGCCTTACGAGATGCGCTGGCAAACGCAAGGTTGCGACACCTTCGAAGTCATGCACCTGTATCTCGGTTTGCCGTTGATCGAGCGCGCCGCGCGCGACGTGCTCGGGGGACGGGCCGGTCCTGTCACCTTTCGCGATATCTCCGGAGCCCGGGACCTGCGGGTGAGCTTCATGCTGGATCAGTTGCGCAACGAGCTGGTCGACGAACGCCAGCCCAGCCCACTGTTTGCACAGAGCCTGGCCCAGGCACTGGCGGTGCACCTGGTGCGTACCTACCTCGCGCCCCACAGCGGAGCCTCGCGCAGCAACGCGCTGCAGGCGTACAAATTGCGTCGGGTCCTCGAGACGATGAACCAGCGCCTCGTCGATGATTTCAGCCTTGCCCACCTGGCCCAGGTCGCGGAGCTGAGCGAGTATCACTTCAGCCGAATGTTCAAGCGCGCCACAGGCCTGTCGCCTTCGCAGTATTTCATACGCCTGCGCATGAGCCGGGCCCGGCAACTGCTGCTCGAAACGGACCGCAGCGTCATCGACATCGGATTGGAAGTGGGTTACTCAAGCCCGAGCCATTTCTCCCAGGTCTTTCGTCGGGAGATAGGCGTGACGCCCAGCGATTATCGCCAGGCGTGAGGACCGTTCACCCACTCGCCAGCGCCCTGCTCACTCGTTGATGTAACGTTCACAGCGCGCAGACAGGAAGGCCCTGAGCACCTGGACCGACGGCGTCAGCGAGGTTCGATGGGCGCACACCAGTTGCAGCGGCGCTGGCTGGCCATACTCCGCTGGAAAAATCTCCACCAGGCGACCGCTGCGAAGGTCGTCCATTACATCGAGCTTCGATTTGTAGACGATCCCCTGGCCCGCCACGGCCCAACGCCTGGCAATATCAGCGTCATCACTGATGCGATCGCCAGCGACCTGAACCGTTTCCAGCCCATTCGCTGTCTGGAAGATCCAACGCTCGTAGGTTTGCTCACCCATCACGTAACGCAGGCAATTGTGCCCGCTCAGCTCACCCGGCGTCTTTGGCAGGCCGTGCCGCGCGATGTAGTCGGGTGAGGCACACACGGTCCTTCGGTTGGATGGAGCCAGCATCAGGGAGACGAGGCTCGAATCGGCCAACTGACCATAACGAATGCTCGCATCGAGATGCTCCCCGAACAGGTCGGCGACCTGGTCGCTGACCCGCAGCTGCAACAGTACCTTGGGGTGCATCTGCTGGAACTCGTCCAGCCACGGCAGCAGCAGGTTTCGCCCGATGTCCGAGGGCACCGACAAGCGCAGCGTCCCGGCCACTTCGTCACGTCCCTCGGCCAGGGCGAGCTCGCCATCCGCCAGCACCTCCAATGCCCGCCGGGCATGGGCCAGATAGCGCTCACCATCATCCGACAAACGCAGCCGCCGCGTAGAGCGCACGAACAGCCTCACCCCCAGGCTTGCCTCGAGTCGCTGTACCGCGACGCTGGCCAGCGCCGGAGAAATATCCAGCAAGCGCGCCGCCGCGGAAAAACTCCCGGCGTCAGTGGTCGTCACGAACACCTGTAGATCATCGACTCGAACTATCTTCTTCACGCTGCGCGATTCTTTACCTGGACAGGAGCTTTTCAGCGTAATGGGAAAAGCGCTCATTGCACAGGGCAGCCGAGGCACAGCCGATCAAGGTTCTCATGCGCTCAAACCGATCCAGCCGTGGATACCCACATACATGCCGACTGCAATTATCAACACGCTCGACAGATAAGGCGCGCGCCGGGCAACAGTGCCCAGCCACGGCCAGCGATTGGAGGCCTGCCGAGCGCCAAGGGCCGCGGCCGCTCCCACCGTAACCAGGGTAATTGCCAGGCCGATGCTGAAACACAAGACAAGCATGCCGCCGAGCGCAACTTCCTTGACCTGCAGACAGAGCAGCAGGACGGTTATCGCCGCGGGACACGGGATCAGCCCACCCGTCAGGCCGAACACAATGATCTGGCCCGTGGTGACGTCTCGATTGCTGAAACGCTTGCGGATGTCGTTGGCATGCGCCCGTTCATGAGCGTCCTGGTAACCCTCCGATGACAGCGCCAGTTCCGGATGCGCATGATCGTGATCGTGATCGTGATCGTGATCGTGATCGTGATCGTGATCGTGATGAGCATGGCGATGCCCGTCACCGCTCTCAAGCTTGAACATCTGTTCGCCACGCCAGGTACGCCAGAGCATCCACAACGCGATCGCAATGATCAGCACCGCAGAGGCGAGTTGGAAGTACGGTTCTGTAGTCTCGGCGTCCAGCCCCTGGCCCAGGTACATCCCGCCAATCGCCACCAGCCACACCACGGCGGTGTGCGAAAGCGTCGCGGCCAACCCCAGCAACACCGCCTGCTTGACCGAGCCGCGAATGGCCACGATGAACGCCGCCATCATGGTTTTCGAATGACCAGGTTCCAGCCCGTGCAAGGCGCCCAGCAAGATCGCACTGGGGAAATACAGCCAGGCGTGAGCGCCCCCCTGTTGCAGCAGTTCAGCAAAATTCGGCATGTCGAGGCCTAGAGGTACTTGGTGATTTGTTTGAAGGCTTCCAGCGGCGCGCGCTCGCCCCTGTCCAGTGCCGAAACGGTGTCTTCGAGGCAATGATCGATGTGATCCTGAATCAGTGTGCGCTTGGCCTGGCACACGGCTTTCTCCACCGCATGCAACTGCTGGGCGATGTCCACGCAATCACGACCCTCCTCGATCATGAGGATGATGCTGCGCAGGTGACCGTCCGCCCGCTTGAGGCGCTTGATGATCGCTTGATGGCTTTGGTGGACATGGGGATGATCGTGGTTGAGTTCACTCATGGACGAGGCTCGGATCGCTATGGAATGCGCCGGATCATATCCCCCCCAGGGGGATAAGACAAACAAGCGCTCCCCGTATGATGCACCGCGCATCATTGCGGCTTCGTCAGATCCTGTAATAAATCGCTTCACATGAAGTACCGGGAACCGTTGTAGGATTTCTTCCCGAATTATTGCCAGGCCCGTATGAACACCCTCCAGGAACCTCCCAGTCGCTTTTCAAGAAACACGGTCTCCCCCGCCTCAGCGCCGCGCACATCGCGGTTGCAGCCCTCTTCCCTCGCATTGAACGCCCGAGGGAGCGAATAACCCATGGAATGGATCGTTGACCCCACGGCATGGCTCGGCCTGCTGACCCTGATCGTGCTGGAGCTGGTGCTCGGCATCGATAACCTCGTATTCATCGCCATCCTGGCGGACAAGCTCCCCCCCGCGCAGCGCGACCGTGCCCGAGTCATCGGCCTGTCCCTGGCCCTGCTGATGCGCCTGGGCCTGCTGGCGAGCATCTCCTGGATGGTGACCCTGACCAACCCGCTGTTCGAAGTGTTCGGCAAGACGTTCTCGGGCCGCGACTTGATCATGCTGTTTGGCGGCGTGTTCCTGTTGTTCAAGGCAACCATGGAGTTGCATGAGCGGCTCGAGGGCCACGTGGCGCAACGTTCCGGCAACGCCGCCTATGCGCTGTTCTGGCCGATCGTTGCGCAGATCGTGGTGCTGGATGCGGTCTTTTCCCTGGATGCGGTGATCACCGCCGTGGGCATGGTTGAACATCTGTCAGTGATGATGATCGCGGTGATCTTCTCCATCGGCCTGATGATGATCGCGAGCAAGCCGTTGACGAAATTCGTCAATGGCCACCCTACCGTCATCATGCTGTGCCTGGGCTTTTTGATGATGATCGGCTTCAGCCTCACCGCCGAGGGCCTGGGTTTCCACATTCCAAAAGGTTACCTGTACGCCGCGATTGGCTTCTCGATCCTGATCGAGCTGTTCAACCAGTTGGCGCGCTCGCGGCGCAAGAAAAACCTGCAAGGTCTTCGGCCGATGCGCGAGCGTACCGCTCACGCGGTGTTGCGCCTGCTGGGCGGTCAAAAGCTGGGGGCCGATGAGGTCGGTGAAGACATCGCCGACCTGCTGGAAGGCGAAAAAACCGAACAGGTTTTCCATCGACGCGAACGGGTGATGATCAGCGGCGTGCTGCAATTGGCGGAGCGCCCGATACGCAGTGTGATGACCCCTCGCGCGCAAATCGACCACCTCGACCTGGCGAACACGCCGGAAGACATCCGTACGACGCTGATGCACTCGTCGTATTCTCGCTTGCCGTTGATTCGCGACGGACGCGTGGATGAGCCGTTGGGTTTCGTCCACAAGAAGGAGCTGCTCAAGGAAATACTGGCGGGCGATCAACCGAATCTGGAAGCCATGGCGCGCAAAGCCATCAACCTGCTCGACAGTTTCACGATCCTCAACGCGCTGGAGCAAATGCGCAAGGAGTCGACCCACATCGCCTTCGTGGTCAACGAATTCGGTGACTTCGTCGGCCTGCTCACGATGACCGACATCCTTGAGTCCATTGCGGGCGAATTGCCCGACGCCAGTGAAATCGACGGGCCGAATATTGTTGCGCAAGAGTACGGTTTCCTCGTCAGCGGGGCCCTGAACCTCAGCCAGGTTCGCGAACACATCGGTTTTCAGGCGTACGCGACGGAGGATTACCAGACCCTTGCCGGTCTGGTGATGAGCTTGCTGGATCGCTTGCCGATGATTGGCGATACCCTGAATTGGCAGGGATGGAGCATGACCGTCATGGAGGTTGAAGAGCGTCGGGTAACCAGGGTCTTGCTGCGTATCGAGGAACAGGCATGACCTGTTAGCTGCCAAATGGTGCTGGCGCCACAGCATATGAAACGTATATCCTCGATATACGAAACATATGGAGCCACACATGGGCATTGTCAACATCGACGACGAACTTCACGACCAGCTACGCAAGGCCACCAAGGTCTCCTGCCGTTCGATCAACGCGCAGGCGGCCTTCTGGATCAAGGTCGGCATGCTGTGCGAGACCAACCCTACCCTCAGTTTCAACGAGATCATCCAGCGCGAACTCAGCGACGCCGGCGTTACGGCGCAACCGTTGGAGGCGAACTGGCAATGATCAAGCGACCCGAAGAACTGGCCCTGATGGCCGAGTCCGGCCGACTGCTCGCCTTGGTGTTCGAACGGCTGGATCAAACCAATTTGATGGGGCTGTCAACGTTGCAGATCGATGCAATGGTCGAGGATTTCATCGTCCGCGATCTCCATGCGCGCCCCGCCAGCAAGGGACAGTACGGGTACGGTTTTGTACTCAACTGCTCGATCAACGAAGTGGTCTGCCATGGTGTGCCCTCGCGCTCGCGAGTGCTTCAAGACGGTGACATCGTCAATCTGGACATCACCCTGGAAAAGAACGGCTATATCGCGGATTCGAGCAAGACGTACCTGATCGGCAACGTCGACCCAGCCGCCAGGAAGCTGGTCCAGGTCACTTATGAAGCCATGTGGAAGGGCATCCGCGCCGTCCGCCCGGGCGCTCGCCTGGGAGACATCGGCTCGGCCATCCAAGGCCATGCGACACGCAACGGTTATTCGGTGGTCCGTGAATATTGCGGCCACGGCATCGGCCGGCAAATGCACGAGGAACCCCAGGTGTTGCACTTCGGCAAAGCGGGAACGGGCCTGGTCCTGCGCGAGGGCATGGTCTTCACCATCGAACCGATGCTCAACCAGGGCAGATCGGACGTCAGGACCGAAGCCGACGGCTGGACCGTGGTGACCCGGGACGGCGCGCTCTCCGCGCAGTTCGAGCATACCGTGGCCGTCACGGCGTCCGGTTTTTCGGTGCTGACGTTGCGGCCGGACGAATCGGACAAGATCACGGGCACGCTTTGAACGACTGTTTATTCATCCTGTGGGAGCGAGCCTGCTCGCGAATGCGCTACCACAGCCGATGAATATGCTGGATGTGCCGATCTCTTCGCGAGCAGGCTCGCTCCCACAGGGTCTTTCGAATCCGCCGGGCGAACAGCTCGATGGATGCCTAGGTTTCGGCAACGCCAGCTTCCAGCTCCAGTTCATCACGGCGATGGTCAGCCTGCCGTCCCAGTCGCCATCCAAGGCCGGCCCACAGCAACGCACACCCTGCGCCGATCAACGCGACCAGGCCGGCGCCCTGCCCCAGCATATCGAGCGCCGTCTTGATCCAACCGCTGACCGCATCACCGCCGCGATAGACCACCGTGTCGATAAAGTTCTTGGCTTTGTATTTATTTTCCGCGTCCAACGGCGTGAACAGCATTTCCCGGCCCGGCCTCACGAACGCGTACTCGCCGATCCTTCGCACAATCATCAATGTCGCGAGGATCGCAAAGCTTGGCGCCAGTGCCAGACCGACGAAGCCGATACACATGATCAGCGGGACGATCGCCAATAACGCACCGATGCCGAGCTTCGGGGCGATGCGCCCGGTGATGAACAGCTGGGACAGTAGCGCGCCCGCCTGCACAATAAAATCGATAGTGCCGAAGACGCGTACCTGGGCCTGGCGGTCCGGAAACAGCTCGGCCACCAGACGTGCCTGCTCGAAGTAGAGAAAGGTGCTGACCGTTGCCAGCAGCACGACGAAACCGGCGATCCCCAGCAGGTACGGCGAACGGAACACCGCCGTCATGCCGCTGAACGGATTGCCAGTCAGGGGCCGCTGCGGGCTTTGCGTGGGTGCCGCGCCGGGACGCCCGGCCCCACCGGTTTCACGCCAACGCATCAAGGTTCGTTTCAATCCCAGCGTGGCCCCCAGCAACACGGCAGCCACGAACATCAACCCCGAGGCACCGAGGCTGTCGATCAGCAGTGCACTCAAGGCCGGCCCGAGTAGGCCGCCGGTGCTGGCGCCGGCCGCGATGAAGGCGAACAGGCGCTTGGCCTGCTCGCTGTCGAATACATCGGCCATCAGGCTCCAGGCCACTGAGACGACGAACAGGTTATAGACCGAAATCCATACGTAAAAAATACGCGCCAGCCAGACGTTGTCCGAATCGAACTGGAACAGCTCGACGAACATCAGCAAGTTCAAGACGAAGAAGCCATACACCCAATCGACGAGGCGCAGGCGCGGCACTCGCGCGCTGAGCCAGGCGAACAACGGCACGGCCACCAGCATGACGAGAAAGGTCGCGGTAAACAGCCATTGCAGATTCTCCACACCCGCGGCGATCCCCATCGACTCACGGATCGGACGCAACATGAAGTAGCCGGTGAACAGGCAGAGGAACAACAGGAACCCGCACATTGCCGGACGCAGTTCATCGTCACGGGCGTTGAGGGCCAGGCTCAGCCGGTGCAAATAGGAAGGGGTACTCATGGAAACTCCTGGGAAACGGCAACAAGCCGGAGGTCGAGCGCGGGGACGAATGCCCGCGCCCAGGCTGCGTCAGCGATAGGTCACGCCGGTCAGTTGCTCGGAGATGGCCCAGAGCCGTTCGGCATCCGCCTGCGCGTTCGCGGCAGGCGGCGTCTTGGCGAAACCCAACGGACCGCGCCTTTCATCGTCCCCAGTCGGGCCGTAATAAGCACCGCCCACGGCTCGCACAGCGGTAGCGGCATACAACGTGGGCAACGCGCCTTGCGCCGCCGAGTGGTACGCGTCGCGATCCTTTGCCCAGCGCTGGCCGAACTCGCTTTCGAGGCCGGGCCCGCGCGCGACCAACTCGGTGACCGCTACCCCGGGGTGCGCCGCCATGCTGCGAATACCCCAGTTTTCGGCATCACTGCGCCGCTGCAAGGCAAACGCCCAGTGCAGCACCGCCAGTTTCGATTGCGCGTAGGCCGCGTACGGGTCGTATTTGCGCTCGAACTGCAGGTCATCAAAATTCATCGTGCCGCGCGTCGCCGCAATACTTGAAAGGCTCACAACTCGGGCGTCCTGGCTCTGGCGTAAGAGCGGCACCAGCAGGCCGGTCAGCGCGAAGTGCCCCAGGTAATTGGTCGCCAGTTGCAGCTCGAAACCGTCGGCAGACGTACCGCGCTCTGGCGGCGCCATGATGGCGGCATTGTTGATCAGCACGTCGAGGCGCGGCAGCTTGCTCTGGAGACGCTGGGCCAGCGCGCTTACCGATGAGAGATTGGCCAGGTCCACGGCCTCGAATTGCACCTTGGCATCGGGCACGGACTCGCGGATACGGGCGATGGCCTCCGCGCCGCGCTCCGGGTTGCGGGCGGCGATAATGACGTCGGCACCGGCACGCGCCAATGCCAGCGCATCTTCATAACCCATGCCGCTGGTGCCACCGGTGATCAGGACAATCCGGCCTTTCTGCGACGGTATGTCGCTGGTGGACCAGTCGGGTTTGGGTGCAACGCGAGCCGATGCTTCGACGCTGATGGCGCTGAACAGCGCTACGCCCGCAGCGAGCGTCCGGGCCAGCGTGATGATCCGGCCCAGGTTGGGCGAAAGTCCGATTGCGGGGATTGTTGTTCTATTCCACATGACTGGCTTCTCTGGTGGGGGTGATGAAGGGGTATGGCCAGTGTTCACTGGATGGAGCACGCATCGGCCAGCTGCAGGAAGCTGACGTGCCGGAGTTCACCCTGGGTATCGACATAGGTCATCTTGGCCCGCACCACCTCGCACACCGACGGGCTCGGCGCCTCGATGCGAATGGCCTGGGCCACGTCCAGCGGCATGCCGTATTCGTAAGCCGGGGGATTGGTTTGCTCTTTCGCATAGAGCGGCGCACCGCCTAATGCGATGACGGCCAACAGACTGGCGATCGACAGGTTCTGAATGTTCATAGTGGTCTCCACAAATGCCCTTACCGGGATAGTGGTTGCACTTTATGAGGGGGACACTGACGTCAAGGTGACCGGCGACTGACAGGAACATGTCAAACGCCGGCGCGGGGAAAAACGCGGTGGCTCAGCCAACGGGATATTGATGTGCGGCCTCTTCGCGAGCAGGCTCGCTCCCACAAGAAATCGGCGTTTACCTGGAGTTCTTCGGCTGCTGGAGATCCACTGTGGGAGCGAGCCTGCTCGCGAAAGCGCCGTCTTGGCCGACGGCGATGTTGACGCTTCGCGAGCCAGCGCCTATCGCGCTGCCTGGCTCGTCAGGGAAAAGCCGAAGGTGTTGAGTCCGTCCTTGCTGTGGGCGAACACCCGCCCACCGTGCATCGACGCCACCGCCCGCACGATGGAGAGCCCCAGGCCATGGTGCGCGTCACTTCGGGCCCTGGCGACGTCAGCTCGATAGAAGCGTTCGAACAGATGCTCCAGGTGCACGCTTTCGATCGGTTCGCCGGCGTTGGAAACGCTCACCCTGGCCTGCATGCCATGGTTTTCCAGACTCACCGTGATGGTGCTTGTCGGCACCGCGTAGCGCGCCGCGTTTTGCAGCAGATTGGCCAGGGAACGGTGGAACAGACGCCGATCGATGCACACGCGCATGTCGCCCTGGATCACCACGCTCAACTGTTTGTCGTGCAGGACCGGCTCCAGGTATTCCACGGTCTTCGACGCTTCCTCGTAAAGCGAGACATCGCTCAGCTCGGTTGCCCGCTGGCCGCTTTCGGCGCCCGCCAGGAACAGCATGTCGTTGACGATGGTGCCCATCCGTTCCAGTTCTTCGAGATTGGACTGCAACAGGTCCTGAAGCTCATTGACGTCCCGCCCGTGGGCCAATGCGACCTGGGTCTGCCCGATCAGGTTGGTCAGCGGCGTTCGCAGCTCATGGGCCACATTGGCGTTGAACCCTTCGAGCTGGCACCAGGCGGCTTCCTGGCGCGCCAGGGCGCCGTTGAACGACACCGCCAGCTCCTGCAATTCGCCAGGCAGCGCCTGCGTGTCGAGTCGCTGCTTCGAATCCCCCGGCGGCAGGCTGTTGGCCTGCCGGCTCAGGCGCCGGACCGGGCCCAGGCCAAAACGCGCGATCCAATAGCCGAGCAGCGCCACCAGCACGACCCCCAGCGCAGAAGTCAGGATCAATATCCGCGTGAAATCATCCAGTGTCTTCATGAACGGCGTCGAATCCAATCCCACGATAAAACGCAATTCCGGACGGCTGCCCATGGCCGCAATGGTCTCGACCATCAGCACCATCGGGCGGTCCCGGTCGGGCAGATCGAGGGTGGCGAAACCATCCGGGCGCTTCGACCAGTCCAGGCCGTCCGGCATCGGCCCGCCATAACTGTAGGCCGGGTCGTCGACCACCACCCAATAACGCACGCGCTCATCCGCGGGCGTCAGGCCATCGAGCTTTTGTCGCAAGCCGACCCAGAACGCCGGCGAATCGTATTTGGCGAGCACCGGATCGAGCACCGAATGACGCAGGATCAGCTCGTTCTGCATCTGCTCGTCGAGCGACTGCTTCAACGAACAGCGCAACAGCGTCGCACTGACCGCGGTGATCAGCGTGACTGCAAGCGCGAACATCAACGCCAGTCGCTTGGCTATGGATCCCTTCATCACGCTGTACCCGCTTGCCTGTCACTGAGTTCACGGCTCTCCAGCACATAACCCATGCCGCGCACGGTATGCAGCAACTTGCGCGGATACGGCGCATCCACCTTGGCCCGCACCCGCTTGATCGCGACCTCGACCACATTGGCGTCGCTATCGAAATTCATGTCCCAGACCTGCTCGGCAATCATCAACTTGGAGAGAATCTCACCCTGGTGTCGCGCCAGCAGGCTCAACAGGCAGAACTCCTTGGCGGTCAGGTCCAGGCGCAGCCCGGCCCGGGTTACCTTGCGCGCCTGCAGATCGACCTCCAGGTCGTCGATGCGCAAATGCGTCGGGTCGGCGGCGTCATCGGCACGCCGTCGGATCAATGCCTGGACCCGCGCAACAAGCTCGGCGAAGGAAAACGGTTTGCCCAGGTAGTCGTCAGCACCCTCGCGCAGCCCTCGGACCCGATCATCCACCGTGCCCCTGGCCGACAACATGATCACCGGCGTCTTCTTGTGCAGGCGCAAGCCCTGCAACACGCCGTAGCCGTCCTTGCCCGGCAGCATCACATCCAGGATCACCACGTCGTAATCCATTTCCAACGCGTAATGCAGGCCATCGATACCATTGGTCGCGACATCGACAATGTAGCCAAGCTCGCTCAAGCCACGATGGACATAGGAAGACGTTTTTTCTTCGTCCTCGACGATGAGCAACCGCATCGGATATTTCCTCCAGCAAAGGGGTGCGCTGTACAGGCGCTCATGCATGTTTCAAGCGGCCCGGGCAGACCGGTACAGCGTCCAGCAGAGTATCGGGCCGAAGGTGTCCGCAGCCTGACCGCTTCCTGACATTCCTGTCAGAATTGGCGCGGCCGTGCCGGCAGTCCGACTTATGGCCGCCCCTCGAAATTGACCATCCAGGCGACCCCGAAACGGTCTTCGAACATTGCAAAGCGCTCCGCCCAGAAAGTCTTGCCCAAGGGCATCTGCACGCTGCCGCCGGCACTCAGGCCATTGAACAGCCGCTCGGCCTCCTCCGCGCTGTCGACATTGAGAGACACCGACACGCCTTGCGGCTTGCTGAACGGTTGGCCGGGCGCGCAGTCGGAAGCCATCAGGCTGAAGCCGCCCACGGTCAGGCAGGTGTGCATGATCAGATTGGGGTCCTTGGGCATGCCGACGTCCTCGGGGGCCTCGGCAAAGGACATGGAAAAAAGCTCGCCGCCCAGCACGTCCTGGTACAACGCGAAGGCTTCCTTGCAGCGGCCCTTGAAGGTCAGGTAGGGAATGATTTTCATGCTCTGCTCTCCTGTCTGCGGTTTCACGATTGATCGGATATCTGCGCTCGCAAACGTTCTTCCTGCTCGCGCAACTCGGTGGTAAAAGACTCGCCGAAATCCTCAGCCTCGAAGATCTGGCGAATTTCAATCTCACTGTCGCTGACCATAGGGTTGGGGCAGCGCTTGACCCAGTCGACAGCTTCCTGCAACGACTGGACCTGGAAGATCCAGAAGCCGGCGATCAATTCCCCTGTTTGGGCAAACGGGCCCTGGACGACGGTCCGGTTGTTTCCGGAAAACTGTACGCGAACACCCTTGGCACTGGGATGCAGGCCTTCACCGGCGAGCATCACCCCGGCCTTGACCAGTTCCTCATTGTAGGCGCCCATGGCGGTCAGCAGCTGCGCGCTGGGCATTTCTCCGGCTTCGGATTCGGGACTGGCTTTGACGATCACCATAAATCGCATGCTCATAGCTCCTCAGAATAGATGGATCAAGCCGTCCGTGTGGCGGCTGTGCGGGTTAATCGAATGGCGATGACGCAAATCGACAACCCGAGGCGATTTTTTTGAACCATCGCGTGTAGGGCGTCCAGTTACTCACGATTCGTGAAGAAAGCTTTCACGGGCCGTACCTTCGTACCACAGCGCGCTCGCCCTAGAATGGGAGCAACAACCAAAAGGAGTTTCGAGCGATGTTTGCCTCATTTGAATCGGGTCGATGCCACGTCAACGGTATCACCGTCAACTACCGCAAAGGCGGCAGTGGCCAAGGTTTGCTACTGCTTCACGGGCACCCTCAGACTCACGTGATGTGGCACAAGATCGCCGAGCCGCTGGCGCAACATTTCACCGTGGTGGCGGCGGATCTTCGGGGCTACGGCGACAGCGAAAAACCGCCGAGCGACGCGCAGCACCTGGCCTACTCCAAACGGCAGATGGCGCTGGACGGGGTGGAGCTGATGCGCGAACTGGGATTCATAAAGTTTGACGTGTTGGCTCACGACAGGGGCGCACGAGTGGCCTGTCGGATGGCGATGGATCACCCGGACGCAGTAAAACGCTTGATCGTTCTGGATATTGCTCCGACGCTGGCGATGTACGAGCAGACCAATGAAGCTTTCGCCCGCGCCTATTGGCACTGGTTCTTTCTGATTCGCCCAGCCCCTTTTCCCGAGACGCTCATTGAAGCGGATCCGCAGTTGTATCTGCGCAGCGTCATGGGGGCTCGCAGCGCGGGCATGGCGCCCTTCACCGAAGCGGCATTGGCCGAGTATCTGCGTTGCCTGAGACTACCGGGGGCAGCCCATGGTCTGTGTGAAGACTACCGGGCCAGTGCCAGTATCGATCTGGAGCACGACAAGAGCGACCTGCAAGCCGGCAGGAAACTCTCACTGCCGTTACTCGCCCTATGGGGAGCTGACGGCGTTGTGGGCCGCTGCTTCGATCCGCTTGGCGAATGGCAAAAGGTTGCCGGCGACGTCCGGGGAAAAGCCCTGCCGTCGGGGCATTACATTGCAGAGGAAGCGCCAGGGCTTCTGATTGACGAGGTGCTCGGGTTCCTGCTCCCACCGGTCCCCGGCGCCAGGTGATTTCACGCGGCGAAACTTCCTCGGCATCAATTACGAACATTTCCAGAGGCTGAAAATTCACGCTCCAGCGTCTATGGTAGATACTTGCAACGGCGGCCATCGTCCAATAACAAGATCGCTGTGAAGGCCCTTCGCGGGCCTCACGCCTGATGGAGCAATTCATGACCCTGCATGACACGCAGACGATCCCCGGCGAACTCGCGGCGTTCGTCAACGACCACTTTTCCGGGCGCGGCCTCAGGCCGGACGGGGTCATTGCGCAATCCTGGTACCGCAGCGTCGTGGAGCACCGGCTCGATCCTGGCGCGCCGAGCCGCAAGAATATCCTCAGCGCCGACGCCATACGGCGTCATCAGGAACAGCACCAGCAATATCTTTCCATCGCCAGCCAGGGCGTCAGCGGCCTGGCCCAGCGCGTGGTGCCAGCCGGTTTTGCCGTACTGCTGAGCGACGAGCATGGCATCACCCTGGATTCCCGGCTCCCCAGCCAGCACGACATCTACACCCGATCGGGGCTGGTAGTGGGCGCGCAGTGGGACGAGTCGGTGGTGGGCACCAACGGTATCGGTACCACCCTGGCGGCGGCGCAGCCGTTGATCATTCATCGTGAGGAGCACTTCCTGGCATCGAATTTCAGCCTGAGTTGCTCGGTGGCGCCGATCTTCGATGCCCAAGGCTTGTTACGCGGCTGCCTGAATGCGACCTGCATGAACAACGAGGGCCCTCGGGAAAGCCAGTACCTCACGCTGCAACTGGTGATCATGTATGCGCGGCTGATCGAGAACGCAGACTTTCGCCAGCGCTATCGCGACCGCTTGACCCTGTCCCTCAAACCCATCGATGAAATTGCCGATCTGGCCAACGAGCAACTGCTCGCGCTCGATGAAAGTGGTCGCGTCATCGGCGCCAACCGTGCCGCGTTTGTCGCGCTGGAGCTGGCAGATCAGCCGGCACTGCTCGGCACGCTCATCGACAGCCTGCTCCCGACTACGGTGGACGAACTGCTCCGGCTCACCAATGGCGGCGCCCAGGGTGTGCGCTTGCGCCGTCGTCAGGATGAAGCATTGCTGGAAGTCGGCCTGCGTATCCCTTCCGAACGGCACCGCCCGCTGCCCGTCGCCCGCCCGGCCCCTGAGGCTCATCCGGATCTGCAGCAACTCGCTGGTCTCGACGCCCGGCTGCAACAGAACGTGCGACGCGTGCGCAAGGTGATCGACAAGGGCATCCCGATCCTGATTACCGGCGAGACCGGCACCGGCAAGGAGGCCTTTGCCCGTGCCATCCACCAGGCCAGCCAACGTCGCGCCGGGCCTTTCGTGGCATTGAACTGCGCGGCGATTCCGGAAACGTTGATCGAGAGCGAGCTGTTCGGCTATCGCGCCGGCAGTTTCACCGGCGCCAACCGCAAAGGCATGAAAGGCAAACTGGAGCTGGCGAACGGCGGAACCCTGTTCCTTGATGAGATCGGCGACATGCCCGCCCATTTGCAGACCCGTTTGCTGCGGGTGCTGGCGGAGCGTGAAATCTCGCCTCTGGGGGCCGAGGTGCCGGTGACCCTGGATGTCCAGGTGATTTCGGCTACACACCAGGACCTGCAGGCGATGATTGGCGACAAGCGCTTTCGCGAAGACCTGTTTTATCGCCTCGCCGGCATGAACCTGGCGCTGCCGGCCTTGCGCGAACGCAGTGACCGGGCCGAGCTGATCGACAAGTTGCTCGCCGCCCAACCTGGCGCCCGCGGGTTACGGCTGAACGCCGATGCGCGCCAATGCCTGATCGACTACCCGTGGCCCGGCAACATCCGCCAGTTGCTCAATAGCCTGCGCTACGCGGTGGCCCTGGCGGAAGACGGCGTGATCGACCTGGATTGCCTGCCCGGCGAATTACTCTCACCGCAAGCGCTGCGATTGCCTGGCAGCACCCAACCGTCGACCAGCAACCTGGGTGAACAACTCGGGAGCGAAGAGGCCCGTCAACTGCTGGGCACCTTGCGTCGGCTGCGCTGGAACATCAGCGCCGCCGCCACCGAACTCGGCGTTTCGCGCTCGACGCTGTACCGCAAGATGAAAAAGCACGGCGTCGTCGCGCCTAACGATCAGCCCTGACGCTACTGGAAGGCTTTCGACAGCCCCGTGGCGAGGGAGCTTGCTCCCGCTCGGCTGCGAAGCAGTCGTAAACCAGCGGCTGCGGTGCATCTGATGCTCCGCGTTTCGCCAGGTTTGGGGTCGCTTCGCAACCCAGCGGGAGCAAGCTCCCTCGCCACGGGATCCCGGTTTCCCTTTGACCGCATCAGGCGGGAGCCGGCATTTTTCCAAGCACAGGTGATGATCAGATTTGGATGTAAACCACATGAGTATGGGTGTACTCATACAAACCGTGCTTGCCATCCGCGCCGCCGCAACCGAACTCGGCGTTTCGCGCTCGACGCTGTACCGCAAGATGAAAAAGCACGGCGTCGTCGCGCCCAACGATCAGCCCTGACGCTACTCGAAGGCTTTCGACAGCCCCGTGGCGAGGGAGCTTGCTCCCGCTCGGCTGCGAAGCAGTCGTAAACCAGCGGCTGCGGTGCATCTGATGCTCCGCGTTTCGCCAGGTTTGGGGTCGCTTCGCAACCCAGCGGGAGCAAGCTCCCTCGCCACGGGATCCCGGTTTCCCTTTGACCGCATCAGGCGGGAGCCGGCATTTTTCCAAGCACAGGTGATGATCAGATTTGGATGTAAACCACATGAGTATGGGTGTACTCATACAAACCGTGCTTGCCATCCGCGCCGCCGCAACCGAACTCGGCGTTTCGCGCTCGACGCTGTACCGCAAGATGAAAAAGCACGGCGTCGTCGCGCCTAACGATCAGCCCTGACGCTACTCGAAGGCTTTCGACAGCCCCGTGGCGAGGGAGCTTGCTCCCGCTCGGCTGCGAAGCAGTCGTAAACCAGCGGCTGCGGTGCATCTGATGCTCCGCGTTTCGCCAGGTTTGGGGTCGCTTCGCAACCCAGCGGGTGCAAGCTCCCTCGCCACGGGATCGCCGTTTTCCCTCGGACAGCATCAGGCGGGAGCCGGCATTTTTCCAAGCACAGGTGATGATCAGATTTGGATGTAAACCACATGAGTATGGGTGTACTCATACAAACCGTGCTTGCCATCCGCGCCGCCGCCACCGAGCTCGGCGTTTCGCGCTCGACGCTGTACCGCAAGATGAAAAAGCACGGCGTCGTCGCGCCTAACGATCAGCCCTGACGCTACTCGAAGGCTTTCGACAGCCCCGTGGCGAGGGAGCTTGCTCCCGCTCGGCTGCGAAGCAGTCGTAAACCAGCGGCTGCGGTGCATCTGATGCTCCGCGTTTCGCCAGGTTTGGGGTCGCTTCGCAACCCAGCGGGAGCAAGCTCCCTCGCCACGGGATCGCCGTTTTCCCTCGGACAGCATCAGGCGGGGAGCCGGTATTTTTTCAAGCACAGGTGATGATCAGATTTGGATGTAAACCACATGAGTATGGGTGTACTCATACAAACCGTGCTTGCCATCCGCGCCGCCGATACCGGATTTGCGCGCCCCCGCATGAAAACCCTGCATCGCTTCGAAATTCTCCCGGTTGATGTAGGTTTCGCCGAAATCCAGTTCATGGCTGGCGCGCATGGCCGCGCTCAGGCTGCGGGTATAGATCGATGAGGTCAGGCCGTATTCACTGTCGTTGGCCAGGGCGATGGCTTCGTCCAGGTCATCGACAATCTGGATCGGCAACACCGGGCCGAAAATCTCCTGGCGCATGATCGCCATGTCGCTGCCACACCCGGCCAGCACCGTCGGCTGGTAATGAAAGCCCTGGCCCTTGTCGGCCACCGCGCCGCCGGTGACCACTTCGGCCCCCTGCCCCGTGGCGGTCCGGACCATTTGTGCAACCTTGTCCAGCGCCGCCTGGTTGATCAGCGGGCCCATGTCCAGATTGTCTTCGGCCAGCGGGTCGCCGTAGCGGGTCGCGGCCATCGACGCGGCGATCTGCTCGATGAATTGATCCGCAGCCTTGCGTTCGACGTACACCCGCTCGGCGCAATTGCAGACTTGCCCGCTGTTGATCACCCGTGACGCGGTGACCGCCTTGACCGCCAGCGCCAGGTCGGCGTCCGCCAGCACGATCGCCGGGGCCTTGCCGCCCAGTTCCAGGTTGAGCTTGGTGATGTTCGGCGCCGCTGCGGCCATGATTCGCGAGCCGGTGCCGACGCTGCCGGTAAAGCTGATCAGGTCGATGCCGGCATGGCTGGTCAGGTCATGTCCCACGGTTGCGCCGGTGCCGCTGACCACGTTGAACACGCCTGCCGGCAAGTCGGACTCGGCGACCAGGCGGGCGAACTCGAAGCAGTTGATCGGGGTTTCTTCGCTGGGCTTGATCACGATGGTATTGCCGGTCACCAGCGCAGGCGCCATCTTGCGTGCGATCAGGAAGAACGGGAAGTTCCACGGCAGGATGCCGGCCACAACACCCAGGGGTTTGCGCAACAGGAAGATGCTTTCGCCGGCGCGATCGCTGGTCAGCACCTCGCCTTCAAGGCGCCGCGCCCATTCCGCCATGTAATCCAGATAGTCGGCGGTGAAGTTGACCTCCACCCGCGCCAGCCCCAGCACCTTGCCCTGTTCGGCGGTGATGATATGGGCCAGGCGCTCGGCGTTGTCGCGCACTTTGCTGGCGATCTTGCGCAGGTAACCAGCGCGTTCGATGGCCGGGCGGGCCGCCCAGCCTTTCTGCGCCTTACGCGCCGCGGCAACGGCCGCTTCAACCTGTTCGCCGCTGGCTTGCGGCACCCGCGCCAGCAAGCGTCCGTTGGCCGGGTTGTGCACGTCGATGCTCGGTTCGCTGGGGACAAAGGCGTTGGCGATGAAGTTCTGGTAATCGATGATCTCGGTCATGGGTCTGCTCTCGCGGTCAGTGTCGAAGCGATGCAGAGGCGCACCGGCCCCTGCGTCGCGGGCGTTCATTTGGCGCTGAAGGTTTTCCAGACGCCGCCTTCCTGCTGCAGGTCGTGGGCGCGCTTGATCAGGTATTGATGAATCTGCTCGACCTGTTCCGGCGTGAAGGCATCGGCAAAGGACGGCATGCCGTCAGGTACTCGGCCGCCATAAAGAATGCCGAGGAACATCTGGTGTTTTTCGCTGGTCAGCTTGCGCAGGTCCGGCAGCACGCCACCGCTGACGGCATGGATGCCGTGGCACTGCGAGCAGTAGCCGTCATAGAGCTTGCCGCCGGCGTCCACCGCCGCCATGTCAGCGGTCAGTGGCGGCGGTTTCGGCGTGTCGGCAAGCGGCGCCGGCTCGTTGAGTTTCGCGGTGCCGCCCAGTTTGTAAGTCAGCACCTGGGAGAACGGCCGCACCCCGGCGCGCAGGGACAAAGCCCCGGCAAACGTCGAGAAGGCTCCGCCCCAGCCGGCCATGAAGGTGACGTATTGCTCACCGTCCACGCTGTAGGTAATCGGCGCGGCCATGACGCCACTGGCCGCCGGCTGCTCCCAGAGCTTCTTGCCGGTGTCGGCGGCGTAGGCGATCACCCGGCCATCGGCGCTGCCCTCGAATACCAGATTGCCGGCGGTGCTCAAGGTGCCGCCGTTGAAGATCGTCACATAAGGCACTTCCCAGGCCGGTTGCTGCTTGACCGGATCCCAGGCAATCAGTTTGCCCGACCAGCCCTTGGCCATTTCCAGCAGCCCGTCGGCATCCTCCGGCATCATCCCGGTGCGCAGGCCCAACTGGTACATGCTCTTGAACGGGTTGCGCTTCGGCGCCTCGGGGATGTGCTCGTAGTAGGCCGACATGATGTGCGCCGGGATATACACCAGGCCCGTGTTCGGGTTGTAGGACATCGGCTGCCAGTCGTGGGCGCCCCAGAACGCCGGTGTTACCAGTTTGCGCTTGCCATCCTTCCAGTACGCAGCGTTCTCGTCGTCGACGATTGGCCGGCCGGTCTTCATGTCCATGCCCTTGGTCCAGCTTTGCGGCACGATCCCCTTGGCCGACAGCAGCTCACCCGTGGCGCGGTCGATCACGTAGAAAAAACCGTTCTTCGGCGCCTGCATCAGGACCTTGCGCGGCTTTCCATCGATCGGCAGTTCCGCCAGGATCATGTGCTGGGTGGCGGTGTAGTCCCAGGCGTCTCCTGGCGTGGTCTGGTAGTGCCAGGCGTACTCGCCGGTGTCGGCATTGACCGCGACGATGGATGACAGGAACAGGTTGTCACCCTTGGCCTGGCTACGCCATTTCGGGTCCCACAGCGAGCCATTGCCCACCCCGATGTACAGCAGGTTCAAGTCCGGGTCGAAAGCGAAAGAGTCCCAGGCCGTACCGCCCCCGCCCTGGGCCACATAGGCATCGCCGTGCCAGGTCTTGGCGGCGATCGCCATTGCCTTGTCTTCCGGCGGCAGCTTGGGGTCACCCGGTACCGTGAAGAAACGCCAGGCCTGCTTGCCGGTTTCAGCGTCGTAGGCGGTGACGTAACCGCGTACGCCGAACTCGGCGCCGCCGTTGCCGATCACCACTTTGCCGTTGACCACCCGCGGGGCCCCGGTGATGGTGTAGCTGCGCGAGTGGTCGGCGCGGGTGTCCACCGACCAGGCGCGCTGGCCGGTCTTGGCATCGATCGCCTCCAGGCGCCCGTCAAGCACGCCCACGTAGACCTTGCCCTTCCATACCGCGACACCCCGGTTGACCGCATCGCAACAGGCCTCGCCGGCGCGGTTGCGGTCAGACTTGGGGTCGTACTTCCAGATCAGCTTGCCGTCGCGCGCATCCAGGGCGTAGACCACGGAGAACGGACCGGTGGTGTACATCACGCCATCGACCACGATCGGCGTGGCCTCGACACCGCGGTCCAGATCGAGCTTGTAGCTCCACGCGAGGCCCAGCTGGCCAACGTTCTGGTCGCTGATTTTGTTCAGGGGGCTGTAGCGCTGCTCGTCGTAGGTCCGGCCGGTGCTCATCCAGTTACCCGGCTCCCGGTCGGCGGCAATGATGCGCTTGCCATCGACATTCGCCGGAATGTCTTGCGCCCAGCCTGGGGCGGCATTGAGGGTAAGCGCCAGCACGATAAACAGGGCCTTGAAGGGAACGCGCAGGGACGCGTTCGCAGAAGCAGTAGGCACGGAGAGGCCAATCTGTGTCATGGGAGACTCCTGGTTCTTATTAGTAGCGAAGCCATTGCGCTGCGCACCAGAAGAAGAGCAACCCTCATGCCACCGTTATAAATATCGCTGCAAGCCCCGCAGTACGAGGCCCTCATCCCTGGCCGCCGATTGCGTCGGCGTGCGACAGCTGTCGCATTGGCCGCGACAGTTGTGCCGGACCTGACACAGCGAAAGTCGACACTCGACGCGGTGGAATATGACTGGCTCGAGGCGCAGACCTGCCCAGAAACTGGTCGAAGGGCGCGGACCTGCTATCTTGAAATACACACCTGTGTAGTTGCGATTTCATATGTATTCAGGTTGTGCTGGGAGTAATGAAATTGAAAGCAATGGATCTGCGCGCTATTGATGAATCGGCCACATCATCCTTATGCGGCGAGTGCGATGTGATCGTCGTCAATTACAACGCCGGTGAGCTTTTGCTGGCGTGTGTAGCGTCGGCGTTTGCCGCCGGCGCTTCCAGAGTGATCGTGGTGGATAACAATTCCCACGATGACAGCCTGGCGAGGCTGGAGCGTACCCACGCCGGCAACGACAAGCTTGAAATCGTGCGCAATGCCGCCAACCTCGGCTTCGCGGTGGCGTGCAACCAGGGTGCCCGCCTGTCGGAAGCCACCAATTTGTTTTTCTTGAACCCGGACGCCGTGCTGGAAGCCAATGCCATGGACCGTTTGCTCCTGGCACTGCGCAGCTCGCCTGAGATCGGCATGGTCGGAGGGTTCCTGTGCAACCCGGACGGCAGCGAGCAAGCCGGTGGGCGCCGGGTGTTCCCCACGCCCAGACGCGCCTTCATGCGGGCTTTCGGACTGTCACGGCTCTCGATGTTTTTCCCATCGGTTCTGTCTGATTTCCTATTGCACAAGGAGCCGCTACCCAGCACGCCCACTGTGGTTGAAGCCATCTCCGGAGCCTGCATGCTGGTCAAGCGCGAAGCCATCGAGAGCGTCGGGTTGTGGGACGAAGAGTACTTCCTGCACTGCGAGGACCTGGATTGGTGCATGCGCTTCCACCAAGCTGGCTGGAGCGTTCTGTTCGTGCCTGATGCTCAGGTGATGCATGTGTTTGGAGGCTGCAGTCGGCATCGCCCGTATTTCGTCGAATGGCACAAACATTTGGGATTCCTGCGCTTCTATCGCAAATTTTTCCGCCGCAAATACCCCGCCATCCTATGGATCAGCGTGGTCATCGGAGTCTGGTTTCGATTCAGCCTGATGGTCCTTCGCCACGCGACGAGCCGATTTAAAAATGCAAGCAACCTATGACAACAGACTTCAATTTGCGGGTAGGCATACTGGGCGGTTCCAGTTTCCTGGGCCGACGCGTCCTGCCATTGCTGGTACGAAACGGCCACCTGACAAGCGCCTTCACCCGAAACCTGTCCAAGGTTTCGTCCTGCCCGGGAGTGACCTGGCGAGAGGCTGACGACTGGCAAGGACTGACGCTGGACACCCTGCTGTCCTTCGCTCCCATCTGGGTGTTGTCCGACTATCTGGAGCGCCTTGCCAGCACCCAGGTCAAACGCGTTGTCGTCCTGTCTTCCACCAGCCGTTTTGCCAAGCATGCATCGCCCGACCCTCGGGAAAGAGACGTGGCGCAACGCTTGATACGTGCAGAAGAACAACTTGAGCAGTGGGCGACCGAACGGCAGATCGAATGGGTGATCCTGCGACCGACCCTGATTTATGGCTTTGGTGGCGACAAGAATATTTCGGAAATCGCTCGTTTCATCCAGCGCTTTGGATTTTTCCCACTGATCGGTGGCGGCACCGGGTTGCGCCAGCCAGTGCATGGTGATGATGTTATCCAGGCTTGCCTGTCGGCCATGAACATGCCTGACTTGCCCAGTGGTGGCTACAACCTGTCGGGGGGAGAAATCTTGCCGTATCACACCATGGTCAGACGCATCTTCCAGGCCATGGGACGCCCTGTGCGAACAGTGCCGCTCCCTGCCAAGGCGTTGGGCTGGGGCGTTTCGATCCTGCGCTGCCTGCCACGCTATCGACACCTTTCCAGCGCGCTGGTGGCGCGGATGAACCAGGACCTGGTGTTCGACCACTCGCAGGCCAGCCAGCGGTTTGGCTTTGCCCCGAGGGCGTTTCAGCTGATGGATGAGGATTTGCCTGGGCGCTGAAACGGCCTTGGGGATAGGTGGGATGTTTTGTGTCTGCCTGCTGAAAATCCAATGTGGGAGCGAGCTTGCTCGCGATGTCGGAGTGTCAAACAACGAAGATATTGGATGGGCCGGCCATTTCGCGACCAGGCTCGCTCCCACAGGGGATCTGCTGCGTAGATGGATTTTGCGGCTGCCTGAAAATCCAATGTGGGAGCGAGCTTGCTCGCGAAGGCGGCGTATCAGTCGATGAAGATGTTGAATGAGCTGGCCTCATCGCGAGCAAGCTCGCTCCCACAGGGGATCTGCTGCGTAGATGCATTTTGCGGCTGCTGAAAATCCAATGTGGGAGCGAGCTTGCTCGCGAAGGCGGCGTATCAGTCGATGAAGATGTTGAATGAGCTGGCCTCATCGCGAGCAAGCTCGCTCCCACAGAGGGACTGCTGCGTAGATGGATTTTGCGGCTGCCGAAAATCCAATGTGGGAGCGAGCTTGCTCGCGATGGCGGAGTGTCAAACAACGAAGATATTGGATGGGCCGGCCATTTCGCGAGCAGGCTCGCTCCCACAGGGATCTGCTGCGTAGATGCATTTTTGCGGCTGCCAAAAAATCCAACTGTGGGAGCGAGCCTGCTCGCGAAGGCGGAGTTACTGTCAACGAGGATGCCGAGGGGTGACCTTATCGCGCCCTACCCCTCCGCGCCGGGCTCGTCGCGATGTACGTGGGCTTGCCACGCCCCCCATTTGCTTTCGAAGTACGCCTGGTTTTTGTCCCAGAGGGCCTGGTATTCGCCGCTGGCGATCAGCTTGCTGAACGAGGCCTGCCCGTAGTGATGGATAAACGCATCTTCAGCGCAGACCGTGCGGTAGCCGGCAGCCTGGACACGACGGCTGTAGTCGTCATCTTCGAACAACCCGATACCGAACGTTTCATCCAGATACCCCACCTCATCGAAGGTGGTTCGACGAAAGGCGACACAAAACATCGCGAGCATGGAAATATCGAACGACTGCCCCTTACGGGCCTCGGTGTAGTGGTCTGCAAACGCCTGCATCTGTTGGATGTCGGTATAGGAAATCTCGATCTTCGCTTCGTTTCCTACCGCATTCGTGACCGGCCCGACCAGGCCGATGCTTGGATCACACAAATGCCTGACCAGCGGATCGAGCCAACCGCCCGGCACCACCGTGTCGTTATTTAGCAGTAGCAGGACGTCACCGTCGGCTTCTCGTAAACCCTGGTTGTTCGCCGCAGCGAAGCCCCGGTTGTCCGGGTTGAAGATGATCTTCGTGAACGGTACCTCACGGCCCAGGCGTTCAAGATAATCTTGCGTGCCATCGTCCGAGCCGTTGTCGACGACAATCAGCTGGTAATTGGGCCAGGTGGTATTACGCAGAACACTGTTTACACATTGAATCGTCAGATTGAGGTTGTTGTACGTCACGATCACGATGGAGACTTTCTCGTACAGCCCGACGATGGCAAGTTGCATGCTATCAAATCGATCCTTCCAATCGTTGGCCCGAGCGAGCTCCACACGCCGCTTGTAAAGGGCCAGATCGCGCTCGGCCAGGGCACGCTCGATCTGCTCGATGAACTCATCGACTCCGGTTGCGAAGTACAGCAGGTCCTTGTAGATGGCGATCTCCGCCAGCGGCGTGGAAACCACCGGTTTGCCGGCGCTGATGTACTCGTAGAACTTCACCGGATCGACCGCATGGGTCACGTTGTAAAGCCTGAAGGGAATCAGGCACGCATCGAAATGATCCAGGTACAGCGGCATCTCGGTGTACGGCTTGCGGCCCAACAACCGCACATTGGGCTTGTGCTCGAGCTCCGCCAGGTCCTCGACGAAAATATCCCCCACCAGGATGAAATTCCACGTCGGTCGCAGGTCCGCCAACGCCGCTAGCAGTGGATAATCGAGCCATTCAGCCAAGGCGCCGTAATAGCCAATCACCGGGCCGACCAGCCCGCTCAGCACATCGTTGGTAAAACAGTGCTGGTGGAAAAAAGCAAAATCCACAGCGTTTCGCACCAGCACGCAGCGAGGGTTATGGGCGCACCATTTCTGGTAAAGCAACGCCGCGGAAACGGTCACCAGATCAGCCTGGGCAATTAGCGTCTTTTCCTCGCTCAGCAGCTGTTCGCCGATGTTCGGAAAACCATCCCAGTCGTCCATGCAGTCATAGTGAATGCGCCAGCCATGCAGCGCGCGCAGGCTGAGTACCACGGGGCTCCAGTAGGCAATATGCACCACCGAGAGGGCGGTTCTGATCTGCATGTCGGTGACCAATGCAGCAATCGCGCGCAGCAACGCCTGATGGTTCTCAGGCGTCACTATCTTTTCGTAATAGGCCATTTGCACATCGCGATGCAGCGCCACCTCGAAAAGATTGGACGCCACTGAGGTCACTCGATAAAGCTGTCCCTGCTCCGGCACACTGGATGGAACGATATAAAACACCCGATAACCATTGCTCGCGAACTGGCTCATCAACTGCTGCGGTCGCTGGAAGCGCGCGGCCCAGTCGATATTGGCGAAGCAGAGAATATCCAGCTGCCCTCTGGTGGCGAAATCCGCTTGTACCTCAACGTTCGGCAACGGTTCCGGCGCTGCCGGGTAGACGATTGCCGGGGCAGTTTCGGGAAATTCCCGGGTCGCGGAAAACCCATAACGCAGCACCCGGAACAGCGTACGCAGTGGCCGGGTGAAACGCCACGAACGGGTGTTCTGCAGGAAGTCGACTTTCGCCAGCGCGGTATCGCGCTCATTGACGGCCGCATCTCGCTGAGCCAAGGCGGCGTCCCGGTCGATCAAGGTGCTGTCGGGCTTAAGCATGCGGGTACCGATGCAGCGGCGTGCTGTCATCCGGCGGCCACATGGAACTGCGCGAGCCCGGCCGGTAGAACGTTGCGGTCAGGCTACGACGGGAAGAATGGCAAGCACTGACTACGGGCGTGACGGCATGCCAGGAATTATCCGAGCGCACCAGGATCGCCGAATTACCTACCAGGGGCTCGATCTCGGCCGCCACTGCGCTGGGATCGTTGCGGTGCAGGATGTTCAGGCAACCGCCGTCGTTGCGGTCCCAGGACTCATTAAAATAGAGGATATGGGTGACCAGTTTATCGGGCAGGTCCGGATGGGCGCCCAGGCTCGCACCCGGACCATAATGAAAGACATTGACCTCCATCGGCACGCTGCGCAGATCGATCCCAGTCATGTGCGACATGGCTTCGCGATAACCAGCCGAGCCAAGATCCCGAGCCAGCCGCAACCATGCCTCGCTCAATTCCTGCGCATGAGCGATGGTATCGTCGCCCATGCCCAACAAGGCTCGTGCCTCGTAGTCATAGTTTTTTTCACCGCCATAACCACTCACCGTCTTGAAGTGATCATGAGGAAAAGACGCTGCCAACGCGGCGGCATCCTCGGCCGAGTAAAGGTTGCCGATTTCAGCCCATGAAAACGGCTGATCCTTTAGCGCCGCTGGGGTGAGACGAGAGAGATCTAGCATTGTCGGTTCTTGTTCGCTGTCAGGTTTCTGATACCACGGGCGATGGAACGCAGTGGCGCGGTCATTCGGAATGAATTGGAGTTCTGCAGCTCACGCATCCTGGCATCGCTGCGAGCCAGTTGCTCACGGAGCTGGATGATCCGTTGCTGTTGGGCAAGCTCCCGTGCTGCCAGGTCCTGCGCGGGTTCGTTGATCTGCGGCACAGGCATGACCGGACTCACCGGCGATTCAGCTGGCACTGGGTCGTACGTCTCGGCCGCGGCTTCGAGCAGATTGGGCAAGTGCTGCAGAAAAGCCCCCAGTACCGGCTGCGACGCCGTTTTACCTTGGCGAATGATCTCAGCGACCCGGTCCCAATGCTCCACCAACTGATCCGCCGCCGCACGCGCCAAGGGCGATGGCTGAGTCTTGCCCACGCGGGCGAGGAACCATTGCGGATCGACCGTCGCGACGTTCGGCAACGCATGCAGCGTGTCGAACCCAGCCAGCGCCGTGTACTTGCCCGTGGTCAGGTCCGCCGAGCAAAACACCGGCACGCCAAACGCCAGGGCGGTGATCGCCAGGTGATAGCTATGGCCGATCACCGCTTGGGCCTGGCTGAGAATTTCGGCCATGAGCAACGGCTCCGGCCAGAACGGCAAGGTGATGGATCCGGGCAGCCGCCCGGCAATCACTGACGGATCGTCGCCCAGGACCGGTCCAATCGGCACCACCAGGAACTGGTAGCCCAGGAACGCCTCAGGGTGGTCTTCGAACAATTTTACAAAGGACTCCACCACATGAATGGCGTGGATCACGATGTAGGGCCCGGTCAGCCCGGCATGCTCGCGCAGCCGAACAAACTCGGCCGAGGGCCGTTGCTCATCGATCAGGCGCGGTAAGCCGAACGCGGTGTCGGGCAGCACTTCGATCTCGATTTGCTGGCTGAGCGCGCCGAGGGTATCGCGCGACAGGGCATCACGGACGCGCACGTACCGGCTCTGCTCAAGGGCCATCGTCAATAACGGCCTGGCCCAATCGGGGATACTGTTGCAATGCATCCCCGGTGCATTCCACATGACCGGAACCGCATGCTGCAGCGCGATGAGCGCGGGGGTCAGCCAATAACCGGTAGGGTGATGGATGTCCGCAGTGGTCGGACCATAGCCATGGGCAACGACTTTATCGAAACGGATCAGGAAACCACCACCGATCAACACGCCATCCAGGCTTGCCGCTACAGCGGGCAGCTCTGTCAGCGAGGTCACCGCATAGGGCCATTCGAATGGGGTTTTCCCATGATAGGAAAACCGCTGCAGATTGACCGAACCCAAGCGCCGGGCCAGCTCTGCCTCGGCGATGATGGGGAACAGCAGGTCACCATAGTTTTCTACGTCGAAGGTGCCGAAGATAGCCACCTGCCACGTGCGCTCATCCAAGTGTTCCGCCAGGTCCTCCTCTGCTTGAATCCCGCAAGTCTTGGGAAACGACTCGGCCGCTCGCGGGTCGACGCTCTGCAATCCCAGGTCAACCATGCCGAGGAAATGCTTGTGGCTGGGCAACATGTCGAACGCCAAGGGCGCGACTTGCTTCTCGATCAGTTGCGAGGTGTCTTCCGTCGCGCCATGCAACAGCTTGAGCGTGACGTGGTAACGCCCCTCGGCGAGGTTAGCCGGGAAGCGCACCGTGATGGCCGTACGCCGCCAGCCGTTTTCGACCGGCCCCGGTTGCAGGGCGAAGTTGCCCCCGCCGATCACCAACAGCCTCGCCTCTTGAATGGTGAAGCTGATGTTGGGTTGAGTGATCGACTCATGCAGTAACGCTTCGACACGAATCTCGATGTCGTCGCCGTACAGGTAACTCGAAGAAAGCTGCCGAGTGTTGGTGAAGCAGGCGGCGCTGATGTGTCCCTCCGCGGTTCCAAAGGCCATCCCCTGCTGACCGCCAATAAACGACTTTTGGGTAACCGGTATGACCCCGCCACTGGCCCATCGACGTTGCTCGTCACGCATGTCGAGCAAATGCAGCTCGGCCATTTCATCGGGCGAGCCGCTGGCAACGACGCGGCCTGCGCGCAGATAGATGACCCGGTGGCAAAACCGTTTGACCATGCTCATGTCGTGGGAGACGAACAGCAGCGTGGTGCCTTTGGCAGCCAGTTCTTCCAGGCGGTTCAGGCACTTGAATTGAAAGGATGCATCACCGACGGAGAGGGCCTCGTCGACGATCAGGATCTCCGGTTCCACACAGACCGAAACGGCGAAAGCCAGCCGTACCAGCATCCCGCTGGAATAGATTTTGGTGGGCTGGTCGATGAAGTCGCCAATGTTGGCGAAGGCGATGATGTCATCGAAACGAGCGTCGATTTCCGCGCGACTCAAGCCCAGCACCGCCGCGTTCACATAGACGTTCTCGCGGCCGCTGAACTCCGGATTGAAGCCCGACCCGAGCTCAAGCAACGCCGCAATCCGGCCATGCCCGCGGACGCTGCCCCGGGTCGGCATCAACGTTCCGCAGATCAATTGCAACAAGGTGGATTTGCCACTGCCGTTACGGCCGATAATGCCGACGGTCTCCCCCCTTGCGATGGTCAGGGAAACATCGTCCAGGGCCCAGAACTCGCGGTAGAAACGCTTCCTGCCGCGCGCCAGCATCTGCAACAGGCGGTCCTTGGGTGCATCGTAGATCTGATAACACTTGCTCAGGTTCTCGGCGCTGATGGCCACTTCAAACGACATCGGCAAAGCCCTTCCATGAGTCACTTCCATTAGCGGCACTACTGAATCATTCCTTCGCTGGGCACTGCCGATGAGTTAAGCACAAAACGGGAAAAAAACTTCGAATGCCCTGAACTTGGCCTACCCTCCATGAGGATGCGATTCACCGAGTTCCGATTTTTTTGTCTTGAGGCCCCAGTACCAATGCAGTCGTTCAGCACTTCCCCTGCCGCCATGATCAAGAGTGTGCTGGTCAATCGAATCCTGATCTACGTGTTGATCCGCAGGGAGATCATCGGTCGTTATAAAGGCTCGATGCTCGGTATCCTATGGTCGTTCTTCACCCCGGCGTTCATGCTGGTGGTCTACACGTTCGTGTTCAGCGTGGTCTTCAAGGCCCGCTGGTCGGGTGGCGGCGAGTCCAAGAGCGAATTCGCCCTGGTGCTGTTCGCGGGCTTGCTGGTGTTCAACCTGTTTTCCGAATGCCTGAACCGCGCGCCGGGCCTGGTGCTGGCCAATACCAACTACGTCAAGAAGATTGTCTTCCCACTGGAAACCCTGCCGATGGTGTCGCTCGGCGCGGCGCTGTTCCACATGGCGATCAGCATCCTGGCCTGGCTGCTCTTCTATATCGTCCTGTTCGGAACCCCTCCGGCAACCGCCCTTCTGCTGCCGTTGGTGCTGTTTCCGTTGGTGTTGTTGACGCTGGGTATTTCCTGGTTCCTCGCCTCGATAAGCGTATACCTGCGCGATATCGGCCAGTTCATTGGCATTGTCATCACGGCGATGCTCTTTCTCTCGCCGATTTTCTATCCCCTTTCGATACTTCCACAAAGCTATCAGGCCGCCTTGCAGGCGAACCCCCTCACGCTGCCGGTGGAAATGGTTCGTGACGTACTGTTCTGGGGCAGGACGCCACAATGGGCGCACCTGGCAACTTATTCGGCAATTTCCTTGTCGATTGCCTGTGCCGGATTCGCCTGGTTCCAGAGGACACGCAAAGGCTTTGCCGATGTCATCTGAGTTTGTTGACGTGGCGCCTCGTCCAGCAGCCGCTATGCTGATGGGTGGCACGGCTGGAATCTGGGCCTACCTGGTTATTGAAGTCGACAACACACCTGCAAGACCCGGGGTGCGTTGCCGTAATGTCCAAGGGACTGGAAGAACGCATGGATCATATCAACCGTCTTGTCGATCACATTGACAAACTGACTCGCTCAACGCAGTCCAGATCCATTGAAGCCTTGCAGCTGGTCAAGGAAATCGAGAATCGGGACCGGCTGATCAAGCAACTGAACCTCGGCTCACAAGCGCTTCGCACTCGGCTGTCGCTTCAGGAAGGCAAGGCCGGGCGACTGCGCGAGCAGTTGCAGGTGACCGAACGGCGCCTCAAAGACACCCAGGCATTACTTCGCGCAAAAGAACGCCAAGCGGTGGAGCTGTCCGATTGGGCGGTGGATTTGCGCGCACAACTGGCGGCGAAACAGACTGAGCTGTTCAAGCTTTCCGACTGGGCCAACGCCATCGAACGCGCACCGCTGCGTTATTCGATACGCAAGCAGCTGTATAAATTATCGCGCCGGATCTACGCCTGGTTGCCGCTCACCGCACAGCAGAAAAGCAGGCTGGCCCAGCGGCTTCGAAGCTGGCTGAAACGCACCACGGCGACAGCCGGCGAATCATCGGCGTCCCCAAGCCTCGCGCCGCTGCAACCCCTGCTACCACCGATTGACCTTGCCGTGCCATCCAGTCACGGGCAGCCGATGATCCTGATGTTCGGCGTAATCGACTGGCACTTTCGCATCCAGCGCCCACAAAACCTGGCCAAGGAGTTGGCGCGGGCGGGACAAACGACGTTTTATATCTCCAACCACTTTATCGACGGTGATGCCCCCGGCTTCGAGGCGGAGCGCCTGGAGGGCTCCGAGCGGCTGTTCCAGATCCGTTTCAAGGTGCGCGGGGCTCCGGCCATTTATCATGCCCCGCCGTCAGCCGCCGCGATCCGCCAGTTGTGCCAAGGCCTGGCCATGCTGCTGGACGCGGCGAACGTCTCCGCCGTGGACTGCATCGTCCAGCACGCCTACTGGTTCCCGCTGGCAAGACGTGTCCCCAACGCCACGCTGGTCTATGACTGCATGGATCATCACGAAGGTTTCGGCAATGTTGCCCAGGAACTGCTCGACCTGGAAATCGCCTTGATGCGCCGGGCCGATCTGCTGGTGGCGACTTCCGACTGGATCGAACAACACGGCAAGCGGGAAAACCGCAACGTAGAGGTGATCCGCAACGCCTGCGAATACGGTTTTTTCAGCCAACGCCCCGACAAGATCTACCGGGACCCGGCCAACAGAAAGATCATCGGCTACTACGGCGTCATCGCCGAATGGTTCGACCTTGAACTGGTCAAACGCGTCGCCCAGTCCTTCCCGCAGCAGCTGATCCTGTTGATCGGCAGCGATGTCGTCCAGGCGAAAAAATATTTCAAGGCCTGCCCGAATGTGGTCCTGGAAGGCGAAGTCCCGTATGCCTCCCTGCCCTATTACCTCTACGCCATGGACGTTTGCCTGCTTCCGTTCAAGGTCATGCCCCTGACGCTCGCCACCAATCCGGTCAAGGTCTATGAATACCTGAGCGCAGGAAAACCGGTAGTGTCGGTGAAACTGCCGGAGTTGAGCCAGTTCGGCAAACTGGTCTGGACGGTCGAACAGCCGACTGAGTTCATCTCGGCCATACGCGGTGTACTCGACGCTCTGCCAGAGGTCGGCGCAACGCCAAGGGCGCGTCAATCGTTCGCCCAGGGCCAGACCTGGCAGCATCGGGCCGCCAGCCTGCGCAAGGCCATCGCGTCATTGCCCCTGCCCAAGGTCAGCGTCGTGGTGTTGACCTACAACAACCTCGAACTGACCAAGGCTTGCCTCGACAGTCTGTTGACCCAGAGCCAGTACCCGAACCTTGAAATCATCGTGGTCGACAACTGCTCCAGCGACCAGACCCCGACCTATCTCACTGCCTGGGCCAAGGGACATCCCGAACGGATCGTCATCCTCAATCCGGATAACAAGGGATTCGCCGCAGGGAACAACCAAGGGCTCGCGGCAGCCAGTGGCGATTACCTGGTCATCCTGAACAACGATACGGTTGTCACCGCCGGCTGGATCAAGGGGTTGATCCGTCATCTGAAGGACCACGAGGAAATCGGCATCATCGGTCCGGTCACCAACAACATCGGCAACGAAGCCAAAGTCCGCACCCGTTATGGACGGATGGAGGACATGCCCGCCGAAGCCGCGCAAATGACCCGTGCCCGCATGGGCGAGTGGTTTGAAATCAACACCCTGGCGTTTTTCTGCGTGATGTTCCCGCGTTCGACCTACGAGCAGATTGGGGGCCTGTGCGAGGAGTACGGCCTGGGGTTCTTCGAGGATGACGATTATTGCCGCCGCGTGCAGCGTCGCGGCCTGCGCGCGGCTTGCGCCGAAGACGTCTTCGTCCATCACCACCTGTCCGCCTCGTTCAACACCTTGGGTGCCAGGAAAAAACAGGCACTTTTCGAGAAGAACCGGGCGATCTACGAGAACAAATGGGGATCCTGGGTTCCGCACACGTACCGAGATGTATAGGCCCCTCTTGGATGCAACGCTGTTTACGAGCGTTGACCAACCGTGGCGAGGGAGCTTGCTCCCGCTGGGCTGCGAAGCGGCCCTGAACCCGGCCACCGCAGCGTGCCAGGTAGGTTGCATTCAGCTTTTGGGGCTGCTGCGCCGCCCAGCGGGAGCAAGCTCCCTCGCCACAATGAATCGAGAAAGCCTTAAGCGAGTTCCTTCAGCCGAGACGATATTTTGCCCAGATTCAGCCTGAAATACGCAGTGGTGCTGTTGGTTTTACTGGCGAGTACGGCGGTCGGCGTGTACGGTTTTTCGACGCTTGAACTGGCCTCCATGAACAGCAGCAGCCGCACGATACTGCTGTCAGTGGCAGTCCTGGCGGCCCTTACCGCCTTCACTCGCAAGCCGCCGATCATTCTTTGCCTTGGCCTGCTGGCGTGCCTGACCATTGCCTGCTCGCAGATCTGGCCGGTGATTGTCGTCGCGGTCTTCGCGCTGTCTGCCACCGTGCTCGGCAGGTGGCTGCTCAGGCAAGAAAATCCGGCCGACTGGAGCATCCATCTGCTGATGGGCACCGGCACGTTCGGTACGCTGACAGGCCTGGCTGCGTATATGCCGATCAATTATCCCTGGCTGTATGGCGCGATGTTGGCACTGCCGCTTGTACTGGGGCGCAAACAGGTCCTGTCGATAGGTCGCGAACTGCTGGCACAAATCCAGTCCACCCGCTCGGCACATACGCCCATGCAAACCGGGCTCGATGTATTGATTGGCGGCTTCGCCTGCCTCTACGTGCTGGTAGCCTTCATGCCGGAGGTCGGCCACGACGCCTTGGCCATGCACCTCTTCGTCCCTTCACACCTGGCCCAGCGGCACCAATGGTCGTTCGATGCAAACACCTATGTGTGGGCCGTAATGCCCATGCTGGCCGACTGGATCTATAGCATCGTCTATATGCTGGCGGGCGAAACGGCGTCACGCCTGAGCAATAGCGCATTCGCCTTGCTGGTGGCGTGGCAGATTCGCAACATGACCCTCTGGGCCGGGGGCTCCGCCACGAGCGCTCGCTGGGCAAGCCTGATCTTCCTGTCGACGCCCCTCGCCTTCGCTGAAAGCAGCAGCCTGCACATAGAGTCGGCGTGGACCGCCTTCATGCTGGCCGGGACCCTGGCGATCCTGAAGGTGTCAGGCTTCACTGCGGATCCTCGGGAACGCCTTTCGCAACTGGTCCTGGCCGGTGTCCTGCTGGGTTTCGCCATGGCGACCAAGGCGGTGACCCTGAGTGTCCTGCCGGTCCTGCTGTTGGTCCTCTTGCTGCAGTACAAGGCCTGGGCCGTGCGAGGAATCGCCAAGACCCTCATGCTCGGCAGCGCCGGCCTGCTGCTGGCGGGCGCTACCCCTTACGTCTGCGCCGGGTACTTGACCGGTAATCCGGTGTTCCCGTTTTTCAACGGGGTTTTCCATTCGCCGCTCTGGCCGGACATGAACTTCGAACCGCCCGCCACGTTCGGTACCGGGATGACCTGGGACACCCTCTATCGAATGGTCTTCCAGTCGCCGCAGTTCATCGAGGGGCGGGTCGGCGCGGCGGGTTTCCAGTGGCTGCTGCTACCCACAGCGGCCGTCGCCGTGCTGTTGAGTGGCAACAAAAAAGCCCTGTGCATCCTCCTGGTCGGCGCCGGCGCGATGTTCATGACGTTCCAGTCAACGGCCTATCTGCGTTATGTGTTTCCCTCCTTTGCGCTGTTCTCGGTGATCCTCGCCCTGCCCTTTTCCGACGCCAGGGCGTTCCCCCGCAGCCTCGCCATCGCAGCCGGTGCCGTGTTGGTCCTGGCCAACACTCGCTTCATCCAGGCCGCGACTTACTATGGCGAAATCAAACCCTCGGCACTGTTGAGCCAGGCCGGTCGGGAGGCCTTTTTGCTGGAGCGCCTGCCGATCCGGAAAATGGTCGACACCGTCAACGCCTTGAACAGCGGTTATCAACCCGTGGCGGTTTTTGCGTCGCCCTTGATGGCGGGTTTGCATGGCGATGCCCTTTACGCATCGTGGTACAACCTGAAGTGGAAGGGCGAATTCGACGCAGCGACCACGCCGGCGGAGCTTACCCGGCGCTTGCGCCAGCGCCAGGTGAACTGGCTGGTGATCGATCTCAAGTCTCTTCCCCAGGCACAGCTCGACCGCCTGCTCGCCGTGTCCACGTCGTATTCCAGGCTGGGTAACCTGGACCTGCGCAAACTCAACGCCACCCACTACGAGCTCCTGCTCAATCCGGACCTGTCCAGCCTCGACGGCTGGAACCTGCTGTCACCCTCGACCTATGACACCTCGCGCAAGATCCTCACCGTCAACGTCAAGACACCCGCCACACAGCGCGTCGACGTCACGCCGGGGCTGACCTACACCAACAGTGTGTCCGCACGCTGCACGGAGGCAGCCACTACCGGAAGAATCCAGGCCAACTGGATTGACGACCAAGGCGACTTCATCAGCGCCAGCATCGAAACGTTTGATTGCACCACGCATTGGGAGACCCATGAGATGAGTGTCATTGCCCCGGCTAATGCTACGTCCGCGGTCATTTATGCGTCCGGGCATACCGACACTCCCCTGGAGTTCAAATCACTTTCATTCAGGCAATAGTTGGCAAATCGATGAACACAACAACAGCGATTTTCACGGGTGAACTACGCGTTGCCGTCGTCATCCCCAGCTATCGGGTCACCGCACATATCGTCGGCGTCATCGACGCCATCGGGCCGGAAGTCTGGCGCATCTATGTCATTGACGATGCCTGCCCGGACGGTTCGGGCGGGCATGTCCTGGCCTCCTGTAACGACCCTCGGGTCAAGGTGCTGCCCCATGACATCAACAAAGGTGTGGGGGGTGCGGTCATGACCGGCTATCGAGCAGCCCTCGCTGACGGCGCGAGTATCATCGTCAAGGTCGACGGCGACGGTCAGATGGACCCGACCCTGATTCCGCTGTTCATCGAACCGATCCTGGCGGGTGAAGCCGACTACACCAAGGGCAATCGGTTTTTCGACCTGGAGGAAGTCCAGTCGATGCCGCGAATTCGTCTGTTCGGCAATGCCGTGTTGTCGTTGATGGCCAAACTGTCGACGGGTTACTGGGATCTGTTCGACCCGACCAACGGCTATACCGCGATTCACCGTGACGTCGCCAGGCTGCTGCCCCTGGACAAGGTCAGCCAACGCTATTTTTTCGAGACCGACATTCTGTTCCGCCTGAACACCGTGCGCGCGGTGGTAGTGGATATTCCGATGGAAGCCCGCTACGGCGATGAAGTCAGTCACCTGGAGATCTCGAAGATCGTGGGCGAATTTCTCTTCAAGCATCTGCGCAACTTCACCAAGCGCGTGCTCTACAACTACTACTTGCGCGACATGTCCCTGGCTTCGATCGAGCTGCCGATCGGGATCCTGATGTTCGTGTTCGGCATCCTGTTCGGCAGTTATCACTGGTTCGAGTCGGCGCAGCATGGCGTCGCGACGCCAGCCGGCACCGTGATGCTCAGCGCATTGCCCATGCTCATGGGGCTGCAATTGATCATGGCGTTTCTCGGTTACGACATCGCCTCGGTCCCCAACAGGCCTCGGCATTCCAGGCGCAGGGCCACTTCATTGCGGGAAGAAAAGTCATTAAAGCGCTAAGAGATCTTTTATCGGACCCGTCGCTCAAGAGGCTGGATGTCGATGGCTGCGAACGCCTTGAACTTCACGGCAAAGTGCTTGAGCGCAAGCAAATGCTTCGGGACGTCTTCGTAGAGTTCCACCACGCGTTCCGTCGACTGGCAGACCGCTATTTCCAGGTCGGGGGCCTGGAGGTGGAGTTGGGAGCGGGCATCGCGCCGATGCGCGATTCGTACCCGCACGTATTGGCCACGGACGTTGTCGCCAGCGAGAAACTCGACATGGCGCTCGATGCCGAGGCAATGAGCCTGGACGATGATTCGGTCAGGGCCTTTTATGGCCAGAATTGTTTTCATCATTTTCCTCACCCCGAGCGCTTTTTCACGGAGCTGGAAAGGACGCTCAGGATCGGCGGCGGGGCCATTTTGATCGAGCCCTTTCATGGCCCCTTTGCCGCGTTCCTCTATAAGCGCCTGTTCAAGTCCGAAGGCTTCGACACGCACTTCCCCTCTTGGCATACACCGTCGACCGGCCCCATGAACGGCGCCAACCAGGCCCTCAGCTACATCGTTTTCGTTCGCGACCGGCAGGCGTTCGAGCACAAGTACCCGGGTCTGGAGATCGTCCACCAGGAAATCTGCGGCAATTATCTTCGTTACCTGATTTCCGGCGGCCTGAACTTTCGCCAGCTATTGCCTGACGTATTCATCCCTGTGCTCAAGGTCATCGAAAAACTGCTGTATCCGCTGCGCCGGATACTGGCCTTGCACCACATCGTGGTGATCCGGAGGACGTCTTGACCTTCATCCGATACGGCGCCATCCAACTCGTGGCCTATGGGTTGGACATGGGGACGTTTTTGTTGCTGCTCGCGCTATTCGACAACCAACCCGTGCTGGCCAATGTCGCTGGCAAAGGCGTGGCCGGGACGTTCGCGTTCTTTTCGCATCGGCATTTCACATTCCAGACGACACGCGTTGGCAGCAAGGCTCAAGCGCTGCGCTATTTTTCATTGCTCGCCATCAATATTCCGCTCGCTTCGGTGCTGCTCAGCGCGGGGCTGTACCTCATCGATAACCCTGTCCCGGTGAAATTTGTCAGCGACGTGATCTGCGTAGCGCTGACCTACTGGATCAGCAAGCGGTTCGTGTTTCGTACCGATACGCACCCGCCGGCTCCCGCTGACCGAGCCCAAGGCGCACGACCATGACGCTACTGATCACCGGCGCGACCGGCTACATTGGACGACGCTTGACTGCCCTCGCGGCGGCAAGCGGTCACGAAGTCATTTGCGCCACCCGCAAGCCGTGCCCTGCCCCCTATGCCTGGCTTCCTTATGACCTGCGGGGCCCGGCGCCCGAGTGCCCGGCCGGCACTCAGGCGGTGATCCATCTGGCGGCCGACACATCGCCCCATACTGACACTAACGCGGACGCTGAAATAAACGCGGCCCTGGCGCTGATCGATTGCGCCCGACAAGGCTCGGCCAGGTTCATCTTCATTTCCAGCCAAACCGCCTGGGCCACGGCCCCGAGCGTTTATGGCCGGACCAAGTGGCGTATCGAACAGCATGTGCTTGCCGCCGGGGGTAACGTAATCCGCCCCGGACAAGTGTACGGCGGCCCCGAATGCGGGCTTTTTGGTCTGTTGACCGGGCTGGTTCGCCGGAGCCCGTTCACTCCGATCCTCATGCCAGCGCCTTGCGTGCAGCCCATTCATGTCGACGACCTCGCGGCCGCGATACTGGCCATCGCCGAGCGGGACGACATTCATGGTGAGGTCCTCAAGCTGGGTGCCGTAAAACCGATTGCTTTTGGGCGCTTCCTGAGCGCCATTGCGACGCACCGGGTCCGCGCCGTGCGCATGCCAATCCCTCTGCCGGTGGCATTGCTCAGGCTGTTGCGGCTGATACTCGGACGGTCCTTGAGCAGAAAGCTGGGCCTGGAGCGGATCTTTTCCCTTATTCATCTGCCGCCCATGGACAGCGAGCGTTCCCTGGAAAAACTCGGCATCGCGTTGCGCCCTCTTGCCCACGGCATGCATCGCTCCGGCCATGGGCAACGTCGAGGCCTGCTACAGGAAGCGGCGGTGCTCTTGGGCTACCTGCTCAAGCGCCCGCCGCAAAAAAGCCTGGTAAGGCGCTATGCAAGGGCACTGGAGCGTGCGGGCAAAACCCGTCCCGTCATCCACTCACGCCTGCTGATGGGCTGGCCGATACTCTTGACGCTGCTGGACAACCCCGGCGTCCTGGGCACGCCCGAGGGCCAGGAGCTGGCCTGGCGCCTGCAGGTTGCACTCGGTATCGCCGAAGCCAGCCCCCAAGGCGCGCAGGTGTTTCTCGGCACCCGATGGCCGCACAGCCTTGTCGCCACGCTGGCTGCGTTGGGACTCACCTCGGTCAAAGCGTTGGTCTGGAAGATCGCGGCGTTGTCGTGCCGTGCTTTTGCCCGCCCGCTGCTGCTTGGAAGTGAAGCCCACCGTGAAGCCTGAGTTCGATGTGATCATTGTCGGCAGCGGCCCAGCCGGGACTTCAGCGGCCTATCCGCTGGTCAAGGCGGGCCTGCGAGTGCTCATGGTTGATGCCCAGGCCAACAGCGACTCACTGGCACCGCCAACCCGCTCATTCCTCAGTGCCAGGGCCAACGACGCGCATCAGTGGAAATGGATAATTGGCGAAAACTTCCACGCCCTGGACCAACTGGACGCCGTGTCGCCCAAGCTGAAGACGCCGACCCACGCCCATGTCTTCGAAGGGTTCAGCGCCGGCAATCGCATCGAGACCGAAAACTTCATCGGCATCGGATCACTGGCCACCGGAGGCCTGTCCAATGCCTGGGGTTGCGGCGTGGCAGCGCTGGGCGCCGGTGACTTCGCCGGGCTGCCCATCGATTATTCCGAGATGCAAGTGTCCTACGAAACAGTCGCGCGCCGGATCGGTATCAGTGGCCGGCTCGACGACGATCTCTCCAGCTACTTCGGTCTGGATGAGTGGTCGCAACCACCCCTGCCGCTGGACAGCCTGCATCAGCACTTGCTCGACCGCTACACCCGGCGCCGAGCGGTGTTTCCCGACCTGGGGTTTCGCCTTGGCCGTTCAAGGGTCGCCGCCTTGAGCCAGCCCCTCGACGAGCGCAAGGCCTGCGATCTTTCTGGAAACTGCTTGTGGGGCTGCCACCACCAAGCCTTGTACAGCGCCTCGCAAGAGCTGCGAAAACTCAAGCAATACCCTGGGTTCCAGCACGTCCAGAATTTCCTGGTGGAGGATCTGCTGAAACAGGACGACTCATGGACCGTCACCGATCATCGCTCCGCCCGGCGCTTGCGCGGTGCCCGCCTGTTACTGGCGGCGGGCACGCTGGCCTCGACCCGGCTCGTCCTCAAGTGCCTGAACCATTCGGCACCGGTACCGCTGCTGTCATCGCCGACGGCGGCCTTCCTACTATGGTTGCCAAGAATGCTCGGCACCCCGAGAGTGCCGGTATTTGGCCTGGGCCAGCTCTCGTTCACCCTGGAGTTGAAGTCCGGCGCCACAGCTTTCGGTTCGACGTTCAGCACCACGGGCTTGCCCATGACCGAGTTCGTCAGCCGGATTCCCATGAGCAAACGCTACAGCATCGAATTGCTGAGGAACCTGCTCAGCGCGTGCGTCGTTGGCAACGTCTTCCTTCCCGGGCAGTTGTCCAGCAATACGGCGCTGCTGCGCCCCGACGGTTCGTTGAGCATCACCGGCCAAGTGCATCCCGAGCTCCCCGGGATCATGAAAGCCGCCGAGACCAGGCTGCGGCGGATCTATTGGAAGATGGGCGCGCTGTTGATGCCCATGAGCTTCACCGTCGGCAGACCGGGAGCAGATATCCACTATGCGGGAACCCTGCCCATGCACTCGACTCCGAAGATTGGCCAGACCGATCGCCTTGGCCAGGTCGCAGGCCTCGACGGCGTGCATGTCGTTGATGGCGCCTGTCTGCCCAGCCTTACCGAGAAATCGCACACGTTGACTCTGATGGCCAACGCGGACCGGATAGCACGCTCTCTGACAACAATGATAGGAAATCAGCAGTCATGACCCGCAAAGTACTCTGCATCGTCGGTACACGCCCCGAAGCCATCAAGATGGCCCCGGTGATCAACGCCCTCAAGGCCGAGAAAAACATCGAGTGCCGGGTGCTCGCCACCGCCCAGCACCGCGGCCTGCTCGACCAGATACTGAAGGGCTTTGCGATCGATGCCGACCTCGATTTGGACATCATGCGTCCCAACCAGTCTCTGGCAGCGCTGACCTCACGCCTGCTGCGTGAACTCGACGGCGTCCTGCAAGCCGAGAAACCGGATGTGGTACTGGCTCAAGGTGACACGACCACCGTCATGAGTGCCGCACTGGCGTGTTTCTACCTGCGAATACCCTTCGGCCATGTCGAAGCGGGCCTGCGTACCGGGGACCTGTACAATCCGTTCCCCGAAGAGGCCAACCGGGTGATCGCCGGCAAGCTGGCCCGCTGGCATTTCGCGCCGACCCAGGGCGCCGTGGCCAACCTGCTGGACGAAGGTGTTGCCGCCAGTGATATCACCCTGACCGGCAATACTGTCATCGATGCCTTGCTGATGACCGCGGCACAGGACTCAGCCTTGACCGTCCCACTCGATGCGCACAGACGCATGGTGCTGGTGACCTGCCATCGTCGGGAAAACTTCGGCGAACCATTCCAGGATATCTGCCAGGCACTCAAGCGCCTGGCCGAACGGAACCCGGACATCCAGATTCTTTATCCCGTCCACCCCAACCCGAACGTCAAGAACGTCGCGCATCAGTTGCTCGGCCGAACCCCGAACATCATCCTCTGCGCACCGCTGGACTACGCTCCGTTTGTCGCGGCAATCAAGCGTTCATACCTGATCATCAGCGATTCCGGGGGCGTGCAGGAAGAAGCCCCTGCCCTGGGTAAGCCGGTGCTGGTACTCAGGACAGAAACCGAACGCCCCGAAGCGGTCGACCTCGGCGTAGTCAAGTTGGTGGGCGCCAATCGAGACACCATCGTTGAACAGGCACAGCATCTCCTGGATGACCCTCAGGCCTATCAGGGCATGGCGCGGGGCGTTTCCCCCTATGGCGACGGCAGGGCCGCAACGCGTATTGCCGACGTCCTGCGCCAGCACTTTCAGCCATGAGAATGATCTACCTGTCCCCGGTGCCATGGACCAGTTTCAGCCAGCGCCCGCATCATTTCGTCAACTGGTATCACCACCAGACTGGCGCACAGGTGCTCTGGATCGATCCATACCCGACGCGCTTGCCCACGTTGAACGACATCAGGTCCAAGCCGCCTGTTGCCGATCAGCACAGCGTCACCGTTCCCCCCTGGTTGCACGTTTGCAAACCCCGGAGCCTCCCCATTGAGCCGCTCCCAGGCTCGGCAATGCTGCTCAAGCGACTGTGGCGCAACCTGTTCAAGGAGATTGCGGCGTTTGCCGCCGCCGGCCCCTGCCTGATAGGTGTCGGAAAACCTTCCGAACTGGCCTTGCAACTGCTGGCACGCATGCCTGCAAGCCCTGCCGTCTACGACGCGATGGATGATTTTCCGGCCTTTTATCAGGGCCTGTCACGCCGGTCCATGGAGCGTCGCCAGGCGCAGCTTATTCGACGGGTAGACAGAGTGCTGGCCTCCTCCAGCCACCTGCGCAATAAACTCCTGGGCATGACCGACCAGGTGGAACTGGCCCTCAATGCCTGTGACGTGCGCGGACTGGCGCCGGTCGAAAGCCTGGACCTGGCCGCCAAACAACAGGTGCTTGGTTATGTCGGCACCCTGGGTCGTTGGTTCGACTGGGACCTGGTCACCGCGCTGGCCCAGGCCAACCCTGGAAACCGCATCCGGCTGATCGGCCCCGTCTTCACACCGGCGCCCTGCGTATTGCCCGCCAACATCGAGCTGCTACCCGAGTGTTCCCATGCCGATGCAATGACGGCCATGGCAACGTTTTCGGTAGGCCTGATTCCGTTCAAGCTCAACCGCCTCACCGCCTCGGTCGACCCGATCAAATACTACGAGTACCGCGCCCTCGGCCTGCCTGTCATCTCGACCCGCTTCGGTGAAATGGCCCTGCGCGACCGGGAGCCGGGCGTCTGGATCGTGGATCAAGGGACTGACCTGCGCAACACCGTCGTTGCAGCGCTCGCCAGTCAGAGCGACCATGCCACCGTTCAGCAATTTCGTCAGGCGCATCTCTGGGCCAAGCGTTTTTCGGCGGTAGACCTCATGCCTGCCTCATTGGAGAAACCAGAAGTCTGGTAAATCATCCGGCAGCCACAAAGCCCCGCTGCAGGTCCCGGATCAACACCTCGACATCCTCCAACCCCACATGCAAGCGCACCACCGGGTTCAACGCCCGATCCTCGGCGCTTTGCCGATCCTGGGTATCGGCAACGGTCACCAGACTCTCGAACCCACCCCAGGACGCCCCCAACCCGAACACCTGCAACGCATCGATAAAACGCTCCAGGTACGCGTCGTCATTTTCGCGAAGCTCAAAAGACAGCAGTCCATTGCTGCCCTTGAAGTCCCGCAACCACAGACCGTGACCGGGATGATCGGGCAGTGCTGGGTGGAAGACCCGTTTCACCTGCCGCTGCGCCTGCAACCAATGGGCGATCGCCAGTGCCTGGCGCTCATGCGTGTCGAGGCGTGGCGCCAGGGTGCGTGCGCCACGCAGGACCAGATAGGCGTCGTCGGGGCTGACGGTGTTGCCAAAGGTGTCGCTCATGGCCGCCAGTGCTGGCCAAGCCTCCTGGCGCGTGCACACGCTGCCCATGACCACGTCGCTGTGGCCGCTCAGGTATTTGGTCAGGGCCATGATCGAGATGTCTGCGCCCAACGCCAGCGGCCGGTACAGCACGCCCGAACCCCAGGTATTGTCCACGGCAAGCAGGATGCCGCGCGGCTTGCAGAGCGCGGCGATGGCCGGCAAGTCACAGAGTTCGTACAGCAGTGAGCCGGGCACTTCGGTGTAGACCATCCGGGTGTTGGCTTGCAGCCGTCCGGGCAGGTCGCTGCCGTCGGGGGCAAAATAGCCGACTTCTACGCCGAAGGCTTCGAGGAAATCCCGGGCCACGCGGCGTACCGGCGCATACACCGCATCGGTGATCAGGACATGATCGCCGGGCCGCAGGTAGGCCAGGAAGGTTTGCGCCACGGCAGCCAACCCGGTACCGAACAGCCGGGTGCGGTAGCCGCCCTCCAGTTCGGTAACGAGGTCTTCGAGGGCGAAGGCCGTCGGGTTGCCGCGAGCGCCATAAGTCAGCACTCGCTCGCTGTCGCGCCGGGAACGGGCGTCGCGCATCTGTGCGAGGTTGTCGAACAGCACCGTGCTCAAACGACTGACCGGCACATTGACGGACCGGGCGCCGGTGCCCTTCTCGCTGCGCGCGCCATGAATCAGGCGGGTGCGAAGCCGCGCATCGGCAGCGCTTTGAGGCGGGCCCTGCAACGGGTTGAGGCTGGCGATCTCCGCTTCGTTCATTTGCGCCAGCAGGCCGATTTCCCACGCCAGGTACTGGCGCGCCGCGTCCTTGTTTCCGGAATGCCGGTCGTGAGTGAAAAACAGGAAATCAATGCACTGTTCATCCGGCAACGTGTCGGCGCCTTCTCGTAGCGCCAGGCCGGCCGAGCGCCACGCATCGACCCCGCCATCGAGCCAATGAACATCGGTTCGCGATAGCTCCAGCGCCGCCACGGCCGCCAGCCGAGGATCATCGGCGACCAGCACCAGCGGCCGCCGCTCGCCCGCCAGCGCACCGGCCAGCAAGGGTCGGATTGACCAGCGCGCCCCGGCAATGTGACCTTTGCGATAGGCGTTGCTCGAACGCAGGTCGATCAGCGCCACCGCGTCATCCCTCAGGGCATCCGCCACGGCCTGCGCGCTGATCCCGGGCAGTTCCGCAGGCGCGAAGACGGCTGGAAGCGGCAACGCCAGGCCACTGCTCAATCCGCCCGACAATACAAAAGCTTCATGCCCGAGCTGCCGCAGCCAACTGGCGATGATCGGTGCACGCACGCCGTCGTTGTCAAACAGCACCACCCGCGCCTGACGAACGCCCACATACAGATCGGTGGATTGAATCAACTGTCCGCCCGGCGCGTGCTGCGCGCCCGGCAATGTGCCGGCGGCAAACTCCTCGGCGGTGCGCACGTCGCAGAGAAACAGGCTGCGCCCGGCCTCCGCCGCCCACCGCTCGACCTGGGCAGCCTCGACGGTCGGCACCCCGGCCCGCTCGGCCAGGCGTGTCGCCGCCAGGCGCTGGGTCGGCAATGTGGCGCTCGACACCTGGTCGGCATAACGCCGTTGGCTGCCGTGCTCCAGGTGAAAATCTTCCAGATGCCAACCCTGCGTGCCGTTCTCCAGCGCATAAATCGGGTTTTTCAGACCGAGGTCGATCAGCGTCTGGGCGCCGATGATGCTGCGGGTCCGGCCGGCGCAATTGATCACGATGGGGGTCTGCTCGTCCGGCACCAGATCATGCACGCGGTACCCGAGTTCGCCATTCGGGCAGCAGATCGAACCGGGAATGGTCATCTTGCGATACTCCTCCAGCGGCCGGCCGTCGAGGATCACCAGCGGCTTGCCCCGAGCCTGCCATTGCGCCAGTTGGCGAGCGCTGACGTGAGGCGTGTGACGGACCGCCTCCACCTGCTCGCCGAAAGCCTTGGACGGCACATGCACGCCAGCGAACAGTTGATAGCCGGCGGCCTGCCAACCGTCGGCGCCACCTTCCAGGATGTGCACGTTGGCGTAGCCCAGCACGTGCAGGCGCTGCGCCGCGCGCTCCGCCAGGTCGCCGCCATCCTGGTCATGCAGCACCAACCGGACCTGAAGGTTCGGCGCCAGCCGTCGAGCCTCCAGCTCCAGGCGGCTATAGGGCAGATTCACCCCGAAAAACAGATGGGCTTCGCCGTACTGGCCGTGCTCACGCACGTCAAACAGGGCGATTTCCTGCCCGTCGAACAACCACTGCTGCAGTTGCTGGGGAGTCAAGGTCTGGCTCATGGTAGTCCCGCTGGAAAAAGTGAAAGACTGGAAGGCAAGAGGCCGTCAGGCGTAGGCCTTGATCGACGGCGCCATCTGCGAGGCGTTGTAGTTGAGGATTCGCCCATCGGCTTCGACGCCGTAACGGCCGTTGAGCGACTCCAGCGGCAGGCCATAAAGATGGAAATGCAGGGTCGGTTGCTCGCCTGCGACCCGAATGCCATGCAGGTCCTCGCCAAGGAAAGCGATGGAGGTTCCAGGCTGCACGATCACTTCCTTTTCCAAGTGCAGCGTGGTGAATCCAGGCTCGCGTCCTTCGTCATCACGCTGGTAGACGTAGTTGATTTCCTGACCTTCGATGGCGCTGATGATGGCCCAGGTCTCATGGTTATGGGGGATGGTGCTCTTGCCCGGCAGCAGCGAGTTCAGGTACAGCGTCGGGGTGTCGCCGTCATCGTTGAGGCGATAGCGAAACGCGGTGCTGCCCTGCCCCGGCTGCGGCGCCGGGAACGCCTCGAAATTGAACAGGTCGCGGCGTTCGGCCAGGCCTTCCAGCAGCACGACGATCTGCTTGAGCGCGGCGCGGTCGACGCCACGCTGATGGATGACGCGCACTTGCTTGAGGAAGCCCTCGATCACATCGGCACGGTTACGGGTATTCATGGCAGGTTCCTTTTCAGACGGACAGGCTATAGCGGCTCAGGTTGGTCAACAGATACGGGTCGTCCTGGACGAGAGGCGGCCGGCGCCCCGGGTCGCCCAGGGCGTGGCGCAGGAATTCCCGGGTGCGCTCGCTGGCGGGATGCTGGAAGACTTGGGCGGCGCTACCGTGCTCGACGATCACGCCGTTCTCGGTGAAATAGACGACGTCGCTGATCTCTTCGGCGAAGCGCATTTCATGGGTCACCAGCACGCAGGTCATGCCCTCCTCGGTCAGCTCGCGAATCACCGTCAACACTTCGCCGACGGTTTCCGGATCGAGGGCCGAGGTCACTTCATCGAACAGAATCAGCTCCGGGCGCATCGCCAGCGCGCGGGCGATCGCCACGCGTTGCTGCTGGCCGCCCGAGAGTTGCCCCGGATAGGCGTCGGCCTTGTGCTCCATGCGCACCTTGGCGAGCAAGGCCCGCGCGTCCTTTTCGGCATCGCTGCGGTTGCGGCCGAGCACCTTGCGCGGCGCGATCACCAGGTTCTCCAATACCGACAGGTGCGGGAACAGGTTGTACTGCTGGAACACGAACCCGACGCGCTTGCGCAGCTCGATGCGCTGGGCCTCCTGGGCCAGCGTATGGACCTCGGTGGCACCGACACGGATGCTGCCACGCTGGGGCTGCAGCAGCCCGGTGATGCAACGCAGGATTGTCGACTTGCCCGAGCCGGACGGCCCGATGATCGACACGGCCTGACCACGGCGTACGTCCAGGTCGATGCCCTTGAGCACCGGGTTGCTGCCGAACGACAGGTGCAGGTCGCGCAGGCTGACGAGGGGCTCGGCGACGGTTTCAGTAGAAGGCATAACGTCGCTCCAGGTATTGGGTAATACGGGAAATCGGGTAGCAGTAGGCAAAGAACAGCACCAGCAGGCTCAGGTAGATCAGCACGGTGAAGCCCGTCAGGTTCACGGTGTTGCTGGCGATCTGCGCGGTATCGATCACGTCATGCACGCCCACCAGCGAGGCCAGCGCGGTGCCCATGGTGATCACCGCATAGAGGTTCATCCACGGCGGCAACATGCGCTTGAAGCACTGGGGCAGGATGATCGAGCGAAAAATCTGCCCACGGTTGAACGCCAGGGATCGCGCGGCCTCCCATTGGGTGCTGGGGATCGAGGCGATGGCGCCACGGAAGATTTCCGCGACATTCGCACTGGCCGGCAGGGCCAGGCCGAGGGTCACCTTGACCCAGTCGGGAAACGCGACATAGGCCGTGCCAATGCGAATCTCGAACGGGAACACATAGGTGGTGAAATAGATCAGCACCAGCCAGGGCGCATTACGAAAGACCTGCACCCAGATCCGCGCCGGCCACTGCAACAGCCGCAGCGGCGACAGCACCATGGCGCCTACCAGCAGCCCCATCACCGAGCCGAGACCGATGGCCAGCAGGCTGATGAGGATGTTCTGGCCAAACCCTGCGACCAACGCCGGCGACCATTGCCACAGCGCCTTGAGCACCGGGCTGTTCGGCGCGAGATAAGCCAGCCAGCACAGCGCTCCCAGCCCCAGCAGCAATTTGCCGAGATGGCGACGCGGCCAGGCCACGGGCAGGACAGCGGAGGGATCAATGGCCATAACCGGGCATCCTCAGGCGGGCTTCGAGCCAGCGCCCGACGCAATTGACGGTAAAACTCAGCAGGCCGAAAAACGCCAGGATCAAAATCATCAACTCCAGCACGTTGTCGCTCTGGGTCCAGATCATGATCGCCGCGTAGGTGATGTCGCCCACCGCGATAGCCGAGGCCACGGCGGTCATTTTCACCAGGTCGATCAGGTTGTTGATCAGCGACGGCAAGGCAAAACGCAGGGCCAGCGGCAGTTGCACGTTCCACAACAATTGGCGGTGGTTGAAAGCCAGTGAACTGGCCGCCTCCAGGGTCACCGTCGGCACCGCTTCGATACCCGCACGCAGGGCCTCGGCGTGGAAGGCGCCTTTGTGCAGCGAAATCACGATCACCACCCACGCGAAGGGCGTCAGCGGGTTGGCCGCGCCGACGGCCTGGGTCAACAGCATGTTCAATACCAGGAAGGCGCAATACAGCTGCACCAGCGTCGGCGTGTTGCGGGTGACTTCGACAAACACTCGCGCAGGTCTGGCCAGCCAAGGCTTGCCGGAGGTCAACAGGGCGGCCAATCCGACACCCGCCAGCAAGCTGCCGGCAATCGTCAGCAGGCACAGCCACAGGGTGGTCAGCGCGCCCTGCTCCAGCGTGCCGCGCTGATAGGCGTCGAGGAGGAAGTTGTAGTTGAGGCCGAGCCCGGCGCTCCACTGGACGAGTTGCTCCAGCCAATGGCTCATGGTTCGCTCCTCAATTGGCCGCAGGCATGGGCGATACGCCGACCCGCTTCGGCGACGGTATCGGTCGCCGTGGCGATTGACAGGCGGAACCACGGCGACAAGCCATAAGCACTGCCCGCGACGCCGGCGACGCCCTCTTCCAGCAGATACGCAACCACATCGGCGTCGTGCTGCAGGCGCTGGCCGTCCGGGCGATAGCGCCCCAGCAGCCCGGCGCAGCAGACAAAAACGAAAAAGCCACCTTGCGGCTCAAGTACTTCCAGGCCTGCGACATCACGCAAGCGGCTCACCAGCACATCGCGGCGCTGACGATAGGCCGCGACCTGTTCCGGCAGGAAATCCAGGCCGCCCTCGAACGCCGCCAGCGCCGCCGCCTGGCCGACCGAGGAAGCCCCCGAGGTGGATTGCGATTGCACCACGCTCATGGCGTCGGTCAGCGCCTGCGGTCCGGCGCCGAAACCGATGCGCCAGCCGGTCATGGCATAGGTTTTCGACACCCCGCCCACCACTAGGCACCGTGATTGCAAATCCGGCGCGACATTGAGGAGGCTCTGGACGGCAAACCCGTCGAAACGAATATGTTCGTAGAGTTCATCCAGCACAATCAGCACGTCGGGATATCGGCGCAGCACCTGGGCCAGGCCTTGCAGTTCGGCTTCGCTGTACAGCGCACCGCTGGGGTTGCCAGGGCTGTTGAGGATCAGCCAGCGAGTGCGCTCGCCGATATGCTGCTCAAGCTGTCGTGGCGTGAGCTTGCAGCCCTGCTCCAACCCGCACTCGATGAACACCGGCACGCCGCCATTAAAACGCACGCTGTCCGGAAAGGACGGCCAGTACGGCGTCGGCACCAGCACTTCGTCGCCATCATCGAGGGTCGCAGCGAAGGCGTTGAAAATGATCTGCTTCGCACCGTTGGCAATCACGATGGAGGCCAGCGGATAGTCCAGTTGGTTCTCCCTGCGCAGCTTGTGTTGCACCGCCACACGCAAGGCTTTCACGCCCGGCGTCGGGGTGTACTTGGTGGCCCCGGCTGCAATGGCGGCACAGGCCGCCTGTTTGATGTGCGCCGGCGTGTCGAAATCCGGCTCGCCGGTGGTCAGGTCGAGAATGTCCCGACCGGCTTCACGCAGGGCCGTGGCACGGGACTTGGCGGCGGCATTGGCGGACAGCGAGACACGCTGCACGCGCTGGGACAGATGAAGCGTCATGGCCGCGCCTCCTCCAGTACCTTGCCCGGATTGAGCAGATTGCGTGGGTCCAGCGCTTGCTTGATCCGGCGCATCAGGTCCAGTTCTACGGCACTTTTGTAGCGCCCCAACTCGTTCACCTTGCGCTGGCCGATGCCGTGTTCGGCACTGATCGAGCCACCATGAGCATGGGCGCTGTCGTGCACCCGCTGACTGAGCGCGGCGTAATGGGCCATGTGTGCATCAATCGTGGAGTCCAGCGGGTGGGCAACGTTGTAATGCAGGTTGCCATCGCCCAGATGCCCGAAGGTGTAATGCCGCACGCCGGGAAAATGCTGCTGGAGCAACGCATCGGTATGGGCAACGAACGCGACGACCTGAGAAATCGGCACCGAGATGTCATGTTTCATGTTGCGACCGGCACGCTTTTGCGCATCGCTGATGTTCTCCCGCAGCTGCCAGAATGCCTGGCTCTGGACGAGGTTCTCGGCGATCAGCGCATCGGCCAGCAGCTGCTGTTCGAAAGCTTCGCCCAGCACCTGTTCGAAGATTTCCCGGGCATGGTTTTCGCTGTGGTTATCCGACAGCTCCAACAGCGCGAACCATGGCTGGCGAGCATTGGCGAAGGGCCGCGGACCATCGGGAAACTGCTCGCGCAACAGCGCAAGACACTCGGCGCTCAGCAACTCGAACGCCGTCAGGCTGGCACCAAAACCGGCACGGGCATGGGACAACAACGCCACCGCCTGCTCCAGCGAGTCGAACGCCAGCAGCGCGGTGGCCTGAGCCTTGGGCAGCGGAAACAATTTCAGCGTCGCGGTGGTGATAATGCCAAGCGTGCCTTCGCTGCCGATGAACAGGTCCCGCAGGTCGTAGCCGGTATTGTCCTTGCGCAAGCCGCGCAAACCGTTCCAGATTTCACCTTCGGCGGTCACGACTTCCAGGCCCAGGGTCAGTTCGCGGGCATTGCCGTAGCGCAGCACCGCGGTGCCGCCGGCGTTGGTCCCCAGGTTGCCGCCGAGGGTGCAACTGCCTTCGGCGCCAAGGCTCAAGGGGAACAGGCGTCCGGCCTGGCGGGCAACGTCCTGGACGGTTTGCAGGATGCAGCCCGCCTCGGCGGTGAGGGTGTCATTGTCGGTGTCCACGGCGCGGATCCGGTTCATCCGATCGAGCAACAGCAACACCGAGCGGCCGCTGTCGTCCGGGGTGGCGCCGCCCATCAGTCCGGTGTTGCCGCCCTGCACAACCACCGGCGTAGCTGTCGCGGCGCAAGCCCGGACCACCGCCGCGACTTCTTCGGTACTGCCCGGATGGACCGCGGCGATCACTCGCCCGACGTAACGCCCCTGCTTGTCGGTCAGGTACGGCGCGGCTTCCTCGCCGCGTTGCAGATGCCTGGCGCCCAGCAGGGCCTGCAAGGTCGCAAAGAGTGAATGGCTCATGGCTGCGAGGCCAAGGGAGCCGCATTTTGATACCTGGCGTGCAGATCACGCAGGGCTTGGGACGGTGCCATGCCGGTGCGCTCGCCGAGTTCGATCAGCCAACCGCTGCGATGCCAGTCGCGCACGACAGCATCGAGTCTGGCCTGGGTGTCGTGCTCGCCCTTGCGCAGCCAGATCACCGAATTCGAAGGAATCAGGTCCCCCGGCAGCGGGATCTCAAAGCCTGACCACTCGGCTTCGCTCAACAGTGCGTGCATGGTCGGGCTCACGTGCACCGCAGCCACGCAGCCATTGCCGCGAAGCGACAACAGCGACTCGGACTGGCTGCGAAAAGCCTTGATCTGTGCGCCATAGGTTTCTTGCAGCGGCTTGATGAAATTGCTGCCCTGGGACACGCACACCGGTTTGCCCTTGAGGTCGGCCCATTGCGCTATGCCGGCCCCCTTGCGTATCAGCGCCGCGCCACCGACCTCTTCATAAGGTGTCGGCACGTAGTCGAGAATCTCGCCGCGTTCTTCGGTGAACTGCATGTTGGCGATCAGGATGTCGACTTTGCCCTGCTGCAAGAATTGCACGCGGTTCGGCGCAAGCACGGAAACGGTCTGCGTCTCCACCCCCAGCGCCTTGCCGATGCCCTGGGCCAACTCGACGTTGTAGCCCCGGTGCTCGCCGGTCTTGGGGTCGATGGTGCCGAACGGCGCGCCGCTGAGCATCACCCCGACGCTGATGGCGTGGCGCTGCTCGATCTTGTCCAGCGTGGCGTCCGCCTGGGCCAGGCTGGCAGCGCAGCCGGCAGTCAAGGCCAGGCACAGGGCGGCCAGCGTTCGAGGGAAGAAAAATGAAGACATGGGCGATTACCTTGCGCGTCGGTCGAGGGTCGTTGAGGAAGCTGCAAGCGACGCTGCTCAGGCGCCGTTGGCCTGGAACTGCTTCTGCAACTCGACCAGGGCGGGTGACGCCGGGGTGATGCGGTTACGAGTCTGGGCGTCGATCAACCAGCCGCTGCGGTGCAACTGCTTGATGATCGGATCGAGCCTGGCCTGGGTATCGCTTTCGCCCTTGCGCGTCCAGATCACCGAGGGGGCCGGGTTCAGCTCCGGGCTCAGGGCGCGGTAGCCCTGCCATTCGGCGTTGTCGGCAAGTAGTGGATTGATCAACGTGGCGTCATGCACGGCGGCAACGCAGTTGTTGCCCCGTAACGCCAGCAGCGACTCCGAGGAGCTCTTGAAGGCCTTGATCTGCACGCCCAACTCGGTGAGCGGCTTGATGTAGCTGCTGCCCTGGGAGGTGCATACCGGTTGATTCTTCAGATCTTCCCAGCGGCTGATCCGGCTGTCCTTGAGCACCGCCGCGGTGCCGCCGACACGGTAGAACGGCGTAGGCACGAACCCGAGGATTTCACCGCGCTCGGTGGTCCATTCCATGTTGGCGATCAACAGATCGACTTTGCCCTGCTGCAGAAACTGCACGCGGTTGGCGGGCAATACCGGCACCAGTTGCACCTCGGCGCCGAGTTGCCGGCCCAGTTCCTGGGCGAGGTCAACGTTGAGGCCGCGAGGTTTCTGGGTAGCGGGGTCAATGCCGCCGAACGGGCCGCCGGACAGCAGCACGCCAACCACCAACTCGTGGCGCTGCTCGATCTTCTCCAGGGTGGCGTCGGCCTGGGCAATGTCGACGGCTGCCAACGAGACCAAGGCGCCCAGCAACACAGGCAGGAGATGTTTGACAGGTGAGCGCTCGAACAACATGGATTTCCCCTCATGGATGATCGGCGTACCCCGACCTGATGAGTGGGCATCCTAGGTACCGCTTGGAGCCAACGGAAATGCAGATATCTCATATCGTTATAACTCGCCCGGTTTGGTTTACAGGCGAAAAACATATAACCGTTATTTTATTAGCCCACAGCGAAGTTCACGTAAAGGAAATGCAATCTATACATAAAAAACTGTAATGTTTAGGTTTTCAGTCTTGATATGAAGCGATAGCCATGGCGACCCTGGATCTCGAATTGCTGCGCACCTTCATCGCCGTGGTCGATCACCACAGCTTTGCCGAAGCCGGTGCCCGACTGGCCCGCACGCAATCTTCAGTCACCCAGCATATGCAGCGCCTGGAACAGCAGGTCGGGGTCACGTTGTTCGAAAAACGTGGCCGGCAAAAGCAGCTCACCGAAGCGGGCCAGCAGTTGCTGCGGCACGCGCGGCAGATGCTGTCGCTCAACGACGATGCGCTCAATTCCCTGCGCGAAAGCAGCCTTAGCGGTGTGTTGCGTATCGGCTCGCCCCACGATATTGCTGACACGATCCTGCCGCCGATCCTCAGCCACATCGCCCGCTCGGCCCCGCGCCTGCGCCTGGAAATCGATGTCGGCCGCAGCCCGTTCCTGATGGACGACCTGCATCGCGGCAAGGTCGACATGGTCATTTCCACCCGCCAGGATCCGAACCTCGAAGGCTTCGCCTTGCGTACCTCACCGGTGTGGTGGATCTGCTCGGCGCAGTACCTCCACAACCCCGCCGAACCGCTGCCGCTGATCCTCGTGGACGAGCCGAGCATCTATCGGCGCTATGCCCTCGAAGCCCTGGAGCGCGCCAATATCCCCTGGCGCCAGGCCTACCTGGCCTCGAACCTGATCGGCATCAAGGCCGCGACCCGCGCCGGCCTGGGCGTCACGCCCCGCAGCATGGAAATGCTCGGCCCGGACATGCGTGTGCTCGGCGAGAACGATGGGCTGCCGCGACTGCCGGATGTGACCTATCACCTGTGGATCCGGCCGAATACCGTCAACGCACTGGTGCGCCGGGCTTATGAGCTGATCAGGAACAATCAGGGGCATTGAGTGATCGCTGCCCAGGAAGACCCGCTCGATCAATAGGCGAAACCCTGCCCCAGCTCACTTTCCATCCACTCCAGAAAACGCCGGACGCGGGGGAAGCTCGAGTGGGCCTTCGGAAACACCAGGTGATGGGCAGCCACCGGTGCGCTGAGCGCCTCGGGTGCCACCTCGACCAGGCTGCCGGTGGCAAGATATTTCTTGGCCAGCAATGTGCTTTCCAAGGCAAACCCCAAGCCATGACTGGCAGCCTCCAGCGACATGTACGACCGGTCGAAGCTCAAGGCGTAAGGCTTCTCCGGGCGCGCCAGGCCATGTTGCGCAAACCATTGCGGCCATTTGAGCAACGTGGCTTCCGAAAGTACCAGGTCGCAATTCAACAAATCGGACGCGTTGCGGATCGGGCATTGCGCGAGCAGTTTCGGCGAAGCGAGCACCGCGAACGTCTCGTTCTGGACGGTGCGGACTTCATAACTGGGCCAGTTTGCAGTGCCGTGGCGGATGTCCACGTCAATCTTGTCCCGACTGAAATGCAGCGATTCGTAAGAGCAGGAAAGATTGATCTGGATATCGGGGTTGGACGCCCGAAAAGCTTCCAGCCTCGGCATCAACCACAACAACCCGAAGCTGGGCGCCGAATGCAGGCGCAAGCAGTCCAGGCTCACGTCGCTGGCCGCACGTTCGGTGGCGACGGCCAGGCTATGGAGCAACCCGGACACCTCCTTGAGGTATTGCTCCCCCACAGGCGTGAGCGTGACGCCCCGCGCGGCACGCACAAACAGTTGCCGGCCAATCATCGCTTCAAGTTTCGCCAATTGATGACTGACCGCGGAGGGTGTCAGGTCCAGCACTTCCGCCGCCCTGGCGACATTGCTGAACCTGGCCGTTTGCTCAAAAGCCTGAATTGCTTTCAGCGGTGGAAGAATCAAAGGGGCATCGGCATCGGTACGCATGGCAGGTCCCTGCATAACAGTTCTAATGATTGTTGAGCTTCGCCGTGAAAGGTTTCAGCCGCAAGCCAGCGAGTGCTGAATTTTTTTCAGCACTGAATGACTTTCAGGCCATTGCTCAGCCAGGGAACCAGGACGAAGCTGAGTCATCGGTTTTTCCCGAATCGACCCAATAAAAACAATCCGAGGTATCTCTCCCATGCTTCTTCAAGGCAAAGTCGCAATCATTACCGGCGCCGCATCTGCCCGTGGCATTGGCCGCGCCACCGCTACGACGTTCGCCCGACACGGCGCCCGCGTCGTGATTCTCGACCTGGATGAATCTGCCGCACGCGATGCCGCCAGCGCCCTGGGCGACAATCATCTCGGCCTTGCCGCCAACGTCGCCGATGAAGCGCAGGTCCAACGGGCCGTCGCCCGCGCCATCGAACATTTCGGCCGAATCGACGTTCTCATCAACAACGCGGGCATCACCCAACCCCTCAAGACCCTCGACATCCGTGCGTCGGACTACGACAAGGTATTGGACGTCAGCCTGCGCGGCACCCTGCTCATGTCACAAGCCGTGATCCCGCTGATGCGCGAGCAGCAAGGCGGCAGCATCGTCTGCATGTCTTCGGTGTCTGCCCAACGTGGCGGCGGCATATTCGGTGGGCCACACTACAGCGCCGCCAAGGCCGGTGTTCTGGGCCTGGCCAAGGCAATGGCGCGCGAACTGGGCCCGGACAAGGTGCGGGTCAACTCCATCGCCCCGGGCCTGATCCACACCGACATCACCGGCGGTCTCATGCAGGACGAGCGTCGTCACGCAATCATCGAAGGTATTCCGTTGGGTCGCCTGGGTGCGGCCCAGGACGTCGCCAATGCCGCCCTCTTCCTCGCCAGCGATTTATCTTCGTACCTGACGGGCACCACGTTGGATGTAAATGGTGGAATGCTGATTCATTGATGTATCTGGACGGGCCCACCCGGCCCGTGCGGTTCTGGATCGAAGACCCCAGCCGGGCTGTTTGCCTGGCGGTAAATAAAAACAAGAGATCAGGCCATCATGACTACTTTGTCGCTCGAAGCGGTTTCGACCGTGCGCTCCAATGCCTACCGGAAAACGGCCTGGCGGCTGATGCCATTCCTGATGCTGTGCTATTTGTGCGCCTATCTTGACCGGGTCAACGTCGGCTTCGCCAAGCTGCAAATGATGAACGACCTGGCGCTCAGCGAAACCGTCTACGGGCTGGGTGCGGGGATGTTCTTCATTGGCTACTTCCTCTGCGAAGTCCCCAGCAACGTTATCCTGCACAAGGTCGGCGCTCGCGTGTGGATCGCGCGAATCATGATCACATGGGGCATCATTTCGGCGCTGTTCGCCTTCGTCGAAACGGCCTGGCAATTCTACGCCCTTCGGTTTCTGCTCGGGGTTGCCGAAGCAGGGCTGGCGCCGGGATTGCTGCTCTATCTCACCTACTGGTTCCCATCCTATCGCCGTGCGCGCATGACTGTGCTCTGGTTCATCGCCATCCCTTTGTCAGGCATGGTGGGCGGTCCGCTCTCGGGCTGGATCATGAACCATTTCGCCGGCGTGCACGGCTGGGCCGGATGGCAGTGGATGTTCGTGCTCGAAGCCATTCCCACCGTCATTGTCGGTTTGCTGGTGCTGAGTTACCTCAAGGACGGCGTCCATCAGGCCCACTGGCTGGACGATGAAGAAAAGGCGTTGGTCAGCCGTGAACTGGCCGAGGACAACCAGCAGAAGGTCACCCATGCCTCGGTGGGCGAGTTCGTCCGCGACCGCCGCCTGTGGTTGTTGGCAGGTATCTACTTCTGCGTCGTCATGGGCCAGTACGCCATCACCTTCTGGCTGCCGACGCTGGTGCGCAACGCCGGGGTTTCCGATCCGCTGCACATCGGTTTCCTGACCAGCCTGCCCTACCTCTGCGCGATTGCGGCCATGCTGCTCATCGGCCGCAGCGGCGACAGATATCGCGAGCGGCGCTGGCACCTGATCGTACCGATGATCGCCGGTGCCATCGGGCTGACGCTCGCCGCGCTGCTGGGGGGCAACATCCTGCTGTCCATCCTGAGCCTGTGCCTGGCGGCATCCGGCATCCTTTCCGCGTCCTCGATGTTCTGGATGCTGCCCACGACCCTCCTCGGCGGGGTGTCCGCCGCCGCAGGCATCGCGGCGGTGAACAGCTTCGCCAACCTCGCCGGCTTCTGCTCTCCCTATCTGATTGGCTGGATCACCACGCAAACCGGCTCCAGCGCCATCGGCATGTACCTGATCACCGGCGTACTGCTGGGCGGCGCCTCGCTGGTGCTGCGCATTCCCGCCGCCCTGGTCAATCGTTAAGTTCACCGGAGTTTCACCATGACTCGCTCGCTTTCATCTGCTTCATCCATGTCCCTGACCGAACGCGCCCACAACATCCGTCATCACGCGCTGCGCATGGGTCAGGTCCAGGGCCAAGGCTACGTTGGCCAGGCCCTGGGCGCCGCCGACCTGCTGGCGGTCGCGTACTTCCACGCCATGAACTATCGGCCCGAAGACCCTGAATGGGAACAACGTGATCGCTTCTATCTGTCCATCGGCCACTATGCGATTGCGCTGTACGCGGCACTGATCGAGGCCCGGATCGTTCCGCTCGATGAACTGGAAACCTACGGAGCGGACGACAGCCGCCTCCCCATGTCGGGAATGGCGGCGTACACGCCAGGCATGGAAATCACTGGCGGCTCCCTCGGCCAAGGCCTGGGCATCGCGGTAGGCGCCTGCCTGGGGCTGAAGCGCAAAGGCTCGCCCGCCTTCGTCTACAACCTGCTCTCGGACGGTGAACTGAACGAAGGTTCTACCTGGGAAGCGGTGATGTCGGCGTCGCACTGGAAACTCGACAACCTGATCGCCATCGTCGACGTCAACAACCAGCAGGCCGATGGATACTCCAGCGAAATTCTCTCGTTCGAGCCGATCGTCGATCGCTGGCAAGCCTTTGGCTGGTTTACCCAGCGCGTCGACGGCAACGATCTGGATGCGCTGGTCGCGGCATTCGATGCCGCGCGCAACCATCCCGCCGGACAGCCCCGGGTGATCATCTGCGACACCCGCATGGGCAAGGGTGTGCCATTCCTGGAAAACCGCGAAAAGACCCATTTCATCCGCGTCGAAGAACACGAGTGGGACCTGGCGCTGAACAACCTTGAAGAAGGAAAAAAAGTCATGAACAACGCCGCCAACACACCGAACGCGATGGGTGAACCGGGCAAAAAACGCCTCACCACCTCGGCGATGATCGCCTCGATTGCAGCCGAGGGCCAAGCCACGAAACCTGCACCATTCGGACATGCGCTGGCTGCATTGGCCGACCAGCGCCCGGACATCGTCGGGCTGTCCGCCGATCTGTCCAAATACACCGACCTGCACATCTTCGCCAAGGCCCATCCGGATCGCTTCTATCAGATGGGCATGGCCGAGCAGTTGCTGATGAGCGCAGCAGCTGGCATGGCCCGGGAAGGTTTCGTGCCGTTTGCCACGACCTACGCGGTGTTCGCTTCCCGTCGTGCCTACGACTTCATCTGCATGGCGATCGCCGAGGAAAACCTCAACGTCAAGATCGTCTGCGGCTTGCCGGGCCTTACCACGGGTTACGGCCCCAGCCACCAGGCCACGGACGACCTGGCGATCTTCCGCGCCATGCCCAACCTGATGATCGTCGACCCCTGCGACGCGCTGGAAATCGAACAGGCCGTGCCCGCCATCGCCGCGCACCAAGGCCCGGTCTACATGCGTTTGCTGCGCGGTAACGTGCCCCTGGTGCTGGACGAGTACGGCTACACGTTCGAAATCGGCAAAGCCAAGACCCTGCGCACCGGCAACGATGTGCTGATCGTTTCCACCGGGTTGATGACGATGCGTGCTCTGGAAGCCGCCAAGCAATTGCAGGCAGACGGCGTCGACGTCGCGGTACTGCACATGCCGACCATCAAGCCGCTGGATGAACACACCCTCCTTGCCGAGGCCAGAAAGCCGGGACGACTGGTGGTGACCGCGGAAAACAGCTCTATCATCGGCGGGCTCGGCGAAGCGGTTGCCGGGGTCCTGCTGCGCAACGGCGTGACGCCGACGTTCAGGCAAATAGCCTTGCCAGACGCCTTCCTCGACGCGGGCGCGCTGCCGACACTGCATGATCGCTACGGCATTTCCACCCAGGCCGTTTGCGCGCAAATCAAAGCCTGGCTTTAACGGCAAAGCGCCGGGTACCGGCAACAGGTACCCGGCGGTTTCAAACAAAGGGGAGCGAAACCTGATGCCTGATCAATGGCTCGATCCCGCATTTCGCGGCCTTGTCGCCTCGGGTGCTGAACAATGGTCGCTGAACACGCTGCCGGCCATCCGCACCCGAGTCCATTCGGGCTTCAAACCCGAGCATCGCGCACGATGCGAAGTACGCTGGATCCCCGGCCCCGATACCGCACGCCTGCGTCTGTGCCTCTATCGGCCGAAAGGCCTCGGGCCAGACGCAAGCCTTCCGGCGATCCTGTCCATCCATGGCGGTGGCTTCGTACTCGGAAGACCCGAGATGGCCGATGACTTCCTGGCCGACCTGGCCGACGAACTGAGTGCATTCATCGTTGCGGTGGATTATCGACTGGCGCCGGAACATTCCTTTCCAGCGCCCCTTGACGACTGCTACAGCGCCCTCGCCTGGCTGTTCGAAAACAGTCAGGACCTGAGCCTGGATCCCCGGCGCATTGCCGTGATGGGCCATAGCGCAGGCGGCGCGCTGGCCGCCGCATTGGCCATCATGGCCCGCGACAGAGCCCGGTTTCCGCTCGCCGGCCAGGTCCTCATCTATCCCATGCTCGATCACCGCACAGGCTCAGCGCAATCACCCTATCCCAGCGGGCAGACAGGCACGTTCAGTTGGTTGCCGGAGCCCAATCAGTTCTGCTGGACATGCCTGCGCGGTGGCTACGCCCTGGACGATGAACGTGTCGGTCTGTTTTCCCCGGCCCTGCAACCCGACCTGCGCAACCTGCCGCCGACGTTCATTGCCGTCGGCTCTCAAGACCTGTTCCTTGAGGAGGACGTCGATTTTGCAATGCGGCTGTCTCGCGCCGGAGTTGCCATGGAACTCCACGTGTATCCTGGCGCCCCGCATATGTTCGACCAAGTGCCAGGACGCATCGCGGATCAATTGACCCTTGATATCGTCCGGGCGTTGAAAGGACTTTTGAGCAGCAGTCATGCCTGCCCTCCCTGTCCATCAGCCAGCGCCGCGCCATTGAGGTAATGGTCGCCCAGCAGCCGACGCTGGGTCAGCAACGCCGGCTCGGCTGCATCCGGCAACGGCCGCGGCAAGCTGCGCCCGGCCAGCTCGAAGAATAGATGCGCACCGACACGCGCCGCCTCGGCAGCAGCCAGACGAAAGGCAATGGCGGACGATTGGGAAGCGTTGGCGCGTTCGAGCAACGCATCGGCGGCGTCGATGCGGATACGCAGGTTGCCGACCGCGGCGACCACCAGGGCTTCATGTCGCGCGCTCTGCCCGCGCAGGTAGTCAAGCAGAGCCGCCTCGACGTGGCGGGCATGGGCGAGGTCGCTGCGACCCTGGGAGTGTGAATGGGACATGCTCGATACCTCAGTTCCATGAGTGACGTTGCGGCTTGATGTCGTTGAGAAGCTGGTTGCCGACCAGGTGGTATTTCCAGCGCACCGGGTCATGCAGGGTATGGGTCCGCGCATTGCGCCAGAACCGGTCCAGGCCCTGGCTGGCCGAGACGCTGCGCGTGCCGCCCAGCTCCAACAGGCGGCTGGAAGCCTCAAGGGCAATCTCGGTGGACAGCACCTTGGCCTGGCCTACGACCACAGAGGCTTCGGCGACCCGTTCCTCACTGGGCTCGGCAACCGCAAGATCGACCGCTTGGGCCGCGCGCTGCAAAATCGCCTCGGCCGCTTGCAGCCGCCAGGCCAGCTCGCCGATCAGCGCTTGGCCTAGCGGATCCTGCCAACCGTGTTGCAGGCCGCTGTCGACCCAAGGACGCGCCTGGCGGGCGACACGCAGGGTCTCGGCGAAGGCACCCCGGGCAATGCCGGTGTCCACCGCGGCCTGGATGATCTGCGAAATCGGGCCATCGGCAGTGGGCTGGTCATAGGCTTTCCAGGCAGGTACCACGTCGCGGGCAGGCACGCGTACGCCTTCGATGCGCACTTGGCCGCTGGCGGTGATGCGTTGGCCGAAACCGTCCCAACTGTCGATTACCGTCAATCCGGCGGCATCGCGCGGAACCAGCGCGATATGTACATGCCCCGCCTCGTCCACCCCGGCAACCGGCACGATATGGGCGAACAATGCGCCGGTGCAGTAGGCCTTTTCGCCGTCGAGTACCGCCGTGTCGCCATCGAAGCGGATCTGCGTCTGGAAGGTCGTGACGTATTGGCTTCGCGCTTCGGAAAAGGCGTTACCAAAGCGATAGCCCTGGAGCACCTTGGCGTAGTAGCGCTGCTTCTGCTCTTCGCTGCCGGTCAAGCCGAGATTGCTGAGCACGCCGAAATGGTTTTGCGGTAACTGGCCGAGGGATGAATCGGCCGCGGAAATGATGGCGATCACTTCGCTGAGGGCGACATAGGACACCCCGGCGCCACCGTAGGCCTTCGGCACGCTGATCGCCCACAACCCGCTTTCGGAAAAGCGTTCGAGTTCTTCCCAGGGCAGACGTCGGTCGCGGTCGCGGGTTGCCGCCTCGCGAGCGAAATCCCCGGCCACACGGTGCGCCACCTCGATCGCCTCGGCGTCGCTGCGAATGAGATGGGCCGGGCGCCGAGGCACCGGACGAACCTGCTCGGGTGGATCAATAGTCGCTGAATGGCTCATGTGTTGCTCCTTTCGTAACGGGTTCATCAACAGCCAGAGCACAGTCCGTACCAACCCTCTAAACCCTTTTTTTTCAAAGAGTTGTGAACCAGCAGCGGGTTGGACAAAGCCCCTGCAACAGCAAACTGCGGATTCACTGTTGCCCACAAGACAGCGGGAAACCGGCACTCAACCGGTCTTGCCGCCCAGATAGAAATGCTGGATGTCTTCCCGCGCCGCCAACTCCGCACCGCTGCCCTCACCCACGACCCGACCGTTTTCCAGGACGTAGGCGTAGGTGGCATGGCGCAGCGCAACGTTGATGTTCTGTTCGGCCACCAGGAAGCTCATGCCTTCCTGGGCATTGAGCTGGGCGACGATGGCAAAAATCTCCTCGACGAGGATCGGCGCCAGCCCCATCGAAGGTTCATCCAGCAATACCAGCCGAGGTCGGGTCATCAGCGCCCGACCGATGGCAAGCATTTGCTGCTCGCCGCCGGATGTCAGCCCGGCCTGGGTCTTGCGCTTGGTCTTGAGACGAGGGAACCAGGCGTAGATGCGCTCCAGACCCTGTTCCAGTTCCCGGCGCGTCGGGTTACGCAGGAAACCGCCGGTACGCAGGTTGTCCTCGACGGTCAGGTGGGCGAACACGTGGCGCCCCTCCAGCACATGGACAATGCCTTGGCGGGCCAGCAGGTTGGCGGCGACGCCGGCGGTATCCTGCCCCTGGAAAGTGATCCGGCCGCGGCTGACTTGCGCACGGTCAGCCTGGACCAACCCGGAAATGGCCTTGAGCGTGGTGCTCTTGCCAGCCCCGTTGGCGCCCAGCAGCGCAACAATGTCGCCCTGACCGACCCGCAGGGAAACCCCGGCCACGGCGAGGATCGCGCCGTCGTAGATGACTTCGATGTCGTGCACCGCCAGCAACTCGCTGCTTGCGGTGCCCGCAAGGGCCGCAATGGTCATGGATTCTTCCTCCTCGTGCGCACGGCTACTGCGCCGCGCAATCGCGGGCCGTCACGCCCTTTTCTTTCGCATACTCGGCGGCCTTGGCGTCGATCAATGGGCGCAACGTCGCGCGGTCGGCCTGGACCCAGTCGGTGATCAGTTTCCATTGCTGGCCGTCCCATTGTTGTACCTTGGCTGCCCCGCCACCTTCATGGTCGCTGCAAGACAGCTTCAGCGGCTGCATCAGTCCAAGGAAACCGATCTCCTTGAGACGCGCGTCATCGAGGTCGAGATGCTCCAGGCCCCAGCGACCTTCCTCACCGTTGAGCGGACGATGGCCGAACTTCTTCTGCCCGGTGCGGATCGCCTCGACGGCAATGGCGGCATTCACCAGGCCGGAGTTGTAATAGACGCTGCCGAAACTCTTCGGATCCTTGAGATCGCTCTTGCCGGTATCGAGGATGTACTGGCGAATGCGTTGGTGGATGTCGAAATCGGCACCGCCTGGATAGGGTGTCAACGCCAGGTAGCCCTTGCCGGCCTCGCCGGCCGGCAACACGTCCTCGTTGGAACTGGCCCAGATGTCACCGACGATGCGCTCCACCGGGTAGCCGAAACGCGCCGCGGTCTTGATCGCCACCGGCGTGGATACACCCCAGGTACGCAGGAACACCCAGTCCGGCTTGAGCTGCCGCACCTGGCGCCACTGCCCGGCCTGTTCGTTGCCCGGATCCGCCACCGCGATCTGGATGTTCTCGAAGCCATACTTCTGCGCCAGCAGGGCCAGCGGCCCCTGGGTTTCCCGACCATAGGCCGAGTCATGGTAGACGGTGGCGATCTTCTTGCCCTTGAGCCTGTCCAGCCCGCCCTCGCGCTCAGCCACGTAATTGATGAATGCCGAGGCCTCGCTGTAGAACGTCAGCATGGCCGGGAAATTGTAGGGAAACACCCTGCCATCGGTGGCCTCGGTACGGCCATAGCCGAGGGTGATCAGCGGAATCCGGTCGGCTTCGGCCTTGTCCGCGAGGGCATAGGCCGCCGGTGCACCGTTGGGCTGGTAGACCGCCACCGGCGCGCCGTTGAGGCCGTTCTTGAAGCGCTCGTAGCACTCGATGCCTTTTTCCGCCGTCCATTCGGTCTCGCACTCCTGCCAGACCAGCTTGACGCCGTTGATCCCGCCTTCCACCTCGTTGATGTAGCGCAGATAGTCGATCATTCCGGCCCACACCGGAATGCCGCTGGAGGCATAGGCGCCGACCCGGTAGGTGGCCAGGGGGAAGAACTGTTCGTTGGCCGCCTGGGCAACCGGTACCAGCGTTGCGCAGGCACCCAGTGCCAGGCCGATGGCAGCGAGGCTGCGTTTTAAAGTTGCATGCATGTTGGTCTTCTCGATTGGGTCTTGTGCAGTGTTGGAAACCTCCTTTCCCTCGGTAGGGTCAAGGTTCGTTGGGTTGTGGGGAGGCGCTCAGAACCGCAGCGGCCAGACCTTGATGCGTTCACGCAGGTCGCCGAGCAGGCGTGCCAGCCCTTCCGGCTCCTTGACCAGGAACCAGATGATCAGGCCACCGAAGAGCACCTTCTGCAGGTTCTGCAGTTGCCCGGCGTCGACGTTGCCGTTGAACAGCCATAGGCCGGCATGGCTGAGCAGGATCGGCACGAGGCTGATGAAGGCCGCGCCGATGAAGCTGCCGGCAATGCTGCCCATGCCACCGATAATGATGATGAACAGAATCTGGAACGAACGATTGATGTCGAAGCTGCCTGCACTGGCCGTCCCCAGGTACGCGAACGCCCAGAGCGCCCCGGCGATTGCGAGGTAGAACGAACTGACGGCGAAAGCCATGCGCTTGTCGCGCTCCACGGCGATCCCGATGACAGCGGCAGCGGTGTCCATGTCCCGGATGGCCATCCAGTTGCGGCCAATCTGGCTGCGCACCAGGTTGACCGCCACCCAGGTCAACAGCACCACGCAACTGAGGGTCAACAGGTAGCGACCGACCGGGGTGCCGAGGTTATGGCCAAACAGCTCCAGGCGTGGCGCGCTGATGGTGCCGGACGAGGCGTAGTTGTAGAACCAGGGGAATTTGGCAAATACCCATTCCAGGAAAAACTGCGAGGCCAGCGTGGTGACCATCAGGTAAAAACCCTTGATCCGAGAACTTGGAATGCCGAACAGCAGCCCGACCAACCCGGCAATCACTCCACCGCCAAGCAGCGCCAGTGGCAACGGCAGCCCGGGCACGCGCAGCAGCAAGCCGTATGTGGCGAACGCGCCCACGGCCATGAAGCCGGCGGCACCGACCGAGGTCTGGCCGGTGTAGCCGGTCAACAGGTTCAGCCCCACGCCTGCCAGCGACAGCACCAGGAAGGGAATCAGGATCGCGTTGAGCCAATAGTCAATGCCGAGCCACGGCAACCCGATAAAAGCCACCAGTAGCAGCAACAACAGGCCCGGCCGCCAACGCCGGCGCACCAGGGTCAGGGGTGAGTCGTCGAAGCTGGCAGTGAGGCGCGCAACAGTAGCGGTCATGGCGTCATACCCGTTCAATGATCCGGTCGCCGAACAGGCCGGACGGACGGATGTAGAGAAAGATCAAGGCGAGGAAATAGGCGAACCAGGGCGTGATGCCTCCGCCGATCAGCGGACCGATGTAAGCCTCGGCAAGATTCTCCGCCGCACCGACGATCAGCCCGCCGACGATGGCCCCGCCAATCGAGGTGAAGCCGCCGATGATCAGCACCGGCAATGCCTTGAGCACCACCAGCGAAAGCGAGAACTGCACGCCCTGCCGCGCGCCCCAGAGCAACCCGGCGACCAGGCCGACCACTCCGGCCACGGCCCAGACAATCTGCCAGATGCGATTGAGGTTGATGCCCAGCGACAACGCCGCACGGGTATCATCGGCCACGGCGCGCAGGGCGATCCCGATGCGGGTCTGGTTGAACAGCAAGGCCAGCACCGCCACCGTCAGCCCCGACACTGCGGCAGCGATCAAGTCGAACTGGCTGACCATGATCTCCCCCATGAACAGCGGGACGTCCTCGATGCCCAGGTCCAGCGCACGCACCTGGGCACCCATCAGTCCTTGGGCCAGGCCCTCGATGATGAACGACAGGCCGAGGGTGGCCATGAACAGGGTGATCTGCGATCGGTTGACCAACGGCCGCAGCACCAGGCGCTCGATCAACAATGCGCCGACGATCATCACCAGCACCGTCAGGACCAACGCGAGGGCAAATGACAGGCCCTGCTCACGCAAGCTGACGAAGGTCAGCGCGGCGAACAGCAGCATCGCGCCCTGAGCAAAATTGAACACGCCGCTGGCCTTGTAGATCAGCACGAAACCGATGGCCACCAGTGAATACAGAGTGCCGGCCAGCAGCCCGCCAACCAGGGTTTCCAGAAAGAAATTCATGAGTGCGAGGCCCCCAGGTAAGCGGCGATCACATCGGGGTTGGCCTGCACCTGCGCGGGCGTGCCGTCACCGACCTTGCGTCCGTAGTCCAGCACCACCACATGGGTGGACAGCCCCATGACCACCGGAATGTCGTGTTCAATGAGAATCACCGTGGTGCCAAGGTCGCGATTGATATCGACGATGAAGCGGCTCATCTCCTGTTTTTCTTCAGCGTTCATGCCAGCCATCGGTTCGTCGAGCAACAGCAGGGTCGGCTGCGCGATCAGTGCCCGGCCCAGCTCCACGCGTTTCTGCAAACCGTAGGCGAGGCTGCCCACCGCGACGTCACGCCAGGCCTGCAGTTCGAGGAACTCCAGCACCTGCTCGGCCCGCTCGGCGAACGCCCGCGCCTCGCGCCGGGCTCGCGGCAAGCCCAAGGCCTGCTCGAGAAAAAACGTACGCTGCAAGCGCGACAGGCCAGTAAGCAGGTTGTCCACCACGCTCATTTTCTTGAACAGCGCGTTGTTCTGGAACGTCCGGCCGATACCAAGCCGCGCCGCCTTCAATGGATGCGGACGGCGCAACGGTTCGGCAGCGAAGAACACCTGGCCGGCATCGGCCCGGTAGACCCCGTTGAGGATGTTCAGCAGCGAACTCTTGCCCGCACCGTTCGGCCCGATCAACGCGCAGATCTCGCCAAGCCTGACGCTGAACGAGAGGTCGGAAATCGCTTTCACGCCCCTGAACGACAGCGACACATTACGCACCTCCAACAGCGCATTCATGCGGCTCGCTCCAGATATTCCTGCAACCAGGCCTGGCGCGCCGAGCCTTGCAACAAGGCGTCTGCGGGCGCGCTTGGCACCTCGATCCGGCGCAGCCGCTGGAACCCGAGCAGACGCCGCACCCGCGACTTGAGCCAGCGGCGCAGGCCACGTCGCGGATCATCCAGGGTCCATTCGCAGAGGCGTCGCCGCCAACTGCCCGCAATCGGCAGCCGGGCTTCGATTTCCGCCGCCAGCGATTCGACTCGCGCAGCGGACAACAGCAAGGCCGTCGGGGCAATCTCGCGGCGATCGCGGCTGGCTGACTCGCGCGCTTCCGGAAAGGCCAGGCCTTCGCCGCCCTCCAGCCAGCGACGGAACAGATGAGTCAGCCCATCACGCCATTCAGTGCCCTCATCGATCCATACCACCGCGTCCTTGGCGACCTGGGCCCAGCCCTGGCGCTGCGCTGCCGGCGCCTCGGTGACGAACAGCACCGACAGTGACTGCACCTGCCACAGGCCACGACGCGCCGCACTGGCCTGGGCCGAATACAGCCGCAGCGGCCACTCTTCATCCAGGCCGCACTGCAGCCAGTGCGAGACACTTTCGCGGCGCTGGACAAAGGCGAACGCCGGGCGGATCAAACGTAACTGGCGTTGCAGATCCTCGCCCTGACTGTCGCGGTCGACGACCACGCTGTGTCCACCCAGCTGGCGCGCCGCCAATGTCAGGATCAGCAGGCTCGGCTCGAAGGCACCGCTCAATGCCAACCGCGCGCCAGGGGCGAAGCCTTGTTGGCGCAGGCCATCGCAAACCCGCTCGACCTCGCGTTGCACATCGATCCATCGCCAGGCCTTCCAGGCGCCGAGGCGTCGATGACGCATGGCGATCTGCGTCGGACGCTCCCTGGCCCAGCGCTGCAACGCCACGAGGGCGCTGTCCGTCACGCTTTCGGGCAATGGAGCACTGACTTCGAAAATACTCATGCGCTTACTCCTCAACCAGGGCCGGCTCAGCGACACGAGCGCGCTGGGCCAGGCGATTCAAGTCCCGATAACCAGCGCCCGGGTGGCTGGCGGGCAGGCGCGGGCCGTCGCCGAACAGCTTCTCGCGCAGGGTGCCAGGGCGATAGTCGGTCTTGTACACGCCGCGTTGTTGGAGTTCGGGCACCAGCAGCTCGACCACGTCGCGAAAGGTCTCATGGGCCAGGGCGTAGGCCAGGTTGAAGCCGTCCACATCGGTGTCCTCGACCCAGGCCTGCAATTCGTCGGCGACGGTTTGCGCGCCGCCGACGATCAACGGACCAAAGCCGCCGATGCCGACCCAATCGGCCAGTTCCTGGACTGTCCATTGTTTGTCGGGGTCCGCGGTCGAGAAGGTCTCCACGGCCGATTGAATGGCGTTGGTATGGATGTGCTTGAGCACCTGGTCGGGTCGGTACTGGCTGAAATCGATGCCAGTCCAGCCGGAAACCAACGCCAGCGCGCCCTCATAGCTGCTGTACGATTTCAGCTCCCGCCACTTGGCCTGTGCCTTGGCATCGGTCTCGTCGACGATCACCGTTTGCAGGTTGAAGATCAGCACCTTGCGCGGATCACGCCCGGCCTCGGCGGCACGTCGGCGGATATCGGCCACGGTCTTTTTCAGGATGACCTTCGACGGCGCCGCGACGAATACACATTCCGCATGGCCGGCGGCGAAATCCTTGCCACGGCTCGATGCCCCTGCCTGGTAGAGCACCGGCGTGCGCTGCGGCGACGGCTCGCAAAGGTGGATACCCGGCACCTGGAAGTGCTTGCCCTGGTGACGGATCTCATGGACTTTGCCCGGGTCGCTGAAGATGCCGCGCTCACGGTCGCGCACCACCGCGCCCTCCTCCCAACTGCCTTCGAACAGTTTGTAGAGCACCTCGAGGTATTCGTCGGCGTAGTCGTAGCGTGCATCGTGATCACTCAGCGCCTTCTGGCCGAGGTTACGCGCGCCGCTGTCGAGGTAAGACGTGACGATGTTCCAACCGATGCGCCCCTTGGTCAGGTGATCCAATGTCGACAGGCGGCGGGCAAAGGGATAGGGATGCTCGAAGGTCAACGAGGCGGTCAGGCCGAAACCCAGGTGCTCGGTCACCAGCGCCATCGGCGTGATCAGCGCCAGCGGATCATTGACCGGGACCTGGGTCGCCTGGCGGATCGCGGCGTCACCATTGCCGCCGAGCACATCGTAGATACCGATCACATCGGCAATGAAGATGCCGTCGAACTTGCCGCGCTCCAGCAGTTTGGCCAGGTCGGTCCAGTAATCCAGGTCTTTATACTGCCAGGCACGATCCAGGGGATGTCGCCAGAGCCCTGGAGACTGGTGGCCGACGCAGTTCATCTCGAAGGCATTGAAACGAATTTCACGTGGCATGGGAACTCCTGCTCGATGGGTTCAGCACCCCATCCGGGCGCTTTCTCGTTGCTGTCTCAACATGATTCATGCCAGTTCGTAAATTCCTTTATTTACAGTGGGTTACTCACGGAACCGGGCAATCAGGGTGACTGCCTCCCAACACCGGTGTTGATCAATTGTTCGATAACAAACAGTACGGACGTTCGCTCGGGACCGTTTGCCAACACCCAGCCGACGGCCTGGTCCGGAACCGGCCATCGCTCATCAATGTTCAATGGCTGAAGGCTTGGTTGAAGGACGTGTCGATAACGCCAGCAGTGGCCAGCGGAGCCGATAGCGCCTTGACCTTGAACAAGAAGTCCGCCGTGCTCTGCAGATCGGCGGCGGACTGCTGGTCCACCGGACCAACGCTCATGTGGGCCTGGCGCAACCAATGGCGCGAGACGTCCTGGTCAAGATTGGCCTTCTTTGCCCAGAGGTCGGCGTATTGGTCGGTATGGTTGTCGACCCAGGCGCGGGCTTGTTTTACGCGGCCGAGGAAGTCGGCGATGGCTTCACGCTTGCTGTCGATGGCCGGCGTCGAGGCGGCTATGGCGCTGAGGCCGGGCATGAGGTCCTTCGCCGTCAGGATCGGCCGGGCGCCGGAGAAGAGGATCTGTTGCGAGATGTAGGGCTCCCACACCGGAAAGGCATCGATGCTGCCCTGGGGCAAGGCCGCGGCTGCATCAATGGGCATCAGCTTGATGAAGTCGACGTGGTCTTCCGGCAAGCCGGCCCGTTCCAGGGCGCGCAGTGTCAGTTGCTGACTCCACGCCCCGGGCCAATAGGCGACCTTCTTGCCCTTGAGGTCGGCGATAGTCTTGACCGGCGAGTCCTTGGGCACGAGCAGCGCGATGGTGTCAGGGTTCTGCCGCGAGACGCCGATCAACTTCACCGGTGCCTGTTTGGCGGCCAGGAACAGGAAGCCCGAATCGCCGAGGAAACCCAGGTCCAGGTCACCGGTACTCAGCGCCTCGGCCAGTGGCGCGGCCGCTTGGAAGTGCTTCCAGTCGACGCGATAGGGGGCGCCCTCAAGCACACCCGAAGCCTCCACCGAAGCCCGTACGTTGTAATAGTTCTGGTCGCCGACATGCAGTACCAATGGCTCGGCGGCCTGGGCCAACGGTGCGGCAAACACTGTACTAAGCAGTAGACGTTGCAAGAATTGGCCGGGCTTCATGAAAAGACTCCTGAATGAATTTCTTAGAACTTAACGCTCTTGTAATTCAACCCAGAAATTCTTTTAAAGCATAAGCTCATAAGTCACTTTCGACCGCTGTCTGCAGTCCAACAGTGCCGCAGCAGACTGTTGACTGGGCAACATCGCCCTCCAGACTTCCACCCCCTCGCGCCCCCGCCAGCCGCCCTTTCTCCGGCTGTGGCACAGAGCCTGCAATATTCCATTCCAGCGGGATTTCCTCCTGCTTGCCGATCTTTCGGAAATAAGAACATTGCCTTCCTGCCGCCTTGCCTGGAGCCGCTCGATGAAACCCGCCTTCCGTTTTTCCCTGGCCCGCGCCAGATACCTGCTCAGCGCCTGCGCTCTGGTGCTGGGCCTGCCGTCGCTGACCCTGGCCGCAGAAAGTCCACCGGCTGAAGTGCATCTGGACTACGCCTATTACTCGCCGGTCAGCCTGGCGCTCAAGCACTTCGGTTATCTGGAAAAGGCCCTGCCCCAGACCAAGGTGAGCTGGGTTTTGAGCCAGGGCAGCAACCGTTCCCTGGAATACCTCAACAGCGGCGGCGTCGACTTCGCATCGTCCGCCAGCCTCGCCGCCGTGCTGAGTCGGGCCAACGGTAGCCCGATCAAGTCGGTGTACGTCTACAGCCGTGCCGAATGGACCGCCCTGGTGGTGCGCAAGGATTCGCCGTACCAGACGGTCGCCGACCTCAAGGGCAAAAAAATCGCCGCCACCAAGGGCACCGATCCCTACCTTTTCACCTTGCGCAGCCTGCAACAGGCCGGGCTGGACAAGGACGACGTAGAACTCGTCCACCTGCAGCACCCGGACGGGCGCACCGCCCTGGAAAAAGGTGACGTCGACGCCTGGGCCGGCCTCGACCCGCACATGGCCGCCAGCGAAGTCCAGGCCGGATCGCGCCTGCTCTATCGCAACCCCGACTTCAACAGCTACGGGGTGGTCAGCGTCACCGAAAAGTATGCAAAGGAGCATCCGCAGACCATCAACACCGTACTCGCCGCTTATGAACAGGCCCGTGAATGGGCGGTAGGTCATCCGCAGGAGCTGGCCAAACTTCTGGCCGACGAATCGGGCCTGCCGCTGGAAGTGGCCAGGTTGCAACTGTCGCGTACTGATCTGGGCAACCCACAACTGAGCGCCAGGGACGTGCTGGCCTCGAAGGCCGCCGCGCCGATCCTGGTTTCCGAGGAGCTGGTGCGTCGCGGGGTGAATGTTGACCAGGTCATCGAGCAACTGCTCGACACCGGTCACCAACAGGCCGTGGCCCGTCAATAACCGATTGCCCAGGCGACAACCGATCCGCGCCTGGCGCGGATTCGACGTTGCCGGAGAACCGCCATGAGCAGTAACAGCAAAGACCTTTCCAGCCTGCGCCTGGCCCTGCCCGCAACAAGCAAGGCGCCCCTGTTCAATGCCGACTGGCGACTGCGTCTCAAGGGGCTGGCGCTGCCGGTGCTGATCATCGTATTCCTGGAGATCATCGTGCGCATCGGTTGGCTGCCCTCCTACCAGATGCCAGCCCCCAGCGAGATCGCCCTGACCCTCGGCGACCTCGCCGAAGGGGCGCTGTGGAAACACATCAGCGCCAGCCTGTTGCGGGTATTGCTGGGCTTCGCCATCGGCGCCGGCCTGGCCTTGGTATTCGCCGCCTGGGTTGGCTTGAGCCGGGAAGCCGAAGCCTATCTGGAACCGACCTTCGCCGGCCTGCGCTCGATTCCCAGCCTGGCCTGGGTACCGTTGCTCCTGCTGTGGCTGGGCATCGACGAAACCTCGAAAGTGGTACTGATCGCCATCGGCGCGTTCTTTCCCGTTTACCTCAATGGCGTCGCAGCGATTCGCAACATCGACCGCAAGCTGGTGGAAGTCGGCCATATGTACGGGTTCAACCGTCGCCGTCTGGTGCGGCGGATTCTCCTGCCCGCCGCCCTGCCCGGCCTGTTCACCGGTTTGCGCAGCGGCATGAGCCTGGCCTGGATGTTTCTGGTGGCCGCCGAACTGATCGCCGCCACCAAAGGCCTGGGCTATCTACTCAGCGATGGCCGCGAAACCTCGCGGCCGGACATCGTCCTGGCGGCCATTATCGCGCTCGCCGTGCTCGGCAAGCTCAGCGACGGCATCCTTGCCGGCCTGGAAAAACGCTTCCTGGCCTGGCGCGACACCTTCAACGGCAGCGAGGATTGAGCCATGACCCAAGCCCTGCTGGATATCCACGTCGAGCTCAAGACCTTTGCCGCCACCACTGTGCTCGATAATATCCACCTGCAACTGCAGCCCCGGGAAACCGTGAGCCTGCTGGGCCCCAGCGGCTGTGGCAAAAGCACTTTGCTGCGCATCGTCGCAGGCCTGGAAAAAGACTTCGAAGGGCAACTGCTCAGCCACACCGAACAGCTCGCCTTTGTGTTTCAGGAAGCACGGCTGATGCCGTGGCTGACGGTGCAACAGAACATCGGCTTCAGTGATGATGGTGATTACGACAAGGCCTGGGTCGCGCAGTTGATCGACGAAGTTGGCCTCAACGGTTTTGCCGACGCCTTGCCCAAGGCGTTGTCCGGCGGCATGGCGCAACGCGTGGCGATTGCCCGCGGCCTGTACTCGCGACCGCAAGTGCTATTGCTGGACGAACCCTTCAGTGCCGTGGACGCGTTCACCCGGATGAAACTGCAGGACCTCTTGCTGCAACTGGCCGAGCGGCACGCCATCGCCCTGTTGTTGGTGACCCACGATGTCGACGAGGCGTTGTACCTGAGTGACCGGGTCTTGGTGATGGACAACCGCCCCAGCAGCATTCGCCAGGAACTGACGGTGCAACTGGACCATCCGCGGGATCGACGCGACCCGTTGCTGGCGCAGCTCAAGGCGCTGGCCCTGACTGAATTGCAGCGTGCGCATGTGATTTGACAGCGGCTTTATTAATAACTCAAAAGAATTAATAAATGAACAATCAGTATTTATGGTTATAAAAATAACCACGTACTCTCAGTTCATCCCGCCATTGGTCATGACAGCGAAGGCCCTATGAAACCGACTTGCAACGTTATCGACTTCGTCCAGTTCCGCAAACGCAAGCAGGCCCAGGCACTGGCGCGGGCCATGTGGGAAATGTACGCACGTAACGCCGGTTATCAGGCGTTCCAGTGGGTCCAAGCCTCCCAGCCGACCAGGACCTATCACGCGTGAGCGCCCAGGAACCCTCGCGTTTTCTGGCGAGCGCCGAAGAACCAGAAGTGGATTTGAATCAGTTGGAGGCGCTGGACGAAGATCCGATCAGCGAGCGGGTTGCGCAGAACCTGCAACGCCTGCGCAGCAAGCGGCACCTGTCCCTGGATGCCCTCGCTCGCCAATGCGGGGTGAGCCGGGCCATGCTAGCGCAGATCGAATCCGGGCGCAGCGTGCCCTCGATCAAGGTGCTGTGCAAAATTGCCAAGGGTCTGAAAGTCTCGGTGGCGGCGTTCCTCGAACACCGGGCTTTCGAAGGGGTCGCAGTGCTGTCGGCCAGCCAGAGCAAACGCCTGGTCAGCGCCAATGGCGCCTTCGTCAGCCGTTCCCTGTTCCCTTTCGATGTCGCACGTCAGTCGGAATTCTACGAGCTGCGCCTGAGCCCGCTGGGAGAAGAACAATCCGAAGGTCACGGCCCCGGTGTCCAGGAAAACCTGGTGGTGTCCCAAGGCGTACTGGAGATCAGCGTCAACGAGGAGCGCTACCTGCTCTCCACCGGCGACTCGATCCTGTTTTATGCCGACCAGCCACACCGTTATCGCAACCCGGCCGACAGCGAAGCGGTGGCCTACCTGGTGGTTACCTACCCGGAACGCCTGGACTGAAAAAAAAACAGCCGAACAAAAGCCCGGCCGCGTCTCACTTGAAGCTGGCACGATCCATCGTGGCAAGGGAGCAAGTCCCCTCACCACATGAATCAGCAGGTGCAGCACATCATTGGCATGCCATTGCAGCTCATCATCATCGGCATGCCGCAGTCGTTCATCATCTTCATCATCAACGCGCAGCAGTTTTTCATCATGTCCATGTTCATGCCGGCCATCGGCATGATTTTGCACATCATGCAATCAGCCATCACCGTACATTCCATCACGCACTTCATCGATGGCATCGGCATGCCCATCATCGGCACAGGCATCATCATGCTTGCCATCGGCATGGCCATGCTCGCCTGGGACATGCACATCATGCTCATGTTGCCGCAATGCATCATCGTCGGCATGGCGCAGTTCATCATCATCTGCATCATATCGGCACTGTTCTTGAACATGGCCATGTCCATGCCGGCGGCGGGCATCATTTTGCACATCATGCCGTCATCCATCATTTCGCAGGTCATGGTCGCCATCATCATCGGCATGCCCATCATCGGCATCATCGGCATGTTGGCGTTCATCGGCATTTGCATCTGCATGGCATTCATCATGGTGTGTTCCTTTCAAGTATCGAGAGTTGGACGAAGCTGATGGGGCGGATTCTAAGCCTTGAGCCGAACCCGGCAAGATGACTATCCAACAGCGGGAATGCATGCTCGAACAGAGCTGACGGGGCGAAAAGCGTCAGCTTGGCGGCTGTTACGTCGATTGCGCTTTCATAGCGGAAATAACGTGGGCCATAGCGCCGCTTTGATGGTCGCGGATATGCGAACCAGACCTATATAAATAACTGTAAGAAATAATCGGTCTAGATTGGCAGACCACGGTTCGCATTTTCATGAATAGAAGGAACCCGCACCCGCAACGCAATCAGCAACGCAGCCAGCAGCATCAGCACAGCCGCCGCGACGAATACGCCGGCGCTGCCACCGAGGCTGAACATCGCACCGCCAGCGGCAGCGCCCGTTGCGATGGCCGACTGCACGGAGGCCACCACCATGCCCCCGGCGCTTTCCGCCTGATCAGGCACTGCGCTGGCGACCCAGTTCGACCACGCCACCGGCACACCGCCAAAGGCCAGGCCCCAGATGGCCAGCAACACCGCCTGGCCCGGCACCGAGGCCGGCAACAGCACCAGCGCCAGTGCGGCAACGCCTACCAGCGCCGGCATCAATACCAGGGTGGCGAGCGGATGACGCTCAAGCAGCCACCCGGCCAGGAGCGTGCCGGCGAAGTTCGCCACACCGAAACCCAGCAGCATCAGCGACAGCCCTTGCGGGCCGATGCCGGTAGTCCCTTCGAGAAATGGCCGGACATAGGTGAACATCGCGAAATGGCCGCTGTGCACGAGCACACAACCGAACATGCCCATGGCGATGCCCGGGCGCCGCAACACCTCCAGTACGGTGCGCAGGCGTGCCGGCCTGCGTGGCGCAAGGCGCGGCAGCGTGAACGACTGGAAAGCCAGCGTCACCACACCTACCGCCGCCGCTGCAACGAACGCGCTGCGCCAGCCATACAGCCCGCCCAGGTAGCTGCCCAGCGGGACCGCAACCACCGTCCCGATGGCGATGCCGCTGAAAATGATCGAGAGCGCTCGGGGCAACAAAGCCGCCGGTACCAGGCGCATCGCCACCGCTGCCGCCATGCTCCAGAATCCGCCAAGGGCGATGCCCAGCAAGATTCGCATCAGCAACAGCACCGCGAGGCTGGAAGAAACGGCGACCAGTAGATTGGATGCGATCATCAACGTGGAAAAACCCAGCAGCACCCAGCGGCGATCGATGCCGCGGGTCAGGCCTGGCACCAACAGGCCAGCGAACAACGCGACCACGGCGGTCACCGTTACCGCCTGGCCAGCCAGCGCTTCGGACACCCCCAGATCCGTCGCCATCGGCGTCAACAGGCTGGCCGGAAGGTACTCGGCGGTCAGCAATCCGAACACGCCCATTGCCAACGAGAACACGGCCATCCACGCGGGGGTAGTCGGCTCTACATCCGGCCCGACGCCGGAACGGCTGCCGGCTACGGCATTACATACACAGTCAGTCATTACACGAATCTCCGAATTTCATTGCGACCCGCAGTCTAGGCGCGCGAAACCGGATGATCTATGATCGAAAACCCCGACTTTTTGACCGAAACACCTGAACGATGCCTACCGATCAGTTTGCCCTTTCCTCGGATCTCATCAACGAGCTGTTGCGCGGTATGCGCCTGCGCGGTGTCGAGTACCGGCGTATCCAGGCCGGTCCAGCCTTCGGCCTGGGCTTCGCTGCCAAACCCGGACACGCCTGGTTCCATTTCCTGGCGGTCGGCAATGCACTGCTGCGGATGGAAGACGGAACCACCTATGCGCTGTCGGCCGGCAATGCCGTGTTCATTTCCCATGGGGCGGCGCACCAACTGCTGTCCCATGTGGACGCGCCGGTCCAGGACATTGATCGCCTGGACCGCGCTCCCCTCGGCGATGCCGTCAGCGCGGTGGATACTGGAAACGATGCCAGCCCCACGCCGACGACCATTCTGTTCAGCGGCTGCATGGAGTTCGAACTGGGCAGCCTCCATGGCCTGGGCAGGCTGATGCCGGGCCTGATGCTGATTGATGCCGGCGGCCAGCGTTACCCCGGACTGATGCCTATCCTGACCACCATGGAGCGCGAGGTCAGCGCCGCACGTGTCGGCTTCGCCGGCATCCTCGCGCGGCTGGCCGACGTGGTGGCGGCCATGGTCGTTCGCGGTTGGGTGGAGTGCGCGTGCGGCAATGCCTCTGGCCTGGTCGCCGCATTGCGCGATCCGCGCTTGGCCAATGCCCTTCTCGCGCTCCATCAACAACCGGGCCGCGACTGGACCGTTGCGCAGCTGGCGGAGCAGTGCAATAGCTCGCGCTCGGTCTTCGCCGACCGTTTCCAGGCGACTATCGGCATGGCCCCGCTGCGCTACGTCACCGAACTGCGGATGCGGCTCGCGAGCCAGTGGCTGACGCTCGAAAGGCTGCCGATCGAAGAAGTGGCGCAGCGCCTGGGCTACACCTCCCAGGCCGCTTTCAGCCGCGCGTTCAAGCGCGTTACGGGCAAGACGCCTGGGTTGAGTCGGCAGTCGAGGCAGTCGGCTCTCCAGCCTTGATAGGCGGATAGGGCGACGTAGTTGATTCTTCGCGTCGGCATTAAGGAAGTTGATATGCAGGGCTAAACGCGTAGTGGTCATTGGCGCGGGCATCGTGGGTACGTCAGTGGCGTATCAGTTGGCGAGGAAAGGCGCGGATGTGGTGGTGATCGAGGCTGGAGATATAGCATCGGGAGTGACCGCAAGCTCATTCGCCTGGATCAATATCTCGTGCCGCGAAGCACACCCCATTGCGCAATTGCGCGGTGCGGCAATTACGGACTACCGCCGACTCCAAACGCAGCTGCCTGGATACAATGGACAGGAGCCCTGTCTTACAGTGCGGGGACAAGTGAAGCGCAACCACCTTCAGATAACCCGGCGTCGGCGACGCCTGGTGTCGCGATCACCTAACCGGAAGAAGCTCATGATCATGGTGTTACCGAAGATCGAACTCAAGGAACTGTCGGTGAAAGCGGAAGCAGACGGTTTAACGCTGAGTGATCTTGTCCCCATTTGCGAAAGGTTCGCCGTTGCACCGCATGATGTGCTGAACGAGCTGTCCGTCGCGGTTGCGGAAGGCTATCTACAAGGATCTCTGCTCTATGATTTTTGCAACGGCGTTATGAACGGGATCATAAATGCTGTGGTTGAAGTAGGCATGACTAACGACATGCCTCAGCCCGCTTTCTCGCTTTACCAAGCATTCGATCAGGGTGAATGGTTCCGCAGTAACGACCCACCGGAAACTGACCCCGGTGAGAAATACACGAAGCCGGTGGTCGAGGAAATAATGCGTACCCTTAGAGACTAGCTTTCACTGATCGAGAGGTTTTCAGCTCTTCGGCTGAAGGTAGTGGATCGAACGCCGCTTTTGGCCGGTTGGTGCCCTTCGCAACCGGTGACTTTCGGCCAGAAGCAGACGTATTGCTGCTCTTTAAGCAAAGCTTAAGGACCGAAATATCAGCCCGCTATTCGGCAGTCCCAGGCCCCGGGATGGCTAGGGCACCCAATAGAATCAAGGAGAGATGGATGCACCTCAATCAAAAGCCCAGCCAATGTATCTTGCTGGCCGGCGTGTTGGTCATTAGCGGTTGCACTTCGTTTTTGCAGGGCAAGCAGTATGTCGTTCCCGCCCCCGGTGAACCCTCCGCAACGGTTCGCCTCAAGGCTGGAAATGGTGCGAGACTGGATGCCATGACGTTCAGCGACAATGGATGCTATGCGGGCTACACCATCCTGCCCTCTAACGGCGACCATATCGAATCTCGGGTCGCCGTGAATAAGGAGCTGATCCTGACCTATGGGCGGGTGGCAGGAGGCAGCGTTTGCCAGATACCGTTCTCTTTCACTCCACAGAGCGGCGCCACGTACACCTTGGTCCAAGGCTCTTGGAGCAAGCCCAGGACAGGCATTCTTCCTATCTTCAATCGCGACGAATATTTTTGCGGCGTAGGCGTCGTCAAGAAAGTCGGCGACCAGGAAAGCGTCGAACCCATTCAACAGCTGCAAATCAAGACTGGGTTCGCATGCCTGAAATTCGTTAAAGAATAGGGACACCGCACGGCATCCGTTGCGAGTTGGATACCATTACGGGCGGATAGCGCCCTCCCCGGGCAACGACACCGATTACCGACCACTGTTCTGCAGCGAAAGCGGTGAAAAGCGGTGAAAAGCGCTGAAAAGGGGGACAGATTTGTTGGCTGGAAATAAATCTGCCCCCTTTTGTAAGAGTGATCAGCTAGAGAGGGTTCCGCAGTTTTGTCCGACGCTTAACTGGTCATTCCCAGCCCAGTTTTTTGTAGCAAGTTTTGTCTTGTTCGGGAAAGTCCGTCAGGTATTCGCCCCACTGCATATGCGCATAATATTTAGTCATTGCTTCGAAATGACTTTCAGCCTCGACCTCCCAAACAAGCTTCGCTTCCGAATGCATAAGCGCACGGGCACCATCACCCTGAGCACCAGCCAGACAAAAGGTCTGACAGCCATCAGGTTCCTGCCAAAGTTCATGATTCATATTTGAGGTTCTGTTTTTAAACGTCGTTATGGTGCCCAACCGCCTGATAGTAACGGCCGTCATGGATCGACTCATAGATGCTAATGGCGAATCCGAACGCCGAATTTTTTCGACAGCATTGGCAAAAAGCGGTCCGCTCCGCGTTGCACCGTTGGAGTGTAAAATGTTGGCCTGACCCCTTCCAAGGACTGACCAGTGATTTCTTGCCATGTCAGATATGCCATTGACCCTTACCAACTCCCAGCGCAGACGCGGCGATCACAAAACTGCCGTGTCTCTTCGCTTGCTCCATCCGGTGAGATATCAGGGCACCATGGTGGCCCAAGGCTCATGCATCTTTTCGGGTGGCACCCTTGCAGATCTCATCGACCAAAATGTCATGCTTCCTGCGCCAACCGAACCTTTGCCCCCAAGCATCGTCCGAGCTTAAGCGTTTAAGCTAACTGCTCGCCACGAGGTTTCCGTTTGAAAGCTGCCATCGTCAAAAATTACCGTCTGATCGTCAAGACCATGGGCTACGTGGGCTGGGCTTTGTTCTGGTTGTTGCTCTGGGACATCGCCGTCACGGTGGACTTCATGCTGTTTCTCAACGCCAAGTTGAACCTGCCGCTGATGCCGCTGACCTTGCTCGGCTCGGCGTTGGTGGTGTTGATCAGTTTCCGCAACAGCAGTGCTTACAACCGCTGGTGGGAAGCACGGACGCTGTGGGGAACGATGATCAACAATTCACGCAGCTTCGCCCGTCAGGTGCTGACGCTGCTGGACGACCCCGGCAGCGAGGTGAATCCGGTCAAGTCGACTTTGTTGCGTCGCCACGTCGCTTATGTGAATTGCCTCGCCGCGCATCTGCAAGGCCAGCCTTGTCCCGAGGAGGTGCGGGCGTTTATTCCGGACGAAGAGTTTGCCCGCAGTGGCACGACCAATAACTTTGCCAACGATATCCTCACCGGCTCGGCGACGTTGCTGGCGCGGGAATACAAAGCCGGACACTTGGACAGTATTCGCCTGGCGCGTCTTGAGTCGACGCTGGTGGACCTGTCCAACAGTCAGGGCGGCATGGAGCGGATCGCGAATACGCCGCTGCCCTACCCTTATGTGTATTTTCCACGGTTGTTTATTTCGCTGTTCTGCCTGATTGTGCCGGTTGGACTGGTGGAATCCCTGGGCTGGTTCACGCCGCTGGCTTCGACCGTGGTTGGGTTCATGCTGCTGGCCATCGAGCGCATCGGCACCGATCTGCAAAGCCCGTTCCGCCACAGCGAACATCAGATCCAGATGGATGCGCTGTGCGAAACCATCGAAAAGAACCTGCAGTCGATGCAGCGCGATTCCTTGGGTGATGTGCGCAGGATTGAAGAGAACGCTTGAAGAAAAACCCTGTAATGGCCCCTCAAGTTATCAATGTTGTTGAACTCGTCGCGCTACTTCACATAGCCACTGGCGCAACAGTTGGGCTGCCTCGCCCAGCACCACATCTTTGGCCTGCACTAAATAATAGGCCTTGCCAGTCTTCAGTACAGCGTCAACGACAGGTACTAGAAGGCCTTGCTCCATGTCGTCCTCAACCAGCCAAGGGCTGGTGAGCACCAAACCTTGATCGCGCCGCGCCGCGTCGATTGCCAACTCGGACTGATCGAATTTGAGGCTGCTGGAGAAGCTATCGGGGGACATGCCGACCGATGATAGCCATTGAGACCAGTGGGCATGAGAAGTCGTATAAAGCAAGGTGGCTCCCGGCAAACAATCAAGGTCATGCAACTGGAGCCGTTCGCGGTAGGCCGGGCTGCAGTAGACCCTTACCTCGTCCGGCAAGAGCAGTTCTGCGTGCACGTCACTGGCATATCCATCGAAATGGCGCACTGCCAGGTCGCAGGCGGCGTCGTTAAAATCCACGGTATCGGTAGATGCACTCAGGTGCAGTTGCACTTCTGGATAGCGCTCGGTGAACAACGGCATCCGTTTTGCGAACCAGGACTTGGCGAACGCCGGCGGCAGACTCAACCGTACCTGCCTGTCTCTAAGGCCCCGGACAGCCAGGTTGGCTGTCTCCAGCTGGCGAAGAGCCGGCTTCACCTGCTCCCAGTAGCTCAGAGCTTCCGCCGTTGGTTGCAGCCTGCGCACACTGCGTACGAACAGTGGCGTTCCTAGCCAACCTTCCAGTTTTCGAATCTGTTGCCCGACTGCTCCCGGCGTCACGAACAACTGGCTTGCAGCGACGCTGACGCTGCCAGTGCGCATGACCGCGTCGAAGCAAGCGATAGCCCTGAGGGGCGTGTCAGCTCTCATGACGTAGTTTTTCTCTTCTATAGATCGAAAACACATGATTTGTAGCGGCTTGCGTACTTTCCCACAATCGAATTTCGCCACAGCGCAGAACGAATTCCGATTTCCGTAGGAAAAACCAATGCCGATCGTCCGGCAGATGGCCGGCCGTGCCCCAACCGAGTGAGGAATAAATGGCTGTCCAGATCATCAGCGATAAAAGGTGCCAATAAGTGAGGAAGTCTGTAGACGGGGCTGCCACGGCAGTGATGGTGGTGCTGTGCCTCATTTGGGGTGCCCAGCAAGTGGCAATGAAGGCGGTTGCTGGTGACATGGCCCCTATCATGCAGGTCGCCGTTCGCTCCGGAGTCGCTGCAGCCTTGGTCTGGCTGATCGGAAAATGCATCATGCGGGAGATGTGGTTGCCACGTGTCTGGTGCCGCTCCGGGTTGGTCGTGGCCGTTCTGTTCGCCAGCGAATTTCTGTTTATCGCGCAAGGGTTACGCTGGACAAGTGCTTCACATATGGCGGTTTTCCTTTATACAGCGCCCTTATTCGCCGCCATTGGTCTGCATCTACGCTTGCCGGAGGAGCGCCTTAGCGCGATTCAATGGTCTGGTATGTCTCTGGCGTTCGCAGGGATTGCCGTCACCTTCCTCATGCCACGGGACGGGACAGCCCTTCAAATCACCAACTCAAACAGTCTTCTGGGTGACCTGTTGGGCTTGTGCGCGGGCGCTATTTGGGGATTTACGACAGTAGCGGTGCGTACCAGTCGCCTTAGTGAAGCTCCGGCAACCCAGACCCTGTTTTATCAACTGGCAGGAGCCTTTCTCTTTCTGCTGCCTTTAAGCCTGGTAGCAGGCCAAAGCTCGATGACTTTCTCTGCCGGCGCAGTGGCCAGCCTGGTTTTCCAGACATTAATCGTGTCAGTGGCAAGCTACTTGATCTGGTTCTGGATGCTTCGCCGCTACTTCGCAGCTCGCCTTGGAGTGCTGGCCTTCATGAGTCCGCTGTTTGGCGTACTGATGGGTTATCTGTGGCTCGGAGAGCAAACGAGCTTCGGATTTCTGCTGGGCGCAAGCCTGACTATTGTCGGCCTGCTCGTAGTGAATCTCAGCAAAGCGGTTGGGCAGACTGGGGATGATAGAAGTTGCCCGCCCCCTGAAAATCGCAAGGAGAAGATGCAGTCATGAAGACGGGTTGACGGACAGGCTGGCCGTCATCCGGTGATCCGCTTCGGGGTACGTCCAATTGCGCAGCTCACCTGGCAACCTGGTTGAGCCCTGTCTATAGTTTTCGGCGCCAGATAGCTACCGGAGGCATGGACATGAGTCAGAGCATTTCGCCCGCCGCTTCAGCTGCGCGGAACACCGGCATGGTAATCACGACTTTATGGGGCTCGGACACCGTCGCAGGTATTACGGTCGATCCGGACGGTGCCATCTGGCTTGGCGCTTATAGTCGCCTGGGATTAGGAGGCGAAGAAGATTCAGGCTTCACCGCAAGCCTGGTTCGGTTCAATGCCGACGGTAGCCTGGATCGCAACTTCAGTGGAGACGGTAAGTCCCTCCTCCCCGTGTCGCTCGATATCGAGGACGGTGGTAACGCTGCGGTGCAGCCGGGAGGGGGCTACCTGGCGGCGCTCTACGTGAAAGTAGGCGATGCCTGGGTTTCGGGTGTGAGCCGTACCTTGGCTGACGGCAGCCTCGATACCAGTTTCGGGAATGGCGGCACCGCGACGGTGCCTTTCTACTGGAATGAAGATCTAGGCCAGCAAGCGTCGTTCTCCGTACAACGCGACGGCAGCTTTTTCGCAAGCGCCGGGTATCCCTCTGGGGAGATCCATATCGCTCGCTTCGACGCGACGGGGATTTTGGTCTCGTCTTTCGGCGAGGCTGGGGTCCTGCACCTGCCAGCGTCCGTGGGCATTCACCCCGGCAGCGCGACCGACGTTTCGCTGCAGGGAGACGGGAAGGTATTGGTCACTGGGCAAGATACCCTGACCCGCCTCAATCCGGACGGTACTCTGGATAGCAGTTTCGCGAACGGGGGCAGCCTCGCCCTGGATGTTCACCCAGACGCCCTTGTCATTCAGGATGACGGCAAAATCCTGCTGGCGGGCGCCTCGGGCGGCGTGGCGAGCGTCATGCGCCTCAATGCCGACGGCTCGCTCGACACCGGTTTCGGTGATCAGGGTAAGGTGAGTTGGGGCTCGCAAAGCGCTCCTTTCGCAGTCGCCGACATGATCCTGCTGGCCAACGGCAAGCTATTGATTGGCGGAAGCCAAGGGACGAGCGCGGACGGTTATCTGGCCGCCTTGGTTCAGTTGAACCCCGACGGTCGCCTGGACCTCGGCTTTGGCAATCCCGACGATGGCTATCACCACCTTGACGGTGGCCGCGAGGATGACTTCCTGCTCGGTACCGCCTCGTTCGACGATGCGATCTCTGGCGGGGCCGGTGACGATCTGCTCGATGGCCAGCAAGGTCGTGACCTGCTGACGGGCGACGCCGGGGCCGATACGTTCCGTTACCAGTCAGCCGCAGACAGCTACCGAACCGCAACCACGGCCCATAGCGACCGAATCACCGACTTCGACCCCAGCACCGATACGATCGACCTCTCCTCCCTCGGCTTCCTCGGGCTGGGCAATGGATATGACGGAACGCTGGCGATACGCGTCAATGAAAGCGGGACCCGGACCTATCTCAAGAGTTTCGAAGCCAACGCGGATGGGGAACGCTTCGAAGTGGTCTTCGACGGTAACCTGGGCCAGACGCTGAATGAAACCAACGTCCTGTTTCAACAAGCCAGACTGGTGGGCACCGAAGGGGCTGATCGTTTACAAGGCAACGCTCGCGGCGAAATCATCGAAGGATTCGCAGGCGATGATCGCCTTAATGGCGCACTGGGGAATGATGTATTGGCCGGCGGAAATGGTCGGGACCTATTGGCGGGTGGCGGCAACAACGATGTGTTCCGCTTCGACGCATTGAGCGACAGCTACCGTACCGCCACCGAAAACCACACTGATCGCCTGATTGACTATACCGCGGGTGAAGACACGATCGACTTGTCCGCCTTGGGCTTTACTCGATTGGGAAATGGTTACAACGGCACGTTGGACGTGGTTTTTAATGAGGCCAAGAACCTGACTTACTTGAAGAACTACGAAGCCGACGCGTCCGGGGCCAGATTCGAGTTGAGCCTGGCAGGGGATCACTCCGGTTACCGTGACTTGAACATCATCTTCGCCGAGCCCTTGGAGGAGGACCTCTTTCAGTTGATCGGAGTGGCTGACGCCCTAGTGTGAAACGCAGGCCTGGATAGTTTTGTCTTAGGCAGTTAGCACTCGACGCGGGGATGTCATCCAACGGAACAGGCCGCTCTTCGTTACTCCCCGCAGTTGTTCTTCCGCGCCGCGAAGCTTAACGTCATTCGATGCGCGAATTTACTTCAACGCAGCCACCACGGCATCGAAGAATACCATCGGGTCGATCGGCTCTTTGTCCACCGGCTTGGGCTGGGCACCGAAGGTGACAATCACGACGTTATTGGCAGGGTTGACGTAGATGTTCTGGCCCTGGATTCCGACCGCCGAATAGGCGCCGTCTTTCACCGACGGCTCGGTCCACGCCGTCCACCACATATAACCGTAGTCCAGGGACTTGCCGCCTTTGAGGGTGGTCGGCAGCGTCGCCTCCTTGACCCAGCCTTCGGGCAGAATCGAGGTGCCATTGATCTTGCCGCCGTTCATGAAAAACAGCCCGAAGCGTCCATAATCGCGCAGCGTGGCACTGATACCACTGCCACCGATTTCCACGCCGTCAGGCGAATCGAGCCACCACCGGGCATCACTCTCCATACCGAACGGCTGCCAGATCTTCTGCGATAGATAATCGGCCAGCGGCATCTTCACAGCGCCACGGACGATCTCGCCGAGTACCTGCGTTTCGCCAGTGCTGTAAGTGTTGGCCGTGCCGGGCTCGGCTGCTCGCGGCAAACTTGCCATCAAGGCCATGGCCGAACGCGGTTTCTGCGAGATCTGCGCTTTGAGTAGCGCGCGACGATCGGACGCCGGATCGGTGTAGGTCTCGTTCCACTTCACGCCCGAAGACATCATCAGCACGTTGCGCACGGTCACGCCTTCGTAGGCGCTGCCCTTGAGCTCGGGAACGTAATCCACCACTTGCGCATCAAGGCTCTTAATAAGGCCGTCCTTGATCGCTGCAGCCGCCAGCGTAGAGGTGATGGACTTGGCTATCGACATCGACATCCATCGGGTTTTCTCGGTGTTGCCTCGCTGGTAGGTCTCGAACACGATCTTGCCGTCCTTGAGCACAAGCATCGCCGTAATGCTGTCCAGCGCGACGAAGTCATACAGGTCGTACTTTTTGTCCCCGACAGTGAAGCGAACGTTGGGCAACTGTTTGTCTGATTTCGGCAGCGCATACGGGTGATCGCCGGCTTTGATCCTGTGGGTAGGGAACAGCCGGTCGATGTTGCGGTAGGTACTGACCGCCAGATCGGGGAGCATGGCGCCGTCATAGATCTGCTCCACGGTGCCAATCGGTTCCTGGGCGTGGGGATAATCCTCAGCCCATGCGCCCGCGGTGCCCCCCGCAGCGAGCAGACCGAGCGAGAGAAGCACCCGGCGACCAGCCGCAGCCACACCAAAAATAGCGGATGAGTGCATAACCTATCCTTATTTTGATTTGCTATTCACGCACGTCAAGACACGCGCCCGCTTGAACCATAGCCTACTCATTGAAATCACGCCCGGGCTGAAGGACGATGCTGTTACGCAGAAAAGGGAACAGATTTATTTGCTGGAAACATCTTTCCTCTTTTACTTCGCAGTTGTTGGCTAGCCTTGCTCTGCGGAGCCCAAAAAAAGCCTGCTTTTGCAGTTTCACCACTCTGCCATCGACGTGTTTTCACTGATGGCTGCATCGGACAATTCCTGCCCGCATGATTTCTCACCCTATGAATACCTGTTTCCGAATCAAATTCTGACGTTATGGGATGCCGACGAACCGACAGCCGCCGCCCCAGGGCCCTCTTCCAGCCTCTTTTGAAGCACCTTTTCGTCCAACTGCCCACACCACTTGGCAACCACGATTGTCGCCACCCCATTACCGATCAGATTGGTCAATGCCCGCGCTTCAGACATGAAACGGTCTATCCCCAGAATCAAGGCCAACGCAGCAACGGGCACATGCCCTACTGACGACAGCGTCGCCGCCAAGACGATGAAGCCACTGCCCGTTACACCCGCCGCCCCCTTTGATGTGACTAGCAAGACCAGCAACAACGTAATCTGGTGCGTAATGTCCATGGGCGTATCGGTGGCTTGGGCGAGGAAAATCGCCGCCATGGTGAGGTAGATGGAAGTGCCATCAAGGTTGAAGGAATAACCGGTCGGGACGACCAGGCCCACGACGGACTTATGCGCGCCGAGCTTCTGCATCTTGACGATCATGAGTGGTAACGCGGTCTCGGACGACGAAGTGCCCAGGACGATCAGGAGCTCTTCGCGGATGTACTTGATGAACCTGAAAATGCTGAACCCATGCAGGCGCGCTATCGATCCCAATATCCCCAGTACGAAGACCACGCAGGTGAAGTAAAAACACAGCATCAGATAGCCCAACTGGACTAAAGAACCGACACCGTACTTACCGATAGTGAAAGCCATCGCACCCAGCGCACCGATGGGCGCGACTTTCATGACCACACCCATGATGCTGAACAACACCTGGGAGATGCTCTCGATGAACTCGAACACCCGACGCCCATAATCACCGATGCGATGCAGCGCGTAGCCAAACAGTACAGAGAAGAACAGCACCTGCAGAATCTCACCCTCAGCAAACGCGCCAACAATCGTGTTGGGGATAATATGCAGGATGAACTGAATGGTGCTCTGCTCTTTGCCTGCGGCAGCGTACGCAGCAATACCCGACGCATCGAGCGTGGACGGATCGATATGCATTCCAGCGCCCGGTTGCACGAAGTTCACCACAGCCAGCCCGATCAACAGGGCGATTGTCGAAACAATCTCGAAGTATAGAAGCGCATAGCCACCGGTCTTTCCCACCGCTTTCATGTTTTGCATGCCTGCGATGCCGGTGACTACGGTACAAAAGATGATGGGGGCAATGATCATTTTGATCAGCTTGATAAAACCATCACCGAGCGGTTTTAACGTGGTACCGGTTTCCGGATAGAAGTGGCCAATCAGGATACCGATTGCGATCGCGAACAGGACTTGGAGATACAGAATCTTGTAGAACGGTTTGCGGATTTGGGTTTCAGCAGACATGGCGGAACCTCGTTTTGGACACGTGCGAGGTCCTCGGACCACAGCACCCGTTACATACACCTTCCTTTGATGGAAGAATTTGTTTTAAGTAAGAAGAGGAATAACTGAACTTATGGGTCGCGTGTGTTCGCGGCAGGTTCAACGTGCTGTCCTGTGGAGACGCCACTGTAAGCGGCCCCTCTATCGGGACTGCAGAGAATGACGGCGATGAGCAGCATCACGTTTATTTGCCGCTCAGATTTTTAATATCCTCAACCAGGCTATCCAATGTCGGACGCATGATTAATGGATCAGGCGCACCTGCGGGCGCATCGAGTCCTATTCTGTTATGCCAAAAGGTTGGCAAGCCAACTTTCTGCGTGCCAAACAGATCGTAAGCAGAGCCCGCCACGACTATGGCGTGAGCGGGCTCCACCCCTGCTATTTGCAGGGCGAGCCTGTAGGGTTCCGCATCGGGTTTGTAGAAGCCGGCCTGTTCAGAAGTGACAATGACGTCAAATGGCACTCCCAGAAGATCCGCTGCGATGCGCCCCAACCGCTCCGAACAGTTGGTCACCACACCGAGCTTGTAGTGAGGCGCCAACTCGGTGAGCACGCGTTTGGCCTCAGGCCAAGGTTGTAACTGCGTCCAGCGTGCCTCCAGATTCTGCGCGGCCTCCTTGCCTAGTCCGACACTGATCGCAGCCTCTTCGACTAACGTTTCATAAGGCCGGTAAGCACCACAGCCGTAAGTCGCCTTCAAATAAGCCATACGCCAGGTGCGGCCCATTTCATCGGAGCCTGCCACGCAATTCCATAGCGTCCATGAGTCCAGCAGAGCGGTGAGCAAATCGAACAGAACGAGTTTCACCGGAGTTTGCTGAAGATTGTTTTCAATCGAATTCATAACAACTGCCCTTCTTGAAAAGTATTTAAACTTCAGCCACTGCTGAAATTTCCACCAAAGCCCCGTGATGGAGTGGACCACACGGAATGATCGCTCTTGCGGGACGATGCGGCCCCATCAGCGTTGAATACGCAAGATTCACGGTCGGCCAGTCAGCAACATCAACGATGTATATTTGCACGTTGACCAAGTGACTAAGCGAAGCACCCGCTGCCTGAAGCACCGCTTCTACATTTGCCATTGCCTGAATAGCCTGGGCTTCTACGCCATCGGGGAACTCTTGTGCATCAGGCGGAAACGGCAACTGGCCAGAAATGAAAAGAAGTTTTCCTGCCATGACCCCATGTGAGTAATGCCCACCGGGTACAGGCAGCTTCTCTGCTGTAATCAACTTCATTGGCCTCTCCTTGATTGATCAAAGTTTGTGTTCAGCTGAATGAATTACCAACCCGCGATGCGTGGCCAGTACCCCACACTGCGCCCCTCGCTGAAAACGTGATAACCCGCGTGCTGCGCTGAGGTGGCACAGGCGTGGTTCGGCAGGATCCGCAGCAGCGTGCCCAAGGGCAGCAAGCTTGAGGCTTCAAGCTTCCCGGCCCGCGATGAAATGATCCCGTGCTCCTGATTGGTGGCGCTGACGATCAGGTCGCCGATGGGCTGGCCGCTGGCGTCACAGACGATGCCATAGCCCTGATCGACCGCCTGTCTGGCGGTACCACGATCACGGGAAAGTGCCATCCATCCCGCATCCGTAATGATCCAGCCTTTTTCAATTTGATGACCGATTACAGTCGTCAGAACCGAGACGGCGATATCCTGCACCTGACAAACGCCCAAGCCCGCCATGACCAGATCGAAAAAGGCGAATACACCCGCGCGTACTTCTGTCACCCCGGATAGATCCTCGGTAAAAAGTGCCGTGGGTGTCGAGCCGACACTGATGATCGACAGGTCGAAGCCTGCATTCGTCAGCATTTGGCTGGCATCGATAATCGCCGCGCGTTCATGCCGGGCGCTGGCTTCGATTTCAGCGATTGACTGACTGTCGTAAGACTTGCCGGCATGTGTCATCAGGCCGCTGACCCTGACGCCATTGGTGCTCAGCAGCCGCGCGATTTCCACCAGCAGCGGTGACTGCGGGCCAAGACCGGAACGGTGACCGTCGCAATCGATTTCCAGCAAAACATCAAAAACATGACCCGACGTTTCGGCGAATTCGGCCAGTAACCTGGCGGTGTCCAGATTGTCGAGTACCAGCTTGAGCTGTGCGCCTTTACCGATCAATGCAGCGGCATGAGCGAACTTGTTAGGCGCAATGCCGACGCCATACAAGATGTCGGTGAACCCGGCCTCGAAAAAGAAATCGGCCTCCCGCAGGGTTGAAACGGTGATCGGGCCGCGCCCGCCTGCAAACAATCGCTCGGTGACTTCCAACGATTTATTGGTCTTCACGTGTGGCCGTAAGACCACGTTGAATGCTGCCAGCTTTTGGCGCATCCGCTGGATGTTCGCATCGAGTTGATCGCGCTCCAGCAATAAGGCGGGGGTTTCGATATGAGTGAATGCTGACATGTCTGGTCTCCTGGAATAGCGCTATTCTAAGCCTCCAGTTTCAGATTAAAATTTAAACCTTCTAATTCTAATATTCAGTGATTTTTAATGAACGAGACAGTTGATCTCCGCTTTCTCTTGGTCGTCCGGGAAAGCGAGAGCTTGTTGGCCGCGTCACGCAAGCTGGGTCTGACGCCTTCGGCGGTGACCCAGCGACTTCAGCAAATGGAGAAAAAACTGTCGATTCGATTGCTGGATCGGTCAGCCCGGCAGCTGCGCTTTACCGATGAGGGCGAGTTCTTGTGCCTGCGTGGAGCCGAGCTGGTCGAGCAGTTCGATTCCCTATTGGCGGATTTGCAAGAGCGGCGCAGTGGCTTCGTCGGCAAGTTGAAAATCAACGCACCGTTCGGATTTGGGCGACTGCACGTGGCACCCGTCGTGGCAGCTTTCCAGCGCCTGCATCCAGATGTAGAGATAGCATTGAGTCTGTCGGAACAGCCTATGGTCGAAGCGACTGACCGATTTGATGTGGTTATCCATATTGGGGAACTGCGCACCTCCAACCTGGTGGGCCATCCCATTGCCCCCAACCGTCGCTACGTATGCGCCTCGCCGGACTTTATTGAACAGCACGGGCTGCCGGAACATCCCGACCAGCTCGCTACCTTGCCCTGCATCGCGCTGCGGGAAAACAACGAAGACGTCACGCTCTGGCATTTCACGCGCGCGGGTAAAACACACAACGTGCGAATCCGCCCAGCGTTGAGCTGCAACGATGGAAGTGTTATTCGGCAATGGGCTTGCGAAGGGAACGGCATCATCATGCGTTCTGAATGGGATGTTGCCGATGCGCTGGCGGAGGGGACGTTGATACGACTACTGCCGGGTTGGAAACTTCCAGAGGCCAATATTGTTGCGCTGACGCATCAACGCGAAGGGCTGCCCGCAAGAACGCTCAAATTTCTGCGCTTCCTCCAGGATCACTTCCGGCCGCAACCACTCTGGCGACAATAGATTTTGCACCGCAAGCCAAGATTGATTATTACCGTGGGCTGGAGGCCAAGGGGGATGCCTAGCGTTTGCTCAGCGCAGCATCAACGGGAATATCAAGGATAAAGGTCGCGCCCTGCCCTGCCCCGTCGCTGTGCACGGTCAAGCTGCCGCCCATTTCCTGCGCGGCGAGCGCGCAGCTGTGCAGGCCGAAACCGTGGCCGTCCTTGCGAGTGGTGAAGCCATGGGAAAAGATCCGCGCCAGGTGCTCTGGCGCAATCCCGTTGCCGTTGTCGGCCACCGTGATACGCAATGCTGATCCGTCGACAAGGGACGCGCAGAACGTGATACAGGAGCTGCGATCGTTCACGCCATCCAGCGCCTGCCTGGCGTTGCGGATCAGGTTCACCAGAATCAGCAGCACCCGGTGCCGGTCCAGCGACAGCAGAGGCAAGTCGGCAATGTCCTTGACCACCGTCACCTCCTTGCGTGCCAGTGATCCGGCACTCATGCGCAAGGCATCATCGATCAGCTCCGAGACCGGTACTGTCTCGACGACGCTGACAGCAACGGCATAGGACTGCTGGGCAGCGACGATGGTTTTGATGTGGTCGATGCCTTTGATGAGTTGCCCGAGCTCTTCGATGATGCCCTGCTGCTCTTCCGTCACCACTTGCGCCAGCTTGAGCAGGTAATCGGGCAGCATCCTTCCCTTGTTGTCCGTGGTCAGAAAATCGCTCAGGTCGTGGACGTGTTCGTTCATCAGCCGCGCCACTTTGCCCAGCCCCTGGGCCTTGGAGGTGCGCATCTGGCTGCTGACCAGTTCTGCCGATACGTTCACGCTGTTGAGGACGTTACCGACGTTGTGCAGCACAGTCGTGGCGATTTCGGCCATGCCCGCCTGGCGGGATTTTGCCTGCAGTTCGCTTTGCACCTGGCTCATGCGCAGCGCCGCGCGTACGCGAGCCTTGAGTTCCAGCGGCGAGAAGGGTTTGGCGATATAGTCGTCGGCGCCGCTTTCCAGCCCGGAGATGCAGGCCTCGCTACCGCCGCGGGCGGTCACCAGGATTACCGGCAGATGGGCAAAACCGGCGCTGGCTTTGATCCTGGCGGTCAGGCCGAAACCGTCGAGCTTGGGCATCATCACATCCGAGACGATCACGTCGATGGGTCGAAGCTGCAGCAGTGCCCAGGCCTGCTCTCCATCCGTTGCGGTGGCGACGATGTAGTCGTTCTGCAGAAGCTCGCTGAGATAACTGAGCATTTCCGGGCTGTCGTCCACCACCAGCACTCTGGATCGCAGGGCATGTTCCGGATGCGGCTCGTCGTCTGCGCCTTGCGTCGAAGCGAGGTCGTTGCGACTGCCCTGGCGGCCATCGTCAAAACGCAGGTGGCGCTGCTCCATCGTACTGGTTGTGCCCGCCGATAATCGCTCAAACATATGGCTGGCTTCGGTCGGCAGGGTGTTCTGCTCAGCCCCCAGCGGAAGCCGGACAAAGAAGCGCGAACCCCGTCCAGGCTCGCTGTTGACGCCAACTTCGCCGCCCATCAGTTCGGCCAGGTCCTTGACCAGGGCGAGACCGATGCCGGTGCCGCTGTAATGGCGCGTGGCGGAGTTGTCGATCTGGGAAAAACGCTGGAACAACAGCGGCAGTTTGTCCGGCTCTATGCCGATTCCCGAGTCTTGCACCGCTAACTCAAATCGCTCGCCTTCGATCGGCTTCACTGCCAGGTGTACGGTGCCACCGCCGGGCGTGAACTTGATGGCATTGCTCACCAGGTTAAGGAGGATTTTCTCGAAGTGCCGGGGGTCCAGAAACACCGTGCCGAGCGCAGGATCGATGCTGCAAGTCAAGGTGCAGCCTTTGCCCTCGGCGACCATGGCGGCGTCCTCGGCCAGCACCCCCACCGCCGTGTTCAAATCAACCGGCGAGGGACACAGCTCGAACTTGCCAGCTTCGGCCTTGGAAAAGTCGAGGATGTCGTTTACCCGGTTCATCAAGCGCAATGCGTTGCGTTGGGCACGTTCGACCTGCACACGCCAGTCCGCTGGCGGTGTATCCGCCGCCGAGAGCTGTTCCAGGGGAGCGAGGATGAGGGTCAGGGGAGTGCGCAGTTCGTGGCTGACCGTGGCGACAAAATCGCTCTTTGCCTGGTTGGCCGTCTCGGCCTGGTTGCGCGCCTGAATGAGTTCGACGGCCTGCGCCTCCAGTATGTCGGTCTGTTGGTGCAACGTGTCGGTCCGTTCGGCGACCATTCGCTCCAAAGAGGCCTGGACCTGCTGTCGCTCGGCCTCGGCCTCGGCCTCCAGCACCCGGATGCGCAGGGCATTCTCCTGGAACACCCGTACGGCGCGGGTCATGATTCCAATCTCGTCCCCGCGTGCGGCGCTGGCAATCTCGGCGTCCAGGTCGCCGGCCGCAAGCCGGCGCATGACCGAGGCCAGGGCCACGATGGGCTGCGCGACAAATCGTGACGTGCTCCAGGCGATGGCACCGGCCAGCAGGACGGCGACGGTGCCCGCAACTATCGTCGCAAGCATGCCGCGATCGTTGTGGACCAAGGCGTCGGAGCGCGCTTCACCCGCAAAGCGCGCAACCAACAGGCCGGCGCTCCGTGCCTCGTTGCGAACCTCGTCGCGCGCCGCGCTCAAGGCATTGCTCGCCTGATGGAACCTGGCGAAGGCCGCCCGGTAGCCGGCAATCTGATCACTGACCGTCAGGGGCGTCGCCTTGGCTTGCAGTCCGACGGACGAAGGCAGAACCCGAGCGAGACGGGAGAGCTCGTCGAGAATCAGGCCGACAGAGCGGGCGGTTTCGGCCGACGGTGACAGGCGAAACGACAAGGTCTGCGCTTCCAGCGTGGCGACACGCTCGGCGAAACGCTTGGATAACGCGGCGGCGTTGTGCAGCAAGCCGGTCGCTGCCTGAATATCGCTTGCGTCGTGGCCGACGAGCCCATCCGCGTCAGCCAGCATCGCCTCGAGGCGCGCGGCCGCATCCCCGACGGCGGCGAGCTGCCGCAAAGCTTCGTCTCCCTGGCGTCTGGGGGCCTCGCCAAGGTGCTCTACCGCGACGCTGGCAGCAGCGACCGCCGCCGCCAACTGATCAAGGATCTCCGTTTCCTGCGGCGCCCCCATCACCTCGCGCAGTTGCTCGATCACCGGCAGGAGCGCCGCGCAGGCGTTGCGCGCCGCGATGGCAGCCGCCGCATCCTCGGTCACCAACATCTTGGCCACATGGGCGGTGATGATCCGTTCGCCGTTGCGCAGGACATCCAGGATGCGGTGGGCGCTTTCGATGTCGCTCACCCGCGCCTCGTGCCCGGCGGTGCGGGCATCGAGCCCCTTCAGGCCATCGGCGATGCCCTGTTCGACGAGAATCGTCGCCTCGCGCATCCGCCCGTAATGGGCGGTCATGTTCTCCGTTTCGCCATCCATGGTCAGGGTCGCCGCGCGCAAGGCGGTGATCGCCGCGGCGAGCCGTTCCAGGCTGCCCTTGAGCGATTGCGCCTCGGCCGCCGGAATGGCGCTGAGGCCGGCGATCGCCGTCGCCACCATGCCTTCGGCCTGGGACAGGCTCTCAGGATCGCGAGTGGCGATGAAGTTTTCCACACGCCCGGTGGCGCCGTTGACCGAGGCCAGGATCTCCGCCGAATGGCTGGCGGAATCCACCGCGCGGACCATGCCTCGCAAGCCATAGAGGTTCACCAGCGACACCGCCAGCATCAGGAACACCAGCGCGGCGACCGCCAGCCCGATCCTGACGGCAATGGGCCTGTCGGTGACGGGCTTGAATGTCACCATGGCGCTGCGCCTCCCCACTCCCCCGCCACTACTGCTTCGTAACCTCCGGCAAAGGCGTCGCCGGCGGCGCCGTATTGTTGTTGGCCGCGTCGATCATCGCGGCCACGGAAGCCTGGCTGTAAAAAGGATTGGCGGCGCCGCCCACCGGCATGGTCGCGAGCCAGGCGTCCAGGTCTTTCGCATCGATACGCACCAGCGGCACTTCGACGAACTTCGGCACCTGCTTGCCCGCCAGAATCTGCTGGGCCACCCAGAAACCTACCTGGGAAACGCTGGGGGAGGCAGAAACAGAGACGGTCTCGTAGCCGTTGGCATCGCGCTCCTGTTTCCACAGGGCGAGTTCGTCCTGACGATTGCCCATCACGATGATCGGCAAAGGCCGTCCCGCCGCCTTGAACGCCATGGCCGCGCCATAACCGTCGCCCCCTTGAGTCGCCACGGCATCAATGCTCGGCAGCGACGGCAGCGCCAGCGCCACTTCCTTGCGAGCGACGGAAGCCGTCCAGTTCCCATACACGGTCTTGGCGAACTTCAGGCCCGGATAGTCGCTGGCGGCCTTGCGAATGCCGTCGCTGATGCTTTTATCGGTGGCATCGCCGGCAATGCCGCGGATCTCCAGCAGCGTTCCGTTCCCCTTGAGGCGCTCGGCGATGTAATCCATCTCCACGCGGCCCATGGCGGACCAGTTGTAGTCCACGGTATAGACGCAACTTTCGCTGACCAGGCTGGCCATGACCACCACCACGATGCCGGCATTGCACGCATCGCGGATCACCCCGTTCAGCGCCGTGTCGGACGCGGCCAGGATGACGATGGCGTTCACGCCATTGACGATCATGTCCTGGATATGGGCCGCTTGTTCCGACGCCGAGTTGTTGGCGCTGACCACCGGAGCCTCGCGGATCAAGCCGTCCTTTTGCGCCTGGGACGCAATTTCCTGCCAGTTGCGCACCATCACCTTGCGAAAATCGCTGCCTGCGTATGAATTGCTGAAGGCAATGCTATAGCTTGCGGTAGAGCCGCCGGTGACACCGCCGTCGGCCGCCTGGGCTGGATGGGCGGCAAGCATCGCCAGCCCGGTCACGCAACCGGCGAGGCGCCAAAGGACGCTGTGGATCAAGGGCCATTTCAATAATGGAACCGGGCATGAAGTATCAGACACGTACAGACTCCTTTCCTTGGCGGCGACTGAAACCCGTGCAACGACGGTAGTGGCAATGAGCATAGTCCCAACGTGCCTGCTTCGCGCGGCCACGGAGGATTTCAGCCAGCCGAGCCCGCTAATCGCGCCACCTTCACAACGCCGCAGCCGCAACCCCTCGGGCACGCCAGGCAAAAGCCAGCACCATCAGCAGCCCCAGACCCGCCATTGCCGCGCCGGCCAGGGAAATCGCCGGGTAACCCAACCCCGCGTTGATCACCGCGCCGCCCAGCGCCGCACCAATCGCGTTGCCGAAGTTGAAGGCGCCGATATTCACTGCCGAGGCCAGGTTGGGCGCGTCCTTGGCGGCTTCCATCACGCGCATCTGCAATGGCGGTACCAAGGCAAAACTGGCGACACCCCAGATGAGGATGGCAACCGCGGCCGGCAGCGGCCAGCGCATCAGTACCGTGAACGCCAGCAGGACGAGAATCAGCACGCTAAGGGAAACGATCAGGGTCCGGTCTATCGAACGATCCGCGGCCTTGCCGCCCCACATATTGCCCAGCGTCAGCCCCACGCCGAACAGCACCAACATGGCCGTGATAAAGGCACTGGAGGCATGGGTCTCGCTGGTCAGGATCGGAGCGATGTAGGTGAAGACGGTGAACATTGCGCCCGAGCCGACTACCGTCAGGGCCAACGCCCCGAGCACCGGGCCACGGCCCAGCACCCGAATTTCCGCCAGCACCCCGCTGCTTTGCGGCGCCGGCAGGTTGGGCAGCGCGAACCACAACGCAGCCATTGCCATTACGCCCAATCCGGTAATTCCCCAGAACGCGGTGCGCCAGCCAAACAAATCGCCAAACCAGGCCGCCAACGGCACACCGCCGATGGTCGCCAGGGTCAGGCCCATGAACATGGCCGCGACCGCCCCGGCACGTTTTTCCGGGGCGACCACGCTGGCGGCGACGATGGAGCCGACGCCAAAAAACGCACCGTGGTTCAGTGAGGTCACCACCCTGGCAACCATCAGGCTGTAATAATCGGTCGCCAGGGCTGACATCAGGTTACCCAGGGTGAAAATCGCCATGAGTCCGATCAGCAGATAGCGTCGGGGAATTCTGCCGGTGGTCAAGGTCATCAACGGCGCGCCGAGCAGCACGCCCAGGGCGTAGGCACTGACCAACAGACCCGCGGCGGGAATGGAAACGCCGAGATCCGCGGCGATGCCCGGCAACATGCCCATGGGGGCGAACTCGGTAACGCCGATGCCAAAGGCACCAATGGCGAGTGCGACAAGCGGTGGATTGATACGCATGGGAAGCCTCCTTATCTATGCCGCAAATGCTACGATTCGGCCTTTGCAAGCGGTAGATAGCATTTCTGGCAAGCACCTTTGCGTACGGAGCACAATGGACTTCAACGGCAGATCAGGTGAAATGGCTATGTTCGCCACGGTGGCGCAGGAAGGCAGCTTGTCCGCTGCCGCTCGTGCACTGGGGCTGACGCCCTCGGCAGTCAGTCGGATCATCGCGCGAACCGAACAACGGCTCGGCACCCGCCTGCTGTTGCGCACCACCCGCTCGATCACCTTCACCGCCGAAGGCGAGGCTTACCTGCGCGCAGCCCGGCGTATCCTGGCGGATATGGCCGAGGTCGAAGAGGCCATCGCTGACCAGGGCGTGCCCAAGGGCCGTTTGCGGGTCAGTGCCGCCCTCGGCCATGGGCGGCAGACCATCGTTCCGCTGGTGGCCGCATTCAGCGCCCGCTACCCGAACATCGTCGTCGACCTCACCCTTGGCGACGAAGTGGTCGACATTCTCGGCGGCCAGGCCGATGTGGCGGTGCGGTTTGGCCACCTGCCCGACAGCCCGCTGACCGCGCGCAGGATCGGCGACACCGGCCAGGTGGTGGTGGCTTCTCCCGAGTATCTGCAACGACACGGCACCCCCGAGGTACCGGAAGACCTGCTGCGGCACAACTGCCTGCGCTTCAACTTCCGTCGCGCCGAACCCAACTGGCCCTTCACCCGCGACGGCAAAGAGTTTTCCCTGAAGGTCAGCGGCAACATCGAATGTAGCAGTGGTGAGGCGCTGGCACAGTTCGCACGGTTAGGCGCTGGCATCGCCCGTATCGGCGAGTTCAGCGTGGCCGAGGATCTGCAACGCGGCGATCTGGTATCGCTGCTGGATGACTGGAACCCCGGAGACCGGGAGCCGATCCATGCCGTCTTCGTGGGGGGGGCGGCGATGCCGGCGCGGGTACGGGTGTTTGTGGACTTTCTGCTGGAGCATCATCGGATGTGAGGTTGAGCTGTATCTCACGCATGAACAGATTCGGCCCCTGCGCAGAAAATACCGACAGCGCTGAATGCGTTGACAATCCAGCTGCTAAGCTCAGTTTCGCTCCAGACCATAAGCCATAACAACTCAAAGAAAGGTAAGGCAGCATGAGCACGGTACAGCCTCCGACCACGTCAAAGTCCGCGAAATGGCGCTTCAAGGCAGGCATCGCGATTCTTTGCCTGATGCTCGCGTTATGGTTGCTGGTGCCGCTGGCGGCGGCTGCGGATGTACCCCGCTCCACCATTGCGGCGATCACCGGCGCGCTGTTCATCATCAACAAGGTGCTGTTGCTGCTGGTCATCGCGGTGATGGGCAAGGCAGGTTTTCAAGAGCTCAAGCAGAAGGTGTTCGGTTATGTGTCGGGCCTTGTACCCAGTGCCGAGCAGGAGGTCAGCGTCACTCGCCACCGTATTGGCCTGGTGATGTTCTGCCTGCCGTTGCTGTGCTCTTTTCTTGAACCTTATATCGATGCCTTCGCGCCCGGCTTTCGCCCCAACAGCTGGGCGTTGCAACTGCTTGGCGATGTCCTGTTGATCGGCAGCTTCTTCGTCTTGGGGGGCAATTTCTGGGAGAAATTGCGCGCGTTGTTTATCCGCACCGCACGGGTCAATACCGCTGCCGACGCGGTCTGATCCGATGCCAGGGTCGCCGCCCCCGGCGCTCTGTCAGCTGTTTTTTGGATGGCCATGACTTGCAGGTGCCGATATGCCCGATTCGCCCAGTTCCGTCGAGCCTGAGTTACAAACCGAACCGCTTCCTGAAAAGCCTGCGCCAGCCAATCCGCTAAGGCGCATTGCCCTGGGCGTTGCAGTGTTGATCGCCGTGCTGTTCACCCTCTCGATTTTCATGGAGCGCCAAACGCCCTCGACGTCACAAGCCGTGGTGCAAGCCTATGTGGTGGAAATGGCCGCCGAGGTGGGTGGCCGTGTGACAGAGATAACGGTGCTCGACAATGCCCGGGTGAAGACCGGCCAGGTGCTGTTTCGTATCGACCCGCAGCCTTACAGACTTGTCGTCAGCGAGGCAGAGGCACGGCTGGAGGAAGCCGGCCAGGCAGTGGGCGCCAGCACCGCCTCGGTGGATGCCGCCCAGGCGCAGCTGGTGTCGGCGCGAGCGCAGCGCGACAACATTCGCGAGCAAGCCCGACGGGTGAATCAACTGGTTGAGCGTGGCGTGTTTGCCGCCGCCCGCCAGGATGAAGCGAAAGCCTCGCTGGGCTCCGCCGAGGCGGCCGTGAGCAAGGCCCAGGCCGACCTGGAACGGGCGCGCCAGCAACTGGGGCCCAAAGGCAACGACAACCCGCAGTTCAAGCAAGCCCTGGCCGCGCTGGAAAAAGCCCGGCTCGATCTGGTGCGCACCGAAGTCATCGCACCCGCCGACGGCGTGATCACCCATCTCCAGCTCGCGGTCGGTCAGGTCGTCAGCGCCGGCCAACCGGCACTGACCTTCATCGACAGGGGCACGGTATGGGTGTCTGCCGCGTTCAAGGAAAACAGCCTGGAACATGTGCAGGCCGACGATCCGGCGGAACTGGTGTTCGATGTATTGCCGGGCCGTGTGTTCAAAGGCCGTGTTGAAAGCGTCGGCTGGGGTGTCGCGCAACAGGGCAGCAGCAACTCGGCCCTGCCCTCGGTGCGCAACCAGAGTGGTTGGGTGCGCGACCCGCAGCGCTTTCCGGTACGCCTGATAGTGGAGGAACCGCACCCGATAGGCCCGCGTTACGGCTCGCAGGTGAGCGTGGTGATCTATACCGATGACAACCCCATGACTAACGCACTGGGGGCATTCATGACACGCCTGGGCGCCTGGCTGAACTATGTCAATTGACGGGCAGGCCGAAGTCGAGCTCCTGCGGATCAAACGCCAGGGACTGCGTGTCGCCCTGGCAGTGACCGTGGGCTTGTGCGCGGGTCTGGTCCTGGGCGACGTCCTGCCGTTTCTCGCGCCCTTGTTCGCCATCCAGTTCCTGTTGGCCAGCCGCCGCGCGCCAGCGCTGTCTCAAGGGTTGATTACGTTGCTGGTAAGTATGCTCACCGGCGCGCTGCTGGTGGGTGTGACGGGCATGTTCGGTGAGCGTCCATGGATAATGCTGCCGCTGCTTTGGCTGTTTTATCTCGCCTGTTTTACCGCGCAAGGCCGGCAACCTGGCGGCGCGGGACCAGCGCTGATGCTGGTGATCGCCATTGTGGTGCCGATGCTCGATATCGCGCAGAGCGATCTGGGCGAGTCCATTGTGCTGGTACTGGTCAAGGCGGTCGGCCTGGGTTTGCTGCTGGCCTGGGGCGCCCATGCGCTGCTGCCCGACCCTGCTGGTGAACATGCCACGCAGGCAGCCGCACAGCCGCACGAGCAGACGCTGGTGATTCGCCAGGCCATGGCCAGCGCGACAATTCTGCTGACCATGGTTGCCCTGTGCCTGAGCGACCCAAGGCTGGCCACGGCGATCGTCGTCCCGATCACGGTGGCCTCGTTGCTTAGCCAGTTTTCCCTGGGCATGAGCAGCCGCACAGCCCTTGGCCTGGTGCTGGTCAACCTGCTAGGCGGAATGGCGGCGTCCGTGGCCTTCACGCTGTTTGAACTGCGCCCGACCCTGTGGCTGGTGGCGCTGATCCTGTTGCTGGTAAGCCTGCTGTTTGGCGGCAAAGCCTCCATCGGCAACGCCACTGGCAAGATATTCGGCGGCGGGCTGATCACCTTCGTTATTCTGTTCGGGCTCGGTGTATCGCCACTGCCAACAGAGACGCCACAGCTGTTTTCCAGCCGAATCGCCTACGTGTTGTTTGCAGTGGTCTATGCCATTGGCCTGGCCGCGCTGCTGTGGCCAAGAGCGCGTGAATCGGAGCCTCGTCCGCAATCGGTGTAGGTGATCCACTCCTGCACTAGGCGCGTCTGCTTGCGGTGCGGCCGTTGTCTAGTGTGGTTTTACAACAGCCGGCACAGCCATTCGGGCAAAGACATACAGCAGCATCCCCACCAGGATAAGTGCCCCGCCTCGCAGCCACGTACCGATGTCTTGCTGACTCAGCAATACGAGGCAAGACAGGATCGCCAGCCAGGGTACCCAGGTGGGAACCTGAAAATGTTCTTCCGCAACCTTGTCCTTGCGTAACACCAGCACGGCCATGTTGGTGCTGAGGAACACGAACAGTAAAAGCAGCACCACGGTTTGCGCCAAGGTCGCCAACGTTCCTGTCAGCGTCAGTGCGATGGCTACGAGCGTCGTTGCAATAATCGCCGCCCACGGTGTGCGCCTATGCGGCAGGACCCGTCCCAGGACATCCGGCAACAGCCCCAGATGGGCCATCCCATAAGTGAGTCGACTGGCCATGATCATGGTCAGCAGCGCTCCGTTGGCCACCGCGATGAGCGCGATAAAGGCGAACAGGCGCGGCGAAATGTCGAGCCCGGAAGCCCGAACCACTTCCAGTAATGGGGCCGATGTGGCGAGCAGTTTCTCCGTTGGCAACACTGAGGACGCGGCGACCCCAACAGCCATGTAAACCACCCCTGCGGTAATCAGCGCCGCGAACAACGCCCGTGGGTATACCTTGCGAACATCCTTGATCTCTTCCGCAAGATTGGCGGACGTCTCAAAACCCACGAACGAATAGAACGCGAGCAAGGCCGCGCCTAACACCGCCAGCATCGGACTGACCCCAGGCTTGAACTCCAGCGCCCTTGCCAGTTCAGCTTCGCCAGAACTGAAAAAGTAACCCGCAGCAACGATGACCAACATCAGCCCTGACAGCTCGATCACGGTCATCAGCAGATTCGCCCCCAGAGATTCCTTGATCCCTCGTGCATTCAGGAGGGCAATGAGCAACAAAAAGATCAGGGCAGCAACGTGGGGTGATACCTGGATGAATGCGCCAAGATAGTCCCCCGCGAAGGCCAGCGAGAGACCGGCAGCGCTGGTCACCGCCGCGGCGAGCATGCAAAAACCGACCAGGAACGATATCAGCGGTGATTTAAAAGCCTTTTCGGCAAACACCGACGCCGCGCCCGCGTGAGGATATTTCGAGACAAGTTCGGCGTACGAACCTGCCGTCAACATGGCGAAGAACAACGCGATCAACAACGGCACCCAGATCGCCCCGCCTACCTCTCCGGCGATGGTACCCGCAAGGGCATAAACGCCAGCGCCCAGTACATCGCCCAGGATGAACAGAAACAGCATCGGCCCCGTGATGGCACGGCGCAAAGAGGGCTTGGGTTGTGACGGGTTTACTGTCATTGAAGGCTCTGCCAGGGGAGTTTTTTTCGCAAGATTCATCCGAGCGTCATGCCCTCGCATAACCTCTGAGCAGTGGAAAAATTCGCAGGGTAAAAGTTCACTAAATTGCCAGTAGAGGAAGAGCTCCCGCCAGGCACTATCATGCATCTGTAGGATGGCAGTCTTGCTTTAGTGGGCCAATAATCGCTCCCAGGCCCTGCCCACGTCCAAACGACGTTCCGGCCCTCAATGACTTCGTGACGAAAACAATAAGAACGTCGCATAGAGGTACATACGAATGAGCCGTCATGATCATGGTCACGCCTGCCTCCTTGAGGCCTTCAGCGCAATGACACTGGAGCTCCAGCGCCTGGCGCAGGACAAGGACATCGAGCATTTCCACGAAGCGGCGCTGAGCTGCATCAGCCAGCTGTTGCCCTTCGACAGCGCCTGGTGGGGCCGCGGCGCGTTGGTTGACGGACTGCCTGAAGAACACAGCTCCTATCTACATGAACTGCCCCGCAGCTACCTGTCCGACTGGCAGTCGATTCGCCATATCGATGTGACTGTCGCCAGGGCCCACGATGTTCCGGGGCGAGCGGTCATCGTCGACATGCGCAACCCAGCCAGCGGCTCCGGGCTTAACTGGCTCGGCCAGACGTACGCCATCGGCGAGTTGCTGTGCGTGGTGTACATCGACCCGCAAACCCACCTCAGCGACCACCTCGCACTCTATCGCGCCCCAGACGCGGCACGCTTCACCGAGCAAGACTGCCTGTTGCTGAACAATCTCATGTTGCACCTGGTGGCGGCGGTATCCGCCAATCAGATTCGCACCCTGGTGGCGATGCGCGAGGCCCTCACGCATCCGCGCAACCTCGCGCTCGCCGTGTGCGACCAACGCGGCACCCTGCACTGCGCGGAACGTGGCTTCGTCGACTTATTGTTGAGCGAGTGGCCGGACTGGACCGGCCCTTGCCTGCCGGTGGCGATGAACGCTGACGGCTATGAAGGCAAGCACTTGCAGATCGAGGCATCGGCGGTCGGCGACCTGCTCCTGCTGGCCGCTCGCAGCCGCACGGTGCTGATGCAACTGAGCCCACGGGAAAACGCCGTGGCCCAGGGTTTCGGCGAAGGCAAGACCTACAAGGAAGTAGCCCGCGACCTGGGCATGTCCCCCAACACCGTGCGCCACCACATCCGGGCGATCTACAGCAAGCTCGGAGTCAAGGACAAGGCCCGTATCGCCCATCTACTGCATGCCCCACCCGACTGATCCGCACCGCTGACTTGCGCTGAATTTTTCGCTGTCGTTTTGACGGCCACGGGACGCCTTTGTCCTTTTTTTGCCCCTCTGCCATCGACAGGCGAGCCATTCGCCGCACAACAACTCAAAGAAGAGATGCAATGCCAATGACCAAGACTTTCACGCGCAATGCCGCACTAGCCCTGATCGGTGGCTTGTCGAGCCTGCACGCCAGCGCCGCCGACCTCAATGCCCGGGATTTTTTCGGCGCGCCTTCAGGCACCAACCTGGGCGTGGTGTATTTGCCGGCGAGCCGCGCTGACGACTTTCACGGCCCGGCCGACAGCACCGGCAAGGCCGACCTCAAGGTCAACGCCATGGCTTACCGTCAGGTATTTTTCACCGACGTCTGCGGCACCCTGTGCACTCCGCAGTTCATCGTGCCCTTTGCCGACATCAACGCACGCCTGCCAGGTGCCAGCCAACACACCGGGGAAAGCGGCTTTGGCGACCCTCAGGTCGGCGGCACGCTGTTCATCATCAATGACCCCGCCTCACGCACCTATAGCGGCTTGCTGACCCTGATCACTCTGCCGATTGGCGAATACCACGACGACAGTCCTGATGTCTCACCCGGTGCCAATCGCTGGGGCGCGACCTTCGTTTACAATTACACCCAGGGCATCGGCGAAAAATGGGTATTGGAGGCGAACCTCGAAGCCCAGCTCTACGGCAAGAACGACGATTACTTTGGCAGCGAGCTGAAACAGGACCCGCTGTATCGCCTGCAGGCCTTCGCGTCCTACGACTTTACGCAAAGCACCTACGGTGCATTGCGACTGATCCACGCCGATGGCGGCGAGCTGCGGATCAACGACCAGCGCATCGATGACACCCACAAGCGCTACACCCAGGTGGGCTTCGAAGTCGGCCACTGGCTGGATAAACAGAACCAGGTGATGTTCGGCCTTTCGCAGAACGTTGCTACCGATAACGGCTATCACGGCACCGACGCGCTGCTGCGTCTGGTCCATGTGTTCTGAATTCATTCACCGGAGTTTCCCCATGAACACTCAGACCCAACCGCTGGTGGATGGGCGTTTGCGCGCATCATCTGAACGGGCGCTGCTGGCAGCCATCGTGCTGTTCGCCGCCATCACCCCGACCATTCTCATGACCGCACCGGCCATCGCGGCGCAACTGGCGGCTCAATGGCAATTGAGCCCGTCACAGATCGGCGATCTTTTCTCCACCGAACTTGGCGCCATGAGCCTGGCCACCCTGCCAGCCCTGTGGTGGCTGAAACGTATCGACTGGCGCCGCGCCGCATTGCTGGCGGGTGTCGTGTTCATTGCAGCAAACCTTTTATCAGTGCTTGCTGCCGACTACTCGATACTCCTGGCATTACGCTTTTGCAGTGCCCTGGCGGGCGGTTCGTTGATGATCATCTGCCTGTCCAGCGCCGCGTCAACAGTCAATCCCGGTCGAGTCTATGGGTTATGGGTGCTGGGGCAACTGGTCGTCGGGGCGATCGGTTTGAGCATCCTGCCTCGGCTCTTCGAACACTTCGGGCTATCGGCGTGCTACGTGATCCTCGCAGGGTTGATGACGGTCTTTTTGCCACTGGCCCGCTATTTTCCGCAAGGCAGCCCATCGGCTAAAACAACCGCCGAGCATGTCGCCATCGCCTCGCTGTGGAAAGCCGCGCTGGGCATTCTGGGGGTCTTGAGCTTCTACATTTGCCTGGGCGGTGTGTGGACCTTTATCGGCTCCATCGCCACCCAGGCAGGTATCTCCGCCGAGTCCAGTGGCAAGGTTCTGGCGCTCGCCACGGTGATGGGCATTGTCGGAGCGGGCTGTGCCTCCCTGATTGGCGACCGATTGCCGCGCTTGCTGCTGTTGCTGCTGGGTTACGCGCTGATGGCCGGCTCAGTGCTGTTGCTGCGAGGTCAACCCGAAATAATGCGATTTGCCGTGGCGGCGCTGCTGTTCAAGTTCACCTGGACCTTCATCCTGCCGCTGATTCTGGCCTGCCTGGCCGACCTCGACCGCTCCGGAAAACTGATGAACGCCTCCAACCTGGTGATCGGCGGTGGCCTGGCTATCGGCCCGACAGTGGCGGGCCGGCTGATCGAAGCCAGCGGCGGCTTCCAATCGCTGCTGATCGGCGGAACGTGCATCAGCTTGCTCTCCCTGGCGTTGATGCTCGGCAGCCGCCCAAACGCATGAGTGGCCTTATTACCCTAAAGAAAATGGAAAGACGATGAGCCGAAAAAGTGCATTTTTCTTCGATGAACTCAGCCTCTGGCACAGCGCCGGGTTGCATGCCTTGACCTTGCCGGTGGGAGGATGGGTACAACCACCTGCCGCTGCGGGCCACGCTGAATCGCCGGAAACCAAACGCCGTCTGAAGAGCCTGCTGGACGTTTCCGGCCTGACCCGCCATTTGCAGGTACGCAGCGCCAACGCGGCGACCGATGAAGATCTGCTGCGGGTGCATACACCCGGTTACCTGCAACGCTTCAAGATGATGAGCGATGCCGGGGGCGGTGAGTTGGGGCCGCACGCGCCCATCGGGCCTGGTAGTTATGAAATAGCCAAGCTCTCTGCCGGGTTGGCCATCGCCGCGGTCGATGCCGTGCTCGTCGGGGAAGTCGATAACGCGTACGCCCTGTCGCGCCCGCCAGGCCATCACTGCCTCGCCGGCAGCGCCATGGGCTTTTGCTTCCTGGCCAACATTGCCATCGCCATTGAAGCCGCAAAAGCCCGCCGTGGCCTGGGCAACGTCGCGGTGATCGACTGGGATGTACACCATGGCAACGGCACACAATCCATCTTCGAAGAGCGTGGTGACGTGCTGACTATCTCACTGCACCAGGACGGTTGTTTCCCGGCGGGTTACGGCGGTGAGGCTGATCGCGGCCGTGGCGCGGGGTTGGGTGCGAATATCAATATTCCGCTGCCGCCTGGCAGCGGCCATGAGGCTTACCTGTACGCGATGGAACGCATCGTGATCCCGGCACTGGAGCGCTTCGAGCCCGAATTGATCATTATCGCCTGCGGCTACGACGCCAACGCCGTCGACCCGCTGGCCCGCATGCTGTTGCACAGCGACTCGTTCCGGCAGATGACCTGCCTCGTGCGTAAAGCCGCCGAGCGCTTGTGCCAGGGCCGTCTCGTGCTGGTCCACGAAGGTGGATACTCAGAAGCGTATGTACCGTTTTGCGGGCTGGCGACCCTTGAGGAACTGGCGGGCGTGAGGACTGCCGTCACCGATCCCATGCTGGAATTTATCCAACTGCAGCAACCGAAGGAGGCGCTCGCGGCGTTTCAGCGGCACTTGATCGATGAGTTGGCCCACACGCGCTTGGCCTAGGCGCTGGCACGCCTGAGCGTGAGACAAAAACCGATGCCATGACTGGCATCGGTTCTTGATACGCACCTGACACTTCTACGCCCGCATGCTGCGAAGCCAACCCTTGAGTCAAACGTTGGAGGTCGGGCTTGCAAGGTCACGGTTCAGACAAAGTTCCGCACAAACGCCACCGCCCGCCAGGTTGTAAAGGCGTAACGTGCAGCCAATCTTGTTTGTCACCATCTGCACGATGGCCAATCCCAGGCCCGCGCCATTGGCATTGCCGCGACTGTAAAAGCGCTCGAACAGCCTTCCGATTTCCCCTTCATCGATCCCCGGGCCAGCGTCTTCAACCCTCAAGCAGACCCTGCCCGCCTCGTCCTTGCGCACCACCACAGCCACCTCGCTCCCTGGGGGAGAAAAGTTGAGGGCATTGGTCCCATACAGCGCGCGGGACAGACGCTCGCGGGTCACCACTTTGCCGGGGCGCACCATCAGTTGGTGGAGCAGTTGGTATTCCATGGGGGTGACGATGACGTCCGCATCCTGGTAGCGCACCTGCTGAGTGGCCGGGTCAAGTCTGACGCCGTGTTCAAGCATCGGTTGCGCGCGGCCCTGGCTGCGGCGCAGCAAGGCGCGCGCGCGGGCCTTGAGTTCTTCGACGTCGAAGGGTTTCACCAGGTAGTCGTCGGCGCCAGCGTCGAGCCCAGCGATGCGTTCGGCGGTGCCGTCGCGGGCGGTGAGGACCAGCACCGGTAAATCGTGCTGCTCGGCGCGCAGTTGTTGCAACAGGTCGAGGCCGCATTTCAGCACAAATGTTACGGCTCGTTGCCAACTAAGGCTACCCTAAGGTTGGTTTCGCACTGTTCAACTTCCCACCTCCACTGAGAGCTTTTCCATGCGCAAAATTCTCCTGTTGTCCCTGATTATCGCCAGCCCCCTGGCTGTCGCCGGTCCGCAATGCACCACCGCGGAGCGTTCGCAATGGCAAGACGAAAAAGCCTTCCAGGACAAGCTCAAGGCCGAAGGCTACGAGATCAGCAAGTTCAAGGTGACCGATGGCAACTGCTACGAGATCTACGGCTTCGACAAGGACAAGCGCAAGGTCGAAATCTACCATGACCCGGTCACCGGCAAAGCCGTGAAGACCGAGATAAAAGGCTGATGCCAGGCGAATCCTTACGCCTGTGGGACCCGTTGGTGAGACTGTTTCATCTGTCTATCGCCGGGGTCTTTGTCGCCAACTACTTCTTCAACGAAGCAGGCGACGGCTGGCACGTCTGGCTGGGCTATTACGCCATGGCCTGGCTGCTGGTACGAACGGTTTGGGGATTTGTCGGACCACGCAGCGCACGGTGGGCGGACTTCTGGCCCACGCCAGAACGTCTGGGTACTCACGTGCGCTCGCTGCTCAACGGTCGGCCACAACACCGCCTGGGCCATTCGCCAATTGGCGCGCTGGTGATGTTGTCGATGTTGCTGGCATTGCTGACTATCGGCATCAGCGGCTTCCTGATGCAGGAAGTCGATGCCCTCTGGGGCGCCGATTGGCCGTTGCAACTGCACGAAACCGCCGCCAACACGCTGCTCGGTCTGGTGTGTGTGCATGTGCTGGCAGCCGTTTTTGAAAGTATCCAGGTCCGCGACAACTTGCCGTTATCCATGCTCACCGGTCGCAGGAAGCGCCTGCCGGACGAACGTGCGCAGAACATTTAATGACGCCGAGCTTGCAGGGTGACTATTGATAGGTGTCCGCTTCCTCAGCCGGATAAAATTCGCCCTCCTTCCCGATCTTGTTCAGCCGTTCGCGGGCGATCAGCTCAACGCTGGCCACGGCGGCCTGATCGTCAGGGTTGACCAACTGCAAGCACAGGCGCCGGACATTCTGATCGTGGGTGCCCTCGCTGAGCATTTCGTGGGTGAAAACCTGGGCACCACGCCATAGGCATAGCTGAGTATGAGTCCCACCGAGCCATATCTCGTTGAATGGTCCAAGGTCGGTGGTAGCCAGCTGATCCACGGTGATTGTCTTATCCATTGCGCTGTACCTTGCCAATGAGTAGATACAGGTAGACTTACAGGCGCAGCGGGTCGTTCCCAGCGTCTGACGAAAGCCCAAGACAGGTCTGGCTTAAAACACGGATTGAATCCCTTACTTCTCGATGATCTCGCCGCGCATCGGTGCCAGCCGTGCGATCAGCCGATTTTGCACCGGCACCGGAACACGCTGTTCATCCATTGCAGCAATCAGGTCTTCAACCAAGGCATTAAAATCACTGCGGCTGATGTTCTGCCCCTTGTGACTCTCGGCCATGCTGTCACCGGTGTAGGTGCAGGGGCCGCCGGTTTCTAGGCAAAATTGCTCGATCAATTTGTCGCGCAGCCGCTCGATATCAATCTTGCGAAAGCGCTCTACGATACGTTCATCACGCGCGATGTTCAGCAGCATGCCCTCGACGATCCGGGTGATCCCGGCCTGTGCGCCGAGGTCTTGATAGAGCGAGTCGTCCCTGGACAAGGGTTGTGTGCAGGCGCTCAACAGCCCGATCAGCACCAGCAGGACAATGCGCATCAAAAACTCCCCTGCACCGAAAGATATGTGCCGTTCTGGCGGTCGAGCGTCGCGATTTCGCCCAGCCGCGCGTAGGCCAGCACCACCGACAGATGTTTATTGGGAAAGTAACCGACGAACAGATCAGCCCAGTCACTTTCCCCGGCAAAGGACAGGTTGTCCGGTTTCTGCCGATACTCGACGCCCAGTGCCCAGCGCGGATTGAGCAGCACCGCCAGGGAGCCCTCCTTCAGCACGCTACGAGTGTCGCGACGGTCACCGCCGAACCCGAGCAACCCCAGCTCATTGGCACGGCTGTAGCGCAGGCTGCCATTGAGCAGCAGGTTGTAGCCAAACGCCCCGCCCATGAATAACCGACTGGCAGCCAGATAGCCTTCGATGTCGCTGTCCCGCCTGGCGCCGACCAGGCTCGGGATCAGGAAGTTGTTCTGGTGTTTGTACTCCAGACCAAGGGAAACCTGCGGCAAATCGTCGTAGATCACGTCACCGAACAAACGCACCTTCATGGCAAAGATGTCTTGGCCGAGGTTATCGTCGGGCAGGTTCAGCTTGTTCACCAGCGAACCCAGGTCGAAACGCTGCCGGGCAAACGACAGCTCGACCCGGTTGTCGTAGGCCACGGCCAGCCCGGCGACATCCAGCCGATAATCCGGCAGATTGACCGAGGTCGCGAACGCAGTCGCCCCCCATTCGTTTTTTTCGCCGTAACCGGCCAGCACTGCCCACGGCGTGATCCCGCCGCCGGCGGCACCCTCCAGGCTGCTGGCGCCACCGGTCGCGATCAAACGCCCGCCGTCGGCAGAAACGACCTGAAGGGCGAGTCCTGTGCAACAGGCGATCGATAGCCACAAACGTGAACTCATGATGTTCAATGAACCAGCGAAGAATGAAGATTCAAAGGCAACGCCACCCAGGCCTCGAACGCCGCGGCGGTCAGCGGTCGGCTGATCAGGTAGCCCTGCGCGGTATCGCAATGCCAACGCTCGAGTAATCTCAGGCTGTGTTCATATTCAACGCCTTCGGCAACTACCTTGAGCCCCAGGTTATGACTCATTTCGATGGTCGAGCGGACAATTACCGCATCTTCGCTGGTGTCATGCAGGTCTCGGACGAACGACTGGTCGATTTTCAACTCTTGCACCGGCAGTCGCTTGAGGTGCGCCAAGGACGAATAGCCGGTACCGAAGTCATCCACCGACAGACTGATGCCGCAATCGCGCAACAGATGGAGGTTCTTCAAGGCCCGCTCGGGCTCGCGCATGACAGCGCTTTCGGTGACTTCAAACACCAGCTGCTCGGCTGGTAGCCGATGCGTGCGCAGCAACGCCACCACCCGAACAGGCAGATCGTCGCTGATCAGGTCTTCGGCGGATATATTCAATGACAGTTGCAAGCGTAACCCTCGCCCATTCCACTCCGACAGCTGGCGCATGCCCTCGTTGATCACCCAATGGGTCAGCGCCTGAATGCTTCCGGTCCGTTCTGCCAAGGGAATGAATTCGGCTGGAGAGATCGGGCCCAGTTGCGGATGCTGCCAGCGCAACAGGCCTTCAGCCTGGCGGACATGACTCTTCAGAATGTCCATCTTGGGCTGGTAATGCAGGAGCAGCTCACCGTTGTTCGCCGCGTGGCGCAAGTCTCGAATCAGGGCGATCTGGCGGCGGTGAGCCAAATCACGCCCGTGCTGATAAATCTGTAGATGACCCGGCATCTGCGCCGCGTCTTTCATGGCGATGGAGGCGCGTTCCAGCAGGGTCTGCGCGCTTTGCCCATCCGCCGGGTAGGCCGCTATTCCAAGCCTGCAGTCCAGGGCCAGGTCGTGGCCGTTGATGTGCTGGGGCTTGAGCAATACTTGCTGCAACCTGTCCGCCAAGGCGACCGCCGCATCGCTGTCCATCCCATCGAGCAGAACCAGGAACTCCTCGGCGATCAGATGCGCCACGGTGTCGCCAGGGTGCAACAGGGCTTGGGTTTGCTGGCCGGTCTGACGGAGCAGCCGGTCGACCGTTTCGGGGTCGACCGTTTCGTTGATGGCCCGCAGGTTATGGATGCCCATGCAGATCAGGGCGATCGACCGGTTGGCGGCAATTGCACTGCCCAGGCGCTCCATGGCCAATGCGCGGTTGGGCAAGCCAGTGACGGGGTCATGGAGGGCGTTGTGCGCCAGCTGCTGCTCCCGCTCGGCAATGCCGCTTTGCATCGAATTGACGGCTTTGGCCAACACCCCGAGTTCATCCTCCCGCTCCAATACCACGGGGGTCTGGTAATCGCCTTGACCGATGCGCTCCGCCGCGAGGGCCAGTGACTTGACCGGACGCGACACACCTCGTGCCAACAGCAAAGCGCCGACCAACGAGGCGATCAGTGCGACCAGGGTAATCGCCAGGATTTTTTCGTCCAGCGGAGCAAACGCTTGCATGGCCACGTCCAGCGGACTCTGCAAGAGTGCTATTACTTGCCCATCGTATTCGTTCGAACCGTCAGCCAGCAGCAAAAACTGACTGAGGAAATTGCGATCCAGGTGCTCCGTCAGTACCGCGCTGTTGCGGTTGGACGAGTTGAGCATCAAGCTGGAGACAGGCCCGCGCAGAACGTCTGGTTGCGTGCTGACAAGCTCACCAGGCCGTTGTTGATCAACGGCAAGAAACGAAACCTCAAGGTTGGTAAGTGAGCGCAACTCATCGGCAAAGGCCTTGTCCATGCTGAAACCCATCACCACCCTGGCAACAGGCAGAGGTGCGAGTACGGGCGTTTCCACCAACAGATGCGGTTTACCCTGCAACGGTACGATTACCATGGCCTGGCGCGCACGTTGTGCCAGGCGCAGCGCGCCATCGTACTGGAACAATGAACCTTCCGGCATGTTGTCGAGGGTACTGGCGAGCACCTCGCCGTCCATGCTCAGCAGAATCATGTCGCTGGCATTGATGCGCTTGCCATGGTTGACCAGCACTGAACGGATGGTTGCAGCATCCCGGCTGGCCACCGCTTCGCGAAAGCCGAAGTCGGCTGCCAATAACTGCACGCCATCGGCCAAGCGTCGGCCCTGCACTTCCAGCAGCCGCTCGAAGACGCGCGTACCGACGTCCAACTGCGCCTCGGACTGGCTACGCACCGCAGAACGGGTCGCCGCATTGACGCTGAAATACAACACGCCGATCACCCCCAGCGACAACAGGATCATCACCGCTGCGACTTGCGCCTGGAAACTATTGCGCAGCTTCACGAGCCGCTCGCTTGAATGTATCGCCGAAGGCACTCGAAGCCGGAGCGGTTGCGGGCTGCTCAGGTAAAGGCTCCAGCGTCAGGGTGTAGTTCTGCTTGAGGCCGGCCGCAGGAAGTTTCACAGAACCGGCATCGATCGGTTGCATCCCCTTGAGCCGGGGATGCCAAAGCGTCACGCGGTAGTCGCCGACTGGCAAATCGTTCAGCACCACATTGCCTTGGGCATCGCTGACGGCAAAACGCGGATCGTCGGTGACAAAGACGTAGCCGAGCATCCGGTCATGGATGTTGCAGCCCAATACCACCACGCCGGGCTTATCGAACAGCACCGGCTCGGAGGGGGAGCCCTCGTACAAGCGCAACTCAAAGCGCTTCGCCGGCGAAAACGAGTAGACCTGATGGCGGATGTTGTCGCTGTTGGGGAATTTGATCGGGGTGCCGGTGTGCACCGCCAGCACATGGGGCGCAAATTGCTGGTTGCGCTGATCCATATTGGCGGCGGGAGGCGCCAACGGCGCACCTATCGGGCCTTGCAGCGTGACCACCGCGTCGGGCAGCCGCTGGCCTGTGCCTTCGTGCACCGCCACATCAAGCTTGGTCACCCCCGCCCACCCGACAGGGCACGCGAACAGTAACAGCAGTGCAAAAAGCGGGTTATTCCTGGACATGCCCATTCCATTAAAAACGAGGGTGAATCGTCCTGGTGACGAGACTCCTGATGGCGGCATCGGCAGTCACGCACTGATCGCCCATTTACCTAGGTATCGACCGCGCAGCAAAAACCTGAACAGGCAGGCCCGACATGACCGACTGCCGGCCCTGCGAGCCCCGCTGAAACGGCCGTTGATATTTTTATTCAGCCAAGTGCATCCAGTCCGCGTTCCAGAGGGTAGTACATGTAGCGGCCATGAACCGCTGCGCTGATCAAATCCTCAGGAGAAGCTTGTATGAACGCTAAACGATTGTTCCGCATTGTCGGTACTGCATTGACTGCCAGTTGCCTGTTCGTCGCGATGCCTGCTGCTTACGCGCAAGCAGGCTTGCCTGAAAGCATCAAGGTCCCGGCCGGGCACAAGGTCGCGCTCGAAACTGCAGGAGTCGGAGAAATCACTTATGAATGCCGTGACAAGGCCAATGCCACAGGGCAGACAGAATGGTTCTTCATCGGCCCGAAAGCGCTGCTGAACGACCGAAGAGGCAAGGCTATCGGCACTTATTTCGGACCACCTGCAACATGGCAAGCCAACGACGGTTCCAAAATCACCGGAACCCAATTGGCGGTCGCATCGGTCAGCCCCAAAGACCTCCCCTTGCAGTTGGTCAAGGCCAACCCCGCCGAAGGGAAAGGCGCAATGAGCGGGGTCAGTTACATCCAGCGGCTGGCCGTGAAGGGTGGCGTAGCGCCGATGGCCGAATGCTCCAGCGCCAACAAAGGCAAGCGTGAGGTAGTGAAGTATCAAGCCGACTATATATTCTGGGCTGCCCAATAGATCACGCTCGACGGCCAGTGGTCAGGGCAAAGTCGGCTACTCTTCTCCCATGAATACCCCCTTGCCTCCGGGCTTGGGGTCATGTTGCTGCCAATGGCTGGAAACCTGTCCTTGCCCGAACCTTACTTCGACTATGAAGCCCACCTTGCGGCCTGCGCCCAAGGCGACCAACAGGCGTTGCGCGCCTTATACGATCAGGAAAGCGCACGCGTGATGGGCGTTGCTCAGCGAATCGTGCGCCATAAGGCGTTGGCGGAAGATATCCTCCATGACGTCTTCATCAAAATATGGACTCGCGCCGCCAGTTTCGACCCGACCAGAGGCTCGGCCCGTGGCTGGATATTCAGCATAACCCGACATCTGGCCCTCAATGTCGTGCGTGACAACGCCAGGCAAATTCAGCTCGACGAGCACAGTGAAATGGCCTCGGACGCTTTGGCGTCCGTTGACGCGCCAAACAGCGACACGTTTGAGTACCTGACTCGTTCAGGTCGTATCTATACCTGCCTTGAACGATTGGAGCCGGCCCGGCGCAACTGCATACTTCATGCGTACGTGGACGGTTATTCACATTCCGAAATATCGAAAAAAGTGGGCGCACCGCTGGGAACCGTAAAGGCGTGGATCAAACGTAGTCTGGTGGCGTTGCGGGAGTGCATGGGATGACGACGAGCGCAGAGGATGATCTTCCCGAAAACATCGAAGAACTGGCGAGCGAATATGTGTTGGGGACATTGCCGGCCAATCAGCGCAAGCAGGTTCGACAGCGTCTCGCGCAAGAACCCGCCCTGCGCGACGCGGTCGATGCCTGGGAGCAGCGCCTGGCTGCCTTGACTGAGCAGGCAGAACCGCAAACACCTGGGCCCCTAGTCTGGAGGCGTATCCAGAACAGCCTGGACAGTCATGGCCAGCGAGCGCCGAATGCCCCACGGTCGAGATCATTGTGGAATTTTCTTCCGTTATGGCGCGGGCTCGCCGGGGCAGGCATCGTTGCAACATTGCTGCTGGGAACGCTGCTACTGACGCGCACGACCGCGGTCAGCCCAACCACTTACCTGGTGGTGCTGGTAGCGCCGCAAAACCAGGCACCTGGATGGGTCATTCAAGCGACCGACTCCAAGGAAATTCAACTTATACCGCTGGCGGTGGCTCAGGTCCCCAGCGATAAAGCATTGCAATTCTGGACCAAGGCGGATGACTGGAAAGCGCCGGTATCCCTGGGTTTGGTCCGGCCTGGACAAACGCTGTCGGTCCCGCTCGATAAGTTACCGCCGTTGGAGCCCCATCAACTTTTTGAACTGACTCTTGAAAGTGTCAATGGCTCGCCGACCGGAAAACCCACAGGGCCGGTGCAGTTCATCGGCCGGGCCGTGAAAGTCCTCTAGTACCCTCCTCAAATCATGCAGCCCGCGCTGATCACGCTGGGCATCGGTGGGCACTCGATAGACTCGCTCTCGTGACGCCTACCGGAACGAACTACTGCGCAGACAAGAGCTTTTTCACTTCTGCGATGATGGCGCCTATCTCGAATGGCTTTGGCAGGACTGCATCAAACAAATCCGATCTCTGCATACCTATGTGCGCCTGAGCACCGCTCATGAGGATGATTGGCAAATGATTGACGGACGGAAGTGCTCGCACAGCCGTGGCGAACTCCAAGCCGTCCATGACGGGCATCATGAAGTCGGTAACAATCAACGCTGGACGCTCCCTTTCGAGAACTTCGAGTCCCTTTCGACCATTGCTGGCTTTTACGACCATGAAGCCTTCATCCTCCAGCGCGAAGCTGAGGATGTCAGCGATCAGATACTCGTCGTCGACGACCAGGATGGTGGTCATGTTAATTTTTCAACCTGCTCAAAGACTTATGAAATCGAACCAGGCAAGGACTCAGTGGCAACTGAAGGTTCATTCCTCAAAGCCTTTTTCAGGAAAACATCTTGATCACGAATCACCACCTCGAATCGCGAGGGGTCATAGGAGCTATCTCGTACCTTAAGAATGGAAAGCGTCCTGCTTAGTTCAGCGCGATTCTCAAAGAAACGCATCAGCATCAGGTTGTCGACGATGCTCGACAGGTCGGAGTTCGGTGAGCTGACCTCAGAACCGAACAGGTCGCGCATTTCCCAGGATGCAAATACCGTAACGCCTCTGGAGCGCAGCTCATTCATGAGCGCACTGTAGAAATCGGTAATCCGTCCCGGATTTGTCGAAACGCGTGTCATCCCGCTCAGACTGTCGATGAACAGGCGTTTGATACCCTTTTCCTTGACGATGCTCAGCAGTCTTGAGCCGAGTCCATCCAGCAGCCCTTCGGTGGTTGGCTGCCAGACAATGCTCAACGCCCCGCTCTCCTCCATGGCTTCGATGTCGATGCCCAGTGAGGATCCTTTCAAGCGCAGCCGCTGTGGGCTCTCATAGAACCCAAAATGCAAGCCTGGGGCATCAGGTGTGGACTTGGCCAGGAATTTGAGACCCAGCGTGGTCTTGCCGATCCCGGAGGGTCCCATGACCAGAGACACACTGGAGCTGTGCAGTCCTCCGCCCAATATATCGTCGAGCGAATCAATCCCACTGGCGATGCGCGTCATGTCCGCACTGTCGGAAGAGGAAGGACGGCTGTACAGGCTCTCGAGACGCGGATAGACAACCAGGCCGTCATCAGTGATTTCACATTCGTGAAGACCGGTCAGCGCGCTGCTGCCTCGCGTCTTGCGTAGTTGTATACGTCGTACGGAACGAGTGCCGAACAGCTCCTCTCCCATTTCGATCACACCATCAACCATCGTGTGCTCTGGGCTACCGTCGTCAAGCCGTGAACTGGTGAGGAACAGTACGGTACATCCGGCAAACGCTGCGTGGCCTTGCAACTCCAGGATAAATTTCTTGGTGTCGATAGGCGAATCGGCTTTGGAGCGCGCATTGAGCAAACCGTCGACGACCATGACCGTAGCCTTCTGCCGACTGATCTCACGCCGAAGCAGTTTTACTACTTCATCGAGACCTTCGTTTTCCAACGTATCGAATGCGCTGACGAACTGGATTTCAGCGCCCACTTTGGATGAGTCGAAAAAGCTCAGGGTAGAGAGAAACTGAAAGAGACGGTCGTGCGACTCGGCCAGCAGTGTGGCGACTAAAACCCGGCCTCCATTACGCACGTGATGGAATCCAAGCTGATTGGCGAGGATCGTCTTGCCCGAACCTGGACGACCTTGAATTATGTATGAAGCACCCGCGACCAGCCCTCCGTTAAGCAGAGCGTCGAGCCCTTCGATTCCGCTTTGAAGGCGTTTTAGCTTTTCCACAATGTGACCCTGATCTAAAAAAACAGGCTTTTAAGCCGGATGAATGAAATGCTAACGCCAATTCGAATTCGAGGCCATTCAGGTAGATAGAAAGTAGACGTGGAAGATCGTTCGCTTTGGGTCGTAAGTAATCATCAGCAATGTCCGGTCCCTGGACATCAAGGAAAAACTGAAGTGAGCGCCAAGGAAAGGCTGCTAGACGATATCTCCGTCATCCTGGGCAGTCGGACGCGCAGGTGCTGAGGAAGACGCCTGGACCTGCGTACCGGCGAGCGGCTGCATGGGTATGCTCTGACCTTGAGCGGCCTGGCTTTGAGGGGTGGCCGCGGAGCGTTGCCTCAGGGCTCCAACGCTTTTATTCCAGGCTGACTGGGAAGTGGTGCCAATGGCGCTGGCAACGCTAGTGACTCCATCCCCTACCGCTTGAGCTGCATTTTTTGTGTGGTGGGTCGCTGACACAGCTGTCTCCTTGGCAAATCTGGCGCCGGTGAGCGATGTCTTGAGCGCAAGCTCGCCGCCCTTGACCGCCACCCTGCCCGCTGCATCTGCGCCCCCTTCTACCGCTTTTGGTACATGGGCATCGACAGCAGCGGTGGCTTTTTTCGGCACGGATCCACCTAGCGAGGCGCCAGCTGCCCACAGCCCGAAAGCCAGGGTACCCAATACGTTTTTTACACCCTCCGAGGCTGCGGTAGCCGCCATTTTTCCCAGCTCCGTGGACTTCGCCAGGTTGGCTGTGGCGGTTGTAGCCGCGCCCATTGCAGAAAAACCGCCAATCAGCAGACCATTTCCTACAACACTGACCGGGTCTACTATCTCTTTCAAGGCATCGCCGCTGATGACCGCATTCAGCGCCGTCGCCGCGCCTTCACCCAGCCGCGCGGAGACCATCTTGACCAGGGCAGTGGCATCGAGATCCTTTAAAGTCTCGAAGTCATCCAGCCATTCGGTATCTTGATCAATAGGCTTATGAGCCTGCCCTTCCGGTACAGCATCTCGACGACCATAGAGCATTGCAGGGTCAGCCAAATGGTTACTGCGATCACGGCTCACATTGTAATGCTCGATTGCAATACCCACGATGATAGCCGTGACCGGTCGTAGGGCGGGTTGCAGGATTGCATCCAGTTCCTCTTTGCCAGCAGCCGTCATGGCAAGCGTTGATGCGTACATTGCAGTGTTACGTACCGCAAACCCGGTAAGCCATTTATTAGCTTCGTCGAAAGCATTACGCAATGGACCTTTGTCCAACGCCAGCAGCTTTTCCGCCACCGATGCTTGAAGCGCCGGATGCAGCGTATTGCTCTCGGGTTTAAGGTAATAACCAGGCTTGAAGCCCGCGATCGTCTTGTTACCGGCAGCATCCGCCATACCGGCATACAAGCATGACATAGCGTTCTCTATAGCCGCTTGGCGTACCGTATTGGCATGCTGGCCCGCTACCTGAAGGATCGACGGTTTGAAATTACCGGCCTCGGTCAGCGCCGCAAAGGGCGTCCCACCCATCCCTGACTTTATGGACGCAAACAATCTGTCGGCCCTGGCTGCGTTTTTTTCCGCCTTCTCCATGTCATGGACGGTATAACCCCCGGCCTCCAGCCGTTGGGCACGGTCATCGCGAATGGCGTTCAGCTCCGCGTTGCGGGCGCTTGAAGCAGGGGCAGCGGGTTGATCGGAGTCAGCTTGTGTTTCAAGGTGAGCCTCGAAATGGTTATGAAGCCGCGTGCGCATTGCTACCCCGATATCGCCGAGGACCGGAGAGTGAGAGGCCCGCGGTGTTGTTTCCTGCTGTATCTCATCAGGTGCACGGGTCAGCCCGCGGCTTGCACCTACATTAATCGTATCCATGGCTTTGTCCCCTTGGCATCGGCAGATAGATGAATGCGAATGACCCCGGTATGAGCGGCGACATCCTCACACCTGAGTGGCCGTACCGGAAGAAGCGTTCCAAGGATGTAATAAATTTGAAAAACCGACGGTCACAACTGAAAGACTGACCGTTCTATTTTTTTTCATCGTAGAAGGCGATGCGAAGGCCAGGCTGGTCCTTGGACACAAGAATGTCGATGCGATAGCTAAAAGTCGCTGAGCAATGGAGCTACTGATAAGAAAGAACCTGTGGCTTTCCCCCAAGACGGGCCCTTCTCATCTGAAAATCTTGCATTCCATGCGCGATGCACACATATTTAGCCCATGAAAGATATGAAACTCGAAAACATAGTTGGGGCGCTGTCGCTGGCGATTTCTGACTCTATCCACCAAGGCACTCAAGACCAAGCTCCGGAAGTTGGTCCGGCAGCTGCGGCTATTGCCTTGCTCGGTCACGAGCCAGGCATGTCCATAGAGCGTTTGAGGCGAGCCTTGGGATTGTCTCATCCTGGAGCTGTGCGCCTGGTTGATAGGCTGGTCACCCAGGGTGTAGTGGAACGTAGACAAGCAGACGCTGATCGGCGTGCCGTTGCGCTCCACCTTACTACCGCAGGAAATGCGAACTGTGCTGCCGTGCTAGCGGTCCGCCAGGAACGTATAGCTCGTGTATTGGAAGTGCTTGATCCGGATGAGCGCGAACTCCTCGGACGGATAACCGAAAAGCTACTCAACGGCCTGGTGAATGATCTCGATCAAGGCTATTCGGTATGTAGATTGTGCGACCCTGCGTCTTGCACGAATTGTCCAGTCGCAGATGCGTTGAATGAAAATCCCTGCACTAGCCATCTCTAAGACTGGAAGGGCAAGTTGGTCTGTGATGATTCTGGTGGCTACAAAGCCAGCTTCGAACTCGGGGTGACCGACATCGGCTGTGTGGCCCATGCGCGGCGCAAGTTCTTCGAGTTGCACGCTGCCAACAAGAGCACGCTCGCCGAGCAGGCCTTGCGCTATATCCAAACAATTGGGCTGAAAACCAAATCAGACCATGGGTTCTTGGGCGCAAGAACTGGCATGCGCTCCGATTGACCGAAAGAATAAATATCGCCGGTGTCTATGAAGTTGATCCCTTGCGCCAGAGCGTGGGCGATCAACTTGTTGGCTTCGCCCTGTTCAACCGCGCCGATTGCAGCCCACATACTCGCGTTGGCATTACCACCGAGCGTCATCGTGCCCAGGCACAGCTCGGATACATACAGGCCCGTACGGCCAAGTCGCTTGTATTTCATGACTTCTCCTTCGAGATCGATGGATGAAAATGAGCACAGCAGCGGGCCAGTATCGTCGGCGCGAGTGGACATCAGACAGACTGAGATTTACCGGCTCGGAACTGTCCGGCAATCAATGCGACGCGCGCGCCATACAGACGCGCGGTCTCCAGATCTCCCGATGACATCTCGTCAGGAGAGGCATCCGCCGGCGTCTGTGCCATGGGCGCGATATAAGAACCCATGCGGTTCAAATCGTCGCGTTTCGACGCCTTGACGTTCGCTTGTTTGATGTCCAGACCAACCCAGATCCCGGCGTGCTGCCCAGAGAGCAGGAAGAAATACTCAAGAGTATTGAGCTTGTCGCCGTTGATGCTCGCGCTGTTGGTGAAGCCGCCAAAAATCTTGTTTTGCCATGCGCCTTCGAACCAGGGCTTGGAAGAGGCGTCCGCGAATTTCTTGAACTGCCAGCTAGGGCCGCCCATGTAGGTAGGCGAACCGAAGACGATTGCGTCTGCGTCTGCGAGTGTTTGCCAGGCATCCTCGGGAATATTGCCCTCGGGGTCGATTGCAACCAATACAGAGTCGGTGCCAGCGCCTTCGGCGACGGCAGCTGCCATTCGTACGGTGTGGCCATAGCCTGAGTGATAAATGATGACCGTTCGGATTGGCGTGGAAGTTGAGTTCATGAGTGCTCCCTTACAAGTTCTGGAGTTGTTGACAACCTGAGAGTTACTCTACTGAGTCCAAAATTAGTTATAAACCATCCGAATCCGAACACACTGTTATCCAATCGGTGAACAATGCCCAATCTTCAGGCACTTTTGATTTTTGCCCGCGTTGCGGAAATGATGAGCTTCACGCGTGCCGCTGAAAGCCTGGGAATCCAGAAGGGACGGGTGTCGACGGTGATTCGTGAGCTGGAACGGGACATGGGCGCGACCCTCCTGCACAGAACAACACGCAGCGTGCAATTGACCGAAGACGGTCGTAGTTTTTATGCACGTGCTCGTGACCTGCTGGCCGAAGCTCAGGACGTGCAGTCCATGTTCGCGAACAGCGGCGCCCCTCTGAGGGGGAGATTGCGCGTAGATATGCCGACTGAGTTGGCAAAGACCGTCGTGATTCCCGCTCTGCCGCAACTACTCAAGGCCAATCCTGAGTTGGAGCTGGAACTATCCAGCACGGATCGCCGTGTCGATCTGGTTCAAGAAGGGTTTGATTGCGTGATTCGTCTCGGGCCGATCATGGACGACAGACTGATCGCCCGCTCGCTCGGCAAACTGCGCATGATGAACGTGGCGAGTCCAGGCTATCTGGCAAAGTACGGCATACCGCAAACACTCGATGACCTCCTCATCCAGGGTCACCAGATGGTTCACTACACGCCGACACTCGGCGCGCGACTCGCTGGTTGGGAATATCCGGAGGGAGACAGCTACGCATCACTTGCGTTGCCAGGGGCGATGCAAGTGAATAACGTGCAAACCTATCATGCTGCGGGCCTGGCGGGGATTGGACTGATTCAGGCCGGTTATCTGGCCCTTGCGCACCACATCAAAAGCGGCGATCTGGTGGAAATTCTGCCCGATCTACGACCAGAGCCGCTGTCGGCGTCGCTCGTAGTCGCGCATCGGCGTAACCTTTCCCAACGCGTCCGGGCCTTCATGACTTGGATTGAGAGTGTATTGGAACCCTATTTTGATTAGCCGCTAGAGTGGGCAACATACGCTGCAGCCCCTCGGTGAGGATCACCAGGCTCACCCCTAACAACGCAACGTCTTTTATCAGGAATGTGCCCAGGAAGTTCAGCCATGGAAAACCTCCCGATCCGGCCTCCCATATTGGCAATACCAACATCATGGAAATGGTCGTAAAGAAGGTCAGCGATGCTAACAACCCACCTGCGATAGCTGCTCGAGCAGACCAGGGTGAAGCGATGAGCAGCAATGCAGTCAGTATCTCGACTACACCTAATAAGTACGAGGTACCGGCTTCGCCAAGAACTGGATAAAGCCAGGCCAGCCACGGGGTGCCACTGATCAGGGGTATAAGTACCTGCACTTCGATCTGCGTGAACTTGAGTAGACCAATCATTAGCAGGGGAAGAACAACGCCGGACAAGACAATTGCCCGATTTACGTTCTCGAGTCTCGAAATACTGGAAGTGAGAGCAGCCTGGCTGCTGGTGACGCTCGTGATGTGCTGCATGGGATTCTCCGATTGCCGATATGTGCTCGAAGCATATATCAGCGATTGGCAAAATGCATGCGTCACGCATATAATATTTCGCTATGAAGCCTAAGCATGTCGTAGATACAGCCGGTACTGGCTATTGAGCGGCTAAGGCGTAGGCGGTGCCTCACACTGGACGCGCTTTATCTACCTTTATCGCAGCGATCACTGATGGTCATACTCACAAAGGTACTCATCATGCATAACCACGCGCGGTTCCATCTTGCGCCCCTACTGACAGCCGCCCTAGTCACGGGTGCAACCTACTCACCGTCGCCCACCGCAGCGCAAGCGTCACAAGCATCGACCGCAACGACGGCACCGTCCCATAAACCCGCACTCGCAGGCATCTACGCCTTCAATCTGGGCAAGTTCCGCATCACCGCACTCAGCGACGGGACGCTGCCTCTCGATCTACATCCGCTGCTTAGAGGCATAAGCCCAAAGCAGATCGACGCAATGCTGCAACGCGGGTTTGCTCGCAACCCGCTGGAGACGTCTATCAATGCCTACCTCGTCGATACTGGTTCACATGTAGTACTGATCGATACCGGTGCCGGTGAATTGTTCGGTAACGTTGGCGGCAAGCTACCCGAAAGCCTGGCGGCTGCGGGCTACCAGCCGGCACAGATCACCGATGTGCTGATTACCCACATCCATACCGATCATTCCGGCGGCCTGACACGCGGCGGCCAGATGATATTTCCCAATGCGACCATCCACGTCGGCCAGGCCGATGTCGACTTCTTCCTGGACCGCGCCAACCTGGACAAGGGGTTACCGCCGGCTTATCTGGAGCAAGCGCTGAAAACGGTTGGCCCGTACCAGCGCGAAGGCAAGCTGAAGCCATTCGCAGCCGAATCCGAAATCCTCCCGGGAATCACCGCCATTCCCACGCCGGGACATACGCCGGGCCACAGCTTTTTTCGGGTCACAAGCGAAGGCGAGAGCATCGATTTCTGGGGCGACATCATGCATGTCGGCCTCATCCAGTTCTCGCGGCCGGAGGTGACAATAACCTTCGACGTCAATCAGAACGCCGCTCGCGCCCAGCGGCTACAACAATTCGAGGCTGCCGCGAGTGAGCAACGGTTGTCAGCAGTGGCTCACTTGCCATTTCCGGGCATAGGCCACATCAGGCGCGAAGCCGGCAGGTATGAGTGGGTACCCGTCCAATACCGCAATCGCGACTGAAGGCCTTACACGCCTGTTTACCAGTTGTAACTCACCTTGGCGGTAATCTCGCGACCCGGGTTGTAGAAGTTCGCTGTGCCGGAACCGACCACGTGCTGCTCATCCAGCAGGTTGCTGACGTTCACCGCAAGGTCGGTGCCCTTGGCGATCTTGTAGTTGAAGGCGGCGTCGAACAGCGTCGTGCCATCGCTTTTGCCGGAGTTGGCTGCATCGAAGTAATAAGAGCCTACGTAGCGCGCACCCAAGCCGACGCTGACATCAGTACCGGGCACGTCGTAATAACTCCAGAGCGAAGCGGAATGCTTGGGCGCCGTGGAGAACTCATTACCTTTCAGGGAGCTGCCGTCGTACAACGAACCGCGCAGTACCTCGGACTCCATATAGGAATAGCCGCCTATCAGGCTGATGTTCTGCGTCACCTGCGCCTTGGCCTCCAGGTCGAGGCCACGCGCCCGCGATTCGCCCACCGTCTGTTGCTCGATGATGCCGCTCGGCAGCACCACAGCGATGGTGACGTTTTCCTGGGTCAGGTCATAGACGGCTGCGGAGAACAGTGCGTCCATTCCCATCGGCGCATACTTCACGCCCACTTCGTACTGCGTGCCCGTCTGCGGGGTTACGCCAACCTGCGGCGGCGAGACGGATTCCACCATGCTCACATAGGTGGACACCTCGTCGTTGACGATATAAGTCAACGCACCTCGGTAGGAGGTTTCGGAGAAGTTGTCCTTCTCAGTGGATTGCAAGCCTTTGCTGGTAAGGTCCATCGAGTCGTTGCGCATACCCGCGGTGACGATGAAACGCTCGTAGAACGACAGGTTCTGCTGAAGGAATACGGCCTTGGTGGTCGCGTCTCGCTTGTTGACGGCATACGGCGTGATTGAGCCTGGGACGCCAGTAAACACAGGATTTTTGATGTCAATCGGGGTCGTCATGGCGTAGACCGAGCTTTCCTTGGTGGTCGAATCGAGGTACTCCACGCCCACCAGGCTGCTGCTGTCGATGTTCTCGAAGCGGGCATCGTATTGCAGCATCAGATTGCCGTTGAACTGGTCGGCCTCAGTGTCCGTTCCAAACAGATACCGGTCGACGGTAGTACCGACACGTGCAGCGCTGTCGCTGAGGTAAACGTAGCCAAAATCATCGGTCAATTTGCTGTAACGCAGATTGCTGCGCAGTACGAAGCCGTTGTCGAAGTCATGGGTGACGTTACCGCTGAGGCTGGTGCGCTCGACATCGTGAAAGTTGTAGCTGGGCTCACCATAAAACTTGCTGCGGTCGTACTCTTTGTCCAGCGGATAGCCGCCACTGTTGGGCGAACTTTCAGTTTTCAGATAGTCCAGAATCACGGTGGCTGACGTGTAATCCGTGGGTGCCCAGGTGAGGCCACCCATCACCAACCGGTTATCGTCCTGTGAGTGGTCGTACTCGCGGTCGCTGTTCTGGCCTTTGGCAGTAAAGCGGCCAGCCAAGGTTTTCTCGTCATTCAGCGCATCCCCTACATCGATGCCTGTCTCCACATGGTCAAACGAACCGTAGGTCACGTAGCCTTGGCCAAACTGCTCGAAGCGCGGCTGTTTGGTCACGAAATTCACCGAACCGCCCGGGTCCGCTGGGCCAAACAGCGTGGAGTTGGCGCCACGCAGAATCTCTATGCGTTCATAAGCGAACGGATCTTCGCGTACGCCGCGCATCGAACTCAAGGTCAAGCCGTCACGGTAGGTGGTGGCCTGGAAGCCCCGGATCTGGAAATAGTCGTTGCGGTCATCCGTGCCATAGAAATCACTGATCACGCCCGGCGTGTATTGCAGCGCCTCTTCCGTGGTGCTGACGCTGCGTTGCTCCATTTCCTTGTTGGTAACAACCGACACCGATGCCGGTGTATTGAGAATGCTGGTTGCCACCTTGCCGCCAACCCAGAGCTCCTTGGCGACTACCGAATTGGCGTCGTCGTCGGCACTGACCCTGACCTTTGCATTGATGATGAGGGGTGCAAGGCGGTATTCCTCGACGTCCGTTGCGTCGAGCTCCAGCGGGCCAGCGGGCTTTGGTTGAGGGAGCAGTAGATAGGCATTCGGGCCTTGCTGTTCGATTTGCAATTCGCTCCCCTGCAGCAACGATGACAGCGCTGCCGACGTATCGAGCGTGCCATTCACGCCAGCAGTGGTGCGGTTCGCGACACTTGACGCGTCGAAGGAAAGACTGATGCCAGCCTCGCGCGCAAAGCGGTCAAGCGCTGGCGCCAGTGGGCCGGCAGCGATGTTCCACTGCTTGACTGGGTTGCTGTGGTCAGCGCTCGATGTTTGCGCCAGCGATGGCAATGCATAGCTGCTTACGATCAAACCCAAAATCGCAGCGTGCAAGGCACGATTTAATGGATGGCGCTGTGAAACAGGGGACGAACTCATTTTCTCGCTCCAAGAAAGGACATCGGCAGACTGGCCTGTATTCCGGCCTTCCTTAGAGGTCGAACGAGAATGAGAAGCTACCTCATTATTTTTCAGCTAGCACAAATTTTTTGATGGGCTCAGGTGGCAGCGGTCACGGTCACCCAATAACGGGTCCGATAATCAATGTTCAAGTGCAGTGATTGCGCGACCAATGCCAGGACCTGATCGTTGTCGGCGAGCTGGAAGGTGCCGGAAACGCGAAGATCAGCGACCTCTTCGGCGCAGCGCAGCACCCCGGGGCGATAACGCGACAACTCCACGATGAAATCATTGAGGCGCATATTGCGCGCACTGATCACCCCGTCCCCCCAGCTCCATAGATCCAGGCCGTTGTCCCTGAACATTCGGGTGCCACTTGATGAGAACAGCAGCTGGCTTCCTGCCTGGACGCTGCGGCTCGCAGGAGTTTGACTGGAGCCGGGGAAAACCGTGACTGATCCTTCCTGAGCCGAGACCAGAGTGCCATCATCCAGCTCGCGTGCCAGGAAGCGGGAACTCTGAGCGCGCATGATCCCGTCACGTGACTGCACCCAGAACGGTCGCGCTTGAGGCGAGTGTCGATCCGCGCCGACATTCACGATGATTTCACCACGTCGCAGGATTATCAGGCGTCGCTGGGCGTCGAAATCGCTGTCGACGGCGCTATCGCTATTGAGCTGGATCAGGCTGCCATCATCGAGTTGGAAGCGTCGTTGCTCGCCGGTACTGCTGCGCTGCTGCGCAAGCATGGCGGGTACGGGCGTATAGTCCCGGCCGAGCCAGGCTGACGTGCTTACAGTAGCCAATAGGCCCAGTAGCTTCAGGCTTTCCCGCCGCCGCATTCCATGATGGGTACCCTCAAGGGTTTGTCGGGCCAATTGAGCTGGCACGCCTGAAAATTCATCCCCGAGCGTTTCCACACGCTGCCACGCCAACACATGCTCCGGGCACTGCTGCAGCCAGTGCTCGAAAGTGCGCTGTGTTTGTTCATCGGCTTGATTGAAGCGAAGGCGCACCAGCCATTGGATCGCCTGCTCGACAATGGCCGGATCGAGCGCCTGCGGCTCATGCCTCGACATAACGCAAGCGATAGCAGTGCTGCAGGGCCGTGGCCAGGTCGCGTTCCACTGTCGCACGGGAAACACCCAGCTTTTCGGCTATTTGCGCGCAGGTCAGACCGTCGAGTCGGGCAAATAAAAATGCCTGGCGAACTCTGGGTTTTAGCATACCGAGCATGCGGTCTATGCGCTCGAGCGCATCAAGAATCAACAGCCGGCTTTCTTCCGAGGGGACCTCGTGCTGAGGCAGTAACGTGACGCTTTCCAGGTAGGCACGTTCGAGTTCACGACGACGATACTGATCGATCATCAGTCCGCGGGCGATACTGCTCAAATAGGCGCGTGGTTCGCGCAAGGGGCTGGACTGGCGGGATTTGAGCAGACGTACAAAGGTGTCCTGCGCCAAATCTGCTGCGTTATCGCGACATCCGATGCGTCGGACAAGCCAGCCGTGTAACCACGAGTGGTGGGTTCGATAGAGCAGCCCTAGATCTGCATTACCTAGCGTTTCATCGCTGCGCATCGGAATCCCGGCAAGTACATGATTGATAATTAATCGCATTCTACTCACGCGATAGGCCTTAGGCAAACTTGGCTCATCAAGCCTTCAACAAACATCAACTCACATCGAACGCTTCTCCACCCAACGCCGATACTGACGCGTGCGAAATGCCAGGGCGAGCTGCTGCAGGATCAGCGCACGCAACGGCGACACGCTCGGATCGGGCTGTTTGGCCCGACTCAGTTTGTGCAATTGAAACTTCACCACCGCCATGTTCGCCAAGGCCGCAAGGGTCTTGTTTTTCCAAGTGATCGGCGGCAATTGCGGGGCGTTGTCTTTGCCCTGCAGCCAGTCACGCGGCAGGTAAGGATCAATGGCCAACGCCGTACCGATGCCCACCATGTCCACACCGCTTTGCACGACGCTTTCGGCAACCGGACGTCGACGTATGCCACCGGTGACCATCACCGGCATTTTGGCGACGGTCTGGATTTCACGGGCAAACTCGAGGAAATAAGCTTCCCGGGCCAAGGTATGCCCATCACGCGTCTCACCCTGCATGGCGGGGACTTCGTAACTGCCGCCAGATAATTCCACCAGGTCCACCCCCAGGTCGTTGAGCAGCCCAACCACTCTTTTGGCGTCATCGGCCGTGAACCCTCCGCGCTGGAAATCGGCGGAATTGAGTTTGACTGCTACTGCGAATTCCGCCGAAACCACAGCCCTGACCGCCTTGACGACTTCGAGCAACAACCGCGCCCGGTTTTCCAGAGAGCCGCCCCACTCGTCCGTCCTTTGATTGGTCAGCGGCGAAAGGAACTGACTCAACAAATAACCATGGGCGGCGTGGATTTCCACGCCGGTGAACCCGGCCTGTTCGCCAAGGCGTGCAGTGTTCGCAAAACGCTGGATGACCTCTTCAATCAAACCAGGGGGCATGGCGTAAGGCGTGGCGAAACGCTTGGACATGTTGCCCAGTGCCAACGGCACGGCTGACGGCGCCCAGGTTTTTTGCCCAAGGTTGGCCTGCATCTGCCGACCTGGGTGGTTGATCTGCAACCAGAACTGCGCACCGCCGGATCGGCCAATACGCGCCCAGCGCTTGAACTTGTCCAACGGCTGATCATCCTGCAACACCACGCCACCCGGTCCGGCCATGGCGCGGCCGTCGACCATCACGTTGCCGGTGATGAGCAGGCCGGCACCGCCGTCGGCCCACGCCTGGTAAAGACGCATCAGTTCTTCGGAGGGCGCCTGGTCGGCGTCCGCCATGTTTTCTTCCATGGCGGCTTTGGCGATTCGGTTCTTGATGGTCGAACCGTTGGGGAGCATCAGGGTGTCGAACACGTTCATGGAGCGGTCCTCAGCTGGGTATGAGGCACCTTAAGATTGAAGTCCACTTTAAGGTCAATCGCTTTTTCTTTTTGCGTGCTTTTGACGGGATCGAAATTTTTACGCCCGTCAGGCCCCGGAAGCCTGACGGGTATTTTTTCTCTTGGAGGACGCTGTCGCACGCTTGCCTGCAGAATGGACAACGCCTTCTTCACGCAGTCGATTGATCAGTAACTGCGCGTTGTCCGCACACGCCATGCCTTCGGGCTTACCCTCGATGCCCTTGATGACGAGCAAAAGTTGCGCCTTGTTCTGGGCCAGCCGTTGCTGCAATACGCCGATCTCCTCAACCTTCTGCTTGAGTCCACTGAGCAACTCATCGTGTTGCCAACCGCCGGCATTCATCGGCATCAGTTGGCGGATTTCCTCCAATGAGAAACCGGCCGCCTGTGCGCCGGTAATGAGTTCCAGAACCCACTCGGTATCTGGTGCGTAATCCCGATAGCCATTGGCTTTGCGGCCGACGGACTTGATCAGACCGCTGGCTTCGTAGAACCGGATGCGTGACGGCGCCAACCCGCTGATTTTCGCCAGTTCGCCTATTCTCATAACGCCCCCTGAAAAATCCGTTGCCCTTGAAGTCGACTTTAAGCCTAAAGCCAACTTCAAGGTCAAGCCGCTGCGATGCGACGTGCTGATCCGACCTCCCCCCGATCCACTGTGGGAGCGAGCTTGCTCGCGATGGCGTCAGAACGTTCAACATTGGTGCAAGCTGCCCCACCGCTATCACAGGGGTGCGTCAGTGACCGAAAAACTTCGACCAGAAGCAATCAATGCCCAGCTGTCTCACCTTTGCGATATTCACTGAAGCTCGCTGCATTTTGCTCCAGCGGCAATGCGAGGCCATTCGCAATGTAGGAAACCGTACGGTAAAAGCCCGCGAGCATCAGAACCTCCAGGATCTGATCGTCGTCGAAGTGTTTTCTGAGGTTAAAGAACGCTTCATCGCTTAAAGTCGCTCGATCATGAAGCGCATCGACCGCGGTCAATAGCGCGGCCTCTTCCTCCTTCCACTGCCCTGGGCGAAGCGGATATTCCAACGTGCCGGCAATCTCTTCCCTGGAGAGCCCGGCGGCCTTCGCGAAGGCCATCACATGCACCCCCCACTCGTACTCACACCCTGTGCGAGCACACACCCTATTGATGACCAATTCTCTCTGGCGAAGTGTCAGCAACGCGCCATCCAGCAGCGAACCTGCCTTGAATTTCCGCCATGCGCGATCGCTGCTTGCGATGGTCGAGAATAGAGCGAGTGGCGGTACTCCTACGCCCATTATCTTGTCGAAATCCGCCCTGACATCGGCTGGGTAGGGTTCATTGAGTGCTTTGATTCGTGGCATCGCGTATCCTCCGCTATCGAATGTGTAGCAAGGATAGTCGCTACTGAATGTGTAGCAAACAAGGGCAATAACGATGAGTGATAACCAGCGGTGCGCTTCATCAATACTCAGGGGACGCCGGCCAATCATGGCGCTCCTGGACTTACTCGGACAAAAATGGGCGCTGAGGGTCCTGTGGGAACTGCGCCATGGCGCGATGAGTTCCAGGGCTCTGAGAAGTGCGGCGGGAGACATCTCTCCCACCGTGCTGCAAAGCAGAATCCACGAGCTGCGCGACGCGGGCATTGTCGAGCGAGTCGACGGCGGCTACAGCCTCACGCCACTTGGCTTGGAGCTATCGGAAGCATTCATGCCCCTCTACCGGTTTGCGGGCAAATGGGCGAACTGCCTGGAAACTCCACTCATCGAACAACCCGGTTCGTTGCATCAATGAGCTCTGCCTTACCGCCAGCAAGCGAAGGCGCTGAAGCAGCCACCTTATCGTGCGGGAATCCAAGGGGCATGGCGCTGGCAGCGTCCAGCTGTGCCAGTTGATCCGCCGTCAGCTGAACCTCCACTGACGCCAGGTTATCGGCCATCTGCTCCGGCGTGCGTGGGCCAATGATCGGCAGTGTTCCCTTGGCCAACACCCAGGCGATTGCGATCTGACCCGGTGTGTGGCCGGTCTCTTCGGCGATCGCTAACACGGCATCAACCGTCGAGGTCTTGCGCTCGCTGTCCTCATCGTGGATCACCGCCCCCAAACCCTGGGCGCGACCTGTTTCTCCTTTGCGGTATTTACCGGTCAGTAAACCACCGCCTAGCGGCGACCATCCGACGGTTCCGAGATTGAATGCCGCGGCCATCGGCAGGAGTTCGCGTTCGGCCGAGCGCTCCACCAGGCTGTGCTCCAATTGCAACGCCGATATCGCCGACCAGCCTCGAAGATCGGCCAGGGTGGCGGCCGTTGCCACACGCCAAGCCGGGAAGTTCGACAGTCCGCTGTAGAGCACTTTGCCAGAGCGGATCAGGTCGTCCAGCCCCCGCACAATTTCGTCGATAGGCGTTACGCCATCGGGCATGTGCACCCACAAAAGATCAATGTGATCCGTCTTGAGACGCTTGAGGCTGGCTTCCACCGAGCTGCGCATGGCTTTGCGGCTGTTGCCGGCGCGCAGGACGCCGGCACCGGCTGAATCACCCAGCGAGAACTTGGTAGCCAGCACCACTTCATCGCGCTCGGTCGCCATGAAATCGCCGAGCATGGATTCCGATTGGCCAAATTGGTATTGATCGGCCGTATCGATGAAATTGCCCCCAGCCTCACGGTAACCGTCGTAGATTTTACGGGCCTCGTCCACCTCGGCCCCGTAACCCCATCCTTTACCGAAATTGCCAGTACCCAGCGCGAGCGAAGAGACCCGCAGGCCGGTATTGCCGAAAATGCGATATCGCATGGCGGACTCCTTCAAGGCAGGAGGCTTCGGCGACCTGCGCTGGGTTGAGAGTGAATGAGTGCGCATGGAGTCTAGACGGCTTATTGAGGACTTGCTGCGATGGGCTGGCTATTGGTAGTGAATGGCTACAATCGGCCAAAAGCGGCCGTTCGTAAGCGGTCATTCACGGCCATGAGCAGACATTCGCTGGTGACCTCTGGTATTGCCTGGTTCACGCCCAATGTGTCTAATCGTGATTTTTTTCGCAAGGAACACACCATGCAGCTCAGCACTCTGACGTCTAAAAGCACAGTTCGCCTTGGAGGTTCATCAAACGGCTGTACCACTGTTGAGCGTTGCTTTTCCGATTTTCGAATTGACGACAGTTCTTTATTAGAAATTCTAGCGACCGCTGATGGTGGCCACTCTGACTTCATGAGCGGTTTCGTATCGGGTTTTTCAGAACAAAATCTCCTTTTTTCCGATAGCCTCCTTCGATGCGGTCAGTCAGAGGTGGAGCCATATCGGGTGTTGATTTACATCTGCCCAGAGTGTGGCGACATCGGATGCGGAGCCTACTCAGTGCAAATTCGCAGGTGTCGTAGCGAGATTATTTGGGAGGAATTTGCTTACGAAAATGGATATGAAGAACCTCGCATAATACTTAACGTTGGGCCATTTACATTCAGCTCAGCGTCCTATGTCGGCGCTGTAAAAGCCGCGTCCGAGATTTAATTTGATTGTAGCCGGTCCCGAAATACCGGAACCAACCCGAAGCGGTCCTCATCATGTTCCAGTATTATCATGCTGATGTCCCAGCTGCTCATAGATAGGTTGATGTATGGCCAGAAGCGTTAGGCTTCAAAAGAAACTTCATTCAAGGTATCTCATTGAGATAGCAGGAGAGGTGTTGCTTGATGGCTGCCTCGTTAAAAAGCTGTGGGCGCTCAACAGAGGTGACAGGTTTGAGTTGAATTCACACTCCTTCAGTTTTGGCCCTGTTCAAAAATACCGCTTGGAATACGTGATAACGAGAGGCCCAATTCCCAGGCATTGGCTCCACAAAGAATTTGACCCAGAGGAGCTAACATTATTTTTTACGGCAAAAGACTTTGTCGGCATTTGCCATGGCTGGACCTTGTTTGACGAGTGACCGCTCAGCATCAGCTTTCTGGGCGGTAGCTTTTGGCCGATTGTAGTCCTTCACTATGGAACGCTTCCAGAGCGTCCGCGGATTCGTCAAACTGAGGATGGGGCGGACGCTGCAAGGAAGCAGAGGCCTTTAAGTGGATCGCTGATGAGACTCAATTCGGAGCGAAAGATAAAGCTGAAGCTGCAACTGGCGCGCGACCTAGACGGCTTTCGCTCGATGATCTAGTGCCTGAGAAGGCGGCGGTTTCCACATCACTGGGAACCCTCTATGTGCGGCCTATCTCTATTTCGGATTCGAAAGTTTTCGGGTGCCATGAGGCGGCGGAGTTGGGTCGGGCCATCGTGCTTAATGTCGCTAGTCGTATCAAGGGCAGAGGTCGGCCAACGTGGTCCCGCGAGCTATGCCAGCATTTTAAGCATGTCCATGAACATCGGACCTGAGAGATCACGTATCTCTCCGTCGTCAGCAACCAAGCAACCTACAGCGCCAGCGAATGACTCTTGGTCATGCGCTGGGATGTCCAAGCTGCAAATGATTCTGTAGCGGAACAGCCAGCCGCAGGCGACGCGACCGCACAGTTCTACCGTTTGATGATAGCCATCAACGGACAGGGGCCGGACACCGTGGGCCTGCGCAAGGTTATTTGCTGTACTGCCGGTAGATTCGCGTTGGGAAGATTCGTTGTTCATACGCACTGGAAATGGCTGGAATAGCAGTCGATTATCTACTCGTTTGGTTTGAATGTCTGGGCATCTGCTCTGGGTCGATTACGGCCCTCGCGACAGCCAGATATCGAGTGGATTTAGGGTGCTTGCGCCTCTAGCTGTAGCTTTGTAGGATTCTGCGAGCGCACCGACAATAGCGGCTCACATGAACAGTAGGTCAAGCCTGGAAATCGAGGCCGATGATTTAAATTCCAGACTTCGATTGCGCTGCTATCAGATATGGAGATTTTTCGACTTTGGATTATGGACAAGCTGTTGCAGTCGTCGAAGCCTTTCAAAATCTTGCACACAGAATTGACATTGAATTTCCAGAACACCTCGCAGCACTCATGGGAATAGCGCATACACCCCCTTCAAAGGCTGCACTGAGTAGCCTTGTAGATTTTCATTGGCTTGATGCCGAAGAAGCAGAACGAGAAATCAATGAGTGGCTTAACCCTGATGACCAGCAGGGTCGAACCTTTCTTCCCTTTGCGGCTACAGGCGGCGGTGAGCCCTACTGCCTGGTTCGATTGGACAACGGGACTTCGGGGATCGCTCAGGTACTTCATTTTGCTCAGCCGTCTCCACTTGCCCATGCCGATATCTCGTCGTTCGTGACAAGGGAATACGTGCGCGTCGCTGCGGACCTATCTTGGCTACCGCCTCAAACGGACTACAGTATCGCACTGAAAAGTGAAGTGGCATTGATCGAAACGGCTTTACTACCCGCAGACTATGCGCTTCTTGGGGCCCTGTTTAGTCGACAGTGTGTCGCCATGAATTACCAGGCTGGCCCTCGAGGCATGTCGAAAATTGTCAAAGCCTTCATCTCTCAAGAAGAAGAGGAATCGTTAGCCGCCCGACTACGCCATCCGAACCCAACCGAGTTCGAAGCTCTTCGTGCTTGGATGCGCTGAATGTGCCTTCACTAGGAACCGAGCCAGTCCCGGCCAACACTCACACGTCCCAATATCCGCTTTGGTTTTTTGCCCGTCCCAATAGACAGCAATCGGCCAATTGCTGCCCGTCAGTCTGGAAGGACCGACTTTTTCAACAGAATCGGCCAGAAGCTGCCTCTCAGAAGGTTAATGCTAAGCGGTCACTCGTCAAACAAGGTCCAGCCATGGCAAATGCCGAAAGTCTTTTGCCGTAAAAAATAATGTCAGTTCCTCTGGGTCGAATACTTTGTGAAAATCGGGGCCAGACCACAATCTTATAACCGTGGTCTGCCCCCGATCTCTCTGCGAGATTGGCCCGACGCTTGTGGCAAATAACGGCTGCTCAAAACCAAATTATTGCTACCCATGAGCGCATTAAAAATAGGCACAATAGCTCGCTAGGCTTCCTTTATTAACAGACGGATTCGTTCATGCATCACCGCATCCACGCCGCTTACCATCAAGCGGCCTTCTCCCGCAGCACTTGCGCGTGGTTGACCATTGACGATGTGGCCATCGAGCAATGGTTGGCCTCCCACCTGAATGACGCCAGTGTCGCCCTGCTTGGGCTTTCCTTAATGTGGTTAATGGATGAGGAAGAAGATGCCCTCGCCAGGCGTCGCTTCATTCCCGGCGAGGACGGCAGCTCCACCCTTGTACCACTGCTGGTGTGCAGCGATGATATGGACTTCGACTGCACCGTGCTGATGGTCGAACAGGTTATCGACGGCGACACCGTGCATTGGCGGCGTTTCGGCTGGAGCGCTTCCGGCAAGCTGGAAGTGGGTATTTCTACTCGCTGGAACGCGGAAAACCAGCCGGTAAGCTTTTCCCTGGAGGAGTTCCGCGCAGCGCTGGAGACGTTCGACAAACTGCAGAAGGAACCGCCGAGTCAATGAGGGGCACGAATTTTAAGCAGCAACTTCCCGAGCCCGACGATGCTGCTAAAGTGAAGCTTCACAAGCTGTTGGCTGCCGGCACAATTTTGTCAGTGATGAATAAGACCAAATGGGCCGAGCTGATCGAGGCAATGCTTCGCTCACCGCAAATGCAACCAGAATTCAGACTGCACAGTGTTTTAGCGCCGAGTGGCTATTGCACAGACTGGGATGGCGATTGGCATTACCACATCCATCCGGTAGCGGAAATCGAGTGGATCGAACTCAGAGCGGTTTCGCTCGATTGGTTGCTGTCCACGCTAAGAAAACACAACCTCCCGTTTTCGATCGAAGGCGAAACGCCTCGTGTATGGGGCTATACCAGACTTGGCATGCAGCCTGTTTGGTGCTGAACTCAAACGTTTAAACGACGGCTTTCGGCCCAGGAGAGACCAACCACGAACACGCCGGATTGGTCCCAGTAAACTGCGTACTCACCCAAGGCCGCCCCTGTGGTTCCAGCATGAAAATAGTGATAGACACCAGACCAGATGATGTTCTCAGGCTCGAACATCTCTTGGAGGGATACAACTATACCGTCTGGATAAATACCTACGGCCCTCTTGGTATAAACCAAACTCTCGAAGAGGCCCTTCGTAGTTCTGTTTCCAAAGACTGTGTCGTTGGTAATACGACCTCAGTGTCTGTGGAGGATGCCAGAAGCCAGGCACTGGAGTTGTTGCTTCACGCGGGCGATGGCGGTTATGGGCCACTGTATCTGTTGACTAATCGCTCGGAAATCATCTCTTTAGCCGAAGCCTTGTTCCAATCAGTGAATCTCAATCAGGCCGAAAACGTAACCTCATTCTGGCTTGCAAAAGGGCACCCAGCCTACCCAGTGTTTTGGGATTTTGCGTTCGATATCCATACTTTGGAGCAACGATGGATCCTTATGGGCAGCAGCAGTGATTAGCTCAAACGGCGCCCGCTGTTGCTCGATTATGATCGGCTATCTTTCGGAGCCGCTGTACGCGTCATACTTGGAAACCGTGCCTGCGCAATGTGCGCATGGAAACGAGTAAGCGGTTGGAGCCTTTAGAAGGCTTCTTCGAGGGCTAGCGCTCTTTTGGTCGAGCTCTGCCTGTCATTATGGGGCTATCGGCCAGAAGAAGACGTTCTGACGTTCCTGAGAAAACCGACAAGGAGAAAGGGGAATGGACTTCGTTATCGATTTTATAGCTCATCGCATTGGTGTTTTTGTGCTGGGTTTGCTGAGTGGCGGCCGCTTTAAGGGGGAGAGTGGTTTTGCCTGGGGCTGGGCAGTTGTCGTCGGCGGACTGATTTTGCTATCTCCATTCGTAGCATTCATAGCTGTGCTCATTTATTCCAGTGGCCCGTGAATCGATGTCTGTAATTGAGTCAGACGCTGCATTTCTCGAACGGCAGCTTTTGGCCGAAAGCAGCTTGCAGACATTTCTCAGGCACAAAAAAAAAAGCCACTCATCTGAGTGGCTTTTTCTGAATCTTGGAGCGGGAAACGAGACTCGTATCTGATGTCCGACCCATTGAAATCTAAGGGGTTTCCTTTCTTGCCGAAGCAGGAAAAGACTCAATTCTGGACTTGTTTTTGGGGAGTATCAAGGCCAAGAGGAGTGATGCCGGGCTGCGCCAACTCATGCGACCCATAGCCAATAGGAAGGGTGCCTTGGCTCTGGACAATCATCCTGTCAAATGATCCAGAACCCATCGGCGAAATCCGGCTAGCTCGGAGGTCACGATTGCATCGTCCGCGCCGCTAATGCCATGCATATCAGCAGTTACATTTGCGCCTGATTGGCGCCCACGACGCCCCCTCACACCGAGCCTTAGCCGCTCACTTTTTCATACGTTGAACGAGGGTAGACGACCCTACGCTTTCCTTTCGCTCCCCCGTCCCTCCCCTCCCAAGCAGGCACAACGAGGCTAGGTTGAGACAATCGCGCTGATTGCGCGCCAGCATTTCCACCGTCAGTTGATAAGCCTGGTCGGCCGCATCCTTGAGCAGTTGCCAATCCTCCAGGCTGATAAATTGTTGCAACACCAATTCATCGGCGCGCCGAATCAGCGTGTCGCGATAATCCTCGGGAAAGTCCAGGCGCAACCGACTGAAGACGACTCGTTTTTTGCGGCTTCAATGGGGGGGTTGTAGTCCATATCTGCCTGGAGTTTTCGGGCGCTCGGGTTGCGGGTACTCAACTGCGACACCTTTGCGATATCTGCGGCAGCCAACCAGTCATCGCTAGTGCTTCTGATCGGGCGACGAGCAGCGATCAGCCTGCTGCATCCCATCGAAACTTCTAGCGCTCATGCTTCACCAGAGGCCAGCATTCAACTCTGTTTTTCCCCAACCGCTTGGCTGCGTAAAGCGCTGAGTCAGCCGCCTTCAAAAGAGAGCCTTGGTCCAACCCGCTGGTTTCTGTAGAAGCGACCCCGAACGAAGCAGTCACTGTGAATGTCTGACCGTGATCCGTAAGACTCAACCCTTCAAGAGATGCTCGTATGGTCTCAGCACGTGACGTAGCGCTCTCTGAGGAACATTCTGGAAGAATCACAATCAGTTCCTCTCCGCCAAATCGACACGCGATATCGGAGGATCTCAACGATTGCAGAAGCAAAGCGGAAACCGCACGAAGCACAGAGTCGCCTGCGGGATGGCCGTAGGAGTCATTCAGATGCTTGAAGTTATCGAGGTCTAGCATGACGACACTCAGGGGGGACCCGTTGCGCTCAGAGCGCGCCAGCTCGCGCTTTAGCGCCTCGTCCATGAAGCGCCGGTTATACAACCCTGTCAGCGGATCCTTGATGGACTGAGTTTCCAATACTTGGCGCATCCGGCCATTCGCCAACGCCAGAGCCGTTTGTTCCGCCACAGCCTCAGCAATCTGTAACCGCTCTTCGGACAAGTCCCGCAATCCAACTTGACGGATATGCAACAGCCCGAGAATTTCGCCGTACGCCATTAAGGGCAAACAGCAATCGGTCACTTGGTCGGTGCCCGACGCCGGTGGGTAATGGCGACAGGAAAGATCGTGGTGATGCTCAGTCAAATGCCATCGCCCTCGCCGGATTGCCCAGCAATCCTTGGGGCTGAGCATGACATCAGCATTCTTCCCTTCAGCTTGACCCCACGACGCCGCTTGCTGAAGGACATCCGCCGAGTTGCGATAGAGAAAAAACTCCCCTTCACTCGCAGGTATTAATCGCTGACAGTACGTGCTGGCTAGTTGGAGCGTTTCCGTTTGAGTCAACTCCGTCTGCACCAATCTCGCCATTTCAGCGAGAAGGCCTATCTCCCCGTTGCGCCGTTCCAACCGCTCCAGGCTCTGGTTAAGTTGATTGCTGACGAGGATGGCCGCTGCGGCCGACTCCGATTGACGTCGGACGCTACGTCGCATGGATATATAGATAAAGCGACCCAAGCCCAAGGTCACGATAAAACTTACGATGGAAATCGCGACGGCCCAGCGGATGTTGCTCAAAAGTTGACGTTCGAGCGCCGCCAGTTCCTCTGCTTCGTCACTGATTAGTTCCGCACTGATGGTGCGCACAGTGTCCATCAGGGCCTTACCACTGCCAGCGGCAATCTCCGTCTCTGCCGCGTCATTTCCGTGGGGGCTTTCCAGCTTCACCACACGATCCAAATGCGCCATTTTCAACTCAGCGTGGCGGATGAATTCTTCAACGCGCCCAACCTCTTCCGCTGGATCGCCTTGATAGGATGCGCGCAGGCTCTTGAGGGCCGGAGGCAGTTGGGATACGGCGATATAGTAAGGTTGTAGAAAGACTTCCTTTTCCGTCAACACGTAACCGCGCTCACCGGTCTCAGCATCAACCAACAAGCTCTGAACGTTGCGGATACGATCTATCTGCGCCTCGACAACGTTACGCTCCAGGCGCGTCTCATTTGTCCAGAACAACGTGGCGGGGCCCACGGCCGCGGTGACGGCCATAACAATACTCGCGGCAGCGGTAGCGATGAGAAGGCTTGCTTTACGATCAGGCATTAACGATTACGCTCTTGGGGGCCAATGATGTCGACATGCTAGAGAAAACGGCAAGAGGCAGAGGCAGTTAACAGGTTATGGCACCCAATAATAAGGCAACTAACCGCTATCGCCAGGTGTCGGGGAAGCTAGGAGCTTGCGCTAAGAAGCTCCCATTGAATCCTTGAGGCACCACTCATCAGATTTAGACGCTGGACGAGGTACTGCCTCGCTACGAGGTTAAAGGGCCGGGGCCAGCATGCGCTGTTCCACCCAAGGGGCGCCCCGCACGGCACAATCCGTCGACACAATCCCGAACTACCTTCTCGCAGACAAAACGGATTATAGGCAAATGATCGAGAGAAATCTGTGGCATTGGGCGGGACATGTGAGGGGGGAACCCGGCTTGAGATCCCACCACCATCCCAATTATCACGGTGCCTACTTTCGAGATCTCGATGGCAACAAGCTGTGCGTCTGCTGTCATGACTCGTTGCCGACTGGTTCGTGGCACCACGGGCAAAAGACTTTATAACCGTTGCGCCCGCCCTCCTACCGCCTGAGTCAAATTGGCCGTCAGTAAGTCCAATAAAACAGCGACCTTGGGCAGCGCCTCGCGGCTTTTTTTGCAGGCAAGATTGATCGCCATCCCATCAGTTGCCAACTGGGGCAGTACTTCAACTAATGTTCCTTCGTCCAATTGCCGTGGGACCAACCAGGACGGCAACTGGACGATACCGCAGCCCGCCAACACCGCAACCACCAAGCCCTCGCCATCGCCCACCACCGGCGTTGGAGCCACCTGCATCCTGGCCGTTTCGCCCCTGTGGCGCCCGGCGAAATTCCAAGGGCTGACATTTCCATCCCGCCATCCGTAGGCGATGCACCGGTGCTGTTCCAGATCAAGGTCCGTCAGGGGCGTGCCATGCCTGGCGAGATGCGCAGGTGATGCGCAGAAAATATGCCATTCGCTACCCAGGTACCGATGCCCCAACGTGTCCGGCCATACCTCTGCGCCGCCCAAACGGATAGCGATGTTCACATCTTCCTGAAGGTCGATCCGGCCCCTGCCACGGGGCTCGGCGTTTTCAGCCTGTAGCGACAGCTCGGCTTCTTCGAGGTCGGCAAGCACGCTTGTGCATGTGCGAAAAAGGGCCCCCCCTGCATCGGTCAGCGAAACACGTCGGGTCGTACGGTCGAACAGTCGGACGCCGAGCCGGCTTTCCAGGCGAGCAACGCTTTTACTGATGGCAGAACCCGTGAGGCTCATCCGTTCAGCAGCAGCCTTGAAGCTGCCGGATTCAGCGACGCAGACGAATACATTGATGCCCTTCAATCGTTCGGAGGAAAACATGGACATCCTTGATTCATGATCCTAATTCACTCAATGCAAGAAAAAACATCATAAATCAGAATTGAAATCCTCAGTAAGCTTGGCAGCCGCCTAATCACTGCGCAATAAACGCTGTGCATGAAATTCCGCTCGAATGAGGCAAGGATGCTCACCACCCTTAAACGCTATCCCACGTCAGTCAATTTGCTGCTTTCAGCGTCACTCATCTTGACGCTGGCCCGGGCAATCACGCTGCCCTATCTGGTCATCTACCTGTCGGACAGCTTTGGATTGAACGTCGCCGACATCGGGTGATAGGCAGCACATTGATCATCGGTTCCCTGTTGAGCCTCTACGGCGGCTTCCTGGTGGACAACATGCCCAGCCACCGACTCATCCTGGGATGCAGCGCACTGTTCACGGTGGGGTTTCTCGGGACGTTTCTGGCTCGCGAGCTCTGGCTGTTCTATGGTTGCCTGATACTGGTCAACCTGGCTTATGCCGTCATCGACATCGCGGTCAAGGCAAGGTTTGGCAGCGTGCTTGCAATCGCCGAGCGCAGCGAAGCGTTCGCAATCAAATACACGCTGACCAACATCGGTTATGCCGTTGGGCCGTTTCTGGGGGCGGGCATGGCCAAGCTGGACATCAGCTTGCCATTCCTGTTGTCCGGCATGCTGGGCGCCGGATTCTGCCTGGTCTATTTCGTCTGGGGCGACAGAGGCCTGACGGTCGTTGATGTGAGCTACAAACCTGTGCCTTTCCTGGCCGTAGGCAAGCTTCTGCTCCGGGATTACCGCTTAGTGTGCTTCACCCTCGGCGGTCTGCTCAGCGCGGTGGTCTTCGGCCAGTTCACGGCCTATCTCTCACAGTACCTGGTGGTCACGACATCAGCAGAGTTCACCTATCGCACCATCAGCGCCATTGTGACGACCAATGCGCTGATGGTGATCAGCCTGGAATACGCCATTGGCCGAAGAGTCTCTCAACATCATCTGAACCTGTGGCTGGCGGCGGGGCTGAGTCTGTTCATCCTTGGGTTGGCCGGCTTTGCCCTGGCCGATACCCTCGTGCTCTGGGTGATTGCCATGGCGGTGTTCACGCTCGGAGAGATCATCGTCCTCCCCGCTGAATACATGTTCATCGACAACATCGCGCCCGACCACTTGCGAGGCATGTACTACGCTGCGCAAAATCTTGGCAACCTCGGCGCCGCCTCCGGACCGGTGCTGTGTGGCCTGGTATTGGCGACGCAACCGCCTCACTGCATCTTCTACATGCTCGCCCTCTTCATTGTTGCCGGTGGCGTGTTTTATTTCCTGGGGGCTTGGAGGCTGGTCGACTCGCCGGCCAAGACGTAACGCACGGCTTGTCACTGGCCGGTAAATAACGACCGGACGGGGCGCTCAAGAGAGCAAGATTGGCGGAGCGTATTGTGCCCGTTGGCCTCATGCTGGGTCCTCTCCAGGGGAAAGACCATGACCGACACACAAACAGATGGTTGCTGCGGTGTGAATTGCCCGACACTCAGGAGCTGAGATTATTCCTGATGAGCAATGCCGCGGACGTCAAAGTCGTGTCGCCCGCCCCCCTTCGCTGTCATGTCCGCGAGCAACTCGAAACAGCGGTCCAGCCTGATGAACTCCTGCAACAGCCGTTCATCGGCGCGCCGAATCATCTGGCGTGGTAATCCTCGGGAAACTCCGGACGATAGGCGTCGTCTTCGAGCAACAGCCGCCAGGTTTTCAGTTCATTTTCAAGTAGGTTTCACTCACGGGCGGTTGTCCTTTAGAAGTTCGAGCCAGTGGTCCCACCCCGGATAAACTAGGGTGGCGCCATGTGGTAAGCAAGGCTCAGCTCACTTACGCAAGAAGATCTTGCTTGATGAAGTTGCGCACCGGCCAGGTGCGTTTCCTCCTGTTCCAGGGTATGGCCGAAGCGCTTGGCAATCAGTGGATGGCCCCCCTTCTGAACCAGTTGGATCAGCAACTCCCAAGCGGCGTTGTCCTCTAGCTCGATGGTCGGGATCGCGCTCATCGATTGGGACACGATCATGCGTGGGGCGGTCAATACTTGCAGCACGCCCACGACCTTGACGCCCGCCGCCATCCGAATTCATTTGCACCAAGCAAAAATTGCGTCCATAAACGTAAGCTCCAAAAAACTAAAAGGCGCTCCTCTCTTTCCATTTAAAGACCGGATGACACGCGAGGACGATCATGAGAAATAACGCCATTATTTCCGCTTGGCATGAAGCCACCGACCGCACAAACGAGCTGTTTCGAGAGGCTGATCGTCTCAACGCGATCGCTTATGAACTGCTAACCCATGCCACAGATTCGCCTGAAGCCATGATCGCGTTTCAAAACGCGCGCGCAGCAGCTGATGCGAAATGCCTTGAAGGCAAAAAAGCCTGGGACCAGGCGAGGGCCGTATTTCGGAAGAAACACTGATCGCTAGTCGCGCGTCAATCGAACGCTCACCCATTTGTTAGGAGCTAAACCTTTGATCATGGTGCGGCTCGTAATCTTGCGTTTCGCTTTTAGAGAGGGAGGTGTGTATCTATGCAACTCGATAGCCACTGTCGGAATATTATCGTTATTGGGGCTTCCGCCGGTGGAGTCGAAGCATTAAGGAGTCTATTTCGCTCCTTACCCTCTGACTTGCCAGCGGCTTTTTTGGTAGTGCTACATATTCCTCCGCACTCGCCGAGTGAGCTAGGCAGGATACTTGCTCGTGAAACCAGCATGAAGGTCATTTCGGTCCAAGCCAATCAACCGCTCAAAACCTCAACCGTCTACGTCGCCAGCGCTGATCACCATCTGCTTGTGACGAAGGAGGGGGTCCGCCTTACTCGCGGACCGAAGGAATGCAGAGTTCGTCCGGCTATCGATGTACTCTTTCGCTCAGCGTCGGTGGCTTATGACTCCAGGGTGATCGGAGTGATACTGACCGGAGCGCTGGACGACGGAACAGCGGGACTTTGGGCGATAAAGGACAAAAACGGTACGGCACTCGTGCAGGATCCTTCTGAAGCTACTTATGATTCCATGCCCCGTAGTGCAATAGAGCACGTCGAAACAGACTTTGTAGGCACGCTCACTGAGCTGGCGAATCAGATAGCAACGCGGGTTAGATTGCCGATCAAGCAACTGGCCACAAGGCCCTTAAACGAGCGCCATCTGATCGAGACGAGCATCAGTGAAAATGGCAACGGCTTGGAAGCTGGCGTCATGAGTATAGGGAATATTTCGAGCTATACATGCCCCGATTGTCATGGAGTTTTGGTGCAGATAGAAGAAGGATCGATTGTCAGGTTTCGCTGCCATACGGGCCATGCGTTTTCGATCAAGACCCTAATCGCTGAAGTTAACGCCGCGATTGATACCGGGCTCTGGGACGCGCTCAGGGCGGTTGAAGAAAGAATTATGCTGCTTCGTCAAATGGGCGACCTGGCAGAAGCGCAAGGTTCTAAGAAAGATGCCGAGCGTTCCCGTTCCCAAGCCAAGGACGCAGAAAACCGTTTGAAGCCGCTCCGCGAGCTTGTACTAGACCCAGACTTTTTTCGCACCACGTGAGTGACGCAATCAATCAGCACCCTCAGGGGGATCAGCGACGATTGCTCCTAGCTGATCGCTGCCCACCAGAGCGACTCCCTAGAACTGTCGTAGCCGATCGCATCTGTAATCGCCTTTGCACTGTGCCAGGTTTCCATAGCCAATACCTGCAACGCGAAGCCTCGCGCAACCTCATCCGGACACTAAGTAATACGCTCTGAGCGATGCCCAGCACCCCGCCGTGATTAGCTTGTATACCAAAGTGACCGGAAAAGACCTCTTTCAGTATATAGAGAGCACTGGTACCGATATCGCCGGAGACCACGCCGACGCCAGCAATGACCAAGCCGAAGCCGGATGTTTTATATGCGTCCGGCCAACACACCGTAAGCGTCCGGCCAACTCACCTTGCTGACCCCGACGCCAGAGGCAATGGTGTCCACCTAATTTGGTCTGCACCCCAAAAGTTGGACGATTACCCTCACGGACAAACGATACTAAGGACAGATATGCGAATTCGAGCAACAAGCGAGAACGACTGGATGCTACTCAAGCGCGTCAGGCTTGCCGCGCTTCTGGATACGCCAACAGCCTTTGGCGTCAGTTACAAGACTGCTGCTGACTATGACTGCGACCAGTGGAAACAAAGAGCCTCATCTACGGGAACCGAGTTCTGGCTGGCGTTCGAGGAAGGCAGGCCTGTCGGGATGGTCGGTGCCGCAGTCAGTGAGTCAGAGCGCTTCAATTTGATTGGGATGTGGGTTGAGCCCGCAGCTCGGGGGTCTGGCATCGCAAAAGAACTGGTGGATATCGTAAAGGCTCGATCCATTGAGAGTGGTTTTGACAGCGTTTTTCTGGATGTCTCTCCTGAAAACGTTAGAGCCTCAAGCTTCTATTTGAAACAGGGGTTTGTCTTCCTGGATGAATGGGAGCCATTGGAAAGTCATCCGCATATTACTGTTCAGACTATGGTGTGGACGAGGCAGTGACCTCACCCTAAAAGGGTTGCAACTAGGCCATCGCAATGTGACTTCCCAGGACGCTTACAACACACCTTCCTGACCCTGACGCCAAAGGCGATGGTGTCCACCTTTAAGTGGACACCATTTCTAGCCTTTTAAGCGGGTCTTTCATGCAGCCACAACGCCGTTCTTACTCCAAGTCCTTCAAGGCCCAGGTCATTCAAGACTGTTCCCAGCCCGGGGCCTCGATTGCCAGCGTTGCGCTGAGCCACAGCCTCAACGCGAACCTCGTCCATAAACGGATTCGAGTGCAAACGCAGAAAGCCATGGCACTGCAATCTGCTTTCATTCCGCTGCCCTTGCAGTTAGCCGGAGCAAATTCGCAAGCCGCGTCATCGACTATCTGCCTCGAAATCCCACTCCCGCGCGGCACCATGAAAGTGAACTGGCCGACCGAAAGCGCCGATGCCTGTGCCATCTTTCTGCGAGATCTGCTGCGATGATCCGCATCGACTCCATCTGGCTCGCCACCGAGCCCATGGACATGCGCGCTGGTACTGAGACCGCACTGGCCAGGGTGATTGCGGTCTTCGGTGCGGCGAAGCCGCACTGCGCTTATTTGTTTGCCAATCGCCGGGCCAATCGCATGAAAGTGCTGGTACACGATGGGATTGGTGTTTGGTTGGCCGCACGTCGCTTGAACCAGGGCAAGTTTCACTGGCCAAGCCTTCGACAAGGCAGCGAAATGCAGTTGGATACCGAACAACTTCAGGCCTTAGTGCTCGGGCTACCTTGGCAACGTGTTGGAGCCGGCGGTGCAATTACGCTGCTTTAAAAAACTGTAATTAGCGTCTTGGCTGACTGTCGCAAGTGGCCTGCTTTGGTAAAATCCACGGCATGACGTCCTCGCCCAATCTCGACCAAATGACTCCCGACCAACTGCGTGCATTCGCTGCGCAGTTGCTGTCGCAAGTCGAGACCATGGGCAAGAAGATCAACCGCGATCAAACGGTGATCGAGAAGCTGACCCACGAGATCGCACAGCTCAAGCGTTTGAAGTTTGCCAAGCGCAGCGAGCAGATGAATCCTGAGCAGGCCAGCCTGCTGGATGACCTGATCGATACCGATATCGCGGCGATTGAGGCCGAGCTTCAAGCCTTGCAAATAGCGCCAGCAGCGACCGAGAAAAAGCAAAAGCCCAAGCGCGCGGCATTGCCGTCAGAGTTCCCACGCACGCTGATCCACCACGAACCGGACAACACCCACTGCCCATGCGGCTGCGCACTCAAGCGCATCGGTGAAGATGTCAGCGAAAAGCTGGACTACACGCCGGGCGTGTTTACCGTTGAACGCCATATTCGTGGCAAGTGGGTTTGCGATGACTGCGAAACGCTGATCCAGGCACCCGTACCGGCGTAGGTCATCGACAAGGGCATCCCGACTGCCGGATTACTTGCCCACGTCATGACCGCGAAGTTCGCTTATCATCTTCCGCTTTACCGTCAGGAATCGATTTTTGGTCGCGCCGGCTTGGCGATTCCACGCTCGACTTTGGCTCAATGGGTGGGCGTTACGGGCCTGCAGTTGCAGCCCCTGGTCGATGCCCTGCGTGACGTAGTGATCGGGCAGCAGGTCGTGCACGCGGATGAAACACCCGTACAAATGCTTGCTCCTGGCTCGAAGAAAACCCACCGTTGTTATGTTTGGGCTTACGCCACCAGCCAATTCTGCGAAACAGCCGCTGTCGTCTACGTCTTCAGCCCCAGCCGCGCTGGTGAGCATGCTCGCAACTTCCTGCAAGGCTGGAAAGGTAAGTTGGTCTGCGATGATTTTGGCGGCTACAAAAGCCAGTTTCGAACTTGGTGTTACCGAAATCGGCTGCATGGCCCATGCGCGACGCAAGTTCTTCGAACTGCACACCACGAACAAAAGCCAGCTCGCCGAGCAGGCCCTGCGTTATATCCAGTTGCTATACGAAATCGAGAGCGAACTACGCGATCTGGAGCCGGATTTACGATGCCGAATACGGCAAGAAAAAGCCGTACCCGTGATGGATAGGCTGCATGCCTGGATGATCGCCCAGCGTGATGTTGTGCCCAAAGGTTCGGCTATCAGCAGAGCACTCGATTACAGCCTGAAACGCTGGGCAGCGCTGTCACGCTACCTCGATGACGGGGCCGTACCCATTGATAATAATTGGGCAGAGAATCAGATCCGACCATGGGCTCTTGGCCGCAAGAACCGGCTCTTCGCCGGATCGCTACGCAGCGGAAAACGGGCTGCGGCGCTCATGAGCTTGATCCAGTCGGCACGGCTCAACGGGCATGATCCGTATGCCTATTTAAAGGACGTCCTCACGCGCCTGCCGACGCAGCAGGCCAGTGAGATTTCCGAGTTGCTACCGCACAGATGGACGCGAGCGTAATCAAAAAGCTTAACCGCTACGCGGCAAGCTCAACGTAGCTAGACTCCCCACCTCCAGTCGCGCCCGACAACCAACCCCATACGAACAACAGAGTGGTACGTCCTGCGTGATCAACGCCTACCGTGCCACGAGACCAGCCAGCAAGAATTTCACCATCCGTAGTTAAGCAATGATAAAGAAGCTCAATGGTATCGGGGCTAGTCACGCGTCCGACTTGATGACCCATGCGGATCCGGCCACCTTGGTAAGTACCCCAAATGGAATCTTCTTCGACACGGTAGTGAAATACTGTGCCGGCACCGGATAGCCCGTGGGCGTTACCCGCTACCGTAAATCGGCGATTGTTCAAACGCTCCCTGATTTGAGCAAGGGGGTTTTCCATAAAATGTCGTGTCCTTTTAGTCGAGATATTCCATTACAGTCTTCGATGATCTTAAGGCATTTTCTCGTGCCTGAAGAGTGGTCTGCTTGCCCACCCCGGAGCCGCAACTCACGACGATAAAAAGCAAGATGTGTTCACCGCCCGCTTACGTATCTCAGGTAGGCGCCGCATCAGGAATGTCTTGCCCCGAATGCGGGGGCGCACTGTGGGAGATAGGGGCTTCGCCACCGCGGTATCGTTGCCATACCGGTCATAGCTACACCGCTGCAGCGCTGTTCCAATCCCAGAACAAGACAATGGAAGATGCTCTTTGGGTGGCCATACGAGCGCTTCATGAAAAGCAAACGCTGCTGGACCAGCTGGCGGAGCGCAGCAAATGCAACGGGCGCAGCAAGGCGGTGGACGAATACGAGCTTGCGAGAGAGGAGCTTAATTCACACAGCGCCGTTCTACGGGAGCTAATCGCGAACCTACGCTGACTGAATGTCGTCATTGTAGGGAAGCTCCTATCACAAGACATCGATTTGGACGATTAACTGCTGGACGCTGTGGATTAAGCCTGGCAGATAGGTGCGCATTAAAATCTGGCTCACGATGCCACGGTATTTTTGGAATCAATCGTCGAACGCGAAGTACTATTACCTTAGACCTTTACAGCTCAGTCTCGCTGGCTAAGGCATTTTTATATCCTGCGGACTCATGAAACTGCGCTTGGGATTTGCAACCCGCTTAGCTCCATACAACGCTTCATCGGCCTTACCCAATGCGTCAGCGAGGTCGCCCTCGGTCCACAGCGCTCCCCCGATGCTACAGCCTACCCTGATCACCTCGCCTGCTAGCTGGACCGGTTCCGCGAGCTTTATAATGATGCGTTGAGCTGCGCTCTGCACGTTTACCAGTGATTCGCCCGCCCTCAACCGCAGCAGCACGAACTCGTCACCGCCGTGGCGTACCGCAATGTCGCCATCGCGCACGGTTGCTAAGAGCCGTAGCCCAACAGCATGAAGCAGGGCATCCCCAACGGCATGTCCAAAACGATCGTTCACTGGTTTGAAACCATCCAGATCCAGGCATAACACGCCAAAAGCAGGACGCTGACCAGGCTCACTTTCTATATTCTTGACGTAGTTTTCCAACGCGGCGCGATTAGGCAAACCTGTCACCATATCGCGATAGGCTACCCCCTTAATGAGCGCCAATTGCCCCTTCTTTTGCGTCAGGCTTTCAACCAAGTGTCGAAATGACCATGCTCAGCTTCTCTACTTCAATACTCCCCTTCACCAGCGGAATGTCTACATCGGCCCCTTCGGAGAGAAGCGTAGCAGCCTCAGCTATTCGGTTTAGCGGTCCAGTGATGACACTAGCCACAAACCATCCAATCACAGCGATGGACAACATGCTCCCCCAAAGCAGTATTTCTGCGCGGAGTCCGTTTGCCTCAGCAAAGGCGACTTCTGCCGGCTGACGCGTTAAAACAGTCCAGCCCAAACCAGGGTAACCATCAAGTCCTTTGCTTTCAGCCGATCCCACCACATAGGTTTTTCCATCCTGCCATTTATTCACCGACCATCGGGTCTGACTGTTATGAGCTATGCCGGCCTCACTTGGCTTGCCGATCAGGTGCTTGGGGCCGAGCAGGACAGTCCCGTCTTTGCTAACAACCAGAAACTCTAAACCCGGAAGGCTATTTTTCAGAGGCTCGAACATGGTTCGGCCTATTTCTGCGGGCCATTGCCAGGAAAGGTGGGTGGCCAGTACGCCGATAAAGCGTCCGGCTTTATCCTGTACCGGCATGCTGATATCGACAAATTTCATTGGTTCCCCCGAAGGGTTGGGCAAAAGCTTTGCAAGCATTACCGCTTCGTGTACGTCGCCGACAAACGTCTTGTCCTGCCCTTCCATAAAGACTGGCCGATGCGCAATGCAACATAAGGGAGTCTCTGAGTTAATAAGCGCTGTACGCTCCTGGGGCCGCCAGTATTACTGGTGGCAGAGCCCAGCTACACTGTACGAGCACGACGCGGCTTCGACGTCGCCATATACTATCGTCACCTTCTAATATTGCACGTCTTCAATTCCATACCGTGTGCGATAGGCCGTGTTGCTGCCAACGAAATCCGCATAGCCAGAAACTCGCCCATTAGCATTTGATTTGGCTAAAGTATGAAGGCCTGATCGAATCGCTCCGCCTGTGGGGCACGATTAAGATGCTCGCGTAATCTTCAAAAGGCTTAATGGTTTGCTAACCGAAACAAAAGCGAAGGATCATTCCGATTGTGTGGCCATTCCAGAAACCCACAAACCTCTGCATTAAAGTTCCGACCGTCAATTTCAGTGATTCTTGCGTTCGGCTGCCAATCGCAAAAACCGGACTGTCGCATCGAAGCACCTTGATATTTCTACCGCCTCGCTGAGTTTGAATAGAAATTAATCGCAAATACAGGATAGAACGGGCTGGGGATTAAACGCTCAGGCCAGCCTTTAACCTCTGAGCACAAGCGGATGCCTGGACTCTCTGAGAAATTGTTCAGCCAAAGGCGACCAAACCCACTGGCTCAGCCTCGTTGAGTATTGCCTGTCACACCCGGGACAGACGTTATTGGTAGCCGTCTATCCACTCATCGGAAAATTTCCTCAGTCTCCCTTGTATTTGTCCCCCCACGGCTAGCCTCAGTCAAGCTAGCGTCGCAGAGGCCGATACCTTGGAAACGACCGGCGAATCCTCAGGAGCCTGAAATGTTTAACAATCATCTAAAGCAAGAATTGCAAGAAGCAAAGCAACATCTAGCAGTACTTCAACAGCTACTCACCGGTTTGACTGAAGAGACATTAACTCTCACACTTGATGAAAATTTTAACATCATGGACGCAAATTCAAAATTTCTAAAGGCGCTGGGGTATGAAAGCTCCTCTATCAAACGCCCTTTAAGAGAGATTGTCCCCGGTTATGTTGTGAACTTACCTTGCTACCGAAATTTACGTGAGGCGGTGGACAAGGGGCACTCGGTCAGCGATAATTATCGTTACCTGCACGCCGACGGAAGCTTGGTATGGTTATGGGGATTATGGCAACCGGTAAAAAATGATGCCGGCAAGTTAATAAGCATCAAATTTTTCGGTAGAGATATAACAGATTCAATGAACCTCGCCCGAGAGAACGAAGCCTTTATAAAGGCGCTTTCGCGATCTACCGCAATAATTGAATTTGACCCCAACGGCATAATCCTCACGGCGAATGAGTCCTTTCTTCGAGCAGTGGGTTACACCCTAGATCAGATTAAAGGTAAACATCACCGAATATTCTGCGGGCACGATGAAGCGTCGTCACCGGCCTACGCCGCATTTTGGGAGACTCTCAATAAGGGCGAGTTTGTCGCCGGACGATTTAAGCGGGTTGATAGTCACGGGCGCACAATATGGCTCGAAGCTTCCTACAACCCAGTTTATGATGAGCAAAACAAGTTATATAAATTCGTTAAGTTTGCCACTGTCATCACGGAACAAGTAGATAGAGAGTCCGAAGTGAACGAAGCGGCAAGTATCGCTTACGAAGTCTCTCAAAACACGGATTCTACCGCTCAAGAAGGCGCGTCGGTTGTCCGGGAAACGGTTGATATTATGCGCCGTATATCGGTGGAGATGCAGTCCGCATCCCTGAGCATTGAGGACTTGGGTAAGCAATCGCATCTGATCAGCTCAATGGTGCAGACAATAGGCAGCATCGCTCAACAAACCAATCTTCTAGCGCTGAATGCAGCAATTGAAGCAGCCAGGGCCGGTGAGCAAGGACGTGGCTTTGCGGTGGTCGCGGATGAGGTACGGCAGTTGGCGGGGCGCACCAGTGCTGCTACGGAGGAAATTGTTGGCGTTGTGAGCAGAAATCAAGATTTAGTAAATAAAGCCGTGCAGGATATGGCCGGTGGCAAGCAACAAGCAGAGCAGGGCTTAGCGCTTGCCAACCAAGCTGGCTCAGTGATTGTGCAAATTCAAGAGGGAGCGAAGCAAGTCGTCAGTGCAGTAGAACGATTTGCAAACCAACTAAAATGAGCGCCTTGGTAATTCAAGAGCCTAGATTCAGGAGGCCGCAACCTACTTAGTGTAAGTTTTTCCAAATCGAACGGATGGCATTCCCATATAGGCCGATCTTAACAATCAAGCCAGCGGCAATCGGAGCCGTAAGGAGAAAATACCACCTCCGTTTCCCTTGGCGTCGGCTACTAGGAGACGGAAGAGCAGCCTAAACTACGTGCGCCACTGAAATGCCTAGCGGAGATTTAAACCGGGCAATTAGTAGGCAAGGCGCTGCTAACCGTGCCTTGCAGCTGCAGCAAAGATTGGAGCGGGCCAACGTCGAGCCCGTACGATGGCATAGGTTGAGCGAGCCAGAGCGCAGGACAAGCAGTTGGGCACACCGAAGGTAATCGACGATGCGGCGATTGTTGCTTAGCCGATAGGTAAAGAGGCCAGCACCACGGATGCTGACAAAACACTGGACCTGACGACAGCATTCAAGAGCGTTAGCAGAATGGTCGAGGAAAAAACGGAAGCTGAACGCAACCAAGGGCCGGGGTCGCATTATTTTTAAAAGGCGTTTACCCAGATGATCTCAGACCCAACGCAATTCCTACAGGAGACCTAGAGTATGAACTCTCTACTCACTGCTGTGCGTCCCCTTATTAATCTCTCAAGCAATATTTTTATTTAGCGGACTGACAGGGGCAGCGGCCACCGTGTTCCGCCCGGCGCGCTTAGCGCTATAGAGAGCATCATCCGCCCGCACGACGAGTTGACCAGGACTATCTCCACTAGGCAGAGCAGAACTAACACCTAAACTTATCGTGACCTGGATCGTCCCACGTTCCGTACCGATACTGGTGTTCTCTACAGCTAAACGTAATTTCTCGGCCACGTTGAGGGCCTCCTTACTATCCGTATGGGGCAATATGACACCAAACTCCTCGCCACCGAGACGACCAAACACGTCGTGTCCCCGGAGCACGTTACTACAAACACGCGCTATTTGTTTCAGCACGACATCACCAACCGGATGGCCGTATGTGTCGTTCACTTTCTTGAAATGATCAAGGTCAAACCATATTAAACTGAGCTCTGTATTGTGTCGTTTTGCACGGTTGAATTCTACGGTAAGCGCCTCGTAAAAATCTCCCCTGCTCCTTGCCCCTGTTAAAAGATCGACGCTAACGAGATGCTGGAGAGCCTGATGCGCTTGCTTAAGGGCAGCGGCATTTCCTAAATGCTGTTTGGTGGCAAAAAAAACAAACACAACAAAGGCAACCAGAAGCGCTGAACTTATCCCCGCACTGTAAACTAAAAAATCCCTGCGCTCAGCATAGGGGGCGAGGTAATCTGCTGGCGAAAGTTCAACCATTACAATTAACTCTGTTTGTTTCAACCTGCGATACGCAACCAAACTATCCATAGCAGTAAATGCGCTCGCCTCCCGGATGACCCCCTCCCTAGGATTCGAGCCGTAAAAATATAGCTTATCCTTTGGAAGAACTAACCCTTCCAATTTTACATTCAAAAGATTCTTCGACGCAGCAGCCCGAGGTACTCTATCCAATCCGACCAGTGCTATAAGACCATTCTGACCGATGTTTATTTTCTCATAAAAATCCGTGAAGAATTTTATGGGAATTGACAGAACGATAACCCCGGCGAATCCATTCAGAGACAGTATTGGTCTGGTGAATTGTATAGACCAAACACCAGAAATCTTGCCAAGCACCGGCTTACTAATAAAAAGCTTATCTTGAGAAGGGTTATTCCGGTGCACCTGAAAATGCTCACGGGAGCTTAGATTTATTTCTTCAGATATGGGACCCAACGAGGAGTATACCAGTTGTCCATCCGCTCTTATTATTGCGACCTGCGCAAACATGTCCCCATAGACTTCCAGCTCCTCCTTAACTACCTCATCTAGCCCTTCAGGATCCTCTAGGACGTCTTCACGTATATCTAGGAGCAAAGCGTCAGCATAACGAACCACGCTCTGAACGTGCTCTTCAAATGCTATTGTTAAATTCGAGGCATCGTTGCCAGCCGCTTGTTCCACCATGGCTAGCTCGTGATCAAGCCATGTATCAAGAGCCACCCACATAGGAACCACTGTAACCAGCAGAGCCGATACAGCGATCAAAGCTGCCTTAGTCGTCGCAACGCGATGTCTTAACAATTCCCTCTCCAAGTGTGGCGCGGTTGGCGTTCGCTAGCGACGCAGGAGCTGTGATTATATGAACGCTAGCTGAGCCTAACCCTGCCAACTGAAGGCCAAATGATATCACTACGCAGTGAAACAAGTCGATTCGACTTCCGTAGCATTATGCTGGGTGGTGTGCGGCTCGTCACTTAATGCTAGACCGACCAGCGCTATGCGTCCGCTTTTTTTGTTCGGCTACCCCAACGAAACCAGGGACGCTCGGCTCACCGCCCTAGTTCGTTGCGATCCGCTTCTTCAATATCATCAGAAATGCGTCGGTAGCTGCGCCCCGCTCACCTTCGGCGGAGCTGCTATGCTCAGTTTCTCCCAATTGGAGCTAACGCCGATGCCCAATGAATATTCCCTATCAGGCTTGCTGGAACGAATGAACGAGAATCAGCTCGGGCTAAAGTCCGCCATTATGGAGCTCACGTTACAAGCGGAAAAGCAAGGGCTTGTAGACGCTGCCAACAACGTCCGTGGCGCTTTATGGAATATCGGAGAAAATGCCGGACAGTAAGCAAGAGCTGGCAAAACTAGGGGCCAAAAATTAGATGGCGGCCTAAGTGATGAATGCCAAGCTGGCCGACAACACTAAGTTCCGACCACCTGAAACAGCCTAAGTGTCAATTTATAATGTAATGGACGACGCTTGCTGAAAGCATAAAAAACCAATCTAGCGACCCCCCCTATAACTGCGAAGCTCGAATAAGCACGTAACCAATGAAGCACCGACAATCACACTTAACTCTATAGAATTATCAGGTAAAATTTACTTAAGCTCAATTCGACCTTTTTAGTCTTTTCGCCCTGCATCTATTAGAAAACAACCTCCTTTCTTCTTGTATTGATCTACTTCCACCCAGTCATGCTTGCATACTACACACTGAAAAGCTGAACGTTTTTCCATATCACTGACAGTTACCCGGGCCCACTCTGACTGACGAGCGCTTAGGTTAGTCACACTACGTTGCTCAGTACTTACGCCTATCACCGTATCGATTGATACTCATGCAGCGAACTGCATGCTTACCAAAACTAACGCATTGTTTGGGTACGAACATTCCCCAGATATACCAAGCAAGCAGCCCGACTGCGCCAAGTCCCGATGGCCAAAGCGCTGCAAAACCGTCCGGGTTAAAGTAAATCGAAGCAACATTAGTGGCAATACCCGCGAGCGACAGCCAAAAACATGAGCACGGCTGCTCTATCTACCGTTACTCAGGCTGATCTCTATAAGTAGCAACTAATATAACCCCCGCCCCCCATTCGCCTGGACTACAAGGAAATTAGAGTTAGGGTTAAATCGCTTACTTAACGGCTAACTAGCTGATACGCCTGCAAAAAATGAAAAAAGGCTGGCCTTGGTCTACGGTGATAGTTGCGAACACACACCGATCAAGCAAGGACACAGCCCGAGTGAATCGTAGACGCCAAATCGTCCGTCATCAACAGCACCGTATACGCCAGCACGCCACGAACAGCAATGCTCATGCTTTCTTCAAGCTGCTCACCGATCCAGAGCTATTGCGGGGTGTCGAGTCGTCGATACCCAAGCATCGCCAGCGGCTATTCGCCCCGACCGAAACACTGTCCCTGTTTTTGTCCCAGGCGATGAGCGCCGATCGCTCCTGCCAGAATGCCGTGAATGATTTGTCTATCAAACGCTCCTGCGAAGGGTTGAAACCCAACAGCATTCATACCGGTGCTTACTGCAAAGCCAGAGCGCGGCTGCCGGTGGAGATGGTTTCAACCTTGTTGCGCTCCACGGGGTCATTGATGAGCAACCGGGCTCCGTCATCGTGGCGTTGGAAAGGGCGACCTGTGCGCCTCGTGGATGGCACTACAGTTACCCTGCCGGATACGCCGGCCAACCAAGAGGCCTATCCGCAATCTCGTGGGCAGAAAGCCGGACTGAGCTTTCCCATCTGCCGGGTGGTGGGAATTGTTTGCCTCGCCAGCGGTGCTGTTTTGGATGCCTCGTTGGGACGTTTCCGCGGTAAAGGAGATGATGAGCAGACGCTGCTCAGGACCATGCTCGATACTCTGGAACGAGGTGACATTGTGCTGGGCGATGCCTACTACGCAACCTACTTTTTGTTGTGTGAATTGCAACATCGAGGCGTGGACGGGGTGTTCGAACAATATGGCGCTCGACGGCGTAGCACGGACTTTCAGTTGGGAAAGCCCTTGGGGTCGGAAGATCATTTGGTTGAGTTGAAAAAGCCCAAGGCAAAGCCGTCCTGGATGAGTCAGGCCTATTACGACGAGGCACCTGAAACGCTGACAGTACGTGAGTTGAAGGCCGGTGGGAAAATCCTGGTCACTACTTTGAATTGCCCACAGCAGGTGCCAAAAGCGCCCTCAAATCACTGTTCAAGGACCGATGGCATGTGGAATTGGATCCGCGCAACCTCAAGACTACCCTGGGGCTTGAGGTACTGAGCTGCAAGACACCGGGCATGGCCGTCAAAGAGTTGTGGGTCTACTTGCTGGCCCACAACCTGATACGGATGCTCATGACGAAATCAGCTCTGCTAGCCGACTGTCTGCCTCGCGAACTGAGCTTCAAGCATTGCCTTCAGCTGTGCCTGGCGTTGAGGCAGTATGGGGCTCAAGAGCAAAGGATCGGCTGCTGAATTTGCTTGAGCTGATTGCTCAGAAACGGGTCGGTCAACGTCCTGGCAGGATTGAGCCGCGCGCTATAAAACGAAGGCCCAAGCCTTACCCCACGCTGATGAAAACACGTCGATCAGCAAGGGCCGAGGTCAGGAAGAATGGACACCCAAAGAAGGTTAAGTAAGTGCCATTCGAGTTAGGGTTATTTTTTACCGCATGAATTAAGAGAAAGGAGATGGCAGAACCGGGTTTATGCCACCTCTGCCAAGCAAGCTGCTAATTACTCTTTCTTCCCTGAATCGCTCCATACCTTCCATCGAATGAGCTCCCGTGAGTGCAAGTGGGTGGAAGCAACACAGCGGTGAACCCACCGAAGATGGGACTAGGCTCAGCCAGCTGCATCCCGAAAAAAGCCATATCCTCCGGCCGTCCGTTTGCTTGATTTGGGGGCAAAATTAGGCTCATCAGATGAAAAGCGGTATGCGATACTTCCAAGCAGGATTCTAAAGGGAATGGCTGCCCATCCTAGGTGGAGTACTCCGATGAGCACCAATGATGATTTCCGCTTCAGAGCGCATAGGCATTTGTTGGATGTCGATGCAGCAACGAATCATCTCATGATGCTAGTGACAGCAGGAGAGGTTTCGGGCGTTCGCTGGGCCGAAGCGGCAGCGCGTCACCAACTCGCTTGTGATGCATGGGCCGCCCTACTAGCTAGCAGCGTTCAGGTTGATCCGATGCCAGCGTTCGATGGAAGGCCGACCGGATCCCAAATGCCAATGAGCGATTAGAATCGTAAAGGAGGTTGTGAACCCCTTCCCGCAATGAACTACGGTCAACTCGACTCGGCCTACTCTGACCATCTGCGTTGCAAACCATGACGTCGTACGCTTGTGTTTAGCCTTAACCTCTTCGAGCTCCGCGCCCAGCGAAGAGGGTCTGGGTTTTGAAGGTGCCATTCCAGCCGACACTGGCCGACCTGCTTACAATCCCTCGGTCTTGTTGAAGATCTACATCTACGGATCTCAACCGCATCCAGTCAAGCCGACGCCTGGAGCGGGAAGCTCAACGCAACGTCGAGCTGATGTGGTTGACCGGGCATTTGATGCCGGATTTCAAGACCATCGCCAACTTCCGAAAAGACAACAGCAAGGCCATTCGAGGCGTCTGTCGCCAGTTCGTTGTGCTCTGTCAGCAGTTGGGACTGTTCGGAGAACATCTGGTCGCCATCGATGGCAGTAAATTCAAAGCAGTCAACAACCGCGACCGCAATTTCACCAGCGCCAAACTGAAGCGGCGAACGGAAGAAATTGAATCGAGCATCAACCGTTACCTGACAGCACTCGATGCCGCCGATGGCAAGAGCCAACAGCCTCCGAGCCCAGCACCGTGCGGCTGGAGGAGAAAATTGCCAAGCTGAAGACGCAAATGAAAGAGCTTAAAGCGATCGAAATCCAGCTCAACGAATCGCCGGATAAACAGGCCTCACTGACCGATCCAGACGCCCGCTCCATGATCAGATGGTAGAGAAGCGGTATCTGCCGATAGCCGAAATAATAAAATCATTGCAAGCATGATTAATAGCCACACATCAAAAATATTTGGCTTTAATAGTTCCAACCGACTAGAGGTTACCGGAGACAACAACCCTTCTGGAGGCTCAAAATATTATAGCGCTAGGCTGGAACAAGCAATCGCGAGCAAGAACTCCGTATACATTAAGCTTGCTGATTCATTGTATAGCGCCCAAGAGGGAAGAGATGTTAGTATTTCAGATTATGGAGGCGCTGCAACTACTTCATTTGGCGTCGGATCTGCCCATCTTGTCGTTGTCGGCAAAGAAATAACAAGTTGTGGAGCACAAGATGGAGGAAGCGTAAACCCAGATCAAGGAGGCGCATTAATGCACGAGATGGTTGGGCATGCGATTCCAAGAATGGTTGGCTCCGACACAGGCAATGCAGTTTCCAATGAGAACAAAGTCAGAGCCGAGATAAAGAAAGAGCCTTTAAGGGCTCAAGATCTTGGCCACAGGGAGTGAAATATGAATATCTAAAATTATATCAGTCAGTACAGCCTTTGCAGCAATGAGCTTTATGACGAGCTCTGCTTTTTGCTTGGAGCTAAAGAAAATGTCGCTTGAGGATAAAGTTTCCTCATCGGATCTCGTATTCATTAGATTTGTCACTAAATCTCAAAAAAAAACCAGGATTTTGGCTACGACTTAGCCATTACTCAGCCGATAGAGGTGCTAAAAAGCAACCCCTCGGATAACATCAAAATCGCATACAATGGAACGATCCCTGAAGCCCAACCCAACTGTTGCGAGGCCGGAAAATCTTATCTTTTCTTTGTATCAAAAAACCCGAAAGGTGATTATTACCCAGTAAATGGTCGTTATGGCGTCTACCCATTGAGTGTTGCAAAACCAAGGAAATAACCACGCTCGTAAAGCGAGCGTCTCTGCACTGGCGTTCGCTTTGCATAGCATTAATTTACATATTATTGCAGTTTCTATCGTGTCCCCTAAAGAAATATCAACAATACAGAGTTAGCGTCTCCGTCCGCCCTACACTCTTTCCCGCCCCCCCCCGCGGCGACGTCGTTAAGATACAGCGCTCAACCTCTCGCTATGAAAGGTGGCGCACCTTGATAATCCTGCCCGAAGCTACCTTATGCTTGGGCTTGGCCATCCGAATAACCGTGTGCAGGCCATCGGCCGTTGTTTCAACGAGCATGCCATCCCTGACTTCCATCACACTGAGTCCGGCCGCCAACGTATTGATATAGGCCGCCTTAATCGCGCCTTTCGCCATGGCTGGAATTTTCTCTTCCAGCCGGCTCACCAGTTCATCATTTAACATCGGGTTGACGTCCATAACGAGCTCCGCATTTCTAGGCCAGCACGGAACCAGCCACCGTTGTTGCTGCGCTCTGTGGCAGGCACCTCCCCTTCCTTGGGATATACGCGAAACGAGTCTGGCGATAGACACTACGTGAAACTTGTACGGAAATTACCATTAATACCCCCATTGAAAAACTCGCCGTTTCCGGCAAGATCTAATGACTGAGGGAATGGCAATTCCAGCCTCAGAGAGCGGATTCCAGGGGCCACTGTTCGGTCATTTTGACTCAGCTTTTTCCCGCGATGATAACGACCCCAATCCGCTCTGCCAGATTGAGCACCGTGTCGAATATAGTCGAGTCGCCGGTCAAGCTGCGTGACGCCCCCTGCGGATGGAGTGCGCCGTCAGGAATCCGGTCACCAAAGAGCACCACCGCACGTGCCAAATCATCTTGTCGCGACACCCAAGACAGCCCTTGGGCATCTGGACACTGACGGTGGATTGCCTCGGCCCATTTGCGCGTCGCAGGGTATTGATCTTTTTCAGTGTCGATCAGTTGTTTGCGAGTGATGCCCAGTTTCCGCAGGGGCACGCTGGACAGATCAACCAGGTGCAGCGGTTGGCTAACCTGGACGGCAGAATGCACCTGTCGAGTCAGCTTGCCTTTGTCGAAGCTCTTAAACCCAGCCGTATGGGGAACGTCGTGGAAGACGGTCTCCATCAAGGCGCAATCGACTGTCGTGCCTCCATACAAGGTGGGAATCGCCCGCCCCTGATCATCCTGGATCGGGCTGAAGCGTGCGTTGCCGTGCACACCAGGATTGAATTGATCAGGCTGATACGTATCCTGGTGCACACGATGAAGTACATCGCCTTTGGCGATCACGGTAAAAGTGACGTGCAACGTAGCCGCAGGCGCTGGGGTAACGGACGCCGCCAAATCCGTGGGAGGCGTCGCCCTACCCTCACTGGTCTCGGTACGCTGCTTAGCCATGGACAATGCCCTGGATCTCATCCAGTGCGGCAGCAATCACCCGATCAGGCGCCGACGCCAGCAAGTCCTGGGGCCTTTTGCCGCCCAGAAAACTGTTATCTGAGCGGAACCAGTAAGCCATACCCCAGCCGTCCTTGTGGCCAGCGAAAGCCTCAATGACTTTGGCTAATGCCTTGAACGGCCGATAGCCCGCATCCGGATCCAAGCCGTAACCCGGGAAATAATCGACCCCACCGTGACTGATGGCAAAGATCTGCCCCTGCTTTTTCCATTTGTTGGGCTGGGCACTCGGGTTTCGTGTACTCAACTGTGCAACCTGGGCGATATCCGCGGCGGTCAGCCAGTCACCGCTTTCCAACACCGCTTTGCGGGCTTGGACCAGCATTGCCGCTTCCTTGAGCAGGCGAGGCGAAGGCGGCTTACGTGTCACAAACACCTCGGCCAGTCGCTCGAGCGACTTAGGGTCCTGACGCTCCTGCAGCACCTCATACATTGAGGAGGCCACGTTGGCGAAGTTTTCCGCCAAGGCCTCAAATACGCTGAGGTTGACCTGATCAAAAGACACGACCAGCACTCGGTCCGCATGCGAGCGGCTTAAGCTAGCCCGAGCCTCCTTAGGCGTACCGACCAAGGTGGAGACGCCCGACTGCTCTGTAACGCTCATGGAAATCTCCTCACCAGTTATCTACGCTATCTAATCCTAGCATAGTCTTGATAACCCTAGCTCCAGCCTAAGCTCCATTCATCTGAATGCATAGGTAGATTTGAGTGGAGCACGCCATGCCGTCGATCAGCACGGTGGCTCTGGGACTGAAAGTCTAAGGGTTACGATCTTAGCTTTCAGGTGTGCGGGCGAGCTAAAGATGAGCAACAGACTGAAAGAGGTGGCAACCCAGTTCAGCACTGCTTGAATTCCCAGCGTAAGCGTCCGGCCAAGTCATCTACCCAGCCCCGCAAAGCCAGGACATGGTGTGCACTTAAATTTAAGTGGGCACCAGTTCTAGCCTTTTAAGCGGGTATTTCATGCAGCCAAAACGCCGTTCCTATTCCAAGTCCTTCAAAGCCCAGGTCATTCAAGAGTGTGCCCAGCCCGGCGCTTCGATTGCCAGCATCGCGCTCAGCCATAGCCTCAATGCAAACCTCGTCCACAAATGGATTCGCCTGCAAACGCAGAACAGCACGGCGCTGCAACCTGCATTTATTCCATTACCCATGCCGTTGGCCGAAGCAGGTTCGCATGCAGCGTCATCGAATATCTGCGTTGAGATCGAGCACCCACGCGGCACGTTAAAATAAACTGGCCAACTGGAAGTGCTGCTGTCTGCGCGACCTTTCTTCGAGACCTGTTGCGATGATCCGCATCGACGCCATCTGGCTCGCCACCGAGCCCATGGATATGCGTGCTGGTACCGAGACCGCGCTGGCCAGAGTCATTACGGCATTTGGTGCGGCGAAGCCGCACTGCGCTTATCTATTTGCCAATCGACGGGCCAATCGGATTGAAAGTGCTGGTTCACGACGGGATTGGTGTTTGGTTGGTGGCACGCCGGTTGAACCAGGGCAAGTTTCAATGGCCAGGTATTCGACAAGGTAGCGAGCTGGAACTGGATACCGAGCAACTTCAGGCCTTAATACTTGGTTTGCCGTGGCAGCGCGTGGGCGCTGGTGGCGCAATCACGATCCTTTAAAAAGGTGGTAATTAACGTCTCGGTCTGCTGCCGTAGGCGGTCTGCTTTGGTAAAATCCACCGCATGACTTCCTTGCCCAACCTCGACCAAATGCCCCCCGACCAACTGCGCGCCCTCGCTGCGCAGTTGATGTCGAAGGTCGACACCATGGGCAGGAAGATCCATCGCAAACCATCATCGAACAGCTGACTCACGAGATCGCGATCCTCAAGCGGCACAGGTTTGCCAAGCGCAGCGAGCAGATCAGCCCTGAGCAAGGCAGCTTGCTCGACGATCTGCTTAACACTGATCTTGAGGCTATCGACGATGAGCTGACGGCACTCCAGCCGGCTCCCGCTCCAGAAGTGGTGCGCCAAAAACCAAAGCGTGCACCGCTGCCACCGCAGTTTCCACGCACCGTCATTCATCACGAACCAAAAAACACTCAGTGCACTTGCGGTTGCAAGCTTCAGCGCATCGGCGAGGACGTCAGCGAGAAGCTGGATTACACGCCTAGCGTGTTCACCGTCGAGCAACATGTACGTGGAAAATGGGCCTGCCGTCAGTGCGAAACACTTATCCAGGCGCCGGTACCGGCCCAAGTGATCAACAAGGGCATTCCGACTGCAGGTCTGCTGGCTCATGTGATGGTGGCGAAGTTCGCTGATCATTTGCCACTGCATAGGCAGGAGAAAATCTTCGGGCGCGCCGGTTTGGCGATACCGCGCTCCACACTGGCTCAATGGGGTGGGCAAACCGGTGTACAGCTTCAGCCGCTGGTTGATGCCTTGCGAGAAGCTGTTCTGGCGCAGCAGGTTGTCCACGCCGATGAGACGCCGGTGCAGATGCTTGCGCCCGGACAGAAGAAAACGCACCGCGCTTATGTCTGGGCTTACTGCACCACACCGTTTTCGGTGCTCAAGGCTGTGGTCTATGACTTCAGTCCGAGCCGTGCCGGTGAGCATGCGCGTAACTTCCTCGGCTCGTGGAAGGGCAAGCTGGTGTGCGATGACTTTGCTGGCTACAAAGCTGGTTTCGAAAAAGGCATGACCGAAATCGGCTGCATTGCTCACGCCCGTCGCAAGTTTTTCGATCTGCACGTGGCAAATAAAAGCCAGCTGGCTGAACAGGCGCTGCACTCGATCGGCGGCTTGTACGAAGTTGAACGCCAAGCGCGAGACATGAGTGACGAGGATCGCTGGCGAATACGGCAAGAAAAAGCAGCACCATTGGCGAAAGCACTGCACGAGTGGATGTTGACCCAGCGCGATCTTGTGCCCAACGGATCAGCGACGGCCCAAACCTTGGATTACAGCCTTAAACGCTGGGTAGCGCTGACGCGCTACCTTGATGACGGAGCTGTGCCAATCGACAATAATCCGGTCGAGAATCAGATCCGGCCGTGGGCACTTGGGCGTTCGAACTGGTTGTTTGCGGGATCGGTACGCAGCGGCAAACGGGCGGCGGCGATCATGAGCTTGACCCAGTCTGCGCGCATGAATGGGCATGATCCGTATGTATATCTCAAAGATGTCCTGACGCGCCTGCCGACGCAACAGGCGAGCGAAATTGAGCTACTGCTGCCGCATCATTGGGTAGCTGGCTGAGTCATTTGAGGTAAGAGGAATACTCATCCAGCGATCTTAATGAGAGAAGAAAGCATGCATAGCTACCAACTCCGGCTTAGTGGCATAGATGATGTGGCAGATTTATGCCGTATCTCGGCTCAAGCACGTCTGCGTTACAAGGCCATTCCAAATCTCGCCCATATTGCTGAAACACCCGCACTGCCCCCAGCGAGATTTGAAGCCTGTCGGGTCGTAGTGGCGCTCGATAGCGAAAGCCAGAAAATAATGGGCTTTGCGGCAATGCGGCCACTGGACGGGCATTTATATTTAGACAATATTTCCGTCGACCCGGATGCTTCAGGGAGTGGGATTGGGGCAAGGCTTCTCACGGCAGTTATAGAGCATGCTGAAAGCATTGGGGTTCAAGCAGTGACCTTAACAACTTTTCATGAGCCTCCTTGGAATGGCCCTTGGTTCCGCAAACACGGCTTCCGTACGATGCCCAGTGAACACATAGCTGAGGGCTTGAAACAGGTTATGGATCGTCAATGGCTGACCTTGGACGCCACAACTCGTGAAACATTGTGGCGTGTCCTATGATTGCTGGATCAACAAGAAAATTGGGCATTACCACCTAACCTAGGGTGTCTTTGCCATTCGCTTACTTCCCAGCGGCCCACGACGTCAGATCGGGGGGGCCCGCCCCTACCCCCTAGAGCTGAAGATCTGCATCACATCGTCCTAAGAAGGTATTTTCTCGGCAAACAGTTTGGCATTGCGCTCAAGGCGTCGCTGATCGCGGGGATCGATACCCTTCGCGACCAGCGCCCTGGCGATATCACACAGCGCGCGAGCATCGCGTAGATCTATTTCAGGATAAGTACCGAGCGAAATACGAGGCTGTTTGCCCGCCCAAGAAAAACGGAAGTGCCAGCTCTTGGTGCCTTTCGTATTCACGAAAAGTGCGAGGCCATCAAAGTCAGGAAGGGTATAGTTTTTGGCGCGAGGTTTGGCGTGTCGAACCGCCGTATTGGTAAGGACCATCGTACTAACTCCCTCATATGAAATGAAGGTGTGTTGTACAGTTTTCAGAGTACTAAGCTGCTCAAAAAACTGATTTACCAAGCGTCGAATTGATGTACAAAAAATGTACTAAAAAATTGCGGCTGTTGATGTATCAAAGTGGACTTTACTGGAACGAAAAAAGAGGCCAAAGCCTCTTTTTTTGTCTTCTAAATACTTCAATGGAAGTCTATAGAAAATAATTGGAGCGGGAAACGAGACTCGTATCTGGCATCCGACTCGTTGAAATCTAAAGGGTTTCTTTTCTTTCCGAAGCAAGAAAAGACTTGATTCTGGACTTGTTTCTGAAGGGTATCAAGGACCATTAAAGGAGATATGCCATGCTATGTCATTTTATTCGGCCCATAGCCACTCGGACGGGAAGCCCCCTTGGACGTACTGTTCGAAAAGCTGCCCATTCCGTAAGCACCAGACGGAGCCGGGAAATACATCAAGTCAGCACCAAGCACCGCAATGAGGCCCGTCACAGCTTGGTCGACCGTGACGGACGTTGGCACGGTGATTTGGGCCCCCTGACCATTGTGCTCCAATTCCCACCGATAAACCCGATCATCTCCAAGACGGTTGCTGATGCACCGGTGATTCAACAGGTCATCCGAATGTTCGGGCGTTTCGAACCGCTCCAGATAACTCGGCACCGCCGCGACAACCCAGCAAATATCGGCCTAGAATCGCCCGCTCACCATGTCCTCCGGGACGGTACCACCGTAACGGCACATAGCGCGAACAGCGCTTGCCAGTTGGTGAAGGGACCGAGCGGAATAACCTCCCAATCAATGAGGCCTGCCTTGGCGACTTCGACAGATTCGGCTTCGGCGATGATCGCGACACCGGGACGATCCTGCCGGAAATAGATATCCCGAATAATGTCGCCCTTGTACATCTGCCAGGTGTGGCGCACTTCGTCCGCCATGTGCGGTGCATATTTTTCCATCGTGGCGCCGGGCTGCGGGACGTCTAGGCAAAGCAATTTCATGGTCTTGCTCCTGGATTGGATTTGAGGCGAAATGGCTTATACAGAATTGAATCGACGGGCAGTCTGGGCGACCCGTTTGCCTGAGATCAACTTCATATAGCTCCCCTGTTCTTTGGCCATACGCGAGTATCCATAGGCAGGTAGTTCTGGTGTGAACCACACGTTGCGAAAGCACAAAGACACGTGTGCTGCTGTGTTACTTTAAAGTAGAATCTTGTTAAGCATTGGAGGCAATAGTTCTCACCAATGCATCCTTTAATTCTACAATCACAGAGAACCAACCTTGCGGGATAGATTCGATGGTGTGCAGTTGTTCGTCGAAGTCGTCGACGCCGGTGGTTTTGCGAAAGCCGGTGAACGGGTTTCCTTAACGCGCTCGGCAGTCGGCAAGGCGATCGCACGTTTAGAAGAGCGCCTTGGCGTTCAGCTGTTTCAGCGGACCACGAGAACCCAGTATCTGACCGAGGACGGCCAGCAGTACTATGAGCGCTGCCTCCGTGCGATCGATGAGTTGCGCGCGGGTGAGACCATGCTGGAGAACGGCCGGCGGGAGGTCGTCGGCAAGTTGCGAGTCACGCTTCCTGTTTTGTTCGGGCGCTATCGCGTCGCGCCCATCTTGCGCGCCTATGCGCGCCAACATCCCAACCTCAAGTTGGAGCTAAATTTCAGCGATCGCCAGGTTGACTTGATCGCCGAGGGTTTTGACCTCGCAGTGCGCAACGGTCAGCTAGGCAATGGCTCGACCCTGCGTGCGCGCCAGTTAGTCAGTCAACGAAAGGTGCTGTGCGCCTCACGGGTATATCTCGAAAGACGGGGCGAGCCACACACGTTAGCCGATCTTACTGACCATAACCTGCTCCCATACTGGCGCAACGATTACGGTTTGGCGTGGAAGCTTCCCGACGAAAAAGGTGCGCTCGTTGACGTTCTTGTCACCTCACGCCTGCGCTTCGACGACTTGGAGGTGATTGCGGACGCTGCCGCCGAGGGCATGGGCTTGGCTTGGCTTCCTTACTGGCTGATCCGGGATCGGATGCTGCAGGGCTCACTCGTAGAGATATGGGGAGATCGGCCTAGAGCAGCCATGGAGTGCTACGTGGTCTGGCCTGCTGCTCAATATTTGCCACTTCGATCTCGACTTGCGATCGACGTGCTTGTCTGCGATTTGGAGAAATACCCGCAAGACTGATAGCACCCTCGACTGTAAAGTTAAACCAGGCGCAACTATCAGCCCCCATTGACCCAAGGAGATATCACATGACAAAGAACAGAAACCGACTCCTGCCGGCAGTACTTTTCGCTGGCATGGCAGGTAGCCTCGGAGCAGATACGGTGCAGGCACAAGAGGCTTCCACGACCGTTGTACGCATTGCCGAATTGGTGATCGATCCGACACAGCTTGAAGCCTACAAGGTGGCCGTCAGGGAAGAGATGGAAGAATCCATTCGTGTTGAACCCGGCGTGCTCGCCATCTACTCAGTAGCGGAAAAGGGAAAGCCCAACAGTCTTCGTTTTTTCGAGATTTACGCCAGCGAAGAAGCCTATCGAGCACACATCGAATCCCCGCACTTCAAGAAATACGTAGCGATCACACAGCCAATGATCGTGTCGCGCAAGCTGATCGAAACACAGCCCATCCAACTCAGCGCCAAAGCGTTACAACCTGACTGACGACCAACGTCACCTCGATCTTGCGAAGGAGCATTACCCATGAAGTTGAATAACTCCGCATTTTATATGGCCGTCGCGACTGTAATCTTGGCCCTTGGCGCGCCCATTACCCAAGCTCAGACGCCGACTCCCCTGGCCCAGCAGTCTAAAGGAAGCGCCCCTGCCTACTATGTTGCCGAATTCGAACTGACCGACCCCGAGGGAATCAAGCCATACCGGGAGCAGGTGGATGCCACGTTTGAGCGCTACAGCGGACGATACATAGTGCGTGCCCCCGGAGTCAGCCCGCTCGAAGGCAGTCCACCGAGTCATCGATTGATCATCATCGAGTTCGATAGCCTTGAGCAGGCTCGTGCCTGGTACAACTCACCTGAGTACGCCAAGATCCGGCCCTTCCGGCAGCGATCAGGCCATACCAATGCCTATATCGTCGAAGGCGAGCCGAAGTAGAAAGGGGAAACGGCATCAGCGTGCGGATCAGAAGACTTGGATGACCTGCCGCGATCATGTTGATAGCGATTGGACTTGTTTTCGATGGGCATCAAGGGCAGAAGAAATCCAAACCAGGCCCACACCGCTCGATTCAATTGACGTGTTCATTAGCCAACGCCACACAGACCGCCCGAAGCTCGGATGAACTCACCGCTCACCCAAATGCGAATCCACCTCTTCACCGGTAGGTTCCCATTCCGAACAGCTTGGATCACAGAACCGATTATCCAATAGCGTGCATAGATGCTTGCAATTTCGTGCGATGTTTTGGGGCAGTGACAGGCATACATTAGCTGGCAAAGCCGATCCCGACGGGCGACGTCATTTACGAAACATGTTCCCCATGGTTCGAAAAGCCTATGACGCCGACGACAAGCCCCCCGCTGCTCGACGGGTATCCAGGCTGGCAGGAACAATCTCAACTACATGTAAGGCAAGCACATGCAACTGACACAGGAATGGGACAAGACTTTCGCCAAGAGCGACAAGGTGGACCATAAGAAGATCACCTTCACGAACCGCTATGGCATCACCCTAGCGGGCGACCTGTACCAACCGAAGAACGCCAGCGCAAAACTCGCAGCTATTGTCGTCTGTGGCCCGTTTGGCGCGGTGAAGGAGCAGGCCTCCGGGCTTTACGCGCAAACCATGGCCGAGCGCGGTTTTGTCACGCTGGCCTTCGATGCATCCTACACCGGGGAAAGCAGCGGTGAGCCGCGCAACGTCGCCTCGCCAGACATCAACACCGAGGATGTGAGCGCGGCAGTTGATGCTCTTGGCCTGCAACCCTCCGTTGATCGCGAGCGGATTGGTGTCATCGGCATCTGCGGTTGGGGCGGCATGGCGCTGAATGCCGTGGCCTTGGATAAGCGCGTCAAGGCGGTTGTCGCCAGCACCATGTACGACATGACCCGCGTCATGTCCAAGGGCTACAACGATAGCGTAACCCTAGAACAGCGCACGCAAGGGCTCGAACAACTGAGCGCACAACGTTGGGTCGACGCGAAAAATGGTGCCCCTGCCTACCAGCCCCCCTACAACGAACTGAAGGGTGGTGAAGCGCAGTTCATGGTCGATTATCACGATTACTACAGCACGACCCGCGGACACCATCCGCGGGCGGTCAACTCGGGCAACTCGTGGAGGATCACTACACCCCTGTCGTTCATGAACATGCCGATCCTGACCTACATCGCGGAAATTTCTCCACGTCCGGTCCTGTTCATCCACGGTGAAAACGCCCACTCGCGCTACTTCAGCGAAACCGCTTACGCGGCCGCGGCGCAGCCGAAGGAGCTGATGATCATTCCAGAGGCCAGCCACACAGATCTGTATGACCGTGTGGACGTGATTCCTTTCGACAAGCTGACGACCTTCTTCACGCAGCACCTGGCCACGGCGGCACGCGCCGCTTGACGTCTTGAGGCAGTCGCATCCAGGCGGACAATGCATCTGGATGCGACTGAGCGGGATGACGCGCCCTACGGTATGGATTCATGCCACTCAGCACTTCTGACTTTCCAGTGGGGATCGCAACCAGAACTGGCAATAGACCACTCGATGAGGAGCGTCTTCGCCATATTGCTGCGTGAATTCGCGCTCGACACCTGCGAATTCACGTGCAGGCGCGGCAACGCGTCTGGCCCATTTTCCGCATTACAAGGAGAACAACATGAATTGCGAAAACGTTGACGTCGGTGCAGGCGGCACTCTCTCCTCTCTTGGCGCTGCAAGTCGTAGGCATTCCTGGCACCGGCGGGCCATGCAACAGCTTGGGATGCCGCTGCTTCTCCTTGCACTGTGCAGCGGCCATCCCGCCCACGCCGCCAGCACTGCGCTGCCCGTGGCCGCTGAGCAGGATGTCACTCAAGCACCCAAGAAATCGGATGAATCACGCCTGTGGATGACCGTCGGGGAACGTCGCTTCGCCATCACACTGGACGACAACGAGGCCACTCGCGCATTCACCGCCACGCTGCCGCTGACACTGGACATGGAGGACCTCCACGGAAACGAGAAGAAAAAAGAGCTGCCTGACGCACTGCCCACCAGTGAGAGCCGGCCCGGCACGATCCGCAACGGAGACCTTATGCTTTGGGGATCGCGCACCGTGGTCATCTTTTACAAGACCTTCGACTCAGCTTACTCATACACCCGTCTAGGCCGCGTGGACGATCCGACTGGCCTGGCCCAGGCGCTCGGCCGTGGCGATGTTCGGGTGGTGTTCTCCCAAGAGCAGCGTGCGCTGACAAAGTAGTCTCCATGCGCTGAACACCGACCTGAGATACCGCCTCATCATCTGCTGCACCTCCTTCGCAGCCCGAATCCAGAGAGAGAAATCATTATCAAAGACAAAGTAGTCATCATCACCGGGGCATCGTCCGGAATCGGCGAGGCAACCGCCAAGCTGCTCGCGAGCAAAGGCGCCAAAATCGTGCTCGGTGCGCGACGCGAAGACAAGCTCAAGCAGATCGCGGACGAGATTCTCCTGAGCGGAGGCCAGGTGGTTTATCAGATGCTGGACGTGACAAAGCAAGAGGACAACGACCGCATCGTTCAACTGGCCAAAGAAACATTCGGCGGTGTGGACGTCATTTTCCTGAACGCAGGGCTGATGCCGAACTCGCCGCTGTCCGCCCTGAAGACCGAAGACTGGCACCAGATGATCGATGTCAACGTGAAAGGTGTTCTGAATGGCGTAGCGGCCGTGCTGCCCGTGTTCCTGGCACAGAAGTCCGGGCACGTGATCACCACCTCGTCGGTGGCGGGGCTCAAGGCCTATCCGGGCGGCGCCGTCTATGGCGGTACGAAGTGGTTCGTGCGCGACTTCATGGAAGTCTTGCGCATGGAGTCCGCCATGGAGGGCAATAACATTCGCACCGCGACGATCTACCCGGCCGCAGTCAACACTGAACTATTGGCGACAATCAGCGATAAGCAGGCGCTAGACCAGATGCAGGACATCTATGACAAGTACGGCATTTCTCCAGACCGGATCGCCAACGTTGTCGCCTTCGCAATCGACCAGCCCGATGACACGACAATCAACGAGTTCACAGTTGGCCCTGCGAACCAGCCTTGGTGAGTGCATTGCGGTCACGCAAGGCGTCCGACAGCCCACCACTGTCCTGATAAGGAGCTCTCATGAAAACCCTACTACTAGGATCAACCGACACTCGGGTTCCCAACGTCGTCGCGGGCATGATGCGCATCGCCGGCAGCACCGATGACCAGATCCGCGCGCTCTACACCACGGCGCGCGAATCGGGCGTCATTTTTTTCGATCACGCTGACCTCTACGGATTCAACCATCCCGGCGGTGGCCCGCATCTGTGCGAACGCCGATTCGGCGAGGCGCTGCGACTCAGCAGAGCTGAGCGCGAGCAGATTTCCTCCAGTCCAAGACCAGCATCGTGGACAACCCGTGGCACTACGATCAGTCCTGCGGGCACATCGTGGAATCGGCCGAAAGGTCGCTGAAAGCGCTGGGTACCGACTACCTGGATGTACTACTGCTGCACCGTCCCGACGCACTCGTGGTGCCGGAAGAAGTCGCCCGCGCGTTTGACCATCTGGAGTCCACCGGCAAGACGACTCAATCACTCGTGACGGCGGCGGCATCGTCGACTATGCGAGGATCAACAAGATCACACTGCAGGCGTGGTCTCAATTTCAGAAAGCTTTTCAGGATGGGGGTGTTCTTCGACTCTCCCGACTACCCGCAGCTGAATGCCGAACTCAAACGATTGGCTGAGAAGTACGATGTCACTCCGACCGCAATCGCAACAGCCTGGATCACCCGTCACCCCGCCGGCATCCAAGTAGTGCTGGGTACCACGAGACCCGAGCGCCTCGTCGAGGCAGCCGCGGGCTCGAATATCCCGCTCACCCGCCCCGAATGGTACGGGCTGATCCGAGCGGCTGGTCACAACGTTCCCTGAACGCACCCAAACGTCGAAAGTGGCGCCTGTCCCTCCCTCTGATTGCTAGCCCCACAACGGCGTTACCACCAGAGTTCTGCTTGGATCATGCACGCCGAAGCGTAATGATCGAAAACACGGACCGCCTTTTCACGAACCACTTCTCCCCGACGAGGACTCCTTGTGTATGGCGAGGGCCTTGGCCAAGCCCTCACCATACTCTCTCAACGCATCTGCAGGATGATCGGGTTGCTGCTGGCCGGATTGGTTCGTTCACGCAGTTCCTTCACCTCGTCAGCCTTCACTGCGCCTCCCTGATTACCCCATGACGTGCGAACGAAAGTCAGTACATCGGCGACTTCCTGATCAGAAAGTTGGTTGCGGTACGGGGGCATGCGATACGAATCCGGAATACCGTTGGCAACGACACGTTCGGAACCGTTCAAGGTGGCATTGATGCTAGTAGCGCTTTCCTTCACCATCGATGAAGATGCGCCTGCCAAAGGAGGTATCCATGGCGCTTGCCCGCTGCCGTCACTGCCGTGGCAGCTGCTGCACTTGGCCATATAGTTGGCGGCCCCTGGTGTCGACAACGGTGGTGATTGTTCTACCGCCAGTGTGGCCGCTGGCTTCCATGGCGGCCCGTCACGCTTTGGGTCACCCGGCAACGACACCAGGTAATGCGCGATGGCTTTCAGGTCCGGGTCAGACATGTATTGCGTCGAGTTGTTGAAGACTTCAGCCATAGTGCCCACGACCACGCTGTGAGCGTTACGTCCGGTCTTCAGGTAGTCGACGATTTGCTGCTCACTCCAGCGACCCAATCCAGTGTTCGGATCCTGGCGCAGGCTCGGCGCGTACCACCCATCAAGCAGCGAACCGCTGAGGAAAGTAGCGCTGCTTTCATCCAGCGACTTCTCGTTCATCGTCAAGCTTCGTGGGGTATGGCAACTGCCACAATGCCCCGCGCCTTGAACGATGTATGCACCGCGGTTCCACAGCGCATCCTCTGACGGCTTAGCCTGATAGGCACCGTCATCGACAAACGCCGCATTCCATAAAGCCAACGGCCAGCGCATGTTGAGCGGCCAGGGGATATGGCTTTGCTGATTCGGCTGCTGCGCCGGCTTAACGCCGGCCATGAAGAACGCATAAAGCGCCCGCACATCATCGTCGCTGAGCTTGGCATAGGATGGGTACGGCATAGCCGGATACAGCCTGTGCCCGTCAGCCGCGACTCCGCTGCGTACTGCGCGATCGAAGTCGGCCAGGCTGTAACTGCCGATGCCCGTTTGTTTGTCCGGGGTAATGTTGGTGGCATAGATCGACCCCATCGGGGTCGCCATCTCTAACCCGCCGGCAAACGGCGCACCTTTTGGCGTGCTGTGGCAGGCCACACAGTCGCTCAGCCTGGCAACATATTCACCGCGTTGGACAAGTTGTGCATCTGTCGACGGGGGAGCTGTCTCATCAGCAAAAGGCGAAGATGGCGTGCGATTGACAAACCAGCCCAAGCCGGCTGCCACGACGATGCCTGCTGGCAGCAGATACTTTATAGTTTTATTCACGAGCCATTCCTCATCAGGTGTCGAAGCGGTACTGCGATAGAGGCATGCTGCGAATTCGTTGCCCGGTCAGTCGCGAGACGGCGTTAGCAACCGCCGGTGCCACCGCAGGCAGAGGCGGTTCGCCGATTCCGCCCATTGGCGCACCACTCTCCACCACGCGGACATGGACCCTGGACATCATCTCCGGTGTGAGAATGCGGTAGAGGTCGTAATTACGCGCTACCGGCGTCCCATCTTTGTAAATGGCTTGTTCAATCAGGGTTTGAGACAAGCCGAGGGCCACGGCTGAGTTGACCTGAGCCTCGATGATGGCGGGGTTGACGATGCTACCCGGATCGATTGCCTGCCAGATATCGTGAACCTTCACCGCTCCGTTGCTGATGGAAACCTCTGCGATCACCGCCGTTTCGGTACCAAATGGCGATGCCATTGCAACGCCTCTTGCTCGCTTGGTGCCGTCTTGCGCCGTGAACGGCCCTCGTTTCCACCCCCCGGACAGGTCGGCCACTGTCTTGAGCAGGTGGCTTAGCCGCTCGTTGCCCTGCAGCAGCTTGGCCCGCAGCTCATAGGGATCCTGACCGCCGGCATCCGCCACTTCATCCAGAAAAGCTTCATACATAAAGTCATTGATGGAGTTCCCGACTGAACGCCAGTATCCCAACATCATCGGGGTCTGCGAGTACAGTTGAGCGATCCGACGATGGGCAATGGCGTATTTTTTACCGGCCAGGCCCTCGACGGCGGTCGGGTCGATTTTGTCTCCTTGTTTGTTAGCGATACCCTCGGTTGGCCCCTCCGTGGCACTAATTGCTTCGAAGGCCACCGGCATGCCCTGTTCATCCAGGCCTGCGCGAAAGCGCACTACGGCGGAAGGACGAAGCACGTCACGCAAAAATTCTTCCTCGCGGCTCCAAATCACCTTGATCGGTCGACCTGTGGATTGAGCCAGCTGGATAGCTTGAGGGTAAGGTGATGCATTCGGGTATAAAAAATGCCGGCCGAAAAAGCCACCCAGCAGCGGTGAGTGGAGAGTGATTTTGGAAGGATCCAGACCGGTACGCTTGGCGACGTCGGCCAAAAACAAATCCGGGGCCTGGTTCGGCAGCCACAGATCGAGATTGCCTTCAGCGCCGAAGCGCGCCAGGGCCGAGGGCGGCTCCAACTGGGCGTGGTTGAGGTATTGGGTATTGTAAGTCGCACTGACGATTTTCTTGGCACCGGCCAGCCCTTGCTGCAGGTCGCCCTCACGTTCGGCCTCATCCCCGGCGTCGGTGGTTTTACTCAATTGCTCCGCATAGGCCTGGGTGTCGAAATTAGCCGGCATGTAGCGCACGGTTGAATCGCCACCCGGCTCCGTCCACTCCACTTGCAGAGCCTCGACGGCACGCTTGGCCACCCACCAGCGTTGCGCAACCACCGCCACTGCCCCTTCAAGACGGTGCACCGAATGCACGCCTTTGAGGTTCCTGATCTGATCCTCGTTGCGCACCTGCCCCACTTGCAGACCCAGCCGCGGCGCATGCTGTACCGCAGCGTGGAGCATGCCTTCGACGCGAGTATCGATGGTGTATTGCGCCTTGCCAGTGGATTTGTCGTAGACGTCTATTCGCTGGACCGGCTTACCGATCCAGCGGAATGTGGCAGGGTCGCGCAGAGTAACGGTTTGCGGATCGGGAATGGGCAAGTCGAGCGTTAGCGGCGCGAGTTCACCATAGGTGATCGATCGATTGGAAGCGGCATGAATGACCCGCCCTGGCTCGGTAGTCAGCTGCGCCAGCGGCACCTTCCAGTGGGATGACGCAGCCTGCAATAACATCAGGCGCGCCGATGCGCCCAGTCGGCGCATGGTCATGTAGCTCGCGCGCATCGACCGGCTACCACCGGTGAAGCGCATGCCACCTTCCATGACTTTGAAGTCATTCCCGGGCGCCGCGTTCTCCACCAGAAAGCTGGCTGGATCTATATCGAGCTCCTCACCCACGACCTGTGCCATGCCTGTGAAAATGCCCTGCCCACCCTCGATAAAGGGGCTCTGCAGGCGAACGGTATTATCCGGACGAATCTCCAGGAACGCCGGTACACGGGCGCCAGCCGGCAGTGCCTGGGCACGCTCGGCAGCACGCAACGGGCCAAGGGGAATTCCGAAGCTGATAACAAGCGCACCCGCCGTGACGCCAGCCGATGCCTGCAAAAAACGGCGGCGAGAGACGTTCACAGGTTGCGCGTCGGAAAGTACGCCGCGCTCGGCGATTGAATCATCCAGTTTTGACATAGTGTTCCCCTGTGTTTGCATTCAATGCTCGGCCTGGCAGCAGACCAATCCCTGCTCCATTAAAGGTGGTCAGGATTAGCCGTCGGCATTGTCGCCAGGCACGTCGCAGCTCAGTCGAATTGCGCGTGTTCAAGCACCAGCAAGCTCATCGACAGCAGTCTTGATCGCGTTATAAGTGCCGCAACGGCAGAGATTCGTCATGGCGGCAGCAATATCGGCTTGGGAAGGTTTGGGAATGCGCTGCAACAGCGCAGTGGCGGCCATCACCTGGCCAGACTGGCAATAACCACACTGGGCGACTTGATGCTTGACCCAGGCCGCCACTACGCGCTTGCCCAACTCGTCGTCTTCAATGGCTTCGATTGTGCGGATCTGTTTGCCCTTTACACCTTCAACCGGTGTAACGCATGAGCGAAGCAGCACGCCGTCCACCATGACCGAACAGGCGCCGCATTGCGCCAATCCGCACCCGTACTTGGTTCCGGTCAGGCCGATATCGTCGCGAATCACCCATAACAATGGTGTATCCGCATCCGCCTCAACCTCATACACAGTGCCATTTACGTTGAGTTCCATTGTAAGAATGCCTCGATTGAAAACAGTGTGAAAAACCTGGTCGAACACGACCTGCGGATAATCGTTGGCAACTGACCATTCGCAATAACAACAACTGCAACGTCGTATTTTTAGACGAGCCTTACCCTACTGGGCGCGTCCGTGGCACAGCAAGCGAACCACGTGAGTCAGCTCGCAAGGTGCTATTAATCAGATGAATAAATATGCTCTTCAAACAGCAGGCGTGCCGCGCCAATCATCGGTGCGGCAGCGTTTGGTCTTGGATAGCCGTATCAGGCTTTCAACGACGGCAGGCCTGCGGCTTCCTCGTCAAAGCCATAGACCGATTTGATTTCCAGATACTCTTGCAACCCGAAAACACCCATCGAGCGGCCAATGCCGGATTCCTTGTAGCCCCCCATAGGCGTCAGCGAGTTAGTCGGCGCGCCGTTAAAACAAACACGCCCGGCGCGCAGGCCGCTGGCGAACTCATACGCCTTGCGCCGGTCCTCACCGAATACATAGCCACCCAACCCATAAGGCGAGTCATTGGCTATTTCCAATGCCTGCGCCTCAGTGGAATAAGGCACTACCACCAAGACCGGCCCGAAAATCTCTTCCCGGCAAATAGTCATTTCCGGCGTCACATCGACGAACACGGTCGGACGGGTGAAGAAGCCACGTTCGAAGCCTTCGGGGCGCCCCAGTCCGCCAACAATCAGCCGTGCACCCTCATCGATGCCCGACTGTATGTGACGCTGGATGCTGTTGAATTGTGCCCGGCTGACAATTGGCCCCATGGTCGTGGCGGGATCTCGCGGGTCTCCGAGACGGAATCGGTTTGCTTCGTCAACCAGGAACGGAATGATCTGCTCCACCTGGCTTTCATGCACCAACATGCGACTCGGCGCGTGGCAGGATTGTCCCGTATTGAAGAAGCCGCGCTGAATGTTCCAGCACGCGGCCTTTTCCAGATCGGCGTCTCGCAGCACGATATTCGCCGACTTCCCGCCCAACTCCAGGCACACACGCTTGATGGTGCGTGCCGCTGCCTCGCCTACCTGCGCACCGGCACCGGTCGAGCCCGTGAAGGAAACCATGTCGACATCGGGATGCTTCGACATCGCCTCGCCAATCACTCGCCCCGAGCCGTTGAGCATGTTGAAAACGCCCTTGGGTACGCCCGCGGCATCCAGCACCTCTGTCAGCAAAATAGCGCTGACCGGAGAGTTGATACTGGACTTGGATACGACTGTACAACCGGCGGCCAGCGCATAGATCAGCTTGATGACGGTTGTCTGGATCGGCCAGTTCCAAGGCGAGATCAGTGCGCAGACACCCAGGGGTTCACGGCGAACGATCGTATTGCCAATTCGAGCCTCGAACTCGTACGTTTTCAAAAGGTCGCGAGCGACCTTCATATGTTCGATTGGCCCCATGACCTGAGCACGGGCGCTGCAGGGAATACCCACCTCTTGCGCAATGGCCTGTACAAAATCATCGACGCGCAGTTCGTAGGCTTCGATGATGCGATTGATCAGGTCGTAACGCTCATCGAGGGAAGACTGCGAATAGCTTTTGAATGCACGCCGAGCTGCGGCCACGGCAGTGTCCACCTCTTCAACGGTCGCCATGGCGACCGTGGCAAACGCTTCTTCGGTAGTCGGATCAATCAATTCCTGGCGCTGGGAGGTCGCGGCCTCTACCCATTCACCGTCAATATAAAACTTCGCGTAATCGTGCATCTTGCTGGTGCCTCCAGTTGTTGTTATTCGGTGAGGATTTTCGTGACACGTGGCAACAAGGTACCCGCTTATTCAACCAACAGTTTCGACCGGCGAACTGCTTGCCCGGCGAGCCATTGCATCTTCACGAATCAGGTCGGCGGCTTTCACACCAATCATGATGGACGGCGCATTGGTGTTGCCCGACGTGATGAATGGCATGATCGAGGCATCCACCACCCGCAGTCGCTCGATACTGCGGACACGCAGTCGTTCGTCCACCACCGCCATCGCGTCGTTACCCATCTTGCAGGTGCCGCCCTGGTGGTGGGCCGAATTGCCGGTTTCGACCAGATAGTTGTAGATATCTTCATCGGTACGAATGTGGGGCCCCGGCAATTCTTCCGAAACCACGCGAGACTTGATGGGCTCGCTGTTCATGATTTTGCGTATCCAGCGCACACCACTGATCACGGCATTGATGTCGTAATCGCTGCTCAGAAAATTTGGCGTGTAATCGGCCGGGTCAGACGGGTTGGTCGAGCGCAGCGTCACTGTTCCCGTGGTGCTGGGACGCAACTGATAGACCGACACCCCGAGCCCGGGATGCTTTTCAACGTCAACCGTGCCGTCGGGAAAGTACTGAAAAGTCATGGGCCTGAAGCTGATTTGAAGATCAGCATAGTCCTCGTCCGGGCTACTTTTAACGAACGCCGCCACCTGGGAAGAGCCGAGGGCTAGATAACCTTTGCGGGTCATCAGGTAACGGAAGCCTTCCCAGTACTTTCGCAGACCGACAAGGTTGGCGTTGTACGAGCTGTCCGGGGTGCAACGCCAACCTGTGTGGATATAGAAGTGATCCTGCAGGTTCTGCCCCACCCCCGGGGAATCCAGGACCACAGGTATCGCGTGCTTTTCCAGTTCAGCCCGTGGGCCGACACCCGATAGCATGAGCATCTGCGGAGTCTTCAGTGAACCCGCTGACAAGATCACCTCACGCGCCGCATAGATCCTTTCCAAGCGACCGCCCTTCAAAACCTCTACGCCGACGGCGGTACGCCCCTCGAATAAAACGCGCTGCAGCTCGCATCCGGTTCGAACCGTCAGGTTCGGCCGTTCAATGACAGGCTCGATAAATGCCCGGTAAGTCGACATCCGTTGCCCGTCTTGGATGTTGTGCTGCATGAAACCTACGCCATCGTGCAAGGCGCCGTTCATGTCCTCGGTCACCGGGATACCGATACGGTTAGCGGCCTCTATAAAATCGTAGCTACTCTTTTCTTTGACGACCGGATCGCTGATCCATAGCGGACCATTCGCTCCGCGATATTCATCGCCGCCCCGCTCAAAGTGCTCCATCTTTTTGAAATACGGCAAGACATCTTCATACCCCCAGCCTGGGTTGCCCAAGGCACGCCAGCCGTCAAAATCCTTTTGGTGACCTCGGATGAATACCATGCCGTTGATGGAGCTGGATCCACCGAGCAATTTGCCCCTAGGCCAGTACATCCGACGCCCTTGAAGCTTCTCCATTGGCGAGGTGCGGAAATTCCAGTTCAATGACTTATTGAAATAGAGCTTGCCCATTCCCGCAGGCGTATTGACCCAGAAACGATCTGAAGCAGGTCCCGCCTCAATAAGCAGGACGTTGTTCCGGGGATCGTCAGACAAACCGCGCGCAACCGGACAGCCCGAAGAACCGGCACCGACAACGATGTAATCATAAATCTGCATGTACCCGCTCCTCCCGCTATTTCCCGACGCGGTAAGTGCCTTTGAACAGCCTGTCAAAACGCTCGAAGCGATAAGCCCATTCGGGCCCCTGGTCCGTTTCGTAAGCCAACACTGCGGAGAGCATCGCGAAAGGCTCTATATAACGGGCAACCTTCAGAGCCCCAGCGTCCACCGGATCAAAGCCCACTTGACTGATAAGATCCGAAACTGTGGCTTTACTGGCTTCGTCCTCGCCACAGAAGATCAAACTGGGGCGTAGCGCCTCGTTTCTTGCCGCGAACACATCGAAGAACACCTCGCTGGGCGTAGACTGAAAGGCTGCAACGACATGCGCGCCAGGAATCATCTGTGCCAGTGTTTCCGCACCGGAAATCGTGTGGCCGATGACGAGCTCCGTGTCCTCTGCGTTTAAAGGATTGCAGCACGTCATGACGATCTTGCCGCTCAAATCATCCACTTGGCTGAGGACGTCGGGCACTTGAAGCCAATGCACGGCCAGGAAGACCAAGTCAGCGTTGAACGCCGCTTCTGCAGGCGTGCCGGCATGCGCATTGTTTCCGGCCGAGGCAGCCACATCGGCTAGCCTCTGCTCACTTCGCGAGTAACTAAAAGTGACCTCATGGCCCACTTGGGCGAACATTGCGCCCAGATGACTCCCCATCCGGCCGGAGCCAAGAATTCCTATTTTCATATAAGGCCTCTTGTTATTTTCTTGATTAAAAACACGGATGGCGTTCGGGTGAAAGGCTCGACGGCGAATAGAGGTATGATCAGAATTGATTAATCCCCTCGCGAGTTTCAGCTCATGAAGATTGGTCCTTGGAGCAGTGGCTTGAGCTGATACAGTATTCGCCTCCACGCAGAGATTGATGAATGGCAAAGGAACATTACAGCGACCTGCTCGCGCTCATTGCAGTTGCACGAGAGCAAAGTTTCACGCGGGCGGCCTCCCAGCTGGGAATCTCTCAATCGATGCTCAGTCATAGCATCCAGAGATTGGAGGCTCGGGTCGGCGTACGTCTTCTCACTCGGACGACCCGTAGCGTATCCGTCACCGAGGCCGGTGAACGTCTGCTCAATACCGTTGAACCGCGGTTGAGGGAAATCGAGACCGAACTGATCGCCGTGGCTGAATTTGGCGACACCCCCGCCGGTAACATTCGCATCACCGCAACCGACCATGTCATCGAAACTGTGCTTTGGCCGAAATTGGCGCAAGCCCTGCCGAAATACCCACAAATAAGTGTAGAAGTCGTTATCGACTATGGCTTGACGGACATCGTGGCCGACCATTTCGACTTTGGCATCCGACTCGGGGACGGGTTGGCAAACGGGATCGAAGCCGTTCGTATCGCTCCCGACATGCGCTTTGTCATGGTGGGCGCTCCGTCCTATATGGAGTCTCGTGCCATACCCACCAGACCTCAGGACCTGGTGGAACATGAATGTATAAACATGCGCCTGCCGACACGTGGCGGCCTGTACGCGTGGGAACTGGAAAAGGACGGTCAGGAAATCAATACGAGAGTCAAAGGCAGACTCGTATTCAACGGCATCAATCAGATTCTGGATGCTGCTGTATCCGGTTTCGGACTGGCCTATGTCCCCGAGGACATCGCCCATCCCCATCTGGTTGGCGGCACTCTGGTCCCTGTCATGCAAGCTTGGTGGAGAACATTTCCGGGGCTGCACCTTTACTACTCGAGCGAGCGCGAAAAGTCTCGGGCGATGCAGGTTCTGATCGATGAGTTACGGTACCCCGGATAATCACCTTTGTCCCTGTGCCCTTCCTTTTTCGCAGCTGAATTATTCGCCATCATTCATAGGCGCTTTCGGATTTAAGATCATTACAGATCATCCTTAGCGCCCTATCATTTCGTCTCAAGCAAGTCGCGATGAGACAGTGTCCCATCGCCCGCTGGGGTCGATCCCCGGTCATTTTTCCTTTCATTATTCGTCCATTCCCCGGCTCCCTAGTTATCGAGGGCGTCATGTATTGGCTATTTCACAGGAACACCGATGACTACCTCAACTTTGAATGCGGCCCAGATTGACAGCCGGATCTGGAGCGCCGTGGGGTCTCTGACACTCTGCGTCGCTCTGCTGATCGCGGCAGAATTCATGCCGGTGAGTCTCCTGACGCCCATCGCCAACGACCTTCACACCTCACAAGGCATGGCTGGCCAGGCCATTTCCATTTCCGGCTTGTTTGCGGTGGTGGCAAGTCTTTGCATTGCCTCTATTGCCGGACGCTTCGATCGCCGTCATGTCCTGGTCTCAATGACCCTGCTGATGCTCATTTCGCTGGTGGTCATCGCTTTGGCACCGGGCTTCACCTGGTTGATGATCGCCAGAGCTTTTCTAGGCGTCGCAATCGGTGGTTTCTGGGCCTTGTCCACCGCCACTGTGCTTCGGATAGTCCCGGAGGAGGCTGTGCCCAAAGCCTTGGGCATGATCTATATGGGCCACTCAGTGGCCGCTGCGTTTGCCGCCCCCATTGGGGCCTATGTGGGAGGTCATCTGGGGTGGCGCTTTGTGTTCGCGGCGCTTGTACCGATTGTCATCATTAACGTGATCTGGCAATACAAAAGCTTGCCCGCAATGCAGCCAGAAAAAACCATTCCCCTTTCCAGGCTGTTCGGGGTGCTGAAACGTCGGAACGTCATGTTCGGTCTGCTGGCCGCCATGCTGACGTTTGGTGGTACGTTCACCGCTTTCACTTATTTGCGGCCATTTCTCGAACAGGTTACTGGCGTCGACTCCACTCAATTGTCGGTTTTGTTGTTGAGCCTGGGCATCGCCGGTTTCGGTGGTACGTACATCGTCAGCCGACTGCTGGAAAAACAATTCCTCTTCCAATTATTGCGCTGGCTTCCGGTGGCGTTGGCTGTCATGACGGTGGCTCTGGCCGAGCTGGGCTACAGTTTCGCAGCCGCCGCCATCATGATGTTTGCCTGGGGGATGTTGTACTCGGCCATCCCAGTATGCTGGTCGACCTGGCTCGCCAAAGAGGTAAGCGATGAGCCCGAAACTGGCGGTGGACTGATGGTTGCAGCTATCCAGATGGCGATCATGGTCGGAGGCGCTTTCGGTGGCAGCTTGCTGGATCATGTATCGGTGACAGCCCCGCTGATTGGCGGCAGCGTATTGCTCATCCTGGCAGCGCTAGTCGTTGGGAATGGCGGGCGGCTTACCCAGTCCACGCCCGCCCGATAGCCTCTTGCGCCCAAGCCGTCGCTATGCATCCGCTACCTCAATAACAGCGGCGCATCATCTTTAAGCACATTCAGCAGTACTTGCGCCGCCGGCGACAAATAGGCGCCGGTTCGCACGAAAACGACAATCGTGCGTTTCATTGTTGTTTCCTTGAGCTTGATCTCCCGAAGGTGCGTCACACCCTTTACGTCTTCGAGAGTCTCCCGGGCCAGAAAACTGAGCAGGTTCGTTTCACCAATCAGGCGTGGCAGCAAGGAGATCGACGTCGTTTCGATCTGTACTTGAGGCAAAGGCAGGTCTCTGGACTGAAACGCATTGTCTATCCAGCGTCGGGCCGGCACGGCGGTGGCCGGCAGCACCCAACGGTACTGGCACAAATCGCGCAACTCGTAAGCTGCGCTAAACAGCGGGTGGTTGCGGCTGGCGACCACTACCGCCTCATCGTCAAACAACGCATGAAATTCCAACAAAGGATCTGCTTCGTACTGCGGGCAGATCACCATGTCCAGCCGCCCGGAAAAAAGTGATTCGCGCAGTAAATCGTCCTGCCCAATCACCAGGTTCAAGGTGATTTGCGGCGCACGTGAAAGCAGAGTCGCGGTCAGGTGCGGGAGTAGGTGATCAGCCATGGAAGCAGCGCAGCCCAGGCGAATATTGCCCATCACCCCGTTGGCAACATCACGTATCTCTCGCTGGGTTTCGGCAACGCTCTGCTGCAGCTGTTTGCCACGCACCTTCAGCAACTCCCCCACTGCCGTCAGCTTGATCCGACGCCCGTCGCGTTCGAACAGCCGGGCACCTAGCGACTCCTCAAGTCGTTGGATGCTTTTAGTCAGCGCCGGCTGACTGCGGTTGAGCTTTTGTGCAGCCCTGCCCAGATGGCCCAGCTCGGCGATGACTTCAAAATAGGCAAGGTCACGCAGGTCCATATCTATCAACCAAAGTTATCAATCAATCGATATTAGAAAATAGACTTTATCAAATACGTTATCAATAATTATCAGCACATCGATAGCGATGCCACGCCCTCAAGGCGACCAGCGATTGGAGCACGACTCTTGTCTTCTTCTGCCAGATTTTCTCTACATGCCTACCCCGCGCCATTCAAATGGTTGGCGCTTGCGCTAGTGGCTGGAGCAGCCGGTCAGTTGCTGAAGTTTCTAGGGGTGCCAGCCGGTCAGTTCCTGGGGCCGATGATGGTCGCCATCGTATTTGGAACGTTCGGTGCGGGCATACAGCTCCATCCCTACGCCTTCAAGCTGGGCCAAGGTTGTGTAGGCATTCTGGCGGCCCACTCGATGACGCTGGCAGTGGTTCTCTCGATGGCCCAGTCCTGGCCGATGATGCTGCTGGCAACCGCCGCAACGGTTTGCCTCAGTGCTCTGGTGGGGCTCGCCTTGGTATGGGCAGGCATTCCGGCCAGCACCGCCGCATGGGGAACGGCTCCAGGCGCTGCCTCGGCGATGGTCTCGATGGCGGATGAGTACGGTGCCGATTCGCGAGTGGTCGCCACCATGCAATACGTGCGAGTCGTGTGCGTCGTGATGATCGGCGCACTGGTGAGCCACTGGGTCGGGGCACCGACAGGCGGCGAAACGCACGTGACAAACGTCGAGCCGCAAAGCTTCGGACTACTGAATCTAGGCCTGACCATCGCCACGCTGCTTGCTGGTGTTGCACTGGGCAATCGAGTGCCCGCCGGTGCGCTGCTGATGCCGTTGCTGCTGGGTGGCGCCTTGCAAATCAGCGGCCTGTTGCACATCGCGCTGCCCGACTGGCTCCTCGCTACTGCTTATGGCGCGCTGGGTTGCTACGTCGGCTTGCGCTTTGACCGCCCAACGATTGGGTACGTCTGGCGGCGCCTGCCGGCGATGATAATGGGGGCGACGCTTTTGATCGCGCTGTGCGCACTATCTGCCTGGCTATTAGCCTCAATATCGGACAGGGACTTCCTCTCGATTTACCTGGCCACCAGCCCGGGTGGACTCGACACGATGGCGATCATCGCGGTGGACACGCATTCCGACGTGGGACTGGTGCTGGCAATGCAGACCCTGCGGTTGTTTGCGGTCATCCTGACAGGGGCTTTTGTGGCACGGCTGATCATTCGTTTGTCTGAGCACCGTCAGATAACGTCATAGGCTTAAGCCACACCGCAAATGTCCGCATGCCCGAGGGCTGGTTTCCCCTACTCGGCAACACTTCCCTGTCGATCACCATCGCTAGCAAACTCCTCCGTAAACTCTACGCACCACGCACCGGAATGTTATTGTTCATGCGCACCCACGAAGATCATTCAAGCCATGCAAGACGACATCCTTAAGCAGTCCTTTGGTGGATTGATGGCCTTTATTGCCGTCGCCCGCGAAAAGAGTTTTACTCGAGCAGCGGCGCATCTTGGCCTGTCTCAATCAGCGGTCAGCCATGCCGTCAGCTCACTGGAGCGGAATCTGGGCACGCGCTTGCTCGCCCGCAACTCCCGCTCAGTCTCACCAACGGAAGCCGGTGAAAGACTACTGGCAACGGTCAGTCCCCGCTTCGAAGAGATCGACGCTGAATTACTGGCATTGTCAGAACTGGGCGAAAGCCCAACCGGGACCGTACGCATCACCGCATCGGATCACGCCATCCGATCGATCATCTCGCCAAAGCTAAAGAAATTCCTACCGAAATATCCTGGGATAAAAGTCGAGCTGTTCGCAGACAATGGACTCATCGACATCGCTGCGGATCGTTTCGATGCCGGCGTTCGATTGGGTGAAGCGGTGGCCCAAGACATGATCGCCGTACGCATCGGTCCTGACATGCGATTTACCGCAGTAGCGACCAGGCGCTACTTCGCCAGTCGACCAAAACCAGAGACACCCGAAGACCTGATTCAGCACAATTGCGTCAATCTGCGTCTTCCCACCCATGGCGGATTGTGGCCTTGGGAGTTCGGGGAGGATGGTCGACAACTTAACATTCGGGTTGACGGCCAGCTGATTTACAACAGCATTTATGATTGCCTTGATGCAGCCATTGCCGGTTTGGGTATCGCCTATGTACCTGAAGACATCGCCGAGCCCTACGTCAAGGCCGGCCACCTGATTGCGGTACTGAAGGACTGGTGCCCCCAGTGGACAGGACTTCATCTCTATTACCCAAGCCGTAGGCAACCCTCAGGGGCTATGACGTTATTGATCGCCGCCTTGCGACACGAGTCATGACGGATAAAAAAAGGCCCTGCACAGCGTGCAGGGCCTGAAAGAGCCATGAAGACTCAAGGGATGAACGTTCCACCAAGGGCAAGTCGAGCGATGCGCACTACGACCTACGTTCAGACTTGAAGCCCCAACATCCTATGCAACCGGGCAGTTGCGGCTTCAAAGATGGGTTACTTCAGGTTGGTCCGGAAGAATGAAGTCAGCTTGTCGAATGGAATGAGATTTACCCGATCATACAAGTCCACGTGGCCTGCGCCTGGCACGATGACCAACTCCTTGGGCTCACCCGCCAGCTTGTAAGCCTCTTGGCTGAATTCCAGCGAGTGTGCTTCAGAGCCTGCGATGAACAACATAGGACGAGGCGAAATCGACGCAATATCGTTGAACGGATAGAAGTTCATGAACTTCACGTTGCTGGTCAGCGTTGGATGCGTCGTCACTTCAGGCGAAGACCCGGCCGGGGTGAACTCACCACGAGGCGTGCGATAGAAATCGAAGAATTCGCGCTGGATGGGATGGGTGCTCGCGTCCAGTTTATGCACGGTGCCGCCGGTGTACTTGGTTTCGCCACCGGTGAACTCCACATAACGCTGCTCAGCCGCCTCTGCGATGATCTGCTTGCGCTGTTCAAGTGTTTGCGAGTGCTTGAGCGCGTCGCGGTTGGCTGCGCCCATGTCATACATACTGACGGTGGCAATCGCCTTCATCCGAGGGTCGATTTTTGCCGCGCTGATGACAAAACTGCCGCTGCCACAGATACCGAGAACGCCGATGCGGTTGCGATCGATATACGACTGGGTTCCAAGATAATCGACCGCTGCGCTGAACGCTTCGGAGTAAATATCCGGCGCCACGGCGTTACGCGGTTGCCCCTCGCTTTCGCCCCAGAATGATTGGTCTATCGCAAGGGTCACAAAGCCTTGTTCAGCGAGTTTCTGAGCGTAAAGGTTTGAGCTTTGCTCTTTGACCGCACCCATCGGGTGGCCAATGATAATCGCAGGGCTTTTGTTGGCCTGATTCAAATTCTTCGGCACATACAGATTCCCAACGACTTTCATGCGGTACTGATTATTGAAGGATACCTTTTGCTCAGTCACCTTATCACTCTTGAAAAAGTTGTTCGCGCCGTTGGACATATCGGCTGCCATCGCAGTAAACGAACTAGCCAGCAGGGCCAGCGTTAAAAATAATTTCTTCATGGTGTTGTTCCTAATTAAGAACCGATGTGTGGACATCCAGAACGACTGCGGCCTGACCCAGGCTGGACGAGCGCCAGTGAGTCCAATCCAGTGAGTTGGTCAGCTACGCCGAACGAGGCATTGGTTTTTTATGCCGGGCGCTTCCCCTCATGGCATTGCGTCTCAGCCCACAAGGGATCAATTCGTCGACGTCAATTTATTCGAGGCGCTGCCCGAAAAACACCACATCCCATTGAATGGCGCCATGCATAAAAGTAATTAATAGCGGTCGAATTACCTGAGGTCGGAGACTGGTGCGCTGACGACTTTATAAGCGGCAGCTCGAGGGGCGCCCACGGAGTTCGGGAGGCTCATAGACCTACCCTTCAATCAATGACAAAAAAAGATACCGGCGACCCACCGCGCCAAGCATCAATGTAACAGAATAATGCAGACCTAGTTGTCGACTTTCCCATCCCGTTTTTTAGACCGCGTGGAACCGCAGATGCCCGGTCGGCTTCATTGCGAGTGCCCGTACTGCTCATCAGTAACCGGTTCCAGCCACTCGACATTTTTCCCGTCCTGTACCTCTTGAATTGCCAAATGCGTCATGCCAGTGGAATTCGTGGCCCCGTGCCAATGCTTTACACCCGGAGGTGTCCAAATCACATCGCCAGGCTTGATGACGATTTTCTCCCCCCCTTCTTGCTGGATCCATCCAACGCCGGCCGTGACAACCAGATTCTGGCCCGCAGGATGAGTGTGCCAAGCTGATCGGGCTCCTGGTTGGAAGGTTACAGCACCTGCCGTAACCCTCGATGGCGGTCGCGCTGCAAACAATGGATCAACCCTGACGGTGCCGACGAAATTGCTGGACGAGCCCAGGACAGCAGGTTGCTCCCCGTTTCTGGCAATTTGCATCGTGTTCTCAGGCTCATCGGCAGCGTGCAACGAGCTTGAAATCATCAAGGTTGCGCTCAGCACTGACACGGCAAACGTTATTCTCATCGATAAGCTCCTGCTTGAATGGGTACTTAAAAAAAGAAGGGACAGCACTGCCGATCATCCTCCAGAGGGGCGTATAACGTCCTGGATCCTCATCAATGCCGGGGCCAACCCGCGCACGATTTCGTTGGCCTTGGCCGTGGGCACCAGCTCCTTCGAACGTCGGATAAATAAGGGGTCTTTAAAGTGGACGCGCAGCTTCGCCAGCGTATTGCTCACCGCTGGCTGCTTTACGTTTAGTCGTTCGGCTGCCCGCGTCACGCCTCGCTCGCGATAGACCACCAAGAGAATGAACAAGGCATTGAGATCGATCGCCGTAAATAGCGCTTCATCAAGCTTCATCGTGCGGCCCCCTTCCGATTTGGGGCGTGAAACTGGCAAACGTCAGGTTGGAACATGACGTTACCAAATGATTGACCAACGCCGTCATCGACTCACTTTCAAAGTGCTCAGTCATCATCGATGCCGCGCTCCAGTAGCCACTGAAGACCCACAAACCAGGATCGTGGGAGCTGCGAATCACGCTATAGCCCAGGCATCCGTGTACTTTTTCAAAAGTCTCCGCGTACGCCTTTAAACGCTGTTCAAAGTGTTGGTCAACCTCTTCGATCACTCGAATCTCCAAGGTATTAACTGCGGCGATATTCATATCCGGCCCTGCTTTGCTTGGGTAATAAAATTAAATGACGACTGCGTGCAATGCCTGTGGTGCGCGCGTTCAAGTTCCGCATCCAACAAAAGCATTTCTGCTGCAGCAGCGAGACAAACCTAGCCCCGGCATCGGCCGCTGGCTATACGGCACCTTGTTGATACGCTCATGAACTTTTTTCAACAGTGCTTGTGCTTGAACTGCGCCACCACGAGTCCCGTTGAACAACGGTGACTAAGCCATGAGCGGCACGTTCTACAAAGATAGATGTCGCCGAATCAAGAAGGCACCAATGAAAACAATGAGTTAAGAGGTATCGCGATAAACGGAACGGCATCATTCGAACACCGCCGGGTCGCGATTCGGTGACTGCCGACTGAGCATAAGGCAGCAATGAAACGCAGTCGTGAGGATTGCATCTACGCCGCGCGCTCTTCCTGGGAGATATATCCCGCAATAATTTATTGCCGTGGAAAGGCGTGACGCCTCCCTCCCATGACCACCACGAGGGAAGCACTAACGATGAGCAGCGCAAAACCCGAGAGACTTACTGTCCCGAAGTAGCTTAGGAGCAAACCACCTACAGCACCTCCGCCAAAAATCCCCAAGTTGTAGATGGTCGTCAATATCGCCGTTGCCAGCTCCGCATTATCTTCTGCCACCCGCCCCGTCGCTGACTGGAAAACAGTAGGCATGCCGCCGAACGAAGCCCCCCAGACGAATATCGCAGCCGAAGCGATCATTTGATACGGAACCGCTATCAGCACAACCATCGTCACAGCCGTGCACGTCAACGCGGTGGTCGCTATGAGTCGCAGCCTCGTATCGACGAAACGTCCGGCGATCAGTACGCCCAGGATGGCGCCCGTACCGAACAGAAACAGGCCCTGAGCGGTCCCGCCTGACAGCCTGGTTTTTTGCGCGAGCGGCGCCATGTAGGTGTACAGCGTGTAATGAGCCAGGATCGCGCAAAAAGCCGACAACAAGATCACTCTCAACCCCGGAGTGCGAATAACGTCATGAATCGAAGTGCCGTCCTTGCGCTCCTCTCCCGGCATGGGCGGCACGACCAGCAAAACCCAAACGATGACAAGCAGTGCGAGCAGCGAAAGCAATCCATAGCTGAAACGCCATCCAAGCAATGAGCCCAGCATGCTACCCAGGGGCAAACCGGCGACCATGGCCACGGTACTCCCCGCCAGGGTAATCGCTACAGCCCGTCCCATGTCTTTGCGATCGACCAAGCGGATGGCATAACCACAGATGACCGGCCAGACAACTCCAGCGGCCAGGCCAGCCACCACCCGTGACGCGACCGTCAGCGCATAAGACGTCGAGATGGCGGTAATACCGTTAGCCACTGCAAAGCTCAGCACGAGCATGATGTACAACGATTTGCGAGGCAGACTTCGAGTGAGCGCCACAATGGGGATTGCGGCTGCAGCGGAGGCCAATGCATAGATGGAAACCAATAAACCGATACCAGCGGGGGGCTGTCCAAGGCTCTCCGACATCGCAGGCAGAACCGCTGCCGGCATCGTCTCGGTCAGAATGGTGAGAAACGCTGTAGTGGACAGGGCAAGTAGCCCGATCATAGGCAGGCGACCACTATGGGCACTCATGGGCAGACTCCTTAGTCGGATGCGTTCTTGCGAAGCGCATTGATGCCTTGCGCATCAAAAAAACTCCGACGTTAGCAGGAAGCAGCTTCAGGAAATGCCTGCCTCAGTGAATGCTCCTATGAATCCAAGTGGTCACTGGATTGGCCTTGATCATCGAATAAAGCCAAAGCCCCCAACGCCCGCCACGGAAACTGGGGGCACTGAGTCAGACGCGAGCAGTTTTCTGTAGCACGGTCTTGCTGACCATGTACGAGTCCAGGCTCCACGGCCCCCCTTCTCTTCCAATACCACTGTCCTTCACACCGCCAAACGGCGTGTCAGGATCCGGCGCACCGAAATGGTTGATCGACAGGACTCCAACATCCAGCTCACGACTCAATCGTTCAGCCTGTTCCAGTGAATTGGTGAACGCAAAAGCAGCCAAACCCACGGATAGACTGTTGGAAATCTCGATGGCCTTATCAAGGGTCGAGAAACGAACCGCGACAGCGACCGGGCCAAAAGGCTCATCGGTCATGATGGCGCAATCCAGTGGAGTGTCGACCAGCAGAGTCGGCGCAAAATAATAACCACGCTCACCTACACGATGCCCACCCACGGCAACCTTGCCGCCACGCGCCAATGCGTCATCGACAAAATGCTGCATCGCGGCGAGGCGCCGGACACTGGTGACCGGCCCGATGTCAGACTTCGTATCCATGCCGTCGGCCACACGTACCTGATCGGCGGTTGCCACAAACGCCGCTACGAATTCGTCGTAGATACTCTCGTGTACCAGGAAGCGACCTGGCGCAGCGCACCACTGAGCGTTGATCCGAATTTTGCTCTTGAGTGCCATCTTGCCGATTTCCGCGGCATTGACCCCTTCGCAAACGATGACCGGGGCATGGCCGCCGAGCTCCATCAGCACCGGCTTCATGGCCGCACCCGCCAGTTGGCTCAAGTGCTTGCCGACTGCCACCGACCCCGTCAAGGTCACCATGCGGGTCACTGGCGACTCGATCAGGGTCGAAGACACTAGCGCCGGGTTGCCAAACACCAGATTCAATACGCCCTTAGGCAAACCGGCTCGCTCGAAGCACTGAACCATTGCTACTGCCGCGCCAGGGGTTTCTTCTGGGGCTTTCAAAATGATGGAGCACCCGGCGCACAGTGCACCGCTGATTTTTCGCGACGGCGCGCTCAGCGGCACATTCCATGGCGTGAATGCCGCAACTGGACCGATTGGCTGACGAAGAATCGATTTCTGCATTTGGGCTTCGCCCGGAACGATGGTCCCGTAGGCTCGCAGGGCCTGTGCCATGTCCCAATCGAAGAAGCTCGCCGAACGCTCAACCTCCCCACGCGCATCTGCAATTAATTTGCCGTTCTCTCGGGTGATGATCTGCGCGATTTCTTCGGAACGTGCACGCACGCCGGCGATGGCGCGACTGATGATGATATTACGCTCAGCCGCTGGTGTGTCCCGCCAGATCCTGAACCCCCGCTCAGCGGCGACCAACACGCGTTCCAGGTCAGCGGTCGTGGCCCCGGGGACGCTCGTGAGCGATGCTTCGGTGCTGGGGTCCAACACTTCAAAGCAAGAGGGGCGGTCGAAAATCCATTCACCGTCGATGAAGAGGCCGACGCGCGGATGATCAGCATCGGCGATGACATTATTATTGGTTTCAATGGACATCTGAATTCCCTCTACATTTGGCGCCGAGGGGCGCGGTTGATATCGCCCTCAATCACCGAAAAAACACTGTGCCGAAAAGGCAATCAATCAAATCTCGACCATCTCGAAGTCCAGCTTCGTCGCCGAACACTCAGGGCAAATCCAATCCTGGGGAACATCTTCCCACCGAGTTCCAGCAGGTATGCCCTCTTCCGGAATACCTTCGGCTTCGTCATACATGAAACCGCATAAAATGCATTGCCAAATTTTGAATTCGCCCTCGGACAAGGCTCGTGTGGACGTGTCATTGCTCATGATTTTTCTTCCGTTTCATTTTCTACTTGTTGGCCCCTTTGCCGACCATGGGAAGCGTTTCGTAACCCTTGGGGGACAGCAACCAGGGCGTTGCTTTCACTTTGCCAGAACAGCTGTTACCGGCCGCACGCAGCCATGGTTGCCATTGCCGTGCTTTTCATATGACTGATTTCAGCTCTCTCAGGGACAGCCCTTCATTGGCAGCTTTCGACAGCAGCGGACTAGGTGCCCAACGCCTGCCGTATTGCTCATGCCATTGCTGCACTTGCAGATGGATTTCCGTGGCCCCGATCGTGTCAGCCCAGTACAGCAGCCCACCTCGATGGCGAGGAAATCCAAAGCCGTACAACCACATGACATCAATGTCACTGGCTCGATATGCCTTGCCTTCATCCAGGATCTTGCAGGCCTCGTTGATCGAGGCGAATAACAGACGTTTGAGGATTTCACTGTCGGTAAAGGTACGCTGAGGCGTGCCAAGTTCATGGGCGACGGTCGCGATGATCCGCATCACTTCTTCATCGTGACGAGGTGTACGGTCACCCTCTTCATAGCGATACCAACCGGCCCCATTTTTCTGGCCCTTGCGGCCCAGTTCCACCATCCGATCCGGAACATGGAGCTTCCTGTATTGAGGGTCAGCCGCCGCGCGGCGCTTGCGCGTGTCATAGCTGACATCCAGACCGGACAGATCGCTCACAGCGAACGGCCCCATCGGATAGCCAAATTCAACCATGACCCTGTCAATCTGCTCAGGGCGTGCACCCTCCTCAAGCAGTAGCATCATTTCCGTGACCAGCGGCGCGCGACTGCGATTTGCCGCGAAGCCATCGCACGTCCCGGAGACCGCACAGACTTTTTTAAGATCGCGGCCCATCTTCATGGCCCGCACAACTGTCTCGATCGAGGTTTGATCACCCTTCACGATTTCGCACAGTTTCATCGCGTTCGCGGGAGCGAAGAAATGAGCGCCGGCGACGTACTGCGGTCGACCTGTCATGTTGGCCATGACGTTGATATCAATCGCGGAAGAGTTCGTCAGCAACAGCGCGCCAGGCTTCATCACGGCATCGAGTTTGGTGAATACGTCCTTCTTCAAATCTATCCGTTCAAACACTGCTTCAACCACGACATCGCAGTCGCCGATTTCTTCGTAGTGGGAGACAGGCTGGACAAACTGAAGGCACGCATCCATCTCTTCCACGGTCATGCGTCCGCGCTTGACCTTTACGGCGTAGATGTCACGTATGCGCTGCAGGCCCCTGTCCAGTGCTTCGGCACTCGCTTCCAGGAGCTTCACCACAATGCCTGCGTCAGCGAAGCAAATGGCAATACCCGCGCCCATTGTTCCCGCGCCGATCACCGCAGCGGACGTCACACCAGCCGGCCTGAAACCCGGTGGCGCATCCGGAACCTTGGCGGCCTCACGCTCAGCAAAAAATGCATAGCGAAGTGCTTTGGCAACATCAGAACCCTCCAGCTCAGAAAACAAGCGGCTCTCAACCTCTAGAGCCTCATCAAACGACAGGCTGAAAGCTGCTTCGATACAGTCGATCGCGTACTGTGGCGCTTTGTTGTGAGGAGACTTTTTGGCTACTTCGCGGCGTGCCGCTCGCAGCACATCCATGGTTGTCGCATCCATCGGTTCGAGCACCAAATCGCGTACGCGCTGCGGTTGAGCCTGCGCCACGGCCTTTGCATAGCTTACGGCGGCATCACGAAGCTCTTGGCTTTGTGTTCCTGGAACAATCTGGGAGATAAGCCCGATCTTCAATGCTTCGGCGGCATGGACATGGCGGCTTGAGACGAGCAAACCGGTGGCTACGGCAGCCCCGACCAGCCTCGGCAAGCGCTGCGTACCGCCGCCTCCCGGTATCAACCCGAGAGCGACTTCGGGCAATCCGAGCTTGGCTGCGGGCAATGCAATCCGATAATGGCAAGCGAGGGCGTGCTCAAGACCGCCTCCCAGCGCATACCCATGAATAGCCGCGACAGTCGGCTTGGCGCTGGCGTCAAGTGCCGCGGCGCTCATGCGGGTAGTGATTGTTCTCGCCTTGCCGAACTGTCGAATATCAGCACCCGCGATGAAATTCTGACCGCCCCCCATCAACACGATCGCCGCGACAGCCGGGTCGGCGTTCGCATGGGCAACGGCGTCAATGATGCTCCCTCTCATCTCGGGAGTCAGGGCGTTGACGGGCGGATTGTTGACTGTGATTACGGCCACAACGCCTTCGACTTCGTAACTGACCATCAGGCTTTCGCTCATCTCATCTTCCTGTCTCAAAAAAATAAGGCCTGCCCCTACCCCGCGACCGCTCGCATCCAATGAGCATCCTGGTTTGGCCCGGAAATTTGAGTGCAGTGCCATCCTGCGCTCCAAACAACGTTGAATCGATGGTAGCATGAGTTTTGATAATCAGCACAGATTTCACTGATCGGAACTTTACGCCATGCTACTTTTGCCTTTGACGCTGGGCCGATCCCCCTGAACGAAGGTACCGGAAAGCACATTCGAGCTTCATCTTCATGCACTGAGGAAACCCTAGAGATGACAATAAAAGGCAGGGCATACATCGTCGGAGCGTATGAGCACCCCCTACGCAAGGCCCCCCACCATTCGGTGGCGCAGCTACATGCGGAGGCGGCGAAAGGGGCAATTGAAGACGCGGGATTAAGCAAAGATGACATCGACGGATATTTCTGCGCGGGCGATGCACCCGGCGGGAATGTATGGTCGATGGCCAACTACCTGAATCTGGACAAACTGAGGCATGTCGATTCGACCGATATGGGAGGATGCTCTTATCTCGCCCATATCGCTCACGCAGCAGAATCAATAGCAGCGGGCAGATGCAACGTGGCGCTGATTACACTGGCCGGCCGCCCCAACTCTGAAGGTATCTCTGGGATACAGGCGCGCGTACGAGGCGTCAATCTACCGGACGCGCCATTCGAGATGCCCTATAACCCAGTCACGTTGAACCTCTATGCCATGTGTGCGATGCGCCACATGCATGAGTACGGCACAACCAGCGAGCAACTGGCCTGGGTCAAGGTCGCTGCCTCTCATCATGCGCAACACAACCCTCTGGCGATGTTGCGCAAAGTGGTCTCGGTCGAAGATGTATTGGCATCGCCGATGATTTCTGACCCCCTGCGGCGTCTCGACTCCTGCGTCGTGAGCGACGGCGGCGGCGCAGTTATCGTTGCCCGCCCGGAGATTGCCAAGGCCCTCAACAGACCACGGGTACGGATACTTGGCTGCGGTGAATCCACTAAACACCAGATGGGCGGACGCCTCGACTTGAGCTATACCGGCGCCGCGTGGACCGGCCCTCGAGCTTTCGAAGAGGCAGGTGTGACGCCGGCCGACATCCAGTACGCCTCCATCTATGACAGCTTCACCATCACCGTCATCCTGCAACTTGAAGACCTGGGATTCTGCAAAAAAGGCGAAGGCGGAAAATTCGTGTCGGACGGCAACCTTATTTCGGGCATCGGCAAGTTGCCGTTCAACACCGATGGCGGCGGCCTGTGCAATAACCATCCCGCCAATCGCGGCGGGATCACAAAAATAATCGAAGCCGTACGACAGCTTCGAGGCGAGGCTCATCCAAAGGTGCAAGTTCCCAACTGTTCGCTAGCCCTCGCCACCGGCATCGGCGGCGCGATAGGTCATCGGCACGGTGCAGCCACCGTCATCATGGAAAGGGAGTAAAAACATGTCGACCCCCTACACAGAACGCCCCATCAGCGACCCTATCCTGAACCCCGGTGATGACCCCTATTTCGACGCGGCGGCCGAGGGGCGTCTGCTCTTGAAGAGCTGCAATGCCTGCCATCAACCGCATCATTATCCTCGTGCGTTGTGCCCGTTTTGCTGGAGCACCGATGTCGAATGGATCACCGCAAGCGGGACTGGGGCGATCTACACCTTCAGCATCACACGACGTGGCGCATCAGCACCGTACTGCATTGCCTATGTGCGCCTCGACGAGGGACTGATGATGCTTACGAACATTGTCGATGTTGATCTGGACAGTGTTCGCATCGGGCAGCGGGTCAGGGTCGCGTTTAAAGAATCAGAAAGCGGCATGTCCGTTCCCATGTTCACCATTGACCATTCGGAGGCTTGAATGAGCAGCCGCGCCGTACTCTACAGCGCCGTAGGTGATGTCATCACGCGCTATATGATTGACGTAGACAGCGCAACGCTCTACAGGATGGAAAGCGTCACTGTGGCCTCAAAGGTGCAATACGCATGGCCTCATCCATCCGGCGGCTTCCTGTATGTCTCAACAAGCGACGGTGGCCCGAGGGTGGAGTCCCATCACAATCACGTCAGCGCTTACTCGTTGGGACCTGACGGGCAACTCAACACTCACGGCTTACCTGCGCGACTTCCCTACCGAGCGGTACATTTGTGTATCGACCCCCTGGGACGATTTATCGTCAATGCCCACAATTTCAAGCGCGGCTCATTGACTGTGCACCGCATCAACGCAGACTGCACAATTGGCAGCTGCCAGGCTCAGGATCCGAACACCGACTTTGGGGTCTATCCGCACCAGGTCATGTTTTATCCATCCGCCAAACACGTCCTGGTAGTTGACCGCGGCAATAACGCAACGACAGACAAGCTGGAAGATCCCGGGGCACTCCGTTCATTTCGGCTAACTGAAGAACATCTTCAAATGAGCGATGTGGTTGCGCCGAATCATGGCCATGACTTCGGCCCGCGGCATGTCGACTTTCATCCGACGCATCCATGGCTTTACGCAGCCGACGAGCGAACCAACCGTCTCTACATGTTCCGACATGACGGTGACCGGATCGAGGCCGAGCCAGCCTTCACGCGGGGAACGCTGCGAACCCCTGAGCACGTGCACCCACGACAACTCGCAGGTGCAATCCATGTCCATCCAAGCGGGAAGTTTGTTTACCTGGTAAATCGCGCAGATGCGACGCACTCCCACCAGGGGCACCCAGTGTTCTCCGGAGGTGAAAACAACATAGCCGTCTACGCTATCAACCCTGAAACAGGCGAGCCCACACTTGTTCAGCATGTGGACACTCGTTCCTTTCACGTCCGAACATTTGCCTGTGATCCCAGTGGCCGCTTGCTCGTCACGGCGAGTATCAAGGCCTTGGCCGCATACGATGATGAAAAAGGGCTGACTGTAACGCCCGCGACACTGTCGATATTCCGGATAGGTGATGACGGGCATCTCAAGTACGCTCGAAGCGTTGATGTCGAGACGTCAGGAAATCAACTTCAGTACTGGATGGGTATTGTCGGGCTACGTTGATTGAGCGGTAATGCGCCGATGGTCCCCCACTGCCAGCAGTGGGGGACTACGATTAAATACGATTGAGCAACCGGCCGCCGTCCACCGCCAACGAGATACCCGTGATGAAATTGGCTTCATCGGACGCAAGAAACAGGGCCGCGTTCGCAACATCCCAAGCGGTTCCCTGGCGGCCGAGCGGCACCTTGGCGTTGCGCTCCGCGCTGACCTGCTCACGCGTCTGGTTCCACGCTTGAATACGCGCCTCGACCGCCATCGGCGTCGAGATCAAGCCTGGCAGGATGCAGTTCGCCCTGATCCCATAAGGGGCATTTTGAAGCGCCAACTGCTCGGTGAAAGCAATGACACCCGCTTTTGTAGCCTTGTACGTTACGTAGGGATACTTACCCAATGCCGCCGCGGATGACACATTGACGATAACCCCGCCCCCTTGTTCACGCATGATTGCTACTGCGTGCTTACAAGCAAAGACGGTACCGCGAAGATTGATACGGCAAATGTTATCGAACTGATCTTCGGTGATGTCCATCAAGTCGCCGTCACCACCGGCGAGGCTGACCCCCACATTGTTGTGCAGGACATCCAGGGACCCCCAACGTTTTTTTGCCATCTGCATGGCAAGGGCCAACTCGTTTTCCCGGGTCACATCCGCAGAAAATGCTGCAGCGGAACCGCCCTCCTGAATGATCATCGCCGCAGTTTCCTCAGCGGACTCGATTTGCCGATCAACGGCCAGGACGTGCGCCCCTTCACGCGCAAATCGAATGGCCGCCGCTCGACCGTTACCCATGCCTTCGCCCGGGCTTTGTCCAGCACCAATAACAACAGCAACTTTCCCGGCAAGCCGCCCTGCCGGTGTGTGCCCCTGCGTTTGATCCAGTGAGCTTGCCATTTCCGCCCTCTCTTATTTTCATGTAAGCAATTGAACTAACTGATAATTTCAAATAGTAGACTGGCACCAACGTCGTTTTCCTGAACAGGTGTCGACCCTCGACCTGCCATAGAGACGGTCAGGTAGGTAACGCCTGCGCCCGGACGGATGTCAAAATCGATACTATCACATGTTCTTATTATCGATACCTGTTCCAATCATCAGAACCACGAAAATCCAGACTGACTCTTTATCCAACGACATGATGCCTGTACAAATCGTGGTCATGCCGTTTTCGCGGTGTTATTATTAGTTCTATCTAGCAGCATCTGTTTCATTGATCGAAACCATAAATTTCCCACAAAAATAATAGGAGGGAAAAATGACATCGAACGCCACCATACTGATCGGCGGGGACTGCGGCCCCACGCATGGAGCGAAAGACGGCTTCCCGGTGGAGGGGTACACAGAACTCGTCCTGCCGACTCTTGCCTCGGCCGATATGCGTTTCATCAACTGCATGCGCACCTACTCGGATCGCACCGTGCGCGCAGACCATGCCCCTCAAGTCGGTCAGCCCGTTGAAATGGCTGCTATTTTCACCAATGGCAGGTTCGACGCGGTGACTCTGGCAAACAATCACAGCTACGACAGCGGCCCGGATGCCCTCGTGGATACCCGGGACTTTTTTGTCTCGCGCGGCATCCAGGTGACAGGCGCAGGTCGGGATCTGGAAGAAGCACGACGTCCAGCCATCATTGAACACGACGGCATCAAGGTCGGTTACTTGGGCTATACCTCGCTCGGTCCTGCCGGCAGCGAGGCAGGACTGCAAAAACCTGGCGTGACCAGTATCAAGGTCGATACCTCCTATGAAACACGAGGTCCCCACCAGCCCGTTCGCATTCGCACGGAACCTGACTCCAGCGACCTGGCGAACCTGGTCGAGGACATCAAGAAGCTGAAAGGTGAGGTAGACGTCGTTATCCTGGCTTTTCATTCCGGCGTCATCCGGCTGCCTCGCGTGATCTCCGATTACCAGGTGACCGTAGCCCATGCTGCCATTGATGCAGGTGCAGATATGGTGGTGTGCCACGCACCGCATATTCCCAAAGCGATCGAGATGTATAAGGGCAAAGCCGTCTTCTACAGTCTCGGCGTGTTCGCAATGACCAAGTCGTTTCCCGCGCCTTCATGGAGCGAGCCCGCCTGGTCTCACGGTGCGGTTCGCAATCATGCGGACCTCGATCCCGAATATCCTTTTATGCCCTACGGCAAGGCCTGTACGTTGAGCTTGCTCGCCAAAGCAGTGGCGACCAAAGACGGCATACAAAAGGTTTCGTTCCTTCCGATGGTCATGGACGCACGGTATCGGCCTGAAGTGCTGAATCACGACGATCCTCGATTCCAGGAAGTGCTTTCCTACCTGGAGTGGGCCTCCGAAGACATGCCACATCGATTCAGCGTCGAAGGCAATGAAATCATCGTGTCGGAGTAAATCATGGACTTGAAGATCAACGGAAAAGTGGCAGTCATCACCGCCGCCAGCGCAGGTTTAGGCAAAAACATTGCTCACGCGCTGGCAGCCGAGGGCGTTCATGTGGTGCTATTTGCACGTTCGGCGGACAAACTGACCGCCCTCGCCCAGGAAATAACGGCAAAGCACGGCGTGCGTGCAGTCGCGGTTCCCGGCGACATGCGCGTCGCCGCTGATGTAAAGCGCCTCGCCGACACGGTGAACGCTACATTCAACGGCACCGACATCCTCGTCCTGAACACGGGACGAGCCCCCAATCCGCTGCGGGCGACGCTCGACGAAACTGAAGAGGAACGGTGGCAAGAGGCCTATCAAAATCAACTCTGGGGGACCATCCAGGTCGCCAAGGAAATGGTTCCTCAGATGCTCAAGAAACAATGGGGTCGCGTCATCGCCATTACCTCGGCATCGGTGAAGCAGCCCATGCCGCACCATAGCCTTTCAACCGTTTTTCGCGCCGGCGTCACCGCGTACATGAAACATCTCGCGAACGAGGTGGGCTCTTGCGGCATCACTGTCAATTGTGTAGCGCCGGCATTGATCGACACATCGCACCGCACCGGCACCGCCGCGTACACCCCGGAGCAGGCAGAGGCACGCCGCAAACTCACACCGCTCGGCCGCATGGGGGAGCAAGACGAGGTCTGTGGCGTGGTCGCGTTTCTCGCATCCACACAGGCGGGTTTCATCACTGGATCGAGCATCAGCGTTGATGGCGGCATGATCGGTTCATTGCTTTAGCGTTCAGGCAATACGCTTTCATCGCACCCCAGGACAATAAAAGTATCTGCACCATTCCCCCGATACGCCGCATGCGTCGGTTGAATGGTCACAAGAGAGGCGACAGGCAATGAAAATCGGATACATCGGACTCGGTGCCCTCGGCAGTCAACTCGCTCGTCGATTCCTGTCTCACTCGTTATGCGTGTGGGATATCAACACGGCCGCCGTCGACACGTTCAAGAAACTGGGCGCCGACGTCGCGCCCACGGCGGCCGACCTGGCTCGCCGGTGTGACGTCATCTTCCTGTGCCTGCCACGCAGCTCGGACGTCAGGTCTGCGCTGTTCGGTCCAAACGGCCTCGCGACCGGATTGGTGCCGGGGACACTGATCATTGATCAGACAAGTGGCATTCCGGGTGAGACCAGACGTATGGCCGAAGAACTGGCCGAACGCGGTATCGACATGATGGATGCTGCGGTGTCTGCAAGTCCGCTGGTCGTTGCCGAAGGCAAAGCCACGCTGATGGTTGCGGGCTCGGATACGGTTTACGAGCGCGCCCTCCCCGTTTTACAAGTTATTACCCAAACGATTTATCGTTGTGGCGACAGGGTCGGCGACGGCCAAGCCATGAAAATGGTCAACAACGCCATGAATGCTGGCTGCCGACTAGGGACCCTTGAGGTCGTGGCCATGGGCAAAAAAGCCGGCCTTTCACTGCCCCTGATGGCGGACGTGTTGAACCGCAACAAAGCGCGAAATCAAACCACAGACAGGATGCTGCCCGCGCTCGCCCAGGGAAAACCCTCCACCAATTTCGCCCTCGCTTTGATGCTCAAAGACGTCGATCAAGCCGTCGCGCTGGGAATGTCCAGGGATGTCCCGATGCCGCTAACCGCTCTGGTCAGGGCATTGTTGCAAATCGGAACCAACACCTTGGGGCCAAACGCGCAGCTCGAAGACATGGTCGGGCTCATCGAAAGCATGGCGGCGACAAAATTGTACGACGGCGATACCGTGACGCCGAACACGGATGGTGCCCCTCAAGCGTGCCCTGAAGATCACGCCATCGAGCTGGTCACGGGTGCGATCGCATCGCTATGCAGCGCGATTACTTATGAATGCACGGCGGCAGGCCTGCGATATGGGCTGGCATTGGAAGACATGGCACTGGTCCTGGAAAAGACATCGGGATGGAGTGAATCCTCTCGCTCTATTTATAACCAATTGTTATCCAGTCACGCCCTGGATAACACGGCACTCTCGAGCGAAAAAACCATCCTCAAAGCGGCCTGTTTGCGCGGCAACGATCTTGGCGCTCCCATGTTGATCGCCAATGCTGCACGAAGCCTCTTCGAGCAAGCGGATCATCAGATCAGCGAACCCGTCCCGATAAAAGACTTGAGCACGTTCTACAGCTCTATTTCCGCGGTTCAGTTCAAGCCCTCCTCCAACTGCAATTGATTGGCGGCTCACGAATAGTGAGCGTGGAATCGATCGAGGTCTATATGAAAACCAAAATCTGTCCTGATGCGGCGGTAAACCAGTGGCACCTTCTGCAGGAAACAAGCCCACGCTCGGCTACCTGCCTGGCCCGGCAAACCTCGCCAACCTATTAACAAATAGTGAACGCGTATTGCTTTTAAACCCCAGCAACACGCGTCTTTCTAACATAACCTCCGTTAGCGGATTGCGTCATCGCAGAAACGCTTTTCACAAACGTTACGCTCGCTGACTACCACGATTCATCCGGCGAAAACGCAACATTGATCCACGCCTCGAACATCTCTAAGGCCTGATGGCGAAGCAACACTGTTTCATCCTGCAGTCTTGATGCATCAGCTTTGCATCAACTAATAAAAACCATCCTGTCACAGGAGAAGACGCATGACGAAGACGAAAACGACCAGCTCTCGGCGATCGCTAGCCGCTGGCGCTATCGGGAACTTCGGTGAGATCTACGATTTCGCTGTATTCGGGTTCTCAATACCCATTTTATCCGTCCATTTTTTTCCCGGCTCAGATCGAACTGCCGCGCTTCTGAGCACGTTCGCAGTCTATGCAGTGGCCTTCGTAGCCCGCCCCCTGGGTGGCTTGATGTTTGGCTATCTGGCGGACCGCCTTGGCCGTATCAGGGTCATGGCGATGACCGTTTGGCTCATGGCACTAGGCACCGCGATCATCGGGCTGCTTCCGACCTATGCAACCATCGGGATCGCCGCACCATTACTGCTGTTGCTCTGTCGAATCGCACAAGGCTTGGCACTGGGTGGCGAAACGACCGGCTCGACCAGCTACATCGTCGAGTCGGCACCGGAAAACCGCAGAGGATACTGGCTTGGCTTCACGCTGATTTTCTCTCACCTGCCCAACGCCGTCGTGGCTGGTTTGGTTGTCGCACTCCAGCTTGGAGCGGGGGATCAAGCGTATTCAGACTGGGCGTGGCGCATCCCTTTCCTTCTTGGAGGCATTATCGGAGTTGTCGGGTTCTGGTTGCGCCGCAACATCGATGAGCCTGAAGAGTACAAGCAAGCCCGCCAGGCCAGTAAAGCCAGCAAAATCAAGAAAAATCCGCTGATAGCCGCCATTCGCTGCGGTGGATTGAGGGGTATGTTGCACGTGTTCATGGTCCAACCGGTTTTTTCGGTAGGGGCTTACCTATTGCTCGGCTTTATGTACACCTTCCTAATTGAGGTCGGGAAGCTGGATTCCACCTCGGCTTTGATCTCAAACGCCATCGCCGTCATCGTACTTTCAGCCCTACTTCCGTTAGGAGGTTTATTGAGCGATCGGTTTGGCCGCAAGCGAGTACTGACATTTGGTGCGGCATGGATAGCACTCTCGGCGTATCCGGCCATGTACTTGGCTGCCTCGGGTTCCTTCGCTAGCGCTGTGGCCGGACAAACACTCCTCGCTGCCGGATTGGGGATTTATGGGGCAGCCAGCTTTGTGGCCGCAGCGGAATTTTTCCCGACATCGTTCCGTGCAACCGGACACGCCATTTCCTATCAGACAAGTGTCGCGATGTTCGGCGGAACGTGCCCATTGATCGCTGCGTACCTGTCCCAGGCGTTTGGCTCCCCGCTGGCGCCGGCCTTTTACGTCACGTTGATTGCCGTGCTCTGTCTGATCACAACTCAGTTTGTTCCTGAGACTCGTGGAATAAACCTGCGCACCTCGGTGGGCAACAAGACAAGCAACAAGGCGAGTGAATTGCCGCAGCCCCAGAAAGCAATGCGGCAAGAGCTTTCTACATAACCCTTTTTTGCAGTCAACTGATCGCTGAGCGGCTCAAGATGTGCGCGGACTGAAAACAGTCCGCCTCATCGGCTGAGCCGCCGAACATATCGCACCCGAACGGGATCGGGTGTAAAGGCGACTACCGCTCCAAATTGGCCGTTTGCCCGTTCTCCCTGTTTATGGGCTTAACAATGAAAATAAAAAACAAGCTTGTGCTGACGTTCGTATTGGTCGCGTTTATACCCGTGAGCTTGGTCGCAGTGATTTCGGTGACTAACACACGAACGCTGGCAGTTGATCAGTTTATGGATGGCAGTACGCGGGAAATACGTCAGATCGATGGCAACATTCGCCAGTTTTTCGACGCCAGCCAGCAAAATATCGATCAAATGGCAACCGATCCAGTTTATGTATCGGTTGGCGCGCTGAAGAACTACCAGACCGGCGATGCCGCCAGCCGGCCATTGCCTCCTGCGGCCCAGCAACTGATCGAAAGGTTTGCGCATTACGGTGCGGCCCACCCGTCCGCGGCGATTCTCTCCATCGGCATGGAGGACGGCTCCTATGCCAAATGGCCAGATGATCCTCAGCTGGCCAACTACGATCCGCGTTCACGCCCTTGGTATAAAGCGGCGATGGCGAGCCCTGGAAAAACCGTACGAACACCCGCTTTTTATCCAGCCTATGATTACGGTAAGGAAGATGCAGCACTGGTGGGGACAGCCAGGGCAATGATCACGAGCGATGGCATCGTCAAAGGTGTGTTAGCCGTGAACGTGTCTTTGAAAAACCTCACCGAGCTGGTCAAAAGCATCAAGCTTGGCGAAAGCGGCTACGTGATGTTGATCGAGGACGGAATCGTCCTGGTAGACCCCCGCAACACGACGCATAGCTTCAAGCCGCTCAAGGACCTGGGCGAGGCCTATGCAAAGTTGGCCGCCATCCCGCAGGGATCAACCGAGGTTGAACTCAATGGGATCCCTTACATGGCCAACGTCTGGACGTCGCCTGATCTTGGCTGGCGCTATATCGGCTTGATCGAGCGCAGTGAAGTCATGAGCGCGGCCACTCGCATGACCTACCTCACCACCCTCATCGTGGGAGGGTTGACAGTCATTTTTGCCCTGGTCGCCGTGGCATTTTCCAAGTCCATCGTCAAACCCATCAGCCAGGTCAGCACCGGACTGCAATCGATCGCACAGGGCGAGGGAGATCTGCGTCGCGAACTAGAGTTTCAGGGTAACGACGAAACCGCTGAACTGGCAGGCTGGTTCAATAAGTTTCTCAGCGCCATACGTCAGTTGATCCAACACATCGGCGCCGCATCGAGCAATCTGCAAAATGCCTCGAGGGTTAACAGCGAGGTTGCCAACAACATGAACGAGGCCGCCGGAAGACAGCGCGAAGCGGTGGAATTGGTGTCGACCGCGTTCAACGAGATGGTCGCAACCGCCAATGAGGTGGCCCGCTCATGCAGCGGCGCAGCAGAGTCCGCCGAGAACGGACATCGCCGTGTGGCGGAGGGCAAGCAGCAGATCGAGATCACCACGGACAACGTGAATCGCCTGGGACGCCGTCTGACCGAGTCCTCGCAGTCCATGACAGAGCTCGAAGCCGGCAGCCGCAGCATCAACCAGATCCTTGGCACCATTCGCGCCATTGCCGAGCAAACCAATCTGCTGGCCCTGAACGCAGCCATTGAAGCCGCCAGGGCGGGCGATCAAGGCCGAGGATTTGCAGTGGTGGCAGATGAAGTCAGAGCACTGGCCAAGCGCACATCCGATTCGACCGGTGAAATCGAGCAACTGCTCGGCGCACTAGGCAGCAAGACCCAGGAGGTCATGGGCAAAATGGGTAGTTGCCTGGAGCTCTCGCACGCCAGCGTATCGTCCATCGAGAGCACTCGGGACAGCTTTGAAGGCATCCAATTGTCGGTCAATGAAATAAGGGATCAAAACCTGCAGATATCCGCCGCTGCTGAAGAGCAGCATAGCGTGGCCGAAGAGATCAATCGGCATATCCAGCAGATTTATGACGAGGCTCGGCTGGTGGAGAGCTTGGCCAACTCTGCACAGGATGACTCCGGCAGGTTGTCGAGTCTGTCAGATGAACTGAACGGTCTGGTGGGACGTTTCAAATCGTGAACCGTCGTCGTTCGCCTGGAAGTCCCAACTGGTCCATTCGCATGGAAGTGACCCGCGGAGCGTTTCGTTCTCGCGATGAGCCGCTGTCAAGACATCCAGGCTTGAGGTCAGGCGCACATCATCAGTCGGATGTAGGGGCGGGCAAGGCCACCTCTCCACCGAATTGTCGCGATATGACTTCGGCACCTTTGACTGCCAACTCGATAAACTCCTTTTCATTCATGTTCATTCGGACAGTCGGTGCCCCCACCGACAAGCAATAGTGCACTTCTTGATTGACGTCCTTGATGGGTACCGAGATCGCCGAGATGCCTAACAGCCGTTCGCCATGGGAAACGGCATAACCCTGCTCCCGGATCATGGCGAACTCTTCAAGCACCGCGCCATTGGTGCGCTTCGTCGCTTTGGCAACATTTTTGACTAACGGGGTGAGCTGGGCTTTGGGCATATAGGCCATCAAGACCTTTGAAGCAGACCCTACCAACAAGGGAATCTGTTCACCCGCCTGGACCACCGCGCGCAACGGTGCCGAGCTGGTAGTGACCGAGTCGAGACAGACTCGATTGCGATCACTCACCGCATGGATGGAGACTGTTTCTTCAGTCTGCTCAGCGAGTTCTTGCAATACGGGTCGAGCGATCTCACGAATACCCAGGGTACTTTTTACCAGGCCAGCCAAGCGCGTGAATCGGAAGGACAAGCAATATTGCTGCTCGAGACGTACCAGGTAGCCAGCCTTTTCAAGACTCTGGACAATACGAAACGTCGTCGACTTCGGTAGCTCGATACGGTCTGCAATGTCTTGAAGCGTAAGGCTGCTGCGGTCTGAACTAAAGCTTTCGAAAACTGCCAAGATACGTTGCACAGAGCGCATCATTCTTGAAAAACCCCATCAAAATCGTTGATCGTAACGATCCTCCTCGACACGAAATGCTTCATTCGCCAACAAACGAGAATCAGTCTCAAAATAATATACTAGCATGACGCTATTTCACTCGCCAACTTCAGTTCCACCCACCGGACTCGAGAACGGAGGCGTATCGAGACCGCTGGCGGCCGCGCCTTGTTCAGTCGGGCACCGTTACCAGTTGCGTGCCCAGCCAACGTTTATCCGAAACCAACGTGCGAACGACGTCAGCCAAAACAACACGTGCTGCCAAACCCGCCGGCGACAACTCATCGTCCGACAAACTGGCGACTTGATTCAAGCGGGTAAAATTGAACTCGGAAATGGGTACCGTATCGAAACGGTCTTTATCATGCCTTGCAAGCGCCGCGCTAGGTTGCACCGTCATCCCCAAGCCCGCCCCCACCGCGTCCATGAGTATCGCTAGCCCGTCGATTTCCGCGATGACGTTCATCGTGCAGCCTTCTCTTTCAAAAGCATTGTTTATCAGGGCCCTGAGGCCGTGTGTACTGCCGGGCAATATGAGGGGGACGTTGGAAAGCTCACTGATTGAAAGTGATTCACTCTTGCGGACCAGGGAAAAGTCAGCTGCGGAAATAGCGAAAAGACGTTCATTTACCAGCGGCTGAGTGCTGAACCTGCGCCCATGATCAGCGCCAAACAATATCGCAAGATCGATCTGTCTAGCGCTTAGCATCCGCTCCAGGTTGCCCGATAACGCTTCGACAATACGAAGGGAAATATCCGGGTACCGCTCTCGCATCGCCTCCATGAACGGCAGTGCAACGACGCCTGAGGTGGATGGTGCCAATCCCACCGTGACATGCCCGGCGAACCGTCCAGTCCTGGCCGCGTGGGCCGCATCCTCCGCGTTGCGCAACACCAGTTGTGCTCGATGCCAGAATGCCAATCCGGCGCTGGTGGGCTGCACGCCGCTCTTCTTTCTTAGTAACAGCCGAACCGACAGTTCATTCTCCAATCGGCTGATTTGTTGACTGAGGGCCGAGGTGACAACATCGAGCTCAAGCGCTGCTCGCCCCATGCTTCCACACTCAACTACCCGGACAAAGTAGCGCAGTTGACGCAGTTCCATCGGACACCTCCACAATCACAACGATGCCTGGACCGGTCGGCCCAGGCACGACACGCTATTTGCCGATGAAACGCGGTTTCCTTTTTTCCTTGTAAGCTTTGATGGCCTCCTTGTAGTCATCCGTGGATTGCACCACGGCCATCTGCGCAGCCACCGACTCCAAGCTCGTCCGCAAATCAGTCCGCAGCGATTGGTATAGCAGCTTCTTTATGCTGCGTTGCTGGATGGGAGGGCCATCCGCCAGGCGTGTAGCAAAATCCAGCGTTTGCTGCATGAGTTCGTCATCACTGAATACTCGGTTGACGATGCCCAATGCCAACGCCTCCTCAGCACTGACGAAATCGCCCGTCCATAATAATTCCAGGGCTTTCGCGGTACCGACTATGCGCGGCAGCAAATAGCAGCCGCCATTTCCAGGGATCAGGCCAACACGAATATAAGCCTCAGCAAATCGAGCTGACTCTGATGCGAAACGCATATCGCACTGCAACGAAAGATCCATGCCCGCCCCCACCGCCGCGCCGTTTACCGCCGCGATGAGTGGCTTTTCAAAGTTCTCGATCGCTAATGCCACCTGGTGGGTGACTTTTTGCAATCTGATTTTACGCTCGAGCGGCGTTGGATCCCCCTCTGCGCTTTCGGCGGCCCGACGGCCCAAGTCGCCTCCGGAGCAGAATGCATCACCGGCACCGGTGATGACGAAACAACCGATGTCATCATTTTCATCGGCAGCCAGCAATGCAGCGCGAAGTGAATCCAGCATGCTCTCGCTCAAGGCGTTCTTTTTTTCGGGCCGGTTTAGCTTGGCTACCATGACCCGGCCAACGGTACTGACTTCTAGATCAGACATCATATTCCCTCAGTTCGATATGGACACGCCGCCCGTGCAAAACCACACTCGTTGCCCGCTGCGCTATTGCTCGGCCTGAGCCAGTGCACGGTGTCGTGCATGCTCGTCCCGAGCCTGCAACAATGCAGCTCTCAGCGAACGATTGAGCCACCGCTTGTTTTCGGCAAACGTGCGCGGGCTCTTTGCCCCCAACGCCTGCCCCAGCGCCGAAGCTTTCAATTGGAGTTCGTCTCGCAGGGCTACCTCGCGGACCAGCCCTCTCGCCAATGCTTCGGTAGCCTTCATCGCCCTGCCGCTCTGAATCAGATCAAGCGCCAAAGCGCGCCCGCCGATGACCTCTAGAATGTTCGCACCCGAGAAGGTGGCGATACCCAAATCAATTTCGGGCAGCGACAGTTTCGCGGTATCGACGGCGACACAGGCATCTGCCAAGAGCGCAAGCATCGCGCCACCTCCCGTCGCGGTACCATTGAGCACTGTGACAACTGGCTTGGGGCAGTCCATCACGGCGTCCTGCAGCGCCGCCAACGCCAACGACCTTCGTTCACGCTGGCGTGCCGTATCACCGTCCGCCGGTTGTTCACGAATATCGACCCCTGCGCAGAACACGCGCTCACCAGACCCGGTCAACATCACCGCGTTTATCTGCGGGTCATCAGTGGCTGCCTGCAGTGCAGCAGTCACACGCTCCATCATATCCACCGTCATGGCATTCGCCTTGGCGGCACGATTCAGAGTGATCCACAGGAGCGACTCATGTCGCTCAACCGTCAACTCGCTGGCTAGTTCATCCACGGACATCTTCCTCCACGTGCTTTTTTTATCTTCAATCGAGACACACGACACGAGTTCTACTGGGCAGCCTTTTGTCCCGACACAAACATGTCCGCGAAGAACTCTTCCTCGGGGAGGTTGCGTAACGCCACAAAATCCTGCCTTGCCGATTGCACGACGATGGGCGCTCCACAGGCATAGACCTGATGCTGGGAAAGATCCTCGTAATCTTCCAGGACTGCACGGTGAACAAAGCCGACCCGGCCTTCCCATAGATCGTCGGGGTGTGCTTCTGACAGGACAGGTATGAATGTGACGTTGTGACTTTTCGCCCAAGCCTCGGCAACGGAACTCAAATACAGATCCGAAGCCCTTCGCCCGCCCCAATAGAGAGTTATTTCACGACTCGATGCTTTTTCAAGTTCACGCTCAATCATGGCTTTGATCGGTGCGAACCCTGTGCCGCTGGCAACGAAGACCATTGGTTTGCTACTGTCTTCACGCACAAAAAAAGTACCTAGTGGGCCTTCAAGGCGCACCAGGTCGTTTTCTTTCATGACATTGAAAACGTGTTGGCTAAACGGGCCACCGTAATTCCTGAGATGCAATTCCAACACGTTGTCGTCGGGCACATTTGCCAGCGACAAACTGCGACGAATACCGCCTGGCATCACGACGTTGATATATTGCCCAGGCAAAAACCTGAAAGACTCCTTGGCAGGGAGGCGCAGGCGAATTCTCATCACATCCTCGGCCAGGCGCTCGAGACGATCGACACGGGAAACAAGCCGTCGAATAGGGATGTCTTGTGTTGCTTCCACCACCTCGCAGGCGATCGTCAATGCGGTTAAAGCCTTTGCCTGGCACAGGAGCGCGTAGCCCTGCTGCCGGTCCTCGTTGGAAAGTATCGCCATGCTGGACCCCGCATGATCGACCACCCCGTCGAGCACTTTGGCCCGACAGGTTCCGCAGATGCCATTTTGACAACTGTAGGGCAGTTGACACCCGCTTTTGAGGGCGGCAGCAAGTATCGTGTCGTCTTGCTGCACCTCGAACGTGCGGTCGATAGGCTTCACATTGACCCGATGCGTCAATGTGGCGGACAGGCTGTCATTCATAGCGATTCACCCCTTTACAGAATGTTTTGTACATTGCTCTTTCTCGCGACAAGCTTGGGGGCGGTTCATTAACCGCGCACAATCAAGGCGTCCGCGGCAATCACACCGTGGGGCAATACAAACATTGGATTGATGTCGATTTCGGCTATATCGCCGCGCTGCTCCCAGGCAAACTGCGATAACGCCACCAACGCGCGGGCAACAGCATCGACGTCAAGGGGAGACGCGCCCCGAACACCGTGCATGATCACGCTGCATTGCAATTCATCGAGCATTTCCATAGCGGTTGGCAGGCCGAAAGGGGCGATTCGACACGCGGAATCCTTCAGTACTTCCGCGTAAATCCCACCTGCGCCGACTACCACCACTGGGCCAAATGAAGGATCCTTGACCACCCCGGCAATCAGTTCGAAGCCACCTGTCACCATCTCGGAAACGAGGACACCTTCAATGTGGGCGGCAGGCACATGCCGTTGCGCGTTGGCCAACACCTGCTCGATCGCTGACTCCAGCTCCTGGGCGGTCCGAATGCCGACCTTTACGCCGCCTATTTCGGTTTTGTGCGCAATGTCCGCAGAGACAATCTTGACGACTAGGGGCGCTTTGACTTTGTCGAACAGCGCAGCGTCAAAACCCTTCACGATCAGGTCGGTTGTGACGGGGATACCGATGGAACGCAACATTTCCTTGGACTCGACCTCGGACAACGATGCCCGACTGCCAACGGCGGTGCTAAGCGGTACAGAAGCTCGCTCTACTTTGAGCCCCTCATCCTCTTGCATCTGCAAAATGCGCGATTGAGTCCGCTTGAATCGCATCAGCATTGCGATAGCTTTGGCGGCTCGCGACGGCGAAGGCAACACCGGAATTCCCGCATCAGCGAATACACGCAGCGCCTCTGCAACCTGAACGCTGGGGGCTGAGGAAAAAACCAAAATCGGCTTCGACGCCGACGCGGCAATTCGGGCCAATACCTGGGCTGCCGCCAGGCTGCCAGAGGCGCCTGTGGTTGCCAGGTTAATGCAAAGCGATCCTACGGCAGGGTCTTCAAGCGTCGCGCTTACAGCGGCTTCCAACTTCTGCGCATTGGCCGCTGAAAAATACCCTGCGGTAAGGTCGATTGGATTATGGACGGCCCCGATGTTAGGTACGACCGCCAGCAGCTTTTGCTGGGTATCGTTACCCAGTTCACACAAGGTCAGACCTTCAGGCTCACCCGCGTCTGCGAACACGATGGCAGACCCGCCCGATACCCCCATCACCGCGACACCCCGATTGTCCGGGTATTTTTTGCTTTCCAATGCCTTGAGGAAATCCACTGCTTCTTGGATCTCTCTGATCTCGACGATCCCCGTTTGCTTGAACAGGGCACGATAGAAATCATAGACACCCGTCATGCTGGCGGTATGCGATGCGGCCGCTAGTGCGCCCTGCTCGGTGACGCCCCCCTTCCACAGCAGGATCGGCTTGCCGCGCGCCGTAGCCTTGCGGCCGATTTCCAACAGCGCACGACCGTCATTGGTTCCCTCGATATAGGCGACGATGGTGTGTGTCTCGTCATCATCAAGCAGCGCCTCAATGAGCTGTACCGTGTTGACATCGCTTTCGTTGCCCGTCGCGATGACATGCCGGAAACCAATACCGGCTTCGGCACATGCAAGGGCGATGCTGTAGCCGAATCCCCCACTCTGCGTCACCAGCGATACCGACCCTTTCTCGAGTTTCGGTTCACGCGTAATGCTGCCGAATGCGGCGTAGACACGAGAATGGATGTTGGCGAAACCGAGGCAGTTGGGCCCGATAATGCGCATGCCCGCCGCCCGGGCAATCGCGAGCATTTTCTCCTCTCGGAGAACCCCTTCCGGACCGCTCTCTCGAAAGCCACCGCTCAGAACCACCGCAAAAGGAACCTTCTTCTGCGCACTCGATTCCAGCACGGCTAAAACGCCCTGCGCTGGGACACCAATCACTACGAGGTCGACGTCGCCTTCGATATCAGCAACGGCCCCATAGCACTTCAAACCTTCAAAGGTTTCGTATTTTGGATTCACTGGATAGATCGTGCCGGTATATCCATTGCTCATCAGAGCTCTCACAGCCTGAGAGCCGGGACGTCCCGCATCCTCCGACACGCCTACAACCGCAATCGAACGTGGTTCAAGCAAGTTTTTGTAATTATTCATATCGGTACTGAAGCCCTTGATCGCTATCGAAAATCGGGAGACGAGGTAAAGAGATGCAGTCGTTTCTCTGCTCTCCCCAAAAGCAGAGCTGCCACGGTGCACTGTCGTCCGCAGTCACTCGAAAGTCAATTATTTTTGGAATAGGTTTCAGTGAATGAAACTACACAGACCATCTTACAATAGCTTGCACCGGCGCTAACCCAGCACGCACCCACTACGCGCAAGTTCCACCCATTGAAACTTGTGCTAATTATCAAAACACATGCTAGTATGATTTTGCGTCGACCGAGGGCACGCTACGGCCTCGTATGGACGGTTGATTTGTCCTGCATACATGCAGATTTAATAGGAGCATTGGTGATGATTTACACGCGCAGTGGGGCAGACGCCCTTGCAAATCGGAGCGTTATCGTTTCGCCCGGCACCGGAAACCAGCATTGGGGAACGACCTTCTTTGGCCCGCGGAGCTCTCAAGAACGGGCCCCAGGCCCTCAGGCGACAATGTCTGAACTCAGAGCACACGAAGCAGTGGTGCCCCATTTCCACGGGGTGTCGATGTTTCAGTTGTTCATCGCTGGCAGTGGCACACTGGGTAATCGCGGTCAGGTGCTGGAACCGCTCACCGTCCAGTTCAAAGACCATCACACGGCTTACGGTCCGATCGTGGCGGGCCCGCAAGGGCTGTCCTTCGTCGCCATGCGGATGTACACCGGAAACTCCCAACCGGTCTATTTGAGTGAACCTGGCTACCGGGAGCAACTGCGTCCAAGCAAACGCCGGCACCTGACGTCCGAGCCCATCAAGTTCTCCATTGCCCCTGTGATGCAGGCCCGCGAAGAAGCGAGTTGGGAACTGCTTTTTGAAGATGAGGCAGATGGGCTGCGCGCTCAGGTGTTGCGATTGGGCGCTGGTATGAAAGTGGACGGTCCGCCCCCTGGTATTGCATCCGGTTATTACGTTTTCGTCGGAAACGGCAGCGTGCTGCATGGCGAAGAGGAGCTTCCTCTCTGGTCCATGATCGTCGTGGAATCAACTGAGGAAAAGTTCGAGATCCAAGCAGGTGGCGAAGGTGCCGAGGTCCTCGTGCTCCAGTACCCACGGGAAGAGATTTGAAGTAGGGGTTCCCTCCGGCGGACTGACATTCGCTGGTCGTGTGCCCAACGTTAGCGCGCAAGAAACACCGCTTCACCCTATCAAACAATAAACAAGTCTACGCCCCTGAGGGGGAGTAAAAGGCTTTGCACAATGGAGTTCGTTATGAGCATTGGCGTAACGTTCAATTTCAAAGGGCTGGTCGCGCCGATATCCGGCGCGCCCCCCAGCCGGCTATTCGCTACGACCGCTTTACCCACGCTGACACAACTCGACATGCCTGCGGTGCACACAGCGATCAACACGACAAGCATTCATGCCGGTAGGAAACGTTCGGATAGAAGAAGCAGCGCTCGTGTCCCTGGAGCGCTCAGAAAGCTCCAGCTAAGCGGCCTGCTGGCCTGTCTGGCTATCGGCGCCGCCGGCATCGCTACAGGCGCATACGCTGGACAACTCCCCGCCTCTTCAGCATTGGCCTACGACAAGCAGACACAAAGCCCTGTACCCATTCCAGTATCGGAACGAGGCCTTCCAACGGTTACTGCTCAAACCTGGTTCAAAGCATCCAACGAAGGTCGGATACTGGAAGGCGCGATATTTGACCGCGAGGGCAACCTGCTTTTCTGTGATGTTTCGGGTAAACGCGTACTTCGCCTTTCGCCGACCAAACAGCTTTCAATCGTAGCCACGATAGAGAACCTCTCCCCTGGCGGACTGGCATTTCATCCCGACGGACGTCTGTTCATCGCGGCTCTCGATCTGAACCGCAACCTCGGCGCGATTTTCGCGGTCAAACCCGATGGCACGGGAATGCAAACCATCATCGCGCAAGACGCCGGATTCATGCCAAATGACTTGGCGTTCAACAAACAGGGTGGTTTCTACTTCAGTGATTTCAAAGGTATCTCGACCGAGCCAAAGGGCGGGATCTATTACGTTTCTCCCGATCTTTCGCCTCCTGTTGTCGTCTTGCCGCATCTCTCGATGGCCAACGGCGTTACGCTAAGTCCAGACGGAAAAACGCTGTGGGCAACCGAATTTGGCCGCAACCTTCTACATCGCATCGACCTGGCCAACGCTACTACCATCGCCACCATCAGTTCGTCCATCCCCTACCGTTTCACGGGGCCCTCCCCCGATTCGATGCGGGTCGACGCCGATGGCAATGTCTACGTGGCGATCTATGGGCAAGGGCGTGTAATGGTCTTTAACCAGATCGGTATCCCAATTGGCCAGGTGCTGCTGCCGGGGCGCGAACAAGGACACAACCTGCTATCGACTAGCCTCGCCATTGATCCCAATACGAACACCTTGTACTCCGTCACCAGTGATGGAGATAAGGGGCAAGGAGCGACAATATTCAGCGCCAAGGTGTTCACCCATGGCTTGCCTCCGGCGTCATTCAAATGAGCCGCCTCAATGCTTGTTCCCAACACGTGTGTCCTATTGATCACATGGAGAAACCCTTATGACCCCTATTGGCGCAGAGCCTGACTCTTTGAATGCCAAGCGCGATACGACGAAAGCTTCACGATGGGTGTGTCGTATCTTTGCCATTGTATTATTGATACTCGGCCTGGCCCTTTCCATTGGCGGTGTCATCTTGGTTGCGGACGCAGGTTCTGCGTACTACCTGATCACCGGACTGGCCTTCATCACAAGCGGTGTATTTCTCTGGCGCGGTGATGCGCGAGGGGTTTGGGTCTATGCCGCAATGCTGGTCTGGACCACGGCCTGGAGTTTGTGGGAGGTGGGTTTTAACGGTTGGCAACTGGCGCCCCGGCTCATTGGTCCGTTCGTTCTTGGCGCAGTACTTCTGCTACCGCATTTCACCCAACTCACGCCTGCGCCGAACACCCGGAAGCTTCCGCGCGGCTGGCCATCGTTTGCCGGCGGTCTGGTCGCTGCAATCGCCTTAGGGAGCGTCAGTCACGCTTTCGGACCTGACGCACCGGACTTTCCTATGTTGAGACGCGGCTTGCAATCGCAGGCGCCGGCGAAACTGCCTGAACCAATGGCCAACAACGAACGTACCGACTGGCAAGCCTACGGCAACGACCAGGGTGGAACCCGCTTCAGTCCGCTAGCAGACATTGACACATCCAACGTCTCGAAGCTGGTCAAAGTCTGGGAAGCCGACATGGCACCGGTGAACGGCGATCTCAACGCCATCGAAGGCACCCCTATCATGATGGGTAGTTCCCTGTACGCGTGTGATGGCAATAACGGTATCCATGCATTCGATGCGGAAACCGGCAAAGAATTGTGGCGCCGCGACATTTCCAACGGCGTACCGCAGTCGGGCAAACCTTGTCGGGGTGTGGCGTACTACAAAGTGCCTGACGCCAATGGTTTTTGCTCAGAGCGCATCTACGCCCCCAGCCACAACCCCACGCTGGTGGCACTGGATGCGAAAACCGGTGAATATTGCCCAGGGTTTGGTAACAACGGCGCGGTCGATCTGACAAAGGGCGTCGCACCTTACCCACATGGCTTGTTCTACGTCAGCTCGGCACCGCAAGTTATCCGCGGCAAGATTGTCGTCGGTGGTGGCATTCCCGACGGGCAATATTGGGGGGGGCCGTCCGGCGTCATCAGGGCGTTTGATGCGGTGACAGGCGAACTCGCCTGGGCCTTTGATGCCGGCGCGCCGAATCGTCTCGGCCTGCCACCTGAAGGGCAGTATTACACGCCTTCCACACCCAACAGCTGGGCCCCCATCAGCGCGGATGAGAAGCTCGGTCTCGTCTATTTGCCAGTGGGCAACGCGACACCTGATGCTTACGGTGGGCAGCGCCGTCCCTATGACGAGGATATCTCCAGTGCGGTGATCGCTCTCGACGCGGAGACGGGTCGACTGCGCTGGAAATTCCAGGCCACGCACCACGACATCTGGGATTATGACGTCGCTTCTCAGCCCACTCTGTTGAATTGGCCTACCGCAAAGGGCATGCGGCCAGCACTGATCCAACCGACCAAGCGCGGCGAAATTTTCGTGCTCGACCGCGAGACTGGCGAACCGATCAAGGCGGTGGAAGAACAGCCTGTGCCTCAGCGTGACATTGCCAAAGGCGAATGGCTGTCCCCTACCCAACCTGCCTCTGTCGAGCTCCCTGCTTTCAGGGGGCCTCAACTGCGCGAAAAAGACATGTGGGGTGCGACGCCGATCGACCAAATGGTTTGCCGGATCATGTTCAAACAATCGCGCTACGAGGGCCAATTCACGCCCATCACGCTCGACAAGAATGTCTTGATCGATCCCGGTTCAATGGGTGGTGTGAACTGGAATGGCATCTCGCTGGACGTTGATCGCGGGCTGATGATCGTCAACTGGACTCAGGTCCCTGACCGAATCGAATTGGTAACACGCGAAGAAGCAACACAACGCAATTTCAAGATTGCACCTGGTCTGGACGCAGGGGGACAAGCAGAGCAGCCTATGCTTGACACGCCATACGGCGCTTATCGGGTCAACTTCCTTTCGCAGCTTGGCATTCCTTGCAATGCGCCACCTTGGGGCCTGATTGGCGCTGTTGATCTTGTCAGTGGCAAGCTCATCTGGTCCAAGCCATTCGGCTCACCGCGTGACATTGGTCCGTTCGGTCTGCCGACCCTGGTTTCCATCCCGATCGGTACACCGACCGCCGGTGGCGCCGTGACGACCCGTGGCGGCCTGGTATTTATCGGCGGTGCAGCAGAGCATACGTTCCGTGCCCTGGATGCAGCCACCGGCCGGGAGCTGTGGAGCAGTCGTCTGGCCACCAGCGCCAATGCCACGCCCATGACCTACCGCAGTCCGGTCAGCGGAAGGCAATTTGTGGTGGTCGCCGAGGGTGGGCGTCCGCATTATCGTACGAAGCCTGGTTCGAAGCTGGTTGCCTTTGCAATTCCAGACAGCAAGTGATCGCTGCTGCTGACAATAGCTGATCGACTAAGGAGCCAGTCCATCGTGACCTGTCTCCAAAGTCTTGGATTGGGCAAAACTGCCTGTCTCTGAAATGGGCTATATCCATTTCAATATCAAAGCGCCCGATGCACTTGCATCGGGCGCTTTGTATTTCTGGGAGCGTGGTAATTCCTGCCACATACCCCTCCGCACGGAAACATCACCCTTCACTAAAACTGAAGCCCTCACCTCTAAATCCGCCTTTCGCCGCGCGAAGCCCATCCCTATGGTTAATCCACTGGCCGGCAGTCACTTCGCCCTGCCAGTGAATCGAGGAGATACGATGGTCGACGTTCTGGTGATAGGTGGCGGTAACGCTGCGTTATGTGCCGCATTAATGGCACGAGAGGCAGGCGCCAGCGTAATGCTGCTGGAAGGCTCGCCGAAAGTATGGCGTGGCGGAAATTCGCAGCACACGCGCAACCTGCGCTGCATGCACGATGCGCCTCAGGATGTGCTGGTCGATGCCTATCCCGAAGAAGAATATTGGCAGGATCTGCTTAAAGTCACCGGTGGCCTTACCAACGAGAAACTGGCGCGCATCGCCATTCGTGCCTCGTCATCTTGCCGTGATTGGATGCGTTCACATGGCGTGCACTTTCAGCCGCCCTTGTCGGGTGCTCTTCATGTGGCTCGCACCAACGCGTTTTTCATGGGCGGCGGAAAGGCACTGGTCAATGCCTACTTTCGCAGCGCCGAACGCCTGGGCGTGAAGATCCGTTATGACGCTCAGGTCACTGACATAGAACTGGAAAACGGTGCTTTCGTCGCAGCTCACCTGGCCGAACGCGAGGTAGATGGACAACGATTGCCAGCGGAGCGTATCGAAGCACGCGCCTGCGTCTTGGCTGCTGGCGGGTTTGAATCCAACCGCGAATGGCTACGGGAGGCTTGGGGGCAAAACGAGCGCGGTGAATGGCCATCGGACAACTTCCTGATTCGCGGCACCCGCTTCAATACTGGTGTGTTGTTGCGACGGATGCTCGATCTTGGCGCCGATGCAGTCGGCGACCCGACTCAGGCGCATATGGTGGCCATCGACGCACGGGCTCCGCTTTACGACGGCGGTATCTGTACCCGCATCGACTGCGTATCCCTGGGCGTGGTTGTCAACCGCGATGGCGAACGGTTTTACGATGAGGGTGAGGATTTCTGGCCCAAACGTTATGCGATCTGGGGCCGTCTCGTTGCAGGACAACCCAACCAGCAGGCCTACTCGATTATCGACCAACAGGCACTTGGCCGCTTCATGCCGCCGGTGTTCCCTGGAACCACAGCACGGACGTTGCCAGAACTTGCTCGCCTGTTGAACTTGCCGCAAACGCAGTTCGTTAAAACCATCGAAGACTACAACAACGCTTGCCATGTCGGCACGTTCGACCACACCACGCTCGATGACTGCCATACCGAAGGGCTTACTCCCGCCAAGACTCACTGGGCAAGGCCGCTCACCAAACCACCCTACTACGCCTACCCCCTCAAGCCAGGTGTCACCTTTACCTATCTCGGCTTGGCGACCGACGAAACGGCCGCCGTGCACTTTGATGGCAAGGCCAGCCCGAACCTGTTTGTCGCCGGAGAAATGATGGCTGGCAACGTACTGGGCAAGGGTTATACCGCGGGTATCGGCATGGCCATCGGTACCGCCTTCGGACGAATCGCCGGCGTACAGGCCGCGCTTTGTGCGGGGTTTGGTCTTTCTCCTGTGAACTCGGAGCTTCAACATGCAGCTGTTTGATCCCAAGGTATCCAGCCAACTGATCCCGGTCCTCAACCTGCAGGAAACCGAAGTCGAACGGCAGATGACCATTTGCAATGCCTGCCGCTATTGCGAAGGTTTCTGTGCCGTATTCCCCGCAATGACCCGGCATCTGGAATTCGGTCAGGCCGACATTCATTACTTGGCGAACCTTTGCCACAACTGCGGCGCGTGCCTGTCGGCTTGCCAATACGCGGCCCCGCACGAATTTGCAGTCAACGTACCCAAATCCATGGCCAAGGTACGGCTGGAAACCTACACCAATTACGCCTGGCCGCAGCCACTGGGTAAATTATACCAACGCAACGGCCTTGCCTTGGGGCTGGCTTCAGGCGCTGGGTTGGCGCTGTTCCTGTCGCTTACCTTGATGATCATGGGCAACCTGTTCGTTGCCATGCCAGGCGGTAACTTCTACGGGATTTTTCCGCACAACACGTTGGCACTGATGTTCAGCGCGGTGTTCGGTTTTGCCGTGTTGGCCCTGGGTATCGGCGTGCGTCGATTCTGGCGCGAAATCTCACCCGCCGAGGCACCTCTGCCGCTGAAAGCCAGTGCAGCACTGGAGGCCAGCGCCAATGTCGCACAACTCAAGTACCTGGACGGCGGACATGGAGAAGGCTGCAACAACACCGACGACGCATTCACCCTATGGCGCCGCCGCTTTCACCACCTCACCTTCTATGGGTTCATGCTGTGCTTCGCAGCCACAGGCGTTGCCACTCTCTATCATTTTTTGCTGAATTGCTCGGCCCCCTACCCGGTTTTAAGCCTGCCAGTACTACTCGGCATTTTCGGCGGCGTAGGTCTGCTGATCGGCCCAGCAGGTTTGCTCTGGATGAATCTGCGGCGTAACCCGCAGCAAGGGGACGAGAATCAGAAACCAATGGATCGTGGCTTCATCGCGCTTCTGTTCCTGGTCAGCGCCAGTGGCCTGGCATTGCTTGCCGGGCGCGAAACCAGCGCGTTGGGCTTGTTGCTTGCGATCCACCTGGGTCTGGTCATGGCGTTCTTTCTGACCATGCCCTATAGCAAATTCGCCCACGGCATATTCCGCAGCGCTGCGTTGCTGAAATACACCATTGAAAAACGCCAACCCAACCCGATCAGTGCGGCCGGCGAATGACCGGTGTTTTCAAGAGCGTGCCGACGGCATCATCGGCGCCGCTAAGTTGAAAGTAATCTTCATGAGAGTCACAAGGAGAGCGTTACCGATGCTCAAATAAATTACCGAGCTGTTTCGCAAGAACAGACGAGGCCTGAGTTAGGTCCCGTCTTCTCATCAACTTACCGTGTGTCACGTCAAGCTCGACGCCTTTACAAACCCAGACTCCAGTCGTTCTTCGCTGGGATCAACCCGTTGCAGACATTCTTTAATGCTCTTCCGGGCGGAAGATCAACCTGAAGATGTGTTCGATTATCTGACTAATAAAAACAAAAGCAGAGATTATCATGACCACTCATTTGAACTGCAACACGCTTAATACTTCCGTCGCATTGCTGCTGCTTTGCGGAGCGGCCAACAGTCATGCACAAGAAGCCTTCAGTTCTGAATCCCCTTGGATGTTGGGAGACTGGGGCGGCCTACGCACAGAATTGCTGGAAAAAGGTTATACCTTTAACGTGCTCTACACGGGCGACGCCGCGACGAATCTGGCCGGTGGCTACGACTCGCACACCACGGCGCGGTATACCGACCAACTTGCGCTGATGAGCAATTTTGACCTTGAGAAAATACTCGGTTGGGAAGACGCTGATTTTCAATTCACGATATCGGATCGTAACGGGCGCAATCTCACCAATGATGTCATCACCGATCCTCGGGTAGGCGGCATCAGTCAGGTTCAAGAGGTATACGGGCGCGGCCAGACCTGGCGGCTTACGCAACTCTGGTATCGTCAGAAGTTCTTTGACGGCGGGCTGGATATCAAACTGGGCCGCATGAACTTTGGCGAGGACTTCGGCAGCTTCCCCTGCAAATTCCAAAACCTGGCATTCTGCGGCGCACAGCCGGGTAACTGGGCCGGCGATATCATTTACAACTGGCCAATCACCCAATGGGCGGGCCGCGTAAAGGTCGCGTTGAGCGATGACACTTATGCGCAGATTGGTGCGTACGAGCAGAACCCGTCCTACCTGGAAATAGGTAACGGCTTCAAACTCAGCGGCAGCGGCAATGAGGGTACCTTGGTACCTGTCGAGCTGGTCCATACCACGTCGCTGGGAGCCGGACGGCTGCCAGGGGAATACCGGGTGGGCGCGTATTACAGCAGCCGTGACGCAAATGACGTCAACACAGAAGAAAACGGCATAGCCAAATCCCGCGACAGTAAATACGGCGCATGGATTGCCGGGCAACAACAAGTCTGGAAAGATCCGGACTTCGCCGCTCGCGGGCTGACGGTGTTTGCGTATGCCACCGTGCATGACAAAGCCACCAATATGATCGATCGTTATGCGCAAGTAGGCGCTTACTACACGGCCCCCTTCAAATCTCGCCCGAATGACGAAATCGGCGTCGCCATCGCCAGTCTCCATGTGAATAACCGCTTCACAGATCATCAGCAGCAACTGAATGACCGGGCGGGCGTCAGCGACTATGACGATCCTCGCTACACGCCGACGCAAAGCTCAGAAACCAACATGGAAATTTACTATGGCTTTGGCGTGACCAAGTGGCTGACCGTGCGCCCCAACCTGCAATTTGTAGGCAATCCTGGCGGAGTCAGCGAGGTCAGGGATGCGTGGGTGGCCGGTTTGAAATTCGAGACCAGCCTGTAAGGGGGTTCTTCCAACGCACTTTATTTTCGTACAAACATGGGGGAGCACGACAATGACATTTTGTGCCCTGCAGAACCGAGTTCAATCGTTCGCGAAGTGCTTCGCTGCCCTGGTTGCTAAATTGTCGAGTCACTCGTTCTCGTACTGGGAGCAGTTTCCTGAAGCCGTCCTATTATCCGATCGTCCGGCAGCAAAAGACGAGGTATGACAACCGAAACACGGCGTCGTGGGTTGGGCGCGCCTTGGAACGCTGCAAAATGATCCCAACCAAACTCAGAAATATGTACCTGACAAACGTCTCATCACTTGATAGGAGTACTTTCATGTCTTGGTCCAAACCTGTTTACACCGACCTGCGTATCGGTTTTGAAGTCACCATGTACTTCGCAAACCGTTAAGTTTGTACCTGATGGACAGCGCCTCGGCCTGCCGAGGCGTTTTATTTTCGGTTCCAGAATGATGGAGCAACCATGTTCGTCCAGATCCTAGGTTCTGCCGCCGGTGGCGGTTTCCCCCAGTGGAACTGCAACTGCGCCAATTGCGCGGGTTTTCGCAACGGTAGCCTGCGGGCCCAGGCGCGCACCCAGTCGTCCATCGCCCTGTCCGATGACGGGGTGAACTGGGTGCTGTGCAACGCCTCTCCGGACATTCGCTCCCAGCTCCAGGGCTTTGCCCCCATGCAGCCAGGCCGGGCCCTGCGCGACACCGGCATTGGCACGATCATCCTGATGGACAGCCAGATCGACCACACCACCGGTCTGCTCAGCCTGCGTGAAGGTTGCCCGCATCAAGTCTGGTGCACCGACATGGTCCATGAAGACCTGAGCACGGGCTTTCCGCTGTTCAACATGCTGACCCACTGGAACGGCGGGTTGAGTTGGAATCGCATTGAACTCGACCAGAGCTTCACCATCGCCGCCTGCCCGAACCTGCGCTTCACCCCACTGCCCCTGCGCAGCGCCGCACCGCCCTATTCACCGCACCGCTTCGACCCGCACCCAGGCGATAACATCGGGCTGATCGTCGAAGACCTGCGCACGGGCGGCAAGCTGTTCTATGCGCCGGGGCTGGGCAAGGTCGACGAGTCGTTGCTACAGATCATGGCCGGCAGCGATTGCCTGTTGGTGGACGGCACGATGTGGGACGACGATGAAATGCAGCGCCGTGGCGTCGGCACCCGCACCGGTCGGGAAATGGGCCACCTGGCGCAGCACGGCCCTGGCGGCATGCTTGAAGTGCTGGAGCAACTGCCCGAGCAGCGCAAGGTCCTTATCCATATCAACAACACCAACCCGATCCTCGACGAAGATTCGCCCGAGCGGGCTGAGCTTGTACGGCGAAAGATTGAAGTGGCTTACGACGGAATGAGTATTGAGTTGTAGGAAGGGCGGAACGATTGTGGGGGTGAAGTTGTGGTGTGTCAGCCAGGCATGATCCAGCTGGACAGGCCCCATCGCGAGCAAGCTCGCTCCCACAATAGTTCGAGCTGCATTGGATATCTGATTCACCGCAAAACCAATGTGGGAGCGAGCTTGCTCGCGATGAGGCCAGCCCTGACACCACAGAACCCACGGGCATTTCCCGGAGAACCGAAATGACTGACACCCCCCTGCCCCCCGCCGAGTTCGAAGCCGCCCTGCGTGCCAAAGGCGCGTATTACCACATCTATCACCCCTATCACGTGGCGATGTATGAAGGCCGTGCCACGCGCGAGCAGATCCAGGGCTGGGTCGCGAACCGCTTCTATTACCAAGTGAACATCCCGCTCAAGGATGCCGCAATCCTGGCCAACTGCCCGGACCGCGAGATCCGCCGCGAGTGGATCCAGCGCCTGCTCGACCATGATGGCGCCCCGGGCGAAGACGGCGGCATCGAAGCCTGGCTGCGGCTGGGCCAGGCGGTGGGCCTGGACCCCGACCAGTTGCGTTCCCAGGAACTGGTGCTGCCGGGCGTGCGCTTCGCCGTAGACGCCTACGTCAATTTCGCCCGCCGGGCCAGTTGGCAGGAAGCCGCCAGCAGCTCGTTGACCGAATTGTTCGCCCCGCAGATCCATCAATCGCGCCTGGATAGCTGGCCGCAGCATTACCCGTGGATCGACCCGACCGGCTATGAATATTTCCGCACCCGCCTGGGCCAGGCCCGGCGTGATGTGGAGCATGGCTTGGCGATCACCTTGCAGCACTACACCACTCGCGAAGGCCAGGAGCGCATGCTGGAAATCCTGCAGTTCAAACTGGACATTCTCTGGAGCATGCTCGACGCCATGAGCATGGCCTATGAATTGAACCGCCCGCCCTACCACAGCGTGACCGGGCAACGGGTTTGGCACAAAGGAATTGCCTTATGAGTTTCGATCGCAGCAAAAAACCCAACTGGCGGCCCGGCTATCGCTTCCAGTACGAACCGGCCCAGAAGGGCCATGTGCTGCTCTATCCTGAAGGCATGATCAAGCTGAATGACAGCGCGGCGCTGATCGGTGGCCTGATCGATGGCGAGCGCGATGTCGCGGCAATCATCGCTGAACTGGACAAACAATTTCCCGGTGTGCCTGAGCTCGGTGACGACATCGAGCATTTCATGGAGGTCGCCCGTGCACAGCACTGGATCACCCTTGCCTGAGAAGCCCGCCGTTGGCCTGCCGCTGTGGCTGCTGGCCGAGCTGACCTATCGCTGCCCGCTGCAATGCCCGTACTGCTCCAACCCGCTGGACTTTGCCGAACAAGGCAAAGAGTTGAGTACTGAGCAGTGGTTCAAGGTGTTCCGCGAAGCGCGAGAAATGGGCGCCGCGCAGCTGGGCTTTTCCGGCGGCGAGCCGCTGGTGCGCCAGGACCTGGCCGAGCTGATCGGCGAGGCGCGCAAGTTGGGTTTCTACACCAACCTGATCACCTCCGGCATCGGCCTGACCGAGCAGAAGATCAGCGACTTCAAGAAGGCTGGCCTGGACCACATCCAGATCAGTTTCCAGGCCAGCGACGAGCAGGTGAACAACCTGCTGGCCGGCTCGAAGAAAGCCTTCGCGCAAAAACTGGAAATGGCCCGGGCGGTGAAAGCCCATGGTTATCCGATGGTGCTGAACTTCGTGACCCATCGGCACAACATCGACAAGATCGACCGCATCATCGAGCTGTGCATCGCCCTGGAAGCCGACTTTGTCGAACTCGCCACCTGTCAGTTCTATGGCTGGGCACACCTCAACCGCGTCGGCCTGCTGCCCACGCGGGAACAACTGGTGCGTGCCGAGCGCATCACCAATGAATACCGGGCCAGGCTCGAGGCCGAAGGTAACCCGTGCAAGTTGATCTTCGTGACCCCGGATTACTACGAAGAGCGTCCCAAGGCCTGCATGAACGGCTGGGGCAGCATCTTCCTGACCGTTACCCCGGATGGCACGGCATTGCCTTGCCATGGCGCCCGGCAGATGCCGGTGCAATTCCCGAATGTGCGTGACCACAGCATGCAACACATCTGGTACGACTCGTTCGGCTTCAACCGTTTCCGGGGTTATGACTGGATGCCCGAGCCCTGCCGCTCGTGCGATGAAAAAGAAAAGGATTTCGGCGGCTGTCGTTGCCAGGCGTTCATGCTCACCGGTGACGCCAGCAATGCCGATCCTGTGTGCAGCAAATCCGAACACCATGGGATAATTCTCCAGGCTCGCGAAGACGCCGAGCACGCCACGCAAACCATCGAGCAACTGGCCTTTCGCAATGAACGAAACTCACGCCTCATCGTTAAAGGCTGATCGTTTCAGCGACAGAAATGACTGACTGATCGACGATCGATTCGAACGGTACGTCCGACGCGCAGCAAATACCACGTGCGACACCTGAGGGATTCAAGTTCTCGGCGTCGCAGATGACGCATCATTGGTGAATAAAGCTCAGCACTGCATCAATACCTCACAGGCTAATCAATTAAAAAAAAGCCTGTAGACTATCCCCATACCGACAACAAAATCATTCCAGATATCGAGTAGGCATCTTAGTCTTTGCCGTCCTCGATCATCTTGCGTCATCTGCAAAAACAATAACGGGCGCACGCTCCCAAGCCAATGCGTTATTAGGCTAAACAGCTTATTTAAACCTTCCCTATTTAACGGCTTAGAACAAGTTTATAGCTATTCTCGGACCCCCAAAAAATTCAGGACACTTATGAACCTTGCAAAACTTACAGCTTCTATCATTTTAATCACCGGCCTGGCTGGCTGTGCGACTGAACTTCCGACGCTTAAGGATGGCGAATCCATTGTCAACCTTCACGAGCAGGTCGGTGATGAAATGCTGGCCAGACGCCTGGATACGAAACGCGCAGAGAACCTGACTTATTTCAAAGTATCGCCAGGGGCGCATACGATGGAACTTGGGGTAGTTACCAAGGGCTACCAGGAAAGCCAGAACCGCTGTGTTGCCACCCTGTCCTATGACAATTTCTTACCGAATGAGCGTTACACCTTGATGGAAAGCAGTGCAGGCCAGGAAGTAAAGATTGAACTTATGGACAGTAAAGGTAATACGTTGGCTCAAACTGAAAAGATGCCCTGCTTGTAATTAACTGCCGTATAAATGACAGCGCGGCGCCACCACTCAGCACGTAAATATCACGACAGTGTCAGTCACCGCTAAAACAAGAACGCCCGGCCTATCGCCGGGCGTTCTTGTTTAGTCTTCGTTCTCAGAGTGTTTGCACGCCCCGCTCATTCCATCCGCCACCCAGTGCACGATACAGGTTCACTTCAGCCTGCAACTGCGCAAGGCGATCGTTGATCAGCCTTTGTTGGTTGCTAAACAGCGAGCGCTGCGCGTCCAAAAAGGTCAGGTTGCTGTCCACGCCGATTCGATAACGACGCTCGGCAAGCCGATAGTAATCCTGGCTGGCGTTGACGAGGTCACTCTGTGCCTGCAACTGATCGACGTAGGTTTTACGTGCGGTCAATCCGTCGGAGACTTCCTGGAAGGCGGTCTGGATAGCTTTCTCGTAGTTGGCCACGCCAATATCTTTCTGAATCTCCGAGTAATTCAGGCTGGCGCGTAAAGCGCCTGCGTTGAAAATCGGCAGGCTGATGTCAGGGGTAAACGTCCAGCTGCCTGAGCCGCTCTTGAACAACCCATCCAGATTCGCGCTCGAGGTGCCGGCATTTGCCGTAAGGCTGATGCTGGGGAAAAACGCCGCCCGCGCCGCTCCGATGTTGGCGTTAGCGGCCAAAAGCAAATGCTCGGCGGCAAGGATATCGGGGCGACGGGCGAGTAAATCACTGGGCAGACCGGCCGGTACGTTGGCGAGCAGATCGCCATCCAAGGACTGCGGCTCCGGTAAATCGGCGGGCAGTCCTGTGCCAAGAAGAAGCACCAAAGCATTCTCGTCTTCGGCTACTCGGCGCTGGTAGTTTGCCAGGCTCGCCCGCGCACCTTGCACCGAGGTACGCGCCTGTGCGAGATCAAGCGCCGAAGCCACACCCACCTGACTACTGCGGGTGGTCAGACGTAAGCTCTCCTCGTAGGCGTCCAGCGTGTTCTCGGTGAGCTTGAGCAATTCACGGTCGGCTTGCCAGGTGAGATAGGCATTGGCCACGCTCGAAACGATGCTGATCTGGATCGAGCGTCGGGCCTGGGCTGTAGACAGATAAGTTTCCAGTGCCTGCTGGCTTAGACTGGCGATGCGACCAAACAGATCCAACTCGTACGAACTGATTCCCAGGTTGACGTCATATTGGCTGGAAATACTGGCCTGACCGGACTGCGCCTGAGCGCTCGGCAGTCGCTGCCGTGTTCCGCTGGCGTTGGCGCCAATCGCCGGAAACAGGTCAGCTCTCTGGATTCGGTACTGCGCCCGGAAAGCCTCAACGTTCAGTGCCGCGACCTTCAGGTCACGATTATTGACCAAGGCGGTCTGGATCAATCGCTGCAATGCCGGATCGTGGAAAAACTCGCTCCACCCCTGCTCCACAGCGGCCTGGTCGGCAGCGTTGGTTGCCTGATAGGCAGGACCCTGCGGATACTGCGCAGCAACTGGAGCGTGCGGTCGCTGATACTCAGGGATCAGTGAGCAACCACTCAGAATAGCGGCGCTGATCGCGAGACCGATTAAAGAGCGAGTCATTGGCCTGCCTCCTCACGCATAGCAGTTTCGTCCTGCTTCTTGCGGCTGCCTTTAAACAAGGTTGAAACGGAAACGAAGAACACGGGAACCCAAAAAATCGCCAGAACGGTGGCCGTTATCATGCCGCCGATCACCCCCGTGCCGATGGCGTGTTGACTGCCAGAGCCGGCTCCGCTGGAAATGGTCAGGGGTAGCACGCCGAGAATGAATGCCAAGGACGTCATCACGATCGGACGCAGACGCATACGACAAGCCTCGACCGTTGCTTCAAGCAACGGTTGACCTTTCTCATTCAACTCCTTGGCAAACTCGACGATCAGGATCGCATTCTTCGCCGCCAACCCCACCGTCACCAACAGACCCACTTGGAAGAAAACGTCGTTGGACAGTCCCCGCAATGCCGTGGCCATCAGCGCGCCGATTACCCCAAGAGGCACGACCAAGATGACCGCAATCGGGATCGACCAGCTTTCATAGAGTGCCGCCAGACATAGAAACACGACGAGAATCGACAGCGCATACAGAGCAGGCGCTTGTGACCCTGAAAGACGCTCTTCATAGGACAACCCGGTAAAAGAGATGCCTACGCCGGGCGGCAGTTGCGCTGCAATTCGCTCGACCTCCGCCATCGCCTGGCCAGAGCTGTAGCCCGGGGCGGGAGTCCCGAGAATTTGCTCGGCAGGAACGCCGTTGTAGCGCGACAGTTTTGGTGAGCCGAAGATCCACTCGGCACTCGCAAATGCCGAGAACGGGACCATCTGACCCTGGTTGTTACGCACGAACCATTTACTCAGATCCTCTGCGGTGCTGCGCGAGTCAGGCTGGCCCTGTACGTACACCCGCTTAACTCGGCCGCGATCAACGAAATCGTTCACATAACTACTGCCGTATGCCACTGACAGCGTGGTGTTGATATCGGCCAGAGAAATACCCATCGCCCGCGCGCGCTCGTCGTCGATGGTCAGGTGGTACTGTGGCTCGTCGGCCAAGCCGTTTGGGCGAACACCGGCGAGGACCGGGCTCTGGGCAGCCAGCTCAAGAAACTTGCCGCGCGCCTCCATGAGTTTTTGATGGCCCACGCTATCCTGGTCCTGCAGGTAGAAATCGAAGCCGGTGGCGTTACCCAACTCCAGTACCGATGGCGGAACCACCGCATATACCAGGGCGTCTCGGTACTTCAGGAACTCTTGCTGGGCACGCTGGGCAATTTTGAACACAGTATTGTCACTGTCTCGTTCATCCCATGGCTTCAGGTTGACGAACGCAATCCCTGAATTCTGCCCCCGGCCGGCAAAGTTGAAACCGTTAACAGTGAACACCGTAGCAACCGCTTTACCTTCTCCGTGCTCTTTGTCCAGCAAGTACTGACTCATGCGATCTAGCACTTTTTGCGTGGTCTCAGCCGAGCTGTTGGCCGGCGTCTGCACCTGCGTAAAAATCAAACCCTGGTCCTCATCGGGCAGGAACGAGGTCGGTATCCGGGCGAACATCCAGATCGTGCCGGCGACGATTACCAGGTAAACCATAAAGCCCGGCACCCTATGCCGAATGATCTGGCCTACGCCCTGCTCATATCCGTTGACGCAGGCATCGAACCGTCTGTTGAACCATCCAAAGAAACCGCGCTTGGGCTGACCGTGTTTTGTCGGATCGATGGACTTGAGCAGCGTGGCGCAAAGCGCCGGGGTGAATACCAAAGCAACAAATACCGAAAGCGCCATGGCCGATACGATAGTGATCGAGAACTGCCGGTAGATCACGCCAGTGGAGCCACCAAAGAAAGCCATGGGCAACAGCACCGCCGAGAGTACCAAGGCAATCCCCACCAGCGCTCCCTGGATCTGCCCCATCGATTTACGCGTGGCCTCCCTGGGTGACAGGTGTTCCTCCGCCATCACCCGTTCGACGTTTTCAACCACCACAATCGCATCGTCGACGAGTAATCCGATCGCCAGGATCATGCCGAACATGGTCAAGGTATTAATAGAGAAGCCGGCCGCCGCGAGGACGCCGAACGTACCCAACAACACAACGGGCACTGTCAAAGTCGTAATGATGGTGGCCCGCAGATTTTGCAAAAACAGCAGCATGACCAGAAAGACCAGAACCACCGCCTCGCCCAGTGTATGCATCACTCCGCTGATGGATTCGGTGACCACCGGCGTCGTGTCATACGGGTACACCGCTTCAATCCCGGCCGGGAAGAATGGTTTCAGTCGGTCGACCGTGGCGCGAATCGCCTTGGCGGTATCTAGGGCGTTGGCGCCAGTGGCCAAGCGGATGGCGATACCCGAGGCGGGCTTGCCATTGGCCTGGGCGTTGATGCTGTAGTTTTCGCCGCCCAAACTGATATCAGCTACATCACTCAGGCGCACCTGGGAGCCGTCGCTATTGACCTTAAGCAAAATGTCACCAAATTGCTCGGAGGTCTGCAGTCGCGTCTTGCCGATGATAGTTGCGGTAAACACCGTACCTTTGCGCGCCGGAAGACCACCAATCGTGCCCGAAGCCACCTGCACGTTCTGCGCCTCAATCGCCTCGGTCACGTCGACGGGCGTCAACTGGAACTGGTTCAGTTTGGCCGGGTCCAGCCAGACTCGCATGGCGTATTGCGTGCCCCAGATCTGAAAATCACCAACACCTGAAGTCCTCGAAATCGGGTCCTGGATATTTGAGACGATGTAGTTGGATAGATCCTCCTTGGTGTGTTTTCCATCGGTGGAAACCAGGCCAATGAACATCATGAAATTCTGTTGGAATTTTGTGACGCGAAGCCCTTGCTGCTGCACTTCACGCGGCAACAGCGGCGTGGCCAGGTTCAGCTTGTTCTGCACCTGAACCTGGGCAATATCCGGGTTGGTACCCTGGTTGAAGGTCACGATGATTCGCATGCTGCCATCGGCATTACTCTCCGAAGAGATGTAGCGCAGATTGTCGATGCCGTTCATCTGCTGCTCGATCACTTGCACGACGGTATCCTGCACTGTCTGCGCGGAAGCACCGGGATAAGAAACCTGAATCGCGACAGCGGGTGGTGCGATGTCAGGGTATTGATTGATCGGCAAATTGAGGATCGACAATGCCCCAACGAGCATGATGATCAGTGCAAGCACCCACGCGAAGATCGGTCTATCAATAAAATACTTCGACATGGTCTACTCCGCCTTAGCGCTGGTGTTTAGCGCCACAGGAGCTCTGTTCGCCTCATCTGTCATCGCTTCCTGAGCGACCACGGAGCTCCCTGGCCTAATGAACTGAAGCCCTTCGACGATGATTTTGTCTCCGGCGCTCAAGCCGCTTTCCACCAGCACATTCGCACCGACGGTGCGGCCAACCTTGAGCTGGCGTTGCTCGACTTTGTTATCGGCGGTAACGACCATGGCGGTCGGGGTGCCCTTGAGATCCCGGGTCACACCAATCTGTGGAGCAAGAATGGCCTGCTCGGCAACACCCTCCTGTAACCGCGCATGCACAAAAATCCCCGGCAGCAGCAAGTGATCGGGGTTGGGGAACACGGCGCGCAGGGTGACCGAGCCGGTTGCTTCGTCGACCGAGACTTCTGAAAACTCCAGCGAACCCTGTAGCGGATACTGGCTACCGTCCTGAAGTGTCAGGCTGACTTTCGCAGCCCTGTCGGCAGTTTTCTGCAACTGCCCACTTTCAAGTGCCCGACGCAGTTTGAGCACCTCGCCATAAGGCTGAGTGACATCGACATAAATGGGGTCGAGTTGCTGGATGATCGCAAGGGGGGATGCTTGGCCATTAGAAACTAGCGCACCCTCGGTCACAGCCGAACGTCCAATCCGCCCGCTGATGGGCGCGAACATTTTGGTATATCTCAGATTGATCTGGGCGCCCTTGACTTGTGCCTCTGCCAGCATCTGCTGAGATCGAGCAGTGTCATACTCCTGCTTGCTCACCGCCTGCTCATCGATCAGTTGCCGATACCGGGTGGTCAGGGAGCGAGATTGCTCCAAACTGGCCTGCGCACTGGCGAGCGTCACCTCGTAAGTTGATGGATCGATCTGATAAAGCTGCTGACCAGCCTTGATATCTGCGCCTTCCTTGAACAAGCGTTTCAGGACGATACCATCCACCTGCGGCCGAACCTCAGCAAGGCGGTAGGCACTGGTACGCCCGGGCAGGTCGTTGAACAAGGTCACCGCCTGAGGCTTCAGGGTCACCACACTGACTTGAGGGGGTTGCGCCGGGGTAGCAGCAGCCTGCTCCTTGTTGCATCCACTGAGCATCGTGGCAAAAGCAATGGCGGTCACCAAAGCAGGAAAGATAGGCTTGAATGGCATAAAGTCCTCGAACATCGCGCTGAAAAAATGCGCGCATGAGTTTGCAAACTGCCGCAGCACAGGCTGAAACAGCGGCTGACGGCAATGGGGAGAAAGAGTTCGGCAAGTACGCGCAAGAGGCGCGGTGCGAAGATCAAGCTTATTGACCGGGTCAAATAAAACCCGACGAGCCAACGCGCTGCGCATTGGATTGTTATGTAGGCATGCTAACAATCGAGGGGCCTGAGGATTAGCCCGACTTTACTGAAATCACCAATGAGTGATATTCAGCAATAAAATGGTTTCAGAATTTTGCAGATTACTCGCAACGCTCTATATCCAGCGATTAACGCAGGACAGCATTTCGATTAGTGAGTTTTGATCAGCTTTGGCCTCTAATGCGTGCAGCGCATCGGCGAGGCTCATATCCTGCAGGAGCTTCCAGCTCAAGTCTTCTACGACTCTGCCATGGATAATTCACGGGAACATCTGGGTTCAAGCTGACAAGTTTCGTGGATCGTTGACGTCCGCAACTTCAGACTTCCACCCGCTCGCCCATTCAGGACGGCCTGCATCTCCCCAAGCACCGCCATCGCCACACTTTCCGGGGTGTCCCCACCCAAATCCAAACCCATTGGATAGTGCAATCGGTCCAGCGCAGGCAGGCTGTTTGTCTGTCGCGTTATTTCATCAAGCAGACGCTCGGTCCGATCACGCGGCCCGAGCTGACCGATGTAACGGGGATTACCTTGTAACGCGCCTTTCAACCAATGCGCATCCTGGCTCAGGCTATGGGACATTACCGCCACACACGCCCCCTCCACGAACTTTCGAAATTCGAAAGGCCCGCCTATATCGGCGCTCAACACCCGATCCGCTTCGGGAAAACGTTCCGGACGGGCAAAATGTGGGCGACTATCAACAACGGTGACATGCCACCCCAGGATTTTTGCGATCCGTACCAACGGCTGCGCATCATGGCCCGCCCCAAAGATCATCAGACGCGGTGGTGGCGCGACGTATTCCAGGAAAACCTCTACCTCTGCATAGCCTTCGGTATAGCGTTGCCGCGTAGATTTTTGCTGGTCCAATGTGAGACGCAGATCAGCGGTAATTCGCTCGTTCAGTGCAGGATGGTAGAGCCCTCCGAAGGGCGCCGCGCCAGATTCCAGGAACACACGGTCTCCAACATCTGCACGGCTATTGCGTGAGCCCGCTATTACCGTTGCGATCGCCACGGGTCTCTGGTTGTTTCTTACTTTGCGTAACGCATCAAGCACAGCGCATTGCTTTGTAGCGGGCATTCGCTCAAACAACACATACACCTTGCCGTTGCAGCCCAGCCCGAAACCAAGGGACTCTTCACCGCCCTCTTCGTCTGTGGCCTCGGCCGTGCTGTAGCTACGAATCACCGGGCCCGACTCACTTAGCCACCAGGCCTTTCGCACCACATCAGCCTCCAGACAGCCACCACTGATAGTGCCCTCCGGACGTCCATATTGTGAAACGAGCATGCGCGCCCCCGGACGGCGATACGCCGAACCCTCGACCTTCACAACGGTGGCGAGTACAGACTCTCGACCCTCGTTCTGTTCGGCGTGGATGGCATCGAGCAATGCGTTCAAACTGGACATATCAGATCTCTCTCCCAAAGCGAATCCGGCGAAGTCGCTGTCGATCGCCAACTATCCAAGCGGGCGCAACTCTCTGATCAAGTCGATCAGCAAACGTAGCGTGATCGGCACCTGCCGGTAGCTTGAGTAATAGATATGGAAGCCTGGACCGACACTGACCCAATCCTCCAAAACCACTTGTAACGTTCCTTCTGCTATAAGCGGCGCGACAATGGGTTCGGCACAATAAGTCAGCCCGGCGCCCTGGGCGACCATGGCGAGCATCATCCGTGTCTCATCCAGCACGACATTACCGGACACTGGGATCTCTAATTTTTCACCCTCCTTCTCAAACTCCCAGTTGTACATCCGGCCGTTGCCTAGCCGAAACCTTAAACAACTGTGCTGTTTCAAATCCTCTGGGTGCAGCGGCATACCACATCGGTCGAGGTAATCGGGGGTTCCTACCACGACCCATCGAACAGGTGGGGAAAGGCTTTGGGCAATCATGCCTTCAGGTACGGTAGCGCCATACCTGATCCCAGCGTCGAAACCTCCTTCAACAATGTCCACCATACTGTTCGTGGTTGAGACTTCCACTTCGATATCGGGATAACGATGAGCAAATGTCGATAAAACGGGTGCCAACAAAAGGAGCGCCGCGTCACTGAAAACATTCAGCCGTATACGGCCAGTGGGCTCATCACGGAACTTATTCAACAGCTCAATGGCCTGGTCGATTTTGTCGACAGGTTCGCTTATCAATGCCAGCAGCTCCTCACCGGCTGCCGTCAGGGTGACGCTGCGGGTCGTGCGATTGAGCAAACGAACCCCCAATCTCGCCTCCAGCCCCTTGATCGCATGGCTCAGCGCAGATGCACTTATCCCTACTTCAACACCCGCACGACTGAAGCTGGAATGGCGGGCGACAGCTAAAAAGTAGATAAAATCGCCAAAGTTGGCACGAGTAAGCTGCATGAGTTCTCTGCCATGGGTGTGAAACGTGTGAACGAAAGGACTCCACCCGCCCTCTGCGCCGCAGACAGTTTTTGCCGGCGTGGTTTTGACTGTTTTGGGGTATCACTCATCGACCAAGGTGATCGTTGCTTCAAGGGCCCCAGGACGCGCGAGTACTTCCAGGCCGGAATCAATCCTGCCGAGTTTGATAAGGCCGCTCGAATACTTGAAGCCTTTATGAAAAATGGCGAGATTTCCCCATGGCGCATAAAAGGCAATGTCACCCGCCGAAGGCGTGAATCCAGCAGGCGCGCCCTGTGTCGATAAAGGCTCGGGCAGTACGCTGATCTTCTCGGTCGAGGCGTAGTCTTCCAGCGTCAGTTTCATCGGCAGCTGTTTAACGAAATCTATGGAGGAATCGTTGTTGTCGAGCGTTGCCATAACCGGACCGCCTGAAACATCGATGCGTATTTTCATAGTTGCTCCACTTTGCTCCTATGGGCTACAGGGCACGCCCTACCCCCGCCACGAATTGATCTGGCAGCAAAAATGCTTTCCCGCCAGAAGGTATCAGCTGACAGAAAAACTGAAATACCTCGCAGCGATTGAAGTCATGAATGAGATTTATCAATCGTCTTTACACACGCAGCGCATTCATAACCAGCGTGAAGGCCCGCGATGGCTGCCTGCGACTTGGGTAATACAAATGGTACCCCGGGAAGGGAGCACACCAATCTTCCAGCACACGAACCAGGCGGCCATTTTCCAGATGCGGTGCGAATTCTTCTTCAGGAAGATAGGCGATGCCCAGGCCGGCCAAGGCTGCATCCACCATGCTGGGAGAGGTGTTGAAAACGAGCTGGCCATCCACTCGTACGTTTAACGGTTGGCCACGACGCTCAAACTCCCAAACGTATAGCCCCCCTGCTGTTTGCATACGCTGATTGATACAACTGTGCTTTAGCAGGTCCCGTGGATTTTTGGGCGTTGGATGCCTTTCGAAATACATCGGGGAGGCCGCAGCGGCCATGCGCAGTTGAGGACCGATGGGTACCGCAACCATATCCTTGTCGATGGTATCGCCCATACGCACGCCTGCATCGAAACGGTCGGCGACGATGTCTCGAAAACCATAATTGATATCGAACTCTATCTTGATATCCGGATAATCGAGCAAAAGCGGCGTGAGCTTGGGAAGCAAATGTGCTCGAAGAATGTGCTCACCACAGGTGATGCGCACGGTGCCGGCGGGTTTATCGCGCATCTCGGTCAGTTCGTCGAGTTCTGCCTCGATTTCGTCAAAGCGATGACCAATGGCTTTTAGTAAACGCTCGCCCGCTGCCGTAGGCGATACGCTACGGGTGGTTCGTGTAAGCAAGCGAATCTCCAGCCTGGCCTCTAACCCGCTCATTGCCTGGCTGAGGGCAGATTGAGTCACGCCCAGTACGGAAGCTGCCCGCGTGAAGCTGCCTTCACGGGCAATCGTTACGAACGATAAGAGATCATTGAGGTTACGTCTGACCATCGCCCAAGTCTCTCATAAATCATTAATTAGCAGGCCTTATAGCCCCTTTAAGGACTGATTAGCTAGTGGCGCCGAAGGGGGCCGGTTACATTAACAACCTCTTTTTAACCAATGCTTCGTTGTATTCAGCGCGAGCGATCACCGTGGTGCTCGGAACAAGAGGCGCGAAGTGACCCGAGGGGACGTCCATGGATCGTAGAGACTTTCTCATCAGAGGCGCCGGACTGGGTTCGGCGTTGATCGCAGGCTCACTTCTGCAAGCAACGGCATCCTGGGCGGAGACCCCAACCAATTCCCGAAGGGAGGCTCCCGCGTCCAACGCACGACGGGACAACAATGCAAGCGGCAAAGCCCGCGTATTCATTACCGGCTCGGCCGATGGATTGGGCCATGCCACTGCCAAGACCCTGCTTGCCCAAGGCCACGACGTTGTGGTGCATGTGCGCTCCCCTGCCAGGTTGTCTGCCGTGCAAGAACTGGTGGACCAGGGCGCCATCGCGACAGTCGGCGACTTGGGCGATCTTGAACAGGTTCGCGACCTTGCCCGTCAGGTCAATGCCATCGGCGCGATGGATGCCATTGTTCACAACGCAGGCATCCTCAGCGGGCCGCAACTGCTGGTCGTCAACGTCGTCGCCCCCTATATGCTCACGGCCCTGATTCAGCGCCCCAAGCGTCTGATCTACCTGAGCAGCAGCATGCATAGGGGGGGACGAGCCAGCCTGACGGGATTGGACTGGTCGGGCAGCACCGCCACAGGCAGCTATTCGGACAGCAAACTCTTTGTAACCGCACTCGCAGCAGCCGTTGCGCGGCTGTACCCCGACGTCCTCAGTAATGCGGTCGATCCGGGCTGGGTCCCAACGAAGATGGGAGGTCCCAACGCACCTGACGACCTGCGCCTGGGACACCTGACCCAGGAATGGCTTGCCACCAGCAATGACCCTGAGGCACTCACCAGCGGCGGCTATTGGCACCATCAGCGACGCGAACAGCCGCATCCCGCCGTCCAGGACTCCCTATTCCAAGACTCGCTGCTCGCCGAACTCACGCGCGCCAGCGGCACGCACCTGTCGTGATCACCTCAATGGTAACTACTGCATGAAACTATTCTGGGGTCGTCTCCTCATGGCCGTTTTCGGTATCGCTCTGTTAGGCATCGTTGGCGCCTTCGCCTATTTACAGCAGCCAGTCTTCGGCGACCTGCCCAGCGGCGAGCGACTGACGCGCATCGAACATTCGCCCAATCATGCCGACGGAGTGTTCCGCAACCAGATCGACACGCCCATGAAGACCACGGACCAATCCGAGATCTCGATGTGGATGCAGACCCTTTTCGGGCAAGAGGGGCAGCCTCGACCGCCAAGCCCGATTCCCGCCGTCAAGACCGACCTCAAAGCACTCGACCCTGCACAGGATATAGTCGTTTGGCTGGGCCATTCCTCCTACTTCGTGCAACTGGGCGGGCAACGCATCCTGCTCGATCCGGTGTTCAGCACCTACGCCGCGCCGATTCCGGGGCTGAACAAGGCATTCGAGGGCACCAGCCTCTACACGGCCGATGACATGCCCGAGATCGACGCCTTGTTGATCAGCCACGATCATTACGATCACTTGGACTATCCAACCGTTCAGGCGCTTCAGCCCAAAGTCAGAAAGGTTATCGTGGGGTTGGGTGTAGGCGCGCATTTCGAGCGCTGGGGCTACGACATGGGAGTCGTACGCGAAGCCGACTGGAACGAAGTCGTCGCGCTGACGCCGAACGTCAAGGTCCACGTCACCGCAGCTCGACACTACTCGGGGCGCACATTTACCCGCGATCAGTCGCTGTGGGTCGGCTATGCACTTGTGTCTCCTGAGCAGCGGCTGTTTTTCAGTGGCGACTCGGGTTATGGCCCGCACTTTGCCGAGATCGGCCAGCGACTGGGTCCGTTCGACTATGTCGCCATTGATGCCGGTCAGTACGATCCGCGCTGGGCGAACGTCCACATGAATCCGGAACAGGCCGCGCAGGCAGCCAAGGACCTGCACGCCCTAGTGCTGATGCAGGCGCATGTGGGCCGCTTCTCCATCGCCCCCCACGATTGGGATGATCCGTTCAAGCGCATGCAAGTCGCCAGCCAGGGGCAAACCTTCGCGCTGTGGACGCCCGAAATCGGCCGCACGGTCTACCTTGACGGCCGTGCGCAGTCGTTCACGGCATGGTGGGAAGACGACGCAGCGAAGACTCCGCCTCAGCTCGCGGCTGGAGCCAGGGAGGAGTAATCGTGCAGTCTCCCTTATCGCTGTTGCGGCGCCAGGCCAAGGTGCGTCCCGAAGAATCTCCCGCGGTCCTGTGGTCGATGCTCTACGTCATCGCGCTGTTTCTGGCGTATTACCTGTTGCGACCGATTCGCGACGAGCTCGGTGTGGCCGGCGGAGTCCAGAACTTGCCCTGGCTGTTCACTGGTACGTTGTTGGCAATGCTGGTAGCCAGCCCGCTGTTCGCGCTGGCCGTGCGCAAACTGCCACGCAAGCAGTTCATCGTCGTGGCCTATCGCTTCTTCGCTGCCAACCTGATGGTGTTTGCACTGCTGCTGCATCTCGCCGATCCACAATGGCAGGTGTGGCTGGGACGTGCCTTTTTCATCTGGGTCTCGGTGTTTAACCTGTTCGTCGTCTCGGTGTTCTGGTCGTTCATGGTGGATATCTTCGACAGCGAGCAGGGCAAACGGCTGTTCGGGCTACTCGCGGCAGGAGCAACGATTGGCGGCCTCTTGGGCTCGGCTATCACTTCCAGCCTGATCCAACAGTTGGACCGCTCCTGGCTGATGGTGATTGCCATCCTGTTTCTGGAAGTGGCGGTACTTGCATCATGCCGTTTATCTCGCCTTGCTCCGATGTTCAGCCACACCACGCTCAAGGAAAACCCCGACCAGCCCTTGGGTGGCGGTATCTTTACTGGCATGGTACATACGTTGCGTTCGCCCTACTTGGTCGGGTTGGCACTATTCATTCTGCTGTACTCGGTCACGTCGACTTTCTTGTATTTTCAGCAGGCCAGCATCGCCGAGTCCTCGCTCCCTGATCGTGCGGCCCGCACGGCGTTCTTTGCCAATATCGATCTGATCGTCAATGCGATCACACTGGTATTCCAGCTGTTCATCACCGGCAGGATGATCGCCACCGTGGGCATCGTGGCAACGCTGTGTGTCCTGCCGCTGGTCAGCCTGTTCGGCTTCGCTGCCTTGGCCGCCAGCCCTAGTGTCGCGGTCATCGTGGCCGCGCAGGTCGCCCGCCGGGTAGCGAACTTCGCACTGGCCAGACCCGCCAGGGAAATCCTGTTTACCTCCAGCACACGTGAAGATCGCTACAAAGCCAAAAACTTCATCGACACGGTCGTTTATCGTGGCGGTGACCAAATCGCCAGTTGGGGATACGCAAGCCTGATGGGCCTTGGCCTGACCCTGGCGCAGATTCCCATGATCTCGGTCCCCCTCTCAGCTATCTGGCTGGGCTTGAGTGTCTGGTTGGGACGAACCCACCTGAAGCAGGAACAGCGCGACGCTACGGTCTCACCATCATTAATTGAGGACAGGACATGAAGTCTACCCGCCGCTCCATAGTGAAATCCCTTGGCGTATTGGCCGCTCTACCGTGGCTCATCCCCGCGAGTCGCGCTTTTGCGGTCGCGCCAACACGCATCGGCGTGATCGGCAGCGGATCGCTGGGCGGCACGGTAGGTCGGCTGTGGGTCGAGGCTGGACATGAGGTCATGTTCTCTTCCCGCCATCCAGAGCAATTGCAAGACATGGTTGAGACGTTAGGGCCACGCGCTTCGGCCGGCCTGCCGATGGCGGCAGCGGAATTCGGCACCGTGCTTCTGTTGGCTATTCCGTTTGAAGCACTGCCCCAGGTCGGGCGAGACCTGCACAGTGCCTACCGCGGCAAGATCGTTCTGGACTCCACCAATCCTTGGGGCACAAGCAGCAGCGATGTATACCGAGAAGCGCACAACCTGGGCGTTGCTCAAACCGTCGCGAAGTACATGGCCGGCGCGCGACTGGTGCGCGCATTCAGTGCCGTCGATGCCACCGTGGTGGCAAAGTCTGCCTCACGACCGGGCGGGCGCATTGGCATGCCCATCGCCGGAGATGACGCCGAGGCCTTGCGGGTCGCCGCCGACCTGGTACGCGATGCTGGTTGCGACCCAGTCGTCGCGGGCAACCTGGCAGCCTCCGCCTCGTTCCAGCCCGGCAGGCCGGGCTTTCGCGCCCATCTGACCGCACCGGAACTGCGCCGCCTCCTCGGCCTGTAGCGCAGAGCACGGGTGGCCACGTCGCTAAGCAAAAAAACCTTGCTGCTAGCAGCCACCTCAACGATCGGCCGGTGGATCACACTGTCGGGCTCTCATGAGTCGGGCAGTATGATCGCGAGGAAGCTGAATCGAACCGCCGGGTGATCGGAAAATATGCCGCTCTCCTGTCACCCAAACACCCTTCTGCACTCAGCTCATCCAGTTCCCGCCATCAACGTTGTACGTTTGTGCGACGATGTAATCGCTCTCCGAGCCCGCCAAGAAAATAGCCATTCCTACCAGATCCTCTGCCGTCCCCATTCTCCCATACGGAACTTCAAGGCCCACGAGCCGCTTCTTCTCACCTAGAGGTCGGTTTTCGTGTTTGGCAAAGAGCGCGTCGACACCGTCCCAGTGTTCGCCATCGACAACCCCCGGGGCAATCGCGTTGACATTGATTTTGTGCTTGATGAGGTTGAGGCCAGCAGACTGCGTAAGGCTGATGACGGCCGCCTTGGTGGCGCAGTAGACGCCTACCAGCGCCTCACCGCGGCGACCCGCCTGGCTGGCCATGTTGATGATCTTCCCGCCATGCCCCTGACTGATCATCTGCTTCGCCGCTGCCTGAAGCGTGAACAGCGTCCCGCTGACGTTGATTGCAAAAAGCTTGTCGTAGCTTTCCCGAGTGATCTCGGTGATCGGTGCAAGATCGAACAACGCAGCATTGTTCACAAGGATGTCCAGCTTTCCTGCGCGGGCAACGACCTCGGCGATGGCTGCATCAATGGACGCCTGGCGGGTAACGTCCATCTCCACCGCGTAAGCTTGCGGCCCAAGCTCGGAGGCCGTCGCTTGAGCTCTTTCCAAATTGATGTCGGCGATAGCGACCGTAGCGCCTTCACCGATATAGGCCTGGGCAAACGAGCGGCCAATACCGCGCGCGGAACCAGTGATCAAAGCGCTTTTACCTTCGAGACGTTTCATTGAATCTACCTTTGTGGTTCGTGGCGCGCCTCATCGAAAGAGCGCGCCTGATGGAAGTCAGGCCGAGCGTGATGCCGCAGCGCTTACCGAAAGACCGCTCTCATCAAATAGATGGCAATGAGCGACATCGAGGGTGAGATAGCGCCGGGCGGCGTACGGCACTTCGCAATCCCCCTGGACACGTACCGTCAGGCTTTCCCCTGAATCGACATTCACGTGGCAGAAGGTATCGCTGCCCAGGCGCTCGGTGACATCCGTCGTGACCGGCACTTGGCCTTCAGCGCCCAGGGTCAAATGCTCCGGCCGTATCCCGATCGTCACGGATTGCCCGACCGACAATGCACTGCTGTCGCGTGGAATGAGCAAAGTGGTTCCAGAGGCGAATCTAACCTCAACCCCCGATGCATGCACGGCATGCACAGTCGCCTGCAAGAATCCCATTTTGGGTGTCCCAAGGAAGCCGGCAACGAATAGGTTGGCAGGATGATGGTAGAGCTCGAGCGGCGAGCCAATCTGCTCGATCCGTCCTGCGTTAAGCACAACCACCTTGGTGGCGAGCGTCATGGCCTCGACCTGGTCATGGGTCACGTAGATCATGGTTGCCTGCAGTTCCTTATGCAGTCGGGACAGCTCCAAGCGCGTCTGTACACGCAGCGCAGCATCAAGGTTCGACAGTGGCTCATCGAAAAGGAAAATCTTCGGGTTTCGGACAATCGCACGCCCAATAGCGACTCGTTGGCGCTGACCACCTGACAACTGCTTAGGCTTGCGGTCGAGTAGAGAACCCAGTTCGAGAATCCTTGCGGCCTCAGCGACCTTCCTTTTCACATCCGGCTTCTTCTCACCGGCCAGATCCAAGGCAAATGACAAATTCTTGCGTACCGTCATGTGCGGATACAGAGCATAGGTTTGGAATACCATGGCCAGGTCTCGCTTGGCAGGAGTCACCTCAGTGATGTCTCGGCCGTCGAGCTCGATCGTGCCGCTCGTGACGTCTTCCAAACCTGCAATCAGGCGCAACAGGGTCGACTTGCCACACCCCGAAGGCCCTACGAACACCACAAACTCCTTGTCCTTAACCTCGAGATCGATGCCCTTGATGATGGACAGTCCCTCGAAACCTTTCTTGAGATTTTCTATTTTCAAAGTGGCCATGCGTAAAGTCCTGTATGAAATTGGAGCCTTCGCGAAATCATTGAATGCTCGACGTCGTCATTTGACGGCGCCAAAGGACAGCCCACGAACCAGTTGCTTCTGACTGATCCAGCCGAAGATCAAGATAGGTGCGCAAGCCAACGTGGAAACCGCGGAAAGCTTCGCCCAAAACAGCCCCTCGGGGCTCGAGTAGGAAGCGATCAGCGCGGTCAGAGGCGCGGCGCTGGAGCTCGTCAGGTTGAGCGACCAGAAGGCCTCGTTCCAGCACAGGATCATCGACAGCAGCATGGTCGAGGCCAACCCACCCTTGCTGATGGGCAGCAGCACGCGCAGCATCTCCTGCCCCAGGGTCGCGCCGTCTAGCCTGGCCGCCTCCAGAATCTCGCGGGGGATGTCTTTGAAGTACGTGTAAATCATCCACACCACGATGGGCAGGTTGATCAGGGTGTAGATCACGATCAGCGCGATCCGGGTATCCAGCAACCCCGCCCCCTTCGCCAGAAGGTAGATAGGCATGAGCACCCCAACTGGAGGAAGCATCTTGGTCGATAGCATCCAAAGCAGCGTCTGCTTGGTGCGCTTGGTCTCATAGAACGCCATCGAGTAGGCCGCCGGCACCGCGATCAGCATGCACAACGCTGTGGTGGAGAAGGAAATCAGCACCGAGTTCCACGCAAAGTGGAAGTAGTCACTGCGCTCCTGGATGTGCAAGTAATTCTCCAGCGTAGGCATGAAGATGAACTGTGGCGGCGTAGCGAAGGCGTCGATCTCGGTCTTGAAACTGGTAAGCACCATCCAGAAGATCGGAAAGAACAACAGCAAAGCGGTGACCCAGGCCAAGGTGCCGAGCAGTACGCTTTGCAGGGACCGGGATTGTTTGAGCGTCATCATGGCGTTGTCCTCAGGCTTTGTCGGTCAGGTTCTTGCCAATCATGCGCACCAGCACAATCGCCGCGATGTTGGCGATCACCACCGCAATCAGACCACCGGCCGAGGCCATGCCAACATCGAACTGCACCAGTGCCTGGTTGTAGATCAGATAGGCGAGGTTGGTCGAAGCGAACCCAGGTCCGCCATTTGTCGTGGTGAAGATTTCTGCAAAGACCGACAGCAAGAAAATCGTCTCGATCATCACCACCACCGCGATGGGCCTGGCCAAATGTGGCAGGGTCAAATGCCAGAAGATGGCCAGGGCACCCGCCCCATCCAATCGAGCGGCCTCTTTCTGCTCTTGATCGAGCGACTGCATGGCTGTCATCAGCAACAAGATCGCAAAAGGAAGCCACTGCCAGGAAACGATGACGATGATCGAGAAGAGTGGGTAATGAGCTAGCCAATCGACGGGCTGTGCCCCGAAGAACTTCCATACCGCCGCGAGGATCCCGGAGACAGGGTGGAAGATCAGGTTCTTGAAGATCAGCGAACCCACGGTCGGCATGATAAAAAACGGCGAAATGAGCAGCACCCTGACTATGCCGCGTCCAAAGAACTCGCTTGCCTCAAGCAGGGCTGCAATCAAGACACCAAAAATCACGCTGATCAGCAGCACGCTGCCCACCAATATCAACGTGTTAAGCGCTCCGGGAAGAAAACCCGAATCTGTCACGAAATAGGCAAAGTTCTCCAGGCCAACGAACTCGTTTTCTCCTGGATTGAGCAGGTTGTATCGGATCACCGAAAAATAAACGGTCATGGCCAGCGGCACGATCATCCAGAGCAACAAAAGTGCAACCGATGGCGACACCAGAAACCATCCTGGATTGATCAAACGGCGTGCGCGCGATGGCGCCGAGGCCGCAAGCTGGGCTCGAATAATGGACGTGTTCATGATTATTTACCTGTGCGGCTGTGACCGCCGGCGCTAAGCCGGCGGAGGTAAGGGGCTATTTATTTTTTGGGATAGCCCGCACGCTTCATCTCGCGCTCGGTTGTGGACTGGGCAGAAGCCAGCGCTTGCTCAACCGACATTTGTCCTGTCAATGCTGCGGAGAAAAGCTTGCCTACAGATGTACCGATCGATTGAAACTCGGGGATCACCACGTATTGAATGCCCACGTACGGAACAGGTCTGGCTGAAGGCTGCGACGGGTCAGCGTGCTTCATCATTTGCAACGTTACCTGAGCAAACGGCGCGGCTTTGAGGTAAGCGTCGCTGTAGGTCGAGATGCGTGTGCCGGGTGGCACGTTCGTGATGCCATCCTTATCGGTAACTAGCTGGATGTACTCTTTGGAGGTGGCCCAGGTGACGAACGATTTGGCGGCCTCTTTGTGCTTGGAGGTGGCAGGAATTGCCAATGACCAGGCATACAACCACGAGGACCCCTTGTCGGTAACCTCAATAGGCGCAGGAGCGAAACCTACGCTGTCCACCACCCGGCTCTGCTCCTTATCGGTGGTGAAAGATCCAGCCACGCTTGCATCAACCCAAATCGCGCATTTGCCACTGTTGAAAAGGGCCAGTGTTTCGTTGAACCCGTTGCTGGATACTCCCGGAGGGCCGTATTTCTTCAGGGTATCAACATAAAACGTCGCGGCTGCCTTCCACTCAGGACCATTGAGTTCAGGCTGCCATTTCTCATCGAACCAGCGCGCCCCGAAGGCGTTGGCCATCGTGGTAAGCAAGGCCATGTTTTCGCCCCAGCCAGCTTTGCCACGCAAGCACATGCCATATTGATCCTTCGAAGGATCATTGAGCTTGGCAGCGAACTCGCCCAGTTGCGACCAGGTCGGCTGCCCCGGCATCGTCAGCCCTGCAGCCTTGAACAGATCGGTGCGGTAGTACGTGATGGTGCTTTCGCCGTAGAACGGCAGTGCGTAGAGCGTATCGTTAACGGAAAGGCCCTGACGCACGGCAGGAAAGATATCGTCAACGTCGTAGCCGGCCGGGAGGTCCTTCATCGGCTCTAGCCAGTTCTTTGCACCCCACATCGGGGTCTCGTAGGTACCAATGGTCAACACGTCGAACTGGCCACCTTGAGTGGCAATGTCAGTGGTCAGGCGCTGGCGCAGAACGTTCTCTTCGAGCACGACCCAGTTCAGTTTGATGTCGGGATGCTGCTGTTCGAAGACCTTGGATAGCCGTTGCATTCGGATCATGTCACCGTTGTTGACCGTCGCGATGGTCAGCGTCTCAGCGGCATGGCTGGCAAGGGCGAATGACAGACCAGTAGAAAGAATTAGCGCATTCGTAATCTTCATGGGGCTCTCCACTCCAAGCCAGATGACCGGAGCTATTATTGTTGTTGTTCACCACTTGTGAGCAAAACAAGACCGCATTGCAGTGGTGGGCGAATTGATTAGATCACCTACGCGCCCCGCCCTCAAACGAATCGCGGACGCCGAATCGATACTTTTTTGATTGCGACAACCGGCAGCCACAAGGGTTAAAAAAGTATCAACAAGCTGCAATAGTTGGGCTAGCAGTCCCGAACGAATTCGGCGTATGGTTGGCACATTCGATCCACCGCATAACTATAAAAAGGGGCACGAGATGCCTGATAACCGCGCGGCTTTGTTCGAGCACCGACCAGCCGACCTTGAAGTCATCCTTCCTGAACCCGATCAGAGCTTTCGATGGTACGAGCACGACTATCCATACGCCCTCGCCCGCTGGAACCACCATCCGGAATATGAAATCCACCTGATTCGACAAGGAAGTGGCAAGCTTTTGGCTGGGGATTACATCGGCCCCTTCACCGCAGGACATGTCGCACTGATTGGCCCTGGTCTTCCCCATGACTGGATGGGAGATATCGCACCAGGGGAACAGCTAGTAGGCCGCGACGTGGTGCTGCAGTTTGATGGCGCCGCCCTGCTCGACCTCCGAGGTTCATTGCCTGAGCTATCGGAGCTGAAAACGCTGTTTGAGCTGGCACAACGTGGGATCGAATTTACTGGCGGGACGGCCATCGAAGCGGCTTTGCTGCTTGAGGGAATCGGCGAGGCGACGGGGCTTCAGCGCCTGATCATGTTCCTGCAACTGATAGGTACCCTCGCAAGGGCGCCAAAGCGCGAAATTAGGGTATTGGCCAGCGCCTGCTACTCGCCTTCATTGAACGAACGCAGCTCGGAGCGAATTAATCAGGCATTCGACTACTTGATCAATGAGCTCACATCCGACGTCCGGCTATCTGTCATCGCCGAGCGAGTTGGGATGAGCGAGGCAGGTTTTTCACGCTTTTTCAAACGAATCACTGGCCACGGATTCATGGACCTGATGCGCAAGCTGCGCATCCAGCGTGCATGTCGGCTACTCGTCCAGACACAGCTCTCGGTCGCCGAAATCTGCTTCGAGGTAGGCTACGAAAACGTCTCCAATTTCAATCGCCACTTCCGTCATGAAATGCATCAGACCCCGAGCGACTACCGGCGTACTACTGCAGTGAAGCTCTTCAACCGAGACAGTCTTCACCCATCGCTACCGATCACGCAGGTGCGGTGAGACCGCGCCTGTCGATGTGACGCACGATAGTGCCCCCAGCCCGATACAAGAGAGAATGAATATGCAATTGCCGAGCGTTGTTGTGTTTGGTGAAGCACTGACCGACGTGGTTCAACACTCGCCCGGACGGTGGCAGGGCTATCCAGGTGGCGCGCCCTGGAACGTGGCCCGCGCAATGAGCCGCCTCGGCGTGCCCACTGCATTCGCCGGCTCGATCAGTACCGACTCATTGGGCGATGAGCTCGCACAGCAATCGAAGGCTGCCGGCCTGGACATGAGATTCCTCCAGAGAGTTGACGCTGACCCTCTGGTAGCGATCGTGCCCTCCAGCCACCCTCCCCGGTATTTCTTTGCGGGCGAGGCCGATCTACTTTTTGATGTGGACCAACTCCCGGCAGGTTGGTTGGATGCCGCTCGGCTCTGTCACTTCAGCTGTATCAGCCTTGCCCGTCAGCCATTGGGGGACAGGCTTGTTGAGGTGGCCAGGAGGGTGAAGGAAGAAGACAAGCTGATCAGCTATGACCCGAACTGGCGCAACCTGATGGACACCCGCTACCGCGAGCTGACTTTCCCGGCCATGGTGGAGCTTGCGGACATCATCAAGCTCTCGGATGAGGATCTTCGCCAGATATACCCTGGATTGAACGAAGAACAGGCCCTTCGAGAATTGCGGACAATGAATACTCGTGCCCAGATTCTTTTCACCCGTGGAGCGAAAGGCATGGTGTTGTATGACGCCGACCTAAAGTTTGAACAGCCCGCGATCGCCGTTGAGGTCGCTGATACAGTGGGTGCCGGCGATTCGAGTATGGCCGGCTGGCTCGCCTCGATGCTTCTAGGCATCCAAGAGCCGCGTGCACGATTGGAGTTCTCCGCGGCTTGTGCGTCGGTGTCTTGCTCACATGCAGGGGCTTACGCGCCCAGTCGTGAAGAAGTGAACACCTTGCTGTCAAACCGCATGCAACACTAGCGCGGAAGTCGCATTGAACACAGCCATCTTGTCAGGTGACGGGGCTCAAGGCGCAGTGGATAGAGTCCACATGCCAGTTGAGCCAGGTGGACCAGTCCACCATTGGCCAATTGAACCCGCACCCGCATCAGTGTTCGTTGCCCAGATACAACAAACGCTCCCCCACGTGTTATGACAAGTTTTTGATCTGGCGCCCGGCAAGCCGGGCCTGCTCCATTCGGGGAAACCTCGAAGGTGAAAAGCAGCGTGCCGCCCCCAACCACCAAACTGTTCCTTTCGTCCATCAAATTTCTTTACCTACTTCGTCTGCCAATGATGATATTGAAGCCCGGCCATCAATTCAGCTCATGGCTATATGCGGCCACGCAGCTAGCTCTTCGTCATCCCTGTCGTAAAATCATGCGCACGATTGCGCAGTCCCTTGCCTTCGTCAATAGGTTCCACGCCCGTCCTGATAGAAGTCATAAGGCTTCTTTTGAATGACCTGAAGCTCCCATAGGCGCGCATACCCCCGGCCACGTCCATGACCGCACCAGACTCAGAATGAGGATCCCGACTCATATCCTCTGGAATTTTCTGCCGCAACAAATGGAGCCCCATTGATGCCCGATCCGATCAAGCTTGAATTTTCCGAAAAGTACGACGATAAGCACGCGCAGCGTTATTTACTCAAGCATCAGGACAATCTGGCCCGCCGTTTATCCCACAAACGCGACGAGCAATTGGCGCGTAGTGCATTGGTCGCCGCTGACGAGCCTGGCTTGGTGCTGGACTTGCCGTGTGGGGCCGGGCGTTTCTGGCCGTTACTGGCGCAAAAGCCTGGTCGCGTGATCATTGGGGCAGACAATTCTGAGTCGATGTTGAAGGTCGCAACTATCGCCCAACCGGCGGAGGTGGTGAAACGGGTTCGCCCCTTGCAGACCTCTGCCTTTGCTATCGATTTACCGGACAACGCGGTCGACAACATATTCTGCATGCGCTTGATGCACCACATCGGCGCCCCTGAGCACAGACTCGCGATTCTGCGTGAGTTTCAACGCGTTACTCGCGACAGCGTCATAATCTCACTATGGGTGGACGGCAACTTCAAGGCTTGGAAACGCAAGCGTGTCGAAGCGCGTCGTCGCAACAAAGAAGAAAAGGACAGTTACCAAAATCGGTTCGTGTTATCAGCTACTACTGTCGAGGCAGAGTTTGAACAGGCCGGGTTCCGTGTTCAGAAATCCCTGGACTTCATACCGCTCTACGCCATGTGGCGAGTTTATGTATTACGCAAAAAATAACAGAATTGCCATCAGCCACTTATCCAAGTTTTATGGAATTTATAGTTCATGCTCCCTCGAATCTTATGCCACATGATCAGCTCGATAGACGGGCGCCTCGTGTCTTCTCGTTGGACATCTCTACCCAATGGAGACAGTGAGCAAACGATTAGTAGTCATTACGAGCGAATTGCCGCCCGCCTAGGCGGCGACGGTTTCATCATAGGCCGAAAGACCATGGAAGCATTTGATGGTATTTCTTCAAGACCACCGCTTGTAGGGGAAAACAGCGGTGATCTACGGGACCACAACATAGCGCATGAACCAGGTGACCCGGTTGCGATCGTGATAGACCCTTCCGGGAAGCTGCACTACCAAACGAATACCATTGATGACAGACATCGGATTATCTCCATCCTCGGCGACTCGGTATCGGATGCCTATTTGCAGGCGTTGCGAAACCAGGGCATTTCCTATCTCTTCGCAGGCCCTCATTGTGAAACCTTAAGCAAGCGTTAGCGATGCTAGGCGCCCAGTTTGGATTGAAGACCCTGCTACTCGAAGGTGGCGGCGTGATAAATGGGACCTTTTTGAAGGCCGGTCTGATCGATGAGATCAGCCTTTTGATCTACCCTGGTATTGATGGTCTGAGCGGGGTGCCGAGCATATTTGAGTACCACGGCCAGTCGGACGAACGTCCTGCGTCCCGCCAGAACCTGCGTCATATCAGTACGCAAACGATTGAGGATGGTTTCATCTGGGCTAGGTACCTCGTCGAGAAGGCGTCATCGCCCATATAACATTCATCACAACGGCGAGCCTCTCCGGCGAGAGCCCTCGTTAAAAGGGCCTACCCCCTCAGCCTTTAAGGCACTCGCTCCTGCATATCGGTCCGAGGGGATTTGAATTAGCAGTTCAGCTTTCCCCCGCACGCACAAAGTAACGTGTCTCATTTATCATTTTCGTGCATAGCAGTATTTTACCTAAGCAGCTTTTAAGGTAGATCCTGCACATATAATATCTCCGCGCGAAGCCGCAACCCCATGAAGTCCGGTTGCGCAACACTGTTTACTACCAGTGAATGATCCAGAACAGTCGCCTGAACGTTTCGAAATGTGAGATCGTTACATGGTTGCTACGAAAATAGGCTTCTCAGCAACTTTCTACCATACCGAACGCCACACGACTCTCGGCCATAGAGCCATAAATAAATTGAAGCATGTAATAGCTGAAAGTTAATCATTAGATCTCCCTAAACCATCATCAGGACGGAGTTTATCAGGGGACAATCTAAACAACAGACAGGCACCGCAAGGAAGCAAAGGCCCGTACAGGCGTCTAGAAAGGTACCTAGCGGTTCTGCGTCCCGGATGAGGCCGCTAGCATGTACACAGCCCACAGTTTCAATCCCTGGGAAAAATCATTTTACCGGCCGATTGATGCTGCCATACGCTGGTGTGGGCTAATGGATCACGAGGCGCAAATTCTGGACAGCGCCTGGGATTGTCCAGGTTTGCTGTCAAAGCAATTTCCCCAATGGCCATGTCTGCATATCAACATGGGGAAAATTCTCGATGCCATACGAAACAACGAGATCCCTTATGGTTATTTCGGTGTGACGACTCGACCAGGTAGCCCCATCGACTACAGACTCGTAACTGTCAGGCATACGGATCTCAAATATTGGATGATTCACCATTATCCAGACCAATGCCCTGCATTTCTATTTGGGAGTAAAACGCCTGATGAGTCAAAAATAAGTATTGATACATACCTGACGCTACGAGCTGATCGAGATGCTCTCGAAGTCAAGCTTAGGGCGATAGAGCTCGCTCATGCGGCCCTCCTGGAGGAGCTCAAGGCGATAGGCTTAGAAAGGGAACGCTTACACGATCTAGTCGAGACGCAAGGCGAGCTGAATGACCGTAGCGAGGCTGGATATCTGTGCACCATCGGAGCTTTACTCGAAACCCTTCTTGGGTCATCACCAGGAGGAGTACCTAACTCTGTCTTCAAGTCGCAAGCCGCTATAGTTGACTCAATCACTGCGCACTTTGAAGGTGTTCCGGGATTGAGCAAGCGCTCCTTGGATAAAAAATTTGCTGCGGCAAGACGTAACCTTTCTCGGAATTGAAGCATTGCATTGCAATTTTATCTATTGCAATGCAATGACACTCTCCCATCAGTGCTATTCAATTCAGGTCACTTCCCATCACGCGCCAACTAGTGCCAGGAGTGACCAGCATGTCCAGCCAAGCCTTCCCCATCGCTGAAATGCCTCAACCGCAGATCGAGCGTCACATCATGCGGCGTGAGGAGGTGGAGCGTAAAACCGGCTTCAAGCGTGCACACATCTACAGCTTGATGAAGGAAGGGAAATTCCCCCAAGCCAGACGCATTGGACTTCGCGCAGTCGGCTGGGACTCGCTGGAGATCGAACAATGGATCAATCAGCGTTTGGCGCAGCAGGCCTGATGCCATGCGTGTGGTATCAGTGGTGTCTACCAAAGGTGGAGTGGGCAAAACGACAGTAGCCGCCAATCTCGGCGGTCTGCTGGCGGATGCTGGTCTACGCGTCCTATTGCTCGATCTAGATAGCCAACCCACCCTCTCCAGCTATTACGCCTTGAGCCAGAAAGCTGTCGCTGGCGCGTACGAGCTCATTGCACTCAACTTAACAACGCCTGCACAGATTGTTTCCAAGACCGTGATTGCAGGACTCGACCTGATTATCTCCAATGACGCTCAGGGCCAGTTAAGTACATTACTGCTGCATGCTCCTGACGGGCGATTACGGCTGCGCAATTTGCTCGACGATTTTCGCCCCCGCTATGACCTGCTTTTGATCGACACCCAAGGCGCCCGCAGTGTGCTGCTGGAGATGGCCATTCTCGCGTGCGATATCGCCCTCTCCCCCATCACACCGGAAATGCTAGCCGCCCGCGAACTGCGTCGCGGCACTTTGAGACTGTTCACTGACCTGGAACCATTTCGTCACCTGGGTATTACGCTGCCACAGTTGCGACTACTGCTGAACCAGGTAAATAGCATCCGAGTAGACACGCGAATGATCATCCGTGGCCTGCACGAGGGCTTCACTGAAGCTCCCACAATCTCAGTTCTAAATACCGTAGTCCCAGACCGAGTGGCTTACCTCAATGCCGCCTCCCTTGGTCTACCAGCCCACCGTATCGAGACTCGCCAGTCACATGAACGACGCTCGCACCCAGTGCTGAAAACCATGCAAGCGCTGGCCATCGAGTTGTTTCCGGAATGGCGCGAAGCGATTTCTAGGATCAGTAGATACGCAGAGGTTTGATAAGGCGAACTCCGAAGACGGTATTTCGCGCCAAATCATTTTGTTTGTTCAACCTTGAGGCCAACAGCGTTTGGCGAGGAGTTCTTTGATGTTGGATCGTTTTCCCATCGTCGTTCAGCCATCCATTCGACAAGATCATCCACCTAGCGAGGAATACTGCACCGTGGTCTTTCGCCTGCAGCGTGGGCGCACGGCCATGGGATGGTTTCTCGCGGAACTGTCTCGGTATTTCGAAAGCTCCGGAACAGCCGAGATCGTTAAGTTCGAGGTCGGTGACCATTTACGTAACCGGCGTTAACTGGGGCTGTTCGAATGAAGAAGCTCAGTCAGGAGGAGATCACCGACAAACTGCGCCAAGACCATTTTCCTCGGGGTCCAGAACTGGAGCGACTGTCCGATCCAGTCATCGACACTCCCATGCTGGTCACGCTGGAGCAGTTACGACCCTACGAACACAACCCACGCTTCATCCGCAATCCGCTTTATGACGATATAAAAGCCTCGATCCGTGAACGCGGACTGGATCAACCGCCGCCGATTACCCGCCGCACGGGTGAAACCCACTTCATTATCCGCAACGGCGGTAATACGCGATTGGCGATTCTCGGTGAGCTATGGCAGGAAACCCACGATGAGCGCTTCTTTCGCATTCATTGCCTGTTCCGACCCTGGACCGATGAAATCAGCGCCCTACTCGGCCATCTGGCTGAAAGCGATCTGCACGGCCAACTCACCTTCATCGAGCGTGCTCTGGCAGTGACCAAACTTAAGGCCATGCTCGAATCAGATGGAGCACCACTCTCGCAACGTGAGCTGGCACGACGTCTTGCCGCTGGAGGCTATCCGATTTCGCAGTCGCACATCAGCCGGATGCTGGACACCCTTGAACATTTACTGCCCGCCATTCCACAAACCCTGTATGCCGGGTTGGGAAAACCAAAAATTGAACGCCTGATTGGCCTGCGTAGCCAGGCTGAACGAACCTGGAATCGTTATCCAACCGACGCCGTCGCTTTTCCCGAGTTTTGGCTCGACACCCTAGGGCAATTCGATGCCGACCCAGAGTCCTTCGACCTTGAGCAAATCCAGGATGAACTGCTAGAACGCATGAGTCGCTTACTCGGACAGTCCTACCGCATGTTGGCCCTGGAGCTGGGCGACACCCAACGGGTTATCCAGGCGCCCGGCGTAGTCCTCACGCCCCCGCAGAACAACCTACTGCCGAGCGTTGATGAGCCCGCGGCCGGGCCTCCTCCACCCGAGCCTCATCCCAAATCAGCTGAAACCGGGACGCAGACCGAAACAGAGCGAGAGGAACCGCTCGCGCTGCCCGTAACGAATGTCGTATCAGCAGTCAGCCCTCCGTCACGTGTTCAGCAGATCCGCGAACAGATTGATCGCGCCACTGCATCCGAACCAGCAAAGACCGTCGCAACCTGTCCGATCGACGACATCTGGATCATCGCACCAACACTGGATACCCCCGAACAACTGCGCTTAGCCATTGGCGGCCTGGCTCGGGAAATGGCGGCCTATGCTGGACATCCCGAGAGCATCATCGACCAGAAGCATGGCCTGGGCTTCGCCCTCAGCATCGAGCAACTTGATCTTTCAGAGCCTCGTGCGGCCGGCGTTCACCTATTGCTCTTGGCCCTGCTGCGTGCACAAGACGAAGTGAACTGGGAGGATCGCAAGCAATTGCCCTCAGCCCTTTTCGGGCAACTGCTATTGGGGGTCTATCAACTCCCGCTGGCCGATCGTCCCGCCGTGGACGTAGGACTGGAGCGACTGCCCGACTATCTGTTAATCAAACTGTATCGCCTCATTCGCTTAGCCCGGCGCCTGATCGACTTGACGCTTACTCCTGAAGACGATTCACCAAGGGAGCTGCCATGAACCTGTCCTTCAATGTGCTCAACCAGGCCATGCTGACTCAAGTCCTTCACGAGTTGCGTCTGGGTAATCTGCAACGCTGCAAAGCACTCGGACTGGGTGAAGACGACATCTACCTGTTGCAATCCTTACCGCCCAGCACACTGTCACGTCTGGCCCATGCCACCGTCCCCTGGGTTGAGGTCAAGATTGATTCGCCGGTGCTGCATCGATTGATCGACCAGGCCGAACGCGACGAACAGAACGAGCGCCTGATCAACCGAGCGCTCAAGCTCGGTGCCAGCAGTACCATCATGTATCAGTACTTCGGCTTGGCGCATTCGGAAACCGCCCTGCGCCGACGTCTGCTCAAGATAGAAACCCGTAAGGGCCGTCCTCAGAACTTGAGCGAAGCGCAGGAACATGCGCTCTGGCAGCGTTGGTGCCAACTACGGGCTGAGGACGGTGCTGAGGATCAGCTCGACGCCATGATGATGTTGGCAGAGGAGCAACAGATCAGCTTGACCATCGTTTGGCAGCAGATCGACCATTACAGCAACGGAACATGAACACTGCCCCTTCCAGTCGCTGGCAGCGTGTTCTGCAGCAATGCACCCAGCAATTAAGTGAACGTTGGCCCTCACGCCCAACCACTGAGCATCCTTCCGACCAGGCCCTGCAGGCGGGCTTTTTGTTCAGTGGCCAATCTCACGAAGTCGTGCCGCGTCGACTGCTGCTGGATAGTCGGCTAACGCCATTGGAACGGAATGCCTGGCAAGTATTTCGACTCATGCTGCAAGGCCAGGGCGTGGTCACGCCGCGCTATGAAGATCTGCAACCTTACTTGTCGAGCGTGCCCTACGGTGCGTCAGCCTCTCGTGAAACCATCGCTCGCGTTTTGACGATGCTCCGGCTGACCCGCTGGCTCAGCTTGGTAAGTCGTGGCCGCGATCAGCTCAGCGGGCGCCTACAAGGTTCTCTGTACATCCTGCACGATGAACCGTTAACCCCCGCCGAAGCCATGGAGCTGGATCAGGATTACCTGGAGCTGGTCGGACACGCCCTCGATCATGCCACCAAGGCTGTGCGAATTGTCGCTCGGCATGTTTTGGAAGAAATTCGTCAGGACACCGATATCGATTTGGGTCGGCTCCCCACCCGGCTTGACAGTTGGGGCGACCATTGGACAAAACAAGGATTGGATAAGGCGCCCGATGAAGCGCTGCACGATTCCGAACTGGGTGGCGACCACCTCGTTCGGAATCGTGCGGGACCCGGTTCGGATTCCGAACCGGGTCCGAGCGCCAATGTTTCCGGCAGCGTTCGGAATCCGAACGCTGCCTGTACTGTATTAAAAGAAAGTATTAGTACGGTACCGCGCGCGACCCCAGCGGTGGATAACCTGCGCTGGCCCGATCCGCTGCAATTGAGTCCAAGCGAACGTCAGGCGGTCACCGTGGCGCTGGGCAAGCTTAAACCAGCGGATCGACAGGCGGTGCTCAACGAAGCGGGGGCGCGATGTGCGGCCGGCGGTATCCGCAAACCCGCGGCGTATCTGATGGGCCTGATCCAGCGGGCGCTGAAAGGCGATTTCCACCCTTGGGCAGGTCAGGCTGAATCGTTACCCATTGCAGAACCGCCACCCGCTCCCCCGCGCCAACTTAGGAAAAAGGGCGAACCCGCCTCTGCCCTCGCCCAAGCGTGCCTGTATGAACTGCGCCAGCTGCGTAGCAAACGCCCTGGACGTCAGTAGATTTGATGCCACTGGCATCACTGTCGAGCGTCTCGAAAATCAACCGTCTCGAACCAAATCGAACAGACAGCATTCAGCTTTTCAGCTGTCCTTGACCTTCGTCTGTCGCAACGTTCCCGTCCAAGCCTATGCGAGGACGACACCGTGGCCGATCACTATCAGCTCAACCTGGGCTCATTGCGCAGCAGCATCACCCTGACACTACATACCCACCACGCCGCCCGAATCTGGCAAGGTCGAACCGCACGCGAAGGCGTCCACTCGATTATGGGTATGGCCGGCTACATCAGCGTCACCAACCTGATCAAACAGGCCGCAGCGCAGGACGACCCCTATGCCGATTGGGCGATCGTGCAGCTCGAAGAAAAATTGATGCAGGCCAAGGATGGGATGCTGGAACTGACCCAGCAGTTGGACCGGATCAGAAAGGAGCTGCCGACGCAGATCGACATGAGCGATAACCTCAACATCCACCCCGTCACCTTACCCTTGTACATCGGCAGCCAACTGGGGTTCCTCGCCGTCTACCTGCTGACCGACTACGACACCTTGGTGCGCCATACCCTATTGGCCCATCACACCGCCTTGATCGGTCGTCGGGACATGGAAGCTTGGATCGACGACGGTGCTCATCTGCTGCGCAGCTTGTTTGGCCAGGCGCAGCGTTATCGGCATGCCGGCGTCACCCGTGATGATATGGCGGCGAATAACGCTCGTGCTCTTGCGGCTATGGAGAAGTTTGGATTACCCCCTATGGACATCCTTGAGGGGCATCGCCGCTCCCAGTTCGCGCCACCCATCGTTCGTCATGGTGCTGTGGCGGTGGATGACGCTGAAGCGTTGGAGGAGAACGCGATAGAGCCATCTGCAACAGTCGATGAGCCGGAGGACGAAGTATGAACCCCGTGATCCCGACTCAACCAATGCCCCTTGAAACACTCACACCGGATGCCTATCGACAGCTCGAACACGCTGCCTCCCTAAAAGGCCTTTTAAAACCATTTAAGGGTAAGGGGGAGCTAGCACACCTGGCGCAGATGGCGAGGGAAATCGAGGCGCAATTATGTCACCTGATGGAGGCTGTGGCGCAGCAGGCCGGACAACCGCCTTACTCGCTGCTGGATATTCGATTGGTGCTGCAGAACACCAGTGCGGGCAGCACCTTTTTGCGATGGCGCACCCGTGACTTCGCCCGTATGGGCGTTGCGGTCTGGGAACGCCAGGCCTCCAACAAGGCCTTGCCGCAAGCCGTACGCGACGGAATGCACCGTTTCGAATGCGAGCGCATTGCACTGAACTTGCAGATGAGCGTGGTGCATTCGCTCTACCGTCAGGCTACAACCTGCGCATTCAAAATGGCCAGCGCCGAACGGCTGCTGCGCCAGTTCACACCAGCAGCGGAGATATCACGATGAGTACTTTTTTCGTCGGCGAAGGCAACATCGGTAGTGCGCCAGAGTTTCAGGAGTTCCCGTCAGGCAATGACGAGCCACGGCGTTTGCTGCGCCTGAATGTATACTTCGACAACCCCGTGCCACGCGATGGCAGCTATGAGGATCGAGGCGGCTATTGGGCGCCGGTTGAGCTTTGGCACCGCGAGGCTGAACACTGGAGCACGCTGTACCAGAAAGGCATGCGCGTGTTGGTCGAAGGCCGCACCGTGCGCGATGAGTGGGAGGACAGTGAAGACAATGCGCGGGTCACCTTCAAGATCGAGGCGCGTCGTGTCGGCATCCTGCCTCATCGCGTGCAGAACGTGGCAATGCGGGAGCGCTCCAATGATCCAGCCCAATCTGCGGCTCACGTCGGGCAGGCTACAGACCAGACCAGCTCGCCTGCGTCGAAGTCCAAAAAGCGCAGAGGGCAGCCACCATCGGCATGACGGACTTGAGGCATAAAAATTGCGCCTTTGCGCGAAGTCCCCCGGCCTGTCATTACTCGCTGCTCGTGAAGCACTGTGGTCCACGTGACTACAAGGTACTAGCCTCGCCCCCAATCAAGATTGCCCTCACCGACTAATATGAGGAACCTGCCATTCAGGTTTCTCATAGCTCGCCACTGCTGTTTCCAATAACGCTGCTTCGAACTCAACCCGGAGCAGTTCTATGCGTCTCTTTCTCTGCGAGAAACCCTCCCAAGGTCGTGACATCGCCAAGGTTCTCGGAGCCAGCCGACGTGGCGATGGTTGCTTGATCGGACGCGAGACAACCGTCACCTGGTGTATCGGTCACCTGCTGGAAACAGCCCCACCTGAAGCCTATGGCGATCAGTACAAAACCTGGTCGTTGGACCACCTACCGATCATTCCCGCGCAGTGGAAGGTTGAGGTCAAACCCAAGACTGTCGCGCAGTTCAAAATCATCAAACAGCTGCTCAGCGAAGCTACCACCGTCGTCATCGCCACCGACGCCGATCGCGAAGGTGAAATGATTGCCCGCGAGTTACTAGAACTCTGCAACTATCGTGGTTCTGTTGAGCGCCTCTGGTTATCCGCACTCAACGAGGCGTCGATTCGCAAAGCACTGTCCTCGCTGAAGTCTAGTCAGGAGACCTTCCCGCTCTATCACTCAGCCCTCGCCCGCAGCCGCGCCGATTGGCTGATAGGTATGAACCTCAGTCGTTTGTTTACCCTCCTAGGACGGCGGGCGGGCTATGACGGCGTGCTGTCGGTTGGACGCGTCCAAACGCCCACTTTGCGCTTGGTGGTTGATCGAGATCGCGCGATTGCCAGCTTCGTCTCTGTGCCGTACTGGGTGGTGGATGTCCATCTGTCCTCAATGGGGCACCCCTTCATCGCATCGTGGATACCGCCAAGCTCAGGACGTGACGAAGCCGGTCGCTGCCTGCAGCAGGCGCTTGCCCGTCAGGTCGTCGAAGCGATTTTTAGCAGCAAGACCGCCACCGTAGTCTCGCTGCAGACTGAGCATTTGCGCGAAGCGCCACCCCTGCCCCTCGACCTGAGCACACTGCAAGAAGTCTCTTCACGCAAGTTGGGACTCGGCGCTCAGGAAACGCTGAACATCGCCCAAGCCTTATATGAAACCCACAAAGCCACCAGCTATCCGCGCAGCGATTGCCGCTATTTGCCAGAGAGCATGTTCAACGAGGTAGCTGCGGTATTCGATGCCCTGCTCAGAATGGATCCCGCGTTACGCCCAGCGCTCGGAAGCATTGATCGATCATTGCGCTCACGAGCATGGAACGATGCCAAGATCACCGCGCACCACGCCATAATCCCCACCACCGAGCCGGCGAACCTTGGGCGGATGTCCGAACAAGAGCGCCAAGTCTACGAACTGATTCGTAGCCACTACCTCGTACAATTCCTGCCGCATTACGAGTTTGATCGAACCGAGGTCGAACTGGAGTGCGGCGTAGAACGGTTAACCGCTGTTGGCAAACAGATCCTGGTTCAAGGCTGGAAAGGCTTGCTCTCCGACAGCGCCGAAGACGATGAACCCAGTCAAAAATCCCAGGTGTTGCCCGTCCTACAGCAGGGTACGCGGTGCGCAGTGGACAACGTCGAACTCAAATCCATGCGCACCGCTGCGCCCAAACCGCTCACCGAGGGCGATCTTATTAAGGCGATGAAAAATGTGGCCAAGCTGGTCAACGACCCACGCCTGAAACAGAAACTTCGGGACACCACTGGAATCGGTACCGAAGCCACACGGGCCGGCATCATCAAGGGCTTGATTGATCGCGGTTATTTGCTGAAGAAAAAACGAGCCTTAACGGCCTCCGCAGCGGCCCATACCCTGATCGAGGCGGTGCCCGCTGCAGTCGCGGATCCGGGTATGACAGCGATCTGGGAGCAGGCTCTGGATGAAATCGAAGCGGGACGTCTGACCTTGGATGCATTCGTTGCCAAGCAGGCGCACTGGATTACGCAGCTGATCGCAAACTGCGGAGCGCTCACTTTGTCGGTACCGGTCGAAGCCGGGCCGGCTAGCCCCAATTGCAATGCCTCAACGCTCAGGCGTAAGGGAAAATCAGGGCCGTTCTGGTCATGCTCCCAGTACCCGGTCTGTAAAGGCACTGTGCCGATCAGCAAAGGTACGCGTCGTCCATGAGGCGCCATTGGCGTTCACATGAACCCCGGGGGTGTTGTCAGTGCATCATCAACGGCGCCTGCTCCTTCTCCAACTCGTCTAGTGGTCGTCCGATTTCACGGGCCAAGGCGATGCCTGTCGCGATCCATATCTGCCCCAGTTCGTTGAACGCTTTCAGGTGAGCAGGATCTTCGTTTAGCCAATGAACAAGGCTGTCGAGATGTTCGGGGCTATTAGGGCAGTCATGGATCTTGATGAACAGCTCCAGTGTTCGATCCCAGATCAGGTCCATGTCGTTCTCGCGCGGCTCATCCATGCTCAACCTCACCTCCCTCAGGCCCTATCAGGCCACTCAGTCCCGCTGGTCACTTCGGCCTCTGATTCCTGGAGGAATAGATGTCACGTCGCGACAAACAGCTATTTCAGTCAATATAACAACCCTATAAGTCGATACTCAACCGCTAAGGATGTTCATGTCAACGGGTCTTTGCTCAACCATTCGGGTTGAATTGGAGAACTCATCACTTGGCACATAAACATCCAACCCAAGCCCAAATCGGACGCATGATCGCGAAGCACCGCACTCAGCGTAATCTGACCCAGGAAGAGGTCGCTGAACGCCTAGGGATCGGCAGCGAAGCCATTTCGCGCCTTGAGCGGGGTGTGGTGGAGCTTTCCGTGATCAAGCTGATGCAATTGGCGGACATCTTCGACTGCCGGATGGATGAACTGTTGACGGAGTCAAGCAATCGCCCCAACGACCAGGGCCAGATGATCGCGGGCCTGCTGAGCGGCCTTCAAGAACGCGACCGTGCCTTTATCCTGACGACCGTCGAACAGCTGGCCGCTCATCTCAGTAGCAAATAACCTCTCAGCACACTGGCTTGACGTCGTCACACCCGCTCTGCTGTAGTGCCTCAGGATCATCGCTACGGCGACCCAAGACCGATTCGCTCCGGGTAGCTCGGTCGGACTCCCTGAGTTCGGAGCCTTCTCTTCTGCGGAATTTCATTCCCGCTTTGTGCTCGACCGGATTAATGTGGCGGATGACCACTGTTGCTTCTGCCAGGCAGCAGCGGTCATCCGCTACCGCGATCGCATTCAGTCCCGGAGCCCGCCGGGGAAATACTGGGCACCCTTTGTGCGCGGATGCGTGCCAGCGTATTCCGACCCAGGCCACGATAAGGGTCGGTTGGCGAATCATGGCCCAGTTAAATCAAGTTTTGCGAGGAGCTTGTCGACTGCGTCAGACCGCCTAAGGTGGCTTTTCTATTCCTCGCCTGGCCCCTAGCCAGGCCCATTCTTCACTTTCTTCAGTCCAGTAATTTCCACTGTATTCCGGCCATAAAAAAACGGCTTGGGGTATCTTGACGCGCCCCTATGACAGGCTTATACAAAAGGTGTGGTTCGCTGTCGTTGACAGCCCAGCCCAGGTAGCTTGAACCTTCAAGGCTACGCCACGCTCGTGGTGGTTTACCCAAGTGCGATCAGCATTCGGAGGCTCGCACGATTACCGCGTCAGCGGTGATGAATGCCCACTGCCCTAGGTCCGCAGACCTGCTGCGGATTTCTCCTCTGCTGCACCTCTATTCTCCAGGCGCATCGAACTGATGGTCATCGGCTCGCCGGTGCCGTGTCGTTCATCGCTTGCCTTCACCTTACCCACCCTGACGGGGCTCACTTTCCCGTCAGGGGCTGTGCGTCGCCGTTTTTCCTTGAAAGGAGAACCACCATGGCCCACGCCAACCAATCCCAAGAAGCAACTACTTACTTCAATCTGCATACCGTCGGCATCGGCTACCTCAACCGTGTTCGCGAAGTACAAGTCCGCCGCGGCCAGCCGTTCATGGCCTGCGATATCGCAGCCCTGCACGGTGCCACGGATGCAGTCGAATACACTCGCTTCGACTGCAAAGTCGCTGGAGGCGAAGCTGAACGCTTGATCCGCCTCTATATGGATGCAGTCAATGCCGAGAAAAAGGTTTTGCTGTCGTTCCGTATCGGCGACCTGTGGATTGACCCATTTCTCTATGAGAAAGGAGATAAACAAGGTCAACCGGGCGCCAGCCTGAAAGGTCGTCTGCTGTTCATCGACTGGATCAAGGTCAACGGCGTATTCGAGTACAAAGCGCCCGCCAGGCAGGAGGCAACAGCACCTGCTGAGCCAGCGCCAAACAGTGTGCCATCCCCAACGTCGGCTGATGCCGAAGCTGAGGATACCCAGAACCCAACAGAATCCAGGACAGAACCTGAATCTGCATCCGCTCCCCGCACGGCCCGCCGTGTCGCCACGCGTGCTGCTCAGTCCGCCTGAACAGCCCATGGTGTTTTACATCAAGGCGCTCAATCGAGCGCCTTTCTTCAATCCGCACAGGAGAGCCCATATGGAATCCTTCTGGCTTTGCGACGATTGCATGTTCGCTGCGGCTTACGAGGACTACAGCACGTTATCGCTCTACTACACGACGGATGAAATCGAGAAACGCATCGCCGGCCTCCATCGCGGGCTGGTTCGGCTAATGCCCATCAGTGCCGACTTCGACCCCGAAACTGGCCGTGGCATAAAAACCTTCTCCCCATTGCCCTGCGACGGTTGCGATTCACACCTGCATGGACAACGCCACCGATTCACTCGGCTGTAAACAGCGCGTCATCGCGCAATGCCCGTCATTCTATATCCACCTCGGGGACACCACTCCCCTCGGGTGTGTACCCCCGGATTGTTCCCTTCGGAGGTACCCCATGAGCACCCAACTCACCCTGATTGAAGCCTCGGATGTCGAGGCTGATCGTATCGCCCAGGAAAACCAGCTGATCAACGAGGCGCTGCACATTTTGGATCGCCGGCTGTTCACCCGCGGCCCGAACCTGACGTCACCTGACACCGTGGCCTCATATCTAAAACTGCATATTGCACCCCAAGAGCATGAGGTTTTCGGTGTGATTTTTCTCGATGCTCGCCATCGCGTTCTGGCATTCGAGATCCTCTTTCACGGAAGCATCGATGGCGCCAGTGTTTACCCCCGCCAAGTCGTCAAGCGCTCGCTAACGCATAACGCGGCAGCTGCCATTGTCGTTCACAACCACCCCTCCGGTTGCACGGAACCCAGCCTGGCGGATCGCGCCTTGACCGCACGGTTGAAAGAGGCCTTGGACTTGATTGAAGTGCACTTATTGGATCACTTCATCGTCGGTGAAGGTCGTCCTCTCTCCCTTGCCGAGCATGGCTGGCTTTAACCCCCCAAAGGCGTCTTCGGACGCCTTATTCATTTCCCTCCTGGAGAATCCTCATGAACCCAACACCCCAACCCTTAGCTCTGCCGGAAACCTCAAACCCATTTGCTCGCGGCTACGACAACTTGCATATCGAACGACTGCTACAGATCACCTACGCAAATGACTGCCCTCCCTGCTTTCGCCCCGTACACGACGCACAAGCCCATCTGCCCGATGACGCGTTAGAACTGCACCCGTGCCTGTTCAATGACGATTTCGCTCTGATTAGCGAGGGTCAGTCCATCCCGGATGAATTGGATGAACGCTTCCAATCCACCGGACTGGTGCGGCAAGTGACCTATGCCGTGACTGGCGAAATGCTCAACGAGCGACATCACGTCGGTGACCTGTACTCCCTGGAAGAAGCCCAAGCCATGATCCATCGCTTGAACTTCGACACAGGACACTACAGTCGAGCCTGGGAAATCAGTACCGCACACCTCACTGACGAAGCACTACGCCACTTGGAAATCCGGGTTGGCAATTTCGACTCCAAGCCAACCGGACTGCTGTTTGAACCCTTTGCCCTGCCAGACTGCAATGGCATCGGATGTAAGCTGATCGGGACGCCCTGGACCGACGATAACTTGGTGAAGATCGAGGGCAATCCTTACTCTTCGCTGAGGCAAGAGCAGCTCGACGCAGGTACGCCGGAGGCCTTGATCAACGTGCTGTATCTGGCGGCATTGGCGGATGTTAGGTTGTTGATTTTCGACCCCGACGCTGCCGTCTTGGATGGGCTAGCCATTTTTGATCAGTAGTAATGCCTTCAGCGTTAACGCGACTCGCCTTGAATCGACTTTCTCACTGCTTGGCTCCTTCACCTCATGTCAGGTTCTCCACTGAATCTGACATGAGGTTTTTTCCATGGAGCGTTTTTTCACGCCTGTCTGCCTGCTGGGCTTGTTGAGTGCTTGCACCGCGCAAATCCCAACCCCATTGCCGACTCATCCAGAGATTGACGGTGGCTCCAATCGGCCTCAGTTATCGAGGAGCCCAGCCGACGAAAACCATCCGTCAGAGCTCCGCTATGGCCGCTATACGCTGGTCAGCACCGACCCCACCACGGAACAACGTGATCTTCTCGCTCAAATCGTTGACGTGAGCATTCCGTCCCACCTGAATTCTTCGGTACAGGAAGCGATGCACTACGTGCTGCTGCGCTCGGGTTATTCGCTCTGTCCTGCCGAAGAGCCAGTGAAAATACTGTTTACCCGGCCTCTGCCCGCCGCCCATTACCGGCTCGGCCCTATCTCATTACGCAGCGCGCTCCAAGTGCTGGCTGGCCCCGCCTGGCAACTCACGACCGATGAAGTTAGCCGTTCGGTCTGCTTCGAACCGCAGAAAAATAGCGGCACGGTGCGGGTCACGCCAACCTCGTCCCATCAGTCGGAGGCTCGTCCATGAAAGCCTCAACATTTCAAACTCTCATTGTCGGCTCACTTTGTCTGGCGGTCTCCGGGCTAAGTGGTGGCTTGTATAACCAGTATCAACGCATGACCGAGCTGGAAAATGCGAACGCCCAACGCGCACAGACCCTGGGTACCCTGCAACGTGATTCAAGCACCCTCTTGGATGCCCAGGAAAAGCTGCAGTACGCACTGAAAGACCTGAAGCAGATGGTCGATACCGGTGAGCAACAGGCCAATACCCTCGATCCGATGTTGGATCAAGGGGCGCAAGAGATACAGGAGCTACGCGACGGTCTGGCAGACCGTGCCACCGAAGCCGACATGATCGCGCTACGCGCACGACTTGAGCACGTCGAGCAGCAACTCCTGGACCTCAAAAGCCAGCCACCATTCCCACCACCGACGCCCTCCTCGGCCAAGCCGAAAAAAGCCCCTCCCCCAAAGCCTGCCCCGCTCTCGCCGCCATTCTCAGTGCTGGGTATTGAGTCTCGCGGTGGCGAGCTCTTTCTGGCCGTAGCTCCTCCTGATAGTCGCTCACTCAAGGATATCCAGTTGCTGCACAACGGCGAGCAGTTCGGCACATGGCAGTTGAAGGTGATGGAGTTGAAGGCCGCCATCTTCGCGGTGACCAATCACCCAGACCAGACCGTACCATTCCCTTGAGAAACGATCATGAACCGAGCGCTACTGTCCTCCGTTGTCTGTCTCGTTTCACTGCTTAGCACCGACGCTGCGATGGCTAACCCTGCCACGACACCGTCACGGACCCAGGACACGCAGTCTGCTCCGCTGGAGCGTTCGCACTCTAAACAGGCGGCAAGCTGGGGTCTGACGGAGCAGGAGTGGACACGCTTCGAACAGATCCAAGCCGGGGCGCGTGGTTACTGGAGCCCGAATCTCGATCCGCTGACTGCACTCGGCGTCGAAGCAGAGAACGACCAAGAGCGTCAGCGCTATGCCGAATTGCAGGTAGCGCTGGAAGCCAAACGTGCCGAGCGCGAGTTGGCTTACCAAAATGCTTACACCGCGGCTTGGGCCAAGCTGTTTCCGGGGCTGTTGCCGATTCAGGGTATGGCATCCCCGCCCACCGCTAGCTCACCGGTAGAGCCGCGCCGAGCTTTGTTTGTCGAGGACCATTGCCCAGCGTGCACCGCTGAAGCACAGCGTCTGCAAAGCAGTGATACGGCGTTTGATATTTACCTGGTGGGCAGCCAAGGCGAGGATGAACGCGTCCGTCGCTGGGCTAGGCAAGCGGACATCGATCAGGCCAAGGTCCAACACCGGCAAATCACCCTGAACCATGATCGCGGGCGCTGGTTCAGCCTGGGAGCCCCGAGACAGTTACCCGTCACATTTCAGCAGGTGAACGGACAATGGCAACGTCTCGATTGATTGCTATTGCGCTCCTGCTGACGGTGCACGCCGTCCGGGCAGACGAACTTCCGCCTCCGGCTTATCAACTGGCAGCGCATGACGCCAACGTCCCTTCTACGGTGTTGTTCGCGATTGCCCTGCAGGAGAGTGGCGCCCGCCTCCGTGGTCGACTGCTGCCGTGGCCCTGGACGCTGAATATTGCCGGTAGCCCTTACCGTTTCGCCAATCGTCAGACCGCCTGTCACGCCTTGCTTCAGGCGCTTGCTCGGTATGACGCCAAGCGGGTCGATGCCGGGCTTGGGCAAATCAACCTGGGTTATCACGGACAGCATTTTTCCAGTCCCTGCGAAGCCCTCGAACCCTACCGCAATCTGGCCGTGACTGCCGCGCTGCTGCAAGAGCATCACGCCGTCACCGGTGATTGGGTGTCAGCTGCTGGCCGGTATCACCGCCCGGCAGGAGGAACGCCGGCCGCGCGTTACCGCGCCGGCTTCTCCCGACAACTCGAACAATTGCAGGTTTCCTTCAAACAGGGCACACCACAATGAAGCGAATACCCCTTATCTGCTATTTCATCCTGCTCTTGGCTCCTTTCGCCCAGCCGGAACCGACCGTAGCCGGGGATCAGCCTAGCGACTTCACCCGCCTCCATTTTCAGGTCGCCTGGCCGCCAATAAACAACAAGATCCAGCCTAGTCGGGCCATGCATGCGGACCTGTCCACGTTTGCCGATGAAGCCTGGATACTACCCGTCCACAGCTCTCACTTGAGCCCCGGCCACATCACGTCTCGCGCCCTAAAGATGCCGGGCTTACGCCCATTTTTCCTAGTAGGTGAGGATCCCCAGTCACTGGCTTGGCTGCATCAGCGTGCGACTGAACTGCAAGAAATGGGGGCGGCCGGCCTCGCCGTCGAAGTGACCGATACTCAAGCCCTGGCCCGAATTCGAGCAGCCGCGCCGGGCATCACCATCCTGCCGGTCAACGGCAACGACATCGCCTCTCGCCTGAAAATTGAGCACTACCCTATCTTAATCACAGCCACCTCACTGGAACAGTGAGTCTGGATCATGGCCGAGCATGCGATGGAGTCCAAACTCCGGCCCGCAGTCGAGCTGTATACCGTGGCGATCTGCGTCGCCGCGGCGGTGCTGTGCGTGTATTCGCCCTGGGCCGTCGCCCTATCACCCGAGATCGGTCTGATTGCGGCTCTGGCCTATGCCCTGTTCGGTTTGATCCGCCTCCGACAAGCCTGGGAGGTGTTGCGCTATCGGCGCAATATCCGCCGGCTGCCTCGCTACGAGCTGACCAGCCAGCAGATTCCGGTGAGCCGCAAACGTCTGTTCATGGGCCGAGGCTTTCGCTGGACCCGCCTGCACACCCAGCGCTTAGTCGAGGCCCAGGATCCGGCCGTCGCTCACTACGTCGACCAACCGACCCGTTACCGCCTGGCACGTGGATTCGAACGTCGCCTGGAACATGCACCGTTTCCGCTCTCGACACTGGCCCGGGTCACGGCCTGGGACAGCGCCTTTAATCCGTTGCGCCCTTTACCCCCAGTCGGTGGCTCACCGTTGTTGCATGGGGTTGAGCCGGACGAAACGGAAGTCAGTCTGCCGCTGGGTGAACGAGTCGGACATACCCTCGTGCTGGGCACGACCCGTGTCGGCAAGACGCGGCTCGCCGAGGTGTACATCACCCAAGACATCCATCGCGTCGAACACGAGGTGGTCATTGTCTTCGATCCGAAGGGCGATGCCGACCTGCTCAAGCGCATGTACGTCGAAGCCAAACGCGCCGGTCGGGAGAAAGAGTTTTATGTGTTCCATCTGGGTTGGCCGGAGATCTCCGCCCGCTACAACGCCGTGGGACGCTTCGGGCGCATCTCGGAAGTGGCGTCGCGCATCGCCGGGCAGCTCAGTGGTGAAGGCAACTCGGCGGCATTTCGCGAGTTCGCCTGGCGTTTCGTCAACATCATCGCCCGCGCCCTGATCGAGTTGGGCCGACGCCCAGACTACCTACAAATCCAACGGCATGTGGTCAACATCGACGCATTGTTCATTGAGTATGCCCAGCAATTTTTCGCCAGAACCGATCCGAAAGCATGGGAAGTGATCGTCCAGCTTGAAGGCAAGCTCACCGAAAAAAACATTCCCCGGCATATGGTGGGACGCGAAAAACGCGTGGTGGCCATCGAGCAGTACCTGGCGGTGAAGCGGGTATTTGATCCCGTAATGGACGGGCTGCGTTCGGCGGTGCGCTACGACCGTACTTACTTTGACAAAATCGTTGCCTCGCTACTGCCGCTGCTGGAGAAACTCACCACCGGCAAGACCGCCCAGTTACTGGCCCCCAACTACACCGACCTGGATGACCCGCGGCCGATCTTCGACTGGATGCAGATCATCCGAAAACGCGGCATCGTCTACGTTGGTCTGGATGCACTGACCGACGCCGAGGTGGCCGCCGCGGTGGGCAATTCCATGTTCGCAGACTTGGTCTCGGTCGCCGGACACATCTACAAACACGGCATCGACCATGGCCTGCCCGCATCGGGCAGTAGCAGTGACAAGCTGCCGATCAACCTCCACGCCGATGAGTTCAACGAGTTGATGGGTGATGAATTCATCCCGCTGATCAACAAGGGCGGTGGCGCTGGCATCCAGGTGACGGCTTACACCCAGACCCTCAGTGATATCGAAGCGCGCATTGGTAATCGCGCCAAGGCCGGCCAGGTTATTGGTAACTTCAATACGTTGCAGATGCTCCGCGTACGCGAGACCGCCACCGCGGAGCTGCTCACACAGCAGTTGCCCAAGGTTAACGTGCTGACCAAGACCCTGGTGTCGGGTGCCACCGATACCTCCGATCCTGAAGCCAACACGGACTTCACCTCGTCCTCACAGGACCGTGTCAGCAGCACCAGTGTGCCGCTGATCGAACCCGCACACATCGTCGGTTTGCCCAAAGGGCAAATGTTCTCTTTCCAGGCCGGTGGGCAGCTCTGGAAAGTGCGCATGCCATTGCCAAAACCCTCTAACGACGATGCCATGCCCAAGGACCTACAGGAGCTCACCCAGCGAATGCGGGCCACCTACAACGAGCAGGCAGGGCAATGGTGGAGCGCAAGCGGTGGCGGCCCAACAACCAACTTCGATCTGGATCAGGTGGGATAGCCCGCCCCTGCCTCAGGTTTCGATTCAGCAGAAAACTGTCCAGAAGGCGTCGTGACGACATCAATACTGCAGCGCGCAATGGAGTGAACGATGGCGAGTTCCGTCCGGCACACGCCGCCACAACCGGTCCAGCGCTCGGGGTTAATCATCTCGGCGACCGCCTTAATCCTGCGCATCATCGGATTGCTGATCGCCTCGTTGCTGTTCTCGATCTTCATAGAGTTCGCCGGCCTGCTGCTCTTCTGGGGCGATCAGGGCTGGCGACACAGCCAGGCCATGTTGAATAGCGAAGTGGGATGGCTCAGCGAGCACTTCCAAGCTTCACTCATCATCCAACAGCCTGGACAGACGATTGTCCAGTGGCTGGATTTTCTCAATCAGTGGCTGTTGGTCAAGACTGGCTTTGCGGATTTTGCCCGGCAGGCGCGGGTGTCGAGCCAGGGTATCGGCTTCTGGAGTTGGACCAATCAGCTGTACGTGAGCATTGAAGATTTCGTGCTGGCCGCAGTGTATGTGACATTTACCTTCATGGTGCGCCTAGCCATTCTGATCCTGGCCACCCCCTTATTTTTGCTAGCCATGTTCACTGGTTTTATCGATGGCTTGATACGCCGAGACCTGCGTAAATTTGGCGCAGGTCGGGAAAGTAGCTTTGTATACCACCGTGCAAAACGGACTTTGATACCGCTATTGATTATGCCCTGGATCATCTACCTATTATTGCCCATTACATTCAATCCAACGGCCGTTTTTATTCCCTGCGCCGTGATGCTCGGTGTAGCCACTGCCTTGACGACAACCACATTCAAAAAATACATTTAAACAATCCACCTGAAGTACAACCAAGGAACTCACAGCACTCCTACCCAAGTGAGCCGGAAAACCAGAATGACTTGTCACTTAGCGAGCCCTCAGCTTTATAAGGAACCACCACTTAAAAAATATTACTCTCAATGCTCGCAACAACCACGAGCGCGACTTCATGTTACCCTCTCCTATTATTGACAATGTCGCTGTTGCAGCCTTGCCGCCGGCAAGAAAAGAAACAATACAAAAGAGGAAATACTTTAGATTTTCGTGCTCGCGACTCAGTTTAACTTTATCGACTAACTTTCCAAGCTTGTCATAAAGTTTAGCTACACGCTCCCCATGGGCATTCAATGGAATGTAATCTTTGCTACCAAACTCCTGACTACTTATCATTAGATGGGAAGGCGTTTCACGGCACGCGTCACTGCCGTTATGAGTACAAAAATAAGCATTTATCCTAGCGATATCATTGGGATCTGGTAATGATTGCAGCCACGAATCTCCGTATCGCCTCAATTCTGGCTCATCCCCGACGCTATTTAGCGATAATGTCGAATACACATTGATAGCGGACTTGCAGACTGCATTTTCGGCCGCTGAAAAAGAGGTGTCGGTTAGACAACTCCCCTTCAAGCTTTGATACCGACCTTTATAAAATAGCAAATAATCCCCTAGTAATTTATTAGTATCAACCATTTGATCGCGATCAAATCTTGCTTGAGAGTCAACCACCAAATACATACATCCCACCAGGCTTAACATACACCACAGATGGTCATAGCCACGCTTAAACTTCGGGCTTTTGAATAAATTTGCGACAATTAAAACAATCGACCACCCCAAGACGAACGCAAGTAAGAAATTTATCCCGCTACTCCAAAAACCCCCTATATAGCCCGCCCCCAGATTAAAGCTTTCAGGAATAAGTAACCACCAACTCGGCGAGAACCCAGCCAATGATAAAACCCCAGGAAAAAACACGACCAACAAACCCAACAGGCCCGGCTTATGCCCTAGAACATAAGCACCTCTGACAAATATAAAGCCCATCAAAACCAAGAGCATGAAAAAAAACGTAGAGATTATTTTAACGCCCGCAACGGGACTAAGATTCAATAACGGGTACGGTATACCTGGCTCGTATATGCCATTAAAATAACCAAACCACCCAATCCCTTCTAGGTTCTGCGCTACCCCATAAGAGGCAATGAAAGATACCCAATAATATGGTTTTATAAACAGATAAACCCATTGCATAAAAACTTCTCCCTAAAAACCGACTTCATGTCCAAAAGCGAGGAGGTAACACCTCGGCACAACCCTATCGTCGGCGTATGTGAACCGCGCAAATCACGAACACCCAAGAGGTCAATCGCCCTCAAAAACGATTGTCTCTGCTTCAGTTTTCCTAGGGATTTAGCTAGTCACTTTCACAATCCTGCACGTGAGAATCCAGAGCCAATCGCCATGCTTACTCCCTTCATCCCCCGCCCTCTGATTTCCATATTGTTGGTGGCGTGCAGCTGCGCCAACGCGACACCCAGTCAAGAACCGGTTGAGATGGAGCTCATCCAAAAACAGCTTGAGGTTACCGAGCACCTCGCGAATCGCGCAAATACAAACAATACTCTAGGCACGTCCACACGATATCGCTTCGACTATCCCCGCCTAATTCAAGACATCCAGCGCATCCGCCACGGTGTGCAGGATTATCTTTCCCCTTCTCGCGCTCAACCCCGCGATCCCGCCGAACTCGTCGGCGATTACCGCCTCGACACCCCGCTAACGGAGCCGTCGCCATGAGCATGACTGACGCTCAGACCGCTGCGTTCCAAAACGCCTCCGGCTTCGCACCGCAAAGCAGTTCGACGCTCTGGCTGTCCCTGGTTCTCGTCCTGGTATTGCTCTGGTGCGCCTGGGTGATGTGGACGGCTTACCGAGGGTGGGCGACTGGCAGTGTGCGCTTTGGAGACTTCGGCGGCATTGCCGCGCGCGTTTTGCTCGCCCTACTCGTCCTGATGTTCTTCACCTTGTCCTAATCTAGGAGATCGCCGCCATGCTCAAGTATTTTTCCCCCCTGAAAAACAACCTGCGCGATCGTGCCAGCCAGCGCCTAATCGGTCTGTTGTTGGTGCTCGGTCCAAGCCTGGCTTTTGCCGATCTCCCCACTATGGAAGCGCCTTCTCGTGGTGAAGGTTCCGGGTTGATCGAGACGATCAAAAACTACGCCTACGACGGCGGCATCCTGCTCGGTCTGCTGATCGCTCTGCTCGCGTTTCTCGGCGTGGCCTGGCACTCCCTGACCGTCTATGCCGACGTGCAGAACCAGCGCAAGACCTGGAAGGACCTCGGCGCCGTGGTAGGCATCGGCGCCTTGCTGGTGGTGATCATTATCTGGTTCTTAACCAAGGCTGCCGCAATTCTGTGAGGCCGACATGAACGACACTATCGAACGCCTTGCCGACGGCACCTTAGTGTTTCTGCCTGAGCGACTCAATCGTGATCCTGCCGTGTTGCGCGGTTTGACTAATGATGAGATGTGGGTAGCGCTCGGTACCGGCGCAATCATTGGGCTGGTGCTGGGAGTTCCTCTGGCGATTGCCACCGCCTCCATTGCCGTGGCGCCAACCAGCATGATCGCAGGCATGGCGGTAGTGTTATTGGCCGGTGGGGCGCTACTGCGTCGGGCCAAACGAGCCCGCCCCGAGACCTGGTTATACCGCAAAATCGAATGGGTCCTCGCCAGCCGTTGGCGCCTGGGTCGCGGAAGTTTGATCCTTCACTCCGGCGCCTGGACGGTTCGCCGCTCGCGTCGGCTGCGCCCTGCTCTGTCCCGGTGGCAGCGATGAGCCGCTTTCGAAACAAGGTCGATGCCCAACAGGCGCATATCTTCAGCCTGCGTTTGGCGGTAATGATCCTTGCCCTGGTCTGTGCCGGGCTCTGGTACGGCTGGCGTTCGGCACCGACCGATCTGACCGTGCATGTACCACCAGATCTGCGCTCGGGCAGCACTCGCAAGTGGTGGGATATCCCCTCAGAAAATATCTATGCCTTTGCCCTGTATATCTTTGGTCAGCTAAACCGCTGGCCCTCGGATGGCGAGCAGGATTATCGCCGCGCCATCTATGGCTTGCAGTCCTACCTGACACCTGCCTGCAAAGCCTTCCTCGACGGCGACTACGAATACCGCAAGGCCGCCGGTGAACTGCGCCAGCGAGTGCGCGGGGTCTACGAAATTCTGGGCCGCGGTTACAGCGAAGATCCGGAACTCAGGGTCAAGCAACTCGACCGCGACAGCTGGCTGGTCACCCTCGACCTCAACGCTGATGAATATTACGCCGCGGAACCGGTGAAACGGGTGGTGGTGCGCTATCCACTACGCGTGGTGCGGTTCGACCTCGATCCCGAACACAACAAGTGGGGACTGGCACTGGATTGTTATCAAGGCACGCCACAAAAAATCGCTCTGCCTGGAGGTGATTCATGAAGCGGATTTCTACCCCGGCGCTCACCATCGCACTGATGCTATGGGGAGTTGCAGCGCAGGCCGTCGAGTTGATGCGCTGGGAACGCCTCCCTCTCGCGGTCCCACTGGTGATCAATCAGGAGCGGGTGGTCTTTGTCGATGAGGCTGTTCGCGTCGGAGTGCCCTCAACCCTGACGGGCAAGCTGCGCGTGCAATCAACTGGCGGCACGCTGTACCTGCGCGCGTCGGAGGCCATCGCCCCGACCCGCCTACAGCTGCAATCTGTCGCGACGGGAGAGATCATCCTCTTGGACATTGCGGCCACGCCTGGCGATCAACCGCTGGAACCCGTGCGTATTCTTAAGAATACTCAGGAGCAGCCTACCGAGGCTGAATCCAGCACCGTCCCTGTTCCAGAACGTACGCCAATCCCAGTCGCTTTGACACGCTACGCCGCGCAAAGCCTGTATGCGCCGCTACGCACCGTGGAGTCCCTGCCCGGCGTACGCCGCGTCCCGCTCAAGCTGCGCACCGAACTGCCAACCCTGCTGCCGATCGAACACGTGTCCAGCACGCCCATCGCCGCCTGGCGACTCGGTGATTACTGGGTGACGGCCGTGAAGCTGCGCAATCGTGGTTCAGAGACGGTGCAACTCGATCCACGTCGACTTCAGGCCAAGCTATTCGCCGCGGCTTTCCAGCATGCTTTCCTCGGACCTGTCGGCAGCGCTGAAGACACCACGATCGCCTACCTTGTCACCCGCAGTGTCGGCCTTGAGCAAGCCGTGCTGTTCCCGGCCGTTTCGCGAGGTGCTGGCGATGAAAGCTAACGCCTTGCTCAAATGGCTGGTACCGGCTGCGCTGCTGGGCGTGGTGTTGATTATCCTGAAAACTTGGGTCGCGGGTGGCAGCAGTTCCTCTCCAGAGAAGTCGGTTGATCAAGGCAATCTTCAGCTATCCGCCGAGCAAGCCAAGTCGCTCGGTATTGCGGGCGATACCCCCCGCGATACGGTCGCAACCCTGGTCGGCCAGGTGAAGGCCATGCGCAGCGACATGCTCGGTTTGAAGAAACACAACGATTCGCTGCAGACGGAAAACAACCGCCTGCGCGAGCGGGAAAACAATGTTGATTCGCGTATCCAGACGGCGCTTGGCAGCGTGACTCAACAGGTCGACGAAGGTCGACGACAAGCCAACGAGGCTCGACTCAAAGCGGAACAAGACAGTCGCCAGGCCCGTGGTCTGCTGGCGCAATTGCAGGAGCAGCTGTCAGGGCTGACCGGCAAAGACAAGGGTATGCCTATCGGACTGGGGCTTGAGCCGGGCGACGGCTCCCAGTTCGAACGGCAGCATTCTGCCAATGATGCACTGCTGTGGATTGAGCCCTCGGATGCTCTGTCCACCGCCCCCCAGGGCAGAACCAAGACCGCGTCCACCCTGAGTCTGCCTACTGCCTTCAACACACTGGAGGGTTTGAAGGACAATGCCATCGACCGCAGCCAGAAGCAGTTACACGAGGTCACCAAGGGTGAACATGACCTGACACGCTCCGCTGATCGTACCGAAGGCGCGAAGCCGGTCTACACCATTCCCGAAAACGCAACATTGATGGGTTCGGTCGCCATGACCGCGCTGATCGGCCGAGTCCCAGTCGACGGCACCGTGAATGATCCCTATCCCTTCAAAGTACTGGTGGGCCCCGAGAACCTGACCGCCAACGGCATCGATCTGCCGGACGTCGCGGGGGCCGTTATGAGCGGCACGGCATCCGGTGACTGGACCCTGTCGTGCGTACGCGGACAGGTCGAGTCAATCACCTTTGTGTTTACTGACGGCACCATCCGCACGATGCCTCAGCCGAAGGCAGTGGCCAGCCGCAATGCCTCCACCACCCAGAGCTCGAACACCGACAAGATTCGTGGCGGACTCGGTTACCTATCCGATCCATATGGCATCCCGTGCATTGCCGGCGAACGCCGCTCAAACGCTCAACAGTACCTCGGCAGCCAGAGTTTGATCACTGCCGCCGGCGCCAGTGTCGCCGCCTTGCTCGGGGATGAGCAGAACAACAGCAGCGTGATCAGTTCGGGCGGCAGTACGCTTGGGGTCACCAGCAGCAGTGGCAATAGCGCGCTGAATTCAATTCTCAGTGGTGGGGTCAGCGACATCCGCGGGTGGATCAACAAATTGTATGGCGAGACCTTTGCTGCCGTGTACGTGCCACCGGCCGCCCAAGTCGCGCTGCACCTCGACCATGAAATCACCATCGACTACGAGCCCAAGGGCCGGAGCGTACGCCATGAAAAAATCCACGTTTCCCTGCCTGACCTGGATTAGCGTGTTTTCCTTGGTCCTCACAGGGTGCTCCACCGACAAGGAGACGCTGCTGCCCCATGGCGAGCAAACCATGATGGATATCTGGAATGGCGCCGGTTCGCAAGGCACTCAGCAGCAACTGCTGGATGCTCGGCAGCAGCTACGCCGTCCGCTGGCTCAGGCAGATTCCTCCGCGTCTCTTCAGGAACCGTATACGCGCACCGCGGCGAACGAGATCCACAATCTGTTCCCTCGCCTGCCCAATCCCGATCTGGTGCTGTACGTGTATCCGCATTTGAGTGGTACCGAGCAGGCACCGGTCCCGGGGTACTCAACCGTCTTTCCGTTCTACCAACGGGTGCAGTACGCATTACCGGGTGAACGTCAGGAAGACTTATAGTGCCTACCGGCGACTCGGGTGAGGGCTCTTCTGCGTGGAAAGCCTGGCGCCACCCATTGCGCCCTCGTGCCACCTTGGCCGATGAGGCCGCATTGTATGCGCACCACCCCAGCTTCACCGATCACCTGCCATGGGTCGAATACCTCGACACCGAACAGTGTTTTCTGCTGGATGACAATCGCTCGGTGGGTGCGGTGTTCGAGTTGCTGCCCATCGGCACCGAAGGGCGCGAACCTGATTGGCTGATGGCGGCCCGCGATGCCCTTGAAGACGCCCTACAGGATAGCTTTGACGAGCTGGATCAAGCGCCTTGGGTGGCGCAGTTTTTCTGCCAGGACGATAACGACTTCACCCCCTACCTGACCCGGCTCACCGATTATATTCAGGACAGCGCACGAGGCACCGTCTTCACCCAGGCGTATTTGGCGCTCAGCCGCCATCATCTGAAGGCCATCGTCAAGCCCGGTGGTTTGTTTGAGGATAAGGTGGTGACGCGCCTGCCCTGGCGTGGCAATAACCGACGGGTGCGCCTGGTGGTCTATCGCTGGTTTGAGTCTGACGCTGATGAGACGGGACTCACCCCAGTGCAATCCCTGCAACAGGCTTGCGAACGTATCAGTGCTTCCTTGCAGGCGTGCGGCGTGCAATCGACACGAGTCGATGGCCGAGGTTTGTATGCCTGGTTGTTGCCCTGGTTCAATCCGGCACCCAAGCTCACCGATGAAGCGCCCGAAGAATTCTACCGCCGCGTGGCCTATCCAGAGTCGAGCGAAGATGAGTCACTAGAACTGCCCTTCGATCACGACTTTGCCGAGCGGCTGTTCTTCAACGAACCGCGTTCGGATGTGCAGCACGGACTCTGGTTTTTCGACGATCAGCCCCACCGGGTGATGGTGGTGGACAAACTGCGGCGGGCACCGTCGATTGGTCAACTCACCGGGGAAGCCCGCAAGGGTGACGCGGTGAATGCGCTGTTTGACCAGTTGCCTGAAGGCACAGTGATGAGCCTGACTCTAGTGATCAAGCCGCAGGACATGCTCGAGGAGCAGTTAAACCGCCTAGCGCGCAAATCCATAGGAGAAAACCTGGCCTCAACCCAGACCCGCCAGGATGTTGAAGAGGCTCGCGCGATCATTGGCCGCCAGCACAAGCTGTACCGGGGCACACTGGCGTTTTACGTGCGCGGTCACGATGAGCAGCAATTGCACCAGCGCTCGGTCAGCCTGGCCAGCGCACTGCTGGGTGCGGGGCTGCAACCGGTAGGCGAAGGCGATGAGGTCGCCGCCTGCAACAGTTACCTGCGTTGGCTACCAATGGCTTACAACCCGGCCCGCGACACGCGCAACTGGTACACGCGCCTGATGTTTGCCCAGCACCTGGCGAATCTGCTCCCGGTATGGGGCCGCAGTACAGGTACCGGCCACCCGGGCATCACCCTGTTCAATCGTGGTGGCTCGCCGTTGAGCTTTGATCCATTGTCACGCCTAGATCGGGCCATGAACGGCCATCTGCTGTTGTTCGGCCCCACCGGCGCCGGCAAGTCGGCCACCCTGGTCACCCTACTGATGCAGGTCATGGCCGTGTACCGCCCTCGCCTGTTTATCGTCGAGGCCGGCAACTCATTCGGCTTGCAGGGTGATTACTTCGCAACTCAGGGCTTGTCGGTCAATAAGGTCCAATTAAAACCTGGCGCCTCGGTCAGTCTCGCCCCGTTCGCCGATGCCTGGCGCCTGGTCGAGCAACCGGATCAGGTGGCGAGTCTGTCGATTGATGAGCTGGACGATGAGGCGGCAGCAAGTCGAGAAGACCAACGCGATGTTCTTGGCGAACTGGAAATCACCGCCCGGCTGATGATCACCGGCGGCGAGGCTAAGGAAGAGGCGCGCCTGAGTCGAGCCGATCGCAGCTTAATCCGCGAGTGCATTCTCGATGCGGCACAGACCTGTGTCGCGTCGTGTCGACAGGTATTGACCCACGATGTGCGCGACGCGTTGCTGCGCGTCGCCGCCGACACGCACTTGCCGGAGAAGCGTCGTGAGCGTGCCCAGGAAATGGGTGAATCCATCGACCTGTTTTGCCAGGGTTTCGAGGGTGAACTGTTCGATCGCGAAGGCACACCTTGGCCCGAAAGCGATGTGACCATTGTCGATCTCGCCACTTACGCTCGCGAAGGCTACGAGGCCCAGATGTCCATCAGCTACATCAGCCTGATGAACACCGTGAACAACCTGGCCGAGCGCGACCAGTACCTGGGCCGACCGATCATCATGGTCACTGACGAGGGCCATATCATCACCAAAAACCCGCTGCTGGCGCCATTCGTGGTCAAGGGAACCAAGATGTGGCGCAAGCTCGGAGCCTGGTTCTGGCTGGCGACGCAAAACCTTGCCGACTTTCCTTCCGCCGCGCAGACCATGCTGAACATGATCGAATGGTGGATTTGTTTGAACATGCCGCCCGCGGAAAGCGAAGAAATAGCACGCTTCAAGAAGCTCACGCCTGCACAGAAATCTTTGTTGCTCTCAGCTAGCAAAGAACCGGGGAAATATACCGAGGGAGTGGTGCTGTCGAAAAAGCTCGAAACGCTGTTTCGAGCAGTGCCGCCCAGCCTTTACCTCGCCCTGGCCATGACGGAACCCGAGGAAAAAGCAGAGCGCTGGACATTGATGCAGAACATTGGCTGCTCGGAGTTGGAAGCCGCTTACCGGGTAGCTGAACGGATCGATAGAGCGCGAGGCATAGAATCCGCATAGGGAAATCTAATCAAGTATCGCACTCTAAAGCAAGCGGCCGGTTACTGCGATGCGCCTCGAAGCCGCTGCTGAATCCTCAACAAGAATCCGGCTTCAAAAGCATCTTGGCAGTCACCGATAGGAAAGGTCTTGCGTGTTTGGGCCAGCTCCCACCACAGTGGAGTCTCGCCGGGAGTACCGAGCCAAGCCTGGGCGCATTGCACGCCGCGTTCGATCATAGGCGCAAATTCGCTGCCCCACGGCGTCAGAAGGCTCGGGCAACCATCCGCCGCCGGAACTGAAACGTAATTTTCGTCCATAGACACCTTAGCTTTCGATTATTTATTAATGCTCGGTCTGTTCCAAGCAGCATAGAAACAAAACTGACACTCGGCTTAAGCATCAAAAAGCCTGAATCAGAGCAAATGTAGACTATATCCCGTGGATTGAGAGTCCCTCAAGGCGCAGTTTGCGCGCATGACTCAAGACTACGAACAGCTCCGTCTGCAACTCGCGGAAAACATCCGCTCGATGCGACGCGTGAAGAACCTTACCCAGGAGCAATTGGCGCTCATGGCCGAGGTGGATCGTACCTACGTGAGCCAAATCGAGCGAGGGGTAGGCAACCCGTCGTTATTGGTCCTCTGCAAACTCGCCAACATTTTCGAGATCAAAACGGATCAGCTGCTCATCGAGTCTGACGCGCTTGCTCGTACGCTGAGCGCTGAATGACCCTCTGCTCATCTAGAAGATCGCTGTAAACCGACTATCCTGCTTTCGGCTTTCTCACTGACACCCTTCTCTCGATCATTGAACCTGTCCAGGCCATACACCCAGAGCCTGGATCATGTCTGCTGCCTGCCCGTATATTTCGCCCCAGAAGTTACATCCTTTGGTGCTGAGCATTCTGCTGGCATCCGGGTCAAGCGTGGCGCTGGATACGGGCAGCATTACCGCCTCCGTGCTTTCTCCAGACTGCCTCGAGTACAGGGTCGTCGGCATCTGCTTCTGGTTGCTCTGCACCCCTTTTGGCTGCACGGTTAAAACCTCAACCAAGGTTCGTCACTTCATTCCTGAACTGGTGGTCTCGAGCTATACCACCACCGGCAGCAATCCGTGGACCGAGATGGCCGCTCTCTCGTACCCCATCAGCGGTGCGGAAGGTGGCGGTAACCTGATCACGCCGAACACTCAGCGCGATAACCTGCCTCGTTTCAAAAATGTTGATGGCATTGGCCACCCCGGCGGCTGGGCCGCCACGCAACTTGCCTCGCAATCCGGCTACGCCTGCGCCAGCGGCGCCACTGCGTTCGTGCCCTACTATCTGAGCACTTTGGACTCACTGGCCTGGCGTCATGGCATCCCAGAAAGCCTTTACCCCGAGTCGCTCGCGCCCGGGATCCGTGAAATCGGTCGTCAGCTCGCAGGAAACATGTGGGGCAGCATCTATCCCCGGCAAGGATTTTTGGTGCAACCCGACGACTTCAAAGCCGCTGCGGTGATGGCGCAGCGAGCGGGTGACGTCATTACCCGCAACTGGCAACCGCACGTGTATGTCCCGCTCACACCCGTACCACGCGATGGTTATTGGCCGCCTGGCCCAATCGTTGAAAACGACGCTTCGACCCACAAATGGCAATTGCTCTCCCCCGTGGTTCAACCCACATGCGCCATCTTCCCCAACGATCCGGTGCAGAGCGCGGATGGCGGCTATGCCTGGTCGCTGTGGCGTCCCTATAGCTGCTGCAAGCGTGAGGGACAGACCTTCCTGTTCAGCATCGACTTCGAAGGTGGTGCTTCATGAGTTGGCTTCTTGCAGAACCATGGTTAAGCCCGATGACTTTGTTGCTCTGCGGACTGCTCGCAATAGCCACGCATGCCCACGCCGCCGAGGACGATTACCGCTTAGGCACCCAAGGCGAAGTGCTCGACGATCGGGTGATGTACACCATCGGTGGCGGCTCGGCAGCGGGCTCGCCGAGCTCGCTCTATCGCCCCAACGGGCTCGGTGTCGGCGGATCCTGGCAGGCGAACATGATGTGCGGAAACATGAGCCTCACCAACACCCTGCAAAACCAGTTGAACGGCGTCACCGAAGGGTTCCAGCAGATCATGGGCGGCATTGTGCAGAACGCGACCCAAGCAGTGATGTCGCTGCCGGCGTTGATCATCCAGCGTGCCAACCCGGGTCTCTATGAGTTGTTGAGCAACGGAGTGATGCAGGGGCGTATCGACTTCGACCGTTCCAAGCTGACCTGCCAGGCCATGGCTGAGAAGATGGCGGACAAGGTCGGTCAAGCCGGCTGGGGTGCATTGGCCAAGAACCAGGAAATGCAGGGCAACCTCGAACAAACCGACGGTGATGCGGTGGCTGCGGTGAAAAACACCGAGGCCCGTAACGGCAACAATGGGGTGTCTTGGGTCGGCGGGCAGAAGGCTGGAGGCAGCGGACAAACACCCATCCGGGCAACTTCCGATGTGGTGCGCGCGGGTTATAACCTGCTGCATAACCGCGCAGTGGATGACAACACCTCGATCAGTAACAGTGATTGCCTGGGCGGCGCTATTTGCCAGGCATGGACCTCACCGCAAGAGGAGTCCGAATGGGCTGTTCGCGTGTTGGGCGAGACCGAAGTCGCGACCTGCAACACCTGCGAGACTCTGCGGGCTACCGCAGGCAGCGGACTGACGCCGCTGATCCAGGAGGCCTACAGTGAACACCTCAAAACCCTGCAAGGCTTACTGTCCGGATCTCTGCCGCCGAACCCTGACAATCTGAGCAAAGCCTCCAGCCCGATGCTGCCGGTGACTCGCGGTGTGATCGAAGCCCTGCGCGACGATCCTGATCAGGAACTCCTGGCGCGGCGCTTGGCCAGCGAGACGGCCCTGTCCAGCGTACTCGACAAAGCGCTCCTGCTATTGCGCACGCTGCTGGCAGGCAGCCACGAACCTAACATCGCTTCCGCCGAACCGGCCCAAACGGCCTTGACGAAAAACATCGACACACTGGAGCGCGAGATACGCCTGCTACAAACCGAGTTGCAGGTCCGACAGATGCTCACAACCAATACTGCCAGCCTCGTGCTCGATCGACATGCCGGAGGTGCCGATGCGTCGCGCACCGTCGAGCAAGGCGACCCCGAACCAGGCCGACTCAACGACGCTGACGCCAGGCGCAAGTGAGCCATGAAACGCTCACTGCTATTCACTTTGCTTTCAAGTCTAGGGATCGCCGCAGGGATGATCCTGACCGCCGCACTGATCGCATGGATCGGCCGCACTGCGCTGGGTAGTTTCGAGGTCTGGCAGCAAGCCTTGGAATCGATACGGCCTTATCTGCGGTGGTGGCGTATCCTGCTCTACGGCGTCCTCTTTGCACTCTGGCGGGACCTGTTGAGGCGCTACCGACATCGACCACAGGACCGACTGCGCGTGAAACGCGTCGGGACATTAGGGCTCTTGCTCTTTACCTGCGTCGAGCTCACTCGATTGTGAGGTCACAACCATGCTCATGAGCACCAACAGCTACCTGGAGTTTTACCTCTCGCTGCTGGCATGGATCATCAACAACGGTATCTGGAACGTCCTGTCCGATACTGGCCTGTTCGCCGCCCCCTTTGGTGCAATCATCTTGCAAGAATGGTTGTCGGCCCGTCAGCAAGGAGCGGATGAAGGCAACAAAGGATTGCTCTCGGTACCTCGAATCGAGAACCGGCTTTGGCTGGCCTACATTGTCGTATTGTTCGGCTGCGCGCCGGTCTTTCCGCTAAACCTCGCTTCAATGGCGTTCGACGATGCAGCGAGCCAACGCTGCGGTGTCAGCGTGGCCAAGCCAGCGGAAACCGCCTGGGGTACCACTTTCAACACCATCGGAGAACGCTCTGCCACCGTGCCAATCTGGTGGTTTCTGGTGCACGCTTTGAGTAAAGGAGTGACCGCAGCCGCCACCGCCTCCATTCCCTGCGCACCGGACATCCGACAGATGCGCATGGAGATCGACAGTTCGCGCATTGATAACCAAGTGTTGCTACAGGAAGTCGCCGACTTCACTCGCGACTGCTACGGCTATTCCCGTTCTCGGCTGTTCACCAACCGTCCTCAGTTGGACAAGGCACAAAGTCATGATGCGTCCTGGATCGGCTCACGCTATTTTCTCGACACACCGGGCTACTACGACACCGATCGCTCACGGACACCGCGAGTCAGTTGGCCTTACGATGAAATCCGCGATATTTCCTTGCCACGGCTGGAGAGTGGTGCAGGCTATCCCACCTGCAAACAGTGGTGGAGCGACAGTGGTGTCGGGTTGCGCGAGCGCTTGATCGAGCAAGTCGATCCTTCGCTGCTGACTCAGCTAAAAGGTTGGTTGACTGGCCGTTCGAGTAACGAGATTGAGGACGCCACACTGCGCGACCTGGTCAGCCCGCGCCAGCAATCGATGTCCATGTCGCCAGGACAGGTGTACCAGGACTACGGCTCCAGTGCTCGCGGCGGGTCGATCAATCAGGGGCTTAATAACCTGGCCACCAACACTGGGCTGGCTCTCGGCTCCTTCAGCAATTTCCCGGCGATGAACGCGCTACGCGCCGCTTTGCCGATGGTGCAGGCTTTCCTGATCATGGGCGTCATCATCAGCTTGCCGCTGATCCTGCTGGTCAGTACCTACCAGCTAAAGACCGTCATGACGGTGACGTTCGCGCTGTTGACGCTGCACATGCTGACCTTCTGGTGGGAGTTGGCCCGGTGGGTCGACTCCAGCATGCTCGATACCTTGTATAACCAAGTGTCGGCGTCCAATCAGGTGCTCTTGTCGCTGCCCACATCTGGCTTCATGGATGGGACCGTCACGGCACAGGTGATTGAGTATGTGATGGGGGCAATGTTCGTCGTGCTTCCGATGTTGTTTTTGGCTGCAATGAGCTGGGCAGGATATAGCGTTGGCTCAATCGCCGACGGCATGCTTAGCAAAGGAGCAGCTCAAGCGCAGGACGCTGGTGCAAGGGGCACTGGAGCTCTGATGTCTGCTGGAAAGGCCTTAAAGTAGTGAGCGACGAGCTCGACTAAAGGTCTTTTAAATCAGGCTGACCGGGTGCGCGACCATACTCATACTCACCATATGGATCGCCATATGCTTTGTAACGGAGAGCATCCTTAGGTTTGATAGGTGTTCCATTCGCGATGGCCCAACACAAGACGATAAGGATTATCACCGACACTGTGAGCCATAAGCTAACTAGAAGCAGCCCTGCAGCAACTGCCAACTTGAAGATTAAAAAACTCCCGCGAACAAGCAGCTTGCCTGCGGGCATACCTGCCGTCACCGCACGTTTAGCTACGCGGGACTCAAACCCTTTCAACTTGCGATACCCGCGTTTTATCGACATGCCACAGGTATATGCCCAGTGGTGGACGCGGGAAACCTCAACACGGTTTTGAGTCGGCACGGTCTCGCCCTCTTCTGAGCGTTTTCATGGTTGAGAGAGGAGTAATAGCCTACTACCGAAAACCGCCCATGCCTGACCGTTTATCAGTTTACCTAGCCGAAAAACCTTCACTGGAAGACAGCAGACGCAGCTCGTGCACCAGCGCCTCTATGGCCGTTGACCCATCCATATCATCCAGCTACATAGAGGGTACGGATCGCTGTTATCGACAGCACCTTCCCAGGTAGCCAGAGCCTTCAAAGCTACGTCACTCCGGTGATGGTTCCTCCCAAGTGCGATTAGCGTTCGGTGGCTCGCACGATCACGTTTCACGGTGATGAACGCCTACTGCTCTCCCGAGCGTCTTTCGAGCTCGGCTCGTCCCAACCCTCTTGCTTTTCTTCAACCCGCCGCGGGGAAATTCTTTCCCCTATGGGACAGGTTTCTTCGCGCTTTCAACGGAGGCACACCATGTCCGACTCACTCACAAGCGAAGCACTGAACACTCTGCGTTTGCCCGTTGTGTTCACTCCAGACGCGTGGCAACACGCGGTATTGCTCGACGGTTCAAATCATCCTGAAAAACTGCAGCTCGATAGGCTGAGCAACGTCGTACGCGCAGCCTTCAAAGCTCACCTGGCCGATCCAAACGCACCCTACGTGGTGTTCGAGATAGCCAAGTTCGGCTCAGTGAGTGATGCAGAACATGAACCATTGCTGCGACTGAGCCTCAGCCTACTTCAGGCATCAGGCCAACCTAACGCCTTACTGATAGCGCTTGCGGAAGAGCAGCAACGCTAAACGCAAACGGCCATCCCTGGCCACTGATCCAACTCAGGCTATACGCAGTCCTGCACCAATCCAACCAACACCCACCGGGGAACCCTCCCCGACGGGAAAGGCGTTCCTCCGGTTTTTCGAGGGAAATGCCATGCGCAATATCTACCAAGACGTGACAGACAAGATCGTTACCGCGTTAGACCAAGGCGTAGCCCCCTGGATCAAACCCTGGTCCTCAAATGGCTCAACTGACGTAGCTCATCACCAGCCCTATCCCATCAACGCCATCACGCAGCGTCCCTATTCGGGCATCAATTTACCGTTGCTCTGGACCGAGGCTAGGTTGCAGGGGTTCACTCAAGATCGCTGGCTGACTTTCAACCAAACCAAAAAAGCCGGCGGGCACATCCGTAAGGGTGAGCACAGCACCCTGGCAGTGCTCTATAAACCGATGGAACGCGAGGAACAGACCGAATCAGGCCAACCCGTACTAGATGAAAACGGTCAGCCGAAGGTCGCTCACTTTGGCATTCTCAGGACGCATTTTCTGTTCAACATCGAGCAAACGGAAGGACTCGAAACGCTCAACGAAACCGTGCTCGAGACGGAACCGAGCGATCCCTTCTCCCCCAACGGCGCTGCGGAAAATCTGCTGTTAAGTTCGGGCGCAAACATCATCCATCGATTTGCCGACGAAGCCTTTTACCACCCGATCAGGGATCTCATCCAACTGCCGACAAAATCGCAGTTCCACGATCAAGGTGGATACTACGCCACTGCACTTCACGAGCTGACGCACTGGACCGGACACCACTCTCGATTGCAGCGCGAAGGCGTGACCTCTCCTGGTCCATTTGGCTCGCCAGGTTATTCATTTGAAGAGTTGATCGCCGAAATGGGCGCCGCTTTTTTATGTGCCTACGCCGGTATACGGGGAGAGCTTCGGCACGAGGGCTATATCGACTCCTGGCTCGGCCTGCTCAAAGCTGACAACCGCGCGATTTTCCGCGCCAGTGGCCAGGCCCGATGCGCTTCGGAGTATGTGCTCAACCTGGAGCAGCAACGGAAGCAGACGGTAATGGATGAATCACGATGCATGAATGATGGAGCTTGATCGTCACCTCACCGCTGCAAACGCTTCATAGGGTCCAACACGAGTTGGACCCTTTTTCTATGCCCAGAAAAACCCCCACACTGCGGAGTTCTGACGCAAAGAACATGAGGTAATCCCGTAACCCCAGTACGCCGTTACGTATCCAGATTCTCAGTCAGGTAATCCACCAGCTCAAGTGGACTTCGGCTATCGATCACCTTGTAGATCAGATCACGTTTGCTGCGCGGTAGCTTCTTGACCACGCTCTTCGCCGAGGCCCTGACGGCTTCGTCTGTTCCATGGATACGTGCCGCGAGCAGCAGCACGAGCGTGGCGTCAGTGAGATTCATGACAAGACCCAATAAAATTCGCACCGCAGTGTACCGACACTTTCCTTTTTCGTACGAGCATGCGCATCCAACAAAACGGCACCAGGACAAATCGATATTCCGATTGCCGCACAAAGGGAAACGCGTCAAAAGGACCGGTAAGGGTTGGAAGGGAATGGGGAGTCAAGGGTAAGAGCCCTATCCGAAAAGGCTAAAAGGCCAATGACTCTACCAGTTCCCGGGAGGACCATGATGCTCAGTCTGTTTCGGCACAAAAGGCAAAAGCCTCCTCCGTCACCAACCGTAACCGTCGCCGATGGGTACCTGCCCATCGAATCGTCCCAGAGCTTGTTAGCAGCCGAGCATCGCCGCCAGTTGCTTGATCGCATTTGGCAGTACACCGCCCTCTCCCATCCACAGTTCAGCCAGCTCTATTTAAATCCGATCCATCGCTACGCCGAGCTGGTCCAGCAGCTTCCAGCCAGCGAGACGCACCACCATGCTTATCTTGGCGGCATGCTCGACCATGGGTTGGAGCTGGTCGCTTGCAGTTTGAAACTGCGTCAATCGTATCTGCTGCCGACCGGCGCCGCGCCCGAAGACCAGGCCGCCCAGACCGATGCTTGGTCCGCTGGCATCGCCTATGGCGCGTTGCTCCATGACATCGGCAAGATCGCCGTGGACCTGCTGGTCGAACGCCAGGATGGCCGTGTTTGGCATCCTTGGCAGGGGTCCCTGGATCAGCCGTATCGTTTCCGCTACCTCAAGGGGCGCGACTACCACCTGCACGGCGCGGCCGCAGGCTTGCTCTACACCCAGATTCTCGATCGCCCAATCCTCGATTGGCTCAGTGGATTTCCGTCACTGTGGGCCAATCTGCTTTATGTCCTGGCGGGCCAGTACGAACGTGCCGGCGTGCTGGGGGAGCTGGTGATGCAGGCAGACCGTGTTTCCACCGCACAGAACATCGGCGGAAACCCGAGCAAGGCGCTGCAAGCGCCGATTCATTCGCTGCAACATCATTTGATCAGTGGACTACGTCATCTGGTTCAGCACGAGCTGAAACTCAACCAGCCAGGTGCTGCGGGATGGCTGACCAAGGACGCCCTGTGGCTCGTCAGTAAGACGGTCACGGACAGGCTACGAGCCTATCTGCTGTCGCAATCGATTGAGGGCATTCCCTCGTCCAATCTCGCGGTATTTGACGAACTGCAGTCACATGGATTGGTTGAGTCCACGCCGGAAGGCAAAGCCATCTGGACGGCGCTTGTGACACAGGGAACCTGGCAGCAAAGTTTCACCTTTCTGCGCCTTCAACCCGCACTGATTTGGGGGAACGAAGACCGGCCCGAGTCTTTCAGTGGAACGGTGAGCATTGCAGTTCATGACCGTTCAACTGACACCCCGGTACCAACACCAACGCCCGAAACAGCTAGTACAAGGTCAGGTCAAAGCCAACCGCAGCCTGATCTCATGGCGCTAGAGAATGCCGATTACCTCGGCACGCTGCTGGACATGTTCGAGTTGGGTGAGCATGGGGCGAACGATGCACCGTCAGAAAGTGCTGACGATACTTCAACGCTTCAATCGGATAACCCAGGCCAAGCATTCCTGAATTGGGTCAAGGAAGGCGTCTTGAGCCACAAGCTGATGATCAACGACAGCGAGGCCAAAATACACACGGTGGGTGGCAGCGTATTTCTGGTCACGCCTGGTCTCTTCCAACGCTACGCGCAGGAGTTTCCGGGCGCTTCGCAGGATTCAGATGGGGAGATTGAAGAATGGCGTAGGGTGCAAAAGCAGTTCGAAAAACTGAGAGTTCACAAGAAACGAGACAACGGTCTGAACATCTGGACATGCCACGTACAAGGTCCAAGGAAGAAAACCAACCTCAAGGGATATCTGATTGAGGAACCAAGGCTACTTTTTGAATTAATTCCACCCGACAATCCCTTTCTTAAAATCGAAAAAAGCTAAACATCCTGTGCCCATTGATGGGTCCGAAACGCAGAGTTGGACCCTGGAGAACCGTCGCTGCTTCATCGCCCCGTTATCCGTCCTAGCGGGCTTTGCGTCCAATGATGGATTGGACGGATTAACAGCCAATCCTGCCGTTCCGCTTGCTTAGCGCAGCTTTTTCCGCCGCTTCCGTAGCAAATATCTAGCAACCGCAGCTTGGCGCGTTACATCCGAGCAGCGCTGGCCGAGAATTACACCGCGATGCGGTGTGGGGTCTGCTTAGTATCCTGAGGTATTAAAATCAACGGGTTAGCGCCCCTGCTTACCCGATTTCCCCTTCTAAAACACACTCGTTGGTACGAGAATTGGTACGAGTCAATCCTCCGTCACACTGAAATTTCGTGGCAGCCTGGCACTGACCGCGAAGTTCCACGATCAAGCAGTTCAACTGCTACTTCTCCTCTCCCTTTAGCTAGGTCGCGCGATCGCTTACAAATTGCCATCAGCTTCGACGCAGACGCTCTCAGCGCCTCATCCAGTAATCGCTGCTGCGCTTGAGCGATACACGCTTCGCAAAAAGGCTCGGTGGTCGGCGGTACGTCCGATCCTTCTTTCAGAACGGCAATGTACGAAACCCCACATTCTGTACACTTTACGACCTCATATGACTCAACCATAAGACACATCCTTCTATCCAAACAATTCCTTTTTTAATACTAAACCTAAATAAAGCGTTGGAGCGATCGGCTTTTTTTTTGCCGAGTGGCGCGTTGCTAAGCGTAGTAGCAAACACTTTTTCAACGTGACAAGTGAGGGCGCATCGCCACCATGCAGCGTGGGATCGATTGCATTACTCAACTGGTGCGAAAAAATTTGGGTCCAGTACAAGTTCGCGAAGCGGCTTCAAACGCTCTTCTGCGTCTTTGGCTTGAGATCGGGAAAGCTCCGCATCTTCCTTAGAGCCTTGCGCTTCTGCCAGATCGCCCATTTGACGAAGCAGCATGATTCTTTCTTCAATCGCCCTAAGCGCGTCCCACAGCCCGGTATCAATCGCGGCGTTAACTTCAGCAATTAGCGTCTTGATCGAAAAAGCATGGCCCGTGTGGCAGCGAAACCTGACAATCGATCCTTCCTTTACTTGTATCAAAACTCCGTGACAATCGGGACATGTGTAATTTGAGATATTCCCTATATTCATGACGCCAGCTTCTAGGCCGTTACCGTGTTCACTGATGCTCGTCTCGATCAGATGGCGCTCGTTCAATGGGCTTATAACCAGTTGCTCGATAGGCAATCTAACTCGCGTCGCAATCTGATTCGCCAGCTCAGCGAGCGTGCCTATAAAGTCTGTTTCGACGTGTTCTATTGCACTGCGTGGCATGGAATCATAAGTAGCTTCAGAAGGGTCCTGCACGAGTGCCGTACCGTTTCTGTCCTTTATTGCCCAAAGGCCAGCAGTTCCGTCGTCCAGAGCGCCGGTCAATATCACGCCGATCACCCTAGAATCATAAGCCACCGACGCTGAGCGAAAAAGCACATCTATAGCCGGACGAACTCTGCACTCCTTGGGGCCGCGAGTAAGACGAACACCTTCCTTCGTCAAAAGCAGATGGTGATCAGCGCTGGCTACGTATACGGTTGAGGTTCTGAGAGATTGACTGGCTTGGACCGAAATGACGTCCATTCTGGTTTCACGAGCGAGTATCCTGCTTAACTCACTCGGCGAGTGTGGTGGAATATGTAGCACGACCAAAAACGCCGCTGGCAAGTCAGCGGGCAAGGAGCGAAATAGGCTTCTCAACGCTTCGACTCCGCCGGCGGAAGCGCCGATAACAATAATATTCCGACCCAGACTATCGAGCTCCATACGAACTCACCTCCCTTTATCAAAGCAAAACGTCAGATGACCGGCCCGCCCTGGTGGAAAACGATAGATCTTCAAAGGGCAACTATGTACGTTTATGAAGGCCTGGCTACCGTCACCGTACTGGCCCGCTATGTCGGGTAGCAGCCGGTGGAGTTGACCGCCTTGGAATGTCCAGTGCGGCTCCTCAATGCCGGACTCGGTCGCGTCCACGTCGAACTGCGGGATTACCTGCTAGGCTCCGGGGTACGCTAACACGCTGCCGGTGATACTGCCGCACGGAATGGTGCAAGGTCCCTCTTCGACGGTTGCAACGAACCCAAGCTCTTTTATCTGAGGGGAGCTATCCTCATATGCTCGACTCAGGCGGAAGACGATCATATGGCTGACGACTATTCTCTCTCGAACTTACTAGAAAGGATGTACCTCAATCAGCTGGCGCTGGAGGCTGGGCTGATGGAACTGGCTATTCATCTAGAAACGAGCGGGGCAGCTGAGACCGGAAGTAATATCAGAGGAGCTCTGGAGACGCTCGGAGAAAACGCAGGGTTTATCAAACAAGGTTTGGCTCGACTTAGGGCTCAAGAGATCGAGTAATCCTTCTAACACCTCCTCCCGAAGACCAGCCCATGGCGAAAGGCCTGTCGCTCTAGTCTTCGACGTAGTCACTGCTTGGCGATGTCTGTCACGACCTCGGCTCTATCTTTTCGATAGCGTGCGCGTAGTAGCCGACCGCCTCCCCCATCAACCATCTCCAGTCGTCCTTGCCAATAATCCCCTGCTGCTTGAAATCATCAGCCATGGCAATCAGCTTCTCATACTGCTCCTCCGCATCCATTCGAATGTCAGGTTCCTTAAGCGCCTTGTGCCAAGCGGCTAAAGCTTGTCGCCTCAGGTCCTCGCTCATCGTTGCAGCCTCCTTGTGACGTAACGTGTTGACTTTGACGCTTGATGGTCTGTTCCAAATTTGCTCGTGATACGAGCCTTGAATAAACCGGTCCCAGCCCCAGACGGACGATTTGCTCCAGCTCTCTCGCAGCTCTCCAGTCTGAGGATCACACCTATGACCGTTCGGGTAGGTCCAGCGAACCTGAGCTTTGGCAGAAAAATCGAAGTTAAAATCACATTCAAAGCTCTGCTATGAACATCGAAGATACAGCCTCGCTGATAAGTTTCTTACTGGATCAGATGTCCGCCGACATGCGATTCGACGCGGACCAATTGCAAGGAGAGCGGGAAATCGTTTTGTTCGGAATTCGAGAGATGCTGCGGCTCGGGCTGCTCACAGCGGAGTGTGAATACGCGCTAATTTGCGACGCTAACGGACCGCTCTTAGCGTCTGCTTCCAACATCTGCCTCACAAAAAGGGGAGTAAATTTCCAAAGGCATTAGGCCAGTATTTACTTAAGGCACCGCTGGAATATGCTAGCGCGCTAATAATTCCGAGGTGCTGTAATGGACAGGTTGTCGAAACATGAAATCGAGGCAGCACTGAGGGATCTTCTGCCTGGGTGCTCTGTCGAATGCACCTTAGGCTTCAACGGAACAGCCTCGCTTTTAGTCGAAGGTCACGACGAAGAATCTTTTGCCGTTGTGGGTCTGACCAGACACCAATTTCGAGGCGATGCCGGCTTAAAAAAACTGGCTCGATTCATCTTTGAAGACATTGAACTGGCTCGCCAAGGCTTAAAGACTCAAAAAATGCAGATGGTCTCGCCTTCGTCCTTCCGAACCAAGGCAGCGCCAACGCTTAACGAAGCTTTCCGTTGAGCATGCTTCATGCCTGAGCAACCTGTTGCCAAGTCCCATACCACTGCCAGCCATAGCACGGTGGTAGCTTACTGAACACCTCAGCAGGACCTGGCAAATGGGGTGATTCTCATGGGGCCGGCTCACTTTCAACACATCCTGCGATCCAGCTGCGGAGCGGCTACTTCATTGCATGAACAATGGGTATCTACCGAGCAAGAGATGTGGGCAGAAGTACATCCCACATCAAAGCTACCAAATCGCTGACGGCCCAAGGTTTCTGCAAATATCGGGTTGGGCGAGGCACTGTTTCCGGTAGAAATGAATACCCCGATGTGAGTATCGAACCTATGGCAGGCCATTTCCCCCTTACCATCCGGATGAAATCCATACCATTGATTTGCCCAGGAACACCGTAGTCAACAATCACAAGGCAACATTGGACTTGAGATTGAAGAAGGTAAATCAGTGCGTCATCGGCTGATCCGAAAGCGACAGTTCTTGCTCCGACGTCTTCCAAGATTTCGACCATGATCAAACGCAGCGTTTCATCATCCTCGACGATCAACACTTCGCCTTCAAAGCCGATCTCTATCCAATTTGTGATCATAGTCTGTCCCTGCCTGAACCGGCTTTCAGAAGCAGCCACCACAAACGAATATTCCCTTATATCGCGATTCTACTATGATCACGTAACGCTTAGCTAAGCGTAGCGCACTCAACTTTTGCTGCGTCGCTTCCTACGCCTCTCGTGCAGAAAGACGGTCGTACAGCCAGAACGAAGAAAGCAGAGCGGTGGGTACGGCTATTAATCATCGACAGGACACCTGCCACAGCTGATCCAGCTTAGTCGTGTAGCTCTGGCTCATCATCTCCCGGCGCATGGCCCATTCAGGATTTGCAGGCACGCAGGCTGAACGCAGCGTCCCCCTGCCCCAGCGTCCGTTGATCTGGTCCAACACCGCCATCAACTTCGTGGCGTCGACAGGCTGCGAGGTGGCAAACAGGTCGTCGGTGTACTCTCCTCGCTGACAGAGGTTCATCAACAGCACCTCGGCCTTGCTGTACTTGAAGCCTGGTCGGAAAACCCGGTCAAGTGCATCTACCGCAGCCTTGGTCAGCAGCCGCCCATCGTCCGTGGGGTATGGCATGTCAATCAGAACACCGTTGGCGTACTTCGCCTCCTCCGGGTTGAACATACCGGTACGGATGCTGACGCGGATCTTCTTGCACAGCGATTTCTGCGTCCTGAGTTTTTCCGAGGCTCGCATCATGTAGGTGGCCACCGCCTCCTTGATCGGCGTCAGCTCCGTGAGCCGCTTCCCGAACATCCGACTACAGCAGATCTCCTGTTTCGGCGGGTCCGGCTCATCTAGCTCCAGGCATGGCGTGCCGGCGAGTTCGCGGGCCGTCTTCTCTATCACCACGCTGAATTTCTTACGTAGTGTCCAAGGGTCGGCCTTCGCCAGATCCATCGCGGTTTTGATGTCCATGGCGTCCAGGTGAAGTTTCATCTTGCGACCGACTCCCCAGACTTCGGACACGTCGGTGTTGCGCAGCACCCAGTCGCGCTTGAACGGGTCGCATATATCGACCACGCCGCCCGTTTGCACCTGGAGCCGCTTGGCGGTGTGATTGGCCAGCTTCGCCAGGGTCTTGGTGTGAGCGATCCCTACCCCGACGGGAATACCAGTGCAGCGCAGCACCTGACTACGGATCTTCCGGCCAAGGGCATCCCGGCCGTCAATGCCGGTCAGATCCGCGAAGGCTTCGTCGATGCTATAGACCTCAACTGCGGGCACCATCGATTCAATGAGCGTCATGACCCGCTCACTCATGTCCCCATAGAGCGCGTAATTCGACGAGAACGGGACAATGCCGTGTTTCTGCAGCTTGTGCTTGATCTGGAAATACGGCTCGCCCATCTTCACGTAGGGCTTGGCGTCGTAGCTGCGAGCGATCACACAGCCGTCGTTGTTGCTCAGCACCACAATGGGCACGCGGGCCAGGTCCGGACGGAACACTCTTTCGCAACTGGCGTAGAAGCTGTTGCAGTCGATCAGGGCGAAAACGGGCTGGGCTTTAGACATGGCTGCGCACGCTGTAGGTGATGACGCCCCAGATGGCCAGCTCGTCGCCCTCGAGCACGTACCTCGGTGGGTACTTTGGGTTCTCCGACAGGAGAATCACCTCCTTCCCACGTATGCAAAGGCGTTTGCATACGGGTTCGTTGTTCAGCAGCGCCACGACGATGTGGCCATGCGCAGGTTCAATCGCACGGTCCACGACGGCTAGGTCCCCTTCAAAGATCCCAGCCCCTTGCATGCTTTCCCCGGCGATGGACACCAGGTAGACATGCGGGGCGCGTATGTTGAGAACCTCATCCAACGAGATGTGCGCTTCGATGTGGTCCGCTGCCGGAGACGGAAACCCGGCGGGTACTCGAAACGAACAGAGAGGCAGCTTTAAGCCGCCTTCGGCGATAGGACCTAAAATTGAAAAGCTCATCACGCACGACTTCCGAAACCTGTACAGATATACAGTTAACGTTGTACAAGTTTTGCGGTCAATTTCTTTGTAGGGGAATTCGGACAAGCGGATGAGTCGTACCGCCTCCACAGGTGGTAGTCGTACACTGCCTTGGTCCGCATCTGCATTTCGTCGGGTTGCTATCGTCCAGCGCTTACTGCCTCGATTACTGTATATCCAAACAGCTGTACAAGGTATCGGTCATGGACCAGTACGAAATTGAAGACACAGACCACTGGCTCGGCTCGCCGACACTCGAAGAAACGCGGGCGCATTATGTGAACATGCTGGAGGGCGAAATGGCCGACCTGCGCGTTCTGCTCCGTAACGCACAGAGGAATATCACAGGCCTAATCGAGACGAACGCACAGCTATCTGCTGAGAGAGTTGCGCTTGTCCGAGAGGTCCAAAAATACAGAACCGGGAAAGACATCATGAATGTCGACGGGGAAAACTAGCTTCGTGGACTCACCTTGGTGATTAAAAAAGTCCTCCCAACGATGCAGATTCCCAGTTCATGATCACGAGTTCGCCGCTGACCTCGGCCTTGCCCTGACGCTGGTTCGTGTTGCTGTAGCGTATGTCCAACGTTTCGAAGTGAAAGCCTTCAAACACACGCCGGATATCCGGGTGATCGTTGATGTTGACCATGACCTTGCCTTTGCAGCGGCGCATGAAGTCAGCCATCCGCTCGTAATTCTCGAACGGGAAGTCCACGCCATAACCAGTGGTCTGCCAGTACGGCGGGTCCATGTAGTGGAACGTATGGGCGCGGTCATAGCGCTCAGCACAATCAAGCCAGGGGAGGTTTTCGACGTAGGTGCCGGACAATCGCTGCCATGCGGTCGAGAGGTTCTCCTCGATCCGCAGCAGGTTGATGGCCGGGCCAGTGGTCGCGGTGCCAAACGTCTGCCCGGTGACCTTACCGGCGAAGGCATGGTGCTGCAGGTAAAAGAAACGGGCAGCGCGCTGGATGTCGGTGAGGGTTTCGGGACGGGTCATTTTCTGCCACTCGAACACCTGGCGGGAGCTGAGAGCCCATTTGAACTGGCGCACGAATTCTTCTAGGTGGTTCTGCACGACGCGATAGAGCGTCACCAAGTCGCCGTTGATGTCGTTCAGGACTTCAACCGGAGCGGCCTGGGGACGCATGAAGTAAAGCGCGGCACCGCCGGCGAAGACTTCAACATAGCATTTGTGAGGCGGAAAAAGCGGAATAAGACGGTCGGCTAGGCGACGTTTGCCGCCCATCCAAGGAATGATGGGTAGAGACATTTTTAGCAAGACCTTACTGTATGGATAAACAGATGCTAGACTCGCCGCGCTTTGTGCACGGAGCAGGAGCCTTGGCTGGACTTGCAGGGACATCTGCAGGGACGGCGACCGAGTCGGATGTTGGCGCATCCGGCCCGGTCGCTCCTTTTTACTTCGTTGTTGAAACTTCTTTGGCGTAAGCCTGGCAGGCCGCCAGGGCTATCAGCCCCCGGTCGCCGGCATCGGTGATGCCGATAATTCGTTGAGCATGCGCTGGGTCAAGTCGGGCGCGTGTGGCTCCATCAACCACGCCGCCGGCGCTGGTGGTGGCTGGCACGGCACAGCCGTTGGCGGTATCGGTGGTGTCGAGTAGGACTGACAACCGGACATCAGCAGTAGCGAGGCGATCACGCAGGCGATCCTGATCACGTTGGGCATCGGTTAGGGCTCGATAGTGGGTTTGGTCATTGGCGACCAGCCGCTGTTCCAGGGCCAGGCGCTTGTCCTGCTCGGCGCGCTGCAGCGCGGTCGAAGCCAGGGTGATTTGATTGAGGGTTTCGGTGTAGAGCCGGGCTTGCTTTTCCAGCTGCTGACCGTATCGCCAGCCTTGAACCGTCCAGGCGATGGCCGCCGAAGCGGCCACCAAAGTGCACAGTAGAAGCCCGGCTACCAGCACGCGGTATTGCAGCGGGATCAGGTCGACGAGACGCATAGCACCGCCGGCAGACCTCGACTACAGTTCCTTGCCAAGCAGTACTCAAGCAAGCGGTGACACCCATTGTCACCGCGCTAGGACAGCAACTCAGCTTGGGCTCAGGGCGCTGCAAACGATCCGCGCAGTCATGTCGAAGTTCTCCGGAGTGAGCACATCGATTGGCGAACGCCCCTTCAGTCGCTCGTGGGGCTCACAGACCGCCCGATAAAGCCTCCAGGCATCGACATCCGGAAACCGCGCTAACGCAGCAAGTACCAACTTGTGCCGCAGTGGATCAAGCTGCCAATCGGGAATGCGCTGACCGCGATTCCCCAGGCTCAGCGACAGCAGGCGCCGAGCCTTGATATCGCGATTGATCTGATCTCTAGATTTGCCTGCCAATTTGGCGAAGACAAGCAGCGGTAAATTATTCGGAGCTTCAAAAATGGCTAGCATCTCGGCGCGTACGCGCTGGATGTCAGACACGCGAGATTGATGCGGCTTTTCAGTCGGGACCGAATGGGGTACGACAGGCGACTGGTGCGACACGATAAGAGCTGGTTCGTTGCTAACCGAAGCCTTGGGCACCGAGACGGTTGTCGCTGGAAAGGCGCCGTTGAACTGAATGGAATCTGCGCTCGCGTTTTCAAGCGATGGCAGCGAAGCGGCCCCTTCCAAACGGATGGTAAGCGGAGAGCTTGCCGCTTTCAGCTGGCCCTGCCCCCACAGATCCAGGCGGTTCGCCCAATCCTGCATCATCGTCCGGCGCTGCTCCACGTATTCCGCGTGATTGTAGGCCGCACTCACCTTATCTGGATCAGCATGAGAAAGCTGAGCATCCACCCAAACCTTCGGGTATCCGATCTCGTTCAGCGCCGTCGAGATCGTCGCCCTCATCCCATGACCAGTGAGTTGATCTGCGTACCCCATCCGACGTAACGCGCCATTCAGCGTGTTCTCACTGATACGCTTGCTCAGGTCGCTTCGATGCGCAAACAAGTAGCGCTGTGCCGGAACAACCTGGTCCAGCAAGTGACGCACGATCTCGAGCGCCTGCACCGACAGCGGCACGATGTAGGGCGGTACGTTTTGGATCTGCTTACTCGGCTTTCGCATCGCTAACTGGAGCTGCTTCACCACCTCCGCCGGTATGACCCACAAACGCTTCTCCAGATCGAACTGGTCGGGCGTCGCCAACCGCAATTCGCCCGTGCGGACACCGGTCAGCAGCAACAACCGAAGGCCAAGCCGAGTTTGGTTGGCGCCACCGTAATTTCGAAGAGCAGCCATCAATCCCGGAAGCTCGTCCATACGAAGAAATGGGTTGTGCGTAACAGGCGGTTTGGGGAGTGCGACAACGTCGAGGTCTGAAGCTGGGTTGTGTTCCAGCCCCTCGATCTTCACCAACGCATAGCGGAACAACTGGTTGAACCAGGTCCGGCATTTTTCGGCGGTCGTTAAGGCCTTGCGCTGTTCGATCCTGCTCAGTAAATCCAGCAGATCGTGACGATTGATATTGTAGATAGACCGCCCGCCCAGGCTGGGCAGGACGTCTTTATTGAAGATTCTCAAGATCTGCGAGAGCGTGCTTTGACGCCCTTCCTTCAGGCTCAGCCTGCGGAACTCTACCCACTGATTGAACACGGCCTCGAAGGTGTGCTCTGTCGCAAAACGAACAGCAAGCCGCTGTTGTTTGCGATGCTCATAGGGATTGATGCCCTGGGCAACCAAGGTACGGGCTTCATCACGACGGGTACGGGCTTCTTTAAGCCCAATTTGGGGATAACTACCGAGGGACATGCGCTTCTGCTTGCCTGCCCAGTAGTAGCGGAAGAGCCAGACTTTTCCGCCCCTGGCCGTCACATTGAGTGTGAGACCATCACTGTCGCCGAGGGTGTAGTCATTACCGGTGATTCGGGCGTGCCGAACTGTCATTTCTGAGAGTGCCATCGCGAGCTCCTGAACAGAGTCAGGGCCAGATGCTCATCTCGCTGCGCAAACTGCTCCAGCAACAAACCGATTCGGTGCGCGTCAGGATTCTGGACTTAATCCTGGACTTAAACACACCGGATAGTGCTGGATTTCAGTGGTTCCCGCTGGAACGAAAAAAGGGCTTAAAGGCCCTGATTTCAATCACTTACAGAATTCAGTGGAACTCTGTAGCGCAATATTTGGAGCGGGAAACGAGACTCGAACTCGCGACCCCGACCTTGGCAAGGTCGTGCTCTACCAACTGAGCTATTCCCGCGTCTTGGTGTGGCGCATTCTATAGATTCATAACACGCCGTCAACCCTTTGATTCAAAAAAGTTTTATTTCGGATCAACGTCAGTCCGCAGGTGCGGCCAGGCGGCGCGCAGGTATTGGACCATCGACCACAATGTCAGGCCTGCGGACACCAGCAGCAATGCGTAACCCAACAGCACCCAGAAGCTGAAGTCCGAGGGGTTCGCCAGCAGGATAACCAACGCCAGCATCTGGGCGGCGGTTTTCCATTTGCCCAGGTTCGATACCGCAACCTGGGCACGGGCGCCCAGTTCGGCCATCCATTCGCGGAGGGCCGATACGACTATTTCGCGTCCGATGATCACCGCTGCCGGCAAGGTCAGCCAGAGGTTGCCGTGTTCCTGCACCAGCAGCACCAGCGCCACCGCGACCATCAGCTTGTCGGCCACCGGGTCGAGGAACGCGCCGAACGGCGTGCTCTGCTCCAGGCGGCGGGCCAGGTAGCCGTCGAGCCAGTCTGTTGCGGCGGCGAAGGCGAAGACCGAGGCGGAAGCCACGTAGCTCCAGTGGTACGGCAAATAGAACAGCAATATGAAGATCGGGATGAGCAGGACGCGTAGAACGGTAATCAGGTTTGGGATATTCATCGGCACAACTGGCTACGAGGTTGACGGGCATTCTACTCGCTATGCAGGTTCGCATAAATCGACTCTGCGAGCTTTTTACTGATACCGGGTGCTTTGGCTATCTCTTCGATGCTGGCACGAGACAGCTCCTGCAAGCCACCAAAATGTTTCAACAGGTCGCGCCGGCGCGTCGGTCCAACCCCCGCCACGCCTTCCAGCGTAGACGTACGGCGGGTCTTGCCTCTCCGGGCGCGGTGGCCGGTGATCGCGAAACGGTGGGCTTCGTCGCGGATCTGCTGGATCAGGTGCAGCGCCGGCGAGTCTCCCTTCAGGGTGAATTCGTGGGCCGCGTCGTTCAGGTAAAGGGTCTCGAAACCGGCCTTGCGCGTGGCGCCCTTGGCAACCCCCAGCAGAATCAGATCCGGGACCGACAATTCATTGAGCACGTCGCGGGCCATGGACAACTGGCCCTTGCCACCGTCCACCAGCAGGATGTCCGGCAACTTGCCCTCGCCGTCCTTCAGCTTGCCGAAGCGCCGCATCAGCGCCTGGTGCATCGCCGCATAATCATCGCCCGGCGTAACGCCCTCGATGTTGTAACGTCGGTAATCGGACTTGATTGGCCCCTCCGGACCGAACACCACGCAAGAGGCTACCGTCGCCTCGCCGCTGGAGTGACTGATGTCGTAGCACTCCAGTCGCTGCGGTGGCTCATCCAGGTTGAGGACATCGGCAAGGGCTTCGAATCGCGCCGCCACATGCTGGCGGTTCGCCAAGCGCGCGCCTAGCGCCTGTTCGGCGTTGGTCACCGCCAGTTGCTGCCAGCGCGCCCGGGTGCCGCGCACGCGGTGGCTGATGGTCAGTTCACGACCGCGGAGCTTGTCGATGGCCTCGATCAGGGTCGGGAAGTCTTCATGCACCACGTTGACAATCAACTCGCTGGGCAAATCGCGCTCGGGGCTACTGACGTAGTACTGGCCGAGAAAAGCCGCCATGACTTCGGCCACGTCTTCCTCGATACCCACCTGGGGGAAGAAATTCTTGCTGCCCAAAACGCGGCCGCCGCGCACGCTGATCAGGTGAACGCAGGCGCCGCCGGGGTTGATGAACGCCGCAACGACGTCGACATCACCGCTGCCGCCTTCCATGCTCTGCTGGTCCTGCACCCGGCGCAGCAGCCCGATCTGGTCGCGCAGCTCTGCGGCGCGCTCGAATTCGAGGTTGATCGATGCCTCTTCCATCGCTGCTGACAACTCGTCGGTCAGCGCATTGCTGCGCCCCTCCAGGAACATCACCGAGTGACGTACGTCTTCAGCGTAGATCTCGGGCTCGACAAGCCCGACGCACGGGGCCTTGCAGCGCTTGATCTGGTATTGCAGGCACGGCCGGGTGCGGTTCTTGTAGTAGCTGTCCTCGCACTGGCGAACGAAGAAGGTTTTCTGCAGCAGGCTCAGGCTTTCACGAATGGCCCCAGCGCTGGGGTAAGGACCGAAATACCGCCCCTTGGCCTTCTTGGCCCCGCGATGAATGCTCAGGCGCGGAAACGCTCCGTCCGACAGGAACACGTACGGGTAGGACTTGTCGTCGCGCAGCAGGATGTTATAAGGCGGGCGCCATTCCTTGATCAGCGTCTGCTCAAGCAGCAATGCTTCCGTTTCGTTGGCCGTGATGGTGGTTTCGATCTGCGCGATGCGCCCCACCAGGGCCGCAGTCTTCGGCGCGAGGCCGGTCTTGCGGAAATAACTGGCCAGGCGCTTCTTGAGATTCTTGGCCTTGCCGACATAAAGCAGGCGCGCGTCGCTGTCGAACATGCGGTACACGCCAGGGCGACCGCTGCAGGTGGACAGAAAAGCGCTGGGATCAAACTGTTCGGTCATTTTCAGGCGCTGGCATCGACCATGCCGTGGCGCACCGCCAGCAGCGTCAACTCGACATCACTGCTGATCGAAAGCTTTTCGAAGATACGGTAACGGTAGGTATTGACGGTCTTGGGTGACAGGCAAAGCTTGTCGGAGATGATCTGGACCTTCTGGCAGCCGACGATCATCAGCGCGATCTGGATTTCCCGCTCGGACAACGCATCGAAGGGCGAATCGTTGGTCGGCTGGAAAGACTTGATCGCCAGTTGCTGGGCGATCTGCGGGCTGATGTAGCGCTGGCCGGCAAACACCAGGCGGATGGCCTGGACCATCTCGTTCAAGCCAGCGCCCTTGGTCAGGTAACCCGCCGCGCCCGCTTGCAGCAGCCGGGTCGGAAACGGGTCTTCTTCACAGACGGTCACCGCGACAACCTTGATGTCCGGATGGCTGCGCAGCAGTTTACGCGTAGCTTCGAGGCCGCCGATGCCCGGCATCTTGACGTCCATCAACACCACATCGGGTTTCAACTCCCGCGCCTTGATCAGGGATTCTTCCCCGGACTCGGCCTGGCCAACCACTTGCAGGCCATCGATGTCAGCCAGCATCCGTGTAATGCCCGTACGGACGAGATCATGGTCGTCGACCACTAACACCCTAATCAAGCAGACACCTCACGATTTGGTCTTGTATGGGTTGCCTCACACCTTAGCAAAAAGCATTCGGCAGACCTAGCGCAAAGGGGCAGATAAAAGTTACAACACATCTTCATGAAATCCGACATCCGCAGCCTCAAGCGGCAACGTCCCGCTGCATTCTCAGGAAACATTCATCCTCGCCGACGACCCGCAGCCCCATGCGTTCGTAGAGCTGCCTGGCCGGATTATCCTTGAACACGGTCAGGCGCAACGCGGGGCGACGCTCCAGCGCCACCATCCCCAAGGCCTGTCCGATCGCCCAGGTTCCGGCCCCCTGCCCATGAAACGCCTTGTCAATCTGCAACTCCCGGATATACAGCGCACGGGCGTCGCGGCTGAGGCTGACGAAACCCAGCGCCTGGTCACCCCGATGGATGATCAAGTTCTGGCGAATCACCCAGGCCAGGTCAAACGCTTCGTCCTGCCACAGCAAATCATGACGCAGATAATAGGGAAGCATATTGCTGCACGTCAGTTGTCGGGCGAATTCGATATCAGCGACTTCAGCCGGGCGCCATTCGAACATCATTTTAGACCTCGTCAAAGCGGCACCACCTGCCCTACCCAGCCGCTGCCCTGGGGACGAGCCATGACCAGAAGCTCGCCGACGCCTGGCGCCGCGGCAATCAGCGAACCATCGTCCGCCCAGATCGCGCTGCGACCGGCCGACTCCCACCCTCCCGTAGCGCCACCGTGATTGGCCATCAGGACCATCATGGCGTGTTGTCGGGCGTAACCTTGCAGCAACGTCGTGTCCGCTATATAGCCTCCCTCGGTTATCAACACGCCGGCTGCATACAGCGTAGCGCCCTGCTCCGCGGCTGCCGCCGCATGGCTGGCCTGGGAAAAATCGGCGCACACCGCCAACGCCACGCGATCCGCGCCCATCGCCAGGATCGAACCGCCGTGACCGGGCGCGAAAGCGATTTCTTCCCCCGCGTGCAGATGCTGTTTGCTGTAGACCCCAAGGGAGCCATCCGCACCGAGCACCAATGCGCCGATCAGCACCGGGGCGTCGGCCGCGAGGCGAATCGGCATGCCGACCACCGCCGTCAGGCCGAGCTCCCGCGCCAGGTCGCGCAGCGGCTGCAACACAACATCCTCCGGCAAGATAGCCAGTTCCGCGGCCAGCCCTCGCTCGTACCCGGTGAGCGACAGTTCTGGAAACACCAGCAACCCCACATTCCGATCGGCGGCGGCCTCCATGAAGCGCTGATGATGGATAAGGTTGCCGGCAATGTCCCCCGGAATGGAAATCGATTGGGCGGCAGCAAAGGCTCGGCTCATGGTGCGTCCTTGACGGAGGGACAAAGCGCTGAGTTTGTCACAAAGCCCGCCGGACTCAAGCGGCGTGGACGGTGTCATCAATCCGATAGGATTTTCTTATTGAACCGGCGCGCCTCGCTCTAGTAAGCTGCGGATCATTCATCGGAGACAGACCATGTTCAACGTCCTTGCACAGCTTCACACCGCCAGCGCCCTGCGCTCGGTTGCGGCTGCCCGGGTGAGCAGTGTCCAGACTCCGGTCAGCTTTTATTTTGGGTATTGGTTTAGCCACTGGCGCGCCTGATACCCAACCGGCGCCCATTTCAAACGGGTCGCCTACCAGAGTTTTCCAAACCCCCGGTCGGCCTCCCGACCGGGGGTTTTGTTTTTCAGGCCCAGACAATTGCAGCACCAGACAACTTGAGGATCGAACCATGAACTACGCCACTTATTACCGTTACGACAGTTTTGCCGCCTGGCGATTTACCAGCCACCGCTCGGGACAGCCTGCCGCCTCCGATCGGTCACCTACCGGTGGCATGCCTTCATTGCCGGCCACCACGGCCAATTGTCGAACACCCCAATAGGGCCGGCGCGCGGGAACGAACCCGCTGCTCGCCCAGGAAGCCAGATCATGAATTCGTCCGTTTCTGCTTTGCCACTGTCCACCCTCACGCCTGCCAATGAAGCGCTGACCCTGCGTCTGCCAAGCGCTCTGCAGCTCAAACAGCAATTGCCGCTCGCCACTGCGCTGAGCCAACAGGTCGAAACCCATCGCCAAGCGGTGCGTGCGATCCTCGACGGCGAGGACTCCCGCCTGCTGGTCGTCGTTGGCCCCTGCTCGATCCACGATCCTGAGTCTGCGCTTGAATACGCCGCCAACCTGGCGCGCCTCGCCCGCGAAGTGAGCGACAGCATGCTGCTGGTCATGCGCGCCTATGTCGAGAAGCCCCGCACCACCATCGGTTGGAAAGGCCTGGCCTACGACCCCGATCTGGACGGCAGTGACGACATGGCTGCCGGCTTGAACCTGTCCCGGGAGCTGATGCGTGAGATGCTGCGACTCGGCCTGCCGATCGCCACTGAATTGCTGCAGCCCATGGCCGCTGGCTACTTCGACGACCTGCTCAGCTGGGTCGCCATCGGTGCCCGGACCACGGAATCGCAGATTCACCGGGAAATGGCCAGTGGCCTCGGCATGCCGGTCGGTTTCAAGAACGGCACAGACGGCGGGGTCGGCATCGCCTGCGACGCCATGCGCTCCGCCGCCCACCCTCACCGGCATTTCGGCGTCGACAGCCAGGGTCACCCGGCGATCGTCCAGACCCAGGGCAACCCCGACACTCACCTGGTGCTGCGCGGCGGCCATCGCGGGCCGAACTATGATCGCCAGAGCGTGGCGCAGATACACGACGACCTCACCCGCCTCAAGATTCCGGCCCGGATCATGGTCGATTGCAGCCATGCCAACAGCGGCAAGGACCCGTTGCGCCAGCCGCAGGTGTTCAATGACGTATTGGAACAGCGTCTGCAAGGAAACCGCGCCCTCATTGGCATGATGCTGGAAAGCCATCTGTTTGAGGGTTGCCAACCATTGGGGCCGACGATGCGCTACGGCGTGTCGGTGACCGATGGATGCCTTGGCTGGGAGGCCACCGAGCAACTGCTGCGCCAGGCCGATCACTCGTTGCGATTGCAGGCCTGACCCCGCCCGACAGGCCCTCCGTGAGCGGAGGGCCTCGCTCAACCAGGCGTCCGGGTACGCACCTCGATAATGATCTCGACAGACCGCTGGCTGACATCGTCCAGTCGTTCCACCTGATAAAACAGGCGCACCGACCTGTTTCGCTGTTCATGCCAATACGCAGCCGGCACCTCGAAGACCAGCGGTTGGCCGACCATCGCCTCGGTGATTTCCCGCTCCTGCACATGGGTATAGGTCCCGTTGCATTGCAGGCCGACCCATTCGCCCGCCGCCAGTCCGGTGCCATCGATGACCACCGTCACCGGGCCTTGCAGCGTTTCGATATCGAGCCCTCCTTCGTTCAGCGCCGCGACCTGGGGCGCCTTCAGCGCAGGGCGCACCAACGGGCCGATATGCACCGACAAAGACTCGGACTGGCGTGCCGAGCGGCCATGTCTGACAACATAGCCCAGGCTCAACCGGTGGCCGACATACGGGGCCAGGTGCGAATAATCGATCCAGAATGATACTTCACGCCCCAATACATGCTCCTCTATGTGCAGCACGTCATGCCAAAGCGTCTTCGAATCCTGGCTGACACTCAAGGCCAGCCGATCACCGACCGCCATCCTCGAATAAGGCCGAATGGTCACCCGCGCGCCTTCTGGCACCCGGGCGGGATCGAGGCTGCCACCCACCGCATCATCGGCAATCGGCGGCAACAGCAGCTCGGGCCTGTCGCCGACTTCAAGTTGCAGGGCTTGCGACCCCAGCACGCCGGGGACCCACTTTCCGGCTACCTGGTAGGAGATCTCCAGCGAACCTCCGTCGAGCTCGGCGATATGCGGTTCACGAACGACAAAAACCACGTCCCGTCCAACCTGCCGTTCGGTAATAAACCTGCTGGTTTCATGCCGGTAGGGGTCGCCTTCATTATTGAGCCCATGCCAACGCAGCCGCACTTCATCACCACTCGTCATCGTCGGATACGGCTTGATCGTGATCACGGCCTTGTTCCAGGCCGGATCCACTACGCCTCCCCTGGCCTTCGCCAGTGAGGGCGCTGGCAGCCTCGCGCAGCATGGGTCGCTGCTCTCCTGCGTCGATGGGTAAGTCTTCATTTTCATATTCCAGTCCTTTGGAGAAGGCGCCATTCACATCATGACGCCGGTGAAGACATTGGAACCCGGCCGCCGCAAATGCGCAGTCAGACAAGTCGACCACGCTCGGTGGGCTGCTGCGCCAAGTGTTGTAGCTGCCTGCCGCGACGACTATCGGAAGTGTCCCGGAACCTTGGGCATCGTCCGCCTTTCAGGTGAATCTTCCTGCTTTTTCTATTCCAGTTTCCCTGGCTTACCGCGGTTTGGTCCTACACCGCTCGCTTGTAGCCTGCATTAGAGTGGTGGCGGCAAATCCAGGTGAACCTCTTCGAAAAAGGTACGAACATGCAACGGAATGCAAACACTCACTTTCCTATCCTGCTGGTCCATGGGTTGTTCGGGTTCGACAGGATCGGCGCCTTCGGGCTCTTTCAGAACGTCAAACAGGCTTTGCGCACCGCCGGCGCGCGGGTCTTCATCCCGTATCTGTCGGCTACCCATTGCAATGAAACCCGCGGCGAACAATTGCTGACGCAGATCGACCGGGTCCTGGAAGGAACCGGCTCCACCCGGGTCAACCTGATCGGGCATGGCCAAGGTGCGCTGGCGGCACGTTATGCAGGGGCAACCGCCCCCGAACGAGTCGCCTCGGTCACGTCGGTCAGCGGCCCCAACCAGGGCTCGGAACTGGCCGACTTCCTGCGCAAGGCCCTTACCCCCGGGCGATTGCCGGAGCATGTAGCGAACCGGGTCGCAACACTCTTCGCCGACTTCATCTCGGCACTCAGCGGCCAGGCTCGGCTTCCACAGAACGCCATCGCGGCGCTGGCGGCACTGACGACTGAACGCGTGGGCGCGTTCAACGACCGATACCCCCAGGGCCTGCCCCGAAACTGGGGCGGCAACGGGCCGCAGCTGGTCAACGGCGTTCGCTACTACTCCTGGAGCGGCACGCTGCAAGACACCCCTGGCGAAGCCTGCGGTGCAGCAGGTCCACTGCATGATTTCTGCCGGGCCTTTTCCGAATACTTCATTACCGAAGCCGGACAGAACGATGGCATCGTCGGGCGCTTCAGTTCCCACCTGGGCAAGGTCATTCGCTCCGATTACCCACTGGACCACTTGCACGCCATTAATCACGCGAACGCCAATGGGCACCGCAAGGGAACGGACCCGCTAGCGCTCTATATAAGGCACGCCGAGCGTTTGCGAATCGTCGGACTCTGATCGACACGTCGCATTTTTGACAACAAAGCCCTACTGATTCCGGTAGGCTGGACGTTTTGAAAACACTGAAGGAGATTCCCATGGCCAAAGCCACTGCCCGCCACATCCTGGTATCCAGCGAAGACAAGTGCAACGAACTCAAGGCCCAGATCGAAGCCGGCGCTGACTTCGCCGAGATCGCCAAGGCGAACTCCAGCTGCCCGTCCAGCCGTCAAGGCGGTGACCTGGGCTCGTTCGGTCCAGGCCAGATGGTCAAGGAGTTCGACACCGTGGTGTTCAGCGCCCCGATCAATGTGGTCCAGGGCCCGGTCAAGACCCAGTTTGGCTATCACCTGCTGGAAGTCACCAGCCGCCAGGACTGATCCCGGTTTATCGACATGACGGCCCGCCCTTTGGTGGGCCGTCATGTTTGCGTGATGCGAGGGGCTGGCGATGAGCGCGCCGCTCGCGTACAAATCATGATCATCGATCACCCGGCTCTAAGGCTGACAATGCGACTGGCGTTTCCCTCCTGGCTACTCACTGCCGTGGTCCTGCTGACAGGCGCCGCAGGTGTGAGCGCCGCCCCCCAACATGCCCTGACTGTTTATGGCGAGCCGGCCAGATACGCCGAAGGCTTCGGCCACTTTGCCTACGCCAATCCCCAGGCCCCCAAGGGCGGCACGATGCGCCGCTCGGCCATCGAGATCGGTCATTTCGACCATATCCTGCCCTATATAGACAAAGGCATCGGTGTCAGCCAGGTCGACGGCATGCTCTATTCGCCGCTGGCCCAGCGTTCGCTGGACGAGCCCTACACCGTCTACGGCCTGGTGGCCGAGAAGATGGAACGGGCCGAGGATGGCCTGTCGCTGCGCTTCTACCTGAACCCCAAGGCCCGCTTCGCCGACGGCAAACCCATTACCGCCGAGGACGTGCGCTACAGCTTCGAGCTGCTGATGACCCAGGGCAGCCTGCGCTACCGCACACAGTTCGCCGCAGTCAAAGGCGTCGTGGTGGAATCGCCTCGCAGCGTTCGTTTTGATTTCAAGAACAACGAAAACCGCACGCTACCATTGGATGTTGCCACCCTGCCGGTGTTTCCCGAGCATTGGTGGAAAACCCGCGACTTCACCAATGGCGGCGGCTACGAAGCCCCACTGGGCAGTGGTCCGTACCGGGTGAGCAAAGTCGACTCGGGTCGCAGCATCACTTTCGAACGCAATGCGGACTGGTGGGGCAAGGATCTGCCGGTCAGCCGCGGCTTGTATAATTTCGACCATTTCAGCATTGAATATTTCGGCGATACCGACGTGGCCCGACAGGTCCTGCGTGGCGGCGCCTACGACTACAACCGCGAGTTTTCCGCCACCGGTTTTGCCATCGGCTACGACAGCCCGGCCCTGCGCGACGGTCGCCTGCAAAAGGCCCACCTCGCCACAGACGCGCCGCAGCCGGCACAGGGCTTCGTGTTCAACCTGCAACGCCCGCAGTTCCAGGACCGCCGCGTACGCCAGGCGCTGGCCATGCTCTGGGATTTCGAATGGAGCAATCGCCAGATGATGCGCAACGCCTATGTGCGTCAGCAGAGTTTCTTTTCCAACACCGACCTCGCCGCCCGGCAACTCCCCGATTCGGCGGAACTGGCGATCCTCGAACCGTTGCGCGGCAAAATCCCGGAAGAGGTGTTCACGCAGGTATTCGAGGCGCCGAAAACCGACGGCAGCGGCGTGATCCGTGACAAACAGCTGCAAGCCCTGGCGCTGCTCGAACAGGCCGGCTGGAAGCCTCACGGCGACCGGTTGGTGAATGCCGAAGGCGAGCCCCTGAGCTTCACGTTCCTGAATACCCAGAACGGTATCGACCGCCTGTTGCTGCCCTACAAGCGGACCCTGGCGCAGATCGGTATCGACATGAGCATTCGGCGCATCGACTCGTCCCAGTACGTCAACCGGCTGATGAGTCGCGATTACGACATGATCATCACCGGTTACCCCGTGAGCACCTCGCCCGGCATGGAACTCTACAATTATTTCGGCTCGGCGGCCGCCAATGATCCGGGCGCAAACAACTACATGGCCCTGCAGAACCCAGCCGTGGATGCCCTCATCGACGGCCTGGTCAAGGCCACGACCCAGAGCGACATGCTCCGCCATGCTCACGCCCTGGACCGGGTACTGCAATGGAATTACTACTGGATCCCCAACTATTACCCACCCGGCAGCTCGACCGTGTGGTGGAATCGCTTCGGCATGCCGAAGGTCCAGGCCAGCAATGACGAAGCCATCGAAAGCTGGTGGGAAGTCAGCACCACGCCGTTGACCAACGAACAGATGACCGCCGAACGCATCAAGCGCAGCGCACCCGGAGGGCATCACTGATGTGGGCTTATATTGCACGGCGCCTGCTGCTGATCATCCCGACGCTGGTGATCATTCTGCTGGTGAACTTTGTGATCGTGCAGGCCGCACCGGGCGGGCCGGTCGAACAGGCCATCGCCCACCTGCAAGGTATCGGCGGCGCCACCGTCGGCAGCTCGGGTAATGCCATGGCCGGCAGCTCGCGCGCCAGCCGTGGCCTGGACCCGCAACTGATCAAGGACATCGAGAAACAGTACGGTTTCGACAAGCCCGCCCACGAACGCCTGTGGCTGATGCTCACCAGCTATGCCCGCCTGGATTTCGGCAAGAGCTTTTTCCGCGGCGCCACGGTCACCGACCTGATCCTGGAAAAGATGCCGGTGACCATTTCCCTCGGGCTGTGGGCGACGCTGATCACTTACCTGGTGTCGATTCCGCTGGGCATTCGCAAGGCCGTGCACCACGGTTCGGCATTCGACGTGTGGAGCAGCACCGCGATCATCATCGGCTATGCGATGCCGGCGTTCCTGTTCGCCATGTTCCTGATTGTCATGTTCGCCGGCGGCACCTCGCTCAACTGGTTCCCGGTACGCGGACTGGTGTCGGACAACTTCGAATCGCTATCGACGCTGGGCAAGATCGCCGATTACTTCTGGCATCTGGTGCTGCCCGTCACGTCGCTGGTCATCGGCGGCTTTGCCACCCTGACGATCCTGACCAAAAATTCGTTTCTCAACGAAATCACTCGCCAGTACGTGGTGACGGCACGGGCCAAAGGCATGAGCGAACGGCGCGTGTTGTACGGCCACGTGTTTCGCAACGCGATGCTGCTGGTGGTCTCGGGCATTCCCCAGGCATTCATCAGCGTGTTCTTCGCCGGCTCGTTGCTGATCGAGGTGATTTTCTCCCTCGATGGCCTGGGGCGCATGAGTTATGAAGCCGCCGTGTCCCGAGACTATCCGGTGGTGTTCGGCTCGCTGTTCATCTTCACCCTGTTCGGCCTGCTGATAAAGCTCATCGGTGACCTCTGCTACACGCTGGTGGACCCGCGTATCGACTTCGCCGCGAGGAACGCCTGATGTTCAAGTTCTCGCCCTTGGGCCGGCGGCGTTTCGAGCGCTTCAAGAAAAACCGTCGTGGCTGGTGGTCTCTGTGGCTGTTCATCGGCCTGTTCGCCCTGACCCTGGGCGGTGAACTGATCGCCAACGACAAGCCATGGGTGGTGAGCTATCAGGGCTCGCTGTACTTCCCGGTTTTCAAGCGCTACACCGAGCAGGAATTTGGCGGTCAGTTGCCGTTCCAGGCCGACTATCGCAGCAACTATGTACAGGACCTGATCCACAAGGATGGCGGCTGGCTGCTCTTCCCGCCCATTCCTTTCAGCGACGACACGCCCAACTACGACCTCAACCAGCCGGCGCCAAGCCCGCCGTCGACGGTCAACTGGCTGGGCACCGATGATCAGGCCCGTGATGTGCTGGCGCGGGTGATCTTCGGCGCGCGGGTGTCGATCCTGTTCGCCCTGGCCTTGACCGCCATCAGTGCGCTGATCGGAATTACCGCCGGCGCCTTGCAGGGTTATTACGGCGGCTGGGTGGATCTGCTCGGGCAACGGTTGCTGGAAGTCTGGTCCGGGTTGCCGGTGCTCTATCTGCTAATCATCCTGTCCGGTTTCGTGGAACCGAATTTCTGGTGGCTGCTGGGGATCATGGCGCTGTTCTCCTGGCTGGCGCTGGTGGATGTGGTGCGCGCCGAGTTCTTGCGCGGGCGCAACCTGGAGTACGTGAAAGCGGCACGGGCCTTGGGCCTCACCGACCGCAAGGTGATCGTGCGACACATCCTGCCCAACGCCATGAACGCGACCTTGAGCTACCTGCCGTTCATCCTCACCGGCGCGATATCCACCCTGACGGCCCTGGACTTTCTCGGCTTCGGCATGCCGGCCGGCAGCGCGTCCCTGGGTGAGTTGATCGCCCAGGGCAAACAGAACCTGCAAGCGCCGTGGCTGGGATTGACGGCGTTCTTCACCCTGGCACTGATTCTGTCGCTGCTGGTGTTCATTGGCGAGGCGTTGCGCGACGCCTTTGATCCCCGGTCTTGAAGCGGAACTTTTAGATGAGCGACAACCTGATCGAAATCCGCAACCTGAACGTGGCCTTCAACGACCAGCCGGTAGTGCGCGACCTGTGCCTGGATATCCGCCCTGGCGAATGCCTGGCCCTGGTGGGCGAATCCGGCTCAGGCAAGTCGGTGACGGCTCACTCGATTCTGCAATTGCTGACTGACAGCGGCGCACGCACCACCGGCAGCATTCGCTATCGAGACCAGGAACTGGTGGGCGCCGAGGCCAAGACCTTGCGCGAGTTGCGCGGCAATCGGATCGCAATGATTTTCCAGGAGCCGATGACGTCGCTGAATCCATTGCACAGCGTCGAAAAGCAGATTGGCGAGACATTGATGCTGCACAAGGGACTGGGCGGCAAAGCGGCGCGCCAGCGGATCCTGGAACTGCTCGACCTGGTGGGTATCCAGAACCCGGCCGAACGGCTCAAGGCCTATCCCCACCAACTATCGGGCGGTCAGCGCCAGCGGGTCATGATTGCCATGGCCCTGGCCTGTGAACCGGAGTTGCTGATTGCCGACGAGCCGACCACCGCCCTGGACGTGACGGTCCAGCGCAAGATTCTCCTGCTGCTCAAGTCATTGCAGCAGCGGCTCGGCATGTCCCTGCTGCTGATCAGCCATGACCTCAACCTGGTGCGCAGCATCGCCCAGCGGGTGTGCGTGATGAAGGCGGGAGAAATCGTCGAGCAGGCGCCTTGCGAAACGTTGTTCAGCGCACCGCAACACCCCTACAGCTGCGAACTGCTGCACGCCGAGCCGGAAGGCGAAGCCCTGCCCCGGGACGAGCGCGAAGACGTGTTGCAGGTTGAGGATTTGCGGGTCAGCTTCCCCATCGGTGGCGGGCTGTTGCGGCGCAAGCAATACCTGCGCGCCGTGGATGGCATCAGCCTGAGCATCCAGCGCGGCAAGACCCTGGGCATTGTTGGCGAATCCGGTTCCGGCAAGTCCACGCTCGGCCAGGCGATCCTGCGGCTGATCGAATCCGAAGGCAGCATCCATTTTAGCGGCGCAGCCCTTGATCAGCTGTCGCAGAAAGAACTGCGGCCCTGGCGCAAGCAGATGCAGATCGTCTTCCAGGACCCGTTTGGCAGCCTCAGCCCGCGAATGTCGGTGCAGCAGATCATCAGCGAAGGTCTGGAGGTGCACAGCAGGTCCAGCGCCGAGCAATGCGAAGCCCAGGTGATCCAGGCGCTCAAGGAAGTTGGCCTCGACCCGCAGAGCCGGCATCGTTACCCGCACGAGTTTTCCGGCGGCCAGCGCCAGCGCATCGCCATCGCCCGGGCGCTGGTGCTCAAGCCCGCGCTGATCCTGCTGGACGAACCGACTTCGGCGCTGGATCGCACGGTGCAGAAACAAGTGGTCGCCCTGCTCCGCCAGCTCCAGGAAAAACACGGCCTGACCTACCTGTTCATCAGCCACGACCTGGCGGTCGTGCGAGCCCTGGCCCATGACATGATCGTGATCAAGGACGGCAAGGTCGTCGAGCAAGGCGCCAGCCACGACGTATTCGACTCGCCCCGACACCCTTATACCCGGGAGCTGCTGGCGGCGGCCCATCCGGGATAAGCCTGACCCGATCAGGCTTCGCGGCGCTGGTCCAGGGTCTGGGCGAATTCGCCCATGACCTCCACCACCTGCTTCGCGCCCCGATGGATGTCGAGGATGACGGTGCCGGCCTGGTTCGCCAGCTTCACGCCTTGCTCGGCCTTGGCGGTACTCGATTGCATGCTGCCCACCGCCTGCCTGGCCAGGTCGCGGTTCTTGCCGACCACTTCGGTAATGGCAACGGTCGCCTGGCTGGTGCGCCGGGCCAGATTGCGCACTTCATCGGCAACCACCGCGAAGCCGCGACCCTGCTCACCGGCACGAGCGGCCTCGATGGCCGCGTTGAGCGCAAGCAGGTTGGTCTGCTCCGCGATTCCCCGAATGGCATCGACAATGTTGCCGATCTCTTCGGACTGCGCGCTGAGAGCGCTGATCCCGGTGGCGACCTGCTGCAGTTCATCGGCGATGCTTTGCACTACGGTCACGGTCTGCTGCACGACGGCGGTGCCCAACTGGGTGTGCTCATCCGTCTGCCGGGACGTCTCGAAGGCCAACTGCGCCGCCTTTGATTCGGATTGGCGTTGCTCGACTTCACGCGTGCTGTCGGTGGCAAACTTGACCACCCCGTACAAATGGCCCTGGGCATCATAGAGCGGGTTATAGGTGGCCTGCAGCCAGACTGTGTTGCCGTGCCTGTCGACGCGCTGGAAAAGCCCGCTCTTGTATTCGCCACGGTTCAGTCCAGCCCAGAAATCGCGATAGGCTTCGCCCTGAACTTCGCCGGGTTCGCAGAAAATCCGATGGTGCTGGCCGCGAACCTCCTCCAGGCCATAACCCATGACCTTCTGGAAGTTGACGTTGGCATTGATGACATGACCGCCCAGATCGAACTCGATCACCGCCATGGAGCGATCGATCGCCTGCATGAAACTCGACTCCGCCTGAGCCCGTAGCACGCGATCGTTGATGTCGCGGCTGACCTGGATGATGCGTTCGACCCTGGCGCGCTGATCACGCACAGGAATGTAGCTGGCCTGCACCCACGACCCCAGGCCATCGCGTGCCAGATGAAGGTGCTGCTGTTCGCTACCCTCACCCTGGGCCAGTTGCTGCCATAACACCGCATATTCGCGGCTGCCGGCGTACTCAGGCGCGCAGAACATCCGGTGATGCTTGCCGAGGATCTCATCCAGCACGTAGCCGGTCATGTTCAGAAACAGCGCGTTGGCGCCAAGTATTTCGCCTGAAGGCGCGAACTCGACGATCGCCATCGATTGGTGAAAAGCCGCCCGCTCGGCTTCGAGAGAGGCCAGTGCGCCCTGGGTCTCGTGCAAGACGTCCTGATGTTTGCGAGTGCGAATGAACATGGGTGCCGCTCCCGGTGACATGAGTGCTTGGCCGTAGCCGTCTGAAAGGCGGAATGCCTTTTCTGAAGAGGCACTATTAAGCCATCATCGTCGCAAAAGTTGTACATAATTTTTTGTATGTACAATTTCTGAAGGAAAATTCGCTCACCTGTCCAAGACTCAATGCCAACCGATTTTCCACCGTTCGCTGTCGGTCAGATCACGCCAGTCCAGCACGGCAACCCGTCCGCTATACACCGCCTGCAACTCGACCTGAACGGGGCAATCCTGTTCGTCGCAGAGCAATTGGGTGACGAGAAAATGCTTTTCCCGATGGACGGGCTGGCAGGCGGTCCACTTGGAAAGCTTGAGTTTGCGAGGGTTGAATTTATTCATGGATCCTCCAGTACAGTCGCGAACGGGCCTAAAAACATGTACAGAGTATTTCATACGTACAGCTTTTCCTGTGGCAATTCTGGCGGTAAAAATAGCCCTCTCCACCGGCTTGGCCCCACTACAGAACGCCGAGTTTGATCAGGCATAATGCCGCGACTCATCCGAGGGTGCCGGCAAGCCCACCTCTTTTTGGAATGCCTGATGAATCCCACCGAAAGCCTCAAGGACTACAAGCGCGTACGCACGCTGGCGATCCGCTCGCTGTTCGAGATCATCGAGCAGTCCAGCGAAGGCACGGTCATTGTCGATCGCGATGCGAATATCGTCTGGATGAACGAGCGCTACGCCCGTCGTTTCGGCCTGAATTCGGCGCAGGAAGCCATCGGCCGCGCCTGCGAAAGCGTGATCCCCGGCAGCTTGCTGCGTGAGGTGGTGCGCACCGGACGGCCGATCCTGCTGGACATGCAGGACACGCCCAAGGAACCGCTGGTGGTGATGCGCCTGCCGATCCACGACAACGCCGGCGCGGTGATCGGCGCCATCGGTTTTGCCCTGTTCGATGAGTTGCGCAGCCTGTCGCCGATGCTCAAGCGCTATCTGAGCATGCAGGAAGAACTGGCCTCCACCCGCTCGTTGCTGCGGGCGCGGCAGACCAAGTACAACTTTGCCCACTTCATCGGCACCAGCAGCGCCGGCCTGGAGGTCAAGCGCCGCGCCCGACGCAGCGCCAGCACCGATTCACCGGTGCTGCTGCTCGGCGAAACCGGTACCGGCAAGGAGTTGCTGGCCCAAGCGATCCATAGTGCTTCACCGCGGGCGCACAAGGCCTTTGTCAGCATCAACAGCGCTGCCATCCCCGAATCGCTGCTCGAGGCCGAGTTCTTCGGCACCGCGCCAGGCGCTTTCACCGGCGCCGACCGCAAGGGCCGCGCCGGCAAACTGCAGATCGCCCAAGGCGGCACGCTGTTCCTCGACGAGATCGGCGACATGCCGCTACCGCTGCAAAGCAAACTGCTGCGGGTGCTCCAGGAGAAAGAATACGAACCGGTCGGCTCCAACGAGGTGTTGCAGAGCGATGTGCGGATCATTGCCGCGACCTCCACCGATCTTGAAGCGGCAATCAAGCGCGGCGAGTTCCGCGCCGACCTCTATTACCGTCTCAACGTGCTGCCGATCCAGGTCCCGCCGCTGCGCGAGCGCCTGGATGATCTGCCGGCACTGAGTGAGGCGATCCTCGAAGAGTTGCGCAGCCAGCACGAACTGCACCGCGATGCCCTCGATCTGCTGGGCCAGCATGCCTGGCCGGGCAACATTCGGGAATTGCGCAACGTGCTGGAACGAGCCGCGTTGCTCAGCGACGACCTGATGCTCAGCGCAGCTGACATCCGCGCGGCCATCGGCACTTTCATCCCGGTTGAGCGCACGACAGGCCCGACCCTGGAGCCGTTATTGGCGCAGGAAACCTTCAGCCAGGCCCGGGCTCGATTTGACCGACACTTGATCGAAACCACCCTCGCGCAATGCGATGGCAGAGTAATCGAGGCGGCCGAGCGGTTGGGGCTGGGAAGGTCGACGTTGTACAAGAAGATGGTGGCGCTGGGGATTGCGGAGTCTCAATAAAGAGACCCTCTTCTCCATTCTTAGACTAGCAATATCAGAGCGCTTTGCGCTCATCGCGAGCAAGCTCGCTCCCACAGGAGTCCATGTTTTCCTTCAAGTACGCGATCAAATGTGGGAGCGAGCTTGCTCGCGATGAGGCCAGCCTATCCGACATAAATCTCAAAATAGAGACTCATCCTTCTACCCCGCTCTGCAATAACAAAATTTATCCTTATCTATCAGCTACTTAGCCATCTGGCACAAATATCGCTATAGCCCTCCTCAAAGCATCACCCACAACAATAACAATCCCAGGAGACACACCATGAGTGTGATCATTGCCTTGGCAGCCCTCACGCTGCTGATGGTTGCCGCCTACCGTGGCTACAGCGTCATCCTCTTTGCCCCGATCGCCGCCCTCGGCGCGGTCCTGCTTACCGATCCATCCGCCGTCGCTCCTGCATTCACCGGGGTGTTCATGGACAAGATGGTCGGTTTCATCAAACTCTATTTCCCGGTGTTCCTGCTTGGCGCGGTGTTTGGCAAGCTGATCGAGTTGTCGGGTTTCTCCCGCTCCATCGTCGCCGCGGCGATTCGCCTGCTGGGCACACGCCAGGCCATGCTGGTGATCGTGCTGGTCTGCGCGTTGCTGACCTATGGCGGCGTGTCGCTGTTCGTCGTGGTGTTCGCGGTGTACCCGTTCGCCGCGGAGATGTTCCGCCAGAGCAATATCCCCAAGCGGCTAATTCCGGCCACCATCGCCCTCGGCGCATTCTCGTTCACCATGGACGCCCTGCCCGGCACGCCGCAGATCCAGAACATCATCCCCAGCACCTTTTTCAACACCACCGCCTGGGCCGCGCCGTGGCTGGGCGTGATCGGAACGATCTTCGTCTTCTGCTTCGGCATGCTGTTTTTGCAGCGCCAGCGCAACAAGGCCCAACGCGCCGGTGAAGGTTATGGCACCGAACTGCGCAACGAGCCGGAAACCGCTGAGGACATCAAGCTGCCCAACCCGTGGATCGCCGTTTCGCCGCTGCTGGCGGTGGGGATCATGAACCTGCTGTTTACCCAGTGGATCCCGCAGTGGTACGGCAAGACGCATAGCCTGGCGCTGCCGGGCATGGCGACACCGGTGACCAGCGACATCGCCAAGCTCACCGCAATCTGGGCGGTACAGGCCGCCTTGCTGGTGGGTATTGTCATGGTGCTGCTGTTCGGCTTCCGCGCGATTCGCAGCAAACTGGCCGAAGGTAGCAAGAGCGCGGTGGGCGGTGCCCTGCTCGCGGCGATGAACACCGCTTCGGAATACGGTTTCGGTGCGGTGATCGCCTCGTTGCCGGGCTTTCTGGTGCTGGCCGACTGGCTCAAGAACATTCCCGATCCGCTGGTCAACGAAGCGGTCACCGTAACGCTGCTGGCCGGCATCACCGGTTCCGCGTCGGGGGGCATGAGCATCGCCCTGGCGGCGATGTCCGAAACCTTCATCAGTGCCGCCCACGCCGCCAACATTCCGCTGGAAGTACTGCACCGGGTGGCCGCCATGGCCAGCGGCGGCATGGACACCCTGCCCCACAACGGCGCGGTGATCACCTTGCTGGCCGTCACCGGCCTGACCCACCGTGAAGCCTACAAAGACATTTTCTGCATTACGCTGATCAAGACCCTCGCGGTGTTCTTCGTGATCGGTGTGTTCTACGCCACTGGCATTGTGTGAGGTTTCCATGACGACATTTCTTTCGGGCAAGACTGCCCTGGTCACCGGCTCCACCAGCGGCATCGGCCTGGGCATCGCCCTGAGCCTGGCCAAGGCCGGCGCCAACCTGATCCTCAATGGCTTCGGCGATGCCTCGGCGGCGGTCACCGAAGTCAAGCAGTTCGGTGGCAAGGTCGGCCATCATCCGGCCGATGTCAGCGACCCGGCACAGATTGCCGACATGCTCTCCTACGCCGAGCGCGATTTCGGCGGCGTGGACATCCTGGTGAACAACGCCGGGATCCAGCACGTGGCCGCGGTCGAGGACTTCCCGGTGGAGCGCTGGGATTCGATCATTGCCATCAACCTGTCTTCGGTGTTCCACGCCACTCGCCTGAGCCTGCCGGGCATGCGCGCCAAGGGCTGGGGACGGATCGTCAATATCGCCTCGGTGCATGGCCAGGTCGGCTCGGTGGGCAAGGCCGCCTACGTCGCCGCGAAGCACGGGGTGATCGGGCTGACCAAGGTGGTTGGCCTGGAAACCGCTACCAGCAACGTGACGTGCAATGCAATCTGCCCAGGCTGGGTGCTGACGCCACTGGTGCAGAAACAGATCGACGACCGCATCGCCAGCGGCGTCGACCCGCAACAGGCCCAGCACGATCTGTTGGCCGAGAAGCAACCGTCCCTGGAATTCGTCACCCCGCCGCAGCTGGGTGAACTGGTGCTGTTCCTCTGCAGCGAAGCCGGCAGCCAGGTGCGCGGCGCGGCGTGGAATGTTGATGGAGGGTGGTTGGCGCAATAACCCTCCGCGATCCCCGTGGCGAGGGAGCTTGCTCCCGCTCGGCTGCGTAGCGGCCGCCTATTGGGGCCTGCTTCGCAGTCCAGCGGGAGCAAGCTCCCTCACCACAGAAGCGCTTCTCGCCATAAATAACGCCGTGTGCTGCAATGTCCGCAAGCCCCGGAAAAACAAGAGGCACCCCATGTCCGACATCCTCTGGCAACCCAGCCCCGAACGCATCGCCCGGTCGCGCATGGACGCCTTGCGCCGGTTCGTCAACGAACGGCACTCGTTGCAGCTGAACGATTACCCGGCCCTGCACCCCTGGAGCATCGACCAGCGCGAGGCTTTCTGGCAGGCCATCGTGGACTTCTTCGACATCCGTTTTCACCAGCGCCCCACCGCAGTGCTGGTGGAAGGCCCGCATATGCCCAGCGCACGCTGGTTCCCGGGGGCCACGCTGAGTTTCGCCGAACATCTGCTGCGCCGTCGCGATAACACCGTGGCGGTGGTTGCCGTCGATGAAGACGGCACCGAGCAAACGCTGACATGGGCCGAACTCGCCGCCCATGTCGCCGGCCTGCAGAAAAGCCTGCAAGCCGCCGGCGTGACCCAGGGCGACCGGGTCGCTGCCTGCATGCCCAACACCTGGCAGACGCTGGTGGGCATGCTCGCCACGACGAGCCTGGGGGCGATCTGGTCGTGCTCATCGCCGGATTTCGGCACCCAGGGCGTCATCGACCGGTTCGGCCAGATCGAGCCCAAGGTTTTGATTACCTGTGCCGGTTATCGTTATGCCGGCAAGGTCATCGACCAGCGCCCGAAGGTGAACGAGATCCTTGCGCGGCTGCCGTCCCTGCAACAGTTGATCATGCTGCCTTACGCCCGCCCCGATGCTCGCGTCGACGATTTCAAGACCCAGGCCGGCGTTGCGCTGTGGGAGGACTTTTATCAAAGCGGTGGCGAGCCGGAGTTCGCCAGCGTGCCGTTCGATCATCCGTTGTATATCCTCTACTCCAGCGGCACCACCGGCGTGCCGAAGTGCATCGTCCACAGCACCGGCGGCGTGCTGCTGCAGCATATGAAGGAACATGGCCTGCACGTCGATCTCGGCCCCGGGGATCGGCTGTTCTACTACACCACCTGCGGCTGGATGATGTGGAACTGGCTGGTCTCGGCCCTGGCGGTGGGCAGCTCGGTGGTGCTGTATGACGGCTCGCCGTTTCACCCTGGTCCCGAACGCCTGCTCGACCTGATCGACCAACAGCGCATCAGCGTGTTCGGCACCAGCCCGAAATACCTCACCGCCCTGGAAAGCCAAGGCATCCAGCCACGCCAGAGCCATGACTTGGGCAGCCTCAAGACCCTCCTGTCCACCGGCTCGGCTCTCGCCCCCCACAGCTACGATTACGTTTACCGCGACTTCAAGGCCGACGTTTGCCTGGCCTCGATGTCCGGCGGTACCGATATCGTCTCCTGTTTCATCAACGGCAACCCGCTGTCCGCCGTGCGCCGGGGCGAGATGCAGGGCAAGAGCCTGGGCATGGCGGTGCAGGTCTGGAACGAGGCCGGCGAGGCGGTGATCGGCGAGAAAGGCGAGCTGGTCTGCACCCGGCATTTTCCGGCGATGCCCATCGGGCTCTGGAACGACCCGCGCCAGGATAAACTTCGCGCCTCCTATTTCAGCCAGTTTCCCGGAGTGTGGGCCCAGGGGGACTACGCCGAAGAACTGGCCCACGGCGGCTTGCTGATCCACGGACGCTCCGACGCGGTGCTCAACCCCGGTGGCGTGCGCATTGGCACGGCGGAAATCTATCGGCAGGTGGAAAAAGTCGAAGAGGTCCTCGACAGCGTCGCCATTGGCCAGCAATGGCAGGGTGACGTACGAGTGGTGCTGTTCGTGCGCCTGCGTGATGGCGTCGTGCTGGACGATACCCTGGAGCAGAAGATTCGCCAGGTCATCCGCGCTAACACGACGCCGCGCCATGTACCGGCGAAAATCCTCGCGGTCAGCGACATTCCGCGCACGATCAGCGGAAAAGTGGTGGAACTGGCCGTGCGTAACGTGGTGCATGGCGAGGCGGTGAAGAACACCGATGCGCTGGCCAATCCCGAGGCGTTGGAGCAGTTTCGCGGGCGGCCGGAGCTTTGCGTCTGATTTGACTGGTTTGTTGGCTATGAGGGCCCCATCGCGAGCAAGCTCGCTCCCACATGGATCTGCTGATCACCGGAGATCAATTGTGGGAGCGAGCTTGCTCGCGATGAACGATTACGCGGTTTTCGCCAGGGCTCAATCAGTCCATGAGTCCCCACTCCCCCGCCGGCGGATCGGCCGGCGGCGCGGCCCCCGTCTCCGCATGCAGCTTCAAGCGCAAACGCAGGTTGTTTGCCGAATCGGCATTTTTCAGCGCTTCTTCCTCATCGATGGCGCCTTCGACCACCAGGTTGAACAATGCCTGGTCGAACGTTTGCATGCCCAGTTCCTCGGACTTTTCCATGATGCCCTTGAGCTCGCCCAGTTCGTTGCGCCGGATCAGGTCGGCCACCGTCGGCGAGCCCAGCATCACCTCCACCGCCGCCCGCCGCTGGCCACCGCGGGTGCGCACCAGGCGCTGGGAAACAAACGCCTTGAGGTTGTTGCCCAAGTCGTGCAGCAGTTGCGCCCGGCGTTCTTCCGGGAAAAAATTGATCACCCGGTCCAGGGCCTGGTTGGCGTTGTGGGCATGCAGGGTGGAAATCACCAGATGGCCGGTGTCGGCAAAGGCCAGGGCATGCTCCATGGTTTCCCGGTCGCGGATTTCGCCGATCAGCACCACGTCCGGCGCCTGGCGCAAGGTATTCTTGAGCGCGGCATGAAAACTGCGCGTATCCACCCCGACTTCCCGCTGGTTGACGATCGATTTCTTATGCCGATGGATATACTCCACCGGGTCTTCGATGGTGATGATGTGGCCGCTGCTGTTGCGGTTGCGGTAATCGATCAGCGCCGCCAGGGAGGTCGACTTGCCCGAGCCCGTCGCACCGACGAACAACATCAGCCCCTGCTTCTGCATGATGGTTTCCAGCAGCACCTTGGGCAGCTTCAGGTCTTCGAAGCGCGGGATGTCCAGCTTGACGTTGCGTATCACCATGGACACGTCGTTGCGCTGTTTGAAGATGTTGACCCGGAACCGCCCGACACCGGCCAGGGAAATCGCCAGGTTCATTTCCAGTTCCCGATCGAACTCAAGGCGCTGTTCGGCGTCCATCAATGACTCGGCGAGCCCGGCGATGTCGCCTACCTTGAACGCCTGGTTGCTCAGCGGCTTGAGCACACCTTCAAAACGCGCGCAGGGCGGTGCACCGGTGGACATGTAGAGGTCGGAACCGTCCTGGCTTGCCAGGATGCGTAACAAGGGATCAATTTCCATGGCCTGAAAAACTTCCGCAAACTTCAATGGACACGTTGACCCGAGCCAGAAAAACTTCAGATCAACCCGCGCTTACCTTCTCCAGAGGATAGTAGAAGCCGCCGCATCGATATGAACATCCAGGAATTCCCGTGATGAATGCAATACCCGCCGGCAGCGACACACAGCAATTGATCGCCCGTCAGGACTGGACCGCCAGCCCCTTGGGCGCCATCGATACCTGGCCACAGAGCCTGCGCACCGCCGTGGACATCATGCTCCACTCGCCCATGCCGATGGCCGTGCTGTGGGGGCCGCAGCTGACCCATCTGTACAACGACGCCTATGCCCGGCTGGTCGGCGACAAGCACCCCAGGGCCTTCGGCCAACCCACCCACACGGCCTGGCCTGAACTTCGGGGCGAGACCGAGGGGATTTATCACAGCGTGTTGCAAGGGCGCATGTACGCCTGCCGCGACAAACGGTGGCGCATGCCCTTCAGTGGCCGCCTCTGTGACGTGTGGCTCGACCTGACCTACAGCCCGATACACGACGAAAGCGCCAGTGTTGCCGGCATCCTGGTCACGGCCATCGAGACCAGCGAAAGACGCCGGCTGGCCCAGGAATTCGAGCGGCGTTCCGAGGCCAGCCTCAAGGCCCAGCAGGAAAGCGAGGAGCGCTTGCAACTGGCGCTGGCGGCCACCGATGCACTGGGGACCTGGGACTGGGACATCAGCGAAGACCGCTTCATCGCCGATGCGCATTTCGCCCTGCTGCATGGCGTCGATCCGAGCCTGTCGCGGCAACTGCCGATCAGCGCGTACCTGGAAGGCGTGCACCCCGAAGACCGGGCGATGGTCGCGCGCAGCATCAAGCATTGCATCACCCACGGCACCGAATATGCCGAGGAGTACCGGCTGCTGCAGCCCGACGGTGAACTGCGCTGGGTATTCGTGCGCGGGCGCTGCTACAAGGATCGCCACGGCCGGCCCAAGCGCTTCCTTGGCGCGGCGCTGGACCTGACCGAGCGCAAGCGCACCGAGCATGCCCTGCGCCAGAGCCAGACCGAGCTGCAACTGATCATCAACGCCATGCCGGTGCTGATCAGCTATGTCGATCGCGAAGAGCGTTTCCGCCTGAACAACAGCGCCTACCTGAACTGGTACGGGCTGACCCCGCAGGAGCTGTACGGCAAGACCATTCGCGAGGTCATCGGCGACGAAGCCTACGCGGCGCGCGCCGAACAGATCGCCGGCGCCTTGGCAGGCAAGCCGTGCAGTTTCACCGTGCAGTCGGCCCATCGCGATGGCCGGCCACGGCATGCATTGATCAACTACCTGCCGCGCCATGGCAGTGACGGCGCGGTGAACGGTTTCTACATCTTCGTGATCGACGAAACCGAGCGCAAGAAAACCGAAGAAGCACTGCGTAATCTCAACGAAACGCTGGAGGAACGGGTAATCGCCCGCACCCAGCAGCTGGCCGAAGCCAATCATCGCCTGCAAAGCGAGATGTTCGAGCGCGAACGCGCCGAAGAAGCGCTGCGCCATGCGCAGAAAATGGAAGCGGTGGGCCAGCTCACCGGCGGCATTGCCCATGACTTCAACAATATGCTCACCGGTATTCTCGGCAGCCTGGACCTGATGCAGCGCTACATCGCCTCGGGCCGCGCCGCCGAGATAGGCCGGTTTACCGAAGCGGCCATCTCCTCGGCCAACCGTGCCGCGGCCCTGACCCATCGCCTGCTGGCCTTTTCCCGGCGCCAGTCGCTGGACCGCAAACCCTTGGACGCCAATGGCCTGGTGCGCTCACTCGAAGACCTGTTGAGCCGTACCACCGGCGATCACATCGTGCTGCGGCTTGAACTGGCCGACGAGCTGTGGCCGGTCAGTACCGATGCCAGCCAACTGGAAAACGCCCTGCTCAACCTGGTGATCAACGCCAGGGACGCGATGCCCGACGGCGGCGAGTTGACCATCGAAACCGCCAACGTCTACCTCGACGGCAGCGACATCAGCACGCTGGAACCGGTCAAGGCCGGGGACTACGTGATGATCGCCGTGCGCGACAACGGCAGCGGCATGACTCCCGCCGTGCTGGCCAAGGCCTTCGATCCGTTCTTCACCACCAAACCCATCGGCCAGGGCACCGGCCTCGGTCTTTCGATGATCTACGGCTTTGCCCAGCAGTCCGGCGGACACCTGAGCCTGGACAGCGTGCCAGGCCAGGGCACGCGGGTGCAGCTGTACTTGCCGCGGCTGCGCGTCGCCGCGACCGAACAACCCGCAGCGCCGGCGGCCACGGACGCGCCGCCGGCCATTGCCGGGGAAACCGTGTTGCTGGTCGAAGACGAACCGGCGGTGCGCATGCTCGTGCTCGACCTGCTGGCCACCTTGGGCTACACCGCCCTCGAAGCCGAGGACGGCCGGCAGGCTCTGCTGTTGCTGGAGTCCGGGCAGCGCATCGACCTGCTGGTGACCGATGTCGGCCTGCCGGGCATGAACGGCCGGCAGCTGGCTGAAATCGCCCGTCAGCACCGGCCTGACTTGAAAGTCCTGTTCATGACCGGTTATGCGCAGAAAGCCACCGAGCGCCAGGGGTTCCTCGAGCAAGGCATGGACATGGTTGCCAAGCCGTTCACCCTCGATCTCCTGGCCAACAAGATTCGGACGATGATCAACCATGGCAGCTGACTTGAGGCATAATCGCCGCCCTTTTGCACCGCTCAGGTCATCGCTGCAATGAAAGCCCAAGCCCGCCATATCCTGGTGAAAACCGCCGAAGAAGCCGAACAGCTCAAGCAACGCATCGCCAAGGGCGAAGCGTTTGACGTGTTGGCAAAAAAGTACTCCACCTGCCCCTCCGGCAAGCGCGGCGGGGACTTGGGTGAGGTACGCCCTGGGCAGATGGTCGGCGCGATCGATGCGGTGATCTTCAAGAAACCGCTGCGGGTGGTGCACGGACCGATCAAGAGCAAGTTCGGCTATCACCTGGTGCAGGTGTTTTACCGCGACTGAAACGATGCTGGCGCGAACCGGCCTCTGTGGCGAGGGAGCTTGCTCCCGCTCGGCTGCGCAGCAGTCGCAAAGGATGGGCCTGCTGCGCAGGCCAGCGGGAGCAAGCTCCCTCGCCACAGGGACGTGATGTCACTGCCGGGGAATCAACGCCCCCGGCACCTGAATCACCCGGCTCGCCAGCAAATGCCCGGCCTCGGCGGCTTCCGCCGGGCTGCCGCCGAGCAAGCGGCTCGCCAGGTAGGCGGCGCTGAACGAGTCTCCCGCCGCCGTCGTGTCCACCACCCGCTCGACCCGCAGGGCAGGCACCTCATATGACCGGCCGTCGCAACGAATCAGACAAGCCTCGGCGCCGCGCTTGAGCACCACTTCCGGTGTACCGAACTGTGCATAGGCAGCGAACACCGCCTCGCTGTCGGCATGGCCGAACAGCGCCTGTTCGTCGCCCACGGTCAACAACGCCAGCTCGACATAGGGCAGCACGCTGCGATAAGCCGCACGGGCCGCCTCGACCGAGGCCCAGAGCCTTGGCCGATAGTTGTTGTCGAACACCACCTGGGCCCCGCGCCGACGCGCCTCGACCAGCGTGTCGATGAGTTTGCGCCGGCCCTGCTCGCCAATTACCGCCAGGGTCACGCCGCTGAAATACAGCACATCGTAGTCGGCCAACGCTGCGAGAATCGGCGCGGCGGCTGGCGAGGTGAAGCAATCACGCACCGCCGCCTCGTTGCGCCAGTACAGGAAGCGGCGCTCGCCCGTCGCGTCGGTCTGGATGCAATACAGGCCCGGCAGGCGCCCGGGCAAGCGCTGGACCATGCCCAAACCAATGTTTTCGGCGGCCCAGCCCTGGCACATGGCATCGCTGAAACTGTCGTCGCCCAGCGCGGTGACGTAATCCACAGCGCCGTTGTCGCCCAAGGCCCGGGCCAGGTAGACCGCGGCGTTCAGCGTATCGCCGCCGAAGCTTTGCTGCAAGCTGCCGTCGGCGCGGTGTTGCAGTTCGATCATGCATTCGCCGATGAGGGCGATGCGGGGGATGGAGTTGCTCATGTGTCATCCTGATATTCAGCGGTGTGTTGCAGGCCGCTTTCGCGAGCAGGCTCGCTCCCACAAGTGATCGCTTGGTCACCCGCGATCCAATTGTGGGAGCGAGCCTGCTCGCGAAGGCCGCGACTCGGTCTCAACTCTTAAAAACAAGTCTCCATGCTCTCGACCACCCGCAACCCCTCATCCACCAGACACCCCACCCGCCACTTGTCGAACGTCAGGCACGGATGGGACGTGCCGAACGCAATGATGTCGCCCACCCGCAGTTCAACGCCCGGCGCCACGTTCATGAACGCATGCTGGTCCATCACCGCGGTTACCTTGCAGCCGCTGACGTCGTCCCCCGTCGCCGATTCCGAACCCGGCGTGTAGCGCTTGAGCGGCACCGGCAACCCGGCGTCGTAGGCCACGTCGCGCTTGCCCAGGGCAATCACCGCAAAGCCCGGCTCCGGCAGCGATTGCACGTGGGCCCAGACTTCCAGCGCTGGACGCAAGCCTTCGTGCAGGTCACTGCGGCGCTCCAGCACACAGCATTGCGCCTCCTTGTAGATGCCATGGTCGTGGGCCACATAACTGCCAGGTCGCAACACACTGAGGAAGCGCCCGTGGGCATTGCGCGCCTCGAAGGATTCGGCGATCAGGTCGTACCAGGCCGAACCCGAGGCGGTGATGATGGGTTTGTCGTTGGCAAACGCGCCGCTGTCCTGCAACTGCATCGCCAGCCCGACGAGGGACGCGGCGAACGCCCGGATGCCGCTGATGGCGTGATCGCCGTGGATCACCCCTTCGTAACCTTCGATACCGGTCAAGGCCAACGCCGGTTGTGCACCGATGGCCTCGGCCAGCGTAAGTACCTCGGCTTCGGTCCGGCAACCACAACGACCGCCGACCACGCCGTACTCGATCATCACGTTCAACCGTGCGCCGCGCGAAGCGAAATAAGCCCCCAGCTCGGCGACGTTGTCTGGATGATCCACCAGGCAATGGAATTCGAACGCCGGGTCGGCCAGCAGGTCGGCGATCAGCGCCATGTTCGGCCGGCCTACCAATTGATTGGCCATCAGCACCCGGCGCACGCCATGGGCGTAGGCGGCGCGGGTCTGCACTGCGGTGGCCAGGGTCAGGCCCCAGGCACCGGCCTCAAGCTGGCGACGAAACAGCGTCGGGGTCATGCTGGTCTTGCCGTGGGGCGCCAGCTCGGCGCCGCTGTCGCTGACGAACTTCTGCATCCAGCGAATGTTGTGCTCCAGCGCCTCGCGATGCAGTACCAGGGCCGGCAGGCTGACATCGCGCAGCAGATGGGCGCCCAGGGAAGCGGCGCCCTTTTCGACATCGGCGTTATTAATGGCAGAAGACATGTTCGAACTCCTCATACAGCCGCGGCTGTCTATTCGTTGATGCGACGGGCCAGGTTGTTGGCGCTCTGGATCAGCACCCGGCGGTAGTCGGCATAATTGTTCTTGGCGTCAGCCCTCGGGGCGACGATGCACAGCGTCGCGATGGCCACGCCACTGGGGTCTTTGACCGGCGCGGCGAAGCAATGCGTGAAGGTGTCGGCCACACTGTCGAAGGAGAAAAATCCATCGACGCCGGCCTGGCGGATTTCCTTGAGAAACTGCTCCAGGGGCAAGCGCTCGCCGCCCGGCAGGATGAAGTCGTCGGGGTCGATCAGGTCGACGATCTGCTGGTCGCTCAGATGCGCCAACAGCAGGCGCCCGGACGCGGTCCAGGGGATCGGCGCGTTCTCACCGATGTCCGAGGAAATGCGAAAGTGCCGCTCGCCTTCCTTCATCAGCGCGACGGTGTATTTGCGCCCGTTGAGCAGGCACATCTGCGCGGTTTCGCGGGTCTGGCGGACGATCTCCTGCAAGGCCTGGTCGGCCTCGCGGCTGAGGTCGAAATGCCGCAGGTGCGCCTGCCCGAGAAAATACAACTGCCGCCCCAGGTAGACGTGACCATCCTTGCCGACCGGCTCGAGAATGCGCCGTTCAAGCAGCGACGCCACCAGTTCGTAGACCGTGGACTTGGGGCTGCCGATGCCGCTGGCAATATCGTTCGGGCGCAGCGGCTGGCCGATTTCCTTGAGGAAATCGAGGATATCGAACGCCCGATCCAATCCCCGGGCCCGGCGTTTGATGGTGTCTTCGGTCATGTCTGCGGTTCCTGAGATCTCAATTTTCATCGGGCAAAAAAACCTTGTGGCGAGGGAGCTTGCTCCCGCTCGGCTGCGCAGCAGTCGTAAAAAATGGGCCTGCTGCGCAGGCCAGCGGGAGCAAGCTCCCTCGCCACGGAAAGTGGCCTCGCCAGAATATCGTGTTCAGGCCTTTTTCTTGTAGGCGATGCAATCGATCTCGACCTTGCAGTCAACCATCATGCTCGCCTGCACACAGGCCCGGGCCGGGGCGTGTTCGGGGCTGAAATATTCGCCGAAGACCTTGTTGAAACTCCAGAAATCGCGCGGGTCATCCAGCCAGACGCCGCAACGCACAACATCTTCCAGGCCATAGCCGGCCTCTTCGAGAATGGCGATCAGGTTCTTCATGGTCTGGTGCGTCTGCTCGACGATGCCGCCAGCGACGATCTCGCCATTCACCGCGGGCACCTGGCCGGACACGTGCAACCAGCCATCGGCCTCCACGGCGCGAGCGAAGGGCCGCGGCTGTCCGCCGCCCGCGGTGCTGCCGGTGCCATAGCGCGTAATGCTCATGAGTTACTCCTTATTGGATGGACTTAAAAACGGGTGTTCTTGAGAAATTCCGCCAGGCGCGGCGATTGAGGGCGCTCGAACAATTCCTTCGGCGGCCCCTGCTCTTCGATGCGGCCCTGGTTCATGAAAACGATCTTGTCGGAGACCTCGAAGGCAAAGCGCATTTCGTGGGTCACCAGCAGCATGGTCATGCCGTCTTCGGCCAGGCCCTTGATCACGTTCAGCACCTCGCCGACCAGCTCCGGATCCAGGGCCGAGGTCACTTCGTCGAACAACATCAGGCTGGGGTTCATCGCGATCGCCCGGGCAATCGCCACGCGCTGCTGCTGGCCGCCGGACAACTGACCGGGAAAGTGATCGCGCCGTTCCAGCAGGCCGACCCGCTGCAGCCATTTCTCGGCCAGGGCCACCGCTTCGTCCTTCGGCAGTTTTTTCACTTTGAGCAGGCCCAGGGTGACGTTCTGTAAAGCGCTCAGATGCGGGAACAGGTTGAATTGCTGGAAGGCCATCCCGGTCATGGCCCGGTGCCGGGCGATGACTTTTTCGGCGTGACGCACGCGCTTGCCGTCCACCTCGTCATAGCCGATGGACTCGCCGTCGAGCACGATCCGCCCGCCCTGGAATTCTTCGAGCATGTTGACGCAACGCAGCAGCGTGGTCTTGCCCGAGCCACTGGAGCCGATCAGCGTCACCACGTTGCCGCGCTGCATGCTCAGGTCCACGCCCTTGAGCACTTCCAGCGGGCCGTATTGTTTGCGCAGGCCGCGAATGTCCAGCAGCGGTTGCGCGTTTGAAAGGGAAACGTCAGTCATGGCAAGGCCACCCGCTTTTCAATGTGCCGCCCGAGCAATTCGATGGCGTAGTTGATGATGAAAAAGAGAAAACCGGCGAACAGGTAGAACTCCAGGGTCATGAAGGTCCGGGCGATGATCTGCTGGGTGCTGAGCAGCAGTTCGGCGACACCGATCACCGACAGCAGCGTCGAGGCCTTGACGATCTCGGTGGAGGAGTTCACCCAGGTCGGCAGGATCTGCCGCAACGCCTGGGGCAGCAGCACATAACCGAGCGATTGGAAGAATGTCAGGCCGATGGCCTGGCTCGCTTCCATTTGCCCACGCGGCAATGCCTGCAAGGCACCGCGCACGATCTCGGCCACGTGGGATCCGCAGAACAGCGTCAATCCGAGGACGCCAGCCTCGAACGCACCGATCTGCCAACCCAGGGCCGGGGCCATGTAGAAGCAGGCCAGTACCAGCACGAACACCGGCGTGCCGCGAATCAGGTCGACGTAGAAACGAAACGGCGCGCGCATCCAGACCCGGCCATAAGTCAGCGCCAACCCGGCGACGACGCCGATCAAGGTGCCCAACACAATCGCCAGGGCCGAACATTGCACGCTGGTCAGGAAACCGGCCCACAAAGTCTCCCGGGCGACCCACAACTCCTGCAACCAACTAGGGGATTGGTACATGGAACGCTCCTAACGGCGGATCGCCAGGCGCTGCTCGAAGTAACGCAGCAACATGGCAATGAGGTAACAGGCCGCGACATACAGGGCCGTGGTGACCAGCCAGGTTTCAATCACCCGGTAGCTTTCCACGTTGATCTTGCGGGCATAGTAGGTCAGCTCCGGCACGGCAATCGCCGCCGCCAGCGAGGTGTCCTTGAACAGCGAAATGAAGTTGTTGGACAACGCCGGCAGCACGTTGCGCAGCATCACCGGCACGGTGACGTAGGCCTTTACCTGCCATTCGCCCAGGCCGATCGCCAGACCTGCCTCCCGCTGCCCTTTGTGAATACTCACCAGGCCGCCACGGAACACTTCGGTGAGGTAGGCCCCGGCGTACAGCGAAAGCGTGATGACGAACGACGGCAGCTTGTCCAGGCGAATACCCAGGCTCGGCAAGGCGAAGTAGATCAGCAGGATCAGCACCAGGATCGGTGTATTGCGGATCACCGTGACATACACCGAGGCCAACAACCGCAGTGCGCGGTGCTTGCTCAACAGCGCGAACGCCAGCAGGAGGCCGATCACACAACCGATGGCGATCGACACCAGCGCGAGGGAAAGCCCCAGGCCAAGCCCCGCCAGCAGCGTGTCGAAATCGCGCCAGACGGCGGCAAAGTTCAACTGATAATTCATGGTCGGCAGTACCTTCGACGGGGCGCCCAACGCTGGCGCCCCGGGCTCACTGGGTCATTTGTATTCAACGGGGAAACCGATGGCCGGCGATGGCAGCTCGACGCCGAACCACTGCTTGAACGACGCAGCGTAGGTCGGGAATTCCACACCGGTCATCGCTTCATGCAGCGCAGTGTTGACGAAGTTCAACCAGTCCTGGTCGCCGCGCTTGACCGCGCAAGCGTAGGTTTGCGGACTCCAGGCGTAGGCCGGGCTGCGGTAGCGACCGGGGTTCTGCACCATCAGGTATTTGACCGAGGACTGGTCGGTGGCAGCGGCATCGGCACGGCCGGAGTTCACCGCCTGATACATCAGGTCGACGCTGTCGTACTGGTCGACCTTGGCCTGGGGCAGCGCCTGGTGCACCAGTTCTTCGGCGTAGACGTTCTGCAGCACCGCCACGGTGACGTCGTCGCCGGCGGCCTTGAGGTCTTCGATTTCCTTGAACTTGCTGTTGGCCGGCAGTAGCAGGCCTACACCTTCGCGGTAGTACGGCAAGGTAAATGCCACCTGTTGGGCTCGGCTGGCGGTGACCGTAATGAACTGGCAGCTCATGTCGACCTTGTCGGTCAGCAGGTTGGGAATCCGTGCATCGGAAGACTGCACCACGAACTCGACTTTTTCCGGGTCATTGAACAAACCCTTGGCGACGATCCGCGCGATATCGATATCGAACCCCTGCAACTTGCCATCCGCTCCCTGGAAGTGCCACGGCGCATTGGTGCTGCCCGTGCCCACGATCAATTTCCCGCGTTGCAGCACGCTGTCCAGCTTGCTGTCGGCCGCCTGAGCGACACCCATGGCAGCCGTCGTGGCCGCGAAGAGAAAAACACACGCTTTGAACAAGGAAGGTCGGCATTGCATGGCAAGCACTCCAGGATGAGTTTATTCCGCTATACCGGAACATAGTATATAACAACGGAATAGACAGCAGAAAGTGTGCCACAGGCTTGATGTGCATGGGTGGGAAAAATGGAATGTGAGGAAAATCAGCGAGATGGAAAAATACAACGCCAGAGGGCACCCCGGCGGGTCGCTGCGTGGTTGCTACCGTTGGCCACGGATGCGGGTAGCGAGGCCCCAAATCGGTGCCGCTGCGGGGATCAGTACACCTGCCGCACCGAAACGGAGTGATTCCGGGATGGGTGGGTAGCCCCTCTCCTGTGGGAGCGAGATTGCTCGCGATGGCGGTGTTTCAGCCGATAACGATGCCGGCCGACCTGACGCTATCGCGAGCAAGCTCGCTCCCACATAGGGCTTGCGGTGCTATTTACGCTTGTAACTCTTGCTGCCACCGGGTGTGAGGCAGTAGACCCCGCCCCGGGGACCTACGCAATAATTGCCGCTGCCGCATTGGCAGCCGTCTGATGACTTGAGCAGCGATTGCGGGCGAGCCTCATTGCGAAGCCCCAGCACAGCGGAACAGGACCTTTTCGAAGCACTGATGGAGCCGTCGTTGCACAGGAACGTATCGCCGTCACATCCGGCAATGCCGCCCTTGCGTCCGGAACACGGCTGGTTGGCAGCGATGGCCGAAGTGCCCAGGGCCAACAACAGGACCGCGACACCGGTGCGAAGCAGAAAGAACTTTCCGTGACAGAGCTTCATGACAGCTTCCAGGCTGATAGATGGCCCTATGCTAGCACTGGAGTCGTTCCCCGCCTACCGCCGCAAATTGCCTGTTTCATGCGTTATCAAAAAACTCCAACTCATAAGTCATCGAGAGAAACCTTGATCGTCGGATCATTCTCCCGCTCGCGGCAAAGGGCAACCAGCTCGATGTCCTCAAGCCGCTCCATCATGGCTTCATACTCTTTGGCAGGGACACAGTAAAAAGCCGGCTCGTTACGGTTGAGGATCGCTACAGATAGTCCTCCGCCTGCAGCAACGGTGCCCATGGGGTTTTTCTTGAGTTCGGAGATGCTGGCTACCACTTGAGAAAGCACGATATGGGTCATGAGATATCCTCGAGCACTTTTAATGGTGCTAAAAATAGCACTCCAAACCGGCTCTCGCTACTGCTCAACGCCCGCAAAACCTCACCCTGGACAGCATTCGCAAATCCCCCTCGCGGTAATAGTCGTCGCTCCAGCTGTCATCCACCGCCAGCGGCTTGACCTGCTTGAGGGCGAGTTTTTTCGCGAAGTAGCGAAAGCGGTAATGCTCGTAGAAACGCAGCAGTTCGAGCCCGTAGCGGTCGGCCAGGTCGGTGTCGCCCTGGATGACGAGGTAGTTCTCGTCGTTGCCGTTGCTCGCCGCGATGCTGAGATTATGGCTGCCGCTGATGATGGTCGGCGCATCGCTGGTGAAATCGGTGACCACCGCTTTGGTATGCACCAGCAGGTTGCCTTTCTGGCCTTTCATGTTTTCCCTGAGCCAACCTTCCAGGCCAGTATTGAGCAGCGCGGTGGCGGCGAATTCGGCGGTGCGGTCGGCGTGAAAACCGCTGATGCGGCTGGTGGTATTTTGCAGGCCGTAGCGCAGCACGTCGTCATTGGGCTGGCCGAGCAAGGCATCGAGGATCCGGTCGGGCAAGGCAAACGCCGTGACGAACAGCAGGTCCTTGCGCGCACCGTCGATGATGTCGACGAAGCGATCCAGATCGCCCTGCCCGGTACGCGGCGAGAAACCGGCGAACAGTTTCTCGTCTGCATCCATGGGGTTGTTACGGGTCAGCCATTGGCGCGTGGCATCGACATCCTCCGGCGTGGCCCAGATCTGCTCGAAGACCTGAAGGTAACTGGCGCTGATGCGCGGGTCGTCCAGCACATGAATGACATTGGCCTGGCGGTAGATGCCATTGGCGGTGAAGTTGGTGCTGCCGCACAGCACCGCCTCGGGTTTCAGCGACGCGTTGCCTTCGACTTTGCTCAGCACGATGAACTTGTCGTGGAAGATATTGTGGGTGACCCGCCCACGCTTGTTCGCCGCTGGCAGTTTTTCCAGGCTGGCTTCGTTGCGCAGCGTACCGTCATCCCCCGGTTCGGCGTGGTACAGCACCCTGACCCGTGCACCACGGGCATGGGCAGCGTTCACCGCATCGACGATCACCGGTAATTCGTACTCATAAATGGCGACGTCCAGCGCCCAGTTGGCATCGAGCGCCCGATCGATGAAGCCGGTCAGGCGTCCCAGCAAGCCGTTTTCCAGCCAGCGCCGCGGCGCGTCGGGCCAGTCGTCGATGGACAGGTTCTTGTTGGCATCAATGAGTGCGTCCAGTTCGGGAAACTTGCGCTGAAACGCCTGGCTGGCGGCCACCGCGCGATTGAAGATGACCCGCTGGTTGGCCGGCTGGCCGTCATCACTGGTGACGCTCACTTCGAGGGATTCGCCCAGTTGCGGCGCATCGGCGTTGCCGTAGGCCAGGTGCACGCGGTAATGAATCGTCACGCCAGGGTTGACGGCGTAATCGGCCCAGCGAAATTTCTGCAAGGGCGCCTTGTCGCTGGGCGTGGCATGGAACTGGGGAAAGGTGTGCGCCTTGTCGGGGAACGTCAGGCTGTTGAACAGGAACAGCCAGGGCTTGGCGCCCTGCTGTTTCTCGATGGCAAAACCCAGCAGCCCCTTGCGCCGGGGCTCGGCCAGGTCCATGGCGAGCAACACGCCGTTGGTGCCGGCATAGGCCTTGACCCGGAAATCGTCCTTCGCGTTGGTGACGAGTACGCGCATGATTCACTCCTGTGGAGACTGCCTGAGCATAGAGCAGTGATGCGGTTCAAGTGGCAGATCCGGAATAGAGGCGATGCTATCGCGAGCAAGCTCGCTCCCACATTGGTTTCGCTGTGGGCACATAACCAATGCAAACCCCGTCACCTTGTGGGAGCGAGCTTGCTCGCGATAGGGCCCTGACAGTCACAGAGTATTCAAAGCGCTTCATCGATATGCCGATACTCAGCCCCCAACTGCTCCGCCAGTTGCCGCGCCCGGCCCAGGCGAATCGGGCCGCGCTCGATGTCGATCAGCAGGCACGGGCATTCGAGAGGCGGCACGCCCAGCCCGTCCTTGACTCGTCCATCGGTCATCAGCAACACCCGCTGCTGCTCCGCCGGATAGCGCTTGCGCCGGACCATGAGCCAGCGCTGTGCCTCGTCCAGCGCCGCCAGCAACGGCGTGCCGCCGCCGGCGCCCAGCGCGTCGAGCCAAGCGCCAAGGCCAGTAGAGGCCTTGAGCCCCTGCACTTGCCACCTCGGCGCGGCGCCGCTGGCGGTCAACAGCGCCAACCGCGCACGTTGTCGGTAGGCGTCATCGAACAGTTGGGCCAGCAGGCCCTTGCCGTCACTCAGGGCGCGATGGCGGCGGGTCGAGGCCGACGCATCGACGATCACCAGCCACAGCTCATGGGCTGAACGCTGCCGCCATTTGAAACGCAAATCCGCCAGCAGGCGTGGACGTCCCTTGAGCAACGTGCCCGGCCAATCCACTGCGCCGCTGGCGGCCGCTTTGCCGTGGCCTTGGCGGCCCTGGTCGAGCCGTCCCGGACGGGGTCTGGCATTCGCCCCCGCGGACGACCGGGGGCGAATGCCTAGGGCTTTTTTGGCCAGCTCGGCACGTCACGCCGGGCACCGCTCGGCAGCGCCCGGGCCGGCAGGTCACCCCATTGGCCCTGGCCTTCGCCGGACTCGCTCGCTTCATTCGGGCGCAGCAGCGGTGCCTGGGACGGCGCGGGCGCCTGGGTCGCCGGGTCGCGGCGCCGATGGCGCAAGGCAAACTCGGCGACGGCGTCGATGTCTTCGGCCGCGATGGCGGCCGCGCCACGCCAGGCAGCATGAGCACGGGCGGCCCGCAACCAGACGAGGTCGGCGCGCAAGCCATCGACCCCAGCGGCGAAGCAACGCTCGGTAATCTGCTCCAGCGCCATGTCATCCAATGGGATCCCGGCCAACCGCGCGCGCGCCTGTTGGCAGCGTTCACGCAACTGTCGTTGGGCGGTTTCCCACTCGGCGCAGAACGCCGCCGGATCGCTGTCGAAATCCAGCCGCCGCCGAATGATCTGCCCGCGCTCGGCAGGCGCCGTGTGACCATCAAGCGCCACGTTCAGGCCGAAACGATCGAGCAATTGCGGACGCAGTTCGCCCTCTTCCGGGTTCATGGTGCCGATCAGCACGAAACGCGCCGGATGCCGGTGGGAAATGCCGTCGCGCTCGATCAGGTTGGTGCCGCTGGCGGCGACGTCCAATAGCAGGTCCACCAGGTGATCCGGCAACAGGTTCACCTCATCGACATACAGCACGCCACCGTCGGCCTTGGCCAGCACGCCGGGGGAAAATTGCGCGCGCCCTTCCCCAAGTGCGGCATTCAGGTCGAGAGTGCCCACCAGCCGCTCTTCGGTGGCGCCCAGTGGCAAGGTCACGAACTGACCGCTTGCCAGCAGATCCGCCAGGCCCCGGGCCAGCGTGGACTTGGCCATCCCCCGTGGACCTTCGATCAGCACACCGCCGATCTTCGGATCGATCGCCGCCAGGCACAGGGCCAGTTTCAGCGCATCGGCGCCGACCACGGCGGAGAGGGGAAAATGGGCGGTGTCGGTCATATTGAATGTCTCATGAATGTAAGAACGTCCCCCGTGGCGAGGGAGCTTGCTCCCGCTGGGCTGCGCAGCAGCCCCGACAACCTGAGGTCTCGGCGTTTTTCTGGATGACGGATGACGGCTGCTGCGCAGCCGAGCGGGAGCAAGCTCCCTCGCCACAAAAGCCCGGCAGTCATCGGCAAATCAGCCATCCTCTTCGATATCCAGCAACAGATTCTCCAGCGCCTCGCGATAGTCGCCCGGTTCCTGCCACATCCCCCGCTGCTGGGCTTCGAGCATTCGCTCGGTCATGTCCCGCAGGGCGTCGGGGTTGTGCTGGCGGACGAAGTCCCGGGTATCCGGATCGAGGAGGTAGGCATCGGCCAGCAAGGCGTACTGGTGATCATCGATCAACTGCGTGGTAGCGTCGAAGGCAAACAGGTTGTCCACCGTCGCCGCCAGTTCGAACGCGCCCTTGTAACCATGGCGCTTGACGCCGTCGATCCACTTCGGATTGGCCGCGCGGGAGCGGATGACCCGGTTGAGTTCTTCTTTCAGGGTGCGGATTTTCGGCAAATCCGGCTGGCTGTGATCGCCGTGGTAACTGGCCGCGGCTTCGCCACTCAGGGTTTCGACGGCGGCGAGCATGCCGCCCTGGAACTGGTAGTAATCATTGGAATCGAGCAGGTCGTGCTCGCGGTTGTCCTGGTTCTGCAACACCGCTTGCACCTGACTCAGGCGCCGGCTGAACTGAGCCCGCGCGGCGGTGCCTTCATCACTGGCGCCGTAGGCGTAGCCGCCCCAGTTGAGGTACACCTCGGCGAGGTCTTCGCGGCTCTGCCAGAGACCCCCGTCGATCGCCCCCTGCACGCCCGCGCCATAAGCACCGGGCTTGGCGCCGAAGATCCGCCAGCCGGCCTGGCGCGTCGCGTCTTCCAAGGGCAGTCCGGTTTGCCGCAAGGCTTCGCGTTCGCTGCGAACTTTCGCCGCCAGCGGGTTCATGTCGTCCGGCTCATCGAGGGCCGCAACGGCCTGCACCGCCGCATCGAACAGGCGGATCAGGTTGGCGAAGGCGTCCCGGAAGAACCCCGAGACCCGCAGCGTCACATCGACCCGGGGCCGGTCCAGCAGGCTCAACGGCAGGATTTCGAAATCGTCGACGCGCTGGCTGCCCGTGGCCCACACCGGGCGCACGCCCATCAGCGCCATGGCCTGGGCAATGTCATCGCCACCGGTGCGCATGGTCGCGGTGCCCCACACCGACAGACCGAGCTGGCGCAGGTGATCGCCATGGTCCTGCAAGTGCCGTTCGAGGATCAGGTTGGCCGATTGGAAGCCGATGCGCCACGCCGTGGTGGTGGGCAGGTTGCGCACGTCGACGGAGAAAAAATTGCGTCCGGTGGGCAGCACATCCAGGCGTCCACGACTCGGCGCACCGCTGGGGCCGGCCGGCACGAAGCGCCCGCCCAGTGCATCAAGCAAGCCGCGCATTTCCGCCGGACCACAGGCGTCCAGGCGCGGCGCGACGACGCAGCGCAGGTGTTCGATGATGCAGCCCACCGCGTCCCAGCCCGGCGCGTCGAGCTGCTTGACCGGACCTTCCAGGGCCTGTTCGATCAACCGCGCGGCGAACAGCTCCAGGCGCTCGCGGGTGTCGCCGACGCTGCGCCAAGGCTCGGCGCTGACCTCGCCGAGGGCCTCGGGTCGCGTCCCGGTCCAAGGCTCGGCCAAGGCACAATCGAGCGGATCGAACCCCAGCCCGAACGCCTTCGCCAGGGCCCGCAACAGGCTCGACTGCGCACCCTTGCCATCGCCACGGGGAATACGCAGCAACGCCAGCAAGGTGTCGATACGCAACCGTCCGCCAGGCGACTCGCCGAAGATATGCAAGCCGTCGCGAATCTGCGATTCCTTCAGGTCGCACAGGTAGGTGTCCAGGCGTGGCAGCCAGATTGCCGCGTCGGCGTCGCTGTCGAGAGCGGCGTCGAGTTGCAGTTCGCGGTCGATGTGGGTCTCGCGCACCAGGTTGAGAATATCCCGTTGCAGCTCCCGGGCGCGGCGCGGGTCGAGCAGTTGCGCCTCGTAGTATTCGTCCGCGAGCAGTTCGAGGTTACGCAGCGGCCCGTAGGTTTCGGCCCGGGTCAGCGGCGGCATCAAGTGATCGATGATCACCGCCTGGGTGCGTCGCTTGGCCTGGGCGCCCTCGCCCGGGTCATTGACGATGAACGGGTAGATGTTCGGCAGCGGTCCGAGCAGCGCATCCGGCCAGCAGCTTTCCGAGAGCCCGACGCCCTTGCCCGGCAGCCATTCGAGGTTGCCGTGCTTACCGACGTGAATCACTGCATGGGCGCCGTAGGTGTGGCGCAACCAGAAGTAGAACGCCAGGTAACCGTGGGGCGGCACCAAGTCCGGGTCGTGGTAGACCGCGCTCGGGTCGACTTGATAACCGCGCGCCGGCTGGATACCGACGAACGTCAGACCAAGGCGCAAGCCGGCGATCATCAATCGGCCGTCGCGGAACATCGGGTCCTGCTCGGGCGCGCCCCAACGGGCCAATACCGCGTCGCGGTTGGCCTCGGGTAGCGCGTCGAACATGGCTTGATAGGCGTCCAGGGCCAGGCTTTGATGACACGGTCGCAAATCCAGGCTGTCGAGATCGTTGCTGACGCCGCCGAGCAATTGCTGGATCAACGCGGTGCCGCTGGCCGGCAGCTCGGCCGACAGCGGATAGCCCTCGGCCTGCAGGGCGCGGAGGATATTCAGCGCCGCCGCCGGCGTGTCCAGGCCGACACCGTTGCCGATGCGCCCATCGCGAGTCGGGTAATTGGCGAGGATCAGCGCCACGCGCTTTCCGCGGTTGGGCAGACGCGCCAGCGCCGTCCAGCGCCGGGCCAGCTCGGCAACGAAATCCATACGCTCGGGCACCGCCCGGTAGCAGACCACATCGCTCTGGCTGCGCTCGCTGCGCCAGGCCAGGTCCTTGAAACTGATGGGCCGGCTGATGATCCGTCCATCCAGTTCCGGCAGGGCGATGTGCATCGCCAGGTCGCGTGGCCCCAGGCCTTGTTCGCTGGCGCGCCAGCCGGGCTCATTGTCCTGCGCGCAGATCGCCTGGATCACCGGGATGTCGCGGCGAAACGGCCGCAGATGCGGTGCTTCAGGGCTGGATTGGGCGAAGCCGGTGGTGTTTAGAATCACCCCCGCCCCTGCCTCGTCCAGCCAATCTTCCACCTGTGCCAGGCAACCGGGTTCCTTGAGACTCGCCACGGCAATCGGCAGCGGATTGAGCCCCGCCGTTTGCAGGCGCTGGCAGAATACGTCGATGAAAGCAGTGTTCGCCGCTTGCAGGTGTGAGCGATAGAACAACACCGCCGCCACCGGCTCGTCGGCGCGCCAGTCGGCTTGCCAAAGATCGAGGGTCGCGTGGGTGTGTTCGGGGTGGTAGATCGCTGTGCGCGGCAAGGGCTGCGGTTCGGCCCACGGATAATCGCGCCCAAACCATTGGCTGCCCAGGTGATGGAACAGGTTCAGGGCATTGGCCAATCCGCCTTGGCGCAAGAACTGCCAGAGCCGGTCGCGATCCTCCAACGCCACGTTGCTCAGGTCGCTGAGCTCCGGGTCGGGGCGATCATCCCCCGGCACCAGGATCAGCTTCACGCCGCGCGCGGCCAGTTCCATCAGGCGCTCGATGCCGTAGCGCCAATAGCCGATGCCACCGTGCAGCGACAACAGGATGACCTTGGCGTGGCGCAGTACGTCGTCGACATACAGGTCCACCGACGCGTGGTTCTGCACCTGCATCGGGTTGGCGAGGCGAAACTGCGGGTAGTCGTCCGGCAATTGCCGCGCCGCTTCGGCCAGCAGCGCCAGGCTGGAATCGCCGCTGCACAGGATCACCAGCTCGGCGGGGGTTTGTCCGAGGTCGGCGATGTTGTCATCCGACACAAAACCGCCGGGCTGGGTCCTGAGCAGGTGCATGGCTTAGACGCTGAGGGCGGCGCGCAGCTGCGCTTCAAGCATCCCGGCATCCAGCGCCTGGCCGATCAGCACCAGCCGCGTCACCCGTGCTTCGTCGGCGCCCCACTGGCGGTCGAAATGCTTGTCGAAGCGCGTGCCGACGCCCTGGATCAACAAGCGCATCGGCTTGTTCGGGATCGCCGCGAAACCCTTGACCCGCAGCACGTCATGCTGGATCACCAGTTGCGTCAGCGCGTCCAGCAGCAGGCTTTCATCGGCCTGGGGCAGTTCGAGGGAGATCGAGTCGAAGGCGTCATGATCGTGGTCGTCATCATCACCGTCATGGTGATGGTCGTGGTGGCTGTGGCGGCTGTCGATGTGCTCTTCGGAGCCGGCGCCCAGGCCGATCAGTACGTCCAGCGGCAGGCGACCGCTGCTGGCTTCGATGACCTTGACCGCTGGCGGCAATTCTTCGGCGACTTCCAGGCGGACTTTTGCCAGGTCCTCAGGGCTGATCAGGTCGGCCTTGTTGAGGATCACCAGGTCGGCGCTCGCCAGTTGATCGGCGAACAGCTCGTGCAGCGGCGATTCGTGATCCAGGTTCGGGTCCAGTTTGCGCTGGGCATCGACCTGGTCGGGGAACGCGGCAAAAGTACCGGCGGCCACGGCCGGGCTGTCGACCACGGTAATCACCGCATCGACCGTGCAGGCGCTGCGGATTTCCGGCCACTGGAAGGCCTGGACCAAGGGCTTGGGCAGGGCCAGGCCAGAGGTTTCGATGAGGATGTGGTCGAGGTCGCCGCGACGGGCCACCAGTTCGCGCATCACCGGGAAAAACTCTTCCTGCACGGTGCAGCACAGGCAACCGTTGGCCAATTCGTAGACCCGGCCGTTGGCTTCTTCTTCGGTGCAACCGATGGAGCACTGCTTGAGAATCTCACCGTCGATACCGAGCTCGCCGAATTCGTTGACGATCACCGCGATGCGCCGGCCCTGGGCGTTATCGAGCATGTGCCGCAGCAAGGTGGTCTTACCCGAGCCGAGGAAACCGGTGACGATGGTGACGGGGAGTTTGGCCAGTGTTTTCATCGGATGCCCTTTGGCAAGGTGGCGGGCAAACGGGACGACAACCGCTGGCACAGACGCGCGCGGAAGATTTCGCCACCGGATCACCCCGCCCGGTTGTAGTGAGAATCTGTTGTCGAGGCAGGTCTCCTGGCTGACGGCGGGCCGGTCCACGCTTCATACAAAGCCTGGACCGACAATTTGCTGCGCCTTCCCGTGCACCCGTTGAAAAAGGGCATGCACAGTGGCCTTGCAGAAACAGCACCGTTCACAGTTGCGGGGGCAGCCGCGGCTTGGACCGCGTTCCCTTCTTAGCTTCGGCGTACGCCAAAGAACCTCGAAGGCGCAAGGCTACGCAGGGTGCGCGGGCGGGTCAATGTCCCTGAGGCAAACTCCGCGGGCCGGTGCCTTATCGTCGGCACCGGCACGGCCGATCTAGCGGGCCGCCACGCGCCAGAGCCGGGCGATGTCCCGCGCGCGCTCGGCCAACAGGCGTGGCGCATCGGTGCAGGCTTCTTGCAGCGTCATTGGCCCGTTCGCCAGGGCAAAGGCGGCATCGATGCCATGCTCATACAGCGCCTGGTAACCCTCCCCCAACGTGCCGGCAATGACTATCACCGGTACACCTTGGCGCCGGGCAATGCGGGCCACGCCAAAAGGCGTCTTGCCGCGCAGGGTCTGCGCATCGAAACGGCCTTCGCCGGTGATGACCAGATCGGCCCCGTTGATCGCCTCGGCCAGGCCGGTCAATTGCGCAACGACTTCGACGCCGGTGCGAAACCGGGCCTGGAGAAAGGCCTTGGCGGCGAATCCCAGGCCTCCGGCGGCGCCACTGCCCGGTTCGTCGCGCACGTCCCGGTGCAACGCCTGGGCGCAGTGTTCGGCGAAATGCCCCAGCGCGCGATCCAGTTGCTGCACCTGCTCGGCAGAAGCTCCCTTCTGCGGGCCGAACACCGCTGAAGCGCCGTGGGGCCCGCACAAGGGGTTATCGACGTCGGCGGCGATCTCGAAACGCACCCCGGCCAGGCGCGGGTCCAACTCGCTAAGGTCAATGCGCGCCAGTTTGCCCAGGGCCACGCCGCCGGGCGGCAGCGATTGGCCCTGTGCGTCCAGCAGCGCCACGCCCAGAGCCTGCATCGCCCCGGCTCCGCCGTCGTTGGTGGCACTGCCGCCGATCGCCAGGATCACGCGCCGGGCACCCTCATCGAGGGCGGCGCGAATCAGTTCGCCGGTGCCGAAGGTGCTGCTGGAGCACGCGTCACGCTGTCCCGGCGGCACCAGTTGCAGGCCGCTGGCCTCAGCCATCTCGATGATCGCGGTGCCGCTGTCGGGCAGCCAGCCCCAGCGGGCCTCGACAGCGGCGCCCAAGGGCCCGCGAACCAGGGTGCGACGCCACTGGCCGTTGCACGCCGCCAGCACCGACTCCACCGTCCCTTCCCCGCCGTCGGCCATTGGGCATTTGATCAACTGCGCATCCGGCCAGACCTCAGCCAACCCCTGGGCAATCGCGTCCGCCACGCCCTGGGCGCTGAGACTGTCCTTGAACGAGTCGGGGGCGATGATTATTTTCATTTTTGTTCTCCGGTTCCGATGCACAGCATGCTGCCAGCTGACCGCAGCCCTGACGCCGGTCCGCCGCACAAAACTCCTTGGGCATTATTGGTCAATTTCACAAAAATGGCGGTTCGGCATTGCTGGCCTCTTCGCGAGCAGGCTCGCTCCCACAACGGATCCGTGCTGAAAACAAAAATCGCGAGCGCAGCAGATCCAATGTGGGAGCGAGCTTGCTCGCGATAGCGGTGTGTCAGCTTGCAGTTTTTTGAAGCGGATGCCGTCATCGCGAGCAAGCTCGCTCCCACAGGGTCATGCGGGGAGGTTTTGATCGTGCGGCAACAGTTGGACGCCTAGATACAGCGCCAGCATTCCATCCAGCCGCAGCGGGTCCACGCCGCTGAGCTCGGCGATGCGTTCCATGCGATAGCGCAGGCTGTTGCGGTGGATGCCCAGCGCGTCGGCGCAGGCCTGGCTCTGGCCGTCGTGTTCGCACCAGCTGCGCAGGGTCGCCAGGAGTTGCCCGTTGTTGTCCTTGGCGATCACCTTGCGCAGCGGTGTCAGCAACTCGTCCAGCGCATCGTCGCTGCGATGGCGCCAGAGCAGCACCGGCAGGCGATAACGATTGAGGATCAACAGGCGTGACTGCGGCAGGACATCACGGCCGTAGGCAAGTAGGTCCGCCACACGCCGGTAGCAACGGCGCAGGCCGGTCAGACCCTCGGCCTGACCGCCCACCGCCACCCTGAGGATGTTCCAGCCCAGCCCGTCGAGCTTGCCGAGCAAGCGCTCGTTCTCCACCGAAGCCGTGACCGGCCGGCACCAGAGCAAAGAAGATTTGGACGAGGTCAGGCACCAGCTGTCCGGGTAGCGTGACATCAGCCACGCGCTCAGTGCCTCGACGGTTTGCCCGGGCCCATGTTCCTGGCCCAATTCAAACAGGTACGGCACCCGCGACAGCTGCGGCTTGAGGCCCATCTGCAGGGCTTCGTCGAGCAACCGTGGCGAATCCCCGGCATCACCCAGCAGCAGCGCCAGCAAATCATCGCAACGCTGGCGCCGCCATTGCTGCTCGGCCTGCTGGTTGCGCTGGGCGAGCAGCATTTCGGCGGTCATGCGCACCAGTTCCGCGTAGGTGCGCAACTGCGCGGGTTCGCCGGTGATACCGAGCACGCCGATCAGCCGCTGGTCGAGCATCAACGGCAGGTTGATTCCCGGCTGCACGCCCTTGAGGTGCACGGCGGTGTGCTCGTCGATTTCCACCACTCGCCCATTCGCCAAGACCAGCTGCGCACCCTCGTGACGGGTATTGATGCGCTCGCGCTCGCCGCTGGCTAGGATCAGGCCCTGGTTGTCCATGACGTTGACGTTATAGGGCAGAATCGCCATCGCCCGGTCGACGATGTCCTGGGCCAGGTCGTGATCGAGTTCGAACATGGGCGATTCCTTGTGAGCAGGGTTCTTGGTTTTGGGCGTAATGCTTCAGCGCGATTGGTCAGCCGCACAGGGTCCGCGCCCAAACCCTGTGCCCCGGCACAAAGACACGGGCCCTCAGGCTGGCCGAGACTCAAGGGGCGGTCAACGTTACCCCTTGGCACGCCAAAATCATAATAAAGAGAGACCCGCCATGTCCCAGAGCGCAGCAGCCCTCCTGGCTACCCCCGACGAAAAAAATACCGTCTACAAGCGCATCACCCTGCGCTTGATCCCCTTCATCTTCATCTGCTACCTGTTCAACTACCTGGACCGGGTCAACGTTGGCTTCGCCAAGTTGCAGATGCTCGATGCGCTGAAATTCAGCGAAACCGTGTACGGCCTTGGTGCCGGGATCTTCTTCATTGGCTACGTGCTGTGTGGCGTGCCGAGCAACCTGGCGCTGACAAAATTCGGCCCGCGGCGCTGGATCGCGCTGATGATGATCACCTGGGGCACGCTGTCGACCTGCCTGCTGTTCGTCACCACCCCGACCGGGTTCTATACCTTGCGGCTGTTCACTGGCGCAGCCGAGGCCGGGTTCTTCCCTGGCGTGGTGCTGTACCTCTCGCAGTGGTTCCCGACGTTCCGTCGCGGCCGGATCATGGCGCTGTTCATGTCGGCCATCCCGGTGTCCGGCCTGCTCGGCAGCCCGTTTTCCGGCTGGATCCTCAACCATTTCGCCGCTGGCCAGGGTGGCCTGGCGGGCTGGCAGTGGATGTTCCTGCTGCAAGGCGTGCCGACGGTGATCCTCGGGGGCCTGGCGTTCTTCCTGCTCAGCGACACCTTCGCCAATGCCAAGTGGCTGACCGACCATGAGCGCGCCGTGCTCACCGCCGACCATGCCGAAGACCTGGCCAACAAGCCGAAGACCACTACCGATTCCCTGGCAGCCGTATTCAAGAACCCGGCGATCTGGGCCTTCGGCCTGGTGTACTTCTGTATCCAGAGCGGCGTGTACGCGATCAACTTCTGGCTGCCGTCGATCATCAAGAACCTGGGTTTCAGCGATAACCTGGTGATCGGCTGGCTGAGTGCGATCCCCTATCTGCTGGCGGCGGTGTTCATGCTGCTGGTGGGCCGCTCGGCGGACCTGCGCAAGGAGCGCCGCTGGCATCTGGTCGTGCCGATGCTGATGGGTGCGGTCGGGCTGCTGATCGCCGTCAATTTCGCCACTACGCCGGCCATCGCCATCCTCGGCCTGACCATCGCCACCATGGGCGCCCTCACCGGCCTGCCGATGTTCTGGCCGGTGCCCACCGCCCTGCTCAGCGCGGGGGCGGCGGCCGGCGGCCTGGCGCTGATCAATTCCATGGGCCAGATGGCCGGCTTCCTCAGTCCGTACCTGGTGGGCTGGGTCAAGGACGCCACCGGCTCGACCGATGCGGCGCTCTATATGCTGGCGGCAGTGATTGTCTGCGGCAGCCTGCTGGCGTTGCGCATGACGCGCACCCTGCGGGGCTGACGCGGTTTGCCTGCTGTGGGAGCGAGCCTGCTCGCGAAAGCGCTGTGTCAGTCACTGTAGAGGGTGCCTGGAAGTACGCCTTCGCGAGCAGGCTCGCTCCCACAGTTGATTTGCAGGTGTTTGAGAAAACGGTTGGATCCATACGGCGGTTCTGGTATTTGATGGGACCTTTCCCATCGATAAAAGGATCTTGTCCATGAGCTACCGCACGCTGGGCCATTCCGGGTTGCAAGTCTCGACGCTGACCCTGGGCACGATGATGTTCGGTGAACAGACCAGCACCGAGGATTCGCTGCGGATCATCGACAAGGCCTGGGACCAGGGCATCAATTTCATCGACACGGCCGATGTCTACACCAACGGCCGTTCCGAAGAAATCGTCGGCGAGGCGATTGCCAGCCGGCGCCACGAGTGGGTGCTCGCCACCAAGGTCGGCTTCGGCCCGCCGGACGGTGTGCCCAACCGCAGCGGCTTGAGCCGCAAGCATATCTTCAACGGCATCGAGGCCAGCCTGACGCGCCTGGGCACCGATTACCTGGACATCTACTACCTGCACCGCGAAGACCACAACACGCCATTGCAGGTCACGGTGTCGGCCATCGGCGATCTGATTCGCCAGGGCAAGATCCGCTACTGGGGCCTGTCGAATTACCGCGCCTGGCGCATCGCCGAAGTGATCCGTATCGCCGACAGCCTGGGCGTCGATCGGCCGGTGATCAGCCAGCCGCTGTACAACATCGTCAACCGCCAGGCGGAAACCGAACAGATCACCGCCGCGCAGAACTACGGCCTCGGCGTGGTGCCCTACAGCCCCCTCGCCCGAGGTGTGCTCAGCGGCAAGTACGCACCCGATGTGGCACCGGATGCCAACAGCCGCGCCGGACGCCAGGACAAGCGCATCCTGGAAACCGAATGGCGGGTCGAATCCTTGCGCATTGCCCAGCAGATCCAGCAATACACCCGGGATCGCGGCGTCGGCATCGTCGAGTTCGCCATTGCCTGGGTGTTGAACAACCGTGCCGTCACGTCGGCGATCGTCGGACCGCGCACCGAAGAACAATGGGACGCGTACACCAGGGCGCAAGCGGTGCGGATCACGGCAGATGACGAAGCGTTCATCGATTCGCTGGTGACACCGGGGCATGCTTCGACGCCGGGCTTCAACGACATCAGTCATTTCGTGCCGGGCCGCGTGCCGCATACGTCGTGATATTCAACGCATGACCCCGTGGCGAGGGAGCTTGCTCCCGCTCGGCTGCGTAGCAGCCGCTATTTCGAGTCCGCTACGCGGCCCAGCGCGAGCTTGCTCCCTCGCCACGGGTAAACAACTCCCTGCTGCAATTCCAATAACAAGAGGCATCAGTGTCCAAAGGCATCGCTCTATCGGTATCGGCCTCCGCCCTGTTCGCGGTCCTGTATTACTACACGTCATTGCTCGACCCCTTGACCGGGATGGAAATTTTCGGCTGGCGCATGCTGCTCACCCTGCCATGCATGACCGCATTCATGCTGGTGGCACGGGAGTGGACACTCGTCAGGCAACTTGTCGGGCGCTTGGTCGACACACCGCGCCTGCTGATCGGCGCGACGGTGTCTTCGGCCTTGATGGGAGTGCAACTGTGGCTGTTCATGTGGGCGCCGCTCAACGGCTACAGCCTGGACGTATCGCTGGGGTATTTCCTGTTGCCGCTGTCGATGGTCATCACCGGGCGTATCGTCTACGGCGAGCGGCTCTCCCGCCTGCAAAAGATCGCGGTGTTCTTCGCCACGCTCGGCGTGCTCAACGAACTCTACCGGGTGGGCGGTTTTTCCTGGGCGACCTTGCTTGTGGTGATGGGCTATCCGATCTACTTCGTCCTGCGCCGGCGCCTGGGCACCGACAACCTGGGCGGGCTCTGGCTGGACATGACGCTGATGCTGCCCCTGGCGTTCTGGTTCGTGCAGAGCGGTGGACAAGGTTTCGCGATTTTCAACCAGTACCCTCGGCTTTCGCTGCTCATCCCGGGACTTGGCGTGATCAGTGCCTCGGCGCTGGTGGCCCACATCATCGCCAGCCGACTGCTGCCGTTCAGCCTGTTCGGGCTGTTGAGCTATGTCGAGCCGGTGTTGCTGCTGGGCGTGGCACTGCTGCTGGGGGAAAGCATCCAGGCTGAGCAATGGCTGACTTACATCCCCATCTGGATGGCGGTGGCCGTGCTGGTACTGGAAGGCTTCAGGCATCTGGTGCGGCAGCGGCGCCGGGCTTGAGGCTACCCCCGCCCTGTGGGAGCGAGCCTGCTCGCGAAGGCTTAGGTGACTGACACAGCGCTTTCGCGAGCAGGTTCGCTCCCAAAGGGGTCTTGCATCGACAACAAAAAGCCCGCCCGGCATCACTGCCGGGCGGGCTTTTTTACCTGTCGGGTTTACTCGGTAGTGAGTACACCACGCCGCACCTGGTCACGCTCGATCGATTCGAACAGCGCCTTGAAGTTACCCTCGCCGAAGCCATCGTCGCCCTTGCGCTGGATGAACTCGAAGAACACCGGCCCCATCAGGGTTTCCGAGAAGATCTGCAGCAACAGGCGCTTGTCGCCCTGCTCCGAGGCCCCGTCCAGCAGGATGCCCCGCGATTGCAGCTCCGCCACCGGTTCGCCATGGTTCGGCAGGCGTCCTTCGAGCATTTCGTAGTAGGTGTCCGGCGGCGCGGTCATGAAGCGCATGCCGATCTTCTTGAGCGCATCCCAGGTCTTGATCAAGTCGTCGGTCAGGAAGGCCACGTGCTGGATGCCTTCGCCATTGAACTGCATCAGGAACTCTTCAATCTGCCCGGCGCCCTTGGATGACTCTTCGTTCAGCGGGATGCGGATCATGCCGTCCGGTGCTGTCATGGCCTTGGAAGTCAGGCCGGTGTATTCGCCCTTGATGTCGAAGTAACGAATCTCGCGGAAATTGAACAGCTTCTCGTAGAAGTTGGCCCAGTAGGCCATGCGCCCGCGATAAACGTTGTGGGTCAGGTGGTCGATGATCTTCAGACCGGCGCCCACCGGATTGCGATCGACACCCTCGAGGAAGACGAAGTCGATGTCGTAGATCGAGCTGCCTTCGCCAAAACGGTCGATCAGGTACAGCGGCGCGCCGCCAATGCCTTTGATCGCCGGGAGGTTCAGCTCCATCGGGCCGGTTTCGATGTGGATCGGCTGGGCACCGAGTTCCAGGGCCTGCTTGTAGGCTTTTTGCGAATCCTTGACGCGGAAGGCCATGCCGCACACCGACGGGCCGTGCTCGGCCGCGAAGTAGGACGCCACGCTGTGCGGTTCGTTGTTGAGGATCAGGTTGATCGCGCCCTGGCGGTACAGGTGCACGTCTTTGGAACGGTGGGTGGCCACCTTGGTGAAGCCCATGATCTCGAAGATCGGCTCCAGGGTATTCGGGGTCGGGGATGCGAACTCAATGAATTCGAAGCCCATCAGGCCCATCGGGTTTTCGTATAGATCTGCCATGTCGGCGCCTCATCAAACTTATCAATTAACAAAAAAACGTTAGTTGCCAGTGATGCTGAGGACGCGGGGCGGCGCGCAGGAAATGCCGCGGACACTGCGGGCGAGGAAGTCGCCATAGATCAGTTGAAACCCAAGTATCTTCATTGTCGACCCAAGGCTATTGCGGGCGAGGCTTCTGCTGCCAGAAGACCTTATTCTTATATGCGTAACCCGATTCTACACAGCGTAACCAGATTTGTCCGCTTCAGGTATCAAATCGTCTTTTTTGCCGAACGTGCAAGCGGTTTGTTGCACAGGAAGATCCCCGCCAGGATCAACCCGCCGCCTACGCACATCAACAAAGTGAGCCGTTCGTCGAGCAGCATCGCGCCCAGCAGTACCGCCGTCAGCGGGTTGAGCGCAATGAAGACGCCGGAACGCGTCGCACCGATCCGGCGGATGCCCTGATACCAGGCGATATAGGCCAGGGCCGAACCCAGCACGCCGAGGTACAGCAGGCTCAACCATTGCCTGAGGTCCAGCCCGCGCAATGCCTCGAAGCGGATCTCACCGCCGGCTGCGCACGCCAGCCACAACATCAGCGTGCCCAGCAGGATCGACCAGGTCACTGTCTGCAAAGGACCCAGGCTCTCATTCAGGCCTTTGGAAAACAGCGAATAGATGCCCCACCCCAGCACACAGCCGAAAATCAGCAGATCTCCGCGCCAAGCCTGTTCCGTCGCCTGCAACAGCGACGGTTCGCGACTGATGATGACCAACCCCGCCCCGCCGATGCACAGCACGATACCGGCGACTTTGAAGCGGCCCAACCGTTCCTTGAACAAGCACCATGAGGCCAAGCCGATCACTGCCGGGTTCAACGCGACGATCAACGAGGCGCGCGATGCGTTGATGTATTGCAAGCCATGGAAGAAACACAGGTTGTAGAAAAAGATCCCGAAGAACCCCAGCGCGGCCAGCTGCAGGCCCTGCTTCAAGCCGGGCCTGGCCAGGGGGATACCGGCGACGCCGAGAAACAGCAACAACGCGATGCTCGCCAGGAGAAAACGCAAGCTGGCGGCGAACATCGGCGTCAGCGCATCGGCAAGGATCCTACCGGCCACAAAGGTGCCGCCCCAGATCATCGTGACCATCGCAAGCTTGAGGTAGACCGGCAGGTCCGAGGGTGTCGAGGCAGTTTGTTCCAGGGCTTTCATAGTCCACCGCTAGGAGATTAATCAATGTCCCGTATGTCGCTGGGATGGCGTATTGTTCCGCTCATGAAACATCATCGTAAAATGAGCGTTTACTCATGACCCTCACCCAACTCGAAATCTTTTCGCTGGTCGCCGAACTGCAAGGTTTCACCGCGGCCGCGACACGCCTTGGCATCGGCCAGTCAGCGGTGTCCCACGCGATAAAATCCCTGGAACAGGAGTTGGGCGTCGAACTGTTCAGGCGTCATCAATCCCTTGTCGAGCTCAGCGACATCGGCCAGCAATTGTTGCTGCGTGCCCGGGCCATGCTCGGCCTGGCCAACACCCTGCAACAGGAGGCCGCGGATGCCCGCGGCATGCGCCGTGGGACCCTGCGTATCGGCTCGTTCGGACCGACGTCGTCGATGAAACTGCTGCCAGCCATCCTGCAGCGGTACCGCACCCTGCATCCGGGAATCGAAGTGCACATCGATGAAGGGCCGGACCGGCAAGTGCTGCAATGGCTGGATGAACGACGGATCGACGTCGGCTTCGTGGTCCTGCCCGAGGAACGCTTCGATACGTTCGCCTTGATGGAAGACCAGATGGTCGCCCTGCTGCCCACCCATCATCCCCTCGCCGAGCGCGCCTGCGTGGAACTCAAGGCGCTGTGCAACGACCCCTTCATACTCACCGAGGCCGGCTCCTCGGAAGTGGTCCGGCGGCTGTTCAGCGCCGCCCGGCTCACGCCGAATATCCGCTATCGCTGTTCGCAACTGCTCAGCACGCTGGATGTGGTCAGCCGGGGCGAAGCCGTGACCGTGGTTTCCGAGGGTTCGCTGCCAGCCATGGAAAATCCCGGGTTTGTCGTACGTCCCTTGTCGCCGCGCGTTCCGCGCCAGATCGGCCTTGCGGTGCTGGACAGCCGCCAGGCCTCGCCCGCGACGCTGGCGTTTATCGAAGTGGCCCGGCAACCATAAGCCACCTGGAGGCCGGCGGGCGCGCAACCGCCTGGCCGTCTATCATCGACGCTGTCCCCCGCCCAGGCTCAACAAGGTCGTACCGATGCCATTGTCCGCCACACAGATACGCAAGCGGTCCCGTCGCAATCTGATCACCCTGCTCTGCGGGGTGCTGCCGGTGCTCTCGGGGGTGGGCATTCTCCATATCCAGGCCGAACGGACATTGCAACAGCAGGCCCGCCAGACCGCGGGAGAGCTGGTCCGGCAAGTCGAGCTGATGCTCGACAATACCGCGCTGGCGGCGCGCGCACTGCTGCCCCTGGCCGGTCAACCTTGCGAAGCGGTAAAACTGGCCCTGCGTGACCAGGTGACCCGCCGGCCCTTCGTCCGTTCGACCAACCTGATATGGGACGACACGCTGTATTGCAGCTCGCTGTTCGGCGAATTCGAGGAGCCGGTCAACCCGCACAATTACCACCAAGGCACTCTGTGGCTGATGGACGGCAACCCGGTCACGCCCGACACCGCGTTGCTGATCTACCGGCTCAACGAGGGCCGGCAAGGGGCACTGGCGACACTGGACGGTTACCACCTGGCCAATGTCCTGCGCCTGATTGGCGGCGAGACGCGTTTGTTGCTGCAAGTAGGACCGAGCTGGCTGGCGGCGGACGGCAAGGTTCGGCAAACCCCGCCGCCTGCCCAGCCGGTAGCTCGCAACGAGTTGGCCTCGTCACGCTATGCCTTCAACGTCGAAGCCGGCTTCGATGAAGGGGAAACCTGGCGCTACATGGCTCGGGAATATCCGCCGCTGTTCAGCCTGCTGATTGTCTTCGGCGCCATCGCGGCGCTGCTCGCGCATTGGACACAGAAACGCGCCTCCTCCCCCAGCCATGAACTGCTACGCGCTCTCGAGGCCGGGGAGTTTGTGCCGTATCTGCAACCGGTGGTGCGCGGCGACGACAAGCGTTGGGCCGGGGTTGAGGTGCTGATGCGCTGGAACCACCCCAAGGAAGGCCTGGTGCGTCCGGACCTGTTTATCCCGCTCGCCGAACACAGCGGGCTGATCGTGCCGATGACCCAGGCACTCATGCGCCAGACCAGACAATTGCTGGCGCCGCTCGCGCCCCTGCTGGAGGCGCCGTTCCATGTCGGTATCAACATCACCGCCCGCCACTGCAAGGACCTGGCGCTGCTGGAGGATTGCCGCGAGTTCCTGGCCGCGTTCCCACCGGGCGTCGTCACGCTGGTGCTGGAACTGACCGAGCGCGAGCTGATCGAACCGAGCCCGGTGACCCACCAATTGTTCGAGTTGCTGCACGATCTGGGCGTCAAGATCGCCATCGACGATTTCGGCACCGGCCACTCCAGCCTGGGGTACTTGCAGCAGTTCAACGTCGACTTTCTGAAAATCGATCAAAGCTTTGTCGCGATGATCGGCGCCGATGCGCTGTCACGCCATATCCTGGACAGCATCATCGAGTTGTCGGGAAAACTGCAGTTGGAGATCGTCGCAGAGGGCGTCGAAACCGTTGAGCAAAGCGATTACCTGACGGCTCACAACGTCAACTTTCTACAAGGCTATCTGTTTGGCCGGCCTATTAGTGGCCAAGACTTCAATGCTGCGCTGACCGCCGCTAAAAACCCGCCCACGACACCGCTCGATTGACCGATACACGCCACACGCGTTGGAACAATTGTTCCTGTTACATAACGAAAAAGTTACGATTTACACTTTCTGAATTAACTACTACAATTTTTTTGCCTGTGCCAGAGAGCAGGAAGTCATTATCATCGAGTCGCTACAAAGCGCTTGGCTTAATGCTTTGTTGGCGGTTTGTATCAGCCAGACATTTTGATTGGAGTAACGATATTGTCCAGACTCGCTGAATTCCGTGCAGCCGAAAGGGCCCTTCAGGAGCAGCTCAAACAGCTGGAATCTCTGAAGAATGACGCCGGGCTGAAAAAAGAGATCGAATTTGAAGAAAAGCTCTTGGGGCTGATGAAAACCTACGGCAAGAGCTTGCGCGACATCGTCGCCATTCTTGATCCGAAGCCGTCCAAGGCCGGCCCGCAGGCGGTCAAGCCAACCAAGACCCGCCGCGCCCGCGTGGTCAAGGTGTACCAGAACCCGCACACCGGCGAGCTGATCGAAACCAAGGGCGGCAACCACCGCGGCCTGAAAGCGTGGAAGGAACAATACGGGGCTCAAACCGTTGATTCCTGGTTGCGCGGTTGACCATCGGCATTATTGAGAAGCCCTGACTGGTTCAGGGCTTTTTTGTGCCGGACAACTTCAGTATCAAGCCTTGAGTATTAGACGCATTAGAATTTCAGGCTATTTCTTACAGACTGAACTTCCTCCTGGCTTTGAACAAATACCTGGGCCTGACCGGCGTAGGACAGCACATACGCCCTGCCCTCTTTTAGCGCAGCAACAAGTGTTTGAGACAACACATGTCTGCCGTTCTGCGTGATCGTGCAAGTGGTTTCCAGCGCTGCAGTCCCGCCCAACAGGGAAGAATGAATCTTATTGCAGACGCTTTGATAACCGCCCTGGAAAAAATCCTTCTGAACGGATTTTCGCATCTCCAGCAACACACCTTGCAAGTTGACCTGATGATCGGGTTCGACGGGCGTGGTTGTCAGTTCCATCACCATCACCGCATTACCCGCGGAATCGTTCTTGGTCGCGCGTTCACGACTGATCGACTGCGCAGCCGCCGGAGTGGGGAGCGATTCGACTACCCAGCCCGATGGCCATGCAACCTGCGGTTCGAGCGCAAGGGCACCGCTACTCGCAATGCCGGCTGACAAGAGAATGAACAGCGTAAGACAAGGTCGAATCATTGCGTTGCACTCAAGGACGAATCGTAAAGTCTGAAGCCCGCCGCAGCACCAGGCAATAGCCACACGCGGTTTGGCGATGGCGCGCGCCTTGCGTATCATGAACGCACCTGCAAGGAAGCCATCTGACGCAAGCCCAGGAACCGTCGCAGCCCGGTTGCGACGCCGTTTGCCCCACTTATTTTCCGGAGGGCCCATGAGCCTGCACGAACTCGACACTTTCCCAGGCGTTACTGCCCAGCCCGACGCCGCCACGGCCAGATTCGTCTTCAACCACACCATGCTGCGGGTCAAGGACATCACCAAGTCCCTCGATTTCTACACCCGTGTACTGGGTTTCTCGCTGGTGGAAAAACGCGACTTTCCCGAAGCCGAATTCAGCCTTTATTTCCTCGCTCTGGTCGACAAGAGCCAGATCCCGGCAGACGCCGCGGCGCGTACCGAGTGGATGAAGTCGATCCCCGGCATCCTCGAACTGACGCATAACCATGGCACCGAAAACGATCCGGCGTTTGCCTACCACAACGGCAACAGCGACCCGCGCGGTTTCGGCCACATCTGCATCTCGGTGCCGGACGTCGTCGCCGCCTGCGAGCGCTTCGAAGCGCTGGGCTGCGACTTCCAGAAGCGCCTGAGCGATGGCCGCATGAAAAGCCTGGCGTTCATCAAGGACCCGGATGGCTACTGGGTCGAGATCATTCAGCCTGCGCCGCTGTAGACCGCATTACCGCTCCAACATTTGAGAAATCCCCTGTGGGAGCGAGCTTGCTCGCGATGGCTTCGGCGCATTCAACATGGATACAGGCTGACCGACCGCTATCGCGAGCAAGCTCGCTCCCACAGGAGAATGCGTAATCCAAAACAAAACCCCATGAGCCAAGGCCCATGGGGTTTTGTTGTTTCAGCGAGAGGCGATCAGGCCGGGGCGGACGTACGGATCAGGTGATCGAAGGCGCTCAACGAAGCCTTGGCACCCTCGCCCACGGCGATCACGATCTGCTTGTACGGCACGGTGGTCACGTCACCGGCGGCGAACACACCCGGAATCGAGGTTTCACCGCGCGCATCGACGATGATCTCGCCACGCGGCGACAGCTCGACGGTGCCCTTGAGCCAATCGGTGTTTGGCAACAGGCCGATCTGCACGAAGATGCCTTCCAGCGTCACATCGCGCACTTCACCGCTTGGACGGTCCTTGTAGCGCAAACCGTTGACCTTCTGGCCGTCGCCCGTCACTTCGGTGGTCTGGGCGTTGGTGATCACCGTCACGTTCGGCAGGCTGTGCAGTTTGCGCTGCAACACCGCGTCGGCACGCAATTGCACGTCGAACTCCAGCAAGGTGACATGAGCCACGATACCCGCGAGGTCGATAGCCGCTTCGACGCCGGAGTTGCCGCCGCCGATCACCGCTACGCGCTTGCCTTTGAACAGCGGACCGTCACAGTGCGGGCAGTACGCCACGCCCTTGTTGCGGTATTGCTGCTCGCCCGGCACGTTCATTTCACGCCAGCGGGCACCGGTCGCCAGGATCACGGTCTTGGCCTTGAGGCTCGCACCGCTGGCGAACTTGATCTCATGCAGCCCGCCGTCTTTGCCAGCGACCAAAGCGTCGGCACGTTGCAGGTTCATGATGTCGACGTCGTACTGCTTGACGTGCTCTTCCAGGGCGACGGCCAGTTTCGGGCCTTCGGTTTCCTGGACCGAGATGAAGTTCTCGATCGCCATGGTGTCGAGCACCTGGCCGCCGAAACGCTCGGCCGCGACGCCGGTGCGGATGCCTTTACGGGCGGCGTAGATCGCTGCCGAAGCACCGGCCGGGCCACCGCCGACCACCAGTACATCAAAAGCATCCTTGGCGCTGATCTTCTCGGCCTGACGCTCGATGCCGCTGGTGTCGATCTTGGCGAGGATTTCTTCCAGGCCCATGCGGCCCTGGCCGAAGTTCACGCCGTTCAGGTAGATGCTCGGCACCGCCATGATCTGGCGTTCGTCGACTTCGGCCTGGAACAGCGCGCCGTCGATGGCGACGTGACGGATGTTCGGGTTCAGCACCGCCATCAGGTTCAACGCCTGGACCACGTCCGGGCAGTTCTGGCATGACAGCGAGAAATACGTCTCGAAGTTGAACTCGCCCTTGAGCGAGCGGATCTGTTCGATCACTTCGACACTGGCCTTCGAAGGGTGGCCGCCGACTTGCAGCAGGGCCAGCACCAGCGAAGTGAATTCGTGCCCCATGGGAATGCCGGCGAAGCGCAGGCTGATATCGGCTCCCGGGCGATTCAACGAGAACGATGGCTTGCGCGCATCAGTACCGTTGTCGAGCAAGGTAATCTGGTTGGAAAGACTGGCAACGTCTTTGAGTAATGCAAGCATTTCCTGGGATTTCGCACCGTCGTCGAGGGATGCAACGATCTCGATCGGCTGGGTGACCCGTTCCAGGTATGACTTCAACTGAGCTTTAAGATTGGCGTCCAACATACGGGCGATTTCCATGTTTGAATTTCAGAAAAAACAACGCCCGAGCGAATCTCGCCCGGGCGTTTTTTGGGGCGAAGCGGCTTACTTGGCTAAGAGCGAATCGCCCTCGGATAACGCACTGGTTTAGATCTTGCCGACCAGGTCCAGGGACGGAGCCAGAGTGGCCTCGCCTTCTTTCCACTTGGCTGGGCAGACTTCGCCTGGGTGGGCAGCAACGTACTGAGCAGCCTTGATCTTGCGCAGCAGCTCGGAAGCGTCACGGCCTACACCGCCGTCGTTGATTTCAACGATCTTGATCTGGCCTTCAGGGTTGATCACGAAAGTACCGCGATCCGCCAGACCGGCTTCTTCGATCAGCACGTCGAAGTTGCGGGAGATGGCCAGGGTCGGGTCGCCGATCATGGTGTACTGGATCTTGCCGATGGCTGGCGAGGTGTTGTGCCAGGCAGCGTGGGCGAAGTGAGTGTCGGTCGACACGCTGTAGATCTCGACACCCAGCTTCTGGAACTCGGCGTAGTTGTCGGCGAGGTCTTCCAGTTCGGTTGGGCAAACGAAGGTGAAGTCAGCCGGGTAGAAGAACACGACAGACCACTTGCCTTTCAGGTCGGCGTCCGAGACTTCGACGAATGCGCCGTTTTTGAAAGCGGTAGCTTTGAACGGTTTAACTTGGCTGTTGATGATAGGCATCGTTGACTCTCCGTCAGGGGTTGAGAAGTTGATGAAGTGAATCTTAGCCACTCATGCCGCCGCTGGCTCATTGGCAAAGCTCATGCGAATGATTGGTTTTGGCTATCAGGAATCTATATAGATAGAAGAAATCTGTGGACCTGCCACAGGCGACCCTTTGTTGATCGTGGCAGTTGCCAAACAGTTCACAAGGCTGGACCGATGGATCACAGCCCTGGTTCGCAGGCGCCAATCAGGCGGTTGGCGTGCGCATGGTGACGAATTCTTCGGCGGCGGTTGGGTGCACGCCAATGGTCTCGTCGAAGTCGCGCTTGGTGGCTCCGGCCTTGAGGGCGATCGCCAGGCCCTGGACAATTTCCCCGGCGTCCGGCCCGACCATGTGGCAACCCAGCACCTTGTCGGAGCTGGCATCGACCACCAGCTTCATCAGCGTGCGCTCCTGGCACTCGGTGAGAGTCAGCTTCATCGGCCGGAAACGGCTTTCGAAAATCTGCACCTCATGGCCCTCCTCCCGTGCCTGCTCTTCAGTCAGGCCAACGGTGCCGATGTTTGGCAGGCTGAACACGGCCGTGGGAATCATCCGGTAATCCACCAGACGGTATTGCTCGGGCTTGAACAGGCGCCGCGCCACTGCCATGCCTTCGGCCAGTGCGACGGGGGTCAACTGCACGCGACCGATCACGTCGCCAATCGCCAGGATCGACGGCTCGGCGGTCTCGTACTTTTCGTTGACCTGCACAAAACCCTTGTCGTCCAGCGTGACGCCGGTGTTTTCCAGGCCGAGGTTGTCCAGCATCGGGCGGCGGCCAGTGGCGTAGAACACGCAATCGGTGACCAGCGTGCGACCGTCCTTGAGCGTCACCTTCAGGCTGCCGTCGGCTTCCTTGTCGATGCGCTGGATGTCGGCCTTGAATTGCAGGTCGAGGCCACGGCGTTGCAGCTCTTCGGCCAGGTGTTTGCGCACCGCGCCGTCGAAACCGCGCAAGAACAGGTCGCCGCGATACAGCAAGGAGGTCTGCGCGCCCATGCCATGGAAAATCCCGGCGAACTCCACCGCGATATAGCCGCCACCGACCACCAGCATGCGCTTGGGCAGCGACTTGAGGAAAAACGCCTCGTTGGAACTGATGGCGTGCTCGCGCCCGGGAATCTCCGGGATCACCGGCCAGCCGCCCGTGGCGATCATGATGTGCTGTGCGGTGTGGCGCTGGCCGTTGATTTCCACTTCGTGAGGGCCGGTAATCTTCGCGTGACCTTCATGCAGCGTGACACCGCTGTTGACCAGCAGGTTGCGATAGATGCCGTTGAGGCGATCGATCTCGCGATCCTTGTTGGCGATCAGCGTGGCCCAGTCGAAACTCGCCTCGCCCGCTGTCCAGCCATAGGCCGACGCTTGCTCGAAGTCCTCGGCGTAATGCGCGCCGTAGACCAGCAGTTTTTTCGGCACGCAGCCGACATTCACGCAGGTGCCGCCCAGGTAGCGGCTTTCCGCCACGGCCACCTTGGCTCCAAAACCGGCGGCAAACCGTGCGGCTCGAACACCGCCGGAACCGGCGCCAATCACATACAGGTCAAAATCGTAGGCCATCATTCATCTCCTTCGGCAGGCCGTCAGCATACCTGCTGTTTCCAGCTGCGGCAGCGTTGCGATGGTTATGGGGACGGAAAATGGGAAAGCCAGCTGGATCGGATCAATGGATAGCCATCGCTCAGGTCAAGCGCAATCCCTGTGGGAGCGAGCTTGCTCGCGATGGCGGTGGGCCAGCTTGCACCAAGGCTGAATGTGCCGACGCTATCGCGAGCAAGCTCGCTCCCACGGGGTGTACTAGCGAATTGATGAGTTGCGAGTGCCTTTCCTGTACACAAAAAAACGCCCCGAACCAGTCGGGGCGTTTTTTCAAGGCGCGGTGCAGGCTATCAGTAAGCCTTGCCGGTCTTGTAGAAGTTCTCGAAGCAGAAGTTGGTCGCGTCTATGTAACCTTCGGCGCCACCGCAGTCGAAACGCTTGCCCTTGAACTTGTAGGCCATTACGCAGCCGTTCTGGGCTTGTTTCATCAGGGCGTCGGTGATCTGGATTTCACCGCCCTTGCCCGGCTCGGTCTGTTCGATCAGGTCGAAGATGTCCGGAGTCAGGATGTAGCGGCCGATGATCGCCAGGTTCGACGGTGCGTCTTCAGGCTTTGGCTTCTCGACCATGCTGTGCACCCGGTAGATGTCTTCGCGGATCATCTCGCCGGCGATCACACCGTACTTGTTGGTTTCCTGCGGATCCACTTCCTGGATCGCCACGATGGAGCAGCGGAACTGCTTGTACAGCTTGACCATCTGGGTCAGTACGCCGTCGCCTTCGAGGTTGACGCACAAGTCGTCCGCCAGCACCACGGCGAACGGTTCGTCACCGATCAGCGGGCGACCGGTCAGGATCGCGTGGCCCAGGCCTTTCATTTCGGTCTGGCGGGTATAGGAGAACGAGCACTCGTCCAGCAGCTTGCGGATGCCGACCAGGTATTTTTCCTTGTCGGTGCCCTTGATCTGGTTTTCCAGCTCGTAGCTGATGTCGAAATGGTCTTCCAGGGCGCGCTTGCCACGGCCGGTGACGATGGAAATTTCCGTCAGGCCTGCGTCAAGGGCTTCTTCGACACCGTACTGGATCAGTGGCTTGTTCACCACCGGCAGCATTTCTTTGGGCATGGCTTTAGTCGCTGGCAGGAAGCGAGTACCGTAACCGGCTGCTGGGAACAAGCATTTCTTGATCATATAAGTCCTTGAAAAGGCGGTATGTACGAGTTTCGGCGCAGTCTAATCAGGCCGCAGGCACCTTACAATGCCCACGCTGGCCAACCGATGCCATCATAGAGAAATAAACCGGCGGATAGTTCAATCGCCTTTCGCTTCGATGGTTCCAGCGGTCCCACTGTACGCCCATGGGCGCTGTTTACGAGCTTTTGACGTATCATGGCCGCCTTGATCACGCCAACGGGGCAATTAGATGTCGGCAACTCCAAACGCAAACGGTTACTCGGTCAGCCAGGACAAGGACGGCCAGTGGTGGATTACCAATTACCACGGTGAACAGGTCGCCGGCCCCTTGCCCAGCAAGGCCATGGCGGTGGAAGTGGCTGCGGTATTCCAGGATGAACGCTCTGCCCCGGCGCCCCGGGAGCGCGAAAAGGCTCCGGCACGCAATACTCGCCGCAAGAAATAGTCGGGCCGTCCCATCATTGCCTTGATGGGAACTGTGGTTTAGCTGTACCGGAATGGCCATTCGCTATAATCTCGCGCCATTCCTCCCCCCTCTCGATGACGATCCCATGAAAACACTTCTGGCGCTGTTTACAGTCCTGGCCCTGGCGGGCTGTGCCTCGGCGGAAAAAACCTACCTGGCCAACGGTGAACAAGGCCTGGCCATCGACTGCTCGGGCGAAGCCAATTCCTGGGCGACCTGCTACGAAAAAGCCGATGCGTCCTGCGCCGGCACGGGTTATCGCATCGTCGGCACCGACGGCACACCACAAGCCAAGGAAAGCGAAAAGACTCTGGGGGTCGACGTGGGCAATTTCAGCAGCCGCAGTGTCGTCGTGGTGTGCAAATAAAAGTGGGCAAATAAACTAGATGTGAATCTCGGCGAACTTGATCCCCAGGCCCCGCAAGGTCTCGATCAGGTCGTCGAGCCGAGAGAAGGATTCAACTTCGTCCTGGTCGTCCACCAGGAAAAAACTGCGCCCGGCGCTTTTCTTGAAGAACACAATCCACTCGCCTGGGCTCCCAGGGTTCTGGATCACGTGGGTGGCGCAGATCAGGCCTTCTGCATGGCGCTCGCGCACCTGTTCGCGTTTCATTGACCGGGCTCCATAAATGACAATGCCGCCAACGGCGACCGTGGCGGCATTCTTGTATCGAGGGTGGAAGTTTAACCGATGCCTGGCGATCCGTCAGGCCGAGCCCACGCTCAACCGGAAATGCAGGCGTTGGCCGCGTCCTGTACATCCCCGGGGCGCACGGGCACGTTGGACATGCTTTCATGCAGCTTGATGCTGCTGCCGCTGGAGCGCTCGTCAATGTCGAACACCGCCGCCGGCAGCGCCGACAGCTTGCCGGGAACGATCACCCGAACGCCGTTTTTATGCGGCTCCATTTGCAGCGGGCCACGGCTCTCGAGCAGCTTGTCGGCAACACACCGGGCGTATTCATGGGGCTTCTTTCCGGAGATGACGCTCATGGTGGGCGGTGTCTGGTTGATGTCCGATACCGACGCACATCCACTCAGGGCCAAAGCCAATACCCACACGCTGCGCTTCATACGATTCCTCCGATAAAGACCCTCCGACAGCATAAACACTGCTTTTCTCCCCTGCGCTGCGCTTTTTTACCCAGTGGCCGGTAATAAATCAGCCCAGCCTGGGACAGGGGTCGGATATTAACCCGTGGTGCTGATAAACTGCGCGCCATTATTTGCTTCATCTTCTGTCCTGACCCGGCAAGAAATGCCCTTCTGGAGGCACCCTTGAAATTCATCCACCAGCGCGAGCACCTCAACGAGGACGATATCGTCGTTATCGAATGCTCCCAAATGTGCAACATCCGTTTGATGAACGACGCCAATTTCCGCAGCTTCAAGAACGGTGGCCGGCACACGTACCATGGCGGCGCGTTCGACACGTTCCCGGCACGGATCACCGCACCGAGCACAGGCTTCTGGAACATCACCATCGATACCGTCAACCGTCGCGCCATCAGCGTTACCCGCAAGCCGACCCTGACCCACAAGATCAAGATCATCCGGCGCTCCAGCTCGAAACTGAGCTGAGCAGCGTCCCAGACGAAGACAGGAATAACCGTGGCCCAGACGACCAAATACGTCATCAAGTACAAGCTCAACGGCGAACGCCGCTTCGAGTTCGCGCAGTTGCAAAATGGCACCGAGGAAGAAGCCCTGGCAGAGCTGAAGAAGCTGCATGGCGAGAGCGATGATGTGATCAGCGAGCTCAAGGTCAGCAAGGCCCTCTAAACGGCGGGACAAAATGCCTTTCGTGGCGAGGGAGCTTGCTCCCGCTCGGCTGCGCAGCAGTCGTAAAACGCATTGACGCGGTACATCATAATGGCTTCATCTGCCTGATTGGGGCGGCTGCGCCACCCAGCGGGAGCAAGCTCCCCCGCCACAGAAAGCTCATCACACCGCAAGAATCGGGGTGCGGGCGACGCAGTAGTGCTCAGACTGGGCGATCCTCCCATTCAGGATTGCAATCATGCCCTCTGAGTCCTCCCTGCCCCGCCCCATCGCCGACCTCGACTGGCCCGCCCTGGAACAAAGCCTCGACCAGGACGGCTGCGCGATCATTCGCAACCTACTGCCGGCAGCGCTGTGCCTGCAACTGCGAGGCTTGTACAGCGACCCGGGGCTGTTTCGTTCCCGCGTGGTGATGGCCCGTCATGGATTCGGACGGGGCGAGTACCAGTACTTTGCTTATCCGCTGCCCAAGGTTGTCCAGCAATTACGTCAATCGCTGTATTCGCGGCTGGTGCCGCTGGCCAACCGCTGGAACGATTGCATGAGCCAGCCAGTGCGCTATCCCGACCGGCACGCCGATTTCATCCGGCGCTGCCACGACGCCGGCCAACAACGCCCTACGCCGCTGCTGCTGCAATATGGCCCGCAGGACTACAATTGCCTGCATCAGGATCTGTACGGCGAGCACGTATTCCCGTTGCAGGTGGCGATCCTGCTGGCGGAGCCGGGCGAGGACTTTGCCGGCGGCGAATTTGTCCTCACCGAACAGCGCCCGCGCATGCAGTCACGACCACAGGTCATCGATCTGAAACAGGGCGACGCCGTGATGTTCGCCGTACACCAGCGACCCGTCAAAGGCGTTCGCGGTTATTATCGAGTGAACCTGCGCCATGGCGTCAGCCGCTTGCACAGCGGCCGCCGGCATACACTTGGGATCATTTTTCATGATGCGCAATGACCACACGCCCATCACTCTGGATCTGTTCGCCGATCAACCGCCCACCACGCCCGGCGAGGTCGAACAGATCGGCCAGCAATCCTTCGTATTACGCGGGTTTGCCCTGCCCTGGATCGACCGCGTGCTGCCGGCGCTGGAAAGCGTCTTGCAGGCGGCGCCATTCCGGCAGATGGTCACGCCCGGCGGTTTTACCATGTCGGTGGCCTTGACCAGTTGCGGCGCGCTCGGCTGGACCACCGACCGCAGCGGCTATCGCTACACGGCCCACGACCCGCAGACCGGCCAGCCCTGGCCCGACATGCCACAGCTGTTTCGCGACCTGGCCCGTAACGCCGCCCGGCAGGCGGGGTTCGAACACTTCGAGCCCGATGCCTGCCTGATCAACCGCTACGTGCCCGGTGCCCGAATGTCGCTGCACCAGGACAAGAACGAACGCTCCCTGACGGCCCCCGTCGTCTCGCTCTCCCTTGGCCTGCCGGCGATGTTCCAGTTCGGCGGGTTCGAGCGCAGCGACAAAAGCCAGCGCATTGCGCTGTTCCACGGCGACATCGTCGTCTGGGGCGGTGTGGATCGCTTGCGTTTCCACGGCGTGCTGCCACTCAAGCCGGGAGAGCATCCGACGCTGGGTGCCCAGCGGATCAATCTGACGTTCCGCATGGCCGGATAACAGCGCAGAATTCAACCGCAAGACCCGGAGTGTCGCCACCTGGATGGCTCGCTACTGTAGGCAAAACGGGCCAATGGAATAACGACCATGAACAGCACTTCAAACACTCTCGCCTCTGACCAGGATCCCCGCTGGGCCGCCGTGCTTGCCCGGGACCCGCGTGCCGACGGGCAATTTGTCTATGGCGTGAAAACCACCGGCATCTATTGCCACCCCAGCAGCCTGTCGCGCCTGCCCAACCCGCGTAACGTCGAATTCTTCGACACACCGGAACAGGCCCAGGCGGCCGGTTATCGTCCCAGCAAACGCGTGGCCAGGGACCAGACCCAGATCGCCGCGCAACAGGCCGCCCGGGTCGCGGCCGCCTGCCGACAGATCGAGGCCGCCGAGGAACTGCCAGGCCTGAACGAACTGGCGCTGAGCGCGGGTTTGAGCCCTTTTCATTTCCATCGCGTTTTCAAGTCTGTCACCGGCCTGACGCCCAGGGCCTACGCCGCCGCCCACCGCTCGCGCAAAGTGCGCGAACGCCTGGCCGAAGCCGGGACGGTGACCGAGGCGCTGTATGACGCCGGTTTCAATTCCAACAGCCGCTTCTATGAAGCCGCCGACAAAGTCCTCGGCATGAAACCGGCCGACTACCGCGCCGCCGGGCAGAACACCGACATTCGCTTCGCTGTCGGCCAGTGCTCCCTGGGGGCAATCCTGGTGGCGCAAAGCGACCGTGGCGTGTGCGCGATTCTGCTGGGGGACGATCCGGACGCACTGGTACGCGACCTGCAGGACAAATTCCGCCGCGCCAACCTCATCGGCGCCGACCGGGAATTCGAGCAGTTGATTGCCCAGGTCGTGGGATTCATCGAAGCACCGGCCCTGGGCCTCGACTTGCCGCTGGACCTGCGCGGCACGGCCTTTCAGGAACGGGTCTGGCAAGCCCTGCGGGAGATTCCACCGGGCAGCACCGCCAGCTACGCCGAGATCGCCCAGCGCATCGGCCTGCCCAAGGCCGTCCGCGCCGTGGCCCAGGCCTGCGGCGCCAACAGCCTCGCCGTGGCGATCCCCTGCCACCGGGTGGTGCGCAGCGACGGCAACCTCTCGGGCTATCGCTGGGGCGTCGAGCGCAAGCGTCAGTTGCTGGCGCTGGAACGCTCGTCCGCAGACTGAACGCCGATATAGATCGCCACCGAGTCGGGCGCGTTGTAGACCTCGAAATCGGTGGTGAACCGGCGCACGGTCTGCGGGTTATCGGCGAAGTACGCCCAGATCAGGCCCCAGGCCTGGATCACGCAATCGGGCATCGGCCCCTTGGCCGAAAACACCAGGTAATCCCCGCCCTCGACGTCCACGGCGGGGTAACCTGCGCTCGTGGCATCGACCTGCACACCGGCCGTCACGTTGAAGTAGCCGGTGGCATCGGACTCGTAATCGGAATACACCCCATAGACGAACGACTCGGACTGCCGGGCCGGAACGTTTTCGAACAGCCCTTCAGTGAAGAACTGCTGCCACATCGGGCCGATTTTTGCCGTGTCGCCTTGCTGCTCGTCGGCATTGCGGGTGCGCACCTGCAAACCGGCGACGGTGAAGGGTTCGACAGTCTTGAGTTTCACGTCCATGGATCGAGCTCCTTGATGGGGGAAGCCGCATGGTACCCATCCCTTTGCCCGGATCAAACCCGAACATCGATTGAAAAACTCGACTGGTCCTGGCCGGGCGACACCTGCTAAAAACACGCTTTCCTTCTGCCGTCGGAGACACCCGAACATGAGTCAGTGGCCAGACACCCGCATTCTCGACCTGCTCGGCATCGAGCTGCCCATCATCCAGGGGCCTCTGGCCGGCGTAACCGGTCCGGCCATGGTAGTCGCCACCTGCAATGCCGGCGGGCTGGGCTCGATGCCGGCGGCGATGCTCGACGTGGAGCAACTGCGCCAGGCGCTGACGACCATCAGCGAACAGACCGACAAACCGTTCAACGTGAATTTTTTCTCGCACCAGCCACCGGCGTTCGATGAACAACGGGCCGAGGCCTGGAAACAGCGGCTCAAGCCTTATTACGAAGAACTGGGCGCCGACTTCGAAGCGCCGACGCCGGTGTCCAATCGCACCCCGTTCGATGATGCGGCCTGTCGCGTGCTGGAGGAACTGCGGCCCAAGGTGGTCAGCTTCCACTTCGGCCTGCCGGAAAAATCCTTGCTGGATCGAGTCAAGGCCACCGGCGCGAAAATCCTCTCCTCGGCCACCACCGTCGAAGAAGCCATCTGGCTCGAACAGCACGGCTGCGACGCGATCATCGCCATGGGCTATGAGGCCGGCGGTCATCGCGGGATGTTCCTGAGCGAGGACCTCAACACCCAGGTGGGTCTGTTCGCCCTGCTGCCGCAAGTGGTGGATGCGGTGAAGGTGCCGGTGATCGCCACCGGCGGGATCGGCGACGCGCGCGGGATTGTCGCGGCGTTTGCCCTGGGCGCGTCGGCGGTGCAGTTGGGCAGCGCTTATCTGTTCACGCCGGAAGCCATGATCACACCTTCCCATCACCGGGCGCTACGCACGGCCAGGGAAAGCCAGACCGCCGTTACCAACCTGTTCACCGGCCGCCCGGCCCGGGGCATCGTCAACCGGGTGATGCGCGAGGTCGGCCCGATGAGCCCGCTCGCGCCGGCTTTCCCCCTGGCGGGCGGCGCCTTGATGCCGCTGCGGGCGAAAGACGAAGCGGATTTCGCCAACCTCTGGGCCGGCCAGGCGTTTCCCCTGGGGCGTGAGCTGCCGAGCGGCGAACTGACCCGGCGCCTGGCCGAAGAAGCGCTGGCGCGGTTCAAGGGCTGACTTGGTCGACTGAGCGTCTGCGGCGCTTTCAAGGACGCTATCGCGAGCAAGCTCGCTCCCACAGGGGATGTGGGGTGAATAACGATCTTGCGACGCCTTGAAAACCTGTGGGAGCGAGCTTGCTCGCGATGAGGCCAGTCGTATCACCGCCAAACCCGACAAAATACCGCGTTCCGTTTCCCAGGCATTCGCTATATATTCCGCTATATAGCGAACCCATCCCCACGGAACCCTGCCCATGCGCTCGAACCCTTTCGCCCGGCTGCTGCTGGCTACCTGCTTTTGTGTCAGTGCCGCCCAAGCCGACGAGGTGCAGGTAGCCGTCGCTGCCAACTTCACTGCGCCGATACAGGCCATCGCCGCCGATTTCGAAAAAGACACCGGCCACAAGCTGATAGCCGCCTATGGCGCGACCGGGCAGTTTTATACGCAGATCAGGAATGGTGCGCCCTTCGAAGTCTTCCTCGCCGCCGACGACACCACCCCGGCCAGGCTCGAAAGCGAAGGCGCTACCGTCAAGGGCTCGCGCTTCACGTATGCCATCGGCACGTTGGCGCTGTGGTCGGCCAAGGACAACTACGTCGACAACCAGGGCCAGGTCCTGCGCGACAATGCATTCACGCACCTGTCCATCGCCAATCCGAAAACCGCGCCGTATGGCCTGGCCGCGACCCAGGTACTGGAAAAACTCGGGCTGTCCGCGCCGGTGAAAAACAAGCTCGTCGAAGGCCAGAACATCACCCAGGCCTATCAGTTCGTTTCCACTGGCAACGCCGAACTGGGCTTCGTCGCCCTGTCCCAGGTGTACAAGGACGGCAAGCTGGCAAGCGGTTCGGCATGGATCGTCCCGGCCGAGCTGCATGATCCGATCAAACAGGACGCGGTGGTTCTCGACAAAGGCCGGGATAACCCTGCCGCCCTGGCCTTGATGGAGTACCTCAAGGGCCCGCAAGCCGCCGCCATCATCCAGTCCTTCGGTTATCAACGCTGATGCCGCTGACCGGCGCCGATTACGCGGCCATCTGGCTGACGCTGAAACTGGCCTCGCTGACCACGGTGATCCTGCTGCTCATCGGCACGCCCATCGCCTTGTGGCTGTCGCGCACCCGATCCTGGCTGCGCGGGCCGGTGGGCGCGGTGGTGGCACTGCCGCTGGTGTTGCCGCCCACCGTGATCGGCTTTTATCTGTTGCTGGCGTTGGGTCCGAACGGCTGGATCGGCCAGTTCACCCAGGCTCTCGGCCTGGGCACCCTCACCTTCAGCTTTACCGGGTTGGTGATCGGCTCGGTGATCTATTCCATGCCGTTTGTTGTCCAGCCCTTGCAGAACGCGTTTTCCGCCATCGGCAATCGTCCATTGGAAGTCGCCGCCACGCTGCGAGCAGGCCCGTGCGACACTTTTTTCCACGTTATCCTGCCCTTGGCCCGACCCGGTTTCATCACCGCGGCGATTCTCGGTTTCGCCCACACGGTCGGTGAATTCGGCGTGGTGCTGATGATCGGCGGCAACATCCCGGAAAAGACCCGGGTGGTGTCGGTGCAGATCTACGACCATGTCGAAGCCCTCGAATATGCCCAGGCCCATTGGCTGGCGGCGGCGATGCTGGGGTTTTCCTTCCTGGTGCTGCTGGTGCTGTACTCCAGCCGCCGAACCCGTGCAGGCTGGAGCTGAGCGATGATCCAGGCAAGATTTCAACTCGACCACGGCGACTTTTTCCTCGACCTGGACGTGCAATTGCCTGGCCGTGGGGTGACGGCGCTGTACGGCGAATCCGGCTCCGGCAAGACCACTTGCCTGCGCTGCATCGCCGGCCTGGAGCGACCCTCACAGGGCTTCATCGAGGTCAATGGCGAGGTCTGGCAAGACAGTGAGCGCGGCGTATTCGTGCCACCTCATCAGCGCGCGCTGGGCTATGTTTTCCAGGAGGCGAGCCTGTTTGACCACCTGTCGGTACGCGACAATCTGGCGTTCGGCCTCAAACGCGTAGCACCGGCGCAACGGCGCGTGGACATGAACCACGCGACGGAACTGCTCGGCATCGGTCACCTTCTCGACAGGCAACCCCATAACCTCTCCGGCGGCGAACGCCAGCGCGTCGGCATCGCCCGCGCCTTGCTGACCAGCCCGCGACTGCTGCTGATGGACGAGCCACTGGCGGCCCTCGATACGCGGCGCAAAAACGAAATCCTGCCTTACCTGCAACGACTCCACGACGAACTGGACATCCCGGTGCTGTACGTCAGCCATTCCCAGGACGAAGTCGCGCGCCTGGCTGATCACATCGTGCTACTCGATGCCGGGCGCGCCCTGGCCAGCGGGCCGATCGCCGAGACCCTGGCGCGACTCGACCTGCCATTGGCCCAGGGCGATGACGCGGGCGTGGTGATCCAGGGCAAAGTCAGCGCCCATGACCCGCAATACCAGCTACTTACCCTGACGTTGCCCGACAGCCAGTTGCAGGTGCGTGTCGCCCATCAGCCGATGGCTGTCGGCCGACCGTTGCGCTTCAAGGTACAGGCGCGGGATGTCAGCCTGAGCCTGGCGAACGATGCACAGACCAGCATTCTCAATCGCCTGCCGGTGACGGTCGTCAGCGAACTGGCGGGCGACAACGCGGCTCATGTACTGATCCGGCTGGAGGCCGCTGGCACGCCGTTGCTGGCGCGGATTACCCGGTATTCCCGGGATCAGTTGAAGCTGCATCCGGGGCAGATGCTGTGGGCGCAGATCAAGGCGGTGGCGGTGTTGGCGTAGGTATCGACACAGCCCCTGTGGGAGCGAGCTTGCTCGCGATGGGGCCGGTACATCCAACATCCCCGTGTCAGACAAACCGCTATCGCGAGCAAGCTCGCTCCCACAGGGGACTGGACTGTGCCGACGTGAGAAACTCGGCACGACCGCAACGGGCGGCGGTCAATCAATTCAGAGGCCATTCGAATTCATCGCCAAGGATCAAACATGCCCGACACCCTGCCGCCCGATGCACTCCCGGCTGATCTGCACTACGTCGACGACACCGCCCCGGGCATCACCCGCCGCAAACTGCGGGGCAAGTTCTGTTACTTTGACCCGTCGGGCCAGCGCATTACCGATCCCGCCGAAATCCAGCGGATCAACGCCCTGGCCGTTCCGCCGGCCTACACCGATGTGTGGATCTGTACCGACCCGCGCGGCCACCTCCAGGCCACCGGACGCGACGCCCGAGGACGCAAGCAGTACCGCTACCATTCGCGCTGGCGCGAAGTGCGCGATGCGGACAAGTACTCACGCATGCTCGAATTCGGCCGCACCCTGCCGCGACTGCGCAAACGCCTCGAGGAAATCCTCGCCACGCCCGGTTTCAGCCGCGATAAAGTCCTCGCAACGGTCATCACGCTGCTCGACGTCACGCTGATCCGCGTCGGCAATAGCCAATACGCCCGGGACAACCGTTCCTACGGCCTGACCACGCTGCGCAACAAGCATGTCGCGGTCAACGGCAGCGCCATCGCTTTCCAGTTCCGTGGCAAGAGCGGCGTTGAACACCAGATCACCGTGAAGGACCGACGCCTGGCACGGATCATCAAGCGCTGCCAGGAAATTCCCGGGCAGAACCTGTTCCAGTACCTGGACGAACACGGCGAGCGCCACGCCGTCACCTCTTCGGACATCAACGCCTACCTCAAGACACTCACCGGCGCCGATTTCACCGCCAAGGACTATCGCACCTGGGCAGGCAGCGCGGCGGCGCTGGACGGGCTGCGCACATTGCAGTGGGAAACCGAGACCGAAGCCAAGCGACACGTTGCCGAAATGGTCAGGCAGGTCGCCCGGCAGTTGGGCAATACGCCTGCCGTCTGTCGCAAATGCTACATCCACCCCGCCGTGCTGGAAGGCTTCATGGGCGGTGTGCTGAGCGACCTGCCCAAACCTCGCGAACGCAAGGGACTCAGTGCGCAAGAAGCCGCACTGACAATATTCCTGCAGCGTATGGCCCAAGCCGTCGAAGCCTGTTGAGCGAAGCGGCGGCTGATTGCCGGAACTGAACAAGCGCATGACGGAAGTGGAACATCCGACAGCCGGTGCACTCCCAACTGTACAGAGCCGCTGATCCGCAGACTCGTCAACGCGTGAAGTCGAGAGGAGTTTCAGATGTCCGAACACATCGTCCATTTCCATTGCCAGATCGACCAGGGGACCACCGAGCGCTTCCGGGACAATTGCCTGGAAGCCATTGAAAAAGGCGCCGACTCGCTGATGCTCAACCTCTCTACCGTCGGCGGCAGCACCAATTTCGGTTTCACCCTCTATACCTTTATCAAATCCCTTCCGGTGCCCGTGCGCGCGGTGAATGCCGGCAACATCGAGTCGATGGGCATCGTCATGTACCTGGCCGCCAGCGACCGCACCACCACCCCGCATTCACGCTTCCTGATACACCCGATGAATTGGTATTTCGGCCAGAAATCAGTGGATCACTCGCGCTTGCGTGAATACCTCTCGAGCCTGGACAACGACGTGGCGCGGTACGTGGAAATCTACGTCAAGGAAACCGCCGGAGCCGCCACGCAACTGGATATCTTCAAATGCCTGTGCGCCGAGGAGCGAGTGATACCGGCGGAAAATTCGCTGGCTTTCGGCATCGCGCACCGGGTTGAGCAGGTGGTGTTTGCGCCCGAGGCGAAACACTGGAAAGTCAGCGGCGGCGAGGACTGAATCACTCCTTTGATGATGAATAAATACAATTTGCCGCCGCTTGCCTTATTAATTAAATCGATGCTGTACAAGTTCAAGCGAGACGGCTGTATAAGTTACTCGGGCGTTAATTCTTTAGTTGATACCGTTCGTCGCCAGCGAAACGTTTTTTTTAAACTTCCATCCGCAGATTTCTTTCACAGTACTGCGAGGCACGTTTTACTCGCTTAACCAAAATGAGGATTCTCGAAATGGCTAATAGCGGAAACAAAAACCCAGGTAACTTCGCAAACGACCGAGAGAAAGCATCCGAAGCCGGCAAGAAAGGCGGACATGCTTCCGGCGGAAACTTTGCCAACGACCGGGAAAAAGCCTCTGAAGCCGGTAAGAAAGGTGGCGAACGCAGCCATGGCGGCGGCAGAAAATCGTAACCCGGAAAAACCGTTGGGGCGTAGCGTTGCTGCGCCCTGGCGCTTAAACCTGTCGAGGTCACGAATGAGCCAGGACCGATTCATTGTCAGTTTCATTGCCGACGGCCAGCCCGATAATCGGGTGCTGGCGGCTGACACCGAGACCCTGAGCACCGAAGAAGCCGAGGCACTCTTGAGAGTGACCTTCACCGAATTGAAAAGCGTCGGAATCAGCGACGTCCAAGTTCAGAAAAGAACCAAGCCAAACGAAACGGAACATGATGTTCCAGGGCACTTCAAACAGCCGTAATTAATTTATCCCTGCCCCGTGGCGAGGGAGCTTGCTCCCGCTGGGCTGCACAGCAGCCCTGATAATTATCCAATTAAACACAGTATCCAAGTTGATTGCCTTGGGGCTGCTACGCAACCCAGCGGGAGCAAGCTCCCTCGCCACAAAAGCATATTCGGCAAATTCGCGTTTAATGAGCATGCCCCGTCGGGTCCTTGATCTGCCACACCTGCCCCTTCTGCCAAGCATCCGCACCGGGATCGATTGTCAGCGCTTCGATTGCCGCGCGGGCGCGTTTTTTCTCTTCGCTGGAGATGCCCATCCGGCTGTCGCGCTCACGCACCAACTGCGGGTCGATCTGGCCGTCGGCGGTAAAGCCCATCATCAGTTGCGGAACACCGTAAGGCAGCGCGTTGCCCTGTTCGGTGTGCCAGGTGTGCCAGGTCTTGCCGTAGGTGCTGACGAGGTTTTTCATCAAGCGGGTTTCCGCCACCTCGGGGATCCCTGGCGCGACCAGTTGCCCGGACTTCACCTCATGCACATGGCTGTGCCACAACTGTTTCTCGCCGGCCGGCAAGCCTTCGAACAAGCGCTTGCTGATGATGTACTCCACGCCCATGAGCTTGGCGTTCGCGGTGTTGGCATCAAAGATGGCGCACTGGAACACTTCTTCGTTCAGTGCCGTGCAGTAGTGATGCGCTTCCATTTGCCCGGACATCCGCCCGTTATAGAAATGGAAGCCATCCAGGTAGGTGTCCAGCGCTTGCAACGGGGGTTTGTTCTGCATGAGCCCCGCCCCGGCTTCCAGCGTCGCGGTGGTCGGGCTCTTCGCGGCTCCTGGCGCGTCCACCGGTGAATGGCTGTCGCCGCCCGCGCAGCCTGCCAACCCCACCGTTGCCACGCAAAGCATGGCCCAGGTTCCTTGAGTGATTTTTCCAGGCATCTCGACTATCCTTTTCATGACTGTTCATGAGAAAGGCGCCCGTTCACCCGGGTTTGATTTTTTCACCTGAGCAACCGACGAGCGGCCGCTAATCGCGGGCTTTATAGGCCTGTTTCACGGTATCGATCCAGGCCGGGTCAAGGCGCGACTGCTCGGGGTCAAGACCGCGCGCCTGCATGTTCTGCAGATGTTCATCGGCCTCGCGACTCAACGAGGCCTGGTCGCTGGAGTTGGCATCCAGCAGGTGCATCTGGGCCAGGCCCAAATGATAGAAGCGCAGCAGCTTCATCGCCGCCGTATCCTGGGCCTGCACCCCAGCCTTTACCTGGTGCATCACGTTGGTAACGCTCATCAGGCTGCGCTTGAGCTGCCAGCCGTACACCGCCGCGGCCATCCACGGCTGTTGCCAGAAATACCCGCGCATGAGCGCGGCCATCAGCAGCACGGCGGCGAAAACCCCGCCCACGTTGAAGCGAAAATTATCGCCCCCGGGTGTGCCGAACAGCATCACCGCCAGGCTCGATAGCAGCATCGCCAAGGCCAGGAATACCACGGCGAGGATGAGCGTGCTGCGGCGGGTCTGCTGCCGGTAGGTCACGGCGTCCCACGGTTTGATCTCGAACATCGCGTCGCATTTTCCTTGTGTGGCGTGAAAAGACTCGCGCATTATCGCCTCCCCGGTCGATTTGGCTATGCTGGGGCTCATTTGTGTTGCACCGACCCGAAGGACCCGGATCAAAGTCCATGGCGATACCGCAAGGATCGTGCGATCTTCCTGCGTGGACGTTTTTTCAAAGATGCCGCCGTCGTGCGCGCGGCATCGTTTTCAAGGAAAGCTGAATGACTCAAAGACATGTAATCAACGCCTCGGTAAGCCCCAAGGGCAGCCTGGAGACCTTGTCCCAGCGCGAAGTCCAGCAACTGAGCGAAGCCGGTTCCGGCAGCATCTACGATCTTTTCCGCCAGTGCGCCCTGGCTATCCTCAACACCGGCGCCCATGTCGACAACGCCAAGACCATCCTCGAAGCCTACAAGGATTTCGAGATCCGCATTCACCAGCAGGACCGGGGCGTGCGCCTGGAGCTGCTGAACGCGCCGGCCGATGCGTTCGTCGACGGCGAAATGATCGCCAGCACCCGGGAAATGCTCTTCAGCGCCCTGCGCGACATCGTCTACACCGAGAACGAACTGGACAGCCAGCGCATCGACCTGAGTTCGTCCCAGGGCATCAGTGACTACGTCTTCCACCTGCTGCGCAACGCCCGCACCCTGCGTCCCGGCGTGGAACCGAAAATCGTCGTGTGCTGGGGCGGTCATTCGATCAACACCGAAGAATACAAATACACCAAGAAAGTCGGCCACGAACTCGGCCTGCGCAGCCTGGACATCTGCACCGGCTGCGGCCCCGGCGTGATGAAAGGCCCGATGAAAGGCGCGACCATTGCCCACGCCAAGCAGCGTATCCATGGCGGGCGTTACCTGGGCCTGACGGAGCCGGGCATCATCGCCGCCGAGGCGCCGAACCCGATCGTCAACGAGCTGGTAATCCTGCCGGACATCGAGAAGCGCCTGGAAGCCTTCGTGCGCGTCGGCCACGGCATCATCATCTTCCCGGGCGGCGCCGGTACGGCGGAAGAGTTCCTCTACCTGCTGGGGATCCTCATGCACCCGGCCAACCAGGACCTACCCTTCCCGGTCGTGCTCACCGGACCGAAAAGCGCCGCGCCGTACCTGGACCAGTTGCACGCGTTTGTCGGCGCGACCCTGGGCGAAGCCGCGCAGAAGCACTACCAGATCATCATCGACGATCCGGCCGAAGTGGCGCGGCAGATGACCCAAGGCCTGAAAGAAGTGAAGCAGTTCCGCCGCGAGCGCAACGACGCGTTCCACTTCAACTGGCTGCTGAAGATCGACGAAGGTTTCCAGCGCCCGTTCGACCCGACCCACGCCAACATGGCCAGCCTCGGCCTGAGCCGCGACCTGCCGCCCCACGAACTGGCCGCCAACCTGCGCCGGGCGTTTTCGGGAATCGTCGCCGGTAACGTCAAGGACAAGGGCATCCGTCTGATCGAGGAGCACGGCCCGTACGAGATCCACGGCGACTCCGCCATCATGGAACCGCTTGATCGGCTGCTGCAGGCCTTCGTCGCCCAGCACCGGATGAAACTGCCGGGCGGCGCGGCGTATGTGCCGTGCTATCGCGTGGTGACCTGACCTGATCGAATCACCGCAGATCCAATGTGGGAGCGAGCTTGCTCGCGATGGCGGTGGTCCATCCAGCATCAGTGCTGGCTGAACGAACGCTATCGTCGGATCGCCGCCCGGAGCAAGCTCGCTCCCACAGGGTTTAGCGGTGGTTTGGAAGGTGCATCAATCCGCTCTCCACCGCGACACTCAGCCCACGGTAATCCTCGATCTGCGAGTGCAACGTCGCCACCGGATGCGTGTGCGTGGCCGTCACCACCATGACGTCCGCGCCCGCCGCCTCGCCGGCCTTGATCCCGGCTTCGGCATCCTCGAACACCAGGCATTCCTGCGGTTTCACCTGCAAGCGCTGCGCCGCGAGTAGATAGCAATCGGGGTTTGGCTTGCCGGCGTTCACGTCTTCGGCAGTCACCATCACCGCCGGACGCACAATCCCGGCTGCTTCCATGCGGCGCAAAGCCAAGGCCATGGGCGCCGAGGTGACGATTGCCCATTGCGTCGGCGGCAGGCTTTTGAGAAAGGCCAGCGCACCGGGCACCTCGACCACGCCCTCCACGTCCTCGATTTCTTCGACGGTGAGCTGCGCGGCCTCGGCCTGGGCATCCACGCCCGGCAGGTTCTGGCGGGCGACGGTGTCGACAGCGCGCACGCCATGGATGGTCGGCAGGAATTTCGCCACGTCCAGGCCATGGCGCATGGCCCAGCGTGTCCAGATCCGCTCGGTGGCGGCGACAGAGTTGAGCAGCGTGCCGTCCATGTCGAAGAGGAAGGCGCGGTAGGCGACGGGGCTGGGGAGACTGACAGGCATCGGATCCTCAATGATGAAGGGTGGATAACGGCCACTGTAACATCGTCGTGCCCCCGAACCTGTGGGAGCGAGCTTGCTCGCGATGGCGGTGGATCAGCCTGCATCGATGCTGAATGTGCCGACGCTATCGCGAGCAAGCTCGCTCCCACAGGGGCTTAGTGGCGGGCGATTACACCAACCGCTCGATCCGCTGATGCTGCCAGACCCGTTTGTAATACACCGCCTGCAAGATCAGCATGCTCAGGTAAGCCACCGGAAACGCCATCCACACCCCTTGCAGGCCGAAGTGCGCGTCCAGCAGGTAGGCCGCCGGCACTTGCACGCCGATGATGCAGAAGATCGAGATGGCCACCGGCACCAGCACCGTGCCGCTGGCGCGCATGATGCCGCCGATGATGGCCTGGAAGCCGAACACCAGCAGGCTCCAGAGCATGATGTGCAGCAGGTGCTCGGCCTGGACCCGCGCCGCCGGGTCGGTGATGAACAGCCCCAGCAGCCAGTGGGACAACAGATACCCCAGCAGCACCAGGCCACCGGTCAGCCAGACGTTGATCAACAGCCCCGTGCGCAGGATCGGCCCGAGACGTTCCAGGTGTCCGGCGCCGATGGCCTGGGCGCCGAGGATCGAGGCGGTGATGGCGATCGACAGCGCCGGAAACTGCACGTAATTGACGATCTGCGTCACCGCCCCGTAGGCGGCCGTGGCCTGGGAGCCGTGGTGATTGACCAACGCCAGGACGACCAGCTCCGACAACGAAATCACCACCATCTGCAACCCTGTCGGCAAGCCGATGCGCAGCACCTTGGCGAGAATATCCCGGTCCAGGCGCATCGCGGCGAACAGCGCGCGGTCCGGCGCCAAGGCATGCGCCCGCCGGTTGAGGCGCCACGCCAGCATGGCCATGGCCGATGCGGTGCCCACCAGGCCCGCCCACGCCGCGCTCTGGATACCCATCTGTGGCAATCCCAGCCAGCCGCGGATCAGCACCGGCGTCAGCAGCATCCCGACGCTGGTGGATACCAGCAACGCCAGCAGCGGCGAGACGGTATCACTCACACCGCGCAGCAGCTGGGTGAAGAGCACGAACACCAGTAGCATCGGCAGGATCCACATCATCACCCGCGCGTAAGAAATGGCATCTTCGAGCACATCGTCGGGCGTGCCGAGCCCTTGCAGGGCCTCGCGAGCAAAGACGCTGCCCAACACCGCGGCCACCAACCCGATGATCGCCCCCAACAGCAAAGTCGAGCCGGCGATCGCCTTCACCGTTCCGGTCTCGCCGGCGCCATAGGCCTGCCCGATCAACACGCCCGCCCCCGCGCCCAGTCCAATCACCAGGGCGATGAAGAAAAACACGATGGGAAACATCCCCGACACCGCCGCCAAAGCCTGGGTGCCGAGCATCTGGCCGATGTAGATGCTGTTGAGCGTACCGGACATCGACTGGAGGAAATTGGACAGGACCATGGGGGCCAGGAACAGCAAGTAGGTTTTCCAGAGCGGCTGGGCAGGCATGGGGGCTCGATGGCAGGTTCGAAATCAATGCCGGGTAATTTAGCTCAATCCTCTCGTTCTGTTGCAGAGATGTCGCCTTTGTGGCGATGGAGCTTGCTCCCGCTGGACTGCGCAGCAGGCCCAAAATCCATAAGGCTGATTACTTCTGGCTAAACCCGATTAAAACGGGGCCGTTGCTCGGCCCAGCGGGAGCAAGCTCCCTCGCCACGGGTTATCCGCAGGTCAGGCCTCCTCGACAATTCATGGATTTCGTCTATTCTTAGATAGCAATGTGCCATTATTTTTGTCGAAACCGGACGACTGGTCCTCAAGACCGCGTCGGCTTTGCAGATAACCAGTCATCAGCAAATATCCTGTCAGCAACACTGTTCAAGGACCGAACCATGACGTCGTATTCCCACGACCACTCCCTCGCCAAAACCCAGCCACGCATTCTCTGGCACGCCTTGATCGTGGCCGTCGCCGCAAGCGTCGGCGTGCTGGCACTCAACGGTGCGAGCACACAGAACATCGGTTTGAGCATCGTGCTGGTGGTTCTTGGCGTGGCCGTCGGCATCTTGGGCGCGCGTTCACAACGTCTTCAACTCGACGAGGCGACGGCCGCGGCCATCACCCGCCACGAGTTGCAAGCCGCCGGTCATGTTTCCCATAAAGCCACCGCGCAGCTCAACGAAGTAATCCTCGGCGCGATGCCGATCTGGGCCAAGCAAGTCGAAAGCTCACGCCAGCAGACTGAAACCGCAATCGTCTCGCTGACCACCCGCTTCACCGGTATCTCTTCGCGCCTCGAAGAGACCGTGCAAGCCTCGCAACAGGCCGCCGGCGAGTTGGCCGGCAGCGGCGGTGGCGGTGCCGTCCAGGTACTGGCGCAGAGCGAAGGTGAACTGGTCAAGGTCATCGACTCGCTGAAAACCACCCAGGCCAGCCGTGATGAAACCCTGACCCAGGTCCGCAACCTGACCGCCTACACCGGCGAACTGCGGACCATGGCCGCCGATGTCGCGGCGATTGCCGCCCAGACCAACCTGCTGGCCCTGAACGCCGCCATCGAGGCCGCCCGGGCGGGCGAAGCCGGGCGCGGTTTTGCGGTAGTGGCCGATGCGGTGCGCGCACTGTCGAGCAAATCCAGCGAGACCGGCCAGCAGATGTCGGCCAAGGTCGACGTCATCAATACCGCCATCACCCAACTGGTCCAGGCCGCCTCCAACGGCGCCGACCAGGACAGCCAGTCCGTGGCCGTGTCCGAAGGCAGCATTCAGCGCGTGCTGGAACGCTTCAAAAGCGTCACTGAGCGTCTCGCCGATTCGGCCGACATGCTGCAACGGGAAAGCTTCGGCATTCGCGACGAGCTCACCGAAGTGCTGGTCAATCTCCAATTCCAGGATCGGGTCAGCCAGATCCTCAGCCACGTGCGCGACAACATCGAGGACCTGCACGTGCATATGCAGCAGGCCAGCCAGTCGCCGGACCACGCTGCCTCCATCGACGCCCGCCAATGGCTGGCGCGCATGGAAACCACCTACGCCACCGACGAGCAACGCCGCAATCATCATGGCGACTCGGCCGCGCAACAGACTTCACAGGAAATAACCTTCTTTTAGGAGAGCCGTTCATGGCTAAAAGTGTATTGGTTGTCGACGACTCCGCGAGCGTTCGGCAGGTAGTCGGCATCGCGTTGAAAAGTGCCGGCTACGACGTGATCGAAGCCAGCGATGGCAAGGACGCATTGGGCAAGCTCACCGGGCAGAAAGTGCACCTGATCATCAGCGACGTGAACATGCCGAACATGGACGGCATCACCTTCGTCAAGGAGGTCAAAAAGCTCGCCAGCTACAAGTTCACGCCGATCATCATGCTCACCACCGAATCCCAGGAATCGAAGAAGCAGGAAGGCCAGGCCGCAGGCGCCAAGGCCTGGGTGGTCAAGCCGTTCCAACCGGCGCAGATGCTGGCGGCGGTATCCAAGCTGATTCTTCCTTGATGGCCGGAGGCTTCGATGCCGCTGCTGTACGAAACAGAAGATGACACCGCGCAGGTGCAGATCGACGGCGAGCTGACGATCTACACCGCCGCCGACCTGGCCGCACAATTGCTGCCACGGCTGGGGGCCACGCCGAACATGGCACTGGACCTGTCGCAGATCACCGAGATGGACGGCGCCGGCCTGCAACTGCTGCTGATGATTCAGCGCGAAGCACCCAAGGCCGGGACCCAACTGACGGTGACCGGCCAGAGCAAAGCCGTTACGGAGACACTCGCCCTGTGCAACCTCGTTGCCTAGAGGCCCCGCGACACGTCGGACACGACAAAGGATATGAGCGTGAGCATCAATCTCGATCAGGCACAACAAACGTTTATCGTCGAGGCACGAGAGCAGTTGCAGGCGATGGAAGAATCGCTGCTGCAACTGGAAAACGACCCCGCCGACGATGACGCCATCGGCGCAATTTTCCGCGCGGCCCACACCATCAAGGGCTCGGCCGGGCTGTTCGGCCTGGAGCCGATCGTCAGCTTCACCCACATCGTCGAAGACGTGCTCGACCGCTTGCGTGAAGGCAGCGTCGCGGTGGACCCGGGCCTGATCGCGGTGCTGCTCAAGTCCGGCGATCACATGCTGGAACTGATCGACGTGGTCGCCAACCAGGGCTCGACCTTGCAGCCCCCTGCCCTGGCTCGGGAAATGGAGTTGTGCCAGATCCTCCAGGAATACCAGGCGCCCCCGACCGCGCCCGAAACCACTACCGCAGAGGCAACTGAAACGAGCGAGTCAACCGACGCGCGCCTCTGGCACATCAGCCTGCGCTTTGGCCAGGAAGTGTTCCGCAATGGCATGGACCCGCTGTCGTTCCTGCGCTATCTGCAGACCCTCGGTGAGATCGTCGAGATCACCACGCTGACCGAAGCGATGCCGGCTATCGAAGCCTGGGATGCCGAATCCTGCTACCTGGGTTTTGATATCGGGTTTCGCTCCGCCGCCGGTCATGCCGCGATCAACGAAGTCTTCGATTTTGTTCGCGAAGATTGCGTGATCGAGATCGTTGCCGCGCCAGAGGCAGAGTCCCAGGCGAGCACCGATTTGGTCACCACCGCCCAGACAGCCAGCGAAGAAAGCACCGCCATGGTCACCACCGGCGAGCTGTTGCCAGACCAGCGCAAGACCCCGCGCATGCCGGCCCAGGTCGCGCCCGACAAACAGGCCGTGGCCAGCGACGGCAAAAGCAGGGACGGCACGTACGTCCGGGTCAACGCCGACAAACTCGACGAACTGATCAACCTGGTCGGCGAACTGGTGATCGCCAGTGCCGGCGCCAGCCTGCTGGCCCGCACGTGCCAGAACGACCCGTTGCAGGAAGCCACCTCATCGGTGTCCGGGCTGGTGGAAGAGATTCTCGATGGTGCCCTGCGCCTGCGGATGATCCCCATCGGCGAAACCTTCAACCGCTTTCGCCGGGTGGTGCGCGACGTCAGCCAGGAACTGGGCAAGGACATCGACCTGATCATCAGCGGCGCGGAAACCGAGCTGGACAAGACCGTCGTGGAAAAGATCGGCGACCCGCTCATGCACCTGCTGCGCAACGCCATGGACCACGGCATCGAAACCGCCGAGGCGCGGATGGCCGCCGGCAAACCGGCCAAGGGTCACCTGCACCTCAACGCCTACCACGACTCGGGCAGCATCGTGCTGGAAATCGCCGACGACGGCGCCGGCCTCAACCGCGACCGCATCCTGGAAAAAGCCCACGAGCGCGGCCTGATCGCCGCCGGCGCGAACCTGAGCGACCAGGAAATCTACAACCTGATTTTCGAACCCGGCTTCTCCACCGCCCAGGCCGTCACCAACCTGTCCGGGCGCGGTGTGGGCATGGACGTGGTCAAGCGCAACATCACACTGCTGCGCGGCACCGTCGACCTCGACAGCCAACCGGGCAAGGGCACCGTGGTGCGCATCCGCCTGCCGCTGACGCTGGCGATCATCAATGGCTTCCTCGTCGGCATCGGCCAGTCCACCTATGTGATTCCGTTGGACATGGTGCAGGAATGCATCGAACTGAGTGAAGACGATGGCGTCGCCAGTCGCGAACAGGGCTACCTCGACCTGCGCGGCGAAGTGCTGCCGCTGGTGTACCTGCGCGATCACTTCCATCACGAAGGCCCGGCCTCGCGCCGGCAGAACGTGGTGGTGGTGCGCTACGCCGAACTCAAGGCCGGGTTGGTGGTGGATGACCTGCTGGGTGAATTCCAGACCGTGATCAAACCCTTGGGCAAGCTGTTCGGCGCACTGCGCGGCATCAGCGGCTCGACCATTCTGGGCAGCGGTGCGGTGGCGTTGATTCTCGACGTACCTGCCCTGCTCACCCAGATCGCACAAACAGAAAACCGCTACAACCCGACCCCATTACAACAAGCCAACGCTCGCTGACGCTTCAACACTCCATGGAGAGGTATTCCCCAATGAAATGGTTCTACGACCTTAGAATCGCCACCAAACTGATCACCTCGTTCCTCGTGGTGTTGGCGCTGACCGCCGTCATGGGCGTGTTTTCGATCCACCAGCTGGGCCAGGTGAACGGCACCACCACCGAGATCCGCGAGAACTGGATGCCGTCCATGCGCGCCGCCTCGGGCATGCGCTTCTACGCAGCGAGCTTTCGCCTCAAGGAAAACCGTCATATTTCCGCCGACTCCGAGCAAGAACGCGTAACGCTGGAGCAGGAAGCCGACGAAGCGAAAAAGGCCTTCGAAACCCGTCTCGGCACCTATGAAAAACTGCTCTCCACCGCCGAAGACCGTCAACTGTTCGAAACCACCCGCAACGACTGGGCCGCTTACCTGGTGGTCAGCAAGGATCTGTTCGCGCTGTCCCGGCAGAACCAGACCGAGCAAGCCATGGCGCTGCTCAAAGGCGAGTCCAAACGCCAGTTCGACCTGGTGACAAGCGACCTGCAAAAACTCGTGGAACTGAACGACGTCGGTGCCGGCGCCGCCAGCGAACACGGCACCCAGCTGTATGAGAATGCACGCCTGTCGATCATCGCCGTGCTGGCTGCCGCCTTGCTGGTGGGCCTGGGCCTGGCGCTGTTCATCTCGCGGATCATTTCCCGTCCGCTGAAGCAGGCCGCCGCCGTCGCCGAACAACTGGCCGAAGGTAACCTGAACGCGAAAATCGAAGCCGGCTCCAAGGACGAAACCGGCATGGTGCTCAATGCCATGCAGAATATGGTTGGCAAGCTCTCGCACATCATCGGTGAAGTGCGCAACGCGGCGGACAACCTCGCCAGCGCCTCCGAAGAAGTCAGCGCCACCGCGCAATCGATGAGCCAGGCCACCAGCGAACAGGCGGCCAGCGTCGAGGAAACCAGCGCCTCCATCGAGCAGATGAGCGCCAGCATCAACCAGAACACCGAGAACGCCAAGGTTACCGACGGCATGGCCAGCAAGGCCGCCAAGGAAGCCACCGACGGCGGCGAATCGGTGCAGCAGACCGTGGTGGCGATGAAAAAAATCGCCCAGCGCATCAGCATCATCGACGACATCGCCTACCAGACCAACCTGCTGGCGCTTAACGCCGCCATCGAAGCGGCCCGCGCCGGCGAACATGGCAAAGGCTTCGCGGTGGTCGCCGCCGAAGTGCGCAAACTGGCTGAGCGCAGCCAGGTTGCCGCCCAGGAAATCGGCGAACTGTCGTCCAGCAGCGTCGACATGGCGGAGAAGGCCGGGAACCTGCTCAACGAAATGGTCCCGTCCATCAACAAGACTTCGGACCTGGTGCAAGAAATCAGTGCTGCCTCCGAAGAACAGGCCGCCGGCGTGGCGCAGATCAACACCGCCATGACTCAGCTCAACCAGGTGACCCAGCAGAACGCCTCCAGCAGCGAAGAACTGGCCGCCACCGCTGAAGAGATGAGCAGCCAGGCCGAACAGCTGCAACAGGCCATGAGCTTCTTCACCCTGGACACGCCAGCCAAGTCCGCCATGCAGAGCGCCAGGGTCGATAACACCCCAGGTCCGTCCAGCCGCAAACCGGCACGGGCACCGGCACCGGTGATGCCCAAGGCATTTGCCTACAACATGGCCAGCGCGCCGGACGAATCGGAATTCACCCGGTTCTGATGGCCCGGTTCCACAGGCTTGCCTAAAGGAGAAAAAGCTATGGGCGCCATCGCGACCACACGTCAAACCGTCAGCGCGGTCGAGGAAGAAGCGCAATACCTGACGTTCATGCTCGGCACGGAGATGTTCGCCATCGGCATCCTGTGCATCAAGGAAATCATCGAGTACGGCAACCTGACCGTCGTGCCGATGATGCCGGCCTTCGTGCGCGGGGTGATCAACCTGCGGGGTGCGGTCGTGCCGGTGGTGGACCTGTCGGCCCGTTTCGGCCGGCCAAATTCCGCCATCAGCCGGCGCAGTTGCGTGGTCATCATCGAGGCCGCCAGCGCTGATGGTCAGGCCCAGGATATCGGCCTGCTGGTGGACACGGTGTCGGCGGTGCTGGAGATCCCGGCCTCGCAGATCGAACCACCGCCGAGTTTCGGCGCGAAGATCCGCGCCGACTTCATCAGCGGCATGGCCAAGGTCGATGGCAAGTTCGTCATCGTGCTGGAGGTCGACCGGGTGCTGTCCATCGACGAGATGTCCGAACTCGCCCAGGCCAGCCCCGCTGCGTTGGAAGCGCCAGCCTCATGAGCACAGACACTTGCAAGGAACGCACAGTGAATTCAATGGCCCTCAGCGACCGGGAGTTCAGCCAGTTTCAAACCTGGCTGTACCAGGCCGCCGGCATCAACCTGTCGCCGGCCAAGAAAGCCCTGGTGGCCGGGCGGCTGTTCAAGCGCCTCAAGCACTATGAACTGGACAGTTATGGCGAATATTTCACGCTGATCATGAGCGGCCAGCGCAGCGACGAACTGCAGGTGGCGCTGGACCTGCTCACGACCAACGAGACCTATTTTTTCCGCGAGCCCAAGCACTTCGACTTTCTTCGCGACCATGTGCTGCCCCACGCGACGCCGGGCAAGACCTTCCGCCTGTGGAGCGCGGCCAGTTCCTCCGGCGAGGAGCCCTATAGCCTCGCCATGACTCTGGCCGAAAGCCTGGGCACCACGCCATGGGAAGTCATCGGTTCGGACATCAGCACCCAGGTGTTGGCCAAGGCCCGTTCCGGGCATTACCCAATGGAACGCGCGCGCAACCTGCCCCATCCGTTGCTGGTGAAATATTGCCTCAAGGGCACCGGCAGCCAGCAAGGCACGATGCTCATCGATCGGGCGCTGCGCAACCGCGTCAACTTCATCCAGGTCAACCTCAACGACACCCTGCCGGAGCTGGGGGAGTTCGATGTGATTTTCCTGCGCAACGTGATGATCTATTTCGACCAACCCACCAAAAGCAAAGTGGTTGCGCGACTGATCCCTCGGCTCAAGTCTGGCGGCTATTTCATCGTCAGCCATTCGGAGAGCCTCAATGGCGTGTCCGATGCGCTGAAATTGGTCGCCCCTTCGATTTATCGCAAGCCATGAGCGCCGCGATAAAGCAGGTAGCGGAGGTCTACCTCGGGCCGGGAGAGTTTCGCTTTGCGACCTGCCCGACCCGGCTGCGGACGATCCTCGGCTCCTGCGTGGCAATCACGCTCTGGCACCCGCAACGCAAGATCGGCGGCATGTGCCACTTCATGTTGCCCAGCCGGGTGCGGTGCTCCACCGCGCTGGACGGGATGTACGCCGATGAAGCCATCGAGCTATTCGTCCGCCAGGCCCGGGCCCATCGCACCGAGCCCGAGGAATACCAGCTCAAGCTGTTCGGCGGCGGCGAGATGTTCCCCGAATTGCAACGCCATGTGGCATTTGGCGACGTGGCACGGTCGAACGTCAACGCGGCGCTGGAAATGGCCGCGCTCTATCGCCTGGACCTGATCGCCCAGGACATGGGCAGCACCGGCCACCGGAGCATCATTTTTGACCTTTGCACGGGTGACGTCTGGGTCAGGCACCAACCGATAAGGACCCTGCACTAACCATGTCAGGCAAAAAGATAAACGTATTGCTGGTGGATGATTCCGCCGTGGTCCGCCAGGTATTGCTGGCGATCCTGAGTGACACGCCGGACATCAATGTCATCGGCGCGGCTTCCGACCCGATCTTCGCCATGGATAAACTGGCGAAGGAATGGCCCGACGTGATCGTGATGGACGTGGAAATGCCGCGCATGGACGGCATTACTTTCCTGAAAAAAATCATGAGCGAACGGCCTACCCCGGTGGTGATCTGCTCGTCGCTGACGCCCAAGGGCGCGGAAACCACCTTGCAAGCCATGGCCGCCGGTGCGGTGGAAATCATCACCAAGCCCACCAGCGGCTTGAAGAATTTCCTCTTGGAATCGGCCCCGGAACTGGTGTCCGCCATCCGTGCCGCCGCCCAGGTCAACGTCCGCAACCTGGGCAAGCGCCCGGCTCCGGCGACGCCGCTGACCCCGGCGACCAAACTCACCGCCGACGCCATGCTGCCCGCCGCCAACGGCCACGCCATGGCCCAGACCACCGAACGCATCGTCGCCATGGGCACCTCCACCGGCGGCACCCAGGCGCTGGAAGCGGTGCTCACCGCCCTGCCACGGGTGTGTCCGGGCATCGTCATCGTCCAGCACATGCCGGAAAAATTCACCGCATCCTTCGCCGCGCGGCTCAACAGCCTGTGCCAGATCGAAGTGCGCGAAGCGAAAAACAACGACCGCATCCACCCGGGCCTGGCCCTCATCGCCCCCGGCGGCAAGCACATGATGGTGACCCGCAGCGGCGCGTTCTATCACGTGCAGGTAGTGGACGGCCCGCTGGTCAATCGCCATCGCCCTTCGGTGGATGTGCTGTTCCGCTCGGTGGCGAAGTTCGCCGGCCGCAATGCCACGGGCATCATCATGACCGGCATGGGCGACGACGGCGCCCGCGGCCTCAAGGAAATGCTCGACGCCGGCAGCGCCACGGTGGCCCAGGACGAGGCTAGCTGCGTGGTGTTCGGCATGCCCAAGGAAGCCATCAAACTCAACGCCGCGCAGCGGGTGATGCCGTTGCAGGAGATTGCGCAGGTGATATTGCATCGCTGAACAAAGCACCTGTTGTTGAGTGAGAGCTGTTGTGGCGAGGGAGCTTGCTCCCGCTGGGCTGCGCAGCGGCCCCAAATACTCGGAGGCGCCGTTGCAGATCGAGTTGCCAGGGTTCAGGGCCGCTGCGCGCCCCAGCGGGAGCAAGCTCCCTCGCCACAAGAAAAGCTGTTTAAACAGGCGAGATCGTCGCCAGCACACCAATCAGCAACGTCAACGCCAGAAAACCACCCAGAAAAATCGCCATCTTCGCCATGAGCATTCTCCCAATAGAGTCATTGCGGCACGGCCGAATTGTGGAGCGGTAACTGATACCGTTACAGACGCACCTGCGACCAAAAAATGCGGATCAGCGCATAAAGCCAGAAACCCGCCAAGCCAGAACTGCAGAAGTACGCCATGATCCCGGCTATCATGCCGCACGCTCATTTGCCCGGCGTGCTGCTAGCCACCCTAAAGGATTCAGGTATGCCCCTTCCGTCACGCGCCACCCTCTTAGTCTCAGGTCTTCTGATCAGCTCTCTGTGCCTGGCCGAGGGCGAGCCGGCGGAAAGCGTCATCAAGGACTCGACCAAATCCGCGGTCTCGTCGTTCATCACCGCAGGCAAGAACCTGTTGGGCGGTGTGAGCGAAGGCGTGCTCGACGGGCGCGAGTCGGTCCAGGGCACCGATGGCGCCGCGATCATCTCCTCCGGCGAGCAAATGAAAGACCGCATCACCATCGAAGTGCTGAAGCTTGAGCCCAGCGAAGAAAACGTCACCATCACCCTCGGCTTCAAGAACAGCACCGACACCCAACTGCGCCTGATCAACCTCGGACAAACCGGCACCCTGCTGGCCATCGACCAGGCCGGCTACGCCAACCGCCTCACCGGTCTGGACAACCCCGACGAAGTCACCGTCCCACCGAAGATCGCCGTACGACAGAAATTCGTTTTCGAAGGCATGAACGAGGCGATCAGCGCCGTACGGGTCTGGGGGGCGGATTATTCGGTCAAGAAGTAGAGACATGCGCGATCAAGCAACCCAACAATCATCGCGTATCAGGCAAGGGATTCATTGATAAACCCCTTGCTCGATACGGCGCAGGTAATCCTTTACCGTTTGAAAGCCCAGCGGCTTGTCGATCAACTCCAAGGGCACATGACCGTCCAGGTACCTGCAGGGTTTCTTCAACCAGTCTTGAGCCAACGACTGGCTGCCGAACACCTCAGTCGCATGATCCAAAGTGCGGGCATACTGAAGCTTGACATCCTGACTTCCCAGCATCGATTTATCCTCACGATATGAAGTTCTTCACACAGCGTTGTGCTAGCCCATGCTAGGCGCGGCACTTCCGAAGGCCAACCCTAAAAAGTCGTCAGAGATTTCGTTCATTCACCCCATAAGCGCCCATTTTCTGTAAGAAACACACCAAACCCGTGGCGAGGGAGCTTGCTCCCGCTGGGCTGCGCAGCAGCCCCCCTCTTTCTGAACTACCCCCCGGCTCATCTGTCGACTCCAAACCCCTCGAACCAGGAGCACGACGATGCCTGACAAACCCAATACACCCCCCCACAGCCTGCTAAACGGCTCATGGCTGAACGAACCCAAAATCCACAGCGCCGCAACAACAAACTCCCTGCACCTGGAAACCGACAACGCTACCGACTTCTGGCGCGAAACCCACTACGGCTTCACCCACGACAGCGGCCATTTCCTCGGCGTCGAAGCCCCACCCAGCTTCACCTGCCAACTACGCATCCAAGGCACCTTCGAAGCCCTGTACGACCAGGCCGGCCTGATGGTCCGCATCAACGAACGCCAATGGGTCAAGGCCGGGATCGAACTGAGCGACGGCCAGGCGATGCTCGGCAGCGTACTCACCGACGGACAATCCGACTGGGCGACCAGCCCGTACACCGCCGATCCCAACGACTTCTGGATGCGCGCCACGGTCGCCAATGGCGTACTGCGCTTGCAGGTTTCCGCCGATGGACTTCGTTGGCCGCTGGTGCGCTTATGCCCGTTTCCCATCGCACCGACCTACCGCGTCGGCCCGATGGCGTGCAGCCCCAAGCGCGGCGGCTTGAAAGTCGCTTTTTCCGACTGGACGCTCGGGCCTGCGCTGGGCAAGGACTTGCATGATCTGAACTGAGCGCGGCCCCTGTTGCAGCGCTCTGTATCCGCGACACACAGCAATACAAACACACCGCCGCACGACACATCCCAGATACACGACAAGCGCCAAATGGCCCCGTCCGAACAGGCCAGTCGCGCCTTGCTTCGACCCGACGTGCCCAGCACCGGGCAAGCAACGTGACGCCGCCACGGCACACGCCCCACGCAACGTTGCCAGGGGCCACACAGCTCTTATCTGGAGAAGTCTCATGACCCGTACAAAAAACTCGAACACCGCTCGCCTCGCCCTTGCCGCACTTGCCCTGTCCGGCGGCTTGAGCCTCGCCCAGTCGGCTTTCGCGGTCGACGCCCTGCCCCAGGGTTATCAACTGGCCTCGGCGGAAAAAACCTCCGAAGGCAAGTGCGGCGAAGGCAAATGCGGCGCCGCCGAATCGGGCAAAAAAGTCACCCAGGCCGAAGGCAAATGCGGTGAAGGCAAATGTGGCGACGCGTCCTTCGCCCGCACTGACACCGACAAAGATGATCGCGTGTCGCTGAAGGAATTCCTCAGCGTGGCGCCGACCGAAAAAGCCGAGTTCGAAAAGATGGACAGCAACCACGACGGCTACCTGTCCGAAGCGGAAACCTACAAATACCGCACCGGCCAATACACCGCCAACGGCAAGAAAGTGCCCACCGAGCTATTCACCCGCATGAGCCAAGCCAAGGAATAAAGCCCTTCGCCCGCGCCCTCCCGGCGGTTCACACCGGGAGGGTCTGGCCATCCCTGGAGAATTGCGATGAGCACGTTCACTTCACCCAACGGCGCCGGGCTCGGCCTGCGTCGCGCCATGCTTGGCGACTTGCTGAAAATGCCCCCGGGCGCCGCGGATTTCCTCGAATGCGCGCCGGATAACTGGATCGGCGTCGGCGGTGTCTACGCCGAACAACTCGATCAACTGGCCGCAAGACACCCCATCACCTGCCACGGCCTGTCCCTGTCCCTCGGCGGCCCACAACCTCTCGACCTCGACCTGCTGCGCGGCACCCGGCGCTTTCTCGATCGCTACGGCGTGGCGACCTACAGCGAGCACCTGAGCTATTGCTCCGCCAGCGGCCACCTCTACGACCTCTTGCCGATCCCCTTCACCGAAGAAGCCGTCCATCACGTTGCCGCGCGCATACGCCAGACCCAGGACCTACTGGGCCAGCGCATCGCCGTGGAAAACATCTCCTACTACGCCGCGCCCTTCCAGGCCATGAGCGAAATCGACTTCATCACCGCAGTCCTCGAAGAAGCCGACTGCGACCTGCTGCTGGACGTCAACAACCTCTACGTCAACGCCATCAACCACCGCTACGACGCCCAGAAATTCCTCGCCGCCCTGCCCGCGCAACGCGTCAGCTACCTGCACGTCGCCGGCCATTACGACGAAGCCGACGACCTGAAAATCGACACCCACGGCGCGGCCGTCAAGCAAGACGTCTGGACGCTTCTGTACCAGACCTACCAACAATTCGGACCGGTGCCGACATTGCTGGAACGCGACTTCAACTTCCCGCCGTTGACCGAACTGCTCGCCGAAGTCGGGCAGATCAAACAGCTTCAACAACTCGCCTACCCGGCAACCCCGGAGGCCCGCCATGCCTGAACAATTGCTCGACCAACTCAACTGCATGGCCAACTTCGTCCGCAACCCCCACCACCCGCCCCCACTCGGGCTGGAAGCCCGACGCCTGGCCATCTACCGCCAACTGTTCATCGGCAACATCGAATCACTGCTCGCCGCCAGCTTCCCGGTCATCCACCAAACCCTGCCGCGCGCCGACTGGCAACGACTGGTCCACGACTTCTACGCCAACTACCGCTGCCAGACGCCACTGTTCACACAGCTTGCCGGTGAGTTTGTCGCCTACCTGGAACAACACGAGGATGCGCACGATTTCCCCCCATGGCTGCCCGAACTCGCCCAACACGAATGGAGCGAAAGCGCCCTGCTGCTGAGCGATGCGGTGGAGCCGTCACACAATCCCCACGGTGATCTGATCGAAGGCGCCCCCGTGGTTTCCGGACTCGCGCAGGCACATGCCTATGAATGGCCGGTGTGCGACATCGGGCTGGATCATCAGCCCACCGAAAAGCCTGTGGCCCCGACCTTGGTGCTGCTGCAGCGGCGCGAAGGGCATGTGACGTTTTCGCGGATGGCGCCAATGGCGTATGCGCTGTTGGTTTCGCTGATGGAGAATCGGCGCAGTGGGCGCGAGCATTTGGTGGCGTTGGCTGAAGTGGTTGGAGTGTCGGTGCGGGAGTTGATGCCAATGGGAGTGGCGGCGCTTGAGGGGTTCAAGGCGCAGGGGATTGTGTTGGGGACGCGTTGGGGGTGAGTTGTGATAATTCCTACGCGACTCTCGGAAATGGTCACCTGTTCCTGACGGGTACTTGAACTTATAGTCGGTTGCGTCGCTTGGAAGGGCGACCAGGTTTGGCGACCTGCGATCGGATCAGCCCATTAATCTGATCGGAGCATTCCCATGGAAAGATACATCCCCATCACCGGCATCGACTGCACCCCGGCTTCGCTGCTGATTGATAGTCAGGCACCGCTTGATGTTCTGCATGCTACGGCTGATTACCGTATTCGGGTCGTGACACAGGTTCTGGAAAATATTGCGTTTCGTGCCGAGATTGGCAGCGATACGGTAGTGCTTTCGGATTTCGCGCAGTTGCTGGCGATTCCGCTAAGGGATGGGTGTGATTTGTTGGAGGTGATTGGGCGGCGGCTTCAGGAGAGCGTTGAAGATTGATGGGAGAACGGGCGTTGGTGGCGCCCGTTTTTTGCCTCGAAGGGCGCTCGTATGCACGTGCCTGGACGTTTTCTGCACTTAGCGCCGTGGGCATGTTGGAGAGTACTGAACGGCAGCAATCGGCCAGAAGCGGACGGTCACAATCTGGCCAATCTTGCAATTTTGCAGGAACATCCGTTTCTGGGCGATTACGGTGGAAACGTGGAACGCAGTCATATAGAAAAAAGATTCGTAACGCTAAGGCCGCGACCGACGGCCCCATCAACTCCCCCTACCGTGCATGATGAAGTCTGTTGTCGTTCACACCACCTGCCCGCAGCTTATTTGGTCAGCACATCGCCGCGCCGAAACTTCACTATTTGTCCCTGCGGGTCATAGGCGAACCGACTAAACAGCGGGCTGTCCGTGTATTGATGTAAAGGGATGGAAACAATCGCAAGGTTTGCGTCAATCTTCCAGGCTTTTTTCAGGGCGAAATAAGCATTCAAGCTCTTGATAAACTTGTAAAGCGGCGACCCTTGGTCAAGATTGGCTATCTCCTCTTCCTCCTCCTTGAATAACCCTATCTTTTTATTTTTTGCTTTTATATCATATTTACCTGCCACCACTTTTGGCCTAAAAACCTTTGCTGTTCCCTTTCCGTACACAGCCTGCGCCGTTATATTTTCAGGATAGTTCTTCGGATGATTCGAAAAATATTCGTGATTCGGCGTGTAACGTTTGATGATCACGCAATATCCGGCAATTCGGCAGCCAATTACCCGGGCTTTTCGAGTTTGCAGGGTAAGCTCTGTCTCTTCATCAGCCTCGTCCACCGAGACAATTTCCGCGATAGCCCTACCGACCTGCTTGGCCAAAGAATCCTCGTGCGGCATTGAAGTTTCAGCGCCGGCTGAATAACACGCATCGACACAGACTTTAGAAATGATGAATTTGTAACGTGTAGCCAAATAGCCAATCGCGTTACCCATCGTTTTGGCCGGGACTTCCGGATTTAACGACGCCACATCACAGTGTGTACCGACGTATATACCCAGACGCCGACCTTCTACGCCTTCTCCAATAACGCTGTACATCAAATACGCAAGAGTAAGCGCATCATTTACGTCAATATCGTTTACTTCGCATAAAAAAAATTTTGCTTTGCCGTTCCCCTGATATTTCTCTCTCATGGACAAATCGCTGGCAATCATCTCGCTGTCGGTGTGGTTCTTTTTAAATGTCACAACCAAGATAACGTCGTACTTACCACCCACGAGCACTCTACTTTCCATGTCATTTGCCTCCAGAGCAAAACGATTGCCACCCGAAGATGTGTTACACGAAGGTCAACGATAGACGGCTTTTACTGTTCCGGCCCAAACGTTCGCGGCACGCCCTTATAGATCTCCAGAGCGACAGTGTTAAGCCCTGCTATGAGCGTACCGGGCAGCTCTGATCTGAACTGCCTGAGCAGCCTCAGAATTTGTATAAATCTGTCCCTTTTTCGTCAATGCCATTAACACTCAAACCCGCACCGAAAACCGCTCCGCCGCCCGCCTCTCGAACATCGCCTGTTCCGTCTCCCGCGTCGCCCGCTCGCCCTTGTATGCCAGCTGATTGAAAAACAACCCGTCAGAATATTCCTGTATGGACACCGACCCACGGTCTTTCAGCAACGGGGCCAGATCGATCGTGTTGGCGAAGTTTTCCTTGGTCAGGCTGTAGAGGCCCAGGTAGCTGCCGGACCATGGCGAGTCAGGCACCGCTTGATGTTCTGCATGCTACGGCTGATTACCGTATTCGGGTCGTGACACAGGTTCTGGAAAATATTGCGTCTCGTGCCGAGATTGGTAGCGATACGGTAGTGCTTTCGGATTTCGCGCAGTTGCTGGCGATTCCGCTAAGGGATGGGTGTGATTTGTTGGAAGTGATTGGGCGGCGGCTTCAGGAGGCAGTTGAGGGGTGAAAGAGAACGGGCGCTGGAAGCGCCCTTTTTTTGCCTCAGATAAACGAATGGGGTACTAGAAAGTTCTGCGTTTGGCGCCGTGGCGCATTTTGAAGAGTACTGAACGGCAGCAATCGGCCAGGAGCAGTCGTTCAGGACAGTGCAACGGCTGATCTTTGCCTCCGCGAAAGGAATGATTGAGGTATCTTGTCAAGCTGCCGATCCGCTTGAGACTCCAAGGAAGCCAATGCTCAGTTCACTCGTTTCAAATGGTCAGGTACAAGCGGCTGATCGCTCAGAACTGATGGCCCCCTGGTGGAGTTTCACGAAAACAGTCTTGGCTGCTACGGCCCTGTCGTTGGTGCGTGACGGGCTGGTCGGATTGGACCACCCTGTTCTTGGTCAGCCTTTTACGCTACGCCAGTTACTACGGCATGAGGCCGGTCTGCCTGATTACGGAGAACTTGCGGAGTATCACTCCGCCGTTAAAGATAGTGAGCCAGCCTGGCCGGCCGATGAAATGATGCAACGCCTTGACGGTGCTCGACTCCGATATAGTCCCGGAAACGGTTGGCGTTACTCGAATGTCGGCTACCTGCTTGTCGGCAGGCTAATTGAACGGCTGACTGATCTGAAGCTTGATGAAGCGGTAATTCAACGGACACTTTCTCCTCTGGGCTTATTGGGCGTTCGCTTTGCAAAAACGCGAGCAGACTTCCAAACGACCCACCTTGGAAGTTCCTCAAATTATGATCCTGCCTGGGTTTACCACGGCTTGTTGATCGGCCACATTTCGCACGCAGCGTTATTTCTGGATCGACTCTTTTGTGCAGACCTGCTCCCCACGGACTTGCTTCAGGAAATGCAAAAAGCACGAACATTGGGCGGCCCGATTCCCGGTCGCCCTTGGATCACGCCGGGCTATGGCCTTGGCGTGATGCAAGGGTCGATTGATGGCGGGTATTCGCTATGCGGGCACACCGGGTGCGGACCGAGCAGTGTCATTGCTGTCTACCGTCTCTGCGACGGCGACGCATCGGCTTGTTGTGCTGCTTTTGACGTGGGGTCCAGTGAAGGCTTCGTCGAAGCCATCGTCGTCGAGCAGCTCATGCAAGTTCTGCGTCAGAAGAGCTGACTGCATTAAACGCCTTTTGGCGTCGGTCAAAGGATTTGCCGAATGACCGCCTTGGGTCGAAAGACGTCTTTCGGTAAAGACATCGGGACGTCGCGACGCCCCACGCGGATCGGGTAGCAGCGTGGAGATGGGAGTCGCCTGAGTCGTTGCGCGTTTGATAGGTCATCGTCATTCTGGAAGCGACGATTTTTGAGGAGATTGAAGTGGACATTGACCGTCTGTTAAAAAAGCGGCAACTGAACGTGCAAGAGCAAAATGCTCTTGTGGCCCACAGACTCATGGTAACCGCCAAAGCTTGGTTGGCCAGCGGGATTCCCCTCGCCTTAAAAAACTATGGGGAGTCGAAAGGCATTAGATGGTCAGAAACCGTCGTATTAGATCTTGAGGTCGACTTTCCCGGTATGCCCAGCCTTTATGGTCTTTTGCTCACTCACACAGAGCGGTTCATAGAGTTTGAAATTGATACCGATAACACTCACAGGTACGTGGAATCGGTGAGTCAATGGGAGGATGTTTCTGCTAATCAGGACTACGCGCCCCGCAAGCGCGGCACTGGAAAGGGCTTCGCAGCAATTGCTCTTCAGGTGAGGCGCGAACTCCTATGCGGCTTGTAGGTGTGGATCACAGAACCTGAGATTCGATTGTTGATCGGAAGCTGCTTTTGCGCCGATTTCTTCCGGCAACTGGTGTCCTCTTTGGGTCGATAGCTGCCGGTCGCGAACGACCGCTATCGACCCAAAGCGGCCGTAACGAAGCTCCAAGTCAGGGCTTGAACGGATCAATCCAGCCAGGCCGAAGTCCTGCCTCATATTCTTTGCGTACGTAGGCGAGCGACTCTGCGCATCCCATTTTCGCCTCGATAGCGCCTATGCATCCCCAGCAATCTCCGCCGCAATTGCCCGATAGCGGATCTGCTGGGTTGTCGAGTAAGCGTCTGCAGATCGTGCAGTATTCCGGCTTATTGCTGTTCGTCATAATCCCACTTTCCAAACGTCCGATCTTGGCCGATTGCTGCCCACCAGAAATGGGTGGTGTCCCCCAAAGACCAACTCTGTCTCCCGCGCCGCCCCCGGACGCGCCCTCCAATACCATCAACCCTTCCGCCCCACCCCAAGACAAAACATCTTCCGATAATCAGAAGGCGACGTCCCCAGATGCGCACCGAAATGCTGCCTCAACGACAACGGCGTCCCAAACCCCACCTCCCCCGCGATGCATTCAATAGGCAACTCAGTCGTTTCCAGCAACGCCTGCGCTCTAGCCACCCGTTCAGCGGTCAACCACTTGGACACGGTTGTGCCAGTCGCCTCCTTGAACCGACGGGTAAAAGTCCGTCTGCTCATTTTTGCCATGTCTGCCAGAACGTCGAGGGACAGGTCGCCGGACAGGTTCATTCGGGCCCAGGTCAGGACGTCGGACAGGTGAGTCTCGCCAGATAATTGCGGCACCGGGTGTTCAACATACTGCGCCTGGCCTCCGGGCCTGTGGGGTGGCGTCACGAGCATTTTCGCGGTGCGATTCGCCACGTCTGCGCCGAGTCGTTCGCGTACCAGGTGCAGGCAGCAATCGATGGCCGCGACCGTTCCGGCGGACGTCACGATGTTATCGGCGCTGACATAGAGCACTTCGGGCTTGAATCGAACCTTGGGAAAACGTTGCGCAAACTGGTCACGGACGGCCCAGTGGGTGGTTGCTTCCTTTCCATCGAGCAGCCCGGCATCGCCGAGGACGAACGCACCCAAACACAATCCCACGATGAGCTTGCCTTGCGTATTGGCGAGCTGCAGCGCTTCTACGAGTTGGGGCGATGCAACAAGGGATTGATCGCCCCACGCGGGGATGATGATGACGTCGGAAGTTTCCATCAGCTCCAGGCCGAGGCTTACCGACAGTCCAATGTCCTGGTCGGCACTGATTACTCCGGGCACTTCTGCGCAGTAATTGATTTCATACCGAGGCCCATCGGGCGCGGGTTGGGCGGTTCCCAATACCATTCCTGGCACGGAAAGATGGAAAAGGCTGACGCCTTCGAAAGCTAGAACAGCAACGCGTATGGGGAGCATGAGGAGGCCTCGATTCGCCCTGTGGGGCCCAAGCCGAACCACGTCGAGCAGTTGGCCCGATTATAGCGAAATATGTCATTCGGGCCACTGTTGGCTCGCGAGACATTCGGCAAGAATGGATGCCTCGATGTAAACAACAGGATCAATTCTTATGAAACTCACAACTTTACCGCTTGCCGTCAGCATGGCTTGTGCCGTAGCCGCTGCCCCCGCGTTCGCCAGTTCGAATGCTCCCAAAGCGCCGGACGCCTCTCACAAGTTGGATTTGCAGCAGGTTCGTAACGCCACGGTGAAAATCACCTACGGTGACACCACTTTCCTGGTTGATCCGATGCTGGCAAAAAAAGGCGCTTATCCGGGTTTTGAAAACACCTATCGAAGCAACCTGCGCAACCCCTTGGTTGATCTGACGGAATCACCGGAGAAAGTTATCGCCGGAGTCGATGCCGTCATCGTCACCCATACGCACCTGGATCACTGGGACGATGCCGCGCAGAAAGCGCTGCCTAAAGACATTCCGCTGTTCGCCCAACATGAAGAAGATGCTCAACTGATTCGTTCCCAGGGTTTCAAGAACGTACGCGTGCTGACGGATGAAGCCGAATTCGGCGGCGTGAAGATCACCAAGACCGGCGGCCAGCATGGCACTGACGAAATGTATGCCGTGCCAGCGCTCGCAAAACCGCTAGGCGAAGCCATGGGCGTGGTTTTCCAAGCACCGGGTTACAAGACGCTCTACCTTGCGGGTGACACGATCTGGCGTAAAGAGGTCGACCAAGCCATCAGCCAGTACCGCCCGGAAGTTATCGTGCTCAACGCCGGGAAGGCAAAAATGGCGGGATTCGACGGCTCGATCATCATGGGTGAGGAAGATGTGCTTCGCGCCTCAAAAGCCGCGAAAAACGCACAGATTGTCGCGGTGCACATGGACGCGATAAACCATATGTCCCTGACTCGTGAAGAACTGCGCGCTTACGTCAAGAAGCAAGGGATTGAGGGACGTGTGGACATTCCGGAAGATGGGGCTTCGCTGGAGTTCTAAATGGAAAGGGACAGGTTTATTTGGCAAATAAATCTGTCCCTTTTTCGCTCCTGCGAAGGTCAACGATAGACGGCTTTTACTGTTCCGGCCCAAACGTTCGCGGCACGCCCTTATAGATCTCCAGAGCGACAGTGTTAAGCCCTGCAATGAGCGTACCGGGCAGCTCTGATCTGAACTGCCTGAGCAGCCTCAGAATTTGTATAAATCTGTCCCTTTTTCGTCAATGCCATTAACACTCAAACCCGCACCGAAAACCGCTCCGCCGCCCGCCTCTCAAACATCGCCTGCTCCGTTTCCCGCGTCGCCCGCTCGCCCTTGTACGCCAACTGATTGAAAAACAACCCGTCGGAATATTCCTGTATGGACACCGACCCACGGTCTTTCAGCAGCGGGGCCAGATCGATTGTTTTGGCGAAGTTTTCCTTGGTCAGGCTGTAGAGGCCCAGGTAGCTGCCGGACCATGGCGAGTCGGCGTCGACCAGGTCGATGGAGGCGTCGCGGACTGCGACGGCGGCGGCTTTCAGGTCCTTGGAGTCGTTGAGCAGATCGGTCAGCCGTTGGATATCGGAGCTGCTGAGCTTGCCGGCGGTATTGAGCACTTTCAGGCTGCCGTCGGCTTCGACAGTGAAGCCGTATTTCTTGCCGGCCAAGTCCGGGTGGGTCGTCGAGAGGGTGGATTGGAAATCCTCGAACGAGGACTTCAGCGTACTGGTTGCCCCTTTGAGGATCTCTACGTATCGAGGAAAGTCCGGTGATTGCGAGCGCCCGATCCAGGTCTCGATCGCCATAGGCATCGGCATCGTTGCCTGGGCTTCTTCGCTGGGATGGAAGATGGCCGCTGGGCTGGCGTTGGACAGCGCTAGTTTTGCAGCGTCTGTCGGCGCCTGGGTCACGAGCACTTGTTCGGAGCGCGTGAGGTTGGTATTGGCCGGCGGGATGTAAGCGGAACTGACGGTGAGTACCATTTTTCATCTGTCCATGATGGGCGGGTTCGTACAGGTTATCGACGGTGCTGGATCCAACTTTAGAAATCGCTCCACATCGCCAGCTTCGCAGCTTCTTGATGGGGTGCGGTCCGCGGGCCAGGCTGATGGTCCAATCCGCGGAAAGAATGACCACAGCTGATTGTTACCAGAGTATTTCATAGGCATTTCATCAACTTTTCTGAACGGCAGTCGATGGACTTACAGATTCCAGGGAGCAGTTCAGAATGAGAAACAATCAACCGGTCACGCAACGTGAGATATCACTCGCACCTCAGCAGAAGCTGATTTCCACCACGGATACGCGAGGCGTCATCACGTATTGCAATGACGCCTTCGTCGAGATCAGCGGATTCGACAAGGTCGACCTGATCGGCGCACCACAGAATATCGTTCGTCATCCGGATGTGCCGCCCGCCGTGTTTGCGCATATGTGGGCCGCGCTCAAGCAAGGCAAGCCGTGGATGGGGATCGTCAAGAACCGCTCGAAAAACGGCGACCATTATTGGGTCAATGCCTACGTCACGCCTGTTTACGAAGGGAGCCAGGTCGTCGGTTACGAGTCGGTCCGAGTCAAGCCGACGGCCAGCCAGATCCGCCGCGCCGAAGCGCTCTACAAACGCATCAGGCTCGGCAAGGCAGCTGTCCCGGGGCTTGATCGGTGGTACCCCTTCCTGCTCAGTTGGGTACCGGTGCTGTTGATGGGTTTATTGGGCACAGCGGGCGGCGCCTTCCTCAATACCGCCATGGCGATGCTGCTTGCTGTCGGAATATCGATTCCGGTCGGGTTGATCATCTCGCGCCAGCAGAACAAAGGCGCGCTGCGTCTGCTGGAAATGGCCGAGGCTTCCACCTCGGATGCGTTGCTGGCGAAAATGTACAGCGACGAGCGCGGCCTGCAGGCTCGCCTTGAAACAGCTTTCGAGAGCCAGGCATCCCGGCTCAAGACGTGCCTCACTCGCCTGCAGGACACCGCCGAGCAACTGACCGGTTTGGCCGGCAGGTCCGATGGCCTGGCCGCCGACAGTTCACGCGGGCTTGAACGCCAACGCGTCGAGACTGAGCAAGTCTCGGCCGCGGTGAATCAGATGTCGGCGACAACCCAAGAGGTTGCCAGTCATGTCCAACGCACGGCTGATGCTACCCAGGAAGCCAACGTGCTGACCGGGCGCGGACGCGACGTGGCCCGTGACACCCGCCAGGCGATTCAGCGTCTCTCCGAGGTGGTGGGCGAAACCGGGCTGACGGTCGCGCAACTGGCCAAGGACAGCAACGAAATCGGAACGGTGGTCGATGTCATCAAAGGCATTGCCGACCAGACCAACCTGCTGGCGTTGAACGCCGCCATCGAAGCCGCGCGCGCGGGAGACATGGGCAGGGGCTTCGCGGTGGTTGCCGATGAAGTGCGCCAACTGGCGCAGCGCACGACTGAGTCCACCACTCAGATCCATAGCCTGATTTCCAAGTTGCAGGTCTCCTCCAACAACGCCGTGAAAACCATGGAAAGCGGCCACCGACAAGCTGAGGAAGGCGTCGCCTGGGTGCTTGAGGCAGACAAAGCACTGATCGGTATCAGCGAAGCCGTGGCACACATCACCGACATGACGACCCAGATTGCCGCTGCGACAGAAGAGCAAACTGCGGTGGCCGACGAAATCAGCCGCAATATCACCACTATCGCGAACCTGGCAGACCAGACCTCCGAACAGGCCAGGCACTCCGCGGAACTGAGCAAGGAATTGACGCAAACAGCCATGACCCAGTACTCGTTGGTGGAGCGATTTAATCGCTAGTCAATCAACCGAATTGAATTCGCTTTGCCGAAGCTGGTGTTGCGAGGCGGACCGGGGTGACCTGGTCCGCTTCGGCGCGCGAGCGGCTTCGCTACACCACCTCGTCATCCCCGCCCCTTGATGTAACGCTCGAGTCGCAATTTGAGACCCATACGATTCCTTTCCAGTGTTTCCTTAGTAATCGACGCAAGTTCCGATGTAATACTCGAGCCCCGCTGGGAAACTCATACCCAAGACCTGTTCGATGATTGTTAGCTGCTCACTTGTTATTTCCAGCTCTCCAGGGCTAAATTTTCCGAAAGATGTCCCTTCGGTTATTTGGGCTAGCATTTCATTCTGCTCAGAATTCTGACGGACATTTCGAACTGCAATGAATCATCTTTTTTGTCATCTGGATAAAAGCCAGTTATCAAAAAATAGGGCACGGCATTCCACTCCTATTATCGTGGGTTGCTCTACCTGGCTTGACAGGTTTCGCTTGGCTAACAGTTAATGTCGTATCCGCCTAATCGATTTTCTTGATGTTTGGTCCAAGACTGCGTGCTTCGTGCAAGCCGATTACCAAACGGTTCGATAACGAAAAGAGATCTGATAATCAAATTGCTCTGGGTCGATCAGATGATCGAAAAAAGGTTGGAGAACAGGAATCCATTCTCCGAGCACATCAAAGCCTCCATCGTACATACGGGGCTCTCCCTCTAAGCCCAGCGCGACGATTAGAGATGTATCGTCCCCCATATCTCTCGAATATTCTTTTCCTGCACCCAATTCAGTTTCCTTGTCATACCAGTCCAACCTCACTTTCATACCCATTTTAAATCCTCACAAATATTTTTTGATATTACGATTTTTTTTAACCGGACCTATCTGAAGACCCGTCTCGTGGCTGAATGCACCTAGGTGACTTCCATCGCTTGCACGATACGCCTCAAGTTCTCCATGCCTGGAATCCCATTCATAAATAGTCCGCCCTTTAGGATCAACCCAGCGCTCTCTAAGTCCTGCTCCTCCTTGTTTCGGTGTTTTCTTTTTTGCCGCTTCAAGATTTAAGAAGCCTGTGATTTCTTCAGTGTCCGGGGCTGGATAATAGTCATGGTCTGAATTAGAGCTTCGTCTGACAGAGGCAACCACATAAACCGGCCGAACCCCCGAGTCCACCGGAAACACCAGAATGAAATCCTTGTACTCCGGCGGATAGATCGGGTTGACGATGATGCTGTCCGCCACGGGCGTCGGCGGATAAATCCAGATGTGTGGCGTCTGAGGGGCGGCTTCCAAGGCCGGGATGCCGAAAGTGTCGGAGGAGTCGATGGCCGGGGTCCAGATCAGTTCGATGCCATCACCAAGGTCGGCGACGTATTGGTCGGCACGCGGCGTGAGCTGGATGACGTCGACCATTTCCCAGGCGCGGTTCTGGCCGGTGTAGAAGCCATAGCCCTTGAGGCTGCCATCGGCCTGCTGCTCGATGCTCAGGCGCATGCGGCTGCGGGCCTGTTTGAGATTGCGCAACTGGTCTTCGCTGTAGAGTGCGCTGTCGCCGAGGCTGGAGGGCCAGAGCAAGGCGACGATGCCGGTCAACAGCGCCGCGCCGACCGTGCCGCCGACGGCTCCGGCGCTTGATACTGCGGACCCGCCCAGTGCGAGTCTGCCGATAGCGGCGGGTATCACGCTTGAGCCGATCTGCTTCAGCGCAAGTGTTCCCGACGCGTCGGGGCTCCTGGCGCCAAGCCACATCAGGTCGCCGTACTGCTTGATCAGGTCCGGCGGAACAAAGCCGTTGGGGTTGTTGTAGTCAATGATTCCGTTGGGCAGCGCGCAGCTTTTGGCGAACACCGACCCGGTGATGACGAGAGGCGTCCTTTCAACCTTGGCCCAACGTTGTTTTTCGTAAGCAGCCTGTCGGGCAAGCATGGCTTTGTGGCCACGCTGGAGTGCTTCGTACTCGGCCACCTCGCTGGAGGTCATGTCTCGATAGGAAACGCGGTGCCCTTCTCCAGAAGGTGGATTGCGAATTTTGGGCAGGTCTTTGGGGCGTGTGGTCACGAGTCGCGAATCTCATCCTGAAAATCCAGGACGGACGCTAACGCAAGGGGTAAGCGCGGCGATGTAGGACGCGTCTTGGATTGGCTACTCCGTTTTCCTCAAACGCCAGAGGGCCGGGGTCGAAATAATTAGCGGAACCGCACAAAGCTGCTTATGAGTCTTTCCCAACAGTTTGCGAGTTCACTATCCTACGCATCCAACCCAAACGGACTTTGCCTAGATGCATCTGCGTTCAAGCTTGTTGTGCCTGTGCCTTTTCAGCAGCCTTGGCCAGGCCGCTGTCGACTGTTCTGCCCTGGCGGAAAAGCTCTCGGGAACGGTCCCTGAATTTCATCCGTCAGTGCAAGGCAAGGTCATTGGCACCGGGCGCCTGCATTTCCACGAAGCGCCGGATGCGGCTTGCGCCAACAAGAAGATTTTCGTGATACCCGGCGACTCCCTCACCGTTTACGCCAGCCTTGAAGACGAGTCCTGGCTGGAAGTGAACTACATCGCCAAGGATGGCGAGGACTATACCGGTTGGGTGAAGGCAGACCGGGTGGAGATTGGCGAACCTTATGGAGCTCCACCGGATACCGATGTTGCGCCAGAGGCTGATGCCCAATAATCGGTCAGGTTGCTGTCGACAAATCATTCAGCCGATTGGCTCCACTCGGCGGTTGTTCCACCTCGTTCAAATCCACCGCTGCTTTGGGCTGGCGGCTTTCAGGAGATGTGCATTTGATTGGATATCGGTTCGAGCGCACCGCGCGGGGTGACTTGCACATCCACTCGCTCAACCGGGTGCAGAGCGTATTCGTGTTGTTTACCAGTGCGCTGGCCTTGATCTTTCCCGTGGGAGCCGTGCTGGCGATTGCCACTGCAGACTCGTCGCTGGTGGGCCTGGACCCACTGACCTTGCTGCTGATGGTGCTCGGGCTGCTGTTGATTCCTGCCCTGGGCCTGGCGCTGCTGGTCTACACCGGCACCCGCGAGACCCTGCTGCTGTCGCGCGTCGACGCTGAAGGCAAGCGTCGCACCCGAAACTTTTTTGGACGCCGTGAGCGGGTGCGATCGGTGTTCAGGATCGACGCCGTCAAATACCTCGAACTTCGCCGCCACCCGGAGGCCGAGCCAGCCCGCACCCAGCTATGGCTGGTGCTGCGCGATGGCACCGAGCACCGCCTGACGAGCGACAACGTTCCGGTAGTGCCTGGAAGCAAACGCACTGACCTGTGGCTGCGTGAACTGGCCGACTACCTGCAAGTGCCAGTGCCCAGCGAGGTCATGATCGGTTCGACGGCCGTTGCAAAGGCAGCCTACCGGCCTGCTCCAACCCCGGCGAAGATCGCCAGGCAGCGCAAAGCAAAGGCGCCGACGCCTGCGGCTGAGACGACTGAGCAACTAGGCACTCCCGTCCGCGCCCTGCTCGCCCTGCTTGGCGCCTTCCTGGCTGTGTATGAGCTGACCCGCATCATCACCTGGGTGCCTTCGCTGTTTACCGGACGGCTGCGCATTGGCATCAGTCGCCCAACGACCTTCTACTGGGCCGAGGAGCCGATGACCTTTTCCTTTCACATGCTTATCGGCGTCGCCGAGCTGCTGATCATTGGCGTCATCGCCTGGGGTTGTTTGCGCGTGGCGATCGAGGGGCGGATGAAGTCCGATCGTTGAGGGCGGTTGATTCCACTCGGTTGCGTAGCGGCAGCAAAAAGCTTGGGGCCGCTACGCGACCCAGCGGGAGCAAGCTCCCTCGCCACGGGGGCTGAGGTGGATTGATTATTTCTGAGCACCAGAAAAACCTGTGTGAGCGAGCCTGCTCGCGAAAGCGGTCCTACACGGCTGACCACCGCCATCGCGAGCAGGGCTAACGGTCCGCGCTATTCATCAACAAGCCAAAAACCGAATTCCCGCCGTAACACCGCCACGACCTGCTCGACAGATGGCCCCTGTATCGGCGGAGGATCGGGACGCTCGCAAAATTCCCGCCAGACAAAGAGCGTCAATTCCGCACCATCGGTCTGAGGCAAACTGCTGTCGATCGAGCCGAAAGTCTGCAGCAGCCGGTACCTGTCGTCATCCCAGAACAGCGCTTCGACCCAGTGATAAACCGGAATGAAATGGAAGTGGATGGAGTAACCAGCGTCATGACCAAAACGGCCGATGTACAGTCGTCTTGGTTGCAGGCAGGTTTCGATGGCGTGCTGGATTCGCGCTTGCAATACACCCAACTCCGCCAGCGCTTCAGCCGACAGCGATGCCAAGGCATTCGTCATCTGTTTTGCGCTGAGCATCAGGTAGCCGGGCAGTGCACTGTCGACGCGGTGATTGATGAGCCAATGCTCTGATTCATGAACGACAAAGCGAGGCGATATTTCCATCGGATGACCTTGATGAAGTTGGGGACGGCGGATCAAGGCAACTTACAACCCGCCTCCACTGGACGCAGGCGCTCCCGCCAGGAAATCCGCTATCAACGATATGACCTCCTGTTGAATCACCCCACGATCACGCCCGTTTTCACCGTCCCGGCAAATGATGCCATCGCCTGGCACTTCTTCTTCGAGCATTGCCTGCGCGCCAGGTTTGCAAATCGACATGAAACTGAAATGGCTGGCGTCGCTGATTTCCACATAACGAGTGGATGCCGGCGGCAGGCGCCTGGCGAGGTCGGCGGACTCCAACTCGGCGGGAAGTTCGCGCGAGGGCACGCCGGCAGCAATCACCAGGGCGGGCACCGGCAGCGCGGAGAGGCTTTCATCGGTCAGGCCTCGCGACAGGCCCAGATCGAGAGTGATCACGGCCGTGACGCGTTTGTCGCGCCAGTCGGCGGCCAGCGCGGCTTTCGAGTCTGGGCTGTTCGCCGGATTCATCTGCCTGTAGACGGTGCAACTGGCTAGCTGCGGATGGGTTTTGCAATCATCGGCGAAGCGGTCCGGGTCAAAACGGGCGCCGGCAATTTCCAGGGCGGTCCAGCCACCGAGTGAATGGCCCACGACTGCGACGCGATGATTGGCAACCTGGCCGAATTTTTCCGGTTGGGTCGTGACCTCATCGATGGTTCGGCGCAGATCAACGGACCGCTGCCATAACTGCGCCGCTGCTTGCGGACTGCGGTCATGGGTGGTGGTGCCAGGATGATTGACGGCCGCGACGACGTACCCCTTACGGGCCAAGGCACTGGCAAGCCAGACCTGATTGCTCCAGTTGCCCCTGTATCCATGAGAAAGCACCACCAGGGGATGATTACCGGCAGACGGCGGCGCGTCACGAACGGCGGATGCGCCGACAAATACCGCGTTATCGGCGATCAATTGCGGGGTTGCGGCAGTTGCGCCAGGGTACCAGACGACCATTTCCAACGGCCGGCCATCCTGTGGATTCGACATTGTCGAAGAGCGAAAGCCGACAGGGTTTTCGTCAGCGAATACGGAGGTGGCCAGGCAAGCCAGAAACAGAGCCGCAAGAGCATTGTTCAATGTCGTCTTCCTTGATCGGACAAACAGTTGAGTTGCGCGGGGCATTAAAGCCTAATTCCGTATCGCCGTGCCTGATTTTCACTTTCAAAGAAACTCAGCCCACCACTCAGCCTCTCCACGGCGCAATAACGCCCTCGACCAAGGCAAAAGCCCGGCTCACAAAACCATTGAAGCGCGCCGCATCACGTCGTATCCCGGCCTGTTGCCCGCCAATCAGGCACAGATGGGCCATCTGCCCGATGACCTCCGCCTGGCCGGGCGCCGGGGCCAAGCGGCGACACGCCTGTATCGCAAAGGCCAATCGTCTTGCGTCGACACGCTGCTGGAACTCGGCAACCAACGGATCATGCAGCGACCAGGCGCGGATGGACACTTCCCGCCCAGGTTGTTTCTGCGCGGCGATTTCCAGGTAGCGCTGCAACGTCTCTCGCGCGCTCCGACCCTGGCCCGCATAAGCAAGCATGCGCCCCGTGTAGTCCTCTTCCCAGGCAGCCAGCAAAGCGCGGACAAAGTCTTCGCGATTGCGAAAGTGGTGATAGAACGAGCCACGGGTCACATTCAATCGACGCGCCAGGCTTTCGGCCGAGACGCCTGCGTGGCCTGCCTGGTCGAGGGCCTCGAAGCCTGCCGCGATCCAACGGTGACGAGTCAGTTTTTCCATGGTTACTTCGCTCCCTCTCAATGCACCGTACAGACTGTGTAGGGTGCCAAACCGATCGATACGCTGCGAACACCTGCATAGAAGGCCGTTGCGTTTTGCACGCCAGCATTTTCATGGAGTTCGCCTTGAAGCAAATCGCCCTGATCGCTTTCGACCAGTTCACCGACATCGACCTGTTCCTGATGTGGGACATCTTAGGCCGCAATACGCAAGACTGGCACGTAAGAATTCTGGCCTCCAGCCCTGTCGTGACATCGGCGCACGGCTTGGCGGTTTCGGTGCACGGTCCTCTGTGCGAGGCCAATGGCGCGGACGCGGTATTGTTCGTCAGTGGCAAACAAGGCATACCTGCCGCGCTTGCAGCTGCGGACTTCCTACCGTCGTTTGAACTCGATGCCCGACGCCAGCGAATCGGCTCGATCTGCGCCGGGGCCTTTATTCTCCAGCGGCTTGGGCTGCTGCCCGACGGCCGGGCAACCACCCACCCGGAGGCTCGATCAGGCCTGCTGGCCGTGGGAATCGAGCCCTTGGATCAGCCGCTGGTCTGCCACGGGAATGTCGCCACGGCAGGCGGATGCCTTGCCGCGCTTTACCTGGTGGGATGGCTGGTTGAATCCTGGTTCGATGTCGAGAAGCGCCGCGCAACCCTGCTCCCCGTCCTGCCGGCCGGGCAGCAAGCACTCTTCGATATCCTGATCGGGCTCAGCATCCGACAAGGTCAGATCCAGAGAATTGGGTCCAGGCCAGGCGCTTAAACAGCAATCTCAACCGGCCTTGTTCCACTCACCAACCATCGCCTCATAAACCTCCTGGCAAGCGAACTCCGCAGAAACCTGCGCGTCGGCAAACACCTGTTCGCCAGTCGTGGTCAGACAGGCGTAGCCCACGCGCGCATCTCGAGGATCGCTTTGTCGGGAAACCAAGCCTATTTTTTCAAGCGACAGCAGGGATTTGGTCACCGCCGACGCAGTCAGGCCCATGCAATCGGCCAGGTCAGCGCGTCGAAGCCGGGAGTTGTGGGCATGCTTGAGGTGGTAAAGAATCATGAAGTCGCTGAAGCTCAGGCCATGCACCGCGGAAAGCTTGGCATCGACCCGCCGCGCGGCTGAGGTGTAGGCGCGTGACAAGCGGATACAGCGATCAAGCATCGATCCGTTCGCGGTCGGTTCAGTAGGTGAATTTACAGACATTGCAAAACGCTCCAGCACTAGGGGAAAGACATCAGATCGACCCGGCTTCCAGTTACCAGGTGAACGTGGATTTGCCTGCACCCAGAGGGCCGAACGGCAACCCGTACCAATTCAGGGCAGCCCTACCTTCCAGATACTTGACCGCTACAGCATCTAGAAACCAGATCCAAGCGTCAAGCGTCTTTTTCCGCACGCTCCCGACATGCGTCCCCGAACGCCCGGAAAATCGTCCGATAATCCGCGTTATCCATAACCTCCCACTCCGGATGCCATTGCACCCCCAACGCAAACGCCCGGCTGCCCTCCACCGAAAGGCCCTCCACCAACCCATCCTCGGCCACGGCCTCGACGCGCAAGCCCTGCCCAACCCGCGCGATGCCCTGGCCGTGGACTGAGTTGACCTCGATCACGTCCTTGAGGCCCAGCCGCGCCAACACGCCACCGGGCCGCACCGTCAAGGCGTGGTTGCGGGCGTACTGTTCCTGGACCGGTTCATTGCTCGGCGGTTCGTGTTCGGCGCCCGGGCCATCGAGTTGTTGATGGAGCGAGCCGCCAAAGGCGACGTTCATTTCCTGGAAGCCGCGGCAGATGCCGAGCACCGGCAGGCCGGCTTCGACGGCGGCGCGCCAGAGCGGCAGCGCCAGGTTGTCGCGGGCCGGGTCGTGCTCGGTGCCCGGCGGGCTCGGGGGGCCGTCGTAGTGATGGGGTTCGATATTGGACGGCGATCCGGTGAAGAGCAGGCCGTCAAGGCCGGCGATGATGTGGACCGGATCGAGCAGCGCCGGAAACACCGGCAGGATCACCGGCAACGCGTCGGCGGCGGTGGCCACGGCCTGGGCATATTTGTCGTTGCTGAGCTGGACGGTGTGTGGGCCGACTTTGCCTGAGCAGGCGATGATTCCGATCATGGGTGGACGAGACATGGGATCCCTCTTTTCGAGTCTCAGACGTTTAAGAATCCGATTGCCGCGCGGGTCCGGTTGTTCCATTTCGATGACGACCGCCACGGATCGAATCCCAGGGCTGAACGAAGCTCGCGACACAACGGTCGGAACAGCAATCCCCGACCAAGAAAACTCACCCCATGCCCATACGATCCGCCGCCCTCGTAACGCTGTTCGCCCTGTCTGCCAGCACCCTTGCAGTGGCGCAGGAACCGCTACGCCTGGAAGGCCTGAAACGCTGCGGCGACTTGCTGGATAACCAGCGCCAGGAATGGTGCCTGACCGCGCGGGGGCTGGGTGACGCAACACCGCAACTGAAACTGGGCGAGAAAATGATTCCGGCCGGCAGCGTTCAGCGTGACGGGAACCACCTCCGCCTGCGCCTGGACCGCGCCGACTACCAAAGCGGCCCGCTCTGGCTGGAGGATGGTACGCGGGCCAGCAACGCCGCCTGGCTGACGTTACGCACCAGCCACGTGGTGGCCGCCGGGCCGAACGAAGTGGCGAAGAACATGGACGGCCTGACCACCTATGTGGATCTGGTCAGCCTGTTGATCGAGGAAAGTCATGATGGTCGCCAGGAGGCTGAACGTCTCGCCGCCAAATACGGGGCGAAAGTGGTCGGCAGCATCGCCCCGCTGAACGTTTATCAGCTGCGCCTGCCGGCCAAGGACTTGGTCGAGCGCGATGCGTTGGTGCTGCGCCTGGGCGGCGAGACCAGTGTCGATGCGGTGGTGATAGAGGAGTCCGCTGCCGAAGAGACTGAGCAAGCGCCCGCCCAGCCAGAAGAGCCGAAGAAGCCGGCCAAGGACTCCGATGAATGGGCGGCGAATCGCTTCCTCGATGCGGTGCACTATTACCAGCGGCGCATCCCTGGGCAGCAGGCGCCGATCCGACCGCAACCGGTGCGCATCGGCCTGATCGAGCGCGACGTGGATTTCGACACGGCGGATTTCGCCGATTACCTCGGCGCCTGCTCGATGCCGCGAACCTGCGTCTATGCCCGCGATGCGGACAAGCCGGACGACCACGGCACGACGGTCGCCGGCATCCTCGCCGCGCGCTGGAACGATGGCGGCAACAGCGGGTTCCTAAGGGGCCTGGACAAGGCCAGCGGCGGCTTCGAGGTGATTGTCGAGCGCAATTCCGACGCCGGGATCACCGCCAACATCGCCGCTTCGGTGAACCTCGTCGAGGACGGCGTGCGGGTGCTCAACTGGAGCTGGGGCATTCATCGCGTCGGCGCGAAAAACGTCAAGGGTGACGAGGTCGATTCGTTGCTGCGCTCGGGCATTGCCATGAGCGGCTACGAGGAGTTGCTGGAGGAGTTTTTCCTGTGGCTGCGCAAGGAGCATCCCGACGTGGTGGTGGTGAATTCCGCCGGCAACGGCTCGTCATACTCGGGCACTGATGAATACCGCCTGCCCTCCTCGTTCATCACCGAACAATTACTGGTGGTCGGCGGGCATCAGCGCAGCGAACGCGCCGGGGTTGCGGTCGATGATCCGGCCTACGCAGTCAAGCGCGACTCCTCGAACGTCGACATGCGCGTCGACATCACCGCCGCCGCGTGCACCCACGCCTCGACGGTCAATGCCGGCGAAGACGGCGCGGTACATTGCGGCACGTCCTACGCCACGCCAATGGTTACCGGCCTGCTGGCGGCGATGCTGTCGATCAATCCGCAGCTTCATCCCGAGCAGCTGCGTATGCTTCTGCGCCGTAGCGCCATGACCATCGGCGATAATCACGACTTCGAACAAATGGATGGCGAAGACCTCACCGCGCCTATCCTGCCATCGGAGCGCAACTACCAGCTCAACGACAAGGATGTCGGTCGCTCGGCGCGGCTGGACATGCAAAAGGCCCTGGATCTGTCGGTACAGAGTCGCGATCGGGTGCGTTGATTCGTAGGGTCACAGGCCCCAAGGCGGCGCCGGGCTGAACCTCGCCTCGATCCACTGCTTGAAAGCGACCACCACGGCACTCGGAAACTTGGCCGATGGCCTGACCAGATAAACCCCGCCAGCGGCGTCCAGGTGCCAATCGGGGAGTACATGCAAGAGCCTGCCGGCGGCGATCTCATGACTCATCAACCAGTCGCCGGCGCCGAGTATCCCGGCGTCGGCGCAGGCCGCCGCCAGCAATGATTCACTTTCGTTGGCGGTGAGGTTGCCTTTCGGCGTGACTGTCTGCAGTTCGTTGCCACGATGGAGCCGCCATTGAGGAAAAGACGCCAGGCCGCTGAAGCGCAGGCAGTTATGGCTGGCCAGGTCCTGCGGCGTCCGGGGCATGCCATGTTTTTCCAGATAGGCCGGTGAGGCGCAGAGGATGCGCCGGTGATCGCTCAGTTTCTTGGCGATCAATCGGTTGTCATCCAGTTCGCCAATCCGGATCGCCGCGTCAAAACCTTCATCGATGATGTCGACCAGGCGTTCGCTGTAGTCCGCGATGATCGAAACCTGCGGATATGCCTCGAGAAACCCCGGCAGTATCGGGCCGAGCCAACGCCTGCCCATGGCGGCGGGCAATGCCAGTCGCAACGTGCCGCGGACTTCGCTGGCGCCCTCGGCCGCTTGCGCCTGTGCTTCATCCATCAGCTCGATGGCCGAGCGCAGGCGCTGTTCCAGCTTGGCCCCGACTTCGGTAATCCGCACCTGCCGGGTGGAGCGCTCCACCAGCCGCACGCCCAGGCGCTTTTCCATCGCCGCGAGCCGTTTCGAGATGATGGTCGGGTGCCGTTGCAACAGCCGGCCGGCCGCCACGAATGAGCCCTGCGCGGCCACGGCCAGGAACGCAGCGATTTCGTCGCTGTGCTGGTTATTCAAGACATCAAGATTCATGGTTTCAGGATGATCGCCCCCGATGAACGCCCCGACTCCAGATCGGCATGGGCCGATGCTGCGTCAGCCAGCGCATAGCTTGCCCAGATTCGCGGCTGGATGACAGCCGAATCGATCACGGCCAGGACATCCTGCACCCGCGCCTGGTATTCCTCGACAGACGCGGTATGCGCGGCCAATGAAGGACGGGTCAGGAACAGCGAACCCTTGGCATTGAGTGTCGCCAGTTCCACGGCTGCCGGCGCGCCCGATGAAGCGCCGAACGACACCAGCAGGCCTCTGGGTCGCAGGCTGTCCAGGGAGGCCTGGAAAGAGACCCGCCCGATCGGGTCGTAGACGACGTCGACTTTCTGCCCGTCGGTGATACGTGCGACATCGGAAGCCAGGCTGTCGGCGTCGAACACCAGGACCTCGTCGCAGCCCAATGCCTTGGCTTTTTCGACGCTGGCTTGCCTGGAGACCACGCCGATCACAAACGCGCCCAAGTGCTTGGCCCACGGCACCATGATCGCCCCCAGCCCGCCTGCCACTCCGTAAAGCAGAAGGGTGCTGCCCGGCCCGACGGGATAGGTGCTTTTCAGCAGGTACTGCGCCGTGATGCCCTTGAACATCAGCGCCGCCGCATCATCGAACGACAGCGCATCGGGAATCCTGACCAGGCGCTGGGCCGGATAAAGCCGAGCCGACGCATACGCGCCTATCGGGCCCGTGGCGTAGGCGACGCGATCACCGACTTTTACGTTGCTGACATCGGCACCCACGGCCGCCACACGCCCAGCACCTTCAAGCCCAAGGCCGGAAGGCAAGGGAATCGGCACGGCGCCCTTGCGCTGGGTAACGTCGAGAAAATTCACTCCGATCGCTTCCTGCTCGAGCCAGACCTCGCCCGGCCCTGGCGACTGTTCGGGCACTGCTTGCAGCGTCAGTACATCGGGGCTGCCGAATTGGTTGAACCGGATCGCAGCTGCCATGTTCATTTCTCCCTCGGTTGGAAATCGACTTCACCAGACGGAGCCAGTGTGAGAAGCGATCCCGAAATGAACAAGACAGGCGGATTGCAGATCATTGCTGCACAACATGCAGCAGTGACGCTTTGCTCCGGCGGCCTACTCTCCGGCAACCGCCTCGCGAACAAATGCCTCATAGCTGCGCAGCGGACGGCCGAGGATGGCCTGCAACCGGTCGACGGCGCCTTCGCTGGTCATGCCGAGCTGCTGGATGCCGGCCATCATCAGGCGCATGTCATAAGCCAACCAGGCGGGACCGAACGAAGCCATCTGCGCTTCGAAGGCCGCCAAATCGTCACCGCCGTAGGCAATCTCGCGCCCCAGCGCGGCGCTCCAGATCTTCGCCACCGACGCCCCGGTCAGCGCTTGCGGGCCGACCAGATCCAGGGTGATCCGCTCCAGCGGTGCCGAAGCCCTGTCACGGCGCAGCAACTCGGCCACGGCGACATCGGCGATATCGCGCGCATCGACCATCGAGACGCCCGCCGAGCCAATCGGCATCGGGTACACCGAGTAGTCCTGGATCGTTTGCTGGACCATGCGTTCGTTTTGCATGAAGTAGGCCGGGCGCAGGATCGTCGCGGCGATGCCGTGGCTTTCGATCATGCGTTCAACCGTGTGCTTGCCGGTGAAATGCGGGACGTTGGTGAACCGGTCGGCGTGGATCACCGAGAGGTAGACGACGCGCTCGATGCCTGCCTCTTGGGCGAGGTTCAGGGTGATCAGGGCTTGGGTGACCTCATCGGGCGTCACGGCGTTGAGCAGGAACAGCGTACGTACCGACGACAGCGCAGCGCGCAGCGACGGGACATCGGTCAGGTCCGCGACAACTTCCGTGACACCGGCCGCAAAGGCGCGTTTACCCGTTTGGCGCACCAGGGCTTTCACCTCGGCGCCCGCGTCGGCGAGGCCTTGCGTGACGAGTGAACCGATGGTGCCGGTGGCGCCGATGACGAGAATGCTCATGTGAATCTCCAGAAGTGGATGCAAGTGGATGAATCGAACCGCGTTGGAAAAAAGATAAGCCGTTGCATCCGCAAAACGAAGACCACAATATGTAGACGCCATGTCTCAAATCTGGAACAGCGATGAACCTGAATGCACTGATCGATTTCACACTCGTCGCCAGCAGCGAGGGATTGGGAAAGGCAAGCAGAGCAAGCGGCCGGTCCAAGGCGACCTTGTCGCGGCGCATCTCCGAGCTCGAAGAGCAATTGGGTGTGAGGCTGATCGAGCGCAGCGCGCGAGGCCTGAAGCTGACTGAAGCCGGCGAAACACTGCTGGCCCGGGCCGAGGGGCCGCTGGCCGAGGTGGCGGAGGCGTTGACGGCCGCGCGTGACGGAGGGTCGACGCCACGAGGACGCCTGCGTATCGCCTCCCCGGTGCTGTTCTCGCAGTTGGCGATGGGTCGGATCGGTGCCGAGTTTTGTGCGGCCTACCCGCAAGTCACCCTCGAAGTGGTGGCGGAAGATCGGCTGGTGGACCTCGTCGAGGATCAATTCGACGTCGCCATCCGGATCAATCCGAGCCCGGACAGCAGCCTGGTCGGGCGCTGCTTCGCCAAGGACCGGCTGGTGGTCGTAGCCGCCCCAGGCATACCCAGGCCAGAACCCGGCGCGATCCGCCCGGTTCCCGGCATCGTGATGCCGAGCTTCCAGCCCACCCACTGGACGCTCGATGGAGGGGAACTGGTGCTGGAGCCCATCCCCAATCTGCAGTTTTCCTCATTCCTGATGATCCGCGACGCCGCGATCGCCGGCGGTGGTGCTGCGCTCATTCCCCAATCGATCGCGTGGGATCAACTGGCCCGCGGTGAGTTGGTCCAATGGGGCACCGTGACCGGCGTCGAACCGCAACTCTGGGTCTTGCACACATCCAGGCGCCTGGCGGCGCCGAAGGTCCGCGCCTTCGTCGATTTCCTTTGCGCCAGGTACCCGGACATGTCGTTGGTGCTCAAGGGATAGGCGCAGCCGTTCACAAAAGACGACGCGGGAACCCGAACCCTAGCCACCGCCCCCTTTCGCACTTACGATACGTCACCGCAGCCGCTTCCCAATCGGACAAGCCGAGTAGAAAACATGAATCGCCGTAAAAAGATCAACCAGCTACTCAAGGCCAATGCAAAAAAGGCCAGTGCCAAGCTGGCGCCGAAGAGCAAGGACCGATACATCAGCAAAGCCGACCGACTCAAGGCGGCTGAAGCCGATCCAGAGGCGACCGTTTCCCCTGAAAGCTGATCCCTGCCTGTGACAGGCATCAGCACCCCGTCACGCCTCCCTCGAATGGACTTCCGGAGACACCTGTGCAACGTCTTATCCTTGGCATCGCCTGCATCGCACTGGCCGCTTGTGCCAGCCAGCAGTCCCGGACAAAACCGCTCAACGCGCCGGTCTTCACGTTCCGCAGCGTACCGTTGGCGGCCGATGGCCTTCCGGTCATCAACCCGGACGTGCTGAAAAGTATCGAACAACTGAACATGCCCGCGCCGGTCAAGACGCTGAGCTACGTGGAACTGGCCGGCACTGTCAACTACCCCAAGGAAAGCCGGCCGGAGCGTACCGAATATTTTCTGTCGAGCGACCCTGCCACCCGCCAACTGCGCATTACACACAAAAGCGAAAATCTCGACGGCCGCATGATCAGCTGGCGTGGCCTGCTCACGTTGTCAGGCCTGGAGCAGGCCAAGGCGTCTCGGAACACCGCAGTGATCGACAGCCTGACTTTTCGGGGTGATTGGCAACACATGCCGGTGGGCGGTCAATTGGGTTTCACTCGGCAAGGCAGTCTCACCAGCAACATCATCGGCACGTTGGGCACGGAGCCGAAAGTCGTCGACTGTCGCATCGACCGCGAATTGCCGGCCAAACAACTGAACCCGGCGCTGAGCGGCCAGGCCAAGGCCATGAGCTGCCAGGAACAGCGCCCGAGCCCCGGCCCCGTCCCCTTCGATCACTATTACTATCTGGTCGACTACGGCTTCTTTTTCCATGCCAGTACCGACAAAAGCGACTCCACTTCCATCGACATGCACATCAAGAGTGTGAAGTAGATGACCACCAACCCCATCGATCCACTGGCGCTTCAGCGCATCACCGCCGCCCACGGCACCCTTGAGGGTGCGTCGTACTTCGACGCGGAAGAAAGCCTGGTCCATGACCTGTTTCCCGATCGCATCGTTTTCCAGACCAACTACCTGGACCACAGCAGTTATGCAGTGGATGTCCTCGAAGGCGCGGTCCGGGTGCGCAAGACGCGGCTGGACAATTACCACCGGGGCCACAAGGCCCAAGTGATCGATGACGACATGGACGATGACGATTGGGCCGAACTTGGCGGTCTCTGGCAGCGTTTGAGCCTCGACCTCGACACCCAAGGCAACGGGCCACCCGTGGATCTGGCCGATACGCTGGCCGACCTGTTCGATGGACTTTTCGACGAGGCGCAGGCGCAAGCGCTGATCGACAACATGCCGGCCCCTACCGGCGAGTGGGATTGGGCCTGGACGCAAGTGCAATCGGCGCTTTCCGAGGCCGGGCAGCTGGCTGAATTCGAATGGAAGGAGTGGTCGTCCTCAGGCGTCTACGCCATCAATGCCCTCGCCCCGTTAAAGCAACTGAGCATCGAAATCCCTGCCCCGGACAGCAAGACCGTTGACGCCGTGAACCGCGCCGACGATTGGGAGCGCGCACTGCTGCAGTACTTCAACGCGCAGCTGGAACCCCACGATTTGAAGCTGCTGGCCATCGGCACCCATTTCGATGAATACCAAGCATTTGCCTGCCTGCCCATGAACGGCCTGGGCCTGGTCAATGCGTTGGAAATCCTCGGCAGGCTGGGCATCGTCTATAAATACTAAGCCTCTGGTGCGGCGATATTTCGTCGTCGCACAAACGTCCTCGATCCTCGGATATACCATGAAAAATTGTGTTTACTGCGGAGCCCTTATTCTCGCTGATAACGGTGAGTGCAAACGCTGCTCCGAGTCGATGAGGCAGGCGGCGGCCGAAACGCTCCCGCCGAGTTCCGGGACGCCGAGGTGGGTGAAAGTCGTCAAGTGGCTGTTTATCGGGCTGCTGGCAGCGGTGCTGATTGCCGCAGCGGTGATCGCCTGGGTGATCAAATCGTTGGGGCCGATGCCTTCGTTTGGGTGATCACACCTGCAATTTTTACTGCTTCTGTGGCGAGGGAGCTTGCTCCCGCTCGGCGGCGCAGCCGTCGTAATACCGAATCACCCGGTATACCTGCAAAACCGCATCCAGCCCATTGGGACTGCTACGCAGTCCAGCGGGAGCAAGCTCCCTCGCCACGGTGATCTTGCAGGTATCTGGAGCCCTGAGGTCTCCTGAGATTCCGCAGGTATCCGAAATCCCCATAGTTGCTATCAACGCCAGCGCCGTTCTCGTTGCGCTGCGCTCTCTCTAATCTGCCCACCAACGCGATCGATGACGATCCCGGCAGATCAAACACCCCTTATGGAGAGAGAAACGATGAACACCTTCAACCGCACCCTGGCTATCGCAACCCTGGCCCTGGCCACCGTCGGCGCCGAGGCGGCGACGCCCGTACAAGCCGGTGCCCCGGCCTCGGCCGTCGGCAGCGTGGTGCAGTCGTCCAGCTACATCACCACCAAGGATGGCGTCCAGCTCTATTACAAGGATTGGGGCCCGCGTAACGGCCAGGTCGTCACCTTCAGCCACGGCTGGCCGCTGGACTCCGACAGCTGGGAAGGCCAGATGATGTTCCTCGCCTCCAAGGGCTACCGCGTGATTGCGCACGACCGTCGCGGTCATGGTCGCTCCAGCCAGCCGTGGGAAGGCAACGACATGGACCACTACGCCGACGACCTGGCGGCAGTCATCGAAGCGCTGGACCTGAAGGACGTGACCCTGGTCGGCTTCTCGACGGGGGGCGGCGAAGTGGCGCGTTACATCGGTCGCCACGGCACCGGTCGAGTCAAGAAAGCCGTGCTGGTGTCCTCGGTGCCGCCGCTGATGCTCAGGGCCGACACCAACCCCGGCGGCTTGCCACTCGAAGTCTTCGACGGCCTGCGCAAAGCGTCCCTGGAGAACCGTTCGCAGCTGTACCTGGACATCGCTTCCGGCCCGTTCTATGGCTACAACCGCAAGGGTGCCAAGCCATCCCAAGGCCTGATCCAGTCGTTCTGGGCGCAGGGCATGCAAGGTGGCAGCAAGAACACCTATGACTCGATCGCGGCGTTCTCGGCGACCGACTTTCGCGGCGACTTGAAAAAATTCGACGTGCCGACGCTGGTGATCCACGGTGACGACGACCAGATCGTGCCCATCAATGCCTCAGGCCGGGCTTCGGCGGCGCTGATCAAGGGCGCTCGATTGATCGTCTACCCAGGCGCGCCGCACGGCTTGACCGAGACGCACAAGGATCGCCTGAACCAGGACCTGGTGACTTTCCTCAAGGAATAACCCCCGGAAAACGATCGCGGATAACTGGGTGGGAGATAACCTGTGGGAGCGAGCCTGCTCGCGAAGACGGCAGCAGATTCAACACCTCTGCAAGCTGTGCCACCGCTTTCGCGAGCAGGCTCGCTCCCACATTCATTCACTCAATCATTCATTTGTGCTCAAAGCCCTTCTCCGGAAGGGCTTTCGCGTTGGAGCGCCGCTTCCACCGCCGCCTTGTCGATGACCGACCACACGCGAACGATTTTTCCGCCATCGAAGGCGTAGAACACATTCTCGGAAAAGCGAATCCGCCGGCCATCGGTCTCAAGCCCGAGAAACCGGCCGCGCGGCGAGCAATCGAACAGCAGCCGGGCCGCGACATTCGGCGGTTCGACTACCAGCAGGTCGATAATAAAACGCAAGTCCGCAATGGTCCTCACGTCGTTTTCCAGCATCGCCCGATAGCCCGCCAAACCCACCGGTTCGCCGTTGTATTGCACGCTATCGTCGACAAAATTGCCCAGTTCCTGCCAGCGACGGTCATTCAGGCAGTCGATGTAATTGCGGTATTGCTCGGCCAGGTCCATTTCCCCGTTCCTCGGTTCCCAAGGCGTATCTGGGCTGACCACAGAGGATGGGCAAGGTTCTGGGCCGCCATCGCGAGCAGGCTCGCTCCCACACTGGATTCGGGGCGGCCTTCGATCCTATGTCCACCGCCAAACCCCTGTGGCAGCGAGCCTGCTCGCGATGGCGTAGCACCGGTAAGCAAACAAGCCCCGTTCAGCCTTCGCGTTGCACTACTGCTACCTGACCCAGTCATTGAGCGAAATCAAATGACACTGAATTCCTCGATGTAGGCCTTGGATTGTCCCATCCGGCCCCAGAGAATGATCGCCCAAATTCGGCAGGGCTCAACAATGCGGCAAATCAGCATCAACGGAAAACCACTCAGGGGCCTCCACCGTCGCCTTCGCTCGATCGAGCGCTGGGCATCGGGCTTTGAAGGCAATTTTTATCCGAGGCCGGAAGACAGGCGCTATGCAAACTGGAAGATTCCGGTCCACGAACTCCTGGTCGAAGGCGATCGAGCCAGGATCGAAGCCCAGGCCTTTTGTATCCAGCAACTGCTTGAAGCTGCAACGCATCTGTCCAGTGCCGCCGACCGTTCACAGGGCTACTACCGAGTCGCGTGCCTGCTGACATGGCCATGGGTGTTTGAAAGCGAAGTCACGATTTTCTACGACCAGGACTACTACCTACGTTTTCTGGGCGAAGCCAACGCGCTCGAACCGCAACGGCTCAGCGACAAGCTCGCCCTGCACGTTCCAACGCACTTCATCGAGCATGGACATGAGGTCACTCGACCTTACGACGAAAACAAAGTCCAACAGTGGTGCATAGGGGAGCCAGCCTGAGGCTCTGCCTGGCCAGGAGCACCCTACCCCTCAAACCGCCCCGTGCCCTCGCGATCATGTTCATAGCGCCGTGATAGTGGAAACGCCGGCAACCAGGATTCGCGGCGCACGGTCCAGCTTTCGTAGGTGGGCATCAGTTGGTCGGGCGCATCCAGCGTGCCCAGGTTGACTTCGACCTCGTCGCCGCTGCGGGCGAAGACGGACGAGCCGCAGTGGGGGCAGAAAAAACGTCCGGCATAATCCCGGGTTTCACCACTGACGGTCACCGCGTCCCGGGGGAACACGGCGGCGGCGAAAAACAGTGCGCCATGGTGTTTGCGGCAATCCAGGCAGTGGCACAGGCCAACCCGGTATGGCCGCCCTGAAGCTTCAATGCGCACGTTGCCGCACAGGCAACCGCCAGTGAATCGGTCCATCGTCGATCTCCTCTGCATTCGAGAAAATTTTCATGACACAGGCCGACCAATAATAGGCGCATGTTGCGCCATCAGCTCCACCACCCAGTCGATGAATACCCGCAGCTTGGCGCTGATGTGCCGGTTCGGCGGGTAAGCCACGTAAAGCGGCATCGACTCCAGGCGCCAGCCTTCGAACAGCGGCACCAGCGCGCCTTGCGCTTCGTGTGGGCGGGACATGTACTGGGGCAGCCATAACACGCCCAGCCCCGCCAGGCCGGCTGCGAGATAAGCGTTGCCATCGTCGACGGCGAGCGCATGGCGGCCCTTGATATGAAGGTGTTCGTCATCCTTGTGCATGGCATAAGGCAGCGCCTTGCCGGTGCGCGCCCAGAGGAAACCGACGATGCGGTGCGCGGAATCTTCCAGCTCCCGGGGATGCAGGGGGATGCCCTCGCGCGCCAGGTAACTCGGCGCCGCAAAGACGCCCAGGGCCAGGTCGCCGACCCGCCGGGCGATCAGTGACTGGTCTTTCAGTTCACCGCCGCGCACCACGCAATCGACATTTTCGTCGAGCATGTCGACGATGCGATCGCTGACGCCCAGGTCAATCTGGATGTCCGGGTAGCGCTGATAGAAACCCGGCAATGCCGGCACCAGGATCATCGCGGCCAGCGGACTCGGCACGTCCACCCGCAGCCGTCCACGGGGCAGCGACTGGGCAGTGGACAAGCTGGTTTCGGCGTCGTCCAGGTCGGCCAGCAGGCGAATCGCCCGCTCGTAGAAAACCGCGCCGTCCGCGGTGACATTGACCTTGCGGGTGGTGCGGTTGAGCAGCCTGACGCGCAGCCGCGCCTCCAGCTGCTGCACCAGTTGGGTCACGGTGGTCTTGCTCATGTGCAGGGTCTCGGCGGCCTTGGTGAAACTGCCCGCCTCCACGACACGTACGAACGCCTGCATCGCATCGAAACGATCCATGGGTGCCTCGGATTGTTTGGGTTCTACAAACAGTGATCGCCAAGGTTGCTCGTTTATCGCCCGGACACAAGCCCCTAGAGTGACTTCATCGTTGATTTCCCGCCGCTTGCGGCTCATTTGATGGAGACACCCATGACACAGCGCGACGTTGTTTTCCCAGCCGGCCGCCAGGCGCTCTACGAGCGCAACCGTTACTCGCCGGCGATTCGTTCCAATGGTTTCCTGTTCGTCTCCGGGCAGGTCGGCAGTACCGAGGACGGTTCACCGGAGCCGCTCCTGGAGGATCAGGTCCGGCGTGCGTTCAACAATCTGAAGGCGATCCTGGCGGCTGCCGATTGCAGCTTTGACGATGTGGTTGACGTGACGGTCTTCATGGTCGATCCGCAGTCGATATTCGAGCGAGTCTGGAGCGTCGTGCCGGAATTCTGGGGCAACGCGCCGCACCCGACGCTGACGGCGGTGGGCGTGACGTGGTTGTATGGTTTTCAGTTCGAGATCAAGGTGATTGCCCGGTTGCCGGAAACCACCGGGAGCTGATAGCTGTATCGACAGTACCGGCGCCATCGCGAGCAAGCTCGCTCCCACAGGGAAGAGGTGTGAACTCAAGGTTCGGTCTCCCCATGGAGCCCATGTGGGAGCGAGCTTGCTCGCGATAGCGGTAGTTCAGCTTGCATCAATGGGGGTACTGCCGGTCAGCCCCTCACCGCCGCCTCAATCGCTGCAATATCGATCCTGGTCATGCTCATCATGGCTTCGAAGGCGCGCCTGGCGGCGGCTTTGTCGGCGCTGGTGATGGCTTCGACCAGCACCCGCGGGCTGATCTGCCACGACACGCCCCACTTGTCCTTGCACCATCCGCAGGCGCTCGCCTGGCCGCCGTTGTCGATGATTGCGTTCCACAAGCGGTCGGTTTCGGCCTGGTCATCGGTGGCCACCTGGAAAGAAAACGCTTCGTTGTGCTTGAACATCGCCCCGCCATTCAGGCCGATACAGGGGATGCCGATCACGGTGAAATCCACGGTGAGCACGTCGCCCTCCTGGCCCGCCGGGTAGTCGCCGGGCGCGTGGTGGATGGCGTTCACCGCACTGTCGGGAAAGGTAGCCGCGTAGAACTGCGCAGCTTCCTGAGCGGTGCCGTCATACCAGAGACAGATCCTGTTCTTGTTGTTCATCCGGATTCTCCGCAAGGGGCTGGACCGTGAAGTCTAGCAGCCCCTCCAGAGATGAATGAGCAGACCTCAGGTAAACAGATCGACGCCCAGCTGGAACGCGACCCACAACGCCAGGCCAGTGGCGAATACCAGCGCGATATTCTCGAACAGGTTGTTGCGGTATTCCTTGCTCAGCAGCGACTTCTGGTTGGACATGATCAACAGGCCCAGGGAGATCACCGGCAGGCCGATGATGTTCAGGGCGTTGACACCAATGGTCAGGGTCACGAAGTCCGGCATGCCGGGCAAGGACCAGATCAGCGGCGTCACCAGGATGAACAGCATGAACCACTTGTGCATCGGGTCACGGTGGAACTCTTTGCCATAGCGCTCACGACGCTCGGGGCGTACGTGCTGGAAGGCGTCGGTGATGAGCATCGGGAACGCCGTGGTCTTGCCGGAAATACTGGCGAACAGCGTGGCGAAGACACCGATGAAGAACACATACCAGCCAATCGGGCCGAAGAAGATTTCCAGGGCCTTGCCCAGGTCACCCAGGGTTTTGACTTCGATGCCGTTGGGCCGCAGGATCTCCGCGCCGACGATCCAGATCGCCAGGTTGATGATGATCCCGACGAACACCGCAAACAGCAGGTCGTTGCGCTGGATGCGCTTGTGCTCCGGACCCACCCAGCCTTTCTGGCGCATCACGTAGGGATGAACGAAGTTGGCGATGGAACCCGCCACCGCGCCGATCACCGAGACCGCCACCAGCAGCGCACCGTGCACACCTTCATCCGGCGGAATGCTGAAGCCGATGGTGCCTTTGACGATACCGGCGACATCCGGGCCGGACATCACCGCCAGGGCCAGGAACGCCAAAGTCATGATCGCCAGCAGCGCCTTCATCACGCCTTCGATCATCGAATAGATATTGCGCCCGACGAGCATCCACACCGCCAGCACCACCGCCACCGAACAGAGCAGCGGATAATCGGTCTTGAGCAGCATCGCCAAGGCCTCGCCGGCACCCTTGATCATGTAGGCATTCATCAGGTGCCCCATGAGCAGCGCATACACCAGCATGAACCAGGCAAAAAACGGATTGAGTTGCGCGTAGCCCTGCAGGATGGTCATGCCCTGGTTATTACAAAGCTGGAAGCGCGCGATGATGTTGACGATCAGGTAGCGCAGCAGCAGAGACACCGCCAGCACCCACATCATGGCGTAGCCGTAGTTGGCACCGGCTACGGATGAGGTGATGAGGTCGCCTGCGCCCAGCCAGGAAAGTACCGCGATGATGCCCGGGCCTAGAAGCTTCAACAGTCGTACGAAGCGGCTTTGCGCGGGGGCTGCAGCCTGCCCTTCGACGGAAGGTATGCTCGACATGGATGGAGTCTCCGTTGTTTTTTTTGTGAGAAACGGACACAGTCGACCATATTTCGTACGACATCGTACAACTCTAATTTATCGAGAGTATGTAAAAATGTTTCATCACTGCTCGGGCGGCAAACAGCCATTATTGAACCCGCTGTCAGTGGCCCTCCCCTCGTTCGCCGTTATTGATCATCCACCGAATCATGCTCGCCAGCGGCACGCGATAGTGCTGGGTGGCGCACAAGCCGGCTTGCTCGGGGTCGTACCATTCGACGTAGCGGCTGAGCAGCACATGCCGGCCATCCTCGGCGAGCCGCAACTCGACTTCGCGGCAATGCAACGCACCTTGGTCGAGTGTCTTCACTCGACGATGCAGGACCAGCGCCTGGCTATTCATCCCCGGCACCCTGTTCCTGGCATTGCGGGTTGTCCTGGACGGCTCCCAGTTTCCCGTCGGCGACAAAATCGGCGCGCCGCTGGGCGACCGCGTCTCGCAGCGCCACGTAGTAATCGGCCTGGGTCTGCAATTTGTCGGTGAGCGGCAGCGCCTCGGCGCGGCCATCGACGACGCCGCCCACGGTCTTGATCGTGCCCAGGGTTTCGACGGTATCGCTGTTGCTGCCGAACGGGTCCACCGCGAAACTCACCACTTTGCCAGTCGCGTCCCTCAGGTTGCCAGTGCCGAACAATGGCAATTCCACGATCGGCCCCGGAGCGATATTCCAGACGCCGAAAGTCTGGCCGAAATCGGATTCGTGACGGGCGATGCCCATCTTGCCCGACACGTCGATCAGCCCGACGATGCCCACCGTGGTGTTGATGACAAAACGGCCCAGAGTGGTGACCGAGCGCTCGCCGTTGCCTTGCAGCAAATCGTTGATGAAGACCTTGGGCTCGCCGAAGTTGGCGACGAAGTTGTGCACGCCGCTCTGGAACATCTCTGGCAGTTTGCGATAACCACGGGCGATGGGGGCCAGGGCATAGTCGTCCACGGTACGGTTGAAGGCGAAGATGCCGCGGTTCACCGGTTCCGCCGGATCATGCACGGCATAGGGCATATTCTCGCAGCTGCCCGGTGTCGCGGGCGGCGTGCTGCTGCAACCGCTGGCAAACGCCGCCAGCGCAACGACGACGGTGGATCGAACAAGCAGCGCGGGTCTGGCGATCGGCATACAGAATTATCTCGGCGAGGAATAAGGGCTGCCTGCCAGTTGAAAGCCGAACACCAAACCCGTGGCGAGGGAGCTTGCTCCCGCTGGGTCGCGAAGCGGCCCTAAAAATCCATGAGCGCTTCGCACTCAAGCGGGAGCAAGCTCCCTCGCCACAGGTTCAGTGCACAGCTTCACTGGCCGGCATCGAGGCAATCCTGCCGCGGTTTTCTTGCCCGAAGATTTCCGCAATGTTGCGCGCCGGTCGCTTTATTTCCGGATTGAAATATATGACGCAAGCGGCGGATTGACCCTAGTATCGCCTCCTGTATCCATTGCCCGACGTGACCCCTGTGAGCCACCTACTCCTGGTGGACGACGACCTCGAAGTCCTCGCCCTCCTGCGCAAATTCCTCGAACAACATGGCTACAGCGTCGAAGTGGCCGCCGACGGCGCGGCGCTGTGGCAGGCGGTCGAGCGGCGGATGCCCGACCTGATCATCCTCGACGTCATGCTGCCGGGCGACAACGGCCTGGTGCTCTGCCAGCGGCTGCGGGCCGAACACCGGGTCGGGATCATCATGCTCACCGCCATGGGCGAACTGAGCGACCGCGTCGTCGGCCTGGAAATGGGCGCCGACGATTACCTGACCAAACCCTTCGACGCCCGCGAGCTGCTGGCCCGGGTCCGTGCCGTCCTGCGGCGTACCGGCGAAGCCAGGGGCAGCCTGGGCGATATCTCCCGGCCGGTGCTGGAATTCGAGGGCTGGCAGCTGGACGTCACCCGTCGCGAGTTGCGCTCCCCCGACAAGGTCATGATTCCGCTGTCCACCGGCGAGTTCGAACTGCTACTGGTCTTCGCCGAACATCCGCGCCGCGTCCTCACCCGCCAGCAACTGCTGGACCTGGCCCGGGGCGAAACCTTCGACGCATTCGACCGCAGCATCGACGTGCAGGTCAGCCGCCTGCGGCGCAAATTGGAGACCGACGTCACGGGGCCGTCGATGATCCGTACCATCCGCAACAGCGGCTACCTGTTCAGCCCTCACGTGGTGAAGCGATGACCGCCAACCCCTCGAAGATGCCTCGCCCCAGGGACACCGTGGCGCGCTGGATTGCCCTGACCACCATGGTCTCGATGCTGACGCTGCTGGCCCTCAATGAACTGTTCAGCCTGGTGGCCGGTGCGTGGGCGCGCCCTCCCCTGATGGAAACCGGCCTGATGGACAAGGCTGCGGCGATCACGCGCATCATCGACGCGGCCGATCCCGGCCAACGGCACGCCATTGCCCGTATCGCCAGCGACCCCGGGATCAACGTACAGTGGCTGCAGCGCTATGAGGAGGCGCATCTGCCGGTGATCGGGGATCCGGAGTTCAGCGAAGGCTCGGCGTTCCTGCACCAGCAATTGAACAGGCCCGACGCCCGGATCGAGGCCTACGAGCCCAACGACTGGCCGGCCGCTGATGACCCGGGCAGACGCTACGCCGTGATCATCGAGCTGTCTGACCACACCTGGGTCATCTTCTCCGTGGGCTCGCGCAGCTGGGGGCTGGGGGAATGGCAGCGCAACCTGATCATCATCGCGTTGATCCTGCTGTCGACCTTCATCGTCGCCCTGATTGCCACGCGGCACCTGGCAACCCCGCTGGAGCGTTTCGCCGAGGGTGCCCGGCGCTTCGGCGTGGACTTCCGGGCGCCGCCGATCCCGGTCGTCGGCCCCTTCGAGATCCGCCAGGCGATCCTGGCGTTCAATGCCATGCAGGCCCAGCTCAAACATTTCGTCCAGGACCGCACGCAAATGCTGGCGGCCATCTCTCATGACCTGCGGGCGCCGTTGACCCGCATGCGCCTGCGCGGCGAATTCATCGAGGACGCCGAACAGCAATCGCGGTTGTTCCGGGACGTCGACGAGATGCAGGCGATGGTCAACGCCGCGCTGGAATTCTTCCGCGACGAAGCACGCCTCGAACACGCCACCGCATTCGACCTGGCGGAGCTGCTGCACACCATCGTCGATGATTTCAGGGACGGCGGCATCGAAGTGTCTTTCGAGGGCGCCCAGCGGCTGGTCTACGTGGGCCGCCCCATCGGGATCAAGCGCGCGCTGACCAACCTGATCGACAACGCGGTCAAATACGCCAGCGAACCGAGTGTTCAACTCAGGACCTTCATCGATCGCATCGAGATCCGCATCCAGGATCGCGGCCCGGGCATTGCGCCCGAATACCATGAGCAGGTCTTCGCACCGTTCTTTCGCATCGAGGGTTCACGCAACAAAAATACCGGCGGCGTCGGCCTGGGCCTGTCGGCGGCTCGGGCGACGGTGCTGGAGCACGGCGGCACACTGACGCTCAGGAACCGCCGGGGCGGCGGCCTGGAGGTCAGGGTCTCGCTCCCGCTCAATTGACCCTGGCAAGGCTCGCCCGGGAACAATCTCCTAAACATCACGCGCCTTCCCCGGTAGGATGTCCGGCCTTTCGACCCGGACCCAGCCGCCTGGAACTGCCCCGATGATCCTGATCGTATACGCCCATCCCTACCCCGACCAGTCGCGGGTCAACCAGCAGATGCTCAAGCGCGCCGGCGCCAATCCGGACGTGGTCATACGCTCGCTCTACGATCTCTACCCGGATTTCGACATCGACGTCGAGGCGGAACAGCGCGCCGTCGAACAGGCACAGCTGGTCGTCCTGCAGCACCCGATGTACTGGTACAGCATGCCGCCCCTGCTCAAATTATGGATCGACAAAGTCTTCACCCATGGCTGGGCGTACGGCAAAGGCGCCACGGCCCTGAACGGCAAAAGCCTGCTGTGGGCCGTCACCACGGGTGGCGAACACGATCATTTTCGGATGGGCGCCTACCCCGGCTTTGCCGTGCTGGCGCAGCCGCTCCAGGCCACGGCGCTCTACTGTCATATGCGCTGGCTGGAACCGCTGGTCGTGCATGGTGCGTTTGCCGGCGACGCCGAGGCCCAACGCGAGCAAATCGAACACTATGGCGAACGCCTGGCCGCCTGGAAGGAAGATTGATATGGAAACTCACAGCCTGATCGAAATGCTCATCTACCTGGCCTCGGCGACACTGATCGTACCGATTGCCGTCCGGTTGGGCCTGGGCCCGGTGCTCGGTTATCTGCTGGCCGGGTGCGTGATCGGCCCGTGGGGGCTGAAGCTCATTACCGACGTCAAGGCCATCCTGGAATTCGCCGAAATCGGCGTCGTGCTGATGCTGTTCATCATCGGTCTTGAGCTCGACCCCAAGCGCCTCTGGGCGCTGCGCCGGATGGTATTCGGTGGCGGCGCGCTGCAGATGCTCGCTTGCGGTGCCGCCATTGCTGCGTTCTGCGCGGCGCTGGGCCTGGGCTGGACGGCGGCGTTGTTGGTGGGCTTGACCCTGAGCCTTTCGTCCACGGCCATCGCCATGCAGGCCATGAGCGAACGCAACCTGAACGCTACCGCCGTGGGCCGCAGCAGTTTTGCCGTCCTGCTGTTCCAGGACATCGCGGCCATTCCCCTGGTGGCCATGATCCCGTTGCTCTCGGCCCATGGCGACACCCCCTCGGGCATGGCCCTGGCGTTGTCGATCGTCAAGATCGTCGCCGCCATCAGCGTCGTCGTGCTGCTCGGGCGCTACGTGACACGGCCGCTGTTGCGCTTCGCCGCGCGCTCGGGCCTGCGTGAAATCTTCAGTGCCGTGGCGCTGTTCCTGGTATTCGGCTTCGGCTTTCTGCTGGAAGAGGCCGGCCTGTCGATGGCCATGGGCGCATTCCTCGCCGGCGTGTTGCTGGCGAGTTCCGAATACCGCCATGCCCTGGAAAGCGACATCGAACCGTTCAAGGGCCTGCTGCTGGGGCTGTTTTTCATCGGCGTCGGCATGTCGATCGACTTCGGCACGCTGATCGACGCACCGCTGAAAGTCATCACCCTGACCGTCGGGTTCATCCTGATCAAACTGCTGGTGATCAAGGCCGTCAGCCGCTTCCTGAATGTCCCCGCCGGCCAACGTTCCTGGCAGGCGGTATTGCTCGGCCAGGGCAGCGAGTTCGCCTTTGTGGTGTTCGGCGCCGCGACATTGGCGGGCATCCTGACCGACCAGTGGGGCAAGAGCCTGACGCTGGCGGTGGCCCTGTCGATGTGCGTGACGCCGCTGCTCATTCTGCTGCTGGAGCGAATCGAGTCGGCCAGCAAGAAAGACCGCCAGGAATCCGACCTCGTCGACCAGCAGAACCCGCGGGTGATCATTGCCGGCTTCGGCCGTTTCGGACAGATCGCCGGACGTTTGCTGATGTCCTGCGGCGTCGAGGTAGTGGTTCTGGACCACGACCCCGACAACATCGAGACGCTGCGCAAATTCGGCGTGAAAGTGTTCTACGGCGACGCCACGCGCCTCGACCTGTTGCACGCGGCCGGCGCGGCACAGGCGGCGGTGCTGATCAACGCGATCGACGATCAGCAAGACAACCTGACGCTGACCCGGTTGGCCCAGGAGCACTTCCCCACGTTGAAACTCGTCGTCCGCGCGCGGGACATGGGCCACCTGATCAACCTGCGGCAGATGGGCGTCGAGGTTGCCGAGCGGGAAACCTTCGAAAGCGCGCTGGCGTTGGGTCGCCGGGCACTGGTGCAGATGGGTGTCGGCGTTTACGAGGCGCGCGAACGCGCCGATCAGTTCCGCCGCTTGAATCTGCAGATGCTCGAAGAAATCGTCGCCCAACCGGAAGATGACCTCACGTTCCGGCACGACGCCTACCGACGCGCCAACGCGTTGCTCACCGAGATGTTCAACGAAGACCGCGCCCGTCCCGTCGACAGCTGGCCGGAACACCATCGAAACGAGACGGATGAGGCGCGTGGCTAGCCGGTCACCACTGACATCAGCACCGGCTCCCTGGGCAACATGGGCAGGCGTTGAAAATCGACGTCTTTCACCACCAGCCGCCATTGCACATGGCGGCACAGATGTTCGAAGGTTTTCTGCATCAGGGCCAGCGTCAGCGGCTCGCCCGGGCAGCGGTGATAGGTGTATTCCCCGCCGCCCTGGCTGATGACAGAGGTTCTCATGGGGCACTGGCCGAAACGTTCGGGCGCAAAACTTTCCGGGGTTTTCCAGTGCGCCGGATCACGGTTGGAGCCAAACAGATCGAGCAGCACCCGAGTGCCTTTTTCGAAGCGGTAGCCTCGCCACTCGAAACTCTCGCGCACAAACGCCGCCACCATCGGAAAGAACGCGTAAAAGCGCCGCGTTTCCTCGGCAAAAGCCCAAGCCGCAGCGTCATCGCGACCAATGCTGGCGCGCCATTGCGGCCGGCGTTCCAACTCGATCAGCCCGAACAACAGAAAGCGCCCCACCGCCACCACTGGACGCAAGATATTTAGCAGCTCCACTGCCGCTATCCGCGGTGGGAGCAACTGGCCCTGCTCATCGCGATGCCATGCGAGTTGTTGCAGCGGGGTCTGCGGCGATGCTGGCGCCGGGTCTTGCCGACAGTTTTTTATCCAGCGCGCCGCCTGGGCCTCGCAGGCCTTGCGCCGCATCCAGGCGGCCGGCATCCGCCAGTCGACGCGGCCGTTGCCATCGATCAGCGAGGCGAGCCGACGGGTCAACCGGTGCATTTGCCGATCACTCATCATTGGCACGCCGGCCCACTCGCAGACCGATCGACACAGCAGCGCCTCGATCCACGGCAGGAATTCGATCGGCTGGTTCGTCGCAAGCTTCGCCGCCGCTTCGCTCAAGTGAGCCTCGTAGAGGCCGACCAGGCGGTTTACGCTTTCCTTGTCCAGCACGTCGAGAAACAGCTGCTTGCGTCGCGCATGAGGTGCGCCATCCAGGCCCTGGACGCCGCCCGCGCCCAACAGGATGTTGCGCAGCGGCGCCGGTGTCGACGTGGGGGTCCGGACGAAGCGCCGCGCATCGTAGAACAGCTCCGCCGCTTCCAGCCCACTGAGGCACAGCGTGCGCCGCCCCAGCAGTCGGGTCTGGAAAACCGGACTGCCATAGGCGACGCAACGCTTGCGTATGAACGGGTAGCCCTCGCGCAAGAATGCCAAGGTCGAATCAGCCCAGCGGTGGCCGGGAATAGAAGGGTCTGCCATGACGAAATCCTTGCCTGACAACGATATGTCTGGGACATCGCCCGGCTGGACCCTGTTCGATTTTTCAGGCGAATGGAGACTGCCCAGAGGGGCTGCGGCTAAACCATGGCGTCAAGCTCAGCCAACATAGGCGCCGGAATCTGCAGCTCACTGGCCGAGATATTTTCCCGCAGGTGAGCCACTGACGACGTACCGGGAATCAGCAGGATATTCGGCGCACGTTGCAGCAGCCATGCCAGCGCAACGCACAGCGGCGACGCCTCCAGGCGCGCGGCAATGTTCGACAACGCTTCCGACTGCAGCGGCGTAAAGCCACCCAGCGGGAAGAACGGCACGTAGGCAATGCCTTGGCGACCCAGGTCGGCGATGAGTTGTTCGTCGTCGCGATGGGTCAGGTTGTAGTGATTCTGCACGCAGACCACCTTGGCGATACCCTGGGCCTCCTTGACCTGCGCCGCCGTGACGTTGCTCAGGCCCAGTTGGCGAATCAGGCCTTGGCGCTGCAGCTCGGCCAATGCTGTGAAGGACTCTTCAATCGATCCTTCCGCGGGCGCATGCACATCGCCCATGACCCGCAGATTGACCACGTCCAGCACCTCGACGTCGAGGTTGCGCAGATTGTCGCGCACCGCACGAGTCAGCTCGGCGGGGCTCTGGGCTGCGTTCCATGACGCATCGGCGCCACGAACCGCGCCGACCTTGGTCACGATGACCAGGTCGTCGGCGTAAGGGTGCAACGCCTCGCGGATCAGCTGGTTGGTGACATGGGGTCCGTAAAAATCGGCGGTGTCGATGTGGTTGACCCCAGCGGCCAGCGCTTCGCGCAGCACGGCGATGGCCGCCGCCGGATCCTTGGGCGGTCCGAAGACCTGCGGCCCCGCCAGTTGCATCGCGCCGTAGCCCATGCGGTTGACCGTACGATCACCCAGTAAATAAGTCCCCGCCTTGTCTGCCCTGCTCATCGCGTACCCCTTGAATTAGTCCGTGTGAGCCGACTATAGGCGTTGACCACTCTACTGATAATCAGGTGCAATCCGAACGGGTTGTACGACGGAGAGAACAATGGCTACGGACATTCAAGACTTGCTGGCCTTTGTGGCGGTGGTCAATGCGCGGGGATTTCGAGAAGGCGCCCGGCTCAGCGGCAAATCCGCCTCCAGCCTCAGCGACGCGGTACGCCGGATCGAAAGCCGACTCGGCGTGCGCCTGCTCAACCGCACCACCCGCAGCGTGGTGCCGACCGAGGCCGGCGCACGGTTGATGGAACGCATCGTGCCGGCCCTGGGCGAAGTCGAATCCGCGCTGGACGTGGTCAACGATTTTCGCGACCGCCCTTCCGGTACCCTCAGGTTGAACGTGCCGGTCAGCGCCGCCCGACTGGTGCTACCGTCGATCATCGCGCCGTTCCTGAAAAGCTACCCCGACATCCGCCTCGAAGTCGTTACCGAAGAAAGCTTTGTCGACATGCTGGCGGCCGGGTGTGATGCAGGCATTCGCTACGACGAACGCCTCGAACAGGATATGATCGCGATCCCCATCGGCCCGCGCTTTCAACGCTTCGCGACCGCCGCCGCACCGGCGTACCTCGACGCCCGGGGCCGCCCCGAGCACCCAAGGGACCTGCTGCAACACGCTTGCCTGGCCGGCAAGTTCCCCAGCGGCGCCTTGCCGCTGTGGGAGTATGAGCGTGACGGCGAAACCATCAGCGTCGAGCCGAACGGCCCATTGCTGGTGCGCATTGGCGGCGCCATGGACCTGGCCGTCCAGGCCGCGGTGGATGGACTCGGGATCGTCCACCTGTTCGAGGACTGGCTGCGCCCCTACCTGGACAGCGGTGTCCTCGAACCGGTACTCGAACCCTGGTGGCAGCGCTTTACCGGACCATTCCTCTACTACCCCGGCCGCCGCTACCTGCCCTCGCCGCTGCGGGCGTTTGTGGACTTCATCAATCAAAACCGGGGTGACTGAGGCGCTTGCTGCGCGACCGCAAACCCAACATCTCCGCCATCAGAACCACCGCTTTCGCGAGCAGGCTCGCTCCCACAGGAGACCTGCGGCGCATGCACATCCAACGCCCAATCTCATTTCCACTGTGGGAGCGAGCCTGCTCGCGAAGGCGGCGGCACGTCCAACATCTCCATAACTGAACCACCGCTTTCGCGAGCAGGCTCGCTCCCACAGGAGACCTGCGGCGCATGCACATCCAACGCCCAATCTCATTTCCACTGTGGGAGCGAGCCTGCTCGCGAAGGCGGCGGCACATCCAACATCTCCATAACTGAACCACCGCTATCGCGAGCAAGCTCGCCCCCACAGGGGACCTGCGGCGCATGCACATCCAGCGCCCAACCTCATTTCCCACTGTGGGAGCGAGCCTGCTCGCGAAGGCGGCGGCACGTCCAATATCGGCAACTAACGCTTGCCCAACTCCAACCCTTGCGCCTGCCACAGGGTCTGGAACGGCCCTTCACGCTGGCGCAGTTCATCGGGTGAGCCGTCTTCGATGATTCTTCCGCCCTGCAAGACCAAGATCCGGTCGAACCGCGCGACCGTCGACAGCCGGTGCGCCACTGCCAGCACGGTGCGACCGCGCATCAGGTCGTCCAGGGCCATTTGCACCTTGGCTTCGGATTCCGAATCCAGTGCCGAGGTGGCTTCGTCAAGGATCAGGATCGGTGCGTTCTTGAGGAACGCCCGCGCCAGCCCGAGGCGCTGGCGTTGGCCGCCCGAGAGCATCACGCCGCGCTCGCCCACCAACGTGTTGAAGCCTTCCGGCAGGTCGCGGATGAATTCTTCGCAATAGGCATGGCGGGCCGCGTCGATGACTTGTGCCTCGGTGGCATCGGGCTGGCCATAGGCGATGTTTTCGTAGATGGTCCGATTGAACAGCGCCGGCTCCTGAGGCACCACGGCGATCTGGCTGCGCAGGCTGTCCTGACTGACCGAGCGCACGTCGCGGCCATCGATCAGGATCACCCCGCTGCGCACATCGTCCAGGCGCTGGACCAGACTGACCAATGTCGACTTGCCCGCGCCCGACGGCCCGACGATGCCGACTTTCTGGCCGGCCGGAATGTCCAGGGACAGATGCCTGATCGCGCCGCGCCCGTCGGAATAGCTGTAGCTGACGTCGATGAAACGGATATTGCCGCGCCCAGGTTCCAGTTCCGCCGGGGTGTCGCTGAGTGCGTGTGGCTGGACGATGATGCGCAACGTCTCGGCAATCACGCCCATCTGCTGCGAAGTGTCCACCAGGGCCAGCGCCAAGTCGCGGGAGCCATGCAGGATGCGAAACGACAACGCGCTGACCATCACCACATCGCCCGGGGTGATCTGTCCGTCCTGCCACAACAGGATCGACCAGCCGAGCATGCCGCCGGCCATGATCGACAAGCAGATGTCGTGCAAGACCCGGGCTTTTTCCAGGTAGATCCAGCTGCGGCGCTGGGCCTTGGCCTCGACGCCGATCGCCTGCTCGAGCCGGCGCCGCTCGCGGTGTCGGGCGGAGAATGCCTTGATCGTCCAGACGTTGGAGACCTGGTCCACCAACTCGCCACCGACGCGTGCGGCCTGGGAAGCGAAATCGATATGCCGGCTGCGGCCACGCAGCCCCATCACGGTGATCAGCGAAGCCACCACAATCACCGCGCCGATCAAGGCTAACCCCATGGAAAGCCGCACGGTAAACAGCACCACAACCGCACCGATGAAATCCACGCAAGGTGGAATAATCTTCCAGGCCAGGCCACCGTAGATGGAACCCGCTGCCGCGCCCGCCGAGGAGATCCGGTTGGCCAGGGCTCCGGCGAAATGCTCGGAGAAATAGCGCATCGGGTGTCCGGTCAGGTGATTGAACAGGTCGATCCGCAGGTCCGCGCAACTGGCGACCACCGTCCGGCAGCCCAGGTAGCCGCCCGAACGCCAGAACAGGTTTTCCACCACAATCAGCGCGATGAACACGGTGAACGGCAGCCACACATGCCCGGCCGCCTCCCTGCCCTGGGCCATCGCGTCGACCAGCAGCTTCATGCCGAACTGCACCGCCACCGCGCAACTGGCGGCACCGACAATCAGCACAAACAACGTCGCGAAATGCCACGGCCTGAGGGTGACGTATCGCCACAAAAACGCGATGGCGGTATTCGGCAACGGCGCGCCATGGGACTGATGGCTGTTCATGGCATTTGCACCGTGGCAACGGACGAGGCGAACCGCGCCTGCAGGGCCTTCATTGCCAGCGTCAGTGGATGGAAAGATGCGCGGCTGCCCTCGTTGTCGGCGTAGCCAAACACGCCAGTGGGACAGTAGCGATCATCGTCCCAACCCGGGTAGTCGAGAAACGGGTACCAGCACATGCCCACCGTCGGAATGCCGCGCTCCATCGCCAGCGCCAACTGCTCGCCGATGTAGTGCAGCCAGGGCACCCGAGCGGTGTCTTCGGCGCCCGTTTCAGAGAGCAGAAGCGGCCTTCGATAACGCTGGTGGACTTCGCTGAGCATGCCCACCAACGGGCGATAATCCGCGCTGCCCGGCTCGATCCGATTGCCGTGCAGGAACCATTGGTTATGCGGATAGAAATTGACGCCGACAATATCCAGGTACTCCTCGCGCCCGCCCAACCCCGGCCAGCTTCTGCCGGTGAGCAGGTCCCATGCCTCGAACTGGGACAGCCGATACGCCTCGGCGGCCTCTATATCTTCGGCCCGCCGCGATAAGGACCGCACGTTGATCAGTGGGTCGCACTGGACAAATCGCGCCGCGGGCGTTACCTCGCGAATCGCCTCGATCGCCGCGATACTTGCGCGCACCAACTGGTGCTTGAGCTCCATGCCCCGTTGTCGGGCGGTGGGGTTGAAGTAGCCGACGTCGCCGCCGGCCCAGCTCCAGAAAGAGATCTCGTTGATCGGCGAGTAGAACGCGGTCTCGATCCCCTCCTCGCGCATCAGCCGCGCGACGGCACCGGAGAAGCGAGCAAACCGTTCGACGAAGGCCGGCCGCCAGATGTCCAGATCGTCGGGGTAGCCGTAATGGCACAGGTCCCACACCACTTGCACATCGCAGCGCTGGGCGGCGCGCAGCATCGGCAGGAAACTGCTCCAGTCATAACGACCCGGCTGCTGTTCGATCAGATGCCAACGCAAGCCATCCCTGGCGCAGCGAATGCCTAGGTCGGCGAGCCGGCTGTAATCCTGCTCGGCCCAGCGGTCATGGCGAGTCGCGGCGAGCATATCCAGCCGACGTCCATCGGCACGGCGATGGGTGGAACACTCGTAGCCGGCCATCACGAAACTGTTGAAGATCCTCTCCTGCACGCTGCTGTCTCCCAGTGTCTGGATGAAGCCGGGATCAACCCGGCTCGACCTCGTGAGCCCTCGCCACGACCCCTTCGCCCTCGGCGATGCGCTGATACAGCGCCAGCGCCTGACCGACCACCTGATCCATGTTGTAGTACTTGTAGGTGCCGAGCCGACCGAGAAAAGTCACCCCGGGTGTTTCGTCGGCCAGGGCCTTGTAGCGTTTGTACAGCTCGGCGTTCTCCGGGCGCGGAACCGGGTAGTAAGGGTCGCCATCGGCGCAGGGGAACTCGTAGCTGATGCTGGTGCGCGGGTGCTCCTGCCCGGTGAGGTGCTTGTACTCGGTGATTCGTGTATAGGGCACGCGCTCGTCCGGATAGTTGACCACTGCCACCGGCTGGAACTGCGGCGCATCCAGCGTTTCATGCTGAAAGCGCAACGAGCGATACGGCAGATGGCCGAAGCAGTAATCGAAGTACTCATCTATCGGCCCGCAATAGACCAGTTCCCGATAGGGGATGCGCTGGCGAACCTCTTTGAAATCGGTCGCCAGCAAGATATCGATGTTCGGATGGGCGAGCATGCGCTCGAACATCCGTGTGTAGCCGTGCAGCGGCATCATCTGGAACTGGTCAGTGAAATACCGATCATCGGTGTTGGTCCGTGTCGGCACCCGCGAGGTCACCGACTTGTCCAGCTGGGAAGGGTCCAGGCCCCACTGCTTGCGGGTGTAGCCACGAAAGAATTTCTCATACAGCTCGCGGCCGATCTGGTTGATGACCACGTCCTCCGAAGTCCGGATCGACTCGACCGGCTCCGCCCGCTGCGCCAGGAAGGCCTCGGCCTGCGTTTCATCCATGGACAAGCCGAACAGCGTGTTGAGCGTCGTCAGGTTGATGGGAATCGGCACCCGATGCTCATCCACCTGGGCCAGCACTCGATGCTCGTACGGGCGCCATTCGGTGAACCGCGACAGGTAATCGACAATGCGCTGGGCATTGGTGTGGAAGATGTGCGGCCCGTAGCGATGGACCAGCACGCCCGCCTCGTCCAAATGGTCGTATGCATTGCCGCCGATGTGATCGCGACGATCGACCAGCAGCACGCGCTTGCCCAACCCTTCGGCCAGCCGCTCGGCCAGCACGCTGCCGGCGAAACCGGCGCCGACGATCAGGTAGTCGTACGGCGCGCCGCCCTGGGAGTTATCAAGGGAATCGAGGGTTATCGTTGGCATTCGATCTGCTCCTTCATCTGCGCGCAGGTCTTGTCCCAGGACATGCCGTCCAGCGCTTTGTCGGCGTACTGCGCAACCACTCCTGGTTGGGTCCGCAGGTCCAGCGCCGCCTGGATCGCGTCGATGAATCCCTGGGGCGAATCGGCAATCGCGACAACGCCACTCTCACCGTAGCCATTGACCACATCGCGGATCGGCGTGGACACCACCGGGCATCCGCCCGCCAGGTATTCAGGCGTCTTGGTGGGGCTGATGAAGCGAGTGGATTCGTTCAACGCGAATGGCATCAACGCCACGTCCCAACCCGCCAGGTACGCCGGCAGCTCTTCATATTGCTTGGCGCCCAGGTAGTGAATATTCGCCAGGCGCGGCAACGTCTGCGGATCGATCTTCACCACCGGCCCGATCAACACGATGTGCCAGTCCGGCCGCTGCGTTGCCAGTTCACGTACCAGCTCGATATCGAAACGCTCATCGATAACGCCGAAGAAACCCAGGCGCGGATGACCGATATCGGCCTGGTCCGCCGGGTCGGGAATCGGCTGCCTGGCCGCGGCAAAGTGCGTGATATCAACGCTGCTGGGCATGGCGTGGACGTTGGCGTGATGCTCGCGCTTGGCCTCCCAGAGGCTGTATCCGCCGGTGAACACCACATCGGCCTTGGCCATCAACCGCCGCTCCATCTCCACCAACGCGGGCGGCGCGAACTTGAAGGCCGAGAGCTCGTCCATGCAATCGAAAATCACCACATTGGCCTCCAGGTGATCGGTGAAGGCCTGGCTCATAGGCGTGAGGTACCAGAGCATCAACTCACTCGGCCAATGCTCTGCCAGCCAGGCATCGAGCAATTCACGCTGGGTGGCGATCACCTGGGCTTCATCCAGCCCCTCGGGGAGCCTGGGCACCAGCACCGTCACGCCCTCCGCCACCGCATAGCTTTCCAGGTGCGCGGACTGCCGGCCTTCGAATATCGGTTCTTCGAAAAACAGTACGTCGTAGTCCCTGGCCAATCGCGACATCACGTGTTGCGGCCGCTGATAGACAAAGCCCCAGCGCAGGTGCGACAGGCACAACAGCGTAGGTCGCAAGCTCGCGGCGGGCGCGGCGCTGTGATCGGGATGAAGATGTTCTTGTTGATTCATGTGACGTTCCTTTTCTCAAGATCGATGTCTGAAGATCGATGTTTTTAGATCGATGCTGGGCCTACCGCGATCCGGCGCTGCCGCGCCTGGCAAACAAGACCTGGTAACTCCTCTCACGCCTGGCCTTGTGGACGTTTGAGAAAGCCGGTTCCGATGCCGTTCCAAATCTTCTTCCAGCCAGCCGACCAAGTGCACACACCGGTCAGTCAACTGCTCTGAACTCCTGGAACCCGCCACCACACTCAACAGAACAGGCTGATGTCTCCAACGCGCACCACTGCCGAAAGAGACCGCCGGACAACGCCGAGTGTCTCGTCCAAGAGACACCAGGACAGGGATAATCGAGGGGGACTGAATGATGATTCTGGTGACAGGTGGTGCGGGTTATATCGGCGCCCATGTGGCGGTCGAGTTGATGAACCGCGGCGACGAGGTGGTGATCCTCGACAACCTTTGCAACAGCTCCCGGGCAACCGTGCAGCGCATATCGGACGTGACGGGGCGGGAGCCGGTTTTTGTCCATGCCGACGTGAGAAGCCGTCGCGCACTGGACAAGGTCTTCAGGGAGTACCCCATCGAGGCCGTCGTTCATTGCGCCGGGCTCAAGGCGGTGGGTGAAAGCGTGCGTGAACCGCTGAGGTATTTCGACACGAACGTCAGCGGCAGCGTGACGCTGTGCCAGGCGATGGCGCAAGCCGGCGTGTTCAACCTGGTGTTCAGCTCATCGGCGACGGTCTACGGCGATTGCGCCCAGATGCCCATCGCCGAAACCTGCCCGACCGGGCAGCCAACCAACCCGTACGGCCAGTCGAAACTGATGGCCGAACACGTCATGCGCAGCACCGCCGCCTCCGACGCCCGCTGGTCGATCGGCTTGCTGCGCTACTTCAATCCGATCGGCGCGCATTGTTCAGGCCTGCTGGGAGAGACGCCGACGCAGACCCCCAACAACCTTTTGCCATACCTGTTGCAGGTGGCCAACGGCGAGCGCGAGGTGCTGCGAATTTTCGGCTCCGACTACCCGACGCCGGATGGCACCGGGATCAGGGATTATGTGCATGTGGTGGATCTGGCCGAGGGGCACTTGCAAGCTCTGGCGTTCTTGCGCGAACAGACGGGTGTGCACGTCTGGAACCTGGGCACCGGGCGTGGTTATTCGGTGCTGGAAGTGGTAAGTGCTTTCGAGCGGGCGACCGGGGCGAAGGTACCGCTGGCTTTTGAAGCGCGTCGTCCGGGAGACATTGCACGATGCTGGGCGGATCCGGGCAAGGCAGCCGAGCAGTTGGGCTGGACTGCACGTCATGGGCTTGAGCGAATGTTGGAGGATGCCTGGCGCTGGCAGCGCCTGAATTTTCCTCGGGTCGAACCGCGGGAGGTGGTTTTGCGGAGTATCGAGCAGGGATGATCGCTGGATTGTTCAACATCTGTGGGAGCGAGCCTGCTCGCGAAGAGGCCGGTACATCCAACATCTTCATCGCCTGTGCCGCCGCCTTCGCGAGCAGGCTCGCTCCCACATGGGTTTGGCGAAGTGTCCGAGATCTGGCGTCCGCTGTAGATCCAAGTGTGGGAGCGAGCCCGCTCGCGAAGAGGCCGACACATCCAACATCTTCACCGCCTGTGCCGCCGCCTTCGCGAGCAAGCCCGCTCCCATATGGGTTTTGCGGAGTGTCCGAGATACGACGCCCGCCGTAGATCCAAGTGTGGGAGCGAGCCTGCTCGCGAAGAGGCCGGTACATCCAACATCTTCATCGCCTGCGCCGCCGCCTTCGCGAGCAAGCTCGCTCCCACATGGGTTTTGCGGAGTGTCCGGGAACTGCCATCCGCCGTAGATCCAATGTGGGAGCGAGCCTGCTCGCGAAGAGGCCGGTACATCCAACATCTTCATTGCCTGTGCCGCCGCCTTCGCGAGCAAGCTCGCTCCCACATGGGTTTTGCGGAGTGTCCGAGATCTGGCGTCCGCTGTAGATCCAAATGTGGGAGCGAGCCTGCTCGCGAAGAGGCCGGCACATCCAACATCTTCACCGCCTGTGCCGCCGCCTTCGCGAGCAGGCTCGCTCCCACATGGGTTTGGCGAAGTGTCCGAGATCTGGCGTCCGCTGTAGATCCAAGTGTGGGAGCGAGCCTGCTCGCGAAGAGGCCGGTACATCCAACATCTTCATTGCCTGTGCCGCCGCCTTCGCGAGCAGGCTCGCTCCCACATGGGTTTTGCGGAGTGTCCGAGATCTGGCGTCCGCCGTAGATCCAAGTGTGGGAGCGAGCTTGCTCGCGATGAGGCCGGCACATCCAACGTCTTCATCGCCTGTGCCGCCGCCTTCGCGAGCAGGCTCGCTCCCACATGGGTTTGACGGCGCAACGAAAATCAAGCCCGAGGCAAGCGCATCCCCTGAACATTCAGACAATCGCGCTGATTGCGCGCCAGCATTTCCACCGTCAGTTGGTAGGCCTGGTCCGCTGCGTCCTTGAGCAATTGCCAATCCTCCAGACTGATCAATTCATGCAACACCAGTTCATCCGCGCGCCGGATCAACGTGTCGTAATAATCTTCGGGAAAGTCCAGGCGATATGCATCGTCTTCCAGCAACAGCCGCCAGGCTTTCAATTCCATCTCAAGGTCGGTTTCACTCACGGGCGGGTGTCCTTCAAAAGTTCGAGCCAAGGGCTCCGCCCCGAAAAAACACAGGGTGGAGCCCGCAGTGAAACAAGCCTCAACTCACTTGCGCGAGCAGGTCTTGCCTGATGAAGTCGCGCACCGTGGCCAAGTGCCTTTCCTCCTGCTCCAGGGCATGGCCGAAGCGCTTGGCGATCAGCGGGTGACCGCCCTTCTTCGCCAGCTCGATCAGCAATTCCCAGGCAGCGTTGTCTTCCAACTCGATGGTCAGGATCGCGCTCATCGACTGGGAAACGGTGGTGCGTGGGTCGGTCAATACTTGCAGCACGCCCATCGCCTTGACTCCCGCCACGTCCGCGCATGGCGTCATCGCGGTCGGGTCGCCGCCAAGGGTTTCGATGGCTTCGCGCACGATGTTCATGTGCTCAAGCTCCTCGGCCTGGATCTGCCGCAACGTCTCCACCAACGCCGGATCGGCCCCGGGCGCGGCTGTGGCCTTGGCGACCATCGCCTCATACAGGCGCACGCCGGTGCGCTCGAAGGCCAGGCGTTCGCCGAGCTTGTCCAGCAGCACTTCCGGCGCCTTGCCGATGGTTTTGTCCAATGCGGTCTTGACCACGCCTTTGACCGAACCCGGTGCCGGTACCGAGCCGATCAGGTCGGCCTCGCGAATGGCACGCTCGCGCTCGGCGGTAAATTCGCTCACGTCGCCCGGCACATCCGCCGGAAACAGACGGGTGGCTTCCAGTTGGCGAGCGGTGTCTTCGGGAGACATCTGGACGCCGGTACGATTCATGCCGATAGTGACTTGGCGTTCGCTCATTGCTGTTCTCCCACTGGGTTGAGTTCGGTGCCGGGCTTGAAGGTGTAGCCGGCGGAAACGATGTTGGCAGGCACGCCTTCGCTGTTGAGCTGGGCGCGGTAGTCGAGGGAGGCGTGGCCTTCGCGTTCCTTGGGCACGTAGTCGATGCCGTGGGCGCGCAGGTCCACTTCGCGGGACAGCGTTTCACGGACAAAATCACGCTGGCTCTTGAACTCGATCATGCGCGGCAACTGGCCGCTGAGCACCTCGGCGGGGTCGCGTCGCTCGTACTTCTTGAACAATTCGCAAGCCAGGTTCAAGTGCCCCAGCTCGTAGTCGACGAAGCGTTCCCACATCGCCTTGATCCGTGGGTTTTCTTCCTGCTCGGCGCAACTGGCGTAGGTGTAGACCTCCATCGCTTCATGTACCAGCCACTTCTCCATGAAGGTTTCGCTGGGGTCCTGCAACGAGCCATATTGGGTGACATGCTGCTCTTCCACCGAGGCGATTTCGGCATACAACGCGCGCGCCACCGGGTCGGCAAACAGCGGGCCGATGTTCATGTAGTAATCGTGGGTCTGGTATTCCGCACCGGTGATCAGCGCCGCATGGATCTTGGTGATCAGCGCGGCGTTCTCCTTCTTGTAGTTGTCGCGCAGGTCATCGCCGGGGGCGCGGTGGTGCTCGCTAGTGGGCCGGCCGGGCACGATGTCCGTATAGCCTTGCAGGATGTTGTTGGCGTCTTTGCCTTCCAACCGATCAAGCATGGCCGAGTAACGATAGAGGTGGTCGAAATCTTCCAGCAGGCCGAAACGATAGGTCTGCGCCTGATAAGGGTCGGGCTCGTTCTGGGCAACGGCGGCAGTCACTTCGATTGCGACCTGTTCGTAGGCCACGGTGGTTTCAAGCGGCGAATGATCAGCCGACAGCAGCCAGTTTATCGCGGTCATCTGATGCTGCTCGGCGCGCCTTACCTGGGCCAGGGGCAGTTGCAATTCCTTGTGGAAACGCGCGCCGAAATGCTTGAGGCGCAGCGCGTCGGATTCGACGCCGTTCATCAGGATCACCCGCACTCGGGTGAACGCATCGTCATCCAGTTTGCTGATGGGTTTGCCGGCCAGGTCACGCCAGGTAAACGTCTGCTTGTCCAGCGGCGTCCCTTTGTTATCCAGCAGGTTGTCGATTTTGGTCATGGGTCATTTCTCCTTCATCAGAGGCCTCCCGATACGCCGTCGATGCAACAGCAGCGGGGACAAAACGAACGACCTTGGGAAATTGCGCGGCTCTCCGTGCAGACGATGAGCGGTCGCATAAGTGGATGAAATGCCGCTTGATTTTCCGCTCATCCGGTGACGATAAGGATTTTCGAACCAAGCTTTGGCGCGCCGGCTCGGAGCTACATAACACCGCCGCAACCGACTGAAGACGACTCGTTTTTTGCGGCTTCAACGGCGGGTTGTAGTCAATATCTGCCTGGAGTTTTCGCGATGTGTGAATGTTTCGTTCAGCCCGTTTCTTCCAAGGATTCCCTGGCGTTTTTTGCCCAGCGCGACCCCTTCGGTGCCAACCCATCAAGCTTGTCCGCCGACAGCCTTCACGCTGCCGCGGAGCCCGCGCTGCATGAGCGACAAAGCGTGATCAAGCCGAACATGCAGGTCAGCGCCATACGCAACCGTGGCGGGCGCCTGGAGTGCATCAAGGTGCGCTGGGGGTGGTCGCCCGTGTGGTCGATGGGCACGATGCCGCCGCTGACCCACCTGCCCTTGCACCTGGTGATGCGCTCCAAGGTGTTCGACCGGATCAAGCGCGACGGTCGCGTCCTGGTGGCGGTGGATGGCTGGTACGAAGCCGCCGCGGAGACTGGCGCGCACACCCAGTCCAAGCGCCTGAGCTATACGACGTCGCGGCAATCCTCTCCGATCTTCCTCGCCGCCCTGGCCCAGGCCAGTGAAACGCCCAACGGCTGTGACGGGCTGGCCCTGGTGACCTACGGCGATATGGTCAATCAACAGCAGCGCCTGCTGGCCTTCACCGGCGAGAACGCCCTCGAATGGTTGCGCCCGGAGCTGGATTGGGAACAGGCCCGCGACATGGCCGCCCACGTAGCGGTCGCCGAACCGCAACTGGAGCACGTGCTGACCGCCAAGCGAATGGTCCAGGGCCGACGGTGACGGCGGCTCGAACCGGAGGAAGTGGCTGACAGCCCGAAGATCGGCGTTAAACTGGCAGGTCAGTCGTTTTGACGCGACTGGCCTCCTTTCTTTTCGAGCACGAGACTTCCATGGCGAACCAAGACATCACGTTCACCCCCGACCCGGACGCAGACTCCATCTCCTCTGACGTCGCCGGTTTCGGCGGCCTGCTGGTTTCCACCCAGATCCCGACCCGCGCGGACGGCAGCCTGGAGCTGGGCGACATCACGGCGCAGAGCGAATGCACGTTGCAGGCGCTCAAGAGCGCCCTCGAACGCGCCGGCAGCTCCATGGACCGCGTGTTGCACTTGACCATCTACCTGACTGACATGGCCGATCGCGCGGCTTTCAATGAAGTCTACAAACGCTTCTTCGCCAAGCCCTGGCCGGTGCGCGCCGCGGTGGGCGTGGCGGCGCTGGCGGTGGAAGGCATGAAAGTGGAGGTGACGGCGATGGCGGCGAAGGGCTGAGCGCACGGTCTTACGAATCACTCTCGTGGCGAGGGAGCTTGCTCCCGCTGGCCTGCGCAGCAGGCCCAAGCTTTTTGCCAAGGCAGAAATTTTGGGGCGGCTTCGCCACCCAGCGGGAGCAAGCTCCCTCGCCACGGGGTTGTTAAAGCTGGGCATCCAGCAGTTGATCGAGCTGAGCGGGCTGCTGGCGAATCGCGCGCTGGATAACGTCGAGGCCCGCTAGCCGCCGTTGCACAGCTCCCTGTGGCGAGGGAGCTTGCTCCCTCGCCACAGGGGGTGGGCAGGCAATCGCCGAGCAAATCCCCGCCTATACTTCTCTGCCAATCCCCCCGGGGCCTGCACTTCCAACAATAAAAAGCAGAGGTGGAACATGGTCTGGCAACAAGTCTACGATCCCTTCGGTAATGCGGTGCTGTCGACGCTGTTGGCGGCGGTTCCGGTGGTGGTGATGCTGGCGGCCCTGGCGTTCTTTCATGTCAAGGCGCACCTGGCGGCGTTGTACGCCCTGGCCTCGGCGTTGCTCATCGCAATTTTCGCCTTCGGCATGCCCGCCGACATGGCCGGTTCGGCGGCCCTTTATGGTGCGGCCAACGGCCTGCTGCCGATCGGCTGGATCGTGCTCAACATCATCTTCCTGCACCGGCTGACCACCGAGAACGGTTCGTTCAAGGTCCTGCAGGATTCCCTGGCGCGCATCACCGACGATCGGCGTCTGCAATTGCTGCTGATCGCCTTCTGTTTCGGTGCCTTCTTCGAGGGCGCGGCGGGCTTCGGCACGCCAGTGGCGGTGACCGGGGCGATCCTCATCGGGCTGGGCTTTTCGCCGCTCGCAGCCTCGGGCCTGGCGCTGATCGCCAACACTGCGCCAGTGGCGTTCGGCGCGCTGGGTACGCCGATCATCACGCTTGCCAAGGTCACCGGGCTGGATGAAATGGAGCTGTCGATGATGGTCGGCCGGCAGTTGCCGTTTTTCTCGGTGATCGTGCCGTTCTGGCTGATTTGGGCGTTCGCCGGTTGGCGCAAGATGCTCGAAGTCTGGCCGGCGATCCTGGTGGCCGGCGTCAGCTTCGCCATCCCGCAGTTCCTGGTATCGAACTACCACGGCCCGATGCTGGTGGACGTGATTGCCGCGCTGATTTCCATGGCCTGCCTGACCGGTTTCCTCAAGGTCTGGAAACCGGCCACGGTGCATACCTCGGCGGCGTTGTCAGGCCGGCACGATGATTCGAAGATCGACCCCAGCGAGCAACAGACGCCGGTGGCCAGCGGCGCCTTCGCCAGCGACAACCGCCCCGCCGTGCTGCGGGCGTGGATGCCGTGGATCATCCTCACGGTCTTCGTGTTTGCCTGGGGCACCCAGGGCTTCAAGAATCTGTTCGACACCCGCCCGGCCATCGACCCGCAGACCCAATCGGCCAGGCTCGATCCCCAGGGCAAGCCAATGCGCGAGGCGAATCCGATCTTCTCGCCGCTGTTGACCTTCGGCACCATCCACCAGCAGATCGAAAAGGTCCCGCCGGTGGTGCCCCAGCCGAAAACCGAGGAAGCGGTCTACAAGTTCAACTGGTTTACCGCCACCGGCAGCGGCATCTTCCTGGCGGCTATTCTCGGCGGCTTGCTGATGGGCTATTCGATCCCGCAACTGGCGCGCCAATACCTGCGAACGCTGTGGGTGGTGCGCTATTCGCTGATCACCATTGTCGCCATGTTGGCGTTGGGCTTTCTCACCCGTTATTCGGGCCTGGACGCGACCATGGGCCTGGCGTTTGCCGCGACGGGCATCTTCTACCCGATGTTCGGCACGCTGCTGGGCTGGCTCGGCGTGGCGCTGACCGGTTCGGACACGGCGTCCAACGTGCTGTTCGGCGGTTTGCAACGGGTCACGGCAGAGCAGTTGGGAATCAGCCCGGTGTTGATGGCCGCCGCCAACAGCTCCGGCGGGGTGATGGGCAAGATGGTGGACGCCCAATCGATCGTGGTCGCCTCCACCGCGACCCGCTGGTACGGCCACGAAGGGGAAATCCTGCGCTACGTGTTTTTCCACTCGGTGGTGCTGGCGATTCTGGTGGGCGGGCTGGTGACATTGCAGGCGTATGTCGAGCCTTTCAGTCACATGGTGGTGGGAGGAAAGTAACCTGGAAATGAACCAGCTTTTGTGGCGAGGGAGCTTGCTCCCTCGCCACGGGCGGACTTACCTGGTCGGACTTACTGAACGTTCTTCAGCTTGACCACATCACCGGACACCGAAGTGGTGTAGCCGGTCAGGACCCAGGCCCAGAACCAGTTTTCCTGGACTTGGGTGTTGATCATGGCGTCGCCGCCCTTGGCCTTGATCGCGGCGGTCTGGGCGCGCACGAAACGGTTGTTCTGGCGGATCGGGATCACGCCGAACAGCAGCAGGCCGGTGGCCTTGGCTTCACTGTGGCCAACCACGGTGTATTGGCTGCTGTCGTATTGCTGGGTTTTCATCGGGGTGCCGGTGCAACCCGCCAGGACCAGGCCGAACAGTGCGCAGGCGACAACTTTGCTGAATTGTTTCATTTGATGCTCCATGGGAAAACGCCCGGGATCCGTCTCTCGGGCGGCGCGTACTCTAACCGATCAGCAACAAAAAGACACAACGTCATCTCTCCCCAATTACGGGCCCGAGAGGCTCATCGCAGAGCCATCCGTCAGTTGGGCCTCCAGCGAAACAGACTCCCGTCGATAGCATGAAAACTACGCCACGGAAGGCAATTCATTGTCTTGACGACCGCCAGATACGGCCGGTCCCGTTGGAGGATTTCATCATGATTGACGTGACTGTCTGGAGCGTTACCCTGCCGGTGCAAACACCCGCGCAGGTCGTGGCGACCAAAGCCATGCCGAGTTTGAACAACAAGTATTTCGACAATAACGGCCAGAGGATCATCTTCTGGGCGCCTGTCACCGGCTCCCATACCGGTAACAGCGACTACCCGCGTTCCGAACTGCGGGAAACCAGCAAAGACGGGAAACATCGCAACTGGCGCTACAACAGCGGCACCAACACTCTCAAGGGGGAATTGTCGGTGAACCAGGTGCCTTCGGAAGGCCGTGTGGTGGTGGCGCAGATTCACGCCAAGGAGGCGCCGACGCCGTTGTTGAAACTGGTTTACCGCTACGAAAAAGGCGTCGGCAATATCGACGTGGAATACCGCTTCAAGCCCAAGGACAAAAAAAGCCCGGTGATCATGACCGTGCCTAAGGTGCCGTTGAACAAATCGTTTTCGTACACGCTGCAAATGGACAAGCAAGGCCAACTGTCGGTAATGATCGGCAACAATGGCACCCAGGTGAAACTGGACAAGTCCTGGCAAGGCTACGATTTCTACTTCAAGGCCGGCGTCTACACCTTGGATAACAAGGGCAGCACCAGTGAAGGCGGAAAAGTGACCTACACCAAACTGAGCGCCAGCCACAAGTGACTGGCGTTCTTTCCACGCTCGCTCAAGCCTTGGACGGCGCCACGACCGCTTGCCGGCCGCTGAAGGTCAGCAGGAAGCAGACGAATACCACCACGGCAAAACCGGCCGGGAACAGCCAGATGCTTTTCCAGTCGTGGCCGCCTTCCACCACAAAGTGATCGGTCACCTGCCCCGCCACCCAGAACCCGATCAACATGCCCACTCCGTACGTCGCCAGGGTGATCAGCCCCTGGGCCGAGCTGCGCAGGTGCGCGGGCGCCTTGGCGTCCGTGTAGATCTGCCCCGAGACAAAAAAGAAGTCGTAGCAGATGCCGTGCAGCGCAATGCCGGTGAACAGCATGAACGCCAGCCCGCCGTTGTCGCCGTAGGCGAACAGCACATAGCGCAACGCCCACGCCAGCATGCCCACCAACAGCGCCAGCTTGATACCGAAGCGCTGGATGAACAGCGGCAACAGCAGCATGAACAGCACTTCGGACACCTGCCCGATAGCCATTTTCGCCGTCGGGTTGGTCATGCCGATTTCCGCCAGGAACGGGTTGGCGTTCTGGTAGTAGAACGCCAACGGGATGCAGATCAGGATCGAGGCGATGAAAAACACCAGGTAGCTGCGGTCCTTGAGCAGGCCTAACGCATCGAGCCCCAGCGACTGCTTGACGGCGCCAGCGCTCGCCTGCGCCTTGAGCGGCGCGGTGCCCGGCAGCGTGAAGCTGTAGAGCCCAAGGAGCAGCGAGGCGATGGCCGCCATGAGGAACGTATTGCGCAGGCCGCCCGCCGAGATCGCCTCGCGTGAGTCCCAGGCAAAGACAAAACTGATCACCACGCCGGCGACGATCCAGCCGACCGTACCCCAGACGCGGATACGCGAGAACTCCAGCGCCGGATCACGCATCTGCCGGAATGCCACGGAATTGACCAGGGCCAGGGTCGGCATGTAGATCACCATGTAGGCCAGCACGTACGGATAGAACGCGTTGAAATCCACCGCCGAGTACAGCTGATACAACAACACCGCGCCCACCAGGTGCAGCACCGCCAGGATGCGCTCGGCGTTGAAGTAGCGGTCGGCAATCAGCCCGATGACGAACGGCGCGATGATCGCGCCCCAGGATTGGGTGGCGAAGGCCATGCCGATCTGCCCGCCGCTGGCGCTCAGCGTAGTGGACAGGAACGTGCCAAGGGTGACGAACCAGCCGCCCCAGATAAAGAACTGCAGGAACATCATCACGCTCAGGCGTGCATTCATCGTGGTCATGGTAGTCACCGTTTATTGTTGTTCTTGTTGAAACAAAGCCGTGCCCTGCTTTTATGGCCCTGCCCTTGTGGCTCTGCTCTTGTGGATTGCCCTTGTGGACTGCCCTTGTGGCGAGGGAGCTTGCTCCCGCTCGGCTGCGCAGCAGTCGTAAAACCAGGCGACGCGGTCCGGCTGGAACAATGTTAAGGGGCGGCTTCGCCACCCAGCGGGAGCAAGCTCACTCGCCACGGGGTCATTGCTCCGGGGGCAACCCCAGCAACCGTCGATTGGACGCTTCATCCGCCGTGACACCGGCGAAGTCGTCGAACGCCTTGCGTGTCCGATTGATCATGTGCCGCTGGATGAACGCCGCGCCTTCGGCCGCGCCCTGCTGCGAATCCTTCAGGCAGCATTCCCATTCCAGCACCGCCCAGCCGTCGAAGCCGTACTGGGTCAGCTTGCTGAAGATCGCCTTGAAATCGATCTGCCCATCGCCCAGGGAACGGAACCGGCCGGGGCGATCAACCCAACCCTGGTAGCCGCCATAGACACCGGAGCGGGCATCGGGGCGAAATTCGGCGTCCTTGACGTGGAACATGCGGATGCGGTCGTGGTAGCGATCGATGAAGCCCAGGTAGTCCATCTGTTGCAGCAACAGGTGGCTGGGGTCGTAGAGAATCGCCGCCCGTGGATGGTAATCGACGGCTTCCAGGAAGCGCTCGAACGAGGCGCCGTCGTGGAGGTCTTCGCCGGGGTGGATCTCGTAGCACAGGTCGACGCCGGCCGCGTTGAAACAGTCGAGGATCGGCAACCAGCGCCGGGCCAGTTCGGCGAACCCTTGCTCGACCAGGCCGGACGGACGTTGCGGCCACGGGTACATATAAGGCCACAGCAACGCACCGGAAAACGTCGCGTGGGCCTTGAGGCCCAGGCGCTGGCTGGCACGGGCGGCGAGTTTCAGTTGCTCGATGGCCCACTCGGTGCGCGCCTCAGGCTGGCCGCGCAGGTGGGCCGGGGCGAAGTCGTCGAACAGCGCGTCGAATGCCGGGTGCACCGCCACCAACTGCCCTTGCAGGTGCGTCGACAACTCGCTGATCTCGACGCCGGCCGATGCGCAGACGGCCTTGAGCTCATCGCAATAATCCTGGCTCTCGGCGGCCCGGGCCAGGTCGATGTAACGCGTGCCGAGGGTCGGCAGTTGAATCGCCTTGTAGCCCTGCGACGCGGCCCATCGAGCAATGTCGGCCAGGGTGTCGAACGGCGCTTCATCGGACATGAACTGCGCCAGGAAAATCGCTGGCCCGCGCAGGCCGCTCGGTGTTACGTCGGGGGTGCTCACAACTGCGATTCTCCGGTTTTCAGCGTGGTCCATTTCGCCTCGCCACGGTGATTGATGATGGCGGCCTCGATGAACGCCATGCCGCGCAAGCCGATTTCGATGCCGGGTACGCCAGGCACATCGGGGCCTTCGACGCGTTCGCGAATGGCCCGGGCGAAATCGCCGTAGAGGTTGGCCATCGCTTCCAGATAACCCTCGGGATGCCCGGCGGGCAGACGCATGCGGCGCGTCGCGGCCTCGCACAACCACGGCTGGCCAACTCCGCTACGCAGGATGCGCAGGGGTTGATCGAAGGCGCGATGGATCAGGCTCGATGGTTCTTCCTGGCGCCACTCCAGGGCGCCTTTGTCGCCGTAGACGCGGATTTTCAGCGGGTTCTCTTCGCCGGTGCAGACCTGGCTGGCCAACAACACGCCGCTGGCGCCGCGTTGCATCTGGAACAACATCGCTACGTCGTCATCCAGTTGCCGACCGGCGACATGCGTGCCCAGCGTGGCGCAAAGCTGTTGGATCGGTAGGTCGGCGACGAACTCCGCCAGGGAAAAGGCATGGGTACCAATGTCACCAATACAGCCGCCCAACCCTGACTGTGCCGGATCGTCGCGCCACTCGGCCTGTTTGTTGCCTTGCGCGGCGACATCCTGGCTGAGCCAGCCCTGAGGGTATTCGACGAACACTTTGCGCACCTGGCCGATCACGCCCGAACGCACCATCTCCCGGGCTTGCCAGACCATCGGGTAGCCAAGATAGGTGTGGGCCAGGCCGTAGAGACAGCGGCTGCCCTGCAGCACGTCCCTGAGCGCGAGCAATTCCTTGAGGTTCAGTGCCGCGGGCTTCTCGCTGAACACATGGAAACCCGCCGCCAGCGCCTGGCGGGCAATGGGCGCGTGGAGATGATTGGGGGTGACAATCACCAGCAGTTCCATGCGCTGGTCCAGCGGCAGCAGCGCCTCGGCGTCGAGCATTTGCTGCCAGTCGTGATAACAGCGGGACGCGGCCAGCCCCAGGGCTTCTCCGGTCTGCCGGTTATTCTGCGGGTCGCGGCTGAACGCGCCGCACACCAACTCGAAACCACCGTCCAGGCCCGCGGCCTGACGATGGGCCTGGCCGATGAACGCGCCCTCCCCACCGCCGACGAAGCCCATTCTTATTTTTGGTGCTACAGGTTTCATCGCGATTCTCTTTTGTCCGGACTGATGATGTAACCGGTTACATCATGAGCGGAAATCTAGGCCTGGTTTAGCTTCGTGTCAAACCCTGGAAGATGCCGATGAGCATTTGTCAGGCTTCGAACCTGCGGTAAGCTCGCGGCCATGCCTGCGTCTCCAGGCGCCGAATCGAGGTGATCTTGTCGAATATCCGTGAAGTGGCCCGGCTGGCCGGTGTTTCCGTGGCCACGGTGTCGAGGACGCTGAAGTCGCCTGAACGCGTGCTGCCGGAAACCCGCGACAAGGTCAACGCCGCGGTGGCACAGGCCGGTTATCGACCGAACCTGATGGCGGTGCAGTTCCGTTCCCGCCGTACCGGCAACCTGGTGATCCTGGTGCCGGCGATCGCCAATACCTTTTTCGCCCGGGTCATCAGCGGTGCCCAACAGGCGGCGCAAGCGGCCGGCTATCGACTGCTGCTGTGCGATACCCAGGGCCGCGAAGCCATCGAGCAGGAATTCGCCGCGCTGGTCTACGCCCACCAGGCCGACGGGGTGATTCAATTGCGCGCCAGCGACCCCTTTGTTTCATTGCCGCCCGGCGCCGACGCGTTGCCGCTGGTCAATGCCTGCGAAGTGGTCAAGGACGCGCCCTACCCGACCATCAGCCTGGACAACCGCAGCGCCGCCCGCGCCATGACCGAGCACCTTATCGGCCTCGGCCACCGACGCATCGGCATCATCAAGGGCCCTCGCAGCAGCCCGTTGACCCTCGATCGCGTGGCCGGCTACCAGGACGCCTTGCAAGACGCCGGCATCGCCATCGTCCCGGAACTGATCTGCCACGGCGACTTCACCCTCAAGGCCGGCTTCGACGGCGCCAGCGCCATGCTCGCCCAGGCCGAGCGTCCCAGCGCGCTGTTCTGCGAGAACGACGAAATGGCCATCGGCGCGCTCAAGCGCATCAAGCAGATGGGCCTGCGGGTGCCTGAGGATATTTCCCTGGTGGGTTTTGACGACATCCCGTTCGCCGCCTATTGCGATCCGCCGCTGACCACCATTTCCCAGCCGGCTGAAACCTTTGGTCACAAAGCCGTAGAAATGCTCATCGCCCTGATCGAGAAAAGACCCATCGCCCAGCGGCACGTGCTCCTGCCGTTCGAGCTGACCGTACGCGGCAGCAGCGCAGCGCCAGGCTCCAGCATGGCCTGATCAGGCACATCGGAGTTGTCGACTCGCCATCAGGCCCGTTTCGACTACAGTGGAAAGACTCTGCAAAAGCCATAACAAGACGGAGAGTCGCCATGCCAATCAGCAAACGCTTCATTTCCCTGGCCGCCGCCGCAGCCGTGATGGTCACGACCACGGCCTATGCTGCGCCAGCGTACATCAACATTCTGACCGGAGGCACCAGCGGGGTGTATTACCCGATTGGCGTCGGGCTCTCGCAGATCTACAGCAGTGGCATCAAGGATTCCAAGACGTCGGTCCAGGCCACCAAGGCTTCGGTGGAAAACCTGAACCTGCTGCAAGCCGGACGCGGGGAGTTGGCGTTCGCCTTGGGCGACTCGGTGGCGGACGCCAAGAATGGGGTGGAAGACGCCGGCTTCAAGGCGCCCTTGACCAAGCTGCGGGCCATCGCTGGCGCCTACCCCAACTACATACAAATCGTCGCCAGCCAGGAATCGGGCATCAAGACCCTAGCCGATCTCAAGGGCAAGACCGTTTCGGTCGGCGCAGCGAAATCCGGCACCGAGCTCAACGCCCGGGCAATCTTCAAGGCCGCGGGCCTGACCTACAGCGATATGAAGGTGCAATACCTGCCATTCGCCGAGTCGGTGGATCTGATCAAGAACCGCCAGTTGGATGCCACGCTGCAATCTTCCGGCCTGGGCATGGCCGCGATTCGTGACCTGGCGTCGACCATGCCATTGAACTACGTATCGATTCCCACCGATGTCGTGGCAAAAATCGGTAACCCGGCCTATTTGAGCGCGCAAATCCCGGCCAACACGTACGACGGACAAACTGACGCCGTGCCCACCGTAGCCATCACCAATATCCTGGTGACCCGCGAGGATGTGCCGGACGAAGTGGCTTATCAGATGACCAAGCTGCTCTTCGACAACCTCAATCGCCTGGGCACGTCCCATTCGGCGGCGAAAGACATTTCCCTGAAAAACGCCGCGAAGAACCTGCCGATAGCCCTGCACCCTGGCGCCGAACGCTACTACAAGGAAGTGGGCGCGCTGTAGACCCCTGGGGCGGCAACGGCGTAAACCGCCGTTGCCGTGTCGTGTTTCGCACCGGCTACAGACAACAGGCAGGCACCTTATGAGTGAAGACCAGCACGGCATCGCCACGGACCCACGGGACTGGCCGAGGACGCTGTTCTATGTAGCGTTGCTGTTTTCCATATTCCAGATCGTCACCGCAGCCTTCTCCCCGGTATCCAGCATCGTGCTGCGGGCGGTGCATGTGGGCTTTTTGCTGTGGGTGGTGTTCTTGAGTTACCCGGCCCATGGCAATCAACGGCCCTGGCAACCCCTGGCCTGGGCGTTGGGGCTGGCGGGGATGGCGACCGCGCTCTATCAGTGGGTATTCGAGGCCGACCTGATTCAGCGCTCCGGCGACCTGACGAGCGCCGACATGGTCATCGGCATCGTCCTGATCGTGCTGGTATTCGAGGCGGCGCGGCGGGTGATGGGCATCGCCTTGCCGATCATCTGCGGCCTGTTCCTCGCCTATGGCCTGTTCGGCGAACACCTGCCGGGCGACCTGGCGCATCGCGGCTACGGCGTGGACCAGATCATCAACCAATTGGCGTTTGGCACCGAAGGGTTGTACGGCACGCCGACCTACGTATCGGCCACTTATATCTTCCTCTTCATCCTGTTCGGCGCTTTCCTGGAAAAGGCCGGCATGATCAAGCTGTTCACCGATTTCTCCATGGGCCTGTTCGGTCACAAGCTGGGCGGTCCGGCGAAGGTGTCGGTGGTGTCATCGGCGCTGATGGGCACCATCACCGGCTCGGGCATCGCCAATGTGGTAACGACCGGCCAGTTCACTATTCCGCTGATGAAACGTTTTGGCTACAAGGCCGCGTTCGCCGGCGGCGTGGAAGCGACATCGAGCATGGGCAGCCAGATCATGCCGCCGGTCATGGGTGCGGTGGCGTTCATCATGGCCGAGACCATCAACGTGCCGTTCGTGGAAATCGCCAAGGCGGCCTTGATACCCGCCTGCCTGTATTTCGGCTCGGTGTTCTGGATGGTGCACCTGGAGGCCAAGCGTTCGAACCTCAGAGGTTTACCCAAGGATCAGTGCCCGAGTGCCTGGGGCGCGGTCAAGGAAAACTGGTATCTGCTGATTCCACTGGCAGTGCTGGTCTATCTGCTGTTTTCCGGGCGCACGCCGCTGTTCTCCGGCATGGTCGGTCTGGCCCTGACGGCCATCGTGATCCTCGGCTCGGCAATCATCCTCAAAGTATCGAACTACGCCTTGCGCTGCGCATTCTGGATAGCACTGGGGATTCTCTGCGTCGGCTTCTTCCGGCTCGGCATCGGTATCGTGTTCGCGGTGATCGGCGTGCTGGTGGTGGCTTGCTGGTTCATGCAAGGCACGCGGGAAACCCTGGTCATCTGCCTGCATGCATTGGTGGATGGTGCCCGGCACGCCGTTCCGGTGGGGATCGCCTGCGCCTTGGTCGGCACCATCATCGCCGTGGTTTCGCTGACGGGCGTGGCGTCCACTTTCGCCGGTTACATCCTGGCCATCGGCAAGGACAACCTGCTGCTGTCGCTGATCCTGACCATGCTTACCTGCCTGGTGTTGGGCATGGGCATCCCGACCATCCCCAACTACATCATCACCAGCTCGATCGCCGCGCCAGCCCTGTTGGAACTGGGCGTGCCGCTGATCGTGTCGCACATGTTCGTGTTCTATTTCGGCATCCTCGCCGACCTGACCCCTCCGGTGGCCCTGGCCTGTTTCGCCGCCGCGCCCATCGCCAGGGAGAGTGGCCTGAAGATCAGCTTCTGGGCCGTGCGCATCGCCCTCGCCGGCTTCGTCATTCCGTTCATGACGGTCTACAACCCGGCGCTGATGCTCCAGGGCGACGATCTCTGGATGACGGCGTACATGCTGATCAAGACCTTGCTCGCGGTCGGCCTGTGGGGCATGGCGTCTACCGGTTTCCTGCAACAGAAGATGCCGGTCTGGGAACGGCTGATGTGTTTTGCCGCCGGGGCATTGTTGGTGGTGGCGCTGCCGCTGACCGATGAAATCGGCTTTGTCCTGGGGGCGCTGTTGATCGGGCAGCATCTGTGGCGCGCACGTCGCAGCGGGCAGGCCTTGGCGTGATCGGCTTGTGCCTGGGCTTGTCCGGAGTGGTCTGGGCGCAGCTTGAACTCAGCGAGTTCACCTTGGCGTGGGATCACACCATCGAGAAGATCCGTTGGGAGGAAGACTACCGTGTCACCGAAACGGGCCTGGCCCTGGGCGAAGCCAGGATCAAGGGCAACGGTGCCGGCATGGAGATTCCGGAAAATGCCCGGCTGGAAAACGGCAGTTGGCACTACTATCGACAACTGCCGCCGCTGCAACCCTTGAAGCTGGGCCGCACGCCCCAGGCCGGCGATTACCAACTGTGTCATGCCGGCCATTGCCAGCCCATGGCGGATTGGCTGGGACCGCCCACCTTGGAACACCCCTCGGTAGAACTGTGGAGCTGCGAACGGCGCTCGATTAATCAGCGCTGATCGACCGCCACGCCGCCTGCGCCAGTAATTCCCGATGGACCTTCGGGCTGGTCGGCACGCGCCCCGCCAGCCAGGCACGGCAATAACTTTCCGACGCGCCGATGATCAGCGAGAACATCAGCTCGGCCGGGTACCGCTTGAGCGCCTCGCCCTGCGCCGCCGCGCTCAGCCACTGCCAGAGCTGGCCGTTGCGCGTGCTGTTGCGGCTGGCGAGTTCGTCCTTGAACGGTCCCTTGGTCACGGCAAAACGCGCGTGATACTGGAAACGCGCCCATTCCGGCTGGCTGTCGACCCAATCGACATAGCTGAAGATCAACGCTTGCACGCCCTGTTCGGCCGTCGTCGCCTCGGCCAGGTATTGCTCGCGCAAGTGCGCCTGGTCGTCCAGCGCGGTGAAGAACAGCGCCGCCACCAGGCCTTCCTTGTTGCCGAAGTGGTGGTAGATCGCGCCGACGCTGGTCTGGCATTCGGTGCGGATCATTTCAATGGTGGTCGCCTCGATGCCCTGTTCGTTGAACAGCGCCAGAGCCTTTCTGAAGATATCGCGCTTGAGCTCGGCCCTTCTGCCGGGAAAGGCACGTTCAAGTAATTCCGTTGTTTGCATGCTGGGCTTAAACCGGTTCGTTGAAGGATCAGGCAGACGACTGCCCATGACGAAGTGAGCGCAGCTTGACAGATTCGCCAACAACAGAATACCGTTCCGTCACAGAATAATATTCTGTAACGGAAAATTGTTCCGTAAATCCCTTGTCAGTGAGGCTTCACATGAATCAGGTTCTCGGTATGTTCAACAGCGCAGGTCCCGATGCGTTCAGCAAAATGGCCTGTCAGATGGCACCTTACTTCTCCACTATCAATCCGCTGGTCACGGAGCTGCGCCAGGGCGCGGCGACTGTGCAGGTACCGTTTCGCAAGGAAATCACCAATCACCTGGGCACCGTGCATGCCATTGCCATGTGCAACGCCGCCGAGCTGGCCGCCGGGATGATGACCAACGTCTCGATTCCCGACGGCGCCCGGTGGATCCCCAAAGGCATGACCGTGGAATACCTGGCCAAGGCCAAGAGCGACGTGACGGCGGTGGCGAACGGCGATGAGGTTGATTGGCAGACCGAGGGCGACAAGATCGTGCCGGTGGATATTCATGACGTGGATGGCAAGAAGGTGTTCACGGCGCGGATCACCATGAATGTGAAGTTGGCTTGAGGGTTGGGAAGCTTGCTTTGCGATTGCTGCGCAATCGAGCGGGAGCAAGCTCCCTCGCCACGGTTATTCTTATTCGCGAGGCCTGGATCAGGCAAACGTCGCCCCGCGGGTGTTCACGAACAATGAGTACAACGAGTGGCTGCCGGCCATGAACAGCCGGTTGCCCTCCCTGCCGCCGAAACAGATGTTGGGGCAACGTTCCGGCAGGGAGATATGCCCGATGGCCTTGCCCTCGGGGTTGAACACCCGCACACCGTCGAGTTTTTCCAGGTCGGCCTTGGGGTCGCCGTTGCCGCCCCAGCCGCACCAGAGGTTGCCGCTCTCATCGCACTTGATGCCGTCGATGGCGGCGTAATCCAGGCCTTCGATATGCTTGCGGCGCTCGCCCAAGGTGCCGTCATCCTTGACCGTGATTGCCCAGACCAGGCGGTTGGGCTTGGCCCGGCCTTCGACCACATAGAGAGTTTTTTCATCCGGGGAAAAGCACAAGCCGTTCGGCCCCGCCAGGTCGTCGATGACCCGGCTGAGCTTGCCGGTTTCACCGTCGATGCGGTACACCGCGTGCGGCTGCTCGGGGGTGACTTTGTGCCCCTCGTAGTTGTTGCCGGTCTGGAACGGCGGGTCGGTGAACCAGATCGAGCCATCCCGTTTGCAGACGATGTCGTTGGGCGAGTTCAATGGTTTGCCGTCGAAACGATCGGCCAGCACAGTGATCGTGCCGTTGTGTTCGGTGCGGGTGATACGCCGCCCTTCGGTCGACGTGGTCGAGCCTTCACAGACCAGCAACCGCCCCTGGCGATCACGGCACATGCCGTTGGAGAAGTTCGAATTCTCCCGATACACCGACAGCCCACCGGTGACTTCGTCCCAACGCACGATGCGGTTGTTGGGGATGTCACTGACCAGCAGATACCGACCGTCGCCGATCCACACCGGCCCTTCGGCCCAGCGCAGGCCGCTGGCGAGTTTTTCCACGCTGGCGTTGAAGATGCGCAGGTCCATGAAGCTGGGGTCGAGGATGTTGACCAGAGGGTCCGGATAACGCTGGCTCAGCGGTTCGGCCTGGGTCAGGCCGGGCAGGTTGCCAAGGGTCGCGGCCGCGGCCGAGACCACCAGGGATTTCTTGAGGAAGGTCCGGCGCGCCTGATCGGCGGTTGCAAGTTGCGAAGCATCCATAGTACGTCTCCGTTAATTATTATTGGACGGGGACGTTTGTTTTACCCTCTGATAGGACATCGTACAAGTTATTATCCTCGCCCGGCCCTGTCACTCGGGATGGAGTGGGATCCGAACGGTGAACGTGGTGCCTCCGCGCGCCTTCGAGTGGACTTCGATGGTCCCCTGGTGAGCCGCGACGATCGCCGAGGCGATGTAGAGGCCCAGTCCCAGGCCGGCCGTCGGGCCGTATTGCAAGTCGCCGCTGCGCAGTTGCCGGATCAAGGGATTGAAGATGCTGGCGATGGCGTCCTTCGCGATAGGCTTGCCCTGGTTGTTGATCGCGATGACGGCTTCATTCCCTTCGCGGCTCAACGATACCGTGATCGGCGCGCCCTCCGCGCCATGTTGCACGGCATTGCCGATCAGGTTGGAAAACACCTGTTCCATCCGCGCCGGATCGAACAGCCCTTCAAGCGGACCGTGCGGCTCGAAGAGGATGCTGCTTTCCGGATGATAGGCCCGCGCCTCTTCCACCATGCCTTCGCACGCCGCGACCAGGTCGCCGTTGAAACGCTGTACCGGTATGCCTGCGCCCAGCTGGGTACGGGTGAAGTCCAGCAGGTCGCCGACAATCTTGTTCGCCCGTTTGACGCTGGTGTAGATGCGCGAGGAAATCTTGGTGGCCTTGGCAGGCAGATCGCCGGCGCGCAGGAGCACTTCGGAACTCAGCAGGATTGCCCCCAGCGGGCTGCGCAGATCATGTCCCAGGATCCCGAGGAAGATATTGCGCGCTGCATCGACCGCGCCGGAATAACTGACCACCGATTCCGCCAGGGCCTGGTCGACGGCTTCATTGAAGCGGATCACATCCGACATCGCCTGCGCCTGGTCCAGCTGGGCATGGGGCATCCACAACACCAGCACGCTGGTGCGCAACGCACGGTACTCCGAGACCATCTGTTCCACGGTAAAACCGGAAGACTGGCGAATGACAGCGTGGGTTTCCGCCGCGGTCTCGGCCTCCGCCGCCGGGGCTTCGCCCTGGGATTTGGCGATCTGCTCCTCCGGGGTCTGAGAGGTGCGCAGATCAATGGCGATGGTGCGCAGCATCTGCTCGGCATGGTCGCGTAGCGCTACCGCATCCATGCCGATGGAAGCCGGGGTGATGGTCCTGGCGAAGTCTTCCCACGCCTGGAGGATCGGTTCGATGTTGTCGACAATGAAATCAGCCAGGCGCATGGGTTGCTCCGCGGGAAACTCAGGGGGATCGGTGCCGGAAACAACACAGCGGTCAGATGTTGTACAGCAAATCGCTGGGGGATGTACGCCAGTCTCTGGATTGGTTGAGCTGGTGGAGCTGGCGGCTGCTTTGCAGCCGAGCGGGAGCAGGCTCCCTCGCCACGGGTGAGCTGTGAACATCTGGGGAGAACGGGTTGACGGGCGGGAGCCGGCGCTTGTCTCTCTCTGCTGGATCCGGTACAAATCCTCCTTGTTGTACGACAACCTATAACTAAAAAATAAACCACCGAAGCCTCGCTGCTGCGGTGGTACACCTTTGAGATTGCTGCCATGACCCGCCCCACCGTTGCCGCCGATGTTCCTATTCCTTTTTCCCGCCCTGTCGCTGTGCTCATCCTGCTTTGCATGGGCTGCGCTTTTGCCGGTAACCACGTCGCCGCGCGGGCGGCGTTCGATGACGGTGCCGGCGTGCTGCTGGCGATCCTGCTGCGCTCGGGCGGGACGTTGCTGGTGCTGGCGGCGATGGTCTTGTGGCAACGCCAGAGCCTGCGCCTGCCCGCCGGGGCCTGGCGCTGGCAGTTGGTGTTGGGCCTGTTGATCGGCGCCCAGAGCCTGTGCCTGTATTCGGCCGTGGCGCGGGTGCCGGTGGCGCTGGCGCTGTTGGTGGGTAACGTGTTCCCGATCCTGCTGGCGCTGCTGACCTGGGCCCTCGGCGGGCCGCGCCCCACTGCGCGTACGGCGATGTTGATGGGGATGATCCTGGTCGGCCTGGTGTTCGTACTGGAAGTGCCGGCGCGGTTATCGTCGCAGGCGGACGTCGGCCCGCAATGGCTGTTGGGGGTTGGCCTGGCATTCTGCGCCGCGTGCGTGTTCGCTTGCGCGTTGTGGATCACCGATCACAAGCTGTCCCAGGTGCGCGGCTCGGTGCGCAGCCTGCTGACGATTTTCATTGTGTTCAGCAGCGTCAACCTCGCGGGCCTGACCGGCGCCCTGCCCGGCGGCCTCGACCTGCCCGCCAGCAACACCGGCTGGCTCGCGCTCGCCACCCTGGTGGTGCTTTACGGCACCGGGTTCATCGTGTTGTTCATGTGCGTGCCACGCCTGGACATGCCACGCAATGCCCCGGTGATGAACATCGAACCGCTGGCGACCCTGCTGATTGGCTGGCTGGTGCTGGACCAGATGCTCAACCCGGGCCAGGTGCTCGGCGGCGCGATCGTGGTGACGGGTATTGTGTTGCTGACCTGGCGCAAGGCTGAGCGGGTCAAGGCGCCAGTGGCTGCACGCAATTGAACTGACTGAACGCTCTTTTGTGGCGAGGGAGCTTGCTCCCGCTCGGCTGCGACGCAGTCGCGAATTTCTTGGGCCTGCTTCGCAGGCCAGCGGGAGCAAGCTCCCTCGCCACAAAAGCAATGTGCGGTCAGGCGTTTATGTCTGGGTGCGCCGGAAACTAGTTTCAAAAGCCACAGTCCTACCCCAGCCCTGAACGAAGCGTTTCGGGCTGATTGGCGCCGTCTCCCGGCGCTCAGGCAATTCCCTTCCAGAGCTGTCCATCCATGCGCCACCTCGTTCGCTCTCGCCGTTTCGCTGCGCTGTGCCTCACGATCCTGTTTCCGTTGTTCCCCAGCCCGGCTCACGCCCGAGGCGAAGGACAACTGGTGAGCGCCATCAACGACTACCGCAGCCAGCCCCACCGCTGTGAATGGCAAACAGTGCGTGCTGCCCAACCTTTGGTGTTGCGCTCCAGCCTAGCCTTGCCCATCGGCTTCAGCGGTGGCTTGCGCGAAACCCTGAGCAGATCCGGCTATCAGGCCCGGTCAGTGCGCAGCATCCGCCTGACCGATGCGCGGGACGCTGAAGAAGCGTTCGAGAGGCTGGCGGACGAGCATTGCGCAGCGCTGCTGGACGGCCAGTACGCCGACATTGGCGTCAATCGGGTCGGGGATGAATGGCGCGTGGTGCTCGCTCAACCCATGGGCGGAACGCGGATCAGCGACACGCGCGACATCGGCGCGCCGGACAAAACGCTGCTCGCCCAGGTCAATGCCGCCAGGGCCAAGCCCCGCATGTGCGGGCGCCAGCGCTTTGCGGCGGCTCGGCCGCTGAGCTGGAACGCCGCGCTGGGAAGCGCTGCCCAGGGCCACAGTCGGTCAATGGCCCGGGGCAACTATTTTGCCCATCGCGACCCGGACGGTCGCTCCACATCCGAGCGGGCCAGAAGCGCCGGTTTTCGCGGACGCAAACTCGGCGAGAACATTGCCGCCGGACAACGTTCGCCAAGCCAGGCCATGCACGACTGGCTCGCCAGCCCCGGGCATTGCGCCAACCTGATGAACCCGATGTTCACCCAGGTCGGTGCGGCGTCGGCCAGTGACTCGCGCAGCGATGCCGGAGTGTATTGGACAATGGTGCTTGGCGCCCCGTGATGTAACGGACGGGTATCCACGGAGGTTTATGCGAGCCTGGCGTCCTCACGCCGGCCGACGCACCGCCCTCACCTTCCCGCTGCCACCGCCGCCACAGAAGAACCGTTCGGCCCCATCGGATTCCAGCCCCGACACACCGGTCCCGGGCGGCATCGTCACGCTTTCCAGCACTTGTGCTGTCTGCGGATCAATACGCCGCAGGTCGCTCTCGTCGTTTTCCCAGGTCCCGTGCCAAAGCTCTCCGTCGACCCAGGTCACGCCCGTGACGAAGCGATTGGATTTAATGGTGCGCAGGACTTTTCCGTCGGCCGGGTCGATCTGGAGGATTTTGCGCGCCTTGTACTGGCCGACCCAGAGCGATCCTTCGGCCCACGCCAACCCTGAATCATCACCGCTGTTGGGCGCCGGAATCGTCGCCAGTACCTCGCCGGTGCGTGGATCGATCTTGCGGATGCTGTCGCCAGCAATCTGGAACAGGTGCTCACCGTCGAACGCCGTGCCAGCGTTCGCCGGCACGTCGAGCGAGTGCACGGTCTGGCCACTGGCGGGATCAAGTGCGTGGAGCTTTTCGCCTGAGGCGAACCAGACGCGCTCGCCGTCATGGCTTACGCCGTGGACACACTCGACGCCGGGAAAAGGGCCGTACTCACGCAGGATCTGTGCTTCTGAACGTTTCATTTCACTCGCCTCATCAGTGGGGTGTGATTGCATCCTAACCAGCCACTGGCAACGCAGTGAGTAACAATGCCGTCGCGAATCCAGGCATCGTTGGCGCCATCCAGCGCCGGGCCCTGGCACGACCGAACGCTTGCGCCTTGCCGCAGGCGGCGAGGGTTTCCAAGGCCCGCTGCACGCTGCGCTGGCTGTTGCCCAAGGCAAGCGCCAGGGCCGAACTGGACCAGGTTTCGCCATCGGCAAGCAGCGCCAGCACCGGGCCGTGAGGTTCTTCGATGACGCGCGCCAGCACCACGACCTCGTCGGCCTGACTGGGAATCAGGATAAAACCGCGCCGGGTTGCCTTCACCTCGGCCAATGACCGCAGCGCCACCCGCAACCGCCCCATCTCGACCCGCAGCCGGGCGCGGTGGGACTCATCCGTCAGTTTCAAGCCGAAGGCCTCGGCCATGAGCGCTTCCCTCGATGCATCGCCCGGCCAGGCTTGGGCCAGCCCGCGGGCCAGGGCGAACAACACCGGGCGCCGGGCGAGGGAAACCTGGCTGCCAGCGCTACTGACGCCATACCGGCATGCATCTACTACCAGCGCCGCACCGGCCAGCAGCACCTGTACCTCTTCAAGAATCAGCAAGCGCTCTTCGTTCCGGCCGATCAGACGCGCCGCCGGTGAGCTCAGCATGCGCCAGGCGCTTTCGATTTCGGCGTTCAGCGCGCTGATGCCCGTTTGCCGTGCGGCCTGCCCGGCCCTTTCCAGAGCGGCGTGGGCGGTTTGCGCTTGCAGGCGCCGCATGGCGATCCCCGCCGCCACCAGTTCACAAGCGGCTCGAGACGCCACAGGCAAGCTGGAAAGATTCAGATCAGCAAGCTTGCCCTCGGCCTCGCCAAGGTGACCGAGCAACAGCAGGCGGCGGATTTCGATCGCATGAGCGTGACCGACGTTCGCCCGGTCACCGCAGGCTTCGAGTACCGTCCGCGCGGCGTCGAGGCGCTTCATGGGCCACGCCAGGTCACGGGAAGCCAAGGCGATTTCGCCCTCCGCCACGATACACCGTGCCCGCGCCACGGCCGCCTTGGACCCGAACGCCGTACTTGCCCGGCGCATCAGGCTCCTGGCTTTGTCCAGATCCCCCAGCTGCGCCATGGCGATGCCGCGCAGCGCGAGGGCCGGGGCATCGGTGCGCAAGGCGATGCGATTGAGCGCCGCTACTGGATCGCCTGCCGCCAATGCTCGCGCTGCTATGCTGATCGCGTAATCCATAAAACGACGGCCCTTGTGGCGAGGGAGCTTGCTCCCGCTGGCCTGCGAAGCGGGCCTGAAAATCTTGCGGTCGCTGCGCACTGGAGTGCCAGCCCGGCCTGCTCCTCAGGCCAGGCAGTGAGTATCGGCTACAGGCGAATCCCGGCGGCCCGTACCACATCAATGCGCGACACCGCGCTGCTCAGCCGCCCCAGTCGCTGGTTGTGATCGGCAATGATCTGCTCGGCCGACAGGCTGCCATTGTCCACCGTCGAATGCGCATCGGCGGCCAACACCACTTCGTACCCCAGGGCATGGGCCTGGCGCACGGTGGCATTGATGCAGTGATCGGTCTGCAGCCCGCAGATCACCACGCGGTCAATACTTCTGGCCTGCAACAGCGCCAGCAGGTCGGTCTGGTAGAACGCGTCCGCCGTGGTCTTGCGCACCCGCAAGTCATCCGCGGCGGTGAGCAGGCCATCGGCCAATTGCCAGGCGGCACTGCCATAAGCCAACGAGCCCTCAAGTTCTTCGTGCTGGACCAGGATCACCGGCAAGCCGACAGCCCGAGCCCTGGCACTGAGGACGTTGATGGTACCGAGCAGGCGTGGGCTGTCGAAGCATTCCTCTTCGCCCGTGCACAGCCCGGCCTGGACGTCGATAATCAGCAATGCGCTGCTCATGCTTGCCTCTCCGAGCGCTCAGTAGCCCAACGATAACCCGGTGTTGCGGCGCGGATCGTTGGCACCGTAGAAACGATTCTTGCCCACGGGCTTGCCACCCAGTGACGGCGCGCCCACCAGGATCGCGGCGATGTGGTTGGGGTCCTGCGGGCCGGCGAATTTGTGGCCCCAGCTTTCCAGCAGCTTGAGCGTATCGGGGCTGGCGGCGAAGGTTTCCAGGTTGGTCTCCTCCGGCATCCACTGCTGGTGGAAGCGCGGTGCGTCGACCGCTTCCTGCAGGTTCATGCCGTAGTCGATCACATTGAGGATGGTCAGCAGGGTCGCGGTAATGATGCGGCTGCCGCCCGGCGTGCCGACGACCATCACGGTCTTGCCGTCCTTGGTGACGATGGTCGGGCTCATGGACGACAGCGGCGCCTTGCCCGGTGCGATGGCGTTGGCCTCGCCCTGTACCAGGCCGTACATGTTGGGCACGCCGACCTTGGCGGTGAAATCGTCCATTTCATCGTTGAGGATCACCCCGGTCTTGCTCGCCATCACGCCGGCGCCGAACCAGTCGTTGAGGGTGTAGGTGACAGAGACGGCGTTGCCCCATTGGTCGACGATCGAATAGTGGGTGGTGTTGCTGCCCTCGTGAGGCGCCACGCCGGGTTTGATTTTGTGCGAATCGCCGGCCTTTTGCGGCTCGATCGCGGCGCGCAGTTTTGCCGCATAGTTCTTGTCCAGCAGATGGTCGATGGGGTTCTGCACAAAGTCCGGGTCGCCCAGGTAGCTGTTGCGATCGACATAGGCGTGACGCATGGCTTCGATCTGGTAGTGCATGCCCTGGGCCGAATGGAAGCCCAGGTCTTTCATCGGATACCCGTCGAGGATATTCATGATCTGGCACAGCACCACACCACCGGAACTGGGCGGTGGTGCGGAAATGATGTGATAACCGCGGTAGTCGCATTCCACCGGGGCCAGCTCGCGGGTCTTGTATTTGTCCAGGTCGGCCTGGGTGATGATGCCCTTGTTGGCCTGGCTGGAAGTCACCAGGGCGTCGGCCACCCAGCCTTTGTAGAAGCCATCGGCGCCTTTGGCGGAAATTTCCCGCAGGGTCCTGGCGAGGTCTTTCTGCACCAGTTTCTGGCCGGCCTGCATCGGCTCGCCGTTGTGCAGGAAGATCGCGCCGGAATCGCGCATGTCCTTTTTGAACACGTCCGTGGCGGTTTCCAGCAGGTCGACATCACCTTGCTCAAGGACAAAACCCTCCTCGGCGAACCTGATCGCCGGGGCGATCAGTTCCTCCCGGGGCTTGCTGCCGTATTTCTTCAGCGCCAGCTCCATGCCGGACACGGTGCCGGGCACGCCTACCGCCAGGTGGCCGCGGGTGCTGAGCTCGGGAATGACGTTGCCGTCCTTGTCCAGGTACATGTCGGCGGTGGCGGCCAATGGCGCTTTTTCGCGGAAATCCAGGAATGTCTTGCGGCCATCCGCCATCTGCAGCGTCATGAAGCCGCCACCGCCAAGGTTGCCCGCCGCCGGGTAGACCACCGCCAGGGCGTAGCCCACCGCGACTGCCGCATCCACCGCGTTGCCACCGTTCTTGAGCACGTCGACGCCGACGTGGGTCGCCAGGTGCTGGGCGGTGACGACCATGCCGTTCTCGGCGGCAACCGGGGCCTGGGACGCAGCGTGGGCAGTCAGGCAGCAAAGGGAGAGCGAAGTGGCGATGAGGGTCCGGGCCAGGGATTCGAACTTCATGAGTCGGTCTCTTCTTGTTTTAGGGTCGGGATCGCTTCAAAAGCACACACGAGTATGGCTCGGTTTAAACAATATGCCTGTTTACTGTAGGCTCGTGTGCTTGATCATCCTCGCACAAGGACATCGCCGATGACGCTGCGAATCGAACGCACGGACGCTCCAACCGATGAACAACGCCAGGCCATCCTCGCGCCACTACGCGCCTATAACACGGCTCAGACCGGTGGAAGCGCGCCGGAACCGGTCGCCTGGCTGGTGCGCGACGAGCACGGCGAAATCGTCGGCGGACTCTACGGCCGAGTATTTTTTCGTTGGCTCTATATCGAACTGCTGGTAGTGCCTGAACAGGCCCGGGGCCAAGGCACGGGTTCGCAACTGATGCGGATGGCCGAACAGCTGGCCAGGGAGAAGGATTGCGTAGGTATCTGGCTCGACACCTTCGACTTCCAGGCCCCGGACTTCTACCGCCGGCATGGCTTTACCGAGTGCGGGCAGATCGACGACTACCCGCCGGGGCATCAGCGTTTCTTTTTCCAGAAACGCCTGCCGAACGCTGACTGACCACCATAACCTGTGGGACATCCTTGTGGGAGCGAGCCTGCTCGCGAAAGCGGTGGGTCAGTCGGCTGCTATGCAAGAAGATAAACCGCCTTCGCGAGCAGGCTCGCTCCCACACCAGGATCAGGTGTTCAGAGGCAAGTCGCCAACGCCGCCAACCGGCGCTTGGCGACAAAATCATCCTGCTTGGCGTAATACTTCAACACCGTGCCGGTGGCACTGGCTTGTATATCGACAAACGATTCGGCCGAGCGGGTGTACACCGTCGAGCCACCCTGCTTGCCGGGTTGCAGGTAGGCACCGGCATCGACGCCGAACACCGCTTCGTCTTCCCAGGCGAACTTCACGCATTGGGCGACATTCTGCTCCGGCTTGTCCGAGGCCAGGGTCTTGTAGGGAGCTTGGGTCCGGGCCTGTTCCATCGCCGAACCCGCGCAGCCGGCCAGCAGGGTTGCGGCCACGGCCACCATCAGCATTCGCATCGTGTTCACTCATCGAGAAAAAAACCGACTTTAGCACTGCGATCCGCGCCTACGTGCGGCTTTACTGAAATTTGCCCGCGACAATGGCTATCGATTCACGCAACCTGTCGGGACATTGACTCAAGGAGCAACCATGGCGGCAACCGGACAGCAGCACGAACGAGCCCTGGAGATCTTTCTCGACGAACGCCCGCAGTTGCGTGTCGAGCTGGACAACCTCAACCCCCTGCTGGCCCAGGCCAAGGGCGAAACCGCTGCGCAGTATCGCGCCGAGCGCTTGCATGAGGCGTTCGAAGCCGAGGCCGAGCGCCTGGGTCTGTTTGCCTGGGAGCTGACGCTGTCGCTGACGGCGGCCTCCGCCGAGGACTACCAGGCCCAGCGCATGGAAGTGCACAGGGAAGTCGCGGAGATGGCGGGAATGGAATGGGCTGAGTACTGCCAGTTACATGGTCTCATGGACTGAAGTGAACCCCGTGGCGAGGGAGCTTGCTCCCGCTGGCCTGCGCAGCAGGCCCAAAAAGGCGACTCAACTCACCTGACACACCGAGCAGCACGATCCAGGGGCCGCTTCGCAGCCCAGCGGGAGCAAGCTCCCTCGCCACGAAAGCTCCAGCCGTTCCGAGAATCGCCCCGACGCCCATAAAGCTTTATCATGGCCGCAGTTTTACGGATCGGGTCTGTCATGAAGTTCGCCATCGCGCTGTTTTCCGCCGCCCATGCGCCCTCCTCGCGCCGCGCCCTGCTGTTTGCGCAAGCCGCGCTGGCCGGTGGGCATGAGATCGTGCGGCTGTTTTTCTACCAGGACGGCGTCTACAACGCCGATAACAGCATCGTCACGCCTCAGGATGAGCAGGATCTGCCCCGGCAATGGCGAACCTTCGTCAGCGACCACCAGCTCGACGGCGTCGTCTGCATCGCGGCGGCGTTGCGCCGTGGTGTGCTCAACGCCGAAGAGGCCCAGCGCTATCAGCGTTCGGCAATCAGCGTCGAAGCGCCTTGGGCCCTTTCCGGACTGGGTCAGCTGCACGATGCGATCCAGGACGCCGACCGCTTGATCTGTTTTGGAGGCGCATGATGGCCAAGTCGTTATTGCTCATCAGCCGTCAGTCTCCGTGGTCTGGCCCCGGAGCCCGGGAAGCGTTGGACATCGTGCTGGCCGGCGGTGCGTTCGACCTGCCCATTGGCCTGCTGTTTCTCGATGACGGCGTGTTCCAGCTCAGCGCCGGGCAAAACGCCAAGGCCCTCCAGCAAAAAGACCTGAGCGCCAATTTGCAGGCATTGCCGATGTTCGGGGTCGAAGACCTGTTTGTCTGCGCCGACAGCGCCGCCGAGCGTGGCATCGCCACCGATGCCCTGGCACTGGACGCTTTGAAAGTGCTGGGCGCAGCGGACATCGCCGCGCTCATTGACCGTTACGACCAGGTGATCACCCTCTGATGTCGACTTTGCATGTGTTGTCCCACTCGCCGTTCGGTGATAACCGCCTCGCCCGTTGCCTGCGGATACTGGGGAGCCAGGATGCGCTGCTGCTGTGCGGCGACGCGACTTACGCGCTGCAACCTGGCACCGAACCGTTCGCTGCACTCCAGGCCGCCGCTCGCAAGGTGTTCGTCCTTGCCGAAGACGCCCAGGGCCGTGCCCTGGACATTCCGGACTGGGCCGAAGCCATCGATTATCCGGCCTTCGTCGAGCTTTCAATCGAGCATGACAAGGTCAACTCCTGGCTATGAACGTGCTGACCGTGGGCGCGCGCAGCATCGCGCTGGACAAGGACGGCTACCTGGCCGATCTCAATGACTGGTCAACGGAAGTGGCCACAGCCCTGGCCGCCGCCGAAGACATCGAGCTGAGCCCCGAGCACTGGGAAATCCTCGAACTGCTCCGGGCCTTCCACGATGAATTCCAGCTGTCCCCCGCCACTCGGCCGCTGATCAAGTACACCGCGCTGAAACTCGGCGCGGACAAGGGCAACAGCCTGCACCTGAACCGATTGTTCAAAGGCACTCCCGCCAAACTCGCCGCCAAGCTGGCGGGCCTGCCCAAACCGACGAATTGCTTATGACCGACTTTCCTTCGCTGACCCTCGAGACCCCGGCCGAACATCCGTTCGCCCAATTCGTGCGCATCCTTGGCAAAGGCAAGCGTGGCGCCCGCAACCTCACCCGTGAAGAAGCCCGCGAGGCCATGGGCATGGTGCTTGATGAGCAGGTCGAAGAGACCCAGCTCGGCGCCTTCCTGATGCTGTTGCGGCACAAGGAAGAAAGCGCCGAGGAAATGGCCGGCTTCACCGACGCCCTGCGTCAACGCCTGGTGGTTCCACAACTGGCGGTAGACCTCGACTGGCCGACCTACGCCGGGAAGAAGCGCCACCTGCCGTGGTATCTGCTGGCGGCCAAATGCCTGGGACAGAACGGCGTGCGGATCTTCATGCACGGCGGCGGTGCCCACACGGCGGGTCGGCTCTACACCGAACAGTTGCTGGGTTTGTTGGATGTTCCCTTGTGCCGCGACTGGCAACAGGTCGGCACGGCGCTGGACACCGGCGGCCTGGCCTTCATGCCGCTGGTGGACTGGGCGCCGCAGATGCAACGGATGATCGACCTGCGCAACACTCTCGGCCTGCGCTCGCCGATCCATTCCCTGGCGCGGATCCTCAACCCACTGGGCGCGCGTTGCGGTCTGCAAAGCATCTTCCATCCTGGCTACCAGGCCGTGCATCGCGAGGCCAGCGGGTTGCTGGGCGACACCGCCATCGTGATCAAGGGCGACGGCGGCGAGATCGAAATCAATCCGGACGCCGACAGCCATCTGTACGGCACCACCGGTGGCGCCAGTTGGGACGAAGAATGGCCACGCCTGTCGGAGCAGCGCCACGTCAAGCCGGAGCGCCTCGACCCTGAGCATATGAAAGCCGTCTGGCGCGGCGACGTCGAGGACAGCTACCCGCAACTGGCGTTGATCGCCACGATGGCTTTGGCCTTGCGCGGCCTGGGTTTGTCTCGCGAAGAAGCGTTCGACAAAGCCCGGCAGTATTGGGACGCGCGGAACAGATCGATTTAGTCGATCATCAGCGACCAACCTTTGCGCTTTTTGTTCGAACCTATCGGCATAGACTCTTCTCCAACGTTTACCAGGTTGAGGAGATCGAGATGGGTTTGTTGGTCGAGGGCCGCTGGCAGGACCAGTGGTATGAAAGCAGGGACGGCAGTTTCCAGCGTGAACAGGCGCAACGCCGCCACTGGATAACCGCCGACGGCAGCGCCGGTCCTTCCGGCGAGAGCGGCTTCGCCGCCGAAGCCGGTCGTTATCATCTCTATGTGTCCCTCGCCTGCCCCTGGGCCCACCGCACGCTGATCTTGCGCAAGCTCAAGGGCCTGGAAGAGCTGATCGATGTTTCAGTGGTCAGCTACCTGATGCTGGAAAACGGCTGGACCTTCGATCAGGCTCACGGCTCGACGGGCGACAAGCTCGACCACTTCGACTTCCTGCACCAGCGCTACACCGCCGATACACCGAACTACACCGGCCGTGTCACTGTGCCCGCGCTGTGGGATAAACAGCAGCAGCGCATCGTCAACAACGAGTCAGCGGAAATCATCCGCATGTTCAACAGCGCCTTCGATGGTTTGACTGGCAACGACCTGGATCTCTATCCAGAGCACCTGCGCGGCGAAATCGATGGGTTGAACGAGCGCATCTATCCGGCGGTGAACAACGGCGTCTACCGCGCCGGCTTCGCTACCACCCAGACGGCTTACGAAGAAGCCTTTGATCAGCTGTTTGCCGAGCTGGACCGCCTGGAGGCTCTGCTCGACACCCGCCGCTACCTGGCTGGCGAGTACCTGACCGAGGCCGACATCCGCTTGTTCACGACGATGATCCGTTTCGACGCGGTGTACTTCGGTCACTTCAAATGCAACCTGCGACGCATCGCCGATTATCCGAACCTGTCGAACTGGCTGCGGGAGATGTATCAGTGGCCGGGCATTGCCGAGACAGTGGATTTCACCCATATCCAGGGGCATTACTACGGCAGCCACAAGACCATCAACCCCAATGGGATCGTGCCCAAGGGGCCGAAGCAGGACTTCATGGTGGCGCATGATCGAGGGAGGTTGGGTGGGAAAGGGATCTGGCGCGGAGCGCGGGATTGATCTGGAATCTGTGTAATCGTTGAGGGCCTCTTCGCGAGCAGGCTCGCTCCCACAGTTGATCAGTGTTGAAACACAATGGTTACACTCATCCCTGTGGGAGCGAGCCTGCTCGCGAAGGGCGCGGCGCGGTCTTCAGACCTGCCCCTGAGCCCCTTCAAACCAAGCCAGCTTCTCGCGCAACTGCACCACTTCCCCGACGATCACCAGTGTCGGCGCATGCACCTCGTGCTCGGCCACCAGCCGCGGTAGGTCCGCCAAGGTACCGGTAAACACCCGCTGGTTTGAAGTCGTGCCTTGCTGGATGAGCGCCGCTGGCGTGTCCGCCGCGCGACCGTGCTTGATCAATTCGTTGCAAATCACCGGCAGCCCCACCAGGCCCATGTAGAACACCAGCGTCTGCGCTGGCGATACCAGGTCCGCCCAGGGCAGATCGCTGCTGCCGTCCTTGAGATGGCCGGTGATGAAACGCACCGACTGGGCGTAGTCGCGATGGGTCAGCGGGATCCCGGCGTAAGCCGCGCAACCACTGGCCGCCGTAATGCCAGGGACCACCTGGAACGGGATGCCATGGGCCGCCAGTTCTTCGATTTCTTCGCCGCCACGACCGAAGATGAACGGATCGCCGCCCTTCAACCGCACCACACGCTTGCCCTGCCGGGCCAGGTCGACCAATTGCTGGTTGATCTGGTCCTGGGGTACCGCGTGCTCGGACCGGCGCTTGCCGACGTAAACCCGCTCGGCGTCGCGCCGGCACAGCTCGATAATCGCCGGGGCCACCAGACGGTCGTAAAGCACCACGTCCGCCTGCTGCATCAGGCGCAACGCGCGGAAGGTCAGCAGGTCCGGGTCACCCGGCCCCGCGCCTACCAGATAGACTTCGCCCGGCGCGTTTGGCGCCTGGCCGTCGATCTTCTCGCGCAGCAGCCGCTCGGCCTCGGCGCCCTGCCCGGCCAGTTGACGGTCGGCGATCGGGCCCTGGAAAACCTCTTCCCAGAATGCCCGCCGTTGCTGCACATCGGGAAACAGTTGCTTGACCTGATTGCGAAAGCGCGCCGCCAGGCCGGCCAGTTGCCCGTAGGTCGATGGAATCCAGGTTTCCAGCTTGGCGCGGATCAGCCGTGCCAGCACCGGCGCGTCGCCGCCGCTGGACACCGCAATAACCAGCGGCGAGCGGTCGACGATCGCCGGGAAGATCACGCTGCACAGCGCGGGCGCGTCCACCACGTTGACCGGCACGCAGCGCTTATGGGCGTCGGCCGAAACCTGGGCATTGAGCGGCTCGTCGTCGGTGGCGGCAATGACCAGGCCGCAGCCGTCCATATCCGCTTCGACGTAGCCACGCAGCACGCATTCGCCGCCGCTGCCACTGACCAGTTCCCGCAACTGCGGTTCGATGTCGGGTGCGACCACCCGCAGCAGCGCACCGGCATCCGCCAGCAAGCGAGACTTGCGCAAGGCAATCTCGCCGCCGCCGACCACCAGCACGCGGCTGCCGCGCAGGTTGTGGAACAGTGGCAGATAGTCCATTTAGCCGATGACCTCAATGCCGCCCATGTACGGCTTCAGCACTTCAGGCACCCGGATCGAACCGTCGGCCTGCTGATAGTTTTCCAACACGGCGACCAGCGTACGACCCACCGCCAGGCCGGAGCCGTTGAGGGTATGGACCAGTTCCGGCTTGCCGGTTTCCGGGTTGCGGAAACGCGCCTGCATGCGGCGGGCCTGGAAGTCACCGCAGTTGGAGCACGACGAAATCTCGCGGTACTTGTCCTGGCTCGGGATCCAGACTTCCAGATCGTAAGTCTTGACCGCGCTGAAGCCCATGTCGCCGGTGCACAGCGCCAGGGTGCGATACGGCAGCTCGAGCAGTTGCAGGACCTTCTCGGCGTTGGCGGTCAGGCTTTCCAGGGCTTCCATGGATTTCGACGGCTCGACGATCTGCACCATCTCGACCTTGTCGAACTGGTGCTGGCGGATCATGCCGCGAGTGTCACGGCCCGATGCGCCGGCTTCACTGCGGAAGCACGGCGTGTGGGCGACAAACTTGATCGGCAGTTGCCTGGCATCGACGATTTCGCCGGCAACGATGTTGGTCAGCGAGACTTCGGCGGTCGGGATCAGGTACAGATCGGCTTCGCCGTCGCGAGCGATCTTGAACAGGTCTTCCTCGAACTTCGGCAACTGACCGGTGCCTTGCAGCGCCGGTGCCTGGACCAGGTATGGCGTGTAGGCCTCTTCGTAGCCGTGCTCGGTGACGTGCAGGTTGATCATGAACTGCGCCAGTGCGCGATGCAGACGGGCGATCGGCCCGCGCAGCAGGGCGAAACGCGCGCCCGACAGCTTGGCGGCGGTTTCGAAGTCCAGCCAACCGAATTTCTCGCCCAGGGCGACGTGGTCCTGCACCGGAAAATCAAAGGCTTTCGGCGTGCCCCAGCGGCGCACTTCGACGTTGCCGTCTTCGTCCTCGCCCACCGGCACCGATTCGTGGGGCAGGTTCGGGATGCCCAGCAGGATCGAATCCAGCTCGCTCTGGATCGCGTCCAGTTCGGTCTTGCCGGCACTCAACTCGCCCGCCATGCGCTCGACATCGGCCATCAGCGGCGCGATGTCTTCGCCGCGCTGCTTGGCCTGACCGATGGACTTGGAGCGCGCGTTACGTTCAGCCTGCAGGGCTTCGGTGCGGGTCTGGACGGTCTTGCGCTGTTCTTCCAGCGCTTCGATGCGCGCGACATCCAGGGCAAAGCCACGGGATGCCAGGCGGTCCGCTACGTCCTGAAGGTTGCTACGTAACAGTTTGGAATCGAGCATGTCGGTCTCTCGTTATCAAAGTTTGGTCAGGGACAGGCCGGCCCAGGTGGCGAGCAGCCCGCCGAACACGCTGATGGCCGCATAGCCCAGGGCCAGCGGCACCTGCCCGCTTTCCAGCAGGCGCACCGTATCCAGTGAAAAGGATGAAAAAGTCGTCAGGCCGCCAAGAAAGCCGACCATCAACCCCGCGCGCACCTCGATGGGCACTTCGGGACGAATCAGGAACAGGCCGTAAAGAACGCCGATCAGCAGACAGCCCACGATATTAACGGCCAGCGTCGCGGTATAGAAGTGCCGCGGCCAATTTGCACTGATCCAGTTGCCCGTGGCGAAACGCAACAACGTACCGGCAACGCCGCCGGCGGAGACTGCAAGAATCAAGGGGATCACGGTTTTCTCCGCTGCCGTGGACTCAATCGGTCCAATTGCGCCAAGTGGTTGAGCTTCTCGCCGATCTTCAGCTCCAGGCCACGGGGCACCGGCTGATAGAACCGTTGGGGGTCGAGTTCCTCGGGAAAATAGTCTTCGCCGGCGGCGTAAGCGTCAGGCTCGTCATGGGCGTAACGGTATTCCTCGCCGTAGCCCAACTGTTTCATGAGCTTGGTCGGCGCGTTGCGCAGGTGCAACGGCACTTCGAGGGAGCCGTGCTCGGCGGCGCTGCGCATCGCCGCCTTGAAGCCCATGTAGACGGCGTTGCTTTTCGGCGCGCAGGCCAGGTAGGTAATGGCCTGGGCCACGGCGAGCTCGCCTTCCGGACTGCCGAGGCGTTCCTGCACGTCCCAGGCTGCCAGGCACAGGCTCAGCGCGCGCGGATCGGCATTACCGATGTCTTCGCTGGCCATGCGTACTACACGGCGTGCGAGGTACAGCGGATCACAACCGCCATCGATCATTCGCGCAAACCAGTACAACGCGCCGTCCGGGTTGGAGCCGCGCACCGACTTGTGCAGCGCCGAAATCTGGTCGTAGAACGCCTCGCCGCCCTTGTCGAAGCGGCGCCGGGTATCGCCCAGCAGGCTTTGCAGCAGCTCGACACCGATCTCGCTGTCGTCTTCGGCCAGGTCCGAGGCGTTTTCCAGCAGGTTGAGCAGGCGCCGGCCATCGCCGTCGGCAGCGCTGAACAATATCTGGAAACCTTCGTCGCTGAGGCTCAGGTGGCGCTTGCCCAGGCCGCGCTCTTCGGTGAGCGCGCGATGCACCAGCTTGCGCATCGCCGCCTCGTCGAGGCTCTTGAGCACGTAGACCCGCGCGCGGGACAGCAAGGCGTTGTTGAGTTCGAACGAAGGGTTCTCGGTGGTGGCACCGATGAAAATCAGCGTGCCGTCTTCGACATAGGGCAAGAAGGCGTCCTGCTGCGACTTGTTGAAGCGATGCACTTCATCGACGAACAGGATGGTGCGCTTGCCGTACTGGCCGGCCTGCTGCTTGGCGATTTCCACCGCCTGGCGAATCTCCTTGACCCCGGCCAGCACGGCCGACACCGTTTCGAAATGCGCGTCCGAGACTTCCGCCAGCAACCGCGCCAGGGTGGTCTTGCCGACCCCCGGCGGGCCCCAGAAGATCATCGAATGCAGGGCGCCCTGCTCCAGGGCTTCGCGCAGGGGCTTGCCGCGGGCGAGCACATGTTCCTGGCCGACGTACTCATCCAGGTTGGTGGCCCGCAGGCGGGCGGCCAATGGCTGGGCAATCGGGGCGCTTCGAAACAGGTCCATCACTGCTTATGCAACCTCCACTGGGTCCTGTTGAACACCGCCCCCTGTGGGAGCGAGCTTGCTCGCGATAGCGGCATTACATTCAATATCAATGTTGACTGATATGACGCCATCGCGAGCAAGCTCGCTCCCACAGGGGGGCTTGCCTTTATTCCTGGATCACATCCGCACCCTTGGGGATGTCGAACTTGAACTTGGACGCGGCGATCGGCTCGTTGGCCTTGACCCCTGTGAACAGGATGTTGGTGCGCTGGCCGACACTGTCGATCAGTTGCATGTCGTTGACCAGGCCGTTGCGGAACGACAGGCGCAGGCTGTCGAACAGGCTGTCCTTGGTCTTCGGCTTGAGAGTGAAGTCAATCACGCCACCGGCCTCCTTGGAGGTGATGTCGAAGCTCTGGCTGATCTCCGAGATATCGCCGGAGAGCAGCAGCGCCGGCGTCTGGGTCAGGCGCTGGTCGAGGGTCTTGATGGTCACTTGTTCGAGGTCCGGATCCCACAGGGAGACTTTCTTGCCATCGGACACCATCAGCTGTTCGGCGGGTGCATCGGTGTGCCAGTAGAACAGGCCAGGGCGCTGCAGGGCCATGTCGCCAGCGGTTTCCTGCAACTGGGTGCCGCTGCCGTCGAGGGTCAGCTGGGAGAAACGCGCAGTCAGGGTCTGGGAGCCGCCCAGCAACTGGGTCAGGCGGGCCACATCTTTCTCGCCGGCATGGGCCGACAAGGTAGACAAAGCCAATACGGGCAACAACAGCATGCGAATCAGGCGCATGGGAGTCCTCATGAATTCGTGGGGGGCGAGCGGCGCGTCATCACGCCGCCCGGGTTGTCAGTCGCGCATCGGGCCCGGCGCCAGCACTTCGCGCGAGCCGTTGGTGTTCATGGCCGTCACGACCCCGGCCATTTCCATGGCCTCGATCATGCGTGCGGCGCGGTTGTAGCCGATCTTCAGCTTGCGCTGTACGGCGGAAATCGAGGCACGGCGACTCTCCAGGACGAACTGCACCGCTTCGTCATAAAGCGCATCGGTCTCGGCATCGTCGTCACCGCCGCCACTGCCGCCCTCGAAACCGCTGCCGGCCTCTTCGACACCGTTGAGGATGTCGTCGTTGTATTCAGGCGCGCCACGCAACTTCCAGGCTTCGACCACGCGGTGCACTTCGTCATCGGAGACGAACGCACCGTGGACACGGATCGGCAGGCTGGTGCCGGGCGGCATGTAGAGCATGTCACCGTGGCCGAGCAATTGCTCGGCGCCGCCCTGGTCGATGATGGTCCGCGAGTCGATCTTGCTCGACACCTGGAACGCCATGCGGGTCGGGATGTTGGCCTTGATCAGACCGGTGATCACGTCTACCGACGGCCGTTGGGTGGCGAGGATCAGGTGAATACCGGCCGCACGGGCTTTCTGGGCGATACGGGCGATCAGTTCTTCGACCTTCTTGCCGACGATCATCATCATGTCGGCGAATTCGTCCACCACCACCACGATGGTCGGCAGCTTGTGCAACAGCGGCGCTTCGTCGTGGATGCTTTCGCGGTGGTACAGCGGGTCGCTCAACGGCGTGCCGGCTTCCTCGGCCTCCTTGACCTTGGCGTTGAAGCCCGACAGGTTACGCACGCCCATCTTCGCCATCAGCTTGTAGCGGCGCTCCATCTCGGCAACGCTCCAGCGCAGGGCGTTGGCCGCGTCCTTCATGTCGGTGACCACCGGGCACAGCAGGTGCGGGATGCCTTCGTAGATCGACAATTCGAGCATCTTCGGGTCGATCATGATCAGCTTGGCGTCTTCCGGGCCGGACTTGAACAGGATCGACAGGATCATCGCGTTCACCCCCACCGACTTACCCGAACCGGTGGTACCGGCTACCAGCAGGTGAGGCATCTTCGCCAGGTCGGTGATGACCGGCTTGCCACCGATGTCGTGGCCCAGGGCCAGGGTGACCGGTGACTTGTGATTGTCGTACTCGGGGGTCGAGAGCACCTCGGAGAAGCGCACGATCTGGCGATCCTCGTTGGGGATCTCGATGCCCACGGTGGTCTTGCCCGGGATCACTTCCACCACCCGCACGCTGGTGACCGCCAGGGAGCGCGCCAGGTCCTTCGCGAGGTTGGCGATACGGCTGACCTTGACGCCGGCGGCCGGCTGGATTTCGTAACGGGTAATGACCGGACCCGGATGGATCGAATCCACCGACACCTCGACACCGAACTCCTTGAGCTTGATCTCCAGCAGGTGACCGACGGCCGCCAGGGATTCGGGGGAATAATTGAGTTGTTTCTTTTCGGCAGGATCGAGGATCGAGATCGGCGGCAAGGTCCCTTCCACCGCGCTGTCGACGAACAGCGGCGCCTGTTTTTCCTTCTGCACGCGCTTGCTCTGCTCCGGCGGCTTGGCCGGGGCCATGGTGATGACCGGCGGCACCTGCTTTTCGCGCTCGGACATGTGCTTGCTCAGGGCCTGCTCGCGCTCGATCAGGCGTTCCTTGACCTTGGCCTGCTCGCGTTTGTCCGGAACGGTGGGCGCCACGACGTCATGGACCCGATCATCCACTTCACGCAGTTGCGCCACCAGTTGCTTGCGTTCGTTGCGCGCCGCCCACCAGCGGTTCAGCGCACCCTGGATCAACTCGATGAGGTCGAGCGTGATCTTGCCGGTCACGTCCATGACCTTGAACCAGGACAGGTCGGTGAACACGGTCAGGCCGAAGAGGAACAGTGCGATGAACAGCAGCGTGCTGCCCTGGATATTCAGGGCATTGCGCGCCAGGTCGCCAAGGCTCTCGCCCAGCGCACCACCCGCCCCGGCCGGCAGGCCGGTGGGTGCGTGGAAATGGATATGTGCCAGAGCGGCGCCCGACAACACCAGGAACACCAGGCCAATCAGGCGCCAGGAGAACAGCCAGCCGCTCCACTGCCAGGGCTCATGGCGCTGACGGAAAATCTGATAAGTCTTGATCGCCAGCAGCAGCGGGAAAATATAGGCGAAATAGCCCAGCACCATGAACAGGATGTCAGCACTGTAGGAACCGGCCGGCCCGCCGAAATTCTGCACGTCTTCGATCTTGCTGTTGTGGCTCCAGCCCGGATCGTCCTTGCCGTAGGTCAGCAAGGCCATCATCAGGAACAGGCACAAGGCCCCAATGGCGATCAACGCACCTTCCTTGAGCCGGTAGTGCAATTGTTGGCGCCAGAGCGGAACGACTGTCTTGGGTGCTGCGGTGGATTTCTTCAAAACGCTTCTTTTCCTGCGCCAATGGCGCGTCCATCTGTTGAATGACTATAAAAACTGCCCACGTGGAGCAGGTAAAAAAAGTGAATGTGCTCAACCGGTACTACTTTTACCACTGAGGCATGTTTTACCACTGTGGCATGCGTCCGGAAAACCGCAGGTGTTGCCGAAGATTTGACCTTTTGCCCGTCCTGCGTTCAAAACTCAAGCATTGTACGGGTTTGTCTTGCCCGAGGCATTGCCCGTGCGCCCGGCGACAACCTGGCCAGAAACGGGTCATCGGGCGCCAATTTGAGCATGCATTCTCTTTTGTGACAAAGGCTTATGAGGTGTTTTTTATGAGCGAAGCGAAGCATTCACGCCTGATCATTCTCGGTTCCGGCCCTGCAGGGTACAGCGCGGCTGTCTATGCGGCCCGCGCCAACCTCAAACCCGTTGTCATTACCGGCATACAGGCCGGTGGCCAGCTCACCACCACGGTCGAAGTCGATAACTGGCCCGGCGATGTCGAAGGCCTGACCGGCCCCGTACTCATGGAGCGCATGCAGCGGCACGCCGAGCGCTTCGACACGCAGATCGTCTACGACCATATCCATACCGCCAAGTTGCAACAGCGACCGTTCGAACTGGTCGGCGACAGCGGCACCTATACCTGCGACGCATTGATCATCGCAACCGGCGCCTCGGCTCAATACCTGGGCCTGCCTTCGGAGGAAACCTTCGCCGGCAAAGGCGTGTCCGCCTGCGCGACCTGCGATGGCTTCTTTTATCGAAACCAGGTGGTGGCCGTTATCGGTGGCGGTAACACGGCGGTTGAAGAAGCCTTGTACCTGTCGAACATCGCCAGGGAAGTTCACCTGATTCACCGCCGCGACAAGCTGCGCGCGGAAAAGATATTGCAGGACAAGCTCTTCGAAAAGGCAGCCAACGGCAATATTCGCCTGCACTGGAACCAGAACCTGGATGAAGTGCTGGGTGACGCCAGCGGCGTGACCGGCGCGCGCCTGCGGCACAGCGAGACGGGCGATACCAGCACGCTATCCCTGGCCGGGGTGTTCATCGCCATCGGGCATAAACCCAACACCGATCTGTTCCAGGGCCAGTTGCAGATGCGCGACGGCTACCTGATTGTGCGCGGCGGCAGCGAAGGCAATGCCACCGCCACTGACATCGAAGGTGTTTTTGCCGCCGGCGACGTGGCTGACCACGTCTATCGCCAGGCCATCACTTCCGCTGGCGCCGGTTGCATGGCCGCGCTGGATGCAGAGAAGTATCTCGATGACATCCCGGCCGTTTGACGGTTAACCTCTAGGGCGGGCCTATGACAGGGCCCGCTCCCCTCCCCTTCTGCAAGTCCGGATAACGATGCTGACCTGGTTACAACGCAACACGTTGGATTTCCCACCGCTGGAAAAAGCCATGCGCGACCCCAATGGCTTGCTGGCCGCCGGCGGAGACCTTTGCGCCGATCGGTTGATCCAGGCCTATCGCCACGGCTGCTTTCCATGGTTCTCGGAAGGACAGCCGATCCTGTGGTGGTCACCGGACCCGCGCACCGTGCTGTTTCCCGACGAACTGCATGTTTCCCGTAGCCTGAACAAGCTGTTGCGCAAGCAGCGCTATCAAGTGACGTTCGACCGGGACTTCGCGGCGGTCATCAAGGCCTGCGCCGCACCCCGCGATTATGCCGACGGCACCTGGATCACCGACGCCATGCAGACCGCTTATCTGGAACTGCACCGGCGTGGCTTCGCCCATTCGGTGGAGGTCTGGGACCAGGACCAGTTGGTGGGCGGCTTGTATGGCCTGGCGATGGGGCAGCTGTTTTTCGGTGAGTCGATGTTCAGCCGGGCCGACAATGCGTCGAAATTCGGCTTCGCAACCCTGGTCCAACATCTCAAGGAAGCGGGTTTCGTGCTCATTGACTGCCAGATGCCCACCGAGCACCTGCACAGCCTGGGCGCCCGGTCGATTCCCCGCGCAGCGTTTGCCGATTACTTGAAGGCGCACCTGGACCAGCCCAACCAGGCCACTTGGCTTTGCTGAGCGATATTCGCGCGACTGGCTTACACTTGAATTGAAGTTTTATCCCGAGGGTTGATCATGACCGAGTTGGCGCGCTTGAAGTTCTATGCCACTCAACCTCACTCTTGCAGTTATCTGCCGGAGGAACAGGCCACGACCCTGTTCCTCGACCCGAGCCAGCCCATGGATGTGCATGTCTACGCAGACCTGTCGGAAATGGGCTTTCGGCGCAGTGGCGATCATCTTTACCGGCCCCATTGCCAGCACTGCAATGCGTGCGTTCCGGCGCGCATTCCCGTGGCGCGATTCACACCCAATCGCCAGCAAAAGCGTATTTTCAAGCGCAACGCCGACTTGCAGGTGCGCCCGGCCAAGCCGCAATTTACCGAAGAATATTTTGACCTGTACCAGCGCTATATCGAGCAACGCCACGCCGATGGCGACATGTACCCGCCCAGCCGGGATCAATTCTCGACGTTCCTGGTGCGCGACCTGCCGTTCTCGCGCTTCTACGAGTTCCGCCTCGATGACCGACTGGTCGCCATCGCCGTCACCGACCTGCTGCCCAATGGGCTTTCGGCGGTGTACACCTTCTATGAGCCCGACGAAGAAAAACGCAGCCTGGGGCGTTTTGCGATTCTCTGGCAGATCAACGAATGCCGGCGCCTGGGCCTGGATGCGGTGTACTTGGGCTACTGGATCAAGAACTGCAAAAAAATGAACTACAAGACCCAATATCGGCCCATTGAATTGCTGATCAATCAGCGGTGGGTTGTCCTGAACTAAGGGCTCGCTCGCAATGAGTGCCCCGATGCAAGTACCCGACTCGTCGAGTATCCCAAGAACCCCTTGGCTTGCCCCCCCTTTTTCGGGCACAATGCACGCCGCTTTTGCCTGGCGCAGTTGCACCGGGCCATTCACTGGATACCGAGGGCTTTACTGCATGTCGAAAGAAGACAGCTTCGAAATGGAAGGCACTGTCGTCGACACCCTGCCCAACACCATGTTTCGTGTGGAGTTGGAAAATGGGCACGTCGTAACCGCGCATATCTCCGGCAAGATGCGCAAGAACTACATTCGTATTCTTACCGGTGACAAAGTGCGCGTCGAGCTGACGCCCTATGACTTGAGCAAAGGGCGCATCACTTACCGCGCTCGCTAACAAGTCAATACAAAACGCCCGGCTCATGTCGGGCGTTTTTGTTTGCCTGGGATTTGATGGCTGCCCCGAAACACTGTGGGAGCGAGCTTGCTCGCGATAGCGGTGGGTCAGTTTGCATCGGTGTCGAATGTGCCGCAGCCATCGCGAGCAAGCTCGCTCCCACATGGGATTACGGTGTCGCATATAGCAAAAAGGCGCCTTTCGGCGCCTTTTGCTTATTGCGATTTACGATCAGGCCATTTCCGCCGTGGTTTCGAAGTCGAACGTCAGCTCGCCATCCTTGATGTCGATGTGGACCACACCGCCATGCTCGGCCAGTTCGCCAAAGAGGATTTCCTCCGCCAGTGGACGCTTGATCTTGTCCTGGATCAGGCGAGCCATTGGCCGCGCTCCCATCGTCACATCGTAGCCACCTTCGGCCAGCCAGCTGCGGGCTGCATCGGTGACTTCCAGCAACACACGCTTGTCTTCGAGCTGCGCCTGGAGTTCGGTAAGGAACTTGTCCACCACGCTCTTGATGACTTCATGACTGAGGCGACCAAACTGGATGATGGTGTCCAGGCGGTTACGGAACTCAGGCGTGAAGCTCTTCTTGATCACTTCCATCGCATCGGACGAGTGGTCCTGATGGGTGAAACCGATCGAAGCGCGCGCGGCGGTTTCAGCGCCGGCGTTGGTGGTCATGATGATGATCACGTTGCGGAAATCCGCCTTGCGCCCGTTGTTGTCGGTCAGCGTACCGTGGTCCATGACCTGCAGCAGCAGGTTGAAGACTTCCGGATGCGCCTTCTCGATTTCATCGAGCAACAGCACGCAGTGCGGCTGCTTGGTGATCGCCTCGGTCAGCAGACCGCCCTGGTCGAACCCGACATAGCCCGGAGGCGCACCAATCAGCCGCGATACGGTGTGACGCTCCATGTACTCGGACATGTCGAAGCGCACCAGCTCGATACCCATCGCCTTGGCCAACTGCCGTGCCGCCTCGGTCTTGCCGACACCGGTAGGCCCGGCGAACAGGAACGAACCGACCGGCTTGTCTGGCGACTTGAGACCTGCACGCGATAGCTTGATGGCGGTCGACAGCGAGTCGATGGCCGCATCCTGGCCGAACACCGTGAGCTTCAGGTCGCGCTCCAGGTTACGCAGCAGCTCCTTGTCGGAACTGGTGACGTGTTTTGGGGGAATCCGCGCGATCTTCGCGACGATGTCCTCGACCTGCGGCACCTCGATGCGCTTGACGCGATTCTCCACCGGTTGCAGGCGCTGATAGGCACCCGCCTCGTCGATGACATCGATGGCTTTGTCCGGCATATGCCGGTCATTGATGTAGCGCGAGGCCAGCTCGGCGGCCGCGCGCAACGCTTCGTCGCTGTATTCGATGCTGTGGTGCAGCTCGAAACGCCCTTTCAGGCCGCGCAGGATGCCGATGGTGTCTTCCACCGACGGCTCCGAGACGTCGACTTTCTGGAAACGCCGGGCCAGGGCACGGTCTTTCTCGAAAATGCCGCGGAATTCCTGGAACGTGGTCGAGCCGATGCAACGGATATCACCCGAAGACAGCAATGGCTTGAGCAGGTTCGAGGCATCCATGACGCCACCCGACGCAGCACCGGCACCGATGATGGTGTGGATCTCGTCGATGAACAGGATCGCCTGCGGCCGTTTCTTCAGCTCGCCGAGCAGCGCCTTGAAGCGTTTCTCGAAGTCGCCGCGGTATTTGGTACCGGCCAGCAAGGCACCCAGGTCGAGGGAATAGACGACACTGTTGGCCAGCAGGTCCGGCACCTGGTTATCGACGATGCGCTTGGCCAGGCCTTCGGCGATCGCGGTCTTGCCCACGCCCGCCTCGCCTACCAGCAGCGGATTGTTCTTGCGACGCCGGGCCAGGATCTGCGCCACGCGCTCGACTTCCGCCTCGCGCCCGACCAGCGGGTCGATACGGCCCTGGCGCGCCAGTTCGTTCAGGTTGCTGGCATAGGCATCCAGGGGATTGCCTGAAGAAGAAGACTCACCGCCCTCGTCGTCCTGCATATCCTGCTCACCCTCGGAATGATCGCCATGCCCGGGCACTTTGGAAATGCCATGGGCGATGTAGTTGACGACATCGATACGCGCCACGCTCTGCTGCTTGAGCAGGAAAACCGCCTGGCTTTCCTGCTCGCTGAAGATCGCGACCAGGACATTGGCGCCGGTGACTTCGCGCTTGCCCGAGCTCTGTACGTGAAAGACAGCACGCTGCAGTACACGCTGGAAGCCCAGGGTTGGCTGGGTTTCGCGATCCTCGTCATGAACGGGGATCAATGGCGTGGTGGAGTCGATGAACTCCTGCAGATCATGCTTGAGTTTATCGAGGTTTGCGCCGCAGGCACGCAAAACGGTGGCGGCAGCCTCATTATCCAATAGGGCCAGCAGCAGGTGTTCGACGGTCATGAATTCATGACGCTTCGAACGAGCCTCCTTGAAGGCAAGATTGAGGGTGACTTCGAGCTCGCGGTTTAACATAGCTTCACCTCATACCCAAGTGGTCGGCGTTAACCGTCCTTCTCGATTTCACAGAGTAGCGGATGCTGGCTTTCCCGGGCGTACTGGTTGACCTGCATGGCCTTTGTCTCGGCGATGTCGCGGGTAAACACTCCACATACTGCCCGTCCCTCTGTATGGACGGCCAGCATGACCTTGGTCGCCAGCTCGCGATTCAGGTTAAAAAACACCTCGAGCACTTCGACGACGAAATCCATCGGTGTGTAGTCATCGTTGAACAAAACCACCTTGTACATCGGTGGAGCCTGTAAAGCGGGCTTTGATTCCTGAACAGCAATACCCGCTGAATCGTCGTCATGTAGATCCGGGCGATCCTGATTGAATGTTAGTCGAATCTGGCTGATTGCATGCATGGAAAGAAAGGTTCGTTTAGTTGGCGAATACAGTGATGGGGCCGCTTGCAGGCGATTTCAACCGCTACTGCCCGATCACCTTGACTATCGGCAAATCGGTGTTACAACCAATAGAGCCCACCGTGGGTTAAAAAGGTCCGTGAAGTCAATCCGATTTCGGCGATCGACGGCGGATGATCAGGATGATACTCCCATGGCGGGGTGTGTTGCAGAGGGATATTGGTATGCCGGGTACCGGGATGACATTCAAGGGCAAGGTCAAATGGTTCAACAACTCCAAGGGCTTCGGGTTTATCAATCGCGATGGCGATCCGAATAAGGAAGACCTGTTCGCTCACTACTCGGCGATCCTGATGGACGGCTACAAGACCTTGAAGGCCGGGCAAACCGTGTCGTTCAGCATGATCCAGGGTCCCAAGGGCGTACACGCGATCGCCATCACGCCCGTCGCGCAGGACAACGCCGACGCCACGCCCGAATCCGTCAACGCCCTGGAGCACGTCATCGCCTCCGAAAAAGGCTGACACACCCGCCCCTCCTCAGGCAAAACGCCCGGATCGATCACTCGAGCCGGGCGTTTTCAGTTGCGTAACGATCCGCCTACATGTGCGAAATCAGTGCATCACCAAAGCCGGAAGACGATACCAGCTTGGCTCCGTCCATCAGGCGTTCGAAGTCATAGGTCACGGTCTTGGCCGAGATCGCGCCGTTGGTGCCCTTGATGATCAGGTCGGCCGCTTCGGTCCAGCCCATGTGACGCAGCATCATTTCCGCCGACAGGATCAGCGAACCCGGGTTGACCTGGTCCTTGCCGGCATATTTGGGCGCGGTGCCATGAGTGGCCTCGAACATCGCCACAGTGTCCGACAGGTTGGCACCCGGCGCGATACCGATACCGCCCACTTCGGCCGCCAGGGCGTCGGAGAGATAGTCGCCGTTGAGGTTCAGGGTTGCGATCACGTCGTACTCGGCCGGGCGCAGCAGGATCTGCTGGAGCATGGCGTCGGCGATGGCATCCTTGACCACGACATTCTTGCCGGTCCGCGGATTCTTGAACTGCATCCAGGGCCCGCCGTCGAGCAGGGTTGCGCCGAACTCTTCGGCCGCCACTTCGTAGGCCCATTCCTTGAAGGCACCTTCGGTGAACTTCATGATGTTGCCTTTGTGCACGATGGTCAGCGAATCGCGGTCATTGTCGACAACATATTGCAAGGCTTTGCGCGCCAGACGTTTGGTGCCCTGCTTGGAAACCGGCTTGACGCCGATACCGCAATCTTCGTCGAAGCGGATCTTGGTGACACCCATTTCCTCCTTGAGGAACTTGATGACCTTGGTGGCCTCGGCCGAACCGGCCTTCCATTCGATGCCTGCATAGATGTCTTCGGAGTTCTCGCGGAAGATTGTCATGTCGACATCGCCAGGCTTCTTCACCGGGCTTGGCACACCCTCGAACCAGCGCACCGGGCGCAGGCAGACATACAGGTCCAGCTGCTGGCGCAGCGCGACGTTCAACGAGCGGATACCGCCACCGACCGGCGTGGTCAGCGGGCCCTTGATGGAAACCACGTAGTCCTTGACCGCGTCCAGGGTTTCCTGGGGAAGCCAGGTGTCCTGGTCGTAGACCTGGGTGGCTTTTTCACCGGCATAGACTTCCATCCAGGAAATCTTGCGCTTGCCGCCATAAGCCTTCTCGACCGCGGCGTCGACAACCTTGATCATGACCGGACTGATATCAACGCCAATGCCGTCACCTTCAATGAAAGGGATGATCGGATTGTCGGGAACATTAAGAGAATGGTCTGCATTGACGGTGATTTTGTCACCGACGGCTGGAACCTGAATCTTTTGATACCCCATGCTGAACTCCATTGCTTGGATTGAACATCTGGCTGCGTTCGAGCGTACCCCAGTTGTATCGGCACGCAAACCCTACGTTCGGCCCGTCCTCGGCAAATAAACCGAGTTCGCCGCGTACAAGCCTGAAAACCAAGGGAAAAGCGCCAAACTTGAGCATAGTCCAGCCCCGCGGCCTGCGACGTTTAGACCAATGGACGTGTACGGAAGTCTATGAACCGTCGGCAGATCGCCAGCTACCTATGTATAATGCCGCCGCTGACCACAGGGTCACGATGGCTGACGGCTCTATCACGAGACTTTCCGCCAATTTGAAAGCCGGACCGTTACCGCGGCCCGACCGCTTGACGCTCGACTGATGCACCCAACATCACCGCGAAGAAACCTCGACATTCGGCTCACGGATGACTTTGAACGAACGCGCTTACCCGGCGCCCCTCGAGTTTCTGCGCATGCTTTAGCAAAGAAGAGAGTTAATCCGAATATGCCCACCCGCTCGAAGATCATCTATACCTTCACCGACGAAGCGCCTGCCCTCGCCACCTATTCGCTGCTGCCGATCGTCGAAGCCTTCACCGCTTCGGCCGATATCGCCGTGGAAACCCGCGATATCTCCCTCGCAGGGCGCATCCTGGCCAGCTTCCCCGAGCAACTGGGTGACAAAGCCGTAGCCGACCACCTCGCCGAACTGGGCGACCTGGCCGTCACGCCTGAAGCCAACATCATCAAGCTGCCGAACATCAGCGCCTCGGTGCCGCAACTGCAGGCCGCGATCAAGGAATTGCAGGCCCAGGGCTACGCACTGCCGGACTACCCGGAAACCGTGACCACCGACGCCGAGAAAGAAGTCCGCGCCCGTTACGACAAGGTCAAGGGCAGCGCCGTGAACCCGGTCCTGCGCGAAGGCAACTCCGACCGCCGCGCGCCGCTGTCGGTGAAGAACTACGCTCGCAAGCATCCGCACAAGATGGGCGCCTGGGCTGCCGATTCCAAATCCCACGTGGCCCACATGAGCACCGGCGATTTCTACGGCAGCGAAAAAGCTGCCTTGATCGACGCCGCGGGCAGCGTGAAGATCGAGCTGATCGCCAAGGACGGTACTGCCACTGTCCTGAAGGAAAAAACCACCGTCCAAGCCGGTGAGATCCTCGATTGCGCGGTCATGAGCAAAAATGCCCTGCGCAATTTCATCGCCGCCGAAATCGAAGACGCCAAGCAGAAAGGCGTGCTGCTGTCGGTTCACCTCAAAGCGACCATGATGAAGGTCTCCGACCCGATCATGTTCGGCCAGATCGTGGCTGAGTACTATAAGGACGCGCTGGCCAAGCACGCCCAGGTACTGGAGCAGATCGGCTTCAACCTGAACAACGGCATCGGCGACCTGTACGCCCGCATCAAGGCCCTGCCGGCCGAGCAGCAGGCGCAGATCGAAGCCGACATCCAGGCGGTCTATGCCGTTCGTCCGGCACTGGCGATGGTCAACTCCGACAAAGGCATCACCAACCTGCACGTGCCGAGCGACGTCATCGTCGACGCCTCGATGCCAGCCATGATCCGTGACTCTGGCAAGATGTGGGGCACCGACGGCCAGCTGCACGACACCAAGGCCGTGATCCCGGATCGCTGCTACGCGACCATCTACCAGGCCGTGATCGAAGACTGCAAGCAACACGGCGCCTTCGACCCGACCACCATGGGCAGCGTGCCGAACGTCGGCCTGATGGCCAAGAAAGCCGAAGAGTACGGCTCCCACGACAAGACCTTCCAGATCAAGACTGACGGCGTGGTCCGCGTCTCGGACAACAACGGTCGCACCCTGCTGGAGCAGAACGTCGAGGCTGGCGATATCTTCCGCATGTGCCAGACCAAGGACGCGCCGATCCAGGACTGGGTCAAGCTCGCCGTCAACCGCGCCCGCGCCAGCAGCACCCCGGCAATCTTCTGGCTCGACCCGATGCGCGCCCACGATGGCGTGATGATCGAGAAGGTCCAGGCTTACCTGAAGGATCACGATACCAGCGGCCTGGAGATCCGCATCATGTCGCCTGTCGACGCGATGAAGTTCACCCTGGCGCGTACCCGCGAAGGCAAGGACACCATCTCGGTGACCGGCAACGTACTGCGTGACTACCTGACCGACCTGTTCCCGATCATGGAACTGGGCACCAGCGCCAAGATGCTCTCGATCGTGCCACTGATGAACGGTGGCGGCCTGTTCGAAACCGGCGCCGGCGGCTCGGCACCCAAGCACGTGCAGCAATTGCTGGAAGAGAACTTCCTGCGTTGGGATTCCCTGGGCGAGTTCCTGGCCCTGGCCGCATCCCTGGAACACCTGGGCGTGACCTACAACAACCCGAAAGCACTGGTGCTGGCCAAGACTCTCGACCAGGCGACTGGCGAATTCCTGGACCGCAACAAGTCGCCTTCGCGCAAGGTCGGCGGCATCGACAACCGCGGCAGCCACTTCTACCTGACCCTGTTCTGGGCCCAGGCACTGGCCGCCCAGGATGACGACGCAGCCCTGAAGGCGCAGTTCACCACCCTGGCCAAGACCCTGACCGACAACGAAGAAAAAATCGTTGCCGAGCTCAACGCCGTCCAAGGTAAGCCAGTGGACATCGGCGGCTACTACTTCGCCAACCCCGAGCTGACCAGCAAGGCCATGCGCCCGAGCAACACCTTCAACGCGGCGATTGCTGCGCTGGTATAAGGTTGCAAGGAAACACCACAAACCCCGGCCCTGTGCCGGGGTTTGTGTTTCTGGCATTTACACTATCCGTCAGACAGCACCCGACCCTGTGGGAGCGAGCTTGCTCGCGATTGCAATTCATCATTCAATTCAAATATTGACTGACCCACCGCTATCGCGAGCAAGCTCGCTCCCACAGTTGGATTGGAGTACAGCCGCCAGAGACAGGTCGGCTGCCAGGCCACCTTCGCGAGCAGGCTCGCTCCCACAGGAGAAACGCGCTCTCACCAAGAACCAGGCCGGCTATCAGGCCGCCTCGCTTTTGATCTTGATCTTGATCTTGATCTGGGGCGCCCCGTTAACCACGATGGCCGAACGCAGGCGTTGCGCAGTGGGCAACCCGGCATGGATGCCGGGTTAGCCGCGCTGGGCCATGGATGGCCCTTCGCGGCGGCCCACGGAGCAATGCCGGAGTGAGGGCATGCCGAGCCCAGGCGAGGCACCGAGTGGTGGGGCTAAGCCTTTTTGGTTACTTTTTTGGCGTCTGAAAAAAGTGACCCGCCGTAAGGGCGGAACCCTAAGCAGCCGTGACCGCAGCAATGGATATGTACTCAATCAATGAAACCCGGCCAGCGAGCAGGCTCGCTCCCACAATTAGATGGGGGTACAGCTGGGCGGGCCTTTGATGTAGTCCGCGATGAATAGCAGTTTCAGGTCCATAGGTCTCGCCATGGCACGGTCAGATCCTCGAAAACCGACCCTGCCAGTTGAAAACTGTTACCTATGTGAGTGAACTGATTTGTAACCTATGTGGGTGAGTCATACCCCCAAAGCCTTTTTGGTTACTTTTTTGGCGTCTGAAAAAAGTGACCCGCCGTAAGGGCGGAACCCTAAGCAGCCGTTACCGCAGCAATGGATATGTACCCAGCCAACCAAATCCGAGAAATAGAGGAATCTCATGAACTGGCAACCCCACATCACCGTCGCCACCATCGTCGAAGACCACGGCCGCTTCCTGATGGTCGAAGAATCCAAGGGCGGACGAGCAGTGCTCAACCAGCCCGCCGGCCACCTGGACCCGAACGAAACACTGATCCAAGCCGCCATACGTGAAACCCTCGAAGAAACCGGCTGGGACGTCGAACCCACCAGCATCACCGGCATCTACCTCTACACCGCCCCGAGCAACGGTGTGACCTACCAACGGGTCTGCTTCGCCGCCAAAGCCCTGAAACACCACCCGGACTATCAACTGGACGACGGCATCCTCGGCGCCAAGTGGCTGACCCGCGACGAATTGCTGGCACAGCGCGACCGCTGGCGCAGCGAGCTGGTCATCCGCTGCATCGACGATTACCTGGCCGGCCATCGCCACAGCCTGGAGCTTATCCGCCCTTCTCTTTAGCCTTGCACGCCCGGGCCTGATAGAATCGCGTCCTTTTTCAAGACACTCATTGAATTCCTATGCGTGATCCAGCCTCTTCGAACACCCCCAAGCAACGCGTCATAGTCGGCATGTCCGGCGGCGTGGACTCTTCCGTTTCCGCCCTTCTGCTGATCGAGCAGGGTTATGAGGTGGAAGGCCTGTTCATGAAGAACTGGGAAGAAGACGACGGAACCGAATACTGCACCGCCATGGACGACCTGGCGGACGCCCAGGCCGTCTGCGACCGGATCGGCATCAAGCTGCACACCGCCAACTTCGCCGCGGAATACTGGGACAACGTGTTCGAGCACTTCCTCGCCGAATACAAGGCCGGTCGCACGCCGAACCCGGACATCCTCTGCAACCGCGAAATCAAGTTCAAGGCGTTCCTCGACTACGCCATGATGCTCGGCGCCGACCTGATCGCCACCGGTCACTACGTGCGCCGCCGCGACATCGACGGTCGTACCGAGCTGCTCAAGGGCCTGGACCCGAACAAGGACCAGAGTTATTTCCTGCACGCCGTCGGCGGTGAACAGATCGCCAAGACCCTGTTCCCGGTGGGCGAGCTGGAAAAACCCGAAGTGCGCGCAATTGCCGAGAAACATGACCTGGCCACCGCGAAGAAGAAGGATTCCACCGGGATCTGCTTCATTGGCGAACGGCGCTTCAGCGATTTCCTCAAGCAATACCTGCCGGCCCAGCCGGGCGAGATCAAGACCACCGAAGGCGAAGTCATCGGCCGCCACCACGGTCTGATGTACCACACCATCGGCCAGCGCCAGGGCCTGGGCATCGGCGGCTTGAAAGATGCCGGTGAAGAGCCCTGGTACGTGCTGGTCAAGGACCTGGAGCACAACGAGCTGATCGTTGGCCAGGGCAATGACCATCCATGGCTGTTTTCCCGCGCCCTGCTCGCCTCCGACATCTATTGGGTCAACCCGATCGACCTCAGCGAACCGCGCCGCCTGACCGCCAAGGTTCGCTACCGCCAGAGCGACCAGCCCTGCACCCTGGAAAAAACCGCCAGCGGCTATCGCGCCACGTTCGATGATCCGCAGCGCGCGGTCACCCCCGGCCAGTCCGTGGTGTTCTACGGCGGTGAAGTCTGCCTCGGCGGCGGCGTGATAGAAGTCGCCGAGCCATGGAGCAGCCAGGCATGACGCCGATCCAGGAACAACTGACGGCACTCGGCGGGGTGTTTCTCGCCGCGGTGCTGGTGGACCGGATCGCCAAGACCGGCCAGGCCACCGAAGCCGGCCTGGGCTGCATGCTCGGCAGCCTGCTGGTGCGCGACCCCAAGGACACCCTGGAGGTCTACGGAGGCGATGACCTGAACCTGCGCGAAGGCTACCGTGCGCTGATCGGCGCCCTGGAGCGCGACCCCAGTGCCCTGCAACGGGAGCCGCTGCGCTACGCCCTGTCGATGCTGGGCCTCGAGCGTCAGCTGGCCAAGCGCGACGACCTGCTGGAGACCATCGGCAAACGCCTGCCGCAGATCCAGTCCCAGGTCGAACACTTCGGCCCGTCCCACGAAAACGTGATCGCTGCTTGCGGCGCGCTGTACCAGGACACCTTGAGCACCCTGCGCCAGCGCATCCAGGTGCATGGCGACATGCGTAACCTGCAGCAGCCTAGTAACGCTTCAAAGATCCGCGCCCTGTTGCTGGCCGGGATTCGCTCGGCGCGGCTGTGGCGACAACTGGGCGGGCATCGCTGGCAGTTGGTGATCAGCCGGCGCAAATTGTTGAAAGAGCTTTACCCGTTGATGCGCAACGAATAAGTCGCCTCGACCTGCTTGTGGACATTGAGGGGCTGCTTACAGCCCAGCGGGAGCAAGCTCCCTCGCCACAGGTAATGAACAGTTTTATCTCGATACGCGTAACACGCCGGTCAGTTGGCAACGGACCGGCGCTGGATTTCATGTATGATACGCGCCCCATTTCGTTGCCCGACTGTCCGAGAACACCCCATGCAGCTCTCTTCGCTCACTGCGGTTTCCCCTGTAGACGGCCGCTACGCCGGCAAAACCCAGGCCCTGCGCCCTATTTTCAGCGAGTACGGCCTGATCCGTGCCCGCGTTCTGGTTGAAGTGCGCTGGCTCCAGCGCCTGGCCGCTCACCCTGGCATTGGCGAAGTACCGGCCTTTTCCGCCGAAGCCAACGCGGTACTGAACGCCCTGGCCGACGATTTCGCGCTGGAGCACGCCGAGCGCGTCAAAGAGATCGAGCGCACCACCAACCACGACGTCAAGGCCATCGAATACCTGCTCAAGGAGCAGGCGGCCAAGCTGCCGGAACTGGCCAACGTCAGCGAGTTCATTCACTTTGCCTGCACCAGCGAGGACATCAACAACCTGTCCCACGCCCTGATGTTGCGCGAAGGCCGTGACGAGGTGATGCTGCCCCTGATGCGCCAGACCGCCCAGGCCATCCGCGAACTGGCGATCCGCTTCGCCGACGTGCCGATGCTGTCGCGCACCCACGGTCAACCGGCTTCGCCGACCACCCTGGGCAAGGAGCTGGCAAACGTGGTGTATCGCCTGGAGCGCCAGATCGCTCAGGTGGCCGCCGTGCCACTGCTGGGCAAGATCAACGGCGCCGTGGGCAACTACAACGCCCACCTGTCGGCCTACCCGGACATCGACTGGGAAGCCAACGCCCGCGCCTTCATCGAAGACGAGCTGGGCCTGAGCTTCAACCCGTACACCACCCAGATCGAACCGCATGACTACATCGCCGAGCTGTTCGATGCGATCGCGCGCTTCAACACCATCCTGATCGACTTCGACCGTGACATCTGGGGCTACATCTCCCTGGGTTACTTCAAGCAGCGCACCATCGCCGGCGAAATCGGTTCCTCGACCATGCCGCACAAGGTCAATCCGATCGACTTCGAAAACTCCGAAGGCAACCTGGGCATCGCCAACGCGCTGTTCCAGCACCTGGCGAGCAAGCTGCCGATTTCCCGCTGGCAGCGCGACCTGACCGACTCCACCGTGCTGCGCAACCTGGGCGTAGGTTTTGCCCACAGCGTCATCGCCTACGAGGCCAGCCTCAAGGGCATCAGCAAGCTGGAACTGAACGAGCAGAAAATCGCCGCCGACCTGGATGCCTGCTGGGAAGTCCTGGCCGAGCCGATCCAGACCGTGATGCGTCGCTATAACATCGAAAACCCCTATGAAAAGCTGAAAGAACTGACCCGTGGCAAGGGCATCAGCCCGGACGCGTTGCAGACTTTCATCGATGGCCTGGACATGCCTGCCGAGGCCAAGGCAGAGCTGAAGAAACTGACCCCGGCCAGCTACATCGGCAACGCGGCGGCACAAGCCAAGCGCATCTGACACATCGCTTCACCTTTGAGACGCCCGGCCGCGCCGGGCGTTTTTATTCGCGTCTGAAAAGTATATTTTTTCAATAGGTTACACATGAATTCTGACATTCCACTGCAACTCCTGGGCGGTATCACGGCACGGGAGTTCCTGCGCGACTACTGGCAGAAGAAACCCCTGCTGATCCGCCAGGCCATTCCTGACTTCGAAAGCCCGATCGACGCCGACGAATTGGCCGGCCTTGCGCTTGAGGAAGAGATCGAGTCACGCCTGGTGATCGAACACGGCGAGCGCCCCTGGGAATTGCGTCGCGGCCCGTTCGCCGAAGACGAATTCAGCAAACTGCCGGAGCGCGAGTGGACCCTGCTGGTGCAGGCGGTCGACCAGTTTGTACCGGAAGTCAGCGAGCTGCTGGAGCATTTCCGCTTTTTGCCGAGCTGGCGCATCGACGATGTGATGATCAGCTTCGCTGCCCCAGGTGGCGGCGTCGGCCCGCATTTCGATAACTACGATGTGTTCCTGCTGCAGGGCCACGGCAAGCGCAACTGGAAAATCGGCCAGATGTGCAACTCCGAAAGCCCGCTGCTGCCCCATGCAGACTTGCGCATCCTCGCCGATTTCGAGCCGACCGAGGAATGGGTCCTGGAACCTGGCGACATGCTCTACCTGCCGCCGCGCCTGGCCCACTGCGGCGTCGCCGTGGATGACTGCATGACCTATTCGGTGGGTTTCCGCGCACCGAGCGCCGCCGAGGTGCTGACCCATTTCACCGACTTCCTCAGCCAGTTCCTGCCGGACGAAGAGCGTTACACCGACGCCGATGCGCGGCCCGTCGCCGACCCGCATCAGATCCAGCATGACGCCCTGGACCGACTCAAGGGCCTGCTGGCCGAGCACATGAGCGACGAGCGCCTGCTGCTGACCTGGTTCGGCCAGTTCATGACCGAGCCGCGCTATCCGGAACTGGTCGTCGGCCCGGAGCTGGAAGAGGACGATCTGCTGGCCGGCCTGGAACAGGGCGCAGTGATCATTCGCAACCCGAGCGCTCGCCTGGCCTGGTCGGAAGTCGATGAAGACCTGTTGCTGTTCGCCAGCGGCCAGAGCCGTTATTTGCCGGGCAAATTGCGCGACCTGTTGAAGATGATCTGTGCCGCCGACGCGCTGCACATCGAAAACCTCGGCCCATGGCTGGCCGACGAGGACGGTCGCGGCCTCATTCATGAATTGGTCAAGCAAGGTAGCCTGGGGTTCGCCGATGAATAAAATTCACGTTCGTGTCGCAGACTGGCAAAAGGATAACGCCGAGATCCGGCGCATTCGTGAAGCGGTATTCATTGCCGAGCAATCCGTGCCGCCGGAGCTGGAGTGGGATTCGGATGACCAGGACGCTGTGCATTTCCTGGCCTTCGAAGGCGACTTCCCCATCGGCACCGCGCGCCTGCTGACCGATGGCCATATCGGCCGCGTCTCGGTCCTGAAGGATTGGCGCGGCCTGAAAGTCGGCGATGCGCTGATGCACGCAGCAATCGCCGAGGCCGAGAAGCGCGGGCTCAAGCAGCAGATGCTCAGCGCCCAGGTGCACGCCACGCCGTTCTACGAGCGACTGGGGTTTGCGGTGGTCAGCGAGGAGTTCCTCGAAGCCGGGATTCCTCACGTGGACATGGTCCGTCATTCGACCTAATACCCCTGTGGCGAGGGAGCTTGCTCCCGCTGGGCTGCGCAGCGGCCCCCGCTTTTTGGGGGCGCTTCGCGACCCAGCGGGAGCAAGCTCCCTCGCCACAAAGGCAGCCTGCAACAACATCCTGCAACGCCCAAAACGCCCCGCCATCCACCGATGCCGGGGCGTTTTGCCGTCTACCATTCAACTTGCCCCACCCGGGGCCGACAAACTGGCAATATCCAGCTTTTGTCTCGCGGAGAAATGGACATGTCCCTACGTACCCTGCTGACCACCCTGCTGCTCGGTTGCAGCCTGTCAGTCATGGCGGCTACCGAAATCGTGCCGCTGAACTACCGCACCAGCGCGGACTTGCTGCCGGTGGCGCAGAACTTCATCGGCAAGGATGGCCAGGTCAGCGCTTACGGCAACCAACTGATCGTCAACGCCGAACCCGGCAAGATCGAAGAACTTCGACAATTCCTGGCGCAGCTCGACGTGGCTCCCAAGCGCTTGCTGATCACGGTCGACACCAATGAAAACAACCTGCAAGGCGACCAGGGTTACTCGATCAACGGAGCCGCACCCAGCCAGACCCGCATCATCAACCGCAGCACCGCCAGCCGTGACGGCGGCGTGCAGCAGATCCAGGCCAGCGAGGGCCAGCCGGCGCTGATCCAGGTGGGCCAGAGCGTGCCCTTCACCAGCAACCAGACCGACGGCTATGGGCGCATGCAAAGCCAGACCGAATACCGCAACGTCACCCAGGGTTTTTACGTAACGGCCAGCGTCACCGGCGAGACCGTTCATCTGAGCATCAGCACCAACCGTGACCGCATGAGCCAGGAACGTCCCGATGTAGTGAACGTGCAAAGCACCGACACAACCGTCAGCGGGCGCTTGGGCGAGTGGATCACCCTGGCCGGGGTGAATCGGCAGAATCAGGCCGATAAACAAGGCCTGACCCGCAGCTACTCGACCCAAGGCCGGGATGACATGATTTTGCGGGTCAAGGTCGATACGCTGAACTGAAGCACCAGAAACTGACTGACAAGTCGTATTAGACCAAAGATGTAGTGCCTGAAAAAAAGCACTACAAAACGTTTGACGAGCCAAAAAACCGAAGGCATGATGGCCTCGCTCCCGCTAATCAGGGGCCCTGGCAAGGGCCTTCGGGTCGACGCTTGCAACTACCCTGCGAGCCGATTCGTGTCTGTACCGCCCACAAGGTGTGTTTGACGAGGTTGCGACTGGAACGAAGTTGTCCCGAGGGACGGAAGCGTAACTAGGTAACCCGGCATCACTCTGAGTTCGTATGAAGGCCCACGACGCCCGAATGCGCCCGCAGCTCGCCCCTACCTGCTCACTTTCCCCTCGAGCCCATCGTTCATCCCGTCGCCTCCCCGCCTCAACCGACTTGTACGCCAGCCTCCTGGTCAGCGAGCAGCCCTTCACACCAATGACTGGTGCGATTGACGAGCTGGGACCTTCCAGCCCGGAACGACCATCCATACAAGACGCGACGAGGTTTATTTCCATGGCACTGACACGCGAACAGCAAATTGCAGCCCTTGAAAAAGACTGGGCTGAAAACCCGCGCTGGAAAGGCGTGAAGCGCAATTATTCGGCTGCTGACGTCGTCCGTCTGCGTGGCTCGGTGCAACCTGAGCACACCTTCGCGAAAATGGGCGCCGAGAAGCTGTGGAACCTGGTCACCCAGGGCGCCAAGCCAGCCTTCCGTCCCGAGAAAGACTTCGTCAACTGCATGGGCGCCCTGACCGGCGGCCAGGCTGTGCAGCAGGTCAAGGCCGGTATCCAGGCCATCTACCTGTCGGGCTGGCAAGTGGCCGCGGACAACAACTCCGCCGAGTCCATGTACCCCGACCAGTCGCTGTACCCGGTGGATTCGGTTCCAACCGTGGTCAAGCGCATCAACAACTCGTTCCGTCGCGCCGACCAGATCCAGTGGAAAGCCGGCAAGAACCCGGGCGACGAAGGCTACATCGACTACTTCGCGCCAATCGTGGCTGACGCCGAAGCCGGTTTCGGCGGTGTACTGAACGCCTACGAACTGATGAAGAGCATGATCGAGGCAGGCGCCGCCGGCGTGCACTTCGAAGATCAGTTGGCCTCGGTTAAAAAATGCGGCCACATGGGCGGCAAGGTACTGGTTCCCACCCAGGAAGCCGTACAGAAGCTGACCGCCGCGCGCCTGGCCGCCGACGTTGCCGGCGTACCGACCATCATTCTGGCCCGTACCGACGCCAACGCCGCTGACCTGCTGACATCCGACTGCGATCCGTACGACCAGCCGTTCGTCACCGGCACCCGTACCCAGGAAGGCTTCTACAAGGTGCGCGCCGGTCTCGACCAGGCCATCGCCCGCGGCCTGGCCTACGCCCCGTACGCCGACCTGATCTGGTGCGAAACCGCCAAGCCGGACCTGGACGAGGCTCGTCGCTTCGCCGAAGCGATCAAGAAGGAATACCCGGACCAACTGCTGTCGTACAACTGCTCGCCTTCCTTCAACTGGAAGAAGAACCTGGACGACGCGACCATCGCCAAGTTCCAGCGCGAACTGTCCGCCATGGGCTACAAGCACCAGTTCATCACCCTGGCCGGCATCCACAACATGTGGCACAGCATGTTCAACCTGGCGCACGACTACGCCCGCAACGACATGACCGCCTACGTGAAGCTGCAAGAGCAGGAGTTCGCTGACGCCGCCAAAGGCTACACCTTCGTGGCCCACCAGCAGGAAGTCGGCACCGGTTACTTCGACGACATGACCACGGTGATCCAGGGCGGTACCTCGTCGGTGACCGCACTGACCGGCTCGACCGAAGAAGAACAGTTCCACTGATTGCACGCGTAAACGGCCCTTGCGGACCGAATAAAAGCTAACCGCAAAGCCGACGATTTGAAGCCCCGACTGGTTCGGGGCTTTTTTTTGCCTATGCTTTAGCAGCAACCTCGTCACATGAAATGATTTTGTGGCGAGGGAGCTTGCTCCCGCTGGCTGCGCAGCAGCCTTTTTGTGAGCGCTTCGCACTCAAGCGGGAGCAAGCTCCCTCGCCACAAGGATCCAGACAGGCCTTAAGGAAGCGCTCCCACAGAAAAAGCAAAAAGATTGATCGAACGCAGTAACGGGCAGTCTGAAAAAGAGTAAAACGGCCGGCGCTGACAACTGCGGTCTCCGCTATATAAGACATGTTCTCAGTTGTTGCATCGAGCCCATACGGCGATCACAGGCCAAACAATAATAATTATCATTTGAAGGGCGTTTCCATTGTTACATCCAAAACGAAATTCCATTGTGCATTCGACGGCCAATCCCCACGGGGCCGGGCTCGCGAGGTCGTGGAGGCGCGCTATGTCCTTATTCCAATAAATAATTTCGCTATAGGAATTTTACTTGCCCGGTGTTTAGCCATAAAATCACCGCGATTGATTGCTGCGACATATCGTCACTGCGTTATTTCTTTTCAAGCTCAGAGACCTTTGCTCTCTGTTAAGGATTTCCAGCATGCCCGAAGCGACAGGACTCATGGCCCACAACTGGGGCTTTGCCATATTCCTTCTGGGTGTTGTCGGCCTGTGTGCCTTCATGCTCGGCGTGTCGAGCCTGCTCGGGTCAAAAGCCTGGGGCCGCAGCAAGAATGAACCGTTCGAGTCCGGCATGCTGCCTACCGGTGGCGCCCGCTTGCGGCTCTCAGCCAAATTCTATCTGGTCGCGATGCTCTTCGTGATCTTCGATATCGAAGCCCTTTTTCTCTTTGCATGGTCTGTGTCCGTCCGCGAAAGCGGCTGGACCGGATTCGTCGAAGCTCTCGTTTTCATAGCAATTCTGTTGGCAGGTCTTGTCTACCTTTACCGGGTGGGGGCTCTTGATTGGGCTCCGGAAGCTCGGCGCAAGCGGCAGGCGAAGCTGAAACAATGAGGCTTTGGCAATGCAATACAATCTCACCAGGATCGACCCCGATGCTCCTAACGAGCAGTATCCGATCGGCAAGCGGGAAACCGTTTCCGATCCGTTAGAAGATCAAGTTCACAAGAACATCTTCATGGGCAAGCTCGAAGACGTGCTGAACAGCACGGTCAACTGGGGTCGCAAGAACTCCCTGTGGCCGTACAACTTCGGCCTTTCGTGCTGCTACGTGGAAATGACCACCGCCTTCACGGCGCCCCACGACATCGCGCGCTTTGGCGCCGAGGTGATCCGGGCATCGCCGCGCCAGGCGGACTTCATGGTTATCGCCGGTACGCCGTTCCTGAAAATGGCTCCCATCATCCAGCGCCTGTACGAACAGATGCTGGAACCCAAGTGGGTCATTTCCATGGGCGCGTGTGCCAACTCCGGCGGCATGTACGACATTTATTCCGTGGTCCAGGGAGTCGACAAGTTCCTCCCGGTGGATGTCTACGTGCCCGGCTGCCCGCCCCGCCCCGAAGCGTTCCTGCAAGGCCTGATGCTGCTGCAGGAATCCATCGGCCAGGAGCGTCGCCCACTGTCCTGGGTCGTCGGTGATCAAGGCGTCTATCGCGCCGACATGCCGTCGCAAAAGGAACAGCGCCGCGAACAGCGAATCGCAGTCACCAACCTGCGCAGCCCCGACGAAGTCTGATCCAGCTCTGTTCTGTAGAAGAAACGAGAACCTGGCTTCATTCTTTACGTTGACCGAAAGCGATAAATAACCATGACTACAGGCAGTGCTCTGTACATCCCGCCTTACAAGGCAGACGACCAGGATGTGGTCGTCGAACTGAACAACCGCTTTGGCGCCGAGGCGTTCACCGCCCAGGCCACCCGCACCGGCATGCCGGTGCTTTGGGTTGCCCGCGCCAGGCTCATCGAAGTCCTGACTTTCCTGCGCAACCTGCCCAAGCCGTACGTCATGCTCTATGACCTGCACGGCGTGGACGAGCGCCTGCGCACCAAGCGCCAGGGGCTGCCGGGCGCCGACTTCACCGTGTTCTACCACCTGCTGTCGATCGAGCGTAATAGTGACGTAATGATCAAGGTCGCCTTGTCCGAGAGCGACCTCAGCGTGCCGACCGTGACCGGCATCTGGCCGAACGCCAACTGGTACGAGCGTGAAGTCTGGGACATGTTCGGCATCGACTTCCCCGGCCACCCGCACCTGACCCGCATCATGATGCCGCCGACCTGGGAAGGTCACCCGTTGCGCAAGGACTTCCCGGCCCGCGCCACCGAGTTCGACCCGTACAGCCTGACCCTGGCCAAACAGCAGCTCGAGGAAGAATCCGCGCGCTTCAAGCCGGAAGACTGGGGCATGAAGCGTTCCGGCGCCAACGAGGACTACATGTTCCTCAACCTGGGCCCGAACCACCCTTCGGCCCACGGTGCGTTCCGTATCATCCTGCAACTGGACGGTGAAGAGATCGTCGATTGCGTCCCGGACATCGGCTATCACCACCGTGGCGCCGAGAAGATGGGCGAGCGTCAGTCCTGGCACAGCTATATTCCGTACACCGACCGCATCGATTACCTCGGCGGTGTGATGAACAACCTGCCGTACGTCCTGTCGGTGGAAAAACTGGCGGGCATCACGGTGCCGGACCGGGTCAACGTGATTCGCATCATGATGGCCGAGTTCTTCCGCATCACCAGCCACTTGCTGTTCCTGGGTACCTATATCCAGGACGTGGGCGCCATGACGCCGGTGTTCTTCACCTTCACCGACCGCCAGAAAGCCTACACCGTGATCGAAGCCATCACCGGTTTCCGCCTGCACCCGGCGTGGTACCGCATCGGTGGCGTTGCCCACGACCTGCCGCGCGGCTGGGAAAAACTGGTCAAGGATTTCGTCGAGTGGATGCCCAAGCGCCTGGACGAATACACCAAGGCTGCGTTGCAGAACAGCATCCTCAAGGGTCGTACCGTCGGCGTCGCCGCGTACAACACCAAGGAAGCGCTGGAATGGGGCGTCACCGGCCCGAACCTGCGCGCCACCGGCCTTGATTTCGACCTGCGCAAGGCGCGCCCGTACTCTGGCTACGAGAACTTCGAGTTCGAAGTCCCGCTGGCGTCCAGCGGCGATGCCTATGACCGCTGCCTGGTTCGCGTCGAAGAAATGCGCCAGAGCGTGAAGATCATCGAGCAATGCATGCGCAACATGCCGGAAGGCCCGTACAAGGCGGACCACCCGCTGACCACGCCGCCGCCAAAAGAGCGCACGCTGCAACACATCGAGACCCTGATCACGCACTTCCTGCAGGTTTCGTGGGGCCCGGTCATGCCGGCCAACGAATCCTTCCAGATGATCGAAGCGACCAAGGGCATCAACAGTTATTACCTGACGAGCGATGGCGGCACCATGAGCTACCGCACCCGGATTCGCACCCCAAGCTACCCGCACCTGCAGCAGATCCCTTCGGTGATCAAAGGCAGCATGGTCGCGGACTTGATCGCGTACCTGGGTAGTATCGATTTCGTTATGGCCGACGTGGACCGCTAAGCATGAACAGCACGCTTATCCAGACAGACCGTTTCGCCCTGAGCGAAACCGAGCGCTCGGCCATCGAGCACGAGCTGCATCACTACGAAGACCCGCGCGCGGCGTCGATCGAAGCCCTGAAGATCGTCCAGAAGGAACGTGGCTGGGTGCCCGACGGCGCGCTCTATGCCATCGGCGAAATCCTCGGCATTCCGGCCAGCGACGTCGAAGGTGTCGCCACGTTCTACAGCCAGATTTTCCGCCAGCCGGTGGGCCGCCACATCATTCGCGTCTGCGACAGCATGGTCTGCTACATCGGCGGCCACGAGTCGGTGGTCAACGAAATCCAGGGCAAGCTGGGCATCGGCCTGGGCCAGACCACCGCCGACGGCCGCTTCACGCTGCTGCCGGTGTGCTGCCTGGGCAACTGCGACAAGGCACCGGCGCTGATGATCGACGACGACACCTTTGGTGACGTCAAGCCGGATGGCGTCGCCAAACTGCTGGAGGGCTACGTATGACCCTGACTTCCTTCGGGCCCGCCAACCGCATCCAGCGTTCGGCCGAAACCCATCCCCTGACCTGGCGCCTGCGTGACGATGGCGAGGCGGTGTGGCTGGACGAATACCAGGCGAAGAACGGCTATGCCGCCGCGCGCAAGGCGTTCGCCGACATGGCTGCCGACGACATCGTCCAGACCGTGAAAGACGCCGGCCTCAAGGGCCGTGGCGGCGCGGGCTTCCCCACGGGAGTGAAGTGGGGCCTGATGCCCAAGGACGAGTCCATCAACATCCGCTACCTGCTGTGCAACGCGGACGAGATGGAGCCCAACACCTGGAAAGACCGCATGCTGATGGAGCAACTGCCCCATCTGCTGATCGAAGGCATGCTGATCAGTGCCCGCGCGCTGAAAACCTACCGTGGCTACATCTTCCTGCGCGGCGAATACACCACCGCCGCCAGGCACCTGAACCGTGCCGTCGAAGAAGCCAAGGCTGCAGGCCTGCTGGGCAAGAACATCCTTGGCTCAGGCTTCGACTTCGAGCTGTTCGTCCACACTGGCGCCGGGCGCTACATCTGCGGTGAAGAAACCGCGCTGATCAACTCCCTCGAAGGTCGTCGCGCCAACCCACGCTCCAAGCCGCCCTTCCCTGCCGCCGTTGGCGTCTGGGGCAAGCCGACCTGCGTGAACAACGTCGAGACCCTGTGCAACGTGCCGGCGATCATCGCCGACGGCGTGGACTGGTACAAATCCCTGGCCCGTGACGGCAGCGAAGACATGGGCACCAAGCTCATGGGCTTCTCCGGCAAGGTCAAGAACCCTGGCCTGTGGGAACTGCCGTTCGGCGTCACCGCCCGCGAGCTGTTCGAGGACTACGCCGGCGGCATGCGCGATGGCTACAAGCTCAAGTGCTGGCAGCCCGGCGGCGCCGGCACCGGTTTCCTGTTGCCGGAACACCTGGACGCCCAAATGTATGCCGGCGGCATCGCCAAGGTCGGCACCCGGATGGGTACCGGCCTGGCGATGGCGGTGGACGACAGCGTCAACATGGTCTCGCTGCTGCGCAACATGGAGCAGTTTTTCTCGCGCGAATCCTGTGGGTTCTGCACCCCTTGCCGCGACGGCCTGCCGTGGAGCGTCAAGCTGCTGATGGCCATCGAGAACGGCGAAGGCCAGCCCGGCGACATCGAGACCCTGCTGGGTCTGGTCGGTTTCCTCGGCCCAGGCAAGACCTTCTGTGCTCACGCACCGGGTGCCGTGGAGCCGTTGGGCAGCGCAATCAAATACTTCCGCCCTGAGTTCGAGGCCGGCATCGCGCCAACCCGCGCGGGCGATCTCAATCAGGTGGTCACGCCGACCATGGTCGGCGCGTAACGACGCTTAACAAGGCGAAGGGTCCGTGCCCTTCGCCTTTCGTTCGATGACGCCTTTTCACCGAGGCTGTTTGGATTCGGACGAACAACAAGATTCCATTAGCCACGCCCGCTGACACCGGGCCAACGAAGAACTTTGAACCATGGCCACTATCCACGTAGACGGCAAAGAGCTCGAAGTCGATGGCGCAGACAACCTGTTACAGGCATGTCTGTCGCTGGGCCTCGACATTCCTTATTTCTGCTGGCACCCCGCCCTTGGCAGCGTTGGCGCCTGTCGCCAGTGCGCGGTCAAGCAGTACACCGACGAAAACGACAAGCGTGGTCGGATCGTCATGTCCTGCATGACCCCCGCCACCGACGGCAGCTGGATCTCCATCGACGACGAAGAAGCGAAAGTGTTTCGCGCCAGCGTCGTCGAATGGCTGATGACCAACCACCCTCACGACTGCCCGGTCTGTGAGGAAGGCGGCCACTGCCACCTGCAAGACATGACCGTGATGACCGGCCACAACGAGCGCCGTTATCGCTTCACCAAGCGCACCCACCAGAACCAGGACCTCGGCCCGTTCATTTCCCACGAGATGAACCGCTGCATCGCCTGCTACCGTTGCGTGCGTTTCTACAAGGACTACGCCGGCGGCACCGACCTGGGTGTGTTCGGCGCCCACGACAACGTGTACTTCGGTCGCGTTGAAGACGGCACCCTGGAAAGCGAGTTTTCCGGCAACCTCACCGAGGTCTGCCCGACCGGTGTGTTCACCGACAAGACGCATTCCGAGCGCTACAACCGCAAGTGGGACATGCAGTTCTCGCCAAGCATCTGCCACGGCTGCTCCAGCGGCTGCAACATCAGCCCGGGCGAACGCTACGGCGAACTGCGGCGCATCGAGAACCGCTACAACGGTTCGGTGAACCAGTATTTCCTCTGCGACCGCGGCCGTTTCGGCTATGGCTACGTCAATCGCAAGGACCGCCCGCGCCAGCCGCTGCTCGCCAATGGCGCCAAGCTGAGCCTGGACGAAGCCCTGGACAAGGCCGCCGAACTGCTGCGCGGTCGCAACATTGTCGGCATCGGTTCGCCACGGGCCAGCCTGGAAAGCAACTACGCCTTGCGTGAGCTGGTCGGCGCCGAGCACTTCTACAGCGGCATCGAAGCCGGCGAGCTGGAACGTATTCGCCTGGTGCTGCAAGTGCTCAAGGACGGCCCGCTGCCCGTGCCGACGATGCGCGACATCGAAGATCACGACGCGGTGTTCGTCCTCGGCGAAGACCTGACCCAGACCGCCGCCCGCATGGCCCTGGCCCTGCGTCAGTCGGTAAAAGGCAAGGCCGAGGACATGGCCGACGCCATGCGCGTCCAGCCATGGCTCGACGCTGCGGTGAAGAACATCGGCCAGCACGCGCTGAACCCGCTGTTCATCGCCAGCCTCGCTGAAACCAAGCTCGACGACGTCGCCGAAGAATGCGTCCACGCCGCTCCGGACGACCTCGCGCGCATCGGTTTTGCCGTCGCCCACGCCCTGGACGCCAGCGCCCCGGCCGTCGACGGCCTGGACAGCGAAGCTGCCGGCCTGGCCCAACGCATCGCCGACGCCCTGCTGGCGGCCAAGCGTCCATTGATCATTGCCGGCACCTCGCTGGGTTCCAAGGCGCTGATCGAAGCCGCCGCCAACATAGCCAAGGCCCTGAAGCTGCGCGAGAAGAACGGTTCCATCAGCCTGGTCGTGCCGGAAGCCAACAGCCTCGGCCTGGCTATGCTCTGTGGCGAATCGGTCGATGCCGCCCTGCAAGCAGTGATCGACGGCAGCGCCGATGCCATCGTGGTGCTGGAGAACGACCTGTTCACCCGCACCGACAATGCCAAGGTCGATGCTGCGCTGAGCGCCGCCAAGGTGGTGATCGTCGCCGACCATCAGAAAACCGCCACCACCGACCGCGCCGACCTGGTGCTGCCGGCGGCGAGCTTCGCCGAAGGCGACGGTACGCTGGTCAGCCAGGAAGGTCGCGCCCAGCGCTTCTTCCAGGTCTTTGATCCGCAATACCTGGACGCCAGCATCCTGGTCCACGAAGGCTGGCGCTGGCTGCATGCCTTGCGCGCGACCCTGCTGAACCAGCCGATCGACTGGACCCAGCTGGACCACGTCACCGCCGCTGTTGCCTCGAGCAGCCCGCAGTTGAACCGCATCGTCGACGCCGCGCCGTCCGCCGCGTTCCGCATCAAGGGCCTGAAGCTGGCGCGCGAACCGCTGCGCTATTCCGGTCGCACCGCGATGCGCGCCAACATCAGCGTGCACGAACCGCGTATGCCGCAGGATCAGGACACCGCGTTCGCCTTCTCCATGGAAGGTTACTCGGGCTCCGCCGAACCGCGCTCCCAGGTGCCGTTCGCCTGGTCGCCGGGCTGGAACTCGCCGCAAGCCTGGAACAAGTTCCAGGACGAAGTCGGCGGTCACCTGCGCGCCGGTGATCCGGGCACCCGCCTGATCGAAAGCCAGGGCGATGGCCTCGGCTGGTTCGCCAGCGTGCCACGCGCCTTCAATCCGGCACCGGGCACCTGGCAGGTCGTGCCGTTCCATCACCTGTTCGGCAGTGAAGAGAACTCTTCCAAGGCCGAGCCGGTGCAGGAGCGCATCCCGGCGGCCTACGTGTCGCTGGCCAAGTCCGAAGCCGATCGCCTGGGCGTCAACGATGGCGCCTTGCTGAGCCTGAACGTTGCGGGCCGGACCTTGCGTCTGCCGCTGCGCATCAATGAAGAACTGGGCGCCGGCCTGGTGGCCCTGCCGGCTGGCCTGGCGGGCATTCCACCGGCGATTTTCGGCAAGACTGTCGACGGTCTGCAGGAGGCGGCGCAATGAGCTGGTTCACCCCTGAAGTGATCGCGGTGATCCTGACGGTCCTCAAGGCCATCGTGATCCTGCTGGCCGTGGTGGTCTGCGGCGCGTTGCTGAGCTTCGTCGAACGTCGCCTGCTCGGCTGGTGGCAGGACCGCTACGGTCCGAACCGCGTCGGCCCGTTCGGCATGTTCCAGATCGCCGCCGACATGATCAAGATGTTCTTCAAGGAAGACTGGACGCCACCGTTTGCCGACAAGGTGATCTTCACCCTGGCACCGGTCGTGGCCATGAGCGCCTTGCTGATCGCCTTCGCGGTCATCCCGATCACCCCGACCTGGGGCGTGGCGGACCTGAACATCGGCCTGCTGTTCTTCTTCGCCATGGCCGGTCTTTCGGTGTACGCGGTGCTGTTCGCCGGTTGGTCGAGCAACAACAAGTTCGCCCTGCTCGGCAGCCTGCGGGCCTCGGCCCAGACCGTGTCCTATGAAGTGTTCATGGGCCTGTCGCTGATGGGCATCGTGATCCAGGCCGGCTCGTTCAACATGCGCGACATCGTCGAGTACCAGGCCCAGAACCTGTGGTTCATCATTCCGCAGTTCTTCGGTTTCTGTACTTTCTTCATCGCCGGCGTGGCCGTGACTCACCGTCACCCGTTCGACCAGCCGGAAGCGGAACAGGAACTGGCCGACGGTTACCACATTGAATATGCCGGCATGAAATGGGGCATGTTCTTCGTTGGCGAGTACATCGGCATCATCCTGATCTCGGCGCTGCTGGTAACGCTGTTCTTCGGTGGCTGGCACGGTCCGTTCGGCATCCTGCCGCAACTGTCCTTCGTCTGGTTCGCCCTGAAGACCGCGTTCTTCATCATGCTGTTCGTCCTGCTGCGCGCCTCGATCCCGCGCCCACGCTACGACCAGGTGATGGACTTCAGCTGGAAATTCTGCCTGCCGCTGACCCTGATCAACATGCTGGTGACCGCTGCGATCGTTTTGATGAACGCGCCTGCGGCCGCGGTTCAGTGAGGATTTGACCCATGTTCAAATATATTGGCGACATCGTTAAGGGTACCGGTACCCAACTGCGAAGCCTGGTCATGATCTTCGGCCATGGCTTTCGCAAGCGCGACACACTGCAATACCCGGAAGAAGCGGTCTACCTGGCGCCGCGTTATCGCGGCCGTATCGTCCTGACCCGCGACCCTGACGGCGAGGAACGCTGCGTGGCCTGCAACCTGTGCGCCGTGGCGTGCCCGGTAGGTTGCATCTCGCTGCAGAAAGCCGAGACCGAAGACGGTCGCTGGTACCCGGACTTCTTCCGTATCAACTTCTCGCGCTGCATTTTCTGCGGGTTGTGCGAGGAAGCGTGCCCGACCACCGCGATCCAGCTCACGCCGGATTTCGAAATGGCCGACTTCAAGCGTCAGGACCTGGTGTACGAGAAAGAAGATTTGCTGATTTCCGGTCCCGGTAAAAACCCTGATTACAACTTCTATCGTGTTGCAGGTATGGCCATTGCCGGTAAGCCGAAAGGCGCCGCGCAGAACGAAGCCGAACCGATCAACGTGAAGAGCTTGCTGCCTTAAGGAAGAAAGATGGAATTCGCTTTCTATTTCGCATCGGGTATCGCGGTGGTGTCCACGCTTCGTGTGGTCACCAACACCAACCCTGTGCACGCCCTGCTCTACCTGATCATTTCGCTGATCGCCGTGGCCATGACCTTTTTCGCTCTCGGAGCACCGTTCGCCGGTGCCCTGGAAGTGATCGCCTACGCCGGCGCCATCATGGTGCTGTTCGTATTCGTGGTGATGATGCTCAACCTGGGTCCGGCAGCCGTCCAGCAGGAACGCTCCTGGCTCAAGCCGGGCATCTGGGCCGGGCCGGTGATTCTCTCCGCGCTGCTGCTGGGTGAACTGCTGTATGTGCTGTTCGCCCACCAGAGCGGCCAGGCCATCGGCCACACCACCGTAGGCGCCAAGGCCGTGGGCATCAGCCTGTTCGGTCCGTACCTGCTGGTGGTCGAACTCGCCTCGATGCTGCTGCTTGCCGCAGTCGTCACGGCGTTCCATTTGGGCCGTAACGAGGCGAAGGAGTAATCACATGCCTGCTATCCCTCTCGAGCATGGTCTGGCGGTTGCCGGCATCCTGTTCTGTCTCGGTCTGGTCGGCCTGATGGTCCGCCGCAACATTCTGTTCGTGCTGATGAGCCTGGAGGTCATGATGAATGCCTCCGCCCTGGCCTTCATCGTCGCGGGCGCGCGCTGGGCGCAACCGGATGGACAGATCATGTTCATCCTGGTGATCAGCCTGGCAGCCGCCGAGGCCAGTATCGGCCTGGCGATCCTGTTGCAGCTGTACCGCCGCTTCCACACTCTCGATATTGACGCTGCCAGCGAGATGCGCGGATGAACCTTCTCTTCCTGACTTTCGTATTTCCCCTCATCGGTTTCCTGCTGCTGTCGTTCTCCCGTGGACGCTGGTCGGAAAACCTTTCGGCGCTGGTTGGCGTGGGCTCGATCGGCCTGTCCGCCCTCGTCACCGCCTATGTGATCTGGCAATTCAACGTCGCCCCACCGGAAGGTGGCCGGTACGTGCAGGTGCTGTGGCAGTGGATGGCGGTGGAAGGCTTCACGCCGAACTTCGCCCTCTACCTGGACGGCCTGTCGGTGACCATGCTTGGCGTGGTGGTCGGCGTGGGTTTCCTGATCCACCTGTTCGCCTCTTGGTACATGCGCGGTGAAGCCGGTTACTCGCGCTTCTTCGCCTACACCAACCTGTTCATCGCCAGCATGCTGTTCCTGGTCCTCGGCGATAACCTGTTGTTCCTGTACTTCGGCTGGGAAGGCGTGGGCCTGTGCTCGTACCTGTTGATCGGTTTCTACTACAGCAACCGCAACAACGGTAACGCCGCGCTCAAGGCATTCATCGTGACCCGCATCGGCGACGTGTTCATGGCCATCGGCCTGTTCATCCTGTTCCAGCAACTGGGCACGCTGAACATCCAGGAGCTGCTGGTTCGTGCTCCGGAGCACTTCAAGGCCGGCGACTTCTGGATCGTCCTGGCGACCCTGATGCTGCTGGGCGGTGCTGTCGGTAAATCCGCGCAACTGCCGCTGCAGACCTGGCTGGCGGACGCGATGGCCGGCCCGACCCCGGTTTCGGCACTGATCCACGCCGCGACCATGGTCACCGCGGGCGTCTACCTGATCGCCCGTACCCATGGCCTGTTCGCCCTGGCGCCGGACATCCTGCACCTGGTCGGCCTCGTTGGCGGCGTGACCCTGGTGCTGGCCGGTTTTGCCGCGCTGGTGCAGACCGACATCAAGCGTATCCTCGCCTACTCGACCATGAGCCAGATCGGCTACATGTTCCTGGCCCTGGGTGTCGGCGCCTGGGAAGGCGCGATCTTCCACCTGATGACCCACGCGTTCTTCAAGGCCCTGCTGTTCCTTGCCTCCGGTGCGGTGATCGTTGCCTGCCACCACGAGCAGAACATCTTCAAGATGGGCGGCCTGTGGAAAAAACTGCCGTTGGCCTACGCCAGCTTCATCGTTGGCGGCGCGGCCCTGGCGGCCCTGCCACTGGTCACTGCCGGTTTCTACTCCAAGGACGAAATCCTCTGGGAAGCGTTCGCCAGCGGTAACCAGGGTCTGCTCTACGCCGGCCTGGTGGGTGCGTTCATGACCTCGCTGTACACCTTCCGCCTGATCTTCATCGCGTTCCACGGTGAAGCCAAGACCGAAGCCCACGCCGGCCACGGCATCGCCCATTGGCTGCCGCTGTCGGTGCTGATCGTGCTGTCGACCTTTGTCGGCGCAATGATCACCCCACCGCTGGCCGATGTGCTGCCGCAAAGCGTCGGCCATGCCGGCGGCGAAGCCAAGCACAGCCTGGAAATCGCCTCGGGTGCCATCGCCCTGGCGGGGATCCTGCTGGCCGCCCTGCTGTTCCTTGGCAAGCGCCGCTTCGTCACGGCCATCGCCAACAGCGGCATCGGGCGTTTCCTCTCGGCCTGGTGGTTCGCCGCCTGGGGCTTCGACTGGATCTACGACAAACTGTTCGTCAAGCCATACCTTGCGATCAGCCACATTCTGCGCAAAGACCCGCTCGACCAGACCATTGGCCTGATCCCGCGCATGGCCAAGGGCGGCCACACCGCCCTGAGCCGTACCGAGACCGGTCAACTGCGTTGGTATGCGGCTTCCATGGCGGCTGGCGCCGTGCTGGTTATCGGCGCCATCGTGCTGGTAGCGGTCTGATATGAACCTTGCGAACTTGCGAAAGGAAACGAGCCCGTCATGATTCTGCCCTGGCTAATCCTGATCCCCTTCATCGGCGGCCTGCTGTGCTGGATGGCGGAGCGTTCCAGCTCTACCCTCCCGCGCTGGATTGCGCTGCTGACCATGTCCCTGGAACTCGCGCTCGGCCTCTGGCTGTGGGCGACCGGCGACTATTCATTCGCACCGGCCCCTGGCGCCGATCCGACCTGGGCGCTTGAGTTCAAGCACACCTGGATCGAGCGCTTCGGCATCAGCGTGCACCTGGCCCTCGATGGCCTGTCGCTGCTGATGATCCTGCTGACTGGCCTGCTGGGTATCCTCTCGGTACTCTGCTCCTGGAAAGAGATCCAGCGTCACGTCGGCTTCTTCCACCTGAACCTGATGTGGATCCTGGGCGGTGTCGTCGGCGTGTTCCTGGCGCTGGACCTGTTCATGTTCTTCTTCTTCTGGGAAATGATGCTGGTGCCGATGTACTTCCTCATCGCGCTCTGGGGTCACAGTTCTTCGGACGGCAAGAAAACCCGGATCTACGCGGCGACCAAGTTCTTCATCTTCACCCAGGCTTCCGGCCTGATCATGTTGGTGGCGATCCTTGGCCTGGTGCTGGTGAACTTCAACAACACCGGCGTGATTACCTTCAATTACGCCGACCTGTTGAAAGTGCAGATGTCGCGCACCACCGAATACGTGCTGATGCTGGGCTTCTTCATCGCCTTCGCGGTGAAGCTGCCGGTGGTGCCGTTCCACTCCTGGCTGCCGGACGCCCACGCCCAGGCACCGACCGCCGGTTCCGTGGACCTGGCCGGTATCCTGTTGAAAACGGCGGCCTACGGCCTGCTGCGTTTCGCCCTGCCGCTGTTCCCGAATGCCTCGGCGGAGTTCGCGCCGATTGCCATGACCCTGGGCCTGATCGGGATTTTCTACGGTGCGTTCCTGGCATTTGCCCAGAGCGATATCAAGCGCCTGATCGCCTTCTCCAGCGTCTCGCACATGGGCTTCGTGCTGATCGGGATCTACTCCGGCAGCCAGTTGGCCCTGCAAGGCGCGGTGATCCAGATGCTCGCCCACGGCCTGTCGGCCGCGGCGCTGTTTATCCTCAGCGGTCAGTTGTACGAGCGCCTGCACACCCGGGACATGCGTGAAATGGGCGGCATCTGGTCGCGCATCGCCTACCTGCCGGCCATCAGCCTGTTCTTCGCGGCCGCGTCCCTGGGTCTGCCAGGCACCGGCAACTTCGTCGGCGAGTTCCTGATCCTGATCGGCTCGTTCGTCAGCGCACCGTGGATCACCGCGATCGCGACGTCCGGCCTGGTGTTCGGTTCGGTCTACTCGCTGATCATGATCCACCGCGCCTACTTCGGTCCGGCCAAGTCGGACGAAGTGTTGCGGGGCATGGACGGTCGCGAACTGATCATGGTGCTCGGCCTTGCGGTGCTGCTGGTTTACCTCGGCGTCTACCCGCAACCGTTCCTCGACACCTCTGCCGCCACGATGCATGGCGTGCAGCAGTGGCTCGGCACCGCCTTCTCTCAACTCGCTTCGGCCCGGTAAGAGCGCTATGGAATTCACGATTCAACACTTTATCGCGCTTGCGCCGCTGTTGATCACCAGCGCCACGATCATCGTGGTGATGCTGGCGATCGCCTGGCGGCGCAATCACTCGCAGACCTTCCTGCTGTCGGTGGCGGGGCTGAACCTGGCCTTGCTGTCGATCCTGCCGGCCCTGAAAGTCGCGCCGTTGGCGGTCACGCCACTGATCCAGATCGACAGCTTCGCCTGCCTGTACATGGCGCTAATCCTGGTCGCTACCCTCGCCTGCGTCACCCTCGCCCACGCCTACCTGGGTGACGGCGGTTCGGGTTACCCGGGCAACCGCGAAGAACTGTACCTGCTGATCCTGATGGCCGCCGCCGGTGGCCTGGTCCTGGTCAGCGCGCAGCACCTGGCCAGCCTGTTCATTGGCCTGGAGCTGCTGTCGGTACCGGTCTACGGCCTGGTGGCCTATGCCTTCTTCAACAAGCGCTCCCTGGAAGCCGGCATCAAGTACATGGTGCTGTCGGCGGCCGGTTCCGCGTTCCTGTTGTTCGGCATGGCCCTGCTCTACGCCGAAGCCGGCACCCTGAGCTTCGTCGGCATCGGCCAGGCCCTGGCGGCCACCGGCCTGCCTAGCCCGATCGCGCAACTGGGCCTGGGCATGATGCTGATCGGCCTGGCGTTCAAGTTGTCGCTGGTGCCCTTCCACCTCTGGACCCCGGACGTCTACGAAGGCGCCCCGGCGCCAGTGGCGGCGTTCCTGGCGACCGCTTCGAAAGTGGCGGTGTTCGCGGTGATGGTGCGGCTGTTCCAGATCTCGCCAGTGGCCAGTAGCGGTGTGCTGAGCAATGTGCTGACGATCATCGCCATCGCGTCGATCCTGTTCGGTAACCTGCTCGCACTGACCCAGAGCAACCTCAAGCGTCTGCTCGGTTACTCGTCCATCGCCCACTTCGGCTACCTGCTGATCGCCCTGATCGCCAGCAAAGGCCTGGCCGTGGAAGCCATCGGCGTGTACTTGGTGACCTACGTGATCACCAGCCTCGGCGCCTTCGGCGTGATCACCCTGATGTCCTCGCCGTACAACGGCCGCGACGCCGACGCCCTGTACGAATACCGCGGCCTGTTCTGGCGTCGTCCGTACCTGACCGCCGTGCTGACCGTGATGATGCTGTCCCTGGCCGGCATCCCGCTGACCGCCGGCTTCATCGGCAAGTTCTACATCATCGCCACCGGCGTCGAGGCCCACCAGTGGTGGCTGGTCGGCTCCCTGGTGCTGGGCAGTGCCATCGGCGTGTTCTACTACCTGCGCGTGATGGTCACCCTGTACCTGATGGAACCGAACCTGCGTCGTCACGATGCCGAGTTGCACTGGGAACAGAAGGCAGGCGGCGTGATGCTGCTGGCCATCGCGGTGTTGGCGTTCTTCCTCGGTGTGTACCCGCAGCCGTTGCTGACGCTGGTCCAGCAGGCGGGCCTGACCGGCTGATTGCCTGAGCGTCATCGCTGACAAAAATGCCCGTATCGTGAGATGCGGGCATTTTTTTTGAGCTGGATTTAAAACCGTGGCGAGGGAGCTTGCTCCCGCTGGGTTGCGCAGCAGCCCCATCGCTTTACCGCGTCAGGTCAGGCAGATTTTTACGACTGCTGCGCAGCCGAGCGGGAGCAAGCTCCCTCGCCACGGTCTGGTGGTTTTCTGAGATTGTTATTAGGTTTGATTAGTTTTTTGGCGGCTTAAATCGCAGCCAGTCATCTATAATCATCGGCCTAGAAGACTGGCTTGCACCGCCAACCGCCAAGGAGAATTCCGTCATGACAACCACCACGAAAACCCGGTCGGTCACCGCTCATGTCCCGGTGGACCTGGCTGAAAAAGTCGACCTGATGGCCGAGCGCCTTGAGCGCTCCAGGAACTGGATCGTCAAACAAGCGCTATCTGCCTGGATCGAACAGGAGGAGGAACGCAGCCGCCTGACTCATGAGGCGTTGGCCGATGTTGACGCTGGCCGTGTGGTTGACCATCAGGCTGTCCAGGCTTGGGCCGATAGCCTCAGCACTGACGCTCCGTTACCGGTACCGCGCTGATGGAGTTGAAGTGGACCAGCAAGGCGCTTTCCGACATCGCCCGACTTTATGAATTTCTGGCGCTGGTGAATCAACCCGCCGCCGCGCGAACAGTGCAACAGCTCACGGCGGCGCCTACCGCTCTGCTGGCCAACCCGCGCATGGGTGAGCGCCTGGAAGAGTTCGACCCTCGGAACGTGCGCAGAATCCAGGTTGGCCCCTACGAAATGCGCTATGAAATAATCGGCTCCACCCTTTACCTGCTACGCCTGTGGCACACACGCGAAGATCGGTGACCCTGGGCTCGATCAGCCACCAGCGCCCTTGGCAGCGCAAAGTGCAAGGCGTTTTCAGCGGGCCTCATGCAGCCTGCACGATGGCGAAAATTCTCGATAATTTAAGTCGTTGATTCCAAAGATTTTTATCAAGCGACTCGGCTGGCACGGTGGATGCACCTGTCCTTGTTACGTGGCGTCGGCGCTCGAAGCCGGCCCGCATCCGTGAATGACCGAGGAGCAACACATGAACGCCATCGACCTGTTGAAAGCCGACCATGAACGCGTGAAGGGCATCCTGTCCCAGTTGAGCGAATCAACCGACCGCGCCATCAAGAAACGCACCGAACTGTTGGCCAAGCTGGAAATGGAAGTGTCCATCCATACCCGCCTGGAAGAAGAAATCCTTTATCCGGCCTTCAAACAGGAAGGTGGCAAGGATGAAGCCGAGATGTACTACGAAGCCAAGGAAGAGCACCGTACCGTCGATTCCCTGGTGCTGCCCGACCTGAAAAACACCGACCCTTCCCAACCTGAGTTTGCCGGTCGCGTGAAAGTGGTCAAGGAGCTGCTCGAGCATCACATCGAAGAAGAAGAGGAAGAAATGTTCCCTAAAGCCGAAGAAATCCTCGGCAAGGCCAAGCTCGAAGAACTGGGCAACCAGATGGAAGCCGTGAAAGCCCAGTATAAAAAAGAGTTCACCGCCAACCTGGCTGCCTGATCCAGCCGTCTCGAAATTCAGCCGTCCCTGGGACGGCTGAATGCGTTTTGCGCTACCTACTGCATGTGTTCACGCAAGAATTCCACCAACGCTTGCACCGGTCGCGAGCTTTGTCGGTGTTGCGGATAGACCGCCGACAGCGTCAACGGCTCGGTCTCGAATCCCTCCAATACCTGGATCAGCCGCCCATCCCTCAACGCCTCTCCGAGGATGAAGGTCGGCAGATAAGTAATCCCCATGCTGGCAATCGCCGCATCCCTGAGCAAGTCGCCGTTATTGGCACGCATGCGTCCCACCACTTCCAGCGCCAACGGCTTGCCCTTTCCGGCGAATCGCCACTGCACCTGACGGCTGTGCCCGTACGGCAAACAGTCGTGGGTGCGCAGGTCTTCCGGTCGCGTCGGCGTGCCTCGCTGCGCCAGGTAGGCGGCGCTCGCGCAATACACTCGCTCGATACTCGCAATGCGCCGGGCGATCAGGGTCGAATCTTCCAGCACGCCGATCCTCAGTGCGAGGTCGTACCCCTCCCCCAGCAGGTCCACCGAACGATCACTCAGGTCGACCTCAACGGTGACATCCGGGTAGCGCTGCAAGAACAGCGGCAGCAGGCTGCCCAGGTGCGCCACGGCGAAGGACAACGGAGCGCTGAGGCGGATGGTTCCGCGCGGCTCGCTGGTCTGGCCACTGATGCCCTGCTCCACCTGCTCGACTTCGCTGAGCAGGCGCAACGCCGCCTCGTGATAGCGCTGGCCCAGCGGAGTGACGTCCAGGCGGCGCGTCGAGCGATTGAGCAACCGAACCCCCAGCCGCTGCTCCAGCTCCATCAACTTGCGACTGACGAACTGCTTGGACAGCCCGAGCTTGTCCGCCGCGGCGGTGAAACTGCCCGACTCCATGACCTGGGCAAAGATGCGCATTTCTTCGAAGGGGTTCATTGTCATTCCGTGGGTGGACAGTCATCGGGTTCCAGCGGGCATTGTGGTCTTGGCAGGTCAGATTGACCAGCTGTTGAATGTGCCGGCCTCATCGCGAGCAAGCTCGCTCCCACAGGGATTCGAGGCGTTCACAAATCACCTGTGGGAGCGAGCTTGCTCGCGATGAGGCCAGTACAGCTGCCCACCATCAAAGGCCCGACACAAAAACGCCCGCACAAGGCGGGCATCGTCCAGCAAGGCGCGCTTACTTGGCGGTCAGCGCCGAGTAGCTGTTCATCAGGTTGCGGTAGTTGGGGATGCGCTGGGACAGCAGGTTGCCCAGGCCTTCGATGTCGTTGCGCCAGTCGCGGTGCAGCTCACAGGCCACCGAGAACCAGTTCATCATCTGCGCGCCGGCGGCGGTCATGCGCACCCAGGCGGCCTGTTGCACGGTTTCGTTGAACGTACCCGAGGCGTCGGTGACGACAAACACGTCGAAACCTTCAGCCAGGGCCGACAGGGTCGGGAACGCCACGCAGACATCGGTCACTACGCCGGCGATGATCAATTGCTTGCGGCCGGTGGCCTTGATCGCCTTGACGAAGTCTTCGTTGTCCCAGGCATTGATCTGGCCAGGGCGCGGAATGTACGGCGCGTCCGGGAACATTTCCTTGAGCTCCGGCACGATCGGGCCATTGGGGCCCTGTTCGAAACTGGTGGTCAGGATGGTCGGCAGGCCAAAGAACTTGGCCAGGTCAGCCAGGGCCAGCACGTTGTTCTTGAACTCGTTGGGCGAGAAATCCTGGACCAGGGAAATCAGGCCAGTCTGGTGATCGACCAGCAGGACCACCGCGTCGTCTTTATTCAGGCGGTTGTAGGCGGGAACGTTGCTCATGGGATGACTCCTTTGGGATGGATATATTGAAACCAATGTGGGAGCGAGCTTGCTCGCGATAGCGGAGTGTCAGGCGGCGGCACGTTGAATGTTCCGCCGCCATCGTCGGATCGCCGCCCGGAGCAAGCTCGCTCCCACAGGGGAATTCCGCGTCTCAGTTAAAAGGCAAAACACGAACAGCCAAACGCGCCCCAGAAACCCTGGAAGTCGCTGACCGGCACGTTCGACAGACGCGCCCGTTCATGGCTGTGGGAATGCACCTTGCACGGCCCACTGCACTGGTGGACTTGCGCCTGCAATGGCGAAGCCGGGCGCCAGTGGCCGGGAACCTTGACCACCGGCGACCAGTCCGGCAGTACCGGGACGCTGGCCGGACCGAGTTTTTCGAAGTCGCCGGCGGCGTAGACGACCTTGCCGTCCACCACGGTCAGCACCGATTCGATCCACTTGATGGCTTCTTCCTCGACGCTGAAGAAATCCGCGCTCAGGGCTGCCAGGTCCGCCAGTTGGCCAACCTTGATCTGGCCCTTCTTGCCCTGCTCCGAGGAGAACCAGGCGCTGCCATGGGTGAACAGCTCCAACGCGGTCAGCCGCGGCAGGCCTTCTTCGTGCAGCGAGAGACCGCCGACGGTGCGGCCGCTGACCATCCAGTACAGCGAGGTCCACGGGTTGTAGCTGGAGACCCGGGTGGCGTCGGTGCCGGCGCCCACCGGTACGCCTTCGGCCAGCATGCGCTTGATCGGCGGCGTGGCTTCGGCGGCCTTGGCGCCGTAGCGGTCGACGAAATATTCACCCTGGAAGGCCATGCGGTCCTGGATCGCGATGCCACCGCCCAGCGCCCGGACCCGCTCGATGTTTTTCGGCGTGATGGTCTCGGCGTGGTCGAAGAACCACGGCAGGCCGTTGAACGGAATGTCGCGGTTGACCTTCTCGAACACGTCGAGCATGCGGCTGATGGATTCGTCATAGGTGGCGTGCAGGCGGAACGGCCAGCGCTGCTCGACCAGATGACGCACCACCGGCTCCAGGTCCTGCTCCATGCCCGGCGGCAGGTCCGGACGCGGTTCGAGGAAGTCTTCGAAGTCCGCCGCCGAGAACACCAGCATTTCACCGGCGCCGTTGTGCCGCAGGAAGTCATCGCCCTGGTGCAGCTTGACGCTGCCGGTCCAGTTCTTGAAGTCGGTGAGCTCTTCCTTGGGCTTCTGGGTGAACAGGTTGTAGGCGATGCGCACCGTCAACTGCTGCTCGCGAGCCAACTGCTCGATGACTTCGTAGTCGTCCGGGTAGTTCTGATAGCCGCCGCCGGCGTCGATCGCGCTGGTCAGGCCCAGGCGATTGAGCTCGCGCATGAACTGGCGGGTGGAGTTGACCTGGTATTCCAGCGGCAGCTTCGGCCCTTTCGCCAGCGTCGAGTAAAGGATCATCGCGTTGGGCCGCGCCACCAGCATGCCGGTCGGATTCCCGTTGGCATCGCGAACAATCTCGCCGCCCGGCGGGTTCGGCGTGTCGCGGGTGTAGCCGGCCACCCGCAGCGCGGCGCGGTTGAGCAAGGCGCGGTCATACAGGTGCAACACGAACACCGGGGTGTCGGGCGCGGCCTGGTTCAGTTCTTCCAGGGTCGGCAGGCGTTTTTCGGCGAACTGGAATTCGTTCCAGCCCCCCACCACCCGTACCCATTGCGGGGTCGGGGTGCGATCGGCCTGGTCCTTGAGCATGCGCAAGGCGTCGGCCAGGGACGGCACGCCTTCCCAACGCAGCTCCAGGTTGTAGTTCAGGCCACCGCGGATCAGGTGCAGGTGCGAGTCGTTGAGGCCGGGAATGACGGTGCGGCCCTTGAGGTCGATGACCTGGGTGCCACTGCCACGCAAGGCCATGGCCTCGGCATCGGTGCCCACGGCGACGAAACGGCCCTGGCTGATGGCAACCGCGCTGGCGCGAGGTTTTTCACGGTCGACGGTATGGAACTGGCCATTGAACAGAATCAGATCGGCGTTCATTGGATGTCCTTCTGGATGGGAAGATGAAAGAGACAGGCGTGGCCAGAAAGCCGCCGCCGCGCTGAGCAGGGATCCGGCGGCCAGCAACTGGCGGCGCAGCGGATCGGTCGGGTCGTCTTTATTGGCCATCGCCGGGCTCCAGGTGTTGGTGGGCCTTGGACGCTTCCAGCCACGGCGCGAACAGACGCGTCGCCAGCGGCATGCACACGTACACCACCGAGAGCACGATGGTCACGGTGATCAGGAACGTGGCGACCACGTAATTCGACAGAAACGCGTTGAGTTGCAGCAGCGGGCCCCAGAGCAACGGCACCAGCAAGGTGTGCGGCAGGATGACCAGCAAGGTCACCACCGATTGCTTCCAGCGCGGTGGCGGCGTGGCGGCATCGGCCAGCGGGGCGAACCAGAATTCCTTGTGCGGGGCGACTTCTGTCTGGTCGCCGTCCGCCAGCAGCGGCGCGGCCTCTTCCACCAGTTCGCGGCGCTCGGGCGAGTCCAGCCAGCGCTGCATGGCCTCGGTGGAGCAGAACCGCAGCACGCAGGTGAACAGCGACAACCCGCCCTGCTTGCCCCGGACTACGTCCACGCCCAGATGCCCCGGCCATTGGCCGGCCACGCTGACGATGCGCCGCAACCAGGCTTCATAGGCGCCGTCCTGCCCGGCCTTGACCCGGTGTTTGACTACCAGGGTGACGATTTCATCGAAGCCGGGGATCGCCGGGATCGCGGTTGATTCAAGGGTTTGGGATTCAGGCATGACGCAGCACTCCAGCAAAACGCGCGTTGATCGCCAGGCCTCCCGGGCCGGCAATGAACACGCTGGTAAATATGATCAGCAGCAACCAGCCGAACTGGCCTTCTTCCAGGCTCCATTGCGGGTGCACCACGAGCAGCGCAACGGCCAGCAGGAAGAGGATGGGCAAGCACGCCAGGCGCACCAGCACGCCGGCCATGATCAGCAGCGGGCAAAGCACCTCGGCGAAAATCGCCAGGATCAGCGTGGGCGCCGCGCCGAGGTGGAACGGGTCTTCGATGCGGGTCAGCTCGGCGCTGTAGTTCAGCAGCTTCGGCAAGCCATGGACCCACAGCAAAAACAGCGCGCCGCTCAGGCGCAGGAACAGCAGGCCGAGGTCCTGCATGCGGCGTTCGTCAGTGGTGTTCATCGGTGAGCTCCGGCCGGGTCCGTCGAGGCGGCTGCCGGCAACGGTTGGGACATGTGGGTGGCGATGCGCGAGCGCAGCCAGCGCTCGGCGGGGTCGTTGTCGTGGACGCCGCTCCAGACCATCGACAATTCGGCGGCATTGATCTCGAACGGCGGATCTTCGGCGCGCAAGGCGCAGCCCTCCACCAGCGCGCAGGCGGCGTAGTCCGGCACCGTGGCGATCAGCTCGGTGCCCGCCAGCAAGGCGCGCAGGCCGCTGAATTGCGGCACCGCCAAGACCACTTTGCGGGCCCGGCCGATGCGCGCCAGGTCCAGGTCGATGTTGCCGCTCAGGTCGCCCGAGAACGACACCATGGCGTGGGGTCGCGAGCAGTAGTCGTCCAGGGTCAGCGGCCCCGGGCGCTTGTCGCCACGCAGGACCTTGCAGGGAATGTCCCGCAGTTTCTTGCGCTTGGCATTGGCCGGCAGGTCGGTGGTGTAGCTGACACCGACGCTGATTTCGCCGCTGGCGAGCAACGACGACATCAGCAGGAAATTGGCCCGGCGCACCACCACGATGATGCCCGGCGCTTCTTCGCGCAGTTGACTGAGCAGCGGTGGAAACAGGCCGAATTCGGCATCGTCGGACAGACCGATGCGGAACACGTCGCAACTGGTGGACGGGTCGAACGCCTTGGCCCGGCTGACCGCGCCGGAAATGGTGTCCATGGCCGGCTGCAATTCTTGCAGGATCGCCAGGGCCCGAGGCGTCGGTTCCATGCCCCGGCCGTGACGGATCAGCAGCGGATCATCGAACAGATCCCGCAGCCGCCCGAGCGCTGCGCTCACCGCCGGTTGGCCCATGAACAGCTTCTCGGCGACGCGGGTCAGGTTCTTCTCGAACATCAGCGCCTCGAAGATCACCAGCAGGTTCATGTCGAGGCGGCGTAGATCGTTGCGGTTCATGGGTGTGGGGTCCTGTTTAAACTATGGGAGCTGGCTTGCTCCCACAGGTTCATGGCTTGATCAACCCTGGATGAACGCCAGCAGGTCGGCGTTCAGCCGGTCCTTGTGGGTGTCGGTCAGACCATGGGGCGCGCCCGGATAGACCAGCAGCTGCGAGTTCTTGAGCAGCTTGGCGGCCGCGATGCCGGCGGTTTCGATCGGCACGACCTGGTCGTCATCGCCATGCACCACCAGGGTCGGCACATCGATGTTGCGCAGGTCTTCGGAAAGATCGGTCTCCGAGAAGGCCTTGATGCAGTCATAGGCGTTCTTGTGGCCGGCAAGCATGCCCTGCATCCAGAACCAGTCGATCATGCCCTGGGACACCTTGGCACCCGGACGGTTGGCGCCGAAAAACGCGCTGGCCACATCCTTGTATAGCTGAGAACGGTCGGCCAGGGAGGCCTGGCGGAAGCCGTCGAACACCTCGATGGGCAGGCCGCCGGGGTTGGCCGCGGTCCTGAGCATCAGCGGCGTGACCGCCGAGATCAGGCCGAGCTTGGCGACGCGGGCGGCACCGTGCCGACCGATGTAGCGCGCCACTTCGCCACCGCCGGTGGAGAAACCGAGCAACACCGCGTCCTTGAGGTCCAGGCGCTCGATCAGCTCGGCCAGGTCATCGGCGTAGGTGTCCATGTCATTGCCGTCCCAGGGCTGGCTGGAACGCCCGTGACCACGACGGTCGTGGGCAATCACCCGATAGCCATTGGACGCCAGGAACATCATCTGCGCCTCCCAACTGTCCGAATTCAACGGCCAGCCGTGGCTGAAGACCACCGGTTGGCCACTGCCCCAATCCTTGTAGTAGATCTCGGTGCCGTCGCGGGTGATGAAGGTGCTCATGACGTGATTCCTTGAGGTCGGTGGATCATTCAATGGTCCGGCCAGGAGAGGCATGTGCGTGAGTTAAACGTTGTTAATTTTTTCGCGACTGAGGTGTTAACAAGCTACTGGAGAGCACATTTGTGGCGAGGGAGCTTGCTCCCGCTGGGTCGGTCCGACGTCTCGGGCGCAGCAGCCCCGGAATTGTCACTTCGGTGTGCCAGATTGGTTGGGGTGGTGCTTTTGGGGCCGCTTCGCGGCCCAGCGGGAGCAAGCTCCCTCGCCACGGGTCGTGGGTTGGAACAAGACGCCTTACCGTTGCGCTTGACGCAAAACCTGAGGAATATGCTCGGGTACAGCGCAAACAGAACCTTGAGCAGACCATGAGCCAATACCTCAGCCTGCCCGTCGAACAGACGGTGCATTTCGGCCCTTACCGGGTCCATCCGCGCCAGCGCCTGGTGCTGGAGGGCGGGCAACCGTTGCGCCTGGGGCGGCGAGCGGTGGAGATCCTGCTGGTGCTGCTCGAACACGCCGGCCAAGTGGTGAGCAAGCAGCAACTGATCGCCCGGGTCTGGCCGAAAAGCGTGGTGGAGGACACCAATCTGCGGGTTCACGTGGCGGCGTTGCGCAAGGCCCTGGGCGACGGCCAGGCCGGCCAGCGTTATATCGTCACGGTGGCGCAGCGCGGCTACAGTTTTGTCGCGCCGGTGACATTCGAAGCGCCCGAGGAACTGGCGCGCATCCCACACCCCTCCCTGGCACGCAACCTGCCGCCGCGCCGTACCCGCATGATCGGCCGCCAGGGCCTGGTGGAGAGCCTGGTGGCGCAGCTTCCGCGCAAACGCTTCATCAGCCTGGTCGGCAGCGGCGGCATCGGCAAGACCACCGTCGCCTTGCGGGTTGCCGAACGGCTGCTCGGCCAGTACCGCGACGGCACCTGCCTGCTGGACCTGGCCTCGCTCAACGACGCGACCATGATCGCCCCCAACCTCTGTGCGCTGCTGGAGCTGACGCTGCATGACGGCGAACCGCTTGACGCGATCGTCCGGCAGCTCAAGGACCGCCATCTGCTGCTGGTCATCGACACCTGTGAACACCTGATCGATGCCGTTGCGCTGCTCTGCGAAACCTTGCTGCGCGGCGCGCCTCACCTGCATATCCTGGCCACCAGCCGCGAAGGCCTGCGCGCCGAAGGCGAACACGTGCAGCGCCTCGATTCGCTGGCGTTTCCGCCAAGGGGCATGGTCATTGAAGGTTATCCGGCCCTGGAATTCCCGGCGCTGCAACTGTTCGCCGAACGGGCGATGGCCAGCCAGGACGATTTTGAGCTGACGGACCACGAGGTTCCGCTGATCATCGATATCTGCCAGCGGCTCGACGGAATTCCCTTGGCGATCGAACTGGCCGCCGCCCAGGTCGGGCGCTTTGGGCTGGAGGCGCTATGCCGGCAACTGCAGGACAGCGTCGCCCTGCTCGACCATGACAGGCACGCCAGCGCACCGCGCCAGCAGACCCTGCGCGCCACGGTGGACTGGAGCTTCGCGCTGCTCACGCCGTGCGAACAAACCTGCCTGCGGCGCCTGGCGGTGTTCATGGGCAGTTTCAACCTGGCGTCGGCAGCGGCAGTCATCGTCGGCCAGCATGTCGCGCCCGAGCAGGTGCTGGTCTCGATCAGCCAGTTGGTGGCGAAATCGTTGCTCAATGTCGAAATCGGCGACGATGAGGTCCGTTATCGGCTGCTGGATACCACGCGCAGCTACGCCCTGGAAAAATTGCTGGATACCGGGGAACTGGCCGCCACCCGGGAGCGCCACGCCGAGCGCTGCCTGACGCTCATGGAACAGGCTGAAAAGGATTGGGAAAACACTTCTACGCGCGTGTGGATCGCACGGTACGCGGCCTATCGGGACGACATCCGCGCGGCGCTCGACCGCGGGCTAGGCCCGCAGGGTTCGCACGCCGTGGCGATCCGTCTGGCCGCGCGCACCCTGCCGCTCTGGCAAGAGCTGTCGCTGCTCAAGGAGCACGGGCTGTATGTCAGCAAGGCGCGGGCGCTGCTACGGGCCAGCCCCTCGCCGTGCCCGAGATTGACCCTCGCCCTGGAACTGGCCCATGGCAGTTTCAACTACCACACCGAGGGCGGTACGCCGGCCACTGTCGAGGCCTTCGTCACGGCCCGCCACCTGGCCCGGCAGTGCCAGGACCGGGCGGGAGAATTGCGCGCATTGTCGGGCCTCATGACGGTCAATCTCAGCGCCGGCCGCTATCAGCAGGCGCTGGAGCAAAGCCTGGATTTCGATCGCCTGGGCCTGCCGGGCGACCCGGTCCTGTCCTTGAGTACCCAGCGCCTGCGAGTGCTGGCGCTGCATTTCACCGGCGACCAGGACGGCGCGCGACGTGACGCCGAGCAGGTAATCCAGCGCCTGGCCCAGAATGGTCACCTGAGCCGCTTCAGCCACGGTTTCGGCGTGCAATACGAGCAGAGCGTGGCCGCGCTGACAATCCTGTCGCGCATCCTCTGGCTGCAAGGCTTCGCCGAAAAAGCCCGGCGCACGGCCAACCTTGCGCTACAGATTGCCCTGCAGATCAACCACGGCCTTTCGATCTGCTACACCCTGGCGATCGCCGGTTGCGTGATCGCCCATTACACCGGCGATCAGCCGACCGCCCGGGAACGGCTGGACATGTTGAAGCAGCAGGCCAAACGCCATTCGGTCATGCTGTTCCATGATTGGGCTGGCCATTACGAGCGCGCCTTCGACGGCGCCACTCCGCAGTCGCACTTGAGCGCTTGCGGCCTGATCCAGGATACCGTCGTCACTCTGCGCGGCGATGCCGTCAGCCCGCAGCAGATCGAGCGCGCCCATAGCGGCGCGGCAGGCTGGTGCTCGGCGGAAATCCTGCGCGTCGCTGCCGAAGCGTTGCTGGCCGGGGGAAAAGCGGGCGCAGAAAGCCGTGCCGAAGAGTACTTGCACGCTGCGCTGACGGTAGCCCGCAGCCAAGGCGCGCTGGCCTGGCAATTACGCAGTGCCATGTCCCTGGCCCGGCTGTGGCAACGGCGCGGCCAGGATGCGGCAGCGCAGGATGTGCTCGCTTCGGTCTATCGGCGCTTCAGCGAAGGATTCGACACACCCGACCTAAAGGAAGCCGGCGCGCTGCTCCAGACGCTGACTCGCCAGCTCGGGTCTTGAACGCCGCGCCAGCCAGGCCTCCTGCAACACGTAGCGCCGATGGAGCGACTGCCACTGGCCAGCGCGGCGCAACTTTTCCAAGGCATAGGCACGCGTGGTATTGAGCAGGTGGTAGCGATTGCCTTCGGCACCTTGTTCGACCATCACCAACGACTGCTTGACCAGCCGTGACAGCAGCCAGGGCAATCGCCCCACCCCGACGTCAGTGCAACTGACCACAGCCAGCGCAGCCTTCAACGTGAACGGTTCCTCGAACACCGCCAGCCGCTGGAACAGCGTCCGTTCGTCGCTACCCAAGCGCTCGAAACTCCAATCCAACGCCGCATCAAGGCTGCGGTGGCGTGCCACGGCTGTACGGCGGCCGTGGCTCAACAGTGACAGACCGTAGTCCAACTGTTCCAGGACCCCCGCCACACCCAGCACATCAACCTGGGCCGCCGCCAGCTCCAGCGCCAACGGCAACCCGTCCAGGCGCTGGCAGATTTGTGCGAGAGGCGCGAGGTCGCGCTCACCCGGCTTGAAGCCCTGCTGTCGGGCACCGACCCGATCAACCAGCAAGCGCACTGCCGGACTCGCCAATATCAGGTGGCCGGGCTCGCTGGCCGTCGCCACGGCCAGACCGGCCAATTGCACGACCTGTTCATCTGCAAGCTCCAAGGCTTCGCGACTGCTCAACAACAGCGATACGCCAGGGGCCGCGGAGCGCAGCGTCAAGGCCAACTCCCGGCAGGCATCGAGCAGGTGTTCGGCGCCATCGAGCACCAGCAACATCCGGCACGATTGCAGGCACTGTCCCAGCGAGCCGCCCGTCAGGCCAAGGGTTTGCATGATCCGCGGGCAGACCTCGGCCGGGTCGCTGATCGCCGCCAGGTCAATAAACCAGGCGCCGTCGGCAAAATGCTCAAGCAACAGTTCCGCCGCCCGCGACACCACCGTGGTCTTGCCGATACCGCCCGGGCCGACGACGGTGGTCAGGGGCTGGCGCGGAACCTCGACCAACAGCCGTCCCAGCAGCTTGTCGCGACCGATCACCGGGCTGAGGCGCGCAGGCAGATTGTGCCGCTCGGAGCGCCTGGCGCCGGATGATTCGGCACTCGGCTGTGGGGTCAGGGGCACGGCGAAGCAGTAGCCCTGGCGCGGATGATTGAGAATGTAGCGGTTGCCATCCTGTCCGGCGCCGAACGCCCGCCGTAAGGCGGCGATGTGCACCCGCAGATTGATGTCTTCCACCACGCTGTCGGGCCAGACTTGGGCGATCAGGGTTTGCTTGCTGACGAAGGCGCCCGCATGGGCAACCAGCAAGTGCAGGATGTCCAGGGCGCGACCGCCCAAGGCCAGGGGCTCGCCATCGCGGGTAACCAGCCGCTGCTGGCGGTGAAAGACAAACGGACCGAAGCGCACCGTTGTTTCGGTGCTCACCGCTGTTGCGGCGCAAGGTTTGGTGAAGCTGTTCATGAGCGATCCAGCGACAGAAAACCGGTCCGGGCGTGGCGCTGCGGATTACCGCACACACCTGCCCTGGCTCCTGCGCATCCTTTGCAGAGGGTTCGCCGTTATCTTGGCAGCCACGGGCCAGAGAACAATGCTGGCACAGGACGCATCACGGACATCACGATGCCCTGGACGGACACCGAAGGCTCAACTGAACTGCTGCCGGTACTGGACCGGTGTCAGGCCGAGTTTTTCGCTGAACAACTGGCGCATGTGCCGGACGCTGCCAAAGCCACTGCGAAACGCCACGGTCTTGAGGGGCAAGTCGGTGGACTCCAGCAACTGCCGCGCCCGATCGATGCGCGCACCTTGCAGGAACTCCATCGGCGTCATTTTGACTTCGCGCTGGAAAACCCGGGCGAAATGCCTTGAGCTCATGGCGGCCAGATCGGCCATGCGCTCGATGGAAAACGGCTCCTCCAGGTGTTCCATCACGTAATGCTGCACCCGGGTAACCGCCGATTCCTGTGCCGCCACCGCCGCTACCAGCGGGCTGAACTGCGCTTGCCCACCCTGGCGCTGCATGACCACCAGCAAGACCTTGGCCACATCCAGCGCGACTTTGCGGCCATGGTCCTGGGCGACGATGGACAGGGCCATGTCGATACCGGCCGTGACACCGCCGGAGGTGATCAACCGTCGGTCATGCAAAATGATCTTGTCGGTCTCGACCAGAGCCTTGGGGAACCGCTGGATCAGGCGTTCGGTGTAATGCCAATGGGTGGTGACCCGATAGCCGTCGAGCAAGCCCGCCTCTCCCAGGATGAAGGCTCCGGTGCAGATCGACCCGTAGCGCGTGGCCCGCTGTGCCGACGCCCGCAACCAGGTGTGCAAGCCCGGATGCCGGTCGTTATAGGCACCAGGCCCGCCCGGTACCAGCAGTACGTCGTAGGCCGCCCAAGCCTGGTCGATATGGATGTCGGCCTGGACCGTCACCCCGTTGGAGGCTCGCAACGCCCCGCGCTCGGTGCCCAGGGTCAGCAACTGATAGTGCTGCTCCGGCGCGAGAAAACGATTGGCGATGGAAAACACTTCGAGCGGCCCGGCCATGTCGAGCAGCAGGAAATCGGGGAACAGCACCATTGCAACGGTTTTCATGGGAAGGACGCCAAGACAAGGGGAACATGCTACCGGTTGGCGACCGAGGACCCTGTGGGAGCGAGCTTGCTCGCGATAGGGTCCGTCCAGCCGGCATCTATGTAACTGAGGCACCGCTATCGCGAGCAAGCTCGCTCCCACAGGGACCAGCGGTCACCAGCTGGCATTATGACGAAGCGCAGCGCTCCCGGCGAGATTGTCCACTCAGAACGGACAGTATTTCCACATTCAGCCGCTTATTGAATGCGCCGATAACCATTAACCTTCTTCTGTACCCGGCGAACGGCCAAGGCCACCGCCCTCTGAACCAGGAGAATCATCATGCTGACCCTTCGCAAAGCTTCTGATCGCGGCATCGCTCGTCACGGCTGGCTGACGTCGTTCCACACCTTTTCCTTCGCCAACTACCGCGACCTCAACCAACAGGGTTTTTCCGACCTGCTGGTGATCAACGACGATCGGGTCGCCGCCGCCAAAGGTTTCGGCCAGCACCCACACCGGGACATGGAGATTTTCTCCTACGTGCTCGAAGGCGCGCTGGAACACAAGGACACCCTGGGCACGGGCTCGGTGATTCGTCCGGGTGACGTGCAGTTGATGAGCGCCGGCAGCGGCGTGGCCCACAGCGAGTTCAATCACAGCGCGGACGAGCCGGTGCACTTCCTGCAGATCTGGATCGTGCCCAATGTCGTGGGCGCCACGCCGCGCTACCAGCAGGAGCACTTCAGCACCGAACAGAAACGCGGTCGCCTGCAACTGATCATCTCCCCGGACGGCACCGAGGGCTCGTTGCACGTACGCCAGGACGCACGGGTGTATGCCGGGCTGTTCGATGGCCAGGAAAGTGCCACGCTGACCTTGGCCGCTGATCGTTATGCCTATGTGCATGTGGCCCGGGGCAGCGTCGAGCTCAACGGCGTGGCGTTGCAGGAAGGGGATGGTGTGCGGGTACGCAACGAACAGGTACTGACGCTGGGCAACGGCCAGGATGCCGAGGTGCTGGTGTTTGACCTGCGGCCGCAGGAACTGCCGCAAATGCCATGAGGCCGACGCCCTATGCAACGGGTGTAACTGGTGTAACTGGTGGGAGCGAGCCTGCTCGCGAAGGCGGTGGGTCAGCCAAGATGACAGTTGGCTGGCCTGACGCCTTCGCGAGCAGGCTCGCTCCCACATTAATTTAATTGGTCTCCTGGGCAAACGCCGCGACGATCTCATCGATCACCGCCCGCACCGCAACCTTCCAGGCGTTGGCCGGGTTTGGCTATTCGGCGCTGTTCAATGCAATGGCAGACAGCACGGGTTACTGTTTCTGGTATCGGCGGGAGCGATTCTGACTGCTCTGGCGCTGGGCCTGCTGCCCAGGATGAAAAACCCGGCCGGCCACTGAGTTTTTCAACCAGGGTCGCTGGGATCGCGCAAGTCCGAGCGACTATTTTTTGGGTTGTCCGACCGTGGATGGCGAGGGTCTGATGGGGTCTGCCCCTCTTCAACGATGCGTCGCAATATCATCAGTGCCGAGTGGGCCGTTGGCCAGCCTGAGTAAAATGCCAGATGGGTGATCAACTCGACCAACTCTTCCTGGCTGACGCCATTTTCAAGCGCCTTGCGTAAATGAATCGGCAGCTCATTACCACGATAGAGCGCTACCAGAGCGGCTACGGTTACCAGGCTGCGGTCGCGTGGCGAGAGCCCCTCTCGCTGCCAGACTTCGCCAAAGAGAATCCGGTCGGTGTAATCGGCCAGGGCGGGGGCGATGTCGCCGAACGCCTCACGGCCGGGAAACGTACGGTCTTTCATATCCGATTCCATCCAGTCACGCCTGAACGCGGCCCTGCGCCTGTTCTTCACGGATCAGACGCTCGACAGCCCGGCGCATGCGCGCCGGAGCCGCATCGACGGAAAACAGTGACGGTTTCATTGCCCAGAACTCGCTATCACCCAGCGCAGCCTGCTGCGCTTCGAGCATGACCTTGTCTTGTTCGGCAAATGCGAAACGACGCATTTCAGCAAACTTTGTCTCGTCGACTTCATTCAATCGAGTCCCCGATGGCAGTGCGGCGGCGAAGTGATAATGGGTCGTCGACCCGGTTTCCGGTGTCAGGATATGTTGTCCGTACCACCAACCGTGATCCTCGCGTTCCTCCAGCCGTGGCGCCCGCACTCCGCCGTCGAACCAGAAGTAACTCGGCGCCATCCAACGTATCTCCGTCCACATATCAACCGGTTGCTGGTCACGTCGGTAGATCAGGTCGAAGACAGCAGGAACTTTACTGTTTGGCATCCAACGCCGGCAGACGAGTCGCCCTTCCTCGTCTTCCTCCACAACTTGTTCAGCGCCGGCCTGTTCAGGATCACCCAACAGGCCATCGTGGAGATACATGAGGTGGCTCAGATCCAGCAGATTGTCCGCCATCAGCAGGTAATTGGCGCCGACATGGAGGTAACCGCTCACCACTTGGTAGCTGGAATCCGCACCGTGCAGGCCATAGTCGGGAATCCGCGTCAGGTCGGCCGGAGCATCCCCCATCCAGATCCACACCAGGCCATACAGCTCTTGCACCGGATAGGCATGTACCTTTGCCACCTCGAGAATTTTTTCATCGCCATGAGGATTGCCGACACAGCGACCTGCACAGTCGAATCGCAGGCCGTGATACCCGCATTCGATCTCATCCCCTTGAAGCTTACCGAGATGAAGCGGTACGAATCGATGGGGACAACGATCGCGTAACGCCGCCAGCGCGCCGTCTTGCTTGCGATAGAAAACGACCGGTTCATCCAGCAGTATTCTATGGAAAATCTCACCACCGCGTACTTGCTGGCTCCGGCAAGCCGCGTACCAGGCATTCCTGATGAAGTTCATAGCGAAAGTCCACTGAGTGCCTCGCGAACACATTCAACGAGTCATGTTGTTATAAAAACCCGTGTAGGTACTGGCGAAGAGGTGACAGCCGAATCGTATCCCTTCTTTGATTGAAGATTTGAAGACGCCTTCTTGCCAATCGTTGTCAACAACGCTCAAGAAGTCTTCGGCATGTTCGATATCCAGCGCCTTGTGTAATCCATAGTGTGTGACCTGATGTACATCCAGCCATCTCTGGTCGACGATGGACTGGCCTATCAGTGCCGAGATATCGGCGAATGTTCGCTCAATCCCCGCGAACATGGAGACGGCAAAACGATAGTTTTCGAACGTCGAGACGCCACGCAGCGCTTCATTGAAGATCCGTGCATTGGGTGACGGGTTGTTCAGGTCGATGCTTGAGGAGTCGCCACCCAGTCGGTCGATGAGTGTCAATATGGTCTGGCCGTGTACATTTTCCGGAACGCCCTGGCCATGCTCTTCCCATAGATTTCCCACCAGGGCAACACGGGGTGGCGCCTCAGGAATATTGGCGATCACTTGTGCCATCGGACGACTGAAAAAATACACCATCGGTGCAAATTCCATTTGGCTCTTTAGGAATTGTTGCTTTGACATTTTCCCGCTGCAAAGCATCTTGAAGTACACATTCTCCGGCAAATTCAATTCCGCGATACAGGTTTCCAGACAGTCTTTCAAATCGAGGCAAACAGACATAAGAGTCCCCTTTTCATGCTGTTCGAACTGAACAACCGACTTCGTCAATTGGCTAAATTGAATGAACATGGGTGACTATCTTGTGTGGGGTTTTTTCCAGGCACACCTGTCAACCTTGACAGGTGTGCCTGTTTATTTGCGATAAAAACGCCTGGCGTCAGACACAAACGCCTATAAGCGCTTCGCATTGATGCTTCAACGCGCCCCCTGTTTGCGCCCGAGCCCGGCGCGATAACTGCCGGGCGGAACGCCAAAGAAGTCGCGAAAACGTCGCTGGAAATGCGGAGAGCTGACGAAGCCCGTAGCCACGGCGATTTCGGTCACCGAGCGGTTGGTCTGCTGGATGAGCTGGCGTGCGCGTGTCAGGCGCAGTTCCAGGTAATAACGCGTCGGGGTCGCACCGAGGAACCGGCAGAACCGCCGCTCCAGCTGGCGCTTGGAGACATTGACGCAGGCCGCCAGCTCATCGATCGTCAAGGGCTCCTCGACGTTCTGCCACATCAATTCCAACGCCAGCTTGAGACTTTCCGGCAGCGTCGGATCGGTCTCGACGAAGATCGGCGGCAGGTCCGTGGCGTCATCCCCTGATTCATCGCAGCGAAGGATTTCTTCAATCGCCCCCACCAGCGCCTCCCCGCCCGTGCGGCGGATCAGCTGGAGCATCATGCGCAGCGAGCTGTTGGCGCCCGCACAGCTGACTCGCTCGCGGTCTACGACATAGGCGCGGCTAGTGACTTTCACATGGGGGAACATCTCGGCCATTGTCGCCCGACTTTCCGGATGGACCGCGCATTCGAAACCATCGAGCAGGTTCGCCTCTGCCACAAAAAAAACGCCGTTCCACAACCCACCCACTATCGCCCCGGACGTTGCGTTGGCGCGCAGCTTGCGCCGCAATAACGGCGTGCCTTGCAACTTCACACGAAAGCCTCCGGCGACAATCAGCACGTCGAGGTTATCGGGCAATTGCGCCAGCTCGATATCGGTGGAAATGACGATGCCCAGGTCACTCGTCACCTGCCCGCCCGAAGCGCCCACCGTCAGCACTTCATAAAGCGGCATGTCGCTCATCAGGTTGGCGGTGACCAGCGCGTCCACCGCGCCGGTAAAGGACATCATGGAAAAGTTGTCCATCAGCACAAACGCGACGCGCACCGGCGCTTGTCCCACAGGCGCAGCCCCTTGGGGGCGATAGGCCATGTTCTTGTTCTTGAGTACGCTTTCGAATGCGCTGGGCATGGGGCCTCGTGAGACAGGAAGGCGATCTGGACCGGACCCGGGCGGATTGCCCGAGCCAAGCCATCTTCCCGATTAACCGCAAAGGCAACCATCGCCTGCGCGACATCACTGTCAGCGTTAGCGACGTCCGACCGGTGGTGACCTCAAGGGAATACGACATTGGTCGATAGCCTGAGAGTAGGCATGGGCGCTTTTCCCCCAAGAGTTCGCAACGCTCACCGCTACTGTTTCCGCCGTTTCCAACACCGATAAATACCTGCGGGAGAAGTCATGAATATCAAACAGAAGCTGACATGGGCGTTCGCGACCATTGCCTGCCTCCCGGTTATCCTGGTGGCGGTGCTCGTTGTATTGAACCTGCGCGATGCGGCACAAGCCAACTTCCTGGACAGCAGCGGCCGCGAGATCCGCCAGATCGACAACGGCATGAAGCAGTTCTTCGACGGCATCATGCAGAACGTCGAGTTCTTCGCCAAGGACCCGCGGATCGTCGCGGCCAAGGACCTGAAGAACTACTCGGGCGCTGACGCCGCGCAAATCCCGCTGACCGAGAACAACAAACAGCTGCTGGCGATTTTCGACCAGTTCGCCAAGAGCCATCCAACCACCGCCTACCTGTCCCTGGGCCTGGCGGACGGCGGCTATGCCAGTTGGCCGGATGATCCGAAGATTTCCAACTACGACCCGCGCGTACGCCCCTGGTACAAGGCGGCTATTGCAGCGCCTGGCACCACCGTGAAAACCGATGCTTATTACTGGGCACCGGACGACGTGTCGTTGATCGGCATCGTGCACACCGTCGCCGATGCCAGCGGCAAGCTGGTCGGCGTGGTCGGCCTCGATGTGTCGCTCAAACAGCTGACCGAACTGGTCAAGAACATCAAGCTGGGCGACAGCGGCTACCTGATGCTGGTGGAGGCCAGCGGCAACGTGCTGGTCGACCCGGCCGAGGCCAAGCACAACTTCAAGCCGCTGGCCGACCTCGGCCCCAATTACGCCGCGCTGGCCAAGAGCAGCGATGGCGCCACCCAGATCGAGATCGATGGCGTGCCCTACATGGCCAACATCGTCACCTCCAAAAGCCTGGGCTGGCGCTTCATCGGCCTGATCAAGCGCGACGAAGTGATGGCCGAGGCTTCGAGCCTGACCTGGTTGATCGCCGCTATCGCCGCCGCGCTGGCCGTGGTCTTCGCCATCGTCGGCGCCAGCTTCGCCAGCGTGATCGTGCGGCCGATTCGTGGCGTTGCCAATGGCCTGCAGGAAATCGCCGAAGGTGAAGGCGACCTCACCCGCAAACTGTCGGTGCAGGGCAAGGACGAAACGGCCACCCTGGCGGGTTGGTTCAACCAGTTCCTGGCCATGATCGCGCAACTGATGCAGCGCATCGGCAGCGCTTCTTCCGACCTGCAAACTGCCGCGGCCGATACCAGCAACGTGGCCCAGAACATGAACGATGCCGCCGGGCGCCAGCGCCAGGCCGTGGAGCTGGTGAGCACCGCGTTCAACGAAATGGTCGCCACCGCGAACGAGGTGGCCCGCTCCTGCAGCCAGGCCGCCGTCAGCGCGGACACCGGCTATCGCGATGTACATGACGGCCAGCACCACATCGGCGAAGCCACGGGCAGTGTGCTGAAGCTGAGTGAGGAATTGCAGCAGTCGACCCAGACCATGCAGGCGCTGGAGCAGGACAGCAAGAACATCAACACCATCCTCGACACCATCCGTTCGATCGCTGAACAGACCAACCTGCTGGCGCTCAATGCGGCCATCGAAGCGGCGCGCGCGGGCGATCAGGGCCGCGGCTTTGCCGTGGTGGCCGACGAGGTCCGCGCCCTGGCGCGGCGCACCGCCGATTCCACCGGCGAGATCGACAGTCTGCTCGGCAACCTCGCGCGGCGCACCCAGGAAGTGACGCAACAGATGCAGAACAGCCTGCAGGTGTCGCATACCAGCGTCGAGCGCATCCAGCAGGCTCGCGACAGCTTCGACAAGATCCGCACCTCGGTGGACTCGATCCGCGACCAGAACACCCAGATCGCCACCGCCGCGGAGCAACAACATCAAGTGGCCGAGGACATCAACCGGCACATCGCGCAGATCCATTCCGATGCGCAACTGGTCGAGGAATTCGCGCACACGGCGCAGACCGGTTCGGGGCGGCTGACCGATATTTCCGGGCAACTCAAGGGCTTGGTGGGACGCTTCAGGTTCTAAATCGGCTTTATGTCCCGCCGAAGATCCAATGTGGGAGCGAGCCTGCTCGCGAAGGCGGCCTGACAGTTGATAGATGTTTTGACTGTGCTGGCCTCTTCGCGAGCAAGCTCGCCCCCACAAGGGGTTCTGCGGTTACCTTAGTTTTATGTCTGCTGAAGTTCTGCGGTTACTTGAGTTTTGTGTCCGCTAAAGATCAAAAATGGGGGAGCGAGCCTGCTCGCGAAGGCGGTGTCACAGCCAATGAAAATGTTGACTGTGCTGGCCTCTTCGCGAGCAAGCTCGCTCCCACAAGGGGTTCTGCGGTTACCTTAGTTTTGTGTCTGCTGAAGTTCTGCGGTTACTTGGGTTTTGTGTCCGCTAAAGATCAAAAATGTGGGAGCGAGCTCGCTCGCGAAGGCGGTGTCACAGCCGCTGGGCATCTGCCCGGTGGCTACCCTTTCGCCTTGATCGCATACATCCCACCCGCAATCACCAGACATGCACCCACCACGGTCCAGGTGTCGGGCAGCTCACCGAATACCAGCAGGCCAATCAGCGTGGCGAACACCAGCAAGGTGTAGTTGAACGGTTGGAGCGTGGCTGCCGTTGCGTACTTGAGCGCCTGGAGCAACAACAGCTGGGCCACAACCCCGGTAGTGGAAAGCACCGCGATCAGGGCCCATTGCATCGGGCTTGGCGAAACCCAACCTGGAAGCCCCCACAAGGTGATGGCTATCGCGCCGAAGAACCCCATGTAAAGCAGGTTCGTAGCGAACGAATCATGTTGGCTGATCCGCCGGGTCAGCACGCTGAAAATCGCGAAGCCCAGGGCGGACAACAGCGGGATAAGCGCCGCCAGCTCGAAGACACCGGTGCCGGGGCGAAGGATAACCAGTGTCCCCGTAAAACCGATGGCGGCGGCTATCCATCGACGAACCCCGATGAACTCGCCCAGGAACGCTCCAGCCAAGGCCAGCGTCATCAGCGGGAAGACTGCATACAGCGCGTGCATTTCCGCCAGCCCAAGGTAGCGCAGCCCCAGTCCGAACAAGGCGATTTCACCCACGCCGATCAAGGCGCGAATGATCTGCAGGCAGGGGTGGCGGCTTCGACAGGCGGTGCGCAGGTTTCCCTGGAAGACGCCATAGCCGACAGCGAAAACCAGGAAGGCCCAATAGCGCACCATCACCAGCTGCGCAATCGGGAGGTCCTTGACCAGTACCTTGGTAATCCCGTCCTGGCTGGCGAACACCAGCATCGAGAGAAGGCACAGGATGATACCGAGCCGAGGCCTGGGCACATCGTAAGCAGGTGCCGCGCTGTCCGACTGGTTGCTCATGGATCATTCCATTTCGAGGGAGACGACATCATTCGCCCGGCACGCTCGTAAGCCCGCGCCCGATCCTCAGGCGAGATCAGATTCAAGCGCGATCAACGGTTCAAGGGCAACCTTGAGCGCGTCGAGTTTACCAGCGGCCAAACGCGCCAACGGCCGACGCGGGTTTCCCGCTCCGTAGCCGGTGATCTCGGCAGCGGCGTAGACCGACTGCACATAGTCACCCTGCCAGATCAACGACATCACCGGCTCTATCGACCGCCAGATCTCCCTGGCACTGATCCAGTCGTGCCTCATGGCGGCCTCTACCACGGCAACGCAAGCGCTTGGAGCCATGTTAGCGCCGCCCCAGATCAGACCTGCGGCCCCGGCGAAGAGCGCGTAGGGCACCAATGGATCGGCGCCATTCATCGTCGGCAGGCCCGTACGGATCAGCGCGGCTTGGGCGGCAAGGTCACCACTGCTGTCCTTGACCGACACGAAGTTCGGAATCTCTGATCGAACGCACTCATGACGGGGAATCAGCCCACCGACTTGAGCGGAATATGGGTTTGGAGCCGCTTAAGCATGGTTTCGCAGTACCAATCGTCAAACTGGCATACACCGTTTTCCGCGATGTCCGAAAAAGGTCCCGGCTCGTAACTCGGTGAGGTAATACCGGCCTGCGTACCTTCCACCAAACGACGATCCTGATCGTTGGTGGCAAGCCAGACCTTGGTCAGCCGATCGATCTCGTAGTCAACACCTTCAACGGCGGTACTGGGCACCAGCCATTTGGTCGTGACAAGCGTTTCGTCCGGTCCGATCGGGAGGACGCGGAAGCTCAACGCATGATCACCAAGGAAGTGATTCCAGGTAGATGGGTAGTTGAAATACAGCAAGGCGCCAATATCCGGCTCGCCGCTTTTATCCAGGCGTCCCGCCACAGCAGGTTTACCGTCCATTGTGTAACTCACGGCGCCTGCCGAAAGTGGGATGCGTGTCATACGAAACCGGCCATCGGGATCCATGACCAACTTGCTGGGCATCCCCGCGGTCTCGCAGCGATTCCAGTGTGCGCTCAGTTCGGGATCATCTTCGCCGCCCACCCCGGCCACCGAAAGGTTCTCGACAAAGGAGTTCATCAGTTCCGGATGGGTACCGTCGCAGTGAAAGCACTCGCGGTTATTTTCAAAGACAAGTTTCCAGTTACCCTTTTCGACAAGGTTGGACTCGAAAGCGACCTTGCAGTTATCCAGGAAATGCGGGGCTATAAATGGACTTACAGCATTTCTGAAACTGACGAATTCCGGCGCCTTGTCAGCGACACAAACATAAATATAGGTGTGAACAACTTCACAATGGACAGGCTTCAAATTGTATTGCGACCTGTCGAAGTCAGCGCCCATGTTACCGGCAAACAAAAGACTGCCATCCAGTTCGAAAGTCCACTTGTGATAAGGACAGACCAGTTTTGCGACTTTGCCCTGGGCGTGCTCGCAAACTTTGGAGCCACGGTGACGACAAGCGTTGTGAAAAGCCCGGACCTGACCACTTTTATCCCTGACGATCAGGACGGGATAGTCGCCGATCTGCAACGTCAGGTATTGCCCGGGTTTTTCAAGCTCAAAGGTATGCCCGGCAAAGATCCAGTCCTTGTGCCAGATCTGCTCGAGATCCTGCCGAAAAACCTCAGGTTCAATGTACAGTTCGCGAGGAAGCGCGTGGCGCGCCTTGCGCTTTTGAATCAGGTCGATCACGGATGTTCTGATATTCATTATTATCCTCTACACATCAACCTGACGGTTAATGGCAAGTACGCCCAGAGAGCAGTGTCATGGCCAACGGATCCTGCGCGAACGATTTTCAGCGCAGCCGCTGGATACACATGTATCAGCCATGTTTAGCCCGAAGGGTACGATAGCCAATCCGGTCGGCAAAACTACATTTTCGTTGTTCAACTGATAACTTGGCGTTATGACCGGGCGAATCCAGACACTACCTTGTTTGGATTTCGCTAACGGCCAAGAGGGACCTACGTCGGGAGAAACTTATACGGCCAATCTGGAAAATTTCGAGAGGATCCAGTCTCGCACTCTCCGACAGGCATCTTCATATTCAGTCCTTTCATTACAGGCAACATAATGAAGACTGTTTCGAAGCGTCACCTGCTGCTCGACGGGACGAACAAGCTGCCCTCTCTCGACCATGGCCCCGACCAGCTGGTTCCAGCCGAGTGCGACGCCCTGATGGGTCAAGACCATATTCATGATCAGGTTGTAGTCATTGGCATGAAAAATAGGCGGGCAGTCACCAGGACGCTCATCAATATCAACGTTCAGAAACGCCAGCCATACCCCCCAGTCAACATGCTCAGCCACCCCCGACCGGCCATAGGGACTCAGATTGAGTAGCGAAGAATCGCGCACGCCTTCAAGCGAAGTCAGTTCGGGGTGCGCCTCCAGGAACACGGGAGAGCAAACAGGATAAATAATGTCGTGGCACAACTGATAACTCTTGTACCCGTCCCCGACTTTGCGGATCTTCGAGATGATGATGTCCGGCTCTACGCCAGGCTCCATATTCACAAAGTTCTGGGTAGTGATCAGATTGAACTCGATATCCGGGTTCGTTGCACGAAACTCTGGAAGATGTTCCGACAGCCATAATGCGGAGAATGCTGGTGAGCAACAAACAGTCAGAATGTGCTTCTGCGTCGGCGTGGTACGAATCCTTTCAGCCGCCTGTGCGATATTAACGAAGGACAGTTGGGCCGCCTCAAAAAAGATCTTTCCCTCGGCGGTCAGCTCTACAGTCCGCCCGGCACGCATGAACAATTGAGCGCCCAAGGAGTCCTCAAGCTCTCGGATCTGCCGACTGATCGCTGCTTGCGATACACAAAGTGCCTCCGCCGCCCGAGTGAAGCTTTCGTATTTGGCGGCGGCGACAAACGCTCTGACAGCCCTGAGGGAAGGCATTCTAAGCAGTAATGTATCGGGGTCAACGTGTCTGCTGAGCATGGCAAGCCCTCGCACTCCTAGCATCCGCGAAAGCGCCGGAGCGTAACCCAATAGCCTGGCGCGGGCCATACAAAGCGTCGTGATTACGCCAAGGCGGTCGTTTCGACAGGCCTCGATAACGTTAGGTTATCCATAAAGCCCGGTAAATGTTGTTGGATTTAACACAAGGATACCCATAGATTGAAAAAAAGCCCGAGCCCAAGGGCAAACAATAAAAACAAGGTCAATGTCATGCGCCATTCAATCATTTATTCCTGCCCGCCTAAATTACCAACGCTCGAACTCAATTCGATTTCGTGCGCTTGTAGCGTTACACGCAAAGGAGGGACGCGATGACTAGTTCAGACGAAATCATTTCTGTTAAGAACGTTTTCAAGATATTCGGCGCACAACCCGACGCGGCGATGAAGATGCTTGCCGCCGGCGCCTGCAAAAAAGATGTGTTTGAGAAAACAGGCCAGGTTATTGGTGTTTTCGACGCCAGCTTCGCCGTCAAGCGTGGCGAAATCTTTGTGATCATGGGGCTCTCGGGTTCTGGCAAGTCGACGATGGTGCGTTTGTTCAACCGCCTTATCGAGCCCACTTCCGGCAGCATTTATCTGAACGGTCGGGAAATTACCGGGCTGGCTGATAAAGCCCTGCTTGATGTTCGCCGTAAAGAGATGGGCATGGTGTTCCAATCCTTTGCCCTGATGCCTCACATGAGTGTCCTGGAGAACACCGCCTTCGGCCTGGAAATTTCCGGCATCGCCGAAAAGGAACGGCATAGCCGCGCCCGGGAAGCCCTCAGCCAGGTCGGTCTTGCCGGACAGGAGCACAGTTATCCGCATCAACTTTCCGGCGGCATGCAGCAACGCGTAGGCCTGGCCCGTGCGCTGGCCAACGACCCGACCATCCTGCTGATGGACGAGGCCTTTTCCGCGCTGGACCCGCTTATCCGCAGCGAGATGCAGGGGGAGCTCATTCGCCTGCAAGCCGAACAGAAGCGGACCATCATTTTTATCTCCCACGACATCGAGGAAGCCGTTCGCATCGGCCACCGCATCGCGATCATGGAGGGCGGCCAGGTGGTGCAGATAGGCACGCCTCAAGAGCTGATCAGCCAACCCGCCAATGACTATGTACGCACCTTTTTCAAAGGGTTCGACAGTTCACGGATTCTCAAGGCGGGCGACGTGGCCAGGCTTGATCCGGAATGGGTTCGTAAAGTGAATGGTCAAGCACCGCAGTTCAAGGCCGGCCTTCCGTTTGGTTACCTGGTCGATGAACGAGGGCAACTGCTCGGGGTCGTCGACATCGATACCAGTGGCGCGGGTGGCAGCACACATCACACCCAGCACCAACACCAGCCGGTATTTACCGATACGCCCCTGCACGAAGTATTGGAAATTGCGGCCAACCTGCCGTATCCGGTCCCAGTACTGGACCGCTCGGGCGCGCTCACCGGGACCCTGTCAAAGAGCGAGTTGCTGCAAACGCTGAGCCGCCATTGATACAACCGTGAAGAGGTAAGCCCTGATGTCCGAGTTCAGTTTTCTCGACCCGTTCCAAGTCGCCACCATCCCGCTCGGCGATTGGGTGGAAAGCACCCTGAATTTTCTGGTGCACAACTTTCGCGATGTATTTCGCGCCATCCGCTGGCCAATTGACCAGGTACTTAACGGCGTTGAGTTCATTCTGCAGAGCATTCCACCGAGCATCGGCATCATCCTGTCTTCATTGCTCGGATGGCAACTCGCTGGTAAACGCATGGCGTTGCTGTGCTTTGTGACACTCACACTGCTGGGTTTGATCGGTGTCTGGTCCGAGTCGATGACGACCCTGGCGCTGGTACTGACCTCGGTGTTCTTTTGCGCGCTGCTGGGTATTCCACTGGGTATTCTCTGTGCCCGCAGCGACAACCTGGAAAAGGTCCTGCGGCCCATCCTCGATGCCATGCAGACACTGCCGGCGTTCGTTTACCTGGTGCCGGTCGTCATGCTGTTCGGCATCGGCAACGTGCCGGGCATCCTTGTGACGATTGTCTTCGCCCTCCCCCCTCTGGTGCGCCTGACGAACCTGGGCATCCGCCAGGTACCGGAGGACAAGATAGAAGCGGCCCGCGCGTTTGGTTGCACACCGCGGCAGATGCTCACCCGTGTCCAGCTGCCACTGGCGACGCCGACCATCATGGCGGGACTCAATCAGACCCTGATGCTCTCGCTGTCGATGGTGGTCATCGCCTCGATGATCTCGGTGGGCGGCCTTGGACAGATGGTCCTGCGCGGCATCGGTCGCCTGGACATGGGCCTGGCCACGGTCGGCGGGACGGGCCTGGTACTGCTCGCCATCTTCCTTGACCGCCTGACCCAAGCCATGGGCGCGCGCACCGGCGCCGACCCGAGCCTGCGCTGGTATCACACCGGTCCCGTAGGTCTGCTGCTACGCCTGTTCGGCGCAAGACAGCCTGCGGGGCGGAGCAAGACCGCCTGAATCCCACTTTCGATCTGCCGCACTTGAAGAAAAAACCCAAAAAAAGGTACGCGACAATGTCTGAATTCAAGCTCTCCCGCAGCATTCTCAATTGCGCTACAGCCCTCGCCATTGCGGCCATGTCCCTGTGCGCAAACGCCTCGACGAACCAACCGGGCGACGGTGTGAAGGTCACCCCCATCTTCCCTTCCATCGCCGAAGAGCGCTTCCGCGGCGAAGTGGCCATGGAAGGGTTGCGAGAGCTGGGTTACAAGGTGCAGGAGCCCAAGGAGACCGAATACGGCGTCATGATGATGGCCTTGGGTAACGGTGACGCGGACTTTACCGTGCACTTGTGGGACAAGTTGCACGATAAATTCTTCCAGCAGGCCGGGGGTGATAAAGCCATGGTCAAGGCGGGCGACATCATGCCCGGTGTACTTCAAGGTTATCTGATCGACAAAAAGACCGCTGAAGCGCACAACATCAAGTACATCACCGACTTGAAGAAACCGGAAATCGCCAAGCTGTTCGACACCAACGGCGACGGCAAGGCAGACATGACGGGCTGTAATCCTGGCTGGGGCTGCGAGCTGATCATTGCCCATCACATGAAGGCCTATGACCTGGAAAAAACGGTCACGGTCAACCAGGGCTCCTATTTCGCGCTGATGGCTGACACCATTACTCGTTATAAGGAAGGGCAGCCGATTCTCTACTTCACCTGGGTCCCACAGTGGATCGCCACCGTTCTGGTCGAAGACAGGGATGTGGTCTGGCTGGAAGTACCGAAAACCGACCTGCCTGATGGCAACAATAACGTTGACACGATGTACAAGGGCAAGAATCTCGGCTTTGCAGTGGATAAGGTCGAGGCCGTGTTGAATAAAGATTTCGCCGACAAAAATCCGGCAGCCTTGAAGTTCCTTTCGGTGATGCAGATTACTACCGCTGACGAAAGTGCCCAGAACTTGAAGATGCAACAGGGCGAGAAAAAGCCTGCGGATATTCGCCGTCACGCCAAGGAGTGGGTAGCCGCCCATCGGCAGCAGTTTGATACCTGGTTACAAACTGCTCGCGCCGCAGCGACACAAGCCAGCAATTGATACGAACAAGAGGCGGGGCGAATCGATGACTGCCCCCGCCTTTTAATGGCGCTCGGTTCTACGCAACATTTAGTTTATGAAATCCAATTGAAAGCTTCCGTTTCGATTACTGATAACGGAGGGTTATCTTTTTTCTTGATTTAATGTTGCTGGATATCAAGCATCATCAGAATAAATTTAATGCCTTACCCTATCGCTCATTGAAACTGCAACGTCTTGACCGTTACGCCCGTTAAATACTCAGTCGCCGTGAAATTGCCAAGCAAGCTTTCGCAAGACAGGCGTCGGATTGGTTGAATGAACAGGATCTTGAAATGTTGAAAGTCTCTTCGTTACCTGCCGATGATCAGTCTTGCGGGTGGTATCACTTGAGCAGGGGGCGCCAGGTCAAGCCAGCCCATCAAGGTCACGACAGCGCACGTTGGGTGATTGTCGGTGCCGGTTTTACAGGGCTCGCCGCCGCCCGGCAGCTCGCGACTCATTTCCCCGACGATCACATTGTGTTGATCGACGCTCAGGAAATCGGCTTTGGCACTTCCGGTCGCAATGCCGGATTCGCTATCGACTTGCCGCATGACATCGCCGCAGAAGATTACATCGGTGATATCGCCACTGCCAAAACAACCCTTAAACTTAATTTGAGCGGCCTGAGCTATTTAAAAGAGTTGGTTGAACGCCACAACATCAATTGCCAGATGAAGCATTGCGGCAAATATCAGGCGGCCGTTGAACCACGGGGCATCGCTGTGCTGGAAGCCTACCGTCGCGGACTCGATAAGCTCGATCAACCCTACCAGATGATCGAGGCTGGCGAACTACCCGAACATATCGGCACGCATTTCTACCGCAAGGCCTTATTTACGCCAGGGACTTCCTTGCTTCAGCCCTCGGCGCTGGTCAAAGGTCTGGCCGACAGCCTCCCCGGCAACGTGACACTCTACGAAAACACCGCGATCACGCATGTCGAGTACGGCACCAGGACGGTGCTCAAGCACGCCGGGGGCTCAATCACCGCCGACAAACTGATCCTGACCAATAATGCCTTTGGCATGAGTTTCGGCTTCCTGAAAGGGCGAATGCTACCGGTGTTCACCTATGCCAGCCTGACCCGTCCCATGACCGAGCAAGAGCAAGCTCGCCTGGGCGGCCGGCCTTATTGGGGGGTGATTCCTGCGGACCCATTCGGCACCACGGTACGTCGCACCCCGGACAACCGCCTGTTGATCCGTAACAGTTTCAGCTTCAACCCCGACGGGCGCAGCGATGCAAAATACTTGAGACGTTTTGTCGCCAGGCATCAAGCCTCTTTCGAGCAACGCTTTCCCATGTTGCCCGAGATGAACTTCGAATATACCTGGGGCGGTGCACTGGCTCTTTCGCGTAACCATATGGGTTATTTCGGCGAACTATCACCCCATGTCTATGGGGCACTTTGCTGCAACGGCCTGGGTGTTACCCGCGGGACGGCGACCGGAAAACTTCTGGCGGATTGGCTGGCCGGCGAACACTCCGAACTTATTGACTTCGTCTTGAAATCACCCGGCCCCTGCCCTAATCCACCCGCCCCGCTGGTTTCAGCGGGCGTCAATATAAGTTTGCGCTGGGGGCAATACCGCGCCGGTAAAGAAAGTTGACCCGCCCCGACACACTTGAAGAAGTTCAGGTCCGCTCGCTCGATTCTCGGCAAGCGGCCTCCCTTGATTGAACAGTGACATTAACTGGAGCGATATCAATGAAGTTTGAAGGCATTTACACACCGGCCGTTACGCCCCTGACCTCAGACGGCAGTATCGATAAGACAGCCTTCGCCGAAGTCCTGGAGTATCTGGTCGACGCCAAGGTACACGGCATCATTATTGGTGGCTCAACGGGCGAATATTATGCCCACACCGCCCAGGAGCGTTTCGACCTGGCTGCCCAGGCCAAGGACGTGCTGCGCGGTCGCCTGCCGCTGATCGTGGGGACCGGCGCCATCCGCACCGAAGACTCGGTCGCCTACGCCGAAGCGGCGAAGGCGATCAAGGCCGATGCGCTGCTGGTGGGCTCACCGCCCTATGCACTGCCAACGCAAAAGGAAATCGCGCTGCACGTCAAGGCAGTGGACCGCGCCGCCAATCTCCCCATCATGCTTTACAACTATCCAGGCCGCATGAGCGTGAGCATGGGCACGGAGTTCTTTGATGAGGTCCGTGATGTGAAAAACATCGTCGCCATCAAGGAAAGCTCCGGTGACATGGCGCAGATGCACCGTCTGGCCTGCAAGTACCCGCACATCGCTCTGTCTTGCGGCTGGGACGATCAAGCCCTGGAGTTTTTCGCCTGGGGCGCCCGCAGTTGGGTATGTGCCGGTTCCAACTTCATTCCCCGTGAACACGTCGCGCTGTACGAGGCCTGCGTGGTCGAGAAGAACTTCGACAAAGGTCGCCGAATCATGGCGGCGATGATGCCGCTGATGGATTTCCTGGAAGGTGGGAAATTTGTCCAGTCCATCAAGTACGGCTGTGAACTGAACGGCTTGAGCACCGGTGGCCTGCGTGCCCCCCTGCACGGCCTGGACCTTGATGAAAAGCAGGCGCTGCAAAGTGTCGTCACCGAGCTCAAGCGCAACATCGCGCAAATCACTGGAGGTGCATGAGATGGCTGATTTACTGACCAAGGAACAGTACGCGGCCATCGCCGCCAAGTTGCAGTTTCCTACCCAGGCTTTCATCAATGGCGAGTTCCGCGATGCACTCTCCGGAAGCACCTTCATCACGACGAACCCTGCCACGGGCGAACAGCTTGCAGAGGTAGCGGCTTGCGATACCCGTGACGTCGACGTTGCCGTGGCTGCCGCGAAGCAAGCGTTCGAGGATGGCCGCTGGCACAAGCTGTCGCCCGGCGCACGCAAGCAGGTGCTCCTGCGTTTCGCCCAGTTGCTGGAAGACAATGCCCATGAGCTCGCGGTGCTGGAAAGCCTGGACAGTGGCAAGCCGGTCAGCGAATGCCAGAATGTCGATGTGCCCGATACCATCCATACCTTGCGCTGGCATGCCGAGTTGATCGACAAGGTGTACGACAGTACCGCGCCGACCGGCCAAGGTGCCGTAACCATGGTGGTGCGCGAAGCGATCGGCGTGGTCGGCCTGGTCCTGCCTTGGAACTTCCCGCTGTTGATGCTGGCCTGGAAGATTGGTCCGTCCCTGGCCGCCGGCTGTTCCATCGTGGTCAAGCCCGCCAAGGAAACCACCCTGACCGCGCTGCGTGTCGCCGAGCTGGCTCATGAGGCTGGTATTCCGGCCGGTGTATTCAACATTACCCCTGGCGGTGGTCGCGAGGCTGGCGAGGCAATCGGCCGGCACATGGATGTGGCGATGGTCAGCTTCACCGGTTCTACCGACACAGGCCGGTTGTTCCTCAAGTATGCGTCCGAGTCGAACCTCAAGCGCGTGGTGCTGGAACTGGGGGGCAAGAACCCCGCCGTGGTGATGAATGACTGCGAAGACCTCGATCAGGTTGCCCAGTATGTGACCGCCGGCGCTTTCTGGAACATGGGCGAGAACTGCTCGGCGTCGTCGCGGCTGATCGTCCATGAAGACGTCAAGGATGAGTTGCTGCAACTGATCGGCAAGCACCTTCGTGATTGGAAAATGGGTGACCCGCTGGATCCGCAAAATCGCCTCGGGGCCATGATCAGCAAAACGCATTTCGAGAAGGTGCGTTCGTATCTGGAATATGCGGCCGAGCAGAAACTCAATGTGTTGCAAGGTGGCGAGACCGAGTCCGGTGTGTTCGTGCAGCCGACGATCATCGACGGCGTTGAACGTGACAGTCGCCTGTTCATCGAGGAGATCTTCGGCCCGGTCCTGAGCGTCACCCGCTTCAGCACGATCGACGAAGCCATTGCGCTGGCCAACGACACGGTCTACGGCCTGGCGGCATCTGCCTATACCGGTAGCCTGCGTAACGCCTTGCGGCTGTCGCGGGAAATTCGGGCGGGCGTGGTCACGGTCAACTGTTTCGGTGAAGGCGACGCCTCCACGCCGTTCGGCGGCTACAAGGAGTCCGGTTTTGGTGGTCGCGACAAATCCGTCTGGGCACATGATCAATACACCGAGCTGAAAACCATCTGGATCGATGCTTCGTAAGCTGGATGCTTTTAATAAGGGTCGCGATTTTGTAGCGACTGTACTGGCCTCATCGCGAGCAAGCTCGCTCCCACATTCCTCGGGCGTACACATGACCCTGTGGGAGCGAGCCTGCTCGCGAAGAGGCCGGCACAGCTGAATACCTCTAGCAGACTGAACACTGGACGCCATCATGCCTCCTTCACCTTTTTCGATTCCAGCCTCTGCCCGGCGCATCGACCCGGCGAGGCAGCGTGCAGTAGCACTGAAAAAAGACGGCTCCGTCGATGACAACAACCGCGTCGAGATAGGCCCTACGCCGCTGGCGTTTGCGGAATGGGAGCGGCTGGGCCTGGAGCCGCCCCATTTGCCCACCCTGCGCAAGTACCGATTACAACGGATTGTCGATCAGCTTGTCGCCCGTGACCTGGGTGGCATCCTGTTATTCGATCCGCTGAATATCCGCTACGCGACCGATGCCACCAACATGCAACTGTGGACGACTCATAACCCTGCACGGGCATGCTTCGTCGCCGCCAGTGGGCATGTGGTTTTGTGGGACTTCCATGGCTGTGATCACTTGTCCGCCCACTTGCCGCTGGTGACGGAGCTACGCAGCGGGGCATCTTTTTTCTTTTTCGAGACCGGTGAACACACTGATCGACACGCCAGGCATTTCGCCGCGCAAATCGACGATTTGCTGCGCCAACACGCCGGAGTCAACCGACGGCTTGCGGTCGATCGAATAGAAGTCGCCGGCGTACGTGCCCTGGATGCCCTGGCAATCGAGATTTGCAGCGGCCAGGAAGTGACCGAATTCGCGCGCATGATCAAGGGCCCGGATGAAATCAAGGCGATGCGCTGTGCGGTGGCTTCATGCGAAGCGTCAGTGGCCGAAATGCACCAGGCAATGCGCGCCGGCGCGACCGAAAACGATGTCTGGGCCGCGCTGCATTCCGGCAATATCCGCCGCGGTGGCGAATGGATCGAGACGCGCATCCTCAGTTCCGGTCCTCGCACCAACCCCTGGTTCCAGGAGTCCGGCCCACGCGTGTTGAACGACGGCGACCTGCTGTCATTCGACACGGATCTGATCGGCACCTACGGCATGTGCGTGGACATGTCCCGCAGCTGGATCTGCGGGGGGCTGGAGCCCACGCCCGAACAGAAACGCCTGTACCGGATCGCCCATGACCATATCATCCATAACACCGAGTTGATCAAGCCAGGCGTACGCTTCACCGAACTGACCGCCAAAGCGCACCGGTTGCCCGAGCCGTGCCGGGCTCAACGGTATGGCGTGCTTTATCACGGCGTCGGGCTGTGTGACGAGTACCCGAGCATTCGTTATCCAGAGGACCTGGAGTCCTACGGATACGAGGGCGAACTGCAGCCGGGCATGGCCCTGTGCGTCGAGGCGTATGTCGGTGAGGTGGGCGGACAGGATGGCATCAAGCTGGAGAACCAATTGCTGGTGACCGAGGCCGGTTATGAGTTACTCACCCACTACCCTTTCGATGACAGTTTCCTGCGGGATACGAAGCACCACTCATGAACGCGATGATCGAGTCCCAGAAAACATCGAGCGTGGGCTTCCTGTTGCTCGATAACTTCTCCCTGACCTGCTTCACTCAATGCCTGGACGTGCTTGTCACCGCCAATCTGATTCAGCCAGGGTCGATAAAAATCCATACTTTCAGTCGCAACGACTCTGAAGTGATCAGCGACCTGGCAATCCCCATCAGGCCAGACACACCGTTGACCGATATCAGGATCGCGGCGCTGGACTTGATGATTGTCTGCGGCGGCCTGCGCACGCCGAGGGTACTCCCCCACGGGCTGGTAACGCTGCTGACCAAACTGGCGAACCTGCCCATTGCGCTCGGCGGGTTATGGAACGGCGCTTGGTACCTGGGCAAGGCTGGGCTGCTGGACGGTTACCGATGTGCTATTCATGCCGAACAACGAATGGCCTTGTCGGAGTGTTCACCAAAGACCACGGTGACGCTGGATACAGTGGTGTTCGACAGGGACCGATTCACCGCGTCAAACCCTGCCGGCGCCTTTCAGATCATGATGAAATGGCTGTACGCGGCCCTCGACCCGAAAGTTGCGGACGCGGTGTTTGACCTGTTGGACCATGAGTCTCGGTTTCGTACCTCGGCCAAGGTCCTGGACCGCAAAGTCAGTGCGTGCCTGCGGGAAGTCATTGCATTGATGGAATGCAACCTTGAAGAACCTTTGAGCCTGGACTTGCTCGCTCAATGCGTTCAGCTGTCCAAGCGCCAGATCCAGCGCCTGTTTCGCAGGCAGATCAATATGTCTCCGCAACGCTACTATCTGGAACTACGGCTGACCGAGGCACGGCGCCTGCTACAGAACTCCAGGCTGAGCGTCACGGATGTCGCCATTGCCTGCGGGTTTGTCTCTACCCCTCACTTCAGCAAGTGCTATAGCACGCTCTTTGGCTTTCCTCCTTCGAAGGAAAGTCGCTACGAGATATAGCGCCTGCTGACGAGGAGGCAGGTCTGCCGATGCTAGGCCTCGATGGGCTGCTCATTAGAATCCGAGGATTGCAACAACGAAAACGGAGTATCTTTAAAGTTGTCAGACAGTAGCAGCGCTTACAGACTATTCATCCTTGAAAACAATAAGTCCGGTGCCCTGACGAAGGGCACCGGACGGCAACAAAACCATCATGGGACAGCGGTGATTACGGGGCTGGCGTAGCGGAAGCAGTCTGGCTGCCGAACATCGCTTCGAAGCGCGGTTTGTTCGCCGCGTAGTACTCGGCAACCACCTTGTCCGCAGTGCTTTCGCGGGCATCCGCCATCAACTTCTCAAGGTCCGCTTTCGGGATCTTGAAGTTGGCGAAGAAGCGCGCCACGTCCGGATGTTCGGCGCTGAAACCTTTGCGGGCAATCGCGTGGATCTGCTCGGCGCCACCGAATATCTGCTTTGGATCATCCAGGTAACGCAGCGGCCATTTGGCGAACATCCAGTGGGGGCTCCAGGCGTTGACCAACGACCACTTGTCCCGCTTGATGTTGCGATCCAGTTCACTCAGCATGCCGGACTCTGAAGACGCAACCATCTTGTAGCCGTCGAGCTTGTATTCCTTGATGGCTTTTTCCGTCAGCTTGTACTGACCATTGCCCACTTCCGAGGTGAGAATCTTGCCGCCGAGCTTCTCCCGCACTTCGGGTTTGTTGAGGTCTTCGACACTGGCAATTTCACTGGTAGGAATCGAGGTGGGCACCGCCATGCCGATCCGGCCTTCATACAGTACGCCGAGGTCTTCGAGCTTGTCCTTGTACTTGTCAAAGAAGGACTTGTGGGTGCTCGGCAGCCAGACCATCGGAATCAAATCGATATTGCCGTTGGCCAGTGCCTGGAACTGGATGCCGATGTCGGCCAGTACCAGCTTGACCGGTTGCTTGAGATGATCCTGCAACGCGGTATTCGCCAGCTTCACGGCGATTTCCGTATCCGACCAGTTCACCCAGCCGATACGAATGGGCGCGGGTTCCTCGGCTTGAGCGATCAGGCTGCCGCAGGCCAATGCAAGGCCGGCAAACCAGCCGATAAAAGTTTTACGGGGTAACGTCATCATGTGCATCTCCGCAGACTGTATTAATAGTTATTGGCAGGGCAGCAGAAGCATTCATTTCCCATCGTGACCGCGCACGGCCATGGGCAAGTTCTAATTATGAAATCACGGCTATTGAGTGTGGCTTGCCCTCCTCCGCCCGTTGGCGGGCTGATTCTTTCAAGGTTGTCGATAAACCCGTGGCGAGGGAGCTTGCTCCCGCTGGGTCGCGCAGCGGCCCCAGGTTTTGCGGCTGCTGCGCAGCCGAGCGGGAGCAAGCTCCCTCGCCACGGGATCGTCGTTTTACGTCTTGAATTCACAATGCCCTTTCGAGTGCCGGCAGCGCCTCGAACAAATCCGCCACCAACAGGTAATCCGCCACTTGGGCAATCGGTGCCTCGGCGTCCTGGTTGATCGCGACGATGACCTTTGAACCGCTCATGCCCGCCAGATGTTGAATGGCGCCACTGATGCCTGCGGCAATGTAAAGCTCCGGCGCGACGATCTTGCCCGTCTGCCCGACCTGCAAATCGTTGGGCGCGAACCCCGAATCAACAGCAGCGCGGGAGGCCCCCACGGCACCGCCTAGCTTGTCGGCCACCCGCTCGATCAGGGCGAAGTTCTCTTTGCTCTGCATCCCGCGGCCACCGGAAACGACGACGCGGGCGCTCGACAGGTCGGGCCGTTCGCTGGCCGTCAGTTGTTCGCTCACCAAACGCACGTTGCTGGCGCTTTGTCCGCCGTCCACTGCAACCACTTCGCAGGGTTTGTCATGGGATAACGCTTGGGCGAATGCCGAAGCGCGCACCGTGAGCAACTTGATCGGATCCAGCGACTGCACCGTGGCGATGGCATTGCCGGCATAAACAGGCCGCTGGAAAGTGTCCGCCGAGACGATGTGGGTAACGTCCGAAAGCATGCCCACATCCAGGCTCGCCGCGACCCGTGGCAGCAGATTGCGGCCCATGCTGCTGGCATCGGCAACGACGTGTGTATACCCCTCGGCCACCAGCGAAGTGATCAGCGGCTGGACGTTTTCAGCCAGGGCATTTTCGAACACCGCCGCTTGTGCGAGCAGCACCCGGTCCAGGCCCTGGGTCAAGGCTGCCTGTTGCGCCACGGCCGAGGCGTCCGTCCCGCCCATCACCAGCAAATCCGTTTCAGTACCCAACGCCGCGGCAGCACTCACGGCACTCCAGGTGCCTGCCGTCAGCTGTCCGGCGCTGTGCTCGGCAATCACCAATGTGCGCATCAAATCACCCCCGCAACGGTTTTCAGTTTATCCACCAACTCGGTCACCGAAGCGACCGTGATGCCTGCTTTGCGTACCGGTGGAGGGACGACACCCAGCAATCGCGAGTGTTGCTTCACGCTCGCGCCCAAGCTGTCGGCGGCAATGGTTTCCAAAGGCTTTTTCTTGGCTTTCATGATGTTCGGCAACGAGGCATAGCGCGGTTGATTCAGGCGCAGATCGCAGGTCACCACGGCCGGCGTCGAGAGCGCGACCACCTGGCTGCCCCCATCGACCTCACGCTCGACGAGCCATTGCCCATCGACATGATTGACTGCCGAGGCGTAAGTGGCCTGACCGCTGCCGATCAACTGCGCGACCATCTGCCCGACCTGGTTGTTTTCCTGGTCGATCGCCTGCTTGCCGAACAGGATTAGTTGTGGCTGTTCCTGATCGATTACTTTGCTCAGGTACTTGGCGACGTTGAGGGGCTCGAGAGTCGCGCTGGTCTCGACCAGAAGTGCGCGGTCCGCACCGAGTGCCAACGCCGTGCGCAGTTGTTCCTGGGCGGCCGAAGTGCCCACCGAGACCACCACCACTTCGGTTGCCAGGCCTTTTTCCTTGAGGCGAATCGCCTCTTCCACCGCGATCTCGCAGAACGGATTCAAGGCCATTTTCACGCCGTTGAGCTCAACGTCTGAACCGTCAGCCTTCACCCGGACTTTCACATTCGGATCGATGGCGCGCTTTATCGCAACGAGCACTTTCATGGTCTTTGCACAGCCCCCTTGCACTTGGATCGATGCGCGATGACCGGCGCGCAGACGCCGGACCACCCCTGTTTCGATTGGATGGTAATCCTGGTTTTTCCCCCGCGCAAGAAAAATGTACACCTGTGTCTCAATCGTTGACACACATGAACATTGCACATACCGTTATGTCAAAACCAAGCCTGATGTTCTGTTCCCGGAGCAACACCATGTCCAGCGATCCTCTGCTGCAGCCCTACAAGATCAAGCATCTGACCCTCAAGAATCGGATCATGACCACCTCCCACGAGCCCGCGTATCCCGTGGATGGCATGCCGAAGGATTTGTACCGCGCCTATCACGTCGAACGGGCGAAGGCCGGCGTTGCGTTGACCATGACCGCGGGCTCCGCTGCGGTTTCACGGGACAGCCCGCCGGTGTTCAACAACGTGTTGGCGTACAAGGACGAAGTGGTCAAATGGATGAAGGACCTGACCGACGAATGCCACGAACACGGCGCCGCGGTGATGATTCAACTGACCCACCTGGGGCGGCGCACGCGCTGGGACAAGGCTGATTGGCTGCCGGTCGTCTCGCCGTCCCATCGCCGCGAAGCGTCCCACCGGGCGTTCCCGAAAAAGATGGAAGACTGGGACATCGACCGGATCGTCAAGGATTACGTGGACGCCGCCGAACGCATGAAGGCCGCCGGTCTCGACGGTTTGGAACTGCAGGCCTACGGGCACCTCATGGATCAATTCTGGTCGCCACTGACCAACGATCTCGACGGCCCCTACGGTGGTTCGCTGGAAAACCGCATGCGCTTCACCTTCGATGTGTTGCGCGGCATCCGCCAGCGTTGCGGTGAGGACTTCCTGCTGGGGGTGCGCTACACCGGCGATGAAGACCTGCCCGGCGGCTTCGGCGCCAGCGATGGCCTGCAGATTTCCCACATGCTCAAGGACAGCGGGCTGGTGGATTTCCTCAACGTCGTACGCGGGCACATCGATACCGATGCCGGCCTCACCGACGTGATTCCGATCCAGGGCATGCGCAACTCGCCGCACCTGGATTTTGCTGGCGAGATCCGCTCCGCCACCGGTTTCCCGACCTTTCATGCAGCGAAGATCCCGGACGTCGCCACGGCGCGACACGCCATCGCCTCGGGCAAAGTGGACATGATCGGCATGACCCGCGCGCACATGACCGACCCGCATATCGTGCGCAAGATCATCGAAAAACGTGAAGAAGAGATCCGCCCCTGCGTTGGCGCCAACTACTGCCTGGACCGCATCTATCAGGGCGGCGCCGCGTATTGCATCCACAACGCCGCCACCGGGCGCGAAACGACCATGCCCCACGAAATCCCCAAGGCGCCGCTCAAGCGCAAGGTGGTGGTGATCGGCACCGGCCCGGCGGGCCTGGAGGCGGCACGGGTGGCCGGCGAGCGCGGCCATGCAGTCACCGTGTTCGAAGTGGCCGACCAGCCAGGCGGGCAGATCCGCTTGACCGCGCAGAGCGAGCGCCGCCGCGAGATGATCAGCATCATCGACTGGCGCATGGCGCAATGCGAACGCCTCGGCGTGAAGTTCCAGTTCAACACCTGGGCCGAGGCCGAGACGGTGATGGCCGAAGAACCGGACGTGGTGATCGTCGCCACGGGCGGTCTGCCCCACACCGAGGTGCTCAAGCAAGGTAATGAGCTGGTGGTGTCGACCTGGGACATCATTTCCGGCGATATCAAGCCCGGCCAGAACGTGCTGATCTTCGACGACGCCGGCGACCACGCGGCGCTACAGGCGGCCGAGATCATCGCCAGCAGCGGCGCGAAACTGGAAATCGTCACGCCCGACCGGTCGTTCGCACCGGAGGTGATGGCGATGAACCTGGTGCCTTACATGCGCAGCCTGCAAGACCTGAACGTCACCTTCACCGTCACCTATCGGGTCGATTCCGTGGAAAAACGCGACGGTCAACTGGTTGCGCACTTCGGCAGCGACTACGGCCAGGTGCACAAGCAGCGCGTGGTCGATCAGGTGGTGGTCAACCACGGCACCCTGCCCCTGGACGATTTGTACTTTGAGTTGCGGCCGTATTCGAGCAACAACGGCGCGGTCGAGCAGCACAACCTGATCGCCGGGAAAACCCAGAATATCGTGACCAACCCCGGAGGCCGTTTTCAGCTGTTCCGGATCGGCGACGCGGTGTCGGCGCGCAATACACATGCGGCCATCTACGATGCGCTGCGGTTGGTCAAGGACATCTGAAGCGCGACCGGAGAAGGACACTGCAATTGTGTCGATAATGAAGATCCAAATGTGGGAGCGAGCTTGCTCGCGATAGCGGTGGTTCAGTGACAAGGATGCTGGATGGCGGACGCTTTCGCGAGCAGGCTCGCTCCCACAGGGTTCTGTGTTGCACAGTAATCTTGTGATTGATAAAGATCCAAATGTGGGAGCGAGCCTGCTCGCGAAGACGGTGGTCCAGTGACAGGGATGGTGGATTGGCGGACGCTTTCGCGAGCAGGCTCGCTCCCACAGGTCTCCCACAGGTCTGATCAGTGAATCAGGCTTGCAGGCCCTGGCGGGCGACCGCGGCACCGGCTTGCAACGCCTTCCCCACCTGCTCCTCGAAATGTCCCTCGGTCAGCGCCTGCAGGGCGGCGGCGGTCACGCCGCGATAGGCGACCAGGGCGTCGATCATCTGCCGGGCGTCATGGCTGGCCAGTAACTGGCTGCTGTGGACCACGACATTCTTCGCCGCAAGCTGTGCAATCTCGGCGGGGATGCCGGCCTCCATCGCCTGATTGGCCAGGGCTGTCATGAGCAAGGCGGGAAAGGCCGGGCCAGTGCCGGAAAGCGCGGAAAGGTAATCAATGAAGTCTTCCTGCTCAACCTCGGCGGCAGTACCGACGCATCCGAACAAGCGCTGGACGAAGCTCTTCGTCGCCGCATCCACCACGCCGAAGCAATACCAAGGTGTAAACGACTGCCCGATCTCCACCGCCGCATTGGGCATCGCCCGCAGCACTCTCGAAGCCGAGGTCCGGGCGGCAATGGCCTGCGCGGTGATCCCGGCCATCAATGAAATGACTGTCTTGCCAGTAGCGTTGAGGCTCAGGCCGGCGAACTGCTCGGGGCGCACCGCGATGATGACCACGTCGCTGCGGTCCATCAGCGCCTGGTTGTCCGTGACGAGACAAACGCCTTGTTGCGCCAAAGGATGGACACCCGAGCGATTGGAAATAACCAGATTGCCCGCCGGCAACAGCGCCTGCGCCAACACAGCCTTGGCAATCGCCCCGCCCAGCCAGCCCGTTCCGCCAATGATGCCCAGCGTCGGCGCGTTCATTTCCCGGCCGTCTCTTCAAAGGTTTCTGTCAACGGCACAAAGATCCCCGGCTCCTTTTCGGCATAACCGAATTTGCCGTAGAAACGATCCAGCTCGCGCTGCTTGGGTACTTTGCCGGTGAAAATGCTCACGTAATGCGGGATGCGCTGGAAACGCACGGTGATCAGCTCGCTGGTGTTCATGGTGATGTAGCCGATCTGGGTCAGGTAGATCGTCCGGGCCCGTGCGTCGGCGCCCTGGCTGTCGTAACCAAAGCGCTTGAACATGCTCGCCAGGGCACCCATTCGCTGCTCGTCGACGATTGCAACTTCCTGCGCCACTTCAGCGGACTGGAGCGCCCAGCTGCGCACGGCGAATTCAAATTGCGAATCGAACAATTGAGGGTTGAGCCAGCATTCGAAGACATTCAGGATCGCCTCGGAAATGCTCTCGGCGTAGCTCTCGCTTTGCCGGATCAGGCCACCGGTGTTGGTCTCGCGCCAGCGCGACAGCAAGGCGGCGAGCAACTGCTCACGATCCTCGAAGAACCAATAGAAGCTGGTGCGTGACAAACCCAAACGCTTGGCCAGCGGCATGACCCTGACCGCATCGATGCCGGACTCCTTCAAGGCCTCGTAGGCCGCTTCCAGCCAGCCTTCGGGCGACCCTCGCCAGCCGGCGTCCTGGGCCTTGCCGCGCGCCTTCCCTACCTGGGGCATCTTGCATCCACCTTGTTGAACATACGTAACGCGAATGTACTCGGATGCCCGCCGAATGTACACCTGAGTACAGTTGCTCAACGCAGCGCGGCCTGTGCGCCCGAAGCCCGGCCAGATTGATGAAAAAAACTCATGGGCCACTGACTTTAAATGGTTTGTCAGCACCGCACGCCCGGATGAGTATCTGCTCCAGGCAAACCAGAACAAAAACGAGCCGCCTTATGTGGACTGCACAAGAAAAACTCCCGCTGGGTGAGTACATCGCCCGATACGTCGAATGGCTGACCCAACATGCCGCCGATGTCTTCGACGCCATTTCGCTGTCGCTTTCCGAGGTCATTGCGGTCTTTACCAGCGCCCTGCTCTGGTTCAACCCGCCGGCCTTGATCGGGCTGCTGGCCCTCTTCGCTTATTACATTCAACGCAAGGTGAGCCTGACGCTTTTCGTCGGCCTGTCGTTCCTGTTGATCTTCAACCTGGGCTACTGGCAGGAAACCATGGAAACCCTGGCCCAAGTGACATTCGCCACGCTGGTGTGCGTCATCATCGGCGTGCCGCTGGGCATCGTCCCTGGTTCTACGCAACCCTGCGACCGGTGCTCGACCTGATGCAAACCGTCCCCACTTTCGTCTACCTGATCCCGACCTTGACGCTGTTCGGCCTCGGCGTGGTTCCGGGATTGATCTCCACGGTGGTCTTCGCCATTGCCGCGCCAATCCGCCTGACCTACCTGGGCGTGCGCGATGTTCCTCAAGAACTGATGGACGCCGGCAAAGCCTTTGGCTGCTCGCGTCGCCAGCTGCTGGCACGCATCGAGCTGCCCCATGCCATGCCGAGCATCGCCGCCGGGATTACCCAATGCATCATGTTGTCGCTGTCGATGGTGGTCATCGCCGCGCTGGTCGGCGCGGATGGCCTGGGCAAGCCTGTCGTCAACGCCTTGAATACCGCCGATATCGCCATGGGTTTCGAAGCAGGCCTGGCGATCGTGTTGTTGGCGATCATCCTCGACCGCATCTGCAAGCAGCGCGAAACCGTGAAAAGAGGTGACGCATGAGCATCATTCGTTTTGAAGACGTCGACGTCATCTTCGCCAACCGCCCGAAGCCGGCGCTGGAGCTGCTCGACCAGGGATTTTCGCGCCCGGAGATTCTGCAGCGAACCGGCCTGATCGTCGGCGTGGAGAAGGCCAATCTCGACATCAATAAAGGTGAAATCTGCGTGCTGATGGGCCTGTCCGGCTCCGGCAAGTCGAGCCTGCTGCGCTGCATCAATGGCTTGAACACGGTGAGTCGCGGCAAGTTGTTCGTCGAGCACGAGGGCCGACAGATCGACATCGCCGCCTGCACCCCGGCCGAGCTGAAAATGATGCGCACCCGACGCATCGCCATGGTCTTTCAGAAATTCGCGCTGATGCCCTGGCTGACCGTGCGCGAGAACATCGGTTTCGGCCTCGAAATGCAAGGCCGCCCCGAGAAGGAGCGGCGCAAGCTGGTCGATGAAAAGCTTGAACTGGTGGGCTTGACCCAATGGCGCAACAAGAAGCCCGACGAGTTGTCCGGCGGCATGCAACAACGGGTCGGCCTGGCCCGTGCCCTGGCGATGGACGCCGATATCCTGCTCATGGACGAACCCTTCTCGGCCCTCGATCCGCTCATTCGCCAAGGGCTGCAGGACGAGCTGCTCGACCTGCAGCGCAAGTTGCACAAGACCATCGTCTTCGTCAGTCATGACCTGGACGAAGCCCTCAAGCTGGGAACACGGATCGCCATCATGAAAGACGGCAAGATCATCCAGTACAGCAAACCCGAGGAGATCGTGCTGAAGCCGGCAGACGACTACGTGCGCAATTTCGTCGCCCACACCAACCCACTGAATGTGCTCTGTGCGGGAAGCCTGATGACCCCATTGGACCAGTGCATATCCGCACAGGGCGAATATTGCCTGGATACGGTGCAGAACCTCTGGGTTGCGCTGAACGCATCGAAAGAATTGGCCAGCGTGCGCCGCGGCGCTGCGGCCCAACCGCTGCAACACTGGAACCGCAACGAGGCCACCGCGCCCTTGCGCCGCCTGGTCACCTCGGTGCCGGCGGATACCGGCATGCGCGAGGCGCTGCGTATCCGCTATGAAACAGGACATCCACTGATCGTGCTCGACAAAGACCAGACCGTCGTCGGTGTACTGGGCGATACGGAACTGTACCGCGCACTGCTCGGGCATGACCTGTCGCGCCCGGTTTTATCCGAGCCATTGTCAGAGCCTGCGGTGGCCTGAACAGACGAAACCCGTTTTCCCTGCAGCACTGCTTGTCCGCCAACCACCGATCATTTGCCTTGAGTGAGATCGACGATGAACCCAACCCTGAAAACCCATCGTGAACTGCTGGCCGACCGCACCCCGGGCCATGGCATGCCCGGCGGTCTGTTCGGCCGCGAGGATGTTTTTGAAACCGACGTCGATGTGTTTTTTACCAGACACTGGATTCTGGTGGGGGTCACCAGCGACGTTGCCGAACCCGGCGATGTTTCGACGATCGATATCGGCAAATCCTCGATCATCCTGGTCCGCGATGATGACGAGCATGTGCAGGCGTTCCGCAATGTCTGCCGGCACCGTGGGGCGCGCTTGAAACAGGCCGGCAAATCGACGGTGGGCATGCTGGTCTGCCCCTATCACCAATGGACGTACGACCTGGACGGCAGCCTGAAACATGCCGCGCACATGGGCAAGGATTTCGACCCGGGGTGCAAGAGCCTGATTCCGGTCCACACCCGCGTGGTGGGCGCCCATGTATTCGTCTGCCTGAGTGACGAGCCGCCGGAAGACATCCTGTACCTCGACCAGGTCATGACCCCGCGTTTCGCTCAGTACGATCTCAGCCATTCGAAGATTGCCTACGAGTCGGAAATCATCGAAAACGGCAATTGGAAACTGGTGATCGAGAACAATCGCGAGTGTTATCACTGCGCCGCCACGCACCCCGAATTGACCGCGTCGTTCCTGCCGGAAGACTTCGGCTTCTGCATCGACGGCCTGGGCGAGGACTCGCTCCTGGCACTCAAGGAATATCACCAGCGCAACGCCGATACCAGGCAAGACTGGGAAAACCAAGGCTACCTCTGTGAGGCCGTCGAACACTTGGGCGAGGACGCGGTGACTCAGTTCCGCACCCAGCGCCTGGCCATCGCCGGCAACGGCGAATCCCAGACCCTCGATACCCGCGTCGCCTGCACGCGCTTGTTTGGCGACCTCACCCGGCGCGATCTGGGCGACATGCACCTGTGGACCCACAACTCATGGAGCCACATCATGAGCGACCATGCGGTGGTCTCCTACATCATCCCGCTGGCGCCCGACAAAACCCTGGTGCGGACCAAATGGCTGGTGCACGCCGATGCCATCGAGGGCGTGGACTACCAGGTGGATAGACTGATCGAAGTCTGGGCGGCGACCAATCTCCAGGACGCCAACCTGGTCGGCATCACCCACAGCGGCACCCAGGACCCGGCCTATTCACCCGGACCGTTCTCGGCGTTTACCGAAACCTATGTCGACCAGTTTTCTCGCTGGTACGCGGCGCGTCTGGCCGCCCATGGCGTGTGAGGGATGGACATGACGACCTACGAAAAGCTGACGCGGCCCCAACGTTTTACCGACCCGACGACCTGGACCGCTTATGGCTCGCAATGGCACAGCGGCGAGCAGAAAACCTTGTCATGTTGCGCCGTGCACCAGGAAACCCATGACGTAAAGACGTTCGTGTTCCAATGCGCGGACTTCAGTGCGTTGAGCTTCGAACCGGGGCAATTCATCACGCTGTCGCCGGTCATCGGTGGGCAAACCATCGCGCGCTGCTACACGCTGTCCTCCTCCCCCACGCGCCCGTTCGCCTTTTCGATTACGGTCAAGCGCGTGCCGGGTGGCGTGGTCTCGAACTGGCTGCATGACCATCTCGAACCGGGAGACAACCTCAGGGCATCCGGCCCGGCGGGCAGTTTCACACCGGTGGGTCATCCGGCGACAAAACTGCTGTATCTGTCGGCCGGTTCCGGCGTGACGCCCTTGATGTCGATGACCCGCGCCGCCTGCGACATGGCGGCCAATCTCGACATCGTGTTCCTGCACAGCGCCCGTACGCCGGCGGATATCATTTTCCATGACGAACTGACGCGAATGCAGGCCGATATGCCCGGCCTGCGGGTCATTGGTATTTGCGAAGGGCTTGGCGCTGCCAGCCAGTGGCAGCAGCCGATCGGCCGGCTCGATTTGCCTTTGTTGAGCCAGCAAGTGCCTGACTACAACGAGCGGGAAATCTTCACCTGTGGTCCCCAGGGCTACATGGAAGCGGTCAAGTCGCTGCTCAGGGAAGCGGCGTTCGATTTTCGCCACTATCATCAGGAAAGCTTCGATATCGCGGTGCTGAATGAAGAACCGTTGATTGAGCAGGCCCCTTCACTCGACCAGCAACAGATGTTCATCGTCACCCTGTCGCGCTCGGGCAAGACCTTCAGCATGCCCGGCAACCAGACCGTGCTGAGCGCGGCAAAAAAAGCCGGGGCGATCGTGCCCTCCTCGTGCAGCCAGGGCATCTGTGGCACCTGCAAGACCGCCCTGCTGGAAGGCACGGTGGACATGAACCACAACGGCGGCATCCGGCAACGGGAGATCGACAAAGGCCTGCGCTTGCTCTGCTGCAGCAAGCCGACCTCCAATCTGATCATCGATCTCTAGCCGTCACGCCTGATCCGCTAGTCACTGCGCGCAGGCTTCTGCACAATCACCCTGCGCCTGACCCCAAACAAGACAGTGACCCAGCCCGATGAAACTGCAACCGTTGCCGCCGCTCAACAGCCTGGTGGCGTTCGAGGCCGCTGCTCGCCACCTGAGTTTCACCGTGGCGGCTCGTGAACTGAACGTCACCCAGGGCGCCATCAGCCGCCAGATACGCCTGCTCGAAGATTTTCTGGGCACGGCACTGTTCATCCGCACGACCCGTGAAATCAACCTCACTTCTACAGGCAGCCAGTATCACGAAAGCATTCGCGATACGTTGCAGCAGATTGCCCGCGCCACGGCTGGCGTTCGTCATTGGCAAGGCGCGCAGCAAGTCACCGTGGTCACCAGTACGGCGATGGCATCCCTGTGGCTGCTTCCGCTTGTTTCGGAGTTTCAGCGCCAGCACGAAGAGATCGACCTGCGCATCATCGCCACCGACCAGGTCGAGGACTTTTCCCGACTCGATTGCGATCTGGCGCTGTATTACTGCAGCAAGCCGCCCAACAACATGAAGGTCACCACGCTGTTCAGCGAAGAGATTTTCCCGGTGTGCAGCCCCGCGTACCTGGCGCAGCATCCCGAGGCCGGCAGGCTCGAACAGCTCGGCGCCTGCACCTGGTTATGGCTGGAGGATCAGCATCGGGACTGGATCGGCTGGAAGGAATGGTTCCGACGCCTGGGCCACCACGCGCCAGAGCCTCGTCGGCGGATCAACATCAACAGCTACTCGATGCTGATTCAGTCGGCGCTGGCCGGACAAGGTGTGGCCCTGGCCTGGTCGAGGTTGCTCGGCGACCACTTGCAGACCGGCAACCTTGTCCGCCCGACCGCTAGCCTCTTGCGCACCGATGCGCAGTTTTGTCTGCTGGAACCCTTGGGGCGCGCGCCGAACCGGCAAAGTGTCAATCGCTTCCGCGAATGGCTGATGACTTATCTTGCGCAGGCGGAGGGTGCCTGAGCAGTGGTGCGTCGAACCCAGAGCCGTTTATCAAACGGCTTCAAAAACCGCAACGGCGGCCGATAACCCTCACAAGAGCCCAGTGACTGGGTGGCTGGATTGCGGCGGGAACCGGTGATGACAGACATATATCTGCTGATAGCGAGCGGCACGGACCAGAGCGATGCGTACGTGCTGGGTTGGTTCGATGACAGGAACAAAGCCAGGGAAGTGGCCGAGCAGAAAGAATGGGAGGCTTATCGCGCCAGCCTGAAGGCGGAAAACCGTTGGTCAAGCCATAAACCGCTGGCGCCGGACAAGACCGAGTATCGGCGGTACTGGATCAAGACCGTGTCGAAGTTCGAATACGTTTCCGTCTCGAGGTCCCTGGCGGTTCACTGAAGCCTGCGGCCGATCATTCGAAAATTTAACGAACCGCGCGCGCTCGCCAGGGGTCTAGAACACTAAGCCCATCTGAAGAGAGCGTCCTCATGTTGAAATTTCTTGGTGGTACCGTCGGGATCATTTTCCTCATCGGCCTAATCGTGGTCATTGCCCTGTTCAAGTTCATTTTCTGACCCGGACAGCGGTAGCACGTGCTGCGCTACCGCTGGTTTTTCATGGCTCCGATGCTGGCAGGGACGCGAGGATCTGTGCTCGGCAGACCTCGAGTATTTCGCCAGCCAGCGGAGCATCGTCCGGGCACGCGCGCGAGAGCATGATCGCGCCGATAGCCTGGGCGAGCAGGCCAAGCATCTTTGCCCGGCCCCCCTCCTCTTGCGTCTCAAGCTTTTTTTCAAGCGAAGCCAGGGTGCTTTCGACGCCGCTGGCGAAAGTCGCCTTCAACTCGTCTGACTGACGCGCCGCATCCCCGCACAACGCCGCCATGGTGCAACCGTGCCCCCGCGCATCGCGGTGTTCCCTGGATAGATACATCGCAAAAAATCCGGCTACATCAAGCTCGCCGGTGCTGGCCAGCGACTGCGACAGGCTGTTCGCGGAAGCCTCAGCCATCAGGTCGGCCTTCGAACCGAAATGTTTGTAGAAGCCTCCATGGGTAAAACCCGCAGCGGCCATCAGGTCCGCCACGCCTATTCCGTCAAAGCCGCGCTCGCGGAACAACACGGACGCCGTCTCGACGATGTGCTCGCGGTTTGCCTGTGCCTGGGCCTTGGTCACTCTCATTTGCGTATGCCTCGTGGCCGCTCGAATCAAGCCCTCATCATACATAGATGCCGAGCATAATCAAATTCGTTGACAGTTTAGATTTCGGTCATCATCCTAGAAACAAGCGGTACGAAACCTCCTCCACAGGCACGGACACAAGACCCATGACCAACCAGATTCTCTTCACCCCGCATAAACTGGGCTCCCTCACCCTTGCCAACAGAGTCGTGCTGGCACCACTGACCCGCAACCGGGCCGGGAAAGGCTTCGTTCCCAGCGAACTCGCGGCGACCTATTACAGCCAGCGGGCATCGGCAGGTTTGCTGATCGCCGAGGCCACGCAGATTTCGCAACAAGGTCAGGGCTACCAGGACACGCCAGGAATTTATACCCAGGCGCAGATCGACGGCTGGCGCACCGTCACCGATGCGGTACATGCCAAAGGCAGTCGGATTTTCCTGCAGCTATGGCATGTCGGGCGTGTTTCCCACGTTGCCCTGCAGAAAAACGGCGCAGCGCCGGTCGCGCCCTCCGCCCTTCGCCCGGCCACCAAGGTGTTCGTCAATAACAGTTTCGAGGACGTGTCTGAACCACGAGCGCTCGACGTCAGCGAGCTGCCAGGGATCGTCGACGATTTTCGCCAAGCGGCCTCCAACGCCATTGCCGCCGGGTTCGATGGCGTAGAAATCCACGGTGCGAACGGCTACTTGCTTGATCAGTTCATCAAGGATGGCGCCAACGTGCGCACCGATGCATACGGCGGCTCGATTGAAAACCGCGCGCGCCTGCTGCTGGAGGTGACCGCCGCCGTCGTGGGCGAGATCGGTGCCGGGCGCACGGGTCTGCGCATCTCGCCGGTATCGCCAGCCAATGGCGTGTCCAGCAGCGCACCGCAGGCGCAGTTCGACTACATCGTCGACCAGCTCAACACGCTGGACATCGCCTATATTCACGTTGTCGAAGGCGCCACTGCCGGACCGCGCGACGTGGCGCCCTTCGATTTTGCCGGCTTGCGCCAACGCTTCAACAACACCTACATCGCCAACAACGGTTACGACTTGGAGCTGGCGACTGCGCAACTGCTCGAAGACAAGACCGACTTGATCGCCTTCGGTCGGCCGTACATTGCCAATCCGGACCTGGTGGAGCGCCTCAAGTCCAACGCCCCCTTGGCTGCGCTCAACCCAGCCACCCTCTATGGCGGCGGCGCAGAGGGCTACATCGACTACCCGACGTTCGCCGAATCCGGCACCCGCAACTGAAGTTGATCGCACATTTCCTCCCCCTGAAGAGACCGACACCATGACCACTCGCAAAACCGTCCTCATCACTGGCGCCTCCACCGGCATCGGCGCGGTCTACGCCAGGCGCTTCGCTCAACGCGGCCACGATCTGGTGCTGGTAGCCCGCGACAACGCGCGGCTGGAAGCGCTGGCAAGCGAACTGCGCAATGAACACAACGTCAGCGTCGATGTGCTCCAGGCCGACCTCACCCAAACCGGCGATCTGCACAAGGTCGAGGCCCGCCTGCGCGATGACGACAGCATCGGCATCCTGATCAACAACGCCGGCGCCGCCCAGTCCGGCAGTTTCATCGAACAGACCACCGACAGCGTCGCGCACCTCGTTGCGCTCAACACCACCGCGCTGGTTCGACTCGCCAGCGCCATCGCCCCGCGCCTGGCAAACGCTGGCGAAGGCGCAATCATCAACATCGGCTCGGTGGTCGGCCTGGCACCGGAATTCGGCATGTCGGTCTACGGCGCAACCAAGGCCTTTGTGCTGTTCCTCTCCCAAGGGCTGAGCCTCGAGCTTTCGCCCAAAGGCGTCTACGTCCAAGCCGTGCTGCCGGCAGCCACCCGTACCGAAATCTGGGAGCGCGCCGGCATCGACATCAATACGCTGAGTGAAATCATGGAAGTGAGCGACCTGGTGGATGCCGCGCTGGTCGGCTTCGATCGCCGCGAAGGCGTAACCATTCCACCCTTGCAGGACGGCGCGCGTTGGGATGCGTTGCAGGCGGCGCGGCAGGGACTGCTGTCGCAGATCAAGCAATCGACGGTTGCCGAGCGCTACAAAGCCTGACGTTTCACCGCGAAAGTGCTCCGGTGCTGGGGGGTTCGTCCTCGGCGACACCCAGACGGATCCGTCCGGTCAACTCTTCACCATGAAAAGCCGCCCGGGTTTCTACATTATCGCGCTGACGTTGGCCATCGCGCTGACTTATGCGGTCGTCGAGTTTATCGTTGAGTTCGGTGTAGCCAGCGCAGCGCACCGGGTCAGGCCTTGGCTGGCCCGAACCGGGCGCCGATCTAATAAAGTCTGTGGCGGTTTTTTCGTACTTTTTGGGGTGAGCCTGCCGATTCATAACTGAACGGTGTGCTTCTGGCATGTAAAACCGTGATCATTGGCCAACCATCGAACGCTCAGGTCGCAACAACATGACAGACGTAGAGACGGCTATTGCTGAGTGGGAGCCGCTTGATCTCGAATGGCATCAGGGTTTCGCCTTCCTGGAAGGCGTGCTGCTGGGCGACGGGCAAGTGCCGGACGTGTACATCCTGCTCAGCCCTGAAGGCGCACACCCCGACGCGATAGCGAAAGCTGCCAGTGACGGGCGTTATCCGCCCTCGCCTCTGGTTGCCGGCCAGCCGGTCTGGCGGCATCGACGCAACCCCTGGGTTTTGCGTGACGCCTTGCGCGACTATTACCTGCTTCCCGCCTACCAACAGCGCTACGGCTATCACGCGCTCCAGGCCCTGGCGTTTCGGTTCGACAAGGCCCTGGAAAACCTTGGCCACCAGTATTGGCGCGATGCGTCCGCCGCCTATTGGTTCGGCGAATACGCAATCACCGAAATCCTTCAGGCAAAGCCCGCCAGCCTGGCCCCGGTGCCATCGTCGCCAGCCTCGGTGACGGCAGCGTCTGCCCTGTTCAGCGACGGGGTGAGTATCTTTCTCCAAGGCAGATTCATCGCCAGCGCGACGGCGCGGGTGCGTTATTGCAACCACCCTTCCTATCGAGTGATTGACGGCCAGGTCTACAAGGGCTTCAAACCCCTGCATCAGAAGGACGGCACCCCATTGCCGATCAGCAATCCGGACGACTTCCGGATGCTCGCCGAACGCTGGGGAACCGACGGGCAGTCGATCATCGTGCAGGCGCAGCAAGGTTCGAGCATTGCCTATGAGTATTTCTATCGCATCGACAATGCCGACCTGGCGACCTTCACCGTGCTTAACGAACGTTACGCCAAGGACCAGCAACGCGCCTATTACCTGACCGGCAAGACCCTGCGCTACGTTGGTGATTTTCGGCTGCTGAAGAACTGCCATCCGGCGTTCGACGAGTGCGGCCGCGTGGTTGGCAGCAGCGAAAGCGAGGATGAGAATTTCGCCGTGGACGACCTGTACGTCTACGCCGCCGGGACGCGTCTGCGTGACGCCCACGGCCCGAGTTTCCGCCACTTGGGGTTCGATTATTACCGTGATCAACATCACGTCTACAAACGCCAGAAACGCCTGGATGTCGACGCGGAAAGCTTCGTCGTGACCCAGCTCTGTGGCGATGACCTGGACTACTCGCCTGTGCTCGCAGGCGACAGGAAGGGTCCGCTGGGTTCTGGCGGAATCATCGATGCGGCCATGCAACAGGCATGGGCGCCCTACTTCGAGGCTCATCCGCAACTGCAGGGTTACTGGTGGCATCGTTTGCAGGTATCGCCTGAAGCTGCAGAAGCGCAAACAGAAACGCCGCCGTTACAAGCCATCGGCCTCGGTTTCGAAGTCGGCCGCCAGGTGTACTTCCATGGCCGCGTTATCAACGGGCTGGACGCAACAAGTTTCAAATTGCTCGACACACACCTGTGCGGCGACGCCCAGGGCCTTTATCTGATTCCGTTTCATAACGCCGAGACGCAAGTGCCCGAACGGTTTTCCCAGGAGCCGGTTGAACACTTCCGCTCACTCGGCGACCCCTATCTCACCGACGGCAAAACCGTATTCTGCCACCGGGTCTTCTATCATCCCCCTGAACCGATTCGTAAGGCTCAGGTAGGCAGTTTCGAGTCTTGCGGGCATGGTTGGGCCAAGGATCGGGACGCGGTTTATTACTACGGCGAGGCGAAAAAAAAGCTGCATCCTTGCGACACTCGCATTCTCGGTACTTATGCCGTTAGCCCCACGCTGATCTTCTCGGAAGGCAAGTGCCTGGATGTGGCTTTCGAGCCTGACGAAGTCCGCGTGCCGCATCCCGATTTCCTGCAGTTGGGTACACGCAAACTGTTCTGCCATCGGCGGCCGCTGAGTGCCAAGCGTATCGACCTGGGCACCATGGAATTCCTGACGGAGCGTTATGCCCGAGACAAGCACCGAATCTACCACTACGACGGCTATGCGAGCCTGACCGAGGTCGATGAAGCGCATTATCAGCAATCCCTTCGTGAGCCGTCCCATTCCTAGCCGCCGGCGATGTTCTATCATGAGCCAGCGCTCATGACGCGCATCCTCAAATCGCCGGATACCCTTCACATGAGAGACCTGCCGCCGACCGCTACATTACGAGCCTTTGAAGTCGCCACCCGCCATGCGACCTTTACCGCAGCCGCGCAAGAACTGCATGTCACCCAAAGCGCGGTCAGTCACCAGCTCAAGCACCTGGAATCCCTTTGGGGATTGCAATTGTTCGAACGTGGCAAGTCACTGCGCCTCACCGCCGCGGGGGCCACGCTGGCGCCCATCGTGCGCGAGTTTTTCATGAGCCTTGAAGCGACCCTGGGCGATCTGCGCGAGCAGAAAGGCAGGGTTCGACTCGAAGTCAGCACCACGTATTCCTTCGCACTGAAATGGCTACTGCCCCGCTTGCCGAATCTCTCCCGCCTGCACCCGGAGTTGTTGGTCTCGCTGGACACTACCGACAAGATCATCCACTTCTCCAGTGCCCAGGCCGACGTGGCGATCCGGCTCGGCAAGGGCAACTACCCCGGCCTGTATTCGGAATTTCTCTTCGGCGAGCAGGTTTTTCCGGTGGCGAGTCCCTATCTGCTGCAGCGCTTGGGGACGCCACGCAGCCCTGCCGAACTGTTGCACTATCCGTTGCTGACCCGGGATGGCGCCGAGCTGGTGCCGAAATGGGAGATGTGGTTCGAGAAGGTCGGGCTGGAATTCTTGCCACTCAAGGAAAGCGTCAGGTTCGGCGACACCAACATGACGGTCGAGGCAGCCCTGCTCGGCCAGGGCGTTGCCTTGGTGCGCAGCGGGCATGTTGAAAGCGAAATCAGCGATGGCCGCCTGGTGCGGCTGTTCGACGTGCCATTCCCGTCACCACTGGCCTACTATTTTGTCTGTCCCAAGGGCATCGAATCGCAGCCGCATATCGTCAGCTTCCGCCAATGGTTGATCGGCGAGGCGTCGACCGTCCAACGCGCTTATGAAAATGCATGAGGTTTTACTCATGAAACGATGAGGAGACTTCGCTGTAGTACAGGCATCTGCGTTGCCTAGAATGGCGCATGCCTATCCATATCATCTCACTGGTTCTTTTCGCCGCGCTCCTGCATGCCAGCTGGAACGCCTTGCTGCGCGGCGGTGCCGATCGGCTGTGGTCAATGACGATCATGTGCATCGCCATCGCCGTGACCTGCGTCGTCGCCGCAGCATTCATGGTCCCACCGGCTGCCGCCAGTTGGGGTTATGCGGTGCTTTCAGCCGTACTGCACGTCGGCTACAACCTGTTCCTGGTGCGCAGCTACCGCGTCGGCGACCTGGGACAGGTCTATCCGATTTCCCGTGGCTCATCACCGGCACTGATCGCCCTGGGCGCCGCCGTCTTCGCCGGAGAAAGCATCGCCCCCGGCGTCCTGCTGGGGATTGCGCTGGTGTCCGGCGGGATCATTTCCCTGGCCTTCAGGGGCCGCAAACTGTCGGTGCCCAGCCTGCCCTACGCGCTGGGCACGGGCTGTTTCATCGCCGCCTATAGCGTCGTCGACGGCATCGGTGCCAGGCTCTCCGGCGCGCCGCTCGCCTATACCGTCTGGATGTGCGCCTTGTGGGGCGTGATGATGCCGATGGTCTACATCGGCCTGCGCGACGCACGCAGCCTGTTCTCCGTCCGCCCCGGAATATTCAGCGCCGCGGCCGGTGGGTTGGTCTCCTTGCTGGCCTATGGAATAGTCATCTACGCCATGAACGAAGCGCCCCTGGGGGCGGTATCGGCATTGCGCGAAACCAGCGTGCTGTTTGCGGCGCTGATCGGCGCCATCTTCCTCGGCGAGACACTCACCGCCCGCCAGATCCTGGCGTGCGCAGTGATCGTCTGCGGCACCATTATCATCGGCTGACACGGCCAACTGCTCAGGAGGGCTATTCAACATGGTCAACGACTCGCAGGCACCGCTGATCCTGATAACCGGCGGAAGTCGCGGAGTGGGCGCCGCCACCGCGCGGCTGGCCGCCGCACAAGGCTACGACGTCGCGATCAGCTACGTTGCCAACGAGCCCGCGGCGCTGGCCGTGGTCGCGGATGTAGAGGCACTCGGACGCCGCGCGCTGGCCATGCGCGCCGACAGTGCCGACCCCGAACAGGTCGCCGATCTGTTCGCGGCCATCGACCGCTCGTTCGGGCGCATCGACGTCCTGGTCAATAACGCGGGGATGCTGTCGGCTCAGTCACGCCTGGAAGACCTTGGCTTCGAGCGCATGCAGCGCATCTTCGCGGTCAACTCCATCGGCCCGATTCTCTGCGCCCAGCAAGCAATGAAGCGCATGGCGTACCGGCATAACGGCCCGGGTGGCGCGATCATCAACGTCTCTTCGGCATCGGCGCGCCTTGGCAGCCCCAATGAATACGTCGACTACGCGGCCTCAAAGGGCGCCTTAGAGACCTTCACCATCGGCCTCGCCAAAGAAGTGGCCCGGGAAGGCATACGTGTCAACTGCATTCGCCCCGGACACATCTACACCGAAATGCACGCCAGCGGCGGCGAGCCCGGGCGGGTTGATCGGGTGAAGGACTCGATCCCCATGGGTCGGGGCGGCCAACCGGAGGAAGTGGCACGGGCGATTTTATGGCTGGCGGGTGGAGAGGCCTCGTTTGTGACGGGGACGTTTCTTGATGTGACTGGGGGGAAGTGAGTTTTGCCTGGGTGAAAGGCTGAGAAGCCTAACGCTGTTCACCCAAGAGAAACGGCAGACCCGTGGCGAGGGAGCTTTCTCCCGCTCGACTGCGAAGCAGTCGTAAAACCAGCGGGTGCGGTGGGTCTGATGCTCCGCTCTCGGCAGATCAGGGCGCGTCCGGTACTTCTTTCCAGCCCTTCTTCAAATAGACATCAGCGACAATTTTCCGGATAAAAAAGCAATATCCAATGGGGAGGCACATAACTGGTATACCCATCCAAGGTGGGCCCGCTAGATCTCCTCAAACTTGAGGGGATCGACTTTCAGCTCTTTCAGCATGGCGAGGATGTCGCGCTTCACGTTGTCGTGGCGCTTGCCCGTGACGTTGGCAATCTCCAGAGAGGACATCGTGGTGCGCGACACGATTCGCGCATCAGCAAATTATGTCGCGACATTCAGCTGGGTATTGATATGTGGTTGGGGTTGCATATAATCGGTCTCACAAAGTGTTATCTAATCAGCCGACCTCGACCGTCGGCTTTTTTGTGCCAGGGTTTTGTGTCCGCTCAATTGATTAGTGCGAACCCAAAGGGCACCGATCCGCGCATACGCAGAAAATTAAGCGATAGATTTCAAGTTTGGCCGGGGCGAACAGAGCAAATGCTCGGCCTTGCGTCCCAACTCCCCCGCCTTCGCTTCAACCTGGCGGCATTGCTTGGCGAACGCTGGCAAAAGCGGCAGGTCTTGCTCGCACATCACTTGGTCGTCAAATACTCCGCTGCCGGTGTCGATGGCGTCGCCCAAGGCGCGGATCAACGCGCCGAAACTTTTGTTCGCGCATTGGTCGCTGGTCATCTGGCGGGCGCCGGTCAGGCCGTGACGGCTTGCCAGCTCGTTCAGGCAGTGGTCGCGAAAATCAGGCTCAAGGGCGTTCACCCACGACTCTTCCAGCCAAGAAGGCATTTCCTGATCGCCGTTCAGCCAGCGCTGGACACGCTTGAGCCAACGGCCGGTTGCTTTGATGAACTCACCAACGTCGTTTTGGCGGGCCAGCTCTCCAAAGTCAGGAACCTTTGCCAGCTCGATTTTCGAAGCACGCACAGCCAGATAGATCTCGCGGCTTAGCGCCTGGGCAAAGTCATCCTGGCCAAGGCTCGTGCGCGCAATCTGGTTTTGGGCGTGGGCGACCAGCACCTGATCATGGATTTGAGCGGTGTGTCTGGAACTGGACGTTTGCACGGGCTGCTCTCTTCTAATCTGGCTTCAATAGAACGGCGGACAGGGGATGCCGCTTAGGCGACCTGGGCTTTCTTTGCAGCCTTGAACTTGCCTTTGGGAAGAACTTGGATCTGGTATTGCTGGAAGTCAGGGATGGTTTCCCTACATGGTCACGGCACTCGGGCGAATGCGCAGTGCCCATGCCACCTTTGTCTTGCAGCCGAAGAACTCGGCGACCTCATGCGTATTCATTTCGCTTCCTCGCTCGACTCTGACCAAATTTCAGCATGCTTAATTTATATAGTCAACGGCGCTTCCTGCCTACTGCATGCTTAAATTCAGTTAACTTAATATCGAGTCCATGGAAAGACATGAACGTATTGCCCGAGCCATACAGCTCAGCGGGAAAAAGAAGGGCGAGATTGCGGCGCTTTGTGGCGTCGCAAATTCTGCTGTTACTCAATGGATTACTGGCGAGAGTAAAAGCCTGCGGCCAGAGAATCTCTACGCCTTGGCCAAAGCCACGGGCTTCAGGGCTGAGTGGCTTGCCATCGGTGAAGGGGACGAGCAGGAGGTCTCGGAGGCGAACGTGTCCAGCACTGCGCAACCAACCCTATCTTCCCGCTATCCGGTTATTAGCTGGGTGTCTGCCGGCGCCTGGTCCAAAGCAGTTGAACCCTACCCCGCTGGAATTTCGGATCGCTACGAGTTCTCAGAGTACAACTCGAAGGGGCCGGCGTTCTGGCTTGAGGTCAAGGGCGACTCCATGACGTCACCTGTCGGCCAAAGCGTTACAGAAGGCACGCTAATCCTGGTGGACACTGAGGCAGAGGCGGCACCCGGGAAGCTGGTGATCGCCAAATTACCGGATAGCAACGAAGCGACTTTCAAGAAGCTGGTCAATGACGGCGGCAAGCTCTTCTTGAAACCACTGAACCCAGCTTGGAGGATCGAGCCGTTCACTGAGTACTGCCGGATCGTTGGGGTTGTGGTCCGGGCGCTGCAGAAATTCTAGTTTTTTGGTAGGGCTTCGTGATAAAGGTAGCTGAATACCGATCGCCGCCCTCATATTCTCAACTTGATAAAGTATTTTATATGAACAACCTTAAGCTAGAGAATGTTGAGTTAAGTCAGCTTCACTTTGACCCAGAGAACCCACGACTTCCAAACTCTCTTAAGCATCAAAATGATGAGTCCGTTCTAAAGTATCTGCTGCTTGAGTGTAATTTGATAGAGCTGATGCTTTCTATCGGTGAGCATGGTTTTTTTGCTGGCGAACCTCTTTTGGTCGTTCCTAGAGCGGAGGGTGGCTTTACCGTTATCGAAGGTAATCGACGCCTGGGAGCCCTTAAATTACTCCAGCCTGATGTGGTGCCTCCGGTAAAGCCTTCTCAAGTCAAAGATGCCCGCGCGATAACAACAAATGTACCTACTTCAATACCTGTTCTGAAATTTGAACAGCGGGATAGAATTCTCAGCTATCTCGGTTATAGACACATTACAGGCATTAAAGAATGGGACGCCCTAGCCAAAGCTCGGTATCTAAGGCAACTAAGGGTTCGCCATGGCGCTGATCACAACGAAGCACACAAAGCGCTTGCTAAAGAAATCGGAAGTAAGGCGGCTCATGTCGCCAAACTACTAACAGGTCTAACCCTGCTAGAAAAAGCACGAGATAGTGGCTTACTCAATACGATCAAGCTAGAAGAGGACGACATACAGTTCTCACTTCTAACAACAGGTATTGGATACTCGAACATATGTGAATTTATTGGTCTCAAGTCAGCTTCCGATGTGGATGCAGCGGACCTTAAGCAAGAAGAATTTTCAGAGTTTTTTACCTGGGTATTCGATAAATCACATGGCCCCACTAAACTTGGGGAATCGCGAAATCTTGAAAAGTTAGCACGTGTCGTACACAACCAACAAGCTATCAGCGAATTACGTCGCGGAGTCCCTTTAGAAACTGCTGATCTGTACACAAGTGGGCCGTTAGAAGCACTTAGAAATTTGCTACGAGAAACTGAGGAGAGGATCGACAGCGCCATGACAACTCTCAGCGTTGCCGAAGGAATTAATACGTCCGACATAGATCAGGCTAGTCGAATAAAGAAAGCAGCAACCGCACTTCACGCGGCTCTCCACGGCCTACTAAATCAGATCGAATAACATGATAATTCTAGATAAGCCTAGAGATTCGGATATCCATACGCTGGCTGATTTCTCAGAGCTCCTGTGCCTTGTTACTCAAGACCGAGTGTGCTCCAGAGAGACTATATCCGATCAAATCAAAGACGTTGGGGAAAGCAAGGTGCGGGAGGCAGATCTCAACGACTGCTTTAGCCACTTGGAATGGCGCTCACAAGCGTTTGGTGATTACTATCCTTTCACCGTGGACTCAAGCTCTAAAACCTTTAGTGCTCTCGAAGAGCTAACGGATAAGCAGCGTCTTTATACGTTGCTTTTACTTTGCGCGAACCTACCGTTTCTTACTAATAGAGAAACCATCACCGACGCGTTCGAGCGAGTGGCGTTTATTGCACTGAAAGCATCTTGGCCCATACCAGCAAACATCAAAGCTTTTGGAAAGAATGAAACGGACTATACCGGCGCCAAGTGGGAAAGAATAAACGCTCTGGCTTCACACATTGGCGGAAGAGGATTGTGTAGTGAGGCAACGTTTCGCGGGAGAGACACCGGCGATGGAGGAATTGATTTAGTAGCTTGGCTGGGGATGGACCCATTCGAATCTAGAAATATCCCCTCTGCATTAGGACAATGCGCCTGTTCAAGGACTGATTGGGTCACCAAGCAAACAGAGATTTCACGAGATAGGTTGAATAATTTTATTCACCCATCGCATCCATGGATGCAACTAATTTTTATACCTCACAGCTTTAGAAACAATCATGGAGCTTGGGCCGTTGATGGCGAGATAGCTGCAACTATAATTTTTGATCGATTAAGGATATTGAATAACTTCGCGGAGGCGATAGATTGGGCTTATCTTTCACCACCTCCACTTTTTGAGACCTTCCTTGAACATCGTCTAGAGCTGGTCTGATTACCAAATATTCGGAAGCGCTCTCGCTACGGCCTCGAACATTGGAGGCGGAACGGCGTTACCTATGACCCGATAACGGTGACGTAACATATTGTAAGAAAAATCCTTTTTATTATCAGCTATCGTAGCGGGGAAAATCATATCTCCGCCGTGTGTTGTGTAACGAGGCATAAAGCCTTGCAAGCGAGCTGCCTCACGGTATGAGAATCTCCGTGCCGGGGCCTCTGATTCAAACACCCAACTATCTGTATGAATTCTTTGCAGTGGTGGGCTCACTGGATGCAAAGGCATATGCCGCATATGGCTTACAATCGTTTTACTAATTTCGTCCCAACCGCGACGACGATTCCTCGACAGGTAGTACCAATGAAACGGATCTTCGCAATACTCGCCTTCCGGCCAATCTGGAAGCCCAGCTAAAGCCTGGCCAATACTAAAATACGGTTGACCTGCCAAAGGACCATGGGAGGCTTGAGGGAACGAAAAAGCTGCGCCGATATCCTTTCTGATGCCAACAATTACTAATCGCTTTCGCTCCTGAGCTACACCGTACTCGTGTGCATTCAGCTGCTGCCAGTGAACATCATAACCATGTGCACCAGCTTCAGAAAATCGTTTTAGCTGGTCTTCTAGCAGGTGACGATAAGTGCTACGGCGAAGGCCCGAAACATTCTCAGCGATAAACGCTTTCGGCTGCATAACATTTAGCGCCCGAGCGAACTCGACATAAAGAGTGTTTATCTTGCGATCTGCTTCCCGGGCACCACCCTGGCTAAAGCCTTGGCACGGGTAGCATCCGACCAATAAGTCGGCAGCAGGAAAACTGCTAATCCCTCTAACGTCCCCAAGCTGATAATCAGTCGCTTCGAAATTCGCGAGATAAACATCCTTGGCGTAAGCAAGAATGTCATTTGCCATAATGACGTCAAATCCTGCGGCCATAACGCCCGCGTCAGAGCCGCCACATCCTGAAAAAAGTGATACTGCTGTAGGCATTTATTTCCCCTCAATGGGCGCATTATACGATGACCTAGGGCTAAAGGTGTATCTGTCGTCACGTAAGCCCACCCTCCCGCAAGGTGGTCGCCTAAGGCTCGGCTATCCCTGTCCTTCCTTAGGAATGGCCGATAGTGGAACCCGTGCTTTCACCCCATCTCCCTTGGCCCTTGTCAAAAAATGCTTGGAGCAAGACTGTATACCTATACAGTTATAAAAGGGCGCGTCATATCCAGCAGAACGCAGCCGTAGAATCGCAGCCAAAGAATTCCTACGAGCTTGTAGGACGTCGAATCCAGCGCCTCATCGCCTCGCCCGCCGTTCAAAAGACTCAGGCCGTTATCGTATCCAGGCGCGGGGACGAAAGCTCGAAGGCTTGGCACCGGGTCGTTCAGGAGATCGAAGAAACCAGTGGCGTTCGAATAGAGCGGATGGAAGACGGAGCCGTCAGGATTGGCTAGCGCGAATACCGCGAAGCATGAATGGGCCCGCCATCGAGCGGGCTTTTTAATGCCTGCTAATTTCAGCATAGTGAATTACCTAACTTAGCATGTTTGCAGCGTTAATTTCAGTTTACTTAAATTCAGTCCATCGAGACGCCATACCGACTCGCCAGGGCCTACTCAGACCCGCCGCTCTTTAGCCCCACCCCTTGCCGGATTACCACCGGCCCAGATTCAAAGGCAGCGATGAACCGGCCTAAACGGTTCAGAGGTACTTCATTGCTAACGGGTCCCCAGCGATGTGCATTTTTGTCGTCACGATTTCATCCTGACGGGACGGGTCGGCATCGATCTTAGCGATTTCTTCCTTTGGCTCTGGGCTCACCCCGCGATCGGGCACGCTGAGCAAGTTCTGCACCGAGTAGTTCATCTCAGGCTTAACTCCGCACACATGCCATCGAGCATTCCTATCTGGAGCTGCGCAACAGCGCCAACCCCAACCACCCGATGGCCTCAGGATGGATCGCAATTCCAGACGCGGTTTCGATGGATGAGGCCCAGGCCGCGAAGCTGTTCTACGGCGGCGGCGCCTGGCACCGAGTGAAGGTAGCAGCGTGAGACTTTTCCGCACCAACAACGCAAACGAAAGACTTGGCTAGCACTGCCGGCCAGTGGAATTGAAGGAGCAGGCCATGGCGAGGACCGGGGCAGAATGATCAGCCAAAGCAGCAGCAAAGCGGATCGAGTACGACGAGAAGGAATTGCGGCATCGCTGCCGGCTCGGCACGCGGAAGAAGCTGGAAGAGCTCATGGCCTGGAACGAGGATACCGAACAGGCATCGGTGGTTGAGGGCTGCCTGCGTTACGCCATTCACTTGGGCGCGATGGTGCGCGGGAAGCATTAAAAACGCGCCGCGAAATCGCTATTAGCGGAAACGTGGCGCGTGCGTTTCGGAATCAAAGCCTGGCGGAGCTAAAGCGTGATCCAGGCGACGATATTATTTTTCCAGTATAAATATTAACCTACTGCTGACAACTGCACTTTGAGTTGTGGGTATGGATACGTTGCGCTACGCGGTTCCACTTTGTAATGAAACATTGCGGTACTCTTCTCATGATCAGCATTTAAAAAATCAACTCCTAGCCAGCCGTCTATCTCTTCATCATCGTCATTGAATTTTACTTTGAAGCTAGTTGAATCATTCCTGTTGAGTACATGAAGCGAGCGATTTAGATTTGAGAGCCGAGATCCAAAATCGAATTCCAATCGAGTGACTGCGTGTCCAAGATTCCTGATTTGAAAATCCATTTCATGCTCCTTACCAGAGTGAGAAGATCCGCCTCCATCTACGACAAAAAAAGGCTTGATTTCCTTAGCTCTCAACTGCCTCACGGTTTTAAGATTTTCCAGATCTGCTTCAACTTGAGCACGGGTCACCTCAACCAACTCACGCTGCTGATCTACTGAATTTTTTAGTTCCTGTGCTTGAAGTCGCAATGCATCCGAGCTGAGCTTCAATTCACGCCCCTGCTGCAAGAAACCCAGCACCAGCCAAAGGAAGGCGACAGGCCCGAACGCTCCAGCGAGGAAGTCTCCCAGTTCGTTCAATTCCAGATTAAGAAAGCCATCAAGCTTAAATGAAACCGTCGTCCCGATTATTAATAAGTAGATGACGGTTCCCAACACCCCCCAGAACTCCAATTTTTTCGCCACACGCTACTCCCTCTCCCAGCCTCATGTCCGTCGCCCGTAATACCCCAACCCAAACCAAATTGCCACTGGGCGCAGCGCCACGGCGGTTAGCGGCGCAGAACGTGCTGATCCACTCGCTCCCCGGTGCTCGTGTCGACAATGATCATGTCCCACCAAGTGTCACTGGGGGCGGTTGTAAGCTTGTATAAGCGACCAGCGACAAGATCAACGTCTCGGAGCTTTCGATCCAAAGAACTGGCAGTGCCTACCCAATACCTGAGTTCCAGTCGATGCCTACCCGCAGTGAGTCGATATTCTGTTTGGGTAGCGAGTGCGAAATTGGTTTTCCTGCCGTCAATAGTGGCAATGAACAGTGACTTGTCGGTTAGGCCGATACGCGCAACGTCAGAATCCGGTAATCCTTCAGCTGCTTTTTCGGTGTAAGAGATACAGCCACTGGTAACAGTAATTACCAAGGCAATTGCTAAGGCTCGTAGCGCGCTCGCTTTCGACATATCTGCATCCAGATCCATGTGGAACATACGCAGCATTCAACCCTAAATAAAATCAAATTGCCACCACCGGTCACGGAGGGCGGCGCTTGACTGGAAATCAACTATGACCATCACCGCACCGGTGATCCGCTACCACGGTGCCAAGTTCCGGCTTGCGCCGTAGGTGCTGCAACACTTTCCGCCTCACACCTGCTACGTCGAATCGTTCGGCGCCGCCGGCGTCCTGATGTAGAAGCCTCGATCATATGCCGAGGTGTACAACGACCTGGACGGCGACATCGTGGACCTGTTCCGCGTCCTGCAGGATCCGGTGACGCGATCGGGGCTCACAGAGCGCCTGGTCTTCACGTCGTACTCCCGCGAGGAATGCGAACTTCCGTGGGAGCCGAGCAGCGATCCGATCGAGCGAGCCCGGCGCACCATCATCCGCGCCCAAATGGGCCTAGGTTCAGCCGGCGCTACCAAGGGCGTCACCGGCTTTCTAATCGACACGAAGCGGCAGTACGGCACGGCCCAATCGCTTTGGGCGACTTACCCCGAACAGCTGGCCGAAGTTGGTCAGCGCCTGAGCGGTGTCTGATGGAGAACAGGCCGGCCATCGAGATCATCAAGGCGCATGACGGCCTGCAAACACTGCACTACGTCGATCCGCCGTAGGTGCATGACACCCGATACAAAGGCGCATCGAGCGGTCGCTACTACAAGCACGAAATGGACGACGCGGCGCCCCGTGAATTGCTCCGCGTTTTGCTCGAGCTAGAAGGAATGGTCGTGCTTCCGGATATTTGAGCGACCTTTATGCGGAACTGCTGCCGGATTGGGCGTGCTACAGCACTTCGGCGCGAATTAGCGCCAGCCGCGGCACTGCAAGCCGAACCGAGTGCGTCTGGCTGGGCCCGGCATGTGTCGATCGGGTCAGCCAGATCGGGCTGGAATTTGTTGAGCGCGTGTGACGCTATTTGTCTGCCACTGCCAAGTCGACAAACAACCTTCATTGTTTCGTAGAGGCACACGCCTGAAAACTTCTCCATGTTGCCTGTACGATTCTTATTTGGCTCATTACCTCCTGATACATGAAAAAGAACTCTTGCTCTTCAAAAGCTTCAGCATTTATCGCGCTATCAACAAGCCGACGAATTTCAGTCATGCCAGCTAAGATGCCAAAGTAGCCACGCACGAGATCCCCCTTACCAAGTTCATGTGCAGGAAGCTGGCTTAGAGAGTGTAGTGAAGACTCTAGCCAGTTCTTATTAACAAGTTTCCAGCTCTCCTTGAAGGCGAACGAAGATGGCTTTCGCTCAATAAAGACTGACAAAATTGTGGCAAAAATTGACGCACTTTCAACCACCGCTATAAGCGCTGCAACCTTGTCACGCGCAATTTTATCTGCCGTTTTCAATTGAGCTGAGCGTTGTGAAGATGCAACCCAGATTGCGATACCAAGCGCGGCAATCGAACCGAATGCTTGAACCCACGACGCCAGCCCCGGGTGTCCTTCGATCCAGCAAGAAACCACTTCCCAACTCATAACTCACTCCCCTGCAGATCCCAGAACTATACCGGCGAGGATCCCCTATGTCCGCAAAACAGAAGAAACACCTCCTCGATTTCAAAGCCCAATATGGACTTGGCTTCAATCCTCAGGACGATGAGATCATTGTCGATTTCTTCTGTGGTGGCGGTGCTGGCACCGGCCTGGAGATGGGGCTGGGCCGCACGGTGAACGTGGCGAAGAACCATAGCCCGCAAGCCATCAGCATGCACACCGTGAACCATACGGGCGCGGTGCACTTCACCACCGACGTTTTCGATGGTGACCCAGACACCGGGTGCGGCGGCAAGGCCGTCGGCTGATTCCATATGTCGCCGGAATGCACGCACCACAGCCGCGCAAGCGCGAAATCCAGAACCTGTCTTGGATCGGTCTGAAGTGGGGCGGAAAGAAGAAACCCCGCCTGATAAGCCTGGAGAACCTAAAGCAGATCCTCCAATGCTGGTGGACGGGAACCACTTCGCCAGGCTCGGCGATATCGCCGCTCAGTTTCACGACGCGGTCGGTAACGCTTGCAGCGTTGGCGATCAGCGGCCCCCATTTCCTGGTGCCTGACCCGAAACGCCGCGGGCAGACCTGGGCCGTGTTCGTCGCCGAGCTGCAACGCCTGGGCTATGCCGTGGCATGGCGTGTGATCAAAGCCTGCGACTTCGGTGCCCCGACCAGCCGTGAACGCCTGTTCATGATCGCCCGGTGCGACAGCAAGCCGATCGTGGGCCGGAGCCAACCCACGCGAAGAACCCGGTCAAAAGCCAGCAGAAGTGGAAGACCGCCGCCGACTGTATCGACTTCAGCGACCTGGGCAGAAGCATTTTCGATCGCAAGAAGGACCTTGCCCGGCCACCCTGCGTCGCGTTGCAAAGGGCATGAAGAAGTTCGTCATCGACAACCCGGCGCCGTTCATTGTGTCGATCGCGAATTGGTCCGGCGAGCTTGCGCAATCGTCGGCGGAGCCCCGGCGCACCATCACTAGCTGGCCCCGCGGCGGCTCGTTCGCCATGGCTAGCCCTGTAATTGCGACCGCTACACACCAAGGCAGCCTCAGGGTTAACGACCCGATGTACCCATTGCCTACCGTTACATGCGCCAACCGCGGCGAACTGACGCTGATTAGTCCGGGAATGGTCGGCGCCGGTGGCCCTGAATACAGCGGCAAGCCAACGACGGCCGATCAGCCGGTCGGGACGCTGATGACGCAGAACCACCGCGCGATCGCCGCGGCGCACCTGCTGAAGTTCCGCTTCAACGACGCCGGCAAGGCGCTTGATGAGCTGCTACCTACCATCACCAGCTGCGGCAACTACCAGCGGCCAGCCGGCGCCGCTCACGCCATGGGCATATCTACAATTTTCATGGCCCAGATGAATGGCGGGTTCAACACTACGTTTGCCAAGGGCATGGACGAGCCGCTGACAACGGTGACAAACACCGGAAGCCAGCAGCAGCTGGTGTCGGCCCACTTGGTGCTTCTCACCAAAACCCAGCAGGTGCACATGTGCGGCAACAGCGTCAGTCCGCCACCGATGGCCGCGCTGGCCAAAGCAAATGACCCTTGGCGACTGGCTCAGCGGCAAATCGCAGCATGATGTATTAGAGCCGTATCAATCGGCGAACATTTTCCGCCCGTTTAACTTTATCAAACTTCATAATCAAAGAAACATCGATATCCTCAGAATCCATAAATGCCATATTATCAAAAAGAGAAAACATTTTTTGGGAATCCGCATCAAAACTATTTTTATTGAGCGGCTTCAACATGGAGAATTTTTCTACGTAGTACTTCAAACCTTCCCCATCAGGAGTTAAACAATTCAGCAGTAGCATTTGCATCTCATATGACGACAATTGACCTCTCAATATATTTGCATAAAATCGCTTCTGATCATAATTCATTTTTATGGTTCTTCGAACAGAGCGGCCCGACACTCCCTCAGGGAAGTTCGAGACATGAAACCTTGAATTGTCTATCATCTTGCAAATCTGGTACATATTTCTGAAATAGTGACCGAGAGCGTTATCGCCACGAGACATTAACTCGGACGCCAAGTGTTTAATGCTGACTTCCGTTACATACTTCTTTGAACAAAAATCCTTCAGCTCCTTACTGAACTCAACAAAAACTCCGCGCCCACGGCTCCTACTCCCAGGCACCTCCGTATCAGATAAAAGACGTGCGTGAACTTCAAGCATCCGAAAATATACCGATTCGAAATTTTGCCTTTCAAAAACCTGGGTCTGCTTGATTAAAGTTCTATTGGCTATCTTAGTTTCCTCTCTTGCCTCCGCCAACTCTTTACTTTGAATCCTAATTGTATAAAGAACCGCGAGAATCGCGACAAAACTCAGAATAGGGTTAAGAACCCCACCAAAAAAATCACCCAGTTGCCCCCAATACTGAATAAACTCCATCTGTTTGAATTCAACAAAAGGAATATCTTTGTCCTGCAAAAAGCGTCTACACAAAAGCCACGACACGAACGTAATCGCGCCTCCTGCAAAAGTAAGAACCAAAATAGTAAACGCAGCGGCGTGCAGCTTCTTAAAAAAATAGACGATCGCTCTAATGGCAAAAAAAGTCATTGAATTAGTTATCGTTCTTACAACAAGCACTATTCGTTTTGTTCTTAATTCCATACAGCCTCAATTACGCCCGCAACCTTTGCTAAGCGAAAGAAAATTCATGATTGATGCGAACGCCAATCGATGCACGACTAGCATGCTCACCAACTCAGCCGGTACTCGAATCCGATTACGACAACATCGCCTCTATTAATTGATTTACCAACGATACCTACAACCAAAAAAGTTTGATAGCCGCTATAGCGGCAAGGACGACTCATACCTGAAATAAAGGAACGGCCGTTCCTGTTCTCGGCGCCGATGGTGCGCGCCATCCTGGAGGACCGAAAGACGGTCATGCGCCGGCCGGTGAAAGGCATTGCGCTGAAATGGCTGGAAGAGTTCGTTCCGGAGTTCGTTGTACACTCAGCGAGCGGACTTTGCCCGTGCGGCAATCCCGGCGACCGGCTGTGGGTGCGCGAGTCCTAGCAAGCTGACGCTCAGATGGATTCTGTCGCGCCGCGAGAGCTGAGCCAGGGCGAGCCGATCCGGTACCCAGCAGATTGGAACTTCCGGCAAAAACCGGTTGCGCGATGATCAAGCCAGGGAGAATCCGACCCTCGACTCATATGCCGCGCTGGGTCAGCCGCATCCTGCTGGAGGTCACCACCGTCCGCGTCGAGCGGTTGCAGGACATCAGCCGAATCGATATTCGCGCCGAAGGACTGCAGTGCCCGCCTGAACTGGCAAGCGACGACGTATCTCCCAACTACCGCGACTGATATCCCGCAGCGTGGCGTGAACTTTGGGAATCCATCAACGGCGCCGCGTCCTGGCGCTCGAACCCCTGGGTCTGGGTAGTCAAATTCAAGCGGGTGACGCCATGATCCTCCCCCTGCTCTACATGGCCCACCTGATATACAGGGGAACGAGGCCATGACCAGGATTGTTTGCCTATTCAGTTGCGGTGCCGCCTCTGCCGTCGCCACCAAGATTGCGCTCGCCCAGTACGGCGCGACCCACGACGTTCAGATTATCAACGCGTTTCTCGCTAATGATCATGAAGACAACCGGCGCTTTCTGTTGGATTGCCAAGAATGGTTCGGTCAGAACATCGTGCAACTGCGAGACGAGAAGTACGGCGCCGATATCATCCAGGTATTCCTGCGCGAACGCTTCATGAAAGGCCGCAACGGGGCGCCCTGCACCAAGCTGCTAAAGCGCCGGTTGCTCGACTCTTGGAAGCAGCCAGGCGACGTGATCGTTTTCGGGTACACCGCTGAAGAGGCTGATGGCTTGGAAGACTTTCGCGATCGAAATCCTGATCGCCCTGTGATTGCCCCTCTGATTGATGCCGGACTGGGGAAGGACGACTGCAAGGCAATGGTCGAGCGCGCGGAGATTGAATTGCCGCTGATGTACCGCTTGGGCTACGACAATGCCAACTGCATTGGCTGTGTGAAAGGTGGCGAAGGCTACTTCCGAGCCATCCGGGAAGATTTTCCGGAGCAGTTTGAAGAGCTATGCGTGATTCAGGACGAACTGGGTGAAGGCTCATACCTGTTTCGCGATCGCACCACCAATGTCCGCTTCTCCCTGCGCGACATCGGCGACGGCCCAGTGCGGCGCAACGAGAAAATCCCCTCTTGCTCTTTCTTCTGCGAGATGGCCGACGCCGACATTGCCGACAACGGCTAACCCCTCCCCTAACTTAACAGCCTGCCGGTGAACGGCGGGCGAGGATTTCCTATGCCTGATCAAAAATCTTTGCTCCGTGATGTGGCGATCGATGCGATCTCCGATATCGCCCAGCAGCTGCCGCTCAACTGCCAAATGTTCTTGGTGGTGTGCCGTCCCGGCAAGGACGACTTCGACTGGTCCTGCCCTCGCCCGAGGCAAACCTGAACAACGCCCACGACGCGACGCGCCGCCAGGGCCTGAGCATCGACGGCGACAACGCCTACAAGCGCGACCTGTGCGACATGATTATCGGCGCGCTGGCTGTGGGCGCGCAGAACTCCAACCCACCGCCGGCCGGCCACTTGGGCCAGCGCTTCTGGGATATGGCCGGGAGGAGCGCGAGCAGCACGAAGAAATGGTCGCGACGCTCCGTGAGTCTCGGCAAGTGATCGCCATGGCGCATAAGGCTGGGGCGCCCGACTGGTTCGATACCGATCAAAAGGTTGCGCTACACGTCACTGTGCAAAGGATCGACGCAGCCATTGCCAAAGCCACCCAATAACCACCTCCTGCCGCCACGCGCGGCATGGAGCACACAGATGAAAAAGAGCTGATCAAGATCAGTGAACTCCAGCGCCGGCGCTGGGGTGAAAACGGCACACCACCCTGCCCCCGGGCGATCCGCATAACCTCCGCAACGGCCAGGTGCCCGGCGAGCAAATCGGGAAACTCTGGTACGTTGATTGGACAGCATTCAGCCGGTCGGACGGTAATGATCTGGTCGCAAAGGCATTGAAAGGAGCTGCATGATGGTCCCACGGCGCGCAACAGGCGAACAAGAGCCTGCCGCAGACCAAATCACGATCCGGATGATTGCCGAAATGCTGGATGCGCTCACCCCGAGCACTGCAAATCAGTGCCGCGCGCTGCTGATCGACATCTTCAACCACGCAGCGGCCAAGGGCCTATGCCCGGACAACCCGGCGGCCAGCACCATCAACCGGATCGAGAAGAAGCAGCGCAAGCGGCACACCGTTGAAGGCCTGAAGGCCATTCGAGAAAAGTCGCCGGCCTGGCTGCAAAACGCAATCGACCTGGCATTGATCAATGCTCAGCGGCGCACTGACATCTTGAATATGCGATTTGATGGGGTTCGGGAAGGCTATCTGTACGTGGTACAGCAGAAGACGGCCAAGGCCAGCGACGCTGCCTGGATTCGTTTCAAGGTGACCGAAGAACTCCAAGCCGTCATCAGCCGATGCCGGGACGATATCGCTTCCCCGTATCTAGTCCATCGGCGCCCGGATCGCCTGAAACAGAAGCAGGCGCAAACAAAGGACCACTGGACTCAAGTCGAAGAACGATATTTGACGCGAGCCTTCAAAGAGGCCCGGGAAGCGGCGGGTTGTTACAAGGGGCGGAAGGAAGAAGAAATGTCGGGCTTCCACGAAGTTCGAGCATTGTCGCTGCACCTGCACCAAAAAGCCGGTAAGGATGGGCAAAAGATAGCCGGTCACGCCAGCGAAAGCATGACCAGAAACTACCAGAAGGATCACGCGGATATCGTGTGGTCGGAGGCAATCCCCGACCTGAATATCAGCGAAATCATTGGATAGTTTTGCGCGGGTTTTGCGCAGACACAAAAAAGCCGATCTATCTGATCGGCTTAAGTGTCTGACTCTACTCAGAAAATATGGTCGGGACGGAGTGATTCGAACACTCGACCCCTAGCACCCCATGCTAGTGCGCTACCGGACTGCGCTACGCCCCGACTAGGCGTGAATCTTGTTCCGCTTCTCAACGGAACGCTCAGGAATATATCGCAAGCTTTTGAAAACTGGAAGTATTTAAAAGCAGAAATTTATTTCTTGAGCACCACCAGCACATCTTCAAGCTCGGCGATCATCTGGCGGATCATTTGTTTGTACTGGGTTGTGTCGTCTTTGGCCTCATCACCGGAGAGGCGCAGGCGCGCGCCGCCGATGGTGAACCCCTGGTCATACAGCAACGCGCGGATCTGGCGGATCATCAGCACGTCCTGGCGCTGATAATACCGGCGGTTTCCGCGGCGCTTGACCGGGTTGAGTTGAGGAAACTCCTGCTCCCAATAGCGCAGCACGTGCGGTTTTACCGCACACAGCTCGCTGACTTCACCGATGGTGAAGTAGCGTTTGCCTGGGATGACGGGTAGCTCATCGTTATGACTTGGTTCCAGCATAAGCCTCAACTCGGGCCTTCAACTTCTGCCCTGGACGAAAGGTGACCACACGGCGAGCCGTGATCGGGATTTCTTCTCCCGTTTTCGGATTGCGGCCAGGCCGCTGGCGTTTGTCCCGAAGGTCGAAATTGCCGAAACCAGACAATTTGACCTGTTCGTTGTCTTCGAGAGCGTGCCTGATTTCTTCGAAAAACAGTTCGACCAATTCTTTGGCCTCCCGTTTATTCAGGCCCAACTCCTCATACAGACGTTCCGCCATCTCAGCTTTCGTCAGAGCCCCCATACGTCACTTCCTTAACGTGGCGTTCAACCTGTGTTCGAGCGAGGTGAGGATATTCTGCGTTGCGGTATTCACCTCATCGTCGTTAAGAGTGCGCGATGGATGCTGCCAGGTCAAGCCGACTGCAAGGCTTTTTCTATGCGGATCAATGCCTTTACCCTGATACACGTCAAATAGCCTGAGGTCCGTCAGCCATTCGCCTGCATTTTCACGGATTACTGCCAGTACGTCGCTGGATGCAACGCTGACATCGGCCACCAGGGCAAGGTCACGACGCACTTCAGGAAAGCGCGACAACTCCTGGAATTTCGGCATTTTTCCTTGAGCGACTTCGGCCAGCACCAGCTCGAAAACGAAGACCGGACGGTCGAGGCCCAGGGTCTTCGACAATTCAGGGTGAATCGCCCCGACATAACCGACTTCGCGCCCGTCTCGCTCGATGCGTGCGGTTTGGCCCGGGTGCAGCGACGGATGCTTGCCCGGCACGAAGGTGAACGCGTCAAGCGCGCCGGCGAAGCCCAGCACCGCTTCCACGTCAGCTTTTACGTCGAAGAAATCAACGACATCGCGACCTTGCGCCCAGCCTTCCGGCAGGCGGCTGCCACAGACGACACCGGCCAGCATCGGCTCTTGCTTCAAGCCGTCCAGTTGCCCAACGAAGCGCAGGCCACTTTCGAACAGACGCACGCGGTCCTGCTGGCGGTTCAGGTTGTGCTGCAACGACTTGACCAGGCCCGGCCACAAGGACGAACGCATGGCCGCCATGTCGTTGGAGATCGGGTTGGCCAGCAGCAGCGGCTCGACACCCGGGCTGAACAGCTCGAACTGGCGCGGATCGATGAAGCTGTAGGTGATCGCTTCCTGATAACCACGGGCCACCAGCAGGCGGCGCAGTTCCGGCAGCTCGCTGCGCGCCTCAGCCTTGGCCTGTGGAGCCAGACGGGCTTGCGGGTAGCGAACCGGCAGACGGTTGTAGCCGTACAGGCGGGCCAGTTCTTCGATCAGGTCGACTTCCAGGCTGATATCGAAGCGGTGGCTCGGCACTTCAACCTGCCACTGCCCTTGCCCATCGGCGCGGATGCCCAGGCCCAAGGCGCTAAGCAGGCGCTCGACTTCGGCCGAGTCCATTTCCATGCCCAGCATCTGGGTGATGCGTTGGGCGCGCAGGGTCACCGGCGCGATCTTCGGCAAATGCTGCTCGCTGACCGTCTCGATGATCGGGCCGGCTTCGCCACCGGTGATTTCCAGCAGCAGGCCAGTGGCGCGCTCCATGGCTTCACGGGCCAGTTGCCAGTCCACGCCACGCTCGTAGCGGTGCGAGGCGTCGGTGTGCAGGCCGTAGGAACGGGCCTTGCCAGCGACGGCGATCTGGTCGAAGAACGCGCTCTCGAGGAACACATCACGGGTCGTCTTGGAGACGCCACTGTGCTCGCCGCCCATCACGCCGGCAATCGCCAGGGCGCGGGTGTGGTCGGCAATCACCAGTGTGTCGCTGCGCAGGGTCACTTCCTGGCCGTCGAGCAGTACCAGCTTCTCGCCTTCGTCGGCCATGCGCACGCGGATGCCGCCGTTGATTTCAGCCAGGTCGAACGCGTGCAGCGGCTGGCCCAGTTCGAGCATCACATAGTTGGTGATGTCGACGGCCGCGTCGATGCTGCGCACGTCGGCGCGCCGCAGGCGCTCGACCATCCACAGCGGGGTCGGCTTCGACAGGTCGACGTTGCGGATTACACGACCCAGGTAACGCGGGCATGCGGCCGGCGCGAGAACTTCAACCGGGCGCACTTCATCATGCACCGCCGGAACGACCGCGACCGCAGGGCGGGTAACCGGTGCGTCATACAAGGCGCCCACTTCGCGCGCCAGACCGGCGAGGGACAGGCAGTCGCCACGGTTCGGCGTCAGGTCGACTTCGATGCTGGCATCGTCCAGGCCCAGGTATTCACGAATGTCCTGGCCAACCGGTGCGTCGGCCGGCAGTTCCATCAGGCCGTCATTGCCTTCGCCGATCTGCAGTTCGGCCTGGGAGCACAACATGCCGTTGGATTCGACGCCGCGCAGCTTGGCTTTCTTGATCTTGAAGTCGCCCGGCAGTTCGGCGCCGATCATGGCGAACGGAATCTTCAGGCCCGGGCGCACGTTGGGCGCGCCGCAGACGACCTGGAAGGTCTCCGCGCCATTGCTGACCTGGCAAACCCGCAGTTTATCGGCGTCCGGGTGCTGCTCGGTGCTCAGCACCTCGCCTACGACCACACCGCTGAACTCACCGGCGGCCGGCGTCACGCTATCGACCTCAAGGCCGGCCATCGACAGGCGAGCAACCAGCTCGTCCTGGCTTACCTGCGGGCTTACCCAGCCGCGCAGCCATTGTTCACTGAATTTCATCCTGCTCCCCTTAATAAATTCGTTACCGACTGCGACCTAGCGAAATTGCGCAAGGAATCGCAAGTCGTTGTCGAAGAACAGGCGCAAGTCATTCACACCGTAACGCAGCATGGCCAGGCGCTCGACGCCCATGCCGAAGGCAAAGCCGGAGAACTCTTCCGGATCGATCCCGGACATGCGCAGCACGTTCGGATGAACCATGCCGCAGCCCATGACTTCCAGCCAGCCGGTCTGTTTGCAGACACGGCAGCCTTTGCCGCTGCACATCACGCATTCCATGTCGACTTCCGCCGATGGCTCGGTGAACGGGAAGTACGAAGGGCGGAAACGCACGGCCAGTTCTTTTTCGAAGAACACCCGCAGGAACTCTTCGATAGTGCCTTTCAGGTCGGCGAAATTGATGTCGCGATCCACTAGCAGGCCTTCAACCTGATGGAACATCGGCGAGTGGGTGATATCGGAGTCGCTGCGGTACACACGGCCTGGGCAGACGATGCGGATCGGCGGCTGCTGCGATTCCATGGTGCGGACCTGTACCGGCGAGGTATGGGTGCGCAACAGCATGTTCGCATTGAAATAGAAGGTGTCATGCATCGACCGGGCCGGGTGATGGCCTGGGATGTTGAGCGCTTCGAAGTTGTGGTAGTCGTCTTCGACCTCAGGGCCTTCGGCGATGCCATAGCCGATATGGGTGAAGAACTGCTCGATGCGCTCCAGGGTGCGGGTCACCGGATGCAAGCCACCGGAAGTCTGGCCACGGCCAGGCAGGGTCACGTCGATGGACTCGGCGGCGAGTTTGGCAGCCAGATCCGCCTCCTCGAACAACGCCTTGCGCGCATTGAGGACCTCTGTGACACGCTCCTTGGCGACGTTTATCAGCGCACCGACCTGCGGACGCTCTTCAGCCGGCAGGTTCCCCAGGGTCTTCATCACCTGAGTCAACTCGCCTTTCTTGCCAAGGTAGTGAACCCGGATTTGCTCCAGGGCATTGATATCTTCAGCGCTTTGCACAGCCTCTAGTGCTTGAGCGACCAGCGCGTCCAGGTTTTCCATGTACAGACTCCAGATACAAAATAGGGGAAGAGCTTTAAGGCTCTTCCCCTATTTAAGACGTTTGACACCTGGGCCCACAGAGGTGAGCCCTGGTGACTGCCGGGGGTACTTAAGCCAAGGTGGCTTTAGCTTTCTCGACAATCGCAGCAAACGCCGCTTTTTCGTTCACTGCCAGATCAGCCAGAACCTTGCGGTCGATCTCGATGGACGCTTTTTTCAGGCCAGCGATGAAACGGCTGTAGGACAGACCGTTAACACGAGCACCAGCATTGATACGAGCGATCCACAGAGCGCGGAACTGACGTTTTTTCTGACGACGGTCACGGTAGGCGTATTGGCCTGCCTTGATTACCGCTTGCTTGGCAACACGGAATACGCGGGAACGCGCGCCGTAGTAGCCTTTAGCAAGTTTCAGAATTTTTTTGTGACGCTTACGGGCAATGACGCCACGCTTTACACGAGCCATGAGTTACTTCCTCTATTCTTGATCCAAAAATTAACGAAGGCGCAGCATGCGCTCGACTTTTGCCACGTCAGACGGATGCAGCAAGCTGCTACCGCGCAGTTGACGCTTACGCTTGGTCGACATTTTGGTCAGGATGTGGCTCTTGAAAGCGTGCTTGTGCTTGATACCGTTAGCAGTTTTCAGAAACCGCTTAGCAGCACCACTTTTAGTCTTCATCTTTGGCATGTTCGGATACTCCGCATTCAGTTGATAAACATAATCGCAAGGCCTGCCGTGCCCTGTTGATTACTTCTTCTTTTTCGGGGCGATGACCATGATCAGCTGGCGTCCTTCCATCTTAGGATGCTGTTCGACCGAACCGTACTCGAGCAGGTCTTGTTCAACCCGCTTGAGGAGTTCCATCCCCAGCTCCTGGTGGGCCATCTCACGGCCGCGGAATCGCAAGGATACCTTGGCCCTGTCCCCGTCACTCAGGAAACGTACCAGGTTGCGCAGTTTTACCTGGTAATCCCCTTCCTCCGTCCCTGGACGAAACTTGATTTCTTTTACCTGAATCTGCTTCTGGTTTTTCTTCGCCGCGGCAATCTGCTTCTTCTTTTCGAAGATCGACTTGCCGTAGTCCATCACCCGGCAAACGGGTGGGACTGCGTCCGCGGAAATTTCCACCAGATCAAGCTTGGCTTCTTCAGCAATACGAAGCGCTTCATCAATCGAGACGATGCCAATCTGCTCGCCATCAGCGCCAATTAACCGAACCTCGCGTGCCGAGATATTCTCGTTGATCGGGGCTTTCGGTGCAGCTCGTTTATCTTGTCTCATTTCACGCTTAATAATAATTACTCCGAATCTGGGCGACCACGCCGGGAAACCGCTTGCGCGAGAAACTCAGCGAATTCGGCGACGGGCATCGAGCCCAGGTCAGCACCTTCACGAGTACGCACAGCGACAGTCTGCATCTCGACCTCCCGATCTCCAATAACCAAGAGAAAGGGAACCTTGAGCAAAGTATGCTCGCGGATTTTAAAGCCGATCTTTTCATTTCTCAAGTCGGACTTGGCACGAAATCCGCTTTGGTTGAGAGTTTTTTCGACTTCAGCGGCAAAATCTGCCTGTTTATCAGTGATATTCATGATCACTGCCTGGGTCGGCGCCAGCCACGCGGGGAACGCACCCTCGTAGTGTTCGATCAGGATACCGACGAAACGCTCGAAGGAACCGAGGATCGCGCGGTGAAGCATGACCGGGTGCTTGCGGCTGTTGTCTTCGGACACATATTCAGCGCCCAGACGGATCGGCAGGTTAAAATCGAGCTGCAGGGTACCACACTGCCAGACGCGACCAAGGCAATCTTTCAGCGAGAATTCGATCTTCGGACCGTAGAAAGCGCCCTCGCCCGGCTGCAGATCGTACGCAAGGCCCGCGCTGTCGAGCGCAGCGGCCAGGGCTGCTTCGGCGCGATCCCACAGTTCGTCGGAGCCGACGCGTTTTTCCGGACGAGTGGACAGCTTCATCTCGACTTCGGTGAAGCCGAAGTCCCGGTAGACGTCCATGGTCAGCTTGATGAACGCGGCGGATTCGGCCTGCATCTGCTCTTCGGTGCAGAAAATGTGGGCGTCGTCCTGGGTAAAGGCCCGCACGCGCATGATGCCGTGCAGCGCACCCGATGGCTCGTTGCGGTGGCAGGCACCGAACTCGGCCAGGCGCATCGGCAACTCACGGTAGCTTTTCAGGCCCTGGTTGAACACCTGCACGTGGCACGGGCAGTTCATCGGCTTGATGGCGTAGTCGCGGTTTTCCGACTGGGTGGTGAACATGTTGTCGGCGTAGTTGGCCCAGTGCCCGGATTTCTCCCACAGGCTGCGGTCAACCACTTGCGGCGTCTTGATCTCCAGGTAGCCGTTTTCGCGCTGGACCTGGCGCATGTATTGCTCGAGCACCTGATACAGCGTCCAGCCATTCGGGTGCCAGAACACCATGCCCGGGGATTCTTCCTGGGTGTGGAACAGGCCGAGGCGCTTGCCGATCTTGCGGTGGTCGCGTTTTTCCGCTTCCTCGATGCGCTGGATGTAGGCCGCCAGCTGCTTCTTGTCGGCCCAGGCGGTGCCGTAGACGCGTTGCAACTGTTCGTTCTTCGCATCGCCACGCCAGTAGGCGCCGGACAGCTTGGTCAGCTTGAAGGACTTCAGGAAACGGGTGTTCGGCACGTGCGGGCCGCGGCACATGTCGACGTATTCTTCGTGGTAGTACAGGCCCATGGCCTGTTCGTCCGGCATGTCTTCCACCAGACGCAGCTTGTAGTCCTCGCCACGGGCCTTGAAGACTTCAATGACTTCGGCGCGCGGGGTGACCTTCTTGATGACGTCGTAGTCTTTCTCGATCAACTGCTGCATGCGCTGTTCGATGGCGGCCATGTCGTCCGGGGTAAAAGGACGCTCGAAGGCGATGTCGTAATAAAAGCCTTCGTCGATGACCGGACCGATGACCATTTTCGCGCTCGGATACAGCTGCTTGACCGCATGGCCAACCAGGTGCGCGCAAGAGTGGCGAATGATCTCCAGCCCCTCTTCGTCCTTGGGCGTGATGATTTGCAGCGTGGCATCGCTGTCGATGACATCGCTGGCGTCGACCAGCTTGCCGTTGACCTTGCCGGCCAGCGTGGCCTTGGCCAGGCCCGCGCCGATGGATGCGGCGACCTCGGCTACGGAAACCGGGTGGTCGAATGAACGTTGACTGCCGTCGGGAAGAGTAATAGTTGGCATGGCGCCTCCTCTCCTAGTGGTGACCCCTACCAAAGGTCACGTGGGTTGGGATGAGCCAGTACAAGATCCAGTCCAGGCCGTTCAATGAAGAACGCCTGCCTTACAGCGGCAGGAGCCTTGCGGCCAACCGGGAAACCGAACCAGAGTGACTGGGATTCAAATCAGGGTTGATCGAACATTTACCGCCGCCGGGGCCTGTTGCCTCCGGAGCCTGAGAAATACCCGAGCCCGGCATCCTAGCACAGATGAACGGTCATCGCCGCGCCTGGATCGAAGCCGGCGTAAACTGACGATTTTTATGCCAGAGTGCTGAACCGAAGCGTCTGCTACGCCTCAGATAACAAGACATCGACCCACAAAGGAGCATCCCCGCATGCGTCTGAACACCCTATTGGCAGTAGTCGCCCCCCTCGCCTTGCTGCTTCCGCTAAGTGCCCACGCCGAATGGCCCAAGGGCGAGCGCGAAAAATACATGGCACAGTGCACTCAAGCGGCGACCCCGCAGATTGGCGCAGCGGCGGCCAAGGCCCACTGCGCTTGTGGTGCGGACGCGATCAAATCCTACCCGGCGAGCGATATCCAGGCGCTGATGGACAATAAGGCCACCCCTGAACTGCAGCAGAAAGCGCTCGGTCAGATCGCCAAATGCAAGGCCAATCCACCCGCAAAAAAATGAGTGATCGAGGCCCCAGAGACGGCTCGGAACAGCTGAAAAGGCTTGGATAAGCGGCTTTTTTCAGGATTTATTCAGGTTTTACAGCTTTTTTTATCGTCTTTACGTTCGGCTGAAAGCCTTTGAAACCGGGCCTTCCAGCCGGTTCAGGGGGTAAAGGAAACACGACTGATTGGCAAACAGCTCGTCCGGGGGGCTCCCAAATCGAACATTTCGACTATGATACCCGGGTGTGCCCAGTTGGCCTGAGCAGCACAGTACACTGAAAATATATGTTTCTTGGAGATACACCATGTCTAATCGCCAAACCGGCACCGTTAAATGGTTCAACGATGAAAAAGGCTTCGGCTTCATCACTCCTCAAGGTGGCGGTGACGACCTGTTCGTACACTTCAAAGCTATCGAAAGCGACGGTTTCAAAAGCCTGAAAGAAGGCCAGACCGTTTCCTTCGTGGCTGAGAAAGGCCAAAAGGGTATGCAAGCTGCACAAGTTCGCCCAGAGTAATTTCCCGGCGCGCTAAAAAAACCCCGTCCATGTGACGGGGTTTTTTATGGCCTGCTGGAAACCGCCTGTCAGCCGCAGCTCACCCGATTGACCACCAGCTTGGCATCGGTGTTGAGGTTGAGGCGATCGGAGCGGTACTCAAGCGTGATCATGTCGTTGGGTTTGAGAATCCGGGCATTCTGCGCGCCGGATCGAGCGCGCGCTTGCTCAAGCAACTGCGGCGAAGCCTGCTTGCCGACGGCAAACTCGGCGGCCTTGGCATCGCAGCGGGTATGACCGGCCTCGGCTGCTACAGGATCAGGCGTCGACTCCGACGTGCTACTGCATCCGCTCAAGAACGTGGCGGCCAACAAAATATTCAATGACACGAGCTTCCAAGGCATGAAGCCTCCTTTTTTCGATGGATAGTAGTGAGCGTGCGACAGCCGGGATGACGCTTGGTTTCAACACCGGCGCTATCATTGCGCCCTCACTGGAAAAACCGGCAGTTTGCCCGAGCACGACCGCCAGTCCAGAGCTGAATCGTGACTGAATATGAACGGTGCTCAATAGATATCGATGTAATCGAAGGGTGGGTTCGGCCAGTTGTCCTTCAGCGCGTTATAGATCTGCATGACCCAGACCTCGTCGCTTGCCGCGACCCGACCAACGTAGCCTGACCCTTTCGCCCATGTCTCGAGCCGGAACCGCAGGCCATCGATTTCAGCACCACCCACGATGCCCGAAGACAGATAGGCGATGCCGTCCTTGGTCACTCGCAGTTGGGTATGCTCGTCATCACTGGCAGAAGCCAGCAATTGGCGAACCGAGTCGAGGGTAAGTCCATCTGGTTTGTTCAGGTCGATCTGCATGCCAGGGCTCCTCGAAAAAATCAAAAGCCAAGTGTCGCATACCGCACTTCTGATGCCTAAGTCGCACTGCCAAACCCGAAGCAAAAATGCTTAACTCAGCCTACTGATCTCCCAACCTGCGAGCCCGACCATGAGCACCGTCAGCATCGAAGCCACCATCAATGCCAAATGGGCCCAGGGCCACAGCTCATACAGCCCGGGCAGCCCTGAGGAACTGGCAATCATCGGCATCGAGTTGTTGGTGAAAGAGCTCGGGACGCAAGGCGCTCAGAACTTCATCCAGCAGGCGTTCGAACGCTACCCGAGCATTATCGAGGCGGTTGACTAGACCACCGCAGGCCGGCGCCTGCGGGGTCGCTGCGAGAAGGTCTACTTGAGGCGGGCCAGCCGCTCGGTCAACAGATCGAAGAACCCCTGGGCATCGCCGTCCTTCACCCAGAAGGCATTCTTGGGCGCCTTGAGGCCGTCGTACCAATCGACGACCGTCTGCCCGAACGTCGGGCCTTCACGACTGTCCACCACCAGATTGACCGAACGCCCGGTAAACAACTGCGGCTTTAGCAGATAGGCGATCACGGTCGCATCATGCACCGGCCCGCCGGTCATGCCGTAGTGCTCCATATCGCCCTTGACGTACTCATTGAGAATATTGCCGACCAGCTTGCTGGCGTTGTTGTTCAGCGCGGCGATCTGCTTGAGGCGTGCCTCGCTGGTGAGGATCTTGTGGGTCACGTCCAGTGGCAGATACGTCAGCTTCAGCCCGCTTTTGGCGACTATCTCTGCCGCCTGGGGATCGGCGTACAGGTTGAACTCCGCCACCGGCGTGATATTGCCGCCGTTGAAATGCGCGCCGCCCATGATCACCACTTCCTTGATGCCCTGGACGATGTCGGGCTCCTGGACCAGCGCCAGGGCCAGGTTGGTCTGCGGGCCCAGCATCGCAATGGTGATGCTGTGTGGCTTGGCGGCCTTGAGCGTGTCGATCAGGTAGTTGACGGCATTGCCCTCGGCCAATCCTTTCTTCGGCTCATGCACCTCGACACCGGACAAACCTTCCTTGCCATGGATGTTTTCGGCGTAGATCGGCGTGCGCATCAACGGCTTCGGGGCACCGGCGTACACCGGAACCTCTTCACGCCCGGCCCACTCGCGAGCAAGGCGCGCGTTGCGGGATGTCTTGTCCAGGCGCACGTTGCCGGCAACGGTGGTCAACGCCCGGATATGCAACTCTTCGGGGGATGCCAGGGCGAACAACAACGCAACCACGTCATCGGCGCCTGGATCGGTGTCGATGATCAGGTCGATTTTTTCCGCCGCCTGGGCGCTTGTAGCCGTGAGCAATGACAAAAGCAGCAGACTCCGCAACAGTTGATGCATTTTCTGAGCATAGCGGTGCATGGCGCACTCCTTGTGCTGGTGGGAAAACCTAGAACGTGACGCCGGCGATCAGCACCACGTTGCAGTATGGAGAACATTCTCCTGTGCGAATGATTGCCCTCGCCTCTCGGCTGAGCGTCTTGAATTGCTCGTGGCTGACCAGCTCCCGCGTGCCCAACGCGCCTTCGGCATGCAGCGCCTGCAACGTGGCCAGGGCCGACGGTTGTCTATCGAGGATTTCCTGAGCCAGCACATGGCGCTCGACCTGCATTTCGCTGAGCACCACTTTCAAGGTACTGACGAAATCCGGAACCCCATGGGTCAGCGCCAGGTCGATCAACTCGACGTGGGGCGGCACCGGCAGGCCGGCGTCACCGATGACCACCTTGTCGCCATGACCGAGGGAGGCGATCAATCGCGACAGGGCGATGTTCAACAGAGGAGTTTTTTTCATGCTTCGAACGCCTGTACTTCCTGCAGGGTTGGAATGGAAGGCTGAGCGCCCGCGCGGGTGACCGACAGTGCAGCGGCGACCTGGCCGAAACGAATAGCCTCGACCTCATTCTTGCCGCTGGCCAGGGCCGCGGCAAACCCGCCGACAAACGTGTCGCCCGCTGCCGTGGTGTCCACCGCCTTGACCCGCGGCGCCGGGAAATGTTCGAAGCTCGAACCGTTGGCGAACATCAGCCCTTGGGCCCCCAGGGTCACGATCACCTTGCCGGCACCGGCGCCGATCAACTGGGTCGCGGCGGCTTCGGCATTTTCCAGGGACTCCACCGCCAGGCCGCTGAGGATCGCCGCTTCACTTTCGTTGGGAATCAGGTAATCGACGCAGGCATACCAGTCGGCGGGCAATGCCCGAGAAGCGGGCGCCGGATTGAGGATGACGGTCTTGCCAAGTTCACGGCCACGCTTGAGCGCATGGCCCACGGTTGCATCCGGCACTTCGAGCTGGCAGATGATGACCTCGGCGCTTTGCAGCACCGCGTCGAAACTGTCGAGCACAGCCGGCGTCAGCTCACCGTTGGCGCCGGCGACGATCACGATCGCATTCTGGCTGTTGTCATCGACTACGATCAGCGCCACGCCGCTGGAACCCTCGACAACGCTGACGGCCTGGCAATCAATGCCTTCGGCCACCAGCGCACCGCGCAGTTGCTGACCGTAGGCGTCACCGCCGACGCAACCGACCATGGACACTTGCGCCCCGAGGCGCGCGGCAGCCACCGCCTGGTTGGCGCCCTTGCCGCCGGGGATGGTCGAAAACGATTCCCCGATCAGCGTTTCACCGCCACGGGGCAGACGTGGCGCACGCGTCACCAGGTCCATGTTCAGGCTGCCTATTACCACTACTTTTGCTGGCATACATCATTACTCGTCAATTCGGTTCAGCGGTATTGGGCGAATGTACCGGACAGCGGTGCAGTCGATTCTCGCAAGACAATGCTGGGCGTCACGATCCGCTGGTCGGTGGCAAGCGTCGGCGTGGCGATCCGGCGTAGCAGCACTTCGGCCGCCATCTCGCCGAGCTGTAGGATCGATTGCCCCACCGTGGTCAGCGCCGGGTAGACGTAACGGCTCATCTGGATGTCGTCGAAGCCGATGATCGACAGCTCGCCGGGCACCCGCACGTTGCGTTCGGCGGCGGCGCGCAGCGCACCGATGCCGATCATATCGTTGGCGGCGAAGATCGCGCTGGGCGGCTGCTGCTCAAGCAGTTGCGCCGCCGCGCGATAGCCGCCGGTACTGGTGAAATCGCTTTCGAGCATGCGCTCTACGGGCAATTCGATCCCCGCCTCTTTCAGCGCACGGCAGTAACCCGCCAGGCGCATCTGCGCCACACTGGTGTCCGCCGGCCCACCGATAAAGGCAATGTCGCGGTGCCCCAGCTCCAGCAGGTGCCGGGTCGCCAGGTACGCGCCATATTCGTGGTCGATACGCACCAGGTCGGCGTCCACCCCATCGAGCCCGCGGTCGACGATCACCATGGGCGTGCGCACGTTGGCCAAGCCCTCGGCCAGGCCGACATCGCCGCCGGCCGACGCCACGATCAAGCCGTCGATGCGTTTTTCCAGCAGCACCCGCAGGTAACTGCGCTGCTTGTCCGGGTTGTCGTCGGAATTGCACAGGATCACGCAATAGCCATTGCGCTCGCAGTAATCCTCGATCCCGCGAGCCAGTTCCGCGAAGTACGGGTTGAGGCTGTTGGGCACCAGCAGGCCAATGGTCGCCGTGGTCTTGGCTTTGAGCGAACGCGCCACCGCGCTGGGCACGTAGTCCAACCGCTCGATGGCCGCCTCGACTTTGCGTCGCACCTCGTCACTGACCGGCCGCGTCTTGTTCACCACGTGGGACACCGTCGTGTAAGAGATCCCCGCGAGCGCCGCCACATCCTTGATCGTCGCCATGCTTCAAGCCCGCCGACTGGCGCGCTGGCTGCGGTACGTATCGAGCACCACCGCCACCACGATCACCGCGCCGGTAATGATCCTTTTGGTCGGCTCGGTCGCGCCGATCTGGGCCAGGCCCGCCGCCAGCACCGAGATGATCAACACGCCGAAGAAGGTACTGATGACCGAGCCGCGCCCGCCCATCAGGCTCGTACCGCCGATGACCACCGCGGCGATGACTTGCAGCTCAAGCCCTGAACCGGCGTTGGGATCGGCCGCCTCCAGGCGCGAAATCTGGAACAGCGCGGCGACACCGGCGAGCAGCCCCATCAGGCTGAACACCAGGATCTTGTAGGGTTTGGGATTGATGCCGGCCAGACGCACGGCCTCTTCGTTGGTGCCGATGCCGATCAGGTAGCGACCGAACACGGTACGGGTCAGCACGGCCTGGGCAATGAAAATCACCAGCAAGGCAATGATGAACGAAGGGGAAATACCGAAGGCGATCGGGTTGGACAACCAGGCGAAGGAGTCGCCGATATAGGCGGTCCGCGAGCCGGTCATCTGGTACGCCAGGCCACGGGCCATTTCCAGCACGCCCAGCGAGACGATGAACGACGGGATGCGCCACGCTACGGTAATCGAACCGGTCACCGTCCCGGCCAGCGCCGCCACGGCCATGCCGAGCAAGGCCGACGGCCAGACGCTCCAGCCCCAGCCGAGTACCGCCACGCTGACGGTCGAGGCCGCCAGCGCCAGCACCGAGCCCACCGACAGGTCGATGCCGCCGATGATCAGGATGAACGTCATGCCGACCGCCAGTACCATCAGGTCCGGAATCTGGTTGGCAAGGGTGCTGAAAGTGTCGTAGGAAAGGAAATGGCTGCTCAGGACCGAGAACAGCGCGACCATGGCCAGCAAGGCGCCGGCCAGGCCCAGGTAGGTGCCAAGGCCATAAAAGTTGCCATTCGATTTGCCGACGGCAGGAGCGGTTTTCATGAGAGTTCCCTAGGCGCTGCTTCGTTGAGCAACGCATCACGTTTCTGGTAGCCGGCGAACGCGGCGGCAAGCAAGTCATCCTGGGTCCAGCTGTCGCGCTCGAAAGTGTCGATCAGGCGCCCGGCGGACAGCACGCCGATCCGGTCGCAGATCAGCATCAGTTCCCGCAGGTCACTGGACACCACGACCAGCGCCTTGCCCTGGCGAGTCAACTCACCAAGCAGCGCATAAATGTCGAATTTGGCGCCGACGTCGATGCCCCGGGTCGGCTCGTCGAACAGCAATACCGAGCAATCGCGTTCGAGCCAGCGGCCGATCACGACCTTCTGCTGGTTGCCGCCGGACAGTTCCGACACCAGCTGCGTCGGGCTGGAGCTGCGGATGCGCATGGCATCGATCTGCCGCTGCGCCAGCGAGAGTTCCTCGCTGCCGTTGACGAAACCGCCACTGGAAATCTCCGGCATGTTGCCCAAGGCAATGTTGGCCGCGATGGATTGGGTCAGCAGCAAGCCTTCGCCCTTGCGATCCTCGGTAATCAAGGCGATGCCATGAGCTACCGCGTCGGCCGGCGAGCGAATGCTCACCACCTGCGCCGGTGAACCCAGCGCCACCGTGCCGCTGTCGGCCGCATCGGCGCCGAAGATCAGCCGCAGCAGCTCGGTGCGCCCCGCCCCGATCAGGCCGGAAATACCGAAGATTTCGCCACTGCGAACTTCAAAGGACACATCGCGAACCTTGTCGGAACGGCTCAGGCCCTTGACCGTCAGTGCCGGTGCGCCGATCTGGCGCGGGCCCAGGTCGATGTGCTCGCCCAGCTCGCGACCGACCATCAGCGTCACCAGTTGCTCGCTGTTGTAGTTGGCCATCGGCTCGACGCAGACCAGGTTGCCGTCGCGCAGGACCGCAATGCGCTGGGCCACCCGCGCCAGTTCTTCGAGGCGATGGGAAATGTAGATGATCGACACGCCGCGGGCCTGCAGACGGGTGATCTGTTCGAACAGCATCTCGACTTCACGGGCCGTCAGCATGGCGGTTGGTTCGTCGAGGATCAGCACATGGCAATCGCCGATCAGGTTGCGGGCGATCTCGACCATCTGTTGGTGACCGATCCCCAGCTCACCGACCAACGTGTCAGGATCGATGGCATCCAGCCCCACCTGGGCCATGGCCTCGACTGCCGCCTTGCGCAATTGCTTGCGGCTGATCCAGCCAGCGTGGCTGGGCAGGTTGTCGAGGAACAGGTTTTCAGCCACGGAAAGGGTCGGCAGCAGGTTGAGCTCCTGCATCACCATGCGCACGCCCAACGATTCAGCCTGGGTCCGGCTGCCGGGACGGTAATCCTGCCCCTGGAATTGCATCTGCCCGGTTGTCGGCGTGACCAGCCCGCCGATGATCTTGGACAAGGTACTTTTGCCGGCGCCATTTTCGCCGGTCAGCGCCAGCACTTCACCGCGCATCAACGTCAGGCTGATATCGCTCAGTACCGGCTGCGCATAGGTCTTGCCGATACCGCTGACGCAAAGGACAGCGTTCGGATCACGAACGGACATAACAAACTCTCCAATGCGCCCGCCCGGACGGGCGAGCGCCGTTGTGTCGCCAGGGTTACGGCTTGGTCACCAGCTCGACCGGAGTTTCGATGACGCCGTTGGTGCCGCTGTCGACTTTTTCGCCCTTGAGCATCTTCAGCGCGGTTTCGATGCCGAACACTGCCTGCCTGGCAGCGAACTGGTCGGCCGTCGCCAGGACGCGACCGTCCTTGAGCATCGGCTTGATGGCGTTGATGTTGTCGTAGCCGACCACTTGCACCTTGCCCGCCTTGCCAGCGGCACGAACGGCCGAGACCGCACCGACCGCCATGCTGTCGTTGCCGGCCAGGAGTGCCTTGATGTTCGGGTATTCGCTGAGCATCGACGCGGCAACCTGGTTGCCCTTGTTGATTTCCCAGTCACCGGATTGCAGGGAGACGACCTTGATCTGCGCCGCTTCCATCGCATCCTTGAAGCCTGCGGTGCGCGCCTGGGCGTTGGTGGTGGTCGACACACCTTCGATGATGCCGACCTCGTCACCGGCCTTGAGCTGCTTGGCCAGGTATTCACCCACCAGGCGGGCGCCCTTGCGGTTGTCCGGGCCTACGAACGGCACGTTGATGTTCTTGCTCTTGACCACGGCCGGATCGAGCTGGTTATCGATGTTGATCACAGTGATGCCGGCATCCACGGCTTTCTTGATCACCGGCACCATGGCCTTGGAGTCGGCCGGCGCGATGATCAGCGCATCGACCTTGGACACGATCATCTGCTCGACGATGCGAATCTGGTTGGCGGTGTCGGTTTCATCCTTGATCCCGTTGGAGATCAGGTCGAAATCGGCGGAGTGTTCCTTCTGATAAGCCTTGGCGCCATCTTCCATGGTCAGGAAGAATTCGTTGGCCAGGGATTTCATGACCAGGGCGACCTTGGGTTTTTCGGTGGTCTGGGCGAGCGCCGAGGAGAATGGCAGCGCTGCGGATGCGGCCGCGAGCATGGCGACGGCGAGAAGGCGTCCAGCGAATGGCAGCTTCATGGGTTCACTCCGATTTTATGATTATTGTGAGCAAAATCGTCGCACGACAGCCGCGCAAACGTTTGCGTGGAATGAACTATGGTAAAGCATCAGGGTTTTGTCAACGTTGCGGTTTCATCCGCAACGTTGACACCTCAAGCGGTGGTATTCACCAGCGCCCCCGAACCCGAATCCTTGGCCAGTTCCTTGATCAGATTTCCGGTGACCTGTTGCAGCGCGCCGGTGGTATCGGCGATTTGCCCTTGGATAGCCATGATAGCGGTCGTCTTGGCTTCGGGCGTTGAATAGGCACGCGTCTGTGCAGCGGCAAGTTGTTGCTGCTGCTCCCGCAATTGCTGCTGGAGTTCCTGCATTCGCTTGAGCAGCACTTGCATAGCGATACTTTGCGTACTGCTGCTTTTCTCGGTCTTGCCCTCGGCTTCGGTTGCCAGGTTCGCACGGACCGTGCCGGTTTCCTGCGTTTCGCCCAGCGCCTCGTCAGCCGCGTCAGCGCTCGCCTCCCTCAGGGCATTCAGCGTGGAGATAGATCTACCACCGATGGTGATGGTCGCGGCATTGGGAAAGCCGATGGAAAAGGACATGTCTCGCTCCGTGAATGAATTCCTACAAAGGCATCGTCCGTCAGAGCTTTTTCTTTAGCGCTTCAGACCTTTCTTTCAGCCCTTTCCCTTTCGGGTAACCGAACAGTAAACACTCGCGACATTCGGAAACCCGTCCCCAGACTGCTCGCCCGGGCCCCTCACTTAATACACATCGTTATGCATATCAATATCTTAGGCCCTGATCAGCGGCGCCGACCGGGCTGGTACGGATCATGCTCCTCCAGCTGTGTTCCCGGCATTCAGGTCTGCCGGAACATCTAGATGAATCCTCATGACTAGATTCCTCATGACTAGAGAGAAAAATAATGACATCTGCTTTTAAGACTCTTGTCCCGGGCGCCTTGGCCCTTCTGCTCCTGCTGCCCGGCGCGCTCCAGGCAAAAGAAACCCAAACTGAGCAAAAGCTCGCCAACGTCGTCATCCTCGCCACCGGCGGCACCATCGCCGGCGCGGGAGCCAGCTCGGCCAACAGCGCCACTTACCAGGCGGCGAAGGTGGGCATCGAACAACTGATCGCCGGCGTGCCCGAGCTCAGCCGACTGGCCAATGTGCGTGGCGAACAGGTCATGCAAATCGCCTCGGAAAGCATCACCAACGACAATCTGCTGCAGCTGGGCCGGCGCGTCGCCGAGCTCGCCGACAGCAATGACGTCGATGGCATTGTCATCACCCATGGCACCGACACGCTGGAAGAAACCGCGTACTTCCTCAACCTGGTGGAAAAGACCGAAAAACCGATCATCGTCGTCGGCTCGATGCGTCCCGGCACCGCGATGTCGGCAGATGGCATGCTCAATCTCTACAATGCCGTGGCCGTGGCCAGTAGCAAGGAAGCACGGGGCAAGGGCGTGCTGGTGACCATGAACGATGAAATCCAGTCCGGTCGCGATGTCAGCAAGATGATCAACATCAAGACTGAAGCTTTCAAGAGCCCATGGGGCCCGCTGGGCATGGTAGTGGAAGGCAAATCCTACTGGTTCCGCCTGCCGGCCAAGCGTCACACCCTGAACTCGGAATTCGACATCAAGACCATCAAGAGCCTGCCGGACGTGGAAATCGCCTACTCCTACGGCAACGTCAGCGACACGGCTTACAAGGCCCTCGCCCAGTCCGGCGCCAAGGCGATCATTCATGCCGGAACCGGCAACGGTTCGGTGTCGTCGCGGGTTGTGCCTTCGTTGCAGGCCTTGCGCAAGGAAGGCGTGCAGATCATTCGCTCGTCCCACGCCAACGCCGGCGGTTTCGTGCTGCGCAACGCCGAACAGCCTGACGATAAATACGACTGGGTCGTGGCCCACGACCTGAATCCGCAAAAGGCGCGCATCCTGGCCATGGTCTCCCTGACCAAGACTCAGGACAGCAAGGAATTGCAGCGGATATTCTGGGAATACTGATACTCACGCCCGGCCGTTTCCGGTCGGGCTGTTTCGCCACCTGCTTTCCTACGAGCAGTGGCGCTTCGCCTACACACCCGCTAAAAAAACGTATTTCTCCTACACCAAAGTCGGAAAAGTGTTGTCAGACGATTTTCTTGAATTTTAAGCAGTTGCGTAATTGCCTACGGTTAAATACTGTATGCCCGTACAGCTTAATAAGGATAATCCTGTGGCAACGCCCCTCGCTGCAACTACCCCCTTAGATTCCTACACACGACTCGGCCTGCGCGTCTCGAAAATCATCAATTCGCCCACCGCGCAAAAGGCCAAGGCCGCACTGATCTTCCGCCTGCCCGACGAGCCGATCGACGAGTGGGAACGCCTGCTCGAAGAAATCGACGAGAACGACAACGTCACCCTCGCTTATCGCGACGATGGCGGTGTGCAGGTTTTCTGGGTTGTGCCGAAGGAAGATTGAGCCCGATGATTGTTCGCTGTTTAGCTTTATTGCTCGTCTTCGTTGCCACGGGTGCACAGGCTGGTGCGCCGCGCACCTTCAACGAAGCCAAGAAAGTCGCCTGGAAACTCTATGCGCCGCAATCCACCGAGTTCTATTGCGGGTGCAAATACACCGGCAACCGCGTGAACCTCGCGGCCTGCGGTTATGTACCGCGCAAGAACGCCAATCGCGCCGCCCGCATCGAGTGGGAGCATATTGTCCCGGCCTGGCAAATCGGCCATCAGCGCCAATGCTGGCAACAGGGCGGGCGCAAGCAGTGCACCCGCTACGACCCGGTCTATCAACGGGCCGAGGCGGATCTGCATAACCTGGTGCCGAGCATTGGCGAGGTGAACGGTGATCGCAGCAACTTCAGCTTCGGCTGGTTGCCGGTGCAGAAAGGCCAGTACGGCTCATGCCTGACCCAGGTAGATTTCAAGGCCAAGAAGGTCATGCCGCGCCCGTCCATTCGGGGGATGATCGCCAGGACGTATTTCTACATGAGCAAACAATACGGTTTGCACCTCTCCAAACAGGACCGGCGTCTGTATGAAGCCTGGGACAAGACCTATCCGGTGCAGGCCTGGGAACGCCAGCGCAACCAGAGCGTGGCGTGTGTCATGGGCCGCGGGAACGAATTCGTCGGCCCGGTGGACCTGAAGGCCTGCGGCTGACCTGGCATTCGTTAACAGCACAAAACAATGTAGGAGCGAGCTTGCTCGCGATAGCGGAGTGACAGACAACAGGGTTTGTCGACTGATATACCGCTATCGCGAGCAAGCTCGCTCCCACAGGTTCTGTATTGACCGATTATTGAGCAGGCGGGAAGTCCACCACCAAGGCTTCGATGTTGCGTTTCTTCGCACGGACCAAGGCAGCGGTGATCTGTTCCTGCTTCGCTTCGGCTTCAGCCTTGGAGCTTAACGGCCCTACCAGGACGCGGTCCTTGCCGTTTTCCCTGACGACGGTGGACATGAAGCTGTGCTCGATCAGCCATCCGGTCAGGTCGCTGACGGCCTGGGGCGTCTGGCCTCGAACCTCGACGGCCCACTGCGGTGCGGCAGCGGCGGCCGGCGTAGAGCTCGCCACGGGCTTGGGCTTGGGTGCCGCGACGTCACGCCCTTCACCGCATCCCGCCAGCGCCAATACCACCAATACCCAAGCCAATTTACGCACAACGATTCCCCCGAAAGACATGAGGCGGGAATTTTAGCACTCACTGTCGCCAAAAACGCCGCAAACGGAGCTCAAAACACGAGAAACCTCTCCGGCGTCTCTGTATAGTCGCACCCTGGGAATTAATGCAGCATCTGCACGTCAGAAAGAGGCACCCACATTGTGACACTTAGCACTAATCTATAAGCAGTACCGACATCTGCACTGTCTGAATCAGGTGCCCTATAAAGCAATCAAGGAGAACACCATGCTGATACTCACCCGCAAAGTCGGTGAAAGCATAAACATTGGTGACGACATCACGATCACCATTCTGGGCGTAAGCGGCCAACAAGTCCGGATCGGCATCAACGCCCCGAAAAACGTTGCGGTGCACCGCGAAGAAATCTATCAGCGTATCCAGGCCGGCCTGACTGCTCCTGACAAGCCACAAACGCCCTGAGCCCCTGCCGCAATCCGCAGCCAGCCCGTTTGCAGCAGCGCAGTGGCTGGCTAAAGATCAGGCCGACCGAGCCTCACCCTGCTCTATCCCGCCTTTGACGTTCCGTTAAAACCGATACTACTGGCATGTCTCACAGCATGGCTGTCAGACGTTTCGTTTTAATGGCGACGAAGCAGGCGTTCGTGACCGGTTCCGGCATGGGGACTGTGCTGTCAGCGCGAAGGTCGAAGCGACCTGTTCCAGCGTGGACATACAAAAAACTGTGGGAGCGAGCCTGCTCGCGAATGCGGTATATCAGTCAAACCATTGTTGGCTGATATTGCGCTTTCGCGAGCAGGCTCGCTCCCACAGGGGTATTGCGAGGGCTGGAAGGACTCAGTCCGCCAATCGCCAGGTCGTCCCGCCCTTGCCGTCTTCGAGCACCACGCCCATGGCGGTGAGCTGGTCGCGGATGCGGTCGGATTCGGCCCAGTCCTTGTTGGCCCGCGCGGTCAGGCGCGCCTGGATCAAGGCCTCGACCTCGGCGGCGTTCACCCGGCCTTCGGCGCCGGCTTGCAGGAAGTCGTCGGCTTCAAGCTGCAACACGCCCAACACGCTGGCCAATTCCTTCAGCCGCGCTGCCAGGCCCGCCGCCGCATCGAGATCGCTCTCGCGCAGGCGGTTGATCTCACGCACCATCTCGAACAGCACCGCGCAGGCTTCCGGCGTGCCGAAGTCGTCGTTCATCACTTCGGTGAACCGCGCCATGAACGCTTCGCCACCGGCAGGCGGCACGGCGGGCAGGCCCTTCAAGGCATGGTAGAAACGCTCAAGGGCACCCTTGGCGTCCTTGAGGTTGTCTTCCGAATAGTTGATGGCGCTGCGGTAGTGGCTGGACACCAGCAGGTAACGCACAACTTCCGGGTGATACTTGTCGAGCACGTCGCGGATGGTGAAGAAGTTGTTCAGGGACTTGGACATCTTCTCGCCATTGATGCGGATCATGCCGCAATGCATCCAGGCATTGGCGTAGGTCTTGCCGGTGGCCGCTTCGCTCTGGGCGATCTCGTTTTCGTGGTGCGGGAACTCCAGGTCGCTGCCGCCGCCATGAATGTCGAAGGTCTCGCCCAGGCAGCAGGTCGACATCACCGAGCATTCGATATGCCAGCCCGGACGCCCGGCGCCCCACGGTGAATCCCAGCTCGGCTCGCCCGGCTTGGCGCCTTTCCACAGCACGAAGTCCAGCGGGTCTTCTTTCGACTCGTCGACTTCGATGCGTGCGCCGATGCGCAGGTCTTCGATCTTCTTGCGCGACAGCTTGCCGTAGCCCATGAACTTGGCGACTCGGTAGTACACATCGCCGTTGCCCGGTGCGTAGGCATAGCCCTTGTCGATCAGGGTCTGGATCATCGCCAGCATGCCCGGGATGTGGTCCGTGGCCCGCGGCTCCAGGTCAGGCTTCTGGATGTTGAGGCGCGCCTCGTCCTCGTGCATGGCCTTGATCATGCGCTCGGTAAGCGCATCGAACGCTTCACCGTTCTCGTTGGCCCGATTGATGATCTTGTCGTCGATGTCGGTGATGTTGCGCACATAGGTCAGGTCATAACCGCTGAAGCGCAACCAACGGGTCACCAGGTCGAAGGCAACCATGCTGCGGCCATGGCCGAGGTGGCAATAGTCGTACACGGTCATGCCGCAGACGTACATGCGGACCTTGTTGCCATCCAGCGGCTTGAAGACTTCTTTGCTCTTGGTGAGCGTGTTGTAGATCGTAAGCACGGGGTTTCCCTTAAGACTTGATCACTGACCCCAGGAATCGCGCAAGGTCACGGTACGGTTGAATACCGGAGCACCGGGTTTCGAGTCCTTGATATCCGCGCAGAAGTAGCCTTCGCGCTCGAACTGGAAACGGTCTTCCGGCTGTGCGTTGCCCAGCGAAGGCTCGGCACGACAACCCGTAAGTACTTGCAGGGAGTCAGGGTTGATGTTGTCCAGGAAGCTGGCGCTGTCTTCGGCCTTCTCCGGGTTCGGCGAACGGAACAGGCGATCGTACAGGCGCACTTCGCACTCGACGCTGGCGGCGGCCGGCACCCAGTGGATCACGCCCTTGACCTTGCGACCTTCCGGGTTCTTGCCCAGGGTGTCGGGATCGTACGAGCAACGCAGCTCGACGATGTGGCCGTCGGCGTCCTTGATCGCCTCGTCGGCGCGGATCACGTAGCTGCCGCGCAAGCGCACTTCGCCGGCCGGCTCCAGGCGCTTGTAGCCTTTTGGTGGCTCTTCCATGAAGTCGTCACGGTCGATGTAGATTTCCCGGGCGAACGGCAGGACGCGCACGCCCATGTCTTCTTTCGGGTGGCACGGCAGTTCGAGGTTCTCGACCTGGCCTTCCGGGTAATTGGTGATGACGACTTTCAGCGGACGCAACACGCACATGGCGCGCGGTGCGCTGTGGTCGAGGTCCTCGCGAATGCTGAATTCCAGCATGCCGAAATCGACCACACCGTCGGAACGGTTGGTGCCGACCATCTCGCAGAAGTTGCGGATCGACTTTGGCGTGTAGCCACGACGGCGGAAACCCGACAGCGTCGACATGCGCGGGTCATCCCAGCCGCTGACGTGCTTCTCGTCCACCAGTTGCTTGAGCTTGCGCTTGCTGGTGATCGTGTAGTTCAGGTTCAGGCGGCTGAATTCATACTGGCGCGGGTTGGCCGGCACCGGCAGATGCTCGAGGAACCACTCGTACAGCGGACGATGACTTTCGAACTCCAGGGTGCAGATCGAATGCGTGATGCCTTCGATGGCGTCGGACTGGCCGTGGGTGAAGTCATAGTTCGGGTAGATGCACCACTTGTCGCCCGTCTGGTGGTGATGGGCATGACGGATGCGGTACATGATCGGGTCGCGCAGGTTCATGTTCGGCGAGGCCATGTCGATCTTCGCGCGCAGCACACGGGCACCGTCCGGGAATTCACCAGCGCGCATGCGGGCGAACAGGTCGAGGTTCTCTTCCACGCTGCGATCGCGGAACGGACTGTTGCGGCCCGGCTCGGTCAGGCTGCCGCGATATTCCTTGGCCTGCTCCGGCGTCAGGTCACACACGTAGGCGTTGCCGGACTTGATCAGCTCCACCGCCCAATCATGCAACTGGTCGAAATACTGCGAGGCGTAGCGCACTTCGCCGGCCCATTCGAAGCCCAGCCACTTGACGTCGCTCTTGATCGCGTCGATGTATTCCTGGTCTTCCTTGGCCGGGTTGGTGTCATCGAAACGCAGGTGCGTGACGCCACCGAACTCCTCGGCCAAGCCGAAGTTCACGCAAATGGATTTGGCGTGACCGATGTGCAGATAGCCGTTGGGCTCCGGCGGAAAACGGGTGACGATCTGCGTGTGCTTACCCGAATCCAGGTCCGCCTGGATGATCGGGCGCAGGAAATTGACCGGCACGGCCGGGCCGGTCTTGGAATTCGAGGTAGGGTCGACAGTGGGCTTGCTCATAGGATCCTTGAACATACAAGTGCGCGGCCGGGTGCGGCCTGATAAATCAAAGCCCGTATCATAGCCGATGCTGTCAAGCACCTGACAGGCCAGGCCGGCAAACGATTGAATTTATTCGACAGCCAGATGAAAAACAGCCTCGAAATTCGCGCATGGCGCGCTAAACTGCCCAGCCTGGCCGATTACAGCCAGACCGGTTGCGGGCGTCCGCGCCCCCGAAACCCACGAATTCCTTGAAAGAGTAGTGATCATGACCCAAGTCAAACTGACCACCAACCATGGCGAGATCGTCCTGGAGCTGAACGCCGAGAAGGCACCGATTACCGTTGCCAACTTCGTTGAATACGTCAAGGCCGGCCACTACGAAAACACCGTTTTCCACCGTGTCATCGGCAACTTCATGATCCAGGGCGGCGGTTTCGAACCGGGCATGAAAGAAAAGAAAGACAAGCGCCCGAGCATCCAGAACGAAGCCGACAACGGCCTTTCCAACGACAAATACACCGTTGCCATGGCTCGCACCATGGAGCCACATTCGGCCTCCGCGCAGTTCTTCATCAACGTTGCCGACAACAGCTTCCTGAACCACAGCGGCAAGAACGTCCAGGGCTGGGGCTACGCCGTATTCGGCAAGGTCACTGCCGGTACCGACGTGGTCGACAAGATCAAAGGCGTCTCCACCACTTCCAAGGCTGGTCACCAGGACGTCCCGGCAGAAGACGTGATCATCGAGAAAGCCGAGATCATTGAGTGATATTGCTGATTTCAGATCTGCATCTGGAAGAGGAACGCCCGGACATCACCCGGGCGTTTCTGGATTTACTCGCCACACGCGCCCGCTCGGCGCAAGCGTTATACATTCTGGGCGACTTCTTCGAAGCCTGGATCGGCGACGATGCCATGACGCCGTTCCAGCGTTCCATCTGCCAGGCCCTGCGCGAATTGAGCGACAGCGGCACGGCGATTTTCCTGATGCACGGCAACCGCGACTTCATGCTCGGGCAGGCCTTCTGCAAAGCGGCCGGCTGTACCCTGCTCAAGGACCCGACCGTCGTGCAATTCAACGCCGAGCCAGTGCTGCTGATGCACGGCGACAGCCTGTGCACGCGGGATGTCGGCTATATGAAACTGCGGCGCTGGCTGCGCAACCCGGTCACGCTGTTCGTCCTGCGCCACCTGCCCTTGGGCAGCCGTCAGAAACTGGCGCGCAAGCTGCGCAGTGAAAGCCGCACGCAGGTGAGGATGAAAGCCAACGACATCGTTGATGTCACGCCAGAAGAGGTCCCGCGCGTCATGCAGCACTATGGCGTAAAAACCTTGGTCCACGGCCACACCCACCGCCCTGCCATCCACAAGCTGCAACTGGGCGAACACGCCGCCCGGCGCATCGTGCTGGGAGATTGGGACAAGCAGGGCTGGGCGTTGCAGGTGGATGAGCAGGGCTTTTCGCTGGCGCCTTTCGAGTTTGCCCCGCCGCCACAACTGCCGGCACCGGACACAATTCCCGATCCAATATAAATCCCCTGTGGGAGCGAGCCTGCTCGCGATAGCGGTGCATCAGCCAACGAAAATGTTGGATATGAGCCCGCAATCGCGAGCAAGCTCGCTCCCACATTGGAATTGCATTACCCAGTCAATGCCCTGCCGAAGCAGGCCCCGCCTTCGCCGCAAACGGCGGTTTCGCCAGCCACACCAGCAGGATCAACCCCATGAACGCCCAGCCCAGCAGCGTGAAATAATCCACGGTGGAGAGCATGTACGCCTGGCTGGTGAGGATCTGGTCGAGCTGGGCGTACACCGGCGTGCTCGCCCCGCCGAGCTGGTTGATCGTCTCGCGCGTGGCCGGTTCGAAAGTGCTGATGCTTTCGCTCAGGTAGGCATGGTGCTGGTCGGCGCGGCGGATCCAGATCCAGGTGGTCAGCGACGCGGCAAAGCTGCCGCCCAGGGTCCGCAGGAACGTTGCCAGCCCCGCGCCGTCGGCAATCTGCTGGGGCGGCAGGTCCGACATCAGGATGCTCAGGGTCGGCATGAAGAACAGCGCCACGCCGATGCCCATGAACAGCTGCACCAGAGCGATGTGCTGGAAATCCACCTCGTTGGTAAACCCGGCGCGCATGAAGCAACTCAGGCCGATCGCCAGAAACGCAAGCCCGGCCAGCAGGCGCAGGTCGAACTTGTGGGCGTATTTGCCAACGAAAGGTGACATCAACACCGGCAGGATCCCGATGGGCGCAACCGCCAGGCCGGCCCAGGTGGCGGTATAACCCATCTGGGTCTGCAACCACTGCGGCAGGATCAGGTTGATGCCGAAGAATCCGGCATAACCGCCTACCAGCACGATCGTCCCGATGCGAAAGTTGCGATAGGCAAACAGCCGCAGGTTGACCACCGGATGGCGGTCGGTCATTTCCCAGATCACGAACACCGCCAGCGCAACGACCGAAATCAGCGCGCCGACGACGATGAAGTTCGACTCGAACCAATCCAGGTCGTTGCCCTTGTCGAGGATCACCTGCAACGCCCCGACACCGATGATCAGGGTGATCAACCCGACGTAATCCATCGGCTGGCGACTGGTGACCACCGGCCGCGCCTTGAGCTGCTGACGCACCACCAGCACCGCGAAAATCCCGATCGGCACGTTGATGAAGAAAATCCACGGCCAGCTATAACTGTCGGTGATCCAGCCGCCCAGGATCGGCCCGGCGATCGGCGCCACCACGGTGACCATCGCCAGCAAGGCCAAGGCCATGCCGCGCCTGGCCGGCGGGTACACGGCAATCAGCAAGGTCTGGGTCATCGGATACAGAGGCCCGGCCACCAGGCCCTGAACCACACGAAAACCGATCAGCTCGGGCATCGACGTGGAAACCCCGCAGAGGAACGAGGCCAGGACGAACAGCATCGTTGCCCACAAAAACAGTTTGACCTCGCCAAACCGGCGGCTCAGCCAACCGGTCAGCGGCAGCGCGATCGCATTGCTCACCGCAAACGAGGTAATGACCCAGGTGCCCTGCTCCGAACTGACGCCCAGGTTGCCGGAAATGGTCGGCAAGGCGACGTTGGCGATGGTCGTGTCGAGCACCTGCATGAACGTCGCCAGCGACAACCCGATGGTGCTGAGCAACAGGCTGGGCGGCGTGAAGGACGCGTTATTGCTCATTGCGAGAATCCTATGAAGCAAAGGTGACAAAATTGGAGCAAGACCGCCAGGACCTGAATGCTGTCACTTGAGTCTGCGCCAGACACGTGGCGAGGGAGCTTGCTCCCGCTGGGTCGCGAAGCGGCCCCAAAACCTGCTGAACGGGAAGCACCAGACACACCGCACCCGCCGGTTTACGACTGCTTCGCAGCCGAGCGGGAGCAAGCTCCCTCGCCACAGGGTTCGACGGGGCTGCTTCAACGCTGCGCGGTCTTGCTCGCCGCCGCGCTGTTCTCATGAATCAGCCGAGTGATCATCGCGTCGGCATCGGCCAGCTGGCGGTCGTAGACCTGGGTGCTGAACGAGGCTTTTTGCGGTGGCTGCTGGGCCAGTACCGGGCCGCTCTGGTCGTGGAGATTGACGTTGACCTGGGTCGACAGGCCGACCCGCAGCGGATGCCTGGCCAGCTCCTCGGCATTGATATGAATACGCACCGGCACCCGCTGGACGATCTTGATCCAGTTACCGGTGGCGTTCTGCGCTGGCAGCAAGGCAAACGCGCTGCCGGTACCGGCGCCCAGGCTGTCCACCGTGCCGCTGTACTTCACGTCGCTGCCATAAAGGTCGGTCTCGATGTCCACCGGCTGGCCGATGCGCATGTCACGTAGCTGGGTTTCCTTGAAGTTGGCGTCGATCCACAACTGGTCCAGCGGGATCACCGCCATCAGCGCCGTGCCCGGCTGCACGCGTTGCCCGAGCTGAACGGTGCGCTTGGCGACGTAACCGGTCACCGGCGCAATCAAGGTGCTGCGGGCATTGCTCAGGTAAGCCTGGCGCAGTTGCGCGGCCGCCGCCTGCACGTCGGGATGGCTCGACACCACGGTGTCATCCACCAGCGCGCTGGTCGTCATGAGTTGTTGCCGGGCGTTGGCCAGGGCGTTCTGCGCCGAGGTCAGATCGTCCCGGGCGTGGGACAGTTCTTCCTGGGAAATCGCCCCGCCGGCCGCCAGGTTCTTGCGTCGGTTGTAGTTTTCCCGAGCCTTCTGCACTTCCGCTTCCTGCGCATGCACCTGCGCTTTCATGCCGTCGACATTGCTGTACAAACCACGCACCTGGCGCACGGTATGGGCCAGGTTGGCCTGGGCACTTTGCAAGGCAACTTCGGCGTCGTTCGGGTCGAACTGCACCAGCACCTGGCCTTCGCGCACCAGGTCACCGTCATCGGCACCAATGCTCACCACGGTGCCGGTGACTTGCGGGGTGATTTCCACCACGTTGCCGTTCACGTAGGCATCGTCGGTGCTTTCGCTCCAGCGTCCATAAAGTCCATGCCAGGCCCAGACACCGACGCCGGCGAGAATGACGATCAGGGCCAGGGCCAGCAGCAACACCTTGCGCTTGCGCGGGTTGCCGCTGTCCTGTTGGGTTTCCTGGGTAGTTTCGGCAGTTGCCATGACAAGTACCTCGAATCAGTGAGTCGGCGCGGTGGCGGCCGGAGTGGCCGAAGCGATGGTTTGGGTATCGAAACCACCGCCCAGGGCCTGCATCAGTTGGATCGACAGATCGATCTGCTCGGCATTGAGGGTCGCCAGTTGGCGTTGGGCCTGGAGCAGTTGTTGCTCGATGCTCAACACGTCCAGGTAATTGCCGATGCCGGAACCGTAGCGCTGGACCACGGTGTCGTAGGAGTTCCGGGCGATATCCACCGCGTGTTGCTGGGCGCCGAGCTGCCGACCGATGTCGCGCAACTGGTTGATGGTGTCGCTGACGTCGCCAAGGGCCGCGACCAGGCTCTTGTTGTATTGCGCCACCGCCAGGTCGTAATCGGCGTCCCGGGCATCCAGGTCCGCCCGCAGGCGGCCGCCATCGAAGATCGGCAACGACACGGTCGGCGCCACGTTGAAGAAACGACTGGGCGCGCCGAACATCGCGTCACCCAGCAGCGATTGCACCCCCGCCGCCGCGCTCAGGTTGAGGTTGGGGTAGAAGTTGGTCTTGCCGGCCTCGATGTTCTTGCTCGCCGCCTCGACCCGCCACCGCGCCGCGACCAGGTCGGGACGGCGACCGAGCAACTCGGCCGGCAGATTCGACGGCAGGGCAACTGCGCTGGCCTGCAGCACGTTGGGCCGGGCGATGTCGTTGCCCCGGTCGGGACCTTTGCCCAGCAGCACCGCCAAGGCGATCTTTGCACTTTGCAGGCGTTTTTCCGCGTCGATCAGCGTCGCATCGGCGCTGGCTTCGAGGCTTTCGGTCTGCTGGAACTGGTATTCGCTGTCGATCCCGGCACCGAGACGGCGTTTGCCCAGGTCGAGCATCTGCCGCGTGCGCTTGAGGTCTTCATTGGCCAGGTCATAAATGATGTGGGCCTGGCCCAGGTCGCTGTAGGCCCGGGCCACGTCGGCGGCGAGGGTCAGTTGCGCGGCCTGGCGATCGATCTCGGCGGCGCGGGCCTGGCCCAGGGCCGCTTCCCAGGCGGCACGTTGGCCGCCCCAGAGGTCGAAGTTGTAATTGAAATCCACGCTCAGCGAACGCAGGGTGCTATAGGCGCCGCCCTGCCCTTGCGGGTCCTGGTCACGGGCCAGGCGCGAACGGCTGACACTGCCGCTGGCGTCGAGGGTCGGCAGGCGCGCGGCATTCGCGGCATAGGCAGCGGCGCTGGCCTGGTGCACCCGGGCGCTGGCGATCTGCATGTCCGGGCTGTCGCGCAGCGCTTCACGGATCAGGCCGTCGAGTTGCGGGTCGCCAAGGCTTTTCCACCAGTCGCTTTTCGGCCACGCGGCGGGCGACAGTTTGACCCCGGTCAGCGATTGCCCAGCCTGCAGGCTCTTGGCCTCCAGGCTGACGCCCTCGGTCTTCAGGCCGCTGTAGCTGGCACAACCGGCGAGGCTCATGGCCAACAGCACAAGGCTCAGGCGGGTACGCAAGGTTTGATGTTTCATTTGGCCCCCAATCGCAGGACGGTGATGGGGTCACCGGCGGCGAGCAGTATTTTCTTGAGGATGTCTTCGAGGGTTTGCAGCTCCTCGCGGCTGATGGCGCCGGCCAGTTGATTCATGGCGTCGGCACCGATGAATGGCAGGCGATCGGCGAGGGCCTGGCCGGCGTCGGTCAGCACCAGACGAACCTGGCGCCGATCCTGTGCCGAGCGCTGGCGAACCAGAAAGCCCTTCTGCTCCAGGCGGTCGAGCATGCGGGTCATCGAGCCGCTGTCCAGCGACAGGTACCGGCACAGCTCGACCGGCGTATCGATGCCGTGCTGGGCCATGATGATCAACACCTTGAACTGCGCGGCGGTGATGCCGACAGGCTCCATGTGGGTGTCGATGATCCGGTCCTTGAGCGCCGCGGCACGGCCAAGGAGCATGCCGAGATGGCAATTGTGGAATTCGTCCGGGGTGAAATGCTTCATCTGGATACCGTTGTCTGAATACCGTTTGCTGCCTAGGCAGTGAATGTATGTCGAGATGTTACTGCTTAGGCAGCAAATGTCAAACAAATAGTTAGTTAGCTATGCATAAACAACAGAAATGAGAAAACACATGTGGGAGCGAGCTTGCTCGCGATAGCGGTCTGTCAGCCTGCGAACAGGTTGAATGTGATACCGCTATCGCGAGCAAGCTCGCTCCCACAGGGGACTTGGGGGAAAGGTCAGAAATCGCGCTTGTAGAAGATATCCAGCGAGCTGGCGACGCCGCTGGCGGCTTCGAGGTAGACCTTCTTGCTCAGCTTGTAGCGCAGGGCAATGGTATTGGCCGGTTCGAACACTCCGACGCCGTAGCGCAGGCTGAGTTTTTCCGACAGGTTGCCGCTGGCGACCACGCTGGTTTCGTTGCCGCTGCCCTGGGTGTCGAGTTGGAAATCCTCGATTCCCAGGTTGTTGGCCAGGCTGGTGGTCACGCCGGAACTGCCCATCAAGCCCAGGCCCAGTGCAGCCTGGGCGAGCATGTTGTTGTCTTCGCCGGTGGTACTCAGCGGCCGGCCCAGCACCAGGTAGGACAATGCCTGCTCCTGGCTCATGGCCGGTTCCGAGAAGATTTGCGTGGTGGGTTGCTCGGCGCTGCCGCTCAAGCGGATGCCGGCAATCACATCGTCGGTCTGGCGGATCGCTTCGATGTCCAGGTACGGCTGATCGATAGGCCCGGCGAACAACAAGCGCGCCCGGCGCACCGTCAACCGCTGCCCATAGGCCCGATAGCGGCCGTCGTTGAGCCAGAGTTCGCCGCGAGTGTCCATGTTGTCGCCGATGTGCACCTGTCCCTGGACGTTGGCGGTGAGCCCGAATCCCGAAAAGGCAAGCTTCTCCTGGCCGACGAGCACGTCGATGTCCATTGCCATGGCCATCGGTGCCTTGCCCTCTTCGGTCTGGTGGCCGACGATCACCGTGTCGTCCGAAACCTTGACGGTCGACGGCGGCAGTTCGCGAATGGTGATCTCGCCCTTCGGCACCAGGACCTTGCCGGCAATCGCCAGCCGCTCGCCCTGCAGCGTGATCTTCAAGTCCGGCGCCACGTCCAGCACCGCATAGGGTTCGACGGTCACCGGCAGTTGCGAGCCCCTGAGAGCCAGGTCCATGGTCAGCGCCTCGCCCCAGCCGATGTTCCCGGTCAGGCGGCCCTGCCCGCTCTTGCCACTCTTCCAATCGCCATCCAGACGCACCGTTTCGCCGGCGATCATCGCCCGCAGTTGCAAGGCTTCAAGGCTGACCGGCAGTTCCGGGCCGGACACTTCGCCATCGCTGAGCATCAGGTTGCCGTTGACCTGGGGCGCGAGCAGCCCGCCGGAAAGCGTGCCACTGCCGTTCAAGTGCCCCGTGAGGGTTTCCACCATCGGCACGAACGGACGGGCGACGGACAGGTCCAGGCCACTCAGGCGGAACGAACCGCTCAGCGGCTTGCTTGCTGGCAACGGATTGATCCGCGCCTGGACCCTCAGTTCGCCGAGCCTGGCGCCGACGAAATTCAGATCGGTATCGATGCGCGTGGGTGTCAGGCGGCTGTCGAGCGTCAGGGTCTGGTAGGGGAAGTCCAGCCACTGTTCTTTATCCCGAATCCGCAACGTGCCGCCGCTGGCATCCACCAGCACCCGGCCATTCGGGCCGCTGGCCGGCAGGTCCAGTTGCAGGTCGGCGTTGAGCCGGCCTTGCCAGGCAAAATCCTTGGGCATCCACTGGGCCAGGCTTTCGATGGGGAATTGCTTGAGGTGATAGCGCAGCTTCGGCTCCGGCATCAGCCGTTGGTCTTCGCCGCACAGGCTGGCCTGGCCGGAGCGCCAGCAGTGGGAACCGAAGTTCAGCGTACCGTTGGCCAGCCGTTCCAGCTTCGCTGGCGCTTGCAGGCGCCAGTCCTGACCGCCGACCCGCAGGTCGCCACTGGCCAGGCGTCCACGCCAGCTGCCCTGATCCAGCGTGCCATCAAGGGCCAGGCTGGTTTTCAACTGGGGCCCTTGCAGGTCGACCTTCAGTTGCTGTTGCTTGATATCGCCCTGCCCGCTCAGCGTCAGGATGCCAAGGGAAGTTTCGCCGCTGCGGATACCGCTGGCCTTGAGATCGACTTTGCCCCGTTGCGCGCCGTCGAGCGTCGCGTCCAGGTTCAGGCTTTGCAGATGGTTGTCTTGAAACGCCAGTTGCGTGCCTTGCAAGTCGAGCTTGCCTTGGGGGGCCTTGAGCGTGCCGGCCACGTCGACACGCCCGCTGACCTGACCGCGCAACTGCGGCCAGAGCTGGGCCAGGCGCGCGAGCTTGATGTCGATCTGGCCGGTCAGCTGCTGTTGCAGGCTGCCCGTACCGTTGATGCGATTATCGCCGAGGCGGATATCCAGTGCGCCGAGTTTCCATTGCTCGCCGGCGCCGCTGGCCTTGGCCTGGAACAGCGCCGGCTGGCCGCGCAGCTTGCCCTTGAGGTCCACGTCCGCGTCGAGTTCCATGCGCTGGTTTTTCATCGAGCCTTTACTGCGCAACGGCCCGGCCAGCGTACCGGGCAGTTCGGCGAGCCAGTACGCCGGGTTGACCGATGACAGTTGCAGCGCGGTGTCCCAGGCGATGCCGTCGGAAAATTGCAGGTCCAGGTGCCCTTCGGCCTTGCCCTGTCCGGCGGCAAGCTTGAGTTCCGGCAAGTGGATTTGCGTCAGGTTGCCGCTGAACGGGCTGCCCAGGCTGAACGCCCCGGCGGGACCGTCCAGCGCCGCCTGGAAATTGCCCAGGTACTGGCCGTCGGTATACGAGACTTCGCCATTAAAACTGCGCAGCGTGACTTGCGGCTCGTCGATCAGCGGATAAAGGCGATGCCAGGGGAAATCCAGCCAGGCGACTTTTGCTTCGGCGTTCAGCCCTTCACGCCAATCCAACTGCCCGGTGAGCTTGAGGGTCTGCTGGTTGCCGGCGTCGAGATCCAGCCCGGCGACTTGCGCGCCATTGGCGTCCACCTTGCCTTGCAGCAGCAACGCCACCGGCCCCTTTTCGGCGGGCAGAGTCGCCTTGCCGAGCAGTTGATAGCCGTTCTTCAGGTCGCCTTCGCCGGTCAGTTCCAGTTGGTTGAGCAGCAGCGTGTCCGGCAGATCGGCGCTGGCCTTGAAGCCGTCGGCGGTGATGCGCACCTTGGCCGGCAGGTTATCCGCCAGCGGTTGCAGTTCGCCCGTCAGGCGGCCTTGCAGATAACCACTGCTGTCGGCCGTAAGGTTGAGGGTCTTGAGCAGGTCGCCAGCGACTTTCAGCTCCAGTGCCCAAGGCGTCGCGCCCGGCGCCGGCAGGGTCAGCTGGCCCGTCGCATTCAGCGGCCAGTCGCCGTGCGGTTGCAGCAGGCCGGACAATTTCAGGCTCAGTTCGTCGCGCTGCAACTGCACCGAGTCGATCTGCAAACCCTCGGCGGTCCAGTGCGCCACCAGTTGCAGCCCCTTGAGTTGCTCACTGCCGTTGAACGACAGGCTGCCCACCTGGACATCGCCCAGTTCGATCGCCAACGGCAAGTTCAGGTCCGGCAGGCTGATCGGGCCGCTGCTCGGTTCATCGACTGTGGCTGGCAACTGCACGGCGATGGTCTCGGCCTTGAGCTGTTCGATGCACAGGGTCATGCGCAGCAGGCACGACGGCGACCAGGCGACATTCGGCCTCTCCAGCGCCACCCGGCGGGTATCTTGCTGCCACAGCACCCGATCGGCGCTCCACTGCCCGCCCAGCCGCCCCTGGAAATTCTCCACGCTCAGGCCCGGCACCAGGCCGAGAGCCCAACGGCTGCCAAAGGCGGTGCCCAACACCATGCTCAAGGCCAGGACAACCGTCAGCAGCAACCCGGCGAGCGCCAGGAGCGTTATTTTCAAACCGCGATTCACAACTCGGGCCCCATGGAAAAGTGCAGTCGAATGCCGCCGTCGTCGTCCATCGCATGGGCCAGGTCGAGACGGATCGGGCCGACCGGCGAGACCCAGCGCACGCCGACGCCGACGCCGGTCTTGAGGCTTGGCAGCTCAAGGCTGTTGAAGGAGTTGCCCTGGTCGACGAAGGTCGCCACGCGCCATTTCTCCGCGACCGAATATTGATACTCGACGCTGGCGGCCACCATGTAGCGACCGCCGATGCGATCGCCCTCGGAGTTCTCCGGCGACAGGCTCTGGTAGTCGTAGCCACGCACGCTCTGGTCGCCACCGGCGAAAAAGCGCAGGGACGGCGGGATCGACTTGTAGCCGTTGGTGGCGCTGCCGCCCACCTGGGCCCGGGCCAACAGGCGATGCTTGTCGAACACCGTGGTCAGGCCCTTGACCATGGCCGTGCCATACAAAAGGTTGTTGTCCGAACCCAACCCTTCCTTGGCGACCTTGGTGTCGAATTGCAGGCGATAGCCGTTGTGCGGGTCGATGCGGTTGTCGCTGCGCAAGTACGAATAGCTGACGCCGGGCATCAGCAAGGTGCTCAGGCCCGAATCGTCGCCGAGGCGGTATTCCTCGCGCTGCCACTTGAGCGACACCACCCGCTGCCAGCCGCTGGGCAGCTTGCTGTGCCACTCGGGGCCCACGGTCAACAGTTTACTGAGGGTGTCGGTGCCGGACAGTTCTTCATATTGATAGCCGCCGGCGTAGCGCATCTTGTCAGTCAGTGGCGGGTCGAGCGGCACGTCGTACCAGAGGCCGACGTTTTGCCGGGGCGCCGATATTTCCGCTTCCCAGCCATAGCTGTGGCCTTGGGGATTGACCCAATGACGCGTCCAGTTGGCCTTGGCGCGCGGGCCGACGTCAGTGGAAAACCCCAGGCCCAGGCCCATGGTGCGCGGCTTGCGGGTGTCGAGCCTGACCGCCACCGGGATCACGGTGTCGGTGGCCGCGGTGGGCGCCGCATCAACGCGCACGCCTTCGAAATAACCGCTCGACTGCAAGGCCTGGTTGAGTTCGGCAATCAATTCGGAGTCGTAGGGCGCGCCCGCCTTGAACGGCACCATGCGCTGCAGCAGGTCCTCGTCGAACGGCGTATCGCCCTCGAAACTGACCGGGCCCAAGGCATAACGCGGGCCGCTGTCGTAGATCAGCTCGATGTCGGCAATGCCGGCCGTGGGATCCACGCGCAACGTCTGGCTGACAAACTTTCCGCTGAAAAAGCCATAACGCGAGGCCTGGTTCTGGATCGTCCGCTTGGCGTCTTCATAGCGTCCGTGATTGAGCACCGCACCCGGTTTGAGACCGGCGTTGTCCGGCACCCGGAAACTCTTCAGCGAGGCCGCCGGGCCGTCGATGCGGATCGTGACATTGCGCAGGTGCACCGGCTCGCCGGGGTCGATGGTCAGGATCAGGCGCGGGTCCTTGCCAGCCTTGACCTCGCTGTCGATCTGCGGCTGGTAATAGCCGAGCGCCTGGGCCGCCTTGCGCGCCTGCTCCTCGGCGCCGCGACTGAAACGCAGCAGTGCCTCTTCGTCACGCTCACCGAGGCCACCGATATAGCCCTCTACATTGGCCTTGAGCTCGTCATTGGACGGTTTGACCCGTACATCCAATACACTTTGTGCCAGCGCGGCGCAGCTGAGGGACAGCAAGAGCGCGCCACTGGTCATTCGTCCTGGGAAATTCATGGCGCGGATGCTATCACGAGCTTGGGAGCCTGATAGAGCCGGACGCTTCGCAAAAGTTCGTCCGATTATGCCGTCGCGCTGTGTAAAACCTGCGGGTTGGCGTGAAAGAACACATGCTCGCGGACCGGTCCTACCGCGATTTCGCCGATTTCCTCATAGCCCTGGCGTTTATAAAATTCCAGGTAGCGCGGGTTGCCGGTATCGAGCACGACGCCTTGGGAATGCTCGTCCACCGCACACCAGTTATGGACTGCCTCAAGCAACTGCTCGCCGTAATGCTGGCCCTGGAACTGCGGATGAACCCCCAGCAGTGGCAGCACATGGACCGCGTCCGATGGCAGGCAGGCCAGCACCGCGGCGTGATACTCCAGATAACGCCGGGTGCAGCGAAACCCTGTGCTCAAGACCATGCGCAGGCGCCAGGCCCAGCTTTCGGTAATGCCCAGGCGCCGCTGCGGCGGGGCAATCAGGGCGATGCCGATCAGGCGGTCGTTGACCAACAGGCCGATCGCTGGCAGGTCCTGGAAGAAATGCTGCTTGACCAGTTCACGCACCGTCGCCCGCACCCGCTGTTCGTAACCGGGACGCTCGGATTCGAACAGGTAGCTGAAGGTCGGCTCATGGCGGTAGGCCTGGTACAGCAATGAACGCGCTTCGCGGGAATAGCCGCTGTCGAGCATGTGGATATCAGCGGTAATGGCGTCAGGCATGGTGGTGGATCTCCTGGGCGAGGCTCGGTGAGGCCCTGCTCTTATTGACTACGAACCCGTCAGGGCTGCGATCGTTCCTACATGCCAGAGGACATTAGCAGTGCATTTGTCCTACCGCCACGCTGGCTCCCTTCCGACATGTCAGCTAGCATCGCAGTTTTGCCAGGACAGCCGACCATGAAGATCGTCTCCTTCAACATCAACGGGCTGCGCGCCCGTCCCCATCAGTTGGCGGCACTGATCGACAAGCACCAGCCTGACGTCATCGGGTTGCAGGAAACCAAGGTTCACGACGAACAATTCCCCCTGGCCGAGGTGCAAGCCTTGGGTTATCACGTGCATTACCACGGGCAGAAAGGCCATTACGGCGTGGCCCTGCTCTCGCGCCAGGCGCCGCTGACCCTGCACAAAGGTTTCGAGACTGACGACGAAGACGCCCAGCGGCGCTTCATCTGGGGCACCTTCGCCGATGCCAATGGCGTGCCGGTGACCATCATGAACGGTTATTTCCCTCAAGGTGAAAGTCGCGACCATCCGACCAAGTTCCCGGCCAAGCAGCGCTTCTACAGCGATTTGCAGCAACTGCTGGAAACCCGCTTCAGCAACGACCAGCCGGTGGTGGTGATGGGCGATGTGAACATTTCCCCGGAAGACTGCGACATCGGCATCGGCCCGGACAACATGAAGCGCTGGCTCAAGACCGGCAAATGCAGCTTCCTGCCGGAAGAACGCGAATGGATGGCGCGCCTGAAGAATTGGGGTCTGGTGGACAGCTTCCGTCACCTGAACCCGGACGTCAGTGACCGCTTCAGCTGGTTCGACTACCGCAGCCGCGGTTTCGAGGACGAGCCCAAGCGCGGCCTGCGCATCGATTTGATCCTCGCGTCCCAAGGCCTGCTGCCACGGGTCAAGGACGCCGGCGTGGATTATGAATTGCGCGGCATGGAAAAACCCTCGGACCACGCGCCGATCTGGCTGGAACTGAGCTGAATACCAGCCTTCCATTCCATCACCTTGTGGGAGCGAGCTTGCTCGCGATAGCGGTTTCACTGTCACATCACCATCGACTGTGCCGCCGCCATCGCGAGCAAGCTCGCTCCCACCCGATCCACTGAACCCGTCGCAACCCTGTCATCTTTCAGCAACCTGACTGACTTAATCTTCCGGCACCTCCCTGGTTCAAAAGGTGCCGGCATGCGGCTGTGCGTTGTGTTTTTCATGAGCTTCTGGCTGCCGCTCATGGCATGGGCCGGCGCCTTGCCCGTTCCCGAGCACGGTCCAGCCCTGCGCATCCAAGGCTCCAACACCATCGGCGCGGCACTGGGGCCGGCCCTGGTCAAGGGCCTGATGCAAGGCCAGGGGCTGCTCAGGGTCAGCAGCGAAATAACCGGCCGGGACAATGAGCAACGGATCGTTGGCTGGACCGCCGAAGGTAAGCGCGTCCAGATCGACATCGCGGCCCACGGTTCCAGCACCGGATTCGCCGCTCTCAAGCAAGCCAGCGCTGACCTGGCAGCCTCGTCCCGTCCGATCAAGGACGGTGAACTGAAGGACCTGTCGGCCCTCGGCGATTTGAAAAGTCCGATGGCCGAGCAGGTCATCGCCATCGACGGCCTGGCGATTATTCTGCATCCGCAAAACCCGTTGCGTCAGCTCGACACCGCGCAACTGGCGCGCATTTTCAGCGGTGAGGCAAAGACCTGGGAAGCGGTGGGCAGCGTCGGCGGGGCCATCCATTTATACGCGCGGGACGAACAGTCCGGCACCTACGATACCTTCAAGGAACTGGTACTCAACCGACAAGGAAAAAAGCTCGATCCTACGGCCCAGCGCTTCGAATCCAGTGAGCAATTGTCCGATGCGGTCAGCCAGGATCCGCAAGGCATCGGCTTCATCGGTTTGCCCTATGTACGTCAGGCAAAACCCCTGGCGCTCGTTGACGGCGCCTCGCAGCCCATGCTGCCGCTGAACAACCTGATCGCCACCGAGGATTATCCCCTGTCCCGACGCTTGTTCTTCTACTTGCCGCCAGCGCAAACCAACCCGTGGGCCGAAGCCCTGGTCGACTTCAGCCAAAGTGAACAAGGCCAGGCCATCGTCGCGGCCAACGGATTCATCGCCCAGACCATCCAGGCCATGTCCGTCACGCCCAACGCGCTGATGCCGGAGGGTTACCAGGCCTTGAGCCGCCATGCCCAGCGCCTGACCGTGAATTTCCGCTTCGAGGAAGGCAGCGCGAGCCTGGACAACAAGGCCCACCAAGACCTCGGCCGGGTACTCGACTATATAAGGCAACACGGAAAACTCGATCGGCGCGTGACCCTGGTGGGTTTTGGCGACCTCAAGGACGACCCGGCGCGAGCCGACCTGCTGTCGAAATTGCGCGCCATGGCGGTGCGGCGGGAATTGGTCAAATACGGCGTGACGTTGCGCGAGGTCCGCGGGTTCGGCGCGCTGATGCCGGTGGCGGCCAACAATGAAGACGAAGGCCGGGTGCGCAATCGGCGGGTGGAGGTTTGGGTTTACTAAACCCCTAGTGGCGAGGGAGCTTGCTCCCGCTGGACTGCGCAGCAGGCCCAGGTTTTTGTATCAACACAAAATTCTTGGGGCCGCTTCGCGGCCCAGCGGGAGCAAGCTCCCTCGCCACGAAAAGCCCGGGGGTTTATTGGGTTGGCCTGCGTGTAGGACCGAACTCCCGCGTCTTGCGCCTTTGCCTACAACTACGCCAGAATCGGCCGGCTTGTGCGCCTTGGGGTTGGGCTTTACTGTGGCCCGGTCGTTGAAAAATCAGCGATCGGGTTTGGTAGCCCGGGTAAAACTAAGGCGCACAGCTCCGGCATATTTGTAATGGCGGCTGTGCGTGGGGCGCCCTCGTGGCGCGCCGGGTTTGCCTTGGTACCCGGTCTACCAACCTGCGTATAGCCGCCACCTGATGTTTGGTAGCAGAAGGGTTGCGGCTCCAATTACCAAGGAGATTCACCATGTTCAAACCAACACCCAACCCACCGGACACCGATCCAGCCACCGCCGCTCCAAGAGAAACCGATCCCGGCCAACTCTTCACCGTCATCGACGGCATCGACACCGAATCCCTGCTCGCCAACCTCAGCGAAACCCTCGCCTCGGCCAACGCCATGGTCGGTTACCTGGCCTTCGACCTGGAAGACTCACGACGCCATATTGCCCTGGGCATCCAGCAACTGATCGAACTGGGCGCACTCCTGGCAAACCGCGCGCTGGACAACGTCGACCCACGCTAGCCGCTTCAACACATCCCCCTGTGGGAGCGAGCTTGCTCGCGATAGCGGCAGGTCAGTCAACATCTGCTGGACAGACAGATCGCTATCGCGAGCAAGCTCGCTCCCACAGGGTTTCTAGGTGTTGATCCCCCCTTGTGTCAAAACAAAAGACCAGGCCTGCTGCGCAGTCCAGCGGGAGCAAGCTCCCTCGCCACGAAAAGCCTTTCTTCCGCGGGATACTACCGTGCCGCCAACTCCATGATCATTCGCGTCAGCAGATAAATCCTCGGCACCACGCTTTCGACCTCGGCATATTCCTCGGGCGTATGGATATTGCCGCCGACGATGCCAAAGCCGTCCAGCGTGGGTGTACCAACGCCGGCGGACAGGCTGGCGTCCGCCGCGCCGCCGCTGCCTTCCTCGGTCAGTTTGCGGCCCAGCTCGCCATAGATGCCCTGGGCCATGGCCATCAACCGGTCCGACTCGGCGGTCTGTGGCATGGGCGGCAAGCCGCGCTGCAGGCTGGTGGTGACTTCGGTGTCGGCGATCAGCTTGTCCTTCGAGACCCGGGCCAGGTCTTTTTCGATGCGGTCGAATTCTTCCGGCACCGCTGCGCGCACATCGGCCTTGGCGCTGGCCTGGTCGGGAATCACGTTGGTCCGGTCACCGGCCTTGAGCACGGTGAAGTTGATGGTGGTCTTCTTTTCCGCGTCGCCCAGCTTGCCCAGTTGCAGTATCTGATGCGCCGCTTCCATTGCCGCGTTACGCCCCAGTTCCGGTGCGACGCCGGCGTGGGCCGCCTTGCCCTTGACCTCCACCAGCGCGGTTGCGCTGCCCTTGCGCCACACCACCAGGCCGTCGGCCGGGCGCCCCGGTTCAAGGTTGAGGGTCACGTCATGGGCCTTGGCGGTTTTCTTGATCAGGTCGGTGGCGACGTCCGAACCGGTCTCTTCGCTGGCATCGAGCAGGAACGTGATCTGCGCGTAATTCTTGAAATCCAGGTTCTTCAGCACCTTCAGCGCGTAGATGCCCGCGACGATGCCGCCCTTGTCATCCATCACCCCCGGCCCGTAGGCGCGGCCATCCTTGATATGGAAGGGACGTTCGGCCGCCGAGCCTTCCTTGAACACCGTGTCCATATGGGCCATCAGCAGGATTTTCGCCTTGCCGGTGCCCTTGAAGGTCGCCAGGACATGGTGGGTGCCGTCCGAATTGGGCACCTTTTCGATGCTGGCGCCGAGCTTCTGCAACTCGTCGATGGCGATGTCGCCGACCTGGGTCAGCCCCGGCACATAACCGGAACCGGAGTCGATGTTCACCAGGCGTTCAAGCAGTTTCAGCGCCTCGCCCTTGTACTGCTCGGCATCGGCCAGCACCTGTTGATGAGGTTGCGCCAGGGCCGCCGGAGCGAAGGCACCAAGGGCCAGGCTCAGGCCGAGGCTGACGGCGAGACGGGAGCGACGAACGATAACGGTCATGAGTTCATCCTTGTTTCATTGGAAAGCATCATCGGGAAGGTCAACCAGCACCCTACCCGACAATGCGCCAAGGCTCTAGACCGCGGACGCCTCCAGCATCGGCCGATGTCGCTGACAGACAACCCGGTTGCGTCCGCTGGTCTTGGCTTCATAGAGCACCTGGTCGGCGTCGTCGAGCCAGGCGGTCGCATCGGCATAATCCGCCGTGAAGGCCGCCAGGCCGATACTCAGGCTCACTTTCAGCGCCGGGCCACGTTCGTAGTCCTGCGCGGTGAAGCGTTCGCGTAGCCCCTCCATCGCCTGCACCGCGCTGAGCAGCGTCAGGTCCGGCAGGATCACCCCGAACTCGTCGCCGCCATAACGCCCGACGATGTCCGTGGCCCGCAGGTTCTGCCCCAGCAGCTTGCCGAGCTGACGCAGCACGACATCACCGGCGCCATGGCCGTAGGTGTCATTGATGGCTTTGAAGTGGTCGATATCGATCAGCGCGATCACGCCATGCCCTGCCCCGTCCGGTGACTGGCGTCGGCAGTGCTGGGATGCCTCGTTGAGCCGGTCCTTCCAGGCGCCATGGTTGAGCAGGCCGGTCAGGCTGTCGGTACGGCTCAGGGCCAGCAATTCGCGTTTCTGTCGGCCCAGGGTGTGCGCCTGGCGAAAGCAGATCCAGCCCAGCGCCAGCGGGTACAGGCACAGCAACGGCAAGCAGGCGTATAGCTGCGCCGGGCTGGTCATGGGCACGCTGGCAAAGGGGAACATGAATATCCCGACGGTGATACCGGCTACCTGGGCCACAGCCCCGACCAACAGGAAACGCAGGCCGCCGATGGCCACGTTGTTCATTGCCATCATCGCCAGCGTCACGGCGGTGGGCAGCGGGTTGAATTGCATCGCGGCGACCCAGAAGCCACCGAGGAAGGCGTCGATCACCAGGTTGCGGTGCTCGGCATGGTACGGCACCGTCGAACGACGGGCCCATTGGTAGGACACGTGCGGCCAGAGCAACCCGTTGAACAGCATGAAACCCCAGACCCAGAGCGCCGGGTCGAGGGGATAGAGCGCGGCGCTCACCACCAGCAACCCCAGCGCCAGGCCGAGGATTCGGGATGTGTAGAGCCTCCTGGCCAGCGACAATCCCTTTTTTCCCGCTTTATGCATAGAGGCCTCTGCACCACCGGTCTCCCGGGGCCGGGATAGGTTTTGGGCAGTCTATCAGGGCGAGGTCAAATAGCCACTATCGATGCAGGGGTATTTATTCCGACCGATCAGCGTGGTTCCCCGCGGATTTTGGCTATACATGAAAAAGGGAAATTCGTTGGTACAGGGTCTCGATTGCCTTGTCCTGATATGGAGGCAACAACATGCTGGTGTTGTGGGTGGTCCTTGCGGTGTTCATCGCCTGGAGCTGGTTGACGTATCCGGGCATCGGCCATGTGCTGTATGACCTGGGCATGGCGCTGGAGGCGCGTCTCTACCGGCTGCACAAGATTACCGTGCCCATCAGCGAAATGACGGTGTCGACCTGGCAAGGCGGGCCCTATGAAGCGTCCGGCAGCGTGCTGATGCTGCATGGCTACAGCGCCGACAAGAACCTCTGGTTGCGCTTCGCCCGGTATTTCGTCGGCGATTACCGGGTGGTGATTCCCGACCTGGCCGGCCATGGCGAAACCGGCTTCAAGGCCGGCGGCGGTTATGACATCCCGACCCAGGCGCGGCGAGTGATCGAATTGCTCGATGCCTGTGGCCTGGACAAGGTCCATGTGATCGGCAACTCCATGGGTGGTTACCTCGCAGCCTGGCTGGCGGCAACGTCGCCTGAGCGGGTGTTGACCCTGGCGCTGATCGATCCGGCCGGTGTCACCGCCCCCGAACCCAGCGACATGGAACGCCACCTGGCCGCCGGTCACAACCCGTTCCTGGTTGATTCTCGAGCCGATTTCGCGCCGTTCTACGCCATGACCATGGCCTCGCCGCCCTGGCTGCCCAGCGTAGTGCTGGCAGCGCTGGCCGAGCGTTATGAACAGCGCCGGGAGGAATTGGCGGAGATCTTCGTCGATTTACGCGCCAGCCCACCAATGGAACCGCGCCTGGCCGACATCCGTGCCCCTTCGTTGCTACTCTGGGGGCGCAAGGACCGGTTGATCGACGTCAGCAGCGTACCGGTATGGAGCAAGGGCATCACCGACCTCAGGGTGGAAATCTGGGACGGGGTCGGGCATATGCCGATGGTTGAAAAACCGGGCAAGACTGCGGCGTTGTACCGGGATTTTCTGAAGGGGCTGGGGCAGTGAAAACAATAACAAGTACTCAAGTGAATCTACTCTGTGGGAGCGAGCTTGCTCGCGATAGCGCAGGCACATCCAGCATTGATGCAAGCTGACCCGCCGCCATCGCGAGCAAGCTCGCTCCCACAGGGGGTCCGCGCCGACTCAGAGGTATCTGACTGCCATGAACATCCTCTACGACGAGCAGCTCGACGGCCCGCTGCCGAACGTGAACAAGCAGGCCCTGCTCGACGCCATGCAGGCACGCATTCCGGACCTGGATATCCTGCACCGCGACGAAGACCTCAGGCCCTACGAATGCGATGGGCTATCTGCCTACCGGACCACGCCATTGCTGGTCGTGCTGCCGCGGCGGGTCGAGCAGGTGCAGGCCTTGCTCACGCTGTGCCATGAACAGAATGTACCGGTGGTGGCCAGGGGCGCCGGGACCGGCCTGTCCGGTGGCGCCCTGCCCCTGCAAAGCGGCGTGTTGCTGGTGATGGCGCGCTTCAACCAGATCCTGCACATCGACCCCGACGCCCGCACCGCGCGCTTGCAGCCAGGGGTGCGCAACCTGGCGATTTCCCAGGCGGCGGCTCCGTTCGGGTTGTACTACGCGCCGGACCCTTCCTCGCAGATCGCCTGCTCCATCGGCGGCAACGTCGCGGAGAACGCCGGTGGCGTGCATTGCCTGAAATACGGCCTGACGGTGCACAACCTGCTGAAGCTGGAAATCCTCACCATCGAAGGCGAACGCCTGGTGCTGGGCAGCGAGGCCCTGGACTCGCCAGGCCTGGACCTGCTGGCGTTGTTCACCGGCTCCGAAGGCCTGCTGGGGATCATCACCGAAGTCACCGTCAAGCTGTTGCCTCGCCCCCAGGTTGCCAGGGTGCTGCTGGCCAGCTTTGATTCGGTGGACAAGGCCGGACGGGCGGTGGCCGAGATCATCGCAGCCGGGATCATCCCCGGCGGCCTGGAAATGATGGACAACCTGGCGATCCGCGCCGCCGAGGATTTCATCCACGCAGGCTATCCGGTCGACGCCGAAGCGATCCTGCTGTGCGAGCTCGATGGCGTCGAGGCCGATGTCCACGATGACTGCGAACGGGTCCGCCAAGTGCTGCAACGGGCCGGCGCCACCAAGGTGCGCCTGGCCCGGGACGAGGCCGAACGCCTGCGGTTCTGGGCCGGACGCAAGAATGCGTTTCCGGCGGTAGGCCGCCTGGCGCCGGACTATTACTGCATGGACGGGACCATCCCCCGGCGGGCATTGCCCGAGGTCCTGCAGCGCATCGCCAGCCTGGGCAGCGAACACGGCCTGCGGGTCGCCAACGTGTTCCATGCCGGCGACGGCAACATGCACCCGCTGATCCTGTTCGACGCCAACCAACCGGGCGAGCTGGAGCGCGCCGAAACCCTGGGTGGGAAGATCCTCGAACTGTGCGTCCAGGTGGGCGGCAGCATCACCGGTGAACACGGCGTCGGCCGGGAGAAAATCAACCAGATGTGCACGCAGTTCAACAGCGACGAGCTGCTGCTGTTCCACGCGGTGAAAGCCGCATTCGATCCGCTTGGCCTGCTCAACCCCGGCAAGAACATACCGACCCTGAACCGCTGCGCTGAATTCGGCGCGATGCATATCCATGGCGGGCAGTTGCCGTTTCCTGAACTGGAGCGATTCTGATGACCGCGCAAGTCGACCGCGACGCCAGCGAGCTGCTGCTGGAGCAGGTCAACCGCGCCCGCGCGAGCGATACGCCGCTGCGCATCCAGGGCTCCAACAGCAAGGCTTTCCTGGGACGCCAAGTGGCCGGCGAGGTGCTGGACACCCGTGCGCATCGCGGGATCGTTGACTACGACCCCACGGAGCTGGTCATCACCGCCCGCGCCGGCACCCCCCTGCGGGAGCTGTTGGCCGCGCTGGACGCCGCCGGGCAGCGGCTGCCCTGCGAGCCGCCGGCGTTCGGCACAGACGCCACGGTGGGCGGCATGGTCGCCGCCGGATTGTCGGGGCCGCGCCGTCCGTGGGCCGGCTCGGTGCGCGACTATGTGCTCGGCACGCGGATGATCAGCGGCCACGGCCACCTGTTGCGCTTTGGCGGCGAGGTGATGAAAAACGTTGCCGGCTATGACCTTTCGCGCCTGCTGGCCGGCAGTTTCGGTTGCCTGGGGGTGATCACCGAAGTGTCCTTGAAAGTGCTGCCCAAGCCCCGCCACGGCTTGAGCATCCGCCTGGAAATGGACAGTCGCGAAGCCCTGGAAAAACTCGCCGAATGCGGCCGCCAACCCTTGCCCATCAGCGCCGCCAGCCACGACGACGATTGTCTGCGCCTGCGCCTGGAAGGCGGCGAGGGTTCGGTCAGCGCGGCCCATCAGCGCCTGGGCGGCGAAGCCATCGACGATCAATACTGGACCGAGCTGAACGAACACCGCCTGCCATTCTTCGCTGAAGACCTGCCGCTGTGGCGCCTGTCGCTGCCCAACGCTACCGGCCCGCTCGACTTGCCCGGTGCGCAACTGATCGATTGGGCGGGCGCGCAGCGCTGGCTGAAAACCGACGCCGATACGGTCCAGGCCCTGGCGCGGGAATGGGGCGGCCATGCCGTCTGCTATCGTCCTGGCGCAACCGCAACGCCGTTCCAACCGTTGGAACCGGCGCTGCTGCGCTACCACCGTCAACTCAAGGCGAAGCTTGATCCCCAGGGCCTGTTCAATCCTGGCCGAATGTACGCGGAGTTCTAGATGCAGACCCGGTTCAGTGAAAAAAGCCAACGCCTGCCTCGCGCCGAAGAGGCCGAACGGATCCTGCGCAGTTGCGTGCATTGCGGCTTCTGCAACGCCACCTGCCCCACTTATCAGTTGCTCGGCGATGAACTGGACGGCCCGCGCGGACGCATCTACCTGATCAAGCAGGTGCTCGAAGGCCAGCCGCCAACCGCCAGCACCCAACTGCACCTGGATCGTTGCCTGTCGTGCCGCAACTGCGAAACCACTTGCCCGTCCGGCGTCGATTATCACAACCTGCTGGACATCGGCCGGGCCGTGGTCGACGCGGCCGTACCCCGCCCCGCCGGCCAACGCGGCCTGCGTCTCGGCTTGCGGGGGCTGGCCACGAGTCCCGAACGATTCAAGAATCTGCTGCGCCTGGGAACGCTATTCCGCCCGCTGTTGCCGGCGAACCTGGGGGCCAAGCTGCCACGGTCGGCGGCGTCCCCCGGCACGCGGCCGGCCGTGCGGCACTCGCGCCGCGTGCTCATGCTCGAAGGTTGCGTACAGCCGGGCCTGTCGCCCAACACCAATGCGGCCGCCGCCCGGGTGCTGGACCGGCTCGGCATCAGCGTCGTTGCCAGCGCTGGAGCCGGCTGTTGCGGCGCGCTGGATTATCATCTCGACGCTCAACCCACCGGGCTGGACCGCGCCCGGCGCAACATCGATGCCTGGTGGCCGCACTTGCAAGACGGCGCCGAGGCGATCGTCCAGACCGCCAGCGGCTGCGGCGCGTTTATCAAGGACTACGGACATCTGTTGGAGCACGACCCGGTTTATGCCGCCAAGGCGAAACACGTCAGCGAACACGCGCTGGACCTGGTGCAGGTACTCGGCAACGAACCGCTGGAAGAAATTTGCGCCGCCAGGGATCAACGCATCGCCGTCCATTGCCCCTGCACCTTGCAACACGCGCAGAAACTCGGTGGCGCCGTCGAAGCCCTGCTCACACGGCTGGGCTTCAACCTCACCGAGGTGCCCGACGGCCACCTGTGCTGCGGCTCGGCCGGGACCTATTCGCTGACCCAGCCGGCGCTGGCGCGACAATTGCGGGACAACCGTCTCAACGCGCTGGAAAGCGGCCGACCGGAGCTGATCGTCACCGCCAATGTCGGCTGCCAGAGCCACCTCGACGGCGCTGGTCGCACGCCCGTGCGGCACTGGATCGAGCTGGTGGATCAGTCCCTGGCAGAATGAAGTCGTGAAGATTCTTCGTTTGCCGGCACTGGCGAAGGCTGCGATCTTTTGTCCATCTTTCCCACAGCCCTCGCCAGGAATTCCCACGATGAGCTTCGTCAGCCCCGACCTGATCCGCCAACGCTTCTCCAGGGCGATGTCCGACATGTACCGCGACGAAGTACCGCTGTACGGCGCATTGATGAACCTGGTGGAGCAAACCAACGCCCGGGTGTTGGGCAACGATCCGCAACTGGCCGAACACCTGCGCAACACCGGCGAACTGCAGCGTCTGGACCTGGAACGGCATGGCGCGATCCGCGTCGGCACCGCCGCCGAGCTGGCGATGCTGGGTCGGCTGTTCGCGGTCATGGGCATGCAGCCGGTGGGCTATTACGATCTCACGCCGGCCGGGGTGCCGGTGCACTCCACGGCGTTTCGCGCCGTGCATGAGGCCGCACTGCAGGTCAGCCCCTTCCGCGTGTTCACGTCGCTGTTGCGCCTGGAACTGATTGAAAACGCCGAGCTTCGGGCCTTTGCCGAATCGGTGCTGGGCAAACGGCAGATCTTCACTTCCGGCGCCCTTGAACTCGTCGAGTTGGCCGAACGTCAGGGCGGCCTGACCGAGCCCCAGGCCGAGGAATTCGTGCTGCAAGCGCTGGAAACCTTTCGCTGGCACCACAGCGCCACCGTCACCGCCGAACAATACCGTCAACTGAGCGCCCAGCATCGGCTGATTGCCGACGTGGTGGCGTTCAAGGGCCCGCATATCAATCACCTGACGCCGCGCACCCTGGACATCGACATTGTCCAGGCCCAGATGCCGGTGCATGGCATCACGCCCAAGGCCGTGATCGAAGGCCCGCCCCGTCGCCAGTGCCCCATCCTGCTGCGCCAGACCAGTTTCAAGGCGCTCGATGAACCCGTCGCGTTTACCGACCAACCAGAATCCCAAGGCAGCCACAGCGCCCGGTTTGGTGAAATCGAGCAACGGGGCGCGGCGCTTACGCCCAAGGGCCGGGCGCTCTACGATCAACTGCTGAACGCGGCGCGGGACGCCCTGGGCGCGTTTCCCAACGAAGCCAATGCCGAACGCTACAACGCGCTGATGGCTGAACACTTCGCCGAATTCCCTGACACCCTCGACGAGCTACGCCGACAAGCGCTGGCGTACTTTCGCTATTTCGTGACGCCAGCGGGGCTGACCGCCAAGGGCGCGATTGAACGGTCGAGCTCGCTGGAGCACTTGCTTGAGCAGCAGTACCTGCGCGCCGAACCCTTGGTGTACGAAGATTTCCTTCCGGTCAGCGCCGCCGGCATCTTCCAGTCGAACCTGGGCGATGCCGCGCAGAATCACTACGCCGGACAGTCCAATCGGCACGCCTTCGAAACGGCGCTGGGGCGGCCGACCATCGATGAACTGGGGCTGTATGCCGAGACGCAGCAGCGCTCCGTCGATGAATGTCTGCGCACGCTGGGGCTCTGAAAAACAGCGCAGGAAGGAGAAGCAGCAAGTTGCGCAAGTCCGACAGCAGCATCCGCTCGACTTACGCGCCTTGCTCCCGGCAACACGGCGCCTCGGGCGTGGGCAGATCAATGCGACGCAGCGTGCAGCCGTTTGCGTGATTTGCCGGGCGCGCAACCCGACGTCGGCTCAAAAAATAAGTTAACACCTTGATCTGGCTGTATTTTCTGGCCGATGGCACGGCTCTTGATAACGCTCAGACCGCCTCAGGACGATTCGCGTCCCGGGGCTTCTCAGTTTATCCAGGAAGGAGAGCATCCATTGGCTACCCCCGCTTACATGTCCGTCACCGGTGAAAAACAAGGCCTGATCACTGCCGGTGCGTTCACCGCCGACTCGGTTGGCAATACCTATCAGGAGGGTCACGAAGACCAGGTCATGGTGCAGGGCTTCGAGCATCAGGTGAACATCCCCCGCGACCCGCAATCGGGCCAGCCAACCGGCCAGCGCGTGCACAAACCGCTGGTCATCACCAAAGTCTTCGATAAGGCTTCGCCCCTGCTGCTGGCAGCCCTGACCAGCGGCGAACGCCTGACGAAGGTCGAAATCCAGTGGTACCGCACATCGGCTGCAGGCACCCAGGAGCACTACTACACCACCACCCTGGAGGACGCGATCATTGTCGACATGAAAGACTACATGCTTAATTGCCAGGACCCGGGCAACAGCCACTTCACCCATCTGGAGGACGTTCATTTCAGCTATCGGAAAATCACCTGGACTCACGAAGTCAGCGGCACTTCGGGCTCGGATGACTGGCGCACCCCGGTAGCCGGCTGAGTCATGCAGGTGTTCGCCCAGTGTGACGGCCTCGGCATTCCATGCACTGGTAAAGAGCCTGGCACTGGGCGAACGAAAACAATGATAGTGGAGCTTGCCGGGTCTGTCCGTGAGGCCCGCTTAAATAATTATTCACCTGGCGTGGCGAGGGAGTTTGTTTCTCGCCACCAGGGATTCAATCGCGCCGTGCGGTTTTTTGCGCATCGGTTTCCTGCGCCTCGGCATTGCCTTGCTGTTCTCGCTTGGCCGGGTCGTTCGGCCGTAGCGCGTCGTTGTCTCGCTCCACTTCGCCGGGCAGAGCCGGCTCGTCGGGGTTGTGTTGGGTCTGATCGGGACCGGGCTTCATGGTGGACTCCTTGGATGATTGTGCCATCTGCTGGCGTTTGGCTGGAGGGCGGCGAGGGCTGCCTCCAGGACCGGGTTGTCTTCTTCGCGAGCAGGCTCGCTCCCACACTGAAATGCATTTTCTGTGGCAGAGCCTGCTCGCGCTTCTGTGGGAGCGAGCCTGCTCGCGAAGGCGGCCCTCGAAGAATCAGGCGTCAGGATCGGCCACTTCCTCCGCCACATTCGCATCCGGCGAGCGCTGGTGCAGTTCCTCCGCCTTGGTCTTCAGCTCCTGCCAGCGGTCCAGGTCAATGGCTCCCTGGCCAAACAGGTCGTCGGCCAGCCGCATCAGCTCGGTGAAATGAGCGTCGGGCGACTGCTGGAAGTAGGCCTTGTCGTCGAACAGCCGCTGCCAGTCGGTCAGCGACGGAGGTTTGAGGTCATCGCTCATGAGGGGCTCCCGCGAGGCATTCATAAAGTATGAGAGGCGACGAATGTCGGGAGTTCCGGTGATTGTCAGTAGCCGGTCATTTCCAGGTAGCCGATGCCGCCACGATTGCCGCTCAGTTGCACCGGCCCTTCCCAATAAGGAATACGCAGGTTCATCCAGGCATCGGGGTTCAGCGCCTGAGTGGTGATTTCGAGCTGCCTGGCGGGAATCCTGATCGACCAGCGCACCGGCATCGAGCGTCCCGCGACCTCGGCGGTGTCCAGCGGTTCGAGGCTGATTTCGCTGGCGCCCAGAGTCGTTGCCTGGCCCTGGGCGTCGATCCAGGTGCCGGTGAGGTACGGCGCGCCCTTCTTGTGCCGCATGCGGTAGAGCATGACGTGTTCGCCATTATCCAGATGCAGGGAAAACCAGTCCCATCCGGTCTGGTTTTCGGTCAGCGGCTGGCTGCTCCATTCACGGTCGAGCCAGGCCGGACCACTGACCTGATAGCGCTGGCCATCGATTTCCAGCTGACCGTTGGCCTGGAAGAAGGGTTGGCTGTAGTAATACGACGCCTGGCCCTGCGCGGATTTCTGGCTGAAACCCTGGTCGCCTTGCAGGACCAAGGGGCGTGTCGAGGTGAGCTGCAGCTCATAGCCGAAACGTGCATCCCGCGCCTTGAGCTGCATCGCCGCCAGGGGATCGGTGCCCGCGCTTCGGGTGGTCAATTGCCAATCGTCGATCCAGGCATCGAACGGGGTCGTGCGCACTCCGGCCTGCCCCACTCCGCCGCGGGCATAACGTTCGGCGGCGTGATGGACGGTCGCGGAAGTGACCGCGGCGTGGCCGAGCCAGATAGTCTGGTTACGCCAGCCGCTGGCCTGGGGCGCGGCATCCTGGCTGCTGCGGAACAGCGTCCACTGCACACCGAAATCCCGGCCTTCGGCGTCCTTGAGATTGGCGGTGATGTACCACCACTCGATCCGAAACCCGTCATGGGCACCATGATCGGCCGGAAAACTGAATACGCGCCCGGGCACCACAGGCGTAAATGCAACGGCCTGGTTGCCGAGGCCGGCGAAACCTTTTTCCGGCGCCGACGAGTCGTCGCAGCCGCCGAGCAAGGCCAGCAGCATCAGGCCGATTCTAATTTTCATGGGCGAAGGTCCTGAGCAGATCCGCCGGTTGCGTGCGGTACAGCGCGTACAGCGGCCACGCCGACGCCAGCAGCGTGGCGAACATTGCCAAGCCCAGCAGCTGCGCCAATTGCACCGGGAATACCCGCAACGGCAGGCGCCAGCCAAAAGCCTGCACGTTGATCACGGCGTCCAGGCACCAGGCCAGGGCGATGCCCAGCGGCACGGCCAGCATCAGGGTCAGCAGCGCCAGCAGCCAGGTCTGGCCGAGGTTGAGCAGCATCAGTTGCCGACGCGTTACCCCCACTGCCCACAACGGCGCCAACTGACCGAGACGGCTCTGGCTCTGGGTCAGCAGGCTGATGAACAACGCCACCCCGGCGACCGCCAGGGTCAGGCTGTTCAGCGCCGCGGTGGCGGCAAAGGTGCGTTCGAATACCTGGGTCGACCAACCCTTGAGGCGAGCCTGGTCGACGATGTGACTGTCGTCCAGGCTGAACCGGCTTTGCAACGCCGCCAGCAATGGCCCGATGGCGGCCGGCTCGATGCGCAGGTTGAAGCGATTCGGCGTCAATTGCGGCCAGTGCGCCAGCAGGTGATCGGCGTTGATCAGCACATGCCCCTTGGGATTACCGTAATCGGCATAAATCCCGACAACCCGCGGCGTCCACGGCCCTTGTGGGGTCGGCAGGGTCAACCGGTCGCCAACATTCACTTTCAGGCGCCGGGCCAGTTGTTCGCTGAGCATCAGCGTGTCGGCGCCGGCCAGTTGGTCCCAGGCCTGGTCACCGGCCGACTCCAGCAAGGGCCAGTGCAGGCGATAGGAAGGGTGATCGACGATGCCGTAGATATCCGTCGGCCAGCCTTGCAGAGGGACCGATACCTGCCAGTTCGGCAGCACGGCGCTGATACTCGGTTGTTGCTTGAGCCATTCGTACAATTTACCTGCCTGGGCCGGGGTCTGTGGGTTGATGTACAGCTCGGCGGTGAGCCGCTGTTCGAGCCAGTCGCTGAAGGTCTGGCGGAAACCGGCGGTCATGCTGCCAGCGCCGATATTCGCCGCCAGCGCCAGCAACAACGCCATCAGCGCCAGGCTCAACGTCGGCAACTGTTGGCGGCAATCGGCGAGGAACCATTGGCCGAGCACGGAACGGTTGCCGCGCAACAACCGGTTCAACACAGCGTTGAGCAGCACCGGTAGCGCCAGCGCCGCGCCCAGCAACAACGCAGTCATCAGGACAAATCCGCTCGCCAGGCTGTCGCCCCAGACCAGCGCCGCCACCGCGATCAGCGCGGCCATCAGTGCCACCCCGCCCTGGCGCCGCAACCACCGCGCGTGTGCCTGGTGCCAGGCCTGGGGATTGGCCAACGCCAGCAAGGGCAGGCGCGCCGCCCGCAACAGGCTTTGGCCCCCGGCCAGCAACGCACCGAGCAGGCCCAGGCCCACGCCGCCGAGCCACCACCAAAGGCTGAGGTGCAATTGCCCGGGCACTTCGGCGCCGTACAGACCGCGCAGGCTCGCCGCGACATCAGGCAATAGCAGGCTCGCCAGCCAGTAACCGCTGAGCACCCCGGCAACCCCGCCGAGCAAGGCCAGCGCGCCCAACTCCAGCGCCAGGCTGGCGACCAGTACCCGCGCACTGACGCCACAGGCGCGCAAGGTTCGCAGCAGGCTGCGCCGTTGTTCCAGAGCCAGGCCGATGGCGGCGTGGACGATGAACAGTCCCACCACGAATGACAGGAACCCGAGTGCGTCGAGGTTCAAATGAAAGCTCTCGGTCAGGCGCGTCAAGTTGTTCTCCTCGTCCGCGCGCTTGAATTGCAACAGGCCGTTGAATGCCTCGGGCAAGGGCGCGGTGAACGTGGCCGGTAACAACATTCGCGAGACCTGCTCCGGCAATCCCAGGAGCTGCTGGGCGAAACCGATGTCCATCAACAGCATGCCTGGCGCCATGTCCGGCTGTACGTGCAGCGGCGGCAAGGCCTGGCCGTCGGCGCTGCGGGGCCGGTCGCCCACCTTCAGCCCGAGGGCCCGCAACGTCTGCGGGGCGATCCAGGTACGACCGGGCCCGGTGAAGAAGTCCACCACCTCGGCAATCTCCCGCGCTTGCCCCGCCACGGCCGAACCCGGCGGCAGCGACACCGGGTCGATGCCCATCAATTGCAGGCGCTGGTCTTCATGCCCCGCAAGCGTCAGCCGACCCTGCAACACCGGCGATACGGGCCAACCCTGACGCCGCAGGTCGACAAACCATTGCTGTGGGAACGAGCCCCCGCCGGGAGCGCTGAGGCTGGCCTGGGGTTCGCCGCCGATCAGCTGGCTGGCCCGGGCGTAGCTGTCCCGGGCCTGGCTGTTCAAGGCCTGCACGCCAGTGAGCAGGCTGGTGGCCAGCCAAAGCCCGGTCAACACACTGAAAAATTGCACTGGGTGCCGACGCCAGTGACTGAGCAGGGCCTTGAGGGTCTGGCGAAAGATCATCACGCCGGGCCCGCTTGCGCCAGGCGCCCGCCTTGCAATACCACGCGATGCGCCAGGCGCGCCGCCACCCGCTGGCTGTGGGTAACCATCAACAGACTGGTCGGGCTGCCATCGAGCAATTCCAGGAGCAGTTTCAGCACCTCGTCGCTGGTGGCTTCGTCGAGGCTGCCGGTTGGCTCATCGGCCAGCAACAACGGCGGCCGTGAAGCCAGCGCCCTGCCCAGGGCTACCCGTTGTTGTTGACCACCGGAAAGCTGCTCGGGATAACGCCGCAACAGCTCCGACAACCCGAGCCGCTGCACCAGATGCGCTTGCCACGTAGCGTCGAAACGACCGCACAGGCGCGCCTGGAATGCGAGATTGTCTTCCACCGCAAGGCTGCTGATGAGGTTGAACTGCTGGAACACCAGGCCGATCTCGGTGCGCCGCCAATTCGCCAACTGGCTTTCGCTCATGTCTTCGAGCCGGTGCCCCGCGCTGTGGATGCTGCCCCGATCAACCTTGTCGAGGCCAGCGACCAGATGCAGCAAGGTGCTCTTGCCGCTGCCGGATTCCCCCATCAGCGCCAGGCTGCTGCCGGGAGGCAGCGTCAAGTCGATACCTTGCAGCACCGCCAGGGGGCCTTGGGGCGTGGTGTAGCTTTTGAAGACGTTTCGGACCTCAAGCATGGGCAACTCGGCTGATCGACAAGGGCATCAGGATAGCGGAGGTTGCGCTGTGCGCAGAGTTCCAAAAACATGTGATGCGGGTTTGTTTGTAATAGCGGCAAGCCAAGGGGAATTGCAAGCTGACCGGACGCCATCGCGAGCAAGCTCGCTCCCACAGGGTTAGTCCAGTGAATCCAGAATCTGACTCAACACAAATCAAATGTGGGAGCGAGCTTGCTCGCGATAGCGATGCACCAGTCGCCACCAAAGCCACTGATGCAGCGCCCCCGAGGATTCAGGTTTCCCACCCGCCAGTTCAGTGCCCCACCGCCATTTCACCCTGGACCGGTTTCGGCGTAACGATGTTGCTCAGGTCAATATGCTTCCACGCCGGCTTGGCCCCCAGTCGCGCGTTAAAACGGTAGTTGAAGGTGAAGTCGTCTTCGGTCGGCTGGTCGAGGGATTTTCCATACAGGGCCGTGACCTCGGCCGATTCATAGCCCATCAACCGCAGCAGCGTCGGGAAGATGTTGTAGTGGCTGGAGCGGTCCTTGTTCTGCGCCCAGGCGCTGCGCCAATCGAGGGTCTGCAACCGGCTTCCCTGGATCACCAGCAACGGCACCAGCCCTTCTTCTTCCACCGGATCTCCGCCGCAATGGGTGTTGAGGCCGGGGTTGCCGCGCTCGTGCAGATCCTGGCCATGATCGGAGGTATAGATCAACACCGCATTGTCGAGATTGCCCTCTCGGAACAGGCGTTGGAAAAATTCTCCGACGCTCCACAGCAAGGTGTTCTGGTAAGCATTGCGATACAGCACCCAATCATTCGCTTCGCCACTGAAGCCGTCGCGCCGGCCGGTGTCGGCCACCTCCTCGAACTGCCCTCGCGGCAAGGCCGGACGGTAGGTCATGAAAGCATCGGGGTATTTGTCGTGGACCGGGAAATGCGCGCCGACTTTGTTGACCACCACCAGCTCGGCCCGGTCGTTGCCCATCAGCTCGATCAGTTTCGCCGCAGCCGCCATGTCACGGTCGCGCACACGGACCTGGTCGAACTGGACAAATTCGTCGATGTCCTGCTGTTCCCGCTCTGTCATCAGGTTCTGCCGCTTGCCGCCGGTGTTCTGGCCGTCGATATAGACGGTGCGCAACCCGGCGTTGCGGGCGTACTGCCAGATCGACGGCTGGGTGCTGTTGATGCGCATGTAGTCGCCACGGGTGCCGCCATAGCGCAGGGTAACGTTGGTATCCGCGCTGCAATTGGCGATCGAGGCGGCGTAGCCGTAATTGACGATTTCCACGCCGGGAGGGGGCGTCTTGAGGCCGGTGGCGACGCCGGACGACGTGTTGATATCAAGATAATTCCCGCCAATGCTTTCGTCGATGATCAGCACGATATCGTGCCCGATTGCCGCTGTTTGCCGCACGAGACTGACTGGCGCCCGTGGGCCCACGGTGTTGTGCACGGCTTCATAGATGAAGAGATTCAGATAGGCCAGCGGCGTGTACATGATCGGCAAACCGCGCGCGCCCTCGCCTGCCCGTACGAACAGCACGCCACTGAGCAGCAGCACGCCGAGCAGGGGCGCGGTGATCGCGACGTAACCGGGCAACGGCAGATGACGCCGGGGCTTCAGGCCGATCCCCAGCAGCAGCAACAAGCCCCCCGCAACCGCACTGATGATCACCTCGCGGTACTGATAAGCCGCCTCCTGGATGAACCCGCCGGAATAGACCATCGACACGAACTGGCTGTAGGTCAGGTAGCTGTCGGTTACGCGCGTGTAGACCTCGAAGAACACCGCCGAGGCAAACATCGCCAGGGCAAACAGATGCCGCACCAATGCCTGGCGAATGTACGCGGTCATCCACAGAGCCAGCACCAGCGCAACGAACATCGCGCCGAACAGCAGCGTTGCCAAGCCAAAACCCAGCGCCGAAAGACGGTCGAGATAATAGTCATGCGCCCTGAGCAGGTACAGCAGCAGTAGCAGTTCCTTGAGGTATCGCGCCATGTTTTTCCCAGCGTTACGAGGAGGTTGAAAACGGCTTGGTTTCTGCACACTAGCAGCGGGTTTGCAAAGCGCAAGAAAGTCGATCAACGGCTACAGCGTCAAAAAAAAGTTAGCTCAAAAATGACACCTAATAACCGCTAAAAATATAAAAATCTATGGATGGATACCGTTCATCGGCTACTTAAACACCTTTGAAGCCCTTTAAAAACGGCACTTTTCCAATTCGGTCAAGGACTTGATATCAAAAAGCCCTACTCTTTCGAGTTTGCCAACAGTGACAACTGTCATTTTGCTGACACGCTTTTCTGAGGCTGCGCTATACCCCTCTAAACAGTTTCATCCGAGTTACATCAACGGGTCTGCGAGGCGCGCCAAGAATGGACGTGAGCGTATTTGGAACGGGGTACGTTGGGCTGATTCAAGCGGCGGCGCTGGCAGACGTCGGACATCGCGTCCTGTGTGTCGATATCGATCCGAACAAGATCCGGCAACTGCAACAGGCGGTACCGCCCATCAGCGAGCCGGGACTGTCCGGGTTGCTCGAAGACAACATCAAGGCCGGGCGCCTGTCGTTCAGTTGCCAGGCCAGTGATGCGGTCAACCATGGCGAGCTGATCTTCATCGCCGTGGGCACGCCCGCCGATGAAGATGGCTCGGCGGACCTCAGCCATGTCCTGGCCGTGACCCGGCAGATCGCCGACTTCATGGACAGCGACCGCACCCTGATCATCAAGTCGACCGTGCCGGTCGGCACGGCTGACAAGGTCGCCGAATGCGCCCGCCAGGCGTTGGCCCGTCGCGGCCTGCAACAACTGAATGTGCGCGTGGTGTCCAACCCGGAGTTCCTCAAGGAAGGCAGCGCACTGGCCGATTGCATGCGCCCGGACCGGATCATCGTCGGCACCGTCGACGCCCTGGCCCGCGACCAGATGAGCGAGCTTTATGCGCCTTTCTGCCGTAACCACGAAAAACTGATGTTCATGGACAACCGCAGCGCGGAACTGACCAAGTACGCCGCCAACGCCATGCTCGCCACGCGCATCAGTTTCATGAACGAACTGGCCAACCTCACCGAACACCTGGGCGCCGACATCGAGGCCGTGCGCAAGGGCATCGGCTCGGACCCGCGCATCGGCTACCACTTCATCTATCCCGGCTGCGGCTTTGGCGGCTCGTGCTTTCCCAAGGACCTGCGCGCCCTGCTGCACACCGCCGAACAAAGCGGCATGCCACTGCGCCTGCTGCGCAGCGTCACCGATGTGAACGACAGCCAGCGGCACATTCTTTTCGAAAAACTCACGCTGCAATTCCCCGACGGCCTGGCCGGCAAGTCGATTGCCATCTGGGGCCTGGCATTCAAACCGAACACCGACGACATGCGCGAAGCGCCCAGCCGCTACCTGATGGAGGCACTCTGGCGCGAAGGCGCCCGCGTTCAGGCCTACGACCCGGAAGCCATGTCCGAATGCCGGCGCCTCTATGGCTATCGCAAGGACCTGAACCTTTGCGCTACCCGCGACGACACGCTGGAAGATGCCGACGCCCTGGTGATCTGCACCGAGTGGAAGAATTTTCGCGTGGTCGATTTCGACCTGCTCGCCAGCAAGTTGCGCGCGCGGGTCATCATCGATGGCCGCAACCTGTACAACCCGGAACACCTGGCCGCCGCCGGACTGCTGTATCGCGGCATCGGGCTGCGCCACACCGTGCCCGCTCAGGGGCCACAAGCGTGAACATCCTGGTGACCGGCGCGGCCGGTTTCATCGGCGCCCATTGCGTGCTGCGACTGCTGCGCGATGGCCATGACGTGTGCGGGCTGGACAACTTCAACGACTACTACGACCCGCAACTCAAGCACGACCGCGTGGCCTGGGTCAAAGACCAGGCCGGCGACTTCCACCTGGCGCGCATCGACCTGACCGACGCATCGGCCCTCGATCAACTGTTCCAGTCCCATCGCCCCGACGTGGTGATTCATCTGGCAGCCCAGGCCGGCGTGCGTTATTCGCTGGAAAACCCGCGGGCTTATGTCGACAGTAATCTCAGCGGGTTCCTGAACATTCTGGAGAGCTGCCGCCGCCATCCGGTCAGGCACCTGATCTACGCCTCTTCCAGTTCGGTGTACGGCGCCAACCAGCGCACGCCGTATTCGGTACAGGACGGCGTCGACCATCCGTTGTCGTTGTACGCGGCCACCAAAAAGGCCAATGAACTGATGGCCCACAGCTACAGCCATCTGTTCGGCATCCCCTGCACCGGCCTGCGTTTCTTTACCGTCTATGGCCCCTGGGGCCGGCCGGACATGTCGCCGATCCAGTTCGCCCGGGCCATTGCCGAAGGCCAGGTGCTGAAGCTGTTCAACCATGGCGAGCACGAGCGCGACTTCACCTGCATCGACGACATCATCGAGAGCATCGCCCGGCTGATCGAGCGCCCACCTCATGCAAACCCGGACTGGAATCGCCACCAGCCGGACCCGGCCACCAGCCTGGCGCCGTGGCGCGTCTTCAACATTGGCGGACAGCATCCGGTGACGCTGCGGGCCTACGTGGCGCTGCTGGAAAAACACTTGGGCCGGAGCGCGCGAGTCGAGCTGCTGCCCCTGCAACCGGGCGATGTGCTGAACACCTGCGCCGATGCCAGCGACCTGGCCCGGGCCACCGGTTTCCAGCCTTGCATCGAACTGGATGAAGGCCTCGGCCGTTTCATCGACTGGTTCCTCGATTACTACGCACCGCCCACCGCCCACGCACCGCTTGCGACAGAACGCTTGCGGCCCAACCTCAACGGAGGAGTCTATGACCCGACATGAGCAAGCCATCCCGACCCGGACCCTCGGACGTGACAAACGAGTCGACCCCGAGCACCGCAGGCGCCTGGACGCGGCTATCCACCGCCAGGGTCGTGGCTGGATGACTGGCCGCGACGGCGGCCGGCCCTGGACCGTCTCGCGCACCAACCGGATGGTGGCCTGCCTCGGCGCATTGGCCCTGTTGCTGATGCTCAGTCCGCTGCTGCTGGGCCTGGCACTGCTGGTGAGGTTCTCCAGCCCTGGCCCGGTGCTGTTCGTGCAGAAACGCACCGGCTATCGCGGCCGCGTTTTCGGCATGTACAAGTTCCGCACCATGGTCGCCGACGCCGAGGCCTTGAAAGAATCGCTGCGCCACCTCAACAAGCACGGCGCCGACGCCATCGACTTCAAGATCGACAACGATCCGCGCATCACCCCCATCGGCCGGTTCCTGCGCCGCAGCAGCCTCGATGAACTGCCGAACCTGATCAACGTCGTGACCGGCGACATGCGCCTGGTGGGCCCGCGGCCGACCTCGTTCAACGCCTACCGCTACAAGGACAACCATTTGGTGCGCCTGAGCATCTACCCCGGCCTCACCGGCCTCTGGCAGATCTCCGGACGCAGCAATATCGACTTCGACCAGCGCGTGGAACTGGACCTCAGCTATATCGCCGAGCAGAGCCTTTTGCTGGATTTGAAGATCCTGATCATCACCCCCTTCAAAGTCTTCAGCGGCCACGGAGCGAGTTAAATGGACGGTTCAACGAATATCCTGACCATAGCAAGCCCGAGCGAGACCAACCTGACCTCGACCGTGCTCGACCCTTCCTTGCGGATCCTGCTCCTGACGGCGGCGAATATCGGCACCGGCACGAGCACCAGCGCCATGGCGCTGGCCGCCCAGTTGGCGCAGATGAGCAGCGGCCGTGTGCTGCTGGTGGACGCCAGCCGGTCGCCGCGCAACCTCAGTCAGCAGCTGTCGCTGCAAAAAGAGCGCGGCTTCAGCGACCTGCTGTTCAACAGCCTTTCTCCGCCGCTGTTGCAGGACTGCGTGGTGCAGGTTTCCAGCCTGCCCTTCGACGTGCTGCCCAACGGTCGCCTGGGCCATAACGCCGAGCGCCTGAGCCCCGAGCGACTGCGCCCGCTGTTCAGGCAACTGGCCGCGCAGTACCGCTTCGTGGTGATCGACGCCGACGCGGTGTATTCGGCCACCGACACCCTGGTCATGGGCACTCAGGTGGACGGCGTGGTGCTGGTGGTGCGCGGCGAGGACACCCGCTGGGAAGTCGCCCAGGCCGCCCGACAACGCTTGGCCCAGGCCGGCGCGAAGGTGGTCGGCAGCGTCTTCAATCGCCGCAAGTACTACATGCCCAAGTGGCTCTACAACAACCTGTAAGCCTGCAAAAGGATGACGAGATGAACGCCAGAATGCTTGTCCTGCTGTTGCTGCCGCTTGCCGGTTGCTCCAGCACCACCGATACCCGCTCGATGCCGGTGCAGATCCTCACGGCCGCGCCGGCCAACGCCCAGGCCACCGACATGCCCAAAGTCGAACAGACCCTGCGGCCCCAGGACGTGCTGGATGTGATTTTTCATATCAGCACCACCGCCTCCCAGGCTTATCGTGTACAGCCGGGCGACCAGGTAGCGCTGAACTTTACCGCCGCCAGCCAGCTCAACGGCACGCAACAGGTGATGCCCGACGGCAGCATCGAACTGCCGGGCGCCAACACCTCGGTGAAACTCGCCGGCCTGACCACCGACGAGGCCCGCCTGGCGGTACAGCGAGCCTATGACCAGAAGATGCTGTTCCAGCCCAATCGCAACCAGTTGACGGTGCTGGTGACCAGTCCGCTGGCCGGCGAGACGACCCTGCGCAATACCCTGACCCACCCTGGCACCGGCATGAGCCGGGAAATCACCGTGGGCCGGGACGGTTACGCCAGCTTTCCGGAAATCGGCGCCGTACCGTTGCAGGGCATGACCGTCACCCAGCTGGAAACCTTCCTCAACGAGCGTTACGCCAATCTGCCCGGACGCATGACCGTCGATGTGCTGCTCAAGTCCACCGCCGGCAATGAAATCTACGTCCTAGGTGAAGTGGCCCAGCCCGGTTCCTATCCGATCCGCCGGCCCATCTCGGTACTGGAAGCCCTGACCCTGGCCCGTGGCGCAAACGTCAAGGCCCGGCTCGACTCGGTGGTGATCATGCGCCGCAACGGCAATCAGGTCGAAGCCCGCCACTACGACGTCGAAAAAGCCTTGAGCGGCGACGCCTCGCAAATCGCCTACCTGCAGCCCGAAGACATGCTCTTCGTGCCCAAGACCGGGCTGGCCAAAGCCGGCGAAACGGCCCGCCAATTGGCCGACGTGGTGCTGTTCCAGGGCGTGGGGTTCGGCTTCGGCTACCGCGTCGACAACAAAGGCAGCGACAACTGAAACTCAGGTGACCGATCATGAACCCCAAGGAAAATTATCTGCACGAGTTTTTCAGGATCTTCTTTGCCAACAAGCAGTGGGTGAAGCGCATCTTCCTGATTTTCGCCGTGATCGCCCTGGTGCTGCCATTGATGCTCAAGCAGAGCTTCGATATCACCGCCCAGGTGATCGTCCAGTCGAAAAAACTTTCCCAGGGCGACGCCACCACGTCGCTGAACCAGGAAAACGCCACGTTTATCCCGCCGTCCCTGGCGGACATGGAAACCGAGAGCAATATCCTCCGCTCGCCGGCGTTGATTCGCCAGACCATCCAGACCCTGCGCGACCAGGGCGAGTACACGCCAAGCCCGGGCATCCTCAACAAATGGGTCAGCGAGCCGCTCAAGCGCTACATCACCCAGCCGCTGCGTGAGTATGTGGTCAACCCGTTGCGCGACGGCCTGGGGCTTGAGGTCGATCCGGTGCGCGACACGATGCTCGATACGCTGACCGACCAGGCCATCGAAAACCTGAAGATCGAAACCCTCCCCGGCTCCAATGTCATCTCCATCGTCTACAGCTTCGGTGACCCGGCCCAGGGCACGCGGTTCGTCGCGCAACTGCTGAAGAACTACCTCACCGGCCGCCAGGAACTGCAATCGATCGAACTGCCGCAGACTTTCTACGAGCAGAAAAAAGCCCAATACCAGACGCGTCTCGACGGCCTGGAAGACAAACGACTCGGGCTGCTCGAAGGCATCGGTTCGTCCGATCCGAAGGAAGAAGTCACTTTCCGCCTGAACGCCATCAATACCGAAGAGCAGGCGCTGAACCTCTATCAGGATCGCCTGCTGCAAAGCCAACGCTGGCTCGACTACCTCAAGAGCAGCCTGGCGGCGACGACCAGCTCGCGGTTCAACGACTACACCTTCCCGTTCACCTTCACCACCACGGTGGACAACATCGCCTTCGAAGACCGGGAAATCCGCCAGTTGGGTGAGCAATTGACCGGCCAGGTCAGCCGCTACATGAATGACCTGGCGATTTTCCAGCCCGGCAGCGAACCGATGCTGCTGGCCCGGGAGCAGATCGTGCGGACCCGCCAGCAGTTTCTGAAAGTAGTGAACAACCGCATCCAGGAACGCACCACCGATCTTGCGGTGGTCAGCTCGGTGATCGAGCAGAAAAAAGCGCGCATCGGGGCGTTCAAGGAGCGCATCCATCAGTTGCAGGAAACCCAGAGCAAGCTGCGGCAGATGGACACTGAGATCAACGCTCTGCATGCGGCGTTCTCCACCTACGCCCAGCGATTCGCCGAAGCCAGCACCGCCCGCTCGCTGGACAACGACCTGTCCAACGCCCGGGTCCTGAGCCCGCCTTTCGAACCGACCGCCGCGGCATTTCCCAAGCCGATGCTAATCATTGTGTTCGGCCTGTTCAGCGGCCTGCTGCTGGCCATCGCCCTGGTCTATGTGCGTGAGTTCTTCGACCATCGCTTCAAGCATCCGGCGCAGATCACCCAGCAACTGGATCTGCCGGTGTTGCTGGTGATCAACGAGCAGTCACCCGAGCAGGTCAATCCGCATCGCAACTGGAGCTTGCCCAGTCTTGTCCATTGGGTGAGAAATTGAACGCGCCGTTCGGCCCGTCCCACCGCAGCAGCCCCCTGTCGATCATTCATCTGCTCGACAGCGGCGGCTTCTACGGGGCCGAGCGGATGCTGCTCGATCATTGCCTGGCCACGCCCGGCCAGCACCAAGTGGTGTTTTTAGCGGCGCCGCCGACCTTGATCACGCGCTTTCGCCAGGCCGGGGTCGACTGCCGCCACTGCGCCAACTGGGCCGAGCTGCTGCAGCATTTGCGGCAACGGCGCGCCGAGCGACCGCTGATCAACACGCATAACTTCAAAGGCCTGTTGTTCGGCTGGGCCGCGGCCACGCTGCTGCGCCTGCCCCTGGTGATTACCCAGCACGGCTTTACGCCGCGCAGCACCAAGCAGCGTTTTTATACCTGGCTGAGCCTGCAACTGTGCCGCACCGCCTCGGTCAAGCGAGTGGTATGCGTGGCCGAAAGCATCGCGGCGTTGCACCGCCAGGCCAGCGTGAAGGCGGACAAACTCGACGTGATTCCCAACGGCCTGCCGGCGGTCGCCACACCCCTGCCGCATCGCGATGACCGGCAGCGCTGGCGGGTCGGCTATGTCGGCCGCTTGAGCAGCGAGAAAGGCCCGGACCTGTTTCTCGACGCCATGATCCCGCTGTGCCAGCGCCATGCTTCGCTGCACGCGGTGATGCTCGGCGACGGCCCGGAACGCCAGCTCCTGCTCAAGCGCATCACCGATGCCGGGCTGCCCACGCGCATCGAATTGCCTGGCTACCAGACCGACATGAATGCCTGGTGGAGCCGCCTCGATGTACTGGTGATCAGCTCGCGCACCGAGGGCACGCCGATGATTCTGCTCGAAGCCATGCAAGCCGGAGTGCCGGTGGTGGCGTTCGGCGTCGGCGGCATTCCCGATGTCGTGCAGGACCGCCACAACGGCCTGCTCGCCACGCCCGCCGACAGCGAGGAGCTGGCCCGGCAGATCGAGACGCTGTTCAGCGAACCACCGCTGGCGCAGATCCTCGCTGACAACGCACGGCGCACCCAACGCGACCGCTACGACCTGCGCACGCTGGCCGAACGCTGGTCGCAACTGTATATCCGCACCGCACGGGAGGCCCGGCCATGATTGTCCCGCTCTCGATCGTCAGCCTCCTGGGCCTGGTTTGCCTGATGTTGCTGGCCAGCCCTTATCCGTACCTGGCTCCCGGCGCGGTGCTCGGCCTGGTCGGTGTTGCCGTGCTCTATCGCAAGCCCGGCTGGGGCTTGCTGGGGATTGCCGCGCTGGTGCCGTTCGAAGGGCTGTTCAAGGAAAACGCCTTTTCCGGCAGCAAGTTCCTCGGGCTGGCGCTGATCCTGATCCTGGCGTTGCAACTGGCCCTGCACCAGATTCCCGCCACTCGCCTGCGCAGCAATATCTGGAAGCCGCTGATCGGCTTCATGCTGTTCTACGGCCTGAGCTTGCTGCTATCGGAAAACCCGGGCCTCTCCACCACCCACTTCCGGGAACTGGCGGTGGGCCTGGTGCTGTTCGCGATCACCCTGCTGATCGGCCGCGAGCTGAACCTGGACCTGTTCTGCCGGTTGGTCACGCTGAGCGTCACGACGACCTGCGTGCTGGCGATGTTCTCCGCCCGGTACCAGGATCAGGGCCGCGCTTCCGGCCTGTTGGAAGATCCGAACACCTTCGCCCTGCTGATCGCCTTCACCGTGCCGCTGGCGTTGTTGCTGGTGGTGCGCAGTCCGAACCTGCTGCACCGGTTGTTCTGGGGTGGCTGCTTCATCCTGCTGCTGGGCGGCATGACCAAGACCGAATCGCGTTCGGGACTGGTGGTGCTGCTGCTCAGCCTGATGATCGGCTTGTATCACTACCGCGCGCAGCTGCCGCGCATCCGCCCACGGCACCTGGGCTTCGCGATGCTCGGGCTGGCGCTGCTGATTCCCCTGGCAATCGCGGTGATGCCGGCCGGCTACGTGGCGCGCATCCAGTCACTGAGCATCCTCAGCGCTGGTGCCAGCGCTCACAAAGACGAATCCCTGGGCCGTCGCGCCTCGTACATCGTCGTCGGCAGCCAGATGCTTCGCGAAAATCCGCTGCTCGGCTCAGGTCCCGGAACGTTTCCCCTGCACTACGCCCCCACCGGTTACGCCAAGGCTTTCTCGGCCAACCGCAAACTGGGGGACCTGTATCGCCGGGCGCATAACACCTATCTGGAAATTTTCAGCGAGATCGGCATTCCCGGCGGGTTGATGTTTGTCGGCATGATCGGCCTGGGTCTCTACAACCTGCTGCGCGCACGCCAGCTCTGGCTCCAGCGGCGGGACTGGACGCAGGCGGACCTGCTGACGCACCTGGGCATGAGTTTCCTGTCGCTGGCGTTGTTCCTGATGTTTCTCAGTGCACCGAACCACAAGTTGCTGTGGATCATGCTGGGCTTGACCAGCGTATTGCGCTACGACGCCGAACGGTCCGCGCCGCAGGAGACCCGTTGATGAAACGCGTGAGCATTGTGATCCCGATGTACAACGAGGCCCGGCACATCGGCCGCACGTTGCTGGCGGCCCAGGAAGCTGCGCGCCAGGCGCAGCTGGAGTGCGAGCTGATCGTGGTCGACAACGGCTCGGACGACCATGGCCCGCGCATCGCCAACGAATTGGGCGCCCGGGTGCTGATCGTGCCCGGCGTGCACATCGGCGCCCTGCGCAATCGTGGCGCGGCCGCCGCCAGCGGCGACTGGCTGGCATTCATCGATGCCGACATCGAAATGCCCGCCGACTGGCTCAGGTTGTTGATCGAAATCGAAGGTCGCCAGGGCGATGTGCTCGGTCTCGACCTGGATACGCCCGAGCAGGCGCCGTGGTTCGCCCGGGCCTGGCAGCGGCGCGGCCAACGCCCGGGGTCGCGTCCGCTGCACCGGGTGCAGTGGCTGCCCAGTGCCAATCTGCTGATGCGCCGCGCCTGGTTCGATCGCGTCGGTGGCTTCGATGAAACCCTGCGCACCGGTGAGGACAAGGATTTTTCCCTGCGCCTGCGCCAGGCCGGAGCGCAGTTGTTGCTGGTGAGCGAAAGTCTCGCCCTGCACTGGGGTTACGAAGGCAGCTGGCGCGAGTGGATGAGCAAGGAACTGTGGCGCCAGGGCAGTCACTGGCAACTGCTGCGCAGCCACGGGCCGAGCCTGCGGCTGTTGCGCTTCCCCGCCTTGTCCATCGGTGCCTGGGGCCTGGATTTCGTGGCGCTGGTCGCGCTGTTCCAGGGCCAGGCGCGCCTGGGGCTGATGCTGCTGTTGATCAGCACATTGCCGGCCCTGGTTCTGAGCCTGCGCCAGAGCCAGCGCGACCCGCGCCTGACCTTGCAATTGTGGGCCCTGCATGGGGTGCGCTTGCACCTGACCGGCGCGGCGCTGCTGCTCAATCTTTTTCAATGGAACGTCAGGAGACCTGCCCGTGGCTGAGTTTTTCTATTGGTCTTGCCTGTTGCTGCCGGTGTACGCGTACCTCGGCTACCCGCTGTTGCTGACCTTGCTGGCGCCGCTGTTTCCGCTACGGCGCTACACCACGGCAGTGCCGATGGACGTGAGCATTGTGATTGCCGCCCACAACGAGGCGCGGCACATCGAAGAAAAATTGCGCACGCTGCTGGCTCAGGATTATCGCGCGCGCTCGCTGCAAATCATCCTCGCCAGCGACGGTTCCACCGATGACACGGTGGCCTGCGCACGCAAGGTCAGCGATCCGCGGATCAGCGTGCTCGACCTGCCGCGCCAAGGCAAGGCTGCCGCCCTCAACACGGGCGTGGCCCATAGCAGCGGCGAAATCCTGGTGTTCACCGACGCCGACAATCAATGGGCCCACGATACCCTCGGCCACCTGTTGGCGCCGCTGGCCGACCCGGAAGTCGGCGCCTGCGCCGGGCACATGGTAATCCCCGTGCCCGGCAAGGGCCTGAGCCTGGGCGACAGCCTGTATCGGCACTACGAAGGCTGGCTGCGTCGGGTCGAGAGCCGCACCGGCTGCATGGTCTCCGCTGACGGTGCTCTGCTGGCCCTGCGCCGGGAGTTGTTCCAGGCGATACCGGCACAAGTCAACGATGACTTTTTTCTCAGCACCTGTGCGCCGGTGGCCGGCAAGGCGATCGTCTACGCACCGCTCGCCCGAGTGATCGACCAGGGCGTGGACGAAGCCGACAAACAGTTCCGCCGGCGCCAACGGGTCACCGTCGGTGGGCTGCAGAGCCTGGCCCAGCGTCGCGAACTGCTCAATCCCTTGCGCCATGGGCTCTACGCCATTGGCTTGATCAGCCACAAGCTGATCCGCCGCCTGGCCCCGGTGTTGCTGGTGCCGCTGTTGCTGAGCAACGCCTGGCTGTGGAGCGAGCATGGGTTCTATCGCCTGAGCCTGGTGGCGCAGTTGCTCGGCTACGCCATCGCCTTGATCGGGTTGCTGGACGTCGGCCACCGTCTGCCCCGGCCTTTTCGCCTGGCCGCGTTCGTGCTGGTGACGTTGGCGGGCATGAGCATCGGGTTGTGGCAGTTTCTGCGCGGCCACCGCTATAGCCAATGGAATCCCGAGCAGAACCGCTAAGGAGCAACGCCGATGTCGATCAAACACGTCTTCAAGCGCACCGGCGGCTGGCTGTACCTGAACACGTCGATGGGACGCCATCCCTTGCGTGGCGCCGGCGTGATCCTGATGTTGCACCGGGTGTTGAACAACGACCGCGCCGCCGAATTGCCGCATCGCAATGAGCTGTGCGTGGGGCCTGACGCGTTCGAACACCTGTTGATCTGGCTGCAACGGCATTTTGAATGTGTGCCGTTGATGAGCTTGCTGCTGGCCGACCCGGAAAGCGTTCCGAACCGTCCGCGGGTGGCCCTGACGTTCGATGATGGCTGGCGCGACAACGCCATGAATGCCTTTCCCCTGCTGCGCCAGTACCAGGTGCCGGCGAGCATTTTCCTGTCCACCGATTTTGTTGGCAGCCGCCAGCATTTCTGGTGGGAAAGCATCGGCGAAACCCTCTGGGGCAGCCATGGGCAACTGGCGCGGCATTCGCTCATCGAGCATTTGCAGCAGGTCGGCCGGCCATTGCCGGTGCTGCTCGATGATATCGACGACGAGCGCCGCAGCCTGGCGCTGTTGCATTTCCTGCAAAGCCTGAAAACCCTCGATGCGCGAACCCTGAGCGATCTCACCGAGGCCTGTCCGCAGGGCTCGCAACCCCAGGCATTGGACTGGACCCAGGTGCGCATGCTCGAAGATTCCGGCCTGATCCGCTTCGGCCCCCACGGTGCCAGCCATGCGATCCTGACCGGGCTGGACGACCAGCGTTTGCACGAGGAACTGACCCGCAGCTGGATAGCTTTGGAAAACGGCTGCGCGCAACCCCTGCCGGTGTATTGCTACCCCAACGGTGATCATGATGCACGGGTACGCGAGCAGGTAGCGGCCCACGGTTTTCCGTTTGCCCTGGGCACCGAGGCCGGGCTGTATCGCCACGATGGCGACCCCTTGAACCTGCCACGCTTTGGCGTCAGCCAGCGCAATGCCTGCCACCCCGAGTTGCTGGCCTGGCGCATCCGTCGAGGAGCCCGCTCATGAGCCGAGCCCATTACCTCAAGCATCTGGCACTGAGCATGGGCACGCGCCTGGCGATGATCGCTCTGCGCCTGCTGCGTAACGTGTTGTTGGCAAGGATCCTCGGGCCCAGCGAGCGCGGACTGTTCGCACTGCTCAGTACCCTGCCCGACCTGATCAGCGCCGCCACCAGCGGTGGCCTGAATTCCGCCGTCGGCTACCAGGCGGCGCAGCAGCGCTCGATGGGCTTGTTGCTCAGCCAGGTGCTGGTGTTCGGTTGTCTCCTCGCCGGGTTGCTGACCTTGTTGGTGGTGGCGCTGGTGCGGGAATTTGGCGGTGAGCTGGACATCACCACGCAATTGGGATTGCTGGCCTGGCTGCTGTTGCTGGCCGTACCGCTGACCGTGCTCAAGAGCGGCCTGCTGACGCTGCACAATGCCTCGGGCGGCGTGGGCGCGTTCAACGCGTTGCGGCTGATGGAATCGCTGGCACCGCTGTTGTTGTTCGTGGCGCTGTTCTGGATGTGGCAAGACAAGGCGCTGGAGGCGGCGCTGATCAGTTGGCTGGCGGGCTTGAGCCTGGTGGTGCTGGCCGGCTGGATGTGGTTGCGCCGCGATCATGCGGTCGAGCTGCAGTGGGACCGTGCCGGCCAGAACGAGCTGTTGCGCTACGGCGCCCGCAGCCATCCGGACCTGCTGTTCCAGCAAGTGGTGCTGCGTTCGGATTTCCTGTTCATCGGCGCCCTGCTGGGCAGCACGGCGCTGGGGCATTACGCCATGGCCAGCGCTGCGGCCGAACTGCTGCTGATCGTGCCGGAAGCGGTCACCACGCCGCTGATGAAACGCCTGCTGCAGCAAGACCGCGACATGCAGCGCCTGACCCCGCTGGCCTTGCGCCTGACCGCCACAGTGATGCTCGGTGCCTGCCTGGGCATGGCGCTGATTGGCGAATGGTTGATCGTCACGCTGTTCGGCGCCGCCTATCAACCGGCCTACCCGGCCCTGCTGGCGCTGCTGCCGGGGCTGTTCGGGCTCTGCTATGCGAGCATCCTGCGCCTGGATCTGCTGGGCAAGGACCGACCCGGCACGGTGTCGCTGCTGATGGGCGTCGGCGCGCTGCTGAACCTGGCGCTCAACCTGGTCCTGATACCGCGCTACGGCATCGTCGGCGCGGCCGCCGCGTCGTCGATCGCCTATCTGGGGGTAACGCTGGCGCTGCTGGGCATGTACTGCCGCCTCAGCGGCGTGGCGCTGTGGCAGACACTGATCATCCTGCCCAGCGATTTGCTGCCGATGCGCCAGATGCTGCTGGGGAAATCCGCGTGAACACCGCCGCCCGCCAGACCGCCATCGCGAGCAAGCTCGCTCCCACAGGGTCCAGGGTTGGCAACGGTATTTATATCCACCACAGATCACCTGTGGGAGCGAGCCTGCTCGCGAAAGCGCTGGGTCAGCTGGCTGGGATGTTGAAGGTGACGGCCCCTTCGCGAGCAGGCTCGCTCCCACAAGGGGGCGGGGTTGGGCAGGATATTTGTGGTCACCACATTTCCACTGTGGGAGCGAGCCTGCTCGCGAAAGCGTTGGGTCAGCTGGCTGGGATGTTGAAGGTGACGGCCCCTTCGCGAGCAGGCTCGCTCCCACAGGGGGGCGGGGTTGGGCTCGGTATTTGTGTTCACCACAGATCACCTGTGGGAGCGAGCCTGCTCGCGAAAGCGTTGGGTCAGCTGGCGGTGATGTTGGAGGTGACGGCCTCTTCGCGAGCAGGCTCGCTCCCACAGGGGGGCGGGGTTGGGCAGGGTATTTGTGGTCACCGTAGATCACCTGTGGGAGCGAGCCTGCTCGCGAAAGCGTTGGGTCAGCTGGCTGGGATGTTGAAGGTGACGGCCTCTTCGCGAGCAGGCTCGCTCCCACAGGGGGGCGGGGTTGGGCAGGGTATTTGTGGTCACCGTAGATCTGTGGGAGCGAGCTTGCTCGCGATGGGGCCAGTGGGGGGCATGGGAAAAATCGGCGCCGGTCTATGCCTTCTGGCCCTCGCAGCCTCCGCCCATGGCGCGTCCATGCAATGGGCCGGCATCCGCGACGGCAGCCTGTACCTGCAGACCGACCAGCCAAGCACCGTGACCGTGCGCTGGGTGCCCGCCTGGCAGGCCGATGCCAATACCGAACACCTTTACCTGCTCGACGGCCAGGGGCGGCTGGCCGGTGAGCGCCTGGTCGAAGCGGCACAGACCCGTGGCGAGCAGCAGTGGCCGCTGCGGCCTGGTGCCGCCAGTTATCGCCTGGAAATTCCCGGCTACAGTTTCCGCCGCTATGCGGTAGAGCACGATGCGCGCACCCGTGCCCTGTTCGCCCCGGCGAAAGTGCATTTCAGCGCCGAAGCCCACGATGGCGACGAGTTGTACTTCAAGGTGGCGGCCGGCGAACGCGCAGTGCTGGCGGGTAAATTCCATGGCGGTGTGCACGCGCTGCAAGCCCGGCGCGTCGGCGACGGCAAACAGCTCCAGCTGAATCTCAAACCGTATCGCGCCTATTGGCAGTTCGACCAGATCGCCCTGCCGGTGGCGGATGTCGAGCAAACCTGGCGTCTGCACTTGCAAGGCAACGGCAAGGTAGCGTTCTGGCTCGACGGTAGCGCCAACCTGTTCGCCCAGGACCCGGCGCAGTTGCAGCCGGTGCGCCAGGATCCGGGCCAAACCCACCTGACCCTCCATGACGATGTGCTCGGCCCCACCCCCAGCCTGGGCATGTCCCTGCCCTATGTGCTGCCGCCACCGTCCGCCTACGCGGTGATCGATACCCTCAAGCCCCGAGCGGCCACCTACTACAGTTTCGTCGATGTCACGGCGGCCAAGGCCGACCACGAAGATGCGTTCCGGCGCCTGTACCAGGATCGCTTCGGCATCACCCGGGACATTACCCTCTTGGCCGGCAGCCAACGCAAGGCCGATCTGCGCGCCGACCGGACCAGCAGCAGCGGCTTGCAAGCCTGGCTCGACACGACCCGCGCCCTGGGCGGCAAGAGCCTCCATTACCTGAGTTTCGCCGACGAGCCGAACCTCAACTATCCGGACTTCGCCAGCTTCCAGCAGATGTTCGAAAGCCTGGCCGCCCAGGTCCGCGCCAACGACGCCAATGCCCGCGCCGGAGTGCGCATCGCCATGCCGGCCAGCTCCCGATTCACCAATGGCCCGCTGGCCGAAAACGCGGCGGATCGGCGTGGCATCGATTGGGCACGGCGCCTGCTGGAAACCTCCGGCGACCGGATCGACGCCCTGGCCTGGCATGAATGGATGGTCCGCGACTTGCTGGCGACCCGGGTCTATCGCTACAGCGTCCGCCAGGCCGCCGACCTGGTTGGCCTGGACAGCCAGGGCCGGCCGCGCAAGGCCTTGCTGCTGGATCAGACCAACATCTCCAGCGGCTCGAGCCTCAGCCCCTACGATCAGGAAACCCACTACGCCGCGCTGTGGTGGACGTCGGTGGCGATCAACGCCTCCGCCGACGGCTGGCTGGACATGCTCAACTGGTTCCAGTCCGCCGACGAGCCGCAATACCCCAAAGGCATGGTGCGAGTGCTGGAGAACCAGCGCTTCGAACTCAAGCCGGTGGGCCTGGCCCAGCAATTCATCCAGCAGCACTGGCTCGACCAGGTGCTGCGCCTGGACAACGACGCGTTTGAAGTCGACGCGCTGGCCATGGCCACCGGGCAGCAGCGCAGCCTGCTGGGCGTGAACAAAAGCATTCGCGCCCATCAAGTCAGCCTGCAGGGTGCGGGCTGCCCGCAGCCCGGCGCCAGCCTGGTGTATTTCGGCCCGGACAACATCAGCCGCAATGCCCCGTTCAACTGCAAGGCCGGCCAGGTCGGATTTCTCTTGCCAGGAGAAACCGTATTCGCCCTGCGCTGGACTGCCACCCTTCCCCCCCAACCCGCTATCCGTCAGGAGGCTCCATGAACGCTCTGCAAAAATTGCGTGATCGCATTCAGAAAAAAGGCCTGCGTTCCGTTTTCAAACTGCTGGTACGTCGCTTCGTGTTTTTCCATTCGCAACTGGTATGGCTGGAACACGATGTGAGAATCCCGCTGCGGCCGCATACCCTCAGGCCCTACCCACCGGTACGTCGCGAGTTCATCACCGTCGAAAACGCCGACGCTTTCGCCAGGCATTTCGGCGACCGCGTCGAAACCATGCGCGAGCTGGCCGCCGAAGGCTATACCGGCCTGATGTACCTGGACGACAAGGGCGACACCATAGGTTTCGCCTGGGCCAGTACCCGAGATTATTTTGATCGCCACTTCTATGGCTGCTGGTTCCCGATCAAGCCGGGTGAATACTTCCAGTTCGGTGGCGAGATGATTCGCGCGTACTGGGGCTCCCAATTGTCGGCGGATGTACAAACCGATATATGGAAAGTCATGGCGGACAAGGGCTGCGAAAAAATGGTCGATGTCTGCGACCTGGAGAACACCCCAGCGATCAAGATGCACATCCGCATGGACTTCCAGGAGCGCGGCCAGATCACCCATGTGTATTGCCTGTTCGGTCGCTTCCGGTTCTTCCGCGACACGTTCTACAGCGGCTCGGTACTCGACGCTTTCCGTAAACCGGCCCGGCCGGTTGCATCGGCTGCGGCGGCCTGACGTCCATGGCGATCCGGTTCCAGTGGTGTCGCTCCATGAGCGCGGCGGAGTTTCCTGCAACGGCTTATGAAGAGCTGCGGACCCAGGTGGTCGACGCTACGCCGTTCAATACGCTGGCCTGGTTGCAAGCGGCGGAATTCGCCCTCGCGCCCGACCAGCAACTCCATGTGCTGCTGGGCTGGCAGGACGAGACACTGTGCCTGTGCCTGCCTCTGGTCGCGGGGCGCGAGCGCATCGGCGGGCTGCGCTTTCGGGTGTTGCATCACTTGGGGTTTCCACTGGCTGACCGTATCGCCCTACTGGTGCGCCTGGACGCCGAAGCCATGGGCCAGGCGCTGATGCAGATCCGCCAGCAGGTGCCCCACGCGTTGCTGCAATTGAATGAAGTGATCGAGCCGGTCGGCGAACAAAGCGTGCTCAGTGCCTGGATGGCGCAGAGTTCCACCGGCGAACGGCGGCTCAGTTGCCGGGTCCCGGTGCACCTGATCAGCGACAGTGACCATCAGGAAATCACCGGCGATCCGCGTTACAAGTTGCGCCGCGCGCGCAAGCGGATCGCCGCTTGCGGTGCCGAAATACGTCGGGTGACGCCGGATGCCATCGGCATGGGGCAACTGCTGCGGGCTCTCGCTGAAGTCGAGGCGGCCAGTTGGAAAGGCGAGGAAGGTGTCGGCATCTTCGCCGACCCCGGGCGCCGGCAATGGATGAACCTTGCCTTCACCGCCCTCGCCGCCCAAGGCCTGGTGCGGGTGGTGATGCTGGAGCTGAACGGCGAGTGCATCAGCTATCGCCTCGGCCTGCTCGACCAGGGACGGCTATATGACTACAACCTGGCGTTCCTGCCGCGGCACGCCGACCTGGGCAGCGGTCGGGTCTTGCTCGAAGAGTGGATCCGCTGGGGGCTGGACGAGAACTGGCGGTGGATCGATGCATCGCGCGTCAGCCTGGAGAATTCCAGCCATCAACTGCACGAACGCATGACCGGCCAACTTGAGCACTGGCGCTGGAGTTTCTATTCCTGGCGGCCCGATGGCCTGCTCCTGGGGTTCGCCCTGCGGCTATGGAAAAGCCTGAAGCCCTGGCTCGGCAAGCGCCGCGCCAAACCGCCCGCGACAACGTCGCCCACTGCCAAAAAGCCGGAGGACACGCATGCCTCGCCAAGTGATCGTCAACGCTGATGACTTCGGGCTCAGCCTCGATGAAAACGACTTGATTCTACGAGCCTTCGAGGCAGGCGTGATCAGCTCCGCTACGGCCATGGCCAACATGCCAGGATTTGACCAGGCGTGTGAGCTGGCCCGACACCCACTGCTTGAAGGGCGCATCGGCCTGCATTTCAATCTCAGTTACGGACCGCCGCTGAGTCAGGCAATCAGGACACGGCAGACGTTCTGCAATGCAACCGGCGAATTCGACCTCAATCTGTCGCGCTACAGCCTGCGACTGGGGACGGATGATCTGGCGGCCGTGGAAGAAGAACTCCAGGCGCAGTGGCAATACTGCCTGGACCGTGGCCTGCGTCCGAGCCATCTGGACTCTCATCAGCATGTACACAACATCTGGCCCGTCGGCGAACTGGTGGCTCGCTTCGCCGCCCGGCAGGGCGTGCCCATGCGCCTGGCACGTAACCTGGGACCGAACCTGAGCGTGGCCAAACGCATCTTCAAAACCCTGCTCAACCGCCGCCTGCGCAGGCTCTGCGGCGCAACGGCGGATTATGTCTGCACGCCAGCGGACCTTCATCACGCGGCGCCACCGAAGCATGGTTCGCTGGAAGTGATCGTTCATCCGCTGCAACTGGACGGGGATTTTGGCGACGCCAGCCTGGCCCTCGACAACTCGCTGACCCAAGTGCTGCACAGGCGCCTGGCGGGGGTGCCGAAGGTGGGGTATGGCGAGAGAGGGCGGGAGTTTGAGCGAGTTGAGTTGGGGGATCTGTACTGATCCGTGGCGAGGGAGCTTGCTCCCGCTGGGCTGCGCAGCGGCCCCGACGAGGCAAATGCTGGAACCGGGGGGGGGCCGCTACGCGCCCCAGCGGGAGCAAGCTCCCTCGCCACGGAGGCTGCCATGTTCAATTGCCCAGGCACGCTCGGGCCAGGGAGGCCCGCCGATCGATGGCTTCGCACAGCCGACGCTTCTGTGTCTCCCAGACGTCGGCCTCGACCCGGGCCGAACGCATCAGCGCCAGCATCGCTTCCTTGGCGTGGACGTACTCTGCCCAGGCATCCCGGATCCTGAGGTTGCGGCGCTCTTCATCGCTCATGTCCATGCGCCTCAAGGCCAGGGTGCATTCGTCCCGGATCAATGGCCCAAGGGTCATCTGGATCTTGTGGGGCGCCTTGAAACATCCGCTACCGGCGACGATGTCCCCGGCCCGGGCCAAGCCCCATTCGAGCGCTTGGCACAACGGTTCGCGCAACGCGCGATCATGGAATTCCTCGACCCAGACGGATCCGTTCGGCCGATAAACACAGATGAAAAGTTGCGTCACGCTCTGCTGGTTGATCCGCGCCTGGACCTCGACCTGCGTGCCGTCCTCCAGGACCTCTTCGTGGTTGCGCCCCGCCAGCCGACGGTTCACCCACAGCCAATACGCTGCGCTTCTACGTCGCATCCCGTTGCCCTCCCCCTAAGGAACAGGGAGTAAGGCACACGGATGGGACAATTTCCAGCGATGCAAAGCGGGCTTCTGACGAATGACAGTCGCCACTCAGCGGCCGAGCTTTTTCTCCACCTGCCCGACCTTGTCGCGCAATTTTTCAGCGTCCTGCTCATGGCTCTTGATCGACTTGGGCGTGATCGTCTTGTCGACTTTGTCAGTGGCTGGATCCGGGTGGCGCACATCGCGCTCCACGACGTCCACCGGGTCGCCGGCAGCATCCTTCGCTGGCGCATTGTTGCCGACTTGGCTGGCTGTTTTCGAATGTTCGCTCGTCATGACATCGTCCTCGACAGGGTTGAGTATTGAATTTCGAGTGGGGCGAAACGGCGAGAGTTCGATCGGGTTGCACCACAATCTGAAGGCAATGAAACCCTCGTGGCGAGGGAGCTTGCTCCCGCTCGACTGCGCAGCAGTCGCAAAAGATCGATGCCTGCCCGCAGCCCTGGGGCCGCTCCCGCATCACAGGCAAACCGTCCGAAATCCCTGCGCGCCCTCCGAGGAATCTGCTAAAACGCAGCTTCTGTCCCCGAGTAGCGAATCGCGTCGATGCCTTCATCCTTACTTTCTCGCCTCAGGCAACGCTGGCTGGCCTGGTTGTTCATGGCCGCGATGGTGGTCGGCCTGCCGGTGGGCTGCGCGGTGTTGCAGCACAAGGAACGCGAGCTGGTGTTTCGCATCGAGCCGGGGACGGCGAGTTGGTTCAGTGGCCTTCCCAGCGGTGTGCAGGAGTTCGACCTCAAGCCCAAGAGCTTCAAGGCCGGGGAAAATATCCACGGCTGGTGGTGGCCGGCCGAACGCAAGAACGCGCCCGCCATCCTGTACCTGCACGGCGTGCGCTGGAACCTGACCGGCCAGCTGTTTCGCATCCAGCAATTGCGGGCGCTGGGCTATTCGGTCATGGCGATCGATTACCGTGGCTTTGGCAAAAGCCAAGGGGGACTGCCCTCTGAAGCCAGCGTGTACGAGGATGCAAGAATCGCCTGGGAACGTCTTGCGGTGCTGCAACCAGACCCGGCCCTGCGCCTGATCTACGGCCATTCCCTGGGCGGTGCCGTCGCGGTGGATCTTGCGGCGGAGCTGGGTCAGGAGGCGGCAAAAAATGGCACCACCGTGCCCGCCCGAGGCCTGGTCATCGAATCGACCTTCACGTCCCTGGGCGATGTCGCCACCGCCATGGCCAACACTTCCCTGCCGGTACGCTGGCTGCTGTCGCAGAAGTTCGATTCCATCGACAAGATCGGCGAGATCAACATGCCGCTGCTGATCGTCCACGGCGCCGCCGACCGCTACGTACCACCACACTTCAGCGAGCAGCTGTTTAATGCCGCCCGGGAACCGAAGCGGTTGTTGTTGGTGCCGGGCGCCACGCATAACAACAGCATGAGCCTGGCGGGCCGCACGTATCGGCAGGCGTTGGATGCGTTGATGCATGCCCGCCCATCCCCGGTGGCCGGAAACGCCCAGGCAAGCCCGGCCAAGGCGGGCTAAATCAACAATCCCTGTGGGAGCGAGCCTGCTCGCGAAGGGGCCAGTACATTCAACATCGGGGCGAACTGACCCACAGCTTTCGCGAGCAGGCTCGCTCCCACAGGGGATTGGGTTTACTTCAGAACCGGGGGCAAAAAAAACGGCACCTTTCGGTGCCGTTGTTTCTTGGTTGAAGCGTTACTTACGCGCCGCCTCCCACGATTTCAGCAGTTCGGCATAATTCACCGTCTCGCCTTTAGGCTTCTCGTTCGCCAGTTTCGGCTTCGGTGCGCCCGGTTGATCGAACCAGTATTGCGCGTCGCGCTCAGGGTTCATCTTAGGTGCGCAGGTGGCCTGGGCCTTGGAGCGTTCCAGACGCGTCATGATCGCGTCCTGATCCTTGGCCAGCCCGTCGAGAGCCTGTTGCGGGGTTTTCTCGCCACTGGCCGCTTCGGCGATGTGGCTCCACCACAGTTGCGCCAGGCGTGGATAGTCCGGCACGTTGGTCCCGGTTGGCGACCATTGCACACGGGCCGGGCTGCGATAGAACTCCACCAGGCCACCAAGTTTCGGCGCCAGGTCGGTCATCGCCTGGGAGTTGATGTCCGATTCGCGAATCGGCGTCAGGCCAACGATGGTCTTCTTCAGCGACACGGTCTTGGATGTCACGAACTGCGCGTAGAGCCAGGCCGCGAGGCGCTGTTTCTCAGGCGTCGACTTCATGAAGGTCCAGGAACCCACGTCCTGATAGCCCAGCTTCATGCCCTCTTCCCAATACGGACCGCGTGGCGACGGCGCCATGCGCCATTTCGGCGTGCCGTCGGCGTTCATCACTGGCAGGCCCGGCTTGGTCATGTCGGCGGTGAAAGCGGTGTACCAGAAAATCTGCTGGGCGATGTTGCCTTGGGACGGCACCGGACCGGACTCGGAGAAGGTCATGCCCGCCGCTTCCGGTGGCGCGTATTTCTTCATCCAGTCGACGTACTTGGTGGTAGCGAACACGGCGGCCGGGCCGTTGGTGTCGCCGCCACGGGTGACGCTGGAGCCGACCGGATGGCAGTCTTCGACGCGAATGCCCCACTCGTCCACTGGCAAGCCGTTAGGCAGGCCCTTGTCACCGCCGCCGGCCATGGAGAACCAGGCATCGGTGAAGCGCCAGCCCAGGGACGGGTCTTTCTTGCCGTAGTCCATGTGGCCATAGACGCGCTTGCCATCGATCTCCTTGACGTCTTCGGAGAAGAACTTGGCGATGTCTTCATAGGCCGACCAGTTCACCGGTACGCCCAGCTCGTAGCCGTATTTTTCCTTGAACTTGGCCTTCAGGTCCGCACGCTCGAACCAGTCGGCGCGGAACCAGTAGAGGTTGGCGAACTGCTGGTCGGGCAGTTGATAGACCTTGCCGTCCGGCGCGGTGGTGAAGGAGATACCGATGAAGTCCTTGAGGTCGAGGGTCGGCGAGGTGAAATTCTTGCCTTCGTTGGCCATCAGGTCGGTGATCGACTCGGTCTTGCCGTAGCGAAAGTGCGTGCCGATCAGGTCCGAGTCATTGACCCAGCCGTCGTAGATGTTTTTGTCGGACTGCATCTGGGTCTGCAGCTTCTCCACCACGTCGCCTTCCTGGAGCAGGTCGTGGGTCAGCTGGATCCCGGTGATTTCGTTAAAAGCCTTGGCCAGTACCTTGGATTCATATTCGTGGGTAGCGATGGTCTCCGAGACCACGTTGATTTTCATCCCGCGAAATGGCTCGGCGGCCTTGATGAACCACTTCAGTTCTTCGAGCTGCTGCTCGGCTGTCAGGGTCGACGGCTTGAATTCGCTGCCGATCCATTTTTTCGCGGCGTCTTCATAGGCGTCGGCCCAGGCCGTAGCGCTCAGCCCGCTGAGTGCCAGCATGGCTGCCAATGAAACGCTATGTCGCAGCTTATTGTTTTTATCGAACATAGAGACCTCCTGTTTGGGTTTAAGAGCCTGATCGTCGTCGAACTTTCGCGACTAGCCCCACCGCATCACTGCCAACAGCCACACCAGAGACAACGCGAACGCTATCCAGATGCTCCAGTCGGTAACGCCGATCACCAGCAGGTGCAGGTAGGCGCTACCGAGAAGACCGATAAACAACCGATCGCCACGGGTCGTGGCAATCGGCAGGAAACCACGCCGAGGGATACTCGGCGAACGCAATTCCCATGTCGTCATGCCCGCCAGCAGCAAGGCAATGACCCCAAAAAACGTCGCCGTCGGGGCGGTCCAGTTCATCCATTCCATCATCGACTCCTCAGACCCGGCCCAGGGCAAAGCCCTTGGCCACGTGGTTGCGAACGAACCAGATCACCAGCATGCCCGGCAGGATGGTCAACACCCCTGCCGCCGCCAGCACGCCCCAGTCAATACCGGACGCCGACACCGTGCGGGTCATGACCGCCGCGATCGGCTTGGCATTCACCGAGGTCAGTGTCCGGGCCAGCAACAGCTCGACCCACGAGAACATGAAGCAGAAAAACGCCGTGACGCCGATGCCGGAACCGATCAACGGGATAAAGATCTTGGCGAAGAACTTGGGGAAACTGTAGCCGTCAATGTAGGCGGTCTCGTCAATTTCTTTCGGCACGCCGGACATGAAGCCTTCAAGGATCCACACCGCCAACGGCACGTTGAACAGACAGTGGGCCAAAGCCACGGCGATGTGGGTGTCGAACAGGCCGATGGACGAGTACAGCTGGAAGAACGGCAACAGGAACACCGCCGGTGGCGCCATGCGGTTGGTCAGCAACCAGAAGAACAGGTGCTTGTCGCCAAGAAAGCGGTAGCGCGAGAACGCATAGGCCGCCGGCAGCGCGACCGCCAGGGAAATCACCGTGTTCAGGCTCACGTAGTACAGCGAGTTGAGGTAACCGGTATACCAGCTCGGATCGGTGAAGATCACTTTGTAGTTCTGGAAGGTGAAATCCTGTGGCCACAGCGTCAGGCCGCCGAGGATTTCAGTGTTGCTCTTGAACGACATGTTCAGCAGCCAGTAGATGGGCACCAGCAGGAACAGGATGTAGATCAAAAGCGGTATCAGCTTTCTCTTGCTCATTGTGCGGGCCTCAACGGTTGGCGTCGGAGTGCGTCATGGCGGTATAGAACAGCCAGGACACCAACAGAATGATCAGGAAGTACACCAGGGAAAACGCCGCCGCGGGGCCCAGGTCGAATTGACCGATAGCCATCTGCGTCAGGGTCTGGCTGAGGAACGTCGTGGCGTTGCCCGGCCCGCCGCCGGTGAGGACGAACGGCTCGGTGTAGATCATGAAGCTGTCCATGAAGCGCAGCATCACCGCGATCAGCAGCACGCTCTTCATCTTCGGCAACTGGATGTGCCGGAACACCGCCCAGTTCGACGCCCGGTCGATTCGCGCCGCTTGATAATAGACGTCCGGAATCGCCCGCAGCCCCGAATAGCACAGCAGCGCCACCAGCGAAGTCCAGTGCCAGACGTCCATCACCAGCACCGTGACCCACGCGTCCATGGTGTTGGCCGCGTAGTTGTAGTTGATGCCCATGGCGTTGAGCGTCGAGCCCAGCAGGCCAATGTCGGCGCGCCCGAAAATCTGCCAGATGGTACCCACCACGTTCCACGGAATCAGCAACGGAATCGCCAGGATGATCAGCACCAGGGACGACCACTTGCCCTTGGTCGGCATGGTCAGGGCGATGGCGATGCCCAGCGGAATTTCAATCAGCAGGACACACGCCGAGTAGATGAACTGACGCAACAGCGAATCGTGCAGCCGTGGGTCGAGCAGCACCTGCCTGTACCAGTCGGCGCCGACGAAGTAGCGGCTGGACTGGTCGAAGATGTCCTGCACCGAATAGTTGACCACGGTCATCATCGGGATCACGGCACTGAAGGCCACCAGCAGGAACACCGGCAACACCAGCCACCAGGCCTTGTTGTTCTGCACCTTGTTCATGGCTGTACCTCGCCTGCGGATTCAAGCAGATATTCATCGGCATAGACCATCAGCCATTGACCCGGAAAACTGATATACGCGGTGCCTTCCGGCACAGGCTTGTCTTCGGCGAGGCGGACCTTCAGCGGTGCGCCATCAAGGTTGAGGGTCAGGATCTTGTAGGTGCCGAGGTCTTCGACGTGCACCACGTCAGCCCGCATCGCGTCGTCGTAAGGGCCGTCCCAGACATGCACGAATTCCGGGCGGATGCCGACCTTCAGGCTCTTGCCTTGCGCGTCGGCGACACGCCGCTGCAGGGTTTCGGACAGCGGCAAGTGGGTCGAGGCGAAACCGACGCCACCGGGCTGCGCCTGGACCTCGATCAGGTTCATGCCGGGGCTACCGATGAAGTAGCCGACGAAGGTGTGGCTCGGACGCTCGAACAGTTCGCGCGGTGTGCCGAACTGCACGATCTGGCCGCCGTACATCACCGCGATCTTGTCGGCGAAGGTGGAGGCCTCCAACTGGTCGTGGGTGACGTAGACCATGGTGATGTTGAACTGCTCGTGGATCTGCTTGAGCTTGCGCCGCAGTTTCCATTTCAGGTGCGGATCGATCACCGTCAGCGGCTCGTCGAACAGGATCGCCGAGACATCGTCGCGCACCAGCCCACGGCCCATGGAGACTTTCTGTTTTTCATCGGCGGTGAGGTTGCGGGCCTTTTTGTCCAGAAGGCTCTGCAGGTCGAGAACCTCGGCGATTTCCTGCACCTTGGTGTGGATCCGCGCCTCGGCCATGCCCTGGTTGCGCAGCGGGAACGCCAGGTTGTCGAACACCGTCATGGTGTCGTAGACCACCGGAAACTGGAACACCTGGGCGATGTTGCGCCGCTCCGGGGACAGTTCGTTGACGACTTTGCTGTCGAACATCACCTGCCCTTCGGAAGGGCTGAGCAAACCGGAAATGATGTTGAGCAAGGTCGACTTGCCGCAACCCGAAGGCCCGAGCAGCGCATAGGCGCCGCCCTGCTCCCAGATGTGGTTCATCTCGCGGATCGCGTAGTCCTCGGGGCCCGCCGGGGTGCTGGTGTAGCTGTGGGCGAGGTTCTGCAAACGAATTTCGGCCATCAGGCAACCCTCGCGATACGTTGCCCTGGGGCTTGGACGAGCTTGCCCTGGGCATCGAAGACAAACAGTTTGTGGGTCGGGATGTAGATGCGGATCGGCGCGTCGACGTCGTATTCGTGCACGCCGGGCAAATGCAGGACCAGCAGGAAGTGTTCGTTGCGCACGTGCAGGAAGGTCTCGGAACCGCTGATCTCGGCCACCTCGACGGTCACCGCCAGTTCCAGGTCGTCATCGTTGCTCGGCACCAGGGAGATATGGCTGGGACGCACGCCGAAACGGAACTCGCCCTCGCCCACCGGACGCAGGTCGACGTTCAGCGGAAAGTGCACGAAGTTGGCGAAGCTGACTTCATTGCCGGCAATGCGTCCCGGCATGAGATTGATCGGTGGTTCGGAAAACAGCTCGGCGGCCAGCACGGTTTGCGGTTGGTGATAAACGGACGACGACTTGCCGCTCTGGATCACCCTGCCCTCATGCAGGATCGTCGTGGTGCCACCCAGGGCCAACGCTTCGTTCGGCTCGGTGGTGGCGTAGACGGCGATGGTGTGACGAGCCTGGAACAGCTCGCGCATTTCCTGGCGCAGTTCTTCACGCAGCTTGTAGTCGAGGTTCACCAGCGGCTCGTCGAACAGGATCAGTTCGGCGTCCTTGACCAGCGCACGGGCCATGGCGGTCCGTTGCTGCTGACCACCGGACAGCTCCAGCGGATGACGCTTGAGGAATTTTTCGATCCGCAGCATCTTCGCGGTTTCCAGGACCTTGCCCTGGATGATTTCCTCGGAAATACCGGCCTGGCGCAGCGGCGAGGCGATATTTTCGAATACGGTCATGGTCGGGTAGTTGATGAACTGCTGGTACACCATCGACACATTGCGCAGCCGCACCGGCCGCTTGGTGACATCCACGCCGTTCATCAGGATGCGGCCGCTGTCGGGCTTGTCCAGACCGGCCATCAGGCGCATCAGGCTGGTCTTGCCGGACAGCGTGCGGCCCAGCAGAACGTTGAAGGATCCGGGTTCGAAACTCAGATTGGCATCGTCGATCCAGGTCTGGCCTTCGACGGTGCGACAGATGTGCTCAAGCTGTAATGACATGGCTCGGCCTTTTTATTATTTGGAGTCAAGCGACCTGAGTGCAAAAGCGAAAGCCGTGCCAGAAATCACAAGCTGTTGATTATGCTTGGCTTTCTTTTTTTGACGGTAAAACTGGCGTTCATTGCTGAACAGAAGTGAACAATCAGGGATGAACAATTGAACAGTGAGCCGGTTGACAATGAACAATTTTGAACAACACTGAATGAACGCTATCTGCCGGCCTGACGATAGTCCTTGTGGGAGCGAGCTTGCTCGCGATGGCGGTGGATCAGTTGCATTGATGTGACTGACACACCGCCATCGCGAGCAAGCTCGCTCCCACAGAATCTTCCACAGGATCTGTGTATGGATTGATATTCAGGCCTGCCCCAGCACAAGGACTCTGTGCGAGACTTGCCACAACAATAAAAACAGCACCTGCGAGAGTGCCCCATGGCCGCACCTGCTCCTGCCTTGTCCCACGAGGCCATCATTCAGGCTTCCTGGTCCCGTTGCCGCGCCTTTGGCCTCAATCACCAGAGCGTACCGGCGTTCGACCCATTGCCGGCCGAGGGCATCGCCCAGTTACTGGAAAGCCAGCATTCACTGGTGCAGACCACTCACCAGGAAGTCCTGCCGTACTACGAGAATATCCTGAGCAATTCCAATTGCCTGATCATGCTGGCCGACAACCAGGGCCAGGTGCTGACCTCCTGGGGCACCCAGCGGTTCATCGAACCGAAGCTGGCCCACGGTTTCAGCGCCGGAGCGACCTGGATGGAGCGCTGCACCGGCACCAACGCCATCGGCACCGCGCTGGCCTGTGAACAGGCGGTGCACATCGAACACGATGAACATTTCCTCAAGGCCAACCGCTTCATGACCGGCTCCGCCGCGCCGATCTTCGATGCCGAGCGCAAGGTCATCGCGGTGCTGGACGTCTCCAGCGACAGCTACCTGCCGCCGTCCCACACCCTGGGCATGGTGAAGATGATGAGCCAGACGGTGGAGAACCGGCTGATCCTTAATCTGTTTCGCGGTGAACACTTTCAACTCACGTTCAACACCGGACTGAACAACCTCGACAGCCAATGGGCCGGGCTGTTGATTTTCGATGAGAGCGGCCAGGTGCTCTCGGCCAACCGCCGCGCCGACAACCTGTTGGGCCTCAGCCTGTCACGGGTGAGCATCGAAAGCCTGTTCAAGGTCTCGCTGATGGAATTGCTCAACCAGCCCGACGGCCTGCCGTTCGCCTTGCAGGCGTCCGGGCGCAATCGGTTCCAGTGCCTGCTCAAGCGGCCGAAGCAGGTGTCGGTCAAGCCGCGCATCTTTGCCGAAACGACGCCCTCGCCAGCGCCCGCCCCTGCCAATACCACCATCAGCCTCAACACCCTGCACTTCGGTGACAGCAGGGTGGAAAAAGCTGTGCGCCAGGCCGAGCGCCTGTTGGAGAAAGACATTCCGCTGCTGATCCACGGCGAGACCGGCGTCGGCAAGGAAGTCTTCGTCAAGGCTTTGCACCAGGCCAGTTCGCGTTGCAAGCAGGCGTTTATCGCAGTCAACTGCGCGGCGATTCCCGCCGAGTTGGTCGAGTCGGAATTGTTCGGTTATGAAAAAGGTGCCTTCACCGGCGCCAACCAGAAGGGCAGCATCGGCCTGATCCGCAAGGCCGATCGCGGCACGTTGTTCCTTGATGAGATCGGCGACATGCCGCTACCGACCCAGGCCCGCTTGCTGCGGGTCTTGCAGGAACGCTACGTGCAACCGGTGGGCAGCGCCGAGCTGTTCCCGGTGGACATCCGCATCATCTCAGCCACCAACCGCTCGCTGCGCGAACAGGTGCAACTGGGGCGATTTCGTGAAGACCTCTACTACCGCATCGGCGGTCTGACCCTCGAATTGCCGCCCCTGCGCGAACGCAGCGACAAGCAGGCGCTGTTCAACCGCCTCTGGGAACACCACCGCGAGCCGACCCAATGGGCCGGCCTGAGCCGCGAAGTCCTGGAGCTGTTCGAACGCCACCCCTGGCCGGGCAACCTGCGGCAAGTCAGCAGCGTGCTGCAAGTGGCCCTGGCAATGGCCGAAGAACAACCGATCCGCCCGGAACATCTGCCCGATGACTTTTTTGTCGACCTGGAAATGGAGCCGGTGGAAACACCGGAACCGCTGGCAGTAGACCTGAACGACGCCGAAGACCTGAACCGCCAGTTGCAGGCCGTCGGCGGCAACATTTCCCACCTGGCACGACGCCTCGGCGTCAGCCGCAATACTTTGTACAAACGCCTGCGGCAGTTGGAAAACGTCGGATCAGTCGGCATCAACGGTGACTGACACACCGCTTTCGCGAGCAAGCTCGCTCCCACAGGGGGCCTGGGGTGAATGTGAAACCTGAGAACAAAGCAGAAAAAATGTGGGAGCGAGCCTGCTCGCGAAGGCGTCGGGACAGCCAACATCAACGTTGAATGACACTCCGCTTTCGCGAGCAGGCTCGCTCTCACAGAAGTTTCGCTTATCTGCCTGGCACTCCGAAGCGGTTGCCATTCCACTCAAGCAACAGGTCAGTCGAAGGCACCGTTGAGCACTTCGTAAATGATGCCGCTGGCGATCGCCACCAGAATCAGGTCGGTACCAACCTGCTGCCATTCGTAACCGTCATAGCGCGGCAGGTGTCCCAGCAAACGTCCGTCGAGCTTCTTGGCGATGCCGGGTGGCAGCGGCTTGCCCCTGGCGAGGTTCTTCTGGATACCCGGCGGCAATGCCGGGCCTGGGCTCCAGTAATCGCGATAACCGCCAATCACACCCAGAACACCGCCACGGTCGATGCTCGGCCCATTATGCCAATCGCTGCCGCCACCGCCCTGGTTGCCTTTGCCTCCCTGGTTGCCTTTATTGCCAGCATTGCCCTGGTTACCCTTATTGCCAGCATTACCCTGGCCGCCCTTGTTGCCCTGCCCGCCCTTGCCTCCTTGTCCCTGACCTTGATCGAATTGAGCGTTTCCCTTGCCATTGCCCGGGTCCGCGACAGCAAGGCCAGGGCCCGCCGCCAAGGCAAAACAGGTTACTGCAGCAATCAACGAGCGCGATTTGAACATGGCAGTACTCTCAGAAAGGGAATAGTCCCTGTAAAGATATAGAGACTAACGGTGATATTAGTTCCATATCACGCTGCGTGTCGGTTACCTGCACCCCGTGCCGCCCTGAACCAAGCAATCAGGCGGCAATTGACCCGGTTTTGTCGTATCAGTGACTTATTCCTGAGGCATGGTTGGAGCGCTGCCGCCCCGACAGGCGCCGAAACTTGCCACTGGTCGCCTGTGACAAGTCGTGCACATGACACGGGCACGTCTGGCTCAAGGTTTGCAGCGGACCTTGTACGCAGCGCAGGACGACGTCTTTCTGTCGCGGCAGCAAATTCTAAACGCTTGGTCAGCCACCGGAGATGTACCGTGTCAACTCTCAATGAAATCGCAGCGAACCACGCGAGAATGGCAAAATTAAAGGAAGAAGAGTCGATGCGGTTGAGCGCGCTTCAAAGCCAGATAGTTGGCAGTCTTGAGTTGCCAGTGACGCACACGGAACAGCAGATGCCGCTGCACTTTCTGACAATCGTCCCAGACCACGCTTTTGCAGATGCCATGCTCTGAGTGCGTCCTGAATGTTGGATGAAACCCGTCGCCCGTTTGATTGAGCGGGCGATTCGGGATGACCTGCCTTTGCAGTTTCCAGCGCCGTCGTGAACTTCCCGCCTGCCCTCGCAAGACCAGCGTGATGCCCATCACAGATCAGAAAGCCATTTAAGCAACTGTTGCGGTATTTTTGCGCGCGAACGCTTATAAAGCGGGCAGCAAAAGCGAATTAGCCAAAAGACCAGGAAAAACAGCGCAGGATTCTCGGAAGAACGATCTCTTTGATGGAACACCAGGAGCAGCGAAAAATGAGCACGACTGAACAAATACAAAGCAGCGGAAAATACAGCGCCAAATGGCAGGAACGTTTCGACTTCTTTGATACCTATGGCGCGCCAAACGACCCGCGCTACAAGGAAGCCGTCAAGAGCCTGCCGGACTTCAAAAAGAAAATCCTGATCAACGCCAACGTGATCGCGTTTTTCTTCGGTCCTATCTACCTGTTTGTCTTGGGCCTGTGGAAGAAGAACCTGGCGCTGCTCGGAATCTTCCTGGCGATCAACATCGTATTGAGCGTGATTTTCGCCATCATCGGCATGGAATTTCCGCGGCCGTTGAGCATGGGTCTGAACATCGCCATGTCGATGATGTATGCGCTCATGACCAACTATGCGTACTACCTGAAGGAAATCAAGGGCGAGCAAGGCTGGAATCCGCTCAAAGGCATGCGTCTCTGATTACCGGCTCAGCCGCAGCGCCCTATAAAAATGGCGCAAACAGCCCCGCCTGATGGTCCATTGAGTGTCGCCTGGCGTTACCAGGCCTTTCATAGGAACTCGACAATGGCTGACGACTTGAGCAATCGCGGGCCCCAGGACCGGAACCGCATCAACACTTCCGAAGACTGGGAATTGAGATACTGGGCGAAAGAATTCGGCGTGACCGAAGAGCAGCTCAAGGCAGCGGTCAAGGCTGTTGGGCCGGTGGCCGATGATGTTCGCAGGCAATTGAAGAAGTAACGAATAAGCCCTGCATTGCTGCGGGGCTTATTCATTCAGGTGGACCTCCATCCGACGGCTTAGACGCTGACCGGATCAATCCTGCCCAGTCTGAGCGTCTTAGAAAGCAATTCGTCCTGGCGGCTACCTGGGCCAATGATTGCGCTTCGTCTCCGGGAGCCTTAGACGTGAGCTTATTTGTCGGCCTTGCGGAAAAGTGTGGTCTCGAAGCGATGGGTTCCTCTGATGAAGTATATTTGCTTTAGCGTACCGTCCTCATTGATAGCAATCACATGCGGTATCCTGGATTTATGATACGGGTGATCATAAAGGTCTGGCTTATTGCTGTAGGCGAACGCGGTGAAGTGGAGGCCGTCAGCTTCCCAACTGACGCCGTTGAACAGGTAGACCCAATTTTCGCTGTCTGAGTTATAGAGATAAGCTTCGCCGCCTTTGTCCCTGCGGATCTCAAATTGAATATCTCCTCGCTCGCTTGCCCACCGACCGATGTATCGGTTCAGGTCGGCGTGCGAGGGCAAAGTAGGCGCTGGAGCAAAATCAGCCTCTTGGTACGGCGACTTTTTGGCTTCTGCTTCCCGGTCAATGACATACGAATCGCACAATGGCGCGATCTTTTGCACCTTTCGATAGCTAAAGATCAGAGGATTGCCGGACAACACCATACCCAGGCGCATGGTATTCGGCGTCAACGAAATAACCTCAAGGTCGAAGGTATCGTTTGGCGACTCGATATGGATCGACTTACCGTCATCGGCCAAGGTGTACTTGGATACCTCGACCTCCCCTCTGGCGTTGGGCTCATTGCAGTTAAACGAATGCAATGCCACTGTTCCATCCGGCAAGTAATTTGCCACGTTGGCAATACCGTTGCGTAGAGGGCTCATCGCCCAAGTTCCTAAAAGAGCCGTATGATCGGCCTTTGCCGATGCACCCACCGCAGAATCTGCTACTTGCACTGCATGAGCGCCCAAAGATAGGGCTGCGAAAAACAAGGGGTAAAGCTTTTTCACTGAAAATCTTCCATGGTGGCGCCAAAATCGAAACACACGCTCATTTGCGCGAACTGTTTGCCTGCACAGCGAGGCCATTCGATGTCAGGTTTCCACTATGTCGGTAGAGCCAGCGACATCTTTAGTTCGCAGCAAGACCTGGAAAAAACGCTCAGGCTCTACGATCAGCTCGTTAGAAAAAATGAATTACCCGTCAAGGCGCTCGGTCAACAATTATGAACGCAGTAATCTGACGAGGTAACAGCGATGACTATCGAAGCAGAGACACTCGTACAACTGACCGAAGCACTTCAGAAGCGTGGGATGGTGCTGGTATCCGACGTGGCGTTTATCCGAGCGCCTTACAGGGAGGATCATCATTGGATTTGCATGGTGGAATAATCGGTAAGTTGTGCTGGCGGCGCTGAGAACGTTTGCGCCGCCAGTCTCCGTCTAACGGTATATAAATCCGCACTTAGGCAGTGCGCAATTCCCGAGGCCGATCATGAGGACCCCGGTGGAATACCATCTTTGTTGAAGTCCTTCAAACGCTCACGCTCCTGCTCGGTGGAGTGGGCGGGCGTGTCGTCCTTGGGTTGTTCGTTTTTCTTCTCGTCGGTCATGGGTTTGCCCTCTCGTTGATAACAGGTTGGGCACACCAGGGCGCTGGCAGTTCAATCAATACGTGGTTCTACGGTCAGTCGTCCCGCACGTTCCCCAGCCTCAACTCTCGCAGGCCGCTGTTCCCCATGAATCGAATCACGACACCCTCCCCCCGCGTCAAGGCAAGCACATGGTCGATCAACTCACCTTGACTGTCGGCCTGCAGGATCGGTTTGTAGCCATGGGATTTATAAAGTGTCCAACGGTCGTTTTCGAACTCTATCCTGTACACATCCACTGCCAGGCGCTCCGATTGTGTTGTCGGTAGATACGCCAAGGTGCGTCGGTGTTCCGGTTGGGTGTCGAGTGGAACCGACGAGATTCCCAGCGACCAAGTAGCGCCGCCTGGTGCAAGCTCAAGCCGAATCGAAAGGCATCTTCTTGTCACGCGCTCGATCCCATAAACGCACTTCCAGGCTGTTATGCACCGCCGTCGCACATATGGCCGCCTGGCCGGTAGCGACACTGATCTGCTTGAGCGAATTGACCACGTCTCCAACCGCATACAGACCTTCTACGCAGGTGCGCTGGTGCTCGTCGACGACCAGCGCACCTTGCTCGTCGGTTTCGGCACCGAGTTGCACCGCGAGTTCGGAGCACATTTGCGAACCCAGACACGGATACACAATGTCGAAGCAGAGGCTTTCGCCCTTGCACGTTTCAACCTGGACTTGATCGCTGCCAGCCTCTATATGCTCGACACGATCGGCTACCAAGCAAATACCGGCATGCCTCGCTACCGCAACGGCTTCTTCGCAAGCCTGGCTATCTCCATGAATCAATACCGTTACCCGGTCAGTGAAGTTTCGCAAAAACAATCCATGATTGATCGCACAGCTCGCCTCGCCATAAACCGCGACGTTATCGCCATTGACTTCGTAACCATCACAGATCGCGCAAAGTCGGATCACCGATTGCGCAACCGCATCGTAAGGCCGCTCCATGTGTGGCAGCGTGTCGACGATTCCGGTCGCCAGCACCACGCGACGCGCAACCAGTTCACGGCCGTTGAGTTGCGCAACAAAACCTGCACGGTGCTTGAGCAGGCGCTTGACCCTCCCTGATTCGATGATCGCGCCGTAACGCAACGCCTGCTCTCGCAGCCGGGCGAGCAAGTCCGTGCCGGAAATGCCCGGTGGAAAACCCGGATAGTTATGGGAACGTGGAATGAGACTCGCACGGCTGCGCCCACCGTCGGCGACCAGGACCTGCCGGTGGAAACGACTCAGGTAAACGGCAGCGGTCAATCCAGCGGGGCCGGCGCCGACGATCAGACAATCAAGATCAACGTCCCCACCTTCAGTGGAAGCTGATTCTGGCCGAGCGAACAGCTCTTCATATTCATCAGGCTCCAGTGGCATCGCCGGTTCCTCGTGCTTGCGGTGTTCTTAGCAATGACCGCGAACTGAGCGACAACGATTGCCTGGCCCGACAAACGGCCGTTTATTCCGCTTTATCAATAACTTATGCGCCTTCCGTTTGTCCTGTGCGCCGATGCCGCGTGTGAACTTGCGGCAGGCGGCTCTTTCCGAACTGAAAGAGACCCTGCTGAAACAACACATACATCAGGAGCCGCCCCATGGATGCCCCCCGCCAGATTACCTACAGCCAATTTCCCCCTATCGAGCAGCCTCGGCGCAGTGGCATGCTGCCCGTCGACGATCTGCATACGCTTTATTGGGAAGAAAGCGGCAACCCCGACGGCGTACCGGTGATTTACCTCCACGGCGGACCCGGCGAAGGCGCTCCGCCGACCAAACGACAGTTCTGGGATCCCGATCATTACCGCATCGTACTGTTCGATCAGCGCGGCGCCCTTCGCTCGACACCCTTGGCGGAACTGCGCGACAACACTACCCAAGCGCTGGTCAACGACATCGAGGCGTTAAGGGAGCATCTCGGAATCGATCGTTGGCTAATCACCGGTGGCTCGTGGGGCACCACCCTGGCGTTGGCCTACGGCGAGACGCATCCGCAACGCTGCCTCGGCTTCATCCTGCGAGGGGTATTCCTGGGCACAGCCGACGAGATCGACTGGTTCATCCACGGCATGCGGCGCTTCTTTCCCCGCGCTCATGAAGACTTCGTGAATTTCATTCCCGAAGCCGAACGCCACGACCTCTTGAAAGCCTATCTGGACCGCATGACCGGCGCCGACGAGCACCTACGCGTGGAAGCCATCCGCTGCTGGGTGCGCTACTCCGCCAGTTGTTCGCTGTTGCGGCATGACCCTGACGGCGTCGAAGAACAAGCGTCAGACGATCAGACCAGCACTGGCATGGGATGCCTGGATGCCTGGTACTTCAAGAACCAGCTATTCTTGGAGGAAGATCAGCTCATCCGAGACATCGCGGCGATTACCCATCTGCCGTGCAGCATCATCCAGGGCGGGCACGACATGATTGCTACGCCAAACTCGGCCTTTCGCCTGCATAAAGCGTGGCCAGGCTCGGTGCTGACCGTGATCAATGATGCCGGGCATTCACCTTCGGAAACCGGGATTGTCAGTGCTTTGATCGAGGCGACGGAGCAGTTCAAGGTGGGTGGGAAATTCGGTTAGGAGCAATGCACAACAAACCAGAAGGCCCAGCACCAACGCCGGGCTTCAGTGAAGCACTCTGCGACTCTCCCCGATCCTTATGCGATCAAGCGCACGGTTTAACGCATCCAGCGCCTTTAACAGCGCCTCGGCTTCAGCTTCCCGGCCATCACCCCACAGGCGCTCAGCCATTTTGTTGAGCGCCAGAATTGATCGCTCGATTTCGGCAGCACTCGCTGTCGTTTTGTCATCCGGCTGTTTCTTTGGCATTGCCTTGGCGCTTTTTAAAGTTGATCGGGGTCTTGCGATGAATCGCCAGGCAGCGCCACGCTCAAGTCCAAATGGCCGTCTCGGTATTGATCTCCGCGACAGACGTAGCGTTGAACTGCCGCTGGCGGTGCAGATCATCGCGCATTTTCGGGTAATTGAATTTCCTGCCCCCCAGCTCTTTCAGAACAAGGCCTGAAATTTTGTAGGTGCCGCAGTCAGCGCAGTTGACGAGTTCACCACCTTGATCCTCTTCGGACTGTTGTGCTTCCAGCCCGCATAGATAACATTTCATACCTGATCTCCTGTTAGCCGATGCTTAGAAGATCATCTGGTAAAGGGTGAAGTTTCAATGGCTTGATCGCCTGCAACCATGACTGCAGGATCCCGAACAACCCAATCTGCTTGCGGGGGCGCCTATGGACAGGTAACAGCCTCGTTAGACTGCCGCTTGGTCCACAAAGTACGACCGTTGATTGCGCTCTTGAACCATGCCTCGGTAACCGCATAGCATTTGCCCTCCCAAGTCTCGACAAACGTCCTTGGATAACCTTCAGGCTCATTTCCACCCAGACGCATCCAGTTTGGATCTGGCGAGGTGACTGTCCTATAAGGCATGCAGGCTGCCAGTACTACCAGCAAGAATGCCAAGACTAGCGTTTTCATATGAATCCCAGTGAATTGGAAGGCGTGTGTTGCACACCGCGCTCTTGAGATTGACCGCGGCTAGAAACGCGGGGTATAGACGGATGGGATGTTTTCCCAACGTGAGCTACGACGAGAAGCTTCTGCGAGTGACGCAGTACAACCCACGTTGATCGGCGGAAAGCGGAAAGCCAGGGACAGACCGTAATAGGAGTTCACCTGTAACCGGACCGTCGCGTAATTGTTGTATGGCCGCGTTTTCCTGGTCCTTGCATCTGTTGCCCATAAAATCATTGGCGCGAGTGATGATGAGGAGACAGCGACAGACCTCGATTTGAAGACATGATCGTTTTCCAACTCACTGCGACGCCAACCTGGTGATCCTCGCTCCCTGCGGGCTCGGCTCGTGAAGAAGGCACGGAAACGCCTGAAAGGATTTGAATCGGACATGGCCATCTCTATCCGTTCCTGCGCCATCTCGTTCTTCGCCTGGGCGATTTGCCTTGCCAGGTTTATCGCGGTGTTTTTGAACTCCCGGTGAAGCGCCTGCTCCTCGGTCTCGTTTCCAAGTGGCTTAACCTTCATCTCGGAAAATGTGAACAGCGTTCTGTCGCTGAGCACGTAAAACGTGCCGCGAATTTTTTGTATAGTGCCCTGAAAGGTAAAGTCCATCGAACAGAACGCATGTTCGTCCACGTTTATGTAGTAGAGCGGCTCACCCTGCAGGTTTCGAACGGTTCCGTCCTGGTGAATCCTGCCCAAAGGCGCCCCATCGTTGCCGTTGCCTTTGAAGACCAGGTAGCGGCCGTTCATGTAGTTGTACGGCATTAACGGTTCCAGTTTGCCCATTCTCTGCACACACCCATGCTCCTTTCCCGCAACGCTATCAGGTCAGGAGCACCGATGCTCATTATCTTCTGACGGCTGCTTGCCTGGCTGCAGAAGTGTCCGCTGGAAAATACAGCTCCAGGTCTCAGGCGCAGGTAGCCAGAGGCCAACCGACGCGTGCTGCACGGAGCAGGCTGGCCCTGACAACCAAACGATGAAACGGGGCGATAACGAAGATATAGGCCCGGCCAAGACGGTTGTGGCACTGAACCACGGTTGAAAACACCAGTTGGCGATTGCCTTCTGGCTCCGCCTCTTCAGAACACAGGATCGATATCCGAAAGTCGAGGTGCTTGTCGTCCTCTCCCAACACGATTTCAGTCTGGTTTGTACTGTAGACCTTGAAGACCCCCACCCGATTGGCAAGCGATGCCAGATGTCTGGCTGTCTTCAGGCCAAAACAGGCAACGATAGTGTCCCGGATTGTCAGGAGCCATCCGATCCAGGAGGGCTGGTGTGAAAGAATGAATCGAGCTAGCAAATCCGGATCGCTGGATGTGCCCGCAGGGAGCCGAATCGCAAAAGCGTCCGCCAGGTTCATCGGGTTGTAAAGATGGGTAATGCCTGACGTTGAGGGGACTGGCACGGACTTAATGAGCTTAAATTCTCGCATTGGGGATCCTTCCTTAGTTTCCAGCCACGAATTGGACGACCTGCCGTGTCGATAAAGGCGAGATAGAGCTCTAGCTGCCCACTGGCAGACCATAGAGCAACGTCGGACTGAGCTTGTTAACGTTCGCTGGTGTTCGCAGCATATCAGTCAGCTGCGCACCATACGCAGTCTGTATGGCGCGAAATGTCGAGCGAAATAACCGGTGAGAAACCTCACTCTTAGGGCAGAGGCGGATCCGACACGAAACCCGTCGGAATATTGAGAAAGGAATGCCAGGCATCTACAGCGTCATGATGCCGCTGGGCAGCGTCCTCCCAAAAAGGACCGGATACCTCTTTCGCAGAGACCAGCATCATCATCTTTATCGTCGCGGCGTCCAGCTCTTTGAGAAGCTCATGGGATGTAGCCCTGAATTCTTCGAACGACGTCATTGCATCTGCCTCGGGCGGTGTTCACCGCCATTGAGAAATAGGTATTCCTCGATGAATGGAGTCCCGCGAGCGGCAGTAATTCCGAACGGCCGGACCGCCGGTAAATTCATTTGTAGGCGATGTTCAAAACCCGCGGACTTGGCTTGCGAAGAAGACTAGGAAAAACGATGGTTACTACCTAGCTAAGAACATCTCACGGTGCACTCACCTGTGAAGAGGACGAACTGCTGGTGGGATTGCGATATCCCTTCTGGTGTGATGCCTCATGTTTAGCATTTGAAAAGTACATTGCACCGGCTGCACCAGCCTTCAGCTGCGCTCCGGCTCATCGGAAAACGGAAGAGAGGATGACCTGTATCGGAAACCGTCAAAACCAGTGAGAAGTTTATGAACCTACGCCGAATTTCGTCGGCTGGAACGCTGATGCCTGCCCCATCGACTATTTGAAGAACGCCGCCCGATACCCTGCTGTCAATCCGTTGCCATTCGAACTGCCAGCCTGTTACCCAAGTGAAGTCTCGAATTTGATAGTCGCCAGTGATGCTTTGGCATTGAGCGAGTTTCCTGTTGGACAGGTCAAAGACAAAAAACAGGGAGTTTGGATAGCCGAGCATCCGAGCACCGTCCAGGCTCAGACCTTCTTTTCGGTTGATGGACGTCACAAGTGCTTTTGCTCGTCGCTTACGCCATATCAAATACCCTATGGCGAGACAAAAAATAGAAAAAGAAGCCCCGAAGAGCTGACGTCCCTCGACTGTAAGCTTATCGGGCGAAAACCGTATAATGCCCCACACGAGTCCTATCGTTACAAGCCCCGATAACCAAGCGGCGGGAATCGCTATTTTATTAGCGAGGCTAACTCCAAGCGTCCTCAAACAGCTGTCCATGACTGTATCCAATATCACTTAAAGAAGAACTCGCAGGTTATCACTCACAGAGCGCCAATTTATAGGGCCTGGCCCGCAATGCGTGGGTACGTGCCTCAACAGGGCTTCGTTTGCTTGGTTGCGGTGGGAACCTCACCGTTGGCCGGCTAATTTCTTCAGTCTTCCAGAGCCATCATCCACGTATGCAAATAAGCCCAGAAACGCGGCGAGCTCGCTGGCGAGCTGTTTCTGTTGGCTGACTTTTTTTCCGACGACACGGCGAGCAATTAACAAACGCCCGTTTTCATACTCGACATAAATACTGTAGGACTTGCTAAAAACAGCCAGGTGGCCGTCGGGTTTGAGCACTATTCGAAGCGGTGTGCGTTTCGTTAGTTGATACCGTCCGAGAAAAGCCACACCAGACGACTGCATGGCCAGCGGAGCGCGCTCGCTGATATCTCTGCCCAGTTGATATACCCACCACATCACAACCAGGCTTGCGAGGATGATGCCCGGCCACTCCCTCCCAGGTAACGACAGGCCGGTCGATAAGCTGATACAAAAGATCGCCGTGATCGCCCAAGGTGTCTGGCGAAGCAGCGGGACAAAAAATAAACGACCGATGCCGATCTTCGGCCGGATGATGAAAACCTCATTGGAGCCAAGTGGCGTCATCCGTAATCCCCTGTCGCAGACTGAAGGAAAAGATAGGGGAAAAGGGGGGAAAAAAGGGAAAAGGGGACCAGATTTATTTTCCAGCCAACTGCCAGTTCCAAGCGAATCCATTCGATAAGAACTCTCAAACGCACGGAGCAAAAATAAATCCGTCCCTTTTTTCTTTTTTTTCTTGCTTCGAAGGCCGCACTACTTGGCTTTTGCGCTCTTGATGTCGCTTATGATTTTCTGGGAAATAGCCTCAACCTGCTCCTTGGTCATCGCCGACATGACGCCTTCCCAGGCAGACGACGATGTGTCGTACGTTCGGGTGCCGATCAGCCGGCCTGATTTCAAGTCCGTATAATCTGCGCTGGAATTGACCCACGCATTCCCCACCATGACACCGGCGCCGTAGCGTGCACCCGGAGTGAGGTAACGGAAATTGCTCACATTGATCTTGATACCGACACCGTCTTCGCCTTCAGGATTTGATGCCTGACCTTCCGCAAGGCTGAAGCCGGCACGAGTCGCTTCGACTTGCAGGGCATCGCGCCATTCTTGTTTCAAGCGAGGCCAGTCCTCGTTCTGTTGAACCTTGCTGTTTCCCTGGAAGTTCACCACCAGGTTTTGCTTGGCTGACTCCTGGATGACCAGCGTTTCTGTCCCGCCGCTTTTGACAGAAGCAGCGCATCCGCTCAACATCAAAAGAGCAACAGCACAGGACAGTGCAATCGAAAGCTTGGAGTTGTTCATTGATTTCCCTATCCAAAAATCGGTGAGATGGAGGTAAGTATCCGCCGGGGCGGATAGGTTATGGCCGTCCCTTAACGGACGCTTGCCGGGGTCACTTCAGCACGAAGAGCGATCCATGCCAAGGCGGCGATCCACAAGACGCATACGCCATAATTAAGCCGTTGATACAGACCAAATCCATGCCCTTCGGCGAATGCCTTGGACATCATCGCTAATGTCACGACAGCCAGGATTACGCAAAGCATCGAGAACCTTCCGAATCCAGGTGACGACAGTAACCGTTTACCGAGAAAACCCCACAACACAATGGCCAGCGCCAGGGAGACGAACATGATCAACCCCGCCAGGTTATGAGCCTGCTGAGAGGTTGAAGGAAGTACCGGAGCACATCCCTGATCACAAGAAAAATAGCCTGCAGCGAAGCTCGCCAGGCCGTGGAGCACTATCAAAACGGCGCTGAACAGGGCGAGGCGCGATCCCCCGAAGTTGCGTATCAAACCTATCGCGAACAGTACGAACAGCACGCCCAGCGGAAAGTTATTCACCCAGGCGGAATAACCGTGCGTGGGAGCCCCTACCGCGCCCAACACACTCATCGCCTGGTCTAGATGGCTATAACCCGGATAGCCCAGCGACGTCAGCGCCACACCCGCGAACAACCAAAGAGGAATCAACAGCCCCATTCCCAGCAGTATCCGGTCAATGGTTTTCAAATACGACACTCCCTTTTTATGGCAATAGACCGCTCCGTTTCCTACGAAGCGCCTTCATGCTAGCGGGCGTCTGGCATGGGGGGTATCTATTTTTGCAAGCTAGCGGGTAGATGCGTCACCCTGTGGCCCCTTCGAACCATGGACGGTCATGCTTGCCGAACACTTTTTCGCCTATTACGAAAATGTTGTACATCGCTGCGCTAGGAATCTTATCGCTCATCCAGCCTTCGTCTTCCTTGAAAAAGGGAACAGATTTATTTTCTAGCCGGCTAGCAGTTCCAAGTGAATCCATTCGATGAGAACTCTCAGAACACCGGAGCAAAAAATAAATCCGTCCCCTTTTCTTGCTTATGAATATGTTGAGATGTCTTCAAGCTGAGGCCACGACCCCCGCAGTGAGCAAAACAACTCCCAAATACCAACCCCAGAGGAACACCTTCGCTTGTGAATCTTTCTTCGCATAGACATACACGTAAAAGGGTATGACTAAGCAGAGCATGGCCTGGGGTAACGAATTTTTGATGGCAACGCAGAAAATGACCAGCTGCATAGCAACCATTAAGCCGAGCCCCGACAGGAGCAAGTACATGACCATCCGATTACATCCATTTGAAAATGAGTGGTGAGTGTATCGGCGGCCCAATCAGAAACTAAAAGTCTGATAAGAGGGAAAAGGAAGGAAAAGGGAACAGATTTATTTTCTAGCGGCTGCCAGCTCCAAGTGAATCCATTCGATGAGAACTCAGAACACCGGAGCAAAAAAATCCGTCCCTTTTCTTCTTCTATAGAAGAAGTGGTTTCTTAAGAAAGGGCGGATCTCATCTCTTGTCGTGATCCCCGTAGGCATACCCCATCTTCTTGGTCATCTCCTGGCTCTGCCTGTGGTAGATGTCACTCAGCGTCCACCTCAGCCTCTCGTTCTCAGCCTTCAACGTCCCAATCTCCTTTAGTGCACTCCGGTACACGACGATCAGCCCTGCAAGCTCCCTGTGGGCTGCTCTGAGGTTACGGCGTGTCAGCTCCAGGTCTGAACAGAGTATGTCCACTTGATGCTTAAGCATCTCCTCACGGCTAGGTAGCCCAAGCTCAAAACCAGTGTCATCGATCAGATCGTCATGCATTGCCATCACACCAAATACTGTACAAATGAACAGTATCGGTACAACGAAAGACACTCAAGACAAGGAGGATGAACGGTGGTTCGGCGGGAATGAACGGGAGAAATCGCCTTACAAAAGCTCGCTAATCCAGCGTTCACATTGCCGATGTGAACGAACGCGATATTTTGTGAACGTTCTGCCTGAATCCGAAGCAACAAAAAAGGGCCCACCTTTCGGTGAGCCCTTCTAGACCGCCCAGCAGAGCGGATTTTGTTTGGTAGGCGCGATTGGACTCGAACCAACGACCCCCACCATGTCAAGGTGGTGCTCTAACCAACTGAGCTACGTGCCTGCTGTGAGGCGGCATTCTACGGAATTCCAAAAGGGTGTCAACACCTTTTTTTCACCTAACCCTATGAATATGCAAAATATTTAATTGCGCCAACGCGACCAAGATTTTGCGCCGGCTGGCGGCGGATTTTTATCTCGGGTAGGATCGGCGCATTCGTAAAAAATATAAAACAGAGGTTCCAGAATGGCGAACACATCCTACCCAGCGTCCTATTACGCCGCATCGGCGAATCCGGCGCCGTCGCGCCCTGCCCTGCAGGATGACGTCGAAACCGATGTCTGCGTCATCGGTGCGGGTTATACGGGGTTGTCTTCTGCATTGTTTCTGCTGGAGCATGGCTTCAAGGTTACGGTTGTCGAGGCGGCCAGGGTCGGCTTTGGCGCCTCGGGTCGTAACGGCGGGCAGATCGTCAATAGCTATAGCCGCGACATTGATGTGATCGAACGCAGTGTCGGCCCTCAGCAGGCGCAGTTACTGGGCAACATGGCGTTCGAGGGTGGCCGGATCATTCGTGAGCGGGTGGCGAAGTATCAGATCCAGTGTGATTTGAAGGACGGCGGTGTGTTCGCCGCTCTCACCGCCAAGCAGATGGGCCATCTGGAGTCCCAGAAGCGTTTATGGGAGCGTTTCGGGCATACCCAGCTGGAACTGCTGGATCAGCGGCGTATCCGCGAGGTGGTGGCTTGCGACGAGTATGTCGGCGGGATGCTGGACATGAGCGGTGGGCATATTCATCCGCTCAACCTGGCCTTGGGCGAAGCGGCGGCGGTCGAGTCGCTGGGCGGGGTGATTTATGAACAGTCGCCGGCGGTGCGCATCGAGCGCGGCGCCAGTCCGGTTGTGCATACCCCGCAGGGCAAGGTCAGGGCCAAGTTCATTATCGTGGCGGGTAATGCTTACCTGGGTAATCTGGTGCCTGAGCTGGCGGCCAAGTCCATGCCTTGCGGTACGCAGGTGATTGCCACCGAGCCGTTGGGCGATGAGTTGGCTCAACGTCTGCTGCCCCAGGATTATTGCGTCGAAGACTGCAACTACTTGCTCGATTACTACCGGCTGACAGGCGACAAGCGTCTGATCTTCGGTGGCGGCGTGGTGTACGGCGCGCGGGATCCGGCGAATATCGAAGCGATCATCCGGCCAAAGATGCTCAAGGCGTTTCCGCAGCTCAAGGATGTGAAGATCGATTACGCCTGGACCGGAAATTTCCTGCTGACACTGTCGCGTCTTCCGCAGGTCGGGCGCCTGGGGGATAACATTTATTATTCCCAGGGCTGCAGTGGCCATGGCGTGACGTATACGCATCTGGCGGGCAAGGTCCTGGCCGAGGCACTGCGGGGTCAGGCGGAGCGTTTTGATGCGTTTGCGGACCTGCCTCACTATCCGTTCCCGGGCGGGCAGTTGTTGCGTACGCCGTTTGCGGCGATGGGGGCCTGGTATTACGGGTTGCGGGATCGGTTGGGGTTCTGAGGCGAGTTCGACATTTCACCGAAGGGCTGCTTTGCAGCCCAGCGGGAGCAAGCTCCCTCGCCACAGGGGCTTGTTCCAATCTTCAAATCCCAGAAACAAAAAACCCCGGTCTTTCGACCAGGGTCTTTGCTATCGATTGGAAGAAGCTTTTCAGCTTTCTTCTTAGCTTCAAGGCGTTCAGTGGGCCTCGAAGCAGATATGGCGCAGCGGACGGGACTCGAACCCGCGACCCCCGGCGTGACAGGCCGGTATTCTAACCGACTGAACTACCGCTGCGTATCGCTGTGGACTTGCGTCCAGCTAACTCGTCTGATCAAAACCCTAAGGTTTGGATCTCGAACCAGGCGAACCTGCTTCGGAAAATATGGCGCAGCGGACGGGACTCGAACCCGCGACCCCCGGCGTGACAGGCCGGTATTCTAACCGACTGAACTACCGCTGCGCGTCGGTGGAGGCTTCTGACAGCTTCCATCTTGCTTTCGCAAGACTCTCAAGAAACATGGTGGGTGATGACGGGATCGAACCGCCGACATTCTGCTTGTAAGGCAGACGCTCTCCCGGCTGAGCTAATCACCCTTTGCTGCGTTGAGGCCGCGAAATTTACGCAGGTACCGATGCTAAGTCAATAGCAGGGTTGAGTTTTTTTCAAAAACAGCTTCGAGCGATAAGCTTCAAGCTGCAAGTCAGAAGCGTCAGCAGCACCAATCGCTTGCAGCTTGCCGCTCGCCACTTGCAGCTGCCGTTTATTCGTAGATCATTTTCTTGGTCATGCCACCGTCCACGACAAACTCCTGCCCGGTAACAAAACCGGCGTTGCGCGACAACAGCCACGCCACCATCGCCGCCACGTCCTCCACCGTGCCTACCCTGCCCGCAGGATGCTGGGCATGATCGGCGTCGGTCAACGGCTGTGCACGACGTTGCGAGGGGTCTCGCGCATCGATCCAGCCGGGGCTGACGGCATTGACCCGGATCTCCGGCCCAAGGCTGATCGCCAGGGCATGGGTCAGCGCCAGCAGGCCACCCTTGCTCGCCGCATAAGCCTCGGTGTCGGGCTCCGATTGCGCGGCGCGGGTCGAGGCCAGGTTGACGATGGCGCCGTTATGGGCACGCAGGTAAGGCGCGCAATGCTTGGCCAGCAGCATCGGCCCACCCAGGTTCACCGCCAGGACCCGGTTCCAGTGAGCCAGGTCGAGGCTTTCCAGAGTGATGTTGTGCGGGTCGGCAATGGCCGCGTTGCACACCAGCGCGTCGAGCCGGCCGAACTGCCCGAGCACTTCGGCGATGCCGGTGGCAACCTGCCCTTCATCCGCCACGTCCATGCCGATGAACCAGGCATTGTCGCCCAGGGCCTTCGCCACTCTGGAGCCGCGCTGGCGGTCCAGGTCGGTCAAGACGACCTGCCAACCTTCGCAGATCAGCCAGGCGGCAATGCCCAGGCCGATCCCCCGTGCCGCGCCCGTTACCAAGGCAACCCGGCCATGAGTACCGCTCGGCGGCGTTGCCAGCTCGATCACAAGGCCGCCAACCCGCGGGCCAGGTCGGCTTGCAGGTCCGCTACGTCTTCCAGGCCGACCGCGACGCGGATCAGGCTGTCACGGATGCCCGCTGCTTCACGCTCTTGCGGCGAGAGACGCCCGTGAGAGGTGGTGCTTGGGTGCGTGATGGTGGTCTTGCTGTCACCCAGGTTCGCGGTGATGGAAATCAACCGCGTGGCATCGATGAAGCGCCACGCGCCCTCCTTGCCGCCCTTGACTTCGAAACTCACCACCGCGCCAAAACCACGCTGCTGACGCGCCGCCAGGTCATGTTGCGGATGACTCTTGAGGCCGGCGTAATGGACTTTCTCGATGCCGTCCTGCTGTTCCAGCCACTCGGCCAGCACCTGGGCGTTGGCGCAATGCGCTTTCATCCGCAGGCCGAGGGTTTCCAGGCCCTTGAGGAAGATCCAGGCGTTGAACGGGCTGAGGGTCGGCCCGGCGGTGCGCAGGAAACCCACCACTTCTTTCATCTGCTCGCCACGACCGGCAACAACGCCGCCCATGCAACGGCCCTGGCCGTCGATGAACTTGGTGGCCGAATGCACGACCACGTCCGCGCCCAGCTTGAGCGGCTGTTGCAGTGCCGGCGTGCAGAAGCAGTTGTCGACCACCAGCATGGCGTCTTTGGCGTGGGCGATTTCCGCCAGCGCGGCGATATCCACCAGCTCGGCGAGCGGGTTGGACGGCGATTCGACGAACAACAGTTTGGTGTTAGCCTTGATCGCCGCATCCCAACCCGACAAATCCGCCAGCGGCACGTAGTCGACTTCAACACCGAAGCGCTTGAAGTACTTTTCGAACAGGCTGATGGTCGAGCCGAAGACGCTGCGCGACACCAGTACATGATCACCGGCGCTGCACAGGCTCATGACCACGGCCATGATCGCAGCCATGCCGGTGGCGGTGGCAACCGCTTGCTCGGCGCCTTCCAGGGCGGCAATGCGCTCCTCGAAAGCCCGCACGGTGGGATTGGTGTAACGCGAATAGACGTTGCCCGGCACTTCACCGGCAAATCGCGCCGCGGCATCGGCAGCGGTGCGGAAGACGTAGCTGGAGGTGAAGAACATCGGATCGCCATGCTCGGCTTCCGGTGTACGGTGCTGGCCCGCGCGAACCGCCAAGGTATCGAACGCTACACCTTCAAGGTCGCTGTCCAGCCGACCGGCATCCCAATCCTGACTCATGCTGCCACTCCTTCTATCGCTTGAACGCAAACCGGCCCCTCGGGGCCGGTTCGTTACTCAGTTGTTGTACAGATCGATGATCGCGCTGACCGCCTGGGTCTTGGCCTTGGACGCATCGTTACGGGCGTTCTCGATCCGGTTCAGATAGACCTCGTCGATGTCGCCGGTGACGTACTTGCCGTCGAATACCGCGCAATCGAACTGCTCGATCTTGATCTTGCCGCCACCGACCGCTTCGATCAGGTCCGGCAGGTCCTGGTAGATCAACCAGTCGGCGCCGATCAGGTCGGCCACTTCCTGGGTCGTGCGGTTATGAGCGATCAGCTCGTGGGCACTCGGCATGTCGATGCCGTACACGTTCGGGTAACGCACGGCCGGGGCCGCGGAGCAGAAATACACGTTCTTGGCGCCGGCTTCGCGGGCCATCTGGATGATCTGCTTGCAGGTAGTGCCGCGCACGATGGAGTCGTCCACCAGCATCACGTTCTTGCCGCGAAATTCCAGCTCGATGGCGTTGAGCTTCTGGCGTACGGATTTTTTCCGCGCGGCCTGGCCCGGCATGATGAAGGTGCGGCCGATGTAGCGGTTCTTCACGAAGCCTTCGCGGAACTTCACGCCCAGGTGGTTCGCCAGCTCCAGGGCCGCGGTGCGGCTGGTGTCCGGGATCGGGATGACCACGTCGATGTCGTGGTCCGGACGCTCGCGCAGGATCTTGTCGGCCAGTTTCTCGCCCATGCGCAGGCGCGCCTTGTAGACCGAGATACCGTCGATGATCGAGTCCGGACGCGCCAGGTAGACGTGTTCGAAAATGCACGGGGTCAGGCTCGGGTTGGTCGCGCACTGGCGGGTGAAAAGCTTGCCGTCTTCAGTGATGTAGACCGCTTCGCCCGGTGCCAGGTCGCGGATCAGAGTGAAGCCGAGCACGTCCAGGGATACGCTCTCGGAGGCGATCATGTACTCGACGCCTTCGTCGGTGTGGCGCTGGCCGAACACGATTGGGCGGATGCCGTGCGGGTCGCGGAAACCGACGATGCCGTAGCCGGTGATCATCGCCACTACCGAATAGCCACCGACACAACGGTTATGCACGTCGGTTACGGCGGCGAACACATCTTCTTCGGTTGGCTGCAGCTTGCCGCGCTGGGCCAGCTCGTGGGCGAACACGTTGAGCATCACTTCCGAGTCGGAACTGGTGTTGACGTGGCGCAGATCGGATTCGTAGATTTCCTTGGCCAACTGCTCGACGTTGGTCAGGTTGCCGTTGTGCGCCAGGGTGATGCCGTACGGCGAGTTGACGTAGAACGGCTGGGCCTCGGCCGAGGTCGAGCTGCCCGCTGTCGGGTAGCGCACATGGCCGATACCCATGTGGCCGACCAGGCGCTGCATGTGACGCTGATGAAACACGTCACGCACCAGGCCATTGTCCTTGCGCAGGAACAACCGGCCGTCATGGCTGGTCACGATACCGGCAGCGTCCTGGCCGCGGTGCTGGAGCACGGTTAGCGCGTCATACAGCGCCTGATTGACGTTCGACTTACCGACGATACCGACGATGCCACACATGCGACGCAACCCCTACTTAATGGATCTGAACTGAACAACACTCACTGCGGCGTTTTGGCCATCGGCAAGAGCTGTTCCTTGAACGGTATTTCAGCGGGTACGCTGATACCGCTGGCAAGCCACTGACTGCTCCAACCCAGGATCAGGTTCTTGGACCAGTCTGCGACCAATAGAAATTGTGGCACGAGCCGGGACTCCTGCCACCACGTATCCTGCTGTACCGGCCCCAGGCTCAACAGCCCGACGGCCACGACCACCAGCAACGCGCCACGCGCCGCGCCGAAGGCCATGCCCAGGAACCGGTCCGTCCCGGAAAGCCCGGTGACGCGAATCAGTTCGCCGATCAGATAATTGATCATTGCGCCAACCAGCAAGGTGGCGATAAACAAGATGGCACAGCCTGCGATGACGCGGGCCGACGGTGTTTCGATGTATCCGGCGAGGTACTGGGACAGCGAGCCACCAAACATCCAGGCCACGACTCCCGCAATGATCCAGGTCAGCAGCGAGAGCGCTTCCTTGACGAAGCCGCGACTCAGACTGATCAATGCAGAGATGGCGACGATTGCAACGATCGCCCAGTCAACCCAGGTAAATGGCACGGTGCAGCCTACAGACGGATAAGGCGGCGCATTTTAGCAGAGCGCAGGGCTGTCGGTAAGCTGCGTGATTCAAATCAGCCAAATGGCGTTCAACCACGCTCCGGCTGGAAGCGCACCACGAAACCCTTGAGGTTTTGCTGGCGATTGAGCAAGTCGCGCAGGCGGTCAGCCTCGGCACGCTCGATCAGCGGACCGACAAACACCCGATTTTTGCCATCGGCGGAACGGATATAGGCGTTGTAACCCTGGCTGCGCAGGTTCTTCTGCAGTTTTTCCGCGCTTTCGCGGCTGGTCAGGCTGGCCAGTTGCACCGACCAACTGACCGACAGGCCATTGGCATCGACGCGGCTTTGCGTGGTGTCCGGTTTCGGTGCCGCCGTGATCGGTTGGGTCGGGGCTGGCTTGACTGCCGGCGCTGCTGGAACAGGCGTCGGCGCGGCAGCCGGTTTGCTCGGCGTGGCCGGAGCCGGTGCGGTCGGCGCGGGCGCAATGGGCGCAGACGGCGCGGCAGGTTCCTGAGCCAGTTCCTCGTCACTCGGAACAGGTTCCTGAGGCAATGCTTGCGGCTCGGGCACCGCCACCGGTTCGACCTGCACCGGCGGCACGGCGGGCGCCTGGGGCGCAGCAGGTGCATCAACCGTGACCTGGCGCTGCTCGTCCTGACGGGAAAACAGCATCGGCAGGAAGATCACCGCCAGGGCCACCAACACCAGGGCCCCGACCATGCGCTGCTTGTACGCCTTATCCAGCAATGCCATCTGCAGCTTCCTCCGAGGAGCGCCGGGCCAACCATTGAAGGGCCTCGGCTACGCAAAAAAATGATCCGAACAACAGAATCTCATCGTCGGCCGTCGCCAGGGCGCACTGTCCTTCCAGCGCGTCGGCCACACTGGCGTAAGCATCAACCGAAGCGCCACGACCCTGCAAGGCTGCCTGCAACTCGCTGGCCGGACGGGAACGCGGCGAATCCAGCGGAGCGACGGCCCAGTGCTGGACAGTAGCATCCATGGCATCGACCACGCCATCGAGGTCCTTGTCGGACAGCAGCCCGAACACCGCCAGGCGCTTGCCCGGCACCGGCCGCCGCGCCAGACGCTCCGCCAGGTACTGGGCCGCATGGGGGTTGTGGCCGACATCGAGCAGCAGGTTGAGACGCTTGCCCCGCCAATCGAACGAACGACGATCAAGACGACCGACGACGCGAGTCGCCTGCAACGCCTGGACAATCCGTTCCGCGTCCCACGGCAGATCCGCGAGCAAATAGGCCTGAAGCGCCAGCGCAGCATTTTCCATCGGCAGGTCCAGGAGCGGCAGGTCATGCAGCTCCACCGGGTTGCCCTTGGCGTCACTGCCGCGCCATTGCCAGTGCTGCTCGGTCATGGCCAGGTCGAAATCCCGCCCACGCAGAAAAAATCGGCAATCAAGCTCGCGAACCTTGTCGAGCAAGGGCTGCGGTGGATCAAGGTCGCCACACAGCGCAGGCGCGCCCGGGCGGAAGATGCCGGCTTTCTCGTAAGCCACGGATTCGCGGGTATCGCCCAGGTAATCGGCATGGTCCACGCCGATACTGGTGACCAGCGCGATGTCCGCATCCACCAGGTTGACCGCGTCCAGCCGCCCGCCCAGGCCGACTTCCAGCACGACCGCATCCAGGCCGGCGCGGGCGAACAGCCAGAACGCCGCCAGCGTGCCCATTTCGAAATACGTCAGGGAAGTCTCGCCCCGCCCGGCTTCCACCGCCGCGAAGGCTTCGCACAGCTCGGCATCAGAGGCTTCGATGCCATTGACCTGCACCCGCTCGTTGTAGCGCAGCAGGTGCGGCGAACTGTAGACACCGACACTCAGGCCCTGGCCCCGCAACAGCGAAGCCAGGAAGGCGCAGGTCGAACCCTTGCCATTGGTGCCGGTAACCGTGATGACCCGGGGCGCCGGCCTGGCCAGTCCCATGCGGGACGCTACCGCTTGCGAGCGCTCCAACCCCATGTCGATGGCGGATGGATGCAACTGCTCAAGGTAGGCAAGCCAGTCGCCCAGGGTACGTTGGGTCATAGGCCTGCAGGCACCGGCGGAACCACGATCGGCTCGATAGGCGTGGCGACGAACTTCGGCGTCGGCAGGCCCATCAGTTGCGCCAGCAGGTTGCCCAGGCGCGGGCGCAGTTCCTGACGGTGAATGATCATGTCGATGGCACCGTGCTCAAGCAGGAATTCACTGCGCTGGAAACCTTCCGGCAGTTTTTCACGCACGGTCTGTTCGATCACGCGAGGGCCGGCAAAGCCGATCAGCGCTTTCGGCTCGCCGACGATCACGTCACCGAGCATCGCCAGGCTGGCGGAGACGCCGCCGTAGACCGGGTCGGTCAGTACCGAAATGAACGGAATGCCTTCTTCACGCAGACGCGCCAGCACCGCGGAGGTCTTGGCCATTTGCATCAGCGAGATTAGCGCTTCCTGCATCCGCGCACCGCCGGATGCGGCGAAGCAGATCATCGGGCAACGGTTTTCCAGGGCGTGGTTGGCCGCGCGAACGAAGCGCTCGCCGACGATCGCGCCCATGGAACCGCCCATGAAGGAGAACTCGAACGCCGACACCACCACCGGCATGCCCAGCAGGGTACCGCTCATGGACACCAGCGCGTCTTTTTCGCCGGTCTGTTTCTGGGCGGCGGTCAGGCGGTCCTTGTATTTCTTGCCGTCGCGGAATTTCAGGCGGTCCACGGGCTCCAGTTCGGCGCCCAGTTCAACGCGGCCTTCGGCGTCGAGGAAAATATCGATACGGGCACGCGCGCCGATGCGCATGTGGTGGTTGCACTTGGGGCAAACGTCCAGGGTCTTTTCCAGCTCGGGGCGGTAAAGCACCGCTTCGCAGGATGGACATTTGTGCCACAGACCTTCAGGCACCGAGCTTTTCTTCACCTCGGAACGCATGATCGAAGGGATCAGTTTGTCTACCAACCAGTTGCTCATGCTTCTTTCTCCAGTACCGGCGGCCCGAACGCTCTGGTTCGCGGCCCCGCGTATGCCCTTGAGCTCAAATTCATTGTGCGGCGAGGGTTGCGGACCGTCGCGGTCAGCGCGAAACATGACCTGCGTCCAGCCCCACCATCCCCTGCCATCCCGACAACCGCTGCACGGCGATTGCCACTACGCTATCGGCCCGCCCGGAGGCGGCGCCTGCCTGCTTTGTACAGTGCAGGTATGGACGGCGGCAGTCTGCCAGCCGTCACATTGGCTACTGGCTGCTGCGCACAGCAGCCATGAATGCGCGAATCTTCGCCGGATCCTTGAGGCCCTTGGCCTGCTCCACGCCACCACTGACGTCCACCGCATAGGGGCGGACCTGGGCAATGGCTGCCGCCACGTTGTCCGCCGTCAGGCCACCGGCGAGGATGATCGGCTTGGCAAGATCTTGCGGGACCAGCGACCAGTCGAACGCTTCGCCGGTCCCGCCGGGAACGCCCTCGACGTAGGTGTCCAGCAAGATCCCGCTGGCACCGGCAAAGGCCTCGCAAGCCGCGGAAATGTCGTCGCCGGCCTTGACCCGCAGGGCCTTGATATAAGGGCGATGCCAGCCTTCACAATCGGCTGGCGTCTCGTCGCCATGGAACTGCAACAGCGCCAACGGCACCGCATCGAGTATCTCCCCCAGCTCGCAACGGCTGGCGTTGACGAACAGACCGACCGGCGTCACGAATGGCGGCAAGGCCTGGATGATCGCCCTCGCCTGCTGCACCGTCACCGCCCGCGGACTCTTGGCGTAAAACACCAGCCCGATGGCGTCCGCCCCGGCCTCGACCGCCGCCAGCGCGTCCTCGACGCGAGTGATCCCGCATATCTTGCTGCGAACGACCGGCATGATGGGGAAAACCTCAGGCAATTCCATGAAAGTCCCGGATGGTAACAAATGCAACGGAAGGCGTCAGCCGTCGAGTTCCGAGAAGCCTGTCAGGAAATGTGGCCCGATGTAACGCTCCGGCAGTTCGAACTCATCGTGATATTCCACCTGCACCAGGTACAGGCCAAACGGATGCGCCGTGACGCCTCCGGAACGACGGATGCGGCTTTCCAGCACTTCCTTGATCCACTCCACCGGTCGCTCGCCTGCGCCGATGGTCATGAGCACGCCGGCGATGTTACGCACCATGTGATGCAGGAAGGCGCTGGCACGGATGTCGAGCACGATCATCTTGCCGTGACGGGTCACGCGCAAGTGATGCAGCTCCTTGATCGGCGATTTGGCCTGGCATTGGCCGGCGCGGAAGGCGCTGAAGTCGTGGACGCCGACCAGATATTGCGCGGCCTCGGCCATGCGTTCGACGTCCAGCGGGCGGTGGTTCCAGGTGATTTCTTCGTTCAGGTGCGCCGGGCGGATCTGGTCGTTGTAGATCACATAGCGATAACGCCGGGCGATGGCCTTGAAGCGGGCATGGAAATGCGCTGGCATGGCCTTGGCCCAACTGACGCTGACATCGTGCGGCAAGTTGATATTGGCGCCCATGACCCACGCCTTCATCGAGCGCTCGACCTGGGTATCAAAATGCACCACCTGCCCGCACGCATGCACGCCGGCATCGGTACGCCCGGCGCAATGTAGCGACACGGGCGAGTCGGCGACTTTGGACAGGGCATTTTCAAGGGTTTCCTGCACCGTCAGGACACCGGAGGCCTGACGCTGCCAGCCGCGATAGCGCGAGCCTTTGTATTCAACGCCCAGGGCGATCCGGAAAAAGCCGTCGGCCGCCATTTCTGCGGCCGGGTTGTCTATGTTTGCCAAGGAATTACAGCCTGCTGAGGTACGCAAAGGCGGGCATTATAAGGCGGGCGGGGCGCGATGCCAGTGCAACCGGTGGTTCTGCGTGGAATCGACTGGCGCCATCGCGAGCAAGCTCGCTCCCACATGGGATCTCCAGTGAGCACCGACCTGTGGGAGCGAGCTTGCTCGCGATGAGGCCAGCCCAGACACCATCCAACCCCTGCAAACAAAAACGGCAGCCTCACCGGCTGCCGTTGTTGTTTACCCCATCACCTCAAGCCAGGCGTGACAACATTTCCTGCGCTTCACTCTTCTGCGTGGCATCGCCTTCGTTGAGGACCTCGCCCAGGATATCCCGGGCGCCATCGTCGTCGCCCATGTCGATGTAGGCCTGGGCCAGATCGAGCTTGGTCGACACTTCGTTGGTGCCGCTGAGGAAGTCGAAATCCGGCTCGTCGTCAGCAGTCGCCAAGGCATCATCGGCCGTGAAGGTCGGCTGACCGAGGCTGTCGGACAAACGATCCAGCTCGGCGTTGACATCATCCAGCTCGGATTCGAAGGCATCCTTGGGCTGGTCATGGGCATCCATTTCGTCCGCCAGGGACAGGTCGAAATCCGCCGGCAGCTCAAGATCGTCGGCCGGGGTGTCGTTCAGGGCCGGCGTTTCGGCAGCCGGGACGTCAAGACCCTTGAGGTCATCCTCCAGGCCCAGCAGGAAGTCGTCATCCTCCAGGGCGGGTGCCGGAGCGTCGGCGCCCAGGTCCAGGTCGAACTCCGACAGGTCGTCGAGGCTTTCGTTGGCCTCGGTCTGCTGCTTGAGCACCGACTCGAAACTCAGGTCATCGTCTTCCGGAAACGCGTCCAGCTCGTTGAGCGGCTCGGGTGCCGGCGCTGCGGGCGTCGTATCAAAGTCGTCCAGGCTCAGGTCAAAAGCGTTGTCGAGCTCTTCATCGGTCGCCGGCTTGTCTTCCAGCAGTTCCTTGACGTACTGCGCATCCAGTTCGGCAGCCACGGCTGCGGCCGCCAGGCCTGCGCCAGCGGCGACCGCCATGGCCGGGAAACGACTCTTGAGCTGTTCGACCTGGGCGTAGTTTTCACCATTGGCGACCAGTTGGCGTTCCTGGGCCACAAAGGCGTCTCGATCGCCCTGTTGGCCGTAGACCTCCATCAACTTCAAACGCAGATCGCTGCGCTGAGGCTCAGCCTTGATGCCCTGCTCCAGCAGATCGGCCGCCTGGTTCAAACGACCGCGATCGATGTGCGACTGGGCCTGAGGCAGCACGTCGTCGGAACGATCGGCGGCCGGGGCCACCAACGGTGCGGCAATGGGCGGCGTGACAATCACTGGCGCAATCACCGGAGCCGGCTTGGGCGCTGGCGTCGGGGCTGGCTTGGGTTCGAGTTTTACGCTAGGTGGTGGAACCTCAATGCCCTCGAAGCTGCTCGGGGGCAGATCGAGCTCCGGGGAGAAGTCGGCCTCCTCCTCGAGGGCTCGGGCCATGCGCAGATGTTTCTCGGCTTCCTGCTGGGCCTTGCGGCGACGGGCAAGCAGCAACAGAAGCAGCAACAGGATCAACGCGCCGCCGCCAATCAGCCCCAGGAGGATCGGATTGGTCAGCAGGTCGTTGTATTTCTTTTCATCGGAAGCGGCAGGTGTCGGCTCGACCGGTGCGGCGGGCGGCGTCGCTTCCGGGGCGGCCTCGGGTGCTGGTGTTGGCGCCGGTGGCTGCGCCGACGGCGCCGGGGTCAGCTCGGCCGACATCGTCGGGGTCGACTCGCCCGCAGGCGGTACAGCAGCGCCATCAGCCTGCATTTTCGCCAGCTGGTTGTTTTTCAGTTCGATCAGACGCTGCAGCTTGTCCAATTGGCTCTGCAGGTCGGCCATGCGGCTTTTCAGTTCTTCGTTGTCGCGGCGAGCCGCATCAAGGCTTTCCTGGGTCACTGCAAGCTGGTTGCTCAGTGCCTGGGCATCACCGGCAGCGCCCTTGCCCTTGGCGCCGGCCTTCGCCGACTCGGCGGAAACCAGGCTCAGGTTGTCGCGCGCGGCGGCCTGGGCTGGCGCGCCCTCGGCAGCGCCCCGCTTGGTCGCGTCCAACTGCTGCCGGCCGTTACCCGCCACACCCCGACGCCCCTGGCGCCAGGCGGCGTTCTGTGCAGCCACTTCGGCGATGGCCTGGGGTTGCGGCAGCGCCGTGCTTTGCACCGGATCCGGCAGGCGCAGCACCTGGCCGGTCTTGAGCAGGTTGATATTGCCGTTGATGAAGGCGTTCGGGTTCAGCGCCTGAATCGCCAGCATGGTCTGTTGCACCGATCCACCGTTGCGCACCTTGGCGGCGATTTCCCACAGGGTGTCGCGCGGCGTGGTGGTGTATTGGGACGGCTTGGTGGCCCCGGTGACCGGTGTGGAAACCGCTTGGGACGGCTTCGCCCGCGCAGCATCGGCGGCCTGCGGCGAGAATTTGGACGGATCGAGCAGCACGCTGTAGTCGCGCAGCAAGCGGCCGTTGGGCCACATCACCTGCACCAGGAACTTGACCATCGGCTCGGACAGCGGCCGGCTGGACGTCACCCGCAGGACACTGCGGCCGTTGGCGTTGATCACCGGGGTGAAGCTCAGGTCATTGAGGAAGGCTTGGCGGTCAATGCCCGCCTTGGCGAACTCTTCTGGGGGCGCCAGGCTCGGCACGACTTCGGCGGCGGTCAGTTGCTGGACATCGAGCAGCTCGATCTCGGCGACCAAAGGCTGGTTCGGCGGCGACTTCAGGGTCAACTCCCCGAGCCCGAGCGCTTGCGCCATACCGGAGGACAGCGCCGAGGCGGCCGCTATTGCTAACACCAGTTTGCGAACTTGAACCATAGCCTCTTCCTTTGTTTGAACATTCCTCGGCCAGCGAGAAGGTGTTGATGCCGCTGCCGTAAGGCATTGCGCGCAGCCCCGAAGCGACGGCGCGCGCGATCGTTTCACTCATGCCCGAGGACGCCCCGGGGAGGAGGTTCGCCTTCAGCACTCTGGCCAAGCATAGCGCCCAGCTAGACTCATTCGACAAATTGTTGCCAAGTATCTTTTACAGCAAGTCTTTTATCAACAACTCAGCCACCTGCACGGCATTGAGCGCCGCGCCCTTGCGCACGTTATCCGCCGTCAGCCACAGATTCAGTTCCGCCGGATCGTCCACGCCACCGCGCACACGCCCGACATAAACCACATCCTGGCCGACCGCATCGCCCACCGGCGTCGGGTAGTCACCCGCCTCCACCAGCTCAATGCCGGGCGCCGCCTCCAGGGCTGCGTTGACCTTCGCCAGGTCAACAGCGCTCGCGGACTGTACGGTCACGCTAAAGCTATCGCCGAAAAACACCGGCGCTTGAATGCAAGTGACGGAAATCTTTAACAAAGGTTGCGCAAGCACTTGGCGCAGCTCGCGGACCAGGCGCTTCTCCAGCAGCGTATGACCCTGCTCATCCGGGACACCGACCTGGGCCAGCAGGTTGAACGCCATCTGCCGATCGAAGAATTTCGGCTCCAGCGGACGGGCATTGAGCAACTCGGCGGTCTGGCGCGCCAACTCGCTCACCGCTGCGCGCCCCTGGGCGGAGACGGCGAGACTGGCGGTCAGGCTGATACGTTGCAGGTCCAGGCAATCGCGCAGCGGCGCCAGCACCACGGCGAGCGCAGTGGCCGAGGCGCTGGGGCTGCTGACCTGGAACGGTTTGCTCAGGCCGGCCAGCAACTGAGCGTTGGCCTCTGGCACGATCTGCGGCGCCTGCTCCGGCGGCAGCGCGCCGGAGAGGTCGATCAGCGCACAACCGGCGGCCGTGGCGCGTGGTGCAAAACTCAGGGTGACCGCCGGGCCGGCGGCGAAGAACACCAGTTGGACCTTGCCGAAATCGAATTCATCGACCTCGCGCACCCGCACGTTCTTGCCGCGAAACAGCACCGAACTCCCCGCCGACTCACTGCTCGCCAGCAGGTGCAGGGTGCCGATCGGAAAATCCCGTTCTTCGAGGATCTGCACCAGGGTTTCGCCGACAGTACCGGTGGCGCCGATCACGGCAATATCAAAGGACTGGCTCATGGGTCTACCTCAGGTAAAACGTGGGGAGCGGCACTTTACCGGGTGGTTGGCGGGCAAGCAATTGGACACAAGAGAACTCGTGGCGAGGGAGCTTGCTCCCGCTCGGTTGCGTAGCAACCGCCAGAATTTTGGGGCTGCTGCGCAGCCCAGCGGGAGCAAGCTCCCTCGCCACGGGGATTTCACCAAACCAATATAAAAAAACCCGTGCCTCTCGCAAGGCACGGGCTCTTCAACAGCAGCAACCGATCAACGCTCGAGCAGGATCCGCAGCATGCGGCGCAGCGGTTCGGCCGCGCCCCACAGCAGCTGGTCGCCGACGGTGAAAGCGCCGACGAATTGCGAACCCATGTTCAGTTTGCGCAGACGGCCCACCGGCACGTTCAGGGTGCCGGTGACCTTGGTCGGGCTCAGCTCTTGAATGCTGGTTTCGCGGTTGTTCGGCACCAGCTTGACCCAAGGGTTGTGCTGGCTGATCAGCCCTTCGATGTCGGCGATCGGCACGTCCTTGTTCAGCTTGATGGTCAGCGCCTGGCTATGGCAACGCATGGCGCCGATGCGCACACAGATGCCGTCCACCGGGATCGGGCTCTTGAAGCGACCGAGAATCTTGTTGGTTTCGGCCTGGGCCTTCCACTCTTCACGGCTCTGGCCGTTAGGCAGTTCCTTGTCGATCCACGGGATCAGGCTGCCAGCCAGCGGCACGCCGAAGTTCTCGGTCGGGTAGGCATCGCTGCGCATCGCCTCGGCGACCTTGCGATCGATGTCGAGGATGGCGCTGGCCGGGTTGGCCAGGTCATCGGCGACAGCGGCGTGGGTCGCGCCCATCTGCTTGATCAGTTCGCGCATGTTCTGCGCGCCGGCACCGGAGGCCGCCTGATAGGTCATGGCGCTCATCCACTCGACCAGGCCAGCCTCGAACAGGCCGCCCAGCCCCATCAGCATCAGGCTGACGGTGCAGTTGCCGCCGATGTAGTTCTTGGTGCCCGCGTCCAGCTGCTGGTCAATGACCTTGCGGTTGACCGGGTCGAGGATGATCACCGCGTCATCCTGCATGCGCAGGCTGGAAGCGGCGTCGATCCAGTAACCCTGCCAGCCGGCTTCACGCAGCTTGGGGAACACTTCGCTGGTGTAGTCGCCGCCCTGGCAGGTCAGGATCACGTCGAGGGTCTTGAGCTCTTCGATGCTGTAGGCATCCTTGAGCACACCGGTGTCCTTGCCCACGGACGGGCCTTGGCCACCGACGTTGGAGGTGGTGAAAAACACCGGCTCAATGAGATCGAAATCCTGCTCTTCCAGCATTCGCTGCATGAGCACGGAACCGACCATGCCGCGCCAACCGATCAGACCTACACGTTTCATCGCAACTACACCTATACAAAAGTGGGCCACCGTCGAAGCAGTGGGCCCGAAAGATTACAGATTCCGCAGCGCGGCGACTACTGCATCGCCCATTTGCTGCGTACCGACCTTGGTGCAACCTTGTGACCAGATGTCACCGGTGCGCAAGCCCTGGTCCAGGACCACGCTGACGGCTTTTTCAATCGCGTCGGCGGCATCGTTCAAGTTGAAGCTGTAGCGCAGCATCATCGACACCGACAGGATGGTCGCCAACGGGTTGGCAATGCCCTGCCCGGCAATGTCCGGCGCCGAACCGTGGCACGGCTCGTACATGCCTTTGTTGTTGGCATCCAGGGAGGCCGACGGCAGCATGCCGATGGAACCGGTGAGCATCGACGCTTCGTCGGACAGGATGTCGCCGAACATGTTGTCCGTGACGATCACGTCGAACTGCTTCGGCGCGCGCACCAGTTGCATCGCGGCGTTGTCGACGTACATGTGGCTCAGCTCGATGTCCGGGTAATCCTTGGCCACCTGCTCGACCACTTCGCGCCACAGTTGGCTGGACGCCAGCACGTTGGCCTTGTCCACCGAGCACAGCTTCTTGCCACGCACGCGGGCCATGTCGAAGCCGACCCGGGCGATACGGCGGATTTCGCTTTCGCTGTACGGCAGGGTGTCGTAGGCCTGGCGCTCGCCGTTTTCCAGCTCACGGGTACCGCGCGGGGCACCGAAGTAGATACCGCCGGTCAGCTCACGCACGATGAGGATGTCCAGGCCTGAAACGATTTCTGGCTTCAAGCTCGATGCATCGGCCAGTTGCGGATAAAGGATTGCCGGACGCAGGTTGCCGAACAGGCCCAGTTGCGCGCGAATCTTCAGCAGCCCGCGCTCGGGGCGGATGTCGCGTTCGATCTTGTCCCATTTCGGCCCGCCCACGGCGCCCAGCAGCACGGCATCGGCGGCACGGGCACGGTCCAGGGTTTCATCGGCCAGCGGCACGCCGTGCTTGTCGATGGCGGCGCCACCGATCACGTCGTGGCTGAGTTCGAAACCCAGGCCGTACTTGGCGTTCGCCAACTCCAGGACCTTGACCGCCTCGGCCATGATTTCCGGGCCGATGCCATCACCTGGGAGAATCAGAATCTGCTTGCTCATGCTTTCCTCGTTAACTGTCGGCGCCCTTGGGCTAGCCGGGAAAAATGCTATCGCTCGGCCCACAGCACCAGTACATCCGTACTGAACGATCCATCGGCCTCAATCTGAAAATATTCACGCACTTCATCGCCCATCGAGCGCTGCAGCTCGAGAATCGCCGCCCGCATTACCTCCGGAGTACGCATGCGCTCGACCCACGAACGGTATTCCAGGCGCAGACGCTGGCGCGAGGTGCTACGGGTGTGCAGCCCCGCGTCGCTGACCTGCTGCAACCACTCGGCAGCCGAATAGTCGCGCACATGGCTGGTGTCCCGCAGCACTTCGACGCTTTGCAGGTAGGTATCGAGCAGCGGCATGCCCGGCGACAGGATATCAATGAACGCCGCTACGCCGCCCGGCTTGAGCACCCGGCGCACTTCCCGCAAAGCCAGGCCCAGGTCACTCCAATGATGCGCCGAATAGCGGCTGAACACGAAGTCGAACTCGCCGTCGGCGAACGGCAGCCGCTCGGCGGCGCCATGTACCGTGCCGATATTGCCCAGGCCACGCTCGGCCGCCGCCGCGGCAACCACGTCGAGCATCTGCTGGGACAGGTCGTAGGCCACCACCTCGCCGGCCACCGGGGCCACATGGAAGCTCACATGCCCGGCGCCACAGCCCAGGTCCAGCACACGGGCATTGGCGTGACCGGCCAGCTCGGCCTGCAGCAGCGCGAATTCGGCGCCCTGGGCGTGCACGGCGCTGCTCAGGTAGGCCGAGGCCTGTTCGCCGAATTGCTTTTGTACGACTTGGCTGTGGGCGGTGCTGGTCATAGGGACTTCCTTTTGGGCTGTAGCCTTGTGGTGTCAGCACCGCCGTCTTCGCGAGCGGGCTCGCTCCCACACTGGATTGCGGCGTCCCTGTGGGAGCGAGCCTGCTCGCGAAGAGGCCAGCACTGACTACATCAATCACACCTCAATCAAGCATCACGAAACAACCAAGGCTGGCTCGCCCGGTGCTTGGCTTCGAACGCGGCAATCGCCTCGCCGTCCTGCAGGGTCAGGCCGATGTCGTCCAGGCCGTTGAGCAGGCAATGCTTGCGGAACGCGTCGATTTCAAAACCCAGCACCTTGCCGTCGGGACGGGTCACCGTCTGGGCCGCCAGGTCGATCTGCAGTTGATAGCCAGGGTTGGCCTCGACCTGCTGGAACAGCTCGTCCACTTCGGCATCGCTGAGAATGATCGGCAGCAGGCCGTTCTTGAAGCTGTTGTTGAAGAAGATGTCGGCGTAGCTCGGCGCGATGATGCTGCGAAAACCGTACTCTTCCAGGGCCCAGGGCGCGTGCTCGCGGCTCGAACCGCAACCGAAGTTCTCGCGGGCGAGCAATACGCTGGCGCCTTGGTAACGCTCGGCATTGAGCACGAAGTCCTTGTTCAACGGCCGCTTGGAGTTGTCCTGGTACGGCTGGCCCACATCCAGGTAACGCCATTCGTCAAACAGGTTCGGGCCGAAGCCGGTGCGCTTGATGGACTTCAGGAATTGCTTGGGGATGATCTGGTCGGTGTCGACGTTGGCACGATCCAAAGGCGCGACAAGACCGGTGTGCTGGGTGAAAGCTTTCATGCTGCGCTCCTTCAGATCAATTCGCGGACATCGACAAAACGGCCGTTGACGGCAGCGGCGGCGGCCATGGCCGGACTCACCAGGTGCGTACGCCCACCGGCGCCCTGGCGACCTTCGAAGTTTCGGTTGGACGTCGAGGCGCAGTGCTCGCCCGACTCCAGGCGATCCGGGTTCATCGCCAGGCACATCGAGCAGCCTGGCTCGCGCCATTCGAAACCGGCCTCGAGGAAAATCTTGTCCAGCCCTTCCGCTTCGGCCTGGGCTTTCACCAGCCCCGAGCCCGGCACCACGATCGCCTGCTTGATCGTCGAGGCAACCTTGCGGCCCTTGGCGATTACGGCGGCGGCGCGCAAGTCTTCGATCCGCGAGTTGGTGCAGGAACCGATGAACACACGGTCGAGCTGAATGTCGGTGATCGCCTGGTTGGCGCTCAGGCCCATGTATTTCAAGGCGCGAACGATGGAGTCACGCTTGACCAGATCCATTTCCTTGGCCGGATCCGGCACGTTCTGGTCCACGGCGAGGACCATTTCCGGCGAAGTGCCCCAGCTGACTTGCGGCTTGATCTGCGTCGCGTCGAGCTCGACCACGGTGTCGAACCTGGCGTCCGGGTCGGAGACCAGGTCTTTCCAGGCTTCGACCGCCATGTCCCATTCGGCGCCTTTCGGGGAGAACGGCCGGCCCTTGACGTATTCCACGGTTTTTTCATCGGCGGCCACCAGGCCGACGCGGGCGCCGGCTTCGATGGACATGTTGCAGATGGTCATGCGGCCTTCGACGGACAAATCACGGATCGCGCTACCGGCGAATTCGATGGCGTGGCCGTTACCGCCGGCGGTGCCGATCTTGCCGATCACGGCCAGGACGATGTCCTTGGCGGTCACGCCGAATGGCAGCTTGCCCTCGACGCGCACCAGCATGTTTTTCATTTTCTTGGCGACCAGGCACTGGGTGGCGAGTACGTGCTCGACCTCGGAAGTACCGATGCCATGCGCCAGCGCACCGAAGGCGCCGTGGGTCGAAGTATGCGAGTCACCACAGACCACGGTCATGCCCGGCAAGGTCGCGCCCTGCTCCGGGCCGATCACGTGGACGATGCCCTGGCGGACGTCATTCATCTTGAATTCGACGATGCCGTATTCATCACAGTTGTCGTCAAGGGTCTGGACTTGCAGGCGGGAAACCTGGTCGGCAATGGCTTCGATGCCACCCTTGCGCTCCGGCGTGGTCGGCACGTTGTGGTCCGGGGTCGCGATGTTGGCATCGATGCGCCAAGGCTTGCGCCCGGCCAGACGCAGACCTTCGAAGGCTTGCGGCGAGGTCACTTCGTGAATGATGTGACGGTCGATGTAGATCAGCGCAGAGCCATCGTCGCGCTGCTTGACCAAATGCGAATCCCAGAGCTTGTCGTAGAGCGTTTTGCCGGCCATCAGACGGTTTCCTCATCAGCTTGTTTCTATGCCCTGGGTCCTGAGCGGATCAATAACCCCTTGGCTTGTGAGGCTGATGGTAAGAGGCTACATTAAATAACTCAAATTCATATTTTTCATGCTTTGCATAACCAACTGGAATTCGACCAGAAACGCCATGGACCTCGCCAACCTCAATGCCTTTATTGCCATTGCTGAAACCGGCAGTTTTTCCGGTGCCGGTGAACGCCTGCACCTGACGCAACCGGCCATCAGCAAGCGTATCGCCGGCCTCGAGCAGCAGCTCAACGTGCGCCTGTTCGACCGTCTCGGCCGGGAAGTGAGCCTGACCGAAGCCGGTCGGGCCCTGCTGCCACGGGCCTATCAAATCCTCAACGTGCTGGACGACACCCGCCGCGCCCTGACCAACCTGACCGGCGAAGTGACCGGGCGCCTGACCCTCGCCACCAGCCACCACATCGGCTTGCACCGCCTGCCACCGCTATTGCGGGAGTTCACCCGACGCTACCCCCAGGTGGCACTGGATATTCAGTTCCTGGATTCGGAAGTGGCCTACGAGGAAATTCTCCACGGCCGGGCGGAACTGGCGGTCATCACCCTGGCCCCCGAGCCCCACACGCTGGTACGGGCCACGCCGGTGTGGGACGACCCGCTGGATTTCGTGGTGGCGCCGGAGCACGCCCTGCTGGAAAACAGCGCGGTCAGCCTGGCGGACATCGCCCTTCATCCGGCGGTTTTCCCGGGAGGCAACACGTTTACCCATCACATCGTGCAGCGGCTGTTCGAAGCCCAGGGCCTGACGCCGAACATCGCAATGAGCACGAATTATCTGGAAACCATAAAGATGATGGTGTCCATCGGCCTGGCCTGGAGCGTTTTGCCGCGCACGATGCTTGATGATCAAGTGGCGCGTGTGCCTTTACCGGGCATACAGCTCAGTCGCCAGCTAGGCTATATCCTGCACACCGAAAGGACGCTGTCGAACGCTGCACGGGCTTTCATGGCTCTATTGGACGCACAAATCGATCTGCCAGGGACAAGGGCATAAGTTGTGCTACTCCTACAGGGCCATTACGCCTGCGCCTAACACCCAACCGCCCAAGGCCCGCTAGAGAATGCCCAAACCCGCCGACCATACTCCGCCCCTGCCGCGTATCCAGGCGCTCGACCCGAAACGGTCGGAGCAAAGCTGGGAAAGCGCGCCACAGTTGCTCGCCGCCCTGAACGGAGCGCGGCTGGGGGCCTGGTCGTGGGACATCGATACCGGCCAGATCAGCTGGTCCCGAGGCACCCAGGCGTTGTTCGGCTTCGACCCGCGCCAGCCATTGCCGGCGGACGTCGACTACCTCGACCTGCTGCTGCCCGAAGATCGGGCCAGGGCCGTGCGGGCCTTCCATGCAGCCGTGTCCGGCGTGCCGTTGGAACAGGCGATGCACCACCGCATCGTCTGGCCCGACGGCAGCCTGCACTGGCTGGAAATCAGTGGCAGCGTACTGCCCGACAAGCATGGCCGCCCGCGCATGATCGGGGTGATCCGCGAAATCACCCACCAGCGCGAACGGGAACAGGCGCTGCGCAGCTCGGAGAAACGCTTCGCGACACTGTTCCACCTGTGCCCGAACATGGTCCTGCTGACCCGCCAGGAAGATGGGCTGATCAGCGAAGCCAACCAGTATTTCGAAAGCCTGTTCGGCTGGCCGGTCCACAATGTGATCGGCCGCACCACCCTGGAACTGGGCCTGTGGGTCGACCCCACGCAGCGCGCCAAACTGGTAGAGGCCACCAAGGCCAAGGGCGAGCTGGTGAGCATGGAAGTGCAATTCCGCGCCAGTAACGGCCAGGTCCACAACGGTATCCTCAGCGCCCAGAAAGTCGAACTCGAAGGCCAGCCTTATTTACTGAGCACCTTCCTCGACACCACCGAACGCAAACTTGCCGAACAGGCCCTCAAGGACAGCCAGGAGCGCCTGGACCTGGCCCTCGACTCGGCGCAACTGGGTACCTGGGACTGGCACATCCCCAGCGGCATGCTCTACGGCTCGGCCCGGGCCGCGCAGCTCCATGGCCTGGAGCCCCAGGCGTTTCACGAATCGTTCGATGCGTTTTTCGAGGGCGTGCCTACCGAAGAACGCAACAACATGCGCAACGCCTACCGCAGCCTGCGTGAAGGCCCGGCGGGCAATTACCAGCTGACCTACCGCGTGCAACTGCCGGACGGCAGCTCGCGTTACCTGGAAAGTCGCGCCCGTCTCTACCGCAACGACGACGGCAGCCCGCTGCGCATGGCCGGCACCTTGCTCGACATCACCGACCAGGTGGAGCGCGAACAGAGCCTGGCGGCTTCGGAAGAAAAATTCGCCACGTTGTTCCAGGTCAGCCCCGATCCGATTTGCCTTACCCACCAGGACGACGGCACGTTCCTGGAAATAAACTCCAGTTTTACCCAGACATTCGGCTGGGCGGCCAATGATGTGCTGGGCCGCAGCGCCGACGAGATCGGCCTGTGGGAAGCTTCGGGCAGCAGCCTGCAGCGCATCGAACGGGTCATCCGCGAGCAGTCGCTGAGCAATGTCGCCATCGTCGTCCACCACAAGAACGGCCAGCCGCTGACCTGCGTGATCTCCAGCCGGCAGATCAGTGTCGGCAACCAGCCCTGCATCGTCACCACCCTGCGGGACATCACCCAGCAACAACGCTCCGAAGCGGCACTGAAAGCCAGCGAGGAAAAATTCGCCAAGGCATTCCACTCCAGCCCCGACGCGATCACCATTACCGAATGCGAAAGCGGCCGCTACCTTGAGGTCAACGATGGCTTCTGTCGCCTGACCGGTTACCGCGCCGACGAAGTCATCGGCCATACCGTCTACGAGGTCGGCATCTGGGCCGAAGAAAAGCAACGGACGGCGCTGCTGGCCGAATTGCAGCTCAAGGGTCGCGTTCTCCACCAGGAAATGCTCGGGCGCAACAAGCGCGGGGAAATCCTCACGGTGGAAGTATCGGTCGAGCCCATCACGCTCAACGAAACCGCATGCCTGCTGCTGACCGCCCGTGACGTAAGCCTGCTGCGCAACGCAGAGGCGCAGATCCGTCACCTCGCCTATCACGACCCGCTGACCAACCTGCCCAACCGCGCGCTGCTGCTGGACCGGCTCAGCCAGCAGATCGCCCTGCTCAAGCGCCATAACCTGCGCGGGGCGTTGCTGTTCCTCGACCTCGACCATTTCAAGCACATCAATGATTCGCTCGGCCATCCGGTTGGCGACACGGTGCTGAAGATCATCACCGCGCGCCTCGAAGCCAGCGTGCGCCTCGAAGATACCGTGGCGCGCCTGGGCGGCGATGAATTCGTCGTGCTGCTCAGCGGCCTGGAAGGCACGCGCGGCGCGGTCAGCCAGCAGGTGCAGACCCTGGCCGACACCCTTCGCGAACTGCTTTCCGAGCCGATGTTTCTCGATGGGCAACGACTGCAAGTCACCCCCAGCATCGGCATGGCGCTGATACCGGACCACGGCTCCACGCCCACTGACCTGCTCAAGCGCGCCGATATCGCCCTGTACCGCGCCAAGGATTCGGGACGCAATACCTCGCAGATGTTCCACGCCACCATGCAAAAAGCTGCCAGCGAACGGCTGCGCATGGAAACCGACCTGCGCCAGGCCCTGGCTCGCAACGAGTTCAGCGTGCATTTCCAGCCACAGGTCGATGCCCGGGACAACCGCATCGTCGGCGCCGAAGCGCTGGTGCGCTGGCATCATCCGGACCTGGGCGCGCAATCACCCAACGAGTTCATCAAGGTGCTGGAGGACAGCGGCCTGATCCTGGAAGTCGGCACCTGGATCCTCGACGAAGCCTGCGACGGCTTCAAACAACTGATCGCCAAGGGCAAGGTCGACCCCCGACGGTTCAAACTGTGCGTGAATATCAGCCCCCGGCAGTTCCGCCAGAGCGACTTCGTCGAGCGCATCGAAACCAGCCTCGCCAGCCATGGCCTGCCCTATTCCCTGTTGAAGTTGGAGATCACCGAAGGCATCGTGATCCACAACCTGGACGACACCATTGGCAAGATGCGCCGCCTGAAGAAATTGGGGGTGAGCTTTGCCATGGACGACTTCGGCACCGGTTATTCATCGCTGACTTACCTCAAGCGCCTGCCGGTGGACACGCTGAAAATCGACCAATCGTTCGTACGTGACGCCACCAGTGACCCCAACGATGCCGAGATCATCCGCGCCATCGTCGCCATGGCCCGCAGCCTGAACCTGGAAATGATTGCCGAAGGCGTCGAGACGCTGGAGCAATTGAAGTTCCTGCAGGGGCTCGATTGTCATTTGTACCAGGGTTACCTGCACAGCCGGCCGTTGCCGCTGGAGGCGTTCGAGCGGTTGTTGCCCTAGCTAGGAGCTTTTGTGGCGAGGGAGCTTGCTCCCGCTGGGGTGCGCAGCAGCCCTGAAACCTGCCACCTCGGTGTATCAGGTCGGTTTGAGTCGTACCATTTGGGGCCGCTTCGCGGCCCAGCGGGAGCAAGCTCCCTCGCCACAATTTATCCTTCACTGCTTGCCAAGACAAAAAAGGGCGCCATTCGGCGCCCTTCTTCAACTGCGATGTATCAATTTTCCAGCGCGGCTTGCTGTTGCGCACCGTTGATCGGGATGCGCTTGGCTTTCGCCTCTTCCGGCACCACACGCAACAGGTCGATGCTCAACAGACCGTTGCTCAGGCCGGCGGATTTGATCTCGATATGATCCGCCAACCGGAAGGACAGCTTGAACGCACGCTGGGCGATGCCCTGGTGCAGGAAGGTGACGCTGTCGTTGCTGGCCTCGCGCTTGCCGCCGCTGATGGTCAGCACACCTTTTTCCACTTGCAGGTCCAGGTCCTCTTCGCGGAAACCGGCGGCGGCGACTACGATGCGGTATTCGTCATCGCCATGTTTTTCCACGTTGTAGGGTGGATAGCTGCTGCCCGGTTCGTTACGCAGGGCGGTTTCGAACAGGTCGTTGAAACGGTCGAAGCCCACCGAGGAACGGAACAGAGGGGCCAGCGAAAATGCAGTACTCATGATTCAAATCTCCTGAAAGTTCAGCAAGGTTTCTTGTCTCCGCGACCCGAATTCGGCATCGCGTACTCCCTATCTAGGGACCACCAAATACTTTTCAAGAGCTTTTTTCGGAAATTTTTTCAGGCCGCTTCCGTGCGCTGCACACCCAGCAAACGACCCACTGCGTCCAGGTCGGTTTCCCGGCGCAGGGCGCCGAAAAGCTCGACCGCTTCGGGGTAGTTGCGGGTCAACATCGCCAGCCACTGCTTCAACCGACCGGGTGCCTGGCGAGGCGTCAGTTGGTCGACCACTTGCATCCAGAAGTCCTGGAGCATCGGCTGCAGTTCGGCCCAGGACATCTCGACCACCTCCTCGCCGGCCCGGGCGGCGGCGATCTGCCGGGCCAGGTCAGGGCGGGAAACCAGGCCGCGGCCGAGCATGATGTCTTCGACGCCGCTGATTTCCCGGCAACGACGCCAGTCTTCCACGCTCCAGATATCGCCATTGGCAAACACCGGCACCTTGACCACGTCCTGGACCCGCGGAATCCATTCCCAGTGGGCCGGCGGCTTGTAGCCATCAACCTTGGTCCGCGCATGCACGACGATGTGCGCCGCTCCGCCCTCGGCCAGGGCCGTGGCGCAGACCAGCGCGCCGTCCGGGCTGTCGAAGCCCAGGCGCATCTTGGCGGTGACGGGAATGTTTTTCGGCACCGCGCGACGGACATGCTCGACGATCCGGTTGAGCAATTCCGGTTCTTTGAGCAATACCGCCCCGCCCCGGGATTTGTTCACGGCCTTGGCCGGGCACCCAAAATTCAAGTCGATGACTTCCGAGCCCAGCTCACAGGCCAGCGCCGCATTCTCCGCCAGGCACACCGGATCGGAACCCAACAATTGCACCCGCAACGGCACGCCGGCAGCCGTCCGGGCACCGGTCAGCAGTTCGGGGCCAAGCTTGTGAAAATAGGCCGGCGTAAGCAGACGGTCGTTTATGCGGATGAATTCGGTGACACACCAGTCGATACCGCCAACACGGGTCAGGACGTCCCGCAGGATGTTGTCGACCAACCCCTCCATGGGCGCCAGGGCAATTTGCATGGAAAACACACTCAACGAAAAAACGTGCGGCAGTTTAGCGGATTTCCTTCACAGAATCGGAATCCACCGCCAAACCTGTAGGAGCGAGCTTGCTCGCGATAGCGGTGGGTCAGCTGCAGATGTGTTGGATGTACCGCCGTCATCGCGAGCAAGCTCGCTCCCACAGGGTCCGAGGGCGCCCATAAAGCCTGAGTGCACCACATTTCACTGTGGGAGCGAGCTTGCTCGCGATAGCGGTGGGTCAGTCTATAAGGATGCCGGATGGATTCAGCGCAGGGCCGTAGCCCTCGATAAACTCCGGCGGCATGCGCTTGGGCCTGCCGGTGGACAGTTCGATGCAGACAAAAGTGGTCTGGGCGCGCAGCAATGTGGCGTTATCACTGGGGCGAACCAGTTGAAAGTGCCGGGTCATTTTCAGCCGCTGGTCCCAGTCCACGATCCAGGTCGCCAACTGCAATTCGTCGCCTTCATAGGCCGCTGCCAGGTAATCGATCTCATGCCGCACCACCGCCATGGCCCGGTCAAGCCGGCGGTACCCCACCAGGTCCAGGCCCAGGCGCTGGGAATGGCGCCACGCGCAGCGCTCCAGCCACGTAACGTACACCGCATTATTGGCGTGACCCAGCCCGTCGATATCTTCGGCATTCACCTGAAGATCAATGATGAACGGCGTTGCCCGATCCCAGCCCATGCCCGTCTCCCGGTCGAATTTGGATCGGCGCAGTGTACCGGAAGCTCAGGCCGATTGCCGCGCCTGCAGGCTGCGTCCGGCCAGCAGTGATAACACACCATCAATGACCCGGGGATCGGCCAGTACCCGTTGATGCCCGCCCTGGCCCAGGCGCAGCAAGCGGCTGTCGAACCAGGCTTCATGGATCAATTGTGATTCCTTGACCGATACCGACGTATCGTCCTCGGCGTGGACAATCAAGCCCGGAATATCCAGCTGATATTGCGCGACATCCATCTTCGAAGCCTGCATGCCGACGTCCTGCTCCACCTGGCGAATAAAGGCCGAACGCGCCCTGGGTGGCAAACCCATCATCCGCGCGAAGCCACGCAGGACGCCGAGGATACGCGCCGGCGCGGCGATGCTGACCAATGTCTCGGTCCGCAACCCCAGCTGAACCGCCAGCATGGCACTGGCGCCGCCCATGGAGTGGCCGATCACCGCTTGCAACGGCGGCAACTCGGCTGCGGCTTCGAGCATCGCCCTGGCGAACAGCAGCACATTGGCCTCGCGACCCGGCGAGCGACCATGGGCCGGCCCATCCAGCGCCACCACCGTATAACCGGCCTCCACCAGCGCGTTGATCAGTGCCGCGAATTGCGTCGGGCGCCCCTCCCAGCCGTGCATCAGCAGCACCGCCGGTCCTTTGCCCCAGCGCAACGCAGACAGGCCGAAGCGCAAGGTGATGCGCTCGGACGAGGCCAGCAATGGCAGCTCCCAGTCCCGCGGCGGCAGGGCCCGAGGACTCATGAACACCCTGCGCATTTGTTTCGCTACCAGGCGCGGGGCTATCCGGCCAAGCGTGCCATTGACACCACGAATCCAGCTCAACCTGTCCATGCTCATCTCCAGGGCTTGCGCCTTAGCTCAGCGCACCGCCGACTTGGCGGCGCGCAGCAAACGATCCGATAACTCGCCCGGGCCCAACGCCCGGGCCAGGGCCAGGCCGCCGACCATCAAGGCGATGTCGGCCAGGGCTTTGTCCGCATCCTCGGGGCTGGCGGCCAACTGCGCGACCATCAGCTCGATATGCTCACTGAGAACCTCACGAAACGCGTCCGGCAGTCGCCCGAGCTCGCCGACCGAGGCCGGGATCGGGCACGCCTGCTCGGTGGAATCACGATGTTTGCGCGACAGGTAGAACGCCGCGACCAACGCGCGCCGCTCTTCGCCTGTCAGCTCGGCATCCATGTCGGCGATCAGGCCACGGCGGCGATTGAGCAGTTGCTTGAACGCCTCCAGCATCAAGGCGTCCTTGCTTTCGAAGTGGGCATAAAAACCGCCCACCGTCAGCCCTGCCGCGCCCATCACCTCGCCCACGCTCGGCTCGGCCGGCCCGCGCTGGATCAGCGCATCGCTGGCGGCCTTGAGAATGCGTTCACGGGTTTGTGCTTTTTTATCGCTCATCGTTGCCTCCGAATATTACGATTGAAATATTATTCCCATAATAATTTTCCGCAAGCGAAATCTTCACCGCTGGTCGGAAGTATTCATCGAGGATAAGGGAATTGGCTGAACGCCAGACAAACAAAAGGGCCATTCAAGAATTGAATGACCCTTATAAAATCCCGCAGAGCGGGTAATCGTGGCGTCCCCTAGGGGACTCGAACCCCTGTTACCGCCGTGAAAGGGCGGTGTCCTAGGCCACTAGACGAAGGGGACACAAACCTTCTGAACATGATCAGCGCTGAGGACTGATCGCTTCAAGGTCGGTGTGGCCAGACCTCGAAGTGTAAATTGGTGGAGCTAGACGGGATCGAACCGTCGACCTCTTGCATGCCATGCAAGCGCTCTCCCAGCTGAGCTATAGCCCCGGATTTTCGCCTCGCGGCGGAGCGACATCCTGTTGCAACATCGCTTCTGTAAAACTGGCGTCCCCTAGGGGACTCGAACCCCTGTTACCGCCGTGAAAGGGCGGTGTCCTAGGCCACTAGACGAAGGGGACGCAAACCCTTCTAACATCTGATCAACGCTGAGTGTTGATCGCTTCAAGGCCGGTGTGGCCAGGCCTTGAAGTTGTAAATTGGTGGAGCTAGACGGGATCGAACCGTCGACCTCTTGCATGCCATGCAAGCGCTCTCCCAGCTGAGCTATAGCCCCTCATCGCTGAGGACGGGGCAAATCTTAAGGGCGTATCCGAGGGCTGTCAAATTTATTTTCAACAAAATTGAAAATTTTTTGCCGGGATAACAATCACTTACCGACAAACCCCGGAAAACCGGGGTATGCCTTGTTCCATCGACCGCTCAGGCAATCGCGCCCAGCAGTTTTTCCCACTCCTTGTTTTCCTTCTTCGACACGCCACCGAGCAGATCAATGGCCTGGCGCAGACGGAAACGGGTCAGGTCCGGCCCGAGGATTTCCATCGCATCGAGCACCGACACCGAGCTCGCCTGGCCGGTGATCGCGGCAAACATCAGCGGCATCGCATCGCGCAATTTCAGCTCCAGGTGTTCAACCACCGCCTGGATGGTCGCGGTGATGCTGTCCTTTTCCCACTGGCGCAGGCTTTCCAGCTTCCACAGGATCAATTGCATCAACTGCCGCACCTGATCGCCAGAGAGTTTCTTCGATTCGAACAGCTTCACATCCGGGGTCACGCCGCCGGCAAAAAAGAACCCGGCCAATGGCGCGATCTGGCTGAAGGTCTCTACCCTGCCCTGCACGTGCGGGGCGATCTTCATCATGTACTCGGGGTTGAACGCCCACTTCTGCACCCGCGCGGCAAACTCTTCCACCGGCAGGTCGCGCAGCCACTGGCCGTTGAGCCAGGACAGCTTCTCGACGTCGAAGATCGGCCCGCCCAGGGAGACGCGGGACAGGTCGAAGTGCTCGACCATCTCCTCCAGCGAGAACTTCTCGCGCTCGTCCGGCATCGACCAGCCCATGCGGCCCAGGTAGTTGAGCATCGCCTCGGGCATGAAGCCCATGCGCTCGTAGAAGGTCACCGAGGTCGGATTCTTGCGCTTGGACAGCTTGCTCTTGTCCGGGTTACGCAGCAGCGGCATGTAGCACAACTGCGGTTGCTCCCAGCCGAAGTACTCATAGAGCAGGATCAGTTTCGGTGCCGAGGGCAGCCATTCTTCGCCGCGCAGCACATGGGTGATGCCCATCAGATGGTCGTCGACCACGTTGGCCAGGAAGTACGTTGGCAGGCCGTCGGTCTTCATCAGCACTTGCATGTCCATGCGGTCCCACGGGATCTCGACATCGCCACGCAACATGTCCGGCACCACGCAGACGCCCTCGCTCGGCACCTTCATGCGGACCACATGAGGCTCGCCCGCGGCCAGGCGACGGTCGACTTCTTCCTTCGACAGCAGCAGCGCACGGCCGTCGTAGCGCGGGGTCTCGCCCCGGGCGATTTGCTCGGCGCGCATCTGGTCCAATTCTTCGGCGGTGCAGAAGCAAGGAAACGCGTGGCCCATGTCCACCAACTGCTGGCAGTACTGCTTGTAGATCTCGCCACGCTCGCTCTGGCGGTACGGACCGTGCGGCCCGCCGACGTCCGGACCTTCGCTCCAGTCGATGCCGAGCCAGCGCAGGGCGTCGAATATCTGCTGTTCCGACTCGCGGGTCGAACGCAATTGATCGGTGTCCTCGATCCGCAGGATGAACTCACCGCCGTGCTGCTTGGCAAAGCAATAGTTGAACAAGGCGATGTAAGCGGTGCCGACATGGGGATCGCCAGTAGGCGAAGGCGCGATGCGGGTACGGACGGTGGTCATGGCATGTCTCGGAAAGAATATAAAAGCGAAGATGAAACAGGGGGCGAATGGTAACAGGCGATGGTGGGCGGGCTCCAGTGAGAGGGGATTTGTGTGGCCAACATTAAGACTGAGCTGCCCCATTCGCGAGCAGGCTCGCTCCCACAATGGACCGCATCCAGTCCAGACGACTTGGTTTCCTGTGGGAGCGAGCCTGCTCGCGAAGAGGCCTGTGAGGACACCTCAATACTCAGACAGTCAGCAACCGCTCACGCAACTTGCCAATCTCGTCACGCAACTGCGCCGCAGCTTCGAACTCCAGGTCCCGGGCGAGCTGGTACATCTTCTCTTCCAACTGCCGGATACGCTTGGTGATTTCGCTCGGTGAGCGCAGTTCGGCCTCGTAGCGAGCGCTCTCTTCGGCGGCCTTGGCCATGCCCTTGCGCTTCTTGCTGCGCGAACCGGGCACGGTGGCGCCTTCCATGATGTCGGCGACATCCTTGAACACGCCCTTGGGCGTGATGCCATTGGCCAGGTTGAAAGCGATCTGCTTGTCGCGACGGCGCTCGGTCTCGCCGATGGCGCGCTCCATCGAGCCGGTGATGCGATCGGCATACAGGATCGCCCGGCCGTTGAGGTTACGCGCCGCGCGACCGATGGTCTGGATCAACGAGCGCTCGGAACGCAGGAAACCTTCCTTGTCCGCGTCGAGAATCGCCACCAGCGACACCTCGGGCATGTCCAGGCCTTCACGCAGCAGGTTGATCCCCACCAGTACATCGAAGGTGCCCAGGCGCAGGTCGCGGATGATCTCGACCCGTTCCACCGTATCGATATCCGAGTGCAGGTAACGCACCCGCACGCCGTGGTCTGCGAGGTAGTCGGTGAGGTCTTCGGCCATGCGCTTGGTCAGCGTGGTCACCAGCACCCGCTCCTCCACCGCCACGCGCTTGGTGATCTCCGAGAGCAGGTCATCGACCTGAGTCAGCGCCGGGCGCACCTCGACCTGCGGGTCCACCAGCCCGGTCGGCCGCACCACTTGCTCGACCACCCGCCCGGCATGCTCGGCTTCGTAGTTGCCGGGCGTGGCCGAGACGAAAATCGTCTGCGGGCTCACGCCTTCCCATTCGTCGAAGCGCATCGGCCGGTTATCCAGCGCCGAGGGCAGGCGGAAGCCATATTCCACCAGGGTTTCCTTGCGCGAACGGTCGCCTTTGTACATGGCGCCGACCTGAGGCACGCTGACGTGGGATTCGTCGATCACCAGCAGGGCATCGGCCGGCAAATAGTCATACAACGTGGGCGGCGGCGCACCCGCCGGACGACCCGACAGGTAGCGCGAGTAGTTCTCGATGCCGTTGCAGTATCCCAGCTCCAGGATCATTTCCAGGTCGAACCGGGTCCGCTGCTCCAGACGCTGGGCTTCCACCAGTTTGTTGTTCGAACGCAGGTATTCCAGGCGCTCCTGCAATTCGGCCTTGATGCCCTCGATGGCGCCCAACAGGGTTTCCCGCGGCGTCACGTAGTGGCTCTTGGGGTAGAACGTGAAGCGTGGCAGCTTGCGGATCACTTCGCCGGTCAGCGGATCGAATGCCGAGATGCTCTCCACTTCGTCATCGAACAGCTCGATACGAATCGCTTCCAGGTCCGATTCGGCCGGGTAGATGTCGATCACGTCGCCGCGCACCCGAAACGTCGCCCGAGCAAAGTCCATGTCGTTGCGCGTGTATTGCAGGTCCGCCAGGCGCCGGAGCAAGGCGCGCTGGTCGAGCTTGTCGCCACGATCCACGTGCAGGACCATTTTCAGATAGGTTTCCGGGCTGCCCAGACCGTAGATGCACGACACCGTGGTGACGATGATGGCGTCCTTGCGCTCGAGCAACGCCTTGGTCGCCGACAGCCGCATCTGTTCGATGTGGTCGTTGATCGAGGCGTCCTTCTCGATGAAGGTGTCCGACGAGGGCACATAAGCCTCGGGCTGGTAGTAGTCGTAGTAGGAGACGAAATACTCGACGGCGTTGTTCGGGAAAAACGCCTTGAACTCACCATACAATTGCGCCGCCAGGGTCTTGTTCGGCGCCAGCACCAGGGTCGGCCGCTGCACCTGGGCGATCACGTTGGCGATACTGAACGTCTTGCCCGAGCCGGTCACACCGAGCAAGGTCTGGTGCGCCAGCCCGGCCTCGATGCCTTCCACCATCAGGCGGATGGCTTCCGGCTGGTCGCCGGCGGGCTGGAAGCGAGTGACTAGCTGGAATTCAGACATGACATAACCCCTGGGTTCACTCCCGTCGGCCAGGCGACAGGAACGAGAAAGACCGAAACGACTGACGTCGCCCGAGGAAAAAGCTGGAATGCACACAATGTGGAGGTGATTGCCTTCGCTTTCAAGACGAACGTCCTACACGCCTTGCAGACTTTGACGCTGCGAAGGGACTAACGGTCGAAAAAAATCGAAAATACTTACGCTAAACGCCGAATAGCCTGTCGCCCTGTCCGGTGATGGCCTCTATACTAGCTCCCCGTTTGTGCACCGCTCTAGTGCATTCGGCTGGAGCGCGACACGTCCTCTCACCCTCCATTCAGAGCCGCGCAATAATGAGCCTGTTTTCCGCTGTCGAATTGGCACCACGCGACCCCATCCTGGGCCTCAACGAAGCTTTCAACGCCGACCCCCGTACCAATAAGGTCAACCTGGGCGTGGGTGTTTACTGCAACGAGGAAGGGCGCATTCCGTTGCTGCGCGCCGTGGTCGAAGCCGAGACGATTCGCGTGGCTCAGCACGTTTCCCGCGGTTACCTGCCGATCGACGGCATTGCCGCCTATGACCAGGCAGTCCAGACCCTGCTGTTCGGCAAGGATTCCCCGCTGATCGCATCGGGCCGCGTCATCACCACCCAGGCCGTGGGCGGCACGGGCGCACTGAAGATCGGTGCCGATTTCCTCAAGCAATTGCTGCCGGACGCGGTCGTGGCCATCAGCGACCCAAGCTGGGAAAACCACCGCGCGCTGTTCGAAACCGCCGGTTTCCCGGTGCAGAACTATCGTTACTACGACGCCGCTACCCACGACGTGAACCGCAGCGGCCTGCTGGAAGACCTCAACGCCCTGCCCGACCGTTCGATCGTTGTGCTGCATGCCTGCTGCCACAACCCGACCGGCGTGGACCTGAGCCCGGAAGACTGGAAAAACGTCCTGGCCGTGGTCAAGGCCAAGAACCACGTGCCGTTTCTGGACATGGCCTACCAAGGCTTTGGCAAAGGCATCGACGAAGACGCGGCGGCCGTGCGCTTGTTCGCCGAGTCGGGCCTGACCTTCTTCGCCTCCAGCTCGTTCTCCAAGTCGTTCTCCCTGTACGGCGAGCGTGTCGGCGCGCTGTCGATTGTCAGCGAGTCGAAGGAAGAAAGCACCCGCGTGCTGTCCCAGGTCAAGCGCGTGATCCGCACCAACTACTCCAACCCGCCGACCCACGGCGCCAGTATCGTCGCCGCCGTGCTCAACAGCCCTGAGCTGCGCGCACAGTGGGAAGAAGAGCTGGCCGAAATGCGCCTGCGCATTCGTGGCATGCGTGAGCAGATGGTCGACATGCTGGCCAAGGCCGCGCCGCATCACGACTTCAGCTTCGTCGCCCGCCAGAGCGGGATGTTCTCCTACTCCGGCCTGACCGTTGAACAAGTGACCCGCCTGCGCAACGAGTTCGGCATCTATGCCCTGGACACCGGCCGCATCTGCGTGGCCGCGTTGAACCAGAACAACATCGATGCGGTGACCAAGGCCATCGTCCAGGTGATCTGACGCTCGATGAAATGAAAAACGGGAAGCCTTCGAGCTTCCCGTTTTTTTTCGGTTGAATCCGCCCCCCGTGGCGAGGGAGCTTGCTCCCGCTGGGCTGCAGAGCAGCCCCAAAATCAGCCACCGCGGGATATCAGCCTGGTTGGTTGGAACAGCCTGGGGCTGCTTCGCAACCCAGCGGGAGCAAGCTCCCTCGCCACAAAAGCGGGCCAGAAAAGGCAGGCCACAAAGCAGCGAACGAAATGCTCGTCAAGCCTACAGCTCCGTCGCCCGCTGGCTCGCCGCATCGTCGTAGATGACATACAACGACTCGGCGACCTGGCTCTTGATCGCCTTGGTACTCTCGAGCCCCAGGACAAATCCCTCGGCCTTGCCACCGGCGCGGTTCAGTTCTTCCGGGGTGCTGGCCTGGGTGATGGCGTCGTACAGTTTTTCAGCGTGAGGGCCCACGCCCTTGGGCAGACTGATCTGGGCGGTGCTCACAGGAACACCTCGGCGCAATCGATTGTGTGAAGTGGTAACAAATGGTTCATGGCGCGTCCCTTGATGTCGGCGAATGGCCGGCAGCGCATCCTGCCACTTCCGGGCGTCCATGGTAGCCCTCTCTCGCCGTCGCGGTAACTGCCATTCGTTTGATTGGTCACCGATGGGCTTCAGGCCGCTCCGCCCGCAATAGAAGCTTGACTTCTCTTTTCCAATCAGTAACATACGCGCCATTCCGCGATAGCTCAGTTGGTAGAGCAAGTGACTGTTAATCACTGGGTCCCTGGTTCGAGTCCAGGTCGTGGAGCCAGACAGCAATAATCAAAGCCCCTGAATCGAAAGATCCAGGGGCTTTTTTGTGGGCGCTTTTCAGCCAAACGGCGACTGATCGCCGCATACCGCCTGGCTGAGGTCGCTACCGGAACAATAATCTGGCGCCAACCAGGCACTATGGTCTGAATCCTGCTTTATTTTTCGACGACTCAAGCTGTCACGAGCGTGTCATGGCAGTGCCGCAAACTGTCAACGTCCGCCGCCGCAGCTCATAACAACAAGGACGAAGCCATGCCCACACAAAATCCCCACCGCATCGTCGGCCTGTGCACTTCCAGCAAGGTCTACAACGTACTGACCGAGCTCAAGCACCTGGAAGGCCACCGCAGCGCCAAGTTCCTTTCCCTGCTCGCGGAAAACCTGGTTCGCAAGGGCCTGCTCAATGAACAGGAAGTGGTGCACATGCTCGACCTGGTGGTCGATTGAGCGGCATCGATTCCTACTATTGAAGCGGTTGATTTTTCCCCATCCCGCATGAGACGTAAGGTAACCCCATCGACTGATGGAGGTTTCCCATGCCCAAGGTTCAAATCATGTCTGTCATTGGCAGCGCCGTCCCCGCCCCACTTCGGGAGCGCGGACTGTTGGCTTGCTGGTATCTGGTGCAGGACGGCGTCACCGTCAGCGGCCCGCTGACTTCCCTACCCGCCGCCCAGGCCTTGTCGCAACGTATCGGTCCCTACCTGTTGAGTGCCTAGGGCAACTGCACCCGCGGCTTGCCCTCGACGAACAGCGCCCAGCAGGACATGAACAGCGCGGCGATCAGTGGCCCGATGACAAAACCATTGAGGCCGAATACGGCCAGCCCGCCGAGCGTCGAGACCAAGACCATGTAGTCGGGCATCTTGGTGTCCTTGCCGACGAGGATCGGGCGCAGGAAGTTGTCCACCAGGCCGATCACGAAGACCCCGAACAGTGCCAGCACCACGCCCTGCCAGATCGCCCCCGACAGCAGGAAATACACCGCCACTGGCACCCAGACAATGCCCGCCCCCACCGCCGGCAGCAGCGACAGGAAAGCCATCAGCACCGCCCACGGCAACACCGTCGGGATACCCAGGATCCAGAAAATCAGGCCGCCCAGGGCGCCCTGAGTGATCGCCACCAACAGGTTACCCTTCACCGTCGCCCGCACCACCCGGTTGAACTTCAATTGCAGGCGGCGCTTCTGGTGCTCGGCCAGCGGAACGGCCGAGCGCACCTTGCGCACCAGCTCCGCGCCGTCACGCAGGAAAAAGAACAACAGGTAGAGCATCACGAAGAAGCTCACCAGGAACTGGAACGTACCCTGGCCGAAACTGAACGCCTGGGTGGCGAAAAATTCGCTGCCCTGCATGGCGCTCTTGACGATCTTGTCTCGCAAGCCACTCAGGTTGCCCAGGCCGAAGCGGTCAAGCAGATGCTGAAAGAACGGCGGCAACGCCTCCTTGAAACGCGCCAGGTAATCGGCGACGTCCAGCTCGCCACTTTCCAGGCTCTTGTACAGCGCCGCCCCTTCCTGGACGAGCAAGGTACTGATGACGATCACTGGCAAAATGGCGATCACCACGCAAATGCTCATGGTGAACAGTGCCGTGACATTGCGCGGCCAGCCGAACTTGAACTGCAAGCGACGTTGCAGCGGCGCAAAGACGATGCCCAGGATGACAGCCCAGAATACCGCCCCATAAAACGGCAGCAGAATCCAGACGAAGGCAATGCTGACCAGGATCAGCAACAACATCTGCGACTTGTTTTGGAGGTTCTTTCGGTTCATGTGCTATCCATGTCATTGGCAGATAGACGTTAGTCAGCCAGGACTCGCCGGAGTGCCGTCGCGTCTGCCATATGCCGGCATTCGAGTTCGCGCCGGGGGATGGGAATGTGGTTCGGGCTGTTGATGCGCGATGTGCGCGAGCTGCCTGCCTGAGATCAAATCGTGGCGAGGGAGCTTGCTCCCGCTCGGCTGCGAAGCAGTCGTAAATCTACGGATGCGGTGTGTCTGATGCTCCGCATGCGGCAGGTTTGGGGCCGCTTCGCGGCCCAGCGGGAGCAAGCTCCCTCGCCACGACTGCGTTGCATTCTGCTGGAAATCGCTTTCGCGAGCAGGCTCGCTCCCACACGGATCATGTTTGGCTCTGCCCGGCAGAAACTGCCGAAGGCTGCGATCCTCCGCTTCCGATAGGGCCTGGTAGCCCAGGCGAAAACATCTGGATCGAAAGCGAAAGATCGCAGCCTTCGGCAGCTCCTGCTGCGCTTGGATCAGATCCGGAACTGCCCCACCAGTTTGCCCAGGCGCTGCCCCAGATCGGCCAGGCTGCGGGAGGTCTGGGCGCTGAGCTGGGTTTCGTCGGCGACAGTGTCCACCGCCACGGCGATCTGATGCACGCTGCGGTTGATTTCTTCGGCCACCGCGGTCTGCTCCTCGGCGGCGCTGGCGATCTGGGCGTTCATCGAGTTGATGGTGCCGATCAGTTGCGCCATGGTGTCCAGGGAGGCGCCCGCCTCGTTGGCCCGTTCCGAGGTGCCGTCGCCGGCCTCGCTGGAACGGCGCATCGCTTCCACCGCGGCATGCGTACCCGATTGCAGGCGATCGATCATGCCCTGGATTTCCTGGGTGCTTTGCTGGGTCCGGCTGGCGAGGGCGCGGACTTCGTCGGCCACCACCGCAAACCCGCGGCCCGCCTCACCGGCACGCGCAGCCTCGATGGCCGCGTTGAGGGCCAGCAGGTTGGTTTGCTCGGCAATCGAACGGATCACACCGAGTACGCTGACAATCGAGGCCACGTCCTGTTGCAGGCTGTCCAGGGACACGCCGCTGCTGCGGATATCGTTCACCAGCGCATGAATCTGCTGGATGCTGCCGGCCACCACGCGCTTGGCGGACTGGCCTTCTTCATCGGTCTGCTGGGCCGCGACGGCTGCGCCCTGGGCACTGCGGGCGACTTCCTGGGCGGCGGAGGACATTTCGTTGATCGCCGTGGCGACCTGGTCGGTCTCGTGGCGCTGGCGCTCCATGGCCTGCTCGGAACGCTGGGCCTGCTCGGACACTTGCGTCACCAGGCCAGTCAGTTGCGACGTCATGTCGGTGATCTGCCGCACCAGGCCATGGATCTTGTCGACGAAGCGGTTGAAGGAACCGGCCAGTTGGCCCAGTTCGTCCTGGCTGGTAATCGCCAGGCGCCGGGTCAGGTCGCCCTCGCCCGCCGCGATGTCGTCGAGGTTGTCCTTCATCAGGTGCAGCGGACGCAGGATGGTATTGGCGAGCACCAGGCCCACCACCGCGATCACCAGCAGCACCACGGCGGCGATCCCGACGATACTCAGGATCACGCCTTGCAGGCGATCGTGGACCTTGGCTTCCACCAGCGCCACCTGACCTTCGATACCGTCGAGGTTGACCGAGCTGCCGACCGCCAGGTCCCACTTGGCCAGGTATTCGGTGTAGCCGAGCTTGGGCACCAGGTCCTTGCTGCCGGGCAGCGGCGAGCTGTATTCCAGGTAATGCGTGCCGTCCTTGGCGACTTTCACCAGGTCGCGGTTGACGTAGACACCGTTCGGGTCGCGGTTGTCCTTGAAACTCTTGCCCACGCCGTCGGGGCTGTTGGCCTTGAACAGGCGAATGGTCTCTGAGTCGTAGCCGAAGAAGTAGCCGTCCTTGCCGTAGCTGATGTTCGACAGCAACTTGATCGCCTGGGCGCGCGCCTCGTTATCGCCAGGCGCGGCGGCATCGTAGAGCGGCTTGATGGCGGTAAGGCCGACCGCGACGTAATTCTGCAGCGTGGCCTTGGCTTCACTGAGCAGACGTTCGCGGGTTTGCTGGACTTCCTTGCTGGCCTGTTCCTTCAAGATGAACGCCGTGGTCAGGCTGATGATCACCGCGGACAGCAATACCGGCAGAATTGCCAGGGACAGGACTTTAGCCTTCAGGCTCAGGCGCATGCTGTTCACTCTTGTTGGTTTTATGGCGTGGTTAACTGGGTTAACGGCAGCGCACGATAAAACTGTAGGACAAGGTGGACAGTCGGTTGGCAGGGTCGCTGGATTCAAGGGCCCCATCGCGAGCAGGCTCGCTCCCGCAGGGTTTGGTGGTGTCCACAACTGCTGTGTTCACACCGATCCCCTGTGGGAGCGAGCCTGCTCGCGAAGAAGACAACCCGGTCTCTGAAGCTACAACACCATCGCCGCCACCCAACCAAACGCCAGCAATGGCAGGTTGTAGTGGAGGAAGGTCGGGACCACGGTGTCCCAGATGTGGTGATGCTGGCCGTCGATGTTCAGGCCGGAGGTCGGGCCGAGCGTCGAATCCGAGGCAGGCGAGCCGGCATCGCCCAGAGCGCCGGCGGTGCCGACGATGCAGACGATCGCCAACGGGCTGAAGCCAAGTTGCAGGCACAGCGGCACAAAAATGGTCGCCAGGATCGGCACCGTAGAAAACGACGAGCCGATCCCCATCGTCACCAGCAGCCCGACCAGCAACATCAACAGCGCACCGATGCCCTTGTTGTGGCCGATCCAAGCCGCCGAGGTTTCCACCAGGCTTTGCACCTGACCGGTGGCCTTCATCACTTCGGCGAAGCCCGAGGCGGCGATCATGATGAAGCCGATCATCGCCATCATCTTCATGCCTTCGGTGAACAGGTCGTCCGTCTCGCGCCAGCGCACCACGCCCGACACCGAGAAAATCAGGAAACCGGCCAGGGCGCCGATGATCATCGAATCGAGCAGGAGCTGGATGGCGAATGCCGCCGCGATTGCCAACCCGGCGACCAACAGGCTGAGCGGGTTGTAGCGCACGGCCACCTGCTCGGCCCTGGCGATCTTTTTCAGATCGTAGACGCGTTTCTTCCGGTAGCTGATAAACGACAGCGCCAGCCCAAAGACCATGCCCAGCGCCGGGATGCCCATCGCATGGGTGACGTTGATGCCACTGACATCGACACCGCTGCGGGCGATGTTGGCGAGCAGGATTTCGTTGAGGAAGATGTTGCCGAAGCCCACCGGCAGGAACATGTAGGGGGTGATCAGGCCGAAAGTCATGACGCAAGCGATCAGCCGACGGTCGAGTTGCAGCTTGGTCAGCACATAAAGCAGTGGCGGCACCAGCAGCGGAATGAAGGCGATATGGATCGGCAGGATATTCTGCGAGGCCACCGCAACCGTCCCCAGCAGGCCGATCAACAGCCATTTGACGCCCGTGCCGCCGGCCGCGTCCTGGCGGTCGACCATGGCCAGGACCTTGTCGGCCAAGGCATGGGCCATGCCGGACTTGGCAATCGCCACCGCAAAGGCGCCCAGCAGAGCGTAGGACAACGCCACCGTCGCACCGCCGCCAAGGCCCGCGTTGAAGGCCTTGAGTGTTGCCTCGATCCCCAGGCCGCCTACCAAGCCACCCACCAGCGCGCCGATAATCAGCGCGATCACCACATGCACGCGGGACAGGCTGAGCACCAGCATGACGCCAACCGCGGCAATTACTGCATTTATCATCGTTACCTCAAAGCACAGCGATGGAAAGCCACCGGACAAAAAGGTCGCGACTTTGCAGCAAGCGGCGGCAAGCTGCAAGGGTCATGCGGCGGGATTTGCAGTCACTCGCAGTGTTTGAATCCACCACACTGCCCCTGTGGGAGCGAGCTTGCTCGCGATAGCGTCGGGTCAGTTACGAAAGTGTCGACTGACAAGCCGCTATCGCGAGCAAGCTCGCTCCCACAGGAGATGCAGCCATGGCTTCAGCGCTTGGGCAGCTCAATCATTACTTTCAACCCGCCCCACTCGCTGTCGTCCAACGCCAATGTCCCGCCCCAGGTGTCGACGATGTCGCGCACGATGCCCAGCCCCAGGCCATGGCCATCGGTCTGCTCATCCAGGCGCGTGCCGCGGCTGAAGACCTGGTCGCGGCGATCCGGCGGGATGCCGGGGCCATCGTCTTCCACTGCCAGGTGGAAACCCACGAGCGTCTCGCTCACGGTCAGGCGCACTTCGGCGTCGGCCCATTTGCAGGCGTTGTCCAGCAGGTTGCCCAGCAATTCCAGCAGGTCTTCCCGATCCCAAGGCAGGTGCAAGCCGGGCGGCGCGACATAAGCCAGGTGCAGATGCTCGCCATGGATCATGTTCAGCGTCGCCAACAAACCCGGCAGTTCGGCGTCGCAATCCAAGTGCGCGCCGGGCAAGGCATCGCCGGACAGGCGGGCACGGTTGAGTTCGCGGTTCAGGCGTTGGCGAACCTGCTCCAGTTGATCCAGCAGCAACTTGCGCAACTCGGGATAAGGGTCGAGCTTCTCGTTCGACGCCAGGCTTTGCAGCACCGCCAGAGGTGTCTTCAAGGCATGGCCAAGGTTGCCCAGGGCGTTGCGCGAACGCTTGAGGCTGTCTTCGGTATGGGCCAGCAAATGGTTGATCTGCGCCACCAGCGGCTCCAGTTCCCTGGGCACTTGTTCGTCGAGTTGTGAACGCTGGCCGCGTTGCAGCTGGGCAATCTGCTCCCGGGCCTTCTCCAACGGCCGCAAGGCGCGCTGCACCGTGAGCCGTTGCAACAGCAGGATCAGCAGCAACCCCGCCAATCCGAGGCCGAGGCCGACCTGCTGCATCCGCAGGAAGCTGTCACGCACCGGCGTGTAGTCCTGCGCCACGCTGATGGAAATTGCCTGGCCCAGGCGCCGGTAGTCCGTGCGCAGCACCAGCAGCTTCTGGCCTTCGGGGCCCAGTTGCAGGTTGCTGTGCAGCCCCGGATGGTCGAGCCGCGGCAGTTCCTGGTCCCAGAGGGAACGGGAGCGCCAATGCTCGTCGGCAAAATCGATGCGGAAATAATGCCCGGAGAACGGTCGCAGGTAAGCCGGCGACAAGCGTCGCTCGTCCAGTTGCAACCCTTGCGGGCCACGGACCAGGGCCACCAGCAGGTTCTCGCTGTCATTGCGCAACCCCGCTTCGAGGTAGCGCTGCAAACCCAACTCGAACAACCACAGGCTGGTCTGCGCGAGGACCAGGCCGACCACCACCATCACACCGATCAGGCCCAGGCTCAGGCGCCGCTGGATGGATCTCACTGCGCCTGTCCGCCGAACAGGTAGCCCTGGCCGCGACGGGTTTCGATCACGCTGCGTCCGAGCTTGCGCCGCAGGTGATTGACGTGGACTTCCAGCACATTCGAATCGCGCTCGGTTTCACCATCATAGAGGTGCTCGGCGAGGTGGCTTTTGGAAAGGATTTGCTCGGGGTGGAGCATGAAATAGCGCAGCAGCCTGAATTCGGCGGCGGTCAGCTGGATCTCGGCGCCGTCGCGAATCACGCATTGCCGGCCTTCGTCGAGGTGCAATCCCGCCGCTTGCAGCGTCGGCTGGTTGACCTGGCCGTGGGAGCGACGCAACAGCGCCTGGATGCGCAGGTGCAGCTCTTCAGGGTGGAAGGGTTTGGTCAGGTAATCATCGGCCCCGGCCTTGAGCCCTTCGATGCGCTCGGCCCACGAGCCACGCGCGGTGAGGATCAGTACCGGGGTGGTCAAGCCGCCAGAGCGCCATTGCGCCAGCACCTCGAGCCCCGGCACCCCCGGCAGCCCAAGATCGAGAATGATCAGGTCGTAGGGCTCGCTGCTGCCCTGATACACCGCGTCGCGCCCGTCGGCGAGCCAATCGACCGCGTAGCCCTGCCGGGCGAGCCCGGCCATCAGTTCGTCGGCCAGGGGAACATGGTCTTCCACCAGTAGCAGGCGCATCAGTCTTCCTTATCTTTGAGTAAACGGCCGGTCGCGGCCTCGAGGTCCAGTTCGCGCACGACGCCGTCGGTGTCCAGCAGCTCGACTTCGTAGATGTAGATGCCGTGCTTTTCTTCCAGCTCGGCTTCCAGCAACTTGGCGCCGGGATGGCGGTCCAGGGCCTGTTGCAGCAGGTGTTCCAAGGGCAGGATCACGCCCTGCTGACGCAGTTGCAGGGCCTCGTCCTGGTCCAGGTCGCGGGCCACGGCCACCGAACAGCACACCAGCAGCGCCAGCGCCCAACGGTTGCGGGCGCGCAGATTAAGCTTCATTACGTATCCTGATGATTCTTGAGCACCTCGCCAGTGACGGCGTCGAGTTCCAGATCCCACTCGATGCCCTTGGCATCACGCAGATCCACTTTGTATCGGTACTTGCCGTATTCCTCTTCCAGCTCGGTATCGGTCACCGTGGCGCCAGTGTGTTTGGCCAGGGCAGCGGCGTTGAGCTGATCAAAAGGCAGGATGGTACCAGCGTCCAGCAATTTTTGGGCTTCAGTGGCATCGAGGTCCCTGGCTTGAGCCGGACCTGTACCGATGACCATCAGCGCCGCGATGAAAAAGGCAGTGAGGCGGTTCACGGGTTATCTCCTTTTTATAATCTTCAGCGGGGAACTGTATCGGGACGAACTTAACTGAAACTGAATTGCCATCATTGAATCTGGGTCAGTTTTGCTCGCGCTGGCGTCAGGTCGGTCATCAAAACTGACAACTGACACAGCGTCATCGCGAGCAAGCTCGCTCGCACAGGGTTTCTGTGTCGCTATAATCAGCCGCTTGCACGTATTCGAGACCGGTATGACCGCCATTCACATCAAGTTCCCCGCACTGACCGTCAAGGCCGGCCCTCGCGCCTTCAAGCGCATCCGCCAGGCGGGCCTTCAGGCCGCCGATGTCGGCATCCTGCCGGGCGCCGCCGGAGGGCCGAAGGCCTTGGGTATCCAGGGGCTGGACCTGGCGCTGTTCGGTGAATGGCTGCCCGCCGCGCCGCGGGAGCGCTCGCTGATCGGTGCATCGGTCGGCTCCTGGCGCTTCGCCAGCGCCTGTCTGCCGGACGCCGCCGAGGGCATTCGCCGCCTGGGCATCCTGTACAACGAACAGAGCTTCGCCAAAGGCGTGACCATGGCCGGGGTCAGCCAGAGCTCGCAGCGCATGCTCGACGACCTGCTTGAAGGTCGCGACCTGACGATCCTCGACAATCCGCATTACCGGCTCAACGTCATGGTAGTCAAGAGTCATGGCCTGTTGGCGCAGGACCATCGCGGCCGGCTGGGCCTGGGGCTGTCCTCGGTGATCGCCGACAACCTGCGTGGCCGGGCGCGGCTGTCGCGGCATTTCGAAAGGCTGATCATCCACGACCCGCGCCTGGCTCCCCCGCTCCATCCGCTGACGGACTTCCCCTCGCGCTTCGTGCCGCTGGAGGCCGGCAACCTGCGCCAGGCACTGCTGGCGTCGGGCTCGATCCCGATGATAATGGAAGGCGTGCGCGACCTGCCCGGCGCCGGCGCGGGCACCTACCGCGATGGCGGCCTGCTGGACTACCACCTTGACCTGCCCTATAGCGGCGAGGACATCGTGCTCTATCCGCACTTCACCGATCGGGTCATTCCCGGCTGGTTCGACAAAGGCCTGCCATGGCGCCGAGGCGATACCTCGCGCTTGCAGGATGTTCTATTGCTGGCGCCGTCCCGCGAATACCTGGCTCGCCTGCCCTACGGCAAACTGCCGGACCGCAACGACTTCAAGCGTTTCATGGGCGATGACCCGGCCCGCCGCAAATACTGGCGCACCGCAATGGACGAAAGCCGCCGCCTCGGCGACGAGTTCCTCGAACTGACCGCCAACGGTGGGCTGGGCGAGCGTTTGCTGACCCTTTAGTCAGCACGCTCGCGCAACGCGGTGATAACTATGAGACAGCCCGGATGGAGTGCTTGCCTGAATGCGCATAAAAAGACCAAAATAAAGCACTTTTAAAGGAGCCATCTTCATGCAAATCGTCTTGGCTGATGTGGCCGTCAGCGTATCGGAACTGAAGAAAAATCCGTCCGCGGTCCTGAGTGGCGCGAACGGCTCACCTGTGGCCGTGCTGAACCATAACCGCGTGATGGGCTACATGGTACCGGCGGAGGTCTACGAAGCGATGATAGAGCGCCTGGACGAGTTGGAGCTGGCCCAAGTGGTCAAAGCGCGGATCGAGGCCAACGAACCGCGGGTACGCGTATCGCTCGATGACCTTATTGGCGAGGCTGAGGCTGATATCGCCAATGGGCGTTGAATATGGAGTCGAATGGGACCCGAAGGCTCTGAAAGAACTGCGAAAACTGGACGGTGCGGTCCGTCTGCAGCTTTTGAAAAAACTCCAGGAGCGACAAGGGCACCCTCGCGTACCGGGCGATGCTCTTCACGGGATGAAGGATTGTTACAAGATCAAGTTACGCGGGGCTGGGTATCGACTCGTGTATCGCATAGAGGAGGAGCGGATCGTCATTCTGGTAATAGCGGTTGGCAAGCGAGAGCGCAGCGGCGTATACGCTTCAGCCAAGACCCGGTAGGACGGCCAGGTTTGCTGACCCTTTAGTCAGCACGCCCGCGCAACGCGGGGATCAAACTGATAAACTGCGCCGCCTGCCTCGCGACCGTCCATTTAAAGAGCCAAATCTGTGGAAATCTTCAAAGAGTTCACCTTCGAATCCGCCCACCGCCTGCCCCACGTACCGGAAGGCCACAAGTGCGGACGCCTGCATGGTCATTCGTTCAAGGTGGCGATCCACCTCAGCGGCGACATCGACCCGCACACCGGCTGGATTCGCGACTTCTCGGAAATCAAGGCGATTTTCAAGCCGCTCTATGAGCGCCTGGACCACAACTACCTCAACGACATCCCCGGTCTGGAAAACCCCACCAGCGAAGTCCTGGCCAAGTGGATCTGGAACGAGTTGAAGCCGCTGCTGCCGGAACTCAGCGCCATCCGCATCCACGAGACCTGCACCAGCGGCTGTATCTACCACGGCGAATGAACCTGGCGGCCTTTGTGTCTATCCTCCTTGGTTCGGATCTACCAAGAGGACACCATCATGACCCACTGGCCGCTGGATCAGGTATACGACTTCAACGGGCACCCCATCCGCTACGCCATCCACGGCGACGGCCCGCCGTTGGTGTTTGTCCATGGCACGCCGTTCTCCTCTTATGTATGGCACCGGATCGCCCCGCTGTTTTTCGCCACGCACAAGGTTCATTACTTCGACCTGTTGGGTTATGGCCAATCCGCGCAACCCGATGCAGACGTGTCCCTCGGCGTTCAAAACCGGCTGCTTGCCCGACTGCTGGAGCATTGGAAGCTGGATTGCCCGGACGTCATCGCCCATGACTTTGGCGGCGCAACGGCCCTGCGCACCCATCTGCTCGATGGCAAGGATTACCGCAGCCTGACCCTGATCGACCCGGTGGCCTTGTCGCCTTGGGGCTCTGCGTTCGTGCAACACGTACGCCAGCACGAAGCGGCGTTCAGCGGCCTGCCCGACTACATCCAGCGGGCCATCGTGCCGACCTATATCCGTGGCGCGATCAAGCGCTGCATCACCGATGAAGAGCTCTCCCCGTACGTCCAGCCCTGGCTCGGCGAAACCGGCCAGGCCGCGCTCTACCGGCAGATTGCGCAGATGGACGAGCGTTACACCGACGAGGTCCAGGACCTTTATCCGAAGGTGCGCTGCCCAACGCAGATCCTTTGGGGCGAGGATGACCAGTGGATCCCCATCGAGCGCGGCCGGGCGTTGCACAAGATGATCCCGGGGGCGCTGTTCCATCCTGTACCGAATGCCGGGCATCTGGTCCAGGAGGACGCGCCGGAAGCGATCGTCGCGGCGGTGATGCGGTTCTTGCCGCTGCACTCGCCTGCCTGAGGACCCCCTGCAACCTTTGTGGGAGCGAGCCTGCTCGCGAAAGCGTCCGATCAGTCACATAGCCATCGACTGATATACCGCATTCGCGAGCAGGCTCGCTCTCACAAGGTACTTCTGAGTACACGATCCGTGTTCCAACTTGAGCCACCCCTGCACCGCTTTTGCGCCTCGAAGCCCACCCGATCCACCCGTTGGCTATAAATAACCGGCAATCACTCGTTTGGCACGGCCGCTGCACGCTTGCGACATTCCCTCCTCCGCAAGGACCGCCACATGACTCAGAACGATCCCGGTAACGACTATCCTTTGAGCGAAGTCCCGATGCATGCCCGCAAGGGCCTGGCCTCCACCGCCATGGTGCTGCTGGGTTTCACTTTTTTCACCGCGACCATGTTCGCCGGCGGCAAGTTGGGCGTGGCGTTCGGTTTCGCCGAGATGCTCGGCGTGATTGTCATCGGCAACCTGCTGCTGGGGCTGTACGCGGCGAGCCTGGGTTACATCGCGTTCAAGAGCGGGCTCAATTCGGTGTTGATGGGCCGCTTCTGTTTTGGCGAGATGGGCAGCAAGCTCAGCGACTTGATCCTGGGCTTCACCCAGATCGGCTGGTACGCCTGGGGCACGGCCACTGCGGCGGTGGTGCTGGGTAAGTATTTCGAATTGAGCCAGGGCACCGTTCTGGGGTTGATGGTGCTGTTCGGGCTGGGCTTCTGCGCCACGGCCTACATCGGCTATCGCGGACTGGAAATCCTCTCGTACGTCGCCGTGCCGGCGATGATGCTGTGGCTGATGCTCTCGATGTGGGTCGCCACGCAGCAGGTCGGTGGCCTCGATGGTCTGCTCGCGGTAGTGCCCACCGGCAGCCTCGACTGGTCGACCGCGATCACGCTGGTGTTCGGCACGTTCGTCAGCGGCGCCACCCAGGCGACCAACTGGACGCGCTTTTCCCGTTCGGCAAAGATCGCGGTGCTGGCCAGCCTGATCGGTTTTTTTCTCGGCAATGGCCTGATGGTGCTGATCGGCGCCTACGGAGCCATCGTCTACCAGCAGCCCGATGTGGTCGAAGTGTTGCTGCTGCAAGGTTTCGCCATGGCGGCGATGGCGATGCTTCTGCTCAACATCTGGAGCACCCAGGACAACACGATCTACAATTTTGCCGTGGCCGGCTGCAACCTGCTGCGCACCCGCCGACGCAAGACCGTCACGCTGGCCGGCGCGGTGATCGGCACGCTGCTGGCGCTACTGGGCATGTACGATTTGCTGGTGCCGTACCTGATCCTGCTCGGCACCGTGATCCCACCGATTGGCGGGGTGATCATGGCCGACTTCTTCTTCCGCTGGCGTGGCCGCTATCCGCGCCTGGCCGCGGCGCAACTGCCGGCCTTCAACTGGCCCGGGCTGTGTGCTTACGGCGTCGGCACGGTGGCCGCCTTCAATTCACCCTGGGTCGCGCCGCTGGTAGGAATCGCCACCGGCGCGCTAACGTATGTGCTATTGATCGGCGTGATGGGTATTCGCACCGCTGACGCGCCCCTACAAGACCTATAAAGGACTCGCTTGATGCACATCATCAACGCCCGCCTGCGCAACCGCGAAGGCTTGCATGAACTGCACCTGGAAAACGGCCTGATCGCCAGCATCGCCCGCCAGACCGAGGCCCCCAGCCTGGGCCCCGAAGACCTCGACGCCGGCGGCAACCTGGTGGTGCCGCCCTTCGTCGAGCCGCACATCCACCTGGACGCCACCCTGACTGCCGGCGAACCGCGCTGGAACATGAGCGGTACGCTGTTCGAAGGTATCGAGTGCTGGGGCGAACGCAAGGCCACCATCACCCACGAAGACACCAAAACCCGCGCCAGGAAGACGCTCCAGGCCCTCGCCGCCCATGGCATCCAGCACGTGCGCACCCACGTCGACGTGACCGACCCGACGCTCACCGCGCTCAAGGCAATGCTGGAAGTGCGCGAGGAAAGCCGTCATCTGGTCGACATGCAGATCGTCGCGTTTCCCCAGGAGGGCATCGAGTCCTACCGCAGCGGTCGCGAACTGATGGAAGAAGCCATCCGCATGGGCGCCGACGTGGTGGGCGGCATTCCGCATTTCGAGTACACCCGCGATCAAGGCGTCAGCTCGGTGAAATTCCTCATGGACCTGGCCGAGCGCACCGGTTGCCTGGTGGATGTGCATTGCGACGAAACCGACGATCCGCACTCGCGCTTCCTCGAGGTACTCGCCGAAGAGGCCCGCAGCCGCGATATGGGCGCGCGGGTCACCGCCAGCCACACCACGGCCATGGGCTCCTACGACAACGCCTACTGCGCCAAGCTGTTCCGCCTGCTCGGGCACTCGGGCATCAGCTTTGTATCGTGCCCCACCGAAAGCATTCACCTGCAAGGGCGCTTCGACAACTTTCCCAAACGCCGTGGCGTCACCCGGGTCAATGAACTGCTCGAAGCCGGGATGAACGTCTGCTTCGGCCAGGACTCGATCGTCGACCCGTGGTATCCGTTGGGCAATGGCAACATCCTGCGCGTACTCGAAGCCGGGCTGCACATCTGCCATATGCTCGGCTACCGCAACCTGCAAAGCGCTTTGGACCTGGTCACTGACAACAGCGCCAAGGCCATGGCCCTGGGCGAACGCTACGGACTCGAACCCGGACGCCCGGCGAACCTGCTGATCCTCTCGGCCGACAGCGACTACGAAGTGATCCGCAGCCAGGGCCTGCCGCTTTACTCGATTCGCAATGGTGAAGTGTTGATGAAGCGTCAGATGCCGGTGGTGGAGTTTGGGCCGCAACGGGGTTGATTCCTGCTCGCAATAGCGGTGGTTCGGTACAGCAAGGTTGGACTTGCCGCCGTCTTCGCGAGAAGCTCGCTCCCACAGGGTTCTGTGCCGTACACAAATTTCGTGGCCGCAGCCGATTAAGTTGTAAGAGCGAACTTGCTCGCGATGGCGGAAATCGCCGTGCCGCACAACATCCGAAAGCCCCTACGGGACAAGCCGCGCCGTGCCAAACAGGCTGACCCGTACCAACTCACCCTCCCGCTCTTGCAACAGGATTGGCGCAGTACCGCCGGGCATCATGACGCTCACCGTCCCGGCCTGCACCCAGCCCACCCGCCACGCGGCACACGCGACCGCGCTGGCGCTGGTGCCGGAGGACGCGGTTGGGCCTTCGCCCCGCTCGAACACCCGGGCGGCGATCTGTCCGTCGGCGGCGCGCCAGGCCCATTGCAGGTTGACCCCCGCCGGACAAGGCATCCCCGCCCCGCCAGGCGCCGCATAGGCAATGCCGGTCAGGCTTTGCGACAGCGCCTCGGCGCGCATCTGCGCAAGACCTGGCAACGCCTCCACGTCATCCACCAGCGTTACGCAATGAGGATTGCCGATGCGCACGAACTGGCTGTTGCCCCACGCCGGATTCAAACCATGCAGCGCAGGCACCCGGCTTATCGCGCATTGGTTGAAGGTCACCGCTGCTACACCTTGAGCGCCCACGGCAGCGGGCCCGAACAGCGGTGTCCCCAGGTCTAGCCAGAAGCCTGGGACGCCGCCCAGTTCAGCGGCGCGAACCGATGTCCGCAGCGGTGAGATACCGTCGGGTTTGTCGTGGTGAACCTGCAGTACGCAATCGTCATCGCCCACCAGCAACCCTCGCTCTTGCAGCGCCAGGGAAAAAATCGTCAGGCCATTGCCGCTACGCTCGGCCAGCGTCCCGTCGGTATTGACGATCAGCAGGTCGAAGGGCGGCGTGTCCTGGAACGGGCCGACCAGCAGCCCATCACTGCGATGAGCCTTGGCATCCGGTGGCGCTTCGCCCGGCGCCCAGGCGCAGAAGGCCTGCACGGCGGCGCTGGCCCAGGATTGGCGTAACGAGGCCGCCTCGGCGGCGGACGACGGTAACCCGATGCCCAGGGCACGCACCTGCTGCGGTGAGACGACTCCGTAAAGGTTGCCGCGTGCGTTGTAGAACTGCGTCATGCATCAGGTCCGAACAGGCCAGGAAGAACCGTTACTTTATGCCGGCAAGCCCGGCAGGAGCAAAGCCTGCTCCAGACGGGAACATCGGGCCGGCACCTTGGGGTCGCGGTGCGGTCAGTGGATATGCAAGCATAGGCCCCTGCCTGCATCACCGCACCGCACCAAAGCCAAGGACGTTTCATGACTGCCATCACGCCCCCACCCACTTTTGTTCCCGGACGCCTGGAACAGATGTCCACCCGCATCGCCTATCTCATCGCTGGAATCGGCATTGCCGCCTGGGCGCCGCTGGTGCCTTACGCCAAGGCGCGGGCGAACCTGGATGAAGGGACCCTCGGCTTGCTGCTGTTATGCCTTGGGGTCGGGTCGATCCTGGCGATGCCGATCTCCGGTGCGCTGGCGACGCGGTTCGGCTGCCGTCGGGTACTCAGTGGCGGTACGATCCTGATCTGCCTGGCGTTGCCGCTGCTGGCATCGATGAGTTCCTTGCCTTGGTTGGTGGCGGCATTGTTCGTGTTTGGCGCCGGGCTCGGCACCGTCGATTCGACCGTCAACCTGCAAGCGGTGATCGTCGAGCGCGCCAGCGGCAAGACCATGATGTCGGGTTTCCACGGCATGTTCAGCCTCGGCGGAATCATCGGCGCGGCCGGTGTGAGCGCCCTGCTCGGCCTCGGGCTTTCGCCGCTGGCGGCAACCCTGGTGGTCAACGCGGTCCTGCTGGTGGCGTTGTTCAAGGCCGCACCGCACCTGTTGCCCTACGGCAGTGAAAGCTCGGGACCGGCGTTTGCCATTCCGCATGGCGTGGTGCTGTTCATCGGCATCCTATGCTTTATCGTGTTCCTGGCCGAAGGCGCGGTACTGGACTGGAGCGCGGTGTTCCTGACCACCGAGCGTGCGGTGGATACCGCCTACGCCGGGTTGGGTTATGCCGCGTTTGCGCTGACCATGACCGTCGGCCGGTTGACAGGCGATTCGGTGGTGCATCGCCTGGGTGCCAAGCGCGTGATCATCTACGGCGGCTCGATCGCCGCAGCAGGTTTCTTCCTGGCGACCCTCGCACCGATGTGGCAAGCGGCGCTGCTGGGGTATGCGCTGGTCGGCGCCGGGTGTTCGAACATCGTGCCAGTGCTGTACACCGCGGTCGGCAAACAGACCCTGATGCCCGAAGCCATCGCCGTGCCGGCCATCACCACGATCGGTTATGCCGGCATCCTCGCGGGGCCGGCACTGATCGGCTTTGTCGCTCATGGCAGCAGCCTGGCCATTGCGTTCGGATTGATTGCGCTGTCGCTGGTGGCGGTGGCGGGCAGCGGGAAGGTGTTGAAGGTCTAAAGCCCTGCAGATTCCCCGTGGCGAGGGAGCTTGCTCCCGCTCGGCTGCGAAGCAGTCGTAACCCGGCGGACGCGGAGTAACTGATGCTCCGCGTTCGACAGGTTTTGGGCCGCTTCGCGACCCAGCGGGAGCAAGCTCCCTCGCCACGGGAATGTATTTGAGCCTTGGGACTGAGTTTCAGGCCGCTGGGTACTTGATCAAAACCCCACGCTCGCCTGCACGAAAAACGTACGCGGCGCGCCGACGTAGATACGCCCGTTGGGCGGTGGTTGCGGGAAAGCGTTAAGAGTCTAAGCCCTGCAGATTCCCCGTGGCGAGGGAGCTTGCTCCCGCTCGGCTGCGAAGCAGTCGTAACCCGGCGGACGCGGAGTAACTGATGCTCCGCGTTCGACAGGTTTTGGGCCGCTTCGCGACCCAGCGGGAGCAAGCTCCCTCGCCACGGGAATGTATTTGAGCCTTGGGACTGAGTTTCAGGCCGCTGGGTACTTGATCAAAACCCCACGCTCGCCTGCACGAAAAACGTACGCGGCGCGCCGACGTAGATACGCCCGTTGGGCGGTGGTTGCGGGAAAGCGTTAAGAGTCTAAGCCCTGCAGATTCCCCGTGGCGAGGGAGCTTGCTCCCGCTCGGCTGCGAAGCAGTCGTAACCCGGCGGACGCGGAGTAACTGATGCTCCGCGTTCGACAGGTTTTGGGGCCGCTTCGCGACCCAGCGGGAGCAAGCTCCCTCGCCACGGGAAGGTATTTGAGCTGGGACTGCGTTTCAGGCCGCTGGGTACTTGATCAAAACCCCACGCTCGCCTGCACGAAAAACGTACGCGGCGCGCCGACGTAGATACGCCTGTTGGGCGGTGGTTGCGGGAAAGTGTTGAAGGTCTAAGCCCTGCAGATTCCCCGTGGCGAGGGAGCTTGCTCCCGCTCGGCTGCGAAGCAGTCGTAACCCGGCGGACGCGGAGTAACTGATGCTCCGCGTTCGACAGGTTTTGGGCCGCTTCGCGACCCAGCGGGAGCAAGCTCCCTCGCCACGGGAATGTATTTGAGCCTTGGGACTGAGTTTCAGGCCGCTGGGTACTTGATCAAAACCCCACGCTCGCCTGCACGAAAAACGTACGCGGCGCGCCGACGTAGATACGCCCGTTGGGCGGTGGTTGCGGGAAAGCGTTAAGAGTCTAAGCCCTGCAGATTCCCCGTGGCGAGGGAGCTTGCTCCCGCTCGGCTGCGAAGCAGTCGTAACCTGGCGGACGCGGAGTAACTGATGCTCCGCGTTCGACAGGTTTTGGGCCGCTTCGCGACCCAGCGGGAGCAAGCTCCCTCGCCACGGGAATGTATTTGAGCCTTGGGACTGAGTTTCAGGCCGCTGGGTACTTGATCAAAACCCCACGCTCGCCTGCACGAAAAACGTACGCGGCGCGCCGACGTAGATACCTGAGTTGTTGTCGCTGGAACGCGTGTAGTACTGATGATCGAACAGGTTCTTCACCCCCGCGCCGAGTTTCAGGTTCGACAGCTGCGAGCCGAAATCATAGCCGCCCCGAACGTTCCAGAGCATATAGCCCGGCATGTCGCCATACTGCCCATCGGCGGTGCCGTCGGTCATGTAATTGTCGCTGAAGCTGCCATCGGGGTTCACGCTGTTGCCCGGTGAACGTTGCCCGGACTGGGCAAAGCCATCGAGGTTGTAAGTCCAGCGATTGACTTCGTAGCGCAGGCCCACGGTGGCAATCTGGCGCGAATAGAACGGCAGGTCACGGCCCTTGAAGCTCGGGATGTCCCCTTCATAGGTGGCCCGGGTATAGGTGAAACCAGCGCTGGCGGTCAGGCCGTCGAGGCGCGGGTCCAACGCGGCCATGTCGTAGTGCACCGACGCTTCCAGCCCTTGATGCTTGGTGGCGCCCATGTTGGTCCAGCCCACATCGTTACTGATGTATTGCAACTCGTCGTCGAAGTCGATGTAGAACAGCGTCACTTCCCCGCCCCACACGTCATCGTTGTAGCGCGTACCGATCTCGTAGGTCTTGGCCTTTTCCGGGCTCAGGCCATTGGCGGTGTTGTTGCCGTCGCCGCCCTGGCCGAGTTGAAAATACTGCAGGCTGCCGAACGAGGTCTCGTAGTTGGCGAACAGCTTCCAGGCGTCGGATAGGTGGTACATCACGCTCAAGGCCGGCAACGGTTCGTTGCTGTCGATGCTGCGGCGCTTTTCCTGCACCGGGCGGCCGGCGGTGTCGAGCACCGGGCGGTCGTGCCATTCGGTGCTGATGCTTTCGAAGCGGATGCCCGGAGTGATGGTCCATTTGCCCACGTCGATCTTGTCGTCGATGTAGACCGCATGGGCTTCGGTACCACCGGTCCGGTCCTGATAGACGTGACCGTCGGCGCCCGGACGCACCACCGGTTCGTTGTTGCGCAGCGCCAGGCGGCTTGCCTCCTCGTGCATGCCTTCCTTGAGGTAGCGATAACCGACGCTGGCCTCCTGGGTGGTCGGCCCGAGGTCGAACACATGGGACACCCGCGGCTCGATGCCGAAGGTGTAATAGCTACGCGGGTAGGACACCAGGTTGCGCTGGTCCCGCGAGGCGATGGTGCTGCCGCGGAAGCTGTCGGAGTAATAGGTCAGCACTTCGGCCTGGGTGCGCTCGCCGATTTCGCGGATCCACTTGAACGACACGTCCTTGCGGCGGCCGCTGAAACTGTCCCAGTCGCGATCGGACTGGTACGGGTCGGCGTCGTACTGTGCCTGGGTCAGGCCGCCGGGCATGTCGGCCTCGGCGTCGTAGTAGTGGAAGTTCAGCGAGAAATCATCAACGTCGGTCGGCGCCCAGTGGGTCTTGAGGATCACGTCGTCGATGTCGTTATCGTTGTTGCTCTTGCGATATCCGTTGCCGTTGATGCCCGAATACAGCAGCGCCACGCCCAGCCCGTTATCGGCGGTACCGCCCAGGAACGCCGTATCGATGTGCTTCCAGCCGCCGTGCTGGGAGGTCTCCAGGGTGCTGCCGATTTCCCCGGTGGCTTTTTCCGGGATGGCGCGAGTCACGAAGTTGATCACGCCGCCGACGTTCTGCGGTCCGTAGCGCACCGAGCCGGCACCGCGTACCACGTCGATGCTGTCCAGGTTGCCCGACGAGATCGGTGCCATGGACAGTTGCGGCTGGCCGTACGGCGCGAAGGCCGCCGGTACGCCGTCAATCAGTACCGTGGAGCGCGGCGACAGGCGCGAGGTCAGGCCGCGCACGCCGACGTTCAGGGCGATGTCGCTGCCACCGGTGCCGTTGGCGTCTTGCACCTGCACGCCCGGGACCCGCCGCAAGACATCGCCGACGTTCATGGCGCCCTGCTCGACCATCGCTTCGCGGCGGATCACCGTCCGCGCGCCGGCGTGGTTCTGTACCACTTCGGCGTTGGCGTCGCCAAGCCAGTCGCCGACCACCTGGATCTCGGTGGCGCCCAACTCCAGTGGGCCATCGGTAGACGCCGAAGGAGCCGGCAGCACAGTCACCGAGCCGTCATCGATCTGGTATTGCAAACCGCTGCCCTTGAGCAATTGACCCAGGGCCACCTCGGGAGACAGGTTGCCCTGCACCGCCGGTGCTTGTTTGCCGGCCACCAGCTCCGGGCTGAAGAACACCTGCAACGAGGTCTGCTGGCCAAGCTGGCTCAGCGCCTGACCCAAGGGTTGCGCCTGGATGTGGATCGCCGTGACGGTCTGGTCGGCAAAAGCCTCGGGCAACGCGGCGCTGACCGCCAGGGTCAGCGCCAGCGGTAGCCAACGGGTGGAGGTACGTTTGTTGTTCTTGGCGGAAGTTTTCACGTCGAACCTTGTCCTGTCGAATCGCAAGAATACGCGTCTGTTAATGCAAACCAGTTGCAGTTGGACAAGAAGACGAAGAACTCGAAAAAAACCTGAATCTATTTCGCAATTATTTCCTGGCTGCCGTCGTCAAGTGTGCGCACGGCCACCGGCAGGATGTTCGGCAAGGCCTTGAGCAGCGCCTCGGGATTGTCCGAACGGAACACACTGGTCAGGCGCAGGTTGCCCACCGCGGCACTGGCGACCCGCAGGGGCTTGGCGCGATAACGGGAGACCTCCTCGGCGACTTCACTCAACGGCGCGTTGTTGAACACCAGCTTGCCGTTGCGCCACGCGGTGAGTTCATCGGCGTTGATCGGGTACGGTGACGCGACTTTGCCTTGAGCATCGATCCGGGTACCCAGGCCGGCCGTGAGACTGATGGGGAAATCACGCCCTTGGACCTTGACGCTACCCTCCTCCACCGCCACCCGGGTGCTGCCGGCATCGCGGCGCACGTCGAAGCGCGTCCCGGTCACCGTCACCTGGCCGTTGCCCGCGTCAACGGTGAACGGGCGCGCGGCATCATGCTCGACCCTGAACAGCGCCTCCCCCTCAACCAGCTCTACCCGGCGTTGGCGGTGCTCGAAGACAACTCGCACATGGCTGCGGCTGTTGAGATCGATCAGCGAGCCATCTGGCAGCGCGACATGCCGACGCTCACCGAGGGCAGTGGCGAATTCGCTGCGGTAATCGCCCGACGCACCCAGGCCGCTGAACAACCCCAGCCCGACCGCCACCGCCACCAATCCGGCGGCCACCGCGTAGCGCAGCAAAGGCCTGCGTCTCGGGCGTTCGGCGGGCCGCTCGCACAGCGCTTGCAAGCGCTCCATGGACAGCAGGTCCGTTGCGCTCCAGATCCCTTGCAGTAGTTGAATTTCATCGCGGTGGTTGGGGTGTTCGCCCAGCCAGGCCTCGAAACGCTGACGCTCGTCGAGGCTCATGACCGGGTCCTGCAGGCGCACGAACCATTGCGCCGCCTCGTCGCGAACCCTGCTCTGCCCGCACGGGCAGTCACGGCTATCCATCATGGAAGGGTCCTGTGGCTCGGGTGGAAAAGGACGACCGGTCATTGATCTGGCCCGTCGAGACGATCACGCAGGTGGCGCAGGGTGCGGATCATATACTTTTCCACCATGTTTTTTGACAGGCCCAGGCGCTCGGCGATTTCCGCCTGGGTCAGGCCTTCGATCTTCTGCCAGACAAACACCGTGCGGCAATGGGCCGGCAGCTCGGCAAGCGCCCGTTCGATGGAGTCCGCCAGCTGGATCGCGTGCATGTAGTGCTCCGGGTCGCCCGCAAACGAATAACCAGGGTCAAGCGCCGCTTCCTCCATGGCGCCCCGTCGATCTTCACGCCGATAGCCGTCCACTGCAATATTGCGCGCTGTCTGGTGCAAATAGGCCCGTGGCTGCTCGACCTGCGCCGAATCGGACTCGAGCACGCGCACAAAGGCGTCGTGGGCCAGGTCCTCGGCCTGCTCGCGGTTGCGCAGGCGGCGGGTCCAGGTGCCGATCAACTCTTCGTAATGCTCGAAAAAGCCGGGTCTGCGAGGCAGCTTGGGAATCATCGCGGCGTGCTGTGGGGACGGGGCACGAATAGTAATCGTTCTTATTAATTGGAAGCAAATGCCGTCCGGCCAACTGGGCAGAAAAAATACAATGTGGGAGCGAGCTTGCTCGCGATGGCGGTACATCAGTCAACATTTATGTTGAAGGTCAGTCCGCTATCGCGAGCAAGCTCGCTCCCACAGGGTTCGACACTGCCTCTGGGATTGCCTAGAACCGGCACACCGCCGCCGCCCCCGTATCAGTCGGCATGACATGCTCAGGCGGCACGACGATGACCTCGCCGCCCTGCCGGGTCACGGCCAGGATCAATTCGTCCAGCACGTCAGGCGCCTGTTCATCGCCGGTCTCGTCAATGATCAAGCGGCCCTTGTCTGCGTCGAGCTGGCCGGGCACCTGGCGCTCCGCCTCCACCAGCAACAGCGCAATGCGGCTTTCCCAGGCGGCCTTGGCGATCTCGGCGAGGTTGTCCAGCGCCCGTCCCTGGCCGACCGCGACGCCATAACGATTGAGGCTGTCGACAACCCGGTCCGAGTGGCTGTGGGCCATGACCTTCGAGCACTGTACGCGCAACTCCTCCACGCTCAACCTCGAAGGGTCCCCATCGATGCCCTGCGCCAGCAACTGCGAGTTATGGCTGACCGCGCGAAACACCGCCTGGTTTTCCGGCAGGGCCACGAGGATCATCGGCAAGCCCGAAGGCTGCGAGTAATGTTCCAGGATGGCTTTGTCCACGGCGCGAAAAAACCGCTCGCGGTCGAGGTTGATTTCGTCCTGCTTACCGCCGCCGGCGGATTCATGCATCATCGGATCGCCGCGCTCACTGCTGCGGCTGAAGCCGTTGGGAAAACCCTGCTGGTCACCTGAAGTGAGTTCATCGCCGAGCGCCTCGTTCTGGTTGCGCGGCACCTCGTCGGCCAGCTCGACTTTTTCCAGTTGTTGGGAGGAGCCCTCGTACAACCACACCTCGTTACGGGTCAGGCACAGCACCTGATAACGTTCGGTCGACTGGACCAGACGCAACAATGGCTTCAGATAAGGATGGCTGTTGGCGAATGCGCATTGCGGCAGGCGCTGGTTCACCGCGATGACCTTGAAATAGTCACGGGCGCCGAAAACCGCGATGCCGTCCCGATTGGAGTTCCAGAAATCCTGGTCGTCCGCCAGCGCATGAAAAGGCTCAAGCAACGGCGCGCAATCGACGCCCGGATGCTGTTGTTCCAGTTGCGTCTGCAGTTCGCGCACCAGGTTCTTGTAGCGGATCGGGTCCTGGCTGCGTTCGGGGAATGTACGGTGGGTAGGCATATACAACGAAAGGCTCGGCTGTTCGTCGAATGCCAGAAGCTCGGCCAATACCTGCCGGCTGAAGGGTTGATGAGCGGTCATGATCGTCTCCTTTTATTCTTTGCCACGAGCCTCTTGGTTTGCGAGGAAATCTTCCTCCAGCATGGCGTCCACCAATTCCGGTGGAGCCTCATCCACCGGAGCGGTCACGCGCCCCATGGATTCGACGGCGGGGTTGAGCTTGCCGACCTGATGATCGAGCGCATGCAGCATTTTCTCGGCGGCGCCCTCGACCGCCAGCTCCAGGCTTTCGGCCTTGTGGCTTACGGAGATGGCCGCAACGCCTTGCAGGCGCGCCTCGATCTGGCAGCGTTTGTCAGCGGCGCCGCCCTTCTGGGCGTTCTCGTCGCTGACGTGGATTTCAACCCGGGCCAACTGGTCTTCGAAACGCTGTAGCGCGTCCACCACCGTACTGCCGACCCACTCCTGCAATCGGACACTGCCCTCGATATGGTTGCTGTTGACTTGAACTTGCATGATCGACTCCTCTGACAAAGGCGGCTTTGGGCCGCCTATTGTGGGTAGAAGAAAAGTGATCGGGCTTAGTTCCCGGCACGGGATGACTGGCGTTTGGCACGCAGCAACTGGCGCACCGTCAAGCCCACCGCCAGCGTGCCGCAAAGAATCAAGGTCCAGCCCAGCGCCTGGAACCAGGCCGCGAGCATCAGCGCAGCGCCGATCAGCACGTAGTAGAACAGGCCGAACAGCGCGCCGGCCGTGCCCAGGCAATCCTTGTAATGTACGAGCGCCGCACCCAGGACGTTGGGGATTGCCATGCCGAACGCCAGCACGACCAGCAACATCGGTGCGACAAAGCTGCCGCTGTCGAGCAGGCCTTGCACACCCGAACCGCCCACCAGCAGGACAATCGCCGCCAGGGCCGACAATTGTTTGCCGTCGAATCCGCGTGCCAGCAGGCGCTTGTTGAGCCAGGCGCCCAAACCTGAACCCAACGCCAGAACCACTCCGCTGTAACCGAACATGGCGGGACTCAAGCCGAGCCGTTCGAACTGGAACGGTGCGAGGTTGTAGTAGCTGAACAGCGCCACGTTGAACGCAGCCACCAGCCATGCCGAACGCCAGATGGCCGGGTCCACCAGCATGCGCCAGAGGATTTTCAACAGCGGCGGTGGAGGCAGTCGGACCGGCAAGGTTTCGGGCAAGGCACACACGCACCACAGCAGCAGGATCAACGACAGCAGCAGGAGTGCACCGAGTACGCCTTGATACCCGAAGAGCTCCACCAGGCCCGCGCCGCTGAACAGACCGATAGCCGGACTGGCCGCCAATGCGATACCGATGATCGAGAAGACCTGGCCCAGTTCGGCGCCTTGGAAGCGGTCACGCAAAACCGTTTGGGTCACTACCGAACCGACTGCGGCGCCGAACGCGGCCAAGGCCTGAAAGGCCAGCAACGCGTCAAAGCTGGAGGCGTTCAAACCGAGCACGGTTGCAGCCCCGTACAACGCGAGGCCGGCCAGCATGACGGGCCGACGGCCCGCGCGATCACAGAGGCGCCCCCATACCACCACTCCGAGAGCGAACCCCAGGAAAAACACCGAAAGCGTCTGCGCCGCCATTTGGGCGCTGACGGCAAAGGCCTGGCTGATGTCTGCCAATGCAGGGCTGTAAAGGGTCTGGGCGATCTGGGGAAACATGACCAGGGCGATCGCCAGATGAAGCAGAGGACGGGATGTCATGGAAAGTGCTCGCTGAAAGAATGGCGAGCAGTCTATAAACGCTATGACTGTCGTATTATCCAAGGCCTGACAATAAATCGCTGAAATCGGACAAACTCATGGCTTGGCTCGACGCTCACGCCCGCTTCGACCCCGATCGCCATCACGCGCCGGTCGTTGGCATCGCCGCAACGCTGGGTCATCACGATTCTGGCTTGCACGCTCACCGGCGTGGGCAATTGCTGTTCACCTTTCAGGGCTGCACGCGCATCACCTCGCAGCGGCAGCTTTGCCTGCTGCCTCCCTCAAGAGCGGCCTGGATTCCACCGGGCACGCCGCATCGCGCAGTGATGCAACAGAGCGTGGAGTATCGATCGATCTACCTGACGCCGGCTCTGTGCGCCGATCTACCTTCGCAAGTGCGCATCATCGAGGTATCGCCACTGCTGCGCGCCGTACTTGAACCAATCGCCCACGCTGCGTTTGACAGCGACTGGATGCAGGGCCGCAACGCGCATCTGCTGGGCCTGTGCCTGGAGGAAATCCGCCAGGCGGCGCCACAACCGATGCTGCTGCCGCTGCCTCAAGACAAGCGCCTGGCGCCGCTGCTCAAAACACTGGAACAATTGCCACCGGCGCTGGCTGTGCTGGAGCAGCAGATCGGCGCGAGTGGCCGGACCATCGGGCGAATCCTGCAACGGGAAACCGGCATGAGCTATCAGCAGTGGCGTCAGCAATGGCGCTTGATGCGTGCCATTGAGCTGCTCGCCACCGGTCGCAGCCTGAGCTATTGCGCTTTCGAACTGGGCTTTGCCAGCGACAGCGCCTTTATCGCTTTCTTCAAGCTCATGACCGGTCTCACGCCCAAGAACTACCTGAGGTAAGCAGGGCTCGAATCAAACCTCGGGCATTTTCCGAAAGCCCACCGCCAGCCGATTCCAGCCGTTGATGGCGTTGATCGCCACGGTCAGGTCGACCATCTCCTTGGGCGTGAAATGCTCGCTCAGCAGCGCGTAGTCCGCGTCCGGCGCATGGGTCTCGCTCAGGCGTGTCAGCGCTTCGGTCCAGGCCAACGCGGCGCGTTCACGGCCGGTAAAGAACGGTGCTTCGCGCCAGGCGGTCACCGCGTACAGGCGCCGCTCGGTCTCGCCGTCCTTGCGCGCATCGGCGGTGTGCATGTCGATGCAGAATGCGCAGCCGTTGATCTGCGAAGAACGCAGCTTGACCAGCTCCAGCAGGGACTTTTCCAGGCCCAGTTTCGACACCGTGTTTTGCAGCGTCAGCATGGCTTTGTAGGCGTCGGGGGAAGCGGTATAAAAATCGATACGCGGTTGCATGGTGAACTCCTGAAACAATGAGGTGTGGCGCTACGTTAGCCCTGCCCTGGCGCCGGACAAATAGCCAATTGTTGGGAAGTTCGGGTGGCCAATGGTCCGGAAATCAAAGAATACTTTCGTGGCGAGGGAGCTTGCTCCCGCTCGGCTGCGCAGCAGTCGTAAACCGGCTGGCACGGTTTACCCGCTGCACCGAGGTGTCTGGTTTTGGGGCCGCTGCGCAGCCCAGCGGGAGCAAGCTCCCTCGCCACAGGCACTCAGGCGCGGCTGCGCAACCATTGCAGAAAACGCTTCTTGGCCACTGGCTTGGGCACGTCGCGAGTCAGGTTCTGGGCCAGGTGCATACGCACGTCCAGAAGGTTTTTCATCGCGTCGTTGATATCGCGACGGGCTTCGAGGCAGGGCTTGAGGTAGCTGTTCTCGATGCGATACAGGGTGCAGAACGTCTTGGCGGAGAAGTTCGCCAGTGCGGCTTGTTCGGCGACGATTCCGGCTTCGCCAATGACTTCCCCCGGTCCCATGCGCCCGCCCTCCAGCGGCTGGCCGTTACGCATGAGCGTCACGCTGACCACCCCGGACTCGATGATGAACAGATGATCGCTGACCTCCCCGGCCGCCAGGATCACGTCGCCGGCGCGGAAGGTTTGCAGGGTCATGTTCTGGCTGAAGGTGTCTTTTTCATCCTGGCGCAGGGTCGAGAAAATGTTCGAGCTCTCCAGCAATGCCCGAGGCCGCGACACCACCGCGGGAGCCGCGCTTTCACTGGTAGATAGCAGGCTCACGCCGGACGCCTGCAAATGCCGGAACGCCAGGTCGAACAACTGGTTGCGCACCCCGCGCTTCTGGCCCATCGAGGCAACGAACCCACTGATCTCGTATTCCGCCCCGCCACTGCCGGTGCTTTTCAGCGCCACGCAGGGCTCCGGGCTCGACAGCAACGCACGGCAGCCGACCATCGCCCGCTCCAGTGCGTCGATTACCGTTTGCGGCCGTGCGTGAGGGCTCACCTGGATGCTGATCGACAAGCCATGGACATCGCTGGGGCGGCTGAAATTGATGATCTTGGCCTTTGCCGCCAGCGAGTTGGGGATCACCGCCATGCTCCCTTGGGAGGTCTGTAGCCGTGTAGCCCGCCAATCGATGTCGGTGACCCGGCCTTCGGTGCCGTCGATGGAAATCCAGTCATCGACCTGATAGGGCTTTGTGGTATTGAGCACGATGCCGGAGAAAACATCGCTGAGCGTGCTCTGCAACGCCAGGCCGACGATGATTGCCATCGCGCCGGACGTCGCCAGCACGCCTTTGACCGGCAGGTCGAGCACATACGCCAACGCGGCGATGACCGCGACCAGGAAAATCACCGCACCGAGCAGGTCCTGCAATAGCCGCCCGGTATGGCCGACCCGTTGCATCATCACTGCACCGATCATCACCGTCAGGGTGCGCGCGGCGAACAACCACCAGCCGATCTGCAAGCCGGTCGCCGCGAGGTGCCGGGGCACGTCGTCGACCCACTGGGCTTTTTCCATGGGATTGAGGCCTTCGTTGAACAGCAGCACGCTGAACAACGAAAAGATCAGCAGCCGTACACCGATTTTCCAGTAGGTCCGGTCGGCGCTGACCAGCCGCCACAACACCAGATCGAGCACAAGCAGTGCCAGGGCACAGAGCAGCGGGTGGTCGGTGAACAGAGACAGCATCGGGACAGCTCCAGGAAGGCCATTGGCGAAGATTGGCACAGAATGAACACGCTGTAGAGGTCACCCCAGGACAAATCCCAGGTGCGCCCCAGCCCCCCTGTGGGAGCGAGGCTGCTCGCGAAGGCGGCGGTCCATTCAACATTGATGCAAGCTGAACCAGTGCTATCGCGAGCAAGCTCGCTCCCACAGGTGAGGTCTACGGGGCTATGCGACCACTTCAGCCCTGCATCCGGCCGAAGCGCCCGGAATGGAAATCCTCGAAGGCCTGGAGGATTTCCTGCTGGCTGTTCATCACGAACGGGCCATGGCCGACGATGGGTTCATCGATGGGCTCGCCACTGAGCAACAGGACCACCGCGTCATGATCGGCTTGCAGGCTCAATTGGTCGCCGGCCCGTTCGAACAGGGCCAGTTGCCCTTGCTCGACGCGTTCACGGCCGTTGACCTGGACGGTACCGCGCAGCACTACCAATGCGGTGTTGTAACCGTCATGCACGGCCACGGTCAGGTGCTTCCCGGCGTTCAGGCGGATGTCCCAGACGTCGATCGGGGTAAAGGTTTTCGTCGGGCCTTGATGCCCTTCGAAGGACCCGGCAATCAGGCGCAAGCTACCGGCTCCGTCCTTCAGCGCGACCTGTGGAATGTCGCCCTTGAGAATGGTCTGGTAGCCGGCCGGCGCCATCTTGTCCTTGGCGGGCAAGTTGACCCACAGCTGGACCATTTCCATGAACCCGCCCTGCCGGGCGAAGGCTTCGGAGTGGAACTCTTCGTGAATGATGCCGGACGCCGCGGTCATCCATTGCACGTCACCGGGGCCGATCTTGCCGCCGCTGCCAGTCGAATCGCGATGTTCCAGTTCGCCCTGGTAGACGATGGTCACGGTTTCGAAACCACGATGAGGGTGCTGGCCTACGCCGCGTCGCTCGCTGGTCGGTGCGAATTCGCTGGGGGCCGCATGATCGAGCAGCAGGAACGGGCTGACATGTTTGCCCAGATTATCGTAGGAAAACAGCGTGCGAACCGGAAAGCCGTCGCCGACCCAATGAGGCCGCGGACTGGTATAGACGCCGGTGATGTTTTTCATGCTGAGTCTCCAATCGGGTGTTGCCATTCGATGGAACAGCTTAAAACCGCAACCCTTGATGCGCTAGACTGCAAAAATCGGCCGTAGCGTTCCACCAGGAGAACGATCATCGAAGACCTCAACACCCTGTACTACTTCACCCAAGTGGTCGAACACGGCGGCTTCGCCCCCGCTGGCCGGGCGCTGGACATGCCCAAGTCCAAGCTCAGCCGGCGTATCGCCCAGCTGGAGGAGCGCCTGGGGGTCAGGCTGATCCATCGCACCAGCCGGCATTGTTCGTTGACGGAAATCGGCCAGGCCTATTACCAGCGCTGCCTGGCCATGCGGGTCGAGGCTGAAAGTGCCGCCGAAGTGATCGAACGCAACCGCTCGGAACCCCAGGGGCTGGTGCGCATCAGTTGCCCGACGGCGCTGCTCAACAGCTGGGTCGGACCGATGCTGACCCGCTACATGGTCAAGTACCCGCGGGTGGAGCTGTTCATCGAGAGCACCAACCGCCGCGTCGACCTGCTCCACGAAGGGTTCGATATCGCGTTGCGGGTCCGTTTTCCCCCGTTGGAAAACACTGACATGGTCATGAAGGTGCTGAGCAACAGCACCCAGTGCCTGGTGGGGAGCCCGGTCTATCGTGAAGGCCTGTCGTCCCCCGCCTCGCCGGCGGACCTCAATGGCCTGCCGAGCGTCCACTGGGGTTCGGCGCAACGTGAATACCAATGGGAGCTGTTCGGCCCGGACGGCACCCGCGCGCTGATCCGCCACGCACCGCGCATGGTCACCGACGACCTGCTGGCCTTGCGTCATGCGGTGCTGGCGGGCATCGGCATCGCCCACCTGCCCACGGTCGTGGTACGCGAAGACCTGGCCGCCGGACGCCTGGTGGAACTGGTGCCGGGCTGGGCACCGAAATGCGGGATCGTCCATGCGATATTCGCCTCACGCCGTGGCTTGCTGCCCTCGGTGCGAACCCTGATCGACTTCCTCGCCGAGGAGTTCAGCCAGAGCGACATGGCCTAGCGCATGCGGCAAGGCGCTCCCCACGGTCCCTACAAGTGATTGCGCTTGGCGAAATCCGACAGGCCCACCAGGGTTTTCAAGCCAAGCTTTTCCAGCAGGCGGGTCTTGTAGGTGCTGACCGTCTTGGGGCTCAGGAACAAAGCTTCGGCGACGTCCTTGCCGCGCATGCCCATGGCCAGCATCCGCAGGATTGATAACTCGCGGATCGAGAGACTCTCCAGCGCCTGCTGTTCGGTGCGCTGCTGGAAATCCAGGCGGACGGACATCTGTGGGAAATAGGAATAACCGGACTTCAATGCATGAATGGCCTTGGTCAATTCCTTCAGGTCGCTTTTCTTGGTGACAAACCCTCGGGCCCCCGCCGAGATACAGCGATTGCAGAAATGCTGGGCATCCTGGGAGGTAAACACCAGCACCCCGCATGACGGGAACTCGGCCATGATCCAGCTCAACAGTTCAAGGCCGTCGAAACCGTTCATTACCAAATCCAGGATTACCAGGTCGGGTATGCCTTCCTTGATCAAGGCCCTGGCTTGCGCCACGCTGCTGGCATCGCGGACCTGCGCAGCCCCTTCATTCTGGCAAATGAGCCGCAACGCTCCTCGAATGACAGGGTGGTCGTCCACGATCAACATGTCTTTCACGGCAACTCCCAGGGTAATTACAAATGACATTGGTGCCAGACGGCATCGAACTCTTGCACAAGCGGTGGGCAGGATTCACCTGTCAGATCTGACAGGTGCGACCAGTGGTCATTGGCCCGGCGACAACCACCTCGTCAAGAGCGCGCCCGCTCGCTGATACGCGCTCCCTCGGCACGAGCCATCAGGCAGGCCAGTGCAACAGGTTCGGGCAACGCGGCCTGGCTCAGTTGCACGTGAGACCGGCGCCCGCCTACCTGCGGCGACACGCCAGCCTGCGGCATGTTGTAGATCAACCCGTGAAGCACCTGGGGGTTGTCGACCAGAAAATCGGCTAACTCCACTCCGCCACTTGCCAGTCTGGCATTGGCGACGATCACGTCGAACGGCTCGCTGCCATACTCCACCAGCAGCAACAATTCCTCCATGTCGTTCACCGGAGCAATCCGGAAATAACCCTGCTGGTTGAACAGGCGCTCAAGCTTCATTCGATGAAAATGCTCTGAATCGGCGATCATGATACGTAATGCTTTGTTCGGCATGACGGGCATCCAATGGCAACGCGACGGGTAAGGCGGCCCATGAACGTCAGGAGGCGTCAGGCTAGAGAAAGCTTCCAAAGGACGCTGTAGGAAAAATCTTAAAAACCGGGTAAATGGCGCCCATGGCGCCGTCCCGCGGTCAATATCCCCTCATGCCGGTCAGGAACCACTTCAACCTGGCCAGAGCGACGAAGCACGCAGCCGCCCGGTCAAATGTTCGAGCGCCTGCTGCAAGTCGCCCACCGCATCGGCCAACGACGACGCATCCCGGCCCCGGCAAGCGTCTTCCAGGGCATCGCACGCGCTAACCAGACCTTGCGCCCTGACCATCCGCGCCCCGCCCTTGATCCGATGCGCCAGGTCGGCGAGTCCGGGCAGATCATGCCGGGCGGACAAGCGCAGCAACTGCGCGGTGTCTTCGGTATTGCAGGTGACCAGTTCGCTGATCAGGCTGTTCAGCGCCTCCGTATCGCCGCCGGTCAACTGCGCCAGGCCGTCCAGGTCAAAATCATCCGTGGGCGCCTCGGCCTCCGTTCCAGGAAACCCTGCGGCCGGTTCCGGAAGAACCTGCGCAAGACGCGCACCGAGGACTTCGAGACCGATGGGCTTGAACAGGCAGTCGTTCATTCCCGCGTCGATGCAACGCTTCTTTTCTTCTGGCTGGGCATTGGCGGTGAACCCCAGTATCAATATCGGCGACAGGCCTCGCGCGCGCTCCTCTTCACGAATGGCTCGGGTCAATGCGTAGCCGTCCATCAGGGGCATGTTGCAGTCGGTAATGACCATGTCGAAGCGCCCGGCGCGCCACGCTTGCAGGCCTTGCACACCCTCCGCAGCCTCCTCCACACGATGGCCCAGGTAACTCAGTTGCTGGCACAGCAGCAGGCGATTGGCCGGATAGTCATCGACCACCAGAATGGCCAGCGCCCGCATCGGCAACGGCGCCTTGCCCCCGGCAAGCGGAGCCTGGAGCAAGGCGTCGAGCAGCGGCAGATCCAGCCGGATCTCGACCTGCGTGCCCTCCCCCGGCAGGCTGCTCATCGTCAGCGTGCCGCCCATCATTTCGCACAAGGTCCGGCTGATGACCAACCCCAGCCCGGAACCGCCGCGGGTCGACTCGCGGTTGTCGCCAACCTGGGTGAACGGCTGGAACAGCCGCTGCTGGTCTTCAAAGGAAATCCCGCTGCCGGTGTCTTCCACTCGCAGGCAAACAGCGAGTCGCCGGTCTTCGCTGCCGGGGACGGCCTCGGCGATCAAGCGCACCTGGCCCTGATCGGTGAACTTGATCGCGTTGCTGAGCAGGTTCGACAGCACCTGCTTGAAGTGCAACGGATCGATCAGCACGTCGCGGTCGAGCTCATCGTCCAGCGTCAATTGCAGGCCCAGGTGTTTCTGCCGGGCCAGGCCTTCGAAGATCCGCGCCACCGACTCGACCAGCTCCCGCAGGTTGGCGCGCTCCGGCGCCAGCGACATCCGCCCGGACTCGATACGGGCAACATCGAGGATGTCGCCGATCAACGCCAGCAAGCCATGGGCAGCGCCCGAAGCGACCTCGATGGCCGCCCGATCGACAATGCCTTCTTCGGCCTTTTTCAGCGCCAGTTCGAGCATGCCGATCACGGCGTTCATCGGCGTGCGGATCTCGTGGCTCATCGTCGCCAGGAACGTGGTCTTGGCCCGGTTGGCGTCATCCGAACCGTCCTTGGCAATGCGCAATTGTTCGAGCAGGTGCTGGCGTTCGCTGACGTCGATCCAGCCGCCGATCATGCCACTGACCGCGCCGTCGCTGCCGCGATACGGCAGCATCCATTGATAGATGGTCAGCACCTCGCCGTTGGCCACGGTCAGGCGGCGGTCCTGGACCCGTGGCAAGCCCTCCTCCATGACCCTTAGATAGTCATGGTGGTAGAGCCGCGCTTCGACCGGATCCCCCGGCGCGCTTTCGAGCAGGGTCTTGCCGACAACGCTCTGCCGTTCGGCACCGAATACCTCCAGGTAGCCGCTGTTGCACAACACTAGCCGCGCCTCGCGATCACGGACATAGATCGGATGCGGCGTTCCATCGATCAATACCCGCATGAATTCCAGTTGGTCGTTGAGGGCGACTTCGGCCTGCCGACGCTTGCGTATCAGATGGCGCAGATAGCCGATCCAGCCCAGCGCCAGGAGCAACAGCAGTGCAGCGATGGCGAAGCCTTGGAGAACGGTGGCGCGGTGGCGCAGCCAATAACTGTCTTCCACAACGATTTCCGTACGCCAGCGGTTGGTCAGTTCGTCCATTTCCTCAGGGGCAACGCTGAGCAGCGCCTTGTCCAGGATCGAGTGCAACTGCGGCGCGTCCCGGCGAGTGCCCAAGGCGATCAGCGCCGGCTCGGTGCCGACGGTGCAGGTGATCTGCAGCGTGTCGCGGTACTGACGGGAGATCATGTAGCTGGCACTGAGCAGCGGGCTGATCGCCGCGTCCACCGCGCCGGAAGCCACCATGGCCAGGGCATCGGCGGCGTTTTGCGCCGGCACCAGTTGGACGTCGGGAAATTGCTGCAGCAGGTAATCGCGCAGCACATTGCCGCGCACCAGCGCCAGGCGCTTGCCGGCCATCTGCTCCGGCGTGACGGGGGCCTGGGTATCCAGGGCGGCCACGAGCACGTAGGGATTGCTCAAATAAGGTCGGGTGGAACTCAGTTCATCGGCGTAGTCGGAACCCGGTGGGAACGCCGCCACGACGTCGGCCTCGCCGCCCTTAACCTGCGCGATCAGATCCTCAAGCGACTCACCGTGCCGGATATCGAATTTCAGCCCAGTGCGCAGGCTGATTTTCGCCAGCACATCGGCACTGATACCGCGAAAGTGTCCCTGCTGATCAATGAACGTCAGCGGCATGAAATGATCATTGATCACCACCCTGATCCGCGGATGCGTGTCCAGCCAGCGCTGCTCGTTGACACTGAAATGCAGGCGCTGATGGCCGGGCATGCTTGCGCCACCGGCACTCCAGCGGCGCAGGATCGCCATGCGCTCGGTGCCGGGAATGGCTTGCAAGGCGCTGTTGATGATCCGCAGCAGGCGCGTATTGTCACGCGCCAGGGCAAACGCGAACGGCTGCACTTCCAAGCGTGAAAAATCGGCCAACTGGACGTTATTCAGGTAGTTCTTGGTGATCAGGTAATGGGCACTGATCGAGTCCCCCAGATAGACGTCGGCCTGGCCGAAAGCCACGGCACCGATTGCGCTCAGGGTCGACGGGTACAGCTGCAGCGAAGCCTTGGGGTAAAAAGCCTTGACCGCTTCAGGGGGCAGATAGTGATAAAGCATCGCCACCCGCTTGCCCGCCAGGTCCGGCGCGAGCTTGCGATTGTCACCGGCACGGGTCACCAGGGTCGGCTGGTCATCGGCGTAGGCCTGGGACATCGCCAGTTCCGGGTCGCCAGCCTCGAAGCCATTGGCGCTGCCGAGCATGTCGATTGCACCGCCGCGCAGGGCCTGCAGCGCCTCGGCCCGCGACGGGTACCGGCGCACCTGCACATCGACCTGCAACAACTGACCGAGCAACCCGGCGTAATCGGCGGTCAGGCCTTCGTATTCATGGCCATTGCCGGTGATACCGAACGGCGCATAATCCGGCGCCGAGGCGCCCAGCAGCAACGAGCCCTTGTCGCGCAGCCAGGCCTGGTCGGCTGCGTCCAGTGACACCGAATAACCGCTCACGGTGGAACGCCCAAGCACCTGCAGCGACTCGGGCGCAGCGACGGTCTCCGGCGCCATGCTCAATAAACCCAGCCACAACGCCGCCAGGCTCATGCGTGAAAACACAATCATCGGATCAGAGGGTTTCGCCTGGCCTTGGCAGAGTTGGCGCGGGAGCGCCACCGAACCTGGGTGAAAATAAGGTTCTGCCTGCCAAAGCAAGGGAACAGCGAACCGTCAGCGTGCCTGTCGCAAAATACAGCAAGCGTGACTGGAGTGTAGGAAGTTTCTGAAGAATTTCCTGATGTGTTATCGAGTAATAACATCGCTCAGGCGCAGACGGCGATCCGTGGTATTGCGCTCAAGCGCAGCCCGGGATCGCCGCCTGCCGGCAGACCTTATGCCGTGGCCAGCAATCGTTCCCGTACCGATTGGCCCAGGCCGCGTTCCTTGCCGTGCTCATAGAGCGAGCCGGCGATTTCGTCGGCGCGCACCGGCAGGATCGACAGCAAGGTATCGCTCAAACCATGGCTGGCCTGACAAAAGCCCTGCATGTAGATGGCGGCCTTGCAGCGCTCATCGGTGATCAGTTTGTAGTTGCGATCCACCTCGAAATCGCCGAGGTATTGCGCCAGCGGCTCCAGCAAGGTGCGGTGCATCTGGCGCTCGTAGCCGGTGGCGAGCACCACCGCGTCATAGCGCCGGTTTGTCAGCTCGCCGGTGGCGTTGTTGCGCATGGCCAACTCCACGCCATTCTCCGTGGCCGTGGCTTTTTCGATCGTGGTCAGGGTACGGAACGCATGGCGGGCGATGCCCGAGACTTTCTGGCGATAGAAAATCCCGTAGATGCGTTCGATGAGGTCAATGTCCACCACCGAATAATTAGTGTTGTGGTATTCGTTGACCAGCCGCTCGCGCTCGCTGTGGGGTTGCTGGAACACCAGGTCGGTGAATTCCGGCGAAAACACTTCGTTGACGAACGGGCTGTCGTCGGCAGGCTTGAGGGCCGAGCCGCGCAGGATCATGTCGACCTGCGCCGATGGGAAGCTGTCGTTGAGGTCGATGAAGGCTTCGGCTGCGCTCTGGCCGCCGCCGATGATCGCGATTTTCATTGGCTGGCCGCTCACGCACGGTTGGGTTGCCATGCGCTCCAGGTACTGCGAGTGATGGAACACCCGCGCATCTTCCCTGAACCCTTTGAACGCCTCGGGGATGCGCGGCGTGCCGCCAGCGCTGACCACCACCGAACGCGTGGTGCGCACACACTCCTCGCCCCGTCCGTTGCGGGAAATCACTCGTAGCGCTTCAACCTGCTGGTTGTGCAGCACCGGCTCGATGCGCAGCACCTCTTCGCCGTAGCGGCTCTGGCCGGCGAACTGCGCCGCCACCCAGCGCAGGTAGTCGTTGTACTCCATGCGACACGGGTAGAAGGTGCCGAGGTTGATGAAATCCACCAGGCGGCCATGGTGCTTGAGGTAATTGACAAACGAGTACGGGCTGGTCGGGTTGCGCAGCGTCACCAGATCCTTGAGGAAGGAAATCTGCAATTCGCTCTGGGTCACCAGTGTATTGCCGTGCCAGCGGTAGTCGGCCTGTTTGTCGAGGAACAACACATCCAGTTCGCCCTGGACCGGGCCACGTTCCTGGAGCGCGATGGCCAGCGCCAGGTTCGAAGGGCCGAAGCCGATGCCGATCAAATCGTGAACGGTGGGCGCTGCAATTGCCTGTGTCATGTCCAGTGTCCTCTGGAGAAGCCCCTCAACAGGGCGCGAAAGCCTGGGTGACTTGAGCGGCCCGCACTAGGCCGTCAGTCGTCTGTTGAGAGGAACGAGGACAATGAAGGAAAATTTACCACCGAGAATCAGCGAGGGTGAATCAGGACGCGTCCCACTGCCGTACGCGAATACGACAATGCTTCATGGCATTGACGATGTGTTTCTCCACCAGCGCCCTGGAAATACCCAGGCGCCCGGCGATCTGCGAGTGAGACAGCCCTTCGAGTTTGCGCAGCAGGAAACTCTCGCGGCACAGCGGCGGCAACTCGGCCAGGGCCCGTTGCAGCATGTCCAGGCGCTGGCCGTGGTCCAGGCTGGTATGGGGCGATGGGGTGAAGAACCGTTCTTCGCTGTCGAGCACATCGAGGGATTCGACCTGGCGCAGGGTGTTGCGCCGATGCCCGTCGATCACCAGGTTCAGCGCGGTGCGATAAAGGAACGCCCGGGGCTGCTCGATGGGGGTTTCGCTGGCGCGCTCCAGGACCCGCACGTAGGCGTCATGCACCACATCTTCGGCCGCCTGGCGGTTGCCTAGCCTGGCGTTGAGGAAACACACCAGTTCGCGATAGTAGTTTTCCAACATGACTCCCGTGCGCAGCGACTGCGACAGCTATCCCTGTGCCACTCGGCATGCCTGAAAAAGGCATGGCAGGATAGTGGCAGGCTCAATCGCGTAATTTATAGTAATTCTCATATAGATTTAAAGCGTTGGTTTGTATCAAGGCCGAATCGTTCATCTGATTGGGCGTCTGAAACCGCTTCTGTGGCGAGGGAGCTTGCTCCCGCTGGGGCGCGAAGCGGCCCCAAACCTGAGTGCACAATTTTTATCCGGTTGCCTGCCTTGGGCCTGCTGCGCAGACCAGCGGGAGCAAGCTCCCTCGCCACGGGGTCAACTGTTACCCAGTATTTCCCCCGCTAAATTCCCGCCGGTAACGCTCGTTTACCAGAACAGCCCCCCGTCCCTGCTGCTCTTGCGACGGACCCGATATCACCGGCCGGAACCCTGCATGAAACGTCCCCGCCTCACCCGCCCCGCCTGGCTCCTGACTTTTGCCCTGCTACCGGCCGTGGCCTTCGCCGCGTGGCAAGCGGTTACGCCGGACCACGGCCCCGTCGCCACCGCGGCCGTCACCCGTGGCGATATCGAAAACAGCGTCACCGCCCTCGGCACCTTGCAACCGCGGCGTTATGTAGACGTCGGCGCCCAGGCCTCCGGGCAGATCCAGAAGATCCATGTCGAGGCCGGCGACGAGGTTCGCGAAGGCCAGTTGCTGGTGGAAATCGACCCGTCCACGCAGAAAGCCCGGCTCGACGCCGGACGTTTTTCCATCGAAAACCTCAAGGCCCAACTCCAGGAACAACGCGCCCAGCACGACCTGGCGCAACAGAAATTCCGCCGTCAACAACAGCTCAAGGCCGGCGGAGCTACTCGCGAAGAGGATGTGCAGACGGCGCAGGCCGAGGTGCGGGCGACCCAGGCGCGCATCGACATGTTCCAGGCGCAGATCCGCCAGGCCCAGGCCAATCTGCGCAGCGACGAGGCCGAATTGGGCTATACCCGGATCTATGCGCCGATGAACGGCACCGTGGTTGCCGTCGGCGCCCGGGAAGGCCAGACCCTCAACGCCCAGCAGCAAACTCCGCTGATCCTGCGCATCGCCCGGCTGTCACCGATGACGGTCTGGGCCGAAGTCTCGGAAGCCGACATCGGCCACGTCAAGCCGGGCATGACCGCCTACTTCACCACCCTGGCCGGCGGCAACCGGCGCTGGAGCAGCACCGTGCGACAGATCCTGCCGGTGCCGCCGCGTCCGCTGGAAGCCAGCCAGGGCGGCAGCCCCTCCGGTGGCCGCAGCGGCAGCGAACGGGTGGTGCTGTACACCGTTCTGCTGGACGTGGACAACGCCGACCGCGCCCTGATGACAGACATGACCGCCCAGGTATTTTTCGTCGCTGCCCAGGCCAAGGACGTGTTGACCGTGCCCATCGCCGCGTTGCAGGACGCAAGCCAGGTGCGGGTGCTGGCCGACAATGGCGACATCCAGCCAAGGACCGTTCGCACCGGCGTCAGCGACCGCTTGCGCACGCAGATCCTCGACGGCCTGAGCGAAGGCGATCGCGTGCTGATCGGCCCGGCCAGCGGCAGCGGAGGCTGAATGAGTACGCCCCTGATCGAACTGCGGGACATTCGCAAGGCCTACGGCGGTGGCGACAGCCCACGGGTGGAAGTGCTGCGGGGTATCGACCTGTCGATTCACGCCGGGGAGTTCCTGGCGATCGTCGGGGCGTCCGGCTCCGGCAAATCGACGCTGATGAACATCCTCGGCTGCCTCGACCGTCCCACCAGCGGCGAGTACCGCTTTGCCGGTGAGAACGTCGCCCGACTGGGCAGCGACGAACTGGCCTGGCTGCGCCGGGAGGCGTTCGGGTTCGTGTTCCAGGGCTACCACCTGATCCCGTCCGGCACGGCCCAGGAAAACGTCGAGATGCCGGCCATCTATGCCGGCACCTCGGCCGCCGAGCGTCATGCCCGGGCCAGCGCCCTGCTCGAACGCCTGGGCCTGGCGAGCCGCACCGGCAATCGTCCCCACCAGCTGTCCGGCGGGCAGCAACAGCGAGTGTCGATTGCCCGGGCCTTGATGAACGGCGGCCACATCATCCTCGCCGACGAACCCACCGGCGCCCTCGACAGCCAGAGCGGCATCGAAGTCATGGCGCTGCTCGACGAACTGGCGAGCCAGGGCCACGTGGTGGTCCTGATCACCCACGACCGCGAAGTGGCGGCCCGGGCCAAACGCATCATCGAAATCCGCGATGGGCTGATCATCAGCGACAGCGCCACCACCACAGCCATCGCACCACAAGCCAACCCCAAGGCGTTGCAGGCGGTGGATCTGCGCCGGCGCCTGAGCGCCGGCAGCGAGCACAACGGCGCCTGGAAAGGCGAACTGGTGGACGCCGTCCAGGCCGCTTGGCGAGTCATGTGGATCAACCGTTTTCGCACCGCCCTGACCTTGCTCGGCATCGTCATCGGCGTGGCCTCGGTGGTGGTGATGCTGGCGGTGGGCGAAGGCAGCAAGCGCCAGGTCATGGCCCAGATGGGCGCCTTCGGCTCTAACATCATCTACCTAAACGGCACCGCGCCCAACCCGCGCGCCGCCAAGGGCATCATCAGCGAACAGGACATCGCCGCCCTCGCCGCCCTGCCCGAAGTGCAACGCATCATGCCGGTCAACGGCAACAACGCCAACGTGCGTTTCGGCAACCTCGACCACACCAGCTACGTGGGCGGCAACGACACCCATTTCCCGACCATCTTCAACTGGCCGGTGGCCCAGGGCAGCTACTTCAGTGACGCTGATGAACGCAGCGCGGCGGCCGTGGCGGTGATCGGCCACAAGGTCCGGCAGAAGCTGCTCAAGGACGTCGCCGATCCCATCGGCCGCTACATCCTGATCGAAAACGTGCCGTTTCAGGTGGTCGGTGTACTCGCCGAAAAAGGCGCCAGCTCGGGGGATTCGGACGCCGACAATCGCATCGCCGTGCCCTACTCCGCCGCCAGCGTGCGCCTGTTCGGCAGCCGTCATCCTGAATACGTGGTAATCGCCGCTCGCGACGCGGCCAAGGTCAAGGAGGCCGAGCAGGCCGTTTCCCGTACCTTGCTGCGACTGCACAACGGCAAGCAGGACTTCGAGCTGACCAACAACGCCGCGATGATCCAGGCCGAGGCCCGCACCCAGGGCACGCTGTCGTTGATGCTCGGGGCCATTGCGGCAATCTCGCTGCTGGTGGGCGGCATCGGCGTGATGAACATCATGCTCATGACGGTGCGCGAGCGGACCCGGGAAATCGGCATCCGCATGGCCACCGGTGCCCGCCAGCGCGACATTCTGCGCCAGTTCCTGACCGAAGCGGTGATGCTCTCGGTGGTCGGTGGATTGGCCGGCATCGGCCTGGCCCTGCTGGTGGGCGGCGCGTTGCTGCTGGGCAAAATCGCCGTGGCGTTCGAATGGCTGGCGGTGTTTGGCGCCTTCGGTTGTGCGCTGGTCACCGGCGTCGTCTTCGGTTTCATGCCGGCCCGCAAGGCCGCTCGCCTCGACCCGGTCGCGGCCCTTACCAGTGAATGAACCCTTCTCTATGAAAGCGCACCTGACTCTCCTGGCCGCCAGCCTGCTGCTGGCGGCCTGCGGCACACCTTTGTCGACACCCGACAGCGGCATCGAGCCGCCGCAGGCCTGGCAAACCGTCGATACGCCCAATGCGCGTGTCGATAACCAACAATGGTGGAAGCAGTTTGGCAGCCCGCAACTTGATCGTTTGATCGAACAGGCGCGCCTGGGCAGCTTCGACCTTGCGGCCGCCATGGCCCGGGTTCGCCAGGCCCAGGCCAGCGCGGTGATCGCTGGCGCACCGTTGCTGCCGGAAATCAGCGCCGGGCTCAACGGCAATCGCCAGGAGCTGCTGCGGGGCAAGGGCTACAGCCAGTTGGATGTGGATCGGAACAACCGCACCATCGACTACTACGATGCCCACCTCAGCGCCAGTTATGAGGTGGATTTCTGGGGCGGCAAGCGGGCGGCGCGGGACAGTGCGCTGAGCGCGTTGTCGGCCAGCCGGTTCGACCGGGCGACCGTGGAGCTGACCCTGCTCAGCGCTGTCGCCAACAGCTACACCCAGGCCTTGTCGCTGCGCGAACAGCAGCGCATCGCCGAACTGAACCTGGCCAATGCGCAAAACGTGCTCGACCTGGTGCAGACCCGCTACGACGCCGGCAGCGCCACGGCGCTGGAACTGTCCCAGCAAAAAAGCCTGGTGGCGACGCAGCGGCGCCGATTGCCCCAGGTGCAACAACAGGCGCGCGAGGCGTTGATCACCCTCGCGGCATTGCTGGGCCAGCCGGTGCAATCGCTCAAGCTCGACGATGAAACCTTCAACGCCTTGCACTGGCCCGCCATCGACGCGGGCGTACCCAGCGACCTGCTGCGCCGTCGCCCCGACATCGCCGCCGCCGAAGCACGCCTCGCCGCCGCCCAGGCCGACATCAGCGTGGCCCGCGCCGCCCTGCTACCCTCGGTCACCCTGGGCCTGAGCCTGGCCACCGGCGCCGACATTGCCGACCAGTTGCTGCGCAACAACGTCTACAACCTCAGCGCCGGCCTGGCCGCGCCGATCTTCAACAACGGTCGCCTGCGGGCCGAACGGGACAGGGCCACCGCGCGCCAGGAAGAACTGCTGGAAACCTACCGCGCCGCGATCATCAACGGTTTCGCCGACGTCGAAAAAGCCCTGAACGGCATCCAGGGCCTGGACCAGCAGCGACAATGGCAGAGCGAAGAACTGCACCAGGCGCAAACCGCTTTCGACATCGCCCAAAGCCGCTACCAGGCCGGCGCCGAAGACTTGCTCACCGTACTCGAAACCCAACGCACGCTGTACGCCGCCCAGGACATGAACGTGCAATTGCGCCTGGCACGAGTGCAGGCGAGCGTGGCGTTGTACAAGGCGCTGGGTGGGGGTTGGCGGGTGATGTTGTAAAGCCAAGTGAGATCGAGAACCGCGGCCAGCTATCCTGTCAGGAATTCACAGAGTCCGGATTAACGCCTCGGCGTGCTCACGAAATACAGCAAAAGCCTCATCGAAGCTTGGGCGGACGGAGCCAAAAATCAGCGGTATCAGCCTAGCGTCATACTGGCCACGAATCACCGCGTCCGAGTTTATTTGATTCAAGGCGCCCTGCATAACCTTCCCAGGGTCGGCGGCGAACGGAGGGAACTGCCGACCAAATTCAGCAGCATCGAACTCGACCAGCTTTTTGAAACCGTGGGCGGCTCGTTCGCTGACAGCAGGATCGCCAACGCTTATGCAATAGACATCATAGATATGACGTACCAATGTATCGTCCCATGGCTGAATCATGGCCCCGCCTTGGTGTTGAGCATAACGTCGAAGAAATGAAATGACTTTTTCGCGAGTGTTTCTTCAACCGCCACGCACGGAATGGTTCCCAGGTGTCCAGGCCTTGCGGCGAGTCTTTCCACCAGGTGTTCCAACGGTCGCCGAGTCACTTCAAATTGGGGAGTTCGTGCGGTCAGTTCGAGGCTCAGATAAGGCCGCAAACTGGCATCATGAGGATATCGGGGAGCATATTGCCAACGACTGGAGAAATATCGGTTTTCATTGCGGGCGATACGCGCGTCCATGGTTTCTTCGAAGCCAAGCTTAGCGAGGACCTGGCAGACCTCAGCCTTCAGTTGGCTGAGGTGTCGCTTTTGAGCCGAAGCACTGAACGTGTTCGACTCATCCCATACGATCTTCAAGTCAACGTCTTCTGACATGCGCTCGATCAATCGATAAGCCTTGGACAGGCTCGTCCCACCACAAAACACCAGTCGAATGCCTGGGAACTGCATTTCCATCAGGCGCTGCAAGGCATCTGTTACGTGGATGTCTTTTTCCAGGATGCTGGCAGTAAGAAAACCGACGTCAACCTCAGCCAGTACCGCGTCAATTAATTCGACCTGCTCAGGCGTGATGGTTTTCATAGACTACGTAACGCCCACCAAAACCGAGCTTGCGATTGATACGGCGTAAGCCTGTGTCAAAAACAATGCCGGCGGGTAGCTGCAAACTGTCGCTGGCATTGTATTCACGCAATGCGCGCCCTGCCGTGATCTTCACGCCAAGCTTTTGCAGAGCCAGGGGCGCAAGAACTTCAAGCGGACGTATCGGGATCGGCTTGCCGGTGAGGATACTGGTTTTAGCTTTTGCAAAGACACCAATGCCAAGTCTGACCAATACACCGCTAGCGACCAGATGACGCAATGCTCGAGATACTTGCGCGGGGCTGCCGAACTTGGAAAATTCAGAGCGCAGAAACACGTCATCCTTTCGCAAGGCGATTGATCTCCTGATACGCTCCTCGATAACCATGCCTCACCTCAAACAACACCTAGGTACAAAAACGACATAACTGTATGCTTTCTATAGGTTTTTTAATACGAACCGTGCTCATACTTGCTCAGTATAGATCAGCATCAGGAGTACAGGCCAATTCATTCGGCTTTGGTTCTGTTTATCCGGCCATGTAAGCCGTCCGAGCGAGGCTACGTTGCCTTGCGTCATTGCCTACAACTACGCCAGAATCCGCCGGCTTGTGCGCCTGCCACTCTGTCGATAACTTGTACCTCGTCACTGCCCATCAGTGATCGGGTCTGCAAGCCCGGCGAAATACCAGGCGCATTGCCACAAGCCAATCGACATATCCGTGTCGCTCAATGGCGGCTGTGTGCGGGAGACCTTCGGGTCTGCCGGGTTCCTGGTTTCCCGGTCTTGCAGACCCGCGCATAGCTGCCACCCATCATCTGCAAGTGATGTTCTGGCAGCGCCTTGTTCATAATCAGGAGCTGCACAATGTTCAAAGCCACCCCCAATCCCCCCGAAGAATCCCCCAGCCCGTTATTCACCGTCGCACCAGAAGCCGACATCGAATGCCTGCTCGCCAACCTCAGCGAAACCCTCGCCTCGGCGAATGCGATGGCCAGCGACCTTGCCTTCGCCCTGGAAGGCTCGCGACGGCATTTGGCGTTGGGGATCCAGCAGATGATCGAGCTCGGCGAGCTCCTGGCAAACCGCGCCCTGGACATTGCCGCGCCGCGCTAGCACCTCAAGCCAAGTGAAACCCGTGGCGAGGGAGCTTGCTCCCGCTCGGTTGCGCAGCGACCGCAAGATTTTGGGGCCGCTACGCCCGAAGCGTCGGACCGGCCCAGCGGGAGCAAGCTCCCTCGCCACGGGGGATTCGTCTCCTCACAAATTGTGTTCGGCTTTGGTTCTGTTTATCCGGCCATGTAAGACGTCCGAGCGAGGCTACGTTGCCTTGCGTCATTGCCTACAACTACGCCAGAATCCGCCGACTTGTGCGCTTGGCTCGTGGCTTTTACTGTTTCCGGGTCGCTGATTTCAGTGATCGGGTTTGGTAGCCCGCGAGTCAACTAGGCGCAAGCGCCACCTTCTGCAGATGCTGTCTTGGCATCTGTTTCATGGTGGCCGTGCGCAGGGCGTCTTCGGGCGCGCCGGGTTCCTAGTGCTCCGGTCTACCAACCCGCGTACGGCCGCCCCCCAATCGTTTGGTAGCGATGGTGTCGGCTCCTGAAAATGCATACTAGGAGTTACATCATGTTCAAGCACACCCCCAATCCCCCCGAAGAATCCCCCAGCCCGTTATTCACCGTCGCACCAGACGCCGACATCGAATGCCTGCTCGCCAACCTCAGCGAAACCCTCGCCTCGGCGAATGCGATGACCAGCGACCTTGCCTTCGCCCTGGAAGGCTCGCGACGGCATTTGGCGTTGGGGATCCAGCAGATGATCGAGCTCGGCGAGCTCCTGGCAAACCGCGCCTTGGACATTGCCGCGCCGCGCTAGCCACCTCAAGCCAAGTGAAACCCGTGGCGAGGGAGCTTGCTCCCTCGCCACAAGGTGTCGCGCAAAGGAAAAGTCAAACCGGCTTGGACTTCAGATTACGCGCGTACCACGGCCGTTGCGGCACGCGGCGCAACAGTCTGGAGAGTTTGTCGTCATCGCTGCCAAAGGTGATGCGCAGCGCCAGTTTCATGGTTTCCGGGTCCATTTCCACCGAGCGGCCGACCTGCAGCCCCGGCGTGGTGCTGCAACCATGGGTGTCCGGGCCCAGCCAGGGGTCGGCGATTTCCACCCAGCGGCCCGGGGCGAACCAGGGCACGCCGTTGACTTGCAGCCGGCTGACTTCGCCCGGATGGAAACGCTCGTGGGCGCGGAACCAGTCTTCGAGGCGATCGTCGATCCAGCCGTGGAAGGCCCAGAACACCGGGCTCACGTGAGACGAAAACGGATCGCCCAGGAAATCGTTCTCCGGTTCGAACCAGCGCTGGGCGAAGTCCGCCTGATCACGGGCGAACGGCACCGGATGGCCGTTGGACGGATCACGCGGCACCGAGGCCCAGCGCATGTGCAGCCAGTCGTGCAGGCCCAGTTCCACCTCGGAACCGAACTGGCCCAAGGTCAGCTTCGACAGGTAGCGCGGGTCGCGATAGCGCGACTCCCAGACCTGGAAATTGCTGTGGTAGGTCTCGGCGGTCTTGATGTCGCTGACCCATTGAGCGTACTGCTCGTCGCCACGGGCCAGCCAGGTCGGCGGCAGTGCCGTGCCGTCGACGTTATCGAAATAGCGGGCAAAGCCCAGGCGATCGCGTTCCAGCTCCGGTTGCGGCAAGGGGAAACGCGGCCACGACGGTAACGGCTGGAACGAACGCGCCGTGCCGAGCATGTGCCGATGCATGAAAAAGAAATCCATCCCCGAGCCGTTGCGATCTTTGCGCGGCCCACGGGCGTCACGCTCGTTGTCCCGTGGACCGGGCTGCCAGCCAAGGCCGCGCAGGGCATTGCGCTTGTCTTCGTCGAGGGTGTGCCATTTGTCCCGCGAGGCGTGCCAGAGCTGGTGAAACAGGCGGTGCTCGGGCGACACCAGCCAGGCCAAGAGCTTCGGGCTCAGCGGTATGCGCTCCCTGGCTTCGGGAAAGCGCAGCTTGACGGCGATGAACTGGCTGTCGAGTTCCGGCTCGGCCAGCAGGCGGTCCAGGCGCAACACCCGGCCACTGAGGGTGGCGGTGCCGGCATTGCCGAAACCGGCCCAGACTTCGTCCAGGGTCATGATGAACTCGTAGTCCGGCGCGTCATGTTCGCTGCCGATCAGTCGCCAACTCAACTGCTTCGGGTCGCTGCCGGCCAGGTCGCCCAAGACCCGATAACGCGGTTCGCCCCCGGCACGCAGGCGTTCGGCGGTGTCCAGGCAGCCCACCAGGCCACGGCCCTTGTGGGCGATGTCGAGAAACACTTGCAGGCCGTCGCCGGGCAAACCGTCGAGACCGGCATCGCGACCGGTGAAACGGATCGTCCAGATACCCCGCAGCGTGTTGGCCCGGCGCTGGCCCGCCACATCCGCCACATCGAACGACGCCTCGCCGGGAGTAATGGTGGGGTCCGGCCGGGTCAGTTCACGGTGCCCGTAATACACCGCAGGCACGGCGGCACCGGTCAGCGCCAGGCCTGCCATGAACCATCGTCGAGAAATCGTCATTGCCTTACCTGTGTTCGCCCTCGGACGGGCTTTATCCAAGCTAGGACGATGGCTGGGCGGACAAATTTATAGCGAGCTGCGAGGGCCTCATCGCGAGCAAGCTCGCTCCCACAATGGGTCTGGGTACATTCGCAGAAGATAGGTTGGTTTCACGGCCGCCTTCGCGAGCAGGCTCGCTCCCACAGGTGGATTGCATTTCAATGTGGGAGCGAGCTTGCTCGCGAAGAGGCCCTCGAGGGCGCCTAAATTTCCCCGCTGACCACTCGTTCCCCCCAGATAGCAAAGGCCCCCGCGCCTGTCCTTCCAAGGCGAACCAGACTGAGATCGGCAATGACCACACCACGTTCGAAAAAGACTCTTTTCACCGGCGTATCCCTGGCCCTGGCGCTGGTCGTCGGTGGCGGGCTCGCGGCCTGGGACCATTGGTGGCGGGACAATCCCGGCTACCCGGTCAAGGTGATGAAAGAAGCCCGGGAGCTGCACGAGCGCCTGTTGTCCTTCGACAGTCACATCACCGTGCCGCTGGATTTTGGCACCGCCGGCAATGAAGCGGACAAGGACGGCAACGGCCAGTTCGACCTGGTGAAAGCCAATCGCGGTCACCTCTCCGGCGCCGCGCTGACCATATTCGGCTGGCCCGAACTGTGGAACGGCCCCAACGCGCCGCACAAGCCCACCGCCGGCTTCGTCGAGGAAGCGCGCAACCAGCAGGAAGTGCGCTACAAGATCATCACCGGCATGGTCCGGGGTTTCCCCAACCAGGTCGCCATCGCCTACACCCCGGATGATTTTCGCCGCCTGCACGGCGAAGGCAAGTTCGCGATTTTCATCAGCATGCTCAATGCCTATCCCCTCGGCCACGACCTGAGCCTGCTGGACCTATGGACGGCGCGGGGCATGCGCATGTTCGGCTTCAGCTACATCGGCAACAACGACTGGGCCGATTCTTCGCGACCGCTGCCGTTCTTCAACGATTCGCCCGACGCCCTTGGCGGCCTCTCGGACATTGGCAAGCAAGCGGTGAAACGCCTGAATGACCTGGGCGTGATCATTGACGTATCGCAAATGTCGACCCTGGCCCTGGAGCAAGTCGCACAACTGAGCCGCACCCCATTGGTGGCTTCTCACTCGGCGCCACGGGCCATGGTGGACATCCCGCGCAACCTCAGCGACAAGGAAATGCAGCTGATCAAGGCCAGCGGCGGCGTGGTGCAGATTGTCGGTTTCTCCCAGTACCTGCGGCCGCTGACGCAAAAGACCCAGGACAAACTCAACGACCTGCGCGAGCGCTTCGACCTGCCGCCGCTGCCCAACCTGGCGATGGCGCTGATGCCCGGCGATCCGATCATCGCCGCGTGGCCGGAACAGCGATTCGGCGAATACGCCGGCCAGCTCTACGCCATTCTCGAAGAGGAACCCAAGGCCAGCCTCAAGGACCTGGGCGATGCCATCGACTACGCCGTGCGCAAGATCGGTATCGACCACGTCGGCATCAGCTCGGACTTCAACGAAGGCGGCGGCGTAAAGGGCTGGGAAGATGTCGGCGACATCCGCAACGTGACCGCCGAACTGCTGACGCGCGGCTACTCCGAAGCCGACATCGCCAAACTCTGGGGCGGCAACTTCCTGCGCGTCTGGGACCAGGTGCAGAAAGCCGCCCAGCCAGCGATTGCCGCGACGCAGAAGGCGGCCCAGCGATGAACGAACGCCGTACCTTTCTCAAGCAAGCCGGGATCCTGACGGCCGGCCTGCCGTTTGCCGCCAGCCTGCCGTCCATCTCCGCTGCAGATCCATTGTCGCCGCTGCCCCGGGACAAATGGGCGCAACTGCGCTCGTTGTTCAACCAGGACCCCGACTACCTGCATTTCTCCAATTTCCTCATCACCACTCACCCGCGTCCGGTGCGCGAGGCCATCGAACGCCACCGCGCCGCCCTCGATAAAAACCCGGGGTTGTTGATGGACTGGGACCTGGGCGTCACCGAAGAGCGCGAGGAAAACGTGCGGACCTGGGCCGGGCGCTACCTGCAAGCGACACCGAAACAGATCGCCCTGACCGGCAGCACCACCGAAGGCCTGGCGATGATTTATGGCGGCGTCCATATACGGCCCGAACAGGAAATCCTCACCACCGCCCATGAACACTATGCCACCCACACCATCCTCGACTTGCGCAAGCAACGGGACGGCACCCGGGTGCGCAAGATCAAGCTGTTCGAAAACGCCCGCGACGCCAGCGAGGCGCAAATCCTCGCGGCCATCGACCGCAACATCCGCCCCGAGACCCGCGTACTGGGCATGACCTGGGTGCACTCGGGCAGCGGCGTGAAGCTGCCGATCGGCAAGATCGGCGCCCTGGTGGACAAGCACAACCAGGGCCGCGGCGATGAGCAGCGGATCGTGTATGTGGTGGACGGCGTGCACGGTTTCGGTGTCGAAGACCTGGATTTCCCGCAGATGAATTGCGACTTCTTCATCGCCGGCACCCACAAATGGATGTTCGGCCCCCGGGGCACCGGCGTGGTGTGCAGCCGCAGCGAAGAAGTCAGGTACGTCACGCCGATCATCCCGACCTTCTCCGAGGCGACGGCGTTTTCGACCACCATGAGCCCGGGCGGCTACCACGCCTTTGAGCATCGCTGGGCAGCGGACGAGGCCTTCAAGCTGCATCTGCAACTGGGCAAGGCCGAGGTGAAGGCGCGCATTCACGCGCTGAACAGCTACCTGAAGAAACAACTGCTGGCGCTGCCGCAGATCGAGCTGGTCACGCCACCGAGCCCGGAGCTGTCGGCCGGCTTCACCTTCTTCCGGGTCAAGAATCGCAAAAGCGATGAGATCGCTGCCTACCTGATCCAAAACCGCGTCATCGCCGACGCCGTGCACCGCGATGCCGGGCCGGTGATCCGCACCGCGCCGGGGCTGCTCAACACCGAAGTGGAAATCGACCGCTTCATGGCGCTGTTGAGCAAAACACTCTGATGACTGATCGAGAGCAATCGATGAACCGATTTTTATTGAAGACGCTTCCGGCATTGGCCCTCACCGCCCTGTTGCCCTCCCATGCCCAGGCCTCGCAACCGGGCCAGGTATTTCGCGACTGCAAGGACTGCCCGGAGATGGTCGTGCTGCCCACCGGCACCTTCCAGATGGGCACGCCGGACAACGAGGTCGGCCGCGAGCCCGACGAAGGCCCGATGCACCCGGTGACGTTCGACAAGCCGGTGGCAATCAGCCGCTTCCAGGTGCTCAAAGGCGAGTGGTTCGCCTACCTGCGCGACAGCGGCTACGTGATGCCTGACGGCGACAAGCGCCCCGGCCGCGCGTGCCAGGCCGGCATCCCGGATTACCAGGGCAGCGATCCGCGCAAGCAATACACCGACCGGCACCCAGCGGTGTGCATGGATTTCGCCGAGGCCAGCGCCTACGTGGCGTGGCTGTCGAAAAAAACCGGCAAGCCGTATCGGTTGGTCAGCGAGTCCCTGCGCGAATACGCAGCGCGCGGCGGCAGCGATGGCCCGTTTCCCTTCCCGTTCGATGAAGGCAAGGACTACAGCATCGCCCAGCACGCCAATACCTACGGCGCCGCCGATGGCTACAACTTCACCGCGCCGGCCGGCAGCTTCGCGCCCAATGCCTTCGGCGTATACGACATGCACGGCAACGTCTACGAATGGACCGCCGATTGCTTCAACGAAAACTACCTCAATGCTCCAGGCGGCGGCAGCGCCGCACTGACGGGCAACTGCAAAGTGCGGCGCATCCGTGGCAACGATTGGGGCGAAGCACCGGTGTTCTCCCGTTCGGGCAACCGCAACGCGGTGTTCTCCGATGCCCGCGGCGATTGGCTGGGGTTCCGGGTCGCCCGGGAGATGTAGCTCAACCTGCCGGACACGCTTTTGTGGCGAGGGAGCTTGCTCCCGCTGGGCCGGTCCGACGCTTCGGGCGCAGCGGCCCCGAGATTTTGCGGTCGCTGCGCAACCGAGCGGGAGCAAGCTCCCTCGCCACAATAATGTGTGTCAGGCGGTTCCTCGTTAAATCCCCTTCCCCTCCAATCGTTCCATAGGTGGGCGCGCCCCAACCGGCGTGCCGCCGTCCTCCAGCCCATGCGGTGAATGCCCCCGATGGCCTTCGCCCTTTTTATCTAGCAGGGAACCTCCATGAGCCAACCACAACGCGGGGTGATCACCGAATTGTTCATCCTGCTCAAACCCTTCCGGCTGATTGTCGTAGGCTCCATCCTCTTGGGCATGCTCGGTGGCCTGAGCATCACCGCCCTGCTGGCGACCATCAACGACGCGCTGAACGCCGATGCCGGGCCCTCGCCACACATGCTCGGCACCTTCGCCGGGCTTTGCGCGGCGGCGCTGCTGACCTCGATCCTGTCGGACATCGGCACCAACCATGTCGGCCAGAACATCATCGCCAGCCTGCGCAAATCCCTCGGCCAGAAAGTCCTGTTGGCACCGATCGAACAGATCGAGCGTTTTCGCAGTCATCGGCTCATCCCGATACTGACCCACGACGTCAACATGGTCAGCAACTTCGCTTTCTCCTTTGCGCCATTGGCCATCGCCTTCACCGTCACCCTCGGCTGCCTGGCCTACCTGGCCTACCTGTCATTGCCGATGTTTGCGCTGCTGCTGGTGGCATTGGTGATCGGCACGGTCATCCAGTACGTGGCGCGAGCCCGTGGCATTCGCGGTTTCGAAGCGGCCCGCGAGGCTGAAGACGCCCTGCAAAAGCACTACAGCGCGATCGCCGCCGGCGCCAAGGAATTGCGTATCCATCGGCCTCGTCGCCAACGCATGTTCAGCCAGCGCATCGAAGCCACCGCCGAGCAGATCTGCGATACCAACATCCGCTCGGTCAACACCTTCGTGGTCGCCAAGACCTTCGGCTCGATGCTGTTTTTTGTGGTCATTGGTCTGGTCCTGGCCCTGCAATCGCTGTGGCTGGGCATCGACAAGGCGGTGCTCAGCGGTTTTGTGCTGGTGCTGTTGTATATGAAAGGTCCGCTGGAATACCTGGTGATGACCTTGCCGGTGATCAGCCGCGCCAACATTGCATTCAAGCGCATTGCGGAATTGGCCGAGCAGTTCTCCTCGCCGGAGCCGCACCTGCTGCTCAACGATAAGAACGTGCCCAAGCCGACGATCCAGCAGCTTGAATTGCGTGACGTGCACTACGCCTTCCCGGCGGTCGACGGCAGCCAGGCCTTCGCCTTGGGACCGGTCAACCTGTCCATCGCCCAGGGCGAGATCGTATTCATCGTCGGCGAGAACGGCGGCGGCAAGACCACGCTGATCAAATTGCTGCTGGGCCTCTATGCGCCCCAGGGCGGTGAAATTCTGCTCGATGGCAAGCCGGTGCTGGCTGCGCAGCGTGACGATTATCGCCAGTTGTTCACCACGATTTTTGCCGACTACTACCTGTTCGATGAACTGGTGCAAGGCGACCAGCAAGTGCCGGGGACCGCCAATCGTTACCTGGAGCGCCTGGAGATTGCCCACAAGGTCAGCATTCGCGACGGTGTCTTCAGCACCACTGATCTCTCCACCGGCCAGCGCAAGCGCCTGGCCCTGCTCAACGCCTGGCTGGAAGAACGCCCGGTGCTGGTCTTCGACGAATGGGCCGCCGACCAGGACCCGGTGTTCCGGCGGATCTTCTACACCGAGCTGCTGCCGGAGCTGAAGGCCCTGGGCAAGACCATCATCGTCATTTCCCACGACGACCGTTACTTCGACATCGCCGATCAGCTGGTGCGGATGCAGGCCGGTCAGGTCGTCACTGAAAAGGTCCCGGCAGCCTTCGCCTGAGCCTGCCCGACGCAATGCTGTCTACCGCGAGAACACCATGAACGAATTGCTAGATGATGATCTGCTGGCGCTGCTGCTCGATGACGCCGCCGACGATCTGCACGCGCGGTCCAACCGCAGCCGGCTGGACCGCGCGCCCTTGTCTTTCGCCCAGCAACGCTTGTGGCTGGAACAACAGCGCGACCCGACCCGGTCGGCCTACAACCTGCCACGTGCCCTGCGCCTGACGGGCGAGCTGAATGCCGCTGCCCTGGAGCAAGCGCTGAATCGGGTCATCGACCGGCACGACATCCTCCGTACCGCGTTCCTCGAAATCGACGGCGCCGCCACCCAGGTGGTTGAGCGCAACGCCTGCCTGGTCCTGCATCGCGAAGACCTTGCCGGGCTCGACCAGCCGACGCTTTCGCAGCGCATCGAGCAACACGCCCGGCAACCGTTCGATCTCACCCAGGCGCCGCTGATGCGGGCCACACTGCTCAGGCTGAGCCCTGCGGAACATGTGCTGTTGCTGAATATGCATCACATCGTGTCCGATGCCTGGTCCAACACGATCCTCATGCAGGACATGACCCAGGCCTATGCCCAGGGCTTGCTGGGCGATCCGTCACCGCTGCCGCCGTTGCCCCTGCAATACGCCGACTACGCGACGTGGCAACGCGGCGGGTACTTGCAGAGCCTGGCCTGCCGGCGCGGCGGCGAATACTGGAGCGAGTACCTGGGCCACGACCTGCCCACACTGGAACTGCCACAGGACTTTGCGCGCACCGCGAGCCAGACACACATGGCCGGCCGTGTGCAGGTGGCGCTGGCCCCGGCGATGGTCCAGGCGCTCGACACGTTCTGCCAACGCCAGGGGCTGACGCCGTTCGTGGTAGCGCTGGGTGCCTGGCAATTGCTGCTGGCCCGCTACAGCCGCCAGAACGACTTCACCGTCGGCGTTCCCAACGCCAACCGCAACAACCATGAAAGCCAGGACCTGATAGGTTTTTTTGTCAGCAGCCAGGTGTATCGGGCGCGGATCGACTCGACCCGCAGCGCGCTGGATTTTCTCCGCGATCTGCGCGCGCAGTCCCTCGCCGCGCTGGAGCATGCCGATTACCCGCTGGAATTGATGCTCGATCAATTGGGCGCCAACCCGCTGTTTCAGGTCCTGTTCAACTGGCGCACCGGATCACAGGCGGCGTCGCTGCCAAGTCCGGAGCAATTTATTCTGGAGTTTCTCGACACCGGCGAAAACCAGGCCAAGTTCGACGTGTCGCTGGATGTCGACTATTCACAACAGCAGACCGTGGCGACCTTCGAATACAGCCGTGACCTGTACCGCACACAAACCATCGAGCGCATGGCCGAGCATTGGCAGAACCTGCTGCGCGGCCTGATCGAAACGCCCGGCTGCGCCCTCGGCGAGCTACCATTGTTGAGCGCCGATGAACAGCGGCTGACCCTGAACGACTGGAACCGCCGGCCGACCCGGTTGCGCCAGGAAGAGTGCCTGCACCAGGTGATCGAAACCCACGCCGCCAACACCGCAGAGGCGATAGCCCTGACGTTCGAAGGGCAGCACATGAGCTATGCCGAGCTCAATCGACACGCCAACCAATTGGCCCATCGTTTGATCGAACAAGGCGTCGGGCCCGACGTACTGGTCGGCATCGCCGTCGAACGCACGCCACGGATGATCATCGGCCTGCTGGCGATTCTCAAGGCCGGCGGCGCCTACGTACCGCTGGACCCGGCCTACCCGGCCGATCGCCTGGCCTACATGATCGAGGACAGCGGCGTCAGGCAGATCCTGACCGAGGCCCACCTGCTTGATTCGCTGGCGCTGCCCGCCGGCGTCGACTGCCTGTTACTGGATCCGGTCGATGCCGTCAGCACCTGTCCCGAACACAATCCGCACGTGCCGATGGATCCGGACAACCTGGCCTACGTGATCTACACCTCCGGCTCCACCGGCAAACCCAAAGGCGCACTGCTCGCGCACCACAACGTCAGCCGATTGTTCCAGGCCACCGACCATTGGTTCGGTTTCGACCAGCAGGACGTGTGGTGCCTGTTTCACTCCTACGCCTTCGATTTTTCCGTGTGGGAGATCTTCGGTGCCCTGCTGCATGGCGGTCGACTGGTCATCGTGCCCCTCGCCGTAAGCCGTTCGCCCGAGGATTTCTACGCCCTCCTCTGCCAGGAAAAGGTCACGGTGCTCAACCAGACCCCATCGGCATTCAAGTCATTGCTGCGAGTTGCATGCGAGCCTTGGCAGCCCCTCGTCCACCAGCTGCGGCAGGTAGTTTTCGGTGGCGAAGCGATTGATGTGCAGAGCCTGCGCCCCTGGTTCGAACGTTTCGGCGACCAGACACCACAATTGATCAACATGTACGGCATCACCGAAACCACGGTGCATGTCACCTGGCGGCCGCTGTCGTTGCAGGATTTGCATGGCGAGGCCGCCAGCCCCATCGGCGAGCCCATCGTCGATCTGTCCTGGTATTTGCTCGATGCGCACCTGAACCCGGTGGCCAAGGGTTGCATCGGCGAGCTGTATGTCGGTCGCGCGGGCCTGGCCCGTGGTTACCACCAGCGCGCCGACCTGACCGCCAGCCGTTTCATTCCAGACCCGTTCGACCCACTGCCGGGCGGACGCCTGTACCGCACCGGGGACCTGGCCCGCTACCTCAGCGACGGCAGCATCGAATACATCGGACGCCTCGATCACCAGGTCAAGATCCGCGGCTTCCGCATCGAGTTGGGCGAGATCCAGGCGCGCCTGCAAATGCTCTCGGCGGTCCGCGATTGCGTGGTGTTGGCCCATGAAGGCCCGGGCGGCCTGCAATTGATCGCCTACGTCATCCCGACGCAACCGGCCTCGGCCGAGTTGCGCGAAGGCCTGCTGACTGCGCTGAAAACGCAGATGCCGGACTACATGGTGCCCAGCCATCTGTTACTCATCGATCACTTGCCCCTCAATGCCAACGGCAAGCTCGATCGCAAGGCCTTGCCGGAACCGGACGCCGACCTCCGGCATTCGACCTACGTGGCGCCCCGCACACAGTTGGAACAGGCCCTGGTGCAACTCTGGCAACAGTCGCTGAAGGTCGAGCGCGTGGGTATCAGCGACAGTTTTTTTGAGCTGGGTGGGCATTCGATCCTGGCGATCGAGCTCATCGCCAACCTCAAGGCACGCCTGAACCACACGGTGCGCCTGCAAGAACTGCTGGCCAACCCGAGCATCGCCGAACTGGCCCGGTTCATTTCGCAAAAACACCGCGAGCAGACGCAGTGCCTCGTCGCCCTGAACAACGCGCCCGTCAGCGCACCGCAGCTGTTCTGCCTGCACCCCAGCGGGGGCATCGTCTTCTGCTACCAGCCACTGGCGCGCAAACTGCAAAATCGCGCACGCACCTTCGGCGTCATGCACCGCGGCTTCAGCGAACCCCATGCGGGCCCCGAGGCCTGGCACCAGATGATTGCCGACTACAGCCAGGAAATCGTCTCGGCTCAGCCAGAGGGTCCGTATTACCTGATGGGATGGTCCCTGGGCGGGGCGATTGCCCTGGACATCGCGGCAACCCTGGAAAGCCAGGGTCATACGGTGGGTTTCCTGGGGCTGGTGGACAGTACGATTCCCGAGCACCTGTATCCCGCGACATTGCCGCGTCATCGGGAACTGCTTGCGGAGAAAAAAACCGACCCGGCCTCGCAGGATCTGCATGAGGCAATCGAGTACTTCGATCTGCTGTTCCCTGCTCTTACGGAACGCACCGCGGCCTTTCGACGGGAACACCCTGACAGCTCGGTCAAGGCCTTCCACGAGTGGGCCGCCGGCCAGATCGAGCCTGAGCGAGGCGACTTGCTGTCGGTCGTGCAGAGCGTCAAGGAAGAGGTCATGAATGCCCAGGCGTTTTCGGTGCATGACCGGTTGCTGGAGGCCTTTGAAGGGTTCACTTTCAAGCCGGTACGGGTACGTCCCAGCTGCTGGTGGACCGAGGCGGAGAAAACACCGCAAGAGCTGGCGTTTTGCGAGGCGTTGGTCAGGGAACATAGCTTGACTGGCGAGTTGCAGTGCTCGGTGCATTCTCCGTTGCGCCATCGGGGCATGATCTTTGATGAGGGGTTGCTTGATTCGTTGGTTGAGGTGTTACTGACGAGCGTGGCGCAAGGGATATAACTCGGCAGTTTAAGTGGCGTGTCCAGCCCCACATGGGTTATGTGGTGTCGCTGTTTTTTTTATTCACTGGAGATCCACTGTGGGAGCGAGCCTGCTCGCGAAGGCGGTGGCACAGTCGAAGAAGATGTCGAATGGACCGGCCTCTTCGCGAGCAAGCTCGCTCCCACATGGGATCTGTGGTGTCGCTGGTTTTTTTATTCACTGGAGATCCAGTGTGGGAGCGAGCCTGCTCGCGAAGGCGCTGGGTCATCTTGCATCGACGGCGGATGTGCCCAGGCCTCCATTTCCACAAGCAAATAGCCGTTGTCCCGAGGAAAAGACAACCCCTTGGCGAGGGAGCAAGCTCCCTCGCCAAGGGGTTTGCGTTTCCAGCGAAATTAACCCCATAAAAACCGACCCGCGAAAGGCGGGTCGGTTTTTTGTTGCCGCCGAAAATCAAAACTGCGGCGTGTACTTCACGGTAAACATCAGATTCCTCGGATCACCGAAGTTGTTGTTACCGTTGATCTGGTTGTAAGCCGGCGTGATATACGTCTTGTCGAACAGGTTGTTGGCATTGACCGCCAACCCGATCTCCGGCGTCAACTGATAGCCGACGCGGGCATTCCACACGGTATAACCCGGAACGTCATAGTTGAGGTCGAAGACCTGCGTATGGCTTTGAGTGGTGAAGCCCAGGCCGGCATTGACCCGGTTCCAGTCACCGGTGAACTGGTAGTTGCCCCACACCCGGAGCATGTGTTTCGGCGTCCAGGTACTGAAGACACTGCCTTCGTTGGTCGGGTCTTCCAAGTACTTGGTGGTGTTGTAGGTGTAGCCCGCGAACAGCTGCAGGTTGTCTATCACTTCACCGCTGATCTCGGCCTCGATGCCCTGGCTACGCACCTTGCCCGAGGCTGTCGAGCAACCGAAGCCACCACATCCCGAACCGCCGTCATTAACCGCACGGTTTTCATGGTCGTAGCGGAAGACAGCCAGGGAAGTATTGACCCGACCGTCCATCAATTCACCTTTAAGACCCACTTCATAGTTGGTGCCGATGACGGGCTTGAGCACGGAACCGTTGGCATCAACGTTGGTCTGCGGCTGGAACACGTCGGTGTAACTGGCGTACACCGCCCACTCACGACTCAAATCGTAGACGATACCGGCGTATGGCGTGACCTCCCCCGTCTCACTTCCAGTGCTCGGCGCGTTGGGGGTGATACCGGCCGCCCGTTCGGTTTTCGACTTGTAGCTGAAGTCATACCAGCTGACCCGGGAGCCGAGGATCAGCGTCAGATCGTCCACCGGCTTGACGCGCCAGGTACCGTATATACCTTTCTGGCGAATGTCGTACTTGCTCAGTGTGCCCATGCCACCCGGGCTGTTGATCAGGCCCTCATAGCTGATGTCCGGACGGTTGTTGTCGAGGTCGAAGATATTGTCGGTGCTGCTGTTGAAGGTCCGGGCGTATTTGTCGTCCGTCTCCAGCTGGGAGTAGTTGCCGCCGAGCATGACCTCCTGCTCCATCGACAGGGCTTCGAACTTGCCGACCAGGTTCATGTCCAGACCCACCTTGGTGGACTGGAAGTCAGTCACGAAGTCGGCATATTGCACACGGCTGCCATCCGGTAGCAGGCCGCCAGGACTTTGCGTGCGCTGGTTTTTTGCCTGGTTGTCTTCGGTCATCTGCACGGCACCGACCTTGAACGCCCAATCCTCGTTGAAGCGATGCTCCAGGTCGGCGTACAGCGTGGTGACGTCGATATCGGAACGGTTCCAGCGCGCGCCGGTGTAGGTCGAGCGCGACACGTCCGGCATCGAGCCATCGGCGTAGCGTGGCAGACCGCGGATGTTGCCGCGCGACTCGCCATTGGATTGGCTGGCCGCGAAGCCCAGGGTGGTGTCTTCGCTCAGGTCGATGTCCAGCGAGCCGTAGAGCGAGTGGGTCTTGTTCCAGGCATGATCGACGAAGGAATTGCTCTGGTCTTCGTCGGCGACGATACGACCGCGGATGTTGCCGGCCTCGTTCAGCGGGCCGCCGGCGTCCAGTTGCAGGCCGTAGTGGTCCCAGGAGCCGGCCTTGCCGGTCAGGGTCACGGTCGGGGCGCTCTGGCCACGCTTGCGCACCAGGTTGACGGCGCCGCCGGGGCTGCCGGTGCCTTGCAGCAGGCCGGACGCGCCACGAAGGATTTCCAGGCGGTCGAAGAAAATCAGGTCCTGGGTCGCCCAGTTGCCCAGCGAGTAGGTGTTACGCGGGATCGGCACACCGTCGTACTGCCAGTCATCGATCTGGAAACCGCGCGACGAGAGGATCATGCCCTGGCCGACGCCCTGCAGGCCGACGACGCCGGTGGTCTGGTTGACGGCGTCCTTGAGGCTGACAAGGTTCTGGTCATCCATCTGCTTGCGCGTCATCACCGTGATCGACTGCGGAATCTCCTTCAGGGTATGAGTGCCCTTGCCGATGGTCACGGCATTACTGGTGTACGAGTTGCTGCCTTCGGTGGTGGCCTCCGGCTGCTGCGCGTTGATGGTGGTCGCGCCCAGTTCCAGGCCTGCGCCGGAGCCCTTTACCAGCATCAGGGTATTGCCCTCGAGGCTGTGGCGCACGCCGGTGCCCTTGAGCAATTCGGCGATGGCCGCTTGCGGGCTCATCTTGCCGCTGACGCGATTGCTTTTCAGGCCGGCCAGTTCGTCGGCGTTATAGATCACTTGTTGGTTGGTCTGCTCGCCGAACGCTTTTAATGCCTGCGGCAGCGGTTGCGCAGGGATGTTGATGCTGACGTTTTCAGCCATCACCTGGGCGCTCAATGGCAACACGCAGACCAGACCCAGGCCCGTCAACACCCGGCGCGAACGCAGGCCGCGGGACATGACCAGTGCCTTGAACAGCGGTTTCAACTCATGAATTGCCGACATCGTGCTCTCTATTATTGGTAGAAGTGAAAAGTCCATGGGGGCCGAAGGGCCTGCCGCTCGCCAGCACGGTGTACCGCTGACCGACCCCTCCCCGGGTACGGTCATCCGACTGGACGACAGCTAAATTTTTCCTGGACACAACCGGCGCCTGGGCAGCCCTGCCCGAGCCGATTTGCCCGCATACCTTAGTAAGACGCAGCACCTGGGAAAAACCGGAATGAGTTTTTTTATCATTTGCGTAAAAGCTCAAAAAAAAAGCCGATGCGAACGGGCATCGGCCTCTTGTTGATTGAAGCGATCGTTCCTACGCGGAGCGTGGGAACGGTCTCCCTTTCAGCGGCCTTGCGCGGCCTTGGCGGCTTGCAGCTGTTGAGCCTGTTCGGTCAGCCGGGCCTTTTCCTCGGGGCTCAGCGCTTCCATGCGCAAACGCACCTGAGCGATTTTTTCCAGTTGCCCCGGACTGCCCTCCACCGCTCGCAAGGCCATGGCCAGGGACGCCACGGTCGGATGATCGAAGACCAGCCCAGGATGGATGTCGCACTGCAACAACTTGCGAATGCCGGCCACCAGCTTGATCACCAGCAGCGAATGGCCGCCGGCGGCGAAGAAGTCGCGCTCGATGCCCAATCGTTCAAGCCCAAGCAATTGCGCCATGCGCGCGGCCAGCAGTTGCTCCAGTGCATCGCGGGGCGCGGCATCCTCTTCATCGCTGATCACGACCGCCAACTGCTGCAACGCCTTGCGATCGATCTTGCCGTTGGCCAGCCGCGGGAAACGTTCGATCAGTTGCAGCTGCTGCGGCACCATCACGCCGGGCAGGCGCGCGCTCAGTTCGGCGCGCACGGCATCGAGCACGCCCGAAGACAGGCCTTGCCGAGGCACGACAAATGCCAACAAGCCCTGCTCGGCGGGCAATACCAGCGCTTCGGCCACCTGCGATACACGTAGTAGCTCGGCCTCGATTTCCGCCAGTTCGATGCGGAACCCGCGCACCTTGACCTGTTGATCGCGGCGACCGTGCAACTGGATCCCGCCGTCCGGGCGATAACGCGCCAGGTCGCCGGTGCGATACAGGCGCTGCGCCGGGTCGAACGGGCTCGGGATGAACGTCTGCTTGTCCGCCTCGGCATTCACATAGCCCCGGCACAACTGCGCACCGCCCAGGTACACCTCGCCCAGCACACCCACCGGCGCCAGGCGCCTGTCAGCGTCCAGCACGTAGACCTGGTTATTGCCCAGCACCTGGGTCAGCGCCGAACAATCATCGGCAGCGCCATCCAGCGCCAACCTATGGATCATCACTCCGACCGTGGCTTCGGTCGGCCCATAGTGGTTGAACACCCGGCAATCGCTGCGCAACCGGGCGATACGCTCGACCAGCGTCGGCGCAATCGGCTCGCCGCCAAGCACCAGCAGCTGCGGCAGCATCGCCTGCTCACTGTCGAGCAACGCCGCGAGGTGCGACGGGACAATTTTCAGGCAGTCGATCTGTTGTTCTCGCAGGAACCCGGCAAAGAGCGCGCCGTCCTGCATCTGTTCATCACTGGCCAAATGCAAGGTCGCGCCATTGAACAACGCGCCAAACAGCGCCGTATTGCCCAGGTCCGCCGCCACGGTAGAGCTCAAAGCTACGTGTTTGCACCGGCTCAGCCCCAACGCCTGGCTGGCCTGGGCGGTGTAGTTGAGCAATTGCCGATGTTCGATCACCACGCCCTTGGGCACGCCGGTGGAACCTGAGGTGAACAGCACATAGGCAATGTCATTGCCCTTGGTCGTGAGGGCCGGCAACGGCGTGTTTGAAGAACGATCAAGCTCGGCGATTGCCAGCGCCTTGAACGGCTGCGCCTGCCAGGCAGGCAAATGTGTTGCATCGGTGAGCAACACAGCGGCACCGGCCTGCTCCAGCATCAACGCCTGACGGGCCTGGGGCCACTGGATATCCAGCGGCAGATAAGCCGCGCCGATGCGCCAGCTCGCCAGCATCGCGGTCACCAGTTCCGCCGAGCGCGGCAAGGCCAGGGCGACAATCGACCCTTCGCCCAGGCCTTGGTCCGTGAGGCCCTGCGCGACGCGCTCGACCTGATCTTTCAGCTGACCGTAGCTCAGCGATTGACCAGCCTCGCTCAGGGCGATGGCGTCCGGCGTCTGCAGCGCCAGCTCGGCGATGCGCTGCGGCAGGTAGCGGTTATCCACCAATGCCTGCATCGCCGGGTTGATCGCCCGCAAACGCTGCTCCTCGGTGTCGCCGAGCAAGTTGAGCTGCGCCAGTGGCGTGTGCGCAGCCACGAGGATCGAGGCCAGCAGCACCTCGTATTGTTCGAGCACGCTGCGGACCGCGGCTTGCGAATAACCCGAGCGGGCGTAGCAGAGGTCGACCGCAACCAGTTGTTGGGTGTCGTCCAGTTGAATCTGCAGCAGCAGTTCGAACGCATCCCGCCCAGGCAAGGGCTCAGTCGCCCACGTCAGGCCAGCGCTGCTGCGAACAGGATTTGCCGGGGCAATCGCGAAGCCATAGGCCGGATACGCCGCCTCCGACGCCAGTTCCGGCGTCCAGTATTCCTGCCAGGTGCGATGGGCTTCGAGACGCGTCGCCAGCTCCGCCAGCCACTCGCTGAACGGCGCGTCGGCGGGCAATGGAACGCAAAGCGGCAGGTTCTTTTCGAACACGCCGAAGGCATTGGCGAAGTAGTCATAGTCGCCACGGCTGTCGTGGCGCACGCCGACCAGCGCTTGCTCAAGACCACCCAGGCGTCCCAGCAGCACCCACCATGCGCCTTGCAGCAACGTCGCCAGCGGTTGGCCGAGCTGCTCGGCCAACCGCTGCAAGGCGTCGCGTCGGGCCGGCTCGAAGATCAGCGAAATCTGCGCATCGGCTGTTCCACCACCGGCACGACGCGCAGCCAGCCACGGCGTGTCGATCGCCGTCTGCAGGCCGTGCAAATGCTGCTGCCAGTAATTTCTTGCAGTGCCGGCATCTTCATCCAGCACCACTTCGCTGCGCCACTCCAGGTATTGGGCAAACTCACCGGGCGCTTCTTCCTCCGCCCCATCGCCGGCGTAAGCCTGCCGTAGCTGTTCAAGCAGCAGGTTCATCGACGGCGCATCAGCGCTGTGGCGGGCGACGCCCAGCAGCAATTGCCATTGCCGAGACGCCAGACGATAAAGCACCGCCTGGACGCTGGCCGATTCGCCAAGCACAAAAGCCCGGCCAAGCGTCTCGCTGATCTGCGCCCGGACTTCCTCGGCCGGTTGTTCGCTGGCCTGTATCGTCAGTGGGAAACGTCCCGCATGGGCCACCTGACGCAAACCGTGGAAACCGCCGACCTTGGTCAGTCGCGCCAGCAACATCGGTTGCTGCGCCACCAGCGTGTCGAAGGCGACCTGCAATCGCTGCGGGTCGAGATCATCGTCAATGACCACATTCAGCCAACGCAAGGCCTCGCCACAGGTCACCGTGCCCGACAGTTGCTCAAGTGCCCGTTGCTGTTCGGGCGTCAGGGCAAAACCCGCTTCCTGCGTGTCCATCGTCACCTCGTTCATGCTCCGCTTTCCTCGGTATTGAATGCGCCACGGACCGATCGCCCGGCGCCCGCTGGACGCTCCAGGCTAGCGTGGTCGTACATATCGCCCATGGCGACGACGATCTTGCGCGGCCCCTCGTACGGGTCGCGGGCGTGGGCCACGAGCATGTTGTCCAACAGGATCACGTCACCTTTCTGCCAGTCGAAACGCACCGCGCAGGCTTCGTACAACTCACCGATACGCGCCATCACCTCGTCTTCGATCGGCGTGCCGTCGCCGTAGTACACGTGCCGGGGCATGCGCTCCAGGCCGTACATCGACAACAGGTCCTGGCGCACGTCCGGCTCCAGCCAATGGATGTGATGCAGCTGCACCTGGTTGAAGAAGGATTTTTCCCCGGTGATCGGGTGCGTGATGATCGCCGGCCCCGGCGTGCGGGTCTGCAGTTCATCGTTATCGAGCCAGCGCCACTGGATGCCGCCGGCCCGGCAACGGGCCTCCACTTCAAGGCGATCTTCGGTCTTGAAGAAGTGCTGCCACGACACGTCGAGTTTGTCGGTGAAGGTGCGCACGTACAGCAAGCCCTTGTCCTCGAACTTCTCGCGAAGGTCCGCCGGCAGCTTTTCGTACATCAGGCGGCAATCCACCACCGGGGTCGCGCCGCCCACGGGTGCGGCCTGCTCGCAATAGAACATCTGCTTGCGCGGCCAACGGTCCTGATGGGAGCTCTCGTTGTGGAACAGGATCATCTTGCGTTCCGGGTACGGCGTGGACCGGTAGGTGTTCTTGCCGCCTTCCTTCTTCGGCAGGTCGCCGTACTGGCCGTACAGCCCCGGCTGGATCGCTTCGGCGAACGCTTCGAAGCCCTGGATACCGTCCAGTTCGAAGCCACGGAAGAGGATGCCGGCGTGCTCGGCCAGCTTCTGCTCGATCAACGGCCGGTTCTGCCGGATCCACTCGATGACGTCCAGGTGCGGCTCGCCGGGCTCCAGCATCAGCGGGAAACGCTGGGGCGCCGCCACCAGCGATTCGCGCACCAACGCCGGACGTGGCCGCGCGGCCGGGGTCGCCGAACGCTTGAGAAACTTGCCCAGTTTGTCGGCCTTGGGCCCCGGGACGTTGGCAGGCGTGGCGGCTGTCGCCACGTTGTCGACTGGCATGCTGATAGCTCCCAATTGAATGTCCTGATCAGCGACGATCTGTTCCAGCAGGGCCGTCCAGGCCCGGATCAGGTACTGGATGCGCTCATGTCCGAACAAGCTTGTGGCGAATTGCCAATTACCGCGCAATTGCCCTTCTTCTTCGTCAACGAACAATGCCATGTCGAATTTAGAATGGTTCTGCAGCGCCGGCAGGAACTCGACGCTCAAGCCGGCCATGGAACGCGTGCGCACCGGCACGTTGTTCATCACGAACAACACCTGCAGCAATGGGTTCATGCCCTTGTGCCGCGGCACGCCCGCGGCCTCGACGATCTGGTCGAACGGCAGGTCCTGATGTTCCAGCGCGCCGAGCAGATGGTCCTGGGTCTGCGCCAGGAACCGGTTGAAGCCGACATCGGCGGCAAAGTGCGAACGCAACGGCAGGACGTTGACGAAGAAGCCGATCAAGCGCTCCAGCTCGGGTTGTTCGCGCCCGGCCACGTCAGCGCCGACGACAAGATCCTGCGCGTCGCAGAGGCGATGCAACAACACCTGGAACGACGCCAGCAACGTGCTGTACAACGTGACGCCGGCCGCGCTCGACACCCGGCGCAACGCCGCGCTCAGCCCGGCAGGCAGCTCGAACTGCAGCGCATCGCCGGCAAAGGAGGCCGTCTGGCCGCGTGGATTGTCCAAAGGCAAATCAAGACGCCCGTGGTAACCGTCGAGCCGCTGCTTCCAATAATCGCCCTGGCGCGCCAGCACGCCTTGGTCTTCCAGCGCCTGCTGCCACAAGGCGAAGTCGTGGTACTGGACCTCCAGCGGCGCCAGCGGCATGGGCTCGCCGCGCAGGGACGCTTCGTAGATCTGCACCAGTTCATTGATCAACAGCCCCATCGACCAGCCATCGGAAATGATGTGGTGCATGGCGTACAACAACACGTGCTCGGTCGGCCCCAGGCGCAGGATCCGCCCGCGCAGCAATGGCGCCTGCTCCAGATCAATCGGGGTACTGGCGTTGTCCAGGATCGCCTGGGCCACTTGCTCCTGCCGGGCACCGGGCGACAGGTCGGACAGATCGACTAGCGGGAAATCCAGCCGGACCTCATCGGCAATCAGCGCCAGCGGATCGCCTTCGTCATCCTGGACATACGCGGTGCGCAGCACGGCGTGACGGCGTGTCACTTCGGCAAAGCTGCTCATCAGCCGCTCGACCGACAACTCGCCGCACAACCGCAGCGCCATGGGCATGCCATAGGCCGAGGTGCCGCCGGCCAGCTGCTCGGCGATCCACAACCGCCGCTGCACCAGCGACAGCGGTGCCGATTGCCGTGGCCCATGGGCCTTGAGTCGGACCTGGCTGGAATCGCCGGCCCGCTCCGCGCCGTCGCCGGTCTCGCTCATCAGTGCCGCCAGTGCCTTGAGTTGCGGATGGTCGAACAGGTCGCGCAGGCTCAGCGGATAACGCGTGAGCTTGCGCAGCCGGGAGACGGCCTGCGTCGCCAGCAAGGAGTGACCGCCGCGCTCGAAGAAATGGTCGTTGCGCCCGACCTGTTCCACTTCCAGCACTTCTTGCCAGATGCCGGCGATCCGGTGCTCCAGCTCGTTGGCCGGCGCCTCGTAACCGCCCTGTGAAGACCCGGCTTCGATGCTCGGCAAGGCCTTGCGGTCGAGCTTGCCGTTGGGGGTCAGCGGCAGGTAATCGAGGAACAGCCAGTGGGCCGGGATCATGTAGTCGGGCAGGTGTGCCTTGAGATTGGCCTTGAGTTGATCGCGCAAAGTGTCCGCGTCGGTCGAGGCCGCCACGTAAGCCACCAACTGCTGCCCGCCCGGCCCTTCCTGGGCCAGCACGGCGACGTCGCTTACCTCGGCTTGCTGCAGCAGCCGCGCCTCGATTTCGCCCAGCTCGATGCGGAAGCCGCGGATCTTCACCTGATGGTCGAGTCGGCCCTGGTATTCGAGCACGCCATCGGCGCGATAGCGGCACAGGTCACCGGTGCGATACAGGCGTTCGCCTGTCGTCGAGAACGGGTTCGGCACGTATTTCTCGGCGGTCATCGCCGCGCGCCCGAGATAACCCCGGGTGATGCCCGCGCCGCTCAGGTACAGCTCCGCCGAGACGCCTTGCGGCACCGGTTGCAGGTTGGCGTCCAGCAGGTAGCTGGCGGTGTGCTTGAGCGGGCGACCGATGTTCGCCGTGCCGCCGGCGGTGCGGCGGGTCCAGGTGGAATAAGTGGTGTCTTCCGAGGGGCCATACAGATCGTAGACATGCTCAACCCCACCCACCTGTTCACCCACAACCTGTGGGAGCGAGCTTGCTCGCGATGGCGTCCTGGCAGTTAGCCCCTCATCGACTGACCCACCGCTATCGCGAGCAAGCTCGCTCCCACAGGTGAGGTGTGATGGGTAGAGGGCATCCACCAGGCTCTGCTTCAGCGGCTCACCGGCCAGATTGATGATGCGCACGCTTTCCGGGATCTCGCCGCTGCGCTGCAACGCGGCGATCGCCGAAGGCACGGTGTTGATCAGGCGCACCTGATCGCGGGCCGGCAGGTGCGGCAGTTCCAGGGCGTTGCGGGCGATGATCAGCGAGCCGCCGTTGGCGAGGGTGACAAACAGCTCCCACACCGACAGGTCGAAGCATACCGAGGTTGACGCCAGTACGCCTTGAATGTCGTCGCGGCTGTAGACGGTTCTGGACCAGTCGATCAGCGCCAAGACGTTGCGGTGGGCGATGGCCACGCCCTTGGGTTTGCCGGTGGAGCCGGAGGTGTAGATGACGTAGGCGAGGTTGTCTGGGGTGACCGTTGTGCCCGGTGCGTTGAAGGGATATGAGCTCAACTCAATCCGGTCCAGCATCAGCACTTCGGTCCCCGCCGGAACCGTCAGCGTCTGCGCCACCGCCTGCTCGGTCAGCAACACCCGCGCACGGCTGTCCTCAAGCATGTAGGCCACGCGCTCGGCCGGGTAATCCGGGTCCAGCGGCACGTACGCGCCACCGGCCTTGAGCACCGCCAGCAAGGCGATCAGCAATTGCTCGGAACGCGGCATCGCCACGCCCACCCGCATTTCCGGGCCGACGCCCAGTTCGATGAGTTTGTGGGCCAGGCGATTGGCGCGGCCGTCCAGTTCGCTGTAGCTCAGGCGCGTGTTGGCAAAAGTCACTGCCAGGGCATCCGGCGAAGCGTCGGCCTGGCGCGCAATGATTTCATGAATGCACAGGTCTTGTTCGAACGGCGCATCGACCGGGTTCCAGTCATGGGTCAAACGTTGATGCTCATCGAATTCCAGCATCGACAGTTCACCCAGGCAGCGCTCGCCTTGAGCAGTCATCTGCCCAAGCAACTGCGCCAGATGCGCCGCCAGCCGCTCCACCGTATCCGAAGCAAAACTCGCCCGTTGATAACTCATGTGCACTGACAACTGCCGCTCCAACCCCACCAGCAGCGTCAATGGGTAATTGGTCTGCTCCTGAGTCACTGGCGAACCAAAGCGCAAACCGTCCGGCGCGCCCTGCTCCAACGCCTGGGCAATCGGGTAGTTCTCGAACACCAGCAGGCTGTCGAACAGCGCGTCGCCGCCCTGCCCGGCCCAGCGCTGGATGTCGAGCAACGCGGTGTGCTCGAATTCGCGCAGGGCCAGGTTCTGCGCCTGCACCGCTTGCAGCCAGCTGGCCAAGGTCTGCTCGGCCCGAGGGCTGGCGATCACTGGCAAGGTGTTGATGAACAGGCCGATCTGCTGCTCGATGCCGGGCAAGTCCGCCGGACGCCCGGCCACGGTTGCGCCGAAAGCCACGGTGGTTTTGCCGGTGTAGCGCTGCAACAGCAGCAACCAAGCCGCTTGCACCAGCGTGTTGACGGTGACTTTAGAGGCACGGGCGAAAACTTCCAGGCGACGGGTCGACGCTTCGTCCAGCACGTGGATATGATCGCCGTAACCACTGCCCATGTCGGCCGGTTTGGCCACCGCATCGGCCAGTCGTGTTGGCGCCTCCAGCTGTTGCAGCGCCGGTTTCCAGAACGCTTCGCTGGCCGCCGCGTCCTGGCGTTGCAGCCAGGCGATGTAGTCGCGGTAGCGGCTGCCGGACACAGTGACGGGTTGGCCGCTGTAGCGTTGCAGCACTTCGCCGAGCAGCTGCGAATTGCTCCAGCCGTCCATCAGGATGTGATGGCTGGTGTAGATCAAGTGATAACGCTCCTGCGCCACGCGCACCACCACCAACCGCAACAACGGCGCCGCATCGAGGGCAAAACCTTGCTCGCGCTGGGCCGTTGCGAGGGTATTCAGGTGCTCAGGCAGGTCAGCCTGCGTACGTGCGTCATGCAGCTGCAACGCGACCGCTACGCGCTTGTGCACCACCTGCAATGCACGCTTGAAATCACCCTCCCAGACAAAACCGCTGCGCAGCACGTCGTGGGCATCGGTCGCCGCTTGCCAGGCCTGGCGGAAGCGCTCGACGTCCAGCCCTTCGACATCCACGCGCATCTGGTTGATGTAGTGGCCGGCCTGCTGCTCGTACAGCGTGTGGAACAACATGCCCTGCTGCATCGGCGACAGCGGATAGATGTCCTCCACGTCGCGCGCCACCAGCGGCAAGGCGTCCAACTGTTGCTGTTGCAATCCGGCCAGGGGGAAGTCCGACGGCGTGAACCCGTGGTGCCGCGGCTCGCAACAGTGGTCGATCAATGCCTGCAATTCCCCAGCGTAATCCTCGGCCAGCGCCTGGATCGTCGCCTCATCGAACATTTGCGAGCTGAACGTCCAGTCGATGCTCAACTCGCCGGCATAGACGCTGCCGTTGAGCGTCAGCCAGTTGTCCAGCGGCGCCAACGGGCTCTGCGCCGTGCCCGCCGATTCGCTGGCCGGGACAAACAGGCCGTCGGCGTCGTCGGCAAAGCCGCTGTCGAACTGGCCCAGATAGTTGAATGTGATGCGCGGCACCGGCAGCGCCGCGAGGGTGCGCCGCGTCGGTTCATCGCCCAGGTAACGCAACACGCCGAAGCCGAGCCCTTTGTCTGGGATCGCCCGCAGTTGCTCCTTGATCGCCTTGATCGAACCTTCGGTGGTGGCCGTCGGGGCCAGGCGCACCGGGAACAGGCTGGTGAACCAACCGACGCTGCGGCTCAGGTCCACATCCTCGAACAGCGCCTCACGGCCATGGCCCTCCAGCTGAATCAAGGTCGAGGCCTGGGAAGTCCAGCGGCCGATCACCCGGGCCAGGGCCGTCAGCAGCAGATCGTTGACCTGGGTGCGATAAGCCGCCGGCGCTTGCTGCAACAGGCGTCGCGTCTGGTCCTTGTCCAGCCGCGTCTGGACCTGGGTCGCGTGGCACCTGCGCAAATCGCCCTCTGGATGGTCGCAAGGCAAGTCATGACCGGCGCCTTGCAGTTGCTCTTGCCAATACTTCAGCTGGGACTGCAACGTCGCGCTGCCGGCATGCGCCTGCAACCGTTGCGCCCAGGTCTGCGCAGCCGTGGTCTTGGCCGGCAACGCTGGCGTCTGGCCGGCCTGCAACTGCTCGTACGCCTGTTGCAGGTCCTCCAGCAGTACACGCCAGGACACGCCGTCCACCGCCAGGTGATGGATCACCAGCAACAGTCGCTCGCTGCCGTCGGCCAGGCTCGCCAGCACCCCGCGCAGCAGCGCTCCATCTTGCAGGTCGAGGCTGCGTTGGGCTTGTTCGGCCAGGCGTTCAAGGGCCGGCGCATCGGCCACCTCGGCGGTCCACAACAGCGGCGAGCGCTGCCAGAGCGTGCGCTGTTCGGCCAGGGTATTGTGGCGAGCGGTCCAGGTGCCTGCCTCGCAGACGAAGGCCAGGCGCAACGCATCGTGATGCTCGACCAGAGCCTGCAACGCCTGCTCCAGATGCGCGGCATCCACGGCGCGCAAGCTCTTGAGCAACACCGACTGGTTCCAATGATGAGGCTCGGCCATGGCCTGTTCGAAAAACAACTGCTGGAACGGCAGCAATACCGTCTGCCCCACCACCGGGCCCTGATCGATCACCGGCCCGTTGTCTCCGGTCGTTGCCACCCCGGCGAGGCCCTGGATGGTCTGGTGCAGGAACAGGTCCTTGGGACTGAAATGAATCCCGGCCTGACGGGCGCGACTCACCACCTGGATGGAAATGATCGAATCGCCGCCCAGCTCGAAGAAATTGTCGGTCCGCCCTACGCGTTCGCGCCCGAGCACGCTTTGCCAGATCGCGGCCAAAGCGTTTTCCACGGCGCTGACCGGGGCACTGTAGCTCTTCGCACTGGCGCTCGGATCGGCCTTCGGCAGGGCCTTGCGCTCAAGCTTGCCGTTGGGGCTGACCGGCATTTTCTCCAGCCACACCCAGTGTTGCGGCACCATGTAGTCGGGCAAGGACTGACTCAGATGTTCCCTGAGGCGCACTTGCAGCGCCTGGCGAACGGCGTCATCGGCGACCAGCAGCTCGGCGCGCGCCGGCACCACGTAGGCCACCAGCAACGTGCCGTCCTGGGCCAGGACCACGGTTTCGCGTACCGCCTCGTGTTCGGCCAGGCGCGCTTCGATTTCGCCCAACTCGATGCGCAAGCCACGGATTTTCACTTGATGGTCCATTCGGCCGGCGTATTCGATCACGCCATCAGCCCGATAACGCGCCAGGTCGCCGGTGCGATACAAGCGCTGGCCAGCGCCGAACGGCGCGGTGACGAACCGTCCGGCGGTCAACGCCGCGCGCCGATGGTAACCGCGCGCCAGCCCTTCGCCCGCCAGGTACAGCTCGCCAATCACGCCGACCGGTACCGGCGACAGCTCATCGTCGAGAATGTAGGTGCCGATGTTGGCGATCGGCTGTCCGATCGGCACGCTGTCGCGGCCCTCCTCGACGCAGGTCCAGTGGGTCACGTCGATGGCCGCCTCGGTCGGGCCGTAGAGGTTGTACAGGCTGGCGTTCGGCAGTTTGGCGAACACCTGCTGCTGGGCATCCACCGGCAGCGCTTCACCGCTGCAGACGATCCGCTTGAGGCTGGTACATTCGGCCACGCGCGGGTCCTGCACGAACGCCTGGAGCATCGACGGTACGAAGTGCAGCGTGGTGATGCGCTGCGCGGTGATCAGCTCGATCAGTTGCGCCGGGTCGCGATGGGCCCCCGGCGCGGCCACCACCAGCGTCGAGCCGGTCAGCAGCGGCCAGAAAAATTCCCACACCGACACGTCGAAACTGAACGGCGTTTTCTGCAACACACTGTCAGTCGCATCGAGGCCATAGGCCTGCTGCATCCAGCACAGCCGGTTGACCAGGGCGCAATGGCGATTGCCCGCACCCTTGGGCTTGCCGGTGGAACCGGAGGTATAGATGACATAGGCCAGGTTTTCGCCGTGCACCTTGACGTCGGGATTCTCCTCACAACCGGCATGCGACTCCTCAGCGGGCAGGTCCAGTAGCAGACTGCGCAGTCCTTGCGGAATCGGCAAAGCATCAAGCAGGTGTTGCTGGGTCAGCAGCAAACCGATGCCGCTGTCTTCGAACATATAGGCCAGGCGATCCTGCGGGTACTCAGGGTCCAACGGCACGTAGGCACCGCCGGCCTTGAGGATCGCCAACAGCCCGAGCACCATCTCCACGGAACGTTCGACGGCGATGCCCACCAGCACATCGGGACCGACGCCCAGGTCGATCAAGCGATGGGCCAGGCGGTTGGCCCGGGCGTTGAGTTCGCGGTAGCTCAGGCGCTGCCCGCCAAAGACCAATGCAGGCGCATCCGGGGTCCGGCGCACCTGTTCCTCGATCAGCGCCTGGACGCTGCGGTCGAGCGGGTATTGCCGGGCCGTCGCGTTCCAGTCGATGAGCATGTGTCGACGCTCGTCCTCGTCCAGCAGCGACCATTGCGCCACCGGGCGGTGCAGGTCCTGCACCAGGCTGCGCAACAGGTTGAGCCAATGCGCGGCCATGCGTTCGATGGTCGCCGGCTCGAACAGGTCGGTGGCGTAGGTCAGGGCAGCGTGCAGGCCCTGGGGACTTTCGACGGTGTCCAGGCTCAGGTCGAATTGCGCGGTGCGCTGCGTCCAGCCTACGGGTTCGACGTCGAGCCCCGGCAAGGCCTTGGCAAACACTGAGGCGGTTTCGTTGCGGTGGTTGAACATCGCCTGGAACAGCGGGCTGTGGCTCAGGTTGCGCTGCGGCTGCAGGGCATCCACCAGTTGCTCGAAGGGCAGGTCCTGGTGCATCTGCGCGGCCATGGCCGTCTGCTTGAGCTGTTGCAGCAAAGCGGCGCCGGTCAGGTCGCCATGGAACTCGCTGCGCAGGACCTGGGTGTTGACGAAGAACCCGATCAGCCGCTCGGTTTCCAGTCGCTGGCGGTTGGCGATCGGCACGCCGACGCGGATGTCGGCCTGGCCGCTGTAGCGATGCAGCAATGCCTGGAACGAGCCGAGCAACAGCACGAACAGGGTGACGTTTTCTTGCCGGGCCAGGGCCTTGAGGTCATCGCTCAAGGCGCGATCCAGCACGATCGACAGGCGTGCCCCGCGCAGGCTTTGTTGCGCTGGGCGCGGGTGGTCGGTGGGCAGTTCCAGCAGCGGCTGTTCGCCGCCCAGTTGCGCCGACCAGTAGGCCAGTTGGCGGTCGCGTTCACCGGCCGCCATCCATTGCCGCTGCCAGACCGCGTAGTCGGCGTATTGCACCGCCAAGGGCGGCAGCTGTGCCGGTTGACCCTGGACGAAAGCCGAGTACAGGCTCATCAGGTCATCGACCATCACCTGTAACGACCAGCCGTCGGAGACGATGTGATGCAGCGTCAGCACCAGCAGGTGATCCTCCTCGGCCACTTCCAACAGCGCCACGCGTAGCAGCGCGTCGTTCAGCAGATCGAACGGGCGTTGCGTCTGCTGTTCAAGGAAGGCCTGGATATCACGCCCTTCCAGACGCTCCTCGATATAGTCGACTTCGCCCTGCTCACAAATGACCTGGCAAGTGCGTCCATCCTCTTCCACGAATGCGGTGCGCAAGCTTTCGTGGCGCTGGACCAGTGCGGCAAAGCTCTTGCGCAGCGCGCCCTTGTCCAATGCGCCGCGCATCCGCAACGCGGTGGGGATGTTGTAGGCGGCGCCGTCGGGGTCCATTTTCCAGAGGAACCACTGGCGCTCCTGGGCAAAGGACAACGGCAACGGCGCGTCGCGAGGCACCGGCGTCATGGCCGGGGCCTGTTCGCCAGTGGTGGTATCGAAGGCGGCGACGAACGCCTGCAACGTGCTGTGTTCGAACAGGCTGCGCAGCGGCACCTCGATGCCCAGCACCCGACGGACCCGCGAGACCACCTGGGTCACCAGCAGCGAATGCCCGCCCAGTTCGAAGAAATGGTCTTCCAGCCCCACGCGTTCAAGCTTGAGCACGTCTTGCCAGATTGCCGCGACCTGTTGCTCGACCTCGCTGCGCGGCGCCACGTAGGCCTGCTGCAAATCGCTGGCCTCGGGCGCCGGCAAGGCCTTGCGATCGATCTTGCCGTTGGGCGTCAGCGGCAGTTGCGCCAGGAACAACAGGTGCGCCGGCACCATGTATTCCGGCAACTGCGCCTTGAGGGCCGCCTTGAGTGCGGTGCGCAACGGCGCGTCCGGCTCCGGCACTGCGCCGCTGGCGGGCACCACGTAGGCAACCAATTGCGCGCCGGTCGGGCCTTCGTGGGCCACCACCACGGTTTCGCGCACGCGGTCCTGGGCCAGCAGCGCGGCTTCGATTTCCCCCAGCTCGATACGCAGGCCGCGGATCTTCACCTGATGGTCGATCCGGCCGAGGTACTCGACCACGCCTTCGGCGCGATAACGGCACAGGTCGCCGGTGCGGTACAGGCGCTCGCCCGTGGCGGAAAACGGGTCCGGCACGAAGCGTTCGGCGGTCAGCGCCGGACGCTGAAAATAACCACGGGCCAGGCCGGCGCCCCCGATCAGCAGCTCCCCCGGCGCACCGGGCGGGTTGAGGGTCAGGTCGCTGCCAACGATGTACAGCGCGGTGTTGTCCAGCGGTTTACCGAGGAACGGACGGTCGCGCTCCGGGCTCAGCGGATGCAGCGCCGACCAGATGGTGGTTTCGGTCGGGCCGTAGAGGTTCCAGACGTTCGGCGAGAGCGCCAGCAAGCGCTGCGCCAGTTCCAGCGGCAACGCTTCGCCGCCGCAGAGGAAGGTCCGCCCGGCCAGCAGCGAAGCCTGCTCATGATCGATCAACATACGCCAGCTCGACGGCGTCGCTTGCAGCACGCTGACATCGTGTTGTTCGATCAGCGCCAGCACCGCTTGCGGGTCCTGGTGCACGTTCTGGCCGGTCAGCACCACGCCGGCCCCGGCTGACAGAGGCCCGTAGATTTCCAGGCCGAAAATATCGAAAGAGAACGTCGTCAATGACAGCATGCGGTCGCCGGGCACGAGACCCGGCTCGGCGATCATGCTGTGGATGAAATTGCTCAGGGCGCCATGGCGCACCATCACGCCCTTGGGCTTTCCGGTGGAGCCGGAGGTGTAGATGACGTAGGCCAGGTGTTCGCCAGTCAGCGGCACCACCGGGCAGGTTTGCGGGGCTGCTTGCAGTGCCGCGTCCGGCTGGTCCAGCAACAGAGTCCGAAGACTTGGCGGGATCGGCAAGCGCGCCTGCAAACGGGCCTGGGTCAGCAGCAGTCCGATGCCGCTGTCCTCGATCATGTAGGCCAGGCGATCCTCGGGGTACGCCGGATCCAACGGCACATAGGCGGCGCCGGCCTTGAGGATCGCCAGCAGGCCGACAATCATCTCGACGCTGCGCTCGACCGCGATGCCCACCAACTGGCCGGGCATCACGCCCAGGTCGATCAGGCGATGGGCCAATTGGTTGGCGCGCGCGTCCAGTTGTGCGTAGCTCAGGGCCTGGTCGTCGATGGTCAGCGCCAGCGCCTCGGGGTTGCGGCGCACCTGTTCGGCGATGCGCTGGTGCACGCAAACGGCTTCGTCAGTGTGGTCGGCGACCCGCAGCCATTGCTGCTGCGTGAGTTGCTGTTGCGCCAGGTCGAGCAGCGGCAGTTCGCCGATACGCTGGCGTGGCGCATCGACGATGCCGTGCAGCAGGTTCTGCCAGTGCCCGGCCAGGCGCTCGATGGTCTGCGCATTGAACAGGTCGGTGGCGTAGGTCAGTTCCGCAGCGATGCCCTGCTCGGTTTCATAGGTGCCCAGGGTCAAGTCGAACTGGGCGGTGCGCCCTTCCCATACCAGATCCTCGACCCGCAGCTGCGGCAGGTGCATCTGCCGGCTTCGAGTGGCGTCGGCGTTCTGGTGGTTGAACATGACCTGGAAGATCGGGCTGTGGCTCAGGCTGCGCTCAGGTTGCAGGGCCTCGATCAATTGCTCGAATGGCAAGTCCTGATGGGCCTGTGCCGCCATCGCCGATTGCTTGACCTGGGCGAGCAACTGATCAAACGGCAATTGCCCGTCAACGTCGGCACTGAGTACCTGGGTGTTGACGAAAAAGCCGATGAGCCCTTCGGTCTCGACCCGGTTGCGGTTGGCCGTCGGCACGCCCACGCGGATCTGCGATTGCCCGCTGTAGCGGTGCAGGAGCGCCTGGAACGAGGCCAGCAAGACCATGAACAGGCTGGCGCCTTCACGCTGGGCCAACTGCTTGAGCGCGGTGGCCAGTTCCGCGCTCAGGGTCAAATCCAGGCGCGCGCCACGAAAGCTCTGCACCGGTGGGCGCGGATGATCGAACGGCAGTTCCAGCACCGGTTGTTCGTCACCGAGGGTCTGGACCCAATAGGCCAATTGCCGCTCACGCTCGCCGGCCTCCAGCCAGTGGCGTTGCCAAATGGCGTAGTCGGCGTATTGCACCGGCAGGTCCGGCAAGGCCAGCGGCTGGCCGCCAATGTCGGCGGCGTAGTGCCGGACCAGTTCATCCACCAGCACCTGCATCGACCAGCCATCAGCAATGATGTGGTGCTGGATGAGCACCAGGACATGGTCGTCTTCGGCAATTTTCAACAGCGAAACCCGCAGCAACGGCCCTCGGCGCAGATCGAACGGACGCGCGGTTTGACCTTCGACGCAGGCCTTGATGCGTTCGTCCTGGCTGACCGTAGAACCGGCGGGCAGCGCCTCGACCGCGATGCTCAAGGGCATATGTTGATGAATGATCTGCACGGTTTGCTCGCCGTGCTCGGCGAACGTGGTGCGCAAGCTTTCGTGGCGCTCGACCACGGCATTGAAGCTGCGCTCCAGCGCCGGCACGTCCAATTGCCCTTTGAGGCGCAAGGCGCTGGGGATGTGGTAAGCCGAGCTGTGGCGGTCCATCTGCCAGAGGAACCACTGGCGCTCCTGGGCGTAGGACAGCGGAACATGTTCAAACCCGGAACGCACCTCGGGGATCGGCAGGTTGGCCGGCGAGACGCCCTCTTCCAGCATCTTTTCCAGGTACAGCCGGCGTTTGTCCAGCGGCAGAGTGATAAAGCGCTTGGCAACCCTCAAAGCAACACTCTTGTCCATCAGACTTCCTCCATTTCATCAAGCAGGGCGTCCAGCTTGTTCAGTTTCTGTTCGTTGATCGGCCCGTCGCTGCTGTCGAGTCGGGCGACGAAATCCTTCAGGACGGGGTGCTGGAATAACAGCTGCGGGGTCAGGCTCAACCCCAGTTCGAGAGCCATGCGTGAAACGGCGGTGACCGCCAGCAACGAGTGGCCGCCCAGCTCGAAGAAGTGATCGTGCAGGCCCACGCGCTCGACGGTGAGCACCTGGGCCCAGATCGCTGCGACTTGCAGTTCAAGGTCGCTGACCGGTGCTTCGTAAGCGTTTTCTGAGCGCCCGGCCTCGATGCCCGGCAGTGCCTTGCGGTCGAGCTTGCCGTTGGGGGTCAATGGCAGGTGATCGAGGAACAGCCAGTGGGCCGGGATCATGTAGTCGGGCAGGTGCTCCTTGAGATTGGCCTTGAGTTGATCGCGCAGGGTATCGGCGTCGGTCGAGGCCGCCACGTAAGCCACCAACTGCTGCCCGCCCGGCCCTTCCTGGGCCAGCACGGCGACGTCGTTTACCTCGGCTTGTTGCAGCAGCCGCGCCTCGATTTCCCCCAGCTCGATGCGGAAGCCGCGGATCTTCACCTGATGGTCGAGTCGGCCCTGGTATTCGAGCACGCCATCGGCGCGATAGCGGCACAGGTCGCCGGTGCGATACAGGCGTTCGCCGGTGGTCGAGAACGGATTGGGGACATACTTTTCGGCGGTCATCGCGGCGCGCCCGAGGTAACCCCGGGTGATGCCCGCGCCGCTCAGGTACAGCTCCGCCGAGACGCCTTGCGGCACCGGTTGCAGGGTGGCGTCCAGCAGGTAACTGGCGGTGTGCTTGAGCGGGCGACCGATGTTCGCCGTGCCGCCGGGGGAGCGGCGGGTCCAGGTGGAATAGGTCGTGTCTTCCGAGGGGCCATACAGGTCATAAACATGCTCAACCCCACCCACCTGTTCACCCACCACCTGTGGGAGCGAGCTTGCTCGCGATGGCGTCCTGGCAGTTAGCCCCTCATCGACTGACCCACCGCTATCGCGAGCAAGCTCGCTCCCACAGGTTTTGGGTGTCGGGTAGAGGGCATCCACCAGGCTCTGCTTCAGCGGCTCTCCGGCCAGATTGATGATGCGCACGCTGTCCGGGATCTCGCCGCTGCGCTGCAACGCGGCGATCGCCGCGGGCACGGTGTTGATCAGGCGCACCTGATCGCGGGCCGGCAGGTGCGGCAGTTCCAGGGCGTTGCGGGCGATGATCAGCGAGCCGCCGTTGGCGAGGGTGACGAACAGCTCCCACACCGACAGGTCGAAGCACACCGAGGTGGAAGCGAGCACGCCCTGGATGTCGTCGCGGCTGTAGACGGTTCTGGACCAGTCGATCAGCGCCAGCACGTTGCGATGGGCGATGGCCACGCCCTTGGGTTTGCCGGTGGAGCCGGAGGTGTAGATGACGTAGGCGAGGTTGTTTGGGGTGACCGTTGTGCCCGGTGCGTTGAAGGGATATGAGCTCAACTCAATCCGGTCCAGCATCAGCACTTCGGTCCCCGCCGGAACCGTCAGCGTCTGCGCCACCGCCTGCTCGGTCAATAACACCCGCGCGCGGCTGTCCTCAAGCATGTAGGCCACGCGTTCGGCCGGATAATCCGGGTCCAGCGGCACGTACGCGCCGCCGGCCTTGAGCACCGCCAGCAAGGCGATCAGCAATTGCTCGGAACGCGGCATCGCCACGCCGACCCGCACTTCCGGGCCGACGCCCAGTTCGATGAGTTTGTGGGCCAGGCGATTGGCGCGGCCGTCGAGTTCGCTGTAGCTAAGGCGGATTTCATTGAAGGTCACCGCCAGGGTATCCGGCGAAGCGTCGGCCTGGCGCGCAATGACTTCATGAATGCACAGGTCCTGTTCGAACGGCGCATCGACCGGGTTCCAGTCGTGGGTCAAGCGTTGATGCTCATCGAATTCCAGCATCGACAATTCACCCAGGCAGCGCTCGCCTTGAGTAGTCATCTGCCCGAGCAACTGCGCCAGATGCGCCGCCAGCCGCTCAACCGTATCCTGAGCAAAGCTCGCCCGCTGATAACTCATGTGCACTGACAATTGCCGCTCCAACCCCACCAGCAGCGTCAATGGATAGTTGGTCTGCTCCTGGGTCACTGGCGAACCAAAACGCAAACCGTCCGGCGCGCCCTGCTCCAGCGCCTGGGCGATCGGGTAGTTCTCGAACACCAGCAGGCTGTCGAACAGCGCATCGCCGCCCTGCCCGGCCCAGCGCTGGATATCCAGCAACGCGGTGTGCTCGAATTCGCGCAGGGCCAGGTTCTGCGCCTGCACCGCTTGCAGCCAGCTGGCCAAGGTCTGCTCGGCCCGAGGGCTGGCGATCACTGGCAAGGTGTTGATGAACAGGCCGATCTGCTGCTCGATGCCGGGCAAGTCCGCCGGACGCCCGGCCACGGTTGCGCCGAAAGCCACGGTGGTTTTTCCGGTGTAGCGCTGCAACAGCAGCAGCCACGCCGCTTGCACCAGGGTGTTGACGGTGACTTTAGAGGCACGGGCGAAAGCTTCCAGGCGACGGGTCGACGCTTCGTCCAGCACGTGGATATGATCGCCGTAACCACTCCCCATGTCGGCCGGTTTGGCCACCGCGTCGGCCAATCGCGTCGGCGTCTCCAGCTGTTGCAGCGCCGGTTTCCAGAACGCTTCGCTGGCCGCCGCGTCCTGGCATTGCAGCCAGGCGATGTAGTCGCGGTAGCGGCTGCCGGACACAGTGACGGGTTGGCCGCTGTAGCGTTGCAGCACTTCGCCGAGCAACTGCGAATTGCTCCAGCCGTCCATGAGGATGTGGTGGTGGCTGTAGATCAGGTGATAACGCTGTTCGTCGAGGCGCACGATCATCAGGCGTATCAGTGCCGACGCGCTCAGGTCCAGTTGCTCGCGTTCGGCATCGGCCAGGGCCTGCAAGGTCTGGACAGGCAACGGATCGCTGCGCAGATCCTGCACGCTGTAAGGCAGCTCCAGGTATTTGCTGACCACCTGCACCGGCGCCGGCAGATCCCCTTGCCAGACAAACCGCGTGCGCAGGATGTCGTGGGCGTCCACCGCCGCTTGCCAGGCCTGGCGGAAACGCTGCGGGTCCAGCCCTTCCACGTCCAAGCGCAATTGGTTGATGTAGTCGCCGGTGGCGTCGCCATACACGCCGTGGAACAGCATCCCTTGCTGCATCGGCGACAATGGATACAGGTCGACGATCTGCGCCGTCGGCAGCGGCAGCCCGTCCAGTTGTTGCTGGCTCAGGCTCGCCAGCGGGAAGTCCGATGGCGTCACGCCGTGATGTCCGCCCTGGCAGCAATGCTCGATGAGCCGCTGCAACTCAAGCGCATACTCGTCGGCCAAGACCTGGATGGTCGCCTCGTTGAACTGCTCGCGGCTGAAGGTCCAGCCCAGGTTCAGTTCGCCATTGAACACCTGGCCGTTCAACGCCAGCACATTCGACAACGGTGCTTCAGCGTCCAGCTCATCGCCGGCCGCTTCGTTGGCCGGCACGAACAAGGCGCCGTCGGCTGCGTCGAAGCTGGCGTCGAACTGGCCCAGGTAGTTGAAGGTCAGGCCTGGCGTCGGCAGCCGCGCCAGAATCGACCGCGTAGCGTCATCCGCCAGATGCGCCAAGGCACCAAAACCGAGGCCTTTGTCGGGAATCGCCCGCAATTGCTCCTTGATCTGCTTGAGGCTATCCCCAAGGTCGGCCTGCGGCGTGAGTCGGGCCGGGTACAGGCTGGTAAACCAGCCGACGGTGCGGGTCAGGTCGACGTCGTCGAACAGCGCTTCGCGGCCGTGGCCTTCGAGCTGGATCAGCGCACTGTCGGCGCCGGTCCAGCGCACCATGACCCGCGCCAAAGCCGTCAGCAGCAAGTCGTTGACCTGGGTGCGATAGGCCTTGGGCGCGTCTTGCAGCAGTTGTCGGGTCAGAGCGGCGTTCAGTCGCGTACGCACCGTCAGCGCAAGGCGGTTCTGCTGGCCGCCCTGTGGATGATCCATCGGCAAGCGCGCATCGATGCCTTCGAGCTGGGCCTGCCAGAAGGCCAGTTGCTGCTGCAGCGCCGGGTTGCGGGCATGGTCTTGCAGGCGCTCGGCCCAGACCTGCGCTGAGGTGGTTTTGTCCGGTAGCTGCAACGCTGCGCCGCTGGACAGCTGTCGGTAGGCGCGTTGCAGATCCTCGAACAGAATGCGCCACGACACGCCATCAACCACCAGATGATGCACCGCCAGCAACAGGCGCTGGCTGCCATCGCCCAAGGTCGCCAGTACCGCCCGCAGCAGCGGCCCGTCTTGCAGGTCGAGGCTGCGTTGGGCTTCGTTGGCGATGCTGTGCAAGGCCGGGGCATCAGGTGCGTCCACGGTCCAGAGCAGGTCTTCGCAGTGAACGTCCGCAGGACGGTAAGCCGCCTTCCAGCCTTCGCCCTGCTCCGTGAAGCTCAAGCGCAGGCCATCGTGATGCAGCACCAGCGCGCTCAGCGCCTGGTTCAGAGTCGACGCCTCCAGAGGCTCGGTCGGCTTGAGCAGCACCGCCTGGTTCCAGTGATGACGCTGCGGCACCGTTTGCTCGAAGAACACTCGTTGCACCGGCAACAGCGCCAGCTCACCCGTCACCGGGCCCTGATCGATGACTTGTGCGGCTTCGCCCTGGCGGGCCACGGTCGCCAGCATCTCAAGCGTCTGGTGCTGGAACAGGTCCTTGGGCGTCAAGTGAATCCCGGCCTGACGGGCGCGGCTGACCACCTGGATCGAGACGATGGAATCGCCGCCCAGTTCGAAGAAGTTATCCCGCAGGCCCACCCGCTCAAGCTTGAGCACGTCCTGCCAGATCACCGCGAGTTGCTGCTCCAGCGCGCTGCGCGGTGCCCTGTAGCTTTGCTGCAATTGGCTGGCGTCGGGCTTGGGCAGGTTCTTGCGATCGAGCTTGCCATTGGGGGTCAGCGGCAGCCGTTCGAGCAACAGCAGATAGGCCGGGACCATGTGCGCCGGCAAGGTCGCCTTGAGTTGTTCGCGCAGATTCTCTGCGAAGTCATCCGGCCCCCATTGATCAGCCACGACGTAGGCCACCAGGCGCTTGCCGCTGCCGGCAGCCCCCTCCTGGGCTACGACCACCGCTTCGCGCACGCCGTCGAGGGCTTGCAGGCTGGCTTCGATTTCCCCCAGCTCGATGCGGAAACCGCGGATCTTCACCTGATTGTCGATACGGTCGAGGTAATCGAAGGTGCCGTCGGCGCGCTGGCGCACCAGGTCGCCGGTACGGTACAGCAAGCCGCCGGCGCTGAACGGGTCGGCGACAAAACGCTCGGCGGTCAGCCCCGGACGGTTCAGGTAACCCCGGGCCAGGCCGGTGCCGCCCAGGTACAGCTCACCGGGCATGCCCTGGGGCAGCAGGTTCAGGTCGGCATCGAGCACGTAGGCGCTGCGGTCGCCGATGCGGCTGCCAATCGGCGCGTAGGCCGAACCACAAGCCACCTCGCGGCCGGCCTTCCAGATCAACGGCGTGACCACGGTTTCGGTCGGGCCGTAGCCGTTGATGATGTACTCAGGCTGCAAGGCGCGCTTGACCCGTTCGAAGCTGGCGTTGGCCACCGCGTCGCCGCCGAAGCAATAGATGCGCACCTTCGGCGGGTTGCCTTCACGCTCGGCGTGCTCGGCCAGTTGTTGCAGGTACACCGGCGGGAACGCGACCACCGTCACGCCGTGCTCGCGCATGGCGTTGTAGGTTTGCTCGGGGGTCCACAGGCTGTCATCGCGAACCAGCAGCGAGGCGCCGTGGGTCAGGCTGGTGAGCCAGCGCTCGTGGGCCCCGTCGAAAGCGAACGACATGAAATGGAACTCGCAATCGCTGTCGCGCATTTCATAACGCTCGCCAATGGCCTGGCAGTGCATCGCCAGCGGACCGTGGGCCACGCTGACGCCCTTGGGGTTGCCGGTGGAGCCGGAGGTGTAGATGACGTAGGCGAGGTTCTGCGGATCGAGTCGCACCTGCGGCGCACCGACCGGCAGCTCGCGCAGATCGACCCGATCCAGCTCCAGCAGCGGTAGCGATTCGGCCACTGGCAATTGCGCCGCCACCGAGGTGTCACTGATCAACAAGGCCAGGCCGGCGTCTTCCATCAGGTAGGCCAGGCGCTCCCGGGGATAGCTGATGTCCAACGGCACGTAGGCGCCGCCGGCCTTGAGCACCGCCAGCAGCGCGACGATCACGTTTTCGCTGCGCGGCAGGGCCACGCCGACGCGGGTTTCGGCGCCGACGCCACGGGCGATCAAGGCATGGGCCAGTTGGTTTGCGCGCCGGTCGATCTCGCCGTAACTGAAGTGCCGGCCATTGAAGATCACCGCCGTGCGTTGCGGGCGCTCGGTCGCCAACGCGGCGATCCGCTGATGCACGGCGATGTCCACCGGATAAGGCTGCGGGTGATTGTCGGCCTGTTGCCGCGCGTGTTCAGCGACGCTGGCCAAGGCGATTTCGCCCAGGCTGCGTTCGGCGTCCTGGCTGAACTGCTCAAGCAGGTGCAGCAGGTGAGCGCTGATCTGGTTGATGACCTCGTCGGCGAACTGTCGACGCTCGTAGCTGTAGTGCAACGCCAGTTGTTCACCGAGGGTGACCGCCACGCTCAGGGCATAGTGGGTCTGCTCAAGATTGGCCACGTCGCCAAAGGTGACATCGCTGTCGGTGCCCTGCTGCAAGGCTTGGGCGATCGGGTAGTTCTCGAACACCAGGAGGTTGTCGAACAGCGCCTCCCCGCCCTGCCCGGCCCAACGCTGGATGTCCGCCAACGGCGTGTGCTCGAAATCCCGCAGGCTCAGGTTCTGCGCCTGCACCGCTTGCAGCCACTGGCCGACCGTCTGGTCGGGGCGCGGCGTGCCGATCACCGGCAAGGTGTTGATGAACAGGCCGACCTGCTGCTCGATACCGGGCAGATCCGCCGGCCGCCCGGCCACGGTCGCGCCAAATGCCACGGTCTGGTGCCCGGTATAGCGTTGCAGCAACAGCAGCCACGCCGCTTGCACCAGCGTGTTGACGGTAACTTTCTGCCGGCGGGCGAAGGTCTCCAGTGCCTTGGTGCGTGGCGCATCCAGCGTCAGGAAGTGATCGCCATGGCCGCTCTGGCCTGCATCGCCCGAGGCCGCGCGGGCGAGCCGGGTCGGTTCTTGCAGCGCGGCCAGTTGCTCGCTCCAGAAGTCCTGGCTGAGCTGGCCGTCCTGGCGTTGCAGCCAGGCGATGTAATCGCGATAACGTCCGGCGCTGCGGCCCGGCGCGTGGCCGTTGTAGCGTTGCATGACCTCGCCGAGCAACTGCGAATTGCTCCAGCCGTCCATCAGGATGTGGTGATGGGTGTAGATCAGATGCCATTGCTCGGCACCGGTCTGCACCAGCACCAGGCGCAACAGCGGTGCCTGGCTCAGATCGAAACCATGCGCGCGTTCTGCGTCAGCCAGCGCGGCAAGGGCTCGGGCCTGAGTCTGGCTCTGCTCGGCACGCTCGCGCCAGTCGAGCACCGTGAACGGCAGGCGCACCTGCTTGTGGACAATCTGCAACGGCTGCGGCAATTCGCCCTGCCAGACGAAGCCGCTGCGCAGGATGTCTTGCGCAGCGACGGTGGCCTGCCACGCCGCACGGAATCGCTCGGCATCCAGGCCTTGCACGTCCACCCGCAGCTGGTTGACGTACTCGCCCGCCGCCTGCTCGTACAGCGTGTGGAACAACAGGCCCTGCTGCATCGGTGACAACGGGTAGATATCGTCGAGTTGGCCAGCCGCCACCGGCAGATGGTCGAGCTGCGCCTGGCTGATTTGCGCCAGCGGGAAGTCCGACGGCGTCGCTTGCGGCGTCGCCAGACTGACGCAGTGTCGAATCAGCGCCTTGAGCTCGAGGGCGTATTGATCGGCCAGTTGCTGCACGGTCGCGCTGTCGAACATTTCACGGCTGAACCCCCAGCTCAGCGCCAGCTCGCCGCCATGTACCTGGCCTTCCACGGTCAGCCAGTTGGCCAGCGGCGCGGTCGGGTCCTGGGCGACTCCACTGCCTTCGCCGGATGGCAGCAACAGCGCCGTTTCGTCGAACTGGCGGTCGAATTGGCCGAGGTAATTGAAGGTGATGCGCGGTTGCGCCAGACCGGCCAATGTCGCTTGTACCGAAGGCGCCGCCAGATGCCGCAGCACGCCATACCCCAGGCCTTTGTCCGGCACGCCGCGCAGTTGCTCCTTGACGGTCTTGATCGAACCGCCGAGGTCGTCGGTAACCGTGAGCTTCACCGGGAACAGGCTGGTCAGCCAACCGACCGTGCGGGTCAGGTCGATGTCGTCGAACAGCTCTTCGCGGCCATGGCCTTCCAGTTCCACCAGCGTGCCCGGCTGCCCGCTCCAGTGGCTGATGGTGCGGGCCAGCGCGGTCAGCAACAGGTCGTTGACCTGGGTGCGATAGGCCGCTGGGGCCTGTTGCAGCAACTGCCGGGTCAGCTCGGCGTCCAGGCGCCATTCGATCTTCGCGCCGTGGATATTTTGCAGGCTGCCCTGCGGACGGTCACAAGGAATGTCTGCCGCGCCCTGGTGCTGGGCTTGCCAATAAGCCAACTGATCGTCGAAGCGCGAAGCTTCGGCACTCAGCCGCGCGGTCCAGCTCTGGAACGCGCTGGTCTTGGCCGGCAACGTGGCCGCGCCGCCCGCCGCCAATTGTTCGTAGGCTTGCTGCACGTCTTCCAGCAACACGCGCCACGACACACCGTCCACTACCAGGTGATGAATGATCAGCGCCAGCCGCTGGCTCCCGTCGGCCAGGTCCACCAGCATGGCGCGCAGCAGCGGACCGTCCTGCAGCTTCAGGCTGCGCTGCGCCTCGTCGCACAGTGCAGCGAGGTCTTCGATGGATCGGGCTTCGCGTTGCCAAAGATCGGCGTTTTGCACAAGCGGCCCGTGGCCCTGCCGCCAACCGTCGGCGTCTTCGACAAAGCGCAGACGCAAGGCGTCGTGGTGGTTGATGACGCAGGTCAGCGCCGCGTCGAGCCGCTGTGCATCCAGCGGCTCGCGGGCGGTCAGCAACAGCGACTGGTTCCAGTGGTCACGGGCCTGCATCGCCTGGGAGAAGAACTGCCGCTGGATCGGCCCGAGCACAGCATCGCCGGTGACTGGCGCCTGATCCACAGCACTGTGGCTGTCACGAGTGGCGACGAGCGCCAGGCTGCGCACGGTCTGGTACTGGAACAGATCACGGGGATGAATGCGGATGCCGGCCTGCCGCGCGCGGCTTACCACCTGGATGGAAATGATCGAGTCACCGCCCAGCTCGAAGAAGTTGTCTTCGAGGCCGACGCGCTCCACGCCGAGTACGTCCTGCCATATTTCGGCCAGGGCAACTTGCAGCGCATCCTGCGGGGCGACGAATGTTTGCCGGGGCGCGGCGTCCGGTTGTGGCAGGGCCTTGCGGTCGAGCTTGCCGTTGGCGGTGACGGGCAATCTGGCCAACGGCATCAGATAGGTCGGCACCATGTATTCCGGCAGGCTCGCCAGCAGCCAAGCCTTCAGGTCCTGCTGCCACTGCTCGTGCGGCTCGCTGTTTTCCAACACCAGATAACCCACCAGGTGCTTGCCGTCCTGGACCAGCACCACGGCCTCGCGCACCAGCGGATGCTGCATGAGGCGGGCTTCGATTTCACCGAGCTCGATGCGCAGGCCGCGCAACTTGACCTGATGATCGAGACGGCCGAGGTATTCGATCACACCGTCGGCGCGCTGGCGCACGCGGTCACCGGTGCGGTACAGCCGTGCGCCGGCATGGAACGGGCACGGCACGAAACGCTCGGCGGTCAGCGCCGGACGCTGGTGATAACTGCGCGCCAGCCCCGCCCCGCCCAGGTACAACTCGCCCGCCACGCCCCACGGCACCGTCGACAGATCGGCGTCGAGCACATGGGTGCGCAGGTTGGCGATGGGGACACCGATCGGCACGCAATCGGCGCCTTCATCGACACAGGTCCAGTGGGTCACGTCGATGGCCGCTTCGGTCGGGCCGTACAGGTTGTAGAGGCCGGCGTTCGGCAGCTTGGCGAAGACCTGGTGTTGCGCGTCCAGCGGCAGCGCTTCACCGCTGCAAACGATGCGCTTCAAGCCTTGGCAGCTTTCCACGCCCGGCTCATGAATGAACGCCTGCAGCATCGACGGCACGAAGTGCAGCGTGCTGATGCCATGGCGCTTGATGGTCTCGATCAGTTGCAGCGGATCGCGGTGCACGCCCGGCGCGGCGACTACCAGTCGGGCTCCGGTCATCAGCGGCCAGAAAAATTCCCACACCGACACGTCGAAGCTGAACGGGGTTTTCTGCAGCACCGCGTCGCTGCCATCCAAGGCATAGGCCTGTTGCATCCAGCACAAGCGATTGACCAGCCCCGCGTGACTGTTGCCAGCGCCCTTGGGTTTGCCGGTGGAGCCGGAGGTGTAGATCACGTAGGCCAGGTTCAGCGGATCAAGCGTGATGTCGGGACGATGGTCGCTGTAGCCGTCGAGCCAGCCGGCCGCCTGGTCGAGTTCGATCACCTCGACGCCGTCGGTTGGCAGCGCCGCCGACAGCGAGCGCTGGGTCAGCAGCAAGCCGATGGCGCTGTCCTCGATCATGTAGGCCAGGCGCTCCTGCGGGTACTCAGGATCCAGCGGCACATAGGCGCCGCCGGCCTTATGAATCGCCAGCAGGCCCACCACCATTTCCAGCGAGCGCTCGACGCAGATCCCCACCAGGCTGTCCGGCCGCACGCCGCGCTCACGCAGCAGGTGAGCCAGTCGGTTGGCGCGGGCATCGAGCTCGGCGTAGCTCAGGGTTTGCTTGCCAAATACCAGCGCCGGTGCGTCCGGGGTGCGCGCCACCTGGGCTTCAATCAGTTGATGCATGCAGTGCTCGGTCGGGTAGCGTTGCGCCGTGGCGTTCCAACCGTGGACCAGGGTGGCGTGTTCGTCAGCGTCGAGCAGCGGCAGTTCGCCGATGCGCCGGGACGGATCAGCGATCATCGCCGTGAGCAATCGCAGCCAATGCCGGGCCATGCGCGCGATGCTCGGCGCCTCGAACAGGTCGTTCGCGTAGGTCAGCGCCGCGTGCAGCGTGCCGGCCTTTTCATAAGTGTCCAGGGTCAGGTCGAATTGGGTGGTGCGCGCCTGCCATTCGATCATGCCCAGTTCCAGCCCGGACGCCGTGCGGATCGTGGTGACGTCCGCCACGTGCGGCTGATGGTTGTACATCACCTGGAACAACGGCGTATGGCTGAGGCTGCGCTCCAGCTTGAGCGCTTCGACCAGGCGTTCGAACGGCAGGTCCTGATGGGCCTGGGCGCCGAGCGCGGTTTCTTTGACCCGGCGCAGCAACTCGTCGACACGGAGCTGGCCATCCAGTTCGGTACGCAGTACCTGGGTGTTGACGAAGAAGCCGATCAGCCCTTCGACCTCATCCCGGTTACGGTTGGCGATCGGCACGCCGACGCGGATATCGGACTGGCCGCTGTAGCGATGCAGCAGCACATTGAACGCGCCGAGCAGCAGCATGAACAGCGTGACGCACTGCTGCTGGGCTGTGCTGCGCAGTTGCTCCGCCAATGCGGCGTCGACGGCGAATTCATAGCGGCTGCCGCGATAGCTGGGCATCGCCGGGCGCGAATGGTCGGTGGGCAACTCCAGCACCGGATGTTCATCACCCAGTTGTGCCTGCCAGTACGCCAGCTGCCGCGCCTGCTCGCCGGCCTCCAGCCAGCGACGCTGCCACAGGGCATAGTCGCTGTACTGGATCGGCAGGTCGGCCAATTGCGGGGCCACGCCTGCCTCGTGGGCGTCGTAGCAGCGGATGAACTCGTCGATCAGCACGTTCATCGACCAGCCGTCGGAGACGATGTGATGCAAGGTCAGCAGCAACACGTGCTCCTGCTGATCAAGCTTGAGCAGTTCGACCCGCAGCAAGGGGCCGCGCGACAAGTCGAAGGGGCGCATCGATTGTGCTTCGGCGGCTTGGCGCACTGCCTGCTCGCGCTCGCCTGCCGGCAAGCCGCTGAGGTCCTGTTGCTCGATCATCAGCGGCGCATGGGTGGGCACTTGCAGGAGGCTGTCGTCGGCCTGGCGCTGGAACACTGTGCGCAGGGTTTCATGGCGGGCCACCAGGCTGGCGAAGGCCTGCTCCAGCGCCGACAGGCTCAGCGCGCCCTTGAGCCGCACCGCGCCGGGCAGGTTGTAGGCACCGCTGTCGGGGTCCAGTTGCCAGAGAAACCACATGCGGCGCTGGGCATAGGACAGGGCCTGGCGGTCGTCGGCTTCGACGCCTTGGGGAATGGGGAAGCGACTGAAATCCACGCCCTCCTTGTCCAGCGCTGCCAGGAACATCTGGCGCTTGTCCAGGGGCAACCCGATAAACCGGCGAGCAAGTTTCAAGGCGTCTTCAGCATTCATTTCTGGGGTATCCGGAATCAGTGGGCACAGAGGCACAAAGGCAAGTCGTCCCTATGAAACGAATGCAAACCGGAAAAATTAGCGATTGGGAACAAGTGTCAGGAATGAAGAAAAACCGTGGCGAGGGAGCTTGCTCCCGCTCGGCTGCGCAGCAGTCGTAAACCGGCTGATGCGGTCTGCCTGGCTTAATGCGCCATCTCTTTTGGGGCGGCTTCGCCGCCCAGCGGGAGCAAGCTCCCTCGCCACAAAAGCGGGTCTTGAATCGGTTATGCGCTGATCGCCAACCCGTGTCGCCGGTGATGCACGCTCAGCTGATCCTTGATCAGCCGCAGCACCCTGGCCTCGTGTTCGTGGATGAAGAAGTGCCCGCCCGCCAGCATATCCACGGAGAAGCTGCCGCTGGTTTCGCGGCTCCAGCCGATCAACTGTTCGGTGGTGGCCTTGTCGGCGGTGCCGCCGAGTACGTGCACGGGGCAGTTGAGCGGTGACCGAAGCCTTGGCTGGTAGCGGCCACAGAGCAGGAAGTCCGCGCGCAGTACCGGCAAGGTCAAAGCCATCAGCTCTTCATTGGCCAGCACCTCTTCGCTGGTACCGTTGAGGGTACGCAGCTGGTCGATCAGTTCGGCATCGGTTTTCGGCTCGGCGAAACCCCGGTCGTAGTCGGCGCGCATCGTCGGCGCCGCGGTGCCCGAGGCAAACAGCGCTACCGGCTCCGGGCAGCCCAGCTCACGCAAGGCATGAGCGATTTCACAGGCCAGCAGCGCGCCCAGGCTGTGGCCGAACAAGGCGTAAGGGGCCTGGAGGGTCAGAGCCAGCTCCCGCGCCAATTGCTTGGCCAAGGGCCCCATGTCGGTGTGCAGCGGCTCGGCGAAACGCGCCCCACGCCCCGGCAACTCCACCGGCTGCACCGTCAGCCACTGCGGCACCTTGCGCCGCCAGCGGCTGTAAACCATCGCGCTGGCGCCGGAATACGGCAGACACAGCAGGGTCAGTTGGGTCACTGCGGTTTTCTCCGATCGTTTGTATTAAAGGAATAACGAGGCCGGGCCATGGAGAATTAGTCACCGGCCCTTCGCCCGGATGCGTCTTATACTGCACGCCCGATGGCCTGGTCTGCCCTTAAGGAGAACACAATGAGCTGGTCCGCCCGACAATATGTCGCGTTCGAACAGGAACGCACCCGCCCGTCCCGCGATCTGCTGGCGGCCATCCCGCCGGTACAGGCGCGTCAGGTCATCGACCTGGGCTGCGGCCCCGGCAACTCCACCGAACTGCTGGTCGATCACTTTCCCGACGCAACGGTTCGTGGCCTGGACAGTTCCGCCGACATGGTCGAAGCCGCCCGTAAGCGCTTGCCCGGCGTGACATTCGACACCGCCGATATCGGGCGCTGGAACGAAAGCGGCCCCTTCGACGTGATCTTCGCCAACGCCGTGCTGCAATGGCTGCCCGACCACGCCACCCTGCTGCCGTCGCTGGTGGACAAACTCGCCCCTGGCGGCAGCCTGGCAGTCCAGATGCCTGACACCCTGCACCAACCGTCCCACCGTTTGATGCGTGACATTGCCGCCAGCGGCCCCTGGGCCAGTCAACTGGCCGACGCGGCGGATTCGCGGACCGAGGTGGAGGATGCCAGCACTTATTACTCGATCCTCAAACCCCACTGCACCCGCGTCGATGTGTGGCGCACCACCTACCATCACCCGCTGGCCGGTGGCGCCTCGGGGGTCGTGGAGTGGTTCAAGGGCAGCGGCCTGCGGCCATTCCTCGAGCCGCTGGACGAAGCGCAGCGCGAGGACTATCTGAAGCAATACCTCAAGGCCATCGAACAGGCCTATCCGGCCCTGGACGATGGGTCGGTCCTGCTGCCGTTCCCGAGGGTGTTCATCGTCGCGACACGCTAGGGCGATGGTCAGGCGCGAGGGCTAAATTTCTGATCCAGGCCCTCGTTACCTGCTAAGACCAAAACCCACAAGAGTGACCGCCGTGGACCTGCAAACCATCCTGGGCAAACTGTTCGCCAACGCCGGCGCCGTTGGTATCGACGGCGTTTTCCAATTCGTGTTCGGCCCGCATCAGGCGTACTGGTCCGAGGTCAAAGCCAGCAGCCACACCCAGGCTGGTCGGCACAGCAGCCCCGACGTGACCATCGAAATCGCGGAAAAGGACTTTCTCGGGATCATGGCCGGCCTGGCCAATGTCGAGGAACTGTTCGCCAGCGGCCGCCTGAAGATCGGTGGCAACATGGGCCTGGCGACGTTGCTGCCGCAGATCATCGATCACGCCCGCAATGGCAGCCGCCCGGCGGAAAAGGTCGACATGAACAAACGCTACCCGACCCCGCCGCGCTTCAGCGAAACCCTCACCGCGAGCCTGCCGACCCAACGCAGCGTCGAGCGGCGGCCGCGCAGCGAACTGTCGGTGAGGGATTTCCAGGCACGCTACCTGCCCCATGGCATTCCGCTGGTGATCAGCGACGCGCTGCAGGACTGGCCCTTGTTCAAGCTCAGCCGGGAAGAATCCCTGGTTCATTTTGCCCAGCTGCAAGGCATCACCCGCCACGGCGACTACGTGAAAAAAACCTTTTCCACGGAGCGGGATTTCCGCTCGACCTCCATGGCCGATTTCATCGAGTCCCTCGACAACCCGGCCGCCAAGGGTGCAGACGGCGAGCCGCCAGCCTACATGGGCAACAATATACTGCCGGCGCAGCTGATGGAGCTGATTAAGTACCCGCCCTACTTCGATCCGTCACTGTTCATTCCGCCGCGCATCTGGATCGGCCCCAAGGGCACCCTCACACCGCTGCACCGCGACGACACCGACAACCTGTTCGCCCAGGTCTGGGGCCAGAAAACCTTCACCCTCGCCGCCCCCCACCACCGCGAGGCCCTGGGCACCTGGTCGACCGCGCCCCAGGGCGGGCTGGACGGTTGCGACTTCAACCCGGACGCGCCGGACTACGAGCGTTTCCCCCACGCCCGCGACGTGACCTTCCTGCGGGTGACGCTGGAGGCTGGGGATTTGCTGTTTTTGCCGGAGGGCTGGTTTCATCAGGTGGAGTCGGTGTCCACCTCGCTGTCAGTGAATTTCTGGGTGAATTCGGGGCGGGGTTGGTAGCGTCCGAAGTTTGCTTTCGTGGCGAGGGAGCTTGCTCCCGCTCGACTGCGCAGCAGGCGCAAACCTTGGGGTCGCTACGCAACCCAGCGGGAGCAAGCTCCCTCGCCACAAGAAGGTGTGCGTTTATTTTTGCTGGCGATAACTTTGCACCGCCGCTCCCAGCACCACTGCCCCAGCCGCAATCGCCAGCCAGAAACCACTGCGCGCGCCATACGTATCCACCAGCCAACCCGAGCCGGCCGCGCCGATGGCCACGCCGATGCTCAGCCCGGTCACCAGCCAGGTCAGGCCTTCGGTGAGCCGCGCCGGCGGCACGATGCGTTCCACCAGGGCCATGGCGACGATCAGCGTCGGCGCGAAGAACAACCCCGCGACAAATACCGCCAGCGACAGCCCGAGGATATTGCTCGCCAGCAACAGCGGCAGCGTGGTTAGCGCCGTCGCCACGCCGCCGTACAGGAACAATCGCGGCAACGGCAGTTTCGAGCGCAGCGCGCCGAACGCCAGGCCGGCCAGGCACGAGCCGATGGCATAGACCGACAGCACGATGCTCGCCGCCGCCGGTTGCCCCTGATGCTGGGCGAACGCCACGCTGACTACGTCCACCACCCCGACGATGACGCCCATGGCGACCATCAACAGCAGCAGCAAAAGCACGTCGCTTGAGCTGATGATCGAGCCTTGGTGATGCGCCTGATGCGGGTGCACCGGCGGCTCGGTGCCGCGCTGCAGGACAAACGCCGTCACGCCGATCGCCAGCAGTAACACCGAGGCCAGCGGCCCGGCCTCCGGGAACGCCACCACGCACAACCCCACCGACAGCGGCGGTCCGACGATGAAGCAGACCTCGTCCAACACTGACTCCAGCGCATAGGCAGTGCGCAGCTGCGGCTGGCCGCGATACACCTCGGTCCAGCGCGCCCGCACCATCGCCGACATGCTGGGCATGCAACCGGCCAGGGCGGCGAACAGGAACAGCGTCCACTGGGGCGCCTGCAAGCGCGTGCACAACAGCAGCATCAGCAACGCCCCGCCACCCAGCAGCGCCGCTAATGGCAAGACCCGTCCCTGGCCAAAACGGTCGACCAGCCGCGACACCTGCGGCGCGCAGAACGCCGTCGCCAAGGCAAACGTCGCCGCCACCGCGCCGGCCAATCCGTAGCCGCCCTTGAGCTGCGCAAGCATGGTGATCACGCCGATCCCGGTCATCGATATCGGCATGCGCGCGATCATTCCCGCCAGCACGAAGCCACGGCTGCCAGGTGCGCTGAACAGTTCACGATAAGGATTTGCCATGGGACGCCGCCTCAACAAGGGCCTGCAACTTGCCACAAAGGACGGTGCCGGGGAAAGCGCAAAACTGTGGGTGATATGTGAAGACTGCCGCCTGCAAATGAACTCTGCGCGCCTGTCGTCAGTCAGCAAGTAAGGCCCTCAGTTCAAGGTGCTATCCCATGCAGATTTCTCTTGCCCGACAAGTTGCTCTGGTCACCGGCGCCAGCTCCGGCATTGGCGCAGGTTCGGCCCGGGCACTGGCGGCGGCCGGTGCCGCCGTGGTGCTCAATTACCATTCCAGCGCCGGCCCCGCCGAAGACCTGGCCCGCGAGATCAACGACAGCGGTGGCCGAGCCATCGCCATCGGCGCCGATGTGTCGAAGGAACAGGACGTCGAGCGGCTATTCGCCCAGACCCTGGACGCGTTCGGCACGCTGGACATCCTGGTCGCCAACTCCGGCCTGCAAAAAGATGCCGCCGCCGTCGACATGAGCCTGGACGACTGGAACACCGTCATCGACGTCAACCTCACCGGCCAGTTCCTTTGCGCCCGCGCGGCCTTGCGCATTTTCAACCGCCAGGGCATTCGCCAGGGTGTGTCCCGGGCCGCCGGCAAGATCATCCACATGAGTTCGGTGCACCAGCGCATCCCCTGGGCCGGCCACGTCAATTACGCGGCGTCCAAGGGCGGCATCGATCAGCTCATGCAGACCCTGGCCCAGGAAACGAGTCACCAGCGCATCCGCATCAACAGCATCGCCCCCGGCGCCATCCGCACGGCCATCAACCGTGAGGCCATGGAGGGCGACAAGGAACAGGAGCTGTTGCAGCTGATCCCCTACGGCCGGGTCGGCAATGTGGAGGATGTCGCCAACGCGGTGGTCTGGCTGGCGTCGGACCTGTCCGATTATGTGGTGGGCACCACGCTGTTCATCGATGGCGGGATGAGCCTCTATCCGGGGTTCCGCGGCAATGGCTGATCATGACGAACCGCAGAGCCCGATCGAAAACCACGGCATCATCGGTGACATGCGCACGGCGGCGCTGGTCAACGATCGGGGCAGCGTGGATTTTTTCTGCTGGCCGGAATTCGACAGCCCGTCGATCTTCTGTTCGCTGCTCGACACCCCCGAAGCGGGCATCTTCCAGCTTGCTCCGGATTTGCCGGATGCCCGTCGCCAGCAAATCTACCTGCCCGACACCAATGTCCTGCAGACCCGCTGGCTGAGCGATGGCGTGGTGGTGGAGATCACCGATCTGCTGCCCATTGGCGACAGCGAGGATGATTTGCCGGTCTTGATGCGCCGAGTGCGCATGACGGTCGGCAGCGCGACGTTTCGCATGCGCTGCGCGGTGCGCCATGATTATTCACGCGCCGCGACTACCGCGCGCCAGGACGGCGATCACGTCATCTTCGAGGCCCCGCAGCAACCGAGCCTGCGCCTGTGCGCCGACCAGCCCATGACCCTGGATGGCCAGGCGGCGGTGGCCGAGTTCACCCTGGGCCAAGGCCAGACCGCTGAATTTCTCTTGGGTGGCATCGACGACCCGCGCCTGGTGGACGACACCAGTGCCCTGTGCCTGGAGAGAACCCTGGCGTTCTGGCGCGGCTGGATCGGCCAATCCAACTACCGTGGCCGCTGGCGGGAAATGGTCAACCGCTCGGCGTTGGCGCTGAAGCTGCTGACCTCGCGCAAACAGGGCGCGATCCTCGCCGCCGCCACCTTCGGCCTGCCGGAAACACGCGGCGGCGAACGCAACTGGGATTACCGCTACACCTGGATCCGCGACGCCTCGTTCACCGTCTACGCGTTCATGCGCCTGGGCTTTGTCGACGAAGCCAACGCCTATATGCGCTGGCTGCGCGGCCGGGTCAGCGACTGCCGCGAACAACCGACCAAGCTCAACATTCTTTACGGCCTGGACGGCCGGCTCGAACTGCCGGAAACCGAGCTGACGCACCTGAGCGGCTACGGCAACGCGCGACCGGTGCGCATCGGCAACCTCGCCTACCAGCAGGTGCAGTTGGACATCTTCGGCGAGTTGATGGATGCGGTGTACCTGGTCAACAAATACGGCGAAGCCATCTCCCACCAGGGCTGGAAACACACGGTCGATGTGGTCGACCAGGTGTGCGAAATCTGGCGGGACAAGGACGTGGGCATCTGGGAAATGCGCGGCGAGGAGCAGCATTTCCTGCATTCGCGGCTGATGTGCTGGGTGGCGGTGGACCGTGCCATCCGCCTGGCGAGCAAACGCTCCCTGCCCGCCCCGTTCGCCCGTTGGGACGAGACTCGACAGGCCATCTATGAAGACATCTGGACGAATTTCTGGAACGACGAACACCAGCATTTCGTCCAGCGCCTGGGCAGCACCGCCCTTGACGGCTCGATGCTGCTGATGCCGCTGGTGCGCTTCGTCAGTGCCCGCGACCCGCGCTGGCTGTCGACGCTGGACGCGATCGAGAAAGACCTGGTGCGCGATGGCATGGTCTATCGCTACCGCACCGACGACGGCTCCATCGACGGTCTCAGCGGCACCGAAGGTTCGTTCGTCGCCTGCTCGTTCTGGTACGTCGAGTGCCTGGCCCGCGCCGGCCGCGTGGAGAAAGCCCAACTGGAATTCGAACAATTGCTGCGCTACGCCAATCCGCTTGGGCTGTATGCCGAGGAATTCGACAGCCATGGTTATCACCTGGGTAACCTGCCCCAGGCGCTGAGCCATCTGGCGCTGATCAGCGCGGCGAGTTTCCTGGACCGCAGGTTGAGCGGGGAGAAAAATCATTGGCAGCCGTGAGGGGAAATTTGGATTGTCCCCCGTGGCGAGGGAGCTTGCTCCCGCTGGGTTGCGCAGCGACCCCAAAAATTCCGGATTGAAAAGCGACGACTGCTGCGCAGCCGAGCGGGAGCAAGCTCCCTCGCCACGGTGGATCTGCTTTTCGCCAAAGCCAAACGCATTTGAGTGACACCTGGTTGCCAGCCCCGTCCCCCTCTCCTAAGATCGACGCACTCACGGGTGCAGCGGAGCTGCCCGATAAGAACCCGACTCAAGGATCCGACCATGACGCATATCCAACGTCCCATCACCACCGAACCCCGCACCGGGCTGAGCCGCGAAGAACTCTGGGACGGCCCGGACAAGGGCTTGATCAAATGCTGGGAAGTCGGCCGCGACCGGGCGCAGAGGTTCCCTGAACTGGCGCAACGTTGTCTCGCCGGAGAGCTACCGGTGCTGGGCTGGAAAGGCGGGGTCAGCCGCAGCCTGAAGAAGACCGCCAAGTTCGGTTGCCTCAAGTACCTGGCCCAATGGCAGGGCCTGCGCGGCGAAGACCTGGACATCGACCTGGCCGAGGAACGCACCCTGACCTGCTCCAACACGAGCATGATCGTGACATTCACGCCAGACCGGGCCAAATATGTGAACCAGGAACCCGCCTGACCCCAACCGAGTGAAGCCGGAGACCGACATGACATCTGCGCCCAGGATCAATTTTGCGGTAACGCCGCTGCTGCGCATCGCCTATGAGGAACACGGCCCCGCCAACGGCGAGCCGATCATCCTGCTGCACGGTTTTCCCTACGATCCGCGGGCCTTTGACGAGGTTGCCCCGCCCTTGGCCCAACGCGGTTATCGAGTCATCGTGCCGTACCTGCGCGGCTACGGCCCGACCCGGTTCAACAATCCCGCGATTGCCCGCTCCGGCCAGCAAGCGGCACTGGCCCAGGACCTGCTGGACCTGATGCACGCACTCGACATACCCCAGGCAGCGCTGTGCGGCTATGACTGGGGTGGCCGCGCCGCATGCATTGTCGCCGCGTTGTGGCCCGAGCGCGTTCGCTGCCTGGTCACCGGCGATGGCTACAACCTGCAGAATATTCCTCGATCGACCCAGCCACTGGACCCGGAAACCGAATACCGCTTGTGGTATCAGTATTACTTCCACACCGACCGAGGCGTCGAAGGCCTGAAGCAGAACCGACGCGAGCTGTGCCAATTGCTCTGGCGCCTGTGGTCGCCGACCTGGGCGCGCGGTGCGGAGCTGTATCCGCTGAGCGCGCCTTCGTTTGATAACCCGGATTTTGTCGAGGTGGTGATTCACTCCTATCGCCATCGCTTCATGTACGCGCCGGGAGATCCGACCCTTGAATGGATGGAGGAACAGTTGGCGGCGCAACCGGCCATCAGCGTGCCGAGTATTTCCCTGTGCGGCGCAGATGACGGCGTGGGACCTGCGCCCGAGCACGACGAAGATGCCGCGCATTTCACCGGACGCTACGAGCGCCGCGTGCTGGCCGGCGTCGGCCATAACATTCCTCAGGAAGCACCTGAAGCCACGCTCAGGGCATTGCTGGATTTGCTTGAGGGCTGAGCGCAAACCGCTCGCGATAAGCCTGGGGCGTCACGCCCATGCCCCGCAGAAAGCTGCGACGCAAGGTTTCTTCGCTGCCGAAGCCGCATTGCAGGGCGACGCGCTTGATCGGCACCCCACTGTCGCAGAGCAGCCGCCGGGCAGTTTCCACGCGGATCAGTTCCACCGCACGGGCCGGGGTCTGGCCGGTCTCGGCGCGGTAATGACGGACAAAGCTGCGCTCGCTCATACCGGCCTCGGCGGCCAGGCTCGACAAGCCCAGGTCGCGAGTGAGGTTTTCGGCGATCCAGGCGTGCAGTTTATCGAAACGACCGCCCTGCTCCTGTAACGCCAAGGTAGCGCTGAACTGCGACTGCCCCCCGGGGCGCTTGAGGAATACCACCAGATGCCGCGCGACTTCCAGCGCCATCGCCCGGCCCAGGTCCTCTTCGACCAGCGCCAACGCCAGGTCAATGCCGGCCGTGACTCCAGCCGAGGTCCAGACCGAACCATCCTTGATGAAAATCGGATTGGGTTCGACCTGCAGTTCTGGATGTTGCCGGGCCAGCTGTTCACAACGGGTCCAATGGGTCGCCACCCGGCGTCCGTCCAGCCAGCCACTGGCCGCCAGCAGAAACGCCCCGGTACACACCGATGCGACCCTTCGCGAACGCGCTCCCTGATCCCTGACCCAGGCCACCAGCGCAGGATCTCTCGCGGCTTCGTACACGCCCCAACCGCCGGCAATCAACAAGGTGTCACTGCCCTCGCTGGGCAGTGGTTCGGCCATCAGCGCCAACCCCGCCGACGACATCACCGCCCCGCCACCCGCAGCAATAACAGTCGGCGCATACGGCGCCGGCAAGCCTTGCCCGCGAACCAGATCATTGGCCGACGCGAAGACCTGCAGAGGCCCGGTGACATCCAGCACTTGTACGTTGGCGAAGGCCAGCACATGAACGGTTTTTGCTGTGTTTGGCATATTGGCGTGATTCGAGGGCTTATTGGCGAATACGCCAGATCCTACGAGTCTAAAGTCAAACCGTCCACCCTCTCGGGCAATCATCCAAAGGAGCAAGCGACATGACGTTGCAGATCGGTTTTCTGTTATTTCCCCAGGTTCAGCAGTTGGACCTCACCGGGCCTTTTGACGTGCTGGCTTCGCTGCCAAATGTGAAAGTGCATTTGATCTGGAAAGACCTGGCGCCGGTTACCTCCAGCACGGGCTTGGTCCTGCTGCCAACCACCACCTTCGAGGACTGTCCGAAGCTCGACGTCATTTGTGTCCCCGGTGGTAGCGGCGTCGGTCCGTTGATGGAAGATGAGCAGACCCTGGCCTTCATCAAGCGCCAGGCCACTCATGCCAAATACATCACCTCGGTGTGCACCGGTGCGCTGGTACTGGGCGCGGCGGGATTGTTGCGCGGCAAACGCGCCACCACCCACTGGGCCTTCCACAGTTTGTTGCAGCCGCTCGGGGCGACGCCGGTCAAGGACCGTGTGGTCCGCGACGGCAATCTGCTTACCGGTGGTGGCATCACCGCGGGAATCGATTTTGCCTTGACCCTGGCGGCCGAGCTGTTCGACCAGGACACCGCCGAGCTGGTCCAATTGCAGCTTGAATACGCACCTGCTCCGCCGTTCGCCGCAGGTTCTCCGGACACCGCGCCGACGCTGGTGCTCGAAGAGGCCAACCGGCGTTCGGCGGAATCGTTCCGCGTGCGCTCGCAGATCACCCAGCGGGCTGCGGCACGCTTGGAATCAGCGTAGCGGCAGGTTCAGCCAGACACAGCAATCCGGTGCCTGGCTTGGATGGCCTATTCCTCCTGGCGATACAGGACCATTCCGGCGTGATACAGCACGCCATCGCGAAAATCACCGTCGGCGGTGAAACCCGTATCGTCGTGGTATTCGATATGGTCGTCCTGCAGCCAATAGTCGCCCTCGTAGGCACTCTCGCGAGTGCCACGTGCTTCGTCGTAGCGCCCGCCCGGAAGCAACCGATGGCGAATCACGCCATCGGCCGTCACCCACAGGCCGACGAATTTGTCCTGATCTCCAAATGCCTTTCTCATGGGACGTCTCTTAGTGGTCGCCAGGTTTTAAAATGGGCTGGCCGTCGGCCGCACTACCAGTTCGCTGACGTCCACGTCCGCCGGTTGCTCGATCGCATAGGCAATTGCCCGAGCGATGGCCTCGGCGGGGATGGCGATCCTGCGGAACTCGCGCATCTCGGCCCGTCCGCCTTCGTCGGAAATGCTTTCGGCCAGTTCCGACTCGGTCACGCCGGGGGAAATCACCGTCACGCGGACATCCCCACCCACCTCCTGGCGCAGGCCTTCGGAAATCGCCCGTACGGCAAACTTGGTCGCGCAGTACACAGCGGCAGTCGGGCTGACGGTGTACGCACCGATGGAGGCAATATTGATGAATTGTCCGCTGCGCTGGCGCTGCATCAACGGCAGGCCGGCGGCGATGCCGTGCAGCACGCCACGGATGTTGACGTCGATCATGCGGTCCCATTCCTCGACCTTCAGCGCCTCAAGCTTGGAGAGCGGCATGACGCCGGCGTTATTGATGATCACATCAAGCCCGCCGAATTTCTCGACGGCGAAATCGATCAGGCTCTGGACATCGTCGCGACGGGTCACGTCCACGGCTTTGCAGGCAGCCCGGTGACCGGCGGCTTCAAGTTCTTGCACCAGCGCTTGCAAGCGCTCCACGCGCCGGGCGCCAAGCACCACGCAAGCCCCGCGGGCCGCCAACAACCGTGCTGCCGCCTCACCAATCCCGCTGCTGGCGCCAGTGATGACCACTACTTTGTTTTGAATATCGGACATGATGGTTTCCTCGTCTGGATGCGTTGGCCCCCGGTGGGAGCGTTTTGACAGGTCCAGATTAGGAGGGTGTCAGGCGCTTCGGTTAGCCGGATTCTCCTGCGCATTTGCACGATCCTGTAACGATAACGCCTCTGGTCGTTACGGCCGCAATCAGCTTTACTAGCGCGATCCATTAAATTGGTCAGGGAGATTGATCGGCATGTCGGTATCCACGTCCATCACCATCACGCCCATTAACGGCGTAGATCAGCGTCGCGCCGAGCTGGCGAACCTGATGAAGCGCTTCGCACCGGAATATGGTGTCCACGCAACGGCCATCGAGGCCTTGCACCTGATCCGCAGCGATCAACCCACCGAGGCCTTGCACGTTGTGCACAAGCCCGGGCTGTGCGTGATTGTCCAGGGGCGCAAGGAAGTCACGCTGTCTGACGAGCGCTATGTTTACGATCCGCTCAATTACCTGGTGGTCTCGGTGACGCTGCCGCTGGCCGGCCAGGTGATCGAGGCCAGCCCCGAGCAACCATACCTGTGCATACGCCTGGACATCGACCCGGCACAGATCTGCCAGTTGATCGCCGATGCCAGCCCAATTGGCGTACCGAGCGAAAGAGCCGATCGCGGATTGTTCCTGGACCGCATCGACGAGCCGCTGCTCGACGCAATGCTGCGTTTGCTGCGACTGCTCGACAGCCCGGACGACATCGCCACCCTCGCGCCACTGGCCCAGAAAGAGATTTTCTATCGACTGTTGCGGGGCGCCCAGGGCAGGCGGCTGCACGAAATCGCTATTCCTGACACCCAGACCCACCGCATCAGCCGCGCCATCGAGTGGCTTAACACCCACTACGCCGAACCATTGAGCATCGACAGCCTGGCGCAGATGATCAATCTGAGTCCCTCGGCACTGCATCATCGCTTCAAGGCCGTGACCGCCATGAGCCCGCTGCAGTATCAGAAACAGTTACGCCTGCAGGAAGCCCGACGACTGCTGCTGGCGGAGAACAGCGATGTTTCGTCAATCGGCTACAAAATGGGCTACGAGAGCCCCTCGCAGTTCAGCCGTGAATACAGCCGTCTATTCGGCGCCTCACCGAGCAAGGACGTCGCTCGCCTTCGCGCCCAGGCGTTGCAAGCGAGCAGCGCCTGATTCTGCATACAAACAGGATCAGGCAAACCGAGGGCAGTATCCGACTAACGACCCTAGCCACCTCGCCCCTACTCTGAACCCATGCAGCAAGACAACCGTCCGGGCTGCAACGGGTTCAGCAGATTTCGACATCTGAACGACCCGGCACTCAACCCTTTGATACGACCGGAGTCATTGCCATGAAAACTTTCAATTCCCTGATCGCCGTTACCAGCCTTGTCCTGAGCGCCAGCGCTTTCGCATTGCCAAGCCAGCAACAGGATCGATTCTTTACCCAGTCGCCTGAGCCTTCGCAGTCAGTAGCAGCAGACGGCGCGGATCGCACTCCTGGCGGTCAGACTCTCGCTGCTGATGGCGCTGACCGTACTCCCGGTGACCAGACTCTCGCTGCTGATGGCGCTGACCGCACCATGGGACGGCGCCTGGCATGATGGCGCTATTCTTTGGACGAAAAAAAACCCGCCTAGGCGGGTTTTTCAAGGACCAGATTGACTTCCTGTCAGGCACTCCATGCCGGGTCCCATCATCCATGACCCCAAGCACTCCCTGTACTCAGTGGATGGATATAGATTAGAGGGGATCAATAGGCAGAAAAAGACGAGAAAGCAGCGTCGCAACGTAAGCGTTTCGCTATGCGCCACTGTTACTTTTCTACAGGCGAAAAAAAACCCGCCGAAGCGGGTTTTTCCAAGACCATTACGACTCCCTGTCGGTAGCCATCCTTGCAAGGTCGATCGTCCCTGATCCTGAGCACTTCCTGTGCTTCAGTGGATGAGGCTAGATTACGCGTCGGATCCAAAGTGAAACAGAGGACATAGCTACCAAGCCGTGTAAGACATTCGCCATATCACCCCTTCCGGAAACCCTTAGCCCGGTCAGGTAACCGGCGTTTGGTCCTTGGGATCCATCATGGCTTGTTCAGATACTCTTCAATATTGGCCATCTGTTCATCCCAACCACGACTGTCCATTCGGAAAGCCTTGAGTCGACGCGCCTCGGGAATGTCATTGAACCCCGACTCCACTACCTTCAGCAGAGTGCCACCGCCCATGTCTTCAAGCTCGAATAGCACACGCGTCTCGGACTCTTGGGAATAGTCGGTCTGCGGCTCCACAGCGTAAGGATGCCAGCGAAACGAGAACACTCGCTCGGGTTCGACACGCTCCACCAGGACATCCCACACAAGATGCTCATAACCCGGATAGGTAATCTGCCCTTGGGTGCGCTCACCGGCGACAAACCGCTTGCCCGCGAGATCCACGCCAAACCATTGGCCGAAGGCTTCAGCATTGGCCATGGCTCGCCAGACCTGCGAACGCGGCGCCTTCAACAAGATCTTTCTTTCGATACGATCAGATAGATGCATGGGTCGTCACCTCCTGTGTTCAACATTAGGCCTGTAAGACCACAAGGCCAACCGTAAAGTTGTATCAACGCCTTGTTTGGTTACACTCCTCCAGCAGTTTTTACCCCTCATGGAGAGATTGATGATGTACACCCGTTTGTTGCTGCCCCTGATTCCGCTGTTGTTCATTGGCGCTGTCCAGGCTGACGTTTGTACCAACGCCACGACCCAAGGCGACATAAACCAGTGTGCAGCCCAAGAGACCAAGGCCGCCGACAAGGAACTGAACAGTCTGTACAAACAGATCACAGCGCGTTTGAAAGACAATGCCGAGGCCAAGCAATTGCTGGTCAAGGCACAGCGAGCCTGGATTGACTTCCGTGACGCCGAATGCAGCTTTTCTGCTTCTGGTGCCGAAGGGGGGAGCGTCTATCCGATGATTCAGAATGACTGCATTACAGCCCTGACGAAGGCGCGAGTAGAGGCGTTCAAGACGTACCTCAACTGCGAAGAAGGAGACCTGAGCTGCCCGGTACGTGGGGCTTGATTGATGGTGTCGAAGAGGATGTCCTCAGGTCAATTTTCTTGCGGGCAAAACAAAACCCCTACCTGCGTCAGCAGATAGGGGTTTCGGAATTTAATCTTGACGATGACCTACTCTCACATGGGGAAACCCCACACTACCATCGGCGATGCATCGTTTCACTTCTGAGTTCGGGATGGGATCAGGTGGTTCCAATGCTCTATGGTCGTCAAGAAATTCGGTAGCCAGCGCGTGCCTTGCGGTCACGTTCCAGCGAATGGGTATGCGATAGTTTGTGGGTTTTGACTCGAACTTTCGGTTCATTGCGTCTTCACACACCGCAATCTGGCCTCTTTCGAGTCTACAGATTGCTTGGGTGTTATATGGTCAAGCCTCACGGGCAATTAGTACAGGTTAGCTCAACGCCTCACAGCGCTTACACACCCTGCCTATCAACGTCGTAGTCTTCGACGGCCCTTCAGGGGACTCAAGGTCCCAGTGAGATCTCATCTTGAGGCAAGTTTCCCGCTTAGATGCTTTCAGCGGTTATCTTTTCCGAACATAGCTACCCGGCAATGCCACTGGCGTGACAACCGGAACACCAGAGGTTCGTCCACTCCGGTCCTCTCGTACTAGGAGCAGCCCCTCTCAAATCTCAAACGTCCACGGCAGATAGGGACCGAACTGTCTCACGACGTTCTAAACCCAGCTCGCGTACCACTTTAAATGGCGAACAGCCATACCCTTGGGACCGGCTTCAGCCCCAGGATGTGATGAGCCGACATCGAGGTGCCAAACACCGCCGTCGATATGAACTCTTGGGCGGTATCAGCCTGTTATCCCCGGAGTACCTTTTATCCGTTGAGCGATGGCCCTTCCATACAGAACCACCGGATCACTAAGACCTACTTTCGTACCTGCTCGACGTGTCTGTCT
>NZ_CP071642.1:755000-1855000 GCF_051131965.1 Pseudomonas sp. Z4-7 | reverse complement strand
ACTATATTGCTCACCTTGTTTCCCTGCCCTACTTCTGGATGACACTCCGCAATGACTTCACCACATCGCAGCCTGGCAACCACCTTGTATCCGGTTGCCCTGCTACTAATAGCCATGGCATCCATCCAGTCTGGAGCCTCTCTTGCCAAAAGCATGTTCCCTGTAGTCGGTGCGCAAGGCACCACGACGCTACGGCTCATTTTCGCCAGCCTTATCATGTTGGTACTGCTGCGACCGTGGCGAGCCAAACTTACCGCCCAATCCTTGCGCACGGTGATTGTCTATGGGCTGGCGCTCGGCGGCATGAACTTTCTCTTCTATATGTCGCTTCGTACCGTTCCACTGGGCATTGCAGTGGCTCTGGAATTCACCGGCCCCTTGGCAGTCGCTATCTATGCTTCGCGCCGGGCGATTGATTTTCTCTGGATCGCCCTGGCGGTGGTTGGCTTGCTCCTGCTCATACCCACCGGAGCCACCAACGCGGGCATCGACCTGATCGGAGCCGGCTATGCATTGGGGGCGGGGGTCTGTTGGGCCCTGTATATCCTGTTTGGCCAGAAGGCCGGTGCGGACAATGGTGTGCAGACCGCTGCGCTCGGCGTCATGATCGCAGCCTTGTTCGTAGCCCCCATCGGCATCGTGCATGCCGGGACCGCTTTGCTGACCCCGAGCCTCATCCCTGTCGCCATTGGCGTCGCCATTCTGTCAACCGCCCTGCCCTACACGTTGGAAATGATCTCACTCACCCGCATACCAGCCCGCACCTTCGGCACACTGATGAGCGTCGAGCCTGCGGTCGGCGCGCTATCGGGGCTGCTGTTTCTCCAGGAATATCTGTCCCTGGCCCAATGGGCAGCCATAACCTGCGTCATCCTCGCGTCGATCGGCGCTACGTTGACCATGGGCGACTCTGCCAAGCCCGCCATTGCCGCAGATTGATAACGTTCTAACGCAGGTCTGGTATTTATCGCGCATTTAGGCCATGTTTAGCCCCGTAACCTAATGTCAGACATGGATTTTTTCGTACAGGATGTCATGAACGCTTGAAGCGAAAGCGAACGTAGCCGTACGTAGGCATAAGATCCGCGGCGGCATTAAGGACGGGAATGAAACGAATCTTGATACTGATCGCCGTACTAGCGGTTACGGGCTGCGTGGCGACGTCGAAAACCGAAGTCAAACGCGGAAAAAAAGGCCTGCATATCAACTGCTCCGGCCTGTCCTCTTCCTGGGACCAGTGCAGGGCCAGCGCCGCCAACTCATGCGCGCCCAAAGGTTACAAAATCATCGCCAAATCAGGTGACGCCGTTGAGGAGCCAGGAGATTATCCTTTCGGGCTCAATCCAGCCGGATACACCAGCCGCAGCATGATCGTCATCTGCAAATAGGCGGCGCTTCAGTTGGACTGTCGTTCGGCCAGGCGATGGCTGATCTCGTCATGGCTGGACCTGAGAACCTCCTGCTGGAGCTCAGGCGCTGCCAGCATTCGCGCAATAACCAGCGCACCCACGCATTGAGACAGGATCGCCCAAGCCAGGCTATCGCTCTCAAGTATCCGCGCCCAGCTTTCGTGCAGGCGGCAGATCCAGCTTTGCGCGGCCTCACGCACCGACATATCCGAACGCGCAATCTCAGCCCCTAGAACCGGCAAGGCGCAGCCAGCCTCGGGTTGTTCGACATGGCTCATGCTCAGGTACTGCTTGAGGCAACGCTCCAGTTTCACCGAGTCCATGACGCCGTTACCACTCAAGCGCTCCAGGCTCTGGCTCAACTCGCGCTCGACGATCGCCTTGAAAAGCTCATCCTTGGATGAGAAATGGCTGTAGAACGCCCCGCCGCTAAGACCGATCGCCTTCATCAGGCCATCTACCCCTACCGTCGAAAATCCTGATTTCTTGGCCGACATGGCACTGCTGGTCAGCAGTTTCTCTCGGGTTTCCATCTTGTGATTGGCTGAATAACGCATGTGCTTGCCTCTGGATGCTCATCTTGACGCTTGGCGAATCTTAGCATAACGTCCGTTTAGCTAACGATCGTTTACCAATGAGGCCAATCATGAATAACAAGAAGGTTGTACTGGTAGTGGGAGCTGGCGATGCTACTGGTGGCGCGATAGCCCGGCGTTTCGCTCGGGAAGGCTTCGTGGCCTGCGTCACTCGCCGCAACGCTGACAAGCTTGAAGCTTTGGTCGACGAAATCCGTACCCAGGGCGGTGAAGCCTACGGTTTTGCCTGCGACGCACGCAAGGAAGATGATGTGATCGCACTGATCGAGCAAATCGAGGAGCAGGTGGGCCCGATCGAAGCCTTTGTATTCAACATCGGCGCCAACGTGCCTTGCAGCATTCTCGAAGAGACGGCTCGCAAATATTTCAAGATTTGGGAAATGGCCTGCTTTTCAGGTTTCCTCAATGCTCGAGAAGTGGCCAGGCGCATGGTCAAACGTCAGCGCGGCACGATCCTGTTTACTGGCGCCACGGCAGGCTTGCGCGGAGCATCAGGGTTCGCCGCATTTGCGGGGGCCAAACATGGCATTCGGGCCTTGGCCCAGAGCATGGCGCGAGAATTGGGGCCGATGAATATTCATGTAGCCCATGTGGTGGTGGATGGCGCCATCGACACCGACTTCATCCGCGATAATTTCCCGGAAAAATACGCAACCAGGGCCGAAGACGGCATCCTCGACCCGGAGCACATCGCCGAAAACTATTGGTACCTGCATACCCAGCCCCGTGATGCCTGGACCTTCGAACTGGATCTACGCCCTTGGAACGAACGCTGGTAAGTCTCCCTCACAACAATAAGAGAAACGTAGCCATGAACAGATCCGTCGAGTTTTTTTTCGACCTGGGCAGCCCGACCACCTACCTGGCCTATACCCAATTGCCCGCGCTCTGCGCCGAAACCCATAGCGAGCTCATCTATCGCCCCATGCTCCTGGGAGGCGTATTCAAGGCCACGGGCAACGCGTCGCCCGTTACCGTGCCGGCCAAGGGGCCTTATCTGTTCCAGGACTTGAACCGTTTCGCCAAGCGCTACGGTGTCGACTTCAAGCTCAACCCGCATTTTCCAATAAACACATTGCTATTGATGCGCGCCGTCACGGGCATGCAACTGCGTCATCCGGATCGTTTCGAGACTTTCACGAGCTGTCTGTTCCGGGCGCTCTGGGTGAATGCCCGCAACCTCAACGACCCGGCAACAGTCGCGGCCGTGCTGGACGAAGGGGGTTTCGACCCTGCCTATGTGCTTGCCCTTACAGCCGACGAGCAGGTCAAGGAAACACTAAGGAGCACAACCGAAGAGGCCGTGCGCCGAGGTGTGTTCGGTGCGCCGAGCATGTTTGTCGGCAACGAGATGTTCTTTGGCCAGGATCGCCTGGACTTCGTCCGTGAAGCCCTCGGCTGACCCTATGCTTCAGATTGCCGCTGTCCGTGTGTTCAGCCATTGCAGCGCAGCGCCATCGAGCAGCGGACTCAAGCGACGCTGAACCTCGCCGTGGTAGGCGTTGAGCCAGTCCTTTTCGTCCTGGGTCAGCAACGACGGCTCAAGGCAGCGGGTGTCTATCGGGCACAACGTCAGGGTTTCGAATGCGAGGAACTCGCCGAACTCGCTGCTGCCCGCCTCACGGTTCAACACCAGGTTCTCGATGCGAACACCCCAGCGACCCGGGCGATAAGTACCCGGCTCGATGGAGGTGATCATGCCCGGCTGCATGGCGGTCTGGGGCGCGGCAGCAGCCTGATAGGCAATGACCTGCGGCCCTTCGTGAACGTTAAGGAAATAACCGACACCGTGGCCGGTGCCATGACCGTAATCCACCTGCTCAGCCCAGATCGGCGCCCTGGCGATGGCATCCAGCAGAGGCGACAGAATGCCCTTGGGGAATTTGGCCCTGGACAAGGCGATCACACCTTTGAGCACGCGGGTGCAGTCACGCTTCTGCTCCGACGTCGGTGTCCCGACCGGCACCATGCGAGTGATATCGGTGGTACCGCCAAGGTACTGGCCGCCCGAATCGATCAACAGCAAGCCATCGCCTTCAATGATCGCGTGCGCCTCTTCCGTGGCGTGATAATGAGGCATCGCGCCATTGGCATTAAACGCTGCGATGGTATTGAAGCTCAAGGAGACGAACTCCGGCCGGCGCTTGCGCGCTGCGGTCAGGTGCTCATCGATAGTCAGTTCAGTGATGCGCTCATGGCCCCAGGCACTTTCCAGCCAGGCAAAAAATTCGCAGAGCGCCGCTCCGTCCTGCTCCATGGCTCGACGGATGTGCTCGGCATCAGCCGGGCTTTTGCGCGATTTGGCCAGTGTCGTGGGATTGAGCCCTTCGACGAGTTTCACGCCGCTGTCCAGATTGTCCAGCAAGCCGACCGTGACCCGGGCCGGATCGACCTGCAGGCTCGCGCCGCTCGGCACTTCACGCAATGCAGTGGCCACTTCGCTGTAGTCGCGCAGCGTTACGCTGTCTTGCTCAAGAACAGAACGCAGCGCAGCGTCGACCTTGTTCAAATCCACAAACAGCGTCGCCTGTTGCTGGCTGATCAGGGCAAAGGATACGAATACCGGATTGAATGACACATCCGCGCCGCGCAGGTTGAACAGCCAGGCGATGTCGTCCAGAGTGGCGATGAAATGCCAATCCGCAGCACGCTCCTTCAGGGCTTCGCGCAACTGGGCGATTTTCTCGACACGACCGATCGTGGCTTGCGGCGGCAAATGCGCGTAGACCGGTTGATCAGGCAAGCTCGGACGATCGGTCCAGGCTTGTGCGAGCAGATCGATGTCGGTACGCAACCGTGCGCCACGCTCTTGCAACTTGCTGCTCAGGGTCCGCGCCGATGCCACCGCCATGACCGCCCCATCGACCGCTACCGCGCCCCCTTCAGGCGTGTTTTCGGCCAGCCACTCCAACGGCCCGGGCTTTCCGGCGATGAGTTTGACCAGCTCGATGCCGCTGCCTTCCAGTTCCCAGGTGGCTTGTTCCCAGTAACGACTGTCCGCCCAGACCCCGGCGAAATCCGCGGTCACGATCAATGTACCGACCGAGCCATGGAACCCGGACAACCATTGGCGCCCTTGCCAGTACCCCGGCAGATACTCCGAAAGATGCGGGTCTGCGGAAGGCACCAACAGCGCATGGATGCCCTCCTGGCTCATCAATTGGCGAATTCGGGCCAGGCGCTGGGGAACCTGTCCCGGGATCGAAGGCTGGGTACTCATCATCACTCCTGCTAATCAATTTATTGTTCGATGCCGAATTTGTTCGGCTCAGGGGGTTGCCGCCCAGAAGGCCGGCGCGGCAACACAGGCGGCCTTGATCAATCGCACCGCCTCATCAATATCCCGTTCGCTGGTAAAGCGGCCCAGGCTCAAACGAATGGTCCGCCCGGCCGCGCGTGCATCATGCCCAAGGGCGAGCAACACGTGTGATGGGGTGTTTTGCGCCGAGTTGCAAGCCGAGGTCGCGGAGAATGCCATCGATGCGCCCAGCGTCGCCGGGTTGAACTCACCTTCGTTGAACGTCAGGCTCACCGTATGGGGAATGCGACAGTTGGCACTGCCATTCATACACACACCGGGCAAAGCCAGCAAAGGTTCAAGCAAACGATTGTGCAGTCGGGCGATGTCGGCGAGCTCTTCATCAAAGGACTGCGCCGCCAGCTCGAATGCCGCGCCCATCGCGGCAATCTGATGAGTCGCCAAGGTCCCGGAGCGCAAGCCACCTTCATGACCGCCGCCATGGATCTGGGCCGAAAGCCGCGGGCGCGCGCGATCACCGACGTAAAGTGCGCCGATCCCCTTGGGGCCGTAGATCTTGTGTGCAGAAAACGACATCAGGTCCACCGGCCACCGGGCCAGGTCGATGCTCACTTTTCCAGCACCCTGGGCCGCGTCCATATGAAACAACGCGCCATGCTCTCGAACGATCTCGCCAATGGCGATGGCGTCATTGACGGTGCCCAACTCGTTATTGACCAGCATCAGCGACACCAGGAAAGTGTCTTCGCGGAGCGCCTCGCGAACCGCTTGCGGGTTGATCAGGCCATCGGCGCCCGGCGCCAGCCAGGTTACCGCGACGCCACTTTCCTCGAGCTGCCTGACCGTATCGAGAACGGCCTTGTGTTCGATCAGGCTGGTAATGACGTGGCCGCCACGCGCTTCACGCGCCTGGGCCACGCCCTTGAGGGCCAGGTTATTGGATTCGGTGGCGCCGGAAGTCCAGACGATTTGTCCGGCCTGAGCCCCCACCAACCGAGCCACCTGCTGGCGCGCCAGTTCTACCGAGCGCCGGGCCTCCTGGCCGAAGGCGTGAGAGCTGGAGGCCGGGTTACCGAAGTTACCGTCGAAACCCAGGCATTGGACCATGACCTGGATCACCCGCTCGTCCACCGGGGTGGTGGCGGCGTAATCAAAATACAAAGGACGCTTATTCATAAGGAAGCTCGCAGAATCTGTTCCAAGACCAGATGCCCTCGTTGGGTTCGAGACATAGCTTTAACTGATCAAGACCTTAAAAGAAGTCGGACTTCATTTAAAAGTGCGTAGGAACGCTCCTGAAACAGCGAGCTTAGCAGGCATCGCGTTGAAGCTCAGCCCTTAACTCACGCTTTCGAGCAACAACGGATACAGCGACGCGACCAACAGCAGCGCCATGCCCCAGTTGAAGACACGCAGCCACCGGCGATCCTGCAACAAGTTGCGCAGCAGGCTGCCGCAGACTACCCACAGGCTGACGCTAGGCAGGTTGATCAACGCAAACACCGCCGCGATCACCACCACATTGAAAAAGTAACCTTGCAGAGGCGTATAGGTGCTGATGGCGCCGATGGCCATAATCCAGGCCTTTGGGTTGACCCATTGGAACGCTGCTGCGCCCCAGTAGCTGATCGGCTTGTTCTCACCCGCGCCACCGTCCGAGACGGGACCGGAGTGGGCGATTTTCCAGGCCAGGTATATCAGATATGCCGCACCGACGTAGCGCAGCACGGTGTAGAGCAGCGGATATGTCTGGAACACCGCGCCCAGCCCAAGGCCCACCGCCAGGACCAGGGAAAAGAAGCCGCAAGTGATGCCGAGCATGTGCGGGATGGTCCGGTTGAAGCCGAAATTCACACCCGAGGCCAGCAACATGGTGTTGTTGGGGCCGGGCGTTATCGAGGTCACCAGGGCAAACAGGGCGAAGCCCAGCAGCAGGTCAAGCGAGAGGGTCATGGCAGGTCAATCCGTCGGGGCAGTCAGGAGTTGACCCTACCCCACGTCCCGGCGCAAACCCATGGACAGTTAGGCAAAACTTCTGGCGGTACAGTCTCAGCTCGACCGGCCCGGTGCCTGGACTGTCTGCTCGGCGCTCATCTCGCCGCGCTCGTCGAAGCCGACGTTTTTCTGCGAAGGGCCGAGCAGTTCGGCTTTCTTCGCATGGTATTCATCAAACGAAAGCCCCCGGCGATTCAAGGCTTCGAGGGCCAGCTCACGGGATTCCTCGGCGGTGTAAGGACGCAGCTCCGGGGACGACGAAGCGCAACCGCTCAATACGGTGACAGTCAACAGCAACAAGACAGCAAGGATACGATTCATGGCGGATGTCCGATGTTCAGTTGGGCGATGAACAAAGGCTACCCGCCGGCACTTGGCGGCAGAAATCAACGCTTTTGATAATGGGTATCGCCCTCTCGGATCTCCCGTTGCGCTTGGTTGACCAACGGGCAATGCAACGCATCGTCCGGGCTGCGCTCGATGTTGCGCAGCACCTGGAACGAGCCAAACGTCACCGCTTTGGCCCGATGCGCCTGGATGAACTGCCAGAAACTTTCCTCACCATTCTCAACGCTGCGGAACGCCGCTTCACCCGCCTCGCGGGTTTGCCATTGCAGGTAATTAAGCACCCGACGCCCGTCCTCGCTGACCTGGATACTGGCATTGAGGAAACCCGAATGATCACGAGCCAGGCGCTCGGTCTGCGCTGACAGGGCGTTGACCAGCGTCTGCTGCCACTGAGGCTCGATGTCGAACTCGATCAACTGCGTGAAGCTGCGATGACCACTTGGCGATTGCATGAAAAGTCCCCCGTTCAGGTAAGGCGGATCTTGCGATCCAAAGGCCTGCAGGGTAAAACCTCCAGTTAAGTCAAGGTCAAGCGGTGATTCAGGTGACGACGTCCATCAACATTCACAAGGAACTGACCGTCGGCCAAGTGGCCGCCCGCAGCGGCGTGGCGGTCACCGCGCTGCACTTCTATGAAACCAAGGGCCTGATCAAAAGTACGCGCAACCCGGGCAACCAACGTCGTTACCCCCGGGCCGTCCTACGGCGCGTGGCGCTGATCAAAGTCGCCCAGCGCCTGGGCATCCCCCTGGCGGAAATTGGCGAGGCGCTGAAAAACCTGCCGGACAACCGTGCGCCCACGGCGGCCGACTGGAAGACCCTGTCAGCGCAGTGGAGCCGGAACCTGGATGACCGGATCAACCAACTGATCGCATTGCGAGACCGGCTCGACGGTTGCATCGGCTGCGGTTGCCTGTCGATGGAACATTGCCCGCTGCGCAACCAGGGTGATGTGCTTGGCAAGCGTGGGCCAGGGGCGCATTTGCTGGAATCTTGAGACGTTCGTCGGCCTATGAGTCCCGCCGTGGTTGCGTGGAAGATGCTAGGGGCCGCTGCGCGACCCAGCGGGAGCGAGCTCCCTCGCCATCAGAAGACCGAGCGCCTGTTCGAGAACGCGAAACATTTTCTTTCATCTTCCCTTTCAGGATTCCGGCTGCTCGTTCGTCTTAATTAGATGCAGCAGGCCGCGTCGGCAAAAGCCACGGCCGGCTTTTCCAGGTTTCATGGTGTTGCGAAGCCCGCGACACGGAACCTTTCATCGAATCAAGACGCTCAATCATGTCGAAGAAGTCCCGCTCCAAACTCTGGTTCCTGGTTCACAGCTGGCTGGCGTTGCCCATCTGGTTTTTCGTTCTGATCGTTTGCGTCACCGGTACGCTGGCGGTGGTCAGCCAGGAGATCGTCTGGCTGGTCAATCCGGAAATGCGCGCCAGCAAGCCCGCCGATGATGCGCCGTTGCTCAGCTACGACCAGGTCGTTGCCGCCATCAAGCAAGCCCAGCCCCTGACTCAGGTGCAAAACATTGTGCGTCCGGACGAGTCGCACTTCGCCCTGGAGGTCAAGGTCACCTACCCCGACGGTCGCCCCGACACTGTGTACGTCAACCCCTACAGCGGCGTCATCCAGGGCTCGGCACCGGCCTTCAACTTCAGGGGGTTCACTCGTGCATTGCATGGCTGGTGGCTGGTGCCGTTCACCAACGGCTACAGCTGGGGCTGGTACCTGGTGTCCTTCCTCGGCCTGCCGATGCTCGCGTCGTTGGTGACCGGGCTGGTTGTCTATAAACGTTTCTGGAAAGGTTTTTTCAGCCCGACCCTGCGTATTCGCCACGGGGCCCGCATTTTCTGGGGCGATTTCCATCGGCTCAGCGGCATCTGGTCGATCTGGTTCATTGCCGTCATTTCCATCACCGGCACCTGGTTCCTGATCGAGGCCACGCTGGCCGATAACGGCATTTCCATCTCCAGTGCTCCGGTCGTCCCGGTGGTGGCCCGGGAAAACGTTCCGCTGTCGACGGGTGGTACGCCTCCGCCGCAACTGAACCTGGACCGCGCCATTGAAATTGCCCAGCAGCGGATCCCGGGCCTGGAAGCGAGTTTCGTCAGTCTGCCCGGCAATGCCTACAGCCACCTGGAAGTCGGCGGACGCGGCTGGTATCCGCTGATGTTCCAGACGGCGACCATCAATCCCTACAACGGTGATGTCGACGCTTCCCGATTGTTGTCGGACCGCACGGCGCTGGAGTTCGTGACCGAATCCATGCGCCCGCTGCACACCGGGGATTTCGGTGGCCTCTGGATCAAGCTCATCTGGTGTTTCTTCGGCCTGGTGTTGAGCATGATGGTCCTCAGCGGCCTGCTGATCTGGACCAAACGCACGGCCCTGGCGACCGCCAACGCACTCAAGCGCAACCAGAAACCTGTGCGGCCAGCCCAAACCACGCCGCAACTGCAGCCTTCCATGCACCGTGACTCACCGGAGGGCAGCCTGTGAACCCGTCCACTACGACAACATCACCGTCACGCCTGGGCCAGTTCTGGCATAAATGGCGCTTCCATATCAACGTGCTGTTGCTGCTGATTCCCCTGGGTTTCATGCCCAAGTACCTGTCGGAGGCCGCGTTGTTCCGGGGCGACGGCGGGCTTGGCGAGCGGGAAGTCGGCGAAGTCCAAGTGGGGCCCTGGAGCTTGCGCCTGGCGGAGTTTCGCAACGAAGCGCCACGGACCCAGGGCCCCGCCGGGCCGATGAAACACTTCAACGCCGCCCTTTGCCAGCGCTGCATCAGCGAGGTTAAAGCCACCTATCTGCGCATCGGCAAGCCCCGCAGCCTGCGGGCCGCCGGGGTGATTTTTTTCGGCTCGCCCTATCGCATGGGCGCCTTGTTGCCGGTGCCGAAAAAGACCCAGCCAGACGCCGAACTGTGGATCACCCTCGAAGGCTGGGACGGCTCGATGCATCAAGCTTCCATCCCCCTGAGCCAGGCCTCCCCTGCCACCGTCGCCTGGTTGCAATCCCAAGGAGCCCGACCATGAACCTCCGCGCCTCTTTCAACAGCCTGGCGCTGCTGCTCTGCGCAGGCTTGAGCACCAGCGCCCAGGCCCACAATCCGATGTGCGAATGCAAGGCTATCGACGCTGAACAGATCCAGTGTACTGGCGGTTTTTCCGATGGCAGCGGCGCCCCCGGAGTGACGCTGGACGTGATCGGCTACGACGAAACCATCCTGGTCCCTGGCAAGCTCGGCGCCGACTCGACGTTGACCTTCAAGAAACCCAACGCCGAGTTCTACGTACTTTTTGACGCCGGCCCCGGCCACGTCGTGGAAATCGACCAAGCCGACATCGAGGCCCCATGAGCGCACCCACCACCCAGGTCATCCGCCCCGCCGGTGCCGGCCACGAAACCCTGTATGTATTGTTGCTGTGCATGATTATCCTGCTGGGCGCCGGTTCGGTCGTGGCCTGGCATGGCGAAACCCGGGATGTTGCCCACCTGGACGCCCATCAGTTGGACGCACGCCGCGACCTCAGCGCGGCCGAGCAAGGCATTTATGCCGATCTGCGGGTGACACTGGATGAGATCCGGATCCTGCGCGAGAGCGAGCCGGCCCTCCCCGGTCCGCAAGCCCTGGCCGATGAAGGCTTCGCCCCGTTCGCCCAAGACGCCAGTTCCGTCAGCCGCGGCGGCCACGCCTGGCAATTGCTGGCAGACCGAGCCTACTTCGGCGCGAGCGCCAATTCGTCCGTCGCAGGCTCCTTTCTGATGCGCATCAGTGAAGTGCCGGACGCGTCCCCGGACATCTGGCTCAACCGCGGCAACCCTCCAACCACCCCTGCCATGTTGGACGACGCCGCTTTGTCCGCCGCTGGCTGGCAACAGATCGTCGCGCAATTCGACGCTGGCGTAACCCGCCAGCATCGGCATTGACCCCACGCCTTCACTCCAGAGAAGACCGCTTGCCCATGTCTATTGCACCTTCACGCCGCCCCTTGCTGCGCCTGCTGCTGATTGGCCTGCTCGCCTGCCTGTTCACTCCCATGGCCAGCGCCGAAACGGCCAAGCGCCTGCGCATCGGCATCACCCTGCACCCTTATTACAGCTACGTGGCCAACATCGTCGGTGACAAGGCCGAGGTGGTGCCGTTGATCCCGGCCGGCTTCAACCCTCACGCCTATGAACCCCGAGCCGAGGACATCAAGCGCATCGGCGGGCTTGATGTGATCGTGCTCAACGGCGTGGGTCACGACGATTTCGCCGACCGCATGATCGCCGCCAGCGAAACCCCGGACGTGAAGGTGATCGAGGCCAACGAGAACGTCCCCTTGCTCGCCGCCACCGGAACCGCGGCGCGGGGCGCGGGCAAAGTCGTCAATCCACATACGTTCCTGTCCATCAGCGCCTCCATCGCCCAGGTCAACAACATCGCCCGGGAACTGGGCAAGCTCGACCCGGACAACGCCAAGACCTACACGCAGAACGCCCGGGCCTACGGCAAGCGCCTGCGGCAAATGCGCGCCGCCGCCCTGGCCAAGCTGACCCAGGCGCCGAACGCCGAGCTGCGGGTCGCCACGGTACACGCCGCCTACGATTACCTGCTGCGCGAATTCGGCCTGGAAGTGACTGCCGTGGTCGAACCGGCCCATGGCATCGAGCCAAGCCCCAGCCAGTTGAAAAAGACCATCGACCAGCTGCGTGAGCTGGACGTGAAGGTGATTTTCTCGGAGATGGATTTCCCATCCACCTACGTCGACACCATCCAGCGTGAATCGGGAGTGAAGCTGTACCCGCTGTCGCACATTTCCTACGGCGACTACAGCGCCGAGAAATACGAAAAGGAAATGACCGGCAACCTCGACACCGTGGTCCGGGCGATCCAGGAGTCCGGCGCATGACGGCTCAGGAACCCCTCATCCAGCAACATGTCGGCCCGATGATCGAGTTCGCCGACATCAGCCTGAATCTTGGGCGCACCGCGATTCTCGACAATGTGGCCTTTCAGGTACAAGCCGGCAGCATCCATGCACTGGTCGGCCCCAACGGCGGCGGCAAGAGTTCGCTGATCAAGACCTTGCTTGGACAGATGCCGCACCAGGGCCGCTTGAGCCTGCAATGGCCGGGCGAACCCGGCGTCATCGGCTACGTGCCCCAGGCGCTGGAATTCGACCGGGGCCTGCCCATGACGGTGGACGACTTCATGGCGGCCATGTGTCAGCGGCGCCCCGCATTCCTCGGTTTGAGCAAGCATTATGCTGGCGCCATCGGTCAGGCCCTCGAGCGGGTCGGCATGCAGGACAAGCGCAAGCGGCGCATGGGCGCGCTGTCCGGCGGCGAGCGTCAGCGGGTATTGCTGGCCCAGGGATTGATTCCGCCACCGCAACTGCTGGTACTGGATGAACCCATGTCGGCTTTGGACGAGGCCGGCATCCAGGTATTCGAACGCTTGCTGCAGGACTGGCGCCAGGCCGGAATCACCATGCTCTGGATCGAACACGACCTGGAAGCCGTCGGGCGTCTGGCCGATCGCGTCACCGGGCTGAATCGACGGGTGTTGTTCGACGGCCCGCCGCGCCAGACCTTGACCCCGGAACGGCTGCTGATGCTGTTTTCGACCCATCCACGTGTCAACGGGAGCGCCATCTGATGAGCTATGAAGCCTTCCGCCTGATGGTCCAGGGTTGGGCCTCCTCCGGTTACCTGCCCGAGGCGCTGGCCTATGGTTTTGTGGTCAACGCCTTGCTGGCCGGGCTGTTGATCGGCCCGGTGCTGGGCGGCCTCGGCACGCTGGTGGTGGTCAAGCGCTTTGCGTTTTTCTCCGAAGCGGTGGGCCATGCGGCCTTGACCGGCGTGGCCGTCGGCATCCTGCTCGGCGAACCCTACACCGGGCCCTACGGCAGCCTGTTCGGCTACTGCCTGCTGTTCGGCATCCTGCTCAATTACCTGCGCAACCGCACCGGCCTGGCCCCGGATACGTTGATCGGCGTCTTCCTCTCGGTGTCCCTGGCCCTGGGCGCGAGCCTGCTGCTGATCCTGGCGGGCAAGATCAATGTGCACATCCTGGAAAACGTGCTGTTCGGCTCAGTGCTGACGGTCAACGGCAATGATCTCGCGGTGCTGGCGGTGGTCGGTTCGCTGGTGATGGCGCTGGCGCTGCCGTTGTACAACCGGATCATGCTCGCCAGCTTCAACCCGCAGCTGGCGGCGGTACGCGGGGTGGCGGTCAAGACGCTGGACTATCTGTTCGTGGTCCTGGTGACGCTGATCACTGTGGCGGCGGTGAAAGTCATCGGGGCGATCCTGGTGGGTGCGTTGCTGGTGATTCCGGCCGCGGCCGCGCGTTTGCTCAGCCAATCGTTGAAAGGTTTTTTCTGGTGTTCGGTGCTTATCGCGACCGTCAGCACTTTATGCGGGATCCTGGCGCCGATCGTTTTCGACCTGCCGATCCCGTCCGGTGCCGCGATCATTCTGGTGGCCGGCATCGCCTTCGCCCTGAGCGCCATCGCCCGTGGCGTCGTCCCCCATCTGAAAGGGAATCTTGGATAAATGGTTTTTTCATTACGACAATTGGTCTGGGCTCTAGCCCTCGGCGGTGCAGTGATTACCTCGTCGATGGCCGCCGAAAAGATCCAACTATTGGCCTCGCTGCCCGTTACCTACGGATTGGGCGAGGCCTTGCTCAAGGGCACCGACGTCAGCCTGGCCCGGGCCGCTCCGGACAATCTTCCCGGCACCCGGCAAAGCGCCTATTTCAGTGGCCGTGGCGCCCCGGCCCTGAGCAAGCTGGCCGGCAAGGCCGACGCGGTGATCGGGCTGCGTTCGCTCTGGCCGGACGATCCGCTGTACCCCATGGCCCGACGCAGCAATATCCGTATCGTTGAAATCGACGCTGCTCGTCCGGTGGACGGTGCCCTGCCCGGCATCGCCATACAGCCGGGCATGACCGACGGCCTGGCGAGCCAGCCGTGGATGGCCAGCCACAATCTGGGGCGGATGGCCGACGTGATCGCTGCTGATCTGGTGCGCCTCGTCCCGGCGGACAAACCGAAAATCGATGCCAACCTGGCGGCACTCAAGCAGCGCCTGCTCAAGCTCAGCGCCGACAGTGAAAAGCGCCTCGCCAGCGCTGACAACCTGAGCGTGGTCAGCCTGAGCGAGCACTTCGGTTACTTGATCAGTGGCTTGAACCTGGATGGCATCAACACCGATGCCCGCCCCGACGCCGAATGGACAGCCGAAGCCCTGAAGCAGCTGACAGCCACGCTCAAGGAAAACGATGTCGCGCTGGTGCTGCATCACCGACAGCCGCCGGAAGCTGTGAAAGCGGCCATCGCCGAAGGCGGTAGCCAACTGCTGGTGCTGAGCAGCGACGGTGCTGATCCGGTGGCGGAACTGGAAAATAACGTGGGGCTGGTCGTCACCGCACTGACGAAAGGCTGACAGCCATCCCCGATGGGAGCGAGCCTGCTCGCGAAGGCGTCGGCACATCCACCATCAATGCCAACTGACACACCGCTTTCGCGAGCAGGCTCGCTCCCACATTTGATTGAGGACGGCCCCAGGATTCCGGGCCCGCTGGGAATCCCCTGTGGGAGCGAGCTTGCTCGCGATGAGGCCAGCACATCCAACATCGACATCTGCTGACACACCGCCATCGCGAGCAAGCTCGCTCCCACATTTTGATTGAGGACGGCCCCAGGATTCCGGGCCCACTGGGCATCCCCTGTGGGAGCGAGCCTGCTCGCGAAGGCGCCGGCACATCCACCATCAATGCCAACTGACACACCGCTTTCGCGAGCAGGCTCGCTCCCACATTTTGATTGAGGGCGGACCTGGATTCCGGGCCCGCTGGAAATCCCCTGTGGGAGCGAGCTCGCGATGACGCCAGCACATCCGACTTTGATGCCAGCTGACACGCCGCCATCGCGAGCAGGCTCGCTCCCACATTTTGATTGAGGGCGGATCTGGATTCCGGGCCCGCTGGAAATCCCCTGTGGGAGCGAGCTCGCTCGCGATGACGCCAGCACATCCGACTTTGATGCCAGCTGACACGCCGCCATCGCGAGCAGGCTCGCTCCCACATTTTGATCGAGGGCGGACCTGGATTCCGGGCCCACTGGAAATCCCCTGTGGGAGCGAGCCTGCTCGCGAAGGCGCCGGCACATCCAACATCAATGTCAGCTGACACACCGCTTTCGCGAGCAGGCTCGCTCCCACAGGTTTTGTGTTATTTCTCAAGCAACGATTTAGAAAACATCCCCCGGCACCCGCACAAACCCTTCCATCAACACCCGCGCGCTGCGGCTCATGATGGCTTTTTTCACGGTCCATTCGCCATTGACTACGCTCGCCTCGGCGCCGACGCGCAAGGTGCCGGACGGGTGACCGAAGCGCACTGCGTTGCGTTCGACGCCACCGGCCGCGAGGTTGACCAGGGTGCCGGAAATCGCCGCGGCGGTGCCGATAGCGACAGCGGCGGTGCCCATCATGGCGTGGTGCAGCTTGCCCATGGACAACGCCCGAACCAGCAAGTCGACGTCACCCGCCGCCACGGTTTTACCGCTGGATGAAAGGTAATCCGCCGGCGGCGCGACGAACGCGACTTTCGGCGTGTGCTGGCGCTGGGCAGCTTCGTCCAGGTGCTTGATCAGGCCCATGCGCAACGCGCCATGGGCACGGATCGTTTCAAACATCGCCAGCGCCTTGGGATCGCCGTTGATGGCGCCCTGCAATTCGGTGCCGGTGTAACCGACATCCCGGGCGTCGATGAATATCGTCGGAATGCCTGCGTTGATCAGCGTCGCCTTGAGCTTGCCGACACCGGGCACTTCCAGGTCGTCCACCAGGTTGCCGGTAGGAAACATCGAACCACCGCCGCCCTCTTCCTCGGCCGCCGGGTCCATGAACTCCAGCTGCACTTCAGCGGCCGGAAAGGTCACGCCGTCGAGTTCGAAGTCACCGGTTTCCTGCACCGCGCCGTCGGTGATCGGTATATGGGCGATGATCGTCTTGCCGATGTTCGCCTGCCAGATCCGCACCACGGCCATACCGTTCTGCGGGATACGGCTGGCATCCACCAGACCGCTACCGATGGCAAACGCCCCCACCGCCGCCGACAGGTTGCCACAGTTGCCGCTCCAGTCCACGAACGGCTTGTCGATGGACACCTGGCCGAACAGGTAATCGACGTCGTGATCGGCCCGGGTGCTCTTGGACAGGATCACGGTCTTGCTGGTGCTGGACGTCGCACCGCCCATGCCATCGATCTGCTTTTCGTACGGATCGGGGCTACCGATCACCCGCAGCAGCAGCGCATCCCGGGCCGGGCCGGGAACGCGCGCCGCTTCGGGCAGGTCTTGCAGGCTGAAGAACACGCCTTTGCTGGTGCCGCCACGCATATAGGTCGCGGGGATCTTGATTTGAGGCGAGTGAGCCATGTGCTCCAACTCCTGAAAAAAAGGGTGGCCAGAAAACCGGCCACCCGAGCGATTTAAACGGCAATCGCCGATTCAAGGAAATCCTGGGCGAAGCGTTGCAGCACGCCCCCGGCTTCGTAGATCGACACTTCCTCGGCGGTATCGAGGCGGCAGGTCACCGGCACTTCGACGCGTTCAGCATTTTTGCGCGTGATGACCAGGGTCAGCGTCGCCCGCGGGGTGCGCTCGCCGATCACGTCATAGACTTCGCTGCCGTCGATGCCAAGCGTCTTGCGATCCGTGCCGGGTTTGAACTCCAGCGGCAACACGCCCATGCCCACCAGGTTGGTACGGTGGATGCGCTCGAAACCTTCGGCGACGATCGCCTCGACACCGGCCAGGCGCACGCCCTTGGCCGCCCAGTCCCGGGACGAACCCTGGCCGTAGTCGGCGCCGGCGATGATGATCAACGGCTGCTTGCGTTCCATGTAGGTTTCGATGGCTTCCCACATGCGCATGACCTTGCCTTCCGGTTCGACCCGAGCCAGGGAGCCCTGCTTGACCTTGCCGTCCTCAACGACCATTTCGTTGAACAGTTTCGGATTGGCGAAGGTTGCGCGCTGGGCGGTCAGGTGATCGCCGCGGTGGGTCGCGTAGGAGTTGAAGTCTTCTTCCGGCAGGCCCATTTTCGCCAGGTATTCACCCGCGGCACTGTCGAGCATGATGGCGTTGGACGGCGACAGGTGATCGGTGGTGATGTTGTCCGGCAGCACCGCCAGCGGACGCATGCCCTTGAGCGGCCGCGCACCGGCCAATGCGCCTTCCCAATACGGCGGACGACGGATATAGGTGCTTTGCGGGCGCCAGTCGTACAGCGGGGTCACTTTCGGCCCGGTGTCTTCCTGGATGGCGAACATCGGGATGTACACCTGGCGGAACTGCTCGGGTTTCACCGAAGCCTTGACCACCGCGTCGATTTCCTCGTCGCTCGGCCAGATGTCCTTGAGGCGGATTTCCTGACCGTCCACCACACCCAACACATCCTTCTCGATGTCGAAACGGATGGTCCCGGCGATGGCATAAGCCACCACCAATGGCGGCGACGCCAGGAACGCCTGCTTGGCGTACGGATGAATACGCCCGTCGAAGTTGCGGTTACCCGACAAGACGGCGGTGGCGTACAGGTCACGGTCGATGATTTCCTGCTGGATCACCGGGTCCAGCGCGCCGGACATGCCGTTGCAGGTGGTACAGGCGAACGCGACCACGCCAAAACCCAGTTGCTCAAGTTCAGACGTCAGGCCCGCTTCATCCAGGTACAACGCGACGGTTTTCGAGCCTGGTGCGAGCGATGACTTGACCCACGGCTTGCGGGCCAGGCCCAGGCGATTGGCGTTGCGCGCCAGCAAACCGGCGGCGATCACGTTGCGCGGATTGCTGGTGTTGGTGCAACTGGTGATCGCCGCGATGATCACCGCGCCGTCGGGCATTTGCCCGGGCACATCGTCCCATTGGCCAGAAATGCCTTTGGCAGCCAGATCGGACACCGCGACACGGGCGTGCGGGTTGCTCGGACCGGCCATGTTGCGCACCACCGAGGACAGGTCGAAGGTCAGACCGCGCTCATATAACGCGCCTTCCAGGCTGTCGGCCCAGAGGCCGGTGGTCTTGGCGTAATGTTCGACCAACTGCACTTGCTGGTCTTCGCGGCCGGTGAGTTTCAGGTAATCGATCGTCTGCTGATCGATATAGAACATCGCTGCCGTAGCGCCGTATTCCGGGGCCATGTTGGAGATCGTCGCGCGATCCCCCAGGGTCAGGGCGCGGGCGCCTTCGCCGAAGAACTCCAGCCAGGCCCCGACGACTTTCTGCTTGCGCAGGAATTCGGTCAGCGCCAGCACCATGTCGGTGGCAGTGATGCCCGGTTGCAACTTGCCGGTCAGCTCGACGCCGATGATTTCCGGCAGGCGCATCCACGAGGCGCGACCGAGCATGACGCTTTCGGCTTCCAGGCCACCGACGCCGATGGCGATCACGCCCAGGGCATCGACGTGAGGCGTGTGGCTGTCGGTGCCTACGCAAGTGTCGGGGAACGCCACGCCGTCACGCTGCTGGATGACGGGAGACATTTTCTCCAGGTTGATCTGGTGCATGATCCCGTTGCCAGGCGGGATCACGTCGACGTTCTTGAAGGCCTTTTTGGTCCAGTTGATGAAGTGGAAGCGGTCTTCGTTGCGGCGGTCTTCGATGGCGCGGTTCTTGGCGAACGCCTGCGGATCAAAACCGGCGCTCTCTACCGCCAACGAGTGGTCGACGATCAGTTGGGTCGGCACCACCGGATTGACCTGCGCCGGGTCGCCGCCTTGCAGGGCGATGGCGTCGCGCAGTCCGGCCAGGTCGACCAATGCGGTCTGGCCGAGGATGTCATGGCAGACCACGCGTGCCGGGAACCAAGGGAAGTCCAGGTCGCGCTTGCGCTCGATCAGTTGCAGTAGCGATTCGCGCAGCGTCGCCGGATCGCAGCGGCGTACGAGGTTTTCCGCCAGCACGCGGGAGGTGTACGGCAGGCCATCGTAGGCGCCAGGCCGAATGCCATCCACGGCCGCGCGAACGTCGAAATAATCCAGCGATGTGCCGGGCAGCGGTTTGCGAAATTCTGTGTTCATCGTCAGGACTCGGGTCACGGTGGTTTCAGGAGAGGGCCGGCCTTGAAACACCCCCGACCCCTGTGGGAGCGAGCTTGCTCGCGATAGCGGTGTATCCGTCGACATCGATGTTGAATGTCAGTGCGCAATCGCGAGCAAGCTCGCTCCCACAGGGTTGTGGGTGTATCCAGTGCCTGCGGCTAACCCTCCAGCTCAGCGTTGTTCGATTGGCACGAACTTGCGCTGTTCGACGCCGGTGTATTCGGCGCTAGGTCGGATGATGCGGTTGTTGGCGCGTTGTTCGAACACATGGGCGGCCCAGCCGGTCAGGCGCGAGCAGACGAAGATCGGCGTGAACAGTTTGGTCGGGATGCCCATGAAGTGGTACGCCGAGGCATGGTAGAAATCGGCGTTGGGGAACAGTTTCTTCTGCTCCCACATGGTCTTGTCGATAGCTTCGGAAACCGGGAACAGCACCGTGTCGCCGACTTCATCGGCGAGCTTTTTCGACCAACCCTTGATCACCTCGTTGCGCGGGTCGTTGTCCTTGTAGATGGCATGGCCGAAGCCCATGATCTTGTCCTTGCGCGCAAGCATGCCGAGGGTGCCCTCGATGGCTTCTTGCGGCGAGCTGAAGCGCTCGATCATTTCCATCGCCGCCTCGTTGGCGCCGCCGTGCAACGGGCCGCGCAGCGAGCCGATGGCAGCGGTGATGCAGGAGAACAGGTCGGACAATGTCGAAGCACAAACCCGCGCGGTAAAGGTCGAGGCGTTGAACTCATGCTCGGCGTAGAGGATCAGCGATACGTTCATCACCTTGACGTGCAGCTCGCTCGGCTTTTTGCCGTGCAGCAGATGCAGGAAGTGGCCGCCAATGGAGACTTCGTCGGTTACGCATTCGATGCGCTGGCCTTCGTGGCTGAAGCGATACCAGTAGCACATGATCGCCGGGAACGCGGCCAGCAGACGATCGGTCTTGTCGTGCTGCTGGGAGAAATCCTGCTCGGGCTCCAGGTTGCCGAGGAACGAGCAGCCCGTGCGCATCACATCCATCGGATGGGCGTCGGCGGGAATGCGTTCCAGCACTTCTTTCAAGGCTTGGGGCAGGTCGCGCAACTGGCGCAGTTTGCCCGTGTAAGCGTCCAACTGAGCCTGGGTCGGCAGCTCGCCGTACAGCAGCAGGTAGGCCACCTCTTCGAATTGCGCGTCAGCCGCCAGGTCGCGAACGTCGTAGCCGCGATAGGTCAGCCCGGCGCCTGACTGGCCCACGGTGGACAAGGCGGTTTGTCCGGCCACCTGGCCACGGAGCCCGGCGCCACTGAGTACTTTTGCTTCGGCCATGTTGCTGTCTCCATTTTCTTGAATTTGTAGGGAGTCGCGCCTTACTTTTTCGCGGCGAACAACGCGTCGAGCTTCTGCTCGAAGGTGTGGTAGTCGATGCGATCGTAAAGCTCCATGCGGGTCTGCATGGTGTCGATGACGTTCTGCTGGGTGCCATCGCGACGGATGGCGGTGTAGACATTTTCGGCGGCCTTGTTCATCGCACGGAACGCCGACAGCGGGTACAGCACCAGGGAAACGTCGGCCCCGGCGAGTTGTTCGGTGGTGTAGAGCGGGGTCGCGCCGAATTCGGTGATGTTGGCCAGGATCGGCGCTTTCACGCGGCTGGCGAACAGCTTGTACATGTCGAGTTCAGTGATCGCTTCCGGGAAAATCATGTCGGCACCGGCCTCGATGCACGCGGCGGCGCGGTCCAGGGCCGACTCCAGGCCTTCCACTGCCAACGCATCGGTACGCGCCATGATCACAAAACTGTCATCGGTACGGGCGTCTACGGCAGCCTTGATGCGATCGACCATCTCTTGTTGCGAGACGATTTCCTTGTTCGGCCGATGGCCGCAACGCTTGGCGCCGACCTGGTCCTCGATGTGAATCGCCGCCGCGCCGAACTTGCTCATCGACTTGACCGTGCGCGCCACGTTGAACGCCGAGGAGCCGAAGCCGGTGTCCACGTCCACCAGCAGCGGCAGGTCGCACACGTCGGTGATGCGGCGCACATCGGTGAGCACGTCATCCAGGCCGGTGATGCCCAGGTCCGGCACGCCGAGGGAACCGGCCGCCACGCCGCCGCCCGACAGGTAGATCGCCTTGAAGCCGGCGCGCTTGGCCAGCAGCGCATGGTTGGCGTTGATGGTGCCGACCACTTGCAATGGATGCTCGGCGGCGACCGCATCGCGAAAACGCTGGCCTGGCGTGCTCTTGCTGGAACTCATGACTCACCTCGTTGAGTGGCGGCGCTGTCCTGGAAATGACGCGCAATGTTGCGTTTGGAGGCGCCGATGTGCCGGCGCATCAATAATTCGGCCAGTTCGCCGTCACGGTCGGCGATGGCGTCGAGAATCCGGTGGTGCTCGGCAAAAGCCTGGCGCGGACGGTTCGGCGTGGTGGAAAACTGGATACGGTACATGCGCACCAGTTGATACAGCTCGCCGCAAAGCATTTGGGTGAGGGTGCGATTGCCGCTGCCCTGGATGATCCGGTAGTGGAAGTCGAAATCGCCTTCCTGCTGGTAATAACCGACGCCGGCCTGGAACGCCGCATCGCGCTCGTGGGTTTCCAGCACCCGACGCAGTTCGTCGATTTCTTCCTGGGTCATGCGCTCCGCCGCAAGGCGACAGGCCATGCCCTCCAGGGATTCGCGAATTTCGTAGAGTTCCAGCAGCTCGGCATGGCTCAGCGAGACCACCCGCGCGCCAACATGGGGAATGCGCACCAGCAGCCGCTGGCCTTCCAGGCGATGGATCGCCTCGCGCAGCGGCCCGCGACTGATGCCGTAGGTGCGGGCCAGCTCGGGCTCGGAGATCTTGCTGCCGGGGGCAATTTCACCCTTGACGATGGCGGCCTGGATACGCCGGAAGACGTTCTCGGACAGCGTCTCGACATCTTCTTGGACGAGGACCGGCGTTTCGAGCTGATCGAGCATATTGTCGACACCTTTAAAATCAATACGGCAAAAACTACCCTTTGACACCCTTAACGTCAAAACAAAAATATGGATTGTCGACAATCGTCTAATAACGGTCCCAGACATAACCCCTCGTTTCGAAGTGTCGTAGCCTCCGGCCAGCGGTGGCGTCAGAAAACCACCGTGCTAGAATGCCGCCGCAATTGCCGCTCTCCCTATATAGAGAAGGCAACCTAGGGAGCTTGTGCAGTAATGCCAGGGCCTGAACCGAAAAACGGAACGCTGCGCACCAGGATCTATGACACTCAAGCCCTTATCTGCCGCCCTATGCTTTATCTGCCTGCCAGGGATTGCCGCGGCGGGTGAAAAAACCGTGTACGGCCTCAACGAATATGCAGCCCTGCAGGGCATTGACCTGGAGGTCGCGGCCAAGCTCGACACCGGTGCCAAGACCGCCTCCCTCAGCGCCCGTGACATCAAGCGTTTCAAGCGCAACGGCGAATCCTGGGTGCGTTTCTACCTGGCCATCGACGCGGCCCATTCGCACCCCATCGAACGCCCGCTGGCCCGGGTCAGCAAGATCAAGCGCCGCGCCGGTGACTACGACCCGGAAGAAGGCAAGAAATACACGGCCCGGCCGGTCATCGAACTGGATATCTGCATGGGCTCGGCCCTGCGCAGCATCGAAGTGAACCTGACCGACCGTAGCGCCTTCCAATACCCGTTGCTGATCGGCTCCGAAGCGCTCAAGCGTTTCGACGCGCTGGTCGATCCCAGTCTCAAATACGCTGCCGGCAAACCCGCCTGCGCCAATGCCGCTCATACCGCAGAGTAATTCCAATGCGCTCCCTTACCCTCCATCTGAAAATGCTGATCGCCATCCTGGTGGTGCTGGGCCTGTCAGTGACGGCCTATCAGATTTTCGTGCTCGGCATCCCGGTGACCGAAGACGCCACCGACGACCTGTGGAATATCGATGCCAAGGTCGAGTTCGTGCCCAACGCCAAGGATCCGGTGAAGATCCAGATGTTCGTGCCGCCCCTGAGCCGCGACTACGTCAGCCTCAACGAGAGCTTCATCTCCAACAACTACGGCGTAGCGGTGAACCGCGTCGACGGCAACCGCAAGGTGACGTGGTCGGCCCGGCGCGCCAAGGGCAACCAGACCCTTTATTACCGCCTGGTGCTGACCAAGCGCTACAGCGCCGAGAAAACCAAGGTCAAGGGCCCGACCTTCCGCGACAGCATCGCCGTCGAAGGGCCGGAAAAACTCGCCGCCGAAGCGCTGCTGGCACCGATCCGCCAGCATTCGGCCGACGTCGAAACGTTCATCAGCGAAGCCATCAAGCGGGTCAACAACCTCAACGACGACAACGTCAAGCTGTTGCTGGCCGGCGACCCGTCTTCGAGCAACAAGGCCAGAATCGTCGAACTGGTACTGTCCATTGCCCACGTGCCGGTCGAGAAGGTCCACACCATCCGCCTGGTGGCCGACCAACCGCAGACGCCCGAGTTGTGGCTGCGCAGCTTCAACGGCACCGACTGGCTGTACTTCAACCCCGACACCGGCGAGCAAGGCCTGCCCACCGACCGCCTGCTGTGGTGGACCGGCGATGAAAACCTGATCACCGTCGATGGCGGCAAGAAAGCCACCGTCACGTTCAGCATGAACAACAGCGAAATGAACGCCATTCGCCTGGCCAAGCTGACGGACGAGAACACCGACGCCAACTTCCTTGAATACTCGCTCTACGGCCTGCCGCTGCAAACCCAGCAGACCTTCATGATCATGGTGATGATCCCGATCGGCGTGCTGGTGATCCTGGTGTTGCGCAACCTGATCGGCCTGCAGACCCTCGGGACGTTCACCCCGGTGCTGATCGCCCTGGCCTTCCGCGAAACCCAACTGGGCTTCGGCATCATCCTGTTCACGGTGATCACTACCCTGGGCCTGTCGCTGCGTTCCTACCTGGAGCATCTCAAGCTGCAAATGCTGCCGAGGCTTTCGGTGGTGCTGACGTTCGTGGTGGTGCTGATCGCCGCCATCAGCCTGTTCAGCCATAAGCTGGGCCTGGAGCGTGGCCTGTCGGTGGCATTGTTCCCGATGGTGATCCTGACCATGACCATCGAACGCCTGTCCATCACCTGGGAAGAGCGCGGCGCCGGCCATGCGATGAAAGTCGCCATCGGTACGCTGTTCGCCGCATCCCTGGCGCACCTGATCATGAGCGTCCCGGAGCTGGTGTACTTCGTGTTCACGTTCCCGGCGATCCTGCTGATCCTGGTGGGTTTCATGCTGGCCATGGGTCGTTATCGCGGCTACCGCCTGACCGAGCTGGTGCGGTTCAAGGCTTTCGTCAAGGCTGATTCCTGATGTTCGGCCTCTGGAAGACCTGGAAAGCCCTGGAAGCCCGGGGCATCATGGGCATCAACCGGCGTAATGCCGACTACGTGCTCAAGTACAACAAGCGCAGCCTTTACCCGATCGTCGATGACAAGATCATCACCAAGGAACGGGCTATCGCGGCCGGCATTCACGTGCCGGAGCTGTACGGGGTGATCTCCACCGAGAAGGAAATCGACAAGCTCGACGGGATCATCGGCGGACGCACCGACTTCGTCATCAAGCCGGCCCAGGGCGCCGGCGGTGACGGCATCATCGTTATTGCCGACCGCTTCGAGGGCCGCTATCGAACCGTGTCCGGGAAGATCATCAGCCACGAGGAAATCGAGCATCACATCTCCAGCATCCTCACCGGCCTGTACTCCCTCGGCGGGCACCGTGACCGGGCGTTGATCGAGTACCGCGTGACGCCGGACCAGATCTTCAAGAGCATCAGCTACGAAGGCGTACCGGATATCCGCATCATCGTGCTGATGGGCTATCCGGTGATGGCCATGCTGCGCTTGCCGACCCGCCAGTCCGGCGGCAAGGCCAACCTGCACCAGGGCGCCATCGGCGTCGGCGTCGACCTCGCCACCGGCCTGACCTTGCGCGGTACCTGGCTGAACAACATCATCACCAAGCACCCCGACACCACCAACGCGGTGGATGGCGTGCAGCTGCCCTACTGGGACGGCTTCATGAAACTGGCCGCCGGTTGTTATGAACTGTGCGGGCTGGGCTACATCGGCGTCGACATGGTGCTGGACCAGGAAAAAGGCCCGTTGATCCTGGAACTGAACGCCCGCCCAGGGCTGAACATCCAGATTGCCAACGACTGCGGCCTGACCCTGCGCACCCACGCCGTGGAAGCACGCCTGGAAGAGCTCAAGGCCAGGGGCGTCACCGAAACCGTGGAAGAGCGGGTGGCGTTTGCCCAGGAATTGTTCGGGCATATTCCGCCGGTTGAGGGGTGAGGCTGAGGTTTGAAGGGGGAAGAAAGTCGAGGGTCAAAAGTTGAACCCTGTGGCGAGGGAGCTTGCTCCCGCTGGGTTGCGAAGCAGCCCCAAAGCCCGGCACCTCGGTGCATCAGGTTGATCGCGTTCATCTGAACAAGGGGCTGCTGCGCAACCCAGCGGGAGCAAGCTCCCTCGCCACGGGTTCCATGCGCCTTCAGATGTTCAATACCGACATCCCCCTAGGAGCAAATCCTACAGGGGATTACAATCGCCACCCCGCCTGAACGGCCGACCCGCCCCGCCCATGCCAACCTGCTTCGTACACCCTCTGCCCTACCGCGCCAACCCCGCCGAGTATTTCGCGGCGATCCGTCATGCCCCCGGCAGCGTGCTGCTCGACAGTGGCCGGCCGAGCGCCGAGCGCGGCGTTATGACTTGCTCAGCGCCTGGCCGCTGAAGCAACTGGCGGTATTGCCGGAAGAGAGTGGCAGCGATTTCCTGCAACGTCTTCGGATACAGCTGACGCAACTGGGCCACGCCGAATTACCAGCCACCGTGCAATTGCCCTTCGCCGGTGGCCTGATCGGTTATTTGAGTTACGACTTCGGCCGACGCCTCGAAGCCCTGCCGTCCTGCGCCAAGGACGATCTGCAACTGCCGGACGCGCGTTTTGGCGTGTACGACTGGGCACTGGTCACCGATCACCAGACTCGCACAAGCCAATTGGTCTTCCATCCCCATTGCGGCGAAAACCAACGCCAACGCTTGATCGAGCTGTTCAGTCAGCTAACCTCGGTGCCTCTCTCCTCGTTCAGTCTGGACGGCCCGATGGCGCCCGATCTCGACGCTGAAGCCTATCGACAGGCATTCGAGCGTATCCAGGCGTATATCCAGGCCGGCGACTGTTATCAGGTCAACTTTGCCCAACGCTTTCGCGCGCCGTGCCAGGGCGATGCGTGGGCCGCTTACCAGGCGCTGCGGGCGGCTTGCCCGACGCCGTTTTCCGGCTTCCAGAGCCTGCCGGAGGGCGGTGCGGTGCTGAGCCTGTCGCCCGAACGCTTCGTCCAGGTCAGTGAAGGTCACGTCGAAACCCGTCCGATCAAGGGCACCCGCCCTCGCGGCACGACGCCCGAAGACGACGCGGCCCACGCCGCCGAGCTGCTGGCCAGCCCCAAGGACCGTGCCGAGAACCTGATGATCGTCGACTTGCTGCGCAACGACTTGGGCCGCACCTGCCGCATCGGCTCGGTGCGGGTGCCGGAATTGTTCAGCCTGGAAAGCTACCCGAACGTCCATCACCTGGTCAGCAGCGTGACTGGCGAACTGGCGGACGACAAGGACGCCCTGGACCTGATCGCCGACAGCTTTCCCGGCGGCTCGATCACCGGCGCGCCGAAGATCCGTGCCATGCAGATCATCGACGAGCTCGAACCGACCCGACGCGGTCTGTATTGCGGCTCATTGCTGTACCTCGATGTTCGCGGGGAGATGGACAGCTCCATCGCCATCCGCAGCTTGCTGGTCAAGGACGGGCAGGTATGTTGCTGGGGTGGCGGCGGGATCGTCGCGGATTCGGATTGGCAGGCGGAATATCAGGAGTCGATGACCAAGGTGAGGGTCTTGCTGGAAACCTTGCAGAACCTCTGAACAAGGTCCAAGACCTGACACAGGACCTTGTGGGAGCGAGCCTGCTCGCGAAAGCGCTGGTTCAGCCAACATTGATGGCGACTGACATACCGCTTTCGCGAGCAGGCTCGCTCCCACATTTAGGGTTGGGTTTACAGGCTCAGGGGGCGGTTCGAGGCCTTGATGAACTCCTGCTTCAACTCGGCAAACGTATGCACCGCCGGAAACTGCGGGAATTCACGAATCACGTTTTCCGGCGCGTGGAACAGAATCCCGGCATCGGCTTCGCCCAGCATCGTCGTGTCATTGTAGGAATCCCCGGCGGCAATCACCCGGTAGTACAAACTCTTGAAGGCCAGGACCGACTGGCGCTTCGGATCTTTCTGACGCAATTGATAGCCGGTCACCCGTCCGCTGTCGTCGGTAACCAGACGATGGCAGAGCAGCGTCGGGAAGCCCAACTGACGCATCAGCGGCTGGGAAAATTCGTAGAACGTGTCGGAAAGAATCACCACCTGGAAGCGCTCGCGCAGCCAGTCGACGAACTCGATGGCGCCGTCCAGCGGCTTGAGCGTAGCGATGACTTCCTGAATGTCGGAGAGCTTCAGGCCATGCTCATCCAGGATGCGCAACCGTTGCTTCATCAGCACGTCGTAGTCGGGAATGTCCCGAGTGGTTGCCCTGAGGGAGTCAATCCCGGTTTTTTCAGCGAAGGCGATCCAGATCTCCGGGACCAGCACACCTTCCAGGTCGAGACAGGCAATTTCCACGAGACACTCCCATTTTTGATGTTTATCGGTTGAGCGAACAAAAGGACTGCCGACTCTAGCCATTCGCCGAAGCCCGCGCAACGCACAGGAGCGCGCCAGCCCCGGCAGCTTTTGTTACCATCAGCCCATATAGAGCGCCCAGCGCCACCGACCTGTAGGAAACCGCCCTGATGAGCCCATCGTTTGATGTCGTGGAACTCGCCACGACCTATGCCAACAAGTCCCCGCAGGACATCCTCAAGCTGGCCTTCGCCGAATTCGGTGACGACCTGTGGATATCCTTCAGTGGCGCTGAAGACGTCGTGCTGGTGGACATGGCCTGGAAGCTGAACAAGAACGTCAAGGTGTTCAGCCTCGACACCGGTCGCCTGCACCCGGAAACCTATCGTTTCATCGAACAAGTGCGCGAGCATTACAAGATCGATATCGAACTGATCTCGCCCGACCATACGAAACTGGACCCTTTCGTGAAGGAAAAAGGCCTGTTCAGCTTCTACAAGGACGGTCACGGTGAATGCTGTGGCATCCGCAAGATCGAGCCGCTGCGCCGCAAACTGACCGATGTCCGCGCTTGGGCTACCGGTCAGCGCCGCGACCAGAGCCCGGGCACCCGCAGCCAGGTGGCCGTGCTGGAAATCGACACGGCGTTCTCCACGCCGGAGCGCACGCTGTACAAATTCAACCCGTTGTCGCAGATGACCAGCGAGGAAGTCTGGGGTTATATCCGCATGCTGGAGTTGCCTTATAACAGCCTGCATGAGCGCGGTTTCATCAGCATCGGCTGTGAGCCCTGCACCCGCCCTGTCCTGCCGAACCAGCACGAGCGCGAAGGCCGCTGGTGGTGGGAAGAAGCCACGCAAAAAGAATGCGGGCTGCACGCTGGCAATATCATCGCCAAATCCAAGACCGTCTGATCCCGCCGCAGCTATGTACACAAAAATGTCACCTCAGGTGGCATTTTTGTGTGCACCTCTGGTTTTAATGCCCCTAAAAGTTACAGGCACCCTTGCGCGCTGCCTGCTTTCCTTCCCGTTGGCGCTCGCCCCCTAAAATAAATACCTGTTCGAACGGTCAGTTTTAACTTCCAGTATTTCAGTAATTTACCCGTCAAACATAACGAAACGAAATTAACGACGCCAAAGCTAGACTCGCAAGTGGCATATATCTGGCTTAACTCGACAAGTGTTTTGTATACAACAATACAAAAACATACACACACTTTTCGATCCGCAAGCCTGAAGCGCCCTATCCCGTACAGGCTGCAGATGCCCCGTAACCAATGATGCTCACCGCCGCGACGAAGATCTGCCGAGCCTCGCGCTCAAGCACAGTCATCGTGGCCTGAGAGTCAGGAGCCTGCCGGAATGCGTACAAGTCTTTCCAATAACATCGCGCTGGATCTGCCCTCCCCAACCGCTGCCCTGGATGAACAACCCGCAGCCCCTCTCACCTTGAGTCCAAGGCTACACAACAAGGACCTCGCGCCCACCAAAGCCGAAGGGCGACGCTGGGGCCGCTACAGCATTTTCGCGCTGTGGACCAACGACGTGCATAACATTGCCAATTATTCATTCGCCATCGGCCTGTATGCCTTGGGACTGGGCGGTTGGCAGATTCTACTGTCGCTGGGGATCGGCGCGGCGCTGGTGTACGGCTTCATGAATCTGTCCGGCTATATGGGGCAGAAGACCGGCGTGCCGTTTCCGGTCATCAGCCGGATCAGTTTTGGCATACACGGTGCGCAGATTCCCGCACTGATCAGGGCCGTCATCGCAATTGCCTGGTTTGGTATCCAGACTTACCTGGCGTCCGTGGTGTTTCGGGTGCTGCTGGTGGCGATTCATCCGGGCTTTGCCGATTATGATCAGAACTCGATCCTCGGGCTGTCGAGCCTGGGCTGGGTATGCTTCGTCGCCATCTGGTTCGTGCAACTGATGATCCTGGCCTATGGCATGGAAACCGTGCGGCGCTATGAAGGCTTCGCCGGCCCGGTCATCCTGGTGACCGTCGCGGCGTTGGCCGGTTGGATGTACTTCCAGGCCGGTGCGACGATTGCCTGGTCGATCCGCGAGCCGCTGGCCGGCGGTGAGATGTGGCGCAACATATTCGCCGGTGGTGCGCTGTGGCTGGCGATCTATGGCACGTTGATCCTCAACTTCTGCGATTTCGCTCGCTCTTCGCCGTGCCGGCGGACAATCGTCGTCGGAAATTTCTGGGGCCTGCCGGTGAATATTCTGGTATTTGCCGCCATCACCATCCTGTTGTGCGGTGCGCAGTTCCAGATCAATGGCCAGGTCATCGAGAGCCCGACCCAGGTCATCGCCTCGATTCCCAACACCTTTTTCCTGGTGCTCGGTTGCCTGGCGTTCCTGATCGTCACCGTGGCGGTGAATATCATGGCCAACTTTGTCGCCCCGGCCTTCGTCCTCAGCAACCTGGCGCCCAGATACCTGAACTTCCGTCGTGCCGGACTGATCAGCGCCGCCATTGCCGTGCTGATCCTGCCGTGGAACCTCTACAACAGCCCGCTGGTGATCGTGTATTTCCTCTCCGGTCTCGGCGCCCTGCTCGGGCCGCTGTACGGCGTGATCATGGTCGACTACTGGTTGCTGCGAAAAGGCCGCGTCAACGTGCCGCAACTCTACAGCGAGGACCCAAACGGTGCGTATTTCTACAGCAACGGGGTCAACCTGCGGGCGGTAGCGGCGTTCATTCCAGCGGCGCTGATCGCGATTGTCCTGGCGCTGGTGCCCGGCTTCGACAGTATTTCTCCGTTCTCCTGGTTGATTGGCGCTTCGATTGCAGGGCTGCTGTACCTGATCATTGCCAAGCGCGAGGGGTATTACGAGGACGTCAGCGGTGAGTCCATTGCCGTGGATAACGTCAGCCATTGATTGTTCGAAAGGCCCGGGGATTCGGGCCGTTTACCGTTACGCTGAAAAAAGGACCACTCATGCGAATTCTCATCGTCAACGTCAACACCACCGAGTCCATCACTCAGTCCATCGCGCGCCAGGCCCAGGCCGTTGCCGCGCCGGGAACCGAGATCATCGGGCTGACGCCGCATTTCGGGGCAGACTCGATCGAAGGCAATTTTGAAAGCTACCTGGCCGCCATCGCCGTGATGGACCGGGTGATGTCCTACGACCAGCCGTTCGACGCGGTGATCCAGGCCGGCTACGGCGAACACGGTCGGGAAGGACTGCAGGAACTACTCAACGTGCCAGTGGTGGACATCACCGACGCCGGCGCCAGCACGGCCATGTTTCTTGGTCATGCCTACTCGGTCGTCACCACCCTGGACCGCACGGTGCCGCTGATCGAGGACCGGCTCAAGCTTTCCGGCCTGTTCGACCGCTGCGCCTCAGTCCGGGCCAGTGGCCTGGCGGTGCTGGAACTTGAGCAAGACCCGCAGCGGGCGGTTGAAGCCATCGTCCACCAGGCGGAACTCGCCGTCAGCCAGGACAAGGCCGAAGTGATCTGTCTGGGCTGCGGCGGCATGGCCGGGCTGGATGAGCAGATTCGTCAACGCACCGGAGTGCCTGTGGTCGATGGCGTGACGGCGGCGGTGACGATTGCCGAGTCGCTGGTGCGGCTGGGGTTGTCCACGTCGAAAGTGCGCACTTATGCGACGCCGCGACCGAAGACCATCATTGGCTGGCCGGGGCGGTTTGAGCGGTGAATTTGCAGCTTTAGACTGCGTTGCCCCTTTCGCGAGCAGGCTCGCTCCCACAGTTTTTTGCGGGGCACAGAGGTGCGGTCACCCCAGAACCAGTGTGGGAGCGAGCCTGCTCGCGAATGAGGGCGACTCGACTCCCAGCCAGGCTCAAACAGCACTGAACCGCTGCGCCAGCCCCTGCTCGGCAAACTGCTCGATGATGAAATCCACGAACGCCCGGGTCTTGCCCGGCAGCAGTTTGTGCTCGGCGTAGTAGATCGAGATGTTGCCATCGTCGACGTACCAGTCCGGCAGCACCCGTTGCAGTGCGCCACTGTCCAGGAACGGCACGGCAAACGGCATGCTTACCAGGGCAATGCCCAGCCCTTGGGCTGCGGTGATGCAGGCGGCTTCCGAGTCACTCATGGTCATTTGCGCCTTGAGTGTCAGCGGGCTGTGTTCGCGGTTGCGGCTGGTCAGTTGCCAGGAACGGATACGCCCTGTCTGCGGTGAGCGGATCAGGATTCCCTGATGTTGCCCCAGATCCTGCGGCTCGACGACGGCGGCATGGTTTTGCAGGTACTGTCCGGACGCAACCAGCACCCGATGGGCCACCGTCAATTTGCGCGCCACGACGCCCTGGGGCAGCTCGAAGCCGCCGCCGATGGCGGCATCGAAACCCTGGCCGATCAGGTCCACCTGACGGTTATCGAAATGCCAGTCCGGGTTGATTGCCGGGTATCGGCGCAAAAACTCCCCCAGCAACGGCACGATATACAACCGGCCGAACGCCGTGCCCATGCTCACCTTCAGCGTGCCGGCTGGCTGCCCGCCGGCGCTGGCCAAGTTGGCGACGGCGTTCTGGATGGTATTAAAACTGCTGCCCACTTCCCGCAGGAACAGTTGGCCGGCCTCGGTCAAGGCCAGGCGTCGAGTGCTGCGCTGGAACAGCCGAACGCCCAGGCGCGCTTCAAGCTTGGCGACGCTTTTGCCTACCGCCGCCGGGGTCAGGCTCAAGCGGCGTGCGGCCTCGGCGAAGCTGCCGACCTCGGCGCTGCGGACAAAACATTCGATACTGCTGAAACTCTCCATGACGCCCACTCTAAACTTTTGGTTTACACAGACTATATCAATGACGGTCTACACAGCCGATGGCCTAGTCTTGATACTCACCCCATCAACCGCGGCATCTCGCCCCGGCACCTTTGGAGAACACCCGCATGAGCACGCAAACATTGAGTGGCAAAGTCGCCTTGGTCCAAGGCGGTTCCCGCGGCATCGGCGCCGCCATTGTCAAACGCCTTGCCGCAGAAGGCGCGGCCGTGGCCTTCACCTACGTCAGCTCTGGCGCCAAGTCTGAAGAACTGCAGGACAGCATCACCGCCGCCGGCGGCAAGGCCCTGGCAATCAAGGCCGACAGCGCCGATGCCGACGCCATCCGCAATGCCGTCGCCGCCACCGTCGACGCCTTTGGCCGATTGGACATCCTGGTCAACAACGCGGGCATCCTGGCGTTGGCGCCGCTGGATGAATTCAAGCTGGAAGATTTTGACCAGACTCTCGCCATCAACGTGCGCAGCGTATTTGTCGCCACCCAGGCAGCCGCACGGCATATGAGCGAAGGGGGCCGAGTCATCAATATCGGCAGCACCAATGCCGACCGCATGCCCTTCGCTGGCGGCGCCACCTACGCCATGAGCAAATCCGCGCTGGTGGGCCTGACCAAAGGCCTGGCTCGCGACCTGGGCCCACGCGGCATCACCGTCAACAATGTTCAGCCCGGCCCGGTGGACACTGACATGAACCCGGCGGATAGCGATTTCGCCTCCAGCCTGATGGAGCTCATGGCGGTAGGCCGTTATGGCACGGTGGAAGAAATCGCCAGCTTCGTCGCCTACCTCGCGGGTCCGGAAGCGGCCTATATCACCGGGGCCAGCCTGACAATCGACGGTGGTTTCGGCGCCTGACCCACGTCGCGCGGGAGCCTGCTCCCGCTGGGCTGCTTCGACGCTTTCGGGCGCAGCAGCCCTTTTTCAGGCCCACTCCAGTTCCGGCAAACCGCACAGGCTTGGCTGGAACAGCTTGAGCGAACGGATAATGGCGTCGGCATGGCTGTACTTTTCGTCGGCCATGGCCGAGTCGGGAATCGCAATAGCCGTCATGCCTGCCGCCTTCGCCGCCGTCACACCAAACGGGGAGTCCTCGAAGACCAGGCAATCCGCGGGCGCGACACCCAGGCGACGGGCAGCGGTGAGGAAGATATCCGGCGCCGGTTTCGCCGCTCCCACTTCGGGGTCATCGGCGGTAACAATGAAGTCGAACAGCGCGAACCAATCCCGGTGCAGGGTGGTTTTCAGTTCGAACGACTGACGCGACGAACTGGTTCCCACCGCAATCGGCACGTCATGGGCTTTGAGATGCCGCACCAATTCCTCCGCGCCGGGCATCGCCAGGGCGTGGGGGAAACGTTCACGCATGAGCGGTTCACGAATCACCAGAAATTCCTCCGGGGTAATCGGCAGCTCCAGCGCCTGCACCACGTAGCGCGCCAAGTCCCCGGCGCCGCGCCCGATGATGTTCTGCTTGACGCTCCAGTCAAACGTGCGCCCGTAGCGCTCGGCGATAATGGAGGTGACCTCGGTGTAGATACCCTCGGTGTCCAGCAGCAGGCCATCCATATCGAAAATCACAGCCTTGATCGGTCCAAACTTTTTCAGCGGTGCATTCATCGCATCTGATCCGTTATCAACACAACATTCCAGGGATGGCTCAGGTGCGGCCAGCGCAGCGTGTTCGCCTTAAAGGATTCAGCAGAATAACGAGCCGTGCTTGGCGCAGGCAATGGGAAATTTTCAAGAGGTGGCGAGGGATCGGCCGCGCCTTGGCCGGGCGGCAGTTGACTACGTTTAAGGGACGCTTGGCGCCCAGCGGGAGCAAGCTCCCTCGCCACGAACAGACTGGATGATCAGCAGAGGGTCATGTATTAGCCGCCGGAGCCGCCTGAGCCGGAGCCCGATCCGCCGCCGCTGGAGCTGCCACCGCTACTGCTGCTGCTACCGGTTCCACTACTTGAGCCGGAAGAACCGCCGCCCATCGTGCTGCCACCGCTGGTGGAGCCACTCCCGGTTCCCGGGCTGGTGCTGCTGCCGCTGGCGTCGCCGCCATTGCCTCCTCCCACGGAACCGGGTGGCAGAGCGTTACCGGCTTTCTCGGTGGTGGAGCCGGCGTCCATCTGGGTAGAGGGCGGCATGCCTCCCTTGTCCACGGGCGCGCTGTCGGATTGGGCGAAAGCCGCCAACGAGCTGGCCGACAGAATCCCGGCCAACGCCAGCGCGGTCATGTTTGGCTTCATCATGGTAAGTCTCCTTTTCAGATAGCTACCTGATGTGTGGCAACCATCATTGACCGATGGTGCCGACAACCGGACGGACGGAACTGCTCTTCAGCTTGGCTTGCCGGAAGCATCATCACCGGCAATATCGGGATCGTCCGGCGCCGCCTCGACGTCTTCATCTTCGCTTGGCACCTGCTCTACTCCAGCATCGTCATCAGGTGGACGCTGATCGCGGCTCAATGAGTCGGTTGGCGAAGGCAACGGATATTCCGGGGTTTCATCGTCGTCGGGAACAGGCGAGTCGGCAGTCATAACAATCTCCTGGTCGTGCAGTTTGGGCTGGAAGGCTCAATCGTAGGATTCATCCTCAACTTCGGTCTCTTCATCCTCGATCAAGGGCACCTGGGCGTCGTCCATCAGGGAACCGGGATCTTCGTTGCCCGGGTCGTTGACGCCTGGATCATTGATGAACGGGACGCCCGAGGGGCCTTTTTCTTCCTTGCCTTCGGTTTCCGGGGTCATGGCATACCTCACAATGCAAGTGGGTGTATCAATTCGAGGCGATGGCGAGGTAAACGTTCCGGGAAATAGCCAATATGAAAAAACCCGGCACAGGGCCGGGTTTTTTCATGCATGCATTCGCTCAGCGATGCTTTCTCTTGTGCTTGTGCTTCTTGCTCTTGGAATGTCCGTCGTTATCGTTGGACAGGTTGCTGCCCAACGCGCCGCCTGCCGCCCCACCGACGCCCGCGCCGATGGTCGAGCCCGTGGACCCGCCCAGGCGATTGCCAACAATCGAACCACCGGCCGATCCCAGGCCACCACCGATGGCCGCTTCCGTACGGCTGCCCTTGCGAGCCCCGACAGCACTGCCGGCTGCACCGCCGACACCGGCGCCAATCGCCGCGCCTGTGCTGCCGCCCATCTGCTGGCCGACCACGTTCCCCAGAACACCGCCCAAGCCACCGCCAACCGCAGCGGTACCGTCGCCAGCGGCCATCGCGCCCTGAGCGAACACAAGCCCAAGCACCAAGGTGGACAAAGTCAAACGCATGATAAAAACCTCAAGAATGCCGCATCGGGGAGAGATGGCCGGTGCGCGCTGGCGCGAGTGTACGCCAAACCGTGTCAGCCATGACGGTTCGACAACAAACGCAGGGGTAGTTTTATGACAGGCAAAAAAAAGCCCGCTGGGGAAACGGGCAGGTACTGCTTTCTAACGGATGAGCTCAGACTACGCGCCTGCTTGTGAAAGAAACGTGAAAGAAAACGTCAGTCGAAAAAAGATAAAAAAATATTTATACAAACGCTGGAATTCCCAGTGGCGAGGGGGCTTGCTCCCGCTGGATTGCACCGCAATCCCATCGCGCCCGAGCGCGAACATGCTCCCTGGCCACGGCGGTTATTTGCTGAGCGGGACCCTGGGCAAGAACTTGGCCTTCTCGCCCCGCGGCACCTTGGCCACCCTGGTCCGGATTGACTTGATTGGCTCGTCACCAAAATCCGACCGATAGGCCGATTGCCCACACTGCAACCCTTCATTGATCGGATACGCGGCTCCGTTCTCCTCGCTGTACGGTGCTCCCATCGCATTTTTCCCCTTTCATCGAGCCGATACCGGCAATAACCAATTGCCTGGAAATACCGACCTTCGAATTGAGACTAGCCGGTCATCAACAGACCAATGATTCAAGGGACCGCCTCGCCGACGAACGGGTAAGCGTTGTTTCAAAACCGAAACAACTCAGTCCGAGCCCAACAGCGTCTGGTTTAAAACCCGGGAAACCTGATCGGCCGAGTAAGGCTTGGACAAAAACGCGAAACCTTCATGCCCGCTGTGGGCCAGCTCCTCGCTGTAGCCGGAGGTCAGCACCACCGGCAGATCCTGGCGGCGCTGGCGCAGTTGCCTGGCAAGGGCAATGCCACTGATGCCCGGCATGACCACGTCGGAAAATATCGCGTCGAACGCCATCGCATCCGGGCCGACCATTTCCAGCGCCTGTTCGGCATTGGTCGCCCAGGCCGTTTCGTATCCGAGGTCTTGCAGGATCTGGCTGGCAAAGCGCCCCACCTCCAGATTGTCCTCCACGACCAATACCCGGCGCCGGCCTTTTTCCAGCACCAGCAGAGAGTTTTCCTCTCCCTCGGGTTCATGCTGCTCCTCGGGCTCCACCTCCGGAAGATATAAGGTAAATACGCTGCCCTTTCCGACCACGGTCGAGACATCGACATTGCCACCGGACTGTTTTGCGAAACCGAACACTTGGGACAATCCCAACCCCGTTCCCTTGCCCACCTCCTTGGTGGTGAAGAACGGTTCGAAGATGTGTTCAAGTGCCTCCGGCGCAATACCCGTACCGGTGTCTTCCAGGGCAATCGCGGCAAACGCCTGCCCTGCCCCGGAATGGCCGCGGATCGGCGGCATGCCTGCACCGCAATTGAGCCGTAGCCACAGCGTTCCCTGGCCGTTCATCGCGTCCCGGGCGTTCAGGGCCATGTTGATCAACGCCGTTTCGAACTGGCTCAGGTCGGCGCGGATGTAACAGGGCTGCTCGCACAATTTGACCTTGACGTGAATTCGCGCCCCGGTCACGGTCTCCAGCATGTCGCCGAGGCTCTGTACCTGCTTGCGCACGTCGATGATTTCCGGCGTCAACGGCTGGCGCCGGGCAAACGCCAGCAATTGGCTGGTCAGCTTCGAAGCACGTTCCACCGTCTCGGAAACGGCGGTCATGTAGCGTTGGCGGCGCTCGTCGGACAGGTTAGGCATGCGCAGGAAATCGACAGAGGAGCGGATGATCGTCAGGAGATTGTTGAAATCGTGGGCCACGCCGCCGGTGAGCTGGCCGATGGCTTCGAGTTTCTGCGACTGGTGCAGCGCCGCTTCGGTCTGCCTCAATCGTGTAGTGCGCTCCTCGACCCGTTGCTCCAGCGTTGCGTTCAGTTCGGCCAGGGCGGCAAGGCCTTCACGCACGGCCGCGTCCGCCCGAGCACGTTCGATGTGCGCCCAGGATCGCTCGGTGACTTCCAGCAGCAGCGCCAGATCGTTGGACGACCAGATCCGGGGCGTTTTATCGTGGATGGCCATCAGGGCGGTCAACCGTCCATTCTTGATCAACGGAACACAAATAGTCGCCGCAATACCGATCGACTGGAACGCTGCCGCCTCCTCCGGTGCCAGCTCCGCGAGGTTGTCATTGATCACCAGCGGCTTGCCGGCGCCCAGGTTGGCGACCGCCAGCCGACCGAAATCCGCCAGTCGGTAGTGCCCGACGATACTCGGCGACCCGGCCCGGGCCCAATCGCCGCGAATCGTAAAGCCGTCCTCGTCTTCGTCCATGTCTGCGTATGCGCAGTTGGACAGGTTGAGGTGCGCCGCCAGGATCCGGGCGGTGGCCGCCATGATCGCCTGTGGATCGGTGGCATTCGCCACGGCGCTGCCGATTGCATCGAGCACCGCCAGGCGCTGGGTCATGAATACGGTCGCAGTGGTCTCGGTGACCGTGTCGAGCATGCCCACCACTTTGCCGAACTGGTCGCGAATAGGGCTGTAGCAGAAGGTGAAATAGGCCTGTTCAGGACCACCACCGCGCTCGATCACCAGGGGAAAGTTCTCGATAAACGTCGCCTGCCCATCAAAAGCCGCCCCCACGATAGGGCCGATCTCGCTCCAGGCCTCCCGCCAGACCTCATTGAACGGCCGCCCCAGCGCCTCGGGTTTGCTGCCGAGAATGGGCATGAACGCATCGTTGTACAACGTGATCAAGTCCGGTCCCCAGACGATGGCCTGAGGGAAATGCGAAGCCAGGCTCAGCGCCACGGTTGTCTTCAGCACATCGGGCCATTGCGCGGGCGGCCCGAGTGGCGTGCTGTCCCAGTCATGGCGGCGGACCCGTTCAGCCATTTCTCCATAGCTCTGGAGCCAATCTGTCATTGCCTTCGATCCTTGCTCAACCGCCAATCCCAACGAGGGGGGAAACGCTTGTGACCCCAAGCTGAGCCGTATTATCCCGCGTCACGTGAGAATGCGCGATTGGATTGTCGGATGGGTCGGGCTGAAGGGACCGGACATTCGGGAAAATGAGGATCGGCTTAGACTCCCCGGCTGACGGCGCCGCCTGGATCAGCACCTTCACCGACAAAAAAAGCCGCCCCCTCGATGTGGTAGACCCTCGGCTCTTCAGAAAAGTATTCCTCCAAGCCCAGCATGAACAACCGGTGGTCTTCACTCTCTTCGAAACCCGGTGTGTGATGCTCAAGCGATTGCCATCGCACGATCAGGTTGAATTGCTCGGGGGTTTCAATCCCTTGCGCCAGCAAATGGCCGCCGTAGCCCTTTGCTCGGGTGAGCAAAGGGGCGACCTCGGCAAATGCTCGTCTGAACATTTCAATGCGTTCTTTGTGAACCGGGAGCAGAGCGATCTCGTAAATCATGGCGTACCTCGAAAATGATTCAAGCGGTCGAAAAAGCGCATTACGCAATGAGCGACGGCTCGACTGCGATCGCGATTTTTCCTCGAATGCCATTGTTTGGACTTTCCAGCCGGGCATGGGCGAGCCCGATGTCGGCCAGCGAATAGACGGCACCGAGATGTGGCCGCAGCAGACCCCGCGCTACCAATGCGCTCAACTCATCGAGTTTGCCGCGGTTCTGTCTGGTGAAAACGAAGTGATAACTCGCGTTCTTGCCCCAGGCCTGAACGACATTCTGTGGCTGTGAAATGTCGACGATCGTGACGACGCGGCCAAGTTGTGCCAGCACGTCAGGGCTGCGTGACAATGTGTTGCCGCCGATGGTGTCGAACACGACATCCACACCGCGGCCAGCCGTTTCTCGCATGACGGCTTCAACATAATCCTGTTTTTCGTAGTCGATGATCACATCGGCGCCCATGCTGTGTGCGAACTCGGCGTTTGCCTCGCGCACGGTGGTGAATACCTGTGCTCCCATGGCTTTTGCCAACTGGATCGCCACATGGCCGACGCCTCCCGCGCCGCCGTGTATCAGAATGCTCTCTCCCACTCTGAGCGCCGCACGCACGATCAATGCTTCCCATACCGTCCCGCCAACCAGGGTCAGGCTCGCCGCCTCAAGATGGCTCAGCGAGGCTGGCTTCTTCCCGACGATGCTCTCGGCAGCGACGTGGTACTCGGCATAACTTCCTGGCCCGTCGAATATTTGCGGGGTGTACCAGACTTCATCGCCCGGAGCGAAGTTTGTCACCCCTGGCCCAACTTCTTCGACAACGCCCGATACATCGTGGCCGGTAATGGCCGGCAGTTGCACCAGGTCGGGATAGTCGCCGCGTCGAACCTGGTAATCCAACGGATTGATGGAGGTTGCATGTACCCGGACCAGGACTTGTCCTGTCTGCGGCACTGGCTTGGGCACATCGCGAAGCTCGAACGAACCCGACCCGCCAAATGACTTGAGTATCATCGCTTTCATTGCAAAATCCTCGTATCGATAAAAAGGGATATCGAGATATCTCGATATATTGCGGCAAAAAAATTACAGTTCTGTCCCTATGATCTCCGCAAGCGCGCTGATGGCTGCTTCATTGCGCTTGTAGTAAGTCCACTGACCGATGCGCCTGACTTCGACCAACCCCACTCGTTGCAGCGTCGCAAGATAACCGGACACCGTCGACTGCGACAGTCCGATACCTTCTTGAATACTGCTGACGCAGACTCCCACCGTATGAACGTCACCTTCATCCTGCGGAGGGAAGTTCTTTGCGGGATCCTTCAGACCTTTCAGGATCTGAAGGCGTGTAGGGTTCGAGAGCGCTTTGAATATTTCGATCAATTCCATGACGCCGAGGATATCGAGATTTTTAGATATGTCAATACGAAACTTCAAGCTTTTGGTCCGCGTCCATCCGACTCACACCACACTCGCCCGATGCAGGCTGCTCATATGTCCGACGCCCGCCTCCTGCAAACGGCTCACCAGATCCTCCCGCGCCGCTCGCCCACCGGAACGCACGTACTCCAATTCCGCCGCGGTGATCAACACTACCGGCACCAATCTGACGGGTGACAAGGGCATATCCTCCACTCGGGTAGAGAAATCCGGCTCCGGGCCTCCCAGCAGGACCCCAGTGGAATCATCATCCGTTACGAAGAGCTTGGGCAGTTGCTCACTCATAGGGTGCGATTGACTGAACCCGGGAATCTCCAGGGACAGCGCCCCGTACTGATCAAGCTGGTGCGTGATGCCGCCAGCGTCGGCGACCGTCCTGGCAACATGCTCCACGAGCTCGAATGCCCAACTGCGCTTGAAAGGATCGACCTCACCCATGGGGCCATAGGCGTGCTCGGGTATATCCGCAGTTTCGACGAACAACTCCATTTCGAAACCGTTGCCCATTCCTTCCGTATCATCGAACGGATCCGACAGGCCTTCCGTGGCTAGGATGATCGTGTCCCCACGGCGAACCACGCGGTAGGCCTGGCGGGTGGAGGGCCAGTAAGGGCCACCGGAAAAGGTTGGACTGATCATATAGGCAAGAACATCCCGCTCGACGGTGCCGACAGCCCGCCAATGACGATCCAGGCACGCTTCACCGGCTTCCCGGATGGCCAGATTGGCTGCTTCAGCCTCGGTCAGGTCGCCGAGCTCGTGGACCTGCGGCGTTGGCTGCGCATCCTGGGTTTCAGGGGCTTTTGATGAACCGAAGAGCTTCTTGAAGAAATTCATGGGTGTTCCTGTTTGAAACTTGCAGTTGCGGTAAGGTCAGGCGCCAGCCTGGATCGATTTTCCAAAGGGATAACTATGACGCTGACGGTCGAAAGCCTGGTCAGGATAGCAATGACCAACCCCATCAACGCGCAAATCACCGCGCGCCTGCCTTCGCTCGGCCTGGATCAATGCATGCTTACCGCTGGCTGCCTGTTCCAGGCTGTCTGGAATCATCAAACGCAGCAAGCGCCCCCAGCCGGATTTGTTCGTTGAGAAAGCGAGAAGTTATAAGGCTCGCTGGCCGGGGCTCAGGATCATGGAAACATGATGCAAATCTCCATGGTCCTGGTGGCGAGGGAGCTTGCTCCCGCTGGGCGGCAAAGCCGCCCCAAACGTTCTTCCAGACGAACTGCATCCACCGGTCTACGACGGCTACGCCGCCGAGCGGGAGCAAGCTCCCTCGCCACGAAGCGTGTACCTGTAAGATTATGTACGGAAGTTGCTGCCGCCTTCGCGAGCAGGCTCGCTGCCACAGAAATCGGCTCAGGGCTCAAGCACCTGCCTACTCAAGCTTGACTCATTGTCCCTGAGAAACTTGCCTCCACCGGGCCGATCAGAAAGACCGAACCCATGCCGTCCCATTGCACTGTCACGTTTCCGCCATCACATTCAACTGCGACGGTACTGTCCAGCAGTCCACGACGGATTCCGTTGACAACCGCGCCGCACGAGCAAGAACCTGAACCTAGCGCAATGCCCGCCCCGCGCTCCCAGATGCGCAATCGGATATGCGTGCGATCAACGACCTGGACGAAATGAACATTGGTCTTGAGTGGAAATAGCGGGTGGGTTTCGATGGCTGGTCCGATAGTGGCGATATCAACGTCCGCTAGATCGTCGACAAAATATGTGCAATGCGGGTTGCCCATGCTGCACGCGGCTGGACTACCGGCAAGGGGCAAAACGGTGGAGTCCAGGTCCTGCGACAGGGGAATGTCCGACCAGCCGCAAAGTGGCACGCCCATGTCGACGCAAATGTCGCCGTTTGGCGTACGCTCGCAGATCAACAGACCGCGGTTGGTGCGTAGCGCTACCGAAGCAACATTGGCTTCGCGCATGAGCAGGTCCGCCGCCCCGCGCGTCGCGCTGCCACAAACATCCAGCGCGGAGCCATCTGCGTTCCAGAACATCACCCGCGCATCGGCATCGTCACAATCGAGCAGCACCGCGAGTTGATTGAAGCCCACGCCACGGTTCCGATCCCCCATCCGCCGGGCTATCGCACTGGTCACCGGACTGGGCGAGTTTCGCGAATCGACGATGACAAAATCGTCGCCATTGGCGTGCATTTTTTGGAAGTTCAGCGGCATGGATTGATCCTGGCAATGGATAACGGACGGGACTATTCAAAGAGGCTCAATGCGCGTCGTTGAATTCCGTCTATAACGTTATGGCGCTTGGAAAGCTAACATTCTGAAAATTATCCGTCGCCTTCGGGGGGCTGATGCTCGGAGAACCTGTCGGATAGTGAAGACGCACTCGAACCTCATCGTCGGATTGGCCCTCGCGGTAGTCGCGACGCTGAGCTGGGCGCTGAACTTCATTGCGCCCTACGTCACCGGGGCCTACACAATCTATGATTTGATGATCGTAAGATTCCTGATCGCCGGAGCGCTGGGCCTGGGTGTCGTGCTGCTCTACCGGGCCCGACTTCGGCTCCTGCGCCTCGATCAGATGCTCCTGGCCGCAGGCCTGGGTGTGATCGGCTATCTCGGCTACAGCGCATGCATCGCCGCCGGTATCATTTTTGGTGGGCCGGTGCTGACCCCGGCCTTTATTGGCATGGTGCCGGTCTTGCTGGCACTGCTGGGCAACGCCACGACCAAAACCCTTCAGTGGCGCAAACTGGCGATCCCATTGGTTTTTCTAACCGTGGGCCTGCTGCTGTCCAATCTCGGCGCTGTCCATCAACCCGTTGCAAACCAGGGATCCTGGCTGATGGGTTTGCTGTTTTCTATCGGTGCCGTGATCTTGTGGCTCGCGTTCAGTTGGTTGAATCAACGCGCCTTGCTGAAGCTATCGCCCAACGCCTCGGGCGTATGGACAGGCCTCATGATGGCGGGTGCGGGAATCGGCACCGTGTGCCTGTTACCGGCGATACAAGCGTTCGACCTGCTCGCACTGCCGCGCGTGGGTTTCAGCCTTTCCGTTGCAGGACACTTGTACCTCTGGAGTTTCGTTATTGCGCTGATGTCATCCGTCGTCGGTGCCTGGGCCTGGAACGCCGCGTCCCGGCGCCTGCCCATGGTGCTTTCCGGGCAATTGATCGCCCTGGAGTCGCTGTTCGCGACACTGCTTGGCTTATGGTTTCATGGCCGGCTGCCGACGCTACTGGAGATGTCGGGGCTTGCTGCCGTGCTTGTCGGGGTGATCATGGCGGTGCGTATCATTCTGGCTTCGCGTGGATCGACAGTGGCCCGTGTCCCTTGATCAACAGGTTATTGCTATCGCCTATCCGGCTCCTTTACTGCCTTTCTCCGGCCCTTCGAAGTCACTACTTTGTATTCAGCGGCATCGGCCTCTTTCACTGGCTGTGCAGTTGGAGAGTCGCTGTGAAAGCGGTAATACATTGAGGGTTTCCTGACAGGAAGATCAACAGTTCCGAGATGAGCAGCCTTTGCAGGACCAGCCGACAAGAAAGCGCTCGGTTCCATCGCAAAACGCTCAGCTAGCGCATATGCCATCTTGTGACTGATGGGGCGATCTCCATTGAGCACCTTGGACACCGCGGTTTTGTCACCGATTTCAGGAAGGTCTGAACCGGTGAGCCCAAGCGTCTCCATAAGGTCCTTGATCAGTTGCACCGGGGTGCAGGTCGCCTCAAAAGCGGCGTTCGATTCGCGGAACTGGTCGGAATCGCGCTGGTACGCCAGGATTTCCTCTTCAAGCTCAGCGAGAATCCTTTCCTCGGTCTTGCTCAGCCCACGCCCATCGGTGAGCTCATCGAGCAAATCGGTCGCGCGCTCGTAGTCGGCCGGGGTCTTGATGCCGTGCACAAACTCACCCCGCAGGCGATCCAGTATCGCGTAAAGCTCGCCAAGCGTTGCGATCACCGTTTGAAAGTCGTTCCGGGCTGCGCTCATCGTTTTGTCCCTTTGTTTCTTGCATACCAGACGTTGGCGACGTGGTAATCGGCATGCGTGTAGACGTGTTTGACGTAGAACTTCTGCCGCGCGTAGTTAACGCCGCCTATCACCCTGAGATTATTGCCGCCTACATCAATCACAACCCAATTCATTGCGGCTCTTGGCTTGAACAAGTCGACACCGTGCGTACCGAAAAGCTTTTGCAGGTCTGCGAATTCCTTGGGGCGCGCCATCCTCAAAATGCGCAGGCAGCGCTCAAGCCCAGCCCTGTCGTTCGGGTACAGAATCGCAGCGTCGTCAAAGCGGGATGGCGTGAGTATATCCATGGGCGTCCTTGTCTTTGGGCCGATGGTACTCTGGTTGTGTTTTTTAACAACTTTTGTTTGTTGGCAAATGTGAAAGCTTAATGATGACGGAAAACGTCAGCAATCCCAGCCGTGCGCTGAACCTCGACGCAACCATCAGGCCAATGGGTCAGGCCCCATCTTCAATCGAACCCCTTCCGACGCCATGGGTCTGTTTTTGTATCACTGTCGCGGAATAGATCCCATGTCCCCACACCAGAGCCTGGTGCTACTTGCCCGAGGCGGTTATGCCGCTCGTGGCGCTATCTATCTCATCGTCGGCATTCTTGCCTTGCTCGCGGCCCAAGACTCCACCAAACCGAAAGACAGCCACAAAAGCCTGGAGATGTTGCTGAGCCAGCCCTTCGGCCATGCCTTGGTCGGGCTAGTGGTGGCGGGCCTGCTTGCCTTCGCCGGCTGGCGCATTTTGCAAGCCACGCGCGACGTTGATCATCACGGCACGCAGTTCAAGGGCTTGGTGATTCGCGCCGGGTTGCTGGCGAGCGGCCTGGTCAATGGCGCGCTGGCATTCTTTGCCTTGGGCCTGCTGATCAGCGGCTTGAAAAGCTCCGGGAATTCCGGCGGTGGGCAAACCCAGGACCTGCTGGCGCGCGTCCTGTCCTGGGACCATTCGAACCTGTTGGTTTACCTCGTCGCGCTGGTGCCACTGGGCGTCGGCATTGCCCACATCATCAAAGGCTGGAAGGCCTCGTTCGAAAAATATTTCGAGGCTGACGAAGAAGTGATGCGTTATGTGCGGCCGGTGTCGCGCTTCGGCCTGATCGCCCGCGGGGTAGTGTTTATCGAGATCGCCGTGCTGCTGATCATCAGTGGCTCGGCCTATAAAGCCGTGGACCCGCCCGGCATGAAAGATGCCCTCGATGCGTTGCAGAATCTGCCGGCCGGAGGCCTGGTGTTGATGGTGATGGCCCTGGGGCTGATTGCCTTTTCGGTCTACAGCTTTTCCGAGGCGGCATGGCGCAAGATCAATATGGATGTGCCAGGAGTGGCGCACACATAGGTCAACTTGCGCCGTTGTTATGTCAGCTGCCCTCTACTGCGCAGGCGTTACCCGGCGCATGAGGTCATTTAACGCGTAGGTGTCGAGGAAGGCCATTGCCTGAATGATCCGGCCATCCTTGAAGGTCAGTTGCCACAAGTAGGTATTGTTGTAGGGTTTTTGATCGAGGGCTGTCGCAGTGCCGTTCCACAGGACAACGACAATGTCGTCCTGGGCGATGATGCTCTGCAACGTGGGGGAAATTGGCGTCGCCAGTCGGGCGCTGATCGGCCGCACGGCCTGTTCGATCAGCTCGGTCTTGCCGTCATACACGCCGGAAACCGGGCTCGATCCGGCGACTGTCCAGACCGCATCGGGCGCCAGCAGGTCGAAGACCGTGCCTTTGCCCTGCTGCCAGTTCGCGAATGCCTGGCGGACCAGATTCGTATTGGCTTCTTGAGTGTTTTCCGAAGCCCAGGAGGTGTTCGTGGAAAGCATTAACGCCAAAACAACAACCTGGGCACGCCAGGCCAAACTTTTCCATGTAGTCATGATGTTTACCTCACGGCAATGCAGTTGATAAAAGTTCTTTCTGAGAACCTTAACGGCATGCGCCTTGAAGCTTTTGCTCGATACTGCTGTGGGGTTGCCTGATGCTGTTCGCAGGTCGTTTGATCTATGCGGAGGGATGAAGATAAGGCCGAGCGACATCTTCATAATATGCCTGCGCAGCCAGATTCTTGTCTTTCGCCTCCAACATGATGTCGAAACGGTCCAGAAACTTGAGCGCGTATTCGTTGGTCCAGCGATTCCACATCTGATCACTGTGGCCGTACAAGTCACGTTTGGACACCACCTTCAATAACGCATCCATCTCAAGCTTTTTGCCTGCATCGAAACCCAATTCTTGCAATCGCTCCGGCGGCTGCGAGTAATGCATGGTGGGCCGAACCCCACGCCAACTTTCGATGATGCGATCGACTCGCAGGGAGTCCGGTGCGATGTAATCGTTCTCGTTGATCCAACAGTGGTGGATATCCAGCACGACGGGGGCAAGGTCAGCCAGTTGCAGGCAATCATCGACGCCGTAGGTCTTCTCCTCGTTTTCGAAGGTCATGCAATTGCGCGCCACCTCCGACAACCGCGGCCAGATCGAACGGATCCCCTCGCCCCCCAGGCGCCCGGCGATGTGCACGTTGCATTTGAAGTCCTGGAAGCGCCGACCGTAACCCATCATCCGGATCATGTCGGCGTGGTACTCGAACTCGGCGATGCTGTTCTCCACCACGCCCGGTTTATCCGAGCCCAACACACAATACTGGCCAGGGTGGAAGGACAGCCGGATATCCGCCGAACGCGCGAGGTTGCCAATCACAGCGAAGCGTTCTTCCAGCTGGTTTTGAATGGCCGGGTCCTGATAGAAAGCGCTCACCTTCGGATGACTGTAGAACGGCAACAGATCGCTGCTCAATCGAAGCATGCGCAGCGTTGGCCCAAGCTCGGCAACGTACGCGATGAGGCGCAGCTGTGCGTCGAGATTGTGCGTCACGACTTCAAGCAGCTTATCGCGGGCGACCTGGAGAGGGACGCCATCCATCCAGCGTAACGTCGTAGTGCGGGGGTTGTATGGCGCTTCGATGGTCTTTAACGCACTCGCAGCAAGGCCGCGATCAGGGTGCCGGTATTGGCAGGCGAAGCCGATTCGTGGGTGAGTCATGGGAGGTCCTGGCCGTCATCCGTGTTGGCGGTAGACACTCTGGAGGCTGAGTTGTCCTTTTTGATTGGCTCGATGAAAACTGTTTTCGGCGACCTGTTGACCACGCTTGGCGCCGCCAAGAAAAACCGATTGCGATGCGCTCGGCATACCTTGAAACCCAAGTACACGCTGATCGGCGAGCCGCGATGAATTCAAATGGCTATACTCGGGGCAGGAAAAAACTCGCAGCCGTACCTTAAAGGACAATATGGATCTCAGGGCAGCGCACAGAGCGCGACCCGTGGTGACCCCGAAAGGACGAACACCATGCAGGAATTCAGTATGAACGGCGCAGAATTGGAAAAGGTCCATGTCGAAATTGCCAAATTGATGGCTGAGACCAAAAAGCTCAACGCCGGAGCGGGCAAGATGACTCGCGAAACGTTCTGGTATCCAGTCGCGGTTGCCACCGGCCTGATCGGTACGGTGGCCACCGTCACTACGCTGCTAATCAAATTCGTCTAACCTGACAGGCCCTGCAAACGCGGGGCCTTCTTACCTTGAGCCCAAATGAAAACCATAGAGCAGTACAGTCCGCGCTCCGCGGACCCATTGGCGCGCCTGAAAATCAATCTCGGCTATACCAGGCAGCAAATGGCCGAACTGGTAGGGCTGGCTCAGAGTGGGCAATGGGGTAAGTACACGGGTGGCGCGAGCTGAAGGGCAAATGCGGCAGAAAAAGCCAATGTTCCCAAGATGTTCCCATGTCGCCCTTTTTTAAGGACCAAAAACCACAAACCCCCGACTTTCTCTAGGAAAATCAGGGGTTTGTGTTTGCAGAATATGGCGGTGAAGGAGAGATTCGAACTCTCGATACAGTTTCCTGTATACACACTTTCCAGGCGTGCTCCTTAAGCCACTCGGACACTTCACCGTGTCTCGGCAAACTGTTCAGTCTGTCGAGGCGCGCTAATGTAGTCGAAAGCCTTTCCGATGGCAAAGGTTTTTTTCAGAATTTTCATGCGGTTAAGGCCGGTCGGGTATTTCGGACGCGGCGAGGCAGGGCAAACCGGCCAAACTCCAGCTTCGACTATGGGCGGCTTCACGAGGGCAAGCGCTGGCTGTTGGGCGCCTCGCGAGATTTGGGCGGGGCGGCGCTGACCGGTGAGTCAGTCACGGCGCTTTACCTGGCCTGCGGCGGTGGGTAACGTCTGCTTCACTTCTCTTACAAGGAATAGCGTCATGAGCGACCTGATTGCCTACCATCTCGAAGACGGTATCGCGACCCTGACCTTGAACAATGGCAAGGTCAATGCCATTTCGCCTGATGTGATCGTCGCATTCAACGCTGCGCTGGACCAGGCAGTGTCTGATCGCGCGGTGGTAATCATTACCGGGCAACCGGGGATTCTGTCGGGCGGTTACGATTTGAAGGTGATGACCGCCGGCCCCAAGGAGGCAGTCAGTCTGGTCGCGTCTGGCTCGACTCTGGCTCGTCGCCTGCTGTCGCACCCCTTCCCCGTCGTTGTCGCCTGCCCTGGGCATGCGGTGGCCAAGGGTGCGTTCCTGCTGCTGTCGGCGGACTACCGCATTGGTGTGGAGGGGCCGTTCACCATCGGGCTGAACGAGGTGCAGATCGGCATGACCATGCACCACGCCGGTATCGAGCTGGCCCGTGATCGCTTGCGCAAGTCTGCGTTCCACCGCTCGGTCATCAACGGCGAGATGTTCAATCCGCAGAGCGCCGTGGATGCCGGTTTCCTCGACAAGGTGGTCGCGGCTGACGAGTTGCAAGCTGCGGCACTGGAGGCAGCGCGTCAGTTGAAGAAGATCAACATGACCGCCCACAAGAATACCAAGCTCAAGGTTCGCAAGGCCTTGCTGGATGCATTGGACAGCGCGATTCTGCTGGATCAGGAATACACGGGCTGAACGTTGGCTAAAGGCAATATCGCTCACCTGGAAAAACAACGTACCCGTGGCGAGGGAGCTTGCTCCCGCTGGACTGCGTAGCAGGCCCATCTTCATGAGTGCTTCGCACTCAAGCGGGAGCAAGCTCCCTCGCCACAGGACCGGTGAAGTTTCCCATGTAAGTTACTGAGGAATCGGTAACCGCTCTATCCCGCTTCTTACGCGTCGTTTAGAAACATACGCTTAAACATCGTCTATCTCCTCCCTCTACAGGCGCAATTGCCGAAAACAGTGCACATCCGTACACTGCGCCACCTTTTGTCCCGATGGGGCCTGTTGATGTTGTTTGCATTGCGTATGTGTTTGATGGGCCTGCATTTTGTTCTGGCAGGTGTGCTGGGGGTGGTTCTGGGTCTGTGCCGGCCATTCAATCCTGACAACAGTCGTATATGCGCCAGGTTATACGCGCTGCCTGCGATGTGGTTTCTGCGCCTGCGGGTCAAGGCAGAGGTCGACACGCTGGTCAACAAGACTCATGGCTGCGTGATCATCGCCAATCATCAGTCCAACTACGATCTTTTCGTGTTCGGCAACGTGGTGCCGCGTCGTACCGTGTGCATTGGCAAGAAGAGCCTGAAGTGGGTGCCGTTGTTCGGCCAACTGTTCTGGCTGGCGGGCAACGTGTTGATTGATCGCGGCAATGCAATCAAGGCGCGCAAATCGATGCTGACCACCACCCATACGTTGCAGCATGAAAACACGTCTATCTGGGTGTTCCCGGAAGGGACGCGCAACTTGGGGGAAGACCTGTTGCCCTTCAAGAAAGGCGCGTTCCAGATGGCGATTGCCGCCGGGGTGCCGATTATCCCGGTGTGCGTCAGCACTTATATCAAGCATATGCGCCTGGATCGCTGGCACGCCGGTGACATTCTCATTCGTTCGCTGCCAGCCATTCCTACCGCTGGCCTGAGCATGGATGACATGCCCCGCCTCATCGCCCAATGCCGCGAACAGATGCGTGAATGCATCGAGACGATGGACCGGCAACTGCGCGTTGCGTAAACCAAAAACCCGCCTTCACGGCGGGTTTTCTTTTGCACCGAACTCGGCGCATTTTGCTGACTCTCAAAGACCATGGCGCGCTAAGCTGCACGTTGCCTGCCACTGCCAATTTCCAAGAAGAAGCGAACCATCATCATGGGTAGAGTCGTTGCTGCTGCGGTTTACAGCGCCGGTAAAAAAGTCACCAATATCACCCTCGACGAAGGCAGCGCCTGGGCTGCAAAACCAGGACATTTTGTCTGGATCGGCCTCGAAGAGCCCAGCGCGCTGGAACTGACCAACCTGCAACGCCAGTTCAACCTGCATGAGCTGGCAATTGAAGACGCCATGGAGAAACATAGCCGTCCCAAGCTGGAAACGTTTGGCGATGCGCTGTTCATCGTCACCTATTCGCCGGTACGCGAGAACGGCAAGCTGCAATTCATCGAGACCCATATCTTCGCCGGCAAGGGCTATATCATCACCGCTCGCAACGGCCACTCGGCGTCCTACGCACATGTCCGGCAGCGCTGCGAGGCGCGTCCCATCTTGCTGGAGCATGGGGAGGATTTTGTCCTCTACGCCATCCTCGATTTCGTCATCGAGAACTACCAGCCCGTCGGCGAAGCCATCCACACCGAGATCGATGAACTGGAGCGCAACGTACTGTGCAGCGCCTTGAACGAGCGCGATATCCAGAACCTGCACAGTCTGCGCCGCGACGTGCTACGCCTGCGTCGTTATGCGGCACCTATGGTGGAAATCAGCGAAGAGCTGCAGCGCCTGGACTTTCCGTTCATCGACAAGAACATGACTCCGTATTTCCGCGATGTACAGATTCATGTCACCCGGCAGATGGAAGACCTGGCGACACTGGCGGACATTGCCAGCCAGACCATTGAGATCGGCGTATTGCTGGAGGCCTCGCGCCAGAGCGTGGTGCAACGCAAGTTCGCAGCGTGGGCGGCGATCCTGGCGTTTCCGACCGCGGTGGCCGGGATCTATGGGATGAACTTCGAAAACATGCCGGAGTTGACCTGGCACTACGGGTATTTCCTGGTGCTCGGGTTTATCGGGGTGGGATGTACGTCGTTGTGGGCGAGTTTCAAGCGATCGGGATGGTTGTAGGGGATTTGCTAGTGGGATTTGCGTGGCCGTCTTCGCGAGCAGGCTCGCTCCCACATTTGATCTGCTGATCAAATGTGGGATGCCCGGACATTCAGCCTTGGGCGGCTTCAGCTTGGGGTTTGTGGGCGACGAAACGCATCATCCACTCCGCTACCGTCGTGCCGTGATGCTCCTGTTCAAGGCTCGCCACGCCCTGGCTGTAGATCTGCTCGCCGAGGTGTTGCTGGCGAATTTCCAGCAGGGCCCGGGAATAATCATGGATGAATTCCGGGTGGCCCTGGAAGCACAGGACCTGATCATTGATGTGATAGGCCGCGAATGGGCAGAAATCGCTTGAGGCGATGACCGTGGCATTTTCCGGCAGCTCGGTAACCTGGTCCTGATGACTGATCAACAAAGTCAGTTCCTCCATCACCGGGCTCATCCAGGGCGCCTTTGCCGCGAGTTTGTAACGATGGGTGCCAACCCCCCATCCCTGGCTGGCGCGCTCGGTCTTGCCGCCCAGCAACAAGGCCAGCAACTGATGACCAAAGCAGACGCCCAGCAGTTTGTCGCCACGCTGGTAGCGGTCCATCAGATAGGTCTTGAGGGTCTGGATCCAGGGGTCGCTGCCAAAGGAGTCGGCCTTGCTGCCGGTCACCAGGTAGGCGTCGAATTGCTCGCCATCGCTGGGGTATTGCCCCTCCACCACGTTGTATAAGACAAACTCGGCCGCAATGGGCTGTTGCGAAAACAGGCGCTGGAACATCTGCCCGTAACCCTGATATTGCTCGACCAGTTCCGGACGCAGGATATCGGTTTCCAGAATGCAGATGCGTAACGACATAAAAAATACCTGACACGATGATGGGAATATTGCACACCCCAGAGCCTGCCTTGAAACACCGCTCCAAGGCAAGCCCCCTCCCCGTCAGAACATCGCCCGGCTGGCGGCTTTTTCCAGCAACAGGGCCGGTGGTGAGAAACGTTCGCCATATTGCTCGGCCAGGTACTGGGCACGAGCGATAAATGCCGGCAAACCGTACTGGTTGATGAACTGCAACGTCCCACCTGTCCAGGCCGCGAAACCGATGCCGAATACCGAGCCGACATTGGCATCCGGCGTCGAAGTGACGACGCCTTCTTCTACGCAGCGAACAGTTTCCAAGGCCTGGATGAACAGCAGGCGATCGCGGATATCCTGCGCGGGGATTTGCCCATCGGCTTTCTCGAAACGGCTCTTGAGCTCCGGCCAGAGATGCTTCTGCCCTTGGGCTGGATAGTCATAAAATCCGGCTCCGGCCGCTTTGCCTGGTCGTTTGTACTCATCAAGCAGCAGGTCGATCACGGCGAATGCAGGATGCTCTGTCGGCGCTTTCCCTTCTGCGTGCAGGTCTTTGGCGGTTTGAGCGCGGATATGGCTCATCAAACCGAGGGAAACCTCGTCCGAAACAGCCAGGGGCCCGACCGGCATCCCGGCTTTGCGCGCTTCGGTTTCGATCATCGGCGCACTCACGCCCTCGCCGAGCATCGCAATGCCTTCGTTGATGAAGGTGCCAAACACCCGCGAAGTGAAAAAACCACGGCTGTCTTTGACCACGATGGGCGTCTTGTCGATCTGCCGGGCAAAATCGAAAGCCCGGGCCACGGTTTCATCACTGGTCCCGGCCCCCTTGATGATTTCCACCAGCGGCATTTTTTCCACCGGACTGAAGAAGTGCAGTCCGATGAATCTGCTCGCGTCCGGCACCGCCTCGGCCAGGCCGGTGATGGGCAGGGTCGAGGTGTTGGAAGCGATCACCGCCTCAGGCCCCGCTGCCGCCTGGGCTGCTGACGACACTTGGGCTTTCAGGGAACGGTCTTCGAAGACGGCCTCGATGATCAGGTCACAACCGGCCAGCTCGGCATCGTTGTCGGTAGGGTGAATCCGCGCCAGCGTGGCGTCGCGTTGTTCCTCGGTGAGTTGGCCGCGCGCGACTTTTTTGTCCAGCAACGCCGCCGAGCGTGCCTTGCCCTTCTGTGCGGCGGCCAAGTCGATGTCCTTGAGCACCACGTCGATGCCGGCCACGGCGCTGACGCAGGCGATACCGGCGCCCATCATGCCCGCACCGAGCACGCCGACTTTTTTTGTCAGATAAGGCGCAACACCCTGTGGGCGGGATTTGCCGGCCTTGATTTCGTTGAGTTGAAACCAGAAGGTGCCGATCAGGTTCTTCGCCACTTGTCCCGTGGCGAGCTCGGTGAAATAGCGCGTCTCGATCAGATGCGCCGCGTCAAACCCCACCTGCGCGCCCTCTACTGCAGCGCAGAGAATCTTTTCCGGGGCCGGCAGGCAGCCCTGGGTCTTGTTGCGCAGGATCGAAGGCGCGATCGCCAGCATCTGGGCGACCTTCGGGTCGGACGGGGTCCCGCCTGGAAGCCGATAGCCCTTCACATCCCAAGGTTGGATCGCATCCGGATGGGCGAGAATCCAGGCTCGGGACTTGGCCAGCAGCTCGTCGCGATCCGCCGCCAGCTCGTCGATCAAGCCGGCCTGCAACGCCTGCTGCGGGCCAAGTCGCTTGCCCTCGAGCAGATACGGCAAAGCCTTTTCCAGACCCAGCACCCGCACCATCCGCACCACACCGCCACCGCCCGGCAGCAGGCCGAGGGTGACCTCCGGCAAGCCGATCTGCACCGATGGATGGTCCAGCGCTACGCGATGATGACACGCCAGGCAGATTTCCCAACCGCCGCCCAAGGCCGCACCATTGATCGCCGCGACGACGGGTACACCGAGGGTTTCGAGGGCGCGCAGTTGCGCTTTCAGCCCCAGGACCATCTGATAGAACGCCTGGGCCTCGGATGGGTCGATCCTGACCAGCTCGTTCAAGTCGCCACCGGCAAAAAAGGTTTTCTTGGCCGAGGTGATGATCACCCCGGCGATTGAATCTTTTTCGGCCAACAGACGCGCCACGCAGGCGGCCATCGCCTCGCGATAGATCGCGTTCATGGTATTGCTGCTCTGGCCCGGCATGTCCAGGGTCAGGAGAACGATCCGGTCCTGGCCGGTTTCGTAACGAATGGCTTCGGTCATGAAAAGTGTTCCTTGGTGTCGAGGGCTCAGAGGCGTTCGATGATAGTGGCGATGCCCATTCCGCCGCCGACACACAGCGTCGCCAGGCCGTAACGCAGGCGACGCGCCTCCAGCTCATCGAGCAAAGTGCCAAGAATTGCGCACCCGGTGGCACCGAGTGGGTGCCCCATGGCGATAGAACCGCCGTTGACATTCACCTTTGCGGGATCGATGGCCATGTCTTTGATGAATTTGAGCACCACCGAGGCGAAGGCTTCGTTGACCTCGAACAGATCGATGTCTTCCACCCGCAACCCGGCTTTCGCCAAGGCCTTGCGGGTGGCCGGGGCCGGGCCAGTGAGCATGATGGTCGGCTCGGTGCTGGTGACCGCAGTGGCGACGATTCGCGCCCGGGGCTCCAGGCCCAACTCGCGGCCCTTTGCCTCGGTGCCGACAAGCATCAGCGCCGCGCCGTCGACGATGCCCGAGCTGTTGCCCGGGGTGTGCACATGGTTGATTCGTTCGACATGGCTGTAGACACGCAACGCCGTCGCGTCGAAGCCCATCTGGCCCATCGCCTCGAAACTCGGCCGAAGCTTGCCCAGCCCTTCAAGGGTCGAGTCGCCACGGATGAATTCGTCGTGGTCCAGCAGCACGATGCCATTCTGGTCCCGCACCGCCACCAGTGATTTCGCGAACGATCCGTCGTCCCGAGCCCGAGCGGCCTTGCGCTGGGATTGCAGCGCGAAGGTATCGACATCTTCGCGATTGAAACCTTCCAGGGTAGCGATCAGGTCCGCGCCAATGCCCTGGGGGACAAAATGCCCCTGCAGGTTCGATTGTGGGTCCAGCGCCCACGCGCCTCCATCGCTGCCCATCGGTACCCGTGACATCGACTCCACGCCGCCGGCCACCACCAGGTCCTCGAAGCCGGAGCGCACTTTCATCGCCGCCAGGTTCACCGCCTCAAGGCCCGAGGCGCAGAAACGGTTGAGTTGCACGCCCGCCACGCTGACGTCCCAGCCTGCCACCAGGGCCGCCGTCTTGGCAATGTCGGCGCCTTGGTCGCCTACCGGAGTCACGCAGCCGAGCACGATGTCATCGACGTGACGGGTGTCCAGGTCCATGCGCTGACGCAACGCGTCGAGCAGGCCGGCGACCAGGTTCACCGGCTTGACGGTGTACAGGGCGCCATCGGCCTTGCCCTTGCCGCGGGGCGTGCGTAATGCATCGAAAATCAAAGCTTGGGTCATGACATCCTCGAACCATCATCGACGAAATGCGAACACCTCTAACCTTAAGCCCAGCGGCGCCGGATTCAATGACCCCAGCGCTCAACGGCATTGACAGCCACGCTCAGACGAACGGTAGCGTGCTATCGGGTTAACCGTTTCAGGTGAGCAAGCTGTCTAGCAAGAGGGCCGGCAAGTAGCTGGCAATAGGCCTCATGCCTGTTTAATAGCTATTAGCTTGAAACTCATATGAATTGGATCTAAGCCAACGCGGCTGCGGCCCCTAATGTAAACCCTGTACAAGAGAGTCGTCGGGTTTTGCCGAGGCGCTTGTCAGCCAGTTTCAAACAGGAAGTGCAACGCCAGCCGCCACGGAGCTACGCAGGCTGGCCTCAGGAAATAACAAAAAAGGCGGGTCAGCCATGTTCAAACACTCGAAAGTTCGTCAAGCCGGACTCATCCTCTTTGCCACTACGCTGCTGTTGATTTTGCCGAACATTACCAAGGTCATCGGCTGAATCCGGCGCGTGGTGCCATCGCCAGCAAATGCACGAGGGTCGTTGTTCAAGCGAGGGTGGCTGTGCCACCCTTTGCGCTTCCCTCTCGACATGGAAGGCGATTCATTGAAAGCTCTCATTGCGATCGGGGCGCTGCTGCTCAGCACGCCTCTATTTGCCGCGCAACTCGTACTTGAACTGGGCACGCAGGCACGCACCTGGCAAACCGAGGAACTGCTCAAGCATCCTGAAGCTCGGACGGTCCGGATCAATGACGATGTTTCCTACAAGAAATCCATGAGCTATCGCGCCGTCCCCCTCACGGCGTTGTTGACCGGCGTCCAGCCGAATGACCATTTGCAGGCCGTGGCGCTGGATGGCTTTGCCGCCGAAATGTCCGCTGCACCGTTGCTCAACCAGAGTGGCGCCCGTGCGTGGCTGGCGATCGAAGACCCAGCAGCCCCCTGGCCCTCACTGGGCGAGGGCAAGCGCAGTGCCGGGCCCTTTTACTTGGTCTGGACCGATCCCCAGGCGGGACATATCAGCCCCGAACAGTGGCCCTACGCGCTGGCGAGCATCAAGCGCCTGTCCGCGGTGGCCGAGCGTTTCCCTGCCCTGCTGCCCTCCCCAGGCCTGGCCAAGGACGATCCGATCAATCAGGGTTTTGCGCTGTTCCAGAAAAACTGCCTGGCCTGCCACCGCCTCAACGGTGCAGGCGATGCCCAGTTCGGCCCGGACCTGAACATTCCCTTCAATCCAACCGAGTACTTCTCGGGGGATTTTCTCAAGCGTTACATACGGGATCCGCAGAGCCTGCGGCGCTGGCCTCAAGGGAAGATGCCGGGGTTCTCGGCGGCGGTGCTGCCGGATGCGGAGCTTGATCTGCTGGTGGGATATTTGAAGCATATGGCGGGACGCAAGCAGCCGTAGATGCTTGATTGCCGCAAGAGCGCTACATGAAAACGGCCGACACAAAGGTCAGCCGTTGCTGTGCTGCAAAGAGTAAGTATCAGGCCTGCAGGCGACGGATCTCCTGCTTGACGCCCCACCCTTCAATGATGCCACCCAGTGGCTCCACCACCGCCTCGAAGTTCAGTTCGAAGTCGCCAATATCATCATAGGTGGCGTACATCACCCGGCTCAGTTCCAGTGACCAGGCACCATCTTCCCGAGCGCTGATCTGCGCATTCAACGATTCTCCCCGAAAATGACCTGCCGCCCTGCGCGCCCGTTCCTCGTCGGGAAAAATGGCGTAGAACTCGATGGGATGGAATTGGGAGAAATCGAAACCGCCTTCTTTCATGCGGCGCAACACGCTGGTGCTGATATCTTCTTGATAGGCTGTGCTCATGAAACGTCCTCCTCAGAACCGATGGATAGACTTTCCGTCTTCCCGTGCATGCAACCAGCGGTTACAAGCGATACGGCATCAAATGACCGTCGGGACACAAGCATGTAGCTGACAAGACCGGACCTTCGCGATCCTTTCGCTGATCTCGATTGCAGAGTAGCGTCAAGTCAGTGCGACTGCCAAGCGGGACCAGACAATGAATTTCATGGAACCGGTTTAATGCTGATGATTTCAATGCTGTTCTGGGTTTTCAGGCTCTTGACCGTGGGGTCGTCGGTGCGGCCCTCCAGGTCGTTGAGGTCCAGCTCTTTCGAGAGAGGTACCAGCTTTTCCCGAATCAGTTGTGCCGCTTGTTCCATCGTGGGCTCCTGGGCGTAATCAAACTGCTCGGCGATCGTTTCGCCGTGATCGTCAACGAAGGTGATTTCCCACTTTTGCATCAATGTCTCCTTGATCGATGGAATGGCCGGGCTTACCTCTATCTCGACATTGGCGGCGAAACAATCGTTCCGCTGAGTTCGTTGACGGCACATACGAAAAAACCGCCTCAAGGGCGGTTTTTCTCGGAGTGACCAGGACTATTTTTCGGCGCGTTCTTTCAACGCTTTCAGGGTATTGAACGGCGCATCCACCACGAACTTGTTAGCCAGCCAGGACGGAACATCGCCCCCCGGCTCGGTATGGACCTGGTAAATCACTTCGACCTGATCCGCGCCCTTGGGAGTGAATTTCCAGAAACCTTCGACTTGTGCCACTCGCACGAAACCTTTTTCTTCAGGTGCGTAAGCGGGTACGCCCTTGAGGTTGCGGGTCAGGCTGCCATCCGCGCCTTCGACGGTAGTGACTTCCAGCACTGAGTCACGGGGCGTGACCGGCCATGGCGTGTTGAATTGAGTGTAGGTCCAGCTCTTGCCGCCCTCGTGCTTGAGCAGCTTCTGGCTCTTGCATTCATGAATCCAGGCACAGGCACCCGATACGTCTTCCTGCAAGGCTCGCAACTTCGCCATGGTGGTCTTCATGACGGTCACGCCTTGGTAGGCCTTGTACTTGGAACCGCTGACTTCACTGAGTGAAACCTTGATGCCTTCCTTTTCCTTGGCAACCTGCCAATCCTCAGCCTGGGCGGTAGCCGTTGCCAGCAACACGGTCAAACCACACAACACAGCCATACGATGCAGCGAACCCATAATTGTTTTCCTTGTTTTCGAAGTTCCGATCTTGACGCATTACGCTGCCGTGACTTGCTCCCACCAACCGATCAAGCGAATGGCTTCTTCGCTGCTGTCGCCACAGACCTCGATGTCAGCCTCAAACGCGGAGCACACCGCAGGGCGATCGGCCCGGCCGAATATCTGGCACAGATTGTCGACCGACAACTGCACGCAACGCTCGCCCGCCGGCTTGCCTTGAGGCATCCCTGGGATGGGTGAGCTGATGGAGGGGGCGATGCAGCAGGCGCCACAGCCCTCGCGGCATTTCATGACGAAAACGTCCTCGCGGCAGGTAATGGTTGATAACAGGACAGAGAGTAACGGCTAAAACGAACGTTTCAAATTACTGGATGGGTGTTTTTTCGTTCATGACGCGATGACCGAGCAGTCAGTGACAAGTTGCAGGCGCAATGAATGCCTACTGCTTGAATTCGAACTCCAGCGCTGCGCCTTCCACTTCGTTGCGCTCCTGGTTGCGCAACGGCAGCTGCATTTCGTTGCTCAGCAAACGTCCGTTGAGTTGGAACGGCCCAGGCTTATCGCCGAACATGGGCGGCAACAACGGCTCACGCTTGGGCAGCGGCACCGTTCCCGGGGGCTTCAGCTCCTCGACCATTTCATTGGGCAAGCTCAAGTCGAGCTTCGCCGGTGGCAGTCGGGTCTTGGCAATTTCGCGGGCGGATTTGCTTTTGGAGGCGACAGGCGCACGTTTTTTTCTGGTATTCGCGGCTTTCTTCGCGGGGGCTTTTTTCACCGCTGCGGGTGCCTTGCCAGGATTCTTCGTAGCGCTGGCCGCGGGTTTTTCCTGTGCCGCAGCCGCCACGACGCCTCCTGAATGGAAGGCAGTCAACAGGCCAAGCAAAACCCAGACGGCAGGGACAATGGCTTTCATTGGACTCGATGGCAGTTACGACACAAGCCCCATGCTCGCCTGTTAATCGAGCGCTGACAAGCATGTCCATCCAAGCGCTTGAATTTAAAGGAGCCCGCTCGCGGTCTCCTGGCACAGCTGGGTGGCCAACAGCCCCAGCGTCATCAGGGCCCGCTCTGCCTCGCGGTTCCAGGGCGTGCCGCAGTTCAGGCGAATGCAGTGGTTGAACTGCTCGGTGTTACTGAAGATCAGCCCGGGGGCGATGCTGATGCCCTGCTGCAGCGCCCGCACGTGCAACTCCTGGGTATTGACCCGTCCCGGCAGGCTGACCCAAAGGATGAAGCCCCCGGTAGGACGGCTCATTTGCGTGCCTTCGGGAAAATACTGCTGCACAGCCAGTTGAAAGGCGCTGAGGTTCTTGCGGTACTCCTGGCGAATGTAGCGCAGGTGCCGGTCGTAGCCGCCGTTTTCCAGGTACGCCGCGATGCCCATCTGCGTGACGCTGCACGCCGAATGAGTACTGAACGTTTGCAGGCGCTGGATCTCTTGCTGGAACTTGCCGGCGATCATCCAGCCGATGCGCACACCCGGCGACAAGGTCTTGGAAAAACTCGAGCAGTAGATCACCCGATCCAGGCGGTCGTACGCCTTGAGTGCCTTGGTACGCCCCTGCTCGAACATCAGTTCGCCGTAAATGTCGTCCTCGACAATCTGAATGTCGAAATCCGACGCCAGGCGCAGCAGCTGCTTTTGCCGCTCCTCAGGCATCGTGCCGCCGAGGGGATTGCTCAGGCGCGTGGTCAGGACCAACGCCTTGATCGACCACTGGTTGGCCGCCAGCTGCAAGGCTTCAAGGCTCATGCCGGTGACCGGATCGCTGGGGATCTCGATCACCTTGAGTCCCAACAGATCCGCCAACTGCAGCAAACCGTAATAGGTCGGCGACTCGGCGGCGATCAAATCCCCCGGCCGGGTCAGCACGCGCAGCGACATTTGCAACGCATCGACGCAGCCATGGGTGATCACTACTTCGGAGGGGTCGACCACGACTCCGGCATCACGCATGCGAATCGCCACCTGGCGCCGCAACGGCTCGAAGCCGGGGCTGAACATGTAGCTGAAGGCCCGCGGACTGTGAAACCGTGTGACCTTGGCCAACTGCTGGTGCAACGCCCGCACTGGCAGATAATCGACGCTCGGCACCGCCGCGCCCAGCGGGAAGACCCCTTCACGGCGCGACTCGACTAACACCTGCTGGATAATGCTACTGCGCGTCACCAGGCCGGGGCGCTCGACCCGGGCGATGTCCGGCGTCGGCGCGGTCAGGGCCGGCGTCTGGTGCACGTAGTAACCCGACTGCGGCCGCGCCCGGATCAACCCTTGGTCTTCCAGGTTGGCATAGGCCTGCAACACAGTGGCATGGCTGACGTTGAGCTGCGAACTCATCTTGCGCACCGACGGGACGCGTTCGCCGGGCTGATATACACCGCGCCGGATATCTTCAGCCAGTTGTTGAGCAATACGTTGGTAAAGCAGGAGGTTGGTCATGACGCAGCACTCGATTTCACGGGCATTTTATTCTTGTGGGAAATATTACCGGAACAGTTTAGAAGTGTACTGGGACAGTTGCCAGATTACTTGACAGCACAGTGCAGTGACACCCCCAAACTGTACCCTTTTCTCTACGGTCTCCAGGCGCAAAAAAACCCGGCGCCTTGGCAGGGGCCGGGTTTTCCAGTGACGCAACCCTCAGCGGGCGGCGCCGAGCTGACCTTTCTCGTCGGAAAAGACGATTTCCACACGACGGTTCTGGGCCCGGCCACGCTCGGAAGCGTTGACGTCCACCGGGTATTGATCGCCGTAGCCTTCGACCTGAATGCGTTTTTCATCGATTCCCAGGTCCACCAGCACGTCCGCCACCGCCTGCGCGCGATCACGGGACAGCTTGAGGTTCTCCTGCTTGCCGCCGGTGCTGTCGGTATAGCCCTCGATACGCACCACGCGCTTGGGATTGAGCTGCAGGAACTGCACGATCTTGAGTACCACGCGGTTGGCCGAGTTCTTCAGTTCCGCTTCGCCGGTGTCGAACAGCACGTCACCCAGGGTCATCACCAAGCCGCGATCAGTCTGGGTGGTGGCCATCGCCATGATCTGTTCTTCCAGCCACTTGCCTTGCTGCTGGACGCTCAGCAACTTGGATTCGCGCAAGGCCAATTGCAGGCGCTGGCGTTCCAGCTCAAGCTTCGCCGCGCGCTCTTCGTTGAGTAACTGATTGCTGTGTTCCCGCGCGATCTCGCTGTAGCGCTGGCTCAGGTAAGCGTAATGCTGGACATCCTCGCCGCTGCCCCAATAGCTGGACAGGCGATCGGCCCGGGCCAGGGATTCGCCGGCGCGGATGACATCCTTGGGCGCGGCGCGCAGGACATTGGCGTCTTCCTTGACCTTCTGGAAGCTGGCGCTGGCCTGTTCCAGCGCCGCTTCGCTACGCTGGCCGGCGCAGCCATACAAACTGGCGAGGCCCGCGAGGACCAGGCTGCCACATACATGGGACGGCTTCATTGGGCATCATCCCTCAACTGTTTGCGCAAGCGCTTGATTCGAGTATCGAGCACGTTCAACTGCTCCTGGCGCTTGAGACTGAGCACCTTCGCTTCGGCCAGGCGCGCGTCCAGCTCGGCCTGCTCGGCGCGCATGCGTGCCTTCTTGTAGGATTCGTCGGCCATGTTGCTCTTGGCGCGGGCGAATTTTTCTTCGGCGAGTTTAAGTTCAGGCACGTCATCGGCGGTGGCGCCCACCGCATGGGCCTGCTCGATGGCCTGTTCAGTCAGGCGCAGCTGTTCATTCGGCGCCGGATCGGCTGCACAACCCGCCAGAGCCAGAACGGCCAGGGCAGCGAAAAGAGGTCGAATAGTCACTAATGTTCCCTACTGTTTTGGGGCACTGACAGGTGGCTGCAACTGTGTTCTCCAACGCTCCAGATTGCGCTGCAACACAGCCTCCGTCAGGCCGGACGCGGCCAATTCTGTCATCTTTTGCGCCAGCTGTCCGCGCAACCATGGGTCGTTGCAGGCGGAGTTATGGGAAACCGCGAGGAACAATCCCGGTTTATCCACCGGTTGCGGTACCGCCTGCAGATCGTTGGCCATCCCCAATGTCTGCGCCATCGCCATGCCCGAGTAGCGTCCTGCCAAGACATATTCCACTTCACCCAGCAGCAATTTCTGAAAGGCCTGGGTCAGGTTGGGCGTCCGGGTCAGGGTTAGGTTCTGCTCGGCAAAGACGCTGAATCCCTGGGTCATTCGGGCCTTCTCCGACAAGGCTCCGGGATGTCCGTGAAGGTCCTCGGGCCGGGTGATGAGCAACGTCGAATCCTTGCGGGTCCAGACCAGGTAATCATTTTCCAGCAAGGCCGGATGCACGTAATCGAGGCTTTCCAGCCCGTTCGTGGTCAGCGGAGCATCGGTGAGCAGGTCCATGCGCCCGCTGCGCACCTCGTCCAATGCCTGGGCACGCTTGCCGGCGTAGAGCAGCTCGATCTTGATCCCCAGCGCCTGCGCCACCTGCTCCAGCAGTTCGGCGCCAGCGCCGATCAGGTGCTTGGGGTCCTGGGGGTCTTGCCAAAGATAAGGCGGCGCATCGGGGCTGCCAGTGGCGACCAGACGCTCACATTTGCCAGCGGCGACAGACAGGCCTGGCATGCAAGCCAATGTCCACAACAACGACCAACCGGCCAAACGGCGAAGATCCATGGCGCTACGCTCCCCGGAAGCAGAAATAAAAAACCCGGCCAAAGGCCGGGCTCTTTATAAGTGAAGACGCCGGATTAGACCAGCTTCTCCAGCTCGGGGATGGCTTCGAACAGGTCAGCCACCAGGCCATAATCGGCCACCTGGAAGATCGGCGCTTCTTCGTCCTTGTTGATCGCAACGATCACCTTGGAGTCTTTCATGCCGGCCAGGTGCTGGATCGCGCCGGAGATACCGACGGCGATGTACAGCTGTGGCGCAACGATCTTGCCGGTCTGGCCGACCTGCATGTCGTTGGGCACAAAACCTGCGTCGACCGCGGCGCGGGAAGCGCCGACGGCAGCGCCCAGCTTGTCGGCCAGGGCGTACAGGTGCTTGAAGTTGTCACCGTTCTGCATGCCGCGACCGCCGGAAACGACGATCTTGGCAGCGGTCAGCTCAGGGCGATCGGATTTCGCCAGTTCTTCGTTGACGAAGCTGGAGATGCCGGCGTCATGAGCAGCGCCTACCGCTTCAACGGCAGCCGAGCCACCTTCGGCGGCAACCGGGTCGAAACCGGTGGCGCGCACGGTGATGACCTTGATCGCAGCGGTCGATTGTACGGTGGCGATGGCGTTGCCGGCGTAGATCGGGCGCTTGAAAGTATCGGCGCTTTCCACCGAGATGATTTCGGAGATCTGGTCGACGTCCAGTGCGGCAGCCACGCGCGGCAGGATGTTCTTGCCGTTGGAGGTAGCGGCAGCCAGGATGTGGCTGTAGCCCTTGCCCAGCTCGGCAACCAGCGGAGCAACGTTTTCCGGCAGCTGATGTGCGTAGGCGGCGTTGTCGGCCGACAGTACTTTTGCCACGCCGGCAATTTTAGCAGCAGCTTCGGCAACGGCACTTGCGCCCTGCCCGGCCACCAGCACGTGCACATCGCCACCGATTTTGGCCGCGGCAGCAACGGTGTTCAGCGTGGCCGGAGCCAGCGCCTTGTTATCGTGTTCGGCGATTACCAAGATAGTCATAGTCAGATTACCTTCGCTTCGTTTTTCAGTTTCTCGACCAGTTCAGCCACCGACTTGACCTTGATGCCCGCGCTGCGTGCAGCCGGCGCTTCGACCTTCAGGGTCTTGTTGGTGGAGGCGGTGGAAACGCCCAAAGCATCCGGAGTCAGCACTTCAAGCGGCTTCTTCTTGGCTTTCATGATGTTTGGCAGGGACGCATAACGCGGCTCGTTCAAACGCAGGTCGGTGGTGACAATGGCCGGCAGTTTCAGGGAAACCGTCTGCGCGCCGCCATCGATCTCGCGGGTCACGGCAACGCTGTCGCCGGACACTTCGACTTTCGAAGCGAAGGTGCCCTGGCCGTAGCCGCTCAACGCAGCAAGCATCTGGCCGGTCTGGTTGTTGTCGCTGTCGATGGCCTGTTTGCCGAGGATCACCAGCTGAGGCTGTTCCTTGTCGACAACGGCTTTCAACAGTTTGGCAACGGCCAGGGAAGTCAGCTCTTCGGCGGATTCGACGAGGATGGCGCGATCGGCACCCAGCGCCAGCGCAGTACGCAGTTGCTCCTGAGCGGTGGTCGGGCCGATGGAGACGACAACGATCTCGGTTGCCACGCCTTTCTCTTTCAGGCGTACGGCTTCTTCCACGGCGATTTCGCAGAAGGGGTTCATCGACATCTTGACGTTGGCGAGGTCGACGCCGGAGTTGTCCGCCTTGACGCGAACCTTGACGTTATAGTCGACCACTCGTTTGACAGCTACAAGAACCTTCATGGATTCCTCGTTACTCTCCGGTGAAAAGAAAGTCGCCTGGGCGAACCTGGCGGTTGATGATCATGGGCGCAAGGGCACCTCTAAAAACGCCGGCATGAACCACACATGACCTTGCTCACGGGAGTGAAGACCATTCGTCAGTGATGACCGATGAGTCATTCATTATCGCGGCGTGTAAACTGCGCGTCCGAACCGCGCACCTCGTCACTTTGTGCTGCCTTCGCCCTGTCTTTAGAGGTGCTCTTGAAACCAACAGTCAGCCTACGGCGAGCGCAAAACCGCCCGTATCTTGACCGGAACGCCTATTCCGGTCAATACGGCAAAATGGTCGGTCATAAGCCGTACGTCAGTGATTTATCTGGGCTGCGGCAATTTCAAACGAACGTTTGTATTGGACCCCAAGAGTGGTGTAGATATAATGCGCCGCTCAGAGAGAGAAGCGCGGGTCATCCATTGTCGCTTTCGTCGCTCGGCGAAGGAAATAACGGATGCAACGCCAAACCTCCAATTAGAAAAAACTGTTGAGCCTTGAGTAGGAGATAGCCTGTGGAACGCGAATACATGGAATTCGACGTGGTCATCGTCGGTGCCGGCCCCGCTGGCCTGTCTGCCGCTTGCCGACTGAAACAGAAGGCCGCCGAAGCCGGTAAGGAAATCAGCGTCTGCGTGGTCGAAAAAGGCTCCGAGGTCGGCGCGCACATTCTCTCCGGCGCGGTGTTCGAACCGCGTGCCCTGAACGAACTGTTCCCGGACTGGAAAGAACTCGGCGCGCCGTTGAACACGCCGGTCGTGCGCGATGACATTTATGTCCTGCGAAACGCCGAGGCGGCGAGCAAAATCCCCGACTTCTTTGTGCCCAAGACCATGCACAACGAAGGCAACTATATTATTTCCCTGGGCAACCTGTGCCGCTGGCTGGCCCAGCAGGCCGAGAACCTGGGCGTGGAAATCTACCCTGGCTTCGCCGCCCAGGAAGCGCTGTTCGATGAAAACGGCGTGGTTCGCGGCATCATCACCGGCGACCTGGGTGTCGACCGTGAAGGCAACCCGAAGGAAGGTCTCTACACCCCAGGCATGGAACTGCGTGGCAAGTACACGCTGTTCGCCGAAGGCTGCCGTGGTCACATCGGCAAGCAACTGATCAAGCGCTTCAACCTGGACAGCGAGGCCGACACCCAGCACTACGGCATCGGTCTGAAAGAGATCTGGGAAATCGACCCGGCCAAGCATCAGCCTGGCCTGGTGGTGCACACCGCCGGTTGGCCGCTGGACATCATGGGCACCGAAAACACCGGCGGCTCGTTCCTTTATCACCTGGAAAACAATCAGGTGGTGGTCGGTCTGATCGTCGATCTTTCCTACAGCAACACCTTTCTGTCGCCGTTCGACGAGTTCCAGCGCCTCAAGCATCACCCGGTGCTCAAGCAGTATCTGGAAGGTGGCAAGCGCGTCAGTTACGGTGCTCGCGCCATCGCCAAGGGCGGCCTGAATTCGTTGCCGAAAATGATCTTCAAGGGCGGCGCGCTGATCGGTTGCGACCTCGGTACGTTGAACTTCGCCAAGATCAAGGGCAGCCACACCGCAATGAAGTCGGGCATGCTCGCCGCCGAAGCAGTGGCTGATCGCCTGTTCGCCGAGTCCGAAGGCGGTGACGAACTGACCGCCTATGTCGATGGCTTCAAGAGCAGCTGGCTGTACGAAGAACTGTTCGCCAGTCGCAACTTCGGCGCAGCGATCCACAAATACGGCGCGATCGTCGGCGGCGGCTTCAACTGGCTCGACCAGAACATCTTCGGCGGCAAGATTCCGTTCAACCTGCGCGATACCAAGCCGGACTATGCGTGCCTGAAACTGGCGGCCGATTGCAAGAAGATCGACTACCCGAAACCGGACGGCAAGATCAGCTTCGACAAGCTCAGTTCGGTGTTCATCTCCGGTACCAACCATGAAGAAGAACAGCCTTGCCACCTGAAGCTGACCGACCCGAGCATCCCGATCGGCAAGAACCTGCCACTGTATGACGAACCGGCCCAGCGCTACTGCCCGGCCGGCGTGTACGAAGTGATCACCAAGGAAGACGGTGAGAAGCGCTTCCAGATCAACGCCCAGAATTGCGTTCACTGCAAGACCTGCGACATCAAGGACCCTGCACAGAACATCACCTGGGTCACGCCGGAAGGCGCCGGCGGACCGACCTACCCGAACATGTAAGCCGATCCGCTGAACATCAAGGCTCCCGAATGGGGGCCTTTTTGTTACCCGCCATCAAAAAAACACCCCAGCACCATGCGTGACGGCCGTCAGACCTTGGCGCCCAGCTCCGCCGACAGCCGCGCGGTGACGCCCTTGACCAGGGGAATCAGCTCGGCCATCTTTTCCAGCGGCATGTACGGCACGGTGCTGGCGATGCTGATACCGGCGACGATACGCTTGCCGGCGTCGCGGATCGGTGCCGCCACGCAACGAATCGACGGTTCGTTGTCTTCGAGGTCGAAGGCATAGCCGCCTGCTACGTATTCCACCATTCGTTGCTGGAACTGCTCCCAGGATTGCTCCTGATGCTGGGGCCAAAACTGATTCTTCCCACCCGCCGGAAGGCTGATCTCGTACAGCCTTTTCCATTGCTCCTGGGAGTCATCGAGCATCAGTGCCTTGCCGATCCCGGTGCGCGCGAGCGGCATGCGGTGGCCCACCCGTGAGCGCATTTCCGGTCCGTTGCGGCCCGGATTTTTCAACAGGTACAGGACCTCGTCGCCCTCGCGAATCGCCAGGTGGACGGTGTCTCCGGTGAGCGCCGACAGCTCGTCCAGGTACGGCCCCGCCAGGCTCACCAACGGCAGTTCTTCCCGCGCCTGGAAACCCAGCTCGATCAGCTTCGGCCCCAGCAGATAGCCCACTTGCGGCACCACACGCAGGTAACGCTCGTCCACCAGGCAACTGGCGAGGCGATGGGTGGTGCTGCGGGTGGTACCGATCAGCCGGGCGATTTCCTTCAAGTCACGGGCGCCGCTGGCGACCGCCTGGACCACGCCCAGCCCACGCAGCAATGTCTGGGTGCCTGTAGGCGCGGCGTCCTTGGTGATTTTTGGATCGTCTTGCTGCATATCCGGCCTTTCACAATGAGCGGGGGAACGGGCGGCATTATGGTCGCCCGCCCCTCGGGACTACAACTCGATGCGCTCCACTTTCCCGACCAGCAGGATGTAGGACAGCGCGCCAATCAACGCCAGAACGGCGATGTAGGTGATGGCCGGGGCAAACGAATCGCCGCTGGCGAGAAAACCAATGACGATCGGCGTGGCGATGGCCGCCAGGTTGCCGATGAAATTGAACACCCCACCGGTCAATCCCAACAGCCGTGCCGGCGCCAAAGTCGATACCAGCGACCAGGTGATCGACGCCAGGCCGTTGCCGAAAAAGGCCAGGGCCAGGAATGCAATCACCAGCGGCGTCGACTCGACGAAATTGGCGCCGATGATTGCCGTGGAAATCAGCAGACCACCGATAATCGGCAGCTTGCGCGCGAACCCCACTGTGGCGCCGCGACGGATCAGCCAGTCGGAGAAGAACCCGGAACACAACACGCCGACAAACGCCGCGAGGAACGGCAGCGACGCCAGCAAGCCGGATTTGATGAAATCCATGCCGCGATATTTCACCAGGTAGGTCGGAAACCACGTCAGGAAGAACCACAGCGTGGAGTTGAGGCAGAACTGGCCCAGGTAAATCCCCCAGAGCTTGCGCTGGGTCAGGACGATGCCGAGATCGGTCCAGCTGAATTTCGCCTTGGCCTTGGCCGTCTCGGCCTGGATATCCACCAGCCCGCCGCCTTCGCGGATCAGTTCGATTTCAGCGGCGTTGGCGCCTTTGAAATCCCGCGGCTCGCGATACACCGCGTACCAGATCACCGCCCAGAGAATGCCGACGGCACCGGTCACGACGAACACCATGTGCCAGCCGAAGGCATGCTGCAGCCAGGCCAGGACCGGCGTCAGGAATGCCAGGCCGACAAATTGCCCGGACGTATAAAAACCGATTGCCGTGGCCCGTTCACGCTCGGGAAACCAAGTGGTGACCACGCGGCTGTTGATCGGATAAGCCGGCGCTTCCAGGGCGCCGACGGCCATGCGCAGGACAAACAGCGCGATGAAGCTGGCAGCGAAACCGAGCATCACCGTGGCCACCGACCAGAGCAGCAGCGCCACGCTGTAGAGAATGCGTGGCGGCACGCGGTCCACCAGCCAGCCACCGGGAATCTGCATGGCGGCGTAGGTCCAGCCGAACGCCGAGAAAATCAGCCCGACATGGATCGGATCGATCCCCAGTTCGCTGGTCAGTGCGGGGGCGGCAATCGAGAGGTTGCTGCGGTCCAGGTAATTGATCACCACGGTGATGAACAGCAGGACCATGATGAAAAAACGCTTGCGGCTGGGCGTCACCAACGACGCCTGCGCGCTAAGGGTGTGCGCTTGCATGTGAGGTGCCTCTTTTTATGTTTATTGAGGGTGAAACTCTTGAGCGGTCACGTCACTACCGTGGCGAGGGAGCTTGCTCCCGCTGGGCTGCGTAGCAGCCCCTGGGTTTATGAGTTGATGCTTGTGCGACTGCTGCGCAGCCGAGCGGGAGCAAGCTCCCTCGCCACGGGGAAAGTGGGCGGCCAGGCATTCACCACTCGGCAAAACTGCCATCGGCATGGCGCCAGATCGGGTTGCGCCAGCGGTGGCCGATGGCCGCGCGCTCGATGACGTATTCCTCGTTGATCTCGATGCCCAAGCCCGGGCCGTTGGGGATCTTCACGAAGCCTTTGTCATAGTCGAACACCTGCGGATCCTTGATGTAATCCAGCAAGTCGTTGCTCTCGTTGTAATGGATACCCAGGCTCTGCTCCTGGATGAACGCGTTGTAGCAAACCGCGTCCAGCTGCAGGCACGCCGCCAGCGCGATCGGGCCCAGCGGGCAGTGCAACGCCAGCGCCACGTCATAGGCCTCGGCCATGTTGGCGATCTTGCGGGTTTCGGTGATGCCGCCGGCGTGGGAGGCATCCGGCTGGATGATGTCCACGTAGCCTTCGCTGAGCACCCGCTTGAAGTCCCAGCGCGAGAACAACCGTTCGCCCAAGGCGATCGGCGTGCTGGTCAGCGGTGCCAGTTCCTTGAGCGCTTCGTAGTTTTCGCTGAGCACCGGCTCCTCGATGAACATCAGTTTGTAAGGGTCGAGCTCCTTCATCAGCACCTTGGCCATCGGCTTGTGCACGCGGCCATGGAAGTCCACGCCAATGCCGACGTTCGGCCCGACCGCATCGCGCACCGCCGCCACGTTGGCCAGGGCCAGGTCGACTTTTTCAAACGTGTCGAGAAATTGCAGCTCCTCGGTGCCGTTCATCTTCACCGCCGTGAAGCCCCGTGCAACGGCTTCTTTCGCCGCTCGGGCGGTGTCCGCCGGGCGGTCGCCGCCGATCCACGAATAGACGCGGATCTTGTCGCGCACCTGGCCGCCCAGCAGATCGCTGACCGACACGCCCAAGGCCTTGCCCTTGATGTCCCATAACGCCTGATCGATACCGGCCAGCGCGCTCATGTGAATGGCACCACCGCGGTAGAAACCGCCGCGATAGAGCACGGTCCAGATGTCCTCGATGTTGCGTGGGTCTTTGCCGATCAGGTAGTCGGACAGTTCCTCGACGGCGGCTGCCACCGTGTGGGCACGGCCTTCGACCACCGGCTCGCCCCAACCCGTCACGCCCTCGTCGGTCTCGACCTTGAGGAAGCACCAGCGCGGCGGAACGATAAAGGTGGTCAACTTGGTGATTTTCATCTTCTTGTCTCTCTTGTCGGATGCAGCGCGCGGGGCGCTGGGAAAGTCTTCAGCTCAAAGCGTTCCATGCGGCCACGTAGGCCTTGGCGCGCACCGCCACTTCGTCCACTGTCAGGCCCGGCTTGAACAGCCCGGAACCGAGGCCGAAACCCTTGACGCCAGCCTCGATGAACACCGCCATGTTGTCCGGCGTGATCCCGCCCACCGGCACCAGCACGGTCCCGGTCGGCAATACCGCAAGCCAGGCCTTCACCACTGCCGGGCCCATCTGCTCGGCCGGAAACATCTTCAACACATGAGCACCCTCGGCCAGCGCGGCGAAGGCTTCGGTGGGCGTGGCGACGCCGGGCGACAGGTACAGGCCCGCCGCTTTCGCCGCGCGCAGCACCTTTGGATCGCTGTGGGGCATGACGATCACCTGGCCGCCAGCCGCTTTCACCTGCTCGACCTGCTCCGGTGTGAGCACGGTGCCGGCACCGATCAGGCAATCGGCGGGCAACGTGCTGCGCAGGATGCGGATACTTTCGTACGGCTCAGGAGAATTGAGCGGTACTTCGATGACGCGAAATCCGGCGTCATAAAGGACTTCGCCGATAGCGGCCGCCTCTTCGGGACGTAGGCCGCGCAAGATCGCGATCAGCCCGTTTTGCGCCAGTGCTTGGGTGAGCATTTCAAGTCTCCAGTGAGGTTTAGCGCGATGCGGTGGAATCGAGCAGCCCGGCCGCCACGGCCAGTTGCCACAGCCCGCGTTCGGTGGCCTGTTCGGCCAGGGTCACGCGGGCGAACCCGCAGGCGTCGAGAGCCCGTTGATAGCGGGCACATAGTTGAGAGTTGCCGATCAGCACCACCGTTGGCAGATGCACGCTGTTGCGTCGCTGCCGCTGCACGGCGGCCAGGGCGGTCAGTTCATGGCCGATGAGCAGGCCGGAAAGATAATCGGCCTGGGCGCTGGCACCGAGTTCGCCGGTCAAGCCCAGGCTGCGGGCGCTGAATACCGTGGACAGCGGGCCGATCTGGCCGTCTACCGACAGCGCTACCTGCACGCCACGATCAAACGCCGCGCCGTCGAACGCCACACCGCGTTGCTGGGTGCGGCCGAGAATGCTGTGATCGCTGAGCACGGCGAAGATCTCGCCGGTCATGAAGGTGTCGAAATGCACGATGCAGCCATCGGCCACTTCCACCCATTTCGAATGGCTGCCCGGCAGGCCGATCAGCACCGCTTCGTTCGGCAGGCTGGCCAACGCACCGAGCACCTGGGTTTCTTCGCCGCGCATGACATTGGGCAGCCGGGAACGTTGGATCACTCCCGGCACAATGTGCACATCGACTCCGCGAAGACTGCGGATGACCTGTAGGGAATGTCCGAGGTTGGCGACGTTTGCCGGCGTGTCGCAGTAAGGCGCTTCACGCCAGCCCTGGGCGCTGCCGACCATGCCACAAGCGATGACGGGCAAACCTGGCTGCGCATCGAGCCAGTCGCCGCAGGCTTCATCGAAGGCCAGTTCGAAACCGTTGTTGCACTCCTGGCCGGCGACCGTGCGCGGCCCGGACGGCAGCTGCATGATCCCCGACGACAGCGAACGCTGTTCGAGCACCTCGCCTCCAGCGGCAAGTTTGTAAGCTCGTAATGAGGTGGTACCCCAATCGAGCGCTATCAATTGCGCCTGCATCCGCTTCACCTGTTTTGTTTATTGGCAGTGAGTGAAGCGGACTATAAACCCGAGCGCTGGAAAATCTCAATATATAAATATCACTCCCATATATTGGGATATAGAAGCGTCCCGCAAAACCATCGCTATCTGCATGAGACCCTGCTACGTTTTTTGACCGGACGCCAAACATCAGGGACAAAAAATGGAACACTCACTGAAGATCCTCGGCCGTACCTCTTCGATCAACGTCAGAAAAGTACTCTGGACCTGTCAGGAACTGGACATCCCTTACGAACGCGAAGATTGGGGTATCGGCTTTGCGTCGACCCATGATCCGGCATTCCTGGCCCTCAACCCCAACGCCCAGGTGCCGGTGATCATTGATGAGAACGGCGTGCTCTGGGAGTCGAACACTATCTGCCGCTATCTGGTAGGCAAGCATGGGCGCGACGACCTGTTGCCCATCGAACCTGCCGCCCGCGCGCGCGTCGAGCAGTGGATGGACTGGCAAGCCACGGAGCTCAATCCGTCGTGGGGGGATGCGTTTTATGGGTTGGTGCGCAAACATCCGGATTTCCAGGACCCACAGCTCATCGCTGCCGGGGTTAAAGGCTGGAACGAGAAGATGGGGTTGCTCGAGCAGCAGTTGAATCACACCGGCGCCTATGTGGCCGGCGCGAAATTTTCCCTGGCGGACGTGCTTATCGGCCTGTCCGCGCACCGCTGGCGCCAGACGCCCATGGAGCGTCCGGACTATCCAGCCGTGGCCGCTTATTGCAAGCGGCTCGAACAGCGTCCCGGATTTGCCGAGTACGCGTCCAGCGCCTACCCGTAAGCCTCAATTGCCGTTGGCGAAATCCCGCAGTACCTTGCCATCCATGCGGTAGCGCACCCATTCTTCCTGGGGTTGCGCGCCAAGGGATTTGTAGAACTCGATGGCCGGGGTGTTCCAATCCAGGACGCTCCACTCGAAGCGACCGCAGTCGTTGTCGCAGGCGATCTTCGCCAGATGCCGCAACAACGTCTTGCCCGCCCCGCCGCCGCGTTGTTGGGGAGTGATATAGAGGTCTTCGAGGTACAGGCAATTGCTGCCCAGCCAGGTGGAGTAACTGAAGAAAAACACCGCGAAACCGATCGGCACGCCATCACGCAGGCACATCAACCCATGGGCGGTTGCGCCTTCGCTGAACAGGCTGCGCTCGATATCGGTAACGCTGGCGATGACTTCGTGGCGGGCTTTTTCGTAATCGGCAAGCTCAGTGATGAAGGCAAGGATTTGCGGCGCATCGCTGGGTTGCGCAGGACGGATCTCGATCGACATGAACGGGCCTTGTAGCCAATTGAAAGCACCATACTAAGCCGCTGCGCGGCGCTCGTCATATCTTCTGAAGACAACTTTCACAGTACCGTTCGTCGCCCTCAAGGCACCATCCCCGCTCCCGCGCGGCCAAAAATCAGGCAAGCATTCCTAAAACGGAGGCTACACCATGATCAGTTCCAGGCTGACTGCGTTCACATTTGCCACTTTGTTGTCCTCGGCGGCTTTCGCGGCCACGACTTCAGGGACCGGCCCGACCGATCCCGTACAGGCACCGAACTCGCCCGCCACCCAAGGCTTGCCCAAGCTGAATACCGACGGCACCGGCGGCACCTTGAACAATGGCCAGCCGCCCGCCACGGGCACCGATCCACGGGTCCAGGGTAATGACACCGGTCGCCAGGGTGGCATGAACACCCCGGACTCTACCGCTCCGGATAACGCCGACACCGGCGTAGGTTCGAAAACCACGACCGGCGGCTCCGGTTCGGAAGGTGGTGCCAACCAATAGCCTGGCTCGCAGGTGACTCTGCTCACACACCGGAGGAGGAACAGTTCATGCCTCGTGGAAGCAAAGACAAATACACCGACAAGCAAAAGCGCAAGGCCGAGCACATCGAAGAGAGTTATGAGCAAAAAGGCGTGCCGGAGGGCAAGGCCGAAGCTCGGGCCTGGGCGACGGTCAACAAGCAGTCCGGGGGTGGCGAACGCTCCGGTGGGTCCGGCAAGAAAAAAACCGCCGAGGCCAAGCAATCCGACCGCAAGGAATCGGCCCGGCGCGCCGTCAAGTCGCGTGAAGGCCACCCGCGCACCAGCAACGCCTCCCATGAGGCTCAGACGGTGGACAGCCTGATGAAGGAAGCCCGGGCAAAAAACATCCCAGGACGTTCGAAGATGCGCAAGCAGGAGTTGGTCGAGGCGTTGCGCAAGGCTGGGTAATTGTTGGCGTCTGCAAGAACGCCTTCGCGAGCAGGCTCGCTCCCACACTGGTTCTGCGGCATCCGAGATTTCTGTGCCGAACACGAGAACCTGTGGGAGCGAGCCTGCTCGCGAAAGCGGTGGGTCCGCCAAGGAAGTGTTGGATGTGCTGACGCCTTCGCGAGCAAGCCCGCTCCCACAGGGATCTGCGGCGTGCCGTTGTTTATATGCCGGGCACAAAAACCTGTGGGAGCGAGCCTGCTCGCGAAAGCGGTGGGTCAGCTAAGGAAGTGTTGGATGTGCTGATGCCTTCGCGAGCAGGCTCGCTCCCACATAGGATCTGCGTTGCGCTGTGTTTCTGCGCCGGGCACAAACCCTGTGGGAGCGAGCTTGCTCGCGATAGCGGAAGATCAGTCGCCACTGACCTTCAGCGCTGCTTCAACCGGTCGATCACCACCGCCAGCAACAGGATCGAACCACGGATGACGTACTGGTAGAAGGTGTCGATATTCTTCAGGTTCATCGCGTTCTCGATGATCGCGAGGATCAGTACACCGGCAATGACATGGCGAATCATGCCGATCCCGCCACTCAGCGAAACCCCGCCCAATACACAAGCCGAGATCACCGTCAGCTCGAAGCCCTGGCCGATCATCGGTTGGCCCGAGGTCATGCGCGACGCCAGGATCACACCCGCCAGCGCGCCAATCACGCCATGCACGGCGAAGATGATGATCTTGGTGCGATCAACGTTCACCCCCGCCAGCAACGCCGCTTCCTGGTTGCCGCCGATGGCCATGGTGTTGCGCCCGTAGGTGGTGTAGTTCAACAACCAGCCGAAGAACAGGAAGCAGACAATCGTGATCAGGATCGGCACCGGCACGCCAAACAGCTGGCCGTTGCCGAACACGAAGAACGATTCCTGGGACACGCCGACCGCTTTACCGTTGGCGAAGATATACGCCAGGCCGCGAACGATCTGCATCGTCGCCAGCGTCGTGATCAACGCGTTGACCCGTAGTTTTGCAATGACGATGCCGTTGATAAGACCGACGATCAGGCCCATCACCAGCGCAGCGCTGACACCGAGGAACACGCTGTTGGTGTCGCGCATTACCACGGCAGCGACCACGCCGGCACAGGCAATCACCGAGCCCACCGACAGGTCGAAGTGCCCGGAAGCCAGGCAATAAAGCATGGTGCAGGCGGCAATGCCGGTGGTGGAAATCGCCAGGCCCAGGCCCCGCATGTTCAGCGGCGACAGGAAGTTGTCGATCATCAGGGTGCAGAGCACAAAGATGCCGATAGCCGCCAGCAGCATGACCCAGTCGTCGAGGAAGCGGCGCAGGTCGAGGGGCTTGCGTGCCGTTGGCAGTGCATTGTTTTGAATGGTCATGATTACCTCTCAGTTCGCCGCGTCGGCAACGCGTTGGCGCGGCAGCGCCAGTTGCAGCAGGTTGGATTCGTTGGCCTGGTCACGCGGCAGCTCGCCGCGCATGGCCCCTTCGCACAGCACCAGGATCCGGTCAGAAATACCCATCACTTCCATCAGGTCGCTGGACACCACGATCACAGCGATGCCATCGGCCGCCAGGTTGTGGATGATCTGGTAGATCTCGGCCTTGGCACCGATGTCGATGCCCCGTGTCGGCTCGTCCAGCAGCAGGACCTTCATCGGCATCGACAGCCAACGCCCGAGGATCGCCTTCTGCTGGTTGCCACCGGACAGGTACATGATTTTCTGGCTCGCCGCCGGGGTCTTCACTTTCAGCGACTTGATCTGCTTGTCGGCATTGCCCCGCTCCCATTCGCCGCGCAGCAGGCAGCCGAGGGTCGAATGGGACGGACGCGCGCTGATGTTGATATTCTCGCCGACACTGCCCAACGGAATGATGCCTTCCTTCTTCCGGTCCTCCGGGCAGAGCAGCACGCCAGCGCCGATGGCATCCCGTGGCGAACGCAGTTTCAGTTCCTTGCCGTGCAGCACGAGACTGCCCTCGCTCTGGCGCTCCAGGCCACTGAGCAAACGAAACAGCTCGGTACGACCGGCGCCGACCAGCCCGAAGAGGCCAAGAATTTCACCCTTGTGCACCTCGAAACTCACCGGCTCGCGCAGGCCCGGCCCCAGCAGCCCCTTCACCTGCAGCGCCACATCGCCACGCTCACGCGGACGGTAGTCATAGATGTCCTGGATATCACGACCGACCATGCAGGTGACGAGTTGATCATGGGTCAACTCGCTCATGTTTTCGAAGGTCCGGACATAACGACCGTCCTTGAACACCGTCACCGCGTTACAGATTCGAAAGACTTCTTCCATCCGGTGGCTGACGTACAACACCACTTTGCCCTCGTCCCGCAGGCGGGCGATGATCGCCATCAAACGGTCGATTTCCCGCGCCGAGAGGCTGCTGGTCGGTTCGTCGAAAGCAATGACGTGGGCGCCACGGGACAAGGCCTTGGCGATTTCCACCAACTGGCGCTGGCCGAGGGACAGGCGACCGACTTTTTCCTGCGGGTCGATTTCGTCCGCCAGGCCTTTGAGCAGCGCCAACGCCTGCTGGCGCAGCACACCGCGATTGACCAGGCCGAAACGCGCCGGCAAATGGCCAAGGAACAGGTTTTCGGCGACGGTCATTTCCGGCACCAGGTGCAGCTCCTGGTGAATCACCGCCACACCGCTGGCGATACTGTCGGCGGTACCTTTGAACGCCATCGTCTGTTCACCGATCTGCAAGTCGCCGCTGCTCGGGATATAGGCGCCGCCAAGGATCTTGAGCAACGTGGACTTGCCCGCGCCGTTTTCACCCATCAAGGCATGAACCTGTCCTGGATGGGCGACGAAACTGATATTGGCCAGGGCCTGCACGCCGGGAAAGGTCTTGCCGATCCCGTTGAATCGCAAGCTGCCGCCAGTGTTGTGTTGCCGTGTCGCTGTTTGCGCTTGCATAACCACCTCGAACTCACAGAGATCAAGCGGCCCGGTCACGCCTGTGACCAGGGCCGCTTTTGAATCAACCAGCCGTCAATTCCACAGGCCGATCTTTTCCAGTTCCTGCTTGAAGTTCTCCCGGGTGATCAGCGTCACCTCGTCCATGGCGGTGTACTTCGGCGGCTCCTTGCCGGTGGTGATCCACTCGTACATCATTTCCGCGGTCTTGTAGCCTTCGATGTGCGGGCTTGGCAGCATCGAACCGAAGAAGCCACTATTTGGTTTCTTCAGCTCGCCGATGGCGTCGGTGCCGTTGATGCCGATACCGATCACGTTCTTGGCATTGAACCCGGCGGCTTCGGTAGCGCGCACGCCGCCCAGCACAGTATTGTCGTTCATGCCGCCGATGATCAGGTTTTTCGCGGCGCTTGGCAGCTTGACCAACGCCGAGTTGGTGGAGTCCATGCTGCCCGGCACGTCGAGGGTCTTCAGCGCCGAGAAGAGGATATGGTCTTCCGGCATACCGGCCTTCTTCAGGGCATCGACCGAACCGTCGGTGCGTTTCTTACCGGTGTCCAGCTCGTTGAAGGTGTTGATCACCGCGTAGGTTTCTTTCCAGTCCCAGTTGCGTTTTTTCGCTTCGGCAGCCATCGCGGCGCCTTGTTTCTGGCCAACCTCGAACGCGGCCATGCCCAGGTACGGCACGTCTTCCATGAATTTTCCGTTGGCGTCGACGAAACGGTCGTCCACGGCGATCACCTTGAGGTCGTTGAGCTTGGCCTTGGCCATGATGGCCGGGCCCAGGGACACGTCCGGCGGGCAGATCACAAAGCCCTTGGCACCGTTGGCGGCCAGGCTGTCGATAGCGGAGAGGGTTTTCTCGCCGTCAGGGACGGCGATCTTGATCAACTGGAAGCCTTTGTCCTTGGCCGCCTTCTCGGCGAATGCCCATTCGGTCTGGAACCAGGGCTCCTCGGCCTGCTTGACCAGGAAACCGATTTTCACCGCATCGGCCGCCAGCAGGTGACTGCTGAGACTGAACGCGGTAACCGCCAGGGCGGCGCGACACAGGGAACGGATCCCACGACGATGTTTCATAGCTGACTCCTTGTTTTTTTTATTGAAAGCCAAACGTCCAGGGATCTGCTCCACGTTGGTGGAAATGCGCAGGCTGGCCGGTCAAATCGTGTTACTGCACAGCATAGGTCTAAATAGTCATATCGTATGATGATTGGATTACAGGCGAAGTTTCCCACTGCAATCCAGAAATATTCAGTCGTGGTACATGACCGAACGTCCACCATCAATGGTGATGCATGAAGCGTTGATGAAAGGTGCTTCGTCACTGGCCAGAAACACCGCCGTCATTGCCACTTCGATCGGCTGGCCGATACGCCGTGGAGGGTGCAGATCCAGCGCACGCTGGCGTTCGGCCCGGGGATCGGCAAAGCCATTCCAGTAGTCGATATTCAGCTGGGTCTCGATGTAGCCCGGCGCAATGGCATTCACCCGCACGCCTTTGGGGGCGTATTCGATGCCCAGGGCACGGGTCAGCCCGAGCAGGCCATGCTTGGCCACCGGGTAAGGGAAACAGCCGGGAATGATGTGGGACGAGTGGGTCGACGCGATATTGATGATGCTGCCCACACCCTGCTCGATCATCTGCGGCAATACGGCCTTGCAGCCATACCAGGCACCGTCCAGGTCGATGGCGAAGCAACGGCGCCAGTCTTCCTCGGTCATTTCCAGCGGATCGCGGAACACATTGACGCCAGCGCAGTTCACCAATACGTCGATGCGACCATGCAATTCAACCGCTCGCCGGGCCATGGCGTGCAGGTCCTGCTGGCTTGAAACATCGACCTTGAGTGCTTGTACATCCCCACCGCGCCCACGCCAATGGGCGGCGACGGCCTCGACTTTTTCAGCCTGGATGTCGCTGATGACCAGCCGCGCCTGTTGGGAAGCAAACGCAGCAACGATTGCCTCGCCAATGCCCTGGGCAGCACCCGTCAGCAGCACGACCTTGCCTTTCAACCGATCGCCCTGCGGCGGCTCCGGCACCGGTGGCAAGCAAAGCGCTTCAGCCATGAACCTGGGCTCCCGCGGCAAGACACGAGAAAAACCGGGCACCCACGGGGGACCGGTCTAGAGACTGCATAACCGACAGTAGCTGGCGAACGCCGCTGGGGCGTTCGGGGGAAATTCGATGCATCGCTTCACCTGTTTTGTTTTTTTAAGTGTGAGTGCGTATTGCTGATGCAGCCGACTATAAACCCGACCGCCAAATAATCTCAATATATATATTTACATCCCATATTTTGGGATTCAACCAGCGAACCGCGTACAAGGCACGCCCGGCACATCGACGCGCATCGACAACACCGCACCGTCCAGCGGATGACCGAGCGGACTGGCCGCACTGGTGATGTACAGCGTCTTGAGATCTTCCCCACCGAATACACAACTGGTCGGGCGACTGACCGGCAGCTCGATCACCCGATCGACATGGCCGTCCGGATGCAGCCGCAGCAGGCAACTGCCATCCCAGCGAGCGTTCCAGATGTAACCTTGCGCATCCATCGCCGAACCGTCCGGCCCGCCACGGGAATGGGGACCGAACCAGACCTCCGCGGGCGCGAGTTTGCCGTCGGGGTAGATGAAGTGCCGATACAGCGTGTCATCGAGGCTCTCACCGAAATACACCGTCGTGCCATCGGGGCTCCATAGCAGCGTGTTTGGAATGCCCAGCCCGCGCAGCAGGGGCATCACCCGGCCATCGCCGCCAACACGGAACAGGCCGCCTGAACGTCGCTCGATGGGCAGGTCCTCGCCCTCTTCTCCGATATTGTTTTGCATGGTGCCCAGCCAAAGCTGGCCCAGCGCATCACAGCGCGCTTCATTGGCACGATTGCCGGGCTGGGGATCGGCCATGCACAGCAACTTCAGGCGCGGTTCCAGCCCAGGCGAATCCAGATCCAGTCGATAGACGCCACTGCTCAATGTCACCAACGCATCGCCGCTCTGGGTCGGGATGAAAGCGGAAACGTGTTCTGGCATCTGCCAGATCTGTACATTGGCGCCGATCAGCCGCAGCGCCTGCTTGCCGGCGATATCTACCCAATACAGCGCCTGGGTCGGTTCGTCCCAGAACGGTCCCTCGCCCAGTTTCGCCCGATGTTCCGTCACAGCCGTCCAGTTCATTGCAACCTCCCGTTCCCGGCTCGCCCGGTATTGTCTGTTCGACCGGCCATGACGTCGGGGTAAAAGCGCTTGATGGCCAGGTCAGCGTTGTCGATCAGGGTCATGCAGGCCCAGACGCCGCGCGCCGCGTCGCGCTCGGCGATGGCTTCGGCGATATCCTTGTGGATCGGCAAGGTGCGCCGCAATTCGTCCGGATCGGCCGCCGACACCTCGAACGAGACCGCCAGCAACGCGCCCAGGGCCGGGACCATCTGCTCGATGAATTGATTGTGGCTGGCGGCGAGAATGCATTCATGGAAAAACTGGTCGGCAAGGTTGTAATCGGCGCCGCTGTCCACCGCCCGCTCCAGCGCATAATAAGCCAGGCGGATCGCCTGCACCTGATCAGCCGTCGCCCGTTCGCAGGCCCAGCGCACCGCCATCGGTTCGATGGTGCGCCGCAGGTCCAGCAGGTCGTCGACGAAGTTTTCCGGCAGGCCGCTGCGTGACAGCCAGCCAACCACCTGCGGGTCGAACAGGTTCCAGCGGCGCACCGGCAGTACTCGCGTGCCGACTTTCGGGCCGACTTCCAACATGCCTTTGGCCACCAGCGTCTTGATTGCCTCACGGATCACCGTGCGGCTGACGCCCAGTTGCTCGCCCAGATCTGCCTCGACCTTGATGGTTTGCCCAGGCTTGACCTGGCCGGCGGCAATCCAGCCACCCAGCCAATCGACGGTCGACGCGTGAAAACTGCTGGACATGACTACCCCGTGGGCTTTTCTTATCAGGCGCCCACGCTAATCATCATATGATTGGGTGTCAATTTGAATTTTGCATAACCACTGTGGGAGCGGGCTTGCTCGCGAAAGCGGTGGGTCTGCATAAAAAGGTGTCGACTATGCTGCCGCTTTCGCGAGCAGGCTCGCTCCCACCCAGGATTCAGGGCTCAAGACCGATGGGGAAAAACACGCCGCCGCTCCATACGCCCAACCAGCGCTGACCATCGATTTCGCGACTTACTGCCAGCTCCACCAGTTGATAGAACACGTTGCGATGAATCAGCGCTTCGAGGTTGCTGCGCACGTGCACGTACGGCGCAGGCTCCTGGGTCTGGGGGTCGATGACCACCCGCATCGGATGATCGGGGCCGGCTTCGGTGGTTTCCTCAACGTTGGTAGTAAAGCGCAGCAACTGCCCTTCCCCCTCCCCCTCGACCTCAAGGGTCACGGCCACGAACGGGGCGTCGTCGACTTTGATGCCGACTTTTTCCACAGGGGTGATCAGGAAATAATCATCGCCGTCGCGGCGAATGATGGTGGAGAACAGCTTGACCATCGGCTTGCGCCCGATCGGCGTGCCCAGGTAATACCAGGTGCCATCACGGGCGATGCGCATGTCGATGTCGCCGCAGAAGTCGGGGTTCCACAAGTGGACCGGCGGCAGGCCTTTGGTCTTCGGGATCTGTCCCAGCAGGTCATTGGCTTTTTGCGGTCCGCTCATGGTGACTCCTTGAATGTTACTGGTCGCTAATCCCCAGCAAGGTGCGGGCATATTCACGCAGCGGGGCGGCGATCAGGTCTTCTGGCTGTTTGTCGTGCAACGTCAGTAAACCGCCACGACTTTTGATACGCGCAGTATCAATCAAATACTGGGTGCTGGTCTCGATCAACATGATCTGAATGACACCGGTATCGACACCTAGTCGATCCACGGCTTCTTCGTCCAGCCATTCGTCGGTGTTGCCGATGCGGTTGTCCGCTTTGGCGAACCGGGTATAAAGCAAGTAATGAGCACCGGCGGCACGCGCTTCGCCCATCGCCTGGTCGAGGCCTTCCGGGACCCGGGCGCGACGAACCATGGGGAAATACTCGATGAAACCGTTGAACGCTTCTTCAGCCACGACATTGGGCCGCGGATAAGCGCTGCCTGGCGGAGCAAAAGCACCCTGGGCAATGTAGATGAAGGAATCCGGCTGAATGCGCAGGTTGTTCACCCGACGGCTGTCGCTATGGTCCAGCAGGCCGGCGTCGCTCATGTGATAACGAACGCCCTCCCCCATGTCGCTGACATTCATGCAGCCACCCAGCGTCAAAACGGCCAGCAGCAAAAACAGGCTACGCATCCTATCCTCCAAAAACCGGTGACGGAAAACCGGCGAATGGCCATGGGATGCAGCTTTTGCGCCAGCTCGACAATTATCCGGTTTGGAATGTCTATGGTGGGGGAGCTTGCTCCGTCACCACAAAAAGCCGTTGTTCAGCCGCCGATGATCTTCATGATGGTCGCACCACCCGAGAACGCCACTTCCTGCTTGTCCCCCAAGGCCTTGACCAACAGCCGCTGGAGCGCCGGCAATGCCTGGTGACGCGGTTTGTCCAACAGATCGCCAACGTAGTGACGGTTACTCGACGACAGGCAGCCATGCAACCAGCCCGTGGAAGACAGCCGCAGCCGGGAACAGGTGCGGCAGAACGGCACGCTTTCGTTGGCGATCACACCGAAGTGCCCCAACCCCGGAATTTCGTAACGCACGGCCGTGGCATCGATCGGCGCATCGGCCTGCAGATATTCGTACTGGTCGCCAATCAGCCCCAGCAACTGCTGGAGGCTGACGAACTGTTGAAGGAACGCATTGGAATCCTTGGCCAGGTGGCCCATGCGCATCAACTCGATGAAACGCAACTCATAACCACGCTCCAGGCAGTACTGGAGCAACGGCATCACCTGGTCCAGGTTCTGCCCGCGCAACGGCACCATGTTGACCTTGATCTTCATTCCCGCCGCCCGGGCCTGCTCCATGCCGTCCAGCACGGTCGCCAGGTCGCCACCACGGGCAATGCTGCGAAACGCCACGGGGTCCAGGGTGTCGAGGGAGACGTTGATACGGCGGATACCGGCGTTGACCAGTAGAGGCAGCTTCTTTGCCAGCAGCTGACCATTGGTGGTCAGGCTGATGTCTTGCAGCCCCATCTGCCCCACCGCCGTCATGAAGCTTTCCAGCTTGGGGCTGACCAGTGGCTCTCCACCGGTGATGCGCAACCGCTCGATGCCGGCGGCTTCGATCAGATAGGCCACGCCCCGCGCCATGGCCTCGGCCGACAGTTCATCCTGCGCAGCCACCAGCCGCTTGCCGTCTGGCACGCAGTAGGTACAGGCATAGTTGCAGGCTGAAGTCAGGCTGATCCGCAAATTGCGAAAACGCCTGCCTTGACGGTCAACGATCATGATCACTCCGGCGAAAGAAGAATCGGGCCCGCAAAACCTGACCTAAAAATCAGATTTCTGCAAGGCCCAAGCCTGAGTATATTCCTCGGGCAATGCGCCATGTAAGCAGACATGGCGCAATCAGACAGCTGAATGCCTCAACTGCTCGGGACGTCGGTGTCGCGCTTGCGCTTGTTGCCCATGCGCACGCCAATGTCCATCAGGAACTGGAAGAAGCCTTCCTGATCTTCAAGCACATTGCTCCAGAACGGCGAGTGATACAGCGCCACGGCGCCATGCACCAGCGCCCAGGCTGCGCAGTAATGGAAATACGGCGGCACATCTTCGAGCTTGCCTTCGCTGATCCGGCCCTTGATCAGCAGGGTCAGGCGTTCGAAGTTGGAAGCGCGGATCTTGTGCAGCTCCTCGACCATTTCCGGCACCTGGTTGCCCTTGACCACCTTCTCCTCCAGGCGATCGAACAAGCGGTAACGCTGCGGGTCGCGCATGCGGAACTCGAAATAGGCCCGGGATAGCGCTTCCTTGTCCTTGTCCACATCGGCCGAATGCAACAACTCGTTCAAATCGCGCTCGTAATCGAGCATCAGCCGCAGGTAGATCTCGGCCTTGGATTTGAAATGTTTATAGATCGTGCCTTTGCCGATACCCACGGCATCCGCAATCATCTCGACGGTGACACTGTCTTCACCCTGGTCGAGGAACAACTTGAGCGCGGTATCGAGAATTTCCTGCTCGCGGCGACGAAACTCACGGACCTTACGGGGTTCTTTGTGCATAAGAAAAAGGTCTGAAGGGTCAAAATTCGAAGCCGGGTATTATGCCTAAATTACGCAAAAATGCACGGATCATCCATTTTCGATCAGTGTTCTGCGGAAAACCGTGCAGTCCCGACTCCTCCGTTTACCTGGCACCCTACCGTACTGGCAGGTTAACAGGACAGTGAGAACCTATCCGAAGCGAGCGTATTCCAAATTTGTTTAAAAACCGCCGCAACCACACTGGACGCATCGCCACAGTGATCAATACTTGAACTGTCGGCGTGACATCTCCCCCAAGTGACGCGCCGATAAAGGTACCAACGGACCGAGTGCCTTTGTTTACTCCTAATGGTCTTAACCCGGATTCACCCCCCAGAACCCGGGTTTTTTTTGTCCGTGATTCAGGCCCTCGGCGAACCGACATGGGCCAGGGGGAACAGGCGTTTGAAGTTTTCCGTGGTCTGCTGCGCGAACCGCTCATAGGATTCACCGCGCAACATGGCCAGGAACTCGGCCACCTCGCGCACGTACTGGGGAAGGTTCGGCTTGCCGCGATAGGGTATTGGCGCCAGGTAGGGCGAATCGGTCTCCACCAGCAATCGATCGGCCGGCACTTTGCTGGCGACGTCGCGCAGGGCATCGGCATTGCGAAACGTGACAATACCGGACAGGGAGATGTAGTAACCCATGTCCAGCGCAGCCTTGGCCATGTCCCAGTCCTCGGTGAAGCAATGCAGCACGCCCGCCTGGGGCAACGCCGCGTCGCGCAGCAGATCCAGGGTGTCGGCGCGGGCACCGCGGGTGTGGATGATTACCGGCTTGCCAGTCTGACGAGCCGCTTCCAGGTGCAAGCGGAACGAAGCCTGCTGCACCTCGGCGGCCTCCGGCTCGTAGTGATAGTCGAGGCCAGTCTCGCCAATGGCCACCACCCGAGGATGGTCGAGCTCGTGCAGCAGCCAGTCCAGGGCCGGCGCGGCATCGGGCTGTACGTCCAGCGGGTGGATACCCACCGAACAATCGACATCCGCATAACGGTCGGCCAGGACCTTGACGTCGGCGGCGTTGTCGGCGCTGACACCGATGCACAGGAAATGCCCGACGCCTCGTTGGCGCGCGGCATCCAGCGCGGCGTCCAGCGAACCGCCATGGGCGGCAAGGTCGAGGCGATCAAGGTGACAATGGGAATCTACAAGCATATGGGGCCAGCTACATCGTATGGGTAGGACGGTCGGACTTGAGGGTTCCGGCCAGGTGGGTTTCGATCTGATTGCGGGCCGAGTTGTCGCCTTCGTTGAACTGCACGCCAACCCCGGCCGCCCGGTTGCCCTGGGCGCCTTTGGGGGTGAGCCAGATCACCTTGCCGGCGACCGGGATTTTCTCCGGTTCGTCCATCAGGCTCAACAGCATGAACACCTCGTCGCCCAGGCGATAATTCTTGTTGGTGGGAATGAACAAGCCACCGTTTCTGATGAAGGGCATGTAGGCGGCGTAGAGCACCGACTTGTCCTTGATGGTCAGGGACAGGATGCCATTGCGTGGCCCGGGGCTGACAGGTTCGTTCATGCTGATCTCCGCTGCAATTGAGCTGAGTTTAGTGTGCCTGTCAGTTACGACCAGGCAAACTTGCCCATTGCACCAACAGCGCCTCCAGCAACAGGACGCGATTGAGGTTGGCCTTGCTCAGCACCTTCTGGCGTTGGGCAAGAATCCAGTCCTGAATGTTCAGGATTTTGTCCTGGCTGCTTTTTTGCGCCAGGTACTGGATCACCTTGCGCATGTCCGCCAGTCCCAGCCCAGCCTCGTCCTCGGTGAGCTGATAACGCAGGATCAGGCTCGACCAGTCACAGAACCAGTCGAACAGCAGCAGCAACGGAATGGCGTTCCAGCCCTCGGCCAGTTGCGTCGGCGACTGCTGTTGCTTGAGCAGTTTCTTGATGCCGTCCACGACCAGTGCCCGCTGCTCACGCACGCCCTGGGCCTGGAGGCTGACGGCCGCCAGTGGCGAACCGGCGGCCAGGGTCAGCAGCTCGACACGCTCCTCATCGCTGCTGTCAGGCAAGGCCCGGCCCAGCCACTGCAGGCTCATGGCCTCGCTGGGCAGCGGACAAGCCTGCTGCACGCAACGGCTCTTGATGGTCGGCAACAACCGACTCGGCTGGTGGCTGACCAACAGCAGGACGGTATTCCCGGAAGGCTCTTCGAGACTCTTGAGCAAGGCATTGGCAGCGTTGATGTTCATCGACTCCACCGGTTCGATCAACACGACCTTGCGCCCGCCCATCTGCGCGGTCTGGACGACGAAACTCACCAGGTCCCGGACCTGGTCGACCTTGATCGCCTTGTCCGCCTCTTCAGGCTCCAGCACGTAGTTGTCTGGATGGCTACCGGCCTTGAGCAGCAGGCAGGACTTGCATTCGCCGCAGCCGCCCGCGGCCACCGGGGCCTGGCACAACAGGCTCGCCATCAGGCGTTCGGCCAGGGCCCGCTTGCCGATCCCGGCCGGACCGTGGAGCAGGTAGGCATGGGCATGCTGGGCACGCCCGGCCAATTGCTGCCAGAGACTGTCCTGCCACGGATAGGCTTCAGCCACGGGCACGCTCCAGCAGACGCGGCAGCAGACCACCCAGCGACTGCTGGACCTGTGCCAGCGGTTGGGCGGCGTCGATCAGCAGGTAACGCGCCGGATCAGCCTTGGCACGCTCCAGGAAGGCATTGCGCACGGCGTTGAAGAAGGCCTGCCCTTCCAGCTCGAAGCGATCGAGCCGACCCCGGGCGCTGGCGCGGGCCAGGCCGATGTCCACCGGCAAGTCGAACACCAGGGTCAGGTCTGGCCGCAGGTCCGCCTGGACAAAGGTTTCCAGCGCGGCGATGCGTTCAAGGGACAAGCCCCGGCCGCCCCCCTGGTAGGCATAGGTCGAATCGGTGAAGCGATCACACAGCACCACCGCACCACGGGCCAGCGCCGGGCGGATCACCTCGGCCAGATGTTGCGCCCGGGCGGCGAAAACCAGCAATAGCTCGGTGTCGGGGTTCATGACCTCGTCAAGGGGTGCCAGCAGCACCTCGCGAATCCTCTCGGCCAATGGCGTGCCGCCCGGCTCACGGGACAGCACCACCTCGATGCCTTCAGCCCGCAAACGTTCGGCGAGGTATTCGCGGTTGGTGCTCTTGCCGGCGCCTTCGGGGCCTTCCAGGGTTATAAACAAGCCAGTCACGGGCGATCCTTAATCAGAGTCATTGCGGGCTCGGCGGCTCGCTGGCATTCGCTTCGGGGGCGGGTTGCGGCGCGGGTTCCTGGGGCGGCACCTGGGGCACGGCTTCAGGCGCCGTATCAGGTGAAGCGGCGGGAATCGGCGCCACATCGTCCGGCGCAACCGGGGCCGGGCTGGAGCGATAATCGGCGCGGCGCTTGAGCTGGTATTCGCGCACCGCGTTGTTGTGCGTTTCCAGGTCATCGGAAAACACATGGCTGCCATCGCCCCGGGCTACGAAATAAAGGCTGTTGCCGTCCGCCGGGTTCAACGCCGCATGAATCGCCTCGCGCCCGACCATCGCGATCGGCGTCGGCGGCAGCCCTGGAACCAGATAGGTGTTGTAGGGATTCGGTTCTTTCAGATGGGCGCGGGTGAGCTTGCCGGCGTAGCGCTCCCCCAGGCCATAGATTACGGTGGGATCGGTCTGCAACAACATGCCCAGGCGCAAGCGGCGCACGAACACCCCGGCGATCTGGCCACGCTCCTGGGGCACGCCGGTCTCCTTCTCGATCAGGGAAGCCATGATCAATGCCTGGTAGGGCTGGGTGTAAGGCACGTCGGTGGCTCGTTGCGCCCACTCCTTGGCGAGCACCTCTTCCAGCCGATCGTAGGCCTTCTTCAGCAGATCGGCATCCGACGTACCGCGCACGAACCGATAGGTATCCGGGAAGAACCGGCCTTCGGGAAATATCCCGGAATGACCAAGACGGTCCATCACCTGACTGTCGCTCAGGCCGGCGAGGGTCTGCTGGAGCTTCTCATCCTTGGCCAGCGCTGCGCGAACCTGACGGAAATTCCAGCCCTCCACCAGCGTGACGCTGTACTGCACCACGTCACCACGCTTCCAGACACCGATCAGGCCGTCCATCGTCATCCCCGGCACCATGCGGTATTCGCCGGAGTGCAGGGGTTGGCCGGCGAGGTTGAAGCGCCAGTAGACCCGCAGCCAGAACGCATCCTTGATCAGGCCATCGGCTTCGAGACGATTGAGCGTCCCGGTCGGCGTGGTGCCGTTGGGTACGTCAAGCAGCTCTTCCTGGGTGATGTTCAACGGCTGCTGCAGCGCCGAATGAATTTTCCACGCCGAAGCGCCCAGCAACAGCCCCGCCAGAACCAGTCCGACTTCCAGCAGCAGCAAGAATTTACGTCTCACGAATCAAGCATCCAATAGCGCACGGGCAAGGGTCTGCAGTTTACGGGTGAGCGGGCCAACCGACCAGCGCGCCGAACCGCATCCGCGTACCGGCCACACGCCATATACGCTGTTGCAGACAAAGACCTCGTCGGCCTGGTGCAGCTGTTCGAGGCTGATATCAATGGTTTGCGTGACGATGCCTTGAGACTCGGCTTGAAACAATAATTGCCCGCGCATCACCCCGGCGACACCACAACGACTCAGATCCGCCGTGATCAGCGCTCCGTCGTGCACCATGAACAGATTGCTGAACACGCCTTCGATTACCCGCCCGGACATATCCAGCATCAAGCCTTCGGCATGCTCGGTGTCGCTCCATTCGGCGCGGGCCAGCACTTGTTCTAGGCGATTGAGGTGTTTGAGGCCAGCGAGCAACGGTTGCTCGGACAGGCGTGTAGTGCAAGGAAACAGCTGAACGCCTTGCTCGGCATGGGCCAGCGGATAGGCCGCCGGCGGGCTGCCCTGCAAGATGCGGCGGGCCTGGGCTGAAGGATTGGCGGCATAGCCCCGCAGACTGTCGCCACGGGTCACGATCAGTTTCAGAACGCCATCGCCAAGCTGCTGCGCATAGGCTTGCAGTTCTGCGTTCAATACCGCCCAATCGACACTGATTGCCAACCGTCGGCATCCCAACGCGAGGCGTTGCAGATGCCCCTCAAGCAGAACGAGCTTACCGTCCCGCACGGCGATGGTTTCGAACAACCCATCACCGTAGGCCAGGCCGCGATCTTTCAGCGACAGAGCGTCAGCCGGCTGACCGTCGACCCAGCTTTCCATCAACCGGCGAACCGGCGAAACACCAGCGAGCCATTGGTCCCGCCGAAGCCGAAGGAATTGGACAACACGACGTCGATGTCCATGCTGCGGGCGGTATGCGGCACGAAGTCGAGGTCGCAGCCCTCGTCCGGCTCATCAAGGTTGATGGTCGGCGGCGCCACCTGGCTGTTGATCGCCAGTACGCTGAAGATCGCTTCCACCGCACCCGCCGCGCCCAACAGGTGGCCGGTCATCGATTTGGTCGAGCTGACAGCCAGTTTGTAGGCGTGGTCGCCGAACACGGTCTTGATGGCCTGGGCTTCGGCCAGATCGCCAGCCGGGGTCGACGTGCCATGGGCGTTGATGTACTGGACCTGCCCTGGATTGAGCTTGGCGTCGCGCAAGGCATTGGTGATGCAACGGGCCGCACCGGCGCCATCGGCCGGTGGCGAGGTCATGTGGAACGCATCGCCGCTGGTACCGAAGCCGATCAGTTCGGCATAGATGGTCGCGCCACGAGCCTTGGCGTGTTCAAGCTCTTCAAGCACCAGCGCACCGGCACCGTCCGACAGTACGAAACCATCGCGGCCCTTGTCCCACGGGCGGCTGGCCCGGTCCGGCTCATCGTTGCGGGTCGACAGCGCACGGGACGCGCCGAAACCGCCCATGCCGAGGCCGCAGGCGGCCATTTCAGCACCACCGGCAATCATCACGTCAGCTTCGTCGTACATGATGTTGCGCGCGGCCATGCCGATGCAGTGGGTGCCCGTAGTGCAGGCAGTAGCGATGGCGTAGTTGGGTCCCTGTGCACCGAGGTGGATGGACAGGAAACCGGAAATCATATTGATGATCGAGCCCGGCACGAAAAACGGCGAAATACGCCGCGGCCCAGAATCATGCAGCGTACGGCTGGTTTCTTCGATATTGGTCAAGCCGCCAATACCCGAACCCATGGCCACGCCGATGCGCTCACGGTTGGCGTCGGTGACTTCCAGCCCGGCATTGCGCACCGCCTGGAAACCGGCTGCCAGGCCGTATTGAATGAACAGGTCAAGCTTGCGGGCTTCCTTGACCGACAGGTATTCCTCGACATTGAAACCCTTTACCGAGCCGCCAAAACGGGTGGAATAGGCAGAAAGGTCGGTGTGTTCGATCAGACCAATGCCACTACGGCCAGCCAGAATGCCCTGCCAGCTGCTCGGCACATCCGTGCCCAGTGGCGACAACATACCCATACCGGTGACTACGACGCGTCTACGCGACACAGCACTCTCCTTTTTCAAATGACGACTTTGCATCAGGCCTAAAGAAAAAACCGCACGCCGAAATGGCAGTGCGGTTTTTCCATGACAGCTAGCGACGACTGAATACGATTACGCCTGGTGGCTGGTAACGTAGTCGATAGCAGCTTGTACAGTAGTGATCTTTTCAGCTTCTTCGTCAGGAATCTCGGTCTCGAATTCCTCTTCCAGAGCCATCACCAGCTCAACGGTGTCAAGGGAGTCGGCACCCAGGTCTTCGACGAAGGAAGCGGTGTTCACAACTTCTTCTTCTTTAACGCCCAGTTGCTCGGCAACGATTTTCTTGACGCGCTCTTCGATGGTGCTCATACCTTGTTTTCACTCCTAATGGACAAATTCAGGCAGCTGGCCGGTGGGTAAGTGTATAGAAAGACTTTTCGGTTTTTCAACCGAAAGCTTCACTCCTCGAACCCTGGGGCCCGCCGCCTATAAATAGATTGCAGCTTTATAACGGATTTTAGACAGCTCGTATGACATTTTTTTGAAGCAATCCGTCACATTTAACTCATGTACATCCCGCCGTTTACCGGGATTGTAGCCCCAGTCACGTATGCCGCACCGTCCGAAGCAAGAAAAGCGACCACGGACGCGATTTCTTGAGCTTGCCCCAGACGACCCAGCGGAATCTGTGTCAACAAAGCTTCACGCTGTGCTTCCGGCAGTTCGCGGGTCATGTCGGTGTCGATGAAACCCGGTGCAACCGAGTTTACCGTAATCGAGCGCGAACCGACTTCCCGTGCCAGCGCACGGCTGAAACCTTCCAGGCCGGCTTTAGCCGCAGCATAGTTTACTTGGCCAGCGTTGCCCATGGCACCCACAACCGAGCCGATACTGATAATTCGGCCCCAACGGGCCTTGGTCATGCCACGCAGAACGCCCTTGGACAGCCGATACAGGCTGTTCAAGTTGGTATCGACCACATCGAACCATTCGTCATCTTTCATGCGCATCATCAGGTTATCGCGAGTGATGCCGGCATTATTGACCAGGATCGCCGGAGCGCCGAACTGCTCCTGGATGCTTGCCAGAACCGCCGCAACAGATTCGTCGCTGGTGACATTCAGTTCAAGGCCGGTGCCTTGGATGCCGTTTTCCTTCAAGGTCGCGGCGATACGCTCGGCGCCTGAAGCGGAAGTCGCGGTGCCGATGACAATGGCGCCTTGGCGACCCAATTCCAGTGCGATAGCCTGGCCGATGCCGCGGCTTGCACCGGTCACCAGTGCAACTTTACCTTGCAGACTCATGCAAGCTTCTCCTGTTCAGGCTTGCGCTGCACGAGCGGCAGCGAAAGCGTCTGGGGTGTTGAGATTGGAAGTCGACACGCCTTCGGCGCAGCGTTTGTTCAGACCTGCCAGCACCTTGCCAGGGCCGCACTCGACCAGTTCGGTCGCGCCCTTGGCTGCCAGGGTCTGTACCGATTCGACCCAGCGAACCGGCTTGTAGAGCTGTTCCAGCAGATCGCGCTTGAGGGTCTCGAGATCCGACGCCACGTTGGCGCTGACATTCTGAACCACGGGAATCTGCGGCGCCTGCCAGTCGATGGCGGCGATGGATTCGGCAAACCGCTCGGCGGCCGGGCGCATCAGCTCGCAGTGCGACGGAACGCTGACCGGCAATGGCATCGCGCGCTTGGCGCCACGGGCCTTGCAACCTTCGATCGCGCGCTCGACAGCCGCCTTCGCGCCGGCAATGACCACCTGGCCCGGCGAATTGAAATTCACCGCGCTGACAACATCGCCTTGCGCCGCTTCGGCACAGGCTGCCAACACATCGACGTCTTCCAGGCCGAGGATAGCGGCCATGCCACCCTGCCCGGCCGGAACCGCTTCCTGCATCAACTGGCCACGCCGTTCCACCAGCTTGACCGCGTCGCCAAGGCTCAGGCTGCCAGCCGCCACCAGGGCGCTGTACTCGCCCAGGCTGTGACCGGCGACAAACGCCGGACGCGCGCCGCCTTCAGCCAGCCACAGGCGCCACAAGGCAATCGAGGCGGTGAGGATGGCCGGTTGGGTTTTATCGGTTTGATTGAGTTGCTCTTCCGGCCCTTGCTGGGTCAGTGCCCACAAGTCGTAGCCGAGCGCGTCGGATGCTTCTTTGAATGTTTCCAGGATCAACGGGTATTGCGCGCCCAGCTCGGCCAGCATGCCGAGGGACTGCGAGCCCTGTCCTGGAAAGACGAATGCGAGGGAAGCAGACATGAAAACAAAGCCCCTAATGATCTTGTCGTCAAAAATTGACGCCCCTGGGGGGCGCTAGGAAACTGACAGTTGGATGGCGGGTTGAACCGACCGGTCACATTTAAGCATTGTCGGACGAAAACGCCTAAGTTAACAAATCTTCAAGACGGCCATGCAGACGCTCAGGCAGGTTTTCCTCGATTTCAATCACCGCCCGGTTGATTGCACTCTGAAAGCCCTGCACCCCAGCCGAACCATGACTCTTGATCACGATGCCCTGCAGCCCGAGAAAACTCGCACCGTTGTGCCGCGCCGGGGCCAGGTCCGCCTGCAGACGACGCATCAGCGGCAATGCCAGCGCACCCACCGCCCTGGAAGCCAGGCTCTGCTTGAACAGGGCCTCGATCCGGCCGCCAATCATGGTCGCCAGGCCTTCGCTGGACTTGAGCAGGATATTGCCGACAAAACCGTCGCATACCACCACGTCAGCCTCGCCGCGATACAGCCCGTCACCCTCGACAAAACCGATGTAATTGATGCCCCGGGCGCTTTGCAACAATGTGGCCGCGAGCTTGACCTGCTGATTACCCTTGATGTCTTCGGTGCCGATATTCAGCAGTGCCACGCGAGGGCGAGCGATGCCCAGGGTTTCAGCCGCGACCGAGCCCATCACCGCGAACTGCAGCAAATGCTCGGCGCTGCAGTCGACATTGGCGCCCAGGTCCAGTAGCTGGCAGAAACCGCGCTGGGTCGGGATCGCCGCGACCATGGCGGGCCGATCGATCCCCGGCAGGGTTTTCAGCACGTAGCGGGACAGCGCCATCAACGCCCCGGTATTACCCGCACTGACACACGCCTGGACCTTGTCGTCGCGCAGCAGCTCCAGCGCAACACGCATCGAGGCGTCGGGCTTGCCGCGCAGAGCCTGGGCAGGCTTCTCGTCCATGGCGATGACTTCGGCTGCCGGCGTAATCGTCAGGCGCGCGCGATCCGCAGCAGGATAACCACTGAGCAATTCTTCCAGGAGGGAGGGTTGACCGACGAGGGTCAGGTGCAGCGAGGGCGTAGCATTCAGGCAAGCGAGGCTGGCCTGAACAATGCTGCGGGGACCGAAGTCCCCGCCCATTGCGTCAATCGCGATGACTTGAGCGGACAAGTGATTACTCGTCGGCGCCCTTGTCGATCACTTTACGGCCACGGTATACGCCTTCTGGCGATACGTGGTGACGCAGGTGAACTTCACCGGTGGTTTTTTCTACAGACAGGGTGCTAGCCTCGAGAGCGTCGTGCGAACGGCGCATGTCACGGGCAGAGCGGGATTTTTTGTTCTGCTGAACAGCCATAATTGATTAACTCCTAAACGTTTGGGTCACGCTTTAACTGCGCCAATACACTGAACGGGTTGGACCGCGTTACCTCGTCCTCGCTCGGTTCGGGCTCATCTGCTCCCGCCGGCTGCTGGCATTCTTCCGGATGATGAGCAGGCACAATGGGCAAGGCGAGCAGAAGCTCCTCCTCGATCAGTGACTGCAGATCCAATGGATCTTCGCCCAGTTCCAGCACGTCATAACCTTTCGGCAACGACTGGGTATTCGCACCCTCCTTCACCACGGCGTAACTGCATTCGCTGTGGATCGGCAGGGTGACCAGCTCAAGACAACGCTGGCAAACCATTTTGACTTCAGTGTCGATAAAGCTGTGGATCACCACAGATTTACGTTCATCTCGTTCAAAAACGAATTTGGCCTGGACCGTACCGACATCGTCGGAAAGCGGGTCGCAGAGTCTCTTCAAATCGGCCAGCAGCAATTCACCTTGAAGGGTGGTGCCACGGTCAGCCAATTTGCGCGGGTCAACGTGAGGTGGAATCGGGTCATTCAACATAGGCGCAGCATTATAGGGATGCACCGGGCCATGTCAAAGGAAATTCAGCCCTGTCCGTCACTTGCACGCCTCGCTAGAATCCTCTCCTGCCTCCTGGAGACGCCAATGCTGCCTTTATTACTTGCCTCAAGCTCGGTCTACCGTCGGGAACTGCTTGCCCGCCTGGGGCTGCCGTTCGTCTGCGACTCACCGGACATCGACGAAAGCCATCGCGCCGGCGAGGCCGCGCTCGAACTGGTGAAACGCCTGGCCCGGGAAAAAGCCTTCGCCCTGGCGGACCGTTACCCGGCACACCTGATCATTGGCTCGGACCAGGTCGCCGTGCTCGGCGAGCGCATCCTGGGCAAGCCCAACACCTTCGAGAACGCCCGCGAGCAACTGCTGGCCGCCAGCGGGACCAAGGTAACCTTCCTGACCGGCCTGGCACTGCTCAACAGCCAGACCGGCGCCTGCCAGGTCGATTGCGTTCCGTTTACCGTAACCATGCGGACATTGGATCAGGCTCGCGTGGAGCGCTATCTGCGCACCGAGCAACCGTACGACTGCGCCGGCAGCTTCAAGGCCGAAGGCCTGGGCGTGAGCCTGTTCCAGAGCACCGAAGGGCCGGACGCCACCAGCCTGGTCGGCCTGCCGCTGATTCGTCTTGTGGATATGTTGCTGGCTGAGGGTGTGCAGGTTCCCTGAACCGCCCTCCGTGGCGAGGGAGCTTGCTCCCGCTCGGTTGCGCAGCGACCGCAAAAATCTGGGCCGCTGCGCAGCCCAGCGGGAGCAAGCTCCCTCGCCACAAGGGCAAATGCGTCACGCTTGAATCAGCGCAACGCCGGACCCTGGAAGCCCATCCACATCGCCAGATGCTCGGCGATGCTTGCGCCCAGCTTCTTCGAGAAGCGGTCAAACGGCGATTCTTCGATGGTGAAGTCCACCAGGTCCTTCTGACCGATCACATCCCGAGCCACCGAACTGGCGCTGCCCAGGCCGTCGATCAGGCCCAGCGGCAAAGCCTGCTCCCCGGACCAGACCAACCCGGAAAACAATTCCGGATGCTCCTTGTCCTTCAAGCGCTCGCCGCGGCCTTTCTTGACGCTGGCAATGAATTGCTTGTGAGTCGTGTCGAGTACGCCCTGCCAGAACGCGGTCTCTTCAGGCTTTTGCGGCTGGAACGGATCAAGGAACGACTTGTGCTCGCCAGAGGTATAGACCCGCCGCTCCACACCGAGCTTCTCCATGGTCCCGACAAAACCATAACCGGCCGCCGTCACGCCAATGGAGCCGACCAGACTGGCCTTGTCGGCATAGATCTGGTCCGCGGCGCTGGCAATGTAATAGGCACCCGACGCGCCGAGATCGGCGATGACTGCATAGACCTTGGTGTTCGGGTGAAGCGCGCGCAACCGGACGATCTCGTCGTAGACGTAACCCGACTGCACCGGACTGCCGCCCGGGCTGTTGATGCGCAGCACCACGCCCTTGACCTTCGGATCTTCGAAGGCGGCCCGCAGACTGCCGACGATGTTATCCGCACTGGCTGGCTCCTTGTCGGCGATCACGCCTTGAATGTCGATCAACGCGGTATACGCCGAACCACTGACCGCACCTTTTTCGATACTCATCAACGGCGTAAACAGCAGCAGCGCAACGAAAAGATAAACGAAGGTCAGCAGCTTGAAGAAGATCCCCCAGCGACGCGACCGACGCTGCTCTTGCACACCGGCCAACAGAGTCTTTTCCAACAGCTTCCAGCTTTTTCCATCACCGCTCTCGGCATCTGCCTTGGCCGGTGCTTTCCATTCATCGGTCATGCATGCATCCCCATCAAAACGTCAACCGGCACGCTGGCTCAGCCACGCGTGCAATTCGGGAAAATGGTCAATCGCCAGGCACGGTTCAAACGCCCGAAGCGCCTCGATCGTCTGCGCGCCATAACTGACAGCGACAGAGCCCATGCCGGCATTTCGCGCCATCTGCAGGTCGAACGACGAATCCCCGACCATCAGCGCCTGCTCGGGCCGCACGTTACAGTGGGCCAGGATCTGTTCAAGCATCAGCGGATGCGGCTTGCTGGCGGTTTCGTCGGCGGCGCGGGTGATGTCGAAATAATCGTCCCAGCCATGGGACTTCAGCACCCGATCCAGCCCGCGTCGAGCCTTGCCGGTCGCGACAGCCAGGTGATAGCCCTCCTCCCGCAGGGCCTGGAGCGTGTCGGCCACGCCGTCGAACAGCGGCGAAGGCTCGGCCTCCAGCGCGATGTAGTGGTCGGCATAATGCTGGCGAAAAACGCTCAACTCATCATCAGCGATTTCCGGGTACAGGCTGCGAATCGCTTCCGGCAGCCCGAGACCGATAATGCCCTTCACCGCAAAATCATCCCGCCGAGCAAAACCCGTACGGTCCGACGCGACGTGCATCGACTCGACAATCCGACCGATGGAGTTGGCCAGAGTGCCGTCCCAATCAAATATCAGCAGCTTGTAGTCAGGATGCACTCAACCGCTCCACGGTCTTGGCCCACATGTCATCCACGGGGGCCTGCAATTTCAGCTCGCCGCCGTCCGGCAACGGCACGGTCAGCATGTAGGCATGAAGGAACAGGCGCTTGCCGCCCAGGTCACGGATTTCCTTGCTGAAGTCATCGTCCCCGTACTTGCTGTCACCGGCAATGCAATGCCCGGCATGCAGGGTGTGGACGCGGATCTGGTGGGTCCGCCCGGTGACCGGCTTGGCCTCGACCATGGTGGCGAAGTCGCCGAAACGGCGCAGCACCTTGAACACGGTCAGCGCTTCCTTGCCTTCTTCGTTGACTTCCACCATGCGCTCGCCGGAGCGCAGGTTGCTCTTGAGCAGCGGCGCGCGGACCTGCTTGACGGACGTTTCCCAACGACCGCGCACCAGCGCCATGTAGCGCTTGTCGACGCCATCGCCGCGCAACTGTTCGTGCAGATGGCGCAACATGCTGCGCTTCTTGGCAATCATCAACAGCCCGGAGGTGTCCCGATCCAGGCGATGGACCAGCTCCAGCTCCTTGGCATCGGGACGCAGTTGACGAAAGGCTTCGATCACGCCGAAATTCAGGCCGCTGCCGCCGTGGACCGCGATGCCCGCGGGCTTGTTGACCACGATCAGCGCCTTGTCTTCGAAGACGATGGCGGCCTCCAGGCGCTGCAACAAGCCTTGTGCCAATGGCACCGGCTCATCGCGCTCGGGCACGCGAACCGGCGGCACGCGCACGACGTCGCCCGCCTGGAGCTTGTATTCAGGCTTGATCCGACCTTTGTTCACCCGCACTTCGCCTTTGCGCAAAATGCGATAGATCAAGGTCTTGGGCACGCCTTTGAGCCGGGCAAGCAGGAAGTTGTCAATTCGTTGGCCGGCATATTCCGGCGAGACCTCAAGCAGTTGAACGCCTGGGGTCGAAGGGGCAGTAGTCGTCATGGCGGCGATGATAACAATTTTTTATGGAATTGAAGCACTTAATCATTGCTGCTATAGTCGCGAACGCCGCCAAAAGTGGCTGGACAGCGGACCAGCGGTCAAAAACCGGCCCTGACCAACGCAATTCACGAGGACGAGAGGCCGTCCTACGGGGCTTTTGCTACGTAACGGTAGAGTCCGCAGGTGTAACGAGCGCAGGTGACATGAGGCCTGAAATACGCTGCAAAGCAGAGTCTTGACTCGCCTTGCGCGCCACATTCACGGCCAGTTCACAAAGTGCAGTCGCCCGCAGACGACCCCGAGCGAGAGCTTCGGAAACAACGCCTAAATGAGCCATGATGCGTGACCTCCCCTTCCGGAGCTCACGGTAAATGCCAACCCGCTGCGGATTCTGCGCGCGGCAGCACCCGAATTATCAGGGATACGTGTAGGGTGGAGATGTACAACCGTCGGACTGTGTAGCACTAGGCTTATATTTAGACGCTTCATCTCGTCCACAGGCGCCGGTTGATTCCTCCTCCTGACTGAGTGCTTGAGTACCAGCAAGCAGGACGCGTCCGTCGCGACTTCGCCATCATTGGGTCGAACTCGCTGGACACTGGAATGGCCCCGCCATCGCCAGGACGCACCTGACACCGACCGTGAGAAGTCGTGTGTGCCGAACGCCGTTTCCGGCAGCCCGGAAACCGACGGTACTACATGAAAAGAATGCTGATTAACGCAACTCAACCCGAAGAGTTGCGTGTTGCACTGGTAGACGGCCAGCGCCTCTACGACCTGGATATCGAATCCGGTGCACGCGAGCAGAAGAAGGCCAACATCTATAAAGGCCGGATTACTCGCATCGAACCAAGCCTTGAGGCTGCCTTTGTCGATTTCGGCTCCGAGCGCCACGGCTTCCTGCCCCTCAAAGAAATCTCCCGCGAATACTTCAAGAAGGCCCCCGAAGGCCGCGTCAACATCAAGGACGTCCTGAGCGAAGGCCAGGAAGTCATCGTCCAGGTCGAAAAAGAAGAACGTGGCAACAAGGGCGCCGCCCTGACCACCTTCATCAGCCTCGCCGGCCGCTACCTGGTCCTGATGCCGAACAACCCACGTGCCGGCGGTATCTCCCGCCGCATCGAAGGCGAAGAGCGCAACGAACTGCGCGAAGCCCTGAACGGCCTGGTCGCACCCGCCGACATGGGCCTGATCGTGCGCACTGCCGGCCTGGGCCGCAGCAGCGAAGAAATGCAGTGGGACCTCGACTACCTGCTGCAACTCTGGACCGCGATCAAGGAAGCCTCGCTGGATCGTTCCGCACCTTTCCTGATCTACCAGGAAAGCAACGTGATCATCCGCGCCATCCGCGACTACCTGCGCCAGGACATCGGCGAAGTGCTGATCGACAGCGTCGAAGCCCAGGACGAAGCCCTGACCTTCATTCGCCAGGTGATGCCGCAGTACGCCAGCAAGATCAAGCTCTACGAAGACAGCGTTCCGCTGTTCAACCGTTTCCAGATCGAAAGCCAGATCGAGACCGCCTTCCAGCGCGTCGTCGAACTGCCGTCGGGCGGCTCCATCGTCATCGACCCGACCGAAGCCCTGGTGTCGATCGACATCAACTCGGCGCGCGCCACCAAAGGCAGCGACATCGAAGAAACCGCCCTGCAGACCAACCTTGAAGCCGCCGAAGAAATCGCCCGCCAGTTGCGCCTGCGCGACATCGGCGGCCTGATCGTCATCGACTTCATCGACATGACCCCGGCCAAGAACCAGCGCGCCGTGGAAGAAAAAGTCCGTGAATGCCTGGAAGCCGACCGTGCCCGCGTACAGGTCGGTCGTATCTCGCGCTTCGGCCTGCTGGAAATGTCCCGTCAGCGCCTGCGTCCATCCCTGGGCGAAAGCAGCGGCATCGTTTGCCCGCGCTGCAACGGCACCGGCATCATCCGTGACGTCGAGTCGTTGTCCCTGGCGATCCTGCGCCTGATCGAAGAAGAGGCCCTGAAGGACCGCACCGCTGAAGTTCGTGCCCAGGTGCCGATCCCGGTGGCCGCGTTCCTGCTCAACGAAAAACGCAACTCGATCACCAAGATCGAACTGCGCACCCGCGCCCGCATCGTGATCCTGCCGAACGACCACCTCGAGACGCCGCACTTCGAAGTGCAGCGCCTGCGTGATGACAGCCCCGAGGCCCACACCAACCAGTCCAGCTACGAAATCGCCGCGGCCGCCGCCGAAGTCGAAGACGTCCAGCCAGCTGCCGCCACCCGCACCCTGGTTCGCCAGGAAGCAGCGGTCAAGACCGCGCCGGCCCGTGCCAACGCTCCGGTCCCGACCGAAGCCGCCGCGCCGGTTGCCGCCCCAGCCGCAGCCCCGGAACCTAGCCTGTTCAAAGGCCTGGTGAAGTCCCTGGTCAGCCTGTTCGCCACCAAGGAAGAGCCTGCCGCCCCGGCGGTTGTCGCCAAGCCTGCCGCTACCGAGCGTCCGGCCCGCAACGAAGAACGCCGCAACGGTCGCCAGCAGACCCGCAACCGCAACGGTCGTCGCGACGAAGAACGCAAGCCGCGCGAAGAACGTGCCCCGCGTGAAGAGCGCGCACCCCGTGAGCCGCGTGAAGAGCGTCAACCACGCGAAGCCCGTGAGGAAGTTCCAGCGGTAGCTCGCGAAGAACGCGCACCGCGTCCGCCTCGCGAAGAGCGCCAGCCACGCGCACCACGTGAAGATCGCAAGCCGCGTGGCGAGCGTGAAGAACGTGTTCGCGAATTGCGCGAGCCTCTGGACGCCGCACCGGCTGTTGCTGCGACTCCTGCGACTCCGGCAGCAGAACGCCCGGCTCGCCAGCCTCGCGAAGAACGTACACCGCGTCCGCCGCGTGAAGAGCGTCAGCCGCGCGCCGAGCAGGCAGCCGCCGAAGCCAGCGAAGAGGAAGTACTGAACACCGAGGAGCAGTTGCAGGAAGACGGTCAGGACAGCGCCGAGGGCGATCGTCCACGTCGTCGCTCCCGCGGCCAGCGTCGTCGCAGCAACCGTCGCGAGCGTCAACGCGATGCCAACGGCAACGTGATCGAAGGCTCGGAAGAGTCCGAAGCCGGCGAGAACGCCGAAGCGCCTAGCGCTGCCGACCTGGCCGCCGGCCTGGCCGTCACCGCGGCAGTTGCCAGCAGCGCGATCAGCGCCCCAGCCGAGGCCCAGGCACACGAGCAGGCCGAACGGGCCACCGCTGCGGTGGAAGAGGCAGCGGTCGAAGCGCCAGTTGTCGAAGCGACCACTCCGGTAGAAATCACTGCTTCGCCAGAAGTGGAACTCGCACCGGTTCGTGAAGCCGAGCCGCAAGCCGAAGCCGCCGCCGAGCCTGCCCCGGTCGTCGAGCAGCCGGTGGTAGCCGCTGAACCTGCCGTTGAAGTTTCTGCCGTTGAAATGCCTGCCGAGGAAACCGCACCAGAGCCAGTACGCGAAGAGCAGACCGCTTTCAACTGGAATGCCGAGCCAGCCGCACCAGCGCCGGTTGCTGAACCGGAGCCGGTAGTAGTCGTCGAACCGCAAGTGGTCGAGCCTGCGCCAATGGTCGAGGCGCCAGTGGTTGCCGAAGCAGTGGTTGCCGAAGCCCCTGCCCCGGTTGAAGCGCCTGCACCGGTCAGTGCCCTGACCCCTAACGGCCGCGCCCCGAACGATCCACGCGAAGTGCGTCGTCGCAAGCGTGAGGCCGAGCGTCTGCAGAAGGAAGCTGAACTGGCTGCCGCTACCGCCGCTCAAGCGCCTGCCGCCGAACCGGCTCCGGTCGTGGAAGAAGTCGCCGAGGCAGCCCCTGCCCCGGTAGCTGAAGCCCCGACTGAATCGGCCCCGGTGATCGACGAACCTCAGCACGTTGCTGAAGAAGAAGTCGCTCCGCGTCACACTGAAGCCCTGGAAAAAGAGCACGAGCCTAAACCTCACGCCTGATTCCACCGCCCAGTAAAAAGCCCCGCCTGGTGATGCCAGGCGGGGCTTTTTTATGCCTTCGATTTGCAGGTCCCTATGAGAGCCTGGCACGAGATTTATATCCGCTGAAAAACCCATGTGGGAGCGAGCTTGCTCGCGAAGGCGGTGGATCAGCTTGCATCACTGTTGAATATCAGACCGCTTTCGCGAGCAAGCTCGCTCCCACAGGGGAATTGCAACCACCATAAATTTTACAATCCTTCAAAAAATCTATCTGAAGATCAATGCCTCCGGCACATCAATGTCCCAGGTCATACCAGGATCGTCCACCGGCACCTCGGCCACTTGCGCCCCGGCGAATAACACCTTCGCCCCACGATCACCGGTCAAGGCCATCAACTGCGGGCCAAACCCACGGCCAAATCCCACCGGATGCCCATACTCCCCGGCAAAAACCGGCACGCTGATGCCATCCTCGCGAAGCCCTGCCGCCACCTTTCCGATGCTCGACGGCAGGATAAACGGCATGTCGCCCAGCACGATCAGCCACCCAGCCACATCCGGACAGGCTCGGACGCCGGCGGCAATACTATCTCCCAGTCCCGGTGAATCCAGCTCGACAAAATCGCATCCATAGGCCTGGGCCATGCGAATGGCCTGCGGACGGTCATTGCGGGTGACCAGCACGCGCTTGTCCAGGGAGGCCGGCAGATTGACCAGCACGTGCTCGATCACCGAGCGCACCGCGCCGTCACGGCCTGTGCAATCCGCCAGCAGCTTGTCCTTGTCGGCCCCGGCGACCTGCCGGAAACGGCGGCCCGAGCCCGCCGCGAGGATGATCACGCCAATGGACTCAGACATACCCTTCCCTCCTGGACTACAGCGGTTTCTTTTGACGCAATTCGACGCCATTTTTGATCGCGACGATTTCCGCCAGCAGCGACAAGGCGATTTCCGCCGGAGTGTGGCTGCCGATGTGCAGGCCGATGGGCCCGTGCAGCCGCTCGATGGCCTGTGCTGACAAGCCTAGCTGAGCGAGGTTGTCCCGGCGCTTCTGACTGTTGACCCGTGAGCCGAGGGCGCCCACATAAAAAGCCCTGGAATCCAGGGCGGTGAGCAAGGCCATGTCGTCCAGGCGTGGGTCATGGGTCAGGGCAACGATCGCGGTGCGTTCATCGGTCTCGATGCTCAGCACCGCCTCGTCGGGCATGCCCGGAACAAAGCGGCCATGCTGCTCTTCCCAACCGTAGACGAACTCCTTGCGCGGGTCGCAGATCAGCACTTCGAAATCCAGCAACCGGGCCATTTCCGCGACGTAACGCGACAGCTGTCCGGCGCCGATCAGCAACAGCCGCCAGCGCGGGCCATAAATCGCCCGCAGTGTTTCACCATCGAACATCAATGCATCGCTTTTGCTCGCTGGTGTCAGCACCACAGCGCCGGTCGCGATGGTCAATTCCCGGGCAACTATTTCGTGGGCCTCGCACCGCGCCAGCAACTCGGCGACCCAGCCTGGATCGCCGACTCGCTCCTCTGTCAGGCGCAAGGTGCCGCCGCACGGCAAGCCGAAACGCGCCGCTTCCTCGCGTGTGACACCGTAGGTGATGAGCTGCACGGGCGGGCCATCCGCCGGAATCCGGCCGTCGTGCAGCCGGGCGATCAGGTCATCCTCGACACAACCGCCCGATACCGAACCGATCACTACGCCGTCTTCGCGCAGGGCCAGCATGGCCCCCGGAGGTCTCGGCGCGGTGCCCCAGGTCTGGACCACCGTGAACAACACCACCCGCTGCCCGGCGCGACGCCATTCCAGCACGCTGCGCAGCACGTTCAGATCAACGCTGTCCATCAGGCTTTGGCCTGTTGCCAGCCTTGCAGCTGATAACGCACAGGCAGATCACGGATGCGCTTGCCGGTGGCGGCGAAGATTGCGTTGCACAGCGCTGGCGCGATCGGCGGCACACCCGGTTCACCAACGCCACCCAGCGGCACTTCGCCCGGCGGGGTGACCAGGTGCACGGCTACTTCCTTGGGTGCCAGGGACATGCGCGCCACTTCGTACATGTGGAAATTGTCCTGCTGGACCTTGCCATCCTTGAAGCTGATCTCCCCGACCATCGCGTTGCCCAGGCCCATCACGCAGGCGCCTTCGAACTGCGAGCGGATGCGCTCGGGATTGATCTGCGGCCCACAGTCCACGGCAATGTCCGCCTTGTGCACGATTATCGTGCCGTCATCCTTGACCTCGACTTCGAGCGCCGCGGCCACGTAGGTGACGAAGCTGTAGTGCACCGCCAGCCCCAGGCCCCGGCCCTTGGGCAATTCACGGCCCCAGCCAGCGGCCTTCGCGGCAGTCTCCAGCACGGTGCGGATCCTCGCCGTATCGATGGGATAACGCTCGGGCGATTCGCCGTAGTTCCAGCTGTCATTCTGGCTGTTGGGGTTGATCTTGCGGTCCGGGCCGAGCAACTTCAGGTGGTACTTGAGCGGATCCTGGCCGGCCTTGTGGGCCAGTTCGTCGATGAAGCTCTGGATCGCAAAACCATGGGGAATGTTCGACACCGAGCGATACCAGCCAACGCGGGTGTGGGCCACCGCCTCGGGGTTCTCCAGGCGCAGGTTAGGAATGGCATAGGCCATGTTGGTCACGCCCATGCCCACTTCGAACGGCGCTTCGTGGGTCATGCCCGGCGCGAACAGCGCGGTGATGGTCGGGGCCACGGTGCGATGCAGCCAACCGGAGGGCAGCCCGTCCTTGTTCAGGCCGGCCTTCAGGTATTCGGCCGATACGGTATGGAAATACGAGTGATGAATGTCGTCCTCGCGGGTCCATTGCACCCGAACCGCCTGGCCGGGGAATTCCTTGGCGAGCACAGCCGCCTCGACGACGAAATCGGGTTTGGACTTGCGTCCGAAACCGCCGCCCAGCAATGTGATGTTTATCGTGACCTTCTCGAAAGGGATGCCCAGGCGTTCGGCGACGCGCTCGCGGGTGACCTGGGGTGCCTGGCTCGGTGCCCAGGCTTCGCATTGACCGTCCTTGAAGCGGGCGACCGCGACCATCGGCTCCATCGGTGACTGGGACAGGTGCGGCAGGTAGTAGGCCGCCTCCAACGTCGAATCGGCCTTGGCCAATGCGTCGTCAAGGTCGCCAGTGCTATGCAGGACTTTGCCTGGTTTCAGAGCAGCCGCTTGCAGTTCCTTGCGGTAGGCGATGGAGTCATAGCCGGCGTTCGGGCCATCGTCCCATTCGATTTTCAACGCTTCGCGGCCCTTGATCGCCGCCCAGGTGTTTTTCGCTACCACCGCCACGCCGCCCAGCGGCTGGAATTCGGAGGGCAAAGGGCGTCCTTCGATCTGCACCACCTTGATCACGCCCGGCACCTTCAACGCCGCGCTGCTGTCCACGCTCCTGACCTTGCCACCATAGACCCGTGGGCGGGCCACGACGGCGTAGAGCATGCCGTCGAAATGCACGTCGGCACCGAACACCGCTCGGCCGTTGACGATGTCCGCGCCGTCGATGGCACGGCTCGCTTCCTTGCCAATGTAACGAAACTCCGACGGCTGCTTGAGGCGCAGACTGTCGCGGGCCGGAACCGGCAAGGCCGCCGCGGCGGCGGCCAACTCGCCATAACCCAGTTCGCGCCCCGAAGGCTGATGCACCACTTTATGCAGTTGCGCACGGCATTCGCCCACCGGCACTTTCCACTGGGCAGCGGCGGCCAATTCAAGCATGGTCCGGGCGGCGGCACCGCAGCGGCGCATCGGCTCGTACCAGTGACGCATGCTGCGCGAGCCGTCGGTGTCCTGGTTGCCGAAGCGCGCCTCGTCGGCTGGCGCCTGCCTGACCTTGACGAGCGCCCAGTCGGCGTCGAGTTCGTCGGCCACCACCATGCTCAGGCTGGTGCGCACGCCCTGGCCCATTTCCGAACGGTTGCAAATCACCGTGACGCTGCCGTCAGCGGCAATGCTTACGTAGACCTTGGGGTCGTCGACTGCACCATGGGGCATGCCCTCGGCGCCGAACTTCTTCTCTTCGGCAAAGGCCTCCGGCAGCCCCCAGCTGGCGGCCAGCACCAGCACACCCGTGGCGCTGGCGCCCTTGAGGAAACCCCGACGACTGAGGTTGCTCAGCACAAAATCATTCGGCAAGCGGCTCATGCCTTGGCCTCCTTCAGGTGAGTGGAGGCCTGACGGATCGCGCTCTTGATCCGGTTGTAGGTGCCGCAACGGCAGAGGTTGCCGACCATGGCCTCCTCGATCTGTTCATCCGTCGGATTGGGATTGGTCTTGAGCAATGCCGTGGCGGACATGATCTGCCCGCCCTGGCAAAAACCACACTGGGCCACGGCGGTGTCCAGCCAGGCCTTCTGTACAACCTGGCCGACCGGGTCGACGTGAAGCGCATCAATCGTGCTGACGTTCTGGCCTTTCACCGAGCCGATCGGCGTGATGCAACTGCGCGCCGGGGCGCCATCGATGTGGATCGTGCACGCGCCGCACAGGCCCATGCCGCAGCCGAACTTGGTGCCGTTGTAACCGGCCACATCGCGGATTGCCCACAGCAGCGGCATGTCCTCGGTGACATCCAGTTGATGATCTGTTCCATTGAGTTTCAGGGTAATCATGGGCACGCCCGCATTCGTTTCGAGTTATGGGGGTCGAGCAATCTGCCGTTGGGTGATCGGTTCGGTGTCGCAGACTGGCTCAGGCTGATCCGGCTCTCTTGTGCAAACGTCAACAGCGTCTGCACCGGGCCTTGGGGATGCGTATGCTCGCATCGTCAGCCAATTAAATTAACCCAGGAACAAGCAAAACGCCCTGCACAATCCTGCACGAATGAGCGTATGCAGGTCATGCAGGGCGTTTTTTTGTTCACGCAGGGCCAAGCGCCCGTCAGTACCGATTCGGCTCCATCTCCAGATCGACCTGGAAACGTTCGGCAATGTCCTTCTGGATCCGTTGAGCCAGGTCCAGCAATTGCAGGCCCGTGGCATTGCCATAGTTGACCAGCACCAGTGCCTGCAACTTATGGACGCCGGCGTCGCCCTCGCGAAAGCCCTTCCAGCCGGCGCGTTCGATCAGCCAGCCGGCAGCGATTTTCATCTGCCCCCCAGGCTGTGGATAAGCCACCAGGTCGGGGTATTGCAGCTTGAGATGGGCCACGTGGGTGGCGTGCACCAACGGGTTCTTGAAGAAGCTGCCGGCGTTGCCGAGTACGGCGGGGTCCGGAAGTTTTTCGCTGCGGATGCTGCAAATCGCCCGACTGACATCCGAAGGCGTTGCCTGAGCAATGCCTTGCTCGCTCAGGCGCTGGCGGACCGGGCCGTACTCCAGGTGCAGATGCGCGACACGACTGAGGGCAAAACGTACCCGCAGGATCAGCCAGCGCCCCGCCTGCTGCTTGAACAGGCTGTCGCGGTAGGCGAAAGCGCACTCTTCAAGGGTGAAGTCGCGCAACTCGCCGGTATGGCGATCCAGCGCGGTAAGGCCGGCAAAGACATCCTTTATTTCCACGCCATAGGCACCGATATTCTGCATCGGTGCCGCCCCTACCGTACCGGGAATCAGGCTGAGGTTCTCCAGCCCCGACCAACCTTGCGCCAGCGTGTGCTGGACAAAAGGATGCCAGGGCTCCCCGGCCTCGGCCTCGATCACCAGACGTTCGCCGTCGTCGCTGAGCAGGCGGATCCCCCGACTGGCCATGCGCAACACCAGCGCGTCGATGTCATCGGTCAACAGCAGGTTGCTGCCGCCGCCGATCACCAGCAACGGCAGATCATGCCCGGCGGCATAGGCCAGCGCCTCGCGGACATCGGCATCGCTGTGGGCCTCGGCGAACAACCGTGCGGCGACGTCCACGCCAAAGCTGTTGAACGGCTTGAGGCTGACACCGGCCTGGACATGCAAGGTCATAACCGCCCCTTCACTTCGATGACCAGGCGATCCGTGGCCTGTTCGATCAGGTCGAGCACCTGCTCGAAACCCTGTTCGCCGTCGTAGTACGGATCTGGGACATCATCGAGCTCAGCCTCGTAGCGACGCAGGAACAGATCGAGCTCGGCCTTGCCACTGGCCGGTTGCAGTGCCTTGAGGTTGCGCAGGTTGTTGCTGTCCATCGCCAGGATCAGGTCATAGGCGGCGAAATCGGCGCGGGTGACTTGCCGGGCCCGCTGGGCCGACAGATCGTAGCCACGTCGCAGGGCCGCGGCAATGCTGCGTTTATCAGGGGCCTTGCCGACGTGCCAGTCACCGGTCCCGGCAGAGGCGACTTCGACTTGCCCCTCCAGCCCGGCCTCGCGCAGCTTATGGCGCAAGATGCCTTCGGCGGTGGGCGACCGGCAAATGTTGCCAAGGCAGACGAACAGAACCCGCATCAAGCCTCCAGCAGGCGACGAACGCGCTCGAGGTCTTCGGGAGTGTCTACACCGGTCGGCGGCGCGATCAGCGCATCGGCGACATGGATCCGCACGCCATGCCACAACGCCCGAAGCTGCTCGAGGGCTTCGGTGTTTTCCAGCCAGCACGGGCCCCAAGCGACGAAGTCCTGAAGGAAACCGGCGCGGTAGGCATAGATACCGATATGGCGACGGTACGGCACGCCTTCGGGCAACACGTCGCGGTCCTGAGCGAATGCCTCTCGGGCCCAAGGCAAAGTGGCACGACTGAACGTCAACGCCAGGCCGTCGAGGTCGCTGACCACCTTGACCACGTTGGGATTGAACAGGGTCTGCACGTCCTCGATCGGCTCGGCCAGGGTGGCCATGCGCGCCTCTGGGTGCGCCGCCAGGTTCGCCGCGACCTGATCAATCACGCTCGGCGGGATCAGCGGCTCGTCACCCTGCACGTTGACGACGATGGCGTCGGGCGCCAGACCGAGTTTCCCAGCCACTTCCGCCAGGCGGTCAGTACCGGAGTTGTGATCCTCGCGGGTCATCACCACTTCGGCGCCAAAGCCCTGGCAGGCCTCCACGATGCGCGCATCGTCCGTTGCCACCACCACACGCTGGGCGCTGCTCTTGCAAGCCTGCTCCCAGACATGCTGGATCATCGGCTTGCCGGCGATCAGCAGCAACGGTTTACCGGGCAAGCGCGTGGAGGCAAAGCGCGACGGAATGACAACGGTAAAAGCTGTACTCATTTATCCAGGCGCTCGTCAGTGGTCAGGGTACGGGCTTCGCTTTCGAGCATCACCGGGATGCCGTCGCGAATCGGATAGGCCAGGCCGGCGCCCTTGCTGATCAGCTCGGTCTTGTCGGCACTGAGCTTCAGCGGGCCTTTGCAGACCGGGCAAGCCAGGATGTCGAGCAGTTTGGTGTCCATGAAATTCCCCTGGGTATAACGTTTTAAGGCAAGAGCCGATCCGGCAACAGGCGCATCAGCTGCGTATCGAACCAGGCCGCGAAGGCTGGCGAAGGCGCGGCGTCAACCGCCAGGTACCACCAGTCGGGCGCGGCGAAGGCACGGCATTTGACCGCGTCCTTTTCCGTCATGACCACTGGCAATGACGGTTCGAAATCGAAGGCCTGGGCACTGTATTCGGCATGATCGGCAAACCCGTGCGGTACAGGCCGCCAGTGTAGCGTTTCGAGGGTATTGAAGAAACGCTGGGGGTTGCCGATACCGGCCACGGCATGCAGGGCCTGGCCGGGTGGGAAATGGTCGAGGGGGCGCCGTTCGCCACTGGCCAGGTTGATCAGCGCGGTGGGCCGCAACTCGAACGCGAAGCCGTCCTCGCGATCAGCGCTGGCGCCGTTGAACAGCACGGCGTCGACCGAGCGCAGGCGCTCCACCGGCTCGCGCAACGGGCCGGCCGGCAGGCAACGGCGGTTGCCCAGGCCACGGGCGCTGTCGATCAATACCAGTTCGAGGTCACGGGCCAGGCGGTAATGCTGCATACCGTCGTCGGACAGGATCAGGTCCAGTGGCTCGGCGTCCAGCAGTGCCCGGACAGCGCGGCTGCGATCAGGATCGATCATCAACGGCACGCCGCTGCGCTGGACGATGAGCAGCGGTTCGTCGCCCGCGACGTCGGCGCCCTGCTCGGCCTCGACTCTCCATGGCAATTGCGGCGGCCTGGCGCCGTAACCCCGGCTGACCACGCCGACCCGCAGGCCACTGCGCTGGCAATGCTCGATCATCCAGAGGATCAACGGCGTCTTGCCGGTGCCGCCGACGGTAATGTTACCCACCACAATCAGCGGCACCGGCGGCTGGTAGATCTCGCCCTCGCCCGCCAGGAAGCGCTCGCGCTTGCCGGTCACTACGCGTCGGTACAGCCATTCAAGCGGGCGCAGCAGCACCAGGGCGGGATGCCCCTTGTACCACGCGGCAAGCAATCGATCGGACATGGCCATCAAGGTGCCGGCGCCGCCTCGATCGTGGTCATGCGCAGGTGGCTGAAGCCGAGCTTGCCAGCCGCGTCCATGGCGGTGATGACCGATTGGTGAGGCGTCTTGCCGTCGGCGCTGATGGCAAGCGGCAGGTTGGTATCACCGCCGGACTCCCTCTGCAGGGCCTCGATCAGGCTCGCCAGGTCGCTCTTGGGCAGCAACTGGTTGTTCACCGAGAACGCGCCCTCGGCGCTGATGGTGACTTCCAGGTTTTTCAACTGCTGGTCCTCGGCCGGCGAACCACTCACCGCTTGCGGCAGCTCAACCTTCAACTGGGTTTCCCGGGTGAAGGTGGTGGTCACGACGAAAAACAGCAGCAGGATGAACACCACGTCGATCAGCGACGCCAGGTTGATCTCGATATTTTCCCGTGGTTTGCGGCGGAATTTCACTTCTTGCCCCCGGCCAGGTCCACGTCACGGTCGCCCTGCACCACCTCGACCAGCTTGATGGCTTCCTGCTCCATGCCCACCACCAGCTCGTCGACGCGGCGTTGCAGGAAGCGATGGAAGAACACGGCCGGAATACCCACCATCAGGCCCGCGGCGGTGGTGATCAGTGCCTTGGAAATACCGCCCGCCAGCACGGCGGCATTGGTGGTCATGCCGGAACCGGTGAACGCGCTGAAAATGTCGATCATGCCGAGGACCGTGCCCAACAGGCCCAGCAATGGCGACATGGCCGCGATGGTCCCAAGGGCATTGATGTAGCGCTCCAGGTCATGAATGACGCGCGCGGCGGCCTCCTCGATGCACTCCTTCATGATCTCGCGACCATGCTTGGAATTCGCCAGGCCTGCCGCGAGGATCTCCCCCAGCGGCGAGCTGGCTCGCAGCTCCTTGAGCTTGTCCTTGTTCAGCTGCTTGTCCTTGATCCAGACCCAGACCTGCCCGAGCAGATGCTCCGGGGTCACGCGGCTGGCCCGCAGGGTCCACAGGCGTTCGGCAACGATACCCAGTGCCGCGATGGAACTCAGAATGATCGGCAACATCATCCAGCCGCCGGATTTGACCAATTCCCACACAGTGACAGCCCCCTCGAAAAAGTGCGCCACTTTATCATACAGACTCGCTGTGCAGGCCCGCCCTGCCGACAACACGGCAAGAACGCTGCGCCAGATCAATGCTCCGACGCTGGCCCGGCAGGCGGCGGATCACGCCAGTAACGGCGAATGCCCGCCTGCCCAAGCGCATGTGTAAAGGCGCCGAGTTGCAGACGAATGGCACCTTGTTCGGCACTGTCGTAGACCGCCATGCCCAAGCGTCGATAACGCTCCATCACCCACGGATGGGGATGGCCGAACGCATTGTTGCGCCCCCGGGAAATCAATACCGAATGGGGCTCAAGTCGCGCCAGCAGCGCCATCGACGATGAGCTGCGGCTGCCATGGTGCGGCGCTGCCAGCCACTGGGTCGGCATCGCCAAGGGACTGTCGAGCAAGGCCCGTTCGGCATGGGTATCGATATCGCCGGTCAGCAGCAACCGCTCGCCACCGGCCTCGACCAGCAAGACACAGGATTTCTGGTTGCTCTCGACAGCCGATGCCCAGCGCCACAGTTCGAACCTGACCCCGTCCCATTCCCAGCGTTCGCTGCTATCGCACGCCCCTGCCTGCAGATCGACGGGCAGCGCCTCGGGATCGCCGCTGACCACCCGACGGGTCGGCAATCCGTTGCGTACGGCTTGTGCACCGCCGGCGTGATCGGCATCGGCGTGACTGAGCAGCAGCATGTCCAAGGTACGCACACCGAGCCTGTGCAAGGTCGGCACCACCACGCGCTCGCCCGCATCGGCGTCGCCAAAACGCGGCCCCGCGTCATAAAGCAAGACGTGCCGCTGGGTGCGCACGAGGATCGCCAGCCCCTGGCCGACGTCCAGTTGCCAGATTTCGGCTTGCCCGTGGGGTACTTCTTCCCGTGGGGGAAAAACCATCAGCATCAGCATCGGCCAACCCAGGACCCGCAGCGGTACGCCCTTGGGCAGCAACAGCAGCGCAGTGCCGAGCGCCGCCACGCACCAGGCCCACAGCGGCACCGCGGGAGGCACCCAGGCTGGCATCTGCCCGGCTGCCAGCGCGAGCGCCTTGAACAGCAGATCGAGCAAGCCGCCGGCAATCCAGAGGAGGCTCTCGCCTATGTAAGGTATCGGTAGCAACGCGGTGCCAAGCAAGGCCGAAGGCAACACCAGCAGACTGACCCAGGGCACCGCCAGCAGGTTGGCCAACGGACCGCTGAGGCTGACCGGCAGCCCGAGGATCAAGAGTAGCGGGCACAGCCCGAGAGCAATCAGCCACTGGGCGCGGGTCCAGGTCTGCCACCAACGCCAGGGGCCCAGGCGACCGCCGAAGGTAAACATCAGAACGGCCACCGCGGCGAACGACAACCAGAACCCCGGCCGCAGGCTCGCCAGCGGATTGAGCAGCAGCACTGCCAGGAGCGCCAACAGCCAGGCTTTCCAAGGATCGGCCTGGCGAAAGCGCAAGCGCCACAGCAGCACCAGTCCGATCATCACACAGGCCCGCCGCACCGGCACTTCGAAACCGGCGAGCAGGCCGTAACCCAGCGCCGCGGTGAACGCCAGCACGCACGCCCAAGGCAGCCATGGCAACCACGCCGGCCAGACACCATGACGCGCCGCGCCGGCGACCAGCAGGTACACGAGGCCGGCGAACAGACCGATGTGCTGCCCGGAAATGACCAGCAGATGGATCGTGCCGGTGTCTTGCAGCACCTGCCAATCTTCGCGACTCAACCCGGAGCCATCGCCAAGGACCAATGCCATCAGCGCCCCGGAACGCCCTTGGGCATCGACTTTCGCCAATGCCTGGCGCACCCCGTCGCGCCAAGCGCCCTGGGCCGGTTGCAGGCGTCGCCCTTGCTTGACGCTGCCGGTCGCGCCAATGCCGCGGCTCAACAGCCACGCCTCATAGTCAAAGCCATGGGGATTGAGCAACCCCGCGGGTCGCTTGAGCTTTACCGCCAGGCGCCATTTCTCACCGCTGCTGACCGGCGGCCCGCCATACCAGGCCAGGCGCATCGAGGTTGGCAAGCGCGTGCGCCTTGACTGGATATCGGCCAATTCGAAACGCACCGTTCCATCGCCGTGTTGCGGCAAACCGACGACCCGCCCGTCGACCCAGCGCGTCTCGCCGTCCAGTGCGAAGGGCAACCGTCCGTCCAGTGCATGGTGTGCGGCGAGGCTCGCCCAGACCAGCCCGAAGAGGAAGCAACCCGCTGGGTACAGGCGAAACGGCAGTACCATCAACGCCAGCGTCGCCATGGCTGCGATCAGCCATGGCGACGGCAGTACCGGTAGAAAAACCGGGGCCAGCAGCCCCAGTGCAAGCGCGACCATTGCCGTGCGCATAAGCCCATCCTTGAGAGTCCCTCTCCAGGCTTAGCCGGTGCGGGGCACCGTGGGCGTTAACAATTGTCACAAAGTCTGAATCTCCCGGTTGTAGAATCCGGACATACTTGCGGCCTTACAGCTTTGACCCGACCGAGAAGCCTTATGCCCCGGCGATTATTCAAACGTTACATGCCTGACCCCGCGAGCATTCGGGAACATAAATCCTTACGCTTTCTCGGCACCCTGCTGCACGATCCCAACCTCTGGCATCTCAATCGTCATTCGGTGGCGCGGGCGATGGCCGTTGGCCTGTTCGCCGCTTTTCTGCCGATACCGCTGCAAATGCTCCTGGCCGCCGCGCTGGCCGTCACGGTTCGCGGCAACATCCCGATCGCGGTAAGCCTGGTCTGGTTGACCAACCCCATCACCATGCCCGCGGTATTCTTCTGCACCTATCAGACCGGCGCCTGGCTGATGGACGTTCCAGCCCGGACGCTGCCGGACGAATTGACCTGGGAGTGGATCACCAACCAGCTGTCAACGTTGTGGCAGCCATTTTTGCTGGGGTCGGTGGTCACTGGGTTGGTGCTTGGAGTCTTGGCTTATTTCGTCACCATGGCGTATTGGCGATGGTGGGTTGCCAGGCAGTGGCGGCGACGCAAGCGCAGTCGGATGAGAGAAAAGCTGGACTGAACGCGTCTCCCCCCAGACACGACATTCGGGGGTAAGCCGAAGTCCTTGTGGGAGCGAGCCTGCTCGCGAAGAGGCCATCACATCCAACATCTGCATCGGATGACGCTCAGCCTTCGCGAGCAGGCTCGCTCCCACAGGTACGACACTTCAGACACGGACAGTGTCAGGTACGCATCCCTCGCCCACTCACCAGCAACCGCGCACAGCCCACATAAAGCACCACGGTCGCCACCAGCATGAAGGTAATTGCAATACTGATGCGAATGTCCGAAACGCCAAGAATCCCGTATCGGAAAGCATTGACCATATGCAGCACCGGGTTGGCCAGCGATACGGTCTGCCAGAACGGTGGCAGCAGGGAAATCGAGTAGAACACCCCGCCCAGATACGTCAGCGGCGTGAGCACGAACGTCGGGATGATGGAGATGTCATCGAAGTTTCTCGCGAACACCGCGTTGATGAAGCCCAGCAGCGAAAAGATCGTCGCCGTCAGGACCACCACCAGGATCGTCACCCCCAGGTGATGCACCTGCAGATTGGTGAAGAACAGCGACAGCAGCGTCACGATCAGGCCGACCGCCAGCCCGCGCAGCACGCCGCCCAGGGTGAAGCCGATCAGGATCGTATGGGGTGAAACCGGTGAAACCATCAGCTCTTCGATGGAGCGCTGGAACTTGCTGCCGAAGAAACTCGATACCACGTTGCCGTAGGAGTTGGTGATCACCGACATCATGATCAGCCCCGGCACGATGTAGTCCATGTACGTGAAACCGCCCATGTCGCCGATCTGCCGGCCGATCAGGTTACCGAAAATCACGAAGTACAGGACCATGGTGATCGCCGGGGGCAGCAGGGTCTGCGGCCAGATCCGCATGAAGCGCCGGACTTCACGATAGACAATGGTATTGAGGGCGATGAGGTTGGGGCGCAGTTCCGAACTCATACTCATATCGCCACCTTCGCCAGGTTTTTTTCCACCAGGGACACGAACAACTCCTCAAGGCGATTGGTCTTGTTGCGCAGGCTCAGCACTTCGATGTTTTGCACGGCCAGCTGGGTGAACAGCCCGGTGATACCAGCGGACTTGTCGACCTGGACCTCCAGGGTATGGCCGTCGAGCAGGCGAGCCGGATAACCCACCAACTGCGGCGCGGCGCTCAGGTCATGCTTGAGATCCAGCAGGAAGGTTTCCACATGCAGCTGACTCAGCAACTGCCGCATGCTGGTGTTCTCGACGATGGTGCCGTGGTCGATGATGCCGATGTTGCGGCACAGCTGCTCGGCCTCTTCCAGGTAGTGCGTGGTGAGGATGATGGTGATGCCTTTCTGGTTCAGCTCGGTGAGGAAGGTCCACATCGAACGACGCAGCTCGATGTCCACGCCGGCGGTGGGTTCGTCGAGAATCAGCAGGCGCGGTTCATGCACCAGCGCGCGGGCAATCATCAGGCGTCGCTTCATGCCGCCGGATAACGAGCGGGACGGCACATCGCGCTTGTCCCACAAGCCGAGCTGGGTCAGATACTGCTCGGCGCGCTCGTTGGCGATCTTCGGCGGGATGCCGTAGTAGCCGGCCTGGGTCACGACGATGTCGAAGGTCTTTTCGAACTGGTTGAAGTTGAATTCCTGGGGCACCACGCCAATGCAGCGCTTGAGCGCGGCGGGCTCGCGGTCCAGGTCATGGCCGAAGACGTTCACCGTCCCGCCGGATTTGTTCACCAGCGTGGAAAGAATGCCGATGGTGGTGGATTTGCCGGCACCGTTGGGGCCCAGCAAGGCAAAAAAATCACCTTCGGCGACATCGAGATCGATACCACTCAGGGCCTGGAAACCGTTGCCGTAGGTTTTGGTTAGCTGCCGTATGGACAGAGCGGAACTCATATCGGATTACGCACCAAGAAGGGGAGGAAGAAGAATAGATAAGGGCCGGCGGCGAGCAATACAACCACGGCGCATGAAGGCAATGGTGCGTGGCGTCGCCGCACAAGTACAGTGAAGTGTGTCGATAGTAAGTATTAAGTCAACGCGGTCATGACGGCCTTGCGATAAGCCGGACGCTGCTGGAGCCGCGCATACCAGGCCTCCAGCCGAGGCAATGCGGCGCGCTCGATGGGCATCTCGAACCAGGCATAAATGAAACTGCCCAAGGGAATGTCGCCCATGCCGATTTCCTCACCGCAGAGGTAAGGCTGTTCGCCGAGGGCTTGCTCCACCATTGCCAGCAACTGGTCGCACTCCTTGATTGCCGCATTGATGGCCGGCCAGTCCTGCTGCTCGGCCGGGGTGCGCAGCACGCCCCAGAACACCGTGCGAAACGGAGCGGCAAAGCTGGACGTGGTCCAGTCCATCCATTTTTCAGCGCTGGCCCGGGCCTGTATGTCATCGGGATACCAGGCCGAGCCTGGGGCATGGCGAGCCGCCAGGTAACGCACGATGGTGTTGGATTCCCAGAGCACGAAGCCGTCGTCTTCTATCATCGGAACCCGGCCGTTGGGATTTTTCGCGCGGTACCCGGGCGTATCCACCACGCCAAACGCGCCGCCCGCGTCGATGGCCTCGTAGGCCAGCCCCAGCTCTTCGGCACACCACAGCGCCTTGCGCACGTTCGACGAATTCTTCCGACCCCAGATCTTCAGCATCACGGCTTCCTCAATGGATAAATGCCGCAGCAGCATACGCCGGATCAACCGCGACTCAAATCACCCTGCATGTCGCTGAGCAATAACGGCGTTTCAGCCAAACAATGGCGTTTTCTCACCTGACCAACGAACGATTTCCTACCGGTGTTGCCAACCAGACTGGCGCAATGCATCCAAGGTTTCCCACGAAATCAATCACATCGCGCCGACCGCCGGTTTTACAGAGGACGTCTAAGCTCTGAGGGTCGGTCTTGCCCTGGTTCACGGAGGATTATTTATGCTGTTGTTGTGGATACTGGTTCTGGTCGTCGGGATAGCCTGGCTGGCACACCGCCGCACCGCCCCGCTGCCAGCGCTGGGCATCGTTGCGGTCTACCTGTTGGCGATGGGGATCTTCAGCCATGCGCCCGGGTGGCTGCTGCTTGTCCTATGGCTGGTACTCGCCGCCGTTGCAGCCCCGCTGTTGCTACCTGACCTGCGCCGCAGATATTTCAGCGCGCCGATGTTCGACTGGTTCCAGAAAACATTGCCACCGATGTCCGAGACCGAGCGCGATGCCATTGATGCCGGCACGGTGTGGTGGGACGGGGAATTATTCAGCGGCCGGCCGGACTGGGACATGCTGCTGGCCTACCCAAAAGTGAAACTGACTGACGAAGAGCAGGCATTCCTCGACGGTCCAACCGAAGAACTCTGCGCGATGGTCAGCGACTGGCAGATCGGCCAGGCCATGGACCTGCCGCCCGAAGCCTGGGCCCATATCAAGGAACATGGTTTCTTCGCCCTGATCATTCCGAAGGAATACGGCGGCAAGGGATTTTCCGCCTATGCCCACTCCCAGGTGGCGATGAAACTGGCGACCCGCAGTGGCGACCTGGCGTCCACCGTGATGGTCCCCAACTCCCTCGGCCCGGCAGAACTGCTGCTGCACTACGGCACCGATGAACAACGCAACCATTATCTGCCGCGACTGGCCCGGGGTGACGATATCCCCTGCTTCGCCCTGACCGGGCCGCTGGCTGGCTCCGATGCGGGGGCGATGCCCGACACCGGGATCATTTGCAAAGGCGAATGGCAAGGCCAGGAAACCATCGGCCTGCGCTTGAACTGGGAAAAACGCTACATCACCCTCGGCCCCGTCGCCACCCTCCTCGGCCTGGCCTTCAAAGCCTATGATCCCGACCACCTGCTGGGTGAAGAAGAGGACCTGGGGATCAGCCTGGCGCTGATCCCCACGGATACGCCCGGTGTCAATATCGGTCGCCGTCACCTGCCTCTTGGCGCCGCCTTCATGAACGGACCGAACTGGGGCAAGGACGTGTTCATTCCGCTGGACTGCCTCATTGGCGGCCAGGCCATGCTCGGCAAGGGTTGGATGATGCTGATGAATTGCCTGTCGGTCGGGCGCTCGATTTCCCTGCCGGCGGTAGGGACCGGCGCGGCGAAGTTCACCAGCCTGGTCACCGGCCAGTACGCCCAGGTAAGGGAGCAATTCAACGTGCCGTTGTCCGCCTTCGAGGGCATTCAGGAAGCCATGGCACGGATCGGCGGCAATGCCTGGCTGATGGACGCGGCACGCATGCTGACCGCCAACGCGGTGGACCTCGGCGAAAAGCCTTCGGTACTGTCTGCCATCCTCAAGTACCACCTGACCGAGCGCGGCCGCGAGTGCATCAGCCACGCCATGGACGTGCACGGCGGCAAGGGCATCATCATGGGGCCGAACAACTACCTGGGCCGCAGCTGGCAAGGTGCGCCGATTTTCATCACGGTCGAAGGCGCGAATATCCTCTCGCGCAACCTGATGATCTTCGGCCAGGGGGCGATTCGCTGCCATCCGTTCGTATTGAAGGAAATGGCCCTGGCAACTCGAGAAGACAAAGACCAGGCATTGGTCGAATTCGACGGGTTGCTGCTCAAGCACATCGGTTTTGCCATCGGCAACGCCGCCAGCACCCTGGTCCTGAACCTCGGCCTGGGGCACTTCGACAACGTGCCGGGCAATGCCCTGAGCCAAGGCTATTTTCGTGCTCTCAACCGGCAGGCGGCGGCATTCGCCTTGCTGGCGGACCTGAGCATGATGCTGCTGGGGGGCGAACTCAAACGTCGCGAACGCCTGTCGGCCCGCCTGGGCGATGTATTGAGCAACCTTTACCTGGCCTCGGCGGCGCTCAAGCGCTATCACGACCTTGATTCGCCAGACCATATGGCGCCGCTGTTTCGCTGGGCCATGGAGGAAAGCCTGGGTCAATCGGAGCGGGCACTGGACGAACTGCTGGTCAACTTCCCGAATCGGCTGCTGGGCGGCCTCTTGCGAGTGGTGGTGTTTCCTTTCGGCCGCCGTCACAAGGGACCGAGCGACAGGCTGGACGCCGAGGTGGCTGCCGTTATCGGCCGCGCCAAGGGCGATCCGACTCTGGAAGAGCTGCTCCAAGGCTGTTATCGCCCGCAGTCGGAAGAGGACCCGGTGGGCGCGCTGCAACATGCCGCTGATCTGCTGGCCGCCGCTCAACCGCTCCACAAAAAGCTTCATGGAGCGCTCAAGCAGGGTCAACTCAACCCGGCGCCAGGCGAACACGTCATCGATGCGGCCCTGGAGGCGGGTGTCCTGCAAGCCGGTGAGGCGCAGACCCTGCACGCAGCCGAAGCGGCACGCCGCAAGGTCATCGATGTGGATGATTTCGACAAGGAGGAACTGACGCTCGCCGAGGCCAAGGTGCGGTGATGCTGGCAGCGATCTGATCGATAGCATGTAAAAGCGGGCGCAGGGGCTTTATACTCCTGCGCCCGTTTTGCTCTTGAGGACTTATCTCGTGTCCAACGTCGTTGCCGATCACCTCGTCTTGCTTGACCACTTGCGCAGCATCCTGGTCGCCGTGGGTGAGGCCGAACAGGTTCCCGAAGAAAGCCATGCGCTGTTCCTGGAGCGCTTTGACGAATTGCGCGCGCAACTGCCAGTCGACCCGATCGAAAGCCAGTACCTGGGTCAGGACCTGCTGTGCCAGGTGATCGTGCGTTATCCACAGATCGCCCACCTGGTGCCTCGAGACCTGCTGTGGTATTTCGGCGGCGATTGCCTGCACTACATGCCCGACGAAGAGATCGCCCTGTACCAGGCCCTTGAGGAACGTCGTTTCGAAGCCGAGCAAAACGACGAGCCGTTCGACTGGAACCAGGAAAAACAATTGCTGGCCATGTCGGATCAGGACAGCAAGCACTGATTGCCCGCCATCACTCGAAGGCCCGCACGGTTTAACCCTGCGGGCTTTTTTTTGTGGGAATGAAAGAACATCGGGAGACCCGAATCGCCCTGCCCCGCCAATTTCCTCCCCGGCGCAAGACAGCAAAAAGATATTTTATTGACACCTGTTTCTTAGTTTCTTTCCTTCCGTCAGATTTCAGGCGGAAACTTCATTTGCGACGTGGCGCTTTGCCATGGGTGAACTACCGTCACAACAGCAGGACTCGGGACGGCATGTCTGACCACGCCCGAGGCCACCCGATCAGGCGATCAGGTGAGATACAGAGGGGCAGCCCGGGCCTCTTAAGTGATCCGAGGCGACCGACCAGCCTGGGATGGCCTCTCTGACGAGGATCACTTCATGACCTATCGCACCGTGCCTACACTAAAACGCTTCATACATGGATTGTTCTGGATGGGCCTCGGCCTGGAAGCAGCCCACGCTGCTTCGGCCAACTGCTCGCAACTGGACAATCTGCCCGCGACCTTCGAGGTCGGCCAAGGGCTGCAGAATGAACTGCGTATCCTGGCCCCCGTGACGAAGCTGGCGGTGGGCGATCCGAAGATTGCCGACGTGCAACCCAGCGGCAGCGATGCCTTCATTCTCACCGGCCTGATGCCCGGTGCCACCAGTCTGATGGTCTGGACCGAGTGCTCGAAAATACCGCGCCAGAGCATGGTCTTCGTGACGGGCCGGGCCACCGCGGCGCTGACCAGCGCCGCGAGTGTGCCGTCGGAAGACCCGATGCTGCTTGCCCAGGTCCAGACCGACATCCGCTTCGTCGAGGTCAGCCGGACCAAGCTCAAGGAGGCCTCGACTTCGATTTTCGGCAGCCGTGGCAACTTCCTGTTCGGCTCGCCCAGAACGCTGCCCACGATCGGCGGCGTAGTCCGTCCTTCCCTGCCGGTCAACAACGACATGTTCAACCTGTCCTTCGCCACCGGGCAGACGCTGCTGATGATCAATGCGCTGGAGGGCAGCGGTTTTGCCTATACCCTGGCGCGGCCGAGCCTGGTGGCGCTCAGCGGGCAAAGCGCGAGCTTCCTGGCCGGTGGCGAAGTACCGATTCCGGTGCCGAGTGCCGGGAGCGACAACGTGTCCATCGAGTATAAGGAGTTCGGAATTCGCCTGACGCTCACGCCGACCGTCATCGGCAAGAATCGCATCGTGTTGAAGGTGGCGCCCGAAGTCAGTGAACTGGATTTCACCAACGCCGTGAACATTGCCGGCACGCTCGTCCCGGCGCTGACCGTGCGCCGCACCGATACCAGCATCGCCCTGGCCGACGGTGAAAGCTTTGTCATCAGCGGTCTGATCAGCACACGCAATGCGTCTCAGGTGAACAAATTTCCGGGCCTGGGCGACGTGCCGATTCTCGGTGCATTTTTTCGTGACAACTCGATCAATCGCGAAGAGCGCGAACTGCTGATGATCGTCACGCCGCACCTGGTTCAGCCTTTGGCCGCCAACGCTCAGTTGCCGACGCTACCGGGCGAGCAACTGCGCAACTATGACCCGAACTTCTATCGCATGTATTTCCTTGAAAACGGCGAGTTCGACAAGCGCAGCGGGCTTTCCCAATGAGCCGCCATCCGAAATCCGAGGCGTCACCCATCCAGCCGGTGACAAGGGGAAATTCAATGAAAACATTGACCGCAATAGCGGCGGCCCTGGTGTTGACCGGTTGCGCCAGCAACGGCACCGTGGCCTCGCACCCGGCCAGTTGCGCCAAGCCCGGATCCGATCAGGATCTGGCCCTCAACCTGGCCGATGACATGGCCAATGATGGGCGCTTGTATGCCAGCCTGGCGAACCTCGAAGGTTTACCCGAGGAGCTGGTCCAGGTTCGCCTGCGCAAGGCTCGGGTGCTGCGCCTGATGGGGCGCAACGAGGCCGAGCCGCTGTACAGGAGCCTGCTCGGGACTTGCCTGGCCGCCGACGGCGAACATGGCCTGGGGCAGTTGGCCGCCGCTCGAAATGATTACGCCAGCGCTACGGAACACCTTGAGCACGCCGCCAGGATGGCCCCCTCCGAAGGCAAGATCCGCAACGACCTGGGGGTGGTCTATCTCAACCAACGCCGGATTCCCCAGGCCCGCTTCGAGTTCATGACAGCCATGGAACTTCAGCGATCAGACTCGCTGGCGGCACTTAACATGGTCACCCTGTTGATCTACCAGGACAACTGGAAGCAGGCCGCCGAGCTCGCGAACATGGCCAAGCTGAGCCCTCAGCAGATAGCTGATGCCCAGGCCCGCGCGGAAAAAATCAGGGGCTCGGCCAGTCATCCCCTGACGACACAAGCGAACCGCCTGAACGAGGTCGTCGAGGCCTCAACCGGCGCGGCCAAGTAGAGCATTCGAGGAGTCCGGACAATGAAAACCCAACAATTGATGATCGTTTGCGTGGCCTGCCTGTCTACCACCGCCTGGGCGATCGAGCCAGGTCCTTCCTCCGCGGCGCAGCAAGGCACCGAGCGCTGGATGCAACTGCAGATCCGCGGTGTCGTGGCATCGACCAATCTTCAGACCGTCTCGGCCACCGAACGCGAGCTGGCCATGCAGCGCTGGCTCAATAGTTTCACCTATCCGATCCCGGAATTTTTTGACCAGGACTCGGGTGGAGAGATCACCAGCAGCAAATAACACCCGTCACGACAACCCCGGGATCGCAGCCTTCGGCAACCTTGCATTCGATGCAGGACTGCCGGGGCTGCGATCTTTTGTCTTACGGGTATTTGACTGAAACAGACCGGGGCCGCTGCGCGCCACAGCGGGAGCAAGCTCCCTCGCCACGGAGTGTGGTGCCTGAAGATGCAGCGACATAAGCGCGGTCAGCGGATGGACATGAATAGGTGGAGCAACACAAGCACTTGTGGGAGCGAGCTTGCTCGCGATAGCGATCTGGCAGCCAACATCTACATCGACTGTTACAGCGCTTTCGCGAGCGGGCTCGCTCCCACATGAATCTATGACAGACAAGCAGTGCTACATATTCCCGAAAGCCCTGAACACACCGATCATGGCGGGGCCGATGGCGACCAGGAAGAAGCTTGGCCAGAGGCAGCAGATCAGCGGGAAGATCAGTTTAGTGCCGATCTTGGCACCCATTTCTTCGGCGGCCTGGGTCCGCCGGTCACGAAATTCGTCGGCATAGATTCGCAGGGTATCGGCCACGCTGGTGCCGAAACGGATACTTTGCGCCAACAGGCTGACCAGGCCCTGGATGTCTTCCAGGCCGGTGCGCACGGCCAATTGCTTGAGCGCCTCGGTGCTGGTGATGCCCGCGCGGATCTGAGCGTTGACCAAGGCCAGTTCCTCGGCCAGTTCGACCTGGCTGACCGACATTTCTTCAGCCACCCGTTCTATCGTCGTGGGCAGGGCCAGGCCTGACTCGACGCAGACGACCATCAGGTCCAGCGCATCCGGGAACGCCGCGCGCAAACGGGTTTGCCGTGCCTGCTTGCGCTTGCCGACATAGAGCGCCGGCAACAGCCAGCCGATGCCGGCAACGAGCGTCACGGCCAGCAAACCAATAGCCACTGAAACCTTGATCATCGGCAGCAACACCAGCGCAAGGCCAATCATCAATAGCGGCAGGATCAGGCGCACAGCCCAATACATCTGGACCGCCGAGGCGGAGCGGTAGCCAGCATGCGTCAGCAGCATCTGGGTCGCCGAAACCTGCGTCGGGTCGGCCGAGGCAAAGCGCTGGCCGACCCGCTCCAGCAGCAGTTGCAGGTTGCCGGGCGCCTCCTGCCCCGCCGTGCTGCCGGCATAGCCGCGCTTGATCAACGCCAGGCGCCGCTGGACCGGGTCCTGCAAGCCCAGCAAAAGCAGGCTGACGGCAACGGCCGCGAGCACCGTGCTGAGGCCGATCACAGCGATGAACAACAGCCGGGCGAGCTCCTCGCTTCCGGTGAACCGACTGAACAACCCAAGTAAGAAATCCATGACTGCCACCTCTGGGCATAACTGCGCTTAAACCTGGATCCGGATAATTTTCTTGATCCAGAAGATTCCGATCAACATGGCGCAGAAGGCACCGATGATCAGCTTGTGACCGATGGGGTCGTTGATCAGCACAGGCATGTAGCTGGGGCTGGTGAGCACGATGGCGATCGCCAGCACGAACGGGATCGCCACCAGTACCCAGGCCGACATGCGTCCCTCCGCCGACAACGTTCTGATTTTGCGCTGGAAGCGAAAGCGCCCGCGGATCAACCGGCTCAGGCGCTCGAGCACTTCGGTCAGGTTGCCGCCGGTCTCGCGGTGAATGAGGATGGAGGTCACCAGCATCATCACGGTCATGCTCGGCATGCGCTCCAGCAGACCCAGCATGGCCCTGCGCACGTCGTTGCCATAGTTGATGTCGGAGAAGGTCATGCCGAACTCCTGGGCCACCGGCCCCTTGTGCTCCTCGGCCACCAGTCGCAAGGTTTCGTTGAACGGATGCCCGGCGCGCAAGGCCCGGCACATGGCGTCCAGCGCATCCGGCAAGCCCTCCTCGAACGCAGCGAAACGCCTGTTGCGGTCGCGCATGATTTTCAGCAGCGGCAGCCACGTCACGACAAACGACGCGATCAGCGCCATCCACCAGAGCGGCGACACCAGCAGCACCGCGGCCCCGGCGGCCACGCCCAGCGCCAGGCCGAGCAGCATGACCCGATAGGCCCGGTATTCATGGCCGGACTGTTCGATCATCTGGGTCAGGCTGGCCATGAACGGCAGTTGCTCCAGCCGGGCCTCCAAGGGAGACAGGCGCGTCAGGTATTTCTGCCGCAATACCGTCTGCATGTTGGGCAAGTGATTGGCTTTCTCCAGCACATGCAGACGGCCACGAATGCGCTTGCGCATTTTCCCCGCCTCGCCGAAGACCGGGACCACCACGCCCTGGGACAGCAGGAACACAGCCACAAAGACCATGCCGAGGAACGCCAGGATGAACTCACCAGGAATGTTATTCATGACTGCCGACCCTCCATCCACTCAGGACGGAACAGTGTCAGCGGCAGCTCGATGCCGCGCTTGGCCAGCACGTCGCGAAACGCCGGGATCATGCCGCTGGGCCGATATTCCCCGAGCACCTCACCGTGCTCGCCGAGACCGTGGCGGGCAAACGAGAAGATTTCGGTCATGGTGATGATCTCCCCTTCCATGCCATTGATCTCCTGCATGCTCACAACGCGACGCTTGCCGTCTTCTTGACGCTCCAGTTGGATCACGACGTCGATGGCCGAGGCAATTTGTTGACGCATCGCCTTGATGGGAAACGTCGCCCCGGTCATCGACACCATGTTTTCGATTCGTCCCAGTGCATCGCGGGCGGTGTTGGCATGGATCGTCGTGAGAGAACCATCGTGGCCGGTGTTCATGGCGGTGAGCATGTCCATCGCTTCGGCGCCACGCACTTCGCCGATGACGATGCGGTCGGGGCGCATCCGCAGGCTGTTGCGCACCAGTTCACGCTGGCTCACCTCGCCACGACCTTCGATGTTCGAGGGCCGGGTTTCCAGGCGCACCACGTGGGGTTGCTGCAGCTGCAACTCGGCCGAATCCTCGATGGTGACGATGCGCTCGTTATGCGGGATGAAGCTCGACAACACGTTGAGCATGGTGGTCTTGCCGCTGCCGGTCCCGCCGGAAATCAACACGTTCAGGCGTCCGCGGACGATGGCCTTGAGCAGCAAGGCGATGGCCGGGGTCATGGTGCCCACCTGGATCAGGCTGTCGGTGTTGAGCAGGTCCACGGCAAAACGCCGGATCGACATGCTCGGGCCGTCGATGGCCAGCGGCGCAATGATCGCGTTGACGCGCGAGCCGTCCTTGAGGCGTGCGTCGACCAACGGCGAGGACTCATCGATGCGCCGGCCGAGGCTGGAAACGATGCGGTCAATGATATTCAACAAGTGCTGGTCATCGCGGAAACGCACGTCGGTGCGTTGCAGCTTGCCGAAGCGTTCGACATAGACCGAGGCGAAGCCGTTGACCAGGATGTCGGAGACGCTGTGGTCGGCCAGCAACGGTTCCAGTGGCCCGAGCCCGAGTACTTCATCGGTGATCTGCTTGATGATCAGTTGGCGGCTGGCCGTGCTGACAGGGGCCGAATGTTCTTCCAGCAAGCGCTGGCAGATATCGCGGATCTGCCGCGCAGCCTCGGCCTGCTCCAGGGCATCGAGCAGGGACAGGTCCATGACCTTGAGCAGTTGCTGATAGATTTTTTCCCGCCACTCGGCTTCCACCGGGGTAACCTGGCTGCGGGTTTCATAGAGCACATCCGGGATGGCCTGCTCCCATGGCATCAATTCATCCATGCTATCGGGCAGGCTGTCTCTCGGCTGGGCGGCTGGAGCCGCGGCTCTGGCGGGCTGTTTGCGCAAGCGGTTGCGGAAGTCGCTGATCATGAGTCATCCCCCGAAAAAACGGTTGAAGGCGCGTTTGAGCAGGCCTTTGTCTGCGGCCATCTGGTGACCGACCAGGTCCTCGGCCAAATCGCGCAGGGCGGCGGTGATAGCCGCCTTCGGCGCATGCAGCCCCAACGGCACGCCAGTGTTCTGACTCTGGCTGACCAGGTTGAAGTCATTGGGTAATTTCGACAGGTTCGCGCAACGCAGGGCCTCGCCAACATCCTTCAGACTGACGGCGGAGGTCTTGTCGTAGCGGTTGATCACGATCTGCAATTGCTCGCCGCGCACGCCCAGGTCTTCGCGAAGGATCCGCACCAGGGCGCTGGCATCACGCAGGTGGCTGACGCTCTGCTGGACCACCACGTACACCCGGTCGACCTGCTCCAGGACTGCGCCGGTGAGGTGGTCGATCTGCCTGGGCAGGTCCACCACGACCCAGTCATAGCTGCCGCGTGCCAGTTGCAACAGCACATCGAGCTGCTCGGGCTGGGCATCCTGGGGCAGGCACAGCTCGCCGGCCCGGCCACCCAGCACATGCAAGGTCGGGCTGAAATGGCTGCAAAAACCGCGAAGCGCCACGCTGTCCATGTCATCGACCTGCTGCAGCACTTCAAGGTGGCTGTGGGACTGCGCCACGTCCAGGTAATGGGTCACGCTGCCAAACTGCAAGTCCATGTCCAACAGCAAGGTATTGCCTGCACGAGCGCTGAGTTGCTGGGCCATGTTGCACGCCACCAGGGTCCCGCCGGAGCCGCCCTTGGCGCTGATCACTGCAATCAGCTTGCCTTCGTTGCCGTTGCCGAGACGCACTTCGGCCACCAGCCGGTTCAGCGCGGCCGCCAGCTCCGTATCGGCGAAAGGTTCGGGCAGCACGTCACGCGCACCGGCCTGCATGGCCAGGCGCATGCCCTCCTGCTCGCCCAACAGACCGCACACCAGCATCGGCGGGCGCTCATGGGCCGGACGTTGCAGCAGCGCCGACAGTTCCTCGCGCCACAGATGGCTGACCCGCAACAGCAACAGGTCAGGCATGCGATCGAGGCCGAAGAGCGGATCGACATGCCCGTTGCTGACCAGCCGGGTGCTGACTTCAAGGCCCGGCATGCGCTGGCAGACGCATTGCAGATCGCGCAGCGACGTCGCGTCGCGACTGCTGACCAGTAACCGCAAGCCGGGCCTGCCGGTAGCGGTCGTGAGCGGAGTTTCCCGGGTGTTCAGCATGGTGTGATCTCCCCTGAATCGGAATGACGCCCAAGACTTTCGCGTGGCAAGGTCGCCCTGAAGGTAGGCAACGTGATCGACACGCCCAAGCCGGGGATGAACAGATTGAAAGTGAAGTTCTGCACGCTCAGCTGCACGTAGCGGATGGCCCGAAAACCTGCGGTGCCAGTGGTGTTGGCCGGGTTGGCGACGACAGCACCGTCGACGTCCAGGTACGTCAGCGCCAGGTTCGTGGTGGCCAGGTTGCTGATCAGCTGGCTGGTGCCGGCGTCCGTCGCGGCGTTGAAAATGGCCCGGCGCAAGACCACCGGATCGCTGATGTTGCACACCGCCGCCAGCCGTGCCCCGCGCCGTGCCGCTTCATCCAGGGCATTGGCAGTGAAATACAGGCGGCCCATTTCGACGACGCCGAACAGCAGGGTGAACACCAGCAGGCCGACGAAGGCGAACTCCACGACATAGGTACCGCGCATGTGCTTGCGGTTCATCAGAGCGCCCTCATCACGGTAGTCGCGACCAGATCGATGCCCAGGCGGGTAGGAGCACCGAAGAAGCCTGGAATCACAGTGCCGATGACCGGGGAAAAGGCATGGGTGATGGTCACCCTCACGTGATTGCTGCCCACGGCCTCGACCACCACGTTGCCGACTGTCAACCCCGGCACTACCGCCGCACCGGCGGTGCTGGGCACGCCATACACCGCGACGTTTTTTGTCCGGGTCCGCAGCGTGCCGTTCAAGTCGATGGCGCCAAGGGTGGTGTTCCAGGCCTGGCTGGAGACGAAGCGGCCGGCATCGCGACTGGCTTGCAGCAGCACGTTGTACTGATAAAGCATGCGACCGAACTCGCCGAAGGCCAGCAACAGCAGCAGCAACAACGGCAGCACCAGAGTGAATTCCACCAGCGCCACCCCTTGCTGGGCGCGACGCGGTCTGAATGGGACAAGTCTCATGACGCCTCCTACGAGTCGGTGCTCGGAGTGCCGCTGCCGTTGAGGTAGGTTTTATAGAGCTGGATGATTTGCGGGCCGGCATCGCTGGACGGCGTCGGCCCGGGGACGTTGTCGCCCTCGCACTCCTGGACGAACTGACCGAAGATGACGGATTCCGAACCACCGCCGTTCACCGGCTGCACGACGAAATAGCAGCCGAAACCGAGGACCGGGATCGAAGTCGAGCCGCTGAGTTTTCCGGCGCAGTCGCCGATGACGATTTTCAGCATCCTGCGCTCGAACACCCCATTGCTTTCACAGCCGCTGCCGCCTCCCGCGACACACGCGGCAACGCTGGCGCGCCAATCGTTGTAATCCAGGATTGCCTGGCCGCCCGCCGACAGGTCGCCATTGCTCGAGGTGACAGACTGGCCTTCGTATCTGGGGCCAAGCGCATCGTCATAGGTCATTGCCGGCGTGTTGGAGGCCGTGACCAGATCGGGCGGGTAGTCGGAGGAACTGACCGGACCGTTGTAGATCCCGAAGCGGGTGTTCAGGCCCTGGGATGTCGGGCCCGCCTTGTTGCCGGGCGAGGTCTGGACGTTGTCCCCGACACTGCGGCAAATCGAACCACCACCGGCCAGGTCTTCCCGTACCGCACTGCCGCCGGAGCCAAAATCGAGCAGTTGGAAGTTGCCCGGTCCGATGGGCGAAGTATTGCCTGCCGCAGTCTTCAACACTTCCAGGTCACCAAAGCGGTAGCCCCAGAAATTGCCGGCGGCCGGGTTGTATTGAGAGGTATCGCCACAGACCATGAGCGGCGCCAGATCGCACGGAGCCGTCGGGCTGGGGCCTGCCGTGGCGATCGCCGCGACTCTTTTGTTGCCCAGGCCGTCGCTGCCTATCGTCTGGACGGCACTCCAGAAGAACCCGTTCAGTTGATAACTGGCGACCGATACCCGTACGTACTTCGCATCGGTCGGGCCAGGATAGGAGAAAGGCCCATAGACGCTGCTGGCCAACTCGACCACGGCAAACGCCCCCGGATTGCCGGCGATGGCCGTTGCGAGTTCGGCGTTGCCAGCGGCGTCGGCATTGAGCGTCAGGGTGTCCAGGGCCGCCGTGCGGGTACTGCTGGACATGTTGACGCCACCGCTCACCTGGCTCAGGGTCTTCGCGCCACCCAAGGCCGCGGCATCCACCGCGTTCTGCAGGCGCGTCTTGTTCAGCAACATGTGACCGCCGTCCAGGGCCAACGCCGCCATCATGGAAATCGCCACCAGCGCGATCACCATCAATACACTCACCGCCCCTCCCTGGCGTCTAGGCAGCGTCAAGGGCTGCCGGGTACTGGAATTCATCATCGAGCCCTCATCTACAACGTTGAGGATCGGTATCGCCAGCCCGAGGGGGCTGGCACGGGTGCTTCATTCAGCGGATGTTGATCACACTGCTTTCAACCCCACGGATCAACGTGACCGCACTGCCCTGAGGCTTGGCGCTGCGCTGCACCGCAGGCCGTGGCACCGGAGCTGCAGCCACCGCCATCATCGGCGCCGGAGCTGGCGGCGCAACGGCCACGGCTCTCTTCTCCAGGTTCAACGGGTTGCGCAAGGCCAGTTGCAGCTTGCCTTCGGTCTGCGCGGTGACCAGCAATTCCGCTTCGCTGGCGGACATTTCCAGGGTCACGGCCCGCACCACTACCGGTTGGGTCTTGTCAGTACCCGCCGTCTGGTCCACCGCCAGCACCCGCAGGTTCTCCAGCAGAGTCCGGGACGTGGCGCTGTTGCTACCGGCGTTGGTGGTCTTGGTCGCCAGCACATCGACCCGATTACCTGGCAACAGGAATCCACCGACACCGACCACATCATCCACGCGTACCGATATGGCGCGTTTGTCCGGCGCGATCAGCGAGGCCAGGGTGCTGCCACCCAAGTGCTCGCTGAGCCGGGCACCGCGCACGATGTCGCCGCGCAGGATGTCGAACGTGGCGATCTTGCCCACGGCTTTTTCACTGGCATCGAAGGCATCGTCCGGGATGGTGTCCATGGGCATGCGCACGGTCGTCACCTGCTGGGCCTCGACCATTTGCCCGAAGGGGATTTGGACCGTCGCGATGACGACGCTGCGCAGATGATCGTCGGGGGTCGCGTTGAGTCGCGCGCTCAGCCAGGAGTCAGCCATCCATGCGGCACCAAGGCCCATTACCAGGGAAACGCCTATCAGCGAAAACGTACGAGAGCTCATGTCGGTATCTCCAGATCAAAGGAAGTCGAGCTGAACGAAGTAGTTGTGCCAGGCCCACTCCAGCTCTTGGGGCGCCAGGGGCCCGGAACCGCCCAGGTAACGCTGGCGGTCGAGCGCCATGCTCAACAGGTCGCGGGGATGGCAGGGCACCAGCGGCATGCCCTCGCCCCCATACAACCGCTGCAGGACATGACGCACCAGCAGCGGGTCATGCACGATGCCCAGGCGTTCGCATTCCTGGCGCCAGATGCGCTCGTATTCCTCGGGTTTGAGGTAGCCGAACTGGACCTTGTAGCCGATGCGCCGCAGGAAGGCCTCGTCGGCCAGTTCGAGGGGATTGAGGTTGGTGGAGAACACCAGCACCAGGTCGAACGGCAGCTCGCAGTGGCGGCCGCCGCCCAGGTTGATGAAGTCGCGCTTTTCCTCCATCGGCACGATCCAGCGATTGAGCAATTCAGCCGGGGCCATGCGCTGGCGGCCCATGTCGTCGATGATGAACAGGCCGTTGCTGGCCTTGAGCTGCAAGGCCGCCTGGTATTGGCGGGTGAACGGGTCGTAGCGTACGTCCAGTTGCTCCATGCTCAATTCGCCGCCGGTGATGACGATCGGACGTTTGCAGCACAGCAACCGGCGATCGATGCCTTCGTTGAGCATCAGGCTGTTCGTCTGGCTGCTGTCATCCAGACGCTGGTGCACCTGCGGATCGTAGATCTCGATCACCGACTCGTTGATGACGATGGCGTGGGGCACCCAGATGGCCTCGGCAAACAACCGGATCAGCCGGCTGCTGACGTAGGTTTTCCCAGTGCCCGCCGGGCCGTAGATCATGATTGCTCGCCCGGAATTCAGCGCGACGCCCAACTGGTCGAGCATGCCCTGGCTCAGCACCATGCCCGCCAGGGCGTGGTTCATATCCTTGGCGGTGATACGGCCGTGGTGGATGGTCTGGATCTTGATCAGCGAGCGATACGTGCTGACCGGGAACGGTGCCGCGCCGATGTAGCCACTGCGGGCCAGCGCATCCCGGGCGAAACTGCGGCCGCGTTCGGTCAGGCCATAACGCAGCGACTGCCCGCCTGCCTGGGCCAGCTGGCCCAGCACTTCGACCCGGCCGTCCTTGCGCAGGAAGGCCAGCACTTCCTCCAGCACTGCGCCGGTCAGGGCCAGGCGTTCGACCAGTCGCGACATGTCCAGCACACCGGCTTCGTGCAAATGCTTGCAGAGCAGTTCGCCGAGAAAGCTGTCGGTCAGGCCGGTGTCGCGTATGGAGCCAGGCTGGGGCGCCAGGCGCTGCACCGCTTCCCGTTCACTGGGGTAGGCATCGCTATCGTTGATGACGTGCATGACTAGACTCCCCAGCCGTCGGCAACCAGTTGCCAGTAAACGCTGTTCAAGGTGCCGATCAGGATTGCAATCGAATAGGGAAAAGGTTTGCCAGCCACCTCATCGACAGTGGGCGCCAGATAGGCCTGGGCCCGGACGCTCAACCAGTAACGCTGCAGGGTCCGGAGCAGTTGGCCGCGGGCCAGGACGATCAGGAAACCGCACACCCCGCCGGCGATCAGGCTGAACAGCGCCGCCCAGAGGGCGTAATGAAAGGGCAGGAAACCGCCGACCATGGTCATCAACTTGACGTCGCCAGCGGCCATGCCGCCCACGGCGTACATCGGCAGGAACAGCGCGAAACAGATCAGCATGCCCAGCAGGCTGTCACCCAACCCGCTCAACCCGCCGGTATAAACCTGGCCGGCCAATCCCAGCGCAACCCCCGTCAGGACCAGCGTGTTAGGGATACGGTGGCGACGCAGATCGCCCACCACCGCCACTCCCAGCAGTCCTAGCAGCAATACTGTCGATATCAGCAATTCCATGGACATGACGTGCCTCCCTGTTGCGATTGTCGTTAGCAGGCCACGTTGCCGTTGGCGGCCTGGCACAGCGCGCGGATCTTGGTATCCACGACACCGCCCAGGAGGACGAAAGCCGCTGCCACCAACACCGTGATCAGGCCGCCCGCCACGGCGTATTCGACGATGGTCAGGCCATCTTCATCCTTGGCGAACTTGCTGATTGCAGTTTTTGCTGTTTGAAGAGTCATCTTGATTCACCCTACCTTTGAACAAAGGCTCGAAGTCATGAACTTAGTTGTCGGGGACAGCACCAAGTCCATTTGTCCAAGTCGTTGTACTCACTGCAAAAGAGTCGCAAGCAGCTTCCCTGGAAGTTACCGTGTCCCCATCGCGCAAGTTCGCCGTCAGCAGGCAACGTTGCCGTTGACGGCCTGGCACAACGCACGGATCTTGGTGTTGACAGCCCCGCCCAGCAGGACGAAGGCTGCGGCGACCAATACGGTGATCAGGCCACCGGCCACGGCGTATTCCACAATGGTCAGGCCATCTTCATCTTTGGCGAACTTCAGTACCGAAGCCTTGATAGTTTGAAGAGTCATTTCGCACACCTCATCGGGGTTGTTTTCAAAGAGGCAGTACTTTGCGAACTGCCTGATGCAACCCTAGTCAGCAGGTCGGTACAGTCGTTAGGAGGATTTTGCACAACGCTAGGATTATTTTGCGCGGCAGACGAAATAGCCCTGCCCATGAACCCCAACCCTCCCGGGCGCTATACCGGCGGTGGCTGGGGCACGCGCTAAAGGACGGGACGCCGGGGAAAATTTATTCGGCAAACTGATAGCACATTGACAATACTGCTAGCTAACGGGCAGGAAGAACCACCGAGTAGTTGTCCTATGGCGCCGAATCAGACTGGAAAGCCCAAGCTGTTGTGGTTCGATCTGACGCATGATCGGTCCACCAAGGAACTCGCCAGCCAGTTCGAGCAAACGTGCAATTGCGTCCTGGCAAAAAACCCCCTGCTGCCCAATGGCGTACAGGCCGACATGATCTGCATTCATTTCGACCGGCCGGATACCCAGGGACTCAGGCGGCTGCTGGACATCAAGCGCACCGTCCCGGCAATTCCCATCAGCATGTTCACGGTGCAGCACTCCGAGGAGCTGGCGGTCTGGGCCATGCGCTCGAGCGTCTGGGAATACATGGTACTTCCCCTGACAGCCGCCGAGAGGAAACGCTACCTGACCGCCGTGGTGCAATTGTGCGAATTGCGCAGGCAGGCTGGTGGCCATGGCTCGACCTCGCAGATCGACCATGCGCCAACGCTGCCGGACAGCATCCGCCTGACCTCCGGGCATCAGAAACACCAGGCCCTCAACCACATCATGCTGTACATCGACCAGCACTTTCGCGACAGCATCGATCAGCGCGACCTGGCCAAGCGTTGCGGCATGACGACGTTTCGCTTCAGCCGCGTGTTCAAGGAGACCAATGGCCTGGGGTTCACCGACTACGTGCTGAACAAGCGCATGAGTTTCGCCAAGGAATTGCTCGACAACAGCCAGATGCCCATCACCAGCATCGGCTACGAGGCCGGATTCAAGGACCCGTCCTACTTCGCGCGTGCCTTCAAGCAGTACGCCAACTGTACGCCGAGCGAATATCGCCTTGCCTATCTGATGCGTTGCGCAAGCCCGGCGCCGTTGCCATCGGATGAGGAGGCGCTGGAAAGCCTGGTACACAGCCTTGAGGGCTGAAAAAGACTTTTTTCACGCGCATAAAAAAACGCCGCTCGATGAGCGGCGTTTTTTTGAATTTGGAGCGGGAAACGAGACTCGAACTCGCGACCCCGACCTTGGCAAGGTCGTGCTCTACCAACTGAGCTATTCCCGCAAATGGCGTCCCCTAGGGGACTCGAACCCCTGTTACCGCCGTGAAAGGGCGGTGTCCTAGGCCACTAGACGAAGGGGACACGCTAACTGGAACACATGGTGTGTATCCCAGTGCCCAAATCCGCATCCGAAGATGTCGGCTCTGGTTTCACTCAGCCCTGCCCGAAAGCAACGCTGTTTAAAATTGGAGCGGGAAACGAGACTCGAACTCGCGACCCCGACCTTGGCAAGGTCGTGCTCTACCAACTGAGCTATTCCCGCATTGGCGTCCCCTAGGGGACTCGAACCCCTGTTACCGCCGTGAAAGGGCGGTGTCCTAGGCCACTAGACGAAGGGGACACACGTACAACATTCACTGCTTATCGCGTTTGGCTGAGTGCTTTACGCTGTAAGTGGCGCGCATTCTATGGATGGATTGGAGGGTCGTCAACCCCCGAATATAAATTTATTTAAATCAATGACTTCGCCCGGTTTGAGGAGGATTCGCGGATTTTCCCCGTCCGCTCTCTGGCGCCTATATTCTGTCGCCCGCCAAGGGGTTATAGTCGCGCCCGACAAATAGTGGCAATGTGCATCTACTCCGCTACGCGCCGCGTGAACAGTACGTCGCCCGTCTAATCGCGTCGCTCGGGCCTATGCGCTTAAAAGCCAAGCCACTACACTCATGACATGCGAACGCTAATAAAGAGGTCTTACCGGTGACACCACTCATGATCACCCTGCTCGTCGTAGCCGGGATCGCACTGTTGATCGCCATTGGCTACATGAACCATGTGGTGGAAAACAACAAGCTGGAAAAGGCCCGCACCAAAGTCGAACTCAACGACCGCTTGCGGCGTTGCGGCGAGCTCACGGAAACCTTCCCCGGCCAGTTGATGACCCCGGCCCTGAAATTGCTGATGACGCGCCTGGAGATGAATGTCTGCCAGCGCTTGCTCAATCTTGAAAAGTCCAACGCTGCGGTCAAGGCTCGCCTGGATGAACTCTCCGCATTGGCTGCCCAGGGTGAGTCGATTCCGGTAAGCAACCCGCCGGCACCGATACAAACCGAGGCCAAGGCCAAGGATGTGCGGTTTCTGCTCGAAGCGTTGCACGGCCAGATCACCCGCGCCGCGCAGGATGGCTTCCTGCCGCCCAACGAGGCCAAGCGCTGGATCCGTGAAGTGCGGCACCTGCTGGTACTGCTGCACATCGAGTTCTTTAACAATCTCGGTCAGCAAGCCTTGCAACAGGAGCAACCGGGGCAGGCCCGCCTGGCCTTCGAGCGGGGCGTGCAATACCTGCGCAAACAGCAGGAGCCGCAGGTCTATGCCGAACAGTTGGCCTATCTGGAGAAGCTTCTGGCCCGCGCCAACGCCCAGGTCCTGGCCAGCACCCAGCCGGTCGAGGGCGAGGTTAACCAGTTGACTGAAGGGTTGAAGGAAGACGAAGCGAACGACGAGTGGAAAAAGAAGAAAGTCTACGATTGAGTTCGGACTGATAGCCCGCCCGTTTCTTGTGCAAACACATTTCTCTGTGGGTGGGAGCGAGCCTGCTCGCGAAGAGGCCAGCACATCCAGCATCTCAGTGCCTGACACGCCGCCTTCGCGAGCAGGCTCGCTCCCACAGGGTCTGGTGTCGCACATGATGCAGCGCATACCGAAGATCCAATGTAGGAGCGAGCCTGCTCGCGAAGGCGATCAGTGCAGCCCCACACTCACAACCTGAAATGCCCCACCATCCCCTTCAACTCGCTCCCCAGCTGTGCCAGCTCAATGCTTGAAGCGGCATTGCCCTGCATGGCCATGGACGATTGATCGGCGCTGGCACGGATACTGGTAACACTGCGGTTGATCTCTTCAGCCACCGAACTCTGTTGCTCGGCTGCCGCCGCGATCTGTTGGTTCATCTGCTGGATCAACGACACCGCCGCCGCGATGCTGCCCAGTGCGCTTTCAGTCTGCAGCGCATCGCTGACGGCCATTTTGACCAATTCGCCGCTGCTCTGGATCTGTTGTACGGAGGCCTGTGCGGCCGAGCGCAGGGCGCTGACCAATCGCTCGATTTCCTCGGTGGACTGTTGCGTACGCTTGGCCAGGGCTCGTACCTCATCGGCCACCACGGCAAAACCCCTGCCCTGCTCGCCAGCCCTGGCCGCCTCGATAGCGGCGTTGAGCGCCAGCAGGTTGGTTTGTTCGGCGACGCTCTTGATCACGCTCAGCACCGTGCCGATGTTCTGTATCTCGGCGCTGAGGCTTTCGATGCTGGTGCTGGCCGACATGGCCGAATCAGCCAGTTGTTCGATACGCACCATGCTCTGGCGCACCACCCGCTGGCCGCTTTCAACCTTGTCGTCGGCGGTCTGGGCTGCTTGCGCGGCCTCTTCGGCGTTGCGCGCCACGTCATGCACGGTGGCGGTCATCTGGTTCATGGCCGTGGCCACCTGCTCGGTCTCCTCCTTCTGGCTGCTGACTTCAAGGTTGGTCTGCTCGGTCACGGACGACAGCGACTGTGCCGAGCTGGCCAATTGCTCGATGCCGGCCTGCAAGCCGCTGACGATGCTGCTCAAGCCGGCCGCCATCTGCTGCATGGCCAGCATCAACTGGCCGATCTCATCCCGACGTGTCACATCGACCTTGGCACTCAAGTCACCTGAAGCAATCTGTTGGGCGACGCGAATGACACTGCGCAGCGGCGTAACGATCAGGCGGGTGATGAGCCAGGCAGCGATCAATCCCACCAGCAGGGCCAGGGCCGACGAACCGACGATCATCAGCGAATTTTTCTTCAGCTCCGCCTGCATTGCACTGTCTTCGGCGTTGTAGGCCTGGTCGACCCGCGCCACAACCTGGTCGGCACGCTCATGCAATTGTTGGTAGACGGTTTTCTCCTTGGCCAGCAAACCGGTGTATTCGGCCAACTGCTGATTAAATCCGCCGATGTGCCCGGCCACTTCGTTGAGTACGGTCTGGTAACCTGGATCCTTGACCGCGCCCTTGAGTACTTCGGCCAGTTTCATGGCCTGCTCGGCCTGTTCGATGTTGCCTTGCCCAGCGTTCTCCTCGCTGCCTTTACGGCTCTGGTCCAGGCGAACCCGCGCTTCGTTCATGGCCTGCAGCATCAGCCGCGAGACCTCGCTGACCTGGTTGGCCTGCTCGATGAATTCCGCACCGTCCTTGCCTTCGGACTCTTTCAAGGTATAGGCGCCGTCATCGGCCAGACCCGCCTGCAACACATCCAGGTTGTTGGCGACACTGGAAACCGACCAACTGGCCATTTCCAGGGCCAGGTCCTTGCTCTGGCTCAGATCCACAAACTCATCGAACGCCTTGCGATACGCCGCCAGGGCCTGCTCCACATCATTCATCACCGGTACATTGGCAGCCGATTGCGCCTTGAGCTCATTCGCCAGGGCAACCAATGCATCGACACCCTGGCGCAAGGCATCGGCCGTCTTGGGGTCGGAGCGCGAGGCGTATTCCTGCTCAAGCAACCGGACCTTGAGCAACCCGCTGTTGAGGGACGACATCTGTTTCAAACCATCGAAACGCTGACTGATGGTTTGCAGGGACCAGACACCGATGGCCGCCACCAACGCGGTGAGCAGCAACACCAGGAAAAACCCGATGCCCAGTTTTTTCGCCATACCGAGGTTGGCAAAACGTCCTTGCACGGCCGTAATCATTGCGCCCAGTCCTCTGCCAGTGTGTGTTGCTTGCAGATTCGCAACGAGACACCTCGCAACACAAGATGCCTGCGTCGGAATAATGGCAAAAAGCTACAGCCGCGTCGTTTTCAGGACACTTGAGGTCGATCCAGAGCCGTGGCATGGAAAAACGCCAGCGCCTTGGGGTCTCGGGCATGGGCCACGTTGATCCGCAACCAGTCAGTGTCGGTGCCTGAAGGACTGAACGCCGTACGCGAGGACAGCTGGATGCCGCAGTACCTGGCCAGACGCTGCAACCTGGCATAGTCGCAAACGGGCGGACGCGCCCAAATGAACAGCCCTCCCGCCGGCTTGCCAAACACTTCCCAGTCGGTCTCGTCGAGCAACTCCAATGTTACAGCCATATCGGCATTCAACCGCTGTCGCTGGCGCTGGACCAGTTTTCGGTAGGCACCGTTGGCCAACAGATTGGTCAACACCGCTTCACAGAATCGCGACCCGCCCATGCTGGTTATTCCCTTGACCTCGCTCAGGCGCGCGATAACGCAGGACCTGGCTGCCACGAAGCCGACTCGCAAAGAACTGCTGAGGGTTTTCGAGAAACTGCCGAGGTAGATCACATCGGCATCCAGAGCGGCCAGTCGGACTCGCGTCGAACCCTGGAAGTCGGCATAGACATCGTCCTCGATGACCAGCAAGGCGTGCTCTTTCGCCAGCTCCAGCAACCGCTGGGCCACGGCCAGGGACAGGTTGCTGCCGGTCGGGTTGTGGCAGGCACTGTTGATGAACAGGGCACTGGGGCGATGCATCGCCAACAGACATTCGAGCGCAGCGATGTCCGGGCCGTGGGGAGTCCTCGGCAGTTCGACCATGTCGATCTTGTGCAGCCGGAGCAGGTCGAACAGTTTCGAATAACCCGGGCTTTCCACCACGACGCAGCTCCCTGGTTGCAGAAGTGTCCGCACGATCAGGTCCAGCCCGTGGCTTGCCCCCGTCGTGGTCAGGACCAGGTTTTCATCAGCGTTGATATCAAACTGTTTCAGGCGCCTGGACAATTGCTCCCGCAGTGCCGGCAGCCCCATCGGCGTGCTGTAGTTGAACAGCCCCGCCATGTCGGTTCGAGAGACCTGGCGGATCGCATAACCAAGGTCATCGCTTTCACGCCAACTCTCCGGCAACCCGCCGCCACCCAACTCCAGTGGCCCTGGCAAACCGTCCCCCAATCCCGCCTGCTGGTCAGAAATGCCCGGCGGCCAAAACTGATCGACAGGCTCATGCCATGCCAAGGGGCCTGAGGCAACCAGAAAACTTGAGCCGTGACGAGATGCCAGCAACCCCTGGGCCACCAGCCGCTGGCAAGCCTCGTGGACACTCGCCTGGCTTAGCAGGTTTTCCCGCGCCAACTGTCGGATGGACGGCAGTCGGGCTCCTGGCGGTACCACACCCTGGCGGATCCGGCTGGCCAGCGCGTCGACAATTTGCTGCACGACAGGCACCAGGGCCTGCCGGTCGATTCTCAACTCCATGAGTAACCAAGCTCCTAAGCGTATGTGTTTGCGTTCACAAACAGTTAAGCACAGGGCCGGATCGGACGATGTAAGCCAACGGCGTGAAAACGTCTGCTTCTCATTCTTTGAAATACATTGGTCGGTCCATCAAGTGAACCTTCCCCAGAAAAAACAAAGCCCGCATCCAGTGCGGGCTTAGTCCTGCGTACAGGGTTGCAACCCTGACGGTCAGAACGCCGTGACCCCGCCGTCCACGGCCAACGAATGCCCGGTGGTGAATGCCGCCCCGTCGCTGCACAGGTATAGCACCGCGCTGGCTATTTCCTCGACCTTGCCAATACGCCCCACAGGATGCATCGCATTGGCGAACTCGCCTTTCTTCGGGTCCGCCTCGTAGGCGCGCCGGAACATATCGGTGTCGATGACCGCCGGGCAGACCGCATTCACGCGAATCTTCTTCTTGGCGTATTCGATGGCGGCCGACTTGGTCAGGCCGATCACCGCATGCTTGGAGGCTGCATAGATGCTCATTTTCGGCGCAGCCCCTAGCCCGGCCACCGAGGCCGTATTGACGATAGCGCCGCCCCCTTGGGCCAGCAGCAACGGCAATTGATACTTCATGCACAGCCAGACGCCTTTGACGTTGACCCCCATGATCGCGTCGAACTCGTCCAGCGTGCCATCGGCCAGCTTGCCCTTCTCGATCTCGATGCCGGCGTTATTGAATGCGTAATCCAGGCGACCGTAGGCACTGATCACCTCGTCCATCAGACGTTGCACATCGCTTTCCACGGTCACGTCACAGCGCACGAACACCGCCTCTCCACCGGCATCGCGAATCAACTGCACGGTGCCCTCGCCGCCGGCCACGTCCAGGTCCGCCGCGACCACTTTCAGGCCTTGCGCCGCGAACGCCTGCGCGGTGGCGCGGCCAATGCCTGCTGCCGCGCCCGTCACCACGGCAACCTGTCCGGAAAACGTCATGCTCATTGTCAATGCCTCGAAGAGTTACGGGAGTCGCTGAATATAGTCATCGCCCGCGCTACTACGGCAGCACTATGCAAATGCCGGTTGGATATTCATGGATGCCAGTGATGACAGCCCCGTCCGCATCATCACCGGGTTGGATCGACGTGCATTCGCTGTGTCGGCAAACCTTGCGGCCAAGTCCCCGAGGGTCTATCAACAAGGCTTCATTCATCTTGAGTGCAAGCCATGACTGCCCAGATCAACCGCCAGTTCCTGCTCGCGAAACGCCCGGTAGGCGCCGCGACCCGCGAGACATTCACTTATCAACAAGTGCCGGTCGGCGAACCGGCAGCCGGTCAGATCCTGGTGAAGAACGAATACCTTTCTCTGGATCCGGCCATGCGTGGCTGGATGAACGAGGGTAAGTCCTATATCCCGCCGGTCGGCATCGGCGAAGTCATGCGGGCCTTGGGCGTAGGCCAGGTTGTCGCGTCGAACAATCCGGGCTTCGCGGTCGGGGACTACGTCAACGGTGCATTGGGCGTGCAGGATTATTTCCTCGGCGAGCCACGAGGTTTCTACAAGGTAGATCCGAACCTGGCGCCGCTGCCGCGTTATTTGTCCGCGCTGGGCATGACCGGCATGACCGCCTACTTCGCCCTGCTGGATGTCGGCGCCCCCAAGGCCGGCGAAACCGTAGTGCTCTCGGGAGCCGCCGGTGCGGTAGGCAGCATCGCCGGGCAGATCGCCAAAATCAAAGGTTGTCGCGTGGTCGGCATTGCCGGCGGTGCCGATAAATGCCGGTTTCTCATTGATGAGCTGGGTTTTGACGGCGCCATCGACTACAAGAGCGAAGACGTCCATGCCGGCCTCAAGCGCGAATGCCCCAAAGGCGTGGATGTGTATTTCGACAACGTCGGCGGCGACATCCTCGACGCGGTGCTCAGCCGCCTGAATATGAAGGCCCGCGTGGTGATTTGCGGCGCGATCAGCCAATACAACAACAAGGAAGCGGTGAAAGGACCGGCCAACTATCTGTCGCTATTGGTCAATCGCGCACGCATGGAAGGTTTCGTGGTCATGGACTACGCCGCGCAATTCGCCGCCGCCGGGCAGGAAATGGCCGGCTGGATGGCCAAGGGGCAGCTCAAGAGCAAGGAAGACATTGTCGAAGGTCTGGAGACCTTCCCCGAGACGCTGACCAAGCTGTTCAGCGGGGAGAACTTCGGGAAGTTGGTGTTGAAGGTCTGACAGGAAGCAACTGTGGGAGCGAGCCTGCTCGCGAAGGGGCCGTGTCAGTCAATATCAGCTTGACTGACATACCGCTTTCGCGAGCAGGCTCGCCCCCACAGGTGAGGTGAGCAGAGTTGAACCACAGGTGGCCGTCAGGCCAGTTCGGCCACCACCGCCGCCAAGGCCTTGGCAGGATCGGCGGCCTGGCTGATCGGACGGCCTATCACCAGATAGTCAGAACCGGCATCCAGTGCCTGGCGCGGAGTCAGGATACGGCGCTGGTCGTCCTGGGCGCTGCCCGCTGGACGAATCCCCGGGGTCACCAGTTGCAGTGACGGGTGGGCCGTCTTCAGGGCGCCGGCTTCCAGGGCCGAACAGACCAGACCGTCCATGCCGGCCTTCTGCGCCAGCGCCGCCAGACGCAACACCTGCTCCTGGGGCTCGATGTCCAAGCCGATTCCCGCCAGGTCCTCACGCTCCATGCTGGTCAGCACGGTCACGCCGATCAGCAGCGGTTTCGGACCGCTGCGCTGGTCCAGCACTTCCCGGCACGCCGCCATCATGCGCAGGCCACCGGAGCAGTGCACGTTAACCATCCACACACCCATCTCCGCAGCGGCCTTGACGGCCATGGCGGTGGTGTTGGGGATGTCGTGGAATTTCAGGTCGAGGAAGACCTCGAAGCCCTTGTCCCGCAGGGTGCCGACGATTTCCGCAGCACAACTGGTGAACAGTTCCTTGCCGACTTTGACCCGGCAGAGCTTGGGGTCCAACTGGTCGGCCAGCTTCAGGGCGGCGTCACGGGTAGGGAAATCCAGGGCGACGATGATAGGCGTCTGGCAGGCGGACATGAGCGGGCTCTCAGGCAAGTCGAAATCGGCGCGCATTGTAGCGGAACCAGCGCCTGTGCGGGACCCGATGATCGGTAAATCGTCATCCAGCCCCGACTTTGATCTTGACCAACTGGCTGATTACCCGCACCGCGCCACAGGTTAACCTGCAGTCCTAGCGCGCGTGGCTCTTGCTCCAATCCGTCAGCAAGCTGTACGCCACCGCCAACAGCGTCGGACCGATGAACAGGCCGATGAAACCAAAGGCGATCAACCCGCCGAAAACCCCCAGCAGCACGATGACCAGCGGCAGGTTTCCGCCACGGCTGATCAGGTAAGGCTTGAGCACGTTATCCACGCCGCTGATGATGAAGGTGCCCCAGATACCGAGGAACACCGCCATCCCGTATTCGCCCTTCCACGCCAGCCAGGCCGTTGCGGGGATCCAGACCAGCGGCGGGCCCATGGGAATCAGGCTGAGCAGGAAAGTGACAATACCAAGCACCAGTGCTCCCGGCACGCCCGCGATCAGGAAACCGATCAGCGCGAGCACGGCCTGGGCCGCCGCGGTACCGATCACGCCGTTGACCACCCGCTGCACCGTACCGGCCACCAGATCAACGTAGTACCCGGCCCGGTCACCAATCAACCGCTCCAGCAAGCCTTGGACAAAGGCCGCCAGGCGTGGGCCATCACGGTAGAAAAAGAACACGAACACGATGCTCAACGTCAGTTCGAGAATACCGCCGCCTACTTGCGCGCTGCGGGCCAGCAACCAATTGCCGACCCTTCCGAGGTACGGCTTGATGGACACCATCATCGCCGCGCCCTGTTGATCGATGCTGTCCCAGAGCGTCACCAGCCGCCCGCCTACCAGCGGCACACCAGCCAGCCATTCCGGCGCGGCGGGCAGGCCGTCGACCTGGACATCCCTGATGAACGCCGTGGCATCGCGCACATGATCGGCCAGGTTGAACCCCAGCCACACCAGCGGCACCGCCACCAGTAACATCCAGCCGACCGTCAGCAACGCCGCGGCGAGGGATTCACGCCCGTTGACCCAGCGGGTCAGCAAGCGCATCAGCGGCCAGCTGGCGAAAGCCAGCACGGCGCCCCAGAACAGCGCCGACCAGAATGGCGCCATCACCCAGAGGCTTGCGCCGAACAACACCAGCAGCAGGATCTGCACCAATAGCCGATCGTTATTGAGCATGAAAGGTCTCGAAAAATTAACGGGGCCGGTCAACGGCGTAGGGTGCATCCCTGAAACAGCTTATCGCAACAGTTCAAGGTGCAGACCCTTCGCGTCATCGCTGGACGTCTCCATGCGCGCGGCCCGCACACCCTGGCCAATGAGGGCCTGGCGCCAGACCTCGGCCTGCGGGCCGGCGATACTGACCCGAAGGCCGGTGTCCAGGTTCAGCGCCCGGGAGAGCAAGCGCTGCCAGGCGTCGTCCGGCTCGCCGGCAAGACGCGGCAGATCCAGCACGCCGGTGTCCTTGAGCTGGCGCAGCAACGTCGCAGATGTCGGCAGCAGATCCCCCAGGGGAGCGTTCGCTTCGAACTGTTCGACGTGCAGGTAGGCCTTGCGGTTGCCGCGGGTGATGGCATACAGCGCGATCAGCGTGTTGTCCGCCGGCGGCGCCAGGCGCAACAGCAGATAGGCCTGGCCGCTGTCGGCACCATAGAGCTTGGCATTGCCAAACACCTGATTGGCCCACAGGCTGCTTTCACCGCAATCACGCGCCTGGCACCAGAAAAGCAGCTCGGCGTCCTGCTTCTGCAATGCTTCGCGAGCAGCGGTAAAAGCCTGGGTGGCGGTGTGCTCCGGCGGTAATTCATAGGTGACCGACGTGACGTTGCCGCGGGCGTCGACCTGCCCATCGAAGCGTAGCTGGCCGCTGATCCTGCGGATCGAGCCCATCGGGTAGATACGCTCAAGGTCGCTGGTTTGCTTGTAATCGACGATTTGCGCGTCGGGCATCCGCGGCACGCGCGCCAGGTCCTGGCTGCCGGACACATCGGCGGCCAGGGCGGCCGGACCGAAAGCGGCCAGCGCCAGCAGGGCGAATGAATACATGGATAGTTTCATCGGATCGACTGTGCCTGGACCCGCGCGACGCGAAGGCGTCTTTTAATGCTGATGCGCAGCAAGGCGAATGTACGGTTTTCTGTCATGGTTGGCTCCCTTTCCACCCGCCAAGCCTCGACAGTTGCCCGGCGCAAGTCAAGAAACGCTGAAGAACCGATTGAAACAGTCTGCTACAAGAGCCGCACCGACCTCATCGTTCAGGTGCAAATGATGACCGCCAGGCAACCGCTCATGACTGAAGGGTAGACGTTCCAGCAACTCCGGATGCTGGGCCAGCATGCCGTCAGCTGCCACAACCAGGTGCGCTGGACAGGCGACTCGGGCCACGAACGCCATGGCCTGTTCATCGGTCAGGCGCAGTGGCGATGGCAAGGTCAGGCGGTTGTCGGTGCGCCAGGTATAGCCGCCCGACACTGGCATCAGGCCGCGCTGGGCGAGCAACTCGGCAGCCTCGCGACTGACCGCCACCAGCCCTTTCATGCGCGCTTCGATGGCTCGGTCGAGGGTTGTGTAGACCGGCTTGCGCTTTTCCTGCAAATCCAGCTGCGCCTGCAGGGCCATGCCCATCCGCTCCGCCGCATTGTCGCCCTTGGCTGTAGGCGGAATCACCCCGTCGATCAGGCCCAGGTGTGTGATCCGCTCCGGCAGAGAGCCGGCCAGCACCAGCGAAACGATGGCGCCCATGGAGTGCCCCAACAACGCGAAACGTTTCAAGCCCAATTGCTCGGCCACTTGCAGCACATCATGGGCGTAGTCCCACAGGGCGTAACCGGCCCCGGGCGGGCGGTGTCCGGAATGACCGTGGCCGGCCATGTCCAGGGCAATCACCCGCACACCCTCCAGCCGTGGGGCAAGCCGGGCAAAACTGTTGGCGTTGTCCAGCCAGCCATGCAGCGCGATCACCGGCCGGCCATCCTCCGGTCCGAACAGATGGGCCGCCAGTTCGATGTGGGGCAAGCTCAGGCGAACCTCTTCGACGGCGTTCATGCGTCAGGCCCTTGCCAGCGCTGGAGCAGGTCCTTGAGCAGGTTGGCCGTGTCCTGGGGATATTCGAGGGGAAACATGTGGCCACCGGGCATGGTCAGGGATTCACCCTGCGGCATGCGCCCCACCACACGCGTGTGATGACGCATCACCACGCGACTCTGCCGGCCCCGTACTACCGCCAGCGGAACCTGGAGTGTTCCAGCCCTCGCGGGGCGGGTATGGGGCACGCCACGGTAGATGCTGATCTCCGTGGCCGGGTCGAAGCGCAGCCGCAACCGGTCACCGACGGGTTGCAAGCCATGTTGCAGATAAGCTTCAAAGCATTCCGGGTCGAAACCGCGAAACAGCGTTTTGCCGGCAAAATAGGCCCGCGCCGACGCCAGGTCGCTGAATTCCTCGCGTCGTCCCAGGGTCCGCCCGGCCGGGGTCAGGCGATCAATGAACCCCATGCGCTTGGCGGCCAGGATCAGCCATCGGTCGGCGCGGGTCAGCACCGGGGAATCGAGCATGACCACGCCGCGATACAACCGAGGGCAACGCAACGCCGCGTGCAAGTGCAACACACCGCCCAGGGAATGCCCGACGCCCCACACCGGTTCCGGTTGCTGCTCCAGGTGATGAATCAGCTCGTCCACCAGGTTGTTCCAGTTGTCGTCCACCGGAAACCGTGGGTCGTGACCGTGCAGTTCGAGGTGCGCGACCTCATATTGCGGCGCCAGCGCGGCGAACAGCTTGTCGTAGGTAGCCGAGGGGAAACCATTGGCGTGGGCGAAAAACACCTGTTGCGACATGTTGGCCGATCCGTTGCGAGAACTGCCACCGATTGTCCGCAGAACCCGATAGCCCGGCAATGACCGTAACTGACAGGAATGATGACAGTCGGGGTTGGGATATGGCGCCCTGCCCCGCTGCACCCGTGGCGAGGGAGCTTGCTCCCGCTGGCCTGCGCAGCAGGCCCGAAGCCAGGCGACGCGGTATGTCAGGCTGCGCGAGTCAATTGACCGGGGGCCGCTTTGCGGCCCAGCGGGAGCAAGCTCCCTCGCCACGAAGACGTCCCCGTAGGCATCAACGCGCCGGCGGCTGCTCGCCCAGCGGCACTACCGCCATGGTCAGGCGCGATACACAGTTGACCTTGCCATCATCATTGACCAGGCGAATGTCCCAGACCTGCGTAGTGCGGCCCAGGTGAACCACGCGAGCCGTCGCGGTGACCCGCCCGCTGCGCACGCCACGCAGGTGGTTGGCGTTGATTTCCAGGCCGACGCAATAGAACTTCCTGGTGTCGACGCACAGGTAGGCGGCCATGGATCCGACCGTTTCGGCCAGCACCACCGACGCGCCGCCGTGCAGCAACCCGAACGGTTGGTGGGTGCGATGATCGACCACCATGCTCGCGGTCAGGGATTCGTCATCGAAGGATTCAAAACGGATGTCCAGCACTTCGCTGATGGTATTTTTACCGGCGGCGTTCAGTTGTTCGATGTTGGGGGTGGTGCGCCAAAGACTCATCGTGCCCTTCCTTCGTGATTTTTTGTTTTGCCCGCCCGCAAGCGGTTTCTTAGGGGTGCCTGAGGCTCTTGAGTTTCATCGAGCCGGCCAACGGCAAGTCGCCTTCCAGCTCCGCCAGACCGGCCGTTTGCACCTGTTCAGGTTGCTGCAGGTGGCCGTGCTGCAACAAGCCCAGCAGGCTGCCCACCAGCGGGTTGTGGCTGACCAGCAGTACGTCGTCCTGGTCCTCCAGATGTTTCAACACATCGGCCGGCCGGGTCTCCGGGGTGAGCCAGTCGACCGTGATCAACTCTGGCTCGAACCCCAGGGCTTCACGCACCAGTTGCGCGGTTTGCTGGGCACGCACGTAGGGACTGGCATAAATGGCCCGCAACGGCTCAGCCATCAACTGCCCGGCGCTGCGCAGCACCTCTTCGCGGCCATGGACCGTCAATACCCGCTCAGGGTCCGGACGAGCCCCGTGCGGCTCGGCTTCACCGTGACGCAATACCCACAGTTTCATAGTTTCGGCTCCTCGTCACGGACCGGGTGCGGCGCCGGCGCCACGGTGTGAGGCGCTTCGCCTTCCGGTGTCCGCGGGGTCGGCCAGTCAGCGAAGGGCCAGGGTTTCTGGTCGCTGTGGAAAGTGCCGAAGCGGCCGATCTGCGCGAGGAACTGGCTCAGGCTGTCGCCAAAATTCATCAGGCTGGCGCTGGGTGCGCCGTAGATCAGTCGATAAACCAATTGCACCAGCACCACGGCGCCGAGGATGAATTGCGCCACCTGCCAGACCAGCAGGTAAATCACCATCCACAGCACACGCAGCAGGATGGATTCGTATTGTGGCTGCCCTTTCGGATCGTTCATGGTTCGCTCCTGCTTGCGGTCGATACGGAATCAGTTGAAACCGCTGGTGGAAATGAAATCGACATCGGTCTTCGGTTCGCCACGCATCAACAGTTCGATGACCTGCTCCAGCGTGCGCCCTTCAAACAGAATGGCGTGCAGTCCCGCGACCAGCGGCATATACACCCCGGTTTCCTGGGACTTGGCCTTGAGGACCTTGAGGGTATTGACCCCTTCCGCCACTTCGCCCAGGCGCGACACGGCCTCGTCCAGGCTCAGGCCCTGGCCGAGGGCGAAGCCGACCTGGTAGTTGCGACTCTTGGGCGAAGAGCAGGTGACAATCAGGTCGCCCACCCCGGCCAGCCCGAGGAATGTCATCGGGTTCGCACCCTGGCTGACGGCAAAACGGGTCATCTCCGCCAGCGCCCGGGTGATCAGCATGCTCTTGGTGTTTTCGCCCATGCCCAGCGCGACCGCCATGCCGGCGATGATCGCGTAGACATTCTTCAGCGCCCCGCCCAGCTCCACGCCGAAACGATCGGCGCTGGCATAGACCCGGAAGGTTCGGCCATGAAGGGCGGCCTGGACCCGCCGGCAAAGCTCCTCGTCTTCACTGGCGACCACGGTGGCGGTCAGCGCATGCTCGGCGATTTCCCGCGCCAGGTTCGGCCCGGAAATCACGCCGATGCGCGCCTTGGGGGCGATTTCCTCAAGAATCTCGCTCATCAGCTTGAAGGTCTGCGCCTCGATGCCTTTGGTCAGGCTCACCAGCAACTTGCCGCTCAGGCGTTCGGCGTGGGACGCCAGCACCGAGCGCAGGGCGCTGGAAGGCAAGGCAACGAAGAACAGATCGCTGCCATCGAGCGTGGCCTGCAAATCGGTGACCGGCTCCACTTCAGGGCGAACCTTGATGCCCTTGAGGTAACGCGGATTCTCCCGGTTGAGCCGTATGGCCTCGGCCTGCTCCGGGTCACGCATCCACTGGCGCACCGCGTGGCCGTTCTCCGCCAGCAGGTTAGCCACGGCGGTGCCGAAACTCCCGCCTCCCAGGACCGCGATCGGGCGCTGTTCAGTCATATGCAATCCGCTCTTCCATACCAAGTGGCAATGCCCGGCATTATACGGAGCAGCCGAACCGCGACCAGCCCCGCCAGCAATTACCGATGGCAGTAGCAAGCTGACAATCAATTGCGAGGAAAATGCTGTCAACGTGAATGGAAAAGTCGCACGGCTCGGTTAACATGCCCGCCATCCCTCCTTCAATCATAGGCTGTGCCGTGTTCGTTGGCCCTTCCCGTCCAGGTTCATCACTGCTGTTGGCGCTGGTCATCAGCCCCTCCGTGGTGGCCGATGATCTGTTCGTGGACAACCAGCCCCTGCCCCAGGTACTCACCGCCACGCGCCTCAAACAGTCGCCGGCGGCGGTGCCGGGCAGCATGACCGTGCTTGACAGCGAGTTGATCAAGGCCAGCGGTGCCCGGGACATCAGCGAACTGTTGCGCCTGGTGCCGGGCATGATGGTCGGCAACCTCAGCGGCAACCAGGCCACGGTGAATTACCACGGCACCAACGCCAGCGAAGCGCGACGCATGCAGGTGCTGATCGATGGCCGCTCGGTGTACCGCGCCGGCCTCGCCACGGTGGACTGGAGTGACATTCCGGTCGCCATGGAAGACATCGACCGGATCGAAGTCTTCCGCGGCCCCAACACCGTCAGCTACGGCGCCAATGCGCTGATGGCAGTCGTCAATATCATCACCCGCGCCCCGGCAGGTAGCCACGGCACCCGGTTGAAAATGACCCGCGGCCAGCGTGGCATCAGCGACTGGTACGCCAGCCAGGGCAGCGGTTGGGAAAATGGCGATATGCGCCTGTCCTTGTCCGGCCAGGAAGACGACGGTTTCGACAGTGACCGCAACGGCGCCGACTACCGCGACAGTCGGCGCCTGAATCGCATCAACCTCTCCGTCAGCCAGTCCCTGGACGAATGGCAGAGCATCGATTGGCAACTGAGCGCCAAGGAGGGCAGCAACCAGCGGCCCTATACCTATCGTCCGGTTTTCGCCGGGATAACCGCGGCCGGGGACAACTCCGATGTCATCGCCAAGGACTACGCCGGTTCGTTGCGCTGGAACCTCGACCTGGACCCCAACCACAGTCTTTATGTACAAGGCTCGATCCAGCATTGGGATCGCCAGCAGACCTGGCGCGCCTGCGATGCCGAGGTGTCCTTCAGCCCGCAATTGACCGACCTCTGGCAGCTCAACCCGAATTACGCCGAGAAGCTGGCGCGCAATATTCCAAGCTTCCTTGGCACAGGGGCACCTGCCGGCACGGCCCAGGAACAGGCGCTGGCCAACCAGGTGATCGATCAATGGCGCAACGGTGCCTCGCGAACCCTGTGCGGCGACATCGACCAGAGCGCCCGGGAGTCACGTTACGACCTGGAAATCCAGGACACCCTGAGCCTGTCCGATAGCCTGCGCCTGGTCACCGGGGCGAATTATCGCTACGACCGGGCCGACTCCGAAACGTACTTCAACGGCACGCTGGACGACACCACCTGGCGTCTGTTCGGCCAACTCGAATGGCGCGCCAGCGAGCATTGGCTGCTACAGGGTGGGGCGATGTTCGAAGACACCCGCCTGACCGGCAGCTCACTGACCCCGCGAGTCGCGGTCAATTACCTGATCAACCCGCGACACGGGCTTCGGGCGGTGTACTCCGAAGCGGTGCGCTCGCCAGACATGTTCGAGAACAACGTCAACTGGAGCTACCAGGTCACCAACCTGCGGCCCGCCGCGTTCGGCCAGGACAGCGCGCGCTATTTCGTCCGCACGCGCGGCCCGGGGAACCTCGAGCAGGAGCACATGCGTTCGCGAGAGCTGGGCTACAACGGTTATTTCATGGACCTGGGCCTGACGGTGGATGTGAAGCTGTTCCATGACGAAATCACCGGCATGATCAGCGAACCGCTGCGCAACAACCAGTACATCGCCAGCAATGCCAACGACTCGCAGTTCGACGGTGCCGAGACCCAGCTCGACTGGCGCCTGACCAGCGCCGATCGCCTGCGCCTGACCTATGCCTACGTCGATGCCCGGGCCAGCAATCCTCTCGACGAACAACTGACCGCCCGCAACAGCGGCTCGGCCGGATGGCTGCACGACTGGGGCCAGGGCTGGAACAGCGCGGTTTTCTATTACGGGGCCGACGATCTCAATGGCTACCGCTACGAGCGGGTCGATACCCGCGTCGCCAAGCGGATCCCCCTGGGCAAGGCCAGCCTGGAGCTGGCGGGTATCGTGCAGCAGCGCCTCGATAACCAGCCGACCACGTTCGCCGACAATCGCTACGACGCCCGTCACGTCCTGTATTTCAGCGCGGAGCTGTCGTTCTAGATGTCTGCGGACCAACCGCGCAAGACGCCCCTCCGTGGCCGCCTGCCGCTACTCCTGTGCCTGGCGTTTGTCAGTCTGCTGACGACCCTTGATGCCCGGGCCGCCGAGATTCTCTTGACCGGCGCCCAGGATACCCCCGGCGTGCAATCGTTCACCCAGGCCCTGCAAGCCCGACGCCCGCAAGACAACGTGCGGTTCGCGCCATTGGCCAGCCTGCCGTCGCCGGACCGCCTGCCCGGCGATTTGCGCCTGGTCCTGCTTGATCCGCCAAGCCTCGACTGGCGCCTGCAAAAAAACCACGGCCCGGCCACGCTGGTCCTGCGCATCAGTCGCTTGCAGGCATACGAACGCCTGGGCGAGGCAACGCCTGAGCGTCTGAGCCTGCTGTGGAGCGATCCGCCCATGGCGCGGCAACTGCAACTGATCCGCAGGGTACTGCCGCAAGTGCGGCGGGTCGGCGTGCTGTTCGACCGGCACAGCGAATTCCTGCTCAAGGACATCCAGCAGGCAGCCATGCCGCTGGGCCTGGAAATCGTCAGCGAACGCTGGGACGACAGCAGCGACAACCGTCCCTTGCAGAACCTGCTGGGCCGCAGCGACGTACTGCTGGGCCTCGATGACCCCGACCTCTACAACCCCAAGACCGTGAAGAACCTGCTGCTCAGCAGCTACGCCCGGCAACGCGCGCTGATCGGGCCAAGCGCCGCGTTTGTCAGGGCCGGCAGCCTGGCCAGCACCTACAGCGACCAAGACGACTGGCTGGCGATCCTCGACGAATTGCTCGACCGTCCCACCGCCAGCTGGCCGCGCACGCTGTATCCGGTCCGTTTCAAAGTCATGAGTAACCAGCAGGTCGCCCGCTCGCTGGGCATTGAACCGATTGATGCCGAAGCCGTCGCTGCGCAGTTGGCAGAAGGAGAACACCGCCCATGACCTTGCGTCGACGTTGGGATATCAATACCCGCACCCAGCTCATTGCCCTCGGCCCGGCATTGTTGCTGACCGTGCTGTTGATCAGCTTCTTTACCTTCGTGCGAATCCAGGACTTGCGCCAGGAACTCAACCACACCGGGCAACTGATCGCCAACCAACTGGCTCCGGCTGCGGAATACGGGGTGATTTCCGGCAACAACGAAGTGCTGGAAAGTTTGCTCACCGCCACCCTGGCCACCCCTCATGTACGCTTCCTGGAAGTCCAGGACCGCACGGAGCGGATCCTCGTGTACGTCGAGCAACCGGCGCAGACGCGCAACCACTCGCGGCAGGTGGAGGTGTTCCAGGCTCCGGTTCGCCTGCAACGCATTGCGCTGAACAATGACTTCCTGCAAGGCACCAGCCCGTCCACCGAGGCGCCCGGCGAAGACTACCTGGGCCGCGTGATCGTCGGCATGTCCAGTGATGCCTTCAGCGAGCGCCAGCAGGAGATCCTGCTCAAGGCCGCGATCCTGGCGTTGTTCGCCCTGCTCTTTACCTTCCTGGTGGCGCGCCGACTGGCCGCCAGCCTGTCACAGCCGATCCGCGACATCGGCAACGCGGTCAAGGCGATCCAGCAAGGCGACTACAGCACCCCGTTGCCGATCGTCGACGACGGCGAACTGGGCGCTCTGTCACGGCACATCAACAATCTGGCCGACGGCCTCGAGCAGGCCAGCCGCGAACAGCAGCAAGCCATGGCGCAGTTGATCCAGACCCGCGAGGAAGCGGAAAAGGCCAACAGCGCCAAATCGGAATTCCTGGCCATGATGAGCCATGAACTGCGCACGCCCATGAATGGTGTCCTGGGCATGTTGCAGTTGCTGGAAACCACCCAGATGACCGACGAGCAGCACGAGTACACCGCGCTGGCTTCGGAATCCACCGAGCACCTGCTGAAGGTGATCAACGATATTCTCGACTTCTCGCGCATCGAACGTTCGGCCCTGGAACTTGAACATATCGCTTTCAACCTGGCGGAACTGGTCGGCAGCTGCGCCCAGTCGTTCCAGCACAGCGCCGCGCAACGCAAGCTGGGCCTGGACTTGCTGATCCCCGACGACATGCGGGCCCTGCAAGTGCAAGGCGACCCGACGCGGATCCGCCAGATCCTGGTCAACCTGATTGGCAACGCACTGAAGTTCACCGACCAGGGGCGCGTCACCGTGCAATGCCAGTGGCAGGCGCTGGATCATGAACTGCTGTGGTTCACCTGCACGGTACGCGACAGCGGGATCGGCATCCCGGCCGACAGCCTGGAGCGCATGTTCGATGCGTTCCAGCAGGCCGACAGTTCGATTTCCCGCCGCTATGGCGGCACGGGCCTGGGCCTGCCGATCGCGCGCACCCTGGCCGAACGCATGGGCGGCACACTGCGGGCCCAGAGCGTGGAAGGCCAAGGTTCGGTGTTCACCCTGGAAATCCCGCTCGCGCTGTCGCGGCAGTCCCCACCGACCCTGGCCCCGCGCGCGCCCGGTGGCGGCAATGATGGCGAGGGCCGCAACGTCTTGCTGGTGGAAGACAATCCGGTCAACCAGACCGTGATCGAAGCCATGCTGCGCAGCCTGGGCTTCACGGTCAGCGTCGCCACCGATGGCGCCCAGGCCGTGCGCAGCGCCGAAAGCCTGATTTTCGAAGTCATCCTGATGGACTGCCGGCTTCCGGTGATCGACGGCTACGAAGCCACGCGACAGATCCGTCAGTTGCCGGGCTGTGCCGAGGTGCCCATCATCGCCCTGACGGCCAACGCGTTGCAGGGCGACCGTGAAGCCTGCCTGGCCGCAGGCATGAACGATTACCTGGCCAAGCCATTCAAAAGAATTGACCTGCAGCAGATTTTGCAGCGCTGGGTACGTTGATCCGGGGCCCCGGACCATCTGTGACTGGCGTGAAAGGCGAAAGTGCGGCAGTCTTAAGCACCCGGACAAGTCTCGATCGGGAAACGAATAACAATTTCAGTGCACAGGTGTACATTCATTTTCCCGTGTGCTGTGACTTTCACTACAACGCAATAGTCTATGAGTAGGCTGCCGACTCGAGGCATGAACGCTTCGATCGGCCGGGAAGATTTGCCCCACCCTGCCGCATGGGACTATTGAGGAGCTCGCATGACCAAACAAAACGCCTTTACTCGGGAAGATCTGCTGCGCTGCAGTCGCGGTGAGCTGTTCGGCCCAGGTAACGCGCAACTGCCCGCCCCGAACATGCTGATGGTGGATCGCATCACCCATATCAGCGACGAGGGTGGCAAGTACGGCAAAGGTGAATTGGTCGCCGAGCTGGATATCACTCCGGACCTGTGGTTCTTCGCCTGCCATTTCGAAGGTGACCCGGTGATGCCGGGCTGCCTGGGCCTGGATGCCATGTGGCAACTGGTCGGCTTCTTCCTTGGCTGGCAGGGCTTGCCGGGTCGCGGTCGCGCCCTGGGTTCGGGCGAGGTGAAGTTCTTCGGTCAGGTGCTCCCGACCGCGAAGAAGATTACCTATAACATCCATATCAAACGCGTCCTCAAGGGCAAGCTGAACATGGCCATTGCCGATGGTTCGGTGGCTGTCGACGGTCGCGAGATCTACACCGCCGAAGGCCTTCGGGTCGGCGTTTTCACCTCCACTGACAACTTCTAAGGGTTATCCGCATGCGCCGCGTCGTTATCACTGGTCTGGGCATCGTTTCGTGCCTGGGCAATGACAAAGAGACCGTCTCCGCTAACCTGCGTGCAAGTCGCCCTGGCATCCGGTACAACCCGGAATACGCCGAAATGGGTCTGCGTAGCCAGGTTTCCGGCTCCATTGACGTCAATCTCGAAGAGCTGATCGATCGCAAGATCTACCGTTTCGTCGGCCACGCGGCAGCTTATGCCTACCTGGCCATGAAGGACGCCATCGCTGACTCCGGCCTGACCGACGAGCAGGTTTCCAACGTGCGCACCGGCCTGATCGCCGGTTCCGGTGGCGCGTCGACCCTGAACCAGATGGAAGCGCTGGACATCCTGCGCGAAAAAGGCGTCAAGCGTGTCGGCCCGTACCGCGTCACGCGGACCATGGGCAGCACCGTGTCGGCCTGCCTGGCCACGCCATTCAAGATCAAGGGCCTGAACTACTCGATCTCCTCCGCCTGCGCCACCAGTGCCCACTGCATTGGCACCGCGGTCGAGCAGATCCAGATGGGCAAGCAGGACATCGTCTTCGCCGGCGGCGGCGAAGAAGAACATTGGAGCCAGTCGTTCCTGTTCGACGCGATGGGCGCCTTGTCCAGCAAGCGTAACGATTCCCCGCAGACAGCTTCCCGTGCCTACGATGCCGACCGTGACGGTTTTGTCATCGCCGGCGGTGGCGGCATGGTCGTGGTCGAGGAGCTGGAACACGCCCTCGCCCGTGGCGCGAAGATCTATGCGGAAATCGTCGGCTACGGCGCCACTTCCGACGGCTACGACATGGTCGCGCCAAGCGGCGAAGGTGCCGTGCGCTGCATGCAGATGGCCATGTCCACCGTCGATACGCCAATCGACTACCTGAACACCCACGGCACCTCGACTCCGGTCGGCGACGTCGCGGAGATGAAGGGCGTACGTGAAGTGTTCGGCGACAAGGCCCCGGCCATCAGTTCCACCAAGAGCCTGTCGGGTCACTCCCTGGGCGCCGCCGGCGTTCACGAAGCGATCTACTGCATGCTGATGATGGAAGGCAACTTCATGGCCGGTTCGGCCAACATCGACGAGCTTGACCCGGAAGTGGCCGACCTGCCGATCCTGACCAAGACTCGCGAAAACGCCACCATCAACACCGTGATGAGCAACAGCTTCGGCTTCGGTGGCACCAACGCCACCCTGGTGATGAAGCGCTGGCAGGGCCAGTAAGTCCCGCTGCTACGCCGCACACAAAAACGCCCCGACTGGTTCGGGGCGTTTTTTTATCTGCTCACAACACAAAATCTCTGAGGGAGCTCCCCTGTGGGAGCGAGCTTGCTCGCGATGGCGCCAGATCAGTCAGTATCGATTTTGTTGATCCACCGCTATCGCGAGCAAGCTCGCTCCCACATTGGCTTGTGGTGGATTAAATTTAGCGCACGACAAACCGCTGCTGCGTCAGCAACCGATCACCCTGGAACACCATGAATCGCCACTCCCCCGGCACCACTTCGTGGCTTTCGGTGAATTCGTAGGCCATCACATCCTGCGGCGCGCCAGGCACCAGCTTCTGGATGACTTCGAATTTGTCATGGCGCACGCCATCGGGGGTACGGATGCCCGGGGTGAAATACAACAGGGTCAACGGCTGGTCATCCGCGACCTTGCCGGCCAGCTGGTAGCGCATGCCAAATTTGGTGCCCAGCTTTGCCGGTACGCTCGCGGTCTGGCGGATCTGCTCATTGCTGCGCCGCAGGACCCGCTCGCCCGATTGCAATTCGGCTTGCGGCCCTTCGAAGACACCGTATTCCACCGGACCTTCGACACGGACTTCGGCCTGTGCCAGGCCGCAGGTCAACAACAGCGCGACCAGTGCGCTTGAACGGGTGAGATGCATAGTGCGCTCCTTGATTGAGATGAGCGCGAGGGTATGACGCGGGAGTGACAGCCTGATGACAAAGCGATGTTCGCCACGCCACCAACAGCCCAGGGATTGGCAGACCTGTGGCGAGGGAGCTTGCTCCCGCTCGGCTGCGCAGCAGTCGCCAGATTTTGGGGCTACTGCGTAGCCCAGCGGGAGCAAGCTCCCTCGCCACAAAAACGGACTTAGCGGGTCACTGAGCGCGGCAATACCGAAAGGAAGTTATCCCGCGCCACTTTCCTCGCGACATCTTCCGGCAAGGCATCAAGGAACGGGTCGAAGCTCTGCAGCTCCTTGCCCAGCTTGTTGAAACGTCCGACCACATCAGATCCGACCATGAAGCGCTCCGGGAAGCGCTCCACCAGTTTTACCCATTCCTCGCGGGGCTTACCCGCCTCGTCGAGCAAATACGGCGTGAGCATGCTCCAGGACAGGTCGATGAACAGATTGGGATAAGACTCAAGCATCCGCGTCAGGGTGGGCAACAGGAAATCCAGCCGAGTCTGGTGCCGATGGATTTCCATGCTGGTGCCGGCATGAGCCCAGATGAATCGCGTATGGGGATGATTGCGCAACGGCTCTTCGACCTCCGCCAGGTACAGCGGATTTTTCTCACGCTTGGAGGTGATGTTGGAATGCAGCATCACCGGCAGGTCATTTTCCGCCGCGAGGTGATAGATCCGCGTCATCGCTTCGTTGTTGGCGCGCGGTGTGTCGCCGGAGGTCAGCGCCGTCAGGTCATCATGGCGGGTGAAGACTTCGCCGATGCCTTGCCACAGCCCCGGATACAGGTCGAGCATGCGCTGGATATGAGCGTCGGAGTTCTTGTCATTGGGATTGAAGCCGGACAGGAACGGATGGAAGTACTGCCGCTGTTCGGCGGGCAGTTTGTTTACCGCGGCGGCCACAATCACATCGGTGGCGCTGTACCAATAGGCGTCGGCATCGTCACCGGCGTAATAGCGCGGGCGCTTGGGTTCGTCTTCATGCCATTTCTTGGCCACCGGCACGCCGGAGATCATCACATGCTCGATGCGATTGTCCGCCATGGCCTTGAGCAACTTGGGCATGCCGGCCGTTTCCTGGAAGAAGTCGACGTAGTGCAGGTGCGCATCACTGTAGGTGTATTCGCGAGCCACAGCGCCGGTGCTCGAAACAGCCAGCAGCCAAATGAAGATCAAACGGGTCAAGGGCACAGGCAGTCTCCGAAAAGCCATAAGCAGCATAGACCCATCCGTCCCGCCTGGGTTCAGCCAGCGCTGCCGTCCGCTGTAGCCTCGGGTTATGCTTTGCGCATTCGTCGTTCAACCTGGAAGACACCATGACCGCTCCCCTGATCGTTCGTCCCCGCGCAGAAGACGTGGAGGGCCAGCCGATTCTTCGCCCGCTGCCGTCCGCAAAATGCCGCAGCGTCGGGCCTTTCGTGTTTTTCGACCATATGTTGCAAACCACCTACGCGGCAGGCAAAGGCATGAACATCCGCCAGCACCCGCACATCGGGTTATCCACCCTCACCTACCTGTTCGAAGGAAAACTTCAGCACAAGGATAGCCTGGGTTCCGACCAGGTAGTGGATGCCGGGGATGTCAGCTGGATGACGGCGGGCAGCGCGATCGCCCATGTCGAGCGTACTCCGCAGTCGTTGCTGGGCAGCGCTTTTGTCATGCATGGCCTGCAAGTCTGGCTGGCCTCGCCCCAGCCTCATGAGCAGGGCCCCGGGCACTACAGCCATCATCCGGCGCCGACCTTGCCGGTCAGCGAGAACCTGGGCGTCAGCATCCGTATGATTGCCGGGTCAGGCTTTTGCCTGGAATCGCCGGTACCGGTGCTCTCGCCTACGTTGTATGCCGAACTGAACCTGCAAACCGCGACGACATTGTTGATTCCCACCGAGCATGAAGAGCGTGCACTGTATGTATTGAGCGGCGAGGCGCAACTGGACGGTGAGCCGCTGGAGCCTCATTCGCTGGTCATCCTGCCGGCCGAAGAAGAGATGGCCCTGTTCGCCAGCAGCGACTGCCATGCCGTGCTGTTCGGCGGGGCACCGCTGGACGGGCCACGGCGGATGAACTGGAATTTCGTCGCCAGCGACCCGGCCCGTATCGATGAAGCCCGCCGGCGCTGGGCGGCCGGGGACTGGCCGACTGTGCCGGGGGAAAGCGAGCGGATCGAATTGCCCTGATTTCAGGGGTGTCTCATATGCAGCCATCGCGAGCAGGCTCGCTCCCACATTAAATCAATGTCGCTCACAAATGCCGTGAACACCTTGGAGCAAATGTGGGAGCGAGCCTGCTCGCGATGGCTTTGTATCAGACAGCAGAGATCCAGGCCCGACCTCAGCCCTTGAACACCTCATCCAGCAAATTATGCATCGACCGGAACGCCCGCCCGGCGACCTTGGCGTTGTACATCATCTTGCCCGGTACATTGGCCTGAGGATCGGTGAAGGAATGCACCGCGCCGCCATAACTCAGCAATTGCCAGTCCACCCCGGCGGCGTTCATCTCCTCCTCGAAAGCCGGCAACTGTTCTTTCGGCACCAGCGGATCGGAGGCGCCATGCATCACCAGGACGGCGCCCTGGATATTCTGCGCATCGGCCGGGTTCGGCGTATCCAGGGTCCCATGGAACGAGATCGCAGCCTTGAGCGGTGCGCCGCTGCGAGCCAGCTCCAGTGAACAGCAACCACCGAAGCAGAAGCCGAACGTGGCCAGTTTCGCCGTGTCGACCTGCGCTTCGCCCTGGTTCTGCAATTGCTCCAGCGCAACCTGCATGCGCTTGCGCAACAAGGCCCGGTCATTCTTGAGCGGCATCATTGCCGCTCCCGCCTCGTCGGCGTTGGTCGGGCGCAGCGTCTGCCCGTACAGGTCGGCGATCAGCACCACGTAGCCGTTGGCGGCCACCGACCTGGCAATGTCCTCGGCCCCCGCCCCCACGCCCATCCAGTTCGGCGCCATCAGCAAACCCGGACGCGGGCCCTGCTGGTTGACGTCGAAGGCCAGGCGACCTTCATAGCTTTGCCCATCGATCTGATACACCAGTGAACGAACCGTAACCTGACTCATGACGGACTCCTCTTGATGAAACATTCAAGAAGCCCTTGTGGGAGCGAGCTTGCTCGCGATTTCGGTCCGACATTCAACAGATGCGTTGACTGGTCTACCGTCATCGCGAGCAAGCTCGCTCCCACAGGGGACTTTCTTACGTCAGATCAAGCTGACAGCTCAACCAGCAGCTTGTTCAAACGCCGGACATAGGCCGCCGGGTCCTTCAGGCTGTCGCCGGCCGCCAGGGCCGCCTGGTCGAACAGGATGTGCGAGAGGTCGCCAAAACGCTCTTCGCTCTGCTCGTTGTCGAGTTTTTCCACCAGCGGGTGAGCCGGGTTGAATTCGAAGATCGGCTTGGAATCCGGCACCTTCTGGCCGCTGGCCTCAAGGATCTGGCGCATCTGCAGGCCGAGGTCCTGCTCGCCGATGGCCAGGATGGCCGGGGAGTCGGTCAGGCGGTGCGAGACACGCACTTCGCTGACGGCATCGCCCAACGCAGTCTTGATCCGCTCGACCAGGCCTTCCTTGCTCTTGGCGACTTCTTCGGCGGCTTTCTTGTCTTCTTCCGAATCCAGGTTGCCAAGGTCGAGGTCGCCACGGGCCACATCGACGAAGCTCTTGCCGTCGAACTCATTGAGGTAGCTCATCAGCCACTCGTCGATGCGGTCGGTCAGCAGCAGCACTTCGATGCCTTTCTTGCGGAAGACTTCCAGGTGCGGGCTGTTCTTGACCTGTGCATAGGTTTCGCCGGTCAGGTAGTAGATCTTGTCCTGGCCTTCCTTGGCGCGGGCCAGGTAATCGGCCAGGCTGACGCTCTGCTCGCCGTCGTCACTCTGGGTCGAGGCGAAACGCAGCAGGCCGGCGATCTTCTCTTTGTTAGCGAAATCTTCGGCCGGGCCTTCTTTCATCACCTGGCCGAAGTTCTTCCAGAAGCTCTTGTATTGCTCAGGCTCGCTCTTCGCCAGCTTTTCCAGCATGTCGAGGACGCGCTTGGTCAGCGCCGACTTCATGGAGTCGATGATCGGATCTTTCTGCAGGATTTCCCGCGAAACGTTCAGCGACAGGTCGTTGGAGTCCACCACACCCTTGATGAAGCGCAGGTACAGCGGCAGGAACGATTCGGCCTGGTCCATCACGAACACGCGCTGCACGTACAACTTCAGCCCGCGTGGTGCTTCGCGCTGGTACAGGTCGAATGGCGCACGGGCCGGCACGTACAGCAGCGAGCTGTATTCCAGCTTGCCTTCGACCTTGTTATGGCTCCAGCTCAGCGGGTTCTCGTAGTCGTGGGCGATGTGCTTGTAGAACTCCTGGTATTCCTCGTCCTTGATCTCGGTACGAGGACGGGTCCACAGGGCACTGGCGCGGTTGACGGTTTCCCATTCCACTTCAGGTTTTTCTTCGCCTTCGGCAGCGGTGACTTCCTTCGGCAACTCGATCGGCAGCGCGATATGGTCAGAGTATTTCTTGATGATGTTGCGCAGGCGCCAGCCATCGGCGAACTCTTCTTCACCGGACTTCAGGTGCAAGACGATGCGGGTACCGCGCTCAGCCTTGTCGATGGTCGCGACTTCAAATTCGCCTTCGCCCTTGGATGACCAGTGCACGCCTTCGCTCGCTGCGAGGCCGGCACGGCGGCTGAACACTTCGACCTGATCGGCAACGATGAACGCGGAATAAAAACCGACGCCGAACTGACCGATCAGGTGGGAATCCTTCTTCTGGTCGCCCGACAGGTTTTTCATGAAATCGGCGGTGCCAGACTTGGCGATGGTGCCCAGGTGCGTGATCACCTCGTCGCGGCTCATGCCGATACCGTTGTCTTCGAGAGTGACGGTTTTCGCGTCCTTGTCGAAGCTCACACGGATTTTCAGCTCCGCGCCGCCTTCCAGTAGTTCTGGCTTGGACAGCGCTTCGAAACGTAATTTGTCGACAGCGTCAGAGGCGTTCGAGATCAGCTCGCGAAGAAAAATTTCCTTATTCGAATACAGCGAGTGAATCATCAGGTGCAGCAGTTGCTTCACCTCGGTCTGGAAGCCCAGGGTTTCCTTTTGAGTTTCCACGCTCATGGTCATCAAACTCCAAGTGGATGGTGGTGTCCGCCTCGCTGAGATTGGCGGCGGGATGTCCACAAGGTGGGGGCACCGGTGATGATTTCAAGGGGCGGTCGGCCTGGAGGGTGCAGGGATCTTGAAATGAGCCCTAGCCGTGGCAATCGGTTCGGCTTCGGATTCCTGCCAGGCGGTGATCGCCACATTGGCCACGCGCCGGCCCTGGCGCCAGACCTGACACCGGGCATAGGTGTCACGAAACTGCCCGGCGCGCAGGTAATCCAGGGAAAAATCGATGATCTTCGGCACCCCGGTCGCACGGGTCGCAATCAGTAGATGAACGGCGGCCGACAGCTCCATGAAACCGGCAATCACCCCGCCATGGATCGCGGGCAGTAAAGGGTTACCAATGTTGTCCTTGTTGGCCGGCAGGCAGAACAGCAACTCGTCGCCCTGACGAGAACATTCGACGCCGATGAGGCGCGCATAGGGGATCGAGGCCAGCAGCAGCGCGTAGTCGCCATGCTCGCAGGCCTGGCGCAGGTGTTCCTCGGTGATATCGCTCATGGCTTTTGCGCTGCAGCCGTCAGGCCACCCTTTCTCATTCCCCGAGCGCTATCGCCCAGGCGCATGAAAGTGCCCACCACATGGGCGATGGGTTGCGCGGGATCATCCTGGTAGGCAAAACCCCGGCTGAAAATCACGTCCGGCGTGACCCTATAGCACTGGGCGAAACCATAGATGGCTTTATCAGGCATGGCCGCGTGCATGTAATCGATGCGCAGATCCAGGGTCGGGCAGACCTCGAATTGCGGCAGCACGCACAAGGTCGACATGCCACAAGCGGTATCCATCAGCGTGGTCAGCGCTCCGCCATGGACGATGCCTGTCAGCGGATTACCAACGATAGATGGGCTGTAGGGCAACATCACGGTCAAACCTTCGGAATTGGCGCTGTGCAATGTCAGACCCAGCACCTGGCAATGCCTTAGCGCGGATAAGAACCGTGTCGCACGCTCAAAAACGGAATCCTCAGCCATTTGTGTTAATGCCCTTATGTATGAAGAAGCCCAACAACCACCGTGGGCCATAAAGTTCCGCTGCGCTGCAAAGTTATATATCTAGAGCAAAAGAGGAACTTAACCCGAGGGGGCGCGCTCAAAAGGCCAGTAGTTATATCCATAAGGAGAAACACCCCATGCGTAAGACTTTTGCTATTGCCTTGATGTTGGCCGCCTCCCTCGGTCTCGCTGCCTGCGATAAAAAATCCGAGGACAAGGCTCAAGATGCCAACCAACACGCTGAACAAGCTCAGCAAGACATGAACAAAGCACAGGATAAAGTGAACGACGCGGCGAAAGAAAACGCCGAAGCTGCCAAAGCTCAGTCTGAATCGAACAGTGCCGCCCAGCAGGAACAAGCCCCTGCTACCGCGCCTAAAACCAACTGATACGGTTTCAGTGGTAAAAGAAAACCCGCCTGGTGCGGGTTTTCTTTTACCTGCAATTCGAGAAAACTGCCGTCAAGCCGCTTCCTTGCCGGTTTCGGGCACCGGCGCTTCGGTAGGCGTATAGACCATCACGTCCAGCACATCCGAATGAAACTCGCGTTGATACAACACAAACACCACGCCGGCGCTCATCAGCATGAACAGCCAGGGGCTGACGAACCACGCCAGCATGGTCATGCCGAAATAATAGGCACGCAAGCCGAAGTTGAACTGGTTGGCCGCCATCGAAATGACCCGCGCCGCCCTCGAAGCAAAGGCCTTGCGCTCCAGCTCGGACACATGCCGCTCGCCGATCATTGGCGCCGAACCTACCAGGACCGCGGCGAAGTTGTATTGGCGCATGCACCAGCTGAACGTGAAGAACGCGTAGACGAACACCAGCGCAAGACACAGCAGCTTCACTTCCGCCATGCCTTGGGAGGCCTGTTGTACCAACGGCAGGTCCGCAAGCAGCGATACCGCGCGGTCAGACGCCCCGAGCACGGTCAGGATACCGGCCAGGATGATCAGCGTGCTGGAGGCGAAGAACGACGCGTTGCGCTCCAGGTTGCCGATCACGCTGGCATCGGCAATGCGGTTATCACGCAGCAACATGCGACGCATCCAGTCTTCGCGGTACAGGTGCATCACGCTGGCCAGGCACGCCGTGTCGCGGGCCTTCCAGGAAGCGTAACGGGTGTAGCCGGCCCAGCAGATGATGAACCAGACGGCGGCGAGCAAATGGATCAGGTTGGCTTGGATGAATGACATTCGATTTCCTGTATGTCTGAAACATGACGTCTAAAGCCAGACTTGCCTTGAAATGCAGACCTGTGGGAGCGAGCTTGCTCGCGATAGCGTCGGATCAGTCAGCGATGAAGTGGCCGATAGACTGCTATCGCGAGCAAGCTCGCTCCCACAAGGTTCTGTGCAGGCTTTTCAAGACATTGCTTCGACGTCAGTCCACGGAAAAAGACACTGCACGCCATGAAAAATGCCCCGCATCGATTGATACGGGGCATTTCGTTTTACCGATGGGCCTGCTGGAAGCCGCTTACGCCAACGCTTCGCTGCGCTTGCCCAGCAGTCGATCGCAGACCACTGCGACCACCAGGGTCATGACCGAAGGCACCAGCCAAGCCAGGCCCTGGTCGCTCAACGGCAGGTGGGCCAACTGCGTCGGCAGCCAATCCGCCAGCCCGGCGCCCTTGAGGGCGTCGATCAAGCCGAACAGGAACGACACCAGCATGACCGGGCCGACGATGCGCCCCTGCTCATGCCAGAAGTCCTTGCAGAAGCTCAGGGCGACCAATGCGATGCAAGGCGGATAGATCGCGGTCAGGACCGGAATCGAGAAAGCGATCAGCTTGGTCAGCCCGAGATTGGACACCAGCAGCGAAAACGCCGCGAGGATGATCACCAGCGTCTTGTAGGACAGCGGCAAGACGCGGCTGAAGTACTCGGCGCAGGCGCAGGTCAGGCCAACCGCCGTCACCAGGCACGCCAGGGAGATCAGTACCGCAAGGAAGCCGCTGCCCAGGCTGCCGAAGGTATGTTGCACGTAGGCATGCAAGACGGCCGCGCCGTTGGTCGCGCCCGCGGCAACTTCATGGCTGCCCGAACCCAGGCGGAACAGGCTGACATAGACCAGCGCCAGCCCCACCCCGGCGATAAGCCCAGCGATGATGGCGTAGCGGGTGATCAATGCCGGAGACTCGACCCCTCGGGAACGGATGGCGTTGACGATGACGATGCCGAACACCAAGGCACCGAGGGTATCCATGGTCAGGTAGCCATTGATGAAGCCTTGGGAAAACGGCGCCGCCACATATTCGGGAGTCGCCACGCCGATGTCGCCCGCCGGCAGGGCAAACGCGGCGATGCCCAGCACTGCCAGGGCGATGATTTTCAGCGGCGCGAGAAAGCGCCCGACGGTGTCCAGCAAGCGGCCCGGATAAAGCGAGATGAAGAACACCACCAGAAAGTACACCGCGCTGTACAGGAACAACGCCAACGGGCTCTCGCCGGTCAGCGGTGCCAGGCCGACTTCGAACGATACGGTAGCGGTTCGCGGGGTGGCGAACAGCGGGCCGACCGCCAGGTAGCACACCGCTGCCAGCAAACCACCGGCGATCTTGCCGATGGGGCTGCTCAAGGCGTCCATCGCGCCGCCGACCTTGGCCAGCGCAACGACCGTGATCACCGGCAGCCCGACCGCCGTGATGAGAAAGCCCAGCGCCGCCATCCAGACATGAGGCCCGGACTGCAAACCGACGATAGGCGGGAAGATGATGTTGCCGGCCCCGACGAACAGGGCAAATGTCATGAAACCAAGCGCCAGGATGTCCTGGCCTTTCAACACTTTCATTAAGGAAACCACACTACTGAATCGGAATTTAGAGAGGGATTTCCCTTATGGGTGAGGGAAATGCTGCCGATCCGTATGAGACCGACCCGTTTAGCGCGTCGCTTCCTTGTGGGCAGCGGTCGCAAAAATGGCTGCTAGCCTAACGAATTCAAGTGAAAAACGCACTGTTACAGGGCGAACTATCCGATACACGACATTGCTGTGTCGCATTTACGTATCTATTTTTCGGCTCGCGCCTATTCTCCAAGCTACCTATCCCCCGTGGCGAGGGAGCTTGCTCCCGCTGGGCTGCGCAGCGGCCCTCATTCAGGCGCCTGTATTTATTCAGACAAAATGCGCTGTCCAGTTTACGACTGCTACGCAGCCGAGCGGGAGCAAGCTCCCTCGCCACAAGAGCGAACCAGAAACGACAAAGGCCACCCGAAGGTGGCCTTTGTTGCTGGAACGAAGGGTCAGCCGAAGCTTACTTCTTCATTTCCCAGCCAGTCAGCTCGGCCAGGGCCTTGCCGATGTCTGCCAGCGAACGCACGGTTTTCACGCCGGCGTCTTGCAGCGCGGCGAACTTCTCGTCCGCAGTGCCTTTGCCGCCGGAGATGATTGCACCCGCATGGCCCATGCGCTTGCCCGCAGGGGCAGTCACACCAGCAATGTAGGAAACGACCGGCTTGGTCACGTTTGCCTTGATGTAGGCAGCGGCTTCTTCTTCAGCGGAACCGCCGATCTCACCGATCATGACGATCGCTTCGGTCTTCGGGTCTTCCTGGAACAGCTTCAGGATGTCGATGAAGTTGGAGCCTGGGATCGGGTCACCGCCGATGCCGACGCAAGTGGACTGACCGAAACCGGCGTCAGTGGTCTGCTTCACGGCTTCGTAGGTCAGGGTGCCGGAACGGGAAACGATACCGACCTTGCCTGGCAAGTGAATGTGACCTGGCATGATGCCGATCTTGCATTCGGCTGGAGTGATCACGCCTGGGCAGTTAGGGCCGATCAGGGTAACACCCAGCTCGTCGCACTTGACCTTGGCATCCAGCATGTCCAGGGTAGGAATGCCTTCGGTGATGCAGACGATCAGCTTGATGCCGCCGAATGCTGCTTCCAGGATGGAGTCCTTGCAGAAAGGAGCTGGAACGTAGATCACGCTGGCGGTGGCGCCAGTGGCAGCTACAGCGTCTTTCACGGTGTTGAACACTGGCAGGCCCAGGTGCTCGGTGCCGCCTTTGCCCGGCGTTACACCGCCGACCATCTGGGTGCCGTATTCGATGGCTTGCTGGGTGTGGAAGCTACCTTGCGAACCGGTAATGCCCTGGCAGATAACCTTGGTGTCTTTGTTGATCAGGACGCTCATTATTTGCCCTCCGCAGCTTTGACGACTTGTTGAGCAGCGTCGGTCAGGCTGGTAGCAGCGATGATGTTCAAACCGCTTTCTGCCAGTACTTTAGCGCCCAGTTCAGCGTTGTTGCCTTCAAGGCGCACAACAACCGGGATTTTCACGCCGACTTCTTTCACGGCGCCAATGATGCCTTCGGCAATCATGTCGCAGCGAACGATGCCGCCGAAGATGTTGACCAGTACTGCAGCGACGTTGGAGTCGGACAGGATGATCTTGAACGCTTCGGTAACGCGTTCCTTGGTAGCACCGCCGCCCACGTCGAGGAAGTTGGCTGGCTTGCCGCCATGCAGGTTGACGATGTCCATGGTACCCATGGCCAGGCCGGCACCGTTGACCATGCAGCCGATGTTGCCTTCCAGCGCTACGTAGTTCAGTTCGAACTTGGCAGCGTGCGCTTCGCGCGGATCGTCCTGCGACGGATCGTGGAAAGTCTTCAGCTTAGGCTGACGGTACATGGCGTTGGCGTCGATGTTGATCTTGGCATCGAGGCAGTGCAGATCGCCGTCGGCCTTGATCACCAGCGGGTTCACTTCCAGCAGGGCCAGATCGTGATCCTGGAACAGTTTGGCCAGGCCAACGAAGATCTTGGCGAACTGGGCAACCTGCTTGCCTTCCAGGCCCAGCTGGAAAGCCAGCTCGCGACCCTGGAATGGCTGTGCGCCAACCAGTGGATCGATGGTGGCCTTGAGGATTTTCTCAGGGGTGTCGTGAGCGATTTTCTCGATGTCCACGCCACCTTCGGTGGAAGCCATGAACACGATGCGGCGGCTCGAACGGTCAACGACAGCGCCCAGGTACAGCTCTTTAGCGATATCAGTGCACGATTCAACCAGGATCTTGGTGACTGGCTGACCGTTGGCGTCAGTCTGGTAAGTCACCAGACGCTTGCCCAGCCACTGCTGTGCGAAGGCTTTGGCGTCTTCTTTGCTGCGAACCAGCTTGACGCCGCCCGCTTTACCGCGACCACCGGCGTGAACCTGGGCTTTGACAACCCATTCGCTGCCGCCGATCTTGTCGCAAGCTTCTGCTGCCGCTTCCGGGGTGTCTACCGCGTAACCGGTGGATACTGGCAGGCCGTACTCAGCGAACAGCTGCTTACCCTGATACTCGTGAAGATTCATGCTTATTACCGTCTTCGTTAGGTACTGCGCATTCGGTGCTGCACCGTTGTGGTGCCGCACCACCTGTGACTGCTGCTTGCGTAGCGTTCCGGTTAACCGGTGCCGCTACGCAAGACTGCGTCCAGCGGACATTCCGCGGTGAGTCTTGCACGCAAGGCTCGCGACGGGCCGCACCGCCGTGGTTTCTTATTATCCGTTAACGCTTCTTGCGGTTGGCCACGTGGATGGCGCCGCCATTCACGGCCAGGGCCGCTTCGTGCAAGGCTTCGGACAGGGTCGGATGGGAGAAGACCATCATGCCCAGGTCCTCAGCGCTGGTGCCGAATTCCATACCGATCGCGCCTTGCTGTACCAGCTCGGCAGCGCTTGGGCCAATGACGTGCACGCCCAATACGCGGTCGGTCTTGGCGTCGGCGATGACTTTCACGAAACCGCCGGTGTCGTTGGCTGCCATGGCGCGGCCGCTGGCGGCGAACGGGAAGGTGCCGACGTTAACTTCAACGCCTTCGGCTTTCAAGGCCTGCTCGGTTTTACCGACCCATGCGATTTCCGGGTGGGTGTAGATAACCGATGGGATCAGGTCGTAGTTCATCTGGGCCTTGTGACCCTTGATGCGCTCGACAACCATGATGCCTTCTTCGGATGCCTTGTGCGCCAGCATCATGCCGCGAACCACGTCACCGATGGCGAAGACGCCCGGCACGGCGGTTGCGCAATGGTCATCGACCGCGATGAAGCCGCGCTCGTCGATTTCCACGCCGCAATCGGCGGCCAGCAGGTCAGTGGTCACCGGACGACGGCCGACCGCTACGATCAGCTTGTCGAAAGTGATGGTCTGTTCGCCGTTGGCGTCGGTGTAGTTGACCACGACTTCTTCGCCGTTGACCTTGGAGCCGGTCACGCGAGCGCCCAGCTTGATGTCCAGGCCTTGCTTGGTCAGGGTTTTCAGCGCTTCCTTGGAAACCGCGGTGTCGGCGGCCATCAGGAAGGTGTCGAGGGCTTCGAGCACGGTCACTTCAGCGCCCAGGCGCGACCATACCGAACCCAGCTCCAGGCCGATCACGCCAGCGCCGATCACGCCCAGGCGTTTTGGCACGGTCTGGAATTCCAGGGCACCGGTGGAGTCGACGATGACGTTCTGGTCGACCGGAGCCGGCGGGATGTCGATCGGACGCGAGCCTGGCGCCAGGATGACGTTTTCGGCTTCGATCACTTCAACCGAGCCGTCCGGCTTGGTCACTTCGACTTTCTTGCCCAGCAGCAGCTTGCCGTGCCCTTCGATGGAAGTCACGCCGTTGGCCTTGAACAGGGTGGCAACACCGCTGGTCAGGTTCTTGACGATGCCGGCCTTGCGGCCAACCATCGCGGCGACGTCCATTTTCACTTCACCGGTAGAGATACCGTGAACGTTGAAGCTTTCTTTCGCTTCCTTGTATTTCCAGGAGCTGTCCAGCAGCGCCTTGGAAGGAATGCAACCGACGTTCAGGCAAGTACCGCCCAAGGCTTGCTTGCCTTCCTTGTCGGTGTATTTCTCGATGCAGGCAGTGGTAAGGCCCAGTTGCGCAGCCTTGATGGCCGCTACGTAGCCGCCAGGGCCCGCACCAATCACTACCACGTCGAATTTCTGAGTCATGAGTCATTCCTTTTCGAATCAAACCGGACGGTCACTTGTGGTGACCGTCGAGGGACGAAACCGGTTGTTTCAGCAAGAGGCCGGTCAACAGACCGGCCCTCGCGGCGAAAATCAGATATCCAGCAGCAGACGAGCCGGATCTTCAAGCAGGTTCTTGATGGTGACCAGGAACGTCACGGCTTCTTTGCCGTCGATCAGGCGGTGATCGTAGGACAGTGCCAGGTACATCATCGGACGAATCACGACTTGACCATTGATCGCCATCGGACGCTGCAGAATGTTGTGCATGCCGAGGATAGCCGCTTGTGGCGGGTTGACGATCGGGGTCGACATCATCGAACCGAATGTACCACCGTTGGTGATGGTGAACGTACCGCCGGTCATCTCTTCGATGGACAGCTTGCCGTCACGGGCCTTCTTGCCGAAGGTGGCGATGCCGCCTTCGATTTCGGCCAGGCTCATCAGCTCGGCGTTGCGCAGTACCGGAACCACCAGGCCACGGTCGCTGGAGACCGCGACACCGATGTCGGCGTAGCCGTGGTAGACGATGTCGGAACCGTCGATCGACGCGTTGACGGCCGGGAAGCGTTTCAGCGCTTCGGTGGCAGCCTTGACGAAGAACGACATGAAGCCCAGGCGTACGCCGTTGTGGGACTTCTCGAACAGATCCTTGTACTTCGAACGCAGGGCCATGACTTCGGTCATGTCGACTTCGTTGAAAGTGGTCAGCATCGCCATGTTCGACTGGGCTTCGACCAGACGCTCGGCAACCTTGGCACGCAGGCGGGTCATCGGTACGCGTTTTTCCACGCGGTCGCCGGCAGCGAACACTGGTGCAGAAGCGGCAGGCGCGGCAGGCTTGGCTGGTGCTGCGGCCGGTGCGGCTTTCTTGGCGGCAACAGCTGCAACCACGTCTTCCTTGGTCACACGACCACCCTTGCCGGTGCCGGCAACGGAAGCGATGTTGATACCGTTCTCTTCAGCCAGCTTGCGAGCAGCAGGGGCAGCGACTGGATCGTCTTCGCCCGATGCAGCAGGAGCAGCGGCCTGAGCGGCAGCCGGTGCAGCAGCAGCGGCTGGAGCGGCGGCGGCAGCGCCGCCCTCTTCGATCGAGCCCAGGACCTGGTTCGACAGAACGGTAGCGCCCTCTTCGGCAATGATTGCGCCCAGCACGCCGTCGGCTTCGGCCAATACTTCCAGCACGACCTTGTCGGTCTCGATGTCGACGATCAGGTCGTCACGCTTGACGGCCTCGCCTGGTTTCTTGTGCCAGGTGGCAACGGTGCCATCGGCAACCGATTCCGGGAATGACGGGGCTTTGATTTCGATAGCCATTATCTGTGGGTCCTTAAAATTCGGTTTCAGTCAGCACGAAGGCGTTAAACAGTGAAGGCATCTTGCAGCAGTTTTTCCTGCTGCTCGGCGTGCATCGACGCATAACCACACGCAGGGGCAGCAGAAGCGTCACGACCGGCGTACTCCAGGCCCAGGGCCTTGTTATGGTTGCCGATGCTGCGACGCAGATGATGCTGGCTGCTGTACCACGCGCCCTGGTTCATCGGTTCTTCCTGACACCACACCACGTGGGTGAGGTTGGTGTAAGGCGCGATGGCCTCCATCAGGTCGTCTTCCGGGAACGGGTAGAGCTGCTCGATACGCACGATGGCGATGTCTTCGCGGCCTTCGGCACGACGTTTTTCCAGCAGATCGTAGTAGACCTTGCCGCTGCACAGGATCAGGCGAGTCACCTTTGCCGCGTCCAGGGTATCGATTTCCGAGATAACGGTCTGGAAGGAGCCTTCGGCCAGGTCTTCGAGCGTAGAAATCGCCAGCTTGTGCCGCAACAGCGACTTGGGCGTCAGCACGATCAGCGGCTTGCGCAGCGGACGGATGACTTGACGACGCAGCAGGTGGTAGATCTGCGCCGGGGTCGTCGGTACGCAAACCTGGACGTTGTGCTCGGCGCACAATTGCAGGTAACGCTCCAGACGTGCCGAAGAGTGCTCCGGCCCCTGCCCTTCATAACCGTGTGGCAGCAGCATGGTCAGGCCGCAGAGACGACCCCACTTGTGCTCGCCGCTGGTGATGAACTGGTCGACTACCACCTGGGCACCGTTGGCGAAGTCGCCGAACTGGGCTTCCCAGATCACCAGCGCATTCGGCTCGGTGGTGGAATAGCCATATTCGAACGCCAGGACGGCTTCCTCGGACAGCAGCGAATCGTACAGGTCGAAACGTGGCTGGCCTTTGTACAGGTGTTGCAGCGGGATGTAGGTGCTGGCGTCTTTCTGGTTGTGCAGCGCCGCGTGGCGGTGCGAGAAAGTACCGCGGCCTACGTCCTGGCCGGTGATGCGAATCGGGTGACCTTCGAACGCCAGGGTCGCGTACGCCATGGTTTCGGCGTAACCCCAGTTGATCGGCAGGCCGCCGGCTTGCATCTTCTGGCGGTCTTCGTAGATCTTCGCAACCTGGCGCTGGACCACGAAGCCTTCCGGGATTTCCAGCAGCTTGGCCGACAGTTCCTGCAAGGTCTTGAGATCGAAGCGCGTGTCGTGACGCGCGGTCCAGGCGTGGCCCAGATAAGGACGCCAGTCCACGAACAGTTCCTTGTTCGGTTCCTTGACCAGGCTTTTTACAACGTGCAGGCCGTTGTCCAGGGCGTTGCGATATTCATCGACTTTTTCCTGGACGCGCGCGGCATCCAGAACGCCGCTCTGGGTCAGGCGATCGGCGTACAGCTCGCGGGTGGTGCGCTGCTTGGCGATCTGCTGGTACATCAGTGGCTGAGTACCGCTTGGCTCGTCGGCCTCGTTGTGGCCGCGACGACGGTAGCAGACCAGGTCGATCACCACGTCGCGCTTGTACTGCATGCGGTAGTCGATGGCCAGCTGGGTCACGAACAGCACGGCTTCCGGGTCATCACCATTCACATGGAGAATCGGCGCCTGGATCATTTTCGCGACGTCGGTAGCGTACTCGGTGGAACGCGAGTCCAGCGGGTTGCTGATGGTGAAACCGACCTGGTTGTTGATGACGATGTGAACCGTACCGCCAGTCTTGAAGCCGCGGGTCTGCGACATCTGGAAGGTTTCCATGACCACGCCCTGACCGGCGAATGCCGCGTCACCGTGGATGGAAATCGGCAGGACTTTTTCACCGGTCGGGTCGTTGCGACGATCCTGGCGGGCACGGACCGAACCCTCGACCACCGGGGAAACGATTTCCAGGTGGGACGGGTTGAAGGCCATGGCCAGGTGGACTTCGCCACCGGTGGTCATCACGTTGGACGAGAAGCCCTGGTGGTATTTCACGTCACCGGAACCCAGCTCGACCTTCTTCTTGCCTTCGAACTCGTCGAACAGCTCACGCGGGTTTTTGCCGAAGGTGTTGACCAGTACGTTCAGGCGACCACGGTGGGCCATGCCGATGACGACTTCCTTGGTACCGTAGGAGCCGGAACGCTGGATCAGCTCGTCGAGCATCGGAATCAGGCTTTCGCCGCCTTCCAGGCCGAAACGCTTGGTGCCCGGGTATTTGGTACCCAGGTATTTCTCCAGACCTTCACCGGCGGTGACGCGCTCGAGCAAGTGGCTCTTGATGTCGGCGGAGTACGTCGGACGGCCACGAACGCTTTCCAGACGCTGCTGGAACCACTGGCGCTGCTCGGAATCGGTGATGTGCGTGAATTCAGCGCCGATGGTGCGGCAATATGTCTGCTGCAACGCTTCGTGAATTTCGCGTAGGCTCGCTTCCTCTTTGCCGATGAACAGGTCGCCGGCACGGAAGGTCGTATCAAGATCGGCATTGGTCAAGCCGTAATGAGTGATCGACAGGTCTGCAGGTGCAGGACGCTGCCACAGCCCCAGCGGGTCCAGCTGGGCTGCCTGGTGGCCGCGCATCCGGTAGGCCTGGATCAGTCGCAGTACTTCAACTTGCTTCTTCTCATGCTCGGAGCTCACGCTGCCGGCAGACACCGGTTGGGCGCGGCGCTGGTTCTTTGCCAGCAGCACGAAATGATCGCGAATCGTCGAGTGCGAAACATCGGTGGCAGAGTTACCGTCAGCCGGCAACTTCTGAAAGTAGGTGCGCCATTCTTCTGGCACAGCGTTAGGGTCGTGCAGGTAGAGCTCGTAGAGCTCTTCCACATAGGCAGCGTTACCACCGGAGAGGTGGGCACTGTTCCACATGCGCTGCATCACGCTTTCTTGCATGCTTGGTCACCCTCGATTAGGGGAACACCACCGGCGAAAACACCGAGCAAACTTGCAGAAGTCCGAGTGCAGCGACTAAAACAAGCCACTTAGGATCACGCTGATAGTCCGGGTACCAGCCCGGATGCCCCTGCTTGTCTCATTTCTTCAAAATAAGAACGGCCGCTTTGTGAGTGGCTGTTCTGGTTATAGCCAGGACGTGGGTTGAAGCCCACGCCCTCGCCTTTACGGGTACAGCGGTTCTACGGGTACAGCAGCTGAATCACACGCCGTTTTGCAGCAGCATGTTACGTACGTGACCGATGGCCTTAGTCGGGTTCAGGCCTTTCGGGCAGACGTTGACGCAGTTCATGATCCCGCGGCAGCGGAATACGCTGAACGGGTCATCCAGTGCGGCCAGACGCTCGGACGTCTTGGTGTCACGGCTGTCTGCCAGGAAGCGATACGCTTGCAGCAGGGCGGCCGGGCCCAGGAATTTGTCCGGGTTCCACCAGAACGATGGGCACGAGGTCGAGCAGCAGGCGCACAGGATGCACTCGTACAGACCGTCGAGCTTTTCACGCTCTTCAGGAGACTGCAGACGCTCGATGGCCGGAGCCGGCGTGTCGTTCTGCAGGAATGGCTTCACCTTCTCGTATTGCTTGTAGAAGATGCTCATATCGACGACCAGGTCACGGATGACCGGCAGGCCTGGCAGCGGCCGAACGATCAGCTTGTTGCCCTTGACCACGGCCGACAGCGGCGTGATGCAGGCCAGGCCGTTCTTGCCGTTGATGTTCATGCCGTCGGAGCCGCAAACGCCCTCGCGGCACGAGCGACGATAGGAAAAACCTTCGTCCTGCTCTTTGATCAAGGCCAGCACGTCCAGCACCATCAGGTCTTTACCACCGGTATCGACCTGGAAGTCCTGCATGAACGGCGCGGCGTCCTGATCAGGGTTGTAGCGATACACACTGACTTGCAACATAGCGGTCACCCTTAATAAGTCCGGACTTTAGGTTCGAAAGTCGGAACAGTCTTCGGCGAGAAGTTCACGGCACGCTTGGTAACGCGCTTATCACCCGGGAAGTACAAGGTGTGGCACAGCCAGTTTTCGTCGTCACGGTCTTCATAGTCTTCGCGGGCGTGGGCACCACGGGACTCTTTACGCACTTCAGCCGCGATGGCGGTGGCTTCGGCCACTTCCAGCAGGTTCTGCAGTTCCAGCGCTTCGATACGGGCAGTGTTGAACGCCTGCGACTTATCGTTGATCTTCACGTTGGCGATTCGTTCACGCAATTGCGCCAGCTGGGCAATACCCTTCTGCATGTATTCGCCGGTACGGAACACACCGAAGTAGTTCTGCATGCAGCTTTGCAGCTCGCGACGCAGGGTGGCGACGTCTTCGCCTTCGGTACGCTCGTTGAGACCGGCCAGACGCTTGAGCGCCACGTCGATGTCGGTGTCGCTGGCGTCGCGGTATTCGATACCGTCGGTCAGCGCTTTTTCCAGGTGCAGACCGGCAGCGCGGCCGAATACCACCAGGTCGAGCAGCGAGTTGCCGCCCAGGCGGTTGGCACCGTGCACCGATACGCACGCCACTTCACCCACTGCGAACAGGCCAGGGATGATTTCGTCCACGCCTTCGGCGTTCTGGGTGATTGCCTGGCCATGAATGTTGGTGGCAACGCCGCCCATCATATAGTGGCAGGTTGGAACCACTGGAACCGGCGCAACGACTGGATCGACGTGAGCGAAGGTCTTGGACAGTTCGCAGATGCCTGGCAAGCGGCTGTGCAGCACTTCTTCGCCGAGGTGGTCGAGCTTGAGCATCACGTGGTCGCCGTTCGGGCCACAGCCGTTACCGGCAATGATCTCTTTAACCATCGAACGAGCCACGACGTCACGACCGGCAAGGTCCTTGGCGTTCGGAGCATAACGCTCCATGAAACGCTCGCCGTGCTTGTTGATCAGGTAACCGCCTTCACCACGGCAGCCTTCGGTGACCAGTACACCAGCGCCGGCGATGCCGGTCGGGTGGAACTGCCACATTTCGATGTCCTGCACCGGCACGCCGGCACGCAGGGCCATGCCGACGCCGTCACCGGTGTTGATCAGGGCGTTGGTGGTGGACGCGTAGATACGGCCCGCGCCGCCGGTCGCCAGCACGGTGGCCTTGGCGCGGATGTAGGTGGTTTCGCCGGTTTCGATGCAGATCGCGATCACGCCGACAAAGGCACCGTCCTGGTTCTTCACCAGGTCAACGGCGTAGTACTCGTTCAGGAACGTGGTACCGGCCTTCAGGTTGCCCTGGTAAAGGGTGTGCAGCAGTGCGTGACCGGTACGGTCGGACGCCGCGCAAGTACGTGCAGCCTGGCCGCCCTTGCCGTAGTCCTTGGACTGGCCACCGAACGGACGCTGGTAGATGCGGCCGGTTTCGGTACGCGAGAACGGCAGGCCCATGTGGTCCAGCTCGAACACGGCGGCCGGGCCTTCCTGACACATGTATTCGATAGCGTCCTGGTCGCCGATGTAGTCGGAACCCTTGACGGTATCGTACATGTGCCAGCGCCAGTCATCGTTCGGGTCGGCCGAAGCGATGGCGCAAGTGATGCCACCCTGGGCGGAAACGGTGTGCGAACGCGTCGGGAAAACCTTGGTGATCACGGCAGTCTTGTGACCGCCCTGTGCCAGTTGCAGCGCTGCGCGCATGCCGGCACCGCCACCACCAATGATGATGGCGTCGAAAGAAATCGTTGGAATGTTAGCCATGAATCAGATACCCCAGAGAATCTGCACACCCCAGACGAAGTAAGCGAACATCGCAACGCCGCATACTGCCTGGAAGAGGAAACGTACGGCAGTCGCCGACTTGCCGAACGCCATCTGCGTCAGGTAGTCGGTCGCGATGGTCCACATGCCGACCCAGGCGTGAGCGCCGAGTGCGACAAGTGCCAGCAGACTGAAGATACGCATCCAGTTGTTTGCAAACAGTTCGTGCCATTGGGCATAGCCCAGGCCGGGGTTGGCTACCACATATCCGATCAGGAAGATGAAATAAGCCGCGAGAACGACCGCAGAGACACGCTGCGCCATCCAGTCATAGAGGCCCGAACGCGAAAGGTTCGTGACGTTGGTTACCATATCCAGACTCCTGCCAGAACGATTACCACCACGGAAACGGCGATAACGATTTTCGAGCCCAGCTTGCCGCCTTCCAGCGTCTCACCGATGCCCATGTCCATGATCAAGTGGCGCACGCCGGCTACCAGGTGATACAGCAAGGCGGACAGGATGCCCCAAATCACTAGCTTGGCTAGCGGACTGGTCAGACACGCTTTCACCTGACCGAAGCCTTCTTCCGAATCGAGCGACTTGTCCAATGCATAAAGCATGATGGCCAGGCTGACGAAGAGGATGACACCGGAAATACGGTGAAGAATGGACGTGTAAGCAGTGACTGGGAGTTTGATGGTCCTTAGGTCTAGGTTTACAGGTCGTTGGCTTTTCACGGCTTTTTTTTCACACTGAAGAGCCCCTAACAATCAGGGCAAAGTTGTTGGGGCGCGCACTGGTCAGGTACTCACCACCCAGGGAGTGACGACCCCCAAGAAAGCAGGCCCAAAAGCCCCTGGCGGTCGGTGGCCGAGTATAGACAGTTAGGCTACTAATGACAACGCGTTCACCTTCCCCTAATAGCGCATTGCACATGCAGGGCAAAAGGCGTAAACGGCAGGCAATTTCGCGGAAAAAGTCCGGTTAAAGCCTTCTGGAGCAAGACTTTAGGCAAATTGACATTCGGATTTATCTCACTATAGTGGTGCGGGCCCTGCGTGGGGGGTCTGTCTGATGATTCCAAGCATTAATAGGAGGCCACATGGCTGACAAAAAAGCGCAGTTGATCATCGAGGGCGCAGCCCCCGTCGAGCTGCCCATTTTAACCGGCACCGTTGGTCCCGATGTAATCGACGTACGGGGCCTGACGGCCACGGGCCGTTTCACCTTTGACCCAGGTTTCATGTCGACCGCCTCGTGCGAGTCGAAAATCACCTATATCGACGGCGACAACGGCATCCTGCTGCACCGCGGCTACCCGATCGAGCAACTGGCTGAAAAATCGGACTACCTGGAAACCTGCTACCTGCTGCTCAACGGCGAGCTGCCAACCGCAGAGCAAAAGGCCCAGTTCGTCAGCACCGTGAAGAACCACACCATGGTTCACGAGCAGTTGAAGACCTTCTTCAACGGCTTCCGTCGCGATGCTCACCCGATGGCCGTCATGTGCGGTGTTGTCGGCGCCCTCTCGGCCTTCTACCACGACTCCCTGGACATCAATAACCCCCAGCATCGCGAAATCTCCGCGATCCGCCTGGTGGCGAAGATGCCGACCCTGGCAGCCATGGTCTACAAGTACTCCATGGGCCAGCCCATGATGTACCCGCGCAACGACCTGACCTATGCAGAGAACTTCCTGCATATGATGTTCAACACCCCGTGCGAGATCAAACCGATCAGCCCGGTGCTCGCCAAGGCCATGGACCGCATCTTCATCCTCCATGCCGACCACGAGCAGAACGCCTCCACGTCCACCGTGCGCCTGGCCGGCTCGTCGGGTGCCAACCCGTTCGCCTGTATCGCCGCCGGTATCGCCGCGCTCTGGGGCCCTGCCCACGGCGGCGCGAACGAAGCGGTACTGACCATGCTCGATGAAATCGGCGATGTCTCGAACATCGACAAGTTCATCGCCAAGGCCAAGGACAAGAACGATCCGTTCAAGCTGATGGGCTTCGGTCACCGGGTCTACAAGAACCGCGACCCGCGCGCCACCGTCATGAAGCAGACCTGCGACGAAGTGCTTAAGGAACTGGGGATCAAGAACGATCCGCAACTCGAACTGGCCATGCGCCTGGAAGAGATCGCCCTGACCGACCCGTACTTCATCGAGCGCTCGCTGTACCCGAACGTCGACTTCTACTCGGGGATCATCCTCAAGGCGATCGGCATCCCGACCAGCATGTTCACCGTGATCTTCGCCCTGGCGCGGACCGTCGGCTGGATCTCCCACTGGAAGGAAATGCTCTCCAGCCCGTACAAGATCGGCCGCCCGCGCCAGCTGTACACCGGCTACGAGTCGCGTGACATCACCAAGCTGGAAGACCGCAAGTAAGGCTTGCCTTGCAGTAAGTCTCAAGCTGCACCGGAACAGCCCCTGCTTCTTATAAAGAGCAGGGGCTGTTTTGTTTATGCCTTCAAAAAGCTTAGTGTCAGGACCGGCCTCTTCGCGAGCAGGCTCGCTCCCACAAGGATCGCATACCACTGTGGGAGCGAGCCTGCTCGCGAAGGCGTCCTCACAGACAACGCAAACATCACATGCAAAAAAATACCCCGGCCTCTCGACCGGGGTATTTCTTCAAACACAACGCTTCAACTTGAAGCTTTCAACTTCCAGCTGCCTCAGTGATTCACCGCCCCACTCGCCCCCAGGCCAGTCTGCGAACGCACGAATTGCGGGAAGAACAGCGCCCGCTCGTTTGCACCTTCAGCCGACTTGTCGGTGATGGAGAAGAACCAGATGCCGACGAACGCAATGGCCATCGAGAACAGCGCTGGGTATTCGTACGGGAAGATCGCCTTCTCGTGACCCATGATCTGCACCCAGATGGTCGGACCGAGCACCATCAGGCCCACGGCACTGACCAGGCCCAGCCAGCCGCCGATCATCGCGCCACGGGTGGTCAGTTTCTTCCAGTACATCGAAAGCAGCAGTACCGGGAAGTTGCAGCTCGCCGCGATGGAGAACGCCAGGCCCACCATGAACGCGATGTTCTGCTTCTCGAACAGGATGCCCAGGCCGATCGCCAGCACCGCCAGACAGATAGTGGTGATTTTCGAAACCCGAATCTCATCCTTCTCGTTGGCCTTGCCTTTCTTGATCACGCTGGCGTACAGGTCATGGGACACCGCCGAGGCACCGGCCAGGGTCAGGCCCGCTACCACCGCCAGGATGGTCGCGAACGCCACCGCCGAGATGAAGCCCAGGAAGATGCTGCCGCCAACCGCGTTGGACAGATGCACCGCCGCCATGTTGTTGCCGCCCAGCAAGGCACCTGCCGCGTCCTTGAAGGCCGGGTTGGTGCTGACCAGCAGGATCGCGCCGAAGCCGATGATGAAGGTCAGGATGTAGAAGTAGCCGATGAAGCCGGTGGCATACAGCACGCTCTTGCGAGCTTCTTTGGCGTCGCTCACGGTGAAGAAGCGCATCAGGATATGGGGCAGGCCAGCGGTACCGAACATCAGCGCCAGGCCGAGGGAGAAGGCCGAGATCGGATCCTTCACCAGGCCGCCAGGGCTCATGATCGCTTCACCTTTAGGGTGAACCTTGACCGCTTCGGCAAACAGCATGTTGAAGTCGAAGTTGACGTGCTTCATCACCATCAGCGCCATGAACGAAGCACCCGACAGCAACAGCACGGCCTTGATGATCTGTACCCAGGTGGTGGCCAGCATGCCGCCGAACAGCACGTAGAGGCACATCAGGATACCGACCAGGATCACCGCAACGTGGTAGTCCAGGCCGAACAGCAGCTGGATCAGCTTGCCGGCACCGACCATTTGCGCGATCAGGTAGAACGCCACCACCACCAGCGAGCCGCAGGCGGACAGACTGCGGATCTGGGTTTGCCCGAGGCGATAGGATGCCACGTCGGCAAAGGTGTATTTACCCAGGTTGCGCAGACGCTCGGCGATCAGGAACAGAATGATCGGCCAGCCCACCAGGAAGCCGATGGAGTAGATCAGGCCGTCATAACCGGACGTGAACACCAGCGCGGAAATACCCAGAAAGGACGCCGCCGACATGTAGTCGCCGGCAATCGCCAGGCCATTCTGGAAGCCGGTGATCTTGCCGCCGGCCGCATAGTAGTCGGCCGCCGAGTTGTTTTTCTTGGATGCCCAGTAGGTGATGTACAGAGTCGCGCCGACGAAGGCCACGAACATCAGGATAGCCGCGACGTTGAGGGGTTGTTTCTGCACAGCCCCCGCCACGGCATCAGCCGCCCAGACGCTCGGTGCGAACGCAGCGATGCTCAAAAGAGCCAGTAGACGCCGGATCATTGCTGAGCCTCCTTGAGAATCGCATTGTTCAGGTCGTCGAACTCGCCATTGGCGCGTCGTACATAAATGCCGGTCAGGACAAAAGCCGAGAGAATCAGGCCGATCCCGATGGGAATGCCCCAGGTGATGGTGGACTCCGGGGATATCTTGGCCCCGAGAATGTGCGGCCCGTAGGCAATCAGCAGGATGAATCCCGAGTAAAGCCCTAGCATGATCGCCGAGAGAATCCAGGCGAACTTTTCCCTTTTACTCACCAGCTCCTTGAAGCGCGGGCTGTTTTGTATCGAGAGGTAAATGCTGTCGTTCATTGTTTTTATCCTCGCAGCACAGATTTAAGTTGGAACGACCCTACTCTATGCGGCTCAAGGCCAGGTTCCAGACGACCTTAGTATTAGAACGACATGACGGTTTTGCCAGTTTCCCGCAATTTTCCGCAGTTCCCCCTCCTGTGGGAGCGAGCTTGCTCGCGATAGCGGCGTGTCTGCTTGCATCTCTATTGAACGTTGCGCCGTCATCGCGAGCAAGCTCGCTCCCACAAGGGAATCGTGGAGAACTAAGGAATCGCGGGCACAAAAAAACCGCATGAACAACTCATGCGGTTTTTCGGAACAGTCAGACCAGGCCCATTACTTACCGGTCCACTCCTTCACGCGGTCCGGGTGCTTGGCAACCCAATCCTTCGCGGCGGCGTCCGGCTTGGCGCCTTCCTGGATCGCCAGCATGACTTCGCCGATTTCGTCTTTCGAGGCCCACTGGAACTTCTTCAGGAACTCGACCACTTCCGGCGCCTTGGTAGCCAGCTCCTTGCTGCCGATGCTGTTTACGGTTTCAGCCGCGCCGTAGACGCCTTTTGGGTCTTCCAGGAAGCGCAGTTTCCACTTGGCGAACATCCAGTGCGGCACCCAACCGGTGACGGCGATGGACTCGTTCTTCTTCTCGGCACGGGTCAGCTCGGCGATCATGCCGGCGCCGGAGCTGGCCTTGAGTTGATAACCGGTCAGGTCGTAGTCCTTGATCGCCTGTTCGGTCTTGAGCATCACGCCTGAACCGGCGTCGATGCCGACGATGCGTTTCTTGAAGGAATCGTCGGTCTTGAGGTCTTCCAGCGACTTGGCCTTGACGTACTCTGGCACGATCAGGCCGATCTTGGCGTCCTTGAAGTTCGGGCCGTAGTCGACCACGTTGTCCTTGTTTTTCGTCCAGTAGTCACCGTGAGTCACCGGCAGCCAGGCCGAAAGCATTGCATCGAGCTTGCCGGTGGCCACGCCCTGCCACATGATCCCGGTCGCCACCGCTTGCAGCTTCACGTCATAACCGAGTTTCTGCTTGATCACTTCGGCCGCCACATGGGTGGTCGCGACGCTGTCGGACCAGCCGTCGACATAACCAATGCTCAGGGTTTTGGTTTCGGCGCTGGCCAGGGTGGAGCTGATCGCCAGTACCAGTGCGGCACCTGCGCCCAAGAGTCGTCGCATCTTCATCGTTACTTCCCCGAAAGTGCTGCGCCCGACGGATGCCGAGCAGCGTCAACGTATTGTTATGGTGCACAGCGCCCCCATCACGCTCACCTGCAAACCGGTTCGAACGCCAGTGGAGTACTGACAGGCTGATCATCAACCTGCGCCGATCTGGAACCTGCTCTGTCTGCGACGCTGAGGCAGCGAGAAACGACATCAGAAAGCCAGCAAGCCAATCCCGGCGTTTCAGACCGCGGATTTCGATCAAATCTTGCATGCCTGAACCAGGCGAGCCGCCAGGTCACTAGCGGTCACCACGCCTCAACGTGTATCGTCCCGCTACTATCGCGACCCGTCCGCGCTTGTTTTGCAGCCGTCATGGCACTTGGCTTCACTTCGGTGGTCATAGGCTGCGAACTTCATTCGGCACCTTCCTCTTAAGGGATCCAGACATGCTCCGTTCCTTGCGCTTCGCTGCCCTCGCCGGCGGCCTTATCCTGAGTGCGTCCGCGCTGGCGGTGGATGTCGACGCCGCCAGCTATGGCTACCCCTTGACCAACCCGTTCGAGGCGACCATCGCCACCACGCCGCCGGACCTGCGCCCGGAGCTGCCGCTCAATGAGGACATCAACCAGTCGGACCAGAGCCTGACCCTGCGTCCGGAGCGCGAATTCATCCTGCCGGACAATTTCTGGCCGGTGAAAAGCCTCACCTACCGCATGGCTACCCAGGACAAACCCGCGCCGCTGATCTTCCTGATCGCCGGCACCGGCGCGCGGTATGACAGCACGCTCAATGAGTATTTGAAGCGCCTCTACTACAAGGCCGGCTACCACGTGGTGCAGTTGTCCTCGCCCACCAGTTTCGATTTCATGAGTGCCGCTTCGCGCTTCGCCACGCCAGGCATCACCAAGGAAGACGCCGAAGACATGTACCGCGTGATGCAGGCCGTGCGCGCGCAAAATCCGAAAGTGCCCGTCACCGAGTACTACCTGACCGGCTACAGCCTCGGCGCCCTGGACGCGGCCTTCGTTGCGCACCTGGACGAGACCCGGCGCAGTTTCAACTTCAAGAAAGTCCTGTTGCTGAACCCGCCAGTAAACCTCTACACCTCGATCACCAACCTGGACAAGCTGGTCCAGACCGAGGTCAAGGGCATCAACAGCACCACGACATTCTATGAACTGGTGCTGAACAAGCTGACCCGCTACTTCCAGCAGAAAGGCTACATCGATCTCAACGATGCGTTGCTCTATGACTTCCAGCAGTCCAAGCAACACCTGACCAACGAACAGATGGCGATGCTGATCGGCACCTCGTTCCGTTTCTCGGCGGCCGACATCGCCTTTACCTCGGACCTGATCAACCGTCGCGGCCTGATCATCCCGCCGAAGTTCCCGATCACTGAAAGCACCAGCCTGACGCCGTTCCTCAAGCGCGCGCTGCAATGCGATTTCGACTGCTACCTCACCGAGCAGGTGATCCCGATGTGGCGTGCGCGCACAGACGGCGGCAGCCTGTTGCAACTGGTCGACCAGGTCAGTCTCTACGCGCTGAAGGATTATCTGCAGACCAGCACGAAAATCGCGGTGATGCACAACGCCGACGATGTGATTCTCGGCCCGGGCGACCTCGGCTTCCTACGCAAGACTTTTGGCGACCGCCTGACCGTTTATCCACTGGGCGGCCATTGCGGCAACCTTAACTATCGCGTCAACAGCGACGCCATGCTGGAGTTCTTCCGTGGCTAAATACCTCCTGCTTATCGCCGCGTTAATGAGTGCGGGCATGGTCCACGCCGATAACAGCAAGGCCAATGCGCCCGTGGTGGTGGATTCGGACGGCTTCAAGGAGCCGCTGACCAAACTCAAGTTCAACCCCGGCCTGGACCAGCGCGAATTCGAACGCTCGACGCTCAACGCCTTGAACGTCTACGACCCGCTGGAATCGTGGAACCGCCGCGTCTACCACTTCAACTACCGCTTTGACGAATGGGTCTTCCTGCCCGTCGTCGACGGCTATCGCTACGTCACTCCGAGCTTCGTGCGCACCGGCGTCAGCAATTTCTTCAACAACCTGGGCGACGTGCCGAACCTGATGAACAGCCTGCTGCAATTGAAGGGCAAGCGTTCGATGGAAACCACGGCGCGCCTGCTCCTCAATACCACCGTCGGCATCGCCGGCCTCTGGGATCCGGCCACGGCCATGGGCCTGCCGCGCCAGAGCGAGGACTTCGGCCAGACCCTGGGCTTCTATGGTGTGCCCGGCGGCGCGTATTTCGTGCTGCCGATCTTCGGCCCTTCGAACCTGCGCGACACGTCGGGCCTGCTGGTGGACTACACCGCGGAATCGGCGATCAACTTCCTGAACGTCTCAGAAGTCAGCTCCAACCACCCGGAACTGCTGCTGTTGCGCGGCGTGGACAGGCGCTACCAGACCAGCTTCCGCTACGGGCAGCTGAACTCGCCGTTCGAGTATGAGAAGGTGCGGTACGTGTATACCGAGTCGCGCAAGTTGCAGATCGCCGAGTAACTTGCGAACACCATAGAACCCATTGTGGGAGCGAGCTTGCTCGCGATGGCGTCGGTTCAGCTATATTTGCATTGGCTGATACACCGCTATCGCGAGCAAGCTCGCTCCCACAGTTGTTTTGTGTTGCCGGACTCAGCCTTTCAGCACTTTCCAGATTTTGCCCACCACGAGCACACCCGCCAACACTGCAGCTCCCGCGACAATCCCCGCCACCGCATTGAGCAGCATCGGCACGATGAACCCGGCGCCGCCGGCACCAGCCGCCACGCCTTCGATCCAGTGATGCACCGCCGGTACGCCATGGGTCAGGATGCCGCCGCCCACCAGGAACATCGCTGCCGTACCGATCACCGACAGGCTTTTCATCATGTAGGGCGCGGCGCGCAGGATGGCGCCGCCGATGCTTTTGGCGGCCTGGCCAGGCTTTTGGGTCAGCCACAAGCCCAGGTCATCGAGCTTGACGATCCCCGCCACCAGGCCGTACACGCCGACAGTCATGACAATCGCAATGCCCGACAGCACGATAACCTGCTGGGTCAGCGGCGCATCAGCGACAGTGCCAAGGGTGATGGCGATGATTTCCGCCGAGAGAATGAAGTCGGTGCGAACCGCGCCTTTGATCTTGTCCTTTTCGAAGGCCACCAGGTCCACCGCCGGGTCGGCCACCGCCTCCACCAGTTGCGCATGCCCGGCCTGGTCTTCAGCCTTGCTGTGAAGGAACTTGTGGGCGAGTTTTTCGAACCCTTCGAAACACAGGTAGGCGCCACCCACCATCAACAGGGGTGTCACCAGCCAAGGCACGAAGGCACTGATTGCCAGCGCCGACGGCACCAGGATCAGCTTGTTGATGAAGGAACCCTTGGCCACCGCCCAGACCACCGGCAGCTCCCGCTCGGCCCGCACGCCGGAGACTTGCTGGGCATTGAGCGCCAGGTCATCGCCGAGCACGCCGGCAGTTTTCTTGGCGGCCATCTTGGTCATCAGCGCCACATCGTCGAGCACGGTGGCGATGTCGTCGATCAAAACCAGCAAACTGCTTCCAGCCATGGAGGGGCTCCTTGAACAATAATGCTGCGCAGCATACCGCGAGCGGCGCCACCTTGGGGCATTCTTGAGCGGCCCGCGAGGCCGGTGCTACCATGCGCCACCGCCAGAATCGGCAAGGAACCCCAGGGTTTATGAGCACTATCCGCGAGCGCAACAAAGAACTGATCCTGCGTGCCGCCAGCGAAGAGTTTGCCGACAAGGGCTTCGCCGCGACCAAAACCAGCGACATCGCGGCCAAGGCGGGCCTGCCCAAACCCAACGTCTATTACTACTTCAAATCCAAGGAGAACCTCTACCGCGAGGTCCTGGAAAGCATCATCGAGCCGATCCTCCAGGCCTCCACGCCCTTCAACGCTGACGGCGAGCCGGGCGAAGTATTGAGCCACTACATCCGCTCCAAGATCCGCATCTCCCGCGACCTGCCCTTCGCCTCGAAAGTCTTCGCCAGTGAAATCATGCACGGCGCCCCGCACCTCAGCGCCGACCTGGTCGAACAACTCAACGCCCAGGCCCGGCACAACATCGACTGCATCCAGACCTGGATCGACCGCGGCCAGATCGCCCCCATCGACCCCAACCACCTGATGTTCAGCATCTGGGCCGCCACCCAGACCTACGCCGATTTCGACTGGCAGATCAGCGCCGTGACCGGCAAGGCCAAGCTCGACGAAGCGGATTACGAAGCGGCGGCGCAGACGATTATCCGGTTGGTTTTGAAGGGGTGTGAGGTGGGCTGATAGACCGTGTTGCCCTTATCGCGAGCAAGCTCGCTCCCACAGGGAATCCAGGTTGCCAGCAGAGCCTGTATTCACCACAAAACCCTGTGGGAGCGAGCTTGCTCGCGATGAAGGCCACTCGATTTCAAGTCAAAGCCAGATGGCATCCCACAATGGATAGTCGCCAAGCCGCTTCACCAGGCCTGCCCGCAGTGGGTTGGCGACGACATAGCGCGCCATAACTATCAATCCATCCTCCTGCCTCCATGCTCGGTCATGGTATCCCGGCTGCCAAAGGCTGCCTCTATAGCCGGTGGATATGTTTACTGCCCGAGCGCTCAAGGACTTGGTCTTTTGCATCAACTCGTTCAGTGAGCTTTGTTGCAACTCAACCAGCCAATGAAAATGATCCGGCATGACCACCCAGGCTAATGACTTTGCCCATCGTTTATCCTCAGCACATCGAAATTGTTCAACGACTAATCTGCCTAAAGCGAAATCGTGGAAGACGGGCTTTCGACCAGCCGTGTTAGTGGTCAATAAATAGATTCGATTCAACTCACCGTAGCGGCCGGTTCGCAAGCGATGTGAAGCGGGTAAATCAGACATTCCTGCGCCTCCAATGATCAGGTCATCAAAGGCTAGGCCAGCGGATTTTGAACGCCGGACAGACTCTTCGCAGGATGTGTCGGGTAGATCGTCATCGCGAGCAAGCTCGCTCCCACATTGTGGACTGCACCCCAAAAGTTGGACACCAACCTGACTTTTGGCGGTGTTTCCATGGGCAAATTTTCGCTTCAGTTCAAAATTACGGCGATTGAGGCTTATATCAATGGCAATGAAGGCTTTCGAAAGGTAGCTCACCGCTACTTGATCGACTACAGCCTGCTTCGGCGCTGGGTCGCCACCTATCAGGCTCGAGGCAGTGCTGGGCTGCAATCGCATGGTCACCATTACAGCGCGGCCTTTAAACGCTCAGTCATCCAATGCATGCAAAAAGAGCGGCTCTCACATCGGGAAGTCGCCGCGCGGTTCGGGCTCGGTCAGTCCTCGCAGGTGGGCATTTGGGAGCGGCAGTACTACAGTGGCAGTCTTCCTGCCCTGATCGTACCCAAGAGAAAAAAGGCTGTTGTCATGCCCAAAAAAACGCCTGTCCCTGATCACTCCCAACCCGTAGACGACGATTCGAAGAGCCGAGAGCAACTGAAGGCCGAACTCGAGTACCTACGTATGGAGAACGCTTACCTAAAAAAGCTCGAAGAGGTAAGGGAAGCTTCGAAGAGGAGTCGCCCCGGGAAAAAACCATCTCCGTAATGGCGTTGAGATCCAGGTTTCCTCTGGACAGTCTGCTGAAGTTAGCCAATCTGGCCCGCAGCACGTTCTATTACCAGGCCAGCGCCCTTCAGAAACCTGACAAATATGCCTCGCTGAAAACAAAGATCTGCGACCTCTACGACCAGCACGAAGGGCGATTTGGCTATCGCCGCATCGCTTTGGCACTTCAAAAGAAAGAGCCGGTCAGTGAAAAAATGATTCAGCGCCTGATGGAGCGCATGGGCCTTAAATCCTTGGTGCGCCCAAAAAAATATCGATCTTATAGAGGGCAAGTTGGAACCGTCGCGGCGAATCTTCTGGAGCGTAATTTCGTCGCGCAACGGCCCAATCAGAAGTGGGTAACGGACGTCACCGAGTTCAAAGTCGGGTCAAAGAAGCTCTATTTGTCGACGGTAATGGACTTGTACAACGGCGAGATCATTGCCTATGAAACAGCCCCGCGCCCATGCTTTGCCTTGGTGACTGGAATGCTGGAAAAGGCCTTCGAGCGCCTGCAAGGGCCGGCTCATCTGCTGCTGCACTCTGACCAGGGCTGGCAGTATCAGCAACCTCGCTATCAGCATGCACTGAAGCAACGCGGCATAAAGCAGAGCATGTCACGTAAGGGAAATTGCCTCGACAACGCGGCGATGGAGAGTTTTTTCGGCACCCTGAAATCCGAGTTTTTCTACCTGAAACGCTTTGAAAATCTGGAAGAGCTGAATGTAGGGCTGGACGAGTACATCAGTTATTACAATCATGAGCGGATCAAATCGAAGCTCGGTGGACTGAGCCCCGTGGAATACAGGACTCAATCCGTGGGCATGTGGCAGTAGACCGTCCAACATTTTGGGGTCAGTCCATTGGATTTGCGCATTTCTTAAATTATGTGTCCAACACCCAACCCTGTGGGAGCGAGCTTGCTCGCGATGGCGCCAGTCCAATCACTACATAATCAAGCAACCACCCCCGCATCCGCCCTTAACCCCGACACCTCCACCGCCCTGATCGCCACCTGCTCATCCACATCCGAAACATCCCCGCTGACACCAATCGCCCCTATCACCCTCCCGTCCTGATCCCTGATCAACACTCCGCCCGGCGCCGGCACGACGCTGCCTTGCCCCAAGCCGTTCAAAGCGGCAAAGAACGCCGGGCGCTGCTGGGCGTCCTGGGCCAGCAGGCGTGAGCCCTTGCCCAGGGCGATCGCGCCCCAGGCCTTGCCGATAGCGATTTGCGGGCGCAACAGGCTCGCACCGTCCTCGCGCTGCAAGGCTACGAGGTGTCCGCCGCTGTCCAGGATCGCGACGGTCAAGGGGGCTGCGCTGATCTCGCGGCCTGCGGCAAGGGCTTGCCCCGCCAGGCTGACGGCGATTTTCAAGGTGAGATCGCTCATGGGTGCTGTCCTTCTTTAGTCATGGGAGAGCCTCGAGGCTTTACTTTCAGCAAAACCGAATTCAGTAAATAGAACACAACAAACCTAATTTTTGTATACAATAATTTTCACTATCCGCCTTAAGCGACAAAAGGCATCAGCAAAATCTGGCATCTGAGAACCAAACAGCTGCTTGAGAAAATCAATTGACCTTAGCCGTCTGCCGTGAATAAACTCCGATCCACAGCCACTTGTATACAATTACAAAACGTAAGAGGCACAAAACAATGAGCAAAATGAGAGCAATCGAAGCCGCCGTCCTGGTGATGCGCCGTGAAGGCGTAGACACCGCCTTCGGCATCCCGGGTGCCGCGATCAACCCGCTGTACTCTGCCCTGCAAAAGGTTGGCGGCATCGATCATGTCCTCGCTCGCCACGTTGAAGGCGCCTCGCACATGGCCGAGGGCTACACCCGGACCAAGGCCGGCAACATCGGCGTGTGCATCGGTACTTCGGGGCCGGCGGGCACTGACATGGTCACTGGCCTCTACAGCGCTTCGGCCGACTCGATTCCGATCCTGTGCATCACCGGACAAGCGCCCCGCGCCCGCATGCACAAGGAAGATTTCCAGGCGGTGGATATCACCAGCATCGTCAAGCCCGTGACCAAATGGGCGACTACCGTGTTGGAGCCGGGACAGGTGCCCTACGCCTTTCAGAAGGCTTTTTTCGAGATGCGCTCCGGCCGTCCGGGCCCGGTGCTGATCGACTTGCCGTTTGACGTGCAGATGGCCGAGATCGAATTCGACATCGACGCCTATCAGCCGCTGCCCCTGGCCAAGCCGGCCGCCAACCGGGTGCAGATCGAGAAGGCCCTGGCGATGCTGAATCAGGCCGAGCGCCCATTGCTGGTGGCGGGTGGAGGCATCATCAATGCCGATGCCAGCGACCTGTTGGTGGAGTTCGCCGAGCTCACCGGCATCCCGGTGATCCCGACCTTGATGGGCTGGGGCACGATCCCGGACGATCATCCGTTGATGGTAGGCATGGTCGGCCTGCAAACCTCGCACCGCTACGGCAACGCCACCTTGCTCAAGTCGGACGTGGTGCTGGGCGTCGGCAACCGTTGGGCCAACCGCCACACCGGTTCGGTAGACGTCTACACCGAAGGCCGCACGTTCATTCATGTCGACATCGAACCGACCCAGATCGGCCGGGTGTTCACCCCCGACCTGGGTATCGTTTCCGACGCAGCCTCGGCCCTGACCGTGTTCATCGAAGTGGCCCGCGAATGGCAAGCCGCCGGCAAGCTGAAGAACCGCAGCGCCTGGCTTCAGGATTGCCAGCAACGCAAGGCCAGCCTGCAACGCAAGACCCATTTCGACAACGTGCCGGTGAAACCGCAGCGCGTCTACGAGGAAATGAACCAGGTGTTCGGCAAGGACACCTGCTATGTCAGCACCATCGGTCTGTCGCAGATCGCCGGGGCGCAGTTCCTCCACGTCTACAAACCACGCCACTGGATCAACTGCGGCCAGGCCGGTCCCCTGGGCTGGACCATTCCGGCCGCGCTGGGAGTGGTCAAGGCCGATCCGGATCGCAAGGTCGTGGCGCTGTCGGGCGACTATGATTTCCAGTTCATGATCGAAGAACTGGCGGTGGGCGCACAATTCAAGCTGCCCTACATCCACGTCGTGGTGAACAACTCCTACCTGGGCTTGATCCGCCAGGCCCAGCGCGGCTTCGACATGGACTACTGCGTGCAGCTGTCCTTCGACAACCTCAACGCACCGGAGCTCAACGGTTATGGCGTGGACCACGTCGCCGTGGCCGAGGGCCTGGGTTGCAAGGCATTGCGGGTGTTCGAGCCGTCAGGTATCCAGCCAGCGCTGCGCAAGGCCCAGGAAATGATCGAAGAGTTCAGGGTGCCAGTGATCGTCGAGATCATCCTTGAGCGGGTGACCAACATTTCCATGGGCACCGAGATCAACGCCGTCAATGAATTTGAAGACCTGGCGCTGGTGGGCAACGATGCACCCACCGCGATTTCATTGCTCGACTGACCTTCTCCTGTGGGAGCGAGCCTGCTCGCGAAGGCGATCTACCCTTTATTGAATGTTGACTGACATACCGCTTTCGCGAGCAGGCTCGCTCCCACAAGGGAGGCCTGCCAACTATTTACAGGAGACCACCATGCCGCGTTTCGCCGCCAACCTGTCCATGCTGTTTACCGAGCAGGATTTCCTCGCCCGTTTCGAAGCGGCCGCCAAGGCCGGTTTCAGTGGTGTCGAATACCTGTTTCCCTACGACTACAGCTCCGCTGAACTCAAGACCCTGCTCGATGCCCATGGCCTGACCCAGGTGCTGTTCAACCTGCCGGCCGGCGACTGGGCCAAGGGTGAGCGCGGTATCGCCTGCCTGCCGGATCGGGTCGAGGAGTTCCGCGCCGGGGTCGACCTGGCGATTGCCTATGCCAAGGTGTTGGGCAACACCCAGGTCAATTGCCTGGCCGGGATCCGTTCGCAGAAGTGCGACGAAGCGCTGGCGGAAAAAACCTTCGTCGCCAACCTGAAATATGCCGCCGAAAAGCTCCAGGGCGCCGGCATCAAGCTGGTGATGGAAGCCATCAACACCCGCGATATCCCGGGTTTTTTCCTGAACAACACCGCCCAGGCCCTGTCGATCCGCAAACAGGTGGGCAGCGCCAACCTGTTCCTGCAATACGACATCTATCACATGCAGATCATGGAAGGCGACCTGGCCCGGACGCTGTCGGCGCATCTGGGCGAGATCAACCATGTGCAACTGGCGGACAACCCGGGCCGCAACGAGCCCGGCACCGGCGAGATCAACTACCGCTTCCTGTTCGAACACCTGGATCGCATTGGTTATCAGGGGTGGATCGGCTGTGAATACAAGCCGCTCACCACGACCGAAGCAGGCTTGGGCTGGTTGAAAAGCCATAACGCGATCTGACCTGACACGAGCTTTTGTGGCGAGGGAGCTTGCTCCCGCTCGGCTGCGAAGCAGACGCATGTTTTTTCACCGATGGATTTCTGGGGCCGCTTCGCGGCCCAGCGGGAGCAAGCTCCCTCGCCACAGAGTCCGCGGGGCACCTTAAACAAGAGAGGATTTTCCACATGGCTAAAATCGGATTCATCGGCACCGGCATCATGGGCCACCCCATGGCACTGAACCTGCAAAAGGCCGGTCACAGCCTGTTCCTGACCCAGCATCACGACGCTGCCCCGGCCGACCTCGTGGCAGGCGGCGCGGTGGCGCTGGCCAACCCGAAGGAAGTTGCCCAGGAGGCCGAGTTCATCATCGTCATGGTCCCGGACACACCGCAGGTCGAGGATGTGCTGTTGCGCGCCGACGGCGTAGCGGCCGGCGTGGGCGCGGGCAAGGTGGTGATCGACATGAGCTCGATCTCCCCTACCGCCACCAAGGCGTTCGCGGCGAAGATCAATGAAAGAGGCGCGCAGTACCTCGACGCCCCGGTGTCGGGCGGTGAAGTCGGCGCCAAGGCCGCGACCCTGAGCATCATGGTCGGTGGCGACAGCGCCGCGTTCGAGCGCGCGCTGCCACTGTTCCAGGCGATGGGCAAGAACATCACCCTGGTGGGCGGCAACGGCGATGGCCAGACCGCCAAGGTGGCGAACCAGATCATCGTCGCGCTGAACATCCAGGCCGTGGCCGAGGCCCTGCTCTTCGCCTCGAAGAACGGCGCGGACCCGGCCAAGGTCCGTGAAGCGCTGATGGGCGGTTTCGCCTCGTCGAAGATCCTCGAAGTGCACGGTGAGCGCATGATCAAGGGCACCTTCGACCCGGGCTTCCGCATCAGCCTGCACCAGAAGGACCTGAACCTGGCCCTGCAAGGCGCCAGGGAGCTGAACATCAACCTGCCCAACACCGCCAACGCCCAACAAGTGTTCAGTACCTGCGCGGCCATGGGTGGCAGCAATTGGGACCACTCGGCGCTGATCAAGGGGCTGGAGCATATGGCCAATTTCTCGATTCGCGACAAATAGGCCCTGCCCTGCCCCTGTGGGAGCGAGCCCGCTCGCGAAGCGGTGTGTCAGTCAACGCTTGATTGGCAGGTTGACCGCCTTCGCGAGCAGGCTCCCACAGGTAACCGAGTCGCCTCAGCCAATAATAAAAATCGGGAGCCCGCCATGTCGGTCGATCCGCAACAATTGCTGCGCGAGCTGTTTGCCACGGCCATCGACGCGGCCCATCCGCAGCACGTCCTCGAACAGTACCTGCCCGCTGACCGCAGCGGTCGGGTGATCGTCATCGGCGCCGGCAAGGCCGCCGCGGCCATGGCGCAAGTGGTCGAGCGCTGCTGGCACGGAGAAGTCAGCGGCCTGGTGGTAACCCGCTACGGCCATGGCGCGCCCTGCGAGAAAATCGAAGTGGTCGAGGCCGCTCATCCAGTACCGGACGCCGCTGGCCTGGAAGTGGCCGGACGGGTGCTCGAACTCGTCAGCAACCTCAACGAAGACGACCGGGTGATCTTCCTGCTGTCCGGCGGGGGCTCGGCGTTGCTGGCCTTGCCGGCGGCGGGCATCACCCTGGCCGACAAGCAATCGATCAACAAGGCCCTGCTCAAGTCTGGCGCCACCATTGGCGAGATGAATTGCGTGCGCAAGCACCTCTCGGCGATCAAGGGTGGCCGACTGGGCAAGGCCTGCTGGCCGGCGACCGTCTACACCTACGCGATTTCCGATGTGCCCGGTGATCTCGCCACGGTCATCGCCTCCGGCCCCACCGTGGCCGACCCCAGCACTTCGGCCGACGCGCTGGCGATTCTCAAGCGCTACGGCATCGAGATCCCGGCCTCGGTGCGCACGTGGCTGCAAAATCCGGAATCGGAGACCGTCAAGCCCGGCGACCCGAGTCTGGCACGCAGTCATTTCCAGCTCATCGCCCGTCCTCAGCAATCCCTCGAAGCCGCGGCGGTGAAGGCTCGCCAGGCCGGTTTCAGCCCATTGATCCTCGGTGACCTGGAAGGCGAATCCCGGGACGTGGCGAAGGTCCACGCCGGCATCGCCCGGCAAATCGCCCTTCACGGCCAGCCCTTGGCTGCGCCGTGCGTGATCCTCTCCGGCGGCGAAACCACGGTCACCGTGCGCGGCAATGGCAGTGGCGGGCGCAATGCCGAGTTCCTGCTGAGCCTGACCGACAGCCTCAAGGGCCACCCCGGCATCTATGCACTGGCGGGCGACACCGACGGCATCGACGGCTCCGAAGACAACGCCGGCGCCATCATGACTCCGGACAGCTATCGCCGCGCCACCGAGCTGGGCCTGAACGCCAGCGATGAACTGGATAACAACAACGGCTACGGCTACTTCGCCGCGCTGGACGGGTTGATCGTCACCGAGCCGACCCGCACCAACGTCAACGATTTTCGCGCCATCCTGATCCTCGAGAACCCGAAAAATGACGCCTGACAAGAAGGTCAAGATCCTCGCGACACTCGGCCCCGCCACCCGTGGGATCGATGACATCCGCGAACTGGTGCAGGCCGGAGTGAACATCTTTCGCCTGAACTTCAGCCACGGCGACCACGCCGACCACGCCCAGCGCTACCAGTGGATCCGCGCAGTCGAGCAGCAGCTCAATTACCCGCTGGGCATCCTGATGGACCTGCAAGGACCAAAACTGCGGGTCGGCAAGTTCGCCGATGGCAAGGTGCTGTTGCAGCGCGGTCAAGCCTTGCGTCTGGACCTGGACCCGACGCCAGGCGATCAGCGTCGGGTCAACCTGCCCCACCCGGAAATCATCGCCGCGCTGGAGCCGGGCATGGACTTGCTGCTCGATGACGGCAAGCTGCGCCTGCGGGTAACCGCCAGACACACCGACGCCATTGATACCGAGGTGCTCAACGGTGGCGAACTGTCGGACCGCAAGGGCGTGAACGTGCCCCAGGCCGTGCTCGACCTGAGCCCGCTGACCGCCAAGGACCGCCGCGACCTGAGCTTCGGCCTGGAGCTGGGCGTGGACTGGGTGGCGCTGTCATTCGTGCAGCGTGCCGAGGACATTCGCGAAGCCCGCGCGCTGATTGGCGACAAGGCGTTCCTGATGGCCAAGATCGAGAAGCCCTCGGCCGTCGCCCAACTGCGGGAAATCGCCGAACTGAGCGACGCGATCATGGTTGCCCGAGGTGACCTGGGCGTCGAGGTGCCGGCCGAGAGCGTGCCGCAGATTCAGAAAAACATCATCGGCACCTGCCGCGCCCTCGGCAAACCGGTGGTGGTGGCGACACAGATGCTTGAGTCGATGCGCTTCTCCCCGGCGCCGACCCGCGCCGAAGTCACCGATGTCGCCAACGCCGTGGCCGAGGGTGCCGACGCGGTGATGCTGTCGGCGGAAACCGCCTCGGGCGACTATCCCCTCGAAGCCGTGCAGATGATGAGCAAGATCATCCGCCAGGTGGAAAACGGCCCGGACTACCAGGCACAACTCGACGTCAGCCGACCGAAAGCCGAGGCCACGGTGTCGGACGCCATCAGTTGCGCGATCCGCCGGATCAGCAACGTGCTGCCCGTGGCGGTGCTGGTCAACTACAGCGAGTCGGGCAGCTCCAGCCTGCGGGCGGCGCGGGAACGGCCGGCGGTGCCGATCCTCAACCTGACGCCCAACCTGCAGGCGGCCCGTCGCCTGACCGTCGCGTGGGGCGTGCATTCGGTGGTCAACGATCGGCTGCGGCAGGTGGACGAAGTGTGTTCCACCGCGCTGGAAATCGCCCAGGCCCAGGGCATGGCCCAGCGTGGCGACACCCTGCTGATTACCGCCGGCGTGCCGTTCGGGCAGCCGGGGTCGACCAACTCCTTGCGCATCGAGACCCTCATCTGATTTTCCGTGGCGAGGGAGCTTGCTCCCGCTGGGTCGCGTAGCGGCCCCTTTTTTTGCGGTCGCTACGCAACCGAGCGGGAGCAAGCTCCCTCGCCACAATGTTCCCTTATCCCTGACCCATATGCCCAACCATTCTTCATCCTCCCACTGCCCAGACTGGGCCACCGCCCTGCTCAACGGCTTCAGCCAGATTTTCCTCCAGCGCCATCCCCTGTGCGGCCTGTTCTGCCTCTTGGCGATTCTGCTCACCGCGCCAGCGTTGTTCGGCGGCGCGCTACTGGGCGGCGTGGCCGGATTGCTGACGGCCCAACGACGTGGTTATGCCAAGGAGGATCGGCAGGCCGGGCTGTTCAGTTATAACGCCATCCTGCTGGGTTTGCTGCTGAGCCTGGCATTGCCTTGGTCAGCCCTGTTGCCGCCATTGATCATCGCCGCTGGCGGCCTCAGCGCAATGCTGACCCAGCAGTGGCTCAAGCGCACCCGAGGCCCACGCTGCCTGCCCGCCTACACCGCGCCTTTTGTCGGGCTCGGCTGGTTGCTGCTGGGTCTCGCCCCGCCTGCGCCCTTGCCCGCTGCACTGGAGCAGACACTCCCCAACCTGTTGCTTGCCCCGCTGAACGGCCTGGGCCAGGTCATGTTTCTCGACCAGCCCCTGGCTGGTGTGCTGATCACCATCGGCCTGCTGATCGCCAACCGTCGCGCCGTCGGCTGGGCGCTGTTCGGTTCCGTCGCAGGCTTTGCCTTTGCCTGGCTGCACGATTGCCCGCACGCCTTGTCCGGCCTGGGCGGCTACAACCCGGCGTTAGCGGCCCTGGCCCTGGGCCAACACGCACGCGGGCCATGGCAGCCGCTGGCGGGCGTGCTGCTGGCGGTCCTTCTCGCACCGGGTTTCGCGGCGCTGGGCGTGGCGCCGCTGACGGCGCCTTTCATTCTCGCGTGCTGGCTGGTGCATGCCACCGCGCGGCTTTGGCACCCAGCCTGTCTCGACATCGCGCCTTGCGCTCTGCGGGGCAATCACCCTAGGCTGCGCTGATCATTGGTTCAGGCGAAGGTTATGGACAGCAACAACAACTGGCGTGAACGCCTCTACGTGATCATTTTCCAGACCGACACGGTGGCCGGCCGGCGCTTCGACAGCACGCTGCTGTTGATCATCCTTGCGAGCCTGGTGATTGTGATGCTCGACAGCATCGACAGCGTGCACAAGAACTACGCGGCCCTGCTGGCCTACATCGAGTGGGGCTTCACGTTGATTTTCATCGTTGAATACGGCCTGCGCCTGTACTGCTCGCCCAAGCCGCTGCGCTATGCGTTCAGCTTTTATGGCCTGGTGGATCTGCTGGCGATCGTGCCGGGCATCCTCGCGTTGTACTACAGCGATGCCCAGTACCTGCTGATCGTGCGGATCATCCGCATGCTGCGGATTTTCCGCGTCCTCAAGCTCAGCCCCTACCTCAAGCAGGCCAACTATCTATTGGCCGCACTGCGCGGCAGCAAGCAGAAAATCATCGTGTTCCTGGTCAGCGTGTCGACGCTGGTGACGGTGTTTGGCACCCTGATGTATGTCATCGAAGGCCCCGAGCATGGTTTCACCAGCATTCCCAAGGGCATCTATTGGGCTATCGTGACATTGACCACCGTAGGCTTCGGCGACATCGTGCCGAAGACGCCGCTGGGCCAAGTGGTTTCGTCCCTGGTGATGATTACCGGCTACTCGATCATCGCCGTGCCGACGGGTATCTTCACTGCGGAACTCGCCACCGCCATGCGCGGTGACCAGCTCAAGCACAATTGCCCGGTGTGCAGCAAAAACAACCACGAACATGGCGCTGCATTCTGTTCTCGTTGCGGTAACGCACTGTTTAAAAAATTGGAATAAGCAAAGCACTTTTTAATTCTTGATGACCTATAAGCTAATCGCTAGGGTGCTGGCTTATCGCCCGCATCCCTTGCCAATAAAAAGGACCTCGCAGTGAAGAATTTCTTTGGCGCCTCCCTCCTCGCCGCCGGCCTGGCGTTCGGCAGCCTGGCCCACGCCGCCCCGACTCTGCTCAACGTTTCCTACGACGTGATGCGGGATTTCTATAAGGACTACAACGCCGCGTTCCAGAAACACTGGCAGGCCGAGCACAACGAAAGCATCACCGTGCAGATGTCCTTTGGCGGTTCGAGCAAGCAGGCGCGTTCGGTAATCGATGGGCTGCCGGCGGATGTCATCACCATGAACATGGCGACTGACATCAATGCCTTGGCCGACAACGGCAAGCTGGTTCCGGATAACTGGGTCACCCGTCTGCCGAACAACAGCGCGCCGTTCACCTCGGCCACCGTGTTTATCGTGCGCAAGGGCAACCCGAAAGCGTTGAAGGACTGGCCGGACCTGCTCAAGGACGGCGTGCAAGTGATCGTGCCCAACCCGAAAACCTCGGGTAACGGCCGCTATACCTACCTTTCGGCCTGGGGTTATGTGCTGAAGAATGGCGGCGATGAAAACAAGGCCAAGGATTTCGTCGGCAAGCTGTTCAAGCAGGCCCCCGTGCTGGATACCGGCGGTCGTGCCGCGACGACTACGTTCATGACCAACCAGATCGGCGATGTGCTGGTGACCTTTGAGAACGAAGCGGAAATGATCGCCCGTGAATTCGGTCGCGACCAGTTCGAAGTGGTCTACCCAAGCGTCTCCGCCGAAGCCGAGCCACCGGTTAGCGTTGTGGATAAAGTCGTCGAGAAGAAAGGTTCCCGCGCCGCTGCCGAGGAGTACCTCAAATACCTGTGGTCGCCCGAAGGCCAGGAAATTGCCGCCGCCAACTACCTGCGCCCTCGCAACCCGGCGGTGCTGGCCAAATACACCGACCGTTTCCCGAAAGTGGATTTCCTCTCGGTGGAAAAAACCTTCGGCGACTGGCGCACCGTGCAGAAGACCCATTTCAACGATGGTGGGATTTTTGACCAGATCTATAGCGGGCAATAAGCCCCGGCTCGGCTAACCAGTCAGAACCTGTGGGAGCGAGCTTGCTCGCGATTGCGTCTGTATATTCAACATCACTGATACAGAAAGACCGCTATCGCGAGCAAGCTCGCTCCCACAGGAGTCTGAAGACCACCATTAATTCCGGGCATGACTGCTATCAACCCCAAGCCCTGTTCCAGAGCCCTGCAAGTCTTTAGCCTCTCGCCATCCCTTTCAATCGATCGATGAGATTGCCATGAGTGCTCATTCACCCGCCTCGCCCGCTGCCCTGACCCAGGGCATGGTCCTGCTGTTTGCCTTCTGCTGCGGCGCCATCGTTGCCAATATCTACTACGCCCAACCCATCATCGAACTGATCGCGCCCGACGTCGGCCTGTCCAGCACCATGGCCAGCCTGATCGTCTCGCTGACCCAGATCGGCTACGCCCTGGGCCTGTTTTTCCTGGTGCCGCTGGGGGATTTGCTGGAAAACCGGCGCTTGATGATCCTCACCACCGTGGTGGCAATCGCCAGCCTGCTGGGCGCGGCGTTTACCGAGCAGCCGAACGTGTTCCTGCTGGTGTCATTGCTGGTGGGGTTCAGTTCCGTCTCGGTGCAAGTGCTGATTCCGCTGGCCGCGCACCTGGCGCCGGAAGAATCCCGGGGACGGGTCGTGGGTGGGATCATGGGCGGCCTGCTGTTGGGGATCCTGCTGGCGCGGCCGGTGTCCAGCCTCGTCGCCGATCACCTTGGCTGGCGGGCGATGTTCATGATCGCCGCCGCGTTGATGGCGGCAATCAGCATCGTCCTGGCATTCACCGTGCCCAAGCGCCAGCCCGAGCACCGCGCCTCCTACCCGCAACTGCTGGGCTCGCTCGGCACCCTGTTACGCCAGCAGCCGCAGTTGCGCCAGCGGGCTTTGTACCAGGCGTGCATGTTTGCCACGTTCAGCCTGTTCTGGACCGCCGTCCCCCTGGAGCTGTCGCGCAACCATGGCCTGTCCCAGACTGAAATTGCGCTGTTTGCGCTGGTCGGCGCCATCGGTGCCGTCGCCGCGCCGATTGCCGGCCGCCTGGCAGACGCCGGCCACACCCGAATTGCTTCGCTGCTGGCCATGCTGTTCGCCAGCCTGAGTTTCCTGCCGGCGTTCATCCATCCCGCTTATAGCGTGATCGGCCTAGCGGTGACCGGCGTGGTCCTGGATTTCTGCGTGCAGATGAACATGGTCCTGGGCCAGCGCACCATCTACGCCCTTGACGCAAAAAGCCGCAGCCGCCTGAACGCGCTGTACATGACCAGCATCTTTGTCGGCGGCGCTTTCGGTTCGTCCATCGCCAGCGCCGTCTACGAGCATGGCGGCTGGCTGTGGGTAGTGATCGTCGGCAGCGCCTTCCCGTTGCTGGCCCTGTTGCGTTTCCTGAGTGCTTCGAAGAAGGCTTCGCTGGCGACGGCCTGATACCGTCGAACAAAAAAATGCCCGACAGGCCAGGACCTGTCGGGCTTTTTTCATGGAGCGGTCAGACCCGCACGTTGCCCCGCGGCCCGGCAATCGCCCAGATGATCAGGCCCAACACCGGCAGCAGGAGAATCAGCAGCACCCACAGGACTTTCGCCCCGGTGCCCGCGCCACTCTTGAGCACATTGATGATCGCCCAGATATCGAGCGCCAGGATGATCAGGCCAATCAGGCCGTTGAAAGTGGAACCCATGGTGTCGCTCCCGAATGGTGGTATGCACACTTAGGATAGCGGGGTCCGGGCAAGGGTTCCGTTTATTGTTTCAGACGTGAACCGCGATCTTGAGCGCTTCCAGGGCGGGGGCCGCGGCGATGCCGACTTCGCCACACAGTTCCAGCACACGCGGCACGTCGTTGCCGTACACCAGCACCATCTGCAATTCATCGTCGAGCAACTGGCTGAAGTTCATCAGCACGTAGCCGCCGTTTTCCTTGTTCAGGCTGCTCATCTGGATCTGGATACGATTGAGCGCGGTCAGCGCCTCGGTCTTCGCCAGTTGCTTGGGCTTGAGGTTGAACGCGACGCCAGGGCCGAACGAGGCGACGATCTGCTCGAACAGGTCGACGTAGGAGTCGGCCTGGAACAGCACGGTGTCCGGCAGACTGCCTACCACCACCCACTCCCCCAGCGGGATCGGGAAGCTGTCGTCATAGTTGATGTCCGGGTTCGCCGCCAGGAACGTCACCGGGTCGGCGTAGGCCTGGGCCGCTTCGTCGGCGATTTTCTCGATGTCCGCCTCGCCCAGGCAGCCGGAGCTGATTTTGCTGATGAGTTCGACGAGTGCGGCTTTCATTGGGCGGATCCTGTGGCTGAATTTTCAGGCGCGCAGGATAGCGCATCACCCCAGGTCAAGTCAGGAACCCTGTGGCTGGGGAGCCAGGCTTCAGCCCAACAACTTTTCCAACTGCGCCGTGGTGTCCACCGCGCCCATGGTCCTGGCCGCATCCAGCGCCGATACGCCGTTGGCATCCTTGGCCTTCGGGTCGGCGCCTTTGCTGATCAGGTAATCGACTATTTCCACCCGGTTGAACATCGCCGCCATCATCAGCGCCGTGCGGCCATCGAACGATGAGCCTTCGACTTGCGCGCCGCCATCGACGAGGGCCGAAACCACCGCCAGATCCCCCTTGAACGCCGCACCGGCAATCGGGCTCTGGCCGTTGTCGTTGCGGACTTCCGGATCGGCCTTATTCTCCAGCAGCACTTTTACCGTCTCCACGTGCCCGTGGTACGCGGCCAGCATCAGCAAGGTGTCGCCCTTGTGATTGCGCAGGTTTGGCGGCAGGCCCTTGCTCAACAGCGCGGCCATCATCGCGGCATCGCCCTGACGAGCGACGTTGAATACCTGCTCGGCAAACTCCGCAGCCTCTTCCGGGGTCATCTGGCGGCTTGTATCGGACATGGACAACTTCCTCTGGCTTTTGCAAAGCCGCTAGTTTCCCGAGGGACTCATAGCCTGTCATCCCTTTTTTCTCTGCAAGAGCCATAGCCACAATCAATAGCGGTATTGCCCACCCTGGATCTGCGTCGCCAGTTGGCGGTCCACCCGCACGTAGGTCGAGGTGTCGGGGAGCCAGGCGTAGATCGGTTCCTCGCCCGTGAGGCAGGGGTCAAAGGCTTCGGCCTTGAGACGGGTTTTCTGATACTTGAACGTGCCGGTCGTTTCCATCTTCACCTTGATCCGCAGGAACAGCGGCACCGCGTAGGCCGGCAGCTTGCCTTGCAGAAATTGCAGCAGCTCGCTGAAATCCAGGGTCGCCAGGGACTCGGCCGGGGTGATCGCGGCCATCCCGGCGCGGCCGTTGGTGCCGGTGATCTCCACGCCGTAGGCCACCGCCTCGGCGATCTGTGGATGTTGCAGGAGCACGTTTTCGACTTCGGTGGTGGAGACGTTTTCGCCTTTCCAGCGATAGGTGTCGCCGAGGCGATCAACGAACTGCCCGTGGCCGAAGCCGATATTGCGCAGCAGGTCGCCGGTGTTGAAATAACAATCGCCTGGGACGAAGACGTCTCGGCAGACGGTTTTTTCGGTCTTGGCCGGATCGGTGTAGCCATCCAGCGGCGCCTTTTCGTCGATGCGCGCCAGCAGCAGGCCCGGCTCGCCTTTTGGGACTTTCTGCATGCGCCCTTGCAGGTTGCGCAAGGGCGCACCGCTGTCATGGTCGTACTGCACCAGTTCCCAACCCATCAGGGAAAACCCGACCGTATTATCGAAGTTCAGGATGTTGGTGAAGCCGATATTGCCGTCGCTGGCCGCATACAGTTCACAGATATGGCCAATTCCGAAGCGGGTCTTGAAGGCCAGCCAGGCGCCCGGGCGCAAGCCGTTGCCGATCATCTTCCGGACCTCATGCCGCCGGTCGTCGGCGCTGGCGGGCTGCTCGATCAGGTAGCGACACAGTTCGCCGACATAACCCAACGTGGTCGCCCGGTAGCGACGCACGTCGCTCCAGAATTGGCTGGCGCTGAACTTGCGGCGGATGGCGAACCCCGAGGCACCGCAAACTGCCGCACCCCAGCAAACACACAGGCCGGTGGCGTGATACAGCGGCAGCGTGCAATAAACGACGTCATCGGGCTGCATGTCCAGGGCGATCAGGCCAAAACTGGTGGAGGTGCGCATCCAGCGTCCATGGCGGAATACGCCGGCCTTGGGTAACCCGGTGGTGCCCGAGGTGTAGAGATAAAAACAGGGATCGTTGAAAAACACCTGTCTGCCAAGCGGGTTATCGCCTGGGTAATCCTCGCTGCCGACCATCAGGTCGACGAATCCGCACGGAACCGCGCCACTGTCCTGGTCGGCAACCCACCAGGTCCGCGCATCCGCCAGCGCCGTTCGGCCGCGCACGTCGTTGAAGACCGCGACCCGTTCATCCCCGACCACCACCGCCACCGGCGCGACCAGCGCCAGGCTGTGCACCAGGGCGTCTCCGGTTTGCGATGTATTGATCATCGCGCTCACCGCCCCGACCTTCGCCACCGCCAACACCGTAATCAGCAACTGCGGGCGGTTTTCCAGAACAATCGCCACGCAGTCGCCCTTGCCAATACCTTGCGCCAGCAAGTAATGGGCAATGCGATTGGCCTGTTCATTGACCTGTGCATAAGACAGCACCGTGTCGCCGCAGAGCAGCGCCGGGCCGAGGGGATTGCGTTGCGTGGCCTGTTCGAAACACCAACCAAGGCCGCAAGGCTGGGTGGGGTCCTGGACGTTGGCGAGTTTCAGGCCTTTGATGATTCGGGGAACAACTCTGGCAATGACGGGCAGTTTGCGCAGCATCATGCCCCAGGTAATAGCGTCGCTGGGTGTACGACTCATGGACGATCCTTCCCCGTTCGACCTTGTGGGCCGCGGTTCTTGTTATGGATTGGGCGAATCTGGAGGGAAATTACGCCAGCGATTCCGGTGCTGTACATGCGGTTTTTGCAATGTTTTGTATCCGCTGTGGTGAACAGGCGAAGCGGGAGCGCCAGGATGCGGTTTGGTTCCAAAAATAATCAAGCATCCCCGCAAAATGCAGGATGCACGATGGCCGTTCATGCAAGATGCACGAATGCAAAAAAACCCTAAAAGATTAACTTCTTGTTTTTAAAGGAGTTTTTCAGTATTCCAATGCTGGCATAGACACTGCAACTACCCCTCCACGGTTTGCCATACCATGGAGCAGTCAACTATGAACATGATTCAAGAGAAGTTTGCATCGCTGTTTTCCAACTACGAAGTCACCACGCAGCCTCGCCCGGACGGCGGCATCCTGCTGACCTTGCGTAACAGCGATGGCAAACTGTTCAAGCGTACGATTTCCTACGCTCAGCTGCATGCCGGGGATCAACTCTCCTGGGCGATCAGTGCCATTCGCCGTGATCTGGCTGAACAGGCCAGCGAACTGCCACCGGTCGCGATGCTGCAGAGCCAGCACCGTTTCGCGCTGCCGACCTATCACAGCGCCTGACAGCAACCAGCTTCAAGCTCTGAACAAAGACAGGCCATGGAACCCAGCGGTTCCATGGCCTGATTTTTTTAGCCGCGAGAAGGCGTTCAGAAGCGCGAAGGTTCGATCTGCGCGAAGCTTTCCACCGTTGTGTGGCCGGCCAGATCACCGCCCTCGCGGGCCAATCCACAGGTTGCCATTCCGGCATTTCTGGCCGCGTCCAGTTCCTCGACGATATCCGACAGAAACAGGATTTCCTGCGGCGCGATCCCCATCGCCTCGCTGATTCGCCGATACGACTGCGCATCCCGCTTGGCTCCCGACGTGGTGTCGAAATAACCGCTGAACAACGGCGACAGGTCGCCAGCCTCGGAACAGCCGAAAATCAGCTTCTGTGCCTGGATCGACCCTGAGGAATAGACAAACAACCGGTAACCTTGCCGATGCCAGGCTTCGAGCGCCTGCGCCGCGTCAGGATAAACATGCCCTTTCAACTGGCCGGCCGTGTATCCCTGCTCCCAGACCATACCCTGCAACGCCTTGAGAGGCGTGGCCTTGCGGTCTTCGGCAATCCAGCCCAGCAGGATCGCGATGACCCGTTCGACGTCCGCGTTCGGCTCGGCACTGTCGCGGCGCACGGCGTCCAGTTGTTCCGCGACGTCGGCGCGCCCGGCGTTGTGCCGGACAAAATCCGGCAGGTGTCGGGCGGCATAGGGAAACAGCACGTCGAATACAAAACTGACCGCGCTGGTGGTGCCTTCGATGTCGGTGAGGATAGCCTTGATCGTCACGGGCTCAGTCCTCCAGGCGCGGGAAACGGCTGGCAATTTCATCACCGGTGAACTTGGCGACCCAGCCCTCCGGATTATTGAACAGCCGAATGGCGACGAAATGTGGGTGTTCGCCCATGTCGAACCAATGCGGCGTACCGGCGGGCACCGAGATCAGGTCGTTCTTTTCGCACAGTACCGCGTAGACGTAGTCGTCGATGTGCAAGGTAAACAGGCCACGACCGGCGACAAAAAAGCGGACTTCGTCCTCGCCGTGACGGTGCTCATCAAGAAACTTGGCGCGCAGTTCGGCTTTTTGCGGGTGGTCGCTGTTGAGGCTGATGACATCCACCGTGACGTAGCCGCGCTCGCTCATGAGCTTGTCGATCTGGGTCCGGTAGGCGCCAATCACTTCCTCCTGGCTGGCGCCGGGCTGGATCTTCGTCGCGGCTTCCCAACGATCGAAGCGCACGCCTTTTTCGGCGAGGGTCGCGGCGATGTCTTCGAAATGGGTCAGGACCTTGTTCGGAATCTCGGGACTTGAAACGTGATAGACGGACAGGCTGCTCATGGTCATGGCTCCAGCAATTTAACGGTTCAGGACTGTGCGAGTCTTGAGCTCGCATTCAAACAGGAACTCGAACGCCTCGATTTGCCGCAGCGCATCGTTCATGCCCGGCCCCCAGGTGTACAGGCCGTGCCCACGGATCAGATAACCGACGCAATCGGGGTGCGCGTCGAGCCAGGGCTGAACCTTGGCGGCGAGGCGCGCGATGTCCTGGTCGTTGTCGAAAATCGGCACGCGAACCTGGGACTCATGGGTCGTGACTCCGCTGAAGGCCTTTTGCAGCTCGTAGTCCTCGAAGTCGATAAAGGCTGCGCCGGTCAGGCGCGAGAGCACCGTGGCATTCACCGAATGGGTGTGCAGCACCGCGCCGATCTGCGGCCGCCAGCGATACAGCTGCGTGTGCAACAGGGTTTCGGCAGACGGTTTCTTGCCCGGCTCCAGGCTGTTGCCGTCCAGGTCGGTGGCAAGCACATCGTCGACGCCCAGTTGCCCCTTGTGTTTGCCGGAAACGGTAAGCAGGGCCTGGTCGGAAGACAACCGGGTCGAATAATTGCTGCTGGTGGCCGGGGACCAGCCGCGACCATACAGAAAACGCCCGGCGTCGATGATTTCCCGGGTGAGTTGTTCACGGGTAAGGCTCATGGCCTGTCCTCTTGCATGCGTGTGGCAATGATAACGGCTGCAGCGAAGGCTGCGAGACTGGCGATGTTGAAAGTCCAACCGGCGCCCAGGGCATTCCAGCTGTAGCCGGAATACAGTGCGCCCAGCGCCCCGCCGGTGCCGGCCAGCGCGGCGTATAGCGCCTGCCCCTGACCTTGCTGGCGTGAGCCGAAGCTACGTTGCACGAAATGGATGGCAGCGGCGTGAAAGCTGCCGAACGTCGCCGCGTGCAGGACCTGGGCAAGCAACAGCACCCAGAGAAACTCCGCCAACGACCCCAGTAGCAACCAGCGCAGCGCCGCCAGCAGGAAGCTGGCCATCAACACCCGGCGCACGGAAAACCGCGCCAGGATCCGGCTCATCAGCAGGAAAACCAGCACTTCCGCGACCACGCCGACGGCCCAGAGCATGCCGATCAATCCGCGGCTGTAGCCCAGGCGTTCCAGGTGCAACGTCAGGAAGGTGTAATACGGCCCATGGCTCAGTTGCATCAGGCCAACGCAGGCATAAAACGCCAGCACGCCCGGATTGCGCAACTGCCGCAGGAAACCGTCCCCGGCCACCCGCGGCCCCTGAACGGGCTGGGCGTTGGGCACCCAGAAACTGCTGAGCACGATGCCACCCATGATCAACGCCAGCGCCACGGGATAGATGTCCAGGCTCAACCATTCGAACAACCGACCGAGCGCGACCACGGTGATGATGAAGCCGATGGAGCCCCACAGGCGGATCTGGCTGTAGCGCGCCGCCTGCCCGCTCAAGTGGGCCAGGGTGATGACTTCGAATTGCGGCAGCACTGCGTGCCAGAAGAACGCATGCAGCGCCATGACCATCGCCAGCCAGGCGTAGCTTCTGTCGATGAAGATCAGTGAGAAACTGAGCAGCGTACAGATCGCGCCAAACCGCACGATTGCCAGGCGCCGGCCGGTGTAGTCACCCAGCCAGCCCCAGAGGTTCGGCGCGACGCAACGCATCAGCATGGGAATCGCCACCAGCTCGCCGATGCGCGCGGCGTTGAACCCGAGGTGATCGAAATACAGCGCCAGGAACGGCGCGGTCGAACCGAGCAACGCAAAGTAAAACAGATAGAAGCTGGAAAGCCGCCAGTACGGCACTGCCGCCATGGTCGTCAGGCCACGGCGGTCGGCAGGCCAGCCATCAAAGCTGACCCAACACCGGTGTGCCGACCCGAACGTCGGCGTTCTGTCCGCGATGACGCAACAGGTGGTCCATCAGCACGATCGCCATCATCGCCTCGGCAATCGGCGTTGCGCGAATCCCCACGCAAGGGTCGTGGCGGCCCTTGGTGATGACGTCCACCGGGTCGCCGTGGATGTCGATCGAGCGTCCCGGTGTGGTGATGCTGGACGTCGGCTTCAACGCCAGGTGGGCAACAATCGGCTGGCCCGAAGAGATGCCGCCAAGGATGCCGCCGGCGTTGTTGCTCAGAAATCCCTGGGGAGTCAACTCGTCACGGTGTTCGGTGCCACGCTGGGCGACACAGGCGAAACCGGCGCCGATCTCCACGCCCTTGACTGCGTTGATGCTCATCAGCGCGTGGGCCAGTTCGGCGTCGAGACGGTCGAAGATCGGCTCGCCCAGGCCAGGCATCACGCCCTCGGCGACCACGGTGATTTTCGCGCCGACCGAATCCTGGTCCCGGCGCAACTGGTCCATGTAGGCTTCAAGCTCGGGTACTTTGTCCGGGTCGGGACTGAAGAAGGCGTTCTGCTCCACCGAATCCCAGGTCTTGAACGGGATTTCGATCGGGCCCAGCTGGCTCATGTAGCCACGGATGATGATGCCCTGGCTAGCCAGGTACTTCTTGGCGATTGCCCCGGCCGCTACGCGCATGGCGGTTTCCCGGGCCGAACTGCGACCGCCGCCGCGGTAGTCGCGCTCGCCGTACTTGTGATGGTAGGTGTAGTCGGCGTGGGCCGGGCGGAACAGGTCCTTGATGGCCGAGTAGTCCTTGGACTTCTGGTCGGTGTTGCGAATCAGCAAGCCGATGGCGCAACCGGTGGTGCGACCTTCGAACACACCGGAGAGGATTTCGACTTCATCGGCTTCCTGGCGCTGGGTGGTGTGGCGGCTGGTGCCGGGCTTGCGGCGATCAAGGTCACGCTGCAGGTCCTCCAGGGAAATCTCCAGGCCCGGCGGGCAGCCGTCGACAATGGCGACCAACGCCGGGCCATGGCTTTCGCCCGCGGTGGTGACGGTGAACAGCTTGCCGTAGGTATTGCCGGACATGCAGGGTGCTCCGTGGAATCGCTGAAAAATCGAGATGGGCGCCAGTATACGCAGGCTCCCCGAGTAGTTCATCCTCGAACCTTATCGGTGCGCGCCAGTCCAACCGGCACCTTCGCAACTAATGGCGTCACGATGTTAAAACTGTTTGCCTTGAGTCTCGCCCTCTTGACTGGCCTGGTTTGCGGCCAGGCCCAGGCCACCGTCCTGCAACGCCCCATCAGCCTCGACACCGGCAACGGTGAACTTTTCGGCTCGCTGCTGCTGCCCAAGTCCGACACACCGGTGCCCGTTGTCCTGATCATTTCCGGGTCAGGTCCTACGGATCGTGACGGAAACAACCCCGAGGGCGGGCGCAACGACAGCCTCAAGCGCCTGGCCTGGGTACTCGCCAGGCACAACATCGCCAGCGTGCGCTACGACAAGCGCGGCGTGGCCGCCAGCCTCGCCGCCACGCCGGACGAGCGCAACCTCAGCGTCGAGGCTTACGTCGCCGATGCCGTGGCCTGGAGCCACAAGCTCGCCGCCGATCCGCGACTGGGCCGGTTGATCCTGCTGGGCCACAGCGAAGGCGCGCTGATCGCCAGCCTCGCCGCGCCCCAGGCCAACGCTGCGGCAGTGATTTCGGTGTCCGGCAGTGCACGGCCGATCGACCAGGTGCTACGGCAACAACTGAGCAGCCGCTTGCCACCGGCGCTGATGTTGCGCAGCAACGAGTTACTCGACAGCCTCAAGGCCGGGCGCCCTGACGCGGACGTTCCTGCGCAGCTGCAGGTGATTTTCCGTCCCAGTGTGCAGCCTTACCTGATCTCGTTGTTCCGCCAGGACCCGGCCCAAGCCTTCGCGGCATTGAAGATGCCGGCGCTGATCATCCAGGGCAGCCATGACATCCAGGTCAGCGTCGACGATGCCAGGCAGCTGAAAGCCGCCAAGCCTGACGCACAACTGGCCCTGATCGAGGGCATGAACCATGTGATGCGCATTGTGCCCAACGACGTGAAGCGGCAACTGGCGTCCTATAAAGACCCCAATCTGCCCCTGGCGGCTGAACTGGGTGTGCAGATCCTGCGCTTTATCGGCTCGATCGGTTCCCATTGAGCGGACTTGATCGCCATACCGGCCAATTGCCCTCCAGTCCTGGCGAAAACGGCCGATAAACCGACGTCGGGCAGCGCAATGGCTGTCGACAAGCCGGCCTGGACAGGATTTTGCCGTTATGACTGAGACTCAAACTTCTCCCGACACCGTCGCCGAACCGGCCGCCGCGCCTGCGGTGGAGCAGCCTTGGGCGGATGTGCAGGCTGAGCAGCATAAAATGCTCCGGCTGGCCCCGCTCAAGACCGATCGCGCCACCGGTGTGCGGCCCTTGCGCTTTGTCGAGTTCAGCTACGCCGAGCGTCACAGCAAGGAGCGCAGTTTGCTGCGCATGAGCATCAAGTTGCCGGGCCAACGGGTGCGCAAGGAACAGAACCATCTGGACGTCTGGGCCGACCACGTCGAGAAACGTCTGTCTTTCTCCCCTGACAACTTGCAAGTCGAGCCTTTGAATCGTGGGCTCGGACGCTTTCTCGCCGCTCAGGGCATCACCTGGGCGAAGAAGCGCTGGTCGAGCTATCGGGTGGACGGCAGCGACCTGAACAACAAGGACGCGCTGAACGAAGACACGCGCCTGCGCCGCGATCACTTCCTCAAGGCCCACGGCTTCGAGGTGGTCTACGCCGACGCCCAGCATCTCAAGGGCAGCGTCAAGGCCGCCCAGGTTGGCGACCTGGTGGGCGACTGGAACACCGAGAAGCTGCAGTTCGTCGAGATTCTCGAAGCCGCGCAGATGCTGCAACAAGCCGAGCAGAACCTGGCGGAGCAGGAAGTCAAACTCAAGAAGCAGGAAGAGAAGGTCAACAAGTTCAAGCGCGAAGACACCGGCTTGCGCTTTACCATCACTTGCCTGGTGGCGTTTGCGATGTTCCAGGCGGGATTGCTGATCTGGATTGCGACGCGACATTGAATCCAAGCGGGTGAATAACCCTGTGGGAGCGCGGCAGAACGCAGAAACCGTGGCGAGGGAGCTTGCTCCCGCTCGGCTGCGCAGCAGTCGTAAACCGGGCGACTCCTATCTCAAACCTTTGAAGCGGGGGCTGCTTCGCAGCCCAGCGGGAGCAAGCTCCCTCGCCACAAAAGCAGCACTGCGTCAAATCCTTGAAGCAAACAACGCCTGGTGCTCACGGCACTGTCCGGCGCTGAGCATGAACACGCCATGCCCGCCGCGTTCGAAGTCCAGCCAGGCGAAGTCGACTTCCGGGTACAGTGCCTCGACATGCACCTGGCTGTTGCCCACTTCGACAATCAACAGGCCCTTCTCGGTCAGATGGTCGGCCGCCTCGGCCAGCATCCGGCGAACCAGGTTCAAGCCGTCATCGCCACAGGCCAGGCCCAACTCAGGTTCGTGCTGGTATTCCTGGGGCATGTCGGCGAAATCCTCCGCGTCGACGTAAGGCGGGTTCGACACGATCAGGTCGAAACGTTGCCCCGGCAAGCCATCAAAACCATCGCCCTGGACTGTGAACACCCGCTCATCGACGCCATGGCGCTCGATATTCTGATTGGCCACCTCCAGCGCTTCGAACGACAGGTCGGCCAGCACCACTTCGGCCTCCGGGAATTCATAGGCACAGGCGATCCCGATGCAGCCGGAACCGGTGCACAGGTCGAGGATCCGCGCAGGCTCCTGGCCCAGCCAGGGCTCGAAGCGTTTTTCAATCAGCTCGCCGATGGGCGAACGCGGGATGAGCACGCGTTCGTCGACAATGAAAGACATTCCGCAGAACCACGCTTCACCGAGCAGGTAGGCCGTTGGAATGCGCTCGGCAATACGTCGGCGCAGCAGGCGCTGTACATGCACCAGCTCTTCGTCTTCGAGACGGCAATCCAGATAGCTGTCGGCAATTTCCCAAGGCAAATGCAGCGCGCCCAACACCAGTTGGCGAGCCTCATCCCAGGCATTGTCGGTGCCATGGCCAAAGAACAGATCCTCGCCATGGAAACGGCTGACGGCCCAACGAATATGGTCGCGCAGGGTACGAAGGCGGGAAGTGATCACAGCGGCAAACTCCAGAGAAATCGACGGGCGAGTCTACCAGCCAAACCCGCACTCTCCCAAACACCCCCCGCGAGAAACGAAAAACTCCGATCCAGCCGTAGGATCTGTCCTTTTTTTGCACCGCCCGTTGAATAAGATGGCGATCTTGATAAGGCTGTAGGCCAGCAACGACGGCCCTTGCGATGGAAGCGATTCACAGAACCGCTCAGCCGGAGGAGAATGTCGCAAAAGCCCCACTCGAAGGAGCCCCAGAATGTCCGTTCCAAAAACGATGTTTCAACTCAGCGGCCGCGGTTATGCAGCGGCCAACCTGAGTCAAGCGACACTGATCATCATCGATGCCCAGAAAGAGTATCTCGCCGGCCCCCTGGCCCTCAGCGGCATGGATGCGGCGGTCGCGAACATCAAGCAACTGCTCGGCGCAGCCCGCACCGCCGGCCGGCCGATCGTGCATGTACGCCACCTCGGTACCCACGGCGGGCTGTTCGATCCACAGGGCGAACGGGGGGAATTCATTCCAGGCCTTGAGCCGCGGGACGACGAAACCATTATCGAAAAGCTCTTGCCGAGTGCTTTCCACGGCACCGAACTGAAGAAGCGCCTGGAAGATTTCGGCCCACTGGATCTGATCGTCTGCGGTTTCATGAGCCACTCCAGCGTCAGCACCACCGTGCGCGCCGCCAAGAACCTGGGCTTTCGCTGCACCCTGGTCGAAGACGCCTGCGCCACTCGTGATCTGCCGCACAAAGGCGGCGTGCTGAGCGCCGAACACGTCCACCAGACTGAAATGGCGATCATGGCGGACAACTTCGCCACCCTGGCCATGACCCGCGACTTCACCTGAAACAACCGATGAGCGGCTGGTTGCGCCGCTCATCCGCAAAAACGTCTCATTTGCTGCAATTGTCCCGGCGTCAGGAACAACCCGAACATCTTCCGGTCGAAGGGCCGATACCCATTGAGGAAGGTCGGAATGAAGTTATCCGATGGTTTTGACGCACGTCGCTTGCGGCCCAAGGGCCCGAGCAACTGGCGATTTCGTATCGGCGCGGGGATCGCGGCGCTGCTGGCAACGCTCGGTGTGCTGCTGGCGATGGCCGGCGCCGCCAGCCTGCTCGGCCGTCCGCCCGCGCTGGGCGAGTTGAATGCCACCCCGCTCGGCTCGGCGATCATCCTGGCAATCGGTCTGTTGGTTCTGCTGTTGGGCATCTGGCTCTGGCGCCGTTGCCGCCGCCGCGCCCGCCAATCCCTGGAGCTGGCCATGGCTCCCCATCTGATGAAAAAACACGACTGATCCGCCATCCGACGTTTTGTCGCGCCCTATCCCAGCGGAGTTGGGTAAACTGGCCGGCCTTCGCGGAGGCTGACATGCAAGACGACGACTTTTCCCTGTTCAAAAGTGCGATCCAGGGCGTAAAACCGATCAAGCACGATCGCGCCGAAACCGGCAAGCCAAAGGCCGATCGCGCGCAGATCGCCAAGTTGCGCCAGGCCGCCACCGTGCGCACCGATGCAACAACCGTGGATGGCCTGTCCGATCAGTTCGTCATCGACGTCGGCCCTGAAGACGAGTTGATGTGGGCGCGCGACGGGGTCCAGGAAAGCCAGATGCGCAAGCTGAAGGTCGGCCAGATCCCCTTCGAAGGCAGCCTCGACCTGCACGGCATGACCGTCGAAAAAGCCAGGGAAACCCTCTGGGCCTTCCTCGCCGAAGCCACCCGATTCGAAATCCGCTGCGTGCGCGTCACCCACGGCAAGGCGGTGCGGCTGGACGGCAAGCGACCGATGATCAAGAGCCACGTCAACACCTGGCTGCGCCAGCACCCGCAAGTGCTCGGCTTCACCTCCTGCCAGGCCAGGCACGGCGGCGCCGGGGCGGTCTACGTGATGCTCAAGCGCACCATGATGGAAGGTCGCGACGAGTAACCCTCGACTGCCGAGCTTGCAGCACCGTGTCCGCCACCGTACCCTTGCCCTTTGCGTAAAATCCCACAGGTAGTTTCATGTCTCTGGAACAGAATTACACCGCGATTCTCGGCCAACTCGGCGAGGACGTTTCCCGCGAGGGCCTGCTCGACACGCCCAAGCGCGCTGCCAAGGCCATGCAGTACCTTTGCCGCGGTTATGAACAGACCCTGGAAGAAGTCACCAACGGTGCCTTGTTCAGCTCCGACAACAGCGAAATGGTGCTGGTCAAAGACATCGAGTTGTACTCGCTGTGCGAGCACCACCTGTTGCCTTTCATCGGCAAGGCCCATGTGGCCTACATCCCGAGTGGCAAGGTGCTGGGCCTGTCGAAAGTCGCGCGTATCGTCGATATGTATGCGCGTCGCCTGCAGATCCAGGAAAACCTCAGCCGCCAGATCGCCGATGCGGTCCAGCAGGTGACGGGGGCCATGGGCGTGGCAGTGGTGATCGAAGCCAAGCACATGTGCATGATGATGCGCGGTGTGGAAAAACAGAATTCTTCGATGATCACGTCGGTGATGCTCGGTGAATTCCGTGAAAACGCGGCGACCCGCATGGAATTCCTCAGCCTGATCAAGTAACGCGATGCATCAAGAAAACCGGCATTGATCGCCGGTTTTTTTTCGCCTGGCAAAAATCAGGTAAGCTGCGCGCCCTCTTCTTCCCTGCTTCGAGGCTTGCACCGTGATCGTCAAAGCGCTTCGAGTTGGTCTGGGCCAGCTCATCATCTTCATCGATTTCATCACTCGCCCCGGCAAGAAAAAGCGCTCGGCCGAGGCCCAGGCGCAAGTCGACCAGGCGGCCCGCAGCCTGACGCTTTATCAGTTCCATGCCTGCCCGTTCTGCGTGAAGACCCGCCGCGCCCTGCACCGCCTCAACGTGCCCGTGACCCTGCGCGATGCGAAAAACAACGAGCAGGATCGCCAGACGCTGCTGGAACAGGGCGGCCGGATCAAGGTGCCTTGCCTGCGTATTGAAGAGAACGGCGAGACCACCTGGATGTATGAGTCCAAGGTGATTATTGATTATCTGGATAAGCGGTTTTCGGCGGTCTGAGATTTTTGCCGGGGTTGAAGGCCCTTTCGCGAGCAGGCTCGCTCCCACAGGAGGCCGGTGTTGATTACAAGTTTGCAATCACCCAGAGATCCGTGTGGGAGCGAGCCTGCTCGCGAAGAGGCGGGTCGATCCAACCCAAGCCTCAAGCCGCCTCGGCAGCCAAAGCCCCCCGCACCACCCCCGCCAGTCGCCTGAGCCCTTCATCCAGCCGCGCCGGATCGATATGGCTGAAATTCAACCGCAAGTGCCCGGGATGCTTGTCCGGCTCGGGAAAAAACGGCTCTCCTGGCATGAACGCCACGTCCTCCGCCAGGGCTGCGGCAAGCAAGGTCCGGGTATCCAGCGGTTGCTTGAGGGTCAGCCAGAAAAACAGCCCGCCCTGGGGCACGTTCCAGTCGGCGATGTCGGCGAAATGCTTTTGCAGCGCGGCCTGGAACCTGTCGCGGCGATCCCGGTAAAAATCCCTCAATTCACTCAAATGGCTGCGGTACTGCTCGGTGCCGATCCATTGCAACGCCTGCCACTGGCCGATGCGATTGGTGTGCAGGTCCGCTGACTGCTTGAGCCGTAGCAGATGCGGGAACAGATCCGGGCTGGCAATCAGATACCCCACCCGCAACCCAGGTAGCAGCGTCTTCGACACCGTGCCGGTGTAGATCCAGCTGGCCTTTTTCAAACGGCTGGCAATTGGCGTGGCGCTGCCGCCATCGAAGGTCAGTTCGCGATAGGGCTCGTCCTCCACCAGCGTCACGCCGAGCTCGTCCAGCAGTGCCGCGACCGCATCGCGCTTGGCCTCGCTGTAGCGTACCGCCGAAGGGTTCTGGAACGTTGGGATCAGGTAGATGAACGCCGGTCGATGCTGCTGCAGCCGGGCCCGCAATTGCTCAAGGTCCGGACCATCCGCTTCAAGGGGCACGGTGATGCAATTGGCGCCGAACAACTGGAAAATCTGTAAAGCCGCCAGGTAGGTCGGCGCTTCGAGCAGGATCTCGGTGCCGACGTCAATGTGCAGCTTTGCCGCCAGATCGAGGGTTTGCTGGGAACCGCTCACGACCAATACCTGACCGGCCTCACAAGCCAGGCCCAACGATCGCGCCTGCGCTGCCAGCGCTTCACGCAAGGCCGGCTCACCTTCGCTCATGCCGTATTGGCCCATGGACAGCGGCATGTCCTCCCACTGCACCTTCGGCAGCATGGCTTCGGCCGGCAGGCCGCCGGCAAATGACATCACTTCCGGGCGCTGCGCCGCGGCGAGAATTTCACGGATCAAAGAACTCTTAAGGCGCGAGACACGTTCGGAAAAAGCCATGGGGTCACCTGTAGCGAGGCGTTGGAAAAATGAGTCAAACTGTTTGACCGAAATTACCGCGCCGCCTCTGGAAACGTCAATATGCTTGACCTTAAAAATCCGACCTCCCAACAAATGGCCATGGAAGCGTTCTTCTTCGGTTATCAGGCGTTCACCGCCAAAGCCGATGAAATGCTTGAGCGCCGGGGCTTGAGCCGCGTGCATCAGCGCATCGTTTTTTTCATTGCCCGTTATCCATCATTGAGTGTGAAGGAGCTGCTGGCGCTGCTTGGCGTGAGCAAACAGGCGTTGAACATGCCGCTGCGGCAATTGATGGAAATGCATTTGGTTAACAGCGTTGCCTCCGAGGCCGACAAGCGCAAGCGGCTGCTGGAACTGACTGCCGAGGGCGCGCGCTTTGAACAGGCGTTACGGCGCGAGCAGGTGAAATTGCTTGAACGGGTGTTTGCCGAGGCGGGGGAAGCGGCGGTGGATGGGTGGCTGGCGGTGAATCTGGGGTTGGGGAAATCCAGCGAATGAAAGCGTCTGCTCCGCCGCTATCGCGAGCAAGCTCGCTCCCACAGGGTTCATCGGTGAACACAATCTTTCATTCACCACAGCACGATTGTGGGAGCGAGCTTGCTCGCGATAACGTCCTGAAGGCCGATATAGCCCGACCGTCATAATTTTCGTCAACAAAACAGAAAACATTATTTGCTTTATTTGTATACAAAAGCATAATTCGCTTCGTGCGAGTTCCTGACCAAAAGGTCAACTACTTCGCCAGCCTTACCGCCTCAATGCCTCGCAGCCTTCCTCAGGGAGCACGCGGTGCTGAAATAACAATAAGACTCTTGAGGAGTACTCGCTGTGGAAAGCCGCAAACCCGAAGCCCAGACCCTGGACCTTTCGCCGCCACTACGCAGTGGCTGGCTGGAGCGAATCTTCAAACTCAGCTTGCATGGCACCACGGTGAAGACCGAGCTGATCGCCGGCCTGACGACCTTCATCACGATGGCCTACATCATCTTCGTCAACCCCAACATCATGGCCGACGCGGGCATTGACCACGGTGCTGCGTTCGTCGCTACGTGCATTGCCGCCGCCCTGGGTTGCCTGTTGATGGGCCTGTATGCCAATTGGCCGGTAGGCTTGGCGCCGGGCATGGGCCTGAATGCTTTTTTCACCTACACGGTCGTCGGGACCATGGGCTACAACTGGGAAACCGCGCTGGGCGCGGTGTTCGTTTCCGGGGTGTTGTTCATGTTCCTGACCCTGTCGCGGGTGCGTGAGTGGTTGCTCAACAGCATTCCGGTGAGCCTGCGCTACGCCATGGGCGCGGGGGTCGGATTGTTCCTCGGGCTGATCGGCCTGAAGACCGCCGGAATCATCGTCGACAGCCCGGCGACGTTGATCAAGCTGGGTTCCTTGCATGAGCCAGGACCGCTGCTGGCCGCCGTGTGTTTCCTGATGATCGCCGTGCTGAGCTATCACCGCGTGTTCGGCGCGATCCTGATCAGTATCATTGCCGTGACCCTGGCCGGTTGGGGCCTGGGACTGGTGCAATACAACGGCGTGATGTCGACGCCGCCAAGCCTGGCTCCGACCTGGATGGCGATGGACGTCGCCGGCGTGTTCAACGTCAGCATGATCAGTGTGGTACTGGCCTTCCTGTTCGTGCATATGTTCGACACCGCCGGCACCTTGATGGGCGTCGCCCAGCGCGCTGGCCTGGTAAAGCCCGACGGCAAGATCGAAAACCTGTCCAAGGCCCTCAAGGCCGACAGCGCCTCCAGCGTATTCGGCGCGATGGTCGGTGTTCCGCCGGTGACCAGCTACGTGGAAAGCGCGGCCGGCGTGGCAGCCGGCGGCCGCACGGGGCTTACGGCGGTGACGGTCGGTGTGCTATTTATTGCCGCCATGTTCTTTGCCCCGCTGGCCGGGATGATTCCTGCCTACGCCACGGCCGGCGCCTTGATTTATGTGGCCATGCTGATGATGGGCGGCATGGCTCACATCGAGTGGGACGAAGCGACCGACAGCATCCCGGCCATCGTCACTGCCATCATGATGCCGCTGACCTTCTCGGTCGCCGATGGCATCGCGCTGGGTTTCATCACCTACGTGGTACTCAAGGCCGGCACCGGTAAACACAAGGAAATATCCGTCAGCCTGTGGGTGCTCTGCGCGATCTTTATCGCCAAGTTCATCTTCTTGTAAGCGGGCGCCGTCTGTATCCGCCTCACCCCGTCGGGTGAGGCTTTTGTGCATCAGGAGCAAAGCAATGAATCTGGAAACCTGGTTGTTGTTCAGTGGCGCCGCCTTGGTGGTGATCCTCATCCCCGGCCCGCTGTCGCTGCTGATGATCAGTAACAGCCTCAACTACGGTCTGCGTCGTTCTTATCCGGCGTTCCTCGGTGGGGTGGTCGCCTCGATCTGCCTGTTGAGCGCCTCAGCGCTGGGGCTCGGGGCGCTGTTGCTGGCGTCGGAACAATTGTTCAGCGCCCTGAAAATTGTCGGCGCGCTGTATCTGTTCTACCTCGCCTGGCAGAGCTGGCAGCAATCGCGCCAGCCATCCCAGGGTGCCGAAGTGCCCCAGGCTACCGCCACTCCAAGGTTTCGCGCCCTGTTCGGCCGGGCATTCGTGCTGGGCGCGAGCAACCCGAAAGACATCCTCTTCTTCGCGGCGTTCCTGCCGCAATTCCTGAGCGCCGAACAGCCATTCCTGCCGCAACTGCTGATCATGATCGCCACCTGGACCGTGCTCGACCTGCTGTGCAAACTGGCCTATGGCCTGGGTGCCCACGGCGCTGCCCGGTATCTGCGTACCGGCAAGGGCCAGAGCTGGTTCAACCGGGTCAGTGCGGGGTTGTTCAGTGGGGCGGGGGCGGCTTCTTTGTTGAGCCGCTGATAAGCAAAAGCTTCGCGAACAGGCTCGCTCCCACACTGGATTACTGGTGTTCACGAAACCTTGCGGGAGCGAGCCTGCTCGCGAAGGCGGCCTCGAAGACAACCTCTTTTTCAAGGCCAAAAAAAGCCCGCAGTGTGAGCGGGCTAAAAACCAAAGAAGCTCTATGCGCAGTCGCTTCCAGGGCAAGGCAGCTGCTTGGGGGCTCAGCTGCCTCGATAGGTTGAATAGGCGTAAGGCGAAATCAGCAGGGGCACATGGTAATGCTCCTGCTCCTGCGAAATACCGAAGCGCAGCACCACCACATCAAGGAACGCCGGCTCGGCCAGTTGCACGCCACGGGCGCGGTAGTAGTCGCCGGCGTGGAATTGAATCTGGTAGACCCCGCTGCGGTAGTCATCCCCTTGCAGAAGCGGTGCGTCGCAACGGCCATCGCTGTTGGTCAATGCGCTGGCGACCAGCTGCAATTGCGAACCTTCGACGCGGTACAGCTCGATCCTGATCGAGCTGCCCGGACAACCGTGTGCAGCATCCAAAACGTGTGTAGTCAGACGTCCCATTGATTGTGCGTGCCTTGCCGCAAGGCGACCAGGCACGGCGCCTCCTGAGTCAGTTGAAAAGACAGGCCGCACCATTCTGAAGCATTAACGCTGCGGCAATTCTCGAATTAAGACACTTTAAACATAAATTGTACACAATAAAAAATGAATTTTTCTCGTGCATGCCACCTGACGATGGTTCCGCCCGACTCCCGGTCCGCCCCTGCTTCGACAAAGGCTTATGAAGGGCAAATTGACCAAGTGGGCAAATTTCTTGCAGTGGAGACAAATCGACGGTCGCGATGAAAAATGCAAAAAACAGGCTTACAAGTCGAATATAAAGTTGTATACAATCAGCCCATCGTCGTGACGCCAGCCTGTGATCCCCCCCCCAAGGCGCCACCTACATGGTTCGAAGAAGAAGGAAGACTGCAGTGAGCGCTGACTACCCACGCGACCTGATCGGTTACGGCAGTAACCCTCCCCACCCGCAATGGCCGGGCAATGCCCGAATCGCCCTGTCTTTCGTACTCAACTATGAGGAAGGCGGCGAGCGCAACATCCTGCACGGCGATCGTGAGTCCGAAGCGTTCCTCTCGGAAATGGTTTCGGCGCAACCGTTGCTGGGCGAGCGCAACATGAGCATGGAGTCGCTATACGAGTATGGCAGCCGTGCCGGCGTCTGGCGGATCCTCAAGCTGTTCAAGCAATTCGATATTCCGCTGACTATCTTCGCCGTGGCCATGGCCGCCCAGCGCCATCCGGACGTGATCCGCGCCATGGTCGCCGCCGGCCACGAAATCTGCAGCCACGGCTATCGCTGGATCGACTACCAGTATATGGACGAAGCGCAGGAACGCGAGCACATGCTCGAAGCGATCCGCATCCTCACCGAACTTACCGGCGAGCGGCCGTTGGGCTGGTACACCGGCCGCACCGGCCCCAATACCCGGCGATTGGTAATGGAAGAAGGCGGCTTTCTCTATGACAGCGACACCTACGACGACGACCTGCCGTACTGGGAGCCGAACAACCCCACCGGCAAGCCGCACCTGGTAATCCCTTACACACTCGACACCAATGACATGCGCTTCACCCAGGTGCAGGGTTTCAACAAGGGCGACGACTTCTTCCAGTACCTCAAGGATGCCTTCGACGTACTGTATGCCGAAGGCGCCGAAGCACCGAAGATGTTGTCCATCGGCCTGCATTGCCGCCTGATCGGCCGCCCTGCCCGCATCGCCTCCCTCAAGCGTTTCCTGGAATACGTCAAGGGCCACGAACAGGTGTGGTTCAGCCGCCGGGTCGACATTGCACGCCACTGGCAGCAGACCCACCCGTATCCGGGAGCTTCGAAATGACTGCCTTCCAGACCCTCAAGCCTTCCAACCTGAGCCGCGAAGCGTTCGTCGAAGCCTTCGCCGACATCTACGAACATTCGCCATGGGTTGCCGAAAAGGCCTTCGACCTGGGCCAGGATCCCTCGATCGACCAGATCGAAACCCTGCACCAGCGCATGAGCGACATCCTGTTGAGTGCCGACCACGCCAGCCAGCTGGCGTTGATCAACGCTCACCCGGACCTGGCCGGCAAAGCCGCCGTCCAGGGCCAACTGACCGAAGCCAGCACCAACGAACAGGCTGGCGCCGGTATTCACCAATGCACGGCCGAAGAGTTCCAGCGCTTCACCGAGCTGAACGAGGCCTACAAGGCCAAGTTCAAGTTTCCCTTCATCATGGCGGTAAAAGGCAGCAACCGGCACCAGATCCTTGCCGCGTTCGAAACGCGCATTCACCACTCGGCGGATGCCGAATTCAAATGCGCATTGGCAGAGATCAACAAGATCGCGTTGTTCCGATTACTGACCCTTTAGCGAGCAGCACCTCAAGACCAGGTCCTGCAAGCATCCCCAGCCAACTTATCAAAGGCAGACAAGAAGAATGAAAGCTTACGCCGTACCGTTCGAGAAATTCGTCAACCTGGCCGACGCCCGCCTGGGCACCAGGATCATTTCGGTGACCGATGACTGGTTCGCCGATGCCAACCGCCTGTTCCAGCCGACCCCGGCCGTATGGAAGGAGGGTGTGTTCGACGATAACGGCAAATGGATGGACGGCTGGGAGTCGCGCCGCAAGCGTTTCGAAGGCTACGACAGCGCGGTGATCCGCCTGGGCGTGCCGGGCTCGATCAAGGGCGTGGATATCGACACCTCATTCTTTACCGGCAATTACCCACCGTCGGCCTCCCTGGAAGCCTGTTTCCTGGCTGAAGGCGAGCCGGATGAAAACACCCAGTGGACCGAAGTGCTGTCGGCCGTCGAGCTGAAGGGCGACAGCCACCACTACCACGAAATCAGCAACGACCAGGCGTTCAGCCATCTGCGTTTCAATATCTATCCGGACGGTGGCGTGGCCCGCCTGCGGGTCTACGGGGTTCCATACCGCGACTGGTCCGCCGTCGGTGACAACGAACAGATTGACTTGGCTGCCGCCCTCAACGGTGGCCGTGCCCTGGCCTGCTCCGACGAACACTTCGGCCGCATGAGCAACATCCTCAACCCGGGCCGTGGCGTGAACATGGGCGACGGCTGGGAAACCGCCCGTCGGCGCACCCCCGGCAATGACTGGGTGATCGTCGCCCTGGGCCATGCCGGCATTGTTGAGAAAGTCGTCGTCGATACCCTGCACTTCAAAGGCAACTACCCGGACAGCTGCTCGATCCAGGGCGCGTTCGTCAAAGGCGGCACCGACAGCCAGATCGAAACCCAGTCGCTGTTCTGGCGTGAACTGCTGCCGAGCCAGAAGCTGGAAATGCACGCCGAACACACCTTCGCCGAGCAGATCAAGGCGCTGGGGCCGATCACGCACATCCGCCTGAACGTGTTCCCGGACGGTGGCGTGAGCCGCCTGCGGGTATTGGGCAAGGTGTCGAAACAAGGGTGAATCCCAATCGCGAGCAAGCTCGCTCCCACATTTGAAATGCGTTCCCCTGTGGGAGCGAGCTTGCTCGCGATGGCGGCATAACAAACAACACAGAATTCAAGGTTAAGAAGACCAGCATGCGCACACTCAAGATCGAGCCTTTGACCAAAGAAGCCTTCGCCCCGTTCGGTGACGTGATCGAAACCGACGGCAGCGATCACTTCATGATCAACAACGGTTCGACCATGCGCTTCCATCGCCTGGCGACGGTCGAGACCGCCACGCCGGACGACCAGGCGACCATCAGCATCTTCCGCGCCGACGCGCTGCAGATGCCGTTGACCGTGCGCATGCTGGAGCGCCATCCGCTGGGCAGCCAGGCCTTCATTCCGCTGCTCGGCAACCCCTTTCTGATCGTGGTCGCGCCACTTGGCGATGCACCTGTATCAGGCTTGGTCCGCGCCTTCGTCACCAACGGCAGGCAGGGCATCAATTACCATCGCGGCGTCTGGCACCACCCGGTGCTGACGATCGAAAAGCGGGATGACTTCCTGGTGGTTGATCGCAGTGGCACAGGCAACAACTGCGATGAACATTTTTTCCAAGAGGATGAGTACTTGATCCTCGCCCCCCACCAATAAGAGAAGGTCCGATCACCCGAAGACAAGGGTGACGGGCGAGAGGTAAAGACTGTGGAAGCACATATGCTGGAATGGCTGAACCTGAGCGTGCGCTGGGTTCACATGATCACTGGCGTGGCCTGGATCGGCGCGTCGTTCTACTTCGTCTGGCTGGAAAACAACCTCAATCGCGTCAATCCCCGGAGCGGCCTGGCCGGTGATTTATGGGCCATCCATGGTGGCGGCATCTACCACCTGGAAAAATACAAACTCGCGCCGCCGTCCATGCCGGACAACCTGCACTGGTTCAAATGGGAAGCCTATTTCACCTGGATGTCGGGCATCGCCCTGCTGTGCCTGGTGTTCTATTGGAACCCGACCGTCTACCTGCTGGCTCCCGGCAGCAGCCTGAGCGGCGCTGAGGGTGTTGCCCTGGGCATCGGTTCATTGTTCGTTGGCTGGTTCGTCTATTCGGCACTCTGCGACTCGGCACTCGGCAAGCGCCCCGCCTTGCTCGGCCTGATTCTGTTCGTGCTGTTGATCGCCGCGGCCTACGGCTTCAGCAAGGTGTTCAGCGGTCGCGGCGCCTACCTGCATGTCGGCGCCGTCATCGGTACGATCATGGTCGGCAACGTGTTCCGCATCATCATGCCGGCCCAGCGCGCCTTGGTGGCGGCCATCGCCGAGAACCGCACACCTGACCCGGCGTTGCCGGCAAAGGGCCTGCTGCGTTCGCGCCACAACAACTACTTCACCCTGCCGGTGCTGTTCATCATGATCAGCAACCACTTCCCGAGCACCTACGGCAGCCAATACAACTGGCTGATCCTGGCCGGGATCGCCGTGGCGGCCGTGTTGGTGCGTCATTACTTCAACACCCGCCATGACAGCAACCGGTTTGCCTGGACGCTGCCGGTCGGCGCCCTGGCGATGATCTGCCTGGCTTATGTCACCGGGCCCAAGCCAATGCCAACGGCACCGGAAGTCGCCAAGGCTCCTGGCGTGATCGAGTATCAACCGTTGCCGGAAACGGCAGTGGGCGGCGGGGCCAAACCGGCCACGGCGCCAACCGCTCCGGCAACGGCGCCCGCCCAGGCGTCCAGTGCGCAGGGCCCGTCATTTGAAAAGGTCCACAGCGTGATCCAGGAGCGCTGCTCGGTCTGTCATTCGGCCAAGCCCACCAGTCCGCTGTTCAGCGCCGCGCCAGGCGGGGTGATCTTCGATACGCCGCAGCAGATCCAGCAACAGGCCGCACGCATCCAGGCCCAGGCCGTAACCACCCAGATCATGCCCTTGGGCAACATCACCCAGATGACCCAGCAGGAACGTGACCTGATCGGAGCCTGGATCACCCAGGGCGCACGCACCAACTAGTCCGGCCAGACACACCCCGCTCCACCCGCAATACCGCAGACAGGCAGGCCGGCACACGACCGGTCGCCTGTCAGCGGCCGCCTGCGCCTCAACAATAAGAACAAGAGGAAAGCTTTATGCATGCGCTCCATCGTCACGCCTCCAGATGCGCCGTCGCAGCGCACTTGAGTCGCTCCAGGCAAGTCCGTATCCTGCGCGGCCGTTCAAACCCGGACACCTCAAAATAATCATCAGGTCCTGAGCGACCCACCGACTTTCAGCCACTGCCACAAACAAAAAGCTGACCGAACGGATGTTTTGTCCGTGGAAAAAGGCGCCACACCAGAGCGCTGACGACAACAACGCGGTACCACTTACCTTTGGGAGCAAACCGAATGAAACGTACGTGCACCAGCCTGATACTCGCAGGATCGTTGCTCGCCGGCAGCCAAGCCATGGCCGGCGATCTGTTGCAGTGGCAGAACAACAGCCTGAGTTACCTCTACGGCAAGGATTTCCAGATCAATCCGCGTATCCAGCAGACCGTGACGTTCGAACACGCCGATGCCTGGACATACGGCGACAACTTCTTCTTCCTCGACCGGATCTTCTACAACGGCGAAGACGACAGCAATTCCGGCCCGAACACCTACTACGGCGAGTTCAGCCCGCGCCTGTCGTTCGGCAAGATTTTTGATCAGAAGCTGGAACTGGGCCCGGTCAAGGACGTGCTGCTGGCCATGACCTATGAGTTTGGCGAAGGTGACAACGAGTCCTACCTGATCGGCCCGGGTTTCGACCTGGCGATTCCCGGCTTCGACTATTTCCAGTTGAACTTCTACAACCGCCAGACCGAAGGCTCGCGGGCAGGCGACAACGTCTGGCAGATCACCCCGGTCTGGGCCGTCACCGTCCCGGTGGGTTCATCCGACATTCTGTTCGATGGGTTCATCGACTGGGTCGTCGACAACGACAGCAACGCCAAGGGCACGTACCACGCCAACCTGCATATCGTCCCGCAGATCAAATATGACCTGGGCAAGGCCTTGAAGCTCGGCGCCAAGCAGCTATACGTGGGCGTGGAATACGACTACTGGAAGAACAAGTACGCCATCGAGGACAGCGAAAGCTTCAAGACCAACCAGAGCAATACCAGCTTGCTGGTCAAATATCATTTCTGATCCGGCGTACCCATAAAAAAACCGGACCCAAGGTCCGGTTTTCATCTGGATAGAACGATACACCGTGTAGATACAACCATGCACCTTGGCGAGGGAGCTTGCTCCCGCTGGGCTGCGTAGCGGCCCTTTTTTGTGAGCGCTTCGCACTGGAGCGCCAGCCCGGTCAAGCGGGAGCAAGCTCCCTCGCCACGGGTCTGTTTCCACCCGGGTTCTCGTTCATGGGCTTATTCAGCCGCCGGCGCCTCGGGCTTGCGGCGTTTGAGCGGGGCCATGCCGTCCTTGCTGACCAGCGATGGCGCGTCGCTCTTCGGGCGGTTGGCGGTCTTGCGCTTGGTCGGGGCCTTGGCGCCGGTTTTTTTCTTGTCGCCCTTGGCGTCGACCTTTTTCTTCTTCACGCCAACGGCCTTGCCCGACGCCTTGACCTTTTTCGGTCCGCCGTAGGTGCCTTTGACTTCCTTGATGGTGCGGCGCTCGAAGCTCTGCTTGAGGTAGCGTTCGATGCTCGACATCAGGTTCCAGTCGCCGTGGCAGATCAGCGAGATCGCCAGGCCATCGTTGCCGGCGCGACCGGTGCGGCCGATGCGGTGCACGTACTCGTCGCCGCTGCGGGGCATGTCGAAGTTGATGACCATGTCCAGGCCGTCGACGTCCAGGCCACGGGCGGCGACATCGGTGGCAACCAGTATCTTCACACCGCCCTGCTTGAGGCGGTCGATGGCCAGCTTGCGATCCTTCTGGTCTTTCTCACCGTGCAGTACGAACGCCTTGTATTCCTGGGCGACGAGACGACCATAGATGCGGTCGGCCATGGCCCGGGTGTTGGTGAACACGATGGCTTTTTCGTAGGTCTCGTTGGCCAGCAACCAGTTGACGATCTGCTCTTTGTGCTGGTTGTGGTCAGCGGTGATGATCTGCTGGCGAGTCGTGGAGTTCAGCTGGCTGACCGCGTTGAGCTGCAAGTGCTCAGGGTTGTTCAGGACCTTGGAGATCATCTCGCGCAGGCCCGAACCGCCAGTGGTGGCGGAGAACAGCATGGTCTGCTGGCGATTGACGCATTCATCCACCAGGCGCTGCACGTCTTCGGCAAAACCCATGTCCAGCATGCGGTCGGCTTCGTCCAGCACCAGCACTTCGACTTCCTTGAGGTCGAGGTTGCCGGCGTTCAGTTGCTCGATCATCCGCCCCGGCGTGCCGATCAGGATATCCGGCACCTTGCGCAGCATGGCGGCCTGGACCTTGAAATCTTCCCCGCCGGTGATCAGGCCGGACTTGATGAAGGTGAACTGCGAAAAGCGCTCCACTTCCTTCAAGGTCTGCTGGGCCAGTTCGCGGGTCGGCAGCAGGATCAGGGTCTTGATGCTGACGCGGACCTTGGCCGGGCCGATCAGGCGATTGAGGATCGGCAGCACGAACGCAGCGGTCTTGCCGCTGCCGGTCTGCGCCGTCACCCGCAGGTCACGCCCCTGGAGCGCGAGCGGAATAGCCGCTGCCTGCACCGGCGTTGGCTCGACAAATTTAAGCTCGGCCACGGCTTTGAGCAGGCGTTCGTGCAGGGCGAATTGGGAAAACACGGGTGCTACCTCGAAGAAATGCAAAAAAACAGCTGCATAGGTTACCGGTTTCGAGCGCGCAGGCCGAGTTTCTTTATACAAACGGCTGCAAATCAGTGTGTTTTCAAGACCGGATTTGTCATCAACGGTCACTTCGCCACGCTTAAATGCTCTAATTCGCCATCGCGCTCATAGAAGACCGTCTCGTCCATGGATATCAAACAATTCTGGCTCAACCTTCAGGATTTCTGGGGGGCCCTGGATCAGCACCCGCTCCTGCATTCCGGTCTCGCCCTGGCCCTGCTGCTGGCGATCGCGCTGGTGCTCGGACGCGTGGCGCGTTACCTGATCCTGCACGGCGCCAAGCTGATCGGCCGCCAACCGGCCCTGCACTGGGTCAACGACCTGCGCCAGAACAAAGTCTTTCATCGCCTGGCGCAGACGACGCCGTCGCTGATCATCCAGTTCGGCCTGCACCTGGTGCCGGGGCTGAGCAAGACCAGCATGGTCTTCCTAGGCAATGTCGCGCTGGCCTTTACCATCCTGTTCATGCTGCTGGCCGTCAGTGCCCTGCTCAGTGCGCTACTGGACGTCTATGCGCGCACCGAACACGCCCGCACCCGCTCGATCAAGGGCTACGTGCAGCTGACAAAAATGGTCCTCTACGTGTTCGGCGCGATCATCATCGTCGCCACGCTGATCGACCGATCACCGCTGTTGCTGCTGTCGGGCCTGGGTGCGATGTCGGCGGTGATCCTCCTGGTCTACAAGGACACGCTGCTGTCGTTTGTCGCCAGCGTGCAGTTGACCAGCAACGACATGCTGCGGGTCGGCGACTGGATCGAAATGCCCCAGGTGGGCGCCGACGGTGATGTGGTGGACATCACCCTGCACACGGTGAAGGTACAGAACTACGCGTGAGTTGAAGCCAAAGTCGACGTATTGTGAGCTCGCAGCGATCTTGACAGCAACAGGTCTGCTCGAAGGGAACGCAAGCGTGGCAAACTGCGCCCTCTCCTCCTTACCTCAAGTCGTGCCAATCTCCCCTCCCCTCGTAAAACCACCTCGTTGAAGACTCTCCCCCGATGTCAGAACGGAAAACGCCAGAGTGATCTTCTGTACAGCTAACACGTGGGTGGGGTGTCGGAGCAGGAATAGCTACGCCATCGCGAGATGGGCGTCCCTGAATAAGTAGCAGTCCTGCCAAATAATTCGTCCATCCAACTATTCAATACCTGCGAGTCATAGATGATGGGGAGTGAGAGGAAAGGCTGGATGGTAAGAACCCGAGGGCTGCGTACGTTCAACTTTCTCAAGAAGAGTGACGCTTTGCCCTTTCATGCATCCAAAATGAGGTGGTGATCGCCCCTCGCCTGCGCATAGCTATACCACCCTAATTTTGAGTTTCTCTGGGTGCGTTTCGCTAAAAGTCATTCGCCCATAGACGACCGCCTGTTTCACATGAGTGGTGATATCTACATCACCTAGTGATCGACGCGAACGCAGGTCAGCAGCGCCTCCTTGAGGACAATGATCATCTGCATCCCCGCCCTCACACTTTGCCGGTCACTGCCTCTAGGCCTGAACAATTCCTGGACTCGACGCCTCGACGAAAATGCTAGCGCCACCTGCACCAGCCCTCTATGCCAAGGCTCGTGAAATGATACAGATGCGAGCACCCCACGCAGCTCGAGCGCACCTGCTAATGCCCCAGCGCCGCAACTGTCGATGTCGTCGGTTGAACCTCAACCAAACCCATATTCCGGGCCTGCCCCACCGTCATTCTGGGACGATTATGCACTTTAAACGTGGCCAAACTGGAACACGCCTTGGCTGAGCCACACTGCAAGCCTGTGATACTACAAGTCCGCATCAGCCATAGCCTCCGCCTTCCTTAGTAAGTTCACAGCGCCGCTCATTTCGTTAGGGCCAGGCGCAGCAGAGCCAGCGTCTCAGACCCACACACCGGCAAAACGGGCGTCAGCGAAGCCCTGTGGCCATGTTGGCAATCCTTGTCTACTTCGACAGCTACATGCCTGAGAAGCCGAAACCCAGCTCCTACCCCCCAGGTGCCAGCGTCCAGAGACAGACCAGTTACGTCCACTGCAACCGCCCTCAATCAAGTAGTCCACACGCGGTGGAGAGCGAAATTGAGCCCTCCGTGCGGACTGGAAGAGTGGCAAAAAATGCCTAGTTGGTGGGTTTCCTCGACCGTCCGTCGCTTTTCTGCAAAAAATATAAACTCCGTGTCAATTAACGAATAAAAGGCGCAATTGAGGGCGCCTGTGCCATTTTTTTAGTAATTAATTATTCGCAGTCAAAAATCCTCTGACATCAAGATCCACGCCGCCTAGACGGCAGACCAAGCAGACATGACAACCTGCCAGACACCTTGGACTGCGTTTATCGACATATTACAAAGAAGCTTCGTATCGACAGAACGCCTGTAAGCAACAAACATATTTTACAAAACGACAATTCTCAAAATCAAAAAAAACGCAGCTCCAGAGACGACGCTGCCTGCGGCTGAGCACCTCCATCCTCAAGCCAACTAAAACACATAAGAAAGGAAATCAAAAACCCATAACAATATATAAATAATTAAAACACCTCTTCGAAAGAAAATTGAAAAAACCACTCTTGCAAAACTTTTGACGTTAGTTAATCTTCTCAGCCACTGAAATAGAATCAGAGGTACAACTCTGGTAATTCCGCCCATATCTGACATCCAAGTGCGCCATGTATACAACTGTGGAATTGAAAGACCTAACCCCTTTCACCAAAAGCTACGAGCTCCCCATAAAGGCAATGGTCTCAGTTCCGGCTGAGCCTCCTTTATCTTACCCGGTGGAGTACAAAGACGAAGATTACATTCAAGGGATGAAGATTATTCTTCAACCTGATGGCACTCCGTGGGTAGAAGGGAATCTCTTCCTATTATGGCGAGCCAAGCAGTACCCCAAGCTCTCAGAAGGCACATTAGCCTCTGAAGCAGCAAACCTAAGAGACTTCATGAATGTGATGCTTGATCACAATCAAGACCACCTCGACTTTAAAGGCAGAGAATTTGAAAGGCCAACGTACATCTTTAAAGCACACTTCAAGCTAGCAATCGCCCGAAAGGAAACCGGCGCTGAAGGTGTGAACAACAAGATTCGCACCGTCATTCGTTACTATCGATGGCGAATTAAGTACCGGAATTTCATCCCCGCCAAGCCAGCCTGGAAAGAGAACATCATTTATGTCTCCCGCCTTGACAGGCATGGGATAACACGCTTCCGCGAGGTCGTCACTACTGACCTAACCTTCCCCACAAACAAGGAAGAGTCGAGTGACTTCATTTATGACGGAGGAAAGCTTCGCCCGTTGAATAAATTCGAACAGGATGCTGTAGTTGAAATACTTCTCCTGACAAGTAACGTAGAAATGATACTCGCCTTTATCTTGGCTCTCTTCTCAGGAATGAGAATTCAGACGGTACTAACAATACGTGTCGGAAACGTGCTTGAGGCTTCAGCAGATGATATCGCTACATACCCAATCTACGCAGGGGAAGGTTACCTCGTAGATACCAAATATGGTAAGCGGCAGAATATCCAGGTGCCGGGCTGGGTACATAATCGGCTTTTCACCTACCTTCAATCCGAACGCTACCAAAGCCGCAGAAATCAGGCACTGGAAAGGGATGAATCTGAGCAATATGTGTTTCTCAGCCGAACTGGCAAGCCCCTCTACGTGAGCGCGCTGGATAAAGATAAATATAAAAATCATGAGAAAGGTTCTGCAGTACGCAAGTTTATCAGCGAAACTATGTTGCCTCTGCTCAAAAAGCGCGGCCACGAATTTACTTTTAGCTTCCATGACCTAAGAGCCTCTTTTGGTATGAACCTCGTAGAAGAACGCAAAGCACTTCTTGATCAAGGTAAAATCGGATATTTGGAACTGATCGATTATGTTGCCAAGCGTCTGCATCATTCGAACCGTAAAACAACCATGAGTTACTTGGACTATCGGAGGATTAGCGAATTGGTGCACGAAGCCGACTCTGACTATCAGAAGCACATTATGGGTCTCCTGGAAAACTAAAAATGCCCTACCGGAGCCGCTGCGAGATCCGCTTGGACGCTCAGATCAACAATGCAACTTTGCTAGCTGACGCTCAACATGTGCTAGCAACAAATCCAATCGAATCAATCATTATTCGTTTCAATCACCGACATGCCTTTGATTTTGGGGCCTGGTGCTTCGCCAGCCGTACTGGCGCAAGAGCGTGGAAAGAAGTTGATCTATCGAGCCGCCTACCTAAGCGATTAGCCAACCTAAAAACACTCGCTAGCCACATAATCACTGCAAGTCTAACGTCAATAGCGCTCACTTCTGGTTACAGCGCTGTAAATGACTGGGCAGGCATGGCTAGTTGGTGCGAAGCCAACGGCTGGTTTAATTTCCTTGAATCGCCTGAGCTTTACTATGAGGCACTAGCGGAATTCACGGCGCACCTTAACAGCGACCATAGGGCATACAGAACACGCAAGCGCATACAAACAGCATGCAAAACGTTCGGGCAACAAATGTTTCCTGAAGAAGTTTACTTGCTCGCGAAAACTCCGTTAGTTCGACGACCTAGAAAGAAACAAACAAAAACGGCTGAACCTCCTAGTGAAGAGTCGGTGAAGCGTCACCTTCAAATATGCGAACCAGTATTCGTAGGTCTAACTGATCTTTTGTTAAAGAATGCTAATCTACCGTACGCGCTAAAGTTGAATCAAGACTTCGCTTGGATTATGCCGGACATTAAATATCCAATAATAACAAGCAAAATTCTTTCAAAAGACGGTGCCCACTCCGCTGCTTCAGTGACCATTGATTATAGTGAGGGCAGGATGCGTACTCTAGAAGAGTACAAAGCCCGCTCCTCTAATTTCTGTACCAAAGCTCACAACAAGGCACTCAAGGCCTATGCCTCAAGGCTATCTGTAGCAAACTCTACAAAAGACAATGAATATCGCGTCAGATTGGGGCGGTACGCGCACAATTGCTTCGTAGCTATGTTTGTAGCAAATACGGGGATCAATGAGTCCCCACTGCGAGAACTGCCTTGGGATCCGAATTACGAAATCATCAAGGATGAAGAGATCGGCATGAGAACGCTCAAATTCCGGGCAAACAACAAAACTATTACTGTCAGGATCAAGGTCGAATTCATCAAGCATTTCAAGAAATTTGTTGAACTAAGAGGTTTTCTCTGCGAAGGAATTGACCATCCTTATCTTTTCATTGGATTCAACGGTAACAGCAAGTACAACTATAGAATCATGGACACCAATATCTTAAGTCGACTCAATGTAAGCTTGACCCGCCTAATTGACCCGGACGTGCCTTTCCTTAGCTACAATAACTACAGGAATTACAAAGATAACTATACGGCAAAAAATCACGGTCATGAAGCATCTAGGATCCTTCTAGGCCATAGCGAAAGAACCCAAAGAAAAAACTATTTAAAAGCGAACGAAAAAAACGCAGTTGATCAAATTGGCAAATTCAATGCAGTGGTCAATGAGTTTTTTAACAACCCACACCAATGCTCTACCCCTGTGGGCGGTTGTAATGGTGAGAGTTTCCCAAAGAAAAAAAACGACACTCAAATCACCTCCGAACCGAATTGCAAAAGCGAAGCAGGGTGTTTGAATTGCGTTCACCATAAAGTCCACGCAAATGATGAAGACGCCTGGAAGCTACTGAGCTTCGAATATGTTACCAAACAAATGATACATGCCAGTTCTAGCCTTGAACATTTCGAGAAGATACATGGCCCAACACTGCAGCAAATAGACCGAATTTTGAAAGAGATGCTATCCGTCAACCCTTCACTTCAGAAAAAGCTGGAAGACTTGCGAAAAGACGTCTACGACAGCAATAGCCTCACCAATTACTGGCAGCGCCACCTAGAGCGCTTGGTACGATTAAAGGTAGTATCATGAAAAACCTTCAACCCATTTATTCAGAACCAACATGTGCGCAAAGCGCTGATCAAAACAAAAGCATTACTGCTCATATTGGGATGAATCTCAACGACCTCAATGGTGATTGCATTATAAGCCACGACCAAAATGGCCAGCCAATCTTTCTAAAAAATCTGCACTGGGATTTTCCGCAACTGCGCTTAGTACCCACGGATTCCACCGACTTTAGCTTTGAGCAATTTATCAATTCAGCGAAATTTAACGCAAACAACTTAGAAACATCCCAACTACTGCTTGCCACCTACATATTCTCGTTGAGCCATGCTGGTCGAGAACTAAGAATCTCTACCATCTATCAATCCTACAAGGCGCTAAAAGCGATATCAAGGAGCGCCGACAAACGCAACATAACAATCCAAGAACTCATATCTTCCCCTAGCAACATTGAGTTTATTACGGAAATTGGCGAAAAATATGCATCTGCATTGTCTGTCGTGATTAGGGACTACCTGAAGCTTACTGATAACTCACTTAAACTAGAACCGCATCACAAGCTTTTTGAAGACTTCAAGAAAGCCCATAACGTGAGATGTACAGGCGGAAAGCAAACCCCTGTTATACCAAGCCGAATCCTTCATGCAAAGTATCATCAGTACAACAGCCTTATTCATGATTTTATCGAGAACTTCGAAAACATTCAGTCTCTGACCCATAAACTAGCAAGCGACCCTTGCTATGGCCGCGACGCCAGCAAGGCCAGCAGGTCGAAAAGTCGCCCCGAGTGCGGATTAGAGGCGGAAAAGCCCCGAACAAACTTCATTCAAGCTCTGATTGATCACGACCTTCAAGAGTATTCTAAAAGATACGGAATTTCTTGCGCCGCAAGAATTTGCACACATTTGCATGTCGCCCAACACAGCGCGAAGTGCCTTGTTCACATTTATACATTGGTCAGAGATCATGAAGCTAAATTACTAGAGGATGAATGCGTTCAACCCGCAGAGGGATGGAACTCTAAGGGATTATACATGATGGGAGTCTCAACAAAATTAACAGGTTCCGTTAAGGATACTGCTTGGATTGCAAACGAGCTTATTACTGAACCAATCAACGCTCTGAAGCTGATCAAAAGCATAATAACCCCATACGTCCCCGAAAACACGCCTGGAGCTGAATGCTTGATTTTGACACCTGCCTTTCTGCCATTCAGCCAAACCAAACCCGGAAAGACTGTTATACCCAGAAATTCTGCGAGATATGATAAATATCTACCTAAAATTCTCATTGAAGAAGCTGACATCCTTGAACTGGAAGCAATTGACCCACTTGCAGACTGGCGTTCAGATCCGAAATACAAGGTAGGTAAACCGTGGAAAATTGCCTCCCACCAATTCCGCAGAACCATGGCCGTATTTGGCGCCCAAAGCCAAGTGCTAGATATACCCGAGCTCAAAAGGCTCCTGACTCATCTTACCGAATCTATGAGCATCTACTACCAGCGCGGCTGTTCTGCAGGTGGGTACAACATGAAGCTGAAAAGCCCAGAGCTTGCAAAAGAATTTAAAAACGCCATGAATGACGCCCAGTGGATTTCGTACCTCAATGAAGTTTTGTATTCGACCGAGAAGCTACATGGTGGACATGGCGAACGCGTAACCCCGATGAGCAAAGCGAATGACCCTAACAGGATTATCTACCGACAAACTGCCGAAGAAACCATGCAGAAAGCGAAGAAAGGCCTTATTTCTTATCAACCAACCCCGCTGGGTGGGTGTGCAAGTAGCAAACCTTGCAACGAACGTGCACATGGTAATTTCGTCAATTGCTTCGGGTGCGCTAGTTCCGTACTCAAGGCGAGCAATGTTAAGTCCGTAATTGAGCACGCCCATATTGATCTCATGGATCTAGACCCAAAATCCTTCGAGTTCAGGATGGAGCAGCGAAACATCCAGGACTATGAAGTAATCCTCAGCCACTTAAACTAGACATATTTATGAAAACCAACATTAAAGGCGCAGGCCTAAAAGATCTTTATGATGCCCTACTCCGCCTGGTCGCCAGCACCCCGGAGCGCGTACCGAAAGGCACCAAGATCTCACGGAGCGCTGTCGCCCTTGAAGCCGGCAAAGACCCAAGCCTGATCAAAAGTGATCGTGAAATCTACGAGCATCTCATTAACGATATCGACCACTATGCAGCAGCTCAGAAAGAAAAAAACGATAGGAAAAAAGGACAAACGCAAGAACTGAAAGCCCGAATCGCACAGCTCCGTAGTGAATCCGAGCGTCTTGAGGAACTGTGGAAAGCCGCTCTAGCCCGTGAATTGTTTCTTCTCGATCAAATTGACGATTATGAGCAGCGGTGGAAAAAGCATACGAACATTATTGACTTTGTGCCTAACAGCTCGCTTGTCGACCACTGAAGCCAATACAGCGACACCTATTATAACCCCCCACGCTAATGGAGCAAGAAAATGGAAGACCACAAAGCACACACTATTCCACCTGCCGTTGTCATGAAGATGATCCGCTCACACTCTGTGCAGGTAATGACTGAGTATTATTCAAAGGGAAAGATTGGAGGATGCTTCAACAGTGCTCGGGCTCTTGAAGACCCCAATAAAGAATCAGCAAACTGCTTATTTTCAAAAGATCGCTCCTAAACTGAGCTGCCTTAACAGGCCGTTTTCTTGGGCGGGGATATTTGATCCCCGCTTGAAGGAATCAAAACTATGAGAATATTCGCAGTTTATGATTGAGCTGATTATTTCCAAGGCACTAATCATTGGGAGAAAAACAGCGCTCTCCTACCTTCACCTGGTCACTTGTCCCGGGCTGAAACCTAATTCACCGGCCTTTTACAAAAAAATCGCATCAGGCTCAAGGTTTTCTAAAACAAACCGTTTGTCATAGGTAAGCACCTTTTTTCGAGCAATGGCTTTGACCTCTTCGACAGATGACTTCGCACAGCGCCTGAACAGCGCCTTATCGTTCCCCTACACGATTATCGGCAACCGCCAACGGCGCACATGGCAGCGGCTGATCAGGCACATCGAATCCTCAGTCTGCACATCTGAATTCAACAAGGCGGCAGCCTATGCCGAGGGCTATGCGCATGCTTTGGCCGATAGCGGCCAGATTTATACCTCCACAGATCGGGATCTGCTGATCATTGCAACGGTGGATGCATGGCGATGCGCCCGTACTTATCCGAATACTTCGACCAACCTGAGCTAGCCAGGAAATCATGACTTCTATTTTTCAACGCTATGCCGACGACGAACCGTCTGAATTACGCATCCAGATGCCGCAGCGGGTTCTGGCTACAACCGTCAGTCATTACCCAATTGATGTTCTGGTAAGTCACTGGGAAATGTATCTGGTTGACTCCTCCTCCGCTCACGATAGGTTTCCATGGGCTGGACGATTTGTCATGGGTATGCCCGTACCCAAGTGGGCGCGCGGATTGGAGTGGAACGTAGGCCAGCAGGCTCGTTTTATTAGCGCTGTTTGGTCAGGGGCAGACTTGGGAAGCTACCTTACAAACGATTGGTGCGAGCCGGCGAGCACTGGCAGGGTATTGGCGGAGAACAGCGAGATTCTGGTCGATGGTCAGCAACGTCTGCACAGCCTGGAAGAGTATCTCCTCGACCGGCTGGCGATCCCTGATGCACAAGGGCAGCCGAGGATTTGGTCTGAGCTCGGCAACGGCGAAAGGAAACGCTTTCTGTCGACGATCTTTACCCACGCGAGGGTGTCTTCTGGCGATGAGGTAGCATTACGCAAAACGTATGATCTTTGCGCGCAGGGGGTTGTTCCTCGGTCATTTGAACAGCGCGCCTTGAGGTAGTATTCGACACTACGGTTGTCGTGGCATGCCCTAGCAGGGACGGCTGTCGTTAACCAAGCCCTGTCTACGACAGGTCTTGGCCCTCCGGGCTTCCATCCTCATGCCCTTTGACCCTCCTGGTCTGCGCGCTCCGCTTGCATGATGATCAAAGTCACCACCTAGCTTGGACATTCCCTGCGGCTACCACATACTAGCTTCCATCCATCGTGGAGTGAGGCTAGGCGAAATGGCATGGTCATTTTGGAAGGACAAACGCCCTGAATGGGTTCAAGCGGAAGAACGAGATTTCATCAAAGCTGCGAACGGCCTGAAGACACTGCAGGTGACACCACGAGGCGGCATGAGAATCGACCCGGAAGAACTCAGGGATCAGATCCTTGCAGCCCGTGAGTTATACAAAGACCTGGTTCACAAATAACGGTAGCGTGTAAGGCAACCTGCTTGCAGCCTCCGCCATTTAGCATGCTTTCAGAACGGCAAAAAAAGGTGACCGAGTAAGCTCGACTCACTGAAACCATGGCGCCCACGTCAGTGGCTTACCGTCCCGAGTCAACTGCGTGGCTTACCCACGCGGAGCTCACGCAGTCATTCGATTGAGCCGCACGCGCGATGGACTCCAGTGATCAATCCCACCTCTTTTTGATTCCCATCTCATGCCAAGTGCTGATCTCGTCGGAAGTCATCGCCTGGATATATCGATAACCCTGATCCCTGAAAAAGTCTACGTACTGATCTCTGCAACGCAGGTGCATCGACTTTTTGCCTAGCTCCTCGGCGATGGGCTCAACGTTAGCGATGAGTGCTGCTAGTTCACCGCTCTGAAAGAACGGATCGATTGCGATTGATCTGATGTGGATTCACGGCTATTGAGCTGCGCCAGCACCCGTTCTAGGAAACGGCGCTCTTCCCCATAGAAGAATGCAGAGGGTTCATGAACCGCCAAGTGCTTGATGTCCTCCTCCCATTCGCCGTACCAAGCGTCTGGTGTGTCGACATAGATACTAGGTCGGTCAGGGAATTGATCTCCGGTGATGTCGACGATCAGTCCATCGACTTCAAGCCAAGCATGTGAAGCGCCGTCCTTCATCCCGCAAACATAGAAGAATTCGCCAAGTCCTACGGTGTTCAAATAGTCGCCCATGAGCTCAGAAATGATTCCGCAGCATCCGCGTGGGAAACCTTGAATGTGCATGGGGACATCGTCGGTCTGTACGACCATCTCGACTGCCAACCTGAAGCTCGTTGCCAACTCAAGCGCTGCTGAACGAAGCATTTCCTATCCCCATAAAGAAGGGCCCGCAGGGCCCTCCATTTGTACTCAACAGATTTTACTGGGCCAGCCAGCTCTCGACCGTATCGGAGCCATGTTCGGCTTTCCATTCCTTCAGCACTTTGTGATTGCCACCCTTGGTCTCAACCACTTCACCTGAGTGAGGGTTCTTGTAAACCTTGACGGCGCGAGCCTTGCGGACACCCTTGGTCTCAGCGACTGCAGGAGCGCGGCGGCTAGAAGATTGCGGATCGAGAATCGCGACGATGTTGCGCAGGCTGTAGCCATACTCGCCCAGAAGATCGCGGAGCTTCTTCTCGAACTCGATCTCACGCTTCAGGCCATCATCGTTTTTCAGTGTTTCAAGCTCTGCCAATTGGGCAGCAAGCTGCTGTTCAAGCGCGCGGAATTCAGCGAGACGGGACATGTAAGACCTCAGGTAGTTAGTGACAGCAGTATAGTCAGCGCCATCAAAGGTAGACAATCGCAGGTGCGCCCGATGCTTAACGCTGACGCGCTCGTCTTGCAATCTTGTGGGCAGCCAAGTGCTGCATTTCAACCTGCCATTGAGCCAGGAATTTTTCCCAATCACGGGCGTATGGGGCATCGATCAGGCGCGTCGAGCCGATGCTCGCTTGAAGAAAACGCTCACGCCACGGCTGGGGAATACTGGCCTCGTCAACGATGTTGATACCGGAACTGTGGCGCTCAATCAGGACTGCTTTGCGGACAGCATCAATATCGAGATGTGGATGACTCTGGTTTAAGTCGACGCGCTCTTGGTCTTCAATATCGTCAAGCACATTCAAAATAGCGACAGCTTGTGGGTTGCCCGGCACCAGGTGCGAGAGTGTCCAGAGGGCTTTGCGCCTAACAGACTCAAGCGTACGAAGATCATCAGCCATGTTCAGCGCCTCGATTGGAACCGGCAGTCAGTCGACGATAAAGGTCGGCTAAGAGGCGAGCATCCAGCAGCGCGTGATGTGGAAGTTCCGGGAGCGTCACGTTGCCGATATCATCCGCTTCGAGATGCCTGAATAGCAGGATCAGGTTGGTTGGACGATTGGCAACGTTAGCTGGCCAACGATGATTTACGTAGGCCAATTGGCAGAAGAGATCCCAGTCCCAGTCCGGAGCGTCCGAGCAAATTTCGAGCGGGCCTTCAAGGTCGCTAAGGAAAGCGAGCAGTGAGGTTTGAGCTTCGACCAGGGGTTTCCCATGTTCAGGGAGGTTGAGCTGAGACAGGACGTTCTGGATCACGAAGTCGCTGCAGTCTGCCACTTGGTAGGTATCAGTGAGCTCGACGTAGAATTCGTGGCCGGCCTCGGACACGAGTGCCAGCGAAATCAACTTCGTGTCTCGGTTAAGCTGAGTGGATTCGCAGTCCAAAAATGCCTTCATCCCCTCCTCCCCTGTGAGTATCTGGTTCATGCGTGCCAGTGTACCTTTGGTAAAACGATCAAAGCCGGCTGGTTTCTTTTATGACTTTAACCGATTGCCCTAACGAGCCTACGCCTGCGCTCAAAGCAAGGGAGGCTTGCCAGGTACTACGCCAATCCATCTTCGGGCGACGCGCGATGGTTAGCCGTCTTTTTGGCTTCTTTCATGTCGTAGCCGATGGTTTGAAAAATCTCAACCAGAGAGGCTTCGAATTGAAACCCTTCCATGGCATCCACCAGCTACATGGTGATGAGCAGAACATGACCAAGGCAGACCTAAACGTTGAGCTGGCATCTTCAATCCAAGAGGGCAAGGTGTCGGCCAGGTCAGTGCGAATGTGGCCAGTCGTTTTTCTTGAGACATCCCAAGTAGGAAGAGTTGAAGACGATGGTCTGCAGTAGCTTGCGTCAGAATTAGGTAATCAGCCTGCTGCTAGCTTCGAAGTGTTGATGCGGGAAACGGTTCAAGGTATCGGCGAATTGTAGTAGCCCATGGGAGGTGAGACGGCGAGCTTTCCCTGAATCGAAATTCACAGACTCGCAATGCACTTAGAACCGCCGCTGAGAACTTAGCTTGGTGAACTGCGACAGGCTCACGAACAGCCCACCGCAGATCTTACTGTGACATGGAAAATCCTATCCCTCGCTTTTATTACGAGACAACGTTTCCAGCCCAGAAAATGTAAATTTGCCACGAGTTAGCACTGCATCTGTCACAGAGGGGTGTGCTCCGCCTTCTAATGCTGTTCGGACTCCGACACCTATAAGGTGAATCGCTTTAGCGAGGTCATATTCATTCGCGCGGCGTTTTTCAACCCTTGACCTGAATTCCCTAAATTCGCTGTTCAACTTTTGTGGGGCGAAAATCAATCTTATTGACATGACAGCGTGGTCTGCTTCTCTATAGGAACTGTCCAAGTAGGCGTTATATAGCTGCTTAAACCCTTTACCAAGGGTAGAAAGATAGCCCTTAACATCGTTAACTGCAGGTCGGCTCGGTGCACACTGATCGCTTAGTGCATAAGCCGAGAGAATCGTACTTTCCAGGAAGTTCCGACATTCTGACTCTGACACTGCCCAGTCATTATAATAAGGGCGATTTTCAGTTACTAAGTGCGCTTTCCGATACATCCTAACTGCATCCTGGGGTTCTTTAGCCACTCGATGCAGATAAGCAAGGTTCGTAATAACCCTCGGCTCGTTCGGTTCCGCCTCAAACACCGCCTGCGCAATCTCAACAGCGAGCAGCGGCCTATTGCTAGTGTAAAAATGCTCTGCGAGATCATATCGCCACGAATGCAGGCCTTTGATAAAGCCACCTTCCCGATGGGCAGCGAGCGCAGCTTTCACCAACTGCTTGAAATGCTCGGCTATATTCTCCAAATAGCCATTTTCAAGTACATTCACAATCGCTTTCGCGATATTTTTATGTCTCGTATAGACACAGGTCGAGGTAGTAGTCGCCGCTGCCTCCTGGCCAAGGGGACGAATAACCAACGCATGGAACTTTCCAATATCACATCCTAAAACTCCCGCCAATACTGGAATTGATAGATAATCCTGCCCTTCGGCATGCATGATTGAGATAAACGCCATTGCGTCTTTTAGGGTTCCACCAGAAGGAATGGCGATGGTTTCGAGCTTATCCAACATGGCTCTTGCATGATCAATCAGATCGCTTCCATGACGGACACCGAGAAGAGCGCCGAAGAACGCTCCTGAGTTCCCCCCTGAACTACTTTTCGCTTCAAGTTTCGCTAAATCCCGAAACCGCTCCGCTCTGTGCTTTGCTTCGGTGTTGGCAAGATCTCCAAGGCCCATATCACCGTGTAGAGACCAAGCATCGACAATCTTCGAGGCGTCATGCAAGCTCAATCCTGAAAGTTGTTCATGCTTAAAACTGCAGGCGGCCTTCCAAGCGAGTTTGTCTGCTCCGCACGCCAGCCAGTCTGAATCACGACTTCCGAGTAAAAAGGACACTTTTCCCTGAGCAAGCTCTACGTCACTTGACGCAAATGCGTGTACAGCCTTCGCAGCTTGATCTGCACCATCAAGCACAACTAACCATTTACCGTCAGCTAACAAAAATGGAGTTAGCTCTATGATATCAAATGGGCGGACATCATTTTTTCGCCGTAATATCGACCATTCAGGATCGTCTTTGATTATTTCAAACGCGGCCTGAAGCAATGCCGTGGTTTTACCTTCACACCCAGCTGCGGTTAGCAATGTGACAGTGCACAAATCGTTATCGGTCAGAGCTCTGAAGGGTGCCACGAGTCTGTCGACAATTTCTCGCCGTGGGATTGACCTAGAAAGCGCGGTCGACCAGTCGGGCACGGCACCGTCAAAAAAAGCTAGGGCGGACGCGGACTCTAATGCACCAAGATGCGGTTCTAAATCGACACCACGCACAATCTCCCAACCACCAGGTAACTGGCGCTCTGGCTGCATTGCTTTTCCAGAAGTCGGTTTGAGAGACGAGGGCAACCGATAATTCCACCACTCACCATCGCGGTGGGATTCAGAAAAAGGATCGGTATTCAAAGTCCAATTTTGATGATTTGTATTCCAATGATAGGACTGCAAACCGACCATACCCGTCGAAAAATCCGCTTTTCCCCACACTAGGCCGTTGCGCCACCTATCCCCCTCCCGGGCCTGGAAAGCGGCGCCTGATTGGATTGCCAAAAAAAAGTCACCATCCCCATAGCTGGGCTCGCTCCAAGCATCGTGGAGATGTCCATGCAGGTAAATGCAGTTCTGATGGGCCAGTAGAGATCTGATAGGTCGTTGCTGTTCCTTGGCAAACCAACTGATTGGGTGATGCCCCAACACTATCGTTAGCTCGCTCCCATCGACTTTACGCAAAGCTGTCTCTAAGAGTGGTTTGCCGAGAGTCAAAAAGCCCTCATCGTGCTCATCCCTAGATAGCCAGGCGGTATTCACCCCCACAACGCCTACATCAACACCGCGTAAGGTAACGCGCTCCGAAAATGCGCCTTGAGAGGCCGCAAATCCGTCTGCCCTATCTGTAACATCATGGTCGATGAAGCTTCGAAAGCGTTCCACGAGCATTTTTCTAGCGCCTGCACCATCGGTGGTAGGGTCAAAATAGCGTTCACGTAGCTTCCCAAATTCGACCCGATCAAAAGCGTGGTTCACCTTTCGATCAAGGTCATGATTACCAGGAACCATGAAAGTTCTAGAGTGAATATCTCCGCCGATCACTTCTTGCAACGGCTGCAAAAATTCATCGCAGAACTTTTCGTACTGCGAGGATGCCCCTTTGTCTGCTACATCTCCAGTTATGAAGACAAAATCCGGCGTGAAGCCGCTAGCTAGTTTATGACGTACGTGCTGGATGATTCGGGAGAACATTTCAGACTCCTCATAACCATCTTTGCCTGTGTGAAAGTCGGATAGGTGCAGCCAGCTGACAGTCGATGACACCGAATGAGCACTCCATTGCTGAGGATTGGTCGAAATGCCATTATCGGAGGCCGGCGGCGTTCAGTCTACAGGTCTGAGGTAAGTGAGTTGCGTAGGCAGCGCCGCATGAAAAAAGCCTCGTACGACCCTGTGGTTCTCAGAAAAATTACTGAACCAGAGCCGGCCCTCAGAAATGGGCCGACATTATGCTGGAAAGTTCATGATCGGTATCGAGAGGGTGGCGATCTCAATGATATCGGTTGAGGTCTGAGCTCATCCTGCATAGGCTTAATGACTCTGCTCAGAGTCGCATGGGCATTTGTCTGAGTGTGCTCAGCTGCAGATCAGACCTTGCGCCCAGGGCATTTGAACGTCGCAATACACGGTGTCGTTATCGTCTGGCGTACACATCGGACTCTCTCCATTAAACTTCATCAGCTCTGCATTCCATTGCGGCGATGTTTGTGCATGCCCCCCCTACGGGAAAAGTCTGTCGTAAACCGAGCATTGGCAATGCCTGCTTCTCAAACCTTTGGACTTCCATCCTGCACGCCATACCCTCCGCTTGCGACCGCCAAAGCGAACTCCACCCCATCATGATCAAAGCCTAAATTGTCGGAAGTTGAATCTCAAATTCTCCGCCTGCCCCCCCGATGCAAGTGCGTGTCGCGCCATGACCTAAACCATCGGCTAAGCTTGCGGATACAGAACTTGGAAGCCGGACTTAGGGCTGCAAGAAAACATAGACTATCTGCATAACCAGGTGATGCACATGGCAAAACAGCTTTCCCCTGCTGGGGTGATGGCGCTCAAAGAGGCGCTCTGTTCGGTGTACTGGTATAAATCGGAGCTCAGGGGATTTTTACATCTTTGTCTTTCCACGCCAGCCATCCTTAACCGGTTTCACTGGGACAACTACAAGCGCCAGATTGCCTCGGACGTGGTCGATTATTTGTGTGCTAATGCTGAACCCCATCTGGGTGATCTGACGAAGATTTGTTATGAGCTTTGTAGAATTACCGACTTCTCTCATCTTCAACGCTTGGAAGATGGCCACCAGAAAGTGGAAAAAGCTAGGAGTGCAGTCAACCAGCTCAGATCATTGGTAGAGCCACATCAGGACGTCAAAAAAGAACAGGACGAGATTAAGCGCAGGCAAGAAGTCGCCGCCAAAAAGCTCCGTGAAAACGCTGCTGTACGGCAGAAGCTCCAAGCCATAAACACACGATATCTGGCTCTGATTGGCTCTGACAATGCACAAACTCGCGGCTTCGAACTGGAGCGCGTAATGTATGAAGTGTTTGAACTGTTCGACCTTGACCCAAAGGCCTCGTTTAAAAATAAGGGAGAGCAAATCGACGGAGCCTTTTCGTTGGACGGAACTGAGTATTTGTTCGAGGCCAAATGGCAGAAAGGCCCAGTCAACAAGGGTGATCTCGCAATTTTCACCGACAAGGTGAGAACCAAGCTGGACAACACGTTAGGGATATTTCTATCGATCAACGGCTTTTCCTCGGATGGCGTTGCTGCACACCAGGCTGGAGGAGCGTCAATATTTCTGGTTGACGGAGGAGACCTAATGGCCGTGCTTGAGGAACGTATCGACTTTGTAAGTTTGCTGCTCAGGAAAAAGCGTCACGCAGCGCAGACCGGGCAAATTTATCTCAGTTACTACCAGATGGTTGCCTCTGGGGCTGTCTAGTCACATCTCGAAACGAGCCTTGATCATATCGATATGGCCCCCTAAATCCCGACTCTCGGGGTAGCTTCGAAAACGTCGAGGGAATCGACCAGCCTGAAATCATCGTTCAGTCTTTTCAGCCCCAAAATAGTGGCATTCTGTTACCATGCGTCGTGTTCGTCTGTAACGACCCCACTGAATTCAACAGGAGCCAAGGAACGGTGGCCGATTTATCAAGTGGTTCAACGGGGCACGAAGCCGGCGCTTCCGCGTTAGGCTTTTATTACCAAGCCCACTATGCCTTGCTGTCGCTGTTGCGACATTCCACGGATGATTCAGCAGTTTCCATCGAACGCCTCGATGACGTGCAATTGGAAGTGAATGGCCAGCACCTGCTCATTCAACTCAAGCATTCTCTCTCTAAACGCCCACCTCCCATTTCACTCAGCTCAACGGCGCTTTGGAAGACGATCAAGGCATGGATCGATACGCTGCCGAGTGTGTCTCTTGCGTCGACCAGATTCCATTTGATCGCTGTTGGGGTCATACCGGACGGCTCTCCTCTGCTTTCGTTGTGTGAAGGAAACACTGATCGACACTCGCTTCTCATGGCAATGACAGAAGAAGCACAACGAGTCGTTGACCGACGTACCACCTCCACCAAAACGCCCCTCCCCTATGTGGATCGAGCGCCAGGATGTGAAGCCTTTTTGGCGTTGAGTGATTCGAATCGTTTGAATTTGCTAAGGCAAATCGAGATATTCCCGAACAGCCCTGATATCACTCAGATCGAAGCCTTGATAGCTCAGCAGCTGAAATTGACACCTGTCGAGTACCGTCCCAGTGTGACAAAGAGACTTGTCGAATGGTGGGGACTTCAGGTTGTACATTCGCTGTGCGGTATGAGAGACCGAGCAATTTCGTTTACCGAATTGCAGCACATGTTGATGGAGATCGAAAGCGATCTGGTCGAGGACAACTTGTCGTGGGAGTTTGAGGACGCGATGTTTCCTCCTGGTCATTCGCCCCACCGCATGCTTGAACGGCAAATTGCTTTGGTCAATGGCAGTAAGGTCGACCTGAAACGCTCCACTCGAGATCAATGGCGAGCCCATGGACAGCGCTCGAGTTGGGTTTCCGATAACCCAAGTATGAAGCTCAAGGTCGCCAAATACGACTCCCGACTGATCGAATACTGGTCTGACCTGCATGAGCAGATGGCATTGGACTGCGAGGATAAAGATGAAGCGATCAAGCGAGAGAGTGGCCTCCAGCTTCTGAGGTGGGCTTATGACGAGGCGCCTAAGAACGTGGAACCGATCTCTACGCCGAGTCGCCACTTCTACATACGAGGCACCTACCAAACTCTCTCGATAGACCGTCGAGTGGGTTGGCACCCTGACTACATTAAACTTCTGGAGGATGAGTCTTGATAGTCGCTCACGACCTCTACGCTGAAACGAATCCTGCGTTCTGTGCCTATATCCTCGCGACCTTCACATCGGCGTACGAAGAGGAAAAATCTAGTAGTCCGGAGATGTTGCTCTGCTATGCAGCATTGCCGATTGCGCTGTCAGGAAATCTGGAAAAAACATTTCTGGGGACTAACCGCCTGACAGGGCTTCTTGAGTGGCTACAGAGAAATCCGGTCATCCAGATTGACCTCCGCGAACGCATCGATAGCTCGGCAGACATCGTTACTGAAGCCATCCAATATGGTTGTTTTTCGAAGCTCTTCAGTATCAATGAGCAAGGCCTTTTGTCAGCAGGGCCGAAGTCCACGAATAAGAGCGCGATCAATCGGCTCAGCTCTCGTAATTTGAATGCCTTCAAACGTGCCCGCTCACTGGGATATTGGATGGCAATGGCGGGAAGCACCCGCACTACACTCAACATGATGGGGTTGACCGTATGAATCGCTGGAACATTGCGAGCATCTTTTTCCTTGGGGAAGAAGGTCGACTGAGAACAATCACACTAGAGCCTGGCGTGAACATCATCACTGGCGCCTCCGGTACTGGAAAATCGACGCTGATCAAGGCTATCGATTACTGCTTAGGATCGAGCGAGTGCGAACTCGCGGCGTATGTGCGCCGTCACAGCATCGCGGTTGGAGTCAAATGGATCTCCGATAGCGCTGAAATGATCACGGGACGCATCATTCCACCACTCACTCAGAAGAGTAGTGGGAGTATGTTTGTCAGCACCGGCAGAGACCTACCGCTCCCTCGGAAGATCAGTGAGTTCGAAGGCGCTACCACGCTCAAGTCAGCGAGGGCACTCATTGAGCGAGCGTTTGGAATTGGGGATCTTGCTGGAGACTCGTATGAAGCTGGTGTGCAGCGCTGGAGAGCTTCAGTGCGCCACGCCACTGCCTATATGTTTGTGACCAAAGAAGTCATCAACAACGAGAAGGCGTTACTCCACGGCCTAGATCAGGCAGACGAAGCAAAGGGCATAATTGAAACGATGCCTTATTTTCTCCGTGTGGTAAACGAAGAGTCCGTGATCCATGAACGGAAGCTCCGTGAGCTGCGCCAACGGTATGACAGGGAAGAGCGCCGTCAACGTACCCAGAAAGCGACCGACAGTGAGTTCAGGACAGTGGCAATGCGGCTTTTGATGGATGCTCAGCGATGCGGCATGATCAGCGCTCTCCCGGACAGTCAAGCTACGGACGAAGAACTCAAGACCGCCCTTGTTGCAGCTCGCAGAAGCTCAGCCAGTCGCTCGGTCAATCCTGACGAAAACGAACTGCCAGCGTTATACGCTGAGCGGAAAAGGCTGCTGAACCTGTTGGATTATCAACGTCGCAGAGTACGCGCAACTCAGACCGCGCTAACTGAAATGGAGGAATTTAGAGGCACAGTACAGCGCCAATACGAAAAGCTGGAGATTTCAGAACACATCCGGAAGATCGGCGAAGTGTGCCCTGTTTGTGACTCGCCTTCCCAGAAGGGACGGTCAATAGCAGGTGCTTTGCAGGCCACCCTCCAGATCATCCGCTCAGAAAGTGTTGCTGTGGAAAGCGTAAAGCCACGACTCGTGGAGCATGACCAAGTGCTTCATGACGAGCTCAAAGGCATCAATGCCGATCTCAAGGCAGTGAACGAGCGGATCGCAACATGGGTGCGGCAAAATGAAGAAAATAAAAGGTTTGAGTCGGCTTCGACTTATCGGGCGAACCTGCTAGGAAAAGTCTCATTATTTCTTGAGCTCAGCCCTGCTGAACGGCCAGCCGCAGTTAGCCTTGATGTGCTGCGCTCTCAGATTGAAGAGCTGGAAGCGAAAGTCGACCATGCTGCCAGGAAGGTGCTATTGGATAGGGCTCAACGCAAGGTCTCGGAGAGAATGACGAAATCAATCGTTTATCTGCCGACCAAAGAGCCATGCGTTGATGTGGACATTGAATTTTATGCTCGTCCACCCGAGGTAGCGGTCATCGAACGTGGACAGAATGCCGTCCTGCGAATGATAGACCTAGGCTCCGATGAAAACTGCCTGGCTATTCATGTTGCCCTCACCTTTGCCTTGCAATCGTTCTTCAAGGACGTTGGAGCGCCAGTACCTGGCTTCCTGGCTTTCGATCAGATAAGCCGCCCCTACTACCCGACTCGTGGTGAAGATGAAACCTTCCTCACAGGTGAAGACGAAGAAATTCTCGCAATGCGCAAGCACATCAATTTTTTATTCAATGAAACGGCGGCTCAGAAGGATCTCCAGGTACTGCTGATCGAACACGCCTACTTCGCTGATGATCCCCGCTATGTGGGTGCGACAAGGGAACGATGGACTCGCACCTCTGGGAATGCATTGATCCCAATGGACTGGCCGCAGCGATCTGAGCAGTGAAAACAGTCGACTGAGTGCTGTTTCCGAAGATTTCCATTTTTAACTGCGGATAACGCAAAGGCGTTACTGGTACGTGCCTTCGTGAACCGAGCCTTGGAACGCCTGCGTCTCGGCCCTTCGGGCTTCCATACTGCACGCCGCGCGCCCCGCTTGCCCATATCGATCCGACATCGCGACCTACCGTGTACTTGAAAAAAAGTCTTCGGCACCTGCCCACGCGTACGGAGATCATCATCCGTTTTCAGTGCCTCGATTCCGACCGGTAGTCAGTCAGTCGACGATAAAGGGCCGCTATGATGCGAGCGTCTAGCCCCCTTGTTCGCATAGGAAGCCATCGTACCTCACAGCCGCGAAGGTGAACCTCCATACCGCGACCGCCCACGCGACCTCGAAATGCGGACGTCATTAGAGAGCTTAAAGCCATGGACTTTGACAAGACGGCCATCGCCGAAAAACTCGAGATCGCCGGGATGCGGTTCGCAGTAACTGGAACAATCGAGCCTTTACCACTGACAGCACGGGGCGCATAAACCGGAGGGAGGAGCCGGACAACCTTCGCCAGACTTATTGAACCGCCCTAAGCGGTTATTCTCTGAGCGTTTATCCCGGCAGTCCAAGGGCTGCTGAGCATGGACTGGAACCAGTTCGACCGGACGTTCCATACCCATCCCCTGCCTAGCCCTGACACTATTTCGTCCGGGCCCGAGCGATCATGGCATCCAGCTCAGCGAGTAGCTGATCGACATCTATTTCAACAAACTCTCCGGGGTTGAGGATCTGCTCAATCACCTCGGGACTGAAGTCTTTGAAAACCTCCTCCTCGCACGGGCCAACAACCCAAACACACTCCGCCTTAGTGTAAAACTGATGCAGTGCGCCGGATAATTGGAGCTCCCCCAGCGCAGCATCAAGCTCTCGACAAGATACGTGTGGTACCTGCTCGGCTATTCGGTTCCCCAACAAGGAGTGGGAAATGCCCGATCCAACCGATGCCAGGATCAGCGCCTCCAGATTAAGTTGGTCGTTCATTCCCCGATCCCCTCGCTCATCCGATTCGTTGGCCAAGGTCGTACCCGATCATGAAAAGGCCCATTTCAAGCTTACGAAGAGGATTCCCGAACCCCTCATGAAAGCGGCTCGCGCGCGCCAATGGATGAGCCAAGGCTTCGCTGAGCACCCAGCTCGCCCGCATATTCCAGAGTGCGTGGTGATGACCTCGTCGCAGCCGGGGAAATTTAAAGTCACACTCCAAACTCGGATCGCGGTTCTTAGGCGCAACAGTGTTCTGAGCCTCCTTTGCGGGCGCCCAAGGGAAACGAAGCCCGTCAGGGAGAGAGGTAAGTTTTCTGTCACCGCAGTATTTCATGACTAGCCAGCCCATAGCAGCAGCGACTCGGCTGTCGTAGATGATGAAATTCTCGCAGATCAGCGAATAGACCTTAGTCATGCCTGCATTGAAGCGCAGATCGCTGAAGAATTTAGGGCTATCCAGATCTCCATGTCGCAGAACCTCAGCAACCTGCTCGATCATCGCTGCCAAACCCACTCGATTCTCTTCAAGCCAGCGGTTGTTCTTAGCAGAAACACCACCCCAAGACATGGTGGCCTGGGTTCCCCGCAGCATCGAGTCGTCGCATGCAGCCGCGCTGAGGTCAGCGGCTAGAGCCTCAAGGGCTTTAGTGTTGCTATTACCACAACTGCCCGCACTTACATTGAGATGGGCCACCCCTGGGTGATTCCATTCGTACTGCTCAAAAGCGTCATGAAGACTGGAGAACTGCCAGATCTTGCGGGTCTGGCGGTTGGTGTAATGATGCTCTAAAGGCTTGTTAGACCCCAACTGATCAGCAAGCCATTCAATGAAAGCATTGACCTCAGCGCGGTCTTTGTAAGCTGGGTACTTCCGGTGCGAGACCTTAATCATGCGACGCTCCATTAAGTTCGGTGGGTTTTCTTGCTGGCAAAGTGATACTGACTCACAATAAGGACAGATTTTGTCTGTGAGTTCGCTATGGTTAATAAAATTTCCAAAGAAGATAGACGCAAGGCACTCTTAGGTATGCTGCTGCGGGAGCGTCGCTCCCTGCTTACCGAGGATCTGCACGCTCAGCTGACACATTGGATTGAACAGGTTCCCCACCTTAAAACCACATTGCGCGACCTGCAGACCCTTGCTTCGGAGGGACTGATCACCGGTGAAAAGCCAGTAGGTCAAAAATCCTACCGGTGGAAACTGCGAAAAGCTCGCTTAGATCTCGTACTGACACCCGCTGAATCGATGACGCTCGTAGCAATACTGCAGCATGCCGAGCGCTTCGGGTTCAAAGTGGTAACCGACCAGCTAGTGGAGCTTCGAGATTACGCGCTAGGGGTAATAAGCCGAAACTCAAAACACGACCTGATCGGCCAGGGCAGAATCACTACGGGCACTCGCTTCATCACCCTACTGCCTGGTGCTTACGATCCGGCGCACCTTGAGCTCATCCAAGCGGCCATGCTCGACGGTCAGTCGTTAGAGGTCGTCTATAAGCCACGCGATGTTGGTGATCTCGAATGCACATATATTTTGAGGCCTCTAGCGCTCTCCTTCCAAGACTCCAATGTCTATCTGTCGGCCTACGTCGAATCTGAGCAGTGGCCTGACGGTAAGATGCCGAAGCGGGATGCCCTGCGCGGGAAGTACAGCAGCAATGGGCCAGGCAAGCAGTGCGTGCTCATGCTTCATAGGATGGTTAACATCAAGACCTATTGGCAAGATACCCCTGAGCCAGAGGGATACAGCGTCGGCGCATTCGTAGTGCAGAGAGATCTAAATACCATTCATGAGGAGGCTCCTGTAGAGCTGAGGCTGCGTCTTGAAGCGAATCTCCTTAACCGCCTCACTGAAAACCAGCTAAATGAAACTCAAAAAATCGAACACACCTCTATCGGTACCATCTTGAAATGCTCAATTCAAGATACCCAAGGGCTGAGACTGTTTTTGCTTAGCAATGCAGACGAGATCGAAGTCCTAGAACCGCCTTACCTTCGCGACCACATCAAAAATTCATTGCGCCGGGCTTTGGAAATGTACGCAAGCGACAAGGTGTGATGGTGACTGTAGGTGTTCAGGTCTGGGATGAGGCCGACGCGAATCACATCGTGGCAAATGTAGATCGCTGGCACATCACGTTTTATAACGACTGCGACGCGCTCAGCTACCGCCAACATGCTCTAAGTCCGGATGGGCAGCTTGGCTGATCGGTTGGGTGCTGATCCGGTGGCGCTGCTGATCACACGGCAGGATCAGACGCATGAGTGGATGCTGAAGGCGCTTCAGCTGTTTCGGAGCGTGACCCCAATGGGGGTCGGCTGTCGTGAACCAAACCGCCAAAAGCGGACGTCTTGGTCATGCGGGCTTCCATCCTCACCCGCTAGTTTGCTGACAAGCTACCGCACCAAACTTGGCCGCTATTAATTAAAGCTCAACCTCCACAGTAATCCTATGTGCGCTTGATGCGATGCTGAAGGTATTTCATCGCTTCAGGACGAAAATCAATCTCGTGCACCCCTACCAGCTGATGGATCGTTCGCTCCTCGAAGCTTAACTCTGGATCGACCACCAACATGCGATCCGAGTCAAAGCCAATGACCCCGGCATCCATCAGTCTGTGAAGGGACGCAGTCAGGAGGATGCCATTGTAGGGATCAGTCAAGGCTGGATCATCCTCTTCACCAGCTTGGTTTTGTGCGTGCCCCTGCGGGGATGGCTGTCGTGAACCGAATCCTGTCTATCGACAGGGTTCGGCCCTCCGGGCTTCCGTCCTCATGCCTTCGAACGTCCTGGTCTGCGCGCTCCGCTTGCATAATGACTTAAGTCACTTCTCGGCTTAGACATTACTCGTAGCTCCTACATACTGCTTCCATCCAGTAAGTGGTGGAGTTAGCCCGATGTCATGGTCACTTTGGAAAGATAAACGTCCTGAATGGGTGCAGGCAGAGGAACGAGCGTTCATAAAGGCTGTGAACAGTTTGAGAACGCTACAGATAACTACGCGGGTCGGCATGAGAATCGACCCTGAAGAACTCAGAGACCAGATCCTTGCATCACCAGAACGGTACAAAGGGCTGGTGAAAAGATAGCGGTATCGGAGCAATTCCTTAGGGAAGCTGTTGCCTCAAGGGATTAGCACCTAGACTCTATCCAGCGTCCTATGGAAGGGGCAATTTCAGGAGAACACATGCGCATACTCATTAAATATCAAGATGGTGAAGGCTGCATTACCGAACGGGAAATCTCGGATTTGCAAAAGGAAACCGATATTCTCATTGGCGCGTTTTGCCACGCCCGTGATGAATGGCGATCATTCAATATAAATCGAATAATTCATGCGGTAGCTAAAAACACGGGAGAGTTGATTAACCCTTATAGGCTTGTGCCGGAGATGCGTGACGAGCAGTCTCTCGACTCGCTGACCTGGAAGTACCGACAGGCTATCAAATCGGTGAAATTTTTCTGTCTCACCACTCGAGGATTCGGTAAGCGCGAGCGCCCTCGGATCGTCGATTTCGTCAAAGACCTAGTGTATACGTCACAGCACTCCGAAGAAGATATCAGCGAGTGGGTCAACAACCTCTGGTGCGCAGACCTTTATCGATACCGCGATGGTGACGTTGATGAGTACAAAGGACTGCTAGAGCAAATCCCTTATTCACTGCTCGACCAATGTCGAGAGTGCGCGCTGAAGATAGTCGTGGGCTCAGGCCGAAAATCCGAAAACCCCGACTGGTTGCAGAGAATTGATGAAGAATTCAGTTCTCCCCCCGTAGTGCGAAACCCGATCAGTCCCGGGGTTTGACCTTGTCGAAGGAATGAATGATGAAGTTTTTACGGGACGCACGAACCCTTAAGATCAAAGCTGTCAGCTCCCTTCGTATCGGGATGCAGTCCCTTCAATAGCTTTGACGACGATGGCCGTATCACTACCGTGTTATTCCACCTTCAGCACGCCTGTGAAATGCTGCTGGTTTAGTGGCGAAAGCGTCCTGAGATCCATATTGTGAAGCCCAGAACAGCAAATCAGGCGCCGAAAAGCCTCTGAAGCAGCTGCTCCGTCTGCGTTCCACTGTACCTTGCCTTCAGCTCATCAAGCTTGGCACCTCTGCGCTCGCCGGTGAGTAAGCTTAGGCCGTGTAACGCGTTAATAAGCTTCTGAGATTCGGCGTCATCATCTCTCATGCTGATCCACGACGAGTTCGCCTGCTTGGCCAACGCTTCAGCCTTGCCGCTGAGCCTCTGCGATTCAATCAACCTGTTACCGCTTACCTCGGTCTTAAGCTGACTGAGGACTTGCTCTAGCTCCTGCAACTGCCCTGTGATGATCTCTGCACCATCAAGTGACACAGGGCGTCCCTCTACATAGATCACATCCTCCTGGATGCAGTAGATTGCTAATGGGCCATCCCCTCCTCCCGTGCAATCAAGCGCAAGAAAATTCCCCAATCTCAGCGGTTTCGGTATCCACGTATGTCCCGAGCACACTCTCCAGATGCCGGTAACACCATCACGATAATGCTTGATGATCCGTTCCCTGCCCCACAGAGCGATCTCTTCGATCTGAGCATTGTCTAGGCTGCCAACAAACTCCTGCCAAGAAATCCCTGCCGGCACATCGGCATGAACGACACCGACCAGGCCACGTGCGGACTGAATTTCTATGGCGGTCGGAAGACGTTCCAGCCTTTCGATCACCATTCCTTTCGACTCATCGGCGATGGTTGCCCACCAACCCGCACCGTGGGAGCTGTAGCGCGCTTGTGGATTCTCACGGTAAGCGTTGATCAACATTTGTTCGTGATTGCCCTGGACACAAAAGAACCAAGGTTCGCCGAGCAGCTTTAGGCCATCTAGCATCCCAGGCCCACGGTCGATCAGATCACCTACAGCAATGACCCGATCAACCGCACTGTCAAAGCCGAGCGCACGAAGACCCTTGTGCAGCTCCATGGTTTTGAAGTGGATATCACCAACTACAAAGTCACGACCAAGGTCGTTTTTGGGGAGGCGTAAAAGCGCCTGCTTCATTTTGGATCGGTACTCCGGAGCGTTTGCCGATGGGTTGATTGAGTAGCTTCATTGTACCCCCTTGTCAGCAGAATGAGCGCCGCCAACCTACCCTTCCACTACTTTTCGAGCTGTCGGCGGCAAGAATTGGCGGCCATGTGCTACTATTGAAATTGATAGATTTCCTCTGATCATCAGTTGTCGTAGGTAGTAAAGCTGGTACAAGCTTCAAACATTCAAAAACATCACTCTATACAACGACGGAACGTTTCGATGTCCTTTCTCGTGCCAATCTTGCTCGCCGTCCTGACCTTTCCTTTTCTGCAAAGCCGCCTTTGCAAGGGACATTACAGTTTCGCGAAAACCTATTTCGGATGGGGGCTTCTGGGGACAGTTGCACTGTCGCTCGGCATCTTCTGGCTGCTTGGCCCGATTTTCTTTCAACAGGATCACGGCAGAGGTGATAGGGCAATTTCGGTCACCTTCAGGATTTGGGTTCTCGTGACTTCGTTCTACATGATAGGCATCTGCATTGGTCTCAATCACATCCGAAAAAGAGACGATCGTCCGCTGTTGAACCTCTACATCATCATGCTCATCGTCTGCACTGCTTTATTGTTCCTATCCAGCTTGGCGGCAGCGCCCGTTTACTGGTTTATTTACGGAGTGACGGCCTTCATCGCATACAAAATGCGGACGAACCAAAATCTTGGGGAACCGCCCAAATCCTGGAATGACTGAAGGAAGCCAATGAGCCGTCTGTGTGCACGCGGATGAGCGCAATAGGTTGTATGCGTAGCGAGAGCTTATGGACTAGCAGTTGAATAATTGGAACTATAGCGATGAGAACAGGCCTGTGGCGGCGCAGTGCCAAACCTCTGTTGCCATGCTAAATCTGCTGACCTCACTGCTAGCAAGCTCGACACCCCACGGTCTTTGGCTGCAGGTCAGGTCAACAGATCTCCCCATTTACGCTGCAACGCTTGCTCGTCTGCCACTATCTGCTGGGTAAGCGCGGTGATCCATTCGGTTGCAAAGGTGTTCGCCTCCCGCAGCAGCGACATAATATCGTCGACCTGAAACTCACCTGGTTGTTGTACCGCCTCTGCTTCGGTAAGCATTTTCCGCACCATCATGTTCAAGTCTTGTTTGGAAACGACTTTGGCCAAGCCGTAGGCCATGGGAACCGATTCGCCTTCGACGTCTACCACTGCACCTGGCAACTCCAGATACTTTTCGCAAATCATCAAAAAACCCGTGAAGAAAGCTTCAAACACATTGTCGTGGCGTAATTGCTCCGGAATTTTGTGGTACGAGAAACCGTACATGAACGAAAGCGCAAAAAAGATGTGCGACTCCACATCGGCTTGGGGCTCGCCCGATAATTTATGCGCCTTGGTCAGTACAGCATTGAGGCATTGAATCGGCAGACTGAACAACAATACGTCGTCGGCATCGGTGAGTTCAGCTTGCAGGGCCTGCGAGATGCCGCGCATTTTGGCGATGGCGGTGGCGCCATCGGCCACTAATGATAATTGGTCATCGCCCAGCAAATTATCAAGCTGTTTGTCGAAACCAAGCATGGCCACCGATACTGGCGCTGCCAAATTTGGCTGGGGCTGGAGTTCTTCTTGCAGCAACTTGTCGAGGATCTTGTCGCGATTTTCCAGCACGAATTTGACGAACACATGCTCCTTAAGCGCCAGTCGCACAAAACCGGGCAAGAAGGCGTAAAGGATGCTAGCTAGCTTTTCGATGTTTTCATCGTTTCGCAAAGCCGCCATCGACGCTTCGCCGGTCTTCTCCTTCAAAAAAGGGATAATTCTCGATTTGTTTTGCTCAATGGCTCCGCCGACATAGCCAAGGAGTTTGTCCTTGGTGCCATTTTTGGCAGGCGCAGCTGCTTTTTCCGGCGTGATTTTTTCCGTCTGCGCAGTCACCGTGCGCACGGGTGCCTGCTGCAGAAAAACCTCAGGTTCAATGAATGTAAGCGATTCCACTTCATCGTTGGCGGTGTGGGCGGGCTCCACCGGCGCTGGTATTGCGGCGGGGGAACCGATCACTTCGCCAGCGCGCGCAGCTTTCAATTCCGCATTAATCGCGGAAAGGAATGGCCCGAGTTCCTTTTCGCCAGCCTGAGTTAGCGTGCCGATCTTGCGGCCATTGATATACAGGTCGCGCTTGATCAAATTAATAGTTTCAGCGTGGCGCCAGAAGAACAGCCGGGGCGAATCCATCAGTACCTTCAGGGCGAAGGTTTCGCGACCAAACAGCAGCCCTTCCTTTGCGCCGCCGAACAGCGTGTCATCGATCAATATCAGCACATCATCGGCGACCAGAGATCCGCCATAGGACTCGAGCGCACCTTGAAGTTTTTTCGGCGGGATGTTGGGTGTCACGAACACCCGCTCGGGCGCTAAGCGCTGCGCTGCAGCGACCATGCGCTGTATCACTTGCTGCACCTGCACATCGGAAAGCTCGGCTGGGCCGCCGACCACCACTTGGGCGCCCGCCCCGCCAGCACGAACCACTTCCCGCCATTCACTCAACAAAGAAAAAAAGTGCTGGAGGTTTTTTTTGTCCACCACGGACATGCTCGTGACGGCTTCGCCGTTAAGGTGGATTTTGGCGCCTTTTGCTTCCAGCTTTTCCACATCCTTGAACTCGAAAGGCTCCATGTCGGCAAATACTTCTTTGAAGCCAAAGAAATCCTCTGCGATCAACGCGCCTTCTTTTCCGCTACCAAACACCGTGTCGTCTATCAGAACCTTAATGCTAGCTGGGTCTTCATTTAGGCCATACGAATCCAGTGCATTATTCAGCAGCTTGAGTGGGATGTGCGGGGCGACGTAAATACGGTCGGCGCCCGAATAACGTTTGGCTGCAAGAAACTCCAGTAACAACATATGCGCACCTTAAATTCGGCCGCCAGCTCCGAGCAAGCAGGTTTAAAATGGGATCCAAAAGCATTTCTTAGCATGCTTTCGGCCGATCTACCGCAATCTTGAGGTCAAGTCTTGTCATACATACCACTTCACGTGCCCTGCTCGCGTGAGTGAGCATGTTTGAAAAAAGCCCCTCATGGTAATTTTCACGACATTTTTCTGAGCAATCCGGCCTTCGCTCCGGATCATGTCCAGAGTCGGATGGGCATTTGACTTCGTGAGTATGCCCAACATCTACGGCAGCTGACGGCCCCGCCCTAGGGGCATGTGAATGTCGCAGTACACTGTGTCGTCATCGTCCGTCATACCCATCGGATTTCTCCACTCAACCTGGTCGTTTTCCGCCGCGTCCGACTAGCGCGTTTTTTGTGCGTGCCCCTGCGGGGAATGGCTGTCGTGAACCGAGCCTTGGCAACCCGGCGTCTTGTCCCTCCAGGATTACATCCAAAACGTCGCGCGCTCCGCTTGCCATACCTATCAATCTCTACAACGATTGTGTTGAGCTCAATTACCGCGAAAAATGCAACAGTCCGGACGGCAGGCACTTACGATTTGATCTTGGAAACCGATTCGGAACAGATCCGGTTGCGCTGCTAACCTACGGCCCTGCGCCAACTTCAAGAGCTTGGAGCGTAACACCGGGTTTAGCTAGTTCCCATTCAGCCCAGCATCTCTAGTAAGCAGGCGCCTCTTCCATTCGCTCTCGAGCTGCATCATCTGCTTCTCGCCAGTGTTCTTATCCGCGATCTCCAAGATCGAGAAATAAAAGCCGTTGGTAAAAACACTGCCCTTTTCAGCTTCCAGTGCCTTGAGCCGCACATTCCCCCCATGCCCACCGTGAGCATAGGTTTCCCACCGTGCCCAAATGCCTCCCTCTCCCGTTGCGCTACCCACGTAGAGCATGTGGTGCTCACGATCTGAGATGAGGTAGACGCCGGCCACACTGCTCAAAGCAGACCGCCAAGAATCGATCTGTTCTTTTACAATGACCTTGAGTGTTCTGTGACTGATATCTACGGCCTTGAAGCCAGGGAAGTCGCCCACGGTCATTCGCTTGGCTCGAAGAGAATGCACCCGCATGTCATGCACAACCTTGTCGGCATAAACGTAAGCCTGACGTCCTGAACGAGCGTACTCAAGGATTAGCCGCCCCTCGAGTTCCTCAAACCCAGCGAGGTGGCGATAGGTATATTTCCACTTGGTTTTTGTGTCTGCGGGCCTCTTCGTAGGCACCAACTGGTCATACACACCGGCGAAAAGCCAACGCTTTGTGCCTGGCATCTGGATCAGGCTAATCAGATACTCACGGCTGAAGTTTTTGGCGTTTTGGTAGGACTGCCATTCATCAAAAGTGCCCGCGATGAATTCGTCGATTGGCTCCTCCACTTGGTTGAAACCAGCCAAATGGATCTTTGCTTTCCTGAGATCGAGGTCGCGCATGTAGTGTTGCAGGAGGGTTAGAAACACTTTGAGATTCCGTTCTGTTGAAGAGGACGTTTATGGCTGAATGCCTTTGATTTTTTCCAGCTTCATTTGGTATCCCTGGCCTGGCTGTGTAATCGTCTCAGTCTCGACCGTCTGAACGATTCGACCTTCCGCATCCTTGGTAACTGAGATGCTTTTGCTATAGGCAGTTTGCACGCAACCAGAAAGAGCAGTGATTGCCAACAGCAGGAGGGCAGCATTGAGTTTCATTGTGGATTCCGTTTCCAAATTTTGGGGTGGCAAGCTTACAAGTCGAAGTGGCCTAATGCCACCCCCTCACCCGAACGAGCTCCTCCATGAAAATTAGGTCTTAGAAAGTGCCTACAAATGCCCTGCTCCTAGCGGCCACCTACTTCAACACATGTTGAGCCAGCCCTGGCCTGCGCCAGAGGGTTGCTGGCAATTAACGGTTCTGCTTATCAAGCGATGGATCCACCTGGCATGAAGGAGGCTCTAGACGCGCTCCAGAATCTACCAGCCGGATGATTGATTTTGATGGTGATGGCATTAGGGTTGATTGCTTTCTCGGTTTACAGCTTCTCTGAAGCTATCTGGCGCAGGATCAACATGGACGTACCTGGAGTGCCGAGCAGGGACTGATTAGAAACGGAAGTTTCAGGGCCATGAGGAGCCTTACTCGCACCAAGGCCCCCACGTTGGCGGGTTGTCTACGATATCGATGGACATACTGAGCTCGTCTTGCATGTGCTCGAGGACTTTGTCGAGACGCGGATGAGCTTTCGATTCTCGCAGTGCATTTACTAATCCTAGGAGCTCTCGGCCCTGGGCTAGCGGCATCTGGATATCGCAGTATACCGTGTCATCCTCTTGTCCCATGCCCTCACCCGCTCAGTCTTTTTTAGATTTATTTCTTGCGGCCCTATGCTGCTCCAGATGCCGCATCTCTGCTTCCCAACTCGCCAGGAATTTATCCCAGTCTGCGGCGTATGGCCCATCAACCAATTTGGTCGATCCGATGCTTGCCTGGTGGAAACGTTCCCTCCAGGGCTGCGGAATAGTTTCCTCCAAAATGATGTCGATTCCGGAGTTATGACGCCTCACCGAGACAGAGTTACGAACCTCAATGAGCTCGAGTGGCTTATCGCTACAGGGGGTGTCGTATCGTTCTTGGACGTCGAGGCTATCAAGGATGGTGAGCAGTTCTGAGGCATTCGGATCACCAGGATGGAAGCTGGCAAGCGCCCACAGAACTCTTCGCCTAGTTCTCTCACGCTCGCGGAGTAAATCGCAGGTCATTTCAGCCTCCTTTTCACAAAGCTCGGCGGTGGTTATGGCGTTCCGCCTTCGGCGGATGGCTGGCGTGAACCGAGCCGTGGCAAGCCACGTCTCGGCCCTCCGGGCTTTCATCCAGCACACCTGCGCGCTCCGCTTGCATAATGCGTAGCGCGCCGGGATTTGCCTGAGTTCAGTTCCTAGCGAAATTGTGGGCCAAACATTTCGCTTTCCCCGCCAGCCGCGAACACTACTCCTTATGAAACTTGCTGAAGCGACTCGACAGAGTTGAAGGGGCAATAATTTCCCACGATTCCGGCCTCGAGGTGGCACTGAAAACTACCCAGGCACGCCAAAGAAAAAATAGTGCAACCAACCCTGCTTCAACTATCGTAACCACCGTAGCGTTATACATATAGCTTTGATCTTGCCCGAATAAGAAGATCAATGCGAATAAAGAAGGAAACCAGCCGATGAGAAATACCATGCAGAATGCGAGAGCGGCGGTGCCCGCCAAAATCATGGGCACCATGAGCCTAAAGGAAGTAGCGAACATTTTCTCGCCACTTTCTTTTTGAACACCATAAATCATACCAATATTTTTTTCTTTATTACTACTGTTCTTGAACATCCCATAAAATGTCACACTTTGGCCAACCTCTAATTCTTCGTAAATTTTATTGGTCAATGTCAAATTAGGAATGATCGATCCATCAATACTGATCTTGGCTTTGTAGCCACCCTTCATGGGTATAACTGATCGAACATAGTCGAGCTTTCCTGAAACCTTTACGCAATCAAACTTCATTACAACATTTACCTTGTATTCACGTAATAGAGTTCTGGGGCGGTTGAAATCAACAGCTTCCCCCAAATGTAAGCATTTCCCGGTAGCAGGGAGGTGCGTGCGGAACATCCTTCTGCGAGGAGCCTCTGGCATTTCCCTGCGGGTCGGCGTTACGCAGGTGATATCAACCAGCCACACCCGATGCTGAATATATTAGATGGAATGGGTTTTAGCAATGTGGCCTTATCCTCGCATTTGGAGATTCCAATGCTTGCTAGGGACTCACTTGCCGCTGTCCTGCGCGTTCTCAGACGCGCACGCGACCTGAAAGCAGAGGATTTTTCGACCGGCATCGACCCCACTCACGTGAACAACCTTGAAAACGGTAAAGTCAGCGTATCGCTTGAAACGCTCGAGTCCGTAGCAAAGATCCTTGACCTCCGAACCATCTCGTTGCTGGTGCTCGCCACAAGCCTTCGCGAAAAAATATCGCCTCAGGAGTTGCTAGCCGAAGTAAAAACGGAAGTACGCGAGTTTTCTTCGCCACGTTTTTTGGCCGATTTCGCAAGCCAAATCGAAAATGGCGAGTTGGTACGCAGGCCGTCGGGAGCTCAGGTTTCCCAGCAAAAATTGGCTGCTGTACGTGAATGCAAGGTTGCGGGCATGACTCAGCGTGAAACAGTGATGAGGCTCGGTTTACCTGCCTCCACTGTGCAACGTTACTGGCACAAGGAATAGCTTCCTCACCACAGTGCTGTCGGGATTCTCAGAGGCTCTCCACACCCACCAATCCTGACTTGCCCATGCAGACCACTGACCAAAGGGTTATCTTTGGGGCAACAATCCATTGACTCTACGTCATAAGCCGCCGACATCAGCAATGGATGGAACGCGCTACGTACCAGCCTGTGAGAATATTCGATGAAGCATGTCAGGCTAATCAGGCACGGTGAAAGCGCCGCCAACGCCGGCAAAGCCAGCCTGGATCACGCGAGCATCCCTCTTACGCCAAAGGGTGTCGAACAAGCGCGCCTAGTGGCAGGGTCATTCGTCCAGGCCCCAGATCTGATCGTTGCCTCGCCGTTCTCCCGAGCCCAAGCAACTGCAATGCAGACAGTGGCTGCTTTCTCTTCAGTACCATTTGAAATCTGGCCCATCCATGAATTCACCTACCTCAAACCTGCGCGGTGTACCAACACGACCGTTGCTCAGCGGCGAGGTTGGGTGGAAGAGTATTGGGTCAGTGAGGATCCAGCTTTCAGGGATGGTGATGGCGCAGAATCTTTCCTGGACTTTATATCTCGAGCCCAGTCTTTCCTGAATCGACTTGCAGATCATCCTGCTCATGACATTGCTGTGTTTTCGCATGGGCAACTCATCAATGCAGTGGCGTGGCTCATCGAGCGCAACCCACAGGAAATCGATGGCCGTGCGATGGCCGATTGGCGTGAGTATGAGATCGCTAACCACGTGCCCAATTGTGGTGAGTGCCTGCTTTCGAAAGATCCCGACGAAGCCGGTTGGAGAGTGAGCCGGTCAGCCCCTAAGGAATCACGAATGGATGCAACTTGGCGAGTATCAGGCAGAGCCTATCAAGTCGCTCGTGATCCTGAGCGCCTGCTCATTGAAGAGCGCGCCGAAGCTCTCTCAGCCGCAGGCTATCCGCTGCTAGGTGATGATCCGGCGATGTACGCTGAGCAAAGGCTGAAAGCTGCCAGAGAGGCAGCTCGTTCATCTCCGGTAGGTAGCGTTAGCGAAAACACTGCGGCTGAGCTATCCGCAAGAGAGGTATCCCAGGTACTGAGGGAGGCGATTTTCGGTCGCAGCGTCATGAGTAAGGTTGGTCATGAATCGTGGGACGAGATTTACGCCGGCCACTTCCAGATCAATGTAGACGGTTGGGAGATATCGATTTACAACGACTGTGATCAGCTCGACTACTGCGAACAATGCATCAGCCCTGATGGGCGGCGCTGGTCGTTTGACTCGGGGGATCGCTTTGGCACTGATCCAGTAGCACTGCTCAGCACATGGGAGCATCAGACACTAGAGCGGATGCTGAAGGAGTTGTGAGTCTGATTTAACGTATCGTTGCGTGCCCCTACTAGGGAACGGCTGTCTTGAACCAAGCCTTGGCGTAAACGCAAGCGTCTCGGCCTCCGCGCTTCCATCCTCACACCTGCGCGCTGCGCTTGCATGATTACCGCCGAGTTTGTGGTGATCAGCTAGCTATCGCGGCAAACTCGGCGAGATACGCTGAGGGTCTTGGTTCGGTTAGCTGCCGTTAGCGTCATCATGCCCGAATAAAGTCGGATCAAGCACTAGGCTACGCAATGACTCAAGGCGCCGTTCTGCAGCATCAGCTTGCTTGTAGAGCTCAGAAGCCTCATTGGGCGTACCTGCTGCTTTCGCCAGCTCGGCCATCTGGCGTAATAACATAATCCGCTCCTCCACTGCTCGCAAAGTGTCCCAAAGTCCGGTATCGATAGCGGCGTTGACCTCACAAATCAGCGACTTGATGGAAAACGCGTGACCGGTGTGGCAGCGAAACCTCACGATTGATCCTTCATGAATCTGTACCAAGACTCCGTGACAATCCGGGCAGGTGAACTTAGAAATTTTACCGAGATCCATGACGCCGGCTTCTAAACCGTTGCCGTTTATGGCAATGGTATTTTCGACTAGATGGCTTGTTGTTACTTCGCTCTGAGAGCGTTGAGCAGCCAGGGTGCCGACCACTTTGGCTAACTCACGTGCGATGGATTCAACCGAGCCAACTAAATCGATCTCAACGTGTTGTATGGCACTTTCAGGCATAGAGCTGAGCATCGCTTCTGAGGGACTCTGAACGTAGCTCAAGCCACCTCGATCTTTCACCGCCCAAAGCCCAGCGGTGCCATCATCAAGTGCGCCTGACAAGACTATGCCTATTACTCTGGCGCCATAGCTCACCGCCGCTGAACGAAATAACACGTCCACAGCAGGCCGAGCTCGGCATTCCTTTGGCCCGCGCGTCAAGCGTATACCTTCCACCGTCACCACCAGATGACGATCCGCGACGGCCACATAAACGGTGCCCGGCTCCAGACGCTCACCGTCTTGAGCCGCCTTGACTCGCATCCTAGTCACCCTTGAGAGGATGCTGTGAAGCACGCTTGGCTCGTGAGCGGGAATATGCAGCACCACGAGAAATGCAGCTGGCAAATCTGAAGGGAGATGTTCAAAGAACGACATAAGGGCTTGAACACCACCCGCAGAAGTACCTATAACCACAACGTTTCGTGCACTAGCATCCAATTTACCATTCACGATTATTTTCCTATGTTTAATCTAATAGCACGCAGGGAAGGCGTTTTCGTCATGTCCTTCGTGCCCATAAGCTACCGTATGCAACAATTCATCAGTGCGATGTCTGGCTCAATCCTGATAGCTGTCCTCACACCCTTGGCGGTTACAGGTGGCAATGGCGCCCGTCTCGCCTTGTTGACGACGGGCATCATAACGCTGGTTTCGAAAAAACCTTTGCCAGCGATTGCTGCGGGCATTGCCGTAGCGGCCCTATGGCGAAACCTTTGAGTTGGTTGTCGGCCCAGTTGCTGCGGCCTGGGCAGCCGCTTTTCCGTCGAGTTTCATTGACTTACCCGAACCGTATCAGCGGCCTGCCGTGGTTTGAGGGGTAACGCAATTCTTTAAGCTATCCGGTTGCTATGCTGTTCTTTTAGCCTGAGGGAAACGTGCATCGTGACTGAATATTCACTACCCGATATTTTGGAGAGAATGTACCAAAACCAGCTTGCCCTCGAGGCTGCCCTAATGGAGCTAACCCTCCATGTGGAAGCCCAGGGGCATACGGAAGTAGGCGACAACATCCGTGGTGCCCTGGAGACAATTGGCGAGAACGCCGGATATATCAAGCAAGGTCTAGCCCGCCTCAAAAAGCTTCCATGACCCAGCCGGTTTTTGATTTTGATCTCAAACGCGTTTCTCGCGCGCACTACATCACTGGCAAGGCTGCGATCAACTTGGTTCGGCTCCCTGTCGAGGGTTGAGGCCGGCTGCGTCTGCAATTAACCGTGAGGAAACCCATAGGCGCCTGAAGTCGCGTTTCTTGGACAACATGGTACAGCAACAGTCCAGCCAGCCGATAAAGTGGCCAAGCGCACCTGGGGAGAGAAAACGATCTAGCTTTCTACCCGATTCCTTCCTTTTGACTTCGCGGCGTAAAGTAAACGGTCAGCTTTGAGGAGAAAATCCTTGTAATTCTCATCCCCTGTATTGCAAGTAGAGATTACACCTGAGCTTATTGTGACTATGCCAAATGGGCTTGCTGAATGTTCAATTTTTGCGTCTAACAGGGAAAGTCTAATATTTTCTGCAACCATGACCGCACCTGCTAGTTCAGTGTCCGGAAGCAAAACTACGAACTCTTCCCCACCGTAGCGAGCAGCAATATCACCGGGTCTATTGACGTTGCCTGCAATAACGCTTGCTACGCGCACTAGGCACTCATCGCCGCTCAAATGACCGTAATGGTCATTATATTGTTTGAACAAATCTATATCCAAAAGAATTAAAGATAAGCTTGTCTGATTTCTCGTGGCACGCTTCCATTCCTTTGCCATAGCCAAGTCAAAACTTCTCCTATTAGCCAGAGAAGTGAGACCATCTGTATGGGCAATCACCTCTAGCTCTTTGCGGATTACTTTGAGCTCGCGCTCTGCAACAAGCAGTTGTTGGATCTGCCGATATAGCAAGCTGCCTAGAAATGCCAATGCCAATATGATCGAACCTACCAGTGCAACCGATTGGTAAACATATGACCACCAAGGAGCAAATACATGCTCGTACGACACTCCGGCTGCTGCGACGATAGGCAGCCCAGCCAAGCGACGATAGGCATAGATCCGCTCAACGCCATCGACAACGGATTTGAGAATTGCAGTACCGCTATCGCTCTGGGGTAAATACCGGCTAAAGATCTCACCTTTGGAAAGATTGGTCGTCATCAAAGCTGCGACTGTCGGGCGTCGGGCGAGTAGCTCGCCGTTATTGAGTGCGAGGAAAATTACTCCTTCGTCGTCAACGTCCACACGCTTGAAAAAGCTTTGAAAATAAGAAACCGGAACAGTGGCTAAAACAACCCCAGCGAAGGCTCCATCAGCTGTTTCAATACGCCGGCTGATAGGAATCACCATGTCGCCAGTCGTACGACTTTCAACTATGGAGCCTACGTGGATGGACTGGTCATCGTGCTCACGATGGTAAATGAAGTACGCTCTGTCGCTGTTGTTTTTAGTTTGCAAACCCTCAGAGAACGAATTGGCCATCCAGTTGCCTTGTGCATCGAAGATGAAAAGCCCCTGAATTCCTTCAATATCACTCACCTGTCGGGCCATCAGCTTCGCCAAGCGCTCTTGTTGATCGGGGCCAATCCCATCGTGCGCTACACGCTCAGCAAGATCTCGCAAGGTATTGTCGGCTTGCAGCATCGTGTCACGTGCCTGCTGTTCTGCGGCCAGGACAATGTTCGAAACAGTTATTTTGGCCGCGTCTACTCGCTCGCCGGACGACTTCACCATCTGCCAAGCGGTTGCGAGGATCAACGAAAAACAAACTAGAAGAATGAAACCTATCAGCGAAAGAGACAATGCTTTAGGTGTCAGCCTTGCTGATATCGGTAAGAAGAGCGTCATTTTTTCGTCGTCAAAATTTGCGGTGGGCTTAACAGAGCAATTTTCATACCGTAGATCTAAAGAAAGATCAAAGCATTCGCCCGCAGCTTCTGAGCGCCCCCGGAACGCGTCGAACATTGACAGAGCGCCCAAAATTCAATACCTGCGCCACCTTGTAAAACGCCTTAAGCACCCCTTCGACTGATGGTGCGAAAACTCACCTCCATTGGCTGGTAAAGATATTTGCAGCCAGTTGCGCAGCGCTCCCAATGCTCAATTGTGGCAGCGACGTTCGTGTGGGGTATATCAATCACTGCCACCCAAGCCTTGCCTGGATCTCGCGCCGGTAAGGTGTATCGATCTGGGAAGGCACTTTTCCGATGTAGTCGCGCGCATGCTCACGTGTTTCTCCGCATAAGCCGGCAAGATAGGCAATAGCGTCTTCGGCTGCGGGAACTAGCCCTTCAATGCCTCTAAACCTTGGAGGCAGTCCAGTCCAGATTACCGCGTCCAATTGGCGGTGGATTGCCCATTCAGCAATAACTCCCTCTGCCGTCGCACCGACCACGAAACTGCCGATGCCATCCTCCCGATCTTGAGGAACCCCCTCTCGAATTCTTAGGGCCTCGCGCGCGTCATCAAGGTTGTCCAGATCTAATACCGCCCAAAGCACTTTGCACCCGGGGGCGTTCGCACATATGGCTGTCGTAAGGTCTCCGTTATCACTGACTCGGGCGAACTCGATGGGCAACACCGGGCCGTCCATGAACCATTCGCTCGCAAGCGGTAGGGTGCCCGGTTTCCAAATCAACGACCCCCATCCTAGGCATGCAATTACCATGATCAGCACCTGTGTTTAAAACGAGCTCACTTGAAATGACCGGATACATCTAGGTTGGCTGCTTGCGCAGCAGTCCGGTGCAATGCGCACCGCCTCCATGACAGAGAATTGGTTCAGCCTTTTGTTTTCCTTGGATCCGCTGATCGAGGAAATGTACGTTCCTCTTGGATCGTGCCGTCCTCTTTGTGAATTTTGAGAGAGGCTGTTTTTCCTTGAAGAAATTCGCTCGCTATCTCGGTAATTTCTGCTTTGGTAGAGGCGGTCTTGGAGGCGCGTTGCGCGCCCTCTTTGACGAGTTCCCAAAGCTTTTCTGTTTTCTTGATGTGATAGTTATCCATTGGCTCACCTCTGATATGCCGTATCGATATCTGCTATTAGGTTGACCATTGGAGATCCAGAGAGTTTGAACGGATTGGCGGCACGCTGAATGCTCTCGGAAATCCGCTTCGGACGTTTTTAGGCGATACAACAACAAGATCCAATCGGCACGTTTCTCAAGCGGAACGTAACGAAGTAAGCAATGCTCGAAGGGTCGCCTTATGACCTTCGAGTCCTTCATTTACAAGTTCGTATTCTCGTAACGCGGCAAAGCGCCCGCCGTCTTTGCTGCTCTGCATGAGCCGACCAAGGAGCAACTGTTTTTCATGCAATGCTCTAATGGCGACCCACAGTGCCTCCTCAATCGTTTCATTCTGGGCATGAAATAACGCGGCGGCGGTGTAGGCATGACCGGTATGGCAGCGAAACCGTGGTGATGACGCGTCTATCTCCCACAGAGCGCCTCCGCATTCAGGACAGGACATGCCTGCGACTTGGCCGATCTCATCCAGCGCGTAGGAACCACCCTTACTGAAATCCTCGGCCAGATCATTCTCCGTAGCGAATGGCTCGATACGTTTTGACTCAGAAGGCGCTGTCGCTCCGGCTATGCGCTGATTGATGATCTGTACAACCCTCCTACCCAACTCAGTGAGCGGCAGGCATCCGTCAACACTTACATGAAGAAGAGCGCTCGTCGGCATTGAGGGCGCTTCGGCAGTCTCAGGGTCTTGTACGAAGGCAAGCCCGCCATAGGCCTTTATCGCCTGAAGCCCAACTACACCGTCATCAAGTTCGCCAGTCATCAACACCCCTATGGCATTGCTTCCGTAGCTGATGGCAGCCGATCTAAACATCGGATCAATCGCAGGTCGCGAGTGGTTTTCCTTGGCGCTCCGAACGACCTGAATAGCTCCTTTTTTGACAAGCAGATGTTTGTCCGGAGGCGCTATGTATACACGACCCATCTGTACCCGTTCTTCACTTACAGCGAAGCCGACGGGCAATGGGCTCGCTTGGGCAAGAAGGTTAGGGAGAGCACTAGGTTGGTCTCCGATGTGCAGCGTGACAAAGACAGCCGCATTTAAATCAGACGGAAGCTCGGCAAGAAACGCACGCAATGCAGCGAGACCGCCGCTGGAAGTGCCGATGACGATGACTTGGTGGTTTTGGCTTTCCTGCTGCATGAATCGATCCTAGGTTGCTAGCTGTTGCATGCTCCAATTTGATCAACTGCCCCAGCTACTATGCGAATGAGTGCTTGTCTGTGTCTCGATGATGCGTTGACCCGCTTCATAGTTTCGATAGATACCTCGGGGGGAAGGTTCGAAAAAATGCGCACTGCTTGATCTAGGTCATGGGATTGCTGAGCAGCATCCTTAGCCCTTGGCACACAATTGGATCTTAATTCGGTGCCCACTCAGGCGACTAGAAAATCGAGGCGCCTAGCTCTCGTTCAATACGCTGCGAGGACGTCTGTAGGGGCACGACCTGAGTCGAGTGTCCCGTGTGCTCCAAGCGCTTTCACCGCACCCACGCTATTTACGCTTACACTCATGCAACCGTTCCGTTTGTTTGGTCGGTTTTGAGAGGAGGATTGTTTGAACGTAAATTGGGAAGGATTGCTGCCGATTCGCGGCGAGGTCATCGTGATTGAGGACGACCCAACTCTGCAGTCGCTCATGACCGATATCATGGATGAGATTGGCGCTAGGACTGTCTCGTTCGCTACGGCGGATGATGCCTTGACCTACCTGCTCGGAGCACATGGCGAATGCGTCTTAGTGATTGCCGATTATGGCGTCCCCGGACAAGTCCAAGGCATCGAATTCATAGAGATGGTCAAAGGCAGGTGGCCTCACATCGCTGCGATACTTACCTCGGGTTATCTGATCCAGGGCACCGCAGTGCCAGCTCAAACTATTTACCTGCACAAGCCTTGGTCACTGGATGAATTGGTGGCGGCAGTGGCGGAACTTTTGCAGCCCGGTAAACCGATTAGCAAACGCTGAGCCTGGCTTCGAAATCGTAAGGCCAGGCAGGACGGGGTTGGTGCTCAGCCCGTTAGGTCTGCAACACTACTGCTCATGAAAACAATTCGGCGCTGAAGCCCCTGATTTTTTTGAATTTTTCCCCGCTCGATGACTCCGTTAGCAAGAGCAGACGGAGTTACTCATGGAAAACAATCTATTCATCATCAACTACAAGCTTCATGGTGTGCCGAAGTCCTTCATCATCCGTAGCAAAGCGATGCAAAACGCCGATGCCTGGCACTGGGCTAGTTGCGATGCGGGCGTAGCACCCATTCCCAGACCTGGTCGCCCGCCACTGAAAATGGTGTCCAAACCTCAAGCCGAAAAATACGGCATTACCGATGTCACCTGGCGAGCCAGCTCAACGTAGCAGTGCGCTATATGGCGCGCGCCTTTGATAAAGCCGCTTCGCGTCGTAGCCCTACCGCAAAGTCGGTGGCCGGCTGAATACTCTGGCCAGTTATTGGAATCAAAGGCTGAATCGATCCGTCGGCTACTCTCACAATAAAATCGAGGTCATGATGTCGCCTTTTGATATCCAGCGGATGCTGATAGACGTATTTCCCTTAACGTTTTTGCTGGAGGTGGGTTTCCGGGCCACCTTCGCTTTTCTCGCAGTGTTTCTTTTTTTGAAATCCAGCGGACGACGAGGGATCAGACAGCTTTCACTCTTTGAGCTGGTCGTGATTTTGACATTGGGCTCCGCCGCAGGAGATGTGTCCTTCTATCATGACGTTCCGCTGCTGCCGGTCGCCGTAGTATTTCTCACGCTCCTGCTTCTCTACCGGCTTACCGTCTTAGTGATGACCAAGAGCAAAAGATTCGAAGCCTGGATGGATGGGCTTCCGGTAACCGTCATCCGTGACGGTCTCTATGAGCTCAAGTCTTTAGAAACGCTGAACATCTCATCCAACGAATTGTTGATGGAGTTACGACAGCAAGGTGTTGAACATCTCGGACAAGTAAGGCTCGGTCTCGTTGAGACCGACGGCGACATCAGCCTTTATTTTTTTGAGCAGAAAGATCTGCGCCCTGGGCTGTCCGTCCTACCATTAGAGCATCGTGCCGAGTTTGAAACCGCGCCTGCGTCGGCCCTGTATTGCTGCGCAAATTGCGGTTTCTCTCAGCAAATTGCGGAGGCCCAGCGGGCTGATTGTTCTCGGTGTAGTCATGACATCTGGTCAATTGCGCTCACAACACCGCGCTGTCGGTGACGACGCCCTCGGTTGGGCTACCGGGTACAGTGATGCTGTACGCCCGGTACGCCAGTGACCTAGCGGACGGGCTCATTACATTACTGTCTAAGGGGCAACTTTCGCGAGCCTGGAGGGAGTCTTGTCTTGAAATTGACCTGGGCAAGCGAAATCTCCTTCCGCTCCATAGCCCATCCTGATGTAAGCCTTCCTAAACTTGAGCTAATTGCTGCTCCATCGAGACGTTTTATGAAAGCTGATTTCACTGAAGTAGAAATGCGCCGAGCTTTGTTCGGTACGGCTAAGCCCGAAGAGGTTCTTGCACCTCCAGCACCGGAACCTGTGGCAGAAGTCGTCATCACCAACCCGATAGCTGTATCTGCAGCCAAGAAGAAGCCGGCGAAACCGTTCACGCCTAGGCTCAGGGTCACGCTTCGGGTTGGAAACGAATTCGAGGGACGATGCACGAGCTGATCCATGAGGCCGACACGCTGAGTTCGTTACTTGCTGAGCAAGATGCTGTGAGGGCTGCCAGGCAGAAGTACAGGTACGTGGAAGTGGTATCGGTTAAATCGATGTAACAAACGCGGCTGGGCTAATGAGGTAGCTGTCGATGTGCCTATACAGAACGTGAGGCCTCTGCAGGGCTACGGTGTCGCGTCTGCTCAATCATCGACATCAGAGGCCAAGGAAAGCGGCTGAATCAGATGCGAGCCCTGATTCCGAACATTTCCGACATCCTTACCAACCTTGTACCAATCAAAATCTGTAGCGGGCCTGCATTGCTCCATCGCTAGTTCACGAGCTCGCTCAGGTGAGGTATTCGGGTCGATCCATTCACGCGCATGCTCCGGCGATAAGACTAAGGGCTTGCGGTCGTGGATATCGACTATGCCTTCATCACTCGCGGCGGTAATGATGACAAAGCCGTCGCGATCATCCGGCTCCATACCTTCGTGCACCTCGGCCAGCCCTGCGAAGAACATCGGAATTTGCTCTTTCAGAGTAATGAAATACGGCTGCTTTTTCTTCGGATCTTCTTCGTCCTTTACCCATTCGAACCAGCCATTCGCCGGAGCAAGCACGCGTCCGTTTGGCCAGAGCTGATTGAAAAACTTACCGGTGATGACGCTCTCGACTCTGGCGTTTATCGGGTCGGGACGCTTACCCTTCGCCCAGAAGGGCGACCATCCCCATTTGACCTTGTCGACACTCAACCCCTCTCCCCCTGGCCGAATGATCTCTACCCGCGTCGCCGGCGCGACGTTGTATCGCTCAATGGGCCAAAGGTCATAGCCATTGATCACTAGCTGCTTTGGCGCAAGCTCCTTGAGGTAGTGATCCATCGATTCGTAGATCGAGTAGCGTCCGCACATGCTGTCACCCGTCGAATTGTCGTGCTTATGAGATTGACCGCAAGCGAACCAAATCGTTAACTGTATGTATATACAGTTTCCACTCTAAGGTTTGCATCATGAGCATCACCATTCTGGGCCCGCTGGCTACCGGCGGCGAGAAGCTGCCTCTGTACTCATTCAAGGTGCCTGCAGGCTTCCCTTCGCCCGCTGCTGATCACATCGAAAAGCACATTTCTCTAGATGAGCTCTTCGATATACGAGCTCCCCACGTCTACCTCGTGAGGATTGATGGCGACAGCATGCAGGGCGCGGGGATCTATTCGGGGGATATGGTGGTGGTTGATCGAAGCATAGATCCGATCAGTGGGGACATCGTCATAGCTGCCCTTAATTCTGAGCCATTGCTCAAGCGTCTGCATTTGCGCGACAACGCCGTAATACTTCTGTCGGAAAATCCCAAGTATCCGGCAAGGCACGTGATGGAAGGCGACGAACTCATGATTTGGGGTGTAGTGAAATACAGCGTCCGCGATCATGACAACACCTGAACCTGTCTTCGCCCTGATTGACTGCAACTCGTTTTACGCAAGCTGCGAGCGCGTCTTTAGACCCGACCTCGCTAAGACACCTATCGTGGTGCTGTCCAACAACGACGGCTGTGTGATTGCGCGTAGCTACGATGCAAAGCCTTTCGTGAAAATGGGTCAGCCGTACTTCCAGATCACAGACCATCTCCGCCGGCATGGTGTTGTAGCGTTCAGCAGTAACTACGCGCTGTACGGCGACATGAGCGAGCGCGTCATGACTATCATCGAATCGATGGTGCCAGCGCTTGAGGTCTATAGCATTGACGAAGCGTTTGCCGATCTGACTGGCATACAGGGTGATTTATCTGACTTTGGCCGAAGAATGCGATCCGTGCTTTTCAAGCGCACGGGCATCCCAGTCGGCGTAGGCATCGCTCACACCAAGACCTTGGCCAAGCTGGCGAACCATACAGCCAAGCGGCTACTGGATATTACCGGTGGTGTGGTGGATCTGTGCGATCCGTTCAAACGGGACTGGACGTTGCGCAACACCGATGTCGGCGAGGTCTGGGGTATCGGGAGGCGCATGAAGGCTCACCTGGAAACGATGGGCATCAAGACCGCGATGGACTTGGCAAAAGCCGACCCCTGGATGCTTCGCCAGAAATTCAGCGTGGTGATCGAGAAGACGGCTCGCGAACTCGCCGGCACTTCATGTTTGGAATTGGGTGAAGCTGATCCACCCAAGCAGGAGATTTGCTGCAGCAGGATGTTCGGCTCGCGGCTTACCGAGATTGAGCCAATTAAGGAAGCTGTCGCTACCTATACACAACGCGCGGCGGAAAAGCTTCGAGCACAAAACTCGCTATGCAAGAAGATCCGCGTGAGCATTAGGACAGGAATGTTTAATCCCGAGGAAGCGAAGTATGCGAACGGCGCCTTGGTGGAATTGCCGTACCCGACCAACGACGTGCGGCTCATGGCCAAGGCAGCAAACGAAGCGGTTAACCGTTTGTTCCGGCCTGGCTTCAAATACAGCAAAGCCGAAGTATTGCTGATGGATCTGCGACAGCCTGGCGAATTCACCGATGACCTGTTCGCACAATCTCAGCCGGTAATGGCGGATAAGGTGATGGGCGTGCTGGACGAGATTAATGGCCGCTGGGGAAAGGGAGTGGTGCGTTTAGCCAGCGTGCCTGTCGCCCCTGGTTGGGCAATGCGTCGGGAGCTGATGAGTCAGAGCTATACGACGAAGCTTGATCAGTTGTGGACGGTGAGAGCCAAGTAGCAACGACGCGATGGACATCTTCCGCCCTAAAAACGAGGCGCTTGAACCGCTGCTTACGGCCAGGAGCGGACATTCGTTTTTCTGACTGCCGTGAGGGCTGCATTACAGATTCACCCAGAACGGCCAGGCCCAAATTAACAGGTAGGCCTGCTTTCGCGCGTGACTCAAAAAAACTCTCCGATTCCGCTGACCAGATGGTGTTTTAACGTCTTCGCAAGGGTACTGTGAGCGGGATTTTCACTCGCTGAAGGAAGGGATATGAAAGTAGGGATTGCTGCGGCATTGATGAGTGCCACGATCGCTGTCTACGCAGACGATTTGAAGTCGTTCAAGTTCGACTCCGCACCAACGGCTGTCCAGGCAGGTGCTCCGCCGAGCTGCGGCTTTGAAAGCTTCAAGGCCCCAGCAGGGCTAACAGTCTATGCGGCGGGCGCCTATTCCGGGCGTGAGGTGCCCTTTCAGATTGACCAGAGCGGCCATCAGGCCACCCAATTCGACATTGCTGTCAACAGCCCTGACAAACCTGTGGCGTTAATACTCGGCGCCTATGAGCCGACGGTGTGGAATATCGGCTGGACTCAGGGCACTAACATCGTCGCTGTCTACGTGTCTGGCTATCACCGCCAAGCAGTGGCCGGACTCGATTCCAAGATACCCATTCTCAACAGCAGCTACCACAACAAAGGAGCATGCGGTTCTTCCTACGTGACCGCAGAAGCTAACGAATACCTGAATCCCTTATCCCGAAAATTGTTCGGTCAGCCCGTGACGATGGTTTATCCCGGCGACCAATCTGGCAAAATTTCGGTTGGTTTGCCCTTCGGCGCGGACGCGAGGCTCGTCACGTCTTCAACGGTGAGCCCCGAGTCCCTGCGCGATAAACAGGCGCCGCTGGCCGGCCAGGCGGGCATCGACGTAGCAGTGAAAAACGGCTCGCTACGGGCTGCCACAAGTGCTGATGCTCAGGCTTGGATTGATGCCAAGGTAGCGAGTAGCCCCAGGCGCGATGTTCCGCCCGTAGCCGGAGCAGTTGCAACGCGCCCGTCGCCGAGCGTTTACAAGGCCTACGTGATATTGAAAGCCTTCACCTTCCCGGCCGGATTGTACGGCGGCAACGCGGTCACGTTTTACGTACCCAAGGGCGTCCCCCTACCGAGCGGCCAACCGGGACATTCCGCAGTTTATGATTTCAATTCCCTGCGTTGCGAGGGCGCAATGTGTCGGTAGAATTGAGTCTTGCAGACGTTTACCTGGCTAATGGATCTTAACCGAATGCTTGGCGGTGAACCGCAAACGGCTGGCGCCTCAAACCTGTAGGCGTGCGGCAACATGTCCTGCACGTATCGGGCAGTAGTAACTGCCCGATCTCATTCGATTACTGAGTTAACATACGCAATCGCCTTACCCAGATAGTCAGTGAGATGTAAGCATCCAGCAAGTCACTTGTTCGATCCAAGTTATAGAGATAATGGTGTCAGATCAGGGCGCGATATCGTGTCTCAAGCAACGGCGCCAGGATGGTGTGTCGCTCGAATGGGTGCAAGGGTGTAGGCGACCAAGCCGATGAGCAGCCCTCTAAATGCTGGCTGTACGAAAGGATACAATCGACCCAAAGCGGACATTGCCTGTAGCTGAAGTCGACCGACCATGAATCCGTATTGCAGCATGGAACTGACGTGTGGCAGCGCTGTGCGGCCACTCTGTAAGCGCTATCTTCGCACCTAACCGGAAGAAGCTCATGATCATGGTGTTACCGAAGAACGAACTCAAGGAACTGTCGGTGAAAGCGGAAGCAGACGGTTTAACGCTGAGTGATCTTGTCCCCATTTGCGAAAGGTTCGCCGTTGCACCGCATGATGTGCTGAACGAGCTGTCCGTCGCGGTTGCGGAAGGCTATCTACAAGGATCTCTGCTCTATGATTTTTGCAACGGCGTTATGAACGGCATCATAAATGCTGTGGTTGAAGTAGGCATGACTAACGACATGCCTCAGCCCGCTTTCTCGCTTTACCAAGCATTCGATCAAGGTGAATGGTTCCGCAGTAACGACCCACCGGAAACTGACCCCAGTGAGAAATACACGAAGCCGGTGGTAGAGGAAATAATGCGTACCCTTAGAGACTAGCTTTCACTGATCGAGAGGTTTTCGCTCTTCGGCTGGAGGGTAGTGATCGAACGCCGCTTTTGGCCGAAAGCTGCCGATTACCGGTGGCAACAGGTCGGATTGGTGTAGTTCCCAAAGTAAATATCGGATCGCCTCGGAAGGGGAATATACAGAAAAATCCTCAAGGGACTGACACTCGGCGCCGATACCATCCTCATATTAATAACGCTCGATGGCCCAAGCCGTAAGCCCAAGGAAGCTCCATGCGCAAAACCCACCTCATTGCCGCTCTCATTTCCGTAATTCTTGCCGGATGTGCCTCAGCACCCTCTACGTCAACGGCCAAGATCGACTACAACCGCCAAAGCTACGATGGTACAAGATTCGAGAAACCGGGAGTGGATGTCTCCTCCCAGCAAGCCACCTTTAAAGCCGACATCGATAGCTGCGAAGCCGATGCCAGCCGAAACTATCAGGAGTCCATCGCTCGCAGTGCCCAACTGTCGCAACTGTACGGCCAAGCGCTGAGTCCTCAAGTATTTGCAAAAATGAAACGCCTTCAGGTAAGCGTGTGCATGGCGGGTGATAAAGCATCGTCGAGTAAGGGCAAGGGATGGACAGCTGTCCAGCCGGGTTAAAAGCGAGCACTGCCTCCGAGTCGGCATCATCGCGAGTGGTATTTAATTGTTGGCGCGAGTGGCAGCCATCGGCCAAAAGCTGTCGCTCCCCAGCACCTAAAATCGATGGTGCTGCAGCCACTGCCCCCCAGCACTTAAATGTAAGTTCGGAGGTTTACTGCTTGATCGACATTATGAATTAAACTTACTTTGCATTATGGAAAAGATTAATATAAATTGGATTTTTACTTCTACCGGAATCTGTCCAATCAACATTGAGCAGTGATAAAGCAATTTGCACCAGCACGAAGACAAATACCATTATCGAGTAGCGCCGCATCCAAATTAAACTTTTTACTTGCAGTTTTCCATTATTCAAGTCCCTACGCCTTTCTACGTCCTTTCGAAATGAAGAGACATGGGAGCGAATACCAGCTATTCGATTGCGCGTAAATTTTCGATATTTTTCTTCACACCAATGTAACCCCTCTTCAACAGCAGTCAATCTTTCCTCAATTACGTTCAGCTCTAGTCCTGCGTCCAGTAATTTTTTTAGATCGCGCTCTTCTTTTCTATTGCCACCTAGGAAAACAGGACTTACCTTGCTTGTGCACTTTTTGAATCGTGAATATATTTCTGTCAGGATTGCTATATAGCTATAATTGTCAGTCACTCCAATGAGCTTGAAATTATAACGATGGAAGCTTTCAGTTTCCAAGGTTACTTGGCTCTTCAAAAAAATTGCATCTAGTCCAAATTGACTCGGGACGTAGTTTTCTATGTACTCTTCTGATGATTCTTCACTCAGCGGACTTGTCAGAAACAGGCCTCTATCGCGTTCAATTACTACAATAGAGGTGCTGGCCTTCTCGTTTTCCAATGATGGAGAATCCTCAAAATAAGAACCTACATCTTCTCTGAAAAAATCGGCAACCTTCGAAAACTCATCAGCCTTTCTTTTTATGCCCCAAACTTCTAGCAGCGTTTGAATCGCTTGCTTAGCCTCAACTACTACTTCATTTGCCTTGCTATACAAAAAATCTTCAATTACAGATCGTCTGTCGTGATGCTCAGTTATTGCAAATTTTGGGGAGAACGGGTTGAAAGATTGAAATACTTCATATCGCTTAACATGGCGAACGTCAACATCAGAAACTAGCGAGTTAACAGACTCATCGAAGCTCACGTAAAGAGAAATATAGCAAGCCCCATTTCTTAACCTCAGAAGAGTTATATAACAGCTTTTAGGTAGTTGAGCCGCGATACTTACGCATCCAACCGAAAACATTGTTGCGCGATCAAAAGACACTAAACCTAGATTAATGTAACTGGCACCAATTAAATCTTTACTTTTTATCACCTTTTCGTGCATTGAACTGTAATTTCCTCCTGCGCGCGGCTGTCCACTCATCCACCTGTGAACTTTATCTAAATCCTCACGCCCAATTTCTGCAACAAAGCTTATACCTTTCCAAGAAACTTCACCTTCAAACATACTGGCAGTTAGAATGCGATTTTCTTTGCTATGAATCTCTCGCATTACCTCGCTGTCCTGCTCGCCATAATCCTTTCCAATAAACCGCAAAAGGCTAGGCGCGAGCCACGGGAACCTCAAAGAAAATATCAAAATCCAGCGCGTCAGCTTTATTTTCATCGCAAGCACGACCAGTTTGTCCTTCAATACAGTTCTCCTTAATTATCACACGCATCATTCTCTCCTTCCGGCCGACCGAATCCCCGCAGTCAGAACAATCTGTTTACTAATCGATTACTTTCACGTGTAGATAGTAGACAATTCAGCTTGGATGGTGAGCACTTTACGAAGACATGAGCAGCAGGTCTACTGTTTGCTTTTTGGCCGTTAGCTGTCGCTTGGGAACGCCCGCTATTGGCCGAAAGCTCCCGGGTCAGGGGTTGACCAGCTCCATGATGTGGGTGGCATGGGCGTCTTCTGTTCGCATGAAGCCGCAGCGCAGGTAAAACGCATCGCCTGCAGAAGTATCGGTAGAAAGACGCACCTTCTGAAAGCGAAGAGCGGCGTGTGCAACCAACGCCTTTACCAGCGCGTGACCGACATGTTGATTTCTTGCCGCAGGCGCCACGTACACTCGCCGTAGCCTTGCGGTATTGGTCTGATTAAAGGGATCAACTGATAGCCCTCCGATTCCTATCAATTGCTGGTTCGAATACGCTGCCATGAGACATTCACCGGGCGCGTTGAAGCGATTCTTTCCTGAATGCCATTCCGAAATCAGGCGCGTCAGAAATCTGAACCCTTCTGCAATTGCCTCTTTCTCCAAAGTAATAACTTCCGCCGGCAGGTGAGTGATGTGTTGAATTTCTATTGGTTTCATTCATCGTCCCTGATTAGGTGTGAATCCTTTTTGGCTGATCGAGGGCGCGTTGGGCGCGTACTGTGAGCGATGCGAGTGGCAGATACAGACCCAAGGCGGGCATCCACTCGTGACTATTGGGATCATGCGCCCACGTCATTTATCAGTTTGCGCCAGGCATCGCTTGCCTTCTGCTCCGAGGTAAAGACTTGTACTTTTGGATGCCAGAACTGCCCCTCAATTATGATGCATTCTAGGGTAGAGTCCTGAAACGTGAAGACATAATGGATGGCATCTTTTAGAAACCGCTGTCTATCGTGTAGCGGATGAATGGCGTTTCTCTGCTCAAGCTCTGCTAGCCAAGGCGAATTATCTATTCGATGAATTTGGTAATGCTCGAGGCCAAGTCCAATAAGCGGATGACCGCCCAAAGCTTCGTCGTTTGGTGAGCCGAACTGAATTTTTTTAACTAGGGGAAAATGGATTACAGCTATTTCTTCCCCAGCGGTGCAATACCGTAAACATAGCTGCGTGTCCGTGGCAAACACGATGGGTTCGGGCGACGTACTTGGCTGTGGCCAGGAGTCAAGCAGCACTACGGTTGCGAATGACATAGGGAAGCCTAGTGAAGAATAGGGGGCAAAACAGAGTGCGAGAGCGACGCGTTGTCGTCAAACGTTTCTGATCGCGATGGGCTACTTCTGGCCGAAAGCTGCCTTTTCTCAAGGGCAGTTTTCGACCCATTGCGGTCACTCGATCTGAGGCGATGAGCTGATGGCTTATACCAGTGAACTCTGAAGGCGACTGGATTGGACGAGATGATTTCTATCATTTAGTGGGGGGTGTTTCTGGAGCGGGCATGTCGAGTATTGATCGAATAAATGTGTCATCAGACCCGCCTTGAAGGGCATATATGTACCAACTGCCTAAAACTTTTCTATAGCCAACATGCAGGCCTATGACTTCGCCATCATCTCGTTCAACTAGATAGTTTCTATTCTCGAATACTCCGGCTCGTTTAACACTTGGGATGATGTGAACTTTGTACACGGAGTGCCCATCCAGCCAAGCCAGGTAGGCCTCTTGGCTTTTGGTTATTATTGTGGTTTCGTTTTTTTGCCACTTGTCGAAGTGACCGATAAACGCCTTGTCCCAGCAGTTGTTCTCAAAACGTGTCTCTATGCATTTTACATAGCTACTTTCCAAGGAATCTATGTTTGCTATCCGTGAGTTGGCGTAGGCCGTGGAGGTGGTTCCCAGCGCCATCGCAATGACCAAAATAAGGTTTTGCTTCATGTGTTGTTGCTCCTTACCCCAAAGCTCAATTTGAAACCATAATCCAATGATAACCCCGCTCCGAGTCAAAGATATCTGGGCCATCCGGCTCAGGCACCAGTTCGCAGAGCAATGAGAAGTCTGCCAGGGTGGAGGTCATGAGCCTGCCTTTGAGAGAAATTGGATGGCTAGTAATTTCGCACGCTCGGGAGATAGATGAATAGCGAGATTGAAGGGCCGCTTTTGGCCGTTTTCTGCCTATCGTGACCAGCTGAGATTGACTCAAAGCAGTCAGCCGACCTGGAAGCATAATTGGGATGGCGTGTACCAGTGGACTGCGGAGTCGACATGAACGTGTTTTTGCTTTTCAGGCATGAAGGGCGTGTCGAGCGTGCCCAGTGCTATCGAAATCCAGTCGGCAAACTCGCCTTGAGATCGTGACCAGAACAATGTCGAGCCACAGTGCGTGCAGAATTCGCGCAACACTGTCTCTGAGGATGTATAGATTTTGATGCTGGTGGCGCCGAAAAGTATCCGTAGTGCGTTACGGGGAACGCTGCCGTACGAAGCGAATGCTGCCCCGTGACCTTTGCGGCATTGGCGACAGTGACAATGGCTCACTGCTTTCGGTGTGGCGGATAGCTCGTAGCTGACGGCTGCGCATAAGCAGCGTCCTTGGTACACCTCTGTCATACGCTTTTCCAGTCATGCGAAAAACGTCAGCGTAACCGTCCCACTCTAACCAGTCGACCGACAGTTTCTGGCCGACTCCCGCCCATCGTGACGGCAGAGGTCGGCCAATAGCAGATGCTCCTTCATCGGCATACATCAACTATCTGCTAAGCGATATAGCGCTTGAAAGTGAGATGTCGCAAGCCCCGTGCGCTGCAAGTTACGGCGACTTTGCGAACTGGGAAGCGCAGTTGCGGCGATCACCAAACTGCCGTAATTCTTTGCTTGCTCTATGCGATGAGATATCAGGGCTCCATGATAGCCTAAGCCTCGTGCATCTTTTCGGGTGGCAGCCGTCCCGAGGTATGCAACTCCATTACAGGCGAGGTACATCAACGCTCCTGCAACTACATGTCCATCAGCTTTAAGGACGTAAATTTTCAGACGATCATTAGACAGTAGCCCTGCAAAACAGGCCTGGCGCAACTGACGATGCTCTGGCTTGGTATGAAATCCACCCGCATGAACAGCTGCGAACGCAGGAAGAGTGTGTGAGGTGGCTTCTTCGATCTCAAACGAGTGGTGGCTCAAGACTACGTCCTTGATGGCGCACGCGAGCTGCAGGTGCGTCCAACCTCTCAAGCGTTCTAGTCGCCTCCCGTCCACAGAAGCGAACTGCTCCAAGGACGAAGGCTTTCCAATGAGAGGCGTCACGGTTGAATATTCTGCTGAGCTCTTGAGCAAGCTCAAAAGTGGCTGGGGGCTACCGGTGATGTCGCCGTAGATGCGATTGAACATCGGGCTAGGCGACGCATTCACTTGAAAGCATGGAAAAGCTTCGTTGAAAAACACGCGAGCACCGAAAGGGTTTCCACTCACCCGCGACAAGCTCTCAACGCGGGAGCACAAATACTCGGCTTCTGCAGCCTCGATTGCGTGGGCCATTCCAACATCCATCTGCGTAATCCCTATCGAGTGGTTCCAAGGAAGGTAGCGATAAATCAGACAATACGCACCTGCAAAGCACCTGCGCGTAGCAGTACGTTTGCTTGCTCGCTTTAGATCTCAATGATCGGAGCTTCTCCGGTCATCTGGGACACGAGCATTATCTCTAAGCGTAGGTGCCCTGCCGGCGAGTACGAGCGCGGAAGATCAAGATGGCGATGGCTTTTAGCCTTGATGCCAGCTAGATTTGGAGCTTTCTAGAATCAAGGAAGGATATGAAAAAGCTCATCGCAGTTATGGGGATGTGTGTCGCACTCGGCGGCTGTGCTACGTCGCACTACACAGCGGGCCGAGACTTTCCATCGGCCAGCGTAGCGAGTATCACCAAGGGCAAAACCACAACCGCTGAGTTGAAGTCACTGTTCGGTGAGCCCTACGCCAAGAGCCCCGTCAGCGAGACTGACGAGAAGTGGATCTACACCTACACCAATGGCTCAGCCCATGCCCAAAGCTACGTGGTCACCATGAAGGTGACGACTACTGGCACTCAGAAAACGCTCGACGTCTTGATCCGTAATGACGTGGTCATCAACTACACGTTCAGCGAAGGCCCCGCTCCAGGCACTACCACTGCGACGAACTAAGTTCGCCACCTTGCCATTGGGCGACCCACCGGGCTCAGTACGTTGTTGATGGAGCAAGCTCATGGACAGAACATAATGCTTTCGTGGATGAGTCCGGAAACTCATGCTGCCGGGGAATCAGCGCCATGTGCTCAATTAATGGTGTTCGCAGCTCTGCAAACCTTGCACCTGCTCAAGCCGTCTGGACAAGGAGGAATAAATGGGAAGCAAAATCCCAGAGGCCAGGAATGCTTCTGGAGCAAAAATCAGTGCACTGCAGTATGAAAGCAGCCCCGTAGGACTGCTATCTTGCCCCTCCAATGGCTGCGCTGCGCGCCTTTCCTTCGTCAAGCGACACGACAGACGATATGCTACCAAAACGATTGAGGTGGCTCCCTGCTTCAGGCTGAAGAAGCAGTCCAGCCACGATCCGAACTGTAAATATAATCTTAGAGGCCAGCTTAGCGTCATCGCTAAAGAGTCATCTTCAGACCTATTTTCGGCTATCTCAGCATCGAAATTTGAATTTCGCCTTCACATACTGATCAAAGCACTGTGGGAGCTTGATGATACCGAAGTAGAGGCTAGGGCGCGCGGCTGGGGATCGCCGGAAGCGAAAAACAAAGCGTATGGAAATAAGGGCCGTCTTACCAACTATCTTAAAACGCTCGGTCAGATACTCGAACTGCGGGCATTATGTGAAGACAATGACGAGCTAAAAAATCTCGTCACGCTGAAATCCAAAGAAATTACCATCCCATGGAACAAGTTCTATTTCGATCACAGCAACCTCGGCGATTTCATTCGATGGTACGGTACAGATACCCTGACAATCCCGTTGGCTATCGCCGGGTATGTCCAAGACATCCGCCTTCCTAGCGATCGTTTCCCGTATCACGTAGCGGAGCTCACATCTCCCTTTGTTGAGTCAGACAAGGACGGTGTTGTCCGCAAACCGGTGCCTCAAGTCATTTTAAAGCAGTCCGCACTCGCCTCCCTGCTCAAGCGCCATCACGAATACATTTTTTTTGGGCAGTGGAAAGCGCGAGTTCGACAAACGAGGGGCCGTGAAGATGCCACTCAGACTTGGCTTTTTGAAAATATAGAAATGTACATCGATCAAGCGGATCATTTCATCGAGTGCTGACCAGGGCGTTACCCTGCCCAACGCATAAAACAATGCAAGCGGAGCGCGCATGCCACCGGCCGTAGGCGTGAGGATGGAAGCACGCGAGGGCCAAGACACGCAGTGGCTTGGTACACGACAGAGTCCCCGGAGAGGCACGCAATGAACTGTCAATGCCCGACTTAATCTCCAAAGCCGCACTCACTGGTAGTCCTCGACGGCTAATCAGAAACGCGAAATCACAAATCCTTCTTCTCTTCCGTCAGCTCAACGTCACCCAGTGACCCCAAGTGAATTCGTCGACAAGGTAGCTCTAGAAGGAGACCATGCTCAACAAGCATTCGAGGAACCTCCCAAAGCCCCCAGGTGACTTCCCAAGGTTCCGTGACATCAGACACGGCCTTGGCAACGAATGCGCCAAGGTCGAAATCTTGGGTCGCTACAAACGGCCCTTCCCGGCTGTACGACTCAAAGATACCGGACGCCACTGTGACGACCTCGCCTTTCTTCAGGAGCATGAAGCCACCTTGATCCCAAACTCACAACAGTAGGCCGAGACTCCCCCCTCCCGGGTGAAATATCACTGCAAGATCCGAGGGGTCGGATGGTATTGCCCTTTAGTAGCACGCAAAAAATCACGCAAGCTGGCGCGGCCATTTTGGCGCTGAAAAGTCGCCAAGACATAACGGCTATTTTCCGTTGTCATCACCCAAAACCTGCCTTCACGCTCGACTTTGATCACATCAGAAGTCCGAATCAGATGGCCGTCACCAAACCGCCCATATTGATCTTTACGCTTGTGGCCAAAAACAACACCGATTCCTGCGCGAGACCTGATGGAAACACCGCAGAGATAGGCGGTCACTGGCACATCAAAACCTTGTTCCTGGGCTTTGATTATTCGTTTGAGATCAAAATCTGTGTGGCGCTTTCCGTGGAAATTCACATCTATAGTGTCGAGCATCACTGCGCTCCGGTGCTATTCCGCAAGGCGTTATCAGGAATTCCGCACGGAACCAGACGCGTTGGTATCGTGCAAGATTGTTGGTAATTTTCAGACTGATCGAATCATGCTCGAGAGAAAGATCGGGCGAAGGTCTGTTAGCAAATCGATTTGAAAGTCTGGTCGGTGAGAGCTGTGGTAGAAAGCTCCTCCCTCAACCTCTATTAAGCAGACCTCAAAATCACCGTCGTAGCCGAGGGATACTTTAGTTACGCGCTCCATGTCCCACCCGGCACCTTTATTCATCCATGCGGGGGTCATGACCTGAACATCTGTTATCTCTCGTTCAGCGCTCTGAGTGACGAGCATGCTTTGCAACCTGTGCTCCCCCTCAATCATGTCAACGAATTCAGTGCTGCGACCTTGGTCAGTCAAGCGAACAGTAAGGTGATACCAGTGAGTTCTGAGAATCCGTGACACGCTATGCCAATGCGCAAGGCCTTCACCAAAGATCCCCGGGACGCCGATAAGATCTGAGTCTTGTGTTCTGAACATCAGGTGCCTCAATTTTCTGCGGACGCAAAGCAGCCCGGTCGGTAATTCAAAATAGAGAGAAAATCTCTTTGATGGTTGCTGACTTGCGATGTCCCGGCCCGAGAAGGACGTAGACGGAATTCCGAGTTTCGAACAGAAAGCCGTCGTTGAACGCAGTACCCATACTCGAGCGCACCCAATGGCCTGGCTCAAAACGCCTCTGTTCATCGTCGACAACTTTGTGGGCAAACATAAACATTGGCTGGCAGCCTGCGGCGGTTATCTTCGCTCGCTCTTCGTCGGTGACGATGGCGTCTAGGATGATCCACTCCTCGACGACGCAAAGGGGGAGATACTTGTAGTGTTTCCTGGCTGCGAGGATCACACGCTCAAGGTCTAACTCGGAGCCGGCCAGATCAACCCCCTCCCCCAGCAGTCCTTCGGATAGTGGGCTTCCCATCTCACAACCTCGCATTTAATTTCACATAAATTGCAGGCACAAAGACCTTGCCGCCACATTGAGGAATATATTCGTTTGTTTGGCGATAGGCAAACGCGGCATACATCTTTGTTTTTGGGGACTTGTCATGTCGCTCCGCCAATCCTTTGCGGAAGTGCTCCAAACGCTGCGCCAAAGCAAAGGGAATACGCAGCGCTCCATGGCTTCCAGCCTGGATCAAACAACCATCAGCAAAGTGGAGAGCGGTAAGCACTCGGTGACCTTGGATATGAGCCAAAAATTGGCTTCGGCGCTTGATCTTGAGCTGACTGCGCTGATTGCTTTGACAGTTTCTCGCGACAGCAATCGCACACCTCGAGAACTCCTTCTCGCTGCTCTAGCCGAGATCGAAGCCCTCGGCTTGGCTGATATCAATCATCCCTCTGTACCTGAAAACAAGGTTCCGCCCAACGTCGCCTCGGCGCGGAGGAAATGGCAGGCAGTACAGGAACTGAAGGGAAAAGGGCTTACGCAAGGTGAGGCTGCTAAACAACTAAAAATGCCTGAATCTACATTGCGTCGTTTCTGGCATCAGGTATCGAAAGACTGATCATCAGCGCCGCATCGGACGACTCATTATCTCTGGTATCTATGACGACATTCAGGTGTGCAGATGCAATTTTTCGCCGATTTGCCACGAGATATGAAGGCCAAGGCTAGAGCCACGTAGGCCTGTCTTGCCTTAGTGATTTGCTGAATTTCTGGGAATTCCAATGGCGGCCATTGCTGAGAGGATGAGACGCGCCGGACATGCTACGCTTCGCGAGCATCGGTGGTTGTCCGTTTCTGCCTACAAAAATCCAGACAGCTTCATTTTCGCCCTAAGCCCGGTTTTACTGGGCTGTATGCTGTCCATATTCTAAGAAGCTCACTATTAGAAGGGTTCGACAAGACCATCGTCTCGATCCCCACCTGGCGCCTGATGTCCGAATCGTTCAAGAACTGGCGCGGCATGCAGCAATCCGGCGGACGGCGGATCAAGCGCAGCCTGTTCATCGATGCCAGCGGCGCGCGCTTCCTGCACGACGAGGAAGAACAGCGCTTGACGCAGGTGCGCCTGCTGACCGATTACATCGGCCGCAAGCAGGCCGAGCTCAAGGCCTGGAACGAAGCCCAGGGCAACGTCGCGGCGATGGCGGCCAACCGCAGGCGGATGACCAACCTGGGCACTTTCCGCGCCTATGCCCTGGCCTATCTGAAAAGCCACCCGGAGATCCAGCCGAACATGACCTGCATGGTCCGCCAGCTGCAGACCACTGCCCAGGGTATCCCGCTGGAAATCTACTGCTTCACCGGCACCACCGTGTGGGCCGACTACGAGCGCATCCAGGGGGATATCTTCGATTACCTGCTGGCGGTGATGCCAGAGTTCGGGCTGGGCTTGTACCAACAGCCGAGCGGTACGGATCTGCGGGCGGGTTTGCTGCCCGCGGTATTAGGGGCAAGCCATATTCCGCAACCGGAAAAGCAGGTGGTCTGAAGCCAACCCGATTCCCCTGTGGGAGCGAGCTTGCTCGCGATAGCGGTGCATCAGAAACATAGATGTTGACTGATAGTGCGCCATCGCGAGCAAGCTCGCTCCCACAGGGTTCAGGGTGAAGGGTCAATGTGAAGGCTGGGGCTGGCGTATCCCCAACCGACTGATCCACACCGCCGCGAGTATCACCGACCCACCCAGCAGCAACCGACCCAACGCCTCATGCTGGTTCCAGATCAGCAGGTTCACCAGCAACCCCACCGGCACGTGCAGGTTGTTCATTACCGCCAATGTCCCGCCGTTCACCAGGCACGCGCCCTTGTTCCACCAATACAGCCCCAGCGCGGTGGAGACCAGGCCGAGGAAGACCAGTACGCCCCATTGCAACGGCGCTTCAGGCCAGAAATCGGCCTTGCCGAACAGCAGGAAGGCCGGCAGCGCGACCATCAGCGCGCCGAGGTAGAAATAGCCGAAACGCCGATAGTGCGGCAGGTCGCTCGGGTGCCGCGCCACCAGGTGCTTGTACAACACTTGCCCGGCCGCGTAGGTGAAGTTGGCCAGTTGCAGCAGCAAAAAGCCCATGAAGAAATCCGGGTTGATCCGGTCATAACGAATCACCGCCGCGCCGGCCACCGCCACCAACGCCGCAATCAAGGCCCAGGGGTTGAAGCGTCGATTGAGTGCATCTTCGATCAAGGTCACGTGCAGCGGCGTGAGGATGGTAAACAGCAGCACTTCCGGCACCGTCAGTACGCGGAAACTCAGGTAGAGGCAGACGTAGGTCACGCCGAACTGCAGGGCGCCGATCAACAGCATGCCGCGCATGAACGACGGCTCAACCTGGCGCCAGCGGGTCAGTGGAATGAACACGAGCCCCGCCAACACTACGCGCACCAGCACCGCGAAATAACTGTCGACATGCCCGGCCAGGTATTCGCCGATCAGGCTGAAGGAAAACGCCTGGATCAAGGTCACAAAAAGTAGATAGCCCATACCGCCCCTCGTTTCGAATGGCGGCGAAGATAGCGGTTTTTCAGGATCGCCGCTAACCGCAATAACCAGCCCAGACACTAAACCCTGTGGGAGCGAGCTTGCTCGCGATGGCTGCCTGACAGTCGAGAGAGATGTCGGCTTACATTCCGCTATCGCGAGCAAGCTCGCTCCCACAGGGGAAATTCAGTGAATGGGAGGTCGCAGACAAAAAAAAGCCCGATCTCGCTTCAGCGTTCAATCGGGCGGCTGCACTCAGGAGCAATAAGTGCCAAGGGAGGTTCAATGCGCAAAACGGTTTGAAGGGAAGCGCCAAGTCACTAGAACACCTGGCGATTACCCGAGGATTAACGCTCAGGCCACTTGGGATAGCTTGGCGTTGGCCTGGTTCAGGCCCTTCTCCTGGAAGTCGCCGCCCAGGTTCGTGCCTTCGGCATGGATGAAGGTCACGTCGTGGATACCGATGAAGCCCATGACCTGGCGCAGGTACGGTTCCTGGTGATCGGTGCTGCCACCGGCATGAATGCCGCCGCGGGCGGTGAGCACGAAAGCGCGCTTGCCGGTCAATAGCCCCTGGGGACCGGTGGGGGTGTACTTGAAGGTCACGCCGGCGCGCAGCACGTGGTCGAGCCAGGCTTTCAAGGTGCTCGGGATGGCGAAGTTGTACATGGGCGCGGCCATCACCAGTACATCGGCGGCGAGCAGCTCATCGGTCAACTGGTTGGAGCGCTCCAGCGAAGCGTTCTCGATGTCGTTGCGCTGCTCGGCCGGTTTCATCCAGCCCCCCAGCAGATGGGCGTCCAGGTGCGGAACCGGGTTGACTGCCAGGTCGCGAACGCTGATCTCATCGGCCGGATGCGCGGCTTTCCACTGGCTGATAAAGGTCTGGGTCAGTTGACGGGAAACCGAGTCTTGCTGGCGGGCACTGCTTTCGATGATCAGAACGCGGGACATGGCTTGTAGGCTCCATCTGAGAATGTTGTAAGTCGATGGAGTGAAGGTTAAGCGCGATCATATCGATGAAAAAGCGCAAATAATTGCTGCAAAACATCGATTATTTCGTTTATAAGCGGAGCACGCCTTGTGACGCTGCCCCGCCGCTGGTTATTTCGGCTTGCAGGTCAGCTCGATGCGCAGCTTGATGATGTTGCGGTTGAACTTGGCGGTAGCGTTCTTGAACTTGCCGGCGGCGACTTCGATCTTGCGGGTTCGCGGCGCTTCGGGGCCGTTGCGAAACACCACGCTGCACGCCGCGTCGGTGCTGCCGTAGTTGTTGACCTGGATCGAGCCGATGTCGGCATCGGTGTCGTAGGCGGTGTAGTCGATGCTCAAGCCGTTGAGGTGTTTTTCCACGTCGATCGGGTAGGCAAAGGCACTCAGCGGCAGCAGGGCCAGCAGCGCACAACAGATTTTTTTCATTCGGCAGTCTCCACGAGGGGACCGCCAGCTTAGGACAAGAGGAGCTCAATATGAAAGCGCCCCGCGTGACCCTTGATCAATGGCGAACGTTGCAGGCGGTGGTGGACCATGGTGGTTTCGCCCAGGCCGCCGAAGTACTGCACCGCTCTCAATCATCGGTGAGCTACACCGTGGCCCGCATGCAGGATCAGCTCGGCGTGCCGTTGCTGCGTATCGACGGGCGCAAGGCCGTGCTGACCGAAGCCGGCGGCGTGCTGTTGCGCCGCTCCCGGCAACTGGTGAAACAGGCCAGCCAGCTGGAAGACCTGGCCCACCACATGGAGCAGGGTTGGGAAGCTGAAGTGCGCCTGGTGGTCGACGCGGCCTACCCCACTGCCCGCCTCGTCCGCGCGCTGACCGCGTTCATGCCGCAGAGTCGGGGCTGCAGGGTAAGGCTGCGCGAAGAAGTGTTGTCCGGCGTCGAAGAGGTGCTGCTCGAAGGCGTCGCCGACCTTGCCATCAGCGGCTTCAGCATTCCCGGTTACCTGGGCGCGGAACTGAGCGATGTCGAATTCGTCGCGGTGGCCCATCCCGAGCACGCCCTGCACCGACTCAACCGCGAGCTGACGTTCCAGGACCTGGAAAGCCAGCTGCAAGTGGTGATCCGCGATTCCGGCCGCCAGCAGCCCCGCGATGTCGGCTGGCTCGGCGCCGAACAGCGCTGGACCGTCGGAAGCCTGGCCACCGCCGCGACATTCGTTGGCAGCGGCCTGGGCTTTGCCTGGCTGCCCCGGCACATGATCGAGCGAGAACTCAGGGAGGGCACGCTCAAACGTCTACCCTTGGATCAGGGCGCCAGCCGCAACCCGAGCTTCTACCTGTATTCGAACAAGGAAAAGCCCCTGGGACCGGCCACGCAGATTCTCATCGAGCTGCTGCGCACCTTCGATACCGCGCCGCTGGATGCGCCGTTCGCTGCCCCTGAACAAGCCTGACAAGGATCTCGCCGATGGCCTTTTTCGAACATGAAGGTTGCAACCTGCACTATGAGGAATATGGCCACGGCACACCGTTGGTGCTGGTCCACGGGTTGGGCTCCAGCACTCGCGACTGGGAAAAGCAGATTCCCGTGTTGTCGCGCCACTACCGCCTGATCGTGATGGATGTGCGCGGCCACGGCCGCTCCGACAAGCCGCGCGAGCACTACAGCATCGCGGGCTTCAGCGCCGACCTGGGCGCCCTGATCGAGCACCTCGATCTCGGCCCGGTGCACCTGGTGGGCTGGTCCATGGGCGGCATGATCTGTTTCCAGCTGGCCGTGGACGAACCCGCACGGGTCAGGAGCCTGTGCATCGTCAACAGTGCCCCTGAAGTCAAAGTCCGTACGCCCGACGATTGCTGGCAATGGTTCAAGCGCTGGAGCCTGATGCGCCTGCTGAGCCTGGAAACCATCGGCAAGGCCCTCGGCGAGAAGTTGTTTCCCAAGCCCGAACAAACCGAACTGCGCCTGGAAATGGCCCGGCGTTGGGCAGAGAACGACAAACGTGCCTATCTCGCCAGTTTCGACGCCATTGTCGGCTGGGGCGTGCAGGAACACCTGGCGCAAATTGCCTGTCCAACCCTCATTATCTGCGCCGACCACGACTACACCCCGGTGGCGCTGAAAGAGGCCTATGTAAAACTGCTGCCTGACGCACGACTGGCAGTCATCGTCGATTCACGGCACGCTACGCCCCTGGATCAACCCGAACGCTTCAACCAGACCCTGCTCGAATTCTTGACCGCAACCGACTTCACTACCCAGGATCACTGAACCCATGCTGAAAAAAATCGCCCTCGCCGCCGGCACCGTACTGTTTGCTGCCAACCTGATGGCTGCCACGCCGGCCAAGGCACCACACGTCCTGCTGGACACCACCAACGGCCAGATCGAAATCGAACTGGACCCGGTCAAGGCGCCCATCAGTACCAAGAACTTCCTTGAGTACGTCGACAGCGGCTTCTACAACAACACGATTTTCCATCGCGTGATCCCGGGTTTCATGGCCCAGGGCGGCGGTTTCACCCAGCAGATGCAGCAGAAAGACACCAAGCCACCGATCAAGAACGAAGCCAGCAATGGCCTGCATAACGTTCGCGGCACCTTGTCGATGGCCCGCACATCCAACCCGGATTCGGCCACCAGCCAGTTCTTCATCAACGTGGCCGACAATGCCTTCCTCGACCCGGGCCGCGACGCCGGCTACGCGGTATTCGCCAAGGTGGTCAAGGGCATGGACGTGGTGGACATCATCGTCAACTCCCAGGCCACCACTAAATCAGGCATGCAAAACGTGCCGGTCGATCCTGTGATCATCAAGTCGGCCAAGCGCATCGACTGAACCCACAGGGCAAGCCTGAGCGGCGCCGGCTACCCCGCGCCGCCCACCGCAAAAAAGGAGAGCCCCCGCCCGGGCTATGTACCCCATGGTTTACCGCCGTTTTGAAAAACTGATCGACATCTTCCGCGACGCCCCGACCTCGGCCCCGCCGAACCGCGTCCTGCCCTTCTACACGTATTACCTGAAACAGGTCTGGCCCAGCTTCGCCGCACTGCTGGTGGTCGGCCTGATCGGCGCGCTGATCGAAGTGGCGCTGTTCAGCTACCTGAGCCGCATCATCGACCTGACCCAGGCCACGCCCAACACCGACTTCTTCAAGCTGCACGGCCTCGAGCTGGCCTGGATGGCGGTGGTCGCGCTGGTGTTCCGGCCGATCTTCGTGGCCCTGCATGACCTGCTGGTGCACCAGACCCTGAGCCCGAGCATGACCAGCCTGATCCGCTGGCAAAACCACAGCTACGTGCTCAAGCAGAGCCTGAACTTCTTCCAGAACGACTTCGCCGGGCGCATCGCCCAGCGCATCATGCAGACCGGCAACTCCCTGCGCGACTCGGCGGTACAGGCCGTGGATGCGTTGTGGCACGTGCTGATCTATGCCATCAGCTCACTGGTGCTGTTCGCCGAAGCCGACTGGCGCCTGATGATCCCGCTGCTGGCCTGGATCGCCGCCTACATCGGCGCGCTCTGCTACTTCGTGCCACGGGTCAAGGAACGCTCCGTGGTGTCCTCCGATGCGCGCTCCAAGCTCATGGGCCGGATCGTCGACGGCTACACCAACATCACCACCCTGAAGCTGTTCGCCCACACCAACTTCGAACAGCAATACGCTCGCGAAGCCATCGAGGAACAGACCGAGAAAGCCCAGCTGGCCGGACGCGTGGTGACGAGCATGGACGTGGTCATCACCAGCATGAACGGGCTCCTGATCGTCGGCACCACCGCCCTGGCGCTGTGGCTGTGGACGCAATCGCTCATCAGCGTCGGCGCCATTGCCCTGGCCACCGGCCTGGTGATCCGCATCGTCAACATGTCCGGCTGGATCATGTGGGTGGTCACCGGCATTTTCGAAAACATCGGTATGGTCCAGGACGGCTTGCAGTCCATCTCCCAGCCGGTCAGCGTCACCGACCGCGAGCAGGCCAAGCCGCTCGCGGTGGCCCGTGGCGAGGTGCGTTTCGAACATGTCGATTTTCACTACGGCAAGAAAAGCGGCGTGATCAGCGACCTGAACCTGACCATCAGGCCCGGCGAGAAAATCGGCCTGATCGGGCCGTCCGGCGCGGGTAAATCCACGCTGGTGAACCTGCTGCTGCGCCTCTATGACGTGCAGGGCGGACGTATCCTCATCGACGGCCAGGACATTGCCCATGTCGGGCAGGAAAGCCTGCGCGAACGCATCGGCATGATCACCCAGGACACCTCGCTGCTGCACCGCTCGATCCGCGACAACCTGCTTTACGGCAAGCCCGACGCCACCGACGCGCAACTCTGGGAAGCGGTGCACAAGGCCCGTGCCGATCAGTTCATCCCGTTACTGTCGGACGCCGAAGGCCGCAGCGGTTTCGATGCGCACGTCGGTGAGCGCGGCGTGAAGCTCTCCGGTGGCCAGCGCCAACGCATCGCCATCGCCCGGGTATTGCTCAAGGATGCGCCGATCCTGATCATGGACGAAGCGACCTCCGCGCTGGATTCGGAAGTCGAAGCGGCGATCCAGGAAAGTCTCGAGACGCTGATGCAAGGCAAGACCGTGATCGCCATTGCCCACCGCCTCTCGACCATCGCCCGGATGGACCGGCTGGTAGTACTGGAAAACGGCCACATCGCCGAAACCGGCAGCCATGCCGAGCTGTTGGCCCATGGCGGGCTGTATGCGCGGCTCTGGCAGCATCAGACGGGTGGATTTGTCGGGATTGATTGACTCCGGAGTCCGCACAAAACCCGTGGCGAGGGAGCTTGCTCCCGCTGGGGTGCGCAGCGCCCCCCTTGGAGCCCGGTCCAGCTTCATGGTTGGATTCAGATTTTTTGGGGCTGCTGCGCAGCCCAGCGGGAGCAAGCTCCCTCGCCACGGGGTTTCATGACATCCTCAGCACTGCCGATACGGCAGTGCTGTCCTGGCTTCTTCGGCATACGCCAGCACGCCCTCATGCTCACGCACGAGGAAATCCGCCACCGCCGCCTTCAGGCCCGGATGGCGCAAGTAATGCCACGAGCGGGTAATCACCGGCTCGAACCCACGAATCAATTTATGCTCGCCCTGGGCCCCGGCGTCAAAGCGCTGCAGACCGTTGGCGATCGCATAGTCCATGCCCTGGTAGAAACACGTCTCGAAGTGCAGGCGATCGAACTCCGCGGGACAACCCCAGTAACGGCCGTAAAAACTGTCGCCACCGACCAGGCTGAATGCCATCGCCACCGGCCGCGAACCTTGCTTGGCCAGCACCACGCGAATGGCTTCGGGCATGCGCTCGGCCAGCAGGCTGAAGAATGTCCGGGTCAGATAAGGTGCTTGCCTACGCACCGCATAGGTATTGGCGTAACAGGCGTAGACAAAATCCCATTGCGCCTCGTCCAGTTGATGGCCTTCGAGCCACTCGAACTCGATGCCCTGCCCTGCCACTTGCTCGCGCTCCTTGCGCATCTGCTTGCGCTTGCGGGAACTGAGCGCATCAAGGAAATCCTGGAAGTCCCGATAGCCGCGATTCTGCCAGTGGTACTGGCAACCGATCCGCTGCAGCCAACCCTCCTGACCGGCCAGCGCCGCATCGGTAAAGGCATCGGTGAAGTTGATGTGAGCGCTGGAAAGCCCTTCGATTTCCAGATAACCCGGCAGGCTGCCGAGCAATTCCAGACCGTCCTCCACTGACGCCGCCAGCAGCCGCGGCCCGCTGACCGGACTGAACGGCACCGCCGTCAACAGCTTGGGGTAATAGTCGATGCCCGCCCGGGCACAGGCGTCGGCCCAACCATGATCGAACACGTACTCGCCGTAGGAATGCCACTTGCGGTAACTGGGCAGGGCCGCCAGCAGCCGTCCGTCTTCCATGTGCAACAGGTGCTCGGGCTGCCAGCCGGAATGCGCACCCAGGCTGGCGCTGTCTTCAAGTGTGCTTAAAAAAGCGTGGCGCAGGAACGGTTGATTGGCGGGCACCAACGCGTCCCACTCGGGTGACGCGATGGCGGACAGGTTGTCCAGGACGTGAAGCGGCATGCGGTTCCTCGATATCCAGGCGGCGGATTACCCGAGTATCGCCGATCCAGGCCGGTCGGGCATAAAAAAACCCCGCCAGAGGCGGGGTTCAAAGGAGCGTAACGGATGAAAGTGGAGCGGTGTATCAAGTCAAAGCGATTTAGAACACGTACTGAGCGCGGACAACAAAACCATCGCCGTCGTCATCGCCGTTGACGTTGGTGACCTTGTCGGTCTTGGCCTTGACGTAGGCACCGGTGATTTTCACCGCTTCGTTGGCGTACCAGTTCACACCTAGATTGTGCACCTTGGCTTCGGCATCGCCCACTTCGCGGGTCGCCGAGGCAGTGGTGATGTTGTCGTCTTCGACGGTCATGCTGTCGTAGCGGTAGAACACTTCCCAGGCACCGATGGATTTGTTCTGTGGCTTGATCGCGTCAAACTTGCCGACTTTATAACCACGGGACTCGCCGGTGAGGGTGTAGGCACCCTGGACGTAGAAGCCGTGGCCCTTGAGGTCTTCGAAGGCGTCGCTGTCAGCCTTGGTCTTGCGCGAGATGTATTCACCCTGGATCGACGCTGGCCCCATAGCGAAAGCGGCTTCCAGGCCGAAGGCGGTGTCAGTGTCGTACGAACCGGCCGGCGAGTTGTTCGCGCCGCCCAGGACCGGACGGTTGCCGTTAGGACCGGCATCGTTGCCGCCCAGGGTTTCAACGCCACGCATGCCCAGGCGGGAGCGATAACGAGCATCGAACGCAGTGTCGGAGACGTCACGGGAGGCCACGCTCAAACCGAAGTGCAGCACGTTGCCGGCTTCGTGCATCGGCGCGAATACAAAGCGACCGTTGACTTGCTTGACGCTGTCGCCGTCAGCATCGTCATTGTCCTTGCTGAACACGCCGGCCGAAGCATAGAACGAATCAGCGAAAGTGCTGGATGCCTGGATACCCATACCGTTCTGCTTGTCCATGGCCCAATCGACCAGATCGTAGGCGGAGTTTCGCTCAGGCGCGGTGACCCATTTGGAGCTGGTGGCTTTTTCAAGGCCAAAGTCTGGGTCAAAACGGCCAACCTTGATGGAAACCGGTTTGAAACCGTTATAGGCCAGAGACGCCTCGTCGAAGTAGCCGTTATCGGAATCGCCGGTGTTATGGGACATGTCGTAGTTGATGGTGTATGCCCAATCCGTGTACAGCACGCCGGACAGTTCCAAGAAAGCACGACGGAAATAGGCGGCGTCTGCCGAATTGCCATTGTCGGTGTAGATCCCGTCGAACTGGCTGTAGTCAGCCTGCAAACGACCGCCGAGCTTGAAGCTGAACTCTTTGTCAGTGGTAGCGACCTCCAAGCCGCCCTTGGTCTTGACCACGATATCGGCGCCGTCGGTGGTTACGGTGCCGGCGAAAGCCTGGGCGGTTACTGCCATTGCCAGAGCGCTGGCGGCAAAACCTGCGAAGTGCTTACGGATCATCGAAGAATTCCCCTAGTTGGTAGTCTATGCGTTAGAAAACACGCGGAACTGGGCCCGCTGGTGTTGGGAGGGGATCTTGGCGATGGGTTGTGTCAGGCGAGTTGCTATCACATAAAGATTTTATGACAGCGGAACTTTTTACTTCGAATGGGAATAACGGATTTGCTGCAAAACCTGTGGGAGCGAGCCTGCTCGCGAAAGCGGTAAGTCAGTCAACGTTGCATTGACTGGTCCGCCGCCTTCGCGAGCAGGCTCGCTCCTACATGAAGTTAGGTTTATTGCATGCTGAGGGAGCAAGCTCCCTCGCCACGAATCAAGCAGTCCGTATCAACGCTTGCGCAATATCACGCTGCCGATCGAGTAGCCGGCGCCAAACGAGCTGAGCACCGCGACCGAGCCACTGGGCAGGTCGTCCTGGTACAGGTGAAAGGAAATCACCGAACCCGCCGAGCTGGTGTTGGCGTAGCGGTCGAGAATCACCGGAGCTTCTTCCTCGCTGGCTTCGCGCCCGAGCAGCTTGCGCACGATCAGCTGGTTCATGCTCAGGTTGGCCTGATGTAGCCAGAAACGCTTCACTTCGCCGACGTTCAGCTGGTTTTCCTGCAAGTGAGCGCCAATCAATTCGGCGACCATCGGGCAGACGTCGCGGAACACCTTGCGGCCTTCCTGGACGAACAGTTTGTCCCGCGTGCCGATGCCCTCTTCCGCCGCGCGGTTGAGGAAGCCGAAGTTGTTGCGGATGTTGTTGGAGAACTTGGTGAGCAGCTTGGTGCTGACCACGTCGAACTGGTACGGCGATGTCGCCTGGTCCGCCCGCTCGATGATCACCGCCGTGGCTGCGTCGCCGAAGATGAAATGGCTGTCGCGGTCACGGAAATTCAAGTGGCCGGTGCACACTTCCGGGTTGACCATCAGGATCGCCCGGGCCTGGCCCAGTTGCACACTGTTGGCGGCCGCCTGAATGCCGAAGGTCGCCGAAGAACAGGCCACGTTCATGTCGAAACCGAACCCTTCGATACCCAAAGCTTCCTGGACTTCGATGGCAATGGCCGGATAGGGACGCTGCAGGTTGGAACAGGCAACGATCACGCCGTCGATGTCAGCGGCGCTGCGACCGGCGCGCTCAAGCGCCTGTTTCGCGGCGCCGACGGCCATTTCGCAGAGCACCGACCATTCTTCGTTGGAGCGCTCCGGCAGGCGCGGCGTCATGCGCTTGGGATCGAGAATACCGTCCTTGTCCATCACGAAACGACTCTTGATGCCTGAAGCCTTTTCGATGAAGGCCGCATTGGACTCGGTCAATGCCTCGACTTCGCCGCGCTCGATGGCGTCGGCGTTGTCGGCGTTGAACTGCGCGACATAGGTATTGAAAGACTGCACCAGCTCTTCGTTGGAGATGCTGTTGGCCGGGGTGTACAGGCCGGTGCCGCTGATGACGACGTTATGCATGGTCGTGTCTCTGATCTGTTCAGGCAGAAAGTATTGGCACCGACGTACCAACACGCAAAGGGTCTTTCCCATCCCGTGGGAGCAGACCTGGCATCGCTTTATTCCGATCCGCCCGTGACATTGAAGCCAAAACCACGGGACCGGCATTTATAGGCGCGAAGTTTGCCATAAACGCTGGCGTTTGGCCCATTCTCCCTTTCACCAGGGATGAAACCTGTGGGAGCGAGCTTGCTCGCGATAGCGGTGGTTCAGCTTGCATGTATGTCGACTGATACGCCGCCATCGCGAGCAAGCTCGCTCCCACAGGGGTTATGCGGCGTTACTCCATCAGCCCTCCACCAACCCCCACTGCTTGCTCAGGCGTTTGTCGGAGATCGGCACCTTGGTGCCCAGTTGCTGGGCGAACAGCGATACGCGGTATTCCTCCAGCCACCAGCGGTACAGTTCCAGCTGCGGATCGCGCTTGCCTTCCTGGGCATGCTTGCTGGCGCGGGCCTGGTATTGCGCCCAGAGGTTGGACAGCTCGCCGCTCCAGACCCGGTCCTTCTGCACCTGGCTGCCGAGCTTCTCGAAGCGTTGCTCGATAGCCTTGAGGTAGCGCGGCAGTTCCTTGAGCCATTGATGCGGGGTTTCACGCACGAAGCCCGGATACACCAGGTGGCTGAGCTGCTGCTTGATGTCGTTCAGCGCCACGGCCTGGGCCAGGTCGATCTTGCCCTTGAAGCGTTTTTGCAGGCCGTGCCAGAGTTTCAGGATATCCAGGGTCAGCCTGGCCAGGCGTTCGGCATGTTCGGTCCAGCCGCCACGCTTGCGTTCGGCCAGTGCCGCCAGCGCGGCGCCGTCGCGTGGCAGGCTCGGCTCGCCGTCGAGGACGCAACTGTCGAGACTCGCCAGCAGAATGTCTTCCACCAGACCGTCGATGCGCCCAAGTTCGCGATACAGCAGGCCCAGTTCGGTCAGGCCGGGCAGCTTGCCGCGAAGAAACTTCGCCGTTTCGGCCAGTTGCTGCATGAGCAGGCGTTGCAAGGCGCGGCGATGCTGGAACTCGGCTTCGGCCGGGGTCGGGAAACGGCCTTCCTTGACCACGCCGTCCTCTTCCACCAGCGCCGGGTACACCGTCATCGACAGCCCGGCGATCTTCTGTTGGGTTTTTTCCGCCACTGGCGCAAAGATTTTCGCTTCCACCGGTTCCTGACTCTTCGCCGTCTGCGGCACGGCCAACGCGGCCTGGCTGGCTTCGGCAAAACGCGCGGTCAGCTCGGCCAAGTCGCGGCCTTCACCGAGGAACTTGCCTTGGCCGTCGACGATTTCCAGGTTCATGCGCAAATGGCTTTCCACTTGCTGCGCCGCTTCCGCCCAGGCTTCGTCGCTGACCCGCGCGCCGGTCATGCGCAGCAGCTCACGCCCCAGGGACTGCGGCAGCGAGCCCTCGGCAAACGTGATGCGCTGCAGCGCCGCCTTGACGAAGTCCGGCACCGGCACGAAGTTCTTGCGCAAGGCCTTGGGCAGGTTGCGCACCAGGGCAATGCACTTGGCCTCGATCATCCCCGGCACCAGCCATTCCAGGCGCTCCGGCGGCAACATCGGCAGTAGCGGCGCCGGTACCCGCAGCGTCACGCCATCGCGCGGGTGGTTGGGCTCGAAGTGATAGCTCAACGGCAAGGTCAGGTCGCCGACGCGCAAGGTGTCGGGATACAGATTGGCCGTCACCTCGCTGGCCTCGCGAGCGAGCACGTCTTCTTCGCGCATGATCAACAACTGCGGGTCTTTCTGGCTGTTGATCCGGTACCAGCTATCGAACGTCGCGGTCTGGTGGATCTCGGCGGGCAGGCGTGCATCGTAGAACGCGAAGAGGGTCTCCTCATCCGCCAGGATGTCGCGGCGACGGGCCTTGGCTTCGAGTTCGTCAAGCTGCTCCAGCAATCGGGTGTTGGCGCTCAGGCACTTGGCCCGGGACTGGATTTCGCCACGCACCAGCGCCTCGCGGATGAACAGTTCGCGGGACACCACCGGGTCCACCGGCCCGTAATGCACCGGCCGGCGACCGACCACGATCAGCCCGAATAAAGTGATCTGCTCGTAAGCCACCACTTGCCCGCGCTTCTTCTCCCAATGGGGCTCGAAGTGGTTCTTCTTGATCAGGTGCCCGGCCAGCGGTTCGATCCAGTCCGGTTCGATCTTCGCCACCATGCGCGCATACAACTTGGTGGTTTCCACCAGTTCGGCGGTCATCAGCCACTGCGGGCGCTTCTTGCCCAGCCCGGACGAGGGATGGACCCAGAAGCGTCGCTGCCGCGCACCGAGGTAATCGCCGTCCTCGGTTTTCTGGCCGATCTGGCTCAACAGGCCCGAGAGCACCGCCTTGTGCAGTTTCGGATAGTCGGCCGGTTCCTTATTGAGGCTCAACTGCATGTCGCGGCAGATCAGGCTCAACTGGCGATGGGAATCGCGCCATTCACGCAGGCGCAAGTAATTCAGGAAGTTCTTGCGGCACCAGTTACGCAGGGGGCTGGCGGTCAGGGCCAGGCGCTGTTCTTCAAAGCCGCGCCACAGATTGACCAGCCCGGCGAAGTCCGAGTCCGCATCCTTCCACTGCGCGTGGGCCTGGTCGGCGGCCTGCTGGCGCTCGGGCGGGCGTTCGCGCGGGTCCTGGATCGACATGGCACTGGCGACGATCAGGACTTCCTGGAGGCTGCCCAGTTTCGCCGCTTCCAGCAACATGCGGCCCATGCGCGGGTCCACCGGCAAGCGCGCCAGTTGACGCCCCAACGGCGTCAACTGGCTGTTGCGGTCTACCGCCGAAAGCTCTTGCAGGAGGTTGAAGCCGTCGCTGATGGCCTTGCCGTCCGGCGGCTCGATAAACGGAAAGTCGGTGATCTCGCCAAGGCGCAGATGCAGCATCTGCAGGATCACCGCCGCCAGGTTGGTGCGCAGGATCTCCGGATCGGTAAACTCCGGCCGGCCAAGGAAATCCTCTTCGCTGTACAAGCGCACGCAAATCCCCGGCTCGACTCGTCCGCAGCGGCCCTTGCGCTGGTTGGCGCTGGCCTGGGAAATGGCTTCGATGGGCAGGCGCTGGACCTTGGCGCGGTAGCTGTAGCGGCTGATGCGCGCGGTGCCGCTGTCGATCACGTAGCGGATACCCGGCACGGTCAGCGACGTTTCGGCGACGTTGGTTGCCAGCACCACGCGGCGGCCCGGGTGGGACTGGAAGATCCGCTGTTGTTCGGCCGGCGACAGTCGCGCGTACAACGGCAGGATTTCGGTGTGTTTGAGCTGGGCCTTGCGCAGCATCTCCGCCGCGTCGCGAATCTCCCGCTCGCCCGGCAGGAACACCAGCACATCGCCGGGGCTGCGGCGCTCGCTGCGTTCATGGGCGGCAATTTCATCGAGGGTGGCGAGGATCGCCTGGTCGACGGTCAAGTCGTCCTCGACCCGATTGCCCTCCTCGTCCTGCTCCAGCGTCAACGGGCGATACCAGGTCTCCACCGGAAAGGTACGGCCCGAGACTTCGACGATCGGCGCGTCATCGAAGTGCTTGGAGAAGCGTTCCAGGTCGATGGTCGCCGAGGTGATGATCACCTTCAGGTCCGGACGGCGCGGCAACAGGGTCTTGAGGTAGCCGAGCAGGAAATCGATGTTGAGGCTGCGTTCGTGGGCCTCGTCGACGATGATCGTGTCATAGCGTTCGAGGTAGCGGTCGTTCTGGGTCTCGGCCAGCAGGATACCGTCGGTCATCAGCTTGATCAGGGTATTGGCATCGCTCTGGTCCTCGAAGCGCACCTGGTAACCCACCAATGCCCCCAGCGGCGTGCCAAGCTCTTCGGCGACCCGGCTCGCCACGCTGCGGGCAGCGATCCGGCGTGGTTGGGTGTGGCCGATCAAGCCATGCTGGCCGCGACCGATTTCCAGGCAGATTTTCGGTAACTGGGTGGTTTTACCCGAGCCGGTTTCGCCGGCGATGATCAACACCTGATGCTTGAGCAGCGCCTCTTTGATCTCGTCGCGCTTGGCCGCGATCGGCAAGTTGTCATCGTAGCGAATCGACGGCACGCTCGCCTTGCGCGCCAGCACCTGGTCGCACGATGCCTGCATGCGCGTCACCCACTGGGCCAGCTTGGCCTCGTCGGGTTTCTTGCGCAGCTCGAGCAACTGCCGCCGCAACCGGTGACGGTCGGCGAGCATGGCGTGATCGAGGTTCTTCAGCAGTTTGTCGATAGCGGGGGCTTGGTCAGTCATCAGGTACGCAGGGGTCGTCGGTTTGAGCAAGGGAGCGATTGTCGCAGATTTGCGCACCGGACGCCGAGCGCTAGCGCTTTTGTGGCGAGGGAGCTTGCTCCCGCTGGGGTGCGAAGCAGCCCCCAGCTGTATTCGGCACCGCGATGTGACGGACAGAACGCAGGGGCCTGCTGCGCAGTCCAGCGGGAGCAAGCTCCCTCGCCACAAAAGCCAGAGACCACAGACCACAGACTATAAGCCGCAGGCCACAGGGGCTTTGTTTGCCGGGCGATTATTCGCTGTCCAGGTCCTTGCGCCGATACGGGAACACATCGATCACCTTCCCCGCCCGAATCGCCTCTTGCAGGCTTTTCCAGTAATCGGCGTTGTACAGCTCGCCATGCAATTGGTCGAAGAGCTTGCGCTGCCCGGCGTCGGCGAACAGGAACGGCGGAAACTCTTCGGGGAAGACGTCCAGCGGCCCGATGGAATACCAGGGCTCGGAGGCCATTTCGTCTTCCGGTGTACGCGGCTGCGGGATGTGGCGAAAATTGGCTTCGGTCAGGAAGCAGATTTCATCGTAGTCGTAGAACACCACGCGGCCATGGCGGGTCACGCCGAAATTCTTCAGCAGCATGTCGCCGGGGAAGATATTGGCCGCCGCCAGTTGCTTGATCGCCAGGCCATAATCCTCCAGCGCCTCGCGTACCTGAGCCTCGTTGGCGTTTTCCAGATAGAGGTTCAGCGGCGTCATCCGGCGTTCGGTCCAGCAGTGGCGAATCAGCACCGTGTCGCCGTCCACCGACACCGTGGACGGCGCCACTTCCAGCAGCTCCTCCAGGCAGGCCGGTTCGAATTTGCTCAAGGGAAACCGGAAGTCGGCGAACTCCTGGGTGTCGGCCATGCGCCCGACCCGGTCGACGCTTTTCACCAGTCGATACTTCTCGATCACCGTGGCCCGGTCGACGTTTTTCGACGGTGAGAAACGGTCCTTGATGATCTTGAAGACCGTGTTGAAGCCCGGCAGGGTAAACACGCTCATGACCATGCCGCGCACGCCCGGGGCCATGATGAACTGGTCGTCGGTATTCGCCAGGTGGTTGATCAGCGCCCGGTAGAACTCCGATTTGCCGTGCTTGTAGAAACCGATGGACGTGTACAACTCGGCGATGTGCTTGCCCGGCAGGATGCGCTTGAGGAAACCGATGAATTCCGCCGGCACCGGCACATCGACCATGAAATACGAACGCGTGAACGAGAAAATGATCGACACCTGCGCCTCGTCGGTAATCAGCGCGTCGATCTGGATGCCGCGCCCCTCGCGATGCAGCAGCGGGATCACCAGCGGCCATTGGTCGTCACGGGTGTAGATGCGCCCCACCAGGTAAGCGCCCTTGTTGCGGTAGAGCACTGAGGAGAACAACTCCACCGTCAGTTCCGGATCCTTGCAGACCCAATCCGGCAGGTTCTCGCGCAGTTGGCTTTCGAGGCGTTGCAGGTCGCCGGGCAGGTCAGCGTAGTCCTCGCTGAAGCGATAGTCGGCGAAAATCGCCGCCAGCATCCTGTCCAGTTGCCCCTGGGGTTTGTAGGTCCGGGTCTGGGCCGCACGGGCACGGCGCAGGCTCGGCCGGGTGGTGTGGATGAACATGGTGCCGTCGCTGATCAGGTCATGGCTGAACAGGCCGCAGAAGATCGAGTTGTACCAGGTCTCCGACAGCTCATCGTCAAACCGCAGGTCGATCAGGCTGATATAGGCGCTTTTCACCAGCGGCCAGCAACCGACATCCATCAAGGCCTCGGCATCGAAGGTGTTGCGCAGCCTGGCCACGGTTTCGAAGACTTTTTCTTCATACAAGTTGATGCGCGCCGCCGACGCCGCTTGCGCCTCCTGCCACTGCGCCTGCTCGAACCGGGCACGGGCGCCATCGGTGATGTGCCGGAATTGCTCACGGTAATCATCGAAGCCGTCGAGAATCGAACGGGCGATATCGGTGGCGGGCCATGGCTGCGACATAGGGAAAACCTCGGCGGGTCATGCTTGTTATTGGCGACTGAGCTTAGAGGCCAATCAAGCGGCAACGCAACCATTGCCATCGGTGTTTGGCGGGGCGACACTTGCGGCCCGATCAAGGAAGGACGCATCTCGTGAATCTCGTCGACACCCTGCGCTTGCTGTCGCTGGCCGCCATCTGGGGGGCCAGCTTCCTGTTCATGCGCATCATCGCCCCGGTGATTGGCACGATTCCTACGGCTTTTTTCCGCGTTTCCATTGCCTTCGTCGGCCTGCTGGTCATTCTTGCGCTGATGCGTATCGACTGGAATTTTCGCGGCAAGCTGAAAGCGGTGATGGTGCTGGGCCTGATCAACTCGGGCATTCCGGCAACGTTCTATTCCCTTGCCGCCCAGGTGTTGCCGGCCGGTTATTCGGCAATCTTCAACGCCACCACACCGTTGATGGGCGTGTTGATCGGCGGGTTGTTTTTCAGCGAGCAACTCACCGTGGCCAAGGTCAGCGGGGTGTTCCTCGGCCTGTTCGGCGTTGGCATCCTGACCGGTGCCGGCCCGGTGGCATTCGACCACCCGTTACTGATGGGTGCCCTCGCCTGCTTGCTCGCCACCACTTGCTATGGTTTTGCCGGCTTCCTCACCCGTCGTTGGCTCGACCATCAAGGTGGGCTGGACAGCCGCCTCTCCGCCCTGGGCAGCATGTTCGGCGCCACGGTTTTCCTGTTGCCGTTGTTCGGTTACAGCGTCGTCAGCCAACCGCCGGCCAGTTGGGGCGGCTGGAGCGTCTGGCTATCGTTGCTGGGGCTGGGCCTGGTTTGCACCGCGCTGGCGTACATCCTGTATTTCCGCTTGCTCAGCTCTATCGGTCCGGTCAAATCCATGACAACGACTTTTCTAATCCCGCCTTTCGGCGTGCTGTGGGGCGCGTTGTTGCTGGATGAGCCGTTGGGGATGGCGCATTTGTATGGCGGGGTGTTGATTGCGGCGGCGTTGTGGCTGGTGTTGAAGCCTGGGGCGTCTAGCCGGTAATTCATCGGTGTGGCCAAAAAAGCTTCGCGAGCAGGCTCGCTCCCACAGGGTCAATTGCAACCCTTGTGGGAGCGAGCCTGCTCGCGAAAGCAGCGGTGCAATCAATAGATATCTATCGGCTAGCGGCTCTTACGGAACACAAATACCAACCCGACGATGATCAGCACCATGCCCAGCAGGCTCAACAACGCCAGCCGATTGCCGAACACCAGGTAGTCCATGATCGCCGTCACTGCCGGCACCAGGTAGAACAGGCTGGTGACGTTGACGAGGTTGCCCCGGGCGATCAAGCGGTAGAGCAACAAGGTCGCCAACACCGACACCACCAGCCCCATCCACAACACCGGCACGATGAACCCCGCATTGTGCTCGAAGTGAAACGGTTGAAACGGCACGAACACCACGCACAGCAAGAGCCCGGCCAGGTACTGCACCGGCAATGTACCGAGGGGATTGTCGGTGATGCGTTTCTGCATGATCGAACCTGCCGTCATGCTCACCAGCGCCAGCAACCCGCACAGCATGCCCGTCAACGACATGCCAGCCAGGCCAATGCCTTGGTACACCACCATGATCAAGCCCACCAGGCCCAGCGCCAGGCCGAACATCCGTTGCCAGGAACGCTGGCGCTCCATGAGCACCACGGTGAGGATCGGTTGTACGCCCATCAACGTGGCCATCACACCGGGCGTAACGTTCAATTGCAGCGCCAGCAGATAGAAAATCTGATAGGCACCCAACAACACCAGGCCGGTCGCCGCCGCGTACAGCATCGGCTTGCCAGCCTTCGGCAGCTTGAACTTCAACAGCGGGATCAACAGCACCAGCGCGCACAGCGCAATCGCAAAACGGATCAGCAGGAAAGCGAAGGGTGACGCGTGGGCCAGGCCCAGTTTGGAAAAGATCGCTCCGCTGCTCCACAACAAAACGAACAGACTCGTGGAAGCCGTCGCCAATAAGGCGTTCTTGGAAAAGGAAAACATGAAAACCACCTGTAGTCAGGCAAAAAGCCAACTCAGCCGAAGCTGAAATCCAGTCGTTTTTCAGGCAGGCACAGGGAACGGCAACCGTTGCCGATCAGCCCCGAACGCCAACACCCGGCGGTGATACGCAGGCGTATACCGGTGAGCGACCGACAGGTGGAGGGTATTGACCGATCTGCTCAGGCTGCGGATTCCCGCACGGCACGACGCCAGCGTTGAACGCTGGAACCACAACCGCGGTGAATGGGAATGCAGGCATGAGCCGATCTCTTGAGGGATGGGTCCGAAGACCGAGCGCCGACTATAACCAGCGCCAGATGTGTAACGCAATGTTTAAACGAACAACCAGTAGCCCAGCGCCGTCAACACTGTCACCGCCAACACCGGTCGCATCATCCGATAGGCCTTGGGATGCCGGCGCTTGAATTGCTTGACCCGACCGCTGATGCCGTCGCTGAACGTCTTGCTCCAGGCATAGGCGCGGTTGATGCCGCCGACGTGCTCGTCGTCCAGGTTTTGCGGCGCGGTGGCGCGGCCGAGGAAGGCACTGATGGCGCGATTGAAACGAGTCATCAAGGGATTTTTAAGGGGACGCTCGATATCGCAGAACAGGATCACGCGCGTCTGGTCTGTTTCATTGCGGACCCAATGCACATACGTTTCATCGAACATCACATCTTCGCCGTCGCGCCAGGCGTAGACCTGCCCGTCGACGAAGATCCGGCAATCATCGGAGTTGGGCGTGGACAGCCCCAGGTGATATCGCAGGGAACCGGCGAACGGGTCACGATGGGGATTGAGGTGGCTGCCCCCCGGCAACAGGGCGAACATCGCGCCACGCACGTTGGGAATCCGATTGACCAGCTCGACGGTCCGGGGGCACAACAACTCGGCCGACGGCAGCGGTTTGTCGTACCACTTGAGGTAGAAGCGCTTCCAGCCTTTCTTGAAGAACGAACCGAAACCGGCGTCGTTGTTTTTCTCGGCGGCGCGGATATAACCCTCGTCGAACAGGTGCATGGCTTCGTCGCGGATCACTTGCCAGTTTTCCTTGAGGACGTCCAGCTCAGGAAACTCGCGGCGATCCAGATAGGGTTTGGAGGGCACCTTGGAAAACAAGTACATCAAGGCGTTGTAAGGGGCAAACAACGCCGAGTGGTTGACGAACTGGCGCAACACCGGCAGACGCGCCTTGCCACGCAAATGCACAAAAAGCGTACTGCCCACAAACAGCAGCAACACCGAGGCCTTGGCGACAAACGAAACGCTCATTTCTTTCAACTCCTTGTTTGAATTGCGCAGCGCCATCAGCCCGACGCGGCGGCTGGCCATGTTAGATATCCTCATGCAGATGAAACATCGTCAGACGCGACATTCACTGTTGAGGATTACGCAACAAAGCCCTTGTTAACATGCGTCAGCTGAACCTTGGCTGACGCATCGAACGATCTTCCACCTGCCCTCCAGAGGGCGAGATCTTTTTGTGGCGAGGGAGCTTGCTCCCGCTGGCGTGCGAAGCGCGCCCCTGCAATCGGCGGCACGCCTCAATCCCGGGCGCCTGCTTCGCAGTCGAGCGGGAGCAAGCTCCCTCGCCACAAGAGCCTTCCGCCGCTAAATCCAGCGTTCAGTTACTGCTGAGTCTCCTGCTCGGTAAACAGGTCACTGAACAACATGCTCGACAGGTACCGTTCGCCCGAATCAGGCAGGATCACCACGATCGTCTTGCCCAGCATTTCCGGTTTTTCCGCCAGGCGCACCGCCACGGCCATGGCTGCGCCGCAGGAAATGCCGCAAAGGATGCCCTCTTCCTGCATCAGGCGCAGGGCCATGGCCTTGGACTCCTCATCGGTCACTCGCTCGACCTGGTCGACAATCGACAGATCGAGGTTCTTCGGCACAAAACCCGCACCGATCCCCTGGATCTTGTGCGGGCTCGGCTTGATCTCCTGCCCCGCCATCGCCTGGGTAATCACCGGCGACGCCTCGGGCTCCACCGCCACCGACAGGATCGGTTTGCCACAGGTGTTCTTGATATACCGAGAGACCCCGGTAATGGTTCCACCCGTACCCACCCCCGCGACCAGCACGTCCACCGCGCCATCGGTATCGTTCCAGATTTCCGGACCGGTGGTTTTTTCATGGATCGCCGGGTTCGCCGGATTATCGAACTGCTGCGGCATGAAATATTTCGACGGGTCGCTGGCGAGGATCTCGGCGGCCTTCTCGATGGCGCCCTTCATGCCCTTGGCCGGCTCAGTGAGCACCAGCTCCGCGCCCAGCGCCTTGAGCACCTTGCGCCGCTCGATGCTCATGGACGCCGGCATGGTCAGCATCAGCTTGTAGCCACGGGCGGCGGCGACGAACGCCAGGCCAATGCCGGTATTACCCGAGGTTGGCTCGACGATGGTCATGCCGGGCTTGAGACGACCTGAGCTTTCAGCGTCCCAGATCATGTTTGCGCCGATCCGGCACTTGACCGAATAACCCGGGTTGCGCCCTTCGATCTTCGCCAGGATGGTCACGCCGCGCGGGGCGATGCGGTTGATCTGCACCAGTGGCGTATTGCCTATGGAATGGGCGTTGTCAGCGTATATACGACTCATGACCGGGTCCTTAATGCAGAGGGAATTTAGCGCTTAAAGGTAAGCCTGTTGCCAAAGGGCGTCCAGTTGCAGCGAACGTTCCAGTTGTTACGAGAGTCAATGGCTTTAACAACGGAGACTACTGACATGAAGCGTCGATACAGTTGGCCACTGTGGGCCTTCGTCGCCATCGTTGCACTGCTGGTGGCCGTGCATTTCGCGCTGCCTTATCTGGTGCGCGACTACCTGAACGACAAATTGGCGGACATGGGCGACTACCGCGGCCAGGTCAGCGATGTCGACCTCGCGCTCTGGCGCGGCGCCTACCGGATCAATGGCCTGAAAATCGTCAAGGTCGATGGCAAGATCCCGGTGCCATTCGTCGACGCGCCACTGGTCGACCTGTCCGTGAGCTGGCACTCGCTCTGGTATGACCATGCGGTGGTGGCCGCCGTGGAGTTCACCCATCCCGAGGTCAACTTCGTTGACGGCGGGCCCAACCGGCAGAACTCCCAGACCGGCCGGGGTACCAATTGGCGTGAACAATTGAGCAAACTGATGCCCATCACCCTGAACGAGGTGCGGATCAGCGACGGCAAGGCCACGTTTCGCAACTTCAACTCCAAACCACCGGTCAATCTGCGAGCTACCAACGTCAACGCCAGCTTTTATAACCTGACCAATGTGGTCGACACCGAAGGCAAGCGCGACGCCCGTTTCGAAGGCAAGGCCCTGGTGGCCGAGCATGCGCCACTGGAAGTCCAGGCAACCTTCGATCCATTGAGCGACTTCGAGGATTTCGATTTCCGCCTGCGCGCCACCAACATCGAGCTCAAGCGCCTGAACGACTTTGCCGCGGCCTATGGCAAGTTCGATTTCAACGCCGGCCACGGCGACCTTGTAGTCGAGGCCGAAGCCGATAACGCCCGGCTCAGCGGTTACATCAAGCCGCTGCTTCGCGATGTGGACGTGTTCGACTGGCAACAGGACGTCGAAAACAAGAACAAGAACATCTTCCGCTCGGTCTGGGAAGCCTTGGTCGGCACGGGCGAAACCGCCCTGAAAAACCAGAGCAAGAACCAGTTCGCCACTCGCGTGGAGCTCAGCGGCAACGTGCATCAGCAGAACATCAGCGCCTTCGAAGCCTTCCTGCAGATTCTGCGCAACGGTTTCGTCCAGGCCTTCAATGCCCGTTATGAACAGCCGCCGCCCTCCAAAGACTAGGTCTTGGGAGTGACAACGTAGCGACCTTTTTGCTCCGCCACCGCCCGGCCCGTACCGCGTTGCAGAGAGTCCCAGCCCAGGCATGCAAGAGCCAGCGATCGCGGTACCGCCTCACGGCCGCTGCTGTAGCGAGTGATACTGCGCGGACTGACCCCCAGCGCTTCGGCCGCCTTGTTTAATGGCAACCCGGTTCGGGCGCGCCAATCGATGAAAATACGGGTGTTTTCATCCGCGGCATTCTGGGCCAATGCGTTGAAATACAAGGTGTCGGCGCCGATCTGGATATCCAGGTCCGGCCACTCCACACTCCAGCCGTCGTCGCCCAGGGCTGCGCCACCAAACGCACCGTCTTCAAGCAATGGCTGCAAGCCCGGATAACTTTGCACATCGGCGCTCAAGTCCAGCCTCAGTTGTTGACCGTCGATGAATGTCAGTTCGAGACTGAACGGCAATAAAGGCTGCACGGCCATTAGCCGCGGCCGTTTCATGGGTAGCATCGTTGCCAATCCTCCAGCAGTTGCGCCTGATGGGCCCGGACCCAGTCCAGCGCTTCCTTGATAATCAATGGCGGAGCGCGGCCCATCATGACTTCAACGGTCTCTAGGCCCAGGACGACATCCACTCCGCCACCGGTGAGGTGGACATGGGGAGGTGGATGATCCCTTTCCCGCAATTGGATGCGATAGGTATCTCTGAATCGATATTTAGTGGACATGCCATCGAATGTATCGCCGATTTGGCGATAGGCAATACTGGCAAGACGCCGAGACTGAGTCAACATGTGACGCCCCATTCAGAGACTGAATACAGCGTCTGCGTTCACAGTCGGCGGGGCCGCGCGTTATAGTCGGGCACGACATTTATTTCGCGCGCCCCGCCTCGCCGGGCCGGCGACACCGTTCGAGGATTTGCAGATGAAGTTCGAAGGCACCCGCGCCTACGTGGCCACCGATGACCTGAAACTGGCGGTGAACGCCGCCATCACCCTGGAACGGCCGTTACTGGTCAAGGGCGAACCGGGCACCGGCAAGACCATGTTGGCCGAACAACTGGCGGAGTCCTTCGGCGCGCGCCTGATCACCTGGCACATCAAGTCCACGACCAAGGCCCACCAAGGCCTCTACGAATACGATGCGGTCAGCCGCCTGCGTGATTCACAGCTGGGCGTGGACAAGGTCCACGACGTGCGCAACTACCTGAAGAAGGGCAAGCTCTGGGAAGCGTTCGAGTCCGAAGAGCGGGTCATCCTGCTGATCGACGAAATCGACAAGGCCGACATCGAGTTCCCCAACGACTTGCTGCAGGAACTCGACAAGATGGAGTTCTACGTCTACGAGACGGACGAAACCATCAAGGCCAAGCAGCGCCCGATCATCATCATTACCTCCAACAACGAAAAGGAACTGCCGGACGCCTTCCTGCGCCGCTGCTTCTTCCATTACATCGCCTTCCCCGACCGCGCCACCCTGCAGAAAATCGTCGACGTGCACTACCCGGACATCAAGAAAGACCTGGTCAGCGAAGCGCTGGACGTGTTCTTCGACGTGCGCAAGGTGCCGGGTCTGAAGAAAAAACCTTCCACCTCCGAACTGGTGGACTGGCTCAAGCTGCTGATGGCCGACAACATCGGCGAAGCGGTGCTGCGCGAGCGTGATCCGACCAAGGCTATCCCGCCGCTGGCCGGCGCCCTGGTCAAGAACGAACAGGACGTGCAATTGCTTGAGCGCCTGGCGTTCATGAGCCGTCGCGGCACTCGCTGATCCTCTTCGTCCAACAAGAGCGAGGGCGATTGCCATGCTGCTTAACCTGTTCAATGAGATGCGCGCCGCCAAGGTGCCGGTGTCGGTGCGCGAACTGCTGGACCTGATCAACGCGCTGAAACAGCGGGTGATCTTCGCCGACATGGACGAGTTCTATTACCTGTCCCGGGCCATCCTGGTGAAGGACGAACGGCATTTCGACAAGTTCGACCGCGCGTTCGGCGCTTACTTCAATGGTCTGGAAAAACTTGATGATCATCTGCAGGCATTGATTCCCGAGGACTGGTTGCGCAAGGAGTTCGAGCGCTCCCTGACCGATGAGGAACGGGCACAGATCCAGTCCCTGGGCGGTCTGGACAAGCTGATCGAAGAGTTCAAGAAGCGTCTGGAAGAACAGAAGGAACGCCACGCCGGCGGCAACAAGTGGATCGGCACCGGCGGCACCAGCCCGTTCGGTTCCGGCGGCTTCAACCCCGAAGGCATCCGGGTCGGCGACGCTGGCAAGCGCCAGGGCAAGGCCGTGAAAGTCTGGGATCAGCGCGAGTACAAGAACCTCGACGACCAGGTGGAACTGGGCACTCGCAATATCAAGATCGCCCTGCGCCGCCTGCGCAAGTTCGCCCGCCAGGGCGCGGCCGAAGAGCTGGACATCGACGGCACCATCGATCACACCGCCCGGGACGCTGGCCTGTTGAACATCCAGATGCGCCCGGAGCGCCGCAACACCGTCAAGCTCCTGCTGCTGTTCGACATCGGCGGCTCGATGGACGCCCATGTGAAGATCTGCGAGGAGCTGTTCTCGGCCTGCAAGACCGAGTTCAAGCACCTGGAGTATTTCTACTTCCACAACTTCGTCTACGAATCGGTGTGGAAGAACAACCTGCGTCGCACCTCGGAGCGCACTTCGACCCAGGACCTGCTGCACAAATACGGCGCCGACTACAAAGTGATCTTCATCGGCGACGCGGCCATGGCCCCCTACGAGATCACCCAGGCCGGCGGCAGCGTCGAGCACTGGAACGAAGAAGCCGGTTATGTGTGGATGCAGCGCTTCATGGAGAAGTACAAGAAGCTCATCTGGATCAATCCGTACCCGAAGGACACCTGGGGTTACACCGCCTCGACCAATATCGTCCGTGAGTTGGTGGAGGACCGGATGTATCCGCTGACGTTGCGAGGGTTGGAGGAAGGGATGCGGTTTCTTTCCAAGTAAAGTCTTCCGGTGCCTGTAAGGGCCTCTTCGCGAGCAGGCTCGCTCCCACACTGAATCTTCGTCACATATGGGGTCCACCCTGTGGGAGCGAGCCTGCTCCGGGCGGCGATCCGACGAAGCTTTTAGCGGTTTAACAACCCCCGCATACACTCAACCTGCTGCCGATGCGCCACCTCCTGCACCACCGGCCGCAACCGCAGTTGCGTCCCTGGCAGGCATTGCGCCAACCGGGCCAGGGACAGCGGCGTCAAGGCGCCCAGGCGCGGATAACCGCCGATGGTCTGCCGATCATTGAGCAGCACGATCGGCTGGCCGTCCGGCGGCACCTGCACGGCGCCGAGCGGAATGCCTTCGGAAATCATCGCCGGGCCCTGGTATTCCAGCGCCGGACCGAGCAAGCGCATGCCCATGCGATCGGCGCGACTGTCCAGCGTCCACGGTGTATTGAAGGCATCGAACAGGCTGCGTCCGCTGAACGCGCCATTTTGCGCACCGAGGATCAGGTCCAGCGGCTGCAGCTGCTGAAAGTCCGGAATCCGCCTGTGCGGCATCGGCCGAGGCGTTGCCGATCCTGAATAACTCAGCTGCTCACCGCGACTCAGCGCCCGCCCCCGCCCATCCAGGCCACCGAGTTCTTCGCGCACCACCGTCGCCCGGCTGCCCAGCACCGCAGGCGCATTAAAGCCGCCGGGAGCCGCCAGGTAGGCGCGGGCACCGAGCACCGGCTGAGTGAGCGCCAACGTCTGGCCTTGGCGCAGGCTGAAGAAGCGCCACGACGCCACGCCCTGCCCGTCTATCCGCGCGCCCAGGTCCGCACCGGCCAGCGCCAGCACGCAATCCTCCTCGGCCACCACGGTAAAACCGCCGAGGGTGATTTCCACCACCGCCGCGTCCGGGGCGTTGCCCAGCATCCAATTGGCCCAGCTCATCGACAGCCAGTCCGCCGCGCCGCCCTGGGTCACGCCCAGGTGCCTGACGCCGAAGCGGCCAGTGTCCTGCAACAGGCACAGCGCTGTGCTGGCCTCGATCAACAGACGGCTCATGCCTGTGCCTCCAACGGTGTGTCGTCGCCGCCCAGGGCAATGAACTCAGCGTGACCGACAGCGGCAAAACGCACCGTGTCGCCGGGCTGCATCAGGCTGTAGCCATCGCGCTCGCGGTCGAACAATTTGGCTGGGGTGCGGCCGATCAGGTTCCAGCCGCCAGGCGATACCACCGGATACGCGGCGGTCTGGCGCTCGGCGATTCCGACGCTGCCCGCCGCGACCCGTTTGCGTGGGGTGTCGAGTCGCGGTGCGGCCAGTTCCTCGTCCACCAGCCCCATGAAAGCGAATCCCGGCGCGAAGCCCAGGGCGAACACCTGATATTCGCGCTCACTGTGACACTGGATGACTTGCGTCACCGTCAACCCGCTGCGGCTCGCCAGCAGGTCCAGCTCCGGCCCGACACTTGGGTCGTACCACACCGGCAGCACATGGCATTGCCCGGCGGACCGGGCATCCGGCGAGAGGTTGTTCAGCGCTTCGCCGATCAACTCGCGGGCCTGGGTCGGAGTCAGGGCGAGCAAATCGTAATGCACCATCAGGGTGGTGTAGGACGGCACCAGATCGATCAGATCATCGGCGAAAACCGCGCGCAGGCGCTCGCTCGCAGCGAGCATCCACGGCATGTTGGCCTCGGCGATTTCATCGAACAGACGCACCATCAGGCAGTCCACCGCCACCACTTCCACGCGTGGTTTCATGGCGCGCTCTGCCGGTCGAGGGCCTCGCGGATACGCTGCACGGCCGCCACGGAGCTGGCGTTGTCGCCGTGCACACACAACGTATCGGCGTGCAGATTCAAGGCGCTGCCGTCGCTGGCCGTCAGCGCGTCGCCGCGGGCAATGGTCAGTGCCTGCCCGATGATCACCTCGGAATCGTGATGCACCGCCCCCGGCAATTGCCGCGAGACCAGGCGACCGGCGCTGTCATAGGCCCGGTCGGCAAAGGCTTCGAACCACAGGGTCACACCGTATTCGTCGCCCAGGGACTGGGCGGCGCTGTTGTCCCGGGTCGCCAGCAGCATCAGCGGCAACTGCCGGTCATACGCGGCGATGGCCTCGATAACAGCACGCAGTTGCGCCGGGTTGGCCATCATGTCGTTGTACATCGCACCATGGGGTTTGACGTAGCTGACCTGTCCACCCTGGGCCCGGCAGATACCGTCCAGGGCGCCGATCTGGTAGTGCAGCAGGTCTTGCAGCTCCTGGGCGCCATAGGCCATGGAGCGGCGGCCGAAGCCCGCCAGGTCCTGATAGGCCGGGTGCGCGCCGATCCGTACGCCGTGGCTCAGGGCGAGGCTGACGGTCTTGCGCATGATGCTCGGGTCGCCGGCATGAAAGCCGCAGGCGATGTTGGCGCAATCTATGAAGGGCATCACCTCGGCGTCCAGACCCATGGTCCAGTTGCCGAAGCTTTCGCCAATGTCGCAGTTCAGTAGCAGGCGGTTCACGGTGAACGCTCCTGTGGATTCTTTCTTATGGACCATGGGGATCGCACCCCCACAGGTTATCAATCAGTCGGCTTCCAACTGCTTGCCCTGAGTCTCCGGCAGGCTCAGGGCCGCCAGGATCACCACGCCATAGGACACCGCCGCGAAGGCTCCGATACCGACGCTCAGCGGCACCTTCTGGCTCAGGATACCGATCAACAGCGGAAACAGCGCCGCCACCGCGCGGCCAATGTTGTAGCAGAAGCCCTGCCCCGATCCGCGGATGCGCGTGGGGAACAGTTCGGTGAGGAACGACCCCATGCCGCTGAACATGCCCGAAGCGAAGAAGCCCAAGGGGAAGCCCAGCCACAGCATCACGTTGTTGCTCACCGGCACCTGGGTGTACAGCAGCACGATGGTGAAGGAACCGACGGCAAACAGGACGAAATTTTTCTTGCGTCCGAGGATGTCGGACAAATAAGCGCTGATGACGTAACCCACGTAAGAGCCGACGATCACCATCGCCAGGTAGCCGCCGGTACTCAGGACGCTCAAGCCGCGCTCGTTTTTCAGGAAGGTCGGCAGCCAGGAGGTGATGGCGTAGTAGCCACCCAGCGCGCCAGTGGTCAGCAGCGAGGCTCGAATCGTCGTGAACAGAATGCCGGGGGCAAAAATCTCGTAGAACTTCGCTGGGTTCTCGGGCGTCAGCCGGGCCTTGGTCTGGTTATAGACTTCCGGGTCCTTGACCAGCCGGCGAACGAAGATCACGAACACCGCCGGCACGATGCCGAGGATGAACAATGCGCGCCAGGCGTCTTCCGGCGGCAGCACCGAGAACAGCAGCGCATACAGAATCGCCGTCATGCCCCAGCCCAGGGCCCAGCCCGATTGCACCATGCCGACCGCCTTGCCACGGTCCTTGGCGCGAATCACTTCGCCCATCAACACGGCGCCGGCGGTCCACTCGCCGCCGAAGCCGAAGCCCATCAGCGTGCGGGCGATCAACAGTTGTTCGTAGTTCTGGGCGAAACCGCAGAGAAAGGTGAAAAACGCAAACCACAATACCGTCAATTGCAACGTGCGCACTCGACCGATGCGGTCCGAGAGAATGCCCGCCACCCAGCCGCCGATGGCCGAAGCGATCAAGGTGCTGGTGTGAATCAGCCCCGCTTCACCCGTGCTGATGCCCCACATCGCGATGAGCGTCGGCACCACGAAGCTGAGCATCTGGGTGTCCATGCCGTCCAGGGCGTAACCGATCTTGCAGCTCCAGAAGGTGCGCCGTTCCTGCTGGTTGATGTTGCGATACCAATCGAACGGACCGGAGCGGGCCTGGGGTTGGGGGACGCCGAGCGTGTCGGGTGCACTCATGGTGGTTCTCCACGGGTTTTATTGTTGTGAGTCTCGACGACGCTGGCGTGGAGACCGTTGCCCCGATTCTTGAGCCCACGGCTGATCGCGTCCAACGAATAAAACCTTGGCCGGGTCATAAGAAAAACTTGATTGGGCAGCACATCGCCAGGAAAGGCGGACCGCTTTTGTGGCGAGGGAGCTTGCTCCCGCTCGAGTGCGTAGCGCTCGCAAAATCTTGGGGCCGCTCCGCAGCCCAGCGGGAGCAAGCTCCCTCGCCACAGGAAGCTCACTGAACCATCGAGTCAGAGTCCGCGCAGGTCACGCTCTTCGATCGGCCGGCTCTGGCGCAGGCGCTTGCCACCCAGCACCACCCAGTCGATCAGGCGGAACAGGCATTCCAGGCCGAACGACAGCAACATCGCGCCGCTGATGCCCCAGATCATCGCCTCGGGGGTCAGCAGGATCTGGTAGCTGTAGCCGTTCCAGGTTTCCTTGCGGATGTCCGGATCGGCGGCCAGGGCCACCTGCAGCAGGCGGATGTACCACGGGCCCTGCATTGCCTGGAACTGCTTGTCCAGAGCCTGCTGGCGCACGAGCAAGGTGTTCAGGCTGTCGGCATCGCTGCGAAAGATCGGGTCTTCACTGGCGCGGTAATGCGCCACCAGGGCCTGCATGTCACCCTTGAAGAACTGGTTGGCGGTGCCCTGGAACCCCTGCAGGCCAGTCTGCGCCTCGATCAGGTGGGCCTCGACCCGCTTGGCGTAATCATTGACGAAGCCCGGCACCTGGACCCCAACCAGCAGGCCCACCGCGAACAACACCAACCGTAGATAACTGAGCAACATAACGTGACGTCCTTATTCGGTCCGGCCATGGCTGACGCATTCGCCGCGTCGCCACAGGCTCCATTGGCCCGGTTCGTAGCGGGTCCAGGTTTCGTTTTCGGTCAAGGGTTCGGTGGCAATCACCGTGACCACGTCGTTGGGCGTGGTTTCGGCCTGGAAGTCGACAATCACGTCCACATCCTTTAGCCGCGCCGGGCCGAACGGTGCGCGCCGGGTGATCTGCGCCAGTTTGGTCGAGCAATAGCAGAACAGCCAGTCGCCGTCACTGAGCAGGCAATTGAACACGCCCTTGCTGCGGTATTCGCTGCACGCCTCGATCAAGGCCGGCAGCAACTGCTCGACCTCCACCGGCTCAGGATAAGCCTGGCGCACGCGGTTGAGCAGGTCGCAGAACGCCGCCTCGCTGTCGGTATCGCCCACCGGGCGGTAGAAACTCACGCCCGGCTGGAAATCGGCGAGCTGGCCGTTGTGGGCGAAACACCAGTTGCGCCCCCATAACTCCCGCACGAACGGGTGGGTGTTGGACAGGCAGACCTTGCCGACGTTGGCCTGGCGGATGTGACCGATGACCACTTCGCTCTTGATCGGATAACGTTGCACCAGGTTCGCCACTTCCGACTCGCTGCTGGCGGCCGGGTCCTGGAACAGGCGCAGGCCACGGCCTTCATAAAAAGCGATGCCCCAGCCGTCGCGGTGCGGCCCGGTCTTGCCGCCGCGCTGCATCAGCCCGGTGAAGCTGAAGACGATATCGGTCGGCACATTGGCGCTCATGCCCAATAACTCACACATGCTCGAACCCTCGTTTGATTGGGCAGCCCGGTTACAGGCGCGGTTCGATACGCGAACGCTGGGGATTGCTCGGCACGGGTGGGCGACCATAACGGTCATCACCGGCCACGCCGAACGCAGGCTCGTCGTCAGGCTCGGCAGCGGCGGCCGCTTTGGCCGCGGCGGCCCGCTCCTGGCGAGCCTTGGCCGCGCGTTCGACAGGAATACGGATCAGCACCAGGACGAGATAGAGGCCGAAGGCGATCATGGCGTACATGAGCAGGTCGGACGCTGCGCGCCAGACGTTGTTGCCAACCTTGAAGAGCAGGTCCAGAGCGGCAATGGCCAGCGCCGGGGCGACCTTTTCCTTCACCGGGTCGACGATGGTCGGGCTGAACAGCAACACCGCCATCAGCAGCCGCAGCGGCTCGCGCAACCAGCGCCACATGAAGCGGGTCATGCGCATCCACACCAGGAGGCAGCCGAGGGCGGCGAAGGCGTAGAGACCCCAGGCAATCAGATAATCGTTCTCGGTCATGGTGTCCATGGCAAGGCAGGCAAAGAGGCGCTTATAGTAACGGCTTTTCGCTCGTCAGGCTGCCCCGGCATCTGCCGGATGCCCGGCGGGGTGAGTTTTTCGGTCCGGCTACCGAACTGACCCCGTCGGCCACTTGTCCCTGTTCGTATCATGCTTGAGAGTTTTTCCATGCCCCTATCCGCCCACGTTCCCGACGCCCCGATTGCCCGCAAGGCCCCCGGTGTTGACCCCTACGCCTGGCTGCAGGAGCGCGACACCGACGCCGTGCTCGAATACCTGAAGGCTGAAAACAGCTACCAGCAAGCCCGGCTCGCCGATCAGGCCGAACTGCGCGAAACGCTGTTCCAGGAAATCAAGGGACGAATCCTCGAAACCGACCTCTCCCTGCCCTCGCCCTGGGGCCCTTACCTGTATTACACCCGCACCACGGCGGGTGATGAATACGCTCGCCATTACCGTTGCCCGCGTCCGGCCGATGACAGCCTGACGATCGATGAAAGTCGTGAACAGCTGTTGCTGGACCCGAACGCGCTGGCCGATGGCGGTTTCTTTTCCCTCGGCGCGTTCAGCATCAGCCCCGACCATCAGCGTCTGGCCTACAGCCTGGACACCAGCGGCGATGAGATCTACACGCTGTTCGTCAAAGAACTGTCCAACGACAAGGTCAGCGAGCTGTCCTTCGAAAACTGCGACGGCAGCATGACCTGGGCCAACGACAGCCTGACGCTGTTCTTCGGCGAACTTGACGATACCCATCGCCCGCACAAGCTGCTGCGCTATCGCCTGGACGGCACCGCCGCCGAAGAAGTGTTCCATGAGCCGGACGGGCGCTTTTTCCTGCATTGCTACCGTTCAAGCTCCGAGCGGCAGTTGATCCTGTCCCTGGGCAGCAAGACCACCAGCGAAGTCTGGGTGCTGGACGCGGCGCAACCACAACAACCGTTTACCTGCGTCGCGCCACGGGTAGAGAACCACGAATACGATGTCGACCATGGCCTGCTCGAAGGGCAATGGACCTGGTTCATCCGCAGCAACCGCGACGGCATCAATTTCGCCCTGTACCAGGCGCCTGATATGGGCGAAGCGCCGGCCGAAGCCGACTGGCAGAACCTGATCCCCCACAGTGACGCGGTGATGATTGACGGCCTGAGCCTGAACGCCAGCGCCATGACATTGAGCCTGCGCGAGGGCGGCCTGCCGATCATCGAAGTCCACCCACAAGGTTTACCGGCCTATCGGGTGCAATTGCCGGACGCGGCCTACAGCCTGCACGTGCAGAACAGCCTGGAGTTTGTCAGCGAGCGCATTCGCCTGCGCTACGAAGCGCTGAATCGTCCGGCGCAGATCCGCCAGCTGGACCTGGCCAGCGGTGCTCAGGTCGTACTCAAGCAAACCCCGGTGCTGGGTCCGTTTGATGCCGATGCGTATGTCAGCCAACGGCTTTGGGCGACGGCACCGGACGGTACGCAAGTGCCAATCAGTCTGGTGGTCAAGCGCGAGGCCTTGGGCAAACCCGTGCCGCTGTACTTGTACGGCTACGGCGCCTATGGCGAAAGCCTCGACCCGTGGTTCTCCCATTCGCGCTTGAGCCTGCTGGATCGTGGCGTAGCGTTTGCCATCGCCCATGTGCGCGGCGGCGGCGAACTGGGCGAGGCCTGGTATCGCGCCGGCAAGCAGGAGCACAAGCACAACACTTTCAGTGATTTCATCGCTTGCGCCGAACACCTGATCGCCCAGGGCTTCACCTCGGCCGATCAGTTGGCGATCAGCGGCGGCAGCGCCGGTGGCCTGCTGATCGGCGCAGTCCTCAACCAACGCCCGGACCTGTTCAAGGTGGCGATCGCCGAAGTGCCGTTCGTCGACGTGCTCAACACCATGCTCGACCCCGAACTGCCACTGACCGTGACCGAATACGACGAATGGGGCAACCCCGAGGAGCCGGACGTCTATGATCGGATCCGGGCCTACGCGCCGTACGAAAACGTCCGCGCCCAGGCGTATCCGGCGATGCTGGTGATCGCCGGCTACAACGACAGCCGCGTGCAGTACTGGGAAGCGGCCAAGTGGGTGGCGAAACTGCGCGCGACCAAGACCGACGAAAACCCGCTGCTACTCAAGACCGAACTGGGCGCTGGCCATGGCGGCATGAGCGGCCGCTACCAGGGATTGCGTGACGTAGCGCTCGAATATGCATTTGTCTTGAAGGTTTTGGGCGTGGCTTGAGGAACTCTGCGGGATGGCCGGGTCTTAGCTCCATACCTGGCTCGACTGGATCAAATGTGGGAGCGAGCCTGCTCGCGATGACGGTGGATCGGCCTGCCCCAACGTTGGCTGAAAGACCGAATTCGCGAGCAGGCTCGCTCCCACAGGGAATCGCCTTACATTCAAGACAATCCAAAATCGCAGAACACGATAAGAAAAGACCGTGACGACATGTCAGAACCGACCTTACTGAACAACCAAATTCGCGACTGGCTGATGGACTGTGGTCTCTTCGACCAACTGCTGCCCGTCGACTTCGCCGCGGCATCGGGCTATTTCAGCATCAGTACCGTCGCCCAGGGCGAAGCGATTTTTCGCGAGGGCGATGCCGGCAGTTTCATGTGCATCCTTCACACCGGCCAGGTGGCCGTGCAGAAAACCGGCCCCGACGGCCAGCCCGTGACCATCGCCACGCTGCGCAGCGGCCGCGCCTTCGGCGAAATGGCCGTGCTCGACGGCGAACGACGCTCGGCCAGTTGCATCGCCGCCACCGAATGTCAGTTGTTGAACCTGGGCAAGGACTCCCTGGAAAAAATGCTCAACGACGCACCGAAGATCGCCGCCAAGATCATCCGCGCCCTCGCCGTCTCCCTGTCCAAGCGCCTGCGCATGGCCGACGGGCAGTTGCTGTCGCAGCAGGTGTAGCTGAACCATTGGACCTTGCACGAGCCCCTGTGGGAGCGAGCTTGCTCGCGATAGCGGTGTGTCAGTCGACTTTAATTCTGACCGATCCGCCGCCATCGCGAGCAAGCTCGCTCCCACAGGTTATGGCGTCGAGTTAAAAATCTAACCCCCCGGCGACTTCGCCTTCGCCGGCTTCGGTTCCATGCCCGGGATCGGCTGGTCCTTCGGCGGCCTGGGCATTTCGATCGGCGGCAACAGCGGCGGGCCGCCACCCGGTGGGGCAGCCTTGGGCACGCCGTTGAGCGTGACCGGCGGATACGGCATGGGCGTGGCGGTGCCCGGCGCCCCGGGAATGCTCGGCGGGTTGACGGGAATCGTCGGTTGCTGGGCCTGGGCGCAACTTATCGAGAGCGCCGCCACGGCAATGGCCGTTAGAATGGTGCACTTCATCAATGGCTCCGTGGCTATTGTCTGCTTTCAGGCTAGTCCCAACCGGGCCGGTCTGCCCCATTCCCATGAGATTTCCATGAAACGTTTCGTTCTTCTCGACACCACGCCCATTCCCGACAACAGCGGTGCCTTGTGCCTTTTCGAGTATGGCGAAGATTTCGTCATCAAGATCCAGGGCGGTGACGGCGGACAGTTGATGAATACCCGCATGCACGGTTCCGAAGATGCCCTGGCCGAGATTCCCTGTCGCAAGGTCGCCGGCCGTCCCGGCTCGCGGGTGCTGATCGGTGGTCTCGGCATGGGCTTCACCCTCGCCTCCGCCCTGAAACACCTGGGCAAGAGCGCCGAAGTGGTAGTGGCCGAGCTGGTCCCGGGTGTGGTCGAGTGGAACCGCGGCCCCCTCGGCGAAAAGGCCGGGCGACCGCTGTCGGACCCGCGCACCGTGGTCCGCATGGAAGACGTCGCCAAGGTCCTGCAAGCCGAGCCGCAGGGGTTCGACGCGATCATGCTGGATGTCGACAACGGCCCGGAAGGCCTGACCCAGAAAGCCAACAGTTGGCTGTATTCGGCCGGCGGCCTGGCCGCGTGCGCCAAGGCCCTGCGCCCCAAGGGCGTGCTGGCGGTATGGTCGGCCAGCGCTGACCGGCAGTTTTCCGACAAGCTGAAAAAGGCCGGCTTCAAGGCCGAAGAGGTGCAAGTGTTCGCCCATGGCAACAAGGGCACCCGCCACACCATCTGGATTGCCGAGAAGCTCAAGGGCTGAGCTAAACTCTGTCCAACCGTCATCAGTCTTTTTACAAAGGTGAACCCATGAGTTCGTCCACCCCACCGCCCAACACCGCCAAGCTCGACCGCATCCTCGCCGACGCCCAGCGCGACCGGGAAATGGGCTACCGCGACAAAGCCCTGAAAATGTACCCCCACGTCTGCGGTCGCTGCGCCCGTGAGTTTTCCGGCAAGCGCCTGAGCGAACTGACCGTCCATCACCGTGACCACAACCACGACAACAACCCGCAGGACGGTTCCAACTGGGAACTGCTGTGCCTGTACTGCCACGACAACGAGCACTCGCGCTATACCGACCAGCAATACTTCGGCGACGGCTCCCTGAGCACGCCGAAGATCGCCAAGGCGACGCACAACCCCTTCGCCGCGCTGGCCGGGTTGATGAAAAAAGACGAGTAGTCGTCATTACCCAAAAATGTTGCAGACTGTCAGGCCGCCATCGCGAGCAAGCTCGCTCCCACAGGTTTTGTGGACGCCGAAAATCCAGTGTGGGAGCGAGCTTGCTCGCGATGGCAATCTAACAAACACCACTGATCTCGAACCTGACCAGCCTCACCCATTCCCCGTATAATCGCGCCTTTTCCCAAAGGCACCCCGTCCGTGGCCAACAAACGCTACAGCTGCATCGGTCTGTTCAACCCCAAGTCGCCGGAAAACGTCGGTTCGGTCATGCGTGCCGCTGGCTGTTACGGCGTCGCGTCGGTGTTCTACACCGGCAAGCGCTACGAACGCGCTGCCGACTTCGTTACCGACACCAAAAAAGTCCACTACGACATCCCGCTGATCGGCATCGACGACCTGAAAAAGATCCTGCCCCTGGGCTGCGTGCCGGTGGCCGTGGAACTGGTGGACGGCGCCCGTCCCTTGCCCGAATACACCCATCCGGACCGGGCCCTGTACATCTTCGGCCCGGAAGACGGTTCCCTGGACAAGGACATCCGCGACTGGTGCGAAGACGTGATCTATATCCCCACCAACGGCTGCATGAACCTGGCCGCTACAGTCAACGTCGTGCTCTACGACCGCATGGCCAAAGGCAACAACACCCGCTCGGGGCCGCAATTTCGCTGACCGGCGGGAAATTCCATGGAACGACGGATTCGCTCTGGCAGTCAGCTTTATACACATCCCCACACTGGAGACAGATCATGAGCGACAACAATCCGTTCGGGCCGGTTGAGACTACCCCTTTCCAAACCCGCAGCCCGCAGAATGTGCACGGCTGGGAGCGCATTGGGTCACTGGCCGGTGGGGTGCTGATGATGGGCAAGGGCTTGCGCCGCGGCGGTGTGATCGGCCTGGCCCAACTGGCAATCGGCGGCATGGCCCTGGCCCGCGGCATCACCGGACATTGTTCGGCCAAGACCCTGCTGGAAAAAAACCGTCAGCACCTGCACGACGCCCGCGCCCGGATCGAGCAGGCCGGTGATGAACTGAGCCGCATGAAAACCAATGCCGAGGCGGCGACCGGCACCGCTACGGTGACGGGAAATGATTCGTTGGTTTCGCCGAAGGCTGGGCTCTGAGCGGACAGATGCGTAGAGGCTGATGGCCCCATCGTCGGAACGCCGCCCGGAGCAAGCTCGCTCCCACACTGGATCTTCAATGGACACACTATTTGTGTACGACTCGATCAATGTGGGAGCGAGCTTGCTCGCGATGGCGGTGTTACTGGAGTAACCGGCTATCCAGAACAGTTGAGCCTGCACCCAGAACACTTTCACTGAGCTGCACAAACTCCTCGGTGTCGACGGTTTCCAACCGCATCGCCCCTTGCAGTACATCATCCAGCGAACGCTTGTTGCGGGTCTTCAGGCGAATTTCCCGATCAAGCTCCTGCAACAGCAGCACCGCCTTGGACACCATTGCAGGGCTCACCTGTTCACCACGCAATGTCGTAACGCCCTTGCTGTCCCGGCCGAGTCGATCATTCAGTGCCTGGTAACGCTCGTCGCTCATGCCGCCGGCACGGCGCAGCAATTCGATGGCGTAATACTCGTTGAGCCCTTCGCTGATCCAATCGCTGCGATCATGATCGTTGATGCGCGCCAGCACCTGGACCAACTCCCGCAATAACGGGCTGCTGCCCCGTTCGCTGACCAATGCCGGACGGCTGTGCAGGTAAATCGATTCATGGCCGCCCTGGGCGCCACGCCACATCGGGTCGCCCGCGCCAACGATCAACAGCTTGGCCGGATGGCGCGGCACGATTGCCTGCACCTGCGGCCAGACGAAGGTCAGCAGCGTCAGCACGTCCATCCGCCGCATGCCCTGGCCTCGCGGCGAAGCCACGGTCACTTCGGTCTCGCCCAGGCGCGTGCGGCGGCTGCCGAGCTTGCCGGCCAGCATCCAGCCCGTCGGTCGGTCGAACAGGCGCGAAGGGTTGTCGATGCGAAAACGCTGCTTGCCGATACGCGGCCAGGGCGTCTCGATGCTTTGCCAGCCACCCGGCAATTCGAATTCCAGGCGTGAAACCAGTTCAGTGCCGTCCTGCTGATCCAGCCTGGCTGGCGGTACCAGGTCATCACCGCGCAGCAGCGCCCATCCGGGGGTCATGCGGGTCTCAAAGGAGCCGTTTTTGCGCGACTCGCTGAGGCGGACGCGATAAGTCAGGCTCGCCTTGTCAGCAGCTGGGCGCCAGACGCCCCGAGCTTCGTGACCGGGAGTCAGTTGCCACTGGCCATCGGCTTTGAAATCACTGTAGCGACCATCGCTTCCAAGATCGAAATCCAGGCTGCGCACCGCCGAGCCCCGCGCCAGCGTCAGGCGCACTTCGGCCTGGTCGCTCTGCGGCAACAGGTGGATGTGATAATCCAGATCGACTTTCTGCGCGGCCCACAGCGGTCCGCTCACTGCCAGCAGCCCGGCCGCCAGCATCCATTTCAATCCTGCAGCCATGGGTTCTCCTGGGGTGCGATGGCGGGTGTTTCAGCCGGCGCGGAAAATCAGGTGATCTTCCCAATCCTCTTCAGCCACGCTGCCTTCGGCGAGCATGCGCCCGGATTGGGAAATGCGTTCGTGGTGCACCGCGTCACGGTCGCCGCAGACCAGATGGTGCCAAAGCGGCAGGTCCTTGCCCTCGCTGACCAGGCGATAGCCGCAGGTTGGCGGCAACCATTTGAACTCATCGGCCTTGCCTGGCGTGAGCTGGATGCAATCAGGAACAAAGTCGCGACGATTGGGGTAATCGGTGCACTGACATGTCTTCAGGTCGAGCAATTTGCAGGCGATACGCGTGTAGTAGACGCTGTTGTCGTCTTCGTCTTCGAGCTTTTGCAGGCAGCACAGGCCACAGCCGTCACACAGCGATTCCCACTCCTGTGAATCAAGCTGATCGAGGGTTTTGCGTATCCAGAACGGTTCGACTTTGGCGGCCATGGCTCAAGCATCAACATCACGTGGTGAAAAGGCCGACAGTCTAGTGCCGGGGCCTCTTGAGGCCAAGCATTGGCGACTGTCGGTACAAGGGGGCTTGTCAGCCCGGATGTGTGGACGTAGGTTGCTTCATCACGTTCCCGATCCCAGCCAAGGTAAGCCCATGAGTGCCAATCCCCGCATCGCCGAATACGCCATCCACCCCCAGTTCATCGAACGCTGGTCGCCCCGCGCTTTCACCGCTGAAAGCATTTGCGAAGAAACCCTGCTGAGCTTCTTCGAAGCCGCGCGCTGGGCGCCTTCGGCCTACAACTCGCAGCCGTGGCGTTTCCTGTATGCCCGTCGCGACACGCCGAACTGGGAGCGTTACCTGGGCTTGCTCAACGAATTCAACCGTGGCTGGGCCCAACACGCCTCGGCGCTGGTGATCATCGCCTCGAAAACCACCTTCGCGGTGCCCGGCGCCACCGAGGAAACCCCGGCCCAGTGCCACACCTTCGACACGGGCGCGGCCTGGGGCCACCTGGCGTTGCAAGCGAGCCTCAGCGGCTGGCACACCCATGGCATGGCCGGCTTCGACCAGGAGCTGACCCGCAAGGAACTGAAGATCCCCGACGGCTACGCTCTGCACGCGGCCGTGGCGATTGGCAAGCTGGGAGACAAATCGACGCTGGCCGACTACCTCCAGGCCCGCGAAGTCCCGAGCCCGCGCCGGCCGTTGAGCGAACTGGTGGCCGAGGGTGATTTCACCTTCTGATCTCGACACACCCCCTGCGGGAGCGAGCTTGCTCGCGATGGCGTCAAGTCAGCCAACATTGATGTCGACTGATAAACCGCTATCGCGAGCAAGCTCGCTCCCACAATGGACCGCATTGAATGCCGGATCAGTAGCCCCGACTGAAATCCACTTCCCCGCGCAACGCTTCGCCGGCCTCATAGGCTCGCAGGTTCTCCAGGAACAACTGCACCATCATCGGCGGCGACGTCGGTGCGGAGCTGTGGCCGGTCAGCAACAATCCCCAGGCGGTCCAGAACGGATGGCGCTGTGGCAACGGCTCCTGGCGGCACACGTCGATTACCGCACCGGCCAGGTGCCCGTCCTGCAACGCTTGCACCAGGTCCGCGTCGACCACGGCCACGCCACGGCCGACATTGATGAACAGCCCGGTGGGTTTGAATTGCTTGAACAACGCCGCGTCGTAGATATCGTGAGTGTCCGGTGTATTCGGCAACAGATTGATCACGTAGTCCACCTCGCCCACCAGACGGGGCAAGTCCTGCAACGCGCCAACTTCAATAAACGGCGCCAATTCCCGAGCTTCACTGGCGATGCCGTACAACTGCACGCCAAATGGCACCAGGAACTCAGCCACGCGGCGACCGATATCGCCGGTCCCGACGATCAATACCTTGCGGCCCGCCAGGCTCTGGCTCTGGCGATTGTCCCATTTGCGCTCCACCTGGCTGACCAGGCGCGCCAGGACTTCGCGCTCATGCCCGAGCATGTAGGTGAGCACATATTCGGCCATGACCTGACCAAAAATGCCCACCGCGCGGGTCAGGCGGTAATCACGGGCCAGGCCCTCGGCCAGCAGCGGGGTGATGCCTGCCCAGGTCGATTGCAGCCAACGGGGCTTGTGGCCCTGACGCAACAAGGTCGCCAGCAAGTCCGGCTGGCCGAGCCAGACCGGGCAATCGGCGGCCAGGCGTGACAGTTCAGCGGAGTCGCCGCTGGTCAGGATTTCGATATCGGCTGCAGCCTGGCGCAGGAGCTGGGCATACATCGCGTGGTCGTGTTCGGCAATCAGAACGCGCATGAATCAAACCTTTCAAAAACAGTGCAAACGACCGCCGACAGAGTGTTGCTCCATCTTCGCGGCCATCCCGATAATCATTCCAGTGTTTCGAGAGCCCCCAGGACGGACGCCCAAGGCAATCAGACCGGGTCGTTGCGGCGCAACAACTCTTCGGGCAAATGCTCGATGTATTCGTCCTCTGCCGGTGGCATCTGCAGGTGATAACCCTGGGTATCGAGGTTCTCAAGCACCTTGTTGATGTCTTCGCGGGACAATTGCCGCTCCGGGCTCAGAACCAGGTCGAAGGCATGGATCGCCTTGCCGAAGGCCGCCATCAATGGCTCAGGCACACGGGCCAATGCCTCGCTCTTGAGCACATACAGGTACATCTCGTTTTTCTTCGAGCTTCGGTAGATGGAGCAGATACGTTTCAAGGCTGTTCTCCGGCGGTGGCCAGGCTGTCGAGCAGCGCCTGGCCCATCAACTCGCGGCGCCAGCCACGCAGCGAATCGGGCAGTTGGTAAGGTCCCTCGGGATAGCCGCTCTTGATCAGGGCTTCGAGGGTTTTCTTGCGAAGCATCAATTCAGGCGCAATGCCCAGGCGCTCGGCTTCAGCCTGGCCCAGCGCCTTGAGGCGCTTGAGCAGCGCCGCGGCCTCGATGGGCAGCGGCTCGGCCACGGCGGGCGGCCATTGCTCGGGCGGCACGCTGCCGGCACGCTTGATCAGGTCCAGCAGGAATTCGCCGTCCTGACGCACCGTGCGCGGGTGCATGTCTTCTATTTTTGCCAGCGCGCCGAGGTTATCCGGTTGCGTGCGGGCCAAGGGCCACAGCGAATGCTCGCGGATAATGCGGTTACGCGGCAGGTCACGGGCTCGCGCCTCGCGTTCGCGCCAGGCGTAAAGCTCGCGCAGTACGGCCAATTGCGCACGGGAGAGCTTCCAGGCCAGCTTGGCCTCGCGGTAGACCTCATACGGGTCGATTTCACGTCGCAGGTTGGCCACCAGCTCGGCGCCATCCTCCAATACCCAGGCGTACTTTTCATCGGAAAGCTTCGGGCGCAACTCGACGAAAACTTCCGCCAGGTGCACGGCATCCTCGGCGGCGTAGCTAATCTGCGTCTCGGAAAGGGGCCGCTGCAACCAGTCGGAACGGGTCTCGCCCTTGGGCAACTCGATACCCAGCACTTCCTGCACCAGCCGCGAGTAACCCATCGAAAAGCCCAGGTTCAGGTAAGCGGCGGCCAGCTGGGTGTCGAACAGCGGCGCGGGCAGGCTGCCCGTCAGGCGCAGCAAGACTTCCAGATCCTCGCTGCAGGCATGCAACACCTTGAGCACAGCCGGGTTCTCCAGCAGCGCAGCCAAGGGTTGCCAGTCATCAATGGTCAATGGGTCGATCAGGTAGGCGCTTTTACCGTCACCGATCTGCAGCAAGCCGGCAATGGGATAAAAGGTGTCGACCCGCATGAATTCGGTGTCGAGGGCGACGAATGGCAACTGTTGCCATTCGGCGCAAAACCGACCGAGGCTATCGTTGTCGCGAATCCAGTGAATATCGATGGCCACACGGCTCTCCCTTGAAGAATGGCGCGCAGTATATATCGCCGTCGGCGATTGCGAGCATCTACGGAGCAAGAGCTTTAGAGAAATCGCCTGCGCAAACGCAAGAATAGTCCTACATCAGCGGTTAACTGGTCTTACGTAATACATAAACCCGCTTCAGGGCAAAACCGGGCAGGAAATCCTGATACCACTGCACGCTGAAACCGGCTTCGATAAACTCCGCTTCGACCCGGGCCCGGTCGACCAGGCGCCTGGGTGGCGGCTGGCCGGTTCTCAGCCGGCCCTCGATCTGGACCGACACGATCACTGTGTCGCGGCTGACCCGATGGAATTCGCGCAGCAACGCCAGGCGATGCTCGCTGGCCTGGATATGCAGAAACAGTTGCAGACAAAAAATACAGTCCACCGCGTTCGCGGATAGCCCGAGGGTGAACGCAGAACTCGGGAAGGTCCTGACCCGCTCAAGCAACGCTTGCTCGTGGTGGGCGAGCGCGTGATCAAGCATTTGCGGCGACGGGTCCGCCGCCAGGATCACCCGGTTGGCATGTTCGGCCAGCACTGGCCAGAAGCGCCCCGCCCCGCACGCCACATCCAGCACCAGGCCGGGCTCGCCGGCGGCCTTCAGAGCGTTGCGCACCAACTGCTCGTCACGCCAGAACACCAGGCGCAACCGCCGAGGCGCCGGTTGACGGCACGTTTGCGCATGCTCCTGCTCGTGCTGTCGGGCGAATTCAAGCTCGACGGTGGATGGGGATTGCCCGGGCATACTCACAGCTCAGTAAAAATAAGTGAGCAACAGCTTAAACAGTGCCGCGTGAAAAAAAGGTGTAGGAAACTTCTACTCACGGGCGAGCACGCCGTCGATGACTGCGCCGCGACAACCGGCAAACATGTCCAGCTCCTGGTTGTAGACCTTGCTGTTGACCTCCAGCAGCCCGAGCATCGAATGAAACAGGTTATCCTGGCTGAGGGGTTTGTCCCGACTCAGTTGCAGGCAATGCGTATCGACCGAGAAGGCTTTCTGATAACCGTCGGAGAACCAGGCCAGCATCGCCACATGTTTCTGTTGCTCCGGAGCGAGCATATAAGGCGTGCCATGGAGGAACAGGTTGTATTCGCCAAGCGACTCGCCATGGTCCGACAGGTACAGCATGGCCGTGTCGACCTTGTCCTGATTTATCCGCAGCAGGTCAATCAGGGTCGACAGCACATGGTCGGTGTACACCAGCGTATTGTCGTAGCCGTTGACGATGCTTTCGCGGCTGCAATTGTTCAACGCGTTGCTTTCACACACCGGGGTGAAATGCTCGTACTCCTTGGGATAACGCTTGAAGTATTCCGGCCCGTGGCTGCCCATCTGGTGCAACACCAGCACCGTGTCCTTGTCGAGGGTATCGATGAATTGCTGCAGACCCTGGAGCAGGATCTCATCGCGGCATTCACTGTTGGCACACAGGACCGGGTCCTTGAGATTACTGACGTCCTGCACCGCAACCCGATCACAGGTGCCTTTGCAGCCGGACTGGTTGTCGCGCCAGATCACTTCCAGTCCGGCGCGCTTGAGCACATCCAGCAGGCCCTCTTCGTTCTTGGCCTTGCTCGCGTCGTAGTTCTTGCGGCCCATGTTGGAAAACATGCACGGCACCGACACGGCGGTCTCGGTGCCGCAGGAATGCACGTCGGTAAAGGCAATCAGGCCGGCCTCTTTATCCAACTGCGGTGTGGTATCGCGGTGATAGCCGAGAATGCCGAAGTTCTCCGCACGCGCGCTCTCGCCCACTACCAGCACCGTCAGGGATTTGCGCCCATGGGTTTGCCAGGCCGGGTTGCGCTGCGCATCCTCGCCCAATGTAATAAATGGCTGCTTGGCCGAGGCGACCTGCTCGCGCAAGTAGCCGATCGAGGCGCCGATGTAGTTGCTCGGCACCACCATCAGATGCAACTCGTGATGATTGCGAAACAGCGAAGACAACCCTTGGTAATTGATCAAGGCAACCCCGCCCAACAGCACAGCCGAGACGACGCCGACGAGCAACTTGCTTAACAACTCCCTGGGCCAGCGACGATAACTTATCGGGGTCTTGAACAATAACCATGCAGGCAGTACACCTAACAGCAAAAGGTAGCCAAACAACTTTAACGACAACAGGTCACGCACTTCCGTGGCATTGGTTTCGGCAAAGTTACGCAACATGCCGGCATCAATCAAAACACCGTATTGGGCCATGAAATAAGCGACCCCGGCGCTGATCATGAACAACAGCATCAACACCGGCTTGAGCAGCGCACGGAACGCCACCAGTGTCAGCACCAGATTGAACGCGCAGAACACCATCACGGCAAACGCCATGCACAGCAACACACCGTGTCCGTCCGCCGCCGTGATGGCGAGCAGGTGTTGCCAGAGAATGGCGTTGAAGGCCACTAACAAAAAGGCACTGGCGACCAGCGTCACCCACTCGGGGCGCACGGCTTTAATAGTCAGCATGAGGGTTGGAGACTTCCTGAAAGTTGCTCTTTAAAAAGACCTGCCGTAGGCAAATGTGAAAAATTCATTTGCTACGGCAACACAAACTTTAGGCAGCCCACCATCAATTTTTCGTGAAAAAGTTGCTGTTAAATAATTTTTCAACAGCCACTTCAAAACACTTCAGGCCTGGTTCAGGTACCAACGCCAATCCTGCTCGCCGACTTCGCCCATGAACTGGCGATATTCGGCGCGCTTGACCGCCAGGTAGACGCCAAGGAATCCATCCCCCAACGCTTCCCGCGCCCATGTCGAAGATTCAAGGGCACGTAAGGTGGTCAGCCAGTCGGTGGGCAACAATTGGCTCGCCTGGGCGTACCCGTTGCCCTCGACAGGCGCTCCGGGATCGCGCTGTTCGCGTATGCCACGATGGATACCGGCCAGGATCGCCGCTGCGGCCAGGTACGGATTGGCATCGGCACCACAGATACGGTGTTCGATGTGCCGAGAAAAGGCCGGGCCACCCGGGACTCTCAAGCTGACAGTGCGGTTGTCCACGCCCCAGGTCGCAGCCAGCGGCGCGTAGCTGTGGCTTTGGAAACGGCGGTAGGAGTTGGCGTTCGGGCAAAACAACAGCAGCGAATCGAGCAAAGTCGCGAGCATTCCGCCCACCGCATGACGCAGCAACGGCGTGCCGTCGGCAGCTTCGCTGGCAAACAGGTTATTGCCCTCCCGGTCGGCGAGACTGACATGCATGTGCATGCCGGAACCCGCCAGGTGATCGAACGGTTTGGCCATGAAACAGGCCGCCATGCCGTGCTGGTGCGCCACGCCCTTGACCAGCCGTTTGTAGCGCACTGCGTCATCCATGGCTTGGAGGGCATCGGTGCGGTGTTCAAGGGTGATCTCGACCTGCCCCGGCGCGTATTCGGAAATGGCCGTACGGGCCGGGATACCCTGCAGCTTGCAGGCCGCATAAAGATCAGCAAGGAAGGGCTCGATCTGTTCCAGCTCACGCAAACCATAGACCTGGGTGGAACGCGGCCTGCTCCCATCTGCGTCCCGCGCCGGTTGCGGCCGCCCCTCGCTGTCCCGTTGCGCATCCAGCAGGTAGAACTCCAGCTCCGCCGCCATTACCGGGTAATAACCCTGCGCCTGCAAGGCCTCGATCACCCGACTGAGCAGATAGCGCGGATCGGCAATGGCCGCCGGCATGCCCTCCCGGGGATGCATGCCGACTTGCACGGCGGCGGTAGGAATCCGCCGCCACGGCATGCGCTGCAAGCTGCCGCTGATGGGGTAGGCACGACAATCGATATCACCGACATCCCAGACCAGGCCAGAGTTCTCAACATCGTCGCCATTGAGCGTCAGCCCGAGGATCGTACTCGGCAGCGGCCGGCCACTCTGGTAGACCGCGAGCAGTTCGTCCCGATGCAGCCACTTGCCCCGAGGCAAGCCGTTGTTATCCACGATAAACAATTCGAACAGCTCGATATCCGGGTTCTGTGCCAGGAACGCCTGGGCTTGCTGCACGGAGGCAAAAGAAGATTCGACAAGATTCATGGGAACGCTCGTATTTTCGTGTCGGACGGGCGATCAGGCACCGTCATCCTGTGCTCGCGATCAACGAGCACGGTTCAAGGAATCAACAGGAAATACGGCCATCCGGAGGACGTGCGTGGCGACAATGCCAGAGGGCCCAGAACGCCAGTTCGCAGGGCAGCGCAAAGGATGCTGGAGGCACGGCAGGCGGTTGGGCGCCGACCAGGACGATGGCGGGGCAAGGCGGGTATTGAAATGCGACAGGCCAACCGTCCATAGGAGCATCACGGAAAAAACATTCGACACGAGCCTCCCATGACGCCAGGAGCCGTTAAACCAGGATTTGATGGAGTCTGCGTTGGCGTCGGCTAAACAATCGTCTTTGCCATGCTGGCTGAACACAGCCTTGCCGGCGGGAAAAGCAGCGGTCGGCATTCTCTGCACACGCTCGTTCCGTTAGGATCAAAACCTGTTTGCGCACGCCCCGCGCAAGGAGCACAGCGAGAGACAGAACGGATGCTGAACAGCAACACCCTCAGAAAGCTCGACATGCAGGACCTCATGGTGTTCAGCGCCGTATTCGAGCAAGGCAGCGTCACCGGTGTGGCGGAGATCCTCTGCGTCAGCCAGTCAACGGTCAGCTACAGCCTGAAAAAGTTGCGGGCCTGCTTTGACGACGAACTGTTCATCAACACCCGGACCGGCATGCGCCCCACCTTCAAGGCCGAAGGCATGCACGAGCATGTGCGCAGCATCTTGCAAAGCATCAACCTCTGCCATGCCGGCACGCCGACCTTCGATCCGACCCGGCAGGCCGTGACCTTCGAGATTTGCGCACCGGAATACTTTGAACAGCTGCTCCTCCCACAACTGCTGCAAGGCTTCGATCATGCAGACCTGCCCGTCGTGGTAAACGTGCACAAGCTCGGAGCCGATATTCCCGTTGATGACTTGCGTGACGGCAGCCTGGACCTGGTGATCTGTTTCGGCCCCCATTTCCACAGCAGCCATGCCGATCTCAAGACCCAACGCCTGCTGGAAGAAGAACTGGTCTGCGTGACAGACAAACGGTCGGCTCCGCTGGAATCGCCGTTGAGCATCGAAGCGTTCGTACAGCGTCGACACGTTTTTCCCACGCCTTGGGCGTCGCCCACCAACATGGTGGACGGCTGGCTGACGCGGCAGGCTCGGCAACGGCAGATCGCCGCACGTGCCAACAGTTACGGCGCGGCGTTGAAGATGATCGCCGGTACCGATTTCCTCCTGACCCTGCCCCGTCGCATCCAGCAATTGCTGGCCAGCGCAGCGACATTCCAGCACTGCCCGGCGCCGGCGGGCTTGCCGGGATTTACCCTGGACATGCAATGGAGCCTTGCGGCCGATCAGGACAGCGCCAACGCCTGGCTGCGTGAACAGATCGTCAAGGCCTGTCCCGGGCAAGACCTCGCTTGAACTTCAAAGACCGATGGCGGCCTTGGCGTAGGGGCCGCGGTCGATATCGAGGACTTCCACGCACAGTTGCACGCTGACGCCGACGGGCCATGGGCCAAGATCCTGGATCACCGCCAGCAGGCTATCGGCCAGCTGCTTCTTGGTTTCCGGCGAACGACCGCTCAGCAAGGCCAGCTTCACATGCACGAACCCGCGCTCCCCCATGCCGGTGCCGACGCGAAACGTATCGATTTTCACGGCCCGGCTCTTGATGTCGAACTCGGCGGCGAACTGACCGGATGCCACCAGTGCGTTGTTCATGCGCAACAGCGCGACGTCGGCGTTCAGCTCGGTCAGGTTGGCGGTGTACTCCATGTGCAAGTGAGGCATGTGTTCGACTCCGTTTCGAAAAGATGATGTTGGGATGACAGTCGGCGCAACCATACCTCGACTTTGCAGTTTCAGGCAGGTTTTGTTTCGTCCAGCACGCCGGCGCGCTCGCTCATGAAAGCCTCCAGGCGGGACCGCAACCAGCGTTCGGCCGGGTCATTGTCGACATGGCTCAGCCAGACCATGGAGAGGTCCAGGGTCGGTGTCTTGAAGGGAAAGGGTTCGCAGAACACCTGGCCGGAAGCGGCCATGGCGGTGGCGGTGTAGTCCGGCAGGCTGGCGATCAGGTCGGTTCCAGCCAGCAACGCCGGCAGCGCGCTGTACTGCGGCACCGACAGCACTACCTGGCGCTTGCGACCGATCTCGGCCAGCCATTCGTCAGCAAACCCGGCGATGTTGGCGGTATGGGAAACCAGCACGTGGGGCCGCGAACAGTATTCATCCAGGGTCAGCGGGGTATCCGAGGCATCGGCGCGCAACACGCAGGGCTGGATATGTCGCAACAGCTTGCGCTTGGCATTGGCCGGCAGCCCACGGGTCTGGCTGATGCCGACAGTGATATCGCCCGAGGCCAGCAAATCGGGGATACGCCAGTAATCGACATGCTGGACCACGAACACGATCTGCGGCGCCTCCTGCCGCAAGCTGCGCAACAGCGGCGGCAAGAGGCCGAACTCGACATCGTCGGACAGCCCGATGCGAAACGTCATGGCACTGCTGGAGGGGTCGAAATCATGGGTCAGGCTCAAGGCCACCGACAGCGAATCCAGTGCCGGAGACAGGTGCTGGATGATTTCCTCGGCCCGCGCGGTGGGCTCCATGCGATGCCCGACGCGAATGAACAACGGGTCGTTGAACAGCGTGCGCAAGCGGTTCAGTGCCGAACTGATGGTTGGCTGGCCGAGGAACAGCTTTTCCGCCGCCCGTGTCACGTTACGCTCCAGCATCAGCGTTTCGAAAACCACCATCAGGTTGATGTCGGCCTTGCGCAATTCGTTGCGGTTCATCCATTGCTCCTGGTTCCGGTCGGATCAAGCAAGCGCTGCAATTTGCGGAAATATCTCACAATCATTGGAAACGTATTCCCATTAGCGAAAAATTCCAGCTTGGCTAGGCTTGCCAGGACATGTTCAAGCATGTCCTGAATCCGTTAATCGCATGGAGCGAACCGATGTACTTTGAAATCTATCGACAGACCCGAGGGACCCCGACCACAGGACAAGGTCAATGGCGCTGGCGCCTGCGAGCCGGCAACCACGAAACCATCGCCAGCGGTGAATCCTACGTGAACAAGGCGGACTGCCTTCACGTCATCGGATTGATCAAAACCGCCCAATGCGAGACGCCTGTAAAGGAAATCTGAAGGCGTCCATTCGTATCACTCGAAGCTGCTCGATGAGCAGCTTTCCCTGAACTACAAGCCGCCGCTGTGATGGGTCGTGCCGGACAGGTATCGTATGCAGACAAAAGCGAGAGCCGACCTTCCATGACCCAACCTGGTAACCGTCGCGACTGGCTGCTGCGCGCGCCTGAATCGAAGAAGCTCGAGCGCATCGAAGCCTACTTCAGTGGGCACGGCTATAGCACCCACCGGCATGACACCTATGCCATCGGGTTCACGCTCGCCGGAGTCCAGAGCTTCAACTACCGGCAGAGCAAACGTCATAGCCAGCCCGGCGGAACCATCGTGCTGCACCCGGACGAAGTCCATGACGGCGAGGCGGGGACAAGCGATGGTTTTCATTATCGAATGTCCTACATCGAACCGTCATTGATCCAGCAGGTATTGGGGGGCAGGCCATTGCCTTTCATCGAAGGCGGGTTGTCGAACGATCCCCGGCTCAACGTTGCGACTCGCAGGCTCTTGGGCAGCCTCGGGCATCACCTCGATCCGCTGGAGGAAGACGATGCCCTCTACGACGTGGCCCAGGCACTGGCTGACGCGGCAGGTAACCAACGCGGACGCCGACTGCTTGACTACCCGGCAGCGGAGCGCGCGCGCCTGTTCATTCATGATGCCCTTGATCAGGCCATTACCCTGGATGATCTCGTGCAGGCCAGTGGCCGGGACCGATGGAGCCTGTCCCGGGACTTTCGCGCCCTGTACGGCACCAGCCCCTATCGCTACATCACCCAGCGTCGACTGAATGAAGCCCGTCGTCTGGTGCTGCATGGCATGCCACTGAGCGAAGCCGCATTGGCCTGCGGCTTTTTCGACCAGAGCCACATGACCCGGCTGCACACCCAGGCCTTTGGCATTTCACCGGCACGCTGGCTGAAAATGCTGCGCTAGCGGCACGCACGGCATAACGCGAAAAGCTGCACGATCATCCAATACCCAAGCTATCCCCAGCGCTAAGGTGCGGCTCATCAACCACAGAGGAGCACGCCAGGATGACTCGATATTCCCCAATCAACTTCGCGCAGAAGTACACGCTGTTCCACGATCAGTGGGCACCGAAAGTCGTGGCTGAAATGAATGACTACCAGTTCAAGATCGTCCGCCTGGAAGGCGATTTCATCTGGCACACCCACGTCGACACGGATGAAACCTTCATCGTGCTGGACGGCGTACTTCGTATCGACTTTCGCGATGGTGCGGTGCTGATCGGTCCGGGCGAGATGTACGTCGTCAAGAAAGGGGTCGAGCACAAGCCCAGTGCAGCGCAGGAAGTGAAGCTGTTGCTGATCGAACCGCGGGGAGTCATCAATACCGGCGAACAAGTGAATGCGCGAACCGCGATCAATGATATCTGGATCTGACCGAGCCAGGCTCAATCGTATTCCGCCTCCTGATGGTCGCCCAGCAGCCGCCGTTGGCGAGGTGTCGCGGCGGCCAGCACCGCGGGATTGAACCGCCAGTGCAGGTAAGGTGAAAACTTCTGCGCGACCATCCGCCGGCCATAGTGCACCTGGAGCATGTAGCGGGTGCGGTCGGCGGTCCGGTTGTCACTGCCGGCGTGCCACAACTCGCTGCGCAATATCAGCACATCACCCGCCTGGCACAGCACCGGCTTTGCCGAACGGCCCTGCCACTGGGTTTCGCCGGCCATGGGCGCCCGCCCCGCCTTGTGGCTGCCGGGAATTACCCGCGTCGGGCTCAAGTCGGCGTCGATGTCATCAAGGTAGAACTGTGCGGTGAAAACCTGCATCGGCAGTTCAAAAGAAGGCTCGGCCAACAGGCTGGGGGGCAGCTGCATCGGCAAGTAATCCAGGTGTAGCCCAGCGCCGACAAAACCGGGATGGCAGCGCCAGGCGGTCTGCCCAATGATGTGGCAATCCTCGCCCAACGCCGCCTCGGCCAGGTCGATCACCCCGCTCACCTCCAGATACGGCAGCCAGAACGGGTCTCGATTGAAGACGCATTTGTAATGATCGATGACGCCGCTGTAGTCCCAGTGATGGGGTTTCAGTTGGTCGATGGCCTGGCGTATTTCGGTGATTTGCGTGGCGCTCAACACACCGGGCATCAGGACAAAACCGTCCTGATGCAATGCGTGCAAAAGATCAGCGGTGGACACGGTCGCAACCTGCTCAGGTCCGGAAACGACCGGTCAGCTCTGCCAGGTTCCTCGACAGGTTCGACAGCTGCTGGCTGGCGTGCATGCTTTGGGCGGAGTTCGCTGCCGCTTCGTTGGACAGGTCACGAATATCGGAAATGTTGCGAGCGATCTCCTCGGTCACGCTGCTCTGCTCTTCACAGGCATTGGCGATTTGCGCGGCCATGTCATTGATCCGCTGGATCGACCCGCCAGTACCACTGAGCACCTGGTCGACACCGGCGGCGCGCTCGACGCTGTCCCGCGCCTTGCTGCTGCCGACCTGCATGGCCTGCACGGCCTTGGCAACACCGCTCTGCAGGCGCTCGATACGGACCTGGATATCCTTGGTCGAATCCTGGGTACGTGCCGCCAGCGCCCTGACCTCATCGGCCACCACGGCAAAACCACGGCCCTGTTCGCCAGCTCGCGCAGCCTCGATGGCGGCGTTCAGCGCCAGCAGGTTGGTCTGCTCGGCGATGCCACGGATCACCTCCAGCACCGCACCGATACTGGACGTTTCCTGGGCCAATGCCTCGATCGTGCCCGAGGCACTTTCCACTTCGTGAGCCAGTTGGCGGATCGACTCGATCGTGCTGCTGACCACCTCGGCGCCGTCGCGGGATTGGCTGGTGGCCTGCTGCGCGGCGTCCGAGGCGCTCACTGCGTTATGAGCAACTTCATGCACAGCGGCGCTCATCTGCGTCGCGGCGGTGCTGACCTGGTCGAGCGCCGCATGCTCGCTGCTGATCAACCGGTCATTCGTCGCAGCCATAGCAGCCATGGCCCGGGCTGCCGAGTCCACTTCCCCGGTTACCCGTCCGACCTCGGCAATCAGCGGCTGCAACTTGTCCAGGAACCGGTTGAACGCGCTGCCAAGCTGCCCGAGCTCATCAGCCGAACGCACTTCAAGGCGCCCCTTGAGATCGCCGCCGCCCTCTGCAATCTGCTCGACGCGGTGCAACAAACGGCGCATCGGGCTCAGCACCACGAGCGGCAAGGCAACCAGAACCAGGATGCAACCGAGCAGGCCAACCAGCAGAATAACGCCCTGCTGCACGCCGACCGCCTCGCCATTGGCGATGGCCGCATCGCCCTCGCGATGGGACGCCGCATCTTCCAGATCACCCAGCTTGTCGATTGAATCACGCATGGTTTCGAACAGGCGCTCGCTGTCACCAAAGCTCAGCGCGCTGGCGCCCTGCGGATCGCCTACCGACTGCTCGACCACCCGCCGCGAAACCTGCATCCATTTCCCGAAACTGTCATTGAACTGGCTGACCAATGCCTGAGTCTCTGCACCGGGCTGCATCGCGGCATATTTCTGCACACGGTCATAGGCCTGCTTGGCATTCTCGCCATGACTGGCACTCAGCGCTTGGATATGCTCATCCGCATGACCATCAAGCAGACTGCGCTCGGCCACAAAGGCCTGATAAAGATCGCGGTCGGCATTGAGCAACAGGCTGATGGCCGGCAGATAGCGCTTGGTCAACTGCGTACTGGACTCGGTCACCTGACCGATGCCGCGCATGCCCGTCCACCCCATCAGCACCAGCAGCACCGCCAGGAACCCAATCGGCAGAGTGATTTTCCAACGAAAGCCAAGGTCGGCGAAAAACCGTAGCATGGTGTCACTCCTTACATGGGGGATAACCTGCCTATCGGCAGCCATGCCTTGAGCTATAGCCCATTAGTCTGATTGTCACAAAGGTTTTGGTGTGAAGGGCTGTAGTTATTCAGGATGCGGAGGGGAGTTGATCTGGATAAAAAGGTACGGGTTGGACGCAGTATCGCCGGGGAATTTTCTGACATTTTTCGCTCACATAATTCAGGGAAGCTTCCTACGCATCGTCTGATTGATGATCTCTACAGAAAGGCCCTATAGTCCAAGCGTCGTTCGTAAGAGCGGCTTGGGTTTGGCGACTCGATTACAAATGGTAAGAAGGCCTTCAATCAAACGGAGTTTGAAATGCCTCGCCATGCGAGGGGATATTCCGAGTGACTCAGTAGTGCTTCAGGACTTTGCACAACTGTGCTGCATCTCCTTGAGGGATGGTTGTGACGTACTCGATGTCATAGCGCGACGCTTGGATGCAGAGCCAGCCTAGTTCAACGGGCCTCTCACGGGTGATGTGGATCATCTAAGAAAGAATGATGTACCCGTGGCGAGGGAGCTTGCTCCCGCTCGGCTGCGAAGCAGTCGTAAACCGGCGGATGCGGTGTGTCTGATACTACGTATTTGGCAGGTTTTGGGGCCGCTTCGCGGCCCAGCGGGAGCAAGCTCCCTCGCCACGGGTTCCTTGATTGCCTTAAGTGAACATTATTACCCTCACGGGGCCGGTCGAACGAGCTTGGCTTGATGAGACCAACCCCCTCCGGTTTGCCCGGACTCGATTAGTCACACAAGCTGATCAGCATGAATACACATACCTCGGAGACTCCGTTGGCTGCCAAAAAAGTCAAGAAAACGCGCTGGAAAGTCACTCACGAAGAGCTGACATTTCTTAACGTTCGACAAGCTGCACGTGATGGTCAGAACGTGTTCGATAAATTTAGATACCGGTCATCTTTGACAATAAAATCGTGGTTTATCCCCCACGGCGCATCATAGGTCAGACGATCCCTGCCCCGAGACTCACGCTCGCGGTACTGTCGCGCAATCCATAACGCTACGCTCCCGTACGCCACAAAACCCCAGAAACGAAAAAGCCCAGCGGATACGCCAGGCTTTTATGGGGAACGGATGATTTTATTCTTCCTCCGTTCCTGTCGTAGAATTTCCATATTCCAAGACGTCGCAAGCCGCGATGAGGTCGGTGTAGGAATTAGGCATTTTACCGTTTAGGAGCATTGCAGTAAAAACTGCATACACATCATTTTTATCGCCGTCCTTCCTCAACGCTCTCTCATCATTGAGCCACGCATAGATGATGGTCATCGGCGCCTCGGATTTGAACTGAAAAAACAGGCGATACCGTGGAGGTATCCCCTGCTTCTTCACCCGAAACCAGTGCTTAAAGTCACGCCCTAGCGTGTTCCCCTGACGATAGCAGGGGTGGGTCGGATCGGACGGAACATTGATTAGGATATTCGCGCTCACCGCATCGAAAAGCTTGTAGACCGGATGATGGTGAAAGTTTTCCGGGTCATTAGCCATCACCCTCTCAACAGCGACGGTAATTTCTTCGAGGCGCGCAATGAATAACGGGTGAGCATAAAGTGCCCACCCGTTTTCGATATGAATCGTGCTTTCAGTCACGCTTAGCCTTCTTGAAGCTCGCGACGACGATTATCGTCCGCCTGATTGCGAATTGCTTGAATTCGCTGCAGCAGGCCGCGAGGGATAGGCTGGATACCTTCAGGATTTTCCTTGATATCCCTGTCAAGCAGATCAAGGAACTCGATACCAGCTTGGATCTCCGCCTTTCTGTCGGTAAACGAGACGACATTGCCTTTAGACATGACTTCTCTCCATCGCTAATTTTCCTGCACTTTCAACAGGACATGGCCTGAGCGCTTCATGGCGAGCATGGCCCTTACGGGGGCATTTCCGTGCCCTCAGTAGGATCACTGTAGATCACTATGGTTCACGAGGAGTGCATTTAACACCATCAAAGCCGAATAAAGGAAGCGTGATGATGTAACAGATGGCGAAGCCTATGCGAATGACCAGAAAAGACGAACATGTCATATCAAGCGTCGACTTGCGTGCCTCTGTGCCCCAATACAAGTCTCGCACGATCAAGCCATGGACCACCGAATACACTTATTTTCTGACGGGCGGCCATATTAGTTGTGCAACAGAAAAGCCAAGGCGGTCGGGGCGGAGTCGAGGAAGCCCCCCCCAAAAATACAAAAAAACCCCGAGGCGGTTAAGCGCTCAGGGCTTTTTAATATGGCGGAGAGATAGGGATTTGAACCCTAGGTACTGTCGCCAGTACAACGGATTTCGAATCCGTCCCGTTCGGCCACTCCGGCATCTCTCCAGTGGCGCGCATCATACCAGCACATTTGCCGGAAGCGAACCCCCGAGCGAAATTTTTTCCTTGCTATCAGATGCTTGCGTCGATTACAGCGGAACACCCAGGCGTTGGGCGACTTCTTCGTAGGCTTCGATTACGTCACCGAGGCCTTGGCGGAAGCGGTCCTTGTCCATCTTCTTCTTGGTGTCCTTGTCCCAAAGACGGCAGCCGTCCGGGCTGAATTCGTCACCCAGGACGATGGAGCCGTCGCTGAACACGCCGAATTCGAGTTTGAAGTCCACCAGCAGCAGACCGGCGTCGTCGAACAGTTTGGTCAGCACTTCGTTGACCTTGAGCGACAGTTCCTTCATGCGCGCCAGTTGCTCAGCGGTGCCCCAACCGAATGCCACGACGTGGGATTCGTTGATGAACGGGTCGCCCTTGGCGTCGTCCTTCAGGAACAGCTCGAACGTGTAAGGGTTGAGCTTCATGCCCTCTTCCACGCCCAGGCGCTTGACCAGGCTGCCGGCGGCGTAGTTACGCACGACGCATTCGACCGGGATCATGTCCAGCTTCTTGACCAGGCATTCGTTGTCGCCCAGCAGCTTGTCGAACTGGGTCGGCACGCCGGCGGCTTCGAGCTTTTGCATGATGAAGGCGTTGAACTTGTTGTTCACCATGCCCTTGCGATCCAGCTGTTCGATGCGCTTGCCGTCGAACGCCGAGGTGTCGTTGCGAAACAGCAGGATCAAGCGGTCAGCGTCATCGGTCTTGTAAACCGACTTGGCTTTGCCGCGGTAGAGTTCTTCACGTTTTTCCATGATGGGCTCCGCTTGCTAAGTAGATGGGCTAGGCGATATGTCGCCAGTCGAGCCCTGAATCTTGATCGGCCAGTTGCAGCCAGTCCGGGTCGCACCCGAGGGTGTCGACGAAACATTGCCGGGCCAGCTGCGGCAGGTTGTTCTTGCTGCTCAGATGGGCCAGGACCAGGTGTTGCAGGCCTTGCCAGCCCAACTCGGCCACCAGGAATGCCGCCTGGTGGTTATTCAGATGTCCGTGTTCCCCGCCTACCCGTTGCTTCAGGAAGTAGGGATAGTACCCTCGCGCCAACATGTCGCGGCAGTGGTTGGACTCGATCATCAGTGCGTCGAGGTCCCGATAACTGTCCATCACCCTGTCGCAGTACGAGCCCAGGTCGGTGAGCAATCCGAAGCGCCGCTCGCCATCACTGAACACATACTGCGTCGGCTCGCGGGCGTCGTGCGCCACGCTGACCACGCTGATGTCCAGGGCACCGATACGCAACTGCTCGCCACCGGCCACGAAGCCAGCCGGCTCGATGGGCTTGCGCAGCCCACCGAACGTCCCGCGACTGAGGTAGACCGGCAGATTGTAGCGCCGAGACAGCAAACCCACGCCATGCACGTGGTCGGCATGTTCGTGGGTCACGAGTATCGCGCTCAGTTGCGCCGGATGCACACCCAGGCGCAACAGGCGCTTCTCGGTTTCCCGCAGGGAGAAACCGCAATCGACCAGCACGTAGGTGCCAGCACTGGCTATCAGCGTGCCGTTCCCCTGGCTACCGCTGCCGAGAACGGCAAAACGCATCGGATCAGCCCAGGTTGTCCTGAATCACACCCAATACCTTGCGAGCCACATCGGCTGGCGCCACGGTATTGATGTTTTTCTCGACGGTGACCTGGACGTTGTCGCCGACCTTGCTCAGGCGAACCTGGTAACGCTCGGCGCGGGCTTCGATTTCTTCCTTGTCCGGCGCACTGCCGAACAAGCTACTGAAGAAGCCAGGCTTCTCGTCTTTCTTCTCGGCTTTTTCAGCGAGGTTGATGTAGTAGAGACCCAGGCTGCGGTTGATGTCTTCAACCCGCCATTCGCCCTGCTCCAGCGCGCGGCCAACGCTCGACCAGGCGCGGTCGAGGTCGGAGCCGACGTTGAGCACCGGGTTGCCGCTGCCGTCTTCGCTCAGGCTGACCCGGCTCGGCGTGTCGTAGTCACGGGTCGCGAGCATCGAGACCGAACCGCCCTGCTCGGCGTTACGGCTCATGCTGGCGAGCATGTCGTCGACCAGCGCGGCGTCGAGACTGGTATTGACCGAACGATTGGTGAAAGCCACGTCGGCAGTGCTGCCGGCGGGACGCTCGGCGCTGACCACGTAGATTTCACTGGTGTTGCGCTGCACGCCCGGCTCGATGCGCACGCGCACGCGGGTTTCGCTGTCGGCTGCGACACCGGCGGCGCTCAGGCGCTTGGCCATGGCCGCGGACAGTTCATCGGAGCGCTGCCAGGTGGTGGTGAACTCACCGGTCTGCGGGCGCTGTTCGTCCAGGCGGAAACCGTTGTCCTGGAAGAACTGGATAGCCACGGGCCAGACTTCGGCCGGTGGATGCTGGCCCATGACCCAGCTCGAATCACCGCTCTTCTGCAAGGTGTAGTCGCTGGCATCGGCCACGGCCGACAACGGCTGTGGACGCGGGACAACGTACTCGCCCTTGACACTGTCATCGGCGACGTTGCGCGGGATCGGCAGCAGCGGATCCAGGCGCTTGGCAACGCTGACATCAGGTGGCAGTTGCATCGGTGCAGTCTGTTGCGCTTCGAGGTAATCGCTACCACGGTCGCGGAAATAACCATCCGGGCCCCAGATCCATCCACAGCCACTGGTGCTGGAGATAATCAAGGCAAGTGCGGAAAGGCCGGCCATTCGCTTCATGCGGTGTAGTTCCTCAATTAAACCAGGACGCCGGACTGGCGCATGGCCTGCCGCAGCTGTTCGTGACAGGTAGTGCTCAACCAGGTGAGCGGCAGGCGGATGCCTTCGTGCATCAGGCCCATCTCGACCAGGGCGAATTTCACCGGGATCGGGTTGGCTTCGATGAACAGGTCCTTGTGCAGCGGCATCAGTTTTTCGTTGATTGCACGTGCGGTCTCGGCGTCGCCCTTGAGCGCGGCCTCGCACAGGTCGGCCATGGCGCGTGGCGCGACGTTGGCGGTGACGGAAATGTTGCCCTTGCCGCCCATCAGGATCAGCTCGACAGCGGTCGGATCATCGCCGGACATGACGATGAAGTCCTCGCTCACGCCATCGAGGATGGCCTTGGCACGCGTCAGGTCGCCAGTGGCTTCCTTGATGCCGATGATGTTCGGCACGGTGGACAGGCGGATCACGGTCTCGGCCTGCATGTCGCAGGAGGTGCGGCCGGGAACGTTATAGAGGATCTGCGGGATGTCGACGGCTTCGGCGATGTGCTTGAAGTGCTGGTACAGGCCTTCCTGGGTCGGCCTGTTGTAGTACGGAACGACCAGCAGGCAGGCGTCGGCCCCGGCTTCCTTGGCGTTGCGGGTCAGCTCGACGGCTTCGCGGGTCGAATTGGCGCCGGTGCCGGCGATTACCGGAATGCGGCCATTGACCTGCTTGACCACGGCGCGGATTACTTCGATGTGCTCGTTAACGTCAAGGGTGGCCGACTCGCCGGTGGTACCGACGGCAACGATGGCGTGGGTGCCGTTTTCAAGGTGGAAGTCCACGAGTTTGCTGAGGCTGGCCCAGTCAAGACGCCCTTGTGCATCCATGGGTGTGACCAGTGCCACCATACTGCCCGCAATCATGAAACCGCTCCTGCCGGAAAAAGAGAGCGGTAATGGTACTGGCGCCAAGATGCTTGTACAAGCGAACTCCCATTCCCCTTGGCGATGGTTTTCGCTACCCTTCAGGCTTTGATCGGTACCGATAAGCTCACACGCCGGTTCCCAGCCTCCGTTTTCGTCGCTACAAGCCCCGATCCTGCGTTTGTCCTGAAGCATTGGCTGATCCCGCAATGCAGCAGAAACCCGGGCAGAGGGCTTGAACCGTTCGCTTTCGCAGGGCTGCTACCGTGCCGCGCGGCACAAAGGTACCGACCGCTCATCGCTTTAGGAATGCTGCATGTCCACCCCCACAGTCCGCGAACAATTCCTTGTTATCAGTGCCCTTGGCGCAAACCCCATGGAGCTGACTAACGTCCTGTGCCGCGCCAGCCATGAAAATCGCTGCGCCGTCGTGACCTCACGCCTGACCCGTCATGGCGAATGCAGCGCCCTCGTGCTGGAGATTTCCGGCAGCTGGGACGCCCTGGCGCGCCTGGAGGGCAGCCTGCCGGTGCTGGCCAAGAAGCACGCCTTCACCGTCAACGTGGTGCGCAGCGCCGCGCTGGAAAATCGTCCCCAGGCCCTGCCCTATGTTGCTTATGTGAGTTCGGCCTACCGCCCGGACATCATCAACGAACTGTGCCAGTTTTTCATGGACCATCACGTCGAGCTGGAAAACCTGACCTGCGATACCTATCAGGCCCCGCAGACTGGCGGCACCATGCTCAACGCCACGTTCACCGTGACATTGCCGGCCGGCACCCAGATCAGCTGGCTGCGCGATCAGTTCCTGGATTTCGCCGACGCGATGAACCTGGACGCACTGATCGAACCGTGGCGCCCACAAAACCCAATGTAAGGAAGCGTTCATGGCCGTTGCCATCGACCAGCCGGTTACCGATTTCCAGGCGCCCGCCACCAGCGGGCAGACCGTCAGCCTCGCCGCCCTGAAAGGCAAACAGGTGGTCATTTATTTCTATCCGAAAGACAGCACCCCCGGTTGCACCACCGAAGGCCAGGGTTTTCGCGACCAATACGCGCAGTTCCAGGGCGCCAACACCGAAATATTCGGTGTGTCGCGCGACAGCCTCAAGTCGCACGAGAACTTCAAGTGCAAGCAGGAGTTCCCCTTCGAGCTGATCAGCGACAAGGACGAAACGGTCTGCCAACTGTTCGACGTGATCAAGCTGAAGAAGCTTTATGGCAAGGAATACCTGGGCGTTGATCGCAGCACCTTCCTGATCGACAAGGATGGCGTGCTGCGCCAGGAGTGGCGTGGCGTGAAAGTGCCGGGGCATGTGGATGCGGTGCTGGCGGCGGCTCAGGCGCTCAACCAAGCCTGAAGTTCTTTGTTGTCTGCACTGGCCTCATTCGCGAGCAGGCTCGCTCCCACACTGGATTTGTGGCGTTAATCAATCCCCTGTGGGAGCGAGCCTGCTCGCGAAGGGGCCATCAGCCTCCCGACCAGTCAGATTGACTTCTACAACAACGGCGCCACCACCGGCTCCTTGCTCGGCCACGCATCCAGCACCGCCTTGAATAACGTCGCCAGGGGAATCGCAAAGAACACCCCCCAGAAGCCCCACAGCCCGCCAAACAACAATACCGCGCAGATAATCGCCACTGGATGCAGGTTCACTGCCTCGGAGAACAGCAGCGGCACCAGCACATTGCCGTCCAGCGTCTGGATGATCCCGTACACCGCCATCAGATAGATGAACTGGTCGCTCCAACCCCACTGGAACAGCGCGATCAGCGCCACCGGCACGGTCACGACCACAGTGCCGACGTAAGGCACCACCACCGAAATGCCCACCAGCAACGCGAGCAACGCGGCATAGTTGAGACCCAGGGCCACAAAGCCGATGTAGGTCACGCCGCCACAGATGAAAATCTCGATGACTTTCCCACGGATGTAGTTGGCGATCTGCCGGTTCATCTCCTGGGCCACACGGGTGATCAATGCCCGCTCGCGCGGCAGGTAGCCTCGGACCCAGCGTCCGATCATTTCCCGATCCTTGAGAAAGAAAAACACCAGGATCGGCACCAGCACCAGATAGATCATGATGTTCACCAGCAACGGCAGGCTGGACAGCGAAAACGTCAGCGCCCACTGGCCGAACTTGCCGATCTCGCCACGCACCACTTCGATGGTCTGCAGCACTTGCTCGTCCGAGACCAGGTGCGGGTAGCGTTCCGGCAGCAGCAACAACAGCGATTGCCATTTGGCGAGCATTCCCGGCAGCTCGTTGAACAGAGTCACCAACTGGTGCCAGAGCAACGGCACGATGACCACGAGGAACACCACCAGCAGCCCCATGAACAGCGCGAACACCAGCCCTACCGCCACGGAGCCAGGCAAACGCAGGCGTTCCAAGGCTGTGACCAGCCCCTGCATCAGGTACGCCAGCACCATTCCCGCCAGCACCGGCGCGAGCATCCCGCCCAGCGTCAGGACCGCCGTAAACGCCAGGAACAGCAGCACTGCCAGGACCACCGCTTCCTCATCGGAGAAGTAGCGCTGAATCCAGTCGCGTAACACTTTGAACATTAAAAATCCTTAGGAGACGCTGTCGGTTTTCAGGCTTTTCTCAGCCAGTAACGGTAGATGCCGTTATCGTCTTCTTCGCGCAGCAGCGTATGACCGGCCAAGCGGGCAAAGGTGCGAAAGTCGCGCTGGGAGCCCGCATCCGTGGCCGTCACCTTGAGCACGGCGCCACTGGCCAGGCGATTGAGTTCCAGCTTGGCCTTGAGCAACGGCAGCGGACAGTTCAGGCCACTGGCGTCCAGCTCGGCATCGTGGGCTACAGCATCGGTCATTGTTTCACTCCGCAACAGGTCGTCGAGCGGCCTAGAATATCTGGTCCCGGACCCGCTGTCCGGCTACAGTAAGGTCTTTGTCGACTAAGGCTTCGTGCATGACATTTCTGCGCCCCACCCTGCTGACGCTCGCTTGCCTGCTCGCCTCACCGGGCTTCGCCGACGACCTGCCGTCACTTGGCGATGCCAGTTCTGCCATCGTCTCGCCGGAACAGGAGCATCAGCTGGGCCGCGCCTGGCTGGCCTTGTTGCGCAGCCAGGTCTCGCAACTCAACGATCCGCAGCTCAAGGACTATGTCGAAACCAGCGTGTACAAGCTGGTGGAGACCAGCCAGGTCAACGACCGACGCCTGGAATTCATCCTGATCAACAGCCCCCAGCTCAACGCTTTCGCCGCACCCGGCGGGATCGTCGGGGTCAACGGCGGCCTGTTCCTCAATGCCCAGACCGAAGGCGAATATGCTTCGGTCATGGCCCACGAACTGGCGCACTTGTCGCAACGCCATTTTGCCCGCGGCGTCGAAGCCCAACAACGCATGCAGGTGCCGATGATGGCGGCGCTGCTGGCCGGCATCGTGATTGCCGCCGCCGGTGGCGGTGACGCCGGGATCGCCGCCATTGCCGGGACCCAGGCGGCCGCCATCCAGGAGCAACGGCGTTTTTCGCGGCAAAACGAACAGGAAGCCGACCGCATCGGCATCCAGAATCTGGAGAAAGCCGGTTACGATCCACGGTCAATGCCGACCATGTTCGAGCGTCTGATGCGCCAGTACCGGTTTGACGCCAAGCCCCCGGAATTCCTGCTGACTCACCCGGTCACCGAATCGCGCATCGCCGACACCCGCAACCGCGCCGAACAGGCCAAGCCGGGCGGAATCGAGGACAGCATGCGTTACCAACTGATCCGCGCGCGGGTCCAGTTGACCTATGAGGAAACCCCTGGCCTGGGGGCCAAGCGCTTCCGCGCACAGCTGGACGAGAACCCGAAGAGTGACGTGGCCCGTTACGGACTGGCGATCGCCCAGATCAAGGGCGGCCAACTGAATGAAGCCAGGGAGAACCTCAAGCCATTGCTGGCCAAAGCGCCCAACGAGATCATCTACAACCTCGCCCAGGTGGACCTGGACATCACCAGTAACAAGCTGGCGGACGCTCAATCTCGCGTGGATCGACTGCTGAGCCAATATCCGGGCAACTACCCGCTCAATCAGGTGCGCATCGATCTGTTGCTCAAGCAGAATCGCCCCGCCGACGCGGAAAAGGCCCTGGAAACCCTGCTCAAGAGCCGCCCGGACGACCCGGACATCTGGTACATGGTGGCCGAAACACGTGGCCTGTCGGGCAACATCATCGGCTTGCACCAGGCGCGCGCCGAATATTTCGCGCTGGTTGGCGACTATCGCCAGGCGATCCAGCAACTGGATTTTGCCAAACGACGCGCCGGGAGCAATTTCCCTTTGTCATCGCGCATCGACGCCCGCCAGCGTGAACTCATGGAGCAGGAACGCATGGTCAAGGACATGATGGGCTGAGCGTTGACCAGGCATAAAAAAACCGCCTCGATATCGAGGCGGTTTTTTTCAGCTGAATACCGGTTTATTCAGCCAGCTTGAAGGTAATGAAGCTTGCACGCCCCTGGCGCAGGACGCGCATCGACACCGAACGATTTTTCGGCAACGCCTTGGCGATGTCGGTGAACTCCTTGGCCGAGCCGATGGCCTGGTTGTTCAGGTGGGTAATGATGTCGCCAGGTTGCAGGCCGATCAACGCAGCGGGACCGTCCTGTACTTCCTTGATCACCACACCACCCTGCAATTCCAGGGTTCGCTTCTGCTCATCGGTCAGCTCGGCCACCGCGACACCCAGGCGATTGCTGCTGCGCTCGACGCCGGACTTGGGCAGCGAATCCAGTTCCTTGCCTTCTTCCGGGATCGCGCCGACAGTCAACTCGACATTCTTGCGCTTGCCTTCGCGAATCACTTCCAGATTGGCCTTGGCCCCGGCCTTGAGGGCGCCCACCAGATGCGGCAAGTCGGCGGACATGACAATCGGCTGCCCATTGAGGCTGAGAATCACATCGCCCACTTGCAAGCCGCCCTTGGCGGCCGGACCACCTTCCTGGATCTGCGCCACCAGCGCGCCGGCAGGTTTTTCCAGGCCAAACGACTCGGCCAGGTCCTTGTTCACTTCCTGGATGACCACGCCCAGCCAGCCACGGCTGACCTTGCCCTCGCTTTTAAGTTGGTTGGATACATCCAGGGCCACGTCGATCGGAATAGCGAAGGACACCCCCATGAAACCGCCCGAACGGGTGTAGATCTGAGAGTTGATACCCACCACTTCGCCGTCGAGGTTGAACAGCGGCCCACCGGAGTTGCCCGGGTTGATCGGCACGTCGGTCTGGATGAATGGCACGTAGTTTTCGTTTGGCAGGCTACGCCCAATGGCGCTGACGATGCCCTGGGTCACGGTATGGTCGAAGCCGAACGGCGAACCGATTGCCACCACCCACTGGCCGGCTTTCAGGTTCTGCGATTTGCCGAGCTTGAGCACCGGCAGGTCCTTGCCTTCGATTTTCAGCAAGGCCACGTCCGAACGCGGGTCGGTGCCGATCAGCTTGGCCTTCAGTTCACTGCGATCTGCCAGGCGCACGAGGATCTCATCGGCGTCGGCAATCACATGGTTGTTGGTCAGGATGTAGCCGTCTGGCGAGATGATGAAGCCCGAGCCCAAGGACTGCGCTTCACGCTGACGACCACCGCCAGGCGAACGCGGCTGTGGCATCCCTCGCTCGAAGAACTCGCGCAGCATGGGCGGCAGGCCTTCCAGGTCCGGCATCTGCGGGTCCATCACCCGACGCTCCGGCAGCTTCTGCGTGGTACTGATGTTCACCACGGCAGGCGAAGCCTGTTCGACCAGTTGAGTGAAGTCCGGCAACTCGACCGCCACAGCGGGAACGGCCTGACCGAGCACCAGCACGGTGGCAAAAATGGAGAGATAGGTTTTCAAGCGTGGTATCGACATACGGCTCCCGTTACGACGAGCATGGTTAAGCGATATGGAGCAGAAATACCTGGGAACGATACGCCAGTATTTTTGTTCCGCAAACAGACAAGGCCAGAGCCGAGCGGCTCTGACCTAATAGAAAAAAACTGGTTATTTTGCAAATGAAAATGCTGACAGGAAGTTTCAGCATTTTGCCCAAGCACGCTTGCCGGCCTCTTGCGCAATCGAGCCACCCGGGCAGCGTGTTATTGGGCTGCCGCGACGTCGGAACGCATGGACAACGCGATCCGTTCCGCCGTACCGATAGGTATTTCGCCAACCACCGTCACCATCATCTCGCCCTGGGGTGTAGTAAGCCGACGCGATACCGCTGCGGTCGGGCCAAGCTGCGTGCGGGTGTCGGTGGCAGTTGCACCGTTTAGCGGCTCCAGGAACACGGAGAAACGGGCCAGGCCATCGTCATACATCAAGCTACTGACCTGGATCTTGGTGTCCGGGTCCTTGTGCGCAGCGCTACTGGTCAATTCAAAGCCGGGCGGAAGCCAGTCGGAATGCCAGGCGGTTTTCACCGTGGCGGCCTTACCGGGCCCCTGCGCAACAGCCTTGCATTCGACACTGGCCTGCAGATCAGCGTCTGAAGGCTCACCGATGTTCAAGCGAGTGAATTGGAAACGTTCGAGCAACTGGCCTTTGTCACTGAGTAACAGGGACTTGAGCGGCAAGCCGGTCTCTCTGTCGAGATGCAGCTCAAAGCCATAGCGATGCTGATCCTTGGGAGTCAGGGCGACAATGACAGCCTGACGCCCAGCCACGCGCGACTTGCCAATAACGGCAAGGTCATACCAATTCTTGAGTTTCTGCGGATCGAGCGCACGTGCGGTGCCATCTGGCGTATTGCCCAGCCCGGCGATCAAGGTGCCGCTGACGCATTGAGTCTTTCCATCAATGCGCATGACCTCCTGTGCCGAACCATCGAGCTGGAGCAGCCGCTCGCGGACTTTGCCATCCTGGACGCGATGCCAGATGTTATGGGTAGAAAAACTACCGTTACGCTCGTAAACGAAAGTGCCTTGGAAGCTTTGCTGCTGCTCGGCTTGACTCAGACGATTGAGCCAGTCCTGAGCTTCACCGGCATAGGCTGGAACAACGCACCAGCCACCTACCAGAAGCGAGAAAAGAGGTATGGCGCGCATGGTCCTCCTTAACGGTTTTCCAGACTGGCCGCACGAGCGTATGGCAGCGCGCTTTCAGTACCTTTCAGCGCAGCCTGCTGGGCATGCTGACGCAGGTAGTTAGGCAAACGCTGATCATGCCAGCCTGGCTGGCCTTGCAGGACGCCGTTGGCCATCGGACCGGCAGCTTCCGAACCTTCGCTGTAGCCAGCCAGTACCGCCGGGCCCTTGACCTGTGGTGCTGCCAGGCCAGGCTGGTTGGACTGCTGCGCCATTTGCACGCCGGCAATCTCATCCTGGTTGTACAGACGCACACCTGCCAGTACAGCTACGGTAACCGAGGCAGCAACTGCCAGGCGACCCAGGCTGCGCCATGGACCGCGGGAGGCTTTTGCCGGCACGGCTTCGTCAGCCAGAGCAGCAGAAACGGCCGCAGCGATATCCAGGCGTGGAAGCAACAAGTCCTTGTGCATCACCGCCCGGGCAATCTGGTAGCGAGCCCAGGTCTCACGGGTTTCAACATCGTCAAAGGCATTCAATACCCGACGCAATTCCAATTCGTCCGCTTCGTTATCCATCACTGCGGACAGCGATTCCTGCAGGGCTTCACGACTCATGGCGTTCCTCTCTTGGCTGTCGCCGCTGTCTCAGTTTTCCTGCAACAATGGTTGCAGGGCTTTATCGATGGCCTCCCGAGCGCGGAAGATCCGGGAGCGCACGGTACCCACCGGACATTGCATGACGCTGGCAATGTCCTCGTAACTCAGACCGTCGAATTCACGTAAAGTTAACGCCGTACGCAAATCTTCAGGCAGTTGCTGAATGGTTCGATGGACAGTGCCTTCGATCTCATCCCGCAGCAATGCACGTTCCGGTGATTCGAGATCCTTGAGGCCGTGATCGCCGTCATAGAACTCTGCATCCTCGGAGCTAACATCGCTATCCGGCGGCCGGCGGCCGCGTGAAACCAGATAGTTTTTCGCCGTGTTGATGGCGATGCGGTAAAGCCACGTATAAAACGCGCTATCCCCGCGAAAATTACCAAGTGCCCTGTACGCCTTGATGAAAGCTTCCTGGGCAACATCCTGGGCTTCATGGGTGTCGTGCACAAAACGCACGATCAACCCGAGAATTTTGTGCTGGTATTTCAGCACTAGCAGATCGAAAGCTCGCTTGTCGCCGCGTTGAACGCGCTCGACCAGTTGCTGATCCTCTTCCTGGGTTAGCATGAACACTCCTCGATAAGCTCGAAGGAGGCTTGCATTACTAATCGTCCAAGCTTGCAACCATAGACTCGGGCTTTTCGCAAAAGTTCTCCCCCTTCCAAGCAAGTTTCCGGCGTGCTCTGATCCGGCACGCACGAAAAACGCAGCACGGGATTGCCCGGCCGCGCGAATAATCTGTCGTCGGGCCTGTCGGATGGGACTCGAATCGAAGTCCTGCACCAACCCGACGCTGTTCCCTTTTGCAGACAACCGTCTATTGAACCTAGGCGCTTGGCAAAAGTTCCCACCATTTGTAGCTCTTCGAAACGAAAATTTAGCAACCGTGACGAGATAAACAGCGTTCTGTCCTCGAAAAGGCTGCGTTGTCGCCGTTTCAGCAAAACCTTGATCCGACGAAGCGCGTCGCTTCCCTGTCGCACTGGTTCCATATTGCCATGAACGCCCGGCTATTGTGCCGATCCCCCCCTCTATATACTAGTGGGCTGCACGGTCGCCTGCCCCCATTGAACCGGATGCCTGGCACCCACCCCGACCCGGGTCGCTTTGAGCGGAAACCATTCGAATGAGCCAACAGTTTCAACATGATGTTCTGGTAATCGGCAGCGGCGCCGCCGGATTGAGCCTTGCGCTGACATTGCCCGCGAACCTGCGCATAGCAGTGCTGAGCAAAGGCGACCTGGCCAACGGCTCGACGTTCTGGGCCCAGGGCGGCGTCGCCGCCGTGCTGGATGACGCGGACACTATCCAATCCCATGTCGACGACACGCTTAACGCCGGCGGCGGGTTGTGCAATCGCGAAGCCGTGCGTTTTACCGTCGAGCACAGCAGGGAAGCCATCCAATGGCTGATCGACCAGGGCGTGCCTTTCACCCGTGACGAGCAATCGGGCACTGAAGATGGCGGCTTTGAATTTCATCTGACACGCGAAGGTGGCCACAGCCACCGGCGGATCATCCATGCAGCCGATGCGACCGGCGCGGCAATTTTCAAGACCCTGCTGGCCCAGGCCCGGCAACGGCCGAACATCGAATTGCTGGAACAGCGAGTCGCGATCGACCTGATCACCGAGAAACGCCTCGGCCTGGAAGGTGACCGCTGCCTGGGGGCCTATGTGCTCAATCGGGGCACCGGCGAAGTCGACACCTACGGGGCGCGCTTCGTGATCCTCGCCTCCGGCGGTGCAGCCAAGGTCTATCTCTATACCAGCAACCCCGACGGTGCCTGCGGTGACGGCATTGCCATGGCCTGGCGTTCAGGCTGCCGAGTGGCGAACCTGGAATTCAACCAGTTCCACCCCACTTGCCTGTATCACCCCTTGGCCAAGAGCTTCCTGGTGACCGAGGCACTGCGCGGCGAAGGCGCTCATCTGAAGCTCCCCAACGGCGAACGTTTCATGCAGCGCTTCGATCCTCGCGCCGAACTGGCCCCACGGGACATCGTTGCGCGGGCCATCGACCATGAAATGAAGCGCCTGGGCATCGACTGCGTGTACCTGGACATCAGCCACAAACCCGAAGCCTTCATCAAAAGTCATTTCCCCACGGTGTATGAACGCTGCCTGGAATTTTCCATCGACATCACCAAGCAGCCGATCCCGGTGGTGCCAGCGGCGCATTACACCTGCGGCGGGGTGATGGTCGACCGGCACGGCCGCACCGATGTACCCGGCCTGTATGCGATTGGCGAAACCAGCTTCACCGGATTGCACGGAGCCAATCGCATGGCCAGCAATTCGCTGCTGGAATGTTTCGTCTATGCCCGCTCGGCGGCGGCGGACATTCTGGAGCAGTTGCCGCAGATCGCCATTCCCACCACCCTGCCCACCTGGGATGCCAGCCAGGTGACCGACTCGGACGAAGACGTGATCATCGCCCACAACTGGGACGAACTGCGGCGCTTCATGTGGGACTACGTCGGCATCGTACGCACCAACAAGCGCCTGCAACGGGCCCAGCATCGGGTGCGTTTGCTGCTCGATGAGATCGATGAGTTCTACAGCAACTATAAAGTCAGCCGCGACCTGATCGAGTTGCGCAACCTGGCGCAGGTGGCGGAACTGATGATTCGCTCAGCCATGGAGCGCAAGGAAAGCCGAGGACTGCACTACACCCTCGACTACCCGGACCTGCTGCCCGAGGCATTGGACACTATCCTGGTGCCGCCCACCTACGCCGGCTGAACCTGAGCCGGACCCGCAGGCGCCGATGGACATCCGGCGCCAGCGCGTCGCGGGGCACGCATAATGAGCGGACCCACCACTCGCCCCGCAAGCGAAAGCGCAGCACCACAATCATCGGCAATGCCAGGCTGTCCGGCCGCAACTGCACCGCCTGCCAGCCGCCGCCCTCGCTCCAGAGCTGCCAGCCGTCGGCATCGCGACGCAAACCACGAAAGGCCTGGCGATGGCTCAGCAACAGATATCGCGGTAGCACCCAGGCGCCGTGGCCCAGGCACAACATGGAAGCAACGACTGCGAGCCAGGGAGGAATCGAGCACAGGAACAACGAGCCCAAGGCAAACACCTGGGCCAGTAGATAGGCCGCCAGCAGCTGCCGGGAGGCGCGCCAGCGGCACTCGAAGCGGCTACTTGGGCTGGACACGGTCCAGGATCATCCGGACCATGCGCTGCAGTTCCGGATCCTCGGATTCACTGCGTTCCATGAACCAGCCGAACATGTCCTGATCCTCGCATTCGAGCAAACGGACGTAACACGCACGGTCGACTTCATCAAGGTGTGGGTAGACCTCCTTCACGAACGGCACCAGCAGCACGTCAAGCTCAAGCATGCCGCGGCGGCTGTGCCAGTAGAGGCGATTCAGTTCAACATCTTCGACCATGGAGCACTCCTCAAATAGAGCGCAAGTATACAGGCCCGGCCGTAGCGGAACAGACGGCTTTGGTCGGGCGCCTCCGATCCTTTGTGAACTACCCATTTCAAGGGCGTCCCCTTATGATGTCTGCCAGACTTTTTACCCTGCGATGACCCATGGCTGATTCCGCTTTTTTCTGCACCCTGTCCCACGAAGGCGTTCTCGCGGTCCGCGGCGTGGACGCAAGCAAATTCCTGCAAGGCCAATTGACCTGCAACCTCAACTACCTGAGCGACAGCCGGGCCAGCCTCGGCGCACGTTGCACCCAGAAGGGCCGGATGCAATCGAGCTTCAGGATCCTGCTTGAAGGCGACGGCGTGCTCCTGGCAATGGCCAGCGAATTGCTCGAACCGCAACTGGCGGACCTGAAAAAATACGCAGTATTCTCCAAATCCAAGCTCACCGACGAGAGCGCCGCATGGGTTCGTTTCGGACTGGAAGGCGCCGATGCCACGCTCACCGACCTGGGCCTGGAACTGCCGGTCGATACCGACAGCGTGGTTCGCCATGAATCCTTGATCGCCATCCGCGTCTCTCCAGGCCGCGCCGAACTCTGGGCTCGCGCCGAACAGGCCGATACGCTGCGCACTCGCCTGAGCGCGAAACTGGCCGAAGGCGATCTCAACCGCTGGCTGCTGGGCCAGGTTCGCGCGGGCATTGGCCAGGTCATGCCGGCTACTCGCGAGCTGTTCATTCCGCAGATGCTCAACCTGCAGGCCGTAGGCGGCGTGAGTTTCAAGAAAGGCTGCTACACCGGCCAGGAAATCGTCGCGCGCATGCAGTACCTCGGCAAGCTCAAGCGCCGGCTGTATCGCCTGCAGCTGGGGGCAGGCGAGCTGCCAGAGCCGGGCACTCCGCTGTTCTCCCCCACTCACGGCAGTTCCATCGGCGAAGTGGTCATTGCTGCCCGCGCCGAACAAAACATTGAACTGCTGGCGGTGTTGCAGGCCGAAGCAGCGGAAGATGGCAATTTGCACCTCGGAGCTTTGGAAGGACCCGCGCTACAATTGCTGGACTTGCCTTACGAACTGGACCGCGACCGCGAAATCCAGCGTTGATCGCAACATTTTGTCGCAACACCCTAGAGAACCGAAATGAGCGATTTGGCGGATAAGGTCCAGCGGGATTTGGTGGCGGCCATCGATAATGATGACCTGGTCCTGCCAACATTACCGGAAGTGGCCATGCAGATTCGCCGGGCCGCCGAAGACCCGGAAATCAGCGTCAGCAACCTGAGCAAAGTGATTGGTCGTGACACCGCCCTCTCGGCGCGCCTGATAAAAGTAGTCAACAGCCCCCTGCTGCGTGCCACCCAGGAAGTAACGGACCTGCACACGGCCATCACGCGGTTGGGGGTCAACTACAGCAGCAACCTGGCGATCGGGCTGGTCATGGAGCAGATATTCCATGCTCGCTCCGAAGTGGTTGAGCAAAAGATGCGGGAAGTCTGGCGCAAGAGCCTGGAGATCGCCGGCGTCAGCTATGCATTATGTCGCAGCTACACGCATCTCAAGCCCGATCAGGCGGCGCTGGGTGGACTGGTCCATCAGATCGGCGTGCTGCCGATCCTGACGTACGCCGAGGACAATAATGAACTGCTGTCGGACCCGGTCAGCCTCAATCACGTCATCGAGACGATCCATCCCGTGCTGGGGGACAAGCTGCTCAGTGTCTGGGAGTTTCCGGAACGGTTGGTGAAGTTGCCGGGGCTGTACCTGGATTTCACCCGAGACTCGAAGCAACTCGATTATGTCGACCTGGTGCAGGTTGCCGCGCTGTACTGCTACAAGGATGCCGACCATCCGCTGAGCAGGATTGACGCGTTCGGGGTTCCGGCGATCAGGAAGCTGGGCATCGACCTGGACAACAAGGACCGCTGCGCGGATATCGAAGAAGCGCGGTCAATGTTTTATTAAGCAGGCCGGGCAATGAATGTGTGTTGGTCACAACCTGTGGCATTCGGCTCGGGCTCATTCTGAGCCAGGAGCAAAACTCACCCGCACCTTCAACCCGCCCTCCTGCCCATCATGCAGGGTGATCTGCGCCAGGTGCGCACGGCAGATTTCTCCGACAATTGCCAACCCCAATCCCGAGCCCGCCACTTGCTGGTTGCGCCGATAGAAGCGCTCGAATACCCGTTCCCGCTCAGTCTCGGGAATGCCTGGGCCGTCATCCTCGACTTCCAGTACCGCCGGCGCGGTGACCCGCAGGATCACGTTACCGCCCGAGGGAGTATGGGCCAGGGCATTGTCCACCAGGTTGCTCAACAGCTCGTTGAGCAAAGTCGGTTCGCCCCGTAACCAGACGGGTTCATCGGCTTCCAGGGCCAACGCAACCCCACGGGCATGGGCCAGTGGCGCCATGGCCATGCCCAGTTCTCGGGCGAGCTGGCTCAGGTCGAGCAATTGTGCACCGCCTTCGGCAATTGCCCGCGCGCCGTTCTCCACCCGCGCCAGCGACAGCAGTTGATTCGCCAGATGGGTCAAGCGATCAGTGCCTTGGGCGGCGGTTTCCAGGGTTTCGCGCCAGGTCGACGGTTCGCTGGCGCGCAAGCCCAGCTCCAGACGAGCCTTGAGCGCCGCGAGCGGCGTGCGCAGCTCATGGGCGGCATCGGCAATGAATTGCGCCTGGCGTTCGAACTGGCCGCGCAGCCGTTCGGTGAAATGATTGAGGGCACGTACCAACGGCCACAATTCGTGCTGGACTTCCACCAGCGGCAACGGCCGCAGATCGTCCGGCTGGCGTTCCTCCACCGCCGTGCGCAAGCGTTCCAGCGGGCGCAACGCCGCGCTGACCGCGAACCACACCAGCAACAGCGCGCCCACCGCCAGCATGCCCAGCCGCAACAAGGTATCGGCCATCAAGCTGCGGGCCATGCTGACCCGCGCCTCTTCGGTTTCGGCCACGCGGATTTCCGCCATGCCGTTCATTTCGGGTTCGCTCACGGCCTTGAGCAGGCTCACCACGCGCACATTCTGCCCTTGGTAACTGGCGTTGTAGAAACGTGCCAGCGCCGGGTAATCGTCGGTGCGCGGCGTACCGGGCGGCGGCCCGGGAAGATTCTCGTAGCCGGAGATCAGCTTCTGGTGGATGTCGTTGACTTGATAATAGATACGTCCGGCACTGTCATAGGCGAAGGTGTCCAGAGCGACATAGGGTACGTCCGCGCTGAGGGTACCGTCGCGCTGCGAAAGACCGGCGGCGATGGTTCGGGCCGACGCCAGCAGCGTCCGGTCGTAGGCCGTATCGGCGGCTTCACGGCCATTCCAGTAGGCGCTCAGGCCGCTGGCGAGCATCAGTACCACGAGCAACGAAGCAAGGTTGCGAAGTAGCCGCCAGCGCAGGCTGTCGGGCTTATGCATCGCGGTTTTCCAACAGATAGCCCAAGCCGCGGAACGTCACGATCGCCACCGCATGGCCGTCGAGCTTCTTGCGCAGGCGATGGACATAGATTTCGATGGCGTCGGGGCTGGCCTCTTCGTCCAGGCCGAACACCTGGGCAGCCAGTTGTTCTTTGCTCATCACCCGCCCGGGCCGGGCGATTAACGCTTCCAGGACAGCCTGCTCGCGAGAGGTCAGGGTCATCAGTTCCTCGTCGAGGGTAAAGCGCCGGGTGTCCAGGTCGTAGACCAGTCCACCACAGCGCTGCTGCCGCTCGCCACCCAGTACGCTACGGCGCAGCAGCGCCTTTACCCGCGCCTCAAGCTCGGTGAGTTCAAAAGGTTTGGCCAGGTAATCGTCGGCGCCGAGGTTCAGGCCATGGACCCGGTCCTTGACGTCGCTGCGAGCGGTCAGCATCAGCACCGGCAGCGTCTTGCCCCGCGCCCGCAAGCGCGCCAGCACCTCGAAGCCGTCCATGCGCGGCAGCCCGACATCAAGGACCGCCACCGCGTATTCCTCGCTGCTCAAGGCCAGGTCGGCGGCCACCCCGTCGTGCAGCACATCCACCGTCAACCCTGTGCTCTTGAGGGCCTGGGCGACACTTTCGGCGAGCTGCAGATGGTCTTCGACGAGCAGGACACGCATGGGGTTTTCCTCGATTCAGGGATGGTCGGGGCCATTCTTTGGCGCGGAGTTTACAGCCGCATCCGCCACTGTGAAGCTCAAAATCATCCTGACAGCTTTTGAAAGGTTAGCGAAAGGTTGGGCCGCTAGAGTCGCTCCACGGACAGTTTCGACTGCCGGTCGCGAAACACATCGCGAAACGAAAAACGCCTCGAAGCGTTTTCGCCGAATAAAAACAATAAGCGGAGTATTCATCATGCTGTCCATACAGCTTCTGGCTTCAACGCCCACCCGCCATTCCTGCCCCAACCAGACTACCCTTGCCTGTGCCGCTGCGCAGACCGAACTGCCGCGTCTTTGAAACGCGTTTGCGGATCTGCACCGTACATGTTCTGCGAAGCCTGACTTGAAACACACAACAACAACTCCTGTGGAGACAAAAATGAACCTATCACTGCGCAAAGTAGCCTTGGCCGCCGGATGCCTGATGTTCGCCGGGCAATTGCTCGCCGCGGACCCATCCAAAGAGCCGAAGCGCCCGGAATGCATCGCACCCGCTGCCCCTGGCGGCGGTTTCGACCTGACCTGCAAACTGGCGCAAAGCGCGCTGGTCAACGAAAAACTGCTGACCAAGCCGATGCGCGTCACTTACATGCCTGGCGGTGTCGGCGCGGTGGCCTACAACGCAGTCGTCGCACAACGCCCGGCCGACGCCGGCACGCTGGTGGCCTGGTCCAGTGGCTCGTTGCTGAACCTGGCGCAAGGCAAATTTGGCCGTTTTGACGAAACCAATGTGCGCTGGCTCGCTGCCGTCGGCACCAGCTATGGCGCCATCGCCGTGAAAAGCGATTCGCCCTACAAAAACCTCGACGATCTGGTACAGGCCCTGAAGAAAGATCCGGGCTCGGTGGTGATCGGTTCCGGCGGTACCGTCGGCAGCCAGGACTGGATGCAGACCGCTTTGATTGCCAAGGCCGCCGGCATCGACCCGCGCAAACTGCGCTACGTGGCCCTTGAAGGCGGCGGTGAAATCGCGACCGCCCTGCTCGGTGGCCATATCCAGGTGGGCAGTACCGACATCTCCGACTCCATGCCACACATCCAGAGCGGCGACATGCGTTTGCTGGCGGTGTTCTCTGATAAACGCCTGGACGAGCCGGAGATGAAAGACATCCCGACCGCCGTGGAACAAGGCTACGACATCCGTTGGCCGGTAGTACGTGGCTTCTACCTGGGCCCGAAGGTCACCGATGCAGAATACGAATGGTGGAAAAACGCCTTTGACAAGCTGCTGGCCTCCGAAGAGTTCGCCAAGCTGCGCGACCAGCGGGAACTGTTCCCGTTCGCCATGACCGGTCCGGAGCTGGACGCCTACGTGAAGAAGCAAGTGGCCGACTACAAGATGCTGGCCAAAGAATTCGGCCTGATCCAGTAATCGCCTCTGTTCTCGCGGCGGTACCGGCACAGTCGGCGCCGCCCAGGAGTTAGTCATGCTCGTCATCCAACGTATTATTGCCGCGGTGCTGCTGCTGGCCTGCATCGGCCTGGCACTGATGGCCTGGCCCTATCAGGCAGCCTTTTCCTATGAACCGGTTGGCCCGCGTGCCTTTCCCCTGCTGATACTCGGGCTGATGGGACTGGCGCTGCTGTACATGCTGTTTCGTCCCACGCCCGTCGTGCACAGCGAAGACGATCCGCACCTGGACCGTGAAACCCTGCAGAAGATCGGTATCTGCGTGGCGCTGCTGCTGGTATTCGCCGGGACCTTCGAGCCCTTGGGATTCATCCTCGCCAGCATTCTGATCGGCGTGCCGATGGCACGTCTGTACGGCGGCCGCTGGGTGCCGAGCGTGGTGATCATCAGCCTCATGGCCATTGGTCTTTATCTGTTGTTCGACAAGCTGATGGACGTGCCGCTGCCCCTGGGCCTGCTCGGCGTCCTGGAGAATTGATATGGATACCCTGAATTATCTCGGCCAGGGTTTTGGCGTTGCGCTGACGCCGTACAACCTCGTCACCGCGTTGAGCGGCACGCTGATCGGTACCGTGGTCGGCCTGTTGCCGGGCCTGGGGCCGATCAACGGCGTGGCGCTGCTGATCCCGATTGCCTTTGCCCTGGGCCTGCCGCCGGAATCGGCGCTGATCCTGTTGGCGGCGGTGTACCTGGGCTGCGAATACGGCGGACGTATCAGCTCGATCCTGCTTAACATCCCCGGTGAAGCCTCCACCGTGATGACCACCCTGGACGGCTACCCGATGGCCCGCCAAGGCCTGGCCGGGGTGGCGTTGTCGCTGTCGGCGTGGAGTTCGTTCATCGGCGCGTTCATCGCCACCTGCGGCATGGTGTTGTTTGCGCCACTGCTGGCCAAATGGGCGATCGCCTTCGGACCGGCGGAATATTTCGTCCTGATGGTGTTTGCCATTGTCTGCCTCGGCGGCATGGCCGGCGACCGACCGCTCAAGACCTTCATCGCTGCGCTGATCGGGCTGTTCCTGTCTTGCGTCGGCATCGATGCGAACAGCGGCGTGTACCGTTTTACGGGTGACAACATCCATTTGACCGATGGCATCCAGTTCGTCGTGCTGGTGCTGGGCCTGTTCTCCATCAGCGAGATTCTGTTGCTGCTGGAAAAAACCCATCGCGGCCAGGAGGCGGTGAAAGCCACCGGGCGGATGATGTTCAACTTCAAGGAAGCGGCCTCGGTGTTCTGGGTGAACATCCGCTGCGGCGTGCTCGGTTTCATCATGGGCGTATTGCCTGGCGCTGGCGCAACCCTGGCCAGTGCCGTGGCCTACATGACCGAAAAACGCATGGCTGGAGCCAGTGGGACGTTCGGCCAGGGCGACAAGCGTGGCCTCGCGGCGCCGGAAACCGCCATCGGCGGCGCGGCTTGCGGCGCGCTGGTGCCAATGCTGACCCTCGGCGTCCCAGGTTCGGGCACCACGGCGGTGATGATCGGCGCGCTGTCGCTCTATAACATCACGCCCGGCCCGCTGCTGTTCCAGCAACAGCCGGACATCGTCTGGGGCCTGATCGCTTCGTTGTTCGTCGCCAACGTCATGCTGGTGATCCTCAACATCCCGATGATTCGTATCTTCACCCGCATCCTGGCCGTGCCGAACTGGGCGCTGGTGCCGGTCATCGCGATCATCACCGGGATCGGCGTTTACGCTGTGCACGCGACCACATTCGACCTGTTCCTGATGATCGGCATCGGCATCTTCGGTTACATCCTGCGCAAGCTGGATTTCCCGCTGTCGCCCGTGCTGCTGGGCTTCATCCTTGGCGGTCTGATGGAGCAGAACCTGCGTCGTGCATTGTCGATTTCCAATGGCGCGTTGGAAATCCTCTGGTCCAGCCCGATCACCTTCGGCTGCTGGGTCCTGACGGCAATCATGTTGTTCCTGCCGCTGCTGCGCATCTGGCGTCGTCGCAGTGCCCAGCGTCGTGCCCTGGCCAATGTCTGAGGCGACAACTTTCAGACAATGGTGGGGAACACCGCTGGTCGGTCTGGCCGGCGGTTATCTGGCCAGCCTGATCGGCTGGCCCTTGCCCTGGATGGTCGGCTCGCTGTTGGCGATCATCCTGGTGCGCTGTCTCACTCCCTGGCAACTGATGGAAATCCCCGGCGGCCGCAAATGCGGCCAATGGGTGGTGGGCATCGGTATCGGCCTGCACTTCACGCCGGTGGTGATGGAACAGGTCCTCAGCCACTTCGGCCTGATCTTCTTCGGCGCGCTGATCACCAGCGTGTCCAGCATCGTAAGTGTCTGGCTGATGCGCCGCACCGGCGAAGACCGCGCCACGGCCTTTTTCTCCAGCATGCCGGGCGGTTCCGGCGAGATGGTCAACCTCGGCGCCCGCAATGGCGCGATGCTCAGCCATGTTGCCGCGGGCCAGAGCCTGCGTGTGCTGGTGGTGGTGTTGTGCGTGCCGGCTGCCTTCAAGTATCTGCTCGGTGACGGCACGCCGGTGCAACACGCCACGGCGGTGGATTGGTTGTGGCTGGCGGTTCTGTTTCCGGCGGGTGCCCTCCTCGCCTGGATCTGGGAGCGCTTGCGCCAACCCAATCCATGGCTGTTCGGGCCCTTGTTGGTCAGCGCGGCGGTGAGCATCGGCTGGGACCTGCACATCGGCCTGCCCGACGGCGGCAGCCAGATCGGCCAATGGCTGATCGGCAGCGGCCTGGGCTGTCATTTCAACCGGCAGTTCTTCCGCCGCGCACCGTCGTTCATGGGTCGTACCTTGATTGGCACGGTGCTGACCATGCTGATCGCCACGCTTGCGGCCCTGGGCCTGAGCACCTTGACCCACCTGGACTTGCGCTCGCTGACCCTGGGCATGATGCCCGGCGGCATCGCCGAAATGAGCTTGACGGCGGAGACCCTGCAACTGTCGGTGCCGTTGGTGACGGCGCTACAGGTGATGCGGCTGTTGTTCGTGCTGTTTCTGGCTGAGCCGTTGTTCAGGTATTGGGTTCGCAGACCGGATCCGGGCTTGTAGACCGAGTTGCCTTCATCGCGAGCAAGCTCGCTCCCACAGGGATTTGTGTTGCCCTAGAACCCTGTGGGAGCGAGCTTGCTCGCGATGGGGCCCGCCCGGCTAGCGCATCAAACCGGCGGCAACCGCCAATCGATCGGCTGCTCGCCATGCTGCTGGAGAAACTTGTTGGTCCGGCTGAAATGCCCGCAGCCGATAAAGCCCCGATGGGCTGACAGCGGTGACGGGTGGACCGAGGTCAACACCAGATGCTTGGTCGCATCGATCAGCTTCTGCTTGCTCTGGGCATGAGCGCCCCACAGCAGGAATACCAGGTGCGGCTGGTGTTCGCTGACCACTTCGATGACTTTGTCGGTAAAGTGCTGCCAGCCTTTTTTAGCGTGGGCATTGGCATTGGCGCGCTCCACGGTCAAGGTCGTGTTGAGCAACAACACACCCTGGTCGGCCCAGCTCTGCAGATAGCCATGGTTGGGGATATCGATGTTCAGGTCGCGCTTCAATTCCTTGTAGATGTTCACCAGCGACGGCGGCGTCGGCACGCCCGGCTGCACCGAAAAGCACAAGCCATGGGCCTGGCCCGGGCCGTGGTACGGGTCCTGGCCGAGGATCACCACCTTGACCTTGTCCAGCGGCGTGGAATTGAGCGCATTAAAAATCAGCGGGGCCGGCGGATAGATTTCCTTGCCGGCGGCGTATTCACTGCGCAGGAACTCGCGCAACTCCGCCATGTACGGCTGGTCGAACTCGGCACGCAGTGCCTGCTTCCAGCTGGGTTCGAGTTTGATACGGTCGTCAGCGGTCATGGTTGCACCCGGTAGAAACAATGGGCGCACCCTAGGAAAGCCTACAGGGCTTGTCAATTGATCTGACGTCAATCCGGCACTTTCCCCCACAGCAGTCATACTGATCATTCAATTTTCCGATCGAGGTCACGATGAATCTGCACTTCGAAGAACTGACCGGCATCAACGGGGCGCGCCTGGGCGTCGCCACGCTGGATGCCGAAAAATCCTTGAACGCCCTTTCCCTGCCGATGATCAACGCCCTGCGCGATCGCCTCGACGCCTGGGCCCGGGAATCGCAGATTGTCTGTGTGCTGTTGCGCGGCAATGGTGCCAAGGCCTTCTGCGCCGGTGGCGAGGTGCGCAGCCTGGTCGAAGCGTGTCGCGCCCACCCCGGCGAAGTGCCGCCGCTGGCGGCGCAGTTTTTCGCTGCCGAATACCGGTTGGACTTCAATCTGCACACGTATCCGAAACCGTTGATCTGCTGGGGCCATGGCTATGTACTCGGCGGCGGCATGGGCCTGCTGCAAGGCGCCAGCACGCGAATCGTCACGCCGAGCAGTCGACTGGCGATGCCGGAAATCAGCATCGGCTTGTATCCGGACGTCGGCGCCAGTTGGTTCCTGTCGCGTCTGCCGGGCAAGCTTGGCCTGTTCCTCGGCCTTACCGGCGCCCACATGAACGCCAGGGATGCCATTGATCTGGGTCTGGCCGATCGCTTTCTGCTCGATGAGCAGCAGGATGACCTGATCGAAGGCTTGTTGCAGCTTAACTGGCAGGAACAGACCGAGATGCAGCTCAACAGCCTGCTCAAGGCCCTGCAGCAAGAAGCACTGCCGCAACAACCCGAAGCCCAATGGTTGCCGCGTCGGCAGCAAATCGATGAGTGGCTGGATGTCAGCGACGTGCGCTGCGCCTGGAAAGCCCTCAGCCTGCTGGTGGATCATCCGGACCCATTGATCGCCCGAGCCGCCAGGACCATGACCGAAGGCTCGCCGCTGACGGCGCACCTGGTCTGGGAGCAGATCAGCCGCGCCCGCCCTTTGTCATTGGCCGGTGTGTTCCGCATGGAATACACCTTGAGCCTCAACTGCTGCCGCCATCCGGAATTCAGCGAAGGCGTGCGGGCGCGGTTGATCGACAAGGACCACAAGCCGCGCTGGCATTGGCCGGATATCAATCATGTGCCGCAAGCGGCGGTCGAGGCGCATTTCCGTAAGGTATGGGAGGGGCGGCATCCGTTGGCGGATTTGTCCAACGAATAACGGACCTGCTTTTGGTGGGCATACCTTTGGTGGAACCCGCCCCCACAGGGTTTAGAGGGTTAGCTTTACGCAGGCACAAAAAAAGCGGCGCTCATTGCGCCGCTTTTTGCTGCCGATCCGTCAGCGATGACCGCCCCGTCCGTCATGGCCACGTCCATCATGGCCACGTCCCCGATGATCATGCCCACGGTCACGTCCGCCCCGGCCGCGACGGTCGTCATTCCAGCCGCCCCGGTCCCGGCCGTCCCAGCCGCCCCGATGCGGATAGGGGCGATACGCCGCTCGCGGTGGCGAGTAATAGCGTGGGCCATGCTGGTAGTAGCGCGGAGCCGAATAATAACGCGGCGCCGGCTGGTAGTACCGGGGTGGTGCGTAATAGCCACGCGGTGCCGAGTAGTAACTTCCACCGCCGCTGTAATAGACCGGCGCCGGAGAGGTGTAGACCTCGGAACGGTAGTAGCTGGAGCCTCCGTCGGAATAAGGCACGCAGGCCGAAAGAGTCAAACCGAGAAACGCAATGAGCAGCAGTCGTCGATACATGGCGGCCTCCTGGACCGCGGATGGGCCACATCAGCGACGCTGACGGGCGGCAGTCATCTATTGGGGTGACTGACGATTAATCTGACAGCGAAATCGGAATCTGGTGCGACGTTGCAATAACTCGAAACATGTAGCCTTTTGCTTCATTGCGGTGCGCCACAGCACCACAACAACGCATGAATCCGCTTGAGATCCGCGCCTTCCTGGCATGCGGTCGCTCTGGGCCGGGGCTTGCGCGTACTTGGCACGGCTCTCGCTTTAACGAACCTTGTGCAGGAGTCATCACAGGTTCGCGGCACCACAATTTGCAATGGCTGACTAGGGTTCCGGCTCGCCTCTGGCGAGTGGCTGGTCCGAGAGTTGGCGACCTCCAGTTGAGGTTACACGGCGGGACAAAAGCCCGGGAGACAAGCCACCGTTCGCGGTGCCGCGTTGCTCCTGTCCGCCCTTGATCAACTGGAGAACCACCATGCTCAAGCTTCGTCTGTCCTCACTGCTCCTCGCCGCGCTTGCGGCCTTCGCGAGCATCCCATCCCACGCCGCGCCCAAGGACCATTTCAGCGTCTGCTGGACCATCTATGCCGGCTGGATGCCCTGGGAATACGCCGGCAGCCAGGGCATCGTCGACAAATGGGCGAAGAAATACGGCATCACCATTGATGTCGTGCAGCTCAACGATTACGTCGAATCCATCAACCAGTACACCGCCGGTCAGTTCGATGGCTGCACCATGACCAACATGGATGCCCTGACCATTCCCGCCGCCGGCGGCGTGGACAGCACCGCACTGATCGTCAGTGACTTCTCCAACGGCAACGACGGCATCGTCCTCAAGGGCGAGGGCAAGAAAGTCGCCGACCTCAAGGGCATGGACGTCAATCTGGTGGAATTGTCGGTGTCCCACTACCTCTTGGCTCGGGCCCTGGATTCGGTCGGCCTCGCCGAGAAAGACCTGAAAGTCGTCAACACCTCCGACGCCGATATTTCTGCCGCCTTCAACACCGACCAGGTCAAAGCCGTCACGACATGGAACCCGATGCTCTCGGACATCAAGGCCCAGCCGGGTGTCAGCGAAGTATTCAACTCCAGCCAGATTCCCGGCGAAATCATGGACATGATGGTGGTCAACACTCAGACCCTCAAAGACAACCCGGCCCTGGGCAAGGCACTGACCGGCGCCTGGTTCGAAGTGGTGGCGCTGATGAACGCCAGGAACGCAGCCGCCAATGCCGCGCTGGAACACATGGCCAAGGCGTCGGGTACTGATCTCAAAGGTTTCCAGGCGCAACTGGACACTACCAAGCTGTTCGCCACCCCCAAGGAAGCCCTCGCCTTCGCCACCAGCGAGCAACTGCCCGCCACCCTGCGCAAGGTCGCCGAGTTCTCGTTCCGCCACGGTCTGCTGGGGGAAGGCGCCAAGGATGCCGACGCAGTGGGCATGGCGTTCGCCAATGGCGTGACCCTGGGCGACAAAACCAACCTCAAGCTGCGCTTCGACCCCACCTACGTGCAACTGGCCGCCGACGCCAAGTTGTAGGACCGGAGGACTGGCATGCGCCTGATCAACCGCTACCCCGATCGCCCCAGCCGCTTGTTGCTGGTGATCCTGCCATTTGCGCTGGTGCTGTTTGCCTACTTCATGGGCTCGGCGGAACGGCTGACGGACAACCCCAACGACAAGCTGCTGCCCAGCGCTGTGCAGATGGCCGATGCGGTCAAACGCCTGGCCTTTACCGCCGACGCTCGTAGCGGCGATTACCTGCTCTGGCAGGACACCGCGTCGAGTCTGCGCCGGTTGGCGATCGGCCTGGGCATCAGCGCCCTGGCCGGGTTGTGCCTGGGCATCGCCGCCGGCACGCTGCCGCTGTTCGGCGCGCCGTTGTCGCCCCTGCTCACCGTGGTGTCGATGGTGCCGCCATTGGCGATCCTGCCGATCCTGTTCATCGTCTTCGGCCTGGGGGAGTTGTCCAAGGTGATGCTGATCGTCATCGGCATCACCCCTTGCCTGGCTCGCGACCTGGAGCAGCGTGCCCGGGAAATTCCGCCTGAGCTGTTGATCAAGGCCCAGACGCTGGGTGCCTCGACCTGGACCCTGATGTTGCGCGTGGTGCTGCCGCAATTGCTGCCGCGCCTGTTGATTTCCCTGCGACTGATGCTGGGTTCGGCCTGGCTGTTCCTGATCGCTGCCGAAGCCATCGCTTCCACCGATGGCCTGGGCTATCGGATTTTCCTCGTGCGTCGTTACCTGGCGATGGATGTGATCCTGCCCTACGTGGTGTGGATCACCCTGCTCGCCTGGCTGATGGATTGGGGCCTCAAGCGCCTGACCCGCCGAGCATTTCCCTGGTACGAGGGGGCGAAGGCATGAGCTTCATTACCGTGAACAACGTCTGGCAGCAGTATGCCGACCAAGTGGTGCTCGAGCGCTTGAACCTGAGCGTTGCCGAGGGGGAGTTCTGCACCCTGGTGGGTGCCTCGGGTTGCGGCAAGTCGACTTTCCTGCGGCTGCTGCTAGGCCAGGAACGCGCCAGTCGCGGACAGATCCTGCTGGATGGCGAGCCTTTGGCGGGCGAGCCGGATGCCAGCCGTGGAGTGGTGTTCCAGCGTTACTCGGTATTCCCGCACCTGACGGTACTGGACAACGTCGCCCTCGGCCTGGAATTGCCGCGCTCGCCGCTGCTGGGGCGTCTGTTCGGCGGCGCCAAACGCCAGGCCCGCGAAGACGCCGCACAATTGCTGGACAAAGTCTGCCTCGGCCACGCGCTGGACAAATACCCCGCGCAGCTCTCCGGCGGCATGCAGCAACGGCTGGCCATCGCCCAGGCGCTGATCATGAAACCGCGAGTGTTGTTGCTCGACGAACCCTTCGGCGCCCTCGACCCCGGCATTCGCAAAGACATGCATGCCCTGCTGCTGGAGCTCTGGCGGGAAACCCGGCTGACCGTGTTCATGGTGACCCATGACCTGTCCGAAGGCTTCAGCCTTGGCACCCGCCTGCTGGTGTTCGACAAGGTTCGTGTCGATCCCCACGCCCCTGGCGCCTATGGCGCGCGCATCACCTACGACATCCCATTGAACAGCGAACGCCGCACCGCCCGTGCCGCCGTCGACGCCCTGCCCGCCGAACTGGCCGGCACGTTGCGTATCGCTTGAAAGGAGAAATTCCATGACCGATTCGACCCAGCTGTCCCCCCCCTTCGCCGAAGAATTGCTGCCCGGTGGCGGCCATCGCTCGTTCGTCCTCAAGCGCGGCCAGTTGCTGCGCCTGACCGATGTGCGTGGCGGTGCCAACGTGAGCCTTACCTTGCTCAATGCCAACGAAAAAACCGAGCGCCTGAACTTGCCGGACAGTCTGAAATGCCAACACACCGCCAAGCTCACCGCCGGTCATTGCCTGTACTCGGACATGGGCCGGGTACTGGCGGCAATCACTGCGGATACCTGTGGCTGGAGCGATAGTTTTGGCGGCGTGCTCTGCGCCGAGGAAATCGCTGAAAAGTATGGTCAGGGCCGTTACCAGGAACTGCGCAACGGCTTCTTCCGCAACGGCACCGACAACCTGTTGGTAGAACTGGGCAAATGGGGGTTGGGTCTGTCCGACCTGTTGATGACCCTCAACCTTTTCAGCCGGGTCGATGTCGACGAGGCCGGCCACTTCCACTTCGTGGAGGGCAACTCCAAGGCCGGTGACTACATCGAGCTGTACGCACCGATGGACACCCTGGTGGTGCTGACCGCGCTGCAACATCCGATGGACCCGAACCCGCTATACGCGCCGCAGCCGCTCAAACTCAGCTGGATGAACGCCAACCCCAGCGTCGCCGAACACTGCCGCCAATCGCGCCCGGAAAACCAGCGCGGCTTCATCAACACCGACCGCCTGTTCGCCTGAGGATCGTCGCCATGTCACTCGCCATCGCCACTGCACACAAGCAACCCGAGACCGCCGTCTACCGTTCCACGATTCCCGCCGGCGAACCCTGGCTGACCGAGGTCAAGGCCGGCCAGACCCTGCGCATCCTTGACCTGGAAGGCAACCAGGCAGTCGATACGTTGTTCTTCAGCCTGGCCAACCCCAAGGAACGCTACGACGTGCAACGCACACTGCGCCGGCAGAACAGCGTCTACCTGGGCACCGGCAGCGTGCTGTATTCCAACCTTGGCCGCCCGATGCTGACCATCGTCGAGGACACCTGCGGGCGCCACGACACCCTCGGCGGCGCCTGCGCGCAGGAAAGCAACACCGTGCGCTACGCCCTGGAAAAACGCTACATGCACAGCTGCCGCGACAATTACCTGCGGGCCTGCGCCCACGATGGTCGACTGGGCAAGGGTGACATCGGACCGAACATCAATTTCTTCATGAACGTGCCGGTGACCGTCGACGGCGGCCTGACTTTCGAAGACGGGATCTCGGCACCGGGCAAATACGTCGACCTGCGGGCCGAGATCGATGTGATCGTGTTGATTTCCAACTGCCCGCAACTGAACAACCCGTGCAACGCCTACAACCCTACCCCTGCGGAGCTGCTGATATGGAACTGAAACTCATGCGCCTGCGCCGCTGGCTGTTCGCGCTGTGCCAGAGCCGGTCGGGGCAGTGCATCAAATAAAAAAAGATTTTATGAACACCACCCATCCACTGTGGGAGCGAGCTTGCTCGCGATAGCGGTCTGTCAATCACATTGACGTTGGATGTGCCACCGCTATCGCGAGCAAGCTCGCTCCCACAAGGGGCAGTGGTGTTTGGAGGTTTGCCGCCAGGGACGACCCCGTCGGCCATCGAAAACTGCGGGACGGCCCGCATCCCGATTCAGGCTGACATTGCGGCCTGAGGGGTAAATGCCATGTTCGAAAAAATCCTGATTGCCAACCGTGGCGCCATTGCCTGCCGCATCCTGCGGACCCTGCGCGAGCTGGCCGTCAAAGGCGTCGCGGTTTACTCCCAGGCCGACGAAGCCAGCCTGCACATCCTCCAGGCCGACGAAGCCCACTGCCTGGGCGAAGGCGCGGCGGCGGGCACCTACCTGGCCGTGGACAAGCTGCTGGCGATCGCCCGGGACAGCGGCGCGACTGCGATCCATCCCGGCTACGGTTTTCTCTCGGAAAACGCCGCTTTCGCACAAGCTTGCGAGGCCGCCAACATTGCCTTCATCGGCCCGACACCGGAGCAGTTGCGAGTGTTCGGCCTCAAGCACACCGCACGCGCCCTGGCTCGCCAGCACGGCGTGCCCCTGCTCGAAGGCACCGAACTGCTCGACAGCCTCGATGCGGCGCTACTGGCCGGCGCGCAGGTCGGCTACCCGGTCATGCTGAAAAGCACGGCGGGCGGCGGCGGAATCGGCATGCGCGTATGCCGCAGCGCCGCTGAATTGAGCGAGTCCTTCGAAGCGGTCAAACGGCTCGGGCAGAACAATTTCAGCGACGCTGGCGTGTTCATCGAGAAGTACATCGAACGGGCGCGGCACCTTGAGGTTCAAGTGTTCGGAGACGGCCAGGGCCAGGTGATCGCCTTGGGCGTGCGCGACTGCTCGGTGCAGCGGCGCAACCAGAAAGTCATCGAAGAAACCCCGGCGCCCAACCTGCCCGAGGGCATGGCCGACGCGCTTTGCGCTGCCGCGATCAAGCTGGCCCAGGCGGTCGACTACCGCAGCGCCGGCACCGTGGAGTTTGTCTATGACAGTGAGGCAGGACGCTTCTATTTCCTGGAAGTGAACACGCGCCTGCAAGTGGAGCATGGCGTCACCGAGCAGGTGTGGGGCGTCGACCTGGTGCGCTGGATGGTGCAATTGGCCGCCGGAGAACTGCCGCCACTGAGCGAGCTGAGCCAAGGGCTGAAAGCCGAGGGCCACGCGATCCAGGCGCGCCTGTATGCCGAGGACCCAGGCCGGGATTTCCAGCCGAGCCCGGGGCTGCTGACTGCGGTGGAATTTGCGCAGGCCAACGGCAAGGAACTGCGCATCGACACCTGGGTCGAGGCCGGTTGCCAGATCCCGCCCTACTTCGATCCGATGATCGCCAAAGTCATTCGCTGGGCGCCGACCCGCGAGCAGGCACGCCTGGGCCTGCATCAAGCGCTGGACGAAAGCCTGCTCTACGGCGTGGAAACCAACCGTGTCTACCTGCAACAGATCCTGCTCGACGCGCCCTTCGCCAATGGCCAGCCTTGGACCCGCTGCCTGGAGACCCTGGCCTACCGCGCCAACACCGTCGAAGTGCTCAGCCCAGGCACTCAAACCAGCGTTCAGGATTACCCCGGTCGCCTCGGTTATTGGGCGGTGGGCGTGCCGCCGTCGGGACCGATGGACAGCCGTTCGTTGCGCCTGGGCAATCGCCTGCTGGGCAACGAGGAAGGTGCGGCGGCCTTGGAAATCACCATGAGCGGGCCGCTGCTGCGCTTCAACTGCGCTGCGCGAGTGGCGGTGACCGGCGCAGAAATCGCCCTGACGCTGGACGGCGAAACGGTGCCGATGGACACCGCGCTGTCGATCGGTGCAGGGTCCACCCTCGCCATCGGCACGATTACAGGCGCCGGGGCGCGGAGTTATCTGTGTGTGCATGGCGGCTTGCAGGTACCGGATTACCTCGGCAGCAAAAGCACCTTCACCCTCGGCCAGTTCGGCGGCCACGGCGGGCGAGCATTGTGCACCGGCGACGTGCTGCACCTGGCTGCGTTGGATGAGCACGTCGTCATGCCGTCGATCGAAGAGCCGCCCCTGGTGTTGCCAGCCGTGCGGCAGATCCGTGTGATCTACGGTCCCCACGGCGCGCCGGAATATTTCACCGAGCGCTACATCCAGACGTTCTTCGGCACCGCGTGGGAAGTGCATTTCAACTCCAGCCGAACCGGCGTGCGGCTGATCGGGCCGAAGCCGGAATGGGTACGTGCCGACGGCGGCGAAGCGGGCCTGCACCCGTCCAATATCCATGACAACCCGTACGCCATCGGCGCGGTGGACTTCACCGGCGACATGCCGGTCATCCTCGGCCCCGACGGCCCGAGCCTGGGTGGCTTCGTCTGCCCCGTGACGGTGATCGAGGCGGACCTGTGGCAACTGGGACAGCTCAAGGCGGGGGACAAGGTGCGGTTTGTGCCGGTGGACCTGAAGATTGCCCGCGCATTGGCAATGGATTTCCCCCGTGGCGAGGGAGCTTGCTCCCGCTCGAGTGCGCAGCGCTCGCCAGACAATATTCCTGGCGCTGAAAATTTGGGGCCGCTGCGCGACCCAGCGCGAGCAAGCTCGCTCGCCACAGGTTTGGGAATTACACAGACATTGATTTCGCCCGTGGTTTTGGACATCGGCCAGGACGACACCCGCCTGGTCGCGCGGCTGTCCGGCGACACCCATCTGCTGCTTGAAATCGGCGCTCCCGAACTGGACCTGGTGCTGCGTTTTCGCGCTCACGCCTTGATGCAGGCCCTGGAGCAAAAACACCTGCAAGGGGTGATCGACCTGACGCCGGGTATTCGCTCGCTGCAAGTGCATTACCAGCCCGAACAATTACCCCTGGCCGATCTGCTGGCCATCGTCGCCGGCGAGTGGGACGCCGTGTGCGCCGCGCAAGACTTGCAGGTGCCGTCGCGCATCGTCCATCTGCCGCTGTCCTGGGACGATCCGGCCTGCCAGCTGGCGATCGAAAAGTACATGACCACCGTGCGCAAGGACGCGCCCTGGTGCCCGAGCAACCTTGAGTTCATCCGGCGCATCAACGACCTGCCCAACCTCGACGAAGTGCAACGCACGGTGTTCGATGCCAGTTATCTGGTGATGGGCCTCGGCGATGTCTACCTCGGCGCGCCGGTCGCCACGCCGCTGGACCCGCGGCACCGGCTGGTGACCACCAAATACAACCCGGCGCGCACCTGGACCGCGGAAAATTCGGTGGGCATCGGCGGCGCCTATCTGTGCGTGTACGGCATGGAAGGCCCCGGCGGCTATCAGTTCGTCGGCCGCACGTTGCAGATGTGGAATCGTTATCGGGACGTCGCCGCATTTGACGGCAAGCCCTGGCTGCTGCGCTTCTTCGACCAGATCCGCTTCTACCCGGTCAGCGCCGATGAGCTGCTGCGCATCCGTCGGGATTTCCCGTTGGGCCGCTTCGACCTGGCGATCGAACACAGCCAACTCAACCTCGCTGATTACCAGCGCTTCCTGGCCCGGAAAGCGGACAGCATCGACGCGTTCCGCGAGCAGCAACAAGGCGCCTTCCGTGCCGAGCGCGAGCGCTGGATCGCCAGTGGCCAGGCGCATTTCGACAGCGAGGAACCGGCGACCGCGCCGAGCGAAGATTCAGTGCTGGACGAGGGCCAACTGAGCGTCGACAGCCACATCGCCGGCAACCTCTGGCAGGTCCAGGTGGAGGTGGGTGCGCGGGTCGCCGCAGGTGACGTGCTGGTGATTCTGGAATCCATGAAAATGGAAATCCCGGTGCTTGCGCCCATCGCCGGCGTCGTCCGAGAAGTGCGCGTCCAGCCCGGTTCAGCGGTGCGCGCCGGGCAACGCGTGGTGGTGCTGGAACGTGACTGAACTCAATCAAAGGATTAACGCCATGACCCTCTCTCTGCGCCTGGACAACCTGCGCGACGCCTATCGCAAGGGTGAAACGACACCGCGCCAGCTGCTGTTGGCCCTGCGGGAAAAAGCCGCTGCGCTCAACCCGGACTATCACCTGTTCATCCACCTGCTCTCGCCCGGAGAACTCGAACCTTACCTTTCGGCACTGGAAAACCGCGACCTGGAAAACCTGCCGTTGTATGGCGTGCCATTCGCGATCAAGGACAACATCGACCTGGCTGGCATTCCCACCACCGCCGCCTGCCCGGCCTTTGCCTACGTGCCGCAACGTTCGGCGAGCATCGTCGAGCAATTGCTGGCGCTGGGTGCGGTTCCTGTTGGCAAGACCAACCTCGACCAGTTCGCCACTGGCCTCAACGGTACCCGCACGCCCTACGGGGCTTGCCGCAACAGCGTGCTGGCCGACTACCCGGCGGGCGGCTCCAGCGCGGGCTCGCCGCTGGCGGTGGCCCTGGGCGTGGCCAGCTTTGCCCTGGGCACCGACACCGCCGGCTCTGGCCGCGTGCCTGCGGCGCTGAACAACCTGGTGGGGTTGAAAGCCACCAAGGGCCTGATCTCCACCGCTGGCGTGGTGCCGGCCTGCCGTACGCTGGACTGCGTGACCACCTTCACCGCGACGGCGCGCGAAGCCAGCCAGCTGTTGGCATTGACTGCGCGTCTCGACCCGCGCGACGAATACAGCCGCCCCAACCCGCAATGGAACGACGGCGCGGCGTTCGGCGCGCCACGAAGTTTTCGCTTCGGCGTGCCCCGCCGGCAAGACCTGGAATTTTTCGACTGCGACGAAGGCCCACGGCTGTTCGCCGATGCCATCGAGCGCCTCGAACACCTGGGCGGCGAAGCTGTCGAGTTGGACTTGTCACCCTTCCTCGAAGCGGCACGCCTGCTCTATGAGGGGCCGTGGGTTGCCGAACGCTACAGCGTGGCCGAGGAACTGATGGAGCGCGAACCCGACGCGGTACTGCCGGTGATCCGCGCCGTGCTGGCGCAAGCGCCGACGGTGACCGGCGTGGAAACCTTCCGTGCCCAGTACCGTTTGCAGGCGCTCAAGGCCCAATGCGATCGCGCGATGGAAGCGCTCGATTGCGTCCTCACCCCGACCATCGGGCGCCCGGTGACGCTCGCCGAACTCGCCGCCGAACCGCTCCTGCGCAATTCGCAACTGGGTTACTACACCAACTTCATGAATCTGCTGGACTACGCCGCCGTGGCCGTTCCCAGCGCATTCATGGCCAACGGTTTGCCTTGGGGCGTGACGCTGTTCGGCCGCGCCTTCACCGATCAGTACCTGCTGAGCGTGGCCGACGCCTTGCAGCGTCAGCAAGCGCCTGATCTGCCAGTGCCTGCCAACCCGGCGCGCCATGATCGGGCACGGTTGGTCGTGTGCGGCGCGCACCTGGATGGGCTGGCCTTGAACTGGCAGCTCAAGCAACGTGGCGCCCGCCTGATCGAGGCGACCCGAAGCTCAGCGGATTATCGCCTCTACGCCTTGGCCGGCGGCCCGCCCCTGCGCCCTGGCATGCTTCGGGTCGGCGAGGGGGGCGTGGCGATCGAAGTGGAAGTCTGGGAATTGCCAAGCAGCGAGTTGGGTTCGTTCCTCACCGGTATCCCGGCACCGCTGGGGCTGGGTAAGGTGCAACTGGCCGACGGACACTGGGAAAGCGGCTTCATTTGCGAGCCGTATGGTCTGGACGGCGCGCAGGACATCAGTCATCTGGGCGGATGGCGGGCTTATCTGAGTACCCGTCAGTAAACAGCACCCTGTGGCGAGGGGATTTATCCCCGCTGGGCGGCGCGACGTTTCGCTAAATCCCCTCGCCACGATCTTGCAAAGCTGTAAATCCGAATGTCTTTTCTTACAGGGCCACTAAACTGATTCCATCGGGTCACTCCAAGGGAATCGCCATGTCGCTTCGTTCGCCGTTGTATTCCCAGCGCTCGCCGGTGCTCATCCTGGCCATTTTGCTCGGCGCCGGCTTCCTGGTGACGTCGCTGCTGGGTTACTACGCCGCCAACACATCGCTGCGGGACAACGTGCTCAAGACGCTGTATTTCAATCTGCTGATCGGCCTGCTGGTGACGGTGGCCGCGCTCGTGGTGCTGCATCGGCTGATGGTCAGCTACCAGCGGCGGATCGATGCCCAAGCGATTCTTGACGGCCTCACCGAGCTACCCAATCGGCGGGGCTTCGACCTGCTTGCGGTACAGGCCCTGCACGAAGCCCAACGCGAGCCCAGGCCACTGAGCGCGCTGTTGCTGGAGGTGGATGACTTCAAGCGACTGGACGCCAACCACGGCCACATCGCCAGTGATCAGTTGCTGACGGGTTTCGCTCGCGACCTGACCGATACACTGCGCCATTCAGACATTGTCTGCCGCTGGAGCGCCGATGCCTTCGTCCTGCTGCTCAAGGACACCGATGGACAGAACGCTCTGAAAATCGCCGAGAAAATTCGCCAGCGCATCGAGCAACAGCGCTACTTTTGCAGCGGCAAGCAATTGCGGATCACCATCAGCATCGGCCTGACCACCTTGCAGGACAAAGACACCTTGCACAGCCTGCTGTCCCGGGCCGATCATGCGCTGCAACGCGCCCGACAGACCGGAAGCAACCGAACCTGCGTGGAAATGCCTCATTCCAGTTATGAATAAACCCGATCTCTGCCCGGCGTGTGGCGCCACCAACGACTGCACCCTGGCCAATCCGAAAACCGCTGATCGTGCCTGCTGGTGCTACGGCGTGAGCATCGACCCGACGGTGCTGGAAAATTTGCCGGCCGAGCTGCGCAACCAATCCTGCCTGTGCCCGCGATGCGCCCGGGTCGATGACCAGTTGCGCGCCAATTCTCAATCGATCACGTAAGATGCCCGCCCCCAGCTCCCTTGCCCGAACTGCCCATGCGCGTTGACCGTTTCCTCAGTAACCTGCCGCGTTTCAACCGCCAACAGGTCCGTCTGCTGCTGGTGGAACGGCGCGTGCGGATCGACGGCCAGACCGTCAACGATCCACAGGCACAGGTGCGTGAATTCAGCCGCGTCGAGGTGGATGACGAAGTGCTGCAAGCAGGCCGACCGGCGCGCTATTTCATGCTGCACAAGCCGCCCGGCTGCGTCAGTGCCACCTGCGATCCGCAGCACCGCACCGTCCTCGATCTACTGGACGAACCGGACAAGGACGACTTGCACATTGCCGGTCGCCTGGACTTCAATACCACCGGGCTGATGCTGATCACCAACGACGGCAGCTGGTCGCGGCGCCTGACCCAGCCGCAGACCAAACTGCCGAAGGTCTACTACGTCGAGACCGAGCAAACCATTACCGCCGAGTACGCCTTCACGTTTGCCCAAGGCTTGTACTTTGCGTTCGAAGACCTCACCACCCAACCGGCGCAATTGACCCAACTGGGGCCGACATCCGCGCGTTTGAGCATCGTTGAAGGCCGTTATCACCAGGTCAAGCGCATGTTTGGTCACTTCAACAACAAGGTGCTGCGCCTGCACCGTGAAAGCATGGGCCCGCTGCTGCTGGATCCTCATCTCGCGCCGGGCCAATACCGCGCCTTGAGCCCAGAAGAAGTTGGCCTGATCTGAGCCAGACGACCGCTGGGCAGAAGTGTCGGGCAATTTTCAAAGAGCACTTGCGCAACAGCCTCCCCCCTGCTTGAATCAAACCGTCGGCCGAAATGTGACCGACGAGTCACCCCATACCTCTAAGAAACTTTTTGCCGGCTGGAGCCCTCAGGTTCCGCCTCGCTCGCCGGCAAATTGCCCGCCATAACAACACCCGTCGACCGGCTTGCGCGGATCGACATGGGCCTTATCTTCCAGGCGTATGCCTACCTGTCACATTGCCCGTGCAATCTCATTGCGCGCATACCCGCTTGCCAGGAGTCTTATGACATGAGGCCAGAAATCGCTGTGCTGGATATACAGGGTCAGTATCGGGTTTACACGGAGTTCTATCGCGCAGACGCCGCGCAAAAGACCATCATCCTGGTCAACGGCTCGATGGCCACCACCGCGTCGTTTGCTCAGACCACCAAAAACCTCTACCCGCAATTTAATGTCGTGCTGTACGACCAGCCCTACGCGGGCAAGTCCAAGGCTCACAACCGCCACGAGAAAATGCTGACGAAGGAAGTCGAAGGCCAGATCCTGCTGGAGCTGATCGACCACTTCGCCGCCGATCACGTGTTGTCGTTTTCCTGGGGCGGAGCCGCCACCCTGACCGCCTTGGCCCAGCGCCCGCGGCGCATCGAAAAAGCCGTGATCAGTTCTTTCTCACCGGTGCTCAACGCGCCGATGCGCGACTACCTGGAACGGGGCGTGGATTACCTGAGCAGCCTGGACGGCGATCGTGTCGGACACCTGGTCAACAGCACGATCGGCAAGCACCTGCCGCCGCTGTTCAAGCGCTTCAACTATCGCCACGTCAGCAACCTGGCCGAGCATGAATACGGACAGATGCACTTTCACATCAACGACGTGCTCCACAGCGACCAGCAGTGCTATGTCAACGCGGCGAAAAAGATCAACGTGCCGGTGTTGTTCCTGAATGGCGAATGGGACGAATACACCGCGGCCACCGACGCCAGGCTCTTCGCCAACCATGTCCAGCACAGCAGCTTCACCACGCTGCAAGCCACCGGGCACTTCCTCGACATGGAACACAAGGCCGCCTGCCGCGACAGCCGCGAGGCGTTGCTGGGTTTCCTCAAGCCAACCCACCACGCCAGCCGACCGCGCTACAGCTATGTGCAGGACTACCATGCAGTGGCCATCTGAAAAAGTCATCGCGAGCAAGTCGCCGGCAACGGCGCTTGCTCGCGAATGACCGCTCTGGTTTGAGGCTTGCGTAGACGGATGACCTCGCCGTCCGGAAAGAAAAACTTCAAATCCCAGGCCACATCTGGTACAAAGTCAGCCGCTCTGAGCGGGTGTCGTATAATGGCATTACTCCAGCTTCCCAAGCTGATAACGAGGGTTCGATTCCCTTCACCCGCTCCAATCGAATTCTGGTCCCGCGTCGTGATGGTTTTGACGGGGGATAAAAAAACCGGCTCCTGGTGGCCGGTTTTTTTTGGCCTGATTTTTTGGTTGGCGATGATCTGGAATGAACAGGTCAGCGGCTTTATCCGAAGGCTGTTGCGAGACGTTGCGCACCCTTGACACCGGACCGTTGCAGGAAAGACAGATCATAATCTCAAGAACGAGGGACTCCCGTGGCGAGGGAGCTTGCTCCCGCTTGAGTGCGAAGCGCTCACAAGAGTGGCTGCTTTCGGCATTGCAGCAACAGCCTCACTCCCCCACCAAATGCCCCAACGGCAACGGCCCCGGAGCCTTCACCGTGTTGATCGCAAAATTACTGCGAATGTCACTTACCCCCGGCAGCTTCAGCAGCTTGCCCGTGACAAATCGGTCATAGGCCCGCAAGTCCGGCACCACCACTTGCAGCAGGAAATCCGACTCGCCTGAGACCAGGAATGCCGAGATCACTTCGGGTAGCGCGGTCACCGCCAGGCGAAATGCCTCGGCTCGTTCATCGGTGTGCCGTTCGACCTTGATGCCGACAAAGATCGTCATACCGAGGCCCACTTCATCGCGATCCAGGATGGCTTGATAGCCGCGGATCACTCCCGCTTCCTCGAGCATTCGCACGCGGCGCAGGCATGGCGAGGGGGACAGGCCGATTTCTTCGGCCAGTTGTACGTTGCTCAGTCGGCCGTCCCGTTGCAGTGCGGCGAGGATTTTGCGGTCGAAGGCATCAAGTTTCATGGTTTGGCACTTTCCAATTGAATGGCTCGATTACTTGGCAGATTATGCCAATCCTTCGAGCTTTAGAAGCTGATTACGCAACCACCTGCCCTACCCTTCGGCCATAGACTGGCCTCTCCAATCCATTGATTGCGGAGGACATGCAATGACAGAGCTCTGGTTGTTTTTCATGGCGTTGACGGTGGCGTATCTGTTGCCCGGGCCGGACATGATCCTGGTGCTGCAAACCGGTGCCCGTCAGGGCAAGGCTGCGGCGCTGGCGACGGCGGTAGGCTTGGGGATTGCCCGGGCATGTCATGTCGCGCTGGCGGCAATGGGGCTCTCGGTGTTGTTCAAGACAGCGCCCTGGACCTTTGATGTGGTGCGCCTGGCCGGGGCTGCGTATCTGGCGTGGATCGGGTTCCAGTGTTTGCGAACCACGTTGGTGCCAAGCTTTGAAGGAGCTGACGCCGAGGTCGGAAAGCGACAGTGGTACCAAGCGATACAACGCGGTCTGCTGACCAACCTGCTCAATCCCAAGGCGTTGCTGTTTTGCTCAGTGTTGCTACCGCAGTTCATCGACCCACAGGGCGGGCCGGTGCAGGGGCAATTCGCGATGCTCGGTTTGGTGCTGGTCGGCGTCGGCCTGCTGTTCGACAGCGCCTACGCACTGGTGGGCGTCGTGCTCGGACGCTGGCTTCAGCGATCGCCTTCGGCCCAACGTGTGCAGCAGTGGTTGTTTGGCAGCCTGCTGATTGGGTTTGCGGTACGGCTGACGTTTGTGCAGCAGTCGTAGGTCCTGTGGATATGTCTGCGAATCGCTGAAACCGGGGCTGCTTCGCAGCCCAGCGGGAGCAAGCTCCCTCGCCACGGGTTGCGATCCTCCAAATGTTCCTTGCGTCCCACATCTGGAAATAGACCCAATTCGACTCTCCGTCGCCTTGTCCTGCGCCGCTTCTAGACTTTAGGACGTAGATCCCACTCGATCCCGGTCGTCGCTAACGGTGGTTATAGTGTTGATCATTTCTTTCCAGTAGGTATAGTACCTACCACACACACCACGGAGGTGTTGTGAACAGCCGATTCCTGATAAGCCAGATTGTTGCGGATGGGTGGTACCTGGTACGGATCCGAGGCAGTCACCACCATTTCAAGCACCCGACCAAACCGGGACTGGTTACGGTTCCTCATCCCAAGAAGGACCTGCTCAAGAAAACGGCCATCAGTATCTTGCAACAGGCCCTGCTCCAGACGGCCAGTTGCCCAGCTTCCCCGGAGGACGATTGAATGCTTTACCCGATTGCGATTTCCATGGGCGATGAGCACCACGCCTGGGGCGTTGAAGTGCCGGATATCCCTGGTTGTTTTTCCGCAGGCGATGATCTGGACGATGCCATGGCCATGGCGCGCGAGGCCATCGAAGGGCACTTTGAAATTCTTGCCGAAGATGGTTCGCCCATTCCGCCGGCCAACACCGTGACGCTGCACGCGGCCAATCCGAAATATGCCGGGTGCGCTTGGGCATTGGTGGACATTGATGTGACCCGATATCTGGGCAAGGCGCAGAAACTCAACATCACCCTGCCCGGCTACCTGCTGAACCGTATCGATGAATATGTGCTGCATCATCCGGAAGAAAAAAGCCGGTCAGGCTTCCTGGCATCTGCGGCACTCAAGGTTTTGCAACAAGGACGCTGAGCAATACCTGCCGAAACACAAGAACCTGTGGGAACGAGCCTGCTCGAGAAGGCGTCGGATCATCAACCTGGATTGACTGTTCCACCGCATTCGCGAGCAGGCTCGCTCCCACAGGTTTGACATAGCCCGGCCTGGGCTATGTCATTTATTTGCTCTCTGACTTGGATTCCTGCATCTGCACCGAAGACTTGGTGCCGTCGGTGTTGTCCTTGGTCTCGTTATCCGAATTGTCAAAGCAGCCCTGCAGTGCGAACAGGCAACAGGCGAGGCAGAAGGTGCGGGTGAGGTTCATGGTGTTCTCCGTCGATGAAGGCTTTAAGGAGTGACCATCAGGCAGAGCAAATGGTTGCGCCAGTCTTCGTCCCGAACGATGAACGTCGACGGAGGTTCGGATTGAAATGTAAGTAGAATTTTCGCCGCTTCGTTGCTGTCACACCAGACAGGTGCAACCACTGAGGAAACACGGCAATGACGTTCGCAAAGATTGCTCAAAAACTGGCCCTGTGGGCAGGAAGTCCCAAGACCTTTCTCGGAGCTATTGTGTTGTTGGCGCTCTGGGCCGCCAGCGGACCGTTCTTCGGTTTCAACGACACCTGGCAACTGATCATCAATACCTCGACCACGATCATCACCTTCCTCATGGTTTTCCTGATCCAGAACACGCAAAACCGCGATACCGATATCCTGCATCTGAAAGTCGACGAATTGTTGCGCGCGACCAAGGACGCGCAGAATGCAATGCTCGGTCTCGAGTCGCTGGACCTCAAGCAGCTGGAAGCGTTGCGCAAGCGCTACCAAGACATGGGCAAAGACGAGGCCAAGAGCCTTGAGGGTGTAGAAGAAGAGAAGAAAGTCGACCTGAACCAGTGCTGAAAGCAGATGCGCGAGCGTTATTGCAACGCTCGCGCATCCGAGTGACGCGCATCAGGGCAACGGATTCCCTCCCGTCACGCCGAATACTTCCCCGGTGATATAACTCGACTCCTGCGAGGCCAGCAGCACGTACAGCGGCGCACATTCCGCTGGCTGCCCCGGACGCTTCATCGGAACCTGGGAGCCGAATGTAGGAATCTTCTCCCTAGGCTGTCCGCCGCTGGGTTGCAGCACCGTCCAGATCGGCCCCGGAGCCACGGCATTGACCCGGATTCCCTTGCTGATGACCTGTCCGGCCAACGCCTTGGTAAACGCCACGATCGCCGCTTTGGTGGTGGCGTAATCGAGCAGCGTCGCGGACGGATCGTAGGATTGGATCGACGCGGTATTGATGATCGTCGCCCCGGCCGGCATCAGCGGTATCGCGGCCTTGCAGATCCAGAACATCGCGTAGATGTTGGTTTTCATGGTGTCGTCGAATTGCGCGGTGGTGATGTCGGCAATGTCCTTTTGCGCTTCCTGCTTACCGGCGACGTTGACCAGGATATCCAGGCCATCGAGCTCCTGCTGCGCCATCTTCACCATCTGGACGCAGAACGCTTCGTCCTTGAGATCTCCCGGAATCGCAATGGCCTTGCGGCCTTCGGCCTTGATCAGCTCGATGACCTGCTGCGCGTCGCGTTCCTCGCTGGGCAGATAGTTGATAGCTACATCGGCGCCTTCGCGGGCATAGGCAATGGCCGCCGCGCGACCGATCCCCGAATCGCCGCCCGTGATCAGCGCCTTGCGCCCCTCCAGGCGACCGAAGCCTTGATAGGTTTTTTCGCCGTGATCGGGCTGTGGTTCCATGTCCTGGTCAATGCCGGGAGGAGATTGCGGCTGGTCGGGGAATTCCGGAGGAGGGTATTGGGTCAGTGGATTCTGCATCGCGTATTGGTTGGGTTCTCGGCGTGTAGACATCGAGGTTCTCCTTTTCGGCGGGCAAAACAAGCCGGGACGCTGGCGTCCCGGTCCTGAGGTAAAAACAGGTGCGGCAAATCAGCGACTGGCCTGCAGCGCCCTGGCCATCTCAAGATGCGTCTGCAATTTGGGCAGGGTTTCGTCGGCGAACGCCTTGATCTCCGGCACGTTGGTGGTCTGGGCCTGTTGCTGGATCTGCTCGATGGCTTCCTCAGTGGCCTTGACCTGGCTGGCGGCATACGCCGCTTCGAACGACTCGCCCTCGGCCACTTGCGGCATCAAGGTCTTGGCCTTGTCCGCGACTTCTTCCCGGGGCGCGACGGGCAAGTCGAGCTTCTTGGCGATTTTCGCCAGGTGTTGGTTGGCGGTAGTGCGGTCGTTGATCACCATGATGGTGTAATCCTTGACCTCCCTTGATTCCGCCTTCGAATGTGCGGCACGGCTGGCTTCGATGTCAGCCATGCCTTTGGCGGATGCATCGTCGATGAATTCGGCAGGTGACTGGGCCCAGGCACTGCTGGCACCCAGGCCCATCAGCACGACAACACTGGTGGTGCGTAAAAAGGTGGCCATCCGGCTCATGGTCACGCCCTCCTCTGATAGAAAATTGCGCCGGGGTTTCCCCGCCGCTGAATCAGAACCACCGTTGAATATTTAGCGAGTCGTGCGATCCGGCTTGCGGCCGATCTCAGCCTTCAGCGGACTTTTATCGACACTCGCGGTGGTGGTTCTCCCACTTTTGCGACCCGCTTCAGACACCTTCGTTCGATCATGAGCAATGTTTCCCGGATAAATGTTGCTTGACCCGCGCATGCTCGAGCCCTCCGTATTGCATGAATGATGGGCATGCCTGCCCCGTATTTTATTTGAAATGAGTCGGCATTCAAGGTTTGGAAAAAGCGCTGGCGCGACGACGAACGGTGAAGTGTCAGATGCCGAAGGCCCGGTGATTGTGGCGTTTGGCTGCGTACATCGCCTCGTCGGCGTGGCGGAACAAGGTGATGTCTTCCGTGCCGTGTTCGGGGAAACATGCCACGCCAATGCTCGGTTCGATGCTCAGGCAATGACCGTCCAGCCGCAGCGGCTGGGCCAGCGCGTGACGAATCTGCTCCTGCACCCGGTCGGCGTCTGCCACGCTCTGGATGCTATGGAGCAGCACCACAAATTCATCGCCACCGATGCGTGCGACGGTGTCGGTGTCACGTATGCAACCCTTGAGTCGGCTGGCCACCGCTTGCAGCAGCATGTCGCCAACGGCATGGCCGTAGGTGTCGTTGATCTGTTTGAAGCGATCCAGATCGATGTAGAGCAATGCCATCCGCCCCGATGCAACACGGGCCGTGGTCAACGCGGCCTTGAAGCGGTCACGCAGCAACTCGCGATTGGGTACCTGAGTGAGCTGATCGTACTGCGCCATGTGCTGCAACCGGGTATGCAGTTGCTGGCGCTCGATGGCAATCGCAATCTGCACGCAAACATACTGCAGCAATTCCTTGTCCTGCTCGGTGTAGCGCTCGTTATCCGCCGCGCTCTTGACGATCAACGCGCCAATCGTGCCGCTCTGCGAATTCAGTGGCACACCCAGCCAGCACGGCGCGTCCGGTTTCGCCACGAGGTCGTGCAGCTCCACGGGCAACGAGCTGGAGCCGGGCGTCAGCAGGATCGGCTGGCCGCTGCGTATGACTTCGGCACACAAACGCCCGATGGTCGTACCCGGCAGTTCCGGCTGCCGCTCCCGGTCGTCGACGTGATAGGGAAAGTTGAGCTGGGCACATTGCTCGTCATACAACGCCACCGAAAAATTCAGTGCTGGCAGCCACTCGCCGATTATCAAATGGATACGTTTGAACAACGCCAGCAGGTCGGCAGCCGCATGGGCGGCCTCGGAGATCGCGTACAACGCGGCCTGCCGAGACTCCGCCAGCTTGCGCTCGGTGATGTCCCGCGCCACGGCGATCCGCAATTGGTCAGGCTCGGACCAGCGCGCCGACCAGAGGATATGGACGACCCCACCGTCCTTGCGCAGATAGCGGTTCTCGAAATTGAGCTTGGGCTCTCCACGCATGACTTCGCGCGCCGCGTCAAGGGTCCGCTCGCGGTCGGCAGGGTGGACCATATCGATCATCGAACGGCCGATCAGCTCCTTCGGCGTGTAGCCGAAGATCCGCTCGCTGGCGGCACTTACAAACACGAAACGCCCCAGGGCGTCGACGGCGCACACGGCATCCATCAGCAGATCAAGGTAACCGGCCAGCGGCGTGGAGTTTCGAATATCCATGGCACAGAAGCCATCCGGGAATACAGCAATGAACGAACCGGGAAATCGCCAGGCCAGCGCGCGCCCTGAATACCGGTGAGGATAGCCCAGGCGCCCGATCCGCCTCAGTAAACCGCTCGACCAGAACGCCTGAAAGGTTATCGGCCGGTCACGACGTATCTTGATCTGGCTCAAGACTGGGTCGTGATAAAGTCGCGTCCTGCCCTTTGCCACGTTTTGAGATGACCTTCGCAATGACCGATTTCCAGGAATACGACGCCCGGCTCGACAATTGGGAGACGTTGCGCACCAACACCGCTTTCAGCGGCCTGCTGGTGGGCAATGGCGCGAGCCGCGCCGTGTGGGATGATTTCGGCTATGACTCGTTGTTCGAGAACGCCCGCACCGTCGAGGAAAAACCACTGAGCCCTTCGGAACTGAGCGTCTTCGACGCCCTGCAGACCCGCAGTTTCGAGCAGGTATTGGGCGCGTTGAAAACCACCAGCCGGGTCAACAAGGCCCTGGCCGTCAGCTCCGCCGCCCCGCGCAATCGCTATTACGCAATCAAGGAAGCCTTGATCAACACCGTGCACGCGGTGCATATCCCCTGGCGACTGGTGCAACCCTCGACCCTGGGAAGTCTCAATCAGGAGCTGGGCCGCTACCGCACAGTGTTCACCACCAACTACGATCTGCTCAGCTATTGGGCGATCCAGCATACGCCCGAGACCCTGACCGATCTGTTCCTGGGTGCCGATCACAGCTTCGATCCGAGTCGGACCAGTACAGACAAGCCGCGCCTGTTGTATCTGCACGGCGGCCTGCATTTGGTGCGCAACCAGGACGGCACGGCACGCAAGCTCGCTTCCACCGAAGGCACGCTGTTGGGCAGTTTTGCCATCAACAACACCCTCAAGACCCTCGACGACGTGCCGCTTTTTGTCAGCGAAGGGCCGAGCCAGGACAAACTCAAGACCATCCGCAGCAGCGATTACCTGTCGTTCTGCTACGACCAGTTGCTGCACCACGACGACAATCTGTGTCTGTTCGGCCATGCCTTGGGCGAGCAGGACAGCCATATCGTCCATGCCCTGCGCCAAGCGGCGCCGAGGACGGTGGCCATCTCGATTTACCCGCGCAGCCAGGCGTTCATCCAGCATCAGAAGCGGCATTACGCCAAATTGTTCGAGGGCCTGGACACGCAACTGCGTTTCTTCGATGCCAAGACCCACCCGCTGGGCGATCCGAAGCTGGCGGTGCCGGTGGAGGTCTAAATCCGACGGGGCGGCGCAGAACCGTGGCGAGGGAGCTTGCTCCCGCTCGACTGCGAAGCGGTCGCCATTTACGCGATGGGACCGCTTCGCGCTCCAGCGGGAGCAAGCTCCCTCGCCACAAGAGCTCACTCCATAGGCGCGAGTGCGCGCGTCCTGGTACTACAAGGTGATGGCCGTGCCCAGCAGCGTCAGGAACCCCGCCAGCCAGTTCGGATGGGCGGGCCACGCCGGTGCCGTGGCCAGGTTGCCTTGGACATGGGCTTCGGTCACTGGAATATCGATAAACGTCCCGCCGGCCAGGCGCACCTCCGGAGCACATGCCGGATAGGCGCTGCATTCCCGCCCTTCCAGGATGCCTGCCGCCGCAAGCAATTGCGCCCCATGGCACACCGCGGCGATCGGCTTGCCCGCCAGATCGAAATCGCGCACCAGTTGCAGGACGCTTTCATTCAGGCGCAGGTATTCCGGCGCACGACCGCCCGGCACCAGCAGTGCGTCATAGTCGCTGGCCTGGACGCTGGCGAAATCATGGTTGAGGGCAAACAGATGCCCAGGCTTCTCGCTGTAGGTCTGGTCGCCTTCGAAATCATGGATCGCGGTGCGCACCGTCTGCCCGGTGGTTTTGTCCGGGCACACCGCATGCACTGTGTGGCCGATCATCTGCAGGGCCTGAAAAGGCACCATCACTTCATAATCTTCGACGTAATCGCCGACCAGCATGAGGATTTTCTTCGCGGCCATGGCATGGGCTCCTTTGGGATGCGTGGGGGAACGCATTAAAGGTAGTCCGCTGTAACAGAACAGGGAGAAACTCTGTCCACTGGCTGACGGGCTGCACAGCGGCGTGTCGGTCGCCCCCTGTGGGAGCGAGCTTGCTCGCGATTCAGGCGATAAGGTGTTTCAGGCATACCGCGTCATCGTTCAATCGCGAGCAAGCTCGCTCCCACAGGATTTCGAGCAGCGGTTTCAAGCGAGGTAGCCGTCAGCCCGCAGCAGCGTTTCCAGGCAATGTTCGGTGATGTGGTAAAACGCCTTGAGCTCTTCGATCCTGGCAAGAAGTTCGGCAGGATCCACCGGCTCGGCGCGCTTGACCGCCAGGATCATCTTGTTCTTGTTGGTGTGGTCCAGGGAGATGAACTCGAACACCTTGGTCTCGTAGCCACAGGCTTCGAGGTACAGCGCCCGCAGGCTGTCGGTGACCATTTCCGCCTGTTGGCCCAGGTGCAGGCCATATTGCAGCATCGGCTTGAGCAGCGCCGGGCTCTGGATCTGCAGGCGGATCTGCTTATGACAGCACGGCGAGCACATAATGATCGAGGCCCCCGAGCGGATGCCCATGTGGATCGCGTAGTCGGTGGCGATGTCGCAGGCATGCAGGGCGATCATCACGTCCACTTCACGCGGCGCGACGCTGCGCACGTCACCGTGCTGGAACTCCAGGCCCGGATGCTCTAGCCGCGCGGCGGCTTCGTTGCACAGCTTGACCATGTCCTCGCGCAATTCGACGCCTGTCACCAGCCCCTCGGCCTGCAAGGTGTTGCGCAAGTAATCATGGATGGCGAACGTCAGGTAGCCCTTGCCCGAGCCGAAATCCGCGACCCGCACCGGTTTGTCCAGCGCCAGCGGCGAAGACGTCAACGCGTGGCTGAAGACTTCGATGAACTTGTTGATCTGCTTCCACTTGCGCGACATCGCCGGAATCAGCTCGTGCTTGTGGTTGGTCACGCCCAGGTCGGCGAGGAACGGCCGGCTCAGATCGAGGAAGCGGCTTTTCTCACGGTTGTGCCCCGCGGACGGCACTTCCCGCAGCTGCTGGGGCTTGCTCTTGAACAACGAGCTCTTGCCCTTCTTGCTGTACTCCAGCTGCGCCTCGTCAGTGATTGCCAGCAGATGTGCGTTCTTGAACGAGGCCGGCAACAGCGCGGCGACCGTCTCAACGCCTTCGACCAGCGGGAAATTCTTGGTGATGTCGCGCGTCTTGTAGCGGTAGACGAAGGACAGGCACGGCTGATCCTTGACCGTCAGTTGCTTGATGATCAGCCGCTGCAGATCGGCTTCGTCACCGACGTATTTGGCCAGCACCAGCTTGATGAAGGCGTTCTGCCCAAGGCTAGCCTGCAACAGCTCGATGAACTGGGCGTGGTGATCCGGCGCGGGACGGGCGGAAGTTGCAGTGACGGACATGGAAAAGCGGCCTCGGGGCGGGCGGATCGGGAATGGCGGGTATTTTAGGGGGGATGGGAGGCCAGGGCACGGGGAATTTCCCCAACGGTGCAAAAGCGAGAATCCATCTTCATGGTCAGCCAGGCTTTCGTGGCGAGGGAGCTTGCTCCCGCTCGACTGCGAAGCAGTCGCCTGACTCCAGGCCTGACTCAACCTTCAGACCGATGGGGAGCGCTTCGCGCTCCAGCGGGAGCAAGCTCCCTCGCCACAAAGGCGCTCCCGCCACAACGGTGTCCGGCAGAAAATAGTGTCAGCCGAGCACCACCAACCGATTCGGCAACTCATTGCGCGCATGGGTCACCGGCACATGCGCCTTGAGCAGTTCGCCGCAGGCTTCAATGCACGTCACAAAGCCTTGCAACGTCTGGCCCTGGCGAACCCGCTGGGTAAATGCCGCGACGATCGCCTCCCAATGCTTATTGTCGAGTCGCTTGGAAATGCCCTCGTCCACCAGGATTTCCACATACCGCTCGGCCTCGCAAACAAAAATCAGCATGCCTGTGCCGTCCACCGTATGGTGCAGGTTCTGCTCGAGAAATTGCCGGCGCGCCAGGTTCGACGCTCGCCAGTGACGTACTGAGCGAGGGATCAGGTACGTGGTGATAGCAGGCAGGCGAAACAGCAGGCACAACCCGATGAAACTGCCCCACTGCACCAACAGCAAGCTGTGCGTGGTCAGCCAGCCCGTCAGGTAATGCGCCACGCCGGGCACCACCAAGGCCAGCAAGCTGGCCCAGAGCAGCGGGATGTAGGCATAGTCGTCGGCGCGAGCAGCGAGCACCGTCACCAGTTCGGCATCGGTGTCGCGCTCGACCCGGGCAATGGCCTCGGCCACCTTGCGTTGTTCGTGTTCAGTCAGTAATGCCATGTCAAAAATGCCTGCTCATTATTATGCTCACCAGCCGCCCGACGAACCGCCGCCACCAAAACTGCCACCGCCACCGCTGAAGCCTCCGCCACCGCCGCCGCCGAAACCGCCACCGCCGCTTCTGGGGCTGCCACCGCCGGAACCGCCACTGCTCGGCAGGATACCAAGCACCTGGCAAACGCCTATCGTCAGGATGAACAGCATCGCCAGGAAGATTATCAGCCCCGCATGCCGGTCGATGAAGTCGCCCTCACCCTGCCCTCCCGCGTCATACGCAGGGGCTGGCTCATCCAGCGGACTGCCGCCCAACACCACGAGCATCGCCGCGACGCCGTCGCTGATGCCCTTGTTGAAATTTCCCGTCTTGAATGCCGGAGTGATGACTTGATTGATGATGACCGAGCTCTGGGCATCGGTCAGCCGATCTTCCAGGCCGTACCCCACTTCGATCCGCAGTTTACGGTCATCGCGGGCGACGATCAGCAGCGCGCCGTTGTTTTTATCCTTTTGCCCGATGCCCCAGTGGCGGCCTAGTTGGTAACCGAAGTCTTCGATGCTGGCGCCCTGCAGGTCCGGCAGGGTGACGACAACCACCTGTTCACTGGTGGCCTGCTCATGGGCCTTGAGTTGCGCATCGAGTTGCGTGCGCACCGAGGGCTCCAGCATCTGGGCGGTGTCCACCACCCGCCCGGTCAATGCCGGGAACTTCAATTCGGCCTGGGCCGTAACTGCGAACACCCAGAGCAACAGCACCAGGCCAAACTTCAACGCGCGCATTGGAACCTCATCCGTAGGAATGCCATAGCCTGTGGAACAACGATCAGAATTTCACCTCAGGCGCTTTTTCGGCATTCGGGCTGGTCGCCTCGAAGGTTTCGCGGATCGGCAAGTCGCTGTACATCACGCTGTGCCAAAGACGACCGGGGAACGTGCGGATCTCGGTGTTGTACTTCTGCACCGCCAGGATGAAGTCGCGACGCGCCACGGCAATGCGGTTCTCGGTGCCTTCGAGTTGCGATTGCAAGGCCAGGAAGTTCTGGTTGGCCTTCAGGTCCGGGTAGCGCTCGGACACCACCATCAAGCGGCTCAACGCCCCGCTCAACTGGTCCTGGGCTTGTTGGAACTGCTTGAGTTTTTCCGGATTGTCCAAGGTATTGGCATCGACCTGGATCGAGGTGGCCTTGGCCCGCGCTTCGATGACTGCGGTCAGGGTTTCCTGCTCATGCCGGGCATAACCCTTGACGGTTTCCACCAGGTTAGGGATGAGGTCGGCGCGGCGTTGGTATTGGTTCTGCACCTGGCCCCAGGCCGCCTTGGCCTGCTCGTCCAGCGTCGGGATGTTATTGATGCCGCAACCGGCCAACAGCGTGGTGAACAGCATCAGGGCCAGCATTTGCAGGCCGCGAGGGTGGTTCAGTCGTGGATTCATCGGATCGAGCGCTCCCTTGCATTGCATTAAAAAAACACCGCCACCTATCTTACCGGCGTCTGGGGCATAATCGCCGCCGCACTGGATTGAATCGGGTCGATGGGCTAAAAGATGCCCGGTGCGAAACTTAGTTCATCCCCATGGGTTCGAAAGTGTGCTGCATTTATCCGGATACACCCGAACAACAATAGCCGCTCCTCACATTCAGGCTGACCGGCGTGTCCTGTTCACCGCCCTTTAGGCTTGCGAGAAAATCATTCATGAAGAAGCTGTGTCTGCTGGGCCTGTTTGTCACCCTGGCCACTCAACCTGTATTAGCCGACAACCTGCCAGCCCCCATAGAGAACAAGGACGCTTTCATCAGCAACCTGATGAAGCAAATGACCCTCGAGGAAAAGATCGGCCAACTGCGCCTGATCAGCATCGGCCCGGAAATGCCCCGGGAGATGATTCGCAAGGAAATCGCCGCGGGCAACATCGGTGGTACGTTCAACTCCATCACCCGCGACGAAAACCGTCCGATGCAGGACGCGGCCATGCGCAGCCGGCTGAAGATCCCGATGTTCTTCGCCTATGACGTGATCCATGGCCACCGGACCATTTTCCCGATTCCCCTGGCCCTGGCTTCGAGCTGGGACATGGACGCCATCTACCGCTCCGGCCGTATCGCGGCCAAGGAAGCGGCGGCCGACAGCCTGGACATCACCTTCGCGCCGATGGTGGATATTTCCCGCGACCCGCGCTGGGGCCGCACCTCCGAAGGTTTCGGCGAGGACACTTACCTGGTGTCGCGCATTGCCGGGGTGATGGTCAAGGCATTCCAGGGCAGCGGCGCCAACGCCGCCGACAGCATCATGGCCAGCGTCAAGCACTTCGCCCTGTATGGCGCGGTGGAAGGCGGCCGGGACTACAACACCGTGGACATGAGCCCGGTGAAAATGTACCAGGACTACCTGCCGCCCTATCGCGCCGCTATCGACGCCGGTGCAGGCGGGGTGATGGTCGCGCTGAACTCCATCAACGGCGTGCCGGCCACCGCCAACACCTGGCTGATGCACGACCTGTTGCGCAAGGAATGGGGCTTCAAGGGCCTGGCCGTCAGCGACCACGGGGCGATTTTCGAGTTGATCAAGCATGGCGTCGCCCGGGACGGTCGCGAAGCGGCCAAACTGGCGATCAAGGCCGGCATCGACATGAGCATGAACGACTCGCTCTATGGCAAAGAGCTGCCAGGGCTGCTCAAGGCTGGCGAAATCGAGCAGAGCGACCTTGATAACGCGGTGCGTGAAGTGCTGGCCGCCAAGTACGACATGGGCCTGTTCAAGGACCCGTACCTGCGCATCGGCAAGGCCGAGGATGACCCGGCCGACGTCTATGCCGACAGCCGCATGCATCGCGCCGATGCCCGTGACGTGGCGCGCCGCAGCCTGGTCCTGCTGGAAAACCGCAACCAGACCCTGCCCTTGAAGAAGACCGCGAAGATCGCCCTGGTCGGTCCGCTGGCCAAGGCGCCGATCGACATGATGGGCAGTTGGGCCGCCGCCGGTCGCCCGGCCATGTCGGTCACCGTGTACGACGGCATGGCCCGTGCGCTGGGCGGCGAGTCGAAGCTGATCTACGCCCGTGGCGCCAACATCACCGGCGACAAGAAGGTGCTCGACTACCTCAACTTCCTCAATTTCGACGCACCGGAAGTGGTGGATGACCCGCGCCCGGCCCAGGTGCTGATCGATGAAGCGGTGAAAGCCGCCAAGGAAGCCGACGTGGTCGTGGCCGCCGTGGGCGAGTCCCGTGGCATGTCCCACGAGTCCTCGAGCCGCACCGAGTTGAACATCCCGGCCAGCCAGCGCGAGCTGATCAAAGCCCTGAAAGCCACCGGCAAACCCTTGGTGCTGGTGCTGATGAACGGCCGTCCGCTGTCGCTGCTGGAAGAACAACAGCAAGCCGATGCGATCCTGGAAACCTGGTTCAGCGGCACCGAAGGCGGCAACGCCATTGCTGACGTGCTGTTCGGCGACTACAACCCGTCGGGCAAGCTGCCGATCACCTTCCCACGCTCGGTCGGGCAGATTCCTACCTACTACAATCACCTGAGCATCGGCCGGCCGTTCACGCCGGGCAAGCCGGGCAACTACACCTCGCAATATTTCGACGACACCACCGGCCCGCTCTACCCGTTCGGCTATGGCTTGAGCTACACGACGTTCAACCTGTCGGACATGGCCTTGTCGTCCACCACGCTGAACAAGACCGGCAAGCTCGACGCCAGCATCACCCTGGAAAACACCGGCGAGCGTGACGGTGAAACCGTGGTGCAGCTGTACATCCAGGACGTGACCGGCTCGATCATCCGTCCGGTGAAAGAGCTGAAGAACTTCCGCAAGGTGATGCTCAAGGCCGGCGAGAAGAAAGTCATCCACTTCACCATCACCGAAGACGACCTGAAGTTCTTCAACGCCCAGCTCAAGTACGCCGCTGAACCGGGCAAGTTCAACGTGCAGATCGGCCTGGATTCCCAGGACGTGAAGCAGCAGAGTTTCGAGTTGCTCTGAGCCAGCCGCACAATAACAACCCTGTGGGAGCGAGCTTGCTCGCGATGAGGCCCTGTCAGTTAATGCATCATCGACAGTCAGGCCGCAATCGCGAGCAAGCTCGCTCCCACATTGGTTTTGCGGTGGGCTGGTTACCCCCGTCGATCCAGCAGATTCACCACCAGCCGGTCCACCCATCCCCACAACCGTTGCTTGACGCGCTTCCACAGCGGCCGACGCTGCCAGGCGTCGAGACTCACTTGCAGGCTTTGGTCGAAATCGCGCTCAAAACTGGCCGCCACGGCCTTGCTCAGTCCTGAGTCCAGTGCTTCCAGATTGGCCTCCAGGTTGAAGCGCAGGTTCCAGTGATCGAAATTGCACGAGCCGATGCTGACCCAATCGTCCACCAGCACCATTTTCAAATGCAGGAAACATGGCTGGTACTCATAGATCTTCACACCGGCCTTGAGCAGGCGCGGGTAATAACGGTGGCCGGCGTAGCGCACGGAGGGGTGATCGGTGCGCGGGCCGGTCAGCAGCAGACACACATCGACGCCCCGAGCGGCGGCCTTGCGCAAGGAGCGACGCACGTTCCAGGTCGGCAGGAAATACGGCGTGGCCATCCAGATACGTTTCTGGCCGCTGTTTAACGCCCGGGACAGTGATTGCAGAATGTCGCGGTGTTGGCGGGCGTCGGCATAGGCCACCCGGCCCATACCCTCGCCCACCGGCGGAACACGGGGCAAGCGCGGCAAGCCGAAATTGGAAGCCGGTTTCCAGGCCCGACGATGGCGGTTGGCGAGCCACTGGCGGTCGAACAGAAGCTGCCAGTCGAGCACCAGCGGGCCGACGATTTCCACCATCACCTCGTGCCAGTCGCTTTGGTCTTCCAAAGGGTTCCAGAATTCGTCGGTGACCCCGGTGCCGCCGACCACCGCCAGGCGCTGATCGACCAGCAGCAGCTTGCGATGGTCGCGGTAAAGATTGCGCACCCAGCGACGCCAGCTCAGGCGATTGTAGAACCGCAGCTCCACACCTGCCTCGACCAGGCGATTGCGCAGGCCCAGGGTAAACGCCAGGCTGCCGTAGTCGTCGAACAGGCAGCGCACGCGAACACCCCGCTCGGCGGCCTGGACAAGCGCCTGGACCATCGCCTCGGCGCAAGCGCCCGCCTCCACCAGATACAGCTCCAGTTCCACCTGCTCCTGGGCGCGGGCGATTTCCACCAGCATGCGCGGAAAGAACTGCGGACCGTCGATCAGCAACTCGAAGCGATTGCCTTCGCGCCAAGGGAATACCGGACCGCTCATGTCAGCGCGCCGTGAAGATCAGCACCGCATTCACCGGCACCGACAGGCTGATAGTCGACAATCCGGCCAGTGCGCGCAGCTTTTCCAGGCCCGGCGCCAGGCCGAAATCCGCCGCGTTGAGCACCACCGGCTCCAGGGTCACGACCTGGAAACGTCGCTCATCCAGGCGCGTCGCCAGCAGTTGCACGTTGTATTCGTGCTGCTTGCCATGCAGGTCCACCGTTACCGGCAGGCGCAGCTCCAACTGTGCGCCGTTGGCCAGGTCCTGGATCGGCATCAAGTCAAGCTGCGCGGTGATGGTGGCTTCGGCAAACTGCTTGATCTCGAACAGCTCGGCGCGCATGCGTTCGTCCCGCAGCGGGACGCCGCTGTTAATAGACTCCAGCTCGACCTCCAGCCGCGCCAGGCCCTTGGGCTGGACCTGGCCATGAAGCACCAGAAAGCGCTGGACCTCGGACACATTGCCGTTTTTGCTGCTGATAAACGAAAGCCGCGACGATTCGCCGTCCAGGTACCAATCGGCCTGGGCCGGCAATGCGGCGCAGGCCAGCAGCAACGTGATGACAGCGTGGGGGAGGAACCGCTTGAACATACAGACTCGGAGGGCAGAGAAACCTGTGGCGAACCTTAACCGGGACGAGGGCGATTGCAAACTGTCGGTTTCGACAACTGCCTTGGCTCGCCACAAAGGCAATCCTTGAATCAGCATTCAGGGTTCCAACCGGCACCCCTGCCGCTCGCCGATCCAGCGCGCACTGTGGCTACGCCCCAACCCGCTGACGGTGACGCGTCTGGCTTCAACGGTCTCGAAAAAATCGCTGACGGGAACCGACTGCTTCACGTAGCCCCGGCAATACTCGGCTGGCTGCCGCATCACATAGCGGCACGAGCAATACTCCTTGGCGGTGTACGCGCTGATAATGCCGGGAAAGGCCTGCAGGGCCACCCGTTCCAGCCAGACCCAACCGAACAGGGCAATGAGCAGCACCGACGCCAGGCTGAGCAACACGTTGCGTCTCATGGTCGTACCGCCCCGGCGAAGGCCGCCATGGCGCGCTTGAGCAATTCGTTGTGGCGGTAGCTGCCGTCGCGGTCATCGCCGTAGCGCACGATCACTAGCCTGGCGCTGGGAATGATATACAGCGCCTGGCCCCAGTGACCGAGCGCGGCAAACGTATCCGGCGGTGCGTCAGGCCATGGGCGGAGGGTGGCGTCGGCACCGCGATTGAGCCACCAATGCCCGCCAGGCACGGCTTCGTCCTGGCCCGCCTGGAAACCGGCGAAAGGCTCGCGATTGAATGCTATCCAGTCTTTCGGCACCAGTTGCCGGTCGCCCCAGCGGCCATCGCGCTGCATCAACAAGCCGACACGCGCCAGGTCCTGCGCCGTCAGGTAGGCATAGGACGATCCGACAAACGTGCCGCTGGCGTCGGTTTCCCAGGTCGCGTGGCGGATGCCCAGCGGTTCGAACAGGGCCGTCCAGGGGTAATCGGCATAGCGCGCCGGGCCGACGATGGTTTTCAGCGCCGCCGCCAGCAGGTTGCTGTCGCCACTGGAGTAACGGAACACTTGCCCGGGCGGGCCGAAGCTTGTGTGCGCGGCAGTGAACGCCGCCATGTCGTGGCGCCCCCGCGTGTAGAGCATCGCCACGACCGAGGAATTGAGTGGCGCGTATTCGTAGTCTTCCTGCCAGTCCAGGCCGGAAGTCCAATGAAACAGATCGGCCAGGGTCATGTCCGGGTGTCGCTGCAGCGGCGGGTAGTACTTGGCAGCAAGATCATCCAGGGCAAACAGCCTTTCGCCGTAGGCCACGCCGAAGATTGTCGCCAGCAGGCTTTTACTGATGGACCAGGTCAGGTGCGGAGTCTGGGCGGTCGTGGGTCCGGCGTAGCGTTCATAGACCAGTCGGCCGTCCTGGATGATCAGGAGCGCGTCGGTGCGGATGCCCTCGCGGGTGCTGTCATCCCTTTGGGTAAAGGCGTATTGCTCCAGCGCTTCGAGGGCCGGCCCAGTGGGCGTCGGGCCGGTTGGCCATTGTTCTGACGGCCACTCTTCAGCGCGGGCTGTGAGGGTCAACAGCAACAGCGGGAGCAACAGCCAGCGTCTGGACATGCGTGGGGCTCGCAGGATTTAACCTGCAGAGCCTAGCCGGGCTTGATGACAGTTTGAGTTGATGGGGTCTGGGAGGACGCCATCGCGAGCAAGCTCGCTCCCACATGGGTCTCATGTGCGACACAGACCCATGTGGGAGCGAGCTTGCTCGCGAGGAGGCCCGTCAAGCCAATAAAGATTCCAACGCCTTGGCCAACCGCTTGGCCCGCGCGCCCGCCGCGATGTCCATGACTCCTTTGTCGCGCCCCCACATTTCTCGCCACGACGCCGGCCCAGCAGCCAGTGCCTCATTCAATTCGGCATCAAGCCCCTTGAACTGCGCGAACAGCCCACCCAGCAGCACATGCCCGGCCGCACTGGACGGATTTTGCCGACTCACCTCCGCGCACCCCGCCAGCAACGCCAGCAGACGCAGTTGCAAGGCCTGCGGCCAATCGCACTCCTGGCCCACACCATAGAGCCAGGCAGCCATTGCACTGAGCACATAAAGGTCTTCCAGGGTACGGAACGGTTTGACGTAGGCATCCCAGCCGTCACCCGGCAGCACTTCGCACAACGCGCCATCGAGCAATACCCGAGCATGGCCGATGTCCGGCATCAAGGGGATGGCGGGGAGTTTTTCCAGGTTCACTCCAGGTTCTCCGCCATAGACCACCACCAGCTTCAGCCGCGGTGCTTCGCCGGCCGCTTCGCTTCGGGCCTCGATCAGCAGCCATTCGGCGGCATCGCCTGCGGTGACGAAATCCTTGCGTCCATTCACCCGCAAGTCGCTGAGACGGGTCTGCATATCCGCCGGGCGCAGGCTGCGCTGCTCGGTGGCGCACAAGGCGCCGAGGCTCTGCGGCGCGCTTGGCCAGAGCGCCCGCAGGGCCGCCTGGTAGCCCACCAGGAACGCCAGCCCCGGCGTGGCCATCAACCTCGCGCCGGCCACGGCCAGCTCGAATGGCGTGACCGGCCCCAGCCGTTGCAACAAGCCCGCGTGACCTTCCGCCAGATCCATGAAGGCAGGCAACCGCTCGCCGCGTTCGATCAGGGTTTGCCAAGGCATGGGGGTTCCTCGTGGGCTGTCATATAAGCATCACCAAAGCTTCATGGCGATGACACCGGGGCTACATAGCCTGACTTTGCACAACATGGCTGCATAAAGAAAGTCGATTGGCTCACCCCAAGACGGGTGTAAAGCCCGCACGGAGATTCGCTATGACTCAGATCGCCCGCATCAGCGACACCGGCAATGAACGCCGCCTGCAAGCCGAACGCCTGATTGGCGCCAAGGCCTTGCAAGAAGCACAGGCCCTGCGCTTCAACGTCTTCAGCGGCGAATTCAACGCCAAGCTCAAGGGCGCGGAACTGGGTCTGGACATGGATGACTATGATGTTCACTGCGCCCACATCGGCGTACGCGACCTGAACACCGGCCGCCTCGTGGCGACCACCCGCTTGCTCGACCACCAGGCCGCCAGCAGTCTGGGCCGGTTCTACAGCGAAGAAGAATTCAGCCTGCACGGGCTGGTCCATCTCCAGGGTCCGATCCTGGAAATCGGCCGCACCTGCGTCGACCCGGCCTACCGCAACGGCGGCACCATCGCGGTGCTCTGGGGCGAACTGGCCGAAGTCCTCAATGAAGGCGGCTACAGCTACCTGATGGGTTGCGCGAGCATTCCGATGCAAGACGGCGGCATCCAGGCCCAGGCGATCATGCAACGCCTGCGCGAACGCTACCTGTGCACCGAACACCTGCAAGCCGTGCCGAAAAAACCCTTGCCGGCACTCGACGTTCCGTCCAACGTCATCGCCGAGATGCCACCGCTGCTCAAGGCGTACATGCGCCTGGGCGCGAAGATTTGCGGCGAGCCGTGCTGGGACGAGGATTTCCAGGTCGCCGACGTGTTCATCCTGCTCAAGCGCGACGAACTCTGCCCGCGTTATGCCCGTCACTTCAAGGCGGCGGTGTGATGAGCCGGCTGCGGGTGTACGCGCGAATCGCGCGCGTGTTGCTGGTCGTAGCGCTGGGCCTGGCCATGGCCAGTGTGTTCGGGCTGCTGGAACGCCTGGGGCTGGCCCATTCGATGGTGCGCCGCCAGCGCTGGTCGCGGTTTTTCATGGCGCGACTGAGCAATGCCCTGCCCTTTCGCGTCACCGTTCATGGACACCTGCCAAAACAGCCGATGCTGTGGGTCAGCAACCATGTGTCCTGGACCGACATTCCGCTGCTGGGCATGCTCACGCCGCTGTCGTTCCTGTCCAAGGCCGAAGTGCGCACCTGGCCGGTGGCTGGATGGCTGGCCGCCAAGGCCGGCAGCCTGTTCATCCGGCGCGGCTCGGGCGACAGCCAGTTGATTCGCAAACAGATGAGCCGCCATCTGGAGCAAGCGCATCCGCTGCTCATGTTCCCTGAGGGTACGACCACCGACGGACGTTCGCTGCGCACGTTCCATGGTCGCCTGCTGTCGGCGGCCATCGATGCCGATGTGGCCTTGCAACCGGTGGCGATCCGTTACCTGCGTAACGGCGAACCCGACTTGCTGGCTCCCTTCATTGGCGATGATGACCTGCTGTCACATCTGATGCGCCTGTTTGCCAATGACCTGGGCGACGTGGAAATCCACTTGCTGGAGCCCATTGCCTGCCACGGCCAGGAACGCGCGGCCCTGGCATTCCAGGCGCAACAGGCGGTGCACAAGGCGCTGTTCGGAACGATTCCAGAGAAACAGCAAGCGCCGGTACGGCCTGCGGCGATTGCGGCTTGATCCGAAGCCTCTGAACTCCCACCCTGTGGGAGCGAGCCTGCTCGCGAAGACGGTGTGTCAGCCAATATTTTTATCGACTGATGCACTGTCTTCGCGAGCAGGCTCGCTCCCACAATATCAATTTTGCGGTGTGATCTGATTCTGCGCAAAATCCTGCAACTGCGGATAGAACAACCGAAAATCCTCGCTCAACGGCTCATACAGCCTGACCAACTCCGCCATCGCCCCCGCCAGTTCCTCGGGCCGCGACAGGCGCCGGGAAATACCGCGCAGCACCTGCCCGAGCACGTCGAATTCCTTATAGGAACCCAACCAGTCATCCGCCGCCATGAACGGCGCGATCTGCGCCAGGCGCCCGGGCAGTTGCGCTTCGGCGGCGAGCACCTGGTAGACCCGGGAAGTGAAATCCAGCAGCGGCCCTTCGCCGTACTGCGCCCAGTCGCGGGCCAGGCAATGGTCGAAAAACACATCCAGCACGATCCCGGCATAACGCCGGCGGACCGTGGAGAAGCGCGACAAGGCGATATCCACCAACGGATGGCGATCGGTGTACATGTCGATGCGTCGATGCAGGGCGATCGCCGCTTCGATCTGCGGAGTGAATTGCCCCTGCAGCGGCCCTTTGACGAAATCGCCGTAGAGGCTGCCGAGCAGTTGTTCCCGGCCAGGGCCGCCGAGGTGCAGGTGTGCGAGATAGTTCATGGCGGGCAGCTTACCATCGCCGCGCTTATATCGTTATAACCCGATATAGCGATTTGTTCGCTCATCAGATCAAATACATATTGGTATATCGCGAAGCAACGATTTAAGGTTCGCCTCATCGCGATATAGCGTTATTCATAAGAGCTGCCCCAATGACCCTCGACCTCGACGAAATAATAAAAGCCCTGGCGCACCCAGTACGGCGAGACATCCTCAACTGGCTCAAGGACCCCAAGGTCCAGTTCCCCGAACAGTTGCACAACCATGAATTCGGTATTTGCGCCGGCCAGATCGATCAGCGCTGCGGCCTTTCGCAGTCCACGGTATCGGCGCATCTGGCGGTGTTGCAGCGGGCGGGGTTGATCACCAGCCAGAAGGTCGGTCAATGGCACTTCTTCAAACGCAACGAGGACGTGATCCAGCAATTCCTCAAGCAAATGAGCCAAGAGCTCTGACCTGACAAGGATTCGAAATGCCCCTTTCACTCTTGATCCTGGCGCTTAGCGCCTTCGCCATCGGCACGACGGAATTCGTCATCATGGGCCTGTTGCCCGATGTGGCGGCGGACCTCGGCGTATCGATTCCCGGTGCCGGCTGGCTGGTGACCGGCTATGCGCTGGGCGTGGCCATCGGTGCGCCGTTCATGGCAATGGCCACCGCGCGGCTGCCGCGCAAGGCTGCGCTGGTGGCGCTGATGGGGATCTTCATAGTCGGCAACCTGCTCTGCGCCGTCGCCAGCGACTACAACGTACTGATGTTCGCCCGGGTCGTCACTGCCCTGTGTCACGGTGCGTTCTTCGGCATCGGCTCGGTGGTGGCGGCCGGCCTGGTGGCGCCGAACAAGCGCGCTTCGGCCGTGGCCCTGATGTTCACCGGCCTGACCCTGGCCAACGTGCTCGGCGTACCGCTGGGCACCGCACTGGGCCAACAGGCCGGCTGGCGCTCGACCTTCTGGGCCGTGACGGTCATCAGTGTGATCGCCCTGATCGGTCTGATCCGCTTCCTGCCGGCCAAGCGCGACGAGGAAAAACTCGACATGCGTGCCGAGCTGGTGGCGCTCAAGGGCGCAGGCCTGTGGCTGTCGCTGAGCATGACCGCGTTGTTCTCCGCCTCGGTGTTCACGCTGTTCACCTACGTCGCCCCTCTGCTCGGCGAAGTCACCGGCGTTTCGCCCCGTGGCGTGACCTGGACCCTGGTCCTGATCGGCCTCGGCCTGACGCTTGGCAACATCATCGGCGGCAAGCTGGCGGACAAGAGCCTGGCGAACACGCTGATGGGCGTCTTTTTGACCATGGCGCTGGTGTCCACGGTATTGAGCTGGACCAGCGTGGCGCTGATCCCGACTGAAATCACCCTGTTCCTCTGGGCCACCGCCTGCTTTGCCGCCGTGCCGGCCCTGCAAGTCAACGTGGTGACCTTCGGCAAAGCCGCGCCAAACCTGGTGTCCACCCTGAACATCGGTGCCTTCAACATTGGCAATGCCTTGGGTGCCTGGGTCGGCGGCAGTGTCATCGACCATGGCCTGGGCCTGACAGCCGTGCCCCTGGCCGCCGGCGCGCTGGCCGTGCTGGCACTGCTGGTAACCCTGATCACTTTTCGCCAGGGCGGCAATGCCGACCTGGCCCCTGCCACTCACTGACTTTTAACCCTTCACTTGCGAGGTTGCATTTCATGGCGACAATTTTCGACCCCATCAAACTCGGCGACATCGAGCTGAAAAACCGCATCATCATGGCCCCGCTCACCCGCTGCCGCGCTGACGCAGGCCGAGTACCCAACGCGCTGATGGCCGAGTATTACGTGCAACGCGCCTCCGCCGGGCTGATCCTCAGCGAAGCCACTTCGGTGACGCCGATGGGCGTGGGCTACCCCGATACCCCAGGCATCTGGTCCAACGACCAGGTACGCGGCTGGGCCAACGTGACCAAAGCCATCCACGGCGCCGGCGGCAAGATTTTCCTACAGCTCTGGCACGTCGGCCGGATTTCCCACCCGTCCTACCTGGACGGCGAGCTTCCGGTGGCTCCGAGCGCCATCCAGCCCAAGGGGCATGTGAGCCTGGTACGTCCGCTGGCCGACTACCCGACGCCGCGCGCATTGGAAACCGCGGAAATCGCCGACATCGTCGATGCCTACCGTGTGGGTGCCGAAAACGCCAAGGCCGCCGGGTTTGATGGCGTGGAAATTCATGGCGCCAACGGCTACCTGCTCGACCAGTTCCTGCAAAGCAGCACCAACCAGCGCACCGACAACTACGGCGGCTCCCTGGAGAACCGTGCGCGCCTGTTGCTGGAAGTGACTGACGCGGCGATCGAAGTCTGGGGCCCCGGCCGCGTGGGCGTGCACCTGGCACCGCGCGCCGATTCCCATGACATGGGCGACGAAAACCGCCTGGAAACCTTCAGCTATGTGGCCCGCGAACTGGGCAAGCGTGGCATCGCCTTCATCTGCTCGCGCGAGAAAGAAGGCGCGGACAGCATCGGCCCACAACTGAAGCAAGCGTTCGGCGGCCCTTACATCGCCAACGAGCGTTTCACCAAAGAAAGTGCCAATGCCTGGCTGGCGGAAGGCAAGGCTGACGCCGTGGCGTTTGGCGTGCCGTTCATTGCCAACCCGGACCTGCCGGCACGCTTGAAAGCCGATGCACCGCTGAACGAACCTCACCCGGAAACCTTCTATGGCAAGGGACCGGTGGGTTATATCGATTATCCCGCGCTGTAAACCGGCGCCGTGTAAGCAAAAGCCCCGACTCGAAAGAGCCGGGGCTTTTTTGTTTGCAAGCGGCGGATGTTAACGATCTGTCATCCGATCCCAACAAATTTCCTACAAATTAGCCGCTTTTGGACCTGTCATCGCGGCAACCATGCGTATATAAAAGCAGCCTTGATTCATACGACACCGCCCGGGAGACGGCGGCAACGTCCTACGCCATTGACATAACCGGTCGCAATTGCACACTTTGTTTCATTTGCGCAGGTTAGGGCTCAGGCGCAGCATGTCCAACCCGATATCCACCCAGCGCTCCGCCTCACCGGCCAGGGCGAAGCTGTCCGGCGCCAGCAGCCACTGATACAGGATCCCGTCGATATAGGCATGGATAGCCACCGCAGCCCTCTCGGGATCCAGGTCATCCGGCATCTGCCCACGCTTCATTGCATTGCGCAGGGACAGCGCGATGCGCACGTTACAGTCAAGGCTGACCTCGCGCCGCTGCTGGCGCAAGTCGCACATTTCATCGGTGAATTCGCACTTATGGAACAGAATCTCATTAATGCGGCGGGTTTTCGGGTCCAGGGCCACTTGTTGGAACAACCTCACCAGCAGCTTGCGCACGCACCCCAGCGGGTCGAGTTCCTCCTCGCTTTCGCTGGCGCGGGCCAGCTCATCGAGCGGCTCATGCAAGGTATCGAGCATGGCCTGGAGCAAATCCGCCTTGTTGCTGAAATGCCAGTAGATCGCACCACGCGTCACACCGGCCAGCGTCGCGATGTCGGCCAGCGTGGTTCGCGCCACGCCGCGCTCGAAGAAGGCCTTTTCGGCCGCTTCAAGGATCTGGCTGCGAGTCTCCAGGGCTTCTTCTTTGGTACGACGTACCATGGCAGTAAACACCTCAATCAGGATGCGTAAGCAATGCGTAAGGATCGGTTGGATAACCTATGAAGCAGTGCCTGTCGGAATGCGTCCCCGGACTGCATCGGCCTTTGTCAGGCTTTTGTAAATACGGATGGTACGCAATTTGGCTGTTTACAAACAACCATGTACGTAAGTATATTTCTTAGCAACCTATTAATTGAATAATGCTGATTTTTTAACCTTCCACTTTTCGAGTGCGCCTGTTGCGCGCCTGGACCCGAGGATTTCCATGCAATTCAAGCCAGCTATTACCGCTCTGGTCACTGCCATCGCCCTGGCATCGCTGCTCAGCGGATGCAACAAGGAAGAGGCTGCCCCTGCCCCTCCCCCTCCTCAGGTCGGCGTCGTAACCCTCAAGACTCAGCCTTTTACCCTGACCTCCGAATTGCCGGGCCGCACCAGTGCGTTCCGCGTCGCCGAAGTGCGTCCGCAGGTCAACGGCATTATCCTCAAGCGCCTGTTCAAGGAAGGCGCCGACGTCAAGGCCGGCCAGCAGCTGTACCAGATCGACCCGGCCGTCTATGAAGCGAACCTCAAGAGCGCCGAGGCCAACCTGCGATCCACCAAGTCGATTGCCGATCGCTACAAGCAACTGGTCGACGAGCAGGCCGTCAGCCGCCAGGAGTACGACACCGCCGTGGCCAACCGCCTTGAGTCGGAAGCGAACCTGCAGACGGCCCAGATCAACGTGCGCTACACCAAGGTCTACGCGCCGATTTCCGGTCGCATCGGGCGCTCCTCGGTCACCGAGGGTGCGCTGGTGAGCAATGGCCAGACCGACGCCCTGGCGACCATCCAGCAACTCGATCCGATCTACGTCGACGTGACACAGAGTTCCGTCGAGCTGCTGAACCTGCGCCGGGAGCTGGAAAGTGGTCGCTTGCAAAAGGCTGGCGATAATGCCGCCATGGTCAAGCTGACTCTGGAAGATGGCAGCCAGTACCCTCATGAAGGCAAGCTGGAGTTCTCTGAAGTCTCGGTCGATCAGACCACCGGTTCCGTGACCTTGCGCGCCGTGTTCCCCAACCCTGAGCACACGCTGCTGCCGGGCATGTTTGTCCACGCGCAGCTGCAGGCCGGCGTGAACAGCGCCGCAATCCTGGCGCCGCAGCAAGGCGTGACCCGCGACCTCAAGGGTACGCCGACTGCGATGGTCGTGGGCGCGGACAACAAGGTTGAACTGCGTCAGCTCAAGGCCAGCCGTACCGTCGGCAGCCAGTGGCTGATCGAAGACGGCCTCAAGGCCGGTGATCGCCTGATCACCGAAGGGTTGCAGTACGTACGGCCAGGGGTGGAAGTCAAAGCCACCGAAGCCACCAACGTTGACGCAAAGAACCCGGCCTCCGCTCAGGCAGCTGACAAAGCCGCCGGCGGCAAAGGGGAGTAAACCATGTCGAAATTTTTTATCGACCGTCCGATCTTCGCCTGGGTGATTGCCCTGGTGATCATGCTGGTCGGGGCCCTATCGATCCTCAAGTTGCCGATCAACCAGTACCCGAGCATCGCGCCGCCGGCCATTGCGATCCAGGTGACCTACCCGGGTGCATCCGCACAAACCGTGCAGGACACCGTGGTGCAGGTCATCGAGCAACAGCTCAACGGCATCGACAACCTGCGTTATGTGTCGTCGGAAAGTAACTCCGACGGCAGCATGACCATCACCGCAACCTTCGAGCAAGGCACCAACTCCGATACCGCGCAGGTCCAGGTGCAGAACAAGCTGAACCTGGCCACTCCACTGTTGCCGCAGGAAGTGCAGCAACAGGGCATCCGCGTGACCAAGTCGGTGAGAAACTTCCTGATGGTGATCGGCGTGGTCTCGCGCGATGGCAGCATGACTCGTGAGGACCTGTCCAACTACATCGTGTCGAACATGCAGGACCCGATCTCGCGCACCAAGGGCGTCGGCGACTTCCAGGTCTTCGGTGCCCAGTACGCCATGCGGATCTGGCTCGACCCGGCCAAGTTGAACAAATTCAACCTGACCCCGGTGGATGTGAGCAACGCGGTTTCCGCGCAGAACGTCCAGGTCGCGTCCGGCCAGCTCGGTGGCCTGCCTGCCCTGCCCGGCCAGCAATTGAACGCCACCATCATCGGCAAGACCCGCCTGCAGACCGCCGAGCAGTTCAAGGCGATCCTGCTCAAGGTCAACCCGGACGGCTCGCAAGTGCGCGTCGGCGATGTCGCCGATGTGGCCCTCGGCGGCGAAAACTACAGCATCAACGCTCAGTTCAACGGCGCGCCGGCTTCCGGCCTGGCAGTGCGCCTGGCGACGGGCGCCAACGCCCTCGACACGGCCAAGGCCCTGCGCCAGACCGTCGATGATCTCAAGCCATTCTTCCCGCAAGGCCTGGAGGTGGTGTTCCCCTACGACACCACGCCAGTGGTGAGCGAATCGATCAAGGGCGTGATTGAAACCCTGATCGAAGCGGTCGCGCTGGTGTTCCTGGTGATGTTCCTGTTCCTGCAGAACTTCCGCGCCACCATCATCACCACGATGACGGTGCCGGTGGTACTGCTGGGTACTTTCGGGATCCTCGCCGCGTTCGGTTTCAGCATCAACACCCTGACCATGTTCGGCATGGTGTTGGCCATCGGCTTGCTGGTGGACGATGCCATCGTGGTGGTGGAAAACGTCGAACGGGTGATGAGCGAAGAAGGCCTGTCGCCCAAGGAAGCGACCAAGAAATCCATGGGCCAGATCCAGGGCGCCCTGGTGGGTATCGCCCTGGTGCTGTCGGCGGTACTCCTGCCGATGGCGTTCTTCGGTGGCTCCACCGGCGTGATCTACAAACAGTTCTCCATCACCATCGTCTCGGCCATGGCTCTGTCGGTGCTGGTTGCCCTGATCTTCACCCCGGCCCTGTGCGCCACCATGCTCAAGCCAATCCCCAAGGGCGAGCACGGCACGCCGAAACGCGGTTTCTTCGGCTGGTTCAACCGCAACTTCGACCGTGGCGTCCGCAGCTACGAGCGTGGCGTGGGCAACATGCTCAAGCACAAGGCCCCGTACCTGCTGGCCTACGTGATCATTCTGGTCGGCATGGTCTGGCTGTTCACCCGCATCCCGACCGCGTTCCTGCCGGAAGAAGACCAGGGCGTGCTGTTTGCCCAAGTGCAGACACCGGCCGGCTCCAGTGCCGAGCGCACCCAGGTGGTGGTGGACAAGATGCGTGAGTTCCTGCTGCGTCCGAGCAAGGACGGCGGTGAAGGGGATGGCGTGGCCTCGGTGTTTACCGTGACCGGCTTCAACTTCGCCGGTCGTGGCCAGAGCTCCGGCATGGCGTTCATCATGCTCAAGCCGTGGGAAGAGCGAAACGCCGACAACACCGTATTCAAGATCGCCGGCCGCGCCCAGCAGCACTTCTTCACGTTCCGCGACGCGATGGTGTTTGCCTTTGCTCCGCCCGCGGTGATGGAATTGGGTAACGCCACCGGTTTCGACGTGTTCCTGCAAGACCGCGCCGGCATCGGTCACGAAAAACTGATGGAGGCTCGCAACCAGTTCCTGGGCATGGCTTCGCAGAGCAAGGTCCTGACCCAGGTGCGTCCGAACGGCCTCAACGACGAGCCCCAGTACCAGTTGGACATCGATGACGAGAAGGCCAGTGCACTGGGCATCACCCTTTCGGACATCAACAACACGCTGTCGATTGCCCTCGGCAGTAACTATGTCAATGACTTCATCGACCGTGGTCGGGTGAAACGCGTCTACGTTCAAGGCCGACCGGACGCGCGCATGAGCCCGGAGGACCTGAACAAATGGTACGTGCGCAACAGCGCCGGGACCATGGTGCCGTTCAGCGCCTTCGCCAAGGGCGAGTGGACCTACGGATCGCCGAAACTGGCCCGTTACAACGGCGTGGAAGCGATGGAAGTCCTCGGTGCTCCGGCGCCAGGTTATTCCACGGGTGAAGCGATGGCCGAAGTCGAGGCCATTGCGCAGAAGCTGCCGGCGGGTGTCGGCATCTCCTGGACCGGCCTGTCGTACGAGGAACGCCTGTCGGGTTCCCAGGCGCCGGCTCTGTACGCGCTCTCGCTGCTGATGGTATTCCTCTGCCTGGCGGCGCTGTATGAAAGCTGGTCGATTCCGATCGCGGTCATGCTGGTGGTGCCGCTGGGGATCATCGGTGCCCTGCTGGCCACCAGCCTGCGCGGCCTGTCCAACGACGTGTACTTCCAGGTGGGTCTGTTGACGACCATCGGCCTGGCGGCGAAAAACGCCATCCTGATCGTCGAGTTCGCCAAGGAACTCCATGAACAGGGCCGGACTCTGGTGGAGGCTGCGATCGAAGCCTGCAGGATGCGTCTGCGGCCGATCATCATGACGTCCCTGGCGTTCGTCCTCGGCGTCGTGCCGCTGGCCATCTCCACCGGCGCCGGCTCGGGCAGCCAGCACGCCATCGGTACCGGGGTGATTGGCGGTATGCTCACCGCGACCATCCTGGCAATCTTCTGGGTGCCATTGTTCTTCGTGACGGTGTCGTCAATCGGTCGGCGTAAAAATATCGACCAGGACCACACTCCTGAAACTTCTAAAGAGGCTGGCCAATGAGCAAGTCGCTACTTTCCCTGACCATCGCCGCCGTCGTGCTCAGCGGATGCTCGCTGATTCCCGACTATCAGCGGCCCGAAGCACCGGTCGCGGCGCAGTACCCGCAAGGGCCGGCCTATGAGCCGGCCAAAGCACCCGGCCAGGCCGCCGCCGAGCAGGGCTGGAAACAGTTCTTCCACGACCCGGCACTGCAACAGCTGATCCAGGTCGCCCTGGAAAACAACCGCGACCTGCGCGTCGCGGCGCTGAACATCGACGCCTACGCCGCGCAGTACCGCATCCAGCGCGCCGACCTGTTCCCGGCGGTCTCGGCCACCGGCTCCGGCAACCGCCAGCGGGTGCCGGCACGCGCCTCGCAAACCGGTGAAGCGGCAATCAGCAGCTCCTACTCGGCGACGCTGGGTATCAGCGCCTACGAACTGGACCTGTTCGGTCGCGTCCGCAGCCTGAGCGAGCAAGCGTTGCAAAGCTACTTCGCCACCGAAGAAGCCCGCCGCAGCACCCAGATCAGCCTGGTGGCCAACGTCGCCAACGCTTACCTGACCTGGCAGGCCGACAAGGAACTGCTCAAGTTGACCCAGGATACCCTCGGCACCTATGAGCAAAGCCTGAAGCTGACCTCGCGCAGCGCCGAAGTCGGCGTGGCCTCGGCCCTGGACTTGAGCCAAGCCCGTACGGCGGTGGAAAACGCCCGCGTGCAACTGGCCCGCTACACCCGCCAGGTGGCCCAGGACGAAAACAGCCTGACCCTGTTGCTGGGCACCGGCCTGCCGACCAACCTGCAGACACAACCGCTGAGCGCCGACCTGCTCAGCGAAGTGCCACCCGGCTTGCCCTCGGACCTGCTGCAACGGCGCCCGGACATCCTCCAGGCCGAACGCAACCTGCTCGCCGCCAACGCCAATATCGGCGCCGCGCGGGCCGCGTTCTTCCCAAGCATCAGCCTGACGGCCAATGCCGGCACCCTCAGCCCGGACCTGTCCGGCCTGTTCAAGGGCGGCTCGGGCACCTGGACCTTCGCTCCGCAGATCAACCTGCCGATCTTCAACGCCGGCAGCCTGCGGGCAAGCCTGGATTATGCCAAGATCCAGAAAGACATCAACGTCGCGCAGTATGAGCAGTCGATCCAGACCGCGTTCCAGGAAGTCTCCGACGGCCTGGCCGCGCGCCAGACCTACAACGAACAGTTGCAGGCACAGACCGACTTCGTCGCCGCCAACCAGGACTACTACCGCCTGGCCGAGCGTCGCTACCGCATCGGCGTCGACAGCAACCTGACTTTCCTCGATGCCCAGCGCCAGTTGTTCAGCGCGCAGCAATCGCTGATCACCGATCGCCTTGCGCAACTGACCAGCGAGGTCAATTTGTACAAGGCCCTTGGCGGCGGCTGGAATGCCGAGACGGGCAAACGCGAACCGATCGCGGAGAAAGCGCCGGAGACAAAGTTGTTTTGATTTGATGCGCTGAAACATGAAGCCCACCGAAAGGTGGGCTTTTTGTTTGCGCCTGATTCCCAGCCCAACACAAATTCCAATGTGGGAGCGAGCCTGCTCGCGAAAGTATTGGATCAGCTTGCACTGATATTGAATGTGCCAACGTCTTCGCGAGCAGGCTCGCTCCCACCCGAGTCGTCTGCGCTCGTCAAATCTGCGTACACCGCTCCCACAAGGAATTGCGCTTGTTTTGCCGTTCGATAATCGCCCGAAACCCGCAAATCGCAATTGAACCGATCCCGGGCGGCCCTTCACCATCGCTCGCACAAAACCAATAACAACAGGTTCGACGCCATGCTCCTACGCCCTGCACCGTCCGGCTGATCCTCAGCCACTTTAACCGTCCAGCCCCACCGTACCGCCTGCAACCCAAGGGTTGCGGCAACGACTCGCTTCGTCCACAGAAAAACAAGAGACACGCCCATGAAACCCACACAGCAAGTTTTCCCCAGCCTCATTGCCGTCGCGCTGTCCGGTGTAGCATTGCCAGTGTCGTCAGCGGAATCGGGGTTCGTCGAGGACGCCAAGGCCACGCTGAACCTGCGTAACTTCTACTTCAACCGCAACTTCACCAACGACGCCGCCGCCCAGGGCAAGGCCGAGGAATGGACTCAAAGCTTCATCCTCGACGCCAAGTCCGGTTTCACCCAAGGCACGGTCGGTTTCGGCGTGGACGTGCTCGGCCTGTACTCGGTCAAGCTCGACGGCGGTCGTGGCACCGCCGGCACCCAGTTGCTGCCGGTGCACGACGACGGTCGCCCGGCCGATGACTTCGGCCGTTTGGGCGTGGCCCTCAAGGCCAAGGTTTCGAAGACCGAGCTGAAAGTCGGCGAGTGGATGCCGGTGCTGCCGATCCTGCGTTCCGACGACGGTCGCTCCCTGCCGCAAACCTTCCAGGGCGGCCAGGTCACTTCCACCGAGATCACCGGCCTGAGCCTCTATGGCGGTCAGTTCCGTGGCAACAGCCCGCGCAACGACGCGAGCATGGAAGACATGTCGATGAACGGCCGCGGTGCCTTCACTTCCGACCGTTTCAACTTCGGCGGCGGCGAATACGCCTTCAACGAAAAACGCACCCAGGTCGGTGTCTGGTACGCGGAACTGTCCGACATCTACCAGCAGCAATATTTCAACCTGACCCACAGCCAACCCATGGGCGACTGGACCCTGGGCGCCAACCTGGGCTACTTCACCGGCAAGGAAGATGGCAGCGCCCTGGCGGGCGACCTGGATAACAAGACCGCGTTCGCCATGCTCTCGGCCAAATACGGTGGCAACACCTTCTATGTCGGCCTGCAGAAAGTCGGCGGCGATGATGCCTGGATGCGCGTCAACGGCACCAGCGGCGGCACCCTGGCGAACGACAGCTACAACTCCAGCTATGACAACGCCAAGGAAAAATCCTGGCAGTTGCGCCACGACTTCAACTTCGCCGCCGTCGGCGTGCCGGGCCTGACCCTGATGAACCGCTATATCAGCGGTGACAACGTGCACACCGCCACCGTCGATGACGGTAAGGAATGGGGCCGCGAGACCGAGCTGGCTTATACCGTGCAGAGCGGTGCGCTGAAGAGTCTCAACGTGAAGTGGCGCAACTCGACGATGCGCCGGGACTTCAATACCAATGAGTTCGATGAGAACCGGTTGATTGTCAGCTATCCGATCAGCTTGTTGTAAAAAGCCAAACATGGATGGTGGCTGTACCACCGCCATCGCGAGCAAGCTCGCTCCCACAGGGGATCAGTGCCGAGCAAAAAACTTGTGCTCACCGAAGATCCAATGTGGGAGCGAGCTTGCTCGCGAAGGCGTGGGCACATCCAACATGAGTGCTGGCTGAACCACCGCCTTCGCGAGCAAGCCCGCTCTCACAGGGATGAAGTCATCCCTCAAGTTCGTGATTCGGTGCCCAGTTCATCCCAGACGGATTCGGCCAGGTGGAAGGTGGCATTGGCCGCCGGGATGCCGCAGTAGATGGCGCTCTGCATGATCACTTCCTTGATCTCGCTGCGGCTCACGCCGTTGTTGGCGGCGGCGCGCAGGTGCAGCTTGAGTTCCTCGTTGCGGTTCATGCCGATCAGCATGGCGATGGTGATCAGGCTGCGGGTATGGCGCGGCAAGCCCGGGCGGGTCCAGATGTCGCCCCAGGCGTGGCGAGTGATCATCTCCTGGAATTCGCTGTTGAATTCGGTCAAGGCATTGAGGCTGCGGTCGACGTGGGCATCGCCCAGCACTGCGCGGCGTACTTGCATGCCTTCGTCGTAACGTTGTTTCTCGTCCACTGAAAACTCCTCAGGCGCGGCCAGTATCAAGCAGGAAATCCAGTACCCGCGCGCTGAACGCGGCGCCGGCCTGGACATTGGACAAGTGCGCTGCATGAAACTCGGCGTATTCGGCACCCTCGACCCGCTCTTGGATAAAACGTCCGCCCGCTGGCGGCGTCACGGCATCTTCGGTGCCAGCGATCACCAGCAGTGGCACACGGATCAGCGATAGCTGCTCACGAAAATCGGCGTCGCGTACTGCGGCGCAGTTGGCCGCATAGCCTTGGGGCGAGGTCGCCGCCAGCATGTCGGTAATTTTTTCCGCCTTCGCCGGATGGGCCTTGGCGAAATCCGACGTGAACCAGCGGGCAATCGACGCATCACGCAACGCCACCATCGCCGCCTTGCCATCACGCAGCACGGTTTCGATGCGCGGGTTCCACATCGAAGGGTCGCCAATCTTCGCGGCGGTGTTGCATACCACCAGTTTGTGCAGGCGCTCGCCGGCGTTGATTCCCAGCCATTGCCCGATCAGGCCACCCATCGAAAGGCCGCAGAAATGCACCTTGTCGATGTCCAGCGCATCAAGCATCGCCAGCACGTCGCGGCCCAGCTGTTCGATGCTGTAGGGGCCTTCAGTGACCAGCGACCGGCCGTGACCACGGGTGTCGAAACGCAAGACCCGAAAGTGTTCACTGAACGCCGCGACCTGCTCGTCCCACATATGCAAATCGGTACCCAAAGAGTTGGAGAGCACCAGCACCGGGGCGTCCTGCGGCCTGTCCAATCGCCGCTCATCAAAACAATAGCTCAGATCGCCCTCGGCGAGTTTGACCAATCCCACAACAATCTCCTTTCAGGCATTCAAGGCAAGGTGTTCGGCCACCGCTCGGGCAACCCAGGCCTGGGCTTGTCCGAGGTAGTGAGCCGGATCGAGCAGATGATCAAGCTCGGTCGCGGATAACTGCGCGGTGACCTGGGGTTCGTCCCCCAGCACCTCGCGCAAATGCCGTTGTTCGGCAACCGCGCGCTTGCAGCATTGCTCCAGCAGATGATGCGCGGTGTCGCGACCCACCCGCTGGGCCAGGACGATGCTGACGGCTTCGGCCAGCACCAGCCCTTGGGTCAGTTCCAGGTTGCGGGCCATGCGCGCCGTATCCACTTCCAGCCCTTCGGCCAGCAGTCGCGCCTGTTGCAGCGCGCCGGACACCAGGCAGCAGATGTCCGGCAGGGTTTCCCATTCGGCGTGCCACAGGCCGAGGCTGCGCTCATGTTCCTGGGGCATGGCGCTGAACAGCGTCGACAACAAGCCGGGCACCCGCGTCGCAGCGCCGATCAACACCGCCGCGCCCACCGGGTTGCGCTTGTGAGGCATGGTCGACGAACCGCCCTTGCCCGGTGCCGAAGGTTCGAACGCCTCGCCTGCCTCGGTCTGCATCAACAGGCTGACGTCGCGCCCCAGTTTGCCCAGGCTGCCGGCAATCAAGCCCAGCACCGCGCCGAACTCCACCAAGCGATCGCGCTGGGTGTGCCAAGGCTGCTCCGGCAGGTTCAGTTGCAGCTCGGCGGCCAAGGCTTCGGCCACCGGCAGCGCCTGCTTCCCCAGGGCGGCGAGGGTCCCGGAGGCGCCGCCCAATTGCAGTACCAACAGGCGCGGCTTGAGTTCCCGCAAGCGCTGGCGACTGCGCGTGACGGCCCCCAGCCAGCCGGCGATTTTCATCCCCAGGGTGACCGGCGTGGCGTGTTGCAGCCAGGTGCGCCCGGCCAGCGGCGTGGCGGCGTAACGTTCGGCTTGTCGAGCCAGGGTGACGGCCAGTTGCGCCAGTTCACCTTCGATCAGTCCGAGCGCCTGGCGCAGTTGCAGCACCAAGCCACTGTCCATCACGTCCTGGCTGGTTGCGCCCAAGTGCACGTAGCGTTCGGCCTCGGCGCTCTCGGCAGCGATGCGCTTGCCCAACGCCTTGACCAGCGGGATCGCAGAATTGCCGGCACTGGCAATCGCTTCGCTCAACGCTGAAAAGTCGTACAGCTGGGCGCGACAGGCATTCCCGATCGGCGCCACCGCCTCCTGGGGGATCAGCCCAACCCGCGCCTCGGCCCGGGCCAGCGCCGCCTCAAAGTCGAGCATCGCCTGCACACGCCCCGCATCGCAGAACACTTCGCGCATGTCGCGGGCGGTGAAGTAGGCATCGAACAGCTGATTGCCCGGTCGTTCGCTCATAAACAGTCCTTCGAAAAATGGATGCCTCTATGGCCAGATATCCCCTCGCCACAATGAATCAACCAAGCCTTAAAGATCGTGGTGCAAATACGCCGGTTGTTTTGGCAGCCGCAGGCTGAACAGGAACGCAACGACCATCATCACCGTGACATACCAATAAAAAGCGTTTTCCACGCCCTGGGCTTTCAGGCTCAAGGCAACGTACTCGGCCGAACCGCCAAAAATCGCGTTCGCCACCGCATAGGCCAACCCTACTCCCAGCGCCCGCACTTCTGGTGGAAACATTTCGGCTTTCACCAGACCGCTGATGGAGGTGTAGAGGCTGACGATCGCCAAGGCGAAAGTGATCAGGACAAACGCCAGGAACGGGTTGCTGGTGCTTTTGAGCGTCAGCAGGATCGGCACGGTGCACAACGCCCCCAGCCCGCCGAACCAGAGCATGGAGTTACGCCGGCCGATCTTGTCCGCGAGCATGCCGAACAGCGGTTGCATGCACATGTAGAGAAACAGCGCACCGGTCATGATGTAACTGGCGGTCTTGGCATGCAGGCCGGCGGTGTTCACCAGGTACTTCTGCATGTAAGTGGTGAAGGTATAGAAAATCAGCGAACCGCCGGCGGTGTAGCCCAGCACGGTGATGAACGCCGCCTTGTGATCGCGAAACAACGCGGCGATGCTGCCAGCGTCTTTGTTTTCGCGCATTTCCTTGCTGGTGGTTTCCTTCAAGGACCGGCGCAGGAACAGGGAAATCAACGCCGCGGCGGCGCCCACCACGAACGGGATTCGCCAACCGTAAGCGCGCAGTTCGTCTTCGCTGAGAAACTGCTGCAGGATCACCACCAGCGACACTGCCAAAAGTTGTCCGCCGATCAGCGTCACGTACTGGAACGAGGCAAAAAAGCCGCGTTGCCCCTTGAGAGCGACTTCGCTCATGTAGGTCGCGGTAGTGCCGTACTCGCCGCCCACCGACAGGCCTTGCAGCAGGCGAGCGAACAGCAGCAGCACCGGCGCCCAGACGCCGATGTCCTTGTAGGTGGGCAGGCAGGCGATGAGCAACGAGCCGAAGCACATCATCATCACCGAGATCATCATTGAATTCTTGCGCCCGTGACGGTCCGCTACCCGGCCGAAAATCCAGCCGCCAATGGGCCGCATCAGGAACCCGGCGGCGAATACCCCCGCCGTGTTGACCAGTTGCACCGTCGGATTGTCCGATGGAAAAAACGCCGGGGCGAAATAAATCGCGCAGAACGCATAGACGTAGAAGTCGAACCATTCGACCAGGTTGCCGGATGAGGCACCGACGATGGCGAAGATGCGCTTGCTGCGTTCTTCGCCGGTGTAGTGGCTGATTGGGGTGGTCATGGGTTAATCACTCGTTGGGGACTGACGAAGTCTAGACATACTTCGTAACACTCCCGTTCCACAGTCTTGCCACCTGTGGCGAGGGAGCTTGCTCCCGCTCGGCTGCGCAGCAGTCGCAAAACCAGGCCCGGCGCTGTTTTGGATGCACCGCGTCGCCTGCCATGGGCTTGCTGCGCAAGCCAGCGGGAGCAAGCTCCCTCGCCACGGGGGTTTTCACTCAGTAATCGAAGAACACTGTCTCGGCATCCGTGCCCTGGAGAATCACGTTCCACTGGTAAACACCCGATGCATCGGGCCTGGCCACGATGGTGTCGCGACGCTCCTCGGGTACGCAGGCCAGCAACGGGTCAGCTTCGTTGGCGGGTTCGTCGGCGAAATAGATGCGCGTCAACAGATGCTTGACCAACCCGCGGGCGAACACCAGTACAACGAGATGCGGCGCCTGGGTCGTACCGCCCAACCCCGGCACGGTGCCCGGCTTGATGGTGGTGAAGCGGAACCGCCCTTCGGCATCCACTGGCACCCGGCCGAAACCGTCGAAATGCGGGTCCAGCGGTTTTTCCTGATCGTCTTCCGGGTGAGCGTATTTACCGGCGGCGTTGGCCTGCCAGACTTCCAGCATGGCGTCGTTGACGAACTGGCCGTTGCCGTCGATCACTTGCCCGGTGATCGCCACGCGCTGGCCGAGCGTCTGGGCGTCGGTCAGGTCTTCGCGGTTCAGCCACGTCAGGCCGATGTGGTAGTAAGGGCCGACGGTGTGGGACGTAGTGGCGTTGAGCGTCATCTTATTTCTCCATCGGCGTGGCTTCGCGGCCGCGCAAGACGATGTCCCAGCGATAACCGAGGGCGTAGTGAGGAATGGTTTTTTCCAGGTCGAAACTGGCGATCAAGCGTTCCTTGGCCCGGGCGTCCGGCACGCAGTTGTAGATCGGGTCGTATTCCAGCAACGGATCACCGGGGAAATACATCTGCGTGACCAGGCGCGTCAGGATGCTCGGCCCGAACAATGAAAAATGGATATGCGCCGGGCGCCAGGCGTTGTGGTGGTTGCCCCACGGATAGGCGCCGGGCTTGATGGTCTGGAACTGATACCCGCCATCGGCATCGGTCACGGTGCGACCGGTGCCGGTGAAGTTCGGGTCCAGCGGCGCATCGTGGTTGTCACGGTCGTGGTTGTAGCGACCGGCGGCGTTGGCCTGCCAGATCTCGATCAGGATGCCCGGCACCGGCTCGCCGTGCTCATCGAGCACGCGCCCGTGAATGATGATCCGTTCACCGAGCGGCTCACCGGCATGCTGGGCGGTCAGGTCATGGTCCTTCTCCTGAAGACGATCAGCACCTACGGTCGGCCCGGTGATTTCCGACAATGAATGGGGCAGGTACACCAACGGCTTGGACGGCGAGCGCAGGTTGGTGGACTGGTACGGCGGGTGCAGATACTCCGGCTGAGTGCCCGCTTGAGGGCGACGGTAACCAGGCTTGTCAGTCATGCAGCATTCCTCGGTTTCTTATTGGTAGGACGACCCGTCAGACGCGTTCGATAGCCAGTGCCAGACCTTGGCCGACGCCAACGCACATGGTCGCCAGGCCTTTCTTGCCGCCGGTCTTTTCCAGATGATGCAGCGCTGTCATTACCAGCCGCGCCCCGCTCATGCCCAGTGGATGGCCCAAGGCAATGGCGCCACCGTTCGGATTGACGTGCGGTGCATCGTCCGCCAGCCCAAGATCGCGCAACACCGCCAGGCCCTGGCTGGCAAAGGCTTCGTTGAGCTCGATCACGTCAAAATCGGCGACCGCCAGGCCCAGGCGCTCAGTCAGTTTGCGCACCGCCGGCACCGGGCCGATGCCCATCACCCGTGGCGCGACGCCGGCGCTGGCCATGCCCAGCACTCTGGCCTTGGGGGTCAGGCCGTGTTTCTTCACCGCTTCGGCGGACGCGAGGATCAGCGCCGCGGCCCCGTCATTCACGCCCGAGGCGTTGCCGGCGGTCACGGTCTTGTCCGGGCCGTTGACCGGTTTGAGTCGGCCCAAGGTTTCCAACGTGGTGTCAGCGCGTGGATGCTCGTCCTGCTCGACCACCGTTTCGCCCTTTTTGTGGGCGATGCGAACCGGCACGATTTCCTCGGCAAAAAATCCCGCCGCCTGGGCCGCCGCCGCACGCTGCTGGCTGCGCACGGCAAAGGCGTCTTGATCAGCGCGGGACACCGCGTAGTCATCCGCCACGTTATCAGCGGTCTGCGGCATTGCATCAACGCCGTACCGGGCTTTCATCAGCGGGTTGATGAAGCGCCAACCAATGGTCGTGTCCTCCAGCTTCATGTTGCGTGAGAACGCCGCATCGGCCTTGCCCATCACGAACGGCGCGCGGGACATCGATTCGACGCCGCCGGCGATGGCCAGCTCCATTTCGCCGCTGGCAATGGCACGAAACGCCGTGCCGATGGCGTCCATGCCCGAGGCGCAGAGGCGGTTGACGGTCACGCCGGGGATGCTCTCCGGCAGACCGGCCAGCAACAAGGCCATGCGCGCGACGTTGCGGTTGTCTTCACCGGCCTGGTTGGCGCAGCCGAGGAACACTTCGTCCACCGCGCGCCAGTCCACCGATGGGTTGCGTTCCATCAGCGCCTTGATCGGCACGGCCGCCAGGTCATCGGCACGCACTGCGGACAGGCTGCCGCCGAACCGGCCGATGGGGGTTCGAATCGCATCACAGATGAAAACGTCGCGCATTCAGGCTTCTCCTGGAGTCTGGCCGTGGGCCGCAGCGGTACGGGCCTCAAGGTCGCGCAATGCGCGCAACTCGACCTCGGTCGGTTCGGCGGTGGTCTGCACCTGGTCGGCGAAACGGATCGCCCAGCCGGTGGCGGCGATGACCTGCTCACGGGTCACCCCGGGGTGCAGCGAAGTGACCACGAACTCATGGCTGCCGGCTTCCGGTTCCATGATGCACAGGTCAGTGATGATCCCTACGGGGCCAGCGCCCGGCAGGCCAAGGCGTTTGCGCGAATCACCGCCTTCGCCGTGACCGACCGAGGTGATGAAGTCCAGCTTGTCGACAAACGAACGCGCCGATTGCTTGAGGATGATCAGCACACTTTTCGCCGAGCCGGCAATTTCCGGCGCGCCACCGGCACCCGGCAAGCGGACTTTCGGCTGATGATAATCGCCGACCACCGTGGTGTTGATGTTGCCGAAACGGTCCACCTGGGCCGCGCCGAGAAAGCCGACGTCGATGCGCCCGCCCTGCAGCCAGTAGCGAAAAATCTCACCGGTGGGTACGACGGTGTCCGCGGTTTCCGCCAGTTCACCGTCGCCGATGGACAGCGGCAATACGCTGGGCTTGGCGCCGATCGGACCGGATTCGTAGATCAGGACGACATCAGGCGACGAAGTCAGCCGCGCCAGGTTGGCCGCTTTCGACGGCAGGCCGATGCCGACGAAACACACGGCGTTGTTCTTCAGCCGACGGGCCGCGGCGACGGTCATCATCTCAGTGGTGGAATAGGTCATGGTTTCACCTGCGAAGCGGCCGCCAGCCGGGCCTGGAATTCACTGAAGTCCCTGGTGCCATGGATGTACTCGTCAATCCATGCGGTAAATATCTCACGGTCCCGGGCGATAGGATCCCACGCCTGGTAGAAACGATTGTCACGCTCGGTGTAGCCGTGAGCGTAGGACGGATGCGCGCCACCCGGTACATGACATACCGCGCTCAAGGCCCAGGTTGGCAGCACGCAGGCATTCATCGGCGCGTTCAGGTCGTCGACGATTTCTTCCACGGTGACGATGCAACGCTTGGCCGCCAGGGCCGCTTCTTTCTGCACACCGAGGATGCCCCACAGCAACACGTTGCCCTTGCGGTCGGCCTTCTGTGCGTGGATCACGGTAATGTCCGGTCGCACCGACGGCACGGCGGCAAGCACTTCCCCGGTGAAGGGACAGGTGACGCTCTTGATCAGCGGATTGACCTTCGGCAGGTCGGAGCCGGCGTAGGCCCGAAGTACTGCGAACGGCAGGCCGGAGGCGCCGGCAACGTAGGCATTGGCCAGGTCGGCGTGGCTGTGCTCCTCGATTTCCAGCGGATGCGGCCATTGCTTTTCGACCGCATCGCGCAGCCGGTGCAAGGAACCCACGCCTGGATTTCCGCCCCAGGAAAAAATCAGCTTGCGAGCACAACCGGCACCGATCAACTGGTCGTAAATCAAGTCAGGCGTCATGCGCACCAGGGTCAGGTCCTTCTTGCCCTGACGAATGATTTCATGACCCGCCGCCGTCGGGATCAGGTGCGTGAAGCCTTCGAGCGCGACGGTATCGCCGTCGTTGACGAACTGCTTCACCGCGTCGTGCAGCGAAAGGATTTCAGCCATGGGGCAGGCTCCCGTTATCCAGTAGATCGACATGAAAAAGAGGCGCGAGGTCCAGCGCCTGGGTGACTGAAGATTAAGCTGGGGAAAAACGCCAAACAATCCGATAATCGACAGAGTGTTCGTTTATCGAACAGATTGTTGCGTAGCTATCGATTTACTCTGTCCTGAAACAACGCAGGGCCTGTGGCGAGGGAGCTTGCTCCCGCTGGGCTGCAAAGCAGCCCCCAAAAAACAGGGCCGCTTCGCGCCCCGGCGGGAGCAAGCTCCCTCGCCACAGGTGCGGATTCAGCTTCAGAGAAAAAGTCAGGTCGCATCCGCATGGCTGACCATGCCTTTGATAACGACCGCCGCGGTCGCCAATGCCGCTGGAATCACCAGCGCGGTCAGGACCTGTTCGAAGTTCCAGCCCAACCCCAACAACGTCGCGCCCATCCACGCGCCAAGAATCGCGCCGAACCGGCCGATGCCCAGCATCCACGACACCCCGGTAGCCCGGCCCTGGGTTGGGTAGAACCGCGCCGCCAGGGACGGCATCGCCGATTGCGCGCCGTTGACGCACATGCCGGCCACCAGCACCAGGGTGGCGAGCAAGGTAATGTTGCCCAGGCTCTGCCCTACCGCGTAGGCAAATACCCCGGCCATCAGGTAGAAAATGCCGATGACCTTGTGCGGATTGAAACGGTCCATCGCCCAACCCACCCCGACTGCACTCAATACGCCGCCGAACTGAAACAGCGCGCCGATGAACGCCGCCTGCTCCATGCTCGCGCCGCTGTCGCGCATCAGCGTCGGCAGCCAACTGGTCAGCAGATAGACAATCACCAGCCCCATGAAATACGTCAGCCACAACAACAAGGTGCCGGCGCTGTAGGTACCGGAAAAGATCACCGCCAGCACGTTGCGCGCTTTTACGGTCTTTTGTTCGGGCACGCTGAAGCTGGCCGCCTGGGCGATGGTCGGCGGGTCGATCGGCGCCAGGGTCTTGCGCACCTTGTCGGTGCCACGGTTACGCACCACCAGGTAACGCGCCGACTCCGGCAGCCAGAACACCAGCACCACCGCCAGGATCAACGGCAGCACGCCACCGATCAGCAGCAAGCTGTGCCAGCCGAACGCCGGTATCAGCTTGGCGGAGATGAAACCGCCGCCGGCCATACCCAGGTTGAAGCCGCAGAACATGCTGGTGACCAGCAGGGACTTCTTGCGTTCCGGGGTGTATTCCGAGAGCAAGGTCGTGGCATTCGGCATCCCGGCCCCCAATCCCAGGCCTGTCAGGAAACGCAGCACCAGCAGTTGGTCGACGTTGGTACAGAAGGCCGAGGCCAGGCTGAAAGCGCCAAACAACACGACCGCCCCCACCAATACGATTTTTCGTCCGAAACGGTCAGCCAATGGGCCGGAACCCAGTGCGCCGAATACCATGCCGATCAGCGCTGCGCTCATCACCGGGCCAAGACTGGCCCGATTGATGCCCCAATCCTGGGAAAGCGCCGGGGCGATGAATCCCATGGCCGCGGTGTCGAGGCCATCGAGGAAAACGATCAGGAAACAGAGAATGACCACTCGCCATTGGTAACGAGAAATGGGCTGGGCATTGATGAAGGATTGCACATCGAGGCAGGTGCCTACGGAGGTCTGGGGCTGGTTCATTTTATTTTTATTCCACGCAAGAAACGCCAGATGACGCTGCGCGACATTAATGAGCCCGGGCAAATACCGTCAATTCACCGAAGCGGAGTGTGTGCGTTTATCGAACAGCTTAAGTGAATAGTTGCGCGCTCAGGTCCCGGCTGGCCCCGAGCAGGCCAGGCAAAAAGCGCTGCTCCAGCTCGTTGCGGCTGACCCGTCCGGCATGGGTGCTGACGTTCAGGGCCGCCACCACCTGGCCCGAAGCATCGTATACCGGCACGGCAATCGAGCGCAGGCCCTGTTCCAGTTCCTGATCGACAATGCACCAACCCTGCTGCCGGACCTGTTGCAAGCATTCGAGCAACGCCTCGGGCGTGTGCAGGGTGCGGCTGGTCTTGGCCTGCAGGTCGGCATGCTCGAGATAATCGCGCAGCGACGCGTCATCCAGTGCCGCCAGCAGGATCCGGCCCATCGACGTGCAATAGGCTGGCAGGCGGCCACCGACGGACAGGTCCACCGAAATCAGCCTTTGAGTCGTGGCCGACCGGGCGATGTAAAGGATGTCATCGCCTTCCAGCGTCGCCATGTTGCAGGCCTCGTGCAGCTGTTCGCTCATGCGGTCCAGGTACGGTTGGGCAGAAACCGCCAGCGGTGTCGATGACAAATAGGCATGGCCCAGGGTCAGCACTTTGGGCAACAGCGAATAAGTCCGTCCGTCGGTGGTGGCGTAGCCGAGCTTGATCAACGTGTGCAGGCAGCGCCTCACCGCCGCGCGGGGAATTTCGGTGCGGTGGCTGATCTGGGCGATGGTCAGGTGCCGCTTGCGCTCCTGGAATGCCTGGACCACCGCCAGTCCACGGGCCAGCGAGGTCATGAAGTCCGGGTCACCGGTCAGGGCCTGGATCCGCTTGGCCGGCGAAGCGACGATCGGCGGCGCTACTGAAGTGAAGGCGTTGCGCAATTGGTCGTTCATCTCTGGTTCTCCCGGAATGACGGCTATTACAAGCGGCTGCCCGTCGGACAGACAAGTGTCGATCCATCAACACCGTGCGATTATCGAACCGGCGGTCGATAATCGCAATCAGCAGGCGCCTGCCAGTCTTGCTGTTTTTTGCGTTTTTCCAGCAAGCACCTTGGACGACGAACTTGAACAGCGACAAAGAATAATGAACTTGTCATATGAAAATGACGTCAGGATATCGACACTTGTGATGCGTGCCGCACAACTAGCAACACTTATGCAATATTGATTCACACCGGTAACCCGGTACTTTAACTTTGCTAGTGTTATTGCGGCGGACCGCTATAATGCGCGCCAGTGGCGGATCGGCCAATGGATCCACTCCTTCCGCGCGCACAATGGTTTTGTTGTGTCAGCAGCCTGGCCGCATCTCCCGTATCGGCAATATGTGAAACCCTGATGCTACGTCAGCTATCAGCTCTGGTGCCGTGGCCGTCTGCATCGCGTACATGCAGTGCGTATCACCAGATCAATTTCAATTCATTAGGTAATGATGTGACGAAAGACGAACTGCGCGCAGAACTTGAGCGCCAGGAACAACGTTACAAGGAAGTTTACGGCGGGGAAGTCACCACCTACGCCGCGCAACCTGAACCGGAACGCAAACCCTGGCGCAAACGCGCCACTGTTCAGGACCAGGCGTTCAGCCAGGAACTGCAAAAAATGGAAAAAGAACTCAAGGCCGAGGAAGAATGATTCTCCGGGCTTGAGTTCCGTAGCGTGTCCGGCCACACCCCGGTCGGACACCGGTAGCGAGGGCCCGCCAAAAGCGGGCCGTCATTCTCTGCACCATCGGTCGGCGGACATTCACCGCTGATTTTCTTTTTTCAGATATTTCAGGCGCCCGCCCCAGCCCCCCACGCCCTGCGCAGAACCTTGCCAGCCGGAATTTTCATCCCGAAATCAAAGGGTTGCGCAGCCCATTCAAAACCCAGGCCTGCACGGCTTCCTGCCGGTTATTTCGTTGAAGAATGTTACCGATGAGCAGTCGATGCATCGATTAGCGAGGTTTTCTGGCATAATCGCGCCCCCTTATGACTGGGTCAGAAAACCTTCATGATCGATTTATTCAGCGGACTGGATGCTTGGGTGCTCGTGAGCCTCTTGCTCGCCCTGGCTTTTGTCCTCGCCTTCGAGTTCATCAACGGCTTTCATGACACCGCTAACGCGGTTGCCACTGTTATCTACACCAAAGCCATGCCGCCTCACCTGGCGGTGTTCTTTTCCGGTGTGTTCAATTTCCTCGGCGTACTGCTGGGTGGCGTGGGGGTGGCGTACGCCATCGTTCACCTGTTGCCCGTGGAGCTGCTGATCAATGTGAACACCGGACACGGCCTGGCCATGGTGTTCTCGCTGCTCGCGGCGGCCATCACCTGGAACCTCGGCACGTGGTACTTCGGTATCCCGGCGTCCAGTTCCCATACGCTGATCGGCTCGATCCTCGGCGTGGGCCTGGCCAATGCGCTGATCAACGATATTCCGTTGGCCGACGGGGTGAACTGGCAGAAAGCGATCGATATCGGCGCCTCCCTGGTGTTCTCGCCGATGGCCGGCTTCCTGATCGCGGCCCTGGTGTTGCTCAGCCTGAAATGGTGGCGCCCGTTGTCGAAGATGCACAAGACGCCGGAACAGCGCCGCAAGATCGACGACAAGAAACACCCGCCGTTCTGGAATCGCCTGGTACTGGTGATTTCCGCCATGGCCGTCAGCTTCGTCCACGGTTCCAACGATGGCCAGAAAGGCATCGGCCTGATCATGCTGGTGCTGATCGGTATCGTACCCGCACAGTTCGTTCTCGACCTGAACAGCACTACCTACCAGATCGAGCGCACCCGCGACGCGACGTTGCACCTTAGCCAGTTCTACAAGCGCAACAACGAGTCGCTGGGTGAGTTCCTGGCCTTGGGCAAGAGCGTCGAAGGCGACCTGCCGGAGAAATTCCGCTGCAACCCGCAGCAGACCGAACCGACCATCAATGCGCTGCTCGACACCCTCAAAGGCGTGGCGGATTACCACTCGCTGCCGTCGGAAAGCCGCATCGAAGTGCGCCGCTACCTGCTTTGCCTGGACGATACGGCGAAAAAAGTCGGCAAGTTGCCTGGCCTGGCAGCCCGTGAAAAAGACGACCTGAACAAGCTGCGCAAGGACCTGACCGCGACCACCGAATACGCCCCGTTCTGGGTAATCCTGGCGGTTGCCCTGGCACTCGGCCTGGGCACCATGGTCGGCTGGAAGCGCGTGGTACTGACCATCGGCGAGAAGATCGGCAAGCAAGGCATGACCTACGCCCAAGGCATGTCGGCGCAGATCACCACGGCCTGCATGATCGGCGCGGCAAATATCTTCAGCCTGCCGGTTTCCACCACCCATGTGCTGTCTTCCGGCGTGGCGGGCACGATGGTGGCCAACAAGAGCGGCCTGCAGGGCGGCACGGTCCAGACTATCCTGCTGGCCTGGGTGCTGACCCTGCCAGCGACGGTGGGCCTGTCGGCGGCACTGTTCTGGCTGGCGTCGAAGGCCATCGGCAGCTGAGTTTCAGCGGCTCGTGAAAAAGGTGCGTTCCTTGCGGTTCGCACCTTTTTTTATGCCCGATACCTTTCCCCTGTGGGAGCGAGCTTGCTCGCGATAGCGGCGGATCAGCCACCGCTACAGTGCCTGACGCACCGCCATCGCGAGCAAGCTCGCTCCCACAAGGTTTATATGGACCTGAAAGTTCGCGCAAAAAAAGGGCGACCGAAGTCGCCCAAATGCCTTGCGTGCTCGTTGTCGCCGGAAAGACCTACGGCTTTTTGCGCTTGTGTGCGTCTTTCCAGATGAATAATCCAAACCCTGCAAAAAACACGAACATGAGGCCGACCGTCAACACACCGGCAAACACCACATTATCGATAAACATGACTGGCCTCCTGGTCTTGCCCCTGTTGCGATGGGATCAAGTTAACCCATCAGGCCTGGAGGAAAATTGACCGGGGTCAATAACGCTCGCGACGGAGCGCAAAGGAAGGGTGATAACTGATCCATATCAATGGATCGAGGGGGTTCAGCGCTTTTTCGGTTTGTTTTTCGATTTTTTCTTCGGCTTGCCCAAGGGCATGGCCTGCTCGAAGGCCTGGCGGACTTCATTGAGACGTTTTTCGTTGAGGTCGTGAACGCGCTTTGCGCGCTCTGCACCGAGATCAATCAGTTTGTCTTCTTGGCTCATGCTGTGTCGACATCGTACGGTGAGTGGCGGATGCGCCCATGATGCGGGTTACCGGTTGCGTTGACCAGCCAGCGACGTCGACGAGACCTCAGATCTGGATATCCACCCATAGGCCCTGGCGCTCTTCGCCCTCGACGAGCGGAACGACCGGCACGGTGTTGTCGGCGTTCAGCTCCGTGCCCGGAACAGCCAGATGCTCCTCGGGATCCTCGTCGGCTTCGCGGCGGCGCCGGTTGCGCTCCTGCTGACGACGCTGCTCTTCGCGCAGCAACAGAGCGGCCTCCTCCGGGTCACCCTTTTGCAGGTCGATGGTGCTTTCGTTGGAGCTTTGTTGTACCGGGACCACGGGAGGAATATCCGGTCGCGGGCGGATCGGATCCTGCTGAGCGGTGATGGGTACGGCGCTCAAGGGAAGCATGGGTGGCAACATAAAGGTCTCCTGTCTTCAGGTTGTCGGCGGCGGCGAGGACAGCTTGAACCGCTGGTCTGAAACTTGTGAGCTGGTTGGCATTACGCGGGGCGAGGACACAAGCTTGTTTGATCGCAGAACACGCTTAAGTTCCGTTGGGCCGGTTGATGGGCGAGCCGTCACGAGCGCTGGTTACGTGCGTAAATCCTTTGGTCTGACGCGTCATTCCGTTAAGATAGCCGGCTTTTTCACGGCGGGAGTCAGGCAGCATGGCGCAGCAGTATCAACCGGGGCAACGCTGGATCAGTGACAGCGAAGCCGAGCTGGGTTTGGGCACCGTTCTGGCACAGGACGGCCGCTTGTTGACCGTGCTCTACCCGGCCACTGGCGACACTCGCCAGTACGCGCTACGGAATGCGCCCCTCACCCGCGTGCGGTTTTCGCCGGGCGACGTGATCACTCACTTCGAAGGCTGGAAAATGACCGTGCGCGAAGTCGATGACGTCGACGGGCTGCTGGTCTACCACGGCCTCAACGGGCAGAACGAAGTCGTCACGCTGCCGGAAACCCAACTGTCGAACTTCATCCAGTTCCGCCTGGCCAGCGATCGCCTGTTCGCCGGGCAGATCGATCCGCTGGCCTGGTTCTCCCTGCGCTACCACACGCTGGAACACACCAGCCGCCAACTGCAGTCGCCGCTCTGGGGCCTGGGTGGCGTGCGTGCCCAACCGATCGCTCACCAGTTGCATATTGCCCGTGAAGTCGCCGACCGCATTGCGCCACGGGTATTGCTGGCGGACGAAGTGGGCCTGGGCAAGACCATCGAAGCCGGCTTGATCATCCATCGGCAACTGCTTTCCGGCCGCGCCCGTCGCATCCTGATCCTGGTCCCGGAAAACCTGCAGCACCAGTGGCTGGTGGAGATGCGCCGGCGCTTCAACCTGCAGGTCGCGCTGTTCGACGAAGAACGCTTTATCGAAAGTGATGCCAGCAACCCGTTTGAGGACACCCAACTGGCGCTGGTCGCGCTGGAATGGCTGGTAGAGGACGAAAAGGCCCAGGACGCGCTGTTCGCCGCCGGCTGGGACCTGATGGTGGTCGACGAAGCGCACCACCTGGTGTGGCACGAAGACCACGTCAGCCCGCAATACGCGCTCGTCGAACTGTTGGCCGAGACCATCCCTGGCGTGCTGCTGCTGACCGCCACCCCGGAACAACTGGGCCAGGACAGCCACTTCGCTCGCCTGCGCCTGCTGGACCCGAACCGCTTCCACGATCTGCAGGCCTTCCGTGCCGAAAGCGAGAACTATCGCCCGGTGGCCGAAGCCGTCCAGGAGCTGCTGGACAAGGGACGCTTGTCGCCCGAGGCCCACCAGACCATCCATGGTTTCCTGGGCAATGAAGGCGAAGCGCTGCTGACCGCCGTCAACGATGGCGATATCGAAGCCAGCGCCCGCCTGGTTCGCGAACTGCTGGACCGCCACGGCACCGGCCGCGTGCTGTTCCGTAACACCCGCGCTGCCGTCCAGGGTTTCCCCGAGCGCAAGCTGCACGCCTATCCTCTGCCGTGCCCTGACGAATACCTGGAACTGCCGCTGGGCGAACACGCTGAGCTGTATCCGGAAGTCAGCTTCCAGGCTCAGCCTGAAGCCAGCGAAGAAGAACGCTGGTGGAAATTCGACCCGCGCGTCGAATGGCTGATCGATCAGTTGAAGATGCTCAAGCGCACCAAGGTCCTGGTGATCTGCGCCCACGCCGAAACCGCGATGGACCTGGAAGACGCCCTGCGCGTGCGCTCCGGCATTCCGGCCACGGTGTTCCATGAAGGCATGAACATCCTTGAGCGCGACCGCGCGGCGGCCTACTTTGCCGACGAAGAGTTCGGTGCCCAGGTGCTGATCTGCTCGGAAATCGGCAGTGAGGGTCGCAACTTCCAATTCGCCCATCACCTGGTGCTGTTCGACCTGCCGGCGCACCCGGACCTTTTGGAACAGCGGATCGGCCGTCTGGACCGGATCGGCCAGAAACACACTATCGAGCTGCATGTGCCGTACCTGGAAACCAGCCCGCAGGCGCGGCTGTTCCAGTGGTATCACGAGGCGCTGAATGCTTTCCTCAACACCTGCCCGACCGGCAACGCCTTGCAACATCAGTTCGGCCCGCGCCTGCTGCCGTTGCTGGAAGAAGCCGACGACGGCGAGTGGCAGGCATTGATCGACGAGGCGCGCACCGAACGCGAACGCCTGGAGGCCGAGCTGCACACCGGTCGCGACCGTCTGCTGGAGCTCAATTCCGGCGGTGCGGGCGAAGGCGACGCTTTGGTGGAGGCCATCCTTGAACAGGACGACCAGTTCGCACTGCCGATCTATATGGAAACCCTGTTCGACGCCTTCGGTATCGACAGCGAGGACCATTCCGATAACGCACTGATCCTCAAGCCGAGCGAAAAAATGCTCGACGCCAGTTTCCCCCTGGGCGACGACGAAGGCGTGACCATCACCTATGACCGCAACCAGGCGCTGTCTCGTGAAGACATGCAATTCATCACCTGGGAGCATCCGATGGTGCAAGGCGGCATGGACCTGGTGCTGTCCGGCTCCATGGGCAACACCGCCGTGGCGCTGATCAAGAACAAGGCGCTCAAGCCTGGCACCGTGTTGCTGGAACTGCTCTATGTCAGCGAAGTGGTCGCCCCGCGCTCGCTGCAATTGGGCCGCTACCTGCCACCGGCCGCCCTGCGCTGCCTGCTGGATGCCAACGGCAACGACCTGGCGGGCCGGGTGTCGTTCGAAACGCTTAACGACCAGCTCGAAAGCGTCCCCCGCGCCAGCGCCAACAAGTTCATCCAGGCCCAGCGCGACCAGCTCTCGCCACGGATCAACGCCGGCGAAGAGAAGATCGCCCCGCGTCACGCCGAACGCGTGGCCGAGGCGCAACGCCGTCTGGCGGCCGACACCGAAGAGGAACTGGCCCGTTTGACCGCTTTGCAAGCGGTGAACCCTACCGTGCGCGACAGCGAACTGGAGGCTCTGCGCCAGCAGCGTGAGCAAGGGTTGGCGATGCTGGAGAAGGCTGCGTTGCGGCTGGAGGCGATTCGGGTGTTGGTGGCGGGGTGATTCCCCGGGGCTTTTTGCGTACATATCCTTTTTTTTGCGGTTATGACCACTTAGGGTTTCGCCCTTACGGCGAGTCACTTTCGACTGGGCCGGCTTCCGGGCTTTTTGAAAGTGACCCGCTGTAAAAGCGGAACCCTATGCCGCCATTACCGCAGCAACGGATATATACCCAAAACCCAGAAACCCAGAACCCCAGAAATCAAGGACTGTAATACCCCACAGCCACCAAGAAATGCCCAGCCTTCTTCAAATAGGCATGCTTGTTCTCGACTTTCCCCGTGACCGGATTCTTCCAGCGATACTCATATTCCCCCGCATCCTGCTTGCCCATCATTGCCAGGATCGGCTCACCCACCGGTTTGCCAGCCGGATCCTTGACCTTGGCAAAATCGGTATTGATCAAACGCAGATTGGTGCCATGACCGACATAACGGCGGGTACCGAGATCAACGACAAAGACGTACAGGTCATCCTGAAGGTAACCGCCCTTGAGGGAATTGATCGCCGTCAGCGTCGCTTTCTCACTCTTGAGCAGGTCCGCCGAAGCCTTGTCCAGTAGCGCCCTGGCCTGTTCGGCAGAAGCCCTTGGCAAGTAATAGCCAACCGCGAGGATATGCTCGCCGACCCGCTGGAAATACACACGCTTGCGCTCGACCTTGCCGTCCGCCCAGTTCTGCCAGCGATACTCGGCCTGCTGGATGCCGCTGGCTTCCGGGGTCTTCAACGCATCCTTGAACGCCTTGCGCAGATCCGGCCCCAATACCTCGGACACGTCTCGCCCGATCAGCGCTGACGATGGGCCGCCGCTGGCAAGCATTACTCCCTGGGTGTCGACCACGAACACGTAGCGGTCCTTGTCGACGAATTCGCCCTGGCGGCTGAAGGCGGCGAACGCATAGTCGCCGTAATCGTGATAGTAGGCCAACGCCCTTTCCAACAGCGCCCGAGCCGCCTGGCCGTCATCCGGCGTAGCGGCCTGTGCGTGGTTCAGCCCCAGCGCCAGCATTGCGGCCAGCCAGGCCAGCCTTCGAATAAACCCCATGGGCACGCCCCTCGTTCTTGTTGGTGTTCCAAGAGCGTAGACGGGGTGGGGCGATGTTGGAGTATTCAGGAGATGGTTGCAGGCGAACTGCAATATCTGTGGGAGCGAGCAGGCTCGCTCCCACAGGGCCCGTTACTGGGCCCGATTGCTCAGCTGCTGTTGCAGGTACTGGATCTGCGATTGCAGGGTATTGATGTTGCGCGTGACCTGGCCGCGGAAGGCATCGAACTCGGCGTTATTGCCGCCCGAGCGGTTCTCCTGCTGACTCTTGAGCACGATCATGTCCTGCTCCAGGCGCTCGATGGCCGAGTTCGAGTTGGCTCTTTTCAAGGCCGTGATGTCGGCACCGATGCTCTTGAGCTGGGCATCCAGCGCGCCGCCCTCGCCTTGGTTCTTCAAGGTTGCAACCTCGGCCGCCAACGCCTTGACCTGGGCCTGGAGCTGGGTGTTGGCCGCTTGCAACTGGGTGTAGGCGTTCTGCTGCTCGGAATCCTGGGCGATCATCTGGGCCAGCTGCTTGTCCAGGTCGGCGGACGGTCCGAACGCGCCTTGCAGCTGCTTGTACTGCTCCATCAACTTGCCGTCGAATTGCCGGCCCTGCTCCTGCAGCTTGCTGTCCAACTGCTTGATCTGCAATTTCAAGGCTTCACTGTCGCTCATCACGTTGGACTGCCCGGCAACCACTTTGCCGGAGATGTCCTGCAGGCGGCCCGCGGCATCCTCACTGATCCGGGCGAAGCTTTCCTGGGTGGCCACCAGTTGCTGCTCCATCAGGGAAATCTGCTGGAAACTCCACCACGCGAGAAACGCCAAGGCGCACAACAAGGCACCGACCAATGCCCACAACGGGCCGGTGCTCGGTGCCTTGACCCTGGCCGCCGCAACAGGCGCCGGACGCGCTTGCACGTGGGGCTGGCGGTTGGTCAGGAAGTCATCGTCATCGGGAATGTCCGCCCGCATCCGCAGGCTCGGTACATCGTCGAAGTCGTCGTTCGCATCGTTACGCGTGGGCATGGGTTCAACCTTTGGGAAATCGGTAGTGACTCGATGCGGCGAGTATAACCCCCTCGCCCACCGCAGCCATTGACCCCGAACCGGGCACTCGGTTCATGACGGGGCGATCAGCGGGCATATTGGACGCGCCACCAGGCGCAAAATTCATCGAGCGCGGCCCACAGGCTGACTTGCGGATCGTAATCGAGATAATGCCGGGCCCGACCGATGTCCAGGGTGAAATTCCTGTTCATCACCTGCATGCCAAGGCGCGACAACGTCGGCTCCGGGCGCCCCGGCCATAATGCGCAGAACCCTTCGTTCATGGCCGCAACGCTGTAGGCCAGCCCGTAGGAGCGGTAACGCCTGACTTGTGGGACTTCCATCTGCCGCATCACATAATTGACTACGTCCCACAACGGAACGGGCGCCCCGTTACTGATGTTGTAAGCCTTGCCCAGGGCCGAACCGGTGGCCAGCAGGCTGCTGAGCAGTGCTTCGTTGAGGTTCTGCATGCTGGTGAAATCGACCTTGTTCAAGCCGTTGCCGATAATCGCCAGTCGTCCCTTGCGCTGCATCTTGAGCAAGCGCGGAAAAATGCTCATGTCACCGGCACCAGTGACGAAGCGCGGCCGCAGCGCCAACACCTCCAGGCCGAACTCCTGGGCGCCGAAGACCTTCTGTTCGGCCAGGTACTTGGTGGCGGCGTAGGGATGCTTGAAACGTTTGGGCACCTGCTCTTCGGTCAGTCCCAAGTGGTCACGGCCATCAAAATAGATCGACGGTGAGGAGAGGTGCACCAATCGCCGGACCTTTTGCTTGAGGCACGCCTCGACGATGTTTTCGGTGAGCTGGACGTTGCCCTGGTGAAAGTCCTGATAGCGCCCCCACAGCCCCACCGAGCCGGCGCAATGCACCACGGCATCGATATCGCGACACAGATCGAGGGCCAGCATCGGCTCGCTGAGGTCGCCCTGGATGAACTCGGCGCCACGCCGCACCAGATGCTCGACGCTTTCGGCCCGGCGGCCATTGACCCGTACATCCAGGCCCTGCTCAAGGGCGAAACGCGCGAAGCGCCCGCCGATGAAGCCGCTTGCGCCGGTGACCAGAATCTTCATGTAGTGCTCCGATTGCTAGGGTTTTGCATACTTCGTCTAATCCTGACGCTGTCAGTCAGGCCAACGGCACCAGCCACTGCCGGGACGCCTGAATCAGTTGCTCGGTCAACAGACCGAGCAAGTGTCCTCCATTGCGCCAATGATGCCAGTACAGCGGCACATCAATCGGCTTGTCAGGCAACAACTCCACCAGCACGCCCCGCGCCAGTTGCTCGCGCACTTGCAGTTCCGGCACCAGTCCCCAGCCAAGCCCCGCTTCAGCGAGACGGATGAAGCCTTCGGACGACGGGCACAGATGGTGCTCGAAACCGCCCTCGATACCGAGGGAAGCCAGGTAACGGTGTTGCAGGAAATCATCCGGGCCGAATACCAGGGCCGGCGTGCGAGCCAACTGATCGGCGCGCACCCCGCCGGGGAAGTGCCGGGCGATGAACGCAGGGCTGGCAAGCGCCCGGTAGCGCATCGCCCCCAGCAATACGCTGCGGGCGCCGGCCACCGGCCGTTCGCTGGCGCAGACGCAGGCCGCCACTTCCCCGGCGCGCATGCGCTTGAGGCCGACGTTCTGGTCTTCCACCACCAGGTCCAACAAGAGCTGCCGCTCGGCACAGAACGCCCCCACCGCACCGCCCCACCAGGTAGCCAGGCTGTCGGCGTTCAGGGCAATTCGCAGGCGCTCCGGCAACCCGGCCTCATCCAGCGCCGGCACCAGGCTTTGCAGGTCACGCTCAAGCAAACGAACCTGTTGCACATGGTTGAGCAGGCGTCGGCCGATTTCGGTGGGCACCGGCGGTGTGACACGCACCAGTACGGGCTGGCCGACACGCGCTTCCAGAAGCTTGATCCGCTGGGAGATGGCCGACTGCGACAGTCCCAACACCTGGGCGGCACGCTCGAATCCGGCCTGCTCGACAATGGCCGCCAGGGCAGACAGCAGTTTGTAATCGAACATCAGAATTCCTAATGAGCAATCAGCAAGATTGGTTTTTCTTATACCGCGCCGGACCGGAGAATGGCCAGCATTGCAAATCCAGCTGGAGAATTGACGTCATGTGGCAAAGTTATGTAAACGGGCTGCTGGTCGCCCTCGGGTTGATCATGGCCATTGGCACGCAGAACGCCTTCGTGCTCGCCCAGAGCTTGCGCCGCGAGCACCATTTGCCGGTGGCTGCCTTGTGCATCATCTGCGATGCGTTGCTGGTCACCGCCGGAGTGTTCGGCCTGGCGACGCTATTGGCGCAAAGCCCGTTGCTGCTTTCGATCGCACGCTGGGGCGGCGCCGCGTTTCTGCTCTGGTACGGTACCCAGGCGCTGCGCCGCGCCTGTTCGAAACAGAGCCTGCAACGCGATGAAAAACAGGCCGCGCGCTCACTGGGAACAGTCCTGCTGAGCGCACTCGCGGTCACGCTGCTCAACCCCCACGTCTATCTCGACACCGTGTTGCTGATCGGCTCCCTCGGCGCCCAGCAGAGCATGCCCGGTGCCTATGTCATGGGGGCGGCCAGTGCCTCGCTGCTGTGGTTTTCGACCCTGGCCATTGGTGCGGCATGGCTGGCTCCCTGGCTGGCCCGACCCAGTACCTGGCGGATCCTGGACCTGCTGGTAGCGCTGATGATGTTCACCGTGGCGCTGCAATTGATCGTCTCGGGGTGATATTCCAAACCGCTCTGGAACCTCTATTCCACACAGTTGTTGCGTGGTTATGCCGCACCCCCGGTGCTATGATCCGACTCCTGCGCCGCAAAGAGTACAAACTCCCCGGCGCTAGTCTGGCCGCCCGTGATCGGCCTTGCGCTCACCGCAACTGACCTGATTAGGAGAATCACCATGGCTTTCGAATTGCCGCCGCTGCCCTATCCTCACGATGCACTGCAGCCGCACATCTCCAAAGAAACCCTGGAGTACCACCACGACAAGCACCACAACACCTATGTCGTGAACCTGAACAACCTGGTGCCTGGCACCGAGTTCGAAGGCAAGACCCTGGAAGAAATCGTCAAGACTTCCTCGGGCGGTATCTTCAACAACGCCGCTCAGGTCTGGAACCACACTTTCTACTGGAACTGCCTGGCGCCAAATGCCGGCGGTCAACCAACCGGCGCCCTGGCTGAAGCCATCAATGCAGCCTTCGGTTCGTTCGACAAGTTCAAGGAAGAATTCAGCAAGACTTCCATCGGCACCTTCGGTTCCGGCTGGGGCTGGCTGGTGAAAAAGGCCGACGGCTCCCTGGCCCTGGCCAGCACCATCGGCGCCGGCAACCCGCTGACCAGCGGCGACACTCCGCTGCTGACCTGCGACGTCTGGGAACACGCCTACTACATCGACTACCGCAACGTTCGTCCGAAGTACGTCGAAGCGTTCTGGAACCTGGTCAACTGGAAGTTCGTGGCTGAGCAGTTCGAAGGCAAGACCTTTACTGCGTAAGTTGTGATGCCAATGAAAACGGCGCTTTTCCGGAGACGGGAAAGCGCTTTTTTTTCGGTTTTACTTTGTGGGAGCGAGCTTGCTCGCGATAGCGGTGGTTCAGACACTGAGATGTTGACGGTACCTTGCTCATCGCGAGCAAGCTCACTCCCCACAACAGCTTCGCAACGTGCAAATGACCTCGCGTCTGAAATCCGATAAATAATCCCGCCAGGCCTCAAGTTGCGGCCCTCCTCAACCGAAACAATGGTCGTAGAGCAAAGACTCTGCAAACACCGTATAACGGCCAGGTTTCAGGCGAAAAGCCTTGTGTTGGATTGTCCCTTTGACTGACATCACAGGATTGCCAATACTCATGGCAACTTGACGCTACCCGCACGGAACAAGGAATCCCTCTTTGAAGCTGGAACTCAAGAACAGCTTGTCTGTGAAGTTGCTCCGGGTCGTGCTCCTTTCGGCATTGATCGTTGGCGTGGCCTTGAGCTGCGCCCAGATCGTTTTCGATGCCTACAAAACCAATCGGGCCGTCGCCGACGACGCCCAGCGCATCCTCGATATGTTCCGCGACCCTTCCACCCAGGCGGTCTACAGCCTCGACCGGGAAATGGGCATGCAGGTCATCGAAGGCCTGTTCCAGGATGAGGCCGTGCGCATGGCCTCCATTGGCCACCCCCACGAAACGATGCTCGCCGAGAAGACCCGGCCCCTCCAGCATTCCGAAAGCCGCTGGCTGACCGACCTGATCCTGGGCCAGGAGCGCACCTTCACCACGCAACTGGTGGGACGCGGGCCCTACAGTGAATATTACGGCGACCTGAGCATCACCCTCGACACCGCCATCTACGGCCAGGGCTTCATTGTCAGCTCGGTGATCATTTTCATTTCCGGAATGCTCCGGGCCCTGGCCATGGGCCTGGTGCTGTACCTGGTTTATCACTGGCTGCTGACCAAACCGCTGTCGCGGATTATCCAGCACCTGACCGAAATCAACCCCGATCGCCCCAGCGCGCACAAGATCCCGCAGCTACGGGGCCATGAGCAGAACGAGCTCGGCCTGTGGATCAACACCGCGAACCAGTTGCTCGAATCCATCGAGCGCAACACGCACTTGCGCCACGAAGCGGAAAACAGCCTGCTGCGCATGGCCCAGTACGACTTCCTCACCGGCCTGCCCAATCGCCAGCAGCTGCAACAACAACTGGACAAGATCCTGGTGGACGCCGGGCGCCTGCAACGTCGCGTGGCCGTGTTGTGTGTGGGACTGGACGACTTCAAAGGTATCAACGAACAGTTCAGCTATCAGACCGGCGACCAATTGCTGCTGGCCTTGGCCGATCGGCTGCGCGCCCACAGCGGACGCCTCGGCGCCCTGGCGCGGCTGGGCGGCGACCAGTTCGCCCTGGTGCAAGCCGATATCGAGCAGCCTTACGAGGCCGCCGAACTGGCCCAGAGCATCCTCGACGATCTGGAAGCGCCATTCATCCTCGACGACCAGGGGATCCGCCTGCGGGCCACCATCGGTATCACGCTGTTCCCCGAAGACGGCGACAGCACCGAGAAGCTCCTGCAAAAAGCCGAGCAGACCATGACCCTGGCCAAGACGCGCTCGCGCAATCGTTACCAGTTCTATATCGCCAGCGTCGACAGCGAAATGCGCCGCCGGCGTGAACTGGAAAAAGACTTGCGCGAGGCGTTGGCTCGCGACCAGTTCACCCTGGTCTACCAGCCGCAGGTCAGCTACCGCGACCTGCGGGTGGTCGGCACCGAAGCGCTGATCCGCTGGCATCACCCCGAGCACGGCCTCGTACCGCCCGACCTGTTCATTCCCTTGGCGGAACAGAACGGCACCATCATCGCCATCGGCGAATGGGTGCTGGACCAGGCCTGCAAACAGTTGCGCGAATGGCACGACCAGGGTTTTGTCGACCTGCGCATGGCCGTCAACCTGTCGACAGTGCAACTGCACCACGCCGAACTGCCCCGAGTGGTGAGCAATTTCCTGCAGATGTACCGCTTGCCCCCGCGCAGCCTGGAGCTGGAGGTCACTGAAACCGGCCTGATGGAAGACATCACCACGGCCGCCCAGCATCTGTTGAGCCTGCGCCGTTCCGGCGCGCTGATCGCCATCGACGACTTCGGCACCGGCTATTCGTCCTTGAGTTATCTCAAGAGCCTGCCGCTGGACAAGATCAAGATCGACAAGAGTTTCGTCCAGGACCTGCTCGATGACGAAGACGATGCGACCATCGTTCGCGCCATCATCCAGCTCGGCAAGAGCCTGGGCATGCAGGTGATCGCCGAAGGCGTCGAAACGATCGAGCAGGAAGCCTACATCATTGCCGAGGGCTGCCATGAAGGTCAGGGCTACTACTACAGCAAACCGTTGCCGGCACGGGAGCTGGGTAACTATCTGAAGCAAGCCGAGCGCATCAACGCCTCGATCATCTGACTGTTTCCCCCCTTCTCCGCGGGCTGCCTGCGCTAGAAATATTACCGCCGCAGCCCTTTACATATAATGCAAATCTTTCGCATTATGTCGCAGTTTTGCGCGCCCTCGCGCCTGTCCCATTCATCACCGAAGCAGGATGTTCGCCATGATTCGTATGCCTCTGGCTACCGCCAGTCTGTTGGCCATCGCTATTTCCCTCGCCGGTTGCGGCGAAGGCAAAGACAAGGCGGCCGCGCCGCAAGCGCCAACGCCGGCCGCCAGCACTGCGGCTCCGGCTGCCCCCGCAGCCGCTGGCAAGATCGACGAAGCCGCTGGCAAGGCCGTTGTCGCGCACTACGCCGACATCGTCTACGCCGTCTACAGCGATGCCGAATCCACCGCGAAAACCCTGCAGACCGCCGTCGACGCCTTCCTCGCCAAGCCGAACGCCGATACCCTGAAAGCCGCCAAGGCTGCCTGGGTTGCCGCGCGCGTACCTTACCTGCAGAGCGAAGTGTTCCGTTTCGGCAACACCATCATCGACGACTGGGAAGGCCAGGTGAACGCATGGCCCCTGGACGAAGGCCTGATCGACTACGTCGACAAATCCTACGAGCACGCCTTGGGTAACCCGGGCGCTACCGCCAACATCATCGCCAACACCGAAGTGCAGGTCGGCGAAGACAAGGTCGACGTCAAAGACATCACCCCGGAAAAACTCGCCAGCCTGAACGAGCTGGGTGGTTCCGAGGCCAACGTTGCCACCGGCTACCACGCCATCGAATTCCTGCTGTGGGGCCAGGACCTCAACGGCACCGGCCCGGGTGCCGGCAATCGTCCGGCTTCGGACTACCTGGAAGGCGCCGGCGCCACTGGCGGCCACAACGACCGTCGGCGTGCCTACCTCAAGTCCGTGACCCAACTGCTGGTGAACGACTTGCAGGAAATGGTCGGCAACTGGAAACCGAACGTCGCCGACAACTACCGCGCCACGCTGGAAGCCGAACCGGCCGAAACCGGTCTGCGCAAGATGCTGTTCGGCATGGGCAGCCTGTCCCTGGGTGAACTGGCGGGCGAGCGCATGAAGGTCTCCCTGGAAGCCAACTCGCCAGAAGACGAACAGGATTGCTTCAGCGACAACACCCACTACTCGCATTTCTACGATGCCAAGGGTGTGCGTAACGTCTACCTGGGCGAATACACCCGCGTCGACGGCACCAAGATGACCGGCGCGAGCCTGTCCTCCCTGGTGGCCAAGGCCGACCCGGCCGCCGACACCACGCTCAAGGCCGAGCTGGCCGACACCGAAGCCAAGATCCAGGTCATGGTCGATCACGCCAACAAGGGTGAGCATTACGACCAGCTGATCGCCGCCGGTAACACCGCGGGCAACCAGATCGTGCGTGACGCCATCGCCGCCCTGGTCAAGCAGACCGGCTCGATCGAACAGGCTGCGGGCAAGCTGGGTATCAGCGACCTGAACCCGGACAACGCTGATCACGAGTTCTGATCAACGCCGGCTGACTGAAAAGGCGACCTTCGGGTCGCCTTTTTTGTCTGTTGCCCGCCAGTTCAGGATGAAGGAGACCCACGTGGCGAGGGAGCTTGCTCCCGCTGGGTCGCGAAGCGGCCCCCTGCGGCGTGTCAGTTGAATAAAAGGAGCTGCTGCGCAGCTCAGCGGGAGCAAGCTCCCTCGCCACGGGCATGGGCTCGACTCCCCTCATTGCAAACCGGCAAGCCGTGCTTCAATAAACCGCCGCTCCGGCAGTTGCTGCGTCAATTCAAGCGCCCGTCGATAGGCGGCCCTCGCCTCCTCCACTCGCCCCAACTGCCGGCAGAACTCAGCCCGTGCCGAATGGGCCAGGTGATAGTCAAGCAGCTCGCCCCTGCCGAGTATCCCGTCAACCAGGCGTAGCCCCTCCTGCGGCCCATCGCGCTTGGCCAGGGCGGCCGCGCGGTTGAGTTCGATCACTGGCGACGGCACGGCCCGCAACAGCACATCGTAGAGGCCGACGATCTGCGGCCAATCGGTCTGCCGGGCGCTCGGCGCTTCGGCGTGCACCGCAGCAATCGCGGCTTGCAGGCAATACGGTCCGAACCGCCGGGTGTTGAGCGCGGCCTCGACCATCGCGCAACCTTCGGCAATCATTGTCTGGTCCCATAGCGACCGGTCCTGCTCATCGAGCAAGACCAGATCGCCGGCCATCGACATTCGCGCGGGCCGCCGCGACTCGTGCAGCAGCATCAGCGCCAACAGGCCCATCACTTCAGCTTCGGGCAGCAACTCCAACAGCAGGCGTGCGAGGCGTATGGCTTCGCGGGTCAGGTCATCGCGGGTCAACTCGGCCCCCATCGAGGCTGAATATCCCTCGTTGAACACTAGGTAGATCACCCGCAGCACACTGTCGAGTCGTTCAGGCAGCTCCGTGCGGGACGGCACCTGATAGGGGATCTTCGCATCACGAATCTTCGCCTTGGCCCGCACGATGCGCTGGGCGATGGCTGCCGGCGCGGCAAGAAACGCACGAGCGATTTCCTCGGTGGTCAGGTCGCAGACTTCCCGCAGCGTCAACGGTACCTGGGCATCAGCGGCCAGAGCCGGGTGGCAACAAGTGAAAATCAGCCGCAGGCGGTCGTCTTCCACGTCCTCATCACTCCACTCGGCCTGTTCAAGCGCTTCGAGTTGCGCGATCAGCATCGGTTGGGACGCCGCGAAGCGCGCCCGCCGACGCAGGCTGTCAATCGCCTTGAAACGCCCGGCCGACACCAGCCAGGCCCGCGGATTGTCCGGCACGCCGTCGCGCTGCCAGCGCTCGACCGCGACGAAGAACGCCTCGTGCAAGGCTTCCTCGGCGAGATCGAAATCTCCCAGCAGGCGAATCAGCGTCGCCAGGATTCGCCGCGAATCCTGGCGATAAACCTGCTCGACCCGTGCCTTGACCGCTTCGGCCGACATCAGCCGGGAAGGCCTTGGGTGATCGGACTGATGGACAACAAAGCAGGTTCACGGCTCATGGAAATCATCCCGTTGTGATTGTCGTTCAGGGATTCAGCTGGCGTACCGGCCGGACTTCGACGCAGCCGACCCGGGCCGCCGGGATGTGCCCGGCGACCTGGATGGCTTCGTTCAAGTCCTTGGCGTCGATCAGGTAGAAGCCCGCCAGTTGCTCCTTGGTTTCGGCGAACGGGCCGTCGGTAATCGACAGTTTGCCGCCGCGCATACGCACCGTGGTGGCGGTCTGCACCGACTCCAGGGCTTCGGCGGCGACCATGCGTCCGCTGCCCTGGATCGACTCGGCATAAGCCATGCACTCTGCGTCCTCAGGGCTGTCGGGAGAGTTGTGCAGGGCCTGTTCGTTGCTATACACCAGGCATAAATACTTCATGGAAAGCTCCGTGATCGAACCGATCGACAAAGGTGGCAGGAGGAAACCGTAGCCGATCAGGGCTGCAAGTCGAATATCGCCGTACCCGCCATCGGATCGAACGGTGCCGACCAATGCTCATGGACGATCTTCCACTGTCCGGCCGCACGTTTGTAGCAGGCGGTCACGCGCATCCAGCAGGCCTGCTCCTCGCCTTTGTCGTTGGTACCGCCGCAATAGGCCAGCCAATGGGCGAACGCAATGTTTTCCGCCGGGGTGATCTGGACCTGATGGAAATCGAACTTGTGCGGGCCAGGGCACATTTCCATGCAGGCTTCCCAGTGCGCGCGGTAGGCGGTCTTGCCTTTGAATTGCAGGGCCTGGATGGCATCGAACGAGACGATATCGTCGTCATAGAGCGCCATGACTTTTTCCACATCCTTGGCCATGACGGCCTGGCGATAGGTGTCGATCAACGCTTGGATTTCGGTTTCGGTATTCATGGTGGTTCTCCGCAGTTTTTTGTTAGAGACAGCCTTAGTCGTCTGGAGAAACAGTGAATCGACAGCCAAACAAAAATAATCCAAAGAAAAAATTTCGCTAGAATCCAGGCCTCATTCTATCGGCAACAATGGACGTTTTCGTGACTGCTCAGCTTGTACCCTATGAAGACCTGACCGCGCTGCAACGGCAACAGGTCGAAGCCATCGAAATCCACCCCGAACAGATCAGGTTTTCCGGCGATATCCACGGTGCGCTGCATACGCTGCTGTCCAGGCCCGCCCCTGGGGTAAAGGGTTTTGCGCTGCTGGCCGACGAAGTGCCCGTCGCGTTCCTGCTGCTCAAGCGGCCACCCGTACTGCCCGCCTGGGCCAACGAACACAGCGCCACCCTGCACGCCTTGCAGGTCGACCGCCGGGCTCAAGGCAAAGGCTACGGCAAGGCCTGCCTGCAGGCGCTACCCACCGTCGCCCGAGCGGCATGGCCGGAGATAAAGGGGCTTGAGCTTTCGGTGGATGCAGACAACGACGCGGCCATCAGCCTGTACACCCGCCTGGGCTGGGTCGACAGCGGCGAGGCCTACAAGGGCCGAATCGGTTATGAACGGCGGATGGGGTTGGTGTTTGAATAACAGGCTCGCGACGATCAACTCGGCTTGAGGGGTATCCAGATCTCCAGGCTGCCTTCCCCCGTCCGCGGGTTGAAGTCTTCGCTATAGCGCTCGAACTCAGGCTCATCCGCCGCTTCGTGGCCGGATTGTGGCAACCATTCCTTCCAGATGTACTGGAAAGTGTCCGGAAGGCTCTTCAATGGCCCTCTGTGCTCGAATACGGCGTAGGGCCCGGGCTGGATTTCGATCCAGCGGTATTGGTCCGGAAGGTCGTCAAGCCGGCTGATCTCCACGCCGGCAATGTATTCAAAGCCGCCTGTACCGTCCGGGTTGCAACACACGCCGTAGGTCACTTCGTCTTTCTGCCCCGGCACTTTGCCAAGCCAGGGCAAGAACTTTTCCCAGAGCAGCGGGATGTCTTGGGCGGTGTCCTGGGTAAAACGCGCGCCGAAACCGGCGATGAGCTGAAAGCGTCCTTGCTCGAAGCGCGGCTCGGATGCATTAACGCGTTTTTGCGATTCCATTGCTTCGACACTCCGGAAAACTTGAAGTCGGGTTTGGCAGTATAGAACCCAAACGGTGATTGCCAGGCCGTTTCGCTTGTCAGAGTCCAGGCGGGACAGCCGAGGCGGTTGTTCCGACAAACTCGTTGTAGCCAGAAACGATCACGTAGACGGCGAAATAGCAGAAAATCGCCGCCGACACCCAATAGGAATAACGCAGCAATTTATCCCCCAACAATTTTCCGCCCTGGGTTGCCGCCAGGCACAGGCCGGCGCTCCAGAGCAGCCCGGCGCAGAGGAATCCGCTCAAAAACAGCGCCGAACTGACTACCGTGCCACCCCCTGAGCGGGCAATGAGCGTACCTCCCACCGCCGCGAACCAGAGGATGGCGCTGGGGGATGACATCGCCAGGAAGATCCCGCGAAAAAACTCCTGCCGAGACGAGTTGCCCCGGACCTCGCCGGCCTCGGCCAGCACCGCACTGTGAAAGATCGCCGAATGAACCATCTTCGCGGCGAAATACAGCAACAGCACCGAACCGCCGATCCACAGCACCCACCGCACCGTTTCGTATTGCAGCAGGACAGTCATCCCGGCCAGTGCCAGGACCGCATAGACCAGGTCGCCTACGCAGGTGCCCAGGCCCAGGGCAAAGCCCTGGAAATAGCCGCGCTGCATCGCCAGGGTGATCATCGCGATATTGGCCACGCCGATGTCCAGGCACAAGGAAAGGCTCAGCAGGAAGCCGCTGGAAAATTCCATTATTCATTCCATTACAATTGGGTAAGACAGGTCCGACAAGCCGCTACGGCCACCGCTGGTGGCGCAGCCAGGGCGACAGTGTCGTCGAAAATAGTTCGGCGCGGCTACTGGACAATCCGCCATTGGCCCGATTATCTTGCGCCGCAGGCCAACGCATTGGCCGACGTCGCTCGGACGGTTCCGGGCGCTCACGTATCTCGAGGCAACAATGGCTGAACAAGGTTCGCCGCGCCGCTTTGCGCGCATCGATCGACTCCCCCCGTACGTATTTAATATCACTGCCGAGCTGAAGATGGCTGCGCGTCGGCGCGGCGAAGACATCATCGACTTGAGCATGGGTAACCCCGACGGCGCCACGCCCCCGCATATTGTCGAGAAGCTGGTCACCGTCGCCCAGCGCGAAGATACCCACGGCTACTCCACTTCCAAAGGCATCCCACGCCTGCGCCGAGCCATCTCGCGCTGGTACAAGGACCGCTACGAAGTGGACATCGACCCGGAAAGCGAAGCCATTGTCACCATTGGCTCCAAGGAAGGCCTGGCACACCTGATGCTGGCCACCCTGGACCAGGGCGACACGGTGCTGGTGCCCAACCCCAGCTATCCGATCCACATCTACGGCGCGGTGATCGCCGGCGCCCAGGTGCGTTCGGTGCCGCTGGTGCCCGGCGTGGATTTTTTCGATGAACTGGAACGGGCCATTCGCGGTTCGATCCCCAAGCCGAAGATGATGATCCTCGGTTTCCCGTCCAACCCGACCGCCCAGTGCGTGGAGCTCGACTTCTTCGAGCGGGTCATCGCCCTGGCCAAACAATACGACGTACTGGTCATCCACGACCTGGCCTACGCCGACATCGTCTATGACGGCTGGAAAGCCCCGTCGATCATGCAGGTGCCGGGCGCGAAAGACATTGCGGTAGAGTTCTTCACCCTGTCCAAGAGCTACAACATGGCCGGCTGGCGCATCGGCTTCATGGTGGGTAACCCGGAACTGGTCAGCGCCCTGGCGCGGATCAAGAGTTACCACGACTACGGCACCTTCACCCCGCTGCAAGTGGCCGCCATCGCCGCACTCGAAGGCGACCAGCAATGCGTGCGCGACATCGCCGAGCAGTACCGCCAGCGCCGCAACGTACTAGTCAAGGGCCTGCATGAACTGGGCTGGATGGTGGAGAATCCCAAGGCATCGATGTATGTCTGGGCGAAGATTCCCGAGGCCTATGCGCACCTGGGCTCACTGGAGTTTGCCAAGAAGCTTTTGGCCGAAGCCAAGGTCTGCGTCTCGCCGGGGGTGGGGTTCGGGGAATATGGGGACGATCATGTGCGCTTTGCGCTGATCGAGAACCAGGACCGGATTCGCCAGGCGGTACGCGGGATCCGCGGGATGTTCCGGGCGGATGGGTTGGCTGGCAAACAAGCCTGACAGCCAACCACAATTTTTATGTGGCGAGGGAGCTTGCTCCCGCTCGACTGCGAAGCAGTCGCAAACCGGTCGCCTCACTCTATGAATCGGAGTTGACTGGATTGGGGCCGCTTCGCGGCCCAGCGGGAGCAAGCTCCCTCGCCACAGTAAGTCCAGGATGTCTTAGATCACCAGCGACAACAGCAGGATAAAGATCAGCCCCACCACCGACAGGATGGTTTCCATCGCGGTCCAGGTCTTGAAGGTCTCGGCCACGGTCATGTTGAAGTACTGCTTGACCAGCCAGAAGCCCGCATCGTTGACGTGAGACAGGATCAGCGAGCCGGCGCCGGTCGCCAGTACCAGCAGCTCACGGTTCACCCCTGGCATCATCCCCACCACTGGTACCACGATCCCGGCACCGGTAATGGTCGCCACGGTCGCCGAACCGGTCGCAATCCGAATCACCGCCGCCACCAGCCAGGCCAGCAGGATCGGCGAAATCTGCGCGCTGACGGCCATGTGGCCAATCACGTCACCCACGCCGCTGGTCACCAGCATCTGCTTGAAACCGCCGCCGGCACCGATGATCAGGATGATCGCCGCCGTCGGCGCCAGGCTCGCGTCCAGCCACTTCAGCATCTGGCTGGAACCGATGCCCTGCTTGTAGCCAAAGGTGTACAGCGACAACAGCAACGCCAGCAGCAAGGCCGAGATCGGGTGGCCGATCATGTCCATCCAGACACGGAACAGGTTGCCGTCCGGCAGCGCCACATCCGCGAAGGTCTTGAGCAGCATCAGGAATACCGGCGACAGCACGGTGATCAGGGTGATGCTGAAGCTTGGCAGTTCGGCGGCGTTCGTCTCGCGGGCCAGTTGGTCCACCAGCTCCTGATTCGGATGACCGGGGATGTGCTTGGCGATGAACGTACCGAAGATCGGTCCGGCAATGATGGCGGTCGGCAGCGCGACGATCAGGCCGTAGAGAATGGTCTTGCCGATGTCAGCGCCAAAGATGCCGATTGCCAGCAGCGGACCCGGGTGCGGTGGCACCAGGCCGTGGACGGCGGAAAGACCGGCCAGCAGCGGGATACCAATCTTGATGATCGACACGCCGGTGCGGCGCGCGACGATGAACACCAGCGGGATCAGCAGCACGAAGCCGATTTCGAAGAACAGCGGGATGCCCACCAGGAACGCGGCGAACATCATGGCCCACTGCACCTTCTCCTTGCCGAAGGCACGGATCAGGGTCTGGGCGATCTGATCGGCGCCGCCCGACTCGGCCATCATTTTGCCGAGCATCGTGCCCAGCGCCAGGATGATGCCGACAAAACCGAGCACGCCACCAAAGCCGTCCTGGAACGCCTTGATGATGGTGCCGGTCGGCATGCCCGACGTCAGGCCGAGAAACGCGGCGGCGATGGTCAGTGCAATGAACGGGTGGAATTTGAACTTGGTGATGAGGACGATGAGTCCGATCACCGTAACCACTGCATCTAGCAGCAGGAACGTCTCGTGGGACATGCCGAACATGGGAGGTGTCTCCTGATTTGTTGTTGTTATTGAAGCAGTTATTTTCAAGCCGTCGGGACAGCGCTATCTTTCTGACGCAAATTGTTCACGCTTCAGCTCGCAAGCTTCAGGCCGTGGGCCAGCCACCAGACGTAAGCCTGGCGGGCCAGTTCATCAACGCTGTGGCTGGACGCATCCAGAGCCAGGGTCAGGGGCTCGCCGACAGGAGATTCAAGGGTGGCAAACTGGCTGTCGATCAGGGTCGACGGCATGAAATGGCCCGGGCGATGGGACACGCGATCAGCGGCTACTTCCGGGGTCAATTCAAGAAATACGAAGCCCAGGCCCGGCAAGGCGCTGCGCAGGCGCTCGCGATAACTGTGCTTGAGGGCCGAGCAGGTCAGCACCGGGCGCGCGCCCATGGCGTCGACACGGCGCAACTCATCGCACAGGCTGTCGAGCCAGCCGGCACGGTCGTCGTCGTTCAGGGGGATACCGGCGCTCATCTTCTGGATGTTGGCCGCGGGGTGGAAAGTGTCGCCTTCAATGGCGCTGGCGCCGCTCAGTTGGCACAGGGCCTGGCTGACGCAGGTTTTGCCGCAACCGGCAACGCCCATGATGACCAGGGCGGTGATTGGATTATTCATGTAACACCTCAGCGCGCAGACAGCGCTACCTTTGCCAGTTATGACACCGCAGCAAAAGCAGAAGTTGCCGACGCCTTCTTGTCATTTTTGTGGTTGCAGCATGTACGTCCACGACGCCAGCGGAGAGGGGATCAGGCAAACCCTGCTCACGCATTTGCAGCCGCGCCGAGACAGCGCTACCTTAGTGCCTTGATTTTTGTTTGGCAAGCCGCCCTGATGACCGCCCCTAAAAACGATAAGAATACTCGCACCACCGGTCGCCCCACGCTCAACGAGGTCGCACGCCTGGCCGGGGTCAGCCCGATCACCGCCTCCCGTGCCCTTCGCGGCGTCAGCACCGTGGCCGTCGAGCTGGTGGACAAGGTCCGCCAGGCCGCCCTGGAACTCAACTACGTCGTCAACCCCGCCGCCCGCGCCCTGGCTTCGGCCCAGAGCCATTCGGTGGTGGTGCTGGTGCCATCGTTGTCGAACCTGTTGTTCATCGACACTCTCGAAGCCATTCATCGCGTGCTGCGGCCCAAGGGCTTCGAAGTGGTGATCGGCAATTACCATTATTCCCGGGATGAAGAAGAGGACCTGCTGCGCAACTACATGGCCTATCAGCCGCGAGGATTGTTGCTCACCGGGTTCGACCGCACCGAAAGCGCTCGACGGATGATCGAGGCCAGCAACATTCCCTGCGTGTACATGATGGAACTGGACCCGGGCGCCGGCCTCAACTGTGTGGGCTTCTCCCAGCTCAAGGCCGGCGAAACCGCTGCCGAACACCTGGTTTCCCGAGGCCGCAAGCGCCTGGCCTACATCGGCGCGCAACTGGACCAGCGCACGCTGTTGCGCGGCGAAGGTTTCCGGCGCGCATTACAGGAGGCCGGGCTCTACGACCCGGACCTGGAAATACTCACGCCGCGTCCGTCATCGGTGGGCCTGGGCGGCGAGTTGTTCCTGCAGTTGCTCGCCAGCCACCCGAACGTCGATGCGATCTTCTTCGGCAACGACGACCTGGCCCACGGCGCACTGCTCGAAGCGTTGCGCAGCGGTATCAGGATCCCCGAGCAGGTTTCGATCCTCGGTTTCAACGACCTTCCCGCCTCGGCCCACATGGTGCCGCGCTTGAGCAGCATCAGCACCCCGCGGGAAGCCATCGGCCGCCGTGCCGCTGAACAGATGCTCACCTTGATGGCTGGCAACCGCATCGCCCAGCCGGTGGTGGACCTGGGGTTCGAACTCAAGGTCCGCGAAAGCACCTGAGCGGCCCCGGCAGGATGCGGTCGAACCATGCCGACGAACCCTGCCGAGAGCACCGTCCTCGCCACCCTCTGAGTCTGGCAGCGCCTCGGTATCACCTCAGCGGGTTTGGGCGGAGCGTTGCAACCTCCGCCTCAAACCTGCGACCAACCGAGCCGACAGCGTTTCAATGACCGAACAGATTGACCTTCTTGGCTTTTTTGTCGGCGCGTTTTTCATCGGCGCTCTTCGCTGGTTTTTTCTTTGCCGCTTTTTTTGAATCCATGCCTTTGGCCATGATACGCACTCCACTCATACGGGATGTACCTCAGGTATACACCTATCCCTGCAGCCGCGTTCTTTTATAATCGCCTCCCCCTCTTCGCCATGACCCAGCCATGTCCGAAATCCGTTATGCAGCGCTCGAAGAATCGCTTTGGCCGTTGATGAACAAATTTTATCGTGCCCACCAATCTTCGATGAAAGCCGTGCGCGACGCGCAACTCTGGGTGGCGCGGCGCGATGAAATCGTCGCGGCCCTGTGCCTGCGACCGGTGTCCGGTGGGTATTGGTTGACGGGGTTGTTCGTCGACCCGGCGTTCCGCGCGCAAGGCATCGCGGCGCGGTTGATAGAAAAGGCGGTGAAAGGCGTGGAGGCGCCGGTGTGGCTGTTCTGCCACCTGACCTGCGCGGCTTCTATGAGCGACGCGGGTTCGACTTCGATCCGGAACTGCCTTATGCGATGGCTGAACGGCTGAGCCGGTATGCGCGGAGCAAGCCGATGATTGCGATGGGGTTGGTGCCTGCAAGACCCTGAAGACCCATCAGTCCAGTGTGGGAGCGAGCTTGCTCGCGATGGCGTCAGGTCAGCTGAATCAATTTGGATGACACACCGCAATCGCGAGCAAGCTCGCTCCCACAGGGTTTTGGGTAGGACTCAGCTAATCGTCGGCGGTGGGATCCAGCTCCGGAAACATCACCTCGGTGAAGCCGAACTTGCTGAAGTCGGTGATGCGCGATGGGTACAAGCGGCCGATCAGGTGATCACATTCATGCTGGACTACCCGCGCGTGGAAGCCTGAGGCGGTGCGCACGATCGGCTCGCCCTTCGGGTCGAAACCTTCATAGCGGATGTGCTGGTAGCGATCCACCGCACCGCGCAGCCCCGGCACCGACAGGCAGCCCTCGAAGCCCTCTTCCATCAGCGGGCTCAGCGGCGTGATCAACGGGTTGATCAGGATGGTCTGCGGCACCGCCTCGGCATCCGGGTAACGCTCGCTGTGCTCGAAGCCGAAGATCACCAGTTGCAGGTCGACGCCGATCTGCGGCGCCGCCAGGCCGACACCGCCGACACTTTCCATGGTCTGGAACATGTCATCGATCAATTGCCACAACTCGGGACTGTCGAACATTTCTGGCGGCACCGGCGGTGCGATGCGCAGCAGGCGTTCGTCGCCCATCTTCAGGATTTCGCGGATCATGGTCGGGCTTCGTCAGTGTGATTGTGAGGAATGGAATGGTCGCGCCCAAGGCCCGATACATGCTGTTTTTCATGCTCGCCGGGGCTCTTTTCGCCATGGTCCTTGCCTTCGGCGGACATGTGCTCGATCACCGCGTTCATCTCAGCGCCGAGCAACAGTACCGCCGCCGAGATATAGAAGTACAGCAACAGCACGATGATCGCGCCGATACTGCCATACATGGCGTTGTAGTCGGCGAAGGTCTTGACGTAGAACGCGAAGCCCAGGGACGCGATGATCCAGACCACCACCGCCAATACCGAGCCCGGCGTGATGAAGCGAAACTCCTGTTTGACGTCGGGCATCACGTAATAGATCAGCGCCACCGCGACCATCAGCAAAAACACGATGACTGGCCAGCGCGCAAGCGTCCAGACGGTGACAATAAATTCCTCCAGCCCGATCTGGGCGGCAATCCAGCCCATCACCTGCGGCCCCAGCACCATCAGCGCCGCGGCGGCCAGGAGCATGCCCGCAATGCCGACGGTGTACAGGATCGACAGCGGAAAACGCTTCCAGGCCGGGCGCCCTTCGACCACGTCATAAGCGGCATTCATGGCGCTCATCATCAGCCGCACGCCGGCCGACGCGGTCCACAACGCAATCACGATACCGACCGACAGCAGGCCCCCCTTTGACTGCTGGAGCTGGTCGATCACCGGGTTGACCTGCTCCAGCGCCTGCGGCGGCAGCACCAGTTCCGATTGCAGGCGCAGCCAGGAGAAAAAATCCGGCAGGTGCAGAAAACCGATCAGGGCTATCAGGAAAAGAATGAAGGGGAACAGCGAAAACAACATCTGGTAAGCCAGTGCGGAGGCGTACGTCGACATCTCGTCGTCGAGAAATTCGGTTACCGTGCGCATCATCACGCGGTGCAGGGGCAAGCCTTTCAAGGCCGGGAACATCATGTGCGTCTCCTTTCGCCGCAAAAAAGGAAGGTCGCCTGGCGACTCATCGGGTTATGCCAAGACAAAGTAACCTGTTGGCGACTTTGGAACAATTTCCCCCGGTGCAAGTTCGAGTCGACATGAAAACGGCCACCCGCAGATGACCGTTCCGATCACGTTTCAACTGATCGGTTACGCCTCGTCGACGCCTTTCTTGACGGCATCCTTGGCCTTGCCCACGTTTTGCTGGGCTTCACCCTTTTTCTCCTGGACCACGCCCTCGGCGCGCATGCGGTCGTTATCGGTGGCCTTGCCGACGCCTTGCTTGATGTTGCCGACGGCTTCGTTGGCAACGCCCTTCACTTTATCGCTCGTGCTACCCATGGTGTCTCTCCTGTGAATAACCGTAAGAAAAGTCATTACACAAGGGTTGACTGGGACCGTTTGCGGGGAGTTTCATTTTTTCTGCGGCTGATTTCGTCGGCGACTGCAGGTTGCGCTTTATGTTTGCCGATCAACCCCCGAGAATGCCCCACGTATTCAGGCTGCGACCTGAAGCTCCAATTCCGTAGGAACGTTATGAAACTCGATAAAAAGCAGGCCATCGCCCGCAGGAACCAGCAACTGGGCGGCGCCGTCCTGGGCGTCAACAATTGCCATTTCAGCGAACTGAACCGCAATCGCAACATCTTCTGGTTCGACATTCCGGTGGCCCGGCTGGCCATTGGTCAATACGAATGGATTCACCTGCTGCTGCACACCCCCGCCACCGATGAATTGCTGCACCTGAAAGTGCCGACGGTGTTCCTGCGGGAAAAACTGGAAGGCCTGGAAGTACGCAACCAGGGCAAACGCAAGGCGGCCCTGAGCCTGGAACTGAGTGCCGACAAGGATTCCTACCTGCAAGACATGCGGCCGGGTGGCACCAACCTGGATTTTGCGCAGTTTCGGTTGTAGTCCCGATTGCCAGGATCACCGGTTCCCCAGTGGCGAGGGAGCTTGCTCCCGCTGGACGCGAAGCGGCCCCTGCGGTGTATCAGTCGGACCGGATGGGGCTGCTGCGCAGCCCAGCGGGAGCAAGCTCCCTCGCCACAACGGCCGCCCCGCGCGAGGCCATAGCCTTGTAACAAAAAGCCCCGCATCAGCGGGGCTTTTCATTGGCGGCGGGTTTATTTCTTCAGCCCCAGCTTCTTCAGTTCTTCATCGCGCAACTCGCGCCGCAGGATCTTGCCCACGTTGGTGGTCGGCAATGCATCGCGGAACTCCACGGCCTTGGGCACTTTGTAGCCAGTAACGTTGGCGCGCATGTGCTCCATCACCTGTTCCTTGGTGAGCGTGGCCCCTGGACGCACGACGATGAAAATCTTGATCGCCTCGCCGGATTTTTCATCCGGTACACCGATCGCCGCGCACTGCAGCACACCCGGCAGGGTGGCCAGTACGTCTTCCAGTTCGTTGGGGTAAACGTTGAAGCCGGAGATCAGGATCATGTCCTTCTTGCGATCGACGATGCGCATGTAGCCGTCCGGCTGGATCAGCGCGATATCACCGGTCTTGAGCCAGCCTTCACCGTCGAGGATCTCGTCGGTGGCCTCCTGGCGCTGCCAGTAGCCCTTCATCACTTGCGGACCTTTCACACACAATTCGCCGATTTCACCGAGTGGCAATTCGACGCCCGCGTCATTGATGACCTTGCACAGCGTCGATGGCACCGGAATGCCGATGGTGCCGACCTGGATGTGCTGGATCGGGTTGACGGTAGCCACCGGGCTGGTCTCGGTCATGCCGTAGCCTTCGCAGATCGGGCAGCCGGTGACCGCCTTCCAGCGCTCGGCCGCTGCCAGTTGCAGCGCCATGCCACCGGACAAGGTCACCTTCAATGCCGAGAAGTCCAGCTTGCGGAAGGCTTCGTTATTGCACAGGGCCACGAATAACGTGTTGAGGCCGACAAAACCGCTGAACTTCCACTTCGACAGTTCCTTGACCATCGCCGACAAGTCGCGCGGGTTGCTGATCAGGATGTTGTGGTTGCCGATCAGCATCATCGCCATGCAATGAAAGGTGAACGCATAGATGTGGTACAGCGGCAGCGGCGTGATCAACACTTCGCAGCCTTCATTGAGGTTGGAGCCCATCAATGCCTTACATTGCAACATGTTCGCCACCAGGTTGCGGTGGGTCAGCATCGCCCCCTTGGCCACGCCGGTGGTGCCACCGGTGTATTGCAGAACGGCCACGTCATCGCTGGTGGGGTTGGCTTCGTTCACCGGTTGGCCGTGGCCCTTGCTCAACACGTCGTTGAACTTGATGGCCTTGGGCAAATGGTAAGCCGGGACCATCTTCTTGACGTACTTGATCACGCTGTTGATCAGCAGGCGCTTGAGCGGCGGCAGCAGGTCGGCGACTTCGGTGACAATGACGTGCTTGACGCTGGTCCTGGGCACCACGTTCTCGGCCAGGTGCGCCATGTTGGCCAGGCACACCAGCGCCTTGGCGCCGGAGTCGTTGAACTGGTGTTCCATCTCCCGCGCGGTGTATAGCGGGTTGGTGTTGACCACGATGAGCCCGGCGCGGATCGCGCCGAAAACGGCCACCGGATACTGAAGCACGTTGGGCAGTTGCACGGCGATTCGATCGCCCGGCTGCAAATCGGTATGCTGTTGCAGGTACGCGGCAAAGGCACCGGACAATTCGTAGAGTTCACCGTAGGTGATCGTCTTGCCGAGGTTGCTGAATGCCGGCTTGTCGGCGAAGCGTTGGCAGGACTGCTTCAACACCGCCTGAATATTCGGATACTCGTCTGGATTGATGTCGGCAGCAATCCCAGCTGGGTACTTATCCTTCCAAAAGTCTTCAATCATGGAAGCCCACTCCTCAGCAACGCGAATTCTTCACCGCATTTGATGCGATTATTATTGGTGTGTGTTTTGTTGGTGAATCTGGCTTGAATCAAGGCCGAGAAGTCACAAAAGCGCGCCGAGAGTAGCAGCTTTGCCAAGGGTCGACTAGAGCCAAAAATGGGCCCTACAGTCACAAATCCGACTCAAGAAAATCTAATGGTCATTTTTAGAGTAAAAATTCTAAGACCGCGTGATTGCATCGACATATAACAACTGTGGGAGCGAGCTTGCTCGCGATAGCGTTGGATCAGCCAACATCTCTGTCACTGATCTAACGCTATCGCGAGCAAGCTCGCTCCCACAGGGTCAGGGGTTTCCATTGAGGCAAGCGCCTCAGGCGATATCGCGCAGCTCCCGCCGCAGGATCTTGCCCACCGGCGTCATCGGCAGCGAGTCACGCAATACGATGTGCTTGGGGATCTTGTAGCCGGTGAAGTTCTCCTTGCAGTAGGCCTTGAGTTCTTCAAGGCTGACGCCCGCCTCACGGGCCACCACGAACAGTTTCACCGCCTCCCCCGAACGCTCGTCCGGCACGCCGATGACCGCGCAACTGGCGACTTTCGGGTGAGCCATGACCACGTCCTCGATCTCGTTGGGATACACATTGAAACCCGAGACGATGATCATGTCTTTCTTGCGGTCGACGATGCGCACAAACCCGTCGGGATCGATCACCGCGATATCGCCGGACTTGAACCAGCCTTCGCTGTCCAGCACTTCGGCGGTCGCCTCGGGCTTGTTCCAGTAGCCCTTCATGATCTGCGGGCCCTTGATGCACAGCTCGCCGCGCTCGCCCAGGGGCAGTTCGACGCCGTCGTCGTTGATGACCTTCATCAGCGTACCCGGCACCGGCAGCCCCACCGTACCCAGGCGCGACTTGCCGCCGTAAGGGTTGGCACTGGCCACCGGCGAGGTTTCCGTCAGGCCGTAGCCCTCGGTGATGCCACAGCCGGTGAGCTGCTTCCAGCGTTCGGCCGTGGCCTTGACCAGCGCGGTGCCGCCTGAGTTGGTGACCTTGAGGTTGGAAAAATCCAGCGTCTTGAAATCAGGATGGTCCATCAGCGCCACGAACAGCGTGTTGAGCCCCAGCAACAGCGAGAACCGCCAGTTCTTCAGCTCCTTGATGAAGCCACCGATGTCCCGGGGATTGGTGATCAACACGTTGTGGTTGCCCGTGACCATCATGCACATGCAGTTCGCCGTGAACGCATAGATATGGTAAAGCGGCAACGGCGCGATCATGACTTCCTGGCCCTCGCGCAACAGCGGCTGGCCGTCATCGCCGATCTGCCCCAGGCACGCCCGGGCCTGCTGCATGTTGGCGACCAGGTTGCCGTGGGTCAGCATCGCGCCTTTTGCCAGCCCCGTGGTGCCACCGGTGTATTGCAGCACGGCAATGTCATCGAGGCTGACGTTCAGGGGCTTGATGCCCTGGCCTCGCCCGAGGCGCAAGGCGCTCTTGAAGGAAATCGCCTGGGGCAGCGAATAGGCCGGGACCATTTTCTTGACCTTGCTGACCAGCGTATTCACCAGCCAGCCTTTGGCGGTGGGCATCAGGTCGCCCATCTTCGCTTCGATCAGAAATTGCAGGTCGGTGTCGGGCAGCACTTCCTGGACCTTCTGCCCGAACAGGTTCATGTACACCAGCGCCCGGGCACCGGAGTCCTTGAACTGATGACGCATTTCCCGCGGGGTGTACAGCGGGTTGGTATTGACCACGACCAGGCCGGCGCGCAGGGCACCGAAGACGGCGATCGGGTATTGCAGGACGTTGGGCATCTGCACGGCGATGCGATCGCCCGGCGCCAGGTCGGTATTGGCTTGCAGATAACCGGCAAAGGCCGCGCTGTAGCGCTCCAGCTCGGCGTAGGTGAGGGTCACCCCCATGTTGCTGTAGGCCGGACGGTCGGCAAATTTCTTGCAGGAACGCTCGAACACCTCGACAACCGACTTGTAGGCACCCAGGTCGATGTCCGAGGGCACGCCGGTCGGGCGTTTGTCATTCCAGAAATCAGGCTGCATTGTTTTTGTCCTCTTTACCTGAACGTATCCGGGACCGCTTGCGTGTCGCTTGCACAGGCGGAGCTCCTCGGACACTAGCAGCTATGGCCAATCAGGCAAATATGGCAACTTGCGTCATAGATCGTGTGAATCTTCCTCCCTTGCCGTGACCTGATCAGGCGAGACGCGACGGATGCGCTATACAATGCAGCGACGCTGCGTCTGACTTTGTGCAAAGGAACCGCCATGATCCACCAAACGTTCTGGCTGAACGCGACCGATCACAGGCGCATCTTCGTCAACCAATGGTTGCCCGAAACCGCCCCGCAGGCCGTGCTCATGCTGGCCCACGGCATGGCCGAACACAGCGCTCGTTATGGGCGCCTGGCCCAGGCGTTGTGCGATGAAGGTTATGGTGTCTACGCACCGGACCTGCGCGGCCATGGCCAGACCGGCGAGGAAACAGTCCTGGGGCATTTTGCCGACGAGGACGGCTGGGCCAAGGTGGTCGGCGATCTCGCGAGCCTCAATCAGCACATCGGCCAGCAACATCCAGAAATACCAATTCTCCTGCTGGGCCATAGCATGGGCAGCTATATCGCCCAGGGTTACCTGCTGCACCACAGCGCCAGCCTGCACGGGGCGATTCTCAGCGGCTCGAATTTCCAGCCCGTGGCGCTGTACCGCGCGGCGCGCCTGATCGCCCGCCTCGAACGTCGACGCCAGGGAGCCACGGGGCGTAGCGCGCTCATCGAGTGGCTGTCATTCGGCAGTTTCAACAAAAAATTCAAACCGGCGCGCACGCCCTTCGACTGGCTCAGTCGCGACCCGACCGAAGTGGACAAATACGTCCAGGACCCGCTGTGCGGCTTTCGTTGTACCAATCAGCTGTGGATCGACCTCCTCGGCGGCTTGCAGCAGATCAGCAAAGCGTCCAATCTCGCGCAGATCGATCCGGGCCTGCCGTTGCTGGTGATTGGCGGCGAATGTGATCCGGTGAGCGAAGGCAAGCGTCTGAAAGATCTGGCCGATGCCCTGCGCGACGCCGGCAATCAACATCTGCAATTGACGATCTACCCGCAGGCCCGGCACGAACTGTTCAATGAAACCAACCGCGATGAAGTGACGGCCGACGTGCTGGCCTGGATTGCCCAGGCGCTGAGCCATCAGCGGCCGCCACGCAGCGAGTAGGTTCGCAGCGTTTTTCCTTTACCTGTTACAGGATCCAGACATGACCCAGGTTACCAACATCCCTTACGAAGCCCTCGAAGTCGGCCAGACCGCCAGCTACAGCAAGACCGTCGAAGAGCGCGATATCCAGCTGTTCGCCGCCATGTCCGGCGACCATAACCCGGTGCACCTGGACGCCGAATTCGCCGCCGCCAGCATGTTCAAGGAACGCATCGCCCATGGCATGTTCAGCGGTGCGCTGATCAGCGCGGCGGTGGCGTGCGAGCTGCCTGGGCCGGGCACCATCTATATCGGCCAGCAGATGAGCTTTCAGAAACCGGTGAAGATTGGCGACACCCTGACCGTGCGCCTGGAAATCCTCGAGAAACTGCCGAAGTTCCGCGTGCGTATCGCCACGCGCGTGTTCAATCAGCGCGATGAACTGGTGGTGGACGGCGAGGCCGAGATCCTGGCTCCGCGCAAGCAGCAGACTGTTACGTTGCCGACGTTGCCGGCGATCAGCATCGGCTGATGATCATGATTCCCCGTGGCGAGGGAGCTTGCTCCCGCTGGGGTGCGAAGCGCCCCTGAGAAAAGCCCACCGCGTTTAATCTGATTAACCGTGATGTTCTTTTTACGACTGCTTCGCAGCCGAGCGGGAGCAAGCTCCCTCGCCACGGAGTCCGCAGTGCGACGGCTATTGCAGCCGCTCTTGCACCTGCACACTCGCCGTCATCCCCGCGCTCAGGCTCACCCCTTCCGGCACTTTGTCGAGCTTGATCCGCACCGGGATCCGCTGGGCCAGGCGCACCCAGTTGAAGGTCGGTTCGACCTCTGCCAGCAATTGCGCATCGGGGTTGGTGTTGCGGTCGGTGATACCGCGGCTGATGCTTTCCACATGGCCGTCCAGCGCATGGTCGGCGCTCATCAACCAGACCTTGACCGGATCGCCCACGCGGATCCTCGGCAATTTGGTTTCCTCGAAATAGGCCTGCACGTAGAACGTCGAATCATCGATCAGCGCCATCACCGGTTGCCCGGCGTTGACGTAGTTGCCTTCGGCCAGGCGCAGATTGGTGATATGACCACTGCGTGGCGCCAGGACCTGGCTGCGGGCCAGGTTCAGCTCGGCGACCTTGGCCTGGGCCTGGGCCTCGCGCAGTTCGCCACGGGCAATGCCGGCGTTGATCTGGGCATTTTCCCGCAGCTCGGCGCTGATCGCCTGAGGCCCCAGGGCGGCGCGGCGGCTGGCTTCGTGCTCACGCAGGCTCAGCTGCTGCTGACGGGTCTGGACCACCGCGCGAGCCTTTTCCAGCGCGGCCTCGAAGCGTTCGCGGTCGATGCTCAACAACAGGTCGCCAGCCTTGACCTGCTGGTTGTCCACGGCCTTGAGTTCGCGCACCCAACCGGATACGTCAGGGGCGACCACCACCACGTCGGCACGGATTCGCGCATCCCGGGTCCAGGGCGTGAGCATGTAGTACTGCCACAGATGAAACCCGGCGAAGATCGCCACGGCCACCACGCCCAGCGTGACGGCGACACGTACGGGTGTACGCATGTTCAGCTCCTTATAACGGTCCGAGGACCAGGGTAATGACAGTCAGGACACAGACGTACAGGGCGCAGTCGAACAAGGCTTCATGCCAGATCCAGCGCCCGACGGGCAACAGGCCGAGCAACAGGCGCAGCGCCCCGGTTGCCAGCAAGGCCAGGACCACATAAATCAGGAACGGGCTGAGCAGCACCCCGCCAATCGACCATTCACGCAAGCCCATGGCTATGTTTCCCTTCTTCGGATTCGTGCTGGCGGCACCAGGCGCGCCAGCTGTTCTGCAATTGCACCACCGCGCCTTGGGCGAGCTTCAGCGCATCGCTGGACGGTTGCTGCGACAGCACCCGCAGATATTCGTCGCTTGCCTGGGCCAAAGCCTCGGCCTGATCGCCGCCGGGGCCGCGTTCCAGCGCCTGCTCCAGGGTTTCGAAATATTCGCGCTGGGCCGGGCTGTCGGGTATCTGGGCGACGGCCAGGCTCAGGCGCAGATGCAGCAACTCGTCACCGACGTCCAGGCCCAGCAAGCCGTCGTCCCAACGGCTGCGCGCCGGCACCGGCAGCTCGGGATAATGCCGCGCCAGTTGCAGCAGCCGGTCAGCCATGCGGCCACCGAACCAGCTTTCAGCACCACGCAGATTGCGATGGGTCAGCCTGACCAGATCGTCCAGCGTCGCGGCCAGCAGCCGACGGCTATGCCAGGCCGGGTTGCGCAGGATCAGCAGCTTGAACGCCAGCACCGCCGCGCCGACGCCGATCATCATCGCCTGGGCGTTGTTGAAAAATGCCGAAACGTCGTACTTCATCGCATTGAGCGGCGAGACCAGCACCACAAAGTGCAGGCAGAACGAGGTGGCCGTGGCGTAGAGCGGCGGCTTGGCCATGCACAGCGCCCCCAGGAACAACGGCACGCCCATGGCCATGCACAGCATGGCGAAACTGCTCCATTGCGGCAGGAAAATCTCGCCGATCACAAACGCCGTCGGCACTGCGAGGAAAATACCCCGCAGGAAACTCATGCCGATCTGCGCACCGTTTTCGCGGCTGGCAAACAGGCTGCACACCACGCAGGTGAGCAACAGCGCACCGGATGCGGCGGGCCAGGCGGTCGCCAGCCAGAAACAGGCTACTGCCAGGAATGCCAGGGCGCTGCGGGCCCCGAATACCATGGCCAGGGACAGATCACGGTGCGGCGCCAGCGTGCGCGGCGGATCGGCGGCGGCCCTGCCCTCCTGCACGGCCGCGAGCGCGGCACAGGCAGCCAGGGCGGTATCGAGCAACAAGGCGAAACGAGCCAGGCAGTAACTTTGCGCCGAGCTGATCCGCAGGTCATGAGAGGCATCCAGAACCCGAGGCCGCAGGGCCTGGAGCGTCGCGCTGTCTGCAGCGAGCGCCTGCTGCACCTCGTCCATCCACGGCTGGAGCGCTTCGGCTTCCTGAGGTTCGAGTTGTTTCCACTGCCGACGCACCGAACGGGAAATACGCAACAGCATCAGCAGTTTCTGGCTCAAGCCGCTGATGGCCCGGGCGCGCTGGCGGCCCAGGCTGCCTTCGAACCAGGCGTGTTCGCGCTGGGCATCCACCGCAACGATCTTGCCGAGGATTTCGAGCAAGCCTTTGCGCGCCTGGGCATCGCCGGCCAACGTTGCACGCGCCGCCTGCATGCCGCTCTGCCAGGCGGCACGGGCCTGATCCGCCAGTTGTCGTTCGACCCGCAACGGCCAGAGCAAGGCACTGGCCGCCGTGGCGCAGGTAATGCCCAAGCTGATCTCGGTGCACCGCGCCACGGCCTGGTCGAAGACCCCAAGTGGATGGGAAAGGGCCGGCAAGGCAATGATCGCTACCGTGTAGCCAGCCAGCACGAAAGAATACGACCAGGCGCTGCGCAACAGCGTCGAACAGCCCGTGCACACACCCAGCCACAGCGCCAGCGCCAGCAAGAACAACCACGGTGCCTGGGCGAACAATCCCATGAACACCACCGACATGATCGTCCCCACCAAAGTACCGACCAAACGCGCCAGGCCCTTCTGTACCACCATGCCGGACAGCGGCTGGGCGACGATGAACGCCGTCATCAATGCCCACGACGGCTGCTCCAGGCCCCAGCGCAACGCCAGCCACAACGCCAGGCCGCCGCCGAGCACGGTTTTGATGGCGAACTGCACAGCGAGGCGGTCAGGGGCGAACAAGGCCTGGAAGGTAATGGGCACGCGGAAAACTCTTCTGGGGGCCGAGGTAATGAAGTAGTCACGAACGTAATAACGATAGATCGCCCGAGGGGCAGCGCAATTATTAGCTAGCTACCTATTCGAGTCCAGAGCAGATTATTGATGGATCTGACAAACACTCTTGCGGTTTCGAGCCCATAAAAAAACGCCAGCAAGCTGGCGTTTTTTTGCGTCACAGGCATGTGTCAGCTGGCACGCGCCTGGTTACGCAGCGCCTTGACCTGGTCGTGGTTGCGTTGCACGCCGTGGTACTGACGCTCAACCAGGTCACGAATACCTACCAGGTTGTGCTTGTTGATCTTCTCGATGGCTTCCTTGTAAGCCTTGAGTGCATGGTCTTCGCCGCGTTCGGCTTCGTTGAGGACCGCTTCTTCGTCCTTGCCGGTAAACATCGATTTTACGTCTACCCAACGACGGTGCAGGTCGCCAGCGACGCTGGTGGAGGTTTCCGGATCGCCGCCCAAGGAACGCACAGCGGCTTGCAGCTCGGCCGCGGCAGTTGCGCAATCGGCCGCGCGTTTAACGAACAGGGCCTTGAGTTCTGGATGCTTGATGTCTTCAGCGCAGGTCTTGAATCCTTCCTGGCCATCCTTGCTGGTCTCGATCAGGTCGTTCAAGACAGAGATGGATTCTTTATTGATGTCAGTCATTTTTCAGTTCCTTTGCTTGGTGAATAAAAACCTGCAAGGAATATTGCATTGGCCGTGCCAGCCAAAAACAACAATAAAAATACTTTAAATTCAATAAGTTATAAAATACCAAAAAATCTGTATCCGCGTTATTTGCATGATCTGTCATTTGGCCTGCATGCAGAATGCCTGTATTTTGCCGATGGTTCCTATCAAGACAAATCGCCATGAATCCGCAAAAGCTTGAACTGCTGGTGACGCGCCAGATGCCCTTCGGCAAATACAAGGGCCGAATCCTCGCCGACCTGCCGGGCCAGTACCTGAACTGGTTTGCCCGGGAGGGTTTTCCCCACGGAGAACTGGGCGCTTTGCTGGCGCTGATGCAGGAGATCGACCACAACGGTCTGTCGGACCTGCTGGATCCGCTGCGCGCCAAACACGGCCTGCCCAAACCACGCCATTGACCGACTGAATCCGCCCATGCCCGAAAACACCCTACGCGCCCATGATGAAGCTTTCTGGCAGACCTTCGTCGACCGCTACGAAGTCGAGCCCGAGGGCCCGCTCAACCTGGAAAACGGCTACTTCGGGCGGATGTCGCGTACCGTGGTCGAGGAGTACCAGCGCAACATCGAATTCGTCAATCGCAGCAACTCGGTATACGTACGTCAGCATTTCGACCGGGAGCACAGCGAGGCCATCCGCCGGCAGGTAGCGCAACTGATTCACGTCCCCTCCTCTACCGTGGCGCTGGCCACCAGCGCGGTGGACGCCCTGCAGACGCTGATTCGCAATTACAACGGCCTCAAGCCTGGCGACCAGGTGCTGATAAGCGACGTCGAGTACGAGTCAGTCAAAAGCGCGATGCGCTGGCTGGCTCGCCAGCGAGGAGCGCAGATCATCGAACTGGTCCACCCGCATCCCGCCAGTTTCGAAAGCCTGGTGGGCACCTATCGGGAAACCTTCATTCGTTACCCGCGCCTCAAGCTGATGGCGCTGACTTACGTCAACCACCTGACCGGCCTCGTCATGCCGATCAAGGCGATTGCCGAGGCGGCGCGGGAGTTCGATGTCGACATCATTCTCGACGGCGCGCACGCCCTGGGTCAGATCGAGTTCAATCTGAAGAAGCTGGGTATCCAGTTTGCCGGTTTCAACTTGCAGAAGTGGATTGGCGGCCCGCTGGCCCTGGGCTTTCTCTATATCGCTCCAGAGCGGCTGGTCGACATCGATCCGGACATGGACGAAACCAATTACCCCGCCACCGATGTGCGCTCACGCACACCCCACAGCACGCCCAACATCCCTGCCCTGCTGACGCTGCCATTGGTCTTTGAAGAACACCGCACCCTGGGCGGCGCGTCGGCCAAAGGTGCCCGGCTCTGCTACTTGCGGGACCTGTGGGTGAACGCGGTGCGGGATGTGCCCGGCATCGAAGTCATGACTCCGGACGACCGGCGGCTCTATTGCGGCATCACCTCGATGCGCTTCACCGCCCACTCCGATCAGCAAGTCATGGCCGATCGGCTGCTGAAAGAACATGGGATTTTTACCGTGGTGCGCAAGACCAGCGTCGGCCCGTGCATCCGCATCACGCCTGGGTTGATTACCTTGGCACGGGATATCGAGCGGTTGACCCAGGCGCTTATCCACCTGAGCAACACATAACCCGTGGCGAGGGAGCTTGCTCCCGCTGGGCTGCGCAGCAGCCCCTTGAACTATCACCTCGGTGAGTCAGGCCAATCTCGTTCGTGCTGATTGGGGCTGTTTCACAGCCCAGCGGGAGCAAGCTCCCTCGCCACGGGGATGCGCAGTGAAACAACAGGCAAAAAAAAACGGTGCGCCGACCAAGCGCACCGTAAAGCCGTAGAACACCCAACGAAGTTCGGTAAGACAATCAGTCCAGCAGCGCCAGGGCCTCGGCGGTGCACTCCTGGATGCGGGCCCAGTCGCCGTTCTTGATCCACTCCGGATCCAGCATCCAGCTGCCGCCCACGCACATCACGTTTTTCAACGCCATGTAGCTCTTGATATTGGCCGGACTGACGCCGCCAGTCGGGCAGAATTTCACTTCGCCGAAGGGGCCGCCCAGGGCCTTGATGGCAGCCACGCCACCGCTGACTTCCGCCGGGAACAACTTGAAGCGGCGATAACCCAGCCCGTAGCCTTCCATGATGCCCGAGGCATTGCTGATTCCCGGCAACAACGGAATCGGGCTCTGGACGCTAGCCTCCAGCAAGTCGCGGGTAATACCCGGCGTCACGATGAATTGCGAACCGGCGGCCTCGGCGGCGGCCAGCATATGGCGATCGAGCACCGTGCCGGCGCCGGTCACCAGTTCCGGACGCTGCTCGCGCAGCACCTGGATGGCCTTGAGGCCGTACTGCGAGCGCAAGGTCACTTCCAGCGCCGTCAGGCCACCGGCGGCCAGGGCATCGGCCAGCGGCAGGATGTCCTGCTCACGGGCAATAGTGATCACCGGCAAGATCCGCGCCTTGGCGCAGAGGCTGTCGATCAGCGTTACTTTGTCCGCCATGGAAACGGTCGGGGATGGGTTTGTCATAGCGGCTGATCCTTGGTTCATGGGCACCAGTAAATCTCTAACGTAGGTTGCAAAAACGCGCGGATCGGCATTTCGGCGACGTTGTCACCGGCCGCCGCGGCGTTCAGGGTGGTCAACTTCGATTGACCGGAAATCGACAGCACCTTGTGCCTGGCCGAAGCCAGCAACGCGCGGCTCATGGTCAGGCGCTGGTGCGGGACGGTTGGCGCGAGCATCGGCCAGCAACGGCGAGCGCCCTTTTCATCCAGGGCCTCGGCCAGGTTCGGGCTGTCGGGAAACAGCGAGGCGGTATGCCCGTCGTCCCCCATGCCTAGTACCAGCACATCAATCGGCGGCAGCTCGGCCAACAGACGATCCGCCTGTTCGGCCGCGGCCTCCAGGTTGGCGCTGGCGCTGTACAGGCTCAGGAACTGCGCCTTGGCCGCCGCGCCCTGAAGCAGGTAACGCTTGAGCAGACCGGCATTGCTGTCGGCGTGTTCTACCGGCACCCAGCGCTCATCGGCCAGGCTCACCACCACCTTTGACCAGTCCAGCGTCTGCTTGGACAGGTTCTGGAAAAATGCCACCGGGCTACGACCGCCAGACACCACCAAAGTCGCCGCACCGCGAGTGTCGATTGTTGCGCGCAGTTGCTGCGCCACGTTCAGCGCGAGGTTTTCCGCCAGCAGCACCGGGCTCTTGAACTCAAGGGCTGTGACGCCCTCGGGCAGTTTCAACTCAGATATCGCCATACCATGACCTCCCGTCCCGCGTGATCAGTGCGATGGAGCTCATCGGCCCCCATGACCCGGCGGCATACGGCTTGGGCGCATCACCGGACTTCTTCCAGCCGGCAATCAGCTGGTCGCACCACGTCCACGCGGCTTCGATTTCATCTTTACGGACAAACAGGTTCTGATTGCCATTCATGACTTCCAGCAACAACCGCTCGTAGGCATCGGGAATCCGCGCGCTGCGATAGGTGTCGGAGAAGTTCAGTTGCAGCGGACCGCTGCGCAATTGCATGCCCTTGTCCAGGCCTTGCTCCTTGGTCATCACGCGCAAGGAAATGCCTTCGTCCGGTTGCAGGCGGATGATCAGTTTGTTGCTGATCTGCAAACGCTGCTCGGGGGCGAAGATGTAGTGGGACGGTTCCTTGAAGTGAATCACGATCTGCGACAGCTTCTGCGGCATGCGCTTGCCGGTACGCAGGTAAAACGGAACACCGGCCCAGCGCCAGTTGCGAATGTCGGCGCGCAGGGCGACGAACGTCTCGGTGTCGCTCTGGGTATTGGAATTGGGTTCTTCCAGGTAGCCGGGGACGGCCTTGCCTTCACTGTGGCCGGCGATGTACTGGCCGCGCACCACTTGTGTGGTCAAGCCTTCCGGGCTGATCGGTGCGAGGGCCTTGAGCACCTTGACCTTCTCGTCACGGATGCTGTCGGCCGACAGGTCGGCCGGCGGGTCCATGGCGATCAGGCACAGCAACTGGAGCAAGTGGTTCTGGATCATGTCGCGCAGTTGCCCGGCCTTGTCGAAATAGCCCCAGCGGCCTTCGATGCCGACCTTCTCGGCCACGGTGATTTCCACGTGGGAGATGTAATTCTGGTTCCACTGGGTTTCGAACAGGCTGTTGGCGAAACGCAACGCGATCAGGTTCTGGACCGTTTCCTTGCCCAGGTAATGGTCGATACGGTAAGTGCGGTTCTCCGGGAAGAACTGCGCCACGGCGTCGTTGACCTTGCGCGACGATTCCAGGTCCGAGCCGATAGGTTTTTCCAATACGACGCGGGTGTTCTCGCTCAAGCCGACTTTCGCCAGGTTCTCGCAGATCGCGCCGTAGACCGCCGCCGGCGTGGCGAAATAGGCGATGACTTGCTGCTGGGCCTGGCCGACCTGCTCGGCAAGCGCGACGTAATCGTCAGCCTTGAGAAAATCCACATGCAGATACGTCAGCCGCGCCAGGAAGCGCTCGATCACGGTTTCGTCGAGGTCTTTTTCGCCCACATAGCGACGCAGCTCGGTCGCGATGAACGTCAGGTGTTGCTGTTCGCTGCCAGGTTCGCGGGCCAGCGCGAAGATTCGCGTGTCCTCATGCAACAGGCCGGCACCGTCGAGCTGATAAAGGGCAGGAAACAGCTTGCGCAACGCCAGGTCGCCCAAGGCGCCGAATAAGGCGAAGGTGCACGGTTCAACCGTAATCGAATGCATGATGTTTGTTCTTTTATCAAGTTAAACTACAAATACCTTTTTTCAAGGTATCACTCAAGGAAAAATGTAGTAATAACCACAACATTTTTCGAAAATACCGATTCCGAGTGGTGGTCCGTCGGAGCCATCAGTAGGATAGGCCACCGCCAAGGGTCGTATCAAAGACCCGTTTCTCTAGGAATCTTGTATGGACCGCGTGCGAAATCTACTGGAGCAGATCCAGAGTCGCCTGGAAGACCTGAACAAGGCCGAACGCAAGGTGGCCGAGGTGATCCTGCTCAATCCGCAGCAGGCGACCCGCTTCAGCATCGCCGCCCTCGCCCAGGCCGCTTCGGTCAGCGAACCGACCGTCAACCGCTTTTGCCGCTCGTTCGGCGTCAGCGGCTATCCGGAACTCAAGCTGCAACTGGCCCAGAGCCTGGCCAGCGGCGCGGCCTATGTCAGCCGTGCGGTCGAGGCCGATGACAATCCGGAAGCCTATACCCGCAAAATCTTTGGCAGTGCCATCGCTTCATTGGACAGCGCCTGCCAGGCCCTTGATCCAAATTTGATCAGTCGCGCCGTGGATCTGCTGATCCAGGCCCGCCAGATCCACTTCTTCGGCCTCGGCGCCTCGGCCCCCGTGGCGCTGGATGCCCAGCACAAGTTTTTCCGCTTCAACCTGGCGGTGACCGCCCATGCCGACGTGCTGATGCAGCGCATGATCGCCTCGGTGGCCCATACCGGCGAGCTGTTCGTGATCATCTCCTACACCGGGCGTACCCGCGAACTGGTGGAAGTGGCGCGCATCGCCCGGGAAAACGGCGCATCGGTGCTCGGCCTGACCGCCGAAGGCTCGCCGCTGGCCAAGGCGAGCACCTTGAGCCTGAACATCCCTTTGCCGGAAGACACCGACATCTACATGCCGATGACGTCGCGGATCATCCAGCTCACCGTGCTCGATGTGCTCGCCACCGGCATGACCCTGCGCCGCGGCGTGGATTTCCAACCGCATTTGCGCAAGATCAAGGAAAGCCTGAATGCCAGCCGGTATCCGGTTGGGGATGAGTTCAACTGACCTGGCTTGAGTGCTTTATTGCATGACAGGCCGTCATCGCGAGCAAGCTCGCTCCCACAGGGTTCTTTGGCGTTCACAAAACCTGTGGGAGCGAGCTCGCTCGCGATGAGGCCAGCCGCCACACCAGCGATCCTGACCTAAGCCCCCGCCCGCGCCTGCAAACTCAAATGCGCCCGCTCACCCGGCGCCAGGCACAGGCTCCCGGTACCGCCGCTGGCCGCTTCGACGCAGACGAATTCATTCACTTCATCCCAGCTCACACCCAACAGTGGCCGTGCGCCGGGATGCCACACCACCGTATCGGCGCTGTCGCCGGTGTCGATGCGCAGCTCGCGTTGCCAGGCGTGATCCTTGAGCTGCAATTCGCCCTCATGCTGGAACACCCGCTGGCAGCCACCCTCCACCCGCAACTCGCCTTCCTGCTGGCAAACCGCCCGGTTCAACTGGTCGTAACCCTGGGCGCCGTCGAGGCCAGACAGCGCTACCTCGCCAACGTCACCAATGCGCCAATAGGCGTGCAAGGCCTGGCTCAACTGGCAGGGCAGGCTGTCCTGATGCTCGGTGCTCAAGCGCAGCTCCATGCGCTCACCCAGGTCGGCATGCAGGTCCACCTGCCAGTCACACAACTGCAATTGCCAATGCAGGTGAACGCCCTCTTCGTCGCTGCTGCTGTCGAGCAATTTCCAATCGATCAATCGCGCCCAACCATGGGAGGGCCAGGCGTTTTCACTTGGATGACGGCCATACCATGGCCAACACACCGGCACCCCGCCGCGAATCGCCCCGACTTGCGGCCACCTGGCTGCGCACCACAACCACGGCTTCTGCCCGCGCGGCTGGAAGTGCAGCAGCTGCGCGCCCTGGCGACTGAACACCGCCTGGCACAACGGGTGGTCGATCACCAACACATCGCGCTGCTGATAGCGCTCCCACGCAAACACCGGACGCTCGCGCAAGGATCTGAAAAAGCGTTGTAGTGGATGCTCATGCATGGGTCGCGGTCCTGGAAATCATTGAGTCGCTCATCTGCCTTTGTGGCGAGGGAGCTTGCTCCCGCTCGGCTGCGAAGCAGTCGTAAACGAGGCACATACGGTCTGGCTGAAGCACCGCAGTGAATGGCTTTGGGGTCGCTTCGCGACCCAGCGGGAGCAAGCTCCCTCGCCACGGGTTCCGCGCGCAACCAAACGCCCCCCGCAAAAAAAAGCGGACAGCCTTGGCCGTCCGCAAATATGCGCACATAGAGAGGAGCTTATCGCAACAGCGTTAGAACACCGACTGAATTTTCAGGCCGGCCACCAGCGCGTTGTCGACTTCATCGACACCACCCGGGTGAGTCACGTATTGCAGGTTCGGACGCACGGTCAGCCAGTTGGTGACATGGAAGCCGTAGTTGATTTCGTAGTTGTACTCAGTGCTACGCAACGGCGCGAACAGTGGATCGTCGTAGTCGCTGACGCCATTGGCGGCGTTGGTCAGCTCGGCGTTTTTCTTGACGTCCTCGTTGACATGGATACGGGCGAAACCGATACCAACGTCGTCCTTCGGACGCGCATCGAACGGCCCCTTGTACACAAACATCAGCGACTGGTAGTTGTCGACGACGTTGGTGTCCTTGTCGTGGACGGTAGCGTTGGCCGCGATGTTCAGGCCGCGGGAAGCATCGCCATTGTGAGTGGTGAGCTGCTGCTGCACGACGAGCCAGTAGCCATGTTTGCTGCTGTGGCTACGATAGGCGTTGCCAGTGGTCGCGGCGTCATCGCCGTTGATGTCTTCACGAACATCGTCAGCCTTGGCCGTGCTCTTGTAGTAACCGACGCGGTATTCGCCCGGCAGGTTATTGAGCTTCGGCGACCAGACCAACTCGACCGGAATCAGAGTGCCCTTGGTGCCGCTGCCGCTGAGCTTGTAGCGGTTGTTGTTTTCCAGTTGCGAAGGGTTCTGGTTGTAGGCCCCGATTTGCGCATAGAGCTCAGGCGTGAGGTTGTATTTAACCCGGATCGCCGCCTGCATGATCGGCCAGTTGTACCAGATGCCGGTCGCCCAGTTACCCGCTTGCGAACCGCAGAACGCCAGGTTCTGGAACTCGCACGGGAAGGTGTTGAAGTCTTCGCCTTCACCGAAGTAACCGGCTTTGACATCCAGCTTGCTGTCGAAGTACTTCTGCTTGATCCACAACTGGGTCAGACGGGTAGTCTGCCCACGGCCCCAGACTTCCTGGGAGGAACTGAGGGTGCCGGCACGTGGATCACCGATACGGTCGTTGGAGATGTTGCGACCGTCCCGGCGAGTGAATTGAATCTTGGCTTCGGTATCGTTCCAGCCTGCCAGTTTCTCCAGGTCAAGAGCTACGCCCAGGCCAAACTGCTGGGACCAGCGCGCGGTCTTGTCATCGTTGTAGCCGCCGTCGAGGTTGGCACCCATCTCACCGACGAAATCCGCCTTGATATCGATACCTTGCTCGATCAGCTTGGTCCGTTCACCGCCCCAGTCGCCCGTCATCCACTTCGAGTCGGCGCTGAACGCGTCGGCTGCGTGTGCGCTACCGGCCAGCATCATCGCCGCAACGGCTGACAACTGGCAGATAAGCTGGGCATTGTTCTTCTTCTTCATCCCTACATCCTCGTCTTTATTGTTATTAACTGTTTTTATCTAACGCGGTTTACAACGATTGCGATGAATGTCCCCACCCATCGCATACTCCTTTTGTGTGGAAGCAGGCTTGCTGCCCCCACCTTTGTTCATCAGCGGCCTTTGAACTGCGCCACATTGTCGGCCCGGGCTTCCATCGACGGTTGCGCGGCCACGCCCAGGCGCTCGCCGGACTTGGCATCGAACAGCAGCACTTTCGATGGATCGAATTGCAACGTCAGGGTCTCTCCCGGCGACGGCGCCACGTCCGGTGCCAGACGGCAGCAGACCTTGGTGTCGTTGAGGTTGACGAACACCAGGGTGTCCGGACCGGTGGGCTCGGTGACCTGGACTTCGGCGCGAATGGTCGGCAAACCGTTTGGCTCGTTGCCCGCCAGGACGATCTGCTCCGGACGCAGGCCGAGGATCACTTCGCGATCTTCCAGCCCGGCGTCCTGCATGCCCAGCGGCAACTCGCAACGGGCCTGGCCGCTGTCGAGCAAGGCCAGCAGGCGACCGTCCTTGCGTTGCAGGCGCAGCGGGATGAAGTTCATCGGCGGCGAACCGATGAAACTCGCCACGAACAGGTTGGCCGGGTTGTTGTAGATGTCCTTCGGCGTACCGAACTGCTGGATGATCCCGTCCTTCATCACCGCCACTTTGTCGCCCAGGGTCATGGCTTCGATCTGGTCGTGGGTCACGTAGACCGTGGTGGTCTTCAGGCGCTGGTGCATCAGTTTCATTTCGGTGCGCATCTCGACCCGCAGCTTGGCGTCGAGGTTGGACAGCGGCTCGTCGAACAGGTAGATCTTCGGCCGCCGCGCCAGGGCCCGGCCCATCGCGACACGCTGCTGCTGCCCGCCGGAGAGCTGCCCGGGCTTGCGGTTGAGCAAGTGCTCGATCTGCAATAGCTTGGCCACTCGCGCCACTTCTTCGTTGATGTCCGCCTGTTTCATCTTGCGAATCTTCAGGCCGAACTCGATGTTCTCGCGCACGCTCATGGTCGGGTACAGCGCGTAGGATTGGAACACCATGGCGATGTCGCGATCCTTGGGGCTCATGCCGCTGACGTCCTGGTCGCCGATCATGATCGCGCCACCGGTGATGGTCTCGAGGCCGGCGATGCAGTTCATCAGGGTCGATTTGCCGCAACCCGAAGGGCCGACCAGGATCAGGAATTCGCCTTCCTTGATCGACAACTGGATGTCTTTCAAGGTGTCGGGCAGGCCCGCGCCGTAGGTCTTGTTTACATTGCGAAGTTCAAGCGTAGCCATGATTACCCCTTGACCGCGCCAGCCGTGAGGCCGCGCACGAAATACTTGCCTGCGATCACATAGACCAGCAGGGTCGGCAGCCCGGCGATCATCGCCGCCGCCATGTCCACGTTATATTCCTTGGCCCCGGTGCTGGTGTTGACCAGGTTGTTCAGCGCCACCGTGATGGGCTGGGAGTCACCGCTGGAGAACACCACGCCGAACAGGAAGTCGTTCCAGATCTGGGTGAACTGCCAGATCAGGCAGACCATGATGATCGGCGTCGACATCGGCAGGATGATCCGCCGGAAGATCGTGAAGAACCCGGCACCGTCGAGGCGCGCGGCCTTCACCAGCGCGTCGGGGATGCTCACGTAGTAATTGCGGAAGAACAGCGTGGTGAACGCCAGGCCGTAGACGACATGGACAAACACCAGGCCGGTGGTGGTGCTGGCCAGGCCCATCTTGCCGAGGGTGAACGAGGCCGGCAGCAGCACGGTCTGGAACGGCAGGAAGCAGCCGAACAGCAACAGGCCGAAGAACAACTGCGAGCCACGGAAGCGCCACATCGACAGCACATAACCGTTCAACGCGCCGATGGCGGTGGAAATCAGCACGGCCGGCACGGTGATCTTGATCGAGTTCCAGAAGTAGCCGTTGACCGTGGCCCAGGCCTTGACCCAGCCGATGCCGCTGACCACGGTCGGCCAGCTCAGCAAGTTACCGGTGCTGATGTCTTCCGGCGTCTTGAAGCTGGTCAACAGCATGACCACCAACGGCACCAGGTAAAGCAGTACCGCGAGAATCAACACTGCGTAGATCGCGATGCGGCTCAGGCTGATGGAAGGTTTCGCAGCGAGACTAGTCATGACGCTTGGCCCTCAGCTCGGAATACAGGTAAGGCACGATGATCGCGAGGATCGCACCGAGCATCAGGATTGCACTGGCCGAGCCCATGCCCATCTGGCCGCGACTGAACGTGAAGGAATACATGAACATGGCAGGCAGGTCGGAGGAATACCCCGGACCACCAGCTGTCATCGCCGCCACCAGGTCGAAACTCTTGATCGCGATATGCGCCAGGATCATCACGGCACTGAAGAACACTGGACGCAGGCTTGGCAGCACCACTTTCCAGTAGATGCGCGGCATGCTCGCGCCATCGATCTGCGCGGCACGGATGATCGATTGATCAACGCCCCGCAGGCCGGCCAGGAACATCGCCATGATGAAACCCGAGGCCTGCCATACGGCAGCGATCACCAGGCAGTACACCACGCGATCGGGGTCGATCAGCCAGTCCAGGCGGAAGCCTTCCCAACCCCAGTCGCGCAACAATTTATCCAGGCCCATGCCCGGGTTGAGCAGCCATTTCCAGGCGGTACCGGTGACGATCATCGACAGCGCCATCGGGTACAGGTAAATGGTGCGGATGAACCCTTCGCGGCGAATACGCTGGTCGAGGAACACCGCCAGCAGCACGCCGATCACCAGGGTGATACCAATGAACATGCCACCAAAGACTGCCAGGTTCTTGCTCGCCACCCACCAGCGGTCGTTGTCCCAAAGCCGTGAGTATTGCGCCAGGCCGGCCCATTTATAGGTAGGCAGGAAGGTCGATGTGGTGAACGACAGGACGAACGTCCACAAGATGTAGCCATAGAAGCCCACCAGGACGATGAACATGCTCGGCGCCAGCACCAGTTTTGGTAGCCAGCGCTGCAATGCATCGAACGGCGAGGCCTTGCTGAACACAGCAACAGAACTCATGGGAAAATCCAAAAACTAGGTTACAAGGGCCTCCCTTTGTGGGAGCGAGCTTGCTCGCGATGGCAGTGTGTCAGTTCACTCATTTGCTGCCTGACACTCCGCTATCGCGAGCAAGCTCGCTCCCACAAGGGACCGCGGCGCTAATTACTTCGCAGACTGAACCGCTGCACCAAGCTTCTTGGCAGCATCGGCCGGGTCGGCTTTCGGGTCGTTGATGTAGTTGGTCACGACATCGAAGAACGCGCCCTGCACCGCCAGCGTGGTCGCCATGTTGTGCGCCATGCTTGGTTGCAGGCCGCCGCTCTTGGCATCTGCCAGGAAGTCCTTGGCGGCGGTCTGGGCGCACGAGTCGAAACCGTACTTGGCCATGTCGCCCAGCATGTCATTACGCACCGGGATCGAGCCCTTGTTGATGCTGAAGACTTTCTGGAAGTTCTCACCCAGCACGACCTTGGCGATATCTTGCTGCCCCGCCGAAGTGCCTGCGTCCTTCTGCTTGAACACCGCCAGGGAGTCGATGTTGTAGGTGAAGGCTTTGTCGGTGCCCGGGAACGCTACGCACTCGTAGTCCTTGCCGGCGACTTTCTTGGCCGCGGTCCACTCGCTCTTGGCCCAGTCACCCATGATCTGCATGCCGGCCTTGCCATTGATGACCTTGGCCGCTTCCAGGTTCCAGTCCTGGCCCTTGCCATCGGGATCCATGTAGGTCGCGACCTTTTTCAGCTCGGTCAGCGCCTTGACCATTTCCGGACCGGTCAGCGCCTTGTTGTCCAGGTCGACCAGGGCTTTCTTGTAGCCATCGACGCCCATCACCGAAAGCACCACCGCTTCGAACACGGTGCTGTCCTGCCATGGCTGGCCGCCGTGGGCCAGGGGAATGAAGCCCGCGGCCTTGAGCTTGTCACCGGCAGCGTAGAATTCTTCGAGGGTGGTCGGGTTCTTGGTGATGCCGGCTTTCTTGAAGACTTCCGGGTTGATCCACAGCCAGTTGACGCGGTGGATGTTCACCGGCACGGCGACGTAGTCACCTTCGTACTTCACGGTGTCGGAGACTTTCTTGTCGAGCAGGCTGTCCCACTTCTCCGCTTTGGCAACGTCTTCCAGGATGTCGGTATCAAGCAGGCCGGTGGACGCCCATTCCTGGATGTCCGGACCTTTGATCTGGGCTACGCCCGGTGGGTTGCCGGCCACGGCACGGCTCTTGAGCACGGTCATGGCGGTGGAACCGCCGCCGCCGGCGACAGCGCCGTCCTTCCAGGTAAAGCCGTCTTTTTCTACCTGGGCCTTGAGCACATCGACCGCGGCTTTTTCACCACCCGACGTCCACCAGTGGACGACTTCCACGGAACCTTTCGATTCGGCGGCCAGGGCGCTGACGGGGAATGCTGCGACGGGAAGCAAGGAAGCAAGAGAAATGACAGTAGCGAGGCGAGAAATCGCATTCATCTAGAAGTACCTTTCTTGTTGTTATGCATGCAAGTCTGATGCTTGCGCTGCATGGATTCTAATCAGGGGCAATCCCTTCGCAGGTAACGAAGGGACGCGTGTATGTCACGACATGGTTACACAGGTGCAGGATCGGATAATCGCGCCAGGGCCGACGCCATGCTCGGCGCCAATGGCAAGCGTGGTATCAGCACCGCTTGCCAGGCGTGATAAAGGTCCGGTTTGCCCGGCCAGATATCGGCGCTGGGGCGGTTCTGCGGGTCCAGCTCGTGATGCCAGCTGCCGTTGCAGCGGTCGATGAAATGTTTGTCACAAAACTCCCAGAAGCGCCGGTACCAGACTTCGTATTGCGCCTCGTCGGTACGTTTGAGCAAGGCACTGGCCGCCGCTGCCGCTTCGGCGTGCACCCAGTGCAGGCGATGGCGAACCACGGCGCGATTGTCCCAGTCCAGCGTGTAGACGATGCCGGGCGCGCCATCGATGTCCCAGCCATGGCGGCAATTCTGATCGAAAAGTTTCTGCGCATCCTGGGCCAGCCAGCCCGGTGTCAGCATGCCGATCTGCACGCGCGCGGCTTCCAGATGCAGCAGCAGCCGCGCCCATTCGAAACCATGACCGGGCGTGGTGCCGTAGGGGCGGAAGCCATCGGCGGGATTGTCCTGGTTGTACTCGCGCAGCGGTTGCCAGTCGCGGTCGAAATGCTCCACCACCATGTAGTCGTTGGCGGCCGCATGACCATGGATGACCCGCTCGACGATACGCAGCGCGCGGGCCAACCAGCGCGGGTCGTCCGTGGCGTCGGCCAGGGCCAGGAAGGCTTCGGTGGCGTGCATGTTGCTGTTGGCGCCGCGATAGGCTTCCTCCTCGCTCCAGTCGCGGTTGAAGGACTCGCGCAGGGCGCCCTCTTCTTCACACCAGAAATGCTCGTCGATAACCCGCACCGCTTCCTTGAGCAATGCCTCGGCGCCGGGGCGTTGGGCGACTACCGCGGAGCTGGCGGCCAGGGCCACAAAAGCATGCAGGTAAGCCGCCTTGCCGGTGTCGCTGGCATCGGGATCAGCCATGGCGAACCAGCCGCCATGTTCGGCATCGCGCAGCGGGCCGCCGAGGGCCTGGACGCCATGATCCACCAGCTCGGCGAACCCCGGCAGGCCCTGGATGTGGGCCATGGCGAAGCTGTGGGTCATGCGTGCGGTGTTCATGGTCTCGGCCCGCGCACCGGCCGGCAGGCGACCCAGCTCGTCCAGGTTGCCAAAACCGTACGGCAGCTTCGAAGCCTTGGCGAACGCCAGCAGCCGCAAACCTTCGGCAGCGAGCCATTGCTGATGGGCAGGCGCATTCAGCCAACTGCTGAACGCCGGTTGGAAGGTGTCCATCGAGGTACCTTTTTTGTTGTTTGACGCAGGGAGTCTAAACAAGGCGGGATGGGTGGCAGGTAACGAAAGGGGCGAGTTATGTCACCGGCTTGTGACATTCAGCTGAGAGAAGTATCGAGACGACTGACGCCATCGCGAGCAAGCTCGCTCCCACATTGGATCTTCGGCGTTCACAAATCCCCTGTGGGAGCGAGCTTGCTCGCGATGAACGATAACGCGGTCTAATCAATCCACACTGCGAGGCAACTGCAACGTCACCCGCAACCCGCCCTCGCGCAGGTTCTGCAGGCTCACCTCGCCGCCATGGCTGTGGGCAATGTTGCGCGCGATGCCCAACCCCAGGCCATATCCCTGCTGCTGCCCGGCCAGGCGAAAGTGCGGTTCGAAGACCTGTTCGAGGCGTTGTTCCGGTACGCCCGGGCCTTCATCGTCAACGTGCAGGATGAAGGCGTTTTCATCGTCGTCGATGTGCAAGTGGGCCCTCTGCCCGTATTTCAAGGCGTTGTCGATCAGGTTGCCGATGCAGCGCTTGAGGGCCAGCGGTTTGCCGGGGTACGGTGCCAACGCCCGGCCATCCTGGGTCACCCGGCCGTTGCCGTGGGGCGCCAGGTAAGGCTCCACCAGGCAATCGAGCACATGATTGAGGTCGACCGGCTCGATGTTCTCGTGAATATCGGTGTCCTTGACGCATTGCAGCGCGCCCTTGACCAGCAGCTCCAGCTCGTCGAGGTCGCGGCCGAACTTGGCCTGCAGATTTTCATCCTCGAGCAACTCGACCCGCAGCCGCAGGCGGGTGATCGGCGTGCGCAGGTCATGGGAAATCGCGCTGAACAACTGGCTGCGCTCGGTCAGGTAGCGGCTGATACGCTCGCGCATGGCATTGAACGCACGCCCCACCTCCACCACTTCGCTGCCGCCGCCCTCGGCCACGGGCTCCACTTCAGCGCCCAGGGACATGTCCCGCGCGGCACGGGCCAAGCGCTTGAGCGGCCGGCTCTGCCAATGCACCAGCAAGCCGATGAACAACAGCAACAGGCTACTGGTGAGCACGATGAAGCCCACCTGCTGCTTGGGCAGGTCCTGCTCTTCGAGACTGGTATAGGGTTCGGGCAGCAGCGAGGCGATGTACAGCCATTCGCCCGGCGCCATCTGGATCTGCGTGACCAGTACCGGCGGGTTCACCGGCTCGAGCGTCAGGGCGTAGTGAGCCCACGAACGGGGTAGCTCATCAAGCTTGAGCCCGCCGTTGAAGATCCGCAGGTCTTCGGGGCTGACAAACTTGACGGAGATGTCGGCGTTATTGCCCAGGGAGCGGCGCAGCACATCGTCCACGGCCTTGAGCACCGCCAGTTTGCGCGGCGTGACCGGCAGCACATCCATGCCCAGCGGCTTGTCATTGAGCGTAACGACAAACCGCGTGCCGCCCATGCTGCGCAACTGGTCCAGCACCAACGGCCGATAGGCCACCGGCAGCGAACGCAGGTAGGTCACGGTGGCGGTCATCGAGTGAGCCAGGCTGCGGGCGCTGGTGACCAGGCCTTCGAGCTGCGTGGCGCGCAGTTGCGAAACCCAGATCAGGCTCGACAGCGTCTGGGCGAACAGCACCACCAGCAGCGTCAGCAGCAGCATCCGTCCGAGCAACGAGCGCGGCACGGGCACCCGTCGGGCAATCTTGCGGATTCCCTCAATGACCATTGCTGGCAACCACACTGGCCGCCAGTTGATAACCGCTGCCGCGCACCGTGCGGATCAATCGCGGCGGCTTGTCGGTATCGCGCAGGCGCTGGCGCAAGCGACTGACCGCCATGTCGACAATCCGGTCCAGCGGCATCAATTCACGCCCTCGGGTGGCGTTGCCGATGGTGTCGCGGTCGAGGATTTCCTGTGGATGATCGAGGAACAGCTTGAGCAAGGCAAAATCGGCACCCGACAGGATCACCTCTTCGCCATCGGCATGGAACAGCCGGTGGCTGACCATGTCCAGCCGCCACTCATCGAAGGCCAGCACTTCGCCGCCGGATCGCTCCTGGCCGAACTGCGCCCGTCGCAGCAAGGCCTTGATGCGCGCCTGCAATTCGCGAGGACTGAACGGCTTGCCCAGGTAATCATCCGCCCCCAGCTCCAGGCCGATGACCCGATCGGCCTCGTCGGAACTGGCGGTGAGCATGATGATCGGCACATGGGCCTGGCGCGGATGCTGGCGAACCCAGCGGCAAAGGCTGAAGCCGTCCTCGTCGGGCAGCATCACGTCGAGGATCACCAGGTCGCTCGGCGCCTCGTTGAGGGCCTGGCGAAACCCGGCGCCATCGGGGGTGGTACGCACCTGGAAACCCGCGCGACTGAGGTAAGTGTCCAGCAGTTCGCGAATCTCCTGGTCGTCGTCGACCAGCAAAATCGATTTGTTCACTGAACTCACGGGGCCTCGTCCTTGTTGTTTGAATTGGGGGCGATTATGCCTGATGGACGGGTTTTACAAACACATCACACCCCCTGTGGGAGCGAGCCTGCTCGCGAAAGCGGTGTGTCAGTCGCCATAAGTGCTGGCTGATACACCGCATTCGCGAGCAGGCTCGCTCCCACAAGGGGCTACATCTCAAACTGCGGAGGACTGCTCCAACGCCACGCCCGCGCCCATCAGGCCGGAATACGGCGCCGTCACCAGCCAGACCGGAATGCCTTTGAAATAATCACTCATGCAGCCCTTGTCGGCGAAGCATCTGGCGAAGCCGCTCTCGACAAAAAAATCGGCAAAGCGCGGGACCACGCCGCCGACGATGTACACGCCACCACGCCCGCCCACGGTGAGCACATTGTTGCCCGCCACGCGCCCCAGCCAACGGCAGAATTGTTCGAGCACCTCCAGGGCGACCGGGTCGCCGGCCAGGCCGGCGGCGGTGATCGACTCGGGGGTATCAAGCACCGGCTCATGGCCGTCCACCGCGCAGATCGCCCGGTACACACGAGGCAGACCGCTGCCGCTCAGTGCCGTTTCGGCGCTGACGTGGCCGATTTCGTTGTAGATGTGCTGCCAGAGCTGGGTCTCGCGCGGACTGCTCATCGGCAGGTCGACATGCCCGCCCTCCCCCGGCAACGCCGCGAAACGGCCCTCGCCCAGGTCCAGCAGCGTACCGACGCCCAGCCCCGTGCCCGGGCCGATCACCACCGCCGGGCGCATCGGCTCCGGCGTGCCCTGGCAGACGACCCGGTATTCATCGGGACGCAAGCAGGTCATGCCCAGGGCCATGGCGGAGAAATCGTTGACCAGCAGCAGCTTCTCCACCTGCAAAGTCTTGCAGAACGCCAGGTTGCTCAAGCGCCAGTGATTGTTGGTGAAGCGAAACTCATCGCCACTCACCGGACCGGCCACCGACAGGCACACCGAGCCGATGGAACCCGGCACCATGCCCATGCCGCTCAGGTAAACCTTGATGGCATCTTCCGGGCAGGCGTAATCCGCCGTCGCCAGCACCTGGATGTTTTCCAGGTTGTGGTTCTTCCACAACGCGAAACGTGCGTTGGTCCCACCGATATCACCGACCAAAGCCAGTTTCAATTAAGCGTCTCCAGGGCAGAAGTGAAGGCGCTGGCGCCCTGCTCTGCCGAGCTGAAGGCCATGCGCATGAAACCGAACAGCTCGCGACCGGTGCCGATGTTGTTGCCCAACAGGCCCTTGGCCGGTTCGCGCGCGGCGAATTCCTCGGCGTCCACCTTCAATTCCAAGGTGCCTTTGACGCCATCGACACGGATGATATCGCCCTCGCGCACCCGAGCCAACGCGCCGCCGACATAGGCTTCGGGACTGACATGGATGGCCGCCGGGATTTTCCCCGATGCGCCGGACATGCGCCCGTCGGTGACCAGCGCTACCTTGAACCCGCGATCCTGCAGCACGCCGAGAAAGGGCGTCATCTTGTGCAGCTCCGGCATGCCGTTGGAGCGCGGGCCCTGGAAGCGCATCACCGCGACAAAATCCTTCTCCAGCAGACCGGCCTTGAACGCATCGGCCAGGTCCTGCTGGTCCTGGAACACCATGGCCGGGGCTTCGACGACCTGGTTTTCCAGAGCCACGGCCGAGACCTTCATCACGCCCCGGCCCAGGTTGCCTTCCATCACCCGCAACCCGCCTTCCGGCGAGAAAGCCCGGGCTACCGGACGCAGGATGCTTTCGTCGAGACTTTCGGTCGGGCCATCGCGCCAGACCAGTTCGCCGTCCTCCAGGAACGGTTCCTGGGTGTAACGGCTCAGGCCATGGCCCATCACGGTGTTGACGTTTTCGTGGAGCAGGCCGGCTTCCAGCAGTTCGCGAATCAGGAACGACATGCCGCCCGCCGCCTGGAAGTGGTTGATATCGGCCTTGCCGTTCGGGTAGACGTGGCTCAGGGTCGGCACCACTTCGGAGAGGTCGGCCATGTCCTGCCAGGTCAGCTGGATGCCCGCCGCCATGGCGATGGCCGGCATATGCAGGGTGTGGTTGGTGGAGCCACCGGTGGCGTGCAGCGCAACGATGGAGTTGACCAGCGAACGCTCATCGACGATTTCGCCGATGGGCATGAAGTTGCCGCTCTGCATGGTCAGGCGCGTCACCTGGAACGCCGCTTCGCGGGTCAGGGCATCGCGAAGTGGCGTGTTCGGGTTGACGAACGAGGCGCCCGGCAAGTGCAGGCCCATCACTTCCATCAGCAACTGGTTGGTGTTGGCGGTGCCGTAGAACGTGCAGGTACCTGGGCTGTGGTAGGACTTCATCTCCGACTCCAGCAGCTCTTCGCGGGTCGCCTTGCCTTCGGCGTAGCGCTGGCGCACATCGGCCTTTTCCTTGTTGGAAATGCCCGAGACCATCGGCCCGCCAGGCACGAAGATCGTCGGCAGATGACCGAAGCGCAGCGCGCCTATCATCAGGCCCGGGACGATCTTGTCGCAGATGCCCAGCATCAAGGCACCGTCGAACATGTTGTGGGACAACGCCACCGCCGTGGACAACGCGATCACTTCGCGGCTCGGCAGGCTCAGCTCCATCCCCGCCTCGCCCTGGGTCACACCATCGCACATGGCTGGCGTACCGCCGGCGAACTGGCCGACCGAGCCGATCTCGCGCAGGGCTTTCTTGATTTGTTCCGGGAAGGTTTCGTACGGCTGGTGGGCCGAGAGCATGTCGTTATAGGACGACACGATAGCGATGTTGGCGGCGTTCATCATCCGCAGGTGATGTTTGTCTTCAGTGCCGCAACCGGCAACGCCATGGGCGAAGTTGGCGCATTGCAGCTTGCCGCGCATCGGACCGTCGCTGGCTGCACCGCGGATCAGTGCAAGGTAAGCCTCGCGAGTAGCGCGACTGCGGGCGATAAGCCGTTCGGTGACCTCAAGTACGCGGGGATGCATGTGTAGAACTCCAGGCTAACGGATGTGGCGACCTGATTGTCTATGCTGGTTAGAAGCCCTTTGCACGCCGCAGGAAAGACAGGGCGACAGACGGTTTCTGACCAATCGGACCAGTTGATTCAGGTCACTCGTTGTAGATAAAACAAAATATTGCCACTAAAAAGGCTTGTTTTCTATTTTTATGCGAATAATCTTGTAATTCCAACAACAAATCGACGGCGGCGCAGTTAATGACTCTTCGAATCGCAATCAATGGTTTTGGCCGCATCGGCCGCAACGTCCTCCGTGCACTGTATACCCAAGGCTATCGTCGCGACTTGCAGATCGTCGCCATCAACGACCTAGGTGACAGCGCGATCAATGCTCACCTGCTCAAGTTCGACACCGTCCACGGCACCTTTGATGCCGACGTGCAGCACGATCACGAGAGCCTGACGGTCAATGGCGACCGCATCGCGGTCAGTGCCATCCGCAACCCGGCCGAACTGCCCTGGGCCGCCGAAAAGATCGACGTCGTGTTCGAATGCACCGGCCTGTTCACCGACCGCGCCAAGGCCGCCGCGCACATCAGCGCCGGCGCCCGCAAGGTGATCATCTCGGCCCCGGCCAAGGGCGCCGACGCGACCGTGGTGTATGGCGTGAACCATGACATCCTGCGCCAGTCCCACCAGATCATTTCCAACGCTTCGTGCACCACCAACTGTCTGGCCCCGGTGGCCCAGGTGCTGCACCGCGAGCTGGGTATCGAAAGCGGCCTGATGACCACCATCCATGCTTACACCAACGACCAGAACCTGACCGACGTCTATCACAGCGACCCGTACCGCGCCCGTTCGGCCACCCAGAACATGATCCCGAGCAAGACCGGCGCCGCCGAAGCGGTAGGCCTGGTGCTGCCGGAGCTGGCGGGCAAGCTGACCGGCATGGCCGTGCGCGTGCCGGTGATCAACGTGTCGCTGGTGGACCTGACCGTGCAGCTCAAGCGCGAAGCTTCGGCCGATGAGGTCAACGCGCTGCTCAAGCAGGCCAGCCAGCATTCGAAGATCCTTGGCTACAACACCCTGCCGCTGGTCTCCAGCGACTTCAACCACAACCCGCTGTCGTCGATCTTCGATGCCAACCACACCAAGGCCAGCGGCAAGCTGCTCAAGGTACTGGCCTGGTATGACAACGAATGGGGTTTCTCCAACCGCATGCTGGATAACTGCCTGGCGCTGTGCAACGCCGAATAATCCCCGATAGCTGCGTGTGCCTCGACTATTGCTCCCTTGGGGGCGATAGTCGAAAAAGGCCGTCCACCGCCACGCGGTTGAAGCATCGGCCTCGAACCAAACGATAATTCCTCTTATTCAAACTCCCCCACCCTGTTAGACTTTGCGCCCGCGTTTCACTCGTCCCGCAGGATTTCCAATGCTGTCGTTGCCTCTTCGCTTGTGCGCTCTGTTCATGGCCCTGGGCCTGACGGCCTGCGATGACGCCCCGCGTTTTACCCAGGCCGAGCCCGGCGAAGCCAGATCCGGCGGCAGCGCGACAGTACGCAAGGCCGACCAGAACGCCTTCTCGCTGCCCTCGGCCAATCTGCCGCCCTCGCGGCGCGTGGACTTCAGCGTCGGCAACAGTTTTTTCCGCAGTCCCTGGGTAATCGCGCCCTCGACCACTACCGCCCGGGACGGCCTCGGCCCCCTGTTCAATACCAACGCCTGCCAGAACTGCCACATCAAGGACGGTCGCGGCCATCCGCCGGCACCGGATGCCAGCAGCGCGGTGTCGATGCTGGTACGCCTGTCGATCCCCGATGCGCCGCCCTACGCCAAGCTCATCGAACAACTCGGCGTCGTACCGGAGCCGGTCTACGGCGGGCAATTGCAGGACATGTCCGTGCCGGGCGTCGCGCCGGAAGGCAAGGTCAGGGTCGATTACTCTCCCGTCCCGGTGCGCTTCGAGGACGGCACCGTCGTCGAATTGCGCAAGCCGAGCCTGCAGATCACCCAGCTGGGCTATGGCCCGATGCACCCCGACACACGATTTTCGGCCCGTGTCGCACCGCCGATGATCGGCCTGGGTCTGCTCGAGGCCATCCCCGATGCAGCCATCCTGGCCAATGCCGAGTCCCAGGCGCGGGAGAACACCGGCATCGCCGGTCGCCCGAACATGGTCTGGGACGACGTCCAGCAAAAAACCGTGCCGGGGCGCTTCGGCTGGAAGGCCGGACAACCGAACCTCAATCAACAGAACGTCCATGCGTTCTCCGGCGACATGGGCCTGACGACCAGCCTGCGGCCCTTCGACGACTGCACCCAGGCCCAGCTCGATTGCCAGCGCGCGCCCAACGGCAACGGCCCTGAGGGCGAACCGGAAGTCAGCGACAACATTCTGCGGCTGGTGCTGTTCTACAGCCGCAACCTCGCCGTGCCGGCCCGCCGCGAGGTGGGTTCGGCCCAGGTGCTGGCGGGCAAGAACCTGTTTTTCCAGGCCGGTTGCCAGTCCTGCCACACCCCCAAGTACACGACGTCCGCCAATGCCGCCGAACCCGAGCTGGCGAACCAGGTCATCCGTCCCTACACCGACCTGCTGTTGCACGACATGGGCGAAGGCCTGGCGGACAACCGCAGCGAATTCAAGGCCAGCGGCCGCGACTGGCGGACCCCGCCGCTGTGGGGCATCGGCCTGACCGAAACCGTCAACGGCCACACCCAGTTTCTCCACGACGGTCGCGCCCGCAACCTGCTCGAAGCCGTGCTCTGGCATGGCGGCGAAGCCCAGGCGGCGCAGCGACAGGTTCTAGCATTCAACGCCGAGCAGCGCGCTGCGCTGTTGGCTTTCCTGAACTCTCTTTAAACGCACTTTCCGAAAAACGGGAGCCCGACATGTTCCGTCCCAAGCTGTTGTTCACCAGCCTCGCCGCCATCGCCCTGGGTGCCTGCTCGCCCCAGGACCCGCAAGCGGTCACCTCGGCCGCCATCGCCAAGCAGGTGATCCTGCCGACCTACAGTCGCTGGGTCGAGGCCGACCGCCAACTGGCGACCAGCGCCCTGGCGTTCTGCCAGGGCAAGGAAAACCTGGAAACCGCCCGCGCCGATTTCCTCAAGGCACAAAAAGCCTGGGCTGAACTCCAGCCGCTGCTGATCGGGCCGCTGGCGGAGGGCAACCGCGCCTGGCAGGTACAGTTCTGGCCGGACAAGAAAAACCTCGTGGGCCGCCAGGTCGAGCAACTGGTCAACAGCCAGCCGCAGATCGACGCCGCCGGCCTGGCCAAGTCCAGCGTCGTCGTGCAAGGGCTCTCGGCCTACGAATACCTGCTGTTCGACGCAAAGATCGACATGGCCGACAGCGCCCAGAAAGCCAAGTACTGCCCGCTGCTGATCGCCATCGGCGAACGCCAGAAGCAACTGGCCGAAGAGATCCTGTCGCGGTGGAACACCAACGACGGCATGCTCGCCCAGATGAGCAAGTTCCCGAACCAGCGCTATGCCGATTCCCATGAAGCGATCGCCGACCTGCTGCGGGTCCAGGTGACCGCCCTGGACACCTTGAAGAAAAAACTCGGCACGCCGATGGGCCGCCAGAGCAAGGGCGTGCCGCAACCGTTCCAGGCCGATGCGTGGCGCAGCCAGTCGTCGTTGCAAGGGCTTGAGGCCAGCCTGAGCGCCGCCCGGACCGTTTGGGTTGGCGTCGACAACAAAGGCTTGCGAGGTTTGTTGCCAAGCGAGCAGAAGCCGCTGGCCGACAAGATCGACGCTGCCTACGACGCCTCGTTGAAACTGTTCGCCAGCAGCCAGCGCTCACTGACCGAAATGCTCGGTGACGACGCCGGGCGCCAGCAACTCAACGATTTGTACGACAGCCTCAACGTCGTCCATCGCCTGCATGAAGGCGAACTGGCCAAGGCGCTGGGCATTCAACTGGGCTTCAACGCCAACGACGGTGACTGATCATGTTTCGACGTCAGGCTCTGACGCTGGGCAGCTTGCTGCTCGGCGCCATCACCCTGGGCGGCTGGACGCTGTTCAAGCAAAAGGACAAGAGTCCGTTACTGCTGTCGGCACGGGACGATGCCGACGGCAAGCACTACGCGGTCGGCTATCGACTGGACGGCACACGGGTGTTCGCCACCCAGGTTGGCCAGCGCTGCCATGACATCATCAATCACCCGGCGCTGCCGATCGCCCTGTTCGTCGCCCGCCGCCCGGGCACCGAAAGCTATCTGGTCGACTTGCGCGACGGCACGCTGCTGCAAACCATCACCTCGCTGCCGAACCGGCATTTCTACGGTCATGCGGTGATCCACAAGAGCGGCGAATGGCTCTACGCCACAGAAAACGATACCAGCGATCCGGGACGCGGCCTGCTCGGCGTGTACCGTTTCGAAGGCGAACGGCTGGTGCACAGTGGCGAACTGTCCACCCACGGCATCGGCCCTCACCAAGTGTCGTGGCTGCCCGACGGTGAGACGCTGGTGGTGGCCAACGGCGGCATCCGCACCGAGGCCGAAAGCCGGGTCGAAATGAACCTCGACGCCATGGAGCCGAGCCTGGTGCTGATGCACCGTGATGGCACGCTGTTGAGCAAGGAAACCCTCGCCCAGCAGATGAACAGCGTGCGCCATATGGGCATCGCCAGCGATGGCACCATCGTCACCGGCCAGCAGTTCATGGGAGCGGCCCACGAATCGTCCGAATTGCTCGCGATCAAGCGTCCGGGCCAACCGTTCAAGGCGTTCCCGGTACCTGAATACCAGCTGCAAGCCATGGGGCATTACACCGCCAGCGTCGCCGTGCACAGCGACCTGCGCCTGGTAGCCCTGACGGCGCCACGGGGCAACCGTTTTTTCATCTGGGACCTGGACAGCGGCGAGGTTCGCCTCGACGCGCCCCTGCCGGACTGCGCCGGGGTCGGCGCGGTAGCCGACGGGTTTGTCGTGACTTCGGGCCAGGGACGTTGCCGTTACTACGATTGTCGGCAGCCACAACTGGTTGCAAAGCCGCTGGATCTGCCGGCGGGGCTCTGGGACAACCATCTGCATCTGGTCTGAGCTGCAAGCGCAGAGGGCGCAGGGAAAAACCTTACACATTGCCGACAAACACCGATTGGAATCCTCCGGGCACTCAAGGTAAGGTGCCCGCCTGTCTGTATTTCTCTCGGCTATTTTCCAAGGAAGTGGAACATGCTGCGACGACGCATGCTGATCATGTTGGGTGTTGTCCTGCTGGTGGTGCTGGCGCTGGCGGGCTACAAGGCCTATTCCATCTATCAGCAGATCCAGATGTTCTCTGCGCCCAAACCTGCGGTCAGCGTCGCGGTGGCCAAGGCCGTCGAACAGCCATGGCAAGCCCGCCTGCCCACTGTCGGCAGCCTCAAGGCGTTGCAAGGCGTCGACCTGAGCCTGGAAATCGCCGGCACCGTGCAAAAGGTCCAGTTCGAATCCGGCCAGAAGGTCAAGGCCGGGCAACCGATCCTGCAACTGGACAGCGAAGTCGAAAGCGCCCTGCTGGAAACTGCCCAGGCCGACCTTGGCCTGTCGCAACTGGATTTCGGCCGTGGCCGACAACTGGTGGGCAGCCAGGCAATTTCCAAGGGCGAGTTCGACCGGCTTTCGGCCCAATTGAAGAAGAACCAGGCCACGGTCAACCAGCTCAAGGCTTCGCTGGCGAAAAAACACATCGTCGCGCCGTTCAGCGGCACCATCGGCATCCGCCAGGTGGATGTCGGCGACTACCTCGCCAGCGGCACGGTGATCGCGACCCTGCAGGACCTCAGCAGCCTGTACGTCGACTTCTACGTTCCTGAACAGACGGTGCCCCGGCTGGCGGTTGCCCAGCCAGTCAACGTCAGCGTCTCGGCCTATCCCGGCCAGACCTTCGTTGGCACCATCAGCGCAATCAACCCCAAGGTCGAGGACAGCACCCGTAATGTGCTCGTGCGCGCCACGCTCGCCAACCCCGACGGCAAGCTGTTGCCCGGCATGTTCGCCAACCTGAACGTCATCCTGCCGGACGTCGCCGTCGGTATCGTCGTGCCGGAGAGCGCCGTGACCTACACCCTCTATGGCAATTCCATGTACGTGGTCACTCAGAAGAAAACCGCCGATGGCAGTGTCGAGAAGGATGACAAGGGCCAGCCGATCCTGATTGCCGAACGGCGCTTTGTCGAAACCGGTGAGCGCCGTGACGGGCAGGTCCTGGTGACCAAGGGCGTGCAGCGCGGCGAAGAAGTAGTGATTGCCGGCCAGATCAAGCTCGACAACGGTACGCCCATCGCCATCAGCGACGACAAGACCCTGACCGAACAGAACAGCCCACCGCGCGCGGACTGATCAAGGAACCCCCATGGCCTTTACCGATCCGTTCATCCGCCGCCCGGTGCTTGCCACCGTGGTCAGCCTGTTGATCGTGCTGCTGGGCTTCCAGGCCTGGAGCAAGCTGCCCCTGCGCCAGTATCCACAGATGGAAAATGCCCTGATCACGGTGACCACCGCCTACCCCGGGGCCAACGCCGAGACCATCCAGGGTTACATCACCCAACCGATGCAGCAAAGCCTGGCCAGTGCCGAGGGCATCGACTACATGACTTCGGTCAGCCGCCAGAATTTCTCGGTCATATCGGTTTACGCGCGCATCGGTTCGAACAGCGACCGGCTCTTTACCGAACTGCTGGCCAAGGCCAACGAGGTGAAGAACCAACTGCCCCAGGACGCCGAGGACCCGGTCCTCAGCCGCGAGGCAGCCGATGCCTCGGCGCTGATGTACATCAGTTTCTTCAGCAAGGAGCTGAACAACCCACAGATCACCGATTATCTGTCGCGCGTCATCCAGCCCAAACTGGCAACGCTGCCGGGCATGGCCGAGGCCGAGATCCTCGGCAACCAGGTGTTTGCCATGCGCCTGTGGCTGGACCCGGTCAAGCTCGCAGGCTTCGGCCTGACCGCCGCCGACGTGACCAACGCCGTGCGCCAGCACAACTTTCTCTCCGCTGCTGGTGAAGTGAAAGGCGAGTACGTGGTCACCAGCATCAACGCCAACACCGAACTCAAATCCGCCGAGGCATTCGCCGGCATCCCGCTCAAGACTGACGGTGACAGCCGCGTGTTGCTGCGGGACGTGGCGCGGGTGGAGATGGGCGCCGAAAACTACGACACCATCAGCTCTTTCGGTGGTACCCCTTCGGTGTACATCGGGATCAAGGCAACCCCTGGGGCCAACCCCCTCGATGTCATCAAGGAAGTGCGCAAGATCATGCCGGAAATGGAGGCCCAGCTGCCGTCCAACCTCAAGGCCGAGATCGCCTACGATGCCACGCTGTTCATCCAGGCCTCCATCGACGAAGTGGTGAAGACCCTGTTCGAGGCGGTGCTGATCGTCATCGTCGTGGTGTTCCTGTTCCTCGGCGCCCTGCGGTCGGTGCTCATTCCGGTAGTGACCATTCCCCTGTCGATGATCGGCGTGATGTTCTTCATGCAGTTGATGGGCTACTCCATGAACCTGCTGACACTGCTGGCCATGGTATTAGCCATCGGCCTGGTGGTGGACGACGCCATCGTGGTGGTGGAAAACATCCACCGGCACATCGAGGAAGGCAAGACACCGTTCGACGCCGCGATTGAAGGCGCGCGGGAAATCGCCATGCCGGTGGTCTCGATGACCATCACGCTGGCGGCGGTCTATGCACCGATCGGTCTGCTCGAAGGCCTGACGGGGGCGCTGTTCAAGGAGTTCGCCCTGACCCTCGCCGGGGCGGTGGTGATCTCTGGAATCGTCGCCCTGACCCTCTCCCCAATGATGTGCGCGATGCTGCTGCGTCATGATCAGAACCCCTCGGGGCTGGCCCATCGGCTGGACGTGATCTTCGAGCGCCTGAAGGCCCGTTACCAGCGCATGCTTCACGGCACGCTCAACACTCGGCCGGTGGTGCTGGTATTCGCCGTGCTCGTGCTGTTGCTGATTCCGGTGCTGATCATGTTCACCAAGTCCGAACTGGCGCCTGACGAGGACCAGGGCATCATCTTCATGATGGCCAACGCCCCGAAGACCACCAACCTGGACTACCTGAACGCTTACACCGATCACTTCATCACGATCTTCAAGGAATTCCCCGAGTACTACTCTTCGTTCCAGATCAACGGCTACAACGGCGTACAGTCGGGCATCGGCGGCTTCCTGCTCAAGCCCTGGAACGAACGCAGCCGCACCCAGATGGAAATCCTCCCGGAAGTCCAGGCCAGGCTGGAAAGCGTGCCCGGCCTGCAGATCTTCGGCTTCAACCTGCCCTCGCTGCCCGGCACGGGCGAAGGCTTGCCCTTCGAATTCGTCATCAACTCGCCGAAGGACTACACGACGCTCCTGCAGATTGCCGAACGGGTCAAGAAGCGTGCGCTGGAGTCCGGCAAGTTCGCCTTCATGGACATCGACCTTGCGTTCGACAAGCCTGAAGTCGTGGTGGACATCGATCGCGCCAAAGCCGCCCAGATGGGCGTCTCGATGCAAGATCTCGGCGGCACGCTGGCGACACTGCTGGGCGAGGCGGAGATCAACCGCTTCACGCTGGAGGGGCGTAGCTACAAGGTCATCGCCCAGGTCGAGCGGCCATTCCGGGACAATCCGGACTGGCTGAACAATTATTACGTAAAGAACGCCCAGGGCGAGTCGCTTCCGTTGTCGACGCTGATCAAGGTCAGCGACCAGGCACGACCGCGGCAACTGAACCAGTTCCAGCAGCTCAATGCTGTCACGATCTCGGGCTTTCCCACGGTAAGCATGGGCGAGGCCATCGAGACAGTTCGCCAGATAGCCCTTGAGGAAGCGCCGACAGGGTTCGCCTTTGATTACGCCGGAGCTTCGCGTCAGTTCGTCCAGGAAGGCAGCGCGTTATGGGTCACCTTTGGCCTGGCGCTGGCAATCATTTTCCTGGTGCTGGCGGCGCAGTTCGAAAGCTTCCGCGACCCGCTGGTGATCCTGGTGACGGTGCCGTTGTCCATTTGCGGCGCACTGATTCCGCTGTTCCTCGGCTGGTCGAGCATGAACATCTACACCCAGGTGGGGCTGGTGACCCTGATCGGCCTGATCAGCAAGCATGGCATCCTGATCGTCGAATTCGCCAACCAGCTGCGCAAGGAGCAAGGCTTGAGTCCGCGAGACGCAGTGGAACAGGCCGCATCGATTCGCCTGCGTCCGGTGCTGATGACCACTGCCGCCATGGTGTTTGGCATGGTGCCGTTGATCCTCGCCACCGGTGCCGGCGCAGTGAGCCGCTTCGACATCGGCACGGTCATCGCCACCGGCATGTCGATCGGCACCTTGTTCACGTTGTTCGTGCTGCCGTGTGTCTACACCTTGCTGGCCAAGCCGGACAAAGCCTGAGGGCATGAGGGTCGGGGTCCCGTGGCGAGGGAGCTTGCTCCCGCTGGACCGCGAAGCGGTCCCGACTGGATTCCGGATCAGGCTATTCGTCGTATGGATGACGACTGCTTCGCAGCCGAGCGGGAGCAAGCTCCCTCGCCACAGCCCCCATGTTTCGGCTTCCTGACACTCAACTCTGCGGTCGCATGCCCTGGGACAGACTGAACATGAACAGCAACAGGTCGTCGTCCGGCTGGATCGCCTCGCTGGCCTTGGCCACCCGAGGCACCGGGCAATGTGCGCCGACAGTGGAGGCACTGAGGATCTGCGAGCGTGGCTGCTCCCACACCACCAGCGCCAGGGATGCAACTGCCAGGGCTCCGACTAAAAACAAACCTCTAGCAATTTCTAGTTTCATCGGGATAAACCTTTGATAGCGCTGCCAAACGCCGCCTCGTAAAAATAGACGAGTTTTCCCCAGTCGCAATCCTGGAACGACGAATGGCGCCGCAGCTGGCTCATGTCATGGAACGCCGCGCCGCGTGCGGTCAGCCGTTGGCGACATTTCTCAAGATCGAGCAACGCCACTTCGGCCTTAGCCGACTCGCCCTCTCCGGTTACTCGCACGAATACATGCTTGATGTAGAGGCAACTGTGCTGCCAGCGTCCCTTGTGCATACGGGCGAGGTTCTCGGCCAGGGCCTGGAGGAGACGATCATGGACCGCCTCGCCATGACGCTCGCGGCCGCCTGCGGCATACCAATGCCCGATTTCCTCGAAGCCGTCCAGAGCGCGGGTGACCAGCAGCGCCCGCCACTTGTGGACCGGGTCTCTCTGCGCGCCGCAAAAGACCACTTGGGGTACCGTGACGCCGAGTTCCGCCAGGGCCAACAGCGCTCGCTCTTCACGCAACACGGTCGGACGGCCGAACGGGTGCAACAGACTACGGTAAATGTGTCCGGTCTGGCGCTTGGAATAAAACAGCTCGCCATCATGGCTGATCCGCTGCACACCGCTTTCGCCGCCACGCCGGGTATTGGGCGCTTCCACCCACTCGCCACGCTGATTCCAGATCTGGTCAAAGCAACTACGAGAAGCCGCCTGGGCTCCTGCTACCTGTACAACCATGCCTGCTACCCCTTGCGTAATACATAAACTCGCCACATGGCATAGAGCGGCAGGAAATCCAACTGTTCCTCAATGCGAAACCCGGCCTGCCGAAACTCTTCTTCGACTGTAGCGACCGGTAACACAAATCGGTTCTGGTAGTCTTTCTGCCCACGGGTGCGCTCCAGGCGCTTGCGTTTCCAGGCCTTGAAATTGCCGTCGACCCACAATGAAACGATTACGCTGTCACGGGTGACACGCTCGAATTCCCTCAATATCGCCAGTCGGTGCGCGGGTTCGCCGATGTGGTGCAAGAGGCGCATGCAAAAAATGCTGTCGACGGCGTTATCAGGCAAGGCGATGTCGAACGCAGATGTGTGCAAAGGTTGTACCCGTTTTACGACATCGGCCGGTTGTGCCTTCAACGCCGTCTGGAGCATGGCGGTGGAATTGTCCGCGCCGATGATTACCCGGCCGGCTTTCTCGGCCAGCAGCGGCCAGAAACGTCCGGCTCCGCACGGCAAGTCCAGGACCAGGCCCGGGTCGCCCGCGAGCATCAAGGCGCGCCGGGCCAGTTGTTCGTCCCGATGGTGGGAAAGACGGCGGCTCAGCCCCGTCTTGTGTTTGCGCAGGTACTGCTGGGCATGTCGCTCGTCGTACTTGGCGGAAAAAGCTAGCTTGATGGGATTGGACATCGATGGCGCCTCCAGAGTTGATGGCGCCACCTTAGGGATCGGCTTGTAGCTGCCAGGTCATCCCTTTGTGAAAACTTCGTCATGTAAACGGCTGAATGTTTTCAAGATTTTTCGCCGCCGATCTCAGGACTTCGGGTTCAACTCCACCTCGAAACGGCATCCGTTGGGTTCCATCGTGCTGAGGCTCACGGTCCAGCCCTGGTCCTCGCAGATCCGCTGCACCAGTGACAGCCCCAGCCCCAGTCCCTCGCCACGCTTTTCGTTACCGCGCACGAACGGCTCGAACATCGCCTCGCGCTTCTCCTCGGGAATGCCTACGCCGCTGTCCTCGACGACAAATCCAGTGGCGGTCAGCGAGACGCGGATAAAACCCTGGTCGGTGTAATGCAAGGCGTTACGCAGCAGATTTCCCATGACGGCAGTCAGGAACGTGGCGTTGTACTGCGTATCGGTGGTTTGCCCTGGTTCGAAGATCAAGGTCAGGCCCTTGGATTCGATCGGCGCACGCCACACCCCAAGGAGGTTTTCCGCGACCTGCCCCAGCGTCGAGCGAGGCGACATGCCGTTGTCCTCGCGTTGGGCCCTGGCAAGCATCAGGAAGGTCTGCACCAGTTCGCGCATTTCTTCGCTGGCGCGGTTGATGCGCTCGACCTGGGTGCGACCACGCTGGTCCAGCGCCGGATTCTCCAGCAACAATTCGCAGGAGGTGGCGAGGATCATCAACGGCGTGCGCAGTTCGTGACTTACGTCACTGGTGAACAACCGTTCCCGGGTCAGGGCCTGGCGCAACCGGCCCAGCGTGGCATCGAACGCCACGGCCAGCTCGCCCACCTCATCAGCGGCATAATCCGGCGCCAATGGCGGAGCGAGCCCGAGCAACTGGTCGCGATGCCGTACCTGCCGGGCCAGACGTACCACCGGCGCCATCACCCGGCGTGCCAGGACCCAGCCCAGGAACACCGCGAGCGCCAGACTGAGGACGAAGCCCACCAGCACCACGGCAAACAGCACCCGCTCGCGCTCCTCGAAATCGCTCTGGTCCTGCAACAGCACGTAATGCCGACCGTCAACAATCTCTACCATCGCGTGATAGGACAGCTGTTCGCGAAAGACTTCGTGAAAGCCACGTTGCAGGTGACGAAGGTCCCTGGGCAACTCGAAGTCCCCCGGGCCGCCGCTGAAATAGAACAGCTGGTCGGGTTCCGGACGATGACTCCAGTCGGAAACGCTGTCCATCAACAGCAGGCGTTGCAGGTCGCCTCCGAGCCCGGCGGAAATCAGCTTTTCTTCCACCAGATGGACCGTTGCCACGATGCCCAGTGCAAACGCTCCCGCCACCAATGCGCTCATCAGCGCAAAAGCGATGATGATCCGTTGCGCAAGGCTTTGCTTAAACTCCATCTCGGCCCTCGGCCAACCGATAGCCGACGCCGTGCACAGTGTGCAGCAACGGTTTTTCAAACGGTTTGTCGATCACCTGGCGCAATTGGTGGACATGGCTGCGCAGGCTGTCGCTATCCGGACAATCATCGCCCCACAGGGCTTCCTCAAGGATCTCGCGCCGCAGTACGTGGGGGCTTTTCTGCATCAGTACCGCCAGCAACTTGAGGCCCACGGGGTTGAGCTTGAGCAGTTTGCCTTCCCGGGTCACTTCCAACGTATCGAGGTCGTAGCTCAGGTCGCCGACTTGCAACGCGCGTCGGCCACCACCCTGGGCACGCCGCATGACCGCTTCGATCCGCGCCGCCAGCTCCGACAAGGCAAAGGGCTTGACCAGGTAATCATCCGCCCCGGATTTGAAACCCTGCAAACGATCATCCAACTGGTCCCGCGCGGTGAGCATGATCACCGGTGTATCGCGCCGGGCGTCTTCGCGCAGGCGCTTGCACAGCGTATAGCCGTCGATGCCCGGCAGCATGATATCCAGCACAATCAAGTCGTAGTGTTCGGTCGCGGCCAGGTGCAGCCCTGACAAACCGTCCTGTGCGCAATCGACCGTGTAGCCCTTGAGACCCAGGTAGTCGGCCAGGTTGGCCAGGATGTCACGGTTGTCTTCAACCAACAGAATTCGCATGGGCATCTCCTCTGCGCACGGGGCAATCGTCGTGGCCCGCGCAGCTTAAGGCCAAGCGTGGCTTACGGCTAGGGTTGTATACGCAGTGCGAGTCACTGTGGGAGCGAGCCTGCTCGCGAAGGCGGTAGAACAGCTGCCATCCAGGTTGAATGTGCCGCCCCTTCGCGAGCAGGCTCGCTCCCACAAAGGTCAAGAGCCCTCAGCAGCGGGGCTGCGCGGGTGTTGACGAGTTTTTCACCCAACCTTCACACCGCCCGAACGCAACGCAGACCAGACTGTGCAACGCGCTGATCACGAAAACTCCCATCAAAGGTACTGCCATGGTTTCCACTGCCATCCGCCCCGCTTCCAGGCCCCTGAATCTATGGGTCGCCCTGGGCCTGCCCGCCGTGGTCGCAGCCATTCTGGTGTTGCTGGAACTGACCACCCTGGACATGAACGTGGCCAAGCTGTTTTACGATCCGACGGCGGGTGGGTTTATCGGTCGACACAGTTTTTTCCTGGAAGACATCCTGCATGACCGGGCCAAACAGCTGGTCATCGGGTTTTCCGTGCTGGCGGTCGTGGGGTTTATCGCCTCGTTTTTTATCGCTCGGCTCAAGCCGTACAAACGTGAGCTGGGTTGCCTGGTCCTGTCGCTGGCATTGGCGACTGCGTTTGTCACGCCTTTGAAGGCAGTGACGGCAGTGCAATGCCCATGGAGTCTCAAGGAGTTCGGTGGCAAGGAAACCTACAGTGAGCTACTGAGCCCACGCCCGGCTACCGACAAGCCCGGCAGATGCTGGCCCGGCGGGCATGCCGCCACCGGCTTCACGCTGTTCGCGTTGTTTTTCGTACTGCGTGACCGTCGCCCACGCCTCGCACGCCAGGCGCTGGTGTTCGCCTTTGCCCTGGGCACGGTGTTTTCCGTGGGACGCATGATGCAAGGGGCGCACTTTTTCTCCCACAACGTCTGGACGGCGGTGTTCTGCTGGCTGATTTGCCTCGGGTGTTATTACTGCGTTCTGTACCGACCTGCCGCCATGGCTGGGCGTGTCGCGGTCGCCAGTCCCGCCAATGCCTGAATTGAACCACGTCCCATGTGGGAGCGAGCTTGCTCGCGATAGCGGTGGGTCAGTGCCGGATATATGAGCTGACACACCGTAATCGCGAGCAAGCTCGCTCCCACATTGGGATTGGTGTCGTTCATGAATCCACGGCAATAAAAAACCCCGCCTGCTTTCACAGGCGGGGTTTTTCGCTACAGGGGTAAGGCTGGCTTACATCATGCCGCCCATGCCACCCATGCCGCCCATGTCTGGCATGCCGCCGCCAGCTGGAGCGTCGTCCTTGATTTCAGCGATCATCGCCTCGGTGGTGATCATCAGGCTGGCAATCGACGAAGCCGCTTGCAGAGCCGAACGAGTCACTTTGGCCGGGTCCAGGATACCCATTTCGATCATGTCGCCGTATTCGCCGGTGGCAGCGTTGTAACCGTAGTTACCCGAACCCTGCTTGACCTTGTCGACCACTACGCTTGGCTCGTCGCCGGAGTTGGCAACGATCTGGCGCAGAGGTGCTTCAACAGCGCGACGCAGCAACTGGATGCCAACGTTCTGGTCATCGTTGTCGCCTTTCAGCTCGCTGATGGCTTGCAGGGCACGAACCAGTGCCACGCCGCCGCCAGGCACCACGCCTTCTTCGACGGCTGCGCGGGTTGCGTGCAGGGCGTCTTCAACGCGGGCTTTCTTCTCTTTCATTTCAACTTCGGAACCGGCGCCAACCTTGATCACCGCAACACCGCCGGACAGCTTGGCCAGACGCTCTTGCAGTTTTTCGCGGTCGTAGTCGGACGAAGTCTCGGCCACTTGTGCGCGGATCTGGGTGACACGAGCCTGGATATCGGCATCGTTGCCAGCACCGTCGATCACGGTGGTGTTTTCCTTGGACAGGATCACGCGCTTGGCGTTACCCAGGTGCTCCAGGGTGGTGCTTTCCAGGCTCAGGCCGATCTCTTCGGAGATAACGGTACCGCCGGTCAGTACGGCGATGTCCTGCAGCATGGCCTTGCGACGGTCGCCGAAGCCTGGAGCCTTGACGGCTGCAACCTTGACGATGCCACGCATGTTGTTCACGACCAGGGTCGCCAGGGCTTCGCCTTCGACATCTTCAGCCACGATCAGCAGAGGGCGGCCGGCTTTGGCAACGGCTTCCAGCACTGGCAGCATTTCGCGGATGTTGGAGATCTTCTTATCGACCAGCAGGATCAGCGGGCTGTCCAGCTCGGCAACCATGGTGTCCGGCTTGTTGACGAAGTATGGCGACAGGTAGCCACGGTCGAACTGCATGCCTTCTACAACCGACAGTTCGTTTTCCAGGCCCGAGCCTTCTTCAACGGTGATCACGCCTTCCTTGCCGACTTTTTCCATGGCTTCGGCAATGATGTCGCCGATGGAGTTGTCGGAGTTGGCGGAGATGGTACCTACCTGGGCGATTGCCTTGGAGTCAGCGCAAGGCTTGGCCAGACCCTTCAGTTCCTTGACGATGGCGATGGTCGCCTTGTCGATGCCGCGCTTGAGGTCCATCGGGTTCATGCCGGCAGCGACGGCTTTCAGGCCTTCGTTGACGATCGACTGAGCCAGTACGGTCGCGGTGGTGGTGCCGTCACCGGCGTCGTCGTTGGCACGGGAAGCAACGTCTTTGACCAGTTGCGCACCCATGTTTTCGAAGCGATCTTTCAGCTCGATTTCCTTGGCTACGGAAACGCCGTCCTTGGTGATGGTCGGAGCGCCGAAGCTCTTCTCGATGATCACGTTACGGCCTTTCGGGCCGAGGGTCGCTTTTACTGCGTCAGCCAGGACGTTGACACCGGCGAGCATTTTCTTGCGGGCGGAATCGCCGAATTTAACTTCTTTAGCAGCCATGATCGATATTCCTTAAATACTTTGTAGTAGTAGCGGGAAAATGAGCGGGGAAATCAGCCTTCGAGAACGGCGAGGATTTCGTTCTCGCTCATTACCAACAGGTCTTCGCCGTCGACTTTCACAGTGTTGCTGCCGGAGTAAGGGCCGAACACAACCTTGTCACCCACTTTCACGGCCAGCGCACGTACTTCACCGTTTTCCAGAGCCTTGCCCGGACCTACAGCGAGAACTTCACCGTGGTTGGCTTTTTCAGCAGCCGAACCTGGCAGGACGATACCGCCAGCGGTTTTCTTCTCTTCTTCGCTGCGACGGATGACGACGCGGTCATGCAGAGGACGAAGCTTCATTGTCGATCTCTCCTAATTTTGGTTTTCATCGGCCGGTGTAGTCCCGGCGGGTTTAACAAAAGCCGGCGGAGCCGGGGTGCGGTTCGTCAAGCGAACCGCGGAAGTCTGTCCGGTGTCGCCACCGGAAACCTTGCGGTGACCCATACATAAGGGCGTGCAAGTCGATTACAAGGGTCGAGGGTGAAATTTTTTACTGAACGAGCGCTAAAACGAACACGGCACCCGAAGGTGCCGTGTCGCTGGCTGCCGTGTCACTGAAAGCTACTTGGGGTCGCGGTGTTCGAATTCGCCTTCGATCACGTTGGGCTCACGGCCCACGGGTTCGCGCGGCGTCGGACCGCCACGGGGCTGGAGGTCATCGGCGAAAGCCCGCTGGCGCATCGCCTGTTCTTCGGCGCGCTGGCGCATCTTGTTGGCCAGCAACCGGCGCGTGAAGGGCAGCAGCAAGACCAGGCCCAGCACGTCGCTGATGAAGCCAGGCAGGATCAACAGACCACCACCCAGCGCGAGCATCAGGCCTTCGAGCATGGTCTGGGCGGGCAGTTCGCCACGGGTCAGGCTTTCACGGGCACGCAGTGCCGTGGCCAGGCCGGCGATGCGCAGCACGAACACGCCGAGCATCGAGCCGAGAATGACCAGCAGCAACGCCGGGAAGAACCCGATCGCACCGCTGACCTTGACGAATACGAACAGCTCCAACACCGGGAACAGCAGAAAGAGCAATAAAAAAGGGCGCATCAAATGGTTCCTCAACGCAAGAATGCCTTGCTATGAAAACCTAAATGACGTCGCCCTTTCGTGAATTCAAGCATCAACCTCGGCATTTTTTGGCCATTGCTCGGCGTGAGCCAGGAAAACCAAGGCTTCGCGCACTTGTGTCGGGGTATTGCAAGGCCCCGCAAACGGCAACCAGTGCAGGCCTTGCCCAATGCGCAGGTGCATGCCTTCGCTGTCGATACCGACCAATCGCGCGGGTTGGTTTTTTGGCAGGCCACTCAATTCGACGTAGTGGGCGATGGCTTTGGCATGGTCGGCATTCATGTGTTCGACCATGCCCGCCTCGGCTTTGCCGGCAAAGGGATTGGCCAGGGTGATCTGGTCGATCCAGTGAATCGCGCCGAAGCCGCCGATATAACGATGGCGCACCGGGTGGAGAACCCAGAAATCGAAATCGTGGGCCTTATGGTAGTTCTGCGATTCGGGGAAATAGCGGTAATAACGCTCGGCGGCGGCCTCGATGGCGGCGCTGTCCTCCAGCTTCTGCGCCTCGGCCAGATAGGTCAGGCGCCCGACGGCCTGAACATCCTCGGCGCCCCGCTCTCCCACCAGCATTGAGCATTTAGGGTCTTTTTGCAGATTGTGGGTGTGCTGGGCGATGCGGCTGATGAGTATCAGCGGCAGGCCTTGCGCGTCCAGGCAATACGGCACAACGGAGCCGAACGGAAAGCCGGGCATCGATTTGGAATGGGTGGAGAGCATGCCCCGATATTCCTTGAGCAGCAGTTCGCGGGCATGCTTGGCAGCTTCAACGCTCAATTTATGACTCCTTTAATAAAATTCGTCTAGAAAACGGTCGGTTGAGTGGAGTAATGTTCTGACGCACCTTCGGGCCTGTTTGCTCGCGCAGCCGCGCTGCAAATCGAGACGCGCCCAACCCCTCCACCGCTGCGCCACCTGGACATGAGAATGCAACTCACTGACAAAGTAATCATTATCACCGGCGGTTGCCAGGGCCTGGGTCGCTCCATGGCCGAGTATTTCGCCGGCAAGGGTGCAAAGCTCGCGCTGGTGGACCTCAATCAGGAAAAACTCGACGAGGCGGTCGCCGCCTGCGCCGCCAAGGGCGTCGAGGCGCGTGCGTACCTGTGCAACGTGGCCAATGAAGATCAGGTGATCGACATGGTTGCCCGGGTGGCCGAGGACTTCGGCGCAATCCACGGGCTGATCAACAATGCCGGTATCCTGCGCGACAGCCTGCTGCTCAAGGTCAAGGACGGTGAAATGACCAGAATGAGCCTGGCCCAGTGGCAGGCGGTGATCGACGTCAACCTCACCGGTGTATTCCTGTGCACCCGCGAAGTGGCGGCAAAAATGGTCGAGCTGAAGAACAACGGCGCGATCATCAATATTTCCTCGATCTCCCGCGCCGGCAATGTCGGCCAGACCAACTATTCGGCGGCCAAGGCCGGCGTCGCGGCCGCTACCGTGACCTGGGCCAAGGAACTGGCGCGCTACGGCATCCGCGTGGCGGGGATTGCTCCGGGCTTCATCGAAACCGAAATGACCCTGGGCATGAAACCCGAAGCCCTCGAAAAAATGACCTCGGGAATTCCGCTCAAGCGCATGGGCAAGCCCGAAGAGATTGCGCACTCGGCTGCGTATATCTTCGAGAACGACTACTACACCGGGCGGATCCTGGAGATGGATGGCGGGTTGCGGATCTAAACCCCATCGCATAACAAAATGGACTGACCCAAAAATGTGGGAGCGAGCTTGCTCGCGATGGCGTCGGGTCAGTTTGCATCAATGTTGAATGTAAGACCGCTATCGTCGGATCGCCGCCCGGAGCAAGCTCGCTCCCACAATGGGATGTGTTACCGCTTATTCAATCATCGCTGATAGTAATGTTCGGCATCGCCGGCGACGCAGCCTCCTGCAACACGATCCGCGCGCCCACGTGGCGGGCCAGCTCCTGATAGACCATGGCGATCTGGCTGTCCGGCTCGGCGATGACGGTCGGCTTGCCGCCGTCGGCCTGCTCGCGGATCACCATCGACAGCGGCAACGAAGCCAGCAACTCGACACCGTACTGGGTCGCCAGTTTTTCACCGCCGCCTTCACCGAACAGATGCTCGGCGTGTCCACAGTTCGAGCAGATGTGCACGGCCATGTTTTCCACCACGCCCAGTACCGGGATGTTCACCTTGCGGAACATCTCCACACCCTTGCGCGCATCCAGTAGGGCCAGGTCCTGGGGCGTGGTAACGATCACCGCGCCGGCCACCGGGACTTTCTGCGCGAGGGTCAGCTGGATGTCGCCAGTTCCCGGCGGCATGTCGATCACCAGGTAATCCAGGTCGCCCCAGGCGGTTTGCGTGACCAGTTGCAGCAAGGCGCCGGAGACCATCGGCCCGCGCCAGACCATTGGTGTGTTGTCATCGGTGAGGAAGGCCATGGACATGACCTCCACGCCATGGGATTGCAGCGGTACGAACCACTTCTGGTCCTTGACCTGCGGTCGGGTGCCTTCGGCGATGCCGAACATGATGCCTTGGCTCGGACCGTAGATATCCGCGTCGAGGATACCGACCTTCGCCCCTTCGCGAGCCAGGGCCAGCGCCAGGTTGGCGGCGGTGGTGGACTTGCCTACGCCGCCCTTGCCCGAGGCCACGGCGATGACGTTCTTGACGTTCGCCAAGCCCGGCACCTGGGCTTGGGCCTTGTGGGCGGAAATCACGCTGGTGACCTGGACTTTGGCGCTCGCCACGCCGTCCAGGCCTTCGACCGCCATCTGCAGCATTTGCGCCCAACCATTCTTGAACAGATCGGCGGCATAACCGATCTCCAGTTCGACGCTGACACGATCGCCCTGGATATCGATGGCTCGCACGCATCCGGCGCTGACCGGATCCTGGCTCAGGTAGGGGTCGGTGTACTGGCGAAGGACGGCTTCCACCGCTGCGCGATTGACGGCGCTCATGGGCAACTCCGATAACAAGACTTGAAAACAGGCCGCTATCCTACGCCGCACGCTCTCGCGTGGCGACCCGATTAAGGGTGACGAACGCTCTTGTGGCGAGGGAGCTTGCTCCCGCTCGGCTGCGCAGCAGTCGCAATGAAGCCGACGCTGTCGACCAGCCAGGGCGTAGAACCATTTTTGGGGCGGCTTCGCCCCCCAGCGGGAGCAAGCTCCCTCGCCACGGATTCGGCGGGAAACAGGCCCGCGGGGTGAAATATATTTCCCGGCGCTTTATAGTGGCCGACCTCCGTTTCATCAAGTAGCCGAGCCCCATGTCCGAGCCACGCAAGATTCTCGTCACCAGCGCCCTGCCCTATGCCAATGGTTCGATTCACCTTGGCCATATGCTGGAATACATCCAGACCGATATGTGGACGCGCTTTCAGAAACATCGCGGCAACCAGTGCATCTACGTCTGCGCCGACGACGCCCACGGTTCGGCCATCATGTTGCGCGCGGAAAAGGAAGGCATCACCCCGGAACAACTGATCGCCAATGTCCAGGCTGAACACAGCGCCGACTTTGCCGAGTTCCTGGTGGACTTCGACAACTTCCACTCCACTCACGCCGAAGAAAACCGTGAGCTGTCGAGCCAGATCTACCTGAAGCTGCGTGACGCCGGGCATATCGCCACCCGTTCGGTCACCCAATATTTCGACCCGGAAAAGAAAATGTTCCTGGCCGACCGCTTCATCAAGGGCACCTGCCCGAAATGCGGCACCGAAGACCAGTACGGCGACAACTGCGAAAAATGCGGCGCCACCTACGCACCGACCGACCTGAAAGACCCCAAATCGGCGATTTCCGGCGCGACGCCGGTACTCAGGGATTCCCAGCACTTCTTCTTCAAGCTGCCGGATTTCCAGGAGATGCTGCAGACCTGGACCCGCAGCGGCACGCTGCACGACGCGGTGGCCAACAAGCTCGCCGAATGGCTCGACTCCGGTTTGCAGGAATGGGACATCTCCCGCGATGCGCCGTATTTCGGCTTCGAAATTCCTGGCGAGCCCGGCAAATACTTCTATGTATGGCTGGACGCGCCCATCGGCTACATGGCGAGCTTCAAGAACCTTTGCGATCGCACCCCGGAGCTGGACTTCGACGCGTTCTGGGCCAAGGACTCCATGGCCGAGGTGTATCACTTCATCGGCAAGGACATCGTCAATTTCCACGCGCTGTTCTGGCCCGCCATGCTCGAAGGCGCCGGTTTCCGCAAGCCGACCGGCATCAATGTCCACGGCTACCTGACCGTCAACGGCCAGAAGATGTCCAAGTCCCGTGGCACCTTCATCAAGGCGCGGACGTACCTGGATCACCTGTCGCCGGAATACCTGCGCTACTACTACGCGGCCAAGCTCGGCCGTGGCGTCGACGACCTCGACCTGAACCTCGAGGACTTCGTGCAGAAGGTCAACTCCGACCTGGTGGGCAAGGTCGTCAACATCGCCAGCCGTTGCGCCGGGTTCATCCACAAGGGCAACGCCGGCGTGCTGGTGGCGGGTAACGCCGCGCCGGAACTCACCGACGCTTTCCTGGCTGCCGCGCCAAGCATCGCCGAGGCCTACGAGAGCCGCGACTTTGCCCGCGCCATGCGTGAAATCATGGCCCTGGCCGACCGCGCCAACGCCTGGATCGCCGACAAGGCCCCATGGTCGCTGGCCAAGCAGGACGGCAAGCAGGACGAAGTCCAGGCCATCTGCGCCTTGGGCATCAATCTGTTCCGCCAGTTGGTGATTTTCCTCAAGCCGGTGCTGCCGTTGCTGGCCGCCGATGCCGAAGCGTTCCTGAACGTTGCGCCGCTGACCTGGAACGACCACCAGACCCTGCTGAGCAACCATCAACTGAACGCGTTCAAGCCGTTGATGACCCGCATCGACCCGGCCAAGGTCCAGGCCATGATCGACGCGTCCAAGGAAGACCTGGCCGCCAGCCAGACCGACACCGGTGCCCCTGCTGGCAACGGCGAGCTGACCAAGGACCCGCTGTCGCCGGAAATCGATTTCGATGCCTTCGCCGCCATCGACCTGCGCGTGGCGCTGATCGTCAAGGCTGAAGCCGTGGAAGGCGCCGACAAACTGTTGCGCCTGACCCTGGACATCGGCGATGAGCAGCGCAACGTGTTCTCCGGCATCAAGAGCGCCTACCCGGATCCGGCCAAGCTCGAGGGCCGGCTGACGATGATGATCGCCAACCTCAAGCCACGCAAAATGCGCTTCGGCATATCCGAAGGCATGGTCATGGCGGCCGGTCCTGGCGGCGAAGAAATTTACCTGCTGAGCCCCGACAGCGGCGCCAAGCCGGGTCAGCGGATCAAATAACGCGACTGCACGCTGCACCGATCCCACAGTCGCTGTCGAGCGGCTGTGGGATTTTCATATCTGGCCCGCCCTCGCGGCGTGCCGGATAATGCCTGATCTTTCAACCGGCTCCCCTGTTGCCTCATGCCCATGACTGACATTCTTCTCTCGCTGTTCAGCGCTGCCCTGATCAACAACCTCGTGTTGCACTGGCCGCTGGGCGTCGATCCGCTGCTGGCGGCCAAAGCGAGGAGCCGGGTACATGCACTGGGCCTGGCGACAGCCTGCCTGATGCTGGTTGTCGGGGCCCTCGGTTATCTGCTCGACCGCTGGCTGCTGGTTCCGGCGCACCTGACATCGCTACGGTTGTTCGTATGGCTGCCCCTGAGCGTGCTGCTGATCAGCCCATTGCTGCGCCTGCTGACGCATTGGCTGCCGTCGCAGCCGTTCGATGGCTTGTGGCCGCTGCTGCTCGGCAATGCCGGCGTACTGGGCGTCACGCTGCTCAACAGCCGGAACGACCAGGGCCTGGGCCAGGCCATGGCCTTCAGCCTGGGCGCCGGGCTGGGTTTCTGGCTGGTGCTGAGCCTGTTCGAGGACTTGCGCCAGCGAGTCCAGGATAACGATATTCCCTTGCCTTTTCGGGGCCTGCCAATCCAATTGATCAGCGTCGGATTGATGGCGGTGGCATTTCTCGGATTGCGCGGGTTGGTCAAGACATGAACCTGATTCAACGTATCGATGCCCTGCTACCGCAGACCCAATGCGGCAAGTGCGGCCATCCCGGCTGCAAGCCTTACGCCGAAGGCATCGCCCAGGGCGAACCGATCAACAAGTGCCCCCCCGGTGGACGCGAAACCATCGCTGCCCTGGCCGAGCTGATGACCGTGCCGGTACTCGAACTGGACGCCAGCCATGGCTCGGCCCCGGCGCAGATCGCATACATCCGCGAAGCCGAATGCATCGGCTGCACCAAGTGCATCCAGGCGTGCCCGGTGGACGCGATTGTTGGCGCGGCCAAGCTGATGCACACCGTCCTCATCGATGAGTGCACCGGCTGCGACCTCTGCGTGGCGCCTTGTCCGGTGGATTGCATCGAGATGCGCCCACTGCCGATGGCAACCGTAACGCCGGTCATCGGTGGCCTGGCCTCCAGCATCGAAGAGCAGCAGGCGCGGACCACCAAGCGCAATCACGCCCGCCGCCGCTTCGAGCTGCGCAATGCGCGCCTGCGCCGCGAAGAAGAGCAGCGCCAGGCCGAGCGCCTGGCCCGAACACAGCGCAACGCTCAACCAGCCCAGGCCCAGCCACTTGATCCGGTGCAGGCTGCGCTGGAACGAGTGCGCGCGCAAAAAGCCGCCAGCGCCGACGCCGCCCTGAAAAAAGCCAAGGTCGACCTGGCCATGAGTCGGGCACAGCTGAATAAATCCTTGAAAGCGTTCGGCCATCCACCGACCTTCGAACAACAATCACAATTGATCGTGCTGCAACGCCAATTCGAAGCGGCAGAGCAGGCCCTGGCCAGACTGGAAGGCAGCGCGGCGCCCGCCGCCCCGGCATCAGCGCAGAGTGCTGAATTGAAGCGGGCCAAGATCCAGCTGGCGATGCGTCGCGCCGAACTCGGCAAGGCCCGCGCTGCCGCGGCGTCCGCCGAACAGCTGCAAGCACTGGAACAAGCGGTGGAAGACGCCCAACGGCAGGTGGACGCCCATGCTACGCCCTGATCCGGTGGACGAGCGACTGCGGCAAGCGATGCGACGCGTGCTGCTGGCGATGCTGCCCGGCGTGCTGGCGATGGTCTGGTTTTATGGCTGGGGCGTGGCACTGAACCTGCTGTTGTCGGCCCTCGCCGCGCTGGCTGTCGAGGCGCTGGCGTTGCGTCTGCGACGACGTCCCCTCAAGCCCGGCCTGAGCGACGGCAGCGCACTGGTCAGCGCCGCGCTGCTGGCCATGGCCTTGCCGGCGTATTGCCCATGGTGGCTGACCGTCACGGCCGCTGCCTGCGCCTTGCTGTTCGGCAAGCATTTATGGGGCGGGCTCGGCAGCAATCCCTTCAATCCGGCGATGCTCGGGTATGCCCTGGTGCTGGTGGCGTTTCCCCAGCACCTGAGCCAATGGCCCGCGCCCCATGACATGGACTTTCTCGAAGGTCTGCGACAAGTCGCCGGCATTGCCCAGGCGCCCGACGGATGGGCCGGCGCCACGGCGCTGGACAGTCTGCGAATCAACACAAGCCTGACCGTCGACGAGCTGTTCGCCAGCAATCCGGCGTTCGGTCGTTGGGGTGGACGCGGTGTCGAGTGGGCCAACCTGGCCTTCCTCGCCGGTGGCTTGTTCCTGCTGCAACAGCGCGTGTTCAGTTGGCACGCGCCGGTGGGCATGCTTGCCAGCCTGTTCACCTTGAGCCTGCTGTGCTGGAACGGCTCGGGCTCGGACTCCCATGGCTCGCCGCTGTTTCATCTGTTGACCGGGGCAACCATGCTGGGCGCATTTTTCATCGTCACCGAACCGGTGTCAGGCGCCAAGGCCCCGCTCGCCCGACTGTTGTTCGGGGCTGGCGTGGGCGCGCTGGTCTACCTGATTCGCACCTGGGGCGGCTACCCGGACGGCGTGGCGTTTGCCGTGCTGCTGATGAACCTCGGCGTGCCTGCGCTGGATCGTCTCGCCGAGGCACGACAAAGGCGAGCACTGACATGAAAAGACCCGGCGGCGTGCTGATCCTGATCGTCCTGGCCGGCCTCGGCATCGGCGCCACGTACCTCATGCAGATCAATCTGGCCGGACGCATCGAAGCCCAACGGCAAGCCTTGGCCGGCAGGACCTTGCTCGAGGTATTGCCCTTCGAGCGTTATGACAACCAGCCGTTGGCGCAACCAGTCATAACGACGCCGGTTGAGTTGAGCCACAGCCGGTTGCTGGGCGGTTACCTGGCGACCCGCAACGGCCAGCCCAGCGCGGTGCTGTTGCGCAGCCAGGCGTTGGGCTATGAGGGCAGCATCGAATTGATGATCGCCATCGACCCCAGCGGCCGCCTGCTTGGCGTTAAAACCCTGCGCCAGTCGGAAACACCCGGCCTGGGCGCGGTAATCGCCGACTGGCCGAATGCCTGGCTGCGGACATTCACCGGAAAGTCGCGCCAGGCGCCGACCGATGACGGCTGGGCCTTGAAAAAGGACCAGGGCCAGTTCGATCAATTGGCCGGCGCGACGGTGACCTCGCGCGCGGTGCTCCAGGCGATCCACGATGCGCTGCGTTATTTCGATGAGCACCAGGCCCACCTGACCGGAGCGAGTGCCAATGAATAAGCCGGTATTGACCCGTGGCCTGCTGCTCGTGCCCTTGGTGGGTGCAAGCAGCTCGCTGACGAATGCACTGGGGGTGTGGCTGGCCTGGGTTTTGATCAGCTTCGGCCATGGCTGGGCCATGGCGCTGGCCGGGCCACGCTGCACGACTTATCAGCGGCTGGTTGCCGCTATCCTGCTGGCCGCAGCCTTGAGTGCTTGCGCAAGCCTGGTCACGCAGGCCTGGCTGCCGGAGTGGTATGCATCGTCAGGCCTTTACCTCGGCTGGATCGCCTTGAGCTGCGTAGCGCTGGATCAAGCGCCAGTGGACGAATCCCGGGTAGCTGACCGCCTCAGGCTTGCGGGCCAGTCTGGCCTCCTGATGGCCATTCTGAGCGCCCTGCGCGAATTGACCGGCAATGGCGTCCCACTGGCCCTGCTGGCTCCGGGCGGGTTCATCCTGCTCGGCCTGCTGCTGGCGGCCCACCAGGCCTGGACGGCCAGCAAACCCCATCCACCCCTAGAGGAAACGCCGCGCCCATGAACGCCGCAAAACGCCTGGAAATATTCCGTCGCTTTCATGAAGACAACCCGGAGCCGAAAACCGAACTAGCCTACTCCTCGCCCTTCGAGCTGCTGATCGCGGTAATCCTGTCGGCCCAATCCACCGACGTCGGCGTCAACAAGGCCACAGCCAAGCTGTTTCCCGTGGCCAATACGCCGCAAGCGATCCACGCCTTGGGGGTCGAAGGGCTGTCGGAATACATCAAGACCATCGGGCTGTTCAACAGCAAGGCCAAAAACGTCATCGAGACCTGCCGCCTGCTGATAGAGCGTCATGGCGGCGAGATCCCGCAGACCCGCGAAGAGCTGGAAGCCCTTCCAGGCGTCGGCCGCAAGACCGCCAACGTGGTGCTCAACACCGCGTTTCGTCAGCTGACGATGGCAGTCGACACGCACATTTTCCGCGTCAGCAACCGTACCGGGATTGCTCCGGGCAAAAATGTCGTGGAAGTGGAAAAGAAATTGATGAAATTTGTCCCCAAGGAATACCTCCTGGATTCCCACCACTGGCTCATCCTCCATGGACGTTACGTCTGCCTGGCGAGAAAGCCCCGTTGCGGCAGCTGCCGAATCGAAGACCTGTGCGAATACAAGCACAAGACATCTGACGATTGAGGCGCTATTGCTTTCTTTGATCGAGCGATTGAAAAAATCTTTTTTACCCGCCGCAGGTTTATCGCTATAAGGAGCGCCAATGGCAGTCTTAGCCTGGAGTCGAACCCATGAGCGCTGGCAAAGAACAACTGGATGTAGAAGACGATTTCATCGCCGTCGAGGCTGACGATGCGGAACCTGTGGTCGTGGAAGTGGCGAAAACCAACCTGAGCAAACGTCGCACCATCGATAACCTGCTGGAAGAGCGTCGCTTGCAGAAACAATTGGCCGACTATGATTTTGACCTCTGACTCGTAAAAGCCTCCCTGACGGAGGCCTTTTACCGAGCACGTGGGCTTTGGACTTACACCAATCCGTTACGCTGTGCCAGCTCGATCAGGTCGACCAGTGAGCGAGCATTGAGCTTCAACAACAGTCGGGTCTTGTAGGTACTCACTGTCTTGTTGCTCAGGAACATCCCGTCGGCAATCTCCTTGTTGGTTCTCCCACGGGCCAGCTGCTGCAGGACCATCATCTCTCGTCCGGACAAACGATCGACCATATCCGACTCGCTGGCGTTGCCCAGGCTCGAACGCACGGTATGCAACGCCTGGTTGGGAAAATAACTGTAGCCCGAGAGCACCGCTTTTATTGCACTCAACAACTCGGTCAGGTCCTGTTGCTTGCACACATAACCGGCCGCTCCCATCTGCATGCATCGCATCGAGAAATGCCCTGGCGACTGAGAGGTGAGCACCAGCACTTTCAGGGGCGAAGGATTGGTGGTCAGGCGCGCGATAACCTCCAGTCCGTCCAACTTCGGGATCCCGATATCGAGAACAACGATGTCGGGCATTTTATCGCGCGCCAGCTGTAACGCATCGACGCCATTGTCTGTTTCCGCGATGACTTCATATCCATGGCGCTCCATTAACAAACGTACAGCAAGACGAATGACGGGGTGATCATCCACGATCAGCACTTTATTCATGGGCAAATCCAACTTAGCTGTTCGAATTTTTAGAGCACGCACAATAGCGTAGTCATTTCACCCGTGGGATGCCGCTGTAGCAAGCCGTTCGCACCGAAAGACAAAACTTACAAGCAATGCAGAAAAATCCTACAAATAACCCGTAACATAACGCGCCATGATTTTTCCCGTCGCAGCGATGGAGTGATTCTGACGCGCCACGGCTCCCCGATGACAGCTCGGCTTCGGCAAAAAACACACCTGACTTGTTATTAGACGTGGGACTTTTCTCATACAAAGTAATTGATCTATTCATGCCCAAACGCCTGCTTCCTGCAGAAAAAAATTCCAAGGAAGAGAAAGCAGCACAATATCGTTATTTCCGAAGCCTATTTGCGTTACTCAATTCAAAAATTTACTTTTGTTATAAACCAGGGAAAGCGATCAATGATATTCCTCGGCAATAACATTATTCAGGACGAGACAATGCGCAAAAAAAAGGCCTGCGCAAGGCAGGCCTTTTTTAAGCAGCCGGGTCAGAACAGCTTGCGACCCTTGTTCGCCGCGATGCGCATGCGCAGGGCGTTGAGCTTGATGAAGCCGGCCGCGTCGGCCTGGTTGTAGGCGCCACCGTCTTCTTCGAAGGTCGCGATGTTTGCATCGAATAGCGACTCGTCGGACTTGCGCCCGGTCACGATCACGTTGCCCTTGTACAGCTTCAGGCGCACGACGCCGTTCACGTGGGCCTGGGAAGCATCGATCATCTGTTGCAGCATCAGACGCTCCGGGCTCCACCAGTAGCCGGTGTAGATCAGGCTGGCGTACTTGGGCATCAACTCGTCTTTCAGGTGAGCCACTTCGCGGTCCAGGGTGATCGACTCGATCGCCCGGTGAGCACGCAGCATGATGGTGCCGCCGGGGGTTTCGTAGCAGCCACGGGATTTCATGCCGACATAGCGGTTTTCAACGATGTCCAGGCGACCGATGCCGTGTTCGCCGCCGATACGGTTCAACGTCGCGAGGACGGTGGCCGGGCTCATTTCCACGCCGTCGAGGGCAACGATATCGCCGTTGCGATAGGTCAGCTCAAGGTATTGTGGGGTATCGGGAGCCTTCTCGGGGGAGACGGTCCAACGCCACATGTCTTCTTCGTGCTCGGTCCAGGTGTCTTCCAGCACGCCGCCTTCGTAGGAGATGTGCAGCAGGTTGGCATCCATCGAATACGGGGATTTTTTCTTGCCGTGACGCTCGATCGGGATCGCATGCTTCTCGGCGTAGTCCATCAGTTTTTCACGGGACAGCAGGTCCCACTCGCGCCACGGGGCGATGACTTTGACGCCCGGCTTGAGGGCATAGGCGCCCAGCTCGAAACGTACCTGGTCGTTGCCCTTGCCGGTAGCACCGTGGGAAATGGCGTCGGCGCCGGTTTCGTTGGCGATTTCGATCAGGCGCTTGGCGATCAGCGGACGGGCGATGGAGGTACCCAGCAGGTACTCGCCTTCGTAAACAGTGTTGGCGCGGAACATCGGGAACACGAAGTCGCGGACGAACTCTTCGCGCAGGTCATCGATGTAAATCTCCTTGACGCCCATGGCCTGAGCCTTGGCGCGGGCAGGCTCAACTTCTTCGCCCTGCCCCAGGTCAGCGGTGAACGTCACCACTTCACAGTTATAAGTGTCCTGCAGCCACTTGAGGATCACCGAAGTGTCCAGGCCGCCGGAATACGCCAGAACGACCTTGTTTACGTCCGCCATGCCATCACTCCACGGGTTGTACGGAAAGCCGGGAAGTCTAACGTCCAGCGCGGATAATTTACAGAGGCGCGACAGCTTATGACGACGAAGCGACAGATTATGTCGATGGCGCGACGATCAGAATGGCCTCAGGAAGTTCTTGCAGTCGCCGCTGCGGGCGCCACGGCCTTGGTGGGGGCGACCGGCGCCGGAGCCTTGCCGGGTGCCGCAGCGGGCGTCGCCGCAGGCACAGCTGGCGTTGCTGGCGGGGTTGGCGTGGTGGGCTGGGCCGCTGGCGCCTGAGTGGCCGCCACTCGATCCAGTTGCACCACCACACGCCGGTTCTTGGCGCGATGGGCAGCGTTGTTATTAGGCACGAGCGGATAACGCTCACCGTGGAAACGCACAGTGAACTGCGATTCCTGGAAGCCATTGGCCTTGAAGAAATCCATGACCGCCAGCGCACGGCGGCGCGACAGCTCACGATTGGTCAAGCGGTTGCCGCTGTTGTCGGAATGCCCATCGAGTTCGACATGGTTGACGCTCGGGTCAGCCTTGATGAAGTCGAGCATGACCTGCAATTGAGCCTTGGCCTGGGCGTCGAGCTCAACCCCCTCGCCAGGAAAGCCGATCTGGGTCTGCTTGATCTGCTCGAAATTCTTCGGCAACAGTTTCGCCACGCAGCCCTGGTAGTCGCTGAAGGCCTTGTTGAAGCGCACAGGCAACAGGCGAACTTCCGACACCCGGCCATCCTCGGCATTACGCCGGACCACGGGGCTGCGCCCTTCCATCAACCCACTGATCAGGCGTCCCGCCTGGACTTGGGAGCTGTTGAACAACACGTCGCCGCTGCCGATTCTGACCGACCCCAGGTTGATGTCGCCCCGCCCCGGTTGCCACGGCGCAGCGGCCGCCAGCAGCGTCGCGGAACCGCCACCCAGCACCGGGTTGTAGGCCTTGAGTCGGAACGTGGCCTGCTCGCCCGCCCGGCGGACGAACTCGCCGCTACCAAAATCGGCGATCGGCTGGCTCAGCCGGCACTCGAACTTGTCGCCTTCGACCGTCCACTCGATGCTCTCCAGACGAGTCTGGAACGTGAGCGCCATCGCAGGAAGGCTGGCAAACAAGCTGAGCAAGGCTAGATAACGCTGGCGCACGGGAGGCTCCACTGGCTTTTTACTTACGGAAATCGAAAAACACCGGGCATGACGCCTGTACGAGACACCGCACGGATTCGTGGCACACCTGAAGGGGCTATCGGTAACTTGTGGCAAAACTTGATAGCGGGTGCCCGCATCGGTCTTTTCCGGTAGCATTCCCCCAGAGTTTGACCCGCCTGGAAGCCCCCCAATGTCCGACCGCCTGACCCTGCTGCGTCCCGACGACTGGCATATTCATCTTCGCGATGGTGCTGTGTTGACCCATACCGTCGCCGATGTCGCGCGCACCTTCGGGCGCGCCATCATCATGCCTAACCTGGTTCCGCCCGTACGCAACGCTGTCGAGGCCGATGGCTATCGCCAGCGCATCCTGGCCGCACGCCCGGCCGGCAGCCGCTTCGAACCGCTGATGGTGCTTTACCTCACCGACCGCACCCAGCCCGAAGAAATCCGCGAGGCCAAGGCCAGCGGCTTCGTCCACGCGGCCAAATTGTACCCGGCCGGTGCCACCACCAATTCGGACTCCGGCGTCACCAGCATCGACAAGATCTTCCCGGCGCTCGAAGCGATGGCCGAGGTCGGGATGCCGTTGCTGATCCACGGTGAAGTCACCCGCAGCGATGTCGACGTGTTCGACCGCGAGAAAATTTTCATCGACGAGCACATGCGCCGCGTCGTGGAGCGTTTCCCGACGCTCAAGGTGGTGTTCGAACACATCACCACCGGCGATGCCGTGCAGTTCGTCAACGAGGCCCCGGCCAACGTCGGCGCGACCATTACCGCGCATCACCTGCTTTACAACCGCAACCACATGCTGGTGGGCGGGATCCGGCCGCACTTCTATTGCCTGCCGATCCTCAAGCGCAACACCCACCAGGAAGCCTTGCTCGACGCCGCCACCAGCGGCAGCGCGAAGTTTTTCCTCGGCACGGACTCGGCGCCCCATGCCCGCCATGCCAAGGAAGCCGCCTGCGGTTGCGCCGGTTGCTACACCGCCTATGCCGCCATCGAGATGTACGCCGAAGCGTTCGAGCAGCGCAACGCGCTGGACAGGCTCGAAGGTTTTGCCAGCCTGCACGGTCCGCGTTTCTATGGCCTGCCGGTGAACACCGATAGCATTACCCTGGTCCGCGACGAGTGGACTGCCCCCGCCAGCCTGCCGTTTGGCGAACAGACTGTCATCCCGCTGCGCGCCGGTGAAAAACTGCGCTGGCGCCTGCTGGAGGAAAACGCGTGAGTGAAGATCATTTCGACGACGAACTGGACGGCAACGGTGGTTCCGGCGGCGCTCGCCACCCCATGGCAGCCCGTTTCCGGGGTTACCTGCCGGTCGTGGTCGACGTAGAAACCGGCGGTTTCAACTCGGCCACCGATGCGTTGCTGGAAATCGCCGCGACCACCATCGGCATGGACGAAAAAGGTTTTGTGTTCCCGGACCACACTTATTTCTTCCGCGTTGAACCGTTCGAAGGCGCCAACATCGAAGCAGCCGCGCTGGAATTCACCGGGATCAAGCTCGACCACCCGCTGCGCATGGCGGTCAGCGAGGAAACGGCACTGACCGATATCTTCCGTGGCGTGCGCAAGGCCCTGAAGGCCAACGGTTGCAAGCGCGCGATCCTGGTCGGTCACAACAGCAGCTTCGACCTGGGCTTCCTTAACGCCGCCGTTGCGCGACTGGACATGAAGCGCAACCCATTCCACCCGTTTTCCAGCTTCGATACGGCGACCCTGGCCGGCCTGGCGTACGGCCAGACCGTATTGGCCAAGGCCTGCCAGGCCGCCGACATCGATTTCGACGGCCGCGAAGCCCACTCGGCCCGCTATGACACCGAGAAGACTGCCGAGCTGTTCTGCGGCATCGTCAATCGCTGGAAGGAAATGGGCGGCTGGCAGGATTTCGACGACTGATATCGGCACTGACTCCAGTGCTCTTGTGGCGAGGGAGCTTGCTCCCGCTGGGCTGCGCAGCGGCCCCAAAAGCCTGCGACCGCTGCGCAGTCGAGCGGGAGCAAGCTCCCTCGCCACGGTGTTCCGTGCAAAAAGTCCTGCGTTGCAGCTTATAACCCGCCCATAAAAAAACCGGCCCATCAAGGGCCGGTTTTTTTATGCCTGAGTGCGCTTACAGCTTGTCGCTGTGTTCGCCCAGGTAAGCCGCTACGCCTTCAGGCGATGCGGTCATGCCCTTGTCGCCTTTTTTCCAGTTGGCCGGGCAGACTTCGCCGTGCTCTTCGTGGAATTGCAGAGCGTCGACCAGACGGATCAGCTCTTCCATGTTACGGCCCAGCGGCAGGTCGTTGATGATCTGCGAACGGACCACGCCTTTGTCGTCGATCAGGAACGCGCCACGGAAGGCCACGCCGCCTTCGGACTCAACGTCGTAGGCCTTGGCGATTTCGTGCTTCATGTCAGCGGCCATGGTGTACTTCACCGGGCCGATCCCGCCGTTGTTGATCGGGGTGTTGCGCCAGGCGTTGTGGGTGAAGTGCGAGTCGATCGAAACCGCGACCACTTCAACGTTGCGCGCCTTGAAATCGTCCATGCGGTGATCCAGTGCGATCAGCTCGGACGGGCAGACGAAGGTGAAGTCCAGCGGGTAGAAGAACACCAGGCCGTATTTGCCTTTGATGGCCGAGGACAGGGTGAAGCTGTCGACGATTTCGCCGTTGCCGAGTACGGCTGGAACGGTGAAGTCAGGGGCTTGTTTGCCTACGAGTACGCTCATTGGATATCTCCTGGTGTAGTAACGTGAAAACCGGGTCCGCGCCAGCCTGCCACCCTCAGGCGACAGCCCTGTGACACGAACCCGCTTTGCAAGGACCGACCATCATACACCGCGCGTTTGGACTGTCCTCAACGGTTTTTCGGGGATCACGGAAATCCGCGACGTCTCATGGCCCACCGGGAAAAAACCGTTCGTCAGACCAAGGCATCTCAAGCCAGGGACTATCAGAAACCACTTTGACAATCATTCTCGTTAACATTAAGATCCGTCTCAATTGAGTCACAACCAGCGACGGTTCTCACTTATGTATGTATGCCTCTGCACTGGCGTCACCGACGGACAGATCCGCGAAGCGATCTATGAAGGTTGCTGCAGTTATCGGGAAGTCCGCCAGGCCACCGGCGTAGCCAGCCAATGCGGTAAATGTGCCTGCCTTGCCAAGGAAGTGGTGCGTGAAACCCTGGCCAAAGTGCAGACTGCCCAGGCCTCGATCCCTTATCCGGTAGAATTTACTGCCGCATAAATCCAGCTTTTTGAAGAACCGGACTCAATGTCCGGTTTTTTTATGCCGGTAAATCAAGTGCTTAGCTTCCAGACGCGGAACACAAACATTCTTATTCCGATTAATTTTCATTTATTATTCAATAACTTAGGTTTGACACTGGTAATTGCGCGGCTCAAACTCTGCCGTATACACAGCTATTACAGGGCAGGCCCTCACCATGAAAGGCGACATTACAGTCATCCAGCATCTCAACAAGATCCTCGCCAATGAGCTGGTCGCGATCAATCAATACTTCCTGCATGCGCGCATGTATGAGGATTGGGGCCTGAACAAGCTGGGCAAGCACGAGTACCACGAATCCATCGACGAGATGAAACACGCGGACAAGCTGATCAAGCGCATCCTGTTCCTCGAAGGCCTGCCGAACGTCCAGGACCTTGGCAAGCTGCACATCGGCGAACACACCCGGGAAATGCTCGAATGCGACCTGCGCATCGAACGCACCGGCCACGCCGACCTGAAAGCCGCCATCGCCCATTGCGAAACCGTCGGTGACTTCGGCAGTCGCGAGTTGCTCGAGGATATCCTCGAGTCCGAAGAAGAGCACATCGACTGGCTGGAAACCCAGTTGGGCCTGATCGACAAGATCGGTCTGGAGAACTACCTGCAGTCGCAGATGGGCGAAGAATAAGCTTCCCCAGTAGCAGGCCACTAAAAAGCCCCGCCCTCTTTCGAGAGGCGGGGCTTTTTATTGCCTGGATTCCAGGCTCACCTAGATTCCTTGTGGGAGCGAGCCTGCTCGCGATAGCGGTGTGTCAGTCACCATCAAATTGACTGACACGCCCTCATCGCGAGCAGGCTCGCTCCCACATTGGTTTGGGGTGAATCAGGCTTCGGTCTTGTTCGCCGCCGCTGCTTCCACAGCTGCCTTGATCGTGGACTGCAGCGAACCGTCCGCGGCCATCTCGGTCATGATGTCGCTGCCGCCGATCAGTTCACCGCCAACCCACAACTGTGGAAAGGTTGGCCAGTTGGCGTACTTGGGCAGATTGGCGCGGATTTCCGGGTTCTGCAGGATGTCCACGTAAGCGAACTTCTCGCCACACGCCATCACCGCCTGAGCAGCCTTGGCCGAGAAGCCGCACTGAGGGGCATTCGGCGAGCCTTTCATGTAGAGCAGGATAGTGTTGTTGGCAATCTGGTCTTTGATCGTTTCGATGATATCCACGGAGCACCTCGGCTTGAACTTTGCGACTACAGATGTCGACACGGTGGCGCATTGTAACGGAAAGCCGAGCACCCTGCTCGGTCCGGCCCAAGGACAATTCTACGCAGCCGCCACTTTCACCGGAACCCCATTAAGCGCCGCATTGCCGGACAACTCATCGAGCTGACATTCATCGGTCAGGTCGTTGGCGCTGGAACCAGGCTGGCCGCTGGCGATCGTCATCTGCACGCCCGGTCGGGCGTGGCCCCAGCCATGGGGAAGGCTGACCACGCCTTTCATCATGTCCAGGCTGCCTTGCACCTCCACTTCGATCACGCCCACCCGTGAACTGACCTGCACGCGCTGGCCATCGACTAAACCGCGACTGGCGAGGTCTTCAGGATGCATCAGCAACTGATGGCGCGGCTTGCCCTTCACCAGTCGATGAAAGTTATGCATCCAGGAATTGTTGCTGCGCACATGCCGACGGCCAATCATCAGCAACTCGTCCGATGCCGGCGCTCGCAGCGCGGCAAAGCGCGCCAGATCCGCGAGGATCACCGCCGGCGCGGCCTGCACGCGGCCATTTTCGGTTTTCAAGCGCGTCGTCAGGTTGGGCTTGAGCGCACCGAGGTCAATGCCGTGGGGATGGTCGAACAGCGTCGCCAGCGACAACTTGTGTGGCGAGGCATCCCCATACCTTCCAGCGCGCAGGCCAAAATCAATCATTTGCGCGGGCGGCATGGTCGGCTTGAGTTCCTTGCCAGTCCGCGCGGCGAAGGCCTTGGCCAGGCCGACAAAAATCTCCCAATCGTGCAGTGCCCCTTCGGGCTTGGGCAGGATCGCCCGATTGAAACGGCTGACGTTACGCACCGCGAACAGGTTGAACGTGGTGTCGTAGTGATCGTTTTCCAAAGCCGAAGTCGATGGCAGGATCAGATCGGCATAACGCGTGGTCTCGTTGATGTACAAATCGATGCTGACCATGAACTCCAGCCCATCCAGCGCCTGTTCGAGCTGCCGCCCGTTGGGCGTGGACAGTACCGGGTTGCCGGCCACGGTAACCAGCGCACGAATCTGCCCGTCGCCCTCGGTCAGCATTTCTTCGGCCAAGGTCGACACGGGCAGCTCGCCGGCATATTCGGGACGCCCGGACACCCGGCTCTGCCAACGGTTGAAATGGCCACCCGAGGTGGTCGCCACCAGGTCCACCGCCGGCTCGGTGCACAATGCCCCGCCCACCCGATCGAGGTTGCCGGTGACCAGATTGATCACTTGGATCAGCCAGTGGCATAACGTGCCGAACGCCTGGGTGGACACGCCCATTCTGCCGTAGCAGACCGCTGAAGGCGCGGCGGCAAAGTCGCGGGCCAACTGCCGGATCTGCGGCGCCGGCACCGCACAGAGGGGGCTCATCACCTCGGCGGTAAAACCTGCCACGGCCTGGCGCACCTCTTCGAGGCCGTCCACCGGCAAATGGCTGTCGCGGCTCAGACCTTCGCTGAACAGCGTATTGAGCAGGCCAAACAGCAGCGCGGCATCGCCACCGGGACGCACGAAAACATGCTGGTCGGCAATCGCCGCCGTTTCGCTGCGCCGTGGATCGACGACCACGACTTTGCCGCCACGGGCCTGGATCGCCTTGAGGCGCTTCTCGACGTCCGGCACGGTCATGATGCTGCCGTTGGAAGCCAGAGGATTGCCTCCCAGGATCAGCATGAAATCGGTATGGTCGATGTCCGGTATCGGCAGCAGCAGGCCGTGACCGTACATCAGGTGACTGGTCAGGTGATGGGGCAGTTGGTCCACCGACGTCGCCGAGAAGCGACTGCGAGTCTTCAGCAGGCCGAGGAAATAGTTGCTGTGGGTCATCAACCCATAGTTATGGACGCTGGGGTTGCCCTGGTAGACGCCCACCGCGTTCTGGCCGTGGCGCTCCTGGATTGCCGCCAGGCGTTCGGCGACCAGGGCGAAAGCGTCATCCCAGGCAATCGGCTGCCACTCGCCGCCGACCCGCTGCATGGGTTGGCGCAGCCGGTCCGGGTCATTCTGGATATCTTGCAGGGCGACGGCCTTGGGACAGATGTGCCCACGGCTGAAACTGTCCAGCGGATCGCCCTTGATCGAGGTGATCGCCAGGCCTTGGCCTTCAGTTTCGGTGGTTTCGAGCGTCAGGCCACAGATAGCCTCACATAGATGGCACGCACGGTGATGAAGAGTCTTGGTCATGGCCAGTCTCTGTTTTATTCGTAGCGGGCACTTTCGGCCGCGGGAACAAAACTATGGCGCGGGATCCTCCACCGCGCCAGCGACGTTCGTCCTGTGAATCGCCGGGCATCAGGCCAACCGATTTCAGGGGTGCTCGGGAGGCGGCGCCAGCAGCTGGATTTCCTCGACGGTTTCCACTTGTTCCTGAGCGATGGGCACTCCGGTCAACTCGCCGATCAATCGCCAATGTTCGTCGAGGCCGCTGCTGATGGTAGCCATGCGGTCGATCATGCGGCGGCCGGCAGCCTTGGTCACTTCGTCTTCGCTGCGCAACAATTCGAATGACATGGAGGTCACCGAAGCGGTCAGGTGCGTCAGGGAGCGTGCCGTCAGCCCCAGCAGTTCCATCAGTTGTTGCTCTTTCGAATCCATTTCGGGGCTCCTGCGTCTAAGGGTTCATTTATAACCCAGGCCCTTGCATTAAGAAATCTCACATCCGATGACAGACACACGAAATCAATTGCACGCTGGCCAATAAAACGCCGTTTGTCCTCCGGCGCCCGTCCGGCTTGTTTGCCAAGCGCCGCAGCGCCAGTGTACAAATGGGGTCGCTGCTGTCAGGAAACCGGCTTCAAACATGTCATCGCAGTCCTGCCATGACCTCGTTGAAATCCCCTAAAACCGTAGCCCTATTGGTAAGACGCGACATTTAATGTCAATATCGCGCCTTCCCCTAATTTCGTCGCCCCGTGCGGCTTTTGCCGCAGGTCTCGCCCGTTTTTCCATTAAACAAGGCTTTGAGCATCTGCGGTCAGTTACAAAAAGGTAGTCAATCATGAGCGCAAGGCACTTTCTCTCCCTGATGGATTTCACGCCCGAAGAGTTGCTCGGCGTGATCCGTCGAGGCGTGGAGCTCAAGGACCTGCGTAAGCGCGGCGTACTGTTCGAGCCCTTGAAAAACCGTGTGCTGGGGATGATCTTCGAGAAATCCTCCACGCGCACGCGCATTTCTTTCGAAGCCGGCATGATCCAGCTCGGCGGCCAGGCGATTTTCCTGTCGCCCCGTGACACCCAGCTGGGCCGTGGCGAACCCATTGGCGATTGCGCCATCGTCATGTCGAGCATGCTCGATGCGGTGATGATCCGGACTTTTGCCCACAGCACGCTGACCCAGTTCGCGGCGCATTCTCGCGTGCCGGTGATCAATGGCCTGTCCGACGATCTGCACCCGTGCCAGTTGCTCGCCGACATGCAGACTTTCCTCGAACATCGCGGCCCGATCCAGGGCAAGACCGTGGCCTGGATCGGCGATGGCAACAACATGTGCAACAGCTATATAGAAGCGGCGATCCAGTTCGACTTCCAGTTGCGCATCGCCTGCCCTGAAGGCTACGAACCCAACCCGCAATTCGTCGCCAGGGCCGGCGACCGGGTGACAATCCTGCGCGATCCGAAACAGGCCGTCGCCGGCGCGCACCTGGTGAGCACCGACGTCTGGACATCCATGGGCCAGGAAGAAGAAACCGCCAAGCGCCTGGAGTTGTTTGCGCCCTTCCAGGTCAATCGGGCACTGCTCGACCTCGCGGATGCCGAGGTGCTGTTCATGCATTGCCTGCCAGCCCACCGTGGCGAAGAAATCAGTCTCGACCTGCTCGATGATCCCCGCTCGGTGGCGTGGGACCAGGCAGAAAACCGTCTCCATGCACAGAAGGCCCTGCTTGAATTCCTCGTCGAGCCGGCGTACCACCACGCATGAGTGCTCCATTGTTATTGAATCTGCACAATCTGGCCTGCGGTTATCAGGACCAGCGGGTCGTCCAGAACCTCAACCTGCACCTCAATGCTGGTGACATCGGTTGCCTGCTCGGCTCTTCCGGGTGTGGCAAGACCACCACCCTGCGGGCCATCGCCGGTTTCGAACCGGTGCATGAAGGCGAGATCCAGTTGGCTGGGGAAACCATTTCCCGCGCGGGGTTTACCCTCGCTCCGGAAAAACGCCGCATCGGCATGGTGTTCCAGGACTACGCGCTGTTCCCGCATTTAAGCGTCGCCGAAAATATCGCGTTCGGCATCCGCAAACATCCGGACAAGGATCGCGTGGTCGAAGAACTGTTGGAGCTGGTCAACCTGAAAAGCCTGGGCAAGCGTTTTCCCCACGAGCTGTCGGGAGGCCAGCAACAGCGCGTGGCGCTGGCCCGCGCACTGGCACCGGAACCCCAACTGCTGTTACTCGACGAGCCGTTCTCCAACCTCGACGGCGAGCTGCGACGCAAGCTCAGCCATGAGGTGCGGGACATTCTCAAGGCCCGCGGCACCAGCGCAATCCTGGTCACCCATGACCAGGAAGAAGCCTTTGCGGTGAGTGACCATGTCGGTGTGTTCAGAGAGGGTCGCCTGGAACAGTGGGATACGCCCTACAACCTGTATCACGAACCTCTGACGCCCTATGTCGCCAGTTTCATCGGCCAGGGTTACTTCATCCGCGGTCAGCTCGACAGCCCGGAATCGGTGCAGACCGAACTGGGCATGCTGCGCGGCAACCGGGCGTACACCTGGCCCATCGGCAGTGCCGTAGACGTCCTGCTGCGCCCGGACGACATCGTCCACGCGCCGGACAGTCCGCTCACGGCAACTATCGTTGGCAAGACGTTCCTCGGTGCTTCAACCTTGTATCGCCTGCAACTGCCGACCGGCGCACAACTGGAGTCGATTTTTCCAAGCCATGCCGACCATCAGGTCGGGGCTACGGTCGGTATACGCGTGGCGGCTGAGCACCTGGTGCTGTTCCAGGCGTCGGGCAGCACGGCGGCGCATCTGCCGATCGGGGAAAGTGGTGTGCGGCGGTATGGCACCGCCAGCTAAGATTGGAAGAACACAATACCTGTGGGAGCGAGCTTGCTCGCGATAGCGGAGGCACAGTCAGCATTGATGCAAGCTGAAGAATCGCTATCGCGAGCAAGCTCGCTCCCACAATTTATATCATTGGATTCAGCTGGCTTAGCCGAGTGTCAGCGTACCGCTAGCCACCAACGTCGCATCCCCGCCAATCTTCACCCGCTCACCTTCCAATCGGCAAAACAATGCCCCGCCCCTCGCCGAGCATTGATAGGCCGTCAGGCCATGTTTGTTCAGGCGTTTGGACCAGTATGGAATCAAGCTGCAATGAGTCGATCCGGTTACCGGATCCTCGTTGATGCCGATCGCCGGGGCAAAATAGCGCGAGACAAAATCGTGCTTGCTTCCCGGTGCGGTAACGATCGCGCCCGGCCACGGCAGCTTCGCCAGGGCCGCCATGTCCGGCTTGCAATCGAGCACTGCCTGCTCCGACTCCAGCACCACGAACAATTCGTTGCAACTGAGCACATCCACCGCCTCGACACCCAAGGCGCTCTGGACCGCCAGGGAGGCGCCCAACTCAGTCGGCACGATGGCCGGGAAATCCAACCACAACCGATCGCCTTCACGAGAGACACTCAACGCTCCGGACTTGCAGATGAAGTCGAGTCGCTCGGCCGGTTCGCGGTAGACCTCGAACAGCACATGAGCGCTGGCTAACGTCGCGTGCCCACACAGCGGCACTTCGGTGGTGGGCGTGAACCAGCGAATGTGCCAACGCTGGTTCTCACGTACCAGAAAAGCGGTCTCGGCCAGGTTGTGTTCGGCGGCAATTTTCTGCATCAGTTCATCGGCAAGCCAGGCATCGAGCCGATAGACCATCGCCGGGTTACCGCCAAACGGCCGGTCACTGAACGCATCGACTTGATGAAACGCGAGCTGCATGGCACTTCTCCTTTTTTATTGATGCGCGAGCATGAGCTGCCCGGACATCGTTTAGCCAGTGACAGATCAGCAGAATTTTCACCCTACAGCGCACATGAAATCTGACGCCCGATCGATCTTGAAGATTCAAATCATTGTGGCGAGGGAGCTTGCTCCCGCTTGGGCGCGCAGCGGCCACCAACAGGCTCAGGCACGCCCGATATCAGCAAAGATCGCTCCGGTATGCTCCGCCAGTACCGCAGGCGCCAGTTCCACTTCCAGCCCGCGCCTCCCCGCGCTGACGAACATGCTGGCCAGCGGCTGCGCAGAATTGTCGATAAACGTGCGAAGACGCTTTTTCTGACCCAGCGGGCTGATCCCGCCCAGCAGATAGCCGGTCGAACGCTGCGCCGCGGCCGGATCGGCCATCTCGACTTTTTTCACTCCGGCCGCATGAGCCAGGCCTTTCAGATCCAGGCTCCCGGCCACCGGCACCACGGCCACCAGCAATTCGCCTTTTTCGCTGGCCGCCAACAGGGTCTTGAACACCTGCGCCGGATCCAGACCGAGTTTTTCAGCCGCCTCCAGCCCATAGGAGGCAGCCTTCGGATCATGTTCGTAACTGTGGATGCGATGTTCGGCGCGCACTTTTTTAAGCAGGTCCAATGCGGGGGTCATGACGGCTCCTGACAAGGAAAAAGCAAAAGAGTGGCGCGGATTCTAAGCGATCGGCAATGAAAAGGCGTCGTGAGCCTACTGGGATGATCTCCCTGCAGGGAGCACAGCGAAACATTCACGTGACGAATAATCCAAATATGACCGACGGTTCACTTTCGACCTTTGACACCAGCGTTTCTTGTCTATATTTTTTCGAAACTGAAAGCCGATTTACCTGTCTCAAGCAGCACCCGAGACCCGGATGGGGATCCTGGTCTCGGCGAAGAATGTGTCTTCAAGGTTTATCGAAGGCACCAGACAAGAACAAAAACACCGAGGTTTGCATGACTACCGCTTTACAACAGCCCACCCTTTCCAGCCAATGCCTGGCCGAATTCCTCGGTACCGCCCTGCTGATTTTTTTCGGTACCGGTTGCGTCGCGGCGCTCAAGGTCGCGGGCGCGAGTTTCGGGTTGTGGGAAATCAGCATCATCTGGGGTGTCGGGGTCAGCATGGCCATCTACCTCAGCGCGGGTATTTCCGGCGCCCACCTCAACCCCGCCGTCAGCATCGCCCTGTGTATTTTTACCGATTTCGAAAAACGCAAATTGCCCTTCTATATTGTCTGCCAGGTGGCGGGGGCATTCTGTGGCGCGCTCTTGGTCTACACGCTGTACAGCAATCTTTTCTTCGATTTCGAACAGTCCCGGCAAATGATTCGTGGCACCCAAGCCAGCCTCGAACTGGCTTCGGTATTCTCCACCTACCCGCACCCGGCGCTCTCCACCGGCCAAGCCTTTCTGGTGGAGGTGATCATCACTGCAATCCTGATGGGCGTGATCATGTCCCTGACCGACGACAACAATGGCCTGCCTCGTGGTGCGCTTGCGCCGCTGCTGATCGGTCTCCTGATCGCCGTGATCGGCAGCTCGATGGGACCGCTGACAGGCTTCGCGATGAACCCGGCGCGGGACTTCGGTCCAAAATTGATGACTTTCTTCGCTGGCTGGGGTGAAATTTCCCTCACGGGCGGGCGTGACATCCCTTACTTCCTGGTTCCGATTTTCGCGCCGATAGTGGGTGCGTGCCTGGGCGCTGCCGCGTATCGCGGATTGATTGCCCGACACCTGCCGGGTGCCAAGGCTGCTACAAAGGATGCAGAACCGGCCATTGACGGCAAGCCAAGAACTTCCTGAAACAATGGGCGCATGCCACTGCCCTTCAAGCATGCGCCATGGCTTCATCCCAAACACACGTCCCAAGGCAATCGACATGACTGACTCAGAGAACAAAAACTACATCATTGCCCTCGACCAGGGTACGACCAGCTCACGCGCCATTATTTTCGACCGTGACGCCAACGTGGTCTGCACCGCCCAACGGGAATTCGTCCAGCACTATCCGCAACCGGGCTGGGTCGAGCATGACCCCATGGAAATCTTTGCCACGCAAAGCGCGGTGATGGTGGAAGCCTTGGCTCAAGCGGGTTTGCATCACGACCAGGTCGCCGCAATCGGCATCACCAACCAGCGCGAAACCACCGTGGTCTGGGACAAGTCCACCGGCCGCCCCATTTACAACGCGGTAGTCTGGCAATGTCGACGCAGCACCGAAATCTGCCAGCAACTCAAGCGCGACGGCCACGAGCAGTACATCAGTGAAGCCACTGGCCTGGTGACCGACCCCTACTTTTCCGGCACCAAGCTCAAGTGGATCCTCGACAACGTCGAAGGCAGCCGCGAGCGCGCGCGCAACGGTGAATTGCTGTTCGGCACCGTGGACAGCTGGCTGATCTGGAAATTTACCGGCGGCAAGGTCCACGTCACCGACTACACCAACGCCTCTCGCACCATGCTCTTCAACATCCACACGCTGGAGTGGGACGCGAAGATGCTCGACATCCTCAACATCCCTCGCGAGATGCTGCCGGAAGTCAAATCATCCTCGGAAATCTACGGCCGGACCAAAAGCGGCATCGCTATTGGCGGCATCGCCGGCGACCAGCAGGCCGCCCTCTTCGGCCAGATGTGCGTGGAACCGGGCCAGGCGAAAAATACCTATGGCACCGGCTGCTTCCTGCTGATGAACACCGGTAACAAAGCCGTCAAATCCAACCACGGCATGCTGACCACCATCGCCTGCGGTCCTCGCGGCGAAGTGGCCTACGCCCTGGAAGGCGCCGTGTTCAACGGTGGCTCTACCGTCCAGTGGCTGCGCGATGAACTGAAAATCATCAACGACGCCCTCGACACCGAATACTTCGCCAACAAGGTCAAGGACAGCAACGGCGTTTACCTGGTGCCAGCCTTCACCGGCCTCGGCGCACCGTACTGGGACCCCTACGCCCGTGGCGCGCTGTTCGGCCTGACCCGTGGCGTGCGTGTCGATCACATCATCCGGGCCGCGCTGGAATCCATCGCCTACCAGACCCGCGACGTACTCGACGCCATGCAACAGGATGCCGGCGAACGCCTCAAGTCCTTGCGCGTGGACGGTGGCGCCGTGGCCAACAATTTCCTCATGCAATTTCAGGCCGACATTCTTGGCACGCAGGTCGAACGCCCGAAAATGCGCGAAACCACTGCGCTCGGCGCGGCATACCTGGCTGGCCTGGCATGCGGTTTCTGGGGCAGCCTGGAAGAGTTGCGTGGCAAAGCGGTCATCGAGCGCGAGTTCGAACCGCAGCTGGATGAGCAAGCCAAGGAAAAACTCTACGCAGGATGGAAAAAAGCCGTCAGCCGCACGCGCGATTGGGAGCCCCACGAAGACGCTGAATGACAGCTGAGCCGAGGATGATGAGGATCTGAAACTGGTCGGGAAAGGATTCCTGCGGCATCATGGGCAAATTTTGTACGGCAGCCCAAAGGAAGCCCCATGAATCTGCCTCCCCGCCAGCAGCAAATCCTTGAACTGGTCCGCGAACGCGGCTATGTCAGCATCGAGGAAATGGCGCAGCTATTTGTCGTCACCCCGCAGACCATCCGCCGCGACATCAATCAACTGGCGGAAGTGAACCTGCTGCGCCGCTACCATGGCGGCGCCGCTTACGATTCCAGCGTGGAAAACACCGCCTACGCCATGCGCGCCGATCAGATGCGCGATGAGAAGCAACGCATCGCCGAAGCGATCGCTGCGCAGATTCCTGACCACGCCTCGCTGTTCATCAATATCGGTACCACCACCGAATCCATCGCCCGGGCGCTGCTCAATCACAACCATTTGAAAGTCATCACCAACAACCTGCACGTGGCATCGATCCTCAGTGCCAAGGATGATTTCGAAGTCCTGATCGCCGGCGGCAACGTGCGCCGTGACGGCGGCGTGGTCGGTCAGGCCAGCGTCGATTTCATCAGTCAGTTCAAAGTCGACTTCGCCCTGGTGGGCATCAGCGGGATCGACGAGGACGGCAGCCTGCTGGATTTTGACTACCAGGAGGTCCGGGTCTCCCAAGCCATCATCGCCAACGCCCGGCAGGTATTGCTTGCGGCGGATTCCAGCAAGTTCGGCCGCAACGCCATGGTCCGCCTGGGCCCGATCAGCCTGATCGATTGCCTGGTGACCGACCAACAACCGGTGCCGGCCCTGGCGCAGTTGTTGAGCCAGCACAAGATTCGCCTGGAAGTGGTCTGACTTCACCCCCCATCCCCTGTGGCGAGGGAGCTTGCTCCCGCTCGGCGGCGTAGCCGTCGTAAATCGGCCTGATGGGGCTAGCCTGAAGAAAAACGCCGGCCTGCTTGGGACGGCTTCGCCATCCAGCGGGAGCAAGCTCCCTCGCCACAAAAACCCTCCTCAACTCCTTTTTGTTCGAAAATTTTCCTTTCAGCGTACTTCGATCAGTATTTTCAATCGGATTCGACTGGCTGTTGCTGTGCTTATGGGCTAGTATTTTCGCAAATGAACATTTATGTTCGAATTCAAATATTTCGAAAAAAGAACCCGAGGCCAGCCGATGCCCAATTCCACCTTGCCTATGCCCCCTCTCGCTGAAGTCTATGACGTCGCCGTCATCGGTGGCGGTATCAATGGTGTAGGGATCGCCGCGGATGCTGCCGGTCGCGGTCTTTCGGTGTTCCTTTGCGAAAAGGACGATTTGGCCAGCCACACCTCTTCTGCCAGCAGCAAGCTGATCCATGGCGGCCTGCGTTATCTCGAACATTACGAATTCCGCCTGGTACGTGAAGCACTCGCCGAACGCGAAGTGCTGCTGACCAAGGCTCCGCACATCGTCAAGCAGATGCGCTTCGTGTTGCCCCATCGCCCGCACCTGCGTCCGGCCTGGATGATCCGCGCCGGCCTGTTCCTTTATGATCACCTGGGCAAGCGCGAGCAGCTCGCCGGCTCCCGGAGTCTGAAATTCGGCGCCGACAGCGCATTAAAAAGCGAGATCACCAAAGGCTTCGAATACTCCGATTGCTGGGTCGATGACGCCCGGCTGGTGGTGCTCAATGCCATGGCGGCGCGAGAAAAAGGTGCGCATATCCACACCCGCACCCGTTGCGTCAGCGCTCGGCGCAGTAAAGGCCTGTGGCAATTGAACCTGGAACGTGCCGACGGCAGCCTGTTTTCAATCCTGGCCAAATCGCTGGTGAACGCCGCCGGCCCATGGGTCGCCAAGTTCATTCGTGATGACCTGAAGATGGAATCGCCCTACGGCATCCGTCTGATCCAGGGCAGCCACCTGATCGTGCCAAAACTCTACGAAGGCGAGCATGCGCACATTCTTCAAAACGAAGACCAGCGCATCGTCTTCACCATCCCGTATCTGAATCAATTCACCCTGATAGGCACGACCGACCGCGAATACACCGGCGATCCGGCCAAGGTGGCAATTACCGAGGGCGAAACCGACTACCTGCTGAAGGTCGTCAATGCGCACTTCAAGAAACAGATCAGCCGCGACGACATTCTGCACAGCTATTCCGGTGTCCGGCCTTTGTGCAACGACGAATCCGACAACCCTTCCGCCGTGACCCGGGACTACACCCTGGCGCTGTCGGGCGGTGGCCAGGAAGCTCCGTTGTTATCGGTGTTCGGCGGCAAACTGACCACGTACCGCAAGCTTGCCGAGTCGGCGATGGCCCAGCTGGCTCCGTACTTCACCCAGATGCGCCCGAGCTGGACGGCCCTGGAGACCTTGCCCGGCGGCGAAAACATGACCACGCCACAGGCTCTGTGCTCGGCAATCCGCGACAAGTTCGACTGGCTGCCCACCGATATCGCCCGCCGCTGGGCCACTACCTATGGCAGCCGCACCTGGCGCATGCTCGAAGGCGTCCACAGCCTTGCCGACCTGGGCGAGCACATCGGCGCGGGCCTTTATACCCGGGAAGTCGACTATCTGTGCAGCGACGAGTGGGCCATCGACGCCGAGGATATTCTCTGGCGTCGCAGCAAGCTGGGCTTGTTCACAACCGCCGCTGAACAGGAAAAGCTTCGCACGTATCTGGACAAGGTCGAGCACAACCGGCGCAAGATCGAAGCGGCCTGAGTGCGACCCGCGAAACCAGAAAGCCCCTGAATCCTGCGATTCAGGGGCTTTTTATTGCCTGGAATGCACCGCAACTCCCCTGTGGGAGCGAGCCTGCTCGCGAAGAGGCCATCCGCTTCACAACTGATGCAACTGAGAGACCGCCTTCGCGAGCAGGCTCGCTCCCACAGGGGTCGATGGGTTCTCAAGCCATTCGGTTTTCCGAACACGACCCGACGGTCGGTTCGGCAAACCGGATAAAGAATCGGCCAAAAACCTGAAACAAAACATTAATTTCTTTTAAAAACATAGTGTTAACCAATCGCCACTGGCCTGGCACGAGTCATGCTCTACACTCGTGGAGACGAACGCCTGTACGCCAACACAACAGGAGCTTCCAGGCATTCGAAGCACTCAGGGCCGGTGAACCGGCCGAATACAAAAAAAACAATGTCGAGGAAACATCGATGCGCATCGTTCCCCATCTCCTGGGCGCAGCCGTTGCTGCCGCTCTGATCAGCACTCCGGTCTTCGCCGCCGAACTGACCGGCACACTGAAAAAGATCAAAGAGTCCGGCGTCGTTACGCTCGGCCACCGCGACGCCTCCATTCCGTTTTCCTACATCGCGGACGCTTCCGGCAAACCGGTCGGCTACTCCCACGACATCCAGCTGAAAGTCGTCGAAGCCCTGAAAAAAGAGCTGGATGTGCCGAACCTGCAGGTCAAGTACAACCTGGTCACCTCGCAAACCCGTATCCCGCTGGTACAGAACGGCACCGTGGACCTGGAGTGCGGCTCCACCACCAACAACGTCGAGCGCCAGCAACAAGTCGCCTTCTCCGTTGGCATCTTTGAGATCGGCACCAAGCTGCTGTCCAAGAAAGACTCCAAGTACAAGGATTTCGACGACCTCAAGGGCAAGAACGTCGTGACCACCGCCGGCACCACGTCCGAGCGCCTGCTCAAGGCCATGAATGCCGACAAGCAAATGGGCATGAACGTCATCTCGGCCAAGGACCACGGCGAGTCCTTCCAGATGCTGGAATCGGGTCGTGCCGTCGCGTTCATGATGGACGACGCGCTGCTGGCCGGCGAAGCCGCCAAGGCCAAGAAGGCCGATGACTGGGCCGTCACCGGTACTCCGCAATCCTACGAAATCTACGGCTGCATGGTGCGCAAGGGCGACGAGCCGTTCAAAAAGGTTGTCGATGACGCTATCAAGGCCACCTACGCGTCGGGCGAGATCAACAAGATCTACGAAAAATGGTTCATGCAACCTATCCCGCCAAAAGGCCTGAACCTCAATTTCCCGATGAGCGACGAACTCAAGAAACTGATCGCAGAACCGACCGACAAAGCGGCTGACGAAAAGAAATCCTGATTTCTGACTAACCTTACCTCCTGGAAGGGCCCGGCCCTTCCAGGAGTGTGTCATTCCCTGCTGGAATCAAAGGAAACACTCGAAACGGCGAGTCGAGCCGAGAGTGTGTGCCCGATCCTCAAGATTGGGCGGGAAAGGACTTCCCCCTGCAGATATTTGTACATCGATCGATCTGAGGGGAGACCCTGATGAATTACAACTGGGACTGGGGCGTGTTCTTCAAGTCCACCGGCGTGGGCAGCGAGATCTATCTCGACTGGTACGTGGCCGGCCTGGGCTGGACCATTGCCATCGCCGTCGTCGCCTGGATCATTGCCCTGCTGCTGGGCTCGATCCTGGGTGTGATGCGCACCGTGCCGAACCGGCTGGTGTCGGGCATCGCGACTTGCTACGTGGAACTCTTTCGTAATGTGCCGCTGCTGGTGCAGCTGTTCATCTGGTACTTCCTGGTGCCGGACCTGCTGCCCGCCGACATGCAGGAATGGTACAAGCAGGACCTCAACCCGACCACCTCGGCCTACCTCAGCGTCGTCGTCTGCCTGGGCCTGTTCACTGCCGCACGGGTTTGCGAGCAGGTGCGCACCGGCATCCAGGCGCTGCCACGCGGCCAGGAAGCCGCCGCCCGCGCCATGGGCTTCAAGCTGCCCCAGATCTACTGGAACGTGCTGCTGCCACAGGCCTACCGGATCATCATTCCGCCGCTTACCTCGGAATTTCTCAACGTCTTCAAGAACTCCTCCGTGGCCTCGCTGATCGGCCTGATGGAGCTGCTCGCGCAGACCAAGCAGACCGCCGAGTTCTCGGCCAACCTGTTCGAAGCCTTTACCCTGGCGACGCTGATCTACTTCACCCTGAACATGAGCCTGATGCTGCTCATGCGCATGGTCGAGAAGAAAGTCGCGGTGCCCGGCCTGATCTCCGTGGGGGGTAAATAATGGAATTCGACTTCACAGGCATCATCCCGGCCATTCCCGGTTTGTGGAACGGCATGGTGATGACCCTCAAGCTGATGGCCCTGGGCGTCGTTGGCGGGATCATCCTGGGGACGATCCTGGCGCTGATGCGCCTGTCCCACAACAAGCTGGTCTCCAACATCGCTGGCGCCTACGTCAACTATTTCCGCTCGATCCCGTTGCTGCTGGTCATCACCTGGTTCTACCTGGCGGTGCCGTTCGTGCTGCGCTGGATCACCGGTGAAGACACGCCGATCGGCGCGTTCGGCTCTTGCGTCGTGGCGTTCATGATGTTCGAGGCGGCTTACTTCTGCGAAATCGTCCGGGCCGGCGTGCAGTCGATCCCCAAGGGCCAGATGGGCGCGGCACAGGCACTGGGCATGAACTATGGCCAGGTCATGCGCCTGATCATCCTGCCCCAGGCGTTTCGCAAGATGACCCCGCTGTTGCTGCAACAGAGCATCATCCTGTTTCAGGACACCTCGCTGGTCTACACCGTCGGCCTGGTGGACTTCCTCAATGCTTCGCGGGCCAATGGCGACATCATCGGCCGCTCCAATGAGTTCCTGATCATCGCAGGTCTCGTGTACTTCACAATCAGCTTTGCCGCCTCGCTGCTGGTCAAGCGTCTGCAAAAAAGGTTCGCCGTATGATCTCTATCAAGAACATCAACAAGTGGTATGGGGACTTCCAGGTACTGACCAATTGCAGCACCGAGGTCAGCAAGGGTGAGGTTGTGGTGGTGTGCGGGCCGTCGGGTTCGGGCAAGTCCACGCTGATCAAGTGCGTCAACGCGCTGGAGCCGTTCCAGAAAGGCGACATCGTGGTCGATGGCACCTCCATCGCCGACCCGAAGACCAATCTGCCGAAACTGCGTTCGCGGGTGGGCATGGTGTTCCAGCACTTCGAATTGTTCCCGCACCTGACCATCACCGAAAACCTGACCATCGCGCAGATCAAGGTGCTGGGCCGCAGCAAGGAAGAAGCCACCAAAAAAGGCCTGCAACTGCTTGAGCGCGTCGGCCTGTCCGCCCATGCCCACAAGCACCCGGGCCAGCTTTCCGGCGGCCAGCAACAGCGCGTGGCGATTGCCCGTGCGCTGGCGATGGACCCGGTGGTGATGCTGTTCGACGAACCGACCTCGGCCCTCGACCCGGAAATGGTCAACGAAGTGCTGGACGTGATGGTGCAACTGGCCCACGAAGGCATGACCATGATGTGCGTGACCCACGAAATGGGCTTCGCCCGCAAAGTGGCGAACCGGGTGATCTTCATGGACCAGGGCCAGATCATCGAGGATTGCGAGAAGGAAGAGTTCTTCGGCGACATCAGCGCCCGCTCCGAACGTGCGCAGCATTTCCTTGAGAAAATCCTGCAGCACTAAGCGTCGCCTTCTTTAGACGCGCTTGCCCTTGTGGCGAGGGAGCTTGCTCCCGCTGGGTCGCGTAGCGGCCCCAAATCCGGCAAATGCGATGTATCAGGCATACCGCATTAGCCGTTTTGCGACTGCTTCGCAGCCGAGCGGGAGCAAGCTCCCTCGCCACGGGACCGCGTTTGAAGGGCAATCGCCGCCTCACTGGTTGACCCAAGGCTTCTGTGATGAAATGCGACCCCACCCTCTATCGCGCCGCGCCGCCATCACTCGCCGTGAAACCCCGCCTGATCCGCCACCTGTTCCTGCCGCCGCTGGTCATTGCCCTGATGATCGGCCTGGGTTACCTCGGCTTCTGGATCAGCGAGCACTACGGCATTCGCGGCCTGGCCGAAAATGGCGAGCGCCAGCTGGAACTGCATGCCCGGGCGGTGGAAAGCGAGATCAGCAAATACACCTATCTGCCCAGCCTGCTGGAGCTTGAATCCAGCGTCTCGAAACTGCTCGACGACCCGACACCCGAGCACCGCAAGACCGTCAACGAGTACCTCGAGGGCCTGAATCGGCGCAGCCGTAGCCGGGCCATCTATGTCATGGACACTACCGGCCGGGTGATGGCCACCAGCAACTGGCGCGACGTCGACAGTTACCTGGGCGAAGACCTGTCATTCCGCGCCTACTTCCAGAACGCCGTTCGCGGCCAGCCGGGACGCTTCTACGGCATCGGCAGCACCAACGGCGAGCCGGGCTACTACCTGGCCCATGGGCTGGAAGAAAGAGGCAAGATCATCGGCGTGGCCGTGGTCAAGGTGCGTCTCGAAGCCATGGAGGAACGCTGGCAGCGAGCACGCCTGGAAGCCTTCGTCAGCGACGAGAACGGCATCATCATCCTCTCCAGTGATCCAGCGCGACGGCTCAAGTCCGTACGGCCGCTGAGCGACGAAACCAAGGAACGCCTGGCCCGCAGCCTGCAATACTACTGGTTCCCGCTGAACGAGCTGATCCCCCTGGCCCGCGAGCAACTGGCCGAAGGCATGGAGAAGCTGACCTTCCCCGCCAATACCGAAATCGCCGCCGACCAGCAGGCCACCAGCTACCTCTCGCAGACCCGGCCGTTGAGCGACACGCCGTGGAATTTCACCTTGCTCACCCCACTTGAAGACCTGCGCCGCCAAGCGATCAACCAGGGCATCCTGGTGGCCGTGGCGTTTGCCCTGGTGGCCTTCCTGCTGATCGCCTGGAACGAGCGGCGCAAGGTGATTGCCACCCGCCTCGCCGCTCGGGAAGCGTTGCAGCAAGCCAACAACCAGCTCGAACGTCGGATTACCGAACGCACCACCGACCTGCGGGCCAGCAACGAGCGGCTCAAAGGCCAGATCCGCGAACGTCGGCAAGCGGAAGAGACCCTGCGCCGCGCCCAGGACGAACTGGTACAGGCCGGCAAGCTGGCGGCCATCGGCCAGATGTCCACCAGCATCGCCCATGAACTCAACCAGCCGCTGGCTGCGTTGCGTACGTTGTCCGGCAACACGGTGCGCTTCCTGGAGCGCGGCCAGCTGGACATTGCCAGCGCCAACCTCAGGACCATCAACGACCTGATCGACCGCATGGGCCGGATCACCGCCAGCCTGCGTGCCTTTGCCCGACGCGGTGACGACAAGGGCCGGGCCAGCCTGGGCAAGGCCGTCGAGGCCGCGCTGCAATTGCTCGGGGCGCGTCTGGAAAAACTTGGCGTCCAGACACAGACAGCTTTCGAAGACGTCCAGCTGCAAATCGACCAGACACGCCTGGAGCAGATCCTGGTGAACCTGATTGGCAACGCCCTGGACGCGATGCAAGTCCAACCCGAGCCAAAACTGTGGCTCGCCGGTGAGATCAGCGATGGCAAATACCGCCTGCGGGTGCGCGATAACGGCCACGGCATCGATCCGCAGGCACGCAAGCATCTGTTCGAACCTTTTTTCACCACCAAGCCCGGCGAACAAGGCCTGGGCCTCGGCCTGACGCTTTCGGCGAGCCTGTGCGCCGCCGCGGGCGGGCACCTGGGCGTCGAGCACCCGGACGATGGTGGCACCACGTTTGTCCTCAGTTTACCGTTGGTAAGCCTTTCACCTGCCGAGCCGCTATGAACAACGACCTGAGCGTTCTGATCGTCGAAGACGACCCCCATGTCCTGTTGGGCTGCCAACAGGCCCTGACCCTGGAAGACATTCCCTGCGTGGGCGTGGGCAGCGCCGAAGAGGCCCTGGAACGGGTTGGCGATGATTTTGCCGGCATCGTCATCAGTGACATCCGGCTGCCGGGCATCGATGGGCTGGAACTGCTGACCCGGCTCAAGGCCCGCGACCGCAGCCTGCCAGTGGTGTTGATCACCGGCCACGGCGATATCTCCATGGCCGTCGGCGCCATGCAGAAAGGCGCCTATGACTTCATGGAAAAACCCTTCTCTCCCGAACGCCTGGTGGACGTTGCCCGCCGCGCCCTGGAGCAACGCAGCCTGGCCCGGGAAGTTTCAACGCTGCGCAGGAAACTGGCCGAACGCGATTCGCTGGAAGGCCGGATCATTGGCCGCTCGCCGGCCATGCAGCATTTGCGAGCGCTGATCGCCAACGTCGCCGACACCTCGGCCAACGTATTGATCGAGGGCGAAACCGGCACCGGCAAGGAACTGGTCGCCCGCTGCCTGCATGATTTCAGCCGACGCCACGACAAACAGTTCGTCGCGCTGAACTGCGGGGGGCTGCCGGAAAACCTGTTCGAAAGCGAGATTTTCGGTCACGAGGCCAACGCTTTCACCGGTGCGGGCAAACGCCGGATCGGCAAGATCGAGCACGCCGATGGCGGCACGCTGTTTCTCGATGAAGTGGAAAGCATGCCCCTGCCCTTGCAGATCAAGCTGCTGCGGGTGTTGCAGGAACGCACCCTGGAGCGCCTGGGCTCGAACCAGAGCGTGGCCGTGGATTGTCGCGTGATCGCCGCCACCAAGTCCGACCTCGACGAAATGGGCCGGGCCGGGCAGTTCCGCAGCGACCTGTATTACCGCCTCAACGTGGTCACCCTGGAACTGCCGCCCCTGCGCGAACGGCGCGAGGACATCCTGCAACTGTTCGAGCATTTCCTCCAGCAATCGTCCCTGCGCTTCGACCGCACGGTGCCGGAGCTGGACAACCAGACCCTGTCGAACCTGATGAGCCACGACTGGCCGGGCAACGTACGTGAACTGCGCAACGTCGCCGAGCGTTATGCCCTCGGTCTGCCGGCTTTCAAGAAGTCCGGCGCCAGCGCGGGCAGCCAGGGCCTGGCTTTCGCCGAAGCGGTGGAAGCCTTCGAGCGCAACCTGCTGGTGGACGCATTGCAACGCAGCGGCGGCAACCTGACCCAGGCCAGCCAGGAGCTGGGCATGGCCAAGACCACGCTGTTCGACAAAGTCAAAAAATATGGCTTGAGCCACTGACCGAGGACGCGAACCTGTGGATCTGATTTTCAAGGCGGCGCTTGGCGCAGCCGTAGTGGTCATCCTGGCGATGCTCGCCAAGACCAGGAATTATTACATTGCCGGGCTGGTGCCGCTGTTTCCCACTTTCGCCCTGATCGCCCACTACATCGTCGGCAAGGGCCGCTCGGTGGACGACCTGAAGACCACCATCGTGTTCGGCATGTGGTCGATCATTCCGTACTTCGTCTATCTTGCGACGCTGTACGTGATGGTCGACCGCATGCGCCTCGAAGCCTCATTGGCCGTAGCAGCCGTCGCCTGGCTGATGGCGGCGACGGTGCTGGTCAGCGTCTGGGTGCGGCTTCACGGCTGATCCCCGCGATCAATAGCCGACGGTAAACCGCGTCCGTGAGAACTGCGGCGTTTCGACTTCATCGATCATCGCAATGGCGTAGTCGGCAAAGCTGATCCAACTGCGTCCGGCCTGGTCGAACAACAAGTGATCCTTGCCGACACGGAACTGCCCGGTGCGCTCGGTTTCGACGAACTCCGCCGAGGGCGAGAGGAAGATCCAATCCAGGTCCTGTTCCTTGCGCAACACGTCGAGGAACAACGCACCGGCGCTGGCTTCGGCCAGGTATTCCTCCGGGAAGCCCTCGCTGTCGATCACACGGCTGTCATCCGGCAGCAACAACGAACCGGCACCGCCCACCACCAGCAGACGCTTGACCCCGGCAGCTTTCACCGGAGCGATGACCTTATCGGCCGGCACGGTGGCAAAGTGCGCGGCGCTGATTACCACGTCATGGCCGGCGACTGCTGCGGTCAACGCCTCGCTGTCCAGTACGTCCAGTTGCTTGCTGACCACGCCGGCCCGCTCGCCGATCTTGGTCGTATTGCGGGCGATGGCCGTCACGCTGTGGCCGCGTCGCAGGGCCTCTTCCAACAGCTGGCTGCCGGCCCGGCCGGTGGCGCCAATGATTGCGATTTTGCTCATGGTGTTCTCCTATGGTTATTCGTAGGGATTACTTCAACGCGTCTTGGAGCCATGAACACATTCGTGGCGAGGGAGCTTGCTCCCGCTCGGCTGCGAAGCAGTCGCAAAAACGGCTCATGCGGTGTGTCAGGTACTTCTCATTTGTTGCTATTGGGGCTGCTGCGCAGCCCAGCGGGAGCAAGCTCCCTCGCCACAAAAGCCCCGATCAAAGGTTGAGGGTCACCACTTCATCTCGCCCTTCGCGACCTTGGCGCTGAGTTCCAGCGAACTGTCCTCCCCCAGGTTGGGATAGCGTAGTTTCATCGCGGCGATCAGCGCGGCGGAATCCTTGGCCTTGGCGGTCTCCTCGTCGAAGGCCTTGATGTAGTCGGCGGTGAAGCGCACCGGCGCCAGGGAGCGGGCACTTTCACCCAGGTAGTGGCCGGGGATCACCGTGGCCGGTTGCAGTTTTTCAATGCCCGCCAGCGTCGCCAGCCAGTCCTTGTGGGATTGCGGCGTCTGGGTATCGGCCATCCAGACGTGAATGTTTTCCGCCACCACCACGCCGCCAACCACTGCCTTGATCGATGGAATCCAGACAAAGCTGCGGTCCGGTTGCGGGCCGTCGAGGCCGATGATCTGCAAGCGCTTGCCCTCCAGCGTCAGGCTGTCGCCCTTGAGTACCTGGGGCACGAGCGTCTTGGCCGGTGCATCGGCCTTCAGGATCGGCCCCCAGTATTTCAACTTGCCGTCGGCGGTGTGCTGGATGTGCTCGACGGTCGCTGCCGACGCGAGCACCTTGGCTTCAGGGAACGCTGAGGTCAGGGTTTCGAGGCCGAAATAGTAGTCCGGGTCGCCGTGGCTGATGTAAATCGTGGTCAGCCGTTTGCCGCTGGCGCGGATTTTCTCCACGACCTGCTCGGCCTGGGCCTTGCCAAACTGGGCGTCCACCAGGATTGCCTCCTTGTCGCCGCTGACCAGAACCGAAGTCACCGGGAAAATCGCCGCGGCGCCGGGGTTATAGACATCGAGCGTCAAGTCGCCCGCCCAGGCCTGGGCGGTGAAGGCCAAGGCGGCGGTCGCCAGCAGCAGGCGTTTGATTGGGGTGAATCCGGTCATGTTGTGCTCCGTCGTCCAAGGGTCCGCAAGGGAATGGACAGAGCTTAGTTGCCTGACTCGTTACAAAAAATGCGATGCTGGGACATAGTTTGTTTCTGAAAGCGGGCAAATCATGGATCGTCTACAAGCTATGCGGGTGTTCGTAACCGTGGTGGACCTGGGCAGCCAATCGGCGGCGGCCGAGCACCTGGACCTGTCGCGACCGGTGGTGTCGCGCTACCTGGCGGAGCTGGAGGACTGGGTCGGCGCCCGGCTGATGCACCGCACCACGCGCAAACTGAGCCTGACGGCCGCCGGCTCGGAGATCCTGCCGCGCTGCCGACAGATGCTCGAGCTGTCCGGCGACATTCAAGCCGCCGTCAGCACGCCGGAAGACGCGCCCCGGGGCATGCTGCGCATCACCGCCAGCCCCTCATTCGGCCAGTCCCAGCTGGCGTCGGCCATGGCCGAGTTCGTCAAGCGCTACCCGGGGGTAAGCGTCGACCTGCAGATGCTCGATCGCACGGTGAACCTGGTAGATGAGCGCATCGACCTGGCGATCCGCATGAGCAACGATCTCGATCCCAACCTGATCGCCCGGCGCCTCACGGTGTGCCGCTCGGTGATCTGCGCCTCGCCCCGTTACCTGCGCGAGCAGCCGACACCGCAACAGGTGGAGGACTTGAGCCGACACAACTGCCTGACCCATTCCTACGTCGGCAAGAGCTTGTGGCATTTCGAGCAGGACGGCGAACAGATCGCGGTGCCGGTGCAGGGCAACATCAGCGCCAACGAAGCCAGCACGCTGCTCCAGGCAACGATCGCCGGCGCTGGCGTGGCGATGCTGCCCAGCTACCAGGCCGGCCCTTATCTGCGCAGCGGTGAACTGGTGCGCCTGCTGGCCCACGCCGAACCGCGGCTGATGAACATGTACGCAGTGTATGCATCGCGCAAGCACATGCCCTCGGCGCTGCGTTGCCTGGTGGATTTTCTGGTGCTGAAGTTTCCCGAGACGCCTGAGTGGGATGACGGGCTATAAGCCCTGTGGGGAGCCTGTGGGAGCGAGCCTGCTCGCGAAAGCGGTGTCTCAGCCAACATTAATGCTGGCTGACATACTGCTTTCGCGAGCGGGCTCGCTCCCACAATGGAAATCGACACATGACCGGGATTTCACCAAAACCCCGGCCCAAGGCATACTTGCCACCCTTCGTAATCCAGAACCCGAAACCGCCCCATGCGCATCCACGTCAGTTTCATCGACCGCGTCGGCATCACCCAAGAAGTCCTGGCTTTGCTCGGTGGGCGCAATTTGAACCTGGATGCGGTGGAGATGGTGCCGCCCAACGTCTACATCGATGCCCCGACCCTCAGCCCGCAGGTGCTCGACGAACTGCGCGAGGCGCTGTTCAGTGTGCGCGGCGTGCAGGCGGTCACCGTGGTGGACATTCTCCCGGGGCAACGCCGACACTTGCAGCTCGATGCCTTGCTCGCCGCCATGACTGACCCGGTGCTGGCCCTCGACAGCGCCGGCAAGGTGCTGCTCGCCAACCCCGCGCTGATCGCCTTGTACGGTCGGGAACCGGCCGGGGAAAGCGTGGCCGAGCTGTTCGGCGACGCGGCGCTGCTCGACGCCCTGCTGGAAAACGGTTTTCGCCTGCCGCTGCGGGAAATCACCCTCAACGGCCAGACCTTGTTGCTGGACGCCACGCCCATCACCGATGCCGGGGCGCTGCTGACGCTTTATCAGCCAAACCGCATCGGCGAACGCCTGTCGGCGCTGCATCACGACCACGCCGAGGGTTTCGACGCGCTGCTGGGCGAATCCCCGGCGATCCGCACGCTCAAGGCCCGGGCCCAGCGCGTCGCGGCCCTGGATGCGCCGCTGCTGATCCAGGGCGAGACCGGTACCGGCAAGGAACTGGTGGCCCGCGCCTGCCACGCCATCAGCGCCCGCCACGGCGCGCCATTCCTGGCCCTGAACTGCGCCGCGCTGCCGGAGAACCTCGCCGAAAGCGAACTGTTCGGCTATGCCCCCGGCGCCTTCACCGGCGCCCAGCGCGGCGGCAAGCCGGGGCTGATGGAACTGGCGAACCAGGGCACGGTGTTTCTCGATGAAATCGGCGAGATGTCGCCGTACCTGCAAGCCAAGCTGCTGCGTTTCCTCAATGACGGCAGCTTTCGCCGTGTGGGTGGCGATCGGGAGATCAAGGTCAATGTGCGAATCCTCAGCGCCACCCACCGCAACCTGGAGAAAATGGTCAGCGAAGGCTCGTTCCGCGAAGACTTGTTCTACCGCCTGAACGTGCTCAACGTCGAAGTCCCGCCGCTGCGTGAGCGCGGCCAGGACATCCTGCTGCTGGCGCGTTATTTCATGCAGCAGGCCTGCGCGCAGATCCAGCGCCCGGTCTGCCGGCTGGCCCCCGGCACGTATCCGGCATTGCTGGGCAATCGCTGGCCGGGCAATGTGCGGCAACTGCAGAACGTGATCTTCCGCGCCGCCGCCATCTGCGAAAGCAGCCTGGTGGACATCGGCGACCTCGACATCGCCGGCACCTCCGTGGCGCGCCAAGGCGATGTGGAAGTCGAAAGCCTGGAGCAAGCCGTCGAAGCGTTCGAGAAACAATTGCTCGAATCGCTGTATGCCAACTACCCCTCTACTCGCCAGTTGGCCAGCCGCCTGCAGACCTCCCATACCGCGATTGCCCATCGGTTGCGCAAGTACGGTATTTCCGGGAAGCCATAGACCCGCCGCAGTTCCCCTGTGGGAGCGAGCTTGCTCGCGATAGCGGTGTGTCAGTCAACCTATCGCTGACAGAGCTACCGTCATCGCGAGCAAGCTCGCTCCCACAGGGGTTATGGGTGCGGTCGAAAAAATCGCATCCAAAAACGACCTCCACTGTACTGAAAGCGCTACAGTGGAACGATATCGCTACAGCCGCCGTCAACCTGCGCATCGTAAGGCTCTGATCCCATAACGATTTTATCTGGCCCAGGCGCTGTAGCGATTTCGCTACAGCGCTGAAGACTATCGCCGCGCGAAAATCCTTCAACTTATTGATAAATAACTAATTTTGCATATTGGCCACGTTCTTGCTAAGGCTTTAGCCATTCGGCCGGGCCAAGCCCCGCGCCTTTCTTCGCGTCCACCAGACGAAATCTGGCCCCAGGAGTTTCCATGAGCGAGTTGCGTTTTACTGAAGATCACGAATGGCTGCGCACCGAAGCAGACGGCAGCGTCACCGTAGGCATTACCGCCTTCGCGCAGAACGCATTGGGCGACGTGGTTTTTGTGCAACTGCCTGAATTGCAGTCCTACGCCAAGGGCGACGAAGCCTCCACGGTTGAATCGGTGAAAGCCGCCAGCGGTGTGTACATGCCCCTCGATGGGGAAGTACTTGAAGTGAACGACAAGCTCGGCGACAGCCCGGAACTGGTCAACGAAGATCCGCTGGGCGACGGCTGGTTCTTCCGCTTTAAACCGACCGACGCCGACGCAGTGGCTAAGCTGTTGGATCAAGACGCCTACGATCGCCTGATCAAAGCCAACGCCGAAGCCTGAGGAGCCACGACATGACCGTAAATCTCGGCACCGCCAACGAATTCATCGCCCGCCATATCGGCCCTCGGGCCAGCGACGAGCAAGCCATGCTCGAGCGCCTGGGTTTCGACTCCCTGGAAGCCCTGAGCGCCAGCGTCATCCCGGAAAGCATCAAGGGCACCAGCGTGCTGGACATGGGCGACGGCCAGAGCGAAGCCGATGCACTGGCCTCGATCAAGGCCATCGCCGGCAAGAACCAGCTATTCAAGACCTACATCGGCCAGGGTTACTACAACTGCCACACCCCAGCGCCGATCCTGCGCAACCTGCTGGAGAACCCGGCCTGGTACACCGCCTACACGCCGTACCAGCCGGAAATTTCCCAGGGCCGTCTCGAAGCGCTGCTGAATTTCCAGACCCTGATCAGCGACCTCACCGGCCTGCCGATCGCCAACGCCTCGCTGCTCGACGAAGCCACCGCCGCTGCCGAAGCCATGACCTTCTGCAAACGCCTGAGCAAGAACAAGGGCAGCAATGCCTTCTTCGCCTCTCGCCATTGCCACCCGCAGACCCTCGACGTGCTGCGCACCCGTGCCGAACCCCTGGGTATCGACGTGGTGGTCGGTGATGAACGCGAACTGAGGGACGTCAGCGGCTTTTTTGGCGCACTGTTGCAATACCCGGCCAGCAACGGTGATCTGTTCGACTATAGCGAGCTGACCGAACGCTTCCACGCCGCCAATGCCCTGGTGGCCGTCGCGGCTGACCTGCTGGCCCTGACGCTGCTGACCGCCCCCGGTGAATTCGGTGCAGACGTGGCCATCGGCAGCGCCCAGCGCTTTGGCGTGCCACTGGGTTTCGGCGGCCCGCACGCGGCGTACTTTTCCACCAAGGATGCGTTCAAGCGCGACATGCCGGGCCGTCTGGTCGGCGTTTCCGTAGACCGTTTCGGCAAGCCGGCCCTGCGCCTGGCGATGCAGACCCGCGAGCAACACATCCGCCGCGAGAAAGCCACCAGCAACATCTGCACCGCCCAGGTACTGCTCGCCAACATCGCCAGCATGTACGCGGTGTATCACGGCCCCAAAGGCCTGGTGCAGATTGCCAACCGCATCCACCACCTGACCGCGATCCTCGCCAAGGGCCTGGGCGCGCTGGGCCTGAGCGTCGAGCAAGAGAGCTTCTTCGACACCCTGACCCTGCACACCGGCGCACAGACTGCCGCCCTGCACGACAAGGCGCACGCTCAAGGCATCAACCTGCGCGTGGTGGATGCAGAGCGCCTGGGCCTGTCCCTGGACGAGACCACCAGCCAGGCTGATATCGAGGCATTGTGGAGCCTGTTGGCCGACGGCAAGGCTCTGCCGGACTTTGCCGCCCTCGCCGCCAGCGTGCAAAGCCGCATCCCGGCCGAACTGGTGCGCCAATCGGCGATCCTCAGCCACCCGGTGTTCAACCGCTACCATTCCGAAACCGAGCTGATGCGTTACCTGCGCAAGCTCGCCGACAAGGACCTGGCCCTGGATCGCACCATGATCCCGCTGGGTTCCTGCACGATGAAACTCAACGCCGCCAGCGAAATGATCCCGGTGACCTGGGCCGAATTCGGTGCCCTGCACCCGTTCGCCCCGGCCGAGCAGAGCGCCGGCTACCAGCAATTGACCGACGAGCTGGAAGCGATGCTCTGCGCCGCCACCGGCTATGACGCGGTGTCGCTGCAACCCAACGCCGGTTCCCAAGGTGAATACGCTGGCCTGCTGGCAATCCGCGCCTACCACCAGAGCCGTGGCGAAGACCGTCGCGACATCTGCCTGATCCCGTCCTCCGCCCACGGCACCAACCCGGCCACCGCCAACATGGCCGGCATGCGCGTGGTCGTGACCGCGTGCGATGCCCGTGGCAACGTCGACATCGAAGACCTGCGCGCCAAGGCCATCGAGCACCGCGAACACCTCGCCGCGCTGATGATTACCTACCCGTCCACCCACGGCGTGTTCGAGGAAGGCATCCGCGAAATCTGCGGCATCATTCATGACAACGGCGGCCAGGTGTACATCGACGGCGCCAACATGAACGCCATGGTCGGCCTCTGCGCTCCAGGCAAGTTCGGCGGCGACGTGTCGCACCTGAACCTGCACAAGACCTTCTGCATCCCTCACGGCGGTGGCGGCCCGGGCGTCGGCCCGATCGGCGTCAAGTCGCACCTGGCACCGTTCCTGCCCGGCCATGCGAACATGGAGCGCAAGGAAGGCGCGGTGTGCGCGGCGCCGTTCGGCAGTGCGAGCATTTTGCCGATCACCTGGATGTACATCCGCATGATGGGCGGCGCCGGCCTCAAGCGCGCCTCGCAACTGGCGATCCTCAACGCCAACTACATCGCCCGTCGCCTGGAAGAGCACTACCCGGTGCTCTACTCCGGCAGCAACGGCCTGGTGGCCCACGAATGCATCCTCGATTTGCGTCCGCTCAAGGACAGCAGCGGCATCAGCGTCGATGACGTCGCCAAGCGCCTGATCGACTTCGGCTTCCACGCCCCGACCATGTCGTTCCCGGTAGCCGGCACATTGATGATCGAGCCGACCGAAAGCGAATCCAAGGAAGAACTGGACCGCTTCTGCGACGCCATGATCTGCATCCGCGAAGAAATCCGCGCGGTGGAGAACGGCAGCCTCGACAAGGACGACAACCCACTGAAAAACGCCCCGCACACCGCGGCGGAACTCGTCGGCGAGTGGACTCACCCCTACAGCCGCGAACAGGCCGTGTACCCGCTGGCGTCGTTGATCGAAGGCAAGTACTGGCCGCCCGTGGGCCGGGTCGACAACGTGTTCGGCGACCGCAACCTGGTCTGCGCCTGCCCGTCGATCGAAAGCTACGCTTGATCTGTGAAGGGGGACGGTCCATCCGTCCTCCGAACTTCCCTTGTGGGAGCGAGCCTGCTCGCGAAGGCGATATGTCAGCCAATCAGATGTCAACTGACACGCCGCCTTCGCGAGCAGGCTCGCTCCCACAGGGAATCTGTTTTCAACCCTTGTAAACCGTCGATCCCATAAAAAGAAACCGGAGAAACACCATGTCGTTAAGCGTGTTCGACCTGTTCAAGATCGGCATCGGCCCTTCCAGCTCCCACACGGTTGGCCCGATGCGTGCCGCGGCCCGGTTCGCCGAAGGGCTGCGCCGTGATGACCTGCTCAAGACCACTGCCAGCGTCAAAGTCGAGCTGTATGGTTCGCTCGGTGCCACCGGCAAGGGCCATGGCAGTGACAAGGCCGTGCTGCTGGGCCTGGAAGGCGAGCACCCGGATACCGTGGACACCGAAACGGTATCAACCCGGCTCCAGGAGATTCGCAGCAGCGGTCGCCTGAACCTGCTCGGCGAACACCCCATCGAATTCAACGAAAAGCTGCACCTGGCGATGATTCGCAAACCGTTGGCCTTCCACCCCAACGGCATGATCTTCCGCGCCTTCGACGCCGCCGGGCTGCAGGTGCGCAGCCGCGAGTACTACTCGGTAGGCGGCGGTTTTGTGGTGGACGAAGGCGCCGCCGGTGCCGACCGTATCGTCGAGGATGCAACGCCCCTGACCTTCCCGTTCAAGAGCGCCAAGGACCTGCTCGCCCATTGCACCACTTACGGCCTGTCCATCAGCCAGGTGATGCTGACCAACGAAAGTGCCTGGCGCCCCGAAGCCGAAACCCGCGCCGGCCTGCTGAAGATCTGGCAGGTCATGCAGGATTGCGTGGCGGCCGGCTGTCGTAATGAAGGGATCCTGCCGGGCGGGCTGAAGGTCAAGCGACGGGCCGCCGCGCTGCATCGCCAGCTGTGCAAGAATCCCGAAGCGGCATTGCGTGATCCGTTGTCCGTGCTCGACTGGGTCAACCTGTATGCCTTGGCCGTCAACGAAGAAAACGCCTATGGCGGTCGCGTTGTCACCGCGCCGACCAACGGCGCGGCAGGCATCGTTCCGGCCGTACTGCATTACTACATGCGCTTCATTCCCGGGGCCAACGAAGATGGCGTGGTGCGGTTCCTGCTGACCGCCGCCGCCATCGGCATCCTCTACAAGGAAAACGCTTCCATCTCCGGCGCCGAAGTCGGCTGCCAGGGCGAAGTCGGCGTGGCCTGTTCCATGGCGGCCGGCGCACTGTGCGAAGTCTTGGGCGGCACCGTGCAACAAGTGGAAAACGCCGCCGAAATCGGCATGGAACACAACCTCGGCCTGACCTGCGACCCCATCGGTGGCCTCGTCCAGGTGCCCTGCATCGAGCGCAACGCCATGGGCTCGGTGAAAGCCATCAACGCGGTGCGCATGGCCATGCGCGGCGACGGGCATCACTTCGTCTCCCTCGACAAAGTCATCCGCACCATGCGCCAGACCGGCGCCGACATGAAAAGCAAATACAAGGAGACCGCCCGCGGCGGTCTGGCGGTCAACATCATCGAATGCTGATACGCGCCACTTTCATTTTCCAGGAGCTGATATGCCCACCGAACAATTGATGAAAACCCCGCTGCACGCTCTGCACCTTGAGCTGGGCGCGCGCATGGTGCCATTTGCCGGCTACGACATGCCCGTGCAATACCCGCTGGGCGTCATGAAAGAACACCAGCACACCCGTGATCAGGCCGGGCTGTTCGATGTGTCCCACATGGGCCAGATCCGCCTGACCGGCGCCGATGCCGCCAAAGCCCTGGAGACACTGGTGCCGGTGGACATCATCGACCTGCCGGTGGGCATGCAGCGCTACGCCATGTTCACCAACGATAACGGCGGCATCCTTGACGACCTGATGGTCGCCAACCTGGGCAATGGCGAACTGATCCTGGTGGTCAACGCCGCCTGCAAGCATCAGGACCTGGCCCACCTGCAAGCGAAAATCGGCGACCGGTGCAGCATCGAACCGCTGTTCGAAGCCCGCGCCCTGCTCGCCCTGCAAGGCCCGGCCGCCGTCAGCGTACTCGCGCGCCTGGCGCCGGACGTGGCGAAAATGACCTTCATGCAGTTCCAGCGCGTCATGCTGCTGGGCGTGGATTGTTTTGTCAGCCGTTCGGGCTACACCGGCGAAGACGGTTTCGAGATTTCCGTGCCGGCCGCCGACGCGGAAAAACTCGCCCGTGCCTTGCTGGCCGAACCGGAAGTCGCGGCCATTGGCCTCGGTGCCCGCGACTCCCTGCGCCTGGAGGCCGGCCTGTGCCTTTACGGCCACGACATGAACACCGCGACCACGCCGATCGAAGCCAGCCTGCTCTGGGCCATTTCCAAAGTACGCCGTGCCGACGGTGCCCGCGCCGGTGGGTTCCCCGGGGCTGAGACCATCTTCGCCCAACAACAGAGCGGCGTCAGCCGCAAACGCGTCGGCCTTCTGCCCCAGGAACGCACACCGGTGCGCGAAGGCGCGGAGATCGTCAACGAAGCTGGCGAGACCATCGGCACCGTATGCAGCGGCGGTTTCGGCCCGACGCTGGGCGGTCCGTTGGCCATGGGCTATCTGGACAGTGCCTACGTGGCAATGGATACACTGGTCTGGGCCATTGTGCGTGGGAAAAAGGTGCCCATGCTCGTAAGCAAAATGCCATTTGTTGCACAGCGCTACTACCGTGGTTGATTGGCTGTTTCTATAAGTAACGCGGTTGCGTTAAACGTGCACTAATGTGTAACGCAACCGCCATAAAAAGGTGCATGTTTGATATTCAACCGGCTTATAACGTCGGGGAACTATTGGACTAGCCTTTCGAATAAGCCTTCCCCAGCGAAACATCTAAATCGCCAGCAAGCTGAGCAAATCCGGGCCCTTGAGGGGGGTTGTTTTTTCATTGGAAGTTGGCGTAGAGTTTCGTCACTGTGTTTGCATGGGTCGCTTGGATCGTGACCTGGGCAGTAGCCTACGAAGTTAGCTACATCCCGTTCGACGTCATCTTACTTTCCTGCAACCCAGCCCCAGTACTCTTTCGCGTTGAAAGAGGCTGTCATTAATTTAGCGTCAAGGAAATTAAGAAAATGTCTACTCGTCAGAGCGGTACCGTCAAGTGGTTCAACGACGAAAAAGGTTTTGGTTTCATCACCCCTGAAAGCGGTCCGGACCTGTTCGTGCACTTCCGCGCCATCCAGGGCAACGGCTTCAAGAGCCTGAAAGAAGGCCAGAAAGTCACTTTCGTCGCTGTGCAGGGCCAGAAAGGCATGCAGGCTGACGAGGTTCAAGCCGAGGCCTGAGGCTTTCGCAAACTAAAAAGCCCCTGATTGATATCAGGGGCTTTTTTATGGGCGCAAATCCGTAAAATGGCTTCTTTTTTCAGCCGAGGCCGTCATGCCGAAACACCTGCTCACTCCCCAGGGCGATTTTGCACCCGTCGGCCTGGGCCGTCGCCTGGCAGCGATGTTTTATGACTTCCTGCTGTGCACGGCACTGCTGATCGTGACCGGTGGCGTCTACAAGATGATCCAGATGGCGATCATCGGCGAAGAAAAGATGCGCGCCCTCACCGACGCCGGAGCACTGGACGGTGACCCGCTGCTGTCCACCGTATTGCTCTTCGTGCTGTTCGGTTTCTTCGCCAAGTTCTGGACCCACAACGGCCAGACCCTGGGCATGCAGGTCTGGTGTATTCGCGTGCAGAACGCCGATGGCACGGCCATCAGCCTGTGGCAGGCGCTGTTGCGGTTCGTGGTGTCGATTGCGTCGTTGCTGTTGCTGGGGCTGGGCTTTATCTGGGCGCTGTTCGACAAGCGCAAGCGCGGCTGGCATGACATCTACTCGGATACGCAACTGGTGCGGATTCCCAAGAAGACCAAGTAAAGGAACAACCACTGGTCTCGTGGCGAGGGAGCTTGCTCCCGCTCGGCTGCGCAGCAGTCGTAAAAGGCCTGTTTGGTTTATCTGAAGATATGCGGTGCTGGCAGGAGGGGGCTGCTTCGCAGCCCAGCGGGAGCAAGCTCCCTCGCCACAAGAATTCCCCAGGTATCAAGACCTCTCAAAGCTTCAAGCCCTTCAGAGGTCTCAAGACTCCCGGAATCAGGCATTCCCCGCCAACTTCATCCGCGCCGCCTGGGTGAAGTCCAGCATGCGCTTGAGCGGGCGGATCGCCTGGGGGATCAAGGCCGGATCGACGAAGATCTCGTTGCTCCCGTCCTTCAACGCCTGGAGGGTGCGCTCCAGGGTGTTCATCGCCATCCACGGGCAATGCGCGCAACTGCGGCACGCCGCGCCGTTGCCGGCCGTGGGAGCTTCGATGAAAACTTTGTCGGGGCACAGCTGCTGCATCTTGTAGAAGATGCCGCGGTCGGTGGCGACGATCAGCGTCTTGTTCGGCAAGCTTTGCGCCGCAGCGATCAACTGACTGGTGGAGCCCACGGCATCCGCCAGCTCGATCACCGAGGTCGGCGACTCCGGGTGCACCAGGATCGCGGCGTCCGGGTACAGCGCCTTCATGTCTTCCAATTGCTTGGACTTGAACTCCTCGTGGACGATGCAGGCACCGTCCCAGAGCAGCATATCGGCGCCGGTCTTGCGCTGGATGTAGGTCCCCAGGTGCTTGTCCGGGCCCCAGATGATCGTCTCGCCGTTGTCCATCAGGCTCTCGACGATCTCCAGTGCGCAGCTGGACGTCACAACCCAGTCGGCCCGGGCCTTTACCGCCGCCGAAGTGTTGGCGTAGACGACCACGGTGCGCTCCGGATGCTGGTCGCAGAACGCCGAGAACTCATCCACCGGGCAGCCCAGGTCCAGGGAGCAGGTGGCTTCCAGGGTCGGCATCAGCACGCGTTTTTCAGGGTTGAGGATCTTCGCGGTCTCGCCCATGAACTTGACCCCGGCCACCACCACGGTCTTGGCCGGATGGGCGTTGCCGAAGCGGGCCATTTCCAGGGAGTCGGAAACACAGCCCCCGGTCTCCTCGGCCAGGGCCTGGATGATCGGGTCACAGTAGAAATGCGCAACCAGCACCGCGTCCTGAGCCTTGAGCTCGGCGGCGATGGCGGCGCGGTACCAGGCTTCTTGCTCGGCCGTCAGCGGCTTGGGCTGCTTGGCATCGAGGTGGGCCTGGACCAGAAGGCGTTCGGAAATCTGCGTCATGTTCGCAAGACCTATGGGCGCGTTTTGCGCGAAAGTCGAGTATACACCCGGCTCCGGACCACTCGGGTACCGCCGGGAAAGTGGGTATCAATCAGGCACGGGACAGCATGAAGCCGGCAAGGCTACAGAATATCCCGCCGTTGCAAAAGATCATTCTGACCTGTGCCCGGCCACTGCAACGCACCCGTTCCCTCGTGGTGCCAAGCTGACTGAAATGTAATCACCCGCCGCGTCCGGCTGTGTCATCTTCTTTTCAACCCGCACAGGGGCCAGCTCCTGTGCCTGCTTTGAATCGAGCGATGGATTTTCAAACGTCATGCAATCGAAAACTTCCCGGCGAACCTTCGTCAAGGGCCTGACTGCCGGCGGCATCCTTGGTGGCCTGGGCTTGTGGCGCTCGCCCGTCTGGGCCCTTACCAGCCCGGGCCAGCCCAACGTACTGAGCGGCACCGAGTTCGACCTGTTCATCGGCGAAAGCCCGGTCAATTTCACCGGCAACCTGCGCACAGCCCAGACCATCAACGGCGGCATTCCCGGGCCGTTGCTGCGCTGGCGTGAGGGCGACACCGTGACCTTGCGCGTACGCAATCGCCTGCAAGACAGCACTTCGATCCATTGGCACGGCATCCTCCTGCCGGCCAACATGGACGGCGTCCCCGGGCTGAGCTTCAAAGGCATCGAGCCCGGCGGCCTGTATGTCTACCAGTTCAAGGTCCGGCAGAACGGCACCTACTGGTACCACAGCCATTCCGGCTTCCAGGAGCAATCCGGGGTCTATGGCCCGCTGGTCATAGACGCCAGGGAACCCGAGCCTTTCCAGTATGAGCGGGACTACGTGGTCATGCTCACCGACTGGAGCGATGAGGACCCCACCCAAATCATCCGCAAGCTGAAGAAACAATCGGACTACTACAACTACAACAAACGCACGGTCGGCGACTTCATCGACGATGTCGGCAAGAACGGCTGGGCCGCCACCGTGGCCGATCGCAAGATGTGGGCCGAGATGAAGATGAATCCCACCGACCTTGCCGACGTCAGTGGCGCCACCTACACCTATCTCATGAACGGCCAGGCACCGGACATGAACTGGACCGGCCTGTTCAAGCCGGGTGAACGCATCCGCTTGCGTTTCATCAATGGCTCGTCGATGACCTATTTCGATGTGCGCATACCCGGCCTGAAAATGACCGTCGTGGCCTCTGATGGCCAGTACGTCAAACCGGTGAGCGTCGATGAGTTCCGAATCGCCGTGGCGGAAACCTACGACGTCATCATCGAGCCGACGCAGCAAGCCTACACCCTGTTCACCCAGTCCATGGACCGCACCGGCTACGCCCGCGGCACCCTCACGACCCGGGCCGGACTGGCGGCGCCGGTACCACCCCTGGACCCTCGGCCACTGGTGACCATGGACGACATGGGCATGGCCGGCATGGATCACGGATCAATGCAGGGCATGGACCATAGCCAGATGCAGGGCATGGATGACATGACCGGCATGGACCACGGCACCCTGCCAGGTATGGGCGGGATGCAAACCCATCCCGAAACGGAGAACGACAATCCGTTGGTGGACATGCAGGCCATGAGCGTCAAACCCAAGCTCGACGACCCAGGCATGGGCCTGCGCAACAATGGCCGCAAAGTGCTGACCTACGCGGACCTGCGCAGCACCTTTGGCGACCCCGACGGCCGCGAGCCGGGCCGCACGATCGAGCTGCACCTGACCGGGCACATGGAAAAATTCGTCTGGTCGTTCAACGGCGTGAAGTTCAGCGACGCCGCGCCGCTGCTGCTCAAGTACGGCGAGCGCCTGCGCATCGTGTTGATCAACGACACCATGATGACCCACCCCATCCACCTGCACGGCATGTGGAGCGACCTGGAAGACGAAAACGGCCAGTTCATGGTGCGCAAGCACACCATCGACGTACCGCCCGGTTCCAGGCGCAGCTATCGAGTGACCGCCGACGCGCTTGGCCGCTGGGCCTATCACTGCCACCTGCTGTTTCATATGGAAATGGGCATGTTCCGCGAAGTCCGGGTGCAGGAATGAGGAGCCGACCATGATCAGTTTGTTTAAATCCCCCACCCTGCCCATGGCCGCGCTTGCCCTCGGCACCAGCCTGTCAGCCTGGGCAGCAAGCGACACGATGCAAGGCATGGATCACAGCCAGATGCCGGCGATGGACCACAGCCAGATGCAAGGCATGGACTCGATGCAGGGCATGGATTCCATGCAAGCCGCGCCCACCAGCAGCCGCACACCGATCCCCGAACTGACCGCCGCTGACCGCGCCGCCGTCTATGAAGACCACGGTGGCCACGCGGTGCACGACAGCGCCATCAACTCGTTCTTCCTGATCGACCAGCTGGAGTGGCAAGACGCCGATGACGGCAACGCCCTTAGCTGGGATGCCTCCGGCTGGATCGGCGGCGACATCGACCGCTTGTGGCTGCGCTCCGAAGGCGAACGCACCCATGGCAAGACCGAAGAAGCCGAACTCCAGGCCCTCTGGGGCCATGCCATCAGCCCTTGGTGGGATGTGGTGGCCGGCGTGCGCCAGGACTTCAAGCCAGGTGACTCACAGACCTGGGCAGCATTCGGCCTACAAGGCATGGCGCTGTACAACTTCGAAGCCGAGGCCACCGCCTTCATCGGTGAAGATGGCCGGAGCGCGGCGCGCCTGGAGGGCGACTACGACATTCTGCTGACCAATCGGCTGATTCTGCAGCCCACCGCCGAAGCCAACTTCTACGGCAAGAATGACCCTGATCGGGGCGTCGGCTCGGGGTTGTCCGACACCGAAGTGGGGCTGCGGCTGCGCTACGAAATCCGCCGTGAGTTCGCCCCGTACGTTGGCGTGACCTGGAACCGCGTCTACGGCAACACCGCCGACTACGCCCGGGACGAAGGCGAAGACCGCAACGAGGCACGCCTGGTAGTGGGCGTGCGCCTGTGGTTCTGAGGCATTGGCCCTGTTCCATCAATCACTGAAAAACAAGCTGTAGGAGTCCTTGCATGTCATTCATCAAAACCGCTGTCATGGCCGCCGCGCTGTCCACCGGCCTGTTGGCCAGTGGCCTGGCCCAGGCCCATCCGAAACTGCTCTCCTCCAGCCCCGCCGAAGGCGCTGAGGAGGCATCGCCAGCGAAGATCGAGCTGCACTTTTCCGAAAATCTCGTGACCCAATTCTCCGGCGCCAAGCTGATGATGACCGGGATGCCCGGCATGTCGGCGCACGCACCAATGCCCGTGCCAGCCAAGGTATCCGGCAGCGATGATCCGAAAACCATGGTCATTACTCCCCATGCGCCTCTCACCGCCGGCACCTACCAGGCGCAGTGGCGCGCGGTATCGTCAGACACGCACCCGATCACCGGCAATATCACGTTCAAGGTGAAGTGAGTTGACGAGCGACTCGATCAACATCGCGCTGCGCTTTGCCCTCTACCTGGATCTGATGTTGCTGTTCGGCCTGGCTGCGTTTGGCCTTTACAGCCTGCGAGGTCGGGAGCGGGCGTCAGGCGCGGTGTTGCCTTTCGCGTCGTTGCTGGCGACTACGGCCATGCTTGGGATGCTGCTCTCCCTGGGTGCCATGGCGTGCATGACCTGGGCCATGAGCGGAGCTTCGGAGTGGGCGGAGCTGTGGCCGCACTTCGAAATGATGGTGCTGGAAACCGATGTCGGTTTGAGCTGGACGCTGCGCATGGCGGCGTTGTTGCTGGCCGGTTTCGCCGTGACGCTTGATAGCCGCTCGCCAACCGTCAGCCTGGTCCTGGCCATGCTGGGCGGAGCCGTGGCTCTGGCGACGCTGGCCTGGGCAGGGCACGGCGCCATGGACGAAGGCGCACGCCGGAGCTGGCATTTCATCAGCGACTTCCTGCACCTGTGGGCAGCGGGTGGCTGGGTCGGAGCCTTGGCCGCGTTTGCCCTGCTGCTTCGGCAAGCCGAACCTCAGCTGGCGGTACTGGCCCGGACCTTGAGCGGATTTGCCACGGCCGGTGCTGTGATCGTGGCAGTCATCGCGGTGACAGGAGTCGCCAATTATCTGTTCATCGTCGGCCCGAACTTCGCGGGGTTATTCGATAGCACCTATGGTCAGCTGCTGATGCTGAAACTCGGCCTGTTCCTGGCCATGCTGGGGTTCGCCGCGCTGAACCGTTTTCACCTGGGCCCGCTGCTGGAACAGGCCCGGCAGACCGGCGAGCACCGAGCCGCGGTGAGGGCCCTGCGGCGCAGCATGCTGCTGGAGCTTTGTGTAGCGGTGGTTATCCTTGGATTGGTGGCGTGGCTGGGGACGCTAAGCCCAGGGATGGAATAAAGCCCCTCTCACGGCACTCACCGAACCCGTGGCGAGGGAGCTCGCTCCCGCTGGGGGGCGAAGCCGCCCCAAAACCGCCGCACTCGGTCCCCCCACATGCATCGCGCCCATTCTTTTTCAGGTCTGCTTCGCAGCCCAGCGGGAGCAAGCTCCCTCGCCACGAAGGGCGACTGGGTGCGGCATTTGATTATTCGATAAGCCCCGCCGTTTTTCAGTTTGCCCAATGCAGGCCGCCGTAGCCTAAATGTGCTTTGTCTTAGCAAGGCCCCATCATGGAAAACGTCCAAACCACCAGCACCCGCGCCGTCTGGCTGATGGTCAGTATCGTGCTGGTAGCGCTGAACCTGCGCCCCTCGATGGCCGCGGTCGGGCCGCTGCTGTCAGCCATTCGCGGCGAGGTGCCCCTGAGTTTCAGCAGCGCTTCACTGCTGACCATGCTGCCTGTCATGGCGATGGGCGTGGCCATGTTCCTGGGCATGCGCATCGCCCTGCGCATCGGTGAACACCGTACCGTCGTCCTGTCGCTGCTGATCATTGGTATCGCCACGGCATCGCGCTTGTATCTGGACAGCGCCGCCGGGTTGGTCACCAGCGCGGTGGTGGCCGGGCTCGGAATCGCCTTGATCCAGGCCGTGATGCCCGCACTGATCAAGGCGCGCTTCGCCGACAGCGTCTCGCTGCTGATGGGCTTGTATGTCACCTCAATCATGGGCGGCGCGGCGCTTGCCGCCTCGTTTTCACCCTTTGTCCTGGCGCAGACCGGCAGTTGGCGCATCGGCCTGGCGATCTGGGCCTTGCTGGCGCTGGTCGCCTTGGGCTGCTGGTGGGTCCAACGCTGGAGCGTCACGCCCCTGCCCCAAGCCGCATCCCAGCGCCACCAAGCGTTTTTCGGCAACGCCCGGGCCTGGCTGCTGGCGATTTTTTTTGGCTTGGGCACCGCCTCCTATACCTGCGTACTGGCCTGGCTGGCACCGTATTACGTGGAAAAAGGCTGGAGCGAACAGCACGCCGGCCTGCTGCTGGGATTTCTCACGACGATGGAGGTGTTGTCCGGCCTCATCACTCCGGCGATCGCCAACCGCAGTCAGGACAAACGTAAAATCCTGATCGTTCTGCTGGTCATGATCATGGCCGGCTTCTGCGGCCTGATTCTCAATCCGGAGCGCCTCAGCCTGTTATGGCCGAGCCTGTTGGGACTGGGTATCGGCGGGCTGTTCCCCATGAGCCTGATCGTCTCCCTCGATCACCTGGACAACCCACGCCGCGCCGGGGGGCTCACTGCATTCGTGCAGGGCATCGGCTACCTCATCGCCGGGCTGTCACCGCTGATTGCCGGGATGATCCGCGACCGGCTGGGGAGTTTCGAATGGGCCTGGTGGTCGCTCGTGGTGGTCATCGCGCTGATGATGGTAATGGTATTGCGCCTGGACCCGAAACATTACGCAAAGCACATCCGCTAACGATTTCAGGTAGGAGATTTACAGGTTGAAGCTTTAGCTCTCGCTTCCTGGCGCTACTATACCTGCCAGGAATTTTACCTTGTAAGGGAGCTACGCCTTGTCCGTCAGACCTGACAGAACCTTCGCTGAAGTACTCAAGCACACCGTCAGACGCATTCTTTCCTATTGGACCCAGATCACAGTCACCTTAGGCCTGCTCGCAACAGGGCTAGGGTTCATCACACTGTATCTCTATACCCGCACGATTGGACGAATCGATCTGTTCATGCCGTCCATCGATGTGAAGTCCGCACTGTTGGTCTGGGTCGTACTGGTTTTACTGCTGATGCTTTCGTACCTGTTCATCCTCGGAGCAACAACCTGGATGTTCGGCTGCTCGGTTTCGCTGTTTTCAAACCTGAAGGATAACCAGCCGAGGATCGTTTTTTATCTGGCGTTCCCCACTGTCGTTGGATTTAGCGCATTCATCCTGACCACTTTCTTCCTGCCCGCATTAAACGCATGGGCGACATTCTCGGCGTTACTGGTGGTCGTCTTCGTTGCGTGCTTTCTCATGTACGCCTTCACGCCGTTCAAAAAAATCATCAGGAAAAGCATCCTTGTCCAAGCCAGGCTGGATCGAGCCCGCCTGAAACGCCTGGCGCACCATCAGCAGATAAAGCAAAAAAAACAAAAGCCGCAGAAGGCAGCCCGCGCCCCGAAGGTCCGGCTGCCAAAACGGCTTACTGATTCGTGGCAGGCACTCAAAAACAGGACGACGCCGACGTGGCTACGGATGACAGGAGAATGCCAGCGGCTATGGTCATGGGTATGGGCTCGCAAAGGATTCTGGCTCGTCTCCCTGCTCTCGCTCTCCATATTTGTCACTGTGATCTTCGCCGCTTTTCCAATCCTGTTGACGATACGTTCGTATATGGAGAGGGAAACGCCGGACACCGTCCCCTACGTGGCGGGTCTGTCTTGGTTGACACTCATCTTCACCCTGCTGCCAGTCATCATCTTTTATTGTTTCAAGGGGGACATCTACAGGCGTACCTTCAATGGCCTGATGGCAATGATCCTCGCATTCTGCGCCTTTACAATGCTTTCACCAGGCAGTTTGAGCCACATTACCTATATCGCGGCAGAAGGCTTGTCAGTCCGGCAAAAAACGGCAGAACGATATGCGTTGCCAGAAGACATGGAGCTGCAGGACCTGAGCGCCACCCTGTGGAAAACACGTGAGGTTGCCGCGAAAAAAATAGAAGTCGAGGCGTTCCAGTTGTATTCCTTTGGGGACGTACTGCTGCTGTGCCCCAAAGACATGCTGTCGCTTGAACTCAAGGAGCTGAAAAACTACTCGAAGTTCTGTGTCAGCACGCTCAACAGCAAAGTCGTACGAAAACCTCTGTTGCCGGCATTCGCCAGGAAGGCGCCAAATGAATGGTCCTGCCGGGTACCATCATGGCAAATCCACGCAGGACGTTGGCTAGGTTGGGAAGTGCTGGTTCCAGGTATCCATCGCTCCGCTTGGGGCGAGAAGAAAGCGCCAGACCAGGTCAGGTCATAGCGTATCGCTCGCGCTATTCGTCGCAGAGCTGGCATGCGTCCGCTCTGCGACCGTCCAGCCGCAGCACCTGACTCCTCGCTTCTGCGCGGGGGGGTACTTTATTCCAGGCAAAAAAAAATCCGGAAATCCTCACTTACGTGGGCCTTCCAGACTTTTAAAACTACAGAAAATGGTGGGTCGTGTGGGATTCGAACCTACGACCAATTGGTTAAAAGCCAACTGCTCTACCAACTGAGCTAACGACCCTCTGTGTGGTGGCGCGTATAATACTGATTTCTAAGGACTATTCAACACTTAATTTGAAATAAATCAAAAATAAGGGGTTGGATCGCTCACGCCGGCTGCCGCGAAGCCTTCAGCACGCAGACGGCAGCTGTCGCACTTGCCACAAGCACGCCCTTGATCATCGGCCTGATAGCACGAGACGGTAAGGCCGTAGTCGACACCCAGCCTCACCCCCGCCTTGACGATGTCAGCCTTGCTGAGGTTTTGCAGCGGCGCCTGGATACGAAAGCCTTGCCCTTCTACACCGGCCTTGGTCGCCAGGTTGGCCATACGCTCGAAGGCTTCGACGAACTCCGGGCGGCAATCCGGATAACCGGAATAATCCACCGCATTGACACCAATGAAAATGTCACGCGCCCCCAGTACTTCGGCCCAGCCCAACGCCAGGGACAGGAACACGGTATTGCGCGCCGGCACGTAGGTCACCGGAATCCCCTCGCTCGGTGCTTCGGGTACGTCGATGGAACTGTCGGTCAACGCCGAACCGCCGATGCCGTTGAGGTTCAGGCCGATCACCTTGTGTTCGATCACACCCAGGTCTCGTGCCACTCGCTCGGCAGCATGCAGTTCGGCACGGTGGCGCTGGCCATAATCGAAGCTCATGGTGTAGCAGCGATAACCTTCGGCACGGGCCATCGCCACGACAGTCGCCGAGTCCAGGCCACCGGACAGCAGGATGACGGCACGTTTTTCAGAAGTGGTTGATTGTTCAGTCATGTCAGCGCCCCGGCTCGTCGTTCCAAAGATATTTATGCAGCTGCAATTGCAGGCGCACCGGCAAGTTGTCCGCTACCACCCAGTCGGCCAGATCTCGGGCGTTCAGGTCGTGGTGACTCGGCGAGAACAATACCTCGCCGGCGCGCTGATCGAGTCCGTACTGGATCAGCTTGGATACCGCCCAGTCGTAATCTTCCCGCGAACAGATAACAAATTTGACCTGGTCGTTGGACGTCAACAGCTCCATGTTCTCGTAGCGGTTACGATGCGCCTCCTTCGAACCAGGGGTCTTCAGGTCCACGACACGACTGACGCGCGGATCGACAGCCGAGATATCCAAGGCGCCGCTGGTCTCCAGCGAGACCTCATAGCCGGCATCGCACAGTCGCTTGAGTAAAGGAATGGCATTGGGTTGTGCCAATGGCTCACCGCCAGTGACGCAAACATAGCGCGGACGAAAACCTGCGACTTGTTCAACGAGGTCATCGAGGGTGCGCAAGGTACCGCCGCTGAAGGCGTAGGCGCTGTCGCAGTATTGGCAACGCAGCGGGCAACCGGTGAGGCGCACAAAAACAGTGGGCAGCCCGGCCGTCCGCGTTTCACCCTGCAACGAGTAAAAAACTTCGGTAATTCTCAATGTGTCTTGCATAGTCGCCACGGGCGTAACAGCTAAACAGGCTGTCCGCCTCCGTCAGGCACTTCAAGCAACCCCGCCAACGCGTAGATCCCAGGAAGCGTGTTTCAGAAAAAGGGCGTGAATTCTAACGAAAAAACCCGCGACAGGCGCGGGTTTCTTCAAAACGGGTCAAACGGCCTTACATGCGTTGCAGATCGCGCTGGGCCAACTGAGCGGCGGAGGTACCCGGATATTGGGCCACCACCTGCTGCAGAATGCCTTTTACCTTGTCGGTATGACCGAGGCGGCGCTCGACATCAGCGAGCTTGTACAGCGAATCCGGCACTTTGGCATGCTTGGGATACAGCTGCGAGACCTTGGCGAACGCCTGGCCTGCGCCTTGCAGGTCGCCCTTGGCCAGGTTCACTTCGCCCAGCCAGTATTGGGCATTACCCGAATACTGACTATTGGGGTATTTACGCAGGAAAGCGCCGAAGGCCTGGCTGGCCTTGTCGAAATCCTTGGCTTTGATCAGGTCGAAGGCAGCATCGTAATAGAGCTTTTCCTTCGCCGGGTCAGCCGGCTCGCCACCAGCGGCAGGTGCTGCTGGGGCACTTGCCCCGGCGCCTGCGGCTGCACCGGGGGCGTTCAAGTCGCCACCGGCTGGAGAATTCTCAGGAGTCGCGGCAGGTGCAACGCCGGTTCCTATGCGCCGATCAAGATCCTGGTATCGCTCCAGGTTTTCCTGCTTCATGCGCGATACTTCGTTTTGCAGAACTTCAATCGCGCCTTGCTGGCGTGACAGTTGATCCTGCATTTGCTGCAGTTGGTTGAACAGCTCGCCCTGTGCCGAGACAGGGGCCGAAACCCCTCCCCCGGCATAGGCGCCGTTCGTACCGTAACCTGCAGGCGGATAACTGCTCCCGCTATTGTTATAGCCGGCATCGTTATCGACCACAGGAACCGCAGCCCACGCCGCAAGCGGCGCGAGGCTGAGAGCCAGAACAGTTACAGCACGACGGCACGTTCGCATGACGAATTACTTACGCAGTTCGACGCGACGGTTTTGAGCCCAGGACTGCTCGTCGTTGCCGGTAGCAACTGGACGCTCTTCGCCGTAGGAAACCAGTTCCAGCTGAGCTGGGGAAACACCTTGCAGTACCAGGTAGCGCTGAACGGCTTTCGCACGACGCTCGCCCAGTGCCATGTTGTACTCACGAGTACCACGTTCGTCGGTGTTGCCTTCCAGAACAACGCGAGCGCCGTTTGCTTTCAGGTCTTTGGCGTGAACGTCCAGAGCGCGCATGGCTTCTGGCTTCAGGTCCGAGCTGTCGTATTCGAAGTAGAAGGTGGTGATTGCGCGCAGAGCAGCTTCTTCGCTCAGGGAGCCATCAACTGCACCAGTGTTAGCGCCGTAACCAGCGTTTGGATCAACAGCGCCTTCACCGGCGTTGTCGCCGCCTTTGGACGAGCAACCTACAGCTACAGCCATGGCCAGAGCCAGCGCAGCAAATTTACCAAACTTCAGCATTTCCATCGTGAAACTCCTAATGAACCCCAGTGTGTTAAGTAAAACGTATTGCGCCGCGTCAGTTCAGGTAAGGGGACCAGGACGGTTCTCTGACTTCGCCTTGAGCGGTAGGAAGCGGGAGCCTCACGCGTCCATTAATGGACACGAGCATCAAGACTCCCCGGCCCTGCTGGCGGGTGGCGTAGATTACCATGGTGCCGTTGGGCGCAACAGTAGGTGACTCGTCCAGAGTGCTATCAGTGAGGATTTTTACGCTACCGCGCTGCAAATCCTGGGCCGCCACCTTGAAATTGGTGAAACCGTCCTGGCGATGGATCATCACCAGAGTCTTTTCGTCCGCCGAAAGCTTAGGGTTGGCGTTGTAGTTACCGACGAACGTCACGCGCTCGGCACCACCGCCACCGGCGCTGGTCTTGTAGATCTGCGGCTTGCCGCCACGGTCCGAGGTGAAGTAGATGGTCGAGCCATCCTTGCCCCAGAACGGTTCGGTGTTGATGCCCGGGCCGTTGGTCACGCGGGAGATCGAGCGTGAAGCCAGGTTCATCACGTAGATGTCCGGATTACCGTCCTTGGACAGCACGAACGCCAGCCGCGTACCGTCGGGCGACCAGGCAGGCGCGCCGTTCAGGCCTTCGAAGTTGGTGATCTGCTCGCGGCGACCGGTGTCGATGTGCTGGACGAAGATGCGCGGGCGCTTCTGTTCGAACGACACATAGGCGATGCGCTTGCCATCGGGGGCGAAACGCGGCGACAGGATCGGCTCGCGCGATTGCAGCAGGGTCACCGCGCGGGCGCCGTCATAGTCGGAGCGCTGCAGGGTGTAGCGGGTATTTTTCTCGGAGAAGCGTTCGGCGGTCACGTAGAGCATGCGGGTCGAGAACGCGCCCTTGATGCCGGTAAGTTTCTCGAACGACTGGTCGGCGATGTAGTGGGACATGTCACGCAACTGGTCAACGCTGCCCGACACGCTGCCGGTCAGCACTTGCTGCTCGGTGGCGACGTTGAACAAGGCGTACTGCACCTGCAGGCGGCCACCGGCCGGAACGATGCTGCCGACCATGATGTACTGGGCGCCAAGAGCCTTCCAGTCGCGGTAGATGACTTCGCTGGCCTGGGTTGGCAGGCTGATCATGTTCTGCTTGGGAATCGGCGCGTAGTAGCCCGAGTTGCGCAGGTCGTTGCCGATGATTTCCGCCATGTCGTCCGGCAGGACGCTGCCGCCCTGCCAACCGAACGGAACGACGGCGATCGGGGTCGCACGGTCGCTGCCGCTGGTGACCAGGATGTTCTTTTCCTCTGCTACCGCTATCCCTGCCAGGCAGCAGATAACGACAAGCATTGATCGAAGAAGGTTTCTCACAAGGCTAGATCCTCAGGTGTGAATGTCATCTTGAACGAACGATAGGGAGCAAAATCGCTCGGCTTCATTCCTTGCATTTCCGTCAATCGCCCAATGTTCTTGACCGCCGCGACCGCCGAAGCGTCGAACGGACCATCGCCACTGGACTTGGCCACGCTGACCGAGGTAACCGTACCGTCGGGCAACATGCCGATTTGTAATACTACCGTCATGCCTTTGCGCGCCGAAGGAGGACGAGCCCAGCCTTCCGCCGCCCGGGCGCGAATCAGATCGTCGAAGCTGCCGGCGACTTCATCGCCCTGCTCGTCGGCCAAGGCCTGCTGACGCTCCGGCGTGTCGGAAAGCAAATCTGCCAGGGCCTGGGCCTTTTTCTCTTCGGCGGATTTACGCGCTGCGTCCTGGGCCTTCTTCTTGGCGGCGTCGGCGGCGGCTTTCTTCTTCGCGTCTTCGGCGACTTTCTTTTTCGCCTCTTCAGCTTCAGCTTTCTTCTTGGCGTCTTCGGCCGCTTTTTTCTTCGCGTCCTCGACAATCTTTTTCTTCGCTTCTTCAGCGGCCGCTTTCTTGGCCTCTTCTTCAGCGGCTTTCTTGGCTTCTTCTTCGGCTTTCTTCTTGGCTATATCAGCCAATTGTTTCTCTTCTGCCTTTTTCGCTTCGGCGGTTTTCTTCGCCTCGTCGGCTTTCTTGGCTTCGTCGGCCTTTTTGGCCTCGTCCGCTTTTTTCGCCTCATCGGCCTTCTTGGCTTCTTCGGCCTTTTGAGCAGCTTCCTCTTTCTTTTGTTCCGCTGCTCTCACCGCTTCCTGCTCGACCTTCTTCTGCTCCATCTGCTCGACTTCGGTCTGGCGCGCGGCGGATTTCTTCGCCTCGCCGGCAAGCTTCTGGTTGGTCTGCGTGGTGGCCTGGCTTTTCGATTTGAGCTGGTACAGGGTCGCCTGCACGATCGGCTTGGCCGGCGGCAGCTCCGGTGTCATGGCAAAACTGACGAACAGCATGCCGAATACCAGCACATGCAGGCCGATTGCCAGGACACTAGGCCAGAAGTAGCTTTCCGAGGCGGACGGCTCTCGCTGTTGCTGCATCAGGGCGCCTCGGTGATCAAGCCAACATTACCGACCCCGGCTTTCTGCAGGCCGCCCATGGCGCCCATCACGGCACCGTAGTCGACGGTCTTGTCGCCGCGAATGAAGACCTGGGTGCGCTTGCCGTTGCTGTTGCCGGCATTGATGATCTTGGTCACCGCATCGGTCATCTGCGGCAGGGTCATGGCCCGGTCCTGCTGCTTCTCGGTGTCGACTTCGCTGCCAAGGTTCCAGTAATAAGTCTTGTCGGCCTTGATCGAAATGGTCAGGACCTGGGTGTTGTTGTCCTGCGGCAAGGCTTCGCTGGAAACCTTGGGCAGATCGACCTTCACGCCCTGATTGAGCATCGGCGCGGTCACCATGAAGATGACCAGCAGCACCAGCATCACGTCGATGTAAGGCACCACGTTCATCTCGGCAACCGGCTTGCGCTTGTTTCGGGCTCGAGCGATTAAAGCCATCGGGAAATACCTGCTTATTCTTCGCTGGTGTGCACTTTGCGGTGCAGGATCGCCTGGAATTCATCGGCGAAGGTGTAGTAACGGCTGGTCAGCGTTTCGCTGCGAGCCGCGAAACGGTTGTAGGCGATCACGGCCGGTATCGCCGCGAACAGGCCGATGGCGGTGGCGATCAGCGCCTCGGCGATACCCGGGGCGACGGTAGCCAGCGTCGCCTGCTGGGCGGAAGCCAGGCCACGGAACGAGTTCATGATCCCCCACACGGTGCCGAACAGGCCGATGTACGGGCTGACCGAACCGACGGTAGCCAGGTACGGCAGGCCCTGTTCGAGTTTTTCTTCCTCGCGGGATATGGCGACGCGCATGGCGCGGGCCACACCTTCCATCACCGCTTCAGGGTCTACGCCCGGCTGCTGGCGCAGACGGGAGAATTCCTTGAAGCCTGCACGGAAGATCTGCTCGACGCCGGAATCCGGGTCCGGATTGCTGCCGGCCTGGCGATAGAGTTTGGACAGGTCGATGCCGGACCAGAAGCGCTCTTCGAAGCTCTCCAGGGCACGGCGACCGGCACGCAGCATGTTGCTGCGCTGAAAAATCATGATCCATGAGGTCACCGATGCGGCTACCAGGATCAGCATTACCAGTTGCACCACGACGCTGGCATTGCTGACCAGGCTCCACATGGAGGAATGGTCGACGACGTTAGCTTCCACGCTTTATCTCCTGCTCTGAGTGTGTACCCGCGCCGCTCACGCCGGCAAAGGCCGCGCGTAGAGCTTCGGGAATGGCCCGGGGTTTCAAACTATGGGTGCGCACACAGGCCACCAAAAACTGCCCTTCGCAGAGCAGCACATTATCCGCAGCCCGCCTGACCTGCTGCTTGAAGCGCAGGCTGACGCGGTTCAATTCGATGACATCGGCAGTCACCACCAGCTCGTCGTCCAGTCGCGCCGGCGCGTGGTAGCGCGCTTCGCTGGAATGCACGACGAATAACAGGTCCTCCCCTGCCAGCGCGGATTGGGCAAAACCCAGTTCCCGCAGCCGTTCGGTTCGAGCCCGTTCCATAAACTTGAGGTAATTGACGTAGTAAACGATGCCGCCGGCATCGGTGTCCTCGTAATAAACGCGACAGCGATGTGCGAACGACTCAAGCCCGTTTTGCGCGCGCATACTCTAGTGCTTACTCCTCGGGTTGCCAATCCGGCCAGGCAACTGTTTTTTCATTCTTGAACGCATTGACGCTCCAGGCGTGGTCTGGGACAGCACGAAGCGGAAAAAAGTCGGGATACAGAGCGGGCTCAATCGTCCACCGCATCGAGAAATTCGTCTACCACCGGCATCTCACCCATTCGTGTCGGGATGTTTAAGCCGAAGTGCAGATAAGCATGACGGGTCACCACGCGTCCGCGGGGCGTGCGCATGATATAGCCCTGCTGGATCAGGTACGGTTCCAGCACGTCCTCGATGGTGTGGCGCTCTTCGCTGATGGCGGCCGCCAGGCTGTCCACGCCCACCGGGCCACCGTCGAATTTCTCGATCATGGTCAGCAGCAGGCGCCGGTCCTGGTGGTCGAAGCCGCGCTCGTCGATGTCCAGCAAGTTCAAGGCCAGGCCGGCGATCGGCTTGGTGATGTGGCCCTTGGCCCGCACTTCGGCAAAGTCGCGGACCCGACGCAGGAGGCGGTTGGCGATCCGCGGCGTCCCCCGCGCCCGACGAGCGATCTCATAGGCGCCGTCAGGGTCCAGCGGCAGCCCGAGGATGCCCGCCGAACGGCTGACAATCGTCGCCAGGTCGGCGTTGTTGTAGAACTCCAGCCGCTGGACGATACCGAACCGGTCGCGCAGCGGGTTGGTCAGCATCCCGGCGCGGGTGGTGGCGCCCACCAGGGTAAAGGGCGGCAGGTCCAGCTTGATGGAGCGCGCCGCCGGCCCTTCGCCGATCATGATGTCGAGCTGGAAATCCTCCATGGCCGGGTACAACACTTCCTCGACGATCGGCGACAGCCGGTGGATTTCGTCGATGAACAGCACATCATGAGGCTCAAGATTGGTCAGCAGCGCCGCCAGGTCACCCGGCCGTTCGAGAACCGGGCCGGACGTGCTCTTGATCGACACGCCCATTTCCTGGGCAATGATATTGGCCAGGGTGGTCTTGCCCAGGCCCGGCGGGCCGAAGATCAGTGTGTGGTCCAGCGACTCGCTGCGCCCGCGGGCCGCCTGGATGAACAGCTCCATCTGCTCGCGCACGGTCGGCTGGCCAATGTAATCGGCGAGGCTGACGGGACGAATCGCACGGTCCTGGATTTCCTCGCGGTCACGGGGCGCGCCCGTGGCGGCGATCAGACGATCGGCTTCAATCACTTAAATCATTCCCTTCAGGGCGCGGCGAATCATGTCTTCGGTACTCAAGCCTTTTTCCTTGATCGCGGAGATCGCCTTGCTGGCTTCCTGCGGCTTGTAGCCCAAGGAAATCAGCGCGGTGACCGCATCGTTTTCAGCGCTGACCGCCGGCATCGGCGCATCCGGCTGGTTCGGCACCAGGGCGAACATTGCTGGCACCGTTTCCCAGGCCTTGAAGCGATCCTTGAGCTCGACCAACAGGCGCTCGGCGGTTTTCTTGCCGACCCCCGGCACCTTGGTCAGGGCCGAGGTGTCCTGGGACTGCACGCAACGAATCAGCTCATCGACTTCCAGGCTGGACATCAAGGCCAGCGCCAGCTTCGGGCCGACGCCATTGAGCCGGATCAGCTCGCGAAAGAAATCCCGCTCGCGCTTGGCGAAGAAACCATAGAGTAACTGGGCATCTTCACGCACGACCAGATGAGTGTGAAGCGTCAGTGGCTCACCGACCGACGGCAAGCGATACAGGGTGGTCATGGGCACTTCCAGCTCATAACCGAGGCCGTTTACATCCAGAATCAGGTGCGGCGGCTGTTTTTCAGCCAGGGTGCCGCGCAAGCGTCCAATCACGTTTCAGGTCCTTGGGCGTTGGCCAGCCCGCTGGCTGGCGAATAACAGCCCAGGCAGGAAGGCCGACGACACAGGCGCAACTTGCATGGGCTGATGAATGAATGCGCTGATGCTATCAGAGACGCAGGCGCCCGCCACGACTGCGTGCGCTTCCCAGACCATGAGGCAGCAGGCTGGAACGGGTATGCGCATGGCAAATGGCGATGGCCAGGGCGTCGGAGGCGTCGATCTGCGGCTTGCTGACCAGTTTCAACAGGTGCATCACCATCATCTGCACCTGTTCCTTGTTTGCCGCGCCGGTGCCTACCACGGCCTGCTTGACCTGGGTCGCGGTGTATTCGGCGATCTCCAGGTTTTCCTCGGCGCCGGCCACAATGGCCGCGCCGCGGGCCTGCCCCAGCTTCAGGGCGGAATCGGCGTTGCGGGCCATGAAGACCTTTTCGATGCCCATGGTCACCGGGCCGTAGGTCTGGATGACTTCGCGCACGCCGCGATAAACGATCTGCAAGCGCTCGTGCAACTCGCCCGCACCGGTGCGGATACAGCCGGAAGCAACGTACACGCAGCCACGCCCGGTATCGCGAACCACGCCGTAGCCGGTGATGCGCGAACCGGGGTCGATACCAAGGATTAAAGTCATAACGCCTGCGGTTTGAAGGGGGCTAACTGGACCTGTGGGAGCGAGCCTGCTCGCGAAGAGGCCGTCACATCCGACATCAAGGTCGGCCGACACACCGCATTCGCGAGCAGGCTCGCTCCCACCCTGGCACTCATGCTATTCGATAAAGACCATCAGCCCAGTTGCTCAGCCACCGACTCCGGAATATCGGCGTTGGAATAAACGTTCTGCACATCGTCCAGGTCTTCAAGCATGTCGATCAGCTTGAGCACCTTCTCGGCGCCTTCCAGGTCGAGTTCGGCACTGGTGGTCGGCTGCATGACGATTTCCGCGTCGACCGGTTTGAAACCGGCAGCTTCAAGGGCATTACGCACGGCATAAAAGCTGGCGAACGAGGTGAACACGTCGAACGAACCGTCTTCGTGGCTGACCACGTCATCGGCATCGGCTTCCAGCGCCGCTTCGGTCAGCGCATCTTCATCGATGCCTGGCGCGAAGCTGATCTGCCCCTTGCGCTCGAATAGATAAGCCACCGAACCGTCGGTCCCCAGGTTGCCACCGCATTTGCTGAACGCATGGCGCACGGCCGCAGCGGTGCGGTTGCGGTTGTCGGTCATGCACTCGACCATGACCGCCACGCCGCCCGGGCCGTAGCCTTCATAGGTCAGCTCCTCGACGTTGTCGGCCTCGGTAGCACCCGCGCCACGGGCAATGGCCCGGTCGATGATGTCGCGGCTCATGTTCGCGCCCAGCGCCTTGTCCAAGGCGAGGCGCAAGCGCGGATTGGAACCCGGATCGCCACCACCCTGGCGGGCCGCGACCGTCAGCTCACGGATCCACTTGGTAAAGATCTTGCCCCTCTTGGCATCCTGACGTTCTTTGCGGTGCTTGATGTTCGCCCACTTGGAATGACCTGCCATAACTCGCTCCGGTTTTTCTTTGAAACATTGCCCGCCCCGCTTGCGCGGCAGCCAGCAATCGGAAATATCGACCCCAATGAAAAGGCGCATCCGAAGATGCGCCCTCAGGTGCCGGCCTTACTCAGCCTTTGGCTGTTCGCGCAAACGGATATGCAACTCGCGCAGCGCCTTGGCATCCACCACGCCCGGAGCCTGGGTCATGACATCGGCCGCGCTCTGGGTTTTCGGGAATGCGATCACTTCGCGGATCGACTGGGCGCCGGTCATCAGCATCACCAGGCGATCCAGGCCGAAGGCCAGGCCACCGTGGGGCGGCGCACCGTACTTCAAAGCGTCCAGCAGGAAGCCGAACTTCTCTTCCTGCTCGGCTTCGCTGATACCCAGCAGACGGAACACTGCCTGTTGCATTTCCTTGCGATGGATACGGATCGAACCGCCGCCCAGCTCGGTACCGTTGAGGACCATGTCGTAGGCACGGGACAATGCGCCGGCCGGGTTGGCCTCCAACTCTTCAGGCGAGCACTTCGGCGCGGTGAACGGGTGGTGCAAAGCAGAGAAGCTGCCGTCGTCGTTTTCCTCGAACATCGGGAAGTCGACGACCCACATCGGCGCCCACTCGCAAGTCAGCAGTTTCAGGTCGTGACCCAGCTTGATGCGCAGCGCGCCCAGGGCTTCGCTGACAATCTTGGCCTTGTCGGCGCCAAAGAACACAATGTCGCCATCGACCGCGCCCACGCGATCGAGGATCACGTTGAGGTTGGCTTCCGGGATGTTCTTGACGATCGGCGACTGCAGGCCGTCGATACCGGCGGCGCGCTCGTTGACCTTGATGTATGCCAGGCCCTTGGCACCGTAGATGCCGACGAACTTGGTGTAATCGTCGATCTGCTTGCGCGGCATGCTGGCGCCGCCTGGAACACGCAGGGCGGCGATACGGCATTTCGGATCGTTGGCCGGACCACTGAAGACCTTGAATTCGACTTCCTTGAGCTGGTCCGCGACGTCCACCAGTTCCAGCGGGTTGCGCAGGTCAGGCTTGTCGGAACCGTAGCGACGCATGGCCTCTTCGAAGGTCATGTGCGGGAACTCGCCGAACTCAAGACCCAGCACTTCCCGGAACAGGTTGCGGATCATGCCCTCGGTCAGGCCCATGATGTCTTTTTCGTCGAGAAAGCTGGTCTCGATGTCGATCTGGGTGAACTCAGGCTGCCGGTCGGCACGCAGGTCTTCATCGCGGAAGCACTTGGCGATCTGGTAGTAGCGGTCGAACCCGGCCACCATCAGCAACTGCTTGAACAATTGTGGCGATTGCGGCAAGGCGAAAAAACTGCCGGGGTGGGTACGGCTCGGCACCAGGTAGTCGCGGGCGCCTTCCGGCGTGGCACGGGTCAGGATCGGCGTCTCGACGTCGAGGAAGCCGTTCTCGTCCAGGTAACGACGGATGCTGGTGGTCATGCGCGAACGCAGGCGCAGCTTCTCGGCCATTTCCGGGCGACGCAGGTCGATGAAACGATAGCGCAGGCGGGTTTCCTCGCCTACGTCGGAATATTCGTTGAGTGGGAACGGCGGGGTTTCCGCTTCGTTCAGAACTTCCAGCTCGTAGCCGAGCACTTCGATCATGCCGGACGCCATGTTGGCGTTGCCGGCGCCGGCCGGACGCAGGCGCACCTTGCCGGTGATCTTGACCACGTATTCGCTGCGCACGCGGTCGGCGGTGGCGAAGGTTTCCGCGCGGTCGGGGTCGAACACTACCTGGGCCAGGCCTTCACGATCACGGATATCGAGGAAAATCACCCCGCCATGGTCACGGCGACGATGAACCCATCCGCAAAGAGTAACTTCCTGACCTTCCAGGCTTTCGTTCAGTTGGCCGCAATAATGGCTGCGCATCATGGTAGTGGTTTCACTTCTCGTAATTCGAAATTCGGTTGGAGGCCCTGCCCGTGCAAGAACCCGCGCGTGTTCAACTCAGTCAGCCTTGTCGCCACCGGCCAGGTTCTTCTTGGCACCGGTCTTGAAGTCGGTTTCATACCAGCCGGTGCCGCCGAGGCGGAAACCTGGCATGGACAGCATCTTTTTCAGCTCCGGCGCCTGGCAGGCAGGGCAATCGACCAGCGGTGCCGCGCTGATTTTTTGAATGGCTTCCATCTGATGACCACAGGAAGCACATTGATAGTCGTACATCGGCATGGGGGTTGTCTCGGCAATCAGGTTATTCACGCAAAACCCGGGCTTTGCGGCAAAGAGCGGGATTATATCCATTAAATGCGGCCTGTGCAGCCGTAAGACCGCACAGGCGGTGAGAGGGCTAGGCCTCGCGATGATCGGTGCCCATATCCTTCAGGCTGTGCACCACGCAGACAACACGCACCAGCCCACTGAAATTGCGCACGCCGCCATGACGCAACTGCACCTCCCGATCCACATGGGAGAGCAAGGTACTGACGGAGCAACTGTTGAGCTGGGCCATATCGCCGAGAATATCCCAATAGACTTGCTCAAGGCGTAAACAGGTGGCGAACCCGTTAAGCCGGATGGAGCGGGCCAGGGGCCGGGCCAGTTGCATATCGAACCCACTGACGAACGGGTCGATGCTGACGGACTTGAGGCGCCCGCCTGCACCGCCCCTGGGTGCTTTTCCTTGAATCATACCGTTGACACTCCTTTGCCATACGAGCCTCAGTCAGGCCAACCGGCCTGTGGCTCTATGGAAGCTCAACTCGAGCGCAAGCTCCAGATGACTTTTTGCCCATCAGCGTAGGAGATGACAACAGTAGCCCGAGGACGAATGACTCCGTCCTACCCCGGACCGCAGGCGATGATGCCAATGGCGGCACCATCACCCAATTGCGGATTACCGCTCGTCCAGCAGCGAACGCAGCATCCAGGCGGTTTTTTCATGAACCTGCATGCGCTGGGTCAGCAGGTCGGCGGTCGGCTCGTCGCTGACCTTGTCCAATAAAGGAAAGATGCCGCGGGCGGTACGTGTCACCGCCTCCTGGCCTTCGACCAGTTGCCGGATCATGTCCTCGGCGCCAGGCACGCCTTCCTCTTCCTTGATGGAAGACAGGCGCGCATACACGGAGTAGGCACCCGGTGCCGGAAAGCCCAGGGCACGGATTCGCTCGGCGATCAGGTCCACCGCCAGCGCCAGCTCGTTGTACTGCTCCTCGAACATCAAGTGCAGGGTCCGGAACATCGGCCCGGTGACGTTCCAATGGAAATTATGGGTCTTGAGGTAAAGCACGTAGGTGTCCGACAACAGGCGCGAAAGCCCGTCGACGATGGACTTGCGATCTTCTTCGCTGATACCGATATCAATTGCCATGTGTTTGATCTCCTGACGGTGATGAATTCGACAGCGGCCATTGCACTCTAGCGGGTGTCGCCATCTGTAGCCTGCGACTAATCGCCAGCCCTCCTGAACCGACAAGCCGGGATGGCGGAGGGTTCCGGCGCAGGGGAAAATTCAAGCTCCTTTGCCGAGAACCTTCAAGCGCCCCGCCGGCGCTTTTCGGCCGACGAACAGCGTGTCACGGGCCCGTAACGAGTTTGAGAAGGCCGGGGCTTTGCTGTTAAATAGGCAGTGTGTCGCTACGCCTATTTTTCCGGGCGTCGCGCATAGGCTGATTCGGGTACGTGTTCCTACGCCTCTCATTGTTCTGAAGCGAACCGCCCCCGACCAGCTCTTCCTTGTGATCTGTCTTAACCGTGAGCCAATCAAAATGTTGAAAATCGTCCACTTGCTAATGGGCGCAGCTGCCCTGCTGCTGTCCTTCATCCCTAGCCTGGGTTCCGAAGCCACACCTTACCTGCAACATCCCGACGCGCTGTACCTGGCCTTTTTCGGCCTGCTCAACCTGACCCTGGCACCCGTCATCCCTTACTGGAACAAAGGTCCACGTCATCAACTGCAAAACCTTGTCAGCGCCCTGCTGGTGCTGGCCGTCGCCCTGCAAACACTGACCCTGCTGGCGCCCATGCCGGAAATCGGCGGCCAACCCGCCATTCTTTCCAGCCTGGCCGCCGCGTTGCTCGCTGTGTTGCTGCACCTGGCCGTCAGCTTCTACAAGAAGTCGTCGCCGGCCGCCGCACCGCAGAACTACGACATGTCCAACCGTGATACCGGTACCGTGAAGTGGTTCAACACCTCCAAGGGGTTCGGCTTCATCTCCCGCGACTCTGGCGATGACATTTTTGTGCATTTCCGGGCCATTCGTGGCGAAGGCCATCGCGTCCTGGTCGAAGGCCAGCGCGTGGAGTTTTCCGTCATGCACCGTGACAAAGGCTTGCAGGCCGAAGATGTGATCGCCGCGCTGCCGCGCCGCTGATCCAGGCTTAAAAAAACCGCGATGCAGCCAGGCTGCTCGCGGTTTTTTATTGCCTGCCGTTCGGCCCCGGTCAGTAATGCGGTGGCGGCGCTTCTTCTTCAAAGGATTCGAACTGGCCGGCCATTTCTTCCTGACGCTTGAGCAACGCCGCCATCTGCAGCTGCAGACGTTCGACAACTCGCTGCTGCTCCACCAGCACGTCGTTTAATGCCTGGATGGTGTCGTCCTGAAACGCCAGGCGGCTTTCAAGGTCGGTTACACGCTCTTCAAGGTTCATGGTTCAGCCCTCCAGGAACTTGAAATCATCGGTCAGGACCGCTCGCAAGCGTTCACGAATGAGGCTGACCTGCTCGGCAGCATAAGGCTGTGCCGGATGCTTGCCCCACACCGGCGCAGGCCATGCGGCATCCTCTCGCTTGCGCACGATCACATGCATGTGCAATTGACTGACAACGTTACCCAAGGTTGCAACATTCAATTTATCGGCGTCGAACGAGTCCTTGAGGGTTTCAGCCAGTGCCGTGGTTTCTTTCCACAACTGTTGTTGATCGGCGTCATCCAATTGAAACAATTCACTGATATTTTCCCGGCGCGGCACGAGGATGAACCACGGGTAATTGGAATCATTGGACAACAGCAAACGGCACAGCGGGAAATCGCCGATAGGCAATGTGTCTTGTTGCAGTCGTGGATCTAGGGCAAACACCGCGCGTACTCCTCGCTCATTAATCGATTGCGATCGAGCTGGCAGCCCGCAGGCCCGCCCGAGCACAGGGGGCCAGCATACCTGTGAATGCCGGAACGTTCACTGCGCACCGTCTTTGCGCACCAATAGCGCGCACCGGTACTTTAACGGCGCACCTCGAGCTGAGCAGACACAAGCCCTGTGCGGTTTTCGTACAGCTGGAAGATTTTTTGCACCAAAACAGCACAATGCGTCTACGCTCTGTGCACGAAGCATCCGCGTTTTACCCACTGAAGGGGTGAACCGGTAACGTTTTTGGTTGTCCGGCGCGGTTTACCCGCTTCAAACATGGCAGCTGTCCAGCAGTCAACCCCATTTAAAACAAGGCCTTTGGAGCCCGGTTTCATGAGGTTTCACCGCAACCGCAGCTAAAATGTGAAAAAAATGTAAAAGAAAACCGGATTTGTGCATGCTTGTTGCATTCATCCCAACATCGTCTACAGGGTATCGCCGGAAGCGAAACCTGCAGGCTCGAAAATTAAAGTGGCAAGGCTGCCCTCAGGAGCATCAAGCGTAGCAATCAGGGACTCTTTACACCGATGGCGAACCCAATAGAACAACTCTGAAGTTGTCAGTTCGGACGCCTCGGTTCAGCTGAAATGCGACATGGATCGAGCCATTGGCGACATGGTCGTAAAGAAGCTGAAAGGTTGAATGGGCAAGTGTCGCCAAAGAATGTCGGCGTGATATAAGTTTGCGCCGACACAAAAAGAAAGAGCCGCCCAGATAAAAAAACAGGTGGGACGGCAGTACTCTTAAAACCAAAGGAGCAAATCACGATGCGCGTGATGAAGTGGAGCATGATCGCACTGGCCGTTGCTGCAGCAGCCAGTACTCAAATGGCTACGGCCGCACCTTTCGTAAGTGACCAGTCTGAAGCCAAAGGCTTTGTTGAAGACGCCAAGTTCGATTTGCTGCTGCGTAACTATTACTTCAACCGTGACCGCAAAGACGGTAACAACGACCAGAAAGACTGGACCCAAGGTATCTGGGGCAACTTCAGCTCCGGCTACACCCAAGGTACCGTAGGCGTCGGCGTTGATGCATTCGGTTACTTGGCGGTCAAGCTGGATGGTGGCGACGGTACTGGCGGCACTGGCAACATGAGCCGCGACGCCGACCGCGACGGCGATGCCGATGCCGACGGCCATGTCAACGACAGCCAGGGCAAAGCCGGCGCAGCCATCAAGTTCCGCGTCTCCAAGACCGAGCTGAAAATCGGTGACATGCAGCCAAGCACTGCGCCAGTGTTCGCGATTGGCGGTTCCCGTGTCCTGCCTCAAAGTGCCAGCGGTTTCCAACTGCAGAGCAGCGAAGTCAAAGACCTTGACCTCGAAGCCGGTCACTTCTACTCGGGTACCAGCCAGGACCGTAACGCACGTGATGGCGGCCTGTGGGCAACCTACGCTGGCGTGGAAGCCAACTCCATCGACTACGCAGGCGGCAAATATGCCATCAGCGAAAACCTGAGCGCATCGGTATACGGCGCCCAGCTGGAAGACATCTGGAACCAGTACTACGGCAACCTGAACTACACCATCCCGATGGGTGGCGATCAGTCGCTGAACCTGGACGGTAACATCTACCGTACCACCGACACTGGCAGCGCCAAGGCTGGTGACATCAGCAACACCACCTTCTCCCTGGCAGCGGCGTTCTCGTTCCTGAAAGCGCACACCGTTACTGTTGCCTTCCAGAAGGTCAACGGCGATACCCCGTTCGACTACATCGGTGTAGGCACGAACAACCGTGGTGGCGACTCGATCTTCCTTGCCAACTCCATCCAATACTCCGACTTCAACGCGCCTAACGAGAAATCTGCCCAGATTCGTTATGACATCAAGATGGCTGAGTACGGTGTTCCTGGTCTGAGCTTCATGACCCGTTACGTCAAAGGTTGGGACATCGACGGTTCCAAAGTGGACGCCAGCAGCCCATACGCCGCTTTGGATTATGGCGACGATGGCAAACATAACGAAACCAACTTCGAAGCCAAGTACGTTGTTCAGTCTGGCCCGGCCAAAGATCTTTCCTTCCGCGTTCGTCAAGCCTGGCACCACGCCAACGCCGACGAAACTGAAGGCGACGTTAAAGAGTTCCGCCTGATCGTCGACTACCCGATTTCGGTTCTGTAATTGCCGAAAGTCAGTTTGCGGTAATCAAAAAAAGACCCATCTTCGGATGGGTCTTTTTTATTGCGCTGAAGCTTGAACAAAAATCAGATCGATCAGGCCGATGCAGATTCCTGAACCACCCGGATCACACGCTGTGGAAACGGAATATCGATACCGGCATCTTTCAAGCGGTCGCGCGCCTGTTCATTGAGCATGAACATCACGTTCCAGTAGTCCGCCGTCTTCACCCAGATGCGCAGCGAAACAGTGATCGAGCTGTCGCCCAAGGTAGAAATCACCGCCTCAGGGGCAGGATCGGTCAACACCCGTTCATCCTTGGCCAATTCCAGTAACACTTCCCGAGCCTTTTGCAGGTCAGCCTGGTAATCCACGCCCACGTCGAACACCACTTTGCGGGTCGGCTGCCGATTGGTATTGGTGATGATGCCGTTCGACAGGTTGCCGTTGGGCACGATGACCGTCTTGTTGTCGCCGGTACGCAGGACTGTGTGGAAGATCTGGATGCTGTCGACCGTTCCGGCTACGCCTTGGGCCTCGATCCAGTCACCGATGCGAAACGGACGAAACAGCAGGATCAGCACGCCGCCGGCGAAGTTCGCCAGGCTGCCTTGCAAGGCCAGGCCAATCGCCAGGCCTGCCGCACCGATGGCCGCGACGAAGGACGTGGTTTCCACACCAATCATCGAGGCGACGCTGACGATCAGCAGGATCTTCAGAATGATGTTTGCCAGGGTACTGATAAACCCTTGCAGCGCGAGGTCGGCGTTACGCAGGGCCAGCAGCGCCCCGAGCTTCTGCGTCACCTTGTTGATCAGCCACCAGCCGATGGCCAGGGTGACAATTGCCAGCAACACGCGGCTGCCGTACTCCATGATCATCGGTATCCAGGCCTGGGAGGCCTTGACCAGGTGGTCTACTTCAGCGTTCAAGTCCATCTAATTCTCCTTTGTTCCTGTTGTGCGCGGCATTTGTGGCGAGGGGGCTTGCTCCCGTTTGGGGGCGCAGCACCCATCAAAGGGGCCGCTACGCAGCCCAGCGGGAGCAAGCTCCCTCGCCACAGTGGTTCCCTATAACCGAGGGGTCAGTCGCGGAAGTTGTTGAACTGCAGCGGCATGCCGAATTCCTTGCCCCGCAGCGCGGCGATGGCTTCTTGCAGGTCGTCACGTTTCTTGCCAGTGACACGCACCTGCTCGCCCTGGATGGCGGCCTGGACCTTGAGCTTGGCGTCCTTGATATGAGCGACGATTTTCTTGGCCAGTTCCTTGTCGATGCCTTCCTTGAGCACGGCTTCCTGCTTCATCAGCTTGCCGGAGGCGTAGGCATCCTTGACCTCAAGGCATTGCACGTCGATCTTGCGCTTGACCAGCGCCAGCTTGAGGATCTCGATCATCGCCTCGAGCTGGAAATCGGCCTCGGCGGTCAGGTTGACGGTCAGGTCCTTTTCCTTGAACTCGAAACTGCCCTTGCCCTTGAGGTCATACCGACGGTCGAGTTCCTTGACGGCGTTTTCAACGGCGTTGGTGACTTCGTGCTTGTCCAGTTCGGATACCACGTCGAATGACGGCATGTAGTGTTCTCCAAATAAAAAGGCGCGCTCATGACAAAGGCGCGCACTTGGCTTGTGGTTGAAATCGGGCTCATTATAACGGGTCTTTTCCCGTCGTTACCGCGAGCGCCTCAGATGCCTGCGCCAAACCGAGTAAAAAACTGATGTCCACCACCTGGCACGTCCTGGGCGCCGGCAGCCTCGGCACCTTGTGGGCGACGCGCCTGGCCCGGGCCGGCCTGCCGGTGCGGCTGGTGTTGCGCAATGAACAGCGGCTGCAGGCTTACCGGGAGGCCGGAGGGCTGACGCTGGTGGAACAAGGCCAGGCGCAGTGTTACCCGGTGCCAGGCGAAACCGCGCAGGGCCTCGAACCGATAAAACGCTTGCTGCTGGCCTGCAAGGCCTATGACGCGGAGGCGGCCGTGGCCTCGGTCGCCCATCGCCTGGATGGCGAGAGCGAACTGATCCTGCTGCAGAACGGCCTCGGCAGCCAGGACGCCGTGGCGAACCGCGTCCCCCAGGCCCGCTGTATCAGCGCCTCCAGCACCGAAGGCGCGTTTCGCGACGGTGACTGGCGCGTGGTGTTCGCCGGCCACGGCTACACCTGGCTGGGCGACCCCGCCCAGCCGGTGGCGCCGGTCTGGCTGGATGATTTGGGCATGGCCGGCATTCCCCACGAATGGAGCGCCGACATCCTCACCCGCCTGTGGCGCAAACTGGCGCTCAACTGCGCAATCAACCCACTGACGGTACTGCATCAATGCAAAAACGGTGGCTTGCAGGAACACCACTGCGAAGTGGCGACCCTCTGTGCGGAGCTCGCCGATCTGCTCGAACGCTGCGGCCAGCCGGCGGCGGCCGAGGATTTACAGTCGGAGGTGGAACGGGTGATCCAGGCCACAGCCGCCAACTATTCCTCCATGTACCAGGACGTTGCCAACCGGCGACGTAGCGAAATCGGCTATCTGCTCGGCCATGCCTGCGCCGTCGCGCGGCGCCATGACGTGGCGGTGCCGCATCTCGAACAGATGCGCCAGCGCCTGATTGCCCACTTGGACAACCTCGGATTGCCCAGCGACTGAGCAGCGGCTACGCTGGCCCTCGTGTTCCCTTTCAGCGACGAGTCAGATGCCATTGCGCCAGCGCCTTGAAAATCTCCCGGTCGGCCAGAAACTGCTGGCGGCCCTGTTGGTACTGTTGACCACGGTTCTGCTGGTGGCCAACCTGACCTTCATCAGCGCGGCCTATTACATTTCCCAGGAAAGCATGGCGCCCCAGGCCTTGCAGACCATCGGTCGACTGGTAGCCAACCCGAGCCTGATCTCCGACGCATTGCAATCGCCGCAAAGCGCCAAGCGTCTGCTCGATGAACTCAACAGCTATGCGCCGCTGCGGGCAGCGGCACTGTATGACGGTGACGGCGTACGCCTGGCCCAGTTGCAACAGGGCGAGAAGCTCAAGTTGCCGGAGCATTTCCGTAACATGCAGGCCTGGCAGGCCGGGGAGTTTCGCAGCAACCAGGTCATTACCCTGCCCCGCCCCGGCACGGCGCCCGGCCATCTCCTGCTGGTGGCCAGCAGCGAACTGCCCACCGCGTTCTACACCGGCACCCTGACCGCCAGCCTGGGCATCCTGATCTTCAGCGTGCTGTTGTGGCTGGTCATTGCCCAGCAGATCAAGCGGCTGATCACCCAGCCGATCCATCAACTCGAAGAGTTGTCGCGCCAGGTCACCCGCGAAGAAAACTATTCCCTGCGCGCCGCCAGGGGCAACCACGACGAAATCGGCAGCCTGGCCGAAGCGTTCAACACCATGCTCTCGCGGATCGAAGCCCGGGAACAGCAGCTCAAGCGCGCGCGGGACGATTCCCAGGCCGCCTACGACCAGGCCCAGGGCCTGGCGGAAGAAACCCGTCACACCAACCGCAAGCTGGAGCTGGAAGTCCAGGTCCGCAGCAAGATCGAGAAAAAACTCACCGGCTTCCAGAACTACCTCAACAGCATCATCGACTCCATGCCATCGGCGCTGATCGCCCTCGACGAGCAGCTCTATGTCACGCAATGGAACCAGGAGGCCAGCGCCCTTTCCGGCACCCGGCTGGATGAGGCGCTGAACCAGCCGATCTTCCTCGCCTTCGAGCCGCTCAAGCCGTACCTGCCGCAGCTCAAGCAGACGGTGGAACAGCACACAGTGGCCAAGATTGAGCGCGTCACCTGGACCAAGGACGATGAAGCCCGGCATTACGCCCTGACTTTTTATCCTTTGATGGGCGGTGCCGGGCGCGGCGTGGTGATCCGCATCGATGACATCACCCAGCGCCTGTCGCTGGAGGAAATGATGGTGCAATCGGAAAAAATGCTCTCGGTAGGCGGCCTCGCGGCGGGCATGGCCCATGAGATCAACAATCCGCTGGGGGCGATCCTGCACAACGTGCAGAATATTCGCCGACGCCTGTCTGCGGAATTGCCGAAGAACCTTGAGCAGGCCGAGCAGTTGGGGATCGATTTACCGGTGGTCAACCGCTACCTGGAAAGCCGGGAGATCCCGCAGTTACTCGATGGCATCCAGCAGGCCGGCGCCCGGGCAGCGAAAATCGTCACCCACATGCTCAGCTTCAGCCGCCGCAGCACAAGGCAGATGGCGCCTTGCGACCTGCCGGCACTGATCGACCAGGCCGTGGAAATTGCCGGTAACGACTTCGACCTGGCGATCGGTTTCGACTTCAAGGGCCAGGCGATCATCCGCCAGTTCGACCCGAACCTCGGCCCGGTGCCAGGTACCGCCAACGAACTGGAGCAGGTATTGCTCAACCTGCTGAAAAACGCCGCCCAGGCCATCCATCAACGCCAGGACGACAGCGAGCCCGGCCGTATCATCCTGCGTACACGGCTGAATCCGCCGTGGGCGGAAATCCAGGTCGAGGACAACGGCATCGGCATGAGCGAGAACGTGCGCAAGCGTACCTTCGAGCCGTTCTTCACCACCAAGGAGATCGGCCAGGGCACCGGGCTCGGATTGTCGGTGTCGTATTTCATCATCACCAACAACCACAAGGGCCAGATGGAAGTGCAATCAGCGCCGGGCCAAGGCACTTGCTTCACCCTGCGCCTGCCGCTGGCGGGCACTTCGATGGTGGCGCAAGAACACAAGCAAGTGGAGCGCTGAACATGGGTTTTCGTCTGTCGAAGATTTACACCCGCACCGGGGACAAAGGTGAAACCGGACTGGGGGATGGTCGCCGGGTGGCGAAGGATCATCCGCGAATCGAGGCCATCGGCGAAGTGGATACGCTGAACAGCCAACTGGGCTTGTTGCTGGCCGGGCTTGCCGTCGAAACGGAACGGTACCCGGCGTTGAAGGAAGTAACCGAGATCCTGACGCCTTGTCAGCATCGGCTGTTCGACCTGGGCGGCGAGCTGGCGATGCCGACCTATCAGGCCCTGAACGATGCAGAAGTGGCGCGCCTGGAAGCGGCCATCGATGTATGGAATGAAGAGTTGGGGCCGCTGGAGAATTTCATCCTGCCCGGCGGCTCGACCCTGATCGCCCAGGCCCATGTGTGCCGCAGCCTGGCCCGCAGCGCCGAGCGCCGTTGCCAGCAACTGAACGCGGTGGAACCACTGGCCGGGCCGGGGCTGGCGTATATCAATCGGTTGTCGGACCTGCTGTTCGTGGCGGCGCGGGTCATCGCCCGGCGCCAGGGTGTGGCGGAAGTGCTTTGGGAGGCGGCGGCAAAGCCTGGGAGTTGATCAAAAGGTGTATCGCCTGTCAGGCCGCCATCGCGAGCAAGCTCGCTCCCACAGATGTTATATGAACGCCGAGGATCCAGTGTGGGAGCGAGCTTGCTCGCGATGAGGCCAGCAAATTCACCGCAGCATCAGGCTTCAGGCCAGAACGCCCGAATCCCCGCCACCCCTTGCGCCCCGGCTTCCCAGGCTTTCTGCCGCTGATCGGGGCCTACCCCGCCCAACAGATACACCGGCCTGTCGAACCCCTCGATCAGTCGCGCAGCCTCTTCCCACCCCAATGGCTGCGCATCGGGATGGGTCTGGGTCGGTTGCACGGGTGACAACGTCACGAAATCCACGCCCATCTGCTGAGCCAGGGAGAGTTCCTCGGCGTTGTGGCACGAGGCCGCCAGCCAGCGATCGGTGCCGAACGGCCGACCCGCCGCCGCATGCTTGCGCAGTTGCGCGGCGGTGATATGCCAGCCGGCAGACGGAAAGTCACCCAGCCATTCGAACGGGCCCTTGAGCATCAATTGCGCCTTGCCGGCACACAGCCCCACCGCGTCCACTGCCAGGTCACGGTATTGCGGGTCGTAACCGCTGGGCGCGCGCAGTTGCAGCAGCTTGATCCCGCCAGCAACAGCCTTTTGAATGCCACGCAGCAAGGCGGGCGTTTCAAGGCCTTCAGGGGTGATCAGGTACTCGCCCGGCAAACGGGCCGCCGCGACGATCGGCTGATTGGCCGCTGGAAACTCATAGTTGGTCAATTCACGGGCCGTCACCCAGGCAAGCGGCTGGCCTTCGGCGCCATGGGGCTCGCCGCTGAACGCCGAGACTTCCCAGACATCCAGCAACACCTGCTTGTCCGGATAATCGTGGCGCACCTTGATCAGTGGCCGGGCAGCGCCGACGACAATGCCCAACTCTTCGAGAAGCTCCCGGGCCAGGGCCGCTTCGACCGACTCATTGGCCTCGACCTTGCCCCCCGGGAATTCCCACAAACCGCCCTGGTGCTGGGAATCGGCCCGGCGGGCAATCAGGATCTTGCCGGCGGCGTCGCGAATGACTGCCGCCGCTACATGTACGCGTTTCACCGGGCGATTTCCTCCAGGCCATCTTGTTGCCATGCTTTGAAGGCCGGCCATTGATAAAGGGTTTCAACGTAGGCCGCGTCGACTTCCGGCAGTTCCACCTGGTAGGTGCGCAAGCGCACGGCAATCGGCGCAAAAAATACGTCAGCCAGGCTCAGGGTACCAAACAGGTAGGGACCGGCTTCGGTAGCCGCCGCGCGGCACTCTGCCCACAACGCCAGCATCCGCTGGATTTCCGCCTGCACATCCGCCGGAATCGGTGACAACGGCGCATCGCGGCCCAGGTCGAACGGCATGTGGGTGCGGATGGCAAAAAAACCACTGTGCATCTGCGCACAGGCCGAACGAGCCTGGGCCCGTGCCGCTACATCCTTGGGCCAGAGACCGGCCTCGGGAAACTGCTCGGCCAGGTACTCGGCAATGGCCAGGGAGTCGGCGATCACCCCGAACTCGGTCTTGAGCAGCGGGACCTTGGCCGTGGCCGAATACTTCAGCAGTTTTTCGCGGGTATCGGGCTGGCCGAGCCTGACCAGTTCTTCGGTGTAGTTCGCGCCGGTCAACGACAGGGCCAACGCGCCCCGCAGGGACCAGGAAGAAGCTCGTTTATCGCCGATGATCAGGTGCAGGCTCATTTGGATTCCTTTCTTGTGGGTCTGGGGGTGTTTGTACTGCCGCCTTCGCGAGCAGGCTCGCTCCCACACTGAATCTGCGGCGTTCACAGAATCCCTGTGGGAGCGAGCCTGCTCGCGAATGGAACGACTCGGTTTTAAGTCCGATACTCAGCGTTGATCTTGACGTACTCGTGGGACAGATCGGTGGTCCAGATCGTTTCGCTGCAATCGCCACGCCCCAGCTCGATGCGGATGGTGATTTCCTCCTGCTGCATCACCGCCGCGCCCTGCGCCTCGGTGTAGGTCGTCGCCCGGGCGCCCTGGCTGGCGATGCAGACCTCACCGAGGAATACGTCGATCTTGCTCACGTCCAGCTCAGGCACCCCGGCGCGACCGACAGCGGCGAGAATACGACCCCAGTTCGGGTCGGAAGCAAACAGTGCGGTCTTGATCAGAGGCGAATGCGCCACGGTATAACCGACGTCCAGGCATTCCTGGTGATTGCCACCACCGTTGACCTGTACCGTAACGAACTTGGTCGCGCCTTCGCCGTCGCGGACGATGGCCTGGGCCACTTCCATGCACACCTCGAACACCGCCTGTTTCAGCGCCGCGAACAGCGGACCGCTGGCTTCGGTGATCTCCGGCAGGTTGGCCTTGCCGGTGGCGATCAGCATGCAGCAGTCGTTGGTCGAGGTGTCGCCGTCGATGGTGATGCGGTTGAAGGACTTGTTGGCGCCGTCGAGCATCAGGTCCTGCAGCACCTGGCGGGAGACCTTGGCGTCGGTGGCGATGTAACCGAGCATGGTCGCCATGTTCGGGCGGATCATGCCGGCGCCTTTGCTGATGCCGGTCACGGTCACGGTCACACCGTCGTGCTGGAACTGGCGGCTCGCGCCCTTGGGCAGGGTGTCGGTGGTCATGATGCCGGTGGCGGCCGCGGCCCAGTTGTTTTCCGAGAGGTCATCAAGGGCGGCTTGCAGCGCGCCTTCGATTTTTTCGACCGGCAGCGGTTCGCCGATCACACCCGTGGAGTACGGCAGCACCTGGCTGGCGTCGACACCGGTCAGTTCAGCCAGCCTGGCGCAGGTGCGCTCAGCGGCGGCCAGGCCAGGCGCGCCGGTGCCGGCGTTGGCGTTACCGGTGTTGGTCAGCAGGTAACGCACCGGCCCTTGCACGCGTTGCTTGGCCAGGATCACCGGCGCGGCGCAAAACGCATTGAGCGTAAACACGCCGGCCACCGTCGAGCCCTCGGCGCAACGCATGACCACCACATCCTTGCGCCCGGGACGCTTGATGCCCGCCGAGGCGATACCAAGTTGAAAACCGGCAACCGGGTGCAACGTTGGCAACGGACCAAGACCAACAGCCATGAATGCGCTCCTTATAAAATTATTTCAGCACCGCCTTCATCAAGACGGCAAATCAAATGGCAAAACGCCGCGGCAAGAGACTCTTGTCGCGGCGCAGGTCGTTCAGCGTTGAAACGGGTTTATTGGATCTGCCCGTGGCAATGCTTGTATTTCTTGCCCGAGCCGCAATAGCACAGCTCGTTTCGGCCCAGTTTCTGCTCGTTGCGTACCGGTGCGGTGGCCAGGGCCACGTCCACATCGACGCCCTCTTCCATCGCCTGGACCACTTCCAGGCCCGGAGCTTCGGCGTGCTCGAACTGCATGCGCGCGGCCAGGGCTTCGGCCTCCTGGCGCAGGCGGGCTTCTTCTTCGACCGGATCTTCGCGGCGAACCTGAACGTGGGACAGGACCCGGATCGAGTCGCGCTTGATCGAATCCAGCAGCTCGGAGAACAGCGTGTAGGACTCGCGCTTGTATTCCTGCTTCGGATTCTTCTGCGCGTAGCCACGCAAGTGGATACCGTGGCGCAGGTGATCCATGGTCGACAGATGGTCTTTCCACAGGTCGTCCAGCACCCGCAGCACGATCTGCTTTTCGAACGAGCGCAGCGCTTCGGCGCCGGCCTGGTCTTCTTTTTCGTTGTACGCGGCGATCAGTTCGGTCAGAAGTTTCTCGCGCAGCGTTTCTTCGTAGAGGTGATCGTCCTCGTCGAGCCACTGCTGGATCGGCAACGACACGCCGAAATCACTGCGCAGGGAGGCTTCCAGACCAGCAACGTCCCACTGCTCCGGCAGCGACTGCGGCGGAATGTGTGCGCTGACAGTGGCGTCGAGCACTTCGCGGCGGAAATCGGCGATGGTTTCGCCAATGTCGTCGGCGGCCAACAGGCTGTTGCGCATGTGATAGATCACTTTGCGCTGCTCGTTGTTGACGTCGTCGAACTCCAGCAACTGCTTGCGGATGTCGAAGTTGCGGCCCTCGACCTTGCGCTGCGCCTTCTCGATGGCGTTGGTCACCATGCGGTGCTCGATCGCCTCGCCCGGCTGCATGCCCAGGGCCTTCATGAAATTCTTCACCCGATCAGAGGCGAAGATGCGCATCAGGCTGTCTTCCAGGGACAGGTAGAAGCGGCTGGAGCCGGCGTCGCCCTGGCGACCGGCACGGCCACGCAGCTGGTTGTCGATACGGCGCGATTCGTGACGCTCGGACGCGATCACCTGCAAGCCACCGGATTCGAGCACCTGCTGGTGACGCTTCTGCCAGTCGGCCTTGATCTGCGCGATCTGCTCGGGGGTCGGGTTTTCCAGCGAAGCCACTTCGACTTCCCAGTTACCGCCCAGCAGGATGTCGGTACCACGGCCGGCCATGTTGGTGGCGATGGTCAACGCACCCGGGCGACCGGCCTGGGCGATAATCTCGGCTTCCTTCTCGTGGAACTTGGCATTGAGGACCTTGTGCTCGATACCTTCCTTGGCGAGCAAGGCGGACATGTGCTCGGAGGTCTCGATGGTCGCGGTACCCACCAGGATCGGACGGCCCTGGGCCATGCCTTCCTTGATGTCGTTGATGATCGCCGCGTATTTCTCTTCGGCGGTCAGGAACACCAGGTCGTTGTAGTCCTTGCGCGCCAGCGGCTTGTTCGGCGGAATCACCACCACTTGCAGGCCGTAGATCTGGTGGAATTCGAACGCTTCGGTGTCGGCGGTACCGGTCATGCCGGACAGTTTGTTGTACAGGCGGAAGTAATTCTGGAACGTGGTCGAGGCCAGGGTCTGGCTCTCGGCCTGGATGTTCAGGCCTTCCTTCGCTTCGATGGCCTGGTGCAGGCCTTCGGACAGGCGACGGCCCGGCATGGTGCGGCCGGTGTGTTCGTCGACCAGTACGACCTGGCCGTCCTGGACGATGTATTCGACGTTGCGATGGAACAGCTTGTGGGCACGCAGGCCGGCGTAGACGTGGGTCAGCAGGCCCAGGTTATGGGCCGAGTAGAGGCTTTCGCCTTCAGCCAGCAGGCCGACGCGGGTCAGCATCTCTTCGATGAACTGGTGGCCGGATTCGTTGAGCTCGACCTGGCGGGTCTTCTCGTCGACGGTGTAGTGGCCGGGCTGGGTCACTTCGCCTTCGACTTCTTCGACGTGCAGCTGAAGCTGCGGGATCAGCTTGTTGATCTCGATGTACAGCTTGGAGCTGTCTTCGGCCTGGCCGGAAATGATCAGCGGCGTACGGGCTTCGTCGATGAGGATGGAGTCGACTTCGTCGATCACGGCAAAGTTGAGTTCGCGCTGGAATTTTTCTTCCATGCTGAACGCCATGTTGTCGCGCAGGTAGTCGAAACCGAATTCGTTGTTGGTGCCGTAGGTGATGTCCGAGGCGTAGGCGGCGCGCTTCTCTTCCGGCGGCTGGAACGGCGTGACCACGCCGACCGTCAGGCCGAGGAATTCATAGAGCGGGCGCATCCAGTTGGCGTCGCGGCGGGCCAGGTAGTCGTTGACCGTCACCACGTGCACGCCCTTGCCGGACAGTGCGTTGAGATATACCGCCAGGGTCGCCACCAGGGTCTTGCCCTCACCGGTGCGCATTTCGGCGATCTTGCCTTCATGCAAGGTCATGCCGCCGATCAACTGGACGTCGAAGTGGCGCATGCCCATGACCCGCTTGCCGGCTTCACGGCAGACCGCGAAAGCTTCGGGCAGGATCTGGTCAAGGGTCTCGCCCTTGGCGATGCGGTCCTTGAATTCGGCGGTCTTGGCGCGTAACTGATCGTCCGAAAGGGCCACCATTTGCTCTTCGAAGGCATTGACGATCTGTACCGTCTTGAGCATGCGTTTGACTTCACGCTCGTTCTTGCTTCCAAAAAGTTTCTTTAACAAAGGCGCAAACATATCGGCAGGATCTTCCACACTAAAGGGATGGAGGGCGGCCCCATGAGTCGCCCGTGCAGCCCTCATGGCCGCATGCGAACGAGCATTCTACCCGGAAACGATGGAGAGGAAAGTGGCGTTATTCCACGATGCTGGCACAGCGCTGTGACGGGGCCTCCCTAAAATAAGGGCTTTTGCGCGAACTTCAACCCACAAAACGCAGAAGTTACTCATTGATTATGCGAGTAAAAGCCTCCGGGCAGCAGGGCTCGGGCGTATCCGGCGCTTTCTGCTACCATGGCGCCTTTGTCACTTGCGGTAATCAACCATGGCCTTTCGCCCTCTGCCAGCCAAGGCGCCCGCCGTTCTGCTGCGCGAAGCCAAGCCGCTGAAAGCCATCTTCGGCCACGCCAGACGCCTGGGGCACTTGCAACGCCTGCTCGACAGCCAGCTACAGCCCGCTGCGCGCGAGCATTGTCACGTGGCGTCCTGGCGGGAAGGCAGTTTGTTGCTGATCGTCACCGACGGTCACTGGGCCACGCGCCTGCGCTACCAGCAAAAGCGCCTGTTGCGCCAATTGCAGGCATTCGAGGAGTTCGCCAACCTGACGCGAATCCTGTTCAAGGTCCAGCCGCCCACGGTGCTAGTCGGCGCCAAGGGTCATACGCTGGATCTGTCTACCGACGCTGCCGCCACCATCCAGGCCACGGCCGATGGCATCAGCGACCCCAACCTGCGGGCAGCGCTGGAGCGATTGGCGGCGCATGCGCGGCCCAAGGATTGAGATTTTTTCGGCTGTTTGAATAGCCTTCGCGAGCAGGCTCGCTCCCACAATGGATCTGGGGATGGCAGGCATTTTGTGCCTGGCAGAAATCTCCTGTGGGAGCGAGCTCGCTCGCGATGGCGGCAGGTCAGCCGGCTATTTTTCGCCTGCCAGGCCGCCTTCGCGGGCAAGCCCGCTTCCACAATGGATCTGCATGAGGCACAAGATTTGCGCGCGCAGGAGATCTCCTGTGGGAGCGAGCCTGCTCGCGAAGGGAGCGATTCGGTTTCTGCCTACCGCCGCTTGCTGCCCCCCAGCAACGACCCCATCAACCCACGCACCAACTGCCGGCCCAACTGATTGGCCGCCTGGCGCATCGCCGATCTCAGCGCCTGGCCGGCGGCAGTGCCGAGGAATTCCCCGGCCTTTTCGGTGAAGCTCGGCTCCTCGGCGGCCGGTTTGCCTGGCACGGCTTCGGCCTGCGGCTCCAGCCCCTTGCGCCCCATCAGCACTTCATAGGCCGACTCGCGGTCGATGGGTTTGTCATAACGGCCCTGCAACGGTGAGCTGGCGATCAGCCCGGCACGCTCAGCCGCGGTCAACGGCCCGATGCGCGACTGCGGCGGCGCCACCAGCACACGCTGGACCATTTCCGGCGTGCCTTTTTCCTGCAAGGTGCCCACCAGCGCTTCACCGATGCCCAGCTCGGTGAGCACCGCCAGGGCATCGAATTGTGGATTCGGTCGAAAACCATCAGCCACCGCCCGCAGGGATTTCTGTTCCTTGGCGGTGAACGCCCGTAGGCCATGCTGGATGCGCAACCCCAGCTGCGCGAGCACGTCGTCCGGCAGATCGCCCGGCGACTGGGTGACAAAATACACCCCGACGCCCTTGGAGCGGATCAGCCGCACCACTTGTTCCAGGCGCTCTTGCAATGCCTTGGGCGTGCCGGCGAACAACAAATGTGCCTCATCGAAAAACAACGCCAGCAAGGGTTTGTCCGCATCGCCGCGCTCGGGCAGTTGCTCGAACAGCTCGGCCAACAGCCACAGCAGGAATGTCGCGTAGACTTTCGGCGCTTCATGGACCAGACGACTGGCGTCCAGCAGATGAATGCGGCCACGGCCGTCACTGGCCGGTTGCAGGATGTCTTCAAGCTGCAACGCCGGTTCGCCGAACAAGGCATCCGCGCCCTGCTGTTCCAGGGTGGACAGTCGGCGCATCAAGGCCTGGCTGGAACCGGTGGTCATCAGGGCCGCGTCGTCCCCGAGCAATTCAGGGTTGTCCTTGAGGTGATTGAGCAGCGCTTTCAGGTCCTTGAGGTCGAGCAGCAACAGGCCCTCGCGGTCGGCGACCTTGAAGGCCGCGTACAACGCCGCTTGCTGGCTGTCCGTCAGTTCCAGCAGGCTGCCGAGCAACAACGGGCCCATTTCACTCAACGTGGTGCGCAGCGGATGACCGGACTGACCGTGGATATCCCACAAGGTCACCGGATAGGCCTGTGGCTCATGGCCGAGCCAGGGCATGCCGGCGATGCGCTCGGCGATCTTGCCTTGAGGATTGCCGGCGGCGCCGAGGCCGCACAGGTCACCCTTGATGTCCGCCGCGAACACCGCAACGCCGGCATCGCTGAACATCTCGGCCAGGCGCTGCAAGGTGACGGTCTTGCCGGTGCCGGTGGCGCCCGCCACCAGCCCATGACGATTGGCCAGGCGCATGGCCTGGGCGACAGGTTGGCCGGCCAGGTCGGCCCCGATAACGAGTTGCGATGAATCAGGCATTTGGTCACCTGTGGTTTGCGGTATGACGCCATTTTGCGCGCTTATATAAAAGCATGCCCGGTGCAATAAGGCCCGAGCGGCAGAATAATAGCCTGCAACCGGCACTGGCCCATTCGCGAGCAGGCTCGCTCCCACACTTTGGGCCTATGTTGAGCATAGAACCCTGTGGGAGCGAGCCTGCTCGCGAAGAGTGCCCGACAACGCATTCCTTTACTGCACCCAACCCCAACCGAACATCTATTCTTACCCAAGGTCAACAAGGGGAGAACACAGACCGGAGGGATGTTCATCGTGCATATAGCGGACATAACCATGTTCTACGCCCCCGCCAGCGGAGGTGTACGCACTTATCTGGATGCCAAGCACCGGCGCCTGGGCAATCGGCCGGGTATTCGCCATAGCCTTCTGATCCCCGGCGCGCATCTGAGCGAGCAGGATGGGATCTACAAGGTCCCGGCCCCTCCGCTGCCCTTTGGCAAGGGCTACCGCTTCCCGCTGCGCCTGGCCCCTTGGCGTAATGTCCTGCGCGACTTGCAGCCCGACCTGATCGAGGTCGGCGACCCTTACCTCACCGCCTGGGCCGCCCTGGATGCCCGACGACAGCTGGACGTGCCCGTGATCGGCTTTTATCACTCCGACCTGCCGTTGCTGGTAAGCAACCGCATGGGCAACTGGTTCACGCCCAATATCGAAGCCTATGTCAGCAAACTGTACGGCAACTTCGACCGGGTGCTCGCGCCGAGCCAGGTCATGGCCGACAAACTCACCGGGCTTGGGGTCAAAAATGTCTACGTGCAGCCGTTGGGGGTAGACCTGCAGACCTTCAATCCCGCCGCTCGCGACCCGGAACTGCGGGCCGAGCTGGGCATCGCCGAGGATGCGCGCCTGCTGATTTTCGCCGGTCGCGGTTCCAAGGAAAAAAACCTGCCGGTGCTGCTCAAATGCATGAAACGCCTGGGCGAACGCTATCACCTGCTGCTGGTGGGCTCTTCGATGCCTGCCGTGGTGCCGGACAACGTCACGGTGATCGACGAATTCTGCCCGGCTCCGCAAGTCGCCCGGCTGATGGCCAGCGCCGACGCCCTGCTGCACGCAGGCGACCAGGAAACCTTCGGGCTGGTAATCCTCGAAGCGATGGCCAGCGGCATCCCGGTGGTAGCGGTCGCGGCAGGCGCCTTCAATGAAATCGTCCACGAGGACTGTGGCCTGCTGTGCGCGCCCGACAATCCACAGGCGATGGCCAATGCCGTTCGGCAACTGTTCGCCGAAGGCTGCCAGCAACGCGGCGCAAAAGCTCGCCGGCATGTAGAACGTCATTACGCCTGGGATTCGGTGGTCAATAGTCTGTTGGGCCACTATTACAGCGTGCTCGGCGCAGAAATGCCCCTGCTGGCCAATGGTTGAGTCGAGGCCCATGTCGATGACCGCTCAATCCAGCCTGCTGCTGGTGCTGCACGATGTCGCACCGCAAACCTGGCCCGACTACCAGCCCTTCGTCGAAGCCGTCGACGCCCTCGGCCAGGTGCCGATGACCTGGCTGGTGGTGCCGGACTTCCATCACGCCAACGCGCTCGACAAACATCCCGGCTTCCGGCGCATGCTCGACAGCCGGGTCGAACGCGGCGATGAACTGGTGCTGCACGGTTATTACCACTGTGATGACGGTCCGCCGGCGCTCCATCCCAAGGACTGGTTCATGCGCCGGGTCTACACCCATGAAGGCGAGTTCTTCGGTCTGTCCGAGGAAGCGGCCCTCGCCCGCCTTCGCGCCGGCATCGAAATCTTTCAGCGCTACCAGTGGCCGCTGGAAGGCTTCGTCGCGCCGGCCTGGCTGATGAGCGAAGGCACACGCCAGGCCCTGCGCCAGTTGCCGTTGAGTTATACCAGCGACACCCAGCACCTTTATCGCTTGCCGGAGTTCACGCCGATCGACGCCCCGGGGCTGGTCTGGAGCGCTCGCAGTGCCTGGCGCCGAGGCCTGTCGAAAGTCATCAGCGACCGGCGTGAACAGCGCTGGCGTCAGGCACCGGTCATTCGCCTGGGCCTGCACCCGGTAGACATGCGCCACGGATTTTCCCGCGACTACTGGCTGCGAACCCTGGAGCGCCTGCTTGAAGACGGACGCGTGCCCATGACCAAGATCGACTGGCTGGCGTCACTGCGCCAGCCAGTCAGCAGTGCCGCATGAAACGGCTGGTCTGGTTAGGCGCCGCCCTGTTGATTGCGGTATTGGTCCCGATGCTCGTGGGCGGCGGGGAAATGTGGTCGCGGCTGCAGCGCTTTCCGCTGTCCTTGCTGCTGGTCATGCTTGGCATGATCGTACTCTGCTGGGGCCTCAACTCGGTGCGCCTGCGCTTGCTGCTGGGTGAACACCGTGGGCGCATAGGCGGGTTGAAAAGCATTGGCGTAGTGATGTCTACCGAGTTCGCGATGTGCGCGACGCCCGGCGGCAGTGGCGGGCCGTTGACGCTGATGGCGCTGCTCGCGCGCAACGGCGTGCGCCCCGCCCATGGCAGCGCGGTGTTCGCCATGGATCAGTTGAGCGACCTGCTGTTTTTTCTCTGCGCCTTGTTGGGCATCCTGTTTTATGCACTTTTCCAGAATCTCAGCCAGCGCATGGAATGGATGCTGGCGCTGAGCGCGGTTTCATTATTCGGCGGGCTTTGCTGCTGCGTGCTGGTGGCCCGCTACCATCGGCGGCTGATTCTCCTGGGCGCGCGGCTGCTGCGGCATTTGCGAGTGAAGCCGGTGACCCGTCGACGCTGGGGACGCAAGATCCTGAATTTCCTCGCGGCATTTACCGACACTCTGAAATTGCCACGCCAGACGCTGTTCCAGGTGTTCGTCTTGACCTGCCTGCACTGGGTCCTGCGCTATAGCGTGCTGTACCTGGCATTAAAAGGACTCGGCGCGGATCTGCAATGGGCCTGGAGTTTCCTGATCCAGATGCTGTCCCTCAGCGCTGGGCAGTTCAGCCTGTTGCCGGGCGGCGCCGGAGCGGCGGAGTTGACCTCGGCGGCGCTGCTGGCGCCGATGGTGGGCAAATCCACCGCGGCGGCAGCGATCCTGATCTGGCGGGCGGTGACGTATTACTTCTATCTGGTGGCCGGAGGACCGGTGTTCTTCATGATGGTCGGGCGACCTTTGATCAAGAAGCTCATGAAGCTGCGGCAAGCCTGAGAGGTCAGCCCTTGGACTCGGGGTCGTCCCGGGGCTGCTTGTGCATTTCGTCCCACAACTGGGCGGCGTCGGGAAATTCGGTGCCGTCTTCCGGGCCCAGCGCTTCGGGATCGTAGCGACTCAGGCAACCCTCGCCCACGGTCGCCGGCGCTCTGGCGGTGGCTTTGTCCAAGGGATCGGTCATGGAATTCATGCCTCGAGGTTGGTGGCAAGGGAGAAAGCTCCCTTGCCACATAGAGTCAGAAGACTATAGATCAGAAGACCACGGTCTTGTTGCCGTGCACCAGTACGCGGTCTTCCAAGTGATAGCGCAAGCCGCGCGCCAGGACCATTTTTTCCACGTCGCGGCCGAAGCGCACCATGTCTTCAATGCTGTCGCTGTGGCTGACACGCACCACGTCCTGCTCGATGATCGGGCCGGCGTCCAGCTCTTCGGTCACGTAGTGGCACGTGGCGCCGATCAGCTTCACTCCGCGCATCGAGGCCTGGTGGTAAGGTTTGGCACCAACGAACGACGGCAGGAAACTGTGGTGGATGTTGATGACTTTATGCGCGTATTCGCTGCACAGTGACGGCGGCAGGATTTGCATGTAGCGGGCCAGTACCACCACCTCGGCGTCGTGCTGCTTGACCAGCCGCGAGACCTCGGCGAACGCCGGGTGCTTGTCCTGCGGGTTGACCGGTACGTGGTAATAAGGGATGCCGTGCCATTCCACCATGCTGCGTAAGTCGTCATGGTTGGAAATGACACAGGCGATGTCGCAATCGAGCTCATCGCTGTGCCAGCGGTGCAACAGATCAGCCAGGCAGTGGGACTCACGACTGGCCATCAGCACTACGCGCTTTTTCTGCGCGGTATCGGTGATGCGCCAGTCCATCGAAAACTCTTCGGCAATCGGGGCGAATGCCTCGCGGAAGGCTTCGATGCCGAAGGGCAGCGAGTCGGCGCGTATCTCGTGACGCATGAAAAACCAACCACTCTGATTGTCCGAATGGTGGCTTGCTTCAGTGATCCAGCCGTTATGGGACGCCAGAAAGTTACTGACTTTAGCAACGATACCGACGCGGTCCGGGCAAGCGATCACCAGCCGAAAAGTGCGCATTAGGGGAACTCCAGAACTTCGCAAAGGCGGCCATTCTAGCCATTGCGCGGCAAAACTGCAGTATCGATCACACATCGCGCCCAGCAGTGGCTGACCTGGACTGCCAATGCCCGCATGGCAAGCTTTATCGTGAACAGATGTGAAGACTGCATCACATTATTTATTTCACGGTGTCCACTCTGTGCTAGCGCACTATTAATTAAATAAACACTGCTTAAATGTTTACTTGATGAAACTGTCTGATTACTATTACCCCACTGTCTCCTTGTCACCAGCGTCCTACATAAGGTAGTCCCCATGTCCCTGATCACCGAATACAACGCTACAAAACAAGCCATTGAAGAACTGCAACAACGTCTGGCCGACCTGTCCAAAGACGACAAACTGCAAAAAGAACTGGAATTCGAAGGCAAACTGCGCACGCTGATGGGTGAATACTCCAAGTCCCTGCGCGATATCATTGCCCTGTTGGATCCAGAGTCCAAGTCGAGCAAAGCCCCGCGTGGCGCTGTGAAAACTACCGGCACCAAGCGCGCTCGCAAAGTTAAGCAATACAAGAACCCGCACAACGGTGAAGTCATCGAAACCAAAGGTGGCAACCACAAGACTCTGAAAGAGTGGAAAGCCAAGTGGGGCGGCGACGTGGTTGAAGGCTGGGCGACCCTGCTGGGCTAAGCTCCGGCGGTTCGAAGCGTTCTCGACACAGAAAAAACGCCAGCGATTGCTGGCGTTTTTTGTTGCCTGTCCACTTCTGATTTATTTCTTTACATGGCAGCGCGGCGACTCAAAGGCTTAAACGTTTGCGCAATTGCTGGCTATAGCCCTGCCATTGAGTCAGCACCTCTTGCTGCATTGGGCTGGAAAGCGCCAGCCACTGCGTCATCGCCTCATCAAAACTTTCCAGGGTATTAGGCGCACCCCACTCCGGTGATTTCAGTCGCTGCTGGCAAAATAGCTTCCAGCGTACCTGCTCTTCAGTGCTCAAGGTGTCGGGGAAGTTACGGGCCCGGTATCGGAATAATAATTCCGGCAGGCGCTCATCATCGAAATGCCAACGTTCCCCCGCCAACTGGTCGGGATCTGCCTGGCGCACTTGTTCGCACAAACGCCGATCACGATCACCCATGAATCCAGCGTACAACTGTTGTTCGGGGTCCTCGCTCGCAGTGAAATCCTCGCGACCGTAAATCGCCTGGAGTTTATCGTGCCAGACTTGCTGTGCGTCACTTAGCCGCAGCGCCCGCTGGCGATAACCCTCCATGTCCAGTTGCAGGCGTTGCTGGTCCTCGTCGCGCAGGACTGACAGCGGCGCGACCACCGGGCACTTGTTGATATGAATAAGCTTGAGGGGTACGGGCAATTCTCCTTCCAACAACTCTTCACGGCGGGTATACAAGCGTTGGCGCAGGATTTCGGCGTCATGGTCCAGCAGCCCTTGAGGATCCAGATGCAGATCGCAGACGATCAGGGCGTTGCGGTTCTTCGGATGCCAGGCCAGCGGCAGGACCACGCCGATGTAGTTTCGCGCCGCCGAGAAGCGCCCGGAGATGTGCACCATGGGCTGTAGCAGGCGGACCTGGTCCATGACTTTCTGTTTAGTGCGCAACTGGAACAGCCAGTCGTAAAGCCGGGGTTGTTTCTGACGAATCAACCGGGCCAGGGCAATCGTTGCACGTACATCCGACAGCGCATCATGGGCCTGGCCATGGTCGATGCCGTTGGCGGCGGTCAGGCGTTCGAGCTTGAGGGTGACGCGCCCCTCCTCCTGCGGCCAGACAATCCCATCGGGGCGCAACGCATAGGCGGCCCGCACCAGGTCAATCAGGTCCCAGCGACTGTTGCCCCCCTGCCATTCCCGTGCGTACGGGTCGAAGAAATTCCGATAAAGGCTGTAGCGGGTCATCTCGTCATCGAAGCGCAGCGTGTTGTAGCCGGCGCCACAGGTCCCGGGCGCGGCCAGTTGCGCATGGACGCGGGTCATGAAATCGGCCTCGCTCAAGCCTTTTTCCGCCAGGCATGCCGGTGTGATCCCGGTGATCGCGCATGCGGCCGGATGGGGCAGGATGTCATCGCTGGGCCGGCAGTACAGGTTCACCGGTTCATCGATTTCATTGAGTTCGAAATCGGTACGTATCCCGGCCACCTGCAAGGGGCGGTCGCAACGCGGATTGATGCCGGTGGTTTCGTAGTCGTACCAGAAAATGGAGGTCACGGGCGGTTCCTGTGCTGAGGACTGGCGAAGTCTAGGCGCTGCAACCGGCCGGCGGCCAGCGCTGCTGTAACTTTTGAATACCTGGGAGGCGCAAGCCTGCGCCCTCCCGCAAGATCCCTGTTGTTTACAGGAAGCGTGAAATGACCCACAGAGTTGTATCGTGCGCCTGCACGAAGACTGCTAGCATCTGGGCCGAGATCGAACGTTCGAACCGCCCCCTCACAGGTTGCCCATGCTCGAGACACCAGCATTGCAAAGGAACGCGCCGCTGCCCGCGCCACTGGACACGCGTTACCAGGTCGAGACGCCCGAGGGCATCGACCTGCCGCTGCGCCCGGCGGGGTTGATGCCTCGCGCCCTGGCCTTTGCCATCGACCTCGGCATACGGGGCCTGGCCTTGGGCCTGCTGTTCCTGATCCTGGCGTTTTTTGGCGAACTGGGAGTCGGCCTGGGCTCGATCCTGCTGTTTGTCATCAGTTGGTGGTACATGGTGCTGTTCGAGGTGCTGAACCAGGGGCGTTCCCCCGGCAAGCAGATCATGGGTTTGCGCGTGGTGCAGGATGACGGCCGGCCTGTCGACTGGTCGGCCTCGCTGATCCGCAACCTGCTGCGCTTCGTCGACATGTTGCCCTTCGGCTATGCGTTCGGGGCGATTACCTGCCTGCAGCATCCAGCGTTCAAGCGCCTGGGCGACCTGGCGGCCGGGACCCTGGTGGTTTATCGCGAACAAGCGATCAAACGCCCCATCCTGCCATCGGCCCGACCGATACGGCCACCTTTTGTCCTCGACCTCAACGAGCAGCGTGCCGTGCTGGGCTTCGCCGAGCGCCAGGCAGAACTGTCCGGTGCCAGGGTCACCGAACTGGCGACGATCCTGGCCGCGCCGCTGAAGGTGCATCCTTCCGGCGCCGTGGCCGAACTCAATGGCATCGCCCGCGGCCTGCTGGGGCCGACATGAAACAAAGCCTTTTCGAAAAACGTCATCAAGAGGAATGGGACCGTCTGTCCCAACAGCTCGACCAATTGGAGCGCAGCCGCAACGTCGGGCAGAGCAGCGATTTCCCCAATGCCTATCGACGCCTCTGCCACCACCTGACGCTGGCCCAGGCCAGGGGCTACAGCAGCCTTTTAATAGACGCGTTGCAGCAATTGGCCCTGCGTGGTCACCAGCAACTCTACCGGGACCGCGGCCGGTTCTCGGCCAGCCTGTCGACCTTCATTCTGGCCGGTTTCCCCCGACTGGTTCGTGAGCAATGGCGTTTCGTGCTGGCGGCGGCCTTGATGTTCCTTGGTAGCCTGGTCGGCATCGGGCTGCTGGTCTACCTGTTCCCCGAACTGGTCTACAGCGTGTTGAGCGTCGAAGAAGCCAGCCAGATACGCGGCATGTACGACCCTGCCGCCGGCCACCTGGGGCGCTCGATCGAGCGGGCCGCCAGCGAAGACTGGGTCATGTTCGGCTATTACATCATGCACAACATCGGTATTGCCTTTCAGACGTTCGCCAGCGGCTTGCTGTTTGGCCTGGGCAGCGCATTCTTCCTGTTCTTCAACGGCCTGACCATTGGCGCGGTGGCCGGGCACCTGACCCAGATCGGTTCGGGATCGACGTTCTGGTCATTCGTGATCGGTCACGGCGCCTTCGAACTCACTGCCATCGTCCTGGCCGGCGCGGCGGGCCTGTTGCTCGGTTGGGCACTGATCGCGCCGGGGCGTCTCACCCGAGGCGAAGCGTTACGGCTCGCCGCCGGCAAAAGCGTGCTGATCATCGGCGGCGTGGTGCTGTTGCTGCTCATCGCCGCGTTCGTCGAGGCCTACTGGTCCTCCAGCGCGGTGACACCCACCACCAAATACATCGTCGGCGCCTTGTTGTGGCTGCTGGTGCTCGGGTATCTGCTGTTTGCCGGACGAGGCCACCATGCGCCTGAGTGACGCCAGCGTTGTCATCCGCCCCCGTACCACCTGGGAAGCCATGGACCTCGGCGTGCTGATGAGCCAGCAGCACCGACGGCTGCTGATGACCAGTTGGGCCATCGTCACGCTACCGGTGTATGCGCTGCTGACCCTGTTGCTGTGGGACTCGCCGTCGCTGGTAGTCATTGTGTTCTGGTGGCTGAAACCGGCCTTCGACCGCCTGCCCCTGTTCATTTTATCGAAGGCCCTGTTTGGCGAGCCGCCTACGCTGAAGCAGGCGTTGCGCCAATGGCCCGCGCTGCTCAAGCCGCAATTGCTGGCCAGCCTGACCTGGCGACGGCTGAGCCTGAACCGCAGCTTCCTGATGCCGGTGGTGCAACTCGAAGGCCTGGCCGGCGAGGCGCGCGAGCAACGCTTGCGCGTCCTGCTGCAGCGCAACGGCGGCGCGGCGCAGTGGCTGACCATCATCGGCGTGCACCTGGAAACCGCGCTGTGGTTCGGCCTGATGGCGCTGTTCTATCTGTTCATACCGCAACAGGTCGAGCTGGAATGGGACTGGCAGACCCTGATCGCCGTGGCCGAGCACGACTGGCTGTGGCTCGAACACCTGGTCAACTTCCTGTATCCACTGCTGCTGATCTTCTGGGAACCGGTTTACGTCGCCTGTGGCTTCAGCCTCTACCTGAACCGCCGCACGATTCTCGAGGCCTGGGACATCGAACTGGTATTCCGGCGCCTGCGCCAGCGCCTGGCCGGCTTGGCCCCGGCGCTGTTGCTGCTGGCAATGACGCTGCTGCCGTTGGCGCCACCTGCCTGGGCCGCGCAGGACGACAACGGTCCCGACAGCCCGCGCTTGCTCAACCAACCGCTGACCAGCGAGGCCTCACGGGAAAGCATTGAAGCGATTCTCGAAGCGCCGCCATTCAAGAATCCGGAAACGATCACCCGCTATCGTTTCGGCGAAGAAGCCGAAAAACCAGCCGAATCAGCCGAGCCAGCTGAAACCGATGGAGCGCCGGGCTGGCTCAAGTCGCTATTCGAATGGCTGTCGAAAAAACGCTTCGAGGGTATTGCCGCGCTGATCCAGGTGCTGCTCTGGGCGGCCCTATTGACGGCCATCGCCTGGCTGGCCTGGCATTACCGCCATAGTCTCAAGGCCCTGGCGAACCGTAGACCAGCACAGCGCATACCTTCGAAACCTCCTGCGCCGACACAGATGTTCGGCCTGGATATCCGCGAAGAGAGCCTGCCGGAGGATGTGGCGACCCGTGCCGAACAGCTATGGTCCACCGCGCCCCGCGAGGCATTGGGCTTGCTCTATCGAGCCTTGCTCAGCCGGTTGCACCATGAATTCGCCATCCCCCTGAAACCCGCCGACACCGAAGGCCAGGTATTGCAACGTGTCGAACAGCTTCAGCAGCGGGACCTGCTGGTCTTCAGCAAAAACCTGACCCAGCACTGGCAAAACATCGCCTACGGGCACCGTCCACCAGCGCCGCATCTGCAACGGGAGCTGTGCGATGGCTGGCGCGGCCTGTTCGGTCCGGGAGTTTCCCGATGAGCCGCCGCGCCGGATGGCTGGTCGCGGCGCTGGTTGCGGCGTTGGTTGGTGCAGTGGGCCTCTACTTGTCCACGAAAGCCGTGCCCTACCAGGAAACCATTGATCACGGCCCATCTCCCGAAGCCCAGGCCAATCCCTACCTGGCGGCGGAACATTTCCTGCGTCGGCATGGGGTAGAAGTCGATCACGCCAACAGCCTGGACGTCCTGCCCGGCCTCGAACCCCACCAGCGCAGCCTGCTGTTGCTGGGCGAGCGCAGCGACATGACGCCACGGGAGGCCGACCAGTTGATGAACTGGACCCGGGCCGGCGGACGGCTGCTGTTCGTCGCCGAGGCCTTGTGGGATGACAGCACCAGCAGCAGCGGCGACTTGTTGCTGGACCGCGTGGGTCTGCGCCAACTCCTCAGCAAGGACCTCGAGGAATCCGACGCCGAACTCATCAAGGATCGCTATCCCGAACTGACCAAGCTTTATCTGGAAGATGAAGAAGCGCCGGCCTATGTCGGCTTCGACACCGACTTCCATCTCGAAGACCCGCAGAACCTCGCCCAGGCCTGGGCCAACAGCGCACAGGCAACTCACATGATGCAACTGAACCACGGCCTCGGCACCATCACTGTGCTCACTGACGCCGAGCTGTGGAAGAACGACCAGATCGACCAATACGACAACGCCTGGCTGCTCTGGTACCTGAGTGCCGACACGAATGTCACGCTGCTGTTCGACATCGAGCACGACAACCTGCTGACCCTGCTGCTGCGCTATTTCCCCCAGGCCCTGGTGGCGCTGCTGGTCCTGATCGGGCTGTGGTTCTGGCGCTCGGCGGTGCGGCATGGCCCGTTGCAACAACCCGCCCCCAAGGCGCGACGGCAGTTACTGGAACACCTGCAGGCCAGCGCCGCGTTCCAGCTGCGCCACCACGGCCGGCAACACCTGTTGCAGAGTTTGCAGCATGACGTGTTGCGCCGGGCGCGCCAGCTTCATCCAGGTTTCGAACGGCTGGTCGTCGCCGAACAATGGCAAGTGCTTGCACGCCTGACCCGCCAACCCACGCGAACCATCAGCCAGGCCCTCAGCCCCCGGCCGGCGCAGCGCATGTCCAGCACTGAGTTCTGCCGCCAGGTTGCCCTTTTGCAAACTCTCAGGAATGCCTTATAGATTCCGAAAAAAATCCGCAAAAAAGCTCTATATAACCTATCGTACCCTGTCACTAACCATAGCAACTGCGGGCATTATCGCCATTTTACTTTCCGCAGGAATTTCCGCAAAGTTGCCAAACAAACAGCCGTTTCCGTTCGCTGGAAGCAAAACGATGATTACCTCGAAAACGTACCTGGATCCAGTACTGTCGGAAAATCTTCCCGCCTCGATCATTCAGGCCGCGGATCAGTTGCCGCGCAAAGCAGAGTTTCTTGCCGGGCGGCTCGCCGATGAGACATCGAAGCAACTGGCGAGCCTGTTGCGCATCACCAATACCTACTATTCGAATCTGATCGAGGGGCATCGAACCGAGATCGCTGATCTCCAGGTCGCTCGCACCACGCCGAAACGCCAGCGAAAGGAGCTCAAAGAGCTTGCCGTGCAACACATGACACAGCAGGAGGTGATGGAGCGATTGCTTCGCATGCGCCCGGCGGACAGTTTCTCTGCCTTGTTCGATCCCCAGTTGATCGCGACCATTCACCGTCGACTGTTCAAAGACGCCTCAACGCAGGAGCTGATCCTGAGCGACGGTCGGATGATGGAACCAGGAAAGCTGCGGGCCGAAGCGAATGAACAGGTCCAGGTCGGCGCACATGTCGCCCCAGCTGCTACTGCGGTATTGCCCATGCTTGAGCATCTGCAACTGCACTATGGACGTATAAACGACCCCCGACGCCAATTGATCGCCGCCCTGGCGGGTCATCACCGTGTGGCGCTTGTCCACCCCTTCCTTGATGGCAATGGTCGAGTGATCCGGATGCTCACCCACCTGCAGCTTGTCCACCTCGGGCTAAAACCGTTTCTTTGGTCACTGTCGCGTGGCTTGGCCCGAAGGCAGGATGAATACTATCGTTTCCTGGCTTTGGCTGATCGAGCTCGAGAAGGCGACTGTGACGGGCGAGGTCAACTCTCACAGCGCCATTACTTTAACTTCATCGAGTTCATGCTCGATGTCTGTCGCGACCAGATTGAATACATGACAACCTCACTCAACCCAGCCAGGCTACGCGAGCAGATCTTCCATGTGTTTTCGACGGATGCTGGCCTTCGCCGTGCGGGGATCAGACCCGCCAGTGCCGGTGCTGTGTTGGCGCTTCTCACCCAAGGTGCGATGCCGCGTGCGGAATTCAAGGTATTTACAGGATTGAAGGATCGACTCGCAACGGAAGAACTGAGCCACTTGATCGAAGCGGGAATAGTGGTCAGTAGTACGCCCAGGTCTCGCACGGTGGAAGCGGGCTTGCCCGCACGCTTCGCCGGACTGATCTTTCCGAACCTGCATATCCAGATGGGCTGAGTCATGCCGACGACTCGGCTGTCAGGTGGGAGGTGAGTTGCCGTGGTATGCAAGCGGACTGTTTTCACCTGCGCAAGTTATCCAGCGCTAATCAAACTCAACAGTTAAGAGAACGCCAGAATTGACGACTGAACAGAACGAACCTGTCGACGGCCAGGCCCATGCCGCCCAACAGCGCCAGCGCGCCAGCCAGTTGGCCCAGGCGATCCGTACCGAACTGCACAAGGCGGTGGTCGGCCAGGCTGCGGTGGTCGACGATGTGCTCACGGCGTTGATCGCTGGCGGGCATGTGCTGCTCGAAGGGGTTCCAGGGTTGGGCAAGACGTTGCTGGTGCGCGCGCTCGCGCGCTGTTTCAGTGGCGAGTTCGCGCGCATCCAGTTCACGCCCGACCTGATGCCCAGCGACGTCACCGGCCATGCGGTGTACGACTTGCAAACCGAGCAGTTCAAGTTGCGCAAGGGTCCGGTTTTCACCAACCTCCTGCTGGCCGACGAGATCAACCGCGCGCCGGCAAAAACCCAGGCGGCGCTGCTCGAGGCCATGCAGGAACGCCAGGTCACCCTGGAAGGCCGCGCCCTGCCGATCGCCCAACCGTTCATGGTGCTGGCGACCCAGAACCCCATCGAACAGGAAGGCACTTACCCGCTGCCGGAAGCCGAGCTCGACCGCTTCATGCTCAAGGTCCGCATGGACTATCCCGATGCCGACCAGGAACTGGACATGGTCCGCCAGGTCAGCCGCTCGACCCGGGCCGACATGCTTGACGTGCAACCGTTGCGCACGGTGCTGCAAGCCAAGGATGTGCAGGCGTTGCAGCGCATCGCCAGTGACCTGCCGATGGACGATCAGGTCCTCGACTACGCCGTCCGCCTGGCCCGCGCCACTCGCAGCTGGCCGGGGCTGACGCTGGGCGCCGGGCCGCGCGCCTCGATCGCGCTGGTACGCTGCGCAAGGGCCCGGGCGCTGCTGCGCGGTGGCGAATTCGTGGTCCCGGACGACATCAAGGGCTGCGCCCTGGCCGTGCTGCGCCATCGCGTAAGGCTGGCGCCGGAGCTGGACATCGAGGGGCTCTCGGTGGACCAGGTGCTGGGGCAGTTGCTCGATCAAGTCTCGGCGCCGCGGCTGTGAAAAATCGCGCGGCAAGGATGCGCCCATGAAACCCTCGCGCCTGTTGCTCATCTGGCTCGCGATCCTGCTGGCTGTCGGCATCGTGCTAGGCACATTGCGAGCGCTGGGCATCGCGGTGCCGTCGACACTCCTGTCGATCAACTGGGGGATGCTGCTGGCCTTGCTGGCCTTGGCGCTGCTCGATGCCGTGCGGCTGCGGCGCCTGCCTTCGCCCCGCGTACAGCGGCACATGCCGGGCAGCCTGGCACTGGGCCGATGGGGCGAAGTGCGCCTGCAGATCAGCCATGATTTTGCCCAGCCGATGCCGGTCCAGGTGTTCGATCACGTACCCGATGGCCTCGACTTCGACGACCTGCCCTTGTCGGTCGAACTTCAACCCGGCCAACGCAGCCAGCTCGGCTACCGCTTGCGCCCGCTCAAGCGCGGTCATTTCATTTTCAGCCACTGCGAGATCAGCCTGCCCAGCCCGCTGGGGTTGTGGTCCGGCAAACGCCTGTTGGAGGCGCTCGACAACACTCGCGTCTACCCGGATTTCGCCAGGCTCTATGACGGCCAGCTATTGGCCGTCGACAACTGGCTGAGCCAGCTCGGCATACGCCAGCGGCAGCGCCGTGGCCAGGGCCAGGAATTTCATCAGTTGCGCGAGTTCCGCGAGGGCGACAGCCTGCGCCAGATCGACTGGAAGGCCACCGCCCGCCACCGTACGCCGATCGCCCGTGAGTACGAAGACGAACGCGACCAACAGATTATCTTCATGCTCGACTGCGGCCGGCGCATGCGCAGCCAGGACGACGAGCTGGCGCACTTCGATCACGCTCTCAATGCCTGCCTGTTGCTCAGCTATACCGCGTTGCGCCAGGGCGACGCCGTCGGCCTGTATACCTTCGCCAGTGAGCGACCTCGCTACCTCGCGCCAGTCAAAGGCAGCGGCCAGCTCAACGTCTTGCTCAACGCCGTCTATGACCTGGACAGCAGCCAGCATCCCGCCGATTACCAGGTCGCGGTCAATCAACTGCTGGCCCGGCAAAAACGCCGGGCCCTGGTGGTGTTGGTGACCAACCTGCGGGATGAGGACGACGAGGAACTGCTGGCTGCCGTCAAGCGCCTGGGCCAGCAGCACCGGGTGCTGGTGGCCAGCCTGCGCGAAGAGGCACTCGACCGGTTGCGCCAGGCGCCGGTACAAACCCAGCCCGAAGCCTTGGCCTATTGCGGGACGGTGGACTACATGAACACCCGCGCCGGACTCCATCTGCGATTGGCGGCCCATGGCATCCCGACCCTGGATTCGCGCCCCGGCGAGCTAGGGGCGGATCTGGTGAGCCAATACCTGGCATGGAAAAAGGCCGGAACCGCATAGGCCCTGCGCAGGAGTCGGTTACTCAAGCCGAGGCGGGCAACGGATAAAAACAGAAATACTGCTGCAACGCGCTGACCAGCGACCCGTACTCCGGCGGCGCCCATTGCAGGCTGAAACCGGCATCGAAATGTTGCGGCGTCACGTCTTCATGACACCACAGGCACTTGGCCTTCAACCGGATCTCTTGCTGTGATCCGTCGTCGGCGGGGATTTTCAGGTACAGATCAAAGCTTGCGCCAATCATCAACGGCAATTGACTGATCAACATCAGGCCACTTTCAGAAACGTTGCCCAGAAAACCGATCGGTTTGTCGTTGAGGCCGTTGAATACCTCAAGAAAACAAGCCAGCTGATGCCGTTCAATACGGCGCTCTTTGTACATGTCCTGTATCACTTTTTTAATGGCCGCTCACGGCCCAATCGAACACTTCGGAACGAACCCAAGCGAGCCCGCTCTCCCTGATCCCCGTGCCAGACGCCAGCAAGCGTCCAGGATCATCGGCTACAGGCGTCACATAGCTATTAGAGCTCAAGCTCTAATAGCCATGTGTACAACTATAGCGCAGGTTCCGGTGACGGCCAGTCCGGATGCGGTCCCCATCATAATGCCGCGACGGCGCTTGGCCGAGGGCTGGGATGCAAGGTCGCTCAGAACGCCGTCGGGCGGATGGCCGAGGTGCTACGGGTCGGGTAATGCCCAAGGCTCTGCAAGGTTTCGAGCCGGGCGCGGGCACGATAGGCGTACTCGCTGTTGGGGTATTGCGTAAGGATGAACTGGTACGTCTGCGCCGCATCGACGAACAGCTTTTGCCGCTCCAGGCATTGACCACGCATCATCGAGACTTCCGGCTGCATGTAACGGCGGGCACGGCTGGCGCGGTCGACCTTGGACAGTTCAAGCATCACTTGCTCGCAATTGCCGCGCTCGTAGGCCTTGTAGGCCAGGTTCATGTGGTGGTTCATCGACCAACGGGTGCAGCCCGTGATGCTCAGGGCCAAGGCAATAAAAAGCACGAATCGCATGGGGAGGTTCTCCTGTCTTGAGCTCTTTATCGACCTGGCGCGAAAAATCTTCAATCGGACCAGCTCCCTCGCCACAAAAGCGATGTTCGGCTTTAGTAATTAACGGCGCAGAAATTTTCAGGAATGTTCATTTCGAAAAAGAAACGAATAAGTAGTGCACATGAACAATGACTACACCCAAAGACCATAGTAGCCTTCGCTGGCGCTTGAACTTGAGGAGTCCTGCATGTCCGTCCGTCGCACCAAAATCGTCGCTACCCTTGGCCCGGCCAGTAACTCGCCGGAAGTTCTCGAACAGCTGATTCTGGCTGGCCTGGACGTTGCCCGCCTGAACTTCTCCCACGGCACCCCCGACGAGCACAAGGCTCGTGCCAAGCTGGTGCGCGACCTGGCCGCCAAGCATGGCCGCTTCGTCGCCCTGCTGGGTGACCTGCAAGGCCCGAAAATCCGCATTGCCAAATTCGCCAACAAGCGCATCGAGCTGAAGATCGGTGACAAGTTCACCTTTTCCACCAGCCATCCATTGACCGAGGGTAACCAGCAAGTCGTCGGTATCGACTACCCGGACCTGGTCAAGGACTGCGGCGTGGGCGACGAGCTGCTGCTCGACGACGGCCGCGTGGTGATGCGCGTCGAGACCGCCACCGCCACCGAACTGAACTGCGTCGTGACCATCGGCGGCCCGCTGTCGGACCACAAGGGTATCAACCGTCGCGGCGGCGGCCTGACCGCTCCGGCCCTGACCGATAAAGACAAGGCCGATATCAAGCTGGCCGCGGAAATGGAAGTCGACTACCTGGCGGTGTCCTTCCCGCGCGACGCGGCGGACATGGAATACGCCCGTCAACTGCGCGACGAAGCCGGCGGTACCGCCTGGCTGGTAGCCAAGATCGAACGCGCCGAAGCCGTGGCCGACGATGAAACCCTCGATGGCCTGATCAAGGCGTCCGACGCCGTGATGGTGGCCCGTGGCGACCTCGGCGTGGAAATCGGCGATGCCGAACTGGTAGGCATCCAGAAGAAGATCATCCTGCACGCACGCCGCCACAACAAAGCGGTGATCGTTGCGACCCAGATGATGGAGTCGATGATCCAGAACCCGATGCCGACCCGCGCAGAAGTGTCCGACGTAGCCAACGCCGTGCTCGACTACACCGACGCCGTGATGCTCTCGGCCGAAAGCGCCGCCGGCCTCTACCCGCTCGAAGCGGTGCAGGCCATGGCACGTATCTGCATCGGCGCTGAAAAGCACCCGACCGGCAAGACCTCCAGCCACCGCATCGGCAAGACCTTCGAGCGCTGCGACGAGAGCATTGCCCTGGCGACCATGTACACCGCCAACCACTTCCCGGGCGTAAAGGCGATCATCGCCCTGACCGAAAGTGGCTACACGCCGTTGATCATGTCGCGCATTCGCTCCTCCGTGCCGATCTATGCGTTCTCCCCGCACCGCGAAACCCAGGCCCGTGCCGCCATGTTCCGTGGCGTCTACACCGTGCCGTTCGACCCGGCTGCCCTGCAACCGGGCGAAGTCAGCCAGGCGGCGGTGGATGAATTGGTCAAGCGTGGCGTGGTGCAGACCGGCGACTGGGTCATCCTGACCAAGGGCGACAGCTACCACACCATCGGCGGCACCAACGGGATGAAAATCCTGCACGTCGGCGACCCGATGGTTTGATGACCGGTTGCTGAAAACAAAAGCCCCGCCATGTGAATGGCGGGGCTTTTTGGTTTCTGGCTTTGGGAAAGTAGGTGGCTGATCCACCGCCATCGCGAGCAAGCTCGCTCCCACAGGGTATGTGCACGCCGCCGATCCAATGTGGGAGCGAGCTTGCTCGCGATGGCGATCTGTCAGACGCCGCCATCCTCCCGGGTCAGAAACACATCCGCCAGCAACTGATTACGCGGCAGTCCCGCCAGGTACAAACGCTTGGCAAACGCCTCGACCCGGTCCGGATGACCGCACACCAGGGCCTGGGTCTGGCGCGAAGCCAGGTGCAGTTGCGCGAGCGCCGCTGGCGCCTCGGCTGCGGTCAATAGCTCGACGTTCAGGTTGGGGTGTTTGGCCGCCAGTGCCTTCAGAGGTTTATCCAGGTAATGCCCGGCCTCATCATGGGCCACGTGAATCAGCCGAATCGTGCCTTGGTGTTGCTGGCGCAGGGCTTCACGGAGGATGCCGAACAGCGGTGCCAGGCCGGTGCCAGCGGCCAGCAGCCAGAGCGGCCGATCGTGCCAGTCGGCGTCGTAATGCAGCGCGCCGCCGCGCAGTTCGCCGAGGCGGATCGGGTCTCCGGTGCTCAGTTGTCGCGCCGCGTCGACGAATTGGCCGGGCTCGCGACAATCGAGGTGAAACTCCAGGAAACGATCATCTTCGGGCAGGCTCGCCAGGGAGTACGGACGGGCCACGTCACCGACCCACAACACCAGATGTTGCCCGGCTCGATAACGCAGTGGTCGTTGCGGGCTGATGCGCAGGCGTAGCACGTCAGCCCCCAGCCAATCCACCGCGTCCACCGCGGCGGCCTGGCCGTCGCGCTGCGGATCAAAGGTGTGGATCTGCACGTCTTCGATTACCTGGCACTGGCATGCCAGGCGCCAGCCGTTATCTCGCTGCGCCGGGCTCAGGGCGTCGGGACGGCTGTCACGCACATCCCCCTTCACACATTGCACCAGGCAGGCATGGCAACTGCCGGCACGGCAGCTATAGGGCACCGGCACGCCGCCGTGGTTAAGCGCGTCCAGCAGGTTGCCGCCAGCCGCCACCGTCCATTGCCGGTCGGCGACTTTCAGTTCAGGCATCGACGTTCTCCCAGGCGGCGGCGCAACGGTTGCGGCCGTCCCGCTTGGCACGGTACAAGGCCTGGTCGGCGCGCTGCAAGGCGCTGTCCAGGTCATCGCCGATTTCCAGCATGGTCATCCCCACCGACAAACTGAGGTTGCCCACCGGCAGATCGACCAATCGAACCTCGGTGAACGCCAGCCGCAATCGCTCGCAACAGGCCGTCAGGCGCGTGGGATCGCAAGCGGGGAGCAGCATGACAAACTCCTCGCCACCGTAACGGGCCAGCACATCGCCCTCGCGCAGGCACGCCGTGGCGACAGCGGCGAAAGCCTGCAATACCTGGTCGCCCGCGGCATGGCCATGCAGGTCGTTGATGCGTTTGAAATGGTCGAGGTCGATCAAGGCCAGGCCATGGGCGACGCCGGGCCTGAGGGTATTGAGCTCGCGGCCGGCCAGGCGCAGGAAGTGCCGGCGGTTGAACAGGCCGGTCAGTTCATCGGTGGCCACCAGGTCTTCGAGCTGGCGCATCATGCCGCGCAATGTGTCCTGGTGCGCCTGCAAGGCAAACCGACGCTGGCGCATGCGTTGACGCGAGGTCTGGACGTAGCGGGCGTACAACACCAGCCACACCAGCACGATGAACAGCACGCACACCTGCAGACCGGCCAGCGTCGGATCGGGCAGGCGAAAGAAATAACCGTCCCAGAGCGTGATCCCGGTGAAGCTGATGAACACCAGCGTCGCGCAACGCACAAAGGCCCGGCGGGACAGGTGAAACAGCCCGAACAGCAGGATCAGCACATAGAACACCAGGAACACGCCCCGGGCCTGGTCCAGGTGCGCCATCATCCAGGTCTGCCAGCCCAGGCCGATCCAGACCTGTATTTCCGTGAGGCTGGGGTCGGCGAATCGCAGGTTGCGGTCGGTGATGAACAGCGTGAACAGACCGGCCTGGCACAGCACGACCAACAGGCTACCAACAATGACGCCACGCAATGTGTCGAGGTAATGACCACTGAAAAACGCCAGCCACAACAATACCAGTGCCAGCGCATAAGTCGTGGCTGCGAGGGCAAAGCGTTTAAGCAAAAGACGTTGGATGGCGTTATGGGTCAATCGGTGACTCACCATGGGAAAGGAGACTGACAGAGGCGTCCTACGCTACAGGCCAGACGCCACTTTAGTGGCGTGTTCGGCAAATGACCATTCAATTCTGGCGCAGAAAAATGGCGTCAAAGCAATGGCCCAGATTGACGCATCTACCAACCCCGACGCTGCCCCCCGTGGCGAGGGAGCTTGCTCCCGCTGGGCTGCGTAGCGGCCCCAAGATTTTGCGGTCGCTGCGCAACCGAGCGGGAGCAAGCTACCTCGCCACGGGGTGCATTCCAGCCCTCCAACCCGCAGGTCGCCATCGCGAGCAAGCTCGCTCCCACAGGCTGCGTGTCTGCGATATACTGCCGCGCCTTTTTAGCGTCGCGCCAGCATGCCCGGCGTGCCTTGACCTGAGGTCAGCTGCAAGCCGCTAGCTCCAAGCGGCAAGTTCAGAGCAGTACGCATACTGCTTCAGCTTGCCGCTTGAAGCTTGCAGCTCGAAGCTGCCTTATAGAATGTTCCCGTCTTTAGAGAGGAGCGCGACTCATGACCGTGATCAAGCAAGATGACCTGATACAGAGCGTCGCCGACGCCTTGCAGTTCATTTCCTATTACCACCCCGTGGATTTCATCCAGGCGATGCACGAGGCCTACCTGCGCGAAGAATCGCCGGCGGCCCGTGATTCCATGGCGCAGATCCTGATCAACTCGCGCATGTGCGCCACCGGCCATCGGCCGATCTGCCAGGACACCGGTATCGTGACCGTGTTCGTGCGCGTGGGCATGGACGTGCGTTGGGATGGCGCGACCATGGGCCTGGACGACATGATCAACGAGGGCGTGCGTCGCGCCTACAACCTGCCGGAAAACGTCCTGCGCGCATCGATCCTCGCCGACCCGGCAGGCGCGCGCAGGAACACCAAGGACAACACCCCGGCGGTCATCCACTACTCCATTGTCCCGGGCAACACCGTGGAAGTGGACGTGGCGGCCAAGGGCGGCGGCTCCGAGAACAAGTCGAAGATGGCCATGCTCAACCCGTCCGACTCCATCGTCGACTGGGTACTCAAGACCGTTCCGACCATGGGCGCCGGCTGGTGCCCACCGGGCATGCTCGGCATCGGCATCGGTGGCACCGCCGAGAAAGCCGCGGTGATGGCCAAGGAAGTGTTGATGGAATCCATCGACATCCACGAGCTCAAGGCCCGCGGCCCGCAGAACCGTATCGAAGAGATGCGCCTGGAGCTGTTCGAGAAGGTCAACCAACTCGGCATCGGTGCCCAGGGCCTGGGCGGCCTGACGACCGTGCTCGACGTGAAGATCATGGATTACCCGACCCACGCCGCTTCCCTGCCGGTGTGCATGATCCCCAACTGCGCCGCCACCCGTCATGCCCACTTCGTGCTCGACGGCAGCGGCCCGGCCTCGCTGGAAGCGCCACCGCTGGACGCCTACCCGGAAATCGTCTGGGAAGCCGGTCCGTCGGCGCGTCGCGTGAACCTCGACACCCTGACCCCGGAAGAAGTGCAGAGCTGGAAGCCGGGCGAAACGGTATTGCTCAACGGCAAGATGCTCACCGGTCGCGACGCGGCGCACAAGCGCATGGTCGAGATGCTGAACAAAGGTGAAACCCTGCCGGTGGACCTCAAGGGCCGCTTCATCTACTACGTTGGCCCGGTCGACCCGGTCGGCGACGAAGTGGTTGGCCCGGCCGGCCCGACCACCGCCACGCGGATGGACAAGTTCACCCGCCAGATCCTCGAGCAGACCGGCCTGTTGGGCATGATCGGCAAATCCGAGCGCGGCCCGACCGCCATCGAAGCGATCAAGGACAACAAGGCGGTCTACCTGATGGCCGTCGGCGGTGCCGCTTACCTGGTGGCCCAGGCGATCAAGAAATCCAAGGTCCTGGCCTTCGCCGAACTGGGGATGGAAGCGATCTACGAGTTCGAGGTCAAGGACATGCCGGTGACCGTTGCGGTTGACAGCAAGGGCGAGTCGGTGCACATCACCGGTCCGGCGATCTGGCAGCAGAAGATCAGCGAAAGCCTGGCGGTCGAAGTGCAGTAACGCGCATTTTGCCGTTGTGAAAAAGGCCGGTGGGGCGACAAGCTCACCGGCCTTTTTTTGTGATACGACAATCAAAACCTGTGGGAGCGAGCCTGCTCGCGAAAGCGCTTTGTCAGTCGACATCAATGCAGAGTGTTCCACCGTTTTCGCGAGCAGGCTCGCTCCCACAAGGGTTGGGTCACCGCAGACCCAGCGTAGGAGCTTGCTCGCGATGGCGGTGGTGCAGGCCCGAAGCCGATCCAGCATGCTATCTTGCCCGCCCGACTTTCCACTGATTTACGCCAGCATGCCGACTACCCGTACCCTGCGCCTGTCGCTGTACACCCTGCTGATCCTCACTGGCGCTGCCATCGCCGCCAACCTCGCCGTGCGTCACGCCGAACGCGCGGCCCTGGAAGAGGACGCCAGCCGTGCCAGCCAGCAACTGGCGCTGTACGCCAACTCCCTTCATACCCTGATTGAACGCTACCGTGCCCTGCCCTCCGTGCTGGCGCTGGACCCACAACTGCGCGATGCCCTGAAGGGCCCGGTCAGTGCGGCGCAACAGGATGAACTGAATCGCAAGCTGGAAAAGATCAACGGCGCCGCGCAGTCCTCCACCCTGGAATTGCTGGACCATACCGGCCTGGCCGTAGCGGCCAGCAATTGGCGGCTGCCGAGCAGCTATGTCGGCCACAATTATGGTTTTCGTCCCTACTTCATCCAGACCCGCACCCAAGGCACCGGGCGGTTTTATGCCGTGGGCGTGACCAGTGGCATCCCCGGCTATTTCCTGTCGAGCGCGGTAACCGGCGACAACGGCGAGTTCCAAGGCGCCATGGTCGTGAAGCTGGAGTTCCCGGAGCTGGAGCGCGAGTGGCGCCAGGGCAGCGACACCTTGCTGGTCAGCGATGCGCGCGGCATCATTTTCATTGCCAACCGCCCGGGCTGGCGTTATCGCCACCTGCGCCCACTGGCCGACAGCGACCGCGCCGAACTCAAGGCTACCCGTCAATACGACAAGCAACCGCTGCAGCCCCTGGCCTTCGATCCGCTGCGACGCTTCGACGACAACAGCCATCTGGCCCGGGTCGAAGCGCCCGATGGCGCGGCGGACTATCTCTGGGAATCCCTGCCGTTGACCGGCGAAGGCTGGACCTTGCATTTGTTGCGCAGGCCGCAGATCGCCTTTGAAGACCTGCGCAACGCCGGGCTCGCCGCCGCCGGGTTGTGGCTGGCGCTGGTGTTCCTGCTGCTGTTTCTCAACCAGCGCTGGCGCCTGGCAAGACTGCGTCAACGCAGCCGCGAGGAACTCGAACGGCTGGTGGAGGAACGCACGCGTGAACTGCGCACTGCCCAGGACGGCCTGGTGCAATCGGCCAAGCTCGCGGCCCTGGGGCAGATGTCGGCAGCACTGGCCCACGAGATCAACCAGCCGCTGACCGCCCAGCGCATGCAGCTGGCGACCCTGCGCCTGTTGCTCGACCATGGTCGGGTGGAGGACGCCTACAAGGCGCTCAAACCGGTGGATGACATGCTCACACGCATGGCGGCCCTCACCGGCCACCTCAAAACCTTTGCCCGCAAAAGCCCGAGCGGCCTGCGAGAGCGCCTGGACCTGGCAGCGGTGGTCGACCAGGCCCTGCAATTGCTGGAGACACGCCTGCGCGATGAACACGTCAGCACGGTGTTGCACCTGGCCCGCCCGGCCTGGGTTCGCGGCGACGCGATCCGCCTCGAACAGGTGCTGATCAACCTGCTGCGCAACGCTCTCGACGCGATGGTCGACCAACCGATCAAGCGCCTGGAAGTGCGCCTGCAGGCCGATGAGCAGTTGTGGTGCCTGACGGTGAAAGACAGCGGCGGCGGAATTGCCGAAGAGCACCTGGCCCAGGTGTTCGACCCCTTTTTCACCACCAAGGCCGTCGGCGATGGCCTGGGCCTGGGCCTGGCGGTGTCGTTTGCGATCATTCATGAATCCGGCGGGCGGCTGATAGCGGGCAATCACGAAAACGGCGCGGTATTCTGCGTCACCTTGCCCATCGATCCGGAGGCGCCGTTGCATGCTTGATTCGGTCATAGTCGTCGATGACGAGAGCAGTATCCGCAGTGCCGTGGAGCAGTGGCTGAGCCTGTCCGGATTCCGCGTGCAGTTGTTCAGCCGCGCCGAAGACTGCCTGGTGCAGTTGCCGGAGAATTTTGCCGGGGTGATCCTGAGTGACGTGCGCATGCCTGGGCTCACCGGCCTGGAACTGTTGGCCGAAGTACGCAAGCGCGACCCCGACCTGCCGGTGATTCTGTTGACCGGTCACGGCGATGTACCGATGGCGGTGGAAGCCATGCGCGACGGGGCCTACGACTTCCTGGAAAAACCCTTCAGCCCTGAAGCCCTGCTGGGCAGCCTGCGTCGCGCCCTCGATAAACGTTTCCTGGTGCTGGAGAACCGGCGACTGCACGAGCAGGCCGACGCCAAGGCCCGGCTGGACACCACGCTGCTGGGCGTCTCCCGGCCTTTGCAGAACCTGCGCCGCCAGGTGCTGGACCTGGCGACCCTGCCAGTCAACGTGTTGATTCGCGGCGAAACCGGCAGTGGCAAGGAACTGGTCGCCCGCTGCCTGCATGATTTCGGCCCAAGGGCGAGCAAGCCTTTCGTGGCGCTGAACTGTGCGGCCATTCCCGAGCCGCTGTTCGAGGCCGAACTGTTCGGCCATGAAAGCGGCGCGTTCACCGGCGCCCAGGGCAAACGCATCGGCAAGCTCGAATATGCCGATGGCGGCACGCTGTTTCTTGATGAAATCGAAAGCATGCCCCTGGCGCAACAGGCCAAGTTGCTGCGGGTTCTGCAGGAAAAGAAACTCGAGCGCCTGGGCTCCAACCAGAGCATCCCGGTGGACCTGCGCATCATTGCCGCGACTAAACCGGACCTGTTGGACGAAGCCCGTGCCGGGCGGTTCCGCGAAGACCTGGCCTATCGGCTGAATATCGCCGAACTGCGCCTGCCGCCGCTGCGGGAACGACGCGAAGACATCCCCTTGCTGTTCGAGCATTTCGCCCACAGCGCCGCCGAACGCCTGGGCCGCCCGGCAACGCCGCTGAGCGGCCCGCAACTGAGCCATTTGCTCAGCCATGACTGGCCGGGCAACGTGCGCGAACTGGCCAACGTCGCCGAACGCCAGGTGCTGGGCCTGGATCAACTGCCCGTCGAGGATGCGGCGCCCGGCCAATCCCTGGCGGCCCGGCAGGAAGCCTTCGAAGCGCAATGCCTGCGCGCCGCCCTCGCGCGACACAAGGGCGACGTGAAAGCCGTGCTCGAAGAGCTGCAACTGCCGCGCCGTACCTTCAATGAAAAGATGCAGCGGCATGGATTAAATCGGGAGATGTTTTTGCAGGAGCGCTGATTTTTTCCGCTGCCTGCTCTGCCCTCTTCGCGAGCAGGCTCGCTCCCACAGGGACCTGCGAATACTGAACCCATGTGGGAGCGAGCCTGCTCGCGAAGAGGCCCCGACACATCACTTGATAAGCGGATTTCCGCCCAACCCCTTAGCCACAATAAGCGGATTTCCGCTTATATGCCGCCATAAACCCCTCTAAACCGGCCCTCCGCCACCTGGCACAGCTCCTGCTATAGCCCTGGCAGGCTGCGTTCACACGCGCTCCACAAAAACAATTAAACGAAGGATCCTTCAATGGATAACTCCAACGCCCTGCCCATTGGGTCGGCTGCCGTGCCCGCCCGTGAAAGAACCACCGCCAGCCGGATCAAATCGATCTTCAGCGGCTCGGTCGGCAACATGGTCGAGTGGTACGACTGGTACGTCTATGCCGCTTTCTCGTTGTACTTCGCCAAAGCCTTCTTCCCCAAGGGCGACACCACCGCCCAACTGCTCAACACTGCCGCGATCTTCGCCGTCGGCTTCCTGATGCGCCCGATCGGCGGCTGGCTGATGGGCCTGTACGCCGACCGCGCCGGCCGTAAACGCGCGTTGATGGCCTCTGTGTACCTGATGTGCTTCGGCTCGCTGATTATCGCCCTGAGCCCGAGCTACGAAACCATCGGCGTCGGCGCGCCGATCCTGCTGGTCTTCGCCCGCTTGCTCCAAGGCTTGTCGGTGGGTGGCGAATACGGCACGTCGGCCACCTACCTGAGCGAGATGGCGACCAAGGAACGACGTGGTTTTTTCTCCAGCTTCCAGTACGTGACCCTGATCTCCGGCCAGCTCATCGCCCTCGGCGTGCTGATCGTGCTGCAGCAGGTCCTCACCACCGAGCAACTCTACGCCTGGGGCTGGCGCATCCCGTTCGCCATCGGCGCGCTGTGCGCAGTCGTGGCGCTGTACCTGCGTCGCGGCATGGAAGAAACCGAGTCGTTCACCAAGAAGGAAAAAGCCAAGGAAAGCGCGATGCGCACCTTGATGCGTCATCCCAAGGAACTGCTGACGGTGGTCGGCCTGACCATGGGCGGTACGCTGGCGTTCTACACCTACACCACCTACATGCAGAAGTACCTGGTGAACACCGTCGGCATGAGCATCTCCGACTCCACCACCATTTCCGCCGCCACGCTGTTCCTGTTCATGTGCCTGCAACCGATCATCGGTGGGCTGTCGGACAAGATCGGTCGCCGGCCGATCCTGATTGCCTTCGGCATCCTGGGCACGTTGTTCACGGTGCCGATCCTCACCACCCTGCACACCATCCAGACTTGGTGGGGCGCGTTCTTCCTGATCATGGCCGCGCTGATCATCGTCAGCGGCTACACCTCGATCAACGCGGTGGTGAAAGCCGAGCTGTTCCCTACCGAGATCCGCGCCCTCGGCGTCGGCCTGCCGTACGCCCTGACCGTATCGATCTTCGGCGGCACCGCCGAATACATCGCGCTGTGGTTCAAGAGCATCGGCATGGAAACCGGCTACTACTGGTACGTGACAGGCTGCATCGCGGTATCGCTGCTGGTCTACATCACCATGAAAGACACCCGCAAGCACTCGCGAATCGTGACGGACTGATAGTCAAGGCGTAGCAACAGAAGGGGCTGACCTCACCGGGTTCGCCCCTTTTTCGTTCCAGGTTTTCGAGATTAATTCTCACTTAATGACCGCACTTCATTCTCATCTCCATCAAAACATTGATTGGAGCATGACCATGAAAACCCAACTCATTTTCGCCCTGACCCTCTCCGTATTGGCCACCAGCGCCTTTGCCGACGACGGCTTCGACCGCACCGGCACCGCCGCTTTTATCGCCGGCACCCATGACCGCAGCGGCTCGGCCTCTGTTGCCAGACAAGATGAAAATCACGCCACCGAGCCGACCGTCGCAACACAGGGCTCCGACCGCGCCGATGCGGCGTCCACCAATTGATTCCGGTATATCACTAAACCCTGTGGGAGCGAGCTTGCTCGCGATGACAGTGTGTCAGACAGAAATTTTTATCTGATACGCCGCCATCGCGAGCAAGCTCGCTCCCACATGTTTTCGGGGTGCTGACAAAACGGGCTGATCACTGCACTATCGTCGGATTCCCTTTTTAAGCACCGGACCTCCACATCTTCATGCCCGACGATATCCATTACTACGAACCCGCAAACGGTCACGGCCTGCCCCACGATCCGTTCAACGCGATCGTCGGTCCACGGCCCATTGGCTGGATTTCTTCCCAGGACGGCGAAGGTCGCCTGAACCTGGCGCCTTACAGTTTCTTCAACGCCTTTAACTACGTTCCGCCGATCATCGGTTTCTCAAGTGTCGGGCGCAAAGACAGCCTGAACAATATCGAGCAGACCGGGGAGTTCGCCTGGAACCTCGCCACCCGCCCGCTGGCCGAGCAGATGAACCAGAGCTGCGCAATGGTCGCGCCAGAGGTCGATGAGTTCGAACTGGCAGCTCTGACGGCCGCCCCGTCGCGGGTAATCCAGGTACCGCGCGTGGCGGAGAGCCCGGTGTCCTTCGAATGCAAGGTCACCCAGATCATTCAGCTGCAACGTGCCGACAAGGCGCTTGTACCGAGCTGGCTGATCCTCGGCGAAGTCGTCGCCGTGCATATCGCCAAATGGCTGTTGAAGGATGGGGTATACGACACTGCCGCCGCCGAGCCGATTTTGCGTGGCGGCGGGCCGGCGGATTACTTCCAGCTGGGGCCGGAAGCGTTGTTCAGGATGCATCGCCCGAAGTAAATGTGGCGAGGGGATTTATCCCCGCTGGGCTGCGTAGCAGCCCCCAAAGCGGAACATCTGATACGCCAAGGCGGCTGGTCTCAGGGCCGCTACGCGCCCCAGCGGGGATAAATCCCCTCGCCACGAAAACAACCCAGAAATGCGATTACCAGATCAGGCCGCCTTCGCCATCGACACCCTGCAGGTGAGTCAACTGCTGGGCAGCCGCTTCATCGGCTTTGAAAGCAGTCTCGAACGTCTGCTCTTCGAGCACTTTGTTGAAGCGAGGCTTGTCGGGACTGCCGATGGCCTTGGTGGCGATGGCTGCGTAATAGCCGCCACCCTCCTTGGGAACAACAGCGGAAACAGCTTCAAAAGTTTCAAAGGCTTTGCGTGCCATAATGCGCATCCTGGCGGTTGGAATGACCGTCATTAAACCTTCAACCGGCCAGTTTGTGTACCTTCGCCATACACCCTTCGGTCGCCTTGGCGGCAGACACTTCGCGAAAGGTATGGAAATCCAGGCTGCTCACCACCAGGTCCTGTACCAGCTCGGCGAAGATCGCCATTGCCGGGGAATTGAAGTAGGCCTCCATCGCCTGCTGGTGAGTCCACAGCCCGGACACCAGCCACAGGTCGGCGTCGCATTGCGATTGCTGCAAGGCGAAGTGCAGGCAACCGGGAGCTTGCCGCGACGGGGTGATCAAGGTACTCAGGCGCGCACCCAATTGCTGACTGCAGCCGGCTCGTGCCCGCACGAAAGCCATGTGACTGACGGGGATCTGTGTAGTCATGTTCAACCCTCCCAGGTGATCCGTTGTGCAGCCGGGGACGGGCTGCGACAGGATCAAAGGTTAAGCGCCCTGACGCCAGCTTCGTTAGTCGATTCCTGCCGACACATTGCACGATCCTGCCCGCAGATGCCGCCGGCCTGGCTTGGAACCGACACAAATAGCGCAACTTGAAACAAAAGGTTTCAAGCAAGTTTCGAGCAGGTTGCACCGTCCCGATCCGACAGGCCGTGCAGGATCAGGCAAGCTTTCAACAGGATGTTGCTACCGCTGCGCCTTGCACAAATTTAAGCTGCGTCCATCGCATCCCTATCATCCGAGGATTTCGGCATGTCGCCACTCGATCACGCCCACGTCCCGCTGGACACTTACCTGGAACAACAGCGCGCCGAGCTGGCATCGATCATCGAACGCAATACCAGCGAGGACGGCAGCTACGCCACGGCCATCGGTTCGCTGCACCTGTCGCGCCACAGCCAGCCGCATAGATTTGCCCCGGTGCTGGCCCAACCGGCGCTGTGCATCATGGCCCAGGGCAGCAAGCAAGTGCGCCTGGCAGACGAACTGTTCAACTACGACCCGTTGCACTACCTGGTGGTCTCGGTCTCGATGCCATTGAGCGGGTGCATCGCCGACGTGTCGCCCGAACACCCGATCCTGGCGCTGCGCCTGGACATCGACCCGGCGGAAATCACCGCGCTGATCGCCGACGCCGGTCCCTTGGGCGTACCGACCCGCCCCGCCGGTCGCGGCCTGTATGTCGAGCGCCTGGACACGCCGATGCTCGATGCGGTGCTGCGCCTGGCACGGTTGCTGGACAGCCCGAAAGACATCGCCATGCTCGCGCCACTGGTGCGCCGGGAAATCCTCTATCGCCTGCTGCGCAGCCCGCAAGGCTACCGGCTGTATGAAATCGCCATTGCCAACAGCCAGAGCCATCGCATCAGCCAAGCGATCAAATGGCTCAACGGCCATTTCGAACAGCCGCTGCGCATCGACGACCTGGCCCGGGAAGTCAACCTCAGCGTCTCGACCCTGCACCATCGTTTCAAGGCAATGACCGCCATGAGCCCGTTGCAGTACCAGAAGCAATTGCGCCTGCAGGAAGCCCGTCGCCTGATGCTGGCCGAAGGGCTGGAAGCCTCGGCGGCAGGGTATCGCGTGGGTTATGAAAGCCCGTCGCAGTTCAGCCGCGAATACAGCCGGCTGTTCGGCGCGCCGCCGCTGAGGGACCTGGCGCGGTTGCGGATGACCGTTTGATCTGTACTTTGTGCTGACTGGGCCGGCCTCATCGCGAGCAAGCTCGCTCCCACAGGGATCGGCGGTGAACGCAACATTTATAGCCAACAGAGATTCCCATGTGGGAGCGAGCTTGCTCGCGATGGGGCCAGTAAAGGCACCTCAATACTTCGCCGCCCAAAGGTCCTGATCAATCTCGATCAACGTCGGCCCCCGCCGCTCACGTGCAGCAAGCAACGCCACCCGCAATGACGGCACATCCTCAACCGCCTCGGCATCACAGCCCAACGCCTTGGCGACACCGATGAAATCCGGCGTGTAGATGTCCACGCCCACCGGTTCGATGGCACGGTTGACCATGTATTTCCTGATCTCTTCGTAGCCCTGGTTATTCCACAGCAATACGATCACCGGTACCCGCGCTTCCACGGCGCTGGCCAGTTCCGGCAGGCTGAATTGCAGGCCACCATCGCCGATCAGGCACACTACCGGCGGGCGGCCATGGGCGTTATCGACACCGCCAAGCCAGGCGCCGATCGCCGCCGGCAATGCGTAGCCGAGGGTGCCGTAGCCGGTCGAGGAGTTGAACCAGCGGCGCGGCTGTTCGAGATTGAAGGTGAGGTTGCCGGTGTACACCGGCTGGGTGGAATCGCCGACAAAGACCGCCTCGGGCAGCGTCTGCAAAACGCTGTCGAGGAACACGGTCTGGGCGCGAGTCGGTTCATCCCACAGTCGGTCGACTTCAGCCCACAGCCGCGCTACACGCGCCACTCCCCAGTCGTCCTGGCGTGCATCGGGCGCTTGCAGGCTCGGCGCGTCGAGCAAGCCGCGAGCAGCACTTCGCGCATCGGCCACCAGCGCCAGTTTCGGTGGGTAATTGCGCACGGTCTGGTCGGGGTCGATGTCGACGCGCAGCAGCGCACCGGGAATCTCGAAGCCGCCGGCGAAGGTCACGTCATAGTCGGTCTCGGCCAGTTCGGTACCGATGGCCAGCACAACATCGGCCTCGGCCACCAAGGCCCGGGTCGCGACCAGGCTCTGGGTAGAGCCGATCAGCAATGGGTGCCGGGACACCAGCAAGCCCTTGGCATTGATGGTCAACGCCACCGGTGCACCGAGGCGTTCGGCCAGTTCGGTCAATTCGGCTGCTGCATCGATGGCGCCCCCGCCGGCAAGAATCAGTGGCCGTCTGGCCGTCGCCAGCAATGCCGCCATCTGCTCCACGGCGTCTGGCGCAGCCCCGGCGCGGCTGACCCGGACCGGTGTCCTGCACAACAGCGCATCGGCGTCCTCAACCAGCACGTCCAGCGGGATTTCGATGTGCACCGGCCGTGGGCGCCCGGCCTGGAACACCGCAAAGGCGCGGGCCAATACGCCGGGCAACTCGGCAGCCGACATCAACGTATGGGAAAACGCCGCCACGCCGCCCACCATCGAACTCTGGTTCGGCAGCTCATGCAACTTGCCGCGCCCGCCGCCCAACTGGCTGCGTGACTGCACGCTGGAGATCACCAGCATCGGGATCGAGTCGGCATAAGCCTGGCCCATGGCGGTGGCGATGTTGGTCATGCCCGGCCCGGTGATGATGAAACACACCCCCGGCTTGCCGCTGACCCGCGCATAACCGTCGGCCATGAACCCGGCGCCTTGCTCGTGACGCGGCGTCACATGACGGATGCTTGAACGGGCCAGCCCGCGATACAACTCGACGGTGTGCACGCCAGGAATGCCAAACACCTGCTCCACACCATAAGCTTCGAGTAACTTGACCAATACTTCGCCGCACGTCGCCATTGCCATCGCCTTTTTCTTTGGGAATGGCGTTATTGGAACGGTCGGGCCATAGCGACAACAATCGATAAAAAGTCATACTAGCCATGTCTTCAAGTCATGGCTCGGCCTCAATGAAACGACTTCCTCCGCTGCCGGCGCTGCACACCTTCCTGATCACCGCCCAATGTTGCAACTTCACGCGTGCGGCGGAACTGCTGCATATCACTCAAGGTGCGGTGAGCCGACAAATTGCCGGACTGGAAGCGCACCTGGGTTACCCGCTGTTTCACCGCCAGGCGCGTGGCCTGAGCCTGACCGCCGAAGGCCAGGCGTGGCTGCCGCGGGTGCAGCAGGTGTTCGGCCTGATCGGCGAGGCGCTGGAGCAGATCGGCGAGAAACGCCAGGCCCTGCAACTCAAGGCGCCGACCTGCGTGATGCGCTGGTTGCTGCCGCGCCTGTTGCAATGGCAAAAGGAACGGCCAGACGTGCCGGTGGAGCTGACCACCACGATCCGGCACGGCGTGAATTTCCAACGGGAAACCTTCGACGCGGCGGTCGTCTACGGCCCGCCGCCCGATGCCTCGTTGGCCTGCCTGCACCTGTTCGATGAACAACTGACGCCGGTCTGCTCCCCGCCGCTGCTGGAAGGCCCCGCACCGTTGCGCTCGCCCGCCGACCTGCAACAGCACTTGCTGCTGCACCCCACCACCGACGAGCGCGACTGGAACGCCTGGCTCGCCGAGGCCGGCGTCCACCTGAACAACGTCAGCAAGGGCCAGCATTTCGAAACCCTGGACTTGGCGATGTCCATGGCGTCCCAGGGTACGGGCGTGGCGATTGGCGACTGGTCGCTGATCGGCGACGACCTCAGCGCCGACAGGCTGGTGGCGCCGTTCGAATTGAAGGTCAGGACCGGGCTGGGTTATCACCTGGTGCATCCGCGCAAGGCCCAGGTGTCTGGGCAGTTGCAGGAATTGATGGAATGGCTGGTGAAGCAGGCTCGCGCACGGTAGCCCCCCTGTGGTGAGGGAGCTTGCTCCCTCACCACAGGGGATCGTGCGAGTCTTGAAGATCAAAGCAGATTAGGCGCCTGCGCCGGCTCGACCTGCGCCCAGTGCGAGGTGTCTTCGCGGTGCTGCTGCAAGTAGGGCAACACCGCGCCCAGCAAGGGTTCCTTGAAGGCTTCTTGAAAGCGATGGGCGAGGCCTGGGATCAGTTTCAATTGACTGCCACGGATGTGCGCCGCCAGGTGCACACCATGCATCACCGGCAGCAACGGATCGGCGGTGCCATGGACCACCAGGGTCGGCACCTGCAATTGATTGAGCAGCGCCACCCGACTCGGCTCGGCCAGAATTGCCATGATCTGACGCTTCACACCTTCGGGGTTGAAGGCCCGGTCGTAAGCCACGGCGGCCTGATGCAGCAAGGCCTGCCGGTCATCGACCACCATCGGGCTGCCCAGCGCGGCGAGCAGGTCGGCCTGTTGCTCAAGCGCCACTTCACGATTCGGCGCGCTGCGCCGTGACAGCAACTGCACCAGCGTTTCACTGGGCGCCGGCAAGCCTGCGGCGCCGGAACTGGTCATGATCAGGGTCAGGCTCTCGACCCGTTGCGGCGCCATCGCCGCCATATGCTGGGCGATCATCCCGCCCATGCTCACGCCCAGTACATGGAAGCTTTGCACCTGCAAGGCATCCATCAAGCCCAGGCCATCGGCGGCCATGTCGGTCAAGGTATAAGGCGCGGCCACCGGCAAGCCAAGCTTGTAGCGCAAGGCTTCGAAGGTCAGGTTGGCAGTGCCGGGGGCCTGGCGCCAGGCGGACAGACCCACATCCCGGTTGTCGTAGCGAATCACCCGGAAACCCTGTTCGCACAGCGCCACCACCACTTCGTCCGGCCAATGGATCAACTGACCGCCCAGCCCCATCACCAGCAGCAGCGCGGGATCCGAAGCACGGCCGATGCTCTGGTACGCCAGGCTTACCTGGTCCAGGTCGACCCGTTGGGTCGCGACATTGACATCACAACGAGAAGCCGCCAACGACGGCAGGCCGCACAACAATGCGGCCAGAAAAATGAATACACGCATGAACAAACACCAGAACGCAGAACCCCAATAGAGCGCAAGTCTGATGAAGTTTGTTCAAGCGCGCTGCCACAGTTGCGTGACAGTTTGATGAAGATTGCCGAGTGGTTATCTGAATCCCCGATTCTCCGTGGCGAGGGAGCTTGCTCCCGCTGGCCGGCTGGCGCTCCAGTGCGTAGCAGCCCTTTGGGTCCGTCTGAAGCACCGTGACGACAGGTAGATTTTGGGTCATTGTCGACAGCCGGCCCCACATGAGACAAACTCAACCTTTTCGTATTTATCACAAGATTTACTCATGGAGCCACCCGGTGCTTGAACTCCGTCACTTGAAGACCCTGCACGCCCTGCGCGAAGCCGACAGCCTGGTGGAGGCCGCCGAGCGGCTGCACCTGACCCAGTCCGCGCTGTCCCACCAGTTCAAGGAACTGGAGGAGCGCCTGGGCATGCAGCTGTTCGTGCGCAAGACCAAACCGGTCCGGTTCACCAGCGCCGGCCTGCGCCTGTTGCAACTGGCGGATGCCGCCCTGCCATTGCTGCGCAGCGCCGAGCGGGACATCGCGCGGCTGGCCGGCGGCACCGCCGGGCGTCTGCACATGGCTATCGAGTGCCACAGCTGCTTCCAATGGCTAATGCCGACCATCGACCAGTTCCGCGATGCCTGGCCGGAAGTCGAGCTGGACCTGGCCTCGGGCTTCGCCTTCGCCCCGCTGCCGGCCCTGGCCCGGGGCGACCTCGACCTGGTGGTCACTTCCGACCCGCTGGAGCTGGCGGGCATCACCTATGTGCCGCTGTTCACCTACGAGGCGATGCTCGCGGTGGCGAACCAGCATCGACTGGCGGGCAAACCGTACATCGTGCCCGAAGACCTGGTCAGCGAAACCCTGATCACCTACCCGGTGGAGCGCGATCGGCTGGACATCTTCACCCGTTTCCTGGAGCCGGCCGACATCGAACCGGCCCAGGTTCGCACCTCCGAGCTGACGGTAATGATGATGCAACTGGTTGCCAGCGGCCGGGGCGTCTGCGGCATGCCTCACTGGGCACTGCATGAATACAGCTCACGGGGCTACGTGAAGGCCAAGCGGCTAGGGGAGAAAGGTCTGTTCGCCACCCTCTACGCGGCGGTGCGCACCGACATGCTCGACGCGCCGTACATGCGCGATTTTTTGCTGACGGCCAAGGACACATCGTTTTCCACCCTCGACGGTGTCAGTGCCGTGCGCTGACCGCTTTTGTGGCGAGGGAGCTTGCTCCCGCTTGGGCGCGAAGCGGCCACAAGAAAGGTCTGCTGCGCACTGGAGCGCCAGCCGGCCCAGCGGGAGCAAGCTCCCTCGCCACAAAAGCCATCACTCCAATCTTCGGTGAGATCAGAGTTCAAGCCACATGTGGATCTTGTCGAAATAATCATCGCCCACGCGAATCGCCATCGGTTCGAGCCCGTACAAAACGAAGCCGCTGCGCTGGTAGAGTTTGACGGCCGGGTCGTTGCCGGCGGTGACGGTCAGTTGCACCAGCCGCAGAAAGGCGTGACGACGGGCTTCGGCGAGGGCCGCCTGGACCAGTTGCTGGCCAAGCCCCCCTTGGCGATGGGCTGCGGCGACGTACATGCCGAACAGGGTCGCCTTGTGCCGGGCCTTCAACCGAGGCTCCAGGGACAGGCCGACGATACCCACCAGTTCGTCCACCACGAACGCCCCGAGGATCACATCGAGCCGGCTGGTCAGGCGCGATTCCCACCAATTGATGGGCAGCGTCGCCCGCTCATTGGCACTGGAGGTGAAAGCCTCTGGGTGCAACTCATAGGCCTGGAGCATCAACTCCCGATAGCCCTGGGCATCCGCCACCTTCAGCCGTCGGATGTTCACGCCGAACGCCGTTGCTCAAGCATCAGTCGCAGCGCCAGCGCACCGAGAACAAACCCCATGAAATAGCGCTGCGCCGCCAGCCAGGTCGGGTTGTGGACAAACCACGAGGCGATGCCGGCGGCGAACAGCGCGATCAGCAGGTTGACGCTGAAGCTCACGCTGATCTGAGTCAGCCCGAGGATGATGCTCTGGGTGAACAGCGAGCCGTGCTCCGGGCTGATGAACTGCGGAAACACCGACAGGTAGAACACCGCGATCTTCGGGTTCAAGGCACTGGTGAGAAAACCCATGGTGATCAGCTTGCGGGTCGAGTCTGCCGGCAACTGCTGGGCCTGAAAAGGCGAGCGAGCCCCCGGCTTCACCGCTTGCCAGGCCAGCCAGAGCAGATAAAGCGCACCGGCCCACTTGAGGATTTCATAAGCCATCGGCACTGCCAGGAACACCGCGGTCAGCCCCGCCGCCGCGGCGAACATGTGCACGAAGAAGCCCGCCACCACGCCAAGCAAGGAGGTGACGCCGGCCTTGCGGCCCTGACAGATCGAACGGGAAATCAGGTAGATCATGTTCGGGCCGGGCGTGAGCACCATCAACAACGCGGCGGCGGCGAAAATCAGCAGGTCCGGCAATGGAATCATGGCGTCAGTCCTTGAGTCTTGAATCAGCAGGTCGCGAGACAAGTGGCTCGATAAAACGGCAGGATCACCTCGCCTGTCAACGGCGCCAGCAACAAATCGCCGGTGCCGGCCGGATCGATCCAACAGACTTCCTCGATCTCGGCGGCGGGAGAAACCGGGGCGTCGATGTCCAGCAAAAACACTTCGGCCTGCACGGTAAAACCCGGCTCGTTGGCGGCCGGCGCGCTGAACTGTCCAAGGTGACGAGCCTGCGCCGGATCGATCCTCAGGCCGAGTTCCTCCTCCAGCTCCCGAGCCAGGGCCTGGACCGGTTGCTCACGGGCTTCGATCTTGCCACCCGGTTGCATGAAGGCCTGGGTGCCGCGCTTGCGTACCAGCAGGGTCCGGCCGTCAGGGCCGATGAGCAGGGCGGCGGCGATACGGATGAGAGCAATGGTCATGATCAAAGGCCTCGGGCAGAAAATGCCGGGGCAGATTACAGGGGGAGGCGGTGGGAGCAAAGCCTGGCCCAGATCCCCAACCCGACAAAGCCCCATTGTGGGAGCGAGCTTGCTCGCGATGGCAGTGGATCAGTTGAAAATATTTGACTGACACTCCGCTATCGCGAGCAAGCTCGCTCCCACAGGGAACCCATCGTCCGGCAGATTTTCATCACCCCAAAATCGGCTTCGGCGCCGCAGGATCCGCTTCCTCCTCGGGGATCTTGACGAACACGCTGTACCGCGCCCCTTCCATCGCCTCGAAGGCGATGAGTTTTTCGATCAGCGGAGCACTCATGACCTTGCCGGCATTGAGCAACAGCATGCCGTTGTCGGCATTGAGGTTGCGGGCCAGGACCATGCCGGCCGCCAGCTCGCGGGTGGTCACGACCTTCACCGTCGGGTCGGACAAGGTCACGTCTTCCAGGTACTCGGCGCAGGCCTTGATGAAGTCCTCGACCATGTCCGGGTCGTACAGCTTGCCGGCGTATTTGCGGATGTAGACCAGTGCTTCATCGCTGTTCATCTGCCGCTCCAGGATCAACCCGCGCTGCAATTCGATGAAATCCACCGCCAGTTTCAACAGTCGCGAACCGAACGGAATCGCCTCGCCCTTGAGGTGATCGGGGAAACCGCTGCCATCCCAGCGCTCCTGGTGATGGAGAATGATGCGCGCCGCGTCCTTCATCGGGTCGAGGGTCATCAGCAGCGATTCACTCTGCTTCGGATAGGCGCGGTACAGCTCCAGTTCGCTGTGGTGCAGCATGTCGGCGGGCGTGACCATCATGTTATCGGTCCAGCTCAGCTTGCCGATGTTGTAGAGGGCGGCGGCCATGGTCAGGTCGCGGTCGGTGGACTCATCGAGAAAGTTGAGCCGGCTGTAGACCCGGATCAACTCGATGATCTGCCGGTTGGTCTGCTTGGCCTTGGGCAGGCGCAGGTTGGCGATCAGCGAGAACACTTCAGTGCCGGTCACGTAGCTGCGCTTGAGCTCTTCGTAGGCCAGGTCGAGCATGTCGGCGGTCTGCTGCAGCTCGGCAGTGCGCGACGCCACGCGTTTTTCCAGCGTGGCGTTGAGGGTCTTGAGTTGCTGGTTCTGCTCGCGGTTCAACGCTTCGAGGCGCTGACGCTCGCTTTCCGAATGCTGGTGGGCCAAGGCCTGGCGCAGGGCCTGCACCAGTTCCTCGTCATTCCAGGGTTTGCTGAGGTAGCGATAGAGCTGCCCCTCGTTGATGGCCTTGGTCATCATGTCCACGTCGGCGTAGCCGGTGAGCAGGATGCGCAAGGTCGATGGATACAGCTTGCGGATTTCCGCCAGCAGCGTGGCGCCGTCCATGTTCGGCATCCGGGCGTCGGTCATCACCAGGTCGACCGGCCGCTCCTTGAGGATTTCCAAGGCCTTCGCACCGCTGTCGGCCAGCAGGATTTCATACGGTTGGCTGCGCAACAGCCGACGCAGGCTGTTGAGAATCGACTCTTCGTCATCCACCAGCAACACCGTCGGCTTCGCAGCAGGAACGTTCGACGACTGATCTTCCATTGGCACCCCCTCCTATTGACGATCACCGTTCTACCTTACCCCTGAAAGACAGGCTAGTAGATAGCGGACATTTAGACACAATTCGCCACCATGCACCGCGCGGTTTCCTTGAGCCGACTATGCTGTACCTCATGAAGGGCCAAGTACAGGCCGAATACTCATGCCAGCGAAAGGGATATCAGATGTTCCCACGGTTCCATAGTCAGCATCTCAACGGTGCACGGCCATGAGCCTGCCGATGGATAGATCCAATCGGCGGATCCTGATCGTCGACGACACGCCAACGATTCATGAGGATTTTCGAAAGATCCTCGCCCCCCATGTGATCCCCGAAGACAGCCTGAGCAGCGCCGAAGAAGCCTTGTTCGGCGCACCGGTGGTGATCGCCGCCCAGAGTTTCGAGCTGGAGTCGGCATTCCAGGGCATGGAGGCCTTGAGCAAGGTAGAAACGGCCCTGGCCCGGGGTAAACCCTTCGCCATGGCGTTTATCGACATGCGCATGCCGCCAGGCTGGGACGGTCTTGAAACCATCGAGCGGCTGTGGCGCGTCGATCCCAAGCTGCAAGTGGCGCTGTGCACCGCTTATTCGGATTATTCCTGGGAGGACATCGCCGATCGCCTGGAGTTGGGTGATCGCCTGCTGATCTTGAAGAAACCCTTCGACGCCATCGAGATCCGCCAGATGGCGAGCACCCTCACCGTCAAATGGCAGATGACCGAAGACGCGGCGCTGAAAATGGACATGCTCGAACGGGCGGTGGAGGAACGCACCCGGGAACTGGCCGACGCCAACATCATCGTGCAGAACAGCCCGACCATTCTTTATCGCCTGCGTGGCGAGCCGCCGTTCCCGCTGATGTACATCTCGCACAACATCACCAAGTTCGGCCATGTCGCGGCGCAACTGATCCGTTCGCCGGACTGGGCGCAAACCCTGATCCACCCCGACGATCAGGGCAAGGTCCAGGAGGCCATGGTCCGCGTCCTGGACCGCGACACGGCCGGGGCGTCCATCGAGTTTCGCATGCGCACCGGAGACGACACCTTTCGCTGGGTGGAGAACCGCTACATTCCAGTGCGCAATGAACAAGGCCTGCTGCTGGAAGTCGAGGGCATCATCCTCGACATCACCGAGCGCAAAGTGGCCGAGGAAAAGATCGCCCTGCTCGCCCGTACCGACGGCCTGACCGCGCTCGCCAACCGCGCCACCATGATCGAGCGCCTGCACCAGGCGTTCGCCGCCGCGCGCCGGGGGGCGGCGCCGTTTGCGATGTTCTACCTGGACCTGGACCATTTCAAGCGCATCAACGACACCCTCGGGCACCCCATCGGTGACCTGCTGTTGCAGGAAGTCGCGGCGCGCCTCAAGGGCTGTACCTGGGAAAACGACGTGGTGGCGCGCCTGGGCGGCGATGAATTCGCCATCCTGCAACTGGATGTCCACGAAGCGACGCACTGCGCCGCGCTGGCCGGCAAAATCCGTGACGCGTTGGTAGCGCCCTACTCCCTGGACGGCAACGACGTGCGCATCTCGGTGAGCATCGGCATCAGCCTGTACACGCCTCAAAGCCTGAGTGCCGACAGCCTGATGGCGCAGTCCGACATGGCCCTGTACCGCTCGAAAGAGAAGGGCCGCAACCAGTATCACTTCCACAACGAAGAGATCAATCAGGAAGTCACCGACCGGGTCGCCCTGGCCAATGACCTGCGCCAGGCCATCGAGAACAACGAACTGCATTTGCATTACCTGCCGGAAGTCGACCTCGGCACCGGCAAGATCCTCGGCATGGGCGTGCAGGTGCGCTGGAACCACCCCGAGCGCGGTTGGCTGGAGCCGGCGGCGTTCATGCCTGCCGCCGAGAAAACCGGGATCATCATCGGCCTCGGTCACTGGGTCCTGGACCAGGCGTGCCAGCAGATGCGCCAATGGCGCGATCAGGGCATGGCGCCGCCAGTGATCGCCATCGACCTGTCCCTGACCCAGCTCAAGACCGGCCCGGAACTGATCTACGACGTGCTGCGCACCACCGCGCGCTGGGAGCTGGCGCCCTGGGACCTGCGCTTCGATGTCACCGAGGCGACCCTGGCCCAGACCAAATGGACCCACAACGACGTGCTGCCACGGCTGTGCGAACTCGGCGTACAGGTCGCCATCGATGACTTCGGCACCGAGTATTCCTCGTTCGATTATCTGAAGACCTACCGCGTCAACCATCTCAAGCTCGCCCAGCGATTCCTCGACAGCGCCAACGCCGATCCGGAGAACGCCACGACCCTGCGGGCGATCATCAACTTTGCCCGGGACGTCGGCATCGGCATCATTGCCGAAGGCGTCGAGACCCAGGAACAACGCACCACCCTGATGTCCAGCGGCGGCTCGATGCAGGCCCAGGGGCATTACTTCAGTACCGTGGTCGACAGCGACCAGGCTGCCGCACTGCTCAAGGCCGGCACCATCGTGCCGGTGGCGGACCACTGGACCCGGCCGGCCGGCCAGCTATCGGAGAGCAACCCATGAACCCCATGTCGGTACCTGCCAACCGGCGAATCCTGGTGGTGGACGACACGCCCGCCATCCACCAGGATTTTCGCAAGATCCTCAGCCCCAGCGCCGGCAATGACGATTCGCTGGACGACACCGAGAGCCTGCTGTTCGGCACGCCGCAGGTCAATCGGTTGCAATTTCAGATCGACTCGGCCTATCAGGGCGAGGAAGCGCTGGAACTGGTCAAGCGCGCCCAGGCCGAGGGCCAGCCGTATGCGCTGGTATTCGCCGACATGCGCATGCCGCCGGGCTGGGACGGCCTGCAAACCATCGAACAGCTGTGGAAAGCCGACCCGCGGCTGCAAATTGCCCTGTGCACCGCGTATTCGGACTATTCCTGGGAAACCATGTCCGAACGCATCGAATTCGACGACCAGTTGCTGATTCTCAAGAAACCTTTCGACACTCTGGAAATCCGCCAGATGGCCAGCGCCATGACCTGGAAATGGCAACTGGCGCAAGACGCAGCGCGGAAAATGCGCAGCCTGGAGCGCACGATCGAAGAGCGGGTCCAGGAACTGCTCAAGGTTTCTCACCTGCTGCAATACGACGTCCTCACCGAACTGCCCAACAGCATGCTGCTCGGCGACCGCCTGACCCAGGCCCTGGCCCAGTGCCGCCGGCATGACCGGCAGCTGGCGGTGATGTTCATCGGCCTCGACCGCTTCAAGCGCATCAACAATGCGCTGGGCCATCCGGTGGGCGATGAAATGCTCAAGCGGGTGGCACGCACCCTGGCCACCGTGGTGCGTGAATCCGACTCGGTGTTTCGCTACGGCTCCGATGAGTTCGTGGTGATCCTCGGCGACGTCGCCGATCCGCAATTGATCAAGGGCGTGGCGGAAAAACTGCTCGCGGCGATCAACTCCCCACACCCCATCGACGGCCATGACCTGACGGTGACGGCAAGCCTGGGCATCAGCGTGTACCCGACTGACGGTTTCGACGCCGTGGCGCTGATCAAGAAAGCCGAGACGGCAATGCGCAACGTCAAGGAGACCGGCCCCAACGACTACCGTTTTTTCACCGAGGACATGAACCGCCGGGCACGGCAGCAGCAGACCATCGAATCAGGTTTGCGCCTGGCGCTGCAACGCAAGGAATTCGTGCTGCATTACCAACCCAAGCTCGATCTGACGAGCGGCGCGGTGGTCGGTGTCGAGGCACTGGTGCGCTGGAACCGGCCCGACCAGGGGCTCGTCTATCCGTCGGATTTCATTCCGGTGGCCGAAGACAGCGGGCTGATCGTACCGCTGAGCCAGTGGGTGCTCCAGGAAGCCTGCCAACAGGCCTGTCGCTGGCAAGCCGAGGGCATGCGGCCGCTGTACCTGTCGGTGAATGTCTCGGCGATCGATTTTCGCCAGCGCGGTTTCGTCGAAGGCATTGCGCGCACCCTCAAGGAAACCGGCCTGGACCCGACACAGTTGGAACTGGAGATCACCGAAAGCGTGCTCATGCAGAACATCGATACCACCGTCGCCACCCTCAAGGCCATCAAGCAGCTGGGGGTACGGCTGGCCATCGATGACTTCGGCACCGGCTATTCGAGCCTGAGTTACCTGCAGAAATTTCCGGTGGACGTGTTGAAGATCGATCAGTCGTTCGTCGGCGACCTGAGCATCGACAGCAACGACGCGAAACTGGTGAGCACCATCATCAGCCTGGGCAAGAGCTTGAACCTGCACATCATTGCCGAGGGTGTGGAAACCCGCGAGCAACTGGCGTTCCTCAAGGCGCACCAGTGCGAGGAAGCCCAGGGCTATTACTTCAGCAAGGCCGTGGAGCCGCAGGCCTTTGCCCAGTGGATGGCGGCATGGGAAAAAAAACCGAATCCGTTTTCATGAGCAATTGAGTCCATAAACCGAAGTTTCAAGGAAAGCATCCCATGGCGTCACACGGACTGATTCTGGCTCTCTGCCTGCTTCTGGGATACAGCGTGACCACTCACGCAGAACCATTGGACGAACCGCTCAAACCCCTGCCCGCCGCGCCGGCCCTGGACCCCAAGCGGGTCCAGTTGGGCCAGCGGCTGTTCAACGACCCACGGCTGTCGGTCAACAACACGCTGTCCTGCGCCAGCTGCCATCGCCTGGACAAGGGCGGCGCCGATGACAAGCAGTTCTCCCTGGGCTTCGACGGCAAGCCGGTGGAGGTCAATACCCCCACCGTGTTCAACGCCAGCCTGAACTTCCATCAGTTCTGGGACGGTCGCGTCGATACCCTGGAAGAACAGGTGCACATCGTCGTGACGAGCCCCGGGGAGATGGGCAGCGACTGGAAAACGGTGGTCAAGCGCATCGCCGACGATCCGGGCTACGCCAGGGATTTTGCCGACGCCTACCCCGGCGGCGTGACCCAGCCCAACATCCAGGGCGCTCTCGGCGATTACGAGCGCACCCTGCTGACGCCGAATTCGCGCTTTGACCAATACCTGCTAGGCAACACCGACATTCTCACCCCCCGGGAAAAATTCGGTTACCAGCGCTTCAAGGAATACGGCTGCATCGCCTGCCATCAGGGCGTGAACATCGGCGGCAACATGTTCCAGAAGTTTGGCGTGATGGGCGACTACATCCAGGACCGGGGCAACCCCACCCGGGCCGACAACGGCCGCTTCAACATCACCGGCGACGAAGCCGACCGCCAGGTATTCAAGGTGCCGAGCCTGCGCAACGTGGCCGTCACCGCGCCGTATTTCCATGGCGGCTCCGCGCCGACCCTGGAGCGCGCGGTGGAAGTCATGTTCAAGTACCAGCTGGGCCGTGAGCCGCTGAAAAACGATACCGAACTGATCGTCGAATTCCTCAAGACCCTCACTGGCGAATGGGAGGGCAAGCCGCTATGAACAGTCTCTCCCGCCGCCTCGGCCTGGCTTTCATCGGCGTCTTGCTGGCTTCGATCCTGTTGTTCATGTACATCGAATCAGGCGCCCAGCAAGCCGCCTCGCACATCGAATCGCGCGACCTGATCCGCCTGCTCAAGCAGCAGGACGGGATCTGGGACAACGAAGTGCTCAAGTCGCGAATCGCCCTGAGCCACAACTACGACCCGCTGGTCTCGCCGCTCAATGAAATGACGCGCCTGTGGCAGCGCCTCGACGCCATCGAGGCGGAGCCGGGCCGCCATGCGCCCGAGCTCTGGTCGACCCAGCGCGACGAGTACCTCAAGGCGCTCAAGGAAAAAACCCGCCTGGTGGAACAGTTCAAGTCCCATAACGCGGTGCTGCGCAACTCCCTGGCTTTCCTGCCCACCGCCGAAGACGATATCCAGCGCCAGTTCTCCCTGCTGTCCGATAACGACAAGCTTCGGCTGCAGAGCGCCACCATCGATACCTACGACCTGCTGCTCGCCACGCTGGAGTTCGCGCAGATCACCACGCAGGATCAGGCTGCCGAAATCCTGATGGGCCTCAACCAGCTGGATATCAACAAGGAGCGCTTGCCGGACGGGCTCGTCAGCTCCGTGGAAATCCTGCGCAGGCACATTGCGCTGATTCTGCGCGAGCAACCACTGGTCAACCAGCTACTGCGCGATTTCGAGGCCGTCCCCCTGGCCGCCCGCCTGGACACCATCACCAGTCTGCTGGAAACGGACCAGGAAAAAGCCGCCACCAAACATCAGCGCAACCACATCCTGTTGCTGGTATTCGCAACCTTCCTGGTGCTGATCCTGATCTGGCTGGCGGTTCGGCTGGTGCGCAGTTTCGGCGAGATCAAGCGGGTCAACAGTGCGCTGCAAACCGCCAACGACGAACTCGAACAACGGGTCGAAGAGCGCACCCGCCAGCTCAAGGACACCCAGAGCGAACTGATGGACACCGCCCGCCAGGCCGGCATGGCGGAGATCGCAACCAACGTATTGCACAACGTCGGCAACGTGCTCAACAGCGTAAACATCTCCGCCGACCTGGTCAGCCGCAAGCTGCGCAGCAGCAAGGCCCTGGGGTTGGGCAAGGCGATGAACCTGATCAACGAGCACAACCACGACCTCGGGCATTTCCTCACCGAGGATGAAAAAGGCAAGCTGCTGCCCGGCTACCTCAACCAGTTGGTGGAAGCCATCGCGGTGGAACAACAAGGCCTGACCGACGAACTGGCGCAACTGAGCAAGAGCGTGGACCACATCAAGGACATCGTTTCCACGCAGCAATCCTACGCCGGCGCCAACAGCCTGATGGAACCCCTGGTGGTCAGCGAACTACTCGAGGACGCCTTGCGCATGAACTCCGGAGCCCTGACCCGCCATCATGTGACGGTCATCAAGGACTACGGCGAAGTGCCGCGGATCATGGGCGACAAGCACCGTTTGCTGCTGATCCTGATCAACCTGATCAGCAACGCCAAATACGCCATGGCCGGGGTTTCCAACCATGCACGGAACATGACGCTCAAGGCCACCGTCGTAGACGATGAGACCCTGCAGATCAGCGTGAAGGACGAAGGCGAAGGCATCCCGGAAGAGAACATGACACGCATCTTCGCTCACGGTTTTACCACCCGTAAGGACGGCCACGGGTTCGGCCTGCACAGTTGCGCACTGGCGGCGATTGAAATGAACGGCCGCCTCACCGCACACAGCGAGGGGCCAGGTACCGGGGCGACGTTTGTATTGCAGCTGCCCCTGAAACTCGCAGAAGGTGAGCCATGAACAGCCTGAGCAACCGGCGCATCCTCTTGATTGATGACACGCCCGCCATCCACGACGATTTCCGCAAGATCCTGACCCCGGAGGACGAAAGCGACAGCGACCTGCAGGACATGGAAAGCGCGCTGTTCGGCGAGGCCCCGAAACCCGCCGCCACCGTGTTCGAACTCGACTCGGCCTACGGTGGCCAGGAAGGCCTGGCCAAATTGCAACGGGCGTTGGCCAAGGAGCTTCCCTATGCCCTGGCCTTCGTCGACATGCGCATGCCCGAAGGCTGGGACGGCGCCAAGACCATCGAAGAGCTGTGGAAAGTCGACCCGCAATTGCAAGTGGTGGTCTGCACCGCGTATTCGGATTATTCCTGGGACGAATTGCTCGATCGCCTGAACGGCCACGACCGCCTGCTCATATTGAAAAAGCCCTTCGACAACATCGAAGTCCAGCAGATGGCCAATACCCTGACCACCAAATGGGAAATGACTTCCCGTGCCCGTTTGAAAATGAACAAGCTCGAAGACCTGGTGGAGCAACGCACCCTGGCGTTCAAGCAGGCCAGCGAATTGCTGCAGATGGAAATCGACGAACGCAAGATGCTTGAAAGCCAGCTCGTGCAGTCGGAAAAGCTCGCTTCGCTGGGTCAGTTGGCGGCTGGTGTGGCCCACGAAATCAACAACCCGATCGGCTTCATTTCTTCCAACCTCGGCGCCTTGGGCGGTTACTTCAGCAAACTCGAGGAAATGCTCCAGGCCTACGGCAGCGCCGAACAGGCCATCGCCTCGCCGGAGCTGCTGACGGAACTCAAGCGCCTGCGCGAACAGGTAGAACTCGACTTCCTGGTGGAGGACATTCCAGTACTGATCAAGGAATCCAAGGACGGCATCGCTCGCGTCGGGCAGATCGTCAAGGACCTCAAGGACTTCTCCCGCGTCGACTCCAGCCAGGAATGGCAGATGGCCAATTTGCAGCAGGGCATGGATTCGACGTTGAACATCGTCGCCAACGAGATCAAGTACAAGGCCGACGTGGTCAAGCAATACAGCCCGTTGCCGGAAGTCGAATGCCTGCCGTCGCAGATCAACCAGGTGATCATGAACCTGATCGTCAACGCCGCCCAAGCCATCGGCCCCGAGCGCGGCACCATCACCCTGCGCAACGGGGTCGAGGGCGACAACGTCTGGATCGAAGTCGCCGACAATGGCTCGGGCATCCCGCCGGAAACCCTGCAGAAAATCTTCGACCCGTTCTTCACCACCAAACCCATCGGCCAGGGCACGGGGCTCGGGCTGTCACTGTCCTACGGCATCGTGAAAAAACACCACGGCGAGATTACCGTGCGCAGCGAAGTCGGCGTCGGGACCACCTTCCGGGTGGAGCTGCCGGTACGGCAGATGAAATTGGCGGGGTGAGCACGAACAAGTCCTGTGGCGAGGGAGCTTGCTCCCTCGTCACGGGGTTGCATTCCACGCTAATGTCTCGCCAATCGCTCTCCCCCAAGGAACCCGCATGAGCCTATCGCTGCTGAGCCGCTACGCCTTCTTCGCCGGCTGTGTGATCTTCACCCTCGCCAGCCTGCCGTTCCTGCAACACGACTGGCTCTGGCCGATTGCGTTGTTGACCGGGCTGTTGAGCCTGCTGGGGGTGTTCGACCTGCTGCAAAGCCGTCACGCGGTACGGCGCAACTATCCGATCCTGGGCAACATCCGCTACCTGGTCGAAGGCATACGCCCGGAGATCCGCCAATACCTGCTCGAGTCCGACAGCGACGCCCTGCCCTTTTCCCGCGCCCAGCGCTCGCTGGTGTACTCGCGGGCCAAGAACGAAAGCGCCGACAAACCGTTCGGCACCTTGATCGACGTTTACCAGACCGGCTTCGAATTCATCGGCCACTCCATGCGCCCGGCCCCGTTGAGCGACCCCAGCGGCTTTCGCGTCACGGTCGGCGGCCCGCAATGCACCCAGCCGTACTCGGCGTCGGTGTTCAACATCTCGGCCATGAGCTTCGGCTCCCTGAGTGCCAACGCCATCCGGGCGTTGAACCAGGGCGCGAAGCTCGGCAATTTCGCCCATGACACCGGCGAAGGCAGCATCAGTCCTTATCACCGCGAACACGGCGGCGACCTGACCTGGGAATTGGGCAGCGGTTACTTCGGTTGCCGCACCTCCGACGGGCGCTTCGACCCGGAGCGCTTCGCAATCCAGGCGCAGAACCCGCAGGTGCGGATGATCGAAATAAAGATGAGTCAAGGCGCCAAGCCGGGCCACGGCGGGATTCTGCCCAAGCACAAGGTCACCCGGGAAATTGCCGAGACCCGGGGCATCCTCATGGGCGAGGATTGTATTTCGCCGTCTTGCCACAGCGCGTTTTCCACTCCGATTGAATTGATGCAATTCATCCAGCAACTGCGCGAACTGTCCGGCGGCAAACCGGTGGGCTTCAAGTTCTGCCTGGGGCATCCGTGGGAATTCATGGGCATCGCCAAGGCCATGCTGGAAACCGGAATCCTGCCCGACTTCATCGTGGTCGACGGCAAGGAAGGCGGCACCGGCGCCGCGCCGGTGGAGTTCACCGACCACATCGGCGTGCCGCTTCGCGAAGGCCTGCTGTTTGTGCACAACACCTTGGTGGGCCTGAACCTGCGGGACAAGATCAAGCTCGGCGCCAGCGGCAAGATTGTCAGCGCCTTCGACATCGCCAGTGTCCTGGCCATCGGCGCCGACTGGGCCAACGCCGCACGCGGCTTCATGTTCGCCATCGGCTGCATCCAGTCACAAAGCTGCCACACCAACAAATGCCCCACCGGCGTCGCCACCCAGGACACCCTGCGCCAGCGCGCCCTGGTCGTCCCGGACAAAGCCCAGCGGGTCTACAACTTCCACCGCAACACCCTCAAGGCCCTGGCCGAAATGCTCGCCGCCGCCGGCCTCGACCACCCTTCGCAATTGCAACCCAAGCATCTGGTGCGGCGCATGTCGGCGACCGAGATCAAACTGTTTTCCCAGTTGCATGTGTTTTTGAAGCCGGGGGAATTGCTGACGGGTGAGGTCAATGGCGCGTTTTATTCGCGGATGTGGCAGCTGGCGCGGGCGGACAGTTTTGAGCCGCGGGAAACAGCGGCGGCGTGACGGCTTCTGGGCTGTCCGCCTCATGCACGACTGCTTTAGAGGTAAACAGTAAAGCAGTCATTTTTTTGTCAGTGAAGGCAAGCGTTTGCACCCAATTTTTTTCAGTAAAAGGCGTGATTAGCTCTATCGGCGCCACCCACCAGACTCTGCGCCTAACACATTTTGATATTATTACTTCATTCAAATAAAAATCTTTTTGCCCTTTGGGAACCAAGGCATAGCCTCCATGAGTAGGGAGTTCCAACGCATTGATGGGAAGCGTGCGAATATAAACTCTCGGCTGTATGCCTGTCTGGTTGTAATAGCTGAATGGCAAATACCAGTAAAAATCGCCGACCACGATTTCGTCTTCAGGCCGAATCTCCTCCGCAATCTCGACCGCTAGTTTATCGAGCCCGTAAATCACGCGATTGTCTGTTCCATTCAAGCCATCCACTTGCCGATACACTGGCTGCAGCCCCTGTATGACTGCTGCCAGCACAATTACTAGCCCCAAGACCAGAATAGATGTTCGACGCACCATAACATCCAGCGCTACAGCGACAATGAAGGGTATTCCCACCGCCGCGAATACCAGATAGCGAGGAACGAATACCGGAACAACTAGCGCCACCAGAGAGAGAACGCCAGCGGGGATGAAAAAATATCCAATCAATAAACCGTTAAAACGATACTGAGACTGATCCTTCCAAATCAGCATCGCTGCGCATACAAAAACAACCACCAAAGGGATTGCCTGCAGCAACAAGGAATGCGCACCCCATGCATTCATTATCGTGAACTGCCAAACAAGGCTCAGCACCGCGTGCCCTGTAACGGGAGGTATCCATTCAAGCCCCTTCATTGAAAGCTGCTCTAGAAAATTAGGCAGCCAAGGCACAAACAGCACCAAAATAACGCCATTGGCAAAAATCCAGCCACGAACCGGGAGGACCATCCGAAAAACACCCGCCGCTCCCCACCACCAATAAAACCAATGAACAAGTACACACAGCCCAGCAAAATAATGGGTATAGAAAGCCGCGCTCATCAGAAAAACATAGAGTGCTGGAAACCTTTTTTTTCCGGTTCTTTAACCCAACACACCAAGGCCACAGTCGCGCCCATCAGCCAAAACCCGAGCAAGGTATACATCCTCGCTTCTTGGCTGTAGCGGACCGAAATTGGTAGCAGCGCCAAAAGCAATGCGGCAATCCAGGTAGCTCTTCGCGTGGCAACCAGGCTCATCAATTTTATGCTTAGCAAAACTGTGCCAACGTCTGCGACGGCGCCTAGCGATCTCACAGACAAGACTCCTTCGTCAAACAGCGCTATCCAGTAATGCAATACCAAGTAATAAAGGGGCGGGTGAACATCTTTCGCTGTAATGGACCAGATCTGCCCAGGCTCGTGTCTGGCAAGCAGTACGCTAAAAGCCTCGTCGTACCAAATCGCAGGTGTCGTGATTCCATAAAGACGCACGTACAGAGCAAGTGCTAACACTGCTGCCAAGGCTGAGCCTTCGACAAACCGGCTTGTAGGTTGGCCTAAACGGGCATGAAAGTCACTCATAGATGACCAACCGATTGGCGGATGCGCTCATGACTTCCTTGTGACCCGACTCCCCTCGAATTAACTCCCTGATGACATACCTCGGTCGATGCTTCGTTTCCAAATAGATCCGCCCAATGTACTCACCCAACACACCGATGCCGATCAGTTGCACTCCACCCAAAAACAAAATCGCGGTCATCCGCGATGGATAACCGGGCAGATCGTTTCCAAAAAACAGCTTGTCCAACACCATGTACGCGGCATACACCAGCGATAAAAACGAGATGCAACCGCCGACATAAGTCCACAACCGCAACGGCACGGTACTGAACGACGTGATGCCCTCCAGCGCCAAGTTCCACAACTTCCAACCATTGAACTTGCTGTTACCAGCGGCGCGGCGGGCGCGGTCGTATTCGATAATGACAGTGTTGAACCCAGCCCACGACAACACCCCTTTCATAAACAGCTGACACTCGGAAAGGGTCTTTATCACCTCCACGACCTTGCGGTCCATCAGGCGAAAATCACCCACGTTCCGCTCGATATGAGGAGAGGCGATTCGATCAAGCAGGCGATAGAACAGCGCAGCGCATCCACGCTTGAGATAACTATCGGATGAACGATCGCGACGCTTGGCCAGCACCACCTCGGCGCCCTTCTCCCACTCTGCGATCAACCTAGGAATAACGTCGAGGGGATCTTGCAAATCTACGTCCATTGGAATCACCACATCGCCACTGGCGTGCTCGATCCCGGCAAACAACGCTGGCTCCTTACCGAAATTTCGAGAGAGTTCGATGAACACGACCAAGTTATCGGCCAGCGCAATGTCGCGAGCCAGAAAACCAGTCTGATCCGCGCTGCCATCGTTTATAAAAACGATCTCGACGCTGTAGCCGGCCAGCGCTGGATGCTGGCGAACACTTTTGTAGAACAGTTCAAGGGTTTGCTCTTCGTTGAACACCGGCACAACCAGCGAGATTTTCATGGGCGATGCCCACGAAACACCACGAACCGAGAGAGCAGGAAACCGAAAACCAAACTCAGCAGCGAAAATACCGCTACCGTCAGCAACCCATGGAGCCGCCAGCGATCTCCCAGATACCCCACGGCATAACTGAGCGCTCCCATGGCGCACAGGAAAACCATATAACCCGTCACCGAGAGTTTGGCCTCGAAGGTATAGAGCGCATTGAGGTAATAGGAAAAGGAGGCCGCGACACAGAATGCGGCAAGATTGCTGATCGACTGATCGAGACCGACCGCCACGCGCAGCACAAAAAATATTTGCCAATGAAGCAGCGTATTGGCGAGGCCGACCAATGAGTAAGTAAAAAAAGCGCTCCGGAATACGTTCATAGCTGCTGAGCCTCACGAAGCAACTTGCACCGGAACAAGCTGTAGCCCGTCGTCAGTTTCAGCAAGAAATACAAAGCTACCGCCAGCCAGCCAGGCGAACTCAAAGCATCGCCGATCGAGCCAATCCCACAGCTCGCGATGCCCATCAAACCATTGAACAGCAGATAGCCGCGCCATGGCTCCCCGGGCTCGAAGATGAAAAGCGCATTCACATAAAACGAAAACGCCTCCGCCACGCCGAACGCCGCGAGATTGCTGTTCGCTTGAGTCAGTCCAACAGCGCCATACAGCAGGAAAAAAACCTGGCAATGAATCAATCCATTGACCAGCGCGATCACCATCAACGCGGAGAAATCCTTCATCGTGCCTGCCTTGCCATTTGCCAGGCCAGTTGGCGGGCTTTCAAGCTAGGCCAGGGAGCTGCGGCGATCTACTGTCAGAACTTACAGGTCGGACATCAAACCCGACGGACGGTCAAAATCAACACCTACAAAAAAGCCCCTGTCATTTCCGACCGGGGCTCTTGTTTTACCGCGTTATCACGTTACGAAACCGAACGCACCGAACCCTGCGTATCACCGGTCGGCTGCAACTTGAACGTGTAGAACAACACCGTCAGCAGCACCAGGAACGCCGGGCCGATATACAGCGCCACACGCGTGTCGGGGAAGTACGCCATCAGGCCCACCACCAGCACCAGGAATGCCAGCGCCAGGTACGAGCTGACCGGGTACAACCACATGCGATACTTCAACGCCGCACGCTCGGACGCGCTCAGGCCTTTGCGAAATTTCAGCTGGGCCAGCAGGATCATTACCCAGGTCCAGATCGCGCCGAAGGTGGCGATGGAGGTGACCCAGACGAAGACTTTCTCCGGTACCAGGTAATTGAGCAGCACGCCCAGCAGCAGCGCGGCGATCGATAACAGCAACGCTCGGCGCGGCACGCCGTTGCTTGAGGTCTTGGCGAAACCGGCCGGGGCCTGGCCGTTCTGCGCCAGGCTGTAGAGCATGCGACCGGTGCTGAAGATCCCGCCGTTGCAGGACGACAAGGCGGCGGTGATGACCACGAAGTTGATGATGCCAGCGGCGGTCTTGATGCCCAGGCGCTCGAAGGTCATCACGAACGGGCTGCCCTGGGTGCCGATTTCGTTCCACGGGTAGATCGACAGGATCACGAACAACGCACCGACGTAGAACAGCAGGATCCGCCAGAACACCGAACCGATGGCGTTGGGGATGGTTTTCTGCGGGTTGCGCGCTTCACCGGCGGTCAGGCCGATCATCTCGACGCCCAGGTAGGCGAACATCACCATTTGCAGAGACATCAACACGCCGGACACGCCGTTGGGCATGAAGCCGCCGTGGGTCCACAGGTTGGAAATGCCCAGGGCCACGCCATCGTTGCCGAACCCGAAGGCGATGATGCCGACGCCGCCGATGACCATGGCGATGATCGTCACGATCTTGATCAGGGCGAACCAGAATTCGAACTCACCGAAAGCCTTGACCGCGATCAGGTTGATCGAGCCCATGCTGACCAGTGCGGCCAACGCCCAGATCCAGCGGGGCACATCGGGGAACCAGATGCCCATGTACACCGCCACCGCGGTGATCTCCGCCACACAGGTCACCAGCCAGAGGAACCAGTAGTTCCAACCGGTCAGGAAGCCTGCCAGCGGGCCGAGGTAATCCTGGGCGTAACGGCTGAACGAACCGGCCACCGGGTTATGTACGGCCATCTCGCCGAGGGCGCGCATGATCACCAGGATCGCCAGGCCACCAATGATGTAGGACAGCATGATCGCCGGGCCGGCCATTTCGATGGCCTTGGCCGAACCGAGGAACAGCCCGACACCGATGCAGGCGCCGAGCGCCATCAAGCGGATATGCCGCTCGCCGAGCTCACGTTTGAGCGGACCACCCTGAGCGGTCTCGCCATGGGGCAGAGGATTGCCGACTGGCATAGGGATACAACCTCGTCTTGTTATTGGATTAACCACCGAGTCTCCAAGGCCACAGGCGGATAAGCCTGCAACCTTGCCGAAACCGGGCCTGCCTCGTGGGCAGACCGTCCTGTAGGACAAGTCCTCAAGATCAGCGGGTCGTGCAGTATAAAAAGCAGAGAACAGAGAGTTTCACTGTAAAACCTGGAAAATTCAGGGATATACCGCAGTAAAAACCGTCTTTAAGGAGAGGCATTATCTGCGATTACAGCGGTTCAAGGAACGCGGCAAGTATTGCACAGTGATGGTGCAGGGTCATGCGCTGGCGCAGGCGATGGCTCTAGCACAATACTTTCAGCCTACGTCTCGTGGCGAGGGAGCTTGCTCCCGCTGGGTGGCGAAGCCGCCCTCGCTTCTCAGCTTTTGAAAGCTTACGGCTGCTGCGCAACCGAGCGGGAGCAAGCTCCCTCGCCACGGGACTACGTTGTTTTCGGAAAAGTCGCTCAGTCATCAACGCGTCGGGTCGGAACGAGCGAAGCTACGGTAATAGTTACTCCAGTCAAAGGAAGCACGGAATGCGTCCTCACCGTCCAAACGCTCATCGTCTTCGCCACGGACGCTCTTCGGATACGGGGCGAGGTTACCTCGTCACTACGGTAGTCCACCGACGCGCACCTCTGTTCAACGACTTGCAGTTAGGCCGGTTGCTGGTTGCGGAAATGCGTTTGGCGCATGAGCAATGTCAGGTCAATTCTCTCGCCTGGGTCGTGATGCCGGATCATCTGCATTGGCTGCTGCAATTGGAACAAGCCCAACTGCCCAACGTGATGCAGGCAGTGAAATCCCGCAGCACCCTCGCTATCAATCGAGTCATGGGCAGGCAGGGCGCTTTCTGGCAAAACGGATTTCATGACAGGGCAATCCGCGATAACCAGGACTTGTTGCCTTGCGCCCGCTACATCATTGCCAACCCTCTTCGCGCCGGCTTGGTAACACGCGTTGGTGATTACCCTCTCTGGGATGCGATATGGCTCTAACCGCCTTTGTGGCGAGGGAGCTTGCTCCCGCTGGGGGGCGAAGCCGCCCTCGCTTTCAGCTTTTGAAAGCTTGCGGCTGCTGCGCAACCGAGCGGGAGCAAGCTCCCTCGCCACAGCGGCCTCACCGCGCCATGATTCAGATGCCCACAATTTCCCTCCCCCCACGCCAACCACCGTCTAAGCTTCAAGCAAGTCCGATCAATCTGCGTGAATGGATCAGTCGACTATGGGCGCTTTGTGGCAAACCGATTCGAATAAACCTGTGGTCCCGACTGAACGTATGGAAGAAGCGCCTTTACCCCCGAAAAAACGCCGCGCACGGCATGGCTGGCGGGCGTTCTGGTTGTTGTTGCTGATTATCGTCGTGGTGGTCGGCCTTGCCGTGGCCAAGGAGATGCGCACGTCCCGGTTCCAGGCCCGGGAGATCAGCAAGTACGCCGCGTCCTTGACCTATTCGGTGCAACCGGGGCCCAGCGACGCCATCGTCTACCCTGGCGCGGGTCCGTTCGACCGGCGATTGGGCTACAGCTCGCTGGGGGAGTTCCTGCCACGACTGATCAAGCGCGACTATGTGATCCAGGCCCAGGCCCGTTTCCCCCCAGAGCTGATGGACTATGTCGATAAAGGCCTGTTCGTGCCCTACGCGGAAAAGATCCAGGCCGGACTGACCATCACCGATTGCCGCGCCGCGCCGGTGTATCAGTTCAAATACCCGCAACAGCTGTACGCCAGTTTCGACGCCATCCCGCCGCTTGTGGTGCAGAGCCTGCTGTTCATCGAGAACCGCTTCCTGCTCGATCCCAAGCAGCCGCTGGCAAACCCGGCGGTGGACTGGCCGCGTTTCGGCATGGCGGCCTGGTCGCAAGTGGCCAAGTTGCTGAGCTTGCCCGGCCAGTCGGCGGGCGGCAGCACATTGGCGACGCAGTTGGAGAAATACCGGCACTCCCCCGAGGGCCTGACCGTGTCGGGGGCGGAGAAGATCCGCCAGATGATTTCCGCCAGCGTGCGCGCCTACCAGGCCGGCCCGCAAACCCTCGAGGCCCGCCAGCGGGTCATCCGCGACTACCTCAACAGCGTGCCGCTTTCCGCTGTTCCGGGTCATGGCGAAGTCCATGGCATGGCGGAAGGACTGAGGGTCTGGTACGGCGCCGATTTCAACAAGGCCAACGAGCGCCTGTTCAGCACCGCCACCGACCCCGAGAGCCTGGCGCAAAAAGGCCTGGCCCTGCGGGAAATGCTCTCGTTGATGATCGCCCAGCGACGGCCTTCCCATTACCTATCGAAGGGTCACGATGAACTCGCTCGCCTGACTGACAGCCACATCCGGCTGCTGGCGCAGAACGGCGTGATCGATGCGGCCCTGGCCGAGGCCGCCCTGGCGAGCAAAGTCAGTTATCGCGACTGGGTGCAGCAGCCGACGATCCAGCCCAACGAAACCAACAAGGGCATCAGCGCCGCCCGCAGTCGTCTCGCCACGCTGCTCAATCGTCCGCTGTACGACCTTGATCGCCTCGACCTGTCGGCCACCAGCACCTTGCAAAGCGAATTGCAGGCCCAGGCCACCGAGTACCTCAAGCGATTGGCCGACCCGGCGTTCGCCGCCGAGATCGGCCTGATGGGAGAGCGCCTGCTGACCCCCACCAGCACCACGCAGGTGCGCTACAGCTTTACCCTGCTGGAACTGACGCCGGACGGTTCGCGTGTGCGGGTACAGACCGACAGCACCGACCAGCCCTTCGACATCAACGAGGGCAGCAAGCTGGAACTGGGCTCCACCGCCAAGTTGCGGGTGCTGACCACCTACCTGCAGATCATCGCCGAATTGCACGAGCGCTACGCCCAACAGACCCCGGCGCAACTGAAGAAAACCGAGATCGCCGACCAGGACCGCCTCTCGCGCTGGGCGGTGGACTACCTGATTGAAAACACCGACCGCAGCCTGCCGAAAATGCTCGAAGCGGCACTCGACCGCACCTACTCTGCCAGCCCCGGCGAGGCATTTTTCACCGGCGGCGGGCTGCACACCTTTCATAACTTTCGCAGGGAAGACGACGGTCGCCTGCCGACCCTGCGCGACGCCCTGCGCGAATCGATCAACCTGCCGTTCATTCGCCTGATGCGCGACCTGGTGCGCTACGCCACCTATGCCGGTCCCAACAACAGCTCCGAACTGCTCAAGGATGACAAGGACCCGCGCCGCCAGGAATACCTGGCCCAGTTCGCCGATCGCGAAGGCACCTCGTTCCTGCTCAGGTTCTGGAAGAAATACCAGAAAAAGGACACCGCCCAGCGCCTCGAAACCTTCCTCGACGGCATGCGTCCCACCGCGATCCGCCTCGCCGCCGTGCACCGCTATTTCTTTCCCAACGACAGCCAGGAGAGTTTCAACCGCTTCGTACGCGCCCATCTGAAAAACGCCAAGAGCGCCGAAAAGCTCACCGACGAGCGTCTGCAGCGGCTCTACCAAAGCTACGGCCCCGGCGCCTATGACCTGCCGGACCAAGGCTTCATCGCCAAGGTCCATCCACTGGACCTGTGGTTGGTGGGCTACCTGCTCAACAACCCCGACGCCAAGTTCAGCCAGATCGTCAAGGCCAGCCAGTTCGAGCGCCAGGAGGTCTACAGCTGGCTGTTCAAGAGCCGGCACAAGAGTGCCCGCGACAGCCGCATCCGCACCATGCTGGAGGTCGAAGCCTTCCTGGATATCCATCAGCGCTGGCAGCAAGTCGGCTATCCGTTCGACCATCTGGTGCCGTCGCTTGCCACTGCGATCGGCAGCTCCGGCGACCGCCCCGCCGCCCTCGCGGAACTGGTAGGGACCATCCTCAACGACGGCATCCGCCAGCCGGCGCTGCGTGTCGACAGCCTGCAGTTTGCCGTCGACACGCCTTACGAAACGCGGCTGGTCAGCGATCCGGACAACGGCAAGCGGGTGATGCCGGTGGAAGTGGCCCGGGCCTTGCGCGGCGCCCTGTCGCAAGTGGTGGACGCCGGCACCGCGAAACGTGTCGCGGGCAGTTTCAAACTGGCCGACGGCACGCCGCTGGCCATGGGCGGCAAGACCGGCACCGGCGACAACCGCATCGAAGCCGTCGGCTCAGGCGGACGGGTGATCAGTTCCAAATCGATAAACCGCACCGCCACGTTCGTGTTCTACATCGGCGACAGCCATTTCGGCACCCTGACCGCCTTCGTACCGGGCGCCTCGGCACAGAACTTCAAGTTCACCTCGGCCTTGCCGGTACAGGTGCTCAAGGGCATGGCGCCGTTTCTCTCGGCCTATTTGCAACCGGGCAGCCACACCCAATGTCAGCCATTGGTGACGAGCCGCTGAGCAACCGCCATTTCAGCTTCTGATAACCCATCGCGCTCAACGCTGCGCCGTCGGGCGAATCCGGCTGCTCGTCGGATTTATAAAAAACATGCGTGCATCGTCTAAAGATATATCTTAAGTTCTATCTTAAGAATTTCTGAGGACAGACCGATGAGAGACCCGCATTCCCACCCTCACCGCGAACACGCCGCCCACGACGGCTTCGACAAACGTGCGGCAAGCCGTGAGCGCGGCGGTCGCGGGCCGCGTGTTTTCGCCGCGGGCGACCTGAAACTGCTGTTGTTGGCACTGATTGCAGAACAACCCTGCCACGGCTATGACCTGATCCGCCGGATCGAAAGCATGTTCGACGGCGCCTACAGCCCCAGTCCCGGCGTGATCTATCCGACCCTGACCTTCCTCGAAGAAAGCGAAATGGTCAGCGGCGATGCCGATGGCGGAAAAAAACGCTACAGCGTCACCGATGCCGGACGTCTATCCCTTGAAGACCAGGCCGTGGCGCTGGACGGCGTACGGATGCGCATCGAAGTCAGCAAGCGTTCGCTGCGCGGCCAGGATCGGCCGCCGGAAATCCACGAGGCGGTCCACAACCTGCGCCACGCCTTGCAGATGCACCATGGTCGCTGGAGCCCGGAAGAGATCCTGCGGGTACGCGACCTGCTCAACGACACCGCCAAAGCCATTGTCGACGGCCCTCGCCGTCCAACCGTTTCGGAGTAAAAGCATGACTGAAGTCGATCCAGACACCATCCACCGCGTCAGCCACGAAATCAAACGCCGCCGCCTGCAAGTGCTGCGGGTGCAAGACCTGACACCACGCATGCGCCGCATCACCGTCGGCGGACCGGAACTGGCCGGGTTCGTCAGCCTCGGCACGGACGATCACGTGAAGTTGCTGTTCCCGCAGAACGCCGAAGAACACGCCGCCCTGGAAAACTTCAACCCCGGCGCCGGCAAGGCCCAGGGCCCGATGCCCGAGATGCGCGACTACACCCCGCGCCGCTACGACCTGGACGCCCTGGAGCTGGAGATCGATTTCGTCCTCCACGGCGACGGCCCTGCTTCAACCTGGGCGGCCCAGGCGGCGCCCGGGCAGTACCTGAACATCGCCGGGCCACGGGGCTCGATGATCGTGCCGGATATTTTCGACAGCTACTTGCTGATCGGCGACGAAACCGCCCTGCCCGCCATCGCCCGACGTCTCGAAGGCCTGGCAGCCAACCGGCGGGCACTGGTGGTGGTGGAAGTGGAAAACGGCGCCGAACAGCAGATCCTTCACAGCCCGGCCCAGGTGCAAGTGATCTGGGTACTGCGCGAAGGCCACCGCGATAGCCTGCTTCGCACCGTCCCGCAGTTGGAAATGCCTGGTGGCAAGCTGTACGCCTGGGTCGCGACCGAGAGCAAAGTGTCGCGGCAGATTCGCAAAGTGTTGCTGGAGGAGAAAGGGCTGGACCAGGATTTCATCAAGGCGGTGGGGTATTGGAAGCTTGATGACAATGAGGAAGATTGAGGGTCTGGCGGTGCTGAAGTAACCTTTACCCACTGACTGAACACAACCTCCGTGGCGAGGGAGCTTGCTCCCGCTGGGCTGCGCAGCAGACCCAAAACCTGACAACTCGGTGGATCAGATAAATCGAGGTGACTGCTTTGGGGGCTGCTTCGCAGCCCAGCGGGAGCAAGCTCCCTCGCCACGGAGTCGTTACCCGACATCCAACCCACCAGGTACCCCGTCCCATGCTTTTCCTGATCGCCTACATCGGCAGCGTCGTGCTGATCAACTTCGCGTTCTCCGCCGCGCCGCACCTGGACATTATCTGGTCAGCCTGGGGTGGCCTGGTGTTCGTCCTGCGCGACATGGTGCAGACCCGCTTCGGCCATGGTGCCATTGCGGCGATGCTGGTGGCGCTGGTGCTGTCCTACGTCACCTCCGACCCAACCATCGCCCTGGCCAGCGCCACGGCATTCGCAGTGTCCGAATGCATCGACTGGCTGGTGTTCAGCGTCACCAAGCGCCCGTTGCACGATCGATTGTGGATCAGCTCGGCCCTGAGTATTCCCCTGGATACCTTCATCTTTTTCGGCCTGATCGACGCCCTCACGCCAGGCGTGGTCATCACCGCCCTGCTGTCGAAATTCGCCGGGGTCACGGCCGTCTGGCTGATCATGGCCTGGCGTCTGCGCAAACAGGCCGTCGCCGGCTGACGCGGTTCATGTAAAATGCCGCGCTTTCTCCCCATGGGAAGCTCGCCCGGCGCGCGCCCCGATGATCCGCTCCTGTTTGAGGACCTTCAGATGACCCGTATCGGAACCCCATTGTCGCCCACCGCGACCCGCGTTTTGTTGTGTGGCAGCGGTGAGCTGGGCAAGGAAGTGGTAATCGAACTGCAGCGCCTGGGCGTTGAAGTGATTGCCGTGGATCGCTACGCCAACGCGCCGGCCATGCAAGTGGCCCACCGCAGCCACGTGATCAACATGCTCGACGGCGCGGCCCTGCGCGCAGTGATCGAGGCCGAGAAGCCGCACTACATCGTGCCGGAAATCGAAGCCATCGCCACCGCGACCCTGGTGGAACTGGAAGCCGAAGGCTTCACCGTGATCCCTACCGCCCGCGCCGCGCAACTGACCATGAACCGCGAAGGCATCCGCCGCCTGGCCGCCGAAGAACTCGGCCTGCCGACCTCGCCGTATTTCTTCGCCGACACCGTGGAAGACTACCGCAAGGCCGTCGAGACCCTGGGTTTCCCATGCGTGGTCAAGCCGGTCATGAGTTCCTCGGGCAAGGGCCAGAGTCTTCTGCGCAGTGCCGATGACGTGCAGAAAGCCTGGGACTACGCCCAGGAAGGTGGCCGCGCCGGCAAGGGCCGGGTGATCATTGAAGGTTTCATCGACTTCGACTACGAAATCACCCTGCTTACCGTGCGCCACGTCGGCGGCACCACGTTCTGCGCACCGGTCGGTCACCGTCAGGAAAAGGGCGACTATCAGGAATCCTGGCAGCCACAGGCCATGAGCCCGGTGGCCCTGGCCGAATCCGAGCGCGTCGCCAAGGCAGTGACCGAGGCCTTGGGTGGTCGTGGACTGTTTGGCGTCGAACTGTTCATCAAGGGTGACCAGGTGTGGTTCAGCGAAGTCTCGCCGCGCCCGCACGACACCGGCCTGGTGACGCTGATCTCCCAGGACCTGTCGCAATTCGCCCTGCACGCCCGCGCCATTCTGGGTCTGCCAATTCCGCTGATCCGCCAGTTCGGCCCATCGGCTTCGGCGGTGATTCTGGTGGAAGGCCAGTCGACGCAGACCGCCTTCGCCAACCTCGGCGCCGCCCTGAGCGAACCGGACACCGCCCTGCGGCTGTTCGGCAAGCCGGAAGTCAACGGCCAGCGCCGCCTGGGCGTAGCCCTGGCCCGCGACGAATCCATCGAAGCCGCCCGCGCCAAGGCAACCCGTGCTTCGCAGGCGGTCAAGATCGAACTGTAAAACCTCGTACATAAAACCCCGTGGCGAGGGAGCTTGCTCCCGCTGGGTTGCGAAGCAGCCCCCTTGCTTTGTCAGCCATTACACCGCAGGGGATGCTGACGCATCCAGCGGGAGCAAGCTCCCTCGCCACAAAAGGCAGAAGCTAAAAGGCCTGCGTTCACAAAGACTCCGCGCGGCACAAAAAAAAGGCGACACCCACAAGGGTGTCGCCTTTTTCTTGGGCGCGGTTCTGCTTAATCCGGCAGCTTGTAGGCGATCACATAATCACCCTGCTTGGTCCCCAGCGAGCCATGGCCGCCGGCTACGACCAGCACGTATTGCTTGCCGTCCTTGCCGGTGTAGGTCATCGGCGTGGTCTGGGCGCCGGCGGGCAGGCGGCCTTCCCACAGCTGTTTGCCGTTCTTCACGTCATAGGCGCGCAGGTACTGGTCCAGCGTGCCGCTCAGGAACGCCAGGCCACTGGCGGTGGTGAACGTGCCGCCCAGGCTCGGAACGCCCATGCTCAGCGGGATCGGAACCGGCGAGCTGTCGCGCACGGTGCCGTTCTTGTGCTTCCACAGGGTTTTGTTGTTGGTCAGGTCGACGGTCGCCACATAACCCCAGGCCGGTGCCTGGCAAGGCAGGCCCATTGGCGAAAGCAGCGCCTCGAGGATTACGCCGTACGGCGCGCCCTTGTTCGGCTGCACGCCTTCGGTTTCGCTCTTGCGACCCGGGCCACCGGCCACTTCCGCCGCCGGCACCAGTTTCGACTTGAACGCCATGTAGCTCGGGTTGACGAAAGCGATCTGGCGCACCGGATCCACCGAGATACCGCCCCAGTCGAACACACCGAAGTTGCCTGGATAGACGATCGAGCCCTGCAACGACGGCGGTGTGAACATGCCCTCGTAGCGCAGCGACTTGAAGTCGATCCGGCACAGCATCTGGTCGAACGGGGTCACGCCCCACATGTCGCGCTCCTTAAGGACCGGCGGCACGAAGTTCAGGTCGGACATCGGTTGGGTCGGCGAAGTGAAGTCGCCTTCCACCGCGCCTTGCGGCACCGGGATCTCCTTGATTGGCACGATCGGCTGGCCGTTGCTGCGGTCCAGCACGTAGATGCTGCCCTGCTTGGTCGAAGCCAGCACGGCCGGTTTCACGCCATCAGCAGTCTTGAGGTCCATCAGGGTCGGCTGGCCGCCGACGTCCATGTCCCACAGGTCGTGGTGGGTGAACTGGAAGTACCAGCGCACCTTGCCGGTGGCGATGTCCAGCGCGGTCAGGCCGGCAGCGTATTTTTCCGACTCGGGCGTGCGGAAACCACCGAACTGGTCGGGCGTCTGGTTGCCCATCGGCAGGTAGAGCATGCCGAGTTTTTCGTCGACGCTGAACATCGACCACATGTTTGGCGAGTTGCGGGTGTAGGTCTGGCCTTCGGCAATCGGCGTGGTGTCGTCCGGGTTGCCGCTGTCCCAGTTCCATACCAGCTTGCCGGTGTGCACGTCGTAGGCACGGATTACACCGCTTGGCTCGTCAGTGGAAACGTTATCGGTGACGTGGCCGCCGATCACGACCAGGTTCTGGGTGACCGCCGGCGGCGAGGTGGAGTAGTAACCGCCGGCGGTGAAACCACCGATGTTGGCGGTCAGGTCGACCTGGCCCTTGTCGCCGAAGTCTTCGCACATCTTGCCGGTGTCGGCGTTGAGGGCGATCAGGCGGGTGTCAGCGGTTGGCAGGAAGATCCGCCGTGGGCACACGGTGCTGGCCGGCGCGGTGCTGGCGGTGCCGGTCGGGCTCTGCTCGGCCGAGGCGTACACGGCGTCATCGTGATAGCTCACACCGCGGCAGGTCATGTGGGCCCAACCCTTGAAGTTTTCCGCGTTCTGCGTGGAAAGCTTCGGATCGAAACGCCAGATTTCCTTGCCGGTTTCAGGCTCCAGTGCAATCACCTGGCTGTGCGGCGTGCACACGTAGAGCATGCCGTTGGCCTTGAGCGGGGTGTTTTCAGCGGTAGTCTCGCCCGGGTCGTTCGGCCCTGGCAGGTCACCGGTGCGGAACGTCCAGGCTTCCTTCAACTGGCCGACGTTCTGCGGGGTGATCTGCGCCAGCGGCGAATAACGGTCGCCGTGGGCGCTGCGGCCGTAGGAGTTCCAGTCCCCGTCCGGCATCGCCGGTGCGGTGTTGGCCATGCCCGGCACGCTGTCGCGGTCCAGTTGGCCCTTGATTTCACCCGGGTTGGTGAACTGGCTGGCGAGCGCGGCGATACCGGCGATGATCACCGCAGCGCCCAATGCGCGGGTGCCCATCGGCGACGCGTCGGCAGTCAGCAACGGGCGGCGGAACCATGGCAGCAGCAAGACGATGCCCAGGGCAAACAGCATCGCCAGGCGCGGCACCAGTTGCCACCAGTCCAGGCCCACTTCCCACAGGGCCCAAACGGTACTGGCGAACAGCACCAGCGCGTACAGCCCCAACGCCGCACGGCGGGCCAGGATCAGCAGGACGCCGGTCAGCGCCAGGCCGATACCGGCCAGCAGGTAATACAGCGAGCCGCCGAGCGTGCTCAGCTTGATTCCCCCGGCCAACAGGGCCAGGCCCATCAATAGAAGCAGAATGCCGAGCAGGCTCGGTAGCAGACGGCTTCGACTCAAAGCACCCTCAGTGCTCATAGTGTGTATCTCCGTGACGTTTTAAAGAGTCCCGCGCAAGGTGTCACTTTAGATGACGATCCTGGCGGGGCATGGTTCAGTTGAAAAAAGCAAATTCGGTTGCCGCGATCCCCTGTGGGAGCGAGCTTGCTCGCGATGGCGGCGTGTCAGTCGGCTTCAATGTTTGCTGTGCAGTCGCTATCGCGAGCAAGCTCGCTCCCACAGGAACTCATTAAGACAGCGCTGTCTTTCAAGGTCAGGACATTGAGCGTTCTTTGGATCTTTCAATGGGAATAGCTGTAACGCAGAGGCTCTGGCACGCCAGAAGAAGCGTTTCAGCTGGCGGCGCAAGGATAATGTTCTGTTACAAATAGAGAAAGCGCTTTTACCAACATGGATCCTTTCGGATTCGGTAACAGTCAAACGGGCTTCAACGACGCGACCACTGCTTTCAAAGCGTGGCGCTTCCACCCGAACGGTACCTCGGCTAAGGTGCGCGGCATATCACTTACCTGGTGTACAGGCTTCATGACCGAACACAACGACAATCCACTGCACGGCGTGACGCTGGAGCAGATCCTCAATGCCTTGGTGCAACACTACGAGTGGTCGGGCCTGGCCGAACGCATCGATATCCGCTGTTTCAAGAGCGACCCCAGCATCAAGTCGAGCCTGACCTTCCTGCGCAAGACACCGTGGGCGCGGGAAAAAGTCGAGCGCCTGTACATCAAGCTGATGCGCACGAAACGGCCGGTCTGAGTCGTGGGCGTTGGAATTCCCCTGCGGCGCGGTTTCGTGTCGATGGCGGCACTGCTTGGCTGGGCGGGACTGAGCATCCAGTTGTATCTGATCTTGCTGGGACGCTGGGAATTGGGCGCGAGCCTGCTGGGCGGGCTGGTGAATTGCTTCAGTTTTTTCACGGTGCTGACCAACACGCTGGTGGCCGTGGTGCTGAGCTTCGAACTGACCCACCGTGATTCAGCGGCGCGGCGCTGGTTCCTCGGGCCAGCGGTATGCAGCGGCATCGCCGTGAGCATTGCCCTGGTCGGCCTGGCCTACAGCCTGCTGCTGCGCCATCTCTGGCAACCCGAAGGCTGGCAGTTCATCGCCGACGAACTGTTGCATGACGTGATGCCCGTGCTGTTCACCGGCTACTGGTGGTTCTGCGTGCCCAAGGGCAGCTTGCGCCTGCGCCACATCGGGCTGTGGATGCTTTATCCCTTGATGTACTTCGGTTATATCCTGCTGCGTGGCAATCTGCTGGCGGCTTACCCTTACCCTTTCATTGATGTGGCGACTCTGGGTTATCCACAGGTACTGATCAACGCCGGGGGGATATTGGCGGGGTTTGTCGGGATCGCGCTGGGGGTGGTGGGATTGGATTGGTGGCTGGGGCGGCGGGCAGCTAAAGCGTTGTGAATGCTTTTGTGGCGAGGGAGCTTGCTCCCGCTGGGTCGCGCAGCGGCCCCAAAACATGCAACTCAATCTGCCTGTAGTACCGGGTTGTCTGGTTTCAGGGCCGCTGCGCCCGAAGCGTCGGACCGGCCCAGCGGGAGCAAGCTCCCTCGCCACAGCGGCGTAATCACAATCAAGGTTTTGCCGGCAACATCCAAACCAACCCACTGGCCTTGGCCCGTTCGTGACACAACGCCAGGACGCCGCGCCGCTCTTCATTGTCCATCCGGCTCCAGCGGGTGATTTCCGCCACCGTGCGCTGGCAGCCGGTGCAGATGTCGTCATCATCCAGCGCGCAGATGTTCACGCAGGGCGAGGGAACCGGACGTTCAGCCGGGTTCATTGTTCTTGCTCGACCAAGTCGCGGGCATAACGCTGCGAGTTGTGCACATAGTGCGCCGCGCTGGCTTCGAGCATCTTCTTCTGGCCCTCGGTCAGCTCGCGCACGACCTTGCCCGGCGAGCCCATCACCAGCGAACCGTCGGGAATCTCCTTGCCTTCGCCAATCAGCGAGTTGGCGCCGATGATGCAATTCCTGCCGATCTTCGCGCCATTGAGGATCACCGCGTTAATGCCGATCAGGCTGTAGTCCCCCACCGTACAGCCGTGGAGCATCGCGTTGTGGCCGATGGTCACGCCGGTGCCGATGGTCAGCGGAAAACCCATGTCGGTGTGCATCACCGTGCCGTCCTGCACGTTGCTGTTCCTGCCGATCAGGATCAGTTCGTTGTCGCCGCGCAGCACGGCGTTGAACCAGACGTTGGCGCCTTCTTCGAGGCGGACCTTGCCCACCAGCGTGGCGTTGGGCGCGACCCAGCTCTGTGGGTGGGTTTCGACACGGGCATCGCCCAGGCGGTATTTCATGGAAGTCCTCGGGGCGTCAGGTATTGATGAAACTGTTGGGCGGTGTGTGCAGGTCGATACCCGCGTCGTACAGCAGGTTGACCAGCTCGACGATCATGATCGCCGTCAGGCCCCAGATCTTGTATTCGCCGAAGCGATAACTGGGCACGTACCAGCTGCGCCCCTGGTAATCGATGCGGTGGGTGTGTTCGCGCGGGTCCTTGCGGAAAAACTCCAGCGGCACGCTGAAGACCGCGGCGATCTCGGCATCGTTGGCCTGGTACTCGACGTAATCGGGAATCACCCCGACATAGGGGGTGACCTTGATGCCATGCAGGGAAATCAGCGGGCTGAGAGGGCCGATCACTTCCACCAGGCCAGGCGGCAGGCCGATTTCCTCTTCGGCTTCGCGCAAGGCAGTGAAGATCAGGTCCGGGTCTTCCGGGTCGCGGCGCCCGCCGGGGAAAGCCACTTCGCCGCCGTGGGTCGAGAGCCCGCTGGCGCGCAAAGTCAGGACCAGTTCCGGCTCGTCGCTGCGGGTGATCGGCACCAGCACCGCCGCTTCAGGGAAACGCCGATCGGTCTCCAGATCGCGCGGCGTATGGTTGCTTACTCGATGCAGTAGCTCGTCCAGCATGAGACTTCTCGATTTATTCGCTGCCTAGCATCATGCACCAATCAGCCAGGCGGCCCAAGCCCCGGGACCACGTCATGTCGCGAAACGACAACTTGCCGATACCCGCCCGCACACGCCAAGATAGGCGCAGCCTCCAGGAATCCAAGCATGAAATTCTGCAGCCAGTGCGGTAACCCGGTGACCCAGCGCATACCCGAGGGCGACTCGCGCCTGCGCTTCGTCTGCGACACCTGCCACACCATCCATTATCAGAACCCCAATATCGTTGCCGGATGTGTACCGACCTGGGGTAGCAAAGTCCTTTTATGCCGCCGCGCCATCGAGCCGCGCCGCGGTTATTGGACGTTGCCGGCGGGCTTCATGGAAAACGGCGAGACCGTCGAGCAGGCCGCCGTCCGTGAAACCGCCGAGGAAGCCTGCGCCCGGGTACGAAACCTGAGCATCTATACGCTGATCGACGTACCGCACATCAGCCAGGTGCATGTATTCTTCCGCGCAGAGCTGGTCGACATGGATTTTGCCGCCGGGCCCGAGAGCCTGGAAGTGAAGCTGTTCGAAGAAACCGAGATTCCGTGGGACGAACTGGCGTTCCGCACGGTGGGCCGTACCCTGGAATACTTTTACGCGGACCGACAGGCCGAGGATTACCCGGTACGATCCGAGTCGATACCGCCGCTGGCCCAGCCTGCCAATACCTGAACATCAATAATAGTCGCGACACCTCTAGGGATATCGTTTTAATGCGCTGGTTGCTTGTCCTGTTCTGCCTGTCGTTCACCGCTGTGTCCCAAGCCGCCGCCGTGGGAACCTATAACGGCAAGGTCATTGAAAAAGTCCTGGTGCTGAAGTCCGCCCATCAATTGCAATTGATCAACGACGGCAAGCCGCTGAAGACCTATCGCATCTCCCTGGGCAAGGGTGCCAAGAAAGGCCCCAAGCTGATCGAAGGCGACAAGCGCACCCCCGAGGGTTTCTACTGGCTGGACTGGCGCAAGACCAGCGAGCGCTTCTACCTGTCGATGCACATTTCCTACCCCAACATCAGCGACGCCGCCCGCGCCCGCCGCGAAGGCGTGGAGCCGGGGGGAATGATCATGATCCACGGCACGCCGGATTCGGAGGAGAACCCTGAGCAGTTGTTCCATACGCTGGACTGGACCGATGGCTGCATCGCCATGCGCAATGTGGATATGCGTGAGGTGTGGAACCTGGTGCCGGATGGGACGATGATCGAGATTCGCCCGTAACCCCATTTTCCCTGTGGAGAGAAAGCTCTTGTGGCGAGGGAGCTTGCTCCCGCTGGGCTGCGCAGCAGCCCCAAGACCCGACAGCGCGGTGTATCAGGCAGATTGAGTTGCTGGCCTTGGGGTCGCTTCGCAACCCAGCGGGAGCAAGCTCCCTCGCCACAGGGGGCCTGGCGTTCCCGCATCGTGCAAGGGATGAGGCCATTCCTTATGGCATCAAGTGCGAAGCTCGACCCGATCCAAGGCCTTGTTCGTCAGCAACTCCCCTAGCTCTATCATCTGCACCACTCCCAATGCCACGTGCCGTCGTGAGCCGTCGAGATTGAATGCCAAGTCGCTGAGCATTGCATTGGCCGAGGCCAGGGTTTCGCTGAGGTTGGCTAGCAGGGTTTCCGTGTCGATGCAGTCCGTCACGTTGAACAGTTGGGTCGAGGGTTGGGGGTCTGAGTCGCTGTCGTCGGGCTTGGGATTCTGGTCCATAGCGCGATCGGCGGGGTTTGGCGGGTTTGGGGTTTCTTTGATCATTTGCAACTCCTCATTTTTGACGGAGCCACCACCCTTCGCGGTCAAACAAAAAAGTGGCAGCTGTACGCGGGTTGACCGACCGGGAATAAGGCAAACCGGCACGTCCGCAGACGTCCCACGCACAGCCGCCGCGACACGATACCTCAGACGAAAGAAAAACGCCTGAAATAGGCCTTGGAGCGCTGACGCGCCTTATTAATTCGGACGGTCAAATCCGAGTCGCTGAATTGGCAGCGACACCTTGAGGCTAGCCGCCTGACTTCCGAGGGACAACCTTAAAAACATGTCGGAAATTTCGGGGCGTCTGACAGACCCACCATCTGATCAGGGATGTTTCCCACAGAGTTCCGGGTAGTCTTTTTGGGAGCTGAATGGGGTACATATCCGTTGCTGCGGTAACGGCTGGTAATGGTTCCGCTTTTACAGCGGGTCACTTTTGGAAAGAGCCGGGAGCCGGACCAGCCAAAAGTAACCAAAAACGCTCTGCCCCACCACTCGGCACCTCGCCAAGGCTCGGCATGCCCTCACTCCGGCATTGCTCCGTGGGCCCGCCGCGAAGGGCCGTCCCTGGCCCAGCGCGGCTATCCCGGCATCCATGCCGGGGTGCCCACTCCACAATGCCTGCGTTCGGCCAGCGTGCTTAACGGGGCGCCGAAATCAACGTCCACCACGAGGCGGCCTGAAGCCGACCTGACTCTTGATGGAATCGCATTTCTCCTGTGGGAGCGAGCCTGCTCGCGAAGAGGCCGGCACAGCCAGCATCTTCATCAACTGACATTCCGCCTTCGCGAGCAAGCTCGCTCCCACATTGGGTCTTCAGCAGCTACAAAATTTGCGTACGCCACAGCCCCTGTGGGAGCGAGCCTGCTCGCGAAGAGGCCGGCACAGCCAGCATCTTCATCAACTGACATTCCGCCTTCGCGAGCAAGCTCGCTCCCACATTGGGTCTTCAGCAGCTACAAAATTTGCGTACGCCACAGCCCCTGGACTGCACCCCAAAAGTTGGACACCAACCTGACTTTTGGCGGTGTTTCCATGGGCAAATTTTCGCTTCAGTTCAAAATTACGGCGATTGAGGCTTATATCAATGGCAATGAAGGCTTTCGAAAGGTAGCTCACCGCTACTTGATCGACTACAGCCTGCTTCGGCGCTGGGTCGCCACCTATCAGGCTCGAGGCAGTGCTGGGCTGCAATCGCATGGTCACCATTACAGCGCGGCCTTCAAACGCTCAGTCATCCAATGCATGCAAAAAGAGCGGCTCTCACATCGGGAAGTCGCCGCGCGGTTCGGGCTCGGTCAGTCCTCGCAGGTGGGCATTTGGGAGCGGCAGTACTACAGTGGCAGTCTTCCTGCCCTGATCGTACCCAAGAGAAAAAAGGCTGTTGTCATGCCCAAAAAAACGCCTGTCCCTGATCACTCCCAACCCGTGGACGACGATTCAAAGAGCCGAGAGCAACTGAAGGCCGAACTCGAATACCTACGTATGGAGAACGCTTACCTAAAAAAGCTCGAAGAGGTAAGGGAGGCTTCGAAGAGGAGTCGCCCCGGGAAAAAACCATCTCCGTAATGGCGTTGAGATCCAGGTTTCCTCTGGACAGTCTGCTGAAGTTAGCCAACCTGGCCCGCAGCACGTTCTATTACCAGGTCAGCGCCCTTCAGAAACCTGACAAATATGCCTCGCTGAAAACGAAGATCCGCGACCTCTACGACCAGCACGAAGGGCGATTTGGCTATCGCCGCATCGCTTTGGCACTTCAAAAGAAAGAGTCGGTCAGTGAAAAAATGATTCAGCGCCTGATGGACCGCATGGGCCTTAAATCCTTGGTGCGCCCAAAAAAGTATCGATCTTATAGAGGGCAAGTTGGAACCGTCGCGGCGAATCTTCTGGAGCGTAATTTCGTCGCGCAACGGCCCAATCAGAAATGGGTAACGGACGTCACCGAATTCAAAGTCGGATCAAAGAAGCTCTATTTATCGCCGGTAATGGATTTGTACAACGGCGAGATCATCGCCTATGAAACCGCCCCGCGCCCATGCTTTGCCTTGGTGACCGGAATGTTGGAAAAGGCCTTCGAGCGCCTGCAAGGGCCGTCTCATCTGCTGCTGCACTCTGACCAGGGCTGGCAGTATCAGCAACCTCGCTATCAGCATGCACTGAAGCAACGCGGCATAAAGCAGAGCATGTCACGTAAGGGAAATTGCCTCGACAACGCGGCGATGGAGAGTTTTTTCGGCACCCTGAAGTCCGAGTTTTTCTACCTAAAACGCTTTGAAAATCTGGAAGAGCTGAATGTAGGGCTGGACGAGTACATCAATTATTACAATCATGAGCGGATCAAATCGAAGCTCGGTGGACTGAGCCCTGTGGAATACAGGACTCAATCCGTGGGCATGTGGCAGTAGACCGTCCAACATTTTGGGGTCAGTCCAAAATGTGGGAGCGAGCTTGCTCGCGATGAGGCCGGCAAATCCGGCATCTTCATCGACAGGCACTCCGCCTTCGCGAGCAGGCTCGCTCCCACATTGGATCTTCAGCAGCTACAAAAATTTGCGTACGCCACAGCCCCTGTGGGAGCGAGCCTGCTCGCGAAGAGGCAGGCACAGCCAGCATCTTCATCAACTGACACTCCGCCTTCGCGAGCAGGCTCGCTCCCACAGTTGGATCGAAGTACAACAGCCAAAGACAGGCCGGCTCTTGCTCTTGCTCTTGCCGTGCTTTTGACTTTGATCTCAACGCCCCGTTAACCACGCTGGCCGAACGCAGGTATTGTGGAGTGGGCATCCCGGCATGGATGCCGGGATAGCCGCGCTGGGCCAGGGACGGCCCTTCGCGGCGGGCCCACGGAGCAATGCCGGAGTGAGGGCACACCGAGCCCAGGCGAGGTGCCGAGTGGTGGGGCAAAGCGCTTTTGGTTACTTTTGGCGCTCTTCCAAAAGTGACCCGCTGTAAAAGCGGAACCATAAGTAGCCATCACCGCAGCAACGGATATACACGCAGCCCCCTCCGGTCGCAAAAAAAATAAATATCAAATCCCCTAATTTACAACCCATGCATACCACTGCCCTCCTGAAACCACCACCCAACGCCGTACGCTCACGAACCCTCCTCCGCCCGGTAATACCACTTAAAGCCAACCCCCTCGAAACACCCCATAAACGCCCAAAAACCAACCAGATCCCACGTTGACATGGTATTCAAGTGGTATTAGCTTCCACCCAAACTACCGAGCGACAACGCCCACAAAAACCGCATCGGACACCCCCATGAACGACATCCAGACCCTGCGCCCTGACGATACCCAACCCACCCCGCTCTACCTGCAACTGGCCCGCAACCTGGAAGCCGCCATCCACGCCGGCCAATGGAAAGCCGAGCAGGCAATGCCGTCCGAGCGCAGCCTCAGCGAACAACTGGGCATCTCCCGGGTTACCGCCCGCAAAGCACTGGAAGTGCTGTTCGAACAAGGCCTGATCCGCCGCAACCAGGGTTCGGGCACGTTCATCACCCCGCGCCTGGAACAACCGCTGTCACGCCTCAGCGGCTTCAGCGAGATGCTCCGGCTCAAGGGCTTCGTGCCCGGTTCGCAATGGCTGGAGCGCGAGATCACCCCGCCGACCCACGAAGAACTGATCCGCCTGGGCCTGTCGCCCACCGACAAAGTCGCGCGGCTCAAGCGCCTGCGCAAGGCCGATGACACGGTCATGGCGATTGAAATGAGCACGCTGCCGGCATCGATCATTCCCAAGCCACAGGCGGTGGGCGATTCGCTGTACGAGTTCCTCGATGGCATTGGCAAACCGGTCGTTCGCGCGCTGCAACACATCCAGGCGATCAACGCTTCGGATGAATTCGCCGCCCTGGTGGGCATCGCCCCCGGCACCGCAATGTTGCTGATGACGCGGGTCGGCTACCTGGAAGACAACACGCCCATCGAAGTCACCGACACCTATTGCCGCAACGACTACTACGACTTTGTCGCCGAGCTGCGGCGCTAGAGACCAGAGAATTCCCATGTCCGAAGACAACATCCTCACCGCCAACGGCTGGATACGCGGCCGCCTGTTCCACGAACACGGCAAGGTCGCGGCCATCGAAGGCCAGCCCTGCGACCCGGCGAGCAACGACCTGCCCTATCTGCTGCCCGGCTTCATCGACTTGCATGTGCACGGCGGTGGCGGCAAGGACATCATGGAGGGCGCGACGGCGTTCGAGACGATCGCCCGAACCCACGTGCGCTTCGGCACCACGTCGCTGCTCGCCACCACCATGACGGCACCGAGCGAAGAAATCGCCGGGGTGCTCAAGGCCCTCGGCGAATACTGCGAACAGCGGCCCGGCGGCAGCGCGCGGGTGCTCGGCGTGCATCTGGAAGGGCCTTATATCAACCCCGGGAAACTCGGCGCCCAACCGAATTTCGCCCACACCGCGTTGATGGCGGAAGTGGAGGCTTATCTCGCCCTGGCGTCGATCCGGGTGATCACCATTGCGCCGGAAATCGCCGGGCACGATGCCTTGATCCGCGCCCTCAGCGCCCGCGGCGTGCGCATGCAGATCGGCCATACCCTGGGCAGCTACGAAGAAGGCGTCGCGGCGCTGGCCGCCGGGGCCAGCAGTTTTACCCATTTGTATAACGCCATGAGCCCGTTGCATCACCGCGAACCGGGCATCGTCGGCGCGGCGTTGGCCCATGCGCAATATGCCGAATTGATCCCGGATCTGCTGCACGTGCACCCCGGCGCCATGCGCGTGGCCCTGCGTTCGATTCCGTGCCTGTATTGCGTCACCGACTCGACGGCCGCCGCCGGCATGCCCGACGGCGAATACAAGCTGGGCAGCCACACCGTGACCAAATGCCTGGGCGGCGTGCGGCTGGCCGACGGCACGCTGGCCGGCAGCACCCTGACCATGGACCAGGCCCTGCGCAACCTGGTGAAGATCGGCCTGCCCCTCGCCGAAGCCTCGCAACGCCTGTCGCAATTTCCCGCCGATTACCTCGGCCTGCCCGAACGCGGACGCCTGCACCCCGGCGCCTGGGCCGACTGTGTGCGCCTTGACCGTTCCCTGAACCTGACCGACGTGATGGTCGAAGGAGAAGCCATTGTCTTCCAGAATGCTTGAAGAGGCCCTCGCCTCGTCCGATGCCGTCGAGCGCCAGTTGCAGCGGCTGGATCCGGTCCTGCAGGAAATCGCCGGACGCCTGCGCCGCCAGCCGCCGCAAGTGGCGATGACCGTCGCCCGGGGCAGCTCCGATCATGCCGCCAGTTACTTCGCCTACCTGACCATGCAGCACCTGGGCTTGCCGGTGGCGTCGTTGCCCATGTCGGTGGTAACCCTGCAACAGGCGCCGCTCAAGGTCAGCGGCCAGGTGGCCTTTGCCTTTTCCCAGTCCGGGCAGAGCCCCGACCTGGTGAACAGCCTGCGTCTGTTGCGCAAGCGTGGCGCGCTGAGCGTGGCGATGGTCAACGCCGAGGATTCGCCGCTGGAGGCTGCCTGTGAATTCAGCGTGCCGCTGTGCGCCGGCGTCGAAAACAGCGTCGCCGCGACCAAGAGTTTCATCGCCACCCTCAGCGCCAGCACGCGGCTGGTGGCGCACTGGAAGGACGATTCCGAGTTACTGGAGGCTGGCCGCGCGTTGCCCGAAGGCTTGCGCGACGCCGCGCGCCAGGATTGGGGCCCGGCCGTCGAGGCCCTGCGCGACTGTACCCGGTTGATGGTGATCGGCCGTGGCGCCGGGTTCGCCATCGCCCAGGAAGCGGCGCTCAAATTCAAGGAAACCTCGGCGATTCAAGCCGAGGCCTTCAGCAGCGCCGAAGTCCGTCACGGGCCGATGGCGCTGATCGACGAACACTATCCGCTGCTGGTCTTCGCTCCGCGGGGTGCCGAGCAGGCCGGCGTGTTGAGCCTGGCCGCCGACATGCGCCAACGCGGCGCGCGGGTATTGCTGGCCGCCCCCGATGACATTGCCGAACGCGACCTGACGCTGTCCCGCGCCGAACACGCGGCCCTGGACCCGATCCTGGCGATCCAGAGCTTTTATGGCATGGCCGCCCGGCTGGCCGTGGCCCGAGGCCTGGATCCGGACCAGCCACGGCACTTGAGCAAGGTCACCCGAACCCACTGAGCCGACGGCGTCTTTTAACGCAAGGCCAATCCGATTTCAAAGAGAGCGAGACCATGCCCAATAACAATAAAGAGCTGACCCTCAGCGCCCCGCTCAGCGGTCCGCTGCTCACCCTCGCCAACGTCCCGGACGCGGTGTTCGCCAGCGGCGCGATGGGCGACGGGATTGCCATCGACCCACTGAACGACACGCTCTACGCGCCCTGTGACGGCGAGGTGATCCACGTCGCTCGCACCGGCCACGCCGTGACCCTGCGGGCCGACAACGGCGCCGAACTGCTGCTGCACCTGGGGCTGGACACCGTCGAGTTGCAGGGCGACGGGTTCTCGATGCTGGTCAAGCAAGGCGCCCGGGTCAGCAACGGACAAGCGTTGCTGCGCTACGACGTGGACCGCGTGGCACTGCGCTGCAAAAGCCTGGTGAGCCTGCTGATCATTACCAATGGCGAGCGCTTCCAGGCACGGCCCATCACCCTTAAGGCGGTCAAGGTCGGCGAGCCCTTGCTGCACATCGTCGCCCGGGCGGCGGGCGAAACGCGCAGCGATGAACCGCAGGTCGGTATCGAAGTGTCCGGCCAGGTCCGCATCGCCCACCGAGGCGGCCTGCATGCCCGCCCCGCCGCCCTGGTTCGCCAGACTGCGCAACGCTTCAAGAGCCGCTCGCACCTGCATTTCGGCGAGCGCTCGGCGCCCTGTGACAGCGTGATGGGCATGATGGGCCTGGCAATCACCGAGCAGGCCGAAGTCCATGTCAGTTGCCGCGGCAGTGATGCCGAAGCGGCGTTGCAAGCGTTGTTGAAGACGTTATCCACAGCCTTGGCCGAAGAGATTCACGTCGAGGCGCCACGAGTCCAGGCGCCGAGCCATCCCGCCGAAGATGGCGTACTGCACGGTGTCTGCGCCGCACCTGGCCTGGTCACCGGCCCGCTGGTTCGATTGGAGGGCATTCAATTGCCCGAGGACCCCGGTGGTCACGACGTTGAAGAACAACGACAACGGCTGCGCCAAGCCCTGGAGCAGGTCAGCCGCGACATCGGTGTTACGTTGGAAAACGCCAAGGCCCGGCACCACGCGGAGGAGCAGGCGATCTTCAGCGCTCATCTGGCGCTGTTGGAAGACCCGGTCCTGCTGGACGCCGCTTACCTTTCCATTGATCAGGGTTGCGCGGCGGCCCACGCCTGGAGCCGCTCCATCGACGTGCAGTGCCAGGTGCTGCGGCAATTGGGCAGCACGTTGTTGGCCGAGCGCGCCAATGATTTGCACGACTTGCGCCAGCGGGTCTTGCGGGTCTTGCTGGGTGAAGCGTGGCAATTCGACGTGCCGGTGGGCGCGATTGTCGCCGCGCAGGAGCTGACCCCCTCGGACCTGCTGCAACTCGGCGCCCAAGGCGTGGCCGGCGTATGCATGGCCGAAGGCGGCGCGACGTCCCACGTAGCGATCCTGGCCCGGGGCAAAGGCCTGCCCTGCCTGGTGGCGTTGGGCGAGGCGCTGCTCGAACAGGCGCCGGGGCGAACGGTGGTGCTGGACGCTGGCAATGACCGCCTCGAACTCACGCCCAGCGCCGAGCGCCTGACACAGGTCCGCCAAGCACAAGCCCAACGCGCAGCCCTGCGCACCTGGCATCAGTCCCTCGCCCACACGCCGGCGCGAACCGTTGATGGGGTCGATGTCGAAATCGCCGCCAATGTCGCCTCCAGCACCGAAGCGGGCGAGGCCTTCGCCAACGGTGCCGATGGCGTCGGTTTGTTGCGCACCGAATTTCTTTTTGTCGACCGTCACACGGCCCCCGACGAAAGCGAGCAACGCCAGGCCTATCAAGCCGTGCTCGATGCCATGGGCGACAGGCCGGTGATCATCCGCACCATTGATGTCGGCGGCGACAAGCAGCTGGATTACCTGCCGCTGCCGGCCGAAGCCAACCCGGTGCTCGGCCTGCGCGGCATACGCCTGGCCCAGGTGCGCCCGGAATTGCTCGACCAACAGTTGCGCGCCCTGCTGCAGACCCGTCCGTTGAATCGTTGCCGGATCCTGTTGCCGATGATCACCGAAGTCGACGAACTGCTGCACATCCGCCAGCGCCTTGATGCCTTGGGCACCGAGCTGGGCCTGGGCGAGCGTCCGCATCTGGGGGTGATGATCGAAGTGCCGGCCGCCGCCCTGCTCGCCGAGCAACTGGCCGAGCACGCGGACTTCCTGTCCATCGGCACAAACGACCTGTCCCAGTACACCCTCGCCATGGACCGCGACCACGCCGGCCTCGCCGCCCGGGTCGATGCCCTGCACCCGGCGCTGTTGCGGCTCATCGCCCAGACCTGCGCCGGCGCGGCCAGGCATGGACGCTGGGTCGGCGTGTGTGGCGCCCTGGCTTCCGATCCCCTGGCGACACCGGTGTTGATCGGGCTGGGCGTGCGGGAGCTATCGGTCAGCCCGCCACAGATTGGTGAAATCAAGGACCGCGTGCGCCACCTCGACGCTGCCCAATGCCGCCGCATCAGCACCGATTTGCTCAATCTGCCGAGCGCCGCCGCCGTGCGCCAGGCCTGTCACCAACACTGGCCTCTGGGCTGAGCCACGTCGAACAACAACAAAAAGGAGAGACGCCATGTACCAGCATTTCATCGAAGGGCTGCAACGCCTCGGCCGGGCGCTGATGCTGCCGATCGCGATCCTGCCGATTGCCGGCCTGCTGTTGCGCCTGGGTGACACGGACCTGTTGAATATCGCGATCATTCACGACGCCGGCCAGGCAATCTTCGCCAACCTGGCACTGATTTTCGCCATCGGCATTGCCGTGGGCTTCGCCCGGGACAACAACGGCACCGCCGGGCTGGCCGGGGCGATCGGCTACCTGGTCATGATCGCGACGCTGAAGGTACTCGACGCGACCATCAACATGGGCATGCTCGCCGGGATCATCAGTGGCCTGCTGGCCGGCGCGCTGTACAACCGTTTCAAGGACATCCGGTTGCCGGAATACTTGGCGTTTTTTGGTGGCCGGCGTTTCGTGCCGATTGTCACCGGTTTCAGCGCCGTGGGGCTGGGCGTCGTGTTCGGCCTGATCTGGCCGCCGATCCAGCATGGCATCAACGGCTTCGGCGAACTGCTGATGGCCAGCGGCAGCTTCGGCGCGTTCGTGTTCGGCGTGTTCAATCGGCTGCTGATCGTCACCGGCCTGCACCACATCCTCAACAACATGGCCTGGTTCATCTTCGGCAGCTTCACCGACCCGGCGACCGGCGCGGTGGTCACCGGTGACCTGACCCGCTATTTCGCCGGCGACCCCAAAGGCGGCCAGTTCATGACCGGCATGTTCCCGGTGATGCTCTTCGGCCTGCCCGCCGCATGCCTGGCGATGTACCGCAACGCCCTGCCCCAGAGGCGCAAGGTAATGGGCGGGATCCTGCTGTCGATGGCGCTGACCTCGTTCCTGACCGGCGTCACCGAGCCGATCGAGTTCGCCTTCATGTTCCTTGCGCCGCTGTTGTATCTGGTCCACGCGCTGCTCACCGGTCTGTCGATGGCGGTGACCAACCTGTTGGACATTCACCTGGGCTTCACCTTTTCGGGTGGTTTCATCGACATGGTGCTGGGCTGGGGCAAATCCACCAACGGCTGGCTGGTCGTCCCGGTGGGCCTGGCGTACGCGCTGATCTATTACCTGGTGTTCGACTTCTGCATCCGCCGCTTCGACCTCAAGACCCCGGGGCGTGAAGAGGTGCCGGCGGGCGACAAACCGGTCATCGCCGAAAACCAGCGAGCCGCAGCCTACATCCAGGCGCTGGGCGGTGCCGACAACCTGATCACCGTCGGCGCCTGTACTACTCGCCTGCGCCTGGACATGGTGGACCGCAACAAGGCGTCCGACGCCCAGCTCAAGGCCCTCGGCGCCATGGCCGTGGTTCGCCCGGGCTATGGCGGTAGCTTGCAGGTGGTGGTCGGGCCGATGGCGGACAGCATCGCCGATGAAATTCGCCAGGCTTTGCCCTCCTCCGAACAGACGGCCTCTGTCGCTGTACTGGATAGCGTTGAACCGTCACCACAGGCCGGCGCTGTCGAAGCACAGAAATGGCTGGATGCCTTGGGCGGCAATCACAACGTGGTGCAACTCGATTGCGTGGCGATGAGCCGGTTGCGGGTGCAATTGGCCGATGGCAAGGGATTGTCGGAAAGCCAGCTAAAAGCGCTTGGCTGCCAGGGGGTCAGCGCGCTGGAGGATGGCGTGTGGCACTTGTTGCTGGGAGAGAAAGCGCCGGGGGTGTGGCGGGCGTTGGAGGCGGTGGTGGTGAGTCGTAAGGCGGATGTCAAAGCCTGATCTTTCATTGCCTGGAAGTACGCCATCGCGAGCAAGCTCGCTCCCACAGTGGATTTTTTTGATGTGCAGATATTTGTGATTCATACCCTACCCTGTGGGAGCGAGCTTGCTCGCGATGGGGCCGGCACAAGCAACATCAAATATCCGATACACACAATCCCCGTGGCGAGGGAGCTTGCTCCCGCTGGGTCGCGCAGCGGCCCCGGTTTTTTGCGACTGCTACGCAGCCGAGCGGGAGCAAGCTCCCTCGCCACGGGATTCGCGTACACAGAATCGCAGGCAATAAAAAAACCCGCTGAATCAGTCAGCGGGTTTTTTCATTTCAGCGAGAGAGGATCAGAAATCCTCCAAGCGCGACGCTTCATACGCCGGTGTCTCGTAGGGGTGGCTCTGTTTCAGCGCCTCCACCACGGGGCGGATCAACCCGTCGGCCACTACCAGCTCAACCTTCCACTCCTCGACCTGCTCGACCTGCCCCGCCTCGCCAATGAACGGCTGGCTGCCGTCCAAGGGGCGAAACTGGCCCAGGCCCAGTACTTGCCAGGCGCAGTGGTCATAGTCGCCGATCCGCCCGCCGCCGGCGGCGAATACAGCGCTTTTGACCACGTCCACATGGCTGGCCGGGACGAAGAAGCAGAGCTTGTACACCGCCTCAGTTCACCCAGACGCGCGCGTTGCGGAACATGCGCATCCATGGCGCGTCTTCGTTCCAGTCGTCCGAACGCCACGAGTTCTGCACGGCGCGGAACACTCGCTCCGGGTGCGGCATCATGATCGTGACGCGGCCGTCGCGGCTGGTCAGGCCGGTGATCCCGCGTGGCGAGCCGTTCGGGTTGGCCGGGTAGGTTTCGGTGACCTTGCCATGGTTGTCGACAAAACGCAGCGACACACAACCGGACAGATCGGCTTCAAGCAATGCTTCTTCGCTTTCGAATTCCGCATGGCCTTCGCCGTGGGCAATGGCGATCGGCATGCGCGAACCGGCCATGCCCTGCAGGAAGATCGAGTTCGACTCCTGCACCTGGACCATCGCCACGCGCGCTTCGAACTGCTCGGAGCGGTTGCGCACGAAGTGCGGCCAGAACTCGCTGCCCGGAATCAGCTCGTGCAGGTTGGACATCATCTGGCAACCGTTGCACACGCCGAGGGTAAAGCTGTCGGTGCGCTCGAAGAAGCCCTGGAACGCGTCGCGGGCGCGGCTGTTGAACAGCGCCGACTTGGCCCAGCCTTCACCGGCACCCAGCACGTCGCCGTAGGAGAAGCCGCCGCAAGCGACCATGCCTTTGAAGTCGTTCAGGTCGACACGGCCGGCGAGGATGTCGCTCATGTGCACGTCGATCGCGTTGAACCCGGCGCGGTCGAACGCCGCGGCCATTTCAACCTGACCGTTGACGCCCTGCTCGCGCAGGACCGCCACTTGCGGGCGAACGCCTTTCTTAATGTAAGGCGCGGCCACGTTGTCGTTGACGTCGTAGCTGAGCTTGGCGCTCAGGCCCGGGTTGTCTTCTTCCAGGATCGCGTCGAATTCCTGCTCGGCGCAGTCGGCGTTGTCGCGCAGGCGCTGGATCTGGTAGCTGGTCTCGGCCCACTGGCGCTGCAACAGGCGGCGCTGGCCTTCGAAGACGGTGTCGCCATTGAAGGTGATGTTGATGTGGGCATTGTTGATCGGCTGGCCGATCACCGAGACGCACTCGGCCAGGCCGGCGGCGCTGAACTGGGCGAGGATATCCGGGGTGGCGTCCTGGCGAACCTGGATCACCGCACCGAGCTCTTCGTTGAACAGGATGGCCGGGATTTCGCCGGCCGATTCGGCCACGCTGTCCAGGGTCAGGTTCAGGCCGCAGTGGCCGGCGAAGGCCATTTCCATCACGGTGGTCAGCAAGCCACCATCGGAACGGTCATGGTAGGCCAGCAGATGACCGTCGGCGTTGAGGCCCTGGATCACGGCGAAGAATGCCTTCAGGTCCTCGGCATCGTCGACATCCGGGGCTTGCGAGCCGAGCTTGCCATGCACCTGGGCCAGGATCGAGGCGCCCATGCGGTTCTGGCCACGGCCCAGGTCGATCAGGATCAGGTCGGTGGTGCCCTTGTCCATGCGCAGTTGCGGGGTCAGGGTCTGGCGGATGTCGGTGACCGGGGCGAAACCGGTCACGATCAGCGACAGCGGCGAGGTCACGCTCTTGTCCACGCCTTCATCGTTCCAGCGGGTGGCCATGGACATGGAGTCCTTGCCCACCGGAATGGTGATGCCCAGCTCAGGGCACAGCTCCATGCCGACAGCCTTGACGGTGTCGTACAGGCGGGCGTCTTCACCCGGGTGACCGGCGGCGGACATCCAGTTGGCCGACAGCTTGATGTCGGAGATCTTGCCGATGCGCGAGGCCGCGATGTTGGTCAGGGTCTCGCCGATCGCCATGCGGCCCGACGCCGGAGCGTCCAGCAGCGCCAGCGGGGTACGTTCGCCCATGGCCATGGCTTCGCCGGTGTAGACGTCGAAGCTGGTGGCGGTCACGGCCACGTCGGCCACCGGCACCTGCCATGGGCCGACCATCTGGTCGCGCGCCACGAGGCCGGTGATGCTGCGATCGCCAATGGTGATCAAGAAGCTCTTGCTCGCCACGGCCGGGTGATGCAGGACGCGCTCGATGGAGTCGGCGATGTCGAGGGTGGACGGATCGAAATCATCCCCCAGCTCGGCTTCGCGGACGGCCGAACGGTGCATGCGCGGGGCTTTGCCCAGCAGCACTTCCAGCGGCATGTCCACCGGGCTGTTGCCGAAATGACTGTCGGTGACGGTCAGTTGCGGCTCGGCGGTGGCTTCGCCGACGACCGCGAACGGGCAGCGCTCACGCTCGCAGATCGCCTTGAAGCGCTCGAAGTCGGCCGGGCCGACCGCAAGGACGTAACGTTCCTGGGATTCGTTGCTCCAGATTTCGTGCGGGGCCATGCCCGGCTCGTCGTTCGGAATGTTGCGCAATTCGAAGCGGCCACCACGACCGCCGTCGTTGACGAGTTCCGGGAAGGCGTTGGACAGGCCGCCCGCGCCGACGTCATGGATGAAGCTGATGGGGTTCTGCTCGCCCAGCTGCCAGCAACGGTCGATGACTTCCTGGCAGCGGCGTTCCATTTCCGGGTTTTCGCGCTGGACCGAGGCGAAGTCCAGGTCCGCCGAGCTGGTGCCGGTGGCCATGGAGGAAGCGGCGCCGCCACCCAGGCCGATCAGCATGGCCGGGCCGCCGAGGACGATCAGCTTGGAGCCGACCAGGATCTCGCCCTTCTGTACGTGTTCGGCGCGGATGTTGCCCATGCCGCCGGCGAGCATGATCGGCTTGTGATAGCCACGAACCTCTTCACCGCGCGGGGTGTTGATGGACTGCTCGAAAGTACGGAAGTAACCGGTCAGGGCCGGACGGCCGAATTCGTTGTTGAATGCCGCGCCGCCGAGCGGGCCTTCGATCATGATGTCGAGGGCGTTGACGATGCGCTCAGGCTTGCCGTAAGGCTTTTCCCACGGCTGTTCAAAGCCCGGGATCTGCAGGTTCGACACGGTGAAGCCGGTCAGGCCGGCCTTGGGCTTGGCGCCACGGCCGGTAGCGCCTTCGTCGCGGATCTCGCCACCGGAACCGGTGGACGCGCCCGGGAACGGGGCGATGGCGGTCGGGTGGTTGTGGGTCTCGACCTTCATCAGGATGTGCACCGGCTCCTGGACCGCACCGTACTGGCGGGTCTCAGGGTTCGGGTAGAAGCGACCGGCAACGTTGCCGACGATCACCGCCGCGTTGTCCTTGTAGGCCGACAGTACACCTTCGTTGTGCATCTGGTAGGTGTTCTTGATCATGCCGAACAGGCTTTTTTCCTGGCTCTGGCCGTCAATGTCCCAACTGGCGTTGAAGATCTTGTGGCGGCAGTGCTCGGAGTTGGCCTGGGCGAACATCATCAGTTCGATGTCGTGCGGGTTGCGCTGCAAGCCCTGGAAGGCGTCGACCAGGTAATCGATCTCGTCTTCGGCCAGGGCCAGGCCCAGCTCGGCGTTGGCTTTTTCCAGCGCGGCGCGGCCACCGCCCAGCACGTCGATAGCGGTCAGCGGCTTGGGTTCGGCGTGGCTGAACAGGCCGGCGGCCTGCTCCAGGTTGCCCAGAACGAGCTGGGTCATGCGGTCATGCAGGCCATCGGCAATCAGTTGGGCCTCGGCCTCGCTGAACTCACCGGCGACATAAAAAGCAATGCCGCGCTCCAGACGCTGGATTTTCGCCAGGCCGCAATTGCGCGCAATATCGCTGGCCTTGCTCGACCACGGCGAAATGGTGCCGAAACGCGGCAGTACCAAAAACAGACGACCGGTCGGTTCCTGGACGGGAACGCTGGGACCGTACTTCAGAAGGCGCGCGAGCACCTGCTGTTCGTCGCCGGTCAAACCGCCGGTGACTTCGGCGAAGTGAGCGAATTCAGCATACAAGCCACTGACAGCCGGAACGCATCGGTTCAGTTGCTCAAGGAGTTTGCTGTGGCGAAAGGCAGAAAGGGCAGGAGCGCCGCGCAGGATCAACATCTTCGGGACAGCCTCGGGAAGGGGGTGTGCTTTGAGGCCGTGCATTCTAGCCTAAACCGCTGGCAACGGCACCCGAAACGCTACGTGCGATGCCAGCCGGACGTCGGTCATCCCGCGGACGGCTGCAGCCAGGCGTCATTGGGATAATTCAGCGGAGTTATTTTTTTCCGGCGCAACCGCCGCCGCACGCCGGCCCGCCTGCGTTGCGGACACGTTTTGCAACCTCTAGCAGACTGGCCTTTTGCTGTCGATATATGGCGGTCGAGGCCGTTTGCGTATACTGCGCAGATGTTTTCCCCAACGGCTTTGCGTCCGCGGTACGCCAGATGGCTGATCGCAACCGGACTCTTCCTGGTGCTCAGTGGTTGTGTTGAGAAACCCAACACACTGGAGCGCGTAAAGGAGGATGGCGTGCTGCGGGTGGTTACCCGGAACAGCCCCGCCACCTACTTCCAGGATCGCAATGGTGAGACCGGCTTCGAATACGAGCTGGTGAAGCGCTTCGCCGAGGATTTGGGGGTCGAGCTGAAGATCGAGACCGCTGACAACCTCGACGACCTGTTCAGCCAGGTCGGCAAGCCCAATGGCCCGGTGCTGGCCGCGGCGGGCCTGGTCAGCAGCGAACAGCGCAAGAAACAGGTGAGGTTCTCCCACGCCTACCTGGAGGTTACCCCGCAGGTCATCTACCGCAACGGCCAGTCCCGCCCCACCGACGCGGCCGCCCTGGCGGGCAAGAAGATCATGGTGCTCAAGGGCAGCTCCCACGCGGAGCAGCTGGCGCAGTTGAAACAGCAGTATCCAGGAATCGAATACGAGGAATCCGACGCGGTTGAAGTCGTCGACCTGCTGCGCATGGTCGATGAAGGCCAGATCGACCTGACGCTGGTGGATTCCAACGAAGTGGCGATGAACCAGGTGTACTTCCCTAACGTGCGCGTGGCGTTCGACCTCGGCGATGCCCGCAACCAGAGCTGGGCGGTGGGCCCCGGCGAAGACAACAGCCTGCTCAACGAAATCAACGCCTACCTCGACAAGGTGCAGAAGAACGGCACGCTGCAACGCCTCAAGGACCGCTATTACGGGCACGTCGACGTCCTCGGCTACATGGGCGCGACCACCTTCGCCCAGCATCTGCAGCAACGCTTGCCCAAATACGAGCAACACTTCAAGACCTACGCCAAGAAGGAAAAGGTCGACTGGCGCCTGCTGGCTGCCATCGGCTACCAGGAATCGCTGTGGCAACCAACGGTCACCTCCAAGACCGGCGTGCGCGGCCTGATGATGCTGACCCAGAACACCGCCCAGGCCATGGGTGTGTCCAACCGCCTCGATCCGAAGCAGAGCATCATGGGCGGCGCCAAGTACCTGGCCTATATGAAGGAACAACTGGACGAGAGCATCGAGGAGCCGGACCGCACCTGGTTCGCCCTCGCCGCCTACAACGTGGGCAGTGGTCACTTGGACGATGCGCGCAAGCTCGCCGCCAAGGAAGGACTGAACCCGAACAAGTGGCTCGACGTGAAGAAAATCCTGCCGCGCCTGTCCCAGAAACAGTGGTACAGCAAGACCCGCTACGGCTACGCCCGGGGCGGCGAACCGGTGCATTTCGTGGCGAACATCCGTCGCTACTACGACATTCTCACATGGGTGACGCAGCCACAGCTCGAAGGCGACCAGGTGGCCGAAGGCAACCTGCATGTACCGGGCGTGGACAAGAGCAAGCCTAACCAGGAATCTCCACAGCTCTGACAGCTGCTTCCCCACAGTCTTGCCTGGTTTATCCACAAGTTTTATGTCCACCCAGTGCCCCTGTGGGAGCGAGCCTGCTCGCGATAGCGGTCTGTCAGTCAACATTCATGTTGAATATCAGGCCCTCATCGCGAGCAAGCTCGCTCCCACAGTTTTGATTGGGGTGCTTACTCGGTGGGGTCAGAGTCGGGCAGCCGCCAGGATCAACGCTTTCATTTCCGCCACAGCCGACTTGAACCCGACAAACAACGCATGGGCTACCAGCGCGTGGCCGATGTTCAGCTCGTTGATGCCCTTGATGGCCGCGACGGCTTCAACGTTGTGGTAATGCAGACCATGGCCGGCATTGACGATCAGCCCCTGGGCCAGGCCGAAGCTGACGCCGTCGGCGACCCGCTGCAGCTCATCGGCCACGTCCGTAGGTGTCTCTGCGTCGGCGTAACGGCCGGTGTGCAGCTCGATGGCCGGCGCACCGACTCGTTTGGAAGCTTCGATCTGCCGTTCATCGGCATCGATGAACAGCGAGACCTCGGCGCCGATCTTCGACAGGCGCTCCACCGCCAGGCTGATCCGCGACTCCTGCCCCGCTACATCCAGGCCGCCTTCGGTGGTCAATTCCTGGCGCGTCTCCGGAACCAGGCAGATGTGCGCCGGACGGATGCGTTCGGCGAACGCCATCATTTCCTCGGTCACGCCCATTTCAAAATTCATGCGAGTCTGCAGTACATCCTTGAGCAGCAGAACGTCGCGTTCCTGGATGTGCCGACGGTCTTCGCGCAAGTGCACGGTGATGCCATCGGCGCCCGCCTCTTCGGCGTCCAGCGCGGCCTTGACCGGGTCCGGGTAACGCGTACCACGGGCCTGGCGCAGAGTGGCGACATGGTCGATGTTCACGCCGAGAAGAATGCGATTGCTGGTGCTCACGAAAAGCGCTCCTGAATGGACAGAGATTCGGCCCACAGCATACGGGGAGATCAGGGCTTGCGAAACAACTCGCGACTGACCAGCGGCCGGCCGCCCAAATGAACCGCCAGGGCCTGGCGCATCAGCCGCTTGGCCGCCGCCAGCGCGCCAGGCGCTGTCCAGTCGGCTTCGGCCATGGCCAGCAACTCGACGCCGTTGAACAGTCCCGGTTGCAGCAGGTAGACCCGCTCCAGGCCTGCATCCACTTGCAGGCGATACAGACCGTCGGCCGCAATAGGATCACCGTGCAGGTCGGCGTCCAGGGCAAAACCGTAGCCCAGGTCATCCAGCAGACGCCATTCGAAAGAGCGCAGCAATGGCTCCAAGGGTCGACCCTCGGCCAGGGCCAGCAACGTGGCGGTGTAATGGTCGAACACGGCGGGATGGGGATCTTCGGCGGGCAGCAGGCGGATCAGCAATTCGTTGAGGTACAGGCCACTGAACAGCGCTTCGCCATTGAGCCAGGAAGCGACGCCATTGCTTTCCATGCGCCCGACATTCTTCAACTCACCCCGGCCGCGAAACTCGACTTCCAGCGGCACGAACGGCCGCGCCAGCGTCCCGGCCTTGCCCCGAGCCCCCCGCAACACCGCCCGCAGCCGCCCTTGAGGCGTGAGGAAGTCCACCAGGGCGCTGCTTTCGCGGTAGGCGCGGCTGTGGAGGACGTAGGCGGGTTGGGCGAGGGGTTGGTTGGGCGACATCGGGGGCCTGAGTATCAGCAAGACATCAATGGATGAACAGATCCTGTGGCGAGGGAGCTTGCTCCCGCTCGGCTGCGAAGCAGTCGTAAAATCAGGCAGCGGGGTATGTCTGGCGGAACGAAGTCGCAGGTTCTGGGGCTGCTTCGCAACCCAGCGGGAGCAAGCTCCCTCGCCACAAGAGCCCGCCCCCAGCCAATCAGGTTACAGGTCGCCGTAACCCAGCGAGCGCAGCGCCCGCTCGTCATCGGACCAGCCACCCTTCACCTTGACCCACAGGTTGAGCATGATCTTGGAGTCGAACAGCAGCTCCATGTCCTTGCGCGCCTCGGTGCCGATGCGCTTGATGCGCTCACCCTTGTCGCCAATGATGATTTTTTTCTGGCCGTCACGCTCGACGAGGATCAAGGCATGGATGTGCAGGGTCTTGCCCTGCTGCTTGAACTCTTCGATTTCCACCGTGATCTGGTACGGCAGCTCGGCACCCATCTGGCGCATGATTTTCTCGCGCACCAGTTCGGCGGCGAGGAAACGGCTGCTGCGGTCGGTGATCTGGTCTTCGGGGAAGAAGTGATCGTTTTCCGGCAGGTGCTCGGCGATCACCCGCTCCAGCGCGTCGAGGTTGTGACCGTGCTGGGCTGAAATCGGGATGATCTGGGCATTCGGCAACTGCTCCTGCAACCAGCTCAGGTGCGGCATCAGCTCGGCCTTGTCTTCGATGCGGTCGGTCTTGTTCAGCGCAACGATCAACGGACCGGTCACGTACTGGACACGCTCGAGGACCATCTGGTCTTCCTCGGTCCACTTGGTGCGGTCGACCACGAAGATGACCACGTCAACGTCCTTCAACGCCGCCGAGGCCGTCTTGTTCATGTAGCGGTTCAGGGCCTTCTCGCCCCCCTTGTGCATGCCGGGCGTGTCGACGTAGATCGCCTGGACGGCGCCTTCGGTCTTGATGCCGAGCATGTTGTGGCGAGTGGTCTGCGGCTTGCGCGACGTGATCGCCAGCTTCTGGCCGAGGATGTGGTTGAGCAACGTCGACTTGCCCACGTTCGGCCGGCCAACGATGGCGACATAGCCGCAGCGGGTGACGGTTGTATCAGTCATTGCCATTCTCCACGCCCAGGGCGATCAGTGCTGCAGCGGCCGCTACCTGTTCGGCAATACGACGGCTGACGCCCTGGCCTCGGCTTTTTTCATTCAATAGGACCACTTCGCATTCGACGAAGAAGGTTCGGCAATGCGGCTCACCCTGGATATCCACCACTTCGTAGCGCGGCAGTTCGCAGCTGCGCGACTGCAGGAATTCCTGCAAGCGCGTCTTGGGATCCTTGTTGGTGTCCACCAGCGTCAGGCTGTCGATCTCGGAAGTCAGCCAGGCCAGCACGCGCTCGCGGGCCATTTCCATGCCGGAATCCAGATAGATCGCGCCAATCAGCGCTTCCAGGGCATCGGCCAGGATCGATTCGCGACGAAAACCGCCACTTTTCAACTCGCCGGAGCCCAGGCGCAGGTAATCGCCCAGGTCAAAACCACGGGCCAGTACCGCCAGGGTCTCACCTTTTACCAACCGTGCACGCAAACGCGACAACTGGCCTTCCCGCGCCAGGGGGAAGCGTTCGAACAACGCCTCGCCGGCCACGAAGTTGAGGATGGCATCGCCGAGGAATTCCAGGCGTTCATTGTTGCGCCCGGCAAAACTGCGGTGAGTCAGGGCCAAAAGCATCAGCTCCTGATCCTTGAAAGTGTAGCCGAGCTGACGCTCGAGACGGCTTAGAGAAACGCTCACGGTTTACCCACGCTGAGTTCGTGGCTGGATTCCACCGCCACGGCGACTGAGCGCCGTTGGCTTGGGACAATTAACGCTGTGTTCAAAAATGACGTCCTGACTATCGTTGGCTTCATGCCTTCGGGCAGCCTTGTGCAGGCTCCAGAAATGCATTCGGCGCTGTGTTCAACAGCGCCGTGTGTGATTACTTGATCAGGCCAACCCGCGAGAAATTCGGCAGGTGACTGAGTTTGGGTTCCGGCCAGCTCATCCAGACCGCAAAGGCCTTGCCGACGATGTTGCGGTCGGGGACCATGCCCAGCATGTCCCTGGGAATGTTCGGATCATCCCAGTAGCGGCTGTCGTTGGAATTGTCGCGGTTGTCGCCCATCATGAAATAGTGCCCGGCCGGCACGGTCCACGAATGGTCCGGCGTGGCGCGGTAGCGGCTCATTTCCTTGCGGATCAGGTGTTCCGCCTCGCCGAGTTTTTCCTTGTAGAGCTCGGCGCTGCCCAGCGTGCCCGGCTCGGAGCCGATCAACTGCTCAGCCACCAGTTCGCCGTTGACGAACAGACGCTTGTCGGCGGTGTAGCGAATCCTGTCGCCCGGCAGGCCGACCACACGCTTGATGTAGTTGACGTTCGGGTCGCTCGGGAAGCGGAACACCATGACATCACCCCGTTGCGGGTCGCCGATCTCGATGACTTTCTTGTCGATCACCGGCAGCCGGATCCCGTAGGAAAACTTGTTCACCAGGATGAAGTCGCCCACGTCCAGGGTCGGCTTCATCGAGCCGGACGGGATCTGGAACGGCTCCACCAGAAACGAGCGCAGCACCAGGACGATGAACAGCACCGGGAAGAACGACTTGCCGTATTCGACCAGCAGCGGTTCCTTGTTGAGCTTTTCGATGACCACGCCATCAGGCTGGCTGACGCTGCCCTGATATGAGGCAATGGCGGCCCGACGCCGAGGCGCCAGGAACAACAGATCAAGCAACGCCAACAGGCCGCAGACGAACACGGCGATCACCAGCAACAGCGGGAAATTTAGCGACATAGGACCTAACTATCCAACCTGAGCACCGCAAGGAAGGCTTCCTGTGGAATTTCCACGTTACCGACCTGCTTCATGCGTTTTTTACCGGCCTTCTGCTTTTCCAACAGCTTGCGCTTACGGCTGACGTCGCCGCCGTAGCATTTGGCCAATACGTTCTTTCTGAGTGCCTTGACGGTTGTGCGCGCCACAATCTGCCCGCCAATGGCGGCCTGGATTGCCACGTCGAACATCTGCCGCGGAATCAGCTCCTTCATCTTCTCGGTCAACGCGCGACCTTTGTAGTGCGCGTTGTCACGGTGCACGATCAATGCCAGGGCATCGACTTTCTCGCCGTTGATCAACACATCCAGCTTCACCAGATTAGCCGATTGGTAACGATCGAAATGATAGTCCAGCGAAGCATAGCCGCGGCTGGTAGATTTCAGGCGGTCGAAGAAGTCCAGCACCACTTCGTTCATCGGCAAGTCGTAGGTCACCTGGACCTGCGTGCCGAGGAACAGCATGTCGTGTTGCACGCCGCGCTTCTCGATGCACAGGGTAATGACGTTGCCCAGGTGTTCCTGAGGCACAAGGATATTCGCCCGCACGATTGGCTCGCGCATGTCCTCGATGGCCGACAGGTCCGGCAGCTTGGACGGGTTGTCGACGTAGATGGTCTCGCCGTTCTTGAGCAGCAGCTCGAAGATTACCGTCGGCGCCGTGGTGATCAGGTCCAGGTCGTATTCGCGCTCCAGGCGCTCCTGGATGATTTCCATGTGCAGCATGCCGAGGAACCCGCAGCGGAAACCGAAGCCCAGGGCGTCGGAGCTTTCCGGGGTGTACTGCAGGGACGAGTCGTTCAGGGTCAGCTTCTGCAGCGCTTCGCGGAAATCCTCGAAGTCGTCGGAGCTGACCGGGAACAGGCCGGCATAGACCTGCGGCTGAATGCGTTTGAAGCCCGGCAGCACGTCGACGTCGGGGGTCGAGCTCAAGGTCAGGGTGTCGCCGACCGGCGCACCGTGGATGTCCTTGATACCGGCAATGATGAAGCCTACTTCGCCGGCCTTCAGGTCGACGGTGGCGGTGTGTTTCGGGTTGAACACACCGACGCTGTCCACCAGGTGGATCTTGCCGGTGGACTTGACCAGGATCTTGTCGCCCTTCTTCACGCGGCCATGGCGCACGCGAACCAGGGAAACCACGCCCAGGTAGTTGTCGAACCACGAGTCGATGATCAACGCTTGCAGCGGATCTTCGATATTGCCGGTCGGCGCCGGAATGGTAGTGACCAGGCGCTCGAGCACTTCATCCACGCCCAGGCCGGTCTTGGCGCTGCAAGTGACCGCGTCGGTGGCGTCGATGCCGATGATTTTCTCGATTTCTTCTTTCACGCGGTCCGGATCGGCCTGGGGCAGGTCGATCTTGTTCAGCACCGGCATGACTTCCAGGCCCTGCTCGATGGCCGTGTAGCAGTTGGCGACCGACTGGGCCTCGACGCCCTGGCCGGCATCGACAACCAGCAGCGCGCCTTCGCAGGCCGCCAGCGACCGGCTGACTTCATAGGTGAAGTCGACGTGGCCGGGGGTGTCGATGAAGTTGAGCTGGTAGGTGACGCCGTCGCGAGCCTTGTAATAGAGGGTAACGCTGTGGGCCTTGATGGTGATCCCGCGCTCACGCTCGAGGTCCATGGAGTCCAGGACCTGGGCTTCCATTTCACGCTCGGCCAGACCGCCGCACATCTGGATGAAGCGATCAGCCAGCGTCGACTTGCCATGGTCAATGTGGGCGATGATGGAGAAATTGCGGATATGACTCAAATCACTCACGGATCAACACTCAAAAAGGCTGCAGGCAAGGCCCGCCGAAAAATAGCCGGGAATTGTACCTGATCCATTGTGCAAGCGTCACGTGTGGCGAGGGAGCTTGCTCCCGCTGGGCTGCGAAGCGGCCCCTCGATTATGCGCCACGGCGATGTGTCAGGCAGGCTGCAGGGGACTGCTGCGCAGTCCAGCGGGAGCAAGCTCCCTCGCCACAGAAGCTCCCCCCGCCACGATAAAATGGATCAACCCGCCCGGCGCAGCAGCCAGAGCCCGGCCAGCGCGCAGACCGTGGCCGGCACCAGCACCGCGAGCAGCGGCGAGAAACCGAACACCAGGCTCGATGGCCCCAGCAGGTCCTGGGCGATACGGAAGGTGAAGCCCACCAGCACGCCGGTGAAGACCCGCTGGCCGAGGGTCACCGAGCGCAGCGGACCAAAGATGAAGGAAATCGCCATCAACACCAGGGCGGCAGTGACCAGCGGCTGCAACACCTTGACCCAAAATGCCAGCCAGTAGCGGCCATTGTTCAGGCCCTGGTCCGCCAGATAGTGGATGTAACCCCACAAACCGGTGATCGAAAGCGACTCCGGCGCCATCACGACGGTGCTGAGCAACTGCGGGCTGATCTGCACGTCCCAACGTTCCTGCGGAGCGGCGACCACCTCGGTGCGCTTGTCATGGAACAAGGTGGTGGTGACGTCGGTCAGTTGCCAGTGATCCTCGGCGAAATTGGCGCGTTTGGCGAAGCTCGACGACAGCAGGTGCCGCTCGTCGTCGAAGCGATACCGGGTCACGCCGTACAGCGTGCCATTAGGCTGGACCGAGTTGATGTGGATGAACTCGTCACCCTGGCGGTGCCACAAGCCATGCTTGGCGCTTTGGGCATCACCGCCGCCCTGGGCCAGGGAGCGATTGGCCTGGGCGGTGTTCTCGGTGGCCGGCGCGACGTACTCGCCGACCAGCAGCCCGACCAGCATCAGCACCAGCATCGGTTTCATCACCGCCCACACGATGCGGCCGATGGACACGCCGGCGGCGCGCATGATGGTCAGTTCGCTGTTGCTCGCCAGGCTCCCCAGGCCGATCAGGCAACCGATCAGCGCAGCCATCGGCAACATGTCGTACAGGCGCCGTGGTGCCGTCAGCAACACGTAGCTCGCCACGTCCAGCAATGTATAGGTATCGCTGACATCGCCCATCTCGTCGATGAACGCGAACAGGGTCGCCAGGCCAAGAATGATCCCCAGCACCGCGAGGATCGCCATGAACACGCTGCTGCCGATATAGCGGTCGAGTTTAACCACGGGCCACCTCCACCGCGCTGCGACGACTGGCCAGCTTCAAGCGCAACGGCTCCCAATAGAGCAAGCCCAGGCCAATGACCAGGAAGATCGAGTGCACCCACCACAGGCCCAGGGCCGGCGGGATCTTGCCTTTCTCCAGGGCACTGCGGGCGGAAATCAGGATGGTCAGGTAGGCCATATACAAAAGAATCGCCGGCAGCAGCTTGAGGAAACGACCCTGGCGCGGATTGACCCGCGACAGCGGGACCGCCATGAGGGTCACGATGAACACCAGCAACGGCAGCGACAGGCGCCATTGCAATTCGGTGCGGGCGCGGATGTCGTCACTGCCCAGCAGGCTGGCGGTAGGCATGGCATCACGGTCGGTGACTTCATCGCTGACATCGGGCTTGGGCAGCAGCACACCGTAGGTGTCGTACTTGATCGCCCGATAATCGGCCTGCCCCGGGGTGCCATCGTAGCGATAGCCGTTTTCCAGGATCAGGTAGCGGTTGCCGTCGGGGTTGATTTCCTGGCGGCCCTTTTCAGCCACCAGCACGGAAATCCCGCGGTCCTTCTTGGTGTCCGATGAGATATTTTTCTGGGTGATGAAGACGCCGCCGAGGTTGACCCGGTCGTCCGACAATTGTTCGGTGTAGGTGACACGCGTCCCGTCACGCAGGGCCTGGAAGCGCCCCGGCACCAGGGTGTCGAATTCGGTCATGGCGTCCTGCTGGTTGATCAGCAGTTGGAACTGGTTGGCGCCCTGGGGCGACAGGCTCAGGCTCAGCCAGGCCACTACCAGCGCCACCAATGTGGCCGGGAACAGAGTGATGCGAAACAGACGCTGCTGGCTCATGCCGGTGGCCGACAGCACGGTCATTTCACTGTCGAGGTAGAGGCGACCGTAGGCCAGCAGGATCCCGAGGAACAATCCCAGCGGCAGGATCAGTTGCAGGAAGCCCGGCAGGCGGAACCCCATGATCAGGAACAGCGAGCCCGGATCGAGGGCGCCCGAAGCCGCCTGGGCAAGGTACTTGATGAAGCGCCCGCTCATGATGATGACCAGCAGCACGGCACTGACCGCGCTCAGGGTCAGCAGGACTTCGCGGGATAGATAACGGAAGACGATCAAACCAGACACTCCACGATTGTCAGGCTAGGCGGCCAAACAAGAAACGTATCGAGCCGACGCATACTGCGAGCAGCCGAAAAAAGAGCCGCATTATCCTGTGATTGGAGGCGCCTGTCACTGCGCATGCTTTAAGCAGACGCTCCCCAGCCAAAAAAGTTAACCGTTGCGAGGGTTGTCAGCTTCGGGCGCCGGGGTTCAAACTGCGGCCTTTGTCGCCGGCAAGCTCCGGCGCTTCTTTTATATAGAAGACAGCTGTTCAGCGCGCCACTGTCGTCGCGGCGCCTGGCCTCTTGACCATTGACTCAAGGATCCGGACATGGAACTGGTTGTAAAAAGCGTCAGCCCAGAAACGTTGAAGACCGCCACGCTGGTGGTTGCCGTTGGTGAGAACCGCCAGCTCGGCGTCGTCGCCACCCAGCTCGACGCCTTGAGCGGCGGCGCCATCAGCGCCGTACTCAAGCGCGGCGACCTGGCCGGCAAGGTCGGCCAGAGCCTGCTGCTGCACAGCCTCCCCAACCTCAAGGCCGAGCGCGTGTTGCTGGTGGGCGTTGGCAAGGACGCTGAACTGGGCGACCGTCCGTTTCGCAAGATCATTGCCGGCGTCTTGGGCACCCTGAAAAACCTGGGCGGTGGCGACGCCGTGCTGGCCTTGGACGAACTGGTTGTAAAAGGCCGCGACAGCTACGGCAAGAATCGCCTGCTGGCCGAGACCCTGGTGGATGGCGAATACCAGTTCGACCAGTTCAAGAGCCAGAAAGCCGAACCCCGTGCGCTGAAAAAAATCACCCTGCTGACCATCAAGGCCGCCCAGGCCGAAGTCCAGCGCGCCGTGACCCACGCCACCGCGATCGCCAACGGCATGGCCTTCACCCGCGACCTGGGCAACCTGCCGCCGAACATCTGCCACCCGACCTTCATGGGTGAACAGGCCAAGGCACTGGGCAAGGAATTCAAGGGTCTGAAGGTCGAGGTCTTCGACGAGAAGAAAATCAAGGACCTGGGCATGGGTTCGTTCTATGCCGTCGGCCAGGGCAGCGCCCAGCCGCCACGCCTGATCGTGATGCAATACAACGGTGGCAAGAAATCCGAGAAGCCGTACGCCCTGGTGGGCAAGGGCATCACTTTCGACACCGGCGGCATCAGCCTCAAGCCCGGCGCCGGCATGGATGAAATGAAATACGACATGGGCGGCGCCGCCAGCGTGTTCGGCACCCTGCGCGCCGTGCTCGAGCTGCAATTGCCGATCAACCTGGTCTGCATCCTCGCCTGCGCCGAGAACATGCCCAGCGGCACGGCTTCGCGCCCGGGCGACATCGTCACCACCATGAGCGGCCAGACCGTGGAAATCCTCAACACCGACGCCGAAGGCCGTCTGGTGCTGTGCGATGCCCTCACCTATTCCGAACGCTTCAAGCCGCAAGCGGTGATCGACATCGCCACGCTGACTGGCGCCTGCGTCGTCGCCCTGGGCGCCCATACCTCGGGCCTGCTGGGCAACAATGACGAGCTGATCGGCCAACTGCTCAGCGCCGGCCAGCAGGCCGACGATCGCGCCTGGCAGTTGCCGCTGTTCGATGAGTACCAGGAACAGTTGGACAGCCCGTTCGCCGACATCGCCAACATCGGCGGCCCGAAAGCCGGGACCATCACCGCAGCGTGCTTCCTGTCGCGCTTCACCAAGAACCTGAACTGGGCGCACCTGGACATCGCCGGCACGGCCTGGACCAGCGGCGGCAAGGACAAGGGCGCCACTGGCCGTCCGGTACCCCTGTTGACCCAGTACCTGCTGGACCGCGCCAAGGCCTGACACCGATGATCGCCGGTGCGTCGCCCTCGGGTGACGCCTCGGCGATTCAAGGAACGCAATGACCAAAGTCGACTTCTACATCCTGCCCAGCGCCGATCCCTCGGCGCGACTGGATTTCGCCTGCAAGCTCACCGAGAAAGCCTGGCGCATGGGCCATCGCATCTATCTGCATTGCAGCGATGCCGCTCAGCGCGAAGACCTGGACGCGCGACTGTGGGCGTTCAAGGGCGAGAGTTTCGTGCCCCACGGTCCGGCCGAAAGCGAACCCGAAGGGCTGATCGTGCTCGGGCTGGGGGAAGACTGCGGTCAGCATCAGGACCTGCTGGTCAATCTCGACCTGAAAGTGCCGGCGTTTGCCCAGCGTTTCGCCCGCGTGGCGGAAGTCGTGGTTGAAGACCCGGCCATCCGGCAAGCCGCGCGGGAGAGTTTCCGTTTCTACCGCGAACAGGGCTATGCTCTGCAAGACCACCGTTTACAGCGACTCTGAGCCTACGATGGACACTCCAAAACCGCCGCAAAAACCTGCTCACCTGCTGGATGACCTCGAGTCGATCCGCCAACTGCTCGGTGACGACACCCTGCAGCCACCGCTGTTGACCGACACGGTGGAACACGAAGCCGTGCATGACGAGCAGATTCCGCTGCTGTTCGAACCGATCACCGGCCAGCCCGAACCCAAGCCAGCCCCGAAGGCCGAACCAAAAGGCCCCGACGCCCTGTTGCATCTGGACCAGGAATTGCGCGCCGCCGCCCAACTGATCCTGCAAGACGTGATCGACGATTTCGCCCCGCACATCGAAACCGAGATCAAGCGCCGGCTGGATGCGCGGATGGAGCGGTTGTTGAGCCAGTACGAATAGATAACAGACCTACTGATCTTCCTCTGTGGGAGCGAGCTTGCTCGCGATGGGGCCGGCACATCCAATATAAGTGCAGGCTGAACCACCGCCATCGCGAGCAAGCTCGCTCCCACAGGGTTCACTGCCCCTATATATACCCGACGTGCCGCTCCCAGCCTGTGGCTTGCACTCGCCCCGCCCGCTATACTTCCCGGCTTTTCCTGAATAAATGCCAATAGGGTCCCGCCGCGCATGGATAAGACCTACCAGCCGCACGCCATTGAAACTTCCTGGTACAACACCTGGGAGTCCGAGAATTATTTCGCTCCGCAAGGCGCGGGCGATTCCTACACCATCATGATCCCGCCGCCGAACGTCACCGGCAGCCTGCACATGGGCCACGGTTTCAACAACGCGATCATGGACGCCCTGATCCGTTTCCGTCGCATGCAAGGCCGCAACACCTTGTGGCAGCCGGGCACCGACCACGCCGGTATCGCCACGCAAATGCTGGTGGAACGTCGCCTCGAAGCCCAGGGCCAGAATCGCCATGACCTGGGTCGCGAGAAATTCCTCGAGAAAGTCTGGGAATGGAAAGACGAATCCGGCGGCAACATCAGCCGTCAGATTCGTCGCCTCGGCTCGTCCGTCGACTGGAGCCGCGAGCGCTTCACCATGGACGACGGCCTGTCCGAAGCGGTCAAGGAAGCCTTCGTGCGCCTGCATGAAGACGGGCTGATCTATCGCGGCAAGCGCCTGGTCAACTGGGACACCAAGTTGCACACGGCGATTTCCGACCTCGAAGTGGAGAACCACGACGAGAAAGGTTTCCTGTGGAACCTGAAGTACCCGCTGGCCGACGGCGCCAAGACCGCCGAAGGCAAGGATTACCTGATCGTCGCCACCACGCGTCCGGAAACCATGCTGGGCGACTCCGCCGTAGCGGTGAACCCGAACGACGAGCGCTACCAGGCGCTGATCGGCCAGTTCGTCGAGCTGCCGCTGGTTGGCCGTCGCATCCCGATCATTGGCGACGACTATTGCGATCCTGAATTCGGCACCGGTTGCGTGAAAATCACCCCGGCCCACGACTTCAACGACTACGAAGTCGGCAAGCGCCACAACCTGCCGCTGTTGAACATCTTCGACAAGAACGCGAATGTCTTGCCGGCCGCCCAGGCATTCAACCTCGACGGCACCCTGAACGAAAGCGTCGACGGCCAGATCCCGGCCGAATACGCCGGCCTGGATCGCTTCGAAGCGCGCAAGCAGATCGTTGCCGCATTCGACGCCGCCGGCCTGCTGGTCAGCGTTGACGACCATGGGCTGAAAGTCCCGAAAGGCGATCGCTCTGGCACCATCATCGAGCCGTGGCTGACCGACCAGTGGTACGTGTCGACCAAGCCGCTGGCCGAGCCGGCGATTGCCGCCGTGGAAGACGGCCGCATCCAGTTCGTGCCCAAGCAATACGAAAACATGTACTTTTCTTGGATGCGCGACATCCAGGATTGGTGCATCAGCCGCCAGCTGTGGTGGGGCCACCGCATCCCGGCCTGGTACGACGAGTCGGGCAAGGTCTACGTCGGTCGCGATGAAGCCGAAGTCCGCGCCAAGCACAACCTTGGCCCGGACGTAGCGCTGGCGCAGGACAACGACGTTCTCGACACCTGGTTCAGTTCGGGCCTGTGGACGTTCTCGACCCTGGGCTGGCCGCAACAGACCGAGTTCCTGAAGAAATTCCACTCCACCGACGTGCTCGTCACCGGCTTCGACATCATTTTCTTCTGGGTCGCCCGGATGATCATGCTGACCATGCACTTGGTGAAAAACGAGGACGGCACGCCGCAAGTGCCGTTCAAGACTGTCTACGTCCATGGCCTGGTGCGCGACGGCCAGGGCCAGAAGATGTCCAAGTCCAAGGGCAACGTCCTCGACCCGCTGGACATCATCGACGGCATTGACCTGGAAACCCTGGTACAGAAACGCACCTCGGGCCTGATGCAGCCGAAACTGGCGAAGAAGATCGAGAAGGCCACCCGCGAAGAATTTGCCGAGGGCATCGCCAGCTACGGCACCGACGCTCTGCGGTTTACCTTCTGCTCGCTGGCATCCACCGGTCGCGACATCAAGTTCGACATGGGCCGCGTCGAAGGCTATCGCAACTTCTGCAACAAGATCTGGAACGCCGCGCGCTACGTGCTGGACAAGGGCGAAGACTGCGGCCAGAACGGCGAAGCCTACGAGCTGAGCCTGGCTGATCGCTGGATCATTTCGCAGTTGCAACGCACCGAAGCCGAAGTGACCCGCCAGCTCGACCAGTTCCGTTTCGACCTGGCCGCACAAGCGCTGTACGAGTTCATCTGGAACCAGTATTGCGACTGGTACCTGGAACTGTCCAAGCCGGTACTGTGGGACGAAAACGCACCGGTCGAGCGCCAGCGCGGCACCCGTCGCACCCTGGTTCGCGTACTGGAAGTGGCCCTGCGCCTGGCGCATCCGTTCATGCCGTTCATCACCGAGGAAATCTGGCAGCGCGTCGCACCGCTGGCCGGTGCCCAGGGCAAGACGATCATGCTGCAACCGTGGCCGGTGGCCAACGAAAGCCGCATCGATCCGGCAGCCGAAGACGACATCGAGTGGCTGAAAACCTTCATGCTCGGCCTGCGCAACATCCGCGCCGAAATGAACATCGGCCCAGGCAAACCGCTGACCCTGTTCCTGAAAAACGCCTACGCCGAAGACCTGCGCCGTCTCAACGAGAACGAAGCGCTGCTCAAGAAGCTGGCGAAACTCGAATCGGTGACGGTACTGGCTACGGGCGAAGAAGCACCGCTGTCAGCCACCGCCCTGGTTGGCGAGATGGAAGTGCTGGTGCCAATGGCCGGCCTGATCGACAAGGCCGCCGAACTGGCGCGCCTGGACAAGGAAATCCTGCGTCTGAAGGGCGAAGTCCAGCGCGTCGGCGGCAAGCTGTCGAACGCCGGCTTCGTCGACAAGGCACCGGCCGAAGTCATCGAGAAGGAGCGGGCCAAACTGGCCGAGGCCGAACAGGCCCTGGGCAAGCTGGCCGAGCAGCACGCGCGGATTGCCAGCCTGTAACGGTGGTTCGTGATTGAAAAGGGAGGCCCTGGTGGCCTCCTTGTTTCTGCCTGCCCCATCCTTCAGACAGTAGAGAACCTGTGGGAGCGAGCTTGCTCGCGATAGCGGCAGGTCAGCCAATTTATATGCCAGCTGATACACAGCCATCGCGAGCAAGCTCGCTCCCACACAAGCTCGCCTCCACATTTAATTCGCGCAGCCATCAACGCCGAATGTGGGACAATGCCCGCCACTTTTTAAGCCAGCCCTGAATCGACCCGCCATGACCGCTCCTCGCCCTCCTCGCCCTCCTCGCCCTCCCCGCCCTCCCCGCCAGAAGCCCAAGCCCGTCGCCGAGGCCAAGGCGCCGCGGGAGAAGGCCAGCCTGCATTCGCGCAATCGCCATCAGGGCCACTACGACTTCCCGGCGCTGATCAAGAGCACACCGGAACTGGCGAAGTTTGTGATCATCAATCCCTACGGCAAGGAAAGCATCGACTTCGCCAGCCCCGAGGCGGTGCGAGTGTTCAACCGGGCGCTGCTCAAGTCCTTCTATGGCATCGCCTATTGGGACATTCCGGCGGACTACCTGTGCCCACCCGTGCCGGGGCGCGCCGACTACGTGCATTTTCTCGCCGACCTGCTCGCCAGCCACAATGAAGGCGAAATTCCTCGCGGCGCGGCGGTCAAGGTGCTGGACGTTGGCACCGGCGCCAACTGCGTTTATCCGCTGATCGGCTACAGCGATTACCGCTGGCACTTCCTGGGCTCGGAAATCGACCCGACGGCAATCGCGTCGGCCAAGGCCATCGTCCAGTCCAACGGCCTGAACAAAGCCATCCAGCTGCGCCAGCAACCCAACCGCAAGCACATCCTGTCGGGGCTTCTGGAAAGTACCGAACGGTTCGACCTGACGATGTGCAACCCGCCGTTCCACGCCTCCCTGGAGGAAGCCACCAAGGGCAGCCAGCGAAAATGGCGGGCATTGGGCAAGGCGGATCCGAAACGCAAGTTGCCGGTGCTGAATTTTGGCGGCCAGGCGGCGGAGCTGTGGTGCGAGGGTGGCGAGGCGCGCTTCGTCACGCAGTTGATCAGTGAGAGCGCCCAGATCGCCGGGCAAGTGCTGTGGTTCAGCACGCTGGTATCGAAGGCCTCGAACCTGCCGGCGATTCAAGCCGCGCTGAAGAAGGCCGGAGCGCTGCACAGCCAGGTCGTGGAAATGTCCCAAGGGCAGAAGCAGAGTCGGTTCGTGGCCTGGACCTTTCAGGACCAGGCGCAGCAACAAGCCTGGCGCCAGGCGCGCTGGGCTCGCAAGGACTGAAACTCCCTCAACACAGCCTGATGCGGTTCACTTAAGGTATCGACATCCCCGTGGCGAGGGAGCTTGCTCCCGCTGGGCTGCGTAGCGGCCCCAAAACCTGCCGAATACGCAGCATCAAACACACCGTACCCGCCGGAATACGACTGCTTCGCAGCCGAGCGGGAGCAAGCTCCCTCGCCACAGGTACGTCGTTTTTCTTGAGTGATCAGCATTAGTCACCACTGTCCACTTTTTCAAGGCAACAAAAAACCGTGCCCGGATCGCTCCGCGGCACGGTTTTTCATAAAACGATCTTACTTGTTGACCGCGTCGGTCAGGCCTTTGGCCACAACCAGCTTGATCACTTTCTTGGCCGGGATTTCGATGGCTGCGCCAGTCGAAGGGTTGCGACCGGTACGGGCAGGACGCTCGGTGACTTTCAGCTTGCCAACACCTGGCAAGGTCAGTTCGCCGCCGTTTTCCAGCTGATCGGCAACCACTTGGCCCAGTTGGTCCAGCAGCGCACGCACGGTAGCTTTTGGTGCGTCTACAGATTCAGCCAAATCAGCGATCAGTTGGTCTTTAGTAAGAGCCATGTAGTGTTCCTTCCCTATCAAATTCATATGGATTGCAGAGTGCAGTGTCAGCCATCGAGCCGATCTATCTGATCAGCCTCCCTCGGTCATCACCACGACGGATCGGGGTAATAGATGCCGAAATCCGGGTTTGGTTCGACCTGACAAATGCTGAATGCACGCTTAACGCAGTGACTTCGCGTAAGACCGGGCAAAACTAGCACAACGCCTGTGAAATATCCGCCTCTACCTACCCATTTGGTCAGCTTTATTGCGCTAAATCGGTAAAAAAATGCTCACCGGGTGTCAGACCGGTCTGAAAGGGCCTTCACCACGTCCCAAAACCAGTGATTGCGGTACACTGGGCCCTTTTTCGGGGAGCGCGCCCTCCTCTCTTTCATCAGCCGAGAAATCCATGCCGATCCGTCATTGCATCGTCCACCTGATCGACAAAAAACCCGACGGCACGCCCGCTGTGCTCCATGCCCGCGATTCCGAACTGGCGGAGTCCACGGCCATCGAGAACATGCTCGCCGACCTCAACGAGAGCTACAACGCCAAGCAAGGCAAGGCCTGGGGCTTCTTCCATGCCGAATCCGGGGCGCATCCGTTCAGTGGCTGGTTGAAGGAATACCTCGACGGCGGCAAGGACTTCACTGCGTTCAGTCGCGTGGCGGTGGAACACCTGCAAAAGCTGATGGAAGAATCCAACCTGTCGGTGGGCGGCCACGTGCTGTTCGCTCATTACCAGCAAGGCATGACCGACTACCTGGCGATCGCCCTGCTGCACCACAGCGAAGGCGTGGCCGTGACTGACGAGCTGGACGTGACCCCGTCGCGCCACCTGGACCTGGGCCAGTTGCACCTGGCGGCGCGGATCAACGTGTCGGAATGGCAGAACAACAAACAGTCCAGGCAGTACATCTCGTTCATCAAGGGCAAGAACGGCAAGAAGGTTTCGGAGTACTTTCGCGACTTCATCGGTTGCCAGGAAGGCGTCGACGGCCCCGGCGAAACCCGCACCCTGCTCAAGGCTTTCAGCGACTTCGTCGAAAGCGAAGACCTGCCCGAAGACGACGCCCGGGAGAAAACCAAGACCCTGGTGGACTACGCCAGCAGCCAGGCCAAGCTCGGCGAGCCGATGGGCCTGGAAGAGCTCTCGGAGCTGATCGACGAAGAGCGCCCGAAAGCGTTCTACGACCACATCCGCAACAAGGACTACGGCCTGTCGCCGGAAATTCCGGCGGATAAACGCACCCTCAATCAGTTCCGCCGCTTCACCGGCCGCGCCGAAGGCTTGTCCATCAGCTTCGAAGCGCATCTGCTGGGCTCGAAGATCGAATACGACGAAGAGGCCGGCACGCTGATCATCAAGGGTTTACCGACCTCGCTGACCGATCAGCTCAAGCGGCGTAACTGATGCTCACCCGGGTACTGAAAAAGTGCCTGCTGGTTCTGCTGGTGGTGGTCGCGTACCAGAACTGGGGCACGATCGAAGCGCGCAAGGCCTACGAGGCGCTGGGCGGCCGGGGGATTCCGATCCTGGATGTGAATGGCACGTTGATTCGTGGGTATGAGCCGGAGAATATTCTCAAGGCGTTGGCCGCGATATAAATCTGCCGCCCAACGGTGATGTCGGCCCTGATGGCCCCATCGCGAGCAAGCTCGCTCCCACATTAGGTGCGCGGTGAACATCGGATTCGCGTCCGCCGAAATCACTGTGGGAGCGAGCTTGCTCGCGATGGCGTTAGACCAGTCACCACCTCAGCAAAAATCAGACCGCCTCGATGCGAAACCCGAGCCGCGGAAAGTGCACATGCACCACCCCGCCACGCTCGTCCTGACGACGCAGAATCAATTCTTCGCTACCGGCAAACAACAACTCCCCAACCACCGGATCGACACCGTAATCAGTCGCCGCGATGCTCACCCGCTGCCCCGCCACAAACCCGTTCGGCTCCTCGAATGACTCATCCGGCAGCGCTGCCGGCGTCGCATTGCGAGCCACCTCCAAGGCCTCTTCGGAACTCATCTGGCTCGACGCGCCATGGCCGAAACCCAACACCCGCGCCAGCCACGCCGATACCGCCGGATGAGCGTCCACCAAAGGTGAAGTGACAGGCGTGCCCTTGAGAAACCACAGCGGATGGGCCATGGCAAAGTCGGCAATCGACGGATCGCCCAGCAGGAAGTCGCCCTCTTCACGCTGCAACTGCTGCTCCAGGCGCGCCATGATCACAGGCCACTGGTGCTTGGCCTGCTCGGCGGATAGACGCGTGACCGTGCCGCCACTGAACAGCCCGACACGGTCGCTGATGAACGCCTTGATCGCCTCGGGCGGCAACTTGGCAAAACGCACCGCCACCGATTCCGGTTGGAACACCAGGCTTACCGCATGCTGAAACACCACCGAATCCGCCCATGCGGCAAAGGACGCAGCGATCATTTCCCGGCCCTCGGGAAACAGCGCCGGGGAGGCTTTCTGCTGCTCAAGTCGCCGAGCTATCAACGCCGTGTCGCAGTAGATGTCCGCGCCGATCTGCAACACCGGCGTCTTGCGGTAACCGCCGGTCAAGGCCGTCAGGTCCGGCTTGGGCATCATTGGCGGGATACCTACCGAACGCCAGGACAGGCCTTTGAAACCCAGCAGCAGGCGGGCTTTTTCTGCGAATGGGGAGGTTGGGTAATGATGGAGGATCAGTTCTGACATGCTGGAGTCCGTCGGACGTAGGAACAACCAGCTTAGCGTGCAAAGGGTAAACGGCCTACCCAATCGGATTGATGAATACTGCGCCATGAGCATCAGTGGTTGAGCAACGTCGGATGAAAGTGACCGATCTGTAACAAACCAATCCGGTTATAGCCTTAATTTCTTTTTAAGCTAAACAACTAGTATTTCTGACAGTTCACTCCCCATTACATGCCGCCTAAGATTTTTCCATACCCGAGAACGACTGAGAAGTCAGCAATGCTTGGGCTACTTCATTTCAATCCTCTATAACCCCTTCACGAAGAGGTAATGAGCCATGGACATCACAAAATATCCGCTTTTCGACACCCAAAGCCCTCAAATACATGAAGTCGACCCTCGAACAGGCCAATTTCATACTTACTTACCTATCGCATCAATAGTCGGTAACGAAGGCCGCGGACCGTTTTTGGACCTCAATCTCTTTTATTCTCCAGAGCTATACGACGACCACCTTGGAAACTGGGCACTGCGCTTTACCCACCTTCACACTAACGGGCAAAGCCGCTTCAGCACTCTATATCTTTCAACCGGCGGGGTGTGGACGACAGATCAGAACGACTTATACCATCCGGCCTTCACGCTGGAACGAGGCAGCGACCCACGACACCCTACCGTCGTACATAAAGATGGAACAACTGAGAGACTAGTTCCTCACCTGCACTTTATTAAAAAAGGCAGTATCAGACCTGACACTGAAACTGACATAGTTATAACTGACTACACTCCTGAAAAAATCATATCTGCGCTGGGACTTTCGCTAACGATAGAATGGGAAGATACGAAAGTCAACAACCCAGTCCAACCCTATCCACCCCGGCTAAAGTCCATAAAGGACGAAAGCGCAATATTATTAAATGTCTCATACTCCCAAGACCTTGTCACCTTCGAACTTTACCCAGGCACACAGGAAAGTTACAAACATGAATTCAAAATCGACACCCAAAATACAAGCCTGACAGAAGCCAAAATAGTCAAGGCATCTAGCACACTCGCCACAAAAACATTCAAGTATAATTTCCGCGACGATAAAAAATACAGCGCGCTCTGTTCAATTGAACATCCATCAGGCCTGCGAGAAGAGATCTCTTACGGCACTGACTGGAAAGTAGCCTGCCATACATTAAGCGCCAGTGGCATACTGACAAGCAAATGCGACTATTCATACGAGGAAAATATCACCACGCGTACAAATATGACTGAGGGAACGCCAAGCACCACAGCCTTTCATTACAACTCCGACGGCGTTCAAACCAGCGAGATCCACACTCTAGGCGACTGCACACATACAATCGAAATGACAAGCGAGCACCACAAGGAAGAGAAAGAACTAGTCAACACAACCCAACACACCTACAAAAATAAAGAAACATCAAGGACGGAAACATCCACATCAATATTGGACACGGCCGGAAACCTGATCCGCACAACAGAAAATGGTATCACCACCGAATGGACTTATTACAAAGCTTTCAAGGAAGAACATATCCTCATGCGCGAGCAAGGCAACTCGCAGGGTCTTGTGGGATATCTCCTCGATGACATGATACTGCCGTTGGTGACTGATAAGAAGCAAGTCAGTCAAGGGTTCACCTATGGGACGATTGACTACGACGCTACTGTCCATCACCGCGCTTACTCCTACGGCATTAACGGAAAACAAGACTACAACTTACCCATCGACATTATCCCCCTAGGAGACCCGAACCTTTTCAAGGTGTTTGTCGAATCCGAAAAAGTCTATACAAAACGCGATGACAAGCGCGTCGATCTCAAGTGGACTTTCTATGGATACACTGAGGTGCCGACAAAGGATCCTACACTTGCCGGCCCGGCGATTAAGCCTTCGATAAAACTTACAGTTCTCGACCCTGTAACCGACGATTACGTCAAACTGAAATCCTGGCAGGACGGCGCAATGACGCTGGAAACGACGGCGTACTACACCGACATCAACGCCCCAGACACCTTCGGCCGAGTGAAGTCCATTACCCAGCAGATCCTCGATAGCCAAGGCAATGAGGTGCCGCTTTCTGGCCAGACAATCACAAGGCAGTACAAACTTCAAGGCCGCAATTTGACCACCACCAGCACCCTGACAACGGCGGAAAATATCCCCGTCATTACCAGCCAGACAGTTTCAGCGCTCACCGCAGAAGTGATCATGACCGTCGATAGTCTCGGTAACGAAACGTACTATGAGTACGACTATATGGGCCGCCTGATCGGTAAAAATGATTTCTATCAAAGCGATGAACTGCGCAGTAGAACCGGTTTTACTTACTACACTGAAAACGGCCTCCAGTGCCGCTCAACTTTTACCCCTACGAATGAGAAGGGTAAATCAGAGGAGTATCGGGAGGAGTTCGATGCCCTGGGGAGAATCGTAAGTACGAAACACTATATTTGGGGTATCAACGATTGGCGTACTTTGTCCAGCACGACCTATGACGAACTGGGTCGCGAAAAACAGACCACAGAGTACGACTACCGTCCGGACGGTAGATTATTGTTTGAAAGTCAACTGGTCACAACCTACAACGACTGGGGCCAACGCTCGAAGATTCAGCTCGACGGCGCGGGTGCCACCTGTTTCGATTACGACCCGATTTCACGCGAGTCCAAGCAATGGCGGGAATGGGGAGACTACTCCAGCGGCGTCCGCACCCGGATCAAGGATGACGGGAAAGGTGGGCAGATACAGGAAAATGAGTTCTTCAGTACAGTAGTAAAAATTGACAAAGAAACTGACGAGAAAATCAGTGGAGAAACAGTAGCGCAAAAAACAATCAGCGCCTATGACGCCTGGGGCCGTTTAAGCGAGGAAGTCTCGTCCACCGGCGAAAATAGCCAATATGACTATGATCATTTTGGCCGCATGATCAGCATGACTCACGCAGGTACGGTGACCTGTTACGGTTACCCAGCACATGCCCCCGTAATGGCGGTCGCGTCTGCGAGTATTCAGACACCTGAGGACACAGAGGCTCATACATTCGGTAAGCGTAAATTCGATGGTTTAGGACGTCTCAATGAAGTACAGGTCGGTGGAAGACAGCAGACCTATACCTATAACTACGCAGGTGATAGTTCATTGGGGGCAAGCAGTCTTACACCCTCCGACGTCTTCCAGCCGACCCAGACACCAAGCTTCGAGTCGAGTTACGATAGATACACCGGCAAGGTTACTGAAAAGGCTACCGGTTATCCAGACACAACCTTGACTGAGGCCTGTTTTACATATTCGTTAGGCGGTGTGTTGCTTGAATGCAAGGATGCCTTTGGCCATACAACAAAATATGAGTACGACTCGCTAGGGCGCCCCACGGGATCATCGAGCGATAAGGTGATAACAAGTTTAAGCTACGACGACAGCGGCGCCTTGAGTGAGGAAACCGTCACAGACATAGACAGCGGACGCTGTATGGCCATCGCCTACACCTACGATGAACAACTGCGCGAAAGCGAACGCCGCTTCACTGTTGAAGGTTTTGCGGAGCTTGCAATCAAGCGAACCTATCAAGGTGGGTGGTTGGCCAGCACGGAAATGCTCGCGAATGAAGAGCTGCTGCGCCGGGAAGAATTCAGCTATACCCCTGAAGGGCGTCTCGAGCGCTATTGGTGTTCTGGCAGCGAGGTACCGCTTGACCCTCAAGGAAACTCTTTAAATGAGCAAACGTTTGTTTACGATGCATTTGGCAATATCAGCGAATGCAGCAGTATTTTTGCACAAGGCGAGAACACTACTAAATATACGTATGATGAGACTGACTACACCCAGCTGAAGTCTATCTCTCACTCCGCAGAGAATTATCCGCCTACAACATTCACGTACGACGAACTGGGCCGTCTACATAAAGACAGTCACGGAAAAACCCTACGCTACAACCAGGCATCGAGATTGGGTAATCTGAAAACACAAATTCCCGACACCAGCTACGAATACATATATGACCCTTCGGGCAGACAGGTCGCGTGCTCTGGAGCTGATTATTCCGAGCAGTACTATTACAAGGACCACTACCAATATGCTCGTAAAGCTGAGCTGCAGATTGATGGAGAGCAGTATTATCGGACTTTGTCGCTCCTGAACGACAGCAGCGCCTGCGTCCTCCAACAACAGACGCTGGAGAACAGCAAGGGGGAGGCCAGCATTTCCAACAGCTTCGAGATCAAGGATGCACATGGCACCCTGGTCGCCAGCTATAACCTTTCTGACAATTCGCCGACTTTCTTTGCGTACACGCCTTTTGGCTATCGGCCCGATGACAGGACCAAGCCCAGTTGGCTGGGTTTCAATGGTCAACCGATTGACCGGGTCACAGGCACGTACCCCCTCGGTAATGGTTACCGTGTCTACGACCCGGTGAATCAATGCTTTCAAGCACCAGACATCCTCAGCCCCTTTGATGAGGGCGGCCTCAATAGCTATTGCTACTGCGATAATAACCCGATCAACTTCAGCGACCCCAGCGGTCACGCGCGGATCGTCCGGAAGGAAGTTATGAGGACCACTACCCCCCTATTTACCCCTACACAGGTAGCTACCCTCAATGCGCTCTACGGAGCTACCATCGGCCTGATCCTCACCCCTGTTACCGGGGGTACTGTAATGACCGTCGCTACCGTAGGATTGGCCACTGTATCAGGAGCATTTGGAATTGCCGCGGCAGCCACTCAGGAAAGCGATCCAGAACTGTCGGAAAGATTGGGTTGGATTTCTATGGGCACGGGACTTGCAAATGTCGCCGTCGGGGTGGGTGGCGCAATGGCTAAGGCGGTCTCTAGAGGACTTCGACAGGGAGTACAAAAATTCATACCTCGTGGGGGGAGGCTCCCAGCAGGACAGGCAGTTACTGGCACTGTCAAGGGTGTTGCTGGAGAGCAAGCCTTAATATCGAGCTATGAGATGTATGTTGGTGGACCAAACAGCCGAACTCTGCTCATAGACGCGCATGGATTTGCGCGAGGTCGTTACATGCTCAAACCATTGCCTAAGACCGACGTACAGTTTCGCTCAGGTTTAGGGACGCAAGCTGGGGATAAAGGTTCGTCGTGGGCTGATCTGGTGAATAACCGAACTCCTTACAGATACGCCCCCGGAGCCACGGATATCCCGGATTACATACTCTCCGAATATAAAGCTGCGTCGCACCTTGAGAGCGGCATGCTATCCACAAACTACCAGGCAGATCTGATCTATATCTCAAAAACATTAAATGCGGACATAGTTCGCCCAATCGACACCATGCGCTTCAGCGATTTAATCAACACGATACATAATGAAGGCTTTCATTATGACCGCATTGTAGGAAACTTTTGTCGCGGCACGATCGGCCGTAACAGCTGGGGGGCTGTGAAGTATTTTCGGCGACATTTGAGGCTCTTTTAGTTCCAGCCACTTATGAAATCTAGGAATACTAGACACTGACATACACTACATTTAAGCCGGTGCTCAACATTGTTGGGCGCTGGCCATTAAAACTTAAACTGCAGACAATAGAGATTTAGTCACGCGCCAGAGCTATAGCCCCCAACCAAAACTTCCTTGGCTTTTTTTCTCAACTTCTTGATCAACCGCTCCTGCCGCAACGCCTCGCCCTTGTCACGGCAGGCCTCGGTATAGACCAGCGCGACCGCCGGGCTGGAGAGAAAGAAACGCGCGCCCTTGCCGCTCTGATGCTTGGCGAAACGCCGCACCGGGTCATCGCTGATGCCGCAGTACAGCGAGCCGTTGGCGGCGCGCACCAGATAGACGAACCAGGGCTTGGCCGGTTCGGGCGTGGCGGGGGCGGCGAGGCCGGGGGATGATTCGATGGTGGTCACGGAAATATTCAACAGCCGCGATGGAAACAAGCCGCGATCTTATCAGCGACTGGCCTGGAACGCCCGCAGCCCCTTGAGCGCCTGGGCGCGGACGGCGTTGCGCACCAGCGGTGTCCAACCCAACAGCAGGCCTTTGGTGCCCAAGGCCTGGCGCGACCAGCGCCACAGGTCGAAATGATCGTGGTGTTCGCAGATCTTGCCGTCACGAAACACGAAGCGCGCCTGGATGTCGTTGACCACTGTATTGCCGGTCTGGCTGAACAGATAAGTCGCCACCCAATGGGCGCCGCCGGAACGTTCGTCGCTGCGCACGTTATCGAACGTCAGGGAAAAATCCTTGGCCCGCGTGGTGAGCATGCGCCACATGTCGCCGGCATCGCGCCCACGCAGTTCGCCGAAGGCCGGATCACTGAACACCACGTCATCGGTGTAGCAGGCGCTCATGGCCTCGGCATCGAGGCGCTGGAATGCCTGGTAGAACCGGGTGATCAGGGCTGTGTGGGCATCGCTCATGGACGGACTCCGAAAATCGTTTCAGTAGGCCTGCACGATAATCTGCCGTCGCGTGGAACACTATCGTCATTCGCTATGAAAATGACATCAGCGAAGCTCGCCGACTCTTTCGCTGACGACACCGACATACAACGCTCGACCGGCGCCGAGGCCGGCGATGATCGCGCCCAGGCCAACCAGGCCAAAGATCCAGCCCAGGGCATTCCAGCCGCCGGTCAAGTCATGTACCACGCCGACCGCGAACGGCCCCAATGACGCCAGCGTATAACCAAAACCCTGGGCCATGCCGGAGAGGTTGGCGGCCACATGGGCGTCGCGCGAGCGCAGCACGATCAGCGTCAGAGCCAGGGCGAACGTCGCGCCCTGCCCCAGGCCCAACAGGATCGCCCAGCCCCACAACCCTTCGATGGGCGCGTAGAGGCAGCCGAACAGCCCGCCGAGCACCATCAGCATGACGATCACGATCGCCAGGCGCTGGTCTTTGCCGCGCGTTGCCAGCCAGGGCGCCGCGAGAGAGCTGACCAGTTGCACGATTACCGAGCCGGACAGCACCAGCCCCGCCTGGGTCGGGGTCAGCCCGCGACCGATGAGGATCGACGGCAACCAGCCGAACACGATGTAGGCCAGGGACGATTGCAGCCCCATGTACAAGGTCACCTGCCAGGCCAGGGGATCACGCAGCAGCCCGCGGACACGATACGCCACTTGATGCGCCCCGTGTTTCTGGCCCACTTGCGGCAGCCAGAACACGGCGGCCAGCAGGGCCGGCAGCATCCAGAAGCCCAAGCCCAGGGCCCAGTCATGGCCCAGGTGTTCACTCAATGGCACCGTCGCGCCGGCCGCCATCGCCGCACCCAGGCACAGCGCCATGGTGTAGACGCCGGTCATGGTGCCGGCCTGCCTGGCGAAGTCGCGCTTGACGATGCCCGGCAGCAACACGCCGATCACACCGATGCTGGCGCCAGCGAGGATGCTGCCCGCGAACAGGCCGAACTGGCCGAACGAGCTGCGCAGGATGATGCCGCCTGCCAGCGTCAGCAGGATCCCGAGCACCACTCGTTCAGCGCCGAAGCGGCGCGCCAGCACTGGCGCCAATGGCGCGAACAGGCCCAGGCAGAGCACTGGCAGGGTTGTCAGCAGACCGGCCTGGGCGGCCGACAGGCCGAGGCTCTTCGACACTTCGCTGAGCAGCGGCGCCATGCTCGACAAGGCCGGGCGCAGGTTCAACGCGACCAGGATCAGGCCTAGCAACAACAACCAGGGCCGACGCATCAGCGGCTGGCTCTGCTGGGCCTGCTCGTCGTCCGCCTCGGCGTCGATCAGCAATTCTTCGAGTTCGGCGCCGCGTTTGTTCGGCGTTGCGGTAGTGCAGTCAAGCGGATCGCGGGACATGGAAAGCTCGGGTTCAGGGTTCATTGATCAACTGCCGGCAGAGGGCCTTGGCCCGCTCCGGATCCTGGCGTTCGACTGCTTCGAGGATTTCGATGTGCAGGTCGAACACGTGTTGATGGCGGGGAATGATATTGAGGCTCTGGCGCAATTGAGCGCCGATCACGCTGGAGAAATAGCGATACAGCTCGCTCAGGGCCGGGTTGTGCGCGGCGTCCACCAGCAGGCGATGGAACACCAGGTCGCAGGCGATGTAGTGCTCCAGGTCGCCGTGATAATGCTCGCCGCTGGTTTTCAGCGCCTGGCGCAAGGCAAGCAGATCCTCCTCGGTGCGCCGTAGCGCCGCCAGGCCGATGGCCTCGACTTCGAGGATGTGCCGGGTTTCCCGGGCCTGCTCCAACGAGCAACGGGATAGTGCCTTGAGCGTGTCCAGCGGGTCGACGACCGCACGCACGTAACTGCCGTCGCCCTGACGAATCTCGATCAATCCGGAAAACGCCAGTACGCGCATGGCTTCGCGCACCGTGTTTCGGCTGATGCCTAGCTCGGCGACCAATTCCGGCTCGGTAGGCAGGCGCTGGCCGACAGCCCACACGCCGTCGCTGATGCGTTGGCGCAGTTGCTCCAAGGCTTGATCGACCAGGGAGCGCTTTATTAGCGGGGACATCTCTGACATCGGGCTCGCCTTTTCATCCAATCATGGGATGAATTTTCTGACATGTTAGTCAGCTTCGCGTAGGACGGCAACGCCATCGAGGCGATGCATCACTTCAAAGGCCGTAGCTTTACGGTCGACTACAGGCAGGTGACTCGGCAAGTACACCATATTGCCGGATGGGAATGCCGGATCTGCGGTGAAATCGAATTCGATCACGACACCGACAGCGCCGAACGTTACTCCAGGGCCAGCGATCGATTGCTGGAAGACTACGCGCTGGCGACAGGTGCGGAAATCAAACGCATCCGCCGCAAACTGCACCTCACGCAAAAAGACGCGGTGAAGCTGCTATCCGGAGGCGGGCATAATGCGTTCTCCCGTTATGAACGCGGCGAAGTTACCCCGGCTCAGTCGTTATTCGTGCTGATGCGCCTGCTTGATCGGCATCCGCACCTGATGGCTGAAGTCCACTCGCTGAACGACGAAGCCCATTTGCAGCAACTGTTGTCGGGTCGCCATCCGGAACATGACACGGCGGATTCCTGACCCGAAAAAAAACAAACCCGGACAAGTCCGGGTCTATTTTCACTGCCTGAGATCGATCAATGCAGGATCTGGCTCAGGAACAACTTCGTACGGTCATTCTGCGGGTTGTCGAAGAAGTCATTCGGCGCAGCCTGTTCAACGATTTCACCTTTGTCCATGAAGATCACGCGGTTGGCCACGGTGCGGGCGAAACCCATCTCGTGGGTCACACAGAGCATGGTCATGCCGTCTTCGGCCAGGCCGATCATGGTGTCCAGAACCTCTTTCACCATTTCCGGGTCGAGGGCCGAGGTCGGTTCGTCGAACAGCATGATCTTCGGTTTCATGCACAGGGCGCGGGCAATCGCCACGCGCTGCTGCTGACCGCCAGAAAGCTGGCCCGGGTACTTGTGCGCCTGTTCCGGAATGCGTACGCGCTCCAGATAATGCATGGCGATTTCCTCGGCCTTGCGCTTGGGCATCTTGCGCACCCACATCGGCGCCAGGGTGCAGTTCTGCAGGATGGTCAGGTGCGGGAACAGGTTGAAGTGCTGGAACACCATGCCGACTTCGCGACGGATCGCTTCGATCTGCTTGAGGTCGTTGGTCAGTTCCACGCCGTCGACCACGATGCGGCCCTGCTGGTGTTCTTCCAGGCGATTGAGGCAGCGGATGGTGGTGGACTTGCCGGAACCCGACGGGCCGCACAGGACGATACGCTCGCCCTGCTTGACGTTCAGGTTGATGTCTTTCAACACGTGGAACTGGCCGTACCACTTGTTCACGCCCTGCATCTGAATAATGCCTTCAGGGCTCACAGGCTGTTTGATCGCTTCACTCATGAGTCAACTCCTAACGCTTGTGGCCAGTGTCCAGCTTGCGTTCCAAATGCATGGAATAGCGGGACATACCAAAACAGAAAATCCAGAACACCAGGGCGGCGAATACATAGCCTTCGGTGGCCATGCCCAGCCATTTCGGGTCGGCGGCAGCTTGTTTCACGCTGTTGAGCAAGTCGAACAGGCCGATGATGATCACCAGGCTCGTGTCCTTGAACAATGCGATGAAGGTGTTGACGATCCCCGGGATCACCATCTTCAGGGCTTGCGGAAGAATCACCAGGCCCATGCTGCGCCAATAGCCCAGGCCCATCGCCGCGGCCGCTTCGTATTGCCCCTTCGGAATCGCTTGCAGACCGCCACGCACCACTTCGGCCACGTAGGCCGACTGGAACAGGATCACGCCGATCAATGCCCGCAGCAGCTTGTCGAAGTTCATGCCCTCAGGCAGAAACAATGGCAGCATCACCGAGGACATGAACAGCACCGTGATCAACGGCACGCCGCGCCAGAACTCGATGAAGGTCACGCAGACCACACGAATCGCCGGCATGTTCGAACGACGCCCCAGCGCCAGGACGATGCCCAACGGCAAAGCGCCGGCAATACCGACGGTGGCGATCACCAGGGTCAGCATCAGGCCGCCCCATTGGCTGGTCGCCACGGTCGCCAGGCCGAACACGCCGCCGTGCAACAGGCACCAGGCAATGATCGGGTACAACACCAGGAAGCTCAGGCCGTAGATCGCCTTGCGCGGGAAACGCGAGATGAACAGCGGCGCCACGCCGATCACGGCCAGCCACACGGTCAGGTCCACGCGCCAGCGCAGATCCGCTGGATAATAGCCGTACATGAACTGGCCAAAACGCTGCTGGATGAACACCCAGCAGGCGCCCTCCTTGGTGCAATCGGCTTGAGTGGTGCCGACCCAGTTGGCATCGAGAATCGCCCAGCTGAGAATCGGTGGAACCACCAGGTAGATCAGATAGAACGCAAACAGGGTCAGCAGCGTATTGAGCCAGCTGGAGAACATGTTTGCGCGCATCCATGCCATCGGCCCGAACACTTTGCTCGGTGGCGGCATATCAGGTTTGAAAGTATGGGATGTCATGCGCGTTTCCTCACCGCTCGATCAGCGCAATGCGCTTGTTGTACCAGTTCATCAGCAGGGAAATGCTGATACTGATCGCCAGGTACACGCTCATGGTGATGGCAATGACTTCAATGGCCTGCCCGGTCTGGTTCAACACCGTGCCGGCAAACAGCGAAACCATTTCCGGATAACCGATACCGGCCGCCAGCGAAGAGTTCTTCGCCAGGTTCAGGTACTGGCTGGTCAGTGGCGGGATGATCACGCGCAGGGCTTGCGGGATGATCACCTTGCGTAGGGTCGGACCGTTGCGCAGGCCCAGCGAGTGAGCCGCCTCGGTCTGGCCATGGCTGACCGACTTGATGCCCGAACGCACGATCTCGGCGATGAACGCCGCGGTGTACACCGTCAGCGCCAGGGTCAAGGCCAGCAGTTCCGGGATCAGTACCCAGCCACCGACAAAGTTGAACCCCTTGAGCTGCGGCATTTCCCAGTGCACGGGCGCGCCGAAGATCAGTGCGCACAACGCCGGGATCACCAGGAACAGCGCCAGGCCGACCCAGAATTTATGGAACGGCTCGCCGGTCGCTTCGAAACGCTTGTTGGCCCAGCGGGTCATCAGCACGATGGCGACAATCGCCAGCACGACACTGACCACAAACGGCCAGAACCCTTCAGCCATCAGCGCCGCCGGCATGTTCAGGCCACGGCTGCTGACAAAGAAGGTGTCGCCGAAGTTATGGCTGTTACGCGGCCCCGGCATGGTCAGGAACACCGCGAAGTACCAGAACAGGATCTGCAGCAGCGGCGGGATGTTGCGAAAGACCTCCACATACACCGTCGCCACCTTGGCGATGATCCAGTTCTTCGACAGGCGGGCTACGCCGACGATGAAACCGAGGATTGTCGCCAGGATGACACCAATGAAGGTCACCAGCAGCGTGTTGAGCAGCCCGATGACGAAGACGCGGGCATAGCTGTCCGCCTCGGTGTAGTCGATCAGGGTTTGAGCGATGCCGAAACCGGCACTGCGCTCCAGGAAGCTGAAACCGGAGGTAATACCCCGGTGCTCAAGGTTGGTCTGCGTGTTGTCGAACAGAAACCAGCCCAGAGAAATGACCGCCACGATGGTGACGATCTGAAATACCCACGCACGCACTCGTGGATCGCTGAGGCTGAGCCTCTGCTTAGGTGCGCCGATTGAATTTTGCATGAAGTGCCCCGCAAGGAATGGAACAGAACATCACCCGGTGGTTGGCCCACCGGGTGATAGAACCATCAGCGCACTGGTGGTGCGTATTGAATGCCGCCTGCGTTCCACAGAGCGTTCAGGCCACGATCGATTTCCAGCGGGGTGCTCTTGCCGAGGTTGCGCTCGAAGATTTCGCCGTAGTTGCCGACTTGCTTGACGATCTGAACAACCCAGTCTTTCGGCAGTTTCAGGTCTTTGCCGTATTCGCCATCAGCACCCAGCATACGGGCAACGTCCGGGTTCTTGGTGGCTTTGGCTTCAGCTTCGACGTTCTTCGAAGTGATGCCGGCTTCTTCGGAGTTGAGCAAGGCGTAGCCAGTCCAGCGGACGATTTTCGACCATTCTTCATCGCCATTACGCACGACTGGGCCCAGTGGCTCCTTGGAAATGGTTTCCGGCAGAACTACGTAGTCCTTCGGCGAAGCCAGCTTGCTGCGCTGGGCGAACAGCTGGGACTTGTCGGAGGTCAGCACGTCGCAGCGACCGGATTCCAGCGACTTGGCGCTTTCATCGGAGGTGTCGAAAGTGATGGGGGTGTACTTCAGGCCGTTACCGCGGAAGTAGTCGGAAACGTTCAGCTCAGTGGTGGTACCGGCCTGGATGCAGATGGTCGCGCCGTCCAGTTCCTTGGCGCTCTTGACGCCCAGCTTGTTGTTTACCAGGAAGCCGATGCCGTCGTAGTAGGTAATGAAGCCAGGGAACACCAGGCCCATGCCGGCGTCGCGGGAACTGGTCATGGTGGTGTTGCGCGACAGGATATCGATTTCGCCAGACTGCAGCGCGGTGAAACGCTCTTTGGCGTTCAGCTGGCTGAATTTCACCTTGTTGGCGTCGCCAAATACGGCGGCGGCCACGGCGCGGCAGAAGTCAGCGTCGATGCCGAGGATCTTGCCGGAGGCATCAGGTACCGAGAAACCCGGCAAACCATCGCTCACACCGCACTGTACAAAGCCTTTCTTCTGCACGGCATCCAGGGTTGCACCCGCCTGAGCGAACCCGCTGACACCGAGAACTGCTGCTGCAGTCACGACTGCCAGGGTGGATTTCAGTAACTTCATTCAAACCTCCAGTTTTGCTCTTGTTGTGTCGGAGCTGGGACCCTGTCGCACCCTTTTGAGGCATTGCCGACCCTTGTTGGCTTTTTTTAGGGTCAACCGACGTCTGGGCCTTCGCTATGAGTCTAATAAATGAGAGCGGCTATAAACGGCGCCTTACTCACTTCTCACCAATCGGCCGAACGGGCTGTAGCCCTTCACGTTCGCGAAGCCCGTAGCGGCTATTGGCGAACATCCATCACCGGATTTCTGATATCCCATGCGTCGCGTCGAGCTGATAGTGTTACCGCGCTGCGTAAGAATCATCACTCGGCTAAACCAATAGCAAAGCCCGTACCACACCGCTGCGCTTGTCCGTTACTGGCGACGTCAAGACAAAAACTTGTAGCATTGCGACATCTAATTAACTGAGGCACCAGGCGCGCACTGCAATCAGGCACTGATTGAGCGCACCCGCACATTTTTGGAGCACACCATGACCGACCCCTTGATTCTCGAGCCCTCCGGCACTGCCGATGCGTGCGTTATCTGGCTGCACGGCCTGGGCGCCGATCGCTACGACTTCATGCCGGTCGCCGAAATGCTGCAGCAAAGCCTGCTGACCACGCGCTTCGTATTGCCCCAGGCACCGACGCAACCGGTGACCATCAATGGTGGCTACGCCATGCCCAGCTGGTATGACATTCGTGCCTTGAGCCCGGCGCGGGCGATCGACGAGCAACAACTGGAAGCCTCGGCGCAACGGGTCATCAGCCTGATGGAAACCCAGCGAGCCAGCGGAATAGACGCCTCGCGGATTTTCCTGGCAGGTTTTTCCCAAGGCGGAGCAGTGGTTTATCACACGGCATTCGTCAAGTGGCAGGGACCGCTGGGCGGCGTGATTGCGCTGTCCACTTATGCGCCAACTTTCGGCGAAGAACTGCAGTTGTCGGCCAGCCAGCAACGCATTCCGGTACTGGCGCTGCACGGACAGTACGACGAAGTGGTACTCAACCCGATGGGCCGGACCGCGAAAGAGTATCTGAAGCAGCATGGTGTCACCGTGACATGGCAAGAATACCCAATGGGCCACGAAGTGTTACCCGAGGAGATTCGCGACATCGGTACCTGGCTGGCGGAACGCTTGCGCTAAGAGGCAGATAGCCACGCCAGCGCTTTGATGATCACACTACGCCGCGCCCGTTTCTTGCATTACACTGGCCGGCGTACATTCCTTAACCAACCGATGAGATGACCGTGCTCAAAGCACTCAAGAAGATGTTCGGTAAAAGCGAGGCCGAGCAACTCGCGCCTGAAGCCAGCGCCCCCGTCCACGGCGCGAGCCGCACCGATGCGCACCAACCACGTCGGACCGCCCCCGTTGCGGACGCAAAACTATCGCCGTCGACCGCATCCGTCGCGCAACCTGTGGTGGCATCCGAGCCGGAAAAACCACGCAGCGAAGCCCCCAAGCCACGTCGCGAGCGCGCACCCAAACCGCCGGTCGTTGCCTGGAAGCTCGAAGACTTCGTCGTAGAACCCCAGGAAGGCAAGACCCGCTTCCACGATTTCAAGCTCGCCCCCGAGCTGATGCATGCCATCCAGGACCTGGGTTTCCCGTACTGCACGCCGATCCAGGCGCAAGTGCTGGGCTATACCCTCGCCGGCAAGGACGCTATCGGTCGTGCCCAGACCGGCACCGGCAAGACCGCCGCGTTCCTGATTTCGATCATCACCCAGTTGCTCCAGACCCCGCCCCCCAAGGAACGCTACATGGGCGAGCCGCGGGCGCTGATCATCGCGCCAACCCGTGAGCTGGTGGTGCAGATCGCCAAGGATGCCGCCGACCTGACCAAGTACACCGGCCTGAACGTGATGACGTTCGTCGGCGGCATGGATTTCGACAAACAGCTCAAGCACCTCGAGGCTCGCCACTGCGACATCCTCGTGGCGACGCCGGGCCGCCTGCTGGACTTCAACCAGCGCGGCGACGTGCACCTGGACATGGTCGAAGTGATGGTGCTCGACGAGGCCGACCGAATGCTCGACATGGGCTTCATCCCCCAGGTACGCCAGATCATTCGCCAGACCCCGCCGAAAAACGAACGCCAGACATTGCTGTTCTCCGCCACCTTCACCGAAGACGTGATGAACCTGGCCAAGCAATGGACCACCGATCCTGCAATCGTCGAGATCGAAGCCGAAAACGTCGCCAGCGAAAATGTCGAACAGCACATCTATGCGGTCGCCGGTGCCGACAAGTACAAACTGCTCTACAACCTGGTCAATGACAACGGTTGGGAGCGGGTGATGGTCTTCGCCAACCGCAAGGACGAAGTGCGGCGCATCGAAGAACGCCTGGTGCGCGATGGCGTCAACGCCGCGCAACTGTCGGGCGACGTGCCGCAGCACAAGCGCATCAAGACACTCGAAGGTTTCCGTGAAGGCAAGATCCGCGTGCTGGTTGCCACCGACGTGGCCGGTCGCGGCATTCACATTGACGGCATCAGCCACGTGATCAACTTCACCCTGCCGGAAGTGCCGGACGACTACGTGCACCGTATCGGCCGCACCGGTCGTGCCGGGGCCGCCGGAGTTTCGATCAGCTTCGCCGGCGAGGATGATTCCTACCAGTTACCCTCGATCGAGGCACTGCTGGGTCGCAAGATCAGTTGCGAGATGCCGCCGACTCATCTGTTGCGGCCGGTCGAGCGCAAGCGACCTTAACCGTCTTCACAGTACCGAAAGCGCAGCCCAACCAGGCTGCGCTTTTTTTTGTCTTGGATACACTGGCAGTTCAACAGGTTGCCTACCGCTTCCAGCGATCCGCCGCCGCATGATCACTGTCCCGCCCCTCGACCCAACGCGGGCCGTCGGCGGTATTTTCCTTTTTCCAGAACGGTGCGCGGGTCTTCAGGTAGTCCATGACAAAGGCGCAGGCGTCAAATGCCGCCTGGCGATGGGCGCTGGCGGCGCCGACAAAAACGATCGGCTCACCCGGTTCCAGGGCGCCGATGCGGTGCAATACCTCAAGCTTGAGCAGCGGCCAGCGCTGCTCGGCTTCGGTGGCGATCTTGCCAAGGGCTTTTTCGGTCATGCCCGGATAATGCTCGAGGAACATCCCGGACACATCGAGGCCGTCGTTGAAGTCGCGCACGTAGCCGACAAAACTCACCACGGCGCCGACGCCGACATTTGCTGCCTGCATCGCATTGACCTCGGCCCCCGGGTCGAACGGCTCGGCCTGCACCCGAATCGCCATGGCTCAGCCTCCGGTCACGGTGGGGAAAAAGGCCACTTCGTCGCCGTCCGCCAGCGGTTCATCGAGCTGGCACAGGTCTTCGTTGCGGGCGCACATCAGGTTCTGCTCTCGCAGCACTTCGGCTCCGGCACGCTGAGCGAGCAATGCGCGCACATCGTCAACCGTGGCGAAAACGCCCTCCACTTTCAACGAATCCACGCCGAGCGCTTCGCGATAACGGGCAAAGAACTTCACGGTGATGTTCATGACGCATCCGCCTGGAAGTGGCCGCTCTTGCCGCCGAGTTTTTCCAGCACACGCACGCCCTCGATGGTCATGCCCCGGTCCACGGCCTTGCACATGTCGTAGAGGGTGAGCGCGGCGACGCTAGCGGCGGTGAGCGCCTCCATTTCGACACCGGTCTGTCCCGACAGCTTGCAGCGGGCCACGATGCGCACCCGGTCCTCGCCTTCGGCGGTCAATTCGACCTTGACGCTGGTGAGCATGAGCGGATGGCAGAGCGGGATCAGGTCACTGGTTTTTTTTGCCGCCTGGATACCGGCGATGCGCGCAACGGCGAACACATCGCCCTTGGGATGGCCGCCGCTGACGATCATTTGCAGAGTGTTGGGCAGCATGCGCACAAAGGCTTCGGCGGTGGCTTCGCGGAACGTCACGGCCTTGTCGGTCACGTCGACCATGTTGGCGCGACCTTGGGAATCGAGATGGGTCAGCACAGGGTAACTCCTGATCAGGAGCGTCGATTGTAAACCTGTGAGTCAAATTCCGGCAGGGTTGATTGTCGTACCTGCTTGGATCTATTACCGCAAATCCCTTGTGGGAGCGAGCCTGCTCGCGATGGCGGCGTGTCAGACACCTATTTTTATCTGACACTCCGTCATCGCGAGCAAGCTCGCTCCCACAGGGTTTTCGTCCAGTCATAAAAAACCGGGCGACCTTGATAGCCGCCCGGTTCGGCTGGGGTTACAGATGAGATTCGGCGTATTCGGCCAGGATCGAGCGCGGTACGCCCTGCAGGGTGATGTGGACGCCGTTGGGGAAGTCCTTGAAGCGTTCGGTCAGGTAGGTCAGCCCGGAGCTGGTCGCGGACAGGTAAGGGGTGTCGATCTGCGCCAGGTTACCCAGGCACACCACTTTGGAACCGGCGCCGGCACGGGTAATGATGGTTTTCATCTGGTGCGGGGTCAGGTTCTGGCATTCGTCGATCAGGATCAGGCTCTGCTGGAAGCTGCGGCCTCGGATGTAGTTGAGGGATTTGAACTGCAACGGCACTTTGCTGAGGATGTAGTCGACGCTGCCATGGGTGCTCTCGTCATCCATGTGCAAGGCTTCGAGGTTGTCGGTAATGGCGCCCAGCCACGGCTCCATTTTTTCCGCTTCGGTGCCGGGCAGGAAGCCGATTTCCTGGTCCAGGCCCTGCACGCTGCGGGTGGCGATGATGCGCCGGTAACGCTTGCTGACCATGGTCTGTTCGATGGCGGCGGCCAGGGCCAGGATGGTCTTGCCGGAACCGGCGGCGCCGGACAGGTTGACCAAGTGGATGTCCGGGTCGAGCAAGGCGAACAGCGCCAGGCTCTGGTAGATGTCGCGAGGCTTGAGGCCCCACGCCTCCTGATGCAGCAGGGGTTCCTGGTGCAGGTCGAGGATCAGCAGCTTGTCGACCTGGATTTCCTTGATCCAGCCGACGAATCCTTGTTCATCGATAATGAATTCGTTGATGTGCACCGCCGGCAGGTTGTCGATCAGTTGCACCTGGTGCCAGGTGCGCCCATGGTCCTGGCGGGTCTCGACCTTGCTCACGCGGTCCCAGAAGGAGCCGGTCATGGTGTGGTAGCCGTTAGGCAACAGCGATACGTCGTCGACCAGTTGGTCGGTGCTGTAGTCCTCCGCCGCGATCCCGCAGGCGCGGGCCTTGAGGCGCATGTTGATGTCTTTGGTCACCAGCACCACGGCTTGATCCTTGTTGCGCGCGTGCAGGTCGATCAACTGGTTGATGATGATGTTGTCGTTCAGGTGTTCAGGCAGCACCAGGTTGGGTTCGGTGCGTTTGCTCATCAGGATGGAAAGCAGGCCCTTGGGACCGCTTTTGCCACGCTGGATCGGTACGCCCAGCTCAACGTCTTCCGGGGAAGCGTCGCCCAGGGTCTTGTCGATCAGGCGGATCGCCTGGCGACATTCGGCCGCTACGCTGTGATGGCCACTCTTGAGCTTGTCCAGCTCTTCAAGGACAGTCATCGGCAGGGCAACATGGTGTTCTTCGAAATTCAGCAGCGCGTTTGGATCGTGGATCAATACGTTGGTATCGAGTACATACAGGATTGGCTGGTTGGAGGAAGGGCTACGTCCGTGGTCATCCATACTCGGTCACCTTTGTGGGGGCCATTCGACGCAATACCGTGACAGTGCTGCGCCTCGAGGTAGCCACCGAATTCACCCGCGAGGATTTCGGGTGAACTGCACACAATCTGGGTCTTGGAAGACGCCACCTGTGTTGCAGGTTTCGGCGGTCTGACTTCTTGATACTCCAAAAACGATGACAGGAAAAAGCACTTTGACGCTTTTTTGAAGTTTATTTTTCAGAGTGACGAATAACCCTTGGCGTACTGCCCCGACGCCGTTAAAGTCGGAAGTCCGGTCGCCCTGAATGCGCGACCCGATTCCCGCCCCGCCCAATGTTTACGGGACTTTTGCCTTTTTTTCAGCGAAACGCGTCCTGACACTCCTCCCAGCCGATCCCGCTTTGCGCCGTTTGCGTAACGAGCCAGGGCAGCGCCGTTTTCACCGCGTCCTGCTTGGCGTTGAAGTTGATGACCCCGTGGCGCCACAACAGCATCAGCGTCAGCGCGCGCTGGGCACTCTGCTCGGGCTTGAGGCGGTTGGTGCTGTCCTGGGGATCGATATCCCATAGCGCCACTTGCAGGCCCTGGTTCCTGAAAAATGCCTGGGCATCGCCTCGACGCTGGCCCTGTGGCGGACGGAACAAGGGCACGTAATTCTCCGGCAGCCGGCCCTTGACCAAGTCAACGCTGCGCCGTACCGAGTCCTGCCAGTCCTGCCAATGGCTGTGGGAGCGGAACTCCCAGCCCTGCACCCCGACGCATTGCCCAGCAAACAGAGTCTGGAGATCATTTGCCGAGCCGTCTGTCAGGCGCGCCTGGATGTCCTTGCCCAGCACAAAAAACGTGCCGTTCATGTTCGACTTGCGCAGGTACTCGGTCAGCCATGGCGTGTGGTCCGGCGCGACGTTGGCAGCGCTGTCGAAGGTCAGCAAGAACAGTCGATCATTCATCTGCTCACCGTTGCGCTCGTAATCGCCGAAACGCTCTACTTCGCTGCTGACCTGGGGAAACAGAGCAGCCTTGCGCAGCAGCTCGTCGCGGTACTGCGTATGAAAGATCCGGCTCGGCTCGGCCCACTTGATGTAATAGGAATTGTCGTCGAGCCGGAACCGGGCCGCTTCTTCGCGCAGGGTCGCCATGTCCTCGACGAGGTAGCAGAAGGAGGCATCCAGCGTGCAACTGCGCTGGGCGAAGTTGTAGCTCGAAAGCAGGCGCTGCCATAGCCTCGCGCGCAAGGCGTTCACCGCGGCCATATTAACCGAGCGCAGCCCCAGGTATTGCTTGAGGGCTATTTCGTCCATGGCATCGGCATCCAGCAATACCCGGGCGAACATCAGGACCTCGGCCCGCGAAGCCACATCGAACAGCGTCGGGCTGGTGAGCTGTTCAGGCCAGGTGCTGCGGTCCAGGGTAGCGACGTCGTTGGGCGCAGCGAAAGCGCCGAGGCTCAACAACCAGGCCGACAGTAAAAGGACGATACGCAAAAGGGATGCTCCATAACGAAACCCGCGCGGGATGATAGCTGATCGAGAGGCAGTACCCATTGGCAAACTGGCGAGGGAGCTTCTGTGGCGAGGGAGCTTGCTCCCGCTGGGTCGGTCCGACGCTTCGGGCGCAGCGGCCCCAGATCTTACGGTCGCTGCGCACTGGAGCGCCAGCCCGGCCGAGCGGGAGCAAGCTCCCTCGCCACAAAGGCTTCTCTGCAATCAATCCGCCCACCACCCATCCCCTATCACCTCAATAGCTGGAGTCCACCCGGACAACCCCCTAGAATCGCCGCACCCTTAAAGGAGACGTTTGCATGCTGATGGTGATTTCCCCCGCCAAGACCCTCGATTACGAAACACCGCCGGCCACCGAGCGTTTTACCCAGCCGCAGTACCTGGATCACTCCCAAGAGCTGATTGAACAATTGCGCGAATTCTCGCCGGCGCAGATCAGCGAGTTGATGCACGTCTCCGACAAGATCGGCGGCCTCAATGCCGCGCGATTCGGCAGCTGGAACCCGGCGTTTACCCCGGCCAATGCCAAACAGGCGTTGCTGGCGTTCAAGGGCGATGTGTATACCGGCCTCGACGCGCAAAGCCTCGGTGAAGCCGATTTTGACTACGCCCAACAGCACCTGCGCATGCTCTCCGGCCTCTACGGTCTGCTGCGTCCGCTGGACTTGATGCAACCTTATCGCCTGGAGATGGGCACAAAGCTGGCCAATGCCCGGGGCAAGGACCTTTATGCATTCTGGGGCACCCGCATCAGCGAATGGCTGAACGAAGCCTTGGCCGATCAGGGCGACGACGTACTGTTGAACCTGGCTTCCAATGAATATTTCTCGGCGGTCAAGCGTAGCGCACTGAAAGCCCGCGTCATTGATGCCGAGTTCAAGGATCTGAAGAACGGCCAATACAAGATCATCAGTTTCTACGCCAAGAAAGCCCGGGGCTTGATGAGCCGGTTTGTCATCGAGCAGCGCATCAACGATCCCGTGCAACTGAGACACTTCGATGTACAGGGCTATCGTTACAACCCCGAACAATCCTCCCCGAACAAGTTGGTCTTTTTGCGCGACCACGCCCCGCAATAACGCAACACCTGTTTCGGGCCCCGATAAGGGGCCTCGATCATCCCGCTATATTGTCATCCCACTTCCCCACCGCACTTGACACTTTCTTGGCGTCAACAAAACAAACACCCCCTGCTCTAACTTTTCTTTCACTCGACAAATGTCAGATTTTTCCGTAGTGGCACGGAAATTTTTCATCAGTAGTGGCACAAAACTATCTACCCCCGCCAACTCCCCGAAACTAAAGGCCAAAAGCGCGCGTGCTATCAATTTGAGAGCAGTGCCATCTAGGCAGATATTTCGAAAAATTTCGAAAATGGCGATGAGCGGATCGGAACTATGTGAAATTGCACGGCTCATACCACCCGTAACGATTCTCGCCGAGCGTGTACGAGATAACTTACGTGGCACGTCGTCCGAAGTAACCGAGTTGTCACGACAACTTAGCGAAACGGTCGTCTAATTGGATCCACCCTTAAAAGGACGGGAGATAAAGCACCATTTGTATCCCCTACAAGGCCAAGGCTGCGCCCCTATAACGTGCTCACCCGAGCACACAAGCTTCTGATTTTGTGGGCTTTTTGCCAGAAATCGGAAAGTGAACGACCGTTGCACGAACGTCCCGCCAACGAGGACTGGCTGCATAACAGGGCAGGTCATAACAACTAGGCCGCTTTGCGCACAACTTGAGTGCATTTATTTAGACACTCGGAACTTAGTATGCCTGCACACGGCACTGTGGCGCCTGCATTCCACACTTCCGAGTGCGCGATGACCGCTGAACACTTATTAACTCCGGCCATTTGATGGCGTGAAAACAGAGGTAAATGCGATGCGCATTAGCATATTTGGTTTGGGTTACGTCGGTGCAGTATGTGCCGGTTGCCTGTCTGCACGGGGCCATGATGTAGTTGGCGTAGATGTCGCCAAAGACAAGATCGACATGATCAACGCCGGTAAATCGCCGATCGTTGAACCGGGCCTGGGCGAGCTATTGGCGCAAGGCATTCAAACAGGTCGCCTGCGCGGTACTACCAACTTCGCCGAAGCTATTCGTGATACTGACCTGTCGATGATTTGCGTCGGTACACCGAGCAAAAAGAACGGCGACCTGGAACTGAACTACATCGAAGCCGTGTGCCGCGAGATCGGTTTTGTCCTGCGTGACAAGACCACCCGTCACACCATCGTGGTTCGCAGTACCGTACTGCCGGGCACCGTAGCCAATGTGGTCATCCCGATCCTCGAAGACTGCTCCGGCAAGAAAGCCGGCGTCGATTTCGGCGTCGCGGTCAACCCCGAGTTCCTGCGTGAAAGCACCGCGATCAAGGACTACGACCAGCCGCCAATGACCGTCATCGGCGAGTTCGACAAAGCCTCGGGCGACGTCCTGCAATCGCTGTACGAAGAACTCGACGCACCGGTCATCCGCAAGGACATCGCCGTCGCCGAGATGATCAAGTACACCTGCAACGTCTGGCACGCCACCAAGGTGACCTTCGCCAACGAGATCGGCAACATCGCCAAGGCCGTCGGCGTCGATGGTCGTGAAGTGATGGACGTAGTCTGCCAGGACAAGGTCCTGAACCTGTCCCAGTACTACATGCGTCCAGGCTTCGCTTTCGGCGGCTCGTGCCTGCCAAAAGACGTGCGCGCCCTGACCTACCGTGCAGGCTCGCTGGACGTGGAAGCGCCGCTGCTCAACTCGCTGATGCGCAGCAACGAATCCCAGGTGCAGAACGCCTTCGACATCGTCTCCAGCCACGACAAGCGCAAAGTCGCCCTGCTGGGCCTGAGCTTCAAGGCCGGCACCGACGACCTGCGTGAAAGCCCACTGGTGGAACTGGCGGAAATGCTGATCGGCAAGGGTTTCGACCTGAAGATCTACGACAGCAACGTCGAATACGCACGCGTCCACGGTGCGAACAAGGATTACATCGAGTCGAAGATTCCTCACGTCTCGTCCTTGCTCAATTCCGACTTCGACGCGGTGATCGACAACTCCGACATCATCATCCTTGGTAACCGCGACGAGAAGTTCCGCGCGCTGACCGAGAACGTACCGGAAGGCAAGCAGGTCATCGACCTGGTTGGCTTCATGTCCAAGGCCACCTCCCCGAGTGGCCGGACCGAAGGCATCTGCTGGTAAGTCTGTTAGCCGGCCGGGGCATGCCTCGGCCGGCCTTTCGCCTGCCTTAACCCATCGGGCCGCCCACAAGGCCCGCCCGAGATAGAGACGGATGCAGATTATGCACAGGCTAAAGCACGGCCTGCTTCAGGCCGCCGGTTGGCTGTTTTACTTGAGTTTATTGATGGGCATCGCCACGGCGCTGCCCACGTCCACGTTCGACTCCGAATCGAAGGATTTCATCTTCCTGATCGGCGCCGTGGGCATCTGGCGTTATTCCATGGGCGCGACGCATTTCGTGCGCGGCATGATTTTCCTGTACATCGTCTACCCACACCTGCGCCGCAAAGTGCGCAAGCTGGGCAAGGCGGCGGATCCGTCCCACGTCTACCTGATGGTCACCAGCTTCCGCATCGATGCGCTGACCACCGCCCAGGTCTACAGCTCGGTCATCCGCGAAGCCATCGACTGCGGGCTGCCGACCACCGTGGTCTGCTCCATCGTGGAAATGTCCGACGAACTGCTGGTCAAGAGCCTCTGGGCCCGCATGAACCCGCCAGAGCACGTCAAGCTGGACTTTGTGCGCATTCCCGGTACCGGCAAGCGTGACGGCCTGGCCTTCGGTTTCCGTGCCATCTCCCGTCACCTGCCGGACGACCGCGCCGTCGTGGCCGTGATCGATGGCGATACCGTCCTGGCCGAAGGCGTCGTGCGCAAGACCGTGCCGTGGTTCCAGCTGTTCGGCAACGTCGGCGGCCTGACCACCAACGAGTTCTGCGAAGTGCGCGGCGGCTACATCATGAGCGAGTGGCACAAGCTGCGTTTCGCCCAGCGTCACATCAACATGTGCTCCATGGCCCTGTCCAAACGCGTGTTGACCATGACCGGGCGAATGTCGGTGTTCCGCGCCACCGTGGTGACCAACCCGGACTTCATCGCCGACGTCGAAAGCGACTCGCTGCAACACTGGCGCCTGGGCCGCTTCAAATTCCTCACCGGCGATGACAAGTCGAGCTGGTTCAGCCTGATGCGCCTGGGCTACGACACGTTCTACGTGCCAGACGCCGCCATCAACACGGTTGAGCACCCGCCGGAAAAAAGCTTCATCAAGGCGAGCCGCAAACTGATGTTCCGCTGGTACGGGAACAACCTGCGGCAGAACTCCCGGGCATTGGGCCTGGGCATGAAACGTCTGGGCCTGTTCACCTCGGTAGTGCTGTTCGATCAGCGCGTGTCGATGTGGACCTCGCTGCTGGGCCTGACCGTGGCGATCATCGCCAGTGTCAAGTACGGCACCGCGTTCATCCTGGTGTACCTGCTGTGGATCGGCATCACGCGGTTGCTCCTGACCCTGCTGCTGTCGTGCTCCGGACACCGGATCGGCCCGGCCTACCCGGCGATTCTCTATTACAACCAGATCGTCGGCGCGCTGGTGAAGATCTACGTGTTCTTCCGCCTCGATCAACAATCCTGGACTCGCCAGCCCACCCACCTGACCCGTGATCTCGCCAGCTTTCAACGTTGGTTCAACACTTGGTCGTCTCGGACCATGACCTTCTCCGCCGGCAGCATCTTTGTCGCCGTGCTGCTGACGATGGTCTGACCGGACTTGAATGAATTAACTAGGAAATCGCCCCTATGAACACCGCCGTGAATGTCAACGTAGTGCATGAATCCGAAGCCCAACGCCAACACGCCCGGGTCAAAATCCCGGCCAAGTTGCGCTTCTTCGGCCCCGACCGTACGCCGATGGAAGTCAAGGTCCTCGACCTGTCCGCCGGTGGGTTGTGCTTCAACGCCGGCCAACTGCCGCTCAAGGTTGGCGAGACCTACAAGGCGCGCCTGCAGTTCGTGATCGACAACCTCGGCCTGGCCATGGACGTCGAATTGCAGATCCGTTCCTACGACCGCCAGACCGGCCGCGCCGGTTGCCAGTTCCAGAACCTGGAGCCGCGGGACATCTCGACACTGCGCCACATCATCACCTCGCACCTGGCCGGCGACATCGTCGGCGTCGGTGATGTGCTGGCGACTTTGCAGCGCGACAATTTCACCAAGGCTCGCAAGCAGAAAGATGAAAACGGTGGCATGAGCGCCTTCGGTCGCCTGCGCGCCGTGACCTTCAGCCTGGGCATCTTCATTGTCGGCCTGGCGGCATTCGGCTTCATCTTCAAGTCGGTGTACGGCATGTACTTCGTCAGCCACGCCCAGGCCGGCATCGTCAACGTACCGGGCATGGCCATCACCATGCCGCGCGACGGCACCGTGCAAAGCCTGGTCAAGGCCGACGGCCTGGCCGCCAAAGGCGCCCCGCTGGCGACCTTCAGCACCAGCATGCTCGACGTGCTCAAGGGTCACCTGGACGACAACCAGCTGCAGCCAGCCAAGGTCGAGGAACTGTTCGGCAAGCAAATGACCGGCACCCTGACCTCGCCATGCGATTGCATCGTGGCCCAGCAACTGGTTTCCAACGGCCAGTACGCCAGCAAGGGTGACGTGATCTTCCAACTGGTTCCTCGCGGCGCCGAAGCCAACGTCGAGGCGCGTTTCTCCTATCGCCAGTTCGGCGACGTGCGTCCAGGCACCCCGGTCAGCTTCCAGGTAGCCGGCGAAGACGCCACCCGCACTGGCAAGATCGTCAGCAGCACCAGCCTGAAAAGCGCCGACCTGTCTTCCGATATCCGTGTGCTGATCCAGCCTGACGAAGCCCTGGACAGCGCGCTGGCCGGCCGTCCGGTGGAAGTCGTCAGCGACCGTGGCCCGAACTTGAACTGGCTGATCGACAAAGCCATGGCCGTCGGTCTTTAAGTCGAGGAAATGCCCGTGATCACTCCACAAAACAACAATGCACCGCATTCCCTGTGGGAGCGAGCTTGCTCGCGATGGGATCGACGCGGTCTGTCTGGTACACCGAGCGGCCTGCATCGCGAGCAAGCTCGCTCCCACACAGGATATGCGTTGTGTGCTCTGGCGCTGGCAGTCAGTCTTAGCGGTTGCGCCGGCCTGCCCGACCAGCGCCTGGCCAACGAAGCCCTCAAGCGCGGCGACACGGCGTTGGCGCAGCAGAATTATCAGCAACTGGCAGACCTGGGCTACAGCGAGGCCCAGGTGGGCCTGGCCGATATCCAGGTGGACAGCCGCGACCCCGAGCAGATGAGAAAGGCCGAGGCGACCTACCGCGCCGCCGCCGACATCTCGCCGCGCGCCCAGGCTCGCCTGGGTCGCCTGCTGGTGGCCAAGCCCGGTTCCACCGAAGCTGAAAAGCACGAAGCCGAAGGCCTGTTGAAAAAAGCCTTTGCCAACGGTGAAGGCAATACGCTGATCCCGCTGGCGATGCTGTACCTGCAATATCCCCACAGCTTCCCGAACGTCAACGCGCAGCAACAAATCAGCCAATGGCGCAGCGCCGGTTATCCGGAAGCGGGCCTGGCGCAGATCCTGCTCTATCGCACCCAGGGTACGTACGACCAGCATCTGGACGAAGTGGAAAGAGTCTGCAAGGCCGCCTTGGCGACCACCGACATCTGCTACGTCGAACTGGCCACGGTCTATCAGAAACGCGGCCAGCCGGAACAGCAGGCCGAGCTGATCAAGCAGATGCAGGCCGGTCACGCTCGCGGTGTGGTCTCGGCCCAGCGCGTGGACAGTGTCGCGCGTGTCCTGGCCGATTCCAGCCTGGGCAAGACCGACGAGAAAACCGCTCAGTCGCTGCTCGAAGGCATCGCGCCCGGCAACCCTGCTTCCTGGGTCAGCCTGGCGCAGCTGCTCTACGATTTCCCTGAGTTGGGCGACGTCGACAAGATGATGCAGTACCTGGAAAACGGCCGCGCCGCCGACCAGCCGCGCGCCGAGCTGTTGCTGGGCAAGCTGTACTACGAAGGCAAGTGGGTACCCGCCGACGCCAAGGTCGCCGAGGCGCATTTCCAGAAGGCCGTGGGCCGTGAAGTGGCCGCCGATTACTACCTCGGCCAGATCTATCGTCGCGGCTACCTGGGCCAGGTGTACTCGCAAAAGGCCCTGGATCACCTGCTCAAGGCCGCCCGCAACGGCCAGAACAGCGCCGACTACGCCATTGCCCAGCTGTTTTCCCAAGGCAAGGGCACCAAGCCCAACCCGGTCAACGCTTATGTGTTCAGCCAGTTGGCCAAGGCGCAAAACACCCCGCAAGCCATCGAGCTTGCCCAGACCCTCGAAGAACAATTACCGCCGGAACAACTTGCACAAGCGCAACGCCTGCTACAACAAGAGCAGGCCATTCGCGGCGCCATGAGCCCCGATACGCTGGAACTGCAAGCCCTAAAAGAAGATGACGGCGAGGAACCTCTATGAAGCTTTTGAAGCTCAATCCTTTTGTACAGGCTGGTATTGGCCTGTCGTTTGCCCTGCTGTGGTCCTGCCCGACCCTGGCGGCCCTGACCGATAGCAAGAATTTCGGCCTGGAAGTGAAGATCACCGGCCAGTCCGAAGATGACCGCGACCTCGGCACCCAGCGTGGTGGTGACGTCAACGGCATCGGCCTCGACCTGCGCCCTTGGGTCTACGGCGAAAGCGGTGCGTGGAGCGCCTATGCCATGGCCCAGGCCGTGACGTCCACCGACATCATCGAGACCGACACCCTGCAACAGTCGGACGACGCGACCCAGCAAACCGACAGCGGCGACCGCGAGGCCAAGAAAAGCTACCTGGCCATGCGCGAATTCTGGATTGGCTACCGGGGCCTGACCCCTTATCCGGGCGAGCAGTTGAAGTTCGGCCGCCAACGCCTGCGCAATGACGACGGGCAATGGCGCGACACCAACATCGAAGCCCTGAACTGGACCTTCGACACCACGCTGCTGCGGGCCAACCTGGGCGTCGCCGAGCGGTTCAGCGAATACCGCACCGACCTCAAGGAGCTGTCGCCCCAGGACAAGGACCGTATGCATGTCTACGGTGACGTCGGCTATCAGTGGATGCCAGGCCAATGGGCCGGGATCCGTGCCCACCACAGCCATGACAGCGGCAGCCTCGACTACCCGGTCCCGGGCCAGGCCACCGACACCCTGGACAAGACCCAGAACGGTGATCTGACCTGGCTCGGCCTGGAAGCCAACAGCGACGCCTACAACTGGCGCAACACCAATACCGTCAACTACTGGGCAAGCGTCACCGGCATGACCGGCGACCGCGACACCGTCAACCCGCTCAACGCCGACGGCACCCGCCCCGCGCAGCTCAAGCGCAGCGACGACGTCGACGGCTGGGCCACCGACCTGGGTATCCGCCTGCGCCTCGACCCGCAATGGCAAGTCGGTGCGGCCTATGCCCGCGCCAGCGAGGACTACGAACAGAACGGCCTGCAAAGCAACCGCTCGAACTTCACCGGCACCCGCTCGCGCGTGCATCGTTTCGGCGAGGCGTTCCGTGGCGAGATGGCCAACACCCAGAGCGCCAGCCTGTTCGGTTCCTGGCAGCTGCGTGACGAATACGACGCCAGCCTGGTGTACCACAAGTTCTGGCGCGTGGACGGCAACAAGGCAGTGGGCAGCAACGGCATCAACGCCGTGGAAAACAACACCGATGACGTGACCGGCGCGATCCTGTCCACCTCGTCCCTGCCGCTGCGCGACGGCAACAAGGACCTGGGCCAGGAAGTCGACCTGGTCGTCACCAAGTACTTCAAGCAAGGCCTGCTGCCGGCTGCGCTGAGTCAATCGATTGATGAGCCGTCGGCGCTGGTGCGCTTTCGTGGCGGCGTGTTCAAGCCAGGCGACGCCTACGGCAAAGAGGTCGATTCGTACATGCATCGCGCCTTTGTCGACGTGATCTGGCGCTTCTGATGCGAACGGCCATGGGAGTGCCCGATATGAACCACTACCTCAGGAACAGCCAGGCGATGAAAGGTTCGATCAGCCTGTTGGCCGCAGCCATGCTGCTGGCCGGCTCGTCGGCGTTCGCCAACGTTGAACCGGTGGTCAAGCCGGGCAACGTGGTCAAGGAACTGCAGCAAGCCAAGACCTACACCGTCAGCAGCGCGCCAACCGCACCGCTGGAACTGGCCGCACCGACCCTGCCCGACCTCTCCGGCTACACCGCCGAAGCGGTCGCGGCGAAGATCGTGCGCAGCAAGCCCGGCAAGGTCAGCGTGCGGCGGATGATGCAGGAAAACGCCTTGAAGGACTTCATCGGCGGCGACAACAAGATGGCCGAGTGGGTGGTGCGCCAGCACGGCATCCCGCAGGCCATCTTCATCGACGACGGCTACATGAACCTCAAGGATCTGGTCAAGAAGGTGCCCAAGCAGTACCTCAAGGAAACTTCGCCAGGCGTCTTCCTGGCGCGGATTCCGATTGTCGTGGGCGAAAAAGGCATCCTGGAGATCGACAAGCAGACCCAGGAACTGCGCCTGTCCCAAGAGGGTGGCTCGTTCCTGGTCAACGATGGCCGGATGTTCATCCGCGACACCAAGGTCACCGGCTGGCGTGAAAAGGACAACGGCCCCGCCACGTTCCGTTCGGCCAACGAGTTCCGGCCGTTCCTGCTGTCCTGGGGCGGCACCGAGACCTACATCGTCAACACCAAGATGGCCAGCTTCGGCTACGCCAACAGTAAGTCGTACGGCGTCAGTATTTCCCAGTACACGCCGAACATGGCCAAGGTCCTCAAGCGCAAGGAACCGACCGGTTGGATCATCGGTTCCGAGTTCTCGGACATGTGGTACGGCTTCTACTGCTACGAAACCAACGACTTCGTGGTCAAGAGCAACACCTACAAAGACAACATCGTCTACGGCATCGACCCCCACGACCGTTCCCATCGGCTGATCATTGCCGACAACACCGTCTATGGGACCAAGAAAAAGCACGGGATCATTATTTCCCGTGAGGTCAACGACAGCTTCATTTTCAACAACCGCAGCTACGACAACAAACTCTCGGGCCTGGTGATCGACCGTAACAGCGTGAACAACGTGATCGCCTACAACGAGATCTACAAGAACCACACCGACGGCATCACGCTTTATGAGAGTGGTGACAACCTGTTGTGGGGCAACAAGGTGATCAGCAACCAGCGCCACGGCATTCGGATTCGTAACAGCGTGAACATCCGCTTGTACGAAAACCTGTCCATGGCCAACGGCCTGACCGGGCTCTACGGCCACATCAAGGACCTCTCCGACACCGACCGGGACATCAAGCTCGACCCGTTCGACGCCCAGGTCTCCTTGATCGTGGTCGGCGGCGAACTGGCCGGCAATGGCAGCGGCCCGTTGTCCATCGACTCGCCATTGAGTGTCGAGCTGTACCGCGTGTCCATGCTCGCGCCGACCAAATCCAGCGGCATCAGCTTCACGGGGATTCTTGGCGAACGCCAGGACGAAATCCTCGACCTGCTGGTGCGCCAGCAAAAAGCCGTGCTGATCGACCCTGTCGAACGCCAGACCGAAATGCGGGACTGAGGAATGACCTTTATGAACCCACAGATGATCAAACTTCTGGGCCTGTCCGCCCTGACTGCCGGCATTCTCGCCGCCGCAAGCGGCGCGCGCGCCGATGAAGTCAAAGCACCGACCTTTACCGCCGAACCCTGCTGCAACCTGTGCCCGGCTGCCCATGACGCGAAGAACTACACCACGCGCTACCAGCAGAACTTCACCACGCTAGTGCAGGCCCAGGGCGACTGGCTGTTCCGTACCCAGGAAGACCTGCGTACCGAGTTCAATACCACGCCGGCCGGTTACAAGCGCATGCAGCAACTGCACGATGCGTTCAAGAAAAAAGGCGTCGAGCTGGTGATCGTCTACCAGCCGACCCGTGGCCTGGTGAACCGCAACAAGCTCAACCCGCAGGAGAAGGCTTCCTTCGACTACGAAAAGGCCCTGGCCAATTACAAAACCATGCTCGGCCGTTTCGCGCAGATGGGTTACGTGGTGCCGGACCTGTCGCCACTGACCAACGAAAACCTGCCCGAAACCCTGCCGGCCCACGACTTCTACTTCCGTGGCGACCAGCACTGGACCCCGTACGGCGCCCAGCGCACGGCGAAAATCGTCGCCGAGAAGGTCAAGCAGATCCCGGCCTTCGCTGACATTCCCAAGCAGGAATTCGAGACCAAGAAGTCTGGCCGCATGGGCAAGACCGGCACCTTGCACAACATGGCCGGGCAACTCTGCGGCACCAGCTATGCGATCCAGTACATGGACCAGTTCACCACCGAGCCCAAGGGCGAGGCTGGCGACGGCGACCTGTTCGGCGATTCCGGCAATCCGCAGATCACCCTCGTGGGCACCAGCCACAGCGGCAAGAACTACAACTTCGCCGGTTTCCTGCAAGAAGCCATCGGCGCCGACATCCTCAACGTGGCCTTCCCGGGCGGCGGTTTCGAGGGCGCGATGATCCAGTACCTGGGCAGCGAAGAGTTCCAGAAGAACCCGCCGAAGATTCTCATTTGGGAATTCTCGCCGCTGTATCGCCTGGACCAGGAAACCATCTACCGCCAGATGATGGCGCTGCTCGACAACAACGGTTGCGAAGGCAAGCCGGCGCTGATGAGCAGCAAGGCCAAGCTCAAGCCGGGCAAGAACGAATTGATGGTCAACAGCAAGAATATGGACCTGCGTAACGGCAGTCACCAGATCGACATTCGCTTCGCCGACACCTCGGTGAAAACCTTGCAAGCCACCCTCTGGTACATGAATGGGCGCCACGAGGACATCAAGATCGAAAAACCGAACACCTCCGAAACCGACGGGCGTTTCGCCTTCCAACTGCGCACCGACGAAGACTGGGCCTCGCAGAACCTCCTGGCTCTAGAGGTCCAGGGTCCTGAAGCCGGTAAGGAGCCACTGCAAGTGGAAGCGAAAGTCTGCAAACGCAATGCATCTCCGCAAGCCGAGCAACAAACGGCTCAAATCGGACAATGAGGTCTCGTCTCATGACCAGAACCATGCGCACCCGAACGTTGAAAACGCTGTTGGCGCCATCGCTGCTGACCCTGGCGATGTTCGCCGGGGCCACGCAGGCCGCGGCTCCACTGCGCCCGCCGCAGGGCTACTTCGCACCGATTGAAAAGGTCAAGGAAGGCTCCGGCGGCCAGGGCTGCGAAGCCGTGCCGACGCCTTACACCGGCTCGCTGCAGTTTCGCAGCAAGTACGAGGGCTCCGACAAGGCTCGCGCGACGCTGAACGTGCAGTCGGAAAAAGCCTTCCGCGACAGCACTGCCGACATCACCAAGATCGAGCGCGGCATCAGCAAGCAGGTCATGCAGTTCATGCGCGACGGCCGCCCCGAGCAGTTGGAATGCACCCTGAACTGGCTGACCGCCTGGGCCAAGGCCGATGCGTTGATGTCCAAGGACTTCAACCACACCGGCAAGTCCATGCGCAAATGGGCGCTGGGCAGCATGGCTTCGGCCTATGTGCGCCTGAAGTTCTCCGAGTCGCGCCCGCTGGCGAACCACCAGGAACAGGCGCAACTGATCGAGAGCTGGTTCAGCAAGATGGCCGACCAGGTCGTCAGCGACTGGGACAACCTGCCGCTGGACAAGACCAACAACCACTCGTACTGGGCCGCCTGGTCAGTGATGGCGACCGCCGTGGCGACCAACCGTCGTGACCTGTTCGACTGGGCCGTCAAGGAATACAAGGTCGGCGTCAACCAGGTCGACGCCGAAGGCTTCTTGCCCAACGAGCTCAAGCGCAAGCAACGCGCCCTGTCCTACCACAACTATGCCCTGCCGCCGCTGGCGATGATCGCCAGTTTCGCCCAGGTCAACGGCGTGGACCTGCGCCAGGAAAACAATGGCGCCCTCAAGCGACTGGGCGACCGGGTGCTGGCCGGGGTGGAAGACCCGGACATCTTCGAAGAGAAGAACGGCGACGAGCAGGACATGAAGGATCTGAAGATCGATTCGAAATTCGCCTGGCTCGAACCGTTCTGCAGCCTCTACACCTGCTCCGAGGACGTGCTGGAACGCAAGCATGAAATGCAACCGTTCAAGACCTTCCGGCTCGGCGGCGACCTGACCCGGGTATATGACCCTTCGCGGGAGAAAGGCGAGAAAGGTAGTTAAGACTCAACACATTACCTGTGGCGAGGGAGCTTGCTCCCGCTGGGGTGCGTAGCGCCCCCAAGCCTGACGATGCGACTGCTTCGCAGCCGAGCGGGAGCAAGCTCCCTCGCCACAGGTAAGCAAGTGTTCGAAATGTAATAGCCCCCAATTTTCATGGGGGGGTTTGGGGGGGCTCTGGCCCTTGACTGTTGATTCAACATGGAGAGATCGGGATGGTATTTTCATCCAATGTGTTCCTGTTCCTGTTCCTGCCGATCTTTCTCGGCTTGTACTACCTGAGCGGGCAACGCTATCGCAACCTGCTGCTGCTGATCGCCAGCTACGTGTTCTATGCCTGGTGGCGGGTGGACTTCCTCGCCCTGTTCGCCGGCGTCACCCTGTGGAACTACTGGATCGGCCTGAAAGTCGGCGCCGCCGGCGTGCGCACCAAGCCGGCCCAACGTTGGCTGCTGCTCGGCGTGGGCGTGGACCTGGCCATCCTGGGCTATTTCAAGTACGCCAATTTCGGTGTCGACAGCCTCAACGCGATCATCACCAGCTTCGGGCTGAACCCGTTCATCCTGACCCACGTACTGTTGCCGATCGGTATCTCGTTCTACATCTTCGAGTCCATCAGCTACATCATCGACGTGTATCGCGGTGACACACCGGCCACTCGCAACCTGATCGACTTCGCGGCATTCGTGGCAATCTTCCCGCACCTGATCGCCGGCCCCGTGCTGCGTTTCCGTGACCTGGCCGACCAGTTCAACAACCGCACCCACACGCTGGACAAGTTCTCCGAAGGCTGCACGCGCTTCATGCAGGGCTTCATCAAGAAAGTGTTCATCGCCGACACCCTGGCGGTGGTGGCCGACCATTGCTTCGCCTTGGAGAACCCGACCACGGGCGACGCCTGGCTTGGCGCCCTGGCGTACACCGCGCAGCTGTACTTCGACTTCTCCGGCTACAGCGACATGGCCATCGGCCTGGGCCTGATGATGGGTTTCCGTTTCATGGAAAACTTCAAGCAGCCCTACATCAGCCAGTCGATCACCGAGTTCTGGCGGCGCTGGCACATCAGCCTGTCGACCTGGCTGCGCGACTACCTCTACATAACCCTGGGCGGTAACCGCAAAGGCACGCTGATGACCTATCGCAACCTGTTCCTGACCATGCTGCTCGGTGGTCTGTGGCACGGTGCGAACATCACCTACGTGATCTGGGGTGCCTGGCACGGCATGTGGCTGGCCATCGAAAAAGCGGTGGGCATCAACACCACGCCACGCAGCATCAACCCGATCCGCTGGGCATTGACCTTCCTGCTGGTGGTGATGGGCTGGGTGATCTTCCGTGCCGAAAACCTGCACGTCGCCGGTCGCATGTACAGCGCGATGTTCAGCTTCGGTGACTGGTCGCTGTCGGAACTGACCCGCGCCAACCTCACCGGCCTGCAGATCGCCACGTTGGCGGTGGCCTACATCACCCTCGCCTTCTTCGGCCTGCGCGACTTCTACACCAATCGTCCGCCGGTCAAGGCCAAGCCTGAAGAAAGCACCGAAGCCAATGGGCCTGCCACCGCGCAACCGGGACTGATCAAAGCCGTACCGGGCGACAACCCGTCGACTATCCATGAACCAGGCTACACCGTCGGCGTCGAAGCCCAGGTGCAACCGGCCTACTGGACCGTGGACTGGTCGCGCTACGTGATGCGCACCCTGGTATTGGTGTTGTTCATCGCCTCGATTCTCAAACTGTCGGCGCAAAGCTTCTCGCCGTTCCTTTACTTCCAGTTCTGAGGGATCCGGACATGACCCGCTCATTACGCATCTTCTACGTCGCACTGTTCATGCTGATACTGACAGCGCTGGGTATCTGGTCGATGCGCAGCTTCCTCGGCTTCAGCACCAACCCCGATGCGACCGTGCTCAACGGTCGCTGGGCCAAGGCCGTGGAAACGCATTACGACGAAGAATTCCCGATCAAACGCCTGGGCACCAACATCTGGGCGGCGCTGGACTACAAGCTGTTCAACGAGGGCCGCAAAGGCGTGGTCCTGGGCCGCGATCAGTGGCTGTTCAGCGACGAGGAATTCAACCCGATCGTCAACGAAGACCAGAACCTGCAAGGCAACTACGCGCTGATCGAAGGCGTGCGCCAGAAGCTCAAGGAGCAAGGCATTACCCTGGTCATGGCCATCGTGCCGGCCAAGGCGCGGCTGTATCCGGAGCACCTGGGTGAAGTGAAGCCTTCGAGCATTCACGCCAACCTGTATCAGGATTTCCACGCCCGTGTCGCGGCGGACAAGATCCTTGCTCCTGACTTGCTCGCCCCGCTGCAACAGGCCAAGCAAAGCGGTCAGCAAGTGTTCCTGCGCACCGACACCCACTGGACTCCGGAAGGCGCGCAAATCGCTGCGGAACATCTGGCCAAAGCGATTGCCGAACGCACACCACTGAATGGTGAGCCACAGCGTTTCGTCACAGAGCCTGCGGAAAAAATCATCCACAAGGGCGACCTGCGTCAGTTCCTGCCGCTGGACCCGCTGTTCGAAAACCTGATGCCAGCCCAGGAACCGCTGGTCAAGCGCAACACCCGCGAAGCCGACGACCAGCCGGCCAGCGAAGACGCACTGTTCGCCGATGCCCAGGTGCCCGTGGCCCTGATCGGTACCAGCTACAGCGCCAACCCGAACTGGAACTTCGTCGGTGCACTCAAGCAAGCCCTGCACAGCGACGTCGTCAACTACGCCGAAGACGGCCATGGCCCGATTCTGCCGATGCTCAGCTACCTCAAGAGCGACGCCTTCAAGAACAGCCCGCCACAAGTGCTGATCTGGGAGTTTCCTGAACGTTATCTGCCCGTGAACAACGAGATCGGCGACGCCGATCCGCAATGGGTCGCCGAGCTCAAACAAGCCGGCGCCCGCCAACAGAACGTAGCTGCAAACACACAATCCGAGACGCCCGACCGGGCGCAAAACTGAAAGAGAGGTCCACCATGACTTTCAACACTACTCCTCGCCGTCTCGCTGCTCGCTCCTTCAAGGCCGTTGCCCTGGTCGCCAGCATGAGTGCCCTGTCCTTCTCAGCGTTTGCCGGTGACTCGGCCCTGTACGGCCCGGTCGCGCCAAAAGGTTCGAGCTTCGTGCGGATCTACAACGCCAGCAACGCCGAAGTCAGCGCCACCGTCGGCAGCACCAATATCAGCGACGTGGCCCCGCTGGCCAGCAGCGACTTCAGCTTCATGCCTGGCGGCGACTACAGCGCCAAGGTGGGCAGCCAGACCGTACCGGTTAAACTGGCCTCCGATCACTATTACACCCTGGTCAATAACGCCAGCGGCCAGCCACAACTGATCGAAGAGCCACCGTTCAAGAACAAGCAGAAATCCCTGGTCCGCGTGCAAAACCTCAGCGACAAGCCGCTGACCCTCAAGACCGCTGATGGCAAGACCGAAGTGGTTCCGAACGTAGCGGCCAAGGGCCGTGGCGAACGTGAAATCAACCCGGTGAAAGTGAGCCTGGCACTGTACGAAGGCGACAAGAAAGTCGGCGACGTCAAGCCTGTTGCCCTGGAGCGTGGCGAAGCGGCCGTGCTGTACGTAACCGGCTCCGGCAGCAGCCTGTCGCCAGTCTGGGTGAAACGCCCGGTGTCGACCCGCTGATGAGTTTTCCTGACTGACGCCCTGCCTGTGGAAGCCAACCTGCTCCCACTTTGAACCGAGGCGTCATTCAGGCACGGAACAACAACAAGAGAGTGAAACGACAGAACGCAGTAGCTCTGAAACCATTTCGATTTTGTAGGAGTAACACACATGATTCCGGTGATCTTGTCAGGTGGTAGCGGCTCACGTCTTTGGCCGCTTTCGCGCAAGCAATTCCCTAAACAGTTCCTGGCCCTGACCGGCGAACACACCCTGTTCCAGCAGACCCTCGAGCGCCTGGTGTTCGAAGGCATGGACACGCCGATCGTGGTCTGCAACAAGGACCACCGTTTCATCGTCAACGAGCAGCTGTCGGCCCGCAACCTGGAAGCCCAGCGCATCCTGATGGAACCGTTCGGTCGCAACACCGCACCGGCCGTGGCCCTGACTGCGATGATGCTGGTCAATGAAGGCCGCGACGAACTGATGCTGGTGCTGCCGGCCGACCACGTCGTCGAAGACCAGAAGGCCCTGCAACGCGCCCTGGCGCTGGCCACCGTGGCCGCCGAGCGTGGCGAAATGGTGCTGTTCGGCGTACCGGCGACCAAGCCGGAAACCGGTTATGGCTACATCAAGTCGACCAACGATGCCCTGCTGCCTGAAGGCGTCAGCCGCGTTTCGCACTTCGTCGAAAAACCCGACGTCAAGCGCGCCACTGAGTTCGTCGATGCCGGCGGTTACTTCTGGAACAGCGGCATGTTCCTGTTCCGCGCCAGCCGCTTCCTCGAAGAGCTGAAAAAGCACGATCCGGACATCTACGACACCTGCCTGCTGACCCTGGAGCGCAGCGAGCAGACCGCCGACACCATCACTTTTGACGAAGCCACTTTCGCCTGCTGCCCGGACAACTCCATCGACTACGCCGTGATGGAAAAAACCCAACGCGCCTGCGTAGTGCCGCTGTCGGCCGGCTGGAGCGATGTCGGCTGCTGGTCGTCGCTGTGGGAAGTCAATCCGAAGGACGCCAACGGCAACGTCACCAAGGGCGACGTCGTGGTCCAGGACAGCCGCAACTGCATGATCCACGGCAACGGCAAGCTGGTGTCGGTGATCGGCCTGGACAACATCGTCGTGGTCGAAACCAAGGACGCCATGATGATCGCCCACAAGGACAAGGTCCAAGGCGTGAAGCAGATGGTCAACACCCTCAATGCCCAGGGCCGCACCGAAACCCAGAACCACTGCGAAGTCTATCGTCCATGGGGTTCCTACGACTCGGTGGACATGGGCGGTCGTTTCCAGGTCAAGCACATCTCGGTCAAGCCGGGTGCGTGCCTGTCGCTGCAGATGCACCACCACCGCGCCGAACACTGGATCGTGGTCAGCGGCACCGCCGAAGTGACCTGCGACGAGAATGTGTTCCTGCTCTGCGAAAACCAGTCGACCTACATCCCGATCGCGTCGGTCCACCGCCTGCGCAACCCGGGCAAGATCCCGCTGGAAATCATCGAAGTGCAGTCCGGTAGCTACCTGGGCGAAGACGACATCGAGCGCTTCGAAGACATCTACGGTCGCTCCACCCCGATCGAACGCGGCGTGTCGGTGAAGACCATCGCGCAGTAACAACTAGTAGCAACGGTCAGTAGTAACGATCGGCAACAAAAGATCAGTCGTACAAGAAGCCCCCGTCCAGCCCACTGCGTCCCCTATCCGCAGCGGGTTGGGCGGGGGCTTTTTCCTGGGCGTTCGGTGACCCATCCAGGGAGCAATACCCATGGCCCGCCCCCTTCGGTAGGATGTGCCGACGGTCACGGAGGCTTCAACCATGCTTATCGGCGTCTTGCTGGTCATCACCTGGCTCATCCTGCTGTTGCGCTACCCGGCCAAGGCATTGCCGGTGTCCCTGGCGGCGTTTGTCGGGTTGGGGCTGGTGGCGGCATGGGTACTCTGGGAAGAGAACCGGGAAACTCGGCAACTGGCACGTCTGGATCTGAGTATCACTTTTGCCCCCGAGCAGTGCCCGGCCGATCGCCCGCTGCAGCTGAAAATGCGCAATGGCAACGACGTGCCGTTGACCGAGCTGCGCTGGCAAATCGCGGCCTATGCCCCCGGCGACACCATCAACCTGGCGGACAACCAGTACAGCTCACCGCGCTACCGCGGCCCCGGCGAATTGCAACCCGGCGCCGACTGGCAGGACTGCCTGCCGATACCGCCACTGCGCCCCGGCTACCGCCCGCAAACCCTGGAGTTTCGTGCCGAGCGACTGCAAGGTAGTTTCTCCAACTGACCCTCCCATTTTTTGCACAAGGAAAGCGCCATGCCCGTTGCGTTGATCACCGGTTGTTCCAGCGGCATCGGCCGCGCCCTCGCCGATGGCTTCAAGGCCGCCGGTTACCAGGTCTGGGCCAGCGCCCGTAAGGATGAGGACGTGGCGCAGTTGCGCGCCGCCGGGTTCACCGCGGTACAACTGGACGTCAATGACGCTCAGGCGCTGGAACAGCTCGGCGAGCGAATCAACCAGGAACATGGCGGCCTCGATGTGCTGGTCAACAACGCCGGTTATGGCGCCATGGGTCCGTTGCTGGATGGCGGCGTGCCGGCCATGCAGCGTCAGTTCGAAACCAACGTGTTCGCCATCGTCGGCGTGACCCGCGCGCTCTTTCCGGTGCTGCGCCGGGCGAAGGGGCTGGTGGTGAACATCGGCAGTGTTTCCGGTGTGCTGGTCACGCCATTTGCCGGGGCGTACTGCGCCTCCAAGGCTGCCGTGCATGCCTTGAGTGATGCGCTGCGCATGGAACTGGCGCCGTTCGGGATCCGCGTGATGGAGGTCCAGCCCGGTGCCATTGCCTCCAGCTTCGCGAAAAATGCCGGCCATGAAGCCGAGCAGTTGATCAGCGAACAATCGCCCTGGTGGCCCCTGCGTGACGGTATCCGCGCCCGCGCCAAGGCCTCCCAGGACAACCCCACCCCCACCGCCGAATTCGCCGCCGCACTGCTCAAAGCCGTGCAACAACCCAAACCGCCGCGCTTGTTGCGTCTGGGCAACGGCAGCCGGTCCTTGCCGTTGATGGCCGGTCTGTTGCCCAAGGGGTTGCTGGAGAAAGGCTTGATGAAGCGGTTCGGATTGGGTCGGTCGTTGTAACTATCAAGGCTTGCAAGCTTTGCTGTTGTGGCGAGGGAGCTTGCTCCCGCTCGGCTGCGCAGCAGTCGCAATCCGGCTGATGCGGTTTACCTGACGCACCGCAGTGGCTGGTTTGGGGCGGCTTCGCCGCCCAGCGGGAGCAAGCTCCCTCGCCACGGGTGAAAGAAAATCCAAGAGCAACCGGTAAAAAAGTGGGAGCGAGCCTGCTCGCGAATACGGTCTCACAGTCAACATTGATGTTGGCTGAACCACCGCTATCGCGAGCAAGCTCGCTCCCACAGGGGACTTTGGGTGAACACAACATTCATGCCCGCCGAAGATCCAGTGTGGGAGCGAGCTTGCTCGCGATGACGGCGTGTCAGTCACCGTCCATGCAGCCGACTCACCGCTTTCGCGAGCAGGCTCGCTCCCACAGGGGACTTTGGCTGAACACAACATTCATGCCCGCCGAAGATCCAGTGTGGGAGCGAGCCTGCTCGCGATGACGGCGTGTCAGTCACCGTCCATGCAACTGAACCACCGCTATCGCGAGCAGGCTCGCTCCCACAGGGGACTTTGGCTGAACACAACATTCATGCCCGCCGAAGATCCAGTGTGGGAGCGAGCTCGCTCGCGAATACGGTCTCACAGTCAACATTGATGTTGGCTGAACCGCCGCTATCGCGAGCAAGCTCGCTCCACAGGGGCTCAGCGCTTGTCGTGGGGTTCTACCACCACCGTGCAGGTCATCCCCGCCGCCAGCAGCACGCCATCCGGTACTTCATCCAGATGTATACGCACCGGCACCCGCTGGGCCAGGCGCACCCAGTTGAAGGTCGGGTTCACGTCGGCAATCAGTTCCCGGCTCTCGGGGTTGTCGCGGTCGTAGATGCCCCGGGAGATACTTTCCACGTGCCCCTTGAGCAGTTCACCACTCATCAACTGCAACTGCGCGGCATCGCCGACCCGCACCTTGGGCAACTTGGTTTCCTCGAAGAAGCCATAGACCCAGAACGAATTCATGTCCACCACGGCCATCTTCGCCTCGCCGATGCGCGCATAGTCGCCACGGTGCACATTGAGGTTAGTGACGTAGCCGTCCACCGCCGCACGGACCTCGGTGCGAGCCAGGTTCAGCTCGGCCGCCTCCAGCTGCGCCTGGGCGTGCTGGTAATCAGCCAGGGCCGAGTCGGCGATATTGCTGGCGTCGTCACGGTTTTCCCGGGAAATCACCAGGCTGTCCAGGTCAGCGCGCCGATGAGCGTTGACCTTGCGCATCTCCCAAGTGGCCTTGCGGGACGCCACCAGGGAACGCGCCTGCTTGAGCGCAATGCGGTAATGCTCGGGGTCGATGCGCATCAGCAAGTCGCCCTTCTTGACCAACTGGTTATCACGCACCGGCACCTCGATCACTTCGCCGCTGACGTCGGCGGCGACATTGATGATGTCGGCCCGGACCCGGCCATCGCGGGTCCATGGGGTGTTCATGTAATGCACCCACAATGTCCGGCCGATCCACAGCGCAAGCGCCAGCACCAACAGCGTCGCCAGCAGGCTGAAAAATTTCTTCATCGCATCGATCTCAACGGTAGACCGTCAGCGCCAGCGCGCCGAACAGGCAAGTGAACAAGCTCAGGCGCAGCAGCGCCGGATGCCAGAAAAAACGGTACAGATCCAACCCCGAGAGGAAACGATCCAACGCCCAGGCGAGGCCGGCGGCGATGAAAAACATCAGGGTCATGGTCGGCATGTATACGCCGTGGAAGGCGATCTCACGGAGCATGTTCAGGTTCCTGGGGCAGCGACGCGGCATAAGCCGCCAAGGGTGATTGCGGGTCCAGCAGGGAGGTGCGGATGAAGTGCAGGTAGCTCTTTACCCGGCGCAGGGCGGAGGTGTCGAAATGCGGGGCGAAAGGTTCGTCGGTGGCCTGGACCCGGCTGATGGCCTGGTCCACCGCGACCAGGGCGCGCTCCAGGTTGTTCTGGCCGGGCTGGCGGAACAGCCGCACCAGCGCCCGCCCCATCACCCGGATCGCCTGGCGCCATGGCTGGCTTTCGGCATAGGCCGGATGCACCGGCAGCGTCGCCTGTTCCTTGCGCAACTCGATGATCGCGTGGCCGACTTCCAGCACCACGAACATCCAGCGCAGCAAGTCCCGTTGCACCCGGGGCTGCCCCGCCGCCAGCCCGTAGGCCTGGTGCAGCAGATCGCGGGTACGGCTCTCGAATCCCGACGCCAGGCCCTTGAGCTTGCCACTGATGGCGAACACCACTTGTTCGCGCAAGTCTTGTTCCAGCCGGCGCCACATCCAGCGGCTGTTGGGCGGCAGGATGATCGCCCCGGCAGCCGCACACACCAGCATGCCGAGGATCATCGCGAGGTAGTCGTTGATGAAGGCGTAGGGGTTGTAGACCGTCAGGTTGTCCGGCACCGAGCCGGTGCTGAAAAAAATCAGCAGGCCCAGCCCGACGCCGGCGTATTGCGCACGTGAGCTGAGAAACGCGCCCAGCATGATCACGGGCGCCAACATCACGCAGAGCAAGGGGAAGCCGTCGATCAACGGGAAGATGAAGAACATCTCGACAAACCCGATCAACGCCCCGAACAACGTGCCGCAGGCCATCTGGAATGCCATGCGCTTGGGGTTCGGCGTGGCGGCCGACAAGCCCACGGTGGCGGCGGCGATCATCGTCATGGTCGCACCGCTCGGCCAGGCCGTGGCGACCCAATAGCTGCCCAGCACCACCAGGATGAAGGCAGCACGAAAACCGGCAGCCGCGGCGGCCAGGCCATTGGTCTGCGACACGAAGGGTTCGTCCCAGCGCTCACGTTCGTGGCGGTGATCGGCCAGTGACGCGTGGGTCTGGGCGTAGCCATGCAGGTCTTCGACGAAGCGATACAGCAATTCGTATGCAGTATGGAAATCCAGCTGCTGCGCCTCACTGGGATCCGTCTCTTGAAATTGTCCCCGCAGCTGGCGCACCCGGGCTGGCAAGTCGGCCTTGTAGGCCGCCAGCGCCGCTGCCAGGCGCGTCGCATCGGCGTCGGTCAAGGCCCGCGCGCTGAAGCCGTCGAGCAATTCTGCAAGGGTTTGCAAGCCGGGTTTGATCGCATCCACCACCGCATCCGCCGCGCCATTGCGCAAGCGTTCAAGCAATTGATGCAAGGCGTTGAAGCGCGTGGTAACGCCCATGAATTCGCTGTTCAGGCGACTGAGTCGGCCGTTGCGCCGGCGCATGTGCGGGTCTTCGAACACGGTCACGCTGCGCAGGCTTTCCAGGCCCACCGCCTCGGCGATGAAAGCGACGTTGCGTGCCTCGAATGCCTCGGGTTGGCTGCGTCCGCGCAAGCCATCGGTGACGAACAGGGCGAACACGCCGAAGCGCTGGTAGAGCGCGTTGCGCATGGCCGCGCTCGCGGTTTGCGGCAGGATTGCAGCACTGATCGCAGTGGCGCAGAGAATCCCCAGGGAAATCTCCAGCACCCGCCACACCGCCGCCATGAAAGCCCCTTCCGGATGGGCCAGGGCCGGCAGGCCGATCATCGCCGCGGTGTACCCGGCCAGCACAAAACCGTAGGCGCGAAAGTTGCGATAACGCGCTGCTCCGGCCGAACAGATGCCGACCCATATCGCCAGGCAGCCGAGAAACAACTCGGTGTTCTGAGCGAACAGGGCGATCAGCGCCACCATCACCGTCGAGCCGGCCAAGGTACCGAGCAGGCGATAAAAACTCTTGGCGAAGACCTGGCCACTCTGGGGCTGCATGACGATGAACACGGTGATCATCGCCGTACGCGGTTGCGGCAACTCCAGGCGCATCGCCAGCCACAGGGTCAGGAACGCGGCGAGCAATACCTTGAAGATGTAGACCCAGGTCACCCCATCGCTGCGGGCCCAGTCGAAAAAGCCACGGCGCCATTCGAGGCGATGAAGCCGAAGTAAATACGTCATGAAAGGCCTGCTCAGCATCGTGGCGAGGGAGCGCTTGCCACAGGCATGTCGCTGCCGGCCTCCAGCCCGCCGCCCAATGCGGTGACCAAGTCGGCATGGGCGCTCAGCCGCGCTGCCTCTACCTGCTGTTGCACCTGTTGTTGCTTGAACAACAAGCTCTGGGCGTTCAGCACGTTGAGGTAGTCGGTGAGCCCCCGCTGAAACGCCACCAGCGCAATGTCGTAGGTGCGCTGGGCGGCGGCCACCGATTCGGCGGCGAAGGCCTGTTGCTTGTCCATCGACTCACGGCGAATCAACTGATCGGAAATGCTCTTGAGGGCATTCACCAGCGTCTGGTTGTAGTGCGCCACGGCGATGTCATAACCCGCCGCAGCCTCGCCCAACTCGCCACGCAGGCGTCCGCCATCGAAGATCGGCAGCGAGATGGCCGGGCCGACGTTGTAGGTGAGCTTCTTGCCGGTCAGGAATTCCAGCGCCCCACCGCCAGTAGCCATGTAACCCAGGCTACCGACCAAGTCGACGTTGGGGTAAAAACCCGCGCGCGCCAATTCGACCCCACGGGCCTGGGCTGCCACTTGCCAGCGCGCGGCAACCACATCCGGACGCTGGCCGAGCAGTTCGGCGGGCAATGCCGATGGCAGTTTCAACGGAGCCCCCAGCGCCAGGCTCGGCCGTTGCAGGCGCGCGCCGTCGCCCGGACCCTTGCCGGCGAGCGCCGCCAATTGATTGCGGCTCAGGGCAATGGCTTCGTCGAGGGCATCGAGCTGACGATGGGTTTCCGGCAATGGCGCCTGGGCCTGGCTGACTTCGAAATGGGTGCCGATGCCACCGTCCAGGCGCTTCTGCGCCAGTTCGAGGATCTGCTCTTGCTGACGGAGGGTCGCGGCGACGATGTCGCGCTGGGCGTAACGCAGCGAAAACCGGATGTAGGCGCGCACGATATTGTCCTGCAATTCCAGCTGCGCTTGCCGCGCCTCGGCGACGCTGACATGGGCCAGGTCGACGGCCCGCTCGCTGGCGCTGCGCTCGCGGCCCCACAGATCCAACGCATAGCTCAGGCCCAGGGCGGCGTTGTTGTCCCAAGTGGTGGTGTTGGCCAGTTCGCCGGGGCCATAAAACTGATCGGTGGGCCAGTTGTGGCGCTTGAGGGCCGACTCGCCATTGATCTGCAGCGACTCGGCGGCCTCGGCGACACCCGCCATGGCCTTGGCCTGGCGCACCCGGGCGACGGCCATGGCCAGGCTCGGGCTGTCCCGCACGGCCAGGTCAATCCAGCCGTCCAGTTGCGGGTCACCATAGGCTTTCCACCACTGGCGGGTCGGCCAGTGAGCATCGCGGGCAGCCTCGCGTATCGCCGCATCGGTCGCCAACTGGTTCGCCGACAAGAGCTCGCCTTGCGGCGCGATCCCTCCCGTCCCGATACAACCGCTGATGGTCAGCGTCAAAACCCAAACACTGAGAGTCTTCAGCTCTCTGCTGATGCAACGCGGCACGGGCGCAATATTCCTGAGATGGAGAGGCAAGAGGAGACGATAAGAATTTCGCCCTGGAACACGCCTGTGGGAGCGAGCCTGCTCGCGAAAGCGGCCGCGCAGGCACACCGAGAACAACTGTGATGCCTATTTCGCGAGCGGGCTCGCTCCCACAGGATCCAGGACTGGCGGCAATTCTAGGCATCACCCCCAACGGCGATAAGCCGACCTTTCTGCGAATCTTTGTTACCGTTATCGTGATAATCCATTAGTCGGGGCCCCGCATCTCTGTAACTTCATGTCACAATTTGGCACCTCCCAAGAGAGCCCTCCATGGACACTTTGCAAAACATGCGTGCGTTCAGCTGTGTTGCCGAAGCCGGCAGCTTCACCGCCGCCGCCGCGCAACTCGACACCACCACGGCCAACGTCTCGCGTGCGGTTTCCAACCTGGAAGCGCATCTGCAAACCCGTCTGCTCAACCGCACCACTCGCCGCATCGCCCTGACCGAAGCCGGCAAACGCTACCTGCTGCGGTGCGAGCAGATCCTGGCGTATGTCGAAGAGGCGGAAGCCGAGGCCAGCGATGCCCATGCGCGCCCGGCCGGACAATTGAAAGTCCACACCATGACCGGCATCGGCCAGCATTTCGTCATCGATGCCATCGCCCGTTATCGCAAGACGCACCCGGACGTGACCTTCGACCTGACCCTGGCCAACCGGGTGCCGGACATCCTCGACGAGGGCTACGACGTCTCGATCGTACTCGCCAGCGAGTTGCCGGACTCCGGCTTCGTGTCCCAGCGCCTGGGAATCACCTACAGCATCGTCTGCGCGTCGCCCGCCTACGTGAAGGCCAGCGGCTGCCCGCAGAAACCCAGCGACTTGCTGAACCACGCCTGCCTGCGCCTGGTCAGCCCGGTCATTCCGCTGGAGAAATGGGTGTTCGACGGCCCGGAAGGCCAGGAGATGGTCACCATCAACAGCTCACCGTTCCTGGTGAATTCCGCCGATGCGATGAAAACCGCGATCACCAGCGGCATGGGCGTGGGCGTGCTGCCGGTGTACGCCGCCATCGAAGGCTTGCGCAACGGCACGCTGGTGCGGGTCATGCCCAACTACCGTTCCCAGGAACTGAACCTTTACGCCATCTACCCTTCGCGCCAATACCTGGATGCGAAGATCAAGACGTGGGTCGAATACCTGCGAGGCTCGTTGCCGGAAATCCTCGCGGCGCACCAGGCCGAACTGACGGCCTATGAATTGAGTGGAAGCCTGACGGGAGCACGGGTCGCGAACTGAATCCGCGACCGCGCGCCGGGGGGGGGAAATCAGCGTTTGCCCATCGAACGACGCGTGCCGGGAGGCGCGGCGCCGGGGGTCTTGGTATGGCCATTCTTCGCGCCATTCTTGTACCACGGTTGCTGGCCAGCGCCTTTGGCCGCTGCCAGTTCACCAGGCTTGAACGGGAACTTGAAGGCTGGAATCGGCGCCTTGTCATCGTCGGCGCTGGAAACATCGCTGTCGGTCTGGCCAGACGATTCGCCTGGCAAGCGTTCGTCTGCGGGCGATGGTATTGGGGAAGTCATTTGAGTTATTCACTTGAGTGGGACAACAAACCGTGGCGAGGGAGCTTGCTCCCTCGCCACAATTGAGTATGCGTGGCTCGGTAGCCGAGCCGCGAAACGCAGCAGTATACCTGCGCGAAATCGCGGTGCCACGGAGCAGATGCAGCGGTGGAGTTCCGTCTGACGGGAAACCAAGACAAAACTGACAGCCCTGACAGCTAGCGGTCACCTTCCTGACGGGCTCACAACGCTATATAAGAAAGCTAGGAATTCCTCCGTCCCGAACCGGCGTTTCACGTTCATGCCTATCCAGAAAAAAACCGTCCTGCTCGTCGCGTTACTGATCGCCCTGGCCACCCTCGCCCTCTGGTTCATCATGAAGCCCGTCGCCAGCAAACCCGGTGCTTCCACCGCCGTGCCAGTGAAGGTGATAAGCGTTGTCGAGCAGGATGTGCCGCGCTTCGCCAGCGGCATCGGCACGGTCTTGTCGTTGCACAGCGTGGTGATCCGTCCGCAGATCGACGGCATCCTCACCAGGCTGCTGGTCAAGGAAGGGCAACTGGTCAGGAAGGGGGACCTGCTGGCGACCATCGATGATCGTTCGATCCGCGCCAGCCTCGACCAGGCCCGCGCCCAGCTCAGCGAGAGCCAGGCGCAACTGGCCGTGGCCCAGGTCAACCTCAAGCGCTACAAGCTGCTGAGCGTCGATGACGGCGTATCGAAGCAGACCTACGACCAGCAACAGGCGCTGGTCAACCAGCTCAAGGCCACTGCCCAGGGCAACCAGGCGGCCATCGATTCGGCGCAGGTGCAGCTGTCCTACACGCAGATCCGCTCGCCGGTGAGCGGTCGCGTCGGCATTCGCAACGTGGATGAAGGCAACTTCCTGCGCACCAGCGACACCGAAGGCCTGTTCACGGTGACCCAGATCGACCCGATCGCCGTGGAGTTCTCCTTGCCCCAGCAAATGCTGCCGACCCTGCAGCGATTGATCGCCGCCCCGGACCAGGCCTTGGTCAAGGCCTACATCGGGGCCGACGGCGCGACCGGGGAATTGCTCGGCGAGGGACGGCTCAGCCTCATCGACAACCAGATCAACACCAACACCGGAACCCTGCGGGCCAAGGCCGAATTTAATAACGCCGCGCAACGGCTGTGGCCGGGGCAACTGGTGACGCTGAAAATCCAGACCGCCATCGACAAGGGCGCCCTGGTAGTGCCGCCCACCGTGGTCCAACGCGGGCTGGAGCAACATTTCGTCTATCGGGTCAAGGGTGACAAGGTCGAAAGCGTGCCGGTGCAAATGGTTTACCAGGACAGCGACAGGCACATCATCAAAGGCGTGAACGCCGGCGATCAGCTGGTGAGTGACGGCCAGTCACGCCTCAAGCCCGGCGCCAGTGTCCAGGTGCTCAGCGATCCGCCCGCCCTCGCCAAGACCGGGCAGGCGCAGCCATGAAGGGCCGCGGCTCGATATCGGCGTGGTGCATCGACCACCCCATCGCCACGGTGCTACTGACGTTCGCCCTGGTATTGCTGGGGTTGATCGCCTTTCCCCGCCTGCCCGTCGCGCCTTTGCCCGAGGCGGAATTCCCGACCATCCAGGTCAACGCCCAACTGCCCGGCGCCAGTCCCGAAACCATGGCATCTTCCGTGGCGACCCCACTGGAGGTGCAATTCAGCGCCATTCCCGGCATTACCCAGATGACCTCAAGCAGTGCGTTGGGCTCGACCAACCTGACCCTGCAATTCAGTCTCGACAAGAGCATCGACACCGCCGCCCAGGAAGTGCAGGCGGCGATCAACACCGCCGCCGGCAAGCTGCCCAATGACATGCCGAACCTGCCGACCTGGCGCAAGGTCAACCCGGCCGACAGCCCGGTGCTGATTCTCAGCATCAGCTCCGACCTGATGCCAGGCACCGAACTGAGTGATTACGTCGAGACGCTGCTCGCCCGCCAGATCAGCCAGATCGACGGTGTCGGACAGATCTATATCACCGGCCAGCAGCGGCCGGCGATCCGGGTCCAGGCCTCGGCCGACCGGCTTGCCGCCATCGGCCTGACCCTCGCCGATATTCGCCAGTCCCTGCAGCAGGCCAGCCTCAACCTGGCCAAGGGCGCGCTGTATGGCGAGTCGAGTATTTCCACCTTGTCCACCAACGACCAGCTGTTCAAGCCGGAGGAATACGGCGAGCTGATCGTTTCCTACCGGGACGGCGCACCGGTCCATCTCAAGGACATCGCCAAAGTCGTCAACGGTTCGGAAAACGCCTACGTGCAGGCCTGGTCCGACGATCAGCCCGGCGTCAACCTGGTGATCTTCCGCCAGCCGGGGGCGAACATCGTCGAGACGGTCGACCGCATCCAGGCGGCGCTGCCAACCCTGGAAGCCATGCTGCCGGCCGCCATACAGGTCAAGGTGATGATCGATCGCACCCAGACCATTCGCGCTTCGCTGCATGAAGTGGAAATCACCCTGCTGATCGCGGTGCTGCTGGTGGTGGCGGTGATGGCGCTGTTCCTGCGCCAGCTCTCGGCGACATTGATCGTCTCGGCAGTGCTCGGGGTGTCGCTGACCGCCAGTTTCGCGCTGATGTATGTGATGGGTTTCAGCCTCAACAACCTGACCCTGGTGGCGATCGTCATCTCGGTGGGGTTCGTGGTGGACGACGCGATCGTGGTGGTGGAGAACATCCACCGGCACCTGGAAGCCGGCGATGGCGTGCGCGAGGCGGCGATCAAGGGTGCCGGGGAAATCGGCTTCACGGTGGTGTCCATCAGTTTCTCGCTGGTGGCGGCGTTCATTCCGCTGCTGTTCATGGGCGGCGTGGTCGGGCGGCTGTTCAAGGAATTTGCCCTGACCGCCACTTCGACCATCCTGATTTCCGTCGTGGTGTCCCTGACCCTGGCGCCGACCTTGGCCGCCTTGTTCATGCGCGCCCCGAAACATCACGCGCAGGCCAGGCCGGGTTTCGGCGAGCGCTTGCTCGGCTGGTACGAACGCGGCCTGCGCCGGGCCCTGGCCCACCAGAAACTGATGATCGGCGTGTTCGGCCTGACCCTCGCCCTCGCGGTCGTGGGCTACGTGTTCATCCCCAAGGGTTTCTTCCCGGTCCAGGACACCGGCCTGGTGCTGGGCACCAGCGAGGCGGCCGCCGACATCTCGTTCCCGGACATGGTGGCCAAGCACAAGGCCCTGGCCGAGATCGTCGCCGCCGACCCGGCAGTGCAGACCTTCTCGCACTCCGTCGGCGTCTCGGGCAACAACCAGACCATCGCCAACGGCCGTTTCTGGATCGCCCTCAAGCCTCGGGGCGAGCGCGATGTATCGGCCAGCGGCTTCATCGACCGGATCCGCCCCAAGTTGCTGAAGATTCCCGGCGTTGTGCTGTACCTGCGGGCCGGACAGGACATCAACCTCAGCTCCGGCCCGAGCCGCGCTCAGTATCAATACGTGCTCAAGAGCAATGACGGGCCGACCCTCAACGCCTGGACGCAGAAACTCACCGACAAGCTGCGCAGCATTCCGGCATTTCGCGACATTTCCAACGACTTGCAATTGGGCGGCAGCATCACCCACATCAACATCGACCGCAGCGCGGCGGCGCGTTTCGGCCTCACCGCCAGCGATGTCGACCAGGCGCTCTACGACGCTTTCGGCCAGCGGCAGATCAATGAATTCCAGACCGAGACCAACCAGTACAACGTCATCCTGGAACTCGACACCCAGCAACGCGGCAAGGCCGAAAGCCTTGCGTATTTCTATCTGCGCTCGCCGCTGAGCGGGGAAATGGTCCCGCTCTCGGCCCTCGCCCGCTTCGACGCACCGACCAACGGCCCGCTGTCGATTGCCCACGACGGCATGTTCCCGGCCGCCAACCTGTCGTTCAACCTCGCACCGGGCGTGGCGCTGGGGGATGCCGTGCGCCTGCTCGACCAGGCCAAGAACGAGATCGGCATGCCCGCCGCCATCACCGGCAGCTTCCAGGGCGCGGCCCAGGCGTTCCAGAGCTCGCTGAAAAGCCAGCCGTGGCTGATCCTCGCCGCGTTGGTGGCGGTGTACATCATCCTCGGCGTGCTCTACGAGAGTTTCGTCCATCCGTTGACGATCATCTCCACCTTGCCCTCGGCCGGCCTCGGCGCGTTGATCATGCTCTGGCTGTTGGGCCAGGACTTCTCGATCATGGCGCTGATCGGCCTGGTGCTGCTGATCGGTATCGTCAAGAAGAACGGCATCCTGATGATCGACTTCGCCCTCGATGCCCAGCGCAACGGCGGGATGGCGCCGCAGGAGGCGATTTTCCAGGCCTGCCTGACGAGGTTCCGTCCGATCATGATGACGACCCTGGCCGCCCTGCTCGGCGCCCTGCCGCTGATGCTCGGCTATGGCCCCGGCGCGGAGTTGCGCCAACCACTGGGCATCGCGGTGGTCGGTGGCCTGCTGGTGAGCCAGGCACTGACGCTGTTCACCACGCCGGTCATATACTTGTGGCTGGAGCGATTGTTCCATCGGCCCGCGCCTCGACCCGGTTCTGCGCCGACGGCGGCGCTGGCAAATGCAGACTGAGGCCGGGCCATGCGCGTTCTGATCATCGAAGACGAAGAAAAAACCGCCGACTACCTGCACCGCGGCCTGACCGAACAGGGTTACACCGTGGACGTGGCAGGGGACGGCGTCGAAGGGCTGCACCTGGCCCTGGAAAGCGACTATGCGGTGATCGTGCTCGACGTCATGCTGCCGGGCCTCGACGGCTTTGGCGTGCTGCGGGCCCTGCGCGCCCGCAAGCAGACGCCGGTCATCATGCTCACCGCCCGCGAACGGGTCGAAGATCGCATCAAGGGCCTGCGCGATGGCGCCGACGATTATCTGGGCAAGCCGTTTTCATTCCTGGAGCTAGTGGCCCGCCTGCAAGCCCTGACCCGCCGCAGCAGCGGCCATGAACCGGTGCAGGTGAGCATCGCCGACCTGTGGATCGACCTGATCAGCCGCAAGGCCAGCCGCGCCGGGCAGCGCCTGGACCTGACCGCCAAGGAGTTTTCGCTGCTCAGCGTGCTGGCTCGCCGCCAAGGCGAGATCCTTTCGAAAACCGCGATTGCCGAAATGGTCTGGGACATCAATTTCGACAGCGACGCCAACGTCGTCGAAGTGGCGATCAAACGCCTGCGGGCCAAGCTCGACGGGCCTTTCGAGCACAAGCTTCTGCATACCATCCGAGGGATGGGTTATGTGTTGGAGAATCGCGGTGAGTAACAGCATCGCCCTGCGCCTGAGCGGCATGTTCACGCTGGTGGCGGCGCTGGTGTTCCTGTTGATTGGCGGCGGCTTGTACCAGCAGGTCGAAAAAGGTCTCGGCCTGTTGCCGGAGGCGGAGCTCGACGCCCGCTACAGCGTGCTGGAGTCCACCGTCGGCCGCTATGGCACGCCGGAGCACTGGGTCAAGATCAACAACAAGCTGCGCTTGCTCGGCGAAGAGGACAAACGCATCCACTTCTGGATCGTCAGCGATGACCCGCGCTTTGAATACGGTAACCCCGATGCACAGATCCGTGCCTTCGCCGCAGGTCCATTGGGCAAACGTGACCTGAAGCTGGCGACGCAGCATTACCCGATGAAAGTGCTGGTGAGCCAGTTCCCGGCCAAGGACCAGCGGCCGCCGCTACGGTTCATGATCGGTATCGACACCGAGACCTTCTACCAGACTCAGCATCGTTTGCTGGTCGCGCTGGTGAGCCTGGCGATCGTCGGCGTGCTGCTGGCCTCGTTGCTGGGCTACTGGGTGGCGCGCATCGGCCTCAAGCCACTCATCAAGTTGTCGGACGAAGCCCGGCGCCTGGCCCCGCCGCGGCTCACCGGGCGCTTGCAATTGTCGCCGCTGCCACCGGAACTCAATCAGTTCGTCAGTTCCTTCAACGCAACCCTGGACCGCGTCGAGCAGGCGTATTCAAGGCTGGAGTCATTCAATGCCGACGTGGCCCATGAACTGCGCTCGCCACTGACCAACCTGATCGGCCAGACGCAGGTGGCGTTGACCCGTGGGCGCTCGGCAGAGCATTACTTCGAAGTGCTGCAATCGAACCTCGAAGAGCTGGAGCGACTGCGCTCGATCATCAACGACATGTTGTTCCTGGCCAGCGCCGACCAGGGCAGCAAGGCCACCAAGCTGACCACGACCTCCCTGGCCGATGAGGTGGCAACCACCCTTGATTATCTGGACTTCATCCTCGAAGACGCCCAGGTCCAGGTTCGCGTCAGCGGCGATGCCCAGGCCAGTATCGAGATCGCCCACCTGCGCCGGGCCTTGATCAATCTGCTGAGCAACGCCGTCCAGCACACCGCGCCCGGCCAGGTGATCGACGTGGACATCGAAGCCACCGGCGACCAGGTCACCCTGGGCGTCACCAATCCCGGCGAGCCTATCGCCGGCGAACACCTGCCGCGCCTGTTCGAGCGCTTCTACCGGGTCGACGTCTCCCGCAGCAACAGTGGCGCCAACCACGGCCTGGGCCTGGCCATCGTCAAGGCGATTGCACTCATGCACGGCGGCGATGTATTCGTGCGCAGCGACCGTGGTGCCAACACCTTCGGGATCCGCTTGCCGGCCTGAGGAGCAAGCCCGCCCCCACAAGATTCCTGTGGCATATGCCCACCCAAGGACAACACTGTGGGAGCGAGCCTGCTCGCGAAGGCGGCAGTCCATCCAACCTCGATGTCCATGCAATAAGCCACGATGTGGATTGCTCAATTCCAGTGTCACAAGCACAATCTTGCAAAAGGCCAGCATTGTCTGATGCCAGTCATCCGCTATTAAAGATGAGCAGCCTATGGGAAGGATCCCAGCCACATGACAATGCAGATCGGAATCATGAGCGCGAGCAGTGCAACACCCGGCAACATCCCGCTTTCGATACGTTCGGAACGGGTACTCGTTTTGGCCAGCTCGCTGGTTGTCATCGCCATCGTAGCTATCGTGACGTTCCTGCTGATCCGTGAACACGCCAGCGCGCAGCAGGCAGCGACGCGCGCGGCGAGCAACATTGTGCAGTTGATCGACGCCGACGTACTGCGCAATGTCGAACTCTACGATCTTTCGCTGCAAGGCCTGATTGCCGCAGCGAAACGCCAGGATCTCCAGGACGTTTCGCCAACGATCCGCCACCTCGCCCTGTTCGACCGCGCCACCGCAGCCCCTTATAAAGGCGACATATTGCTGCTCGACAAGCGCGGCGACGTGGTCGCCGATTCCGCTTCGGTCGAACCGCGCAAGGGCAATTACGCCGATCGGGAATATTTCCAGTCCCATCTGAAGGATCCGGGCCCGGGCATGAAGATCAGCCGTCCGTTCCGGGCCCGGAGCAGTCCGCATGATTGGCGCATCAGCTTCAGCTACCGCTTGAACGACGACCGGGGAGAGTTCATGGGTGTGGCCGAGGCTGCAATGCGCCTGGGCTACTTCAGCCAGCTCTTCAAGAGCTTGAACATCGGCCATGGCGGCACGGTCAACCTGGTCAGCCGCGACGGGATCCTGTTGGCTCAGGAGCCGCCTCTGGCCGAAGACATGATCGGCAAGGATTTCAGCAGCCGACCGAACTTCGTGCGGATCCTGCGCGAAGGCGATGGCAGTTTTACCAGCGTGTCCAGCGTGGATCAGAAGCAGCGGCTGTACACCTTTTCCCAGGTCGGTAATCTGCCGCTGGTCGTCGTGGTCGCGCTCTCTTCCCAAGAGGTTTTCGCGTCATGGCAACGCACGGCGCTGCTGGTCAGTGGCGCCACGGGCGCGCTGTGCTTCAGCTTGCTCTGGCTCACCTGGCTGCTGCGTCGGGAATTAAGACGCCGGCACACCGCTGAACGGGAACTGGCCCTGCTGGCATCCGTCGACCCGCTGACAGGCCTGGCCAACCGCCGGACGCTGGACCAGACGCTGCAACTGGAGTGGCTGCGCGCCCAGCGCTCCGGTCAACCGTTGTCGATCCTGATGATCGATGCCGACCACTTCAAGGCGCTCAATGATCGCCTGGGCCACCAACGCGGTGACGAGGCGTTACGAACCCTGGCGCAACTGATCGGCGGGTACGTGCGCCGACCGGCCGACCTGGCGGCGCGTTATGGCGGTGAAGAGTTCTCGGTGGTGCTGCCGGAGACGACGACCGCAGGAGCGTTCACCATGGCGCAAAACATTCGCGAAGCCGTTGAGCAACTGCCCGGCGACGCCCCCATGACCGTCAGCATCGGCATCGCTACGTGGGCGAACGGGCCTTACAACGAACTTGAGGCGTTGCTGCTCGCCGCCGACAAGGCGCTCTACCAGGCCAAGGCCAGTGGACGTAATCGAGTTGTTTGTGCGATGTAAGCCTTGCTCCTGCTTTCGCAGCCGACATAAAACCCAGCCATAAAAAAAGGCCACCCGAAGGCAGCCCTTAAAAAACTAGAGAGGTTTTTTGCTTACACGGCCGCTACAGGGCGCATGTAAGAGATTGGTGCGGTGCTGGCGTCTTCGAACGTCACGACTTCCCAAGCGTCTTTCTGCTCAATCAACTTGCGCAGCAGCTGGTTGTTCAGTGCGTGGCCGGACTTGAAGCCCTTGAACTCACCAATCAGGCTGTTGCCCAGCAGGTAGAGGTCGCCGATTGCATCGAGGATCTTGTGTTTGACGAATTCGTCTTCATAACGAAGGCCGTCTTCGTTCAACACGCCATCGGAATCGACCACGATCGCGTTTTCCACGCTGCCACCGAGTGCGAGGTTGTGCTTGCGCAGGTACTCGATATCACTCATGAAACCAAAGGTACGCGCGCGGCTGACTTCTTTGACGAACGAAGTGCTGGAAAAATCCACGCTTGCACTCTGGGTGCGGTCACGGAAAACCGGGTGATCGAAATCGATCTCGAAGCTCACCTTGAAACCTTCGAAAGGGACAAAAGTGGCGCGCTTGTCGCCGTCTTCCACTGTCACTTCCCGCAGGATGCGGATGAACTTCTTGGCCGCGTCCTGCTCTTCCAGGCCAGCCGATTGAATCAGGAATACGAAAGGTCCGGCGCTGCCATCCATGATCGGGACTTCGGACGCGGAGAGCTCGACGTAGGCGTTATCGATGCCCAGGCCAGCCATGGCCGAGAGCAAATGCTCCACCGTGTCCACTTTGGTGTCACCGTTGACCAGCGTGGTCGACATAGTGGTTTCACCAACGTTTTCCGCGCGAGCAGGAATCTGCACCACAGGGTCGAGGTCGGCACGACAAAACACAATGCCGGTGTCGACAGGCGCGGGCTTGAGGGTCAGATAGACCTTCTCGCCGGAGTGCAGGCCGACACCTGTGGCACGGATAATATTCTTCAGGGTGCGTTGTTTAATCATGGCATGGGCCGCTTCAGCGCAAATTGCGAACTGGTATCAACAAAGGCTGGCGATGATAGCAGACCAGACCTTTGCTGAACACCAATCACCCGTATACCCCTGATACATTCCATCAATCGGCCTGACGACGCAGGAATGCCGGGATGTCCAGGTAATCCAGATCGTCTTGCGGATTCATCTTCGCGGCAGTCGCAGCACCGGCCTGAGCCTGGTTGCGCATGACGGTCGGACGGTCCAGGTCACGGTAGTTCACCGCGGGAGCTTCCTGACGAGCGGCAGCTTGCTGCTGTGGCTGCGAAGCCATGGCGGTCTGCACGGTGTTGTCGATCACCTTCATCGGTTTCTCGATTTTCGCGCCCAGGCCAGTGGCAACCACGGTCACGTGCAGTTCGTCACGCATGTCCGGATCGATAACGGTGCCGACCTTGACCATCGCGTGGTCGGAAGCGAACGCCTCGATGATGCTACCCACGTCGGAGTACTCGCCCAGGGACAAGTCCGGACCGGCGGTGATGTTTACCAGAATGCCGCGGGCGCCCTGCAGGTTCACATCTTCGAGCAGCGGGTTGCGGATGGCCGCTTCGGTGGCTTCGCGTGCACGGTTCGGACCGCTGGCGCAGCCGGTGCCCATCATCGCCATGCCCATTTCGGACATCACGGTGCGTACGTCGGCAAAGTCGACGTTGATCATGCCCGGACGCTTGATGATGTCGGAGATACCGCGAACGGCACCGGCCAGTACGTCATCGGCCTTGGCGAAAGCCGACAGCAGGCTGGCGTCCTTACCGAGGATGGTCAGCAGCTTCTCGTTGGGGATGGTGATCAACGAGTCGACGCTTTCGCTCAGCGCGCGGATGCCTTCATCGGCGATCTGCATGCGCTTGCGGCCTTCGAACGGGAACGGACGGGTCACCACCGCAACGGTGAGGATGCCCATTTCCTTGGCCACTTCGGCAATGATCGGCGCTGCACCGGTACCGGTACCGCCGCCCATGCCAGTGGTGATGAACACCATGTTGGTGCCAGCCAGGACTTCAGCGATGCGCTCGCGATCTTCCAGGGCAGCCTGACGGCCAACCTCGGGATTCGCGCCGGCACCCAGGCCCTTGGTCACGCCGGTACCGAGTTGGAGGATGGTCCGGGCGCCGATGTTTTTCAGCGCCTGAGCATCGGTGTTGGCGCAGATGAACTCAACGCCTTCGATGTTGCTCTTGACCATGTGGTTGACAGCGTTGCCGCCGCCACCGCCGACACCGATTACCTTGATAACCGGGCTGGCGGGGATGTTGTCTACGAGTTCGAACATTTTCCCTCTCCTTTCATTCTCTAGTTTTTTCGCCTACTGCGTTTGTTGCCGTCTTGCAACGCCGGGCCTGAAACCCGACGCCTGAATCTGAAATCGTTTAGAAATTGCCCTTCACCCAAGCCTGGAGCCGCTCGAACAGCGGTGCCTTGGGCTCTTCGCTGCTGTAGCTGTCACGGCTGCCGATGCCCGAGAACGAGATCCCGTCGGATTGCTTTTGCAGGCCGTACATCAACAGGCCCACGCCAGTCGAATAGATCGGGTTGCGCACCACGTCATCCAGGCCCTTGACGCCATGGGGCACGCCCAGGCGCACCGGCATGTGGAAAATCTCTTCGGCCAGCTCGACCGCGCCTTCCATCTTCGACGTACCGCCGGTCAGCACGATGCCGGCCGGGATCAGGTCTTCGTAGCCGCTGCGGCGCAGTTCGGCCTGGATCAGCGTGAACAGTTCGTCGTAGCGCGGCTCGACCACTTCGGCCAGGGCCTGGCGCGACAATTCGCGCGGCGGACGGTCGCCGACGCTCGGCACCTTGATGGTTTCACCGGCACCGGCCAGCTTGGCCAGGGCGCAGGCGTAACGGATCTTGATTTCCTCGGCGTACTGGGTCGGGGTGCGCAGCGCCATGGCGATGTCGTTGGTCACCTGGTCGCCGGCAATCGGGATCACTGCCGTGTGGCGGATGGCGCCTTCGGTGAAGATCGCGATGTCGGTGGTGCCGCCGCCGATGTCGACCAGGCACACGCCGAGTTCTTTCTCGTCGTCGGTCAGCACCGAGTAGGCCGAAGCCAGTTGCTCAAGGATGATGTCGTCGATTTCCAGGCCGCAGCGACGCACACACTTCTCGATGTTCTGCGCGGCGTTCACGGCGCAGGTGACCACGTGGACCTTGGCCTCCAGGCGTACGCCGGACATACCCAGGGGCTCGCGTACGCCTTCCTGGTTATCGATCACGTAATCCTGCGGCAGGGTGTGCAGCACCCGCTGGTCGGCCGGAATCGCCACGGCCTGTGCCGCGTCGAGTACGCGCTCAAGGTCGGCGGAGCTGACTTCACGGTCCCGAATCGCCACGATGCCGTGGGAGTTCAGGCTGCGGATGTGATTGCCCGCGACACCGACGAACGCCGAGTGGATCCGGCAACCGGCCATCAGCTGCGCTTCTTCGATGGCGCGCTGGATCGATTGGACGGTGGACTCGATGTTCACCACCACGCCTTTCTTCAAGCCACGGGACGGGTGTGTACCGATCCCGACGATGACCAGCGTGCCGTCGTCCGCGACCTCGCCTACCAGCGCTACCACCTTGGAAGTGCCGATATCCAGACCGACGATCATTTTTCCGCTTTGCACGTTTGCCATGGGTCCTGCCTCTTCTTAATTCTTCGCGACGGCGGGTTCGGCCGTCGTCGGCGCTACAGGTTCCCGCCAGCCAACAGCGAGGCCGTTGGCGTAGCGCAGATCGATGCGCGCAATGTTCGTAATCTGTTCTTTGAGCGTCTTGTCATAGATGGCAATGAAGCGGCGCATCTTTTCCACCAGGTTGCCGCGCCCGAGCAACAGCTCGATGCCCGGCCCCGAGCTGCCCGCGCCAGTGGTCAGGAACCAGCTGCCGCGCTCACGCAATTCCAGGCGCGCGATGGAGAAGCCCAGTGGGCGCAACATCTGACTCAACACCTGGTATTGCTGCATCACTTGCTGCTGGGCCCGCTGTGGACCGAACAGTTGTGGCAAATGTTCATAATTGGCCAGTTCCCGTGGCGTAAACGCCTGGCCCTGATTGTTCAACAGCGACTCGTCGCCCCAACGGGCCACCGGCAGCTGCTCTTCCAGACGAATCGACACCTGGTCCGGCCATACCCGCCGCACTTCGGCGTGGGCGATCCAGGGCATCTGCTCCAGCTCGGTGCGCATGCCCGCCAGGTCGATGGTGAAGAAGCTCGACGCGACGAACGGAGCGATCCGCTGCTGCACCGCCTGCTGGCTGATGTAGCTCAGGTCACCCTGGACGTTGATCCGGGCGATCGGCCGATCGGCATAAGGCAGCAGCCGCTGCGCGCCTTCATACGTGCCGAACCCCAATACCACCAGCATCACTGGCCAGAACAGGCTCTTGAGAAAGCCAAAATTGGCTTTCGGCAAGCGCGCCGACATCGGCTCTTTGGCCACCATTCGGCTGGCACCCCGCGGCACCGGCTTGCGACCGGGTGCGGATGGCTGATGACGAAGCGATGCGCCTTGCATGGCTTAACCCCTGGACTCTTGATTGCCGACACTGGCGGCCAGGATCGACAGCACCAGTTGCTGGAAATCCAGGCCGGCAGCGCGAGCCGCCATCGGGACCAGGCTGTGATCGGTCATGCCGGGGGCGGTGTTGACTTCCAGGAACCAGAACTGCCCATCGGCGTCCTGCATCACGTCCGCCCGCGCCCAACCGGCGATACCCAGCGCCTCACAGGCCTTGGCCGTGAGGTCCATCAATTGTTTTTCCTTGGCAGCGTCCAGCCCGCAGGGAATGCGGTACTGGGTGTCATTGGCGATGTACTTGGCGTCGTAGTCGTAGAACGTGTGGGGCGTGCCCAGCGCAATCGGGGGCAACACCTGGTCACGCAGGGTGGCGATGGTGAACTCGGGACCGGTGATCCATTGCTCGACCAACACTTGCGAATCGTAGGAACTGGCGTCCTTCCAGGCTGCGGTCAACTCAGGCAGCGAATTCACTTTCGCCATGCCGATACTTGAACCTTCATGGGCCGGTTTGACGATCAAAGGGAAGCCCAGTTCCGTCGCCGCCGAAATACAATCGGCCTCGGACGCCAGCACCGCGTGACGCGGCGTCGGGATGCCGAGGCTGTGCCAGACCTGTTTGGTGCGCAACTTGTCCATCGCCAGGGCGGAAGCCAGGATGCCACTGCCGGTGTAGGGGATGCCCAGGCATTCGAGCAAGCCCTGCATGCTGCCGTCTTCGCCGCCACGGCCATGAAGGATGATGAAGGCGCGATCGATCTTTTCGCTCAGCAGGCGCTGCAGGAAGTCGTCGCCCACGTCGATGCCGAATGCGTCGACACCGGCGCTTTGCAGGGCTTGCAGCACGGCGTTGCCGGACTTGAGAGAGACCTCGCGCTCGGCGCTCTTGCCACCGAACAGCACGGCCACGCGGCCGAAGGCTTTCGGATCAAGGGTCGAGACCAGGTTGGCGTAGGCAGCAGTCATTTCAGTTTCCCCTCGCTGGAGGCCACGGTGGCTCCGGCGAATAACGGACTTTTCAACAGTTTCGGGGCCAGGCCACCGATATCACCGGCGCCCTGGCAGAGCAGGATGTCGCCGGCGCGCAGCAGCGGCTTGACCAGCGGCGCGAGGTCCACGCCGCGGTCGATGTAGATCGGGTCCAACTGGCCGCGCTGGCGGATGCTGTGGCACAGCTGACGGCTGTCGGCGCCCGGGATCGGCTCTTCGCCGGCCGGGTAGACTTCCATCAACAGCAGCACGTTGGCGTCGGCCAGCACCTGGACGAAATCGTCGTACAGGTCGCGGGTGCGGCTGTAGCGGTGCGGCTGGTAGACCATCACCAGCCGACGCTCCGGCCAGCCACCGCGCACGGCCTTGATCACCGCCGCGACTTCGGTCGGGTGATGGCCGTAGTCGTCCACCAGCATCACGTTGCCGCCGTCCACCGGCAGCTCGCCGTAGACCTGGAAGCGTCGACCCACGCCCTGGAACCCCGACAGGCCCTGGACGATGGCTTCATCGCTGACGCCTTCGTCGGTGGCGATGCAGATGGTCGCCAGCGAGTTGAGCACGTTGTGGTTGCCGGGCATGTTCACCGACACGTCCAACGGCTCGCGATCAGGACGCAGCACGGTGAAGAACGTCTGCATGCCCTGCTGGCGCACGTTGATGGCGCGCACGTCGGCGTCTTCGCCAAAGCCGTAGGTCACGGTCGGACGCTTGATCAGCGGCAGGATTTCGCGCACCACCGGATCGTCCAGGCACACCACCGCCAGACCGTAGAACGGCAGGTTGTGCAGGAATTCGACGAAGGTTTTCTTCAGTTTGTTGAAGTCACCGTCGTAGGTCGCCATGTGGTCGGCGTCGATGTTGGTGACCACGGCCACCAGCGGTTGCAGGTGCAGGAAACTTGCATCGCTCTCGTCGGCTTCGGCGATCAGGTAGCGGCTGGTGCCCAGTTGGGCGTTGGTGCCCGCGGCGTTCAGGCGCCCACCGATCACGAACGTCGGGTCCAGGCCACCGGCAGCGAACACCGAGGCGATCAGGCTGGTGGTGGTGGTCTTGCCGTGAGTACCGGCGACGGCGATGCCGTGGCGATAGCGCATCAGCTCGGCGAGCATCTCGGCGCGCGGCACCACGGGGATGCGACGCTCCAGGGCGGTGGCGACTTCCGGGTTGGAAGTGTTCACGGCGCTGGAGACCACCAGCACATCGGCGTTGGCGGCGTTCTCGGCACGATGGCCGATGAAAATCTGTGCACCGAAGGATTCCAGGCGCTCGGTGACCGGCGAAGCCTTCAGGTCGGAACCCGAGACCTGGTAACCCAGGTTCAGCAACACCTCGGCGATCCCGCACATGCCCACGCCGCCGATCCCGACGAAGTGGATGCGGCGGATGCGGCGCATTTCCGGCTGCGGCATGGCTTTGCGATTCTCAACCATGGGCCACCTCCAGGCAGGTATCGACCACTTGGGCCGTGGCATCGGGTTTGGCCAGGCGGCGCGCGGCGCGGGCCATGTCTTCGAGTGTTTGCGGCTGCATCAAGACCTCTGTCAGGCGCGCGGCTAGATCCGCGGCGCCAGTCGTTCTTTGTGGCATCAGGAAGGCAGCGCCTTCGCGGGCCAAATAATCGGCGTTGCGGGTCTGGTGATCGTCGATGGCGTGGGGCAAAGGCACCAGCATCGAGGGCAGACCGGCGGCAGCCAGTTCACTGACGGTCAGCGCGCCTGCGCGGCAGACCACCAGGTCGGCCCAGCCATAGGCTTGGGCCATGTCTTTGATGAAAGGCTGCACTTGCGCCTCGACGCCAACGGCGCGATAGCGCTCGGCGGTCACTTCATCGTGGTTTTTGCCAGCCTGGTGAAACACTTCAGGGCGCAATTCGGCGGCGACCTGGGACAAGGCTTCGGGCAGCAGTTTGTTCAACGGTTCCGCTCCCAGACTTCCACCCAGGATCAGCAAACGCGCCTTGCGTCCGGCCAGGGCCGGGCGCGGTGTATCGAGGAACAGCTCCGTGCGCACCGGGTTACCGGTGGTGCGACGGCTGCCCGACAGGGTAAAGGTGTCGGGGAAGGCTTCACACACTCGAGCGGCCAACGGCACCAGTAACCGATTGGCGGTACCAGCGACCGCGTTCTGCTCATGAACGATCACCGGCACACCGGCCAGTTTTGCCGCGACGCCGCCAGGACCGGTCACATAACCGCCGAAGCCGACGACACACACCGGCCGCAGCCGACGGATGACCGCCCGCGCCTGCCAGATCGACTTGAGCAGCATCAGCGGTGCCTTGAGCAGCGACAGCTTGCCTTTGCCTCGCAGGCCACTGGCGTTGATCCGATGCAGCTCGAGGCCGGCGGCGGGTACAAGTTCATTCTCGATGCCCCGGGGCGTACCCAGCCAATGCACGGTGTAGCCGCGCGCCTGGAACTCCCGGGCACAGGCCAGCGCCGGGAATACATGCCCGCCGGTTCCGCCCGCCATGATCAGCACGTTAGCGCCCATGAGTCGGCTCCTCGGCGAAGTCGCTTTCATGGAATTCCATTTCCTCACTGCCCAGGTGGGTTCGACTTTCCCACTCGATGCGCAGCAACAGGCCGAGACAGGCACAGCAGATCACCAGGGAGCTGCCGCCATAACTGAGGAACGGCAGCGTCAGGCCTTTGGTAGGCAGCAGACCGACGTTCACCCCGATGTTGATCAGGAACTGGCCGATCCAGAGGAACGACAGGCCGTACGCCACGTACGCGGCAAAGAACTGCTTGGCCTTCTCGGCCCACAAGCCGATGTACATGCCGCGCACACAAACGAAGACGAACAGCGCGACGGTGCACAGGGAACCCACTACCCCCAGCTCCTCGGCGAGAACCGAGAACACGAAGTCAGTGTGAGCTTCCGGCAGGTAGAACTGCTTTTGCACACTGTTGCCCAGGCCCACGCCCAGCCACTCGCCGCGACCGAAGGCGATCAACGCCTGGGTCAACTGGTAGCCGGAACCGAACTGGTCGGCCCACGGATCGGTAAAGGTGATCAGGCGCGCCATCCGGTACGGCTGGGCCTGCACCAGGACGGTCACTGCCGCGAACGCCAGCGCTACCATCAGGGTGAAGCGGAACAGCCCGACACCGCCAAGGAACAGCATTGCGGCCGCCGCGCCCATCATCACCACCGTCGCGCCGAAGTCCGGCTCCATCAGCAGCAGGCCGGCCATCGGCAGCAGCACGATGAACGGCTTGAAGAAGCCCATCCAGCTCTCGCGCACTTCTTTCTGACGACGCACCAGGTACCCGGCGAGGTAGATCACCACAAAGACCTTGGCGATTTCCGAAGGCTGCACGTTGAAGAAGCTGAAGCCGATCCAGCGCATGGAGCCGTTGACCTCGCGGCCAATACCCGGCACCAGCACCATCACCAACAGGCCGAAGGCTCCGAGCAGCATCAGCCAGCCCAGGCGTTGCCAGGTGGCGATCGGCACCATCATCGTGACAATGCACGCGCCCAGGCCGATCACCAGGTAAATCAGGTGGCGGATCATGTGATAAAGGGTGTTGCCCGATTGCACGGCGGCCACTTCCGACGAGGCGGAGGTGATCATCACCAGGCCCAGGCCGAGCAGCGCCAGGCAACCGGCGAGCATCGGGAAGTCCAGGTCGATACCGCGACCGGTAATCAGCGGCGACGGGTACGGCTTGATGATATTCATCAGGCTCATGCCAAGTCCTCCGCAGCCCGGGCGAACAGTTGCCCGCGCTCTTCGTAATTCTTGAACATGTCGAAACTGGCGCAGGCCGGCGACAACAGCACGGCATCGCCCGGTTGCGCGAGGGCACGGCATTGCTGCACGGCTTCGTCCAGCGAAGCGACGCGATCCTGCGGCACGGCATCGCCGAGGGCCTGGGCGATCAGTTCGCGATCGCGGCCCATCAGCACCACGGCACGACAGTTGGCCGCCACCGGATCGCGCAGGTCTTTAAAATCGGCACCCTTGCCGTCGCCACCGGCGATCAGCACGAGCTTGCCCTGGATGTCCGCGCCGAGGCCTTCGATGGCAGCCAGGGCGGCGCCAACATTGGTGGCCTTGGAATCGTTGTACCAGGCCACGCCATCCAGGTCGCGCACCCACTGGCAGCGGTGCTCGAGCCCGGCAAAGCTGCGCAGCGCCGAAAGCATGGCGTCGAACGGCAGCCCGACGGCATGCCCGAGGGCCAGCGCGGCCAGGGCATTGGCCTGGTTATGGGCGCCGCGAATCTTCAGTTCGCGCACCGGCATCAGGTTCTGGAATTCGAAGGCCAGATACTTCTCGCCGTTCTCTTCGCGCAAACCGAAGCCTTTGAAATCTGGAGCGCCGAGGCCGAAAGTCCAGCATGGCAGCCCTTCGCTCATCAGCGGACGGGTCAAGGCGTCCTGGCGGTTGAACACCACTTGCCGGGCACCACGGAAAATCCGGTGCTTGGCCAGGTGATAGGCCGGCAGGCCGCTGTAGCGGTCCATGTGGTCTTCGCTGATGTTCAGCACGGTGGCCACTTCAGCGCCTAGGTGATCGGTGGTCTCGAGCTGGAAGCTCGACAGTTCCATGACGTACAGCTCGACCTCGTCGCTGAGCAGATCCAGCGCCGGGGTGCCGAGGTTACCGCCTACGGCGACACGCTTGCCGGCGGCCGCGGCCATTTCACCGACCAGCGTGGTGACGGTGCTTTTCGCATTGGAACCGCTGATGGCGATAATCGGCGCCTTGGCGTTGCGCGCGAACAGCTCGATGTCGCCGGACAATTTCACGCCACGGGCCGCGGCAGCCTGCAGGGCCGGGGTCGCCAGGGCCAGGCCGGGGCTCACGTAGAGTTCGTCGGCGCGGCACAGGAACTCGACGTCCAGCTCGCCACAACGCACATCCACCTGGGGATAGTCACGACGCAGCGTGGCCAGCTCAGGCGGATTTTCCCGCGTATCGGCGACGGCAAACGACACACCCCGGTTCGCCAGGAAGCGAACCAGGGACATGCCGCTCTTGCCGAGGCCGACAACGATGCGGAAGTGGTCAGAAGCGATCAGGGACACTCGTTCTACCTCAGCTTCAGGGTGGCAAGGCCGATCAGCACGAGAATCACGGTGATGATCCAGAAACGGACGATCACGCGCGGCTCGGGCCAGCCCTTGAGTTCAAAGTGGTGGTGTATCGGCGCCATGCGAAATACCCGGCGGCCGGTCAATTTAAAGGAAGCAACCTGAATGACGACTGACAGGGTCTCCATCACGAACACGCCGCCCATGATGAACAGGACGATTTCCTGGCGAACGATGACGGCGATGGTGCCCAGGGCCGCGCCCAGCGCCAGCGCACCGACGTCGCCCATGAAGACTTGCGCCGGGTAGGTGTTGAACCAGAGGAAGCCCAGGCCGGCACCGATCAGCGCGCCGCAGAATACGATCAGCTCGCCCGCCCCCGGCACATAAGGAATCAGCAGGTATTCAGCGAATTTCACGTTACCCGACAGGTAGCAGAAGATTCCCAGCGCACCACCGACCATCACCGTCGGCATGATCGCCAGGCCGTCGAGGCCGTCGGTGAGGTTGACCGCGTTGCTCGAACCGACAATCACCAGGTAAGTCAGTACGATGAAACCTGCGCCCAGCGGGATGCTGTAGTCCTTGAGCATCGGCAGGATCAGAGTGGTTTCCACCGGCGAGGCGGCGGTCATATAAAGGAAGATCGCCGCGCCGAGGCCGAACACCGACTGCCAGAAATATTTCCAGCGGCTTGGCAGCCCACGGGAGTTCTTCTCGATGACCTTGCGGTAGTCGTCGACCCAGCCAATGGCGCCGAAAAACAGCGTCACCAGCAGCACGACCCAGACGTAACGGTTCGCCAGGTCGGCCCAGAGCAAGGTGCTGATACCGATGGACGACAGGATCAGCGCGCCGCCCATGGTCGGGGTGCCGGATTTGGACAGATGCGACTGCGGGCCGTCGTTACGAACCGACTGGCCGATCTGCAGGCTCTGCAGGGTGCGGATCATCCACGGGCCCAGGAACAGCGACAACGACAACGCGGTCAGCACACCCAGGATCCCGCGCAGGGTCAGGTACTGGAAGACCGCGAAGCCTTTGTGGAACTGTTGCAGGTACTCCGCTAGCAGCAGCAGCATTAATGTTTCTCCATACGGGTGCCGCACAAAGCCGCAACGATGTTTTCCATCGCCGCACTGCGTGAGCCCTTGATCAATAGGGTGGTGTTCGGGTCTTGCTCGGCGCCCAGGGCCTGGATCAGCTCGGCCTGCGTGGTGAAATGCTGTGCGTGCTCGCCAAACGCCGCCACGGCGTGGGCCATCATCGGGCCGACGGCGTACAGCGCATCGACCTTGCCGCGCGCGTAGGCACCTACATCGTGATGGCCTTGCTGCGCCCACTCGCCCAGTTCACCGATATCCCCGAGCACCAGCACGGTGCGACCGGAGAAACCGGCAAGGATATCCACAGCAGCGCACATGGACGTCGGGTTGGCGTTGTAGGTGTCGTCGATGACGCGCATGCCGTTGCTCGCCAACTGCGCGACGCTGCGTCCCTTGACCGGTTGTACGGCGTTCAACCCGGCGACAATGCCCGGCAATGACACACCCAGCGCATGGGCGGCGGCCGCGGCGGCCAGGGCATTGGCAACGTTATGCGTGCCAAGCAGGTTCAACTGCACGCGCTCCGCGCCACCAGGGCTGTGCAGGTTGAAAGCCGGGCAACCACGGGCGTCGCGATCCAGGTCGCTGGCGTAGAAATTCGCCGCCAGGTTGCTCAGGGCGAAGGTCAGCACCTTGCGCTCCCCGGCCCGGCTCTTCCAGATTTCGAAGGCTTTATCGTCGAGATTGAGCACGGCGACGCCATCTTCAGCCAGCCCTTCGATGATCTCGCCCTTGGCCTCGACAATTTTCTCGGGGCCGCCGAACTCGCCGACATGGGCGGTCCCGGCGTTGTTGAGCACCGCCACGTGAGGCTTGGTCATGCCGACCGTGTAGGCAATCTCGCCGAGCCGCGAAGCGCCGAGCTCGATGACCGCGGCGCTGTGCTCCGGCGCCAGTTCGAGCAGCGTCAAAGGCACGCCGAGGTCATTGTTCAGGTTGCCACGGGTCGCCAGGACCGGACCGCGTGTGCGCAGGATGCTCGCGAGCATTTCCTTGACCGTGGTCTTGCCGCTGGAACCGGTGATGGCCGCGACCGGGTTGGCAAACGCCGCGCGATTCAGCGCACCGAGCTGGCCCAGGGCCTGGCGAGTGTCACTGACCAGCAACTGCGGCAGCGTGCTGTTGCTTACTTCCCGCTCGACCAGTGCCGCGACCGCGCCTTTGGCTGCCACCTCGTTGAGGTAATCGTGACCGTCGAAACGTGGTCCGGCCAGGGCGACGAACAACTGCCCCGGCGCGATCGCGCGGCTGTCGATGCTGACGCCGTCGAACGAGGCGTCCGCGGCGATCAGGCGCGCATTCAAAGCGTTGGTCAGCTCGCTGAGCTTCAAGGCCTTAAGCATGGGCCACCTCCCATGCGGTCAGGGCGTGATCGGCTTCCACCAGATCGGAAAAGGCTTGGCGCACGCCGTTTATCTCCTGGTAGTCCTCGTGCCCCTTGCCGGCCAGGACGATGACATCGTCCGCCGAAGCGCTGGCGATCAATTGGGCAATGGCCTGGCCACGCCCGGCCACGAAGGTGACGTTGTCGACCTCCGAGAAACCGGCGCGGATGTCGTCGAAAATGCGCGCAGGATCTTCACTGCGCGGATTGTCATCGGTGACCAGCACGCCATCGGCCAGTCGTTCCACGACCTCGGCCATCAATGGGCGCTTGCCGCGATCACGATCGCCGCCGCAGCCGAACAGACAGAGCAACTTGCCCTTGGCGTGCGGGCGCAGGGCCGTGAGGACTTTTTCCAGTGCATCGGGGGTATGCGCATAGTCGACCACCACCAGCGGCTGGGTTCCGCCGCCCAGGCGCTGCATGCGGCCGGCCGGGCCTTCGAGTTTCGGCAGCACCTTGAGAATTTCGTCCAGGGCATAGTCCAGCCCGAGCAAGGCGCCAATGGCGGCCAACACGTTGCTCAGGTTGAAACGCCCCAGCAAGGTGCTGCGCAAGTGGTGTTCGCCCTGGGGCGTGACCAGCGTGGCGCGCACGCCTTCGTCATCGAACTGCGCCTGACGGATATAAAGGTAGGCGCTGGGGTCTTCCTGGCTGTAGGTGATCAACCGGGACTCGCGTTGCTCGGCGGCCAGCTGGCGGCCGAACTCGTCATCAATGTTGATGACCCGGCACTTCAGGTCGTTCCAGGCGAACAGCCTGGCCTTGGCTTCGCCGTAGGCCTGCATGGAGCCGTGGTAGTCCAGGTGATCCCGGGACAGGTTGGTCAGCACCGCGACGTCGAACGCCAGTGCAGTGACGCGACCCTGATCGAGGCCATGGGAAGAGACTTCCATCGCCACGGCCTTGGCGCCGGCCTTCTTCAGGTCGGCCAGGGTCGCCTGCACGGCAATCGGGTTCGGCGTGGTATGCAGGCCGCTTTGCAGCGCGCCATGGAAACCGTTGCCCAGCGTTCCGACGATGCCGCAATGCTGGCCGAGCAGATCCAGCGCCTGCGCCACCAACTGGGTGACGCTGGTCTTGCCGTTCGTGCCGGTCACGCCGATCAGGTTCAGGTGACGGCTCGGTTCGCCATAAAAACGCCCGGCGATGTCCGACAGCTGCGCCGCCAGTCCCTTGACCGGAATCAGCGGAACATCGGTGATCGGCAGCACGGTTGCGCCGTTCACTTCATAAGCTACCGCCGCCGCGCCGCGCTTCAAGGCGTCGGCGATGTGGTCACGGCCATCGAAACGGGCACCCGGCACCGCCAGGAACAGGTCTCCGGCGCGCACGTCGCGGCTGTCGAGGGCCAGCTCGCGAATCAGCAGGTCATGCCCGGCGTGGGCAAAAATCTTGTTCAGGCTCAGGGACATCAGCCACGCCCTCCGTCGGCTTTCAGGGGGACGACCGGGGCGGTACTCGCCTGCTGGGTCGGCGGCAGGTTATCCGGGGTGATATTCATCAGGCGCAGGGTGCCGGACATCACTTTGCTGAACACCGGCGCCGATACCAGGCCGCCGAAATAACCGGCCTTGCTCGGTTCGTCGATGACCACCACGATGGCATAGCGCGGGTCGCTCATCGGGCCGAAGCCGGCGAACAGCGAACGATAGGAATTCTCGGCATAACCTTTGGTGCCCACGGAAGTCTTGCGCGCCGTACCGGACTTGCCGGCAACGTGATAGGCCGGAACCTGAGCGCGATAGACACCGCGCGGCGCCTCGATCACCTGTTGCAGCATGCCCTGCATGGTCTTGGCGACGTCCTCAGGGATTACCTGGGTGGTTTGCGGCGCCTTGTCGGTCTTGATCAGCGTCAGCGGGGCAATACGGCCATTGTTAGCCAGCGCGGAAAACGCGTGGACGAGCTGGATCGCCGTCACGGAAACACCGTAGCCGTAGGACAGAGTGGCTGTTTCCGCCTTGCGCCATTCACGATAGTTGGGCAGGTTGCCGACGCGCTCGCCTGGGAAGCCCAGGCCCGTGTCCTGGCCGAGGCCGATCTTCTGGGCCAGGCGATAAATCGCCTCGCCACCGATATCGAAGGCGATCTTGCTCATGCCGACGTTACTGGAGTTGATCAGGATGCCGGTCAGGTCGAGCACCGGTCCTTCGGTCTTGGATACGTCACGAATGGTGTACTTGCCGATCTGCAACGTGCCCGGATAGACCTCGACGGTGTCGCTCGGCTTCCAGCGCCCGGTTTCCAGGGCGGCGGCCATGGACACGGCCTTCATCGTCGAACCGGGTTCGAACACGTCGATCATCGCGCGGTTGCGCATCATTGCCGGCTGCAGGTTGCGACGGTTGTTCGGGTTGTAGGTCGGCTGGTTGACCATGGCGAGGATCTCGCCGGTCTTCACGTCCATGATCACCAGGCTACCGGCCTTGGCACCGTTCTCGACGATGGCGTTGCGCAGCTCGCGGTTGGCCAGGTATTGCAGGCGCAGGTCAATGGACAACGCCAAGGGCTTGCCGGCCTTGGCGTTTTTGGTGACCTGGACATCCTTGATCAGCCTGCCGCGCCGATCCTTGATGACCTGGCGCTTGCCGGCGACACCGGCGAGCCATTCGTCGTAGGCCAGCTCGACCCCTTCCCGTCCCCGGTCATCGATGTCGGTAAACCCGACCATATGGGCGGTGACCTCACCGGCCGGATAAAAACGCCGAAACTCTTCGATGCCGTAGACGCCCGGCACTTTCAGGTCGAGCACGCTCTGGCCTTGCTCGGGCGTCAGCCCGCGCACCAGATAGATGAATTCCTTGTTGGCCTGGGCTTCGAGGCGTTCGGTCAGAGCCTTGGGGTCCTGGCCGAGGGCGGCAGCCAGCGCCGGCCACTTCTCCTTGGCCTGCTGCATTTCCTTGGCGTTCGCCCACAAGGTGGTCACCGGGGTACTGACAGCCAGCGGCTCGCCATTGCGGTCGGTGATCAGGCCACGGTGAGCCGGGATCGGGATATGACGCACGCTACGGGCGTCGCCCTGCTCCTTGAGGAAGTCACGGTCGACCACCTGCAAGTCGATGATGCGCCACGAGATGGCCGCGACCATGATCCCGAGCAAACCCAGGACCAGGCGGAACCGCCACGGGAACAGCGCCCCTTCGAGCTTCATCATGGCGCCACCATCTGCACTTCAGCCGCACCGGGGATGCGCATCTTCAGTTGTTCGGTCGCCAGGACTTCGATACGGCTGTGGGCGGTCCAGGTACTTTGCTCCAGGATCAACCGACCCCACTCGGCCTGCGCCTTGTCGCGCACGCTGAGCTCGTTGTAAAGGGTGTTGAGCAACTGCCGGTTCCAATGCGCGCTGTAAGACACGGCAATGGCCGACACGAGCACGCCAATAAACAGCAGCAGCATGAAAAAGCTGCCGCCTGGCAGGGGCTTGGCGAAGAGCTTGCTCACCGCAACTTCTCCGCGACACGCATAACGGCGCTACGGGCGCGAGGGTTGGCCTTGAGCTCGGCCTCGGAGGCGAACTGCGCTTTGCCATGAATCTTGATTTTCGGTACGAAGGCCTCGAAACGCACCGGCAGATTGCGCGGCAGGTTATCGGCTTCGCCTTTGGTGAGCTTGCGCATGAACAGCTTGACGATACGGTCTTCCAGGGAATGGAAGCTGATCACCACCAGGCGCCCACCGATTTCCAGCGCCTCGAGAGCGGCTTCGAGACCGGCCTCAAGATCGCCCAATTCGTTGTTGACGTGGATACGCAGCCCTTGGAAAGCCCGGGTCGCCGGGTTCTTGCCTTTTTCCCAGGCAGGGTTGGCAACCTTCAGCACTTCGGCCAGATCACCGGTACGCTCGAACGGCTTGATGTCGCGACGCTCGACCACCGCGCGCGCCATGCGCCCGGAAAAACGTTCCTCGCCGTATTCCTTGAACACGCGGGCGATTTCTTCTACGGACGCGGTATTGACGAACTCAGCCGCGCTGATGCCACGGGACGGATCCATGCGCATGTCCAGCGGACCGTCGTTGAGAAAACTGAAGCCGCGTTCCGGGTCGTCCAGCTGCGGCGAAGACACGCCCAGGTCAAGCAACACGCCACTGACCTTGCCTGCCAGGCCGCGTTGGGCGACTTCCGAACCGAGCTCCGCAAAGCTGCGCTGCACAACGACAAAGCGGCCGTCTTCGGCCGCTAGCGCTTGCCCGGTGGCAATCGCTTGAGGATCCTTGTCGAACCCCAGCAGCCGACCGTCCGGACCGAGCTGGCTGAGAATCAGCCGGCTATGCCCGCCACGCCCGAACGTGCCGTCCAGATAGCAGCCATCAGGACGTACGGCGAGAGCCTCGACGGCTTCGTCAAGCAGTACGGTGATGTGGTTAAAGCCGCTATCAGTAGTCACAGGATCAAATCACGCAGTTCATCAGGCATGGCGCCCGGTTGTTGAATAGCAGCAAGGTCGGCGGCAGAAACCGCATTCCAGGCATCTTCGTCCCACAGCTGGAACTTGTTCAATTGGCCCACCAGCATCGCGCGCTTGTCCAGCCTGGCGTACTCGCGCAGACGCGGCGGCACCAGGAAACGACCGCTGCCGTCGAGTTCGAGGTCGACGGCATTACCGATCAGCAAGCGTTGCAGGCGACGGTTCTCTTCCCGCAGCGAAGGCAGTGCGCGCAGTTTGGTTTCGATGATTTCCCACTCATCGAGAGGGTAAACGCATAAACATGGATCAACGGCATCGATCGTGACGATTAACTGCCCTGAACTTCGCGAAACGAGCTCGTCACGATACCGGCTCGGCATGGCGAGACGGCCTTTTGCATCGAGACTGATAGCGTTAGCTCCGCGAAACACGTCAGCGTTTCTCCACTTTTTGGCGTTTTACCTTCAAAAAAACCCACTTCATGCCACTTTCCGCCACTTGCGCACACTATAGGAATGCGCCCACCGCACCGTCAAGGCACGGAATGAAGGAAAAGCCTTATAGATCGGAGATTTAGGAGCGTTTCAGGAGGGGTAACAAGAAACTGACGTAGGAAAATTCGCTTTAACTCGAAGGCACACAGGGGGCTGCACGCAGAAGTTAAAGTGATTTATTAAGAGTAAGATTTTTTTGATCTTAGGAACTGCTTCTGCCATTGATTCCGGCAGGGAGGGAAAAGGTGGAGAGTCGATCTGTAAGCCGGGTTCTGTCTTGAACAGTCATTCGTCTACGATGGCCATCACTGGACATCTTTAGCAACCTACCCGGTCCCAGCGCGGGCCACGCCTTGGGACCCTATTTGGTCTTGCTCCAAGTGGGGTTTACCTAGCCACGAACTGTTGCCAGTCGTGCGGTGCGCTCTTACCGCACCTTTTCACCCTTACCGGCGCCGAAGCGCTTAGGCGGTTATTTTCTGTGGCACTTTCCGTAGGCTCGCGCCTCCCAGGCATTACCTGGCACCTCGCCCTATGGAGCCCGGACTTTCCTCCCCCCCCTAATTTTCATAGAGGGCAGCGACTGTCCGATCGACTCTCCGCCGCGAAGGTTAACGGTAGCGCGTCCGAAGAACAAGCGCTAAAAGCCCTTGGCCAGCTTGGCGCGCCGGTTTCATTGGGCCTTCTGTTTATCCAGCGCAGCCTGATACAGCACATTCTTGCGCTCGCCGGTGATCTGCGCGGCGAGGGCCGCCGCTCGCTTGAGGGGCATTTCCTCCAGCAACAGATCAAGGATGCGCATTGCTTCGCCGCTGACCGCGTCTTCGTCCTGGGGCGGTGTCCAGCCCGCGACCAGCACCACACACTCGCCACGCTGCTGATTGCTGTCGCTCTCGACAAACGCACGCAACTGCGCCAGAGGCAGCCCCTTCAAGGTCTCGAAGGTTTTCGTCAGTTCCCGAGCCAGCAATGCCTGGCGCTCGGGACCGAACACCAGCTCCATGTCCTGGAGACATTCGAGGATACGGTGCGGCGCCTCATAAAAGATCAGCGTTCGAGGTTCCTCCTTTATAGCTTCCAGGCGCCCTCGCCGCCCCACCGCCTTGGCCGGCAGGAAACCTTCGAAGATAAACCGGTCCGATGGCAAGCCGGCCGCCGACAACGCCGCGATTAATGCGCAAGCACCTGGCACCGGCACTACATTGATACCGGCAGCGCGGGCCTGGCGCACCAGGTGGTAACCCGGATCGGAAATCAGCGGCGTGCCGGCATCGGAAATCAGCGCCACATTGTCGCCGGCCAGCAGACGGGTAATGAAACGACTGCCTTCGTCCCGTTCGTTATGTTCATGGCAAGCTGCCAATGGCGTGGAAATACAGAAGTGCTGCAGCAGACGCTGGGAGTGACGCGTGTCTTCGGCGGCGATAAGGGCGACCTCGCCAAGGATCTTCAGCGCGCGGGCGCTGATATCGTCCAGGTTGCCGATGGGCGTCGCCACCACGTAAAGCGAGCCGGCAGCGGAATTCAAAGCACCTGGAGCAGTCAAAGCGCACACCTCATGATCATGAAAGTGGGCATTGTAGCGTGTGCCGCCATTCTCAGCCGCTCACATTAACCGTTGTGGCGAGGGAGCTTGCTCCCTCCCCACGGGGTCAGACATTCGAGTGAGCAGCATCTTTGTGCTGCAATGCACGCTTTGAAATACCTAAATTGACCGATTCACACCACTAACATCGCGCCCCGGCCAGTGCTTGGGTACAATTCGACGCTAATTTGATCTCGTATCAGGAACACTTACATGATCGCTTGCCTGCGGCTGCTCTCCGCCCTCTGCCTCGCTGCCCTCCTGGCGGCTTGCGTCAGCTCGCCCTCGTCCAGCCTTGGCGAACTTCCACGGACCCCGGACGCCAGTATCGAGCAATTGCTCGAACAGGCCGCCCAGAGTAAAACCCCGGAACAGGCCGCCCTGCTGCGCTTGAGCGCCGCCGACCTGGCCTACCGCCAGGGCAATGCCGGCCAGTCCGCACAGATCCTGCAACAAGTGCCGATGGAGCAGCTCAAGCCCGGCCAGCAGATTTTCGCCAACACGCTGTCGGCCGAACTGGCGATGACGCGCAACCAGCCCAAGGCCGCGCTGACTTCGCTGAGCCATCCGAGCCTGCAGCACCTGAGCGAAATGCCCGTGGAGCAGCAAGTCCGCACCGGTACCGTCCGCGCTCGCGCCCTGGAGGCCGATGGCCAGACCCTGGCCGCCGCCCGCGAACGGATCTTCATTGCTCCGCTGCTTGAAGACGAAGCAAAGGCAAAAAATCACGAAGCCATCTGGACACTGATCGCCTCGCTGCCCACTGATCAACTGCAACCGACCACTACCGACGATCTTGGTGGCTGGCTGAGCCTGGCCAAAGCCGTGAAAACCGCCGGCACCCTGGAGCAGCAGCAAGCCGCCATCGACAGCTGGCGCGAACAGAACCCGAAACACCCGGCCGCACTCCAGTTGCCGACGCCGCTGGTCAAGCTCAAGGAGCTGGCAAGCCAGCCACTGGGCAAGATCGCCGTGTTGCTACCGCAGAATGGCCCGCTGGCCGCGGTCGCAAAAGCACTGCGCGAAGGCTTCATGGCCGCGCATTACCAAGCCCAACAGGCCGGGCAGAAGCCGCCGAGCATCCAGTTCTATGACAGCGCCAGCCTGACCTCGATGGACGACTTCTATCGCAAGGCCCAGGCCGACGGCGTACAGCTGGTGGTCGGCCCGCTGGAAAAACCATTGGTCAAACAGATCAGCACCCGCCCGCAATTGCCGATCACCACCCTGGCGTTGAACTACAGCGAAGGCGAACAAGGCCCGCCGCAACTGTTCCAGTTCGGCCTGGCGCCTGAAGACGAAGCCCGCGAAGTCTCCCGGCGCGCCCGCGCCGACGGCCTGCATCGCGCAGCCGTGATGGTGCCGAAAGGCGAATGGGGCGATCGCGTATTGAAAGCCTTCAGTCAGGATTGGCAGACCAATGGCGGGACCATCATGGCAATCGAGCGTGTCGACCAGCCGGTGCAACTGGCCCAGCAGATCGCCGACATGTTCCAGCTGCGCCAGAGCGAAGGTCGTGCCAAGAGCCTGCAAAGCACGGTAGGCACCGCGGTCGCGGCGCAGCCATCGCGTCGCCAGGATATCGAGTTCATTTTCCTCGCGTCGACCCCGCAGCAGGCCCAGCAGATCAAGCCGACCCTGAACTTCCAGTACGCCGGCGACGTGCCGGTCTACGCGACCTCCTCGGTGTTCAGCGTCAGCGGCGACCAGAACCAGTACAACGACATGAACGGCGTTCGCTTCTGCGAAACCCCATGGCTGCTCGACGCGAACGATCCGCTGCGCCAGCAGGTCACCGCGCAGTGGCCCCAGGCGGCCGGCAGCCTGGGCCGGCTATACGCGATGGGCGCTGACGCCTATCGCCTGGCTCCGCGCCTCGGCCAGCTCAAGGCCCTGCCGGACAGCCGCATCGAAGGCCTGTCGGGCAGCCTGGCTGTCTCCCCGACCCAGCGCGTGCAACGTCAGCTCCCTTGGGCGCAGTTCGTCAACGGCCAGGTCCAGCGCCTGCCGGACACTCCGCGCTGATGCCCGACCGATCGCGCCAGCAAAGCGGCAGGGATGCCGAGGGCCTCGCCCTCGCGCATCTTGAGCAACACGGCCTGCGACTGCTGGCGCAAAACTGGCTGTGCAAACGCGGCGAGCTGGATCTGGTCATGCTTGACGGCGATACAGTAGTATTCGTCGAAGTCCGCTACAGAAAAAATACCCAATGGGGTGGCGCGCTCGACAGCATTGACCAGCGCAAGCGCCAGAAGCTGGTTTTCGCGGCGCAGTATTTCCTGCAACGCGAGTCTCGCTGGGCCGATCATCCTTGTCGCTTCGACGTGGTTGCCATCGATAGCAACGTCGACCAACTGAATTGGCTGCAAAACGCCTTCGACAGTTGAGCGCAGCCGAGCCGGACACCTTCACTCAACTTTTTTGCTCTTTGCTTTGCGCGCCGCACATTTGTGCCGATAAGTCGCGCTACTTAAGGTCACACAGATGGACATGCAATCGCGAATCCGCCAGCTTTTTCAGGCCAGTATCGACACCAAGCAACAGGCGATGGACGTACTTGCACCGCACATCGAGCAAGCCAGCCAAGTGATGGTCAATGCCTTGCTCAACGAGGGCAAGATGCTTTCGTGCGGCAATGGCGGTTCGGCCGGCGACGCCCAGCACTTTTCTTCGGAACTGCTCAACCGCTTCGAGCGCGAACGTCCGAGCCTGCCGGCCATCGCACTAACGACCGATAGCTCGACGATTACTTCAATCGCCAACGACTACAGCTACAACGAAGTGTTCTCCAAACAGATCCGCGCCCTCGGCCAGCCTGGCGATGTGCTCCTGGCGATCTCCACCAGTGGCAACTCGGCGAATATTATTCAAGCGATCCAGGCCGCACATGATCGCGAAATGATTGTCGTAGCATTGACCGGTCGCGACGGCGGCGGCATGGCTTCACTGCTGTTGCCTGAAGACGTCGAGATCCGCGTACCGGCCAATGTCACCGCACGTATTCAGGAAGTCCACCTGCTGGCGATCCACTGCCTTTGCGACTTGATCGACAGCCAACTGTTCGGGAGTGAAGAATGACCCCTAATCGCCTAGGCCTTTTGGCCCTGACCCTGTGCCTCGGCATCAGCGGCTGCACATCGGTGGTTAACGCCAGCCGGGAAAAGCCGATTGAAGACGACCGCGGCACCCGCACCTTCGGCAGCAAGATCGACGACTCGTTGATCGAAACCAAAGTGGGCGTGAACATTGCCAAGGCCGACCCGGACCTGGACAACAATTCGCACATCGTCGTCACCAGCTTCAACGGCGTTGTGCTGCTGGCCGGCCAGACCCCCCGCGCCGACCTCAAGGCCAAGGCCGAACAGGAAGCCAGCGCGGTGCAGCGGGTCAAGACCGTGCACAACGAGCTGCAGGTCCTCCAGCCCTCCTCACTGCTGGCCCGCCAGAACGACGCCTGGCTGACCACCAAGATCAAGACGCAGATGCTCACCGACGCCAGCATTCCTGGTTCGCGCATCAAGGTTGTGACAGAGAACGGGATTGTCTATCTGCTGGGGTTGCTGACCAAACAGGAGGCCGCGCAGGCGACCAATCTGGTTCAGGGTGTGTCTGGGGTGCAAAAGATTGTGAAGTTGTTTGAGTACATTGACTGATAAAGTCCCCGTATAAGAACGTAATGCTGTTCACTAAACAGAATGATGTACCCGTGGCGAGGGAGCTTGCTCCCGCTCGGCTGCGAAGCGGTCGTAAACCGGCGGATGCGGTGTGTCTGATACTACGTATTTGGCAGGTTTTGGGGCCGCTTCGCGGCCCAGCGGGAGCAAGCTCCCTCGCCACGGGTTCCACGATTGCCTTAAGTGGGCAGCATTACCGTACAAGAACGGCGCTTTTCCTTAAAAGGAAAGCGCCGTTTTTTTATGCATCGCTGGTAGGCTTGGTCGGTGTGCACCCCGCTCTTGCTCTTGCTTTGGATTTTGATCTTCGACGCCCCGTTAACCACGATGGCCGAACGCAGGCATTGCGCAGTAGGCATCCCGGCATGGATGCCGGGATAGCCGCGCTGGGCCAGGGATGGCCCTTCGCGGCGGGCCCACGGAGCAATGCCGGAGTGAGGGCATGCCGAGCCTTGGCGAGGCACCGAGTGGTGGGGCAAAGCCTTTTGGGTTACTTTTTTGGCGTCTGAAAAAAGTGACCCGCCGTAAGGGCGGAACCCTAAGCAGCCGTGACCGCAGCAACGGATATGCACTCAGCCAATAAAACCCTGGCCGACTGTCAGGCCGCCATCGCGAGCAAGCTCGCTCCCACAATAGGATCGGAGTACGACCGGTAAAGATATGCCGGTTGTGAGGCCCCATTCGCGAGCAGGCTCGCTCCCACAGTTGGATCGGAGTGAAGCTGAAGAAACAGACCGGCTACTACGCCGCCTCGCTGTTGATCTTGATCTGGGGCGCCCCGTTCACCACGCTGGTCGAACGCAGGCATTGCGCAGTGGGCCTTTGATGTAGTCCGCGATGAATAGCAGTTTCAGTTCCATAGGTTTCAGCTCTCGCCATGGCATGGTCAGATCCTCGAAAACCGACCCTGCCAGTTAGAAACTGTTACCTATGTGAGTGAACTGATTTGTAACCTATGTGGGTGAGTCATACCCAAAGCCTTTTGGGTTACTTTTTTGGCGTCTGAAAAAAGTGACCCGCCGTAAGGGCGGAACCATAGGCAGCCGTTACCAAAAAAACGGATATACACCCCACTCAAGCAAAAAAATGCCCGCATCTCACGACACGGGCATTTTCTCAACCAGGTAACCGGCCTTTCACACAGACCCGATCACTTCACCACTTTCAAACTAGGCCGCCCGCTAGGACGCGGCGGCTCGTCGTCGGGCGGCAGATCCTCATCCGCCTCGAACTCTTCCTCACCGTCCAACGGCACTTCCAGCTCGAATACCATTCCCTGGCCATTCTCCCGGGCATAGATCCCCAGGATGGAGGCAATCGGCACGTACAGCGTATGCGGCACCCCACCGAAGCGCCCCTCGAAACTGACCGCATCGTTGTCCATGTGCAAATGACGCACAGCGGCCGGCGATACGTTCAAGACAATTTGCCCGTCATTGGCAAAACCCTGCGGCACCTGTACCGACGGATACTCGGCATTGACCAGCATGTGCGGGGTGCAATCGTTGTCCACAATCCACTCGTAGAGCGCGCGGACCAGATAAGGTCGACTGGAGTTCATAGCGGCTCCCTAAGCCTTAGCGCATGTCACGTTCGACACCAGACAGACTCGCCTGGAAAGCCTCACGCGCAAATTGGCGCTCCATATAATCAAGCAACGGCTTGGCGGGCCGTGGCAGTTCGATACCCAGGATCGGCAAACGCCAGAGTATGGGCAATAGGCAGCAATCCACCAGACTTTGTTCCTCACTGAGGAAAAACGGCTTGTCGACAAACAGCGGCGACACGCCGGTCAGGCTTTCGCGCAATTCCTTGCGCGCCACGACACGCGCCGGCTCCTTGGTCCTGGAATCCAGGATCAGGTCCACCAGCCCGCACCAGTCACGCTGGATGCGATGGATCAGCAAACGACTGTTGGCACGCGCGACCGGGTACACCGGCAGCAAAGGCGGATGCGGATAACGCTCATCCAGGTATTCCATCACCACGGTCGACTCCCACAGTGCCAGGTCACGATCGACCAGCGTGGGCAGGCTGCCGTAAGGGTTCACCTCGATCAGCTTCGGCGGCTGACGGCCCGCTTCGACGTAAATGATCTCGGCGCTGACACCCTTCTCGGCCAGTACGATACGTACCCGGTGGGAATAGTGGTCGGCGGGGTCGGAGTAACAGGCCAACCGATTGGTCACGCCCATGGCGATCCTCCTCGCTTGTTGAAATTATCGAAAAACGGAAAAACGAGCGCGCCCAGAGGGCGTCTCCCGTAACCACCTGGCCGACCAGGCTCGTTACACCTTCAGAGACGCCCTTGGGCGCGCACGATTAACAGCAACGGCTTACAGCTTTATCAATGCACGTCTTTCCAGTATTCACGCTTGAGCAGATAAGCGAATACGAAGAAGAACGCCAGGTACAGCAATACATACGTACCGATGCGCTGATGTTCCAGCTTCACCGGGTTGGCCGAGTAGGCCAGGAAGGTCACCAGGTTCTTGACCTTCTCGTCGAACTGCTCCGGGGTCAGGCTGCCGGAGTTCGGCACGATGGTCAGCTGGTCGCAGGCCTCATGGGTCAAAGCGGTGCCGGTCAGCGGATCATATTGCTTCTTGCCGTCCTCGACGATCTGAACCTGCTTGCAGCCTATCACCTGACGACCCTGCAGGCCGACCAGAACGTTCGGCATGCCGACGTTCGGGAAGACCTTGTTGTTCACACCCCAGGGGCGCGCAGGGTCTTCATAGAACGAACGCAGATAGCCATAGAGCCAGTCGGTACCACGCACGCGCGCCACCAGGGTCAGGTCGGGCGGCGCCGCGCCGAACCAGGTCTTGGCATCCGCCGGCTGCATGCCGATGTTCATGTGGTCGCCCAGCTTGGCGCCGGTGAACACCAGTTTTTCAAGCATCAACTCATGGGGAATACCCAGATCATCGGCCACGCGCTCGTAGCGTTGGAACTTGGCGCTGTGGCAGCCCATGCAATAGTTGGCGAAAGTACGGGCGCCGTCCTGCATGGCCGCTTTGTCGGAAACGTCGATGTCGACTTTTTCCAGCTCCGGACCACTCGATGTGGACGCAAAGGACAGGACAGGCAAAGCAGCAAGAATCAGTACAGAAAATAGCTTTTTCATCAGCCAGTCACCCTTTCCGGAACCGGTTTGGTCTTCTCGAGCCTGGTGTAGAACGGCATCAGAATGAAGTAGGCGAAGTACAGGAAGGTGCAGACCTGCGATAGCAGCGTCCGGCCCGGTGTCGGTGCCAGCACACCCAGCACGCCGAGGATCACGAACGAGATGCAGAACACCCAGAGCCAGATCTTGCTCAGCCAGCCCTTGTAGCGCATCGACTTGACCGGGCTGCGGTCCAGCCAGGGCAGGACGAACAGCACGGCAATCGCGGCACCCATGGCAATTACGCCCAGCAGCTTGTCGGGAACCGCCCGCAGGATCGCGTAGAACGGGGTGAAGTACCAGACAGGGGCAATGTGCTCAGGGGTCTTGAAGGCGTTGGCCTGTTCGAAGTTCGGCTTCTCGAGGAAGTAGCCGCCCATTTCCGGGAAGAAGAACACGATCGAACAGAAGATGAACAGGAAGACCACCACGCCGACGATGTCTTTCACGGTGTAGTACGGGTGGAAGGCGATGCCATCCAGCGGCACGCCGTTCTCGTCCTTGTGTTTCTTGATGTCCACGCCATCGGGGTTGTTCGAGCCGACTTCGTGCAACGCCAGGATGTGCAGCACCACCAGGCCGAGGATCACGATCGGCAAGGCCACGACGTGCAAGGCGAAGAAGCGGTTCAGGGTAATGCCCGAGATCAGGTAGTCACCGCGGATCCACTGGGTCAGGTCATCGCCGATGACCGGGATCGCACCGAACAGCGAGATGATCACCTGGGCGCCCCAGTAGGACATCTGGCCCCACGGCAGCAGATAACCCATGAAGGCTTCGGCCATCAGCGCGAGGTAGATCAGCATGCCGAACACCCACACCAGCTCACGCGGCTTCTGGTACGAACCGTAGAGCAGGCCACGGAACATGTGCAGATAGACCACGATGAAAAACGCCGAGGCGCCGGTGGAGTGCAGCAGACGCAGGATCGAGCCGTACTCGACATCACGCATGATGTACTCGACGGAGGCAAACGCTTCCTCCGCCGACGGGGTGTAGCTCATGGTCAGCCAGACACCGGTAACGATCTGGTTGACCAGGACGAGCAATGCCAGGGAGCCAAAAAAGTAGAAGAAGTTGAAATTCTTCGGCGCGTAATACTTGCTGAGATGGTCTTCCCACATCTTGGTCGCGGGAAAGCGCGCATCAAACCAGTCCATTAATTTGCTCATCACGCTTTCTCCGTATCGACGCCAACGACAATGATGTCGTCCGACTCATAGGAATGCGGGGGAACTGGCAGGTTCAGAGGTGCAGGCTGCGATTTGTAGACGCGACCGGCCAGGTCATAGTGGGAGCCGTGGCATGGGCAGAAATAACCACCGACCCAGTCTTTGCCCAGGTCGGCAGGCGCCACTTCGGGACGGAACGTTGGCGAGCAACCCAGGTGAGTGCAAATCCCGATCAGCAGCAGCACTTCCGGCTTGATCGAACGGGTTTCAGGGTTGACGTACTCCGGTTGGACCGAGTTCTTGGAAGAGGGATCGGACAGCTGGCCCTCGATCTTTTTCAGATTCCCCAGGATCTCCTCTGTACGGCGGACGATGAATACCGGCTGGCCGCGCCACTCAGCAATCATCTGCTGGCCTGGCTCGATCTTGCTGACATTCACTTTCACCGGTGCGCCTGCGGCTTTCGCCTTGGCACTGGGAAACCATGACCCCACGAACGGGACCGCAGCCCCCACCGCTCCTGCAGCACCCACCACGGATGTGGCTGCTACCAGGAAGCGACGCCGGCCTGCATTCACGCCGTCATTGCTCATTCAGTCCTCTCCCATCAGCTTTGTGGCCTGTTAAATCAGGCGTCTACTAAGTAAAAATCTGAACTTATAAAAATTTTGCCGAATGGTAATGAAAACCCCCAATTCTGACAAGGTAATTACCCAGCGGCCAAACCGCCAGGCCTTGTAGTATAGGGGCTCTACGAATGTGGCAAGTTGTCACAGAGCAATTATTTCGAGCATAAAAAAAACGCCCAGCTCCGTGAGGAACTGGGCGCCTTTTGAACGCGGAAGCGAAATTAACGCTTCGAGTACTGCGGACGCTTACGCGCTTTACGCAGACCGACTTTCTTACGTTCTACTTCGCGAGCATCGCGAGTTACGAAGCCAGCTTTACGCAGGGCGCTGCGCAGAGTTTCGTCGTAATCCATCAGGGCGCGAGTGATGCCGTGGCGGATTGCGCCAGCCTGGCCACTTACACCACCACCGATAACGGTGACGTAGATGTCGAACTTCTCGACGGTCTCGGTCAGTTCCAGCGGCTGACGAACTACCATGCGGGCAGTTTCGCGGCCGAAGAAGTTATCCAGGGAGCGGTTGTTGATGGAGATGTTGCCAGTACCCGGACGCAGGAAAACGCGTGCGGTTGCAGTCTTGCGACGGCCAGTGCCGTAATTTTGAGTCGCCGACATAATGAACTATTCCGTTAAAACTTCAGTTCTTGGGGCTGCTGAGCAGTATGAGGGTGAGCAGCGCCCGCATAAACCTTCAGCTTACGATACATGTCGCGACCCAGTGGGTTTTTAGGCAGCATGCCTTTAACCGCGGTCTCGATCACGCGCTCAGGGGCTTTGGCGATCAGCTTTTCGAAGTTGATCGACTTGATGCCGCCAGGAAAACCGGAGTGGGAGTAGTACATTTTGTCAGTGGTTTTAGCGCCAGTAACACGTACTTGCTCGGCATTGATCACGACGATGTAGTCGCCGGTGTCAACGTGAGGGGTGTACTCAGGCTTGTGCTTGCCACGCAGACGGCTCGCGATTTCGGTGGCCAGACGACCCAGGGTCTGACCAGCAGCGTCGACGACAAACCAGTCGCGCTTTACTGTTTCCGGTTTAGCAGTAAAAGTTTTCATTCTTTATAGCCTCAGGGGCCGCCCTGTAAATTAGACGGCGGATCTTACTGAATAGTGCGTACTTTGACAAGTCAAAGGCAGCCGGATACAGACGCTTTCGGGGGCTCGGGTCGGCGCGTCCGTTCAACGGCAAGATTCTTCGGCGGCGGCGCATCACTTCCACTGCAGAAAGAGGTGCGCAATTATGCAGATTGCGAAAAATATTTCAACCTGCTTTTATGATTGTTTTGCCCAAGGAGTCCCTGATGGACTATCGCAAGCTAGGCCGTACCGATCTGAATGTCAGCGCCTTGTGCCTCGGAACCATGACCTGGGGCGAGCAGAACAGCGAGGCAGAGGCGTTCGCCCAGATTGAACGCGCCAAGGGTGCCGGGATCAATTTCCTCGACACCGCCGAGATGTACCCCGTGCCGCCGAAGGCCGAGACCTACGCCACCACCGAGCGTTATATCGGCAATTATTTCAAGAGCCGTGGCGACCGCGCCGACTGGATCCTGGCCAGCAAGATCGCCGGCCCGGGCAATACCATCGACTATATCCGCGACAAGAATCTCAAGCACAACCGCCGCCACATCGTCGAAGCGCTGGACGCCAGCCTCAAGCGCCTGCAGACCGACTGGATCGACCTGTACCAACTGCACTGGCCGGAGCGCAGCACCAATTTCTTTGGCCAATTGGGCTACACGCACAAGGCCGACGAAGATTTCACCCCTTTGGAGGAAACCCTCGAAGCCCTGGACGAACAGGTCCGGGCCGGCAAGATCCGCCATATAGGCCTGTCCAACGAGACGCCGTGGGGCACCATGAAATTCCTCGCCCTAGCCGAAGCCCGCGGTTGGCCTCGCGCGGTGTCGATCCAGAACCCGTACAACCTGCTCAACCGCAGCTTCGAAATCGGCCTGGCGGAAATCGCCATTCGCGAGCAATGCGGCCTGCTGGCCTATTCGCCCCTGGCGTTCGGTTTCCTGTCGGGCAAATACGAAAACGGCGCACGGCCCGCCAAGGGCCGCCTGACGCTGTACAGCCGCTTCATGCGTTACTTCAACCCGCAATCGGAAGCCGCCTGCAGCCGCTATGTGGCACTGGCCCGCGAACACGGCCTGGACCCGGCGCAGATGGCCCTGGCATTTGTTACCCAGCAGCCGTTCGTGACCAGCAACATCATCGGCGCCACCACGCTGGAGCAACTGGACAGCAACATCGCCAGCTTCGACCTGAAGCTGTCGGATGAGGTGCTGGCGGGAATCGAGGCGATTCACAAGGACCAGCCGAATCCGGCGCCTTGATCCATAGGCCCCATCGCGAGCAAGCTCGCTCCCACAAGGGTTCTTTGTCGATCACAAAATAATGATCAGACACAAACCCTGTGGGAGCGAGCTTGCTCGCGATAGCGGTCTAACTGTCCTAATGCATCAAAGCGACCGCGCAATAATCTCCTTCATGATTTCGTTGGTCCCCGCATAGATCCGCTGCACCCGCGCATCAGCCCACGCCCGGGCGACCGGATATTCCCACATGAAACCGTAGCCACCATGCAGCTGCACGCATTCGTCGAGCACCTTGCATTGCAGGTCGGTGCCCCAATACTTGGCCATCGCCGCCGTCGGTACATCGAGCTTGCCCTGCAGATGAAGCTCCAGGCAGCGGTCGACAAAGACCCGGCCGATCTGGATCTCGGTGGCCATTTCCGCCAGTTTGAAGCGGGTGTTCTGGAAATCCGCGATGGATTTGCCGAACGCCTTCCGGTCCCGGGTGTAATCCAGCGTCCATTGCAGCGCCGCCTCGGCCGAGGCCAGGCCACCGATGGCGACGGTCAGGCGCTCCTGAGGCAGTTCCTGCATCAGGTAGGCGAAGCCCATTCCGGCCTGGCCCAGCAGATTGTCCTTCGGCACGCGGACATCCTGGAAGAACAGCTCAGACGTGTCCTGGGCCTTCATTCCGACTTTTTCCAGGCGCTTGCCTTTTTCAAAGCCCGGCGTACCCGCCTCCACCAGGAACAGGCTGGTGCCTTTGGCCCCCGCCTTCGGGTCGGTCTTGGCGACGACAATAACCAGGTCGGCCAGGAAGCCATTGGTAATGAACGTCTTGGAGCCGTTGATCACGTATTCATCACCGTCGAGCACTGCCGTAGTCTTCACGCCTTGCAGGTCGGAGCCGGCGCCCGGCTCGGTCATGGCGATGGCCGTGACCATTTCGCCGGACACCAGTTTCGGCAGGTATTTATGCTTCAACGCTTCGCTGCCGTAATGCAGGATGTAAGGCGCGACGATATCGGAGTGCAACGAGAAACCGATCCCGGTCAGCCCCAGGCGGCCGATTTCCTCGATCACCACCGTGCTGTAGAGAAAATCCGCCTCCAGTCCGCCGTAGGCCTCCGGCAGATGCGAGCACAACATCCCCGCCTCCCCGGCCTTGTTCCAGAGCTGGCGATCGATGTGCCCCTGTTTCTCCCACTGGCTGTGGTACGGCACGGCTTCTTTTTCAAGGAAGGTTCGTACGGTGTCGCGAAACAACTCGTGTTCGGGACTGAACAGGGTTCTGGGGATCATGGCGCACCTTTGGTTATTGTTGGACGTGGTTATCCGACAAAGCCTAAGCCTGCGGCATACGACAGGACACTGGACACATCCGACAAAAAATAAGACGATCCAGCCGTCTGGTGACCACTTTCCCCTATAAAAATAAAGATGAGTTATGTCCATGCACGCCTCCACGCCCTTGCGGCGCGTCAGCATCCTGGCAGTCGACCGGGTTTTCGCTTCCACCCTCATGCAAGCCAAGGATTTTTTCCACCTGGCCAGCCTGCGCTACGGCAAACAGCTTGGCCACGGCCTGACCCCAGCGTTCGAAACCCGGCTGGTCAGCCCTGACGGCAAGCCAGTCAACAGCTTCAGCGATGTGCTCATGCCGGTGGACGGTGGCCTCGAAAATACCGATGTGATCATCCTGCCGGCATTCTGGGATGACTTTGCCACGCTCTGCCAACGTTATCCCCAGGTCCTGCCCTGGCTGCGCGAACAACACGCTCGCGGCGCGGTGCTCTGCGGCGAAGCCACCGGAGTATTCTGGCTGGCCGAGGCCGGGCTGCTCGATGGCAAGGAAGCCACCACCTACTGGCGCTTCTTCAATGCCTTCAAGGAGCGTTTCCCTCAGGTGCACCTGAACCAGGACAAGCACCTGACCGACGCCGACAATCTGTTCTGCGCCGGTGGCACCACCTCGGCCTGCGACCTTTACATCTACTTGATCGAACGCTTCTGCGGCGCCAACGTCGCCCAAGCCGTGGCGCGGGACATTCTGTATGAAGTGCAACGCAACTATTCGCCGGGACGCATCGGCTTTGGCGGGCAGAAACTGCATCAGGACGTGATCATCCTGCAGATCCAGCAATGGCTGGAGGAGCATTTCGCCGACAAGTTCCGCTTCGAGGACGTCGCCCGGGAGCACGGCATGAGCATCCGCAATTTCATGCGCCGCTTCCAGACCGCCACCGGCGACAAGCCCTTGCACTACCTGCAACGCCTGCGGATAGAAACCGCCAAGGGCCTGCTGTCCGGCAGCCGCAAGAGCATCAAGACGATCAGCTATGAGGTCGGCTACGACGACGCGAGCTTTTTCGCACGACTGTTCCGGCAGCACACCGACCTGTCACCGAACCAATATCGGCAGCAATTCCAGCAGGCGGCGTGAGCCAAGTACATGGCAAAAATCCAGTGTGGGAGCGAGCTTGCTCGCGATGGCGGTGGTTCAGCAGCATGGATATTGGCTGGCAGGACGCTATCGCGAGCAAGCTCGCTCCCACAGGGTCCGGTGGGGAATCAGCAAATAAAAAGGCCTGCAATCGCAGGCCTTCTTTTGTGCTCCGAACGCCCTACGGCTTATGCGCCCGCGACAGGAATTCGTGGGATTGCATCTCCAGCAGGCGACTGAGGGTCCGCTGGAATTCGAAGTTCAGGCGACCGCCGGTATAGAGGTCCTTGAGCTCGACTTCAGCCGAGATGATCAGCTTCACGTTGCGGTCGTAGAATTCGTCGACCATGTTGATGAAACGGCGGGCGATATCATCAGTGGTGACGCTCATCTGCTCGACGCCGCTGAGCAGCACGGCGTGGAAGATCTTGCCCAGCTCGATGTAGTCGTTCTGGCTGCGGGGGCCATCGCACAGTTCACGGAAGTCGAACCAGGCCACATCGTCGCAGGTGCGGATCGCACGGATTTCGCGGTTTTCGATGATCAGCACATCGTTTTCCACTGCCTGGGTGCATTCCGGCGTCAAGGCGCGGAAGCTCTTGCGCAGGCTTTCTTCAGCGGCGGCATCCAGCGGGAAATGGAACAGCTCCGCTTGTTCGAGGTGACGCAGGCGATAGTCCACGCCGCTGTCGACGTTGACGATTTCGGTGTGTTCCTTGATCAGCTTGATCGCCGGCAGGAAGCGCGCCCGTTGCAGACCGTCCTTGTACAGGCCGTCGGGGACGATGTTCGAGGTGGCGACCAGGGTCACGCCGTTCTTGAACAGTTCTTCCATCAGCGTGCCAAGGATCATGGCGTCGGTGATGTCGGAAACGAAAAACTCATCGAAGCAGATCACCCGCGTCTCGGCGGCGAAGCGCTTGGCGATGAGGGTCAGCGGGTTCTTTTCGCCGCCCAGGGTCTTCATTTCTTCGTGCACGCGCTTCATGAAGCGGTGAAAGTGCGTCCGGGTCTTTTCCTTGAAGGGCAACGCTTCGAAGAAGGTGTCCACCAGGTAAGTCTTGCCACGGCCGACGCCACCCCAGAAGTACAGGCCCTTGACCGGTGTCTGGTCTTTTTTGCCGAACAGTTTGCCCAACAAGCCCGGCTTATTGTTCGACGCGGCAACCAGGTCGTCGTACAGGCGCTGCAAATGCCGCACGGCCGTTTCCTGGGCTGCGTCGTGGAAGAATTCCGGGCGTTTCAGATCAGCTTGATATCGTTCTAGGGGCGTCATATTCGTTAGCAAGGCAACAAAAACGGGCCGTCACTGTAGCGATGGCCCAGAGGAATGGCAATCGGCCCTTATTCGGGCCGATGGTCGGGAACGCCTTCAATCAATCCTGGGCAGGCGTCAGTGCCACGCGCAACGCATCGATGGCCGCGTCTCGGGCGCTACTGTCGGCAAAGACCGGGCTGTGGGCCACGCATTCGCCATCGAGCCAGACGCTGAAATTCAGTTCATCGCTGCGCACGTCCAAGGGCTGGCCGGATTGCAATTGCTTGGTCACCTGGCCAGCGGTCTTGCCGTCGGCGAAGTTGTTCGAAAGCAACAACTGCTCGCCATCGGCAGAAAGCAGGCGGAAGCGGAAACTGCCGTCATCGTCGCGGAAGCTGACGAAGCGCGCAGCCTTGGCCGCTTTCTTTTTGGTCTGCGTTGCCACTTGCACCTGGCTGACGAAGGACCGCAGGCCAACTGCCTCGCGCAGTTCATTGAGGAACGGCGTTGCTACGGCCCGGGCTTTTTTCGCGCCCAGTTGCAGGATGTCTTCAAGGTCCGCCGGGCGTTCGATCAACTGGTGGTACCGCTCGCGCGCCTCACCCAATTGGTCGTCGAGCAGTTGGAACAGACGATTCTTCGCCTCACCCCAACCCAGGCCTTGCAGCAGTTCGCTACGGAACGCGGCGCACTGCTCGGCACTGGCGAAGGCCTGGAACAGTGTGAACAGGTGCGAGTTGTCCGGGTCCTTGGCTTCGCCCGGCGCGCGCGAGTCGGTGACGATCCGCGAGATCGCGTCCTTCATGTCCTTGGCGCTGCTGAACAACGGAATGGTGTTGTCGTAGCTCTTGGACATCTTGCGACCATCGAGGCCCGGCAGCGTGGCGACGCTTTCCTCGATCAGCGCCTCGGGCATGGTGAAGAACTCCCTGCCCTTGCCGAACAGGTGGTTGAAGCGCTGACCGATGTCCCGCGCCATTTCCACGTGCTGGATCTGGTCGCGACCGACCGGCACCTTGTGGGCGTTGAACATCAGGATGTCGGCCGCCATGAGGATCGGGTAGCTGTAGAGGCCCATGGTGACGCCGGCATCCGGGTCTTCGCCGGTCTCGACGTTTTTGTCCACCGACGCCTTGTAGGCGTGGGCGCGGTTGAGCAGGCCCTTGGCGGCGACGCATGTCAGCAGCCAGGTCAGTTCCGGGATTTCGGGGATATCGGACTGGCGATAGAACGTCACGCGGTCCACATCCAGGCCACCGGCCAGCCAGGTCGCGGCGATTTCCAGGCGCGAGCGCTGGATGCGCAGCGGGTCATCACATTTGATCAGGGCGTGGTAATCGGCCAGGAAATAGAACGAATCGGCATTGCTTTCGCGGCTGGCGAGGATCGCCGGACGGATGGCGCCGGCATAGTTGCCCAGGTGCGGGGTGCCGGTGGTGGTGATGCCGGTCAGGATACGGGTACGAGTCGTCATGGGTTATCGCTTGTCAGACTGCTGTCAATTCGAGAGGCGCGGCAGGAGCAGATCCTTGAGATCAGTCAGCTTGCCATGAAAAAAGTGTCCGCATTCTGCCACTTTCAGCAGCTCATGGGGGCGCTGGAGCGCGTCGGACCATGTGTAGACAAGTTGGGGATCGACCACTTCGTCCGTTTCCGGCTGGATCACGGTCAATTCGCCGCTGGTCGGCAGGGGCGCTTGCGCATCCAGGCGCATCACCGCCGGAGCAACCATGAACAGGTGCTTGAGCGCCTGGCCTTGGGCTTCCAGGCGTCCGCCAAGGGTGGCGGCGACGAAGCCGCCGAAGGAAAAACCAAACAGGGTCAGGGGCAACTGCGGGTATTTTTCCAGCAGCCAGGCGGCCGCGGCCTGGGCATCGTCCACTTCGCCGGTGCCCATGTCATGGCTACCGGCACTGGCGCCGACGCCGCGATAATTGAAACGCAACGTAACCAGGCCAGCGTCGCGGGCGGTACGCTGCAGGGTCGAGACCACTTTGTTGAGCATGGTCCCGCCCTGTACCGGGTTGGGGTGGCAGATCAGCGCCAGGCCACGGGGCGCTTCGCTGTCCAGGTACAAGGCTTCCAGTTGGCCGACCGGGCCATCGATGACTACAGGGGTTTCGCGCATAAGCAAGGGAAAGAACTCCGTGACCCCGAATAGGGTCGACTCGTCTAGCTAAAAGTCTGTGCCTGGCATGATTGCGATGTTCTTCGCGGTATACAGCGCAGGTCCGAGCCGTTAACGTAAAGCAAAGCCGTTTATAGAGGAAGGACTCGTGGAACACTCGCTCTTAGTTTGGCTGTTGCCGACTCTTGCCCTGGTTGCCGGTGTCGCCATTGGTTTCCTGATTGCCCGACTGCTGCCTAACGCGGTGCCCAACAGCACCCAACGTCAGCTCGACGACATCCAGGAACGTTTCGACAGTTACCAGAATGAAGTGGTAACCCACTTCAACAGCACCGCTTCCCTGGTGAAAAAGCTCACCCAGAGCTACCAGGAAGTCCAGGATCATCTGTCCGAGGGCGCCAACCGCCTGGCCCTGGACGAGCAGACGCGCCAGCGCCTGCTGGCCGCCCTGCAAGCCGACACGGCGCAGACGCCACGGGAGCGCCTGACCCCGCCCAAAGGGATCCAGGAACCGCCACGGGACTACGCCCCCAAGGCCCCGAACTCTCCGGGGATGCTGGATGAGCATTACGGTTTGAAGAAGTAATTTCCAGCAATACCAAAAAGCCCGCCCGATCGCATGATCGGGCGGGCTTTTTATTGCTACCAATTTCTCCTATTCAATTTTGATCACCTGTGGCGAGGGAGCTTGCTCCCGCTGGGTCGCGAAGCGGCCCTTATAGCAGCGAACTCGATTTTCCTGGCACACCGAGCTGCCTGGTTTTGGGGTCGCTTCGCAGCCCAGCGGGAGCAAGCTCCCTCGCCACGAAGGCCCAGGCGACAGCCGTAAAAAAAGGGCCATGTTTCCATGGCCCCCGTTTTCATCACCGTCCAGCGGTCATGGGTATTGCTGGTAAGTCTGCCCCTGCTGCTGCGGCGCCTGGTACTGCTGGCCAGGAATAGCCTTGAGGTTGACCTCGACGCGACGGTTTTGCGCACGGCCGTTGACGTCGGCGTTGCTTGCCACCGGGTTGTCCGGGCCGGCGCCACGGGCCGAGAGGTTGGCACCGCTCACGCCCTGGGACGTCAGGTAGGTCGCCACGCTCTGGGCACGGCGCTGGGACAGGTCCATGTTGTGCTGGCGGCTGCCGGTGCTGTCGGTGTAGCCGACAATCTCGATCTGGTTCTGGTTGAATTCCTTGAGGGAGTTGGCCAGGTTGTTCAGCGGCTGGTAGAAGCTCGATGCGATGTTCGCCGAATCGGTGGCGAAGGTGATGTTGCCCGGCATGATCAGCTTGATCTGGTCGCCCTGGCGCTGCACCTCAACGCCGGTATTGGCCATGCTGGCGCGCAATTTCTTTTCCTGCTGGTCCGCGTAGTAACCGTAGCCGGCCGCGGAGGCCCCCACCACCGCCGCGCCGATCAACGCACCCTTGCCCCGATTATCGTGGCCGATGGCCGCACCGGCCAATGCCCCGGCCAGGGCGCCGAGGCCGCCATACTTGGCGGTTTTGCTCATGCCCGAAGATTCGGTAGAGGCCTGGCCCTGGTTGTCATAGGGGTTGGGCGACGCACAGCCGGACAACAGGGCCACGGCAGTAGCGACAACGATCAAGCGACGCGAGGTGAACATGAAGATGCTCCTGGGTTTTCAGTCTGAGTGCCAAAGTGTAGGCAATCGACTCTGGCTGGCGTTGGAACGCGACAATCGTCAAAAATTCCGTCCCGTCGCGCTGCGCTTCGCCCGGACCGATCACCACAAGTCATCGGCCCGGACGAGGTAGCCTCACGCCTGCGCCAGGCAGCGGCTCACCCCTCTGACGATCATCTCGACTTCCCGCCCGTCGATCGTCAGCGGCGGCAATAGGCGAATGGTCTTGCCCCGGGTGACGTTGATCAGCAAACCATGATCCCGGGCGGCACAGAGGGTCAGGTCGCGCACCGGTTGCTTGAGCTCTATGCCGATCATCAAGCCTTGGCCACGTATCTGAAGCACGTTCGGGTTGTCCGCCAACTCAGCCCGCAACCGGCTGAGCAATTGCTCGCCCTGACGTCTGGCGTTCTCCAGCAGGCCTTGCTCCTCGATGATGTCCAGCACGGTGCAGCCGACCCGACAGGCCAGAGGATTGCCGCCGAACGTGCTGCCGTGGCTGCCGGGGGTGAACAGTCCGGCGGCCTTGCCGCGCGCCAGGCAGGCACCGATGGGCACGCCGTTGCCGAGGCCTTTGGCGAGGGTCATCACGTCCGGGACGATGCCCTCGTGCTGGAACGCGAACCACTGCCCGGTGCGGCCGATGCCGGTCTGGATCTCGTCGAGCATCAATAACCAGGCGCGCCGGCTGCACAACTCCCGCAAAGCCTTCAGGTAACCCGGTGGCGCGAGTTGTACGCCACTTTCGCCCTGGATCGGCTCGACCAGGATCGCAACGATGCGCTCGCCGTGGACTTGCTGGACTTTTTCCAATGCGCCGAGATCGCCGAACGGCACCTTGATGAAGTCCCCCGGCAACCGATTGAAGCCGAGCCGCACCGAGGGTCCGTCGCTGGCGGACATCGTGCCCAGGGTGCGCCCGTGGAAAGCATTGTCCATCACCACGACCAAGGGCTGTTCGACGCCTTTGTGCCAGCCATGCAGGCGGGCCAGCTTCAATGCGGTTTCATTCGCCTCGGCGCCGGAGTTGTTGAAAAACGCCCGTTCCATCCCCGAGAGCTGGGTGAGTCTGTGGGCCAACCGCTGCTGCCAGTCGATGCTGTACAGGTTGGACGTGTGCAGCAGCAGGCCGGCCTGTTCACTGATGGCTGCCACCAACCGCGGATGGGAATGACCCACGTTGGTCACTGCTACGCCCGCCACCGCATCAAGGTATTCGCGACCATCCTGATCCCACAGGCGCGTACCCAAGCCATGGGTGAAGTTCAGCGCCAAGGGTTGGTAAGTGCTCATCAGGCAGGCGGCAGTCATGACATCTAGCTCCATCGGGTGGTTTTTTCCAGTATGGTTAGCCACTCTCGTTGGATAAACCTCGCTTTACTTCATTAATTTAAAAGCAGAGCTTGATAATGGACCTGTTCCAGGCAATGACCGTTTACGTGAAAGTAGTGGAAACCGGCAGCCTGACCGCAGCGGCCCAGGCGTGCGAAATGTCCACGACCATGGTCGGCAATCACCTCCGGGCGCTGGAGCAACGCCTGGGTGTGCGCCTGATCAACCGTACGACGCGTCGTCAGCGCTTGACTGAATTCGGCTCGGCCTACTATCAACGCTGCCTGGAAGTGATCGGGCTGGTTGCCGATTCCGAACGCCTGGCCGAGCAGACCCAAGGCGACCCCAGCGGCACCTTGCGTATCACCGCGCCGCTGACCTTCGGCACGGAGCGCCTCGCCCCGGCGCTGGCCGAGTACAGCCAGCGTTATCCCCAGGTCAAGCTCGACGTTGTCTTGACCAACCAGCGTCTGGACCTGCTCGACCACGGCTTCGACGTCGCCATTCGCCTGGGCAGTCCCGACCCGAAGCTGATCGTTCGTCCCCTGATGGACTACACCCTGACCGTCTGCGCCTCCAAGGCCTACCTGGCACGACGCGGCACGCCGCAAAAGCCCGAAGACCTGCAACAGCATGACTGCCTGTCGTTTGCCTATTCCGCCGGAGACGAATGGCGTTTCGCCCAGGAGCACTGGCCCATCAACGGGCCGGACGGGGAAATCAAAGTGCCGGTGCGCGGGCCGATGCTGATCAACAGCTCGTCGGGCCTGCACCGCGCCGCCCTGGCCGGCATGGGCGTGGTGATGCTGCCGGACGCGCTGGTGGCGCAGGATCTGGAGGATGGACACTTGGTGGCGCTGTTGCAGAATTATCAACTGCCCCACCGGCCGATGAGCCTGATGTACGCCCAGGATCGCTATCGTTTGCCGAAGCTGCGCAGTTTCGTCGAGTTTGCGCTGCAAAAATGGAGCAAACCCTGAAGTAATAAATTCTCCGTGGCGAGGAAGATTGCCCCCGCTAGTGGCGCCCCGCCCCATCGGCTACTCTTAATCCCTGGAAAGCATTTTGATATCAGGGCTGATTGAGGGAACGATGATGGACGACGCCTCGAAGATCGATTTGCTGCGGTTCGATTTGTCCGATCTGGACGAAAACGTGCTGCACACCATCATGGAACTGGTCAGCGATGGCATCTGGGACTGGAACGCCAACACCGGCTTCGTCTATCGAAATCCCGGCTGGTACACGATGCTCGGCTACACGCCTCACTCCCTGAGCAATACCGTGCTGACCTGGGAGAGTGTGATCCACCCGGAAGATTATCCCCATGTGATGGCGCTATTCGACGATTACCTCAAACAACGCGCCCCTAAGTACCAGGCCGAATACCGCTGCCGCGCCTATGACGGCTCCTATATCTGGATCGAAGACCGCGGCTACGTGATCGCCCGCAACCCCGATGGCAGCGTCGCCCGCATGATCGGTGCCCATCGCAGCATCGATGACAAGAAGCGTCTGTTCGAACAACTTGAACGGCGCAACAAGTCCCTCGAAGCCATCATCGAAGAACGCACCCACGAACTGTCCCGGGTCAACGAACAGTTGCAAATCCAGCTCGAGGAAAACCGCAGGCTCGCCGAAACCGACGCCCTTACGCTGGTCGCCAACCGCTATCGCCTGGAGCAGGCGCTGCCATTGGCCTGCGAACGTGCGCAGCGCTTTCGCGAGCCGTTGTCGCTGATTGCCATGGACGTCGACGACTTCAAGGACATCAACGATCGCTACGGCCATGCCTTCGGCGATGCAGCGCTGGTGCAAGTGGTACAGGCGGTCAAGCGCTGCGAGCGCGACGGCGACCTGCTGGTGCGCTGGGGCGGCGATGAATTCATCATGATCTTGCCCAACACATCCAAGGCCGACGCAGTCCTGTTGGCCGAAACCATTCGCCGCGGCTTGTCCGACCTGCTGCCGGTGGGCGATTTCCAGATCACCATGAGTTTTGGCGTGGTGCAACGCCGCGAAGACGAACCGCAAGCGGCGCTACTGGATCGGGCTGACCAGGCACTGTATCGCTCCAAGATGGCCGGCAAGAATGTGATTTGTGATTGAACGGGCAATGTCCGATTGGATTCTCAGGCCGCTACGGTGGTCATAGGCTGTAACTCCCGCAATCAGGTCCTCGCCATTGCCGACTCGACTCCTCTCCTCTTCGCCCGTGCTGGTGGGCTGCGCGGGCTGGTCACTGCCAAGGGAGCAATGGCCCGCTTTTCTCCTTGAAGGCACCCATTTGCAGCGCTACAGCGCCCGCTTCCCGGCGGTGGAAGTCAACAGTTCGTTCTACCGCCCGCACCGTCCCGCCACCTATGCAAAATGGGCCGACAGTGTGCCGACGGGCTTTCGCTTCTCAGTCAAGATGCCCAAGCAGATCACCCATGAGCGGCGCTTGCATGATTGCGAGGGGCTGGTGGATGAGTTCCTCGGGCAATGCTCGCAATTGAGGGAGAAACTTGGTTGCCTGTTGATCCAGTTGCCGCCGTCGCTGGCCTTCGATAACACCCAGGCCGAGGGCTTTTTCAAAGCCTTGCGTGACCGTTATCAGGGCCACGCGGTACTCGAACCCCGGCACCCGAGCTGGCTCGCGCCACAGGCCATGGCACTGCTTGAGGGAGAGCGCATCGCTCGCGTCGCCGCCGACCCGTCGCCTGTGCCGGGCGGCGATAAAACGGCGGGCTGGGCGGGCGTGCGTTATTACCGGCTGCATGGCTCGCCGCGCATTTATTACTCCGCCTACGAAGACGCCTGGCTGCAGCGACTGACAGTCCTACTGAAGGCTGCCCCGGACACGCCGACCTGGTGCATCTTCGACAACACCGCCAGCGGCGCCGCGACGCCCGATGCGTTGCGATTGCTGGAGCTGGTGGGCGATTGAAATAGTCACCGGTGGCCGGTCCGACCGTGACAACACCGCCCGGGTCCAATAGATTAGGCGACCGAAAAAAGTCCCGTGCGTTTTCTCGCCATATCCCGCTAACAGAAGTAGTGAAATTTCAATGTCCGATTCCAATACCGCTGAATCTGTAATCTCCCTGTCGTCCAAAGCGGAATACGAAAACTCCATCAATCTTTCACAGCATCTGCCCCAGGCCAAAAGCATCAGCGAAATGGTCCTCGATGCCTTCCAGTCGAACCGCGAAAGCGACCAGATCCGCGAACTGCGCACCGCCATTCGCCAGGCTCACGATGCGTTCGACGACGACAAGGCCTACGCACTGATGGGCCAGCTCAAGCAGCTCAAGGACGCCGAAGCCGCCGATTTCGCCGCGCTGGAAGACCTCAGCAGCCGCTTCCCGATCAGCCGTATCCTTTCCAGCTACAAGGATGACCCGGCCTTCCAGGAACTGGTCTACGGCCTGGCCCTGAAGGTGCTGAACCAGACCCATCAGGCCATGAGCAACCCGAGCGGCGGCAAGGGCAAGGCCGCGCGCGCCAAGAAGGAAGCCGAGGTGTTTGTCATCAGCAAGGACGGCATCAGCGTCACCCTGCCCTTGCGCACACCACGCTCCAAGCCGAACGTCGACCGCGAGGCCTTCGAATTCCTCGGCTTCAACTTCATCGGCGAAGGCGACGAAGCAGAGCTGGAAAGCGAAACCTTCCTGGACAACGACGGCACCGAACAGCCGGTCACCCGCAAAAGCATCATCACCGCCTTGCAGCAGCAAAAAGCCTTCGACGGCTACAGCATCGCCCAGCAATAACCCCCGAATCCGGGCCCTTGTGGGAGCGAGCCTGCTCGCGAATGCGCCGTGTCAGTCAGCCTCAGCTCAACTGACCCACCGCTTCGCGAGCAGGCTCGCTCCCACAGGAAGGTCAACAACGCCCTGAATATCACCTATGAAAAAGCCCCGCATTTCTCTCGAAGGCGGGGCTTTTTCATAGCTATCAGCTTTTCAAACAGCGCCAAGCCGTTCGACCATGTCCGGAAACTTCTCGACCAGCTTGATCAACAAAGCCGCCTGGGCGTTAGGCTTGGATTTTTCCTGCTCCCAGTTCCGGAGAGTGCCAGGGCTGGTCCTGATGCTCTTGGCAAAAACAGCTTGAGACATATGGAGCCGGTCGCGCAAAGCTACTATTTCCTGGGCTGACACCTCGGGAACTGGTTTGTCTTCAACCGTTATCTGGCGAAGGGTAATCTTGCCCTCGCGGTGAGCGGCCATCTCTTCGACGCCTTGCATCATCTCGGCAAACAGATCGCGCTTTTTCATAAGGCACCTCGTACTTTCAACTCTGCTTCTATGGCGCGTTTGAGCGTCTTCTCTTGCTCGGAGGTGAGGTTTTCCAACTCGTCCTTGTCATAAATTGCGAACATCCAGAACTGACAGTCGTGCATAAGCCAATAGTAAATGACTCGCAACCCACCTCGCTTCCCTTTGCCACGACGACTATCGAACCAACGCAGCTTACGGAATCCGCCGGTTCGTGGCATGACGTCACCGACCTCCGGATGCAGCAACATAAAGGACTGAAGGACGCGATACTCATCGTCAGTCAGGTAATGGCCGACCGTGGCGGTAAATGAAGTCGTTTCAAAAAATAGGGTTCGCATGGCAAAACTATAGGCAATTTGCGCATAGTTCAACAACCGATAATCTATTGCGACGAATGACAACATGCTTCGATGCCGCGCAGCGACAAAAAAGCCCCGCGCTTCTCTTGAAGGCGGGGCTTTTTGTGCAGCGTCTGAAGCTTAAGGCGCGTACGTCAGCAGCAGCTCACTTGGCACTTTGAAGTCCAGGGACATCATGACGCTCAGCGCGGTGATGGTGAAGATCGAGAACACGAACAGCTTGCGTGCCCAGACCGTGTCATCCACCGCCTTGTAACCGGTCCAGGCCATGTACAGCCAGTACATGCCCATGGCGGCGGCGACGGCGAGGTAGCTCATGCCGGCGTAACCGCTGAACGTCAACATCAAGGTCGCCACGAGGAAGGCCAGGATGTAGAGCAGGATGTGCTTCTTGGCCACCTGGATGCCCCGCTTGACCGGCAGCACCGGAATCGAGGCCGCCAGGTAGTCGTTGAAGCGGAAGATCGCGATGGCATAGGAATGCGGCATCTGCCACAGGCTGAACATCACCAGCAGCGTCAGCGCAGCCATGTCGAAGCTGTTGCTGACCGCGACATAACCGATCACCGGCGGCATGGCCCCCGACAGGCTGCCCACCAGCGTGCCGTGGACCGACTTGCGCTTGAGGTACAGGCTGTAGAGACCGACGTAGATGACAAAGCCGATCACCGCGAACAACGCCGCCAGCGGATTGGCCACCCAGTACAACAGCGCCACGCCGGCCACGCCCAGCACCGTGGCGAATGCCAGGGCCAGTTGCACCGGAATCAGGCCTTGGACCAGCGCCCGATTCTTGGTGCGTTCCATCTTGATGTCGATGTCGCGGTCGATGCAGTTGTTGAACACGCAACCGGACGCCACCACCAGGGAAGTGCCGATCATCGCTGCCAGGAAGATGGCCAGATCGACATGCCCTTTCGAGGCCAGGAAAAACCCGCCCGCCACAGAAAGCACGTTACCGAAAATGATCCCCGGCTTGGTGATTTGGATAAAGTGCTTCAGTGACATCCGGATTTTCCTCAGTGCGCCATCATGTTGGAGTGGATGCTGAACATGATCCACAACGACAAGCCGACCAGCAGTACGATCACCAGCGCAGCGAAGACAAACGCAATGACGTTGTTACGCTGGGCGGCCGAGCGGTCCAGGTGCAGGAAGTACACCAGGTGGACCAATACTTGGACCACGGCGAAGATCAGAATGATCCAGAGCGTCAGGCTCTTCGGCAGCGTTGGATACATCACCAGGCCGAACGGAATGACGGTCAGGATCACCGACAGGATGAAACCGATGGCGTAGGACTTGACGCTGCCGTGGCCGGCGTCATGGCCATCATGGGAATGTGCGTTAGCCATTTACAGGGTCCCCATCAGATAAACAACGGTGAATACGCAGATCCACACCACGTCCAGGAAGTGCCAGAACAGGCTCAGGCAGCTCAGGCGCGTCTTGTTGGTGGCGGTCAGGCCGTTTTTCTGGACCTGGTACATCATGATCGCCATCCAGATCAGACCGCTGGTCACGTGCAGACCGTGGGTGCCGACCAGGGTGAAGAACCCGGACAGGAAGCCGCTGCGGCTAGGGCCGTAGCCTTCGGCGATCAGGATGTGGAACTCGTTGATCTCCATGGCGATAAAGCCGGCGCCCAGCAGGAAGGTCATTGCCAACCAGCCCAGTACCTGGGTTTTCTTGCCCTTGAACAACGCCAGCATGGCGAAGCCGTAGGTGATCGAACTGAACAGCAGCAGCGCGGTTTCGCCCAGTACATAAGGCAGTTCGAAGATGTCGTGGCCCGACGGGCCACCGGCGACGTTGTTAACCAGCACCGCATATACCGCGAAGATCGACGCAAACAGAATGCAGTCGGTCATCAGGTAGAGCCAGAAACCGAATACGGTCATCTCGCCCGAGTCGTGGTGATGGTCATCGTGCCCATGGTCATGACCATGGGCGTGTCCAACATTGGTCACTAAGTTCGACATGGTTTAAGCCTGTTCCAACGAGGTTTCAACACGGGTGGCGGAGGCTGGGACTTTCCCGGCCGCGACCAGACGCTTGTGCTGCTCGGCTTCGATGCGCTCGATGACATCCACCGGCACCATGTAGCCCTGATCATCACGGGCGGCATGGATGGTGAAATACACCACGGTGCCGACCAGGCTGGCGATGGCCAGCCACCAGATGTGCCAGATCATCGCGAAACCGAACACGGTCAACAGAGCCCCCATGACCACACCGGTAGCGGTGTTGTTGGGCATGTGGATCGGCGCGTACCTGGCCGGAGTCTGGTACGCGGTACCGTTTTCCTTGGCTTCGGTGAACGGGTCGATGGTTTCCGCTTTCGGCAGCACCGCAAAGTTGTAGAACGGTGGTGGCGAAGAAGTCGACCATTCCAGGGTATGGGCATTCCACGGATCACCGTGTTCGCACATGTTTTCCGGCTTCTTGCGGTCACGCACACTGACGTACAGCTGGATCAGCTGGCAGGCGATACCGACAGCGATCATCACCGCACCGAACATGGCAACGTACAGGTACGGCACCCACTCAGGGTTGGTGGTGGCGTTCAGGCGACGGGTCATGCCCATGAAGCCCAGTGCATAGAGCGGCATGAACGCGACGAAGAAGCCCGAGATCCAGAACCAGAACGCTGCCTTGCCCCAACCTTCGTGCAGCTTGAAGCCGAACGCTTTCGGGAAGTAGAACGCAAAACCCGCGATGTAGCCGAACACGGCGCCGCCGATGATCACGTTATGGAAGTGCGCGATCACGAACAGGCTGTTATGCAACACGAAGTCCGCACCCGGGATGGCCAGCAGTACGCCGGTCATGCCGCCGATGGCGAAGGTCACCATGAAGCCCAGGGTCCACAGCACGTGGCTGGTGAAACGCAGGCGGCCCTGGTAGATGGTGAACAGCCAGTTGAACAGCTTCACACCCGTCGGAATCGAGATCAGCATCGTCGCCAGGCCGAAGAAGGCGTTGACGCTGGCACCCGAACCCATGGTGAAGAAGTGGTGCAGCCAGACCATGAAGCCCAGTACCGAGATCGCGCCGGAAGCGTAGATCATCGAGTGGTGGCCAAACAGTTTCTTGCCGGAGAAGGTCGAGATGACTTCGGAGAAAATACCGAACGCCGGCAGGATCAGGATGTACACCTCAGGGTGACCCCAGGCCCAGAACAGGTTGACGTACATCATCGGATTTCCACCCAGTTCATTGGTGAAAATGTGGAAATCCATGTAGCGGTCAAGCGTCAGCAGTGCCAGGGTAGCGGTGAGGATCGGGAACGAAGCGACGATCAGCACGTTGGCCCAGGTGCAGGTCCAGGTGAAGATCGGCATGTCCATCAGCTTCATGCCAGGGGTACGCATCTTCAACACGGTGGCCAGGAAGTTGACCCCCGTCAGCGTTGTCCCCAACCCGGATAGCTGTAGCGCCCAGATGTAGTAATCCACCCCCACGCCCGGACTGTATTGCAGCCCCGACAACGGCGGATAGGCAACCCAACCGGTCTTGGCGAATTCGCCAACACCCAGGGAAACGTTGATCAGCACCACGCCGGACACCAGCAGCCAGAAGCTCAGGGAGTTCAGGAATGGATAGGCAACGTCACGCGCGCCGATCTGCAGCGGCACTGCAAGGTTCATCAGGCCGGTGAAGAATGGCATCGCCATGAAGATGATCATGATCACACCGTGGGCGGTGAAGATCTGGTCATAGTGTTCAGGCGGCAGGTAGCCGGGCGAGCCCTCGGTGGCCATGGCCAACTGGGTACGCATCATGATCGCGTCGGCAAAACCGCGCAGCAGCATGACCATGGCGACGATGATGTACATCACGCCGATCTTCTTGTGGTCGACCGAGGTCAACCATTCAGTCCACAGGTAAGTCCACTTCTTGAAATAAGTGATACCCGCGAACAACGCCAGACCACCGAGCGCGATGATGGCGAGGGTCACCATGACAATCGGCTCGTGGAACGGGATCGCTTCCCAACTTAATTTACCAAACATCGTTTACTCCTCTGCCCCGGCAGCTGAATGCGAGCTCATGTCCATCCCTTCCATGTTGTGGGCCACTTCCTTGTCTTTCTTCTCGTGATGCATCGGCTTGCCCGGATTCATCCCTTCATACTTATCGATGATGGTCTGGAACAGGTTCGGCGTGACCGACGAGTAGAGTTCGACAGGGTTGTTCTGGCTCGGCTTGGAAAGGGCTTCGTATTCAGCTTTTTCAAGCTGTTTAGGTGCCTTCTTCACTTCGTTTACCCAGGCGTCGAACTCTTCCTGGGTGGTGGCGGTCGCTTTGAACTTCATGCCGGTGAAACCCGCGCCGCTGTAGTTGGCGGAGATACCTTCAAGTTCGGTGTTCTGGTTGGCGATCAGGTGCAGCTTGGTCTGCATGCCGGCCATCGCGTAGATCTGGCCGCCCAGGCCCGGGATGAAGAACGAGTTCATCACGGTGTCGGAGGTGACCTTGAAGTTGATCGGCGTGTGGGCCGGGAACACGATCTTGTTGACCGTGGCAATGCCTTGTTCCGGATAGATGAACAGCCACTTCCAATCCATCGAGACCACTTCGATGGTGATCGGCTTGACGTCGGAATCCAGCGGACGGTACGGGTCCAGGGCGTGGGTCGACTTGTAGGTGATGTAACCCAGGGCAATGATGATCAGTACCGGAATGGTCCACACCGCGATTTCGATCTTGGTCGAGTGGGACCATTTCGGCGTGTAGGTGGCACTGGTGTTGGACGCGCGATATTTCCAGGCGAACAGGAACGTCATGACGATAACCGGCACGACGACCAGCAACATCAGCAACGTGGCGGTGATGATCAGGTTTCGTTCATCCAGGCCGACCTGGCCCTTGGGATCGAGCAGGGTCATGTTGCAGCCTCCCAGCAGCAACGTGCCGAGCAGCGGCAACAAGCCTAGTAATCGGGGGTACCTGTTTTTACTCATCTCACGACCTCTAAAGCAGCTTGCGCAATGCAGTTGGGTTTTGATCGCCAACACTTCACCCTGCCAAGGGTTGGCATTTTCTTGGATTGAATAAGGGCTGCCCGTCGAACGTCAGACGCTGTTCGACACATCCTGGGCCAGCAGTGAGTTCTTATTCGTTGGTCAAAGGCCTGTTCAAGCCCAATTCCGTTTGGTGCGGGTAGTTGGAGGCACCGACACCTGGGGTCGCATGGGGCGCTGGCGCCCTTCGACCACTCTCGTGCTCAAGCCTGAGCCGGGTCGGAAAATCGGTGCGGGCGATTGTAGTGAGCTGCGGCGTTCGAGACCATGTCTTAACCCGAAATAATTTTTCTCCGATCCGGCAATAATCTGCCGCCGATATTGCAACGGGCCAGCATGTTATCGAAATTAATTCTCAACAAGAACCCCAAAAAACGTAAGGCTACTACGCCCGATTTAGACAGCTCCAGCAATTTACGGCGAGCTTTGACCCGCTTTAGGCGCCCATTTTCCGGGGCCTTGAAGGCAACCCGCTGCGCTGTTAAAAATGCCTGCTGCAGAGCGACTCCCAATTGAAAGCGAAGGGTGATCAAGCGGTTTTTTTGTTGCAGAATGAGGCGGCAATTCGGCCCTCGGACGGCAGCGAGACAGCAGATATGTGACAACATGTCGCACACTGTCGCAGGGTGTTCCTGCCTCTGATCAAGACGGTGCCTCATCGACCCTGAAACGTAAAACGCCCCGGCTCCGAAGAAGAGCCGGGGCGTTTTTCCACGATACTTCAGCGAAGCGCCTTGCGATTGCGCGACACCAGCAATGGCACCAGCACGACGGTGAGGACAAACGCCACCAGTGCCCATTGCGCCAGTGACAGGCCGAGGATCGGCGGGTACGGGGTGGAACAGAAACCATCGACCTGGAAGCCCAGCGGGAAGATCTTCGCCAGCGGCAGGCTATCGACAATTGGCTGCAACACATCTACGCCGCAACTGACCGCGGGGAAAAACTGAGTGTACACATGGTGCCCGGCCACACCCGCCCCTGCCAGCGCGCAAAGCACGACAAGGCCTTCGAAGACCGTCAGGCTGCGGCGCGTACGCATGGCCGCGCCGATAAAAGCGAAGATGGCAATCAGCAACAACGCATAGCGCTGCAGGATGCACAGCGGGCATGGCGCTTCACCAAGCACCACCTGCATATATAAAGCACCGCCGATCAGTCCCAGGCAGATCAACCCCAGCAGCACCAGATAGCGCCGCTCACGGCCCAGCCGCAGCATTTCCTCACTCATTGCTTTTCCCTTTGATAGGCATGGATCGACGCGCGGCCTTGCGGCGACCGGCGCGCTTTCGGATGGCCGAAGTCTACACGCAGATCGTGAACGAGCGCAGTCGGCAATATGGAGGGAATAGACAGGAAAGAGGTTAAGCGGGGATTAATTCCAGCGCAGCGCCGGTCATGCCGCCCCTTTCGCGAGCAGGCTCGCTCCCACAGGTCATGCGTCGTGCATGCGTGTTCCGGATAACGCAGATTCTCTGTGGGAGCGAGCCTGCTCGCGAAGAAGGCAACCCGGTCACCCGGATTGCCCTGGCATTTACTCCAAAGCAGCCGCCGGCCCGAAGAATTCATAGCGGCTTTGTCCCGGCGGTACGCCCAAGGCCTTGAGATGACGCTTGATGGCCGCCATGAAGCCCTTCGGCCCAAGGAAGTACGCGTCCAGGTCTCGCTGCTCGGGCAACCACTGCGCCAGTTGCTCCTCACTCAACAGCCCTACCTTGTCAGCCGCCGGCCCAGCGCCGTCGTGCTCGTCATAACAGTAGAAACGCTTGAGTTGCGGGTGCCGCTTGGCCAGGTCGTCGATCCACTCGCGAAAGGCATGGACCTGGCCATTGCGCGCGCAGTGAATGAAATGCACCGGGCGCTCGGTTTGCAGCGCCGCTTGCAACATCGCCAGGGTCGGAGTGATGCCGACGCCGCCACTGATCAGCACCAGCGGCTTGTCGCTGGCGGTGAGGTAAAAATCTCCCGATGGCGGAAACAGCTGGATGCTGCTGCCGACCTGGAAATGGTCGTGCAGGTAATTGGACACCCGTCCGCCCGCCTCGCGCTTGACGCTGATGCGGTACTGGCCATTGTTAGCCAAGGCCGACAACGAATAGTTGCGGCGCACTTCTTCACCGTCCAGCACCAGCTTCATACCGATGTACTGGCCGGGCTCGGCTTGCAGGATAGGCCCCTTGTCCGCCGGTTCGAAGTAGAACGAAGTGATTTCCGCGCTTTCCTGCACCTTGGCCGTCAGGATGAACTCACGTTCACCGCGCCAGCCGCCGGGTGCCGCGGCTTTGCGGTCATACAAGCTGGTTTCGGCGCCGATCAGGATATCGGCCAACTGGTTATAGGCCGCGCCCCACGCCGAAATCACTTCAGGTGTAGCGATTTCTTCGCCCAGTACCTCGGCGATTGCCCGCAGCAAGCAGGAGCCGACGATCGGGTAATGCTGTGGCTGGATCTGCAAGGCCACGTGCTTGTTGACGATCTTTGCCACCAGGTCGCCCAACTGGTCGAGTTGATCGATGTGCCGCGCATACATCAATACACCGTTAGCCAGCGCACGCGGCTGGTCGCCGCTGGCCTGGTGAGCCTGGTTGAACAGCGGGCGCACTTGCGGGTATTCGGACAGCATCATGCGGTAGAAGTGAGTGATCAGCGCTTCCCCACCGCTCTCAAGCAAGGGGACAGTGGAACGGATGATGGCGCGTTGTTCTCGACTCAGCATGGGTGGCTCCTCGCGTGGTACAAATAACAGTTACCTATGCCTATCAGTTTTCATGCCACAAATTTTGACCTTGTATTTCAGGCAGTTGAAGACGATGTAGTCATATCGACAAGACAGCACTTATAGTCCTTATGACTAGATGGAGTCATTATGACCGCAACTTCCTTGCTGACCTCGCTATTGCCGCTGGTGGCCGACCTGTCCCGCGAACTGCCTGAAGGCGAGCGCTATCGGCGCCTGCTCGGAGCCCTGCGCAGCCTGTTGCCTTGCGACGCCGCTGCGCTGTTGCGCCTGGACGGCGACTGCCTCGTCCCGCTGGCCGTGGATGGCTTGAGCACCGACACCCTGGGCCGGCGATTCCGGGTCAGCGAGCATCCGCGTTTCGAAGCTTTGCTGGCCAATCCGCAGCCCACTCGCTTCGCCACCGACAGTGACCTGCCCGATCCGTACGACGGATTGGTGGAAGGGCTGGATGAACATCTGGAGGTTCACGATTGCATGGGTTGCCCGCTGTTTGTCGATGAGCAGCCCTGGGGCTTGCTGACCCTGGACTCGCTGGACCCGGAACGCTTCGAACCTATTGACCTGAGCGCCCTGCAAGCCTTCGCCAGCCTCGCCGCCGCCACTGTCAGCGCCGCCGAACGTATCGAGCGCCTTGCGTTGAGGGCCGAGGACGAGCATCGCCGCGCCGAGGTCTACCGTCAGGCCAGCGGCCAGCAGCAGCGCGACATGGTCGGCCAGAGCAAGCCCCATAAACGCCTGGTGGAAGAGATCAAGCTGGTCGGGGGCAGTGACCTGACGGTACTGATCACTGGCGAAACCGGCGTCGGCAAGGAATTGGTCGCCCAGGCCATTCACGCCGCCTCCCACCGTGCCGACCAGCCGCTGATCAGCCTCAATTGCGCGGCGCTGCCTGACACGCTGGTGGAAAGTGAACTCTTCGGCCATGTTCGAGGCGCGTTCACCGGTGCCACCCATGACCGGCGCGGCAAATTCGAGCTGGCGGATGGCGGCACGCTGTTCCTCGACGAGGTGGGCGAACTGTCCCTGACCGTCCAGGCCAAATTGCTTCGCGTGTTGCAAAGCGGCCAGCTGCAACGCCTGGGCTCGGACAAGGAGCACCGCGTCGATGTGCGCCTGATTGCGGCGACCAACCGCGACCTCGCCGAGGAAGTGCGCAATGGCCGTTATCGGGCCGACTTCTACCACCGGTTGAGTGTCTACCCGCTGCAAGTGCCTGCGCTGCGTGATCGCGGGCGCGATGTGCTGCTGCTCGCCGGCTTCTTCCTGGAACAGAACCGCTCGCGCATGGGCCTTGGCAGCCTGCGCCTGACCAGCGACGCCCAGGCTGCGTTGCTGGCCTACGATTGGCCGGGCAACGTGCGCGAACTGGAACACCTGATCGGTCGCAGCGCGTTGAAGGCATTGGGCAAGCATCCGGTTCGGCCGAAGATTCTCAGCTTGAGCGCCGATGATCTGGATCTGCCTCACATACTCCCGGAAAATGCTCCGAACAACAGCCTCGCGCCAGCCTCCACGGTGAAGGTTTCCGGTGACTTGCGCCAGGCCACGGAAAACTATCAACGGCAAATGATCAGCGCCTGCCTGGAACGCCATCAGCACAACTGGGCCAGCGCTGCCCGGGAACTGGGCCTGGATCGGGCCAACCTGGGGCGGATGGCCAGGCGGCTGGGCCTCAAATAGTTTGCCGAGGAGATTTTGTGGCGAGGGAGCTTGCTCCCGCTCGGTTGCGAAGCAGCCCTCACCTGCAGCGCGGTTTCGAATTTTGCGACCGCTGCGCGGCCGAGCGGGAGCAAGCTCCCTCGCCACAAAAGCAGCGTTATGTGGACAGTGCTGCAGCGATCCTCGCCATTGACAGTTTTTCGCCCTAAAGCCTGCCCCCGACAAGTCGATAACCCGTTATCAAAAGCTGTCTTGGCGATCTTCATGCTCGCCCCACCTTTTTCCACAGAAGGTTTTTATGTCTTCCAACAAAGCCCGCGCAGATTCCCTTTCGCTTCTGCTGTTTACCTTGCGCAGCGGCAAGCTGATGGCAATCAACCTGCTCAAGGTCAGCGAAATCATTCCCTGCCCGCCGCTGACCAAACTGCCGGAGTCGCACCCACACGTAAAAGGCATCGCCACGTTGCGCGGAACATCGTTGTCGGTGATCGACCTCAGCCGCGCCATTGGCGAGCGGCCGCTGGAAGACCCGGACGGCGGGTGCCTGATCGTCACCGACGTCAGCCGCTCCAAGCAGGGCCTGCACGTGCAGGCGGTGAGCAAGATCGTGCATTGCCTGACTACCGACATCAAACCGCCGCCCTACGGCTCCGGCGGTGTGCGTGCGTTCATCACTGGCGTGACTTCGGTGGACGGCACGCTGGTGCAGGTGCTGGACATCGAAAAAGTCATCCACGGCATCGCCCCGGCGCAAATCGAGACGGCGCCCACCGAACTGAGCATGGAAGACGCCGAAGTCCTCGGCAACGCCCGAATCCTGGTGGTCGATGACAGCCAGGTGGCGCTCCAGCAATCGGTGCATACCCTGCGCAACCTGGGCCTGCAATGCCACACCGCCCGCAGCGCCAAGGAAGCCATCGACTGCCTGCTTGAGCTGCAAGGCACGGCGCAGGAGATCAACCTGATCGTTTCCGACATCGAAATGTCCGAGATGGACGGTTACGCCCTCACCCGGACCCTGCGGGAAACGCCGGACTTCGCTCACCTCTATGTGTTGTTGCACACCTCGCTCGACAGCGCGATGAACAGTGAGAAAGCGCGGCTGGCGGGCGCCAACGGGGTACTGACCAAGTTCTCCTCGCCGGAACTGACCAAGTGCCTGATCACGGCGGCCAAGGCCGTCGCCGAACAAGGTCGCTAAACCCGCCCGCATTCCGACGGTGCGCCGAGTGCACGAGGCTGCGAGTTCGCGGCCTCGATACCTTCCCAACCTCAGGCATACTCCTGCGCTGGCCTCCCAGAACAAGGATCTTGCCGATGAAAGTACCCTGCCTGATTTTTTTTGCTCTCAGCGCCCTGGCTGCCCAGGCCTATGCCTACAGCTCCGATGCCTGGGCTGCCTATGACAAGAAAGTCCTCGCCAGTTGCATCAAGGCCAGCGGTTTGAAAAATGCCGAACCGGTCGGCAGCCCCGCGCAATTCGACGACCGGGTCGGCTACACGGCGCTGTTGCTGCAAGGCCAATACCCGCAAAAGCACATGAAAGGCGCGACCGGCACCGAGCTGTGCCTCTACCGCAAGAAAACCAAGAGCGCGTTCGTGACCGAATGGGACTCGATCCGCCCGACCGAAACCTCCCGATGAATGGCGCATAAATTGCTTTGCATGGCTTATCACGGCGTTTTTCTGTCGCCGCTTTAGCCAATTGCCTTCGGTCAATCAATGAACACGACGTTTTCCTGCGTAGGGTGCGGTAAATGCTGCACGGGCCATCACGTTCCCCTGACGCTCGATGAAGCCAGGATGTGGGCGAATGATGGCGGCCAGGTGATTGTCCTGGTCGAGGCCTTCCTGCCCAATGGCCTCGGCCTGCCGGTGGCGCAACGCGAGCACGCCGAACGGCGCTCGGCAGTAGTGCGCAGCGGCGTCAGCGAGGCCCGCGTGGCGATCACCTTCGCCGCCTATAATCCCGGTCCTTGCCATAATCTGGACGCCGACAACCTGTGCCGCATCTATGAGCGTCGTCCCTTGGTGTGCCGCATCTATCCCATGGAAATCAACCCGCACATTCCTCTCGATACCGGCGCCAAGGATTGCCCGCCGGAGTCGTGGGAAACGGGGCCGCAGTTGATCGTCGGCGGTCAGTTGGTAGATCAGGAACTGGCCCGGTTGATCGAGCGCTCCCGCCAGGCCGACCGTGAAGAGATCGCCATCAAGGAACGCATCTGCGTGTCCCTGGGCATCCACACCACCGCGCTGAAGGGCGACGGCTTCACCGCGTACCTGCCGAACATGGCGGCGTTTGCCGCCGCCATCGATCAGGCCCGCGCGCAGCCAATGGACCAAGAGGCGGGCGAATGGCAGTTCCACTTGTCAGGTGATGACATTGCTCGCCAGGTCACCGACAGCGGCGCAAGTGTTGTCACCGAGGAGCCGGTCAACTACGCGTTTATTTCGCTGCGGGCCGCCTGAATTTACGGAACTCCCCTGTGGGAGCGAGCCTGCTCGCGATGGCGATTTATCTGCCGGCTTATCCGGTGACTGACACACCGCGATCGCGAGCAGGCTCACTCCCACATAAGCTCACTCCCAAAAGGAAAAGTGTGGCGCTGGGATGCACTGTCCCTCTCGCCTAACCCGCGCCAGGAATGTTAGCGTGCTTGGTATTCTCCGCAGATGAGCCTTGCACGATGAAAAAAACCGTACTCGCCTTCAGCCGTATCACGCCCCCCATGATCGAGCGCCTGCGCCAGGACTTCGACGTGATCGTGCCCAACCCGTCGAACGGCGACATCAATGCGCAGTTCAACGAAGCCTTGCCCCATGTCCATGGGCTGATTGGCGTTGGCCGCAAGCTCGGCCGCGAGCAACTGCAGCACGCCACGAAGCTGCAAGTGGTCTCCAGCGTGTCGGTGGGCTATGACAATTACGACCTGGCGTACTTCAATGAACGCGGGATCATGCTCACCAACACTCCCGACGTGCTCACCGAAAGCACCGCCGACCTGGCGTTCGCCCTGGTGATGAGCAGTGCCCGGCGTGTCGCCGAACTGGACGCGTGGACCAAGGCTGGACAGTGGCAGGCGTCTGTCGGGCCACAGCTGTTCGGCAGCGATGTACATGGCAAGACCCTGGGCATCGTGGGCATGGGCAATATCGGCGCGGCTGTTGCCCGACGTGGTCGGCTCGGGTTCAACATGCCGATCCTCTACAGCGGCAACAGTCGCAAGCCCGAGCTGGAGAACCAGTTGGGCGCACAGTTCCGCGAACTGGATCAGTTGCTGGCCGAAGCGGACTTCGTCTGCCTGGTGGTGCCGTTGAGCGAGAAAACCCGCCACCTGATCGGCCAGCGCGAGCTGTCCCTGATGAAACCGAGCGCCATCCTGGTGAACATTTCCCGCGGTCCGGTGGTGGATGAGCCAGCGTTGATCGAAGCCTTACAGAACAACCGCATCCGCGGCGCCGGGCTGGATGTCTACGAAAAGGAACCGCTGGCCGAGTCGCCGCTGTTCCAGTTGAAAAATGCCGTCACCTTGCCGCATATCGGTTCGGCTACCCATGAAACCCGTGAGGCCATGGCCAATCTGGCCGTGGAAAACCTGCGCAGCGCCCTGCTGGGCGAACGACCGAAGAACCTGGTCAACCCGCAAGTCTGGAAATAAGCGGGCCGAGTACTCACCGTGGCGAGGGAGCTTGCTCCCGCTGGGCTGCACAGCAGCCCCTTGCGGTTTATCTGATGTAGCGCGGTGGCAGATACGCCTTGGGGTTGCTTCGCAACCCAGCGGGAGCAAGCTCCCTCGCCACACCTCAGAGGTTGTGGCTTAACGAGCCAGCGCGACTTTCACGGTCACGGGTGGCGGCTTGCGAAACACCAACACGTTGCCCAGCATCACCAGCACCAGTCCGACCAGCGCCGGTGCCGTCCACTCATAACCCTCGACAACAGCCGAGACATTTAAGGCCACCACCGGGAACAGCACGGTGCAATACGCCGCCCGCTCCGGCCCCATGCGCCCTACCAGCGTCAGGTACGCGGTAAAGCCGATGACCGAACCCGGAATCACCAGGTACAACAGCGAGCCGACGTAGCGCGTATTCCATTCAATCTCGAACGGAATGCCCTGGAACAAGCACCACACCGACAGCATCGCGGCCCCGTAGGCCATGCCCCAGGCGTTGGTGGTCAACGGCTTGAGGCCGGCCTTCTGTTGCAGGCTCGACAGCATGTTGCCCGCCGAGAAACACAAGGTGCCCAACAGCGCCAGCGCCAACCCGAGCAGCGTTTGCGGACTTGCGCGGTGCCCGGCCAGCTCCGGCCAGAACAACAACGCCAGCCCGAGCAGCCCAAGGGCACCGCCGAGCAAGACGTTGCGGGCGATCCGCTGACCGAAGAACACCCGCGCATTCAAGGCGTTCCAGAGCGTCGCGGTGGAAAACACCACGGCGATCAGGCCGCTGGGAATCCACTGGCTGGCGGTCAGGAAACACATGAAGTTGATGCAGAACAGGCACAGGCCCTGGGCGACGCAGATCAAATGACCGCGCCGGTTCATGACCTGCAGGCGTCGGCTGAGCAGGAGCATCACGAACAGGATCAGCGCGGCGAGGCCGAAGCGATAGACAATCGACACCGGAATGGCGACGACGCCCAACTGCAGTTTCAGGGCGATCCAGGTGGTCCCCCAGATGAGCACGGTAAGCAGGTACAACGAAAGGTTCATGGCGACGACTCCTGGCAATGACGGCCAGTCTCACGCCGATACCTGCCCGACGCTTGCGTAAACTTGCGGTTTTTATCAGGGACAGGCTGGCATGGGCGCCTCGAGGGAGTAGGATTCGAGCTGGAGAAACCGATCATGACCAGTCTGCAAACCCTGCAAGTCTTCCAAGCCCTCAACAGCTCGCCCAATGCTCGCCTGGAGCACAGCGCCGAGCTCGGTGACGGCATGGCGGCGGCTTTGTGGAGCAACCATCACGACGCCCGTGACTACGAGGCGCCAACCCACCATACGCTGTCGTGCTACATCGCCGGCGGCACCGGCACTTTTCGCCGCGAGCGTCCCGACACCACGGGGGCGCCCGGCAAACTCTGCGTGTTGCCGGCCGAACATGAATCGGCCTGGGTCATCAACGGCGACATTCGCCTCGCCCACCTGTATTTCAGCCCCGAGCAATTCGCCCTGGGTTGCGTCACGCTGCTGGATCGCGAACCGCGGCAAGTGCAATTGCACGAGGCAACCTTTCTCGATGACCCGCGGCAGGCACAGCGCTTTCGGCAGTTGATCAAGCTGGACTGGGCCGAGCCGGCTGAACGCCTGCTCGGCACCAGCCTGGCCCATGAGCTGCTCAGCCACCTGCTGCTCAATCAGGTTGGCCAGCGCCAGGGCCTGCGCCTGAAGGGTGGGTTGGCCGCGCACCAGCGACGCTTGCTGGTGGATTACATCGACGCTCAATTGGCCGAAGCCATCAGCCTTGGTCAACTCGCCGCGCTGTGTGCCCTGTCCGAATACCATTTCGCCCGGATGTTCCGCGAAACCTTCGGCCTGCCACCGCACCAGTACGTCCTGGCGCGGCGTCTCGCCCGGGCGCGGCACTTACTGCGCCATACCTTACAACCGTTGGGCGAGGTGGCTCTGGCCTGCGGATTTGCCAGCGCCAGCCATTTTACCAACCGCTTTCGCCAGGCCTTGGGGGCAGCTCCCGGGGAGTATCGGCAGGCGTTTTTGCCCTAGCGCATCCATGTGCGAGCGAGCCTGCTCGCGAAAGCCCGATCCGGTCCATAACCGAAACGAAACACTCATCCCGATTGCCGTTTCCCTCTGCGCGACTCTACAATGCGAACAATTCTTGTTCTCTAGCACAGCTTACCGCTGTCGGGATGTTCCTCGTTGCCGCCTGCACACACCGTCGAAGTGCTCTACAACGCCCACCACAGTTGGCTCAACGGCTGGTTGCGAAGAAAACTCGGGTGTCCCGACAGTGCCGCCGATCTGGCCCAGGACACGTTCATGCGCGTGCTGACCGCGCGCGATCCGCAGCCGGTCCTGGAGCCCCGTGCATTTCTCACCACCATCGCCAAGCGCGTATTGTTCAACCATTACCGCCGCCAGGACCTGGAACGCGCCTACCTCGACACCCTCGCCCAGATGCCGGAGCAAGTGGCGCCGTCGGAAGAGGAGCGGGCGATTATCCTGCAGACCCTGCTGGAGCTGGACCAATTGCTCGATGGTCTGCCACGTGCGGTCAAAAAGGCGTTCCTGCTGGCGCAGATCGATGGCCTGACCTACAACGAAATCGCCCGTGAACTGGGTATTTCCCTGGCGACGGTCAAGCGCCACCTGAACAAGGCAGCGATGCGCTGCTACTTCGCCCTGTGAACCCGCCGATGCCCAGCGCGCCGAACGTGAGCGCGCAAGTCGCCGAGCAGGCGGTGCATTGGCTGCTGGAAATGCAGCAGGGGCCACTCGATACGCGCCAGCAGCAAGCCTGGGAACAGTGGCTCAATGCACACAGCGAACATCGCCGCGCCTGGGAGCATATCCAGCGGGTCAACCAGCGGCTGCGCAATGTGTCTTCTCCGTTGGCCCATGCGACGCTCAACACACCGAAGTCGGCAACGCGGCGCCGGGCCCTCAAGATGTTGCTGCTGCTGGGTGCCGGCTCGGCCGCGACCTGGGGCCTGCGTGAACGCCAGTTGTTGCCGCCATTGCTCGCCGATTACCGCAGCCCGGTGGGCGAGCGGCGTCGCCTGGCGCTGGATGACGGCAGCCAGCTGCAGCTCAACAGCGGCAGCGCGGTCGATATTCGCTTCGACGCTCAGCGCCGCCTGATCCGCCTGCTGGAAGGGGAACTGCTATTGACCGCAGCCCAGGACCCACGCCCCCTGCAGGTGCTGACCGCCCATGGCCTGCTGGAAAGCCACGACGCCCGTTTCAACGTGCGTGAGTATGCAGACCACACCCAAGTCGCAGTGTTTGCCGGCCAGGTGGACATTCGCGGCAGGCACGGCCCGGCTTTTCTGCTGGGGGCTTCCCGACAAGCGTCCCTTGGCATCAACGGCACCGGTCCCGCCACGGCGCTTGACGCCAACAGCGGTGCCTGGACGGAGGGCATGCTGGTCGCCGCGCACATGCGCCTGGCGGATTTCCTTGAGGAACTGGGCCGCTACCGACGCGGCCAGCTGCACTGCGACGAGGCGGTCGCCAACCTTCTGGTCTCCGGAACTTATCCGCTGGACAACGGCGAGCGAATCCTTGATCTGCTGGAAATCAGCCTGCCGGTAAAAGTGCGGCGTTTCACCCGCTATTGGGTCACGGTCGAAGCTCGCGCTTGAGCCCATGGCGGCCCACCCACAAAAAAAATGATTTGCCAGTGAGCCATTTTCCACACCTTGGGTGACAGAGAGGGAAAGCCACTTCGATATAACCTTCTCGGGACTCCCATCCATGCCGCAGCAACCCACCCGTCTCACCCCGCTCGCTCGCGCCGCGCGTCAACTGTTCCTGGGGGCCAGCTTGAGTTTCGTTGCACTGCCCGCCGTGCTGGCTGCAGAGTCCAAGGCCTATCACATTGCGCCGTCGTCGCTGGAAAACGCTCTCAATCAATTCGGCCGCGAAGCCGGCGTGTTGATTTCCTTCGGCTCGCAACTGACCGGCGGCCTGCAGAGTCGCGGCCTGGAAGGCAGCTACAGCCCCGAGCAAGGCTTGAACGCGCTGCTTGAAGGCACAGGCCTGCAAGCCCGGCCCGAGGGGGACAATGCTTTCAGCCTGCAACCGGTCAGCAGCACTGCACTGGACATCGGCACCACGACCGTGGTCGGTGACTGGCTCGGCGACGCAGCGCCGACCAACGTCTTCGAACACCCGGGCGCTCGGGACGTTATCCGCCGCGAAGAATTCGAACGCCAGGGCGCGACCCAGGCCCGGGACGTGCTCAATCGCATTCCCGGCGTCAACGCACCGGAAAACAACGGCACCGGTAGCCATGACATGGCGCTGAATTTCGGTATCCGTGGCCTCAATCCGCGCCTGGCTTCCCGCTCGACGGTACTGATGGATGGCGTTCCAGTGCCTTTCGCGCCGTATGGCCAACCGCAGCTGTCCTTTGCCCCCGTGAGCATGGGCAACTTGGACGCGGTGGATGTCGTGCGCGGGGGCGGCGCGGTGCGCTACGGCCCGCAAAACGTCGGCGGCGTGGTCAACTTCGTGACCCGGGCAATACCCGATGCACCGACTGTCAAAGGCGGTTTCCAGACCGAGACGAGCCCGTCCTCCAGCCACGATGGCTTCAAGACGTCCGCCAATCTGCTGGCCGGCGGCACCGCCGATAACGGCCTGGGCGGCGCCCTGTTGTATTCCGGCACCCGCGGCGGCGACTGGCGTGAGCACAGCGACACGCAGATCGACGATCTGATCCTCAAGGGCAACTATCAACTGGACGAGGCCAACAGCTTCAACGCCATGGCCCAGTATTACGAAGGCGAGGCCGACATGCCCGGCGGCCTGAATGTGGCCGACTACAACGCCGACCCGTATCAGTCCACCCGCCAGAAAGACCGGTTCTGGGGTCGTCGTACCCTGGTCAATTTCGGCTACCGCTACCAGCAGGACCGGCGAGAATTCACCGCCAACACGTTTTTCACCAAGACCTTGCGCAGCGGCTATCTGGACCAGGGCTCCTTCCTGTCCCTGTCGCCTCGTGAATATTGGGTACGCGGCCTGGAAACCCGGTTCGCCCAAGGCTTCGATCTCGGCCCGACCAGCCACGAGGTCGGCGTCGGCTATCGCTATATCAACGAAGCCGGTCATGAACTGCGTTATCGCACACCGATCGCCAGCAACGAGCTGCCGACCACCTCCAGCCGCAACGACCGCGATACCCGCGGCGGAACCGAAGCCAATGCATTTTTCATCGATGACCGGATCGATATCGGCAAATGGACGATCACGCCCGGTATTCGCTACGAAATGATCGAATCGCAACAAACCAACAACCTGACCAACGTGAAGTACAAGGGCGACTACAACACCGCCCTGCCAGCGCTGAATGTGCTGTACCACCTGACCGACGAATGGAATCTGTATGCCAACACCGAAGGCTCGTTCGGCAGCGTGCAGTACAGCCAGATGCCCAACCGCGTCAGCAGCGGTGAAGTGAAGCCGGAGAAGGCCCGCACCTGGGAGCTTGGCACCCGTTATGACAATGGCAATCTGCGGGCAGAGATCGGCGCCTTCCTGATCAACTTCGACAACCAGTACGAAAGCAATCAGACCAACGACTCGGTGATCGCCCGGGGCGAGACCCGCCACCAGGGCATCGAAACCAGCATCAATTATGCCCTCGACGGCCTGAGCCCGGCGCTGGCCGGTTTTGACGTTTACGCCACTTACGCCTACGTCGACGCCACCATTCGCGAAGACGGACCGAACAAGGGCAACCGCGTGCCCTTCTCCTCCAGGCACAAAGGTACGCTGGGCGTGGGTTACACGGATGGGCCGTGGAAGCTGAACCTGGACAGCACCTACCAGAGCGCGCAGTTTGCCGACAACGCCAATACCCGCGCGGAAAGCGCCGATGGCAGCACCGGCAATATCCCTGGCTACATGCTGTTCAGCAGCCGCGCCGCTTATGACTTCGGCCCGCAACTGTCGGACCTGAACGTCGCGGTGGGCGTGAAGAACATCTTCAATACCCAATACTTCACCCGCTCGTTTGACGACAACAATCGGGGCAAGTACGTAGGGGAACCGCGCACGTTGTATGTGCAGACGTCCGTGGCGTTCTGATTCGGGGCCACAGTGAATAGCTGAAACAAGACGGGCCTGCTATTGCAGGCCCGTCTGTTTGGTGGGTAATTTCAGTGACCGGGTTCAGCCGTTAAGCGCAGCCCGTTCGTTCTCGAGGAATTCTTCTTCCAGCATGGCATCAGCCAGTGCAATCGACTCGGTCTGGCCGGTGGTGGCGGCGCGCTTGCCGCGCAGTTTGCCGAACAGATGCTCCAGTTTATGTTCCAGCTTGGTGGCTGCGCCTTCGATCGCAAGCTCCAGCGACTCGGCCTTGTGCGTTACGGAAATTGGCTGGTGGCCTTTTGGCCGAGCCTCAAGTTGGCAACGCAAATCATGGGGACCGGGCTTGTCGCCGTTCTCATCCCCCAAATGAACCTCGATCCGTGTCAGGTCTTCTTCGTAACGTTCGAGCGTGCTTTCAATGGTAGTACGTACCCACTCCTCCAGTCGGATGCTGCTTTGAATATGGTTATCGCTGTTGACTTGGATTTGCATAGTTCATCCCTTATTTCGGCTAGCTCGCCAGGGGCCAATCGACGTTAGCGCAACGGCCCCTTGAGTACAGAGTCGGGCTGGCGGAAGAACAATTCAACCCCCGAAAAAAGATAAATATTCATTTGCAAATAAAGCCGGACAACGAGCAACAGCGCTGTTAATGTCGGGAGTTGTCTCGCCCTGCTTGTTCATTCCAATCCGCCTGCGTGCCCCGCACCGTCAGCGAACATCGGCCCGCCAGTGCCCCGAAACGGGCTGCCGCCATAACCGCATTGCAGAGCATTGCGCGTCCAGGCGCCGTGATCATTGTCCGACAGTTTTTCCGGCATGCCCCTTGCTACCTTCCTTGCAGGAGGCGCCGCGGGCTGCGATCAATGGGTCAGCCGCCTGCCCGCCCCGGGAATCTGGCGATGGATACGATCATGGAATGGCCGGTGGTCCGGTGTTGCGAACTAATCCCGATCATGGCCGGTCAACAACTGCACGTTCAATCAGGCGGTGACGCATCATGGACAACCCTTTTCAGATCATTACGGACGCCTTCGCGCCGCAATACCAGATCAACCTGAGCATCCAGGGCCTGGACGGCAGCATCATGCTGACCTTGTCCAAGGCCGGGCGCGTCGTTGCCAAGCGCATGATCAGCGCGCAGCAACGCAACGACCCGGAACGGCTCAAGCGCCTGGTGCAGAGCATTCAATTCGGCATTGCCATCGAGCAGGGCCACAGCGCCGTGGCCATCCTCGAAGCCATGACCGGCGGCGACAACATCAAGGTGCCGCCACCGCAGGCACAGGGCCAGGCGTCCAGCGCCGCCGGTCTCTAGATTTCGCCCTTCTCCACTTCGGCATGCTCGCTCGAACCCGCGCCGACCTTACGGTGCGGGTGTTCGATCTTCACCGAGGGAAACTGCGACGACGCGTAGCGCACCACCAGGATCGCGAACGCCAGCAGCAGGATGCCGCCGCACAAGTAGATGATGCCCAGGTCCGGCGGGCTGTGATGCGAGACGTTGGAAATCAGCAGGCGCGTCAACGCGGTGATCGCCACGTAGATGAGAAATCGCACCGGCATGTGATTGGTCTTGAAGTAAATCCCGACCATCGCCCCCAACTCCAGGTAGATGAACAGCAGGAGGATGTCATCGATCTTGATATGACCCTCCTCGATCATCTGCAGGAACTCCATCACGGCGGCCCATGCCGTCACCGCACCGATGGCGAACAACGCCAGGTAGTGGAAGGTCTCGACGAACAGGTTGCCCAGGGATTCAGCCAGTTGGTGGACATTCTGGCGCAGGTTCTCGGCCCAGTTGATTTTCACGATGTAGTTTCCTTAGGTCGACTCGACCGGATGATGCGGGTTGGACGTGACGGTTGTTCTGCATGCAGAAAAAAGGCCAGCGACCGCAGTGAGATGGCACCGGGCTGGCATTCGACACGTTGGCGACATCAGCGGTCCCGTCGCGGGCACGTTTGTCTTGGGCGACAAACTTCGAAACCGGTCTACATTAAAAAGCCACTATTCAAAGCGTCAGGATTCGCTTATCCTTTGGCCTGTATATAAATACAGTAGTCACAGACAAAACCAATGTGAAGGCATGTGAGGTGGTGAATGGCCGTCGAAGTGGTATACCGCAGCAGCCGAGATCTGGAGCGATTGTTCATGGATAAAGCCGAAGCTGACCGTCATGACAAAATGCTGGAACTCGCTGAATTGCTCGCCGAAGTGTTGCAAAAAGCCGTTCCATCGCTGAGCGAACAACAGGTGGAGGAAGCCGGCATCTACATGGCGAAGAATCGCGATGTGTTCGCCAAGGCATTCAAGAGCCAGCCAGACGCGTTGTCCGAACTGCTCAATCCGTCGGACTAATGATCAAAAAGATCGCAGCCTTCGGCAGCTCCTACACGGTGTAGGTGCTGCCGGAGCCTGCGATCTTTTTTTATCGGTACAACAGACGCTCCGCGAGCTCGTCAGCCACCCTGGCCGGTGAGCGTTTTTCGGCCTGGGCATGGGCGAAGACTTCCGTGAGCCGGGCACCGATCTTGGCGAGATGCGCCGTGATGGTCGGCAGCTCTTCGCCGCGGTGTTTCAAGGCAACATAGATCAGGCCGCCGGAATTGATCACGTAGTCCGGTGCATAGAGGATCCCGCGTCTTTCCAACTGGTCGGCGACTTGCAGGTTGCTCAACTGATTATGCGCCGAGCCGGCAACGGCCGAGCAGCGCAGTTGCGCCACGCTCTGGCTGTTGAGTACCCCGCCGAGGCCGCAGGGAGCCAGGATGTCGCATGGAGTACTGAGCAGTGCGTCGTTGGCGATGGGATGGGCGCCCAGTTGCTCCATCGCCAGTTGCACTTTACCGGGGTCGATATCGCTGACCAGCAGTTCGGCGCCCGCCGCATGCAGTTGCTCAGCCAGCGCATAACCGACATTGCCCAAGCCCTGGATGGCCACCCGCAGGCTTTCCAGGTTGTCGCTGCCCAGGCGAGCCATGGCCGTGGCGCGGATCCCGGCGAACACCCCCATGGCCGCATGGGGCGCCGGGTCTCCCGCGGCAGTGGTGCTGGTGACATGACGAGTCTGCTGGGCGATACAGTCCATGTCCGCCACCGATGTGCCGCTGTCGATGGCGGTAATGTAGCGACCATCCAGTTGCTCGATGCAGCGGCCGAAGGCTTCGAACAGCGCCGCACGGCTCTCGACGTGTGCCGGACGCATGATGACCGCCACGCCCCCGCCCACGGGCAGGCCGGCCAGCGCGGCCTTGTAGCTCATGCCTTGGGCCAGGCGCACGGCGTCGGCCACGGCACTTTCGTCGTCGGGGTAGGAAAGATAACGACAGCCACCCAGTGCAGGCCCAGGACGGCTGCAATGAATGGCAATCACCGCCTTCAACCCGGTTGCCGGGTCTACGCTCAAGTGCAGCGATTCAAGGCGGGAGCTTTGCATGAGAGCAAACATCGACAGGCTCCCGAATCACTTTTTTGTCTGTCTCGCCAGTATAGGCGCGCAATCGAAAATTGCAGGAGTACGCCGGAATAACGCCGCATGATCGTCAGTCTTTTCGGCATAACCGGCTACCCCCTCTTTGCGAGACTGGACGAAACCTCGCGGCAGAGCTAAAACGAGGCATAGTCCGGAGACTGTGATGAAACCGCGCCAAGCCTTTTTTGACTGTCTGCACCGCTCGCCACCGGCACTGCTCGAAGCAGCCCTGTGGATCGCCGCCGAGCATGATCGTGAAGTGGACGTGCCAGCGTTATTGAAGGATTTCAGGGAGCTGCAGCAGAAAGTCAGCCACGGCCTGCCGATGCTGCCTGTCAGCGAATTGGGCCAGCCCCTGCTTCGGCGCCTCAATGATCTGGGTTTCGCCCAGGACGACGCTACGCCGCTACGGCCTGGCGCGGCGCTGCTGGACAAGGTCCTGGTCCGCAAGCGAGGGCAACCGCTGGCCTTGGGCCTGATAGCCTTGGAACTGGCCAAGGGCCTGGAAATCCCGATGACCGGCGTCAATTTCCCCGGCCATTTCCTGCTGCGCGTACCTGGCGCGGACCACCTGCTCGACCCCTGCGGCGGTCGCCGCTTGTACCCCAATGACTGCCGGGACTTGCTGCATCGCCAATACGGCGCGAACCTGCCGCTCAAGGCCGAGCACATGGTCTGCGCCGAGCCGATGCAGATGCTCCAGCGGCTGTCGCGCAATCTCAGGCAACTGCATCTGGCCAACGACGACTACATCGCCGCGCTGGTCGATGCCGAACGGGTGCTGGAACTGGGTAACGCCAGCGCCGCCGACTACCTGGCCCGCGCCAGCCTCTACCAGCGACTCGATTGCCCCAACGCCGAGCGTTTCGATCTCGAACATGCATTGATGCTCAGTGATGACCCGATCCAGCGGATCCGGCTGACCGAGCGGCTGGGGCATCTGCCGCCGAATACGATTGTGCATTGAGCCCCGGCGGCCCATTACACACCCTGTGGGAGCGAGCCTGCTCGCGATGAAGCAGGCGGCCTCACTATCAGAGCGTCTGACCCACCGCCTTCGCGAGCAGGCTCGCTCCCACAGGGGCGACTCAGGGAGTATCAGGCTGACTCGCCGGATGCGCTTGCTGGAACGCCGCATGGGCTGCCGCCAACGCCGCCACCCGGCGGATTCGTGGATACTCTTGCAACGACACATTGAAGCGCTCGGCCGCATACAGCTGCGGGATCAGGTAAACGTCCGCCAGGCCTGGCGCCGCGCCGAAACAATAGCCGTCTTCGCCAATCAGCTGCTCCACCGCTGCCAGCCCTTGGCTGATCCAGTGCCCGATCCACTCCGTCACCTGCGCTTCGTCGTGGCCCCACTGCCTGAGCTTGTTGAGCACGCTGACATTGTGCAGTGGATGGATGTCGCAGCCGATCAGTGCGGCCACGCCACGCTCATGTGCGCGAAGCACGGGGTCACGGCTGAGCAACGGCACCTGTGGATAACGTTCCTCCAGGTACTCGATGATCGCCGGAGACTGGACCAGCAAAGCGCCCTCATCGGTACGCAGCGCGGGTACCCGCCCCTGGGGATTGATCCCCAGGTAGGCCGGCTGGCGATGTTCGCCCCCGGGCGGCGCGATCAGGTTGACCGGCAGGGCCCGGTAATCCAGGCCCTTGAGCGCCAGCGCGATGCGCACCCGGTAAGACGACGTGGAACGGTAGTAGGTGTAAAGCTCCATGCCGCCCCCTCAATGCGCCGGCAAGACTTTGCCGCGGCATTCGCCGAAACCGATGGAGGCGGCACCTTCGCGGCCGCAACGGGCGCGCAGGATGATTTCGTCACCGTCTTCGAGAAATTTGCGGATTTCGCCGGACGCCAGTTCGATCGGCTTTTTACCGCCCTCGGTGATTTCCAGCAGGCTGCCGAACTGACCATTTTCAGGCCCTGACAATGTGCCCGAGCCAAACAGATCGCCGGCCTGTAATTGGCAACCGTTGACGCTGTGGTGCGCGACCATCTGCGCCACGGTCCAATACATGTACCGGGTGTTGCTCAAGGTCAGGCGATGAGGCGCCAGGCCCTGCTCGCGCATGGATTCGGTCAGCAGCAGGACTTCCAGTTCGATATCAAAGGCTCCGCCAGCCTGGTCACGCTTGTCCAGCAGATACGGCAGCGGCTGGGGGTCGCCTTCCGGGCGTGCCGGCTGCGGGCGACGGAACGGCTCAAGAGCCTCGGCCGTCACCACCCACGGCGATACGCTGGTGAGGAAACTTTTCGACAGGAAAGGCCCCAGCGGCTGGTATTCCCAGGCCTGGATATCCCGGGCCGACCAATCGTTGAGCAAGCAGAAACCGCCGATGTGCTCGGCCGCATCGCCGATGGCAATGGGCTCGCCCAGGGCGTTGCCCTTGCCGATCCAGATACCCAGCTCCAGCTCATAATCCAGCCGCGCGCACGGGCCGAAGATCGGTTCGGCCTGGCCGGGCGGCAGCGTCTGGCCTTGCGGACGGCGCACATCGGTACCGGACGGGCGAACCGTCGAAGCGCGACCGTGATAACCGATGGGAACGTACTTGTAGTTGGGGAGCAGCGGATTGTCCGGCCGAAACAGCTTGCCGACATTCTGCGCGTGCTCAATGCCTACGTAGAAGTCGGTGTAGTCATTGATTTTCGCTGGCAAGTGCATCTGGCAGTCCGCCGCCAGTGGCAGCAACCGCGCGCCCTGGGCCTGGATCGCGTCCCGCTGGGGGCTGTCCTTGCGCAACAGTTCGAGCAATCTTTCGCGCAGGGCAACCCGGGCCTCGCGCCCCAGGTCGAAGAAGGCGTTCAACTGGCCGCCCTGCATGGCCTCGACGGCTTCAGCCGCCTTGCCGTCAAACAGGCCCGCCTGCAACGCGGCCTGCAGATCGAAGATCCGCTCACCAATCGCCACGCCGCTACGGGGAGCTTCGCCAGCGACACTGAAGATGCCCAGCGGCAGGTTCTGCAGCGGGAAGTCGGGATGACCATTAGCGCAAACAACCCAGCTGAGGGTAGGGGAAACTTGGGTCATGGGTTATCTCCGGGTCGGGTCGAAAGTGACCGGCAGCGAGGCCCAGCAGGCGTCGTAGTCAGTTTGCAATTGTGCGCAGTCCAGGGCGAAACGGCTGGGACGCAGCACTTGGCTGGTCTCGAACATGAAGGCCATGGTGTTGTCGATTTTCGTTGGCTTGAGCTCGGCATTGATCGCCTTGGTGCAGGTCTCGCCATCCGGGCCGTGGGCGCTCATGCAGCTGTGCAGCGACGCGCCGCCCGGCAGGAAGCCCTCGGCCTTGGCATCGTAGGCGCCCTGGATCAGGCCCATGAATTCATTCATCAGGTTGCGATGGAACCACGGCGGACGGAAGGTGTTTTCCGCCACCATCCAGCGCGGCGGGAAAATCACGAAATCGAGATTCGCCAGGCCATGGACACTGGTCGGCGAAGTCAACACGGTGAAAATCGACGGATCGGGGTGGTCGAAGCTGACCGTGCCGATCGTGTTGAATCGCCGCAGATCGTATTTGTACGGCACGTTGTTACCATGCCAGGCCACCACGTCGAACGGCGAATGGTCCAGCTCGCAGGCCCACAGTTCACCGAGGAACTTCTGTACCAGCGTGGTCGGTTGCACGAGGTTTTCGTAATGGGCGACGGGGGCCAGGAAATCCCTTGGATTGGCCAGGCCATTGCTGCCGATCGGCCCGAGGTCTGGCAGGCGCAACGGCGCCCCGTGGTTCTCGGCGATGTAGCCGCGGGCTTGCGGGTCGAGCAGTTCGACACGAAATTTCAGCCCCCGAGGCAGTATAGCGATTTCCAGCGGAGCCACTTCCAGCACACCCAGCTCAGTGGCGATGCGCAGCCGTCCCAGTTGCGGCACGATCAGCCACTCACCGTCGGCATTGAAGAACACCCGCTCCATGGAGCGGGTGGCGCAGTAGTGATAAATGCTGATACCGGCGGGTTTGTCCGCACCGGCATTGGCCGCCATCTGGACCAGGCCGTCGATCAGATCGGTGGGCTCGGTGGGGAGCTGCAACGGGCTCCAGCGCAGGCGATTGGGCGTCACCTCACCCAGCGGGCCTCCAGTCAATTGCCGTTCCAACCTGGCGAAGGCCGGATGGTTGGCCGAGGGACGGATGCGGTACATCCAGGTTCGCCGCGCTTCGCTGCGGGCCATGGTGAAGGCGGTGCCGGAAAACAGTTCGGCGTACAGGCCGTACGGGGCTTTCTGCGGAGAGTTCTGGCCAACGGGCAGTGCGCCGGGCAGCGCCTCGCTGGCGAATTCGTTACCGAAGCCAGACTGGTAAGCCAGGTCCGACGCCGTGGAATCGAGGTTCATGGAGCCTCCTGAATACAGGACTGGATGCGTCCCGTCGCTCTGTGGAGGAGCCTGGGCGCACCGGGTTATTTTTATCGTAATTCGATTACGCATAACGTAATTTGCTCGACGACCACCGTCAAGCTATAAAGACGCCCATTCGCTTCCGGACCAGAACCTCCATGGAAAACCCGCCCAGCAACGGTAAACAGAAAGTCCGCTCCGCTGAGGTCGGCACCGACATCCTCAAGGCCTTGGCCGAGTTGTCCCCTTCCACCTCGCTGTCACGCCTGGCCGAACATGTACAGATGCCGGCCAGCAAGGTTCATCGTTACCTGCAAGCCCTGATCGCGAGTGGCTTCGCCGAACAGAACAGCGCAACCAACCACTACGGTTTGGGCCGCGAAGCCTTGCGCGTAGGGCTGGCGGCGCTCAACGGCATGGATGTGCTGCAAGTGGCCGCCCTGCCCTTGGCCGAACTGCGCGACGACTTGAACGAAACCTGTTTTCTCGCGGTGTGGGGCAATCACGGCGCGACCGTCGTGCGGATCGAACCCGCCGTGCGGGCCGTGACCGTGGTGACGCAACTGGGCTCGGTCCTGCCGTTGCTCAGCTCATCCACGGGATTGGTTTTCAGTGCCTACCTGCCGGAGCGCGAAACCATCGAGCTGCGCGAACAGGAGGTGCGCGACGCCACTGACCACGCCTTGGCCGATGACAATGTCTATGCCGCCTTGCAGGGGCAGATCCGCAGTCGCGGCCTGCACCATGTGCATGGCTTGTTGATGCCCGGCATTGATGCCTTGTCCGCACCGGTTTTCAACGCCATGGGCCAGGTGGCGGCAGTCATGACCATTGTGGGTCCGACATCGCTGTTCCACGCCGACGAAAACGGCCCGGCGGCGCAGCGCCTGTTGACCGCGACCCGGGCCGTGAGCCGGCGAATGGGGTATGACTCAGGGTCATGAGCCCAGCAAGATATTCGCTAACTCATCACCCCCATGTTTTTCGCTTTTGCGACCGCTTGTGTCCGCCGCTGTACGCCCAGCTTGCTATGGATCCGCCGCGCATGGGTTTTCACCGTATGCAGCGAGATGAACAGGCGCTCGGCGATCTGCTGGTTTGAATGGCCCTGGGCAATGAGTTCCAGTACTTCCAGTTCGCGCTGGCTGAGGAGCGTTTCTTCCACCGCGCGTCCCGGCAGCTCGATCCGCTCCTGAGATTGCATCCAGTGCACCAGTTCAGGCTGGCGCATACGCAGCTCACCCAAGGCTTGCTGCGCCCGCCAACAGGCCACTTGCTTGAGCGCCTCCGGCGCGATCGAGCCAAGAGAGGTGCGATCGGCGGACAACCAGACGACCTCCGCCAGCGCCAACTGCAACTCCGTTTCCAATGCGTGCATTTCGCGCTGTCGTGCCTGGGCGATCATCGCCTGCAGGCGAGCCTGCGGCTCATGCGCCCGATGCAGGTAGACCTCGGCCAGCACCAGCAGATACTCGAGGCGCGGAATCAGTTCCAGGGTGGCTGGCGGCGCCTGCTTGGCCTGCGGCCCGTGGAAATGCCGCAAGACCCGGGTCAAGACTTCATGGGCAAGTTCCGGGCGCCCTTGCTGCAACCAGAATTGACAGCTGGTTTGCAGCAGCACGCCGCGATAGACCGTGTCGGGGATGTGTCGCTGCTGCATGATCCGCTCGGCGTCGCGCAGCTGCATGAAGGCTTCGCCATAGTCACCCCGGTTGGCCGCCAGGCAAGCCTTGCCGAGAAAGCCGTAGAGCACTTGTTTGTCCTGGCTGCGCAGGCCCGCCTCCAGGCCGGCTTGAAAGTGTTCGGCGGCCTGCTCGTCAGCTCCCATGCGTAACGCCAGGCGCCCACGTCGCAGGGCGATACGTCCCAGCAACGCGGAAAAATCCTGGCCTGGCCTGTCGAGCAGCACCTGGACGGCGCTCAACAAATGATCCGCCCGATGGGGCGCGCCGCGTTGCTCAAGCACTTGGGCGTGATCCAGTTCCAGCAATCCTTCGAACACCAGCGAGCCATGAGCCCGGGCCAGGCACAGCGCCTGACGGTTGATCCATTGCGCGGACGCCAGCTCACCCTTGAGCAGTGCCTGCTGCGTCTGGCCGATCAGGCACAGCACCTTGAGGGCCCAGGCGTGCGGTTCGAGGCCGGCTTCGGCCTGAAGGAAATGCTCACGCGCCGGTTCGCCCTCGCCGTCCAGATGCAGCAGCCAGCCACGCAAGACCTGCCAGCGGGCAATCAGTTCTCGCTGCCGGCAGGCGAGCGGCTGTGGCGCGAACCTGCCCAATTGCTCGATGCACCGCTCGGCCTCGGCGAAACGTCCGGCGCAGAGCAAGGCTGCGGTAACCAGCCCCACCGATTGCGGCGTATCGAGGGACAACGCCTCGTCCTGCTGGTCATGCAGGCTCAATAACAGCTGGACGTTGTTGCCCTGCAAGACATGCTCGAAATTCAGATGCTGGAGGACACTCACGGCCGTCTCGAACTCCCCCGCTTGCATGGCCTGTTCGAATGCCATCGGCCAATCCTGCTCGGCGGCGAACCATTGGCAGGCCCGCCGGTGCCAGGAGCGCGCCTGGGGCCAGGGCTCGTCACGCACGAGGCGGGCCAGCGGAGGGAAAATCTGCATCCATTCCGAAGACTGCGCCCACGGCTCGATGAAGCATCCCAGGTCCAGCAGCAAGGGAAGGCATTCGGCCCCCACCGTATCGCCGAACAGATGCTCGCAAAGCCGGGCATTGAAGCGCGGCAAATGCGCCAGCACGCGCCAGGCCTGCGCCAGCTCCGGGGACAAGGCGCCAAACAATTCATATTCGAGGTAGTCGGGCAAAGTCCCGGCACGCCCCGACGAAGCGTTGCTCCGCGCCCACTCGCAACGTTCGAGCAAGGCGAAGCGCACCCCGGCACACCAGCCACCACTGCGCTGAACCACCTCGCGGGCGGTGCGTGCTGCCAGTGGGCCGGGCAAATGCCCGAGCAATTGCTGAACATCCTCGGCGGTAAAAACCAGGGCTTGCGCGTCGAACTCGTGCAGCTCGTCGTCCAGCAACAAGCGCGGCCAATTGCAGTGCGGGCGGCGACGGCCATTGAGCCACAGATGCAGCGCCGGACTGCTGGTGTTCAGCAAGCGGTCGAGCAATTGATCGAGTGCCGGATTGGGCACCCGACAATAATCATCCAGAAACAACCATGTCGGGGTTTGCAACCGTGCCAGGTGAGCCAACAGGCTCGCCTCATCGACCACCGGCAATCCGAGGGCCTGGGCCAGGCACTCACAGAATTGCGCGACATCCATCGCCGCGCCCCCCAGCGGCAGCCAATGCAGCCGGCAGCCCGGGGGCGCTTGCAGGAAACATTCAGCGAACAACGCGCTTTTGCCGCTGCCCGCCGGTGCGTAAAGCAGCTTTACCCGCGCCTCGGAAGCCAGCAACGACTCGCTCAAGGACCGGCGTGGCACATGCGTCGAAGACAGGCGCGGCAGCAGCCCGGGACGGTCCGGACACGGGGTCATGGCGGTCATTGTGCAAGGTCCCTTTTATTGTTGTTCCATCACCCTAGACCTGTGTCGAGCACCTTAGGAGAAATATTCAGCGCGCTGATTGCTGCTCATAAAAAAATGACCGGCAGCTCAGCTGTCGGTCATTGGTTTTGCTCAGGGTCTGGAGGGCTTTGGGGCCGCTTCGCGGCCCAGCGGGAGCAAGCTCCCTCGCCACGGGTATTCTGCCAAGACGATCTAGCGAACCCCGCTCGACCGCAACGCTGCCGGCGTGTAGTCGGCTGCCCGAGCCTCGAACCCATAGACGTAGGCGTGCTTCTCTTCGTTTTTCATCCCCAGGGCAATGTAGCGGCCAGCGATGATGTCGTAGAGCGCTTCGAGTGTGTAGCCCGGGTTCTGATGGTCGTAATAGAACTGGGCATGCCCTTCGGCCACGCGCCACAACTGGCCGCGCCCGTCATAGTGGTCCACCAGTGCCGCTTGCCAGCTGTCCTCATCGATATACATGTGGCGCTTGGCGTAGATGTGCCGCTCGCTGGGCTTGACCGTACCCACTACTTCCCAGACCCGGTGCAACTCGTAACGCGTCAGGTCCTGGTTGATGTGCCCGGCCTTGATCACGTCATCGTATTTGAGGCTCGGTGAATCGAGTTTGTAGCTGTTGTACGGGATGTACATTTCCTTCTTGCCTACCAGCTTCCAGTCGTAGCGATCCGGGGCGCCGGAAAACAGGTCGAAGTTGTCGGAAGTACGCAAGCCGTCGGCAGCGGTGCCCGGGCCGTCATAGGCGACTTGTGGGGCACGACGCACGCGACGCTGGCCGGCGTTGTAGATCCATGCCAGACGCGGCTCCGTCACCTGGTCGAGCGTTTCATGCACCAGCAACACGTTACCGGCCAGACGCGCCGGGGCCGTCACCTCTTGCTTGAAATAAGTCAGTACGTTGCTGGCTTTTTCCGGATCGGCGTCCTTGATCAGGAACGGCACGGCGATCTCTTCTTCGAAGCGGATCGGCGTGAAGCTGCCGTTGGTCTGCGGTGTGGCCTGGGTGATGACGCGCCGCAGGTTGCCGCCGTGGTAGCGGGTGATGTGGTTCCACAGCACCTCCACGCCGGTCTTGGGAATCGGGAACGCGTAGTAGCGGTTGCCGGTGAAGTTGGCCAGGCCGTTGCCGTCGTTGATGGCGTTCACGTTCAGTGCGCTACGTTTGGCCGCCTCATAGATCTCCGGCGGCAGGCCAACGCTGCGGTGGGTCGGGTAGACCGGGATCCGGTAGGTTTCCGGGTAGCGCTTGAACATCGCGACCTGGCCTTCGGAGAGTTTGTCCTTGTACTTGTCCACGGTCGCGGCGGTGATGGTGAACAGCGGTTTTTCACTGGCGAACGGGTCGGCGAGGAAGCCTTTGCTGTCCACGGCACCGGCGTTCTTCGGGATACCGCCGGTCCAGGCCGGGATCGAGCCATCGGCGTTGCCAGCCTTTTCCGCGCCCAGCGGGGTGAGGCTGGTGCCCAGTTTGTTCGCTTCCTCCGGCGAGACCGCCGCCATTACGTTCGCGGCCAGCAGGCTCAGGGCCAGGGCACCGCATTGCAGGATCATCTTGCGCATTGGGTTTTCCTTGTCAGCCAGATCAGAAGTTCACGCCGAAGCTCAGCGCGAGGAAGTCGCGGTCTTCGAGAACGTTGTAATCGCCGCCGAAGAAATCGGTGTAGCTCAGGCTGGCGGTGTACGTGTTGCGGTAATCGGCATCGACGCCCACGCTGACCGCCTTGGCGCCTTCGTTGAACAGACCGTTGGGCCCATAGCCGGCCACGTCATGGGACCAGGACAGGTTGGGCTTGAAGTTCACCCCGCCGATAACGTTGGAATAGTCGAGAATCGCCCGGGCGCGATAACCCCAGGAGGTCGAGGTGACAAAACCGTCGGTGTCGCCGTTGAAGCCGTACTGGCCGTAGACCGAATCGCGTCCATAACGCAGCTCGTCCTTCGATTCGAGGCCGCCGACATGGACGACCGCGGCCTCACCGACCACGGTCAGGCGATCGGCGCCCAGCACCTGGTCGAAGAAGTGCGTCAGGGTGCTCTGGACCTGGGTCACTTCCTTGCGGCGGTAACCAGTGTTGTCCGCGCCCGGCGAAGTGGCGATCGGTGACGCGGCGCCTCCGGCGATCGGGTTCACCAAGGCCAGGGTCAGGTCGTTGGTATTGACCTGTACCGGTGCATTGGGGCGGTAACTGATTTCGCCGGTCCACGCCGTGCCAGTCGGCAACGTGGTGGAGAAACTGGCGCCGTACAGGCGGATGTCTTCAGGGTATTCGAGGTAATACCCACCGCGCCCCAACATCACGCTTTGCGCCAGGCCCGCGCCGCTGCCAGGGGCGATGGCGTTTGCAGTCGCGACCATCCGCGGCAGCGCAGCCAGCGTAGAGAGCCCCGCCGTAGTGGTGCCAACGGTCGGCGTGCGGCTGTGGTAATTCATGAAGTACAGGCCGTACTCGGTGTCATCGCCGAGCCAGCGCAACGCCGTGCCCCACTGGCCGGAGTCCCGCGCATCGCGGTCACCGCCACGGGGAATGACCACGCCTTCGCTGGTCACCTGGATGCCCTGGCCGAACGCGGTGGTCAACGGCACGAACGGCGCAATCGCCGGGCTGCCTACGGTATAGCCGTCGGTGCAACCGTCGGCGACCACATCGTTGCCGAAGAAAGTGCCGCAGTTGTCCACAACCGTCTGGTCCCACTCCAGTTGGTAGAAACCTTCGACGGTGAGCTTGTCGGTCAAGCCCTGGGAGGCGAACAGCATGTTGACCGGGATCAGGCCTTCCTTGATCTCCGCACCCGGGCGACGGAACGCGGACACGTCCACCGGGTTGATGCTGTTGATGGAGTTGCCGATGAAGGTACTTTCGCCCCAACTGACCACCTGCTTGCCGGCGCGTACCGTGCCCGGCAGATCGGCGATGGAATAATTGTGATAGACGAAGGCATCGAGGATCTGCGCCCCCGACGACTTGGCGCCCTCCTTGCGGTTACTGTCGCTGATGTCCTTGAACTCGCGGTTTTCGTCCTTGAGCTCGAAGTCGTACCAATACTTGCCACGGACAAACACGCCGGTGTCGCCGTACTTGAGTTCGAGGTCGTGGAGGCCCTTGAAGATTTTCGAGAAGGTCTCGCCTTTCCTGAAATTCAATCGGCCGTCGTCACCGGTGGAAGACTGGCCCGTACCGCCATTGACGGTGCCGACCAGATCCTTGTCGGCATCGCGCATGCCCCAGCTCGCGCCAACCGACAGCGAGGAGTCGAACTGCCCCTCGATTTCGCCAATGTTGAATGAAACGGCCTGCGCCTGGGCACAGCAACCCAAGGCCACCGCGACGGCCAGCGCCTGCGGCTTGAAGATGGCGCGCATTGTTATTGTTGTCATGCGTCTTCCCCGGTGAGTGACAGAGCCTCCACCCTACTGCCCCACGTCATGGGCGATAAGCGCACCAAGGGGGTATTCGCGATGTACCTCCAAGGGATGACAGCCCTTGCGGGCCGGGCCTTTGCGTGGTGCATGAATGGACTGGATGAGAGGTTATCAACGGCGTGCATTTTCATCGCTGCTTTTGCACTGTTGCATGCACTGCAACAGTGCATGTCGGGATCCGGGCTGTTTCCGAAAACGTCCAATCCCTATGCTGGCCGGGCTTGCAGGACAACGGGCCTGCAAGCGCAAGCCGCCAGGCGTCCCTCGCGCCTGGCGCACCGTCATTCGGATGGATTGCGCATCAATCCATCGTCCCCGTGTCCACTGACGTTGATTTGTAGCTCCTTTACAACGTCACGTTTAGGCCGCTGCGTTTTGCAGCGGCCTTTTTTATTTCCGGGTTATTTCCGCGGGGGGACTTTCTTGTTTCCTACATAACTTGAGCAATATTTACCGATGAAACTTTAACGACACTATTTTTTGCCGTCTCTTCCTACAACAAAGCCAGAAGCCAACTACGTACGCCTCAAATATCCACTGTTACGCTGAAATTCAATCGCAGCGCTTCGCTTCGATTATTAACCAGTGAGTTATTTGATAATGCTAATAAACAACACAACCCATCGTTCAAAAAAAGGCTACAACAGTCGCGTTCGCTTTCTAGTTTTCCATTACACCGCGGGCAACTTCGCCTCTTCGATAAACGCTTTGACCGGCCCGTCCGTGAGTGCTCATTACCTCATCCCGGATTTTGCCGACCCTACCTATTTGAAGGCGGGCTTCGAGGAGCCGCAGATTTTCAATCTGGTGGACGAGCGCCAGCGGGCCTGGCATGCCGGGGTGAGCAGTTGGGGTAATCGCAGCAACCTGAACGACACTTCGCTCGGCGTCGAAATCGTCAACCTGGCGACGGACAACCAAGGGCAATTTACCTTTCCGCCTTATGCGCCCCAGCAAATCGAGGCGATCGAATACCTGGCAACGGATATCCTCAAACGCTATCCGGAAATCAGTCCGGTAAACGTGGTGGGGCACTCGGATATCGCCGCCGGGCGCAAGAGTGATCCTGGCCCGATGTTTCCGTGGCATGCGTTGTATCTCAAGGGTATTGGCGCCTGGTTTGATGACGCCACGCAAGAAACTTTTATACAGGCATACCAAGCCGATGGAATTCCCCCTCGCGAACAACTGATCGGGTGGTTCAAACGATACGGTTATGACACCTCGGCTGCGTCAACAAGTACCGGGTTCCAACGCCTGGTCCGCGCCTTCCAGCTGCATTTTCGCCCGGCGAAACATGACGGTGTGATGGACATGGAGACCGCTGCGAATCTCGCGGCCCTGGTGCAGAAGTACTTCCCCTGAGCGCGGTGCCGCGCTTGGCGACAACGTGCCCAGGGACCCGACTCAAATGGCGTGACGCTGCAGGTTCGCCATCATCTCTTTCAAAGCTTCCAGGTTGTCGTTCGGGTGGACTGCGTTTTCGAAGTCGCAAATCTGCTGCCAGTGAGCGGCGACGTCCTCGGGTGAAAACCCCTCGCGCGGATCAAAGCCGGCACCGAGGCTGCGCTCCCAGCGCACCTTGCCCATCCAGCCGCCGCCTACTTCGAACAATCCGGAAGTTTCCTGGCAGGCTTCGCTGGCCAGGTACACGACCAGCGGGCTGACGAGTTCAGGTTTGAGTTGTTCGAATACCTGCGGCGGGATCAGGCCTTCGGTCATACGGGTGCCGCCGGTGGGGGCGATGGCGTTGACGAGGATGTTGTTCTTGCGACCTTCGATAGCCAGGGTGCGAGTGAGGCCGTACAGGCCAAGCTTGGCCATGCCGTAGTTGGACTGGCCGAAGTTGCCATAGATGCCGGACGTGGAGGCGGTGAAGATCACTCGTCCGTAGTTCTGCTCGCGCAGGTGCGGCCAGGCGGCGCGGGTGACTTTATAGGCACCTTCGACATGGACACGGTAAACCAGGTCCCAGTCGGCATCGTCCATCTTATGGAAGGTCTTGTCGCGCAGGATACCGGCATTATTGACGACCACATCCACCCTGCCGAACGCGTCGAGGGCGTTTTGCACAAGCTTGTCGCCGTCAGTGACCGAGTCATGATTGGCTTCGGCAATACCACCGGCGGCACGGATTTCAGCCACCACCCGATCCGCTGCCGAGGCGTTGGCGCCTTCCCCCTGCGCTGAGCCGCCGAGATCGTTCACCAGCACGCGTGCGCCCTGCCGGGCAAACAGCAGCGCATGAGCGCGGCCAAGGCCGCCGCCGGCTCCCGTGACGATCACGACTTTATCTTCGAAGCGCACAGATTCACTCATGGGCAGAACTCCAGCAGGCCAATAGGACATTGGCACGAGTGTCCGGCACAAGTCGGCAGGCCACAATCAACTGGGCTCAGAGTGAATGGTGGGCGATAAGGTGAGGGGATGATGCCAGGCAATCGGTCATGAACAGGCCATTTGCCTGATCGGCGCCGCGATGATTTCGCGAAATGCCAGGTAATGCTTGAGTACCTGAACAGGTGCCTCGGTGTGTGGATAGTGGCCAATATCAGGCAACAGCACCGTGTCGGCGTTCGGAATCAAGGCTCGGTAATGCGCCACCATGTGCGCACCGGAAATCGGATCAATTGCCCCGTCGATGACCCGCAACGGCACTTCGTCGCGCTGCATCGCCTGCACCCAGCGGTCGCGTTGCACCCGTCGTTCGGGAATATAGGCGATGAGTTTGTGCATGATCCGGGGCCCGTGATGGGTTTCGACGAGGCTCCAGTAATCATCCATCTCGCTTTCGGTCGGGCAGGTCCTGGGGCCGAAAATCCGTTGGAAACTCTTCACCAGCCCGTCCCTGGAGAAGGCCCGGCCTATCAGCCACCCCAAGGGGCTGAGCAGCAACTTTTGCATCAGCACCGGACGATGGGTCTCGGGGAACAGTCCTCCATTGAGAAAGACACAACTGGCGACGTCGGCGCGCGCCTCGCTGTGCCGGGCAATCAACTCCTGGGCCACGCTGTCGCCATAATCGTGGGCCAGCACATGAACTCCCTGCGTCACATTCAAATGCGTCAGCAACGCTTGCTGCAGATCGGCCTGCTCCAACAGGCTATAGGCGTGATCCACGGGTTTATCGGAGTCACCGAAACCGAGCATGTCGCAGGCGATCACCCGGTAACGCTGTGCCAGCGGCTGCCACAGGTAATGCCAGTCCCAACTGGCGGTCGGGAACCCGTGGATCAACAGCAGAGGCTCGCCGTGGCCCGCCACCCAATAGCGGATAGCGTGACCCCGAAACATGAAGGTCTGTCCGCGCTGGCGCCAGATACGCAGCGGAATCTGGACCATGGGCATCAGCTTTTATAACCCGGATCTTGCTGATCGAGTTTGCGCAGCAATGCCGGCCAGGCCAGCGCGCCCCCCATGCCTTGGGCGCTTCGGGTCACCCCGGCAACCATCGCCCGGGCACCGGCCAGCACCTGAGGCTCGATGGCGATCAACTCGGCGCCGCCGGTCTGCGCCAGAACCTGGATGTCACAGGCTCGCTGGAAAATGAACATCATCAGGAAGGTATCGGCGATGGTGCCGCCACAGGTCAGCAGGCCGTGGTTGTGAAGCATCAGGAAATTACTGTCGCCCAGGTCCGCTTGCAGGCGGGCCTTCTCTTCAGGATTGAGGGCGACCCCTTCGTAAGGGTGATACGCCAGGCTCGACAGCACGAACAGCGATTGCTGGCTGATCGGCAGCACGCCCTGTTTTTGCGCCGATACCGCGACACCGGCGGCCGTGTGGGTGTGCAACACACACATCACATCGTGCCGCACCTCGTGCACCGCACTGTGAATGGTGTAACCCGCCGGGTTTATCTCATAGGGGCTGGGCATCAGCTTGTTGCCGGCCTGGTCGACCTTGACCAGGCTCGACGCGGTGATTTCATGGAACATCAACCCGAACGGGTTGATCAGGAAATCTTCGGTGCCGGGGACCTTGGCGGAGATATGGGTAAAGATCAGGTCGTCCCAGCCGTGCAGCGCGACCAGCCTGTAACAGGCGGCAAGATCGACGCGGGTTTGCCATTCCGCGGCGCTGACCTGGTCCTTGATGCCGGGTGTCGATTGAATGGGCGTCACGCTCACGGTTATGACCTCTGGCTTCTTGTTATGGTGGAGGCGTATCCAACCTCCATGAACAGAAAACCAGTCTAGTCAGCTCCGCCAGGGCCGGTAGTTGCATTGGCAGCCAGCTTACTGACCGAGCGGGTCATCAGGCGAACATCCGCGATCAGTGCCGGCCGCTCCTCCATCAATGGCGCAATGCAGCGATCAATTCGCCCAGCCAGGGCTCGGCATCGCTTTCCGGCGTCACACTCTCACTGGCGTCCAGGCGTAACATGGCCAGCACCTCGTGCACGCCCAGCTCGGCGAACAATTCGCGCATCTGCTCGCCACCACCGCAGAACGTATCGCCATAGCTGGCATCCCCGAGGCCGATCACCGCACCGGGCAGGCCGCGAAACGACGCGGGCAATTGGTCGCGAATCGTCGCATACAATGGCATCAGGTTGTCCGGCAGCTCGCCCATGCCGGTAGTGGACGTTATGGCCAGCAACGCCTGCGGGCCAAACGCCTGGATATCCGCCAGGGTTGCCCGCGGATTGTGGAATGTCTGGAAACCGGCGTCATCAAGCAATTTGGCGGCATGCCGGGCGACTTCTTCGGCGGTGCCGTATACGGAGCCGGAAAGGATGGCGACTTTCATCAATCTGATCCTGAAGCGGAATAAAGAGCCGCAATGGTAGCAGGCTGAACAGTGATGCCGGGATTGATTCTCAACAACCGATAATGGCAAGTGGACATCTCCCAGGGTTCTTCTAGAATGCAGCGCACGCAGGGATGACCATTGCTGGAGGCTTCATGATTAATGCTCACTTGATGCAATTGGTGATCAGCGCTTCGAACGACGGGATCGTCATCGCCGAAAAGGAAGGCGACGAAGACAATATCCTGATTTATGTAAACCCGGCGTTTGAACGGCTGACCGGCTACAGCCGCGACGAGATCCTCTACCAGGACTGCCGTTTCCTGCAGTCCGGCGATCGCGATCAACCGGCCCTGGCGCATATCCGCATGGCCTTGAAGCAAGGCGGATCATGCCGACAGGTCCTTCGCAACTATCGCAAGGACGGCACGCCGTTCTGGAATGAGCTGTCGTTGTCGACCGTGAAAAACCAGGCTGACGGGCACACTTATTTCGTCGGTGTGCAGAAGGACGTGACAATCCAGATGAAGGCTCAACAGCGAATCGCCCAGCTCGAAAAGGAGTTGGCTGAAGCACGGGAGACGATTGCGCGCCTGGATGCGACGAACGGCGCAAACAAAACGGCGAATTAATGGTCAGTCACTACAATCACCCGTGAACTCGCACATATTTTTCGAGCACCGTATGCAGCGCGACGCCCTTCTTACCCAGGATGAGCTGGATTTCATCCGGACCATGCAGCACAGCCCGCAGTTGAACGAGCGGGATGTCACGTCGAGCTTGCTGGTAAACGGTGGGTCGCAGATCCGTGATCTTTTGACGCGCCTGGCGGCAAACGAGCAGGTCACGTTACAAGCCAATTTCGAAAACCAGCAGATGACCTTTCCGTTGCATCTGGTGGAAGACGAATTCCATGCCATGCACCTGCGCCTGGGTGTGCCGAGTATCTATGAGGACGGACCTAAGGTGCGTCCATGGCGCCTGACGCTCGAGGCACCGGTTGCGCTGGAAAATGCCAAGGGTCAGCCAGGTCCTTTATGGGTACACGAGGTCTCTTGCAAGGGCGTTCTGCTGGAAATTCGCAACCGCACCAAACCGCCAAAACAGTTCGCGTTGTGGTTCAGCCCTTCAGGCTACGAGAGAATTTCGCTTCGCGGTACGTTCGAACGGGAAACCGATCAGGGCCTGTATGCCTACCATCTGAATCAGCATGACCAGGACGAAACCGAGCGCCTGCGTCAGTACATCCTCCAGCAACATCGTCTGACCCATCCGGCGATGCACCTCTAGGCTTTGTACGAAAAGTGCCTGCGCGACTTTTCGTACAAAGCCTAGCAAGCCATTCAAGTGTCCAGGTTGCCCGCCAGAAATTGACGCAAGCGCTGGCGCATCAGCATGCCTTCATTTCCCAGGCAGGCAATTGAAGAGCCCGCCAGGCTTTCCTGCGCCAGGTCTGATGCATCGCCGGCGAGCATGACCGGGCAATCGAGGCTCATCGCCAGCCTGTTCAGCCGCTTGGGCAGCTCCGCGGCCGGCGCATGATTGGAAACCAGCACGAGCGCCAAAGGCTTGATCTTCTGGCAAATCAGGGTCAATTCGTCAAAGGGTTGGCCGACAGTCATGACCCTGACACCCACCTCGGCCCTGGAGATGAACAGCGTCGTGACCAGCAACTCCAATTCCCGGCATTGGCCGGCTATGGCGCTGACCAAGACCCGGCGCGCCGAAGTGTCGCGCTTCAGCAAGAGTCGTTGCAAGACACGCGAGCGCAAGAAACCGTCTAAAAACAGCCACTCACTGGTCTGCCCGAACTCATGCTGGCGTTGGAGCAATGCTCGCCAGAGCGGCATAAGGATGTCCTGGAAGACGATCGGTGCCGTATAGCTGGAAAAAATCTGTCCATAGACCCGATCCAGCTCCACATCGTCAAAGTTGCCGACTGCTTCAGCCACGAGCTGTTGCCACTGGGCGTAATCGGCGCGCACCAGATCGGGCGAAATGAACCTGGAGGCTGGCTGCACCGACTCGGTCCTGGCGAGAATCTTTCCCACCTTGCTCACCGCTACCCCGCGTTCGATCCAGCCGAGAATGCTGCGAACCTTTTCGATATCGCTCAATGAATACAGGCGGTGCCCGCTTTCGGTGCGTGTGGGCTGGATGAGGCCGTAGCGCCGCTCCCACGCGCGCAAGGTCACCGGATTCACGCCAGTCACCCGCGCCACTTCGCGGATGGGAAACAACTCCTCGCTTTTCAAAGCCATGGCGGCCTGAAACGCAAGGTTCTCTTCGATGATCACGCTCATTCCGAAGGCTTACCCGGCTCCAATTGGAACCCAGTTTACTCCTCACCGGGGATGTCTTTACAAGGGAGATGGCGAACCATATTCGAATTTGTTGTTTTTTGCGCTACAAGGAATAATCCTTGCTTGCCTTCAGGCATCGAACGCCGCCCCTTACCCTGGGGCCGTTCTTCAAGCGAATCTCCTACCCGGAGTGCCGCAACCGTAACATGGAGATACAAAATGTCTGCCTCACCCGTCACGTTGATGGTTGCCCGCCGCGTCGCCAATGGCCGCTATCAGGACCTGATCGCCTGGTTGCGCGAAGGCGAGCAACTGGCGACCGACTTCCCCGGCTACCTGGGCTCAGGCGTACTTGCGCCGCCGCCCGAAGACGACGAATTCCAGATCATCTTCCGTTTCGCCGATGAGCAGACCCTGCATGCATGGGAACATTCGGCCTCGCGCACGGCTTGGCTGGGACGCGGCAGCGAGCTGTTTGCCCATCCCTCCGAACATCGAGTGCGGGGCATCGACGGTTGGTTCGGCGCCGTCAACCAGCGCCCGCCGCGCTGGAAACAGGCGGTGGCTATCTGGCTGGCGTTTTTTCCGGTTTCGTTGTTGTTCAATTTCCTGCTGGGGCCATTACTGGGTGAACTGGGCATGTTGAGCCGGGTGCTGATCAGCACGCTCATCCTGACGCCGTTGATGGTTTATCTGTTTATCCCGTTATCGACCCACTTGCTGGCGAACTGGCTCGCTGGCGCACCACAACGACCAGTGCCGGCGACGCAGAATCATTGATACAGCATGCCGTCAGCTTCAAGAGGTGTCCCTGTGGGAGCGAGCCTGCTCGCGAAAGCGGCGTGCCAGCCAAATTGAATCGAGCTGGACCAACGCCTTCGCGAGCAGGCTCGCTCCCACGGTGAAATTGGCAATGCATTCACTGGATCGGTTGCCAATAGGTACACGGCATCCGGCACTGTTATAGTTTTGCTTCCGCCGCAAACCGAGCCGCTCCATGCCTACCGCTCCGATCCTCATCACCGGCGCAGCCCAGCGTGTCGGCCTGCACTGCGCCCGTCGGTTGCTGGAAGACGGGCAACCGGTCATCGCCACCTATCGCACCGAACGCCCGGGCGTGCAGACGCTACGGGACTCAGGGGCCACGATGCTGTTTGCCGATTTTTCCAGTGAAGCGGGAATCCTCGCCTTCATCGAACAACTCAAGCAGCACACCGACCAGCTACGCGCCATTGTGCATAACGCCTCGGCCTGGCTGGCCGAAACCCCAGGCGATGAGGCGGCCGCCTTCGGCGCGATGTTTGGCGTGCACATGCTCGCGCCTTACCTGATCAACCTGCAGTGCGCCGAGCTGCTGCGGCGCTCGGTGCCGGCGGATATCGTGCACATCAGTGATGACGTGACGCGCAAGGGCAGCAGCAAGCACATCGCCTATTGCGCCACCAAGGCTGGCCTGGAAAGCCTCACGCTTTCTTTCGCGGCGAAATACGCACCCGCCATCAAGGTCAACGGTATCGCCCCGGCCCTGCTACTGTTCAATCCCGACGACGATGCAGCCTATCGGGCCAAGGCCCTGGCCAAATCCGCGCTGGGTTTCGAGCCGGGCAGTGAAGTGATCTACCAGAGCCTGCGTTATCTGCTGGACAACCCCTACGTCACCGGCACGACCCTGACCGTCAACGGTGGGCGGCACATCAAATAATCCTGTACCGAGGAAGCGCAATGGCCCTGTCGCCCGAGCATTACCGCGAGATCCTGATCGGCCTGGGCGAAGACCCGGAACGCGAAGGCCTGCTTGATACACCGGTGCGGGCCGCGAAGGCCATGCAGTACCTTTGCCATGGCTATGAACAGAGCATCGAACAGATCGTCAACGGCGCCCTGTTCGCCTCCGACAGCGATGAAATGGTGATCGTTGCCGACATCGAACTCTATTCATTGTGCGAACATCACCTGCTGCCCTTCATCGGCAAGGCCCATGTGGCTTATATTCCTACGGGCAAGGTCCTGGGGCTGTCGAAGATCGCCCGGCTGGTGGATATGTTCGCCCGTCGCCTGCAGATCCAGGAAAACCTCACCCGGCAAATCGCTGACGCGGTGCAGCAGGTCACCCAGGCCGCCGGCGTTGCGGTGGTGATAGAAGCCCAGCACATGTGCATGATGATGCGCGGTGTCGAAAAACAGAACTCGACGATGAACACCTCGGTGATGCTCGGCGCCTTTCGCGAGTCCAGCACCACGCGCCAGGAGTTCCTGCAATTGATTCGACGGAGCCAATAAATGCCACAACTTCAGCCCGCCATGGCGCGCATCAAGGTCAAGGACCTGCGCCTGCGTACGTTCATTGGCATCAACGAGGACGAGATCCTCAACAAGCAGGATGTGTTGATCAACCTGACCATCCTCTACGCAGCCCAAGAGGCAGTGCGCGACAATGACATCGACCACGCGCTGAACTACCGCACCATCACCAAGGCGATCATCGCCCACGTGGAAGGCAACCGCTTCGCCCTGCTCGAACGCCTCACCCAGGAACTGCTCGACCTGGTCATGGCCAACGATTCAGTGCTGTACGCCGAAGTCGAAGTCGACAAGCCCCACGCCTTGCGCTTCGCCGAGTCCGTATCGATTACGCTCGCGGCAAGCAGGGCTACTTCGTAGCAGCCAAAAGCTTCAAGCTGTAAGCTTCAAGCCTGAACATCGCAAACCCACTTGCAGCTTGAAGCTTGCCCCTTGAAGCTGTCTCGCAGAGATCCTCATGAACGATCAACAACGCCTCGAACTCGAAGCCGCCGCCTTCCGCCGGCTGGTTGCCCATCTGGACAGCCGCAAGGATGTGCAGAACATCGACCTGATGAACCTCGCCGGTTTCTGCCGCAACTGCCTGTCGAAGTGGTACAAGGCTGCCGCCGACGAGCGTCAGATCGAGGTCAGCCTCGACGATGCCCGCGAAGTCGTCTACGGCATGCCCTATGCCGAATGGAAAGCTCAATACCAGAAAGAAGCCAGCGCCGAACAGCAAGCGGCGTTCGCGAAAGGAACTCCCGATGCCTGAGCTGAACACCTTCCGCGCCAGCCTCAAGAGTGGCGAACATGTTTTCGCCGATACCCTGGCCTTTGTCGCCGATGGCTACGACTACCAGCCCCAGGCTTTCAACAACGGTGGCGTCGAGAACGCCGCCGGGCAGAACGAAGGTTCGTGCAAGACCCTGGGCCTGGCGTTGCTTGAAGGTTTGAGCGATGAAGAAGCACTGCTGGCGTTTGGCGAGCATTACCGTTCGGTGCTGGCCACGCCCGAGGGCAGCGATCACGGCAATATCCGCGCGTTGATGGTACATGGTCTCGCCGGCGTGAAGTTCGAGGCGCAGCCGCTGCAACGGCGCTGATTCAAAGACTCTGGAAAACAGCTCTCGTGGCGAGGGAGCTTGCTCCCGCTGGGCTACGAAGTAGCCCCCTGGCCCCGCCCCGCTGCAACTGATACACCGCACTTGCCGATTTGGGACTGCTTCGCAGTCCAGCGGGAGCAAGCTCCCTCGCCACAAAAGCGGTTCTGGCAAGCTTCGCACTATCCACATCCCGACTTTTATGATTGACCCGGCAACTTTATTTCGTTTGCCGGGCACCTCTCCCCGCGGCTTAGATAAAGGCAATATTTCTTCCTCCGAGCCGTCATCCATGAGCCGCGAAAGCATCAGCCAATCGATTTCCTTCGTTCACCCCATCAGCCTCAACCATGGAAAAAATGCCGAAGTCTGGGACACGGATGGCAAGCGCTACATTGATTTTGTCGGCGGCATCGGCGTGCTGAATCTCGGCCACTGTCATCCGCGTGTCGTCGAGGCGATTCGCGAGCAAGCCACCCGGTTGACTCACTATGCGTTCAATGCCGCGCCGCACCGGCCTTATCTCGAATTGATGGAGCGCCTGGCAAGATTCATCCCAGTGGACTATCCGCTTAGCGGCATGCTTACCAACAGCGGCGCCGAGGCAGCGGAGAACGCCTTGAAAATCGTCCGCGGCGCCACGGGGCGCACCGCCGTAATCGCGTTTGACGGCGGTTTCCACGGCCGGACCCTGGCCACCCTCAACCTCAACGGCAAGGTTGCGCCTTACAAACAGAAAGTCGGTGTCCTGCCCGGACCGGTCTATCACCTGCCCTATCCCAGCCAGGACAACGGCGTGACCTGTGCCGAAGCCCTGAAAGCCATGGATCGGCTGTTCAGCGTCGAGATCGACGTAAACGACGTAGCCTGTTTCATCGTCGAGCCGGTGCAGGGCGAAGCCGGTTTCCTGACGATGGAGATAGCCTTCGCCCAGGCGCTGCGCCAGTTCTGTGACGACAAGGGCATCGTATTGGTCATCGATGAGATCCAGTCCGGTTTCGGCCGTACCGGCCAACGTTTTGCGTTTTCGCGGCTGGGCATCGAACCGGACCTGATCCTGCTGGGCAAGAGCATCGCCGGCGGTGTCCCGCTGGGGGCGGTGATGGGACGCAAAGCCCTGATGGACAACCTGCCCAAGGGCGGCCTCGGCGGAACCTACTCGGGCAACCCTATCGCCTGCGCCGCCGCGCTGGCGACCCTGGACGAGATGACCGACGCGAACCTGCGGGCCTGGGGCGCGCGACAGGAAGAGGCCATTGTAAGCCGCTACGAATCCTGGCGCCGTCGCGGGCTGTCCCCCTATCTGGGGCGGTTGACCGGAGTCGGCGCCATGCGCGGCATCGAACTGGCCCACGCCGATGGCACCCCGGCGTCGGCGCAACTGACGCAATTGTTGGCGGCGGCACGGGATTCGGGCTTGCTGCTGATGCCCAGCGGCAAATCCCGGCACATCATTCGGCTGCTGGCGCCGTTGACGACCGAGCCGGCGGTGCTGGAAGAGGGATTGGATATTCTCGAGGCGTGCCTGACAAAACTGGGCTGAAACGCAATGCTCTGACCACAAAAAAACCTGTGGGAGCGAGCTTGCTCGCGATAGCGTCAGGTCAGCCAACATCTATGTTGACTGACACACCGTCATCGCGAGCAAGCTCGCTCCCACAAGGGCTCGGCATCCACCCGTTGGTCATGTGACAGGCATAAAAAAACCGGCCGAAGCCGGTTTTTTTTGTACCCGATGAATCAGAACGAAACGTTCTGCAAGCCATCCAGGTAACGCTCGGTGTCCAGGGCCGCCATGCAACCGGCGCCGGCCGAGGTGATCGCCTGGCGGTAGACGTGGTCGGCCACGTCGCCGGCCGCGAAGATACCTTCGACGCTGGTGGCCGTGGCGTTGCCGTCGCGACCGCCCTTGACCACCAGGTAACCGTCCTTGAGCTCCAGCTGGCCTTCGAACAACGAGGTGTTCGGCGTGTGGCCGATGGCGATGAAGACCCCGTCGACCTTGATCTCGTCAAAGCTGCCGTCGTTGTTCTTCAGGCGGGCACCGGTCACGCCCATGTTGTCGCCCAGCACTTCGTCCAGGGTCGCGTTGAGCTTGAGGATGATCTTGCCTTCGGCGACACGGGCGTTGAGCTTGTCGATCAGGATCTTCTCGGCGCGGAAGGTTTCGCGACGGTGGATCAGCGTGACCGTGCTGGCGATGTTGGCCAGGTACAACGCTTCTTCAACAGCGGTGTTGCCGCCACCGACCACGGCGACCGGCTTGTTGCGGTAGAAGAAACCATCGCAGGTGGCGCAGGCGGACACGCCTTTGCCCATGAAAGCTTCTTCCGATGGCAGGCCCAGGTAGCGGGCGCTGGCGCCAGTGGCGATGATCAGGGCGTCACAGGTGTAGGTCGCGCTGTCGCCGGTCAGGGTGTAGGGCTTGGCGGCGAAATCCACGGCGTTGATGTGGTCGAAAACGATCTCGGTCTCGAAGCGCTCGGCGTGTTCCTTCATGCGTTCCATCAAGGCCGGACCGGTCAGGCCATGGACATCACCCGGCCAGTTGTCGACTTCAGTGGTGGTGGTCAACTGACCGCCGGCCTGCATGCCGGTGATCAGCAGCGGCTTTAGGTTGGCACGGGCCGCATAAACCGCAGCGCTGTAACCGGCAGGGCCGGAACCAAGGATAATCACTCGCGAATGACGGACTTCAGACATGACCTGCTCCTGTTGACCGGACCTTGCGGGCCGGAACGCCGGGTGAGCGGCGCGAATAAAAAAGGACCGTTGACGCACTTGGGGAAGGCTTGGTTTCGACAGTCCTGTAAAAGAATGGGTGCAGCGTATCGAGGGAGCGAAGATTAAGGAAATACGGTTTAACAATCCAGCTCATAGGTGAGCTCTATCCGCGGCAGCGCTTCCGATAGGTGCGATCCTGCGCTAAACCTTTGTTACACACCGTGTCGTGGCTTTCGCGCGTCGGGCAAAGCCGGTAAGGTCGGCGCGTCCACCTACCCTCGGAGCCACCTATGCCCGCCGCCCCTGTCCTGTCCGGCCCGCAATATTTGCGAGAAGGACTCAAACTGGTCCTGAGCCCCAGCCTGCGCCTGTTTGTATTGTTGCCGCTGGCGATCAATCTGGTGTTGTTCGTCGGGCTGATCTACCTCGCCGGTCACCAGTTCAGCCTGTGGGTCGACACGCTCATGCCGTCGTTGCCCGATTGGCTGAGCTTTCTCAGTTACGTGCTCTGGCCACTGTTCGTCGTCCTTGTCGTACTGATGGTGTTTTTCAGCTTCACCATGCTCGCCAATATCATTGCAGCGCCCTTCAATGGCTTTCTCGCCGAGAAAGTCGAGGTAGTGGTTCGCGGCACCGATGATTTCCCCGCGTTCAGTTGGGACGAGCTGGTTGCGATGATCCCGCGTACCCTGGCCCGGGAGGCGCGCAAGCTCGGCTATTTTCTGCCCCGGGCCCTGGGGCTGTTCGTGCTGTCATTCATCCCGGTGATCAATATCGTCGCCGCACCGCTGTGGCTGCTGTTCGGCATCTGGATGATGGCGATCCAGTACATCGACTACCCGGCGGACAACCATAAGCTGGGCTGGAACGAAATGCTCGCCTGGCTGCGGGAAAAACGCTGGCAGAGCCTGGGTTTTGGCGGCAGCGTCTACCTGGTGCTGCTGATCCCGGTGGTGAACATCCTGATGATGCCGGCCGCGGTGGCCGGGGCGACGTTGTTTTGGGTAAAGGAGCGAGGATGAGTCGGCAAAAAAACTTTTCGTTTTTCGACTGAGACCTGTCAACTCTTACAGTAGGCGCCGTTGTCGGCAGGCGCTTTAATGGCCCTTTCAAACTTTGAAAGGGCTTTGACATGCAAATTCAAAATAGCGAAGCTGCGAATACAGAACGAGCCAATTCCTTTCCCTGGCTCGAACTTAGCCCGACGGTCCTGCACGCCAGACAAACTAATGGAGATATTTATAGAGTTACCCAGCAGACTCGGGTTGTCATCGGCACTGAAAGCCTGCGCCCACTGGCCAAGCGACTGGCTGACGGACTTGCCCTAGCGGCACAACTGCCAGCGTCGCTGGATGTAGTTCTAACAGAAGCAGTTGCGCCGGGAGATGTAGTGCTACGGTTGGCTGACGTTCCAACAAGCGATATTCCAATCCCAGCGAAAGGCGTTCTCGAGCTCTACCGGATCGATATCTCGTCGATGATCAGCGTTACGGCAAAATCACTGCAAGCCATGGCCTTGGCGCTGACAACTCTGCACAAAGCTGCACGTGTTTCCTACGCGCTTACTTGGGCAGAAGTGATCGACGCGCCGTCGCAGAGTGAACGTTCGGTATTGATTGATGTGGGTCGTAAGCATTATAGCGTGGGTTGGATGAAAGACCTGCTGCGAGAAATGGCTTGGAATCAACTCAACACTTTATATCTGCATCTCACTGACAACGAGGGGGTGAGGATTAAATTCCCCTCCCACCCGGACATTTCCAGCCCAGACGCATGGACCGCTGCCGAGCTCGACGAAATCCTTCAGACAGCGAAGGCTTATTACATAGAGGTGATTCCAGGAATAGAGCCGGTCGGCCATATGGGTTACATCCTCTCAAAAAAAATCCAATTTCAACTGAAATTAGACAGCGGCGATATGGCTCCACGCGCACTGGACTTCAGTATTCCCGCCGCTCGGACATTTGTTACCGAACTCGTTGACGACCTCCTCGAGTTGTTTCCCTCTTGCAAATTCGTCAATCTCGAAGCTGACGAGTATTTCCTGGATCCTGTGACGATCAATAACACGTCTCAATTGGCGAAATATGCCAAGGACCAGTCTGGAAACCCCAGTGCCGGCTCACAGGATGGATTCAGGTATTTTGTCAATGAACTGGCGGAGCGGGTGCAGGCCAGGGGCAAAACTGTACGGGTGTGGAACGACTCGGTCACCCAGAAGAACCCGATAATTCCCATATCCACGACTATCGACATACTTTGCTGGAGTATTTGGGGCAGCAAACGCAACGAGATGAACGTCGATGACCTCATAAAGGCTGGGTACAACGTCTTGAACGCGCATGGAGATTTTTATTTCGTCATTCGATCAGGCTGGACCAATCTGATCGACTCAAAACATTCGCCCTATGGCCTTTATAATATCTGGCGCCTCAACCACTTCATGGACGAGGCTGGGGAGAAAGTAACGATCGTTGAGCCTGACAATCCCAAGTTGAAAGGCGGTGGTATACAAATATGGGCCGACGAAGCGGTTCACATGACTCCCGAAAAAGTCCTAGCGGACTTGAAACTTTGGCTGTTACCACTAGGCCAACATTCGTGGGGCTCACCCCATGCGCCAGTCAGATACGATGATTTGGGAGCTGTTGCCAGGTCCGTCTCTAGCGCGCCACCTGAGCATTGACACTGGGAAGATAAAAGTCTCGCAACCCCGAGTCATAAATTCGTCACTCAATTGACGCAATGACGAAATGGCCCCGGTCGACACTGGGGTCATGACCACACTCTTGCACGTTACCCTCGTCACCGAAACCTTTGCGCCGGAAATCAATGGCGTAGCCAACACCCTGGGTCGTCTCTACGACGGCTTGCGTGCCCGCGGGCACCGGGTGGAACTGATCCGCCCCCGCCAGGCCGGGGACCACGGCCTGGCCAGTGACGAGCAGTTACTGCTATGCCGGGGCTGGCCTTTGCCCGGGTATCCGGGGTTGCAATGGGGGCAGGCGTCGATGCACAAGTTGCTCAGGCGCTGGAAACGTCATCGCCCGGACGTGTTGTATATCGCCACGGAAGGCCCGCTGGGCTTGTCCGCGCTACGGGCAGCGCGGCGCCTGGGGATTTCGGTGGTCAGCGGCTTCCATACCAATTTCCAGCAGTACACCCAGCAATATGGCCTCGGCTTGCTAAGCCGCGGGCTGACCCATTACCTGCGTTGGTTCCACAACCGCTCCAGCCTGACGCTGGTGCCCAGCCTCAGCCAGCGCCTGGAACTGGAACGCCGGCATTTCGAACGCGTGGCGTTGCTGTCCCGCGGCGTGGACAGCCAATTGTTCCATCCAGCCAAACGCTCCACAGACCTTCGTGAAACATGGGGCCTGGGCGAGGAGGATATTGCCGTCATCCACGTCGGACGCCTGGCGCCGGAGAAAAACCTCGGGCTGCTCAAGCGCAGTTTCGACATGCTGAGCAGCGCCTTCCCGGCACGGCGAATCAGACTGGTGATAATCGGTGACGGCCCGCAGCGGTCCGCTCTCGAACAGCTATTGCCCGAGGCGATCTTTTGCGGCGCACAGCGTGGCGAAGCGCTGGCTGCGCATTATGCGTCCGGGGATGTGTTTGTCTTTCCGAGCCTGACCGAAACCTTCGGCAACGTCGTGCTCGAAGCACTTGCCTCGGGGCTGGGCGTGGTGGCCTACGATCAGGCTGCGGCGGCGCAGCACATCCGTCACGGCTACAACGGTGTGCTGGCGATGCCAGGGGATGAAGAAGCCTTTTGCGACGCGGCCCGCTGGCTGCTGGAAGAGCGCGAGGCCTTGCGTTGTGTGCGGCTCAATGCGCGCCAGCATGCCAGTCGCCAGGGCTGGGCATCGGTGATCGAGCAGTTCGAGGCGCAGTTGCGCGGGGTTTGTGTGGGTGAGCAGGTGCTGCCTGCGGCGCCGACGGTGCGTTGATTGTCGCTGATGCTGAGGGCGCCATCGCGAGCAAGCTCGCTCCCACATTGAATCTTCGGCGGAATATATATCTGGTGTTCTACCGAAATCCCCTGTGGGAGCGAGCTTGCTCGCGATAGCGTCAGCTCAGGCGATGCTTAAACCAAGGTCATCAACGCCTCGCGGCTGAACGGCAGGATCTCCTGTTCGCGCCCTTCACGCACTTTCTGCGCCCAGTCCGGATCCACCAGCAGCGCGCGCCCCACCGCCACCAGATCGAATTCCTCCTTGTTCAGGCGCTCGAGCAGATTCTCCAGGCTGGCCGGTTGCGCAACCTTGTCGGTGTTCACCATAAATTGCAGGAACTCACCATCAAGGCCGACGCTGCCGACGGTGATGGTGGGCTTGCCCGTGAGCTTGCGGGTCCAGCCGGCCAGGTTCAGGTCCGAGCCTTCGAATTCCGGCTCCCAGAAGCGACGCGTAGAACAGTGGAAGATATCCACGCCGGCATCCGCCAGGGGCTTGAGAAATTCTCCCAGCGCTTCGGGCGTCTGCACCAGGCGCGCGGTGTAGTCCTGCTGTTTCCATTGGGAAAAACGGAAAATGATCGGGAAGCCCTCACCTACCGCAGCCCGCACCGCGCGAATCAGCTCGATCGCGAAGCGCGAACGATTGGCCAGACTGCCACCATAACTGTCGGTGCGCTGGTTACTGCCTTCCCAGAAAAACTGGTCCACCAGGTAGCCGTGGGCACCGTGGATTTCCACCCCGTCCATGCCGATGCTCTGGGCGTCTTTTGCCGCTTGGGCGAATGCCGCAATGACCTCGTCGATGTCCGTCTGGGTCATGCCATGGACCACGACCTGGCCGTCCTTGAGTTTTTCAGTCGGGCCGTAGCCCGGCACGGCGCCATCCGGCTCGGTGCCGAGGCGCCGCACGTTGCCCACATGCCACAGTTGCGGAACAATCTTGCCGCCTTCGGCGTGCACGGCATCGACCACTTTTTTCCAGCCGGCCAGCGCGGCGTCGCCATAGAAGTGCGGTACGTTCGGATAGCCATTGGACGCCTGATGGCCGACCGTGGTGCCCTCGGTGATGATCAGGCCGACCCCGGCCGCCGCGCGACGACGGTAGTACTCGATCACCTTGGAGTTCGGCACACCGCCAGGCGAAAAGGAGCGCGTCATCGGCGCCATCACGACCCGGGTCGGCAATTCCAGCGCGCCGAGATGAAAGGGTTTGAACAGGGCTTTTACAGGCATGGGGCACTCCATGAAAACGAGGTCACAGATCGGATATGACGACGATAATATGGGGCATGCACAGCGCTGGGTAGCACTATTGATTGGAGTGATTAAGGATCAAAAGGCCGCGCTGAGGTATGGGCTCAACCATCCTGTGGGAGGGAGCAAGCTCCCTCGCCACGGAGCAATCACAAGCTGAGCTTCAAGCCAGCGCTTTTTCAATTGCCTGGATGACCGAAGGATCATCCGGCGGCGTGCGCGGCGAGAAACGCGCCAACACCCGACCGTCCTTGCCGAGCAGGAATTTTTCGAAGTTCCAGGTGATGTCCCCGGGAAACTCGGCACCTTCACCCGCCAACAGACGGTACAGCTGGTGACGGTCGTGGCCGTTCACTTCCAGTTTGCTCGACAGCGGGAACGTAACGCCGTAATTGAGGCTGCAGAATTCCTGGATCTCCTGCTCGGTTCCTGGCTCCTGGCCGGCGAACTGATTACAGGGCAGGCCCAGCACGCTGAACCCCTGGTCCTTGTATTGCTGATAAAGATTTTCCAGCGCCGCGTACTGAGGCGTCAGGCCACATTTGGAGGCGACGTTGACCACCAGCACGACTTGGCCCTTGAATGGCGCGAGGGGAAGCTCCTGACCATCCAGGGCTTGCAGTTTAAGGTCGTGGAAAGCACTCATGACGAACTCCAGGGTTTGCGGATCTTTTCGAAACAGCCATGGGCGATGCTAACAGCAAGCGACTAAAAAGGCGCCATAGGGCGCCTCTCCAGTCAACTTGAGCGTAGCGCAGAAATCAGTGCTGATGGCCGCCTTCACCATGGACGTGGCCATGGGCGATTTCTTCCTGGCTGGCATCACGGATGTCGACGATCTTGACCTGGAAGTTCAAGCGCTGACCGGCCAACGGGTGGTTGCCGTCGACAGTCACGTCGTCGCCGTCGAGGTCACGGATAGTGACGATCTGCATCTGGCCATCAGGCGCCGAAGCGTGGAACTGCATGCCCACTTCCAGCTCATCCACGCCTTCGAACATGCTGCGGCTCAGGGTGCTGACCAGCTCGGCGGAATATTCGCCATAAGCGTCTTCCGGCTCAACGGCCACTTTCAGCTCGTCACCGGTGGTTTTGCCTTCCAGGGCTTTTTCCAGGCCCGGGATGATGTTGCCTGCGCCATGCAGGTAGACCAGCGGAGCGCCGCCGGCGGAGCTGTCGATGACCTCACCAGCGTCGTTGGTCAGGGTATAGTCGATGGAGACAGCCTTATTGGCGGCGATCAGCATGGGGCGAGACCTTTTGCATAAGAATGAAGAACGGACAAGTCTAAACAAGGATTTGCCCGAAAGCGAACGGAACCCGGACAAACGGGCTAGCTCGAACAGACCAACGGTCACCGGTTTCCATCAGGATGAGGACGGGCACTGGGTGGCCGAGCTGTCCTGTGGCCACACCCAGCACCTGCGCCACCAGCCACCGTGGCAATCCCGGGCCTGGGTGCTGGACCCGGCGCAACGTACTGAAAAAATAGGCCAGCCCTTTGATTGCGGCTGGTGCGCTCAAGGCCCGGTTAGCGCTAACCTTGGCGACTGAATTGACGGTAGACAGCCAGTCATAGGCTGCAGCCTTGCCATGCCCCTCTAGAGAATCCGCATGCAGACTTTTTTTATCGCGCCCACCGACTTTGGTGTGGGTCTGACCTCCATCAGCCTCGGGCTGGTGCGTACCCTCGAACGGGCCGGGCTGAAAGTCGGCTTTTTCAAACCCATCGCCCAGCCCCACCCTGGCGATACCGGCCCGGAACGCTCCACCGAACTGGTGGCCCGTACTCACGGCCTCAAGCCACCGCAACCACTGGGCCTGGCCCATGTGGAGCGCATGCTCGGCGATGGCCAGCTCGATGAATTGCTGGAAGAAATCATCACCCTCTATCAACAGGCCGCGATCGGCAAGGACGTGCTGGTCGTCGAGGGCATGGTCCCGACCCGCAGCGCCAGCTACGCCGCCCGGGTCAACCTGCACCTGGCCAAGAGCCTGGACGCCGAGGTGATCCTGGTGTCGGCGCCGGAAAACGAAGTGCTGACCGAACTGTCCGGTCGTGTCGAGTTGCAGGCGCAACTGTTCGGCGGGCCGAAAGATCCGAAGGTCCTCGGCGTGATCCTCAACAAGGTGCGCACCGACGAAAGCATGGAAGCGTTTTCAGCACGGCTCAAGGAGCACTCGCCCCTGCTGCGCAGCGGCGACTTCCGCCTGCTCGGCTGCATCCCTTTTCGCCCCGAACTCAACGCCCCGCGCACCCGCGACGTGGCCGACCTGATGGGCGCGCAGGTACTCAACGCCGGCGACTACGAAACCCGGCGCATGAGCAACATCATCATCTGCGCCCGCACCATGCGCAACACGGTGGAGCTGCTCAAGCCCGGCGTACTGGTGGTCACCCCGGGCGATCGCGATGACATCATCCTGGCCGTGAGCCTGGCGGCGATCAACGGCGTGCCGCTGGCCGGCCTGCTGCTGACCAGCGACACCCTGCCCGACCCGCGCATCATGGACTTGTGCCGAGGCGCCTTGCAGGCGGGGTTGCCGGTGCTGTCGGTGAGCACCGGCTCCTACGACACCGCCAACCTGCTCAACAGCCTGAACAAGGAAATCCCCATCGATGATCGCGAACGCGCGGAGATCATCACCGATTTTGTTGCCAGTCACCTCGACGCCAACTGGCTGCACCAACGCTGCGGCACGCCCCGGGAAATGCGCCTGTCGCCGGCGGTGTTCCGCTACCAACTGATCCAGCGCGCCCAAGCGGCCAACAAGCGTATCGTCTTGCCCGAAGGCAGCGAACCGCTGACCGTACAGGCGGCGGCGATTTGCCAGGCCCGAGGCATCGCCCGTTGCGTGCTGCTGGCCAAGCCGGCCGACGTCGAAGCGGTGGCCCGGGCCCAAGGCATCGAACTGCCGCCTGGGTTGGAGATTCTCGACCCGGATACGATCCGCGAGCGCTACGTGGAACCCATGGTGCGGCTGCGCAAAAGCAAGAGCCTGAACGCACCGATGGCCGAGCAGCAACTGGAAGACACCGTGGTGATCGGCACCATGATGCTGGCGCTGGATGAAGTCGACGGGCTTGTCTCGGGGGTCATCCACTCCACCGCCAATACCATTCGCCCGGCGTTGCAACTGATCAAGACCGCACCCGGCTGTTCGCTGGTGTCCTCGGTATTTTTCATGCTGTTTCCCGAGGAAGTGCTGGTCTACGGCGACTGCGTGATGAACCCGCACCCCAGTGCAGCGGAGCTGGCCGAAATCGCCCTGCAAAGCGCCGATTCAGCCGCAGCGTTCGGCATCACGCCACGGGTGGCGATGCTCAGCTATTCCAGCGGCGAATCGGCCAGCGGTGAAGAAGTGGAGAAGGTCCGCGAAGCCACCCTGCTGGCCCACGAGGCACAACATGGCTTGCTGATCGACGGCCCGTTGCAATACGACGCCGCCGCCAACGAGGCCGTGGCCCGGCAATTGGCGCCCAACAGCCAGGTAGCCGGCCGCGCCACGGTGTTCATTTTCCCGGACCTGAACACCGGCAACACCACCCACAAGGCCGTGCAGCGCAGCGCCGACTGCGTCAGCCTCGGGCCGATGCTGCAAGGCCTGCGCAAACCGGTGAACGACCTGCCGCGCGGCGCCCAGGTCGATGACATCGTGTACACCATCGCCCTGACAGCGATCCAAGCCGCCAACCGACCTCTGGACATTTAAATGCTGGATTTCCTGCCTGCCCCCGTGCGCGGCGTCATTGCCTCGCTGCTGTTGGCGCTGAACACCATCGCCTGCTGTACGCCGCTGTTCGTCGTGGCGATCTTCAAGCTGTTGCTGCCCTTCCCCGCCGCCCAGCGTTTCACCGACTGGCTGATGAGCCACATCCACGAAGCCTGGATCAGTAACAACAAGGCCTGGATGAACCTGGTGCGCCCTACCCGCTGGCGCCTCAGCGGCCTGGAAGGCCTGGACTACCAGCACTCGTACCTGATCACCAGCAACCACCAGAGCTGGGTCGACATCATGGTGCTGCAATACGTGCTGAACCGACGCATCCGTCCATTGAAGTTCTTTCTCAAGCAGGAGCTGATCTGGGTGCCGGTGATCGGCCTGGCCTGGTGGGCGCTGGGGTTTCCGTTCATGAAGCGTTACTCCAAGACGTACCTGGAAAAGCATCCGGATAAGAAAGGCAAGGACCTGGAAACCACCCGCAAGACCTGCGCGAAATTTCGCAACAACCCCGTGGGCATCTTCAATTTCGTCGAAGGCACGCGCTTCACCGAGGGTAAGCATGCCCAGCAACAATCACCGTTTCGCTACCTGCTCAAGCCCAAGGCCGGCGGGATCGCGTTTGTGCTTGATGCGATGGGCGAGCAACTGGAGTCGATCATCAACGTGACGATCCATTATCCGGGCGGTCGTCCGGGCTATTGGGATTTGCTCTGCGGCAACGTTGGCGAGGTGGTGGTGCATTTCCAGGAGCTGAAGATCCCACCGCAGTTCATCGGCAAAAGCTACGACCAGGATGGGGAGTATCGCCTGGAGTTCCAAGGCTGGATCAACCAGTTGTGGCAGGACAAGGATGCGCTGCTTGAGCAGATGCATCGCGAGCATCCCGCCAAGTCTTGAGGTGACTGTACAGGCCTCATCGCGAGCAAGCTCGCTCCCACAGGGTATGTGTGAGCGCCACGAATCTACTGTGGGAGCGAGCTTGCTCGCGATAGCAATTTTCCAGACAACAAAAAAGCCCGCAGATGATCACTCATCTGCGGGCTTTTCATTTACAGCGCTGATCCTTAGATCGCCCCACGCTTGCGCAGCAGATCCAGCACCTGCTTGACGCTCTCTTCCAGGGTCAGCGACTGGGTGTCGATCACAAGATCAGCATCCAGCGGCACGTCATACGGGAAGGACTCGCCCGGGATGTTGTCGCCAGCGGCGGCGTACAGCCCTTGCGGATCACGCTGGGCGCACACCGTCGGCGAGGCCTGGACGTAGACTGTCAGCAGGCGCTCGCGGCCGATCAGGTCCTTGGCCTGCTCGCGCCCTTCGGCACTCGGTGCAACGAAGGCGGCCAGGGTCAACAGGCCCGCTTCGTTGAACTGACGGGCGACGTGAGCCGCACGACGCCAGTTCTCGGTGCGCCCGGCACGGTCCTGCGGCAAGCCTTTATTGAGGTCGTGACGCAGGTTTTGACCATCGAGCACGAACACCGCGCGGCCCATGTCGAACAGCTTGCGCTCCACCGCATAGGCCAGCGTGCTCTTGCCCGCGCCCGACAGGCCGCTGAACAGCACGGTGGCCGGCTGCTGGCCGAAGCGCTGGGTGCGTTCTTCCACCGACACATGGGCCAGTTTGCCATGGTGCGTACTGCTGCCGTGGGCCAGCGGCTGGGCGACGATCATGCCGGCACCGACGGTGCCGTTGGTCAGGCGGTCGATGATGATGAAGGCGCCCGTGGTGCGGTTGCTCTCGTAACCGTCCAGGGCGATCGGCGCATCCAGGGCGATCTTCACCTTGCCGATTTCGTTGAGCTGTAACGCGCTGGCCGGGCCTTCCTCAAGGGTGTTCACATCGACCTTGTTGACGATGCTGGCAATCGAGCCGGGCACGTAACTGGTGGCGCGCTTGATGTCGTACTTCTTGCCCGGCAGCATCGGCTCTTCGGCCATCCACACCAGCATCGCTTCGAAGCTGTCGGTCACCGGCGGAACGTTGTCGGCGTGTACCAGCAGGTCGCCACGGGAGATATCGATCTCGTCTTCCATGGTCAACGTCACAGCCTGGCCTGGGCCGGCGTGTTCCAGCTCGCCCTCGAAGGTGACGATGGATTTCACGCGGCTGCTCTTGCCCGACGGCAGCACTACCACTTCGTCGCCCTTGTGCACGATGCCACTGGCAAGGGTGCCGGCGAAACCGCGGAAGTTCAGGTTCGGACGGTTGACGTACTGCACCGGGAAACGCAGGTCGGTGAAGTTGCGGTCGCCCGCCACTTCCACGGTCTCGAGAATTTCCATCAGCGACTGGCCGGTGTACCACGGCGAACGCTCGGACCTGTTCACCACGTTGTCGCCCTTGAGCGCCGACATCGGCACGAAGTGCATGCTGGTGGGCTTCATCTTCAAGCCTTCGGCGAACTTCAGGTAGTCGGCCTTGATCGACTCGAATACGCCCTGGTCGAAGTCCTTGAGGTCCATCTTGTTGATGGCCACGACGATGTGCTTGATGCCCAGCAACGAGGCGATGAAGCTGTGGCGACGGGTCTGGGTCTGCACGCCGTAGCGGGCGTCCACGAGGATGATCGCCAGGTCACAGGTGGAGGCACCGGTGGCCATGTTGCGGGTGTACTGCTCATGGCCGGGCGTGTCGGCGATAATGAATTTACGCTTGGCGGTGGAGAAATAGCGGTAGGCGACATCAATGGTGATGCCTTGCTCGCGCTCGGCCTGCAGGCCGTCGACCAGCAACGCCAGGTCGATGTCGTCACCGGTGGTGCCGACTTTCTTCGAATCGCGAGTGATCGCTTCCAGATGATCTTCGTAGATCATCTTCGAGTCGTGCAGCAGGCGCCCGATCAGGGTGCTCTTGCCGTCGTCGACGTTACCGCAGGTCAAAAAGCGCAGCAGCTCTTTACGTTCGTGCTGGCCCAGGTAGGCGAGGATGTCCTCGCTGATCAAATCAGATGCGTGCGACATGACAACCCCTTAGAAATAACCCTGACGTTTCTTGTCTTCCATCGAGCCTGCGCCATCGTGGTCGATGACCCGGCCCTGGCGCTCGGAAGTTCGCGTCAGGAGCATTTCCTGAATGATGTCCGTCAGGCTTTCGGCCTCGGACTCCACCGCGCCCGTCAACGGGTAGCAGCCAAGGGTACGGAAACGCACTTTCTTCTTGACGATGCGCGCCTTGTCTTCATCGGACAGGTGCTCGAGGATGCGCTCGTCGTCGATCATGATCAGCGTGCCGTTCTTCTCGATCACTTCCCGCTCGGCGGCGAAGTACAGCGGCACGATCGGGATACCTTCGAGGTAGATGTACTGCCAGATGTCCAGCTCGGTCCAGTTCGACAGCGGGAAGACGCGGATCGACTCCCCCTTGTTGACCTTGCCGTTATAGACGTTCCACAGCTCGGGGCGCTGGTTCTTCGGGTCCCAGCGGTGCTTGCTGTCGCGGAACGAGTAGACGCGCTCCTTGGCGCGGGACTTCTCTTCATCGCGACGGGCACCGCCGAATGCAGCGTCGAAACCATGCTTGTCGAGCGCCTGCTTCAGGCCCTCGGTCTTCATGATGTCGGTGTGCTTGGCGCTACCGTGGGTGAACGGGTTGATGTTCTGCGCGACGCCGTCCGGGTTGATGTGGGTGATCAGGTCCAAGCCCAGTTCTTCGACCATCTTGTCGCGGAACTTGTACATCTCCTGGAATTTCCAGCGGGTGTCGACGTGCATCACCGGAAACGGCAGCTTGCCGGGGAAAAACGCCTTGCGTGCCAGGTGCAGCATCACGGCGGAGTCTTTACCGATGGAGTACAGCATCACCGGGTTATCGAACTCGGCGGCCACCTCGCGGATAATGTGGATGCTTTCCGCCTCCAGCTGTTTCAGATGCGTCAGTTTGTCGACCATGGCTACTCACGAAAGCTTTCTTATGAACGGCCAGCGGGCCGTGTTCGAGCGGGGAATCCTAGCACAGCGACCTCTTCTAATCAGGGCGCCAACTAGATCGAAACAGCATATGGATATGCCCAGTGGTTCGGGCCCCGCACATGCTTTTCTGTGGGAGCGAGCTTGCTCGCGATGACGGAGTGTCAGCTACATTAATGTCGACTGATCCGCCGCTATCGCGAGCAAGCTCGCTCCCACAGGGGCTACAACTCCCCACAGGGATATAAACAGTCAGATAGGATTCGGGCAATCGATGAAGATGTGCTCCAGCGCGAAGCGTCGCGCCAGATAGTCACCCAGCGCCTGGACGCCGTAGCGCTCGGTCGCATGATGCCCGGCGGCGATGAAGCTGATGCCGTTCTCCCGGGCGCTGTGGAAGGTCTGCTCCGACGCTTCGCCGCTGAGATACAGGTCAACCCCGGCGAGTACCGCCTGATCAATGTAGCCCTGGCCGCCGCCGGTGCACCAGCCCACCCGGCGGATCATCTGCTCGCCTTCGATCAACAACGGCTCGCGCCCCATCACTTCCTGGACCTTGCGGGCGAAATCCCGGGGCGTCATCGGCTCGGACAAGGAGCCGACCAGGCCGACGATTTTCGGGTTCTCCGGATCCAGCGGCCCCTCGACGGTGATGTCCAACTGCCGGGCCAGTTGCACGTTATTGCCCACCTCGGGGTGCAGATCCAGCGGCAAGTGGTAAGCCAGGAGACTGATTTCGTGCTTGAGCAGCGTTTTCAGGCGCCGCTGCTTCATGCCGGTGATGCACGGGTTCTCACCCTTCCAGAAATAACCATGATGCACCAGCACCAGGTCGGCGCTGGCCTCCACGGCGGCGTCGAGCAATGCCTGGCTGGCGGTCACGCCGCTGACGATGCGCATCACCTGCGGCGCGCCCTCGACCTGCAAGCCATTGGGGCAGTAATCGGCGACCCGGCTGCTTGCCAGGTACCGGTCCGCTTCTTCAACCAGGGTGCTCAGGGCTACGGCCATAAAAAGACTCCTAAATATCCCGTTCAGAGGCGTGCGCGGCCTCGTATAATGCGCGACATTATGGGCGGTCCCATTCCGCCTGCAACCTTTGTAGGACGTGCTTAATGCTCAAGGCGCTGCGTTTTTCCGGCTGGCCGCTGTTGGCCGGCGTACTTGTCGCACTACTGATTATCCAGCGCTACCCGGAATGGGTCGGCTTGCCAAGCCTCGACGTCAATCTGCAACAGGCACCGCAGGCCAAGGCTCCGCAGCAGGGCCCCGTGTCCTATGCGGATGCGGTGACCCTCGCCGCGCCGGCGGTGGTCAACCTGTACACCACCAAGGTCGTCAACAAGTCCGGTCACCCGCTGTTCGAGGACCCGCAATTCCGACGCTTCTTTGGTGACAATTCCCCCAAGCAGAAGCGCATGGAATCAAGCCTGGGCTCGGGCGTCATCATGAGCCCGGAAGGCTACATCCTGACCAACAACCACGTCACCAGTGGTGCCGACCAGATCGTGGTGGCACTCAAGGACGGTCGTGAAACCCTGGCGCGGGTGATCGGCAGCGACCCGGAAACCGATCTGGCCGTGCTGAAGATCGATTTGAAAAACCTGCCGGCAATCACCATCGGCCGTTCCGACAGCATCCGTATTGGCGACGTGGCCCTGGCGATCGGCAACCCGTTCGGCGTCGGCCAGACCGTAACCATGGGGATCATCAGCGCCACCGGTCGCAACCAGTTGGGCCTGAACAACTACGAGGATTTCATCCAGACCGACGCCGCGATCAATCCCGGTAACTCCGGTGGTGCGCTGGTGGATGCCAATGGCAATCTCACCGGGATCAATACGGCGATCTTCTCCAAGTCCGGCGGCAGCCAGGGCATTGGCTTCGCCATTCCGGTGAAGCTGGCCATGGAGGTGATGAAGTCGATCATCGAGCACGGCCAGGTGATTCGCGGCTGGTTGGGCATTGAAGTCCAGCCGCTGACCCAGGAACTGGCGGAGTCCTTTGGCTTGTCCGGGCGCCCCGGCATCGTCGTGGCGGGGATTTTCCGCGACGGTCCGGCCCAGAAAGCCGGCCTGCAATTGGGCGACGTGATCCTCAGCATCGACGGCGAACCGGCCGGCGACGGCCGCCGCTCGATGAACCAGGTGGCGCGGATCAAGCCCACCGACAAGGTCACCATCCAGGTGATGCGCAACGGCAAGGAGCTCAAGCTCACCGCCGAAATCGGCCTGCGTCCACCGCCGGCACCCGTGGTGCTCAAGGAAGAAGAGTAACCGCGGCACCTTGATCAGATCACATGTGGCGAGGGGATTTATCCCCTCGCCACATGTACTCCCTCGTTCTGCGGCGCCTATAGCTGCACCTGAAATACAGATAGCATAAATTCTCATTAGTAGTGTTATATTGTTTCAATACTAAAAATTGGAACAGCATAACATGTCATCCTTCAAACGGATTTCCGCTGCCAGCCTCGCCCTGGGCCTGCTCGGTGATCCCGCCTTCGCCGAAGAAAGTCAGCCCCTGGAACTGGACGCCATCAACGTCACGTCCGAGTACGAATCCCCTACCGGCCCCGTTTCAGGTTATCGCGCCACCCGCTCCGCCAGCGCGACCAAAACCGACACCGCCCTGCGTGACGTACCCCAATCCATCAGCGTGATTCCTGCCAGCGTGCTCAAGGACCTGGGCAGCACCAGCGTCGAACGGGCGCTGGAATATGCCGGTGGCGTATCGAAGCAGAACAATTTCGGCGGCCTGACGCTTTATGAATACAGCGTGCGCGGCTTTACCACGTCGGAGTTCTACAAGGATGGCTTCAGCGCCAACCGCGGTTACCCAAGCACCCCGGACGCCGCCAATATCGAACGCATCGAAGTTCTGAAGGGCCCGGCGGCCAGCCTTTATGGTCGGGGAGACCCTGGCGGGACGGTGAATATTGTCACCAAGAAACCCCAACCCGAAGCCTTCACTACACTGCAGACCAGCGCAGGCAGCTGGGACCGCTATCGCACCGCGCTGGACGTCAATACGCCACTGGACGCCGAAGGCAACCTGCTTTCGCGAGTAAACCTGGCGGTGGAGGACAACCACAGCTTCCGTGATCACGTCGACAGCAAGCGCGTCTTCGTGGCCCCGTCCATCAGTTGGCAACTGAGCCCGGACACTCGACTGCTGGTGGAAAGCGAAGTCGTGCGCCACAGCTCGACGTTCGATCGCGGCATCGTCGCTCCGAATAATCGCTGGGGTGGCGTCTCACGCTCGACTTTCCTCGGCGAACCCAACGACGGCGACATCGACAATCACAACAACATGCTCCAGGCCGCCCTTGAGCATCAGCTCAACGATACCTGGCAACTGCGTCTGGCCAGCCATTACAAGCAGGGTGAACTCTGGGGCTTCGCCTCAGAGGCGCGCGCCCTGAACGCCGACGGCCACACCGTGAACCGTCGCTACCGCGAGCGCGACAACGATTGGCACGACAGCATCACTCAGTTGGAACTGCGCGGCCAGTTCGACCTCGGCCCTTGGCAACATGAACTGCTGATCGGCACGGAATACGAGGACTACCGCAAGAACGAGCGCGTGACGACCATTGCTGGCAGCGCTTATCCCATCGACATTTACAACCCGATCTACGGCCAGCCGAAACCCAACGGTACGCGCTCCGGCACGGACTTCTTCGAGCATGTCGAAAGCAGGGCCCTGAACCTGCAAGACCAAATCGTCTTCACCGACAAACTGCGCGGCCTGCTTGGCGTGCGTTACGAGCACTTCGAGCAGAGCATCGACAATCATGTCAACGACGTCACCAGCCGTCAGCGCCATGACGCCCTGACGCAACGCGCGGGGCTGCTGTATCAACTGACGCCTGAAGTCGGGCTGTTCGCCAACGCCTCCACTTCGTTCAAGCCCAATAACGGCCTGGATGCCAGTGGCAAGACCTTCGACCCGGAGGAAGGTGTCGGTTATGAACTCGGAATCAAGAGTGAGCTATTCGACGATCGCCTGAGCACCACCCTGGCGGCTTTTCATATAGAGAAGGAAAACGTCCTGACCCAAGTCGCCGGAACCGACTTCAGCCGCGCCGTGGGCAAGGCCCGCAGCCAGGGCATCGACCTGCAGGTCACCGGCCAGGTGACCGACGCCGTGCGGGTAATTGGCGCCTTCGCCTACATCGATGCCGAAGTGACCAAGGGCGACGAGCAGATTCCCGAGGGCAGCCGGATCCTCGGCGTCGCCAAGCGCAGCGGCAGCCTGCTGGGGGTCTACCAATTCCAGGACGGCCACCTGCGCGGCTCGGACGTTGGCGCGGCATTCACTTATGTCGGTGATCGCTCGGGCGAGGCCGGCAAGGACTTCGAACTGCCGGCCTACCACACCGTGGATCTGCTGGCCCATTACAAGGCCAGTGACAACGTCACCGTCGGCCTGAACCTGAACAACGTCCTCGACGAAAAATACTACGAACGCTCCTACAGCAATTACTGGATCACCCCCGGCGATCCGCGCAACGTCACTGTCAGCCTCACCCTCGATCTATAAAAAGGAAAATCAGCATGAAATACCCCAAGACCTTTGCCCTGCTCGGTATGCTCCTGGCTATCGACGCCTCGGCCCATGGCCTGTGGACCGAACAACGCCGCGGCAATATCGAGGTGATCTACGGCCACGGCGCCGAAGACAACGCCTTCAAGGCGCAGAAAATCAGTGGCGCCTGGGCCTACGACCTCGGCGGCAAGATGATCCCGGTCACGGTGGAGCGTTTGTCGGACCACGCGCGCCTGCAGCCGCTCAAGCCGCCGGCCGTGCTAGCGGTCGCCCTGGACAACGGCATGTGGTCGCAGACCGCCGACAAGAAATGGACCAACGAAGGCCGCAGCAAAGTGCCTGGGGCGATTGAATCAACCCAGACCTTCAAGTACAGCCTGGCGATCTACGAGCCGGGCGCCAAACTGCCGAAGCTCGAACCGATCAAGTTCGTGATTCTGCCGGAAGTCGACCCGCTGACCGTCGGCCCCGGCCAATCGCTGCCGGTGCGGGTGCTGCTCGATGGCAAACCGGCGGCCGGCGTGAAGCTGGTCGGCGACTACCGTAGCGCACCGAACACCGTCAGCGCTGAAACCGACGCCGAAGGCCGGGCCAAGGTGCTGGTGCGCAATGAAGGCTTGAACGTGATCGCCGCAAGCATGGAAATCCCGCTCAAGGACAACAAGGACGTGGCGACACGCGGGGTGTTTACTTCGCTGACATTCCTGGGTGAGCCGCATCACGAGTGAGGCTCGAAAACTGCGGGAGCTGAGCGGACGCCATCGCGAGCAGGCTCGCTCCCACAGCGGATTTGCTGTGTTGCCAACCTTCCGGCCCGCCTGGAAACACATGTGGGAGCGAGCCTGCTCGCGAAAGCGTCAGTTCAGCCACCCTTGAAGTGACAGACAGTCAGCCATCGCGAGCAGGCTCGCTCCCACAGGGGATTGGCTATGTTGCCGATCTGTTGGACACCCTGGGAAACACATGTGGGAGCGAGCTTGCTCGCGAAAGCGTCGGTTCAGCCACCCTTGAAGTGACAGACACTCAGCCTTCGCGAGCAGGCTCGCTCCCACAGGGCATTTGGCTGTGTTGCTGACCTTCCGGACACTCTGAAACACATGTGGGAGCGAGCTTGCTCGCGAAAGCGTCGGTTCAGCCACTCTTGAAGTGACAGACACTCAGCCATCGCGAGCAAGCTCGCTCCCACAGGGGATTTGGCTGTGTTGCCGATCTGTTGGACACCCTGGAACACACATGTGGGAGCGAGCCTGCTCGCGAAAGCGTCAGTTCAGCCACCCTTGAAGTGACAGACAGTCAGCCATCGCGAGCAGGCTCGCTCCCACAGGGCCGTGTTGAAGATTAGAGCTCGCCCATAGCCTCGATCAGTGCCTGGTTCTGCTCCGGTGTGCCGATGCTGATCCGCAGGAACTGGGCGATGCGCGCCTGCTTGAAATGCCGCACGATCACGCCCTGCTCGCGCAGTTTCGCCGCCAGCCCCGCTGCGTCATGTCGGGGGTGACGGGCGAAGATGAAGTTGGCCGCCGACGGCAGTACTTCAAAACCCCTGGCTTCAAGCTGCCCAACTACCCATTCGCGGTGCTCGATGACCGACCGGCAGGTCTGGTCAAAATACTCGCGATCATCGAACGCTGCCGCGCCGCCGACATTCGCCAGGCGATCCAGCGGGTAGGAGTTGAAGCTGTTCTTGATCCGCTCCAACGCTTCGATCAAGTCCGGATGGCCCACCGCCAGGCCCACGCGCAGCCCCGCCAGCGAGCGTGACTTGGACAGGGTTTGTGTCACCAGCAGGTTCGGATAACGATCCACCAGGCTGATGGCCGTTTCGCCGCCGAAATCGATATAGGCCTCATCGACCACTACCACTGAATCCGGGCTGGCCCTGAGGATCTGTTCCACCGCGTCCAGCGCCAGCAGGCAACCGGTCGGCGCATTCGGGTTGGGGAAAATGATCCCGCCATTGGGCTTGGCGTAGTCTGCCGGGTCGATCCGGAATTGCTCATCCAGCGGCACCGCATCGAACTGGATACCGTACAGCCCGCAATAAACCGGATAGAAGCTGTAGCTGATGTCCGGGAACAACAACGGCTGATCGTGCTGCAACAAGCCGTGGAAGATGTGCGCCAGCACTTCATCCGAACCGTTGCCCAGGAACACCTGGTTGGTCTGCACTGCGTAATACCGGGCCACGGCGGTTTTCAGCAAATCACTGTTGGGGTCCGGATACAGGCGCAGATTGTCGTTCAGCTCGGCCTGCATCGCGGCCAGGGCCTTGGGCGATGGGCCGTAGGGATTTTCGTTGGTGTTGAGCTTGACCAGCCGGGTCAGCTTCGGCTGTTCACCCGGCACGTAGGGCACCAGGTTCTTGACGAACGGGCTCCAGAATTTACTCATTTCAGTTCCCCTGCCCTTCAATGGATGGCTCGTCAAGAATGCGGTATTCGGCGCTACGGGCGTGGGCGCTCAGCGATTCGCCGCGGGCCAGCACCGAAGCGGTCTTGCCCAGTTCGGACGCGCCCTGCTCGGAGCAGAAAATGATCGACGAACGTTTCTGGAAATCGTAAACGCCCAGCGGCGACGAGAAACGCGCGGTGCCGGAAGTCGGCAGCACGTGGTTGGGGCCCGCGCAATAATCACCCAATGCCTCGGACGTGTGACGGCCCATGAAGATCGCACCGGCATGGCGAATCTTCGGCAGCCAGGCTTGCGGGTCGGCCACCGACAACTCCAGGTGTTCCGGCGCGATGCGGTTGGCGACCTCGATGGCCTGCTCCATGTCTTCGACCTTGATCAGCGCTCCACGGCCATTGATCGAGGTGTTGATGATCTCGGCGCGGTCCATGGTCGGCAGCAGCTTAACGATACTGGCAGCGACCTTGTCGAGGAACCCGGCATCCGGACTGACCAGGATGGCCTGGGCATCTTCGTCGTGCTCGGCCTGTGAGAACAGGTCCATGGCGATCCAGTCCGGGTCGGTCTGGCCGTCGCAGACCACGAGGATCTCCGAAGGGCCGGCGATCATGTCGATGCCGACCTGGCCAAATACGTGGCGCTTGGCGGTGGCGACATAGATATTGCCCGGCCCGACCACCTTGTCGACCCGCGGCACGCTTTCGGTGCCATAGGCCAACGCAGCCACGGCCTGCGCACCGCCGATGGTGAACACTCGGTCGACGCCGGCGATGCAGGCGGCCGCCAACACCAGTTCGTTGATTTCCCCGCGCGGGGTCGGGACGACCATGACCACTTCGGTCACGCCAGCCACCTTGGCCGGAATCGCGTTCATCAACACCGAAGACGGATAGGAGGCCTTGCCACCCGGCACATACAGGCCGGCGCGGTCCAGCGGCGTGACCTTCTGGCCAAGCACCGTGCCATCGGCTTCGGTGTAGCTCCAGGAATCCTGCTTCTGTCTTTCGTGATAGCTGCGCACGCGGGACGCAGCTTTTTCCAAGGCTTCGCGCTGGGGCACGGTGATTCGGGTCAGGGCAAGCTCCAGGCGCTCGCGCGGCAGGATCAGGTCGGCCATCGAGGCGACTTGCAGGCCGTCGAACTTCTGGGTGAACTCCACCAGTGCGGCATCACCACGCTCGCGTACGGCTTTGATAATGTCGAGCACACGCTGATTGACCGAGTCGTCGGACACACTCTCCCAGCTCAGCAGATGATCCAGATGATGTGCGAAATCCGGGTCGGCAGCGTTGAGTCGGCGAATCGAGGTGGGAGCGGTCATGGCGAGGGCCTCATTAATGGCAAATGCTCAGGCGCCCTAAGCTACCAGTCCATTCGCGTGGGCACCTGAGAAAATTGGCTATGACGCGGATAGACGGGCGCGACGCAGAAGTCGCGCAGGTGAATCAGCCGCGGTGTCGCGATTCCACTGCCTTGCGCAGGGTATCGATCAGAGCCTGGATGCGGGCGTGCTGCATTTTCATCGAAGCCTTGTTGACGACCAGCCGGGAGGTGACGTCGGCGATGAAATCCTGCGGCTCAAGACCATTGGCCCGTAACGTATTGCCGGTGTCGACGACGTCGATGATCTTATCCGCCAGGCCGATCAGCGGCGCCAGCTCCATCGAACCGTAGAGCTTGATGATGTCGACCTGACGGCCTTGTTCGGCGTAGTAACGCTTGGCAATGTTGACGAACTTGGTCGCCACCCGCAGGCGGCCCTTGGGCTCGGAGGCGCCGACCTTGCCGGCGGTCATGAGCTTGCAGCGGGCGATCCGCAGGTCCAGCGGCTCGTAAAGGCCCTGGCCGCCATACTCCATCAGCACGTCCTTGCCGGCTACGCCCAGATCGGCGGCGCCATGTTCCACATAGGTCGGCACATCGGTGGCGCGCACGATCAACAAGCGCACGTCGGCCTGGGTCGTAGGAATGATCAGCTTGCGGCTCTTGTCCGGATTCTCGGTCGGCACGATGCCCGCTTCGGCCAGAAGCGGCAGGGTGTCGTCAAGGATGCGGCCCTTGGACAGTGCGATGGTCAACATGGGAAACGTCAGTCCTTATCAAGGTACTCATGCCTGGTCGCAAGCGGCGCCAGACAGACATCGAGGGTGCAACCACCCTCGATGTGAAACGAAATCAGAGGGCACCTCCTTGTGCCCGTTCAGCCGGTACTAGCCCGGTACGCGACGGATCTTGGCGCCGAGCATCTGCAGCTTCTCTTCGATGCACTCGTAGCCACGGTCGATGTGGTAGATGCGGTCGATCAGCGTGTCGCCTTCGGCAACCAGTGCAGAGATGACCAGGCTGGCCGAAGCCCGCAGGTCGGTCGCCATGACAGGCGCGCCTTTCAGTTTTTCGGTCCCGGTGACGATGGCCGTGTTGCCTTCGACCTGGATCCTGGCGCCCATGCGGTGCAGCTCGTAGACGTGCATGAAACGGTTTTCGAAGATCGTCTCGATCACCGCGCCCGTGCCTTCGGCAATGGCGTTGAGGGAGATGAACTGCGCCTGCATGTCAGTCGGGAACGCCGGGTATGGAGCGGTCCGCACGTTGACGGCTTTCGGCCGCTTGCCGTGCATGTTCACTTCGATCCAGTCCTCACCGCAGGTGACTTCGGCACCGGCTTCCTTGAGTTTTTCCAGGACGGCCTCGAGGATGGTCGGATCGGTGTCCTTGACCTTGACGCGACCACCGGTGACGGCGGCGGCTACCAGGTAGGTGCCGGTTTCGATACGATCCGGCATCACTTTATAGGTGGCCGAGTGCAGGCGCTCGACGCCATCGATGGTGATGGTGTCGGTGCCGGCGCCGCTGATCCTGGCGCCCATGGCGATCAGGAAGTTCGCCAGGTCGACGACTTCAGGCTCGCGGGCAGCGTTTTGCAGCACGCTGCGGCCCTTGGCAAGGGCGGCGGCCATCATGATGTTTTCGGTACCGGTCACGCTGACGGTGTCGAAGAAGAAATGCGCGCCACGCAGGCCGCCTTCAGGCGCCTTGGCCTTGATGTAGCCGCCTTCGACGTCGATCACCGCGCCCATGGCTTCGAGGCCACGGATGTGCAGGTCCACCGGACGCGAACCGATGGCGCAACCGCCAGGCAAGGCGACTTCGGCTTCACCGAAACGAGCGACCATCGGGCCGAGTACCAGGATCGACGCACGCATGGTCTTCACCAGTTCGTACGGCGCGATCAGGGTCTTGATGGTGCGCGGGTCGATTTCGACGCTGAGCTTCTCGTCGATTACAGGCTCAATGCCCATGCGACCGAACAGCTCGATCATCGTGGTGATGTCGTGCAGGTGCGGCAGGTTGGCCACGGTCACCGGGCCATCGCACAGCAGCGTCGCGGCCAGGATCGGCAGGGCGGAGTTCTTTGCCCCGGAAATACGGATTTCGCCATCAAGACGAACGCCGCCGGTAATAATCAGTTTATCCATAAGAATCTCGAGGCCCTTGGGCTCAGGTGCGCTCGGCCCAGGCCGCGCGGCTGAAAAATTTCATCGTGACCGCGTGGATGCTGCCATCGGCGATCCATGGGTTCAAATGGGCATAGATGCTCTGCTGACGCTTCACTGGGCTCAACGCCGCCAGTTCATCGCTGATCACGTTCAACTGGAAGTTGCAGCCTTCGCCTTCAACTTCTACCTGCGTATCAGGCAGCTTTCCTTCAAGAAAGCTCTTCACTTCTACAGCCTGCATGCTCAACCTCAATCGGCGCCCTGTGCGCACGGGTCGCACATCATACAAAAAAGCCCCGCGCCTGCGAACCCCGCGAAGCAGGACTCTGACAGGGGGCGCTTCCAGCGATGTGGGTCAGGGATGCGCCAACAGCTCGGTCAATTCGCTGACCTGGGCTATTTCGCGCATGTCTTCGGGCATCCCGCGGATGCTCCACGTCTTGCCGGCGGCCCTGGCGTCGCGCATGAAGCACAGCAGCAGCGACAGGCCGACGCTGCTGGACTTCTGCACACCCGAACAGTCGATTACCAGTTCAGCGGCCCTCGCGGACTTGATCAGCGCCTGGCCCTGCTTGCGCAAACCAGGGCCGGTACGGTAATCCAGCACGCCACTGAGCAGCAGCTCGCCGGCCTCGCTCAGGCGAATGGCCGATTCACTCACCGGCTCATTCATTGTTGCTGCTTCTCTTGGGCGTCTTCGGCAACTTCCTTGGCCTTGGCGACTTCACCGGCCCAACCGTTGATGGTCTTGTCCAGGTCATTGCCATTGCGCTGCATCGCATCGGCGAACTGGTCACGGAACAACTTGCCGATGTTGATGCCGTTGATGATCACGTTGCGTACTTTCCACTCGCCGTTGATTTTCTCGAGTGTGTAGGAAACCGGGTAAACGGCGCCATTGTTGCCCTTGACCGTCATGCCGACGCTGGTGCGCTCGCCTGACTCATCCTTGGCCGGGTCGACCGTGATCCCCTGGTTGTTGTACTCGAGCAAGGCGTTGCCATAGAACTGGAACAGGCTGCGCTTGAAGTTTTCCTGGAAGCGGGTCATCTGCGCGGGCGTAGCCTTGCGCGAATACTTGACGGTCATGATGCTCTTGGAAATACCGTCGGCATCCACCACCGGCCCGACGATACGATTCAAGGACTCGTAGAATGCGCTCGGGTCCTGCTTGTACTTTTCCTTGTTCGCCGACAGATCGGCCAACAGTTGGTCGGTGGTCGTCTTGATGATGTCGTGCGCCGAAGGCGCCGCCACGGCGTTGCCCATCAGCGGCAGCGCCGCCAGCAGGACCAGCAGGCTGCGTCGCAGGATAGAGATCATTCAAAAGCTCCTCATTTGGCGTCTTTGCTAACGGTATTGAGCAGGAATTTACCGATCAGGTCCTCAAGCACCAGCGACGACTGCGTGTCGTGAATGGTCCCGCCATCCTTGAGCAGGGTGTCTTCCCCGCCCACGCTGATACCGATGTATTTCTCACCCAACAGCCCAGCCGTGAGAATAGATGCAGTGGAGTCAGTCGGCAGGTTATCCACGCGCTTTTCCAGCTGCAGCGTCACCCGACCGGTGAAACTGTCGCGATCCAGATCGATTGCCGTGACCTTGCCGATGGTCACACCGGCCATGGTCACCTTGGCTCTGACCGTCAAACCGGCGATATTGTCAAAATAAGCATAAAGTTTATAAGTATCGGTGCTTGCGGTCGGCGCCAGTCCACTGACCCGCAGGGCCAGCAACAGCAAAGCCAGGATGCCAGCCAGCAGGAAAAGGCCGACACCGATTTCCAGGGTGCGGTTTTGCATCAGAAATCTCCAAACATCAAGGCGGTCAGAATAAAGTCAAGGCCCAGGACGGCCAACGAGGCGTATACCACGGTCTTGGTTGTGGCACGGCTGATCCCCTCTGACGTGGGCTCACAGTCATAACCTTGAAACACGGCGATCCAGGTCACCACGAAAGCGAATACGGCACTCTTGATCACACCGTTGAGCACATCGTCGAGAAAATCGACGCTGTTCTGCATGTTGGCCCAGTAGGAGCCTTCATAGACCCCCAGCCAATCGACGGCAACCCATGAGCCGCCCCAGATCCCCACGACGCTGAAGATCATTGCCAGCACCGGCAGGGAAATGAAGCCGGCCCACAAGCGCGGGGCAATGATGTACTTGAGCGGGTCGACCCCGATCATTTCCAGGCTGGACAGCTGTTCGGTGGACTTCATGTTACCGATCTCGGCCGTCAACGCTGAACCGGCGCGCCCGGCAAACAGCAGTGCCGTGACCACGGGGCCGAGCTCACGCAGCAAGGTCAGCGCAACCATCTGCCCGACCGCCTGCTCCGAACCGTAGCTGGACAATATGCTGAAGCCCTGGAGCGCCAGGACCATGCCGATGAAAATCCCCGAGACGACGATGATCACCAGGGACATCACCCCCACCGAATGCAGTTGCTTGACCAGCAGGCCAAAACCGCCGCCGGTCGAGTTGCGACCGAGCAAGGCATGCATCAGGAACAGCGAGGAACGCCCCAGCACTGCCACCACGTCGATGCCGGAGCGACCGAACAGGCGGACTCTTTCTATTAATGACTTCTTGCGCATCAGCGCTTCCCCAGCAGATCGGTACGGTAATCCGTGGCCGGAAAATGGAACGCCACCGGGCCGTCCGGATCACCTTTCATGAATTGGCGAATACGCGGGTTGTCCGAATCCTTCAACTCCTGGGGCGTGCCCTGCCCCAGCACCTGGCCATCGCCGACCACATAGATGTAGTCAGCGATGCTCGCGGTTTCGGCCAGGTCGTGGGACACCACGATACTGGTGATGCCCAGCGCATCGTTGAGCAAGCGGATCAGGCGCACCAGCACGCCCATCGCGATAGGGTCCTGCCCGACGAAGGGCTCGTCGTACATGAGGATTTGCGGATCGAGGGCAATCGCCCGAGCCAACGCGACCCGACGCTTCATGCCACCGGACAGTTCGTCCGGCATCAGCTCCAGGGCACCGCGCAGCCCGACTGCCTGCAATTTGAGCAGGACAATATCGCGGATCATCTCTTCCGGCAGTTCCGTATGGACCCGCAGGGGAAACGCCACGTTTTCGAACACGTCGAGATCGGTAAACAGCGCACCGCTCTGGAACAGCACGCCCATATGCTTGCGCGCATCGAACAGATCGCTGCGCGACAATTCCGGAAGATTCTGGCCATTGACCCAGACTTCGCCGGCGCTGGGGCGCAATTGTGCCCCCATCAGGCGCAGCAGCGTGGTCTTGCCGCAGCCGGAAGGCCCCATGATGCCGGTCACCTTGCCGCGTGGGATGCGAATATCGATGTCATTAAAAATGCTGCGCGTCCCTCGCTTGAAGGACAGCCCCTTCAGCTCGACCGCGTAGGCGTTGTCGGCACTCATCTAAACTCCTTGCGATGCAGCCTCATATTCGGATGTCCCGGCCAGCCGACAAACGCCGGTAACGCCGGGCACACGAACCGGCGGCGAACTATATCACTGCAACGGCCAAGCGCCCAAGGCCGGCGCCCGCCCGTTAAGCCTTGCTTGAGGTAAAACGTCACATTTCATGTCAAGCGTTGGGGCTGCCTGAACAAAGCATGACGAACTAACGTGAGGGAATCGTTCATTGCCGGTATAATCGCCGCCTTTTCATCGGGCTATACGATTTCTGACATGAGCCAATCCAGCGAACTGATTCAATCGGCACAACGTACCCTCCGCCTCGAACTCGAAGCCGTGCAAGGTTTGCTGGCCCATATCGATGCTGATTTCGTACGCGCGTGCGAGATGATTCTGTCCAGCAAGGGCCGCGTGGTGGTGGTAGGCATGGGCAAATCCGGGCACATCGGCAACAAGATTGCCGCGACCCTGGCCAGCACCGGCACCCCGGCGTTTTTTGTCCATCCTGCCGAAGCCAGCCACGGCGACATGGGCATGATTACTCGGGACGACATCATCCTGGCATTGTCGAACTCCGGCTCCACCAATGAAATCGTTACCCTGCTGCCGTTGATCAAGCGCCTGGGTATCCAGTTGATCAGTCTCACCGGCAATCCCGACTCGCCGCTGGCCAAGGCCGCCGAGGTGAACCTCAACGTGCATGTCGAACACGAAGCCTGCCCGCTGAACCTGGCCCCCACTTCTTCCACCACGGCGGCGCTGGTCATGGGCGACGCCCTGGCCGTGGCCTTGCTGGAAGCCAGGGGCTTTACCGCCGAGGATTTCGCTTTCTCCCACCCCGGTGGCGCCCTGGGCCGCCGGCTGCTGCTCAAGGTCGAGAACGTGATGCACGCGGGGGAGGCATTGCCGCAGATACAACGTGGCACGCTGCTCAAGGACGCCCTCATGGAAATGACCCGCAAGGGGCTGGGCATGACCGTTATCCTGGAGGCGGACGGCAAGCTCGCCGGGATCTTCACCGACGGCGACCTGCGTCGCACCCTGGATCGCACCATCGATATCCACAGCACGACCATCGATGAGGTCATGACCCCCCACGGCAAGACGGCCCGGGCCGAGATGCTGGCCGCCGAAGCCTTGAAGATCATGGAAGACCACAAGATCAGCGCCCTGGTGGTGGTCGACGACGAAGACCGCCCGGTGGGCGCCCTGAATATGCACGACTTGCTGCGTGCGGGAGTCATGTAAATGAGCACAGACCTGTTGCAACGCGGCAAAGCAATCAAACTGGCAGTGTTCGACGTGGATGGTGTGCTGACCGATGGCCGCCTGTATTTCCTCGAAGACGGCAGCGAATTCAAGACGTTCAACACCCTTGATGGCCAGGGCATCAAGATGCTGATGGCCACCGGCGTGCAGACCGCTATCATCAGCGGTCGCAAGACCCCGGTGGTCGAACGGCGCGCGAAGAACCTCGGCATCCCGCACCTTTATCAGGGGCGCGAAGACAAATTGGTGGTGCTGGATGAACTCCTCGGCCAACTCAATCTAAGCTATGAGCAGGTCGCCTACCTCGGTGACGATCTGCCAGACCTTCCGGTGATCCGCCGTGTCGGCCTGGGCATGGCAGTGGCCAACGCGGCTGCCTTCGTACGCGAGCACGCCCATGGCGTCACCACGGCGAGGGGCGGCGAAGGCGCGGCCCGCGAATTCTGTGAACTGATCCTGCGTGCCCAGGGCCACCTCGAAGCGGCCAACGCCGCGTACCTGTGAGCCACCTATGCTAAGCAAGAAAATTCGCACCATCCTGGTGTTCGGCTGTATCACCGCCATCTTCGCGGCGGTGGGCTACTGGAACATCAGCCCGGAACGCTTCCTCGACCAGCCTGCGGTCCAGGCGCCGGAAAACGATATCGACTGGTACGCGACCAACACGCACACCTTGCAGTACTTGCCTGACGGCAAGCTGCAGTATGAGATGACGTCGGACAAGGTCGATCACGTGAAGGCCAGCGACATCACGCTGGTCACCAAGCCGGACCTGAACATGTTCCGCGGCACGGAGTTTCCGTGGCACGTACAAAGCGAGCGTGCCGAGGTCAATCCCGGCGGCACCGAGGTGGAACTGATCGACTCGGTACGCGTGGCCCGAACCGATGAGAAGAACCGTACGACCATCATTACCAGTACCCGTATGACAGTCTTCCCGCAGCGCCAATATGCGCAGACCGAGCAACCCGTTAGAATCGACGGCGCCGGCGGCGTGTCGACCGGCACGGGAATGAAGGCCTATTTGAAGGAAAGCAGGATACACCTGCTATCGAACGTAAGAGGACAGTATGAAGCTCGCTAAAACCCTCCCTATTTTGCTCAGTCTGGGCGCAGCACTGGGAAGCGCGAGCGCCTGGGCCCTCCCCACCGACCGCGACCAGCCTATCCGCATCCAGGCCGACGACGCGCAACTGGACGACAAGAACGGCGTCGCCACCTATAAAGGTGACGTGATCATCACCCAGGGTTCGATGAAGGTCACCGGCAATACCGTGACCATCACCCGCACCCAGTCCGGCGACATCGACGTGGTCACCTCGGTAGGCAACCTGGCCTACTTCGAGCAAATGCAAACCGCGGGCGACACCAAGCCGGTCCAGGGTTATGGCGTCACCATCCAGTACCACGCCTCCCAGGACCGCGTCGTATTGATCGACCGCGCCAAGGTTGTCGACAAGGACAACAACGTGACCCAAGGCGAGAAAATCGTCTACGACACCAACAAGAAACTCGCCAGCGCTGGTCGCGCCACAGGCAGCAAGGTCACCGAATCGCGCCCGCGCATCGACATGGTGATCCAGCCGAAAAAGAAAACCGACGAGCAGAAGGCCCAGTAATGGCAACTCTGAAAGCTCAGCATCTGGCCAAGAGCTACAAGAACCGCCAAGTCGTGCGTGACGTCAGCCTGTCCATCGAAAGCGGCCAGATCGTAGGCTTGCTCGGCCCCAATGGCGCGGGCAAGACCACCTGTTTCTACATGATTGTCGGCCTGGTGCAGGCCGACCAGGGTCGAGTGCTGATCGATGATCTGGACGTCAGCCACCGGCCGATGCATGGCCGGGCAAAGGCTGGCATTGGCTACCTGCCACAAGAGGCGTCGATCTTTCGCAAATTGTCGGTAGCCGACAACATCATGGCGATCCTGGAAACCCGCCAGGAGCTCGACAAGGCCGGCCGTCGCCAGGAGCTGGAAAGCCTACTGCAGGAGTTCCATATCAGCCACATTCGCGACAATCTGGGCATGAGCCTTTCCGGTGGCGAACGTCGCCGCGTGGAGATCGCCCGCGCCCTGGCCACCGCGCCGAAATTCATTCTGCTGGATGAGCCGTTTGCCGGCGTGGACCCGATTTCGGTGGGCGACATCAAGCAGATCATCCATCACCTCAAGGCCAAGGGAATCGGTGTGCTGATCACCGACCACAACGTGCGCGAGACGCTGGATATCTGTGAAACCGCCTACATCGTCAACGATGGCCAGCTGATCGCCGAGGGCGACTCCGCCACCATCCTGGCCAACGAACTGGTCAAGGAAGTATACCTGGGCCATGAGTTCCGCCTTTAAGCCAAAGGTGGCCTGGCGGATGCCCGGGCGCCCTCAATTAATTGAGATAGCCCCCTAGGCAAACACTTCAGTTTCAGGCATATAATTTGCTTAAGTTTGGCGCTTCGGCGCCCTGTAGTGGATGGCGCATGTGCGCCGGCGAATAAGGTGTTAAGCCCCAGCCATGAAACCATCGCTAGTCTTGAGAATGGGCCAGCAGCTGACGATGACACCGCAGCTGCAACAGGCTATCCGCCTACTCCAATTGTCGACCCTGGACCTGCAACAGGAAATCCAGGAGGCGCTGGAGTCCAATCCGATGCTCGAACGCCAGGAAGAAGGCGACGACTTCGACAATACCGACCCACTGGCCGACAACGTCGAGCAGAAAACTACCCCGGAGGTCCCGGAACCGTCCTATCAGGAAGCCGCCCCGACGGTAGATAACCTCGACGATGGCGAATGGAGCGAACGCATTCCCAATGACCTGCCCGTGGACACGGCGTGGGAAGACGTCTACCAGACCAGCGCCAGCAGCCTGCCAGGCGGTGACGACGACGAGTGGGACTTCACCACTCGCACCTCTGCTGGCGAAAGCCTGCAAAGCCATCTGCTGTGGCAACTGAACCTGGCGCCGATGTCGGATACCGACCGTCTGATCGCGGTGACGTTGATCGATTGCATCAACAACCAGGGCTACCTGGACGAGACCCTCGAAGAAATCCTCGAAGCCTTTGACCCGGAGCTCGATATCGAGCTGGACGAGATCGAAGCTGTCCTGCATCGCATCCAGCAATTCGAACCCGCCGGCATTGGCGCTCGCAACCTAGGCGAATGCCTGCTGCTGCAATTGCGACAGCTGCCCGCCAAGACGCCATGGCTGGCCGAAGCCAAGCGCCTGGTCACCGACTACATCGACCTGCTGGGCGGCCGCGACTACAGCCAGTTGATGCGTCGGATGAAGCTCAAGGAAGATGAGCTGCGCCAGGTCATCGAACTGGTGCAAAGCCTGAATCCGCGCCCCGGCTCGCAAATCGAATCCACCGAGCCCGAGTATGTCGTCCCCGATGTGATCGTACGCAAGCACAACGATCGCTGGCTGGTGGAGCTGAACCAGGAATCGGTACCCAAGCTGCGGGTCAATGCCCAATACGCCGGTTTTGTGAAGCGTGCCGACACCAGCGCCGACAATACCTTCATGCGCAATCAGTTGCAGGAGGCGCGCTGGTTCATCAAGAGCCTGCAAAGCCGCAACGAAACCCTGATGAAAGTCGCCACCCAGATCGTCGAGCATCAGCGCGGCTTCCTGGAGTACGGTGACGAAGCGATGAAACCGTTGGTCTTGCATGACATCGCCGAGGCGGTGGGCATGCACGAGTCGACGATTTCGAGGGTGACTACCCAGAAATTCATGCATACCCCAAGGGGCATCTATGAATTGAAATACTTTTTCTCCAGCCACGTCAGTACCTCCGAAGGCGGTGAATGCTCGTCCACGGCCATCCGCGCGATCATTAAAAAACTGGTCGCTGCGGAAAATCAGAAAAAGCCGTTGAGTGACAGCAAGATCGCTGGTTTACTGGAGGCACAAGGCATTCAGGTGGCCCGCCGTACCGTCGCCAAATACCGCGAATCCCTGGGAATCGCGCCTTCGAGCGAACGCAAGCGGTTGATGTAACAGGCCACGCCACAGCGTTCCAGTGGCAGGTATTTCTACCTGCCGCTTTATGCACTGGCAACGAAGGAGAAGCTGTATGCAAGTCAACATCAGTGGACACCAACTGGAAGTGACCGAACCCCTGCGCACCTACATCGGCGAAAAACTCGACCGATTGGAAAGGCATTTCGACAAGATCACCAACGTGCAAGTCACGATGAACGTCGAGAAGCTGCTGCAGAAAATCGAAGCCACGCTGCATATTCCCGGCGGAGAAGTAGTTGCCAACGCAGAGCATTCAGACATGTATGCCGCGATTGACCTGCTGACCGACAAGCTGGATCGCCAACTCAAAAAGCATAAGGAAAAGACCCAGAGCCTCCTTCAGGGCGCAACCGGTCGTTAACCCCCCCAATCCATGATCCGACTAGAATCCATCCTGACCCCCGGCCGTTCCCAGGTGAACGCGCCGGGTGGCAGTAAAAAGAAAGCCCTCGAACAAATCGCCAACCTGATCCACCGCGAAGTGCCGGATCTGGAAATGCAGGACGTTTTCGAGGCGTTGGTTGCCCGTGAAAAACTCGGTTCCACCGGTTTTGGCAACGGCATCGCCATTCCCCATTGCCGCCTCAAGGGTTGTTCCGCGCCGATCAGTGCGCTGCTACACCTTGAAGCCCCCATCGATTTCGACGCCATCGACGGCGCCCCGGTCGACCTGCTGTTCGTATTGCTGGTCCCGGAAGCGGCGACCGATGCGCACCTCGAGCTGCTGCGCCAGATCGCCAGCATGCTAGACCGCAAGGAAGTACGCGAAAAACTGCGCAGCGCCCCGAGCAACGAAGCCTTGTATCAGGTAGTCCTGGACGAGCAGAACGGCCATTAAACATGCGCATGATCATCGTCAGTGGCCGCTCCGGCTCCGGTAAAAGCACGGCCCTCAACGTCCTTGAGGACAGCGGCTACTATTGCATTGACAATTTGCCGGCCGGCCTGCTTCCGGAACTGGCCGAGCGCGCCCTGATCCATACCGAGCTGGCGCAACCGCTGGTCGCCGTGTCCATCGACGCCCGCAACCTGCCGAGCCATTTGTCGCGCTTCCCGGCGTTGCTTGAGGAAGTGCGCAGCCGGCACATCCAGTGCGACGTGTTGTACCTGGACGCAGACGAAGAAACCCTGCTCAAGCGCTTTTCGGAAACCCGTCGACGCCACCCGTTGAGCAACGCCAGCCGCTCCCTGGCTGAAGCGATCCATGACGAGAGCCAACTGCTGGGGCCGATTGCCGACCTGGCGGACCTGAAGGTCAACACTACCCACCTGAATCTGTACCAGTTGCGCGACACCATCAAGTTGCGCCTGCTGAACCAGCCGGAACCCGGTACGGCCTTCCTGGTGGAGTCGTTCGGCTTCAAGCGTGGCATGCCCGTGGATGCCGACCTGGTGTTTGATGTCCGCTGCCTGCCCAATCCTTACTGGAAACCTGAACTGCGCGAGCAGTCCGGGCTCGACCAGCCGGTGATCGACTACCTGGCTGCCCAGCCGGATGTCGAGGAAATGTACCAGGACATCTCCAGCTATCTACTCAAATGGCTGCCGCGTTTTGCCGCCAACAACCGTGCCTATGTCACGATTGCCGTTGGCTGCACTGGCGGTCATCACCGTTCCGTATACCTGACCGAACGCCTGGGTCAGCTCCTGCAACAAACCTTGAAGAATGTCCAGGTTCGCCACCGCGACCTCAGCTAAAGGATTCACATCGCGATGCCTGCTCGGGAAATTGAAATCATCAACAAGCTGGGTTTGCATGCCCGTGCATCGGCGAAATTCGTAGGTGTCGCGGGCAAGTTTCCAGAAACCACGATCAGGGTCGGGCGCACGCCGGAGGCGACAGTCGACGGTAAGAGCATCATGGCGATGATGATGCTGGCTGCGGGTAAAGGCACCAAGATCCACCTGAGTACCGAAGGTGAACAGGCGCAGGAAGCCATGGATGCGCTGGTGGCACTGATCAACAACTATTTCGACGAAGGCGAGTAATCAGGTACTGCTGACTTGCCGGTGGTGAGGGAGCAAGCTCCCTCACCACAAAAGCTCATCCACTTGCACATCACCCCAACGCCGTATCCATCACCATCATCAAGCAGAACCCAATCAAAAGCCCCAGGCTCGCCAGTTTTTCATGCCCATTGCGGCGCGACTCGGGGATGACCTCATGGGTCACCACCAATAGCATCGCTCCGGCGGCCAGCGCCAACCCCAACGGCAACAGCACCTCGGCCAACGTCACCAGCCAGGCACAGAGCAATGCGAACACCGGCTCGACCAGCCCTGACGCTGCGCCAATCAGGAACGCCTTGACCCGCGACATCCCCGCCGCGGCCAGCACCAGCGCAATCACCAGCCCTTCCGGCACATCCTGCAAAGCGATGCCCATCGCCAGGCTATCGGCATCCGCCATGCCGCCGCCCGCCGAAACGCCCACCGCCATGCCTTCCGGGATGTTGTGGGCGATGATGGCGAACACGAACAACCAGATCCGCGGCGCAATAACCGGTCGTCCTGGGGTCGCAACCAGTCTTTCAGGGCTGGCAGAGACCTTGCGGTCCACCAGGTACAGTCCGAACGCACCCGACAGGATGCCGAAACAGATGAGCCCGCTGGCCGCCCAAGGCGTGAAGCCCAACTGCTCGGCTGCGGCAATGCCCGGCACGATGAGCGAAAACGCGGTGGCGGCGAGCATCACCCCCGCCCCGAAGCCCAGCAGTGAATCGCTCATGGCTTGAGGCATGCGCCGTATCACCAGCACCGGCACCGCGCCCAACGCCGTACCCAAGGCGCAAAGCCCGCCGCCCTGGAGCGCACGCAACATTTTTGGCTCAAGGTCCAGCCACGCCAGCCCTTGGGCCACCAATAATGTCATGCCGGCCAACAGCAACAGCGAGCCCAAGGCATAGCGGAACATTCGCCCGCCGCCTATCGCCAGAGTTTCAGTGTCCATAGTCAGCCTTGGGTTGTTTATAAGAACATCAAGCAAGCGCAGCCTGATAGCGCCGGGCGACTTCTGGCCAATTGATCACGTTGTAGAACGCGTTGATGTATTCCGGACGGCGGTTTTGATACAGCAGGTAATAGGCATGCTCCCAGACGTCCAGGCCCAGGATCGGCGTGTTGCCGCCCATCAGCGGGCTGTCCTGGTTGCCGCTGCTTTCCACCACCAGAGTCTTTTGCGGGGTCACACTCAACCAGGCCCAGCCGCTGCCGAAACGGGTCAGTGCCGCTTTCGTGAAGGCTTCCTTGAACTGATCGAGACCGCCCAACTGCGCGTCTATCGCCGCTGCCAGCGCACCGTCCGGCTGGCCGCCACCGTGGGGCGTCATCACTTCCCAGAACAGCGAGTGGTTCGCATGACCACCGCCCTGGTTGATCACCGCGGCTCGTAGCGCCTGCGGTAATTGCTCCACGCTGGCCACCAGTTTTTCTATGGGCCAATCGGCATATTCAGTGCCATCCACCGCCGCGTTGAGGTTGTTGATATAAGTCTGGTGATGCTTGGTGTAGTGAATCTCCATGGTCTGCGCATCGATGTGCGGTTCCAGGGCATCGTAGGCGTAAGGCAATGCAGGCAAGGTGAAAGCCATCTCAGTGGACTCCGTAATGATGAGGGATTGGGCTGTGCCGGGACGAAACGGCAGCGTTGTGCAGCAGGCGCTGAGTGCGTGGGTACTCGCCATGCTCGCTGATGAAATTCAGCAGTTCGACGTAGGTCCTGTGGCTCTGGCGCATCGCGGCGGCACGCAGGGCCGGCGCCAGGCGTTCGTCCTGCATGGTCTGCAATAACCGTTGGTGAATCGCGCAGAGGTACTCGGCGCTCTCCTCCGGCTGGTTCAGGCGCAAGTGCAGATCCGCCAGGTTGTGATGCGACACGACACAGGCGGCTACGGCTTCGTCGGCATCCGCCCAACGCTCGAACAACACCTGCGCCAGGGCCAGGGCCTGCAGGTAGGCTTCGCGGGCATCCACCCACTCACCCTGCAGGAAATGGTGATTGGCCCGTTCGATCGTACGTTTCCAATGCTCCATGATGAGTCCTCCACACAAGTGTCGGGGTTACACACCACCGGCGGTGAGCTTTTCCGGGTCCAGCAGGATCTCCAGTTCGGCGCGCGACAGGTCGGTGTGTTCCAAGGCGACATCGATCACCGGGCGACCCTGCTGATAAGCCTTCTTGGCTATTTCAGCGGCCTTCTGGTAACCAATGATCGGATTCAGTGCCGTGACCAGGATAGGATTGCGCGACAGCGCTTCCTTGAGCCTGGCTTCGTTGACCTTGAACGTGGCGATGGCCTTGTCCGCCAGCAATCGGCTGGCGGTGGACATCAGGGCGATGCTGCTCAGCAGGTTCTGGGCGATGATCGGCAGCATCACGTTGAGTTCGAAATTGCCCGACTGGCCGGCGACGGTAATCACCGTGTCGTTGCCGATGACCTGGGCCGCGACCATGGCGGTGGCTTCGGGGATGACCGGGTTGACCTTGCCGGGCATGATCGAGGAGCCCGGCTGCAGGCCTTCGAGCTCGATCTCGCCCAGCCCGGCCAGCGGCCCTGAGTTCATCCAGCGCAGGTCGTTGGCGATTTTCATCAGCGACACGGCAGTGGTCTTGAGCTGTCCGGAAACCGCCACGGCAGTGTCCTGGGAGCCGATCAGCGCGAACAGGTTCTTGCCCGGGCTGAATTGCACCTGGGTCAGTTGCGTCAACTGCTGGCTGAACAATTCGGCGAAGCGTGGATGGGCATTGACGCCAGTGCCAACCGCCGTACCGCCCTGGGCCAGGGACTGCAGGCTCGGCAACAGATCCTGCAAGTGGCCGATGTTGGCCTTGAGCTGCTGCGCCCAACCGTCGAGCACTTGGCTCAAGCGCACCGGCATGGCATCCATCAGGTGGGTGCGGCCAGTCTTTATGAAGGGGTGGACTTCTTCGGCCTTGCGTTCGATCACCTGGACCAGGTGCAACAGCGCCGGCAGCAATTGCTCGTGCAGGGCCAGCGCGGCGCTGACATGAATACTGGTGGGGATGATGTCGTTGCTGCTCTGGCCACAATTGACGTGGTCGTTCGGGTTGACCACCTCTCCCAGCAAGCGACTGGCAAGCGTGGCAATCACTTCATTGGCGTTCATGTTGGAACTGGTGCCGGAGCCGGTCTGGAAGATATCCACCGGGAAATGCGCCATGAAGTCGCCTTCGAGAAGGCCCTGGGCCGCATCGACGATGGCTTTGCCCTGGGCGACGCTGATTTGCTCCAACTCGACATTGGCGCGTGCGGCGGCGGCCTTGGCCAGGATCAGGGCACGAATGAACTGCGCCGGCATGCGCTGGCCGCTGACCGGAAAATTATCCACCGCGCGCTGGGTCTGCGCGCCATAGAGTGCGTCCACGGGGACCTGAAGTTCACCCATGCTGTCGCGTTCGATACGGGTATTACTCATCGGGAAATCCTTGCTCCAGTTCAATAAGGGAAATCGACGGCTCCAGCGCGCAGCTAGCCAGCGCCCAGGCATGGCTTTGCCAACGCTTGAGGCGGCAGCGGCAAAGCGCCTGCCGCTCAAGTTCACGCAAAGGGCGCCAGGCTTGATCCAGGCAGAGGTTGCGCCAGTGCCAGGGCAGCGCGACATCCGAAGCGGTGTCGAGCAACAGCCGGAAGGCAGTTTCGCCAATCATCCACGGCGAGGTGGCGGTGCAGCAGGCCAGGTAGCGCCCCTCGGCCAGGTAGTGTTCGATCAGCCGCGGCTCGTCCGGGCTCATCGCGCAGCGGATCTGGCGACTCATCCAGCGCCAGTTTTCAAGGTAGGGTTGTTCGTGCAGGGCAAGACTCATGACCGGGGCTCAATCGGCGAATGAGATTCATTATTAGATGATAATAAGAACCAACACAACAGCAAGATAGCACTCACCATCGTGGCGAGGGAGCTTGCTCCCGCTGGGTCGCGCAGCGGCCCCAGGATTTTGCGGTCGCTGCGCAACCGAGCGGGAGCAAGCTCCATCGCCACAAAAGCTCTCTCGTCGCGGGTTTCTGCGGGCACAAAAAAAGCGCGTCATCCCAACGGATGACGCGCCTTTTTTGAAGCGATGAGTTTCAGCTACCCGCCACCATCATTCGCTCGATCAGCACCGAGCCGGTGCGGATGTTGCTGCGCAGCTCCAAGTCGCTGCCCACCGCCACGATCTGCTTGAACATGTCGCGCATGTTGCCGGCAATGGTGACTTCCTGGACCGGGAATTGGATCTCGCCATTTTCGACCCAGAACCCCGCCGCGCCACGGGAATAATCGCCTGTCACCATGTTCAAGCCGTGGCCCATCAGCTCGGTGACCAACAACCCACGCCCCATGCGCCGCAGCAGCGCTGCCTGGTCTTCCTCGCCATGAGTGACGAACAGGTTGTGCACGCCACCGGCGTTAGCGGTGCTCGGCATGCCCAATTTGCGACCCGAATAGGTGCCGAGGATGTACGAAACCAGCTCGCCGTTTTCCACGAACGGCTTGGCATAGGTGGCCAGGCCATCCCCGTCGAAAGCCGAACTGCCCATGGCCTGCATCAGGTGCGGACGCTCGTCGATGGTCATCCATTCCGGAAACAGTTTCTGGCCCAGCGCGCCTTCGAGGAACGAGGATTTGCGGTACAGGTTGCCGCCGGACACCGCTGACAGGAAGCTGCCGAACAAGCCACCGGCCAACTCGGCGGAGAACAGCACCGGCACCTCACAGGTCGGCACAGGCCGCGCGCCCAGGCGACTGGCGGCCCGTTGCGCAGCCTTCTGGCCGATGCTCACCGGGTCCGCCAGCAATGTGCCCTGGCGACTCACGTCGTACCAGTAGTCGCGCTGCATCTGCCCATTGGCCTCGGCGATCATCACGCAGCTGAGGCTGTGACGCGTCGATGCGTACCCGCCGATGAAACCATGGCTGTTGCCATAAACGCGGCACCCTTGGTGGGTATTGAGCGTAGTGCCGTCGGCATTCTTGATCCGGCTGTCGGCGTCGAATGCTGCCGCTTCGCAGCGCAGTGCCTGCTCGATGGCCTGCTCGGGCGTGATGTCCCAGGCGTGGAACAGATCGAAGTCCTTGAGCTCCTTGCACATCAGCGCGGCATCGGCCAGGCCGGAGGCTTCGTCTTCGGACGTATGCTGGGCAATCGCCAATGCAGCGGCGACTGTTTCGCGAATGGCGTCAGGGCCGCTGGCCGAGGTGCTGGCCGACCCCTTGCGCTGCCCCACGTAAAGGGTGATGCCAAAGCCCTGGTCGCGATTGAATTCGACGGTCTCCACTTCGCGTTGGCGCACCGACGTCGACAGCCCCTGCTCCAGCGACACCGCCACTTCGCACGCGCTGGCGCCCTGTCGCCTGGCTTCGGCGAGGATCTGCTCGACCTGTTCCTGCAGTGCCGGCAATGCTTGCGGGCCGACGCTTTGAACTGCACTCATGGTGTTCTCCACTCAAATTCTGCTTTCGGTAATGGCCATCGAGCGACCGGGCCGGACAAGCGGCCCCCGACTGGTTATCATGGCGGCGTTTCTTTGCGGACTGCCACCATGGTTGATTCTTACGACGACTCCCTCTACGAGGGTGAAAAAAGCAAATCCCAGGTCAAACGCGAGCTGCATGCTCTGGTTGACCTCGGCGAGCGCCTGACAACACTCAAGCCTGACTTGCTGGCCAAACTGCCCTTGACCGACGCCTTGCGCCGGGCCCTGGCCGATGCGCCCAAGCACACCGCGAATATCGCGCGTAAACGGCACCTGCAATTCATCGGCAAGCTGATGCGCGACCAGGACACTGACGCCATCCTGGTTCTGCTCGACCAGCTCGATGCCTCCACCCGGCAGTACAACGAGCGTTTCCACAACCTGGAACGCTGGCGTGATCGCCTGATCGCAGGCGATGACGGCACTCTGGAAAAATTCGTCATCGACTACCCGGAGGCCGATCGCCAGCAACTGCGCTCGCTGATCCGTCAGGCCCAGCACGAACTGGCGCAGAACAAGCCGCCGGCGTCGAGCCGTAAAATCTTCAAGTACATCCGTGAGCTGGACGAGACTCAACGCGGCCTGCGCTGATCGTAACAGCTTGACTCCTCTGCAAGAGGCGGCAGTTACCGTGGCGAGGGAGCTTGCTCCCGCTCGGTTGCGTAGCAACCGCATTGGGGCTACTGCGTAGCCCGGCGGGAGCAAGCTCCCTCGCCACGATGACGTGCGCACATCCCTGAATATTTTTATGCGCCCGTGCCACCCACGGTAATCGCATCGATCTTCAGGGTCGGCTGACCGACACCCACCGGCACTGACTGCCCATCCTTGCCGCACGTGCCCACGCCGCTGTCCAGCGCCAGGTCGTTACCGACCATGGAAACTTTGCTCATCGCCTCCGGCCCGTTGCCGATCAACGTCGCACCCTTGACCGGCGCAGTGATCTTGCCGTCTTCGATCAGGTAGGCCTCGCTGGTGGAAAACACGAACTTGCCGCTGGTGATGTCCACCTGGCCGCCGCCGAGATTGGCGCAGTAGATGCCCTTCTTCACCGACGCGATGATTTCCGCCGGATCGCTCTGGCCGCCGAGCATGTAGGTGTTGGTCATGCGCGGCATGGGCAGGTGCGCGTAAGACTCGCGGCGACCGTTGCCGGTGCGGGCCACGCCCATCAAGCGGGCATTGAGCTTGTCTTGCATGTAGCCCTTGAGCACGCCGTTCTCGATCAGCGTGGTGCATTCGGTCGGGGTGCCTTCGTCGTCGACGCTCAGCGAACCACGACGCCCGGCGAGCGTGCCGTCGTCGACGATGGTGCAGAGTTTCGAGGCGACCATCTCCCCCATGCGCCCGCTGTAGGCCGAACTGCCCTTGCGGTTGAAGTCACCTTCCAGGCCGTGGCCCACGGCTTCGTGCAGCAGCACGCCGGACCAGCCGGAGCCGAGCACCACTGGCAACGTGCCGGCCGGGGCCGGGATGGCCTCAAGGTTCACCAGCGCCTGGCGCAGCGCTTCGCGGGCATAGCCCATGGCGCGGTCTTCACTTAGGAAATAACGATAGTCGGTACGACCGCCACCCCCATGGCCGCCGCGCTCACGGCGACCGTTCTGCTCGACGATCACGCTGACGTTGAAACGCACCAGCGGCCGCACATCCGCCGCCAGGCCACCGTCGGTGGAGGCCACCAGAATCCGCTCCCAGACCCCGGCCATGCTCACCGACACCTGCTGGATACGCGGGTCGAGGGCACGCGTGGCGACGTCAATGCGCTTGAGCAGCTCGACCTTTTCGGCGCGACTCATGACTTCCAGTGGGTTGTCCGGCGCATACAGCTGGGCCACGTCCTGGCTGCTGAACGCCTGGACCGTGCCATTCTGCCCGGCCCGGGAAATCGAGCGAGCCGCACGAGCCGCGGCGCCGAGGGCCTCAAGGGTGATGGCGTTGCTGTAGGCAAACCCGGTCTTTTCGCCGGATTGGGCACGCACGCCCACACCCTGGTCGAGGTTGAAACTGCCTTCCTTGACGATGCCGTCTTCCAGCGACCAGGACTCGGAAATCTGTCCCTGGAAATACAGGTCGGCCGCATCGATGCCCGGACCGGCCAGGTCGCCCAGCACGCCTTGCAGGCTTTCGAGGGTCACGCCGCCGGGGGCTAAAAGGTGTTCACTGACTGAGGACAACAACCCGCTCATATGTTTTACGCCTTGAATTCGTCGTCTTGGACAGGTCGCTGTCGGGCGCCCTGCGAGAAAAAGCGCCGATGGCTCGCCACCGGCATGCGCGCCCGGATGGACGCCTGTTCACTGTCGTCGCGCTCGGCCAGCAGCACGGCCTCGCCTTGATCCTGTTGCGCCAGCACACGCCCCCACGGGTCGACTATCGCGGCATGGCCAAAGGTTTCCCGGGGCCCCGGATGCAACCCACCCTGGGCGGCCGCCAGCACGTAGCACTGGGTTTCGATGGCCCGGGCGCGAATCAGTACGTCCCAATGCGCAGCGCCGGTCACCGCGGTAAACGCCGAAGGCGCGGTAATCAGCTCGGCCCCGGCCGCCCGCAACTCGCTGTAGAGCTCGGGAAAACGCAAGTCGTAGCAGACTGTCAGGCCAACCCGGCCCACCGGTGTGTCGGCAACCACCACGTTGCCGCCATAAGCATAGTCATCGGATTCACGGTAACGACCGCGATTGTCCGCCACGTCCACGTCGAACAGGTGCAGCTTGTCATAACGCGCGACGATCTCGCCCTGGTCGTCCACCAGCAACGAACATGCATGGGCCTTGGCCTCGGGCTGGCCCACCGGCGGCAACGGCAACGTGCCGGCCACAATCCATAACCTGAGGTCGCGCGCGACCTGTTTCAACCACGGCAGGATCGGACCCTGACCAAAGGCTTCGGCCCGCGCGATATCGGCAACGTCCCGCCGGCCCATGGCCGCGAAGTTTTCCGGCAGCACCGCCAGCCGTGCGCCACCCGCCGCGGCCTGCTCCAGCAACACCCGGGCACGGGCCAGGTTGGCGAGCACATCGCTCTGGCTGACCATTTGAACCACGGCGATTGGCATGGTGCCTCCTTACTATCGAATCTCCCTTGTGGGAGCGAGCCTGCTCGCGAAAGCGCTGGGTCAGTTCACATCACTTGCACTGATCCTATGCCTTCGCGAGCAGGCTCGCTCCCACAAAGGGATTGTCACTACCTGTCAAAACGGCTTGTCGAAAGTGATCTTCGGCTCTTTCCACGGCCCCTTGACGTCGTATCTTACGCTGGCAAAACGCGCGACGCGGTCGCCGATCAGCTTGTCGATCAGAAACAGCGCCCCACCCACCGCCGGTGCGCCGACGATCAACGCGGCGATCGGCAGGTTATTGGTGACAGGCAAGGTTACCAGCAGCTTGGCATCGACCCGGTCGGCCACCATGTCCAGCGTTCCGTTGAGTTCCAGGTTGCTCGAAGGTCCGGTCAGGGTGATCGGCTCGCGAGTCACGTACACACCGCTGCTCGCCACCAGCAGGCCCTTGACCCGATCGTAGCTCAGTCCCTTGCCGAACAGATCGGAGAAATCCAGGCGCAAGCGCCGGCCGATGGAGTTGAAGTTCAACAGGCCGAAAACCCGCAAGGCCTGGGCGCTGCCTTCGACTTCGACGAACTGACCCTTGTTGAGTGACGCATCGAGGCTGCCGGAGAAACGCTTGGTGGCGACCCATGCAGGTGAACCGGGCCAGCGTCCGTCGACGTCCAGATGGAATTCCTGGCTTGTCACGCTAGGCGCAAACCCCCAACCCTTGAGCACATCGGCGAGGTTCTTGCCCTTGATCCGGCCTTTGTACCAACTGCTGGTGGAACCGGGCAGGCCCTCCCAGGCGCCATTGCCATGCAGGACCATGCCCTTGAGGCCCATGTCCAGGTCATTCAGCGCGATGCCCTTGCCCGTCGGCCGGACTTTCAGCGACCAGGCACCAATGAGATCCGGCCCCTGGAACAACTGGTCGATGGCGATATCCATCGCCGGGATTTTGCTCGGGTCGACCGAGGCCAGCGGGTCCGGGGCGTTTTCGTCGGCCTGGACCGTCGGGTCCGCGGCCGGCAGGCGCACATAGTCGAGGCGGATCCCGATTGGCGCGGCCTTCGCATCCGGCAGGTTGACGCTGCCCTTGGCCTGCTGGCTATCGAGCCGCAGGGCCCAGGCATCGGCCTTGCGGTCCAACTGCACCGAGGCCTGGTCAAGCGTCGTGCCCATCGCGGTGAGCTTGCCAACCTTGAGATCGGCACTGTTGAGCACCTGCCGGGCACTGCCGCCCGGGTCCTTGCCGGCATATCTGCCCAACAGATCCTGCCAGGGGCTCACGTCCAGCTCCGACAATGTGCCGCGCAGCCGCAGCCCCTTGGCGCCAGGCAGAACCGCCTCGCCGGCGCCCAGCAGCAATTCGCCACGCCCGTCAGCGATTTTTCCGCTCGGCGCGGCGTAAGTGAAACTGGCCAGGTCGCCATAGTCGACCCAGTAGCGACGCTCCGCCCCTTGCAACGTCATACGGAACACTGTGTCGCGCCCGACATCCGCAGCCATGCCGAAGGGCGCCGGGAGATCCACCGCCACGCCCTTGAGATCGGAGCTGACCGACAATTGGCTGTCGGCACCGTTGAGCGTCACTTGCAACTGATAGGGAACCACGCCGGAGATGGGCAATGGCTGGGTCACGCTCAACCAATCCGTAAGCTTCTTGACCTCGACCCGCCCGGACGCTACCACCCGTGTGTCGAGCGCACCGGCACGGCCTTCGGCAAAAATCTGCGCGCTTACCGGCCGGTCGAATGCCCGGGCCGCGATGTTCTTGCCACTGAGCCCCTTGGCGCTGTCGAAACGAAAATCGCCCTTGAGCTGGGTAAGCTCCAGCGCCGGCTCGCTGAGCTTGAGCCGGGCCTTGTCGGTACTGAAATCCACCAGGATCTTCGGCTGTTCACCTTTGGCCAGCGGGATATCCAGGTTCACCTTGCCTTGCAGATCGCCCTCGCCTTCCCAACCGGCGAAGGTCTCGGCCGTGCCGATGGGTGCGGTCTGGAGGATTTTCAGCCCGTCGCCCAATACCCCGGCAAAGCCGCCGTCCAACAACAGATGGACATTCTGCCCGGCCGGCGCGTGGGGAATGGTTACCACAACATCCTTGACCTGGGTGTCCAGCAGTTGCCCCTGGCTGGCATAGATACGCACGCCGCTGTCCTCGACAAAGACGTCGCCGCTGACCTTGCTGACCGAAGGCCAGCCCGGCTGGAACGCCAGCTCGGCGTCATGCACCTTGAAAAACAGGCTGATGCTGCGAGACGCGTCCTCGGCACCTTTGTTCAGCGAGCCCTGGTACTGGAAAAAACCCTCGTCCACCGCGCCCTTGACAATGGCGGTGCGCAACCATTCATCCAGCGCCGGACTGAGGACGGCCGGCAGGTACTTGGCGGTGTAGCGCCCGTCACCGTCCACCAGGCCGACCCGCAGGTCCATGTAGTCTTCCTGGCTGTGGTCGAAATGCAGGCGGATCAGGAAGTCGCCGGCAATCCGCCCTTCCTCTCCCAGCACCTTCAAGTATGGTGCGATCAGGGTGAATCCCTGCTTGTCGAGCTTCCAGGTCAGCCGGGCATTGGCCTGAAAGTATTGCCACGGCTTGGCGAAAATCGGGTCCAGGTGCAGGGAAAAATCCTTGCTGTCCATGCGCAGCTCACCGCCGCCGAGGTCACCGCTGAGGCTGCCGGAGACGTTGCGCGCCGCCGGGGCGCCGCGATAGGCGTCGAACCCGACCGTGTCCAGATTGGTGGCGAAGCTGATTTTCTGATCACCGGTGTTCTGTGGCCGGTAATCCAGCAACACGTTGCGCAGGCCACCAGTCACCTTGAGCCGGTCGATCGCCGTGGCGACACCTTCGGGCAATGGCGCCAAGGCATTGAGCAACGGCGTGAGCGGCGTCAGGTCAAGGCGATCGGCCTGCACGTGCCAACGCTCCTCGACCTTCTCGGTGGCGCCGTTCTGTTGCAATTGCAGGCGTGTTTCCCAGCGCGTCTCACCCAGGTTCATCGCCAGCGAGTCGAAGGTCGCGGTGAACCCCTGGCTGCTGCGCTGGAAATATCCGTTGAGGGCCAGGTTGTGGATCTGCACTGGCTTGCGATCGGCATAGGCGCCCTTGATCTGTGGCGCGTTCAACCGCACGGCGGCGCTTTGCACCGTGCCCTCGCCCCAACTGAGCCAGAATTCCCCACCGGCCTTGATCTCGGCAAAATCCCACTGCCGGGTCAGGCGTTTCGGCAGCCATTTCGACCAGTCGCTTTGCGGCAGGCTCAGGTACGCGTCGGCCTCGCCATTTCGCCAATCGCTGGCGCGGATACGAGTGCGCAGGTTGAGCGCCACGGGCTGGCCGTCAGGCAGGGTAAGACGTGCGTCCAGGCGCTGGCGAGCCGGACCGGTGCGCAAGCTCAGACCAACATAGGTCAGGCTCAGGGGCGGATGGTCCAGCGGTTGCAAGGTGACCTGACTGTCGAGCACCGACAGTTTTGAAATCATCTGCATGCGCTCAAGCAACTGCTGCGCATCGAGCGGCTGATCATCCTTCACCGGCAGGCCTTCAAGGGACCATTTGCCGTCAGCGCCCTCTTTCAGGCTGACCTTCAGGCCGCTGACTTCCAGATGAGCGATGCGCACCTGGCGCGCCAGCAGGCTGTCCCACACCGCAGGCACGGCACGTACCTGATCCAGGTGCAAGGCGTTGGGCCCCTCGCCGACAACCACGTCGCGCGCCGCCAGGACGGGCGCCAGGGCGCTCCAGCTGCCTTCGAGGCTACCAACGTGCACAGGAATGCCCAACGCTTCGCCGGCCCGGCTCTCGACTTCGGCGCGATACTCGGCCACCAGCGGGATCAACTCCCGGCCGAGGCTGACATACAAGGCCAGCAGTATCAGCAGCAGCGCACACAGGCCCAGCCCCCAGCGAGTCAGCGTCCCCATAAGGCGTGTCAGACGCTCCATGTCAGCGGGCTCCCCTGGCAAAGGCATTCATATTCGCCGCCCTGGCGCTGCGCGCGCCGCTTCAGAGCAACACCACGTCGTACTGTTCCTGGGAATACATGGTTTCCACCTGGAAGCGAATCGTGCGCCCGATAAAGGCCTCCAGTTCCGCGACGTTGCCGGACTCCTCATCCAGCAGGCGATCCACCACCTTCTGGTTCGCCAACACTCTATAGCCGGTGGCCTGGTAGGCGCGCGCCTCCCGGAGGATTTCCCGGAAGATTTCGTAACACACGGTTTCCGGAGTCTTCAGCTTGCCCCGGCCCTGGCAACTGCTGCACGGCTCGCACAGCACCTGCTCAAGGCTCTCGCGGGTGCGCTTGCGAGTCATCTGCACCAGGCCCAGTTCGGTAATGCCGATGATGTTGGTCTTGGCGTGGTCGCGTTCGAGCTGTTTTTCCAGGGTCCGCAGCACCTGGCGCTGGTGCTCTTCGTCTTCCATGTCGATGAAGTCGATGATGATGATCCCGCCCAGGTTACGCAGGCGCAGTTGCCGGGCGATGGCCGTGGCCGCTTCAAGATTGGTCTTGAAGATGGTTTCCTCAAGGTTGCGATGGCCGACGAATGCACCGGTATTGACGTCGATGGTGCTCATCGCCTCGGCCGGATCGACCACCAGGTAACCGCCGGATTTGAGCGGCACTTTGCGTTCAAGGGCTCGCTGGATTTCATCTTCGACGCCGTACAGATCGAAAATCGGCCGCTCGCCAGGGTAGTGCTCCAGGCGGTCGGCGATTTCCGGCATCAGCTCGGCGACGAATTGGGTGGTTTTCTGGAAGGTTTCCCGGGAATCGATACGGATTTTCTCGATCTTCGGGCTGACCAGGTCCCGCAGGGTCCGCAGCGCCAGGCCCAGGTCCTCGTAGATCACACTCGGCGTGGCGATGGTCTTGATCTGCTCGGCGATCTGGTCCCAGAGCCTGCGCAGGTAGCGGATATCCATGAGGATTTCATCGGCCCCGGCGCCCTCGGCGGCCGTGCGCAGGATGAAACCGCCGGCCTCCTTGATGCCTTCTTTCTCAACGCAGTCGCTGACAACCTTCTTCAGACGCTCGCGTTCGGCTTCGTCCTCGATCTTCAGGGAGATGCCAACGTGGGCGGTGCGCGGCATGTACACAAGATAGCGCGACGGAATCGACAACTGGGTGGTCAGGCGCGCGCCCTTCGAGCCGATGGGGTCCTTGGTGACCTGCACCACCAGGCTCTGGCCTTCATGGACCAAGGCGCTGATGCTCTCTACCGCCGGCCCTTCGCGCATCGAAATTTCCGAGGCGTGGATGAACGCCGCGCGGTCCAGGCCGATATCGACGAAGGCCGCCTGCATGCCCGGCAGCACCCGTACCACCTTGCCCTTGTAGATATTGCCGACGATCCCGCGTTTTTGCGTACGCTCGACATGGACCTCTTGCAGGACGCCGTTTTCAACCACCGCCACGCGCGATTCCATCGGCGTGATGTTGATCAGGATCTCTTCACTCATGGCAGGGTCTCGTTCAGGCATATTCACGATTATGGCCGCATCTGGTCAGACGGCGCTCAGCGCGCGCTCAAGGGTTGCCAACAGGGTATGCCGAAATGGTCGAGCAGTTCTGCGGTTTCGCATAGTGGCAGGCCGACCACGGCCGAATAACTGCCTTCGAGGTCGGCGATGAACACCGCGCCCAGCCCTTGGATACCATAGCCGCCCGCCTTGTCCCGGGGTTCGCCGCTGGCCCAATAGGCAATCGCTTCCTGCTCCATGACCGGGCGAAAGCGCACCCGACTGCGAACCACCCGGGATTCGCAACGCTGGCCATCGAGCACGGCAATCGCGGTCAATACCTCATGGTCGCGACCGGACAGGCTCAGCAGCATCGACTTGGCATCGGCCTCGTCCTGGGGCTTGCCGAGAATCCGGCCATCCAGTACCACCGCGGTATCGGCACCCAGCACACAGCAATCGGTGCCGTTCTGCAACGAGTGCAGCCCGGCCTCGGCCTTGCCCCGCGCCAGGCGCTCGACATAGGCCGATGGGGTTTCGTGGTCGAGGGGAGTTTCGTCGATGTCCGCGCTGATCGCAGTAAAGGGAACGCCGATCTGTGTGAGCAATTCACGCCGACGCGGCGAGCCCGAGGCAAGGTAAAGCGGTTTCATCAAGACATCTCCCTTGTACGCGCCGGCTTTTGTGGCGAGGGAGCTTGCTCCCGCTCGGTTGCGCAGCAACCGTAAAAATGGGGCCGCTACGCAGCCCAGCGGGAGCAAGCTCCCTCGCCACTGGGATGTAGGTATTCAAAAAAGTCTAGAGACCCCGACCGCATCAGTTGATCTTGAAACGCAGGCGCAAGCCACGCAAACCGAAGCTGACCCAAGGCCAGAGCAACGCACTGACCAGGGCCGGCAAGACCAGCGCCAGCGTCGGCTGACGATTGCCGGTCAGTGCGCTGAGCCACAATTGCACCAGTTGCGCCAGGCCAAAGATCACCAGGATCACCAGGCTCTGCTGCCACATGGGAAACATCCGCAGGCGCTGTTGCAGCGAGAGCACCAGGAAAGTGATCAAGGTCAGGATAAGCGCGTTCTGCCCCAGCAACGTGCCATAAAGCACATCTTCGGTCAGGCCCAGGCACCAGGCGGTAACCATGCCGACCTTGTGCGGCAAAGCCAGTGCCCAGAAGGCCAGCAGCAAGGCCAGCCACAACGGACGCAGGATCTCCATGAACTGCGGCAGCGGCGACACACTGAGCAACAGGCCGATGGCGAAGGTCAGCCAGACCATCCAGCCGTTACCGGATCGAGTACTGCTCATTCTTCTCGTGCTCCCCTGGTCGCCGGTGTAGCGGCGGGTGTCGAGGCCGGTGGCTTGGCCGCGGGCCGTGCAGGTTGGGATGTCGTCGCATGGGCGGGCGGCCGGGCAGGCGTCGCAGCGGGTGCGGCCGGCGGGGTGGTTGCCGTGGCGGGTGCCGCCACTTGGGGTTTTGGCACCGTGGCCGGGACCGCCGCGGGTGCGGGTGCAGGCGCAGCAGGCGCCGTCGATTCGCCACCTTGCCGATCCTGGACTTCCTGGGCCACGGCGGCGTCATTGGCGCGCTCTTCAGGCGTGCGGTTGTCGCTGAACACCAGCAGCAGGTAACGGCTACGGTTCAGCGCGGCCGTGGGTACCGCCCGGACAATGGCGAATGGCTGGCCGGAATCGTGGATGACTTCCTTGACCGTCGCCACCGGATACCCCGCCGGGAATCGCTGGCCAAGACCCGAGCTGACCAGCAGGTCGCCCTCCTTGATGTCGGCGGTGTCGGCCACATGCCGCAGCTCCAGGCGCTCGGGATTGCCGGTGCCGCTGGCAATCGCCCGCAAGCCGTTGCGATTGACCTGTACCGGAATGCTGTGGGTAGTGTCGGTCAACAGCAGCACGCGGGAGGTGTAGGGCATCAGCTCGACCACCTGCCCCATCAGGCCACGGGCATCGAGCACCGGCTGGCCGAGGACGACGCCATCGCGCTCACCCTTGTTGATGATGATCCGGTGCGTGAAGGGGTTGGGGTCCATGCCGATCAACTCGGCGACCTCGACCTTCTCATTGACCAGCGCCGAGGAGTTGAGCAACTCGCGCAGCCGCACGTTCTGCTCGGTGAGGGCCGCGAGCTTTTGCATGCGCCCCTGCAACAGCAGGTTTTCGGTCTTGAGTTTTTCGTTTTCGGCGACCAGTTCGGTGCGGCTGCCGAACTGGCTGGCCACACCCTGCCACAGCCGCTGCGGCAGGTCGGTGATCCAGTAGGACTCCATCAACACCAGCGACATCTGGCTGCGCACCGGCTTGAGCAGCGTGAAGCGGGCATCGACCACCATCAGCGCGACCGATAGCACGGCCAGCACCAGCAGGCGTACGCCCAATGAGGGGCCCTTGGCAAAAAGCGGTTTAATAGGCCGCTCCTCCCGGGCAAATGTTGTCTTTATTCATACGGCATCAACCGGCCTGGATACGAATGACAGAAGATAAACGCCAACGGGCAGCACTGCAAAGTGCTGCCCGGAAGCGAACAACATAGACGATCCCGCCAGCTTATTCGCTGGAGAGCAAGTCCATGGTGTGCTTGTCCATCATTTCCAGCGCACGGCCACCGCCGCGGGCAACGCACGTCAGCGGGTCTTCGGCGACGATCACCGGCAGCCCGGTTTCCTGGGCCAGCAGCTTGTCGAGGTCACGCAGCAGCGCACCACCACCGGTCAGCACCAGGCCGCGCTCGGCGATGTCCGACGCCAGTTCCGGCGGCGACTGCTCCAGGGCGCTCTTGACAGCCTGCACGATGGTCGCCAGCGACTCTTGCAGCGCCTCGAGCACTTCGTTGGAGTTGAGGGTGAAGGCGCGAGGAACGCCTTCGGCCAGGTTACGGCCGCGCACGTCGACTTCACGCACTTCGCCGCCCGGGTAGGCGGTGCCGATTTCCTGCTTGATGCGCTCGGCGGTGGATTCGCCGATCAGGCTGCCGTAGTTGCGGCGCACGTAGGTGATGATTGCTTCGTCGAAACGGTCGCCGCCGACACGCACGGACTCGGCATAGACCACGCCATTCAGGGAGATCAAGGCGATTTCAGTGGTACCGCCACCGATATCGACGACCATCGAACCGCGGGCTTCTTCCACCGGCAGGCCGGCACCGATGGCAGCGGCCATCGGCTCTTCGATCAGGAATACTTCACGGGCACCGGCACCGAGGGCCGATTCGCGGATGGCGCGACGCTCCACCTGGGTGGATTTGCAGGGCACGCAGATCAGCACGCGAGGGCTGGGCTGCAGGAAACTGTTTTCGTGAACCTTGTTGATGAAATACTGCAGCATCTTTTCGCAGACGCTGAAGTCGGCGATCACGCCATCCTTCATCGGGCGAATGGCTGCAATGTTGCCCGGTGTGCGGCCCAGCATGCGCTTGGCTTCCGTACCGACAGCCACGACACTTTTCTGGTTACCGTGGGTGCGGATGGCCACGACCGAGGGTTCATTCAGGACGATACCGCGCTCGCGCACGTAAATAAGGGTGTTGGCAGTGCCCAGGTCGATGGAAAGATCGCTGGAAAACATGCCACGCAGTTTCTTGAACATGGGAAAGGGACCCTAGGCAACGCGTGGGTAAAAAAGTGCGGCAAACTCTAACAACGACAGGGATTTTGGGCAAGGCGCCAATATGTTAAATTGGCCGCTTTTCTGTGCACCAAACCCCGAGATCGCGGCCGTAGGGCCGTAGAAATGCGGTAGTGTTCCGACAATCTAACACACGGACAGACTGCGTCCGTTTTGTTTTCCACTGGAGAATCCCATGGCGCTTGAACGCTCCGACGTGGAAAAAATCGCTCATCTGGCCTGTCTGGGCCTAAATGAAGCCGATCTTCCACACATTACTTCTGCCCTGAACAGCATTCTAGGGCTGGTCGACGAGATGCAGGCGGTCGACACCGACGGTATCGAGCCGCTGGCCCACCCACTGGAAGCCAGCCAGCGCCTGCGCGCCGACGTCGTCACCGAGTCCGATAACCGCGAGGCCTACCAGTCCATCGCACCGGCGGTCGAAAACGGCCTGTACCTGGTTCCGAAAGTCATCGACTAAAGGGAAAGAGCCTCTCATGCATCACATGACCCTGGCCGAGATCGCCCGCGGACTCGCCGACAAGAAATTTTCCTCCGAAGAGCTGACCAAGGCCCTGCTGGCGCGCATTGCCCAGCTCGACCCGCAGCTCAACAGCTTCATCAGCCTCACCGAAGAACTGGCCCTGAGCCAGGCCAAGGCCGCCGACGCCCGTCGCGCCAACGGTGAGAGCGGCGCCCTGCTCGGCGCGCCGATCGCCCACAAGGACCTGTTCTGCACCCAGGGCATCCGCACCAGTTGCGGCTCGAAGATGCTCGACAACTTCAAGGCCCCGTACGACGCCACCGTGGTCGCCAAGCTGGCCGCCGCTGGCGCCGTGACGCTGGGCAAGACCAACATGGACGAATTCGCCATGGGTTCGGCCAACGAATCCAGCTACTACGGCGCGGTGAAAAACCCCTGGAACCTGGAACACGTACCGGGCGGTTCGTCCGGTGGTTCCGCTGCTGCCGTGGCTGCGCGCCTGTTGCCGGCGGCCACCGCCACCGACACCGGCGGCTCGATTCGCCAGCCGGCGGCGTTCACCAACCTCACCGGGCTCAAGCCGACCTACGGCCGCGTCTCGCGCTGGGGCATGATCGCCTACGCCTCCAGCCTCGACCAGGGTGGCCCGCTGGCACGCACCGCCGAAGATTGCGCGCTCCTGCTGCAAGGCATGGCCGGCTTCGACCCGAACGACTCCACCAGCATCGATGAACCGGTGCCGGACTACAGCGCCAGCCTCAACGGCTCGCTGCAAGGCCTGCGGATCGGCGTGCCGAAGGAATACTTCGGTGCCGGCCTCGATCCGCGCATCGCCGAACTGGTTCACAACAGCGTCAAGGCGCTGGAAAAGCTCGGCGCGGTGATCAAGGAAATCAGCCTGCCGAACATGCAGCACGCGATTCCGGCGTATTACGTGATCGCCCCGGCGGAAGCCTCCTCGAACCTGTCGCGCTTCGACGGCGTGCGCTTCGGCTATCGCTGCGAAAACCCGCAGAACCTGATCGACCTGTACAAGCGCTCCCGTGGCGAAGGCTTCGGCGCCGAAGTGCAGCGCCGGATCATGGTCGGCGCCTACGCGTTGTCCGCCGGCTACTACGACGCCTACTACCTCAAGGCGCAGAAAATCCGCCGCCTGGTGAAAAACGACTTCATGGCCGCCTTCAACGAGGTCGACATCATCCTCGGCCCGACCACGCCGAACCCGGCCTGGAAGCTCGGCGCCAAGAACAGCGACCCGGTCGCCGAGTACCTGGAAGACGTCTACACCATCACCGCCAACCTCGCCGGCTTGCCGGGCCTGTCCATGCCGGCCGGCTTCGTCGATGGCCTGCCGGTGGGCGTGCAACTGCTCGCGCCGTATTTCCAGGAAGGCCGCCTGCTCAACGTGGCGCACCAGTATCAGCTGAACAGCGACTGGCACACCCGCACCCCAACCGGCTTCTGAGGAGAAACACATGCAATGGGAAGTCGTGATCGGGCTGGAGATTCATACCCAGCTCACCACCCGATCGAAAATCTTTTCCGGTAGCTCGACCACCTTCGGTTCCGAGCCCAACACCCAGGCCAGCCTGGTAGACCTGGGCATGCCCGGCGTATTGCCGGTGCTCAACGCCGAAGCGGTGCGCATGGCGGTGATGTTCGGCCTGGCGATCGACGCCGAGATCGGCCAGCACAACGTGTTCGCCCGCAAGAACTACTTCTACCCGGACCTGCCCAAGGGCTACCAGATCAGCCAGATGGAATTGCCGATCGTCGGCAAGGGCCACCTGGACATCGCGCTGGAAGACGGCACGGTCAAGCGCGTCGGCATCACCCGTGCGCACCTGGAAGAAGACGCCGGCAAGAGCCTGCACGAAGAATTCAACGGCGCCACAGGCATCGACCTGAACCGTGCCGGCACGCCGCTGCTGGAAATCGTCTCCGAGCCGGACATGCGCAGCGCCAAGGAAGCCGTGGCCTACGTCAAGGCGATCCACGCGCTGGTGCGTTACCTGGGCATCTGCGACGGCAACATGGCCGAAGGCTCGCTGCGCTGCGACTGCAACGTGTCGATCCGTCCCAAGGGCCAAACCGAGTTCGGTACCCGCTGCGAGATCAAGAACGTCAACTCGTTCCGCTTCATCGAGAAGGCGATCAACAGCGAGATCCAGCGCCAGATCGAACTGATCGAGGATGGCGGCAAGGTCATCCAGCAGACTCGCCTGTACGATCCGAACAAGGACGAGACCCGTCCGATGCGCAGCAAGGAGGAAGCCAACGACTACCGTTATTTCCCCGATCCGGACCTGCTGCCAGTGGTCATCGAGAACTCTTTCCTCGACGAAGTGCGCGCCACCCTGCCGGAACTGCCGCCGCAAAAGCGCGAGCGCTTCCAGGCGCAGTTCGGGCTGTCGAGCTATGACGCCAACGTCCTGGCCACCAGCCGCGAACAGGCCGATTACTTCGAGAAAGTCGTGAGCATCGGCGGCGACGCCAAGCTGGCGGCCAACTGGGTGATGGTCGAACTGGGCAGCCTGTTGAACAAGCAGGGCCTGGAAATCGACGAGTCGCCGGTCTCGGCCGAGCAACTGGGCAGCATGCTGTTGCGGATCAAGGACAACACCATTTCCGGCAAGATCGCCAAGATGGTCTTCGAAGCCATGGCCAATGGCGAAGGCAGCGCCGACGAGATCATCGAGAAGCGCGGCTTGAAACAGGTCACCGACACCGGTGCGATCAGCGCCGTGCTCGATGAAATGCTTGCGGCCAATGCCGAGCAGGTCGAACAGTACCGCGCGGCGGACGAAGCCAAGCGCGGCAAGATGTTCGGCTTCTTCGTCGGCCAGGCCATGAAAGCCTCCAAGGGGAAGGCCAACCCGCAACAGGTCAACGAACTGCTAAAAAGCAAGCTCGAGGGCTGATGGCCATGGAGCCAGTCTCGCTGTCTGGCTCGATCCCCCGTGGCGAGGGAGCTTGCTCCCGCTGGACTGCGCAGCAGTCCCCTCTATCTGGCAACGGATTGTTGGGGGTCGCTCCGCGACCCAGCGGGAGCAAGCTCCCTCGCCACAATAACTTTCACAACCACACTGATGTGGAAACCCCCTACATGAAGCGTCTCCTCGGCGCCTGCGCCCTGCTGTCCCTGCTGGCCGGCTGTGCCAGCCAGAGCGGGACGGTCGATCCACACGGCTACGACCAGACCGGCGTCGCCTCCTATTACGGTTCCCGGCATCACGGCAAACGCACCGCCAGCGGCGAACGTTTCGACCAGCACGGCCTGACAGCCGCTCATCGCCAGTTGCCGTTCGGCACCCGGGTGAAAATCACCAACCTGAAAAACAACGACAGCGTCGTGGTCCGCATCAACGACCGTGGTCCGTATTCACGCGGCCGACTGATCGATGTATCGCGCGCCGCTGCCGAACAGTTGGGCATGCTGCGTAGCGGTACCGCGCGGGTGCGCGTACAAGCCCTCGACGACTGACAGACGGAGTCCGGCCATTTCCCTGATCAACGCTTTATCCCTGCTCAGCCTGATCGAATTGCTCGGCGCCTTGCTGTTGCTGATCGCCGGCGCCGAGCTGCTGGTGCGTGCCGCTGTCGGCCTGGCGGCGCGCTTGCAGGTGCGTCCATTGATAATCGGCCTGACCGTCGTCGCTTTCGGCAGCAGCGCGCCACAGATGGCCGTCAGCCTGCAGGCGACCCTGGCGCAGAACGCCGACATCGCCGTGGGCAGCGTCATCGGCAGCACGATTTTCAACCTCCTTGTGACTCTAGGCCTGTCGGCGCTGATCATTCCGTTGCGCGTCTCGCGACAACTGGTGCGCCTGGACATCCCGCTGATGATCGGCGCGTGCCTGCTGGTTTTCGTACTGGCCTGGAACGAAGAGCTGAGCCGACTGGACGGAGCGCTGCTGCTGATAGCCCTGGCGGTGTACCTGGCGCTGCTGCTGCGCCAGTCCCGGCATTCGGGACGACCGCATCCGCTGGGCGAAGTGGTCGACATGGCCTGGCCCAAAAGCCTGGTAATGATCGCGTCGGGCCTGGCCATGCTGGTTTTCGCCGGGCACCTGTTACTGGGCGCCGCAGTGGAAGTGGCGACGGACCTGGGACTGTCGGAGCGCATCATCGGCCTGACCATCGTTGCCGTCAGCACGTCGCTGCCGGAGCTCGCCACCTCGCTGATCGCCGCACTGCGTGGCCAGCGGGACATTGCGGTGGGCAACGTGATCGGCAGCAACCTGTTCAACCTGCTGGGCGTACTCGGCGTGACCGCTCTCGCCGCCCCTTCGCCGCTCTCGGTCTCGCCCAATGCCCTGGACTTCGACCTGCCGGTAATGCTCGGCGTGGCGGTGCTGTGCCTGCCGGTATTCTATTCCGGCTACCGCGTCACCCGCGCCGAAGGGCTGCTGTTGCTGGGCTTGTACCTGGCTTACGGGCTGCACGTGGTGTCGTTCACCACCGGCATGCCCCTGGCCGGCCAACTGGAACGGCTGATGCTGTTCTACGTGCTGCCGGCGCTGCTGGCGTTCTTGCTGTTCACTTCCGTGCGCGCCTGGCGCCGCCAACACCACAAGAGGGATTTGCCATGACCGACACTCCGAAGACCGGCCTTGACATGCGTCGCCAGGTGATGGGCGACGCCTTCGTCGATCGCGCCCTGGGCAACGCCACCGAGTTTACCCAGCCACTGCAGGATTTCGTCAACGAGCACGCCTGGGGAAGTGTCTGGAGCCGCGAAGGCCTGCCGCTGAAAACCCGCAGCCTGATCACCCTCGCCGCCCTCACCGCCCTCAAGTGCCCCCAGGAACTCAAAGGCCACGTGCGCGGCGCCTTGAACAACGGCTGCACGGTACAGGAGATTCGTGAGGCACTGCTGCATTGCGCGGTATACGCGGGCGTGCCTGCGGCGATCGATGCGTTTCGGGCGGCGCAGGAAGTGATTGATAGCTATCAGAAGCCTGAGTGACTGTGGGATTGCCTTCGCGAGCGGGCTCGCTCCCACAAGGGCCAGAGGGTATCGCAGTCACCTGTGGGAGCGAGCCTGCTCGCGAATGGATCGAAAGGGCACTGCAAATCCGCGGCTAGATCCACCCACCCCACTGCAACACAAAAATCCCCACGTTGGTGGTAATCGCCGCCATCAGCGTAGTGATGACGATGATCGCCGCCGCCAGCTCATGGTTGCCATCGGCCGCGCGGGCCATGACGAAGCTGGCGGCGGCGGTGGGGCTGCCGAAGTACAGGAACAGGATCCCCAACTCGGCGCCGCGAAAGCCCCATAGCCAGGCGCCCAACGTGGTCACCAGGGGCAGGCCGACCATTTTCACCAGGCTCGAACTCAGGGCCATCTTGCCGCTTTTGCGCAAGGCCGCCAGCGACAGCGTGCCGCCGATGCAGATCAACGCCAGGGGTAAGGTCATTTGCGACAAGTACCTGGCCGAGGTCTCGAACCAGTTCGGCAGGCCGATTTGCCAATAGGCGAACGGCGCGGCGGCGAGCACGCTGATGATCAGCGGGTTGCTGACCACGCTTTTGCAGATGCTCCATGGGTCGGACTTGATCACCGGGCTGTAGACCGCCAACACGATGGTCGACAAGGTGTTGTAGAACAGGATCACCAGCGCCGCGAGAATCGCGCCGAGGGAAATGCCGTAGTCACCGTACATGCTTGCCGCCAGCGCCAGGCCGATTACCCCGTTGTTGCCACGAAACGCGCCCTGAGTGTAGATACCGCGATCTTCACGCGGACACCGCCAGATCGCCCAGCCCCAGGCCATGGCAAAACTCGCCAGGGTGGCGATCGAGAAATAGATCAGCAGGTCCGGCTGCAACGCCGCATGCAGGTCGGCATGCAGGATGCCGAGGAACAACAGCGCCGGCATGGTGACGTTGAACACCAGCGACGAGGCGATGTAGATGAAGTTGTCGTTGATCCAATTGATACGCTTGAGCAGCGTCCCCAGAAACAGCATGGCAAACACCGGCGCGGTGATGTTCAGGGTTTCGAGGAAAATTGCCAGCATGCCGGGGGACCTTGAGGAGGGTGTCGTTAGGTGGCTAATGATAGCCACTCACGGCGTTGGCGTCTGGTCGAGCCTCTTCGCGAGCAGGCTCGCTCCCACATTTGTACTGGATCGGACACAAATCCACACTCACCACATATCCCTGTGGGAGCGAGCTTGCTCGCGAAGGCGCCAGGTCAGCTTGCATCAATGCTGAATGTACCGCCCCCATCGCGAGCAAGCTCGCTCCCACACTGGATCTCCAGCGATCACAAAATCCACATGCACCCCATATCCCTGTGGGAGCGAGCTTGCTCGCGATCAGCGCCAGATCAGGTAATCGGCGCCGGGTTGAACAGCGTGATGTCGTTGTACAGCTTGTGCCGTTCGGCCCAGGTCTGCTTCTTGCCGCTGGCCACATCCAGGTAGTAGTGGAACAGCTCCCAGCCCAACTCTTCGATGCTTGCACGCCCGGTAGCGATCCGGCCGGCGTCGACATCAATCAGGTCGGGCCAGCGTTGGGCCAGTTCGGTGCGGGTCGAGACCTTCACCACCGGCGCCATCGCCAAACCGTACGGCGTACCGCGTCCGGTGGTGAACACATGCAGGTTCATCCCCGCCGCCAGTTGCAGCGTACCGCAGACAAAATCACTGGCCGGCGTGGCGCAGAAGATCAGGCCCTTCTGCTTGAAGCGCTCGCCCGGGCCGAGCACGCCGTTAATCGCGCTGCTGCCGGACTTGACGATCGAGCCCAGGGATTTTTCGACGATGTTAGACAGCCCGCCCTTCTTGTTGCCCGGCGTGGTGTTGGCGCTGCGATCGGCTTCGCCCTTGGCCAGATAGCGGTCGTACCAGTCCATCTCGCGCACCAGCTCCTCGGCGACTTCACGGGTTTGCGCCCGGGACGTCAGCAGATAGATCGCATCGCGCACTTCGGTGACTTCGGAAAACATCACCGTCGCACCGGCCCGCAGCAGCAAATCCGAGGCGTAGCCCAGGGCCGGGTTCGCGGTGATGCCAGAAAACGCATCGCTGCCGCCGCATTGCATGCCCAGGATCAGCTCCGAGGCCGGCACGGTTTCGCGACGGCGCTGGTCGAGCTTTTTCAGGCGGGTCTCGGCCAGCTCCATGATCTGCTCGATCATTTCGGTGAAACCGTGGCTGGAGTCCTGCAAGCGATACAGCCACGGCTCGCTGAGATCCACCGAACTGTCGCCCTCGTGCATGACCTGCCCGGCCTGCAATTTCTCGCAGCCCAGGCTGATCACCAGCGCCTCGCCGCCCAGGTTCGGGTTGCGCGCCAGGTTGCGCACGGTGCGAATCGGGATATAGGCATCGGTGGCGGTGATCGCCACGCCACAGCCGTAGCTGTGGGTCAGCGCCACCACGTCATCGACGTTCGGATACTTGGGCAGCAGCTCATCCTTGATGCGCTTGACCGCATGGTCCAGCACGCCGGTCACACACTGCACCGTGGTGGTGATACCCAGGATGTTGCGCGTGCCGACGGTACCGTCGGCGTTGCGATAACCCTCGAAGGTGTAGCCCTCAAGCGGCGCATCGGCGGCCGGCACATCGGTGGACAACGGCAGGCTGTCCAGCGGTGGCGCGGTGGGCATGCGCAGTTGGTCTTCCTTGACCCAGCTGCCACGCGGGATCGGCTGCAGCGCGTAGCCAATGACCTGGCCGTAGCGAATCACCTCGCCGCCCTCGGGAATATCCTCCAGGGTGACTTTGTGGCTTTGCGGCACGAAGTCGACAGTAACCAGGCCGTCCGGGAATTCGGTCCCGGCCGGTACGCCCTGGTCGTTGACGACGATCACTACGTTGTCCCGCTCATGCAGGCGGATGTAACGGGGCGAATCGGCATGTTCAATCAGATTCATCGACGCCGCTCCTCAGGATTTGGCTTCAGACAGGCCGGAAATGTCGACATCCCTGGCCGTTGGTTCCTTGAGCACGACACGCTTGATCGGGCCCACGATCACCAGGTAGCTGAACACCGCCATCAGCGCGTTGCAACCGACAAACACCAGCGCCCACTTGAACGAACCGGTGGAGCTGATGATGTAGCCGATGACGATTGGCGTGGTAATCGACGCCAGGTTGCCGAAGGTGTTGAACAGGCCACCGCTCAAGCCGGCGATCTGTTTTGGCGAGGTGTCGGAGACCACGGCCCAGCCCAGTGCACCGACGCCTTTACCGAAGAAGGCCAGGGCCATGAAGCCCACCACCATCCATTCGATGTCCACGTAGTTGCACGCCACGATGCTGCTGGACACCAGCAGGCCGGCGATGATCGGCGCCTTGCGGGCGAAGGTCAGCGAGTGGCCCTTGCGCAGCAGGTAGTCGGAAATCACCCCGCCAAGCACGCCGCCGATAAAGCCGCAAATGGCCGGCAAAGACGCGATGAAACCGGCCTTGAGGATGGTCATGCCGCGTTCCTGCACCAGGTACACCGGGAACCAGGTGAGGAAGAAATAGGTGATGCCGTTGATGCAGTATTGGCCCAGGTACACGCCGAGCATCATGCGGTTGGTCAGCAGCTGGCGGATGTAATCCCACTTCGGACCATCGGCTTTCTTTTCCTTGCCCTTGTCCTGGTCCATGTCGACCATCGCGCCGTTGGACGCGATGTGATTGAACTCGGCCTCGTTGATCATCGGGTGCTGGCGCGGGCTGTAGATCACCTTCAGCCAGACCAGCGAGAACACGATACCGATCACGCCCATCACGATGAACACGTGCTGCCAGCCAAAGCGGTAGACGATCCAGCCCATCAGCGGTGCGAACAGTACGGTGGCGAAATACTGCGCCGAGTTGAAGATCGCCGAGGCGGTGCCGCGTTCCGCGGTGGGGAACCAGGCCGCGACGATACGGGCGTTGCCTGGGAAGGAAGGCGCTTCGGCCAGCCCGACCAGAAAGCGCAGCATGAACAGCGCAACCACGGCCGTGGACATGCCGAATTCACCGACATAGCCTTGCAGCACGGTGAACAGCGACCAGGTGAAAATGCTCAGGGCATAGATTTTTTTCGAACCGAAACGGTCGAGCAGCCACCCGCCAGGAATCTGCCCGGCCACGTAGGCCCAGCCGAAGGCGGAGAAGATATAACCGAGGGTGACGGCATCGATGCCGAGGTCTTTTTGCAGGCTGGAACCAGCGATGGCGATGGTGGCACGGTCGGCATAGTTGATCGTTGTCACCAAAAACAGCATGAGCAGGATCAAATAGCGGACGTGCGTCGGCTTGGTCTCTTGCATGTAATCTACTTCCACTATTTATTTTTATGCGGGAAATCAAATTGTACGGTCGGCGCCGGAGCCCGGCACCGACCGGTGTTGCGTATTACGAGCCGATGTAGGAGGTCTTCACCACGGTGTAGAACTCTTGCGCGTAGCGGCCTTGCTCGCGCGAACCATAGGACGATCCTTTGCGTCCGCCGAACGGCACGTGGTAATCCACGCCGGCGGTCGGCAGGTTGACCATTACCATGCCCGCCTGGGAATGGCGCTTGAAGTGGTTGGCGTACTTCAACGAGGTGGTGGCGATACCGGCCGACAGACCGAACTCGGTGTCGTTGGCCATCGCCAGCGCCGCCTCGTAGTCAGCCACGCGCACGACGTTGGCGACCGGGCCGAAGATTTCTTCACGGCTGATGCGCATCGAGGCTTCACTGTCGGCGAACAGCGTCGGCGCCAGGAAATAACCTTCGGTATCGCAGGTCACCACACCACCACCGCTGACCAACCGCGCACCTTCGCTCTGGCCGATGTCGATGTACTTCAGGTCCTGGTTGAGCTGGGCCTCGGAGACCACAGGGCCGATATCGGTGCCGGCCTTCAAGGCATGACCGACCTTGATCGACTGCATGCGCTCGGCCATCGCCGCGACAAACTTGTCGTGGATACCGGCGGTGACGATCAGGCGGCTCGACGCGGTGCAACGCTGGCCGGTGGAGTAGAACGCGCTCTGCACCGCCAGCTCGACGGCCTGCTTGAGATCGGCGTCGTCGAGGATGATTTGCGGGTTCTTGCCGCCCATTTCCAACTGCACCTTGGCCTGGCGCGACACGCAGTTGACCGCGATCTGCCGGCCCACGCCCACGGAACCGGTGAAGCTGATGCCGTCGACTTTGGGGCTGTTGACCAGGACTTCACCGACCACGCGGCCGCTGCCCATGACCAGGTTGAACGCACCGGCCGGGAAACCGGCGCGGGAAATGATTTCGGCCAAGGCCCAGGCACAGCCCGGCACCAGCTCGGCGGGCTTGATCACCACGCAGTTGCCGTAGGCCAGGGCCGGGGCGATTTTCCACGCGGGGATCGCGATCGGGAAGTTCCACGGGGTGATCAGGCCAACCACACCAAGGGCTTCACGGGTGACTTCAACGTTGACGCCTGGACGCACCGACGGCACGTAATCGCCCGACAGGCGCAGGCACTCGCCGGCGAAGAATTTGAAAATATTGCCGGCGCGGGTCACTTCGCCAATGGCTTCGGGCAGGGTCTTGCCCTCTTCCCGGGCCAGCAATTGGCCGAGTTCTTCGCGGCGGGCGAGAATTTCACTGCCAACTTTATCCAACGCGTCGTGACGGGCCTGGATACCCGAGGTCGACCAGGCCGGGAACGCAGCACGAGCAGCGTCGATGGCGGCGTTGACTTGAGCGGCGTCAGCCTTGGCGTATTCACCGATGACATCGGACAAGTCAGACGGGTTGATGTTGGTGCAATAGTCGGCACCGGCTACCCACTGACCGTTGATGTAGTTATCGAAACGCTTTGAATCTGCCACGAGTGCTCTCCTTACAATAAGCCTTACGCAAAAAGCCGCTGATTGCTCAGCGGCTTTGTCGGGTCTGTTACTGCTTGCCTTGCTTGTCGATCAGCGCGGCCAGGGCTTCGTATTCTTCTGGCAGCAGGTCGGTCAGCGGCGTGCGCACAGGGCCCGCGTCGTAGCCAACGATTTTCGCACCGGCCTTGACGATGCTCACCGCGTAACCGGCCTTGCGGTTGCGGATGTCCAGGTACGGCAGGAAGAAATCGTCGATGATCTTGCCGACGGTTTCGTGATCTTCGCGGGCAATGGCGTGGTAGAAGTCCATCGCGGTTTTCGGGATGAAGTTGAACACCGCCGAGGAGTAGACCGGTACGCCCAGGGCCTTGTAGGCCGCGGCGTAGACTTCGGCGGTCGGCAAGCCGCCCAGGTAGCTGAAACGATCACCGAGGCGACGACGGATCGACACCATCAATTCGATATCGCCCAGGCCGTCCTTGTAGCCGATCAGGTTCGGGCAACGCTCGGCCAGCTGCTCCAGCTGGGTGGCGTTCAGGCGGCAGACGTTACGGTTGTAGACCACCACGCCGATTTTCACCGATTTGCACACGGCTTCAACGTGGGCGGCAACGCCGTCCTGGCTGGCTTCGGTCAGGTAGTGCGGCAGCAGCAGCAAGCCCTTGGCACCCAGACGCTCGGCTTCCTGAGCGTATTCGATGGCCTGGCGGGTCGCACCGCCAACACCGGCGAGGATCGGCACGCTGGTGGCGCAGGTATCGACGGCGGTCTTGATGACTTGCGAATACTCACTGGCGGCCAGGGAGAAAAATTCACCGGTGCCGCCCGCTGCGAACAATGCAGAGGCGCCATACGGGGCCAGCCACTCGAGGCGCTTGATGTAGCTGTCGCGATTGAAATCGCCATTGGCAGTGAAATCGGTGACCGGGAACGACAGCAGGCCAGACGAGAGGATGGACTTCAGTTCTTGTGGATTCATTATTCGAACACCCTGGACGCAAATGTTGTGTTGTAGGAAAGCGGTTCAGCTTCGCGAGAAGTTGTAGGTCATCGTACAACTTAAAATATGAACGTCAACTGCATTTTGTCTTTTGTCGGGTTCTGGCCCAGGGGAAATCGCCTTGCAGCCTTGCAAACCGGGGCTTTGGGTTTGAAGGGGAGACGGATGAAACTTGCCGACCGAGAACCAGGACCGCTCGTCGCCACTGTCAACTCTGCCAGTAGGCGCCGTTACGGCGAGGGGGCATAACCCACGTATGGCCGTGCCGTACCCGGCCGTAGTCCCTTTCACAATCTTTTAAGTGAGCCGCCCGTACGCGACGATCAGGGCCGCCTCACGGGAATGACATCATGGAAATATATGCGAAGCCAACCGTTCAGAACTACCCGGAAAACACATCGACAAGGACGGTCGACATCAACCTGTCAGCAACGCAAGAAAGTACATTCACCGTTGTGGTTCCGGCAAAGCAAGAAGTACCTCAATACGACCACGATGCCTTTTTGATACTGGGTCCCGATGGGGAAAAACCTGAGTGGGAGAAAAGACATGGATCGCCATTGGTCGACATAACGGACCGTGAAAATCCTCAGCCAAAGACCGAGGTCACATTGATGACTTTGCCCAGGGAGGCACTGATACCGTACGTAGGCAAAGAGGTCCAGCTACGCTATCGGACATACGGTGAGACGCAGCAATACAGGTACTCCGAGCCAATAACGCTGAATATCCAGGCGTAAGCCGTTCAGCCCAAGCTCTAGTGCTTACCTGCACGTCAGGTCGACGCAAGGATCCGAAGTCACACAAAAGCATCCTTGCCACCAGAGTAGTGAGCGTTAACCCTGCGCCTGCGCCTCTTCATGGGCCTGACGCAGCCGCTCACGGCTGTTGGTCAAATGCAAACGCATGGCCGCTCGGGCCGCGTCGGAGTCCTGGCGGGCAATGGCTTCGTAGATTTCCTCGTGCTCGCGGCTCAGGCGATCCATGTAGTGTTGCTGGTCGTCATGGGCCAGGCGCGCCGAGTTCAGCCGGGTGCGCGGGATGATGCTGGTGCCCAGGTGGGTCATGATGTCGGTGAAATAGCGGTTGCCAGTGGACAGGGCGATTTCCAGATGGAAAGCGAAGTCCGAGGCCACCGCGTCGCTGGCGTGGGCCGCGCTTTCATTCAACGCGTCGAGTGCCGCGCGCATCGCTGCCAATTGTTCGTCGCTGCGGCGCTGCGCCGCCAGCCCGGCTGATTCCACCTCCAGGCTGATGCGCAATTCCAGGATCGCCAGCACGTCACGCAAGGTGACCACCGTCGCCGGGTCGATGCGAAAGCCGCTCGGGCTTGGCGTATCGAGCACGAATGTACCGATGCCGTGGCGGGTTTCCACTTGCCCTGCCGCCTGCAAACGGGAGATCGCCTCGCGCACCACGGTACGGCTGACACCATGGGCCTCCATGATCGCCGACTCGGTGGGCAATTTATCGCCACGCTTGAGCAGACCGTCGCGAATCTGCTCGGACAGCACCGTCACCAGCTCCTGCGCCAGGCTGCGGCGCTTGCGGGGAAGACGTGGGACGTTGAGCGGGTTTTCCATGGTGTATCTCTATTTTGACGAGCGGCTGAATACGCATCATAGCGCAACGTGGTTGTACGATCACCGTTGGTGCAGAAACCGAGTTGCTTTCATCGCGAGCAAGCTCACACGGAGACCGGCTGTAGACATAAATCTGCGATTCACCAGCAACCCTTGTGGGAGCGAGCCTGCTCGCGAATGCGATGTGTCAGAGTACTTAACCGCAACTGACACGCCGCCTTCGCGAGCAGGCTCGCTCCCACATCAGGTTTGGGGGTTTCAGGCGGTTACGGCCTGCTCCACCAGTCGGCCATTCTCGATGCGCACATGTCGTGCATGGAAACGTTTCAGACTGCTTCGGTGGCCGACGCTGATGATGCTCAAGCCCGGCAACTGGTCGATCAACGCCTGGTACAGCGTCGCCTCGTCCTCCTCATCCATCGCCGACGTCGCTTCGTCCATGTACAACCACAGTGGCGCGTATAGCAATGCCCGGGCAAAGGCCAGGCGCTGCTGTTCGCCCGGCGAGAGCATGCGTTGCCAATGGTTGCTTTCGTCCAGCCGCGAAATCAGATGCGGCAGGCGACAGGTTTCCAGCACCTGTGCATAACGTTCGTTGGGGTAGATATCGCCCGCTTGTGGATAACTCAATACCTCGCGCAGGCTGCCAATCGGCAGGTAAGGCTTTTGCGGCAGGAACAGATAACGCGCCGAAGGCAGCAGGATGCTGCCGTGCCCGGCGGGCCACAAATGTCCCATCGCCCGCAGCAAGGTGGACTTGCCACTGCCGGAACGACCGCTGAGCATCACCCGCTCGCCCGGTTCGACACTCAATTCGGCGCGGGTCAGCAAATGGCGTCCGTCGCTCAGGTCCAGCCCGAGGTTGCGGACTTTCAGTTCGTTGCCCTGGTTCTGCACATCGATGGCCGGTACCCGGTCTTCGTTGTCGCTCATGGCCTGGCGGAAACTCAGCAGACGGTCACAAGTGGCGCGCCAGGCGGCGAGCGAGGCGTAAGCATCGATGAACCAGCTGAAATTGTCCTGCACATTGCCGAACGCCGAGTTGATCTGCATCAGCTCGCCCAGTTGGATCTTTCCGGAAAAGTAACGCGGCGCAGCGACGATAAATGGAAAGATGATCGCGATCTGCCCATACCCAGAGGTAAAGAACGTCAGGCGCTTGGACACGCGCATGATGTCCCAGAAGTTGTGCCACACCAGGCCGAAACGCTCGCTCAGGCGGCGGTTCTCGTTGGGTTCGCCGTTGTATAGCGCAATGCTCTCGGCATTTTCCCGCACCCGCACCATGGAAAAACGCAGGTCGGCTTCGAAGCGCTGCTGGTTGTTGTTCAGGCCGATCAGGCGGCGCCCGATCAAATGCGTCAGCCAGCTGCCCACCGCCGCATACAGCAGCGCACACCAGAACATATAGCCAGGGATCGTGTAGCCGAACACTTCGATGCTGCCCGACACGCCCCACAGAATGATCGAGAACGACACCAGGCTGACCACGGTACGCAGCAGCCCCAAGCCCAGGCTCAACGTGGTGGAAGTGAAGCTGTTGAGGTCTTCGGAAATCCGCTGGTCAGGGTTGTCGGTGTAACCGCCCTGCTCCAGCCGGTAATAATTCTTGTCGTTCAGCCAACGGGCAAAATGCTGCTCGGTGAGCCAGGCCCGCCAGCGAATCGTGAGCATCTGGGTGAGGTACAGACGATACACGGCGCCGAGGATCGCCACCGTGGCGATGCCGCCGAAATACAGGATCAACTTCCAGAACGCCTCACTGTTCTTTTCCTGCAGGGCGTTATAAAAATCCTTGTACCAATTGTTCAGCCACACCGAAATCGCCACGCTGAACAGCGACAGCGCAATCACGGCGATCAACAGCGTCCAGGCCTTGCCCTTCTCCTCACTGCGCCAGTATGGCGTGGTCATTTGCCAGACACGGCGGAAAAACTGGCCGCGCACCGCGTCATTGACCGCGGAATATTCAGCGTTCTGATTCATGGTTAAGGCTCGATAAGGGGAAAACTCGGGCCGATCATAAAGCAACGGCCCGATGTGTCGCGAGGGTGGACAGCATTCGTTCAGCGCAGGTTCAGCGACGTACCGGACGCTTCTGCAATTTGCGCTGCAAGGTCCGCCGGTGCATGCCCAGGGCGCGGGCGGTGGCGGAGATGTTGCCTTCGTGCTCGGTCAGCACCCGCTGGATATGTTCCCACTGCAGCCGGTCCACCGACATCGGATTTTCCGGCACCAGCGTGTCCAGGTCGGCGTGCTCGGACAACAACGCGGCCAGCACATCGTCGGCGTCGGCCGGTTTGCACAGGTAATTGCAGGCGCCGCGCTTGATCGCCTCGACCGCCGTGGCGATGCTCGAATAACCGGTGAGAATCACCACGCGCATTTCCGGGTCGAGTTCCAGCAGCTTGGGCAGCAGCACCAGCCCTGAGTCGCCATCCATCTTCAGGTCGAGGGCGGCGTAGTCGGGCAGGTCGGCCTGGGCGATGGTCAGGCCCTCTTCGGCGGAGCCGGCGGTGCTGACGCGAAAACCGCGTCGGGACATGGCCCGGGCCATGACGCGGGTGAAGGTGGCGTCGTCGTCCACCAGCAACAGGTGCGGCAGTTCTTCGCCGTCGACTTGGATCTCGTCACTCATATTCGTCTCCTCGGTCGGCATGGGGCAGGCGCAGCTCGGTGAGCGTGCCGCCCTCCTCATGGGGGTAGAGTTTCACCGAGCCGCCGGCGCGTGTCACGCTGGCCTTGCTCAAAAACAGGCCGAGGCCGAAACCCTTGCCCTTGGTGGTGTAAAACGGTTTGCCGATCTGCTCGGCAATCGCCAGCGGCACACCGGCGCCGTGGTCGCGAATGCAGATCGTCAGTTCATAGGCGTTCCAGTCCAGCACCACTTCCAGGCCTTCCGGACAGGCGTCGGCGGCGTTGTTCAGCAGGTTCAGCAAGGCCTGGGTCAGGTCCGGCGGCGGCGCCATGCGCGGCACCGTGCCCTGGCCCAGGCACTGGAAGCGATAACTGGCTTCGGGGCGCATCAGGTGCCAGCGATTCAGCGCCTCGTCGAGCCAGTCGGTGACGTCCTGCATTTCGATGGCCAACCGGCGGTTCGCCTCGGCGGCACGCACCAGGTATTGCAGGGTTTCCTTGCACAGCTGGACCTGGTCCTGCAGCACGCTGAGGTCTTCCTGCAACGCCGGATCATGATGGTCCTGGCGCATTTCCTTGAGCAGCACGCTCATGGTCGCCAGCGGCGTGCCCAATTCATGGGCGGCGCCGGCGGCCTGGGTCGCCACGGCCAGCAGTTGCTCGTCGCGCAGGCCTTCTTCGCGGCGAATCGCCCGCAGCTCTTCCTGGCGACGCAGCTCTTCGGCCATACGCGCGGCAAAAAACGTGATGACCGCGGCGGCCAGGGCAAAACTCAGCCACATGCCGTAGATCTGCAGGTTTTCCCGGGCAATGGGAAAGGTTTCCAGCGGATAGAACCGCGCCAGCAACAAGGTGTACAGCGCCAGGGCGATGCCGGACAGGATCAGCGAAAAACGCCACGGCAGCGTGACCGCCGCAATCGTCAGCGGCACCAGGTAATACGACACGAAGGGATTGGTCGACCCGCCGGAGAAATACAGCAGCGCACTGTGGATAAACAGGTCGCAGGCCAGTTGCACGGCGTATTCAAGCTCGGTCACTGGCCAGGAAGTGCGCAGGCGAATCGCCGTCAATGCGCAGAGTACGCTGGAGCACACCAGGGTAATCGCCAGTTGCAGCCAGGGCAGCGGCAGCAGGTCGAACCAATAGGCAAGCCCCACGGAGCCGGCCTGGGCCGCGAGGACCAGAATGCGGATGAACGTCAGACGCCAGAGGTTCTGGCGCGAAGCGGAAGTCATTTGCAAAGGGGCGAGCATGAGCTCTCCTGATGAGCGCTCCAGGCGGATCGCACGGAGTATAACCAAGGCGCGGCAGGCAGAGGCGAAGATGCGGCAAAGCGCCACAGCCCTGAAGGCTATATATCCCCTCCGCCACAAAAGCCACTCACCCGCAATCTGTATAGAAGTTGTAACTGTGCGAACCCGCTTATAAAAGCTAGAGTCTTATCGTTCACGCAGGCTCGGAACCTACCCCTGCGCATCATCCCAAGGAGCTTTCATGCACACGTTCAGTCGCCCCGCCGCCCTGCTCGCCCTCAGCCTCGGCGCCGTCGCCAGCCTGCCGGCCCTGGCCGCCGATGAGCTGCACTACAACCAGATTTCCCTGCACGCCGAAGCCAGCCAGGAAGTGGCCCGCGACCTGATGATCGTCACCCTCTACACCGAGGAACAGAACACCGACCCGGCCAAACTCGCCGCCGCCGTCAGCACCACGCTGAACAAAGCCATCGGCCAGGCCAAGCAAGTCAAGGACATCAACCTGCGCCAGGGCAGCCGCAACAGCTACCCGGTCTATGACAACAAAGGCGGGAAAATCACCGGCTGGCGCGAACGCGCCGAATTACGCCTGGAAAGCGCCGACTTCGCCGCCCTGTCCAAACTCACCGGCGAACTGCTGGGCGACATGAAAATGGCCGGCATGGACTTCGCCATCGCCACCGCCACCCGCCAGACCAGCGAAGACGCCCTGCTCAAGGACGCCGTCAACGCCTTCAAGGCCCGCGCCCAACTCGCCACCGAGGCCCTGGGTGGCAAGGGCTACAAGATCGTCAACCTGAATTTCAACACCAACGGTTACCCGCAACCGTACATGCGCCCGCAAATGATGATGAAAGCGGCGTCGATGGATGCCGAGTCGGTGACGCCGGAAGTTGAAGCGGGCACCAGCAAGGTGACGATGACGGCGGATGGGGTGGTTGAGGTGTTGATGCAGTAAAGTTGGCGGGGGTTTCAGCCAGTTCGCTTACTGGCTGAAACCCCGAGGGCCTCTGTGGCGAGGGAGCTTGCTCCCGCTGGGCTGCGCAGCAGACCCAAAGCAGACACCTCGGTGTCAGATAGAAAGTACCGTCTATTGAGCGTCTGCTATGGAGCCATCTTCAGCAAGGGCACAGCCGCTTGAGCGAGGCGGGTGAGCAACTCAATATCTTGTGCGTCGCGCATGCCGTCCTCGTTCAAGTCGATTTTTATACCCACCTTGTCGTACGTTCCATCCTTTGACGGAGAAGAAACAAAGGTGACGAAATAACAACGTCCCTCGCGGTGAAACTCGAGCCGCACCGCAGGGTATTCGTCACCGTCCAAACTTCTGAGTATTATGCGAACTTCTTCGGCAGGCATCAACATACCTCGTCCATCGAGTCGAATCGGAACGGCAGTAATAGCAAGTGCCGCATAAGCGGCGGTTTACTTCAGCATCGCCACGGCCGCCTCAGCGAGCTTGCGGATCAGTTTCTTGTCACGCGCATCGAAGTCGCCGTCACCGTCGATGTCCCCCTTTACCTCCACCTGATCGTAAACTCCATTGCTCTTTGACGAAGTGAGATAAGTTGCAAATTCGAGTTTTTTCCTCGAATAGAACTCAACTACCATCTCCTTTTTCCCGTCACCCTCAAAGTCTTCAAACGACATGCGAATTTCTCTAGCGGCCATCGTTACGCCCCTTCCATAGATAAATGTTTTGACGTCGCTATACATGAAGCGCGCCTGTGATCACCGTATGGCCAGGCGCACAACACGTCTACTGTCAGAACTTACAGGTGGATGGCCGTACAGCGGGAGCTGGCGCTAACCCTCGGCGGGACGGACCGTCGCTTCCAACTGGTCCAGCGCCTTGTCCACCAACAACTGGCACAACTCCACCAACTGATGAATCCCCAGCGCCACGCTGCGCCGCGTGCCCTCCACTTCGAAAGCGAGGTCCTCGGCCATGGCTTTTATCGAGGCCAGGGTTTCGGAGGTGCTGGTCAGTAGTGTGTCGGCGTCGGCATCCGCCGTGACGGAGAACAGACTGTCAATGCGTGGATCGGTACTTGTTTCAGGTGGTTTCGGGTTGAGGTAATGATCAAGGACTCGCTCGGCGGCGGCGCGGTCTTTCAGCAGCTCTTCGATGGAATCGAAGCCGGCAAGCGGGTTGGTTTTGTTGAAGGGTGGGTCGGGGACTGGCTTATCCATTTTTTTTACCTATTAGTGATGAGAGCCATCACTTACCGTTTCTCACTCGGCAAATGGGTGGCAGCTGTGTGCAGGGGTGAGAAATCCGAGAATAGGTACTCGGCCAGACCGAGGTCTGCCCGCACACAGCCGCCATAACGCATCTACAGGCAGCGGATAAGCTGGCTGCAATTATGCAGGTACCGAGGCTGGATGCCTATTATTCGGGTTTCTCACGCCCGGCCGCTGAGTAGCAGCGACAAGCAAAAGACTAGAGAGCGCAGTTCCGACCGGCAACCTTAAAAACACGTCGGACATTTCCTTATCTAAGGTCGAACGCTCCTACACTCTCGAAGGACGCATGCCACCTAACAACCCGACACAACCTCCGTGGCGAGGGAGCTTGCTCCCGCTGGGCTGCACAGCAGCCCCAAACCAGACACCTCAGTACGACATGACAACATCAAGCCACCCAGCCCACTCGCTCCGAGCTAAGGCAAGCTCGCCACAGGAACACGCTCCTGTGGCTGCGTGACATCAAACACATGCTGCCCGCACCGGCTGCCCACAAACTGGAATTCCACCAAATAAACCTTGCTTCGCTGCGGCGTAAAAGTGCTTCGGACCGGACCACAGCGGTACCCATTACCGATGCTCCCGCCACTGGCGAAGCCTGACACCTCGAAGGGCTGATCAACGTCAGCCTCTACCTCCAATTGCGGAAAGTGCTTCAAGGTTGCGCTGTGCACCGTCTCGTTGACCTTGGCAATCCAGCCAAACACCTTGCCCCGACCGGTATCCACCACGGTTCCCTGCACATCCAAACGCTGATCAGGATCCGCCGCACGTCTGATGGAAAACTCCACCGGATAAGTGGCCCCGGACGCTTTCATGATGACCTTGGCGTGCTGTGCATCGACAGTCACTTTGTTTTGCTGGAACTGGATGCCGTTGTTGAGCAGCGAGGGGGAGGAATCTCTGACGTTGGATTTGCAGGCGGGTAAGGTCAGGATCAGGATCAGGGCTAAGATCATCAGTGAAAATTTACTCATAACTGCTCCATGCGCATAGTCTTGAAAACACATCCTACCCCCAGTTAAAAACAGGAGAAATACTACATTCAATCCCAACATTAACTAGAGCATTACGAACCCGTAAAACCCCCTCTGCCTGGCCGACAAACACGAGAAAACGACCGCTCTGAAGTTTTTTCCTAGCCACTAAAAAATTACAACCCGCGACATCAGAAACAATTCTTACGTGCGCTTCATTTTTATAATCGCCGACGCAGCTAACGCTATATTCAACCTCATCGAGCTTAATATCCGCTATATGCGTCGTAACCACCGACCAACCGCAGTCATAGCACTTCAACCCTTGAGCGCTAGCCTTTTTGAAGAGCTTTAGCCCCCCTCCGCACCGCTCACAGGTTATGCAATCTGATTCACTCATTCGGCCCACCAGAATTAAATATTTAAATGTTCCTTGATTTGACAAATGGGGAAGATCAAACAACGGCGAACTCGGGCTCGATGAACAAAGTGAACAAAGGGGACGAACAAAGGGGACAGATTTATTTTCCGATCAGCTTTGCTCTACACGATCAAACCAGGGCCTGACCACTCCGCATCATCACAGGCTCAGAAAACAAATCTGTACCCTTTTCTCGCTAGAAATAAATCCGTCCCCTTTTTGGTCGAATTAAAAGTATTGCCCGGAAACGTGGTCTGTCCCTGAGAAACCCACATTTCGGCCAAATGGTCCGTCCCCACCACCCCATTAACGATCATTCAAACTACAGAGAATAACAAAATTTGCAATCGGCAGTTCCACGCTACTCTCTTCCCCTGAGTCGAGAATATCTTGAACAACAACCATTCCTTTTAAAAAATCAAATTCAACATCAAAACAATTAAACTCACACTGCCTAGCTAAAACCTTATCGGAATCAGCTCTTTGCTGAAGGGCCTCACTTAAAACCTTACGAACATGAGGGCTCAACTCTTGAGCAATAAATCGCTCAATTAAACTGTTATTGACCATAGCCTCTCCATCACTTTGGGAAAACCGTATTGATAATTCCATTCCGAACATTAATCTCATAAAGAACAACAAAGGGGACAGATTTATTTTCCGATCAGCTTTTGCCCCTACATAATCTATCAGGGCCTGATCATTCCCCGTCATGACAGGCTCAGAAAATGAATCTGTCCCTTTTTTTCCGAAATAAAATAAATATGCCCCCCTTTTTCGCCCTTTTTTCTTTTAGCAAACTTATTTGTTTTTTACAAAGCTGACATAAACCGCCTCTATCACAGCGTCCTCCTCACCGATATCAGGCGCATAAATCCTAAGACCCAATCCGTCCACATCAAATCCTGAACTATTAAAGTTCAGGACCTCGCCTCGCGCAACCATATGCTGCTGAACTTCAAGTACATCCGCACCGGACAAACGCTGTCCGCGCCAGCTGAGGTCGCTCCATTTCAAAAATTCCACGCCGATGATGGTGAAACCCTCATCAAAATAAACATGCACTCCTAGATCATCGTAGGCGTCAGTCGGAACTGTAGAGCCTGTCGTTTTGAAGAATTCGTCAAAATTACCTCCCAATATCGCCCGCGATTGATCGCGAGTCATACCGATATGCACCGGACCTAAATCACCAAAACCCAACAGTCGAAGCTCATCACTACTTTTTCCTAAAATCATCTGGATTCAACCTAGACGCATAATCCAACATCGAAAAAAGAAAAAAAGGGGACAGATTTATTTCCTTCACTGCTAACCAGGTTCAGGTCCGGAACACCTCTTCTGGTCGCCAGAGAAAAAAAAGGGGACAGATTTATTTTCCGATCAGCTTTGCCGCTACACGATCAAACTAGGGCCTGACCACTCCGCATCATCACAGGCTCAGAAAACAAATCTGTCCCCTTTTCTCGTCCCCTTTTCTCAAGAAATAAATCCGTCCCCTTTTTGGTCCAACATCATTAATCACCATCAGAGTCAATGTGGCGATTGCCTTACTCCCTAACCACTCTGCATTAACACACCAATAAATCTTTCAAACTCTTGCAAAACGGAGTCCTTCTCCTCAGGCGAAAGCAATACATTCATAATCTGCCCATCACAAGCACAGTCATACACATCTAACCCCACCCAACCTTTGGACCAAAACTCTACCGTTCCTAATTTATCTAAACCTTCCAGCTCTATCCTCTCAAGATCACCAAAGTCACCATTAACAAATATTGAGCACTCAAATGAATACCCACCTAGCCTAGGCTTTATAAACTCATCAAACCAAGAACCGTCCACAAACACCTTACTTCCTGTCTATGATATAGAATATTTTTTACTTTGAAAAAATGGAGGAAAAAAGGGCGAAAAAAAAGGACAGATTTATTTTCCGATCAGCTTCTGCCCCTACATAATCAATCAGGGCCTGATCATTCCCCGTCATGACAGGCTCAGAAAATGAATCTGTCCCTTTTTATCCGAAAGAAAATAAACCTGTCCCCTTTTTCTTTGTGGCAGTCCCCTTTGTGGCAGAAAACAAATCTGTCCCCTTTTCTTGTCCCCTTTTCTCTATTGAATCCCGTAGCGCTCCTGAGCCTCTTTATAACTCAGCTCGCCTTTTTCGACCTGATCGACGACCGACAATTTGAAGGTCAGCGTGTAGTCTCGCTTACTGCGCCTTTTTACTGATTCCATTATGTCCTCCTGAAAAGCAGATCAGAAGGTGTAAACCTTATTCAGGACGGGACACTGCTTTAAAATAAATCCGTCCCCTTTTTGAGGTGATGGCTACCCTTGGCTCCCCCGCGAAATAAATCCGTACCGTTTTTATTCGTTTTTATTTTCTCTCTTCTAATTCTCGCCAATTACGAGGCTAGTTTTTTTAACTGCCTTACCGGATCCCAATCATTAGGTTTCAATTGATGCTTACTCCACCACAATTTACCCTCAGAAATCCATTTTTTGCGTAGCTCTGCATGCGCTACTGTCGAGTCATCGTATCCAAACTCTGTGCCACAGCACGGACAAATATTGTACGTGGCACAGCCGAAGCTATCGTAAGCCGGCTCATCAAGACGGTCGTACCCACAAACAGGGCAAACATAATCGTGATTTTCATTGACCATTAAAGTAATCCAAATTTGAGCCTTTACCATGCACCGCAGGATCAGGCTTATAGTAGGTGCGAATGCTTCCGCTGCTCGAAACGACACCAAACTCATCAGTACCAGGGTTATATCGCACGACATCTCCATTTGCCCTAGTTTTCTCTAGAACGCTGGCGGCCTTCGGAGTGGTCAAAAACCTGTCAGCCTGCGCTTGGTATTCGATAGCGCTTTTGGCGCCGAAGTCACTGCCATGACGTGCAAAATGGTCGTCAAGCTTGGCTTGATCGGCGAACCTTGCGCCAGTTCCGTTGGTTTTACCCGTATTTTTGGCAACCACCGCCGCAACAGACGTCTTGCCCCTAGATGCCAAGCCACCCGCACCCAACGCCTCGGCGGTATCCTTCGCCACCAGGGCAACCTTTTCCCAGGCTGGCAAGGAGTTATAGAGCAGCGCCATGTCATCCTGATTTTCCTCGGTGACAAACTGACGTATCCGCTGCGCATCTTCAGTCGACAGGTCAAAGAACCACGTCAGGCTACTGAGCCCATCCGCAGCAACAATACCGCCATCCATTTCAGCTTGATAATAAATTGAGCAACTCGCCCCACAATTTGAAGCCAACATCTCCGCACGTTGCTTGGCGCTCAACGCCTTGTATTTTTCCCAAATGGGTTCGGTGGACTTCCCTTCCTTGTTAGCCTTTATGATTTCTTGTGCGAAATTATTTACATCCTGGAAGCTCAGTTGGTTGTTTTCTACCGCGTTCTTCCCAACCAGCGCCGCAGTCACCGCGTCAAGCGAACTTGTCCCGGCAGATGCCCCACCGATACCCGCAACCAACGTGGCAAGGCTGGATATGGTTTGCTTCTGCTCCGGCGTGAGCTGGTCGTTGCTCACACCTCCGTACAACTGCTCCTTAATAATCCGCGCGGTCTCTTCCGCCGCAACCGCCCCTACTGCTCCGGCAAGGGCTGAGTTACCGCTGGCCCTGGCAACCAATGCGCCCAGCACCGCATGAGCCATCAGGTTTGCAGTCGGATCACCTTCGGTAGCGTCTCTGATCTCTTGGGCAATGTAGGGCGCCGCCGCGCCACTCAACGCTCCCGTGATATTTCCCCCAAGAACGCCTTGTACAATCGCAGCGATGGCCTGGGACGCTTTCTGGAAGCTGCTGCCCATTCCATAGTCACGTTGAACCTGCTGGCTGATCTGCTCTTCTGTCGGATTGAAAATCCCTTGATCCTTGAGTTTCTCGACAGCAACTTTTGACGCTTCGCTCTCGGGATTCTGAGCCTCCTTGATCTTGGCCGCCGCAACCGCGTCCCCAATCCCCTTCACCAACTCCACCGAGCTCTTCACCAGCTCGATACGCTCGTTCATCGCCTCTTCATCAGGCTTGTCCAAAAGCTCGTTGGCATTCTTCGTATCGCGATTCAGGCCAACCGTGTCCAGTGCCCCCTCCGGATTGCGGACGATGATCGTGCCTTCACTCACCGCGCTACGTGTATGGCTCTTGTCGGATTCGCTTAGGGCAATGCCGTACAAGCCCCCCACCGAGGCGCTCGCCCCAGCGCCACCGTAACTGCCCGAGATGCTGATACCTGCGGACTGAGCCTCGATTTCACTGACGTTCTTGATGTCGCGCGCGATGAGTCGGTCGGTGATCAGCGTGTTTTTATCCGCCGAGGCATCACTGGCAATCACCCCGCCTTCAAGGGTGGTGGTCTTGCCCACATCAACGGTATAGCCACCCGTTCCCGCGAACAGGCCGGTCTGGTCCGTGACGGCTTTGTATTCGCTGTTCATGTTGCCAGCGGCCAGGTTGGCCGAGGCGGCTACAGGTGTGCCGTAGCAGAACGGTGGAATGCAGATGCTCGCACCAAAACCGCCGCTGCTTTGCTTGCTTTTCTGGTCTTGGGTGTCCTGGCGGGAAATGATGTTGAGGTTGCCGTCGATCAGCGCGTTGATTTCATCAGCACGAACCTGAGCGCCCGCCAGCGTGGTGTCGCCGCCGCTGCGCAACAGCAACGAACCGGTATCGACCGTCGTGTTGACCTGCGTGACGGAACTGCCATTGCCCATGCCTTTGGCAAGTTGTGCACCGAGGTCCAAGGTGAAGCCGTTTTGCTGGCCGATGTTGAAGCTCGCGCCGATAGCGGTTTTGTTGTTGCTGTTACGGTTGGACCAATCCGCCGTGTTCTGTGCGCTTTCCAGGATGATGTCGTTGCTGGCGAGCAGCGAAGTATTGGCCGCTTTGATGCTGCTGCCGATGACGTGTAGATCGCCGTCGTTTGCCGCCGCATTGCCGTTGGCGATGATGGATAACGTGGCGCCCGCGTTAAGGGTGCTTTGCTTGGCGGTTTGGCTGGCGTAATCGCTGGTACTTTTGCTGTGGGTACTGGCGAGCTCGGTACCGATTTTGATCAACGAGCCGTTGCTCGCGGTACCGCCCTGTTTATCGGCGAAACCGTTTTTTTGATCGTTGGCCTCCGAAGCCATCCCGCCAAGGTTGTAAGCCGCCAGCGCCGCTTGCGCGAGCTTCACGGCCTTGAGCCGAGGGTCATCGGCATCCTTCGCGGCTTCGACCGACGAGCGAATGGTATTGACCGTGTCGATGATCGCCCCACCGACGACACGCCCCACGGCCAGGCTGCTGGATTTATCGGCAGTACTTTGCTTCGCCGTTTCCATGCCTGCGGCGATGGTGACGTTCGAACCGCGAAGGCTCATGTTCTTGGTGCTGACCAAGTCACTGGCGATGACGTTGAGGTCGCCACCGGCAACGAGGCTGACGTTGCCTTTGCTGGAGCCGATGGTGCTGCCGGTCAGGGTGGTCTGTGAGGCGGTACCGTTGTGTTTCTGGTTGCTGATCGACAGGTGCTGGTTGCCGGTAATGTCGTCGAGGCCCAAATTGTTGCCTGTTAACACGCCCGTCAGGTCGCGATTTTTCTCCTTGTGCATTTGGGTGCGGGAGAAAGTGTTTTCTGCCGCATCGATGGTCAGGTCGCGGCCCGCGCGTACCGCCAGGTCATTGGTGCTGACCAGCGCAGAGCCAGTGACAGTGGCATCGCGTTTGGCGCTGACGGCGATGGTGTCGCCCGAGATCAGGCTACCGACGGCGGTTGTCTGAGTTTCGGCCAACTTGTCCTGGACCTTGCTCGACTTCAAACCGCCCCAACTGCTTTTGCTTTTGCTGCGCTCGTGGCGAGCGCTCTCGGAGTCGGTAACGGCAAGAATTTCCACATCGTTGCCAGCCCCCAGGCCGACGCTGCCTTTTTCGGAAATGACGTTGCTGCCTTTGATCAGCAGGTCGTTGCCGGCGGTCAGGACGTTGTTGCCTCCGGAGGTAACCGAGCTGGCAACGTTGGTGACACTACTGGTCTCATCCAACCGAAACTTCTTCCCGGAAGAAGACTTCTTGGTCTTGCTATAGAAGCTGTAGTCTGAATCCTCAGCCGATTGCAGCACCAGGTTCGCACCGGCGACCAGATACGCTTCATCCCCAGCGCTCACCCGACTGGCGATCAACCCCAGATCTTTCCCGGCACTCAGCGTCACGTTCCCACCCGCCGTCACGCTGGTGGAGACTTGGCTCACATGGTCTTCCTGAGCCGTGACCTTCTTGCTCTTGCCATACGAATGCTGCTCATCCGCCGCAGACGCCAAGGTCAGGTCGCCGATGGCGCTCATGGTGATGTCGCGCTTGGCGTCGATCTGGCTGGCTACAGCGGTGAGGTCGCGGCCGGCGTTGGCGGTCAGGTCGCGACCTATGTCGAGGCTGGAGCCGTACTGGGTGATGGTTTCGTTGCGATGCGTGCCACGATTGCCGCTGGTGATGCGCTCGGCGGAGGCAAGGTTGACGTCGCGGGTGGCGTTGAGGGTGGTGTCGGCTCCGCTTTTGAGCACGCCGCCAACGTTGTTGATGTCACGTCCGGCGCTGATGGTCAGGTTATTCGCGGCTTCGATACGTGAGGCGCTGTCGATGAAATCGGTGCGTTCGCGACGGTAACCGCTGTCGCTTTCGTGGGTGGTGACGGTGCGTTCGTTGATCACGTCGCCCCGGGTGGCGGTGAGCGTGACCTCGCGTCCGGCAATGATGCCGCCGGCCTTGTTGACGAGGTTGTTGCCCGCCAGCAGGTGGAGGCGATTGCCCGCTTCCACCAGACCGCTGTTGACCAGGTCGTTGGTGGCGGTCGCGGACAGGTTGTTGCTGGCACGCAGGGTCCCGGCGTTATTCAGGTCCTTGCCGGCGATCAGAGTGACGTCGCTGCCCTGGATCAGCGCGCCGTTGGCCGCCAGGCGGTTGTTGGCGTTAGCCAGGTACAGGACGGGGACCAGAACTTGTTCACCATTGATCTCGACGTTTTCCATCCAGACGATGTCGTGGGTCAGCGCCGCGACTTGCTCGGAGGTGAGGCTGACGCCCAGGGCCAGGTTGAGCGTCTGCTTGCTGGCGATGGCGTTGTTCATCAGGTACTTGAACATGTCCTCGTTGGAGGTCTGGCCGTCGATGAAACGCTGGCCGGTGCGGGCGACCACGGCTTGCTGGATCAGGGTCTGCTCATACAACCCGTCACCCAGGCGCTTGGCGCTCTGGTCCGGGTCGTAGCCGAGGTTTGCCAGCAGATAGTCCGAGCTCATGAATTGCTTGAGGTCGGTGAGCACCGGGTTGGTTTCGATCAAGTACTTATGCGGGTTGGCCGGAACGGTGTGCGTAGGCAGGCCCTGGACGCGGTTGACCGTAAACGCGGTGGTGCGGCCAGGCATGGCGCCGGCCACGGGGGCGCCGCCGGTGCTGGTGTCGAATGTGCTGGCCTGGTCGCCAACATTGGTTGCCTGGCGTGCTGCGATGCTCAGGTCAAGGTTGCTGGCGCTGGCTTGAGGGACGTTGCCTGCTTGCAGGTCCCTGGCATGGACGGCAGGCAGGCCCTGTTGGCGCTGAACCGGAGTCAGGCTTGCGTTACCCAGTGTCCAGCTTTGCGGGCCGCTGATGGCTGGTGCACCACCGCGCTGCCCGCTCAGGCGGAACAGGCCGTTCTGGCCAGTGGGCAGGCTGAAACCAGGCAGGGCTACCGGATTGACTTGTTGTTGCGCCAGATTGGGCGGTAGTTGTTGATTAAGTGTGATGCGCGTGGAGTACGGGCTGCCGGCTGCCCCGGTATTGGTCCGTGGACCGCTGCCGACGTAGCTGTAACCAGGCCGCACAACGCTGTTGTCGATGTTGTTTTGCGCATTAATATTGACGGCGCCACCGGCCTGGATCACGGCTGCGTAGCTCTGGTCACCGCCGGCGAGTTTCCGGGTGGTGCCTAAACTCGTGTACTCCATTTCGGTCATGCCAATGAAGTTGGCAATACCCGCTTCCAAGCCGCTCAGGCTGTTGACATCGTAACCGGCACTTTCAAACCAATATTTATTGGTGAAGTTACTGGCCGCGTTGTACCACCCACCCGCATTTCGGGTCCGCTCGGAACGGAACACCCGCGTCGTTTCGGTCTCGCCGGTTTCGACGCCGTTGTTGGTCAAGTTAACCAGCGAGGCCGTCAGGTTGCCGCCGCTGGCGATAGTGCTGCTCTGGTTCAGCAGATCGCCGCCGCTCAGGCTCAGGTTTCCACCCGCCGTGATGCTGGAGGCCGCGGTGGCAGCGGTCACTTCGGTTTTCTCGCGTTGCAGCAGCTCCCATACATGGTTCTGCTTGCCGCTGCAGTCACCGGCGTTGTACCCCTCGATGCAGGCGATTTCGTAGATTTTGGCGGTATAGATTCCACTGCTGCCCATGGTCAGCAGCGTGCGGATGTTCTGAATCGTGCTGGCGGCCAGGCTCATGCTGCCGTCGCTTTGAATCGAGCTGGAGCTGTTGACGATACTGCTCGCCAGCGCGCCCAGGCCGTTACGGTCAATACTGAGATTTCCCAGGCTGTAAATGTTGGCATCGAGGTTGTTCAGCGTATCGACCCGCAGGCCCATGTCGCCGCCGCTGAAAATCAGCCCTTGGTGGTTGGCCAGCGCGCCGGTCGTGACGGTCAAAGCTTGACCACCACCCAACGTCCCAAAGTTGTTGATCCCCGTGGCGCCAATCGTCAGGCGCGCCGCCGAGGTCAAGCGACCGGCATTATCGAGCTGACCATTAACGCCAATGGTGGTATCGCCGCCGCCCGTTATGCTGGAGCTGACGCTGTTGAGGCTCACCTGGGCCGCGCTGAGGCCAAGCGTCCCCAGGCTATTGAGACGACCGGCCCCCCAATAGGCACCACCCAGGTCGATTTTCAGGCTGCCATTACTGGCAACAAGGCCTTCGTTGAACCAATTGACGCCGCTGCCGATGAAGCTGTCGGAAGCCAGCAACTGGCCACCGGCAGTCTGGGTGAAATGGTTGACGTTGACGTTCAGGCGTCCGGCCTGGATGACCCCGCTGTTGGTCCAAGTGTCGGTGCTGATAGTCAGGCCGCCACGCGTCACGACCGTACCGCCGGCTCCGGTGACATTGGCGGTGGAGATATCGAACGTGCCGGTGCCAACGTGCAGCAAGCTGCCGCCGGTATTGAGGAAACTGGAGGCGCCAAGGGTCAGGTCAGTGTTGGCACTTTCCAACACACCACTGCGGTTATCGAACAACCCGCCGATCTGGAAATCGGTCTTGCCCCCCGTACCCAAGGCACGGATCTGCCCCGTCTGGTTATCCAGGCTCGCGGCCTTGATCATCAGCGTGCTGTCGCTTTCGATGATACCCAGGCGGTTGTTCAAGGCGCCGGTCAGGTTCAGGTCGATCTGGCTGCCGGCGATCTGGCCGTCGTTGTCGCCGCTGTTGTCGAAATTGTTGGCGGTAACGTTGACTTTGCCTTTGGCGTAGAGGCCGCCGTTGCGGTTGTCGATGTTGCCGGTGGTGATGAGGGCATCGCCGGTTTGCGCCGAGATGCGTCCGCCGTAGTTGTCCAGGCCGCCCGATGCGATCAGGTTCAGGCGCTGGGCCTGGGTGATGCCGCCCTGGCGGTTGTTGTTCAGGTCGTAGCCGTTTTTCAACACGCCGGTCAGGTCGGTCTTCAGCAGTCCTTGCAGGCTGGCGAGCACGCCGCCGCGGTTGTCGAGGTTGCGCGCTTCAACGGTCAGGTCACCGGCCTTGGCCTGGATGCGGCCGCTCTGGTTGTCGATGTCTTGGTCGACGACCAGGGTCAGGTTGCCCTGGCTCTGCACGGTGCCCTTGCCGTTGGCGAGGCTATTGGCGTCGATTCGCACGGCGCCGTTCTGGCTGTAGATCAGGCCATCGCCACCGTTCTGCACCGCGCCGGAGGCGGTCAGGACGAGTGCGTCATTGGCCGCGACGGTGCCGCGATTGCGGTTGTCCAGGCCACCAATGAGCAAGGTCAGCAAGCTTTGGCTGGCGATCTGGCCGCCCTGGTTGTCGAGTTGCGTGGCGCGCTCGACCCGCAGCGGACCGGCGCTGGCGAGTTTGCCGTTGGTATTGGTCAGGGCACCGAGCAGGTCCAAGGTCACGGCGGCATTGCCGATCAGCTTGCCGCCGGTGTTGTCCAGGGTGGTGCCGGTGAAGGTCAGTGCGTTTTGCGCGTTGACGGTGCCGCCAGCGTTGCCCAGGGTCATGGCGTTGATGACCAGGGTCGCGGCGCTGTCGATCAAGCCGCCTTGGGCGTTGTTCAGCAAACCGCCGGTGACGGTCAAGGTCTGGTCGGCGCCGCTGGACAGAATCCCGCCGCGGTTGTCGACGCTGGCCGCGGTGACGGTGAGCTTTTTCTTGCCGGCCAACGCACCGTCAGCACCGTTGAGCAGCGCGCCGCTCAGGGTCACGCTGACGTCTTCGTCGCGGCTCGACAGCGTGCCGGCGTTGCGGTTGTCCAGGCCCACGGCGCTCAGGTCGAGGCCTTTGAAACCGGACATCAGGCCGCCCTGGTTGATGACATCGCGGGCCTTCACGGTCAGTAAACCGTTGCTGATGAGTTTGCCGGCGCTGTTGTTGAAATCGCGAACCGTCAGGTCGAGGGGCTGGCTGCTGGAGATTTCGCCGCCCTGGTTGTCCAGGTCCCGCAGGTGCTTGAGGCTGAGTACACCGGCGGTAATGATCAGGCCGGCGCTGTTGCTCAAGTCTCCCGTGGCGGCACCGAAGTCGATGGCGATGGCGCTGCCCAGCAACGAACCCTGGTGGTTGTTCAAGTTGTGAGTGCTGACGGTCAAGGCGTCGGCGGCGTTGATAAGGCCTTGATTCTGGTTAATCAGCGGGCCGGCCAGTTTCAGGTCGAGGTTGGCGCGACTGGTCAGGGTGCCGGCGCTGTTGTCCAGGCTCGCGGCCTCGAGGTCCAGCGCGGCGGCGGCGATCAGGCCCTTGAGGTTGGTCAGCGCGTTATCGATGCGCAGGGTCAGGGCCTGGTTGCTCAGCAACTTGCCGTTGTCGTTGTTGAGGTTTTTTGCGGCCAGGGTGAACGCCTGGGCGCTGGAGATTTCGCCGCCGGCGTTGTTGACGCCCTTGAGGTTTTTCAGCATCAGCAAGGGGGCGTTGATCAAGCCACTCTGGTTGTTCAGTTGCCCTTGGTTCAGATCAAGGCTCAGCGACGTGTTGCTGAAAAGCTGCCCGCCCTGCTGGTCGAGGCCCGTGACGCTGGCGGTCAGCGCACCGCTGCTGGCGATGCGGCCGCCGTCCTGGTTGGTCAACTGCTTCGTGGTCAGGTCAAGGTTGGCGCCGCTGCTCAGGCGTCCGGCCTGGCTGTTGTCGAACGCACCGGTTTCAACGGCGACCGCTTGCTTGGCGCTGATGTTGCCTTGGCTGCGGTTGTCCAGGCTCAAGCTTTTGAGGGTGAGGCCGGCATCGGTGACGATTTCGCCGCCCTGGTTCAGCACGGCGTTGTCGAGGGTGAGTGCCAACGCTCCGGCACTGGAAACGCTGCCCAGGGTGTTGGTGAGGCTGGCGGCGGTGACTTCAAGCTCGCCTTCGGCGCTCAACGTGCCCTTGGCGTTGTTCAGGTCGCCGTCGAGGTGCGCGGTGAGGTTCTTTTGGGTCAGTAGCGCGCCGCCGCTGTTATCCAGCGTCTCGCCGCTCAAGGTCAGACCGGTCTTGCCGGACAGCAGGCCCTTGGTGCGGTTGAGCACTTCCTTCATCTTCAGGGCCAACGCGCCGTTGGCGATGACTTGGCCGCCGTTGCTGTTGTTCAGCGCGTTGCCTGTCAAAGCAACGTCGGCGTGGCCGGACAGTTCGCCGCCACGGTTGTCGATCGAACCGACGTTCAACGTCAGCGTGTCGGTCGCCCCGACCAGCCCTGCGGCGCGGTTGTCCAGCGAGGCGCCGGTCAGCGTCAATCCGCCGAGGGCGATTATCTGGCCGCCCTGGTTGTTCACACTGTCGATAGTGGCCGTGACATTGGTTTTGCCGGCGATCTGGCCGGCGCCGTTGTCGAGGTGGGTGGCCTCGATGTGCAGGTCACGGTCGGCAATGATCGCGGCGTCCCGATTGGTCAGTTGACCGTCCACGGTCATGACCAGAGCGCCACGACTGCTGATCAGGCCATCGGTGTTGTCCAGGCTGGCGCTTTGGGTGTCGATGGATTGCGCGGAAAGCAGCCCCTTGATGTTGTTAAACGCTTGGTCGATACGCAGGGTCAGCGCCTGGTTGCTGATCAGCTTACCGTCACGGTTGTCCAGGTTGCGTGCCGCCAGGGTGAACGCCTGGGCACTGGAAATCTCGCCGCCACGGTTGTCCACGTCCTTGAGGTTTTTCAGCACCAGGAGCGGCGCATTGATCACGCCCTTGAGGTTGTTCAACTGGCCGTTGTTGAGGTCCAGGGTCAAGGCTGTTTTGCTGAACAGTTCGCCGCCCTGCTGATCCAGGCCGGTGACGCTGGCGGTCAGCGCCTTGTCGCTGGCGATGCGACTGGCGGCGCCGTTGTTGACTTGGTTGGCGGTGAGATCAAGGGTGTCGCCACTGACCAGATAACCGCCGGCGGTGTTGTCGAACGTGCCAGTGGTCACGTGGGTGGCGCCTTTGGCGCTGAGCAGGCCGTCGCCGTGGTTATCCAGGCTTTGGCTGTTGACGGTCAGGCCGGCTTCGGTGGTGATGGCGCCGCCGACGTTGATCAACGCATTGTCCAGGCGAATATCCAAACCCTGGCGGGCAACCAGATTGGCGCCGCTGTTGTCCAGGCTTTTGCCCTCGACAGTGGTGACGCCCGTACTGAACAGCAGGCCTTTGGTCTGGTTGATGATGGCCGCGACTTTCAGGCCCAGATCAGTGCCGGCGAGGACCTTACCGTTGTCGCTGTTGTCCAGGCGCTGGCCGGTGATGTTGATATCGGCGGTACTGGAGATTTCGCCGTTTCGATTGTCCAGCGTGTCGATGTCGAGTTTCAGTGCGTTGGTCGCGCCAACCAATCCGCCGCGGTTATCCAGGTCCTGGCCGCTAACGGTGAGCACACCTTGGGCGACCAGTTCGCCGCCCTGGTTGTTCAGGTGCGAGACGTCGGCGGTGAGGTCGGTTTTGCTGGAGATTCGTCCGCCGCTGTTGTCGACGTCAGTCACCTGCAAATGCACAGGGCCGACGGCACTGAGCAGGCCGGCGCGATTATCCAATTGCGAGCCATCGACACGCAGCCCCGCCTGGCTGCTGAGCAAGCCTTGCCCTCGGTTATCGAGCTTGGCGACCGTCAGTTGCAGGTCCTTCACGGATTGGACCTTGCCGGCGCGATTGTCCAGGCTGTCTGCCTGGACATCGGTCATGCCCTTGGCGCCGAGGCTGCCTTGCCGGTTGTCGAACAGACCGCTGATGCGCGTAGTCAGGCTGCCATCGCTGACCAAGCTACCCTCGAGGGTGTTGTCGAGACTGGCGGCGGTGACGGTCAAGCTCTTGCCGGAACCCAACACGCCGTTCCGGTTGTTCAGGGCACCGATCAACCCGATGTTCAGCGCCACGTCGCCGGTGAGCAGGCCGTCGCTATTGTCCAGCATGGTGCCGGTGACTTGAGTGGTGGCGGCGCTGGAGACTTCGCCGTCGTGGTTATTCAACTGCCCGACATTAGCCGTCAGATTACCGTTGCTGCTGACAATGCCTTGCGTGTTGAGGAGTTTGTCGGCAGTAACGCCCAGCGCGCCGCTGCTCAGCACGCGCCCCTTGTTCTGGTTGTCCAGCGTCCCGGCTTTTACCGTGGCGGTTTGCCCGGCGCTCAGGGTGCCGCCCTGGTTGTTCAGGGTTTGCGCAACGTTGGCGGTGAGGTTACGGCTGGCGACGATGCTCTTGCCGTTGTTGTTCAGGTTCTGCGCTGTAAGGCTCACATCGCCCGAAGCATTGCGCGTGTTATCCGCATTCACCCCGGCTTCGATAACGCCATTGTTGGTTAGCTGCCCACCGGCATTCAACGTGATGCTGTCCCGAGCGGCGAGGGTTTGTTGGTTAGTCAGGTCACCCTGAGTCTGCGCATTCAGCGTCGTGCCGGCATAAACCGGGCCCTGCGCATCAAGGCTCGCCGCCTTGACGTTGACCGCCCCGCTGGCAGAAGTATCAACCATGCTCAAATGCCCATTGGCATCGAGCTGGATATCGCCGCCACTGGCAATCAACTTGCCGTCCAGCTTCACCCCAACCCCAGCCTCGGTGCCCACCAGCTTGATCGCGCCGGCGTACATGCCACCCAGCGCCGAGGAGTCGATCGCCAGTTCCGGCTTCACACTGCCGTCATCGGCGCGGGCGGTGGCGCTCAAGCTGTCGGCATTGACGTCGTTGCGCCCAGCGACAATCGTCAGGTTCCTGGCCTGAATCTCGGCATTGATCTTGGCGCTGCGGGTGATGATTTCGAAGTGATCGACATTGCTGGCGTTGAGGCCCGCGCCTTCGATGGCGACGCTGCCCTGGTCCACTTGATAACGATCCAGCCGACCGTTTTCGACGATTGGTTTGCCGGTACTCAAGGTCACTTTCGGGCTGTTGATAAAGCCGCAGCCGTTGCAGCTGATGCCATACGGGTTGGCAACGATGACGTGGGCCGACTGCCCGGCCACTTCGGTGTAGCCGCGCAACTGGCTGGGGCTGCCGCCGTTGACTTCGTTGAGGATCGTCGTGGCAGCCGCGCCCTGGAGGTTCGGGTTGCCGAGGATGATCCCGCCCAGTTGTGTGGATTGGGTGCGCGAGGTGGCGTTGTTGAGGATTACGCCGTTACTGCCGACGTTGTAGTCCTTGAACTGGTTGTGGGACAGACCGTTGGCATTGGGCTTGGCGATGTTGACGATGGGCACGCCATTGCCGGCCCGATCCAGGCCGGTGCCCGGGGCGCTGACCACGATGCCGTCGGCCTGGGCCCACATCGGTTGCCAGAACATGACGTTGGCCAACAGGAACGCCAGGCCGCGCTTGGGCATCCCGAGAAACCGCTCGCGGTTTTCCAGGGCAGCAGAAGGTTGGCGGGCCAGGAAGGCGTGTTGGCGGTCGTCCATGATCGGGTCTCGTTGCAGAGCAATTAAAGGTCATCCATGCCGAAGTCGATCGCGGCAGAGCCGAACATGACTTCGTCCCGAGGCGGGAAGACGCGCATCGTCCCCGCCCCGAAAAAGCAATATCAAAATAGTGGCGCGATACTAGATAGCCATTATTCCGGCGTCAATTAAATATTGATGAAAAGCGCGGTATGCCCAAACCCACGGGTCATCCTCACTTTTAGATATTTCCTACGCGCCCGCCGCACCCGCTACCCTTCAGAAAACCGTCATCAAGCCCTAAGGGATTTCATGGACAGAACCACCTTCAAGCCCCTCTTGCTCACGCTCGCCCTGATCAGCGGCGCCCCACTGGCCCAGGCCGCGACCACCCTGGTCTATTGCTCCGAAGCCAGCCCCGCCGGCTTCGATCCCAGCCAATACACCAGCGGCACCGACTTCGATGCTTCGGCCGAAACCGTCTTCAACCGCCTCACCCAGTTCAAGCGCGGCGGCACCGAAGTCGAGCCCGGATTGGCGTCAAGCTGGGACGTATCCGCCGATGGCCTGGCCTACACCTTCCACCTGCGCGAGGGTGTGAAGTTTCATACCACCGACTATTTCACCCCGAGCCGCGACTTCAACGCCGATGACGTGCTGTTCACGTTCCAGCGCCTGCTCGATCCGCAACACCCGTTCCGCCAGGCCTACCCCACCGAGTCCCCGTATTTCACCGACATGGGCCTGAACACCACGATCAAAAGCGTCGAAAAGATCGACGAGCACACCGTGCGCTTCAGCCTGAACAACGTCGACGCCGCATTCGTGCAGAACCTGGCGATGAGTTTTGCCTCGGTGCAGTCCGCCGAGTACGCAGCGCAGCTATTAAAGGAAGGCAAGGCCGGCGAGCTCAACCAGAAGCCCGTCGGCACCGGGCCGTTTGTGTTCAAGCGCTATCAGAAGGATTCGCAGATCCGCTACGCCGCCAATACGGCGTACTGGAAACCCGAGGACGTGAAGCTCGACAACCTGATTTTTTCCATCACGCCGGACGCCGCCGTGCGCCTGCAAAAGCTCAAGCGCGGCGAATGCCAGGTCAGCGGTTATCCGCGCCCGGCCGACATCGAAGTGATGGAGCAGGACCCGAACCTGCGCGTGCTCAGGCAGCCCGGTTTCAACCTGGGTTTCCTCGCCTATAACGTGACGCATCCGCCGTTGGACCAGCTCAAGGTCCGTCAGGCACTGGACATGGCCATCGACAAGCCGGCGATCATCAAGGCCGTGTACCAGGGCGCCGGGCAGCTGGCCCAGAATGCCTTGCCCCCGGCCCAATGGTCGTTCGACCCGGCGATCCAGGACGCGCCCCATGACGTGACCAAGGCCAAGGCGCTCCTCAAGGAAGCAGGGGTTGCGCCCGGTACAACCATCGATTTATGGGCAATGACGGTGCAGCGCGCTTCCAACCCCAATGCGCGAATGTCTGCGCAAATGATCCAGCAGGACTGGGCCAAAGTTGGCATCAAGGCCAACATCGTCAGCTACGAATGGGGCGAGTACATCAAGCGCGCCAAGAATGGCGAACACGACGCGATGATCTACGGCTGGACCGGCGACAACGGCGATCCAGACAACTGGCTCGGCGTGCTCTACAGCTGCGCGGCGGTCAAGGGCAGCAACTACGCCAAGTGGTGCGACCCGGCCTACGACCGGCTGATCCAGCAGGCCAAGGTCTCGACCGACCGCCAGCAACGCATCGACCTGTACCGCCAGGCGCAGAAAATCCTCAAGCAGCAGGTGCCCATCACGCCCATCGCCAACTCGACGGTGTTCCAGCCGATACGCAAGGAAGTGGTGGATTTCAAGCTCAGCCCGTTCGGGCTTACACCCTTCTACGGCGTGGGTTTGAACAAGTAAAACCCGCCCCAGGCCGGTGCGTTGCAGCCTCGCAGCGCACCGGCACGGAGCGCCGCTTGCCCCAAAAAAACCGGCGCAAACGTTAAAATGCGTCAAAAGTTACAAAGATGCGACATTAAGGTACGTACGTGCCACTGTTTCAGACTTGAAACCGCTCTGGATCTTGCATTGGGTATGGGGCCTGCATAAGTATCCGCAGGACGACTCACGAGGTCGCCCTCAAATCCAAAAATGACAACAAATCATGAGGCCAACATGCTTAAACACGCGGTCATTCCGTTTTTAGTCGGCGCAGGGTTGTTAGCCAGCGCTCCTTTCGCTTCCGCCGCGACTAACCTGGTGTTCTGCTCCGAAGGCAGCCCGGCCGGTTTTGACCCTGGTCAGTACACCACCGGAACCGACTTCGATGCCTCTGCAGAAACCATGTTCAACCGCCTGACCCAGTTTGAGCGCGGCGGTACCGCCGTGATTCCTGGCCTGGCCACCAAGTGGGACATTTCCGAAGACGGCCTGACCTACACGTTCCACCTGCGTGAAGGCGTCAAGTTCCATACCACCCCGTATTTCAAGCCGACCCGTGAATTTAATGCCGATGACGTGCTGTTCACGTTCAACCGCATGATCAACAAGGACGATCCGTTCCGTAAGGCGTACCCGACCGAATTCCCGTACTTCACCGACATGGGGATGGACACCAACATCACCAAGGTCGATAAAGTCGACGACCACACCGTCAAGTTCACCCTCAAGGATGTCGACGCCGCGTTCATCCAGAACCTGGCCATGAGCTTCGCCTCGATCCAGTCCGCCGAATACGCCGGCCAACTGCTCAAGGACGGCAAGCCTGCCGACATCAACCAGAAGCCGATCGGCACCGGCCCGTTCGTGTTCAAGAGCTACCAGAAAGACTCCAACATCCGTTACACCGGCAACAAGGACTACTGGAAGCCTGAAGACGTGAAGATCGACAACCTGATCTTCGCCATCACCACCGACCCGTCGGTGCGTATCCAGAAGCTGAAGAAGAACGAGTGCCAGATCACCCTCTTCCCACGCCCGGCCGACCTCAAGGCCCTCAAGGACGACAAAGCGCTGAAGATGCCTGACCAGGCGGGTTTCAACCTGGGTTATGTAGCTTACAACGTGATGGAAAAAGTCAAAGGCGACGACAAGCCCAACCCGTTGGCTGACCTGCGCGTTCGTCAAGCCTTGGACATGGCTGTAAACAAGCAACAGATCATCGACTCGGTGTACCAAGGTGCGGGACAACTGGCGGTCAACGCCATGCCTCCGACCCAGTGGTCCTACGACACCACCATCAAAGATGCCAAATACGACCCTGAAAAAGCCAAGGCTCTGCTCAAGGAAGCCGGCGTCAAGGAAGGCACAGAGATCGTTCTGTGGGCCATGCCGGTTCAGCGTCCGTACAACCCGAACGCCAAACTGATGGCGGAAATGCTGCAGAACGACTGGTCCAAGATCGGCCTGAAGGTCAAGATCACCAGCTATGAGTGGGGCGAGTACATCAAGCGCTCCAAGGGCGGCGAGAACCAGGCCATGATCATCGGCTGGAGCGGTGATAACGGTGACCCGGACAACTGGCTCAACGTGTTGTTTGGCTGCGACTCGCTGCAAGGCAACAACTTCTCCAAATGGTGCGACAAGAAGTTCGACGGCCTCGTCAAGGAAGCCAAGCGCACCACCGACCAGGCCAAGCGCACCGACCTCTACAAACAGGCGCAACACGTCCTCAAGGACGCCGTGCCGATGACACCTATCGCTCACTCGACGGTGTATCAACCCATGCGCGCCAACGTGCAGGACTTCAAGATCAGCCCCTTTGGCTTGAACTCCTTCTACGGCGTCAGCGTCAGCAAATAAGTGACCTGTGGCGAGGGAGCTTGCTCCCGCTGGGCTGCTTAGCAGCCCCTTTTTGAGCGCGATGGCGATCTACATCAACGCCATCGCGAGCAGGGCTCGCTCCCACGACGCACCGTAGCTTTATCTGCCGAGACCAAGACCTAGGAAATTGCCTACATCCAAAAGCACTGCGTACCACAGCAGCTGGTTTAGGACGTGTCGCCTTTTCATAAGTCTTTCAGGCATTGCGCATATACCGCCTGGCCCACGACTCATACCGTCGGGGCTGGAGGTTTTGCCAATCCTGCGGCAGCGCTGTTCACGCATTGGAATGAGCCCAGTGCCCCGGCCCCGTTCCTGGAAGGACACCGGTTCACTGTCAAACACCCCGAACGAGAGAGGGAGCGTCATGCGCCATACCTTGGTTTTATCCGCATTGCTGGGCACCGGCCTGCTGGCCGCTACATCCGCGGCCCAGGCCGCCGGCGGCAGCCTGGTGTTCTGTTCCGAAGGCAGCCCCGCCGGTTTCGACACCGCGCAATACACCACCGCGACCGACAACGATGCCGCCGAACCGCTGTACAACCGCCTGGCCGAATTTGAAAAAGGCGCGACCAATGTCGTGCCGGGCCTGGCGACGAGCTGGGACATTTCCGAAGACGGCCTGAAATACACCTTCCACCTGCGCGAAGGGGTGAAATTCCACACCACCGACTACTTCACGCCGACCCGGGATTTCAATGCCGACGACGTGCTGTTCACCTTTAATCGCATGCTCGATCCGCAGCATCCGTTTCGCAAGGCCTACCCCACCGAGTTCCCGTACTTCAACGGCATGAGCCTGAACAAAAACATCGCCAAGGTCGAAGCGACAGGACCGTTGACGGTGGTCATGACGCTCAACAGCGTGGACGCCGCGTTCATCCAGAACATCGCCATGAGCTTCGCCTCGATCCTCTCGGCCGAGTACGCCGACAAGCTGCTCCAGGGCGGCAAGCCGAGCGACATCAACCAGAAGCCGATCGGCACCGGGGCTTTCGAGTTCAAGAGTTACCAGAAAGACTCCAACATCCGCTACGTCGCCAACAAGCAGTACTGGGCGCCTGAGCGGGTCAAGCTGGACAACCTGATCTTCTCGATCAACACCGATGCGTCGGTGCGGGTGCAGAAGCTCAAGGCCAACGAATGCCAGATTACCCTGCATCCACGCCCGGCCGATGTGCCGGCGCTGAAGAACGATCCCAAGCTGCAACTGATCGAGAAGCCCGGTTTCAACCTTGGCTATATCGCCTATAACGTTCGCCACAAACCCTTCGACCAGGTCGAAGTACGCCGGGCGCTGGACATGGCAGTGAACAAGCAGGGCATTCTCAACGCCGTGTACCAGGGCGCGGGACAACTGGCGCAAAACTCGATGCCGCCAACCCAATGGTCCTACGACGACACCATCAAGGACGCCCCCTACGACCCGGAAAAAGCCAAGGAGCTGCTCAAGGCCGCCGGGGTCAAGGAAGGCACCGAAATCACCCTCTGGGCCATGCCCGTGCAACGCCCGTACAACCCCAACGCCAAGCTGATGGCCGAGATGCTCCAGTCCGACTGGGCGAAGATCGGTTTGAAGGTGAAGATCGTCACCTACGAATGGGGCGAGTACATCAAGCGCACCAAGAACGGCGAGCACGACATCAACCTGATCGGCTGGACCGGCGACAACGGGGACCCGGACAACTGGATGGGCACGCTGTACAGCTGCGACGCCATTGGCGGCAACAACTACTCCCAATGGTGTGACCAGGACTACGACAAGCTGATCAAGCAGGCCAAGATCGTCACCGACCGCGAGCAGCGCACCGTGCTCTATAAACAGGCCCAGCAGTTGCTCAAGCAGCAAGTGCCGATCACGCCGATCGCCCACTCGACGGTCAACCAGCCGCTGAGTGCCAAAGTCGAAGGGTTCAAGGTCAGCCCCTTCGGTCGCAACGTCTTCTCGGGCGTCAGCCTGAACCCATAACCGTTTAGCCATGCAGCGAGGGCTTCCTTTGGAAGCCCTCCGCCAGCGTTTCGCCTTAATTCGCCGATCAAGCGCCTGGCAAACGTTTGCAAGCTGCAAATGAGTTGTAAACCAATAGCCGTATCACCGAAAAAGAACGGCATAAAAAAGAAAGAAAAAGGAGCGTTACCCATGAAACTGAGCAGCACCGCGATACTGGCCCTGGCCATCAGCAGCGTTACGGCCACGGCTTACGCAGATCCTCAAAGCCAGGCTGTCAGCCCTGTCTCCATCAAAGAAAAAAAAGCCCAAAGCGAAGCTACCGGCTTCTTGGAAGGGCAATCGGTGACAGGGTCCACGCGTAACTGGTATGCGAACGAGCAGCTCAAGCGTGGCGGGAAGTTCGTCTACAACAAAAATGGCGCTCTGGCCGAAACCGACCGTCGTATCAACTGGGTTCAGGGCACCATCGTCAATTACACCTCGGGCTTTACCGAGGGGACCGTCGGGTTCAGCACTGAAATCGCTGCCTATAACGCCATTGCGCTGGAACGCGATCGCGAGAACATGGCGGCGGGCAATGGCGGAGCGCCAAAAACGGGCGTTGCTTCAGGCAATAACCGTACCCTGACCGAAAAAGGCGGTGACGCAGTGGGCCAGTGGAGCAAACTGGGCTTGGCTAACGTCAAGGCGCGCTTCTCCAACAGCACCCTGACAGCCGGTCGCCAAAGCTACAGCAGCCCACAAGTCGACACGATCGGTAACCGTGCCTTGCCTTCGAGCTTTCAAGGGGTGAGCTTGAATGTCGCGGAGCTGGAAAACCTGACTTTCGACGCAGCAACCTTCGATCGCGTGTCCCCGCGTTCGGAACAAAGTCTGCGCAAATTCCGCGCCGAGTACGCCAACGGCCGTCAAGAATCCGACCACATCCACACAGCCGGTATCACCTACACGCCGCTCGCCAGCCTGACCACCAGTCTCTGGGCCACCAAGGCCGAAGATCTTTGGAACCAATATTATTTCGGCGCCAGCCATGTACTTGGCGACAGCTCCGTGCTGAGCCTGACTACCGGGCTGAACTATTACAAAACCCAGGAAGAAGGCAAAGCGCTGATCGGCGACATCGACAATGACACCTATTCGTTGTCGTTCGGCCTGACGCATCAGGCGCACACGCTTACTCTTTCCTACCAGCAAGTGAACGGTAACGAGTATTTCGACTACCTGAACGAAACCAACGGCATCTACCTGGCCAACTCCCTGTTGTCGGACTTCAACGGCCCGAACGAAAAATCCTTCCAGGTCGCCTATGGCCTGAACATGGCTGAATATGGCGTTCCAGGCCTGAAATTCAATATTTACCAGGCACGTGGCTGGGGCATCGACGGTACCCACTACAGCGGAAACAACGGCGTGGTTGGCAAAGGCTACGATGGTATCCAGACTCAGGATGGCGAACACCATTACGAATACGGCATCGGCGCATCCTATGCCGTACAGAGTGGCCCTCTGAAAGCCACCGCGATCCGTGCGACCTACACCGCACACCGCGCCAGCGAAAACCAATCTGACGGCAGCATCAACGAATTCCGCCTGGTTACCACCATTCCGTTCAACATTCTCTAACCTTTCCACCGACGGTCGACCCACAAGGTTGACCGTTCGGTTTTTTGCCGTTCAACCGATTGCAGAGGATTGACGATGAACATGAACCCCCTACGCGCCGCCATTGCCGCCGCACTGCTGAGTGTTGCCGTTGGCGCCACGGCCAAACCCCTGGTGGTTTGCACAGAAGCCAGCCCGGAAGGCTTCGACATGGTCCAGTACACGACTGCAGTCACCGCCGACGCCGTGGCCGAAACGATCTTCAACCGCCTGGCCGACTTCAAGCCCGGCACCACCGAAGTGATTCCTGCCCTGGCCGAGTCCTGGGACATCAGCGACGACGGCCTGACGTATACCTTCCACCTGCGCAAAGGCGTCAAGTTCCACACCACCGATTACTTCAAGCCGACCCGCGACATGAACGCCGACGACGTGGTCTGGAGCTTCCAGCGCCAGCTGGACCCGAATCACCCGTGGCACAAACTGTCGAGCGTGGGTTTCCCGTACTTTGAAAGCATGGGTTTCAAGGAACTGCTCAAGAACGTCGAAAAGGTCGACGAGCACACGGTCAAGTTCACCCTGACCCGCCGCGAAGCACCGTTCCTGGCCGACATCGCCATGGCGTTCTCCTCGATTTACCCGGCCGAATACGCCGACCAGTTGCTCAAGGCCGGCAAGGCCGGCGAGCTGAACAACAAGCCGATCGGCACCGGGCCGTTCATCTTCCAGCGCTACAACAAAGACGCCCAGGTTCGCTTCAAGGCCAACCCGGACTACTTCCGGGGCAAGCCGCCGGCCGATGCGCTGGTGCTGGCGATCGCCACCGATAACAATGTGCGCATGCAAAAACTCAAGACCAATGAGTGCCAGATCGCGCTGTACCCGAAACCGGACGATATCCCCAGCATCAAGAAAGACCCGAACCTGAAGGTCACCGAGCTGGATGCGATGACCGTTTCCTACACCGCCCTGAACACCAGCCACAAATACATGAGCGACGTGCGGGTGCGCAAAGCCATCGACCTGGCCTTCGACAAGGAAGCCTACGTCAACGCGCTGTTCGGCAAGGGCAACGCCACCGCCGCGGTCAACCCTTACCCGCCGACGCTGCTGGGTTACAACCACGACCTGAAGAACCCGACCCGCGACCTCGACAAGGCGCGCCAGTTGCTCAGGGAAGCCGGCGTGCCGGAAGGCACCGTGTTTACCCTGTTCACCCGCAACGGCGGCGGTCCGACCAACCCCAACCCGATGCTCGGCGCGCAAATGATGCAGGCCGACCTGGCGAAAGTCGGGATCAAGGTCGATATCCGCGTGATGGAATGGGGCGAAATGCTCAAACGCGCGAAAAACGGCGAGCACGACATGGTTTCCGCCGGATGGGCGGGCGATAACGGCGACCCGGATAATTTCCTGACGCCTATGCTCAGTTGCGAAGCCGCCAAGAACGGCGAAAACTACGCGCGCTGGTGCAACGAGAAATTCCAGGCGCTGCTCGACCAGGCACGCGCCACAGTGAACCCCGAGGAGCGGGCGAGGCTCTATGAGCAGGCCCAGGTGATTTTCAACCAGGACCAGCCATGGATCAGCATGGCCCACACCCGCATGTTCACGGCAATGCGCAAGAACGTAGAGGGTTATGTAATTAGCCCGCTCACCACTAACAACTTCGCCACCACCCAGGTGAAGTAGATAAGAAAACGCCCTTCGACACTTGACCCCAAGCGTCGAAGGGCACGCCTAACCGGCTGATGAGGTACACCTGAAGATGTTTAGTTTTATTGCCCGCCGACTGGGATTACTGATTCCCACGTTCTTCGGCATCACCTTGCTGACCTTCGCGTTGATTCGCATGATCCCCGGCGACCCCGTGGAAGTGATGATGGGCGAACGTCGGGTCGATCCCGAAATGCATGCTCAGGCAATGGAACGCCTTGGCCTGAACAAACCGCTGTATGCCCAGTACCTGGACTACATCGGTAAACTGGCCCAGGGCGATCTCGGCGAATCGCTGCGCACCCGTGAAAGCGTATGGAGCGAGTTCTGCACCCTGTTTCCAGCGACGTTCGAGCTGTCCATGGCCGCGCTGCTGTTCGCCGGTATCCTCGGCCTGCTGGCCGGGGTGATCGCGGCACTCAAGCGAGGATCCCTGTTCGACCATGGGGTGATGGGCATCTCCCTGGCGGGGTATTCGATGCCGATCTTCTGGTGGGGCCTGATTCTGATCATGTTCTTCTCGGTCAGCTTGGGCTGGACGCCGGTATCCGGTCAAAACGACCTGCTCATCGATGTCGCACGCCCGACAAAGTTCATGCTGATCGACACTATCCTCAGCGATGAGCCCGGTGCGGTACTCGACTACCTGCATCACCTGATCCTGCCTGCAATCGTTTTGGGCACTATTCCACTGGCAGTCATCGCGCGGATGACCCGCTCATCGATGCTCGAAGTACTGCGTGAGGACTACATCCGCACAGCCAAGGCCAAAGGCCTGTCGCCGTCGCGCGTAGTGTTCGTGCACGGCCTGCGCAACGCGCTGATCCCGGTACTGACCGTGATCGGCCTGCAAGTCGGCACACTGCTGGCCGGCGCGGTCCTGACCGAAACGATCTTCTCCTGGCCGGGCATCGGCAAGTGGCTGATCGAAGCCATTGCCGCGCGGGATTATCCTGTGGTGCAAAACGGCATTCTGCTGATCGCCTGCATCGTGATTCTGGTCAACTTCGTCGTGGACATCCTCTACGGCTTTGCCAACCCACGTATCCGTCACCAGCGCTGAGATCAAAACCATGAGTACTCCAACTACCTCGGTAGCAGTCGATCAAAGCCTGCTGTACCCGTCCCCATACAAAGAATTCTGGCAAGCGTTTTCCCGCAACAAGGGCGCCGTCGCCGGGCTGATGTTCATGATCCTGATCGTGTTCTGCGCACTCTTCGCCCCATGGGTCGCGCCGCATGACCCGAGCGAGCAATACCGTGACTTCCTGCTAACGCCGCCGGCGTGGCTCGAAGGCGGGCAGATGCAGTTCCTGCTGGGCACCGACGAACTGGGCCGCGATTTGCTCTCGCGCCTGATCGAGGGCTCGCGGCTGTCGATGCTGATCGGCCTGTCGTCGGTGGTGATGTCGCTGATCCCAGGCATCCTGCTGGGGCTGTTCGCCGGGTTCTTCCCGCGCATCCTCGGCCCGACCATCATGCGCCTGATGGACATCATGCTCGCCCTGCCCTCGCTGCTGCTGGCCGTGGCGATCGTCGCCATCCTCGGCCCAGGCCTGATCAACACCGTGATCGCCATCGCCATCGTCTCGTTGCCGTCCTACGTGCGCCTGACCCGCGCCGCCGTGATGGGCGAGCTGAACCGCGACTACGTGACCGCCGCCCGCCTGGCCGGTGCCGGCCTGCCGCGCCTGATGTTCATTACCGTGCTGCCCAACTGCATGGCACCGCTGATCGTCCAGGCGACCCTGAGCTTCTCCTCGGCGATCCTCGACGCCGCCGCCCTGGGCTTCCTCGGGCTCGGCGTGCAACCACCGACCCCCGAGTGGGGCACCATGCTGGCCTCGGCCCGCGACTACATCGAACGCGCCTGGTGGGTCGTGAGCCTGCCCGGCCTGACCATTTTGCTCAGCGTGCTGGCAATCAACCTGATGGGCGACGGTCTGCGCGATGCGCTGGACCCGAAACTCAAGAATGCCGCCTGAGGAGATTCCCATGTCATTGCTAGAAATCAAGAATCTCAACGTCCGCTTCGGCGACGCCACCGCCGTGCCGGTGGTCGACGGCCTGGACCTGAGCGTAGACAAAGGCGAGGTCCTGGCGATCGTCGGCGAATCGGGCTCGGGTAAATCCGTGACCATGATGGCGCTGATGGGCCTGATCGAGCACCCCGGCATCGTCACCGCCGACGCGCTTAACTTCGACGGCAAGAACATGCTCAAGCTGAGCAACCGCCAGCGCCGGCAGATCGTCGGCAAGGACCTGGCGATGGTTTTCCAGGACCCGATGACCGCGCTCAACCCCAGCTACACCGTGGGTTTCCAGATCGAAGAAGTGCTGCGCCTGCACCTGAAGATGTCCGGCAAGGCCGCCCGCAAGCGCGCCATCGAACTGCTGGAAAAAGTCGAGATCCCGGGCGCCGCCAGCCGCATGGACGCCTACCCGCATCAACTGTCCGGCGGCATGAGCCAGCGCGTGGCGATTGCCATGGCGATTGCCGGCGAGCCGAAACTGCTGATCGCCGACGAACCGACCACCGCTCTGGACGTGACCATCCAGGCGCAAATCATGGATCTGCTGCTGGCCCTGCAGAAAGAGCAGGACATGGGCCTGGTGCTGATCACCCATGACCTCGCCGTCGTGGCTGAAACTGCCCAGCGCGTGTGCGTGATGTACGCCGGCCAGGCCGTGGAAGTGGGCAAGGTGCCGCAGCTGTTCGACATCCCGGCCCACCCGTACAGCGAAGCACTGCTGGCGGCGATTCCGGAACACAGCATGGGCGCCGAGCGCCTGGCGACCTTGCCGGGCATCGTGCCCGGTCGCTACGACCGCCCGCAAGGCTGCCTGCTGTCGCCGCGCTGCCCGTACGTGCGCGACAACTGCCGCCAGGAGCGCCCTGCGCTCGATCCGAAATCCAACAGCCTCGCCCGCTGCTTCTACCCGTTGAACCAGGAGGTGGCGTGATGGCCGTCGTACTTACCGCCCGTGACCTGACCCGTCATTACGAAGTGTCCCGTGGCATGTTCAAGGGTCATGCGACCGTGCGCGCCCTCAACGGTGTGTCGTTCGAACTGGAGGCCGGCAAGACCCTGGCCGTGGTGGGCGAATCCGGATGCGGCAAATCCACCCTCGCCCGGGCCCTGACGCTGATCGAAGAGCCTTCCGCCGGCTCCTTGAAAATCGCCGGTCAGGAAGTGGCCGGCGCCAACAAGGCCGAGCGCAAGCAACTGCGCAAAGACGTGCAGATGGTCTTCCAGAGTCCTTATGCGTCCCTCAACCCGCGGCAGAAAATCGGTGATCAACTGGCCGAGCCGTTGCTCATCAACACCAACCTCTCGGCCACCGAGCGTCGCGACAAAGTCCAGGCGATGATGAAGCAGGTGGGCCTGCGCCCCGAGCATTACCAGCGCTACCCGCACATGTTCTCCGGCGGCCAGCGCCAGCGCATCGCCCTCGCCCGGGCCATGATGCTGCAACCCAAGGTGCTGGTGGCGGACGAACCGACGTCGGCGCTGGACGTGTCGATCCAGGCCCAGGTGCTGAACCTGTTTATGGACCTGCAGCAGGAATTCAACACCGCCTATGTGTTCATTTCCCACAACCTGGCGGTGGTGCAGCACGTCGCTGACGACGTGATGGTGATGTACCTCGGCCGCCCGGTGGAAATGGGCCCCAACGAGTCCATCTACAGCCGCCCACTGCACCCCTACACCCAGGCGCTGCTGTCGGCCACCCCGACCATCCACCCGGACCCGAACAAGCCGAAGATCAAAATCGTCGGCGAACTGCCCAACCCGCTCAACCCACCGTCCGGCTGCGCCTTCCACAAGCGCTGCCCGTACGCGACCGAGCGTTGCAAGACCGAAGAGCCGGCGCTTCGCCCACTCGATAACCGGTTGGTGGCGTGTCACTACGCCGAGCGGTTCCTTGACGGCGCGGCGTAAGGCTAAAAAGCAGCAAAGCACGTAAGGCAGAAAAGCACTTGTGGCGAGGGAGCTTGCTCCCGCTGGGCCGCGAAGCGGACCCTCTTTTTTGGGCCTGCTGCGCCCGAAGCGTCGGACCGGGCCAGCGGGAGCAAGCTCCCTCGCCACGGGACCATCCTTTGCCTTGGGTCATGCACCCGACATAAAAAACCCCTCCAGCCCCGACTGAGTATCAGTTGGGGCTGGAGGGGGTTTCTGTAGGCCACAAACCTACGTCTGGCTATCGCCCTCTTCATCCTCATCGCCATCCGGCGTGTCGATTGGCGAACCATCATCATCCTCGCCATCGTCCGGATCGCCTGCGTCCGCATCGGTCGCGGCAAGCATCAACTCGCCTTGAACCACCGAGCCACTCGACGCGTGCTTCTCGTGCTCATCGCATTCGGCCCACGCAGCGGTGGAACCGAGGGACAGCATCACCAACACCTTTAGAAAAAACATCATGCGCAGCAGCTTATTCATAGCCAATTCCTTCTTTACCGGATAAAGCCGGGGCCGACGGTGCTCAGGAAATACTGTTCCGAACAGACCGGTTCATCAGATAGGACGCCACGGAACAGCCAGAAATGCCGCTGCCATAAAGATTGGTTTCGAATAAGGTTTATTCCCAAACCCACTAACACCACAGCATCCATGCAAGCTGACCCACCGCCTTCGCGAGCAGGCTCGCTCCCACAGGGATTAGGGGTGGCCGGGGGATTGAAAAACTAGCGCAGGACTAATGTGGGAGCGAGCCTGCTCGCGAAGAGGCCCGCACATCCAGCATCCAGGCAAGCTGACCCACCGCTTTCACGAGCAGGCTCGCTCCCACAGGTTTTCGGTTTAGACGCCTGGGGGCTTAGTGATGCTCGCGCGTCGCGCGGAATTTCACATCTGGCCAGCGCTCTTCCATCAGCGCCAGGTTGACCCGTGTTGGCGCCAGGTAGGTCAGGTGGCCGCCGCCGTCCAGCGCGAGGTTTTCCACGGCCTTGTTGGAAAATTCCTCGAGTTTTTTCTTGTCGTCGCATTCAATCCAGCGGGCGGAATATACGGTGATTGGCTCGTAGGAGCACTCGACCTTGTATTCCTCTTTCAGGCGACTGGCGACGACGTCGAACTGCAGCACACCGACGGCGCCGAGGATGATGTCGTTGCTGCGCTCCGGGAAGAACACCTGGGTGGCGCCCTCTTCGGCCAACTGCTGGAGGCCCTGGCGCAATTGCTTGGACTTGAGCGGGTCCTTCAGGCGTACGCGGCGGAACAGTTCCGGGGCGAAATGCGGGATGCCGGTAAAACCCAGGGCTTCGCCTTCGGTGAAGGTGTCGCCGATCTGGATGGTGCCGTGGTTGTGCAGGCCGATGATGTCGCCGGCGAAGGCCTCTTCCAGTTGCTCGCGTTCCGAGGAGAAGAAGGTCAAGGCGTCGCCGATGCGCACGTCCTTGCCGGTGCGCACGTGGCGCATCTTCATGCCCTTCTCGTACTTGCCGGAGCAAATGCGCATGAAGGCGATGCGGTCGCGATGCCTGGGGTCCATGTTCGCCTGGATCTTGAACACGAAGCCTGCGAATTTCTCTTCCACCGGCTCCACGGTGCGCTCGTTGGCAACGCGTGGCAGCGGGCGCGGAGCCCAGTCGACAACGGCGTCGAGCACATGGTCGACGCCGAAGTTGCCCAGGGCGGTACCGAAGAACACCGGGGTCAGCTGGCCATCGAGAAATTCCTGCTGGTTGAATTCATGGCAGGCGCCCTGAACCAGCTCCAGTTGCTCGACGAAACGCTCGTATTCGTCGCCCAGGTGCGCGCGGGCCTCGTCGGAGTCGAGCTTCTCGATGATCTTGGTTTCGGTGCGCTCATGACCGTGGCCGGCGGTGTAGACGATGATGTAGTCGTCGGCCAGGTGGTAAACGCCCTTGAAGTCGCGGTAGCAACCGATCGGCCAGGTGATCGGCGCGGCCTTGATCTTCAGGACCGCTTCGATTTCGTCGAGCAGTTCAATCGGGTCGCGAATGTCGCGGTCGAGCTTGTTGATGAAGCTGACGATCGGCGTGTCCCGCAGACGGCAGACGTCCATCAGCGCGATGGTCCGTGGCTCGACGCCCTTACCGCCGTCGAGGACCATCAAGGCCGAGTCCACCGCGGTCAGGGTACGGTAGGTGTCTTCGGAGAAGTCTTCGTGGCCCGGGGTATCGAGCAGGTTGATCATATGCTCGCGATATGGGAACTGCATGACCGACGTGGTAATGGAAATACCCCGCTGCTTTTCCATCTCCATCCAGTCGGAGGTGGCGTGGCGGTCGGACTTGCGGGACTTCACCGTGCCGGCCACCGCAATCGCCTTGCCCATCAGCAAGAGCTTTTCGGTGATGGTGGTCTTACCGGCATCGGGGTGGGAAATAATGGCGAAAGTGCGGCGTTTCGCGACTTCGGCGGCCTGTTTGGTCATGGGAAATCGCCTGGCAGGTGATTCAAAAAAGGGCGGCGATTATAGCTCAACTTGTGCCAGGAACCGAACCGTTGAGCACATCAAGGGTGGCCAGATGCTGCCGCACATGGGAACCTTTTGCCGCGTGGAGGCGTCCACCACCCTGATACGAGCAACCGTCAGGGTCTGAAAAATCAGCAAGTTAGCCTGACGAGGCTGCGCTCATGGCTCGCTTCGACAGCCGTTTTGACGGCATCGAAAAGAGCTGCTTCTCGCGAACGTTTTCCCGGCAACCAATGAAGGTCCGCCGCCCGGGAAAGCGTGCGCCGACTAAAAATACAAAGGAGTCCGCCTGTGGCTATCCGCTATGGCAAAGGGCTTATCGGGGGGGCGGTCGTCGTCGCCCTCCTGGCCCTGTTGGTCCACTGGATCGGCATCGATACGATCCACCGTTACCGCGACGACCTGCTGTTCTACCTGCAAGCGCACCTGATGCTTGTACTGGCTTCCATGTTGGCGGCCCTGATCGTCGGCATTCCCGCCGGCATCGCCCTCAGCCGCCCCGGCATGGTCGGGCGCGCCGAACGCTTCATGCAAGTGTTCAACATCGGCAATACCGTGCCGCCCCTGGCCGTGCTGGCCATTGCCCTGGGTATCCTGGGCATCGGCAGCGGGCCGGCGATCTTCGCCCTGTTCCTCGCCTCGCTGTTGCCCATCGTGCGCAACACCTATGAAGGCCTGAAAAATGTCCAGGGCTCGCTCAAGGAAGCTGCCGTCGGCATCGGCATGACCCCGCGCCAGGTGTTGTGGAAAGTCGAACTGCCCAACGCCGTGCCGATCATCGTCGGTGGCGTGCGCGTAGCCCTGGCGATCAACGTCGGCACCGCACCGCTGGCGTTCCTGATCGGCGCCAACAGCCTTGGCAGCCTGATTTTCCCCGGCATCGCCTTGAACAACCAGCCGCAATTGCTGCTCGGCGCGGCCTGCACCGCCTTGCTGGCGCTGCTGCTCGACGGCCTGGTAACCCTGGCCAGCCGCCTCTGGCTGGAGCGCGGTCTGCGACCGTCCTGAGCCTGGCTGGATAAAGGAATCATTATGAAGAAGTTGAGCTTGATCCTGGGCTGCCTGCTGCTGTTCGCGGGATTCGCCCAAGCCGCTGAAAAACCGCTGATCCGCCTCGGTGCCCGGGTGTTTACCGAGCAGACCCTGCTGGCCGAGATCACCGCGCAATACCTGCGCGACAAGGGCTACGACGCTCAGGTCACTGGCGGGCTGGGCAGCAACCTGGCCCGCAGCGCCCATGAAACCGGGCAGTTGGATTTACTCTGGGAATACACCGGCGTGTCGCTGGTTTCCTACAACCATGTCACGGAAAAACTCGACAGCGCCCAGTCCTACGCCCGGGTGAAAGAACTCGACGCGAAAAAAGGCCTGGTCTGGCTCGCGCCGTCGAAATTCAGCAACACCTACGCCTTGGCCCTGCCGGAGAAAGTCGCAAAGAAGTACCCGCAGATCAATTCCATCAGCCAATTGAATACGGTGCTGCAGACCGAGGCCGAGGAAAATCACCTGGTCGCGCTGGACACCGAGTTCGCCAACCGTTCCGACGGCCTGGCCGGCATGGTCGAGCGCTACGGCATGAACCTGACCCGCAAGAATATCCGTCAGATGGACGCCGGCCTGGTCTACACCGCCCTGCGCAACAGCCAGGTGTTCGCCGGACTGGTGTACACCACCGACGGCCGACTGAACGCGTTCAAGCTGAAGCTGCTGGAGGACGACAAGCACTATTTCCCCGACTACACCGCCGCGCCAGTGGTGCGCCAGGCCTTCCTCGACGCCCATCCGCAACTGGCCGCGCAGCTCAAGCCACTGGCCGAATTGTTCGACGACGAAACCATGCGCCAGCTCAACGCTCGTGTGGATGTCGATCATGAAAGCCCTTCCGCCGTTGCCGCCGATTTCCTGCGCCAGCATTCCCTGCTCTCAACCCAATGACCTGGAGGAAAAGCCATGGATTTTCTTGACGCCTTTTCCCATCTGGACTGGCCGCTGGTGCTGCACCTGACCTGGCAGCACATCACCCTGGTGGGCATCGCCGTGACCCTGGCGATAATCATTGGCGTGCCGCTGGGCATTTTCATGACCCGCTTCCCGGCGCTCGCCGGCCCGTTGCAAGCCAGCGCCACGGTACTGTTGACCATTCCGTCGATTGCCCTGTTCGGCCTGCTGCTGCCGTTCTATTCCAAGTTCGGCCAGGGCCTCGGTCCGATGCCGGCGATCACCGCGGTGTTCCTTTATTCGCTGCTGCCGATCATGCGCAACACGTACCTGGCCTTGACCGGCGTCGAACCGGGCATTCGTGAAGCCGCCCGCGGCATCGGCATGACCTTCAGCCAGCGCCTGCGCATGGTCGAACTGCCGATTGCCGTGCCGGTGATCCTCGCCGGCGTACGCACCGCCGTGGTCATGAACATCGGCGTCATGACCATCGCCGCCACCATCGGCGCCGGTGGCCTGGGCGTGCTCATCCTCGCTTCCATCAGCCGCAGCGACATGTCGATGCTGATCGTCGGCGCCGTGCTGGTCAGCCTCCTGGCCATCTTCGCCGACCTGCTTCTGCAATGGCTGCAACGCTCGCTGACCCCGAAAGGACTATTAAAATGATCGAACTTCAAAACCTCAGCAAAACCTTCAAGAGCAACGGCAAGGATGTGAAAGCCGTGGACTCGGTGAACCTGACCGTCAACGAAGGCGAGATCTGCGTGTTCCTCGGGCCGTCGGGCTGTGGCAAAAGCACCACGCTGAAGATGATCAACCGCCTGATACCGCCGACCTCGGGCAAGGTATTGATCAACGGCGAAGACACCACCGGCCTCGACGAGGTGACCCTGCGCCGCAACATCGGCTACGTGATCCAGCAGATCGGCCTGTTCCCGAACATGACCATCGAGGAGAACATCACCGTGGTCCCGCGCCTGCTTGGCTGGGACAAGCAGAAATGCCACGACCGCGCCCGCGAGTTGATGAGCATGATCAAGCTCGAGCCCAAGCAGTACCTGCATCGCTACCCCCGTGAACTGTCGGGCGGCCAGCAGCAGCGGATCGGCGTGATCCGCGCCCTGGCCGCCGATGCGCCGTTGCTGCTGATGGACGAACCTTTCGGCGCGGTCGATCCGATCAACCGCGAGATGATCCAGAACGAGTTCTTCGAGATGCAACGGGCGCTGAACAAGACCGTGATCATGGTCAGCCACGACATCGACGAAGCCATCAAGCTGGGCGACAAGATCGCGATCTTCCGCGCCGGCAAGCTGGTCCAGTGCGATCACCCGGACACGCTCCTCGCCCACCCGGCCGATGAATTCGTCAGCAACTTTGTCGGCCAGGACAGCACCCTCAAGCGCCTGTTGCTGGTCAAGGCCGAAGACGCGGCGGACAACGCCCCGTCGGTCAGCCCCGAAACACCGGTGGCCGAGGCGCTGGAATTGATGGACGAACACGACCGGCGCTACGTGGTGGTTACCTGCGCCGAGAACAAGGCGCTGGGGTATGTGCGCCGTCGCGACCTGTACCGCCAGACCGGCACTTGCGGGCAGTTCCTGCGGGAATTCAACGCCACCGCGGCCTACGACGAACACCTGCGGATCCTGTTGTCGCGCATGTATGAGTTCAACCGTTCGTGGCTGCCGGTGATGGATGCCGAGCGGGTCTTCCTTGGGGAAGTGACCCAGGAATCGATTGCCGAATACCTGAGCTCCGGCAAGTCCCGTGGCGGCAAGACCAGCATCGTCTCGCCGGCCGAGACCGCGTCCATCTAGGCGGGGAAAGAGTGCCTTTGTAGCTGGCTTTTGTGGCGAGGGAGCTTGCTCCCGCTGGGTCGCGAAGCGGCCCCAAAAAAAGCGATGGGCGCTTCGCACCCAAGCGGGAGCAAGCTCCCTCGCCACAAGTGCAAACGTGACATCCAACAGGCTCGAAAACCGATCCGAGGGAACATCAACCTGTCACACCGGTCGGTTACATCATGAGCTGTCGCGCGCCGCACGACGGAGACGTGCAAAAACGCGACATTTTTAGTTGATCTCAGGCCCCTCACGCCCTAAAGTTCGCGCCGAACGTCCATGCTGGAAACGATCCATCCGGCTCAAGTACTGACGACGAGACAGCAAGGCCAAGGGAATCATGTTTCAAGTCTTTTGAGAGCGTAGCGAGCGCAGGCAAGACAAGGCGGGAAGAGGCGAGGAAGCGGAGTTTACTGATTGTAAATGAGCATTCCGAGCCTCTTCCCAACGCAGTATTGCCAAGCGAAGTAGCTCTCAAACGACTTGGATGGCCTTTTTGCTTTCGGCGGCAATGCCTTGGGAAGTAGGCGAACCAAAGTGGGGATACGGAGGACGTTCGCGGGGGTTGCTGCCCTCAAACCCATTGATCCTGATGTTTGCCAGTAGGAGTCCCAAGTATGTCGATCCAGGTCGAAGATTATTTCGCGCGCGAAACCTTTCAGAAAATGAAGGCGTTCGCCGACAAGCAGGAAACCCCGTTCGTGGTGATCGACACCGCGATGATCGCCAAGGCCTATGACGACCTGCGCGCCGGTTTCGAATTCGCCAAGGTCTACTACGCCGTCAAGGCCAACCCGGCGGTGGAAATCATCGACCTGCTCAAGGATAAAGGCTCGAACTTCGACATCGCCTCGATCTATGAACTGGACAAGGTGATGAGCCGTGGCGTTGGCCCGGACCAGATCAGCTACGGCAACACCATCAAGAAATCCAAGGACATCCGCTACTTCTACGAGAAGGGCGTGCGCCTCTACGCCACTGACTCCGAAGCTGACCTGCGCAACATCGCCAAGGCCGCGCCGGGTTCGAAAGTCTATGTGCGCATCCTCACCGAAGGTTCGACCACGGCTGACTGGCCACTGTCGCGCAAGTTCGGCTGCCAGACCGACATGGCCATGGACCTGCTGATCCTCGCCCGCGACCTGGGCCTGGTGCCTTACGGCATCTCGTTCCACGTCGGCTCGCAACAGCGCGACATCAGCGTCTGGGACGCGGCCATCGCCAAGGTCAAGGTGATCTTCGAGCGTCTGAAAGAAGAAGACGGCATCGTCCTGAAGCTGATTAACATGGGCGGTGGCTTCCCGGCCAACTACATTACCCGCACCAACAGCCTGGAAACCTACGCCGAGGAAATCATCCGCTTCCTCAAGGAAGACTTCGGCGACGAACTGCCGGAAATCATCCTCGAGCCGGGCCGTTCGTTGATCGCCAACGCCGGCATCCTGGTCAGCGAAGTGGTGCTGGTGGCGCGCAAGTCGCGTACCGCCGTCGAGCGTTGGGTGTACACCGACGTGGGCAAATTCTCCGGCCTGATCGAAACCATGGACGAAGCCATCAAGTTCCCGATCTGGACCGAGAAGAAAGGCGAGATGGAAGAAGTGGTCATCGCCGGCCCGACCTGCGACAGCGCCGACATCATGTACGAAAACTACAAATACGGTTTGCCGCTGAACCTGGCGATTGGCGATCGTTTGTACTGGCTGTCGACCGGTGCCTACACCACCAGCTACAGCGCTGTGGAGTTCAATGGCTTTCCGCCGCTGAAGTCGTTCTACGTGTAAAAACGCGCTTGCCTGACCCAAAAGCCCGTGACTGGCTCACGGGCTTTTTTGCATCTGCTGGATTCGCGCCTGATAGGCCTCGATCAGTGGAGACAACGCAGTCAGCCGCGCCGTCTGCAAGGTTTGCACGGCGACACGAAGAAAATTCAGATTCCCTCCGGCCAACGCCCGGCGCAACCACACCAAGCCCTCTTCGATACGGGCATCGGCAATCAATACGCAGCCATGGCTGAACTGCCCCCGAAAATCCCCGCCTTCGGCCGAACGTCGATACCACCGGGCCGCCGCCACCGGGTCCGCCGGGCAGAAACGCCCCTCTTCCAGATACCGCCCCAACAGATTCATTGATTTGGCGTGCCCCAGCTCGGCCGCGCGCCAATAAAGGACCAATGCCTGCGGCTGATTCTCAGAAACGCCGCGCCCAGTCGCCAGCAGGTTGGCCAGGTTGTACATCGCCCAATCCAGTCCTGCCTCGGCTGCCTGGCGATAATGTCCGGCCGCGACCGAAGGATCGGCGACACAGCCCCAGCCATGCTCATGGCATCGCCCCAGCATGTTGCGCGCCATCAGGTGCCCGCGTTGGGCGGCGATTTCGAACCAGCGCCGGGCCAGGGTTTTGTCCTGTTCGATACCGCGCCCTTCGAGCAGGATCTGCCCCAGCAGCGCCTGGGCCTCAAGCAGCCCTTCGCCCGCTGCGATCAAAATCGCCTGGGCCGCCCGCGCCGGGCTGTCCTCGAGCATGGCCTTGAGGGCCTCGCCGTCGAGCACTTCCTCGCGGCGCAGACGAAAATCCGCCACCTACACCTCGACCCAGCGACGCAACAGGTTGTGGTAGGTGCCGGTCAGGCGAATCAACGACGGATGCTCGGGCACGTCCCGGGTCAGTTCCCGGATCGCACCGTCCATCTCGAACAGCAGCGCGCGCTGGCTGTCTTCGCGCACCAGGCTCTGGGTCCAGAAGAACGAGGCATAGCGTGCGCCACGGGTAACCGCGTTGACCTTGTGCAGGCTGGTGCCCGGATACAACACCATGTCCCCGGCCGGCAATTTGACCCGTTGGGTGCCGTAGGTGTCCTGTATTTCCAGCTCGCCGCCGTCGTAGTCCTCCGGGTCGCTGAAGAACAGCGTGGCCGACAGGTCGGTGCGCACCCGCTCGGCACTGCCCTTGGGCTGGCGTACGGCATTGTCGATATGGAAATCGAAACTGCCGTCAGCGGTGTAGCAATTCACCAGCGGCGGGAAGACTTTGTGTGGAAGCGCCGCCGACATGAACAAGGGGTTTTTCCACAACCGATCCAGCATGGCCGCGCCGATTTCCTTGGCCAGGGGATGCCCCTCGGGCAGTTGCAGGTTGTGCTTGGCCTTGGCCGATTGATAACCGGCCGTGACCTTGCCATCTGCCCATTCGGCCTGCTCCAGCGCCTCGCGGATACGCTGCACTTCTTCAGGAGAAAATACACCGGGAATGTGCAGCAACATGGCATTCAAGACCTGTGGATAACGCGGGGCGCCAATGGTAGTGATTCTTATTGACTGTGCACAACCCCCGCCAGCGCGCCACTGGGCAGAAACCGTAAAGGCAAAATGTAAAGAATGTAAATTCCTCACAAATAGCAATGTTTCGCAATTGATACATAAAACTGTTTACCCTATATTCCGCCGCCTCAACCTTGGGGAAGGCACTGTTCATGTCGCGTCAACAATCACAATCACCGGTTAATTCACCTCGTCTGTTGGCCTCCGCCATCGGCGTCGCCCTCGGTGCGACGTCAATCGCGCAGATGGCCCAAGCGGCGGAAAAGATCGACGAAAAAGCCCCGCGCAACGCCATCTCCCTGGACGCTACCAGCATTACGGGCGAGGCCCAGGACACGACGTCCTACCAGGTCGAAAAAGCCTCGTCCTCGAAATACACCGCGCCGCTGGTCGACACACCGCGCTCGGTGACGGTCATTCCCCAGCAGGTGCTCAAGGACACCGGCGCCCTCAACATGCAGGACGCCCTGCGTACCGTGCCGGGCATCACTTTTGGCGCCGGCGAAGGCGGCAACCCCCAGGGCGACCGACCTTTCATCCGTGGCTTCGATGCCCAGGGCGACACTTATCTGGATAACGTGCGTGATACCGGTTCGCAAAGCCGGGAGATCTTTGCGGTGGAGTCCATCGAGGTCAGCAAGGGCCCGAACTCGGCCATCGGCGGCCGCGGCGCCGCCGGCGGCACCATCAATCTGGTGAGCAAGAAAGCCCACTTGGGCGACTCGTTCGACGGCGGCTTCACCTGGGGTTCGGACCAGACCCAGCGCTACACCCTCGACGGCAATTACCAGTTCAGCGACAGCGCCGCCGGCCGGCTCAACCTGATGAGCCACGAAAGCAACGTCGCCGGTCGTGACCAGGTCAACTACGATCGCTGGGGCGTCGCGCCGTCGCTGGCGTTCGGCCTGGGCACCGACACCCGGGTCAACCTCGACTACTATCACCTGGAAAGCAACGACCTGCCGGATTCGGGCATTCCCTACAGGGTTCCCGCCTCGGGCCGCACCGCCGACCGCACCAAAGCCAACCCGGACAAGCCCTATGCCGGCGGCGACAACAGCAACTTCTATGGCCTCACCGACCGCGACTTCCGCAAGACCCGCGTCGACACTGCGACCATCGCCATCGAGCATGACCTGAGCGATGCGCTGACCGTCAAGAACACCCTGCGCCACGGCTCCAGCATGCAGGACTACATCCTCACCCAACCCGACGACAGCAAGGGCAACGTCAACAACGGTACAGTCTGGCGCCGCGTCAACAGCCGCGTCAGCAACGTCGACACCACCACTAACCAGACTGATCTGTTCGGTGATTTTTATGTGGCCGGCTTCAAGAACAGTTTCTCCACCGGCATCGAGCTGAGCCGCGAGACCGGCGAGAAGACTTCGTACAACGTCAACACCGACACCGTACCGGGCACCACCGCCGCGAACACCAACTGCACGCCGGCCCTGGTCGGCGCGCCGAGCGGCTACAACTGCACGTCGCTGTCCAACCCGAACCCGAACGATCCCTGGAACGGCGCGATTTCGCGCAATTACGCCGGCACCGACACCACCAGCGTCACCCGCGCGCTCTACGTGTTCGACACGCTGGAACTGTCACCGCAGTGGCTGGTGAACATGGGCTTGCGCTACGACCACTTCGACACGAAATACAAGACTTACGACGCCGCCGGTACCACCACGTCCAAGGGTGACGACACCAGCGAATTCGTCACCGGCCAGTTCGGCCTGGTCTGGAAACCAGCCGACAACGGCAGCATCTATGCGTCCTACGCGACCTCGGCCACCCCGCCCGGCAGCATGGTTGGCGAAGGCATCGAGGGCAATCCGCTCGGTGGGACGCCAGACCGCAGTGGCAACCTGCTCGCCAGTGACATGGAGCCGGAAACCACCAAGAACTACGAGATCGGCACCAAGTGGGACTTGCTCGACAGCCGGCTTTCGCTGACCGCGGCGATTTTCCGCACCGAGAAGGAAAACGCCCGGGTGCAGGTCGACACCACGACCTATGAAAACGCCGGCAAGACTCGCGTCGACGGCCTGGAGCTGTCGGCCAGCGGCAAGCTCACCGAGAAATGGCAGGTGTTCGCCGGCTACAGTTACCTGGACAGTGAGCAGGTCGATGGCGGGCCGATGAGCACCAGCGATGGCAACGAGTTGCCGAACACGCCGAAAAACAGCGCCAGCGTCTGGACCACCTACGCGCTCACGCCAAAGCTGACCATCGGTGGCGGGGCCTTTTATGTGGATGATGTGTTCGGCAGCGTGGCGAACACCACCATGGTCGACTCTTATGTGCGTTATGACGCCATGGCCAGCTACAAGGTCAGCAAGCACCTGGACCTGCAACTCAACGTGCAGAACCTGACCGACGAGACTTACTACGACAAGGCATTCTCGACCCACTTCGCCAACCAGGCGGCCGGGCGCACGGCGTTGTTGAGTACCAATTTCCACTTCTGACCGATTGAAAGAACCCGACGCCGATGGCCAGGCAATGAACCTGTGGGAGCGAGCCCGCTCGCGAAAGCGAAGTGTCAGTTGATAAATGCGTGACTGACACGACGTCTTCGCGAGCAGGCTCGCTCCCACAGGATCTAGCCACCGCCCCATTACTGACCGGCACCGGGCAAAAGCCCCGTTCATGCAAATGAATGGGGCTTTTATGTGTGTTTATGAATGCTTCTCGATAACACACGGCATAATGCACGCCGTGACAAACAGTATTGAATGAACAAGGCGGGCGACGTGTTGAAGAAAACCCTGTTCCAGTTGCACTGGTTTTTCGGCATCAGTGCCGGGCTGGTCCTGGCGTTGATGGGCGTTACCGGTGCGGTGGTGTCTTTCCAGGACGAGATTCTGCGGGCATTGAACCCCGAGGTGCTGACGGTTGAAAAACAACCGGCCGGCGTCCTGCCGCCCGCCGAACTGGTGGAACAGATCGAAGCCGCCTCCGGCAAGACCGTCGCCATGCTCTGGGTCGAGACCGACAGCGGCAACGCCGCGCGGGCGATCTTCACCGCCCCGCCCGGAGAGAAACGCGGGCCGATGCGCTACTTCAACCCCTATAACGCGCAGTTCCTGGGTGACGTGGTGGGCCAGGATTTCTTCGGCCTGATGCTCAGGCTGCACCGCGTCCTGACCCTGGACGACGTAGGCCGGCAGATCACCGGCGCCTGCACGCTGATCCTGGTGTTTTTCTGCTTGTCCGGCCTCTACCTGCGCTGGCCACGCCAGTGGAAAAACTGGCGCGCCTGGCTGACCCTCGATTGGGCGAAAAAGGGCCGCAGCTTCAATTGGGACCTGCACTCCGTCGCGGGCACCTGGTGCCTGCTGTTCTATCTGTTGGCCGCCCTGACCGGGCTGACCTGGTCCTATGAGTGGTACAACAAAGGCCTGACCCGCCTGCTTTCCGATTCGCCCAAGGATGAGCGCGTGCGCACCCGTGGCCCGGCACCGAGCGGGCCGGCGCCGATCGCCGATTACCGGGCCATGTGGAGCAGCATCTACAGCGCCGCCGGTCCTGGTCTGTCCGCCTACAACGTGCGCATGCCGCCAGTGGCCGGGCAACCGGCGACGGTTTTCTACCTGCTCAAGGACGCCCCCCATGACCGCGCCCTGAACCAACTCATGCTCGACCCGAGCACCGGCGTCATCAGCCGTCACAGCCGCTACACCGACAAGAGCCTCAAGGCGCAATTGCTCACCAGCATCTATGCCCTGCATGTCGGCAGTTACTTCGGCCTGGTCGGGCGGATCCTGGTGACCGCCGCCGCGTTGGCGATGCCGCTGTTTTTCATCACCGGCTGGCTGCTCTACCTGGACCGCCGACGCAAAAAACGTCAGGTCCGCCAGGCTCGCCAAGCGCTTGCAGGCAACCCTGGCGATGCCCCGGCGTGGCTGATCGGCTTCGCCAGCCAGAGCGGTTTTGCCGAGCAACTGGCCTGGCAGACCGCCGGCCAGCTCCAGGCCGCCGGGCTACCGGTGAAGGTCCAGCCGTTGGCCGGCGTCAGCGAAAAGGACTTGAACAGCGCCACCCGCGCGCTGTTTGTCGTCAGCACCTTTGGCGACGGTGACGGACCGGACAGCGCTCGCGGTTTCGAGCGCAAGGTGCTCGGCCGGGCGATGAGCCTGGAAAGCCTGCAATACTCGGTTCTCGGCCTCGGTGACCGGCAATATGACAATTTCTGCGGTTTCGCCCGCCGTCTGCACAACTGGCTGGCGGAGCACGGCGGCAAGACGCTGTTCGCGCCGGTGGAAGTGGACAGCGGCGACCCGTACGCCTTGCGGCACTGGCAACAGCAACTGGCCGAGCTGACCGGCCAGCCTCCGGCGGATGCGTGGCAAGCGCCGAGCTTTGAACACTGGACCTTGAGCCAGCGCACCCTGCTCAACCCCGACAGCAGCGGTTCGGGCGTGTACCTGCTCGGCCTCGGCGCCCCCGGCCCGAGCAGTTGGCTGGCCGGTGACCTGGTGGAAATCCTGCCGCGCAATGACCCGTGGGCTATCGAACACTTCCTCGATGGCCTGGGTATCGCCGGTATCGCTCGGGTGCAGGTCGATGGCTTGCAGCAGACGCTCGAACAAGCCCTCGCCACGCGTCAGCTGCCGGAAAACCGCGCCCACCTGGTGGGTCTGCACGCCCAGGCGCTGGTGGAGGCGTTGGCACCGCTGGGGATGCGTGAATATTCCATCGCCTCGATCCCCGCCGACGGTGTACTGGAACTGATCGTACGCCAGGAACGTCACGCCGATGGCAGCCTGGGCATCGGTTCCGGCTGGCTGACCGAGCATGCGCCGCTGGGCAGTCCCATCAGCCTGCGCGTCCGTCGCAACAGCAGCTTCCATCTGCCGCCCCAGGGCGTGCCGATGATTCTGCTGGGCAACGGCACCGGCCTGGCCGGCTTGCGCAGTTTGCTCAAGGCCCGCGTTGCCCAGGGCATGCAGCGCAACTGGCTGCTGTTTGGCGAGCGCAACCGCGAGCATGATTTCCATTGCCGCGACGAACTGCAGGAATGGGTGACCTCCGGCGACCTGGAACGCCTGGACCTTGCGTTCTCCCGGGATCAGGAAAAGAAAATCTACGTCCAGGACCGCCTGCTGGAATCGGCCGCGTTGCTCAAGCAATGGCTGGCCGACGGCGCGGTGATCTATGTCTGCGGCAGCTTGCAGGGGATGGCGTCAGGCGTGGACCACGTGCTCAACCTGGTGCTGGGCCGCGAGGAAGTGGAAAAGCTGATCGAGCAGGGCCGGTATCGGCGGGATGTTTACTGACGAACGCTTATTTTGAATCCACCCTAAAACCCTGTGGGAGCGAGCTTGCTCGCGATAGCGGATTGTCAGTCAGCATTTTATTGACAGACATACCGCCATCGCGAGCAAGCTCGCTCCCACATTGGTTTTTTGGTGGGCCTTGAATTCAAACCGGCTGCAACTTCTTCTCGAACACCGCCACGCCTTCAAGATCGCGCAACACCACGCTCATCTCGCCGCTCTGCCCGTCGATGTTCACCTCGCCAAAGAACTGATAACCGGCAAACGGCGAAGTGTTCTGCGCGGGGGGCGCTTTCTGGAATACCACTTCGGGACCGAAGGTCTTGTCCAGGGCATTGGGCCCGAAGCTGCCGGCGTTCAGCGGCCCGGCGACAAACTCCCAGAACGGTTCGAAGTCCTGGAACGCGGCCTGTTCAGGATGGTAATGGTGGGCGGCGCAATAGTGCACATCGGCAGTCAGCCAGACGTAGTTGCGCACCTGATGCTTGCGCAGATAACCGAGCAGTTCGGCAATTTCCACCTCACGCCCCTGGGCCTCGCCCGGGTCACCGTTGGCGACCGCTTCCCAGCGCGGCACACCGGGGCTGACTTCGCCGTCGGGTACGCCGAGGCCAATGGGCATGTCGGCGGCAATGACTTTCCACTGCGCCCGGGATTGCTTCAGTTCGCGCTTGAGCCAGTTCAGTTGCTCACGCCCCAGGAACGGTTTCGCCGCGCCGAGGTTGGCGTCATTGGCTTCGCGGTAGCTGCGCATGTCCAGCACGAACACATCGAGCATCGGTCCGTAGCCGAGCTTGCGATAGATCCGTCCACCATGGTCGGCCTTCTGCAGGCGCATCGGCGCATATTCCAGCCAGGCCTGTCGCGCACGGCCTACCAGGCTGTGGATATCCTTGGTCTGGTAGCGCTCGTCCAGCTGCTTGCCCGGCGACCAGTTGTTGACCACCTCGTGGTCGTCCCATTGCCAGATCTGCGGCACCTCGGCATTGAAACGACGGACGTTTTCATCCATCAGGTTGTAGCGGTAGTTGCCGCGATATTCGTCCAGGGTCTCGGCAACCTTGCTCTTGGCTTCGGTGGTCAGGTTGCGCCAGATGCGCCCGCCCTCGGTAGTGACCTGCGCCGGCACCGGGCCGTCGGCGTAGATGGTGTCGCCGCTGTGGATAAAAAAGTCCGGCAGGCGCAGGCGCATGGCTTCGTAGATGCGCATGCCGCCAATGTCCGGGTTGATGCCGAATCCCTGGCCGACGGTATCGCCGCTCCAGACAAACCGGATGTTGCGCTTGAACTGCGGCACGCTGCGCAAATGGCCGAGCCAGGGCTCGCTGGCGACACCGCTGCGGGCGTCTTCGAAATGCACGCGGTAGAAAATCGCCTGGTCGGGCGGCAGGCCGGTGAGTTCGACCCGGGCGGTGAAATCGCTGCGGCTGTCGGCCAGCGCCGAGACAAAGCGTCGAGGGTTGGAGAACTGGCTGCGGGTGTCCCACTCCACCACCATCCGCGCCGGGCGGTCGCTGCGACTCCAGATCATCGCCCGGTCGCCCTGCAAGTCGCCCGACTGCACGCCTTCGGTCAGCACCGGCCGATCCTTGACCGAAGCAATCACCGCCGGCGCCAGCCCCGGCAACAACAAACCGGCACCAACAGCTTGCATTACACGGCGACGGCCCAGGTCGAATTCGCTCATGGTGTTCTCCCTTGAAATGGGAAAACTTAAGCATGGCTGTGTGAAGTGGGTGTGACAGGGACTCAGGACGCCCCAAGATCAACTGTGGGAGCGAGCTTGCTCGCGATGGCAGGGTGTCAGGCAACTAAAATGTCGACTGATACACCGCTATCGCGAGCAAGCTCGCTCCCACAGGAAACAACAGGGTTGGGTCAGGCCTTCGCCGGCTCCAGCGCCATCTCCACCGCCTCAGGCCGCTTGAGCAGCGCATAGGTCACCGCCGTCAGCAGGCTGCCCGCGACGATTGCCAGCAGGTACAGCAACGCATGATTGATGGCGTTGGGGATCAACAACACGAACAGGCCTCCGTGGGGAGCGGCGAGTTTGCAGCCGAAATACATCGACAGTGCGCCGGCAAGCGCTCCCCCGACGATACTCGAGGGAATTACTCGCAATGGGTCCTTGGCGGCGAACGGAATCGCACCTTCGGAGATGAAACACATGCCGAGGATCATGGCCGCTTTGCCCGCCTCTCGCTCGACCTGTGCAAATTTACTGCGAGCCAGGAAGGTCGCAATACCCAACCCAATCGGAGGCACCATCCCCGCGGCCATGGCCGCCGCAATCGGTGCGCCGCTCTGCGAGGCCAGGAGCCCGACCGAAAAGGAATAGGCCGCCTTGTTGATCGGCCCGCCCAGATCTACACACATCATCCCGCCGAGCAGAACCCCCAACATAACTGCATTGGCTGTGCCCATGTTGCTCAGGAAGTCGGTCAATCCATTGAGCAATTGAGCTACAGGCGGTCCTACCACATAGATCATCACCAGCCCCGTCACCAGGCTGGCCAACAAGGGAATGATCAGAATCGGCTTCAATGCTTCAAGGCTCTGGGGTAAACGTACAAGCCAACTGATCGCTTTTACGCAGTAGCCCGCCAGGAAACCCGCCACGATCCCACCGATGAAACCCGCTCCCAAAGAGCTCGCCAACAGGCCACCGATCATGCCGGGAGCCAGGCCTGGACGGTCGGAGATGGAGTAAGCGATGTATCCCGCGAGTAACGGCACCATCAATTGGAAAGCGTGGTCACCGACAGTTTTCAGCGCGGCAGCGAGTGAGCCTTGCACCTCGAATGCTTTGATCCCAAAGGCAAACGACAGGGCAATCAACAAACCACCCGCCACCACCATCGGCAGCATGAACGAAACACCGGTCAGCAAGTGTTTGTAGACGCCGCTTTTTTCCGCCTTCGCCGGACCGCCGGAAGCCTCGCTGGCGACGCTTTCCTGCCGACCTTCGGCCAAGGCCTTGTTCAGCGTGGCTTCGGCCTGCTTCAACGCGATGCCGGTGCCGCAGCGGTAGATTTTCTTGCCGGCGAAACGCTCGGTGGCGACTTCAATGTCGGTCGCCAGCAGCACCACGTCGGCCTCGGCAATCGCCTCGGGACTTAGCGGATTACGCGCGCCCACCGAGCCCTGGGTTTCGATCTGCAAGTCGTAGCCCAAGCGCGCCGCTGCCTGCTGCAAGGCTTCGGCGGCCATGAAGGTGTGGGCAACGCCGGTCGGGCACGCAGTGATGGCCACCAGGCGCGGGGCGCGTTCGGTGGAGGCCTGTGGTGCTTCGGCGAGCATGTCGGCCTCGGCCAGCACCACGGCTTCCTCGGCGCCACGCCGCAGCACCGTATCAACGTCTTGAAGGGCCTGGGCCGGGGTGCTGCGAAATACCCGCCTGCCGACAAATCGCGACAGGTCCACCGGGCCGCTGGTAACCAGCAGCACCCACTCGGCCGCCTCAAGCGTGGCGGCCGACAACTGGCGCTCGGGGTGCGCCGGGTCATGCACTTCAACGCTGGTGCTCCAGCCCTGGCGCTGGGCCGCCGCGTCCAGCAGACGGGCGCACAACACACTGGTGACCATGCCGTTCGGGCAGGCCGTCACAATGGCTAATTTCATCTTGCGAACCCTCTTATTGTTCTGTCAGGGGGCGCACGCGCACGCCCTGTTCAAGCGACGCCAGCAACGCGGTGTCGTGGATGCCAAAACCGATCTGCGTGACCGCCATGGCGGCGATGGCCGTGGCGCTGCGCAGGGTCTGCTCCGGCGTGTGCGCACCGAGCAAGCCGTGCAGCATGCCGGCCAGCAGCGAATCACCGGCGCCCACGGTACTGGCGACCGTCACCTTGGGCGGCGAAGCATGCAGCGCCGAACCGACGCTGAACCAGTTCACGCCGTCGGCGCCATGGGAAATCACCACGTGCTCGATACCCTCGGCATGCAGGCGCTGCGCCGCTTGCGCCTGGGCCAGCTCGCTGACCACGGCGCAGCCCAGCGCATCGGCCAGCTCCTCGGTGTTCGGCTTGATCAGCCACGGCCCCGCCGCCAGGGCGACGCGCAAGGCTTCGCCGCTGGTGTCGAGGGCCACGTTCAGGCCAAGTTGTTTCAGGCGCGTGATCAGCGCCTGCAGCCACTGCGCACTGACGCCACGGGGCAAGCTGCCCGCCACGACCACTACATCATGGCCGGGGGCGATTTGCTCAAGGCGCGCCAGCAACGCCTGCTGCGCGGCTTCGTCGACCATTGGGCCCGGGCCGTTGAGATCGGTGATGCGGCCGTCCTGCTCGGCCAGCTTGATGTTGCTGCGGGTTTCGCCGGGCACGCGGATGAACGCGTCGACGAAGCCACGCTGAGCGAACAGCGTCTCGAACACCTGGGCGTTGTCCTCGCCCAGAAATCCACTGACCGTCAGCGTATGGCCGAGATCGGCCAACACCTGGGCCACGTTCACGCCTTTACCGGCGGCGTGGGCGTGCATGGCATCGCTGCGGTTGACCTGGCCCGGTTCCAGGCGCGCCAACTCCACCGTGAGGTCGAGCGCCGGGTTGAGGGTCAGGGTAAGAATCTTCGCCATTACAGCGCCTCCACTAATGCGCGCACGTCGTCGGCGCTGCCCACGGCCAAGGCCTCTTGGGCCAGGGTTTGTACTTGCGCCAGGCTCAATTCGCGAACCCGCGCCTTGACCTCGGCGATGCTGCGGGCCGAAACGCTCAGTTCGTCGACACCCAGGCCCACCAGCACCGGCACCGCCAGCGGATCAGCCGCCAGCTCGCCGCACACGCCGACCCATTTGCCATGGGCATGGGCCGCGCGCACGGTGATATCGATCAGCTGCAATACCGCTGGATGCAGGCCGTCGGCCTGGGCCGACAGGGTCGGGTGGCCCCGGTCGATCGCCAGGGTGTATTGGGTCAGGTCATTGGTGCCGACGCTGAAGAAGTCGACCTCCTTGGCGAGCACCGGCGCGAGCAAAGCGGCGGACGGCACTTCGATCATGATTCCCAGTTGCAGGTCCGCCACCGGGATTTCCCGGCGCAGGCGCTCGGTCATGTCGCGGGCCTGGCGCCACTCGTCGACGCTGCCAACCATGGGGAACATGATCCGCAGCGGACGGTTGTCCGCCGAGCGCAACAAGGCGCGCAACTGCGCTTCCATCACCTGCGGACGCTGCAAGGTCAGGCGGATGCCGCGCACCCCGAGGAAGGGGTTTTCTTCCTTCGCGATCGGCCAGTACGGCAGCGGTTTGTCGCCGCCCACATCAAGGGTGCGCACCACCAGCGGCCGACCGGCCAGGCCATCGAGCACCTTGCGGTATTCGGCTTCCTGGGTCGCTTCGTCCGGGGCCTCGTTGTGAGCCATGAAAATCAATTCGGTGCGCAGCAGGCCGATGCCCTCCGCGCCCTGCTCCACCGCGCTGGTGACGCCGGCGCTTTCGCCGATGTTGGCGAACACTTCCACGGCGTGACCGTCGCGGGTCAGCGCCGGTTGGTGACGCTGCTCGGCGGCGGCCTTGAGGCGCTGCTCGCGGGTGTCGCGCTCTTCGGCGGCGCGTTGCAATGTGGCAGCGTCCGGGTCGACATGCAGCCGACCGCGCTGGCCGTCCAGCAGCAAGGAGGTGCCCGGCGCCAGCAGCAACACCGCTGCCCCGGCACCGACCAGGGCGGGAATGCCCAGGGCACGGGCAACAATCGCGCTGTGGGCGGTGGCGCCGCCCCGGGCGGTCAGGATCCCCGCCACCCGAGCCGGATCCAGGCGGGCCACGTCGGAGGGGCCGACTTCGTCCATTACCAGAATGTACGGTTGATCCGGCTCAGCCGGCGTTTCCACGCCACACAGCTGCGCCAGCACCCGCCGGCCGACGTCCCGCAAGTCGGCGGCACGTTCGGCAAGCAAGGCATCCTGCAGGGCTTCCTGTTCTTTCGCGGCGGCTTCGATCACGCCCATCCACGCCGCTTGCGCGCTCTCGCCCAGCTTCAAGCGGGTGTCGACCTCGTCGGTCAGCTCCGGGTCGTCGAGCATTTCCTGATGAGTGATGAAAATTTCGCGGATGGCCTTGGCCTTCGCGCGCTCGATCAAGCCTTCGATGTCGCGGCGCACCTGGCTCAACGCCTTTTGCAGGCGCTCGCGCTCGATGGCCGGTGACTCGCCGCGCAACGGATAGTCGATGTCTTGCAGCACTTGAACATGCGCCGGGCCGATGGCGATGCCCGGTGCGGCGGCGACCGCCTGGAGCAGGCTGCCGGACTCGGGCGCCAGCATCACGCTGGCGACTTCGGCGATGGTGGTTTCCCGTGGCGCGCTCGGTGGCGGCAGCGGTTCGACCTCTTCGCCGAGCCCCTCTTCGACGGCGGCCAGCAAGGCCGGCAGCGCATCGGCGGCAATGCTCGGCTCGGCGATGAACTCCAGGACCTGGCCGCGACGGGCACCCAGGCTCAACAGTTTGCTCAGGCTCTTGGCCGACACGGCGCTGTCCTGGCCGTCGACGATGCGCACGCGGATTTCGCCGTCGAAGTTTTTCGCCAATTGCGCGAGGATTTTCGCCGGACGTGCATGCAGGCCGTGGGCATTGGCCAGGCCGATACGGGCGCTGGGCCAGTCGGCGGGCAGCTCGCCGCCCAGCACTTCGAGGACCTTGCGACTGCTGGTGGCGCGGCCCAGTTCGTGGCCGCGACCTTCGATCAGCAGCGCGCAGAGTCTTTCCAGCAAGGCCTGATGGGCCTCGCCGAGGCTCGCCAGGCAGAACAGTCCGCTCAGGGGCTGGCCGAGGTAACGGATGGGCTTGTCCGGCGTGACGAAAGCCAGGCCAGGGCGCTTGACGGTCTGTTCACTGTGCAGCCACCACAGGCCGTCGCCCAACGGCAGCGCCTCGACCTGCTGCAACACACCGGCGAAGCCGTTGCTCACGCAGTCGGCCTGGCGCAACAGACGAGCGCCGCGCCACACCAGTTCTTCGAAATCGTCGGCCGACACGCCGAGGCCGATCATCTGCGCATCCAGCGCCAGTTCCTGCGGCGCGCCTTGCAGCAGTTTCAACAGCGCCTCGGCAGACCCGGCGCGGCGCAGGGCCTGACCCAGGTCCGTCTCGCCGAGGGCGCGGGTCAGCAGTTGCAACAGGCGCAGGTGCTCGTCGGATTTGGCCGCGATGCCAATCGCCAGGTAGACGATCTGGCCATCGCCCCAATCCACGCCGTCCGGGAATTGCAGCAAGCGCACGCCGGTGGCATACACCAGGTCGCGGGTCTGCGGGGTACCGTGGGGAATGGCAATACCTTGGCCAAGAAATGTCGAGCCCTGGGCCTCGCGGGCCTGTAAACCGGCGAGGTAACCTTCGGCGACCAGGCCATCGGCCACCAGTTTGTCGGCGAGCAATTGCAGCGCGGCGTCTTTATCCACAGCCACCTGGGCCATGGATATCTGCTCTAGAGTGAGCTCGAGCATGCTTTCTCCTTTTTGGCGTCCGGTGGGCGCCAGGTATTGTTTTGAATGAATCAGCTTAGCGTGTGGGACAGCTTCCGGCGGTATCGCGGCAGTGCGGCCAGAAAATCCCGAGAGCCTGAAAATACGCTTGCTGAAACGTTTAATCTAGAAAGATTGGCACGTTACTCGATAATCTCTCATCCTTGAAGTGCAACTTGTCGAAAGCGCCTCGGGGGTGACCATCGTGCCGAATCGGGTAGGATGGGCCTTCAATGTCGCGGCACACTCGAAAAAACAAGGAAAACCGGGTTGAAACTCAGTGATATCGCCCAGCTTGCCGGTGTGTCCGTCACCACCGCCAGCTACGTCATCAACGGCAAGGCCGAACAGCAACGCATCAGCAACGCGACCGTCGAACGGGTGCGGGCGGTGGTCGAAGAACATGGCTTCACGCCTAACCCCCAGGCCGCCGGGCTGCGCAGCCGGCACACGCGGACGTTGGGTTTCATCCTGCCGGACCTGGAAAACCCCAGCTATGCCCGTATTGCCAAGCTTCTGGAGCAAGGCGCTCGCGCCCGGGGCTATCAACTGTTGATAGCCAGTTCTGACGACGCGCCTGACAGCGAGCGGCAATTGCTGCAACTGTTCCGCGCCCGGCGCTGCGATGCGCTGATCGTCGCCAGTTGCCTGCCGGCCGAGGATGACAGTTACCGTCAGCTCCAGGCCAAGGGTATTCCGATAATTGCCATCGACCGGGTGATGGAACCGGCGCACTTCTGCTCGGTGATCAGCGATGACCGCCAGGCCAGCCTGCAACTGACCCGCAGCCTGCTGGACACCCACCCGCGGCAGATCGCGCTGATCAGTGCCCGTCCCGAACTGAGCATCAGCCAGGAGCGGACCGCTGGGTTTCGCGAGGCGCTGGCCGGGTTCGACGGCCAGGTGTTGATCGAACACGGCGAGTCGTTCAGCCGTGAATGCGGTCGCCAACTGATGGACGAGATGCTCGCGCGCCTGGGGCATTTGCCCGATGCGCTGATCACCACGTCCTATGTACTGCTGCAAGGCGTGTTCGACGCCCTGCATGATTTTCCGCTCAAGTCGCGGCCGCTGCGCCTGGGCACGTTTGGTGACACGCAACTGCTGGATTTCCTGCCGCTGCCGGTCAATGCCATGTCCCAACAGCATCAACTGATCGCCGCCAAGGCGCTGGAACTGGCGCTGGCAGCCATCGAGAACGATGACTACCAGCCTGGTGTCCAGGCGATTGCCCGCACGTTCAAACAGCGTATCCACCAAGGCTGAGGATTTTCCCGGATCGAACCATGGAGCTGATCGACACCCACACCCACCTGGACTTCCCGGATTTCGACGCGGATCGCTCGGCGCTGCTGGCCGAAAGCCGCGCCCTGGGCGTTCGGCAAATGGTCTTGCTGGGGGTATCTCGGGACAACTGGCAACGGGTCTGGGACCTCGTGCAAAGCGACCCCGACCTGCATGCCGCGCTGGGCCTGCACCCGGTGTACCTCGACCAGCATCGTGGCGAAGATCTTGAGCACTTACGTGACTGGCTGGCCCGCCTGGCCGGGCATCGGCAGTTGTGTGCGGTGGGGGAAATCGGCCTGGACTATTACATCGAGACGCTGGACCGTGATCGCCAGCAGGCATTGTTCGAGGCACAACTGGGCCTGGCCGTGGAGTTCGAACTGCCGGCACTGATCCATGTGCGCCGCAGCCACGCTGCGGTGATCGCAACCCTGAAGCGTATCCGCCCCGCCCGCACCGGCATCATCCACGCCTTCGCCGGCAGCTTCGAAGAGGCCCGCGAATACCTCAGGCTCGGTTACAAGCTCGGCCTCGGCGGCGCCGCGACATGGCCGCAGGCTTTGCGCATGCACCGGGTGCTGCCAAAACTGCCGCTGGACGCGGTGGTGCTGGAGACCGATTCACCGGACATGGCCCCGGCGATGTTCCCCGGCCAGCGCAACAGCCCGGCGCATTTGCCGGCGATTTGCGCGGCATTGGCGCAGATCATCGGGATCAGCCCGGAGCGATTGGCCGAGGCCAGCACGGCCAACGCCCGCCAACTGTTCAATTGGTGACAACCTGTGGGAGCGAGCCTGCTCGCGAATGCGGTGTACCAGACACCCTGTCTGCGAGTGATATGCCGCTTTCGCGAGCAGGCTCGCTCCCACATTGGAACTGTGTGGACACAGGAATCAAACCCGAAACGCATTGATCAACTGCTTGAGCTGCACCACCTGCGCGGACAGCTCGCGGCTGGCGTCTTCGGTCTGGTGCGCGCCCTCGGCGGTGCGCTCGCCGGCGCGGTTGATCTCGACGATGTTCTGGTCGATGTCATGGGCTACCGCCGTCTGTTGCTCTGCGGCAGCGGCGATCTGCTGGTTCTGGTCGACGATCATGCCAACGGCGCCGAGGATATTTTCCAGGGCCTGCTGAACCCTTTCCGATTGGCCGACGGTGCCGCTGGCCATCTCATGACTGCTGCCCATGGCCTTGACGGCGGCGCCCACGCCGCTGTGCAGCCGGCTGATCATCGCTTCGATTTCCTCGGTCGATTTCTGGGTTCGCTTGGCGAGGGTCCGGACCTCATCGGCCACCACCGCGAACCCACGCCCCTGCTCGCCGGCCCTGGCCGCTTCGATCGCGGCATTGAGCGCCAGCAGGTTGGTCTGCTCGGCAATGCTCTTGATCACATCCAGTACACGGCTGATGGCCTGGCTGTCGGTGGCCAGTTGATTGATCACTTGCACCGACTGATCGATTTCACTGGCCAGCCGGGCGATGCTGCTTTGCTGTGACTCAACCAGGCCGCGTCCGCTAAGGGTTTCATCATTCACGCTATGGGCGCTGCTGACCGCCGCGGCGGCACTGCTGGCGACTTCCTGGGCGGTGGCCGACATCTGGTTCATCGCCGTGGCGACCAGCTCGATCTGGCTGCGCTGCCCGGCCACGGCCTGGTTGCTCTGGGCAGACACGGCTTGCACCTGACCGGCCTGGCGCTCGACCTCGGCAACCGTGCGACCGACCTGCTCGATCAGGTCATGGATTTTCGCCACGGTGCCGTTGAACACTTCACCCAGCTCCCCCAACTCATCCTTGCTGCGCGCCACGAAATTGACCGTCATGTCGCCGGCCGCAACCTTGTCCATCATTGCGCCCAAATGCTTGAGCGTGGTGCGAGTCGAGGCATAAAAACCGGCGTACAGGTAAAAAATCAACAGGAACACCACCGCCAGTGCCGCCGCTTGCAGCACCATGTGGCTGCGGTTCTGCTCCAGGCGGTGCTGCAACTGGACACCGAGAAAACCCAGTGTCACTTCGTTCAGCCGATAGGTCTGTTCCATCAGGCCGCTGACCTGCTGGTAAAACGCCGACCAGGGGGCGTCGAGCGTATCAGCCATCACCACCTGTTCCTCGATCAGTTCGGCGGCCTGTTTGAGGGAATTCTTGCTGGCGCCAGCCTGCTCGGCAAGCGCCTGCCCGGCCGCCTTGCTGGAGCCAAGGGCGTCCTGCAATTTCAGATCATATTCGCCCTGGAGTTTTTCGACCTGTACCAGCAACTCGTCAAACCGGGTGCTTGAAGCAGAATTGAGGAACCCCAAGCCCAACGACGAAGCCCCCAGCGCACGCCCTTCGCCCAGGATCTGGGTGACCTTGGGGGTCACGCCGACCATCAGCTCGCTGAGTTGGCGGATGTCGCCCTGGTTGTCGCGGCTCAGGCCCGCCTGGCTGGCAATGACCTGGCCAAATATCTGCGCATTGTTGAGCAACCTGCCGATCAACGCGCTTTTGCTTTGCAGTGAGCTTTCGGCCTGCTGGGCCTTGAAGGCGGCAATCATTTCGTCGCGCTTGGCATCGAAGGCGCTGACGTGCTCGGGCTCTGCGGCCATCGCCTGCATGCCCTGGAGGCGCGCGAGAATCTGTTGCTCCAGGGTGCTGATCCGGCTTTCCACGTCGCCCGCCTTGCCGGACTGGCCCAGGCTGGCATTGATCTGCACCAGGTTGTTCAAGGTCTCCAGGTCGCGGCGCAGAGTCAGGCTGCTGCCCAGCAAGTCGAGGCTTTGCAACTCGACTTGGGTGCCCTGAAACTCCCGGTAGGAATCACGTACCAGAAAGAAGTTGGTCACCAGCATCGGCAGCAGGAACAACACGCTGATCAGGCTGAACTTCATGCCGAAGCTCAGGCGGTTCATCAGGGCGACGGCGGGCCAGAGCAAACTCTTCACAAGGAAGTCTCCCGATAATTTTTATTTTTATAGGCGCGCGGGCAGGCAGCAGAAGGCCACTATGCGGACGCTGCTTCTGTATAGCCTAAATCGGCGGGGAGATTTGTAACTTAAGGTTAACGAGAGGAATGACCGCAAACCACCGTGGCGAGGGAGCTTGCTCCCGCTGGCCTGCAAAGCAGGCCCCTGGGTTTTTTCCAAGTAGATCTCTTTAGCCGGGTTTGCGGCTGCTGCGCAGCCGAGCGGGAGCAAGCTCCCTCGCCACAAAAGCTGTTGGCCACAAAGATCCGTTCTATCAGGCCAACACCGTCCACAACGCAAACCCGGCATACCAGAGTACCGCCGCGCGCAACAGCAGTTCCCACAGCCGATCCAGGCTGTTGATGCCGTCCGGCCCGGCGACGGGGGTCGGGATCTCGCCGGCCACCAGGCCGACCTTGTTGATCAGGTCGGCCGCGCTGATGTTCCAGTTCAGCAGTTCGTGCAGCATCACCCGGCTGACCGCCACGAAGTTGCCCACCAGGGCGAAGCTCGCCGCCAACAACCGCACCGGTACCCAATCGAACGCGTGGCGCAGCTGCGCCGCACGCTCGGCCACGCCGGGGTTGTGGCTGTGTTCGGCGGCAAGGGCGAGCAATCGATAGCTCAGGGCAGCCACCGGGCCCAGCAGGAAATACCAGAAGATGACCGCAAAAAAACTCTGGTACGCCTGCCACAGCAAGTGCCCCTGGACCCGCTCCAGCAACTGCTCGCCGCCATCGGCATCGATGTTCAGGTCGCGCTTGGCCACATGATTCGCTGCCTGCAGATCTTCACGGCGCCAAGCGTCGCGAAACGGCCCGAGTTCAGCCAACAGATCGCCGCGCCCCAGGCTGTAGATCACCACCAACAGGTGCACCGGCAGTGCCAGCAGACCATAGGCCACCGGCTCCAGCACCCATAACAGCAATGCCAGCAGCGCCACCGGCAACAGCACCATCACCATCAGCACCAGCCACGGCCGATTGACCCAGCGTGGGCTCGCTTCGAGCTTGTTCAGCTCGCGCAGCCAACCGCCGTCACGCTGGACCCGCTGGCGCAGGGCCGAGAATTTCTCGATCCAGACTGCCAGCAGCAACACCAGAAAACTCATTGTCCTTCCCCTTCTGTCAGGGCCGCGCGATAGCGCGCCCAGTCGAATGCCGGTCCCGGATCGGTCTTGCGCCCCGGGGCAATGTCGCTGTGCCCACAGATGCGCTGCACCGTGATCGCCGTAAACGCCGCGCGCAACTGCCGGGTCAGGTCCACCAGGGCCACATATTGCGCGTCGGTGAACGGCAGATCATCGGTGCCTTCAAGCTCGATGCCTATGGAAAAATCGTTACACGTCTCCCGCCCTTCGAAGCACGAAACCCCCGCGTGCCACGCACGCTCCAGACAAGAGACAAACTGCGTCACCGCGCCGTCACGTTCGATCAGAAAATGCGCAGAAACGCGCAGGTCGGCAATACCGGCAAAGTAGGGATGTTCCGTGACATCCAGACGATTCTGGAAAAATTCCTGCACCTTGCCGGTCGCGAACTGTGCCGGCGGCAGGCTGATGTTGTGGATCACCAGCAGGGAGATCTCGCCTTCGGGGCGCGCATTGAAATTAGGCGAAGGGCAATGACGCATGCCATCGCACCAACCGCTCACGGGGTCCAGCTGCATACGGGTTCCTTCGATGACGACGGTGATTGCCGCCAGTATGCCGCGATCTACGTCGGCTGCGCGATCACTTGCCGCGATTGAGCTGGCGCAGGTTGCCGAGAACAGACTCCAGTGCCCGGTCGAACAGCAGGGTGTCGTCCAGCAGACGTGCCGCTCCCCGGCGGAACTCCAGGGCGAGGCTGGTGCGGCTGTGCTCCAGGACCTTGAGGCCGGTGCGGTTGACGAAAACGAACTTGCCGGTGGCCTGGATGATCGCCGCCAGCTTGCAACGCAGGCTGTTGTCTTCGTCTTCCTGGAACTCTACCCAGCATCCCAGGCGCAATTGATCGACCTGAAGCAGGCCTGCATCATCAGCCGGCAAACGCACGGTCGGCTCCTGCGGGGGCGTCTGTGGCGCAGTGCGAAGGACGATGGGTTCCGCCACTTCGACCATGACCGGCAGATCCACCGGCTCGCCAGCCTCCGTTGCCTGGCCCAGCCGCTGCAGGGCCTGGACATGAAGCAGTTCCAGCTCGCTGAAAAATTCGCTGGTGGCGAACGGATCGAACGCCGAGCGACTCAGCCCCTCGCGCAGGGCCTTGAGCAGCTCCGGCACCATCGCCAGCAAACGCAGGCCCGCATCGGCCTCTTCGTGATGCTGGACACTCCAGACCAATTGTTCCAGGGTCAGCACGTCGGCCCGCCATTCGGCTGAATGCTCGCCATGCTTGAAGCCAGTCAGCAGCAGCACCTGGCTCCAGGCCTGCTGCACAAAATCCACTACGGCCTGGGGCAGGACTTTGCCCAGCATGATCTGGTTCAGCGCCCCTTCGACCCGCTGTCGAGCCAGGTCGGCCTTTGCCCTTCCCTCTTCGGCGTCACGGATGCGCTGCTCAAGCAATTCACAACGGCGGCGCTCGTCGCTGGTGAACGCCAGGAAATCGGCCAGCACTTCGGAAAATATCGCCGGATCGTCGACGAAGTCGTTCAACAGGCGCTGCACCACCTGCTCGATGCGCAGATAGAGGCTGTCGCGCTGATGATCATCGCAATCCCCCCAACCCATCGCCGCCGCGGCGATTTCATTGAGCAACCGGCGCGCCGGATGATTATTGCGACTGAAAAAACTCTTGTCCTGCACCGCGACCTTGAGCATCGGGATCTGCAGCCGGCCGATCAACGCCTTGAGGGAGTCCGGCAGGTTACGGTCATCAAGGATGAATTCGAACATCATCGCGATCAGGTTGATCACGTCTTCGTCCGCGCCTTCGACCACGCGGGATTTGCCGCTCTTGACACTGACCCGGGTCAACAGCTGTTCAAGCTGGCTGCGCAGGTCGAAGTCATCCTGAACCGAGGGGGCCGGCACGTATTGCTGCAAATGAGACAACAAGCGCAAAAGGTCACGGGTCGTGATTGGCTGGGCCGGTGCACTGGGCTCAAGGGTCGGCGCGACACTGCCGCGCACCTGGACCAACAACTTCTGCAAAGCGGCGAAGACTTCGTGCACGCTGTCATCGACATCGTCGACCCTTGGCCTGGCAGGCCCGGCAGTGCTGGGTCGAGCAGGCTCTTCGACACGGTCCGAGGCCCGCCGCGACGGAGAAACCTTCAGATCCGGCAAGATCCCGGTTGCCGCCAATAGCTGATTGGCCTCGGAATAAAGGTTGTCGCATTCGCTGAGCACATACCGCTCGAAGAGCTTGAGCAGGATCAGTTTGACCTTGATGCCTACGCCCAGGTTACGCCCGGCCTGGAGAAAATTCTCACACAGCAGGGCCGGGTTCAAGGGGTTGTGCTGGTTCGCCAGGGGCCGCGACAGTAACGCGCCGAGTCGCGCCGTGAGTTGATCGAGAGACAGGCCATCGCGACTGAGCACCCGGGTGACCATGGTTTCCACCGCCAGTCGCCGTTCGAGGTCATCATGGTTTCGCTGGGCCGGTATGGCGCCCAATACGGGCGCGAGGGTGGCCTGGGTCAGATCGTATTGGGCAAGATTGACGAACGCCTCGAAAAACTGCTCGAGGAATTCACGCTCGATGCTCTTGCGTTTCAGCCGCAGGTCTCGCATGGCTTCGAAGTAGAGGTTCTGCTCCACATCGTTCCGCGCCCGATCGGCCATTTCGAACAAGGTATCGTCAGCGTTATCGAACAATTCCTGCAAGCCAAGGCGCAATTGCTGCGCAGCCTTGTCGCGAACCTGAAGCAGAATCACAGGCAGGCGGGCGAGCGGCGAGCGACTCGCCTGATCGGTAGACGCCTTGTGCAAAGGCACTACATTCCCGTCGTTGTGCATCCTGGCCTCCTGAAAGGGTATTCTTCGGTTCGCGACGTCAAAGTCATGGCGTCAATCGAAAGGCGGATTATCGGGTAAAAGAACCCTGGCGCACCAGTGGACACTTGTGAACCAGCTCGAAATACTCGGAACAAGTGACAGGACAATCGGGAAAATGTTGCGCCCATGCGACCAAATGCAGGTTTCATTCGGGTGCGCGCAAGTGGCGCCTTGGGTTCGCCTGCAGCCTGGCCCTATAATCCGGCCACTTTGTTTGTGGAGCCCGTCATGCCGAATCTACGCCTCGCCGATCTGACCGCCGAAATCGAAGCCAACGTGCGCCGTGCGTTGCTCGAAGACATCGGCAGCGGCGACATCACCGCACAACTGATCCCCGCCGAACGCCTGGCCAAGGCCACCATCATCACCCGGGAAGCCGCGACCATCAGCGGCACGGCCTGGGTCGATGCGGTGTTCAGACAACTGGATCCCCGCGTCGCGGTGCATTGGCAAGTGCGCGACGGCGACCGGGCAAGCCCCGACCAGGCCCTGTTCCACCTCGAAGGCCCGGCCCGCTCACTGCTGACGGGCGAACGCAGCGCGCTGAACTTCCTGCAGATGCTCTCGGGCGTTGCCACCCGGGCCCGCTATTTGGCGGACTTTGTGGCCGACACCCAGGTCAAGCTGCTGGATACCCGCAAGACCCTGCCCGGGCTGCGCCTGGCCCAGAAGTACGCGGTGACCTGCGGCGGCTGCCATAACCATCGCATCGGCCTTTACGATGCCTTCCTGATCAAAGAAAACCATATCGCCGCCTGCGGTGGCATTGCCCAGGCCATCAGCGCCGCCCACAAGATCGCACCGGGCAAGCCGGTGGAAATCGAAGTGGAAAGCCTGGCTGAATTGAAAGAAGCGCTGGCGGCCGATGCCGACATCATCATGCTCGACGAGCTGAGCCTGGACGACATGCGCGAAGCCGTGCGCCTGAACGGCGGCAAGGCGAAACTGGAAGCCAGCGGCGGCATCAACGAAAGCACGTTGCGCCCGATCGCCGAGACCGGAGTGGACTATATCTCCATCGGTGCGATGACCAAGGACGTGAAAGCCGTGGACCTGTCGATGCGGCTTAGTCTCTAAGCAGCTGCGAGCCCCAAGCTGCAAGCTTCAAGCGGTTCGGCGCTTGTCTTGCAGCTTGGGGCTTGTGGCTTGTAGCTGCTTTTAAACTACAAGATTATTCATCTCGCAGTACTCATCCCAATCCACACCCAACACCTCGGCCGCCTCCTTGTGCAAGACAAGGCGCTGCGCCTCGAACTCTTCCGGCGTACTGGTGTACTTGAGCGTCAGCTCCCAAGGCTGCAGGCCCTGGGCTTCAGCCTCATCCTCGAATGCCCACTGGACCTGGTCTTTCTGATCATCGGCGGACAAGTCCTTGATCTCATCGCGCAACTGCGGCGTTTCTTCGAGATACTTTTCCAGGGCTTCTTCGTGTCTGGCTTCTTGGGACAATTCTTTAGCGGTCATGGCGTTCTCGCTGATCTGGGAATGGAAGATGGATCTGGATCATCAAGGATCTCTCTGACGCAGGAAGCCGTTGGAAGCTCGGTTTTCCTGGCCTTCAGAACCATTCGTGGATCATCTGAAAACTGCTGGGCGATGCTCATGCAGGTGACGAATATAGGATGTTTTGCCAACGATTTACACGGCTCTTTACATCCACCGCAGAAAAAATCTCATGCCTGACGGCAAGGTGCCCAGGAACATTTGTCATGGCAACCAGTCATAGCGATGTGCCATATCGGCACTTCTTCAGGAACCCAATGATGCGCAGTCTTGCGAAACGTTCGTCGACCCGGTTTGCAACCACGTCCCTCCTGCTCGGCAGCCTGACCTTGATCGGTGCCGTTCAAGCGGCAGTCGAAGTTTCCTCCGGCACCCCTCTGCCGTCTGACACTATCCCGCTGCTTCGCAACTCATTCGACAAGGATATTCTGATCAAGACCAATATCAGCGTGGGTGATCTGGAAAAACTACCAGAAGCAGTCAAGGACAACACCGCCGAGCTGGACAGTCAGAAGCGCACCCTGGGCGAGCAGGCCCGACAAATCGAAGAACTCAAACGCAACAGTGGCTCCAGCTCCACCTCCAGCAGCAAGGAGATAGACGATCTCAAGCGCATCATCAAGGAACAGGAACGCGATCTGAACGACCTTGGCAAGCAAGTGGAAGAACTCAAGCGCAACAGCAGTTCCAGTTCGAGCTCGAGCAGCAGCGAAATTTCGTCCCTGAAACGGGAGCTCAGCGATCAGGACAACGAAATGACACAGCTCAAACGCACGGTCGAGGAGCTGAGCAGGAAGGTGAAATAACCAGGGGGGGGGTGGTGCCCGAGACAGGAATCGAACCTGCGACCTTCGCGTTACGAGTGCGCTGCTCTACCGACTGAGCTACACGGGCGGTGGCTAAACCTAGCATCGTCCCCGGGGGACAGGCAACCTGCCCTGAAGGGATTTTCAGCACACAGCAAAACGCCCCGAACCAGTCGGAGCGTTTGCTTGTTCAGCGGTCAAGCGAGGGAGTGATTAAACGCCCGATGCCTTGGCTGCTGCGACGTCCTTGATGGACAGCTTGATACGGCCGCGGTTATCCACGTCCAGTACCAGCACTTCCACTTCCTGGCCTTCTTTCAGGATGTCGGTCACTTTCTCGACGCGAGCATCGCTCAGCATGGAGATGTGAACCAGACCGTCCTTGCCCGGCAGGATGTTGACGAACGCGCCGAAGTCGACGATGCGTTCAACCTTGCCGATGTAGATCTTGCCGATCTCGGCCTCTGCGGTGATGCCCAGGACGCGCTGGCGTGCTGCTTCTGCCGCTTCCTTGGTTTCGCCGAAGATCTTGATCGAACCGTCGTCTTCGATGTCGATCGAAGCCTTGGTTTCTTCACAGATCGCACGGATAGTCGCGCCGCCTTTACCGATGACATCACGGATTTTGTCGGTGTCGATTTTCATCGCGATCATGGTCGGAGCATTTTCCGACAGTTCGGTACGGGACTGACCGATGATCTGGTTCATCTGACCGAGAATGTTCAGGCGCGCTTCCAGGGCTTGGCCCAGGGCGATTTCCATGATCTCTTCGGTGATGCCCTTGATCTTGATGTCCATCTGCAGCGCGGTGACGCCCTTGGCGGTACCGGCCACTTTGAAGTCCATGTCGCCCAGGTGGTCTTCGTCACCCAGGATGTCGGTCAGGACGGCGAATTTCTCGCCTTCCTTGACCAGACCCATGGCGATACCGGCCACCGGCGCCTTCATCGGCACACCAGCGTCCATCAGAGCCAGGGAAGCGCCGCAGACCGAAGCCATCGAGCTCGAACCGTTGGACTCGGTGATTTCCGATACCACGCGAATGGTGTACGGGAACACGTCAGCGGCCGGCAGCATGGCCTGGACCGAACGACGGGCCAGACGGCCGTGACCGATTTCGCGACGACCGGCGCCACCCATGCGACCACACTCGCCCACCGAGAACGGAGGGAAGTTGTAGTGCAGCATGAACGGGTCTTTCTTCTCGCCTTCCAGGGTGTCGAGCAGTTGCGCGTCACGGGCGGTGCCCAGTGTCGCAACGACCAGCGCCTGGGTTTCACCACGGGTGAACAGTGCCGAACCGTGGGTCTTTGGCAGGACGCCGACTTCGATGTTCAGCGGACGCACGGTGCGAGTGTCGCGACCGTCGATACGCGGCTTGCCGTTGACGATGTTTTCGCGAACGGTGCGGTATTCGATTTCACCGAAAGCCGCCTTGACGTCGCTGGCCGATGGCTGGCCTTCTTCGCCGGAGAACTTGGCAACGACCTGGTCACGCAGCTCGCCCAGACGCGCATAGCGGTCGGCCTTGATGGTGATGGTGTAGGCCTGGGAGATCGCTTCGCCGAACTCGGCACGGATCGCGCCGAGCAGCTCGGTGGCTTCTGGCTGAGGAGCCCAGGTCCAGGTTGGCTTGGCGGCTTCGGCAGCCAGTTCCTTGACGGCGTTGATGACCACCTGGAACTCGTCGTGGGCAAACAGCACGGCGCCCAGCATCTGGTCTTCGGTCAGTTCCTTGGCTTCGGATTCAACCATCAGCACGGCTTCGGAAGTACCGGCCACGACCATGTCCAGGCTCGATGCCTTCTGTTGCTCGTAGGTCGGGTTCAGCAGGTAGCCGGTGCTTTCGTGGAACGCAACGCGGGCAGCGCCGATCGGGCCATCGAAAGGAATGCCGGAGATCGCCAGCGCAGCCGAGGTACCGATCATCGCAGCGATGTCCGGATCGGTCTTCTTGCTGGTGGAAACGACGGTGCAGACAACCTGCACTTCGTTCATGAAACCTTCAGGGAAAAGCGGACGGATCGGACGGTCGATCAGTCGGGAAGTCAGGGTTTCTTTCTCGGAAGGACGGCCTTCACGCTTGAAGAAACCGCCAGGGATCTTGCCCGCGGCGTAGGTCTTTTCCTGGTAGTGCACAGACAGAGGGAAGAAGCCCTTGCCTGGATCGGCTTGCTTGGCACCCACTACGGTCACCAATACGCTGACGTCGTCGTCAACGGTGACCAGCACTGCGCCGGAGGCCTGACGGGCGATACGGCCAGTCTCGAGGGTAACGGTCGACTGACCGAACTGGAATTTTTTGATTACCGGGTTCACGGTGTCCTACCTTCTTTGTGGCTCTTGGGGAACTTGTCTTCTTGCGAAATTCTTGGGCAATGACGGGAATCGGCCCGACGCCTGTCCAGGGTAAAACGTGTATCCAGATAAAACTTGAGGCTGGGAGCCTGCCATGCGCCAGCGGGAAACCCACTGACGTACGACAGACCACCAACCTCTAGCGCAATCGCTGATTAGCGACGCAGACCCAGGCGAGCGATCAGAGCGCTGTAACGGCTCACGTCCTTGCCTTTCAGGTAGTCCAGCAGCTTGCGACGCTGGTTTACCATGCGGATCAGACCACGACGGGAGTGGTGATCCTTACCGTTGGCCTTGAAGTGACCTTGCAGTTTGTTGATGTTGGCGGTCAGCAGTGCAACTTGCACTTCTGGCGAACCAGTGTCACCAACAGCTTGCTGGTAGTCAGCAACGATTTGAGCTTTTTCTTGAACGTCGAGAGCCATGAGGCAATCCTTTTAGTCAGGAAACTGTTCCGAGGAAACAGCTTCAACAGGCCAGGGACAAATCCCTGTATCTATAAATGAGTAGTGACCGTGCCTGTTAACAGCCACACTCGCCAACCCGCTGTTACGCAGGCTGGTTCCGGTCATTCCGACCGAATCAGTCGACGCGGCGCAATGCGCCCGTCTTCGCTCACTTCACCGATACCGATGAAGCGACCGTTGTGATCCTGTACCCGGACCATGCCGAACTTCGGCGCATCCGGGGCGCGTACCGGCTGGCCGTTGAGCCAGTAGAACGCGCTGTGTTCCGAGAACTGCAAGAGCGGCCAATCCAGCAGGCCGCTGTCCGATGGCATCAGGAAACGGTCGACCGCTTCGTTGCCGCCTTCGGCATGCACCGCTTCAAGCTCTTCCAGCGTGACCGTCTGGGCCAACGTGAAGGGCCCGGCCTGGGTCCGTCGCAATTCCGCCACGTACGCGCCACAGCCGAGCTGCTCGCCAATATCCTCCACCAGGGTCCGGATATAGGTGCCCTTGCTGCAATCCACGGCGAGCCGTGCAGTATTACCGTCAAAGGCCAGCAATTCCAAGCGCGCAATAGTAACAGAACGCGGTTCGCGCTCCACTACTTCGCCTGCACGGGCCAGTTTATACAACGGCTGTCCATCGCGCTTCAAAGCGGAGTACATCGGCGGTATCTGACTGATTTGCCCGCGAAATTTCGGCAATACCGCTTCGACATCCGCCTGACCAACGGTCACCGGGCGCTCCAGCAAAACCTCACCTTCGGCGTCCGCCGTGGTAGTGGTCTTGCCCAGTTGCGCCAAGGTTTCATAACCCTTGTCGGAATCGAGCAGGTATTGGGAGAACTTGGTCGCCTCGCCGAAGCACAGCGGCAGCACGCCGGTAGCCAGCGGATCGAGGCTGCCAGTGTGCCCGGCCTTTTCAGCATTGAGCAGCCAGCGAACCTTCTGCAACGCCGCGTTGGAGGTAAATCCCAACGGCTTGTCGAGCAGGATGATGCCGCTGACGTTACGACGGATACGTTTGACCTGAGCCACCGATTACTCCTTGGTGTCTTCGGGTTCAGCGGCAGCCGGATGCTGACTGTCTTCAGCCACGGCACGCTCGATCAGCGCCGACAGATGCGCACCCCGCACGACGCTTTCGTCGTAGTGGAAGTGCAGCTGTGGAACGCTGCGCAGCTTCATCTCCCGCGCCAGTTGCATGCGCAGGAAACCGGCTGCCGAGTTGAGCACCTTAATGCTCTGGGCGATTTCTTCGGCGCTGTCCTGACCCATCACCGTGATGAAGATCTTGGCGTGACCGACGTCACGGCTGACTTCAACAGCGGTAATGGTCACCAGGCCGACGCGCGGGTCTTTGACTTCGCGACGGATCAGTTGGGCCAGCTCGCGCTGCATCTGATCGCCGATTCGTTGGGTACGGCTATATTCTTTTGCCATGTCTTGTTACCTGTTACTGCCCCACGGTCAAACCCGTGAGGTCTGAAAGCGGCAAACGCCCGGCCTGGCAAAAGCCAGACCGGGCGTTGCGTTTAGAGTCCGCCAGCCAGGCAGCGCATATTCATGCGACTGCCCGGTACGGCTCTTGAAGTACGCGAGTCAGAGGCTGCGAGCAACCTGGACCTTCTCGAAGACTTCGATCTTGTCGCCGACCTTGACGTCGTTGTAGCTCTTGACGCCGATACCGCATTCCATGCCGGCACGTACTTCGGAAGCGTCATCCTTGAAGCGGCGCAGGGATTCCAGCTCGCCTTCGAAGATCACGATGTCTTCACGCAATACGCGGATCGGACGGTTACGGTGAACGACACCTTCGATCACCATGCAACCGGCGATCGCGCCGAACTTCGGCGAACGGAACACATCGCGCACTTCGGCCACGCCCAGGATGTTCTCGCGAACGTCGCTGCCGAGCATACCGGTCAAGGCTTTCTTGACGTCTTCGATGATGTCGTAGATCACGTTGTAGTAACGCATATCCAGGCCTTCCTGCTCGACGATCTTGCGCGCGCCGGCATCGGCACGCACGTTGAAGCCGAACAGTACAGCGTTGGAAGCGAGTGCCAGGTTGGCGTCGGATTCGGTGATACCACCGACACCGCCACCGACAACGCGCACTTGCACTTCGTCGTTACCCAGGCCATTCAAGGCGCCGTTCAACGCTTCGAGCGAACCACGGACGTCGGATTTGAGGACGATGTTAAGCGTCTTCTTCTCTTCCTGGCCCATGTTCTCGAAGATATTTTCCAGCTTGCCGGCGTGAGCGCGAGCCAGTTTGACTTCGCGGAACTTGCCTTGACGGAACAGAGCCACTTCACGGGCCTTCTTCTCGTCAGCCACAACGCTCATCTCGTCGCCAGCATCCGGGGTACCGTCCAGGCCGAGGATCTCGACCGGGATAGCCGGACCGGCTTCCTTGATTGGCTTGCCGTTCTCGTCGAGCATGGCGCGCACGCGGCCATAGTTCGAACCGACCAGCACCATGTCGCCCTGACGCAGGGTACCGTCCTGAACCAGGACGGTCGCGACCGGACCACGGCCCTTGTCGAGACGCGATTCAACGACCACGCCACGGCCAGGAGCCGAAGGTGTAGCGGTCAATTCCAGAACTTCGGCTTGCAACAGAACGGCTTCGAGCAGTTCGTCAACGCCGGTACCCATCTTCGCCGAGACCGGAACGAAAGGAGTGTCGCCACCCCACTCTTCGGAGGTCACGCCGTGGACCGACAGTTCGCTGCGGATGCGATCGAGATCGGCGCCCGGCTTGTCGATCTTGTTCACCGCAACCACCAGCGGCACGCCAGCAGCCTTGGCATGCTGAACGGCTTCGATGGTTTGCGGCATCACGCCGTCGTCCGCTGCAACCACCAGGATCACGATGTCGGTTGCCTTGGCACCACGGGCACGCATCGCGGTAAACGCGGCGTGGCCCGGGGTATCGAGGAACGTCACCATGCCGCGGTCGGTTTCAACGTGGTAGGCACCGATGTGCTGGGTGATACCACCGGCTTCGCCAGCGGCTACCTTGGCACGACGGATGTAGTCGAGCAGCGAGGTTTTACCGTGGTCAACGTGACCCATGACGGTCACGACCGGCGCACGGGAAACAGCTTCACCTTCAAACTTCAGGGACTCGGCCAGGGAATCTTCCAGGGCGGTGTCGCTGACCAGGGTCACTTTGTGGCCCAGCTCTTCGGCGACCAGTTGGGCAGTTTCCTGGTCCAGTACCTGGTTGATGGTGGCTGGCGTGCCCAGCTTGAACATGAACTTGATGATTTCAGCAGCCTTGACCGACATCTGCTGGGCCAGATCGCCCACAGTGATGGTCTCGCCGATCTTCACTTCACGCACGACAGGGCCGGTAGGGCTCTGGAAACCGTGGGCGTTGCGTTTCTTCAGCTTGGCCTTGCCGCGACCGCCGCGACGGAAGCCATCGCTTTCTTCGTCGGTGGTACGTGGCGCAACACGCGGCGCAGGCGCCTTTTCCTTGACCGAAGCACGATGAGGAGCGTTTTTGCGCTCGCCATCGCCACTGCCACGACGGTTGTCGTCGGCACGTGGTTTGTCCGGACGACGCTGTTCGTCGCGCTTGCGGGTGTCCGCCGGCGCCGGAGCAGCTGCCAGGACAGGAGCGCTTTCACGCACTGGCTCAGCTGCCGCCGCAGGTGTCTCGACCACTTCGGCTGGAGCAGATTGCGCAGCAGCAGGCTGGCGACGCGCTTCTTCTTCGGCGCGACGCTTGGCTTCTTCTTCAGCCTTCTGACGTGCAGCATTTTCTGCCGCGCGACGTTCTTCCATTTCGCGTTTGCGCTCGGCTTCGATTTCTTCCGGGCTGCGCTGTACGAAGACTTTTTTCTTGCGTACTTCAACGCTGATGCTTTTGCTACCGGCAACACGCAGGGTGCTGGTGGTTTTACGCTGCAGAGTGATCTTGCGCGGTTCTTCCACTTTCGCCTTGTGACTGCTCTTCAAGTGAGTGAGCAGGGACTGCTTCTCACTGTCGGTCACATGTTCCTCGGCGGCGGTGTGCGGCAGACCTGCCTCACGCATCTGCTGCAACAGGCGCTCTACCGGTGTTTTGACCTCATCGGCCAGTTGTTTCACCGTGACTTGCGTCATGCACTTCTCTCCTCAGGCCGCGCCTAATTACTCGAACCAGTGGGCTCGGGCGGCCATGATCAACTTGCCGGCACGATCATCGTCAATGCCGTCGATGTCGAGCAGATCGTCAATAGACTGCTCGGCCAGGTCTTCGCGGGTAATTACGCCGCGCACCGCCAGTTCCATCGCCAAATCCTTGTCCATGCCCTCAAGCGAGAGCAGGTCTTCGGCCGGATGGGCGTCTGCCAGCTTTTCCTCAGTAGCGATGGCTTTGGTCAACAAGCGATCCTTGGCACGAGCGCGAAGCTCGTTGACGATGTCCTCGTCAAAGCCGTCGATGTTGAGCATTTCCTCCACCGGTACGTAGGCAATCTCTTCCAGGCTGGTAAAGCCTTCATCCACCAGCACCTGCGCCAGCTCTTCATCGACTTCAAGCTCTTCGATGAAGTTGCGCAGGATGTCGCCGGTTTCAGCTTGCTGCTTGGCCTGGATGTCCGATTCGGTCATCACGTTCAGGGTCCAGCCAGTCAATTGGCTAGCCAGACGCACGTTCTGACCACCGCGACCGATGGCCTGAGCGAGATTGTCTGCGCCAACGGCGATGTCCATGGCATGGGCATCCTCGTCGACGATAATTGCCGCCACTTCAGCGGGCGACATGGCATTGATCACGAACTGAGCCGGGTTGTCGTCCCACAGGACGATATCCACACGCTCGCCGCCCAACTCGCCGGATACGGCCTGGACACGCGAACCACGCATGCCGATGCAGGCACCTTGCGGGTCGATGCGCTTGTCCTTGGAGCGGACCGCGATCTTGGCCCGCGAACCCGGATCACGGGAGGCGGCCATGACTTCGATCAGGCCTTCAGCAATTTCCGGCACTTCGATGCGGAACAACTCGATCAGCATTTCCGGCGCGGTACGCGACAGGATCAGCTGCGGGCCGCGGTTCTCGGTGCGGATTTCCTTGAGCAGCGCACGCAACCGCACGCCAACCCGGAAAGTTTCGCGAGAAATGATGTCTTCACGAGCCAGCAATGCTTCGGCATTGTTGCCCAGATCAACGATCACGTTGTCGCGGGTGACTTTTTTAACGGTGCCGGAGATGATTTCTCCCAGGCGCTCGCGATAGGCATCGACGACTTGCGCGCGCTCGGCTTCGCGAACTTTCTGCACAATGACCTGCTTGGCAGTCTGTGCAGCAATGCGGCCAAATTCGATGGACTCGATCTTTTCTTCGACGACATCACCCACCTTGGCGCCAGGATGCGTTTCTGCAACCTTGCTCGGCCAGGTTTCGATAGCCGGATCATCCAGGTCGGCCTCCTCGACTACCGTCCAGCGACGGAAAGTCTCGTAGGCACCGGTGTGGCGATTAATCTCCACACGCAAATCAACTTCGTCTTCGAAGCGCTTCTTGGTAGCAGTGGCCAGGGCCAGCTCGAGTGCTTCAAAAATAACGTTAGCCGGTACGCCCTTTTCATTGGATACCGACTCAACAACCAGCAGTACTTCTTTGCTCATCGTACGCCTCGCCTTTCGCAAGCCATTGGATCCGCGGGATCCGCAGTATCTGGCACGTATCAGTCAAAACTGGGAATAATGTTGGCCTTGTCGATCATATCGATCGGCAACAGGAATTCATGGTCATCTACCTGCACCACGACATCCTGTTCTTCCACACCGCGCAGAAGGCCTTGGAAGTTGCGTCGGCCTTCAAAGGGCGAGCGCAGCTTGATCTTCACTTGTTCACCGGCAAACAAAGCGAACTGTTCAAGAGTGAACAGAGGGCGTTCCATGCCAGGCGAGGAAACTTCAAGGGTGTATTCGGAGGTGATGGGATCTTCAACATCCAGCACACCACTGATCTGACGGCTGACGATGGCGCAATCATCCACCAACACGCCGCCTTCCTTATCGATATAAACGCGCAACAGTGAGTGGCGACCTTGAGCCGAAAACTCAATACCCCAGCATTCATAGCCAAGGGCCACGACCACCGGGGCCAACAAGGCCTGCAACTGTTCTAGCTTGCTCGACACCTGAACCCCCTCGTGCATGTATGTGCATGCCATGCAAATAAAAAAAAATGGGCGAATCGCCCATCCCTGAAACGCCGTCGAACAGCGGCGTTGTAAATGTCCAGCTAACAAAAAGCCCCTTGGAAGGGGCCCTGAAACTGGTTGCGGGAGCCGGATTTGAACCGACGACCTTCGGGTTATGAGCCCGACGAGCTACCAGGCTGCTCCATCCCGCGACAAAGCTGGGGCGGAAGTATACGACCGATCCCTTACAGGGTCAATGTAACGCTTCCACCTACAAGAAAGCCCGCAATTGCGGGCTCTCCTGATAATTGGTACCGAGAAGGGGACTCGAACCCCTACACCCTATGGGCACAACCACCTCAAGGTTGCGTGTCTACCAATTCCACCACCTCGGCAATACAGCGTTTGAAACCTTCTTACTTCTGCTCTTGAGCTGGAGGTACGTCAGTCGCCGGATTGGCCGACTTTTGCTCTTGAAGCACCGGGACATCATCAGAAGCCGGTTGTTGCTTTGGCGCTTCCAACACCGCTGGGTTTGGCAAACCTACCTGAGTCAGCTCATGAGCCTTCTCTTTAGCAAAGTAACCTAACCCTAAGCTGGTTATGAAGAAACCGGCGGCGAGTATAGCAGTAAACTTACTAAGAAAGGTAGAGGAACCTTGGCTTCCGAATACAGTATTTGAAGCACCTGCACCGAAAGACGCACCAGCATCCGCACCTTTACCCTGCTGCAGCAATACGAGAGCAACTACACCCAGTGCGCCCAGCAGATGAAAAACGACTACGACTGTTTCCAGCATTTTTTCAGTTTCCCGCGGCGCGACAGATCGCACCGAACTCATCTGCATTCAGGGACGCTCCACCAATGAGCCCCCCATCGATATCCGGCATGCCGAACAGTTCGACCGCATTGGCCGCCTTCACGCTGCCGCCGTATAGAAGCCGCACACCTCGTGCCACTTCAGAATTTTCTTGCGCCAACTGCGCGCGGATGGCGGCGTGCACATCCTGCGCTTGTTGAGGCGAAGCAGTCAGCCCGGTGCCAATGGCCCAGACCGGCTCGTAAGCGATGACTGCCTTTGCAAACGCACCGACACCCAGGTCCTCGATGATGCTGCCCAACTGGCGAGCAACAACTTCGAGAGTCTTGCCTGCCTCACGCTGTTCGAGGGTCTCCCCTACGCACAACACCGGGATTAGACCACAAGCCTGTGCCGCGGCAAATTTGCGAATCAGGGTCTTGTCCTGCTCGCCCATGATCAGGCGACGCTCGGAATGACCGACCAGGACCAGTGAACATCCTGCGTCCACCAGCTGACTCGGCGCGATTTCACCGGTCAACGCACCCTGCATGGATTCCACTGCAGAGTTTTGTGCACCCACCGAAATCGACTTGCCTTTCAAGCCATCAACCACTTGGTTGATATACAGGCAAGGCGGGAACACCGCTACATCAACACCGCTTGGCAAGGCCAGGTTACGAAGGCCCTTGATCAGCTCAGCGACGCTGGCGCGGGTACCGTGCATCTTCCAGTTACCAGCTACCATAGGGCGACGCATGCTGTACCTCGTCGGTCAAAGTGGGCGCAGATGTTACCCAACCGATTCATGACTGGCAAGCCGAATTCAGGCAGAAACTTCAGTAACCAGCTTCGCCAGCTCTTCGGCATAACCGCGGACCTGTGCTTCATCCTCGCCTTCGACCATGACACGCACCAAAGGCTCCGTGCCAGACTTGCGCAACAACACCCGGCCACGGCCAGCCATTGCTTGCGTTACGCGCTCGCTGGCCTGCTTGACCGTCGTGTGTTCGAGAGGATTGACACCTCCGCCGAAACGCACATTGATCAACACTTGCGGACATTTACGCAACGCCTGGCGCGACTGCGCAAGCCCCTCGTTACGCGCCTTGAGCGCCATCAACACTTGCAGGGCAGCGATGATCGCATCACCAGTGGTGGTATGGTCAAAACAGACGATGTGGCCGGAGTTCTCGCCACCGATCACCCAGTTGCGCTCCAGCAATTCAGAGATCACGTAGCGATCGCCGACATTGGCCCGTACGAACGGGATATCCAGGTCCGCCAAGGCCAATTCAAGCCCGAGGTTGCTCATCAACGTACCGACCACGCCGCCCTGCAGCTTGCCGCGACCATGCAGATCGCGCGCGATGATGAATAACAGCTCATCGCCATCAACGACCGTACCGGTATGGTCGACCATCAATACCCGGTCACCGTCGCCGTCGAAAGCAATCCCGAGGTCGGCATGCTCGGCCAGGACCGCTGCCTGCAATGCCTCGGTATGGGTCGAGCCGCAATTGTGGTTGATGTTCAGCCCGTTGGGTTGGGCGGAGAGCACCACCACCTCGGCGCCCAATTCGCGAAAAACGCTGGGCGCGACCTTATAGGTTGCGCCATGCGCGCAATCGACAACGATTTTCAGACCGGAAAAGCTCGTACCGGTCGGCACACTGCCTTTGCAGAATTCTATATAACGACCTGATGCATCGTTGATCCGCGACACCTTGCCGATCTTGCTCGACTCGACCACCGTCATCGGCGCATCCAGCAGCTCTTCGATCATCAGCTCGATTTCATCAGGCAGCTTGGTGCCCTTGCCAGAGAAAAACTTGATGCCGTTGTCGTCATGAGGATTGTGCGAAGCACTGATCACAATGCCCGCCTGGGCCTGGAATGTACGGGTCAGGTAGGCAATGGCCGGCGTCGGCATCGGCCCCAGCAACATCACATCGGCGCCCGCCGACGTAAGGCCGGCCTCGAGAGCCGATTCGAACATGTAGCCGGAAATCCGCGTGTCTTTGCCGACCAGCACCTTGCACGCGCCCATCTTGCGGAACGCCATGCCAGCGGCCCAGCCGAGCTTGAGCATGAAATCAGGGGTAATAGGGTATTCGCCGACCCGACCACGAATACCGTCGGTGCCAAAATATTTCTTGCTCATAAGTGCTCCGTCATTCTTATTCGGCTGAATCCACAGCGTCGATCATCCGCACGACATCCATCGTTTCGGCTACATCATGCACGCGCAAAATGCGCGCACCTTTGGTAAGGGCCAATGCAGCCAGGGCGAGACCGCCATACAGGCGCTCTCCCACCGGGCGGCCCAAGGCATTGCCTATCATGCTCTTTCGCGAGACGCCAACCAACAGGGGCCGCCCCAGGGCATGCAAGGCTTCCATATGCTTGAACAGGCTCAGGTTGTGAGCCAGGGTCTTGGCAAAGCCGAACCCGGGATCAAGGATGACCCGCTCGGCAGGGATGCCCACGGCAGCACACTGATCCAGGCGCTCCGCGAGGAACCCGGCCACTTCCCTGGTCACATCATCATAGTGCGGATCGTCCTGCATGGTCCCCGGCTCGCCGAGCATATGCATCAGGCACACCGGCAACCCGGTTGCCGCCGCGGCGTCCAGCGCACCGTCGCGCCGCAAGGACCGGACATCGTTGATCAGCCCCGCCCCCAGTCGCGCTGCCTCGCGCATGACCGCTGGCGTAGAGGTATCAACCGAAATGATGACATCAAGCTCGCGGTGTATACGCTCGACAATCGGCGCCACTCGCTCCAGCTCTTCGGTAGGGGACACCGCCCGCGCACCGGGACGGGTCGATTCACCACCAACATCGATCAGCGTTGCGCCCGCTGCCACCATGGCCTCGGCATGCCGCAATGCAGCGTCGAGCTGGCAGAATCTTCCGCCATCGGAAAAGGAATCGGGAGTGACATTAAGAATGCCCATGACGTGCGCACGGGCCAAATCAAGAAACCGGTTGCCGCAAGGCAACCGGTTAGAGGACTGAACAGAAGTCATTTCAAGCCTTAGACGTCGGCGGCCGGACCACCGATGGGCGTCTCGGGACGCTCACCCTGTACCGCTGGCGGAGTACCGGAGGTACCCGTGCCGCCACCAGACCAGTCACGAGGCTCACGAGGCGTGCGGCCAGCCATGATGTCGTCGATCTGCTCGGCATCGATGGTTTCATACTTCATCAATGCGTCGGCCATCGCGTCCAGTTTGTCGCGGTTGTCCGTGAGAATCTGCTTGGCCGTGCCGTAGCACTGGTCAATGATGCTGCGAACTTCCGAGTCGATCAACTTGGCTGTCTCACCAGAGAAGCTTGCATGCTGGCCTCCGCCGCCACGACCCAGGAATACTTCGCCCTCTTCCTCGGCATACATCAACGGACCAAGCTTTTCGGACAAGCCCCACTTGGTAACCATGTTCCGGGCAATCTGGCTTGCGCGCATGATGTCGTTGGAGGCACCCGTCGTCACGCCGTCGAAGCCCAACGTCATTTCCTCGGCGATACGGCCACCGTACAGCGAACAGATCTGGCTGATCAGCGCGCGCTTGGACAGGCTGTAGCGATCCTCTTCCGGCAGGAACATCGTCACACCCAGTGCACGACCGCGCGGAATGATGGAAACCTTGTACACCGGATCATGCTCAGGCACGACACGACCGACGATGGCATGTCCTGCCTCGTGGTAAGCGGTGTTCTGCTTTTCCTTTTCCGACATGACCATGGATTTGCGCTCGGCGCCCATCATGATCTTGTCCTTGGCGAGTTCGAATTCCTTCATCTCCACGACACGCTTGCCGGAACGAGCAGCAAACAGTGACGCTTCGTTTACCAAGTTCGCCAGGTCAGCACCGGAGAAACCCGGTGTGCCGCGAGCGATGACCGCCGGAGCAACGTCATCCCCCATTGGCACCTTGCGCATGTGAACCTTCAGGATCTGCTCGCGACCACGAATGTCCGGCAGCCCCACCACGACCTGGCGGTCAAAACGACCTGGACGCAGCAGCGCAGGGTCGAGCACGTCCGGACGGTTGGTGGCGGCGATCACGATGATGCCGTCATTCATCTCGAAACCGTCCATCTCGACCAGCAACTGGTTGAGGGTCTGCTCGCGCTCATCGTGACCGCCGCCCATGCCGGCGCCACGGTGGCGACCAACGGCGTCGATCTCGTCAATGAAGATGATGCATGGCGCGTGCTTTTTCGCCTGTTCGAACATGTCGCGGACACGGCTGGCACCGACGCCGACGAACATCTCGACGAAATCGGAACCGGAAATGGTGAAGAACGGAACCTTGGCTTCGCCAGCGATTGCCTTGGCCAGCAAGGTTTTACCGGTACCAGGTGGTCCCACCATCAGTACGCCGCGGGGAATACGCCCGCCCAGGCGCTGGAACTTGCCCGGATCGCGCAGGAATTCAACCAGCTCGCCGACTTCTTCCTTGGCTTCATCGCAACCGGCGACGTCAGCCAGGGTGGTCTTGACCTGATCTTCGGACAATAGTCGGGCCTTGCTCTTGCCGAAACTCATCGGCCCGCCCTTCCCTCCGGCCCCGCCTTGCATCTGGCGCATAAAGAACATGAACACCGCGATGATCACCAGGATCGGGAAGCTCGCGACCAGGAGCTGGGTCCAGATACTTTGCTGCTCAGGCTGCTTGCCTTCGATCACGACGTGATTGTCCACCAGGTCGCCGATCAGACCATTATCCTGGATCGCCGGACGAATGGTCTTGAAGCTGTCGCCATCGCTGCGCTTGCCGGTAATCACATAACCATCAACGGCTACGCGCTCGACCTTGCCTTCCTTGACCTGCTGGAGGAAATCGGAATAGTTGAGGGTCTGCGGCTCGTTAGGGCTGGAGAAGTTGTTCATCACAGTCACAAGGACAGCGGCGATGATCAACCACAGGATCAGATTCTTTGCCATATCGTTCAATTAACTACCCTCTGAAGCAAGCTCCGCTACTGGCGCGCGCTTCGCATGATATTCACCGGCCTAACTTACTACATTACCTGCGACTCTGGCAGGCGCCGTCTGTAACCCTTTGTGAAACTTTGACTCGCGCAATTTTCGTTACGCGACGCCCGCAATGCGATACAAAAAAAACTATCGGCCTGTTTCAAAGCCGCTCATCACTGGAAGCGCCTTCGATTCCGCGAAACCCTCGCGCCAGCAGATACTGCTCGCGAGAGCGGTCGCGGGACGACAAAGGCTTGCGCATCTGCACTTTGTCGAACAATTTGCGCATGCCCTTGTGGTATTCATCGAAGCCTTCACCCTGGAAGACCTTGATCAGAAAATCACCACCCGGACGCAGAACCCGCCCCGCCAGATCCAGGGCCAGCTCGCTGAGGAACATTGCACGAGGCATGTCGACAGCCGCCAATCCACTCATATTGGGGGCCATATCGGAAATCACAAGGTCGACTTGCGTATTTCCGACGGCCTCGAGGATTTGCGCCAATACGGCGTCCTCGGTGAAATCACCCTGGATAAAGGTCACGTCAGGGATGCTGTCCATTTCCAGGATGTCCGAAGCAATCAATCGCCCCTGGCCGCCAATCAGACGACTGGTCACCTGCGACCAGCCACCCGGCGCTGCGCCGAGGTCGATTACGGTCATGCCAGGACGAATCAGGCGATCCTTCTCCTGGATCTCCAGCAATTTATAGCTGGCGCGCGAGCGATAACCGTCTTTTTGCGCCATTTTGACGTACGGATCGTTGAAATGCTCTCTGAGCCAGTTCTGGCTAGTCTTGGAACGGGCCACGGGCCACCTCTGAAAAATAAATCGGGTCGTGATTAAGTGGGCGGTCCCGGACTCGCTCGGGTAAACTGGCCGCCGCTTTTTACAAGATCAGACGCAGGGGTCAGATTATGCCGCTCACTCAAGAGCAGAAGAAACAATACAAATCCATCGGCCACCATCTGAAACCGGTTTTGACTGTGGCTGACAACGGTTTGACTGAAGGTGTCCTCGCTGAACTGGAACGCGCCCTCGGCGATCACGAGCTGATCAAGATCAAGCTCAACATCCTCGACCGCGAAGCCCGCCTGGCTGCCGTTGCCGAGCTGTGCAAGGTCGGCAAGGCTGACCTGGTCCAGGTCATCGGCAAGATGGCGCTGATTTATCGCAAGAACTTCAGCGTCAACAAGCAACTGTCGAACGTTCACCGCTTCAAATGATGCAAACGGTCAAGGGTGCGCTTCGCGCACCCTGCCGCTCCATCCGGGAACCGGCTGCAACACCAGCACCAGGCCGGAAAAACCCAGCACCAAGTAGCTGAATACCTGCCATTGGCTCGCATCCGGCCAGCCGAGACGCACCGCCAGGAACATCCCGCAAGCGTACAAGGCCATGAGCAGCAATTGCCCACGAATGTCGCGCCATAGACTGCCAAGACCCTCGGCCTGAACCAGCACCAAAGCCTGGAATATCACGCACACTGCTGAAAAGCCCACCAGCAGCGCCGTCAGCATACCCGCGATTTCATTGATGAGCAGCGGTGCCAGGCCAATCCGACCCAGCACCGGCAGCAGACCGACGTGCAGCAACCAGACGCCGCCCACCCATAACATCTGGGTGAGCTGCCAGATCATGGCACCCGCACGCAGCGGGCGCCTTCGTTCAGATATGACGGACTTCGACAATCTCATACTCGATGACACCACCCGGCGTCTTCACCGCCACCACATCACCCTCTTCCTTGGCAATCAAGGCGCGAGCAATGGGTGAACCGACGGAAATCTTGCCGAGCTTGATGTCTGCCTCGTCCTCGCCAACGATCTGGTAAGTCACGCTTTCGTCGGTCTCGACGTTGGCGATCTCCACCGTAGTGCCAAAAATGACCTTGCCGGTATGCGGAATCGTCGTGACATCGATGATCACCGCATTCTGCATGCGGCCTTCGATGTCACGGACACGCGCCTCGACCATGCCCTGCTCCTCTCGGGCAGCGTGGTATTCGGCGTTTTCCTTCAGGTCGCCCAGTTCACGGGCTTCGCCGATCGCCTGGCTCAAGCGCGGACGCTCGACCTTGGTCAGGAAAGCGTGCTCTTCCTCCAGGGCCTTCGCGCCCTGAACAGTCATCGGGTACTTGGTTATGCTCATGCCTTCAATCCTGCATGTAGATCCTGCAAGCGACGTACGGTCTTCTCGGGTCCGAACTTGAGCGCTTCGCAGATCGCCTCGCCAGCAGCAATAGTCGTGGTGCAGTAGATCTTATGCTGCAGCGCATTGCGACGAATGGAATAGGAATCGGCGATCGATTGACGGCCTTCGGTGGTGTTGATGATCAGCGTGACTTCGTCATTCTTGATCATGTCGACCACGTGCGGACGACCCTCGGTCACCTTGTTCACGCGGCGCACTTTCAGGCCCGCCGCCTCGATCAGCTTGGCGGTACCGGCAGTGGCGACCACTTCGAAACCCAAGTTGATCAGATCACGGGCCACGCCCGCAACCAGTGGCTTGTCGTCATCACGCACGCTGATGAACGCTGTGCCGCCCGTTGGCAGGACTTCGCTGGCGCCCATCTGGGCCTTGGCAAAGGCCTCGCCGAAGGTGTCGCCAACGCCCATCACTTCACCGGTGGATTTCATTTCCGGGCCGAGGATCGGGTCAACGCCAGGGAATTTGGCGAATGGGAACACCGCCTCTTTCACGCTGTAGAAGTTCGGGATGATTTCCTTGGTGAAGTTCAGCTCCGCCAAGGTTTTACCGGCCATCACGCGAGCAGCGATCATCGCCAGGGAAACACCGATGCACTTGGACACGAACGGTACGGTCCGGGAGGCGCGCGGGTTGACTTCGATGACATAGATGTCTTCGCCCTGAAGCGCCAGCTGCACGTTCATCAGGCCGACAACCCCGAGCTCCAGGGCCATTTTCTTGACCTGTTCACGCATCTCGTCCTGAATGTGGGCCGGCAACGAATACGGCGGCAACGAACAGGCGGAGTCACCGGAGTGAACGCCTGCCTGCTCAATGTGCTGCATGATTGCGCCGATCACGACATCCTTGCCGTCGCAGACCGCGTCCACGTCCATTTCGATGGCGCAGTTGAGGAAGTGGTCGAGCAGAACCGGGCTGTCATTGGACACCTGGACCGCTTCGCGCAGGTAGCGCTTGAGTTCGTCTTCCTGGTAAACGATTTCCATCGCACGGCCGCCCAGTACGTAGGACGGGCGCACCACCAGCGGATAACCGATCTTCGCCGCCGCACGAATCGCTTCGTCTTCGCTGCGCACGGTGGCGTTTGGTGGCTGGCGCAGGTTCAGACGCTCGACCATCTGCTGGAAGCGCTCGCGGTCTTCGGCGCGGTCGATGGCATCCGGGCTGGTGCCGATGATCGGCACGCCGGCGGCTTCGAGGGCGCGGGCCAGTTTCAGAGGGGTCTGCCCGCCGTACTGGACGATCACGCCTTTTGGCTTCTCGACACGGACGATTTCCAGCACGTCTTCCAGGGTCACGGGCTCGAAGTACAGGCGATCAGAGGTGTCGTAGTCGGTGGAAACGGTCTCCGGGTTGCAGTTGACCATGATGGTTTCGTAACCATCGTCGCGCAGCGCGAGTGCCGCGTGGACGCAGCAGTAGTCGAATTCGATGCCCTGGCCGATCCGGTTCGGACCGCCGCCCAGGATCATGATCTTGTCCCGGGTCGAAGGCGCGGCTTCGCACTCTTCTTCGTACGTGGAGTACAGGTAGGCAGTGTCGGTGGCGAACTCGGCCGCGCAGGTGTCGACGCGCTTGTAGACCGGGAAGACTTCCAGCTTGTGGCGGTGAGTGCGCAGGCTCTTTTCGGTCACACCCAGCAGCTTGGCCAGGCGCATGTCGGAGAAGCCCTTGCGCTTGAGACCCAGCATCGTGTTGCGATCGATGCTGGACATGCCCATGGTCTTGACCTTCTCTTCTTCCTTGATCAGATCTTCGATCTGCACCAGGAACCAAGGGTCGATCATGTTCATGTCGAAAATCTGCTCGACAGTCATGCCGGCGCGGAAGGCATCCGCCACGTACCAGATACGCTCGGCGCCCGGCACGGTCAGCTCGCGCTTGAGCTCGCTCATGCTTTCCGGCTTGCTCAGGTCCAACTTCGGATCGAGGCCGCAGACACCCACTTCCAGGCCACGAAGGGCTTTTTGCAGGGATTCCTGGAAAGTCCGGCCGATGGCCATGACTTCACCCACCGACTTCATCTGGGTGGTCAGGCGCGCGTCAGCCTTGGCGAATTTTTCGAAGGCGAAACGCGGCAGCTTGGTCACCACGTAGTCGATGGACGGCTCGAAGGACGCCGGAGTCTTGCCGCCGGTGATGTCGTTCGACAGTTCGTCCAGGGTGTAGCCGACGGCCAGCTTGGCGGCGACCTTGGCGATCGGGAAACCGGTGGCCTTCGAGGCCAGGGCCGACGAACGGGACACGCGCGGGTTCATCTCGATGACCACCATGCGGCCAGTGTTCGGGCAGATGCCGAACTGGACGTTGGAGCCACCGGTTTCCACGCCGATCTCACGCAGTACCGCCAGGGAGGCGTTACGCAGGATCTGGTATTCCTTGTCGGTCAGGGTCTGGGCCGGTGCAACGGTAATCGAGTCGCCGGTGTGCACGCCCATCGGATCGAAGTTCTCGATGGAGCAAACGATGATGCAGTTGTCCTTTTTGTCGCGGACAACTTCCATTTCGTATTCTTTCCAACCGATCAGGGACTCGTCGATCAGCAGTTCCTTGGTTGGCGACAGGTCCAGGCCACGGGCGCAGATTTCTTCGAATTCTTCACGGTTGTAGGCGATGCCACCACCCGTGCCGCCCATGGTGAAGGACGGACGGATGATGCACGGGAAGCCGAGGCGTTCCAGCACGGCGTTGGCTTCTTCCATGCTGTGGGCGATGCCCGAGCGTGGGCAGTCCAGGCCGATGGATTTCATCGCCTTGTCGAAGCGCGAACGATCTTCGGCCTTGTCGATGGTGTCGGCATTGGCGCCGATCATTTCCACACCGAACTTCTCCAGGACGCCTTCGCGCTCCAGGTCCAGAGCGCAGTTCAATGCGGTCTGGCCACCCATGGTCGGCAGCAGCGCGTCCGGACGCTCCTTCTCGATGATCTTGGCAACGGTCTGCCACTTGATCGGCTCGATGTAGGTGGCGTCGGCCATCGACGGGTCGGTCATGATGGTGGCCGGGTTGGAGTTCACCAGGATGACGCGATAACCCTCCTCGCGCAGGGCCTTGCAAGCCTGGGCGCCGGAGTAGTCGAATTCGCAGGCCTGGCCGATCACGATCGGGCCAGCGCCGAGAATCAGGATGCTTTTTATGTCTGTACGTTTTGGCATGGGTTTGTCACTCAAATCCGCAGGTCAGTCGGCTAGGCCGTCGAACAATCTTTGAAGCGCCCGCGGGGGCCGCCGTTTTCGGGGCCGCCCTCGGGTTTCACGCGGTCAGCGTCGCTTGGCCATCTCATTGATGAAGCGATCGAACAGCGGCGCCACATCGTTCGGGCCCGGGCTCGCCTCAGGGTGGCCCTGGAAGCTGAACGCGCTCTTGTCGGTACGCTCGATGCCTTGCAGCGTGCCGTCGAACAGCGACTTGTGGATGGCCCGTACGTTGGCCGGCAGGGTCGCCTCGTCAACCGCAAAACCGTGGTTCTGACTGGTGATCATGACGACACCGGTATCCAGGTCCTGGACCGGGTGGTTGGCACCGTGGTGGCCGTGGCCCATTTTAAGGGTCTTGGCGCCCGAAGCCAGGGCCAGCAACTGGTGCCCCAGGCAGATACCGAATACCGGGATCTCGGTTTCCAGCACGTCCTTGATCGCCTGGATCGCGTAGTCGCATGGCTCCGGGTCACCCGGGCCGTTGGACAGGAACACGCCGTCGGGCTTGAGGGCCAGGACGTCAGCCGCCGGGGTCTGGGCCGGCACTACGGTAACGCGGCAACCGCGCGCGACCAGCATGCGCAGGATGTTCAGCTTGACGCCGTAATCGTAAGCGACCACGTGATACGGCAGTTCGGAAGCCTCGATCGTCGCGTGGCTATCGGTTTTCAAGTCCCAGACCGAGGAGCGCCATTCGTACTGTTTCTGAGTGCTGACGACTTTCGCCAGGTCCATGCCCTTGAGGCCTGGGAAACCCTGGGCAGCGGCAATGGCGGCCTCGTCGGAAATATTGTCACCGGCCATGATGCAGCCGTTCTGCGCGCCTTTTTCCCGCAGGATGCGGGTCAGGCGGCGGGTGTCGATACCGGCGATCGCCACGACGTTGTTGGCTTTCAGGTAGTCGGACAGGGACATCTTGTTACGCCAGTTGCTCGCTACCAGCGGCAGGTCGCGGATGACCAGGCCAGCGGACCAGACACGATCGGACTCGGCATCTTCCGGCGTGGTGCCGGTGTTGCCGATGTGCGGGTAAGTCAGGGTAACGATTTGCTGGGCGTAGGAAGGATCGGTAAGAATTTCCTGATAGCCGGTCATTGCGGTGTTAAACACCACCTCACCAACGGTCTGACCGTCGGCTCCAATGGCTTCGCCGCGAAAAATGCTGCCATCAGCAAGGGCGAGTATGGCTGGCTTAGTCAAGAAGACCTCCCGTAAATAAAGCCTGAAAGGGCGATCGCAGGTTGTAAAAAAGCGGAGTGACGTATGGACACGTCACCCCGCTTGTTCACTGAATTATTCTGCGCGCTTTTAGTGGACACACTAAAGCTGTAGCTTACAGAAAAAGGCTTTTTTGGTCCACCGCTAATGAGCCTTAAAGGCAGGGGAATGCGACAGGCCGTCGCGAAGCGGTGTAAAACGGGGCTCAGTGTAACCTGAACCCCGCCTTGAAGGCATCAACGCAGGTCGAGAACGTCCTGCATGTCGTACAAGCCGGGCTCGCGACCATCCAGCCACAGCGCGGCACGCACGGCGCCCTTGGCGAAAGTCATCCGACTCGACGCCTTGTGCGTAATCTCCAGGCGCTCACCCTCGGTGGCGAACAGCACGGTGTGATCACCTACCACGTCGCCACCACGTACGGTCGCGAAACCGATGGTGTCTCGCTCACGCGCACCGGTGTGCCCCTGGCGCCCATACACGGCCACTTCCTGCAGGTCACGACCCAGCGCATCGGCAATCACCTCGCCCATGCGCAAGGCTGTTCCCGAAGGCGCATCGATCTTGTGACGGTGATGTGCCTCGATGATTTCGATATCCGCATCATCACCCAACACCCGCGCCGTCAGGTCCAGCAGCTTGAGCGAGAGATTCACGCCCACGCTGAAGTTCGCCGCGAACACGATCGGAATGTCCTTGCCGGCATCGGCCAACAATTGCTTCTGCGCGGCGTCCAGGCCGGTCGTGCCGATGACCATGGCCTTGCCGGCCTTGCGGCAGATGGCGAGGCTTTTCAGCATGACTTCCGGCAGGGTGAAGTCGATCAGGACGTCAAACTCATCGAGTACCTTTTCCAACCCACCGGACATTGGCACGCCGATACGTCCGATCGAGGCCAGCTCGCCAGCATCGGCGCCCACCAGCGTACTGTCGGGCCGGACAATGGCAGCCGTCAGGCCAGAGAGCGGCGAGCGCTGCTGCACCGCCTCGACCAGCGCCTTGCCCATACGCCCCGCGGCGCCCATCACAGCTATACGTCGCATGCCCACTCCTTACAGATCGCCGAAGAAGCGCTTCACACCTTCGAACCAACCGGTGGTTTTCGGCGAGTGGCTGTTGTCATCCGCCAGGGAACTGCGGAACTCTTCGAGCAGCTCCCGCTGGCGCCGGCTCAGGTTGACCGGTGTCTCTACCGCGACGCGGCACATCAAGTCGCCCGCACCGCCGCCACGCACCGGAGCCACGCCCTTGCCGCGAATGCGGAACTGCTTGCCGGTTTGCGTCCCTTCGGGAATCTTCAGTTTGACGCGACCATCAAGGGTCGGGATTTCAAGCTCACCGCCCAAGGCCGCATCAACAAAACTGATCGGCACTTCGCAGAACAGGTGCTTGCCATCACGCTGGAAGATCGCGTGCTCGCGCACGTTGATCACTACATACAGATCGCCGGTCGGGCCGCCCTGGGCACCCGCTTCGCCTTCGCCGGACAGACGAATGCGGTCACCGGTGTCGACACCGGCCGGTACTTTGACCGACAGCGTCTTGTACTCTTCGACACGCCCTTCGCCGTGGCAGGAGTCGCACGGATCGGAAATGATCTTGCCTTGGCCATGGCAACGCGGGCAGGTCTGCTGGACCGAGAAGAAGCCCTGCTGCATGCGAACCTGGCCGATGCCGCCGCAAGTCGGGCAGGTGACCGGCGAGGAGCCCTTCTTGGCGCCCGAACCGTCGCACGGCTTGCAATTGACCAGCGTCGGCACCCGGATATTCACGGTAGTACCGCGCACCGCTTCTTCCAGGTTCAGCTCCAGCGTGTAGCGCAAATCGCTGCCACGCTGGGCACCACCACGGGCGCCGCCGCGGCCGCCGCCAAAAAAATCACTGAACACATCGCCGAAGATATCGGAGAAGTTCTGGCCGCCGAAACCGGCACCGCCGCCACCCATGCTCGGGTCGACACCGGCATGCCCGTATTGGTCGTAGGCCGCGCGCTTGCTGGAATCGGACAGAACTTCGTAAGCCTCGTTGGCTTCCTTGAACATCTCTTCCGACGCTTTATCGCCGGGATTACGGTCTGGGTGGTGCTTCATCGCCAGGCGACGGTAAGCCTTTTTCAGCTCTGCCTCGCTGGCTCCCCGCTCGACACCCAATACTTCGTAAAAATCACGCTTCGCCATTAGTCTTTGCACTCTTATAGGACGTCCGGCAAACCTCTCCTGAACCTTGCCAAACTCGTTGAGCCCCAATACAGGCCCGGACCCAACTCACGTCGATTCAACGATCCTGGTCTCGGCGCATATCGCCCGGAAAGCAGGAGCATTCCCGAACACACCGCCAGCATCCGAACGCTGTCGCATGCTGTAAAAATTCACTGACTCCAGACACGCCAACGCGGGAGCAAGCTCCCGCGCGGCGACATCCTACCAGCCACCGCACAAACGCAGTCAACCGGCCGACCAACAAGCGATTACTTGTTGTCTTTTACTTCTTCGAACTCAGCGTCGACCACGTCATCGGCTTTCTCGGCCGATTCGCCTTGCTGCGCAGCACCTTCAGCTGGCTGGGCCTGCTCGGCATACATCTTCTGGGCCACTGGCGCGGAGACTTTCGACAGCTCTTCGATCTTCGCTTCGATGGCAGCCTTGTCGTCACCTTTGACAGCAGCTTCAAGGGCAACCACGGCAGCTTCGATCGCGGTCTTCTCTTCAGCGGTCACTTTGTCGCCGGCATCGGCAACCATCTTGCGGGTCGAGTGAACCAAGGCGTCGCCCTGGTTACGAGCGCTGGCCAGCTCTTCGAACTTGCGGTCTTCCTCGGCGTTGACTTCAGCGTCGCGAACCATCTGCTGAATTTCTTCCTCGGACAGGCCGGAGTTGGCCTTGATCACGATCGACTGGGTCTTGCCGGTGGCCTTGTCTTTCGCGCCGACGTGCAGGATGCCGTTGGCGTCGATGTCAAAGGTCACTTCGATTTGTGGCACACCGCGTGGAGCCGGTGGAATCTCGGCCAGGTCGAACTTGCCCAAGGACTTGTTCTGGGCCGCTTGCTTGCGCTCACCTTGCAGCACGTGAATGGTCACGGCGCTCTGGTTGTCGTCGGCCGTCGAGAACACCTGGGATTTCTTGGTAGGAATCGTGGTGTTTTTCTCGATCAGCGCGGTCATCACGCCGCCCATGGTTTCGATACCCAGGGTCAGCGGGCTGACGTCGAGCAGCAGAACGTCTTTCACGTCGCCGGCCAGAACGGCACCCTGGATGGCAGCACCCATGGCAACGGCTTCGTCCGGGTTCACGTCCTTGCGTGCTTCTTTACCAAAGAAATCGGTTACCAGCTTCTGAACCAGCGGCATACGGGTCTGGCCGCCGACCAGGATCACGTCGTTGATCGAGCCAACGTCGATACCGGCGTCCTTCATCGCAATGCGGCAAGGTTCGATGGTGCGCTGAACCAGGTCTTCTACCAGCGCTTCGAGCTTGGCGCGGGAGATTTTCACGTTCAGGTGCTTCGGACCGGTAGCGTCTGCGGTGATGTACGGCAGGTTCACGTCGGTCGACTGGCTCGAGGACAGTTCGATCTTGGCTTTCTCAGCGGCCTCTTTCAGACGCTGCATGGCCAGCGGGTCGCCCTTGAGGTTCATGCCGCTTTCTTTCTTGAACTCATCGACGAGGTAGTCGATCAGGCGGATGTCGAAGTCTTCACCACCGAGGAATGTATCGCCGTTGGTTGCCAATACTTCGAACTGGTGCTCGCCGTCGACTTCGGCAATTTCGATCACGGAAACGTCGAAAGTACCGCCACCCAGGTCATAAACGATCACGGTGTGATCGCCCTTGGCCTTGTCCATACCGTAGGCCAGAGCGGCTGCGGTTGGTTCGTTGATGATACGTTTCACGTCCAGGCCAGCGATGCGGCCGGCGTCTTTGGTCGCCTGGCGCTGGCTGTCGTTGAAGTACGCAGGAACGGTAATGACCGCTTCAGTCACTGGCTCGCCGAGGTAGTCTTCGGCGGTTTTCTTCATTTTCTTCAGGATTTCAGCCGAGATCTGTGGCGGCGCCATTTTCTGGCCGTTCACTTCAACCCATGCGTCGCCGTTGTCAGCCTTGGCGATTTTGTACGGCACCATCTTGATGTCTTTCTGCACGACTTCTTCGTCGAACTTGCGACCGATCAGACGCTTCACCGCGTACAGGGTGTTATGCGGATTGGTCACAGCCTGACGCTTGGCGGACTGGCCCACCAGGATCTCGCCATCGTTGGCGTAAGCGATGATCGACGGCGTGGTACGCGCGCCTTCAGCATTCTCGATGACTTTGGCCTTGCCGTTTTCCAGCACGGAGACGCACGAGTTGGTGGTCCCCAGGTCGATACCGATAATCTTGCCCATGTTAACTCTCCCGGAACTTGAATTTTTTTGCCGCAGCAGTGGTGGCTAACTGCGGTAGTACTTAAACGCTTGACTTCTTAATGGGGCCGTTGCGCCCGATTTCAAGCCTGCTCATCGATAGAAGGCGAAACCGGCGCCGGCGCCTTGCTGACCACAACCATGGCCGGGCGCAGCAAGCGGCCGTTGAGCAGGTAGCCCTTCTGGAACACTTTCAGCACGCTGTTCGGCTCGACGTCGGCACTTTCCTGCATCGCCATGGCCTGGTGGTGCTCGGCGTTGAAGGGTTCACCGTGGGGATCGATCGCTTCAAGCTGATAACGCTTGAGGGTGTCCTGGAACATTTTCAGCGTCAGCTCGATGCCTTCACGCATCGGACGGATGTTCTCGTCGTCCGGGTTGGACAGCTCCAGGCCGCGCTCCAGGCTGTCGATGATCGGCAGCAGGTCGCCGGCGAAACGCTCCAGGGCGAATTTGTGGGCCTTTTCCACGTCTTGCTCGGCGCGGCGGCGGACATTCTGCAGGTCGGCTGCTACGCGCAACGCCTGATCCTGAGCACCGGCCAGTTGCTCTTCGAGCACTTGTACACGAGCCGACAGGTCTTCGCCCGAATCCTGGGGAGCCTGATTGGCGTCTAGATTTTGCGTATCCTGCGTCTGTTCGTCAGCCATAGATTTCTCCTTTCAACTTCGTCCGCGAGCTCGACTCGCGCTTCTGCCCCGGTATATGGGGCCACGTTTTTCAGCTTCAAGGGCCGCGCGACGAATTAACCTTACAAAAAACAGCTGCATATCATTCCCAGTCGCGCTAAAAAATCACGCAATCCAAGCAAATCGAGCTAAGGCCAGGCATTGTCAGCTCGCGACAAAACACTGTATAAATAACCAGACCTAATGCCTGGGAGCGGCCTTATGCTGGTGCACCTGTCCGTACACAACTACGCCATCGTCGAACATCTCGACCTCGAACTCGACCGGGGCATGAGCGTGATTACCGGTGAAACCGGCGCTGGCAAATCGATCATGCTCGATGCCCTCGGGCTGACCCTGGGTGATCGTGCCGACAGCGGCGTGGTGCGGCCCGGCGCAGACAAGGCCGACATCCTGGCAACTTTCGACCTGGTCGACATTCCCGAAGCCAGTGCGTGGCTGGCCGAACGGGACCTGGACACCGACGGCCTATGCATCCTGCGCCGGGTCATCACCGCCGAAGGTCGCTCCCGCGGCTATATCAATGGCGCCCCTTGCCCACTGGGTGATCTGAAAGCACTCGGCGAACTGCTGATTGATATTCACAGCCAGCATGAACACCAGTCCCTGCTCAAGACCGATACCCATCGCCGCCTGCTCGACGAATACGCCGGAGCCACCGACCTGGCCCGCCAGGTCCACCTGGCAGCCCAACGCTGGCGCCAGACCCGGCAGGAGCTGGACCGACTCGCCAATTCCGGCGACGAGCAACGCGCCCGCCACCAACTCTTGAGCTACCAGCTCGAAGAGCTGGAGAACCTGGCCCTGGGTGAAAACGAACTGGAGGAGCTGGAACAGGAACACAAGAACCTGACCAACGCCGAAGCACTGCTGGGCGTCTGCCGCCAGGTAGTCGAACAATGCAGCGAAAGCGACTCGGGCAATGTGCTCAGCGCATTGACGGCGAGCCTGAACCGGCTCTCCAGCGTCAGCAATTCGGTAGGCGCCCTGAGCGAGGCCGGCAACCTGCTGACCAGCGCACAGATCCAGGTCGAGGAAGCCGTCGGAGAACTGAACCGGTTCCTGGATCATTTCGATGCCGACCCTGCGCGCCTGCAATACCTGGAAGAACGACTGGACACTATCTATACGCTTGCACGCAAGCACCGCGTCCAGCCAACCGAAGTCGTCGAACTGCAGCAACGACTGCTGGAAGAACTGGAGACCCTGAACGCCAACGACGAATCCATCGAGCGACTCGCAGATGAGCTGGCTTCCTACGCGCGGCATTACCAGGAAAAGGCCAGGGAACTCAGCGAGCTGCGCCGCAAGGCCGCCACCGGCCTGGCCGGTGCCGTGGAGCAGGAAATCCAGCGCCTTGGCATGCCAGGCGGCCGATTTACCATCGAACTGCGCCCCAACGCCGGTGACGAGCTTCAGCCCAATGGCCTGGAACAAGTGGAGCTACTGGTCAGTGCCAACCCCGGGCAACCGCTCAAGGCCCTGGCAAAAGTGGCGTCCGGCGGTGAGTTGTCGCGCATCAGCCTGGCCATCCAGGTCATCACGGCGCAGACATCCCGTGTACCGACATTGGTCTTCGACGAAGTCGACGTGGGCATTGGCGGCCCGACAGCGGAGATCGTCGGTCAATTGCTGCGCAGGCTGGGTGAGCGCGGGCAGGTATTGACGGTGACTCACCTGCCTCAGGTCGCAGCCCAAGGCCATCAGCATTTGTTCGTGCACAAGGTGCGTGGCGAAGACGCGACTCGCACCGCCGTCTCCAAGCTCGACAAGAACGAGCGCGTGGAAGAAGTGGCACGGATGCTGGGAGGCATCGACCTGACCAAGGAATCCCTGGCCCATGCCAAAAAAATGGTGGTTGCGGCAAAAAGCTGAAAGCGCTGTAAAGCAAGAAGGCGACCCGAGGGTCGCCTTCTTTCGTTTTGCGGGCTTTCGCCTACGTGACGAACTTACTTGCGCTTGCGGACATGCAAGACGAGATGGTGATCGATCAAATCGAAGCCATACTCGTCAGCAATCGCCTTTTGCAGCTTTTCGATTTCAGGACTGACGAACTCGATTACCTCGCGAGTCTCTACATCCACCATGTGGTCATGGTGCTCCCCGTCCGCCAATTCGAAGACAGCATGACCGCCATCAAAATTATGACGAGCCACCAGTCCCGCCGCCTCGAATTGGGTCAATACACGGTAAACCGTAGCCAGACCGACGTCCTCGCCAGCTTCCATGAGCGCCTTGTAGACGTCTTCGGCACTCATGTGGCGTTGCTCGGCGGAATCGAGCATTTGCAGAATCTTGACCCTTGGCAGGGTCACTTTGAGGCCGGCTTTGCGTAGTTCGCTATTTTCAACCATGGTCAGCTTTCTCGCGATGCTGCTTCGCAGCTTCTCTTAATGCGGGTATGATCGGCGTTTACGTTGTCCCAGCCAAGATAGTGGAAGTCGCCCACCGATGCAAAACACCAAGCTCTTGCTAACCAGTTTCACCTTCGTGGGACTGCTCGCACTCGCCGGTTGTTCATTCCCCGGGGTTTACAAAATCGACATCCAGCAGGGCAATGTCGTCACGCAGGACATGATAGACCAGTTACGCCCGGGAATGACCCGTCGGCAAGTACGGTTTATCATGGGCAACCCCCTGCTGACCGACACGTTCCATGCCGATCGCTGGGATTACCTGTACAGCCTGCAGCCAGGCGGTGGTGAACGGCAACAGGAACGCATCAGCGTTATCTTCAATGCCAATGACCAACTTGTCAGCCTGTCGGGTGATTTCATGCCTGGTGTGAGCCGCGATGAGGCCATAATGGGCAAGGACAGCGGTACGACCGTCACCGACCCGACCCAGAATGCCGAACAGCCGAAACCGGAAAAACCGGCCAAGCCAGGTTCGTTGCTGGATCAGATCCAGAAGGATGTGGACAACGTCGAGACCGTACCTGTCCCGACGCCCGAGCCTCTGGACACCTCGCCGCAATAAATTGCGACAACAAAAAACCCGGCATGCCGGGTTTTTTATTGCCTGTAATTAGCCGTTGCTTACTGATCCGCCTGACGCGCCTGGGCAGCCTTGGCCGCTCGCAGACGACGAATTTCTTTCGGATCAGCCAGCAACGGTCGATAGATTTCGAGCCGATCACAAGCTTGCACCGCTTGCTGATCCGGATCGGCGACCACCTTGCCAAAAATACCGATCGGACACGCGCTCAAGTCCAGCTGCGGAAAGTCCTCGGCAATACCCGACGCCAACAGCGCAACGCGAACGCTGGTACCTTCGGGCACTGCAAACGTGCGCAAGACCTGGCGGTCGACGCTGGCATGCACCACTTCGATTTCGATCAACGCTTGAGCTCGGCGTTCTGTTTGGCGCGTTGGCAGAACGCATCGACCAGCGTATTGGCCGCCTGGTTGAACAGCGGCCCCAAGGTCGCCCGCACGATTGGCCCCGCGTAGTCGAACGAGAGATCCAGGCTGATCTTGCAGGCCTTTTCCCCGAGCGGCTTGAACACCCAGACACCATGGAGCTGATTGAACGGCCCCTCTTCGAGGTTCATTTCGATCGACTGCCCCGGCACCAAGGTGTTACGAGTGACAAAGTGCTGGCTCAATCCGCCCTTGGCCACATTGAGACTGGCGCGCATGTGGGTATCGGAGCTTTCAAGCACCTCGGCGGACGAGCACCAGGGCAGGAACTCCGGATAACTCGCCACATCGTTGACCAGGTCGTACAGCGCCTGCGCCGGGTAGGGCAGCAAGGCCGAGCGTTGAATATGTGTCGTCATGTAAGCGTCACTTCCACAGCTGGGCGGCAAACACTACCAGGATGCCGATGGGCGCCACATAGCGCATCAAGAACAGACTCAAGGCGAACACCACCGGGCTGCGCAGCGACAGTTCATCACGCACCGCGTCACGCCCCATGATCCACCCTGCAAACACCACGAAACACAATCCACCCAAAGGCAGCATGATCCGCGACGTGAAGAAATCAATCACTCCGAAGAAATCCAGCCCTCCGGTCGCTCCCCACTGATAGAGGTGGAACAGACCGCCTTCGTTCACGAAAAACTTTGCCTGCTTCCATATATTGAAGGAAAACACCGTACCCAATCCCACGAACCAGCAGGTGAAGGCCAGCCAGAAAGTGACCCAGGCGCGGCTCAGGCGGGTACGTTCAACCAGGTAAGCGACCATCGGTTCGAGCAAGGAAATGGCCGAACTCCAGGCAGCGACTGCCACCAGGACAAAAAACACCACGCCCATCACCTGGCCGAACGGCATGCTGCCGAAGGCGAAAGGCAGGCTGACGAACATCAGCCCCGGCCCTTCACTGGGGTTCAGGCCTGCGGCGAAGACAATCGGGAACAACGCCACCCCCGCCAGCAGCGATACAAAGGTATCCAGCAACGCAACGCCGAAGACAGTCCTGGTCAGCGAGGCATTCTTGGGCATGTAGGCGCCGTAGATCATGATCGAGCCGACGCCAACACTCAGGGAGAAAAACGCATGCCCCATGGCCGGCAGCAGCCCGTCCATGACTTTCTCCGGCTGGAAGTCGAACATGAAATGCACGCCCTCCATGAAATGTCCGGTGGTCATGCTGTAGCCCAGCAGCACCAGGATCATCACGAACAGCAGCGGCATCATGATCCGCAGGCTGCGCTCAAGCCCGGCGACCACGCCTCGGGCGATCACTACGGCAGAGAGCACCATGAAAAGCGTGTGCCAAAGTGTCAGCCTCCAGGGGTCGGCGATCACATTGCCGAAGTAGGCGCCGACCTGATCGGGCGTCGCCCCCTGGAAATCTCCCCGGCCCATATCGATGATGTAATCCAGGGACCAGCCGCCAACCACACTGTAGAAAGAAAGAATCAACAGTGCCGTGACCATTCCGGCGAACGCGCCCCACGACCACCTGGCCGAATGGCCCGCCTCCGTCGCCAGCACCTTCAAGGCATTGGCCGGGCTTTGCCGGGCGCGACGACCGATCAGTGTTTCGGCCAACATGACCGGCGCACCGATCAGGGCGATGCATGCCAGGAACATCAATACGAAGGCACCGCCGCCGTAGACGCCGACCATGTACGGAAACTTCCAGATACTACCCAGCCCCACGGCCGAACCGGTCGCAGCGAATATGAAGACCCAGCGGCTAGCCCAACTGCCGTGGACAGAAACCTTGTCTGTCGACATCGTGATCACGCCCAAGCGTTCAAAAAAGAGGCCGCATTGTCCGGGATTCATTCAACCTGCTCAAGCATGCTGCTTCACCGTAGCCGACACGCACGCAACTGCCTATAATGCCGCCCCTATGGCTAAACAGAAGAAACACCCCACAGGGACCATCGCGCAAAACAAAAAGGCGCGACACGATTACTTCATCGAACAGCGTTTCGAGGCTGGCATGGTCCTGGCCGGCTGGGAAGTAAAAAGCTTGCGTGCCGGCAAGGCGCAACTGGTCGACAGTTACGTCCTGCTCAAGGACGGTGAAGCCTGGCTGCTGGGCAGCCACATCACGCCGCTGACCACCGCCAGCACCCATGTCATTGCCGATCCTGTGCGCTCGCGCAAACTGCTGCTCAATAAGCGGGAGTTGGAGAAGCTCTTCGCCTCCGTGCAGCAGAAGGGTTATGCCTGCGTCTGTACCTCGCTGTACTGGAGCAAGCATTTGATCAAGTGCGAAATTGCACTGGGCAAGGGCAAGAAGGAATACGACAAGCGCGACACCGAGCGCGAACGCGATGCCGGGCGCGAGTTGCAGCGCGCGGTGCGTAACAAGGGCAAGGAAGACTAGCCCAACCGCGAGCCACTGTGGGAGCGAGCTTGCTCGCGATGGCATCGGCATATCTTGCATTGATGTGTCAGACAGACTGCCATCGCGAGCAAGCTCGCTCCCACACGATCCGCAACAGGGCTACATCCCCTTGCGCCGCTCCGCCCGGGCAACCCGCTGCACTTCCTGACGCACCTCTTCCAGCACCTCCTGCACATACAGGATATGTCGGCTGGAAACCTCCCGCGCCAACTCGGCGTGACCATTCATGATGGCTTGATACAATTCCCGATGCTGACTGATCAGCATGTCGCGGGTCTCGCTACGCTGTTTGTACATGCCGCCGATATTGGTCACCACATTGCGCTTGAGCAGGTCGAACAAGCCGCGAATGGTGTGCAGCAAAACCGCGTTATGACTGGCCTCGGCGATCGCCAGGTGAAAGCGCGCATCCGCCGCGCCCTCCTCCGCCCGACTCACCTCTTCGTGACGCGAGTAACAATCCTGCAACTCATCGAACGCCGCTGTCAGCCGCTCGCGATCGACCTCGGTAGCCCGCAATGCTGCGTAATAAGCGCAGGACGCCTCCAAGGTATGCCGGAACTCCAATAGATCACGCTGTGCTTCGGGATTGCTTTCCAGGAGCTGCAGCAGCGGATCACTGAACGTCGAGCCCAGCGACTCCACCACATAGTTGCCGCCGCCCTGACGACTGATCAGCAAACCCTTGGCCGTCAGCTTCTGGATCGCCTCACGCAACGAAGGGCGTGACACACCGAACTGCTCGGCCAGGGTCCGTTCGGCCGGCAATCGCTCGCCGGACTTCAACGTGCCCTCGAGGATCATGCCTTCAAGCCGCTCGACAATATCGTCAGACAAACGGCGCTGACGAATCTGATCAAACCCCATAACTCGATTCTCCACGGTCCCGACGGCTCGCCGGGCTCTCTATTCTGGCCCATCCGGGCCTCGTCCACACCCAACAAAAAATATTAATGCCAGCAGATCAGATGTCATCTGCACCGCTTATTCGACGAAAGTTTCAAAGCGGCAAATTGACACACGACGACCAAGGCTTTTACCCTAGCCGACAGCGCTTGTAAATTGGTATTACCAATTACCCAAAACCGCTGACCAGTGCCTGACCAACAACAATTAGGGGCTCACCCAATATGCAAACCTGGCAACAGCTTTACAGCCCGCTCGGCAGCCTAGGCTTGTCCGCACTCGCGGCCGTCATTCCCATCGTGTTTTTCTTCCTCGCCCTGGCGGTGTTTCGCCTCAAGGGGCACGTGGCGGGCAGCATCACCCTGGCCTTGGCGATTGCCGTCGCGATCTTCGCTTTCCAGATGCCGGCCGACATGGCGTTTGCGGCCGCCGGCTATGGCTTTGCCTATGGTCTTTGGCCGATTGCCTGGATCATCGTCGCCGCCGTGTTTCTCTACAAACTGACCGTCAAGAGCGGCCAGTTCGAAATCATCCGCAGCTCGGTGCTGTCGATTACCGATGACCAACGCCTGCAAGTGTTGCTGATCGGCTTCTGCTTCGGCGCATTCCTGGAAGGTGCCGCCGGTTTCGGCGCTCCCGTCGCGATTACCGCCGCGCTGCTGGTCGGCCTGGGTTTCAACCCGCTCTATGCCGCCGGCCTGTGCCTGATCGCCAACACCGCTCCGGTAGCCTTCGGCGCACTGGGTATTCCGATTATCGTTGCGGGCCAGGTCACCGGGATCGACGCCTTCAAGATCGGCGCCATGACCGGTCGCCAGCTGCCATTGCTGTCGCTGTTCGTGCCGTTCTGGCTGGTGTTCATGATGGACGGCCTACGCGGTGTGCGGGAAACCTGGCCGGCCGCCCTGGTGGCGGGCTTGAGTTTCGCCATCACCCAGTACTTCACTTCGAACTTCATCGGCCCGGAACTGCCGGACATCACGTCGGCCCTGGCCAGCCTGGTATCCCTGACGCTGTTCCTGAAAATCTGGCAGCCCAAGCGTACCGCCGGTGCCCAGATTGCCGGCGCAACCTCCAGCGCAGCGATCACCGCCAGCGTCGGCGGTTTCGGCCAGCCGCGCAGTACCGTGGCTTCGCCCTACAGCCTGGGGGAAATCATCAAGGCCTGGTCACCGTTCCTGATCCTGACCGTGCTGGTGACCATCTGGACCCTGAAGCCCTTCAAGGCGATGTTCGCCGCCGGTGGCTCGATGTATGGCTGGGTATTCAACTTTGCGATCCCGCACCTGGATCAACTGGTCATCAAGGTCGCCCCTATCGTGATCAACCCCACGGCGATTCCGGCGGTGTTCAAGCTCGATCCGATTTCGGCCACCGGCACGGCGATTTTCTTCTCGGCACTCATCTCGATGATCGTCTTGAAGATCAACTTCAGAACTGGTCTTACCACTTTGAAGGAGACCTTCTACGAACTGCGCTGGCCTATCCTGTCCATCGGCATGGTGCTGGCATTCGCCTTCGTCACCAACTTCTCGGGCATGTCATCAACCATGGCCCTGGTATTGGCCGGAACTGGCACCGCGTTCCCGTTCTTCTCGCCATTCCTCGGCTGGCTGGGCGTGTTCCTGACCGGCTCCGATACCTCGTCCAATGCGCTGTTCGGCTCGCTGCAAGCGACAACCGCGCACCAGATCGGTGTCAACGACACATTGCTCGTGGCAGCCAATACCAGTGGCGGCGTCACCGGCAAAATGATTTCGCCGCAATCGATCGCCGTAGCCTGCGCGGCAACCGGCCTGGTGGGCAAGGAATCGGATCTGTTCCGTTTCACCCTGAAACACAGCCTATTCTTTGCAACGATCGTCGGCTTGATCACGTTGGCCCAGGCCTACTGGTTCACCGGCATGCTGGTTCACTGAGTACTACACGAAACATTAAAAAACCCGACGCTGAAACGTGATTCGGCGTCCGCTATTCACCACCGGGTCTGCAAGGCTGCTGAAAGATTTCCTCTCTATATTCAGCAGCCTCAGCAGACGGATAACCGGGACCACCCGGAGACACGCCTGATGAGCGAGCTTTTTTACAACGCCGTGCCGAACGCGACCCGAGTCGCCCCGCCATTGCCTGAGCCGCGCCAGTATCCCAGCGAGAAACCCCGACGGGTCTATCTGTTCGGAACCTGCGTGGTGGATCTGTTCTACCCCAAAGCAGGGATGGACGCGATTCATCTGCTTGAGCGCGAAGGCATCCAGGTCGACTACCCGCAAGGCCAGACGTGCTGCGGGCAACCGGCCTACACCTCGGGATATACCGAGCAGGCGCGGACGGTGGCGCGGGCGCAACTGGCCCTGTTTGCCGGGGATTATCCGGTGGTCGTGCCGTCGGGCTCGTGTGCCGGCATGCTGCGTGAACATTACGCCGACCTGTTCAAGGACGAACCGCAAACGCTCAAACAGGTCCAGGCCCTGGCGGCCAGGACGTATGAGCTGGCCGAGTTCCTGCTGTTTGTGTGCAAGGTGCAATTGAACGACGGTGGCGCGCCGGTAAAGGTCGCGCTGCATACGTCCTGCTCGGCACGACGGGAAATGAATACGCACCTGCATGGCCGTGCGTTGTTGGCACAGCTGCGCAACGTGGAGCGGGTCGACCACAGCCACGAAAGTGAATGCTGCGGTTTTGGTGGGACATTCAGCGTTCGCATGCCGGATATTTCCGGCGCGATGGTGGCCGACAAGACCCGCGCGCTGAAGGAATCCGGCGCGCATCAGGTGGTCAGTGCCGACTGCGGTTGCCTGATGAACATCAACGGCGCGCTGGAAAAACAGCGCGAAGCGCTACGCGGCCAGCATCTGGCGAGCTTCCTCTGGCAGCGTACCGGAGGTGTCGCATGAGTACGCCGACGCTGATTCCTACCGTTGCAGTGCAGGAAGATTTTCGCGCCCGCGCCCACAAGGCGCTGGACGACACGCAACTGCGAAACAACTTTCGCACTGCGATGGATTCACTGATGACAAAACGGGCAACGTCCTTCAGCGATGCCCACGAAAGAGAACACCTGCGGGTGCTGGGCAATGCTGTCCGCGCCCGCGCGTTATCCAAGCTGCCCGACCTGCTCGAGCAACTTGAAGCCAACCTGACCCGCAACGGTGTGAACGTGCACTGGGCGGAAACGGTGGACGAGGCCAATGGCATCGTCCTCTCGATCATCCGCGCTCACGAGGCGCGGCAAGTGATCAAGGGCAAATCGATGGTCAGCGAAGAGATGGAGATGAACCATTTCCTCGAGGCTCGGGACATTGAATGTCTCGAATCCGATATGGGGGAATACATCGTCCAGCTCGACCACGAGAAGCCTTCACACATAATCATGCCGGCAATCCACAAGAATGCCGGTCAGGTCGCGTCCTTGTTCCACGACAAACTTGGCGTGGAGTACACCAAGGACGTCGACCAACTCATTCAGATCGGTCGCAAGGTCTTGCGGCAGAAATTCTTCGAAGCCGACGTCGGCGTTTCCGGTGTCAACTTCGCCGTTGCCGAAACCGGCACGCTGCTGCTGGTGGAAAACGAAGGCAACGGGCGGATGTCGACCACCGTGCCACCGGTGCACATTGCGGTGACCGGCATTGAAAAAGTCGTGGAGAACCTGCGGGACGTCGTGCCGCTGCTCTCGCTGCTGACCCGCTCGGCGCTGGGCCAGCCGATCACCACCTACGTCAACATGATCTCCGGCCCGCGCAAGGCAAACGAACTGGACGGGCCGCAAGAAGTTCACCTGGTCCTGCTCGACAACGGTCGCAGCCAGGCGTTTGCCGACAGTGAGCTGCGCCAGACCCTGAACTGCATTCGCTGCGGCGCCTGTATGAACCATTGCCCGGTCTACACGCGAATCGGCGGTCATGCCTACGGCGAGGTTTACCCGGGACCTATCGGAAAAATCATCACGCCGCACATGGTCGGCCTGGCCAAGGTGCCAGATCACCCGAGCGCGTCTTCGCTGTGCGGTGCCTGCGGCGAAGTGTGCCCGGTGAAGATTCCGATCCCGGCCCTGCTGCGACGGCTGCGAGAAGAAAACGTCAAGGCGCCGGACAGCCCCAACCCGGTCATGCGCGGCCAGGGCAGCAAGTATTCGGCCAAGGAGCGCTTCATCTGGAATGCCTGGGCCCGGCTCAACAGCTCGCCACGGCTGTACCGGCTGTTCGCTTTCCTCGCCACGCGCCTGCGCGGCCTGGCGCCGCAGAATGTCGGCCCCTGGACCCAGAACCACAGCGCCCCGAAACCCGCCGCCCGCTCGTTGCATGACCTGGCCCGCGACCACCTGACCCGGCAGGGAGACCGCCGATGAGCGCCAAGGAAAATATCCTCGCCAAGCTGCGAAAAAGCCTGACCGGCACCACGCCCGTTGCCGACAGCTACGACGTCGAACTGGTGACACAGACCTACCGCTACGCGCCCGAGGAACGCATTCCACAATTGCGCAAGCTGATGGAAGCGGTGCACACCGAAATTCACCTGACGTCCGGCGAAGCCTGGCCGACGCTGCTGGCGCAGTTGCTGCGCGACCGGCAACTGCCGAGTTTGCTTATCGCTCCGACAACGCCCCATGGGCAAAAAATCGTACAGTTCTGGGCGAACAATCCTGGCCTTCCTGCGCTCAAGGCCTACGATCGGCCGGTGGAGGAATGGAAAGCCGAGCTGTTCAACGATACGCCTGCCAGCCTGACCGGCACCCTCGGCGCGATCGCCGCGACCGGCAGCCTGATTCTCTGGCCGACACGGGAAGAACCGCGCCTGATGAGCCTCGTCCCGCCGGTGCACTTCGCCTTGCTCAAGGCCAGCGAAATCCGTGACAACTTCTATGAAGTGCAGCAGGAATTCGAATGGGCCCAAGGCATGCCGACCAACGCCCTGTTGGTGTCGGGCCCGTCAAAGACCGCCGACATCGAGCAGGTCCTGGCCTACGGCGCCCATGGACCAAAGGATCTGGTGGTGCTGATTCTGGAGGACCAATGACGCTTCCGGCCCCTTTCCTGCGCGACGTACACCAACTGATCCCGCAAAAACGACGCTTCGACGACCCGTTGTCGACCCTGGCCTTCGGCACCGATGCGAGCTTCTATCGGCTGATTCCGAAACTGGTGGTACGCGTCGAAAGCGAAGACGAAGTCATCGCCCTGCTGCAACTGGCCCAGCGCGACCGGGTTCCGGTGACCTTCCGTGCGGCGGGCACCAGCCTGTCCGGCCAGGCCATCAGCGATTCAGTGCTGATTGTGCTCGGGGACAACTGGAACGGCCGGGAAATTCGCGAGCAAGGCACACAGATCCGTTTGCAACCCGGCGTGATCGGCGCCCAGGCCAACGCCTGGCTGGCCCCGTTCGGGCGCAAGATCGGCCCGGATCCGGCGTCGATCAATGCCTGCAAGATTGGCGGCATCGTCGCCAACAACGCCAGCGGCATGTGCTGCGGCACGGCGCAGAATACCTATCACACCCTGGCCGGCATTCGCCTGGTGCTAGCCGATGGCACGCGCCTGGACACCGAAGACGCCGCCAGCGTGGCGGCATTCAGGGCGAGCCACGGCGAACTGCTGGAGCGACTGGCAACCCTTGGCCGCGAGACCCGCGCCAACACGGAGCTCGCCGCCCGAATTCGCCACAAGTACCGTCTGAAAAATACCACCGGCCTGTCGCTCAATGCCCTGGTGGATTTCGACGAGCCGGTGGATATCCTCAGCCACCTGCTGGTGGGCTCTGAAGGCACGTTGGGATTCATCAGCGCGGTGACCTACAACACCGTCATCGACCACCCGAACAAAGCCTCGGCATTGATCGTATTTCCAGATGTAGAGACCTGCTGCAACGCCGTGACCGTACTGAAAAGCCAGCCGGTCTCCGCCGTTGAGCTGCTGGACCGCCGCAGCCTGCGCTCGGTGCAGGACAAGCCGGGCATGCCGGATTTCGTACAGCACCTGTCGAGCAATGCCTGCGCGTTGCTGATCGAATCCCGCGCCGCTTCGTCATCGTTACTACAGGAACAACTGGCCCGGATCATGGCTTCTCTGGCGGCTTTCCCGGTAGAAAGGCAAGTCGACTTCACCGAGGACCCGCGAGAAAACGCCCGCCTGTGGGCCATCCGCAAAGACACCTTCCCCGCCGTAGGCGCGGTGCGCAAGACCGGGACCACCGTCATCATCGAAGACGTGACCTTCCCGGTCGAGCAACTGGCCGCCGGCGTGAACCGCCTGATCGCCCTGTTCGACAAACATCACTACGACGAAGCGATCCTTTTCGGACACGCACTGGAAGGCAACCTGCACTTTGTCTTCACCCAAGGCTTCAACAGCACTGAAGAAGTCGCACGCTACCAGGCGTTCATGGATGACGTAGCGCAACTGGTGGCGGTGGAGTTCGGCGGCTCGCTGAAAGCCGAACACGGCACCGGCCGCAACATGGCACCGTTCGTTGAGTTGGAATGGGGCACTGATGCCTATCAATTGATGTGGCAGCTCAAGCGTTTGCTCGACCCCAACGGCATCCTCAACCCGGACGTCGTGCTCAGCGAGGACCCGCAGATCCACCTCAAGCACCTCAAGCCATTGCCGGCGGCCGATGAAATAGTCGACAAGTGCATCGAGTGCGGCTTCTGCGAGCCGGTGTGTCCCTCCAAGGACCTGACCTTGAGCCCGCGCCAGCGCATCGTGATCTGGCGCGACATTCAAGCGAAAAAGCGCGCCGGTATTGATACCTCCGAGCTGGAAACGGCCTATCAATACCAGGGCATCGACACCTGTGCCGCCACCGGGCTGTGCTCTCAACGCTGCCCTGTAGGCATCAATACTGGCGAGCTGGTGAAAAAACTCCGCAGCCGCACTGCGACGCGTACGAAAACCGCCGATTGGCTTGCGGGCAATTTCGCCACTGCGCTGCAAGGCGCGCGCTTTACCCTGCACGTCGCCAACGGTGCGCGAATGATGTTGGGAGCGCCGCGCCTGGCACGGTTGTCCGCCGGGCTGACGCGGCTGTCCAAAGGACAGGTCCCGCAGTGGACCAACGCCATGCCGCAGCCGGAAAGGGCGATTCGGTTCAGCCCCAGCGTGTCGGACGAACGACCGAGGGTGGTTTATCTGGCGGCCTGCGTGTCGCGGGTCATGGGCCCGGCGGCAGGGGACAAAGAACAGATGTCGTTGCACGACAAGACCCGCGGGCTGCTGGAAAAAGCCGGTTACCAAGTCGTTTTCCCGGACAACGTAGACAGCCTCTGCTGCGGCCAACCCTTTGCATCCAAAGGCTACGCCGAACAGGCCGAGCACAAGCGCCAGGAACTGATCGGCGCGCTGCTGCACGCCAGCCGCGGCGGGCTCGACCCGATCTATTGCGACACCAGCCCATGCACCCTGCGCCTGGTTCAAGACTTGGGTGACGTACGCCTGGACCTGTACGACCCGGTGCGTTTCATTCGCACGCACCTGATGGATCGCCTCGACTTCATTCCCCAAGAGGCCCCCATTGCGGTGCACGTCACCTGCAGCACGCAGCACCTTGGCGAGAGCCAGGCGTTGATCGATCTGGCGCGCAGGTGCAGCAAAAACGTGGTCATCCCGGAAGGCATCCATTGCTGCGGATTTGCCGGGGACAAAGGATTCACCACGCCGGAACTGAACGCCCATTCGTTGCGCACGCTGAAGGGCGCGGTAGAGCATTGCAGCGAAGGAATCTCCACCAGCCGAACCTGTGAGATCGGTCTTACGCAACACGGTGCGATTGATTACCACGGGCTGGTTTATCTGGTCGACCGAGTGACACGGGCCAGGGCGATGTGAAAAAAATAGAACCCTGACGAACAACGGCAGTCCATTGATCAGGTCCCGCAAACGCGGGACTTCCTCAACAGGTAGCCGCCCTGATGGCCAGCAAATGCTGCCCTTGGGTCAAGGAGAGACATATGAAACGCTCTGTGCTGTTAGGTCTGTTTGTCACTGCTTCGATGCTGGCATCACCCTCGTTTGCTGCCGGCGATTCGGACAGTCTCTGCGCCACCAACATCAAAACCATTGAGAATGCCAAGACCCAGTACCAAGGCTCGGATTCGCAAAGCCAGATCGAGGCGAGCCTTCAGCAGGCGAAGGCCCATCAAGCCTTGAAAACCAAGGAAGGCACCGAGAAATGCATCTCTGAAACCACCCAGACCATCCAAGAGATGCAGAAGACCAACAAAGACGGTAAAAACTCCTGAATGCAGTGGGCCAACCTTCGGGTTGGCCCCTGATGCGTTTTGGCGTACACTACGCAGGCCTGTCGCTCTACAGATTCACAGAGCGCCAGGTTCGGGGCCGTTTAGGATTCGACGCCGGTTGCGAAACTTTAGGTGCATGCCGAGTTGGTAACAGAACTCGTAAATCCACTGTTGCAACTTCCTATAGTTGCCAATGACGAAACCTACGGGGAATACGCTCTCGCTGCGTAAGCAGCCTTAGCCCTTCCCTTCTGGTACCTTCGGGTCCAGCAATCACCAGGGGATGTCCGTAAACCCAAAGTGATTGTCATATAGAACGGAATCGCCGTGCAGTACGTTGTGGACGAAGCGGCTAAAACTTACACAACTCGCCCAAAGCACCCTGCCCGTCGGGTCGCTGAGGGTTAACTCAATAGACACGGCTACGCATGTAGTACCGACAGCGGAGTACTGGCGGACGGGGGTTCAAATCCCCCCGGCTCCACCACTTCAACATCTAAAGACGTCCACGGACGTCTTTTTTTGTGTCTGAAATCCAGTGAAATCAAGGGTTTAAGCGCTACTGGGCTCCGCAGAGAACTTTTGAGTTCCAGCCGTTTGGGTATTCCAAATGGTATTCCAAGCCATCCGGTGCTATTTTTTGGAATACCAAAACGGTGTCAGAGGTAGCTCTCATGCCTGCTCCAGCCCTTCGCCTCTCCGACCGCCAGCTCAAGGCAGTCAAGGCAAAAGACAAGGATTACGTCCTCAGCGATGGTGACGGCCTCCAGCTCCGAGTCAGGAGCAATGGCTCGATGCTGTGGAACTTCAACTACCGCGAGCCGGTAACCAAAAATCGTATCAATATGGGGCTGGGCACGTACCCAGAGCTCTCACTAGCGAACGCCAGGAAAAAAGTGGTTGAAGCGCGCGAGCTGCTGGCACAAGGCATTGATCCCAAGGTGCAACGCAATGCACAGGACGAAGCCAAACGAGCGGAGACGGAACATACGTTTGAGAACGTGGCCACCGCCTGGTTCGAGCTGAAGAAGGACTCCGTCACGCCGGCTTACGCCGAAGACATTTGGCGATCGCTCACGTTGCATGTATTTCCAGACCTGAAAACAACGCCGCTCTCGAAAATTACCGCACCGATGGTCATCGAACTGCTTCGTCCAATCGAGGCCAAAGGCAGCCTCGAGACAGTGAAGCGATTGAGCCAACGGCTCAACGAGATAATGACCTACGGGGTGAACTCCGGGTTTATTTTCGCTAACCCCCTCAGTGGCATTCGGGCGGTATTCAAGAAACCCAAAAAACAGAACATGGCCGCGCTACGACCCGATGAGCTTTCCGAGCTCATGATCGAAATCGCGAACGCCAGCATCAAGCGGATCACCCGCTGCCTGATCGAATGGCAACTGCACACCATGACCCGTCCTGCCGAAGCGGCTACCACCCGATGGGCAGACATCGACTTCGACAAACGCATCTGGACCATCCCGCCGGAGCGTATGAAGAAACGTCGTCCGCACACCATCCCGCTGACCGAACAGGCACTCGCGTTACTGGAGGCGCTCAAGCCCCACAGCGGCCACAGGGAATACGTGTTCCCTGCAGATAGAAACCCGCGCACTCACGCCAATAGCCAGACCGCCAATATGGCGTTGAAACGTATGGGCTTCCAAGACCGCTTAGTCAGTCACGGCATGCGCTCCATGGCCAGCACCATCCTGAACGAGCATGGCTGGGATCCGGAATTGATCGAAGTCGCCCTGGCGCATGTCGACAAGGATGAAGTTCGAAGCGCCTATAACCGTGCGGACTACATCGAACGCCGTCGCCCGATGATGGCGTGGTGGAGTGAGCACATTCAAAAGGCGGCAACGGGCAGTCTGTCGGCATCTGCGATCAATCAAAGCAGGGACAGCAACGTCGTGCCGATACGTTGAGAGCTCACCGGATTACGACAGCGGCGATAACCCACGTAATCCATTGCGTAGGGCATGGTTACCGAAGTGGCAACTGTCACCTGTTTTCCTGCATGCCTGCGCTCCTCAGGCCAAGCTCCTGCGCATGGCAAGGCTCCGCATTCCCATGCGCAGGAGCTGACATTTAAAGACGACAACCGGGTTACCTAGCCGCGGACCGCCTATCTAGACTACATGACCCGAGAGACTCAGCAGGACATCAGCCAATTGGGATGGATCGGTACAACTGAATCCGGCCGCATCAGTTCAATAGGGGGCTGCCATCCGCTCAATCCGAGAAAACTTAACGTCGTGTCAGGGGGTGAGTTGACCACTACAATCCGCATGCATCTGCATACTCAAAACCGCATAATGCCTAGCTGTATGTCTTTCAGTCGCCCCACCTTCAGGGACAGAATCCCCAATGTTTGAGCAAGCCTTCAAAAACATCGACGACATCCTGCATAAGGATGCCGGCTGTACCAGCGAGCTGGACTATACCGAGCAAAGCTCTTGGCTGCTGTTTCTCAAGTACCTCGATGCCCTGGAGCAGGATAAAGCGATGGAGGCTGAGCTGGAGGGCAAGTATTACCTCTACATCCTCGACAGCGAATACCGCTGGGAACGCTGGGCTGCGCCGAAGAATGAAAAGGGTGAGATCGACCACAACTGCACCCTTACGGGTGATGACCTCAAGGATTTCGTCAACAACAAGCTGTTCCCCTATCTTTATGGGTTCAAGCAGAAGGCCAGCGGCCCGGACACCATCCAGTACAAAATTGGCGAAATCTTTGGTGAGATCAAGAACCGTATCCAGAGTGGGTACAATCTACGCGAAGTAGTGGAAATCGTTGATAGCCTGCGCTTTCGCTCACAGACTGAAAAGCACGAGCTTTCGCACCTCTACGAAGCAAAAATCAAGAACATGGGGAACGCCGGGCGTAACGGAGGGGAGTATTACACCCCACGTCCTCTGATTCGAGCCATGGTTCGAGTGGTTAACCCGCACATCGGCCAACGCATCTATGACGGAGCAGTTGGTTCGGCAGGCTTCCTTTGCGAAGCATTCGACTACCTGAGCAGAAATCCAACGCTAACTACAAACCAACAGGAAATTCTGCAAAAGCGCACCTTCTACGGTAAGGAGAAGAAAAGCCTCGCCTATGTCATTGCTATCATGAATATGATCCTTCATGGCATCGATACACCGAACATTATCCACACCAACACTCTGGCTGAAAACCTGAGCGACATTCAGGATAGGGATCGTTTTGATGTTGTGCTGGCCAACCCGCCTTTCGGCGGAAAGGAGCGCAAAGAGGTACAGCAGAACTTTCCAATCAAGACCGGGGAAACCGCCTTCCTGTTTCTTCAGCACTTTATCAAGATCCTCAAGGCGGGCGGTCAGGGTGCTGTCGTCATTAAGAACACCTTCCTAAGCAATGGCGATAACGCCTCGTTAAGTTTGCGGAAGCTTCTGCTAGAGAGTTGCAATCTACATACCGTACTCGACTGTCCAGGCGGTACCTTCCAAGGGGCGGGCGTAAAAACCGTGGTGCTATTCTTCCAGAAGGGCACATCGACGCGAAAAATTTGGTACTACCAACTCAATCCTGGCCGTAATATGGGCAAGACTAACCCGTTGAACGATGATGATCTGGCCGAATTTATCGAACTGCAAAAAAACTTCGCCGACTCGCCAAAAAGCTGGACTCTGGATACTTCCGGCATTGATAAAACTAGCTTTGATCTTTCAGTGAAAAACCCCAATGGCGGCGAAGAAATTGTGTATCGAGCTCCACAACAAGTTATGGATGAAATCTCTGTTCTGGACGCAGAGAGTGCGGAAATACTGAGAAGTATCAGGGCGATGCTATGAAGTGGCCTACAAAGACCCTAGAGCAGATCTCAATAAACTTAGACAGCAAGCGTATCCCAATCACTAAAGCTGCCCGTATTGGAGGCGAATATCCATACTACGGTGCGTCTGGGATTGTCGACTTCGTAGATGACTATATCTTCGAAGGTAATGCTCTCCTCATTTCCGAAGATGGTGCTAATTTACTGGCACGATCAACCCCTATTGCTTTTCCGGCGTCAGGAAAATACTGGGTAAATAACCATGCTCATATCTTGAAGTTTGAGAGCATGACGACTCAGCGATTTGTTGAGCTGTATCTTGAAAGCATTACATTGGAAGGTTATATAACGGGGGCCGCGCAGCCAAAGCTAAATCAAAAGGCCTTAAACTCAATAAAGATCCCCTTCCCTGAACTCTCGGAGCAGCAACGTATCGTCGCTATTCTCGATGAGGCTCTTGAAGGTATCGCCAAAGCTCGCTACAACGCTGGGAAAAATCTGAAAAATGCCCGCGAGTTGTTAGAGCATTACCTACGTTCCATCTTTGCGCCGCGCGATGGGAAATGGAAAATTAAACGACTGGGCGAGATGGTTACATTTCGCAACGGCATTAACTTCAACAAGTCAAGCAAGGGTGAGTTGATAAAAATTCTAGGGGTGAGAGACTTTCAGACCAGTTACTGGGCCCCCCTTGATAAACTTGAGTCGATCATCCCAGATGGTACGCTTCCTGATTCAGACATGTTGCAGAAAGACGACCTTGTCTTTGTGCGATCAAATGGCAATCCGGAGCTTATTGGCCGCTGTCTTTTGATTGGAGATATCAGCGAAAGAGCAACGCACTCGGGCTTTACGATTAAAGCCCGTCTGCATAGCACTGAAATATCACCTAAATACTTGTGTCATTTTCTGAAGTCGAACAGCGCGCGTAGAGCGATGATTGACGGAGGGAATGGGGCGAACATTAAAAGCCTGAGCCAAGGAACACTTTCTAATTTAGAGATACCATTTCCCATTATTAAAGAACAAACTCAAATCGTGGGGCTGATTGAAACCCTTCAAGAAAAGGTTCAGGTTCTCGAGTCCATCTACAGGCGAAAGCTCGCTACACTCGACGAGCTAAGAAAGTCCATTTTGCACCAAGCCTTTAGCGGCAATCTGTAAGGAAACAGGTGATGAACGAAGCAGAAACCCGCGCCGAACACATTGACCCAGCCTTACGCGATGCGGGCTGGGGCGTAATAGACGGCAGCCGCGTTCATCGTGAGTTTCAGATCACCCATGGTCGCATCCAGGGCGCAGGCAAACGTGGCATTGCCGATATTGCCGACTACGTTCTGGTCTATCGCAACACCCAGCTGGGGGTGATTGAGGCTAAGGCCTGGGACAAGCACTACACCGAAGGCGTGGCGCAGGCCAAGGGCTATGCCAAAAAGCTGATGGTGCGCTTTACCTACTCCACCAATGGCCAGACCATTTACAGCATTGACATGCTGACCGGAGCTGAAGGGGATGTCGCCAAATTCCCCAGTCCAGAAGAGTTATGGAATCTGACTTTTGCCGAGCACAACGAGTGGCGCGAGCGCTTTGCCGCTATACCGTTCGAGGACAAGGCTGGTACTTGGGGGGCACGCTACTACCAAGATATCGCGATCAACCGGGTACTGGAGGCCATGGCTGCGGAGCAGCAGCGCATCCTGCTGACTCTGGCAACTGGCACGGGCAAGACCTTCATCGCCTTCCAGCTCGCCTGGAAGTTGTTCAAGAGCCGCTGGAACCTCAAACGTGACGCTCAGCGCCAGCCGCGCATCTTGTTCCTGGCGGATCGTAATATTCTGGCTGATCAGGCCTACAACTCGTTTTCCGCCTTCCCTGAAGATGCGCTGGTTCGTATAGACCCATCTGACATTCGTAAGAAGGGAAGGGTGCCGAAGAACGCCAGTATCTTCTTCACCATCTTCCAGACCTTTATGAGCGGGCCGAATGACACCCCATACTTCGGCGAGTACCCAGCGGACTTCTTCGATTTCGTCATTGTCGATGAGTGCCACCGTGGCGGCGCTAATGATGAAGGTAGCTGGCGCGGCATTCTCAACTATTTCTCGCCAGCCGTGCAGCTGGGCCTGACCGCCACCCCGAAGCGCGATGTCAACGTCGACACCTATGCCTACTTTGGCGAGCCGGTGTACGTGTACTCGCTCAAGGAAGGCATTAACGATGGCTTCTTGACTCCGTTCAAGGTCAGACAGATCGCTACGACGCTGGACGAATACGTCCATGTCCCTGGTGACGGTGTGGTGGTAAAGGGTAATGTGGAGCCAGGAAGACGCTATGTTGAGGACGACTTCAACCGCATTATTAAAATTCCGGAGCGAGAGGCGTATCGCGTTAAGTTATTCATGGGCATGATTAATCCGAACGACAAAACGTTGGTGTTCTGCGCGACACAAGAGCATGCGCTCGAAGTTCGAAACCTGATTAATCAGCAGAAGAAAAGCTCCGAGCCCGACTACTGTGTGCGTGTGACCGCACATGACGGCGCTCGCGGCGAAGAGTATCTACGGACATTTCAAGATAACGAGATGACCATCCCCACCATCCTGACCACTTCAAGGAAACTCTCTACCGGCGTGGATGCGCGTAACGTGCGCAATATTGTATTGATGCGCCCAGTCAAAAACATGATCGAGTTCAAGCAGATCATTGGTCGCGGAACACGCCTCTTCGACGGTAAGGACTACTTCACTATCTTCGACTTCGTGAAGGCCCACCATCTCTTCAGCGACCCTGCCTGGGATGGCGAGCCGGAAGAGCCCGTGCCTAAGGGGGATGGCAAATCTGGTGGTAATGAGGAGGGTGACGAAGTGGGGGGCGTAGAGAAGCCTCCCAAACCGCCGATGGAGCCGCGACCACACGTGATCGAGATCAGGTTAAGCAATGGTTCGGTGCGCCGGATCAAAAACATGATGGCGACCTTGTTCCTCAGCGCGGATGGCAAGCCAATGTCTGCCGCGCAATTTCTAGAAAGTCTGTTCGGCAGCCTTCCAGACTTCTTCAAAGATGAAGACGAACTGCGCTCCATCTGGAGTGGGCCAGACACTCGTAAAGCTTTCATGCAGGGCCTGGCTGAGAGAGGCTTCAACAAGGAGGTACTAGCCGAAATGCAAAATATCATTGACGCAGAGAACAGCGATATTTTTGATGTGCTGACTTATGTCGCCTTCGACATCGACCCTGTTACTCGTGAAGAACGTGCAATCAAGGCACGCAGAACTCTCCACGGCCACTTCAGCGACAAACAGGAAGTCTTTATTGACTTCGTGCTGGCACATTACGTGAAGGAAGGTGTGGAAGAGCTTGAGCCGGAAAAGCTGTCACCGCTTCTCAAGCTTAAGTACAACAACGCCATTGCCGACGCAATCGCCGACCTTGGCAAACCAGAACTGATCAAGGATGTGTTTTATAGTTTCCAGAAGTATCTTTACCAAGGGCCTATCGGCTCACCTGGTATCTAGCAGTAGCTAAGACCGCAACGTCATGCCAGTACGTTGATCAATGTATGGCTGCCATTAAACGGTTCAATAGTATCGCCAAAACTTTCGCCTTTTGGCCACACACAATGCCTAGCCTAAGCGGGCAAACTTTTTTCACGGCGACAGCGGCGACACCGGCGACAAACCACGCCCTGCCTGGCCTGGAGCGTGGCGTCAAAAGTGGCGACAGTCGCCACGTTAATCGCGGACATCGGTTAAAGGCTTGACCGCTTTTGGCCACAGGCGTACGAATGATCACGCAAGCCGCTGTCATCGACAGCACCCTTAGAGGTAGCCCGAACCTAAAAGGCTACGCCCCATGGTGGGTGGTTCTCCCAAAGTGCGATTAGCGTCCGGCGGCTCGCACGGTCACTCACCGAGTGATGGATGCCAACTTCAGATCATTGCCATTGCGGCAAATACATCCCCCTACCCAACTGCCCTGCAGCAACCTATCCGCTTGGCCATTTCACTGCGCCAACCTGCGCCCGTCTCTTTCTTCTGGAAAGAGACGGGCGCTCCTAACGCTGCTGCTGCCCAACTCGTACAAGGCATTGCGGCATTCCCCCCTCGTGATAATCGGCGTGACAAGCACCGAAATCACCCGCAACAGCGATGCAGATGACGGTGCCGCAGCCCAAGGAATGGACTGCCCCTGACTGACAGTCAGGCATGCCCCGGTCATCGCATCACTGCCTTCACCTGACTCAGGATCCGCGTCACCGGTCTCGTCAGCCAGTGCAGCCTCCACCCGCCCACCGCTATCGGTGTTCAGGAGGCCAGATCGTGAGATGCCCAAGCTCCCGGCCGTAAGGAGCCGTCAGTCCCGCGTGAGAGGACAAACCTCACAGGTCGCAGGGGCCTTGATCCCTGATAACACTCAACAACCGTGGCGGGATGAGTGAGGAAGAAATTGATCATCAGGAGAATTGCGATGCAATTGTGCGAAGCGTTCGAGCCACCACAACCGTTGCTGGAATACCAGCAGGCGCCACTGCCCTACCCGGTCGAAGCACTCGGGGATCTGTTGGGTCCTGCGGTCAAACGACTGGCCGAGGTGATCGGGGTACCTTGCGCCATGGCAGCGCAATCGGTGCTGGCTACCACGGCCTTGGTGAGCCAGGGTCATGCCAATGTCCAACTCGACGGCCGAACCTATCCGCTGTCCCTCTACCTATTGACGGTGGCGTCCTCGGGTGATCGCAAAAGCGCGGTGGACCACCTGGCACTGAAGGCCGCGCGCGACTGGGAACGACAGCAGTGGACCCTGTATGCGGAAAAGCTCAAAGCTTATCGCGTAGCCACCAGCATCATGACCAAACCCAAAACATCAAAGAAACACGCGGAGGCGGAAGACAGAGAGCTATCCGAGCCGGTACCGCCGAGACTGATCATTGCCGAGCCCACTATCGAGGCCCTGGTCAAAAGCCTGTGCCATGGCTTACCCAGCATGGGTTTGTTCAATGATGAAGGTGGCCAATTCTTGGGCAGCAGCACCATGAGCAAAGAGAATCTGCTCAAGGCAATCACCACCTTGTCGACGCTGTGGGATGGCAGCCCGATCGACCGGGCGCGCTCCATGGCCGGAGAAAGCCTACGCGCCTATGACCGCCGCCTCAGCCTGCATCTGATGCTGCAACCCTACCTGGCCAACCAGCTGTTCAAAGACCCGGTGATCAATGGCCAAGGCATCCTGGGTCGTTGCCTGATCAGTTGGCCCGAGCGCCTGGCCGGCCAGCGGCTCTACAAAGCGATCGACCTGACCCGAGATGCCAAAGTCCAGTGCTACCAACAGCGGATCACCGCCCTGCTGCAAAAGCCCTGGTCGCTCCACAAGGATGGCTCACTCAATCCCGCCAGGCTGGAGCTGACTCCCCGTGCCCGTCGTGCCTGGATTGATATTCACGACACCATCGAGTGCCAGTCTGGCGAATTCGGCGAGCTAGCCGGCGTCCAGCCTGTCGCGAGCAAGGCCGCGGCGAATGTACTGCGTATCGCGGGCGTGCTGGCCATGGTGGAAGAGGCCAGTGCGTTGGACGAAGCACACATCCAGCGCGCCTCCACGCTGATGGATTACTACCTGGCCGAGATTCAGCGCCTGACTGAACAGGAGCCGGTCAATAGCCGACGCGAGGAAGCGGATCGGCTGCTGCGCTGGCTGGTGCAGAAAGGCTGGACCCACTTCAGCATCCGCGACGTCAATCGCAAAGGCCCTCGTTTTGCCCGCAAGAGCGCCGACCATACCGCCTCTTTATTGGTCGTGCTGATCACTCATCGCTGGCTGAGCAGTCGCGATGGAAGAACCTTCGAGGTACGCCATGTTCCGCCTCAATGACGCGGTGCGCCGCTACCAGGCGCAACATCAATCGCAACCAGAATCGCGGCGTGTCACCGCCTCTGTCGCCACCCTGTCGCCACGTGCCAGGCCAGAAACGACGCGGATTGTCGCCACTGTCGCCGCTGTCGCCACACCACCCCTAGACCCTGCCGACCTCGCCCGACTGATCGAGCAACTGCGTGAGGAAGGGGCACTACTGCAACACCACGAGAACACTCTCCTGATCCGTCCGACAAACTGGCAGCAGGTGGACAGGCTCAGCCCTCACTGGAAAGCCCTGCTGCTCTTTCTGCAAACAAACGAAAGCGGTGATGACGATGGCCTTGGTCAGTCGGCGTGATGGTCGCAACTTTGGCTATGGCCGCCAGCTGAGCTACGCCGGTCCACAAGCGCTCAAGGATCTGTTTGCCGGCGGCCACTTCGCCACGGTCAAAGCGCACAGCGATCGCTGGCAAGCGTTCGTGCGTTGGTGTCGGTCAGAGGACGGCCCCGGTTACAACGATGCGCGCCAGATCGACCGACATACGCTGCAGGACTACGCCGCTTACCTGCGCCAGCAGATCCAACAAGGTGAACTCTGCATCGCTACAGCGCAGAACCGCCTGAGCAGCGTCAACCGCACCCTCGCCGCGCTGCGCGGTGATCAGGACGTGAGGATCGCCAGCCCGAGTCAGGCGTTGGAACAGAAGCGTTCGACCATACGCACCCGCGCGCCAGATGGCCAAGGCCACCAACAGGTGCGGCGAGTGATTGAGGCGCTAGGCAAACAGCAACACGAACGGGTGGCGGCGATTGTCCTTTTGGCCCGAACAACCGGTATGCGCCTGCGCGAAGCGATCCTGGCTGACCTGCCACGCTTGCACCGCGAAGCCGAACACTTAGGCCGCATCAACATTCAGGACGGCACCAAAGGTGGCCGCTCAGGGGCTTCAGCGCCGCGATGGGTTGTGGCAAATGAAGCGGTGAAGGCGGCCCTGCAGTTGGCTCGTCATGCATCGCCGCCCCGCAGCCGCAACTTGTTGGCCCGAGACGAAAGCTACGCCGTGTTCCTACAACAGACCGTGCTCCCTGCCCGCGAAACGCTACATGAACAACGGTTGAAAGGTCTTCATGAACTGCGCGCGGCCTACGCCTGCGAGCGTTACGAACAGCTCACTGGCCACGCCGCACCAGTCAATGGTGGCCACTGCTATCGCATTGACCGCGAACTGGATCGACAGGCGCGGCAACAGATCAGCCTTGAGCTCGGGCATAACCGGATCGATGTGGTTTCGGCCTACATTGGAGGTCGAGCGTGACCAAGCCGTTCAATATGGCGCTGTTCCTGAGCGGCGTACTGACCGGCTCGAAGGTCACGCAGCAGCGTCACCTACGGCAAGCCCGCATCATGCAAGCAGCCATTCAACAGCGATGGCAGCGAGACAATCCCTGGACCTGGCAGCTCAAGCATATGCGCTGGTTTCTCACCCAGCACCTGAAAGACCATTCCGACGCCACCCGGTATTACTATCGGCTCACCGCCCTACTGGTCTGGAAACGATTAGGGAACAGCCGAGAGTTGCTGATCTGACGCTCGTATCGAGATTAGGCAACCCTCCAGGCTCACTTGCCCGCCTTCATCCATCTCAGCGTAGATATTTTCTTGCGGATAAACCTGCTCGAAAACACCGCCGCAATGGCAAAACCAACCCAAACCGGTTAGTCGTGACAGGCCAAAAACGGCCGCTGAGTTTCACGCTGTTTTTCGCTAGCAGCAGGAAAAAACGGTCATTGGAGTTTGTGAGATATCCGAGCCGGTTCACTTTGGAGTCAGAATCGCGTCGTAATCCTCAGCACCAGCTATACGTAAGACTTTGCTCGACAAATCGCTAAACTCACTATCCAATGTCGTTTTGATATCAAAAGCTAAGCCGTTGGGCAAAGCGAGTGGCCCACAGAGACCTCAGATGATTTTGCCGGCATGGGGTCAGGAGAATGACGGTGAGCATTACATACTCAAGGAAAGGGAGCGTTCAAAAATGTCTCGGAAACTGAGCTATAGCCGCGACATCCTCGCAATGGGTGACAAGGAACTTGAGGTTTTCGTACATCGCTGGGTTGCTCAGCAAAAAAAAGAGTATGTGGATCATGAAGAGTTCGGTAATGCCAACGACCTCGGCCGTGACGTCGTAGGGTTTGTGACCCACAAGCGCCATGAAGGCGCATGGGACAATTACCAATGCAAGATGCTTGGCAAAACCCTTGACGACGCTGCCATGCACCAAGAGTTGGGCAAAATTTTCTACTTTGCTTCTGAAGGGCATTTTACTCCTCCTCGCAAATACATTTTTGTCGCACCCAAAGGCTTTAATCGTAAAGCTGAGCATCTACTTAATAACTCTGCGCAATTTCAAAATCAAATATTGAATGAATGGGACACCCGTTGCGCAAAAAAAATAATAGCCAAGCAGTCGATTGCGCTAACACCCAAACTTAAAAAAATAATCCAAGAGTTTGATTTTACAAACATCGTCGGCATTGATGCTGCAAAGATGTTAACGCTCGAAGGTATCGATTTTGTGCTTGCAGACACATTTGGTGATGATCCTGGTGAATCACCTGCCGGCGTAGTGCCGATCGATATCTCATCTCAAGAAAGCGAATATATTCGGCAGCTAATTTCCATATACTCCGAATACGAAAACACTATTTTCACTGATGCCTCAGACATCCTAAACCATCCATTACACAAAATAGGCTTCAACCTGCAACGTCGACGCTACTTCGATGCTGATGCTTTTCGAAGACACTTCCGGGACAATATAAATCCTTATCACCTAGATAAATTTAACGACGAGATACTTGCAGGAATCTATGAAACATACTGTTCCGCAGTGGGTATGGAGCGTATAACTAAAGTAATGACGCAAGCATCAGCAATTGAAATAAGTGGAATTTTTGGCAGACACAAACGTGCATCTATCCAAGTTAGACAGGGCACCTGCCATCACTTCGCCAACGAGGGAACGTTGCCATGGACAATATAACCGACTCTAAAAACACTCTCTTCAATGGCCCCATTGAAACAGCTCTACGCTCATTGATTATCCTTGAAGCGTTTTATCCATGCCCACTCGATTTGGAAACGATCTCTCTGCTGGACTATTTCGTCGTGCATACGGCAGATATTGGAGGGCCGTCCAGTCTTCATCCTGCAGTCAGCAGCAGAGTAGGCGAATACCGAGTACGACGCAGAACAATTCAAGACAGCCTCCAAATTTTGATTAGAAGAAATCTGATTGTATCGACAGAAGCAGATGATGGGATACGATTTGTTTCTGGCGATGACGCACCCGCATTCATAAAGTTACTTGCAACAATTTACAACCTCACTTTATCAGAGCGAGCCAACTGGCTAGCCTTACAAGCGAAGCACCATGGCAATTTATTTTATGATATGCGCACACATATAGAGAGTCTAACAATGGAGTTTCAGTTTGACGAGGGTTATTCAATTGCCTGAAGTCACATCATTTAAAGGGATGCGCCTCCGCCACCTTACCTTTACCGGACCCAACCTTCCTGCCATTTGCTTAACGCTGGAGGCTGGTCTAAATATCATCTACGGTGGCTCGAATGCGGGGAAATCCTATATTCTCTCCGTGCTCAACTTTATGCTCGGCGGCGACAAACCCCCCATACTAAAACAGGGTGCAGATTACGACACCATATTATTAGGTATAGATTTTTCCCATCATCGAAGCATTACTATCCATCGGATGAGGAAGGGAGGAAAAATCACGGTATATGATGATTTAGCAGAGGATGGCTTTATTGCTGATCGTCAGGGCACTATTGTGTCGGCAGACCACGGCAAAGGTAAAACAGGTAGTATTTCTGAGCTCCTGCTGGGCCGCGTAGGCATCTCAGACGCAAAAATAGCTTCAACTCAAGCGGCAAGATTAGTCCCCCTCTCTCTCCGGCACTTAATACCATATCTTCTAATAGATGAAGATCGGATGTTTTCGGTTGTCACCCCGACTCAAATAAATCCCAAAAATTCTCCAACCCTAGACAAAAATGTATTCAAGGCACTGCTCACTGGTCAAGATGATTCCCACATCATCCCCATACCTGACCAAGCAACACTGAAAGCTGGTAACGCCGGAAAAATTGAACTCCTAACTGAAATGATCGAGGAGCTAGATCAGAAACTAGGTGATTCAAATATAGAAGAACTGGAACGCATATTTGAAGAACAGTTAACAAGATCGGAGGTTTTGGGGGAGGAACTGACAACGGTTCAAGAGCGACTTGACTATCTGGTTCACCTTCGGCGCAAAACTTTGGATAACCAAAGCATCTCAGACGCTCAGAGTTCCCAACTGCAAGCTATGGGACAACGGTTTATCGATCTAAGTCAAACCTATATAACAGATATTAGGCGGCTTGAGGCCATTGAGGAAGGAGGATTTCTCCTTCGCCGATTTGAAGATCAACCATGCCCTATGTGTGGCGCGCAGCCAGGGCATCAACACATCCCGCACTCACCCGCTGACCTAGAGCGCCAACAACACTCTGCCCAAGCAGAAATTCGAAAAATAGAACGCGATCTCGAAAACCTAAAACCTACTATACAGAATCTTCAAACTGATCTTGCGGGTTCTAGGGAACAAAGTGAAAGTTTAGCCACCAATATAAAAAGTTACGAACAGGACATATTGCTTCTGAGACCGATAGAGTCAAGCATCCGGGAGTCCTACCAAAAATGCATAAAGATGCGGGACGATGCTGCTCGATCAGTTGCCTTATATGATCGGCGAATTGACCTTTTGAATCGCCGCCAGCAAATAGAGATGCTCCGTATCGGGAGACAGGTCGCAGAAGGGCTCATCATTGGGATCGACGAAAGTGAAGGGGATGCGTTCGCTCAGACCGTCAAACTTGTACTAGATGCATGGGGATACCCCGGAGTGCATACTGTTAGCTGGGATCAGCAATCTTATGATTTTGCAGTGAATGGGATTCCTCGCGGTCAAAACGGTAAAGGTGTGAAGGCGATATTTCACTCAGCATTTGTGGTCGCTTTCTTGATATTTTGCAGGGAAAAAGGCCTACCTCATCCAGGCTTTGTGGTGCTGGACTCGCCACTCGTCACCTATCGCAAACCAATCCTGTATAAGCGTCATGGCGAGCTCGCGCCTGATGAGGCAGCCATTGCGCAGACCACTTTAGATCTCAAATTTTACGAACACTTGGCCTCTCTTTCAGCGACTGGGCAATTTTTGGTTATAGAAAACAATGACCCTCCCGGTTTCGTGGTTGGAAAGGCGAAAATCACAACTTTCTCCGGGCAAAACGGAAATGGTAGACCAGGACTGTTCCCGCCACTGTCGTAGGTCAAAGAAATCAGCTTACTCTGAAGTCGAAATAGAACTTATACAGGCGGCTTTACTAAATTGAATCGCCCTGCTTTTCAAGATACATCAGAGCGCCCCATTGCCTCTGGCCGAAAGCGGACCTGGCTCGAACGTCCACTTCTTGCCGTAAGAAAACGGTCGCGAACGGTTGCAATTTAAGCGGGAGCTCCTAGATGTGCTGATGACTGGCAGTTCTAAAATTATCAAACGCTGTTATTGGGCCTACATCCTCCCTCAACTCTCTTCGCCAGATTTATGTCTGCGTTCCTATGCAGAGCAACATAAGTCTTACACCAACGATTCATTTCAGCGATAGCTTTAAGAAAGATGATAAAAAAAATCGAACAACACCTCGAAAGCATTCATCAGGAGCTGCGTGGGAGCGAGAAGGATCTGTCTCGGGAACGCCAGAAATCGTTGAAGTACTATATTCGCGATATCCACCAGCGCCTGGGCGAATGGCTGATCCTACAGGGGTATGAAAAAGACAAACGCCGTTACGAACTTAGCTGGGCGCTTGGCCTGATTGGGGTTGTCGGAGTCCTGCTGGCGATCACTCGATCAGCGAACAGCGATATGGACTGGGTTCGCGAACATACTCTGGCATTTAGGCTGTGGGCGGTAGTTTTCTGCACTATCTTCGTTGGGGTATCAATGGAACGCTCGGCGGTGGTGAGATCCCTGTGGAGCTTTGCAAGCACTAAGTTTCTGGTTTCGATTATCCTCTCGGGTGTGGTTCTCTACGCTCGCGGCAAAGCTGCGAGCAATATCAATGGAGTTTTCCACGTTGACGCCTCCGCATTGCCCATCACCTTGGTCTTCACCACTGCTCTGTTGGTGCTCAAACTGCTGGTGCCGTTCATACTCACCGTGGCGTTGATGCTGTCCATGGTTCACGCTCTCATTGGAGCCGGCTGGCTGAAGGGCAAGCTTGATGGCAAAGCCGCTGATCAGCCCCCGCTTTACTCGTTGCTGTCAGTCTTGGTGTCCAGCGTAATTCTCTATTTCGGATTTAGCTGGTCCAGTGATCAGATAGCCGATTCCCGGGTGCCGGAGAAAATATATTTGATGGCACACGCTCTGGACTTTAACTACTCGCACGAATGCGCCAATGTCGCGGCGAATCGGCCGGTGGTCTTCCTCGGAAATGCTCAAGAATCCGTGCTGGTCGCCCCATACAAGCTGGCCGATTTCGATTTTTCCGACTTCTTTGAGACGCCTGTTACCGTGCCGACCGACTTCGAACGGCAAAGATGCGAATACAAACCGGCGTTGGCTATGGATGAGTGGGGTCAGGGTTGAGCCGCGTTGGCTTGTTGCACCTGGCCGGGCACCCTTCTGAAACTTCTGCTTTTGACCGGAAGCAGCGCTTGGGTTGAACGTCCGCTATTGGCTCAGGTTGTGTAAAAACGCAGGGATTGTTTTGAAGTCTGCGTTGCTACGTAAAATCTGCAAACGTTTGGTTAGTCAGCAGATCTATATTTTTGCGTAGGAGCGCGATTTCGTTCCGTTACTGACCGTCAAACCTGCTCTAAATAGTTCTCACACAGCCTCGGCCGATAGCTGTCTATCGTATAGACCAGCTATCGGCCATTGCAGTCATCCCCGAATAAAACTGAATCGATCCTAAGTCGTCGGTCAGTGGTTGGTGGCTTGCCGTTTTAGTTCTCCCAATCTTTCCGACAACGCGTTCCTATACTTCCCTGCTGGGGTGGCCTCCATCGCTAGCTCCGTTTGGGTGATCGCAGCGTCTGAATCGCCCAATGCCTCGTGGCATTTACTGAGCAAATCATAATAGCTAGCGATGCGCTCAAGCCCTTTTGGGTCTCCTTTGGCAAGCGCAATCGCAAGCTCAGCGGTGTTCAACCCATCCTCCAGTTTGCCGACTCCTAATTCCGCCTCAGCTTTGCGATATAGGAGCCAGTGATCCTTATTAAGAGTTTCAGGAGAGATTTTCATGATTGCATCCAGCGCCTCCGCTGGCATCTTCGCGAAAAGGAACATTTTGGCAATCGCACGTGCGTCAAAGCTCTTGACCCTAGATTTGCTCCCCAGAGCCGTTGCGAACATAACGCCTGCCGCCGTGATGCGATCGCGCAAAGCTTCCTTGCCTGCACTGGCAGCCGCCGCGGCGGTATTACCAAGTGCCTCACACGCGCTAGTCCATTGATCCTTATCAACCGAATCGGGAGGCATGTAGAGCATCTCCGGGAATCCCTCAGCTAGCGCCACGCAAATCTCCGGGTGCTGATACGCAAAAATTGAGGTAAATGACAGGTAGGCCTCATAGAACTGGTCCAGCCCTTCGAGAGCCGACAAAGCAATGACATCCGCAAGGGCTTGCACCTGCTCAGCTTTGCTCACCATCTCGTCGGCGACTTTCTTGTAAGAGCGGAGTCGCGCGACCGCGGCCAACGATACCCGCAGCGGCACATCCCATGGTGCTTTCATTACACGGCCGACGAGGATGCGCATGGAATCCGCTCCCGCTTTTTTAATTAAGTCGTCAGCACCATTTTGTGTTCCCAAATGCGCAATCTGCAATTGCGTCGCATGCCACTCGGGACGAATCTCCAGTAACCTTTGAAAGCAGGTTAGTGCCTCAGGCAATCTGCCGCAGCGGCGCAATGCCTTACCTTGGTGGTGTAAAAGCTCAAGGTTTACTTCAGATGTTGGGTCCCCTTGCTGAGCCTTGCCATACTCTTCCGCCCAGGCACTAAAGTGCTGGTGCCGATCGTCGTGATCCAGTGAGTAGACAAATGCCTCTTGCGCGTCAATGACACAGAGTAGCTCCTGCAATGGAGTCTCCCCCTGAATTCTCCGGAGGTGAAGCTCCTGCTCTTGTACGAGACTACGGCCGTTATCCAGTTGCAGCAAAGCGTAGGTTAGCCAGTCTGGTTGCTGCACCTGACGTCGCTGATAGATCTCAGTCAACTGAGGCGCGCACAAGTGGATCTGCCGGATGACACTTGGAATCATCTCACCCGAATGCTTTTCGACATATTGAGTGACGGCGATAGCGATCGGCTCGGCGTCTAGTTTTTCGCGAACGGCTTGGCAGATGAGGTCGTGTACGGATAGAAGCTCAGGCGCGACCCCCGGCTTCAGTATCGACAGTCGTTGAAGGTGAGACTTTACGGAGTGGCCCAGGAAATGCCCGAGAAACCTTGCGTCGTTCGCAAATGATCCAGAGTTTGCAATCTGTTGCAGGCCACGATGATATCGACTATCCAAACGTCGCAAGATGCTGCCCATGATTGCCGTGCCATTGCTATCTGAAATGACCTGCGGTTCGGCGAGGATTTCTTCATAGAGCTCTTCCCGCGGCACGCCTTCAGCTTCGACAAGCTTACGAACTGTTGCGAGGATGAGAGGAGAGAACCGGCAAGCCTCTATAAATTTTGCTGCAATCGCGCTCAGTTTGTTCCCGTCCTCCCCCAAAATGGCGGCAGCGGCCTCCGTCGAAAGGGTAGGCATATGGAGTACTGATTTGCTCGCTGGATTGAGCTGCGAAGTGACTATCACCCGACCGCCACGCTCGAACCCTTTTAAGAGGTCATCGAGCGAGTTCTCACCCAACCCGCGCTCCAGACTGTCGATAACGAGCAATGTCTTGAAGCTGTTGAAAATACCCGCGATATTTACAGCGACGCCACCTCTTGCACGCTGAACCGAACTGAGCGAGGTGTCCGGACTCCAGTCCCCCCCAGATATCCAAAGATAGTTTTCGTAGTGCTTACCTTCCTGTTGCAGGTAGTCAATAGCCGCCTGCGTTTTGCCAGAGCCGCTGAGCCCGGTCAGCAGACAAACACTGTTGCCCTGATCAAAGTGCTTCTGGATTGCGACCACCACAGCAGCATCAGAGACGTGATACTCACACGATGCAGGTGCCTTGCCGTAGTAGGCATGGTTGTCTAGATCCTGGGAAAATCCCGGGAAAATCGTGGCATAGAATGCCGCCGCTGTATGATTCTGCGTGGAGAACTCGTAGATGAACCTTGCCAATTCGCGCGCATCGAGAATATTAAGACGCTCGCCATGCTCCTTAGCGATTGGCGTGCGGTTGAATTTTGCGCGAAACGACTCTGGCTCCTCTTGGCTGCATATCAGGTAGATTTTTTTGGGCAGCTTGCCTGCAGCGTGGTCAAGGACATGCTGAACGTCATTCGCGATCTTGGCATACGTTGGTACGGGATCCTCAGCCTCTTCCTCGCCTGCGATCCCTTTCCCGTCTGCCCCCTTGCTTACCTTGCCATGGAAGTAATCTTTTTCGGCGCTGTACTCTCCGGCGACGAGGAAATCTTGCGAAAAGGTGTCGATGGTGTATCCGACAGGTCGATAGTCCTTGTTAAGACCGTGATGGATCAGGCGCTTCTCTTCCAACAGTTCAATCAGGCTATGTCCAACCTGTTCTAGAGTAGAAGCGTCGAGCTCGACTACCTCATCGATCAGATTGCCGATGATTCGTTTTTTAATAAGATCGGACTGCATTTGCTCTCTGCCTCAAGTAAGGACCGGTCAGCTTTCCACGAACCAGCCATAACTTCACAATTGTCACACGATGTCTAGCGGCAATATCCCATCGAGACTCGGCCGATAACAGTATCGACTACTCGGCCCATCAACCACGATCACGCTGTGAGGCGTAGTGCCGGAGTGTCAATTCATGTGCTTGGTCTCAACCGGCTGTGTCGTGGATGAATCGCCCATGCTTTCGTAGACACGTCGAGTGACCGCGTTTGGCTGTATGAGCCCCTAAGATGAACGTTCGCTCCTGGCCGATTTCTGCCTGTCGCTACCGGCAGCTAGGGGTAGTTCACTGCCAATCATGGTTACGAAGCGTGCTGGTCAGATCGAATGAAAACAGGTAGTCAAGTGGAACGCAGTATTCCAATTGGTATTCCAACCAAAAACAAAATCCGATATTAATGTTATAAATCAATAACTTACTCAACCAATTCAAATTACCCCGGCAGCAAGCTATAGAGACCAGGCACTTAGCATCTATCGCAAGTGCCTTTTTTGTGTCTGAATCGTTCGACTCGAAGCCATGGGTCGGAAAAAACCCGCGCTGTATAACCCTTCCCATACCCACACGCCCCTCCTCAGCAGGTTGAGAATTCCAGCAAACGCTGTAGACTCGCCTTAACGAATAACGTTAAGCATTAAGCTATGATCAGAAGCTTCAGATGCGCCGACACCCAGATTCTCTTTGAAACGGGCAAAACCCGACACTGGGCAGCGATCCTTTCAGTAGTGGAGCGAAAGCTCGGCATGCTTGACGCAGCGGTCGATCTCACCGATCTGCGCTCCCCGCCTGGAAACAGGCTGGAGCAGTTGCATGGCGACAGGGAAGGCCAACACAGCATCCGGATTAACGGTCAGTACCGAATCTGTTTCGTCTGGGGGGCCAACGGTCCCGAACATGTAGAAATCGTGGATATCACTGAGGTGAGTCATGTTTAAGAATGGCATGAGGCCCATACACCCTGGAGAAGTTCTCAAGGAGGAGTATCTGGAACCGCTTGGCCTTACGGCCGCTGCGCTTGCAAGGGCTTTGCATGTATCAGCGCCGACGGTAAATGACATCGCATTAATGCGCCGTAGCGTGAGTGCAGATGTCGCTTTGCGCTTGGCAGTAGCATTGGATACGTCGGCACAGTTTTGGCTGAATTTGCAGACTGCGTATGATTTACGCACAGCTGAGATTGCCAAAGGGGAGCAAATCTACAGGGAAGTGGAGAAAATTCCTCACTGCGCGTAGCTTTCAAAAAGGCATTGGGCGATTACCGCCAGTGCCTTTTTTGTACCTTGAAGATTGTCCCCCCTATCACAACCACCACCCTACCCCTAATGCGAAGAAACATAACCCGACGCCGCCACGCCCTCCGGCAACGCATAAGTCGCCCTCATCCATTCCACCTCGGCCTGCGGCGTCCGGCCAAACATCCGCTTGAACTCGCGACTGAATTGCGAGGCGCTTTCATAGCCGACACTGAACGCCGCCGTCGAGGCGTTCATGGTGTTGCGCAGCATCAATAACCGCGCCTGGTGCAGGCGGGTCGACTTCAGGTACTGCATGGGTGATGCGCCCGTCACGTTGCGAAAATGCAGGTGAAAGTTGGGGACGCTCATGCCGGCTTCCTGGGCCAGGGTTTCGACGTCCAGATGCTCGTGATAGCAACTGTGGATCTTGCGTATCGCCCGGGTGATCTTGCCGAAATGTCCCCGGCGACTGAGGGCGGCGCGCATCGAGCCGCCCTGTTCGCCGGTCAGGATTCGATAGTAGATTTCCCTCATCAGAGAAGGGCCCAGTATTTGCGCCTCGCCCGGACGGCTCATTGCCTCCAGGAAGCGCAGCGTCGAGGCGCGCAGCGGCTCATCCATGGGCGAGGCGTACATGCCTTTGGGCTGGGCGTCGCTGGGGCCGTGGGTTTCGTCCACTTGCAACATGAGTTCGCTGGCCAGTTGCAAGTCGAGGCGCATATAGACCGCCAACATGGGCTCCGCGGCGCTGGCGTCGGTCTCCATGGTGAATGGAACGGGGACAGACACCACCAGGTAATGCTGGGCGTCATAGACATAGACGTCATCGCCCAGATAACCGCGCTTGCGCCCCTGGCAGAGGATCACGATGCCGGGTTCATACAGCACCGGCGTGCGCGTCAGGGGGCGGTTCGAACGCAGGAAGCGGACGTCGTCCAGCGCGCTGAGGTTGTAGCCTTCCACCGGTGCGAGCTGTTCCATCAACCGCACCATGCGCGCAGCGGCCTGAGTCATCGACGTCCCCTTTTGCCGGCCGTTCAACTGTCGGTCGAACGGGTCAGCGCTTCCCATTGATCAATCTCACTGGCGGCACGACTCAGCTTCTCCCGCACCAGCTTCAGCGCATCACTGCCCAACAGCAAATGCGCGGGTGGCGTCGGGCTGGAGATGATCTGCAGCATGGCCTGCGCCGCTTTCCGCGGATCGCCCAGTTGTTTGCCGCTTTTCTCCACGCGCACTTTACGTATCGGATCGAAACTGGCGTCGTAGTCGGCAATGCTCCGCGCCGTGCGCTGCATCGAACGGCCGGCCCAGTCGGTGCGAAACGAGCCGGGCGCGACGGCCGTCACGAAGATGTTGAACGGTAGCAGCTCCTTGCTCAGCGTATCGGAGAGACCTTCGAGGGCAAACTTGCTCGCGCAGTAATAGGAGATGCCCGGCATGGTAATCGTGCCGCCCATGGAAGTGATATTGAGGATATGACCGGCACGGCGCTGGCGAAAATACGGCACGAAGGCCTTGGTCACCGCCACCGCGCCAAACACGTTGACGTCGAACTGACGACGCATTTCCTCCAGTGGCGACTCTTCGAAGATGCCTTCGTGGCCATAGCCGGCATTATTGACCAGCACATCGACCGGGCCGTGGGCTGCCTCCGTCGCCGCCACGACGCTGTCGATCCGGTCGAACTCGGTGACGTCCAGGATGACGCCATGGGCACGCTCCGTCGACAGCGACTCGAAGGCCTGCAACGCCGCCTCATTGCGCACGGTGCCGATGACACGGTGGCCTGCTGCAATTGCCTCTTGCGCGAGTGCGCTACCCAAGCCGCTGCTCACGCCGGTGATGAATAGGGTTTTGCGACTGGGCATGGTGAACTCCAATGGATGAACAGGTAGCCATGGTAGCGAGCGAAAAATGCCCCTCCTATGCCGGTTTGCCTTGGGGCATTGCCTATTCCTATCAGCGCGTCAGAGGCATCGCCGCCAGCGCCCTACCCTAGGCTCACATGCCTCAGCCGAGGCTTCTGCGGGTATACTGGGCCCGCTTCACAAGCCCTGAAATCTCCCATTCAGTTCATGGATCGAATGAAAACATATCTTGCTGTTCCATTAGCAAGTACGAATTGAAATCTGACCCGAAAAAAAGATACATAGGATAACGAAGACACATCCTGTTTTATCGAAGAAGCCGTTGCCTCTTACTCATAAAACCTGGTCTGTACTAATTTTTTGTAAAGGATTGATGTGATGTTCCCACGATATTTCCGCTGGATTTCAGCATTGGGTGTTCTCGCTGCCTTGGCGGCCTTCGTATTTTTCGGCCTTGGGGTGTTTACCGGTCAGGCGCCAGCGAGGGATCTGATCAGACCCGTCATTGCCGTTATCGTGTTTGCTTGGGCCTTCACTCAGTCGACCAAGGCCTGAAAAAGCGGCAGACCACGTTTTTATCGCAGAAATTGGGTAGAAATGTGGTCTGTCCCTCACTCAAGCTTATTAGGGTCTTTCGACGATTAGTTATCTGCGCGCCAGTCGATTAGACCTTTACCATACTTAAGCTTATACAACATGAAACTGGAAAATCCGCCGACAACGTTTTAAAGCCATCAACCTCAGCGCTGATTTCCACAACCATCCCGCCTTTCGCCTGCACCAACTAGTCTGCGCCATAGTAGCGATAAAGATCCGCATCAGGCCAAAATTCATCATAGGCGGTTAATGTGCTTCGCAGGGCCTCACTACGAGGATCCTCCGAAGGATTCATCTTTGAAATTACAAATTCTTTAATTTCGTACCATTGAAGCTCACGCATGCAAAATGCCACAACTTCAAATGGCGAGCCCCCAGACATTAAAATCAACTTAAATCTCTCTATGAAATCTTCTTTATACTCCGGATTTTTTTTAACAAATTCCAGAATATTTAGCAAAGACGTCTCGTAGGAAATCTCTAGTTCTTCACCAAAGGCGGCCGCAGCCACATCACAAAGAATATCAAACTGTTTAATGACTTCATTCATTTAGGCACCCAGGCACCCTTTTTGGTGTCAGCAGGATCAGACACCCATACTTTTTCTATGTACTTACCTCCCACATCAAGCCCTTTTTTAGAAAATGCATTTTCTGCTGCGGCTTGAGCAGCGGGACCAGAGGGTTCATAGTGCCCTGATGTGTTATCAATATATTTAACATTGCCGTTCACAATTTTTACCTCTCCCGCAGCAATAACCGGCTTACCATTCGCGAGATCAATATGACCACCACCTACATCATTAAATTTTCGTCCTATTACTAACTGACCATCTTCAAGAACAATATAATTGTACTTTCCTGCGCCTTGAGTCAACTTCGTATCTGAGATAAGTGTTGGAACACCTGTTGGGTGGTCTGGAAACTGATTGGGAAAACTAGGCGTCGCTTGCTTTTCTACTGACCCCGCCGTTACTTTTGCTCCACCCCCTTTAACCCCCGAAACCAGTACCGAAGCCCCACTCCCATCAAGGTATTTCCCTGCGCCCTTGAGCAACGCTATTTCCATCGCGGCCTTGGCGGCCTCGGTTCCATAGTCGCGGAGGGGGTTTACGTCGCCTGGATAGGTTGCGCTGTCGAAGGACGCGAGTACCTTGCTTCCTTGCGTGTAATCGTAAGGAGCGAACAGCTGCCCGGTGGCCTGCCACCCATCGACAAACGACGCTGCGCCGCCCAGACCGGAGAACGCAGGTATAGCGCAACCGGCTCCGGTGATACAAGCGGGCGTGGAAAGTATCGCGCCGCCGAATCCTGCCGCGGCCCCTATCGCGCCGAGTACCGCGCGGCTTGCCTGGGACGACTGTCTGAGCTCCTTATCGTTTACCAGCAGGTCGTCATTGGCCTGGTCCCACTTCGAATATTCGTCATAGGCACCGGTTGCAATCAGCGCGCTTTGCGCACCTGAGAATCCCTTGCCGTCCGCCTCAAGCGCTTTGACCGCCTGGTAGTTTGGATCGTCCACCGGAACCGAGGCGGAACAATGAACCAGAGCACACGCAGCCGCTTTCAATTCATAAGATTTTTCAGGTGTTTCCTTTTGCAGTTTCTCAAGTGCAACGGTCTCTTTCTGGTGAAGCTGACGATTGTATTCGTCAGCCATCAACGCGACCCAAGAGGCTTTCTCGACATCACCGCCAGCAAGACCAGCGGCCGTCAAACCGACAACCTGAGAAACCGCTTGTCGCAGATCAGGCTGTGTATCGAAAATCGAATTAAGTTCTCCAGCCATGGCCTGGCTGGCACCCGCCGCGATGGCGCCGGTCTTGAAGTCGCCACCGGTCGCGCTGGAGATCGCTCCTCCCGCCAATGCGTGCATGGCAGTACGAGCGACGCCGCCTTCGGCCCACATGGTCATGCCTGTGGTATCGCCCGCATTCTTCGCGGTTTGCCAATGGTCCTGGGCATAACCACCGACAAAATTGAACGTTGTGGCCGCTGCGATGGTACTTGCCTGATAGACCAACCCATCACTGAGGTTCCGACCGAGGCTACCGCCATTGATGGCGGTCTTGATGACGCCTCCCGCAACACCCTGAGCCCCGGCATGCAGCGCAAAGCCACCCACGCCTTGAAGCGTATTTAAATCAAAACCCTTCGTGAGGTTATTGAACGGCACCGTATTGCCGCCGAGCGCGGGGTCGATGACGCCCTTGGTAAAACCGGCCGTGATCCCGGCGATTACGTAGTTTTTCAGGTTGTCTGACGAAAAGACGTCCTTGAAGGTCGCCCCCAGATCACCCTTGTTGTTGATCGTACTGACCGCCGTTTGCGCGACTGCTGCCGAAAAGCTCGCCGTTGCGGCGGCCGATGCAGCAGCGCCTACAGTCGCAGCCGTGGCAGCTGACGCACCTGCGGCAGTTGCCGCCCCAGCAGCAGCGCTGCCAGCACTGGCGCCGACTGTAGCGGCGGTTGCAGTACCCGCCGTCAGCACGGTAACGATGATAATGATCGCCAGCATCGCGCCCTGGCCCAGGCTCGAATGGCTGTATTTAAACGACTCGTGGGTTTCCTTTATCAGCCGCCAATCCACATCCCCTCGCTGCTCGGCCTCCTTGAGCCACGCCAACTTGGGATCAGCCTTGACCATGACATCGATGGTCTGGCTGACGGTTTTCTCGTTGATGTGCTTGATATCGATTTTCAAGCCATCGGCCGCTTTGATGGCCACATTTCCCTGAGCCTGCAATTGGCTTTGAATCAAGGTTTCGTCGGTGTGGCCTTTCCCCTTCATCGAGTTCCAAGCCAGACTTGAATCGCTCTTTGTATGGCTTTCCTGGCTCAGGTCCTTGACGCCCTCGAAGGTAATCGAACCGCCGCTCTGTAACGTCAGGTCATTGCCACTGTTCAGCTTGGCCGCCTGATAACGCTGGTCACTCCCGCTGAGCAATACCAGGTCACCGCCCGTGGTGATCTGGCTGCCCACATGCGTAACCTTGGTCACCTCATCCCGCTGAGTTTTCTTACTCCCCCACCCGCCTTTTTTCTTCATGTCGTACAGCGAATAGTGGCTGTTTTGCGCAGTCAGCAGCTCAAGCCTGCCACCCGCCACGAAATAGGCCTCGTTAGCAGCGTTGACCTTGCTGGAAATCAGCGCCAGGTCCTGCCCCGCACTCACGGCAACGTTGCGCCCCGCCTTGACCGTCGAAGCTACTTGGTTGACATGATCCTCTTGGCTGGTGACCTTCTTGCTCTTGCCGTAAGAGTGCTGTTCATCCGCAGCCGAGGCGATGGTCAGGTTTTCTTTGGCGGCGAGGGTGACGTCGCGCTTGGCGTCGATCTGGCTGGCGACGACGAGGAGGTTGCGGCCGGCGTTGGCGGTCAGGTCGCGGCCGCTGTCGAGGCTGGAGCCGTATTGCTTGATGTCCTGGTCACGATGCCGGCCGCGAGTGCCGCTGGTGATGCGTTCGGCGGCGACGAGATTGACATCGCGCGAGGCATTGAGCGTGGTGTCGGTCCCGCTTTTCAGCACTGCGCCGACGTTGTTGACGTCACGCCCGGCACTGATGGTCAGGTTGTTTCCCGCTTCGATGCGGGCCGCGCTGTCGATGAAGTCGGTGCGTTCGGTGCGGTAGCCGCTGCTGCTTTCGTGAGTGGTGACGGTACGTTCGTTGATCACGTCGCCCGTGAGGGCAACGACACTGACGTCCCGCCCGGTAATGATGCCGCCGGCCCTGTTGGTGAGGTCCTTGCCGGCCAGCGCCTCGAGGCGACTTCCCGCGTCCAGCAAACCGCTGTTGACCAGGTTGTCGCCGGCCGCGACTCTCAGGTTGCTTGAGGCGCGCAAGGTCCCGGAGTTACTCAGGTTCTTACCAGCGATCAGGCTTACATCGGAGCCCTGGATCAACGCACCATTGGCCGCCAGCCGATGGTTGGCCTGGGCCAGATACAGCACCGGCACCAACACCTGCTGGTTGTTCACCGTCCGGGTTTCCATCCAGACGATGTCATGGGTCAGGGCCGCGACCTGTTCGGCGGTGAGGCTCACGCCCAACGACAATTTGAGCGCGTCCTTGCTGGCGATGGCGTTGTTCATCAGGTACTTGAACATGCCGTCATCGGAGGTCTGGCCGTCGAGGAAGCGCTGGCCGGTGCGGGCGATCACGGCTTGCTGGATCAGGCGTTGCTCGTAGAAACCGTCGCCCAGGCGCTTGGCGGCGGTGTCCGGGTCGTAGCCCAGATTTGTCAGCAGGTAGTCCGAGCTCATGAACCGGCGCAGGTCGGTCAGCGCCGGGTTGGTCTCGATCAGGTATTTTTGCGGGTTGGCCTGGAACGAACGGTCCGGCAGGCCACGCACTTGGGTCAGCCCCGCGCCTTGGGTCGGCGTGGCCGAGCCGTCGCCGCTCATGCGGAACAGTCCGTTTTGCCCGGTGGGCAAATCGAAGCCCGGCAAGGTGAGCGGATCGACCTGCTGTTGGGTCAGGTCCGGCGGCAGCTGCCGATTGACGTTGATGCGGGTCGAGAATGCAGTGTCCGCCTGGGTATCGGTACGCGGCCCGGCACCGACGTAGTTGTAGCCCCCGCGCACGACACTGTTGTCGGCGTTGCCCTGGGTGCGAACATCAACGGCACCACCGGCCTGGATGATCGCGGCATAGGTCTGGTTATCGGTGGTACTGGTCTGGGTGCGGAACTGGGGCAGCTCACGCTCGGTCATGCCGATGAAACGACTCATCGCCGCTTCAAGGCCGCCCAGGTCGTTGACGTTGTACCCCGGGCTCTGCAACCAGTACCTGTTGGTGAAATCATTCGCGGCGGCGCGCCAGCCACCCGGACTGCGCGTACGTTCGGACATAAAGGTGCGCGAGGTTTCGATCTCACCGGTCTCGATACCGATGTTGTCCAGGCTGACGAGGTTGGCGGTCAGTGCCCCGCCGACGCCAATGCTGCTGCTCCGATTGGTCAGGCTGTCGCCCTGGATATCCAGATTGCCGCCGGTGGTGATGCTGGAAGCGGCGCTGGCCGCGGTGACTTCGAACTTGTCATGCTGGACGATCTGCCAGACGTGGTTTTCCTTGCCGCCGCTGCAGTCACCGGCGTTGACGCCTTCGAGGCAGGCCACTTCCCTGATGGAGGCGGTGTAGATGCCGGCGTCATGGGAGGTCAATACCTCGCGGACGTTGTCGATGGTGCTGGCCGCCAGGCGCATGCTGCCGTCGCTTTGCAACGTACCGGAACTGTTGAGGATGCTGCGGGCGCGGGTGCCGAGGCCGTCGCGATCGATGCTCAGGTTGCCCAGGCTGTAGATGTCGGCGTAACGGTTGGTCAGGCTGTTTACCCGCAGGCGGGTATCGGCGCCGCTGAAAATCAATCCGTGCTCGTTGAGCAGGTCGCCGGTCGATACGCCGAGTCCGTCAGCACTGCCCAACGTGCCGTAGTTGTTGATGGTGGCGGCAGTGACGCTCATGTCCGCCGCCGAGGTCAGCCGACCGTAGCTGTTGAGAACGCCATCGACCACGACGGTTGTGCTGTCGCCGCCGGCAATACTGCCGCCCGCCTCCAGATTGATCAGCGCGGCCTTGAGCCCCAAGCTGCCGAGACTGCTCAGGCGGCCATTACCGGCATATTCGCCGGTCAGTTGCAGGTCGATGGCGCCATCGCTGCCGACCAGGCCGTCGACGCGCCAGTCGGTGCCACGGCCCACCATGCTATCGGTACTGAGCAACTGGCCCGTGGCGGTCTGAGTGAATTGGTCAACTTCAACGACCAGTTTCCCGGCCTGAATCGCGGTGCTGTTGGTCCAGCGATCAGCCTTCACGGTCAGATTGCCGTAAGTCACCAGGCGACCGCCGGCCTGCCCCAGGTTGGCCTGGCTGATGCCGAACAATCCCAGGCCCGTGTGCAACAACTCGCCACCCACGTTATGCAGGCTGCCGGTGTCCAGGCCCACATCCTGGCTGGCGGTTTCCAAAGTGCCGTCGCTGTTGTCGAACAGGCCGCCAATCTGGAATACCGTCGTGCTGGCCTTGCCCAAGGTGCGCAGTTGGCCCTTCTGGTTGCTCAGGCTGGCGGCCAGGATATCCAGGCTGTCCTGGCTTTCAATAATGCCGGCGTTATTGTTCAGAGCCCCCGAGAGATCGAGGTCGATGCGATTGGCGCTGACCTGTCCGCCGCTGCTGTTGTCCAGTGCGCGGCCAATGACTTGGAGGTTGCCAACGGCGTAGATCCCGCCGTTGCGGTTGTCGACATCCACACCGGCGTTATCGATCACCAGATCGCCCGCTTGTGCGGCGATGCGCCCACCGTCGTTGAACAGCCCGGCCAAGGCCTTGATATACAGCCCCTGGGCCTGGATCGTGCCGCCCTGACGGTTCGCGTCATAACCGTTTCTCAGCACACCTGTGGCCCGCGCCTGGAGCGCGGCCTTGACGCTGGACAGTACGCCGCCACGGTTGTCCAGATTGTTTGCGAAGACATTCAGGTCGGCGTCCCGAGCGATGATGCTGCCGCCCTGGTTATCGATGTCGCCCGCCACATCCACGGTCACCAGCCCTTGGCCTTGCAGCGTGCCCTTGGCGTTGTCCAGGCGCCCGGCATCCAGTTCGATGCCGGCGGTACGGCTGGCGATCAGCCCGCCCTGGGCGTTGTCCACCTGGCCTGTCGCCGTGACCGACAACGTGTCGTTGGCGGCGACGGTGCCCTTGTCGCGGTTGCTCAGGCTGCCGGTGCGCACATTCATGGCGCCTTGGCTGGACAGCTCGCCGCCCTGGTTGTTGATCGCGCCCGTGTTGGTGATGTCGAGGTTTCTGCCGGCCATCACCAGGCCGGTCAGGTTGTCCAGGCTGCCGAGGATCAGGGTCGCGCTGTTCAGGCTGGAGAGTTCGCCCGAGTTGTTGTCCAGATGGCCCAGATGGGCGATCAGAGTCCCTTGACTATTGATCAGCCCGCCCTGGGCATTCAGGACTCGATTGGCGTTCAACTGCAGTTCGCTATTGCCGAGGATCCGGCCTTTGTTGCGGTTATCCACAACGTCGGCGGTGATCGTGGTCTTGCGCCCGCCACTAAGCGTGCCGCCCTGGTTGTTCAGCGCCGCGGTGGTCGTGACGGTCAGGTCGCGACTGGCGATGACCGTCTTGCCGGCGTTGTTCAGTTGCCTTGCCGTAAGGGTGACATCGCCCCCGGTATTTCGGCTGTTATCGGCGTTGACCCCGGCCTCGACAATACCGTTGTTGGTCAACGTGCCGCCGCTGTCCAGGCGGATGCTGTCGCGCGCCACCAGGTTTTTCTGGCTGGTCAGGTCACCCTGGGTGTTGGCCTCGAGTCGAGTGCCGGCGTACACCTGGCCACGGGTTTCCAGGCTTTTGGCGTGGATATCGACAGCCCCGGTCGCCGCTGTCTCGGCCAGGCTCAGACGGCCATTGGCATCAAGCTGGATATCACCACCACTGGCAACCATTTTGCCGTCCAGCTTCACACCGACGCCGGCCTCGGTGCCCACCAGTTTGATCGTGCCGGCGTACATGCCGCCCAGGGCCGAGGAGTCGATGGCCAGCTCCGGTTGGGTGCTGCCGTCGTCGGCGCGAGCGGTAGCGTCGAGCGTGTCGGCGTTGACGTCGTTGCGCCCGGCAACGATGGTCAGATTCTTCGCCTGGATCTCGGCATTGATTCTGGCGCTGCGGGTGATGATTTCGAAGCGGTCGACGTTGTTGGCATTTAGGCCCGCGCCTTCAATGGCGACGCTGCCCTGGTCCACCTGATAGCGGCCCACCTGGCCGTTTTCGATGATCGGTTTGCCCGTGGTCAGGGTCGCCTTCGGCGTATTGATGAAACCGCAGCCGTTACAGGTGATGCCATAAGGGTTGGCGACGATGACGTGAGCCGACTGCCCCGCCACTTCGGTGTAGCCGCGCAACTGGCTGGGGCTGCCGCCGTTGACCTCGTTGAGGATAGTTTTGGCGGCCGTGCCCTGGAGGTTCGGGTTGCCGAGGATGACCCCGCCCAACTGCGTGGATTGGGCGGGTTTGGTGGCGTTGTTGAGGATCACGCCGTTGCTGCCGACGTTGTAATCCTTGAACTGGTTATGAGACAGGCCACTGCCATTGGGTTTGGCGATGTTGACGATCGGCACGCCATTGCCGGCCTGGCCGAGACTGGTGCCCGGAGCGCTGACGACGATGCCCTCGGCCTGGGCCCACAGCGGCTGCCAGAACATGACGTTGACCAACAGGAACGCCAGCCCACGCTTGGGCATGCCCCAGAAGGCGTCACGGGTTTTCAAGGCAGCGGAAGGCTGGCGGGCCAGGAAGGCGTATTGGCGGTCGTCCATGATCAAGGTCTCGTTGGAGCGGCGTTAAATAGAAAAATCCACGCGGAAATAGATCGGCGCTTCGCGCTCGGTCAGGGCGTCCGGGCGTTCCAGGGAATGGGCAAAAGTGACGCTGGCGTTCAGATGCTCACCCCGGGCGAACAGCTCCAACGAGTTGCTTGACATGCGCCCGTGCTCGTCACCGCTGTAGCGGTTGCCGCGGATCACGCCTTGGTCATAACCCAGACTGGTGCCGTACTCGGCGAACACCGGACGCAGCCATTGCAGCGTCACCGGCCGGCTCCAGCGCAGGTCGTTGCGCCAGTAGCCGCCGCTGTCGCCGGACAGTGTCTGGTCCTTGTAGCCCCGAATCGACGACAACCCGCCCAGGCTCATGCGCTGCGGGCTGAACAGGGCGTCTTCACTGCGCTGACCGGTCATCAGGCTGCTGAAACTGAAAGACTCGCCGCCCAGTACAAAGGGTTGCAGGTAGCTGAGGGTGGCGGTGTATTTGCGATAACGCGCATCCGGCAGGCCAGGCCCGGGGTCGTGATCGCCCTGGGCGTCGAGGGCACCGATACCATCCTGCATGCCCAGGTCGAGGTTGACAAAAGCAGTGCCTATCCGCCGCCCGTGATTGATACCAAATTGCGCTTCGCTGATGCGATTGCTGCTTTCGGCGAGTTTGCTGTCTTCGACGAAATTGTTGGTGCGCAGGTAGGCCAGCCCGGTGTTGAGGGAGGTCTTGCTCAGGGCATCGCGGTGGATCACCCGCTCCAGCCGCAACTGATGATTCTGGCTGTCGCCGCTCTGCTTGAAATTGAAGCCATTGGCCTGGCCCAGCGCCCTGTACTCGCTTTGGCTATAGCTGTAGGTCAGGTTCCACCAGCCAAACGGCAGGTTGTAATAAAGCATGCCGTTGCGCGAGGTCTTGTGATGATCGCTGAGGGCGTCGTGGCCGCCACGCAGAGCCAGTTGGTCAGCCAGGCCCAAGGGGTTGTCCCAGTCCAGGGAAGCGCCCCATTGCTGCTCGCCGGTGGTCTTCTGCCCATCGTTATGCCGTGACAGGCCGGCGCGCCAGGGTTTCTGCGGGGTGTTCCTGACCAGCACTTCGCTGCCGCCGATGTTCTGCCCCGGCGTCAGTTCCATCGCCACGTTATTGGACGGCAAGCGGTTCAGTTGATCGACCATCTGCTCGATTTCCTGCAGATTGAGCAACTCGCCCGGCTTGCCGGGAAAGCTCATGGCCAATTCCCGTTCGGACAAGCCACTGCCCTCTTCCCCCTTCAGCCCTTCCAGCCGTCCCTCGACCACCAGCACTTGCAGATGTCCGCTGGACAAGTCCTGTTGTGGCAAATAGGCGCGACTGGTGACCAGGCCTTTTTCCAGGTAATGGTCGGTGATGGCTTTGAGCAGTTGGTTAAGCTGCGGCACGCCCAGGCATTGACCGATGTAAGGCTTGAGCAGACGTTGACGCTCACGTTCGGACAAGGCATCGGCGCCCTTGAGCTCGATGGTCTTGATCGGAAAGCAACGGCTGTCGGCCGGCGTGGTGGGGGCCTGGGGCGCGGCGGATTTGCCCGGGAGGTCTTTGAGTTCTTCAAGGCGCCGGCGCTGTTCTTCGAGCAGGCGGTCCTGGCGTTCGCGGATCAGGTCCGTATCGCCGGGGGTGGGCGCGGCAACGGCGATGTTCATCGCTAGAAAATATAGCGACGCAGCGACAAGCCTCGTCCCTAAGGCAATTACGGACATGTTCGATCCCTCGATACAGAAATGACAGCAAGCGTGCGAGCAGGCCAACCGGATGCAGGCACAGCGTTGCGCGCACACCAGACCGCGCATATCGCCGTCAGTTCAGGAGAGGAAAAACTTTCTGCGTAAAAAAGAGACGCATCTCACAGGACGCGTCCGAATGGCTTGGTTGATTCGCGCTATCCGCAATTTCCAGGCCTGCCGTTCAGGCGGAGGAAGGCGCGTTGCCCAACGCCGGCACGACGGGCGGTACCGTGCGCTGTTGATTCGACAGCGGCTGCTCCAAGGCGCCTCGTCCATAAAACACCAGCGCCATCAACCAACAGCTCAACCAGACAAAGATTCCCGCCCAGAAGGTATGGGACATGTAGTGCCAACCCTGCAGGACCCGCGTCGTGCCATAGACGAACCCCAAGGCCAACGCCCCATACATCACCGCTTTGGAATGACGCCAGCGATAACGACGGGCGACGAAGTACAGCGCCAGCAGGGTGAAGCCGCCGGATGCATGACCACCCGGCCAGCAACGGCCGTCACCGGCGACTTTCAGCGGGTCGAAATTCTGGAACCATTCCTTGTGCTCGATCTTGCCGGCGTATTGGCTGGTTTCCACCGGGCAGTACACGCTGGTATGGCCCTTGAGGTAATGGATAACCCCGGTACTGAGCGAAAAGGCGAAGACAACGTAGAGGAAATCGCGCCGGTGTTTGTAGGCAAAACGTAGCGGTTTCGCCAGTCGGGTCCTGTCCAGTACGCGAAGTAGCCCAGGGCGTTTTTCCGGTGTGAGGAGCGGCCAGAAAAACGACAGCACGGCGCCGATTATGGCCGCCTCCCCCGTCCAGTTCGGAATGGCCCTGGCCCATTTGTGCGTGATTTGCTCGAACAGCCGCACATGCCCCAACGGAAAGACCTGATGCAACGGGTCGTAGAAAAGATTGCTGATGGCGATGTCGATGCGGGTCATATCGAACAGCAGGAACACCACGGCGGCACAGGCCAAGGGAATTCCGAGGTTGAGCCCGTAGAAACGGGCGCGGGCAGACGTCAGCATGGGCGGTCCTGGTCGTGGGAAGAATTACTGGAATGTCACCGAGCGCCAGTCAGGGGCTTCGATAAAACCGAGCAACCGTGGCGCTTGTGGCTGGGCGATGGAAACAAACAGCGAAGCACCGTAGCCGAACGTCGAGGTCGGGCGCAGAAGCGCGGTTTCCATCGCCTGCATGCATTCGCTGTGGGTGACCAGGATCAGGTTGCGACCGGCCACTTTGTGGGCCAGGGCATTGCGCAGCAAATCATGTCGGCAGTTAAACAGCCAATCGTCACCGGCGCTCACCTTGTTGAACATGTACCCCACCGTCTGCGCGGTGCGCACCCGTGGGCTGTTGTAAAGGTCGACGTGGTCCAGGCCCAGTTGTTCGAACCGGGCCCCGAGCCCCACCGCAACGGCACGGGCGCGGTCGGTAATGCCTTCGCGGTCACCCAGGCAAGCAGCCTTGGAGTGGTCGCAGCGCTCGACATGGCGCACCAGCACGATCATTTCGCCCTTGGCCCAGCCATCGGCCAGGGCCCGGGCGCCGGCGACGTTGCCGTGGGCCAGGTCCGGCACCGCTGCCGGGCTGAGTAGCCACAGGACCAACGGGACAGCCAGCAGCGCCGAGGCGAGCACGACCACGGTGTTTTGGTAACGGGCAAAACGGCGCCTATCGATCGAGCGCGTCAGGCCGAAAAGACTCAGTCTCAGTTCCACATCAAGCCGCCCCGACGGCATCCACCCAGTGATTCGATGGCGCGACAGTAGAGAGGCCGACGTAGGCAGGCAGTGAAAGCGATGTGAAAAAAAACTTCGGATTCAACGATCGCGCCGCTCACAGCGCTCGATCAGTTACCTCCCCATCCACCAGCCGCCGAATCCCTAGCGGATTGCCGTTCTGCAATGCCTGGGGCAACAACGCATCCGGGTAATTCTGGAAACACACCGGCCGCAGGAAACGATCGATGGCCAACGTGCCCACTGACGTTCCTCGTGAATCGGATGTCGCCGGATACGGTCCGCCGTGCACCATCGCCTCGCACACCTCCACCCCGGTCGGATAACCGTTGAGCAGGATCCGCCCGACTTTTTCCTGCAGTACTTCTGTCAGCCAACGGTACTCCAGTAATTCATCAGCCTCGCCGATCAACGTGGCCGTCAACTGACCGCGCAGGCCGTGCAGCGCCGCCGCCAACTGTGTCCGATTCTCCACTTCGATGACAATGGTGGCCGGCCCGAACACTTCTTCCTGAAGCAATGCATCGCCCTTGAGCAACAGGCTGACGTCGGCCTTGAACACCTGCGGCTGTGCCTGGTTGCCCTGTTGCGGTTTGCCCGCCAGGTGAGTCAGGCCCGGATGTTCGTGCAGCTCACCGAGGCTGCGGCTGTAACTGGCCAGGGTGCCCAAGTTGAGCATGGTTTGTGGCGGTTGCTGGTTCATGCTCGCGCAGAAGCGTTCCAGGAACAGGCTGAACTGCGGCGAGCGCAGGCCAATGACCAAACCCGGATTCGTACAGAACTGACCGCATCCCAACGTCACCGAACCGGCCAACTGCGCCGCGATCTGCTCGCCGCGTACCGCCAACGCTTCGGGCAGCAGGAACACCGGATTGATGCTCGACATTTCCGCGAACACCGGAATCGGCTGTGGCCGGGTGGCGGCCATGTGGCTCAAGGCGTTGCCACCCTTAAGCGAACCGGTGAAGCCCACCGCCTGAATGGCCGGATGCTTGACCAGCCATTCACCGACACCCCCGCCATAAATCATGTTGAACACGCCGGCCGGCATTTCAGTCCGTTCAGCGGCACGGATGACCGCGTCCGCCACCCACTCGGCAGTCGCCATGTGGCCACTGTGGGCCTTGAACACCACCGGGCACCCCGCTGCCAGCGCCGAAGCGGTGTCACCGCCGGCCGTGGAAAAGGCCAGCGGAAAGTTGCTGGCGCCAAACACCGCCACCGGCCCCAGGGCGATGCGGTATTGACGCAGATCCGGACGTGGCAGTGGCTGGCGATCGGGCAACGCGCGGTCAATCCGCGCACCGTAGAAGTCGCCACGACGCAGCACGCTTGCAAACAGACGCAACTGGCTGCTGGTGCGACCGCGCTCCCCTTGAATGCGCCCGGCAGGCAATGCGGTTTCGCGGCACACGGTAGCGATGAAGTCATCGCCCAGCGCGTCGATTTCCTCGGCGATTGCAGCGAGAAACGAAGCGCGTCTTTCCGCGCTCAGGTTGCGGTAATCCGGGTAAACCGCAGCAGCGGCCTTGGCGGCGGCATCCACTTCGGCTTCGGATGCCTGGAAGAAGTTGCCGGGCAAGGGCTCGCCGGTGCTCGCATCGAAGCTTTGCAGTTGCAGGGTGCCGTTGGCGCTGCGACGGCCGCCGATGTAGTTGTATCCCTGTGGCAATGTCATGAGGGCATTTTCCTGTTGAGGGCTTAGAGCGCACGCACCTGGCCGATGGGCAGCGGCTGGGCACTCTCGCCGATACCGTTGACCAGCGGCGCACCGAACTCATCGAGGCTGATCCGGAAACGATCCCCCGGCTGTGTCTTCACACCGTCGGCGAACGACAGGGTAGCGGTGCCGAAGTAATGCACATGGACATCACCCGGCCGCAAGAACTGCGCGTACTTGAAGTGGTGAAATTCCAGGTTGGCCAGGCTGTGGCACATGTTGTCCTCGCCGCTGAGAAAAGCCTTCTCCCAAAGGGTTTCGCCATTGCGCTCGATGCGACTGGTGCCGACCAGATGCCTGGGCAACTCACCGACGCGCAGCTCCGGGCCGTAGGAGCAACTGCGCAGTTTCGAGTGGGCGAGGTACAGGTAATTGCGCCGCTCCATGACGTGGTCGGAGAACTCGTTACCCAATGCATAACCGATGCGATACGGCAGGCCGTCGTCGCCAATCACGTAGAGGCCGGTCAGCTCCGGCTCTTCGCCGGCATCTTCGGCAAACGGAGGCACCGGGAAGTCCGCGCCGGGGCGCACGACGATGCTGCCGTCGCCCTTGTAGAACCATTCCGGTTGCGCACCGACCTGCCCCGGCGCCGGCTTGCCGCCCTCGATCCCCCATTTGAAAATGCGCATGGTGTCGGTCATGCCGGCCTCGACCTCACCGTCATGCTGGTGCATCTTGTCCCGCGCCGAGGCGCTGCCCAGATGTGTCAGGCCGGTGCCGCTGATCAGGCAGTGGGCTGGGTCTTCGTGATCCAGCGGCGGCAGGACTTTGCCTTGGTGCAACAGCGCTGCGTAATCCGGGCCCGGCTCGGTGCCGCGCGAAGCGACTTCTTCATGCAGGCTGCGATTGCCGCGGATCGCTGCAAGCGCCAGTTCACGGGTATTGCGGGTTCCTTTGAGCACTTGAACAAGTGCCCCATCGACGACGCCGACCTGGCGCTCTCCGGCGGAGTTTTCAAATTGAATCAGGCGCATGGTGGCCTCCAGAAATCAGGGTAGGCGCCGCTCATGTACGTAACGCTATTCACCCAAGGCAATCGACCAACCCGTGGCGAGGGAGCTTGCTCCCGCTCGACTGCGAAGCAGTCGTAGACCGGCGGGCGCGGTGTGCATGATGCTCCGCATTCGGTAGGTTTGGGGCCGCTTCGCGCTGGAGCGCCAGCCCGGCCCAGCGGGAGCAAGCTCCCTCGCCACAGGTCCATCATCTTTTCTTGAGTGAACAGCATTACGCTCATGTACGGCGCGTCCAGGTCACTCGATGATGTTGAAGTCGCTCAGGTATTCGTCGGAGATTTCCAGGCCCAGGCCCGGCGTGTTGTCGTCGAGCTGGATGTACCCGTTGACCGGTTGCGGCTCGCCCTTGAACACGTAGTAGAAGAGTTCGTTGCCAACCTCGACGTCGAACACCGGGAAAAACTCGGCCATCGGCGAGGCGGTGGTGGACATCGTCAAGTGGTAGTTGTGCATCTGCCCGGCATGGGGAATGACCGGCACCGACCAGGCTTCGGCCATGGCGTTGATCTTGCGCGCGGCAGTGATGCCGCCGACGCGGTTGGTGTCGTACTGGATGACGTCGACGGCGCGGCGTTCCAACAGGTCTTTGAAGCCGTAGGAGGTGAACTCGTGCTCGCCTCCGGAGATCGGCATGATCCCCATCTTCTTCAGTTCGATGTAGCCTTCGATGTCGTCGGCGATCACCGGTTCTTCCAGCCAGCGCGGTTCGAACTCGGCCAGCTTCGGCAACATGCGCCTCGCGTATTCCAGGGTCCAGCCCATGTAGCATTCGAGCATGATATCGACGTCAGGGCCGGCCAGTTCCCGCAGGGCGCGCACTTGTTCGATGTTGCGGCGCATCCCCGCCGGACCGTCTTTCGGACCGTAGCCAAAGCGCATCTTCAGCGCGGTGAAACCCTGGTTGAGATAGCCCTGGGCCTCTTCGAGAAACAGATCGAGGTTGTCGTTGGCGTAGAGCTTGGAAGCGTAAGTCCAGATCTTTTCCTTGGTGCGACCGCCGAGCAACTTGAACACCGGCTTGTTGACGGCCTTGCCCATGATGTCCCAGATCGCGATGTCGATCGCCGAGATCGCCGCCATGCCGATGCCTTTTCGGCCCCAGGCGTGACTCTGACGGTACATTTTCTGCCAGATGTATTCGTTGTCAAAAGGATCTTCGCCAATGGCGATCGGTGCCAGGTAGGTGTCGATGATTTCCTTGGCCACACGCGGTGCCAGGGCGCAGTTGCCGATACCGACGAGGCCGTTATCGGTCTCGACTTCCACCACCAGCCAGCCGTGGAAACGGAAGGAGCCCATCGCGTCGCCGCGCTCGAACAGGATGTCGCTGGCGTTGGTGCAGAAGTGCGCCTGGGGCGGGACGACTTTGCCCTTCCACTCGAAAACGCGGGTACGGATCGCTTTGATTTTCATGAAATACAGTTCCTTGGGCTGCGGCTTCTTGTCATTGTCGGTCGTGTGCGCAGAGCCTTTTCAGGAAGGGGCTCCGGCATCCGATGGGCCGACTTTAGCCAGCGTCCGAGGACTGCGGATAATCACTTATGCGTATCCGGCGATAGCCTGAGGTGATAGCACATCCGAGTAAGAGAGCAGATCGGGTTATCAGCCATACACAAACAAATGTGGGAGCGAGCCTGCTCGCGAAAACGGTGTATCAGCCACTGGAAATGTGTCTGTACTACCGTAATCGCGAGCAGGCTCGCTCCCACAACGGGCCGCATTGCTTTCAGGATCAGTGCCGGTTGCGCCCCATCCGGCATGCGATTTCGAAGGCCTGACGCGTAGCACCGACGTTGGCCTTGCCCTGCCCCGCGATATCAAAAGCGGTGCCGTGGGCCGGGGTGGTGATTGGAATCGGCAAGCCGCCCTGCACCGTCACGCCACGGGAGAAACCCATCAACTTGATCGCGATCTGGCCTTGGTCGTGATACATGGTCACGACAGCGTCGAAGGCATTGGCATCGCCCTGGACCTTGAGAAAGATCGTGTCTGCCGGATACGGCCCTTGCGCCGCGATGCCCAGCGCCCGCGCCGAGCGTACGGCCGGACCGATGATGTCCAGCTCCTCGCGACCGAACGAACCGTTGTCGCCGTTGTGCGGATTCAAGCCGCAAACACCGATTCGCGGTTGCTCCAGACCATTGCGCTTGAGGGCGGTGTCGATCAGTTGAATCGCTTCCACCACCCGTTGCTCGCTGAGCAGGCCCGGCACCGCGGACAGGGCCACATGGGAGGTCACGCGTGAAGTCCAAAGATTGTCGAGCACGTTGAATTCGCAGAACGGTCCGTGGAAATCCAGCAACTCGGCAAACCAGTGCAGTTCATCGCTGTGGGCCATGCCCGCCATGTGCAGCGAGGTCTTGTTCAGCGGCCCGAACATGATCGCGTCGGTGGTCCCGGCTTCGGTCAGGCGCAGGGCCTTTTCCAGAGTGTCGAGGCTGTAGCGACCGCCAATCACGCTGGCCTCGCTACGGGCGAACTCGCCAACCGTATCGCCGCGAAAGTCATGGAACAGCGGCGTGTCATCGACGAACTCCAACACGTCCAGGGTCTCCACCCGGCGATAAGGAAACTCGCTGCCGGCGATGCGCATGCCGCGACGCATTTCCGCTTCGTCGGCAATCACAATGATATTGGCCTTGCTGCGTACCTCGGGCTCGGCAAGCAAGCGTGCAATCAATTCCGGGCCAATGCCGGCCGGGTCACCCAGGACCATGGCGATAGTGGTTTTTTTCATGCTTCACTCCTCAAGGGCCCATGCTACGCCCGGTCATGACGCAATGCTCTCGCCTGAGCCATGGCATGTACCCCGTTTGTTATTGTTGTGAAATGCCGTCGGCCTGAAGACGTTGCCGAGCACTATCGGAGGCCTGGCGATAACCGTCTAATCAAAACTTGAAATCAGGTGATAGCTTCGGGTTATGGCACCGCGCGCTTTCAGCCTTCGGGTTCTATTTCTGCTTGTTTCAAAAAAGAGCCCCAGCCCTCGACTCTGAACGATGTCCACCGCTCCTTTTCGCGAGCTATAACTCCAGGCTATCGGTGTATGTATTGTTTTGACTAGACGCGGCGCCGGCACCTTTCCACACTCAGGCCAGGCTTGCGGCTTCATCGCGCAGACAAGTCACTCATAACAACGACAAAAACGAGGCCCATCATGCGAAATGCATTCGTCCGTCGCACATCGCGTCTTCTTCTAGGCGGCGCCCTGATTGCCGTCGGCGTCCTTCCCGCCCTTGCCCACGCCGCCTGGCAACCGGACAAGAATGTCGAAATCGTCGTCGCCGGCGGCCCGGGTGGCGGAACCGACCAGCTCGGTCGCCTGATCCAGTCGATCATCACCACCCATAAGCTGCTCGACGTCAACACCATTGTCCTCAACAAGGGTGGCGGCAACGGTGCCGAGGCCTTCCTCGACATGAAGATGAACAAGGGCGATGCAGAGAAACTGGTGATCGCCACCAATAACGTTTACCTGTTGCCGCTGGTCTCCAAGCTCGGCTACCAATGGCAGGAACTGACCCCGATTGCCGCCGTGGCCGAAGATGACTTTATTCTCTGGAGCTACAAGGGCGCGCCGTGGAAAGACGCGAAAGGTTTCTACGAAGCGGCCAAGACCGACCCGGCGAAGCTGCGCATGGGGGGCAGCCAGTCCAAGGACGTCGACCAGACCCTCACCCTGCTGCTCAACCAGACCAACAACAGCAAACTGGTGTACATCCCGTTCAAGAGCGGCAGTGAAGCCGCAACCCAACTGGCCGGCAAACACATCGCGGCCAACGTCAACAACCCCAGCGAAAGCATCAGCCAGTGGCGCGGTGATCAAGTCGAACCGCTCTGCGTATTCAGCAAGGAGCGCATGAGCTACACCGAGAACGTCGCCGGGAATAAAAGTTGGGCCGATGTTCCAACCTGCCACGAACAGGGCCTGGGCATCGATCAGTACCGCTTCCCGCGTACGGTGTTCATGCCCGGCGATGTCAGTGCCGAACAACGGGCCTTTTATGTCGAGCTGATGCGCAAAGTCACGCAGACCGATGAGTTCAAGGCCTACGTCAAACAGAACGCGCTGGTGCCGACTTTCCTCGAAGGCGAGCCCCTGACCGCCTACATCGAAAAGGACGTCGCCCGCGTCACCCCGGTGTTCAAGGAAGCCGGCTGGCTGAAAAACTGAAGTTGACAGGGCCGCTCGCCCCAGGGCGGTCGTCACCTACTGGAGGTGTTTGATGTCCCATTCTTCGGATTCACCGGCGCTGGTCGGTACCCGTTGGGTCGAGCTCGGCCTGACGCTGTTTACTACCCTGCTCGGTGCCGTGGTGATGTTCGGCAGTGTCGAACAAGGCATCGGCTGGGGCGATGCCGGCCCTGAACCGGGTTACTTCCCGTTCTATATCGGCCTGATACTGAGTGCGGCGAGCGTCGCCAACGGCGTGCTGACGGTGGTGCGCTGGCAGGCCCTCAGTGTTGCATTCCTTACCCGCAGTGCGTTCAAGCAAGTGCTATCGGTTTTCCTGCCCATTGCCCTGTTCGTCGGTGCGATGCCCTTCACCGGCATCTACCTCGCGTCGGCCTGTTTCATTGCCTGGTTCATGTGGCGCGACAAGGTCCGCGCCAAGCCTTACGACAAGTGGATGATCGGTGCGGTTGCCCTCGGTGCGGCGCTCGCCAGCTACCTGATTTTCGCGCTGTGGTTCAAGGTCCCGCTGGATGCCGGCCCAATAGGCGACTGGATTGCCCTGGCCGGGAGAACCTTCAAATGAGCGAGTTCGATTCCCTGTTGCAGGGCATGAACCTGATCCTGACCCCGGGCCACATCGGTCTGATGGTGATCGGCGTTCTGCTGGGCATCCTGGTCGGTGTGTTGCCCGGTCTCGGCGCGCCCAATGGCGTGGCGCTGTTGCTGCCCTTGACCTTCACCATGTCGCCGGTGTCGGCGATCATCCTGCTGTCGTGCATGTATTGGGGCGCGCTGTTTGGCGGCTCGATCACCTCGATCCTGTTCAACATTCCTGGCGAGCCTTCATCGGTGGCGACCACCTTCGACGGTTACCCGATGGCCCGCGAAGGCCGGGCTGCCGAGGCGTTGACCGCCGCGTTCAGCTCGGCGCTGATCGGTGCGTTGTGCGGGGTGTTGTTGCTGACGTTCCTGTCGACAAAAATCGCAGCGTTCGCCATGTCCTTCAGCTCGCCGGAGTTCTTCGCGGTGTACCTGTTGGCGTTCTGCACCTTCATCGGCATGAGCAAGAATCCGCCATTAAAAACCGTGGTCGCGATGATGATTGGCTTCGCCATGGCGGCAGTCGGCATGGACACGGTTTCCGGCAACCTGCGCCTGACGTTCGACCAGCCGATCCTGATGACCGGGATCAGTTTTGAAGTGGCGGTGATCGGCCTGTTCGGCATTGGGGAAATCCTCTGCACGGTGGAGGAAGGCCTGGTGTTTCGTGGCGAACATGCGCGCATCACACCGATGGTGATCTTGCGCACCTGGGCCAGACTGCCGCGTTACTGGTGGACGATCGTGCGCAGCACACTGGTCGGTTGCTGGATGGGCATCACCCCCGGCGGCCCGACGGCGGCATCGTTCATGAGCTACAGCCTGGCGCGACGTTTCTCGAAAAACCGCGACAACTTCGGCAAAGGCGAGATCGAAGGGGTTATCGCCCCGGAAACCGCCGACCACGCTGCCGGTACCAGCGCGCTGCTGCCGATGCTGACGCTGGGCATTCCGGGTTCCGCCACGGCAGCGGTGATGCTCGGTGGCTTGATGATCTGGGGCCTGCACCCTGGGCCGACACTGTTCGTCGAGCAACACGACTTTGTCTGGGGCCTGATCGCCAGCATGTACCTGGGCAACGTGGTCAGCCTGATCGTGGTGTTGGCCACCGTGCCGCTGTTCGCGTCGATCCTGCGCATTCCGTTCTCGATCATCGCGCCGATCATCATCATGGTCTGCGCCATCGGTGCGTACTCGGTGCACAACTCGTTCTTCGACGTGGTACTGATGCTGGGCTTCGGTGCGCTGGGTTACCTGTTCAAGAAACTCGGCTATCCGATTGCGCCGCTGGTGCTGGCAGCCGTCCTGGGGGACAAGGCCGAAGACGCATTCCGCCAGTCGATGCTGTTTTCTGACGGACAGCTGGGAATTTTCTGGTCCAACCCATTGGTGGGCAGCCTGACCACCGCCGCGCTGCTGATGCTGCTCTGGCCGCTGATCTCCAAGGCACTGGGCCTGCTGGTGGGCCTGCGTAAACCCCACGTCGCCGAGGCGAAATCATTGCTGTGACTCGGCACTGCTGGTAACGCCTGGCATTTATTGTCAGGCTTGCCACGGACTTTCCAGCGAGCACCGCCCATGACCCGAATTCCTGTTGCCAATGTCATCCATAGTCGACTGCGTCTGCGCCAACTGCGGCTGATGCTGGCATTGCAGGAATTAGGTTCTCTGCGCCGCGCAGCCGACCACATCGGCATGACCCAACCGGCTGCCACCAAAATGCTGCACGAAGCCGAGGACTTGCTCGGCGTCGAGCTGTTCGAACGCCTGCCCCGTGGCATGCGCTCCACCCCATTCGGGGAAACCGTCATTTATTACGCGCGTATGGTCTTCGCCGAGCTCAGCGGCATGCGCGAAGAACTGGTGGCACTCGAATCCGGCAACCTCGGCCGGGTGGCAGTAGGCGCCATTCCGGCGCTGGCTTCGGGACTGCTGACGCGCACCATCGCGACCCTGAAACAAAGCCATCCCCGGTTGTCCATGAGCATCCAGGTCGACACCAGCGACGTGCTGGTACAAGCGCTGTTGCAGGATCAACTGGACATCGTCCTGGGCCGGATTCCCGCCGGTGCCCGCGCCGAAGAGTTGCTCTTCGACAGCCTCGGGGAAGAGGCGCTGTGTGTCATTTGTGGCGCGCAGAATCCGTTGGCGCAGGCGACCCGACTGGGCTGGGCCGAGCTACAGAGCATGACCTGGGTGTTGCAACAACACCCGAGCCCGATGCGCGCAATCATCAACCAGGTGTTTCACAACGCCCGGGTCGATATCCCCAGCAGCATCGTCGAAACCACCTCGATCATGACCTTGCTCTCATTGGTCCAGCAGACCGACATGCTCGGCGTCACCCCGATATCGGTCGTCGAGGATTATCCAGGTCGTGACTTGCTCGCCGTGTTGCCGATCAAGTTCGAAGCCCGGTTGCCACCGTACGGATTGATCACCCGCCGCCATCGCATCCAGTCATCGGCGATGCAGGCGTTCATGAATTCGGTACGTGCCGAGCATGCGCTATTGAACTGACAGGCCCGCGTCAGACGGCCGATCAGCCAATCGATGAGGCCAGCCCCTGCATGAACTTTTCTTCACCCCACGTCCTCGCGGGATTCGCTAACATCGCCTCGCTCATTCAAGAAACTAAGGTTTTAGCCCGCTCTCCCGCGGGCTTTTTTTTGCCTGAATTTCAGGCCGAGTCGCCCGCTGTGCCCCCTGCCTTTCCCGATGTGGAAAAAAATCTTACAGATCCCTCCGTTTCCGCCGATAAAGCTCCGTTACACGTTTTTGCTGGCTCTTAACAACAACAATCTTCCAGCCAACCGACGATAAGCAGCACAACGTTCCTGGAGGAATTTGATGAATAGCTGGTTTGGCAACATTAGCGTCAACATGAAATTGGGCCTGGGCTTCGGCCTGGTGCTGGTCCTGACCTGCCTGCTGGCCCTGACCAGCTGGACCAGCCTTGGCGGCCTGATCGACCGCAGCAACTGGATGAGCGACATCACCCAGCTCAACGCCGGCCTGACCAAACTGCGCGTGACTCGCCTGCAATACATGCTGGCCAACGGTGACGAAGCCGCTGCACAGAATGTGCAAACCACCCTCGACGGTTTCGTCGCGCAACAGAACGCGCTGCTCAACAGCTTCAAGAGCCCGGAAAACGTCAAGCTGCTCAGAGAGCAGAGCGCGACCATCAGCGCCTATCAAGTATCGCTGAACAAAATGCGCAGCGCTTACCGCACCGGCAACAGCGCTCGTGATGTCATGGGGGCAAACGCCGAAACGGCCTACAAGCTGATCGAGGCCATCGACGCCGATGTGAAGCAAATGGCCCTCAACGATGAACGCTTCGCCCAGTTCCAGGCCATCACTGAAGCCAAGCAGGCGTTCATGCTCGCTCGCTATGAAGTGCGCGGCTACACCGCCAACCCCAACGCCGATACCGAACGCAAGGCCTTCGCCCAACTGGACGCGGCGATTGCTTCGCTCAAGCCGCTGAACGAATATTATGCCAGCGTCCATCAGGACGAACTGCGTCAGCTGGAAACCACCCTGGTGCAATACCGCAGCGCCGTGCAGGCCTTCAAATCGGCCACGGCGGACGTGGTGCAGGCGCGCAAGGAAATGACCGACCAGGGCGCGACCATCGTTTCCCTGAGCGAACAGCTGTACCAGATCCAGCTCGACCGTCGCGACGCCGAAAGCGCCCAGGCGCGTACGTTGCAACTGGTCAGCACGTTGCTGGCGTTGTTGGTCGGCATCATTGCTGCCGTCATCATCACCCGCCAGATCACCCGTCCGCTGCGCGAAACCCTGACCGTGGTCGAACGCATCGCCAGCGGCGACCTGTCGCAGGATGTGTTCGTCACCCGTCGCGATGAGCTGGGCGTACTGCAACAGGGCATCGCGCGCATGGGCGTGACGCTGCGCGACCTCATCAGCGGCATCCGTGATGGCGTGACTCAGATCGCCAGCGCCGCCGAAGAATTGTCGGCGGTCACCGAACAGACCAGTGCCGGGGTCAACAGCCAAAAAGTCGAGACCGACCAGGTCGCAACCGCCATGCACGAAATGACCGCCACGGTGCAGGAAGTTGCCCGCAACGCCGAAGAAGCCTCCCAGGCAGCGGCCGCCGCCGACGGCGAAGCCCGTGCCGGCGACCAAGTGGTCAGCGAAGCCATCGCCCAGATCGAACGCCTGGCCAGTGAAGTGGTGCGCTCCACCGACGCCATGAGCGTGCTGCAACAGGAGAGCGACAAGATTGGCGCAGTGATGGACGTGATCAAGGCCGTGGCCGAACAGACCAACCTGCTGGCGCTCAACGCCGCCATCGAAGCCGCCCGCGCCGGTGAAGCCGGTCGTGGCTTTGCGGTCGTTGCCGACGAAGTCCGTGGCCTGGCCCAGCGCACCCAGAAATCCACCGAGGAAATCGAAGGCCTGGTGGCCGGCCTGCAGAACGGCACCCAGCAAGTGGCCGCCGTGATGAACAACAGCCGCAACCTCACCGACAGCAGCGTGGCCCTGACCCGCAAGGCCGGCGTATCACTGGAGAACATCACCCGTACGGTGTCGAACATCCAATCGATGAACCAGCAGATCGCCGCCGCCGCCGAGCAGCAAAGCGCCGTGGCCGAGGAAATCAGCCGCAGCATCATCAACGTGCGCGACGTGTCCGAACAGACCGCCGCCGCCAGCGAAGAAACCGCGGCGTCCAGTGTTGAACTGGCGCGGCTGGGCAGTCAATTGCAGCAGATGGTCAGTCATTTCAGGGTTTGACGAAACGCGTTTGCCCGCTTCTTTGAAGAGGCGGGCAAACTGATCAAGCGATTCGCGATATCTGTTACGCACTGATCGCATTGGTAAACACCAACCGATTCCCGAACGGATCACTGAGGGTCATGTCCTGGCTACCCCATGGCATGGCCTGGATTTGTGGGTGGGCGTAGCGGTATTGCTTGGCCATCAACTGTTGCTGGAACGCTTCCAGCTCATCGGTCTCGATCCGCAGCGCCGAGCCCGGCGTGCAATCGCCGTGGTGTTCGGACAGGTGCAGCACGCAATCACCGCGCGACACTTGCAGGTACAGCGGATAGTCGTCACCAAAGCGATGTTGCCAGTCGACGGTAAAGCCTAGGAAATCGACATAGAACGCCAAGGCCTTGGTTTCATCGAAAATCCGCAGGATCGGGGTGGTCTTACCGAAGCTCATGGGTTGCTCCCTGGCTGAAATGACCCAGTTTAGATGGGTTGACCCCAATGCTTCGGCCTATAAGCCGGCTTCTTTAGTGTCGTAGTGCCATTATTGTGGCGTCAATTAACGTTATATCAGCCGCTTACACATCTTTAAAAGTCCGAAATCCCTGGCGCAGATTGCCTTCCCGCGCCAGGAATCGGCCTTCCCGGCGGCCGTTTGCCTGGCCATCGCGATAACTCAGGACGCCGTTGATCCATACGCCATCGATGCCCTCGGCAGCCCGTTGCGGCTGGTTGAAATCGGCGACGTCGCGGACGGTTTGCGGATTGAACAACACCAGGTCGGCCCAATATCCTTCATGGATTTCACCCCGCTCTTTCAGGCCAAAGCGTGCAGCCGAAAGGCCGGTCATCTTGTGCACGGCGGTGTGTAACGGAAACAGCCCGATGTCTCGACTGAAATGTCCCAGCACCCGTGGGAAAGCGCCCCACAACCGAGGATGGGGAAAAGGGTCCTCGGGCAAGCCGTCGGAGCCGACCATCGACAATGGGTGTGCGAGGATGCGTCTTACGTCGCTTTCGTCCATGCCGTAGTACACCGCGCCGGCCGGCTGCAAGCAGCGCGCGGCTTCCAGCAGTGGCATGCCCCATTCGGCGGCGATGTCGATCAAGTCCCGTCCGCTCATGTGCGGGTGCGGCGTCGACCAGGTAATAGTGATGCGATGGGCATCGGTCACTTGCTTGAGGTCCAGCGTCGAAGAGCTCGCCGCGTAGGGATAACAGTCGCATCCGACGGGATGGTTTTTGGCGGCATTTTCCAGCGCCGCGAGCACCTGTGGGCTACGCCCCCAATTACCGGCCCCCGCACATTTGAGGTGGGAAATGATTACCGGGCTCCGTGCGTGACGGCCGATCTGGAAGGCCTCGTCCATCGCTTCCAGCACCGGTTCGAATTCGCTGCGCAAATGGGTGGTGTAGACCGCGCCGAACGCTGCCAACTCTTCGCTCAGTTGCATGACTTCATCGGTCGACGCGCAGAACGCGTTGGCGTAGGCCAGCCCGGTGGATAAACCCAGCGCACCGTCCTCCAGGCTTTCGCGCAGTTGCTGACGCATGGCGGCGATTTCTCCGGCGCTGGCGGTGCGCAGCAGATCGTCCAGGTGGTTGCTGCGCAGCGCCGTGTGCCCGACCAGTGCCGCGACATTGACCGCCGGCGTGGCAGCTTCCACCGCCGCACGATAATCAGCGAAACGGGGGTAGGCGAACGCCAGGGCAGTACCGAGCAGGTTCATCGGGTCCGGTGGATCGCCCCGCAGGCTGACGGGCGCAGCGCTGATGCCGCAATTGCCGACAATGACCGTGGTGACGCCCTGACTGAGTTTGGGCAGCATCTGCGGTTGGCGTATGACCACCGTGTCGTCGTGGGTATGCACGTCGATGAATCCCGGCGCCAATACCCGGCCGGCGGCGTCGACTTCTTCAGCCGCCCGGGCGGCGCGGAGGTCGCCGATGTGCTCGATACGACCGGCGCGTATCGCCACGTCGGCGCTGTAGCCGGGCTTGTCGCTGCCGTCGATGATCAGCGCGTTGCGAATAAGCGTGTCGTAGTGCATGTCAGTCTCCCAGCGGCAGGTCGTCCTCGCCGCCTCGGTAATCGTCCAGGGCGAGCTTGACCCGCCGCAGGCGCTCTTGATTGTCTTGCGGATGGGCCAGCGCCAACTCGGTGGCGAGCACATCGATCGCCAACAGCATGCCGTAGCGCGCCGCCGTGGGTTTGAAGATGAAGGAGGTTTCGGCGCCTTGCAGGGGCAGCACCACATCCGCCAGGTGGGCCAGCGGCGAGTCGACACGGGTAATCGCCAGGACCGGTGCACCGTAGCTGCGCGCCAGTTCCACCGCGCCGAGCAGCTCCGGGGTGATGCCGGTCAGTGAACAGGCAATCACCAGATGCTGATCGCTCAGCGAAGTGGCCGTGATACGCATCATCAGTGGGTCGCGGCAGGCGGCGATCGGGTAGCCGAAACGCACCAGCCGCACCTGCAACTCTTCGCCGCACAGCGCCGACCACCCGCCGAGCCCGAACGCATGGATCATCCGCGCCTTGCCGATCATCCGTACCGCGTCGGCGAAACGTGACTCTTCGAATGCCGACAAGTGTTGGCGCAGCGTCGATTCGATATCGCCGACGATCTGCCCATAAAACGCCGACTGCTCGGGCGCGCCCGTGGGGTCGAGGAAACGGCTGCCGACGCCACTGGCCTGGGCCAGTTGCAGGCGCAGATCGCGCAAATCGCGGCAACCGACGGTCCGGGCAAACCGCGACAGCGTGGCACTGCTGACTTCAGCGCGTTGGGCCAGTTCATCCAGGCTGGCGGAAGCGGCAAATCCTACGTCGTCGAGCATCAGTCGGGCGATTCTTCCTTCGCCTGCACTAAAGAAATCCTGACGGGAGCGGATCTGGTAAAGGATGTCCATGACGGCACCTCTGTTGGAGCGCGATCAGAGCACGCGCGCAAGCCCGAGGGTCAGGCCGAACGCGACCAGGGAGATCAACGTTTCGAGCACGGTCCAGGTCTTGAAGGTTTGGGTGACGGTCATATTGAAGTATTCCTTGATCAACCAGAAGCCGCCGTCGTTGACGTGGGAAAAGATCACCGACCCGGCGCCAGTCGCCAGTACCAACAGCTCAGGATGGGGATAACCGAGGCCGATCGCCACGGGCGCGACAATGCCCGAGGCCGTGGTCATTGCCACCGTCGCCGAACCGGTGGCGACGCGCATCAACGCGGCGAACAGCCAGCCCATGACCAACGGCGACAACTGGAACTCCTGGGCCAGCCCCACGATTTGCTGGGTCACGCCAGCGTCCACCAGAATCCGGTTCAAACCACCGCCGGCGCCCACCAGCAAAGTGATGCTGGCCGTCGGCGCCAGGCACTCGTTGGTGAATTTGAGGATCGATTCGCGGTTGAAGCCTTGGGCCAGGCCGAGGGTCCAGAAGCTGAGAATGGTCGCCAGGAGCAAGGCGATCACCGAGTTGCCGATAAACAACAGGAACTGATTGAAACCGCTGCCCGGCGTGGAAATCAGGTTGGCCCAGCCACCGATCAACATCAGGACCACCGGCAACAGGATCGTCCCTAACGTGATACCGAATCCCGGCAGGTTGGCACGTGGCTCGCGGTCGAGAAATTGCCGCTCCAATGGGTTCTCGGCCGGCAGCTGAATGCGTGGCACGATGAATCTGGCGTACAGGGGACCGGCGATGATTGCGGTGGGAATGCCGATCAGGATCGCATACAGCAGGGTCTGCCCCACCGAAGCCTGGAATGCCTGCACCGCCAGCATCGCCGCAGGATGCGGTGGCACCAGGGCGTGGACCACCGACAACCCGGCCACCATCGGCAAGCCGACCATCAGGATCGACACGCCGACACGCCGGGCAATCGTGAATGCGATAGGCACCAGCAGCACAAAGCCGACCTCGAAAAACAACGGCAACCCCACCAGGAACGCAATACACACCATCGCCCAGTGAGCGTTGCGCTCGCCGAAGCGCTCGATCAGCGTCTGCGCCATCCGCTCCGCGCCACCGGACTCGGCCATCATCTTGCCAAGCATCGTGCCCAAGGCCACCACCAGCGCAATGTGCCCCAGTGTTTTGCCCACGCCCGCCTCGTAGGCGCCGACGACGCTGGAGGGTGGCATCCCGGCCAGCAGCGCCAGGCCGATGGAAACCAGGGTAATCACGATGAACGGGTTGAGACGGTAGCGCGCGATCAGGACAATCAGCGCAATGATCGCGATCGCCGCGTAGACCAACAGCCAATAACCGAAATCAGGGGCCATGCGTTACTCCTCGAATGGGGTGACGTCGTTGTTTATGAAACTCATAAATCATTTTGAGAAGAAATCTACAAACCCGCTGAAAGTAATTTTCGCCCACAGACAAAAAATGTCGCGCAGGGACATCAAGACAAGGCCCCAATGAAAATCCACAGCCGAATTTTCATCGCCAGACAGGCCCTTCGTGGCGAGGGAGCTTGCTCCCGCTGGCCTGCACAGCAGGCCCCCGGAAAGCCAATCACTGGCCCCAAGGTCCTCGATTCCGTACCATTCCCCCTGCTTTTCGCACCACGTCTTCGGCAGCCGACGCTTCACCGGCGCCCAATCAGGTAAACCATGAAACCAGCTCGTCTTCGCGCCGACGCCCTCGCCGGCCTCACCACCTCTTTCGCCTTGCTCCCGGAATGCATTGCCTTCGCCCTGGTTGCGCATCTGAATCCGCTGATGGGTCTGTATGGCGCCTTCATCATCTGCACGTTGACCGCCCTGTTCGGCGGGCGGCCGGGCATGGTGTCGGGGGCGGCGGGATCGATGGCGGTGGTGATCGTCGCGCTGGTGGTGCAACACGGCGTGCAGTACCTGCTGGCCACGGTGCTGCTGGGCGGATTGATCATGATGGCGTTCGGGCTGCTGCGGCTGGGCAAGCTGGTGCGGATGGTGCCGCACCCGGTGATGCTCGGTTTCGTCAACGGCCTGGCGATCGTCATCGCGTTGGCGCAACTGGAGCACTTCAAGAGCGACGGAACCTGGCTGAGCGGCGCCCCGCTGTACCTGATGGCCGGCCTCGTGGCGTTGACCATGGCCATCGTCTATCTGCTCCCGCGCCTGACCCGTAGCGTACCGCCGGCCCTGGTGGCAATCCTCGGGATTGGCCTGGCGGTCTACTTGCTTGGCCTGCCGACCCGGACGCTGGGCGACATGGCGCACATCGCCGGTGGCTTGCCGGTCCTTACCCTGCCGGATATCCCCTGGAACCTGGAAACATTGCTGATAATCGCGCCCTATGCGGTGGTCATGGCGATGGTCGGCCTGCTGGAAACGCTGCTGACCCTCAACCTCACCGACGAAATCACTGAGAGCCGTGGTTATCCGGACCGTGAGTGCGTGGCATTGGGCGCGGCAAACATGGCGTCCGGCCTGTTAGGCGGCATGGGCGGTTGCGCCATGATCGGCCAGACGGTGATCAACCTAAGCTCCGGCGGGCGCGGCCGCTTGTCCGGAGTAGTGGCTGGAGTGATGGTGTTGCTGTTCGTGCTGTTCCTGTCGCCACTGATCGAACGCATCCCGCTGGCCGCGCTGGTGGGCGTGATGTTCGTGGTCGCTCAGCAGACCTTTGCCTGGGCCTCGTTGCGGGTCATCAACAAGGTGCCGGCCAATGATGTACTGGTGATCATCGCGGTCACCGTCATCACCGTGTTTACCGACCTGGCCGTCGCGGTCCTTTGCGGGATTATCATCGCGGCGCTCAACTTCGCCTGGCAACAGGCCCGGGAGTTGTACGCCGACACGCACCTGGAAGCCGATGGCAGCAAGCTTTATCGGCTGCACGGCACGTTGTTCTTCGCCTCGACCACGCCGTTCCTCAACCAGTTCGACACGGCCAACGACCCCGACCTGGTGACCCTGGACTGCCGCCACTTGAGCTTCGTCGACTACTCGGCCATCGCCGCGCTGATGACCCTGCGCGAGCGCTACAGCAAGGCGGGCAAGCATCTGCGGGTGTTTCATCTGTCCGAGCGTTGCAAACAGATGCTCAAGCGCGCGGGTGTGCATCACGACTAAAGATAGGCCAACACAAAACCCTGTGGGAGCGAGCCTGCTCGCGAAGGCGAAAGACCAGGCAACATGTGCTTCGACTGACAGACCGCCTTCGCGAGCAGGCTCGCTCCCACAAGGGTGTTTACTCTTACGGCTCGACCGGCGTAACTCACACCATCTCATCAAGAATCCAAGCCACCACCGACGTGCGCTTCGGTGTCCACCCCAACAGCTCGCGGGCATTCTTGCCGCGTACGCGGCTGTTGGAACCCAGGCCGTAATTGGCCATTTCATAACCCCACTCGGCTTCGGCATCCGCCAGCGGCCAATCCTGCGGTTCGCCAAGGTTCAGCGCCTGAGCCATCGCGGTGGTCATCTCGATGAACGAAGCTTCACCGCTTTCGACAAAATAGAAGGTGCCAGGCTGGTTGCGGGTCAGGGCCAGGGTGTACAACTCGACCACGTCCTCGATGTGCACATTGGACCAGATGTTCTGCCCCGGTCCGACATGCCGCACCACGCCGCTTTTGCGTGCCTGCTTGAGCAGGCGCGGCAGTTGCACGCTGTCACGCTTGACGCCCAGGCTGTGGCCATAGATCAGCGTGTTGCAGATCACCGCCGAATTCACGCCATGCTTTGCCGCGTCGAGAACCAGGTTGTCGATCGCGACACGGGGCGCCTTGTCGGCGGTAGGTTGCGGCAGGGAGTCTTCGTAGTAGATGTCATCGCTGGCACGACCGCCCGATGCGTCGCCGACGATGCTCGAACCGCTGGTATGCAGCAACACCTTGTTCGAGCCCTTGAGCGCCTCGACCAACGCTTCGGCCGCGCCACGATGATCGCTGCTGGCGGCGTTGATCACCGCGTCGGCGGCTCGCGCCTGTTCGGTCAGCAGCGCGCTGTCTTCAAGGGTGCCGATAACCGGCGTGATGCCCAGCGCGCTCAACTCGTCGGCTTGTTCGGCGTTGCGCACCAGGCCAGTGACGTGATGGCCGGCCCGCACGAGACCGGTAGCAATGGAACCGCCGATGAAGCCGGCAGCGCCGGTAACAAATACTTTCATGGGATAACTCCTTGGCGAGATCAGTGATGGGACGAGTATCGAGGAGCGTTCCTTGCCGAAACAGTCCACATTGCCCAAATCACTCTTGCCTTGAAATCACGAATCAGCCCTTGAATTCCCGCGAGGCGTACCCGGCGAGCTTGCCTTGGATAAAGTCCAGGAAGCACTGGATCCTCAGCGCCAGTTGAGAGTTGCGGTAGTACACCGCGTTGATCGGCTGGCGGTAGCCGCTGTTGGCATCGGCCAGCAGCACCTTGAGGCGGCCGGCGCTGATATCGTCGCGCGTCATGAAATCCGACAGGCAAGCGATGCCCTGCCCTTGCAGCGCCAGGTGACGCACCGTTTCGCCGCTGGACGCGCTGATGGCCGGCTGGATCGGCCAGCGATCACCGTGGATGTGGCGCAGCGGCCATTGGTTGAGCCCGTCGTTCTGGGCAAACCCCAGCAGCGAATGCTCCGCCAACTCGGCCACGCTTGAAGGTGTGCCATGGCGCTTGAGGTAGGCCGGGCTGGCGAGGATGTGCAACGGACTGCATCCCAGCGACCGTGCATGAAGCGTCGAGTCGGTCAGGGTGCCGATGCGGATGGCGACGTCTGTGCTTTGCTCGAGCAGATCGATGATCAAGTCGTTGCTGTTGAGTTCGAGCTGAATGTCCGGGTAGAGCGTGCGGAATTCTTCGATATGAGGAACGATGGCGTGCAGCATGAACGGCGATGCTGCATTGATCCGCAAGCGCCCGGCGGGGTTCTTCTGGCGGGAAGACAGGCGCTCTTCCAGCTCGTCCATCTGGTCAAGAATGCCCTTGGCCTGCTCGAAGAAGTACCTGCCTTCTTCAGTCAGGTCCATGCGCCGCGTGGTGCGGTTGATCAGCGTGGTGTCGAGCTTGGCCTCCAGGCGCGACAACGTACGGCTGACCGCCGACGGCGTCTGCCCGACCTGCTCGGCGGCGGCGGAAATCGATCCACATTCGATCACGCAGACAAAAATCTGCAACTCGTCGGATCTGGCTTTCACAGACATCCTCTCGTGGAATGCATATACCGATGTAGCGATCGCCTTTGTGGCGAGGGAGCTTGCTCCCGCTGGGCGCGTAGCGACCGCTTTTTGGAGGCGCTTCGCACCTCAGCGGGAGCAAGCTCCCTCGCCACGACACCTTCGCTTCAAGTCAGCCGGATACTAGCCCGATTACCGCGAAAGACCGAACACCTCAATCAAATGCCGCTCATACCGCGCCACATCTTCTTCGATGTTCGGACGCTTCATCACGTCCACGCAGAGAAACGTCGGCAGACCGGTCATGCCGAGGAACTGGTTGGCCTTGTGGAACGGGAAATACACCGCGTCCACGCCCTTGGCTTCGAAGAAATCAGTCGGGTCGTCGAAGGCTTGCTGCGGGGCGTTCCAGGTCAGCGACAGCATGTACTGCTTGCCCTGCACCAGGCCACCGCTGCCATATTTCTGCGAAGCATCGGAACGGGTACGGCCGTCGCTGGCATAGAGGCTGCCGTGGCCTTCGGTGAAGACCTCGTCGATGTATTTTTTTACCGTCCAGGGAGCACCCATCCACCAGCCGGGCATCTGGTAAATGATCACGTCGGCCCAAAGGAATTTCGCGACTTCTTCCTTGATGTCGTAGCCGCCGTCGATGAACGTGGTTTTTACATCCAGGCCGCCACGGTCGAGCACGCTGAGCGCAGTGTCGTGCAGGGTTGCGTTATAGCGACCGTCGGAGTGAGCGAATTGTTTACCGCCATTGAGCAACAGGATTTTTTTCATCGGAGCCTCATTGGTTCCACGGCGTAGACCGCTGGACGGACGCCGAAGGGAAAGATTGAAAATGATGGCGGCAGAGTACCGATGAGCTTCGCGCGGAATAAGCAGCGAAACGACAAAACTGTTTTGATCTATACGCACGAATCGCAACTGGATTGTTGCCGTAAAATTCACCGGACCCTTTGACCAGGAGCCCACCTGATGAGTGAATTGCACGGTTTCATCCTGCACGCCAAGACCCGCCCGGAAAAAGCCGAAGCCTTCGAAACGCTGTTTCGCGCCTACGTCGAACCGAGTCGTGCCGAGCCTGGCTGCATCGAATATCACATGCTGCGCGACCAGCAGGACCCGACGTTGTTCATCTTCTATGAGATCTGGGCATCCCAGGCTGACCTGGAAGTGCATTCGAGCCTGCCGCACATGAAGCAGTTCTTCGAGCAGCGCATGGACTATCTGGAACGCGACTTCGAGATTCGCCGCGTCGACATGCTCAGTCGATCCTCGGCTAGCCGCTGATCAACAGATGGCCGCCGAGCACACCAAGGCCAATAAAAAACACCCGCTTGAACAACACGGCGCTGATCCGCTGGCGCAGCCATTGCCCCAGCCACATCCCCAGCAGCGCCGGCACCAGCGCCAGCAGCGAAGCGCTCAGTTCACCGCCCCCCAGCGCACCGTGCCACAGCAGGCCGGCCGCCAAGGCCAGCGTCGAGACGGTGAATGACAGGCCGAGGGCCTGCACCAACTCATCCTTGCTCAAGCCCAGCGCTTGCAGATAAGGCACCGCCGGGATGACGAACACGCCTGTGGCCGAGGTGATCACACCGGTCAACACGCCACAGAGTGGCGCGAGCCAGTGTTCATCCCGGGCGCTCACTCGCAACGTCGGCAGCAACAACCCGCTCAACGCATACAACACCAGCGCCGCGCCGAGCGCCCGTACTGCCCAGGCGCCGCCCACATTGCCGATCCACAACGTGCCAAGGCCGGTGCCGATGAAAATCGCCAGCAGCAGCGGCCACAAGCGCCGGATCAATGCTTGCAGATGCCCGCCAGATGCCAGTTGCCAGACATTGGTCAGCGTGGCTGGAATCAGCAACAGTGCCGCAGCCTGTGCCGGAGCCATAGCCAGGCCGAGAAGTCCCATTGAAATGGTCGGCAGGCCGAGGCCTATCACGCCCTTGACGGCACCGGCCAGCAAAAAGGTGCCGATGACCAGCAAGGAAAGGGCCAGGCCGAGGTTTTGATAGAAGGCGATGAGTGTGTTCATGGGGTTATCCTGAAGCCCATGCCCGGGTTTGAAAATGTGCCATATACTGAGGGTGCCTCTTGTCTGGCGATAGGCAAAAAAATTACATTGCCGCTTTCGCGAGCAGGCTCGCTCCCACAGTCGAAATACAGAACCCTGTGGGAGCGAGCCTGCTCGCGAGCAATAAACCAGGCACCGCAGACCCCAAGGGCATCCCCATGCACTTCGACCTCACCGACCTGCGCCTCTACCTGAACATCCTCGACACCGGCAACATCACCGCCGGCGCCGCTCGCAGCCATCTTTCCCTGGCAGCGGCAAGCGCTCGGGTGCGTGCCATGGAGGCGTCCCTGGGCATCGACCTGCTCGAACGCGGGCGGCGCGGCGTCACTCCGACGCCGGCCGGCAAAGCCTTGGCCCAGCATGCCCGGGTCTTGCTGCAGCACGCCGAACATCTGCAACAGGACCTGGCCGAATACGCCAAAGGCGTCAAAGGCCAGGTGCGGCTGCTGTGCAACACCAGCGCGATGACCGAATACCTGCCCGAATTACTCGCCAGTTTCCTCAACAGCCACCCCAACCTGGACATCGACCAGCAGGAATTGCCCAGCTCACGGATCACCCACGCGTTGCGCCAGGGCGCCGCAGACCTGGGTATCGTTTCCGACGCGGTGGACACCGCTGGCCTTCAGACCTGGCCTTTTCGTGACGATCCGCTGGTTTTGGTCCTACCGTCGGGGCATCCCTTGGCTGACGGCCGCACGCCGAGTTTCAGCGAGACCCTTAACCACGACTATGTCGGCCTGAACGCCACCAGCGCGCTGGCGATTTACCTGGAGGAACAGGCGCTGCACACCGGAATGCGCATGCAGATCCGCATTCGCGCCGAGGGCTTTGACGGGGTGATCCGCATGGTTGCCCATGGCGCGGGTATTGCCGTCGTGCCGAAGGCCGCTATCGAACGCCGTCCATCCCAATCCTCATATCACTACTTGCCGCTGCAGGAGGCCTGGGCGCACCGGGCCCTGTTGCTTTGCGCACGGAATTTCGAACGACTTCCGGCCTACGCCAAGGCCCTGGCCCGGCATCTGGCCGATTGATGCGCGCTTCTGGGCAGCCCGGTGTCGAGTTCAGGCATCTGCCTGGTCCTTCTCCACGCTAGGGTGCAGGTTCTTTTCTGCCCCTTCGGAGCTCACATGACCGCCCCAATCACCGTCCTGCGCGATACCCATCCGCTGCCTGTACTCGATGCCTGCAAATGGGAAAAACTCGAAGGCGACCCGCACACCGTCAACCTCAACGCTTATACCAGCGAAGACGGCAGCAAGATCATGGGCACCTGGATCTGCACGCCCGGCAAGTGGCGGGTGGACTACGTGAAGTGGGAATACTGCCATTTCCAGGAAGGCTACTGCGTGATCACCCCGGACGGCATGGCGCCGATTCATCTGCGCGCCGGTGATATTTTTGTCGTCGAACCAGGCATGAAAGGCACGTGGGAAGTGGTCGAGACCGTGCGTAAATATTTCGTGTTTGCCTGAAACAAAAAAAAAAAAGCCGAGGGACCACCTGTGGCGAGGGAGCTTGCTCCCGCTGGGTTGCGCAGCAACCCCAATTTTGATGGGCGCTTCGCACCCAAGCGGGAGCAAGCTCCCTCGCCACAAAAGCCTCTCGATATCACAGGTTCACTGCGGCTTGCGATAGCTGTTCACAATCGCCGAGAAATCCTTGCCGCCCTCGCCCCGCTGGCTCATCGCCTGGTACAACTGCTGCGCCACCGCCCCCAGTATCACCGGCTGACGGGCCTGCCGCGCGGCTTCGGTGGCCAGGCCCAAATCCTTGAGCATCAGGTCCGCGCCAAACCCTCCGGTATATCCACGCGCCGCCGGGGCCGTTTCGATCACGCCGGGCCATGGGTTGTAGGTATCGGAACTCCAGCATCGACCGGTCGAACTGTTGATGATGCCGGCCAGCACCTGGGTGTCGATCCCCAGGGCATCGCCCAAAGCCATGGCCTCGCTGACGCCGACCATGGAAATCCCCAAGAGCAGGTTGTTGCAGATCTTGGCGATCTGCCCGGTGCCGACTTCGCCGCAATGCACGATGTTGCGGCCCATTTGCGCCAGTACCGGTTGCAAGGTGGTGAACAGCTCAGGCGTGGCGCCGACCATGAAGGTCAGGGTGCCCGCCGCCGCGCCGCCGGTGCCGCCCGAAACAGGCGCATCGGCCATTGCCACTCCCTGCCTGGCAGCGGCAGCCGCCACGTCACGGGCGGTTTGTGGATCGATGGTGCTGCAATCCACCGCCGGCGTGCCGGCGGCGATACCTGCCAGCACGCCGTCTTCGCCCAGCCAGACACTGCGCACATGGGCAGCGGCCGGCAGCATGGTGATCACCAGCGCCGCGCCCTGGGCCGCATCGCGAGGCGAGGCGCTGATGGTGCCGCCGAGCGCCGCCAGTTCGGCCAGCACCGTCTGGTTCAGGTCGAACAGGTTCAACGAATGGCCGGCCTTGAGCAGATTGCGCGCCATCGGGGCGCCCATGTTGCCGAGGCCGATAAATGCGATGTTCATGTCCGGCTCCTTAACGCAAGTTGATGGTGGTGTTCACACCGTCGTTGACGCTGTCATCGTCGAACCAGCGCGCGGTGACGGTCTTGGTCTGAGTGTAGAACTGCACCACTTGTTTGCCGTAAGGGCCGAGGTCGCCGAGTTTCGAGCCGCGGGAGCCAGTGAAGCTGAAAAACGGCACCGGCACCGGGATCGGGATGTTGATACCGACTTGGCCGACGTCGATTTCGCTCTGGAATTTGCGCGCCGCCGCACCGCTCTGGGTGAACAGGCCGGTGCCGTTGCCAAACGGATTGGCGTTGACCAGGGCGATGGCTTGATCGAAGGTATCGACCTCCAGCACCACCAGCACCGGGCCGAAAATTTCCTCGGTGTAGATGCGCATGTCGGTGGTTACGCCGGAAAACAGGGTCGGACCGACGAAGTTGCCCTGCTCGAAGCCCGGCACGCTGATGTCGCGGCCATCCAGTTCAAGTTTTGCGCCTTGCTGCACGCCGCTCTCGATCAGTTCAAGGATGCGCGCCTTGGCTCGCTTGGAAATCACCGGGCCGACATCCGTGCCCGGCTCGCTGCCGGCATTGACCTTGAGTTTCTGCGCCAGCGCCTTCAGCTCCGGCAACCATTGCCTGGCCGCGCCCACCATCACTACCACCGAAGTCGCCATGCAACGCTGGCCCGCCGCGCCGAAACCGGCACCGACCAAGGCGTTCAGGGTTTGCTCGCGATTGGCGTCGGGCAGCACCACGGCGTGGTTCTTTGCGCCCATCATCGATTGCACGCGTTTGCCATGGCGACCCGCCAGGTCATACACATGGGTGCCGACCGCCGTTGAGCCGACGAAGGAAACGGCCTTGATGTCCTTGTGAGTGCAAAGCGCATCCACCACATCCTTGCCGCCGTGCACCACGTTCAGCACGCCCGGCGGCACACCGGCCTCGATGGCCAGCTCCACCAGCAGCATGGTCGACAGCGGATCCTGCTCCGACGGCTTGAGCACGAACGTATTGCCGCAGGCGATGGCCATCGGGAACATCCACAGCGGGATCATCGCCGGGAAATTGAACGGGGTAATGCCCGCGCACACACCAATCGGCTGACGCAAGGTATAGGTATCCACACCACCGGCGACATTCTCGGCAAACTCGCCCATTTGCAGGGTGCCGATGGAGCAGGCGTGCTCGACCACTTCCAGGCCGCGGAAAATATCGCCTTCGGCGTCGGCGATGGTCTTGCCCTGTTCGGCGCTGAGCACCGCGGCGATGCGCTTGGAATGCTCGCGGATCAGCGCCTGGAGCTTGAGCATGATGCGCATCCGCGCACCGATCGGTGTCAGCTTCCAGGTCTGGAAAGCACGCTGGGCAGCAGCGATGGCGGCATCGACTTCCGACGCGGTGGCAAACGGTACCTTCGCCAGCACTTGTTGGGTGGCCGGGTTGACGATGTCGTGCCACTCGCTGGATCGGGACTCGACCCACTCGCCATCGATCAGCAATCTGACGGTTTGCAGGGCTGTGTCGCTGGGCGTAAGGGAAACGTTCATGCTGGCCTCCGGGATTGTTCTTATAGGGATGCGCTGGTTCAGCAACGACCAAGGTGAAGAGTCACCTTGGTGATGAGACGGTTTTTGGAGTATAGATGTGCAAACTTCTAATAAGAACGCACATAAAAACCGGTCCATCATGCAAAAAAACATCACCTCCTTAGGGTCGCTGAATTGGGACGACCTCAAGTTTTTCCTCGAAGTGGCCCGCACCCGCAAGGCCAGCACGGCCGCCAAGCGTCTGGCCGTCGACTACACCACGGTGTCGCGACGCATCAGCTCGCTGGAAGCTTCCTTGGGTACGCTGCTGTTCGAAAAATCCCGGACCAACGGTTTTGTCCTGACGGCTGAAGGCCAACGTTTGCTGGGCTATGCCGAGTCGATCGAAAGCACGCTGCACATGGCTTGCGAACAGGTTTCAGGCTCAGGCGTCGCGCTGTCCGGGCATGTGCGCATGGGCTGCACCGAAGGCTTCGGCAGCTTTTTCATCACCCCGCAGTTGAGCCACTTCGTCGACGCCTACCCGGCGATCTCGGTGGACATCCTGCCGCTGCCGCACTTCATCAGCCTCTCCAAGCGCGAAGCCGATATCGTCATCGCCCTCGAGCGCCCGGAACACGGACCGTACGTGTGCTGCAAACTCTGCGACTATCGGTTACAGCTTTATGCAACCCGGCAATACCTGGACAATCACCCACCGATCCACCGCCCGGCAGACCTGAACAAGCACTCGTTCATCAGCTACGTGGATGACCTGGCGTTCAGTTCCGAGCTGCTCTACCTGGCCAACGTATTGCCCGGCGCCCACGCTCATCTGCGCAGCACCAGCGTGATCGCGCAATTCGTGGCGGCGCAACAAGGCCGGTCACTGGCGATCCTGCCATGCTTTTTGGCCGCCCAAGACCCACGCCTGCTGCCGGTGCTGCCGGAGGAGATCACGGTCACCCGGCAATTCTGGATGTACTGCCGGGAGGATCTGCGCAAGCTCAAGCGGATCACGTTGTTGTGGGATTACATCCGGGAAGTCACCGAACAGAACCAGCCACTACTCATGGGCGACAGCCGGGAGATGGTGTTTGCCGATTAGTCGGCGATGACCACGATAGCAACGCGACGATTTTCGGTGCGCCCGCTGGCGGTGTCGTTGGGGGCGACGGGTTGGCTGCTGCCCAGGCCGCGCAGTTGGACGTTTTCTTCGCGCATGCCCACGCCTCTCAAGACTTTGCCAACGCTTTCGGCCCGACGTATCGACAGTTGTTCGTTATAGGCCTGGGAGCCCGATGCATCGGTGTGGCCGTCGATACGTACCCGCTCGATTCCCGCACCCAGCAGTGCCTTGCCGATCCGCTCGACGATCTCGGTGCTGGCCGGGTTGAGGCTTTCCACGTCACTGCCAAACAGCACTTTGCCCGAAAGTCCGAAGGCCCAGCCATCGTCCGTTAATTTGAACCCCTGCTCCTTGAGAACAGCGATCTGCGCTGGGCTCAGTCCTTTTTGCGGCGTCGTCTGGCATCCGCTGAGGGCAAAAATGGCGATGAACAAAAATGCTGCATAACGCAGCAGAGAAAAACGCGAATTGGAAAACATGCAAATCAGCTCCTGGTTTGAAGATCCGCGACCGGGTGCTCCGACCCCGCCGTGTGTTGGCCGCCTCGGGCGAGGCGTTTGGCCTGGTACATCGCCGCATCAGCGGCGCTGAGCAAGGCGCCGGGCGTGGCGCCATGATCGGGGTAAACGGCGATGCCGATGCTGAGGGACGTCAGGACCGAGGCATTGCCGGGCAATTGAATCGGCATCTCCATGCTGGCGATGATTTTTTCAGCGATCCGTTCGGCATCCTCAGTCTTGTGCAACGGCGCCAGCAGCACGGCAAACTCGTCACCGCCCAGGCGCGCGACCAGGTCATCCTCACGCAATTGCGCCCGGACCCGGGTCGCCACGGCGGTCAACACCGCGTCACCGGCGGCATGACCAAAGTTGTCGTTGATGCCCTTGAAGCGATCACTGTCCAGGTAGAGGACGGCCACTTGCTCGTCGAGCTTGTTGGCATTGCGCAAGGCACGGATCAGCCGACCTTCGAAAAAGGCCCGGTTCGGCAGCCCGGTCAGGCTGTCGTGGCTGGCCTGGTGAGCCAGGGTCTCGTTTTCACTTTGCAGATGGGTCTGCCAGGATTCCAGCTCGGCAAGCAGTGCGTTGAAGTCGTTGCCCAGATTATCCAGTTCAGCGATATCGGCCGGTGGCACTCGGCGATCCAGGGCGCGCTCGCAACGGGCGGCATGGGCTACTTCAGCCAGGCTACGCAAAGGTCCGGTAATCGCCCGCAACTGACGGCGCGCCAGATACAGGGCAACCCAGGCACTGACCGCCGTGCACAGGATGATCCCGGCCAGGCCGCTGAGCAGAAAGCGCAACAGGCTACCGCCGTGTCCTGCCAGCAGGATCCTGCCAATGTTCTGTTCCTGGTGGATGATTGGCAGGCTGATGGGCTTTTCCAGGAATGCCTTGGCGATGTGCATTTCCAGCTCCGACAGGAGACCGGTTTCCGGTCGCCGCCAATGAGCCAACAGACGGCCACTTTCATTGAAGACCTGGGCATCGGCGACTTCTTCAGTGGAAGCAATAAGGGCCAGCGCTTCGGTGGCCGCCGCAGCGTCATCGAAGACCACGGCCGCCTCCACGGTGTAGCTGATCGAACGGGCAATCAGATGCAAGTTGTGATCGGCATAGACCCGTAAGGCAAGCACGCCCAACAAGGTCAGGGAGACGCTGGCCATGGTGATCGCCACCAGCGCAACGATCAGGTGACCGCGACCGATGACCGAGCCCAACGTGGGACGAATTCGTGATCTGGACGAATTCATGGCGCGGCGGGCCTACGGCGTGACAGCTGGAGGACGCTCGGATGGATGCGTACACCGCTGCGTGCCACCGAGTCGAGGTTGACCTCGAACGACACCTGTTCATCTCCGACCCGCAGGCAGAACAGGCTGCCCACGGTGCATTGGTCGCCGCCTTCGCTGATGCTCAACACCGGCTTGCCGATCAGAGACTCAAACAATCGGGAGCGTTCGTCGTTGGTCAGCCTGCCGATGTAGACCGCATTGCAATCGCTCGCGATGCCGGGATGGTCGGCCAGCAAGCGCTGTACCGTCACAGGCCTGCCGGTGGCCTGGGCGGTGCCTTTGACCAGGTCGTCGGTGTATTGGGTCGGACCGACGATGCACAGCTGCAATTGCGTCGGTTCAACAGGCCAGCGAGCGTAGCTGAGGATCCCCAACACGACCTGGGTGACCGCTTCGGCCCGCTGTTCGGCCCGAGTGGTAGAGGTCGGCTCTTGGGCGGCAATTGCAGGCGACAGCAAGCACAGCAGACCGGCGAGCACATAATGCCTCCGGCCGTTTCCGCGCGCCGCCCCCCGAACCGCCGCTTCCATGGAGAATCTCTTGGTGTGGATAAGTGCGAAACGATAGCACAGTGTCAAAAAGCCAGCGAGACAGAGTCCTACGCAAATTTCCGTCAGAAAACAGACTAATCACAACCTTTGAACAAACAGGCAAACCCGAGCTTCAGTCGTTTCCATCCAATTCCAGCATCAACCCGCTCAACCGCTTGACCTTGCGCCGAACCGCTTCTTCGAATATTCCCGTGCGCGGCTCTATCAGGCTGAACCAGTGCTTGCCTCGGGTAATGGCGGTATACACCAGTTCCTTGGTCAAAACGGGGTTCAGGGCATCCGGAAGAATCAGGGCCGTGTGGGTGAATTCCGACCCCTGGGACTTGTGCACCGTCATGGCGTAAACGGTTTCCACGTCATTCAGGCGGCTGGGCAGGACGAAACGCACACCACCCCGGCCATCGTTACGAGGAAAGGCGACCCGCAGGACCTGCTTGCCAGCGTCAGGACCGTCACGCTCGGGCAACTTGAGAGCGATCCCGATATCGCCGTTCATCAATCCCAGCCCGTAGTCGTTGCGAGTCATCAGTACCGGACGCCCCTCGTACCACTGATGATCGCTATCGATCAGGCGAGCCTTGAGCAGCGCGGCGGTGATTCTCGGGTTCAGGCCCTCGACGCCCCACGGCCCCTTGCGTACGGCACAGAGCAATTGGAACTCGTCAAAGGCCGACAAGACCTCACGCGCCCAATCAGTCCAGCAACTGTCTTCCAGCGGGCGAGAAATGTGCGGACGTCGCTGTCGCAGCAGGCTCAGATAATGCCGATAGCCCTGCGGACCACCGGGTCGACCATCGAGCAACCAGCGCTCGAGCGTCCCGTCGTGCTGGCTCTTCAGCGCCAGGGAGAACAGGTCGGCATATTGGCCCTTCTCCAGCAATTGACGAGCTTCTTCAGGCTGCTGTCGATTGACCCGTCGGGCCAGTTGGCCGATACCGCTGCCTTCGCCAAAGCGTCGGGAATGCCTGAGCATCACCACTTGCTGCGCGAGGGGGTGACTGTCGTCGAGGTCCTGTTTCAGATCGCTCACCGCCAGGCTCTCGCCGCTGACGGACTCGAGCCAGGCGCGCGTCTGTGGGCTATACCAGCCGTCCTCGGCGTCCCGACACAGATCCCCCAGTACCGCGCCGGCCTCCACAGAAGCCAGCTGGTCCTTGTCGCCCAACAAAATCAACCGCGCATGGGACGGCAGCGCGTCCAGCAGATTGGCCATCATTTCCAGATCGATCATGGACGCCTCATCGACCACCAGCACATCCAACGGCAATCGATTGCCACGATGGTGGCGAAAATGTCGGGTGCCGGGACGGCTGCCGAGCAGGCGATGCACCGTGGTGACGTCGCAGGGAATTCGCTCGCGTACGGCGTCGATCACATCCAGCGTCCGAACTTGCTGGCTGATCGACTCGGTCAGCCGCGCAGCGGCCTTGCCGGTGGGTGCGGCCAGGCGAATCCGCAGCGGTTTCCCCGCCTCGACGGCAGGTGCCTGCAGCAAGGCAAGCAAGCGCACGACCGTGGTGGTCTTACCCGTGCCCGGGCCGCCGGTAACAATGCTGAACGCGCTCCGCGTCGCCAGCGCGCAAGCCAGCTTCTGCCAGTCGATCGGGCCGGTCGTGCTGGCCGGCCCGAACAGTCCGTCCAGCCTCTCGCGCAGGTCATCAGGGGCGCTTTCCTGTTCGGCCAGGCGTTGACGCAACGCCGCGTCGATCCGTCGTTCATAGCCCCAGTAACGACGCAGGTAAAGCCGTTTACCGGACAATACCAGTGGCCGCTGCTGCGCCTCTTCGCTGTCATCGACCGCCAGGGCCACGAGGCGGCTGGACGCCAGGACCTTGCACCAATGGGCACCGTCCAGCGTTCTCAGGATCTGCGAAGGCAACAGCATCACGCCCGTCTGCAGGTCGCCCTCGGGGGGCAGTGACAGGGCGAAATCAGGTTCCTTGAGTGTCTCGAACAGGTCCAGGCAAACATGCCCATGGCCCAGTTGGTGGCTGGTCAGCGCAGCCGCCAGCAATACCAGCGGATCATCGCCAGGCGACAATTCATGCAGGAACACCACGAATGCCTTGTCCAGGGCCCGCAACCAGCCACGTTCCACCCAGCGCGTGAGCAACAGCAGCAGGTCCTCGGCACGACTCACGGGCGCCAGGTCGACCAGCCCTTCGTCGTCGAGCGATTGAGGCAGCAGGTCGGCAAAGGAGCGACTCATAACAATTCTCCTTGCACCCATGCCGGCTCGGCCTTGGGCGCGGGTGCTCCCTGGAACAGGCGGTCAAGCTGTTCGATCAGTGCCCGAGGGGGCTTGGTGAAAAACACGCCCTGGCTGGCTGAACGTGTGCCGCGCAGGAAAAGATACAACGCGCCACCGACATGCCGGTCGTAGTCATAGTCTGGCAGGCGCGCCTTGAGCTGGCGATGCAGGGCCAACAGGTACAGCGTGTATTGCAGGTCGTAACGATTATCCAGAATCGATTGCTCCATGGCTTGAGCGGTATAGGCCATGTCATCGGCGCCCAGCCAGTTGGATTTGTAGTCAGCCACGTAATACCGGCCGTCATGCTCGAAGGTCAGGTCGATGAAGCCCTTGAACATTCCGTTGAGCAGTGCCGGTTCTGCGGCGACACGAGCCGCGCCACCGTGGGTTGACTGGCAAACCAGCTCATCAAGCTTGAGCACATCAACCTTGTGACTGGAGAACCAGAACTCCATCTCGACCTGAAACTGGCTCAACTGAGCCAGTACCACCGGAGACTGCCCGCCACCGATCTGCAAGGGCGTCGTGGCCAGGTGCTGCAACCAATCTCCAAGGGTGTTGATCCAGCCTTTCCAGCCGCGGCGGTTGCAACGTCGCGCGATGGCATCTTCGATGGCCATTGGCGAGGCGGTAAATCCTTCTCCGGCAGCCCATTCCAAGAGACCATGGAGAAACGTACCGGGGTTGGGACCGCGGGGGAAACGATGGATATCACCGCCGACGGCGATGACTTCCCTGGGAGCGTCGGGATCAAGCCGTTCGTCGTCGAACATTTTCTGCGCCTGCGGGTTTTCCGGCGCGGAGTCGGTGCCGGCGCTGAGACTTTCTCCAAAGCGCAGCGCGCTGTACGAAGCGATCCACCAGTTCTCGCTGGCTTTACGTACCGGAAGCAAGGGTTCAAGCAACACCGCATCGTTACGTGGGGGTCGATAGTGCTGATCGTTGGCCTCCGGCATATCCTGGCAGCTCACCGCGTCGCTACCCTGCTGCAGATCTTCCAGCCAACGTCTCAACGCCACCGACTCGGTCAACGGCGCACCACCGCCCAACAGATACCCCAGCGCAGACAGATGCAGGATCGAGCGGCTGTTACTGCCTCGCTTGAGATCGGCCACACCCAACCAGCAGGCATGCTGCGCACGGGTAAGCGCCACGTATAGAAGCCGAAGATCCTCGGCCAGGCGCTCGTCGTCGGCCTTGGCGATCAACTCGGGGCTGGGCGTAAGACTGATCTGCGCATGACCGGCTTCATCGTGGTAATGCAACGGCAATCGGCTGCCGTCCACCGGTTTCGTCGAGCATATGAACGGCAGGAAGACCAACGGATACTCAAGCCCCTTGGATTTATGGATCGTGACCACCTTGACCAGTTGCTCGTCGCTTTCCAGGCGCAGGATCTGTTCCTCTCCCGCCTGCCCGGTCAATGCAAGGTGTTCGGACAGATAGCGAATCAAGGCCTGCTCGCCATCCAGCTCGACGGCGGCCTGCTGCAACAGCTCGCACAGATGCAACAGGTTAGTCAGCACCCGCTCGCCATCGCCACGCATCATCAAGGCCTGGGGCAGCTTGAAGTCATGCAGCAGGCGCCTCAGCATGGGCAGCACGCCCTGGGTGCGCCAGACCATCCGATAGCTACGGAACTGCATGACTCGGCGTTCCCAGGCCAACTCGTCCTGGTTGAGGCGCTCCAGTTCTGCAAGCGGCAGATTCAGGGTGACGCTGGCCAGCGCAGCTCGCAGCGGCCGCTCGACGTCCGGCTCGGCGCAAGCCTTGAGCCAGGCCAGCAAATCCCTTGCTTCCTGCGAGGCGAAGACCGAGTCCTTATCGGATAGATAAACGCTGCGCACACCCCGTGCCGACAACTCGTTTCGCACGGCCTGCGCTTCCTTGCCATCACGCACCAGGATGGCGATATCCGCCGGTCGAAGCCCCCGTAACATTTGCCCATCACCAACGAAACCATCGTGCCCTGACTGGCCGCCATTGAGCAGCGCCGTGATTTCACTGGCGCAGGCCACGGCCATTTGCTGTCGATACACCGCTCCGGAGAGCGGCTGGTCCGAGGCCAGATGCCAGATATTCAAGGCCGCGACCGTCCGCCCCGCAAGCTGCAAGGACTCCTTGCGGCCCTGGGAGTCGACCGGCAGGAATGGCACCGGATTCTCACCCGATGGCTCGCGGAACAGAAAAGCCCCGCGCCCATTCAGCCGCGATTCGGCGTATTGAAAAATATGGTTCACGGCGCCGACCATGGCATGACTGGAACGGAAATTGGTCCCCAGCGTATGCAACCTGCCGGCAGTGGCTTCGCGGGCGCGCAGATAGGTGTAGATGTCGGCGCCGCGAAACGCATAAATAGCCTGTTTCGGATCCCCGATCAGGAAAAGCCCCGTTTCAGGATCGTTGTCGCCAATGCGATAGATACTCTCGAAGATGCGGTACTGGACCGGGTCGGTGTCCTGGAACTCGTCAATCAGCGCAACCGGAAACTGCTCGCGAATCAGGCTCGCGAGGCGCTCCCCACCTTCAGCCTGCAAAGCTGCGTCCAGGCGCAGCAGCATGTCGTCAAATCCCATTTCCGCGCGGCGCCGCTTCTCCGCCTCGAAGCGCGCCCCGACCCACTGTGCAGCATGCTGCAGCACCGCAGCGTCAGGCGTGGGCAAGGCATCCAGGCCGGCCTTCAGGCCCGCCATGGCGTCCAGCCCTGGGTGGTTGGGCACGTCGCCCTTCCAGGCCTCGGCCATGCCTTCGGGCGTCAAGCGCGTGAAGCCGGTGCCGATGTCGAGCAACTCCAGGCTCTCGTCTTCAACCCATGCAGATAGCTTCTGAAACCATGGCTCGAAGTAACGAGCCTGCATCTTGCGCCCGTCGACGGTTTTATTGGCTACGCCTTGCTGGCAGATCTCCAGCAACTCCACCGCCCACTGCCGCCAGGGCGCCTTGAGATCGAGCAAGGCTGCGCTGCGCTCGCGCAGGGACGCGGCGATGAGTTCCGCCGGTTCAAGCCCATCGTCACCACCTCGCGAGTTGGCAAACAACCCCCTCACCCGTGGCAACAAAGCAGCAGGACCGCCCCAGTGCGCTCGCACCCAATCCAGTGCCTCACCCTCCATCGAGTAGCAGAACAATCGCCAATAATCGCGCAGCACCTCGCCGAGCAATTCGCTGTGGTCGGTTTCCAGGGTCTGGGTGAACAGGCTGCCACTGTCAAAGGCATGCTCACGAAGCATCCGCTGGCACCAGCTGTGGATCGTCGAAACGGCGGCTTCATCCATCCATTGTGCGGCGATATCCAGCCGATTCGCACAGCCAGGCCATTGCCCTTTATCAAACTCATCACGCAGTGCGTGTATCAACGCGTCGGGAGCGGGAATCTCGTCACGAAAAAAACGCGCCGCTTCCGCGAGGCGGGTGCGGATGCGTTCGCGCAACTCCTTGGTGGCAGCGTCGGTGAAAGTCACCACCAGTATCTGCGGAGGAAGCAGCTCACGGCCAAAGCCGGCCGTCGAGCCGCCATGTCCCAGCACCAGGCGCAAGTACAACGCCGAGATGGTAAAGGTCTTGCCAGTTCCTGCGCTGGCTTCGATCAATTGACTGCCGCGTAGTGGGAAAGCCAGCGCCAAGGGTGTTTGTCGACTCATGAATGCGCTTCCTCACCCGCCAACGAACGCCACGGTGCTTCCAGAAGCGGTCGATAGAGCGCGTCACACCAGTCGGGGAATGTTTCGTCAGCGATAAGCGCATCGAAGTCGGCATATTGCCGAGCCAGGGCGGGGCTTTCGCGCCGCTCGCCTTCAGACGTCAGCCCATCGCCTTCGTAGGCTTTTCGAGCGGCTGATTCGGCTTTGTCCAGATCACTCTGGCCGAGCCAGGCGAAGGCGGTCTTCACTGCGATTGGCAGCGGTTGGCGCATGCCAGCCTGCCAGGCTTGCAACAAATCGCCGAGCAGCTTGCGGGCTACCGACTCGTCAAAAGGATTCAGCAGCAAGCTGTCATCGCTGGCGACCAATGCCGTCGTCATCGACAGACCGTTGGCGCAAGCCACGAGATGGTTCACCCAGGGTCGTATCAAGCGGTGCCATTTCCGGGTCCTGGTAGAACCGATACTGTTGGGAATGGCAGTGATGGCGAGGACCGCACCATCGGAGCGCTGGTGCAGGCCGCTGAGCCAACCTTCAATGTTCACACCGTGTAATTGCAGGCTGACGGGCACGGCACTGGTCAGCGGAGTCGGCCATAGCGCAAGAAGTTGCTGGTAGCGTTGCAGTAGATCAGGCAGCGGCTCGATCAATTCACGCTGCATACATTGGCCAAAGCCAGCCATGGGTAACAGGCCGCTGTTCTGAAGCCTCCTGGCGTGAGCCTCCAATGCAAGGTCCGCTTGGTCAAGGCGAACAAGGGCAGCCTCGAGCAGGCTGTCGCTCAGGCTATAGCGCTGCAGGGCATCCAGGATGAAAGGTTCGTCGTCCGCCAATGGGGCTTCGAGAGGCTCGAAGAACACCTTGAGTCGCTGGCTGAAAAAGTGCCGGACAGGATTACGCAGGAAGTCCTGCAACTGACCAAGCCCCAGGGGTTCCTCCTGAACGTAGGGCTCCAGGGCCCCAGGCTTGCCAGCGTGCTCATGATCCTCATGAAGTCCTCGCCATTCGCTGGCATAGCTGAACAGCTCATCGCCCTGGTAGAAATAACGAGCGCTGAACGGTTGCAGGGGGTGCTCCTGGGTCAGCGCTTCAAGAAGGTCGCCATGGACATCCGCCGACTGCCAGCCACTTGCCAGATGATCGCGCAATTGTCCGACCAGGACTGAGGCAGGCCGCTCGCTGTTGTCGCGGATGCTGCGCCCGACCCAACTGATGTAGAGTTTTTCCCGCGCAGAAAGCAGCGCCTCCAACAGCAGGTAGCGATCGTCCTCGCGTCGAGAGCGATCCCCCGGTCGATAATCACTGCCCATGAGATCGAAATCCAATGGCGGCTGGGCCCGTGGATAATCACCATCGTTCATGCCCAACAGGCAGACCAGCTTGAAGGGGATCGCCCTCATCGGCATCAAGGTACAGAAATTGACCGCTCCGGCGAGGAAGCGCTGGGACAGTCGCCCTTGATCCAGCCCCGCCAGCCAGGCCTCTCTGACAACCGTCAACGGCAGCTCGTCGTGCAGGCCGACCGACTCGCAGGTTTCTAACCAGTTTTCACGCAAATCCTCGAGCTGGGCCAGCAGATAATCGTCATGCTCGTTGCTCGCCAGAAAGAACAACTGCATCAGATCATGCAGGCGCGTCCCCCAGTCCTGAGGTGAGGCGGGTTGACTGAGCGCCTGGTAAGCAACCTCCAAGGCATCGAGCAATGCAACCAACGGACCGATCAATGCGGCATCCAGACCACCGATTTCGTCATAGGGTTCTATGCCTTCATAGGCTTGCGAATCACCAACGGCATACCCCAACAACATGCGACGCAGGCCGAAACGCCAACTGTTCTGCTCCAACTCCGCAGGCAAGCCCAGCCCGGCTCGGTGCTCGGCGCTTATCCCCCAACGGATGCCTGCGCCCTCGATCCAACGGTGCAGTGTCGGTAAATCGGCCTCCTCAATTCCAAATCGTTCGCGCAATGCCGGGACGTCCAGCAAATCAAGGATTTCGCTGACGGGAAAACGGCTATCGGGGAGTTTCAGCAAATGCTCGACGGCAATCAGCAGCGGATCGCGTCCACGCTGACCTTGGTCCGTCAGTGTGAATGGGATGAAGCGGGGATCGACCCGGTCGAGTTGGCCGAATACCGCGCGAATATGCGGCGCATAACTGTCGATGTCGGGGACCATGACGATGATATCCCGAGGGCGTAAAGCCGGGTCATTGCTGAAATGGGCAAGCAACTGATCATGAAGAATCTCGACTTCACGCTGGGCGCTGTGGGCGATATGAAAACGAATCGATCCGTCTCGCGAGGTATCGACCGCGGGCCATTTTTCCCGGGTTTCGCTCAGTGGCCGCAGCTCAAGAATGTCATCCTGCAACTGGCTGAGGAGCGTAGTGGGATTGCCTTCGCTGAACAGGTCGATCCGCCCTTCGCGAAATACCGAGCGATAGGTATTTGGCTCGTCATAGCTGTCGAGCAAGTTGATATAGTCGCGACCCTGTTTCCCCCAGGCAGCCAGCAACGGATGAGCATGCTGATGCAAGGTTTGCGGGTCCAGGACGTCCGGCATGCCGCTCTTGCGTGCCTGCCGCTTGTATTGGTGGCGAAGCAGATCCTTGTCGGCCACGATATCTGCCCAATGGTGACGGCATGGGTTATGGACGCACAGCAGAACCTGACTGAACCGTGACAGACCGGCCAGGGCTTCGAGCGCTTGGGCGGGCAGTGAGGAAATACCGAAGACTATTACCCGTGCAGGCAGACCTTTTGGAGCGGCGTCCAGACTATTGATGCGCTCGATGTAGCGCTGATGAACACCCGCACGGCTTTGAGCCATGCCTTGCTCTCCCACATCCAGCAATAACGCCCGCCACAATTCCGCTTGCCAGCAATTCGCCGGCGCGAGCGGCTTGATTTCACCCCGGACGTTGCGGGTCTGATGGCGCCCTTGGGCCCAGTCTTCGAGCCAGTCGGCGCGGTACACCTGATATTGGTCGAACAAATCTGCAAGGCGCTCGGACAACTGGTACCGCTTGCGCAAGTCCGTGTCATGGGTCAGAAAACGCCGCAGGGGCTCGAAATGGGGCTGTTCAATCAATTGCGGCAGGAGGCGCATCAGCCGCCACGTAAGCGGGGCCTTGTCCAGCAAGGACTTGGCTGGAATCTCGTCACGCCCGAGCACCATTCGATAGAGCTGCCACATGAAACTGCCGGGCAGCTGCACATCAATCGCAGCCGCGATGCCGCAGCCGCCCATGTCGTCGTCAAGGGGATCCTCAGCCAGTGCCAGCTTCAGCCATTGGGCAATGCCGTTGCTTTGTACGAGCGCGATTTCATTTTCAAGAGGGGCCAGCGGATAGCGCCGCATGAGGCTTATCACCAGGCTGCGCAGCTCATCAAGGCGGTTCCCGTGGACTACCATGAAAGCAGGGCTGAGGGACTTAGCGTCCGGCATAAAGGCGTCCTTGAAAAATGCAAAAGCCAGGGCGGAACCTTAGCATTGTCGGGGGGCCGTGACAGCCGGGAGCTTTCTGCACTTGTCGTAAGAATTTTCTTGCGGGCAAAACAAAACCCCTACCTGCGTGAGCAGATAGGGGTTTCGGAATTTAATCTTGACGATGACCTACTCTCACATGGGGAAACCCCACACTACCATCGGCGATGCATCGTTTCACTTCTGAGTTCGGGATGGGATCAGGTGGTTCCAATGCTCTATGGTCGTCAAGAAATTCGGTAGCCAGCGCGTGCCTTGCGGTCACGTTCCAGCGAATGGGTATGCGATAGTTTGTGGGTTTTGACTCGAACTTTCGGTTCATTGCGTCTTCACACACCGCAATCTGGCCTCTTTCGAGTCTACAGATTGCTTGGGTGTTATATGGTCAAGCCTCACGGGCAATTAGTACAGGTTAGCTCAACGCCTCACAGCGCTTACACACCCTGCCTATCAACGTCGTAGTCTTCGACGGCCCTTCAGGGGACTCAAGGTCCCAGTGAGATCTCATCTTGAGGCAAGTTTCCCGCTTAGATGCTTTCAGCGGTTATCTTTTCCGAACATAGCTACCCGGCAATGCCACTGGCGTGACAACCGGAACACCAGAGGTTCGTCCACTCCGGTCCTCTCGTACTAGGAGCAGCCCCTCTCAAATCTCAAACGTCCACGGCAGATAGGGACCGAACTGTCTCACGACGTTCTAAACCCAGCTCGCGTACCACTTTAAATGGCGAACAGCCATACCCTTGGGACCGGCTTCAGCCCCAGGATGTGATGAGCCGACATCGAGGTGCCAAACACCGCCGTCGATATGAACTCTTGGGCGGTATCAGCCTGTTATCCCCGGAGTACCTTTTATCCGTTGAGCGATGGCCCTTCCATACAGAACCACCGGATCACTAAGACCTACTTTCGTACCTGCTCGACGTGTCTGTCTCGCAGTCAAGCGCGCTTTTGCCTTTATACTCTACGACCGATTTCCGACCGGTCTGAGCGCACCTTCGTACTCCTCCGTTACTCTTTAGGAGGAGACCGCCCCAGTCAAACTACCCACCATACACTGTCCTCGATCCGGATAACGGACCTGAGTTAGAACCTCAAAGTTGCCAGGGTGGTATTTCAAGGATGGCTCCACGCAGACTGGCGTCCACGCTTCAAAGCCTCCCACCTATCCTACACAAGCAAATTCAAAGTCCAGTGCAAAGCTATAGTAAAGGTTCACGGGGTCTTTCCGTCTAGCCGCGGATACACTGCATCTTCACAGCGATTTCAATTTCACTGAGTCTCGGGTGGAGACAGCGCCGCCATCGTTACGCCATTCGTGCAGGTCGGAACTTACCCGACAAGGAATTTCGCTACCTTAGGACCGTTATAGTTACGGCCGCCGTTTACCGGGGCTTCGATCAAGAGCTTCGCGTTAGCTAACCCCATCAATTAACCTTCCGGCACCGGGCAGGCGTCACACCCTATACGTCCACTTTCGTGTTTGCAGAGTGCTGTGTTTTTAATAAACAGTCGCAGCGGCCTGGTATCTTCGACCGGCGTGGGCTTACGCAGCAAGTGCTTCACCCTCACCGGCGCACCTTCTCCCGAAGTTACGGTGCCATTTTGCCTAGTTCCTTCACCCGAGTTCTCTCAAGCGCCTTGGTATTCTCTACCCAACCACCTGTGTCGGTTTGGGGTACGGTTCCTGGTTACCTGAAGCTTAGAAGCTTTTCTTGGAAGCATGGCATCAACCACTTCGTCACCCAAAGGGTAACTCGTCATCAGCTCTCGGCCTTAGAATCCCGGATTTACCTAAGATTCCAGCCTACCACCTTAAACTTGGACAACCAACGCCAAGCTGGCCTAGCCTTCTCCGTCCCTCCATCGCAATAACCAGAAGTACAGGAATATTAACCTGTTTTCCATCGACTACGCTTTTCAGCCTCGCCTTAGGGACCGACTAACCCTGCGTCGATTAACGTTGCGCAGGAAACCTTGGTCTTTCGGCGTGGGTGTTTTTCACACCCATTGTCGTTACTCATGTCAGCATTCGCACTTCTGATACCTCCAGCAAGCTTCTCAACTCACCTTCACAGGCTTACAGAACGCTCCTCTACCGCATCACTTGCGTGATACCCGTAGCTTCGGTGTATGGTTTGAGCCCCGTTACATCTTCCGCGCAGGCCGACTCGACTAGTGAGCTATTACGCTTTCTTTAAAGGGTGGCTGCTTCTAAGCCAACCTCCTAGCTGTCTAAGCCTTCCCACATCGTTTCCCACTTAACCATAACTTTGGGACCTTAGCTGACGGTCTGGGTTGTTTCCCTTTTCACGACGGACGTTAGCACCCGCCGTGTGTCTCCCATGCTCGGCACTTGTAGGTATTCGGAGTTTGCATCGGTTTGGTAAGTCGGGATGACCCCCTAGCCGAAACAGTGCTCTACCCCCTACAGTGATACATGAGGCGCTACCTAAATAGCTTTCGAGGAGAACCAGCTATCTCCGAGCTTGATTAGCCTTTCACTCCGATCCACAGGTCATCCGCTAACTTTTCAACGGTAGTCGGTTCGGTCCTCCAGTCAGTGTTACCTAACCTTCAACCTGCCCATGGATAGATCGCCCGGTTTCGGGTCTATTCCCAGCGACTAGACGCCCTATTAAGACTCGCTTTCGCTACGCCTCCCCTATTCGGTTAAGCTCGCCACTGAAAATAAGTCGCTGACCCATTATACAAAAGGTACGCAGTCACCCAACAAAGTGGGCTCCCACTGCTTGTACGCATACGGTTTCAGGATCTATTTCACTCCCCTCTCCGGGGTTCTTTTCGCCTTTCCCTCACGGTACTAGTTCACTATCGGTCAGTCAGTAGTATTTAGCCTTGGAGGATGGTCCCCCCATATTCAGACAAAGTTTCTCGTGCTCCGTCCTACTCGATTTCACTTCTAAGATCCTTTCGCGTACAGGGCTATCACCCACTATGGCCGCACTTTCCAGAGCGTTCCGCTAAAATCAAAGAAGCTTAAGGGCTAGTCCCCGTTCGCTCGCCACTACTAAGGGAATCTCGGTTGATTTCTTTTCCTCAGGGTACTTAGATGTTTCAGTTCCCCTGGTTCGCCTCTTGCACCTATGTATTCAGTACAAGATAACCATCTTATGATGGCTGGGTTCCCCCATTCAGACATCTCCGGATCAAAGTCTGTTTGCCGACTCCCCGAAGCTTTTCGCAGGCTACCACGTCTTTCATCGCCTCTGACTGCCAAGGCATCCACCGTATGCGCTTCTTCACTTGACCATATAACCCCAAGCAATCTGGTTATACTGTGAAGACGACATTCGCCGAAAATTCGAATTTCTCAACTAAGAGAACTCACAAATTTTACCTTAGCCTGAGCCGTTACCAGTGAAAGTAACGTTCAGTCTATCTTTCTATCACATACCCAAATTTTTAAAGAACGATCTAATCAAAAGACTAGAAATCAACATTCAGGCACCGTACGGTGGAATGCTCATTTCTAAGCTTTAAACGTTGGTACCAATCTGTAATGGTGGAGCCAAGCGGGATCGAACCGCTGACCTCCTGCGTGCAAGGCAGGCGCTCTCCCAGCTGAGCTATGGCCCCGTATCGCTACAGGGGACACCATGAAATTGGTGGGTCTGGGCAGATTCGAACTGCCGACCTCACCCTTATCAGGGGTGCGCTCTAACCAACTGAGCTACAGACCCAATCGTCTTCTTCAATGAATCAAGCAATTCGTGTGGGAGCTCATGAAGCCGCTGCGGTCGTCGATTAAGGAGGTGATCCAGCCGCAGGTTCCCCTACGGCTACCTTGTTACGACTTCACCCCAGTCATGAATCACACCGTGGTAACCGTCCTCCCGAAGGTTAGACTAGCTACTTCTGGTGCAACCCACTCCCATGGTGTGACGGGCGGTGTGTACAAGGCCCGGGAACGTATTCACCGCGACATTCTGATTCGCGATTACTAGCGATTCCGACTTCACGCAGTCGAGTTGCAGACTGCGATCCGGACTACGATCGGTTTTGTGGGATTAGCTCCACCTCGCGGCTTGGCAACCCTCTGTACCGACCATTGTAGCACGTGTGTAGC
>NZ_CP071642.1:157500-752500 GCF_051131965.1 Pseudomonas sp. Z4-7 | reverse complement strand
TCGCCATGCAACGCTCACCGCATGAACCGTAAGCTGCGCCCATCAGCGCGCTGACGGCATTGTCCAGGTCGGCATCCGGCATCAACACCGCATGGTTCTTGGCACCGCCTAGCGCCTGAACGCGTTTGCCGCGACGAGTACCTTCGGCATAGATGTACTCGGCAATCGGCGTCGAGCCAACAAAGCTCAGCGCCTTCACTTCCGGCGCTTCGATCAGTGCATCCACGGCTGCCTTGTCGCCATGGACCACGCTCAACACCCCCTTGGGTAGACCTGCTTCCAGCAGCAACTGGGCGATCAGCAGCGTCGAACTCGGGTCACGCTCGGATGGCTTGAGGATGAAGCAGTTACCGCAGACGATCGCCAGCGGATACATCCACAGCGGCACCATCGCCGGGAAATTGAACGGGGTGATGCCCGCCACCACGCCTAAAGGTTGAAAGTCTGACCAGGCGTCGATGTTCGGTCCTACGTTACGGCTGTATTCGCCCTTCAGGATTTCCGGCGCTGCACAGGCAAACTCGACGTTTTCGATGCCGCGCTTGAGCTCACCGGCCGCGTCTTCGAGGGTCTTGCCATGTTCTTCGCTGATCAATTGGGCAACGCGCGACTCGTTCTGCTCCAGCAACTGCTTGAAACGAAACATCACCTGGGCACGCTTGGCCGGCGGCGTGTTGCGCCAGGCCGGGAAAGCCGCCTTGGCGGCATCGATGGCCTGCTGGACAGTTGCGCGATCCGCCAGCGGGACCTTGTGGATTGCTTGCCCGGTGGATGGGTTGAAGACGTCGGCCGTGCGTGCGCTGTCGCTCAGCAATTCGCCATTGATCAGATGCGGGATGAGGCTCATGGGGACTCCAGACAATTCGCTCGCCAGACGCTCTTGAACGAGCGTCTCTATATAGAAAGAAATCAGTCGATTTTATTCAGCACGTCACCGACCGCATCGAACAGACGATCCAGATCCTGCGGCTTGCTGTTGAACGTTGGTCCGAACTGCAGGGTATCGCCGCCGAATCGCACATAGAAACCGGCTTTCCACAGGGCCATCCCGGCCTCGAACGGACGCACGATGGCGTCGCCGTCGCGCGGGGCAATCTGGATCGCCCCGGCCAGGCCGAAGTTGCGAATGTCGATGACGTTCTTCGAGCCTTTCAAACCATGCAAGGCACTCTCGAAATGCGGCGCGACCTCGGCCACGCTTTGCACCAGGTTTTCCTTCTGCAACAGATCCAGTGCCGCAAGGCCAGCCGCACAGGCCACCGGGTGCGCCGAATAGGTATAGCCGTGGGGAAACTCCACCGCATATTCGGGCGTCGGCTGGTTCATGAACGTCTGGTAGATTTCCGAACTGGCAATCACCGCCCCCATGGGGATGGCGCCGTTGGTGACCTGCTTGGCGATGCACATCAGGTCCGGAACCACGCCAAAGCTATCCGCGCCGAACATCGAACCGGTGCGACCGAAACCGGTAATGACCTCGTCAAACACCAGCAGGATGTTGTGCTGGTCGCAGATCTGCCGCAGACGCTTGAGATATCCCTCAGGCGGGACCAGGACCCCGGCGGATCCGGCCATCGGCTCGACAAATACGGCCGCAATGTTGGAAGCGTCGTGCAGCTCGACCAATTTCAGCAGCTCATCGGCCAAGGCGATGCCACCTTCCTTCGGCATGCCACGGGAATAGGCATTGCTGGCCAGCAAGGTGTGGGGCAGATGATCAACGTCCATCATGGCCTGGCCGAACAACTTACGGTTACCACTGACGCCGCCCAGGCTGGTGCCGGCGATGTTCACGCCGTGATAACCACGGGCACGGCCGATCATCTTGGTCTTGGTGGCCTGTCCCTTGAGGCGCCAGTAGGCACGGACCATCTTCACTGCGGTATCGGCGCACTCGGAACCGGAGTCGGTGAAGAACACATGGTTGAGGTTGCCCGGGGTCAGGCTGGTGATCTTTTCCGCCAGTTGGAACGACAGCGGATGGCCGTACTGGAATCCCGGGGAATAATCGAGGGTGCCCAATTGCCTGGCGACCGCCTCCTGGATTTCCTTGCGAGTGTGCCCGGCGCCACAGGTCCACAAGCCCGACAACGAATCGTAGACCTTGCGCCCCTTGTCATCCGTCAGCCAGCTACCCTCGGCGGCGACGATCAAGCGGGGATCGCGTTGGAAATTACGATTGGCCGTGTAGGGCATCCAGTGGGCATCCAGCTTTAGCTGGCTGGCCAGGGAACCGACAGCGTGTTCGGGCATGTTCATCGACAAAACCTCGCAGGGTATGAGCGGCATGAAGCCAAGGCGTTCTTGCGGCTACGTTGCCACGACGATAAAGTCGGTGAAACCCAGCTTTTCTAACCTTCAGTCAGCGGACCACTAAACTATGAGCGCTCGTCGTCCCGATCCACTGGCCCAAGTCAGCGACTTCGATATCCGCTTGCTGCGCATTTTCCGCAGCGTGGTGGAATGCGGCGGGTTTTCGGCAGCGGAAACCGTGCTTGGCATTGGCCGCTCTGCCATCAGCCAGCAGATGAATGATCTGGAGCAGCGTCTTGGCCTGCGTTTGTGCCAGCGTGGGCGCGCGGGCTTTTCACTGACGGAGGAAGGGCGGGAAGTCTATCAATCGGCATTGCAGTTATTGAGCGCGCTGGAGAGCTTTCGCACCGAGGTCAACGGCCTGCACCAGCATTTGCGCGGTGAGTTGACAATCGGCCTGACGGACAATCTTGTCACCCTGCCCCACATGCGGATCACGCACGCCTTGGCCCAGTTGAAAGAACGCGGGCCGGACGTGCAGATCCAGATTCGCATGATCGCTCCCAACGAAGTCGAACAAGGCGTGCTCGATGGGCGCCTGCATGTCGGCGTAGTGCCCCAGGCCAGCGCCCTTTCCGGACTCGAATATCAACCGCTCTACAGTGAACGCTCGCTGCTGTATTGCGCAGTAGGTCATCCGCTGTTTTATGTGGACGACCAACAGCTCGAAGACGCTCGGCTCAACAGCCAGGACGCCATCGCGCCAACCTTTCGCCTGCCCGCCGAGATCCAGGCTCATTACCAGGCACTCAACTGCACCGCTAGCGCCTCGGATCGCGAAGGCATGGCGTTCCTGATCCTCACCGGACGTTACATTGGTTATCTGCCAGATCACTACGCCAATCTATGGGTTCAGCAAGGGCGGCTGCGAGCCCTCAAGCCCTTGGCACGTTTTTATGATCTGAGCCTGGCGTCGGTCACACGCAAGGGTCGCCGCCCGCACCTGGTGCTGGAAAGTTTTCTCGAAAACCTGGCGGCAACCCGCTGACATTTTTGCAGTACACAGCTTTTATGGCAGCAGCACTTGTCGGATCCGCGCCGGTGCGCTATGAACGCACTTGCCCGCCCCCACAGACCCAGCCCGGAAACGTCCATGACCTTTGAAGTTCCTGCCCATGGTGGCAAGCCTACCGGCCGTATTCGTCAAAAAAACGAGGAAACCATCCTCAGGGCCGCCGAGGATGAGTTCGCCCGTCACGGCTTCAAGGGCACCAGCATGAACGCCATCGCCTTGAAGGCCGGATTGCCCAAGGCGAACCTGCATTACTATTTCACCAACAAGCTCGGGCTCTACGTTGCCGTGCTGAGCAACATCATCGAATTGTGGGACAGCACTTTCAACTCCCTGACCGCCGAGGACGATCCAGCGCAGGCATTGACCCGCTACATCCGCGCCAAGATGGAATTCTCACGGCGCCAGCCCCAGGCATCGCGCATTTTCGCCATGGAAGTGATCAGCGGCGGCGAATGCCTGAGCGAGTATTTCAACCAGGACTATCGCGCCTGGTTCAAGGGCCGCGCGGCCGTGTTCCAGGCCTGGATCGATGCGGGCAAAATGGACCCGGTCGATCCGGTTCACCTGATTTTTCTGCTGTGGGGCAGCACCCAGCATTACGCCGATTTCGCCACCCAGATCTGCCGCGTGACCGGGCGTAGCAAATTGACCAGGCAAGACATGATCGACGCCGGCGACAATCTCATCCGCATCATTCTCAAAGGCTGCGGCCTGACACCAGACCTCTAGGACTCCATGCCTTATACCCTTGCCGGCTTTTGCGAATACCGTGAAGAAATCCGCAAAAGCCGTTTCATCACCTTCGCCGCCCCCATCACCAGCCCCGCCGAGGCACAGGCCTTTATAGAGCGGCACAGCGACCTGGACGCCACGCATAATTGCTGGGCATGGAAACTGGGCGACCAATATCGCAGCAGCGACGATGGCGAGCCGGGCGGCACCGCCGGGCGCCCGATCCTCGCGGCCATCCAGGCCCAGGATTGCGATCAGGTCGTGGTGCTGGTCATACGCTGGTACGGCGGAATCCAGCTGGGTACCGGCGGTTTGGCCCGCGCCTATGGCGGCGGTGCGAACAAATGCCTGCAAACCGCCGAGAAGGTCGAATTGATCAGCCGCGTAGCGCTGCGTTGCCTGTGCGGTTTCGCCGAGCTGGCCCTGGTGAAACTGCGGATAACTGAATGCGGCGGTCTGGTCCTCGCCGAGGATTTCACCGCCAACGGCGTGGAACTGCAATTGGCAGTCGGTGAAGAACACATCGAGAGCCTGCAGACGCGACTGGCCGACTTGAGTCGCGGACAGATACGACTTGAGCGCCCGGCAGCCTCATGAAAAAGGCACAGGTTTGCCCACATGCGCTGTGCACCTGCCTGTGGATAACCTGGGCGCATCCAGCTGTAACCCTTCTGTCATGCGGGTTTTCGAGCATTGTTCATTTTTCATACAAAAATTCGCCGATCCGGCGAATCCGTCAAAAAACAAATGGTTGCGATGCTTTATCGCCTTTAGAAGAAAGGCGCACAGGGCTTATGCCCGAGTTTCAGGCTTGCGCACAATAACTGTGGAGCAACCTGTGGATAACCCGTTCATGGCTCCAGCCGCCCCAAGAACAGCATGGCTTGCAGCCGTCTGATCATTTTTTAACCAGACATAATAAGGACCTGAACCTGATCGAAACCGCATGACCGCTCCCGACACGTTGTGCCGCAAGCTGAAACAACCGCCCGGGCAATGTTGTCCATTAACTCCGTGACTTTTCTTTCAAGGAAGCATTCATGAATTCGGCAAAAACCGCATTGATCATCGGCGCCTCTCGGGGACTGGGCCTCGGCTTGGTGAAGACGCTTCTGGGTGATGGCTGGAACGTGACCGCCACGGTACGTAACCCACAGAACGCCGAGGCCTTGAAGGCGCTGGGCCCGGTGCGAATCGAAAAGCTCGATATGGACGACCAGCAAGCGGTCATCGCCTTGAGCCAGCAGCTCAGGGACCAGACCTTCGACCTGTTGTTCGTCAATGCCGGCGTCAAAGGCCCCGACAACCAGAGCCCGGGCGGCGCAACGCTGGCTGAGGTCGGTCAGCTGTTCTTCACCAATGCCGTAGCACCGATCAACCTCGCCCAACGCTTCGTCGGGCAGATCCGCGACGGCAGCGGCGTGCTGGCCTTCATGAGCTCGGTGCTGGGCAGCGTGACCATGCCCGACGCCCCCGAACTGGCACTGTACAAGGCCAGCAAAGCCGCGCTCAACTCCATGACCAACAGTTTTGTCAGTCAGCTGGGCGAGCAGGCATTGACCGTGCTGTCGCTGCACCCGGGCTGGGTAAAGACCGACATGGGCGGCGAAGGCGCGGCCATCGATGTCGAGACCAGCACCCGTGGGCTGATCGATCAGGTCAATGCCTTTGCCGGCAAGGGTGGGCATCACTTCGTCAATTACAAAGGCGAGACGATTCCCTGGTAATCACCCCGATACCCCTGGAGCATCCATCCTGCAGGACTTTTGTCGGGCACTGGAAATGTGTCCGGGAACCTGAGTACACTCCGAACCGCGCCCTCCAAGGCGCCCCTGGATCAGCAGACAGGGCATCACTGAGCTGGCTAACCTGAACCCACTTTCAGAGGAGCCGGCCACCATGCCTGCGACCCGTACCTGGTTAAAAAATCCCCTCGCCATTTTCACGGCCAACGGCCTCGATGCCCGTGGCGGTCTCGTCCTGCAGGACGGTGTGATCGTTGAGCTGCTCAGCGCCGGGCAACAGCCCGCACAGCCTTGTGACACCGTGTTCGATGCTCGAGAACACGTGATCCTGCCGGGGCTGATCAACACCCATCATCACTTCTACCAGACCCTGACCCGCGCCTGGGCACCCGTCGTAAGCGAGCCGTTGTTCCCATGGCTGAAGACCCTCTATCCGGTGTGGGCGCGGCTGACTCCGGAAAAACTCGCGCTGGCGAGCAAAGTCGCGTTGGCCGAACTGCTGTCGTCGGGTTGCACCACGGCGGCCGATCACCACTACCTGTTTCCCGAAGGCCTGGAAAACGCCATCGATGTGCAGGTGCAATGCGTCGGTGAGCTGGGCATGCGCGCAATGCTGACCCGTGGTTCCATGAGCCTGGGCGAGGCCGACGGTGGCTTGCCGCCGCAGCAGACCGTGCAGCAGGGCCAGGTGATTCTCGACGACAGCCAGCGACTGATCGCTCGATACCATGAGCGCGGTGCCGGCGCGAAAATCCAGATTGCCCTGGCGCCTTGCTCGCCGTTTTCGGTCACGCCCGAAATCATGCGCGCCAGCGCCGAACTCGCGGAAAAGCTCGACGTACGCCTGCATACCCACCTGGCCGAAACCCTCGACGAGGAGGACTTCTGCCGGCAGCGCTTCGGCCTGCGCACCGTGGACTACCTCGACAGCGTCGGCTGGCTGGGCCCACGTACCTGGCTAGCCCACGGCATTCATTTCAATCCTGACGAAATCACCCGTCTCGGCGCCGCCGGAACCGGCATCTGCCATTGCCCCAGTTCGAACATGCGCCTGGCCTCGGGCATTTGTCCGACGCTTGAACTGACCGCAGCCGGCGCGCCATTGGGCCTTGGGGTGGACGGCTCGGCGTCCAACGATGCGTCGAACATGCTGCTGGAAACCCGTCAGGCGCTATACATCCAGCGCTTGCGCTATGGCGCGCAAGCGATCACGCCGGAAAAGGTGCTGGGCTGGGCGACCCGAGGCTCGGCCCAATTGCTGGGACGCAGCGACATCGGCGAACTGGCAGAGGGCAAACAAGCCGACCTGGCGATGTTCAAGCTTGATGAGTTGCGCTTTTCCGGCAGCCACGATCCGATCTCGGCCCTGCTGCTGTGCGGTGCTGATCGGGCGGACCGGGTGATGGTCGCGGGTCAGTGGAGAGTGATCGATGGACAGGTCGAAGGGCTGGACCTGAAGGGCTTGATTGCCGACCACAGCCAGGCGGCGCGAGAGCTGATCGCGGGTACCTGACCCGACCAGAAAACCTGCGGGAACGAGCCTGCTCGCGATAGCGGTTTCATATCCGGCACTGATATTGACTGACCTGGCCCAATCGCGAGCAAGCTCGCTCCCACAGAGACTGTGACAGGTTCAAAGACCGAGCAACGACAACATGATAAACGTGGCAAACAGCACAAAGTGGGTCATGCCCTCGATGGCGTTGGTTTCGCCATCATTGAGGTTGATGGCGCTGACGATCAGGGTGATGAAGGTCATCACCGTCTGCACCGGGGTCATCGCCATCTGGAAAGGCTGGCCGGTGTAGAGGGCCATGGCTTCCATCACCGGCACCGTCAGGATCACGGTGGACAGCGACGCGCCCAAGGCGATGTTCACCACCGACTGCATGCGATTGGCCAAGGCTGCGCGCAGGGCGGTGAGAATTTCCGGCGCAGCGGAGATGACCGCCACCAGAATTGCCGTGACCACCGGCGGCGCGCCGGAGCCTTCCAGCCCGAGGTCGATAGCCTTGGACATGACTTCGGCCAGCGCACCGATGACCACCACGCCGAACACCAGTGCGCCGATGGAGAACGCCAGGCTGATGGGTTTCGGCTCGGCTTCCACCGGTTCCTTCCTGCGGCGTTTTTCCGGGTAGCTGTAACTGAAGAAATAGCTGTGTGGCCCCACCTGCATGCGCAGAAACAACGTATACAGAACGATCATCGCGCCGATGGTGAATGCCGAATAATGCTTCCAGTTTTCCTGCGGAATAAACTCCGGCACCACCATCGACACGCCCATGGCGGTGAGGATCATCACGCTGTAGGTACGCGCCGAATCGTCGTTATAGACCTGCTCGCCGTGCTTGAGCCCACCCATCAGCGCCGCCAGCCCGAGAATGCCGTTGATATCGAGCATCACCGCCGAATAGATGGTGTCCCGTACCAGGGTCGGCGACGCCTCGTTACTCATCATGATCGCCAGGATCACCACTTCCACCAGCACCGCCGACAAAGTCAGGATCATCGTGCCGTAAGGATCACCGACCTTTTCCGCCAGCAACTCGGCGTGATGGGCCACGCGCATGGAGGCGGCGACAATGAAACCGATCAGCACCAGGCCGCCACCCAACGCCACGACCTGCCCGCTGCCCAGCAGCCAATGCTCCAACGGGTAGGCGACAAAAGCGGCAAGCAGGGCCAGCAGCAGCAATTTTTCTTGCTTGATCAACGTCAGCATTGTGGGCCTATCGCCATGGACGGGTCATGAGCTACTAGACTGTGACGTGACGGGAACGTTTCCTTCGGATGTGCCGTAGCTGTCGTTCAGGCTTGCGCGGTTAGTGGATCAGCCGGTCAGGTTTTACCAGACATCGGCGTCCACCCCTGTAGAATGCCCGCCATTGATTCGCTGATGAGAAAAAAACATGTACGACTGGCTTAACGCCTTGCCCAAGGCTGAACTGCACCTGCACCTAGAAGGCTCGCTGGAGCCCGAGCTGCTGTTTGCCCTGGCCGAACGCAACAAGATCGCCCTGCCGTGGAGCGACGTGGACACCCTGCGCCAGGCCTATGCCTTCAACAATCTGCAGGAGTTTCTCGACCTGTATTACCAGGGCGCCGACGTGCTGCGCACTTCCCAGGATTTCTACGACCTGACCTGGGCCTACCTGCTGCGCTGCAAGGCACAGAACGTGATTCACACCGAACCGTTCTTCGATCCGCAGACCCACACCGACCGGGGCATTCCATTCGAAGTGGTACTCAACGGTATCGCCGCCGCCCTCAAGGACGGTGAGCAACAACTGGGCATCACCAGCGGCCTGATCCTGAGCTTCCTGCGTCACCTGAGCGAAGAGCAGGCGGAAAAAACCCTCGACCAGGCGCTGCCCTTCCGCGACGCGTTCGTGGCCGTCGGCCTGGACAGCTCGGAGATGGGCCACCCGCCGAGCAAGTTCCAGCGGGTGTTCGACAGGGCGCGCAATGAAGGCTTCTTGACCGTCGCCCACGCCGGCGAAGAAGGCCCTCCCGAGTACATCTGGGAAGCCTTGGATCTGCTGAAAATCCAGCGCATCGACCACGGCGTGCGAGCCATCGAAGACGAGCGGTTGATGCAGCGGATCATCGACGAACAGATCCCCTTGACGGTTTGCCCGTTGTCCAACACCAAGCTGTGCGTGTTCGATGATATGTCGCAGCACAACATCCTCGACATGCTCGAACGCGGCGTGAAGGTGACGGTGAACTCCGATGACCCGGCGTACTTCGGCGGCTACGTCACCGAGAACTTCCACGCATTGCACACGCATCTGGGCATGACCCAGGACCAGGCCAGGCGGTTGGCGCAGAACAGCCTGGATGCGCGGTTGGTGAAACCTTAAGACTGGCGATGATCCTTTTGTGGGAGCGAGCCTGCTCGCGAAAGCGGTGAGTCAGTCGACATCATTTTCGGTTGTCGGACCGCCTTCGCGAGCAGGCTCGCTCCCACTTGGATGAGCTTCAATCGACGGCCGTACCCTCGCTCAACTCCTCCAGCGTCTTGCCCCGCGTCTCCATTCCAAACAACCAGACCACGCCCGCCGCCACGGCAAAACACAGGGCGCCAAGGGCGAACACTCCGCCCTGCCCGGTGATCGGAAAGACCAAGCCGGTCACCAGCGGTCCAAGCAGCGAACCGATGCGACCGACCGCCGAGGCAAAGCCCGATCCCGTGGCTCGCGCCGAGGTGGGATACAGTTCCGGGGTGTAGGTGTAGAGCACTGCCCACATGCCGAACAGGAAAAACTGCATCAGCAGCCCGGAGCTGATCAGCAGCGTGACGTTCCCGCCAAACACCGCGCTCTGGCCATAAAGAAATGCCATGACCCCGCCGCCCAGCAGCGTGATGACACACACCGGTTTACGCCCCCACCGCTCCACCAGCCAGGCCGCCATCAGGAAACCGGGAATCCCGCCGAGGGAAATCAGCACCGTGTAATAAACCGACTGGGTCACCGCAAACCCCGACTGCTGCAGCAGCGCGCTGAGCCAGGACGTCAGCCCGTAGAACCCAAGCAAGGCAAAAAACCAGACGCTCCAGATCATCATCGTGCGCTGGCGGTACAGCGGTGACCAGATCTGCGCCAGAGCCGAAAAGAAATTGCCGGGCGCCGTCGCCAGTGTCGGCAGGCGAATCGGTTCGGGCAGGTCCTGGCGACCCAGCGAGGCCCGGACCTTGTCTTCGATCCGCTTGAGCACGGCATCCGCCTCGGCGCCCCGCCCCGCCTGTTCCAGCCAACGTGGCGACTCGGGGATGAAGAAGCGGATCACCAGGACGAACACCGCCGGCACCGCCAATACCAGGAAAATGTCCCGCCAGCCGATCAGCGGCAGCAGGAAATACGACAGCACCCCCGCCGCCACGAAGCCCAGCGGCCAGAAGCCATCCATCAAGGCGATGTAGCGTCCGCGCTGCCTCGCCGGGATCAGCTCCGAGAGCATCGATTGGGCAATCGGAAACTCCATGCCCATGCCGACGCCCAACAGGATGCGAAACAGCGTCAGCATCTCCACGTCCTGGGCGGTGGAACACAGGTAACTGGCGAGCCCCCACAAGACGATGCTCCACTGGAACACCGGTTTGCGTCCGAAGCGATCGGCAAGCAGTCCCGACAACGAGGCGCCCAGCACCATGCCGAAAAAGCTTGAACTGGCCAACAAACCGGCCTGGGCGGCGCTCAAGCCGAACTCGGTTCTGATCGAGCCCAGCAGGAACGTCATCATGGCCAGATCCATGGAATCAAAGAAAAAAGCCAGCGCGATAATAATGAAGATGACCCGGTGATAGCCGCTCATGGGCAACCGCTCAAGACGTTCCGCTGCACTGTAAACGTGAGTGTCCACTATTGCATTCCCCCCATCCGATAGAACCCCGGACCGAGTGTGCGCGAACCTCACGGGCGGCTATTGCTGATAACGACCTGTGTACCGCTCTAGAGCGCCATTTCCAGAACCTCTTGCCTGGCGAATCGATGGATTTCCTGTTGACCGAGCGCGGTTACCTGCAACGCCCTGGAGTCGTTGGGCAGGCTGAGCCAGCCTGACTGCATGAACAATTGCAGCAGTGCCGCCCCCAGCGCCCCTCCCAGATGTGGACGACGTTCGCTCCAGTCGGGGCAGGCGCAGGCCATACGCGTCTCGCGATGAGCCAGTGCCTGGATGAACAGACCTCGCCCAGCCAGTTGGCTGGCACCTTTATGCGTGACGACCACCCGATGCTCAAGCTGTTCGAGCCATCCGGCTTCCAGCAGCCGCTGATACAGGTCCGCTGCCAGTGTGCCACCCAGGTGGTCATCGCAAAGCCTGGCCCGCATCAACGAAGCGGGTGCCGTCGGCGTCCTGTTAGGCATGAGGCTGCGCTTGAAGACTTCCGGAACCTGTCGCGGCGAGCTGGCCAGGGTTGCGCTCGCCAATGCATCGACGGCAGCGCCGATCTCGGGTGCCGCCAGGCGAAAAAACCGCTTGCGGCCACGGATCTCGACCTTCACCAGGCCACCGGCAGACAGACGTCCCAGATGGGCATTGGCCGAGGACGGCGAAAGCCCGGCCAGCAAGGCCAACTCTTCAGCTTGCCGGGCCGTACCGTCCATCAACGCCCACATCATTGCGCTGCGCTTGGGGTCGGCCAGCAGCGTGGCGATCTGGCTGATGCAAGGTGCATGTTCCATGTATTCACTCCCTGTTGAATCGTTCGTCTACTGCTCTGGGCCTACTGAGCCGTAATGAGGTGCCGGCCGGTTCCTGGCCGGTTGCAGCCGTGCTCGATGCCATGCCGATACAGGCGGCCGCTAGTATAAGCGTGCGGATCGCGGTTGCCTGTCCTCCGGAAACCTTTGGAGGCGATTGTTCGTGAGGGAAAAGTCTCTATTTATCCGCGACTATGGCCATTATCAAAAAATCATTGAAAGAGCCTGTCGCTCCAGCTGCTTTAATCTCGCGCCTGAATAGCCAAACATGGGCTTCATCGAACCCCCTTACGGAGCTGCTGTATGAAAGCCATCGCGTATTACCAATCGCTGCCTATCACCCACCCGCAGTCGCTGCAAGACATCGAGTTGCCCGAACCGGTCGCCGGCCCCCGCGACCTGCTGGTGGAGGTCAAGGCCATTTCAGTCAACCCCGTCGACACCAAGGTCCGCCAGAACGTCCAGCCCGAAGCAGGCGCGGCCAAGGTGCTGGGTTGGGACGTGGCCGGCGTGGTCAAGGCCGTAGGCAGCGAAGTCACGCTGTTCAAGGCCGGAGACAAGGTGTTCTACGCCGGTTCGATCGCCCGGGCCGGAGGCAACAGCGAGTTGCACGTTGTCGATGAGCGCATCGTCGGTAATATGCCGACAACCCTCGGTTTCGCCGAAGCGGCCGCATTGCCGCTGACCGCTATCACCGCCTGGGAATTGCTCTTTGATCGATTGCAGATCAAGGAAGGCCAGAGCGATCTGGGCCAGAGCCTGCTGATTGTCGGCGCCGCCGGGGGTGTGGGTTCGATCCTGACGCAACTGGCCCGCCAACTCACCGGACTGAACGTCATCGGCAGCGCTTCCCGGCCGCAGACCCAGGAATGGGTGCAAGGCCTTGGCGCCCACCTTGTCGTGGATCACAGCCAGCCGCTGAGCGAAGCACTGAAGGAGGCGGGCCAGGCCCAAGTGACCCACGTTGCCAGCCTGACGCAGACCGATCAGCACCTCGACCAACTGGTCGAAGCCCTGGCGCCCCAAGGCAAACTGGCACTGATCGATGATCCCAAATCGCTGGACGTGACCAAGCTCAAGCGCAAGAGCTTGTCGTTGCATTGGGAGTTCATGTACACCCGTTCACTGTTCGAGACCGCCGACATGCTTGAACAACACAAGCTGCTCAACCGCGTGGCCCGACTGATCGATGCCGGCACGTTGAAGACCACGGTAGGCGAACATTTTGGCACCATCAATGCCGAGAACCTGCGCCGGGCTCACGCGTTGCTGGAAAGCGGCAAGTCCAAGGGCAAGATCGTGCTAGAGGGATTCTGACTGCAGCGGGCTGTTGCCCTGCAAACAATCCTGTGGGGCAACTGCACCGTTAGTCCGACAATTGACCGTCGTCACAATTGCGCTGGCATTCGGGTCTACACTCGAGGCCTTTGCAACGCAATCTTTTACGTGAGGAGGCCAGCAATGAAGATCCTGATAAAAGAGGTGGCAAAATCCCAATGGCAAGTGCGTCTTGACCAGCACGTCGTGACCTTTCGCTCAGAAGCCGAGGCCCAGGCTTTCGCCGCGACCTTGCAAGCGCGCATCCATGCGCCGCATCAATTTCCCGAACATCAGCAACGTGCCGCCAGCTGACTCAGTTCTGCTGGCCCGCCTGAGCGAGCGCCCGGGCGTTCTGCAGCCGACGGGTCAGCATCGCGGCACCCACCACCAATAGTCCGCACAGGCTGATTACCATCGCCATCGGCACTGCCGTGCCGTCATGCAGCGCCGCCACCAGTGCGGCGGCCCCGGCGGCTACGGAAAACTGCAGGCACCCCAGCATCGCCGAAGCGCTACCGGCCCGGGCTCCCTGCCCCTTCATGGCGCAGGCCGATGCATTGGGGAGTATGCAGCCAAGGCTGGCGATGCAGATGAACAATGGGATCAGTAACGGCCACAAACGCTCCGGCTGCAAGGCGCTGACAGCCAGTAAACTGAGCCCGGCTATCCAGTAGACCCAGACGGCGCGAGCCAGCAAAAATGCCGGGCCTCGCCTGGACAACAAGCGGGCATTGACCTGGGCCACCAGGATGAAACCCGCCGCGTTGGTACCGAACAACCAGCCGAAGTGTTCGGCCGGTACGCCGTAAAGCTTTATGAAGACAAATGGCGAACCGGCGATATAGGCAAACATCCCGGCAATCGCGATGCCGCCTGTCAGGGCGTGCCCCAGGAAAACCGAGTCTGTGAGGAGCCGACCGTACTGACGCAATGCTCCCGATAACGGTTGCCGAGGTACATGGGCCGGCAGGCTCTCCGGAAGCCACAACGCGACGGCCGTCGCCGCGAGCGCGCTGAACAAGGTCAGGCCAATGAAAATCGATTGCCAACCGTACAGGTTCACCAGCAAGCCGCCGAGCATCGGCGCCAGGATCGGCGCCAGGCCCATCACCAGCATCAGTTGCGAGAACACCTTGGCCGAGCCCACCGCGTCGCATTTGTCGCTGACTACCGCCCGGGAGATCACCATCCCGGCACAGCCGCCCAACGCCTGGACGAAGCGAGCGCCAATCAGCCATTCGAGACTGGGCGCATAGGCACAGGCCAGCGATGCCACGGTGAACAGGCCGACGCCTGTCAGCAGCGGGATACGTCGTCCAAAGCGATCCGCCACCGGCCCGTAGGCCAGTTGCCCGAGGGACAGCCCGAGGAAGTAGGCGGCCAGGGTCAGTTGGACATGGTTTTCATCGGTGCCAAAGGCGATCGCCATTGCCGGGAAGGCCGGCAGATAGAAATCGATCGCCAAGGGACCAAAAGCGCTCAAGGCGCCAAGAATCAGAATGGTACGGAGGTTCATCGGGCGTCCAGCTCAGGCGTCAGTCGGCAGCCCGACAGTCTAGCCGGGCTTGGCGCTCTTGAACATTCCGATAGCTCGCTAACGATTGAAAAGTTTCAAGCAAGACTGGCTTCGTAACCCTCTTCCCTGATTGCCTCGATTACGGTATCGGACGACAACTTGCTTTGGACCTCAACAGTCTTGGTGCCCAGATCCACCTTTACCTCGGCGTCTGGGTCCTTGGCTTGAAGAGCCTGGGTGACGGCCTTTACGCAATGACCGCAGGACATGCCCTGAACGTTAAAGATCTGCATGAAAATGACTCCTTGGTTTGAGGTTGTGCGCAGTTTCAAGCTTGCCATCATGGCAAGGTCAAGTTCTGGCGGAAACTGCCGGGCTGGCATTCGGCTGCGCGCTCGGCCAAGCTGCACACATCAAGGATTTAATACCGGAGGTTCAGCCATGCGCTGGTCAGCGTTCAGCCTGTTTTGCATGCTCGGTTTTTCTGCATTGGTGCCCCAGGCATCGGCCGCCGGCGAAGATTTCGGTGTGCTGATCATTTCCCGCGAGCGCCTGGAAGTGTCGACCAGCTGCGAAATCGGCATCTACATTCAGGACCAGCTCGCGGCCAGGCTGTTCCAGGAGCAGAGCACTTCATTCAATTTGCCGCCGGGGCAGTTCTCCTTGCGCCTGAAATTGCTGCCAGGCCAGGCGCCGGGTTGCAACCCAGGCATGCTTGCCCCCGGTTCGCAGAACATCACGCTCAAGGCCGGCGACATCCTGAAGTACCGCATCGCCATGACACATGAGGGCATGTACCTCAAGCAGGCTGATCTCGGTTACTGACCTCGCGAGTCCTTGTGGGAGCGAGCCTGCTCGCGAAAACGATGCGATAGCCGATGAAGATATCGGCCTTACCGGCCTCTTCGCGAGCAGGCTCGCTCCCACAAGGGTCCACCCAAGCTTTTGAACTGGTGCTTGACCTTGCCCGCGTGGCAAGGTTGATCCTGTAGTCACTCACTACAGGGAGCCTGTCCGATGTCCGAGTCCACCACCTTCGATCTGCCGATTTCCGGCATGACCTGCGCAAGCTGTGCCGGGCGAGTCGAGCGAGCCTTGAGCAAGGTTGCCGGCGCTAGCGCCGTCAGCGTCAACCTGGCAACGGAACAGGCGCGGATCCAGGCCCCGCAGGGAAGCCTGCCGGCGTTGATGCAGGCAGTCGAGCAGGCAGGTTACAGCGTTCCCGTCCAGACCCTGGAGTTGAGTATCGAGGGCATGACCTGCGCCTCTTGCGTTGGCCGGGTCGAACGGGCGCTGGGGAAAGTTGCCGGGGTGAACCGGGCCAGTGTCAATCTCGCCAATGAGCGAGCACACCTCGAATTGCTCGGGCAGGTTGATCCGCAAAGCCTGATCGACGCGGTTAAACGCGCCGGTTACGACGCCAGTGTCTGGCAAGTCGAACAGCCTCAAAAAACGCGAACCGATCAGCTGAGCCGCGAGCGCGTAGCCCTGGTGCTGGCGATTCTGCTGTCGATCCCGCTGGTATTGCCGATGCTGTTGCAGCCGTTCGGCGTGCATTGGATGCTGCCGGCCTGGGCGCAATTCGCGCTGGCGACGCCGGTGCAATTCATCTTCGGTGCGCGGTTTTACGTCGCGGCGTTCAAAGCCGTCCGCGCCGGCGCCGGAAACATGGACCTGCTCGTTGCCCTGGGCACCAGCGCCGGCTATGGCTTGAGCCTCTATGAGTGGGCGATGGCCCGACCGGGGAGCATGCCGCACCTGTATTTCGAGGCATCGGCCGTGGTGATTGCCTTGGTGCTGCTGGGCAAGTACCTGGAAAGCCGCGCCAAACGACAGACCGCCAGCGCCATCCGCGCCCTCGAAGCCTTGCGACCGGAGCGGGCCATCCAACTGATCGACGGTCAGGAACGGGACGTCGCTATCAGTGCCCTGCGCTTGAATGATCTGGTGCTGGTCAAGCCCGGCGAGCGCTTCCCGGTGGACGGTGAAGTGCTCGAGGGCCAGAGTCACGCCGACGAGGCGTTGATCAGCGGCGAAAGCCTGCCTGTGCCGAAGCAGCCCGGTGATCAGGTCACTGGCGGCGCGATCAATGGCGAAGGGCGCCTCCTGGTGCGCACCCGGGCCCTGGGGGCCGAGACCGTGCTGGCACGCATCATTCGCCTGGTGGAAGACGCCCAGGCCGCCAAGGCGCCGATTCAGAAGCTGGTGGACAAAGTCAGCCAGGTTTTCGTGCCGGTCGTATTGATCCTGGCACTCGCAACGTTGCTTGGCTGGTGGCTCTACGGTGCGCCGCTGGAGACGGCGCTGATCAACGCCGTCGCCGTGCTGGTGATCGCCTGCCCCTGTGCCCTGGGCCTGGCGACGCCGACGGCAATCATGGCCGGCACTGGCGTGGCCGCCCGCCACGGCATTCTGATCAAGGATGCCGAGGCGCTGGAGCGTGCCCATGAAGTCGGCACGGTGGTGTTCGACAAGACCGGCACCCTGACGTCCGGCACGCCACGCATCGCCCATCTGGCTGCGCTTGACGGTGATGAAGACGCACTGCTGAACATGGCCGGCGCCTTGCAGCGCGGCAGCGAACACCCGCTGGCCAAAGCGGTGCTCGACGCCTGCGCCGAACGCGGCCTGAGCGTAGCGGATGCCAGCGATAGCCAGTCCCTGACCGGACGCGGTATCGCCGGTAGCCTCGACGGGCGCCGCTTGGCCTTGGGAAATCGTCGTCTGCTGGAAGAGCTGGGCCTGAACCCCGGTTCGCTGGCCGAGTCGGCGCAAGCCTGGGAAACCGAAGGCCGAACCCTGTCCTGGCTCGTCGAGCAAGGCGCAACGCCTCGGGTCCTGGGCCTGTTCGCCTTCGGCGATACCCTCAAGCCCGGCGCTCTGGCGGCGGTCGAGGCCTTGAAGCAACGTCACATCGCCAGCCACCTGCTCACGGGCGACAACCGGGGCAGCGCTCGGGTCGTTGCCCAGGCATTGGGAATCGCCAACGTCCACGCCGAAGTGTTGCCGGGCGACAAGTCCGCCATCGTTCAACAACTGAAAGCCGACTCGGTGGTGGCGATGGTCGGCGATGGCATCAACGACGCTCCGGCCCTGGCCGCCGCGGACATCGGCATTGCCATGGGCGGCGGCACCGACGTGGCGATGCAGGCCGCCGGCATCACCCTGATGCGCGGCGATCCGCGCCTGGTACCGGCGGCGCTGGACATCAGCCGCAAGACCTACGCAAAAATTCGTCAGAATCTGTTCTGGGCGTTCGTCTATAACCTGATCGGCATTCCGCTGGCGGCGTTCGGTTTGCTCAACCCGGTGTTGGCCGGCGCAGCCATGGCGCTGTCGAGCGTCAGCGTGGTGAGCAATGCATTGTTGTTGAAGTTCTGGACACCCGCGCATCTGGAGGACAAGCGATGAACATTGGCCAGGCAGCCCGCCAGAGCGGCCTCAGCGCAAAGATGATCAGGTACTACGAATCCATCGGCCTGCTCAGGGCAGCCCATCGCACGGAGAGTGGCTATCGGATCTATGGCGCCGATGACTTGCACACATTGGAATTCATCAAGCGCTCCCGGGATCTGGGGTTTTCCCTGGAAGAGGTCGGCAAATTGCTGACCTTATGGCAGGACCGTCAACGTGCCAGCGCCGACGTAAAGGCCCTGGCCCGGCAGCATATCGACGAACTGAACCAGAAAATCCGCGAACTGGCCGAACTGCGCGACACGCTCCAGGATCTGGTGGAGCACTGCCAGGGCGATCATCGCCCGGACTGCCCGATCCTCAGGAAATTGGCGTCGGGGTGATGCAGAAACTGATGCTCCCACGAGGATCCAGGCTGACCATCAAAAAACCGCCCTGGGCCTAATGCGGTTCACTTGAGGCAATCGACAAACCCGTGGCGAGGGAGCTTGCTCCCGCTGGGCCGCGAAGCGGCCCCAAAACCTGCCAAATGCGGAGCCTCAGACACACCGCACCCGCAGATTCACGACTGCTTCGCAGCCGAGCGGGAGCAAGCTCCCTCGCCACAGGTACATTATTTTTCTTAACTGAACCGCATTACGGCCATGGCCGGGTTTCAGGTCAACCGATCACTGCATCCACGGCGGAGGCGGCTCTTCGGTCTTGCCGGGTGGCGCATCGTCGGCGGCGCGTACGGCCTGGCGGCGCTCTTCATCCAGGCGCGCGGCCTCGATTTCGCGCATGATCCCGCCGACATCCGCCAGTTCTTCCGGCTCGTCGAACTCACCGGTCAGCACGCTCGCCGGGTGCAGGGTGCCTGCTTCATACAGGGCCCACATTTCCTTGGCGTATTTGGTGCGTTTCAGCTCCGGGGCAAACCGACCGAAGTAGGACGCCATGTTGCCGACGTCCCGCTCCAGCATGCTGAAGGCGTGGTTGTTCCCGGCAGCGTCCACCGCTTGCGGCAGATCAATGATGACCGGCCCCGTCGGCGTCAGCAGCACGTTGAACTCCGACAGGTCGCCGTGCACCAGACCGGTACACAGCATCAACACGATCTGGGAAATCAGAAAAGCGTGATACTCGCGGGCCTGATCCGGCTCCAGCACCACGTCGTTGAGACGCGGCGCCGCATCGCCGTATTCGTCGGCCACCAATTCCATCAGCAGCACGCCCTCGAGGAAGTCATACGGCTTCGGAACCCGCACGCCGGCGCTGGCCAGCCGGAACAGCGCGGCCACTTCAGCGTTCTGCCAGGCGTCTTCGGTTTCCTTGCGGCCAAACTTCGAGCCTTTAGCCATGGCCCGGGCCTGACGGCTGTTGCGCACCTTGCGGCCTTCCTGGTATTCGGCCGCCTGGCGAAAACTTCGCTTGTTCGCCTCCTTGTAGACTTTGGCGCAACGTAGCTCGTTGCCGCAGCGCACCACATAAACAGCTGCTTCTTTACCACTCATGAGTGGGCGCAGCACCTCGTCGACCAGACCGTCCTCGATCAGGGGTTCAATGCGTTTTGGAGTCTTCATCAGCTTTTATTCTGGGTCCTTTATTACCAAACACGCGAATGACAGGTCGTTATACGGCAATCCTCCCTCCACGGGGAGGGGGTCCGACCTATGAACCCTGAATGCACACACTGTGCCGGGTCGGACAACCGAGCCAAATCATAGTCGAGACCGGGCGTGGGGTTGCTCAGTGAATGGCAAGCGGTTGCGACAAGAGCCAAACGAGTCAGCGCTTGAACAGTTCCCCCGGCGTAAAACCGAACAGTCCCTTGAATGCCGCAATGAAAGCGGACGTCGAATCATACCCACAGGACAAGGCCGCGCTGGTCACGCTATCGCCCTGTTCCAGCGATTCCAGGGAAGACAACAGGCGCATGCGCTGGCGCCACGCACGGAAGCTCAAGCCGGTTTCACGCTGGAACAGGCGCATCAAGGTTTTTTCCGACGTGCCCAGGCGCTCGGCCCAGGCTTGCAGGGTCACGCTGCCTTCGGGTTGCTCGATCAATTCGTTGCACAGTTCCAGCAAACGAGCATGACGGGGCAATGGCAGAGAAAAGCCCACTTCCGGCAGCGCCGCCAATTGGTCCAGCAGCACTTGGACCAAGCGTGTTTCCTGGGTCTCGCCCTGTGGGTAAGCGGCGGGAAACTGGCAGAACACTTTGATCAGCTCCCGCGCCAGCGGTGTAACTTCGAGCACCCGGCAACGATCTTCGGCCCACGGGCACGCTTGGCGATGGACGTAAAGACTGCGCATTTCCGCGCGCATGGACGTCACGACCTGATGCTCCAGGTCGGCCGGGATCCAGATGCCCCATTGCGGTGGCGCGAAGAAGCTGCCTTCGGCCGTATGGACGCCGAGCACGCCACTGATCGCGTAGGAGAATTGCACCCAATCGTGGCGATGAGCCTGGGTCCACGAACCGGCATTCAGACTTTCGACCCGGGCATAAAGCGGCCGAGGCAGCTCCGTCAGGTCCGGAATACGTCGTTCGAGCTGTTGGTGTCCGTTAGTCGGCATTGATTGGCCTTATGTCGCAAGACGACTGGGTAGGCCGACGTTAGGCTAAGACGACTCTTCTTACAATCCACGGTGCCCTATGCACATCCTCAGACACCTCAAGCGCATGGCGACCGACTGGTTCCTGTGCGGCATGTTGCTCGCCACGCTGCTGGCGTATTTCTTCCCGCGCTTCGGCGCTACCGGCGGCGCCATGCATGCCGAATGGGTGGTCAACATTGGCATCTTCGTGGTGTTTTTCCTCCACGGCGTCAATCTGTCCGGCGAGCAGATCCGCCATGGCCTGAAAAACATCCGACTGCACCTGATGGTGCAAGGCTTCACCTTTGGGGTATTTCCGTTGATCTGGCTGCTCGGCAACTGGACACTGGGCAGCCATGTGCCGTCCTTGTTGATGCTGGGGTTCTTTTACCTGTGCGCGTTGCCTTCGACCATTTCGTCCTCGGTGGCCCTGACCGGCAGCGCCGGCGGCAACGTACCCGCGGCGATTCTCAACGCCAGCTTGTCCAGCGTGCTGGGGGTTCTCCTGACGCCGCTGCTGGTCAGTCTGGTGGTCGGCAACGGCGCCGGTGGCATCGACCTGGGCTCGACGCTGCTCGACCTGTGCATGATGTTGCTGTTGCCGCTGGTGCTCGGGCAGTTTTTGCGGCGCTGGCTGGCCAGTTTTTTCGCGCGCTACAAGCGCTATACCAGCATCATCGACAAACTGGTCATTCTGCTGCTGGTTTACGCCGCATTCTGCAATTCGATGATTTCCGGGATCTGGCAACAACAAGGTCATGGCGTACTGCTCAGCGCCGTGCTGGGCAGTGCGGTGTTGCTGGCTGTCATTCTGTGGATGACTACCCGCACCGCTCGCGCCCTGCGTTTCAACAACGCCGATGAAGTCGCCGCGGTATTTTGCGCGAGCAAGAAATCCCTCGCCGCCGGAGTGCCGATGGCGGCGCTGATTTTCGGCAACAACCCCGGCCTCGGGCTGATCCTGCTGCCGATCATGATCTATCACCCGCTGCAACTGATCGTCTGCTCGGTCCTCGCCGAACGCTATGCAAGCCGGCAACGGGCGCAGGCACCGCAAAAGAGCGAGGCCATCGTCAGCGCTCGATAATGGCCGTCACCCCTTGGCCGGCGGCTGCGCAGATGGAGATCAGCCCCCGGCCCTTCCCTGCCGCGTCCAGCAGCTTGGCCAGGTTGGCGACAATGCGCCCGCCAGTTGCAGCAAATGGATGTCCGGCGGCCAGCGAGCTGCCCTTCACGTTCAGCCGGCTGCGGTCGAGAGTACCCAGCGGCGCATCAAGGCCCAGGCGGGCCTTGCAGTAATCCGCGTCTTCCCAGGCTTTCAAGGTGCACAGCACCTGGGCGGCGAACGCCTCGTGAATCTCGTAATAGTCGAAGTCCTGCAAGGTCAGGCCGTTGCGCGCCAACAGCCGCGGCACGGCATAGACCGGCGCCATCAGCAGACCTTCGGCGCCGTTGACGAAATCCACCGCCGCCGTCTCGCCATCGCGCAGGTAGGCCAGGATCGGCAGCCCACGGGCCTTGGCCCATTCCTCGCTCGCCAACAACACCAGCGAGGCGCCATCGGTCAGTGGCGTGGAATTGCCCGCCGTCAGCGTGCCCTTGGCGGTTTTTTCGAAGGCGGGCTTGAGGGAAGCGAGTTTCTCCAGGGTCAGGTCCGGGCGCAGGTTGTTGTCGCGGGTCAGGCCGAGAAACGGCGTCATCAGGTCGTTGTGCCAGCCTTCGGCGTAAGCGGCGGCCATTTTTTGATGACTCTCCAAGGCCAACTGATCCTGCTCTTGTCGGGGGATCTGCCAGGTTTGGGCCATCAATTCGCAGTGCTCGCCCATGCTCAGGCCAGTGCGCGGCTCGTTGATGCGCGGCAGGTCAGGTACAAGGTGTTGGGGGCGCAATTGCAGGAACGTCTTGATTTTGTCGGCGGTGGTTTTCGCGCGATTGGCTTGCAGGAGGATCCTGCGCAGCCCTTCATTGACGCCGATCGGTGCGTCGGAGGTGGTGTCCACGCCGCCGGCAATTGCGCTGTCGATCTGCCCGAGGGCGATTTTGTTGGCCACCAGCAGCACCGTCTCAAGCCCCGTGCCGCAGGCCTGCTGCACATCATAGGCGGGTGTGCTGGGCGACAGCCGCGAGCCGAGCACGCACTCGCGGGTCAGGTTCATGTCCCGGGAAAACTTCAGCACCGCCCCCGCGGCCATCTCCCCGATATGCACGCCGTGCAGGTTGTAGCGCTCGATCAAGCCCTCAAGCGCAGCGGTCAGCATCGCCTGGTTGCTGGCGGTGGCATAGGGCCCGTTGGAGCGGGCGAAAGGAATGCGGTTACCGCCGATGATCGCGACGCGGCGTAGCTGTGCCATGTAGAACTCCCCGTTGTATGTCCAAATGTGCCGTCAGCGTTGACCTATCACCCATGGGAGCAGGCCTGTTTCCATGTGAAGGCGGTGCCCTGGAACACAGCTTAGGCTTTATCCCGCCGATCGAACGACTGATTGCCAAACATGGTCCACACTTGGAACCTCATCAGCCGGAGTGTGTTCCATGTCAGACCGTTACATAGACTTTGCCAATTCGCCCATTGGCCTGCGTCTGGTTGGCGCTCTCGGCTTGCCATCGCCGGTACGCCTGGAGCGTTGGCAAGCCGGGCGCCTGCGGCCAATCGAGGGTGCCTTGCTGTTGGGCGGCGGGCCGCTGACCGAACAGGTCGGCACATTCGCCAAGCGCCTGACCGACGCCATTTTCATCTACGCTGGCGAACCGACGCTCGCCACCGAATGGATCCCCGGGCACGGCCCGAAAATCAAGGCTGTGGTGTACGACGCCAGCCACCTGGCGCAGGTCGACCAGCTCAAGCAGTTGCGCGAGTTTTTCCAGCCGCTGATGAAAAATCTCGACCACAGCGCTCATGTCGTCATCCTCGGCCGCGCTCCGGAAAACCTCGACGACCCGTTCGCCGCCAGCGCCCAGCGGGCCTTGGAGGGTTTCAGCCGGTCCCTGGCCAAGGAGCTGCGCCATGGCGGGACGCTGCAGTTGCTGTACGTCGGCGAAGGCGCCGAAACCCAGCTGGAGGGTGCGCTGCGGTTTTTCCTGTCGCCCAAGAGTGCCTACCTTTCCGGGCAAGTGATTCGTCTCAAGGCCTGTGCAACCCAGGTCCAGGACTGGACCCGTCCGTTGACGGGGCTCAAGGCCCTGGTGACCGGCGCTGCCCGTGGCATCGGCGCTTCCATTGCCGAAACACTGGCCCGCGATGGCGCCGATGTGATCCTGCTGGACGTACCGCCAGCCAAGGCCGACCTCGATGCCTTGGCCGCTCGCCTGAGCGGGCGCAGCCTGACGCTGGACATCTGCGCAGAAGACGCAGCCACGCAGTTGATTGAACACCTGCCCGACGGCGTCGACATCGTTGTACATAACGCTGGCATCACCCGGGACAAGACCCTCGCCAACATGACCCCGGAATTCTGGGACGCGGTGCTGGCAGTCAACCTCAATGCGCCGCAAGTGCTGACCAAGGCCCTGCTCGACAGCGGCACCCTGCGCGATAACGGCCGGGTCATCCTGCTGGCATCCATCAGTGGCATCGCCGGCAATCGCGGCCAGACCAACTACGCCGCGAGCAAGGCCGGGCTGATCGGCCTGGCTCAAGCCTGGGCGCCAACCCTGCAGGCCCGAGGCATCAGCATCAACGCCGTGGCGCCAGGCTTCATCGAAACCCGCATGACCGCAGATATTCCTTTCGCCCTGCGCGAAGCCGGGCGACGCATGAGCTCGCTGGGCCAGGGCGGCCTGCCCCAGGATGTCGCCGAAGCCGTGGCCTGGCTCGCGCAACCGGGCACCGGTGCCGTGACCGGACAGGCGCTGCGCGTGTGTGGGCAGAGCCTGCTGGGGGCCTGATCATGACGATCCAATGGCATGAGATACACGCCGCGCCGTCGATGTCCGGGCTGTACGCCAAGGCCGCGACACGCCGCAAGATCACCGGCACTACCCTGCCGGACGTTGGGCTGCGCCAAGTGATCCAGGTTGATCAGCAGCGCCTGGCGGCCTATCGCAAGGTCTGCGGCTTTACCGAAAACGGTCTGCTGCCACCGACCTATCCCCATGTGCTGGCGTTCGCCCTGCAAATGCAGCTACTGACGGATCGGAATTTTCCGTTCCCGCTGCTGGGGTTGATCCACCTCAGCAACCGCATCCGCATACTGCGCCCCATGGGCGGGGTCAGCCAGGTGCGCGCCAGCGTCAATGTCGAGAATCTCCAGCCGCACGCCAAGGGCGCGGTGTTCGATCTCGTGACCCGCATTGAAGATCAGTTGGGACCGCTGTGGCAGGCCGAAAGCCAGATGCTGTGCAAAGGCGTCCAGCTTGATGGGGCGCTGGTGGAGGAACCGGCGATTGCCGCCCTTGAGTTGACGGAAGTGGGACACTGGACAGCACCTGCGGACATTGGCCGGCAATACGCCAAGGTGTCCGGCGACTACAATCCGATCCACCTGAGCGCCGCCAGCGCTCGGCTGTTCGGCTTCCCCACCGCCATCGCCCACGGCCTGTGGAACAAGGCCCGGACGTTAGCGGCGCTGGACGACCATTTGCCCGAGGCCAACATCGAGATCGAAGTGAACTTCAGGAAACCGGTGCGCCTGCCCAGCGAGGTGACGCTGCTGGCGAGCGCCGCGGGGTCCAGTGGAAAGCTGCGGCTGGTGGGGGCTGGAGAACTGGAGCACATGCTCGGCAGTTGGCAGCCGGTTTCCTGAAAGTGTCCCTATCAATCCTGTGGGAGCGAGCTTGCTCGCGATAGCAATTGCATACTCAACGAGTATGCAAACTGACCCACCGCCATCGCGAGCAAGCTCGCTCCCACAGGAAATGCTCAATCAACGCGGTGGATAATTCGACAGGATCCGTCCCACCGTCTCGCGCACCTTCGTGCTGCGCTCCGTAGGGTTGGGCGACTCGCTGAGCAGTTGCTCATCGCTACCGCGCCACACCAGCTTGCCGTCCTTGCCGTCGAGCAGGTCGATCTGCACCGTGGCGACCTTGTAGCTGACGTTGCGGGTTTCGTTGTACATCGGCCCGCCCCAATAGCCATTCCAGGGGCCGCCCCAGCCGCCGCCGTAGTTTGTCGTCACCTGTTGCTGACGGTCCTCGACAATCAGGTAGGCCTGGACCTGCACATCGCTGCGGATACCGGACGGAGCCGGGCGCAAGCCGCGCTGATCAAGCTGATCGGCAATGGCCTGGCGGATCCGCTGTTCGATCAGGTCGCTCCTGATGCGCGGGTCATCCGGCCGATACTGCAACGCGGGCTCTTTCCAACTCCAGCTGCGGTAGGCCGCGAAATCACGAGTAGTGTCGAAGTCATGATTGACCTGATTGGACGTACAGGCGCCCAGCAACAAGGCCAGGGCAAATGGGGCGATACGGCGAAACATGGTTTTTCTCCGTTGCGTAATTAACTGGGAGGATAAGCCGAAAGAGCCTTCTCCACCGCCTCACGAATGGCATCGCTACGTTCGCTCTGACTGCCTCGCTGGCTGGTCTCGGCGCTGGCACTCCAAACCGGTTGGTTGTTGCGGGCATCGAACAGATCAACCCGAACCACCACGACCTGCTCCCGGTAAGTGCGTACCACGGGGACGCTGTTGTACATGCCATAACCCGGCCCGTATCGGTTGTAACCGCCGTAGTAGCCTGAATCATAATCGTCGCGAACCTGGCGTACGCGGGTCTCCAGGCGCAGGTCGGCACTGACGAAGAGGTCCGCCGGCCGATTGTCATGCAGCGGGCGCAGGCCGCGCTGGTCCAGGGCATTGCTCACCGCTTCGGCCACCTGCGCCGAGTCCGCCCAGGCCGTGCCCGGTGGCAGTCGGCCGTTGAGCCAGGCCCAGCTGCGATAGCGCCCGTAATCCCGGGGCGGTGCGGGATAGGCGCTGCGATCGAATACCGTGGCGGCCTCGGGTGGTGCTGGCGGCAGCGGCCTGGATGTCGCGACATAAGGGTTGCTGCCCTGACAGGCCGCCAGCCCCAGGCACAACACCATTAACCCTGAACGACCTTTCATTTCGCTCTCCGATTGCTTCGCGGATCAGAGGGGACGGCAAACCCAGTGCAGATAACGTCCCAAGCCGGCAAAGGCCGGATGGCGACGGTGGGCCAGTTCCATCTCCAGCAGTTGCGCAAGCTCTGCACGGCCCTGGAACTCCACCGGCATGTAGTCGTGAAAAACCCGCACCCCACTCTGGGTTTCGACCTGCCACAGGCCTTCAAGTTGCGCCGCCAATTCTCGTGGATCAAGCGGTTGCTGAGGGGTCAGGCTCTGTTTCTCGCCGGCCATGTCGTTTTTACGCAGTTTACGAAAGTGCCCCTTGAGCAGGTTGCGATAGACCAGCGCATCGCGGTTGTAGAACGCCAGGGACAACCAGCCGCCAGGCACCGTCAACTGATGCAGCACCGGCAGGATCGCATGGGGCTCGGCCAGCCATTCGAGCACCGCGTGGCACAGCACCAGATCGTAAGGTTCGGTGAGCTGGCCGAGCAGATCCTGCCACGGCGCCTGGATGAACGTTGCGGCCTGGCCCGCCTCGGCAAAGCGTTGGCGAGCGCCTTCGAGCATCGGCTCGGCCGGTTCGGCCAGGGTGACTTGATGCCCGCGCTCGGCCAGCCACAGCGACATGTGGCCCAGCCCCGCGCCAATATCCAGCACTCGCAAGGGGCGATCCGGCAACGCTTCAAGGAGATCGGCCTGAAGCACGGCCAGCCGAATAGCCCCCTTGGCTCCTCCGTAGATTTTTTCGGCAAAACGCGTGGCGAGTTGATCGAAATGGCGATCGCTCATTGGCCGAACCGCCGTTCGCTGTCGGCCAACTTGCTGCGCACCACGGCGTCCATGTCCAGGCCCAGCTCGCTGCACAGCAGCAACAGGTACAAGACGATGTCACCGATTTCCTGCCCGGCGTGGGCAAGTTTTTCCGCGGGCAACTGGCGCGACTGGTCCTCGGTCAACCACTGGAAGATTTCCACCAATTCAGCCATTTCGACGCTGGCGGCCATGGTCAGGTTTTTCGGGCTGTGAAATTGCCGCCAATCGTTACGATCACGGATGGCATGCAGGCGTTCGGTCAGTTCAACAAGGTTCATCGGGCTCTCCTGGATGCGCATAGCTTCGAGGGGATGACGAGGTAAGGCAAGAGTCTCGATACAAAGCGCCGGTTTGCCCCATAATCGAACGATCCCGGCCCGGACCGCTCCTACATTCAGGGCCAAAAGGCTCAACGTGGATTCCCTCTCATCAGGACGCACACATGCAGGTAGAAAGCTTTTTCGAATGGCTCGGTCAGGCGCTCGGTTCGGTGATCCGTTTTATCGTCGATCTGCTCAGTGGCCTGTTCAACACCCTGGCCAATGCCGGCGGCAATTTTGTCGAAGGCCTGTCCCGGACGCTGGGAATGGATACTTCAATCATCAGCATCATTGCGCTGATCCTCGGGCTGATGCTGTTGTATTCGGCGATCCGCGCCTTCATGCGGGCGTCGATCGTCATGGGCATCATCTGGCTGGTGCTGGGGTTGTGGCTGTTGAGCTGGATTATTCACTGAGACCCCAACTTGGACACCCTGTGGCGAGGGAGCTTGCTCCCGCTGGACTGCGCAGCAGTCCCAAACCGGGCTGACGCGGTTCTCCAGAAACACCGCGCCCCCAGTCTTGCGACGGCTTCGCCGCCGAGCGGGAGCAAGCTCCCTCGCCACAAAAGCCTGCCGCACAGATGAATGAAACGCTGCAATAACCCGCTACAATCGCGCTCCTTCAAGGAGCCCGCATGCCCAAGCTGATTACCGACTGGCGCGACCGCCTTACTCATCGCCGGGTCTGGGCGCTGGCTGCGCCGATGATTCTCTCGAACATTTCCGTGCCGCTGGTGGCGCTGGTGGACAGCACCGTCATCGGCCACTTGCCCCATGCCCATCAGTTAGGCGCAGTGGCGGTCGGAGCGAGTCTGTATACGGTGCTGGCATGGGCCATGGGTTTCCTGCGCATGGGCACTACCGGGTTCGCCGCCCAGGCGGCCGGGCGTGCCGACGGCGCGGCGTTGCGCCAGGTGTTGTTGCAGGGCCTGCTGCTGGCGATGGGGCTGGCGGTGCTGCTCGGTGCCGTCGGCATTCCCTTGAGCGACGTGGCGCTGCACTTCATGCAACCGTCCGCCGAACTCAACCAGTTGACCCGCGATTTCTTCCACACTCGCCTTTTCGGCTTGCCGGCGGCGCTGGCCAGCTATGCGCTGGTCGGCTGGTTCCTCGGCGCCCAGAACGCCCGCGCGCCGCTGGCGATCCTGCTGGTGACGAACCTGGTGAACATCGCCTTGAACCTCTGGTTCGTGATCGGCCTGGATTGGGGCGTGACCGGTTCGGCCCGGGCGTCGGTCATCGCCGAATGGACGGGTGCGCTGATAGGCCTGGCCCTGGCGCGCAACACCCTGCGCAACTGGCCTGGGCAGATAGCCTGGGCCGCGCTGGGCTTGTGGCAGAGCTGGCGACCGTTGCTGGCGGTGAACCGGGACATTTTCATCCGCAGCCTGGTGCTGCAATCGGTGTTTTTCCTGATCACGGTGCAAGGCGCGCGCCTGGGCGATGCGACCGTGGCCGCCAATGCCCTGCTGCTCAACGGCCTGCTGCTGACCGCCCACGCCCTGGACGGCCTGGCCCACGCCGTGGAAGCACTGTGCGGCCACGCTATTGGGGCTCGCGACCGCCTGGCCCTGCGCCGTGCGCTGGTCGTTGCCAGCGGTTGGTCGCTGATTGCCAGCCTGGGGTTTGCCCTGCTGTTCCTGCTTGCTGGGCATTTGTTCATCGACATGCAGACCGACATCACCGAAGTGCGGAACACCGCTTACCACTACTTGCCTTATCTGGCGGCGTTACCGTTGATTGCGGTATCGAGCTATCTGCTCGATGGCCTGTTCATCGGCGCCACCCGCGCCCGGGAAATGCGCAACGGCATGCTCCTGACCCTGCTACTGACGTTGCCGTTCGCCTGGGTCCTGCAAGGATTGGGCAATCACGGCCTATGGATCACTTTCCTGCTGTTCATGGCCTTGCGCAGCCTGACGCTCGGCATCTTCGCCTGGCGTTTGCAACGACACGACAGCTGGCTCGGTGGCAATGCCCGGTGAGGCCTTCAATCCTGGTTGCCTTGCCATAGCCGCCGCAACTGCTCCAGACGTTCGTGTTGCGAGCCGCCAGCCAGCTCCGGCGCTGGCTGAGCATCAGGGTATTGCAAGCGTAGCCACAACCAGCCGTCGAGGGCGCTCTGTTCGCTGAACCCCAGCGCCAACCCTTGCTGCAAATATTCCCAGAGCGACCAGTAGTCACGCCCAATGGAGCAGGACCAACGCCAGACATGGCGCTCCAATACACACGCCTGCAACTGGCGTTGCTGCCTGTCACTGAGGCCCGGCTCGTTCTCCAGCGCCGGCACCGACAAGCCAGGATTGGCGAGCTGTTGCCAGCCCTCCGAGCCCATGGCCCGATCAGCCCAGGTGCCTCCGAACCAGCGCAGAAGGCTGATCGGCCCCAGCCAGCAACTGAGTTCCCGAGGGTCGCAACCATCAAAAAAGTAACTCGCGGTGTGCGGGTTGTAATAGCTCAACAAAGCCTTGTGGTGCAGGCCCAGCGTGACCGTCAGCATGCGCCGCAAATGCGTCAGCAATACTTCGACAGGCGCAGCGCTCACTATCAACAACCCCGGCCAGGACCGGCTATCGAGATGGCACAGACTGGCCAGCGCTGGCGATCGCTGCAGATCAACCAATAGCGGGCCATCGTCCCTCAGTTCGTGAAGATCGGTGTCTTCGAACAGAAAAAAGCGTCGAGCCTCGACAAATTGCTCTTGCAGGCGCTGCGCGGCTGCGGGAACGTTCGGCACGTCGAGCAGCAGCCATTGCGGCGTGGCGCCAGGCATGGCGGCAGCGTTCATGGCGCTGCGCCCGCACCACGTTGCGTCACCAGGCGGCAGATGCACACCGCACGGGCGCAGGGGTTGAACGCCCCTCCGCCGGGCAACAGGCACAGCAGGAACAGCGGCTCGCCACCGCGCACTGCAGACAACAGGTGGTCATCGATTCCAGGCGTCCCGGGTGTTTCCGACAAACTCGCACTGGCTGGCGCTGGCTGTGTGCCAATGAGGGGCGGTGGGCCGAGAAAGGCACAGATAAGCGGGCGATCCGGGTCACCCTCGATAAAGCTCACCAGGACCTCGGTGCCCTCACGAATCCGATCGCCTGCGCAGGCCGCCAGCTCAGGCGCCAACGGCAGCCAGCAATGGCTGGCGCTGGCCCCTTCGCCTTGATAGACCCAGTCGAACTGCACCGCCACTCGCCCAGGCACCTGGTCCGCAGGCTCATCCACGTTTACCACCCATCCGCGTTGCCGGCTCACCATGACCGGCTTCGCAGGCACCTTGTCTGCCACAAACGACAGCGCGAAGGGAATGGCCCGGAACCGGTTGGCATATCGACCTGACTGGCCACGATGTTCGACCCTGGTCAATAACCAGCGCCGGTTCCAGTCCTTGAAAGGGTGAGCGGTCAGGGTCAGGGTCTGCCCGCTGTGCAAGTGCATCAGATCGCTCTGGCCCTCGGCGGCCTGTATGCCGATACCCTCGAAGCCAACCTGAGCGCTGAAGGCGTGCACGGCGTCAGCCTGGCCGTCACCGCCGTAGATAACCTCGTCAGCGGAAAAGACACTGCCCGGCGCATCGGAGAAAACCAGGCAGTGCCCATCCCGGGCATGCTCGAAATGGAACCGGATACCAGCCTGGGCGCATATTCTCTGCAAAAATTGCAGGTCGGACTCCCGGTATTGGCTACAGACATCCCGCGTCGGAAAATCACCGCTCAAGTCCAGGCACAGCCCGCGCCCGCCGATGCCGTGCCCGCTCAAGACCTGGCGAATGATCTGCGGTACCGAGCGGCCACTGAACACCCGCTGGCTGAAGCGCTGCGCCAGGTATGCAAGCTTCGGCTCGATGCGCACATGGCAATTACCTCCATGACGGTGCTGCACAACTTCGTGGAGCTGTCCGTGAATGCCCCGGCCGCAGCTCCCGAAACTCAACCAGACGCTACGGTACAGCAGGCCCGCCAGGTCCAGCGGCGTGTCACTGGTCACCAGTTCCACCTCGAACAGGAAGGGTTCGCTGATGCTTTCCTTGCCGGTGAAGGCCACGACAACAAAGGACTCGGGCAGACCGGCTATCTCCAGACGAAATGATGACTCGCGGGCTGGACAGGACATCGGCGTTTCTCTACAGGAGGGGGCGACCGGGCATTCTGGCCGAGAGCCCGGGTCGAGTAGAGGGGCCAAGTACAAGTAAGGAACGGGACTACACGAAATAAGGACCTTTCCGATTAGCTGCCCCCGTGTGAGGAAATTTCCACAGCGCAAATCAAAACGCCCTCCGGAACTGTCCGAAAATACCCGCGGCATGCGGCGTATTTTCTGACAGCCCCGGAGGGCGTTGCGCTTGGCGCTATTGCCCTGTCAGGAAGACAGGTAGGAGGACCGAGTCAACCCGAGACGCAGGGCATCCAGGAACTGGGTGCGTTCGGCCGCCGTGATCCGGGCGCTGGCGCACTTGTCACGGTAGTGAGTCATCAGTTCCTCCGGCGACAGGTGCACGTAGCGCAACATGTCCTCGATGGTGTCGTGGGTTTCGATACCGGCGTGGTACACGCTGCCGTCGGCGTTCTGGTAGATGTTCACCGAATCGGTGTCACCAAACAGGTTGTGCATGTCACCGAGGATTTCCTGGTAGGCACCCACCAGGAAAATGCCCAGCAGATAGTCTTCGCCCGGATTGAGCGAATGGACCGGCAGGCTGGTCTCGATGCTCTGCTCATCGACGTATTGCTTGATCTTGCCGTCGGAATCGCAGGTCAGGTCTTGCAGCACGGCGCGGCGCAGTGGCTCTTCATCGAGACGATGCAACGGCAGGATCGGCAACACCTGGCCGATCGCCCAGGTGTCCGGCAAGCTCTGGAACACCGAGAAGTTGCAGATGTACTTGTCGGCCAGCTTGTCGTTGAGCTCATCGAGCACTTGACGGTGCGAGCGCTGACGGGCCTTCAGCGAGTTGTGCAGACGACGGCACACGGCGAAGTAGCACTGCTCGGCCAGGGCTTTTTCCGCCAGGGTCAGCTTGCCATCGGCGTACTGCGCAGCCACGTCGCTCATGTAGTGGGTGGCACGCCAGTAGGTCTCGGTGACCATCTCGATATCGGTCGGGCCCAGCAGGTCCACCAGCCATTGCACGGTTTCCGGCAGGCTTTCCTTGTTTTCGATCACCGGCACATCGTCATGGTGCTTCTCGACGTCGGTGACCTGGACCACCAGCATCGCGTGGTGGGCGGTCAACGAGCGGCCGCTCTCGGAAAAGATGTGCGGGTGCGGCAGGCTCTGCGCATCGCAGAACTCCTTGAGCATCCCCACCACGACCCCGGCGTAATCGTCCATGTCGTAGTTGATCGAGCTGGCGTTGCGCGAATGCGTACCGTCGTAGTCCACGCCCAGACCGCCGCCGACATCGATGTGATCCACCGGCAGGCCGAGGTTGCGCAGCTCACCGTAGTAACGGATCGCTTCCTTGAAACCATGCTGGTAGTCCGCCAGGTTGGCGATCTGCGAGCCCATGTGGAAGTGCAGCAGGCGGATGCCCTGGTCGAGGCCGGCGCCGCGGAAGCGCTCGACCACCGACAACAGCTGCGCTGCGGACAAGCCGAACTTGGATTTTTCGCCACCGGTATCGGCCCATTTGCTCGATGCCAGGGACGACAGGCGCACCCGCAGACCGACCTGCGGCTTGACCTTGAGCGACGCAGCCTCTTCGATCACCAGGCCGACTTCGGACTCTTTCTCGATCACGATGAAGACGTTGTGACCCAGCTTCTGGCCCATCAGCGCCAGGCGGATGAACTCGCGGTCCTTGTAGCCATTGCAGACGATAGTCCCGCCCTTTGGCGCCAGGGCCAGCACCGCCAGCAACTCGGGCTTGGAACCGGCTTCCAGGCCGATGGAGACATTCCGGGTGGCGATGATGTTTTCGATCACCGCCTCCTGCTGGTTTACCTTGATCGGGTAAAGCGCGGTGTACTGGCTCTGGTATTCCAGGCGTGCAATGTTGCTGTCGAACGCGCCGGTGAGCTGACGCACTCGATCTTGCAGGATATCGGGGAAGCGCACCAACAGCGGCAACGAAAGGCCACTCTGGCGCAACTGGTCGACTTGCTCGTACAAATCGATCGGCGAACTGTCGGGGCCGTTCGGACGGACTTCGACGCGACCGGCTTCATTGATCGCGAAATACCCGGCCCCCCAATGGCGGATCCCGTAAACGCTGCGGCTGTCCGCAACTGTCCATTGGCTGCCATCGTCTTTGCGTGTGCGTCGTACGGACATCGAAGTCCCCTATAAAGAAGTCAAAATGCACCATCCGGTCGGAGGCTGGCGCAGTCTAGAGAATGGAAATGACGATTTGCCTGTAAGCAGGTAGACCCTGCCCGCAGCGCTGAGTTTAGAACCCCGTTCAGAACAGGCTCTGTGAAAACCATGTGGGCGATCGCGAACCGGGGTTCGGATCAAGCCAGGGTGGGTTTCACAGAAGCTGCTAGCCGCCGGACTTCTTTGCCTTGAAACCGTGTCGGGTGAGTTCCGCCAGCAAGAGCTCGACGTGATCGCCCTGGATCTCGATGACGCCGTCCTTCAACGCGCCGCCGGTACCACAGCGCTTTTTCAGCGTCGTTGCGAGATCTTTGAGCGCGTCCTCGGCCAGCGGCACGCCGGTGATTGTGGTCACCGTCTTGCCACCTCGACCTTTGCTTTCGCGGCGTACGCGAGCAATGCCGTCCCCGGCGGGTATGGCGGTCTGTTTGCAGATGCAGGCATCCACCGGCTGGCGGCAATCAGGGCAATGACGACCGGCGTCGGTAGAAAATACCAGGCCGCCCAGGGCGGCGAAGGATGCGGCTTTTTTGGCCACCGGCAATCCTCTTCGGAGGACAAAGACTGGTCGAGGGGCGAAAGTCCTCGACCGCGAAGCCCCACTCAGGCAGGGGCAGCGCAGCTGGACCGAACGAAGTCGGCCAAGCTTGAAAAGTCGCGCAGTGTAACGACAAAAAGCCCACTTGCTAAGGGCCAATCAGCGCCAATTTACAGCTTCTTTGCGACACCGCGCTCACGGGCGCGCAAATAGCGCCCAAGCGCCGCCAGGGAGTCCGGGCAATACGGTTTGTGGCGGATTTCATCGAGCACCTGCTCGACGGGCAAAAAGCGCGCTTCCAGGACTTCTTCCGGTTGCAGGACCAGCGGCCCGTCCCACACGGCAGAAAACGCCGCGCACCACAGGCGACTGCCAGCGTCCTCGAAATAGAAATGATCGTGGGCGACCAATTCGACGCCGCTCACGCCCAGTTCTTCGGCCAGCTCGCGCGCCGCCGACTCGGCGTACGTCTCGTGGGCCTGAACCATTCCCCCTGCCGCGACATCCCAATAGCCGGGGTAGATAGCCTTGCTCAAAGTCCTTCGATGAACGCACAGCTCGCCCGCCGAATTGAACAGCATGATGTAGGTGCCGCGTCCGATCAGGCCTCGCTCGCGCAGATCCGAGCGCACCAGGCTGCCGAGCAGATTGTCGTCTTCGTCGACCCAAGCGATCAGCTCGGCATCCGAGGCCACTCGGTGAGCGTCTTCCCGGGTGCTTTCGTCCATCCTTCAGCCCTGGTTGAGCAATTGCCGCAGGTCAATCACCGCCGCATTGGCGCGAGAAATATAGTTGGCCATGACCAGCGAGTGGTTCGCCAACACCCCGAAGCCGCTGCCGTTGAGAATCATCGGGCTCCAGATCGGCTCCTGTGAAGCCTCCAGTTCGCGAATGATCTGCCGCACGCTGACCGTCGCGTTCTTCTTCGCCAGCACGTCTGCGAAATCCACCTCGATGGCGCGCAACAAGTGAGACAGCGCCCAGGCTTGGCCACGAGCCTCGTAGAACACGTTGTCGATTTGCAGCCAAGGTGTCTCCACCACCTCTTCGTCAACCTGCGGCACCTGGCCTGGCGCCGGGACCTCGGTCTTCAGCGAGGTATTGAGCTTGACCCGGCCGACGCTGGCGGACAGGCGCTGGGACAGCGACCCCAGGCGCGTACCGACATCCCCCAGCCAGTTGTTCAGGTTGTCGGCGCGGGCGTAGAACAACGCACTTTTCTGACTTGGATCGGACAGGCGCGCCTGATAACGGCTCAAGGAATTGATGCCTTCCTGGTATTCCGATTCGCTGGACGGCAGCACCCAACTGCGGTTGTCGAAGTTGAAGCGCGGCTCGGCCTTGGCCAGGTCGGCGTCTTCGGCGGACTGCGACTGGGAACGGGCGAAGTCCTTGCGCAGGGCACGGCTCAGGTCGCGGACCTGCACCAGCACGCCGTATTCCCAACTGGGCATGTTGTCCATCCACAGGCCTGGCGGGAAGCGGTCGTTGGAAATGTAGCCACCCTGCTTGGTCAGCAAGGTTCCGGCGACGGTCTTGAGGGTTTCCACGGTGGTGTAGCCGACCACCATCTGCCGGCCATCCTTCTCGGCCGCTGCCTGGGCGTTCTGCTGTACCGGAAATAACTCGGGCTCCTGGCTCCAATACCAGCCGACTGCAATAGTCACCAGCAGGTACAGGCCAATGAGCGTGGCCAGCGCCCGACTGAAAAACAGCCCACCCAGATAGCTGCGGGTGTCCGATTTCGGTTCGGCGGCGCGTTCAGGCGCGCTGCCCGCGCGGTTCTTCCAGTCCAGCATGGCGATGTCCCTTCAATCACTTGAGTTCACGGTTCGACCACAACCTTACATCAACGTGCCTTGGCCGGCATCCGTCGTTGGGCTTATCCGAGAATTACCGCCACGAGACAAAGACCCGCCTAGGGGAATCCCTGAACCTCATCCGCTGGAAAATCGAAGAAACGACGTCGGAGAAAAGCGCAGGCAACATCCCGAAGCCGCGTCGTTGTGCCGTACCGAAATAGCTTGGATCGGCTATTGGAAATCCCTGAAGACCTTTATTTATAGGGCCGTCACCACGTCCGCAAAGGCAATTCCAGACCGACAGGTCAGAAACTGAATGGCGCCTCCTGGCAGATTATTGATGTAGAACACTCATGTAAGGGAAAAGAGGTGCTAGCATAGAGCCACCAGTCGATCTCAGCATGCCCCCTAACTAGTAGTCAGGATATGACCGAGCCAGAAGACCCCAGCCGCGAGCGCCTCAAGCACCACTTTGCCCAGCGGGTAATTCATCAGGCTCGCCAGATCCTGGAGATATGGCAGCGCCTGCAACGCAGCGAATGGTCGAGTACCGATCTGTCGGAGCTCAGTGAAGCCAATCTGCGCCTGCTGCGCTTTGCCGAGCGCTTCGAGCAACCTGAGCATTGCCAGCTTGCCCAAGGTATCGGTCAGTCGTTGCAAGCGGTAGACGCCAATCGCGGGCGCTTGAGCAGCCAGCTGATCACCGAAATCAATCGCTTGATGCAACGCCTGTCCCGCACCGGCTTGCGCCATGGCGACCAGCTCGAGCAAACCTTCCTGCCGCCGCTGCGCAAGCCCATCTACATATTGCTGCAAGACCATGACCGTGCCGAACGGCTGGCCAAGCAACTGGAATTCTTCGGCCTCAGCGCCCTGTCCCTGGACAGCGTCGCTGCATTCCGGGCCGCGATGGTCGAGCGTCTGCCTGCGGCCATTGTCATGGACGTGGATTTCAGCGGCCCGGGCGTGGGCCTGAAGCTGGCGGCCCAAGCCCAGGAAGGCCTGGATCAGCCACTGCCGCTATTGTTTTTCAGTTTGCTGGAAACCGATACACCAACGCGGCTGGCCGCCGTGCGCGCCGGCGGGCAGGAGTTTCTCACCGGCACGCTGGAGGCCTCGAGCCTGCTGGAAAAAATCGAAGTGCTGACCTGCGTCGCCCAGTACGAACCCTACAAAGTGTTGATCATCGATGACTCCCGCGCCCAGGCCCTGCACACCGAACGCCTGCTCAACAGCGCCGGCATTGTCACGCGCACGCTGATCGAGCCGATCCAGGCCATGGCCGAGCTGGCGGACTTCCAGCCCGACCTGATCATCCTCGACATGTACATGCCCGCCTGCACCGGTACGGAACTGGCCAAGGTGATCCGCCACAACGACCGCTACGTCAGCGTGCCGATCATTTACCTGTCCGCCGAAGACGACCTGGACAAACAGCTCGACGCCATGAGCGAGGGCGGTGATGACTTCCTGACCAAACCGATCAAGCCCAGGCACCTGATCACCACTGTGCGCAACCGTGCAGCACGGGCCCGCAATCTCAAGGCGCGGATGGTGCGCGACAGCCTCACCGGCCTGTACAACCACACTCATATCCTGCAATTGCTCGAAGATTGCAGCTTCCGCGCCCGCCGTGAGGGCAAGCCCTTGAGCTTCGCCATGCTCGATATCGACCATTTCAAACGGGTCAACGACAGCCACGGCCACCCCATGGGCGACCGGGTGATCAAGAGCCTGGCGCTGTTTCTCAAGCAACGCTTGCGCAAAACCGATTTCATCGGCCGGTACGGCGGCGAAGAGTTCGCCATCGTCATGCCGGACACCGACATTGATGCCGCCTGTACAGTGCTGGACGAAATCCGCCAGCGCTTTGCCGAGATTCACTACCCGGCCCAACCCCAGGACTTGTGGTGCACCTTCAGCGCCGGGGTGGTGGAGATGAGCGAAGAGTCCGACAGCCTGATGATGGCCAGCCAGGCGGATGAGGCGCTGTACCGTGCCAAGCACGCCGGGCGCAATCGGGTGCAGAGCGCCAGGCAATCAAAGCAAAGTGCCACTTTTTCATCGGAATCGACTGATTCGGTCATAAACGTGTAACGCAAACGCAATAACTTCAGGCACTTACGATTCTGCCCCGGTAGACCCTTGATGCGCCTGAAGCTGCTGACCAACCTCAACACTGTTCTTTTAGTTGCCGTATGCCTTGGCCTCGGCGCCACACTGTGGTGGTCGCAGATTGCCTTGGAGCGTCCTTATCTGCTGATGGAACGCTACCTGGGCCTGTCGCGGCAGTTCCAGGGCGAAGTGGCGCGCAACATCGAAGATTACCTGGCCAGCGGCGACGCCTTGCGCCTCAGCGCAGCCACCCAGGCCCTGGAAACCCTGCAAAAAGATCTGGACCAGTTCCCGTCCGACTTGGCCAGGACGCTAAGCCCGAGCCTGTCGAACCTTGACGGTTTCAGCAAGACCGACCTGCTGGCCGCCGGCAAACTGGCGGCTGATCCACAGGCCCTGTTGTTGCAGGCTGAACGTGAGCTGAGCGCCAGCCTGGACCAACTTGCCCATTACGCCAACGGCGCGCCGGCTTATCTGCCGCCGCTGTTTGCTGCCTCACAGCATTTGGGCCGGTTGTCCCTCGCCCGGGACAAACTGGTCAGCAGCGGCCGCAGTGAGCTGGCCGCCGATGTCGAACGGGAACTGGCCAACGTCCGCACCCAGGCCCAGCAACTGGACAGTCTGCCGCTGCTCGGCGTCACCCCCAGCAACGAATCGGGCAGCGATGACTTCGCCGCGTTGATGGGTCTGGAAACCGAGGAAAAGGCCGCCGCCGAAGACGCCGGGATTGCCCTCAAGCGCGAACTCAACAGCCTGCTCGGGCGTTATCCCGCGGAACTGGCGCGCACGCGCGAACTGATCCAGAAACGCACCGAGCTGGCCGATGCCACGCACTTGAAAACCACCGATGTGCAACAGGCAATCGACGCCATGGAGCCTGCGGTCCGTGCCCAACATGGTCAGATCCAGGGCGAAGTACGGGTCATCCAAGGGGTGATGATCGGTCTGATTCTGCTGATCGCCCTTCTTATCGATACCTTGCAGCGACGCCTGGCCCGGACCTTGACCCGTCTGGCGCCAGCCCTTTCCACTTGGGCCGAAGGCGATTTCAGTGGCGATATCCGTGTCGGCGCCAGCAACCGTGAACTGCAGGACATCGAAGCCTCGCTCAATCGCCTGCGCGCCTATCTGGTGGATCTGGTCGGTACCATCCGCCTGAACGCCGAACAGGTGGCCCGCAGCAGCCGGACCCTGGCCGAGCTCAGTGGCGAATTGCATAGCGGTGCCGAAGACCAGGCCGGTGACACGGCATTGATCCGCGACTCCCTCAGTGAGCTCGAAGCGACCATCCAGCAAGTGGCCGGCGATGCCAGCCAGGCCGCGGATGCCAGTCGCAGTGCGGGCCATGCCGTGGAGCAAGGCCAGAAAGTGATCGGCATGAGCCTCGCCGGCTTGCACTCGCTCGTCGGCGAAGTGCAGGGCAATGCGCAAATGATCGAACAACTGGCTGAGGAGTCGGCGACCATCGGCGGCGTGCTGACCGTCATCCGCTCGATTGCCGACCAGACCAACCTGTTGGCCCTCAACGCCGCCATCGAAGCCGCCCGCGCCGGGGAAATGGGCCGCGGCTTTGCGGTTGTGGCCGAGGAGGTCCGCTCCCTGGCCCAACGCACCGCAGGCGCCACGGCCGAGATCCAGGCGCTGATTGCCCGTTTGCAGCAGGCTGCACGCCAGTCCGTGGAAGGCATGCGCGCCCAGGTCGAACACGCCGAAGCCACCGCCAGCCAGGCCCAGGCGGCCGATGGTGCATTGGATAAAATCGTCGAGGCGATCCAGACCATCGCCGATACGGCGGTGCGCATCGCCGATGTCACCGCCCAGCAAAGCGGCGCCGTCAGCGAAATCCGCGATCACAGCGAGCGGATCCACCAACTGGGCGGGGATAACCTGCAGCGCATCGGCCAGGGCCGGGAACAGGGCGACAACCTGCTGCTCCTGGGCGGGCGGTTGCACACGGCGGTGCAGGCGTTCCGGGTGTGATTTCAGAAGCCCACTGACCCTGTGGCGAGGGAGCTTGCTCCCGCTGGGTCGCGCATCTGCCGTAGAACCCGCCAGCGTTTCCTTCGATGCGCCATGTTGAAAGTCACAGGGCTCCCCGGGCGGGCCCTGATAGTTACGGATTTTTTAACAGCCCCCCTCATGCTAGGCTCCCGGCCCTTCAAGAAATTGCAAAAGGAACATGCAATGAGGGTACCTTCGTCGCCACCCGGTGTTTCTGTCGAAGAAAACATGGCCGTGGCACACCATAAGAAAAATGTTCTGAAAGCCGGATCGGCTTTTATCTACTCTTGGTTTTATACCCAAGTAAGAAATCGTGGCCCTTGGGACTACAAGAAACTATCCGCGGAATATGAAGCCTTTGGAAATTTCAACTACGGCGCCACCGGAACCGCAGCAGGCTTCAGCGAAGACGTTCTTTTACGGGCAGCAGGTCTGGCCCAAAGTCGAGCAGGAACGACCACGGCAGAATTCGGGACATGGTGGGGGCAAGCCCCTTTCGGCGATGATCCGGGAGATCAGCGATGGATCAAGGAAGGGGTAAAATATGCCAAATTCAGAAACTACTAAAAAACCTGCCCTTCTCGCTGTCTTGTGCACAGTGCTTGCCCTCGCGCTGGCTTACACCAGTTGGACGTGCTTTTTCCGTCAAAATACGCCTGAGTTGACAGAGGTCGTATTACGAAAGCCCTTGTCCCAGGATGCATTTATCTACGGCGTAAAGGATGAGCGTGGCGGAGCGACGGTTCCTTTCAGTTACCGCTACTACGTCTATCGGACCCTGGCAGCGGACGGTGACATACTTTCCGAACTGAAAACCGCGACGCCATTTCTTGTCACCCGGGATGATTCGGTAACCATAGACATCCAGGAACAGACGATTACGGTATTGGTTGACAAGGAGATCTACGCCTACCACAGCAATACCCTCTACCGAAACGCCGATGGCGAAGACTACACGACGGTGAGTATCTATTTGCATTCTGGTCCAGCTGAGTAAGGGAGCGAACTGACTCGCGATAGCGGTGGGCCACTTTCCATCAATGTGGGATATGCCGACCTCATCACGAGCCAGCTCGCCCCCACAGGTGTGGCGCAGTGTATTCCGATCGTCAGTGACCGAATCCAGATACATGGTCACAAACTTCGCGCAAACATCGGTCAACGTGCCGGCTATTGCCGGGAACTGGACAGTCACAAAGACTTTGCGGCATAGTCTCCGGGTTCTGACACCTGCTCACAGACAACAAGGAACAGCAGATGGCGACCCTTCTGGTCCTGCACGGACCCAACCTGAACCTGCTGGGCACCCGTGAACCGGGCGTCTATGGCGCCGTGACACTGGCCCAGATCAACCAGGACCTGGAGCAACGGGCCCGTAGCGCCGGCCATCATTTGCTCTACCTGCAAAGCAATGCCGAATATGAATTGATCGACCGCATCCATGCCGCGCGCGGCGAAGGCGTGGACTTCATTCTGATCAATCCCGCGGCTTTTACACATACAAGCGTCGCATTACGTGACGCGCTGCTGGCAGTGAGCATCCCATTCATCGAAGTGCATTTGTCCAACGTGCACAAACGCGAACCTTTCCGCCATCACTCCTACTTCTCCGATGTAGCAGTAGGCGTGATCTGCGGCCTTGGCGCCAGCGGTTACCGACTGGCCCTGGAGGCCGCTCTAGAGCAGCTTGAAAAACAGGCAACAGCTTGAACAACAAGCGTTAAACGCCCCTGACCGACCCTTGGGAGTTGATGATTCATGGATATCCGTAAAGTTAAGAAACTGATCGAATTGCTGGAAGAGTCCGGCATCGACGAGCTCGAGATCAAGGAAGGCGAAGAGTCCGTACGCATCAGCCGCCACAGCAAGACCCCGGCCCAGCAGTTCTATGCACCGGCACCGATGCAAGCGCCAGCCGCTGCACCTGCTCCGGCAGCTGCGCCAGTTGCCGCCGCTGCACCTGCCGCACCGGCCGCGCCGACGCTGAACGGCACTGTTGCTCGCTCGCCGATGGTGGGCACCTTCTATCGCAAGTCTTCCCCGAGCTCGCCGTCCTTCGTTGAAGTTGGCCAGACCGTGAAGAAAGGCGACACCCTGTGCATCGTCGAAGCCATGAAGATGATGAACCACATCGAAGCTGAAACCAGCGGTGTGATCGAGTCCATCCTCGTCGAAGACGGCCAGCCGGTTGAGTACGACCAACCGCTGTTCACCATCGTTTGAACTGCGGAGAGCCTTTGATGACTGCGAAGTTGGAAAAAGTTCTGATCGCTAACCGCGGTGAGATCGCCCTGCGGATTCTGCGTGCCTGCAAAGAGATGGGCATCAAGACCGTCGCCGTTTACTCCAAGGCCGACAAAGAACTGATGCACCTGGGCCTGGCGGATGAATCCGTCTGCATCGGTCCGGCGTCGGCTGCGCACTCCTACCTGCACATCCCGGCGATCATCGCCGCCGCCGAAGTGACCGGCGCTACCGCCATTCACCCTGGCTACGGTTTCCTCGCGGAAAACGCCGACTTCGCCGAACAGGTGGAAAACTCCGGTTTTGCCTTCATCGGCCCGAAAGCCGAAACCATTCGCCTGATGGGCGACAAGGTTTCGGCCAAGCACGCCATGATCGCTGCCGGCGTGCCAACCGTTCCGGGCTCCGACGGCCCGCTGCCTGAAGACGAAGAAACCGCTCTGCGCATCGGTCGCGAAGTCGGCTATCCGGTGATCATCAAGGCCGCTGGCGGCGGTGGTGGTCGCGGCATGCGTGTGGTGCACAAGGAAGAAGACCTGATTTCCTCGGCAAAACTGACCCGCTCCGAAGCAGGCGCGGCGTTCGGCAACCCGATGGTCTATCTGGAAAAATTCCTCACCAACCCACGTCACGTCGAGGTCCAGGTACTGTCCGACGGCCAAGGCCAGGCGATTCATCTTGGCGACCGCGATTGCTCGCTGCAGCGTCGTCATCAGAAGGTCCTCGAAGAAGCGCCGGCACCAGGCATCGACGAGCAGGCTCGCCAGGAAGTCCTGGCCCGCTGCGTCAAGGCCTGCATCGATATCGGTTACCGCGGCGCGGGCACTTTCGAGTTCCTGTATGAGAACGGTCGTTTCTACTTCATCGAAATGAACACCCGCGTTCAGGTGGAGCATCCGGTTTCGGAAATGGTCACCGGTATCGACATCGTCAAGGAGATGCTCAGCATCGCCGCTGGCAACAAACTGTCGTTCACTCAGGATGACGTCGTCATCCGCGGTCACGCGCTGGAATGCCGGATCAACGCCGAAGACCCGAAAACCTTCATGCCAAGCCCTGGCACGGTCAAGCATTTCCATGCCCCGGGCGGCAACGGCGTTCGCGTCGATTCGCACCTGTACAGCGGTTATGCCGTTCCGCCGAACTACGACTCATTGATCGGCAAGCTGATCACTTACGGGGCAACCCGCGACGAAGCCATGGCGCGCATGCGCAATGCGCTGGACGAGATCGTGGTGGACGGGATCAAGACCAACATCCCGCTGCACCGCGACCTCACCCGCGACGAAGGCTTCTGCAAAGGGGGCGTGAACATTCACTACCTCGAGCACAAGCTGGCTGGCGAGAAGCACTAAGCTTCAACCCGCACCAGACAAAGCCGCCTTCGGGCGGCTTTGTCGTTTCTGCAGGTTTCGCAAACCCTCCCACAAAAGCTTTGCGCTCGCGTAAACTTGCGCGCTTCGCTGGCCGCTAGGCTGCAATCATCATTTTCCAAAGGTGCCCGCCATGCCTTGGCTGCAAGTACGTCTGGCCATCAGCCCGGAACAAGCCGAAACCTATGAAGACGCCTTTCTTGAAGTTGGCGCCGTTTCGGTCACCTTCATGGATGCCGAAGACCAGCCGATCTTCGAGCCGGAACTCAACACCACCCCGCTGTGGTCTCACACCCATCTGCTGGCCCTGTTCGAGGGTGGCACCGAAGCCACCAGCGTGCTTGCTCACCTGGAGCTGCTGACCGGCGGCCCGCTACCCGAGCACCACAGCGAAGTGATCGAGGACCAGGATTGGGAACGCAGCTGGATGGATAACTTCCAGCCGATGCGCTTCGGCCAGCGCTTGTGGATCGTGCCGAGCTGGCATGCCGCACCGGAGCCGGACGCGGTTAACCTGCTGCTGGACCCGGGCCTGGCGTTCGGCACCGGCACCCACCCGACTACCGCGCTGTGCCTGGAGTGGCTCGACGGCCAGAACCTGAAGAACTGCCACGTACTGGACTTCGGCTGCGGTTCGGGGATCCTGGCCATTGCCGCGCTGCTGCTGGGCGCCAAGGAAGCGGTCGGCACCGACATCGATGTCCAGGCCCTGGAAGCGTCCCGCGACAACGCCGGACGCAACAACATTGCCGAGGCACTTTTCCCGCTGTATCTGCCCCAAGACCTGCCCCAAGTACAGGCCGACGTACTGGTGGCCAACATCCTCGCCGGCCCGCTGGTGTCGCTGGCACCGCAGCTGTCCAGCCTGGTCAAGCCGGGCGGACGCCTGGCGCTGTCGGGCATCCTGGCGGAACAGGGCGAAGAAGTCGCCGCCGCCTATGCCGGGAATTTCGACCTGGACCCGATTGCCAATCGCGATGGCTGGGTGCGCATCACTGGACGTCGGCGCTAGAATGGCCGCCTGTATCGACCGGATTGCCGCATGACCGACAGCTTCGTCACCCAGTGCCCGCATTGCCACACCAGTTTTCGTGTCAGCCATGCTCAATTGAGCGTGGCACGCGGGGTGGTTCGCTGCGGCTCGTGCCTGCAGGTGTTCAACGCCGCGCGACAATTGCTCGAGCAGCGCACGGCCAAGACCGTTGCGCCCCCACTCGCGCCGCTCGCTGCGCCAGCCGTCGATACACCGCCGCCCCGCGCCATCAGCCAGAAACAATGGAGTGCCGCCGAGCTCGACCTCGATGACCTGGACAAGGAGCTGGCGCGTCTGGAGCGCCTCGAAAAGCGCGCCCCGGACAGCTTTGGCCGGCGTCGCGAAGACAACCTGAGCGCCCAGCGCGAGCAGCTTCCGCAGGAACAGGAAACCTGGTCCGACAGCCTCTATAGCGAAGCCCCCGACGAGCGCGCCGAAGGCGCTCTGCAAATGCCGGTCGAGCCGTTCGAGCCTCATGAGCCCGCCCGGCCGCCACGGACCGAACCCTCCTTGTCCCTAGCCCTTGAGCCCCTGGAGCCGGACGACGAACCTGTCGCCCCGCTCAGCCTCACGCCGGACGACGAGCCGCACGAACACCTTGAGCGCCTGTCCGCTACCGATGACCTGGATGACGAACCGGAGCCTGCGGCAACGCCGCGCAAGAAGCGCGAGCGCCATGAGCCGGGGATACGCGCCGAAGCCCTGCAGGACCTGGACGATGATCCGTTGCAACTGGACTGGCGCAAACGCCGCTCGCCCTGGGGCCGTCGCCTGCTCTGGAGCCTGTTGATATTGCTCGGCGCGGCAGCGCTGGCCGGCCAGTACATCGCCTACCATTTCGAAGAACTGGCCCGCCAGGACCAGTACCGTCCGTGGTTCCTGCAAATCTGCCCGGTCATCGGCTGCGATGTCCCGTCCAAGGTCGACATCGCCAAGATCAAGAGCAGCAACCTGGTGGTGCGCAGCCATCCGGAATTCAGCGGTGCCCTGGTGGTGGATGCGATCATCTACAATCGCGCGCCCTTCTCCCAGCCGTTCCCGCTGCTGGAGTTGCGTTTTGCCGACCTCAACGGTCACCTGATCGCCAGCCGTCGCTTCAAGCCAGGCGAGTACCTGGGCGGCGATCTCGAAGGCCGGGGGGAAATGCCGCCGCAGACGCCGATCCATATCGCCCTGGATATCCTCGATCCGGGGCCGAAAGCGGTGAACTACAGCCTGAGCTTTCATTCACCCGAATGAAGCCGTCAGGGCCGATTGATTGACGGCAGCTTTCTGACTCGACCCACCCAGACCAAACCGCTGGCGATAACAGAATAGCTGTTCAGATTTTATCCAATTCGACCTTTATCCAGTCATCGAGAGCGGGTATCATGCCAACCCTTTTTCGAAGTCTCATGATCCGGCCCCACTTCAGGGAAGTCCTATGTCGGCGGTACGCATCGGCCCATATACATTGCAGAACGGTCTGGTCCTCGCCCCGATGGCGGGCGTTACCGATCAACCCTTTCGTCAGTTGTGCAAACGATTGGGCGCCGGTCTCGTGGTCTCGGAAATGGTCACCAGCGACATGAGTCTGTGGAACACCCGCAAATCGCGTCTGCGCATGATTCACGAAGGCGATCCCGAGCCCCGCTCGGTACAGATCGCCGGTGGTGACGCACAGATGCTGGCGGAGGCGGCCCGGGCAAACGTCGAGCTGGGGGCGCAGATCATTGACATCAACATGGGCTGCCCGGCGAAGAAGGTCTGTAACAAGGCCGCAGGCTCGGCGCTGTTGAAGGATGAAGCCCTGGTCACCGAGATCCTGCAGGCGGTTGTCGCCGCAGTCGATGTGCCGGTGACCCTGAAGATCCGCACCGGCTGGGACCGGGACAACAAGAACGGCCTGACGGTGGCAAAGATCGCCGAACAGGCAGGTATCACGGCGCTGGCGGTGCATGGCCGCACCCGTGCCGACCTGTACACCGGCGAAGCCGAGTACGACACCATTGCCGCGATCAAGCAGGCGGTGTCCATTCCGGTGTTTGCCAACGGCGATGTCGATTCGCCCGAAAAGGCCCGGTACGTGCTGGACGCGACCGGTGCCGACGGCCTGTTGATCGGCCGGGCCGCCCAGGGGCGGCCATGGATTTTTCGTGAGATCGAACATTTCCTGCGCACCGGTGAAAAGTTCGCTGCGCCGCAATTGTCCGAGGTGGAACGTATTCTGCTAGAGCATCTGGCCGCGCTGCACGCCTTCTATGGCGAAGTCATGGGCGTACGCATCGCTCGCAAGCATGTGGGCTGGTATCTCGCAACCCTGCCGGGCGCCAGGGAGTTTCGCGCCCGTTTCAATCGTTTGGATGGTACGCAAGCACAATGCGCCGACGTTCAGGCGTTTTTCGCCGAACGTTACAAGAGCCTGACAGGGGACGAAGGGGTGGCCGCATGACGATGATGACCGAGACTTTAGTGAGTGGAATAACACCCGTGAGCGACAACGTGAATTTGAAACAGCACCTCAACACGCCCAGCGAAGAAGGCCAGACCCTTCGCGGGAGCGTCGAGAAGGCGCTGCACAATTATTTCGCCCACCTTGAGGGCGCTGCCGTCACGGATGTGTACAACCTGGTGCTTTCCGAAGTCGAGGCGCCGCTGCTCGAGAGCGTGATGAACTACGTCAAGGGCAACCAGACCAAGGCCAGTGAGCTGCTGGGCCTGAACCGCGGCACCCTGCGCAAGAAACTCAAGCAGTACGATCTGCTGTAAGCATTCAATCAAACCAGAAAGGCGCCCGCGTAAAAAACGGTCGCCTTTTTTGCTGACTTCCCTTGCTTTTGATGGAAATTGAAATGACCGACCAGACCACCCGCCTGCCGATCCGCCGCGCCTTGATCAGCGTCTCCGACAAGACCGGGATCCTTGAATTCGCCCGCGAGCTGCAACAGCTGGGCGTCGAGATCCTCTCGACCGGCGGGACCTTCAAGTTGCTGCAGGACAACGGCGTCGCCGCAGTGGAAGTTGCGGACTACACCGGCTTCGCGGAAATGATGGACGGTCGGGTCAAGACCCTGCACCCGAAGATCCACGGCGGGATCCTCGGTCGTCGCGGCATTGATGACGCCATCATGAACGAACACGGCATCAATCCGATTGATCTGGTGGCGGTCAACCTCTACCCGTTCGAAGCAACCATCAACAAGCCCGGCTGCGACCTGCCGACCGCCATCGAGAACATCGACATCGGTGGCCCGACCATGGTCCGCTCGGCGGCCAAGAACCATAAGGACGTGGCCATTGTGGTCAATGCCAGCGACTACGCCGGCGTCCTGGAAAACCTCAAGGCCGGTGGCCTGACGTACGCCCAGCGCTTCGATCTGATGCTCAAGGCCTTCGAACACACCGCCGCCTACGACGGCATGATCGCCAACTACATGGGCACCGTGAACCAGGCGGCCGAGACCCTGAGCACCGAAGGCCGCAGCGAATTCCCGCGCACTTTCAACACCCAGTTCGTCAAAGCCCAGGAGATGCGCTACGGCGAGAACCCGCACCAGAGCGCGGCGTTCTACGTGGAAGCCAAGCCCGCCGAAGTCGGCATCGCTACCGCGACCCAATTGCAAGGCAAGGAACTCTCGTTCAACAACGTGGCCGACACCGACGCCGCGCTGGAATGCGTGAAAAGCTTCGTCAAGCCAGCCTGCGTGATCGTCAAGCACGCCAACCCATGCGGCGTCGCGGTAAGCCCGGACGCCGAGGGCGGCATCCGCCAGGCCTACGAACTGGCCTACGCCACCGATACCGAGTCGGCCTTCGGCGGCATCATCGCCTTTAACCGCGAGCTGGACGCCGAGACCGCCAAGGCCATCGTCGAGCGCCAGTTCGTCGAAGTGATCATTGCCCCTTCCGTCAGCGAAGAAGCCCGCGCCATTGTTGCCGCCAAGGCCAACGTTCGCCTGCTGGCCTGTGGTCAGTGGTCGGCCGACCGCGCGCCGGCCTGGGACTACAAGCGCGTCAATGGCGGCCTGCTGGTCCAGAGCCGCGATATCGGCATGATCGGCAGCGAGGACCTCAAGGTCGTGACCCAGCGCGCGCCGAGCGAGCAGGAAATCAACGATCTGATCTTCGCCTGGAAAGTCGCCAAGTACGTCAAGTCCAACGCCATCGTCTACGCCAAGAACCGCCAGACCATCGGTGTCGGCGCCGGCCAGATGAGCCGCGTCAACTCGGCTCGCATTGCTGCGATCAAGGCTGAGCACGCCGGTTTGCAAGTACAGGGCGCCGTCATGGCCTCCGATGCGTTCTTCCCGTTCCGCGATGGCATCGACAACGCAGCCAAGGTCGGCATCACGGCGGTGATCCAGCCGGGTGGTTCGATGCGTGACGCTGAAGTGATTGCCGCGGCTGATGAAGCCGGAATCGCGATGGTGTTTACCGGAATGCGCCACTTCCGTCACTGATCCAACCTGATCGAAATGTGGGAGCGAGCCTGCTCGCGAATGCAATCTACCAGCGACGTTGATGTCGCCTGATACAGCGCTTTCGCGAGCAGGCTCGCTCCCACATGAAGCGCTCCAGCAGCGCCTTACAGAATTTGAGGTTTTTGAAATGAATGTTTTGATCATTGGCAGCGGTGGCCGTGAGCACGCCCTGGCCTGGAAAGTGGCTCAGGATCCGCGCGTGCAGAAGGTCTTTGTCGCACCGGGCAATGCCGGCACCGCCATCGAAGCCAAGTGCGAAAACGTTGCCATCGACGTGCTGGCCCTGGAACAACTGGCCGACTTCGCCGAGAAGAACGTCTCGCTGACTATCGTCGGCCCGGAAGTGCCGCTGGTCGCTGGCGTGGTCGACCTGTTCCGCTCTCGCGGCCTGGACTGCTTCGGCCCGACCGCCGGGGCCGCACAGCTGGAAGGTTCGAAAGCGTTTACCAAGGATTTCCTGGCGCGTCACAAGATCCCGACCGCCGACTACCAGAACTTCACCGAAATCGAACCGGCACTGGCTTACCTGCGCGAAAAAGGCGCACCGATTGTGATCAAGGCCGACGGCCTGGCCGCCGGCAAAGGCGTGATCGTTGCCATGACCCTGGCCGAAGCCGAAGATGCCGTGCGTGACATGCTCGCCGGCAACGCCTTTGGTGACGCCGGATCGAGGGTTGTCATCGAAGAATTCCTCGATGGCGAGGAAGCCAGTTTCATCGTCATGGTCGACGGCAAGAATGTCTTGCCGATGGCCACCAGCCAGGACCACAAACGTGTCGGCGACGGCGACAGCGGCCCGAACACCGGCGGCATGGGCGCCTACTCCCCCGCTCCGGTAGTCACCGCCGAGGTACACCAGCGCGTGATGGACCAGGTGATCTGGCCGACCGTGCGCGGCATGGCCGAGGAAGGCAACGTCTACACCGGTTTCCTCTACGCCGGCCTGATGATCGACAAGGCAGGTAACCCGAAAGTCATCGAATTCAACTGCCGTTTCGGCGATCCTGAGACCCAGCCGGTGATGCTGCGCCTGCAATCGAGCCTGGTGCTGCTGGTCGAAGCGGCCCTGGCCCAGGCGCTGGACAAGGTTGAAGCCCAATGGGATCCGCGTCCAAGCGTTGGCGTAGTGTTGGCGGCGGGTGGATATCCAGGCGACTATGCCAAGGGCAGCGCCATCAAGGGCCTGGACGCCGCCGCGCAATTGGAAGGCAAGGTGTTCCACGCTGGCACGGCATTGAAGGATGGACAGGTGGTAACCGCCGGCGGTCGCGTGCTTTGCGCCACGGCCATGGGCGCCAGTGTCGATGCGGCCCAGCAGCAGGCCTACCGGCTTGCCGCGCAGATTGATTGGGAAGGTTGCTTCTACCGCAACGACATTGGCTACCGAGCCATTGCCCGTGAGCGTGGCGAAAACCAGGAATAACCCGGCCGTTCAGCCAGGCAGAGGCCCATGGCCCTTGCCTGGCTGCCGGGGCGCCGCGCATAGTTATAATCTGGCATCAACCTATGAAGGGATTTCGCCGTGCGCTGGCTCAGGATTGCCATAGGCTTCACCGTTACCCTGCTGACGCTGCTCTGCATGTTCCCGGCCCAGGCCGCGCCAGGCAGTGGCTGGGCGATATTGCTAGACGAACAGGGTAACCTGAAGCTCAGCGACATCCGCTCTGCCCGCTACACCAATCAATTCAGCCCGATAGACCTGGACCACCTCAAGGCGGCCGAACCCGGCGGAGCATTATGGCTGCGTTTCCGGCTGGCGCCTGACCGGCATGAACAGATTCTGCGCATCTTTGCCCCAGACCTGTCGCGCCTGAATCTTTATGTGCTGGACGGCGATACGCTGATTGATCAACAGATCAGTGGCAATGCCTCGCCAGATACCGGACAGTCCGCTCCCAGCAGTGATCTCATGCTGGCACTGCCGCGCAGCGACAAGCCCCTCGACGTCTACCTGCGATTGGCCTCACGGTACGAACTGCGCCCCTACGTCACATTGCAACCAGCCATAACGGCGGCGGCCAACCAGAACCAGACGCTGATCTACGGCCTGCTGTTCGGCTGCATCGCCATGTTGATCCTGCACAACCTCACCCGTTACGCCTATACCCGCTCGCGCAGTTGCCTTTGGCTGGCAGCCTGTGAAGGGTTGCTGATGCTCAGCCTGATCCTGTTGCTGAACCTGGCCGGGGCCTGGCTGCCTGACTGGCCGGCGATCCAGACGCCGGGAGCGTACCTGGCGCTGTTGCTGACCGCGCCCTGCGGCTTGATGTTCGCTTTTCGTTTCTTCGCGCCGCTGGGCGAGCATCCGCTGAACCGGCTGCTGGTGGGGGAAATTGTCTTCATCGTGCTATGCAGCCTGCTGCTGTTGTTCGTCAACACGCTGCCGCTCAACATCATCACCTATGCACTGGTGGCGCTGGCCGGGCTGAGCATGTTGTTCGTCAGCGCCTGGCACTGGCAGAAAGGCTACCGCCCGGCACGCCTGTTCGTCGCCGCCATGGTGGTGTTCAACCTCGGCACGCTGATCATCCTCCCGGCCTTGCAAGGGCTGACGGAGGTCGCACCGCAAGGCCTGATCGTCACGCTGCTGGTCTTCATCTGCATCAGCGGCCTGTTGATGAGCGTCGCGCTGGGCGAACGCCAGCGGTCGATCAACGAGAGCCGCTTCAGCATCAGCCGCGACCTGGCGGCAAGCAACGCCGAGATCAACGCCAAGGCCGAGTTCCTGGCCAAGATCAGCCATGAGATCCGCACCCCCATGAACGGCGTGCTGGGCATGACCGAGTTGCTGCTGGGCACGCCATTGTCGGTCAAGCAGCGTGACTACGTGCAGACGATCCACAGCGCCGGCAACGAACTGCTCACACTGATCAACGAAATTCTCGATATATCCCGTCTCGAATCGGGCCAGATCGAGCTGGACGATGTGCAATTCGACCTGAATGCGCTGATCGAGGACTGCTTGAGTATCTTCCGCGCCAAGGCTGAACAGCAGAATGTCGAGCTGATCAGTTTTATTCAGCCCCAGGTGCCACGCGTCATCAGTGGTGATCCGACGCGACTTCGCCAGGCCCTGCTGAGCCTGCTGGAAAATGCCCTGAAGAAAACCGACGAGGGCGAAGTGCTGATCGTCGTCGCCCTTGATGAACGCAGCAACCAGCCACGCCTGCGTATCGCGGTGCAGGACAGCGGTTCGCCCATGGACGCCGAGGAGCGCGACACGCTGATGCACGCCGAGCTGCACAGCAAGAATTTTCTCTCCGCCACGCGGCTGGGGGGCAACCTGGGCCTGGTCATCGCCCGCCAGTTGATCATGCTGATGCATGGCGAGTTCGGCATCAAGAGTGGAAGCAGCCAGGGCAGCACCTTGTGGCTGACCTTGCCTCTGGACCCCGACCGTCTCGAACACCCGACTTCCGATCTCGACAGCCCGCTGCAAGGGGCGCGGGTATTGGTCGTCGACGACAACGACACCTGCCGCAAAGTACTGGTGCAACAATGCAGCGCCTGGGGCCTGAACGTCAGCGCGGTGCCATCGGGCAAGGAAGCCCTGGCGCTGCTGCGCACCAAGGCGCACCTGCGCGATTATTTCGACGTGGTGCTGCTGGACCAGAACATGCCCGGTATGACCGGCACGCAATTGGCGGCCAAGATCAAGGAAGACCCGAGCCTGAACCACGACATCCTGTTGATCATGCTCACCGGCATCAGCAACGCGCCGAGCAAGATCGTGGCGCGCAACAGTGGCGTCAAGCGCATCCTCGCCAAACCGGTCGCCGGTTATACGCTCAAGACCACCCTGGCGGACGAACTCAACCAGCGCAACAAAGGCCAGGCCCCGACTGCACCGGTGAATGCCGGTCCTCTCCTGCCGGTGAAAGTGCCCAGCGACTTTCGTATTCTGGTCGCCGAAGACAACAGCATCTCCACCAAAGTCATCCGCGGCATGCTTGGCAAGCTCAACCTGCAACCCGATACCGCCAGCAATGGCGAAGAAGCCCTCAAGGCCATGAAGGAGCAGCGCTACGACCTGGTCCTGATGGATTGCGAGATGCCGATACTCGACGGTTTCTCCGCCACCCAGCAGTTACGCGCCTGGGAAGTCGGCAACCAACGGACCCGCACCCCGGTGGTCGCGCTGACGGCGCACATCCTGGCCGAACACAAGGAACGCGCGCGCCAGGCCGGGATGGACGGACATATGGCCAAGCCGGTGGAGCTGTCGCAGTTGCGCGAGCTGATCGAGCATTGGGTGGCCCAGCGCGACCAACAGAACCGTACGGCGCAGACGTCCTGAGCCGACAGGCACCAAATCCCCTGATAGACTTCCGTCGTCCTCCTCCGCCTTGAGCCTCTACCATGCTCCATGTGCTGTTCAGCGTTTACCTGAAAATGCTGGTGCTTTATAGCCCGTTCTTCGTGCTGTCGTGTTTTATCAGCCTCACCCGCGGCTATTCGCGCAAGGAGCAACGTCGGCTGGCCTGGAAGGTCGCGACCGCGACGCTGGTATCCAGCGTATTGCTCTATCTGTTCGGGCGGGTCATCTTCAGCGTGTTCGGCATCACCGTGGATGCATTCCGTATCGGCGCCGGCAGCGTGCTGTTCATTTCGGCGCTGGGCATGGCCCAGGGCAAATCGGCGGTACAGACCGACAACGTCCAGCAGGACGTGACTATCGTCCCGCTGACCATTCCGTTGACTGTCGGCCCCGGCACCATCGGTGCCCTGCTGGTGATGGGCGTAAGCCAGCCGCACTGGGACGACAAGCTCATGGCGATCATCAGCATCGCCCTGGCCAGCTTCACCGTTGGCGTCGTGCTTTACCTGTCCAGCCGCATCGAACGGATCCTCGGCGACCAGGGCCTGCAGATCGTCAGCCGCCTGATGGGGCTGTTTGTCTGCGCGCTGGCGGCGCAGATCATTTTTACTGGAGTAAAAGGGTATCTGGCCCCATAGCCGTTTATCCGCGCTTGCGCCGGCTGAACCTTGCGCTCAATACCTCTTTGCGATGCTCACCCAGGTACTCCTCGATCTGCTCCCTGAACGCTTCATAGCGGGCCGGGTTGAAGGTCACGAACGACTTGCCACGGAAAAATTCCCGCGCCGAGGCCCGCCAGTTCACGAAAAGAACACCGCCATTGTTTGAAGAGCCGGATTGCTTAATAGACGCGGCAGAAGCAATCAGGATTCCGTTGGCCAGTTGCTCACATGGGATAAAGGAGAGGCGCGCGCCATCGAAGGTCTTGGCCTGGCTCTGGAAGAGTTTGATGGTTTTCTCGTCCTGCTTCAGGCCATCGATCGTGGTGGTCACCACGGAGCCCAGCACCGTCGCTGCCGGGAAACTGGCCTTCACGCCATCAATGATCCCTTTGACGATATCCTTGATCACCAGGTCCAGGTCCACCTGCACGGAATTCTGGGAGTAACGGGTGTAGCCGCTGTCGGGCACGAAACACCCGAGGTCCACCAGGCATTTGATGAACGCCTCATACCACTCGCGAGAATTCTTGCCGGCGGGAACCTCGTAATTGGCCTCCATGATTGCCATGGTCATCAGGTTTTCCATGATCGCCATGTTGCCGAGCGACATGTTATTGCCATAACCCAAAAGCGCGTCGCCCAACATCAGCGCATCCAGTTCCTTGGTCGGGTTTTCCTGCGACTGCACGACGGACCTGCGCACACGGATCCGGGCTGTTACCGAGGTCTTGCGCCTGTCGATACGCGCAACAATGGACTCAATACTTTTTTCGATACTGACATTACTTTCGAACAATTTCATGCATTCTTCCTTGGTTATGTTAATGGCCGCTCCTGCGGACAAGCCTAAAATCTAATTACTTTCCAAACCAACAACAAACCACAAACGATTACAACATGTTCGGCGCTTGCCGACGGGCTGAAAACATTTGGTCTCCAAACGACTGTCCGGCCCACTTGAAGTCCGCATCGGTTGCTGTATTCATACAGCAACCCATTAAACTTTACGGATGAAACACGTGACCAACAAAACACTTATCGGACTGATAACGGGCCCCAGCCTGTTTTCATACATCGAGACGCTTCCCCTGTCAGAGCACGACGACATTGCAGATTGCGACAACTTCGCGATTCTCATTGCTGACGAAAGCTACAATCGTTATTACGACACAGAACGATGGCTTGAAAGATACATCGGTGTGTTAAGGGCTATTGGATGGTCAATCTATGCGGACGCAATATTTACCCGCACACAACATGTCCTTACGGGCTCTGTGGCGGACTTTCTGGTCGAGAGCGCAAGCGCGATGAGCGATACGCGGCAAGGAAATGCCATGATCGACACGCTCGACAGTTTGAAAACCAACAGTCCGGCGCTCCTCTCTTTTGACCGGGAGAGCGCTTCAGGGGATAGCTTCCAAGTTGTTCCGGCCCGCTACGACGCGCGAGGCCTTCTCAATATTGCCGTCTTCAAACTTGAGCTGAACGCCTACATGAAGAGAACCAACTTCCTGTTCTGGACTTGGGAAAAACACTCAGCCAGGATAGTCCAGCGAAAAGCCTACCTGAGGTTGAACAAGACGATACTCGACGGGCAGCGAGTATTGATAAACAGGCGATTGGAAAAAAAACGCATGGAGCGATTCGACCTCAGCCAGAACCGCCCCATGAACGGTTGAGTCACTTGGGCACCATGGCACTAACTCATGCCCCTGGCTTATCGCCGTACCAACGCGGCGTATACACCCAGTCGCCGCCTTCGACGCGCGGAAATACGCAGGTGGTGGAGGAACCGATCAGCACCATGGTGCGCATGTCCACCTGGTCCGGGGCCAGTTGCCCTAGCGTGGTGACGCGCAGGGTCTGGCCCGGTCGGCCGATGTCACGTCCCAGGACTACTGGCGTATCCACCGTGCGATGTCGCGCGACGATTTCCAGCGCCCGCCCCAGTTGCCACGGACGGGAGCGGGAGATCGGGTTGTAGAACGCCAGGGCCAGGTCCGCCTCGGCCGCCAGGTCCAGGCGCTTCTCGATGATAGACCACGGCTTGAGATTATCCGACAACGACATCACGCAGAAATCATGGCCCAGCGGCGCGCCGGCCTGGGCCGCCGTGGCCAGGGAGGCCGAGACGCCTGGCAGGATTTGCAGGTCGACGTTATGCCAGTCGGCATCAGTCGACTCATGCAGCGCTTCCAGTACAGCGGCAGCCATGGCGAATACGCCAGGGTCACCGGATGACACCACCACCACCGACCGGCCCTGAGCCGCCAGTTCGAAGGCATGTCGGGCACGCTGCATTTCTTCGCGGTTGTCGGTGCAATGCTGCACCTGGTCGGCCCGCAAAGGCCCGGCCATGCGCACGTAAGTCTCATAGCCGAGCACATCGTTGGCGCGGTCGAGTTCGGCACGCACGGCCGGGACCATCAACTCTGCCGCTCCAGGGCCAAGGCCGATCACCGCCAGACGTCCGCGCGCACGGCCAAGCTGCAGCGGGTCGACGGGCCGCTCAGCCACGGCGATGATCACACCGCCCATTCGTCGCAACGAAGCCGGCTGGCCCAACGCGTCATCCAGCCATTGCTCACTGTCATCGCTGGCCTGGGCGAAGCGCAGCGGCACGCCCAGCGCCAGCGCGGCGTGGTGCAACTCGACGCGGGCCATGTCGCTGTCCGCCGCCAGCAGGCACGCCAGCGATTGCACGGCAAGGCCGGCTCGGTGCAGCGCGTCGCTGACCGCAGTCGACACGTCCGGCGTGCCGGCACTCACCGCGACCACCACGTTGCGCGGATAGATCCGCAATTCGTCCGGCGCGGGCACACCCGCGGCGCTGTCGATGCGTATCGCCAACCGTGCCTGCGCATCCTGGGGCAACTGCGCCTGGTCCAGCCACGGCGCCGCGCCTTCGACCCGCACCGGCTCGCCGGCCAGCAGGTCGGACACGAAGCGCTTGCCCTGTTCCAGGTCGCCCAGGCTGTAGCCGCTCGGTGGATTGAGCAGGCAGGTGCCAAAACGCAACTCGCCGCTGGTGGTGATCGCCGGGGCGACTTGCAGCGCTGTCGCGATTTCCCGGGCCATGACATTCACGCCGCCCAGACCGCCCAGCAGCGGCACCACGGCGCTGCCATCCTCGGCCACTGCCAGCACCGGCGGCTCGAGGCCTTTTTCCAGCAACAGCGGCGCGAGGGTGCGAATGACGATGCCCGCCGCGCACAGCGCAATGATCGGCGTGTCCTGTTGATAGAGTTCGCGCAACGTGGTGCCGAACTCAAGATATTGCCGATCGCCCTCGACCCGCCCGACGAGGCCATGGATCAGCGCATCGGGATAGCACTGCTGGATTCGTCGGGCCGTCGCGAGACTGCCCGGGCCGAGGATGACAATTGCCGCCGGTTTCCTCATCCCTGCCACCGCTCGCCCGGGACGATGATCAGCGAGAAGTACGGCGAAGACATCGGCTCGACTTCATCCAGCGGCACGACTTTCTGGTTGGCCATGGTCGCGCGCTCGACGTACAGCGCCCGCCCGTCCATACCCAGTTCCTCAAGCACCTGCCGAACCTTGGGAAAATTGCGCCCCAGCTTCATGATCACCGCCGCATCGGCATCGGCCAGCCGACGCTTGAGATCGTCGTGGGGCAGGACGCCGGAGAGCACCGACAGGCTCTGGTTGCGATAGACCAGCGGGGCTCCCAGCACCGAGGCACCACCGAGCATCGAACACACGCCGGGAATGACCTCGGCCTCGTAGCGCTCGGCCAGGCGGTCGTGCAGGTACATGTAGGAGCCGTAGAAAAACGGATCGCCCTCGCAGATTACCGCCACGTCGCGACCGGCATCCAGGTGCACGGCGAGTTGCTCGGCGGCGGTGTCATAGAAGTCGGCGATTACCTCTTCATAGGACAACGGCGCCGGCAGCACTTCGGTAGTGACCGGGTAGACCAGTGGCAGCAGGGTCTGCGCGTCCTGCAGATGGGCCTCGATGATGCCGAAGGCGTTGCCTTTCTTGCCCTTGGCGACGAAGTACGCCACCACCGGCGATTCCCGCAGCAGGCGCAGGGCCTTGACCGTGATCAGTTCCGGGTCACCCGGCCCTACGCCGAGGCCGATCAAGCGTCCAGGCTGCTGCATCATTCAACCTCCGTGGCGAGGGCATTGACGGCGGCGGCGGCCATGGCGCTGCCGCCCAGGCGGCCTTGCATGATCACGAACGGCACGCCACGGCTGTCGGCCGCCAGCGCGGCCTTGGACTCGGCGGCGCCAACAAAACCCACCGGGAAGCCAAGGATCAGGGCCGGTTTCGGCGCGCCGGCATCGAGCATTTCCAGCAGATAGAACAGCGCGGTCGGTGCGTTGCCGATGACCACGACGCTACCTTCCAGGTGTGGACGCCACAGCTCCAGCGCGGCCGCCGAGCGAGTGTTGCCCAGCTCCCGGGCCAACGCTGGCACGCTGTCGTCGCGCAAGGTGCAGATCACCGGATTGTTGGCCGGCAGGCGCGCCCGGGTCACGCCCTCGGACACCATCCGCGCATCACACAGGATCGGCGCACCGGCCGCCAGCGCCTGGCGCCCCGCCGCGCCTGCGCCTGCGGAAAACTGCAGGCCATCGACCGCCTCGACCATGCCGCAGGCGTGGATCACCCGCACCGCGAGTTTTTCCAGATCGGCAGGAATGCGCGCCAGATTGGCCTCGGCGCGGATGATCGCGAAGGAGTTGCGATAGATCTCCTGACCGTCGCGGATGTAATCAAGCATCAAGGGGGCTCCGGGGATGAGCGTCGAGCCAGTGGCCGAGCGCTTCGATTGTCAGATTGTGTGCTTGCAGCGCGCCGAAACCCGGCAACGCGGCATCACGAAAATAGAGGTCATAACGACCGGGGGCGACCGCCAGCAACGTCGCCGGGGCGATGTGGGCCGCCGCGCACGATCGCTGGCAGCCGGACAGATGAATGTTCAAAGCCTGGCCCCGACGTTGCAGCAGATCCGCCAACTGGCGGGCATCGCCCTTGGTGTCGGCCAGGCCTTTGCCACAGCCACTGGAGCCGGTGCAGGCGATGAGTTGCGCCAGGGAGTGATCGAGCGAACACAACAGGCCCAGCGCGTCGAGCTGGGTCAACACGGCATCCGCATTTTCGCGGCGCACGTTGGGCAGCAACAGGCTTTGCCAGGGAGTGAAACGAAGATTGCCGTCGCCCTTCTCCCGCGCCAACTGCGCCGCGCCGCGCAGCATGACCGTATCAAGCCGGCCGAGGGGCGCCGCCGCGCCGACATAGACCCGTTCGTCGTGCTGGGAATGAATACCGATGTGCAGGCCGCCGGGCGACGCACTCCGCCGCCAGTCAAGGCAAGGTTGCAGCGGCACGCGGCCGGCCAACCGGGTCATGAATTCATCCACGGCACATTCAGCCAGCAGTTGGCGCATGCGGTTCTGGTCCGGGCGGGCCAGTTCGAGAAACAGCTCCAGCACCGCTACCACCAGGGCATGCCCTTGGGCCAGGGGCACCTTGCCCGCCGGCGTGTCCAATGGCGAACCGGCCAAGCCAAAGGCAAGCCAGGGCTCGCCGTGCTGGACAAGCGCCGATAGCCACAGGTCATGGTGATGCTCGAGCATCGCCAAGGCTTCGCCACCGTCCAACTGCACGGCGAACTTGGCCGAGAGTTCGTGGAAGCGTTCATGGGTTTGCAGGGTGAAGAGGATCTGCGCGGCCAGCGGACGGGTGTCGAACAGCATCTGCCGGTCGAGCCCCGCCGAGGGGCTGAGCATCAGGTTGCGCACGTCATCGCCGGCCGCCTTGCGTGGGCCAAGCCCGGCGGCCAGCAACGGCTCGATCAATGCATCCGGCTCAGGGCCGATACCGCGGATCTGCAAGTTGCCGCGGTTGGTGGCCTCGATCACGCCCCCGGCGAACTGCTCGGCCACCCACGCGACGGTTTCGGCCTGATCCGCGTGGATGACGCCGCCATCGAGCTTGATTCGGCAGATTCCTCCGTCCAGTGCCTGGACGACACGCAGCAACCCCGGACAACCCGAGGGGCGAATGACGTTGGAAGATAGACGTTCGTTCAAGGCAGAACCGGTAAATAGGAAACGCCGCAGCGGCGAGGGCCGCCATTATGCCTGCTTTGCCTATGGTCATGAAAAGCTTGCCGGTCGGATTGCTGATGGTGGGCACATAAATCCCATGCTCACCGCAAATCCCCTGTGGGAGCGAGCTTGCTCGCGATAGCGGTCTGTCTGAAAAGATAATCTTGAATGTAACGCCGTCATCGCGAGCAAGCTCGCTCCCACAAGGGATGGTTCACGTCAGATCCGTCGAGGCACGGTATGATGGCGACCCGGTTCGCGGCGGCAACAACCCTGGCGATCAACCCATTTATTCGAGGAACAGAGATGACCCCCTGGCTGACCGTAGTGGGCATCGGTGAAGAGGGCTTCAAGGGCCTGGGCCGAACGGCCCGCCATGCATTGCTGCGGGCGTCGCGGATACTGGGCAGCGCCCGTCAGTTGGAACTGCTGCCGCTGTGTATCCGCGGCGAGCGGGTGCTGTGGCCCAGCCCGTTCTCCCTGGAACCGCTGCTGGCTCGACGGGGCGAGCCGGTGTGCGTGCTGGCCAGTGGCGATCCGATGTTCTATGGCGTCGGCGCCAGCCTGGCGAAACAGCTGCCGGCCGAGGAAATGCAGGTCATCCCCGCGCCATCCTCCTGCTCGCTGGCGGCGGCGCGCATGGGCTGGCCGTTGCAGGACGCGGTCACGCTGTCGCTGGTGGCCCGCCCCCTGGCGGCGCTCAATGCGCACTTGTCCAGTGGCGTCAGGCTGTTGCTGCTGAGTAACGACCGCCACAGCCCCGGCGCCGTGGCAACACTGCTGCGCGAGCGCGGATTCGGCCCGAGCGCCATGACCGTGCTGGAGCATTTGGGCGGTGCGGCAGAGCGGCGGATCGACGGTTGCGCTGCGCACTGGGCCGATGAGGCGGTCGCCGATCTGAACCTGATCGCCATCGAATGCCGGGCCGATCCGTCGACGCAGCGCCTGTCACGCCTGGCCGGCCTGCCGGACAGCGCTTTCGAGCATGACGGCCAGCTGACCAAGCGCGACGTGCGTGCCGTCACCCTGGCTCGCCTCGCCCCGACTCCCGGCGAGCTGCTCTGGGACGTCGGCGCCGGCAGCGGCTCGATCGGCATCGAATGGATGCGCGCCCACCCCAGTTGCCGAGCCCTGGCCATCGAAGCCGACGAAGGCCGCCAAGCCTTGATCGAACGCAACCGCGACACCCTTGGCGTGCCCGGCCTCCAGTTGATTCGCGGCAGCGCCCCGCAGGCGCTGGAGAACCTGGAGCGTCCGGACGCGGTGTTCATCGGTGGCGGCGTCACCCGCGAAGGCGTGCTTGATGCCTGTTGGGCCCGGCTCAAGCCTGGCGGTCGGCTCGTCGCCAATGCCGTGGCCCTGCAAAGCGAGATGACACTGATGAGCTGGCGCGAACGCCACGGCGGTGAGCTGACCCGCATCCATGTCGCCCAGGCCCAGCCTTTGGGCGCATTCGATACCTGGCGCCAAGCCTTGCCAATCACCTTGCTGGACCTGACGAAACCTCTCGATGCGTGACGAAACCGCCGAGCAACCCGCCCCCCTGCGCAGCGGCCTGACCACCGGCAGTTGCGCCACGGCCACCAGCCTGGCGGCGGCGCGAATGCTGCTGTGCGGCACCGAGGCCGATGCCGTGGAAATCGTCCTGCCCAAGGGCAAGCAGGTGCAGATGCGCCTGGAGTTCTGCCGGCTGACCCAACAAGGTGCCGAGGCCGGAACGATCAAGGACGCTGGAGATGACCCGGACGTGACTCATGGCGCGCTGTTGTTTTCCCAGGTGCGCCTGATTGCCGAACCTGGCGTGCGTTTTGTTGCCGGTCGTGGCGTCGGCACGGTGACGCGACCGGGACTGGTCCTGGCTGTCGGTGAGCCGGCGATCAACCCGGTGCCGCGCAAAATGATCAACGATCACCTGGGTCGCCTGGCCGAGGAAAGCGGTTATGCCGGGGGGTTCGAAGTCACGGTCAATGTCGAGGGCGGCGAAGCCCTGGCGCTGAAAACCATGAATCCGCGACTCGGCATCCTCGGCGGTCTGTCGATCCTCGGCACCAGCGGCATCGTCCGGCCGTTTTCCTGCGCAGCCTACATAGCGTCGATCCACCAGGGCATCGACGTGGCGAAAACCAACGGCTACCTGCATATCGCCGCGTGCACCGGCAATGCCAGCGAAGACACCATGCGCCGGGTCTACAACCTGCCGGAAATCGCCCTGATCGAAATGGGCGACTTTGTCGGCGCCGTGCTCAAGCATGTGCGCAAGGTGCCGGTGGAAAAGCTCAGTCTTTGCGGCGGCTTCGGCAAGATCAGCAAACTCGCCGCCGGGCATATGGACCTGCACAGCCGCCATTCAAGCATCGACCTGCCACAACTGGCCAAATGGGCGGCGGCAATCGGGGCCGATGAGAAGTTGCAGCACGACATTCGTCAAGCCAACACCAGCCAGCAAGCCCTCGCGATGGCCAGCGCCGTCGGCATCGCACTCGGTGATGCCGTGTGCGAGCACGCCCTGGCTTTCGCTCGCAGCGTGGTCCCGGCCCAGGTCCAGATCGAAGTCTTCGCCATCGACCGTCAGGGCGCAATCGTCGGCCACGCTGGAGCCTTTAAATGAAACGCATCCTGCTCCTCGGTGGCGTCACCGAGGCCCTGGCCATCGCTCGCACGCTCGGCCCCGAGCACATCTACAGCTTGGCGGGCATCGGTCGCGTCCCCACCGACCTGACCTGCCAGGTACGTGTCGGCGGCTACGGCGGCGCCGAAGGCCTGGCGCAATTCATCCGCGCCGAGGGCATCGACCTGCTATTGGACGCAACCCACCCCTACGCCGCGCAAATCAGCTACAACGCCGCCCGTGCCGCCCGCGCCTGCGCCATCCCCTGCTGGGCCCTGCGCCGTCCGGCCTGGCGCCCATGGGCCGGCGATGACTGGCGCGAAGTGGCCGACTGGGCCGAACTGATCCAGGCCTTGCAGCCTTTCCGCCGCCCCTTGTTCACCCTTGGCCGGGAGCCGCTGCAGCATCTGCATGAAATCCCCGCCGAACAGTTCTGGACGCTGCGAGCACTGGACGTTTATCCCGGCAACGAACGCTGCGAAGTCATCGGCGCCCGTGGGCCGTTTCACATTGACGGTGAACGCGAACTGTTCGAACGGCGACGAATCGATGTGCTGGTCAGCAAGAACAGCGGCAGCACGGCCACCGAGCCGAAGCTGGAGGTGGCCCGGGAGCGGGGGGTGCCAGTGCTGGTGTTGAAGCGACCGGTGTTGGCGGGGGTGGATCGGGAGTTTGCAGCGGTCAATGACGTGCTGGACGCTTTATCCGTACCCAACGGCTTTTGAATTCAGCAGATCAGCGAGACATTTCTGACAAGTTTTCCAGACGCAGCCGGCTGTTTCGTCCAAGACATTCAATTCTATAGTTCCGCTCCTTGATACCCACCTCAGCGTCTGGCAGTCAACAAGCATGAGCGATCCGTCTCGCGCCTGGAAAAGCGCTGCTTGCCACAGCGTATCCCAAGGAATACGATCCAATGATCGAATTTGTACAGTCCCGGATCTTCTCAAGCTGGCTTGACGGTTTGAGAGACGTCACAGGGAAAGCTCGCATCATTGCCAGGATTCGATCTGCTGAGCATGGCAATCTTGGTGATTGCGAACCAGTCGGCAACGCAGTGTATGAGATGCGCATTCACTCGGGCCCAGGTTATCGAGTGTATTTTGCCCGTCGAGACTCCGTGCTTTACCTGCTGCTTGCGGGAGGTGACAAATCAACTCAGAAACGGGACATCAAACGCGCTGTTCAAATAGCGCAAGCCATGAGTGACGAGGAGTGAATCATGACCGCAGAATTCACACGTTTCGATGCAGCCAGCTACCTCAAGACGCCGGAGGAGATGGCAGCTTATCTGGATGCCTGTTTTGAAGAAGATAGCGGTGACGGCGCACTGGTTCGCGCAGCTCTCAACGATATCGCCAGGGCGAAAGGCATGACGCAGATCGCCCGTGATGCCGGGCTCGGGCGAGAGAGTCTTTATAAAGCCCTGGGCAGTGCGGGCAATCCAGAATTCACAACTATCATCAAAGTCATGAAAGCTCTGGGCTTGAAGTTACGTGCGACGACCATTTGAAGATCCATTGCTACTGTTAACACCAGCCCTGCGACCCTACACCGCACGTGGCCTTTTTACTTCTGGACACCGATCAGGCTAAATACCGCCACCTGATCGCCCAACCGAGCGGATTGCCCCATGTCCCGACAACGGCTTGCATTTGCCTGGATCGCCTGCTTCGCAGTGCTGTTCAACATGCTTGCCATGCCGCTTTCCAATAGCGCCGGTGCAGCCGCCAGTACGCCAGCGGAACAAATGCTGTGGGGCAGTTTTTGCTCATCCAGCGGCACGAAGATGCTGGCGGTTTCCCTGGGCAAGCTGGAACAAGGCACGCCACAGAAAGACAATCACTCGACGATGCAACATTGCTGGTGCTGCTCAGGCCCGGCGCCGCTGATGGCGCTTGCCGGGCACGCCCCGCAGTTGTATCTGGACGCACAACGGGCCGATCGCGGTACGGCCCACGCAAAGCTCGACAGCCCGCCCCCCCGCCAGCAATGGCCCAGCCTCAACCCCCGTGCTTCGCCTCTGGCCTGATTCTTCCCGCATGAAACTGCGTCCTGAATCGTTCCGGAGAATTGCCATGTTGAACAGACTCATCCTGCTGGCCGCCCTGCTGCTCCCGGCTGGCCTCGCCCAGGCGCACCAGTACAAGGCCGCCGAGCTTGAGATCGCCCACCCGTGGTCCCAGGAGTTGCCACCCAACGCGCCAACCGTGGCCGCGTACTTCGTGATTCACAACGGCGGCGCCACCGCCGACAAACTGCTCGGCGTCGACTCGCCGATTGCCGGCAAGGCCGAGCTCCATGAACATGTGATGCAAAACGACCTGATGAAAATGCAACCGGTGCCCGTCGTCGCCATCGCCCCCGGTGCGACCGTCACCTTCGCGCCGATGGCCTATCACGTGATGTTGCTGGACCTGAAGGACCGCAGCTTGCTCAGCGACGGCAAACGTTTCCCCATGACCCTGCATTTCGAAAAGGCCGGGGACGTGACGGTGGATGTCGCGGTGCAGAAAAAAGCACCCGACGGCGCCAAGACACACCAGCACGCCCAGTAGACGTAGCCGCCTATGCAACCTCGTCGCGCCAGCCCGTCCAGGCACCGCCGTCAGCCCATGAGCCTGACACGCGGCAGCTGGATCAGCCTGTTCGCCATGCTGATGATCTTTATCGGACCACTGGTTTCCCAGTCGATGCCGATGGATCAGCGCATGTCCATGCCTGTGTCCGTGAGCATGGAAATGGAGATGAGCATGGACATGCCGGTGCATGAAGCGCCGGCGGCCGAGCACTGCGCGCCCCAGAGCGAACACCACGCGTTATGGGAAAAATGCGGTTATTGCAGCCTGCTGTTCAATTGCCCGGCGCTGCCTGGCGGCCACACATTCGCCGTCTTCGACACCCCTCCCAGCCACACCTACACCAGCCCTTCCCCGCGCCTGGGTCATGCCCGACCGGCGTTCTTTCCGGGCGCCCGCACCCGCGCACCGCCACTCGACGCGTAAGCCCGCACCTGCTCACCCGGTCGCAAAGGACAGCCCAACGCTGCCCTGAACACGGATGAGTGCCTGACATCTGGGCCGAAGCAAACATAAAACCTGTGGGAGCGAGCCTGCTCGCGAAAGCTTTCGCGAGCAGGCTCGCTCCCACAGGTGGTTGCATCGCTCAGCCGATATTTGAAGAACCGAATTTGCCCTGCGGAGCGCTTTGCAATGAGCCAACCGAAACCCAATTTCTACAACCTGGCCTGGCGCTGGCATTTTTATGCCGGGCTGTTCGTGGCGCCGTTCATGGTGATGCTGGCCCTGACCGGGATCATCTACCTGTTCAAGCCGCAACTCGATCCATTGATGTACGGCAACCTGCTGAACGTACCGGCCGGGCATCACAGCCTGGCGGCGGACGACCTGCTCAAGCAGGTCCGCCAGGCTTACCCCGAAGGCCAGGTCAAACAGTACCTGCCGCCGATCAACGCCGAGCGCAGCGCGCAATTCGTGGTGATCGACAAGGGTCGGGAGCTGAATGTGTTCATCGACCCGTACCACGGCGACGTGCTCGGCGAGCAGGACGCGAAAGACAACCTGCAAGCTATGGCCCGGGCGATTCACGGTGAATTGCTGATCGGCACCGTCGGTGACCGGCTGGTGGAAATGGCTGCCGGCTGGGGCGTGGTGCTGGTGGTTTCCGGACTGTACCTGTGGTGGCCGCGCGGGCAATCCTCGGCCGGCGTACTGTGGCCGCGCTGGAGCGCTCGCGGTCGGGTGTTCTGGCGCGACTTGCACATCGTTGTCGGTTTCTGGGGCGCGGCGTTCCTGCTGGTGATGCTGCTCAGCGGCATGACCTGGACCGGCTTCTGGGGCAAGCAGTACGCCGACCTCTGGAACCGTTTCCCGGCGGCGATGTGGAACGACGTACCGAAGTCCGACATCGAGGCCGGCAGCCTCAACAACGCCCATCGCCAGACCGTGCCCTGGGCGGTGGAGAACACGCCAATGCCGATGTCCGGCGACCACGCCGAACACATGGCCCATGGCGGCATGCACGAAGGCCCCGCCGCACCCACCGTCAGCCTGCAAGCGGTGCAAGACATCGCCACCGAGCGCAAGGTCGAGCCCGGCTACAGCATCACCCTGCCAACGACCGCCTCGGGCGTGTTCACCATCGCCGTGTTTGCCGATGATCCGCGCAACGACGCCACCCTGCACGTGGACCAATACACCGGCAAAGTCCTGGCCGACGTGCGTTGGGAGCACTACAACCTCGTTGCCCGCGCCACTGAAACCGGGGTGATGCTGCACGAAGGCAAGATGTTCGGTCCGGTGAACCAGATCATCGTCCTGCTGATCTGCCTGATGATCCTGCTCAGCGCCGTGAGCGGAATGGTGATCTGGTGGAAACGCCGGCCCCAGGGCAAGTTCGGCGTGCCGCCACTGCGCCACGACCTGCCGACGTGGAAGACCGGTGCGTTCATCATGTTGGCCCTGGCGGTGGTGTTCCCGTTGGTGGGGGCGTCGCTGGTGGTGGTGTGGCTGTTGGACCGGCTTGTTACCCGGTTCAATCGCCAGCCTGAGGCCGCTTCATCTTCAAGCTGAGAATTGCGCGTTGACGGAAAGCGGCGCGAAAGCTCTACAATCGCGCCCGCCTTCCAAACCTAAACACCATCCCTGTGGGAGCGAGCTTGCTCGCGATGGCGGCAGTACTTCAACAATGATGCAAGCTGAACCACCGCTATCGCGAGCAAGCTCGCTCCCACAAGGGACCCGCGCGCCGCCCATGATTCGAGTAAATGCATGACCTCGCTAACCCTCTCCCACCTCGCCTGGACACCGTTGGGCCATGGCCACTGCCATCACCAGTTCCAACTGCGTGATGCCACGTTGCAGGTGGCGGCCGGGGAATTTGTCGGGTTGATCGGGCCCAACGGCAGCGGCAAGACCAGCCTGTTGCGCTGCGCCTACCGCTTCAGCCGGCCAGAAAGCGGCGAGGTCAGACTCGAACACTACAACGTCTGGAAACAGCCCTCGCGCTGGTGCGCCCAACGCATCGCCGTGGTGCTGCAAGAGTTTCCCGACGCCTTCGGCCTGACGGTGAACGAGGTGGTCGCGATGGGGCGCACGCCGCACAAGGGTCTGTTCGATGGTGACAATCAGGAAGATCGCCGACTGGTGCTCCAGGCATTGGAGTCGGCCGGGCTTGCAGGCTTTGGCGACCATGCATTCGCCACGCTCTCGGGCGGTGAGAAGCAACGGGTGATCCTCGCACGCGCCCTGGCCCAGCAGCCGCAGTTGCTGATCCTCGACGAACCGACCAATCACCTCGACCCGCGCTATCAATTGCAGCTGCTGCAACTGATCAAGGGCCTGGGCATCGGCACCCTCGCCAGCATTCATGACCTGAACCTTGCCGCCGCGTTCTGCGACCGCCTGTACGTGATCGAACACGGGCGCATCGTCGCCAGCGGCACGCCCAGGGACGTCCTCACTGTAGACCTGTTGCGCGAAGTGTTCGGCGTCGCGGCCCTGGTGGACGAACACCCGCTGGCCGACTACCCACGAATCACCTGGATAACCCGACCATGATCCTGCGTCCCCTGCTGTTGCTTCCGTTATTGCTGGCAAGTTTGCATGTCCAGGCCGAGACCAGCCGCTACCCGCTGACGATCCAGAGCTGCAACCGCCAGGTGGTGTTCAACGAGGCCCCTCGGCACGCCGTCAGCCATGACATCAACATGACCCAGATGATGCTGGCCCTGGGGCTAAAGCCACGCATGGTTGGCTACAGCGGCATCAGCGGCTGGAAATCGGTGACGCCGGACATGGCCAAGATCCTCGATGGCCTGCCGGAACTGGCCGCCAAATATCCCTCGGTGGAAACCCTGCTCGACGCCAACGTCGATTTTTTCTTCGCCGGTTGGGACTACGGCATGCGCGTCGGCGGCGACCTGACTCCGCAGACCCTGCAACCGCTGGGCATCAACGTCTACGAACTGACCGAGTCCTGCGCGTTCGTGATGAAACGCCCGGCGGCCTCGCTGGAGGACACCTACAACGACCTGCGCAACCTTGGGAAAATCTTCGACGTGCAGGATCGCGCCAACGCGCTTATCGCCACGATGCAGGCCAAGGTGGCCGAAGTGCGCAAGCACCTGCCAACCCGACAACCGCGGGTGTTCCTGTATGACAGCGGCGAAGACCGGGCCATGACCTCCGGCCGCCTGGGCATGCCCCAGGCCCTGATCGACGCGGCCGGCGGGCGCAACATTCTGGATGACGTGGACGCCAGTTGGACCCGCGTCAACTGGGAGAACGTGGTGGAGCGCAATCCCCAAGTCATCGTGATCGTCGATTACGGCGAAGTCAGTGCCGAGCAGAAACAGCAATTCCTGTCGAGCAACCCGGCCCTGCAATCAGTCGATGCGATCAAGCACCGGCGCTTCGTCGTGATCCCTTACGTGCAGGCCACGCCGGGTATCGATAACGTGCTGGCGGTGCAAACCCTGGCGCAGAGTTTCCACGGCCAATGAACGATCGTCGCTATGGTGCACTGCTGCTACTGCTCGGCGCGCTGCTCCTGGTGTCGTGCGTGGTGTCGCTGGGTTTCGGGCCCGCGCGAGTACCGGTGGCCGTGGTCTGGGACCTGCTGCTGCACAAGGCTTTCGGTGTCGGCGAGGTGCATTGGACAGCCGGCCAGGAGCATATCGTCTGGCTGATCCGCGTCCCGCGCCTGCTGCTCGGGGCGCTGGTAGGCGCAGGGTTGGCGTTGATCGGCGCGGTGCTGCAAGCGGTGACACGCAACCCGCTGGCCGATCCGCACCTGCTTGGCGTCACCTCCGGCGCCACCCTCGGGGCGGTCATCGTGGTGTTGCATGTCGGCGAGATCATCGGCCTGCTGACCCTGCCGCTGGCTGCCTTCATCGGCGCGCTGTTGAGTATGTTGCTGGTGTTGGCCATCGCTGCCCGCCAGGGCCGCCTGGAGAGTGATCGCCTGCTGCTCTGCGGCGTAGCGGTGTCGTTCGTGATGATGGCGGCGGCCAACCTGCTGCTGTTTCTCGGAGACCATCGCGCCAGTTCGGCGGTGATGTTCTGGATGCTCGGCGGCCTGGGCCTGGCACGCTGGGAACTGCTCGCGGTGCCAGCCGCCAGTGTATTGCTGGGGCTGGTGTTGCTGCTGGGCATGGCCCGGCCGTTGAACGCGCTGATGGCCGGGGAGCAGACCGCCGTGACCCTGGGGCTGAACGCGGCGAAGGTGCGGCTATGGATTTTCCTGATCGCGTCCTTGATGACCGGCGTACTGGTGTCCATCAGCGGCTCGATCGGTTTTGTCGGGCTGATGGTGCCCCACATCGCCCGCCGCCTGGTGGGCGCCGAGCATCGTCGGCTGTTGCCGGCCTGCGTGCTGCTGGGCAGCCTGTTCCTGGTTTGGGTGGACGTGGCGGCTCGCACGCTGATCGCGCCGGAGGATTTGCCGATCGGAGTCGCTACAGCCGCTATCGGTGGGCTGTTCTTTATGGGTCTGATGCGCCGTCGCTGAAAAGATGCTTTTTCTTGTACACGCCGAATAGCTCGGTACCAAGGCCGCCATTTCGAAAATGCTCCAGCTCCGCTCGAACCATATCAATGACCAACGCCCGGTCCTCGGCTTTTGCAAGATTAAAATTTCCACTGTAGGCGAGATTGACCATTCGCCAGAGGAAGCAGTTGGTTCGGTAAATATCTACCGGCTTGAGCCAACGTTCGAGGAGCGCGGTAATTTCCTCACTTCGAATACCCTCGAAGCACCCGATCGAGTGGTCCTTGTCTGGAATGACAGCATCGACAACCTGGGTATCGGCGTTTAGCCGGTAGCGTGCCGGCAATGCCGAGAACGCTGCATCGGCCGCAATTATTGCCTCAGGCCACAAGCGATTGCCATTGCGCCCCACGGCCTCACCCACACTCCAGAACTCGCCATCGTTTTTCAAACTGTGGGAGATAAAGAGCATCACTTTTTCCAGCTCGATCAAATGGTGCAATGCCGAGACGCAGATAATAACGTCCCACTGCTCACCGGTAGGCACCAGGTTATTCGCATCGGCCACGATCAGATCGAGGCCGACCCCTGAAGAAAACTGCTTCGCCGCGATGTGAAGCAGGTCTTCATTGATATCCAGCAGTGACCATTCCACGCCTTCCGGAACAGCCGCCGACAAACCAGCTTCTATCCGCGCGGCACCGCTGCAGATCGACAGGACTTTTATTGCACCGTGATCCCTGACTTTCCGACGTAGCCTTGCTTGGAAGTCGGGCGGCGTTTGCGGGACGTTCGCCCTTAGCATACGAGTGGCATAGGAGTAGGCGACCTCTCCTTCAAACGGCTCCGGAATCACCATCTCGGACCGGGCACCCTGCCATTGCCCCGGAGCCAGTCCATTCAATCGGCGAACGTTGCGAGCAACGCCCATGGCCGCTTCACTCTGTCGCTCCTGAACGCTCGAGTAAAACTCGTTCCGGTAGACGCTACTGAAGTGTGCTATCTCGTTTTTCACGCGCATCTGATGGTGTGTTTTCGCCAGGAGAAGCTTCATCACTCCTTCCCTGGCAACGCACAAGTCAGCTATCGCCAACCAGTCGGCTGTAGGGTCATTTTTGGCCCCTGGCCCGCACGTTACCAAGAGACGGCCACGTTTCCCTGCCAACCAAGCCAGATCCAGATCGACCGACCGCCATTCCGACGGCGTAGATCCTCCGCAAATATGAAACATTCCGAGTGGACATTCGGTTTGACCTGGATCATCGACAAAAACAACTGAACATGTGAGCCCGTCGACACTGATGCCTGGCAGCGCTGCCGAAAAACGAATGTAGAGTCTGGAATCGGAAAACACATCCAGCTGGCTACTTCGCAGATGTTCCCCGGCGGTGAGAATCAGCGAATATCTCGCTTCTCGCAAATGCGTTACGTGCATCCATTGCGGATGCTCGGCCGGTTTGACTTCAGGCAACACGGCGAATGCTGCCGTCTCGTCGAGAAGAAAATAGCTTGCAGCGCCAGAGTCGTTCAAACGGCTTTCCCTACTTCGCAACGGCAGAAGAGTCAGCATAGTCGGGCGGGCGATAATTTCACCTTGGGTCAACCTCATCCGCGCCCCAATGCGGAGCGCCATCCTGCACCAGCATCAGCGATGTGGTCGCTGATGGTGCATCGTCACTTCCCTCTCTTGCCGCCGGCCCCGCATTTCAAAGCCTTTCCCCGACCGGGCACACCCCTTGCAAAAGCGCTTTCAGCGTTTGCATCTGCCATCCAGAAAAACATAAAGACCACGGAGATCGCACAATGAAGCGTCGTAGCTTGATCAAGGCTTTTACACTCTCGGCAAGCATTGCCGCGATGGGCATGGCCTGGACCGTCCAGGCCGCCGAGACCATCAAGGTCGGCATCCTGCATTCGTTGTCCGGGACCATGGCGATCTCCGAAACGTCCCTCAAGGACATGGCGTTGATGACCATCGACGAGATCAACGCCAAGGGTGGAGTGAACGGCAAGAAGCTTGAAGCGGTGGTCGTGGACCCGGCATCGAACTGGCCGCTGTTCGCTGAAAAGGGCCGCCAGTTGCTGACTCAGGACAAGGTCGCCGTGGTGTTCGGCTGCTGGACCTCGGTGTCGCGCAAATCCGTGTTGCCGGTGTTCGAAGAACTCAACGGCCTGCTGTTCTATCCGGTGCAGTACGAAGGCGAAGAAATGTCGCCGAACGTTTTCTACACCGGCGCAGCGCCAAACCAGCAGGCGATCCCGGCGGTGGAATACCTGATGAGCGAAGAAGGCGGCAGCGCCAAGCGCTACTTCCTGCTGGGCACCGACTACGTCTATCCGCGCACCACCAACAAGATCCTGCGTTCGTTCCTGCACTCCAAAGGCGTGGCGGACAAGGATATCGAAGAGGTCTACACCCCGTTCGGCCACAGCGATTACCAGACCATCGTTGCCAACATCAAGAAATTCTCGGCCGGCGGCAAGACCGCCGTCATCTCCACGGTCAATGGCGATTCCAACGTACCGTTTTATAAAGAGCTGGCGAACCAGGGCCTGAAAGCCACCGATGTACCGGTCGTGGCCTTCTCGGTGGGCGAAGAGGAACTGCGCGGCATCGACACCAAACCGCTGGTGGGTAACCTGGCGGCGTGGAACTACTTCGAATCCGTGGATAACCCGGCGAACAAGAAATTCGTCGATTCCTGGAAGGCCTACGCCAAGGCCAAGAACCTGCCGGGCGCCGACAAAGCGGTAACCAACGACCCGATGGAAGCCACCTACGTCGGCATCCACATGTGGGCGCAAGCGGTGGAAAAAGCCAAGTCCACCGATGTCGACAAAGTCCGCGAAGCCCTGGCCGGCCAGACCTTCGCCGCGCCGTCGGGTTACACCCTGACCATGGACAAGACCAACCATCACCTGCACAAGCCGGTGATGATCGGCGAGATCCAGGCCGACGGTCAGTTCAACGTGGTCTGGCAGACCGAAGGGCCGATCCGCGCCCAGCCGTGGAGCCCGTTCATCGCCGGCAACGACAAGAAGCCTGACTATGCGGTGAAGAGCAACTGAGCCCATGGGTGTCGGTCCGAGCACGACGCTCAGGGCCGACACAACTCCCTGTGGGAGCGAGCTTGCTCCGGGCGGCGATCCGACGATAGCGGACTCAAATTCAACATTGATGAAACTGAACCACCGCCATCGCGAGCAAGCTCGCTCCCACATTGTCCGCGTAAGGCGACTCGCTATGCCCACCGCCCTTTACCGCTTCATCCTCGCCCTGGCACTGCTGCTGCCATTGACGGCCCACGCCGGCGAAGCCGAAGACTTCGTCGCCGCCAACCCGACCCAGCAGGCCAAGCTCCTGGAAGCCTGGGCCGCGCAGCCCGACCCGGCGCGCGTCGAATTGATCAATGCCCTGCAGCAAGGCCAATTGACCATCGACGGCCAGCCAAAGACCCTGCGCCTGAACAACCGTTTGCGAGGGCTGATCGAAACCGCTCTCGCCAGCCACCAGCTACTCGCCGTGGACGCCCGCGTACGCCTGACTGCCGCGCAGCAGTTGCAAAAAAGTGCCCGCCCCGCGCAACTGGCGTTTCTTGATCGGCAACTGGCCGGTGAGCAGGACGAAGACGTGCATGCCGCCCTGAGCCTGGCCCTGGCGAACCTGCAACTGGTCGATGCCAACCCTTCCGTGCGCCTGGCCGCCGTCCGCCTGTTGGGGGAAACCGGCGACCCGCTGGCCCGCACCCGCCTGGAAGCCCTGCTCGAACCCGGCGTCGAAACCGATGCCGCCGTGCGCACCGCCGCTGAAACCAGCCTCGGCCAGGTCAAGCGCAAACTGCTCATCGGCGAGCTGCTGGGCCAGGCCTTCAGCGGCATGTCCCTGGGCTCGATCCTGCTGCTCGCCGCCCTCGGCCTGGCAATCACCTTTGGCCTGCTCGGGGTGATCAACATGGCCCACGGCGAAATGCTGATGCTCGGCGCCTACTCCACGTATGTGGTGCAGATGCTGTTCCAGCGCTTCGCCCCGAACGCCATCGAGTTCTACCCGCTGATCGCCCTGCCTGTGGCGTTTTTCATCACCGCGGCCATCGGCATGGCACTGGAGCGCACGGTGATCCGCCACCTCTACGGGCGCCCGCTGGAAACCCTGCTCGCCACCTGGGGCATCAGCCTGATGCTGATTCAGCTGGTGCGCCTGGTGTTCGGCGCGCAGAACGTCGAAGTCGCCAACCCGGCCTGGCTCTCGGGTGGGATCCAGGTGCTGCCGAACCTGGTGCTGCCGTACAACCGCATCGTGATCATCGCCTTCGCGCTGTTCGTGGTGGTCCTGACCTGGCTGTTGCTGAACAAGACGCGCCTGGGCCTGAACGTGCGCGCCGTGACCCAGAACCGCAACATGGCCGCCTGCTGCGGCGTGCCCACCGGGCGGGTCGACATGCTCGCTTTCGGCCTCGGCTCGGGCATCGCCGGGCTCGGCGGCGTGGCTTTGAGCCAGATCGGCAACGTCGGCCCGGACCTGGGCCAGAGCTACATCATCGACTCGTTCCTGGTGGTAGTACTTGGCGGCGTCGGCCAATTGGCCGGCAGCGTGTTCGCCGCGTTCGGCCTGGGCATCGCCAACAAGATCCTCGAACCGCAGATCGGCGCCGTGCTCGGCAAGATCCTGATCCTTGCGCTGATCATTCTGTTCATCCAGAAGCGTCCGCAAGGCCTCTTCGCGCTCAAAGGACGGGTAATCGACTGATGAACCAGCCCCTGATGCTCACGGCCACACAAAAGGCCGGTCCCAAACTCACCGTTGCCGTCGGCGCGCTGATTCTCGCCGTGCTGCTGAGCCTGCCGTTGCTGTCGTTGCTGGCGGCGGACAATCCGCTGCACATCTCGGCCTACACGCTGACCCTGGTGGGCAAGATCCTCTGCTATGCCATCGTTGCCCTGGCGCTGGACCTGGTCTGGGGCTACGCCGGCCTGCTCTCCCTCGGTCACGGCCTGTTCTTCGCCCTGGGCGGCTACGCCATGGGCATGTACCTGATGCGCCAGGCCGCCGGTGACGGCCTTCCGGCATTCATGACGTTTTTGTCGTGGACCGAACTGCCCTGGTACTGGGCCGGCACCGACAGTTTCCTCTGGGCGCTGTGCCTGGTGGTGCTGGCACCCGGTTTGCTGGCACTGGTTTTCGGCTTCTTCGCGTTCCGCTCGCGGATCAAGGGCGTGTATTTCTCGATCATGACCCAGGCCCTTACCTTCGCCGGGATGCTGCTGTTTTTCCGCAACGAGACGGGTTTTGGCGGCAACAACGGCTTCACCAATTTCCGTTCGATCCTGGGCTTTGGCATCACCGAGCCGGGCACCCGCGCGGTGCTGTTTTTTGCCACGGTGCTGTTGCTGGTGGCGAGCCTGTTCATCGGTTGGCGCCTGGCCCGCAGCAAGTTCGGACGGGTGCTGACGGCCCTGCGCGATGCGGAAAATCGCCTGATGTTCTGCGGCTACGATCCCCGTGGTTTCAAGCTGTTCGTCTGGGTGTTGAGCGCAGTGTTGTGCGGCCTGGCGGGGGCGCTGTACGTGCCGCAGGTGGGCATCATCAACCCCAGCGAAATGTCGCCGACCAATTCAATCGAAGCTGCCGTGTGGGTGGCCCTTGGCGGGCGCGGCACGCTGATCGGACCGCTACTGGGCGCTGGCGTGGTCAATGGCATGAAGAGCTGGTTCACCGTGGCGTTTCCTGAGTACTGGCTGTTCTTCCTCGGCGCGTTGTTCATTGTCGTGACGCTGTATCTGCCCAAGGGCGTGATCGGCTTGCTGAAGAAAAGGGGCGAATGATGCGAATCACACCCACGGCGGACTTCATGCTCGAACCGATTATCGAGCCCCCTGTCGATGCCAATCGGGACCAGGGCAGCAGCCGCGATGCGATCGGCCTCGGCCACGCCGCTGGCGTGGGCCTGAACACCCGCCACGGCACCATCCTGACCCTGGAAGACATCAGCGTCAGCTTCGACGGTTTCAAGGCGCTCAACGATCTGAACCTGTACATCGGCGTCGGCGAATTGCGCTGCATCATCGGCCCCAACGGTGCCGGCAAGACCACCTTGATGGACGTCATTACCGGCAAGACCCGACCCAGCCACGGCAAGGCCTGGTTTGGCGAAACCCTGGACCTGACCAGCATGAGCGAAGTGCAGATTGCCCAGGCCGGTATCGGCCGCAAGTTCCAGAAGCCGACGGTGTTCGAAGCCTTGAGCGTGTTCGAGAATCTGGAACTGGCGCTCAAGACCGACAAATCGGTATGGGCCAGCCTGCGGGCGAAACTGACCGGCGGACAATATGACCGTATCGGCGAAGTGCTTGAAACCATCCGCCTCACCGCCTCGGTCAATCGCGCCGCCGGGTTGCTGTCTCACGGGCAGAAGCAATTTCTGGAGATTGGCATGCTGCTGGTCCAGGACCCGCAACTGCTACTGCTCGACGAGCCGGTGGCGGGCATGACCGACGCCGAGACAGACTTCACCGCCGAGCTGTTCAAATCCCTGGCCGGCAAACATTCGCTGATGGTGGTGGAACATGATATGGGCTTCGTCGGCGCGATCGCCGATCACGTCACCGTGCTGCACCAGGGCAGCGTGTTGGCCGAAGGGTCGCTGGAGCAGGTGCAGGCCGATGAGCGGGTGATCGAGGTGTATCTCGGTCGCTAGAACGACACATGCTGTTTCCTGTGGGAGCGAGCTTGCTCGCGATAGCGGTAGTTCAGCCTGCACATGTGTTGAATGTGCCGCAGTCATCGCGAGCAAGCTCGCTCCCACAGGGGACTTGAGGAGAGTCTGGAACATGCTGCAAGTCGACAAGCTGCACCAGTACTACGGCGGTAGCCACATCCTGCGGGGCCTGTCGTTCGACGCCAAGGTCGGCGAGGTGACGTGCCTGCTGGGCCGCAACGGTGTGGGCAAGACCACCCTGCTCAAATGCCTGATGGGCCTGCTGCCGGCCAAGGAAGGCGTGGTGAGTTGGGAAGGCAAGGCCATCACCGGCTTCAAGCCGCACCAGCGGGTACATGCCGGCATCGCCTATGTGCCCCAGGGCCGGGAAATTTTCGCTCGGCTGACGGTGGAAGAAAACCTGCTGATGGGGCTTTCGCGTTTCCCGGGTTCCGAGGCCAAGGAAGTGCCGGCCTTCATCTATGAATTGTTCCCGGTGCTGCTACAGATGAAACAACGCCGCGGCGGTGACCTGTCTGGTGGCCAGCAACAGCAGCTCGCCATTGGCCGGGCCCTGGCCAGCCGTCCGCGCCTGCTGATTCTCGACGAGCCCACCGAAGGCATCCAGCCGTCGGTGATCAAGGAGATTGGCGCGGTAATCAGGAAACTCGCGGCCCGGGGCGACATGGCGATCTTGCTGGTGGAGCAGTTCTACGACTTCGCCGCCGAGCTGGCCGATCAGTACCTGGTGATGTCCCGGGGCGAGATCGTCCAGCAAGGCCGCGGCGAAAATATGCAAGCCGAGGGTGTGCGCGGGCTGGTAACGATCTAGGCTTTGTACGAAAAGTGCCTGCGCGACGATCATGCTGCGTTGAAAACAGGCTCGGAATGCTCATTGACAACCAGTCAACTTCGCTTCCTCGCCTGTTTTCGCCTTGCCTGATCGCCGCTCGGCGACTTTTCGTTCAAACCCTAGTCTTGGCGTCCCGACGATAATCAGAAAATCATGAATCTACCTGTATCGCCCTCCGCCCTGTTCACCCCCAGCTGGCACGCCGAGCTGGACTTGGGCTATGCCCGATTCGGCGACTGCACGCGTCCGGTCCAGCGTCGCCACAAAGGTCCACTGCGGGTGCAGAAACACCTGTACGCCGAAGGTCCCAAAGTCTGCCAGCACATCATCGTCCACCCGCCCGGCGGGATTGCCGGCGGTGATCGGCTGGACATCTCGGCTCACGTCGGCCCCGGTGCCTGGGCGCAACTGACCAGCCCCGGCGCGGCCAAGTGGTACCGCGCGGCCGGCCCGGCGTACCAGCAACTGAAACTGAGCGTGGCTGGCGGTGCGACCCTGGAATGGCTGCCTCAGGAAACCATCGTGTTCAGCGCGGCCCAGGCCGAACTCAGCACCTGCATCGATCTGCAGGGCGACGCCCGGCTGTTCTACTGGGACATGGTTGCCCTCGGCCGACCGGCCAGCGGCGAACGCTTCGATCTCGGCCACTTTCAATCGCGGCTGGACATTCGCCGCGACGGCCAGTTGCTGTGGCATGAACGCCAGCGCATTGTCGGCGGTGACGGCTTGCTCGATTCCCCCATCGGGTTGGGCGGTGATCCGGTGTTTGCGACGTTGCTGGTGACCGGCGAGATCGACAGCGAGCTGCTGGAGCGCTGCCGATCCCTCGGCCATGCCGTGCGCGGCGACCTGACCCAGTTGCCCGGCCTGGTCGTCGCCCGCTGCCTGGCGAGCGAGGCATTACTGGCGCGCGGGTGGTTGATTGAACTGTGGCGCTTGCTCAGGCCCGCATTGCTCGGACGAGAAGCCATGCCACCGAGAATCTGGAGTACTTAGTTATTTCATCTGTGGGAGCGAGCCTGCTCGCGAAAGCAATAGAACATCCAACATGATTGTTGACTGACACACCGCTTTCGCGAGCAGGCTCGCTCCCACAGTGGAATGTGTCTACCGCAAAATTTTATCTGCCCTTACTGGACTGCACATGGACCTGACCCCACGCGAAAAAGACAAGCTGCTGATCTTCACCGCCGGCCTCGTCGCCGAGCGGCGCCTGGCTCGTGGCCTGAAGCTCAACTATCCGGAAGCCATGGCCTACATTTCCGCCGCGCTGCTGGAAGGTGCTCGTGACGGCCAGACCGTGGCCGAGCTGATGCACTACGGCACAACGCTGCTGAGCCGCGAGCAGGTGATGGAAGGCATTCCGGAAATGATCCCAGAGATCCAGGTCGAGGCGACATTCCCCGACGGCACCAAACTGGTCACCGTCCACCAGCCCATCGCCTGAGGTCACGGCATGACTTATCAGATTCGTGACGCCCGCCCTGCCGACCTGCCGGCGATCCGTGACATCTACAACGATGCGGTCCTCAACACCACGGCGATCTGGAACGAACAGGCTGTGGACCTGGGCAATCGCCAGGCCTGGTTCAGCGCCCGGCAAACCCAGGGTTATCCGGTGCTGGTGATCAGCGACGCCGAAGATAACGTGCTCGGCTACGCTTCATTCGGCGACTGGCGGCCGTTCGACGGTTTCCGCCATACCGTGGAACATTCGGTGTACGTACGCAGCGATCAACGTGGCAATGGGCTCGGCCCGTTGCTGATGAGTGCGCTGATCGAGCGCGCCAGGGCCTGCGGCAAACACGTGATGGTTGCGGCCATCGAGAGCGGCAACTCGGCGTCGATTCGCCTGCACGAGCGGGCCGGTTTTGCCATCACCGGGCAGATGCCCCAGGTGGGCACCAAGTTTGGTCGCTGGCTGGACCTGACCTTCATGCAGTTGGTCCTCAATCCCGGGGCGCTACCGCCCACCATCGACAAGGAGTGATACCGATGAACGCCGCCCAGTTGCGCCGAGTCCACGCTGAAAGCTTCGCGCATTACCGCCAGGGCTTGATTGATCTGCTGCTTGACGCCGTGGGTTATGGCGCCAGCGTGGGGTTCATGGCTGACCTCGATGCCGTCCAGGCCCGCGCCTATTTCGACGAGGTCCAGGCCAGCCTCAACCAGGGCCATCTGCTGCTGTGGGTGGTGGTCAAGGACGAGCAGGTGCAAGCCAGCGTCCAGCTCGCGCTGTGCCAGAAGCCCAACGGCCTCAACCGCGCCGAAGTGCAAAAGCTGCTTGTGCGCGGCGATGCCCGCCGCCGCGGCCTCGGCCAGCAGTTGATGAATGCCTTGGAGCTCGGTGCGCGCCAGCACAAGCGCGGCCTGCTGTACCTCGACACCGAGGCCGGTTCCGAGGCCGAGGCGTTCTACCGCGCCATGGGCTACACCCGCGTCGGCGAACTGCCCGACTACTGCCAGAGCCCGGACGGGACCTACAGCCCGACCGCCATCTACTACAAGACTTTGGGGCAACCGCAATGATTCCAGGCCAGTACCAGGTCCAGCCCGGCGACATCGAGCTCAACGTCGGCCGCCGTACCCTCAAGCTGAACGTCGCCAACAGCGGCGACCGGCCGATCCAGGTCGGCTCGCATTTTCATTTTTTCGAAACCAACGACGCCCTGGCCTTCGACCGCGCCGCCAGCCGAGGCATGCGCCTGAACATCCCGGCCGGCACGGCGGTGCGCTTCGAACCGGGCCAGAGCCGCGAGGTGGAACTGGTGGACCTGGCCGGGCACCGGCGGGTGTTCGGGTTTGCCGGGCGGGTCATGGGCGACCTGTAAGTCAGAGGGTGCCTGCACTGGCCTCATCGCGAGCAAGCTCGCTCCCACAGGGAAACGCGATCAAATGTGGGAGCGAGCTTGCTCGCGATGAGTGAGCGCAGCGAACGGTTCCAATATTCAATTGAGTTTCAAGGCGAGCACATGAAGATTTCGAGACAAGCCTACGCCGACATGTTCGGCCCCACCGTCGGCGACAAGGTTCGCCTGGCCGATACCGAGTTGTGGATCGAAGTGGAAAAGGACTTCACCACCTACGGCGAAGAAGTGAAGTTCGGCGGCGGCAAGGTGATTCGCGATGGCATGGGCCAGAGCCAACTGCTGGCCGCCGAGGTGGTCGACACGTTGATCACCAACGCACTGATCATTGACCACTGGGGCATCGTCAAGGCCGATGTCGGCCTCAAGCACGGGCGCATCGCGGCGATCGGCAAGGCCGGCAACCCGGACATCCAGCCCGACGTGACCATCGCCATCGGGGCGAGCACCGAAGTGATCGCCGGCGAAGGCATGATCCTCACCGCCGGCGGCATCGACACCCATATCCACTTCATCTGCCCGCAACAGATCGAAGAAGCGCTGATGAGCGGTGTCACCACCATGATCGGCGGCGGCACGGGCCCGGCTACCGGGACCAACGCCACCACCTGCACCTCCGGGCCGTGGCACCTGGCGCGCATGCTCCAGGCCGCCGACGCGTTCCCGATGAACATCGGTTTCACCGGCAAGGGCAACGCCAGCCTGCCGGAGCCGCTGGTCGAGCAGGTCAAGGCCGGGGCCATCGGCCTGAAGCTGCATGAAGACTGGGGTACCACGCCGGCGGCCATCGACAACTGCCTGAGCGTGGCCGACCAGTACGATGTGCAGGTGGCGATCCACACCGACACCCTCAACGAATCCGGCTTCGTCGAAACCACCCTGGCGGCGTTCAAGGGCCGCACCATCCACACCTACCACACCGAAGGTGCCGGTGGCGGTCATGCACCGGACATCATCAAGGCCTGCGGTTTTCCTAACGTGTTGCCCAGCTCCACCAACCCGACCCGGCCATTCACCCGCAACACCATCGACGAGCATCTCGACATGCTGATGGTCTGCCACCACCTGGACCCGAGCATCGCCGAAGACGTGGCCTTCGCCGAAAGCCGCATCCGCCGCGAAACCATCGCTGCCGAAGACATCCTCCATGACCTCGGCGCGTTCTCGATGATCAGCTCCGACAGCCAGGCCATGGGTCGCGTCGGCGAGGTCATCACCCGCACCTGGCAAACCGCCGACAAGATGAAAAAGCAGCGCGGCGCCCTGCCCGGCGATGGCGCCGATAACGACAATTTCCGCATCAAGCGCTACATCGCCAAGTACACCATCAACCCGGCGATCACCCATGGCATCAGCCATGAGGTGGGCTCCATCGAAGTCGGCAAATGGGCCGACCTGGTGTTGTGGCGCCCGGCGTTCTTCGGCGTCAAACCGACCTTGATTCTCAAGGGCGGGGCGATTGCCGCCAGCCTGATGGGCGATGCCAACGCCTCGATTCCGACACCGCAACCGGTGCACTACCGGCCGATGTTCGCCAGCTACGGCGGCTCACGACACGCCACCAGCCTGACCTTCATCAGCCAGGCCGCCGCCGAGGCGGGCCTGCCGGAGCAATTGGGCTTGAAGAAACGGATCGCCGTGGTGAAAGGTTGTCGCGATGTGCAGAAGACCGACCTGATCCACAACGACTACCTGCCGAGCATCGACGTCGACCCGCAAACCTATCAGGTCAAGGCCGATGGCGTGCTGTTGTGGTGTGAACCGGCGGATGTGCTGCCGATGGCGCAGCGGTATTTTCTGTTTTGAGTGGATAACTGGCCGAACGCAAACTCCGTGGCGAGGGAGCTTGCTCCCGCTGGGGTGCGAAGCAGCCCTCGCTTTTTGGCGGTTGCTGCGCAACCGAGCGGGAGCAAGCTCCCTCGCCACAGGGTTTTATGTCCAGCCTGCCTCATTCGACCAACCGCCCCAGCCGCTGCTTGAGCATGCGGTTTTCGCTGCGCAGCTGCTGCACCTCTTCCAGCAGGTCCAGCGCCAGGGCGACGCCCTCCCATTCCAGCTCCAACTCGCGGCGCAGCTTCGCTGCACGCCGGGCCAGGACCAGTTCGTAATCAGTGAAACGCCAGTCCGTGGGGGCCGTGCCGTGAGGTTCGAGAATGCCATGCTCGATAATTTCGATCACATGTACATCGGCCAACGCAGCGGCCTCACAGAATTCCATCAGGTTCAGTTCAATGATCGGGTTGCTCATGGTCTGCTTCTCCCAATGCTTCAACTGTCGAGTCTAGCCATGATCCTCGGTTCAGAAGTTCTCCCGCGGATCAAATGCGGCTTTCTTCGCCAACTCCGCCCACAGCGCCTTGACCGATTCGTCGCTGGCCTTGGGCATCACGGCCTTGAGCTGCACGAACAGGTAACCGCGCTCGCCGGCCTTGTTGCGCAGGCCGTGGCCCTTGGCGCGCATGCGCTGGCCGTTCTGGCTGCCGGCCGGCACCTTGAGGTTGATCTTGCCGGTGAGGGTCGGCACCGCCACCTCGGTGCCCAACGCCAGTTCCCACGGCGCCAGGGGCAAAGTGATGATCAGGTCCTGGCCTTCGACATCGAACTTGGGGTGCGGGGCGAAACGAATGGTCAGGTACAAGTCGCCATTGGCGCCGCCACCGATGCCGGGCGCGCCCTGGCCCTTGAGGCGGATGCGCTCGCCATCGGTCACTCCCAGCGGGATCTTCACGTTCAGGCTTCTGCTGGTATTGCTCACATGCTGGCCCGCGGCGTTGTACTGCGGCACCTGGAAGCTGACCTTCTTCGATTCGTTCGACAGGGTCTCTTCCAGGAAGATCGGTAATTCCATTTCCACGTCTTGCCCCCGACGGCCGGCGCTGCGACCCGATTGTCCGCCACCGAAACCCGGCCCGCGATTGCCAAAGATCGAACTGAAGAAATCCGAGAAATCGCCAGTGTCCTGCCCGCCAAAACCACCACGGCTCTGCCACCCCGGCGGCCCCTGGAACGGCTGGCCGTGCTGGCCATAGCGGCGCAAGTCATCGTATTCAGCGCGTTTGTCCGCACTCTTCAGCGCTTCATACGCCTCGGAGACATCCTTGAACTTGGTCTCAGCGTCTTTCTCTTTGCTTACATCCGGGTGGTACTTGCGCGCCAGTTTGCGATAGGCGGCCTTGATCGTGGCGTCGTCGGCCGTCGGCTCCACACCCAGGATCTTGTAATAGTCTTTGAAATCCATCTAAGCATCACCATCCGTTATCGATGTCGCACCGCCACGCACGGCATGCCCGGATGACCGGACAGCGGGTTGACCGGCCTCAAGATTGTGACCGGACGGTGCATCAGAAGTTTATCGGCAGCTGGCGGCGGATCTTGTACCGCCCTGTGCCACCAGACCCGTGCCAGCAAGTTTGGGGGGCCGACGCGGTCTTTCAAGGCCGGGGTTTGCGAATTAGTGGACAACCGGCCTTCGAATCCGCGTCGCACTGGCATACACTGCGCGGCCGTTTTTACGACCGGAACTGAAAGACATGAAAAACCCATCCCCGGCGCGTGCCTGCGGTATCGACTTCGGCACGTCCAACTCCACCGTCGGCTGGCTGCGTCCTGGCATGGAAACGTTGATCGCGCTGGAGGATGACAAGATCACCTTGCCCTCGGTGGTCTTTTTCAATCTTGAAGAACGTCGCCCGGTCTACGGTCGCCTGGCACTGCACGAATACCTGGAAGGCTACGAAGGCCGGCTGATGCGCTCGCTAAAGAGCCTGCTGGGTTCCAAGCTGATCAAGCACGATACCAGCGTGCTCGGCACGGCGATGCCGTTCAAGGATCTGCTGGGGTTGTTCATCGGTCAGTTGAAGAAGCGTGCCGAAGCCACCGCCGGGCGGGAATTCGAAGAAGTGGTGCTGGGGCGTCCGGTGTTTTTCGTTGATGACGATGAAATGGCCGATCAGGAAGCCGAGAACACTTTGGTGGACGTGGCGCGGGCCATCGGTTTCAAGGAAGTCTCCTTCCAGTACGAACCCATTGCGGCGGCGTTCGATTATGAATCGACCATCGAAAAAGAAGAGCTGGTGCTGATCGTCGACATCGGCGGCGGTACTTCGGACTTCTCCCTGGTGCGCCTGTCTCCCGAGCGCCGCATGCACGACAACCGTCACGCCGACATCCTCGCCACCGGCGGCGTGCACATCGGCGGCACCGATTTCGACAAGCAGCTCAGCCTGCAAGGCCTGATGCCGCTGTTCGGCTACGGCAGCCGGATGAAAAGCGGCGCCTACATGCCCACCAGCCATCACATGAACCTGGCGACCTGGCACACCATCAACGCGGTGTATTCGCAAAAGTCCACGCTGGCCCTGGGCAGCATGCGCTACGACATCGAAGACACCGGCGGTATCGACCGGCTGTTCAAGCTGATCGAACAGCGTGCGGGGCATTGGCTGGCGATGGAAGTGGAGGAAACCAAGATTCAGCTGACCCACGCCGACCAGCGCCACGTGGCTCTGGACCGGATCGAGCCGGGCCTGAGCGTGGACCTGAGCCGCGCCTTGTTCGAATCGGCGATCGACGGCCTGCTGGAGCGAGTGCGCAACAGCGTCACGCAACTGCTCAACGATGCCAACGTGCGGGTTGATCAAGTCGACACGGTGTTCTTCACCGGCGGCTCCAGCGGCATTCCGGCGCTGCGCAACAGCGTCGCGGCGATGCTGCCCCAGGCGCGCCATGTGGAAGGTAATATCTTCGGCAGTATTGGCAGCGGGTTGGCGATCGAGGCGATGAAGCGGTATGGCAGCCAGGTCTGATCCAGGACCGAGGCGCGTCCTTCGCGAGCAGGCTCGCTCCCACAGTCAACCGCATCCTACTGTGGGAGCGAGCCTGCTCGCGAAAGCGCTGGACCAGGCAATACAACTACCCGATCAAACCATCCCCACCTGCTTCAACTCGCTCTTGAGATACGCATAGTAGATCGGCCCCGCCACCACACCCGGCAGGCCGAACGCGGCTTCGAACACCAGCATCGCCATCAGCAGTTCCCACGACTTGGCACTGATCTGCCCGCCGACGATGCGGGCGTTGAGGAAGTATTCGAGCTTGTGGATCACGATCAGGTAACCCAGCGCCGCCACGGCCACCCAGATCGACAGCGACAGGGCGACGATGGTGATCAGGGTGTTCGACATCAGGTTGCCGATCACCGGCAACAGCCCCAGCAGGAACGTCATCACGATCAGGGTCTTGGTCAACGGCAGTTGAATGCCGAACAGCGGCAGCACCACCGCCAGGAAAATCCCGGTGAAGAAGGTGTTGAGCAGGGATATCTTGATCTGGGCAAAAACGATGTTGCGAAACGCCTTCACCAGCAGGTTCAAGCGGTCGAACAGCGCGGCGGCCAGGGGCTTGCGCTTGGTCAGGTCGGGGATGCGCTGCAAGGCGATGATGGCGCCCAGCACCATGCCGATCAGCAACGTCACGAACATGTGCGCCGCGTCCTTGCCCACCAGTTGCAGGTCGCTCAGGTGCTTGCTCACCCAGTCGCCGATCGCCACCCGGAACTCGGCGGCGCTGGCCGGCAGGTAGGCGTCGATGAACGGCGGCAATTGCCCACGGGCGCGGTCGACCACGCCCATGAATTTATCCAGGGATGCGCCCGGGTTTTCCGCTTCGTGCAGCAGGAAACTGAAGGCCCCGGCGAAAATCAGGCTCAGCACACTGACCACCAGCGTGCCCAACAATGCTACCGCCAGCCAGCGGGCACGCCGGCCTTCGATCAGTCGTTGCAGCTGCGGGGTGAGCATGTTGACCAGCTCGAACACCAGCAGCCCGGCCAGCAGGCTCGGCAACAGGCGCAGCGGCAACACCAGCAACAACCCACCAAAAATGATCACCCAACTGATCACCAACAACACATGACGCTGAGAAAACGTTGGCATACAGCCCCAGGACAAAAAAACGACATGAAAGGATCGGCAGTCTGCCAGCGTTCCGCTGGCAGCACTAGGGATTGTATCGGCCGACCTGGGTCCTGGTTCAGGCGTTTTTTTGTTTCTCGCACCGGCCTCTTCGCGAGCAGGCTCGCTCCCACATCAGACCGAGCACTGCAAAGCCACTGTGGGAGCGAGCCTGCTCGCGATGAAGCCTCCTCAGATTCAACGCTTACTTTTTCTTCAGGCAATCACTCATGAACGCCTTGCGCGCATCGCCCTTCAAGGCCTGGGTCGTCGCCGTGGCGTTGCAGGTCTTCATGCGTTCCTGCGGTGTACTGGGTTCAGCGGCGGCCGGAGTGGCCTTCAGGCAGTTGCTCATGAAAGCCTTGCGTTCGTCACCCTTGAGGGCCTTGGCGGTGGCGTCGGCGTTGCAGGTGGTCATCTTGGTCTGTTGGGCGGTGGCGGCGAAGCCCTGGGAACACAGCAGCAGGCCGATCATCAACAAAGGGACACGCAGCATCTTCATGGTGATTCTCCTGGTTGCCGCCCGAGAAGGACGGCGATGAAGTGCAGTGTAGACAAAGCCTGTTACACCTTCATCGCCAGATCTTCATTGCTTGATCTACCGCTTTCGCGAGCAGGCTCGCTCCCACAGGTTTCAGCGACCGCTCCATTGTGGGAGCGAGCCTGCTCGCGAAGAACGATAACGCGGTCCAACTGATGCCCTACACCCCGGCATCCTTCAACCGCTGCGCATGCTCGACAAACAGCCGGATCGGCTCCGCTCCCCTGCCCACCAGTCCCAGCGACTGATTGACCACGTCGAAATGGTCCAGCGGATAATCATCACGAATCACCGTGCCCAGGTGCGAGCTGTAGCGCCCCACCATGCCGTCGCACTGCCCGGCTTCGCGCACGAAGGTGCGCGCGAACAGCCGGCAGCTGCGATTGGTGCCGTCGAACAGGTTGCGGCCCCTGTCGGTCTTGCCCGGCTGCAGAGTCCCGGACCACGAGTAATAACGCACCCCATTGACTTCTTCCGGCCCCTGCCCGCCCCAGGTCTGCGGCAGCCCTTGTGGATAACGCTCGTTGAACAACGCCACGCCGGCGGTCGTCAGCGAAGCATGGGAGGCGCGGATGTCCACCGGCAATTTCGGCCCGTGATAACCGGTGTCGAGCAGGCTCATCAACGCGTTGATCAGCCGCAGAAAAGCGCTGAGCAACCGCCCTTTGGCGCTGTCGGCCGGATAATGGTCTTGCAGGTAATCGGCCAGTTCGGACCCGTGGTTGGTGCCGGCCACCGATGTGACCGAGGCGACCAGATCCGGTCGCAGGGCGGCTGCGTAGCGGGCAGTGAGGGCGCCCTGGCTGTGGCCGATCAGGTTGACCTTTTGCGCGCCGGTTTCCCTGAGAATCTCCTCGATCCGTGCCAACAATTGCTCGCCGCGAACTTCGGACGAATGCAATGGCGAAACCTTCACCGCGACCACCACGGCTCCACCCCGGCGCAACGCCTCGACAATGCCATACCAATACGGATACAACACCAGGCGAATGAACCCAAGCATGCCCGGGACCAGCACCAGCGGGTAGCGAGTGGCGCAGCGTTGCGACATGGCGACGTCCTTGTGATCAAGAGGTGGTCAGCATCGGTACCGATGATGACCAGTCTATGACACACCCGCCACTTCGGCCCGCGTCGTCAATCGAAGGCGCCGACGCCAGCCCCGTTGTAGCGATCGAGCCCGTTCAGAATGTTCGCGCCAGCGCCAGCAAACGCCGCTCGGCCTCGGCGTAGGACCGCGCGAAGCTGTGCTCGGCCGACTCCTCTCCTTCAGCGGCCACCACCGTCACGTCGCTGATGCCGATAAACTCCAGGACCGTGCGCAGCAGCGTATCGGCGTGGTTCATGGATTCCAGCGAGCCTCCGGGGCCGAAGCCGAAATCGCCACGGCTGGTCACGATCAGGGCCTTTTTGCCCAGCACCAACGGCTCATATTGCGAGACACCGTTATCCAGGCTGTGGTTGAACGTCACGCCAATGCGCACGATCTGGTCGATCCAGGCCTTCACGCCGCTGGGCACGCCGAAATTATGCATGGGTGCGGAAATCACCAGCCGGTCATGGTCCTGCAGCTCCGCCACCAACGCATCGCTCAAGGCCAGGTCGGCCTGCATGGTCAACGGCCTTGCCTGAGGCTCGGGGTGGAACGCCGCGGCGATGAAGGCTTCGTTGACCGGAGGAATAACGGTCCGGCCGACCTCGCGGCGGGTCGGTTGGGTATGTGGATTGGCGGCCTGCCAAGCCGCTATGAAAGCCTCCGTCAAACGTCGGGAATGGGAACGCTCGCCGCGAGGGCTGCCATGTACCACAAGAATATTGCTCATCTGAAACTCCTGGACTGTGACTACACTGGAAACCATGTATGGCTCTCAGACTGAAGCCAAAGCCTGTATCAGCTCAAATGAGCGTTAGTTGACCGGGATGAACTGTTCTCATCCATTGGAGATTCCAGATGTTTGCTGCCCTGCCACTCAACGCGTTGCGTGCCTTCGAATCCGCGGCACGATTGCTCAGTTTCAAGGCCGCGGCGGCTGAGCTGTCGGTAACGCCCACGGCGATTTCCCACCAGATCCGCTCACTGGAAACCTGGCTGGGTGTGCAACTCTTTGAGCGCCTGCCTCGCCAGGTGAGGCTGACCGAAGGTGGCCAACGCTTGTTCCACAGCCTGCACGGTGCCTTGCTGGAAGTGGCGCAAAGCGTCGATACCCTGCGCCCGCAACGCAGCACCGCGCATCTGACGATTTCCACCACCGCAGCGTTTGCGGCGCTTTGGCTGGTGCCGCGCCTGGGTCGGTTCTACGCGCGCCATCCCACCATTAATGTCCGCCTGGACACGCACTGCGAAGTGATCGACCTGCACCAGGACGCCAGCGTGGACATGGTGGTGCGCTATAGCCTGGAGAACTACCCGAACCTATATGGCATGTGCCTGTTCGATGAGTACTTCGGTGTATACGGGTCACCGGAGCAAATAGCCGCTCTGGCGACCCGACAACCGACGACGTTGATCAGTGTACGGTGGCACAACACCAAGCTTTATGCCCATGGCTGGGAAGCCTGGTGCGCGCGGGCGGGAGAAACCTGGCTGACCCGTCAGCCCTGCATACGCGAATACGACGAGGAGCATTACGCCCTGCAAGCGGCAATTGCCGGGCAAGGCCTGGTCCTGGCGAGCAACGTGCTGGCCTCCGAGAGCGTCGCCAGCGGCCTACTGGTCGCTTACCACCCGCACGTCCAGGTCAATGGCGCGGGCTACAGCGCCTTATGCGTTCCGGGCCGGGAACGCCATCCGCCAGTACGAGCGTTTTTCAAATGGCTGGAGGAAGAGGCGCGGCAGTCCGGGCACGCACTGACGAGTTCGTTAAAACTGTTTCAGGATCGGGTCGCCCAGAGCCAGAGCGATCATGCTGGCAGAGCATGAGGCTCTGGACAGCCTGCCGAAGAAAGCTCGACGAGCAATGAGTCCGCGTTGGCCGGTAGGCCGCGCCGCACCTTTTGTTCAATACCGTTTCTTTCGTAACGGGCTGTGCTGAGTTGCCTTGTGGAAACATTCACACTGACCTGTCCCACTACATGCTTGCCCGTGAAACGCTGCTTGAAAAAAAGCTCATCAATACGTTGCGAAGTCCGAAACCTCACAGATACCGTATAAACAACGGGGCCCACGCCTATCAGGCTGACATGCACGAAAACAGTCGTATCGGACTTGTCCTTCGCCTGAGCAGGTGAAAGCAACTGCTCCCTGATTGCAGCACCCAACGCCTCTGAACCCAGCGCTTCCTCAACACTGGCTATCAGCCGATCAAGCTGCGCCTGCAGCTTGACATCTGATATCAATTTTTCCCCGAGCAAGTCGCTCAGCACAATGACAACCCCGTTCTTCGGCTCGAAACTGGACGCTTTATTCGCCAGGGTTGTCCATTCCAGATTTTCCATGGCGCGGGAATAACCTGCGCGCCACTTCGCCAAGGCATCAAACTTGTCACCGGTCGAGCGAGCGTGCAGATGCGAATAGAGCAACGAATATTTAAGTTTCTGCCGCCACTCCTTCGGCACGCCTTCCGAAATAGACAACAGCCCTTCCGGAAACAGCAGTATTTCCTCATTCAACATGACAGACCACCTTCCAAGATGGGTTGCTCATTCGAACAACCCGGTGAGCGCTTATAACTCGATACTGTTGAAAAAATCGTCAGAGCTCTTATCCAGTTTCTGGTAGATCATGTCCCTGTTCCGATCATGTATGCGCATATTGAGCTCGGCCATCGTAGCCACGCGCTTCATTCGAAGCCGCGACACTTTCCATTTCCAGAACCAAGCCCCACCTTGGCTTGAAGAGAGAGTGCAGTCGACCGCCAGGAAAGCCGTTATTGGAGTTCCCCCTGGGGATTGGATGCAGGGCACGATTCTGAAGTCCTTATCCGCACCTTTTTTACTGGTGCTATCAAAAAGATTTACCAGCTTCTCGTCGGATCGCAGCCGATCAAAGACGCCGAACAATAAATCAAGCATCGCCGGAGCGTTTCGGCCTGCCACCGCCTGGACAATTTCCAGAACGATGGAATCCATCGTCAGACTTGTATGTGAAGTTGTAAACTCCTGATACTTGTTGCTGGTCATCGTCCATCCGCAATGCCTCATTGCATCACTGTACAGTGCGTGCCACTCGAGGGGCTGCTTGTTCTTGTCAAATTTGAAAGTGGCAACACGTTCAGCAAAGTGAACACTGTCCGCCGCCGCGTGTTTTGTATCTCCGTCCAAATTATCGGCAAAGCCGATAATGGCAGGATTCTCGTTGGCTAATAATACGTCTGCCTGGGCAACTGACTGACTCTCCGACTTTTCAGCCATAGCCGTTAAACGGGAACTCTTTGGTGCACCTGCAGAGAAATCAGCAACACTGACGGGCGCAAGCCTTACCGTTTCAAAAAAGCGCATACTCTCGTCGATGCTGGGCAATAAAATACTCATGATATTTCCTTTTAATAAGTGATTGTTGTTTCTTGTTCAGCCGCATGACGGCAAGCGCCAACTTAATCACATAAGCCCGGACTTTCCACAGTACATCCATGACCGCTTATTACCACCATCCAAGCGGCCGCATGCAACCCTGTCCGATTCGTTAAAAACCAAGACGGCGTTACAATTCGACCAATAACACTCACCCACTCAGAAACTAATAGAACAAACAGCCCATTAACTTTCTGCTACCCAGCAAACATCCGCCCACTTCGCAAACGCGATCAGTCCTTTACCGTCTTCGGCGCCTTGCCGGCCTTCATCTGTTCGAGCAGCGGTGCACATTGGTTGGGCTCACCGCCGCTGGGAGCGACCAACGCGAGCAACCCCGCGGCCGGCGCGGCGATGACACCCAGCGCGACCATTCCGGCCCCACGCAACATCAGCGGCACGGCCTTCACCCCGGCGGCGGGCTTGGCGAAGGCGCCTCGTACGTACAGCGGCGAACGCAGGGAAATCAATCGCCAGCCCTTGGACTCCGGCGTAACAGTCAGGTCCAGTTGTTCAGTGGCCAAATTCGCCGTGCCATCGATATAGATGATCGCGTTCTCGGTATCGAATACAAACAGGCGAGTGGTCGCCAGACCGGTCTTGATGCCGAAATCAGCCGCCGCGCAATTGATCTTCACTTCCTTGTCGCCGAAGATTTTTCCTACCACATAGTTGCCAACGTTCAACCCTGCCAGCTCCATCAACTCCCGACTGATAGCACCGTCGTTGATGAGCATCTTCAAGTTGCCATTGGCGGTGCCCAGCAACGCCGCTACCGAATTACCTCGGCCGGACAGATCGGCATCGCCATTGAGCTCGCCGAAACTGGTTTTCATCGGTTCGAAACCCGGGAAAAGCTGCTTGAGCTTGAAGCCTCGCGCGGTCAGTTTCGCCTGGCCTTCGAGGGGCCGAGTCTGTCCATTGAGGCGAATCTGCGCATCGAGACGGCCACCGGCCACGCCAAAGCGCAAGGGTTCAAGACTCAACTGGCCATTGTTCAGCAGCAAATGAGTGTAGAGGTCGGTGAAGGGCAACTGCTCGCTGTGGACGATGCGCTTGCCGGTGAACTCCACGTCGGCATCCATTACGCTCCAGCGCTCAGTGCGGAATTCTTCCACCGGCAAGACCTTGTCGGACGGTTGTTTGCTGGCACCGCCGCGAGCCTTCTGTTGCGTGTTGGAGTCGGCGCCGATAAGCGGCGCCAGGTCGCTGAACAACAGCTGATCGGATACCAGCGCGCCAGTGAGTTTCGGTCTCGGCTGGCTGGAAACATAAGCCAGGTCGCCATGAATATCGCTTTCGCCAATCTTGCCGTTGAACGCCTCGTAGCGGAACTGCGCCCCCTCCGGTTCGTGAAGCTTGGCGATCAGGCGACCATCGGTGGCATAGGGCGGCGAATCCGGCAGCGTCACGCCAGTCAACGGGTAAAGATTGGCCAGGCTTTTACCGGCCAGTTTCAGACGCAGGTCCAGGGCACCAAGGTTCTTCGGGTCGGTAAGCGTGCCGGCCAACTCGATGCGGGTGTCGGCAATCTTCGCCTGGGCCTGCAGGGGAAAGGGTTGCGATGGATCCTGCAAGGCCAGCAAGCCACCGACCTTGCCAGAGCCGCTCAGGTTCTGTCCCTGATACTGCCCGTCAGCCTTGAAGGCAAAGGCGTAGTCCTGTGGTGCCGCACCTTGTTCCCGGGCTTTGTTCGCAGTCTTCTCACCGACGATATCGCTGAACGGAATGGGTTTGCCCAACGGGTCGATCAACACCTCGAGCCTGGTCTTGAGCGTCTGGTCATCCAGCGTGACATGCCCCTTGTCAAAGCCGATGGCACCGATATCGACCGACCAACTGGACGGTTCGGCGTCCGGGTCCTTCGGATCGAACTGGAAGGTCCAGTTGGCGCGCCCATCAGCCAGGCGCTGCAGGCTGGCGTTGGGTTCGGTCAGGTCGATGCGCGGGATCGCCACCCGCCGGGCCAACAGGGCCAAGGGCGAAATACGTAGCTCGACGCGCTTGAGCGTGACCATTTGCGGGATTTTCGACCAGTCCGGGTTTCCCAGGCTCAAATCTTCGGCCACGACATGGGGCCATGGCACAAAGGCGCGCCAGCCGCCTTCCTGCGGTTCGCGCTGCCAGATCACCGCCAGGTTGCCATTGATTGCGAATGGACGATGCAACTCCTCGGAAACCTTCGCGTTGAGCGTGGGCTTGAGGCGGTTCCAGTCGAAGAAAGCGATGACCAGCACAAGCGCGGCCAGCAGTGCGATGAGGCAGGCAAAGCCCCAGGCGAAAATTTTTGAGGTGCGCGTCATGCACAAGGCTCCTGACAATTTGGCGTGCGGACCGCGACGCCTGAGGCAGCGCGAACCGCTACTGGCTCACTGCCGATAAACGATTGGACTGCCGAAACGGCTGACAGGTTTACCACCAAGCGCGACGACCGGCACGAAAAAACGCCTCGGAACCTGACCGTTTCGACAGCTACCTGTTACCGCGCCCGCACTTTTGCGGGGCGCGAGTGGGTACAAACTACCCACTCCAGGGCAAAACTGCCCCTCTGAAAGGCCCGTTCTAGAGCCTTCTCGCAGAACAATCAATTCCGTTGATTATTACCATTGTGTTTATGAACTTTTATATCGACTTATCGAGAGTAGCATTGCCCTCGTACCCACTTTTCAGCCCTCTCGAGGAGCAACGATCATGAAACGCCAACTACTGATGAGTCTTTCCCTTTCCCTGCTGACCTCTACCGCTTTCGCCTTGCCAGCTTCCGAACAGGCCACGCCGCAAGTCAAGGACATCCATTCTGTCTATAGCCAGACCGTAGCCGAAGGTGGCCGTGACCGCCTGGAAGAAAAAGGCCTGGTCGAAGGTGGTTCCGACCGCACCCCACAAGGCCAAACCCTGGCGGCTGACGGTTCCGACCGCACCCCACAAGGCCAGACCCTGGCGGCTGACGGTTCCGACCGCACCCCACAAGGCCAGACCCTGGCGGCTGACGGTTCCGACCGCACTCCACAAGGCCAGACCCTGGCATCTGACGGCTCCGACCGCACCCCACTGGGCGAAACCCTGGCGGCTGACGGTTCCGACCGCACCCCACTGGGCGAAACCCTGGCCGCTGACGGTTCCGATCGCACTCCACAAGGCCAGACCCTTGCCGAAGGCGGTGGTGACCGCGTAATCGAACGCAACAGTGCAGTGAGCTGAGCCCATGGTGGCCCGTAAAAAAGCCCGATTCCCTGAATCGGGCTTTTGACTTTTCAAGCCCCTCGTTTCCCGACTGATCCGTCCCTACCGTTCGACGCCGCCAAAGACGATTTGCTAGAGTGCATCGCTCCCATGACCTGGAAGTCAGCCCTGCAATGCTTCCCCGCGCCGAACAGAAACAACAGACCCGAAATGCCCTGATGGATGCAGCGCGCCATTTGATGGAGTGCGGCAGGGGATTCGGCAGCCTGAGCCTGCGCGAAGTCGCCAAGACAGCCGGCATCGTACCCACCGGGTTCTATCGACATTTCGACGACATGGACCAGCTTGGCCTGGCGCTCGTCAGCGAAGTCGGGCAGACGTTTCGCGAAACCATCCGGCTGGTGCGCCACAACGAATTTGTCATGGGCGGCATCATTGATGCGTCTGTGCGGATTTTTCTCGACGTGGTGCATGCCAACCGATCGCAGTTTCTGTTCCTGGCCCGCGAGCAGTACGGCGGCTCCCTGCCAGTACGCCAGGCCATCGCGAAGCTGCGCGAAGACATCAGCTCGGACCTGGCTGCCGACCTGGCATTGATGCCCAAGTTGCAACACCTGGACCTTGCGGGACTGAGCGTGATGGCCGACCTCGTAGTCAAGAGTGTCTTCGCCACCCTGCCGGATATCATCGACCCGCCCGCCAAAGCGCTTCCCGAACATCTCACCCCCCAGGCGAAGATTACCCAGCAACTACGGTTCATCTTCATCGGCCTCAAGCATTGGCACGGGTTGGGTAGCACCGAGTAACTGCCTGCCCCCCCAACCCTCCATGTGGGAGCGAGCCTGCTCGCGAAAGCGCCGGGTCAGCCAGCATTGATTTTCCTGATGCACCGCTTCGCGAGCAGGCGTGCGATTCAAAGTGGTGCGAGTTTTCCCGAAGCGCACCATAACGGCACGAAGCCCGCCCCATCCAGGAACGCCATCCCCGCCATTTCCTACATCCCCTTCGATTGGCAAGCCCCTTGCTCTAAACACAGCACCGTTTATTGCCGGAAGCACTCCGATGCTGGTTATCCACCGCAGAATCGACACTCAACCGCGCTGGGACGCCGAGCTGCACCTGACCTTTGACGCCCGCAGCAAAAGCCGTCTGCGCTGTTTCAGTGCCGAGGGTGAAGACGTGGGATTGTTCTTGGAGCGAGGCCAGCCGCCGCTGTACGACGGTGAATGCCTTCAGGCCGAAGATGGGCGCATCGTGCGTGTCTGCGCCCGTCCTGAACAATTGCTCCACGTTACCTGCGCCAATGCGTTCGAACTGACCCGTGCTGCCTACCACTTGGGCAATCGCCACGTTGCCCTGCAGGTGGGCGATGGCTGGTTGCGCCTGCTGGATGATTACGTGCTCAAGGCGATGCTTGAGCAACTGGGCGCCAGCGCCGAATCCATTGAAGCGCCGTTCCAGCCGGAACACGGCGCTTATGGCGGCGGCCATCATCATTCCCGGCACGGCGACGAAGATTTCAATTACGCACCGCGCCTGCACCAGTTCGGCGTGCGTTCATGAACCCGGCATGGGCACTGCTGCGCCTGGCCAGTCCGCAACTGCCGATTGGCGGCTACAGCTACTCCCAGGGCCTGGAAATGGCTGTGGACAACGGCCTGGTCAAGACGCCGGACGACGCGCGCCGCTGGATCAGCGATCAAATGCTACTGAACCTGGCGCGTTTCGAAGCGCCCTTGCTGCTGGCTCATTGCAGGGCGGCCGCTGCCGACGATTGGCACGCGCTGCTGGAACTTTGTGAACAACACCGTGCCAGCCGGGAAACCCGCGAGCTGTACCAGGAGAGCCGGCAGATGGGCTACTCGTTGCAACAATTGCTGGCGGGCCTGCCGGAGCTCGACAGCGCCGCGCGCAGCTTCCTTGAACAGCGTAGCGAACCGCACCTGGCGTTGGGCTGGGCCCTGGCGGCCCGTGCCTGGGGCATCAAGCCAGAGGATGCCCTCACCGCCTGGTTGTGGAGCTGGTTGGAAAACCAACTGGCGGTGCTGATGAAAACCCTGCCCTTGGGCCAGCAAGCCGCGCAGAGGTTGACCAGCGAACTGCTGGCGTTGCTGCAACAGGCCCAGCAGATCGCCTCGAACATCGACCCCGACCATTACGGCAGCGCCGCGTTTGGCCTGTCCCTGGCGTGCATGGCCCATGAGCGCCAGTACAGCCGCCTGTTCCGTTCCTAGGAGAGATACATGAATACACAACCTTTGCGCGTCGGTATTGGCGGCCCGGTAGGCTCCGGCAAGACTGCACTGACCCTGGCTCTCTGCCTGGCCTTGCGCGAGCGCTACAACCTGGCCGTGGTCACCAACGATATCTACACCCGTGAAGACGCTGATTTCCTGGTGCGCAACGAAGCCCTGGCGCCGGAGCGGATCATCGGCGTGGAAACCGGTGGGTGCCCGCACACGGCGATTCGCGAAGACGCCTCGATCAACCTTGAAGCGGTGGACCAGTTGAACCGGCGGTTCCCGGGCCTCGACCTGATCCTGGTCGAGTCCGGTGGCGACAACCTGTCCGCAACCTTCAGCCCCGAGCTATCGGACCTGACCATTTACGTGATCGACGTTTCGGCTGGCGACAAGCTGCCGCGCAAGGGCGGGCCGGGCATCTGCAAATCCGACCTGCTGGTGATCAACAAGATTGACCTGGCGCCATTGGTGGGTGCCTCCCTGGAAATGATGAACAGCGATACCCAGCGGATGCGCAACGGCAAGCCCTTCGTGTTCAGCAACCAGAAGACTGGCCAGGGCCTGGACGACATCATCGCCTTCATCGAGCGTCAGGGCCTGCTGAGCGCGGCGTGACTTTCCCCATTCGAACAAGGAAGCTTATCCATGACATTCAAACGTATCCTCGGAACCCTCGCCTTGCTGCTGACCCCAGCTCTGGCCTTCGCCCATCCCGGTCACGGCGATAACGGCCTGATCGCCGGCCTGGGCCACCCCATCGGCGGGCTCGACCATCTGCTCGCGATGTTGGCGGTCGGCTTGTGGGCGGCCCAACAACAAGGCGCCGCGCGCTGGGCACTGCCATGCACTTTCGTCGGGACGATGCTGCTCGGTGGTTTGCTGGGCTTCGAAGGCCTGGACCTGCCTGCGCTGGAAAGCGGCATCGCCGCCTCGGTGCTCGCTCTTGGCCTGGCGGTGGCCCTGGCGGTGCGTCCGCCGCTAAGCCTGGCAGTCGGTGCGACGGCGATATTTGCGCTGTTCCATGGCGTGGCCCATGGCTTGGAGCTGCCGGATATGTCGAGTCCGTGGGCCTATGCGGTGGGGTTCGTCGCCGCAACGGCGGCGTTGCATGGCGCGGGCTTCGCGCTGGTTCGTGTGTTGCCACGCGCGGCGGCGCCGGTGATCAGGTTGGCCGGGGCTGCTTCGGCGGCGGCTGGGGTCTGGTTGTTGGCCAGCTGACCTTTTCTGTTTTATTCAAAACCTCTTCGCGAGCAGGCTCGCTCCCACATGGATTGGCGTCCACCGTCCATGTGGGAGCGAGCCTGCTCGCGAAAGCGGCCTGACAGGCACCGCATCGCCAGAACCTGCCACTCTGCTACCATGTCGCGCAAACGCCCCCGCCGTGACGACGTCCGCCAATGCCTGAAGCCTCCCGCTCCGCCCTTCTACCCGAATTGACCACGCTGTTCGCCACGGTGCATCAGCAGTTTCACGATGTGATCGTGCCAATGTGGCAAGGTCCGGGCTGGAATGCCGAGCTGGCGTTGCCCTACGAGTCCCTGGATACCCAGCACAAGCCGCTGCCGCCCCAGCGTTATCGCGCCATGGCCTGTGCGCGGCAGTTGTATGTGTTCGCCAGCCTGATCGGCGAAGTGCCGCAGGCCGAGGAACGGGCCGCCGCGCTGTTTCGCTCGCTGCAACGGCACTTCCACGATGCCGAACATGGCGGCTGGTTCTACAGCATCGACCCGCAGGGGATACCGCTGGATACCGGCAAGGATCTGTACACCCACGCCTTCATCCTGTTCGCCTGCGCCCACTACTGGGGCAAGGTTCGCGAACCGCTGGTGGAGTCGGTGCTCAACGCGGCCCTGGAAATCATCGCGCGACGCTTCGCCACTGGCGACGGTCTCTACGAAGCCAGCCTCGGCCGCGACTGGTCGACAGCCGAGACCGGCCCGCTGCAGAACCCGTTGATGCATCTGGCAGAAGCTTTTCTCGCGACCCTTGCGGTTCGCGACGATACCGCTGTTCGCCAAGCGTTGCTGAGCCTGTGCGAGGGGATGTTCAAGTGCTTCGTTGATCCGCAGCGACAAGTCATGATGGAGAAACCGCTCAAGGCTGTGGATAACTGGTTCGAGCCGGGGCATCAGTTCGAGTGGTATTTCCTGCTGGCCTCATCGCCCTTGTTGCGTGGCGGCAAACTGCACCTGGCCCTGGAACGCAGCTTCGGCGATACCGAACAACAAGGCGTCGATCCGGATACCGCTGGCGTTTGCGCCATGCTGGCCTTGGAGCCGCAGACGGCTCCGCGCGATGCAACCCCACGCATCTGGGCCCAGGCGGAATACCTGCGGGCACTCACGTTGCGCCCTGGCAGCGAAGGGACGTTGCTGCGCCAGCTACGGGCGTTGCAGCAACATTTCCTGCACCCCTTGGGCTGGAACGAATGCCTTGATGCCAACGGCAATATCAGCCGCCGGGACATGCCGTCCACTACGCCTTATCACCTGCTGACCTGCTATCGCGGGCTGGCCGAATATCTGGCCTGATCCCCCCTGTGGCGAGGGAGCTTGCTCCCGCGCCACAAAAGCTCATCTCCAGAACCCTGTCAGGCCTTGTTGCGCTCGATGGCGAAGCCGGCCCAGGTCTGGCTCACCGGCATCAGCTCCAGGCTGTTGATGTTGATGTGCGCCGGGGTGTTGAGCACCCAGAAAATGGTGTCGGCGATGTCCTGCGGCTGGATCGGCTCGGCGCCGGCGTAAGTCGCGTTGTAGCGCTCCTGGTCACCACCGAAGCGCACCAGGGAAAATTCGCTCTCGCACAGCCCCGGCTCGATATTGCTCACCCGCACGCCGGTGCCCTGCAGGTCACAGCGCAGGTTCAGCGAGAACTGTTTGACGAAAGCCTTGCTCGCGCCATACACGTGACTGCCCGGATATGGGTAGTTGCCGGCGATGGAGCCCAGGTTGACGATCCCGGCGCCACGGCCATGGGCAATCAGCCGCGGCAACAGCAGGCGAGTGCTGTAGATCAGGCCCTTGACATTGGTGTCGACCATGGTGTCCCAGTCATCGAGGTCGCACTTGGGCGCGGGGTCGACGCCCAGGGCCAGGCCGGCGTTATTGATCAGCCCACGCAATTTGGCGAACGAAGGCGGCAGGCTGGCGATGGCCTCTTCCATTGCCTTGCGATCACGCACGTCCAGAACCAGGCCATGGACCTCGGTCTGCTTCGATAACTCGGCACAGAGGGCGCTGAGGCGCTCTTCACGACGACCGGTCAGCACCAGTTTCCAACCGGCCTCGGCAAAACGACGGGCACAGGCTTCACCAAAACCGGACGTAGCGCCGGTGATAAACAGGGTGTCGGACATCGTGTTCTCCTTGCTTGGGCTTCAAGCCATTAATGGAAATCGGCCCACAGCATGCCCGCCCTGACACGCCGTGGGCAAGGCTTGAGGACGCGTTTTTGCCTGCACGGCTGCTCATAAAACAACCAATCGAGCCCAGGCCTTGCCAAACAAGGGCTGCAGCGGGTTGCGCGCATCTTATCCACAGGCACGTCCACAATAATCGGGGGCAAGTACGAACACCGGAAGCCGCTGTGTATAAGGCTTTGCGGGACATTTGGAAATTTTTTTCGCTTGACCCACCAACTGAGCTTGTGCAGCAGAAGTTATCTGCTATAAGCCGAGTCTAGATAGACGATGGCGCCAAGCCAGCAACGACGCTGCTCAGCGCGGTCTTTCCAGAGTTTAGTCACAGACTTATCCACAGGCTTGCTCACCGTTTTCCGAACGCCTATGACGCTCAAAAAACTGTTGACAACTGCCACTTCCGAATGACCAAAACCGCCTGATCAAAAAACGCTCACCTCGCTGAAAGCCTCGTAATCAAAGGGCTCCAGGCAAGTACACCCACGTTACCCACAGCCAGTTCCACAGCAAACGGGGACAAGTCAAAACCGTGACAAAACAACTGTTTGCGGCGACTTTATGTCGCGGTTTCGCAGGGCTTCGAGATTGTTGTCCACAATTCTGAAAACTGTATATATCCCCCTGTGGGAGCGAGCCTGCTCGCGAAGGCGGCGAGTCAAATACATGAGCGACAACTGATCCGGCGCATTCGCGAGCAGGCTCGCTCCCACAGGGGACGATGGTGGTTTGGAGAGATAAAAAAACCGGCGATCACTCGCCGGTTTTTTTCATTGCAGCTGCCGCCTCAATGCCCGCCAAGATACGCGTTGCGCACCTCTTCGTTGGCGAGCAGTTCCTTGCCGCTGCCGGTCAGGCGGATTTCTCCGTTGACCATCACGTAGGCCCGGTCCGACAGCTTGAGCGCGTGGTTGGCGTTCTGCTCCACCAGGAAGATAGTCATGCCGGTGGACGCCAGCTCCCGCAGGGTGGCGAAGATCTGCTTCACCACGATCGGCGCCAGCCCCAGGCTCGGCTCGTCGAGCAGCAACAACTTCGGCCGGCTCATCAAGGCCCGGGCGATGGCGAGCATTTGCTGCTCGCCGCCGGACATGGTCATGGCTCGCTGGTTGCGGCGCTCCTTGAGCCGCGGGAACAGCTCGAACATGCGCTGCATGTCTTCGCTGGCGTATTTGTCACCGATAGGAATGGTGCCCATCAGCAGGTTTTCCTCAACGGTCATGTCGGGGAACACCCGGCGCCCTTCCGGCGATTGAGCGATGCCGTTGGAGGCGATGTAGTGCGACGACTTGTGGGTGATGTCCACGCCCTGGTAGATGATCTGCCCACCCGCAGCGCGGGGCTGGCCGAAGATCGACATCAGCAGCGTGGACTTGCCGGCACCGTTGGAGCCGATCAGGCTCACGGTTTCGCCTTCGCCGATGTGCATCGAGACTTTCTTCAGGGCCTGGATCGGCCCGTAGAACACGTCCAGCTCCTTGAGTTCGAGGATAGGCCCACTCATACCAATTCCTCTTCATCGGCGCCCAGATAAGCCGCGATCACCTTCGGATCGTTGCGAATCGCCTCGGGACCGCCCTCGGCAATCACGTTGCCGTGATCCAGCACTACGATGTGATCGGAAATACTCATCACCATGCCCATGTCGTGTTCGATCAGCACCACGGTCAGATCGTGCTCGTCGCGCAGCAGCCGGATCATCGCGCTCAGCGCTTCGGTTTCCTGGGGATTGAGGCCGGCGGCCGGTTCGTCGAGGCAGATGATCTGCGGACGCGTGCACATCGCCCGAGCGATTTCCAGGCGGCGCTGCTGGCCGTAGGAAAGCTCACCAGCCAGGCGGTTGGCACAGTCCACCAGGTCCACAACTTCCAGCCAGTAGAAAGCGTGGTCCAGAGCATCGCTTTCAGCCTGGCGATACCCCTTGGTATTTAGGATGCCCGCCACCAGGCTGCGATTGACCCACATGTGCTGGGCCACCAGCAGGTTTTCCAGCACCGACATTTCCTTGAACAGGCGAATGTTCTGGAACGTTCGCGCCAGGCCGGCGCGGTTTACCAGGTGGGTGCCGCCGAACATCTTGTAGTACAGCCGGCTGGCGAAAGACTTTGGCGAGACAAAGTCCGTCGGGCGGAACGCTTCGCCCAACAACTTGATCACGTTGGTCTGCTCGCCACGCACGTTGAGTTCGATCTTGCCGCCCGAAGCCTTGTAGAAACCGGTCAGACAGTTGAACACCGTGGTCTTGCCCGCGCCGTTGGGGCCGATCAGGGCGAAGATCGAGTTGCGCTTGACTTGCAGGCTGACGTCGCTGAGGGCCTTGATGCCACCGAACTGCATCATCAGGTTTTCGACTTTGAGTACGACTTCGCTCATGGCGCTACCCCCTTGCGCGGCGTCACACCGGTACGGCTGATGCGGATCAGGCCGCGTGGGCGCCAGATCATCATCAATACCATCAACACGCCGAACAGCAGCACGCGGTACTCGGAGAAACTGCGCAGCAGCTCCGGCGCCACGGTGAGCACGAATGCCGCGATCACCACACCAACCGTCGAGCCCATGCCACCCAGCACCACGATTGCCAGGATCAACGCCGACTCGAAGAAGGTGAACGAGGACGGATTGACGAAACCCTGGTAACTGGCGAAGAACACACCTGCCAGGCCAGCGGTGGAAGCACCGATAGTGAACGCGGAAAGCTTGACCAGCACATGGTTCAAGCCCATGGAGCGACAGGCGATCTCGTCCTCGCGCAGGGCCTCCCAAGCGCGGCCGACCGGCATGCGGGTCAGGCGATGCTTGACGTAGAGCACCAGCAGTACGGTGATGAACAACACGATGTAGATGAACAGGAATTTGATGTTGGGGTTGTAGTCGATGCCGAAGAACTCATGGAACGGCACCCCGCCGTCCTTCGCTCGCCTGCCGAACTCCAGGCCCAGGAAGGTTGGCGCAGGAACCGGCATGCCATTCGGCCCGCCAGTGAACGACAACCAGTTGTTCAGCACCAGCCGGATGATCTCGCCGAAACCCAGGGTCACGATGGCCAGGTAGTCACCGTGCATTCGTAACACGGGGAATCCTAAAATACACCCCGCCATCGCCGCTGCGATGGCCGCCAGCGGCAGCACGGTCCAGAAACCCAGCCCCAAGTATTGGTAACCCAGCGCCAGGCCGTAGGCGCCGATGGCGTAGAACGCCACGTAACCCAGATCGAGCAACCCGGCCAGGCCGACCACAATGTTCAGGCCCAGGCCCAGCAGCACGTAGATCAGCCCGAGGATCACTACGGTAAGCACGTACTTGTTAGCGAAGAACGGGAACACGATGGCAATCACGATCAGGGCCGGGATGATCCAGCGCAGCCGCGATTTGTAGTCGGGTGGCAGCACATGCACGCCGGAACCGGTGCTCTCGAACCCCTGGAGGATCTTCAGCCCCTTCGGGGTTTGCAGGAACAGGCTCAGGGCAAAGCGCCCGACCATCACGATCGCCACCAGCCAGCCGACGCGGGCCGGTTGCAGGTTGAAGCTGTAGCCGTCGAGCACTACGCCGACGATCGGCCCGAATACGATCAGCGAGATCAGGCCGGCCAGGATCGTGTCGATGACGCTCTTTTTGATATCAAGCGGTTTATTGGCAGCAGACATACTTATACCTTCGCCACGAGTGGGCGACCCAACAGGCCTTGGGGACGGAAAATCAGAATCAGCACCAACAGCGAGAAACTGAACACGTCTTTGTAGTCGGAGTTGATCAGACCGGCGAACAGCGACTCGGAGATCCCGAGGATGATCCCGCCGAGCATTGCCCCAGGCAGGGAGCCGATGCCGCCGAGTACCGCCGCGGTGAACGCCTTGATGCCGATGATGAAGCCGGCATAGAAGTCGAAGGTGCCGTAGTTCATGGTAATCAGCACACCGGCCAGGGCCGCCATGGCCGCACCGATGATGAACACGTAGGAAATCACCCGGTCGGTGTTGATGCCAAGGATGGAGGCCATCTTGCGGTCTTGCTGGGTGGCACGGCACATGCGGCCGAGCTTGGTGTATTTGATGATGTAGGTCAGCAGCGCCATGCCGGCGAATGCGGCAATCAGGATGAATATCTTGGTGTAGGTGAGCTGCACGAAGCCGGTACCGATATCGACGCGCATGGCGCCTTCGAGCAGTGTCGGCACACCCTGTTGGCGGGCGCCCTGGCTAATCTGCGCGTAGTTCTGCAGGATCAGCGAGATGCCGATGGCGCTGATCAGCGGTGCCAGTCGGGTGGAGTTGCGCAGGGGTTTGTAGGCGACGCGTTCGATGACCCAGCCGTATACCCCGGTGACCACGATCGTGAACACCAGAGTGCCAAGGATCATCAGCGGAAAGGATTCGATACCGAAGTAAGCCAGCAGAGCCAGACTGATTGCCGCGAGGTAAGCGGAAATCATGTAAACCTCGCCGTGGGCGAAGTTGATCATGCCGATGATGCCATAGACCATTGTGTAGCCGATGGCGATCAGACCATAGACCGACCCGAGGGTCAGGCCATTGATCAGTTGCTGCAGGAAAATACCATCCATAACGCAATCTCACGCAGTGAGAACCTGCACACCCAGGGCGTGCGGCTCTTCTAAGGAAAATACAGATTTACGTCGGAGCAATGTCAGGCGCGACCAGCGCGCACCTTCTGGAAACCGGAGTTTGGCCGGCTTCCAGAAGGGCCTGGACGGTCGCTTCAGCCCTTACTTCTGTTTTTCCAACTGGTGGTATTTGCCGTCCTTGTCCCACTGGTAGACCACATAGTCGGAGACTTTCAGGTCTCCCTTGGAGTCCCAGGCTTTTTCGCCCATGACGGTTTTCACCGGGTTGGCTTTCAGCCACTTGGCGGCGTCTTCGCCCTTGTTGGACTTGGCACCATTGAAACCGGCGGCCAGTGCCTGCACCGAGGCATAGGCGTACAGAGTGTAGCCCTCAGGCTCGACGCCCTGGGCACGGAAAGCGTCCACCACGGCCTTGCTGTCCGGCAGCAGGCGCGGGTCGGCGCCGAAGGTCATGTACACGCCGTCGACGTATTGCGCGCCACCAGCGGTAGTGACCAGTTCATCGGTGACGATGCCGTCGTCGGACATGAACTTGACGTCCTTGAGGCCTTGCTCACGCAGCTGGCGAACCAGCGGGCCGGCTTCCGGGTGCAGGCCGCCGAAGTAGACCACGTCGGCACCGGCCGAACGGATCTTGGTCACCACGGCGCTGAAGTCTTTTTCGCCACGGGTCAGGCCTTCGTACAACACAGGGGTCACGCCACGCTTGGCCAGTTGTGCCTTGGTAGCATCCGCCAGGCCTTGGCCGTAGGTGTCCTTGTCGTGCAGGACGACGACTTTCTTGCCCTTGAGCACGTCGACGATGTAGTCGCCAGCCACGATGCCTTGCTGGTCGTCACGACCGCACATGCGGAACATCGCGCTCAGGCCACGTTCGGTAACGGCCGGGTTGGTCGAGCCTGGGGTGATGGCAATGATGCCTGCTTCGTCATAGACCTCGGAGGCCGGGATGGTGTTGGACGAGCAGAAGTGCCCGACCACGCCGATCACTTTGTCCTGGTCAACCAGTCGGTTGGCCACGGCCACGGCCTGCTTCGGTTCGCAGGCATCGTCACCGGCGACCAGAACGATTTTCTCGCCATTGACGCCACCTGCCTTGTTGATGACATCGGCCGCGGCCTGCGCACCTTTCATGTACTGCTCGCCAAACGCGGCGTTGGCGCCGGTCATCGGCCCCGCCACACCAAATTTCACATCAGCCTGGGCAAACGCAGAAACACCCAGCGCAGCTGCCACTGCGAGGGCCAGAAAGCCTTTCTTGTAAAACGTCTGGGACATGAGGTGGTGCTCCAAGGTTTTTTTTAGTTGGCACTGCGACTTCACTTCACTGAAAAGCTAAGAGCAAGGGCCGTGCCATCGGTTTTTTATTCTTAAAAAAGTCGCTGCTTTATTGTTATTTCGACTGTTTCGGGCCCTTTTTCACAGGGCGTGCAACCGTCTAAACCGGACGAGGTGCAACCGTTTTTACAAGTAGGTGAAACCCTCCATGAGCCATCATTGCAACCGCCATACGAAACGGCGTGCAACCACTGTGTAACAACCTGCGTCACCTAACTGCACACTGCCGGTGCGCGGCTGCTACAGCCCGCACCATAACAGGCTAGCCGCTGTGTTGAAAAACGCCGCTGCCCGTAACACTTTTCAACAATCAGATGACGATCCGCAGGCACTGGCCCGCGTGATACAGGGAAAAGCCCGCCTCATACAGGCAACTGCGCAGGCCCACGCCGGCCAAGGGTTCCATGGGCGCGAAAGGGATCGGCAATGCCTTGGCATCGCCGTGGCACAGATAATCGGCGAATGCCTTGCCGACCACGGTGCCGGTGGTCACGCCTCGACCGTTGTAGCCGGTGACTGCCACCAGGCCTGGCGCCGGCTCGAACAGGCGCATCAGATGATCGGGCGTGAACGCGATGCAACCGGTCCAGGTGCACTCCCACTCCACGGGTTTGAGGTAAGGGAAGTAATGCTGCTGCACCCGGTCCGCCCAGGCCTTGAGAAACCAGGTTGGCTTACGGTTGCCATTGCCCAGGCTGCCGAGCAGCAAGCGCCCGTCCTTGTCCCGGCGAATGCTGCTCAATACCTGGCGAGTATCCCAGGAACCTTGCCCGCCCGGCAGAATGCGGTGGGCGGCCGCGTCGGTCAGTGGGACCGAAGCGACCTGATAGTAATATCCGGGAAAGAAATTGCGCCGCAGTTCGGTCCAGTCGCCTTCGGTATAGGCGTTGGACGCGATCACGACTTGCTCGGCCAGCACCGAGCCCTGGGCAGTCTGCACTGACCAGCGCTGGCCTTGGCGTTCCAGGCGCGTGACCTTCGAATGATCGAACAACTGGCCGCCAAGGTCCTTGGCGGCCTTGGCCAGCCCGCTGGTATAGGCCATCGGGTTGAGCGTGCCGGCGCGGCGATCGAGCAATGCCGCGGCGATCCTGTCGGTGCCGGTAGCCTCGGCACAGGCTTGGCCGGTCAGCAGTTCCACTGGCGCGCCACGGCGTTTCCATTGTTCTTCGCGGCTGCGCAGGTCCGCCTCGCCCCGGGCGTTGTGGGCCATATGCAGGGTGCCTTCGCGGCGCAGCTGGCAATCGATGTTGTATTTGTCGACGAGGCTGAATACCAAGGCCGGCGCGGCCCCGAGCATGCGGTTGAGCTGGCTGCCCACCGCCTCGCCAAAACCGGCCTCGATATCATCCGGCGGGATCCACAGGCCGGCGTTCACCAGCCCGACGTTACGCCCCGAGCCGCCATGTCCGGCCCGATGGGCTTCCAGCACTGCCACGCGTTTGCCCTGCTCGAGCAAGTGCACCGCCGCTGACAGACCGGTGAAACCGGCGCCGATCACACAGACATCTACCGTGACCTCGCCTGTGAGCACGGTGTTTTCGGGCCGTTGTGGCGTCAGCTTTTCCCACAGACATTCTTCGCGTAACGGCATTGCCAGACTCCAACAGAAACCTAACAAACACAGAATTCAATGTGGGAGCGAGCCTGCTCGCGAAGCGGTTCATCTGCCAACCTTCATATTGGCTGATCCGGCGCTTTCGCGAGCAGGCTCGCTCCCACAGGGGGACTATTTCCACAGAGAGCTTTCGCTGACCGGTTCTCAGTCGAAAGTAATCCCCTGGGCCAAAGGCAGTTCCAGCGAATAATTCACAGTATTGGTCTGACGACGCATATAGCCGCGCCATGCATCGGAGCCGGACTCGCGACCGCCGCCGGTTTCCTTTTCGCCACCAAAGGCACCGCCGATCTCCGCGCCGCTCGGGCCGATGTTGACGTTGGCGATGCCGCAATCGCTGCCCACCGCCGACATGAACTGCTCGGCCTCACGCACGTCGGTGGTGAAGATGCACGACGACAAGCCTTGGGGCACGGAATTGTTCAAATCCAGCGCTTCAGCAAAATCCTTGTAACCGACCACGTAGAGGATCGGCGCGAACGTTTCGTGGCGCACCACGTCGCTTTGCTCCGGCATTTCGACGATGGCCGGCGAAACGTAGTAAGCGTTCGGGAACTGTTCTTCGAGCTGGCGCTTGCCGCCAAACACCCGACCGCCTTCGCTCAGCGCCTGTTCCAGCGCATCCTGCATGTTGTCGAAGCTCTGCTTGTCGATCAGCGGCCCTACCAGGTTGCCTTCCAGCGGATGACCGATGCGCACTTTCGAGTAGGCGGCCTTGAGGCGGGTGACGATCTCCTCCTTCACCGAGTCATGGGCGATCAAACGGCGCAGGGTGGTGCAGCGCTGGCCGGCGGTTCCGACGGCGCTGAACAGGATCGCCCGCACGGCCATGTCCAGGTCGGCGCTCGGGGCCAGGATCATGGCGTTGTTGCCACCCAGTTCGAGGATGCTGCGGGCAAAACGCGCCGCGACTTTCGGTGCGACTTCGCGCCCCATCCGGGTGCTGCCGGTGGCGCTGATCAACGCCACGCGCGGGTCATCCACCAAGGCTTCGCCGGCATCGCGGCCACCGATGATCACTTGGCTCAGGTACGGCGGCGCATCACTGAAATTCTCCAGTACGCGCTCGAACAATGCCTGGCAGGCCAGGGCAGTCAGCGGGGTTTTCTCCGACGGTTTCCAGATCACCGAATTGCCGCACACCAAGGCCAGCGTGGTGTTCCAGGCCCACACCGCCACCGGGAAGTTGAAGGCGCTGATCACCCCGACCACCCCCAGCGGGTGCCAGGTTTCCCGCATGTGATGGCCCGGTCGCTCGGAGGCGATGGTCAGGCCATACAACTGGCGGGACAGACCGACGGCGAAATCACAGATGTCGATCATCTCCTGCACTTCACCCAGGCCTTCCTGGGTGATCTTGCCGGCTTCCCACGACACCAGTTCGCCGAGGTCGGCCTTGTATTCACGCAGCAGGTCGCCAAACTGACGCACCAGTTCGCCGCGACGGGGCGCCGGCACCTTGCGCCACAAATCGAAGGCATGTTCGGCACGGCTGACCTGTTGCTCGACTTCAGCGGCGCCTTCCCAGTTCACCGCGCCGATGCGACTGCCGTCGATGGGCGAATGCACGGGCTGTTTGCCGTTCTGGTACAGGGCCGGGTTGACGCCCAGACGATCAAGCAATGCAGCAACCATGGGTAATTCCTCATGCGAAAGACAAAGATGTTGCAGCCGGGCAATCACGGCTGATCAGACCTGTAGTTGTAGCTGGCCCGAGACTTGCCAACAAACGACCTTTAAGCGAGATATCATTCCGTTTATTCATGCTGACCTGATTACAGGACAAGCAGAGCGACCAGAACCAAGGCCCCGTCATGCTCAATAAACGTTATTTGCCGTCGATCACGGCGCTGCAGTGCTTCGAAGCGGTGACCCGTCACCTGAGCTTCACCCGCGCCGCCGAAGAATTGAACCTGACCCAGAGCGCCGTCAGCAAACAGGTCGCGCAGCTTGAAGAATTGCTGCAACACCTGCTGTTTCGCCGCGTTCGCCGACGCTTGCAGCTGACGCCCGCCGGGGATCTGTATCTGGGGGAGGTGCGAAAAATCCTTTCTCAGGTAGAGATGTCGACCCATTACCTGCGTTCCTACGGTGGCGACACCGAAGTCCTGCGAGTCTCTACGCCTCCGACCTTCGGCGCCCGCTGGCTGGTCCCACGCCTCAAGGGCTGGCGCCTGCGCCATCCGAGCATTCATCTGGATCTCTGCAGCGAGCAGGAGGCCGACGACTTGCAGCAGGGACGCAGCGACCTGGCGTTCTATTTCGGCCAGGCCTCACGGCCCGGGACTGAATCCTTGAAGCTGTTCGGTGAAGAACTGGTACCCGTCTGCGCACCGGGCAGCCTGCCGGACCAGCCTTTTACCGACCCGACGCAACTGGCCGATCTGGTCCTGCTGCAAAACGCCTCGCGCCCCCAGGCCTGGCACGACTGGTTCGATGACCAGGGCTACCACACCGAACACAGCTATCACGGGCCGCGCTTCGAAACTTTTTACATGTGCATCCGCGCCGCGCAGGTCGGCTGCGGCGTTGCACTGCTGCCCAGATTCCTTGTGGAAGAAGAACTGGCCGACGGCAAACTGGTCATTCCCTGGCAACATGCAATGCCCAGCACCAATGCCTATTACCTGGCGTACCCGGAACATTCGGCGGAGGTGCCCAAGGTGCGGATGTTCGTGGAATGGATGCTGGAGCAGATCGATAGCCCTGATGCGCCGCCATAGCGACAGTTGCCCCCCGTGGCGAGGGAGCTTGCTCCCGCTGGGCTGCGCAGCGGCCCTAAAAATCTGTCAGATGAAAAATTCTGCGTCTGCTTCGCAGCCGAGCGGGAGCAAGCTCCCTCACCACAAAAGATCTGCGGACGCTAAAAAATACTGGCAATAACCATCACGGTTATGCGCCACTAGACCTTTGAACACGAACTGCCGCACGCCGCAGCACCCGTCTGGAGATTCCCATTATGAGCGAGAGCGTGTTTGCCGATCGCATCGTGCAGAACCTGCTCGACACCGACTTCTACAAGCTGACGATGATGCAGGCGGTGCTGCACAACTACCCCAACGTCGAGGTGGAATGGGAGTTTCGTTGCCGCAACAGCGAAGACCTGCGCCCTTACCTCGCGGAAATTCGTTTCCAGATCGAACGCCTCGCCGAGCTGAGCCTGAGCGCCGACCAGCTGGGCTTTCTCGAGCGTATCAGCTTCCTCAAGCCGGATTTCCTGCGCTTCCTGGGCTTGTTTCGCTTCAACCTGCGCTATGTGCACACCGGCATCGATAACGGCGAGCTGTTTATCCGTCTGCGCGGGCCCTGGCTGCACGTCATCCTGTTCGAAGTACCGCTGCTGGCCATCGTCAGCGAGGTGCGCAACCGTTATCGCTACCGTGAAGTCGTCCTGGAACAGGCGCGAGAGCAGCTTTATCGCAAGTTCGACTGGCTGACGGCCAACGCCAGTGCCGACGAATTGTCCGAACTGCAAGTGGCCGACTTCGGTACTCGCCGCCGGTTTTCCTACCGTGTCCAGGAAGAAGTGGTGAACGTGCTCAAGCACGACTTCCCCGGCCGCTTCGTCGGCACCAGCAATGTGCACCTGTCCCGAGAGCTGGACATGAAGCCCTTGGGCACCATGGCTCACGAATGGATCATGGCCCACCAGCAGCTGGGCCCGCGACTGATCGACAGCCAGATCGCCGCGCTCGACTGCTGGGTTCGTGAATACCGAGGCCTGCTGGGCATCGCGCTGACCGACTGCATCACCATGGATGCGTTCCTCAAGGACTTCGATCTGTTCTTCGCCAAGCTGTTCGACGGTTTGCGCCATGATTCGGGGGATCCGGTCATCTGGGCTGAAAAGGCCATTGCCCACTACCACAAACTGGGCATCGACCCGATGAGCAAGACCCTGGTGTTCTCCGACAGCCTGACATTGCCCAAATGCCTGGATATTTTCCGCGCCTTGCGTGGTCGCATTAATGTGAGCTTCGGTATCGGGACCAACCTGACCTGCGACATTCCAGGCGTGGAGCCGATGAGCATCGTGCTTAAAATGATCAGCTGTGACGGGCAACCCGTGGCCAAGATTTCCGACGAGCCCGGCAAGACCCACTGCAAGGACCCGAATTTCGTCGCCTATATGCGACATGTTTTCCAAGTACCTGCCGCCCTTTCTGGCACATCAAGCAAGGAGTGAATTCATGCAAGCCGTACAGCGTGAGATTGCTGAACAGCTCAAGGTCCAGCCACCGTTCGCCGATGACGCCGCCCTCAAGGCCGAAATCGCGCGCCGGGTGAGCTTCATTCAAGACTGCCTCGTCAACTCGGGTCTCAAGAGCCTGGTGCTGGGTATCAGCGGTGGGGTCGACTCGTTGACCGCCGGCCTGCTGGCCCAACGTGCCGTGCGCGAGCTGCGGGAAAAAACCGGCAATTCGGCGTACCGCTTCATCGCCGTGCGCCTGCCGTACGAAACCCAGTTCGATGAGCACGAAGCCCAGGCCTGCGTCGATTTCATCGAGCCGGACGAGCGCCATACCGTCAACATCGGTCCGGCGGTCAAGGCATTGGCGAAGGAAGTCCTGGCATTCGAAGGCAAGGCGCCGGGTTCGCGGGATTTCGTGTTGGGCAATACCAAGGCACGGATGCGCATGGTGGCGCAATACACCATCGCAGGCGCGGAGCAAGGCCTGGTGATCGGCACCGATCACGCGGCCGAAGCGGTCATGGGCTTCTTCACCAAGTTCGGTGACGGCGCCTGTGACCTGGCCCCGCTGAGCGGCTTGGTGAAAAACCAGGTCCGGGCCATCGCCCGGGACTTCGGCGCGCCGGAGTCGCTGGTGGAAAAAGTCCCCACCGCTGATCTGGAAGACCTGTCGCCGGGCAAGCCGGATGAAGCCGCCCATGGGGTGACCTACGGCGAGATCGACGCCTTCCTGCAGGGCCAACCGATTCGCGAAGAGGCGGCCAGGATCATTTGCGAAACCTACCGCAAGACCGAGCACAAGCGAGTGTTGCCGTACGCTCCGTGATCACCACGGTGGTCTGATATCACCTGTGGGAGCGAGCCTGCTCGCGAAGGCGTCGCATCAGCGACATCGTTGCTGACTGACACACCGCTTTCGCGAGCAGGCTCGCTCCCACAGGGGTCGGGTATTTACCAAGTATAAAAAAAGCGCCCTGCACGGGGGCGCTTTTTTTGTGCCGGAAATTTGATTACTTCAGAGTGACCGTGCCTTTCATCATCGAGATGTGGCCCGGGAACGAGCAGAAGAAACCGTACTTCTCGGAAGCACTCAATTTCGAAACATCAAAGGTCACCGAGTCGGTTTCCTTGGCGCCGATGATTTTGGTGTGGGCGATGATGCGAGCATCACCTTCCTTCAGGTAATCCTTGTCAATGCCAGCGGCCAGACCGTCCGTGGCGATCGGCTGCATGTCAGCCTCTTTGCTCAGCACCCAGTTATGACCCATGACGTTTTTTGGCAGGTTGCCGGAATGAGTCAGCTCAACGGTGAAGGTCTTGCAGCTCTTGTCGATTTCGATGGCCTTGGTATTGAAGGACATCTGGTCGGTGGAATCGATGGTGGTCTTGCACTCCGCTGCCATCAGTTGGCTGCTGGCCAGTGTCAACAGGGATACTGCTACAAGTTTGGCGAACATCATGAATCTCCAAGGCATGGTTAACAAAAATCCGTCAAAGGGGAAGACTGCCTGATTTTCCAGCAAGTTCCTATGACCCGTGTCTAAGATTGTATACAACTTAAGACTATCAGCCTGATGGACAGAATCAACCAGCCACAAGTATGACTCGCCCGTTACGATCGGCTCCATCACCTCTGGAGCAACCGTCATGAACCTCAACAGCCTGTTATGCAGCCTGCTCGCCGCCTACGCTTGCGGCGCCAGCGGCACCTACGAAAAACCCCGGCGCGAGGTTTAATTCTTTGCGCAACAAGGGGCAGGCTTTACTCTGGACCGGTTAGCGATCACGGAGTAAAGCATGTCCATATCGTCTGTTTGTGTATTTTGCGGCGCCAGCACCGGCAGCCATCCGGCCTATCGCGAAGCGGCTCAGGCCCTGGGGCAGGCACTGGCGGAGCGAAAACTGACCCTGGTCTACGGCGGCGGCGCGGTCGGCCTGATGGGAATCGTCGCCGATGCAGCCCTCGCGGCTGGCGGCGAAGTGATAGGCATCATCCCGCAAAGCCTGAAAGACAAGGAAATCGGCCACAGTGGCCTGACCCGCCTGGAAGTGGTGGACGGCATGCATGCGCGCAAGGCCCGCATGGCTGAACTCAGCGACGCATTCATCGCCCTTCCCGGCGGCCTCGGCACCCTGGAAGAACTTTTCGAAGTGTGGACCTGGGGCCAGCTCGGCTACCACGCTAAACCGCTGGGGCTGCTGGAAGTGAATGGTTTCTACAGCAAACTCACCGGTTTCCTCGATCACATCGTCGGTGAAGGCTTCGTCCGCGCGCCGCATCGTGACATGCTGCAAGTGAGCGACTCGGCCCATGACCTGCTCGATGCGCTGGATGAATGGCAACCCTCGGTACCGCCGAAATGGGCCGAGCAAAAACCCAGCTAACGGCTCGACCCCGATACAGGGCAGAATACGCGCCGCTCAACCTCACCTTCGACCCCAGAGGATCGCCCATGGCCAAACCCAATTATTCCTTCGCCAAACGTCAGAGAGACCTGGCCAAGGAGCAGAAGAAAGAGGAAAAGCTCCAGCGCAAGAAAGCCACCGCCGATGAAGCAGCACTGAACCTCGATGCTGAAGGTGAAGTGGCGGCAGACGATGATGCAGATGCACCGAAAGACCAGGCCCCCGACGCCTGACTCCTCCAGGGCCCGATGATCCGATCCGGCCCCACGGTTTTGTGTCCAGGGCCGGCAGCCTCGCTGCCGGCCCTCACAACCCCAGCGCGTTGATAATCGACAAGCGATAACCCGCAGGCAGGTTCGCTGGCAACTGGCTTGGCTCGAACAGCCCGATCTCCTTGTGCTCATGACTGATCGTCGGCACGAAACCGCCCAGCAACTGGCAGCGGTAAGTGGAGATGAACACGTGCTTGCCGGGAATCACCTCGAACAGATACGAATCCAGCGGTTCGCCCACGCTGACCTCGACCGCCAGCTCCTCGGCGATTTCCCGTGCCAGGCACTGCGGCGGCGTTTCGCCCAGCTCGATCCGCCCACCGGGCAACTCCCATTCGTCCCGTTCGTTGAGCATCAGCACGACTAGGCCGTCGGGAGATTGCAGTACGCCTTTGATGGAAACCGGGAACATATAAAAGTCTCATTGTCAGTCAGTTCCCCTGTGGCGAGGGAGCTTGCTCCCGCTGGGCCGCGAAGCGGTCCAAAGACTTTACGGTCGCTGCGCAACCGAGCGGGAGCAAGCTCCCTCGCCACAGGTGTTCATTGGAACATCAGGTCACTGTTCCAACGGCATCACCGTCACCCGTACTTCCGGGTCATGGGTACCGCCCCCCAGAATCACCCCGCGCAAAGGCGACACATCGGAAAAATCCCGGCCCCAGGCCAGGGTGATGTGCTCCAGGGACGGTTGCACGTTGTTGGTCGGATCGAAATCCACCCATCCCAGCACCGGGCAAAACACCGAAATCCAGGCGTGAGACGCATCGGCACCAATCAATCGAGCCTGGCCGGGGGGTGGCTGGGTCAACAGATAGCCGCTGACGTAACGCGCCGCCAATCCGCGAGAACGTACGCAGGCCAGCATCAAGTGGGCAAAATCCTGGCAGACGCCCCGGCGTCGCTCCAGCACTTCCACCAGCGGTGTCGCGACCTGGGTGGCCTCCGCGTCGAAAGTGAACTCCTCGAAGATTTTTTCCATCAGCGCCTGGACGCCGAGCATCAACGGACGACCAACCGGGAAACAACTTTCGGAAAACTCGACGAAGCTGCGCTTGAGGTGCACATAGGGTGACTCGAAACGATAGCGGCATGCATCCAGCAACTGCGCCGTCAGCGGCCGGCCGCTGTAGGTCAATGCATGACGAGTGGATTCCCAGGCGGGCGATGAACCGAAATCCAGTGGCGGGCGCGCCAGCACCTCGACGCTCAGGCGGGCATTGACCAACAGCTCATCGTGGGGCCGCTCGAAGGCCAGGCGGGTCAGCGGATTGCCGAACACATCCTGTTCATCGCGACGGGTCGTGGGCTCCGGGCTGATGGTCAGTTGTCGTTCGGTACAGCGCTGCCATTCACAGGGCCGCGGCCATAGATGCGCCAGTTGCTGGGCGAGGGACACCGGGCTGTCGTAATGATAGTGGGTGTCGTGAAGGATCTGGTAACGGGCATTCATCAGACGGATACCGTGCGCTGGCTGACGTCGTCAACATGGGCGAAATGGCGCAAGGCCAGGCGATCGGACACCTGCCCGCTGACATCGGCGACTTCCTGCAGCAGATCGGCCAGACCGTCGAGCGCCGCGCGCAGGCTGGCTTCGCCAAACAAAAGACTCTCCAGGCAGCGCAGGTCAAAGCGCGACAGTCGCGCCACCAGTTCCGGCAGGGCGGTTTCTCTCGGCGCGCCAAAATCGTCGTTCAGACGCTTGACGGTGCGCGCCACCAGTTTCAACTGGAAGAGCACTGCGTGAGGGTTCTGTTCGTCCAGCAACAGAAGATCGAGCACCGGGATCAGCTGCGCCACCGCCAGGTATCGCGAACGGTAGGTGATGCTGCTGTTGCCCAACTCCAGCAACCATTCCAGCCCGGCCTGATCGAAAACCGCCTCGCCGCGCAGGAATGCCGCCAGGCTGCTGCTGAGAAATTGCAGACGCTCCAGGCGCCGTCCGATCATCAGGAAACGCCAGCCCTCGTCGCGGGTCATGTCGTCCAGGGCGAACCCGGACAACGCGGCCAGGGACATCACCAGTCGATTGAGAAAATCCAGCAGCTCACCGAAGTCCGGCTCGCTGGTTTCCAGCTCCACGGCTTCGCGTTGCAGTTCCACCAGTGCCTGCCAGTTCTCCCGGGACAGCTTGCCACGGACCTGCGAGGCCGCCCACTGCAAGCGCTGCAGATTGGAGCGCAGGCTGAACGACCAGTCATCCCCGAGCATGGCCGCCAGCAGGCGCTCGGGCAACTCGCCCTCCTCCGGCAACAACATCAGGCTCTCGCCCAGGGCAACCGCCGATTGCAAGGCCTGCGGATCATCGCCATCGACATAGCGCGCCAGCATGATCCGCAGCAGACGGGCGCTGTCATCGCAACGTTCGCAGTAGCGGCCAAACCAGAACAGGTTTTCCACCACACGAGACGGCAGATAGGGATCGCGGCGCACCAGATCATGCACGCCCACGGTTCGCTGGGCCTTCCATTGCTCACCGCCGGGCGCCTGCTCGCCAAGTACCCAAGTGTCCTTGCTGGCGCCTCCGCGCTGCATCGACACCACTTCGGCATCAGCCTCGGCGGCCACGCGGGTCAGGCCTCCCGGCAGCACTCGATAATCGTCTTTGCCGGACACCGCATAAACCCGCATGCCAATGGCTCGGGGCTGGATCTGGCCGTCTTCGGCCTGCCATACCGGCGCCTGGGACAGTTGCGCCAGTTCCTGAGCAACATAGGCATAGGGCCGCGCCTGCATGCGTGCGGCCAATTGAGCGCGCTGGTCTTCGTCCAGGTCACGACCGAATACCGGCGTGAAGCTCTGGGATGGAAACGCCGGCTTGATCAACAACTGCGGCAATTTCTCCAGGGCCTGGGCCAGCACCGGCGGCTCTCCGCACCACCAGGTAGCGATGGAGGGCAGCATCAGCTCTTCACCGAAAAGAAACTGACTTATTTTCGGCAGGAATCCCAAGAGCCCGGGAGACTCCAGGACTCCGCTACCCAGCGCATTGGCCACCAGCACCCGCCCCTGACGCACCGCCTCCAGCAATCCCGGCACGCCCAGGGCCGAATCGGTGCGCAACTCCAGCGGGTCGCAGAAATCATCGTCGAGCCGACGCATGATCGCGTGGACCCGACGCAGCCCGCTGAGAGTCTTCAGATAGACCGTGGCGTCGCGGACGGTCAGGTCGCCGCCTTCCACCAGCGGATAGCCGAGCTGGCGCGCCAGATAGAGGTGTTCGAAGTAGCTTTCGTTGAACCGACCAGGCGTCAGCAGTACCACCAGCGGCGGCTCGCCGTTGCTGGGAGCCTGTCGCGCCAGGGTCTCTTGCAACGTGCGGAAGAAACCGGACAGGTGCTGCACCTTGAGGTCGCGATAAAGGTCGGGGAAGGCCCGCGACACGATGGTGCGATTTTCCAACGCATAACCGGCGCCCGAGGGCGCCTGGGTCCGATCCGCAGTCACCCACCAGCGGCCGTCGGGCGCGCGCGCCAGATCCACGGCATACAAGTGCAGGTAGTTGCCGTCTGGCGGTGTGATGCCCTGGCAGGGCCAAAGAAAATTGTTGTGCCCAAACACCAGCTCTGCCGGCAACAGCCCCTCGCTGATCAGCAGCTGCGGCCCGTACAGGTCGGCCAGCACGGCATTAAGCAAGCGTGCCCGCTGGGCGATGCCGGCCGACAGTTGCGTCCACTCCCGAGCGTCGATGACATGGGGCAACAGGTCCAGCTCCCAAGGCCGATCAGCTCCCTTGGGGTCTGCATAGACGTTATAGGTGACGCCGTTTTCCTGGATCTGCCGGGCGAGCAATGCCTGGCGCTGGATCAACTGAGCCGGCGTGCTGCGCTGCAATTGGTCGAACAGCCGCCGCCAATGCGCACGCACCGCACCGCTGTCATCCAGCAATTCGTGATAGGTGCCCGTCGTCAACGGGTAACGGTCAAGCAGGTCAGGCATGGAAAGCTCGGCAGGACGGCAATGAAAGGTGAGACTAGCGCAGGCAGATGACACCCGGATAGGTATGTTTGAGCTGAATCCGGCAAGAGGCCTCAGGGCAATCATTGTGGAAAGGGAGCTTGCTCCCGCTCGGTTGCGCAGCGACCGTAAAATCCTGGGGCCGCTGCGCAGCCCGGCGGGAGCAAGCTCCCTCGCCACAGGGTAAATCTATCGTTTCAATGCCCCTTGGAAGCGTCGCAGATCAAGAGTGAAGGGAAATTCGTCATCCGTTGCCAGGTTCGGTATCGGAAGTTTCCCAGGCGTGTGTCCGATCCGGAAGAAACGCGCCATCCGCCGGCTCTCCGCTTCGTTGGCGTTGACCGGCAGGCTGTCATAGTTGCGCCCGCCCGGATGCGCCACGTGGTACTGGCAGCCGCCCAGCGAACGTTGCATCCAGGTGTCGAGCACATCGAATACCAGCGGTGCATGGACCGGGATGGTCGGTTGCAGGCAGTTGGCCGGTTGCCAGGCGCGGAAACGTACCCCGGCGACGAACTCACCGACTCGACCGGTGGGTTGCAAGGGCACCGGTACGCCGTTGCAAGTCAGCAGATAACGTTGTGGAGCCAGGCCGCTGAGCTTGACCTGCAAGCGCTCCAGGGACGAGTCCACGTAGCGTACGGTGCCGCCCGCCGTGCCCTCCTCTCCCAGCACATGCCAGGGTTCCAGCGCCTGACGCAACTGCAGCTCAATACCATTGACCGCGTAATCGCCGACCTTGGGAAAGCGGAACTCCAGGTGCGCGGCGAACCACTCGGCCCGCAGCGGATAACCGGCGACATTGAGATCGTCGATGACATCGGCAAAATCCTGCTCGATGAAATGCGGCAGCAAGAAGCGATCGTGCAGCTCAGTACCCCAGCGCGCCAGTTTCGCCGGCGCGTAGGGTTCACGCCAGAACCGCGCCACCAGCGCCCGCAGCAGCAACTGCTGGGCCAGGCTCATGCGGGCGTGGGGCGGCATTTCGAAAGCGCGCAGCTCCAGCAAGCCGAGACGCCCGGTGGCGCCGTCCGGTGAATAGAGCTTGTCGATGCAGAACTCGGCGCGGTGGGTATTACCGGTCACGTCGATCAACAGGTTGCGCAGCAATCGGTCCACCAGCCAGGGCGGGCACGCTTCGCCAGGCTCGGGCATTTGCGCGAAGGCGATCTCCAGTTCATATAACGCGTCGTTGCGCGCCTCGTCCACGCGGGGCGCCTGGGACGTCGGGCCGATGAACAGTCCGGAAAACAGGTAGGACAACGACGGATGGTTATGCCAGTAGCTGATCAGGCTGCGCAGCAAGTCGGGACGACGCAGGAAGGGCGAGTCAGCCGGCGTCGCGCCGCCCAGGACGAAATGGTTGCCGCCACCGGTGCCGGTGTGTCGACCGTCGATCATGAATTTTTCGGTGGTCAGCCGGTTCAGCCGCGCCTGCTCGTAAAGAAACTCGGTGCGCTCGACCAGCTCATCCCAGGTCGCCGACGGTTGCACGTTGACCTCGATGACGCCCGGGTCAGGCGTGATGCGAAAATTGCTCAGGCGCGGATCGCTCGGCGGCTCGTAGCCTTCCAGCAGCACAGGGCAGCCCAGTTCTTCGGCTGTTGCCTCGATGGCGCTGACCAGTTCCAGGTAATCCTCGACCCGCTCCAGCGGCGGCATGAACAGATAGAGCCGCCCTTCCCTGGCCTCGGCACAGAACGCAGTGCGCGTCAGCCAATCGGCCGATTCGTCGATTTTCGGCGCGCACTCCTGTTCCAGGGCCGGCTCGCCGTGATGGGTGAGCTGCTCGGTGCCAGGCAACTCGGGCAAGTCCTGGTTCGGGTCGGTGGGATGGATGAACGGATACTCGGCTGCCGTTACCCATGGCTGCGACGCCAGCGGCAAGCGATAGCCCAGCGGCGAATCGCCCGGCACCAGCCGACAATGGCTGTCGCGCAAATACCAGCGGCCGCTTTGCCATTGATCGCCCTTGGCGGTGCGCGCCAATGGCAGGACCTGGCCGACCACTTTGTCCAGGCCCTGGCTGAAGACCTTGCGCAACCGCGCCCGCTCCAGGGGATCCTCGAGCCGAGGGTCCTCGGCTGTCACGTTCGAAGGCAAATTACCCTCGCGCCAGAGGTAATGGAAATTATCTTCGTAGGCCGCGAAGACGAACCGCGCGGGAATATTCAGGCGTTCGGCGACACTCGCCAGGAAGCGCCCGGCCAGTTCGCCATCGGCGCCGTAGTCCTGCTGTTCATCGGCGATCAGCGCGTTGTCGCGCCAGATCGGCACGCCGTCACGCCGCCAATAACAGTTGAGCGACCACCGCGGCAATTGCTCGCCGGGGTACCACTTGCCCTGGCCGAAGTGCACCAACCCCTCGGGCGCGTAGTGCTTGCGCATGCGCTGGAACAACTCGGCGGAGAGGCGACGCTTGTCCGGGCCGAGCGCTGCGGTATTCCACTCGGCGCCGTCCGGATCGTCGATGGAAACGAAGGTCGGCTCGCCGCCCATGGTCAGGCGCACGTCGCCCTCCAGCAGGTCGCTGTCGATCTGCCGGCCCAACGCCTGGATCGCCTGCCATTGCTCTTCGGTGTATGGCTTGGTGACCCGTGGCGCCTCCCAGATTCGCTCGACGGACATTTCGTGGCTGAACTGGCACTCGCAAGGTTCCACCAGGCCGCTGATCGGCGCTGCCGAGGACGGATCGGGACTACACGCCAAGGGGATATGCCCTTCGCCGGCGAACAACCCGGACGTGGCGTCCAGACCGATCCAGCCGGCGCCGGGCAGGTACACCTCGCACCAGGCGTGCAGGTCGGTGAAGTCCACTTCCGTACCGGACGGACCGTCGAGGCTTTTCACATCGGCGGTCAACTGGATCAGGTAACCGGAGACAAACCGCGCCGCCAGGCCCAGATGACGCAACAGTTGCACCAGCAGCCAGGCCGAATCCCGGCAGGAACCGGACGCATGTTCCAGGGTGTGCTCCGGCGTCTGCACGCCGGGCTCCATGCGGATCAGGTAACTGATGTCTTCGCTCAGGCGCTGGTTCAACGCCACCAGGAAGTCCACCGCCGGCAGTGGCGTGCGGTCGATGCCGTCCAGATAAGCCTTGAATCTCGGCGTCAGCGGCAGCTTTTCCAGATAGGGCATCAGCTCGTGTTTTTCGTCGGCGGCATAGGCAAACGGAATCTTCTCGGCGTAGGGCTCAAGGAAAAAATCGAATGGATTGAACACCGCCATCTCGGCGACCAGATCGACCTCGACCCGCAGCTCATCGGTCTTTTCCGGGAACACCAGCCGCGCCAGGTAATTGCCCTGAGGGTCTTGTTGCCAATTGATGAAGTGCTGATCGGGCGAGACTTTCAGCGCATACGAAAGAATGCGCGTACGGCTATGGGCGGCCGGGCGCAGCCGCACGATCTGCGGACCGAGTTCGACAGCGCGCTCGTAGCGATAGTGTGTGACATGGTGCAAAGCGACATGGATCGACACGGCGTGCCTCCTGCGGAGCCTGGGCGTTATCGAAAGCGGCGCAAGACTTATGCCATGCAGGCAGGTCGGACACTTTCTACGTCTACTCAGGGCAGTAGAGCACTAAAACCGCGCGATGCCTGTATTGATCTGCAACGGCCGCACATAAATGCGGCGCGGGCGGTAGCGAATCGACTCAACGGCGCGGACGCGAGGCCTTGGCGGATTGGATGATGCGTTCACGCTGGTGGCGGATTTCGACGAGCTTGCGGCGCATTTCCCGGTGGCGTTTGCTGTTGAGCAGCAACAGAGCAACCGATGGAAAAAATAAACTCAAACTGTAGATCAGCGAATCAGGTCGATATTCGATAGTGGGTAATACACATAAAAAACACAACCCAGACACCCCTACCAACGGCCATACCCAGAATGGACGTCCGCGCGCAATCATGAAGTTGCAATGCACCACAACAAGCGTAAGCGTGATGCCCCCCCAGAAAGACCACTTCACGTTATCCGCCATTGATAGCGTCCCAAAATAGCTATCAAAAAACAGTGGAACAGCAAAAACCAAAGAAAAAATCGATGCGAATATCGCGCCTATGAAGACCGGAAAATATTGCGACAGAAATTGGCGGATGCTGGGCTGGACACTCACTCCTCAATCTCCTCATACAGCCCTACAGCAATAGTCCGGACATTCCCAGAAATCGCGCTTCCGGTGAAGCCGATGGCAGCTCCCAAAGCATCCCGAATCTGCGTGACCGTGGCATGCTTGATTTGAGTGGACGTAAAACGCTTGGGTAGCTCGCCAGACAGTTGTTTCAATTTGAGCAATTTGGAGGTCAAGCGCGGGTCATTGATACTCAGCAATTCTTTGGTGAGTTTGGCTCGCTCCTGACGATTCAATCCCCGAAGTACTTCCCGCACACTTTTGCCCGTCGCAGCTTTGTTCAATCTGACCAGTTTGAGCGTCGTCAGCGACGATGCTCCAACCCCAACCAACGACGCAGCGTCCAATGCGATCATGGTGTACTGGTACCACTCTTCACTATCGAGCTGATCATTTCGGGCGGGGTTAACCATTTCATTGCGCATGCGATAACCGCTGGTAAAACACTGCGCCGTGCTGGCCGCAGCGGCGGTGTAACCCAGAACAGCGATTGCAGTGCTGGCCCCCGCAGAGAATGGAATAGCAACGGAACCGCTGAGTACCACTACCCAACCGATAACGGCCCCAGCGCACGACAACGAGGTATTGATCGCTTCGCCAACCAGTCGTGATTCCCGTGGATTGTCCTGCACCTGCTGAGCAAACTGAGCCGGCGCAATATATTTCTGCGCCTCGCGCAAAATGATTCGCTTTGGCTTGATGCTGCAAATGGGCTTGAACTCGCGCAAAGTCACCACGTTGAACTCAGCGTCGATATACACCACACCGGCACCGACGATGCCGGGATCGGCGTCAATGGCGGCGAACAATCGTGGCAGGTTGATCTGGCTTTCGATGCGCTGGCGAGCCATTCGCTGGGAAATGCTGTTATCCATGCCGATGCCCGGCAAAGGGGTACTCATATGAATCGTCCTTGAGAATCGGAAAGTGGGCCTTTATCCACATCGAACACCTGTGGCGAGGGAGCTTGCTCCCGCTCGGCGGCGAAGCCGTCGTAAACCGGCCGGCACGGTCTGCCTGGGAACATTGCATGGGATTGTTTGGGGCCGCTTCGCAGCCCAGCGGGAGCAAGCTCCCTCGCCACAAAAGCTATGTTATCCGCCGTTACGCCGTTTGGCGGGCGCCACGATAACAAACGGCCAGCACTGCCGCTAGAAAGCAAAACGCCAGCACTCAGGCTGGCGTCTTGCAACCGGGCGGGGCGATCAGCGCGGCACAACCGGCTTGCGCGCAGGCTTCGGTCCCTTGCCCTTGGCCGCATCCTTGCGCTCCTTGGCAGCCTTCTGATTACGGGCGAACGCAGCGGCCTTGGCTTGCTCGCGTTTGTCCCAGGCGTTACCGCCGTCGCTCGCGCGCGGTGGCAAACCGGTGTGCTGGGTCAGGATCTTGGTGGTTTCCTTGCCCACCTTATGGCTGCCAGCCGGCGTCGAGTTCTTGCGACGAGCGCTCTGGTAGCTGTCGGTCGCCGGCTGGTGCAGCGGGATCAACTGGTTCTTGCCCGGCCCGATCAGGTCGGCGCGGCCCATGCGGGTCAGCGCTTCGCGCAGCATCGGCCAGCCTTTCGGGTCGTGATAACGCAGGAATGCCTTGTGCAGGCGGCGCTGCTCTTCGCTCTTGACGATGGTCACCGCGTCGCTCTTGTAGGTGACCTTGCGCAGCGGGTTCTTGCCCGAGTGGTACATCGCGGTGGCCGTGGCCATCGGCGACGGATAGAACGCCTGCACCTGGTCGGCCCGGAAGCCGTTGCCCTTGAGCCACAGCGCCAGGTTCATCATGTCTTCGTCGGTAGTGCCCGGGTGAGCCGCGATGAAGTACGGAATCAGGTACTGCTCTTTCCCGGCTTCCTTGGTGTACTTCTCGAACATCCGCTTGAATTTGTCATAGCTGCCGATGCCCGGCTTCATCATCTGGTTGAGCGGACCTTCCTCGGTGTGCTCCGGGGCGATCTTCAGGTAACCGCCGACGTGGTGGGTCACCAACTCCTTGACGTACTCCGGCGACTCGACCGCCAGGTCGTAACGCAGGCCGGAGGCAATGAGGATCTTCTTCACCCCAGGCAACGCCCGGGCGCTGCGGTACAGCTGGATCAGCGACGAGTGGTCGGTATTGAGGTTCGGGCAGATGCCTGGGAACACGCAGGACGGCTTGCGGCACGCGGATTCGATTTCCGGGCTCTTGCAGGCGATGCGGTACATGTTCGCGGTCGGGCCGCCGAGGTCGGAAATGACCCCGGTGAAACCAGGGACCTTGTCGCGGATCTCTTCGATCTCACGAATGATCGACTCTTCGGAACGGTTCTGGATGATTCGACCTTCATGCTCGGTGATCGAGCAGAAGGTGCAGCCGCCAAAGCAGCCGCGCATGATGTTCACCGAGAAACGGATCATGTCGTAGGCGGGGATTTTTTCCTTGCCATACGCCGGATGCGGGACACGCGCGTAAGGCATGCCAAACACGTAGTCCATTTCTTCAGTGGTCATCGGAATGGGCGGCGGGTTGAACCAGACGTCGACGTCGCCGTGCTTCTGCACCAGGGCACGGGCGTTGCCCGGGTTGGTTTCCAGGTGCAACACGCGGTTGGCGTGGGCGTAGAGCACCGCGTCGCCACGGACCTTTTCCACCGACGGCAGGCGGATCACGGTCTTGTCGCGGGTCATCTTCGGGCTCGCCAGGATCTGTACGACCTTGGCTTCGCTCGGGTCGTCGACCGGCCCTTTCTCCTGCTCGATGGCGCAGGCTTGCGTATCCTGGGTATTCACGTACGGGTTGATGATCTTGTCGATCTTGCCCGGACGGTCGATGCGCGTGGAATCGACTTCGTACCAGCCTTGCGGCGTGTCGCGACGGATGAACGCGGTGCCGCGCACGTCGGTGATGTCTTCGATCTTGTGGCCGTAGGACAGGCGCTGGGCGACTTCGACAATCGCCCGCTCGGCGTTGCCGTAGAGCAGGATGTCGGCGCAGGCGTCGATCAGGATCGAATTGCGCACCCGGTCCTGCCAGTAATCGTAATGGGCGATGCGGCGCAGGGACGCTTCGATACCGCCGAGTACGATGGGCACGTGCTTGTAGGCTTCCTTGCAGCGCTGGCTGTAGACCAGGCTCGCACGGTCCGGCCGCTTGCCCGCCAAACCGCCCGGCGTGTAGGCGTCATCGGAACGGATTTTCTTGTCGGCGGTGTAGCGGTTGATCATCGAGTCCATGTTGCCGGCCGCGACGCCGAAGAACAGGTTGGGCTCGCCGAGCTTCATGAAGTCGTCTTTGGACTGCCAGTTCGGCTGGGCAATGATGCCAACGCGAAAGCCCTGGGCTTCCAGCAGGCGGCCAATGATCGCCATGCCGAACGACGGATGATCGACGTAGGCATCACCGGTCACGATGATGATGTCGCACGAATCCCAGCCGAGCTGATCCATCTCCTCCCTGCTCATCGGCAGGAACGGCGCTGGGCCGAAACATTCGGCCCAGTACTTGGGATAGTCAAATAACGGCTTGGCTGCTTGCATGTCGATGACCGGTATAGAAGATGAAAAATCGCGGGCGCGGAATATAGCACAAAAAATAACCAATTGTGGCGAGGGAGCTTGCTCCCGCCCGGCTGCACAGCAGCCGGATCCCCGGCACACCTGGATTACATGTGCAAACTGGGGGGCTGCTACGCAGCCCAGCGGGAGCAAGCTCCCTCGCCACAAAGGCGGGTCAAGCGAACAGATCTACTCGTCATCATCAAAATTGTAGCTACCCGGCGCCAGGTTTTCGAAGCGCGTGTATTTGCCGATAAACGCCAGGCGGATAAAGCCGATCGGGCCGTTCCGCTGCTTGCCGATGATGATTTCGGCAATGCCCTTGTGTTCCGTCTCGGGGTGATACACCTCGTCGCGGTAGACGAACATGATGACGTCGGCGTCCTGCTCGATCGCTCCGGATTCCCGCAAGTCCGAGTTCACTGGACGCTTGTTGGGGCGCTGTTCCAGGGAACGGTTCAACTGCGAAAGGGCAACGACTGGGCAGTTGAATTCCTTGGCCAGGGCCTTGAGGGAACGGGAGATCTCGGAAATCTCGTTGGTCCGGTTGTCGCCGCTGGAACCGGGGATCTGCATCAACTGCAGGTAGTCGATCATGATCAGCCCGACCTCGCCGTGCTCACGCACCAGGCGACGGGTTCGGGCGCGCATTTCCGACGGGCTGATACCGGCGGTATCGTCGATGAACAGCTTGCGGTCGTTGAGCAGGTTCACCGCCGAGGTGAGGCGCGGCCAATCGTCGTCTTCCAGCTGGCCGGAACGGACCTTGGTCTGGTCGATACGCCCGAGGGACGAAAGCATACGCATGATCAGCGATTCGCCTGGCATCTCGAGGGAGTACACCAGCACAGCCTTTTCGCTGCGTAGCACGGCGTTTTCCACCAGGTTCATCGCAAAGGTGGTCTTCCCCATGGACGGACGGCCGGCGACGATGATCAAGTCGGACGGCTGCAGGCCGCTGGTCTTCTCGTCGAGGTCGGTGTAGCCGGTGGACAGGCCGGTAATGGCGTTGTCGGTGTTGAACAAGGTGTCGATGCGGTCGATGGCCTTTGTCAGCAGGTCGTTGACGCTCACCGGGCCGCCGGTCTTCGGCCGCGCCTCGGCGATCTGGAAGATCTGCCGCTCGGCTTCGTCGAGAATCTCAGCGGCGGTGCGACCTTCCGGGTTGAACGCACTGTCGGCAATCTCAGTGCTGATGCCGATCAACTGGCGCAAGGTCGCCCGCTCGCGCACGATCTGGGCGTAGGCCTTGATGTTGGCGACCGACGGCGTGTTTTTCGCCAGTTCGCCGAGGTAACCGAGGCCGCCGACCTGGGATGTCTGACCTTCCTTGTCCAATTGCTCGGCCAGGGTCACGACGTCGATCGGCATGTTCTGATCTGCCAACTTGGCGATCGCGCGGAAAATCAGGCGGTGGTCATGCCGATAGAAATCGCCGTCGGAGACTTGATCAAGCACGCGTTCCCAGGCGTTGTTGTCCAGCATCAGACCACCGAGCACGGCCTGTTCGGCCTCGATGGAATGCGGAGGCACCTTCAAGGCAGCGGTTTGCAGATCGTATTGCTCGGGGGCGGTGATTTCGTTCATGGCCACGTCAGGTTATGAAAATCAGGAATTGCAGAAAGACAAAGGGCACGACCTGTAGACAGGATCGTGCCCGATGTTACCGGTTGGCGCCCGAGGGTGCCAACCGACAGGTGTTGCTTAGGCTGCTACCACGACAACGCGTACGGTGGCTTCAACTTCGGCGTGCAGGTGCACGGCTACGTCGAATTCACCTACGTTGCGGATGGTGCCGTTCGGCAGACGAACTTCGCTTTTCGCAACTTCAACGCCGGAGGCGGTCAGTGCGTCAGCGATGTCGTGAGTACCGATCGAACCGAACAGCTTGCCTTCGTCGCCAGCGGTGGCAGTGATGGTCACTTCCAGCTCGGCCAGTTGGGCAGCACGGCTTTCAGCCGATGCCTTACGGTCTGCGGCGGCTTTTTCCAGCTCAGCGCGACGCTCTTCGAACGCAGCCAGGTTGGCAGCGGTCGCAGCGGTGGCTTTGCCGAAAGGCAGCAGGTAGTTACGGCCGTAACCGGCCTTAACGTTTACTTTGTCGCCCAGGTTGCCCAGGTTGGCGATTTTTTCCAGAAGGATCAGTTGCATGTGAAAATCCTCTAACTTTTAACCTTCACCGTTCGCGTTGTCGGCGTCTTTCGGCGCCATACGACCGCGAAAATCAATCAGGCTGTCGACGATGGCCAGGACCACCAGCAACGGATAGATCAGCTGCATGAACAGCAACAACGTGACGTACAACCCGACCAGCCAGAACCTGGCCAGTCGCTTTTGCGCCACAAGCCCGTGAATCAGGGCCAGGGCGGCAAACACCAGCGGTACACTGCACAACGGCGTGAGCATGGCCATCTGCGGACCGAAATTCGGCCCCAGGAGCATGCCCGCCAGCAGTAACATCGCCAGCCCGAGCGGGAAACGAATGGCGCGAAATTCGCGACCAAAACCACCCGGGTTGTACAACAACGCTTGCCAGTAGCGCCCGATAATCAGGCTCAGCACACTGACGATTTGCAACAAGGCCGCAATCAGGCCGGTCAGGACCGGTGCGATCAGGGACGCGAAACGCGCCTGCTCCTCTGCCGACATCTGTTGGTAGAGATCACCGAGGGCCTCGGGCAGGATTTTTATCAAAGCCTGCGAGAGCATCTCGATCTGGGGTGCGAAAGCCACCCCGAGCACCACTGAAAACACCACTCCCATCGCTATGCTGACCAGCAGCACGCGGTTCCAGGATTCGCTGGCGCGCAACACCAACGCCAGCGCCGAAGACCCCAGCAGCACCATCAGTGCCCGCGGGTCAGCGGAATACAACCACCAGAGCAAGGCCGGCAGCAGTCCCAGAGCAAGAACGCCAAGGGCGTCCCTCAATCCGCGCCGCAGGAGTACGAGACTCACCGCGGCAGCACCCAACCAATACAACAACGGCAATGCCGCGCATCCAGCCACTACGAGAGTGGCCTGCATACGACCGCGCATGATGAACTCAGCTAAGGCGCGCATGCATTCAATCCTTTGCTACGTATCGACTGCCCGGTCTCAGCGGCCGTGGCTGTCGGTGTAGGCCAGCAGGGCCAGGAAGCGGGCGCGCTTGATAGCGGTGGCCAGCTGACGCTGATAACGTGCTTTGGTACCGGTGATACGGCTTGGAACGATTTTGCCGGTCTCGGATACGTAGGCTTTCAGAGTGTTGAGATCTTTGTAATCGATCTCTTTCACGTCTTCAGCGGTGAAGCGGCAGAATTTACGACGACGGAAGAAACGTGCCATGTGATTGGCTCCTTAAAAGGTCCGTGGATTACTCGTCAGCGTTATCGCTGTTGTCGCTGTCGCTATCGCTGTCATCGCCATCGGCGCTGTCAGAGTGCTCAGGACGGTCGCGACGCTCACGGCGCTCACTGCGGTTTTCTTCAGCCTTGAGCATCTCGGATTGGCCGGTGACGGCTTCTTCGCGACGGATGACCAGGTTACGGATCACTGCATCGTTGTAGCGGAAGTTGTCTTCCAGCTCGGCCAGGGCCTTGCCGGTGCACTCAACGTTCAGCATCACGTAGTGAGCCTTGTGAACATTGTTGATTGCGTAGGCCAGTTGACGACGGCCCCAATCTTCCAGACGGTGGATTTTGCCGCCGTCTTCTTCGATCAGCTTGGTGTAACGCTCAACCATGCCGCCGACTTGCTCGCTTTGATCCGGGTGGACCAAAAAGATGATTTCGTAATGACGCATGAATGCTCCTTACGGGTTGTAGCCTGCCGCTCAAAAACGGTCAGACAAGGAGTGAATGACACTTATGGACTTGAGGACGCTAGACACATAAGTGCCTGCCATCACAGCAAGGGGCGCAATTGTAGAGAAGGGTCGAGGGCGGCGCAAGGCAATTGGCGATTATTTGAACAGCGCCGTTCCTTGCCCTACACAAAACACTGTGGGAGCGAGCTTGCTCGCGATAGCGGCGTGCCAGGCGACATTTCCATCACTGGCAGGCCCTCATCGCGAGCAAGCTCGCTCCCACATTCTGACCGCGTCTGGATCAGGGCCTTTTGGCGGCAGCCTTGGCCCCACGCTGGCGCTGGGCTTCGAACAGGCACACGCCGGTGGCAACCGAGACGTTGAGACTGCTGACACTGCCGGCCATCGGCAGCTTGACCAGGTAGTCGCAATGCTCGCGGGTCAGGCGGCGCATGCCCTTGCCTTCGGCGCCCATGATCAGGATGGTCGGGCCGGTCAGGTCCTGGTCATAGATGCTGACCTCGGCCTCGCCCGCCGTGCCGACGACCCACAAGCCGCGCTGCTGGAGTTTTTCCAGGGTGCGCGCCAGGTTGGTCACGGCCACCAGCGGGATCACTTCCGCCGCGCCGCAGGCGACTTTACGCACTACCGGGGTCAGGGTGGCCGACTTGTCTTTTGGCACGATCACCGCCAACGCCCCGGCGGCATCCGCCGAACGCAGGCAGGCGCCGAGGTTGTGCGGGTCGGTCACGCCGTCCAGCACCAGCAGCAAGGGCGCGCCCTCGGTGCGATCGAGCAGCTCGTCGAGCATCGCCTCGCCCCAGACCTGGCTCGGGCTGACTTCGGCCACGACACCCTGGTGCACGCCTTCAACCCAGGCGTCCATCTCACGCCGCTCGGCCTGGCCGACCGCCACGCGATTCTCGCCCGCCAGCTCGATCAACGTCTGGACACGCGGATCGCTGCGTCCTTCCGCCAACCAGATCTGCTTGACCCGCTTGGGGTGGTGACGCAACAGCGCCTCCACGGCATGCACACCGTAGATTTTTTCCAGCTGACTCATGACTTGCCCTTGGGTTTACGCGTCCCGCCACTTTTGGCTGGGGACGAGCCCGCTTTCGGCGGACCTTTACGGTGCTTGCTCGGCTTGCTGGTCGCCTTGTCCGGGGTCGACCTTCCGGTCTTTCCCCCAGACGCCGCTTTACCACCGTTCTTGGCTTCGGCCAGCAACGCCTGTTTCATTTCACGGCTTTTGCGCAACTCGGCATTTTTCGCCGCCGCATCGCTAGGGCGATAGGCCTCGACAGCCTTCTCCTTGGCCGAACCACGGCGCCCCGCCTTGGCCGGGGCAGGCTCGGCGGCGGTCTTGGTTGCTGGCGCAGCCGTTTCGGTGCCGCGCTTCTTGCGACCGATCGGCGCGCTGATGGTTTTTTCGGCCATCTCGAAGTCGATCTTGCGCTCGTCCAGATCGACGCGCATCACCCGCACTTCAACGGTATCGCCAAGACGGAAGCTGCGACCGGTGCGCTCGCCCGCCAGGCGGTGATGCACAGGATCGAAGTGGTAGTAGTCGCCCGGCAGCGCGGTGACATGCACCAGGCCTTCGACGTAGATGTCGGTCAGCTCGACGAACAGGCCGAAACCGGTCACGGCGGTGATCACGCCCGGGAAAGACTCACCCACGCGATCCTTCATGTACTCGCACTTGAGCCAGTTCACCACGTCGCGGGTCGCTTCGTCGGCACGTCGCTCGCTCATCGAGCATTGCTCGCCGAGCTGCTCCAGGGCCGCCTCGTCGTACGGGTAGATACGCGCCTTGGGGATGGTCATCGCGCCGGCACGCTTGACGTGCGGGGTGTCCATCTTCGAGTGGATCACGCTGCGAATCGCCCGGTGCGTGAGCAGGTCGGGGTAGCGACGGATCGGCGAAGTGAAGTGGGTGTAGGCTTCGTAATTCAGGCCGAAGTGGCCCTGGTTGTCGGCGCTGTACACTGCCTGGCTCAGCGAACGCAGCATCACGGTCTGGATCAGGTGGAAGTCCGGACGATCCTTGATGCTTGCCAGCAAGGCCTGGTAATCCTTCGGCGACGGACCTTCCTTGCCCTTGTGCAACGACAGCCCAAGCTCGCCCAGGAATGCCCGCAATTTTTCCAGACGCTCTGGCGGCGGACCGTCGTGGACGCGGTACAGCGCAGGAATTTCATGCTTCTTCAGGAACTCGGCAGTGGCCACGTTGGCCGCCAGCATGCATTCCTCGATCAGCTTGTGGGCGTCGTTGCGAATCGTCGGACGGATCTCGGCGATCTTGCGCTCGGTACCGAAGATGATCCGGGTTTCCTGGGTTTCGAAATCGATCGCGCCCCGCACGTGACGCGCCGCCAGCAATACCTTGTACAGCGCGTAGAGCTGCTTGAGGTGCGGCACCACGTCGGTGTACTCGCCGCGCAGCTTGCGCGATTCGGCGAGTTTCGGCGTTTCCAGCATCGCACTGACCTTGTTGTAGGTCAGGCGGGCATGGGAATGGATCACCGCTTCATAGAAGCAGTAGTTGGTCATCTCGCCGGATTTGGAGATATCCATCTCGCAAACCATGGCCAGGCGATCGACTTGGGGATTGAGCGAACACAGGCCGTTCGACAACTGCTCGGGCAGCATCGGCACGACGCGCTCGGGGAAATACACCGAGTTGCCGCGCACCTGGGCCTCGGCATCCAATGCAGAGCCGAGCTTCACGTAGCTGGAGACGTCGGCAATCGCCACGTACAACTTCCAGCCGCCGGAGAACAAGCGCAACTTGCCTGGCTTGGCTTCGCAGTAGACCGCGTCGTCGAAGTCCCGGGCGTCTTCGCCGTCAATGGTGACGAACGGCAGATGACGCAGGTCGATGCGCTTCTCTTTGTCCTTCTCTTCGACTTCCGGCTTGAGCTTGGCAGCTTCCTTGAGCACCGCCTCAGGCCAGACGTGGGGGATATCGTAAGTGCGCAGGGCAACGTCGATTTCCATGCCCGGAGCCATGTAGTTGCCGACCACTTCCACCACGTCGCCTTGCGGCTGGAAGCGCGGGGTTGGCCAGTGGGTGATCTTCACCTCGACGAACTGACCGACCTGGGCGTTGGCGTTGCGGCCCGGCGTCACCAGCACTTCCTGCTGGATCTTCGGGTTGTCGGCGACGACAAAACCGATGCCGCCCTCTTCGAAATAACGACCGACAATGGTCTCGTGGGCACGGGACACCACTTCGACGATCACACCCTCACGACGCCCACGGCGATCCAGGCCGGAAACACGGGCCAGGGCGCGGTCGCCGTCGAACACCAGGCGCATCTGCGCCGGGCTCATGAACAGGTCGTCACTGCCGTCATCCGGAATCAGGAAGCCAAAGCCGTCGCGGTGCCCGGCAATACGACCCAGGATCAGATCGAGCTTGTCGACCGGAGCATAAGTGCCACGGCGGGTATAGATCAGTTGAGCGTCGCGCTCCATGGCGCGCAGACGGCGGCGCAGGGCCTCGAGCTGGTCCTCGGTGGTCAGACCGAATTCTTCGACCAACTGCTCACGGCTAGCAGGCGAACCCCGATCGGCGAGATGCGCCAGGATCAGTTCGCGGCTAGGAATAGGGTTTTCATATTTTTCCGCTTCACGAGCGGCCTCGGGATCGAGGGACTGCCAATCGGCCATTAGAGAGTTTTCACCTTGTCTATATGCGGGTTAGTTTGGCATAGGCGTAATGAAACGGGAAATTTCAAGCGTCAGATGCCTTTTCTAAAGCCTTTTGACACGCCTTTAAAGCCTGTGATTGCACCGCTCGTGAAATTTAGCTTTTTTTTTGCACCGAGGGGTTTACAGTTAAAAACACGCTCCGTATAGTGCGCGCCATCGACGACGCACACACGTTGTCGATATTGCCCAGATGGTGAAATTGGTAGACACGCCAGCTTCAGGTGCTGGTGACCGCAAGGTCGTGGAAGTTCGAGTCTTCTTCTGGGCACCAATTTCAAGCAGCAGATAATGTCTGCGAGCTTTTACAGAAACCCGCGAAAGCGGGTTTTTGCATTTTTGCCCCCGCCGTTTCGTTTTGGCAATTACCAAAACAAAAACAGGGGTTTACAGATCAAAATGCGCTCCGTATAGTGCGCGACATCAACAGCGGCAACGCTGAAGATACTGCCCAGATGGTGAAATTGGTAGACACGCCAGCTTCAGGTGCTGGTGACCGCAAGGTCGTGGAAGTTCGAGTCTTCTTCTGGGCACCAATTCAAGCTTCAAGGTTTACGTACCTTGAACCTCACAAAAACCCGCGAAAGCGGGTTTTTGCGTTTCCGGGCTAGAGGCCCTGTGGCGAGGGAGCTTGCTCCCGCTGGAGGGCATAGCCCTCCCCATCAATTCATCAGACGCCTGGGTGCTGCTGCGTAGCCCAGCGGGGACAAGCTCCCTCGCCATGCAGACTCCCCCACTTATCGTCAAGACGCACATGAGAAACAATATCGTTTATCATTGTTACAAGTTTTTGCTACACGACAGTGAGGAACCCCCGCGAATGATGTTTCGAACCACCCTGCGCCGCGCCCTGACCTGCACCCTGCTCGGCCTGACCCTCGCAACGCCCCTCACCCAAGCCGCCGACAAGGTGGAACTGACTCTCTACAACGGCCAGCACAAAGAAGTTGGCGATGAACTGGCCAAGGCCTTCGAGGCCAAGACCGGCATCCACGTCAACGTGCGCAAGGGCAGCAGCAACCAGCTTGCCAGCCAGGTTGTCGAAGAAGGCGAGCGCTCTCCTGCCGACGTGATCTACACCGAAGAGTCGCCGCCCTTGAACAAGCTCGGCGAGCAAGGGCTGCTGGCGAAGATCGACGACGCCACGCTCAACGTACTACCCAAGGATTATGTTGCGAGCAATGGCACCTGGATGGGCGTGACCGCCCGCGTGCGTGTGGTTGCCTACAACCCCAAACTGATCGACGAGAAAGATCTGCCGAAAACCGTCCTCGATTTCGCCCAGCCGCAATGGCAGGGCAAGGTCGGCTTTGTACCAACCAGCGGCGCGTTCCAGGAGCAAGCCGTCGCCATCATCAAGTTGCACGGGATGGACGCCGCCGAGGAATGGCTCACCGGGCTGCGCGCGTTCGGCAAGGTCTACAGCAACAACATGGTTGCCCTCAAGGCCGTGGAAAACGGCGAAGTGGCAACGGTCCTGGTGAATAATTACTACTGGTTCGCGCTGCAGCGAGAGAAAGGCCAGCTCGACTCCAGGCTGCACTATTTCACCGGAGGCGATGCCGGTGGCCTGGTGACCGTGTCCAGCGCCGCCGCGCTAAAATCCAGCAAGCACCCCAAGGAAGCCCAACAACTGCTCGCCTACATGGCCAGTGAAGAAGGCCAGCGCGTGATTACCCAGACGTCCGCCGAGTACCCGCTGCACAAAGGCATGGTGTCGGACCGTGGCCTCAAGCCGTTCAGTGAACTTGAACCGCCAAAGGTCACCCCGGCCGACCTCGGCAATGCTGAAGAAGCCCTGGAGCTGGAACGTGAAGTCGGCCTGAACTGATGACACCGTCGCTGAACGCTCCCCGTGTCGCGGGGAGCTATATCCCCCGGCGCAAGCGCCCGTCGATCGGTCTGCTGCTCCCGGTTCTGCTGCTGGTGCTGCTGAGCGCGTTGCCGCTCTTGTATGTCATCGCGAAGGCCTGGCAGGCCGGTTGGACAGAAGCATTGCACTTGCTCTGGCGGCCTTATGTATTCGGCCTGCTGCGCAACACCTTGGCGCTGATGATCGGTGTCACGCTGGCCTGTGGCGTGATCGGCCTGTCCCTGGCCTGGCTTTTGGAGCGCAGCAATCTGCCGGGACGCAGGGTCTGGGGCGTGATCCTCTGCCTGCCATTCGCAGTGCCGGCGTTTGTCAGCAGCTTCACCTGGGTATCGCTCAGCGCGCAATTCGAAGGACTGGGCGGGGCCATCCTGGTCATGACGCTGTCCAAATATCCGCTGATTTTCCTGCCGGTGGCGGCAACGCTACGCAATCTCGATCCCTCTCTTGAGGAGTCCGCACGAACCCTGGGGCAAAATCGCAGGGGCGTGTTTTTTCGCGTCACCCTGCCATTGCTCTGGCCTTCGCTGCTGGCCGGCTCACTATTGATTGCCTTGCACATGCTGGTGGAGTTCGGCGCGTTGTCGATCATCGGACTGCAAACGTTTACCACCGCGATCTATCAACAATTCGAGCTGGAGTTCAGCAACGCCAATGCCGCCATGCTGTCGGCGGTGCTGTTGGTGCTTTGCCTGGCACTGTTGTGGCTGGAATTGCGCGTGCGCGGCAAGGGCCGCCACGTACGCACCGGACAAGGCGCGGCACGCCGCGCGGAACAGGTACGACTCGGCCCCTGGGCGCTCCTCGGCCAGCTGTATTGCGCGGCATTGACGGTTATTGGCAGCGGTATTCCGCTGGGGATGCTCGTGTATTGGCTGGCGGTGGGCACTTCCGCCGCCTTCCCGGTGGGCGAGATCGGCGAAGCCCTGCTGTCATCCCTGGCGCTGTCACTGGGCGGCGCCGCGCTGTGCCTTGTACTCGCGGTGCCGGTCGGCCTGCTGGTGGTGCGTCACAAGGGGCGCCTGGCGCTATGGGCAGAACGCCTGCCGTATTTGCTGCATGCACTGCCAGGCCTGGTGATTGCCCTGAGCCTGGTGTATTTCGCGCTGCACTATGTGCCGGCGCTCTATCAGACCTCGGGTTTGCTGCTGATTGCCTACGCGCTGCTGTTCCTGCCGCTGGCCCAGGCGCCGGTGCGCACGGCGCTGAACAAGGCCGCGCCGCAGCTGGAAGAGGCGGCTCGCACGCTGGGGGCTTCGTCTTTCAGTGCGTTTTGCCGGGTGACCTTGCCGATTATCTTCCCGGCGCTGGGGGCGGCATTTGCGCTGGTGTTCCTGGACGCGATGAAAGAACTGACTGCTACTTTGCTGCTCAGCCCGACCGGGCTCAACACCCTGGCGACAGCGGTCTGGGCACATACCTCGAACATCGAGTTTGCGGCAGCGGCGCCTTACGCGGCGCTGCTTATCCTGGTGTCGGGGTTACCGGTCTATTTGCTGACGACGCGGATGTATCTGAGCCGCTGAAATCACTTTCGCGAGCAGGCTCGCTCCCACAGGTACCAGGTCTTGTAGACGCCAGAACCCCTGTGGGAGCGAGCCTGCTCGCGAAGGGCCAGCCGCAATCTCGATCAGGCCCTGAACTGCCCCAGGCTCGCCTTCAACTGCGCCGCCAGACTGTCCAACACCTTGCCGCTGGCAGTGGTCTCGACCACCGCCTGGGCGGCTTTTTCGGCCTGGGCGTGGATGGTTTCCACCCGTCCGCGCACCGCTTGGGCGCCCTGGGCCTGATGCGCCGCTGCCTGGGTCGCCAGGCCGATGGCCGCGTGGACCTGCTCGACCGAAGCCTGCACTGATTGCTGCAGCCGGGCGCTGTCTCGCAGCACCGCCAGACCCTCGTTCGCTTGTCGTCCAGCCTGGCCAATCGCAGCCACCGCTTCGCGCGCACCTTGTTGCAAGGCGACGATATGCGCCTGGATGTCGCCGGTCGAACTCTGGGTCTTGCTCGCCAGTGCCCGCACCTCGTCCGCCACCACCGCAAATCCGCGCCCGGTTTCGCCTGCCCGCGCCGCTTCGATGGCCGCGTTCAACGCCAGCAGGTTGGTTTGCTCGGCGATGCCATGGATAACCGTCAGGACCACTTCGATCTGCTCGCTCTGCTGGGCCAGCCGCTCGATGACCTTCGCCCCGGTGTCGACCTGTCCGGCCAGCGCTTCGATCAAGCCGCCGACCTTGGCCGCGGTGCGGGTCGTTTCATCGGTGGCCTGTCGAATCTCTACCACCTGCTGCAGGGCCGCCTGCATCGCCTGGCTTTCCGACTGCGCCTCATCAGCCATCTGCGACAACGCCCGCAGGCTCTCGGCCACTTCGTCGCGCTGCATGCCGGCCGCCGCGTCGGCGCCGGAGTTGCGCAGGGTCATCGCACCGATTTCCTGGCCGGTGCGCTGGGCCACGTCGCCCGCTTCACGCACGATAGGTTGCAACTTGTCGACAAAACGATTGACCGCCGAAGCCATGTCGCCAATTTCATCCTTGCTGCTGATCTGTACACGCTTGGTCAGATCGCCCTCGCCCGCCGCCAGGTCGTTCATCGCTGCGATCAACAGCTTCAAGCGATTGACCACCCGCCGCCCCAGCACCACGGCCAGCAATGCCAGCACGCCGAACCCGACCAGCGCCAGGCCCAGACCGATGCGCCAGCGCAAAGTCCCCGCAGCCTCCTGCACGGTGGCGGCGGTATTGGTCTGCATTTGCGTGGCGGTTGCCTGCGCCGAGCCCAGGCGGCCACGCATGGCGGTGGCGCTGTCGGCGGCTGCGCCCTTGAGGCTGTCACCGACCAATTGGTCACTGCTGGCGATCAAGGCCGAGAAGCGCTGGTCCAGCGCTTTCAGATCGGTTTCTACCGAGGCGGTAGAAACGCCCATCAGCACTTTGCCAATTTCCACACCGTTGGGGTTGATCGACGCTTCGAGGTAATAGACCGACGGGTCGTTCTTCGCCGCGTCCAGCACCTTGTCCAGTGCCCGCTCGCCCTTGCCTTTTTCCAGCAGGGCCTTGTTGATCGGGTTTTCCCGGTTCAGATAACGAGTCAGGTGTTCGCCGGCAGCGTCGTCATAGATGACGAACAACACGTTGGGATTGCGCTGGGCGCGGCGGGCGAATTCGGAAAGGGTCGGCACGTCGCTGTCCCACATGGCGCGAGGCGCCACCGAGGCCAAAAGCTGCGCCATATCATTGGCGGAATCCCTCAGGTCTTTTTCCAGAGTCGCACGCAGATGGGCCTGCTCCTCCTTCAGCCGCGAGGACAAACCGGCGTTCAACCGTTGGCGGGTGCTGGCGGAAAGGTTATCAAGGCTCGAGGTGACTTCACGCCCGGCCTGCTCCAGCTCACCGGCGAGTTTCTGGCTGTCAGCCCCCAGGCGCGCGTTCAGGTCGGCCTCCAGCGCAGTGACCGTGCTTCGGGTCAGCGCAACGGCGACCAGTACCTGCACCAAAAGGGCGATACCGAGCGTAACGAAAACAGGCCGCAGCAAACGGCTTTGTAACAGTGAGAGAACGGCCGACACAGGGGAATCCCTCTACTAACGCCATTAAATTGATGGCACTTCACAAGAAGTACTTATTATCAAGGGTGCGTAGCAAAGGTCGTGCCGTCTGACAGACAGAGACGACAAAGGACCCAAACGAGGGTCCTTTGTGAGTTACATCAACGACTTATCAGGCGAAAGGATGACGCAGAACGATGGTTTCGTTGCGGTCCGGCCCCGTCGAAATAATGTCGATCGGCGCACCGACCAGCTCTTCGACGCGCTTGATGTAGTTGCGGGCCGCCACGGGCAGCTCTTCCAGGGTCTTGGCGCCCACGGTCGATTCGGTCCAGCCTGGCATCTGCTCGTACACCGGCTCCAGGCCAATGTAGCTGTCTGCATCGGTCGGTGCGTCGATGACGGCGCCGTCCTGGTTCTTGTAGCCCACGCAGATGTTGATGGTTTCCAGGCCGTCCAGCACGTCCAGCTTGGTCAGGCACAGGCCCGAGATGCTGTTGACGTCAATGGCGCGACGCAGGATGACGGCATCGAACCAGCCGCAACGACGGGCACGACCGGTGGTGGCACCGAACTCGTGGCCGCGCTTGGCCAGGAAGGCACCGACGTCGTCGAACAGCTCGGTCGGGAACGGGCCCGAACCGACGCGGGTGGTGTAGGCCTTGGTGATGCCGAGGATGTAGTCCAGGTACATCGGGCCAAAACCCGAACCGGTGGCGATGCCGCCAGCGGTGGTGTTGGAGCTGGTGACGTACGGGTAGGTGCCGTGGTCGATGTCCAGCAGCGAACCCTGGGCGCCTTCGAACATGATGTCCTTACCGGCGCGGCGCAGCTCGTGCAACTCGGCGGTGACGTCGAGCATCATCGGCTTGAGCAGCTCGGCGTATTCCATGCACTCGTCGAGGGTTTTCTGGAAGTCGATGGCCGGCTCTTTGTAATAATTGACCAGGACAAAGTTGTGGTAGTCCAGCAACTCGCCCAGCTTGGCGGCGAAACGTTCGCGGTGGAACAGGTCGCCGATGCGCAGGCCGCGACGGGCGACCTTGTCTTCATAGGCCGGGCCGATGCCGCGACCGGTGGTGCCGATCTTCAGCTCGCCACGGGCCTTTTCACGGGCCTGGTCCAGCGCAACGTGATAGGACAGGATCAGCGGGCAGGACGGGCTGATGCGCAGGCGTTCGCGCACCGGCACACCCTTCTCTTCCAGCTTGATGATTTCCCGCAGCAGGGCGTCGGGGGCAACCACCACGCCGTTGCCGATCAGGCACTGCACGCCTTCGCGCAGCACGCCCGAGGGGATCAGGTGCAGAACGGTTTTCTCACCGTCGATCACCAAGGTGTGACCTGCGTTGTGGCCACCCTGGTAGCGCACTACGGCGGCAGCATGTTCGGTCAGCAGATCAACGATCTTGCCTTTGCCCTCATCACCCCACTGGGTGCCCAGGACTACGACATTCTTACCCATAACACTTGTCCTCATTCGCGCAAACTTGGTGCCGGCGATGGCCGGCAGGAAAACTCAAGAAGCCAGCGGCAATACTTGCCAAAGCCCGTTCTGCTGAATCAATTGCCGGTCGCAGTCCGCTTCACGGGCGGCGGCCAAAGGTTGCCCAGGCAATGCCTGGACGACACGCTGACCCTCACTGCGCAACTGGCAGACCATCTGCCAGAGTGCCGCATCCGTACTGTCAGGCATCCAGATACCGCCAGACGGTAACTCGATCTCAGCACGCCCCAGGGTCACCAGGGTTTTCAAATCGGTAGAGAAGCCGGTCGCCGGACGGGCACGACCGAAATCGGCGCCGATGTCGTCGTAGCGACCGCCCTGGGCGATGGACTGGCCGACGCCCGGTACGAATACGGCGAACACCACGCCGGTGTGGTAGTGATAACCGCGCAGTTCACCCAGGTCGAAATACAGCGGCAGCTCCGGGAAACGCACCGACAGACGCTCGGCAATCGCCAACAAGTCATCAAGGGCCGCCAGCACAGGCGCCGGCGCACCGGCCAGACGCTCGCGAGCGGCGCCCAGCACCTCACGGCCGCCACACAGATCCACCAATGCCCGCAGCATGCCAGACAATTGTGTCGGCAGGCCTTCGGTCAGGCTGATGACTTCGTCGATGGCCTTGCGCTGCAACGCATCGAACAACTGCTGTTCCACTTCGCCGGACAGGCCGGCCGCACGTGCCAGGCCGCGGTAGATGCCGACATGGCCCAGGTCCATGTGGACATCCGGCACGTCAGCCAGTTGCAGCATGGCCAGCATCAGACTGATGACTTCCACGTCGCTGCTCGGGCTCGCGTCGCCATACAGCTCGGCGCCCAGCTGGATCGGGCTGCGCGAAGACGACAAGGCACGCGGCAAGGCATGCAGGACACTGCCGGCATAGCACAGGCGGCTCGGACCTTCACGACGCAGGGTGTGGGCATCGATGCGCGCCACTTGTGGCGTGATGTCGGCCCGAAAGCCCATCTGCCGACCCGACTGCGGATCGATGACCTTGAAGGTGCGCAGATCCAGGTCCTGGCCCGCGCCGGTCAGCAGGGATTCCAGGTACTCGATATGCGGGGTCACGACAAACTCGTAACCCCAGCTCTGGAACAGATCCAACACCTGCCGACGCGCTACTTCGATACGCGCGGCCTCCGGTGGCAGTACTTCTTCGATGCCATCTGGCAGCAGCCAGCGGTCTACCGTTGCCATTACGCCATTCCCCTATGATCCGGGCGGCCAACTTTCGGGCTGGCCTTGAGTGAAGCAGAAAATGCCCGCGCCATGCGAAAAACCGCAAACCACGCGCAAGGGCGACGTGACGAATGGCCTTGAATCGGCCTCGCCAAGCACTTTCCTCGAAAAACCTGTCGGGTCATTTCACCCGACGCCTGCAACCAACCACAATCGAACGTGCAGACGCAAAAAAGCCGGGGATTTCCCGGCTGCCGCATCATACACACGTTTTCCCAAAGGATCACCCCGCCCGACGTTTTAGCCGCCGGGCGGAGTGCTTCAGGTCAACGTCGCATCAAGGCTTGGCCTTTTCCAGGTAGTGGAAAAAGTCGCTGCTTGGGTCCAGGACCAGAACGTCGGACTTGTTCGCGAAGCTTTCACGGTAGGCGCGCAGGCTACGATAGAACGCGTAGAACTCCTGGTCCTGGCCGTAGGCCTTGGCGTAGATCGCAGCGGCCTGGGCATCGCCATCACCACGGACTTCTTCCGATTCGCGATAGGCTTCGGCCAGCAGCACACGGCGTTGGCGATCGGCGTCGGCACGGATGCCTTCAGCCAGCTCGTTACCCTTGGCACGGTGCTCGCGGGCTTCACGCTCACGCTCGGTGCTCATGCGCTCGAACACGCTGCGGTTCACTTCCTTCGGCAGGTCGATGGCCTTGACGCGGACATCGACCACTTCGATACCCAGCTCTTTTTCCGCCATCGTGTTCAGCGAACGGGTGATGTCGGACATGAGCGCATCGCGCTCACCGGAGACCACTTCATGCAGGGTACGCTTACCGAACTGGTCACGCAGACCCGATTCCAGGCGACGGGACAGACGTTCGTCAGCGATCTGCTTGAGGCCGGACGTCGCGGTGTAGAAGCGCTCCGCATCCTTCACGCGCCACTTGGCATAGGCATCGACCATCACGGCTTTCTTTTCCAGCGTCAGGAAGCGCTGCGTCGGCGCGTCCAGCGTCATCAGGCGGGCGTCGAACTTGCGCACCTTGTTGACGTACGGCACTTTCACATGCAGCCCCGGCTGGACATCAGCCTGGACCACGCGACCGAACTGCAGCAACACCGCACGCTCGGTCTGAGCCACGATGTAGAAGCAGTTCCAGGCAGCGATCGCCACGACGACACCGACAATAAGGGCGATCAGCGATTTATTGCTCATCAGCGACTCTCCCTGGTACGTGCTTGCTGTTGCTGCAGGTCCGCCGCCGCGCGGGCATTGGCTTCATTGCTGGCGGCTGCCGCCGCGCCGGTTGACGGCGTGCCGGTGTTGCGACCGCTCTCGACCATCTTGTCCAGCGGCAGGTACAGCAGATTGCTCTGGCCGTTCTTGTTGCCGGTCACGAGGACCTTGCTGGTGTTGCTGAAGACTTCCTGCATGGTGTCCAGGTACAGACGCTGGCGGGTCACTTCAGGAGCCTTGCGATACTCGGCCACCAGCTTGGTGAAGCGATCAGCCTCACCCTTGGCGCGGGAAACCACTTCGTCGCGATAGCCGTTGGCATCCTCGATGATGCGCTGGGCCTGGCCACGGGCTTCCGGCACGACGCCGTTGGCGTAGGTTTCGGCCTGGTTGCGCGAACGCTGCTCGTCTTCACGGGCACGGATCACGTCGTCGAAGGCTTCCTGGACTTCACGCGGTGCCGCTGCGCTCTGCACGTTGACCTGGGTCACGGTGATACCGGTGCGATAGGTGTCGAGGAAGCGTTGCAGACGCTCCTTGATTTCGCTGGCCATCAGCTCGCGACCTTCGGTCAGCACCTGGTCCATGGCGGTGGAGCCCACCACATGGCGCAAGGCACTCTCAGTCGCGTGTTGCAGGCTGATTTCCGGCTGGTCGACGTTCAGCACGAAGTCCTGCAGGTTGGTGATCTTGTACTGCACGGTCAGCGGCACTTCGACGATGTTCTCGTCCTCGGTGAGCATCTGGCCCTGCTTGGTGTAGGCACGCTCACGCGTGACGTTCTCCATGTACTTCTGGTCGATCGGCGGGAAATAGATGTTCAGGCCCGGGCCGACGGTTTCGTAGTACTTGCCGAAGCGCAGCACCACGGCTTGCTCCTGCTCGTCCACGACATAAACCGCGCTGTACAGCCAGACAGCCGCAAGCACGACAAGACCGATGCCGAGCAGGCCGAAACCACCGCCTCTGCCCGGACGGCTGCCGCCATCGTCACCGCGTTTCTTACCACCACCGAACAAACCGTTCAGGCTTTCCTGCAGCTTGCGGAAGGCCTCGTCGAGATCCGGTGGTCCCTTGCGGTCGCCGTTGTTACGACGCTTGCCGCCCCAGGGATCCTGGTTGTTCGAGTTGCCACCCGGCTCATTCCAAGCCATAGCGCTCTCCATCTGATAAAGCAAAGACGCACCCACGGCGCGCCGGCCAATGCTACAGAATGCCTGACACAGCTTTCTCAGGCTTTTATTGCAAAGTGTGTTGCTCGATGAATTCCATCGGTTGCAGCCCTTCACGACTGACCAGCCGGTTCAGTTCCGACCGAGGCAGGCGAACGGCCAGCAGGCAGACACCGTCTTCGTCGTGTTCTTCTTTCTGCACCGCCCCCAGCTCGAAGAACTGGGCACGCAGCCGGGCAAAACGCTGTGGCAGCTTCAGGGTGCCGACAAACAGGTCGTCGCCCAGCAGCTCCGCCACGGCCTGCTTGAGCAGGTCCAGGCCGCTGCCATCACGCGCCGACAGCCAGACCCGCTGCGGCTTGCCGTCGGCATCGCGCTGGATCTGCGGTTCCACGCCCTCGAGCAAATCGAGTTTGTTGTATACCTCGAGGATCGGCAAGTCCTGCGCCCCGATCTCGCCCAGCACCACCATGACCTGCTCGATCTGCAGCATCCGGTCCGGCTCGGCAGCATCGATCACATGCAGCAGCAGGTCGGAGTTGCTCGACTCTTCGAGCGTAGCCCGGAAAGCCTCGACCAGTTTATGCGGCAGGTGCCGGATGAAGCCCACGGTGTCGGCCAGCACGATCGGCCCGAGGTCGTCCAGGTCGAGCCGGCGCAGGGTCGGGTCGAGCGTGGCGAACAACTGGTCGGCCGCGTAGACGTCGGACTGGGTAACGTGATTGAACAGCGTCGATTTGCCGGCGTTGGTATACCCCACCAGTGAAACCGTCGGGATGTCCGCCCGCTTGCGGCCGCGTCGCGACTGCTCGCGCTGGCTGCGGACCTTCTCCAGCCGCCCCTTGATCTGGCGCAGGCGAACCCGCAGCAGGCGCCGGTCGGTTTCCAGCTGGGTTTCACCCGGGCCACGCAGGCCGATACCGCCTTTCTGGCGCTCGAGGTGAGTCCAGCCGCGAACCAGCCGTGTGCTCATGTGCTCAAGCTGGGCCAGTTCGACCTGGAGCTTGCCTTCATGGGTACGCGCGCGTTGGGCAAAGATATCGAGAATCAGCCCGGTGCGGTCGATCACGCGACACTCGAAGACACGTTCGAGGTTACGTTCCTGACTGGGCGTAAGGATGTGATTGAAAATCACCAGATCGATGTGCTCGGCCTTGACCAGGTCGCGCAACTCCTCGACCTTGCCACTGCCGATCAGGAATTTGGCGGTTGGCCGATGACGCGGCACGTTGAAAAACGCGACGGTCTCGGCGCCGGCCGAAATTGCCAATTCCTGAAACTCCTGCGGATCTTCGCGCGCCTCAGGGTCCTGTCCTTCCAAGTGAACGAGAATAGTCCGCTCACCACCACCGTGGCGCTCAAAGAACAAAGGAGGCTCCTATCAAGCGTTACCCGGCTCAGCGTCAGCGCCTTCGGATTCGGTTGCGCTAGGCAGACGAATTGGGCGAACCGGCACCACTGTCGAGATAGCGTGTTTGTAGACCATCTGGCTGACGGTGTTTTTCAGCAGGATGACGAACTGGTCGAAAGACTCGATCGTGCCTTGCAGTTTGATCCCGTTGACCAGATAGATGGACACCCCAACTTTTTCTTTACGTAAAGTGTTCAAGTAAGGGTCTTGTAGCGAATGCCCTTTTGACATGTGCCGCACTCCTTTAAGGATCAATTATAAAAATCGGAATCAGATGGCTTGGGCCGTCACACCCCCAAGGATAGACGGCAATTGCAAGGACTCAGCTCAATATGGAGATGGTCCCAAGGTATTTCAAGGCGCGTGGCAGATTGTCGCAATCAAGGCTGTCGAGCCAATGCAAGTCAGTCCAGCTGCGCAACCAGGTGAACTGGCGCTTCGCCAATTGGCGCGTGGCGATAATCCCACGCTCGCGCATCTCGGCTGACGTCAGCTTGCCGTCCAGGTAATCCCAGACTTGTCGATAACCTACCGCACGTATAGACGGCAACCCGGCATGCAGGTCACTTCGCTCACGCAGGGCTACGACCTCGTCTATGAACCCCTGTTCCAACATCAATGTGAATCTTTGTTCAATACGCTGATGCAACACTTGCCGGTTCGCCGGAGCGATGGCCAGATTCGCGACAGTATAGGGCAATTGTTGCAGTCCCGAAGCGGCTGCTTCAGTACTTTGCGCAGATTGTCGCTGGCGCAGGGCCGTCATGCTCTGGCCGCTGACCCGATAAACCTCCAGCGCCCGGCTGAGCCGCTGCGGGTCGTTGGGGTGAATACGCGCCGCCGACTCGGGATCGATCACCGCCAATTGCTCGTGAAGCGCTTGCCAGCCAAGGCGCGCAGCCTCTTCTTCGATCTGCGCGCGCACCTCGGGATCGGCCGCCGGCATGTCCGCCAGCCCGTCGACCAAGGCCTTGTAATAGAGCATGGTGCCGCCCACCAGCAGCGGAATCTTGCCCCGCGCGGTGATCTCGGCCATGGCCTGGAGCGCATCACGCCGGAAATCGGCTGCCGAGTAGGCGTCGGCCGGGTCGAGGATATCGATCAGGCGGTGCGGATATTCGGCCAGCAGTTCCTTCGATGGCTTGGCGGTGCCGATGTCCATGCCCCGATAGACCAAGGCCGAGTCGACGCTTATCAACTCGCAGGGCAGCACCTTGGTCAGTTCGATGGCCAGGTCGGTCTTGCCGGCGGCCGTCGGCCCCATCAGGAAGATCGCCGGAGGGAGCTGGCTCATCAGCGACCGCGCAGGAACAGTTTGTCCAGGTCGTCCAGGCCCAATTGGGTCCAGGTCGGCCGGCCATGGTTGCATTGACCGCTGCGTTCGGTATTTTCCATATCCCGCAGCAGACCGTTCATTTCCGGCAGGGCCAGGCGCCGGTTGGCGCGGATTGCGCCGTGGCAGGCCATGGTGCCGAGCAGTTCGTTCAGGTGCGCCTGGATCCGGTCACTGGTGCCGTACTCCATCAGGTCCGCCAGCACGTCGCTGACCAGGCGATTGGCCTCGGCCTGTTTCAACAAGGCCGGGATCTGCCGGATCGCCAGGGTCTCCGGGCCCAGGCGCTGCAACTCGAAGCCCAGGCGCTGGAACCAGCTCACATGTTCTTCGGCGCAATCGGCTTCGCGCTGGCTGACGGCCAGGGATTCGGGCACCAGCAGCGGTTGCCCGCTCAAGCCTTCGCTGGCCATGGCGATCTTCAATCGTTCGTACATGATCCGCTCGTGGGCGGCGTGCATGTCCACCAGGACCAGGCCCTGGGCATTTTCCGAGAGGATGTAGATACCTTTGAGCTGCGCCAGGGCATAGCCTAGCGGCGGGATATCGCCCTGGCCATCGGGCAATGCCGCCGCACCGGTCTCCGGCAGCGGCTTGAAAAATTCGCGATAGGCAGCCTGGGCCTCCGCCGCCGGCACATTCGACTGAGGACGCGGCGTGTATTGGTATTGATAGCCGCTGCCGGCACCGTTGCCGGCCTTGTTATAGACCGGCTGGGGCTGGGGTTGCTCAAGCAGCGCGTTGGCCGCAAGGCGCATTTCGCCCTGGGGACCGAATTCGCCAGCTTCCAGTCCGCTTGGCCGGACCATGCCGGCCAACGCCGCCGGGGCCGCCAATTGATCTTCAGGACGCACGTCGCCCAGGGCGCGATGCAAAGTGCCGTAGAGGAAGTCATGGACCATGCGCCCGTCACGGAACCGCACTTCGTGCTTGGTCGGGTGCACGTTGACGTCCACCACCGAAGGGTCGACCTCGAAAAACAGCACGAAGGTCGGATGCCGACCGTTGAACAGCACATCGCGATACGCCTGGCGCACCGCGTGGGCCACGAGCTTGTCGCGCACCGCGCGGCCATTCACATAGAAATACTGCAAATCCGCCTGGCTGCGGGAGAACGTCGGCAAGCCGACCCAGCCCCACAGGTGCAGGCCATTGCGCTCCACCTCGATGGGCAATGCCTGCTCGAGGAAACCCGCACCGCACACCGCGCCCACGCGTCGGGCACGGGCCGCATCATCGTGGGCCTCGTGCAGGCTGAGGATGGTCTTGCCGTTGTGGCGCAAATGGAACGCCACGTCAAAACGCGCCAGGGCCAGGCGCTTGATGACTTCCTGCAAATGATCGAACTCGGTCTTCTCGGCCTTGAGGAACTTGCGCCGGGCCGGGGTATTGAAGAACAGGTCGCGCACTTCTACCGAGGTGCCCACCGGATGGGCGGCGGGCTGGACGCGAGAAGCCATGTCGCGGCCTTCGGTCTCGACCTGCCAGGCCTGGTCGGCATCGCGGGTGCGGGACGTCAGCGTCAGGCGCGACACCGAGCTGATGGACGCCAGCGCCTCGCCACGAAACCCCAGGCTCATGACCCGCTCGAGGTCTTCCAGGTCGCGAATCTTGCTGGTGGCGTGGCGAGCCAGCGCCAGCGGCAGGTCGTCGGCGGGAATGCCGCGACCGTCATCGCGCACCCGCAACAGTTTGACGCCGCCCTGCTCGACATCGACGTCGATGCGCTTGGCCCCGGAGTCGAGGCTGTTTTCCAGCAGTTCCTTGATGACCGACGCCGGGCGCTCGACCACCTCACCGGCAGCGATCTGGTTCGCCAGCCGCGGGCTGAGCAGTTCGATGCGAGCGTTGCCGCCAATCACTTCATCCGTCATTGCTTGACCGCCACTTCGTTGCCGGGAATGGTCAGGGTCTGGCCGATCTTCAGCTCGTCACTCTGCAGGTTATTGGCGCTGCGCAAGGTAGCGGGCGACACCTGGTAGCGCACCGCGATCATCGCCAGGGTTTCGCCAGGACTGACGCGATGATCCCGCGGTCCCTGGGCAATCTTGCCCGAATCGCGCAGCCAGGCGATGTAGGTACCCGGCGGCGGGTTCTGCTGGAAGAACTGCCGCACGCCGCTGCTGATGGAACGGGCCAGGGCCTGCTGGTGGCTCGCGGAGGACAGTTTCGAGGCTTCGTTGGCGTTGGAAATAAACCCGGTTTCCACGAGGATCGACGGGATGTCCGGCGACTTGAGCACCATGAATCCGGCCTGTTCGACGCGTTGCTTGTGCAGCGGGGTAACGCGGCCGATGTTGCTCAGGACCTTTTGCCCAACGTTGAGGCTGGACGTCAACGAGGCGGTCATCGACAGATCCAGCAACACGCCGGCAAGCATCCGGTCCTTGTCGTCGAGGCTGACGTTGCCGGCACCACCGATCAGGTCGGAACGGTTTTCACTGTCGGCCAGCCAGCGCGCGGTCTCGGAGGTGGCGCCACGATCGGACAAGGCGAATACCGAGGCGCCGAACGCAGCCTTCGAAGGCGCGGCGTCGGCGTGGATCGAGACGAACAGGTCCGCACCTTTCTTGCGGGCGATCTCGGTGCGGCCACGCAACGGAATGAAGTAGTCGCCGGTGCGGGTCAGCTCGGCGCGAAAGCCCTTCATGCCGTTGACCTGGCGCTGCAACTCCCGGGCGATGGCCAGCACCACGTCTTTCTCACGCTGACCGCGCGAGCCCGAGGCGCCAGGGTCTTCGCCACCGTGGCCGGCATCGATGACCACGATGATGTCGCGTTTGCCGGCCGGCGCCGGTGGCAGCTTGAGCGCAGGCTCGGTGGGTGTGACCGGAACGGCAGGCACCGTCGCGACCTTGGTCGGGGGCGGTGGCGCAGGCGCGGCGTCGGCCGGGTTATCGAACAGATCCACCACCAACCGGTTACCGTACTGGGCATTGGGTGCGAGGGTGAAACTCTTCGGGGTCACGGCCTGTTTCAGGTCGATGACCACTCGCAGGTCGGTGGGCGTGCGCTGGGCCGAACGCATCGCGGTAATCGGCGTGTTGGCCGTGGGCACGTTCAGCGGCGCGCCCAGGGATGCACCGTTGATGTCGATCACCAGGCGATCCGGGGCCGCGAGGGTGAACACGCTGTGCTGCACCGGGCCTGTCAGGTCGAACACCAGCCGGGTGTTGTCCGGCGCCCGCCAGAGGCGAACACTGTTGACCTTTGTCTCAGCCACAGCATCGACGGCCAGTGCCGTAAGCAACAGTCCTACGACAGCAACCACCGCGCGAAAGCGCATACCAAACCCCATCATCAATTAGTTTTCCAGTGCCAGAGCGGCACACCACGACTCGCCACGCGAGCCTTGCGGCGTCAGTTTCAGCGAACGCCCGCCGTTCTGCGCGCCAATGGTAATGGTCAGGTCGGGCTTTGGCAAAAAGCCTGCACCCTTCTGAGGCCATTCAATCAGGCACAAGGCGTCATCTTCGAAATAATCACGGATCCCGAGAAACTCCAGCTCCTCAGGATCGACCAGTCGATACAGGTCGAAATGGAAGGCGCGGGTATCACCGATCTCGTAGGGCTCGACCAACGTGAACGTGGGGCTCTTGACCGAGCCGACATGCCCGAGGCCGCGAATGATGCCACGGGACAGGGTGGTTTTCCCCGCGCCGAGGTCACCTTCGAGAAAAATCAGACCATGGCCTGCGGTGATCTGCGCGATGCGGGCGCCAAATTGTGTCATGGCTTGTTCGTCCGCCACGTACAGGGTTACTTCAGACACGGTGAGTGCTCCTCCAACAACTGACGAATGGCCGGAATCAGATCGGTCGCGGCCAATCCGCGGCCCGAGCGACCGACCTGCACCCCGGCATTGGCATGCAGCCAGACGGCCAGGCACGCGGCTTCGAATCCTTCCATTCCCTGGGCCAGCAAAGCGCCGGCCACGCCAGCGAGTACATCCCCCAGGCCAGCGGTGGCCATCGCCGGATGACCCTGACCGCAAACCGCCAGGCGCCCGTCCGGGCTGGCGATCAGGCTACCGGCGCCTTTGAGAATCACGCTGGCTCGGTATTTTTTGCTCAATGCGTGGGCCGCCGCTGGACGATCGGCCTGCACCTGCACGGTGGAAATCCCCAGCAGTCGCGCGGCCTCGCCTGGATGCGGGGTGATGATGCACTGTTCCGGCAGACTGACCACGCCACGGCTCAACAAATTCAGCGCATCGGCATCCCACACCTGCGGCAGCGACGCATTGGCCGCCGCCGACAACAGGCTGCGCCCCCAAGCGGCCTGGCCCAGGCCCGGCCCCACCACCAGCACGCTGGCCTGTTTGAGCAGCCCCATCAACTGGTTAGCCGAATGGGTGCCTTGCACCATCACCTCAGGCAAACGCACCAGCGCGGCGGCCACATGCTCGCTGCGGGTCGCCATCGAAACCATCCCCGCACCGCTGCGCAAGGCGCTTTCGGCGCTCATCTGGATGGCGCCGCCAAAACCGCGGTCGCCGCCAATCAACAGCACATGACCAAACCTGCCCTTGTGGGCTGAAGGCGCACGGGGCGGCAGACGCGGCAAATTATGCGGCAAGAGCAATCGAGCGTTGGCCGGCGCCGCGTCAACGAGGTCCGGGTCCGCGTGCAGGTCGTTGAATACCAACTCTCCCACCCGATCCGCCGCATCGCCGGTGAACAGACCGAGCTTCAGGCCAATGAAGGTCACGGTCAGGTCCGCCGTCACTGCGGTACCCAGCACCCGACCGGTGTCGGCACACAACCCGGAAGGGATATCCACCGCAGCGACCGGTAACCCACTGACATTGATGGTGTCGATTGCCCGGACATACGGTTCTCGAACGTCACCGCTCGCCCCGGTGCCGAGCAACGCGTCGAGCAGAACACCGCGCAATTCGCAATCATCCGACCAAGGTTCCACCGGCACACCGACCGCCACGGCTTCGGCATGGGCATTGGCGGCATCACCCAGCAACCGCCGGGGCTCGCCTACCGCCAGTACCCGGACCGCCCAGCCGGCACGCCGGGCCAGAGTCGCCACCAGGTAGCCATCGCCGGCGTTGTTGCCATGGCCGGCGAATACGGTCAACTCGCCGGCTTCAGGCCAGCGCCGGACGATCGCTCGCCAGGTGGCGCGGGCGGCGCGCTGCATCAATTCGAAGCCGCTGGTGCCCGCCGCGATCAGTTGTGCGTCGAGGGCCCGGACTTGCGCGGCACTGTACAGCGCGTCGGGAAATTCATCTTTAGTCTGCGGCATGCGTCTTCGGGCTCCGATGTCTGGCAGAATTATACGCATCTCAGCTCCGGTTTCTCTCGCCTCATGCCTGCCATTCCCACAGACCTCCCCGCCCTCGCCCAATCCATCAAGGACTGGGGCCGCGAGCTGGGTTTCCAGCAAGTCGGCATCAGCGGCCTGGACCTTGGCGAGCATGAGCAGCACTTGCAACGCTGGCTCGAAGCCGGCTACCACGGCGAAATGGATTACATGGGCGCCCACGGCAGCAAACGCTCGCACCCGGAAGAACTGGTTCCGGGCACGCTGCGGGTGGTGTCCCTGCGCATGGACTACCTGCCGGGCGACACCCGAATGGCGCAATTGCTTGGCGAACCGGAAAAAGCCTACGTCTCGCGTTATGCGTTGGGCCGCGATTACCACAAATTGATCCGTAAACGCGTGCAGCAATTGGCAGAAAAAATCCAGGCAGCCATCGGCCCCTTCGGCTATCGCGCGTTTGTCGACAGCGCACCGGTGCTGGAAAAAGCCATTGCCGAACAGGCCGGGCTGGGATGGATCGGCAAAAACACCCTGGTGTTGAACCGCAAGGCCGGCAGCTATTTTTTCCTCAGCGAGCTGTTCGTCGACCTGCCGCTGCCGGTGGACCCGCCCCACGGCACAGAGCATTGCGGAAAATGCACCGCCTGCCTGGACATCTGCCCGACCAACGCCTTCGTTGGTCCCTACGTATTGGATGCCCGGCGTTGCATCTCCTACCTCACGATCGAACTGAAAAACGCTATCCCCGAGGAGCTGCGGCCGCTGATCGGCAATCGGGTGTTCGGTTGCGATGACTGCCAGATCGTCTGCCCGTGGAATCGCTTCGCCCGGCCGTCCGCGGAAGGCGACTTCAAGCCACGCCACAACCTGGACAATGCCGAACTGGCCGAGCTGTTCATGTGGGATGAGGAGAGGTTTCTCAGCAGCACCGAAGGTTCGCCATTACGCCGCGCCGGTTATGAGCGCTGGCTGCGTAACCTGGCGGTGGGGCTTGGCAATGCGCCGACGACGATTCCCGTGCTGGAGGCGTTGAAGGCGCGACAGGACTATCCGTCAGCCCTGGTGCAGGAACATGTGCAATGGGCGCTGCGCCAACATGCCGAACGTCAGACTTCGTCGTTATAGACGAACTTGGGCATTTCCCAGTGAAACCGGATCGCCAGGAGCCTCAGCAGGAAACCACCAAACAGGGTGATCAGGATCGCCTGCTCGCTGGGCAATTGCAGGTAGACACACAGCAGGTAGCACCACGCGGCAGCGAAGGAGACGCTGGCATAGAGTTCGCGACGGAAAATCAGCGGGATGTCGTTACAGAAGATATCCCGCAGAATGCCGCCAAAAACCCCGGTAATCACCCCACTGACCGAGGCCACCAACATGCCATGGCCCATTTCCAGCGCGGTCATGCAGCCGATCAAGGTAAACGCCACCAGCCCAACGGCATCGAGCACCAGGAACAGCGAGCGCAGGTGACGCATCCAGCGCGCCAGGAATACCGTCAACATGGCCGCCGCGGTCGTCAGCACCAGGTATTCCGGATGCTTGACCCAGGTCAGCGGGTAATGCCCCAGCAGCACGTCGCGCACCGAGCCGCCACCCAGCGCCGTGATACAGGCGATCAGCACCACGCCGAACCAGTCCATGCCCCGCCGCCCGGCAGACAAGGCGCCGGTCATGGCTTCGGCGGTAATGGCGATCAGATACAGCATCAGCAACATGGTGGCAGTCCTTGCGGGAAGGCGCGCAGTCTAGCCAGTTTGGGCAGGCACCAAAAGGGGGCGCGGCGCCGACCCTGGCTCAGAGGATCACCTGTGGCGAGGGAGCTTGCTCCCGCTCGGCTGCGCAGCAGTCGCAAACCAGACAATTGAGTATTCCTGGAAAACTGCTGGGGCCTGCTTCGCAGGCCAGCGGGAGCAAGCTCCCTCGCCACAAAAAGCAATCTCGCCAGTCGCTGGGGTGCCGTTTAGAACTTGATGAAGTGCTTGCGATAATGCTGCAACTCGGCGATGGATTCGCGGATGTCGTCCAGGGCCAGGTGGGTGCTGCCCTTCTGGAAACTGTCACGCACTTCTGGCGCCCAGCGAGCGGCCAGCTCCTTGAGTGTGGAGACATCCAGGTTGCGGTAATGGAAATAGCTTTCCAGGGATTTCATGTGGGTATAAAGGAAGCGACGGTCCTGGCAGATGCTGTTGCCACAGATCGGCGACTTGCCCCTTGGCACCCATTGTTCCAGGAAGGCGATGGTCTGGGCTTCGGCCTCGGCCATGCTGATCCTGCTCTCGCGCACCCGTTGGGTCAGTCCCGAGCCGCCGTGCTGGCGGGTGTTCCACTCGTCCATGCCGGCCAGCACCTCATCACTGTGGTGGATCGCAATCACCGGACCCTCGGCCAGGGTGTTGAGATCGCTGTCGGTGACGATGGTGGCCATTTCGATGATGACGTCGGTGTCAGGGTTCAGACCGGTCATTTCCAGGTCGATCCAGATCAGGTTCTGCGGGTTTTGCATGGGGGAGCTCCTCGGCTTAGCTGCGCAGTTTAGCCTAGGCAACCGGTCGGGCGTGCTAAACTCGCCGCCGTTTTACCCTATTCGCTGCATTTCTTCATACGGAACACCCATGGCCAAACGCCAACTCAATCGTCGTCAGAACTGGCGCATCGAAAAGATCCAGGGCGAGCGCGCCGCCCGCGCAGCCAAACGTGAATCCAGTGCCGTCGAGGCCCTGGAGGGCGGAGACCTGGGCCCTGAGCAGACCGGACTGGTGATCGCGCATTTCGGCGTCCAGGTCGAGGTCGAGGCCCAGGAAGGCGAGTTGGCCGGCCAGGTATTCCGTTGCCATTTGCGGGCCAACCTGCCGGCGCTGGTGACCGGCGACCAGGTGGTCTGGCGGGCCGGCAACCAGGGCATCGGCGTGATCGTCGCGCAACTGCCGCGCCACACCGAGCTGTGCCGCCCGGACAGCCGGGGCCAGCTCAAGCCGGTGGCGGCCAACGTCGACATGATCGTGATTGTCTTCGCCCCGCTGCCTGAGCCCCACGCCAACCTGATCGACCGTTACCTGGTGGCGGCCGAACACGCCGGCATCCGCCCGTTGCTGTTGCTCAACAAGTTCGACCTGATCGACGAACACAACGCCCCGGCGCTGAACGCCCTGCTGTCGGTCTATCGGGATCTGGGTTACCCGGTGCTGGAAGTCTCGGCCCACCACGGCAACGGCATGGAGCAATTGCAGCAGCAACTCGACGGGCGCATCAGCGTGTTCGTCGGCCAGTCCGGCGTCGGCAAGTCGTCGCTGGTCAACAGCCTGCTGCCGGAAGTCGAGACCCGCGTCGGGCCATTGTCCGAGCTGTCCGGCCAAGGCACCCACACCACCACCACCGCGCGACTGTTCCACTTTCCCGGCGGCGGTGAGCTGATCGACTCGCCGGGCATCCGCGAGTTTGGCCTGGGCCACGTCAGCCGGGCCGATGTCGAAGCCGGATTCATCGAGTTCAACGACCTGATCGGCACCTGCCGATTCCGCGACTGCAAGCACGACCGCGAACCCGGCTGCGCCTTGCTCAAGGCGCTGGAAGAAGGCCGCGTGCATCAACAACGGATGAACAGCTACCGTTCGATCATTGCGAGCTTGCCGGAAAGCAGTTACTGACCTGCACGCAATGTAGGCTCGATCATTTTGTGGCGAGGGAGCTTGTTCCCGCTGGCCTGCGAAGCAGGCCCCAGCAGTTTTCCAGGAAGACTCAATTGTCCGGTTTGCGACTGCTGCGCAGCCGAGCGGGAGCAAGCTCCCTCGCCACAAAAAGCGAGCACGTCTCTAGTGAACAGTGCTCATGAAAAAGCCGACAATGATGTCGGCTTTTTCATTAGGTCACTGCGCTGGCGGCTCCGCCGGTTTCGGCGCGGCGTCGTCGAACAGGTTCAGGCGCTCGCGCAACTCATGGGCCGGCACTGGTTGCTGGTCGGCCGGCAGCGCGTTCGGATCGGCGGCCGCGCCAGGCGTGGCGGGCGATGCAGGCACTTCGCCCGGCGCGCCCTCGCCCGGGGCCGGGTCTGGCGCCGGATCGTCGGTTTGCGAACCTTCGATGGCTTTCTGGGCTTTCTTGGTCAACACCACGATGTCGATGCGGCGGTTGACCGGGTTGAACGGATCCTTGCGATCGAACAGTGCCGAAGACGCATAACCGACGACCCGCGCCACCTGCTCATCCGGATAGCTGCCCGCCACCAGGGCACGCCGTGCCGCGTTGGCCCGGTTGGCCGACAGTTCCCAGTTACCGAAGTCGCCTTTGCCGACGTAAGGCTTGGCATCGGTGTGGCCACTGATGCTGATCTTGTTCGGCACCGCTTTGATGGTATCGGCCATGGCCAGCAGGATGTCTTCGAAATACGGCTTCAGGCGCGCACTGCCAGAGTCGAACATCGGACGGTTATCGGCGTCCATGATCTGGATGCGCAGGCCGTTCGGTGTGATCTCGAAAAGGATCTGGTCCTTGAATTTCTGTAGTTCCGGATTTTCTTCAACCTTGTTCTGCAATTCCTGCAGGAGCAATTCCAGGCGTTCGCGCTCGACCTGCTCGGCCATGCCCTCGGCCTCATTGGCGTCGACAGTCGCCTTGTCAGGCTGAGGCTGGGATTTGACCTCGGGGTTGAGGGTATTTTCCGGCGCCAGGACCGGCGAGCCGCCCAGGTCGATGATGTACGGCGTGCCGCTCTCGGAAAAACCGATCGGATCCTTGAAGTAACCGGCAATGGCGATTTTCTGTTCCGGGGTCGCGGTGGACAGCAGCCACAGCACCAGGAAGAACGCCATCATCGCCGTGGCGAAGTCGGCGAAGGCAATTTTCCAGGCGCCCCCGTGGTGCCCGCCGGCAATGCGCTTGACGCGCTTGACTATAATGGGCTGGTTATTTTCCATGGCTTAGCGACCGCGAACCGCTTGTTCCAGCTCGGCGAAGCTTGGACGGTGCGCCGGGTACAGGACCTTGCGACCGAACTCCACCGCCAGCGACGGCGGCATGCCCGAGGCCGAAGCCACCAGGGAAGCCTTGATGGCCTCATAGACGTTGAGTTCTTCCTTGGCGTCATGCGCCAGGGAATGGGCCAGCGGGCCGAAGAAACCGTACGCCGCCAGAATACCGAAGAAAGTACCCACCAATGCCGCGCCCACGTGCAGACCGATGGACGCCTGATCGCCTTCACCCAGGGATGCCATGGTCACCACGATGCCCAATACCGCCGCAACGATACCGAAACCGGGCATGCCGTCGGCGATGCCGTTGACTGCATGAGACGGGTGCTCAAGGTCTTCCTTGAGGCTGTACAGCTCCATGTCGAACAAACCTTCAAGCTCATGGGGGGCCATGTTGCCGGACGACATGATGCGCAGGTAATCACAGATGAACGCCGTCATGCGCTCGTCTTTCAGCACCGAGGGGTACTTGGCGAAGATCGGGCTGGCGGCGGCGTCTTCGATGTCACCCTCGATCGCCATCATGCCTTCGCGGCGGCTCTTGTTGAGGATCTCGTAGACCAGCCCCAGCACCTCGAGATAGAAGGTGTGGCTGAAACGCGAGCCGAACATGCTCAAGGATTTCTTGAGCACATGCATTGTCATATAGCCAGGGTTGGCCTGCAGGAATGCACCAAGGGCTGCACCGCCGATGATCAACACCTCGAAAGGCTGGACCAGGGCGGCAATCTTGCCATGGGAGAGCACGTATCCGCCGAGCACGCTCGCGAACACGACGATGATGCCGATAATTTTAGCCATAGATAGAAAGTACTTATTTAAGTCGGGTTCAAGGTCATATTCGGAAGCTGAAAAATCTCTTCTTCTACTTATCGGCAAAACTGCGCCAGACTATAGCCAGTTCCGGCGAAAAGCCAATTTTGCCCCGTTCCGGGCGTAGATACCCCATGCGATGATCACGTCCAACCATGGCTAACGAAACGAACGTCCCAACTCCAAGACCGACCACCCTCGAAGGCTGGGTAAAGCTGCTCGAGGGCGTGCACCTGCCGGTGCCCCAGGCCAGCCACGACCTGGTCTGCAAGGCGATTGGCGACAGTCGCCGCTCGCTGCGTGACATCGCCGAATTGATGCAGGACAGCCCCGCGCTGGCCCTGAGCGTCATCCGCGAAGCCAACCACCACACGCACGGCACCCTGGCGGAACCGGCGGAAAACCTTGAGGTGGCCATCAACCGCCTCGGCCTCAAGCGCACCGAAGAACTGCTTGCTCGCCTGCCCTCACTGCCGGGGCAGCAGATTCCCTTGGCCCTGCGCCAGTTGCAATTGATCAGCCAGCACGCCACGCAACAGGCCAACGGTTTTTTTGCCAGCCGCCTGGCGCGGCTGTGGCAAGACATCCATTGGGGCAGCCTGCTGTTCCTGTCACCGCTCTGGCCGCTGGCCCTTACTCATCCACGATTGCTCGGGGAATGGGAGCTGCGCGTCGTTCACAAAGGCCAGCCAGCCGGCGAAGTGGAGCGTGAACTGTTCGGCGTCAGCCTGCTGAAAATCTGCCTGGCATTGGTGGAGACCTGGCGCCTGCCGGTCTGGGTAGCGCAGGGCTATCGCCTGCTGCTCAACGAGCGTCGCGAACTGGTTAAAGTGCTGCGCATTGCGCGCGACAGTGAGCATCCGCTGCGCCAACAGAATCGCCTGGACGACGACCCGACCCTGCGGCGCTGGCTCAATCAGCCAGCCAACACCGTGCTGCTGGCCAACGGCCTGGCACTTTCGGCACAGCAGGCCTGGGACAGCCCGCACAGCGCCCGCTGGCAATACCTGACCAGCCTGTATCTGCAGATGCCGATGGACGACATTCAGCAACAGCTTCATCAACAGGCCGCCAACAGCGCGCGCCAGCACGCCATGCCGGACCTCTGGCATCCCGCCGTGGCGCTGATCTGGCCGCCGGGCAGCAAGCGGGTCCACCCAGGTTTGCTGCCCGCCGCCCCGCCCAGCGCCCAGGACCTGAGCCAATGGCGCAAACAATGCGCCGCGTTGCTGGTGGAGCCGAGCCCGTTCCGCAACGCCATGCACCTGACCACCTCGGCACGGGATGCGCTAGCGGCATGTGGCATGCGCCGGGTCATGATCTTGATGGCCGACCGCAGCCAGACCAGCGTACGCGTGCATCAGACTGCTGGTTTGCCCAAGGAAGCGGCGGCCATGAGCTTCTCCATCAGCCTAAGCAAAATCTTGCAACGATTACTTGCCCAGCAGGCCCAGGTTCGCCTGACCCCGCAAAACAACGCCCAATATTCGGCATTGCTGCCAGCGGGCCTGCGCAGCCTGTTTCGCGGCGAACACCTGCTGCTGCGCTCTCTGACCTGTAACGGTCGAGTAATTATGCTGGTGGTGGTGGACCAGGGCGGCGGACCATTTTCGGATGTGACGGTACAAGCGTTCGGTAAAACCGTGCAGTGCATCGAGCGCGCCCTGCACAGCTTCACCAACCGCGGCCGCTGAACTTGCTACAATCCTTTCCCTTTGCGCCCCAGGAGACCTCACATGCCTGACTTCTCTGGCTTGCCGCTGGTAATCGAACCGAGCGAACTGCTGCCGCGCCTCGATGCTGCCGAGCTGATTCTGGTGGACCTCACCAGCGCGGTCCGCTACAGCAGCGGGCACATCCCCGGCGCGCGTTTCGTCGATCCCAAGCGCACGCAACTGGGTCAGCCTCCGGCCCCAGGCCTGTTGCCGGCAAAAGCCGACCTTGAGGCGCTGTTCGGCGAACTCGGACACAACCCCAACGCCGTCTACGTGATGTATGACGATGAAGGCGGTGGTTGGGCCGGGCGCTTCATCTGGCTGTTGGACGTGATCGGTCATTCGAATTATCACTACCTCGACGGTGGCTTGCTGTCCTGGCTGGATGAGGGCCTGCCGGTGTCCATTGAAATGCCCGCGCCCGGCGCAGGCCCGGTGAGCCTTGAGCTGCACGACGAACCCACTGCCACCCGCGAATACCTGCAAGGCCGCCTCGGCGCTGCCGACCTGGCGATCTGGGATGCACGCGGCCCGCTGGAATACTCCGGCGAAAAAGTCGTCGCGGCCAGGGGCGGCCACATCCCCGGCGCGGTGAACTTCGAATGGACCGCCGGCATGGACCCGACGCGCAACCTGCGCATTCGCAAGGACATGCCCCAGATCCTCGAACAGCTGGGCATCACGCCCGACAAGGAAATCATTACCCACTGCCAGACTCACCACCGCTCTGGCTTCACCTATCTGGTGGCCAAGGCGCTCGGTTATCCGCGAGTCAAAGGCTACGCCGGTTCCTGGGGCGAATGGGGCAACCACCCTGACACCCCGATCGAGCTTTGAAGATTCCTAAGGACATTTAATGAAGAACCGCTTGTTCATCCTTTCCCAATACCTGCTGCCGCACCACTTGCTGTCGCGCCTCGCCGGCTGCATCGCCGAATGCCGCGTGCGCTGGTTCAAGAACGCCTTTACGGCCTGGTTCGCCAAGCGCTACCAAGTGGATATGTCCCAGGCCCTGGTAGAAGACCTGAGCGCCTACGAGCACTTCAACGCTTTCTTCACCCGCGCGCTGAAAGACGGTGCCCGCCCCCTGGATCAAACCCCAGGCGCGATTCTGAGCCCCGCCGACGGCGCCGTCAGCCAGCTCGGCCCGATCGAGCATGGCCGCGTGTTCCAGGCCAAGGGCCACAGCTTCAGCGTGCTGGAACTGCTCGGCGGCGATGCGGCCAACGCAGCGCCATTCATGGGCGGCGACTTCGCAACGATTTACCTGTCGCCCAAGGATTACCACCGCGTGCACATGCCGTTGGCCGGCACGCTGCGGGAAATGGTCTATATCCCGGGGCGCATTTTCTCGGTCAACCAGACCACAGCCGAAAACGTTCCGGAGCTGTTCGCCCGCAACGAACGCGTAGCGTGCATTTTCGACACCGAACGCGGGCCGATGGCCGTGGTGCTGGTGGGTGCAATGATCGTGGCGTCCATCGAGACGGTCTGGGCCGGCCTGGTGACACCGCCCAAGCGCGAACTCAAGACCTTCCGTTATGACGAAGCCGCCCGTGCGCCGATTCACTTGGAGAAGGGTGCCGAGCTGGGCCGCTTCAAACTGGGTTCGACCGCTATCGTGCTGTTCGGGCCGGATCAAGTGAAGTGGGCCGAAGACCTTGTAGCCGGCTCGCCGGTACAGATGGGTCAAGGACTGGCATTACCCAAGGCTTGATAACCGAGGCAGCGACGTGAGTCGCTGCCATCGCCGGCGGTCTCCCCACGCCTTGGAAACTCAGCCCTGGCTCCCATTCACTGCCCCTGGAATAGGTATGACACGTTCGGTTTTTACCAGATACACCGTGCTAGTTCTGATGATCGGATTCACCGTACACCTGACAGGGCTACTTTTCATCACCGACGGCAGCACCTACACGACAATTTCCAACCTGAGCCTGTTCCTGCCTGCATTGCTTTTGTGCATTGTCGACGCACGCCTGCGCAAAAGCCTGGTGCAGAAGTGCTATTGGCCGGTCCTGCTGATGCTGGCGTTCTCATTGCTGATCGCGCTCCTGAACTCCGGCTCGATGACGTCCGCCTTCTCGCAGTTCAAAACCGTGCTGTACGTGACCTTGTACCTCGGCACTGTGCATATACTGGCTCGAGAGGGGCTGCTTGAAAAAAGCCTCACGTTTGCCTTCGCCGTGGCAGGACTCTTTGCAATCGCAGGCCTGCTGATTCATTTCGTACAGCAAGACCAGAACATCTTTTTCATGGGCGGACGCTTATTCAACCTGGGGTATGGCGACTACGCGAATTTCAAGAACCCGATCATCGCTGCGCTGTACTACGGCTTTTTTGGCATCTACGGGTTCCACCTCCTGCTGACCAAACCCTGCGGGCCATGGCTCAGAGTCTTTTACATGGCATGCGTGGCAGGCCTGTCGCTGTACCTGTTCTGCACCCTTTCAAGGGCCGTCTGGCTTGGGTATGGCCTGGCCATCTGCACCAGCGTGGTGCTCCAACACACACCACGAACAAGAAAATGGCTGTACCTCACAGGTGCTCTTTTTCTCGTGGCAGTTGCGTGGTTATGGCCAGTCATCGTCGATCAGCAAAGTCGTGGATTCAGCCTTCGCGACCTGATCTGGGCTGGCTGGCTGAGTCGCATCGAAGAGTTCTGGCTATTCGGCGCCGGTGCGGGGAGCAATTTTGATATCTGCGTTTTGGAAACCAAATGCTACAACCAGGTACACAACCTGTTCCTGCAGTTCTTTTATGAGTTCGGGGTCTTCGGGGCGGCACTGCTACTGCTGGCCGTTATCCATGTTTTCATATGCGCCGTTGACAGAAAAACCTGGATAAATCCGACAGGCTCGGCGGGTTTGCCCCTGCTTATCTTCGGGATAGTAACGGCCATGTTCGACTACCACACGGTATTCAACAGGCCTGGGGTCTATTGGATCGTCTTCTGGCTCCCTGTCGGGATCATTCTTTCCCAGCGTTTCTTACCAGGCCCTGCACCTTGCAAAGAGGCTGTCGATGCTCATTGATATTTTCCGGTCAGCCAAACGCTACTGGCATATCGAAATTCTTGGTGGCCTGGACAAACCGTTCAGATGGCGCCGGCTTTACCAGAAGTGCCAGCGCATCAACCGGTACCGCTACCTGTTCTGGTTTCGCCTGGCCTACGCCATGCATCAGCAGGACAGCAAGTTCTGGAGACGGCGCGGCAAGCTGCTGAACGAGCGAATCAGTCGCCAGTTCAATGTGGAAATCATGCTCGGCGCCACCATCGGAGAAGGGCTGTGGATCGCGCACCCGAATGGAATCGTCATCACCTCGCACGCCGTTATCGGCAAAGACTTCAGGATCTGGCAGAACTGCACGCTGGGCATCAAGGGCCAAAGCGAAACTGCGCTCTTGCGTATCGGTGACGGCGTCAGGGTACACGCCCATGCCTGCATCATTTCAGACGACCTGGAGCTGGGCGACAACGTGATCGTCGGCGCTGGCGCCTTCGTCAACAAAAGTATCCCGGCCAACCACTTGTATATCACCCGCAGCGTCGGCGAAATGAAAGCCTACGACCCCCAGTCAATGGGCCGCCTGCAAAGCTAGCGTGGCCGACCGGCCCTGCGGCGGTCTTGTACGCCGCATGGCGCCAGGTGTCGCCGCCGCATGATCTTTTGCCCACACCTGCTAGAGTTGGAACATTCCCTTCATTTCCCGCCGGAGCCCATCCACGGCATGAACGAGACCAGCCCTCTCCAGTTACTGCGCGTCTCGACACCGACCCAGTCGCGCCTGTCCTTCTGCGATGCCACGCCACGCGACCTCAAGCGCTGGATCGGCAACCTGCCCAAGGCCAACATCGGTGAAACCGCGCGCCTGCTGTACCAGGCCCTCGGTGAACTGAACCAGTTGCTCACCCCGAGTGAAAATCGCTTGCAGCTGCTCGAACTGCTGCGGCCCGAGGTTTATTACGTCTGCAAGCACCTGGAGCGACACTTCCTGCAACAGGCCATCGTGCTGGATGAGCGCTCGCGCAAGATCGTCAACCTGAGCCAGGCCCTGCAGACTCATTTGGCGATGGGATACAAACAAATCGTTGCGCGTATCTCGCCAAAATTCACCAAGGACCGGGCGCGCCTGCTGGCGACAGCGCTGCAACGGGCGATACATGCCCTCGACGGCACGCTGTTGCGAGCCAGCCAGCTATACAGCCCCGTGCCTGAAGGTTTATGGCTCGATTTGCACCAGCTGTACCGGATCGCCTGTCAGCACCGATTGCAGCACCTCAGCGTTGGCGATGAGCTGGCCAGCCAGGTCCCTCAATTGAATGCCGAGCAGACCTACGTCGTCGCCCTGCTGCTGGGCGCGTCGCGCAGCAACCAGTTACGCCAGAGCCAGATCGCCCGGCTGGCCGAAGTGCTGGAGCCGTGGAGCCAGAGCGTCAAGCTCGACCCGGCCGTCACCGCCGGCAGCCTGTTTGCCGTCGCACCGCAACTGGATGTAGGGCCGCGCTATCGTTCCAAATTTCGCGCCGAACAGCAACCGAGCCTACAGGGGTTCGATCCCCAGCCCCTGGTGCGTGCCATCAGCGCTCACCTGGCGCAACCTGGCGACTCGTCCCTGGCGGTACCTGCCGGCATGAGTGCCGACACCTTGCATCATCTGCAAGCGGCCTGGGGCGAAGCCGCCGAACGCAGCTTCCAACGCACCGAAGGCAACGGCACGCTGACCCTGTGCGTGGGCATGAGCGCGCTGCACTATTACCTTGGGGGCGAACGATCCTTCAGCGAAATCCTGAAGAACCCGGCCATGCGCAAGGCCCGATTCGAGGCCTCGCCGACCAAAACCAACGACACCTGGAACCAGGCGTTCGACGCCGCGCCAGCCGGCGACAGCGACCTCTTGCCCTACGAGGAAATCGAGTATCCGGTCAACCCGGCCGATGACGACGGCGCCAGTTCCGACAACCAGCATCATTTCCCGACCTTTGAGCTGCCGATCATCAACCACAGCCCGGGTGGGTACTGCCTCGGCTGGCCGAAGGAAGTGCCGGAGCAATTGCAGGCCGGGGAGATGGTCGGGATTCGTGACACCAGCGACCAGGCCTGGAGCATCGCCGTGGTCCGCTGGATCCGGCAGGTGCGCAACGGTGCGATGCAAATGGGCATTGAACTGGTAGCTCCCCATGCCCAGCCTTGCGGCGTGCAATTGGCGCGCGAGCAGAACGAGCAAGGCCACTACCTGCGGGGGTTGCTGCTGCCGGAAATCAGCGCGATCGACCTGCCGCCCACGATGATCGCTCCGCGCCTGCCCTTTCAGGAAGGCCAGCGAGTGTTGATCAATACCAACGGACAGGAAAGACGGGCCTCGCTGGATCGGCGCGTGACCAGCACCCACAGCTTCAATCAGTTTGCTTATCACCCCGAAGACTCAGGCACCGGCGGGGATGGCAGTGACAAGGAAGGCGATTTTGATTCGCTGTGGAAGTCACTCTAGGAAGCGACCAGCTCCCGTGGCGAGGGAGCTTGCTCCCGCTGGGCTGCGCAGCGGCCCCTAACCGAGCGACACGGTGCATCTGAAATAACGCGTCGCCTGGATTACGGCTGCTTCGCAGCCGAGCGGGAGCAAGCTCCCTCGCCACAAGAGCGTATGCCTGGGAAATCGATGCAGGGCTCAAACCTGCCCGTCGCGATCCCTGAAACCCAGCAAATACAGCACCCCATCCAGCCCCAAGGTCGAAATGGCCTGCCTGGCTGATTGCTTGACCAGCGGTTTGGCCCGGAACGCCACGCCCAGCCCGGCGATCGCAAGCATCGGCAAGTCGTTGGCGCCGTCACCGACCGCGATGGTCTGCTCCAGGCGAAGGCCTTCTTTCGCGGCCAGCTCACGCAGCAAGTCCGCCTTGCGCTGGGCATCGACGATCGGCTCGACAGCCACGCCGGTGACCTTGCCATCCACTACTTCCAGTTCGTTGGCGAACACGTAGTCGATGCCGAGTCTGGCCTGTAACTGTTTGGCAAAATAAGTGAAGCCGCCGGACAGGATGGCGGTCTTGTAACCCAGGCGCTTGAGCTCGGCGAACAAGGTTTCGGCGCCTTCGGTCAGGCGCAACGAGGCACCGATCGAGTCGAGCACACTGACATCCAGGCCTTTGAGCAACGCCAGGCGCTCCTTGAAGCTGGCGCGGAAATCCAGCTCGCCGGCCATCGCCCGCTCGGTAATCGCCGACACCTTGTCGCCGACGCCGGCAGCCTTGGCCAACTCATCGATGACCTCGGCTTCGATCAACGTCGAGTCCATGTCGAACACCGCCAGGCGACGGTTGCGGCGAAACAGCGAATCCTCCTGGAAGGCGATGTCAACGTTCAGCTCCTGCGCCACGCTGAGGAACTCGGCGCGCAAAGCCTGGGGATCGGCGGGTTCGCCGCGTACGGAAAATTCGATGCAGCCCTTGCCTTGATCGGCCGGAGTATCCAGCGGCATGCGCCCGGACAGTCGGTCGATATGGTCGATGTTCAAGCCGTATTGGGCAGTGATCGAACTGACACGCTGCAATTGCTCGGCGGTCACCTTGCGGGTCAACAGCGTCACGATATGGCGTTTCTTGCCCTGGCCAGCCACCCACTGTTGGTAATCTTCCTCGGACACCGGGGTGAAACGCACCTGCTGATCAAGCTTGTATGCGGTGAACAGGATGTCCTTGAGCACCGATTTGCTGTGTTCGGCGTCCGGGATTTCAACCAGGATGCCAAACGACAGCGTGTCGTGGATCACCGCCTGACCGATGTCGAGAATGTTCACACCACCCTGGGCCAGAACGCCGGTAATGGCTGCAGTCAGACCCGGACGGTCGCTGCCAGTGATGTTTATCAGGACGATTTCGCGCAAGGCGCACCCCCGCAGGTGGAAAAAAACCGCATTCTACCCACATTCAGTGACCATCGGGCACCGCCAGTGCTTTGCCGGTCATGGGGCTGTCGCTATACTGCGCGTCAATTTCACGGACAAAGAGCCGAGCTCAGTGAACCGGCCCACGCCAGTCAAAACCGACAACTTCTTCCTGCTGATCTTCCGTGCATTGCGCCATCGCCGCGTGCCGATCGCATTGCGCATTGCCAGCCATAACGTGATCCTGGTCGCCTTGGCCCTGGTCATCTATGCCTGCGTGATGGGCCTGCAATTCAAGCAGGCCATGCACGAGCAGGCGGATGCCCTGGGCGAAAGCCTGACCACCCAGACCGCCACGTCCGCCACCGAGCTGCTGGTGTCCAACGACATCCTCAGTCTCAATGTGCTGCTCAACAACCTGACCAAGAACAAGCTGGTGGCCCACGCCGCCATCTACAGCGTGGACAACCGCATCCTCGCCGAGGCCGGCCAGCGTCCCAAGCCAGGCTTGCTCGGCGAAACCGGCGGCATGTACCAGAGCAAGATCACCTTCCAGGACGTGACCGCCGGCCAACTGCGCATCAGCCTGGACATGGACCAGTTCCAGCAACCCATGACCATCAGCCTGCAAAGCATGGGCATCCTCAGCGCGATCCTGCTGGCATTGGCCCTGGCGTTGAGCTTGCGCCTTGGGCGGCATATATCCACGCCGCTGTTGCAGTTGCGCGTCTGGCTGCGAGACATCGACGAACACACGCCAGCCACCCAGCGCCAGGATGAAATCGGCGACCTGGCCCGGCAGTTGCACGCCAGCTTCGCGCCGGAGCCGGAACCCGTGCCGGAACCTGAAGACATCGACTACGTTGACGAGGACGATGCGGAGCCGGGCTTCGACGTGCGCAACCTGCGCGACCCGGGGTTCGACGAAAGCGCGCCGCTGCCCGCTGCTCGCCCCGCGCCGCGACATGTGGTGCGCACTGTCGAAGACGACGATGACGACGAGGCCTTTGCCGATTTGCGCGACGATTCCATTGTCGGCGAACCACAACCGCTCGCCCGCCCTGTCGCCTCGAACCAGCCTCAGCACAGCGCCGTACTGGCCGTGCAACTGGGTGCTCAGGACCAACTGCGGCGCCTGCCCCAGGCCCGCCTGAAAGAGCTGCTTGAACGCTATCGCGACTGCCTCGACCAGGCCGCATCGCTTTATCAGGGCGAGCTGCACACCCTGAACGACGGCAGCACGCTGATGCTGTTCCACACCGAGGACAGCGGCGACGACTACCTGACCAACGCCATCTGCTGCGGCGAATTGCTGCGGGCGCTGGGTCATCAATTGCAGATCGAGGTCGCCGACAGCGGCATCACCCTGCAATTGCAACTGGGCCTGACCTTGGGCGATGGCTTGTTCGGCCTGAGCCAGATCGACCTGCTGCTGACCGAAACCGCCCAGGACGCCCTCGCCCTTTCCCAACACAGCCGCAACCTGCTGCTGGTGGAACGCAAGATCAATGATGACGCGCTGATCCGCCAACGCGCACGCATCCGTCCGATCGCCAGCCCCGAGGGCGCCTGCTGCGTGGAACGACTGATGGAGCCTTATCCGTCGATGCTGGAACGGCAACTGGCGCGGATGCATGAGCGCCAGGCCTGAGTCCCGTTGCCTGGATAACGAAGCCCGCAGATGAGTGATTGTCTGCGGGCTTTTTTGTTGTCTTCGATGGCCTCTTCGCGAGCAGGCTCGCTCCCACACCGGATCTGTGGCTTGCCGCCCTCCCCCTGTGGGAGCGAGCCTGCTCGCGAAAGGGCCGGGAAAGGCGCCACAAATCCAAAGAGCAGAAACAACAAAGCCCGCATCAACGCGGGCTTTGTCTTGCATCCATACCAACCGTCAGAACCGGAACACTTCCATGTCCGTCCGAATCGGCAGGGCCATCGGAATCTTGTCCTTTTCCTTTCCTGCCGGCTTGGCCGGGGCGGGAGCGGGCTTGCGTGGAACTTCAGCGATAGGAGGCTGGTTGGCCAATGGCTTGAGCGAGACGGACAGCTGTTCGGCCAGTCGTTGCAGCAGCACACCCTGGGCCTGAACCTGCGCCGCCGTGGTGCCGGCGTGTTGCTCTTGAAGATGAACGATGCGGTTCTCACGCACCTTGCCGCGACGGTCAATCAACCGCCATTGAGCATCGAGTACCGCCGGTTGTGATTCACCCGAGTCCAGGCGGGTAATCGACAGCAGGACCTGCACATCCGGGGTGAAGCCTTGGGTAGCCGGCGCCAGCACCACGCGCTGACTGTCCAGGTGACCGGCGACCTGGCGCAGCAGCAGCTGGTCGATGTCCGAGGACAGGCTGCCGGCCCAACGACCGTCCGTGGCGGCTTGCAGGCTGCCGTCCGGTTGGCGTTGCAGGAGAGTTTCGCGTTGCAGGTAGTCGGCAATCAATACAGGGCCCAGCAAAACCGCCATGCCTGTGCTTTGCGCAGGCTGGGCCGGGGTACCGCTGTCCAGCTGATACAGCGACACCGGCTGGTGCATGCTGCAGCCCGCCAGGCCAAGCAGGCCGGCGAGCCACAAAATAGGTAGGCGCAGAGCAGTCATCGTTCCGTCCAGGTGGCAGCCACAAGGCTTACCACAGTGAAAATACTCGGTCATTATGAAGAACGCTCGGCCACGCCGGCGCTTGAAAGGGCCTATCATCCGTGAATATGCGTTCCGACTCCAGCGCCAAAGTTCCGATCTGCGGCTTTTAATCGCAGACCGAGCCCTCTAGCACGGTCAATTGAGGTTTTCGACGAGCAGTGCATCCACCCGTTGAAAACCCCTTGGAAGCTTGTTGCCCCGCCGACCGCGTTCACCTTTGTAATGCTCAAGATCGTCCGCTTTCAGTGAAAGCGTACGCTTTCCAGCCTGCAGCACAAGCGTGGCACCTTCAGGTAACACTGCAATATCCGTGACAAATTCCTCGCGACTCGCCACCCGTTCGCCAGGAATCCCGATGATCTTGTTGCCTTTGCCTTTCCCAAGCTGTGGCAGGTCGCTGATCTTGAACACCAGCAACCGACCTTCGGTCGTCACCGAAGCCAGCCAGTTGTTATCGCGATCGCTGACCGGGCGCGGGGCAATGACCTTGGCGTTGTTCGGCAGGCTCAACAACGCCTTGCCCGCCTTGTTCTTGGCTTGCAGGTCTTCACCCTTGACGACGAACCCGTAGCCGGCGTCCGACGCGATAACGTACAGCCCGTCATCATCAGGCATCAGCACACATTCAAAAGTTGCACCCGGCGGAGGTGTTAATCGTCCGGTCAGCGGTTCACCCTGGCCACGCGCCGATGGCAAGGTGTGGGCCGGCACCGAATAGCTGCGCCCGGTGGAGTCGATGAACACCGCGAACTGGTTCGAGCGGCCCGGCGCCAAGGCCTTGAAGCCGTCCCCGGCCTTGTAGGAAAGCCCGGCAGCGTCGATGTCATGGCCCTTGGCGGAGCGCACCCAGCCTTTTTCCGACAGTACAACGGTGACTTTCTCGTTCGGCAACAGGTCGTGCTCGCTCAAGGCCTTGGCCTCGGCACGCTCGACAATCGGCGAACGACGGTCATCGCCATAGGTTTCGGCGTCCTTGAGCAACTCGGTGCGTACCAGTTTCTTCAGTTTGGCTTCGCTGCCCAGCAAGGCTTGCAGCTTGGCCTGTTCCTTGAGCAATTCATCCTGCTCGGCACGCAGCTTCATTTCTTCCAGGCGGGCCAGTTGGCGCAGGCGCGTGTCGAGGATGTAGTCGGCCTGGATTTCACTGAGGGCGAAGCGCTCGATCAGGCTGGCCTTGGGATGCTCCTCGGTGCGGATGATATGGATCACTTCATCGAGGTTGAGGTAGGCAATCAGCAAGCCGTCCAACAGATGCAGGCGACGCTCGACCTTGTCCAGGCGGAACTGCAGGCGCCGACGCACCGTCTTGACCCGGAACTCGAGCCATTCCACGAGCAATGCCCGCAGGTTTTTCAGCTGCGGCTTGCCGTCCAGGCCGATGATGTTGATGTTCACCCGATAGCTGGATTCCAGATCGGTGCTGGCGAACAAGTGCTGCATCAGCGCGTCGTGATCGACCCGGCTGTTCACCGGAATGATCACGATGCGGCAGGGATTCTCGTGGTCGGATTCGTCGCGCAAGTCAGCAACCTGCGGCGCTTTCGACGGTTTTGCCTGCATCATCGCGGCAATCTGCTCGAGGACTTTAGCCCCGGAAACCTGATGCGGCAGCGCGGTGACGATAATGTCACCGTCTTCAACGTGATAGACGGCGCGCATGCGCACCGAACCGCGACCGGTCTCATAGATTTTCAGCAGATCGGCACGCGGCGTGATGATTTCCGCTTCGGTCGGATAGTCCGGGCCCTGGATATGTTCGCAGAGCTGTTCTACCGTGGCTTTCGGCTCGTCCAACAAGCGCACGCACGCTGTGGCGACTTCCCGCAGGTTGTGCGGCGGCACGTCGGTGGCCATGCCCACGGCAATGCCGGTGGTGCCATTGAGCAGGATGTTCGGCAAACGTGCCGGCAAAACCAAGGGTTCATCGAGGGTGCCGTCAAAGTTCGGTCCCCAGTCCGCGGTGCCTTGGCCCAGCTCGCTGAGCAGCACTTCGGAATAGCGTGACAGGCGCGCCTCGGTGTACCGCATGGCCGCGAAGGACTTGGGGTCGTCCGGCGCACCCCAGTTACCCTGGCCGTCTACCAGCGTGTAGCGATAGCTGAACGGCTGGGCCATCAGCACCATGGCTTCATAGCAGGCCGAGTCGCCGTGGGGATGGAACTTGCCGAGCACGTCACCAACGGTACGCGCCGACTTCTTGTGCTTGGAATCAGCGTCCAGCCCCAGCTCACTCATGGCATAGATGATCCGCCGTTGGACCGGCTTCAGACCGTCGCCAATATGCGGCAAGGCGCGGTCCATGATCACGTACATGGAGTAATTGAGGTAGGCATTTTCGGTGAAGTCAGCCAGCGATCGGCGTTCTACGCCGTCCAAGCTGTCTGCAAGAATGTCGCTCATGCGGGCCTCATCAGTTCGTTGTCTGGCGCAGCAGCATGGTGCCGTCGCGCTGGGTAAATTCAAGTTTGTTCAGGGCGCTCATGCCCAGCAGCACTTGCGTGCCTTCCAGGCCTGGCGCCACCAGGGCACGGACATCACGCAACACGATGTCACCCAATTGCAGCCGGTCGATGCGGGTGCGGTAGCCTTCGCTCAAACCATTGGCGGTGCTCAACCTCACGCCAAGACCTTTTTCCAGCTTGAGGCGCTCGGCCAATTCCTGCGGGATCGCCACGTCGGTGGCCCCGGTATCGAGCATGAAATCCACCGGCTGGCCGTTGATCTGGCCGCTGGCGACAAAATGTCCCTGCCGGTTGCCGATCAGCTTTACCTCGATAAAACCTTCGCCCTTCTGCGAATGCACCTCGGCATTGGGGTTGAGCTCTCGCTGCTCCCACTGGGCAAAAAACCGCGTTGCCAGAAACAGTGCCGCGCACCAGGCCAGGATCATCAGTACCCGGCCGGCGCGCTTGCCCGGTGGTTGCTGGCTCATGGCGCGGCACCCCAACCACCCTCGGGCGCGGCGAAGCGCCAGATAACCGGCCGCTGCTCGCCGTCAGCCCGCGCACCGTCGTTGTTGTCCACGCCGATCCAGGCGCCGTCGGCGTCGACGATGAGCGCTTCGACCAGGCCGAAGGGCTGTGGATAACGGCGATTTTCCTGCAACGCCTCCCCCGCAAACGACCAGCAGCGCTCGACCTTGGCGGTCTGCGGGTCACGCCGGCAGATCTGATAGGCGTTTCGCTCCAGGGTAAACAGCTTGCCGTTGAACAACGACAGATCGGCAAAGTCCCGGGAAACCGCCTTGGCCTTGGGAAACTGCGCCGGCTGCATCTCCTGCCCCGCTTCGCTCAACAATACGCAATTGCCGTCGCAGTCCCACACCGTTTGCTGGCGCTTGAGCAACACCAGGCCACGACGCTCCCGTTCGGCGGCCAGCCATAGCTGATCGCCAGCCGGGTTGACCGCCACGCCTTCGAACAGGGCATTAAAATGCAGCAGCATGCCGCTGCCCCGGGCCTGGCGGAGCATGGTCGGGCTGATTTTCAGCCAGGACGCTTCGCCTGCCTGCGATATTCTCAGCACGGCGGCGTGGGACTCACTGACCACATAACGCTGACCGGCCCTGTCGCAACTGATGCCTTCGTAGTCCAGTTCGCCCCCGCGCACGAACGATGCCGCCCAGGTCCGCGACTGCAAGCCCCAAGGCAAATCATTCTCCGGCACGGCCGGCACCTCGATACCGACAGCCTCGGCCTGCCAGGCCCGGGCATCGGAGGGTTGGAGCCGATAAATCCGGTCATCGTCGCGATCGGATACCGTCCACATCTCGTTGCCACACAGGGCCAGTCCGGACAGATTGCCGCCGCGCATGCCATCGACGACATGCTCGGACAGCAACTTCAGTTCCGGCACCGGCCCTGCGACTACCACCCCCGCCCACAGCAACAACGCCAGGGCGAAACCGTTGCGCATCAGGCCAGGACCTCAGCCAGATCACCCTTGGATTCAAGCCAGTTCTTGCGGTCGCCGGCGCGTTTTTTCGCCAGCAACATGTCCATCATTTCCGACGTCGCTTCGAAATCATCCAGGGTCAACTGCACCAGCCGACGGGTGTTCGGGTCCATGGTGGTTTCGCGCAACTGCGGCGGGTTCATCTCGCCCAGGCCTTTGAATCGGGTGACCTGCGGCTTGCCGCGTTTTTTCTCGGCCACCAGCCGATCAAGGATGCCGTCGCGCTCGGCTTCATCCAGGGCGTAGTAGATCTCCTTGCCCAGGTCGATACGGTACAACGGCGGCATCGCCACATAGACGTGACCGGCATCCACCAGCGGGCGGAAATGCTGGACGAACAAGGCGCAGAGCAAGGTAGCGATGTGCAAGCCGTCGGAGTCGGCGTCGGCGAGGATGCAGATCTTGCCGTAACGCAGCTGGCTCATGTCCTCGGCGCCCGGATCGACGCCGATGGCCACCGCGATGTTATGCACTTCCTGACTGGCCAGCACTTCGCTGCCGTCGACCTCCCAAGTGTTGAGGATCTTGCCCCGCAGCGGCAGGATCGCCTGGAACTCCTTGTCCCGCGCCTGCTTGGCCGAGCCGCCGGCGGAGTCACCTTCCACCAGGAACAGCTCGGAGCGCATCGGGTCCTGCCCGGCACAATCGGCGAGCTTGCCCGGCAGTGCCGGCCCCTGGGTGATGCGCTTGCGCTCGACCTTCTTGCTTGCCTTGAGGCGACGGCCGGCGTTGTTGATCGCCAGTTCGGCGAGGGCCAGGCCGGTTTCCGGATTGGCATTGAGCCACAGGCTGAACGCATCCTTGACCACCCCGGAGACAAACGCCGCCGCCTCGCGGGACGACAGGCGCTCCTTGGTCTGGCCGGAGAATTGCGGCTCTTGCATCTTCATCGACAATACGAAAGCGATGCGCTCCCAGACGTCTTCCGGCGCCAGCTTGACGCCACGAGGCAGCAGGTTACGGAATTCGCAGAACTCGCGGATCGCATCGAGCAGGCCCTGGCGCAAGCCGTTGACATGGGTGCCGCCCTGGGCGGTGGGGATCAGGTTGACGTAGCTTTCCTGGACGCTTTCGCCGCCCTCGGGCAGCCACAGCAGCGCCCAGTCCACGGCTTCCTTATTACCGGCCAGGCTGCCGCAGAACGGCTCGTTGGGCAGGCGTTCGAAACCGTTGACCGCATCGACCAAGTACGAACGCAGGCCGTCCTCGTAATGCCATTCGACTTTCTCACCGGTGGCCTTGTCCTCGAAACTCACCAGCAGCCCCGGGCACAACACCGCCTTGGCCTTGAGGACGTGCTTGAGGCGAGTGACGGAAAACTTCGGTGAATCGAAGTACTTCGGGTCCGGCGCGAAATACACGCTGGTGCCGGTGTTGCGCTTGCCGACGGTACCGACCACTTCCAGCTCGGTGGCCTTGTAGCCATCGGCGAACGTCATCTGGTATTCACTGCCGTCACGCTTGACCCGCACCCGCACCTGGGTCGACAAGGCGTTGACCACGGAAATACCCACCCCGTGCAGACCGCCGGAGAACTGGTAGTTCTTGTTGGAAAACTTGCCGCCGGCGTGGAGCTTGGTGAGGATCAGCTCGACGCCCGACACACCTTCTTCAGGGTGAATGTCCACCGGCATGCCGCGGCCGTCATCGCTGACTTCCAGCGAGTGATCGGCGTGCAGGATGACCTGCACCGATTTCGCGTGCCCGGCCAAGGCTTCGTCGACGCTGTTGTCGATGACTTCCTGGGCGAGGTGATTCGGCCGACTGGTGTCGGTGTACATGCCGGGGCGCTTGCGCACCGGGTCGAGGCCCGAGAGGACTTCGATGGCGTCTGCGTTATAGGAGCTAGCGCTGGGAGTGGCCATGGGGTCTCGTCGTCAGTGTTCAGTGAAATAGAGGCAATGGTTCACAGCGAGGTGAAGTCGATCGCCTGGTACAAATCGGCGCCAATGCCGGCAAAACTCAAAAGCGCCGGCAACCGCTGGGCAAACCCTTGGAAACTGTGGTCGCCGCCGGCCTGGATACGCAACGCGCAGGCACGGTAATACTGCTGGGCGTGGCGATAATCCAGCGTTTCGTCACCGGTTTGCAACCATACCTGAAACCGCTGCGGATCCCGGGGCGCCGGCACTTCCAGCTCGGCCAGGGCCGTCACGTGGTCGTGGGTCAATTCCCAGGTCTCGTCGGTGTACAAATTCTTCTGCGTGCCCAGATAACCGTCGAACATCCGATGCGGGCTGACCGCCGGATTGACCAACAAGGCCTTGAGGCCGTGGCGCTCGGCCAAGTGAGTCGCATAGTAGCCGCCGAGCGAGCTGCCGACCAGCAGCGGCCGCCCCAGTTCTGTGATCGCCTGCTCCAACTGAGCAATCGCCTCGCGCGGATGGTGATGCAAGGCCGGCACCCGCAACTGGTCCCCCAGCCCGAGGCGCGTCATCACTTCGGTCAGTTGACAGGCCTTGGTCGATGCCGGGGCACTGTTGAAGCCATGGATATAAAGGATCGAACCCGACATGGGCAACTCCCTGGGTGCTGGGCAAAGGCCGGAGTTTACAGGGAGTTTGCTGGGTTTGGCGGACGATCTGATGGTTATTAGGACAAACACAGAACCTGTGCCGAGGGGATTTATCCCCGCCGGGGCGCGAAGCGCGCCCAAAAGCCTAATGCAGGATAGTCTGACACCCCAAGGTGATTGGCCTTAGGGCTGCTTCGCACCCCAGCGGGGATAAATCCCCTCGCCACAAAAACCTGCTCTGCTCTAGCGTGGCTCGACGATGTCCAGCGCCCGATTCGCCAACAACTCACTGAGCTCGATCATCTGCTGGATACCGAACGCGAAATGCCGGTTCGAACCTTCCAGATTGAAGGCCAGGTCGCTGAGCATGGCGTTGGCAGAAGCCAGGGTTTCGCTGAGGTTGGCCAGTACACACTCGGCGTCAGCGCTTTGCACGACGGAGAACAACTGGTCTGGGGAGGGTTTCTGTTTGGCTTCGGGTTTTGGATCGGGATGGGTGTTGAGGGCGCGTTCGGGGGTTTTATCGAGATTTTGCGGATTGTCTTCAGCGTGGGCTGACGAGGGGGTTGTTTCTGGGGGGTTGGGCGTGGCTTTGAACATGATGCAGTTCCTTTTTCCGTAGGGGAACCTCCATCTCCCGTTTCCAGGCGAGAGGGTGGCAGCTATGCGCGGGCTGGAAAACCGGAGTAAAGGAGCAAAACCCGGCAGACTCGAAAGTCTCCCGCGCACAGCCGCCATAACGCAAAACTGCACACGCAAAAAAAGCGCTGCAGTATCTCATGTGGCGCGCTGAAGCGTCCTTACTATCGGGTTTCCAGGCCCGGCCGCTGAATTTTGCAGCGACGGGAAAAGACTAGCGACGCCCCTTCCCACCCGGCAACCGCCAGCACTCGTCGGAAAAATCCGCTTGCGTCAGAAAGGTCTTCCGACCGCTCCCACAACCCTGGCAGGCTGCCGCCCGCCATCGCGAGCAAGCTCGCTCCCACAATGAAACCGGCGTACCCCCGCGAGAATCAGGCCGGCTGCCAGGCCGCCTCGCGCGGACCTTGATCTTGATCTTGATCTTGATCTTGATCTGAGACGCCCCGTTAACCACGCTGGCCGAACGCAGGCGTTGCGCAGTGGGCATCCCGGCATGGATGCCGGGACAGCCGCGCTGGGCCAGGGACGGCCCTTCGCGGCGGGCCCACGGAGCAATGCCGGAGTGAGGGCATGCCGAGCCTTGGCGAGGCACCGAGTGGTGGGGCAAAGCGCTTTTGCTTACTTTTGGCGCTCTCCAAAAGTGAGCCGCCGTAAGGGCGGAACCCTAAGCAGCCGTTACCGCAGCAATGGATATGTACCCGGTCAACAAAGCCCTGGTCGACTGTCAGGCCGCCATCGCGAGCAAGCTCGCTCCCACAATAGAATCGGAGTACGACCGGTAAAGATATGCCGGTTGTAAAGCCGCCTTCGCGAGCAAGCCCGCTTGTGTCTTGCACCGCGATTAGACTGAGGGTGAGAGCGGTGGGTGGCAAGCTGAACGCCCGAAGTGCTTAAAGCACGTGTGGGAGCCCATGCTGCCACTCACCTCTCCACTCTGGTCATTGAGCCCGAACAGTTGAACGAGCCCACCTCGAACAGTTACAAGCGTGGGCCAAGCCAGAGCGCTCTCACCTTGAGTGTAAGAGGGTTTGGCTATGTTTTCCTATCCAGCAGGTATTGATGTTTCAAAAGACAGTCTTCAGGTGCAGGTTGATCTGTTAGATGTCGGGGTGAGTTGCCCTAACGCCGAGGGTGATTTTCCTGGATTAATTAGTTGGCTGCTGCTCCATCAGGTCGGTCGCGTGTTGCTGGAAGCCACAGGAAGTTACGAACGAAACGTCATGAAAGCGCTTCAGGCAGCAGGGTTTGAGGTCATTCGGATCAACCCGTGCCGAGCCAAAAGCTTTGCCAAGGCAATGGGACAACAAGCTAAAACCGACCCGATAGATGCGCGCTTCCTGGCGCAATTTGCAGCGGTTATCAAATCTGCTAACAGCCGGATCACAAGTGTCGAACAGGACGACTTGCGCGCACTGGTCCAGCAACGGGAAAACTTTGTTCAGCAGAGAGATGACGACAAGCGCAGGCTTAAGACAGCGTCGTCTGAGGCAGTCAAACCCGCGTTGCAGAGTCATATCGACTATCTGTGTGAAGCCGTTAAGTTGATAGAAAAATTGATCCGTCAAAGCGCTGAAAGCCTGGACCGTGAAAAAGTTACTCATCTGCGTTCGGTTAAGGGGATCGGTCTGGTTACGGCGGCCAGTGTAATGGCCTATCTTCCTGAGCTCGGCGAGGTTGGCCGGCATCAGATCGCAGCATTGGCAGGCATCGCCCCCTACAACGACGATAGCGGCACGCACAAAGGCAAACGCTACATCAGCGGAGGTAGGTTCGCCGCTAGGCGCGCTTTGTACATGGCCTGCTGGTCAGTGATCAGGTATCAGCCTGACTTCAATGCCCGGTATAAGGCGCTTCGCGAGAAAGGTAAATGCGCCAAGGTTGCGCTCATCGCATGCATGCGTGTCTTGCTGGTACGTCTAAACGCAATGATCCGGGATGGTTCTGAGTGGAAGGGCCTTGTCGCCTAAAGTGCGATCACGGAGATCCCCTCAGATTTTGCATGGCCTGGAGCTGTGGGAGTCTTGCTGTCCCTGGAAACGATGGCTAAATAAATCATCCAAGACAGTTGCTCCCACAGTTTGGGGTCAGTCCAGCTAGATCGAACTCAATAGCCGTTGGATCCGTAGTCAGGCGTAAACGCAAACCCAACCAACCGCTCAACCCCCGTCTCCAATCGCCCATCCGGCAACAACCGCAACCACCGATACCCTGGCGCCTGCGAGCCCACCGCAAAATCCTCACTCCCCGGCTCAAACTGGATACAGGTCGAAGGCGAAGCCAACAAACGAACCCCCTCGCGCACCCGGTCTATTTCCTGATGCACATGCCCCCACAACACCGCCCGCACCTGCGGAAACCGATCCAACACCGCAAACAGCGCCTCTGGATTGCGCAACCCGATCGGCTCCATCCACGCACAACCAATCGACACCGGATGATGATGCAGACACACCAGATGATGCCGCTCCGGCGCCTCGCTCAAGGCATTGGCCAACAGAATCAACTGCTCCTCGGCCAAAAAACCCGGCACCGAACCTGGCACGGCTGAATCCAACAGAGTGACTCGCCAATTGCCGATGTCCACCACCGGATCGAGCAACGTGCTCTGCACCGCCGCCTCAAGCATCACCTGCGGCTCATCATGATTGCCCGGAATCCACCGCGCCGGCGCATCGATACGCGCAGTCAGTTGCCGAAATGCCTCGTAGGATTGCAGCGTACCGTCCTGGGACAAATCGCCCGTGGCGAGCATCAGGTCGATATCCGGTTGCTGCCGGAGTACGAGGTCAACCACCGCCCGCAAGCTGTCACGGGTGTTCATACCCAGCAACGAAGCATCGGCCTCGGCGAACAAATGGCTGTCAGACAGTTGGACCAGCAGCGCCGCGTCGGCAGTGGTCAAGCTGGATACGCTCGGCAAATCGCTTTCTCCCAGGCGCAATCACGCCGTTGCATGAGCGGCAATTATGCTGGGGGACGATCGAAAGGGGAAACCCGCGAACCGGAACCGGTTCACAACTACCGTACGACTTCGAACTCGTGGCCCAGCGCCAGGCAATGACTCAGCCACTCGCCCAGGAACAGGTTCAACTGGGCCTTTTCGTCCGGCTGGTGCATTGACGCATTGGGGTAAGGATAGATGCCGCGAAAGCGTCGTGCATGTTCGGCACTGACCACTTCGGCCATGCGTGCATCGTGATAGACCTGCACTTCCAGCTGCGGCACCGGCAGCCAGGGCAGGCTGTGCTCCTGGCGCACCTGCAATGTGGTGGTGTATGGACAGGTCTGCAGTACTTCCAGGGCCAGTACGCCGAGCATCTGGTCGCCGTGGGTCACGGCGATGCGGCGCGGTGCCGGGTCGTTGCGCATGTCCGGCAACAAGCGCATCAGGCGGGCGTAGTTGGCCTCGCAGGCAGCCTGCAACCCCACCAGGTCGACGCGATAACGATCGCGCAGCTTGTTCAGGACCATAGCCCCCTCACTTCATCTCGATTCAAGGCCAGCCATTGCAAGGCAATGATGCTGGCCGCGTTGCAGATACGTCCGTCGCGCACCGCTTGCAGGGCGTCTTCGAAAGGCCAGACTTTTACCCGGATATCTTCGCCCTCCTCCTCCAGGCCATGCAGCCCACTTGCCCCCGCGCTGTCACAACGCCCCAGGTAAAGATGCACGAATTCATCGCTGCCGCCCGGCGACGGGAAATATTTGGTCATCGGCCAGAGCGCAGCGAAAACAAGCCCAGCTTCCTCCTGCGCCTCGCGATGAGCAACTTCTTCCGGTTGCTCGTCCTTGTCGATCAGGCCCGCCACCAGTTCCACCAGCCACGGGTTGCTCGTCTTGCCCATGGCGCCCACACGAAACTGTTCGATGAGTACCACTTCATCGCGCTGCGGGTCGTAGGGCAACACACACACCGCATCGTGGCGAACGAACAGCTCACGGCTGATTTCACGGCTCATGCCACCGGCGAACAACTCGTGACGCAGGTGTATGCGATCGAGTTTGTAGAAACCTTGAAAGCAGCTCTCGCGCTTGACGATGTCCACGGCGCTCGGTGTGGCATTGGTGAAATCAGTCATGACAGTCCTCGTTTACAGCGGATCGATGCGAGGTTCCAACCTCGGCTTCGCGCCATCCTAACGCGCCCGTACCGTTTGATGCAGCCCCTTTCCACTGATCGGGATGGACGGCAGAAGGTGAAAGAACTCTAATGAGCTTAGTGGCGAACTGATTGCCCTGCCGACAGTCGAAGCGGGTAACTTTTTGCCTTTCCCTGTTTCACGAAGGACGCCCATGTCGCTTTTCAAGATTGCTTCGCTGGCCGCCATTGCCCTGATCCTGGGTGCTTGCCAGAGCCTGTTCCAACCCAATTACCGCGCCCCGCTGGAGACCACTCGCGATGCGTCGGAGCAATTACAGCCTGGCTGCGCCAGCGCCGATTGCCCGTTGGTCAACATCGACACCCTGCATTTCCCTACCGAGCCCGCGCTGGATGGCATCATCGAAAAACGTCTGCTGCAAATGACCCGCACCACCCCGGACGCCCCGGTGGCGCCGACGCTGGCCGCCTATCGCGAGCAGTTTCTGCGCAGCGCAGCGCCGCGCAACAGCAGCTATCTGCAGGCCAAGGTACGTGAGCAACATGACGGCCTGGTGATCATCGAACTGTCCAGCTATCTGGATACCGGCGGCGCTCACGGCACCCCTGGTCGCGGTTTCATCAATTATTCGCGCCAGCAGCAAAAAGTGCTGACGCTGTCGGACATGCTGCTGCCGGGCCAGGAAGAAGCCTTCTGGAAAGCCGCGCAAGTGGCCCACAACAGCTGGCTGATCAGCACCAAGCTGGATCAGGAGCCCGAATTCCTGAAGCAGTGGTCTTTCCAGAAAACCCCGCACATCGCGCTGACCTACGGTGGGGTGATCCTCAAATACGAAGTGAGCACCATCGCGCCGTACGCCCTGGGCCACATAGAATTGAAGATCGCCTACCCACGCCTCAACGGCATCCTCAAGCCCGAGCTGTTTCCCGGCCGTAGCTGAAAGCCCGGCCCAGCAACAATTGCAGCACCCCCGCCAGGATCAGCGACGGCAGGGTAGCGCCGATGTCCGGATAGAAGTTGGCCAGCAGGTGGTAGGTACTCACCCCGCCCAGCCAGGCCAACAACGCCGGCCAGCGCAACGCGACTGAGCGCACCTGGCTGCTGCGCTTGCGCAGGATGAAGTGATCCACCAGTACCACGCCGAACAGCGGCGCGAACACCGAGCCGATCAGCAACAGGAAGTTCTGGTACTGCGCCAGCGGCGCGAAGCAGGCGATCACGGTGCAGATGACACCAATCGCCAAGGCCAGGTGCTCGACCTTCAGCCCCGACAACATGCTCGTCGACACCGCCGCCGAGTGGATGTCGGCGAAAGCGTTTTCCGACTCGTCCAGAAGAATCAGCAACAGCGGAATACCCAACCCGGCACCGGCCAGGGCCAGCAGCAACGCGTTGACTTCACCGCTCGGCGCGAACGCCAGGGTGTAGGCCACGCCGAGGCTCATCAGCCAGACGTTACCGACGAAGAAGCCCACGGCCGTGCCGCCGAAGACGTTTCTGGCGCGTTTGCCGAAGCGCGAGTAGTCGGCGATCAGCGGCAACCAGGACAGCGGCATGGCGATGGCGATGTCAAAACCCACCGCCAGCGACATTGAACCGTCGCCGGCCTGGGCCCACAGCCCCGGCAGATCGGCCTTGGCGAACAGGTTCCAGGTCAGCCAGATGCACGCCGCCAGCAGCAACCAGATGCCCCATTTGCGCAGGATTTTGCGTACGAAGGTCAGCGGCCCGCTCACCGCGAGCAGGGTCGCCAGGGCGCCGAAGAACAGCGTCCACAACAATGGATTGGAGCCCAGGCTGCCTTCGCTGAAGGCCCGCGCGCCGAGCAGGCTGGCGGCATCGCGCATGACGATGATTTCGAACGAGCCCCAGCCGATCAATTGCAGCAGGTTCAACAGCGCTGGCACGCTCGCGCCCTTGCCACCAAGGCTGAGCTTGAGCGCGGCCATGGCCGACAGGCCGGTGTCGCTGCCAATCACCCCGACCGCCGCCAATAGCAGGACGCCCACCAGCGTGCCGAGGAAAATAGCCAGCAACGAACCGCTCAAGCCCAGGCCCGGCGCAAGCAAGGCGCCAACCTGCAAGACCATCAGGCCGATGCCCAGGGAGAACCACAGGGAAAACAGATCGCGGGCGCCGAAGACGCGTTTGTCCAGGGGCACGGCGGTGTCTGGGGAATAGGTGCTGGGTTGGATGTTCAAGGGTTGTTATCTCAGAGGAATATTTGTTGTTTTTTTGGCCGCTATCGCGAGCAAGCTCGCTCCCACAAGGGACCACAGGTGCGCACAGATTTTGTGTCCACAGTAGATCCTTTGTGGGAGCGAGCTTGCTCGCGATGAGGGCAGTGAAAACACCGCCCTCCTCAGCTCAAATCACACTTTCTTGTAAAGCTGACTACCTTCCTTCTTGAACCGCTCCGCCTGCTCCGCCAGGCCTTGGGCGACCTCGACATCCACCGCTTCAATGCGCTGGTTGGCCGCGTACTCACGCACTTCCTGGGTGATTTTCATCGAGCAGAATTTCGGCCCGCACATCGAACAGAAATGCGCGACCTTGGCCGAGTCCTTCGGCAGGGTTTCGTCGTGGTACGAGCGGGCGGTGTCCGGGTCGAGGCCGAGGTTGAACTGGTCTTCCCAGCGGAACTCGAACCGCGCCTTGCTCAAGGCGTTGTCACGGATCTGCGCGCCCGGGTGGCCCTTGGCAAGGTCGGCCGCATGGGCGGCGATCTTGTAGGTGATGATCCCGGTCTTGACGTCATCCTTGTTCGGCAAGCCGAGGTGTTCCTTCGGCGTGACGTAGCAGAGCATCGCGCACCCGAACCAGCCGATCATCGCCGCGCCGATGCCGGAGGTGATGTGATCGTAGCCCGGCGCAATGTCGGTGGTCAGCGGGCCGAGGGTGTAGAACGGCGCCTCGTCACAGCATTCCAGCTGCTTGTCCATGTTCTCCTTGATCAACTGCATCGGCACGTGGCCGGGGCCTTCGATCATGCACTGCACGTCGTGCTTCCAGGCGATCTTGGTCAGCTCGCCGAGGGTTTCCAGCTCGCCGAACTGCGCTTCGTCGTTGGCGTCGGCAATCGAGCCCGGACGCAGGCCGTCGCCCAGCGAGAAGCTGACGTCGTAGGCCTTCATGATTTCGCAGATGTCTTCGAAGTGGGTGTAGAGGAAATTTTCCTTGTGGTGCGCCAGGCACCACTTGGCCATGATCGAACCGCCACGGCTGACGATACCGGTGACGCGCTTGGCGGTCATCGGCACATAACGCAGCAACACGCCGGCATGGATGGTGAAGTAGTCGACGCCCTGCTCGGCCTGTTCGATCAGCGTGTCGCGGAACAGCTCCCAGGTCAGGTCTTCGGCCACGCCGCCGACTTTTTCCAGAGCCTGGTAGATCGGCACGGTACCGATCGGCACCGGCGAGTTGCGGATGATCCACTCGCGGGTTTCATGGATGTGCTTGCCGGTGGACAGGTCCATGACCGTGTCCGAACCCCAGCGGATGCCCCATGTCAGCTTCGCCACTTCTTCTTCGATGGACGAACCCAGCGCGCTGTTGCCGATGTTGCCGTTGATCTTCACCAGGAAGTTACGGCCGATGATCATCGGTTCCAGTTCGGTGTGGTTGATGTTGGCCGGGATGATCGCGCGGCCACGGGCGATTTCGTCACGGACGAATTCCGGGGTGATGACTTTCGGCACGCTGGCGCCGAAGCTGTGACCAGCATGTTGCTGGTCCAGCAGGCCGGCGGCGCGGGCCACTTCCAGCTTCATGTTTTCGCGGATGGCGACGTATTCCATCTCAGCGGTGATGATGCCTTGGCGCGCGTAGTGCATCTGGCTGACGTTGGCGCCCGGCTTGGCGCGACGCGGGTTGTTTACATGGGCGAAGCGCAGCTTGGTCAGCTCGGGATCGGCCAGGCGTTCCTGGCCGAAATTGGAACTCAGGCCGGCGAGACGCTCGGTGTCGCCACGGGCTTCGATCCACGGCGAGCGCACATCGGCCAGGCCCTTGCGCACATCAATGGCCACGTTCGGGTCGGTGTAGGGCCCCGAGGTGTCATACACCACCACTGGCGCGTTGATTTCGCCGCCGAAGTCGGTGGGGGTCACGTCGAGGCTGATTTCGCGCATCGGCACGCGGATATCCGGGCGACTGCCCTGGACGTAGATTTTTTGCGAGCGGGTAAACGGTTGGACCGATTGCTGATCGACCTGGGCCGATTCACTGAGGTTGGTCGCGTTTTTTGATTTTGTCGTCATCACGGGCTCTCCAGACACACATCCAGGCAGTGGATTTTTGTCGGAGCGAACCTGTGGCGAATGGACGCGTCCCTGCACGAAAGTGCGAACGCTGTGCTTGCTGCTCGAGCCTGTTCGAAGATCGAAAGTCGATTGTCGAACAACATCCCGGACGAAGCACAAGAGGACTCGCCGGGTGACGAGAAATCTTGTTCCCTACGCAGGCGCTAACCTGATCAGGTTCAACGGGATCCGAAAATTATTCGATCTCAGCCTCATAGCAAGGCACCCCGACAAGAACCCGGCCAGTCTAGACACAACCGGCGCAGAACGCCATCGCCAGGGCAAAAGCCGTGATGAATGGCGCATATACAGGATTGTTGCCGTGCGTAGGCGCAACTACACTCGCTACGCCGCGCGCCTGTTATGCGCATTCAATCTTGAACGTAGGGATCGCCTCATGCTGCGCAAACTCTCACTGGCCCTTGCCGTGTCTTGTGCGACCAATGGAATGGCCTGGGCCGCCGAAGCCCCGTTATCCACCCGAACCGACCTGGTCAGCGTGTACCAGGAAGCGGTGGACAACAACGCCGACCTGGCCGCCGCCCGCGCCCAATACGGCGCCCAGAAAGAAGTGGTGCCCCAGGCCCGCGCCGGGCTGTTGCCCAATCTTTCGGCCGGAGCCGACCTGAACAACACCCGCACCGAGCTCGACCAGCCGGCGATGACCGCCACCCGCAGCTCGACGGTGTACCAGGCCACCTTGTCCCAGCCGATTTTCCGCGCCGACCGCTGGTTCCAGTTGCAGGCCGCCAAATCGGTCGACGAACAAGCGTCGTTGCAGTTGTCAGCCACCGAGCAGAACCTGATCCTGCAAAGCGCCGAAGCCTATTTCAATGTGCTGCGCAGCCAGGACAACCTGGCCTCGACCAAGGCCGAGGAAGCCGCGTTCAGGCGCCAGCTCGACCAGTCCAACGAACGCTTCGACGTCGGTCTGTCGGACAAGACCGACGTGCTCCAATCCCAGGCCAGCTACGATACCGCCCGGGCCAACCGGATCATCGCGCAGCGCCAGGTCGAAGATGCCTTTGAAGCGCTGATCACCCTGACCAACCGCCAATACAATGCGATCCAGGGCGTCGTCCACACCCTGCCGATCCTGCCGCCGGCGCCCAACGACGCCAAGGCCTGGGTCGACACCGCTGCCCGGCAAAACCTCAATCTGCTGGCCAGCAACTATGCCGTCACCGCCGCCGAAGACACCCTGCGCCAGCGCAAGGCCGGCCACGCGCCAACCCTCGACGCCATCGCGCAATACCGCAAAGGTGACAACGACGGCCTCGGTTTTACCAACCCGAACCCCACCGGCCAGCGCTACGGTGGCGACGCCGAGCAACGGACCATCGGCCTGCAATTGAGTATTCCGATCTACAGCGGCGGGCTGACCAGCTCCCAGGTGCGCGAGTCCTACTCGCAACTCACCCAGACCGAGCAGCAGCGCGAAGGGCTGCGCCGCCAGGTGGTGGAGAACACCCGCAACCTGCACCGCGCGGTGAACACCGATGTGGAACAGGTCCAGGCCCGGCGCCAGTCGATCATTTCCAACCAGAGCGCGGTGGACGCCACGGAAATCGGCTATCAGGTGGGTACCCGCAACATCGTCGATGTGCTCGACGCCCAGCGCCAGCTGTACACTTCGGTGCGCGATTACAACAACGCCCGGTACGACTACATCCTCGACAATCTGCGCCTCAAACAGGCCGCCGGGACGTTGAGCCCGGAAGACCTGCAGGCCCTGTCCCGCTACCTCAAGCCCGACTACAACCCGGACAAGGACTTCCTGCCGCCGGACCTGGCACAGGCGGCAGCAGAGCAGTTGCGCTCGCGGCCGGCGCAGTAGCACACCTGCAAGCAATCCCCCCGTGGCGAGGGAGCTTGCTCCCGCTGGCCTGCCAAGCAGGCCCAAGGCCAGTCACCGCGTTCCGCCAGCCAGAACGGTAGTGCCGATTTTACGACTGCTTCGCAGCCGAGCGGGAGCAAGCTCCCTCGCCACAAAGGCTCAATCGAGCAACCGCCCCAACCCGTCCAGCAATCGCTGCAACGCGCCCTGGTTGCTGCGCATCACCTTCAACCCCGCCTCGGCCATGCGCTGGGCATCGCGGGGCAGTTCGAACAGGCGCTGTACCGCCAGGGCCAGGCTTTCGGCATCTTCGACTTCCTGCAATGCCCCGGCCGCCCGTAGTTGCGCGGCGATTTCGAGGAAGTTGAACAGGTGTGGGCCACTGAGGATCGGCTTTGCCAGCGCCGCCGGTTCGAGCAGGTTGTGGCCGCCGTTGGGCACCAGGCTGCCGCCGACAAAAGCGCTGTCGGCCAGCGCGTAGAGAAACAGCAGCTCGCCCATGGTGTCGCCCAGCAATACTGACGTCTGCGCAGTAACCGGTTGCGCACTGGAACGCCGAACCGTGGCGAAACCTTCACGCTCACACAACTGCGCCACCGAATCGAAGCGTTCCGGATGCCGCGGCACCAGGATCAACAACGCATCGGGATAACTGGCGAGCAGCCGTTGGTGGGCTGCCAATACCACTTCATCCTCGCCGTCATGGGTGCTGGCGGCGATCCACACCGGGCGGTCCACGGCTTGCCATTGGCGGCGCAAGGCGCTGGCGCTTTCGAGCAGTTGCGGGTCGACGGTCAAGTCGAACTTGATCGAGCCCGTCACCTCGACGGTTTCGGCTCGGGCACCGAGTTGGCGAAACCGCTCGGCCTCGGCTTCGGTCTGCACGGCAAACAGGCTCATTTCGCCGAGCATTGGCCGGGTGAGACTGGGGAAGCGCGCATAACCGCGCGCCGAACGCTCCGACAGCCGGGCATTGGCCAACGCCACCGGGATACCGCGCCTGGCGCACTGATGGATGTGGTTGGGCCACAGCTCGGTTTCCATGATCACCGCCAGTTTCGGGCGAACCTGATCGAGAAAACGCCTGGCCGCGCAAGGCAGGTCATAAGGCAGATAGCAGTGCTGGACGCGCGGCTCCTCGGCGAACAACGCTTTGATCCGCTCCGAACCGGTGGGCGTCATGCACGTCACCGTGATCGGCAGCTGTGGATAACGTTGCAGCAAGGCGCGGATCATCGGCGCGGCGGCAATGCTCTCGCCCACCGACACCGCATGTACCCAGATGCCGCCCGGCACCAGCGTCGGCAAGCCCCACGCAAACCGCTCGCCGATGCGGCTGGCATACGCCGGGGCCTTACGCGCCCGCAACCACAGCCGAATCGCCACCAGCGGCAGCCCCAGATAAAACAATGCGCTATAGAGAGTTCTGTTCATGGCGGCGGAGTTTATCGGTTTTTCAGCCAATCGCCTGCAACTGCACGGCAAAACGTTCCGCCAGCCAGCGCGCGGCCGGGCCGAGCGGTTCATCGCGACGCCAGACCAGCTCCACCACCAGGGCCGGCGGGGTCCATTCGCTGCTCAGCTCGACCATCTCTCCCAGATAGGCCGGGTATTGCACAACGTGGCGAGGGAGCCAGGCCCAGCCCAGGCCACTCCTCAGCCATTCGGCCAGCACATAGAAGCTGTCGGCGCGCCAGACCTGCGGGCTGGCCTGCTCGCTGCCGGGGTAGACGCTGGTCTGGGTCGCCATCAGCAACTGCCGGTGCCGGGCCATTTCCCGGCACGACACATAACCATGGTGCGCCAGTGGATGGTCCCGGCCGCACACCGTGACCATCTCGACGCTGCCCAGCACCCGCCGCTCCAGCGCCTCGGGGATCTGATCGTGATAGAACAGCAAGCCGAGATCGGCGCGACGCTCCACCAGTTTGCGCGCCACGTCGCCCTGGGCGGCGCTGGCCAGCTGCACTTCGAGCGTTGGAAACTGCTCGGCCAGCGCCACCAGGCTGTCGATTACCGGTTGATAGGGCATGGCTTCATCCTGGGCCAGGCGCAGCGAAGCCTCCTGCCCGCGCATCAAGGCCAGGGCTCGACCGTTGAGCCGCTCGCATTGGCGCAAAACTTCCCGCGCCTCTTCCAGCAGCGTCTCGCCCGCATCGGTGAGCCGGGGCTGGCGACCGCTGCTGCGCTCGAACAGGTTCACGCCAAGGTCGGCTTCGAGCAGGGCAATCGCGCTGCTGATGGCCGATTGCGCCTTGCGCTGGTCCCGAGCCACGGCGGAAAACGAGCGTTTCTCGGCCACACCGACAAACAGCCGCAACTGCTCCAGATTCCATTGAACATTCATGACACGACCTATCTCAATTACAGATAGGTAATGACTTTACCGCATCTGTTCGTTCCCTAGAATGGCCCCATCGAAACACGCAACCCGCCAATGAGGATCTGCCCATGAACGCCTATTACTACCTGGCCATCGCCATCTGCGCCGAAGTGATCGCCACCGTTTCGATGAAAGCGGTCAAAGGCTTGAGCACACCGCTGCCCCTGCTGCTGGTCGTCGCCGGTTACGGCATTGCGTTCTGGATGCTGACGCTGGTGGTGCGCACCGTACCGGTAGGCGTGGCCTACGCGGTCTGGGCCGGGATGGGCATCGTCATGGTCAGCGTGGCGGCGCTGTTCATCTACGGCCAGAAACTCGACATACCGGCGATGCTGGGAATGGCGTTGATCGTGCTGGGGGTGGTGGTGATTCAGTTGTTTTCCAAAACCGCCGGGCACTGAAACACATTGTTTATGGACTGGAATGCATCGTGGCGAGGGAGCTTGCTCCCGCTGGATCGCGCAGCGGTCCCAAGCCTTCAGGGCCGCTACGCAGCCCAGCGGGAGCAAGCTCCCTCGCCACAAACGCCTTTCGCAACTTGTCACGTTGACCATCAGCAAATTCCACCCGCACCGAGTCTGTATACTGCGCCCTCGTCTTGAACACTGAGGTCGCTGCATGCCATCCGTTATTTCCACCGACATCCTGATTGTCGGCGCCGGAGTCGCCGGCCTCTGGCTGAACGCGCGCTTGCGCCGCCAGGGGTTTTCAACCGTGCTGGTGGAAAGCGCCAGCCTCGGTGGCGGGCAGAGTGTCAAATCCCAGGGCATTATCCATGGGGGCGCCAAATACGCGCTGCACGGAGCCCTGACCGGCGCCTCGGAAGCCATCGCCGACATGCCGCGACGCTGGCGCGAAGCCCTGAAGGGCGACGGTGAGCTGGATCTATCCGGCGTACGCATGTTGTCTGACGCTCATTACCTCTGGTCTCCCGGCACCCTGGCCGGCAACCTGACCAGTTTCTTCGCCAGCAAGGCCGTGCGCGGTCGCGTCGACCAAGTCAAGGGCGAGCAACTGCCGCCGGCCCTGCAGGACAAGCGCTTCAAGGGCAAGGTCTACCGCCTCGCCGAGCTGGTGGTGGACGTTCCCAGCCTGATTGCACGCCTGGCCGACCTGGCCGGCGACAGCCTGCTGGCCGGACAGCGCATCGAACCCTTGCACGAACAGGGCGAGCTGGTCGGGCTGAAAGTCGACGACCGCGAGATCCGCGCCCAACGCATTGTCCTCAGTGCTGGCGGAGGTACTGCCGACTTGCTCAAGGCCCTTGGCCTGGATCAGCCGGCCATGCAGACCCGGCCGCTGCACATGGTGCTGGTCAAGGGGCCGAGCCTCAAGCCGTTGTATGCGCACTGCCTGGGCGGCGGACCGAAGCCACGCGTCACCGTGACCACCCACCCGGCAGCCGACGGCCAGTGGGTCTGGTACCTGGGTGGCGACCTCGCCGAGGGCGATGCCGTCGCCCGCGAACCCGCCGCGCAGATTGCCGTCGCCCAGAAAGAAATCAGCCAGTTGCTGCCGTGGATCGACCTCAGTACGGCGCAATGGGCCACGCTGCGGGTTTCGCGCGCCGAACCGCTGCAATCGGGCCTGACCCGTCCGGACAATGCCTTTGTCGCCGAGCAGGGACGCCTGCTGGTGGGTTGGCCGACCAAGCTGGCACTGGCCCCGGATTTTTCCGACCGGGTCATCACCGCGCTGCAACGCGACGGCATCCAGCCCAGCCACCCCGCGCCGCTGCCGGCCCTGCCGAAACCGCCCATGGGCATCCCCGCCTGGGAGCAATTGCTGCCATGAGCCTACCGACCCTGCACGACCTGCATCGCCCGCTGGGCCATAACGGCCCGCTGGTTTCTCCCCTGGGCCTGGGCACGGTCAAGCTTGGCCGCGACCAGGGCGTCAAGTACCCCAACGGTTTTCGCATCCCGGATGACAGCGAAGCGCGCATGCTGCTCAAGCTGGCCCGCGAGCTGGGCATCAACCTGATCGACACCGCGCCGGCTTATGGGCACAGCGAAGAACGCCTCGGCCCACTGCTGCGCGGCCAGCGTCACGACTGGGTGATCGTCAGCAAGGTCGGTGAAGAATTTAGTGATGGCCAGTCGCGCCACGACTTCAGCGCCGCCCATACGCGGTTTTCGGTGGAGCGCAGTCTCAAACGCCTGGAAACCGAGTATATCGACCTGATACTGGTGCACTCGGACGGCAACGACCTGGCGATCCTCAACGACAGCGAGGTCTACCCGACGCTGGCGGCCCTCAAGCGCGAGGGCAAGATCGGTGGCTTCGGTTTCTCCGGCAAGACCGTCGACGGTGGCTTGAAAGCCCTGGAGCAAGGTGATTGTGCGATGGTCACCTACAATCTGAACGAACGAAGCGAAAAGGCGGTCATTGACTACGCAAGCGAGCACGGCAAGGCGATCCTGGTAAAAAAAGCCCTGGCCAGCGGTCACGTCTGCCTGAACCCCGGCGAAGACCCGGTTCGCACCAGCTTCGAACTGTTGTTTGAGCATCCCGGGGTTGCCAGTGCTATTGTCGGCACCATCAATCCGCTGCACCTCGCCCATAACGTCTCGACCGTAGCCAAGGTCCTGCGTAAAAACTGACGCCGCCTACGCGGTCTTAAGCAAGGAGCCGATATGCCGCGTACGCTCATCAGAAAAAACCCGAGCAACTTCAAGACCCTGCCCCTCGCTGTCGAAGCAACGCCCGAAGGCCTGACATACCAGAGCGTGGGCATGCCGCTGAATTTCGCCCAGACTTTGCAGCGGCGCCGCCCCGTGACAGTCGACGATGCCGAGCGTTTTTCCGTGGAGCTGGCGAACCTGGGCGTCTCGGTGCGCCTGACGCTGCATTGGCAGAACCGCGATTATTGGGTGCTCGTGCGTCAACGCCGACAGGATCGCGGCGATGTAGTGCTCAAGCTGATTTCCGGCTACGTCCCGGCCCATGAACTGAACCTGCCGCTGCTCACCGCGATCAACGAAATTGCCGAAGAATGCCTGCTGGAAACCCCTGAAGGCTGGCTCGGCGGACGTTTCAACGACACGTGGTTGCCGGCGCCCTATTCAAGCGCCCTGCATTACCGTGAGGCCTTGCCGTTTCGGCTGGCCCCGCTATCGGGCTCGGCTCGCCCGGTGCGCTGCGCCAACCTGCAATTGATCGAACGCCCAAGAGCCTACGTCCATTTGCCCACGGCATCGCTGCAGTTGATCTACGACTTGCGCCTGGATGTGCCCAAGGAAGCCAAGTCCCTGAGCCTGTTCCATGTCGATGAACGCCTGGAGGGCGACCAACTGGTCGCGCGCCTGGACCGCAAGCGGCCCGATCTCTACCTGATGCCGCTGCAGGACGGGCAACCCTTGCCCGAGCTGTATACGTTGAAGAAGGACCAGTTATACCCGGCCAGCACCCGAGGCTTGTATCTGGCGGAGAGCTTCGCCCGGCAGGACGGCTGGCTGGTGCGCGAGGAGCGGATTCGCTGGAAGGACTGGCTGCGCCAGCAAGGGCTGACGCCACCAGGAAAAGAATCCGGGCTGACCCGATTGAAGGGCAAGGCCCGGCAGTTGCTCAAGAAGATCGTGCCACGCAAGGTGGTGCGTTAGTCAAAGTGACCTGAAAATGCTCTTGTGGCGAGGGAGCTTGCTCCCGCTGGGTTGCGCAGCGACCCCCATTTTCATGGGCGCTGCGCACCCAAGCGGGAGCAAGCTCCCTCGCCACAAAAGCTCCCCGGCCACGGGGCTAGCTCGACGGCAAAGGCTCAGTTATTGCGGATCTTCTCCACAATCGCCGTCGTCGAGCTGTTCTCCACCAGCCCCAGCACCTTCACGGTGCCGCCATAAGCCGCGACGATATCGGCGCCGACGACCTGGTCGATGCCATAGTCACCGCCCTTGACCAGCACGTCCGGCTTGACCTGACGCAGCAGGTTTTCCGGCGTGCCTTCGCTGAAGCTGATCACCCAGTCTACCGCGCCAAGGCCGGCCAGCACCGCCATGCGCCGGTCAACGCTGTTGATTGGCCGGCCTGGCCCTTTGAGACGGCTCACGGAAGCATCGTCGTTGACCGCGACGATCAGACGATCGCCTTGGGCTCTGGCCTGTTCGAGGTACGTCACATGGCCGGCATGGAGGATGTCAAAGCAACCGTTGGTGAACACGATTGTTTCGTTGTGCGCGCGGGCGTCGTCGACGGCCAGCAGCAACTGCTCCAGCCCGAGCACGCCACGCTCGGAACCCTCTTCACGCTGGATGGCGCGACGCAGCTCCGGAGCGCTGATGGCCGCCGTGCCCAGCTTGCCAACCACGATACCCGCCGCCAGGTTCGCCAGGGCCACCGCATGGGGCAGTTCCTCGCCAGCGGCGATGGCCGCCGCCAGTGTGGAAATCACCGTATCGCCGGCACCCGTCACGTCGAATACCTCACGGGCACGGGCCGGCAGGTGCAGCGCCGGATGATCGGGACGCAACAAGGTCATGCCATGTTCGCCCCGGGTAACCAGCAGCGCACCGAGCTCCAGGTCGTGCATCAGCTGTGCGCCTTTGCTCACCAGCTCGTGCTCGTCGGCGCAGCCACCGACGATGGTCTCGAATTCGCTGAGGTTCGGGGTGATCAGGCTCGCGCCACGGTAGATGGAAAAATCCTTGCCCTTGGGGTCGGCCAACACCGGAATACCCCGGGCCCGGGCCGCCTGGATCAGCGTCTGGTGATTTTTCAAGGCGCCCTTGCCGTAGTCCGACAACACCAGCACCTTGATACCTTCGAGCAGTTGATCGACCTCGGCGCCAAGGGCCAGGGGATCGGTGGCGAACGGTTCTTCGAAGTCGATCCGCAACAGTTGTTGATGGCGGCTGATGACCCGCAACTTGACGATCGTCGGCTGGTGCGCAATGCGCTGGAATATCGCCCGCACGCCCGCGCCCTTGAGGCTGTTGGCCAGGCTGTCGGCGGCTTCGTCGTCGCCGGTCACGCCGACCAGGGACGCCGGTGCGCCGAGCGCGGCAATGTTCAGGGCGACGTTGGCGGCGCCACCTGGCCGATCCTCGATATGCTCGACCCTGACCACCGGCACCGGTGCCTCGGGGGAAATCCGTGATGTACCGCCATGCCAATAGCGGTCGAGCATGACATCGCCGACCACCAATACAGGGGCTTGATCGAATCGCGGCATGGACAACTTCATGGAGCATCCCACATACAAAATGAACAGGGGCGCGATATTAGCACAGGGTTGGGGAAGGCTCGTCCATGGCGGTTATCGGATGAGATGCACGGGCTGGCCCAGGCACCCCGACGGTTCAAGGTCGACGGGCCTGGTCGTCCTCCCGCGGCGTCCCATTCAGCTGCCGGACCCAGAAGAGCTCGTGGCGCCGAACCGCCTTGCGGAAAAATTCGTCTTCTCCGGTGCTGGGCCAGCGGCGCCCGGCCAGCAGTCGCTGGATGATACGGCGCAGCCGTCGCTTGAATGGGGGTCGGCCCTGCAAGTCATGCTGCATGCCCAGGGCCATGGCCTTGTCAATGCGGGTGCAAGCGTCCAGCGACGGGCTCCACAGCCCATCGGCCGGCAACGGTTCGATGGCCGGCGGCAGCGCAATGCCATGGCCCGCTGGGCCCATCGGCCAGCGGTCGTTGTCGTGCAGGTGATTGGCATAGAGCAGCAATGTCTGTGGCCGCCAGGTGCTGAGTTCGATCGCCTCCATCAGCGCCCGGGTACTGGCGACATGATCGCTGTGCGGGTCCAGCTCGGGGTGCGGCGTCAGCACCACCTCGGGCCGGTGATGTTCGAGCAGCCGCGCAAGGTCGGCCACCAGGTTGCGCCACGTCGGCAGGCCATCCGCGTCACCCGGCAGGTTCAAGGCATTGAACCGCCGGGCTTCGCGGATATCGCTCTCGCCCGACTCCCGCGAGCCAAGGGCCTGGTCCGGCGTCTTGGCCATGGCCTCCAATTGCAGGCAGTAGTAACCCAGCTGCACGCACTGCTGTTGCGCCACGCCCCCCCACAATGGCACGGCCAGGCTGTCCCAACTGCGCAGGCGACCCTTGAGACGAGCGGCCTCGGCGGGATCCAGGCCCATGTCGCGATAACGCTCGGCCTCGATTTCACCCTGGGTCAGCGTAACGATCGCAACTTCGCTGGCACGGCTGTACAGCCCGAACGCCGCGAGTTCGGCGTCATCGGCATGGGGCGCGACGATCAGCAGGCGCTGCCGGGCGAAATCCGGGTTGCTCAGTACATGCAACATAGCCTGGGGAGCCAGGCTGCAAAAACGTCCGCGCAAGGCCAGGGTTCCGGCCGACAGCGCCGCCTCTTGCCCGGACAAATTGAGGAAGCGCTCGCCACAGACGCCCCGTTCAAGATCCTGGCGATCCTCACCGATCCACACCCGCGGGTCGAGGAAGCGCCCCAGCCAATGACTTTTTACCCGCACCTGGAGGATCAGCGTCTGCCGGGCATCGAACTCACCCGCGACCTGCAGGCGTCCGCCGCTCAGCGTGACGGGAAATTGCGGGGTGCCTGGCGGAAAGTCATAGCGATAATCGTCACTCGGGGCATAGAACAGATGATCCGAGAACCACGCTTCATGAGCCACCCAGCCCAACAGGAGAAACACCGGCAACGACCACCACGAGACCGTGAAGCCGAGCACCAGCGCCGCCAGCAGCGCGCCGGTCAGAACCAGGCGCTTGCGTTGACGATGGCGTTTGAGCAGTTGCTGCTTGCGTGCGCTCACGGTGCTGTTCCCTCGTTCATCAGCTGCGTGTCCTCGCTCAAACCTGGTAGACCGGAACCCGGTTGCACCAGCGATCCTTGTATTCGCGATCGGCGCGGCCGAACGAGTAGCGCAACGGTTTGCCCGCCGCCCGGGCGTGCTCCCATTGTGCCTGGGTGTTGACGAAGCTGAGTACGCTGCCCGGGCTGAAATCGCGGCTCTGCGGGTCAACCCCGCCATTGATATATTCCAGGCTGAACCAGCCGGGCGCCTCGACCCGATACAGAATCTGGATCGCCACCGGTTCGTCATTCAAATAGATCAGCGAGCCGGTCATGAATTCGCGCATCAGGCTGAACACCTCGGCCAGATGGGTCTTGCCGGGGGCTTCGAAGTTCCAGCGACGCTGGAACAGGTCGGCATACACCGCAGCCTGCTCGCCGGGGCTCAGGTCGAGCATTGGCCGGATACTGCCACCGGCGTCTTCCAGCAGACGCTGCTCGCGGCGCTGGTTGTAGCGAAACTTCTTGCTGTAGTCCTCGGGCTCACGCGCCAGCGCCAGGCCTTCGGGTTGTTCGGCGAGACCGATGATGTGCGGTGCATTCAGTTCGGACACATACCGCATGCGGTGCCGCAGGCGAACCTGGGCGCCTTGGCTGACGGGCAGGATGACCTCGGCATTGCCGAGGTCGAGCATGCCACGCTTGCCTTCACGCTTGAGCACATCCTTGGACAGCGCCACATGCCGGCCCCAGGTAGGCACGGCGGCACACAGCTGGCCGTCAACGAGCCAGCCCAGGTAGCGCACCGGAATGCCCACCAGCCCGGCCAGGCGCTCGACCACATCAGGGTGTGTCGCCACGCTGCCACCGAATTGATGCCAGGCTTGGGCGTAAGCCACGGCGTCTATGGGGGTCCAACCGTTTTCGCGCCAGGCCCGCCAGTAACTCAGGATCAAACGAAGGTCTCCTTCGCCACCTCGTCGGTAGCCTCGACGAAGTCCTTCTCGTGCAAGCGTGCGTAGAAGCCATTCAGCGCCAGCAACTCGGCGTGGGTACCGCGCTCGACAATACGACCCTTGTCCATCAGCAGGATGAGATCGGCTTTCTCGATCGTCGACAACCGGTGGGCGATGACCAACGTGGTGCGCCCTTTCATTACCTGGTCGAGGGCTGCCTGGATGTGCCGCTCGGACTCGGTGTCCAGCGCCGAGGTAGCTTCATCGAGGATCAGCAGCGGAGCGTTCTTGAGCAACGCCCGGGCAATCGCCAGGCGCTGGCGCTGGCCGCCGGACAGCAGCACGCCATTCTCGCCCACCAGGGTGTCGTAACCCTGGGGCATTTGCTCGATGAACTCAGCCGCGTAGGCATCTTCGGCAGCCCTGCGGACGTCTTCAAACGGTGCGCCGGCAAGATCGCCATAGGCGATGTTGTTGGTGACACTGTCGTTGAACAGCGTGACCTGCTGGTTCACCAGGGCGATGTGCCGACGCAGGTTGGTCAACCGGTACTGCTCGACATCCACGCCGTCGAGCAATATCTGGCCCTTGTCGTGGTGATAGAACCGTGGGATGAGGTTGGCAAGGGTCGACTTGCCGCTGCCCGAGCGCCCTACCAGGGCGATCATCTGGCCCTCTTCGGCGGTGAAGGAGATATCGTCGAGCACCAGCTTTTCCGTACCCGGGTATTGGAAGCTCAGGTTGCGCACTTCCAGGCGACCGTTGACCCGGACCATTTCCTGGGTGCCGGTATCGATTTCGGGCTCTTCGTCGAGCTGCTCGAAAATGCTTTCCGCCGCGGCCAGTCCTTTCTGGATCGTGGCGCTGACTTCCGACAACTGGCGGATAGGCTTGGGTAGCAGACCGGCGGCGGTGATGTAGGCGACCAGTTCCCCTGCCGAGGCGTCGCCACGCAGGTAAAGCACCAGGTACATCAACACGGCCATGCCGATATAGATCACCAGTTGCAGCATCGGCGTGTAGATCGACTGGGTCCGCGTCATGCCCAGGCTGCGGTTCATGTTGTCGGCGCTGGCCTTGTGAAACCGCTCGATTTCGTAGTGTTCGCCGCCGAAGCTGCGTACCACGCGGTAGCCCTGGATGGTTTCCGACGCCACGTGGGTCACATCGCCCATCGCCACCTGGATCTTCTTGCTCTGCTTACGGAATTTCTTGCTGGCGCTACTCACCAGCACGGCAATGACCGGCAGGATCGCCAGCAATACCAGGGTCATTTTCCAGTTGCTGTAAAGCAGGTAGCCGAACAGGAACACCACGGTCAGGCCTTCCCGGATGACAACCTTGATGGCATCGGTGGCGGCGCCGGTGACCATGGTCACGTTGTAGGTGATACGGGAAATCAGGTGGCCGGAGTTATGGTTGTCGAAATAACGGTTGGGCAAGGTCAACAGGTTGTCGAACAGCGCGCAACGCAAGTCATGGACGACGCCCCGGGCGACCTTGGCCAGGTAGTAGTTGCCCAGGAACGAACCGATCCCCTGGTAAACCGCGATCAGCACGATCAGCAGCGGCACCCCGAGCACCAGCGAGACCCCCATGAAGCGGGTGTCATTGGGCTTTTGCAGCGCGTCGAGAAAATGCTTGAGCATGTCCGCCAGCATCGGCTGGCTGGATGCAAACAACACGAAGCCAACGATACTGACGGCGAAAGCGCCCCAATACGGGAGAACGTATTTCAGCAATCGCAAGTAAATCTTCATGCTCGATTGCTGGTCGGAATTGGCCATTCGGTGCGCCTCGCACGTTTGAAAAGACAGACAAGCTGCGGATTGTAACAGCGAACCAATTACATCGGTTCAGTCAGGAGGAAGTCCCTGCAGCGCGACCTCGGGCAGCCAGCACGATGCTCAACGCAATGGGCAGCCAGGTGACCAACCAGTCCGCATTGGGTTTGAGCCACAAGCCAATGCCGTCGGTCATCAAGGAAACCGATGCGAAGACCCAGAGCGCCAACAACACCTGGCCCAGCGGTTGCGCGCGGCACATCCAGCCTCTCCAGCCTGCGACCAGCCACAGCCCGCCAAACAGCAGCAGGCCAGGCACGCCAAGGCGCACACCGGTATCCAGGAACAGATTGTGCGGATGCTTGAAAGCCTGGCCAATTTCAGGGACGGGAATCAGGTAGGAATGGAACCCCACGCCCATCGTCCAGTGATCGAGCATCAAGTGAACACCGCCCTGCCACAGCTGGGGACGATAAGACAGGCCCCGCTGCAGCAGGATTTCCGGCTCGAATGCGGCAACCAGGGCCACCCCCGCCACGACCAGGGCAACCAGCGCGCCGCCCAGGCGCGAAGGTCGCGCCATGGCCATCACCAGTAGACAGGCGCCCAGCCCGATCCACACCCCACGGGTCTGGTTGGAACCCAGAAATAACAGGTAGCCCAGCGCCGCGACCATCAGCAGCGCCATCAAAGCAGGTTTCAGGTGCCTGGATCGCCAGGTGAAAACGCCCATGATCGCCAGGCTCCCCACCGCATGGGCAGCCATGATCGGCGTATCCCACAGGCCGATGGCAATCAACCGGTCGCTCAAAAGCCGGGCACTGAGCCCGTAGAAATACACCCAGGACGCGGCTGCGAATAACCCGCCGAGAATTGACGCCCCCAGCACCATGGACTCCAGCCGCCAGTGGCGATTCTGCGCAGCCAGCAGCACGCCTGCCAGGGTCAGCGTCACGTAGAGAACCACCTTGCTCTTGCCCAAGGCGTTATCGCCGCCCTCGACCATCAGCACTGCCAGCGTCCAGGCCACTAGCACGGCGAAAAGTGCGCATTCGGGCAACTTGAGCATCGAGCGGAAATCCCGATGCAGCAGCCCCAACAAAGCGGGCAACCACAACAGGAAAATCAACAACTGGTGGTACAGCTTGTTGCTGGGCAACACCCATGCTCCACACAACAGCACAAGGAAGCCGATGGATGCCCATATCGTCAGATTGTCTCTATCGACCAGCCGCCTCAGGCAGATGGGCATTGGTCTTTACCCAACAGCCTGTCGGCGACCCGTTGCAACTGAGCCTGATCGGCATTCTTCCAGCCACCCTTGATGCAATAGCACTCGGAAAGGTAATGGAAGAAGTTGCGGCGCAAGCGCTCATCAAGCGGCCATTGCGGGAATGCACGAGCCAATGACACGACCTGATCGGCATCGTCGGCGTGCATCACCAGCCCGTCAATATTAAAAAATGCCTGGCCCAGGGTCAGCACCGGCTTGCCCAACAACAAGCTCTCCAGGCCCACGGTCGAATTGATCGTGATCACGAACTGACTGGCCTCGATCAACTGCTGCGTGGCATTGCCGTTGGCGAAGAGCAGGCGCTCATGGGTCCGCTCGTGCAGCTCGGGGTACGTCTCGCGGCTGGACGGGTGCTCCTTGAACACCACCGTCAGGCCCGTCTCCTCGGCGAGTCGCTCGCCCAAGGCAAACATATCGCGCATGTTCCTGATCCAGGGCGAGAACAGCCGGACCTGGCTGTCACGATCGTCCTGGAACGGAATGAACACGAATTGCGCCGGCAGCTCGATCGGCGCCGGGCCGGCGCTGCGTGGCGCACGGGGAATCAGCACCGGTGCAGCCTGGTTTTCCGGCACCGGATACGGGTAGTCGAGGTAGAAACCGGCATCGCGAGGAACCGCGTTCAGGTAGTTCACCCCGCGCGGGTCCACTGTGGTGGTGTCGGGCAACAGGCCGTTCTCGAAAAAGAACGTCTTGCAGCCACTCGGTGCCAGCGCCGTGAGCAACCGGCAGTAACGATGGGAACCGTTCCAGAACGCCAACGCATCGGGGCGTTCCCGGTCAAGCAAGGCCTGGGCGCGCAGGGCCATCCAGAGAAGTTCGAGGCGCAGCAACAGGCGATACAGCGCGCCATTGTTCTTGTTCTTGACCCGACGTTCCGCGCACTTTTCCTCGATCAGACTCGGCCAATCGATGCGCGAAACAACCTTGGAGATCCGTCGGAACCCGGGCCAAGGCATTTGTTGAGGAGAAACGACCTTACCCTGCAGCTCGGTTTCGTTGAGCAAGCGGTTGAAATAAAGGCCTTGGTGCTTGGCCAGGGAAATGAACAGCGTTTTTGTCATGGAATGTCCAGAAAGACGGCGCCAGGCAGGCCCGCAAACAGGGCGAACACCCTGGGAAAAATTGACGCGACTATACCACAGCGGTTTTTGCCGCCTGCACACTGCGCTAACATACCCGGCTGCCCCTCCCAGCGGGCCAAGCCTTGGAGCCTCGATGCAAACGCTCGACCCTACTGTTTACCTCAGCCTGCGCGAAGGTGCCGATGTCCTTGAGGCCGATCGCCAAGGGGATAAGGTGCTGCGCCTGGCCGATGGCTCGATGCTCAAGCTGTTTCGCCGCAAACGCCTGCTGACCTCCGCGCTCTGGTCACCGTATGCCAAGCGCTTTGCCGACAACTGCCAGACCTTGCAGGCGCGCGGCATCGAATGCCCGCGCATTCGCCAGGTCTACCGCATTCCCGCCATCGAGCGTGATGCCGTGCATTACGACCCGCTGCCCGGCAGCACCCTTCGTCAATTGCTCGGCGCGGACACCTCTATCGACCTTCGGTCACGACTGGGTGAGTTCATCGCTCGCCTGCATCAGAACGGCATCTATTTTCGCTCCGCGCACCTGGGCAACGTGGTGCTGACGCCTGAAAACACCTTGGGACTGATCGATGTCGCCGACCTGAAGGCCTATCGCAAGCCGCTGCGCAAAGGGCTGCGCCTGCGCAATTTCAAACACATGTTGCGCTATCGACAGGACCGCGAATGGCTACTCCAGGACAACCAGTTCCTGGAGCATTATCTCAGTCATCAGAAGGTGTGCAACGAGCGGGAACTGAGGCTCGCGCTCGGCATTTGAGCGGCAGGCTGCGACGTCAGCCGACGGCAGGCAGCCTGTAAGTTTCGAAATTTTCTGCCGGGTCTCTGCCGCGCAGCAAGTCATCGACCAGCTCGACGGTTTTTGCCAACCCTCTGGAGCCGTGCACCAGATGGTAGTCGGCGAAGCCCCGAGCCTTGGCCACGCACTGCGGATAGTCCTGCTCAAGCGCGTGCAACTGCTGGGAAAACGCCTGTTCATCGCGCACTTGCGGCCCGAAGAACAACGCGTGGGAAAAGATATCCACATCGCGGCCGGCATTCACGTGAATTACCGGACGCCCCGCCAGCCCTGCCTCGATGCCGGCGTTGGACATGATATTGATGACCGCGCTGGCCTGGGCGAGCGCCTGTGCCAGCGAGCACTCCACATCCAGCAACTCGATGTTGGCGAACCGCGTCGCCGCGTCGCGCCAGAACTGCGCCTTGCTGCGCGGATGGCGCTTGAACAGCACGCGATAATCCGGGTTGCGCCCGGCCCAATCGCGCAGCAACTGGTAAGTGTCCTGGTAACCGGTTTCTTTCTCCCGATCAGGCCCTACCCCCAGCACCAGCAGCGTTTTGATAGTTGGATCAGCGACGGGCAGGTCATAGGTTTCGTCGGCGAGATAGGAACCGACCAGCACCACCGTCGACTCACCGAACCGCAGCGTCCGCTCTTGCAGTGCTTCCAGCGAACTGCGGCCGAAGACGCCGTAATAATCGTAGTCGTTCATTCCCAGCCGGCGGGACGACTCCAGTGTCGTGGCATGCGCCAGGTGCAGCAGGCGGGCCCCACGCGCAGCCAGCGCCAGGCGCAGGAACGGAGCGTGGAGACTGCCATTGCGCTCGTTGATCAGTACTTTGGGCTGATAGGTCATCACCAGCCATTGGGCGTGGGCGGCATAGACCAGGTAACGCAGCGGCACGGACTGTGGCGGCGGCGCCAGCATGCGCTGGGCACAGGCATCGGCGGGAGCGCGCAGCGCAGCTTCCGTCAGGTGATGACCGCGCTTGCGCAGGGCATCGATCAGGATGTTCTTGCGCTGCAGCGCCATGGACTTGGGCGCTGAATGCAGCAGCAGCACTTCGCAAGGTACCGCGTCGGTCGAATGCTCCAAGCACGCCTTGGCGCGCAAACCAATCGTTACATCCACCACCACGTCACGAACCAGGCGCAACAGGCTGCCCAGGCGACCGTGGCGCTCGCGCAGCAGTTTCCAGCGGTAGCGGTCCAGTTCACGAGCCTTTCGAGCCCAGCTTCCGTCGGCCTGGAACATGCTGTCGTCAGACCTTGCGGCGTTCACTTGAACAACAACCGGATAGCCTTGCGCGTATAGGACCAGCGCGTGAGCGAGCGAACATCGGTACGCACGGCCTGGGCATAAAAAGCCTTGGCATTGGCATAGTCACCGGCGCTGTAGCAATCGCGGAACAACGACAGGCAACGCTGGGCCATGAAGGCCTTGCGCAAATCTCGCAACGACTGCGGCATGCGCGCAGGGGAAAACACCTCGTCGACCATGCCCACGCCCGCCGCCAGGCTTTGCCTGAGGTCATGCCGCATGCTGTCGCCATGCTTGTAGATCAGCGCCAGCGGCTGATCGAGCACGGTGCATGGAAAGCGCGCCAGTACCTGGGCAAACACCGGAATGTCTTCGACGTTACGCAGATGCTCGGGATAGTTACCCGGCCCGAACACCTCGCGGTGCATGGCACAGGCGCCGTTGGACAGGGTCACCGTCTTGTCCAGCAGGTAGCCCCGGACGCGCTCACGCGGCGTGGCCGGCAACGGCTTTACCGCATGCTGAACGCGACGCCCGTCAGGAAACACCGACCAATGGCCGCCGATGACCAGGCGAGTTTCGGGATGACTGGCAACATGCCGGGTCACGGCGGCAAGCGCGCCCGGCGCCATCTCGTCATCAGCATCCAGGAAGATCAGGTATTGCCCCCGAGCCTCTTCGATCCCGCGATTGCGTACCGACGACAAACCACCATTGGGTTTGCGCAGGGCCCGGAAGAGCCCGGCATGTTCGGCCTGCAATTGCGCCAGGACCTGCGGCGTTGCATCGGTGGAACCATCGTCGATCACCAACAGCTCGGCCCGGGCTTCGCCCAACTGCGCTATGACCGAGTTCACCGCGCGCGGCAAGGTCTCGGCGTAGTTGTAGGCCGGGATGACGACACTGATCAGCACCTCAGTCATAAGCGTCCACACCGTCCTTGACGACCAGAATGTCTTCCATGATCAGGTACTGCAGGTCGGAGCCGAAGAACATGTTCAGCGCGTCGGTCGGCGAGCAGATCATCGGCTCGCCACGACGGTTGAGCGAAGTGTTCAGCGACACGCCATTGCCGGTCAGGACTTCCAGCGCCTTCATCATGTCGTAGTAGCGCGGGTTGTATTCACGCTTGAGCACCTGGGCCCGGGAAGTGCCGTCTTCATGGACCACTTCCGGCACGCGGGTCTTCCATTCCTCGGCCACTTCGAAGGTAAAGGTCATGAATGGCGCCGGGTGATCGACCTTGATCATCTGTGGGGCAACAGTGTCGAGCATCGACGGGCAGAAAGGCCTCCAGCGCTCGCGGAACTTGATCTGCTCGTTGATGCGATCGGCCACGCCACTGGCGCTCGGGCAACCGATGATCGAACGACCGCCCAAGGCGCGCGGGCCGAACTCCATGCGCCCCTGGAACCAGGCCACCGGGTTGCCGTCGACCATGATCCTGGCGATGCGCTCGGGGGTGTTGCCGATCTTGCGCCATACCGGCTTGCTCGGATGGCGGGCGCACGCGGCGATCACGTCTTCGTTGCTGTAGGCCGGGCCGAGGTAGACGTGTTCCATCTTCTCCACCGGCACGCCACGGGCATGGGACACATAAGCCGCCGCGCCTACCGCGGTGCCGGCGTCGCCGGAGGCCGGCTGCACGAACAGTTCCTTGACGTCGTCACGGGCGATGATTTTCTGGTTGAGCTTGACGTTCAGTGCGCAGCCGCCGGCGAAGGCCAGCTTGCCTGTTTCCTTGAGCACGTCGCCCAGGTAGTGGTCGATCATCTGCAGCGCGAGCTTCTCGAACAGCGCCTGCATGCTGGCGGCGTAGTGGATGTACGGCTCGTCGGCGATGTCGCCTTCACGCTTCGGGCCGAGCCATTCGATCAGCTTCGGCGAGAAGTAGAAGCCCTTGCCTTTCTCTTTATAGCGACGCAGGCCGATCACGTTGGCGTAGTCGGTGTTGATCACCAGTTCGCCGTTTTCGAACGAGGCCAGGCGCGAGAAATCGTACTTGCTGGCATCGCCATACGGCGCCATGCCCATGACCTTGAATTCGCCGTCGAGCATTTCAAAGCCGAGGAACTCGGTGATCGCGCCATACAGACCACCCAGGGAGTCCGGATCGTAGAATTCCTTGATCTTGTGGATCTTGCCGTTTTCGCCGTAGCCAAAGAACGTCGTGGCGTATTCACCCTTGCCATCGATACCCAGGATCGCGGTTTTTTCCTGGAAACCCGAGCAATGGTAGGCGCTGGAGGCATGAGCCAAGTGGTGTTCGACCGGTTCGATCTTGATTTTTTTCGGATCGAAGCCCAGTTGCTCCAGGCACCAGACGATCTTGCGGCGATAACGCTTGTAGCGACGGTTGCCCATCAGGATCGCATCAAGGGCGCGATCCGGGGCGTACCAGTAACGCTTGGCGTAGTGCCAGCGCGCTTCGCCGAACAGGCTGATCGGGGCGAACGGGATCGCCACCACATCTACATCGGACGGCTTGATGCCGGCCTGCTCCAGGCAGAACTTTGCCGACTCGTAGGGCATGCGGTTCTTTGCATGTTTATCGCGTACGAAGCGCTCTTCCTCGGCCGCCGCGATCAGCTTGCCGTCAATGTACAGCGCTGCGGAAGGATCATGGCTAAGGGCGCCGGACAGGCCAAGAATCGTCAATGCCACAGGGGTCTAGCCTCTTATGTCTGCATACGGGCGACAAGCGCCGCGAAGAATTGATGCGCCGCGCGCCAAGGGCGCTGGGCAGCTAAAGGGCGGGATTATAGCTTAAAAGCGCCGGCAAACCTCTAGCGGCGAGCAAGTGACGAAGCTTACCTGAAGGACCTGAACACCCGTGGGAGCGAGCCTGCTCGCGAAGGCGGCAACGAATCTACACCTAACCCCAAGATTTACCCGATCCATGGCGAGGGAGCTTGCTCCCGCTCGGCTGCGCAGCAGTCGTAAACCCGGCAACTGTTTTTTCCTGGCACACCGCATTGAATGGTTTTGGGGCCGCTGCGCAGCCCAGCGGGAGCAAGCTCCCTCGCCACGGTGAGGGATGGCCTGGCAATCCCCCTGTGGCCAGGAAACATTGGGGCTCAGGGTAGTGTGGGAGCGAGCCTGCTCGCGAAGGCGGCAACGAATCTACACCTAACCCCAAGATTTACCCGATCCGTGGCGAGGGAGCTTGCTCCCGCTCGGCTGCGCAGCAGTCGTAAACTTGGCAACTATGTTTTCCTGGCACACCGCGCTGAATGGCTTTGGGGCCACTGCGCAGCCCAGCGGGAGCAAGCTCCCTCGCCACGTTGATCGGTCACAAGGCCGAGAGGGTGTTTTCGACATCCTTTGGCAAGCGCTCATCAATCACCCGATACAACGCGCTATCCTGCGGCCAGTTGCGCATGAACCGCGCGCGATCCCGGGCGTAGGCCTGGGCGAAGCTGGCCTGGGTGCGGTGTTGGCACATGGAGTCGAGGTCGATCAACGCCCAGCGGTCCTGTTGCCAGAACAGGTTGTGGCCCTTGAAGTCGCCATGGCTGATCCGTTCGCGGATGAGGTCGGCGAACAAGCGATCCAGCGCCAGCAATTCTGTTTCGGGCGCCTCACCGGTCTCCACGTATGGGGCGAAGCGTTCGATGATGTCCGGGCCCGGCAAGTACTCGGTGACCAGATACGCACCACGGCGCAGCCACAGGAAACGCTTTTCCAGCAGCGCCAGCGGCTTGGGCGTGGCAATGCCGAGAAAGGCCAGGCGATGACCTTCGCGCCAGGCATGCCAGGCACGGCTCGGACGCCAGAAGCGCTTGAGCCAATGGGCGAAGCCCTTGATGTTGTAGCGCTTGATGATCAGCGTACGGCCGTCCGCCACCACCCTGCCGACACTCGCCGCGCCGCCGGTCTTGAACAGATGTCCCTGGTCAAGCAGGGCATCGGCCTGCTCAAGCACGGGCGCTATCGCGGCCTCTTCATCACGGCGGATAGCCCGCAGGCCGAAGGCCCCACGCTTGACGCTGAACAGGCTGCATTCTCGCCCGACCTTTTCGAGGAAATCCTTCAGGCGCCAGGAACGCACCTTGTCGATCTGTTTTTGCAACGCCTCCATCGGCAACGCATGTTCGGCATTGCCAAGCAGATAATGCACCAGCAACTCTTCGGTGAACGGCGCCAGGGACTTGGGCAACTGGGCGAAAAACACACCGAGATTCTCCAGCACTTTTTGCCGCGACAACGGCTGCCCTGCGGTTTCGACCCGAATACCGGCGCCATCGATCAGGTACAGTTTCCCATCGTGGCGCAGCAGGTTGTCCAGGTGCAGATCCTCTTGCCACAGGCCCTTGGCGTGCAGTTGTGCAATGGCACCCAGGGCCTCCGCCAGCACTGCGGCCTGCTCATCGGCCAACGGTGGCAATTGCTCGACTTGCCTCCAGGCGTCGCCCAGGCTTTGGGCTCCTTCGAGCAATTCGAACAGCAGCCAGCCACCCTCGCCGTCCTTCAAACCGTCCACCAGCAACAGCGGTGTGGTCAGGCCCTGCTCCGCCAGCAGACGCACGCCTTGCAGCTCACGCTGGAAGTGACGAGCCGCCTTGGCGCCAACCAACAATTTCGCCAATACCGGGCGACCGCGCCAGACACCCGCGCCCACGTAACGCTGCCCCGGCAATACGCGCAGAAGCGTCAGCAATTGCAATTGCGCCGGTCCGGCGGCGTCCGCCAGCTCCAGGCTCAAGGGCAGGCCAGGGCTGCGGCCGGCATTTTTCAGTTCGGACAAAAGCATCAACGCGCCTCCTTATCGGTACGGCGGGCGGCCACGCGTGTCATCCAGCTGTCGACCAGAGCGCTGTCCAGCGGCTGCTCCAGATAAGTAGCCAACAACTGGCGCACGTCGTCACCCTTCCAGGCACCTGCCCGGCGCAACAGCGGTTCCAGGTCCTTGATCCGGTCACGTTGGCCGAACAGCAGCGGCCGGGTCTTCTCCAGGTCGATCAACTGCGCCTGGTAGCCGCTGTCGCCGGCTTGCAGAAAAATGTGCTTGGGATAAAAACAACCATGCATCTGATGCGCATCGTGCAGGCGCCGCGCCAGGTGCCCGCAGGCCTGCAGGATGCCCGTGCGCTGCGCGCCACTCAGCATCGACCAGCGCTGCAGCAATGAATCGAGGTCATCCCAGCCGTCCAGCGCACGCGTCAGCAGAACCGCACGGGCCTCGCCGTTCACCTTGCGCTGGCCATAGAACACGGCCTGCAGCGCGGGGATGCGCAGTTGCCGATAACGGCTGATATTACGAAATTCACGGGAAAAACTCGGCTCGCCGAACGGATGCGACAAGGTTCGGGTCAGGTAATTGCTCTGACGCTTGAGGTAGTACCCCTGCCCTTCCAGTTCCAGGCGGAACACGCTGCTCCAGCCTTCCCCCGAGGTGTTGGGTTCGTCCACCGCTTCCAGTTGTCGTGCCCACAAGGCCTCGAAGCTGTCCAGGCCATGGCGTTGCAGCAACGCGCGGTCTTCATCGGCCAGAAAATCAGTCATTCACGCCCCTCGAAAAATTTCACCACGTGCCGGATACGCTTCTTGTCCAGGGCATCCAGCCGGTCGCGCTGCCGGTATTGCAGGTAAAAACGTAGGCGCTGAGTGGCCGACAGGTGATATTTGGCGACCTTGTCCAGGCACGCCAGGTCCTTGATGATCCGGTACTTGAGCCAGAAGCCGCGCCAGAAATCACCGTTCGGACAATCGATCAGGAACAACCGCGACTGATCGTCGATCAGCAGGTTGCGCCACTTCAAATCGTTATGGGTAAAGCGCTGCTCGTGCATGGTCCGCGTGTAACCCGCCAATTGCCGGCTCACACCGTCGACCCAGGCGCGATCCGCCAGCCTGCGGTCGCGACGTTCGGCCAGGGCCGAGAGGTCTTCGGTGCGAGGCAATTCGCGGGTGATCATCGCACCACGGGCGAACGCCGCGCCGTTTCGCTCCAGTCCCCAGGCAATGATTTGCGCGGTCGGGATCCCCCATTTGGCGAAGCGCTTGAGGTTCTGCCATTCGGACTTGACCCGCGGCCTGCCCAGGTAACGCCGCAAGCCCTTGCCGGCGCCGGTGTAGCGCTTGACGTAATAATTTACGCCGTTGCGCTGCACACGAATCACCTCCGACAGAGGGTCGCGCGTCAGGCGCTCGCCCTGGAGGGCGAACACCGCGTCCAGGCTACCGAAATCCGCCGCCAGTTCGGCGTAGGCCGGTTCCAGTGTCCAACCTGACATCAGAGCGCGTCCCCATACCGCTGCTTGCGCGCATACAGCTTGTTGGCCTTGCCTTCGAGCCAGGCCAGCAGCGACGCTTCTTCAGCCAGTACCTGGCGCAACGGCTGCTGGAAATATCCTTTGAGGAAACGCAGCTTGTCGCGGCGCGTCAGGCCGATGTCCAGCGCCGAAAAATACAGCGCGGCCAGGTCTTTGTTGCGCCAGCGCGTGGTGATGGCCGGGCGGGTCTGGGCGCGGTGCAGGTCGATCACCGAGAGCTTGAAACCGTCGGCCGTCACCGGTGTGTCGGTATGCAGCAGGAAATGGCAGATGTAGCAGTCGCGGTGGTTGACCCCGGCGCGGTGCATCATGCCGGTCATGCGCGCCACTTCAGCGATCAGTGCCCGCTTGAGCCTGGGCTGCGGCGGCTGCCTGACCCAGTCGATGCTGTAATCTTCAAGGCTGATGGTGGGCGCCAGTTCTTCGGTGACGATGAACGAATGCTGGTCGGCCGGGTTGCTGCCCTTCTCGCCATACGCGACGGCCGTCATGGTCGGCACGCCGACTTCCTGCAGACGCTGGATGGCTTTCCATTCCTGTCCCGCGCCAAGTACCGGCAGCTTGGCGGTCAGCAGGTTCTTGAAAATCTCGCCCCAACCGATGCCACGGTGGATCTTCACGAAAAAGCCGCGACCGTCCACCTCGGTACGCAAGGTGCGCCGGGCTTCGAGTTCACGGTAGACCTCGCCCTTGAGCGCCTCGACCTCGGTGAACGCATCGCGTCCGGCCCAAAGGCTCTTGAACGGTTCGGCCAGCATCAATTTCATCAAGCGTGCTCCGCCAATATCACATCGGCCGCGTGCTGCGGCATGCTGTAGAGGTCGGCCGTCTCGGCGAAGGCCAGACCGTTGCGGCTCCAGGCCGCCCTTGCCTCGGAATCACCGAGCATCCGCCCCAGGTATTCGGTCAGTTGCGTCTGCTCGAACGGCTCATCCAGTACCAGGCCGCTATCGGCCTCGGCGATGTAATGGGCGTACCCGCACACCGCGCTGACCAACACCGGCAACCCGGCCACCAGCGCTTCGAGCAGTACCGTGCCGGTGTTTTCGTTGTAGGCCGGGTGGATCAACAGGTCGGCGCCCAGCAGGAAACGCGGGATATCGCTGCGGCCCTTGAGGAACCGCACATTGTCGCCCAGACCCAGCGCGGCACTCTGCAATTGGAATACCTTGGGGTCGTCCTGGCCGATTACAAACAGCCGGGTGCGTTTTCTCAATTTGGCCGGCAGCGCGGCCAGGGCCTTGAGGCTGCGATCCACACCCTTGGTCTTGAAGCCGGAGCCGATCTGCACCAGTAGCAGGTCATCGTCGGCCAACTGGAATTCGGCCCGGAACGCGGCGCGGATCTCGTCGGCATCAGCGGGCCGGCGACGGTCCTGGGCGATGCCGGGCGGCAGCAGATGGAAGCGTTCCAGCGGCGTGTCGTAGTGCTTGATGAACAGCGGCTGCTGGACTTCGGAAATCATCAGGACTTCGGTCTTGGCATCCTTGGCGAACACCGCCCGTTCGTATTCGGCGAAATGCCGGTAGCGGCCCCAGCGCCGGTACAGCGAATTGCGCAGATTCTGTGCTTTGTCTTCGAAGCAGCCGTCGGCGGCGTAATACACGTCCAGGCCTGGCATCTTGTTGAAACCGATCAGACGATCCACCGGGCGCTGGGCCAGGTCGGCCTCCATCCAGGCGCTGAGTTTCTCGTTGCGACGGTGATTGAACAGCGCCTTGACCGGCGCCACCAGGACCTCGAAGCCGGGCGGCACGTCGCCCTCCCAGATCAGCGTGTAGACGCGGATCTGGTGGCCGCGGCGCTGGCATTCCAGGGCGATGCGCATGAAGTCACGCTGCAGGCCACCGAAAGGAAAGTATTTGTAAAGGACAAAAGCCAATTGCATCAGCGCGGCTCCTCAGCCAATAACGTGCTCAGGTGGCTGGCAACACGCTCGGGGTTTACACGCGTGAAGCACAGGGGCTGCTCGCGTTTAAGGTCAAACCGACGGGCATCTTCGGCGGTCGGTGGATAAGTACACTGTTTCTGCATGCAGGGCGCGCAGGGGAAATCACTGGCGAGGTGAATCTGCCCTTTGCCGTAGGCACCGGTCAGTACCGGGTTGGTCGGGCCGAGCAGCGAAACGGTCGGCACGTCCAGGGCCGCGGCCAGGTGTCCGAGGCCAGTGTCCACGGCCACGCAGGCCTGGGCACCGGCGAGCACCTTGCCCATGCCGCCAAGGTTCAGTTTCGGCAGTACCAGCGCGTTGCGCAGCCCGCTGGCGATGCGCTCGGCGCGGGCCTTTTCGGCAGGGTTGCCCCACGGCAGTTTCACCACCACGCCGTACTGGCCCATGCGCTCGGTGAGCTGGCGCCAGTAAAGCTCGGGCCAGTGCTTGGAGTCCCAGGTCGTACCATGCAGGAAAACCACATAGGGATAGGGGCGCGGCAGTTCCACCAGGCGGTCGATGTCGAGGCCATAGTTGCCCTGGGTCTGCGGCAAGTCGTAGCCCAGCGCCACGGCAAACAGCTGGCGCACGCGCTCGACCGCATGCTGACCACGGGCCACCGCCAGGCGCCGGGAGTAAAACCGCGCCGCCAGGGGTTCGCGCGCCGAATCCTTATCCAGGCCAGCCACCGGGGCCTTGACGTAGCGAGTCAGCCAAGCGCTTTTCAGCAAGCCTTGGGCGTCAATCACCAAGTCATACTTCTCGGCCCGCATGCTCTGCTTGAATCGCCGCCACTCGCCGCTCTTGATGGTTTGCCAGATATTCTTGCGCCAGCGCCGGATCGCCACCGGGATGACTTTGCCCACCGCGGGGTGCCAGGTAGGGATTTCGGCGAACCCCTCTTCCACTACCCAGTCGAAGCGGATGCCGGGAATCGCCCGCGCCGCATCGGTCAGCGCCGGCAGGGTGTGGACCACATCCCCCAGGGAGGAGGTCTTGATCAGCAATACCCGCAAGTTACCGGACCTCCACGGGTGAGCCCTGCAATCGCTCCAGGGCCTCGTTCACCGACGGCGGCATGAGCTGGCGCAGGCAATTGTAGTGGCCGAAGCGGCAGGTGCGATCGAAGCAAGGGCTGCATTCGATGCCCAGGCGCACGACTTCGACTTTGTCGGCCAACGGCGGCGTGAAGCCCGGCGAGGTGGAACCGTAGACCGCCACCAGAGGGCGGTTCAACGCCGCCGCGACGTGCATCAGGCCGGAGTCGTTGGACACCACGGAATCAGCGCAGGACAACAGATCAATGGCCTCGGCCAGGGACGTGTCGCCGCTAAGATTGGTCGATTCCTCCCGCAGGCCGGGGATCAGCCGCGAGCGGATGTCCTCGCCCACGGAGTGATCGTTTTTCGAACCGAACAGCCAGACTTGCCAGCCTTCGCGAATCTTCGCCTCGGCCACCTGGGCGTAATGCTCGGCCGGCCAGCGCTTGGACTCACCAAACTCGGCACCCGGGCACAGCGCCAATACCGGCCGGTCCAGGGTCAGGCCGAACTTGGCCAGGGCCGTTTCGCGCGTGACCGGGTCGATCTGCAGGCTCGGTCGCGGATAAGGCTTGGGCAACTCGGCGCCCGGCTCGTAGGCCAGGGCCATGAAGCGCTCGATCATCAGCGGATAGCGATCTTTATCCAGCGTGCGCACATCGTTGAGCAAGCCATAGCGAAATTCGCCACGCCAACCGGTGCGCTTGGGGATGCCGGCGAAAAACGGCACCAACGCCGATTTCAGCGAATTGGGCAGCAGGATCGCCTGGTCGTACTGACCGGCCAGGGATTTGCCGATGCGCCGGCGGGTAGCCAGCTCAAGCACGCCATGACCGAGCGGGAAGCTCAAGGCCTTGCGCACTTGCGGCATGCGCTCAAGAATCGGCCGGCTCCACTCGGGGGCCAGGACATCGATTTCGCATTGCGGATGACGCTGCTTGAGGCACTGGAACAGTGTCTGCGCCATCACCATGTCACCGACCCAACTGGGTCCAACGATCAGAATATTCATGAGCTTTCCAAAAACGCTACGGGGAGGCCTACGCCTCCCCGCCTCGAGAATCACTGTGGCTTAGGTCGTTACCTGTTGCCTTCAATCTACAACACACCACCAATCAAAACTGTGGGAGTGAGCCTGCTCGCGAAGAGGCCGGCACATCAATATCAATGTCGCCTGGCACTCCGCCTTCGCGAGCAAGCTCGCTCCCACAGGGTCCTGCACAAGTTTCAATTACTGCGCAGCACCACAAATCCAATGTGGGAGCGAGCCTGCTCGCGAAGAGGCCGGCACATCAATATCAATGTCGCCTGACACTCCGCCATCGCGAGCAAGCTCGCTCCCACAGGGTCCTGCACAAGTTTCAATTACTGCGCAGCACCACAAATCCAATGTGGGAGCGAGCCTGCTCGCGAAGAGGCCGGCACATCCAGCATCCATGGCGCCTGGCACTCCGCCTTCGCGAGCAGGCTCGCTCCCACAGGGTCCTGCACAAGTTTCAATTACTGCGCAGCACCACACATCCATTGTGGGAGCGAGCCTGCTCGCGAAGAGGCCGGCACTTCCAACATCCATGGCGCCTGACACTCCGCCTTCGCGAGCAGGCTCGCTCCCACATTTATATCTTCAGCTCTTATACCTTCAGCTCAGCCCCAACTCCCGCCAGATTCGCATCACTTGTCGACGCTCCTCGACGAACTGGTCGCCTGCGATCACCCCGGCGTCTTTCTGCAGAGCCTGGCGGTGGGCGGCGGAGCGGTAGGCCTTGTAGGCTTCGCGCAACAGCGTGGCGTCCTCGGCGGGCAGCAACCCGACCTCCTGCAGCCCGTCCAGGATGCGGATGTTGTCGGTATAGCGGACCAGCGATGGATGTTCCTCGGACCACGCCAGGGCCGCGTATTGCACCATAAATTCAATATCGACGATACCTCCGGCATCCTGCTTGAGATCGAAGGGTGCCGTGGCTTCGAAGGCATTTGGCGCGGTTCCGGCGGCGGTGGCCTTGCTGCCGAGATTATCGCGCATCTTGGCGCGCATCTCGCCGACCTCCTGGCGCAAAGTCGGCAAGTCACGCGAACGTCCCAGCACCTGAACGCGGACTTTTTCGAACGCCTGGCCCACATCCTGGCTGCCCACCAGCACCCGGGCACGTAACAGCGCCTGATGTTCCCAGGTCCAGGCTTCGTTTTCCTGGTAACGGGCAAACGCCCCCAGGGAACTGACCAGCAAGCCCGAGGCCCCGGAAGGTCGCAGGCGCATGTCCACCTCATAAAGCTGCCCGGAGTTGGTCTGGGCCGTCAGCAAATGAATGATCCGCTGACCAAGCCGGGTGAAAAACTGCGCGCCATCGATGGGTTTCGGACCGTCGGTTTCGGCCTGCGGGTCACCGTCGTGGATAAACACCAGGTCCAGGTCGGAACCATGCCCCAGTTCCAGCCCCCCGACTTTTCCATAACCGACAATAATGAAGCCTGGATCGCACAGGCTGCCGTCGGTGCGCAGTGGCACCCCATGCTTGGCCGTCGTCTGGCGCCAGGCCAGGGCCAGCACCTGTTCGAGAATCGCTTCGGCCAGCCAGGTCAGGTAATCGCTGACTTTCATCAGCGGCAGGCTGCCGGCGATTTCCGAGGCGGCCACCCGCAAGCGGTGCGCCAGTTTGAAATGCCGCAAGGCTTCCATCTGCTGCTCAAGATCGTCCTCGGGAATTCGTGTCAGACGCTCGCGCAACTCCGCCGCGAGCTCAGGCGCCAGGGGCGGCTTGAACAAACGGCCTTCATTGAGCAATTCATCGAGCAACAGCGGGAACCGGGTGATCTGCTCGGCGATCCACGGACTCGCCGCGCACAGCGTCAACAAACGCCGCAGGGCGCCGGGGTTCTCGGTCAACAGCACCAGATAGGCCGAACGGCGGGCGACGGCCTCTACCAGCGGCAATACCCGTTCGAGCACCAGGTCCGGGTCGGCATGTTCCACCGCCTGGGCGAGCAGGCGCGGAATGAACGCGTCCAGGCGCTCGCGCCCCAGGCGCTGCATGGCGCGCAGCTGCGGGCTGGCACGCAAGACAGCAAGGGCCTTGAGCGCCTTGGGTGCGTCGGCAAAACCGGCCTCCTCCAACTGACGACACGCCGCTTCCTCGTCCTGGCTGTCTTCCCACAATGGCAACCATTCGCCGCCAACCACCACTTCGCCTTCGCCGCCCTCGTCCTCATCCGGGTCCGCGATGACCTGGCCAAAATGCCACGCCACCCGGCCGCGCCAGTACATCAACTGCTCGTGGAACGCCGTCCAATCGACGAAGCCCAGCATGAACGCAATGCGCGCCTGGTCTTGCGGGTTATCCGGCAGCATCTGGGTCTGGCGATCGGCAATGGCCTGGATCGCGTGCTCGGTGTATCGCAGGAATTCATACCCCTGGCGCAATTCATCAATGACCTTGGCCGGCAGATAGCCCTGGCCTTCCAGGGTACCCAACACCTTCAACAACGGCCGTTGCTGCAAGCTCAGGTCACGACCGCCGTGGATCAGCTGGAACGCCTGGGCAATGAACTCCACCTCGCGAATGCCGCCCGAGCCCAGCTTGATGTTGTCGGCCATGCCTTTGCGCCGCACCTCCTGCTGGATCAGCTGCTTCATGGTGCGCAGCGCTTCGATGGCAGAGAAATCGAGGTAACGGCGATAGACGAACGGGCGCAGCATGTCGAGCAATTGCGCGCCGGCCACCTGGTCGCCGGCCACCACCCGCGCCTTGATCATGGCGTAGCGTTCCCAGTCGCGCCCCTGATCCTGGTAATACTGTTCCAGGGCATTGAAGCTCAATACCAGAGCACCGGCCGAGCCGTAGGGGCGCAAGCGCATGTCGACGCGGAACACGAACCCGTCGACGGTCATCGGGTCGAGGGCCTTGATCAGCCGCTGGCCGACGCGGATGAAAAACTCCTGGTTATCCAGCGGCCGCTTCGCGCCAACGGTTTCGCCGCCTTCGGGGTAGGCGAAGATCAGGTCGATGTCCGACGACAGGTTCAGTTCCACCGCCCCCAGCTTGCCCATGCCCAGGATGACCATCTGCTGCGGCTCGCCACTGCGCCGGCCGGTGGGGGTGCCGAACTGCTGGCTCAGGCGCTGGTACAACCACTGATACGCCTGGTCGATGCAGGTGTCGGCCATGTCCGAGAGATCACGACAGGTCTGTACCAGATCGGCCTGGCGGGTCAGGTCGCGCCAGATGATCCGCACCTGCTGACGGGTGCGCTGGCGACGCAGCACGCGACCCAGTTCGTCCTCGCTCTCGGCGGCTCGTACGGCAGCGGCGATCTGCCCGCACATTTCACCCGCCGCCAGGCTGCGGTCCAGCTCACCGCTGCGCACCAGTTCCAGCAGCATCGCAGGATCCCGTACACTTTGTTCGATGACAAAGTCACTGGCAGCGGCGACGCGGTTGAACTCGGCCCAACGCTGCGGCGTCCAGGCGGACAGCCCGTGATCGTCGTCCAGCGAAGCAACCGCCGCGCGGAACGACTGCTCGGCGCGACTGACCAATGACTGGAGAATTGCCGGAATTTCGGCAAGCGAGGGCAGGCTCATGGTCTATCCTTGATCGGCGCGGGAAAGGCTGGATGTAGTGTTTTTTGCAAAGCCACTACCTGATCGACTGTCGAACAAAGATGATAAATAGCTGATTTTCTGATTTTATTGGCAGCCGGCATCAAGTTTTTACCTGTTCGAGTTGGCTAAAGACCAACAGTAACGATTATTCTCACAACGAAACGAGGGGCCATAAGCCGCTCATGTGTAGTTTTACTACTCGTCTATACATTCGAAAGGCTGAAACGGCCAACGATTTGTAGTAAAACTACACGCCGCCGAAACAACCTTCGGCAATCCAAGAATTTATATCGTCTGCCCACAAGGCCAGTCGCAAACTCAGGCAACCGATTCTGGTAGCCTTTCCGCCCTGGAGCAAGCCATGCAAGACCTCGATCCCGTCGAAACCCAGGAATGGCTGGACGCCCTGGAATCGGTTCTCGACAAAGAAGGCGAAGACCGTGCTCATTACCTGATGACCCGTATGGGCGAACTCGCAACCCGCAGCGGTTCGCAACTGCCCTACGCCATCACCACGCCGTACCGCAACACGATCCCCGTTACCCACGAAGCACGCATGCCTGGCGACCTGTTCATGGAACGCCGCATTCGCTCGCTGGTGCGTTGGAACGCGTTGGCCATGGTCGTGCGGACCAACCTGAAAGATTCTGACCTGGGCGGTCACATCTCCAGCTTCGCCTCCAGCGCGACACTGTATGACATCGGCTTCAACTACTTCTTCCAGGCCCCGACCGACGAACACGGCGGCGACCTGATCTACTTCCAGGGTCACGCATCGCCCGGCGTCTACGCCCGTGCGTTCATGGAAGGCCGCATCACCGAAGACCAGATGAACAATTTCCGCCAGGAAGTGGACGGCAACGGCCTGTCCTCGTACCCGCACCCTTGGCTGATGCCGGACTTCTGGCAGTTCCCGACCGTATCCATGGGCCTGGGCCCGATCCAGGCGATCTACCAGGCACGCTTCATGAAGTACCTGGAAGCTCGTGGCTTCATCCAGCCAGGCAAGCAGAAAGTCTGGTGCTTCATGGGTGACGGCGAGTGCGACGAGCCGGAATCCCTGGGCGCAATCTCCCTGGCCGGCCGCGAGAAGCTGGACAACCTGATCTTCGTCATCAACTGCAACCTGCAGCGCCTCGACGGCCCGGTTCGCGGCAACGCCAAGATCATCCAGGAACTCGAAGGCGTGTTCCGTGGCGCCCAGTGGAACGTCAACAAAGTCATCTGGGGCCGTTTCTGGGACCCACTGCTGGCCAAGGACGTCGACGGCATCCTGCAGCGTCGCATGGACGAAGTCATCGACGGCGAGTACCAGAACTACAAGGCCAAGGACGGCGCGTTCGTCCGCGAGCACTTCTTCAACTCGCCTGAACTCAAGGCGATGGTCGCCGACCTGTCCGACGACGAGATCTGGAAGCTCAACCGTGGCGGCCACGACCCGTACAAGGTCTATGCGGCCTACCACCAGGCGGTCAACCACAAAGAACAGCCAACCGTTATCCTGGCCAAGACCATCAAGGGTTATGGCACCGGTGCCGGTGAAGCGAAGAACACCGCGCACAACACCAAGAAGGTCGATGTCGACAGCCTGAAGCTGTTCCGCGATCGCTTCGACATTCCGGTCAAGGACAGCGAGCTGGAAAACCTGCCGTTCTTCAAGCCCGAAGAAGGCAGCGCCGAGGCCCGTTACCTGGCCGAGCGCCGTGCCGCACTGGGCGGTTTCGTGCCGCAGCGCCGCGCCAAGAGCTTCAGTATCCCGACCCCACCACTGGAAACCCTCAAGGCGATCCTGGACGGCTCGGGCGACCGTGAAATCTCCACCACCATGGCCTTCGTGCGGATCCTCGCGCAGCTGGTCAAGGACAAGGAGATCGGCCAGCGCATCGTTCCGATCATCCCGGACGAAGCCCGTACCTTCGGTATGGAAGGCATGTTCCGCCAGTTGGGCATCTACTCGTCCGTCGGCCAGCTCTACGAGCCAGTCGATAAAGACCAGGTGATGTTCTACCGCGAAGACAAGAAGGGCCAGATCCTCGAAGAAGGCATCAACGAAGCGGGCGCCATGAGCTCGTTCATTGCCGCCGGTACTTCGTACTCCAGCCACAACCAGCCGATGCTGCCGTTCTACATCTTCTATTCGATGTTCGGCTTCCAGCGTATCGGCGACCTGGCCTGGGCCGCCGGCGACAGCCGCACCCGTGGCTTCCTGATCGGCGGTACCGCCGGCCGGACCACGCTGAACGGCGAAGGCCTGCAACACGAAGACGGCCACAGCCACATGCTCGCCGGGACCATCCCGAACTGCCGCACCTATGATCCGACCTACGGCTACGAGCTGGCGGTGATCATCCAGGACGGCATGAAGAAGATGACCGAAGAGCAACAGGACGTCTTCTACTACATCACCGTGATGAACGAGTCCTACCAGCAGCCAGCCATGCCGGCCGGTGTCGAGGCAGGTATCGTCAAGGGTATGTACCTGCTCGAGGAAGACACTCGCGAAGCGGCGCACCACGTCCAGCTGATGGGCTCCGGCACCATCCTGCGCGAAGTGCGTGAAGCGGCGAAGATCCTGCGCGAAGAATTCAACGTCGGCGCCGACGTCTGGAGCGTCACCAGCTTCAACGAATTGCGTCGCGACGGCCTCGCTGTAGAGCGCAGCAACCGCCTGCACCCTGGCCAGAAGCCGAAACTGAGCTACGTCGAAGAATGCCTGAACGGTCGCAAAGGTCCGGTCATCGCCTCTACCGACTACATGAAGCTGTTCGCCGAACAGATCCGCCAGTGGGTTCCCTCCAAGGAGTTCAAGGTGCTGGGCACCGACGGTTTCGGCCGTAGCGACAGCCGCAAGAAGCTGCGTCACTTCTTCGAAGTCGACCGTAAGTTCGTTGTGTTGGCAGCCCTGGAAGCACTGGCTGACCGCGGCGATATCGAACCCAAGGTGGTGGCCGAGGCCATCGTCAAGTTCGGCATCGATCCGGAAAAACGCAACCCACTGGACTGCTGAGGAGAATTTTCGTGAGCGAACTCATTCGCGTACCTGACATCGGCAGCGGTGAAGGTGAAGTAATTGAACTGTTTGTGAAGGTCGGCGACCGTATCGAAGCCGACCAGAGCATCCTGACGCTTGAATCGGACAAGGCCAGCATGGAAGTGCCCGCGCCGAAGGCCGGTATCATCAAGAGCCTGAAAGTGAAACTGGGTGATCGCCTGAAAGAGGGCGACGAGCTGCTGGAGCTGGAAGTCGAAGGCGCCGCTGCGGCACCTGAAGCGCCAGCGCCCGCTGCTGCCCCGGCAGCGGCTGAAAAGCCTGCCGCCGCGCCGGCTGCCGAAGCGGCTCCCGCGCCCGCTGCGGCGCCTGCTGCGGCCCCTGTCCAGGACATTCATGTCCCGGACATCGGTTCGTCGGGCAAGGCCAAGATCATCGAAGTACTGGTCAAGGCCGGCGACACCGTCGAAGCCGACCAGTCGCTGATCACCCTGGAGTCCGACAAGGCCAGCATGGAGATCCCTTCGCCGGCTGCCGGCGTGGTGGAAAGCGTCGAGGTCAAGCTGGACGACGAAGTCGGCACCGGTGACTTGATCCTCAAGCTGAAAGTAGCCGGTGCCTCGGCACCTGCCGCGCCAGCCCCGGCAGCTGCGCCTGCTGCCAAGGCTGAGTCGGCCCCGGCTCCGGCGCCAGCCGCCGCGCCTGCCGCCAAGGCCGAAGCGGCTCCTGCCCCTGTCGCCGCTGCGCCTGCGCCAAGCGGTGCCAAGGTGCACGCCGGCCCAGCCGTGCGTCAGCTGGCCCGTGAGTTCGGCGTCGAGCTGTCGGCCGTTGGTCCAAGCGGTCCTCACGGCCGCGTGCTGAAGGAAGACGTGCAGGCGTACGTCAAGGCCATGATGCAGAAGGCCAAGAACGCACCGGCCGAAGGCGCCACCGGCGGCGCGGGTATCCCGCCGATTCCGGCAGTGGACTTCAGCCGCTTCGGCGAAACCGAAGAAGTCGCGATGACCCGCCTGATGCAGATCGGCGCGTCGAGCCTGCATCGCAGCTGGCTGAACATCCCACACGTGACTCAGTTCGACCAGGCTGACATCACCGAACTGGAAGCCTTCCGCGTCGCACAGAAAGCCGTGGCCGAAAAGGCCGGCGTGAAGCTGACCGTGTTGCCGCTGCTGCTCAAGGCTTGCGCGCACCTGCTAAAGGAACTGCCGGACTTCAACAGCTCCCTTGCCCCAAGCGGCAAGGCTGTGATCCGCAAGAAGTACGTGCACATCGGCTTTGCCGTCGACACCCCGGAAGGCCTGCTGGTACCGGTCATCCGTAACGTCGACCAGAAGAGCCTGCTGCAACTGGCTGGCGAAGCCGCTGCCCTGGCCGAAAAAGCCCGGAACAAGAAGCTCACCGCCGACGACATGCAGGGCGCCTGCTTCACCATCTCCAGCCTCGGTCACATTGGCGGCACCGGCTTCACGCCGATTGTCAACGCGCCGGAAGTGGCGATCCTGGGTGTCTCCAAGGCCACCATCCAGCCGGTCTGGGACGGTAAAGCCTTCCAGCCCAAGCTGATGCTGCCGCTATCGCTGTCCTACGATCACCGTGTGATCAATGGTGCGGCCGCTGCACGCTTCACCAAGCGCTTGAGCGACCTGCTGGGCGACATCCGCACCATCCTGCTGTAACACTGAATGGCCCTCCTCACGGAGGGCCATTCGGGATTCGTTTTCCGAGCGCCACGCTCGTACCTCAACCCCGCCCGTCTGGCGGGGCTTTTTTTTGTCTGCGATTCAAGTCAGGTACATCGGTGCAGGATGTGCCGACCTCATCGCGAGCAAGCTCGCTCCCACAATGGATTTGCGGCGCTGCCCAGCATTTGAAACTGATGAAGACCCCTGTGGGAGCGAGCCTGCTCGCGATAGCGGCAGGTCAGGCGACGCGGTAATTCCCTACTGCGCAAGATTCAAATAACTACACCCCCTGTAGTCATTGCCTACAACGTGCGCCCCCTTCCCTATGGATATTTATGACACGCCAAGCCTTAGCATCGAACCGCCAAGGCATCTTGATGCGTGCCCCATCAAAACTTCGAATGGATTCGAATATGTTCAAACCTACCGTCGGCCCTATCGTCGGCCACACCACGCCCCATCACGCCCGGATATTCCTGCGCGGCGACCACGCCAACAACAGGGTCTTCGCCGGGATTCGCCACAGGCGCCAAGGTGACACCCGCTGGTCGCAAGGCCAGTTCGTGCAATTGAAGGCTTACCGCGACATGACCGCTGTGATCGTGCTCAAGGGTCTTCGCGCCGATACCGCCTACGAATACCAGGCGGGCTGGTTCAGCCCCCTGCGCCCGACCCATACCACGGCGACCGTGCAGCAGCTGCCATTGCCATGGCCTGGGGAGGTTTACCACTTGCGCACGCCGTCCGGCACGGATAACGCTGCGCGCAGCTATATCGTGGGCTCCTGTCGTTATCTGCAGATTGCCGGCGACGTGCCGTTGCTGCCCGGGCTCGGTGACCGCATCTTCGCGAGCATCAGCCACCTCGTGAAGCGGGCTGATCCGCCGATCAGTGCCGTGTTGATGGCGGGTGACCAGGTCTACCTCGATGACCTGAACAAGGTCGCCCCGGACCGCAGCGCCCGGGACATTCTGTTCAAGTACCGCACGGCCTTTTCCCAGCCGCACATCAGGCGGTTGATGTCCAGCGTACCGACCTACATGATCCTCGATGACCATGAAATCGAGGACAACTGGCCCGCCAATAAAGAACCGGACGATGAGCGTCTATACGCCAACGCCCTGGATGCCTACGCGCTGTATCAGGCCAGCCATGGCCCGGCTGGCGAAGACCTGGACGACGCAAGCCCAGGCCGACCGCCGCGACGATACTGGTACCTGTTCGCTCACGGCGATATCCAATGGTTCGTCACCGACAGCCGGACCCGACGCAACCTGTCGGCGGCTGACCGGCGCATCCTTGATCAGGAACAGGAGCAGGCGCTGCTCGAATGGCTCATCGGTAGCACTGCCCGGGTCAAGCTTGTCGTGACCAGCGTCATGTTCTATCCCGATCGCAAACTGGATGACGGAGACGCCTGGCAAGCTTTCCCGAACCAACGCCTGCGCCTGATCGAAGCCATCCGCACGCACCGGATCAAAAACGTGATTTTTGTGTCCGGCGACGTGCACGGCTCCCTGACCAGCCGCCTGGTTCATAACCAGGATCCTGATTTCGCAGTCCACACCATCGTTTCCTCGCCGCTGTGCAACAGCCTGCTGCTGCCCTACGCCACAGCCTCGAGTTTTATCATCGGCGAGCCCATGGCCAAGGCAGCGGGCGGCGAGTATCGATATGAACTGACCAGCAAGGTCATCAGCCAGGACAATTTCGCTCAGCTGCGAGTAACGCCCCAGAGCATTCAAGTGACCTTTCATGACCGTGACGGCGGCCCCTTGGAGGTCGTCGATATACCGTTGCGCTGACCTGCGGTGGCACAACGAATGCCTCTGATCGGCCGGCCACTGGAGAAATCCGCTGATCGGCCGATAAAAGGTTTATAGCACTTGGCCTTCATGTCTCTTGTCAGCTAGTGCCGCAATGATGCAACCTTGCGGCAATCCGTAATAACGAGGGCGTCAGCCCGGCGCGATCAGCATCTTCGAAGCGAGTTTCCCTCATGAAAAGCCAACCCGATGCCGCCAGCCGTATGGCGGCCGAGGTAGTGACGCAGTTACCGGTGCCCTCGCGGCTCGGTATGCTGCGTTTCGAACGGCTGAATGAAGCAAGCTGGGCGCTACTGTTTCTCGATCCCAACTGCGAACGTTACTTTGGCCTGCCGGCCGTCGAGCTGTGCTCGCTGGTGAGTTCGCCCTATGCCAGCCTCATGGAGCCGGAAGCACGCTACCAGCTGCACGACGCGATCCAGCAGCAGTTGACCCAGGCCCCTCATTACCAGATCCGCTACACGCTGCACACCGCCAGGGGCCCGTTGAACCTCCTGGAAACGGGTGAAACCTACAAACAGCACAACCGCCATTTGCTGCGCGGCTATCTGCTAGTGGTGGACAGCCTGGTGCCAACCGAGCCCTCCGTGCCGGCGCTCGATCTGGAAACCCAGAACTCGCGCCTGCAGATCGCCCTGGAACTGAACCAGCGCGCCCAGCAGGAGCAGCTCCAGCACCTTGACCGGGTGCGCGCCCAACAAGACCTGATTCTGCTGCTGACCCGCCAGCGCTATAGCGCCAACAATTCGTTGCAGGAAGCCGCCGAGCTGATTACCCGTAGCGCCTGCGATATCTACCAGATCGACAGCGCCAGCATCTGGAATCTGGAGGACGGCAAACTGCTGCCGATCTCGGCCTATAACCGCGCCTCCCAGGGATATTTCCTTCCAGGGGTAATCAACGCCAGCGACTTCCCAACCTACATGGAAGCGTTGCAGACCTGCCGCGCCATTGATGCCCACAATGCGATGCGCGACCCGCGCACCCGCGAGATGGCCGAGAACCTGCGCATCCGCGACGTCAACGCAATTCTCGACGCCAGTATCCGTATCGACGGCCAGGTGGTAGGCGTCCTTTGCCTGGAGCAAGTGGGCGCCACCCGCGCCTGGCAATCGGATGAAATCGCCTTTGCCGGCGAACTGGCGGACCAGTTCGCCCAGGTCATCAACAACCACAACCGGCGCACCGCCACCAGCGCCCTGCACTTGTTCCAGCGCGCGGTGGAACAGAGCGCCAACGCGTTCCTGCTGGTCAACTGCGACGGCGTGGTGGAATACGTCAACCCGAGCTTCACCGCCATCACTCAGTACACCACTGAAGAAGTCCATGGTCAGCGCCTGTCCGAGCTGCCGGCCCTGGAGAATCTCAGCGAACTGCTCTTCGACGCGCCGTCGGCCCTGGCCCAGAGCAACAGCTGGCAGGGCGAATTCAAGAGCCGGCGCAAAAATCTCGAGCCCTACTGGGGCCAACTGTCGATTTCCAAGGTCTATGGCGACAACCGCGAACTGACCCACTACATCGGCATCTACGAAGACATCACCCAGACCAAACTGGCCCAGCAGCGCATCGAACGCCTGGCCTACACCGACAACCTGACCAACCTGGGCAACCGCCCGGCGTTCATTCGCAATCTCGATGAACGCTTCGCCCGGGACAGCGACTCGCCTATCAGCCTGTTGCTGGTGGACATCGACAACTTCAAGCGCATCAACGACAGCCTCGGCCACCAGACCGGCGACAAGCTGCTGATCAGCCTGGCCCGACGCCTGCGCAACAGCCTGAGCCCAAGCGGCAGCCTGGCGCGGTTCGCCAGTAACGAGTTCGCCGTGCTGCTGGATGACACCGGCCTGGAAGCCGGCCAGCAGATCGCCAGCCAATTGCTGATGACGCTCGACAAGCCGATGTTCGTCGACAACCAGTTGATCAGCGTGACCGGTTCGGTCGGCCTGGCCTGCGCACCGTTGCATGGGCGTGACCCGCAGACGCTGATGCGCAACGCCGGCCTCGCCCTGCACAAGGCCAAGGCCAACGGCAAGCATCAGGTCCAGGTGTTCACCGAGGCGCTGAACGCCGAGGCCAGCTACAAGCTGTTCGTGGAAAACAACCTGCGCCGCGCCCTGACCCAGAATGAACTGGACGTTTTCTATCAGCCCAAGCTGTGCCTGCGCAGCGGTCGCCTGCTGGGTATGGAGGCGCTGCTGCGCTGGAACCACCCGGAAAAAGGCATGATCCGTCCGGACCAGTTCATCAGCGTGGCCGAGGAAACCGGCCTGATCATCCCCATCGGCAAATGGATCGCCCGCCAGGCTTGCCGCATGAGCAAGCAATTGACCGCAGCCGGCCTGGGCAACCTGCAGGTGGCGATCAACCTATCGCCCAAGCAGTTCTCCGACCCGGACCTGGTGGCCTCGATCGCCAGCATCCTCAAGGAAGAGCAACTGCCGGCCCGCTTGCTGGAACTGGAGCTGACCGAAGGCTTGCTGCTCGAAGCCACCGAAGACACGCACCTGCAACTCGACCAGCTCAAGCGCCTGGGCCTGACCCTGGCCATGGACGATTTCGGTACCGGTTATTCATCCCTGAGCTATCTGAAGAAATTCCCGATCGACATCATCAAGATCGATCGCAGCTTCATCCATGAGATCCCGGACAACCAGGACGACATGGAAATCACCTCCGCCGTGATCGCCATGGCCCACAACCTGAAACTCAAGGTTGTCGCCGAAGGCATCGAGACCGCCCAGCAGCTGGCGTTCCTGCGTCGCCACCGCTGCGACGTCGGCCAGGGCTACCTGTTCGACCGGCCGATTCCCGGGGCAGAGCTTGTCGAGAAGCTCAAGCGCTACCCGCGCGGCCCTCTTGTCTGACAGCCGCTTATAGCGAGCAGCGGCTTTTCTGAGGCACACTGACGGTCTATTTCGCTCAATTCAATCTGACTGAGAGGACTGATGATGGTCTTGCGCTCGGAAATCCTGGTGAACAAAAACGTGCTTCCTACTCAAGAACAAGCTCTGCCTGGCCGTGAAACCCCGATGACCGTGCCGGAAAAACACTTCGTCCATGACGCGCCGCTGCTGGGCCCGTTTGCCATGGACGTGGACTTCGCGATCTTCGGCCTGGGTTGCTTCTGGGGTGCGGAGCGCAAGTTCTGGCAACGTGAAGGCGTGGTCAGCACGGCGGTGGGTTACGCGGGCGGCTTTACGCCAAACCCGACTTACGAAGAGGTCTGCTCGGGCCTGACCGGCCACAGCGAAGTGGTGCTGGTGGTCTACGAGCCGGCGAAAGTCAGCTACAACGAACTGCTGGCGATGTTCTGGGAACTGCACAACCCGACCCAGGGCATGCGCCAGGGCAACGACATCGGCACCCAGTACCGCTCGGTGGTCTACTGCACCACGCCCGAGCAGCTGGAAGCGGCGAAAAAGAGCAAGGAACTATTCCAGGCTGAACTGACCAAGGCCGGGCTGGGAGAAATCACCACCGAAATCGACGAAGCGCCGACCTTCTACTTTGCCGAGGCGTATCACCAGCAATACCTGGCGAAAAACCCTGAAGGTTATTGCGGGATTGGCGGTACGGGCGTGACTTGCCCGATCTGACTACAAGCTTCGCGAGCAGGCTCGCTCCCACAGGTCCAGCGGCATACCCAAATGTTGCATGCACACCAGGGCCAATGTGGGAGCGAGCCTGCTCGCGATAGCGGTGGGTCTGGAGCGGTAATGCTGAATGTGCCGCCGCCATCGCGAGCAAGCTCGCTCCCACAGGGTTCGGGGCGAACAGAAATATTGGGCACACCTCAGAACCCGTGTGGGAGCGAGCTTGCTCGCGATGACGCCCTCAAACCTCAGCTCTCAGCGATCAACCAATCCATCTGCCACCCACCTTGGGTCTGCCCGAGCTTTTTCGACAGCCACGGCAGCAGCTCACGCAACTCTTCTTCCAGTCCCCACGGGGGGTTGGCAATCGCCAGGCCGGAACCGTTCAGGCTGTTCGGCGTGGCCAGCGGATGCACCAGCAATTCCACCCGCAACAGCTTCGGCGCGCCGGTGCCGGCCAGGTCCTGATAGAAGCGACGCAACATGCGCTGGTCCTTCACCGGGTACCAGATTGCCGCAACCGTCTGGCGCATCCGGCCGATGGCTTCCTTGAGCGAAGCGGCGCAGCGCTGCATCTCGTCGAGCTGTTCAAAGGGCGGATCGATGAGCATCAGCCCGCGCTTCTCGCTCACCGGCAGCAGAGCCCGCGGCACATGCCAGCCTTCGCCCAGGTGCACCGCCACGCGACGGTCACCCTTCATGTTGTCCTTGAGCAGAACGCCGTCTTCGGGATGTTTCTCGTTGAGCAGCACCCGGTCCTGCGCCCGGGTCAGGCGCCGCGCCAGTTCCGGTGAGCCCGGGTAATAACGCAACTGGCCGTCCGGGTTCATCTCGTGCAGCACATTCATATACTCGGCGGTCAGCGGCGGCAGGTCATCCTGGCCCCACAACCGCGCGATGCCTTCCAGGTATTCGCCGGTGCGATTGGCCTGGTCGCCCTGCAAGTCGTACAGCCCGATGCCCGCGTGGGTATCCAGGTAAGCGAAGGGCTGCTCCTTGCGCGACATCAGGGCAATGAGGCGGGTCAAGGTCAGGTGTTTGAACACATCGGCGTGATTGCCGGCGTGGAAGGCATGGCGATAATTCATGGCGGCTCCTGCGAAGGCCGACGAGTTTACCTTGAAGCGTGCCGAACGTCAGGGGTTCGCAGCCGAGCGGACGAACAGACCGTGGCGAGGGAGCTTGCTCCCGCTGGGCTGCGCAGCAGCCCCTTACAACGAGCCTCAATACGCCAACAGATCGCAGGCGCCCTCCTTGCAGCGCTCGCATTCCTCGCAGAACGGCGCGGGGCTTTTCAGGCTGACGATTTGCGCATAGGTAAGGGGCGAGACCGGCGCGGCGGCGAGTTTTTCCGCCGCGCCGGGCGCAATGGCTTCGGCCCCCATGACTGCCATCGGCGCGCCACCGACCTGGATCGGCACGCTGCTGAAGATTCCGCCCGGACTGATGTTGATCCAGTGCCCACCGGCCTGGATGGTCGCGCTGGCGCCACCCTCCAGCACGATCTGCCGGCCGGCACTGACATGAAAGCCTCCCACGGCGCTGATGGCTTGGTTGGCCACGCGGATATGCCGATCGCCCGTGACCAGCAGGTGATCGTCCTGGCGGACCTCGACCTGACGCCGACCTGCGGTGATGCGCTGCTCGTCATCCTGCAGTTCATGCCGCGACAAGCCGGAGACCACGATGCTGCGCTCGTGATCGACCTGCACGCGCTGGTCGTGCAACACGTGCTGCGTCCAGTTGCGCTGGGCCCTCAGGTAGATTTCCTCGGCACCCTTGCGGTCCTCGATGCGCAACTCGTTGTAGCCACCGCCACCGGGACTGCTCTGGCTGCGCAATATGCTGCGGGTCTTGTCCGCCGGCAGGTCCAGCGGTACCGGGTTGGCGCCGTTCGGCAGACAGCCCACCACCAGCGGCTTGTCCACGTCGCCCTCCATGAACCCCACCAGCACTTCCATGCCGACTCGGGGAATCATCACGCCGCCGTAGTGATCGTGTGCCCAGCCGCTCGCCACCCTCAGCCAGCAACTGGAATGCTCGTCACGCTTACCGTCGCGATCCCAGACCAGTTGCACCTTGACCCGCCCGAACGCGTCGCAATGGATCTCGCTGTCCGCCGGGCCGGTCACCACCGCGGGCTGGTAGCCGTTGACGGACGGCTTCCTGTGCTGCAACGGCGGTCGAAAGAACACTCCCCACGGCGTCGCGAGGAAGCTATTGCAGTAGCCTTGGAACTCATCCGCGCCGACAGAAGCGTTTTCTTCCAGCACCTGCGGCTGGCGGCCATGGTGGTCAACCTGCGTCAGCAACCAGAGGTCGTTCCATTGCGCCCGGGGATGCTCCTTGATACACATGAAATGTCCGCTGGCAAAGGCGCTGTCATCGCTGCCACCCTCCGCCAGGCACCCATCGCCCGCCTGCCGTTCGAGAGCATGCTGGGCCAGATGCTGGCCATCGTCGCGGTCGGTGAACTGGCCGGGGTAGAGATAACTCTCCAGAACGGGAAGTTGCTGATTGTCGATGTCCGCCTGCAACGAGAGGCCCGGCTTGCGAAAATCGTAGTCGCGCAACATCACGGCGTTGGTGTGGGTCTGCAACCGCACGGCCAGGCGCTTGATAGCCGGCTCGGCGGCAGCCATGCCGCTGCCGGGCAGATACAAAGTGGACTCGGGCAGGCGCAGGAACACCGTCTGGTCGTCGCCAAATATCAGCAGGTGGCCGTCAGGGCTGTGTCGGAAGTGATAGTGGATGCCGACTTCGGCGCAAATCCGTTCGATAAAAACCAGATCGCTTTCGTGGTACTGCACGCAATATTCACGCTCGGGATATTGCCCGCCAAGACTGAACTGGCAGGCATCGGCGAGGATACCGTGGTCCTTCAATACGCGGGCGATGATTTCCGGCACGCTCAAGTGCTGGAAAATCCGCTGGTTGATGCGATGGCGCAAGTAAGCCAGGCGAGGCACCAGGCTGACCTGATAACGGCTCAGCCGCTCGCCCGAATCGCCTTGGGCGACGCTATAGACCTGGCCATGTATCCCGCCACCTTGGTGACCGAAGCACAGATAAGCCTGACGATGCAACAGATCTTCAAGCACCAGGTCGGGCCGCTCGCTGACGAGCTCCAGATCAAAGCGATAGGGCTGGCTGACGGCTTCCGTGCCCTTGAACTCAAGGACCTGCAATTCATTCGGGCCGCTGTCGAATGTCAGCGTAAAACGTGGCGAGTTGGCAGGCGCGAACATCCGATGTGCCTCTGCGAAAGGGAGGCAAACGATTCTGCATGAGCCATGGCGGATTGGACCGATCAGCGGAAAAAACAGATTTGCCTTACAGACGACGGGGCAAAAGTTGCACAAAACAAACGTATCGCCTGACATCGCGGTTTGGCAGAGCCTGGCAGGCAAAGTGAGGTAACGGCGGAGTCTCTCCAACAATCGGGCCGGGCGCCGCCAAAAAAAACGGCCCGCCTCCATGAGAGACGAGCCGTTTTTCAAACCTTCAGACGAGCCATGGGGCCTCGCCGAGTGGCTTATTGATTCAAGCGGAAATCCTTCTCGGCCGCTTCGAAGCGCTGCAGCATGCCGGCGGTTGGCGAACCCATCTTGCTGACCACGTAGATCGCCAGGCTGGCAAAGATGAAGCCAGGGATGATTTCGTACAGGCCCAACAGCTCGAAATGCTTCCAGACGATTACGGTGATCGCACCCACCAGGATCCCGGCCAACGCGCCGTTACGGGTCATGTCTTTCCAGATCACCGAAATCAGTACCACAGGACCGAATGCCGCACCGAAACCGGCCCAGGCGTAGCTCACCAGGCCCAGAACACGGTTTTCCGGGTTGGCGGCCAGGGCGATGGCGATGACCGCTACCAACAGCACCATGAAACGACCTACCCAGACCAGTTCCAGCTGGGAAGCGCTCTTGCGCAGGAACGTCTTGTAGAAGTCTTCGGTCAGGGAACTGGAGCACACCAGCAATTGGCAGCTCAAGGTGCTCATGACCGCCGCCAGGATGGCCGACAGCAGGACACCGGCAACCCATGGATTGAACAGCAGTTTCGCCAGTTCGATGAACACACGCTCAGGGTTTTCGGTTACCGGACCGGCCACTTCAGGGTGCGCCGAGAAGTAGGCGATACCGAAGAAACCGACGGCAACGGTGCCGCCCAGGCACAGGATCATCCAGGCCATGGAAATACGACGCGCCTTGGCAATCGACTTGACCGAATCCGCCGCCATGAAGCGCGCCAGGATATGCGGCTGGCCGAAGTAGCCCAGGCCCCAGCCCATCAGCGAGATGATGCCGATGAAGGTGGTGTTTTTCAGCATGTCGAACGACGTAGGGTCTTTCGCTTCGATAGCCAGGAACGTGGTATCGACGCCGCCGGTGGCCAGCAGCACGATGATCGGCGTGAGGATCAACGCGAAGATCATCAGGGTCGCTTGTACGGTGTCGGTCCAGCTCACGGCCAGGAAACCACCAATGAAGGTGTAGGCAATGGTCGCGGCAGCGCCGGCCCACAAGGCAGTCTCGTAGGACATGCCGAAGGTGCTTTCGAACAGACGGGCACCGGCCACGATGCCGGAAGCGCAATAGATGGTGAAGAACACCAGGATCACCACCGCGGAGATGATCCGCAGCAAGCCGCTGGTATCCTCGAAACGGCTGGAGAAATAATCCGGCAGCGTCAGCGCATCACCGTTGTGCTCGGTCTGGACCCGCAGGCGACCAGCGACGAACAGCCAGTTCAGGTAGGCACCGATGATCAGGCCGATGGCGATCCAGCTTTCCGACAGGCCGGACATATAGATGGCGCCGGGCAAACCCATCAATAGCCAGCCGCTCATGTCGGAGGCACCGGCAGAGAGCGCTGTCACGACACTGCCCAGGCTGCGACCGCCCAGGATGTAGTCGGAAAGGTTGTTGGTGGAGCGATAAGCCATCAGGCCGATCAGGACCATGGCTGCGATGTAGATCACGAAAGTGATCAGGGTAGGATTGCTGAAACTCATGAGTACGCCCTGGCTTTGTTTTTATGGTGCGGTGGCAGTTGAAAACCCGGACAACGCAGACGTTGTACCGACGTTTTGTGGACCCGCGAATTTATGACTGATGTTTCCCCAGGAAAGCCACCAGCCGATGCAGCTCGGCGCGAAGCCGGTTGCACCTTGGCCGCGAATGCTATTCAACAAATCAAATAAGGTGCAACCAGTTTCGTTCAAATAAGTTGCACCTAGTCGGAATATTCGTACGCAAGGCGACTTTCCGCACGCTATTGGTGCAAATGAGATTGCTTTTCGACTTTCCCGCGCACCAATAAAGTGCAGGACCTGTTTAGGGTCCAATGCAACCTGATGAGCTGCTCAATATTTCGACAAAAAATAGGTTGCACCCGGTTGCACCTCTATCGGCTCGCAGCTAATCTTGCCGCCAGCTGATGCCACGCCATACGTGGTAAACATGAGGATAAAAATATGGCTACCACCACCCTTGGGGTCAAACTCGACGACCCGACCCGCGAACGCCTGAAGGCGGCCGCAACCTCGATTGATCGCACGCCGCACTGGCTGATCAAGCAGGCAATTTTCAATTACCTGGAAAAACTCGAGGGTGGTGCAACCCTGACCGAGCTGAACGGTTCGACCCGCGCCGACAGCGATGATGCCGGTGAAGTCCAGCCCGACCACGCTCACCAGTGCTTCCTGGAATTCGCCGAAAGCATTCTGCCGCAATCGGTCCTGCGCGCCTCCATCACCGCCGCCTACCGTCGCCCTGAGCCGGAAGTGGTACCGATGCTGATCGAGCAGGCCCGCCTGCCGGCTGAGATGGCCGAAGCCACCAACAAGCTGGCGGCTTCCATTGCTGAAAAACTGCGTAACCAGAAGAGTGCCGGCGGTCGTGCCGGTATCGTTCAGGGCTTGCTGCAGGAATTTTCCCTGTCGTCCCAGGAAGGCGTAGCGCTGATGTGCCTGGCGGAGGCGCTGCTGCGCATCCCGGACAAAGGCACCCGCGACGCACTGATTCGCGACAAGATCAGCACCGGCAACTGGCAGCCGCACCTAGGCAACAGTCCGTCGCTGTTCGTCAACGCCGCCACCTGGGGCCTGCTGCTGACCGGCAAGTTGGTCGCCACTCATAATGAAGCCGGCCTGACTTCGTCGCTGAGCCGCATCATTGGCAAGAGCGGCGAGCCGATGATCCGCAAGGGCGTCGACATGGCCATGCGCCTGATGGGCGAGCAGTTCGTCACCGGCGAAACCATCGCCGAAGCCCTGGCCAACGCCAGCAAGTTCGAAGCCAAGGGTTTCCGTTATTCCTACGACATGCTCGGTGAAGCCGCGCTCACCGAACATGACGCCCAGAAGTACCTGGCCTCGTACGAACAAGCCATCCATTCGATCGGCAAAGCCTCTCACGGTCGTGGGATTTACGAAGGCCCGGGCATTTCCATCAAGCTTTCGGCCCTGCATCCGCGTTACAGCCGCGCCCAGTACGAGCGCGTCATGGACGAGCTGTACCCGCGCCTGCTGTCGCTGACCCTGCTCGCCAAGCAATACGACATCGGCCTGAACATCGACGCCGAAGAGGCCGACCGCCTCGAACTGTCCCTGGACCTGCTCGAGCGCCTGTGCTTCGAGCCGCAGCTGACCGGCTGGAACGGCATCGGCTTCGTGATCCAGGCCTACCAGAAGCGTTGCCCGTACGTCATCGACTATGTGATCGACCTGGCTCGTCGCAGCCGTCACCGCCTGATGATCCGCCTGGTGAAAGGCGCCTACTGGGACAGCGAGATCAAGCGCGCCCAGGTCGAAGGCCTGGAAGGCTATCCGGTGTACACCCGCAAGGTGTACACCGACGTTTCCTACATCGCCTGCGCCCGCAAGCTGCTGTCGGTGCCGGAAGTCATCTATCCGCAATTCGCCACGCACAACGCCCACACTTTGTCGGCGATTTACCACATCGCCGGCCAGAACTATTACCCGGGCCAGTATGAATTTCAGTGCCTGCACGGCATGGGCGAACCGCTGTACGAACAGGTTGTAGGCAAGGTTTCCGAAGGCAAGCTGAACCGTCCGTGCCGCGTGTACGCGCCGGTCGGCACCCACGAAACGCTGCTGGCCTACCTGGTGCGTCGCTTGCTGGAAAACGGCGCGAACACTTCGTTCGTCAACCGCATCGCCGACCAGTCGATTTCCATCCAGGAACTGGTCGCCGATCCAGTGGCGAGCATCGAGCAGATGGCGACGCTGGAAGGCGGTTTCGGCCTGCCGCACCCGCGCATTCCGTTGCCACGCGATTTGTATGGCAGCGAACGCGCCAACTCCAGTGGCATCGACCTGGCCAACGAACATCGCCTGGCCTCGTTGTCCTGCGCTTTGCTGGCCACCGCCCACAACGACTGGAAAGCTGCGCCGATGCTCGGCTGCGCCGCCAGTGAAGAAGCCCCGGCACCGGTGCTGAACCCGGCCGATCACCGTGACGTGGTGGGCCACGTGCAGGAGGCTACCGTCGCCGATGTCGACAACGCCATCCAGTGCGCCCTCAACGCCGCGCCGATCTGGCAAGCCACGCCACCGGCCGAACGCGCCGCGATCCTGGAGCGCGCCGCCGACCTGATGGAAGGCGAGATCCAGCCGCTGATGGGCCTGCTGGCCCGCGAAGCCGGCAAGACCTTCGCCAACGCCATCGCCGAGGTACGCGAGGCCGTGGACTTCCTGCGCTACTACGCGGTGCAGGCGCGCAACGATTTCACCAACGATGCCCACCGTCCATTGGGCCCGGTGGTCTGCATCAGCCCGTGGAACTTCCCGCTGGCGATTTTCAGCGGCCAGGTCGCCGCCGCACTGGCCGCCGGCAACCCGGTACTGGCCAAGCCCGCCGAGCAGACGCCTCTGGTGGCTGCCCAGGCAGTGCGCCTGATGCTTGAAGCCGGCATTCCGGAAGGCGTCCTGCAATTGCTGCCAGGCCGTGGCGAAACCGTTGGTGCACGCCTGGTGGGTGACGATCGGGTCAAAGGCGTGATGTTCACCGGTTCAACCGAAGTCGCGCGCCTGCTGCAACGCAATATCGCCGGACGCCTGGACAACCAGGGCCGGCCGATCCCGCTGATCGCCGAAACCGGCGGCCAGAACGCGATGATCGTCGACTCTTCGGCCCTGACTGAACAAGTGGTCATCGACGTGGTGTCCTCGGCTTTCGACAGCGCCGGCCAGCGTTGCTCGGCCCTGCGTGTTCTGTGCCTGCAGGAAGATTCCGCCGACCGCGTCATCGAAATGCTCAAGGGCGCCATGGCCGAATCGCGCCTCGGCAACCCCGAGCGCCTGTCGGTGGACATCGGCCCGGTGATCGACGCCGAAGCCAAGGCCGGCATCGAGAAACACATCCAGGCCATGCGCGACAAAGGTCGCACCGTGTATCAGATGGCAATCGCCGACAGCGACGAGTGCAAGCGCGGCACCTTCGTGATGCCGACCCTGATCGAGCTGGAAAGCTTCGACGAGCTGCAACGCGAGATCTTCGGCCCGGTGCTGCACGTGGTGCGCTACAAGCGCAAGGAGCTGGACCAGTTGATCGGTCAGATCAACGCCTCCGGCTACGGCCTGACCCTGGGCGTGCACACGCGCATCGATGAAACCATCGCCAAGGTGATCGACAACGTCCATGCCGGTAACGTCTATGTAAACCGCAACATCGTCGGTGCCGTGGTCGGCGTGCAGCCATTCGGCGGCGAAGGCCTGTCGGGCACCGGTCCGAAGGCCGGCGGCCCGCTGTACCTGTACCGCTTGTTGTCGACTCGTCCTACCGATGCGATCCAGCAGTCCTTCGTACGGGGCGATGCCCTGTCGGCACCGGACCTGCGCTTGCGCGACGCCATGAGCAAACCGCTGACCGCGCTGCAAGCCTGGGCCGACAGCCACAAGCTCGCCGAACTGAGCGCCCTGTGCGTGCAGTTCGCGGCCCAGTCGCAAAGCGGCATCACCCGCCAGCTGACCGGCCCGACCGGCGAACGCAACAGCTACGCCATCCTGCCCCGCGAGCACGTGTTGTGCCTGGCGGACGTGGAAGGCGACCTGCTGACGCAGCTGGCGGCCGTATTGGCCGTAGGCGGCTCGGCCGTGTGGCCGGAAACCGACACCAGCAAGGCGTTGTTCGCACGCTTGCCGAAGGACATTCAGGCGCGCATCCAGCGGGTTGCCGATTGGACCAAGGACGACGTGTTGTTCGACGCAGTCCTGCACCACGGCGACTCGGACCAGTTGCGCAGCGTGTGCCAGCAAGTGGCCAAGCGCGCCGGGGCGATCGTCGGGGTGCATGGCTTGTCCCAGGGCGAAACCAATATCGCCCTGGAACGCCTGGTGATCGAACGCGCGCTGAGCGTCAACACCGCCGCGGCGGGTGGTAACGCCAGTCTGATGACGATCGGTTAAGCGCGACGTTCGCTGAGCATCGGCAATAGATGCTCAGCCCACCGAACCTGTGGGAGCGAGCTTGCTCGCGATAGCGGCCTAACAGCCAACATCTTTGTTGTATGTGAGATAGCTATCGCGAGCAAGCTCGCTCCCACATTTTATCCGCGTCAGATCACCCCCTGCGTTCTGCCGCTCCATCACCCAAATCAATCTTGCTGTTCACCCTCCCGCCTCACACCTAGACTCGGCCCATTCCAAGAAAAGGTAGGCCGCCATGTCCGAGACGCTGCTCAGTTCCCGCAATCTGGCTTTCGAGCTGTATGAAGTCCTTGATGCCGAAGGCCTGACCCAGCGCGAACGGTTTGCCGAGCACAATCGCGAAACCTTCGACGCGGCCATCGGTACGGCCCGCAGCATTGCCGAAAAATATTTCGCGCCGCACAACCGCAAGAATGATGAAAACGAACCGCGCTACGAGAACGGCGAGGCGATCCTGATTCCCGAGGTGAAACCTGCAGTGGATGCGTTCCTGGAGGCGGGCTTTCTCAACGCCGCCCGCAGCTTCGACGCCGGCGGCATGCAACTGCCGACGCTGCTGTCCCAGGCGTGCTTCGCGCATTTCCAGTCGGCCAATGCTGCTTCGACTTCTTACCCGTTCCTGACCATGGGCGCGGCGAACCTGATCGAAAGCTTCGGCAGCGACGAGCAGAAGCAGCGCTTCCTACAACCGATGATCGATGGTCGCTTCTTCGGCACCATGGCCCTGACCGAGCCCCATGCTGGCTCATCGCTGTCGGATATTCGTACGCGCGCGGAACCGGCGTCCGACGGCACTTATCGACTCAAGGGCAACAAGATCTTTATTTCCGGTGGCGACCATCCGCTGTCGGAAAACATCGTGCACATGGTCCTGGCCAAACTGCCGGACGCGCCGCCGGGCGTGAAGGGCATTTCGCTGTTTATCGTGCCCAAGTTCCTGGTGAACGAAGACGGCAGCCTGGGCAAGCGCAACGACGTGCTGCTGGCCGGGCTGTTTCACAAGATGGGCTGGCGCGGCACTACGTCTACGGCGCTGAACTTCGGTGATAACGGTGAGTGTGTCGGTTACCTCGTCGGCAAACCGCACCACGGTCTGAGTTACATGTTCCAGATGATGAACGAGGCGCGGATCGGCGTCGGCATGGGCGCCGTCATGCTGGGCTACGCCGGTTACCTGTATTCCCTTGAATACGCCCGCGAGCGCCCGCAGGGACGAGTGCCCGACAGCAAGGATCCAGACACCGCGCCCGTACCGATCATCCAGCACGCCGATGTACGCCGCATGTTGCTGACCCAGAAAGCCTACGTGGAAGGTTCGTTCGACCTGGGCCTGTACGCGGCGCGGCTGTTCGACGACACCACTACGCTTGAGAGCGAAGCCGAGCGCCGCCGCGCCCATGAGTTGCTGGACCTGCTGACCCCCATCGTCAAATCCTGGCCCTCGGAGTTCTGCCTGAAAGCCAACGAACTGGCGATCCAGATTCTCGGCGGCCATGGTTACACCCGTGAATATCCGGTGGAGCAGTATTACCGCGACAACCGCCTGAACCCGATCCATGAAGGCACCCATGGCATCCAGTCGCTGGATCTGCTCGGACGCAAACTGGCACAGAACGGCGGGGCCGGTCTCAAGCAACTGATCCGTCTGGTGGCCGATACCAGCGAGCGCGCCCAGGCGTACGATTCGTTGACGCCCCTGAGCCAGCCGCTGGAAGCCCTGGTGGCGCGCCTGCAATCCGTCACCCTCGGGCTGTTGACCGACCTGGCCCAGGGCAAGGTCAACAGCAGCCTGGCCAATTCGGCGCTGTACCTGAAGGTGTTTGGTCATATGGTGATTGGCTGGCGCTGGCTGGAACAGGCGATTCGTGCCGAGGAAGGGCTGGCCAGGGGCAATGCGGCGGATGTGGACTTCTACAGGGGCAAGCTGCAAGCGGCGCGCTATTTCCTGACCTGGGAAGTACCGGGTTGCCAGCATGAACTGGCGTTGCTTGAAGCGCGGGATGATACGTGCCTGGGGATGCGGGATGAATGGTTTTGAGCCGGAGCTTGCTGCGCGGCTGAAATCCATTCGCGAGCAGGCTCGCTCCCACAGGGGGCTCAAGTGAACGCAACATCTGCGTTCACCATAGATCTACTGTGGGAGCGAGCCTGCTCGCGAAAGCGGTCTGTCAATTAAAGCTGAATTGCCTGATCCGACGCTTTCGCGAGCAGGCTCGCTCCTACACAGGCACCACAGCCAACATTCGATAAAGGTTCAAGCCTGCTGGATCGTCTTGGCAATAACCTCGACCGTGGCGCTTACCTGCTCCTCGTAGCGGTCGAGCTCCGCGCGGTGCTGCTTTTGCATTTCTATTTGTTGCGAGCACAGATTCATGGCCGCCAGCACCAGCAGGCGGTCGCCGATCAACGTCGGGAATTTACGCTTGGTATCGGCCAGGGCCGCCTTGAGCATCGAGGCGGCGTCCAGCAGCGCCTGTTCCTGCCCGGCCGGCGCCTTGATCGAGTATTCCTCTCCAAGAATCGAGACGACCGTCACCCCATCGGCACCCTGCTTCATGCGCCGACCGTTGCGGTGCTGGCGCGCTCGATCAGGGCCTGGATCCGTGCGGCGGTGGTGCCGTGCAATTCTTCCTGTTCCATCAGGTTCAGTTGCAGGCTTTCGTTTTCATCCTTGGCCTTGGCCAGTTCGGCGCTCAGGCTTTCATTCAGGCCGGTCAGGTGGCGGTTCTGTTGCACCAGGTCGTTGACCAGTTGCTCCAGCTGGCTGAGGGATGTTTCCAACATATTGAATTCCAGGCTTTTCAAGGGGGCGCGTACGATAAAGAAAACTCACCGTCGGCGCCACGACTCAGAAGGCAGCGGTATCCCGCTCGCGAGCTGTAAAGACTGTGATGGGGAAATCTGGTTCCGACCCTTCGTCGCACCAACCCCGATGGCGTGCGACAAAAGCACGCAGCGCCCTCAAGACTTCAGTCGCCAGACCGATAAGCCAGGAAACCAGTCACAGCTCCGCACGGACGCGCTTTTTCACGGTAACTTCCATGTCCCTACGTAATATGAACATCGCGCCGCGGGCGTTCCTGGGGTTTGCCCTGATCGGCGCCCTGATGCTGGCCTTGGGCGTATTTGCCTTGAGCCAGATGAGCAAGATCCGCACGTCCGGCGAAAACATCGTTGTAAACAGCGTGCCGAGCATCAAGGCCCTGGACGAATTCACCCAACTGACCCTGCGCCTGCGCGTGCTGTCCTATCGCTTGCTGACCAACCGCGAACCGGACACCCAGCAAAAAACCTTCGAGTTGTTCGAGCAACGCAACCAGCAGATCCGCACGGCTCAAAGCGCTTATGAAAAGCTCATCAGCGCTCCGGAAGAACGGGCCGCCTATGACCAGTACGTGCAGTTGCTGAATCAGTACCGTCAGCTTGAAGAGCGCATGAAGACCCTTTCGCGCAATAACCAGGTCGATGAACTGCGGACCTTGCTCGGTAACGATCTGCAAACCAATTCGGAAGCTGTCAACGCGGTCCTGGCTCGCCTGACTGACATTAACAACAAGCAGGCAGAAGCCTTCAATCAAAGTGCTGCGCAACAGGCCTCAACCGCGTTCAACTGGGTCGTTACCCTACTGGTCATCGCCACCGGCCTGACTTTGCTGTTCGCCTGGCTGCTGACCAACAGCATCACCAAGCCAATCGCCAACGCCCTGGATGCCGCCGAAGAAATCGCCAAGGGCAACCTGACCCGGCCGATCGTCGTGGATGGCAGCGACGAAGCCGGCCGTTTGTTGCGAGCAATGGCGACCATGCAGGAGAAACTGCGCGACACGCTGCAGCGGATCTCCGGCTCGGCCACCCAACTGGCCTCCGCCGCCGAAGAGCTCAACAGCGTCACCGACGAAAGTGCCCGTGGCCTGACCCAGCAGAACAACGAAATCGAACAGGCCGCCACGGCGGTCAACGAGATGACCAGCGCCGTGGAAGAGGTGGCCCGCAACGCGGTCAGCACCTCCGAAGCGTCGAAGAACGCCACCACTTCGGCGGGTGACGGTCGCGACCTGGTGCAGGAAACCGTCAGCGCCATCGAACGCATGAGCGCCGACGTACAGAGCACCGCCACGCTGATCGGCAACCTGGCCGATGAGTCCCGCGATATCGGCAAAGTGCTCGACGTGATCCGTGGCCTGGCCGACCAGACCAACCTGCTGGCACTGAACGCCGCCATTGAAGCGGCCCGTGCCGGTGAAGCCGGTCGTGGTTTTGCGGTGGTAGCCGATGAAGTACGCGCCCTCGCCCATCGCACCCAGCAGTCGACCAGCGAGATCGAGCGCATGATCGGCAGCATCCAGAGCGGCACCGAACAGGCCGTGGATTCGATGCGCAACAGTACCGAGCGCGCCGAGTCGACATTGAACATCGCCCGCGGCGCCGGGATGTCCCTGGACACCATCAACACCGCCATCGTCGAGATCAACGAACGCAACCTGGTGATCGCCAGCGCCGCCGAGGAACAGGCTCAGGTGGCCCGCGAAGTCGACCGCAACCTGGTGAACATCCGCGACCTGTCGGTGCAATCGGCCACCGGCGCCAACCAGACCACCGCCGCCAGCGCCGAACTGTCGCGCCTGGCCGTGGACCTGAACAGCATGGTCGGGCGGTTCAGCCTCTGACCGCCCGTGGGTCGCTCACAGACTGTGCGCGACCCACGCTTTTGTGGTGAGCGAGCTTGCTCCCGCTGGACTGCGCAGCGGCCCCGTCTTTAAAAGCGACGACTGCTTCGCAGCCGAGCGGGAGCAAGCTCCCTCGCCACGGTGTTTCCCTCTCTGGATCCGGTGCACATACGCCGATCCCAACCTTTTTTGACAGCATCACATTTCAACAGGTTAGAATCGCTGGCACGCAGACTGCATGGTCAGTTTGCGCCTGCCCCCTCAAGATTCCGGAGTACTGCCTTTGACTGCGACGACCATCAACAGCCTGTTCTTGATCGGCGCGTTGCTGGTGAGTGCGAGCATTCTGGTCAGTTCTCTTTCGTCGCGCCTGGGCATCCCGATCCTGGTGATCATCCTCGCCGTGGGCATGGTCGCCGGCGTGGACGGTGCCGGTATTCTTTTTGACAACTACGCCACTGCCTACCTGGTCGGCAACCTCGCGTTGGCGGTCATCCTGCTCGACGGCGGCTTGCGCACGCGAGTCTCAAGCTTTCGCGTGGCATTGTGGCCGGCGTTGTCGCTGGCCACCGTCGGCGTGCTGATCACCACCGGGCTGACCGGCCTGGCGGCGGCGTGGCTATTCGACCTGAACCTGATCCAGGGTCTGCTGATCGGTGCGATCGTCGGCTCCACCGACGCTGCGGCGGTGTTTTCGCTGTTGGGCGGCAAAGGCCTCAACGAACGGGTCAGCGCCACTCTGGAAATCGAGTCCGGCAGCAACGACCCGATGGCGGTGTTTCTTACCGTTACCCTGATCGGCATGCTCGCCAGCGGCGAAACCGGCCTGCAGTGGAGCCTGTTGGGCCATCTGATGCGCGAGTTCGGTATCGGCGCCGTGATCGGCCTGGGTGGCGGCTGGCTGATGCTGCAACTGGTCAACCGCATCAACCTCGCCAACGGCCTCTACCCGATCCTGGTGATCAGCGGCGGCCTGGCCGTGTTTGCCCTGACCAACGCCCTGCACGGCAGCGGCTTCCTGGCCGTGTACCTGTGTGGCCTGGTAATCGGCAACCGCCCGATACGCAGTCGCCACGGCATCCTGCATATGCTCGATGGCATGGCCTGGCTGGCGCAGATCGGCATGTTCCTGGTGTTGGGCCTGCTGGTCACGCCCCATGACCTGCTGCCGATCGCCCTTCCCGCCCTGGGCCTGGCCCTGTGGATGATCCTGTTCGCGCGCCCGCTGTCGGTCATGGTCGGGCTGCTGCCGTTCAAGGCTTTCCACGGTCGCGAGAAGGTGTTCATTTCCTGGGTCGGCCTGCGTGGCGCGGTACCGATCATCCTCGCGGTGTTCCCGCTGATGGCCGGTTTGCCTCACGCACAGCTCTATTTCAACCTGGCATTCTTTATCGTGCTGGTGTCGCTGCTGGTGCAAGGCACAAGCCTGCCGTGGGTCGCCAAGCTTCTGCACGTGACCGTCCCGCCACAACCTCTGCCGATTTCCCGGGCAGCGCTGGAGGTTCACGTCACCAGTGAGTGGGAGCTGTTCATCTATCGCCTCGGTGCGGAAAAGTGGTGCATCGGCTCGCCGCTTCGGGATCTGAAAATGCCTGACGGAACCCGTATTGCGGCCTTGTTTCGTGGCCAGCAACTGCTCCATCCGTCGGGTAGTACGGTCCTGGAAGTCGGTGATCTGCTGTGTGTAATCGGCCATGAACACGACCTGCCAGCCCTGGGAAAACTGTTCAGCCAAGCGCCGCAACGGGGCCTCGATCTGCGCTTTTTCGGCGACTTCGTACTCGAAGGAGACGCCCAGCTGGCCGCGGTCGCGGCGCTGTACGGGCTGCAACTCGACGGCATCGATCCGGACATGTCCCTGGGCCGCTTCATTGCCCAGAAAGTCGGGGGGGCTCCGGTGGTCGGCGACCAGGTGGAGTGGAACAGTACCCTGTGGACCGTCGCGGCCATGGACGGGAACAAGATCGGCAAAGTGGGCGTCAGATTCCCCGAAGGAAGTCGCCCGGGCCCCGGCTTGTTCCTCTAAACTGCTCCCACTCTCACTTGCTTGACCGGTCTTTATGCCTACCCTGCGCTCCTTTTTCGCCATTGCCCTGCTCGGCCTGAGTCTTTCCATCTGCACGGTGCACGCCGCCGAACCGCCTACCAGCGCCTCGGTCCAGGCCAGCCTGGACAAGATCGCCGACCGCAAACTGCCGGAGGCCGACCAGAAAGCCTTGCAGGCCGTGTTGCAGAACACCCTGACCCAGCTCAGCAACAAGGCCGACTACGAACAGAAGCTGCAAGCCCTCAAGCAGCAACTGGCCAACGCCCCCAAGCAGAACATCGAGAACCAGCGCGAGCTGGCGCGGCTCAAGGGCACCAATGTGGTGCCGGTGGCGCAGCGCTACGCTAACCTGCCCATCCCTCAGCTCGAACAGATGCTGACGGAGCGCTCCACCCAGCAGAGCGACCTGCAAAAGGCCCTGGCCGACGCCAACAGCCTGGTGATCACCGCCCAGACCCGCCCCGAGCGCGCCCAGGCGGAAATCTCCGCCAGCCAGACCCGCATCCAGCAGATCAACACCATCCTCAAGGCCGGCCGCGACGCCGGCAAGGCCCTCAGCGCCGAACAGCGCGACCAGCTCAACGCTGAACTGGCGGCCCTCAATGCGCTGATTCCATTGCGCCGCCAGGAGCTGGCCGGCAACAGCCAGCTGCAAGACCTGGGCAATAGCCAGCATGATTTGCTGTCGGAAAAGATCGACCGCATGGAGCGAGAGATCCAGGATCTGCAGAACCTGATCAACCAGAAGCGCCTGGCCCAGTCCCAGGAAACGGTGACCCAGCAATCCATCGAAGCGCAGAAGGCCGGCGGCAGCAGCCTGCTGGCGACCGAAAGTTCGGCCAACCTGAAGCTCTCCGATTACCTGCTCAAAAGCACCGATCGGCTCAACGAGGTCACCCAGCAGAACCTGCAAACCAAGCAGTTGCTCGATAGCGTCACCCAGACCGACGCCGCCCTGGATGAGCAGATCAGCGTGCTCAAGGGCAGCCTGCTGCTCTCCAAGATTCTCTACAAGCAGCGCCAGACCCTGCCACACCTGAAACTGGACCAGAACCTCGCCGACCAGATCGCCGACATCCGCCTGTACCAGTTCGAGGTCAGCCAGCAACGCGAGCTGTTGAACAATCCCGGCGCCTATGTCGACAGCCTGCTGGCGTCCCAGCCGTCGGAGCAAGTCACGCCGCAACTGCGCAAGACGCTGCTGGAGCTGGCGCTGACTCGGGTCGACCTGTTGGAACGGCTGAACCGTGAGTTGAGCGCGGTGCTCAACGAATCCATCACCTTGCAGCTCAACCAGAAGCAACTGCTCAGTACCGCCCAGAACCTGCGGGCAACGCTCGAAGAACAGATGTTCTGGATTCCCAGCAACAAACCGCTGGATTTCGAATGGATGCGTGGCGTGCCGGCCCGCCTGGAGAAGCAGGTCGACTCGCTGCCCTGGGCGTCGAGCCTCAGTGAGCTGGCTGACGGCCTGACCCAGCGGCCGCTGCTGTTCCTGCCCCTGGCCCTGCTGATCGGTGCGCTGCTGTGGCGACGCAAGAATCTTTATGCGCGCTTGAACAAGGTTCACCAGGATGTCGGCCACTTCAAGCGCGACAGCCAGTGGCACACCCCACAGGCGATCCTGATCAACATTCTGCTGGCGATGCCGGTGGCCCTGGCACTCGCGCTGTGCGGCTATGCCTTGCAGATCGACGCCCGCGGCCAGAACACCAACCTCGGCGCCGCGCTACTGCAGATCGGCCAAGCCTGGCTGGTGTTCTATACCGCCTATCGAATCCTCTCTCCCGGAGGCGTCGCCGAGCTGCATTTCCGCTGGGAAAAACCCCAGGTGGAATTCCTCCAGGCCTGGATCCGTCGACTTGGCCTGGTGGTGCTGGCCCTGGTGGCGGTGGTTGCCGTGGCGGAGTTGCAGCCGTCGGCCCTGGCCGACGACGTACTCGGCATGCCGGTGGTGTTGACCTGCTACGCCTCGATGGCCTGGCTGCTCAGCCGACTGCTGCTCAGCAGCCCGACGCACACCAACGCCTCGCTGTTTCGCAAGGCCGTCGGCGTGCTGTTCACCGCGCTGCCGATCGCATTGTTCGTCGCTGTCTGCTTCGGCTACTACTACACCGCGTTGAAACTCAGCGATCGCTTGATCAATACCCTGTACCTGCTGATGTTCTGGCTGGTAATCGAAGCCACATTCGTGCGCGGCCTGTCGGTCGCGGCCCGGCGACTGGCCTACCAGCGCGCCCTGGCCAAACGTCAGGCGGCCAAGGAGGTCGGCGACGGTGAAACGGTGGTCGAGGAGCCGACCCTGGACATCGAGAAGGTCAACGAACAGTCCCTGCGCCTGATCCGCCTGGCCCTGCTGGGCGGTTTCATGGCCGCGCTGTACTGGGTCTGGTCGGACCTGATCAGCGTGTTCTCCTACCTGGACAACATCACCCTCTACGAATACACCAGCGGCACCGGCGTGAACATGAGCATGGTGCCCATCAGCATCGGCGACATGCTTGGCGCCCTGATCATCATCGGTATCACCTTCGCCCTGGCCCGCAACCTGCCTGGCCTGCTGGAAGTGTTCGTGCTGTCGAAGCTGAACCTGGCCCAGGGCAGCGCCTACGCCACCACCACGCTGCTGTCCTATGTCATCGCCGGCGTCGGCTTTGTCACGACGTTGTCCACACTGGGCGTGAGCTGGGACAAGCTGCAATGGCTGGTGGCCGCGCTGTCGGTGGGCCTGGGCTTCGGCATGCAGGAGATCTTCGCCAACTTCATCTCCGGCATCATGATCCTGTTCGAGCGCCCGGTACGGATCGGCGACACCATCACCATCGGCAACCTGTCGGGCACGGTCAGCAAGATCCGCATTCGCGCGACCACCATCACCGACTTCGATCGCAAGGACATCATCGTCCCGAATAAGACCTTCATCACCGGACAATTGATCAACTGGTCGCTGACCGACACCGTGACTCGGGTAACCCTGAAACTCGGCGTGGACTACGGCTCGGACCTGGATCGGGTTCGCGAACTGCTGCTCAAGGCTGCCCGCGACAACCCGCGTGTGTTGAAGGAGCCGGAGCCGATCGTGTACTTCCTGAACTTCGGTGAGAGCACCCTGGACCACGAGTTGCGCATGCACGTGCGCGACCTCGGCGACCGCAACCCGGTGCTGGACGAGATCAACCGGTTCATCAACCGGGAATTCAAGAAGGAACATATCAACATCTCGTTCCGTCAGATGGAGATCTATCTGAAGAACCTGCAAGGCCAGGAATACAAACTGGTGCCCGCCGAGCCCGACCACAAGACCCTCGGGCCTGTGCCCTCGACCGTAGCCAGCATCAAGCCCGTTCCGGAGCCACCGCAACAGACACTCGACTGATCGCGGGATGCCTGCGGGCGCCCCGTCGGAGATGGCCATGAAAACACTGGAAACGCTGACTTTCGATAACCGCTTCGCCCGCCTGGGCGACGGTTTCTCGGCCCACGTGCTGCCGGAGCCCATCGACAATCCGCGCCTGGTGGTTGCCAGCCCGGCCGCGATGGCGCTGCTTGACCTGGATCCGGCCGAAGCACAGACGCCACTGTTTGCCGAAATTTTCGGCGGCCACAAACTCTGGGCCGAAACCGAGCCTCGGGCCATGGTGTATTCCGGGCATCAGTTCGGCCACTACAATCCGCAATTGGGCGATGGCCGCGGGTTGCTGCTGGGCGAGGTGTACAACGAGGCCGGCGAGCATTGGGACCTGCACCTCAAGGGCGCCGGCCAGACGCCGTTTTCGCGGATGGGCGATGGCCGGGCGGTACTGCGCTCCTCGATCCGCGAATTCCTCGCCTCCGAAGCCTTGCATGCGTTGGGCATCCCGACCACGCGCGCGCTGTGTGTGATCGGCTCCGACACCCCGGTATGGCGCGAAAAGCAGGAGCGCGCCGCCATGGTGCTGCGCCTGGCGCCGAGCCATGTGCGCTTCGGACATTTCGAATACTTCTACTACACCAAGAAACCGGAGTTGCACGCGGCCCTGGCCGAGCACGTGCTGAACCTGCATTTCCCTGAATGCCGGGAGCAGCCGGAACCGTACCTGGCGATGTATCGGGAGATTGTCGAACGCAACGCCGAGTTGATTGCCAAATGGCAGGCCTACGGCTTCTGTCACGGGGTAATGAATACCGACAACATGTCGATATTGGGTATCACCTTCGACTTCGGCCCTTTCGCCTTCCTCGATGACTTCGACGCCAACTTCATCTGCAACCACTCCGACGACCAGGGCCGCTATTCATTCAGCAACCAGGTGCCCATCGGCCAGTGGAACCTCAGCGCCCTGGCCCAGGCCCTGACCCCCTTCATCAGCGTCGACGCCCTGCGCGAGACCCTGGGTCTGTATCTGCCGCTGTACCAGGCCCACTACCTGGACCTGATGCGCCGCCGCCTCGGCCTGACCCGCGCCGAGGACGATGACCAGAAACTGGTGGAGCGCCTGCTGCAACTGATGCAGAACAGCGGCGTCGACTACAGCCTGTTTTTCCGTCGCCTGGGCGAACAGGCGCCCGAACAGGCCGTCGCCCGCTTGCGCGATGATTTTGTTGATCTCAAGGGTTTCGATGCCTGGGGCGAGCTTTACCTCGCTCGGGTCAATCGAGAGGGCGTTATCGATCAAGCCCAGCGCAGAGCCCGCATGCACGCGGTCAATCCGTTGTATGTATTACGCAACTACCTGGCGCAGAAAGCCATCGACGCCGCCGAATCAGGCGACTACGAAGAAGTCCGCCGCCTCCACGGCGTACTGTCCCGTCCGTTCGAGGAACAACCGGGCATGGACAGCTACGCCGAAAGGCCGCCGGAATGGGGCAAGCACCTGGAGATCAGCTGCTCGTCGTAACGACCTGCGAGACACATGGACCCCGTGGCGAGGGAGCTTGCTCCCGCTGGGCTGCGAAGCAGTCCTGAAAGACTGACGCGGTCTTCCAGGTAAACCACGACGGCTACGCCGCCGAGCGGGAGCAAGCTCCCTCGCCACGGGTTCAGATTGTCCGGGAGAGAGAGTTCGCGAGCTGGCTCGCTCCCACATTGGGAGCGATGTGATCGCGATATAGACCACAACACCAAACTCCTGTGGGAGCGAGCCTGCTCGCGATGGCGATCTTCAATCAACCGCCGACCTCCAGACTACCCGCTCACCCCGCCTTATCGTTCCCCTGCTCAGGCGTCTCGATTCCCGATTCCGCTTCTTCCGCCGCCGGTTCCGCCGGTTTTTTTTCGTTGGGATACCCCGGCATGCCGCGGGCGTCTTCCGGGGTCAGCTCATCGCGATCATGGCGGTCATCGGTCGCATAGGCCGTGGCGGCGTTCGGGTCTTCGTCGCGGCCGGCGGTGCCAAGCACGAAGCCGTCGTCGTTGGGGTTGTCCAGCGTCTGGGGAAGGGTTGGGTCTTGAGGATTGCTCATGGGACCTCCGGGTTCGCAAAAATTACGTTGTGGTGTTTTGAGGGTCTGGCGGGCTCGGGGTGCGGCTCATCTGATGAATGGCGCAGCGCATCGTTCCTCAAATAGAACGCTAAGGCTGATTTTTGCAGTCTGGCGCGAAAAAGGTGTCGGTTTTAATCTTTACCCATCGAAACGCAACACGGATTGAAGCCGGCGCTTCGGCCAGATGGATCACCGATTTACCGATATCTAGAAACCCCTACTCACGCCGAAACGTTCGGCCACCAAAACTTAGAGGACTACGCCATGACTACTTCCTACAACCGTCTCGACAAAGATAACGCCGCCGTTCTGCTGGTGGACCACCAGGCTGGCCTGCTGTCGCTGGTGCGCGACATCGACCCGGACCGTTTCAAGAACAACGTGCTGGCCCTGGCTGACCTGGCCAAGTACTTCCAACTGCCGACCATCCTCACCACCAGCTTCGAAACCGGCCCCAACGGCCCACTGATGCCAGAACTCAAGACGCTGTTCCCGGACGCTCCCTACATTGCTCGTCCTGGCCAGATCAACGCCTGGGACAACGAAGATTTCGTCAAGGCGATCAAGGCCACCGGCAAGAAGCAATTGATCATCGCCGGTGTCGTGACTGAAGTCTGCGTAGCCTTCCCGGCCCTGTCGGCCCTGGCCGAAGGTTTCGAGGTGTTCGTAGTGACCGATGCGTCCGGTACGTTCAACGAACTGACCCGCCAATCGGCGTGGGACCGCATGTCCTCCTCGGGCGCGCAATTGATGACGTGGTTCGGCCTGGCCTGCGAACTGCACCGCGACTGGCGCAACGATGTGGAAGGTCTGGCGACCCTGTTCTCCAACCACATCCCGGACTATCGCAACCTCATGACCAGCTACAACACGCTGACCAACGCGAAGTAACGGCCACACCGATATACCCTGTGGGAGCGAGCCTGCTCGCGAAAGCGGTCCGACAGTCGATTATTCTTGACTGATCCTTCGCCTTCGCGAGCAGGCTCGCTCCCACAGGTTTTTTTGTGATTTGCGTATAGTGTTGTGCCAACGACTTACAGGAGACCGACCCGATGCTGATCCCCTGCCCTCATTGCAACGGCCTCAATCGCATCCCCGCCGAACGCCTGGGCGACCAGCCCAAGTGCGGACGTTGCAAGGCCCAGGTGTTATTGAGCGAACCGTTCGAACTCAAGCAAGGCGACTACGCCAGCCAGATCAAGGGCGACCTGCCGCTGTTGGTGGATGTCTGGGCAGACTGGTGCGGTCCGTGCAAGTCCTTCGCGCCGGTCTTCGAACAGGCCGCCGCGCAGCTGGCGGGTAAATGCCGACTGGCCAAGCTCGACAGCGAGGCCAATCAACAACTGTCGGCCCAGCTGGGGATTCGCTCGATTCCCAGCCTGATTCTGTTCAAGGATGGCCGGGAGGTTGCCCGGCAGAGCGGGGCGTTTCCTTTGCCGCAGCTGATGAATTGGTTGCGCGGCCAGGGGATCTGACCTCAGCACCGTAGGAGCGAGCCTGCTCGCGAAAGCGGACTGTCAGGCAGCTCCAATGTTGAATGTGCCACCGATTTCGCGAGCAGGCTCGCTTCCACAGTGGATTTGTGCAAGCCAGTCAGTCGGCGTTTTCCAGCAGATTATGCAACTCCACAAACTGCTGGGTCAGCTTATGCCGCGGGTCCAGGTGGATCAGCGGCAGGCTCGCCTGGTGCGACTCACGCATGCGCACCGAACTGCTCAGGTACACCGGTAACACCGGCAGGCCTTCGGCAATCAATTCGTCGAGGATCTGCTGCGGCAGGCTGGCGCGGGCCTGGAACTGGTTGACGACGATGCCTTCGACTTCCAGGCCTTCGTTATGGTCGTCCTTCAGCTCTTCGATTTCCGCCATCAGGCCATACAGTGCCTGGCGAGAGAAGCTGTCGCAATCGAAAGGAATCAGTACCCGATCAGCCGCGATCAGCGCTGAAACCGCATAGAAATTGAGGGCTGGCGGAGTATCCAGGTAGATCCGGTCGTAGTCCTCGTCGAGCTCTTCGAGCAGCTTGCGCAGCTTGTTGATCTTGTGTTTCGCCTCAAGCTTGGGCTGCAGATCCGTCAATTCCGCCGTGGCGGTGATGACATGCAGGTTGTCAAACGGCGTCTCGTAGATATCGACCTTGTTCTTCTTCGAGAAGGGCCCCGACGACAGGGTCTGCTTGAAGAAGTCGGCGATTCCCATGGGAATGTCTTCGCCCGTCAGGCCAGTCAGGTATTGAGTGGAGTTGGCCTGGGCATCCAGGTCCACCAGCAGCGTGCGATAACCCTCACTGGCGCTGACCGCCGCCAGATTGCAGGCGATGCTGGACTTGCCCACGCCACCTTTCTGATTGAACACCACACGCCGCATGACAAAACCTCCGTGTATCAAAGATTCCCGAGTGTAGTAGGCCAAGGCGCCGCTTCGCTACCTCGGTCATGGACGGATTACAGTGTCGGTGGCTTTTTCGCGGAACCGAGCGTCAATTTGCTCATCAAGTAGCCGAAGCGCCCAGCAGACAGCGTCGTTACAAGCGCGATAACGGCCATGCCCGAGCAGGGCCTGACCAGCCGACGGATTTCCCTGGACAAAATGTAACCAGCATTTGCTACAAGCCAACCGCACCGGGATAATGCGCGCCACTTGGGTCGCAAGGCCATGCAGGGTTGGACGCGGGTCAAGCCACTGAACCGTGACAAGAAAAAGCCCGCAGGGGTGGGATGAGTCTGTGATCAATTTCAACATCGCCCAATGGCGCGCATGGGCCCCTGGGCTCGAAAGCGTGGACGATTGGCAGGCATGGAGCCGACAACCGGCTGTGCCGCCCATCAGCGATGCGGCCCCTGACGTGTCTTTCCTGCCCGCCATGCAGCGCCGCCGACTCAGCCGCCTGGCGCGCATGGCGTTCAGCGTCGCCTGGCCACTGGCCGAAGGTCGACCGGACCTGCCGTTGGTCTTTATTTCCCGTCACGGCGAAACCCCGCGCACTTTTGAGATTCTCAAGGACCTGGCAGCCGATCAGCCTTTATCACCGACACAGTTCAGCCTGTCGGTGCATAACGCCGTCATCGGCCTGTGGTCGATCATGCGCGGCGAAACCAGCGAGATGACCGCCCTCGCCGCTACCGGCGACGGCCTGGAGCACGGCATGCTGGAGGCCGCCGCACTGCTGAACGAGGGGGCGCCGGCGGTACTGCTGGTGATCACTGAAGAGCAACCACCGCAGGTGTACGCGCCGTGGGTCAACGACGTGCCGTTTCCCTACGCACTGGGGCTCCTGCTGACTTCGGGCGACGACTGGCAACTTGAATTATCCAGCCCGCCGGCACCCATGCCCGGCAGCGACTGGCCCCATGCCCTGGATCTGCTGCGTAAGCTGCTGGAAAACGACACCACCTGCCAACATGCCTGGAAGAATCGTCTATGGACCTGGCAACGCAACCGGTGACCGGTAAACATCGCGACGCCTACTATTGGCGCCTGCTCGCGACCGCTGCAAGCTTCGCCCTCTTCGGGCTGGGCGGGCTGTGCCTGCGATTGGTGGTGTTCCCGTTGCTCAGTGCGTTACCCGGCGATCCCACGGCCCATCGGCAACGGGCACGCCGCACGGTTGGACGTCTGTTCTGGTTCTTCATCCGGTTCATGGCCCGTACCGGCGTGCTCACCTATCGAATCGACGGCGCGGAGAAACTCGGCCGGCCCGGGCAGATGATCATCGCCAACCACCCCTCGCTGATCGACGTGGTGTTCCTGATCGGGCTGGTGCGCGACGCCAACTGCGTGGTCAAGCAGAGTCTCTGGACCAACCCCTTCACCCGTGGCCCGCTGCGCTCCACTCAATACATCAGCAACGATGGCAGCATGGACATGCTCGATGCTGCCAGTGACGCGCTGCAAGACGGCCAGTGCCTGATCGTCTTTCCCGAAGGTACGCGCACCCACCCAGGCCAGGCCCCGGCCTTTCATCGCGGGGCCGCGGCCATCGCCCTGCGGGGCGCGAAGATCCTCACACCCGTGACGATCAAGGTCAGCCCCACCACCCTGACCAAGGCCGAACCCTGGTATCGCATCCCCCAGCGGCGCGTGCACTTCAGTTTTCGCGTTGGGGCCGATATAGACCCACAAGCCTTCACCGCGCTTGGCCCCCCGCCGCAGGCTTCGCGCCGGCTCAACGATTTTCTGCATCACTATTACATCAAGGAGCTCGCCGAAGATGAGCGATCTGCACCGTGACATCAAACAGCTGATCATCGACGCCCTTGGCCTGGAAGACATCGCCGTCGAGGACATCGGCGACGACCAGACCCTGTTCGGCGAAGGCCTGGGCCTGGATTCGGTGGATGCCCTGGAGCTCGGCCTGGCGATTCAGAAGCAGTACGGCATCAAGATCGACGCCGACGCCAAGGACACCCGTAACCATTTCAGCAATGTGGCAAGCCTTGCGGCCTTCGTCACTGCAAAACGCCCCTGAGACCGGACCATGCAAACTCGCGACGACATTTTCAACATTCTGCGTGCTGCCCTGGTCGAGCTCTTCGAGCTGGAGCCCGATCGCGTGACGCTGGAAGCCAACCTGTACCAGGATCTGGAAATCGACAGCATCGATGCGGTCGACCTGATCGACCACATCAAGCGCCAGACCGGCAAGAAGATTGCCGCCGAAGAATTCAAGTCGGTGCGCACCGTCAACGACGTGGTCGAGGCGGTCTATCGACTGGTCCAACCGGCCGCATGAGCCGGCTGATTGGCCTCGGCCTGCTGCTGGCGGGCCTGCTGTACCCCTTCGCGGTGTATTTCGGCATGGAGCACTTTGCTCCATGGCAGTTCGGGCTGTTATTGGGTGGCCTGTGGCTGGCCCGGGCGTTGCTCGGCAAAGGCAACCCCGGCAATCGCTGGATGGCGGCATCGGCGATTACCTTTTGTGTATTGCTCGCGGTGTTCGACAGCCCGCTCCTGCTGCGCTGGTATCCGGTGCTGATCAGCGCGTTCATGCTCGGGCTGTTCACCCTGAGCCTGAAATATGGCCCGCCGATGGTTGAACGCCTGGCCCGCCTGCGGGAACCGCAATTGCCGGCCAGGGCGGTGATCTATACCCGCCAGGTGACAGTGGCCTGGAGTGTGTTTTTCCTGTGTAACGGTGTGCTTGCTGCGATCCTGACGCTTTGGGCGCCGCTGAGCTGGTGGATGTTGTACACCGGCCTGATTTCCTACGGACTGATGGGCCTGATGTTTGCCATTGAATGGCTCATACGACAACGGGTAAGAGGCCGCCCATGAATTGGATAACACTTGAGCAGATGCTGCTCAAGGCCCAGCCGGACCGCGTTGTTGCAGTCGCCCCGGCTATAAATCACGCGCAACTGCGCGACGACGCGCTGTGCCTGGCCGCGGGCCTGCAAGCCCGGGGCATCCGGCGCGTGGCCGTGCATTTCGAAGATGCCGCCGACCTCGCGGTAGCCCTGCTCGGCGCCTGGCGCGCCGGGGCGCATGTGCTGCTACCCGCCGACCTGCAAGCGCAAACCCGCCAGCGCTGGTCGGCCGACGTCGACTTGTGGCTGACCGACCTGCCCGTAGACGCCCGGCTCGACGAGATCCGCCAGGCGCCGCTGGAGGCTGCCGAACTGGACCTCGATCAGTGCTGGTTGACCCTGTGCACCTCCGGCTCCAGTGGCGAGCCCAAGCGCATCGAGAAAACCCTGCGCCAGCTGAGCAATGAAGTCCAGGCGCTGGAGCAATTGTGGGGCGCCGACCTCGGTCCGCAGGCCTGCATGATCGGCAGCGTCGCCACCCAGCATATCTACGGTCTGCTGTTCCGGGTGCTGTGGCCGTTATGCGCCGGACGCACCTTTGTGCGCCGGCAGTTGGCTTTCCCGGAAGACCTTCAGCGCGCCAGTCGCGAGCATCCGGCATTTGCCTGGGTCGCCAGCCCGGCGCTGCTCAAGCGCATGGGCGACAATCTCGATTGGCCGGCCTTGAGCAGCGTGCGCCGGGTGTTCTCCTCCGGCGGCGCACTGCCGGCCGAAGCAGCCCGCAGCCTTCGGCAACGCCTGGGACAATGGCCAACGGAAGTGTTCGGCAGCTCGGAAACCGGCGGTATCGCCTGGCGTCAGGGCGGCGACCTCTGGCAACCCTTTGCCGGCGTCGAACTGGGCCAGGACAGTGACGGCGCCCTGCTGATTGCTTCGCCTTATCTCCCAAGCGGCCATGTCGAGCACACCGCCGACGCGGCGCGTATCACTGAGGACGGGCGCTTCGAATTGCTCGGCCGCCTGGATCGCATCGTCAAGCTTGAAGAAAAACGTATCTCTTTGCCAATGCTGGAGCAGGCGCTGACGGCCCACGACTGGGTCAGCGAAGCACGGCTGGGGGTGGTCCAGGAAAATCGTGCTTCTCTCGGCGCACTGCTGGTGCTCAGCGAAACCGGCCTGCATGCCTTGCGCAACCTGGGCCGACGAGCCATGACCGAGGCCCTGCGACAGCACCTGAGCGGACACTGCGAAACCCTGGCCCTGCCACGACGCTGGCGCTGGCTGCGGCAACTGCCATTCAACGCCCAGGGCAAACTGGCCCAGGCCGAGGTCGAAACTTTGCTGATGGCGCCACGTCCGAAGGCGCCTGAAGTGCTCGACCAAGGCGAGACCGACGGCGAATGGAACCTGCGTCTGGCCGTGCCTCCAGACCTGGCGTACTTCAGCGGTCACTTTCCCACCGCGCCGGTCCTGCCTGGCGTGGTGCAAGTGGACTGGGCCTTGAACCTGGGCCGCCAACTCATGGAGTTGCCGCCACGGTTCGTCGGCATGGAAGTGCTGAAATTCCAGCAACTGGTGCGCCCCGGCGATGAAATCCAGCTACACCTGCGCTTCGATCGCGAGCGCGGCAAGTTGTATTTCACCTATCGCAACGACACCGCGGCGTGCTCCAGTGGGCGGATTGTTCTGGGGGTGGCCGATGACTAACCGCACCGCTGTCCTGTGGCGAGGGAGCTTGCTCCCGCTCGAGTGCGAAGCGCTCGCTCTTGAAAAATCAGGGGCTGCTTCGCAGCTCAGCGGGAGCAAGCTCCCTCGCCACAAAATGCTCCTCAGCCGCCGAGACATACCGCATGCATAACCCCTGCGCCGTCATCCCGGTCTACAACCACGAAACCGCCATCGCGACGGTGGTCCAGACGTTGCTTGGCAACGGTTTGCCCTGCGTGCTGGTGGACGACGCCAGCAGCCCGGCCTGCGCGGCGGTGCTGGAGCAACTGGCCGGGCATGAGCGGGTTCACCTGGTCCGGCTGGCGGTGAACCAGGGCAAGGGCGGCGCGGTGATGACCGGCCTGCGGGAGGCTTCGCGCCTGGGCTTCAGCCACGCCTTGCAGGTCGACGCCGACGGGCAACACGACCTTGGCGACGTGCGCACCTTCATCGAGCAATCCCGCGCCCACCCGGACGCGCTGATCTGCGGCTATCCGCTGTACGACGCCAGCGTGCCGAAGGGCCGTCTGTACGCGCGCTACCTGACTCACGTGATGGTCTGGATCAACAGCCTGTCGCTGCAGATCCGCGATTCGATGTGCGGCTTCCGGGTCTATCCCCTGGCCCCCACCCTCGCACTGATCGACTCTGCGAACATCGGCAAGCGCATGGACTTCGATTCGGACATCCTGGTGCGCCTGTCCTGGCGCAACCAGCCAATGCACTGGTTGCGCACCCGCGTGCACTACCCTCTGGACGGGGTTTCGCACTTTCGCCTGTTCCACGACAACGTGCTGATTTCACGCATGCACACTCGGTTGTTCTTCGGCATGCTGGTGCGCTTGCCGGCTATCCTCTGGCGGCGGTGGCGAGCATGAGCACAGACAAACAGCACTGGGCAGACCGCCAGGAACGCGGCAGTTTCTGGCTGATGAAACTCACCGCGTTGGCTGCGAAGGTCCTTGGCCGAAGGCTTCTCACGCCGGTGCTGTACGGCATCGTCCTGTATTTCTTCGTTTTCGGCCGCAGTGCCCGGCAAGCGGCGTGGCAATACCAGCAGCGGCTCGCCGACTGGAGCCGCCAGCCCGAGCTGCGCCCGACGCACCGGCGAGTGTTCGGACAGTTCATGGCTTTTGCCGACTCGCTGCTGGACAAACTCGACGTCTGGAACGGCAAACTGAGCATCGACCAGATCGAAATCGTCGACCCGGCGCTGCTGCGCAATCACCTGCGCGACAGCCGTGGGCAAATGCTGGTGGGCGCGCACCTGGGCAATCTGGAAATGTGCCGGGCCCTGGCCGAACTGGGCGAGAAAGTCACCATGAACGTGCTGGTGCACACCAAGCACGCCGAGCAGTTCAATCGCTTGCTCGGCGAAGCCGGCGCCACGCACCTGCGGTTGATCCAGGTCAGCGAGCTGGACCCGCTGATCATGCTGCAACTGAGCGAACGCCTGGAGCGCGGCGAATGGCTGGCGATCGCCGGCGACCGCGTGCCGCTGCATGGCGGGCGCAGCGTGACGGTGGATTTCATGGGGCACCCGGCCGCCTTCCCGCAAGGGCCCTGGCTGCTGGCCGGTCTGTTGAAATGCCCGGTCAACCTGCTGATGTGCCTCAAGCACGAGGGACGTTATCGCGTCACCCTCGAACCGTTCGCCGATGCCGTGGTTTGGAAACGCAACGAGCGCGAACAGGTGATCGCCCATTGGGCCGGCCTGTACGCCGCCCGTCTGGCGCAATATTGCCTCCAGGCGCCACAACAGTGGTTCAACTTTTACCCTTTCTGGAAGACCGATGACCAAGCCCATTCCTGAGCCGGTAACCTTCGGCGAACACGCCTTGCGCATCGAAGACGTGCTGGCCCTGGCCAACCGTCAGGCGCCGACGCAACTGCAGGCTGACCCGGCGTTCCGCCAGCGCATTGCCAAGGGTGCGCAATTCCTCGACTCGTTGCTGGACAAGGAAGGCGTCATCTATGGCGTGACCACCGGCTACGGCGACTCTTGCGTGGTGGCCGTGCCGTTGCACCATGTCGAAGCCTTGCCGCGACACTTGTACACCTTCCACGGCTGCGGGCTGGGCAAGCTGCTCGATGCCCAGGCTACCCGCGCCGTGCTGGCCGCGCGATTGCAGTCGCTGTGCCACGGCGTGTCAGGGGTGCGAGTGGAACTGCTGGAACGGCTCCAGGCCTTTCTCGAACACGACATCCTGCCGCTGATACCGGAAGAAGGCTCGGTGGGCGCCAGCGGCGATTTGACGCCGCTGTCCTACGTCGCCGCCACGCTGTCTGGTGAACGGGAGGTCATGTTCCGTGGCGAGCGCCGGCTGGCCGCCGACGTGCACCGCGAGCTGGGCTGGACGCCGCTGGTGCTGCGGCCCAAGGAAGCCCTGGCGCTGATGAACGGCACCGCAGTGATGACCGGCCTCGCCTGCCTGGCCTTCGCCCGCGCCGATTACCTGTTGCAACTGGCGACCCGGATCACCGCGCTGAATGTCGTCGCCCTGCAAGGCAACCCGGAGCATTTCGACGAGCGCCTGTTCGCCGCCAAGCCACACCCGGGCCAGATGCAAGTCGCCGCGTGGCTGCGCAAGGACCTGGCCATCGACGCACCGACAGCGCCGCTGCATCGCCTGCAGGATCGCTACTCCCTGCGCTGCGCCCCCCACGTACTAGGGGTGTTGGCGGACAGCCTGGGCTGGCTGCGTTCGTTCATCGAAACCGAGCTCAACAGCGCCAACGACAACCCGATCATCGATGCCGAAGCCGAGCGCGTGCTGCATGGCGGGCATTTCTACGGCGGGCACATCGCCTTTGCCATGGACAGTCTGAAAAACCTGGTGGCCAACGTCGCCGACCTGCTCGACCGCCAGCTCGCACTGCTGGTGGATGAGCGCTACAACCATGGCCTGCCGAGCAACCTGTCCGGCGCCAGCGCCGAGCGGGCGATGCTCAACCATGGCTTCAAGGCCGTGCAGATCGGCACCAGCGCCTGGACCGCCGAAGCCTTGAAGAACACCATGCCGGCCAGCGTGTTCTCGCGCTCCACCGAATGCCACAACCAGGACAAGGTCAGCATGGGCACCATCGCCGCCCGGGACGCGATCCGTGTGCTGGAGCTGACCGAACAGGTGGCCGCCGCGACCTTGCTGGCGGCCAACCAAGGCGTGTGGCTGCGCAGCCGTGTCGACGACGCGCGACCGTTGCCGCCAGCGCTGGCCGCCATGCACCGGCAACTGGCCGAAGACTTCCCGCCGGTCATCGAAGATCGCGCCCTGGAAGGCGAATTGCGCTTGTGCCTGCAACGCATCGCCGAGCAACACTGGAGGCTGCATGCGTAGCCAGGGCGTTCTGCACGTTGACACCCGGATCGTGGTGCCGTTTTTCGACGTCGACTCGATGAACGTGGTCTGGCACGGCCACTACGTTAAATACCTCGAAGTGGCCCGCTGCGCCTTGCTCGACCTGATCGGCCACAACTACAACGACATGCTCGAGTCCGGCCATGCCTGGCCGATCATCGACCTGCAGTTACGCTATGTGCGCAGCGCGGTGTTCGGCCAGACCCTGACCGTGCGCGCCAGCCTGGTGGAGTGGGAAAACCGGCTGAAGATCAATTACCTGATCAGCGACGCCGCCACCGACGAACGCCTGACCCGGGCAAGTTCGGTGCAGGTCGCCGTGGACATGGCCAGCCGTGAAATGCTGCTGGCCTCGCCTCGGGTATTTGTCGAAGCCGTCGAGAGGAAACTGTCATGAAACGCCTGTTCATCTGGCTGCTCCTGTGTGGCTTGCCGCCGCTGGCCCAGGCGTTCGACCTGCAGCAATTGAGCGGGCAACTGGCCCGCCCGGAGGTGATCCACGGCCAGTTCATCCAGGAAAAACATCTGCGCGCCCTGCCCCAGCCGCTGATCAGCAAGGGCCGTTTCGTGCTGGCGAAAAACCACGGCCTGCTGTGGCTGCTGCAAACGCCGCTGCAACAGGACTACCGCATCACGGCCAAAGGTATCGCCCGGCGCGATGGCAACGCCTGGCAGATGCTGCCGAACAAGAGCGCCGGCGCCGAGCAGAACCGCCTGTTCCTGGCGGTATTGCAGGGCGACAGCAGCGGCTTGCAGCGGGATTTCGAGCTGAGCCTGTCGGGCCAGCCACAGCAGTGGAAACTCACCCTGACTCCACGCTCGGTATTGCTTAAACAAGTCTTCAAGCAGATCAATATCGACGGCGGCGAACTGGTCCAGCGCATCGAACTGCTGGAAACCCAGGGCGACAGCACCGTACTGCGGATGCAAGACGCTACCGGCGCGCAACCCTTGAGCGAAGCGGAGCAACATGACTTTGCCGAGTGAACGCAGGCTACCGAGGCTGTTCCTGGTCCTGCTGCTGGCGGTGCTCGCGCTCGCCGGTTGGCAATGGCGCAACGGTGCGCCGCTGTCGGCCAATCTCATGGAACTGGTCCCGGGCACATCCCCGGACGCCTTGGAGCTTGTCGCTGAACAGCGCATGCAGGAGCCGCTCAATCGCGAGATCCTGGTGCTGGTCGGCCACGCCGATCGCCAGCAGGCCATCGCCCTGGCGCAAGCCCTCGGCGAGCAATGGCAGGCCAGCGGGCTGTTCGACAAGGTCCAATGGACGCTCCAGGCCGACTTGCCGGCGCTTCGTTCGCAGTTGCTGGATGGCCGCTTGGCGATGCTCTCGGCAGTCGACCGGCAACAGTTGATCGAGCAGCCCCAGGCGTTTATCCAGCAGCGGGTACAGGCCCTGTTCGACCCGTTCAGCGGCTTCAGCCTGGTGCCCAGCCAGGACGACTGGCTCGGCCTGACCGGGCGCATCCAGAACAGCCAGCCACAACGCGGTGCGATACAACTGGACGTGGGCAGCGGCGCGCTGGTTGCCGAAGCCGATGGCAAGCATTGGGTAATGCTGCGAGCGCGTACCCAGGGTAACGCCTTCGACATGCAGCTGCCGCTGCAAGTCGCCGATCTGCTGCAACGCAGCCGTGATCAAGCCAGCCAGGCCCAGGGCCAATTGCTGGCGGCCAGCGGCCTGTTGTATGCCGCCAGTGGCCAGCGACAGGCTTCGCGCGAGATCACCTGGGTCGGCGGCGGCGCGACGGTCGGCATCCTGATGCTACTGTTGCTGGCGTTCCGACGCTTTGCCGTGTGGCTGGCGTTCGTGCCGGTGCTGGTCGGCATATTGTTCGGCGCAGTGGCGTGCGTGGCGCTGTTCGGGCGCATGCATGTGATGACCCTGGTCCTGGGTTCGAGCCTGATCGGCGTGGCGGTGGATTACCCGCTGCACTACCTGTCCAAAAGCTGGAGCCTCAAGCCATGGCGCAGCTGGCCGGCCCTGCGCCTGACCCTGCCGGGGCTGAGCCTGAGCCTGGCAACCACTTGCATCGGCTATCTGGCGCTGGCCTGGACGCCCTTCCCGGCCTTGACCCAGATTGCTATCTTCTCTGCCGCCGGCCTGGTCGGCGCCTATCTATCGGCGGTCTGCCTGTTGCCGGCCCTGCTCAAGCACGCCGACCTGCGCCCAGCGCAATGGCCGCTACGCCTCTGCGATAACCTGCTCAGGTGTCGCGAAGTGCTGCTGGCGCGGGTGCGCACGCCGATTCTGCTGGCCTTGTTGCTGGCCTTCTGTGGTGGCGGTCTCTGGCAACTGACCAGCAAGAACGACATCCGCCAGTGGATCGGCACGCCCCAGCACCTGACCGACGAAGCCCGCGATGTCGCGCGCATTACCGGTTTCCAGCCGACCAGCCAGTTCTTCCTGATCCGTGCCGATGATCAAGCGCAGTTGCTCGAACGCCAGACCGCCCTCAACGAGCGGCTCGACCAGTTGATCGGCCTGGAAAAACTCCAGGGCTACCTGTCCCTCAATCAACTGGTCAGCCCGCCCGCCGAACAGGAAAAACTGCGCGCGGCCCTGGCGCGGTTGCCCGCGTTCTGGCAACCGCTGCTGGACTTGGGCGTGCCGCTCGCCGCGCTGCAAGCGGAGTTGAAGCAGTTGCAGGCCTTGCCAACCGCCGACATCGATGCCGCATTGAGCGGGCCGCTGGCCGAACCCTACCGCATGCTCTGGCTCGGCCCGACGGGCCAAGGCGTGGCGGCGGTGGTCAGCCTGCAAGGCTTGAACGATGCCGCGTTGCTCCGCGTGCAGGCGGTGGATCTGCCCGGCGTGCAATTGGTGGATCGCCTCGGCGACCTCAACCGCGTCTTCGCCGCCACGCAGGTCAGCGCCGCCGAACTCAAGCTGGCGTCCTGCGTGCTGATCGTGCTGGTGCTGATCTGGCCGTTCGGCGTCGGCGGGGCCCTACGCGTCGTCGCCCTGCCGCTCCTGGCCGCGCTGTGCAGCCTGGCGAGCCTCGGCTGGCTGGGGCAACCGTTGACGCTGTTCAGTCTGTTCGGCCTGTTGCTGGTGACGGCCATCGGGGTCGACTACGCCATCCTCATGCGTGAACGGATCGGCGGGGCCGCCGTGAGCCTGCTGGGCACGCTGCTGGCGGCGATCACCACCTGGCTGTCGTTCGGCCTGCTGGCGTTGTCCAGCACGCCGGCCGTGAGCAACTTCGGTCTCGCGGTGAGCCTGGGGCTGGCGTTCAGCTTCATGCTGGCGCCGTGGGCTGGGCAGCAAGCCCATGCGAACGCCGCTACGGAGCCGGTGCAATGATGACCCCGCTGTTCTGGTTGATGGCCCTGGCGCTGTTTGCCCTGGCGACGATTGTCGGGCGGCGCTGCGGACTGATCCCGATCGTCAGCCAGTTGCTGCTGGCGACGTTCGGCCTGCCCTTGCTGATGTATTTCTGGATCGAACCGGGCTGGCACCTCAGCGGTGCGCAACTGGTCTCCCCGGTGTGGTTGAAGAACCTCTACAGCCTGGCGTTCGCCCTCTTGTTGGGGCATATCCTCAGCGATGTCATCGACCTGCGCCTCGACCGCCAGAGCGTGAAGATCGCCCTGCCGAGCTTTGGCGTGCCGTTTGCCTGCGGCCTGGCGACCGCGTTCTGGCTGCTGCCGCCGCAACCGTGGATCAGCTCGCTGGCGGTGGGGCTGCTATTCGCGATCACGGCGATACCTGTGCTGTATCTGTATCTGCGCCACATCGCCTACCCGCCCGACGCGACCCGCCGCCTGGTGCAGACCGCGATCCTGATCGACCTGATCTGCTGGAGCCTGTTCGCCCTGGCCCAGGGCAGCCTGCACCTGGCCAGCCTGCTGCTGCCGCTGGCCGCCGCCGGCGTGCCGTTGCTGCTGCGCCTGGCGGGCCTGCGCCAACCCTTGCTGCACAGTGGCCTGTTCTTTGCCCTGCTGGTGGTGGCCGAACATTACCGGCTCAACGCGCTGATCACCGGCATCGGCTATCTGCTGTGCATGGCGGCGCTCAAAGTGCCGCTGGTATTGCCGCTCGGCGCCGCGTGGATGCACAGGTTGCAGACCTACCTGGCCATTCCGTTGATCCTGACGTTCGGCATTGTGCAGATCAATGTGCACAGCGCCCTGGACAGCCTCGGCTGGGTCCAGCTGGCGGCGTTGCTGCTGTTGCCGATTGCCAGCAAACTGCTGGGCAACTGGCTGGGGCTGGGTTGGGCCGGAGCCTCGTTCGCCGGTGCCAGCCGCTTTCGGGAAAGCATCCTGCTGAATATTCGCGGCTTGAGTGAAATCGTCTTTCTCAATCTGTTGCTGCAACAACAACTCATCAGCCCGGCGCTGTATTTCGCGCTGATGCTGATGGGGTTGTTCGCCACATTGCTGCCGGCCCTGGCCGGCTTTCACCGTATTCCCTCGATTGCCGTCCCGGCGAGGAGCCCCCGTGTCAACAGTTGAAATGGAACGTCGACAGGTCGTCATTATCGGCGCAGGCCCTTCCGGCGCCATCGCCGCCGCACTGCTCAAGCGCAAGGGCCACGATGTGCTGGTCATCGAGCGCCAGCATTTCCCACGGTTCTCCATTGGCGAAAGCCTGCTGTCCCATTGCCTGGATTTCGTCGAAGAAGCCGGCATGCTCGAGGCGGTCAACGCCGCCGGGTTCCAGCGCAAGAATGGCGCGGCATTCGCCTGGGGCGAGCGCTACAGCGCCTTCGATTTCGGCGACACCTTCAGCAAAGGCAAGCCCACCACGTTCCAGGTCCAGCGCGCCGACTTCGACAAGTTGCTGGCTGATCAGGCGGCGCTGCAAGGCGTGGAAATCCGCTACGGCCAGGCCATCGCCAGCGCCGATTTCAGCCGGGGCAAACCGCAACTGGGCGTGCAGCGCGAAGACGGCAGCGAGTACCGCGTCGAGGCAGGCTTCGTCCTTGACGCCAGCGGCTACGGCCGGGTCCTGCCGCGCCTGCTGGACCTTGAGGCGCCGTCGAACTTCCCGCCGCGCCAGGCGGTGTTCACCCACATCGAAGACCGCATCGACAGCCCGGCATTTGATCGGGAGAAAATCCTCATCACCACGCATCCGACCCAGCGTGACGTGTGGTTCTGGACCATTCCGTTCAGCGGCGGTCGTTGCTCGGTCGGCGTGGTCGCCGCGGCGGAGCATTTCGAAGGCCGCACCGACGACCTCGATGCCTGCCTGCGCGGCTTTATCAACGAAACCCCAAGCCTGGCCAGCGTACTGGGCAATGCCGTGTGGGACACGCCGGCACGGACCATCGGCGGCTACTCGGCCAACGTCAAGACTCTCCACGGCCCTGGCTTCGCCCTGCTGGGCAACGCCGCGGAATTCCTCGACCCGGTGTTTTCTTCCGGCGTGACCATCGCCATGCGCTCGGCAAGCATGGCCGCCGGCGTGCTGCATCGCCAGCTGCAAGGTGAACAGGTGGATTGGCAGAGCGAGTTCGCCGAACCGCTCAAGCGCGGCGTCGATACCTTCCGCTGCTACGTCGAGGGCTGGTACGCCGGTACTTTCCAGGATGTGATTTTCTACAGCGAAGGCTCCGCCGACATTCGTCGCATGATCAGCGCGATCCTCGCGGGCTATGCCTGGGACCAGCGCAACCCGTTCGTCAGCGAACCCAAACGGCGCTTGCGCATGCTTTCGGAAATCTGCGCGAGCCCGGCGCCATGAGCAAGCAACCATGAGCTACCTGAGCGACAACTACGTCGAAGAAACCCGCTTCGGTTTCTGGTTCCTGCGCAGCCACACCTGGCAGCACCATGTGCTGCGCGTGGCCACCGACGATTTACGCAGCCTGTTCAGTTCCTCGCCGCCGGCAAATCCGGTGCTGCTGGATGCCGGTTGCGGCCAGGGCAAATCGTTCCGGTATCTGCGCCAGGTGTTCGCACCGCAACGCCTGATTGGCGTCGACGCCGACCCTCACAGCCTGAATCTGAGCGCCGCGGAAGCGGCTCGCCAGGGCATGGCCGTGGAGCTGATCGGCAGCGACTGCGCGACATTGGCGGTGCCCGATGCCAGCGTCGATTTGCTGTTCTGCCACCAGACCTTCCATCACCTGGTGGAACAGGAAAAAGCCCTCGCCGAGTTCTATCGCGTGCTCAAGCCCGGCGGCTACCTCCTGTTTGCCGAATCCACCAAGGCCTACATCGATACCTGGGTGATCCGCTGGCTGTTCCGCCACCCGATGCAGGTGCAGAAAAGCGCGGCGCAATACCTGGCGATGATCGCCAATCAAGGGTTCCGCTTCGAAGACTGCAACATCTCCTATCCGTACCTGTGGTGGAGCCGCGCCAGGGACTTCGGCCTGCTGGAACGCTGGGGCCTGCGCCGGCCCAGGCCGTTTGGCGAGCGCGAGGAAACCCTGGTCAACGTGGTGGCCCGCAAGCCGCTCGAAGGGGTAGCCGGATGATCCGTGGTCTGCTTGCAGGTTTTCTATTGCTGCTCAGCGCCTGCGCCAGCCAGGCACCACTGCCCGAGCGCATGCCGACCCTGGCGCTGCCGCTGCAATTGCACGTCGAACGGCAACTGGACGGCCAGCGCCAGGATTGGCTGCTGGTGATCCAGCGCGAAAGCGCCGGCATCCGCTGGTCGATGATGGATCCGCTGGGCATTCCCGTCGCTCGCCAGCGCCTGGTCGACAGCCAATGGCAAGCCGACGGCCTGCTGCCGCCCAATGCCGAAGCCCGGGAATTGTTCGCCGCCCTGCTGTTTGCCCTGACTCCCGAGGCGGAACTGGCCGGCCGTTACCCGGCCGCCCGGCAGCAAGACGCCCGACGAACGCTCGATACCCGCTGGCAGGTGCGCTACAGGCAACCGCTGGATTTTCAATTGAGCCTGCCGCAGGGGCCGAATTATCGCATTACACCGTTGAGCGAGAGCGCACGATGACCGCTTATTTGAACGCCTTGGGCGTGGTTTGCGCCCTGGGTCGAGGCAAACAAAACGTTGCCCGCAACCTGTTTGCCGGCGACTGCTCAGGCGTGCGCGTCGAAGCCGGCTGGGTGGCCGAACGGGCATTGCCGGTGGCTTGCGTAACCGGAGAGCTCGCCGCTATCCCTGAATCCATGGCGGCGCAACGCAGCCGCAACAATCAGCTGCTGCTCGAAGCAGGGTTGCAGATTCGTCCCGAGATCGATCAGGCCATCCAGGCTTACGGTCGTGCGCGCATCGGCATCGTGCTGGGGACCAGCACTTCGGGCATCGACGAGGCCAGCCAGGGCATTGCCCACTATCTGCGCGAACAACGATTCCCCGAAGGTTACGACTACCAGCAGCAGGAACTCAGCGCGCCCGCCAACTTTCTCTCCGACTGGCTTGGCCTGAGCGGCCCGTCCTACGTGATCTCGACCGCTTGCACCTCCAGCGCTCGGGCCTTGATGAGCGCTCGTCGCCTGCTCGACCTGGGGTTGTGCGACGCGGTGCTTTGCGGTGGCGTGGACAGCTTGTGCAAGCTGACCCTCAACGGCTTTTCAGCATTGGAAGCGGTCTCCGGCGAGCGCTGCAATCCGTTCTCGGTGAACCGCAGCGGCATCAACATCGGCGAAGCGGCGGTGCTGTTTCTCATGAGCAAGACGCCGTCGGATGGGCACTCGATTGCCCTGCTCGGCGACGGCGCCAGTTCCGATGCGCACCACATCTCTGCGCCGGAACCCAGCGGCCGGGGTGCCCGCCAGGCCATGGAAAAAGCCTTGCGCTGCGCCGGCCTGGACGCCAGCCAGATCGACTACCTGAACCTGCATGGCACCGCCACGCAACATAACGACGCCATGGAAAGCCACGCGGTGGCCGGCCTGTTCCCGGCGGGCGTGTCCTGCTCGTCGACCAAGCCGATGACCGGCCACACCCTCGGCGCGGCGGGTGCATTGGAGGCTGCGTTCTGCTGGTTGGCCCTGTCCGGTGAAAATACCGCACAGGCCCTGCCGCCGCACGTCTGGGACGGCCAGGCCGACCCCGAGTTGCCGGCATTGGACTGGGTAACGTCCGACACCCGCTTGCACCCGAACCTGCCCCGTCGCCTGATGAGCAACTCGTTTGCTTTCGGCGGCAACAACGTCAGCCTGATTATCGGAGACGCGCAATGATTGACTGGCCGCTCGCCGAACTGCTGCCCCACGCCGGCGACATGATTCTCATCGACCGGATCCTGTCCTTTGATGACGAGCAGATCCACACTCTCGCCACCGTCAGGCCCGGCGGTCTGTTCAACCGCGACGACGGCGCGCTGCCGGCCTGGGTCGGCATCGAGCTGATGGCCCAGAGCGTCGCGGCGTTTGCCGGTTGCCACGCACGCCAACGCGGCGATGCCGTGGAGCTGGGCTTTTTGCTCGGTACCCGCAAGTTCGAATGCAACGTCGAATATTTCCCCCTCGGCACCGAGCTGATCTTGCACGGCATCCGATCGCTGGAAGACGACAACGGCATGGGTGTGTTCGAATGCCACATCCGCGCGCCCGGTATCCATGCCAGCGCACGGTTGAATGTGTTCCGCCCGCCCCATGCCGCCCAGTACCTCAATGAACCGTCCGCAACAGGAAACCAGCCATGACTGAATCCATACTGGTCACCGGCTCCAGCCGTGGCATCGGCCGCGCCATCGCCTTGCGCCTGGCCCAGGCCGGGCACGATATCGTCTTGCACTGCCGCAGCGGTCGCGCCGAGGCCGAAGCCGTACAGGCGCAAATCCAGGCCTTGGGCCGCAATGCCCGGGTGCTGCAATTCGACGTCTCCGATCGCGCCGCCTGCAAGACCATCCTCGAGGCCGACGTGGAAACCCACGGCGCCTATTACGGCGTGGTGCTCAACGCTGGCCTGACCCGCGACGGCGCGTTCCCCGCCCTGAGCGAGGACGACTGGGACAGTGTGATGCGCACCAATCTCGACGGTTTCTACAACGTGCTCCACCCGGTGATGATGCCGATGATTCGCCGTCGCGCCGCCGGACGAATCGTTTGCATCACATCGGTGTCCGGCCTGATCGGCAACCGTGGCCAGGTCAACTACAGCGCCTCGAAGGCGGGCCTGATCGGTGCGGCCAAGGCGTTGGCAATCGAGCTGGGCAAGCGCAAGATCACCGTCAACTGCGTCGCGCCGGGGTTGATCGATACCGCCATGCTCGATGAAAACGTCCCCGTGGAAGAACTGATGAAAATGATCCCAGCCCAGCGCATGGGCACGCCTGAAGAAGTGGCCAGCGCGGTGAATTTCCTGATGTCCGCCGAAGCCGGCTATATCACCCGGCAGGTCCTGGCCGTCAACGGAGGCCTGTGCTGATGAAGCGCGTCGTTGTCACCGGCATGGCCGGCATCACCTCCCTGGGCAGCGATTGGGAGACCATCGCGGCCAACTTCGCCGCCAACCGCAGCGGCATCCGGCGCATGCACGAGTGGGACCGCTTCAGCGAATTGAACACCCGCCTGGCCGGGCCCGTGGACGACTTTCAGGTCCCGGCCCACTGGACCCGCAAGCAACTGCGCAGCATGGGCCGGGTTTCCCGCCTGGCGGTGGGCTCGGCGGAACAAGCCCTGGCCGACGCCGGACTGTTGGACGACCCGTCGATCAAGGATGGACGCATGGGTGTGTCGTGCGGCTCCTCCACGGGAAGCACCGATGAAATCAAGGCCTTCGGCAACATGCTGCTCAACAGCGTCGCCGAAGGTTTGAACGCCAACTCCTACGTGCGGATGATGCCGCACACCACGGCGGCCAATATCAGCATCTTCTTCGGGCTGACCGGGCGCCTGATTCCCACGTCCAGCGCCTGCACCAGCGGCAGCCATGGCATCGGCTATGCCTACGAGGCGATCAAGTTCGGCCGCCTGCCGTTGATGCTCGCCGGCGGCGCCGAGGAACTGTGCCCGACCGAAGCAATGGTCTTCGATGCGCTCTACGCCACCAGCCTGAAAAACGATGCCCCACAAACCAGCCCGCGACCCTACGACAAGGGCCGCGATGGCTTGGTGATCGGCGAGGGCGCCGGAATGCTGGTGCTCGAAGAACTTGAGCACGCGCTGGCTCGTGGCGCGCGGATCCACGCCGAGATCGTCGGCTTCGGCAGCAATGCCGACGGCCAGCACGCCACCCGTCCCGAATTGAGCACCATGCGGCGCGCCATGGAACTGGCCTTGGAAGACGCTGGCCTGGAGCCGTCCGCCATTGGCTACGTCAACGGCCACGGCACCGCCACCGAGCAGGGCGACATTGCCGAAACTCTGGCCACCAGCAGCCTGTTTGGCGAACACATGCCCATCAGTTCGCAAAAAAGCTTCCTCGGCCACACCCTGGGCGCCTGCGGAGCCCTGGAATCCTGGTTCAGCATCGAAATGCTCAATCGCGACCGCTACGTGCATACCTTCAACCTCGACGAGGTCGACCCCGAATGCGGCCGTCTCGATTACCTGCGCAACGAGTTCCGCAGCATGAGCAACGAGTACGTGATGAACAACAACTTCGCTTTCGGCGGGGTCAACACCTCGCTGGTTTTCCGGCGCTGGCGTTGAAGCAGTCGCAGGGACTGGAAAGAAAAAGGGCACCCTTGGGTGCCCTCTAAACAGTCCGGCTCAAAGACAGTCGGGCTACTCGGCTTGGATCAGCTTGCTTTCAGACACCCCGGCGCGACCGGTTTTGTCATCAACAACCTGCAGGTTGTTACGAGCCTTGATGAAACCCACTTTCACTTCCTGCCAGACGAAATAATTCTTGCCTGGTTCGGTGCTGAGCTTGAGCTCTGAGTCATTTTCCGCAGACGAAACCAGGGTTTGTTGACCAGCCGGCACCGACAGCATGAAGTACGACTTGGCAACAGTCTGCCCGACAGCCTTGCCGTTGAGCGTCTGCGCCACCGCGGTTCCGCGCGCAGAAGTCAACTCAAGGGATTGCTTGTCAACAGCGCCACAAACGCCTTTGCCATCGGCGAACGCTGGTCCTTGCGCTGGACCAGCCACACCGCCGAGACCGCCGCCGGGTCGAGCAATGACCGGTAGACCACGCCGTCGATACGCATGCGCTGGTAAGACGCCGGCAAGACCGAGACGCCCAGCCCCGCCGCCACCAGGCCGATGATGGTCATGGCTTCGCCCGCTTCCTGGGCGAAGTGCGGGCTGAAACCGGCATCGCGGGCCAGCGTCAGGAGTTGGGCGTAGAGACCGCTGCCGTAGCTGCGGGGGAAAAACACGAACGGTTCCTCGGCCAGCGAAGCGAGAAACAGGCCTTTGTCACTGCCCTGGGCTAACGGGTGCTTGGAGCTGAGCACAGCCACCAGGGGCTCGCGGCTGAGTTCGATTTCGCTCAAGGCGTCGGGAAGTGGCAGCGGACGCATGATGCCCACGTCGATGGCCTCGTCGAGCAACGCATCGGCCACTTGGGTGCTGCTCATTTCCCGCAGGTTCAGGTGGACTGCGGGAAAGCGCTGGCGAAAGGTGAAGATCGCCTGGGGAATGGTGGAATTGAAGGGGGCTGAGGAGGTGAAGCCGATTTTCAGCTCGCCCAATTCCCCCAACTGGGCGCGGCGGGCTACGTCGGCAGCCTTGTCGACCTGGGCCAGGACCCGGCGCGCCTCTTCGAGAAACAGCCTTCCGGCCTCGCTCAGTTCGACGCGACGGTTGGTGCGCTCGAACAGGCGTGCACCAATCTCTTGCTCCAGCGCCTGGATCTGTTGGCTCAGTGGCGGCTGGGAGATCCCAAGCACCAAGGCGGCGCGGCCGAAGTGCAGCTCTTCGGCGACGGCGATGAAGTAACGCAGATGACGCAGTTCCATGGACCTTACTCAATAAGTCTTACAACGTCTTAAACAGGTCGAACAATATATTGGATAGAAACATTAGCCGGCTATATGCTTTTTTCATTGCCTGCCAGGCCGTGCTCCCCTCCGAGGTCCATCGTGAAAACCGCTGCCGCTCCACTGGCCCATGAAATCCCGCCCCGCCCCCAGGATGATGCCGCTGCCGAGCTGAAAGATATCTATATCGAAAAAGGCACGCCGTTGTTCATGCGTACGGTGCTGGCGTTGTTTTGCGGCGGTTTTGCAACCTTCGCGCTGTTGTATTGCGTGCAACCGATGATGCCGCTGCTGTCGGCGGAATTTTCCATCAACGCCGCCCAGAGCAGCTTGATCCTGTCGGTGGCGACCGGCCTGCTTGCCGTCGGCCTGTTGGTCACCGGTCCGATTTCCGACCGCATCGGCCGCAAATCGGTGATGGTCGCTGCGCTGTTCGCAGCGGCGCTGTGCACGATCGCCAGTGCGATGATGCCCACCTGGCAAGGCGTGCTGGTCTTGCGCGCCTTGGTGGGGCTGTCGTTAAGCGGATTGGCGGCCGTGGCGATGACCTACCTGAGCGAAGAAATCCATCCCAGGCACATCGGCCTGGCAATGGGGCTGTACATCGCCGGCAACGCCATCGGCGGCATGTGCGGGCGGTTGATCACCGGCGTATTGATCGACTTTGTCAGCTGGCATACCGCGATGCTGGTGATCGGTGGCCTGGCCCTGGTTGCGGCGGCGGTGTTCTGGCGGATCCTTCCCGAATCGCGCAACTTCCGCCCACGCTCGTTGCATCCACGCAGCCTGCTGGACGGTTTCACCCTGCACTTTCGCGACGCCGGGCTACCCCTGCTGTTTCTTGAAGCCTTCGTACTGATGGGGGCGTTCGTCACGCTGTTCAACTACATCGGCTACCGCCTGCTGGCCGCGCCTTACCATATGGACCAGGCATTCGTCGGGTTGCTGTCGGTCGTGTACCTGTCCGGCATCTACAGTTCGGCCAAGGTCGGGGCCATGGCTGACAAGCTCGGTCGGCGGAAAATGCTCTGGGCGACCATCGCGTTGATGCTGGCGGGCCTGCTGTTGACGCTGTTCACGCCGCTCTGGCTGGTGATCATCGGCATGCTGGTGTTCACCTTCGGCTTCTTCGGCGCGCACTCGGTGGCCAGCAGCTGGATCGGCCGCCGCGCCCTCAAGGCCAAGGGGCAGGCTTCGTCGTTGTACCTGTTCAGCTATTACGCCGGTTCGAGTATTGCCGGTACGGCGGGCGGGGTCGCGTGGCACCTGGGAGGATGGAACGGAACCGGGTTGTTCATCGGCGCACTGCTCTTGGTGGCATTGCTGGTAGCCGTGAAACTGGCGAAGCTGCCGCCGCTCCCCGGCAACGTCCAGGGCTAGCTTCACTGACGCAATACCGCCTACGCTCACTGAATGAGCACGCCTACAGATTTCTTGAATGTCATCCGCCGTAGCACCCTGCGGCCAGAAGACTCATGCCAGACCACTGCGCAAATATGCAATGCGACGAGCAGCGCAAGCGCCAGGCAGGACAGAATGTGGAGGGTAAACGCCAGGTCGTTCAGTCGCTCGTCATCCAGCGGCTGGGGGATCTGGACGAGCCCGAACAGGCTGATCGGCGTTGTCATCATCAGCACGCCGGTGACCAGCACGACGCTGGTGACCAGGTAGATCACTGCATGTACCGCCAGCGCCAGGCTTTTATTGATGGTCGATGCCGCAGCCCGGATTTCAAGGTTGGAGAAAAACAACCAGAGTCGCCAGGTAAACAACGGAATCAATACCGTTGTCAGTGAAACATTAAGCGACCCAACCCATTGTTTGATCAAGACGGGCACCGGGACATAGGCCACATAAAAACCGGATACCAGCGTCCACAGGATAATGAAGGCCGATATCCAGTGCAGTAGTATCCGCGGTTTGGAATAGCTCGGAGGGCTTTTCTGCGGGCATTCGGGAAACAAGGGCAACGAAGAATCAAATCCTGCGATCGCGCTTCCCTTTAAAATTCTGGTTTTCATAAAGTTTCAGACCACTCGTCAAGAAGAACGACAATCAAGTCGTTCTTGGAGTCGCGTAGATTGTTCTACGCGTCCTATCACGGGAGGCGAAACCTTACAGAGACATTGACGTATTCTCTGTAGGAAAAATCTGCACTAGCTAAAGGATTTTTCCTTGTTTGAACTTCGTTAAAAAATAGAAACCCTTAACCTTGAAAAAGTTGTGACGAAACTAAAACACAATCGGCATAAAAAACCTGCCCGGCACAAGTCCGGACAGGTTTCAGGATGCCGCGATAATTACCCGTGATATTGCGCCGACAACTCATGCACCGCCCGCAGGAAGGCCCCGGCGTGTTCCGGGTCGACTTCCGGGGTGATCCCGTGACCGAGGTTGAACACGTGCCCGCTGCCCTTGCCATAACTGGCGAGGATGCGCCCGACTTCGGCACGGATGGCTTCTGGCTTGGCATACAGCACGGTCGGATCCATGTTGCCTTGCAGCGCGACTCTGTTACCGACGCGCTCGCGGGCATTGCCGATGTCACAGGTCCAGTCCAGGCCCAGGGCGTCGGCGCCGGCATCGGCGATGCTTTCCAGCCACAGCCCGCCGTTCTTGGTGAAAAGGATGACCGGGACTTTGCGACCTTCGTGTTCGCGAATCAGGCCGCTGACAATCTTGCGCATGTAGGCCAGGGAAAACTCCTGGTACGCCGCCGCCGACAGGTTGCCACCCCAGGTGTCGAAGATCTGCACCGCTTGCGCACCGGCCATGATCTGGCCGTTGAGGTAGGACGTGACCGATTGCGCCAGCTTGTCCAGCAGCAAGTGCATGGCCTCGGGGTTGTCGTAGAGCATGGCCTTGGTCTTGCGGAAGTCTTTCGACGAGCCGCCTTCGACCATGTAGGTCGCAAGCGTCCACGGGCTGCCAGAGAAACCGATCAACGGGACGCGGCCGTTCAGTTCGCGGCGAATGGTGCTGACGGCGTCCATGACATAGCCGAGGTCTTTCTGCGGATCGGGAATCGGCAACGCCTCGATGTCGGCCAGGCTGCTGACGACTTTCCTGAAGCGCGGGCCTTCGCCAGTCTCGAAGTACAAGCCTTGGCCCATGGCGTCAGGGATGGTGAGGATGTCGGAGAACAGAATCGCCGCGTCCAGCTGCGGGTAGCGATCCAGCGGCTGCATCGTGACTTCACAGGCGAACTGCGGGTTCATGCACAGGCTCATGAAGTCGCCGGCCTTGGCGCGGCTGGCGCGGTACTCCGGCAGATAGCGACCGGCCTGGCGCATCATCCACACCGGGGTGACGTCTACAGGTTGCTTGAGCAGGGCGCGAAGGAAACGGTCGTTCTTCAGGGCAGTCATGTCGGCATCCGGAAAAAAAGTGCGGGCATTTTCTCAGAGCGCGACGCAAAAGGCACGGCAAGAGCCGTGCCTTTTATCTATCGGGGCAATTTGTCGCGGTGGAACACAGTCGTCTAACACCACAAAACAACTGTGGGAGCGAGCCTGCTCGCGAAGAGGCCGGCACATCCAACATTGAAGTTAGCTGACAGGCCGCTTTCGCGAGCAGGCTCGCTCCCACAAGGGTTACTGCATTTGAGGCCTGGAGGCGGGTCAGACCTGCAAGTAATCCAGAATCCCTTCCGCCGCATTGCGGCCTTCGAAGATCGCCGTCACCACCAGGTCCGAACCGCGGACCATGTCGCCACCGGCGAAGATCTTCGGGTTGCTGGTCTGGTGCTTGTACTGGCCTTGTTCCGGGGCAACGACGCGGCCCTGGCTGTCGGTCTGGATGCTGAACTGCTCGAACCACGGCGCCGGACTTGGACGGAAGCCGAAGGCGATGACCACGGCGTCGGCCGGGATGATCTCTTCGGAACCGGGGATCGGCTCGGGGCTGCGGCGGCCACGGGCATCCGGTTCGCCAAGACGGGTCTCGACTACCTTCACGCCTTCGACCTTGTCTTCCCCGACAATCGCGATCGGCTGGCGGTTGTAGAGGAATTTCACGCCCTCTTCCTTGGCGTTCTTCACCTCTTTGCGCGAGCCCGGCATGTTCGCTTCGTCACGACGATAGGCGCAGGTCACCGACTTGGCGCCCTGGCGAATCGAGGTGCGGTTGCAGTCCATCGCCGTGTCGCCACCACCGAGTACCACGACTTTCTTGCCTTTCATGTCGACGAAATCTTCCGGCGACTTTTCAAAGCCCAGGTTGCGGTTGACGTTGGCGATCAGGAAGTCCAGCGCGTCGTAGACGCCTGGCAGGTCCTCGCCGGCAAACCCGCCCTTCATGTAGGTGTAGGTGCCCATGCCCATGAAAACCGCGTCGTATTCCTCAAGCAGTTGCTCCATGGTGACGTCCTTGCCCACCTCGGTGTTCAGGCGGAACTCGATGCCCATGCCGGTGAAGACTTCGCGACGATTGCTCAACACGCTCTTTTCCAGCTTGAACTCGGGAATGCCGAAGGTCAGCAGGCCACCGATTTCCGGGTTCTTGTCGAACACCACCGGAGTCACGCCACCGCGCACCAATACGTCGGCACAGCCCAGGCCCGCCGGACCGGCGCCGATGATCGCGACACGCTTGCCGGTCGGCTTGACCTTGGACATGTCCGGGCGCCAGCCCATGGCGAATGCGGTGTCGGTGATGTACTTCTCCACCGAACCGATGGTCACCGCGCCAAAACCGTCGTTGAGGGTGCAGGCACCCTCGCACAGGCGATCCTGCGGGCACACCCGGCCGCAGACTTCCGGCAAGGTGTTGGTCTGGTGGGACAGTTCGGCGGCTTGGAGGATGTTGCCCTCGGCCACCAGCTTCAGCCAGTTGGGAATGAAGTTGTGCACCGGGCACTTCCATTCGCAGTACGGGTTACCGCAACCCAGGCAGCGGTGGGCCTGGTCAGCCGACTGCTGGGGTTTGAAGGGCTCGTAGATTTCCACGAACTCTTTCTTGCGTTGACGCAACAGTTTCTTCTTCGGATCCTTGCGCCCGACATCGATGAACTGGAAGTCGTTATTCAGACGTTCAGCCATTGTTAAAACCTCATCAAACTCTTCAGGCGCATATCACTGCGGGTTGGCACGGGTGCTGGAAAGCAACGACTTCAGGTTGGCCGCTTTCGGCTTGACCAGCCAGAAACGACGTACGTAGTCATCGAGGTTCTCGGCGAGTTCACGACCCCACTCACTGTCGGTTTCCTCGACGTATTCGTTCAGCACGCGTTGCAGGTGGCTGCGGTAGGCTTCCATCGCCTCGCCGCTGATCCGCTGGATTTCCACCAGTTCGTGGTTGACCCGGTCGACGAAGCTGTTGTCCTGGTCGAGCACATAGGCGAAACCGCCGGTCATGCCTGAGCCGAAGTTGTAACCGGTCTTGCCCAGTACGCAGACGAAACCACCGGTCATGTACTCGCAGCAGTGATCGCCGGTGCCTTCCACCACGGTGTGGGCGCCGGAGTTACGCACGGCGAAACGCTCACCCGCGGTGCCGGCGGCGAACAGCTTGCCGCCCGTGGCGCCGTAAAGGCAGGTGTTGCCGATGATCGCACTGTCCTGGGTCCGGTAGACACTGCCCTTGGGCGGAACGATGACCAGTTTGCCGCCGGTCATGCCCTTGCCCACGTAGTCGTTCGCGTCACCTTCCAGGTACATGTTCAAGCCGCCGGCGTTCCAGACGCCGAAGCTTTGCCCGGCCGTGCCCTTGAAGCGGAACGTGATCGGCGCGTGAGCCATGCCCTGGTTGCCGTGTTTGCGGGCGATCTCGCCGGAAATCCGCGCGCCGATGGAGCGGTCGCAGTTGCAGATATTCAGCTCGAACTGGGCACCGCTCAGGTCATTGATCGCCGAAGCGGCCATGTCGACCATCTTCTCGGCCAGCTCGCCCTTGTCGAACGGCGGGTTGCGATCGACCTGGCAGAATTGTGGCTTGTCCGCCGGGATCAGGTCGCTGCCCAGCAACGGGGTCAGGTCCAGGTGATGCTGCTTGGCGGTCTGGCCTTCGAGCACTTCGAGCAGATCGGTGCGGCCGATCAGCTCTTCCAGCGAGCGTACGCCCAGCTTGGCCAGCCACTCACGGGTCTCTTCGGCCACGTAGGTGAAGAAGTTCACCACCATGTCGACGGTGCCGATGTAGTGATCCTTTCGCAACTTCTCGTTCTGGGTCGCCACGCCGGTGGCGCAGTTGTTCAGATGGCAGATGCGCAGGTATTTGCAGCCCAGGGCGATCATCGGCGCGGTACCGAAGCCGAAGCTCTCGGCACCGAGAATGGCGGCCTTGATCACGTCGAGGCCGGTCTTCAGGCCCCCGTCGGTCTGCACCCGCACCTTGCCGCGCAGGTCGTTGCCGCGCAGGGTCTGGTGGGTTTCGGCCAGGCCCAGTTCCCACGGCGCGCCAGCGTACTTGATCGAGGTCAGCGGCGAGGCACCGGTGCCGCCGTCGTAGCCGGAGATGGTGATCAGGTCGGCATAGGCTTTTGCCACGCCGGCGGCAATCGTGCCGACGCCGGCTTCCGCCACCAGTTTTACCGAGACCAGGGCCTTCGGGTTCACCTGCTTGAGGTCGAAGATCAGTTGCGACAAGTCTTCGATCGAGTAGATGTCGTGGTGCGGCGGCGGCGAAATCAGCGTCACGCCGGGCACCGCGTAGCGCAGCTTGGCGATCAGGCCGTTGACCTTGCCGCCAGGCAACTGGCCGCCTTCGCCGGGCTTGGCGCCCTGGGCAACCTTGATCTGCAGCACTTCAGCGTTGACCAGGTATTCCGGGGTCACACCGAAGCGGCCGGTGGCCACCTGCTTGATTTTCGAACTCTTGATGGTGCCGTAGCGCGCCGGGTCTTCGCCGCCTTCGCCGGAGTTCGAACGCGCACCGAGGCGGTTCATGGCTTCGGCCAGGGCTTCGTGGGCTTCCGGAGACAAGGCGCCCAAGGAGATGCCGGCGGAGTCGAAACGCTTGAGTACCGACTCCAGCGGCTCCACTTCGCTGATATCCAGCGGCGTGTCGAGGGTCTTGACCTTGAGCAGGTCGCGGATCATCGACACCGGGCGGTTATCCACCAGCGCCGTGTACTCCTTGAACTTGCCGTAGTCGCCCTGTTGCACGGCGGCTTGCAGGGTGTTGACCACGTCCGGGTTGTAGGCGTGGTATTCGCCACCGTGGACGAACTTCAGCAGGCCGCCCTGCTGGATCGGCTTGCGCGGGCTCCAGGCTTCGGCGGCCAGGGCTTTCTGCTCGGCTTCGATGTCGACGAAACGGGCGCCCTTGATGCGACTCGGGACACCACGGAAGCTCAGCTCGCAGACCTCTTCGGACAGGCCGATAGCCTCGAACAACTGCGCGCCACGGTACGAGGCGATAGTCGAGATACCCATCTTCGAGAGGATCTTGAGCAGGCCCTTGGTGATGCCTTTGCGGTAGTTCTTGAACACCTCGTAGAGGTCGCCCAGCACTTCACCGGTACGGATCAGGTCGCCCAGCACTTCGTAGGCCAGGAACGGGTACACCGCCGAGGCGCCAAAGCCGATCAGCACCGCAAAGTGATGCGGGTCGCGAGCCGTGGCGGTTTCCACGAGGATGTTGGAATCGCAGCGCAGGCCTTTTTCGGTCAGGCGATGGTGCACCGCGCCGGTGGCCAGCGAGGCGTGGATCGGCAGCTTGCCGGGCGCGATATGACGGTCGGTCAGGACGATCTGGGTACGACCGGCACGCGCGGCTTCTTCAGCCTGATCGGCGACGTTGCGGATCGCCGCTTCCAGGCCGACGCTTTCGTCGTAGTTCAGGTCGATGACCTGACGTTCGAAGCCCGGGCGATCAAGGTTGGTCAGCGAGCGCCACTTGGCCGGGGAGATGACCGGCGAGCTGAGGATCACCCGCGAAGCGTGTTCCGGCGACTCCTGGAAAATGTTGCGCTCGGCACCGAGGCAGATTTCCAGGGACATCACGATCGCTTCGCGCAGCGGGTCGATCGGCGGGTTCGTCACCTGGGCGAACTGCTGGCGGAAATAGTCATATGGCGTGCGCACGCGCTGGGACAGCACGGCCATCGGCGTGTCATCGCCCATGGAGCCGACCGCTTCGTAGCCCTGCTCGCCCAGCGGACGCAACACCTGGTCACGCTCTTCGAACGTCACCTGGTACATCTTCATGTACTGCTTGAGCTGGTCGACGTCGTAGAAAGCCGAGCCGTGGTCGTTGTCTTCCATGGTCGCCTGGATGCGCAAGGCATTCTTGCGCAGCCATTGCTTGTACGGATGACGGGACTTGAGACGGTTGTCGATCGCGTCGGTGTCGAGGATCTGCCCGGTCTCGGTGTCCACGGCGAAAATCTGCCCAGGGCCCACGCGGCCTTTGGCGATGACGTCTTCGGGCTGGTAGTTCCACACGCCGATTTCCGACGCCAGGGTGATGAAACCATTGGTGGTGGTGACCCAGCGCGCCGGACGCAGGCCGTTACGGTCGAGCAGGCACACCGCGTAGCGACCGTCGGTCATGACGATACCGGCCGGGCCGTCCCACGGCTCCATGTGCATGGAGTTGTATTCGTAGAAGGCGCGCAGGTCCGGGTCCATGGTTTCGACGTTCTGCCAGGCTGGCGGAACAAGCATGCGCACGCCACGGAACAGGTCGATGCCGCCGGTCACCATCAGTTCGAGCATGTTGTCCATGCTCGAGGAGTCAGAGCCCACGCGGTTGACCAGCGGGCCGAGCTCTTCGAGGTCCGGCATCAGGTCATTGGCGAACTTGGTGCGACGGGCCAGGGCCCAGTTGCGGTTGCCGGTGATGGTGTTGATCTCGCCGTTGTGGGCGAGGAAACGGAAGGGCTGGGCCAGCGGCCATTTCGGCAGGGTGTTGGTGGAGAAGCGCTGGTGGAATACGCAGATCGCGGTTTTCAGGCGCTCATCGCTCAGGTCCGGATAAAAGGCGGTGAGGTCCGCCGGCATCATCAGGCCTTTGTAAATGATGGTCTTGTGGGAAAAGCTGCAGATGTAGTGGTCGGTGTCAGCGGCGTTGGCCACGGACGAACGACGACGGGAGCTGAACAGCTTGATCGACATTTCCTGGTCGCTCAAACCTTCACCGGCAATGAACACTTGCTCGATCAACGGCAGGCGCTCAAGGGCCAGGCGGCCGAGGACGCTGGTGTCGATCGGCACTTTGCGCCAACCGACCAGTTGCAGGCCGGCGGCGAGGATCTCGCGGTTCATGTTCTCGCGAGCGGCTTGTGCCTTTACCGGGTCCTGGTTGAAAAACACCATGCCCACGGCGTACTGCTTGGGCAGGGTCACGCCAAACGTTTCCTGGGCGATGGCACGCAGGAACTCGTCAGGCTTTTGAATCAGCAAGCCACAGCCGTCGCCGGTCTTGCCATCGGCGTTGATCCCACCACGGTGGGTCATGCAGGTCAGGGCCTCAATGGCCGTTTGCAAAAGGGTATGACTGGGCTCGCCCTGCATATGGGCTATCAGGCCGAAACCGCAGTTATCCTTGAATTCATCTGGTTGGTACAGACCTGCTTTCATAGACACTTTCTCACCAGGCTGCCTCTTAGCGAGGCAAATTTCTTTTCAATTCAGCCAGTTGCGTGCCGCGCCGAACGTACGCCAGCTTTGCGGGGGCAAAAGGGAGGTCATTGTACACACCGACACAGAGGCTCACAAATTTGACGACGAACTGTCGCAAATCCATGTCGCATTTGTGAAAGGTTTAAAGCTATATGCTGTGCTAGTCAAAACTTTTTTGGGTTCGACCGCTACGACTCAAACGCTACTGTGACGCAGACACCACAAGGCGCGCGGCCTGAAAGGTCGCCCGCCCTTGCGGAAATTTTGAGGTTGCCGGGAGAGGCGGCCTGGGTAAGGCCGCCGAATCATCAGCGAGTTGCTGCCAATTCCTGTTGGACGCTGGCGACAGTGCGAGGCCAAGGTTTACCAGCCTGAACCTTCGCTGGCAAGGCCTTGATGGCGGAAACGGCTGCGTCACGATTGGCAAAGCTGCCGTAGGTGATGACATAAAGCGGCTTGCCGTTGAGCACTTTCTTGAAATAACGGTACTCGCCGCCCTGCTCCTTGACGAAGTTCTGCGCAGTGGCTTCGGAGCTGGTGCCGAGGATCTGCACCACGTAGTTGCCCGGTGCCTGACCTGCGTACCAGCTACCGCCCGTGGCTTTGGCCGGGGCGGCGGCAGGCTTGGCCGCAGGCGCCGGTGCTGGCTTGGCCGCTGGGGCGGCCGGGGTCGGGGCCGGCTTGGCGGTGGCGACCTGGGTTGGCGCAGGGGTCGGTTTGGCGGCCGGGGCAGGTGTCGGCGTCGGTGCCGGACCGGCCGGCACGCCCGCAGGTGGTGCCGTGGTGGTCACGGTTGGCGGCACGTCGCTGCTGTCATCGATCGGCGGCGGCGCGCCATCATCGCCTTCGGTGATGCCCCCCGCGGCCTCTGCCAAGGGACCGCGCATGACCGGTTGCGACTGGCCGACCAACGGCAGCGGCATCGGCTGGGTATTGCCGGCAAACTCCACCGCCGGCGCACCACCGTTGGGTTGCGGCGTGCCCTGACCGAGAGGCAGCTGTGCCTGTTCGTTGGCAGGTGCGCCGGTGGTCGGTGCCTTGTTGCGACCTGGCATCAGCCAGGCGGCGGCCACCGCAACCACGACAACGGCGGAAATCGCCAATACGTGTTTCTTCGGCATGTTGAACCCCATACTTGGACGCTTCACCGCTGAGCGGCTGGCGATCATGATTTCGATCAGAGCATCTCGGGCCACCTGGTTGATGTTGCCAGGCCAGCCGTCGGAGCTTTCGTGAATCTCAGAGATCTGATCCGCGGTGAAAAGTTCGATACCCCGGCCAGCCCCCTCCAGCCGCTGGGCCAGGTATTCACGGGTTTCTTCCTCGGTGTAGGGCGCCAGTTCGATAACGTGGAAACGCTCTTCCTCGAGCTCCAACTGGTCCAGCTCGGCGATCAGCGACGACTCACCGAACAGGAACACATGAGGACGGCCTTCCGGCGCGCCGGCAGCCAGGGCCAGCAGTGCCTCCAGGGCCGATTCGTCGAGTTGTTCGGCATCGTCCACCAGCAGGTAGACTTCCTGTCCGGTGAGCGCCAATTGTACGATCTGGTCCAGAATCGCGCCGATTTCCGCCTGGGCGACATTCAGAGCCTGGGCCACCTGGCGCAGCACACCCGCGGCATCACCCGCACCACGGGCCGATACCACCACGCTTTGCACCGACTGCTTGTTGGTACTGGCCACCAGGGCCTGGCGCAGCAAGGTCTTGCCACTGCCCTGGGGGCCGGTGACCACCAGCAGCAATTGGCTGTAGCGGGCCAGATGGTGCAACTGGCCCAGCACTGGCTTGCGTTGGGCAGGGAAAAACTTGAAGCCCGGGACCCGCGGAGCGAAAGGGTCATGACTCAATTGGAAATGGCCGAGGAACGCCTCGTCGGCATGCAGACTAGTCATCGGAATCTTATTAACCTTTAAGCTGAGCCAGGGCGCGGTAATCCGCTCCCAGCGTGGCCTGTAGAACCTCTTTCGGATAATCGTCGGTCACTACCGCTTCGCCCATGCGGCGCAGCAGCACCAGACGCAGACGACCGTCGATCACTTTTTTGTCGATTGCCATGTGTTCAAGAAAATCCGCCTCGGTCATTTCTTCCGGCGGAACCACCGGCAACCCGGCACGTTGAAACAGGCGAATACCACGATCGCGTTCCTGCTGGCTGATCCAACCCAGGCGCGCGGACATTTCCAGGGCCATGACCGTCCCTGCGGCAACGGCCTCACCGTGCAGCCAGACGCCATAGCCCATATGGGTTTCGATGGCATGACCGAAGGTATGGCCGAGGTTGAGCGTGGCACGCACACCCGATTCGCGCTCATCGGCACCGACCACGGCAGCCTTGGCTGCGCAAGAGCGCTCGATCGCGTAAGTCAGGGCCTGCTGATCCAGCGCACGCAGGCGGTCGACGTTTTCTTCGAGCCAGCCCAGGAACGGCTCGTCGCAGATCAGCCCGTACTTGATCACTTCAGCCAGGCCTGCGGACAGTTCACGGGCCGGCAACGTCTTGAGGGAGGCGGTGTCGATAAGCACCACGTTGGGCTGATAGAACGCGCCCACCATGTTCTTGCCCAGCGGATGGTTGATGCCGGTCTTTCCGCCCACGGACGAATCGACCTGCGATAGCAGCGTGGTAGGAATCTGGATGAAATCCACACCGCGTTGATAGCACGCTGCGGCGAACCCGGCCATGTCGCCGATCACGCCGCCGCCCAGGGCTACCACCGTGGTGCGACGATCATGACGCGCAGTCAGCAGGCCGTCGAAGATCAATTGCAGGGTTTCCCAGTTCTTGAACGCTTCACCGTCGGGCAGTACGACGGAAATGACGGAAAAAGCCGACAGGCTGCGAGTCAAGCGTTCCAGATATAAAGGAGCGACGGTTTCGTTGGTGATGATTGCGACTTGCCGTCCGGCGATATGCGGCGCCAGCAGTTCGGGCTGGTCGAGCAAGCCTTCGCCAATATGAATCGGGTAGCTGCGCTCGCCCAGGTCGACCTTAAGTGTCTGCATGTGTCCCCACAGTGAAGATGAAATCAGGCATCCCTACCTGCAATTAACGAAGTCCACGGTGTCTCAGTTAATGGCCATCCGCCACAACCCAGTCGAGCCAAAACGGGACGTCGAGGATAGCGCATTTCGCTCGGCGCATTAACGGGGTGGCAGTTGCTGAAGGCGATCGAGAATTTCCAGCACCACCATCCGTGGCGGCCGTTCATCGGTTTCGATGACCAGGTCGGCAATTTCCCGATACAGCGGATCACGCAATTCCAGCAGGTCCCGCAGCGTCTTGGCCGGGTCGGCGGTGCGCAACAGCGGCCGGTTGCGATCACGGGCGGTGCGACCCACCTGCTGTTCGACTGACGCGTGCAGGTAGACCACCCGTCCGCCGGCATGCAGCGCCCGACGATTGGCCTCGCGCATGACCGCGCCGCCACCGGTGGCCAGCACCACGCCTTCGAAACCGCACAGCTCGGCAATCATCGCCTGCTCGCGGTCGCGAAAGCCCGGTTCGCCTTCCTTATCGAAGATCCATGGGATATTGGCGCCCGTGCGCAATTCAATTTCCTTGTCGGAATCTTTGAATGGCAGGCGCAGCTCTTTGGCCAGCAAACGACCGATGGTGCTTTTTCCAGCCCCCATCGGCCCAACAAGAATCAAATTTCGCACAGAATCAACGACTCACAGCAATCGCCTGGTTGTTCATGATACGCGGAGTGAGAAATACCAGCAGCTCGGATTTTTTCTCCGAAACCACATCACGCCGGAAAAGGCGGCCAAGATACGGCACATCGCCAAGAAATGGCACCTTATCTACAACCTTGCTCTGAGTATTTGAGAAAACGCCCCCAATCACAATGGTCTCGCCGTCATTGACCAGCACCTTGGCGTTGACCTCGTTTTTCTTGATCGGCGGTACATCCTGGACCTTGTTCAGGTAGTCCGGCTCATCCTTGGTGACCTTGACCTCCATGATGATGCGGTTGTCCGGGGTTATCTGCGGCGTGACCTCAAGCGACAACGAGGCCTCCTTGAACGACACCGAGGTGGCGCCGCTGGAGCTGGCCTCCTGGTAGGGAATCTCCGTGCCCTTGAGGATTTTTGCCGTCTCCTTGTCGGAGGTCACCACCTTGGGCTGTGAGACGATTTCACCGTTGCCGGTCTTCTCCATGGCCGTCAGCTCAAGGTCGAGCAGTACGTTGTCGGTGATGAACGCGATACCGATCCCCGAGGTGTTGCCTGAGGCGCCGAGGTCGACGAATGGCTGGTTGGTGCTGGTGCTGCCCGGCGTACCGATGGTGGTGGAATCACCGGTGGTCACCCCGGAAGAGTTCCAGTTGCCCTTGTTCTGTATCGACCCCCCCCAGCGCACGCCCAGGCTTTTGTCGTAGTCGACGTTGGCCTCGACGATACGCGCCTCGATCATCACCTGGCGCACCGGGATATCCAGCTGCGCCACGATCCGCCGCAGTTCGTCGAGCCGGTCCTGGGTCTGGTAGGCGATGATGTTGTTGGTCCGCTCATCCACCGTGATCGTGCCGCGCTCATCGGCCTTGGCCTCGGCACTGGTCACCGACTGGAAGAGCTTGGCGATGTCCGCCGCCTTCGCGTAGTTGACCTGCAGCAGTTCGCGGCGCAACGGGGCGAGGTCGGCAATCTGCTTCTGCGATTCCAGCTCCTGGCGTTCGCGGGCGGCGATCTCGTCGGCCGGCGCCACCAACAGCACGTTACCCACTTTGCGCTTGTCGAGCCCCTTGGTCTTGAGCACAAGGTCCAGCGCCTGATCCCACGGCACGTTCTGCAACCGCAGGGTGATACCGCCCTGCACCGTATCGCTGGCCACCAGGTTGAGGTTGGTGAAATCGGCAATCAGCTGCAGCACCGAACGCACCTCGATGTCCTGGAAGTTCAGGGACAGTTTTTCGCCGTTATAGGCGGCTCGATCGGTATCGCGTTTTTGCAGGTCCTCGACGGTCATCGGCCGGACACTGACGGTCAGCTTGTTGTCGGTCTGGTAGGTCGAGTAATCGAAGGTTCCGCTGGGTTCGATGCTGATGGTGGCGCGATCGGAGCCGGCGCTGGCATTGATGAACTGCACCGGGGTGGCGAAATCCTTGACGTCCAGGCGCACCCTCAGCGGCTCGGGCAACTGGGTCCTGGCGAAATCGAGGATGATCTTGCCTTCGCGCTCCTGGATGTCCGGGGCGATCGACGGATCGGACAAATCGATCACCACATTGCCTTCGCCCTGGGTCCCGCGCTGGAAATCCACCCCGCGAATGGCCTTGCCCGCCGGGGCGCGAGCCCTGGCAGGCGCAGGGACGGGGGCTGCCGGGCGAGCGGGTTGGGTTGGGCTCCTCGGGGTCGCGCCCTTGCCAACCACCACAAACAGGTTGTTGCCCTCCACGCGCGTGTCATAGGGTGCCAATTGCGTAAGGCCGATGATCAACCGGGTCCGATCCCCCGCCTCGACCACGGTGGCGCTGCGGGCATTGCCGCTGCCCAGGTCGCGGCTCTTGCTGGCCAGTTGGCTGGTCACCCCCTGCAGATCAAGCGCAATCCGGGCCGGTTGCTCGGTGGTATAACCACGGGGCTTGGGCGGCGGCCCGTCGAAGGTCAACTTCAACTCGACCCGGTCCCCCGGTAGCGCCGCCACGTCCAGCGCTTTCAGGCTGGCGCCATGAACCACCGGCGACAACAACGCTATCCATAGCGAAATACCGAGGGCTGAAAAAATCCTGTTCATTGTTGGAGTTCCACTATTGAGTGCTCTTTCAAGGGAATGGTCCGCGGCCGCTCCAGCCAGGCGCCCTGGCCATCGGGAACGATTTCGACCACTTCAACCTGGGTGGCGCTGATAGCGATGATCCGCCCGTCGTTACGCCCCAGGTAATCTCCGACCTTCAGCCGGTGTACCCCACCCGCGCCACGCAACAGCGCAAAAGAGCCACTGGCATTGGAGATCGTACCGACCATCTCGAATTGCTCGATGTTGAAGCCTTCCAGGTATTGCTTGACTCGGTTCGGGTCGGGGCGGACGTTGCGCGAGCCCTGCTGTCGACCAGCCTGATCGACTGGAACCTGCCGGGAAAAAGGGCTGCGCAGGTTGGCCGCGCTGTAGGTAAAGGTTTCGTGAGGCCTGAACGTCGGCATTGGCTCGATCTTGCCGGGCGGGCGCAGGCGCATCTCGTTCATGTAGGCATCCAGGTCACTGAAACCGTTGTTGTTGTTGCACCCGGCCAGCGCAACCAGCCCGACCAGCAGACCCAGGCGGCAGACCGGCGTCATGGCTGCGCCTCCTGCTCGTTGTACCGGTAGGTCTTGGCCTGGATGTTCATGCGCAGCTTCGTTCCCGCCTCCGGCTCCATCGGCGCGATCTCGAAATCGTGCAGGGTGACGATCCGGGGCAACCCGGCTACGCCACTGACGAAGGTCGCCAGGTCATGGTAGCCGCCGGTCACAGTGATCTGGATCGGCAACTCGATGTAGAACGGCTGGGTGACCTCCGGCAGCAACTTGATCTCCTCGAACTCCAGGCCGCTGCCCAGGCCGGTGCGCGTGATGTCCTCCAGCAGGCCCGGCACTTCGGTGTCACTGGGCAATTGCCGCAACAATACGCCAAAGGAAGTTTCCATCTGTTTCATCTGCTCGGTGTAGCGCTCCAGGTTCGCCGCCATGTGCGCCTTGCCGGCGAATTGCGCCTTGAGGGTGTTCTCCTCCTCACGGACCTGCTGCAGCTGGTTTTCCAGGTCACTGAGGGCAAAGTTGTAGCCCAGGCCGAGCACCAGGATCACTAGCATGATGCCGGCCAGCCACTTGACCGGCGTCGGCCATGAACCGACGTTGTTGGTGTCCAGGTCACTGAGATCGATCTTGCGCAGCGCGTCGAACCACTCCGCCGGCTTCATTGGGCGTCCTCCGCATCGGCCGGACGGGTCTGGCGAACCGTCAGCTGGAAGACATTGGCCTGGTCGAGCTGGCCCGCCGTGGTGGCCTTGACCTCCGTCAGGCTGGGCGCATCGAACAGCTCCGACGAGTCGAGGTTGCGCATCAGGTCCGAGACCCGGTTGTTTGACGTCGCGGCCCCTTTGATGGAGAGCGTGCCCTCTTCCATTTTCACTTCAGTGAAAAACACCCCGTCCGGCAGGGTCCGCGCCAGTTGATCGAAAATGCGCGCACTGACCGGCCGGTTGCCCTGCAAGTCCTGGATGATCCGCATGCGCTCCAACAGTTGCTGACGCCGGGCCTTCAGCTCGCTGATCTGCTTGATGCGCTCGTCCAGCACGGCGATTTCCCCGGTCAGATGGGCGTTGCGCGCCATTTGGTAGTCGATCTCGTTGCTCAGGTACTGTGCCGCCAGCAGCGTTAACCCCACCGCACCGACCAGCGCCCCCACCAATGCCAGCAAGAAGCGCTTGCGCCGCTCTTCGCGCAGTTCTTCGCGCCAGGGAAGCAGGTTGATCCGCGCCATCAGTCGAAACTCCTGAGGGCCAGCCCGCAGGCAATCATCAGGGCTGGTGCATCACTGGCCAGGGCACCGGCATTGACCTTGCTGCTCAAGGCCATATTGGTAAACGGGTTGGCCACCTGGGTAGGTGTGCCCAGGCGCTGCTCGATCAAACGGTCGAGGCCCGCGACCGAGGCCGTCCCTCCCGCCAGCAGGATGTGGTCCACTGCGCTGTACTGACCTGAAGCGAAGAAAAACTGCAGGGAACGCGACACTTGCTGCACCAGCGCTTCACGAAACGGTTGCAGCACTTCGCCGAGATAGTCGTCCGGCAGGCCGCCCTGCTTTTTTGCCAGGCCGGCCTGCTCCGGCGTCAGGCCATAACGGCGCTGGATTTCCTCGGTAAGCTGGCGCCCACCGAACAACTGCTCGCGGGTATAAATGATGCGCCCGTTGTGCAACACGCTGAGCGTAGTCATCGTGGCTCCGATGTCGATGACCGCCACGGTCAGGCGTTCCTGGGATGCCGCCAGCTGAGTGGCGAGCAGGCCGAACGCGCGCTCCAGCGCGTAAGCTTCCACATCGACCACCCGGGCCGTCAGCCCGGCAAGCGCCAGCGCCGCCTCGCGCACCTCGACATTCTCTTTGCGACAAGCCGCCAGCAGCACCTCGACACGCTCGGCGCTGCGAGGCGATACGCCGACCACCTCGAAATCGATCGCCACTTCGTCCAGTGGATAAGGAATGTACTGGTCGGCCTCGATCTTGAGCTGGTTCTCCATGTCGTCATCGGACAGCCCGGCATCCATCTCGATGGTCTTGGTGATAACCGCCGACCCCGCCACGGCCACCGCCACGTTGCGCAAGGGTGTCCTGGCCTTGGCCAGCACTCGTGAAAGCGCCTGGCCCACCCCTTCCAGCTCGGCGATGTTCTTTTCCACCACGGCATTGGCTGGCAACGGCTCGACAGCGTAGGACTCGACACGCAGACGATCGCCCTGACGGCTCAATTCGAGCAGCTTCACCGACGTCGAGCTGATGTCGATCCCCAGAAGTGTGTGGGCTTTTTTATTGAAGAGTCGTAGCACTACCAATTCCCTATGACTATCCGTGAGTTACGGACTCTCTAATATGAATTGCGTTCAATCCCCCCGGTCCGACGGACGTCCGGATGGCGTTTCCGACGAAAAAAAATGCTTATAATGCCCAGCGTTTTTTTTCGCTTTGTTGCTGGCATGGGTCCTTCCCTGAACCTGGCGCCTTTTTCATTCTTTGCCTGGATATCCAAAAGCCTTGATTCGTCTGCTGAAATTTTTCGGATGGTCCATCGTCGCGGTTTTCTGCGGACTGCTCCTGGGTCTGAGTGGTGCCTTTCTTTACCTTAGTCCGGGATTGCCGTCCGTGGAGGCGCTGAGAAGTATTCAGTTGCAGATTCCTCTGCGGGTCTACAGCAGCGACAATAAATTGATCGCCGAATTTGGCGAAATGCGCCGCACACCCATCCGTTTCGCCGACATTCCGCCCAATTTCATCAATGCGTTACTAAGTGCTGAAGACGACAACTTCGCCAACCACTATGGCGTCGATCCGGGTAGCCTGATGCGCGCCGCCAGCCAGCTGGTCAAGAGTGGCCACATCCAGTCCGGCGGCAGCACCATCACCATGCAGGTCGCCAAGAACTTCTTTCTGACCAGCGAGCGCAGCTTCTCGCGCAAGACCACCGAGATCCTCCTGGCCCTGCAGATCGAGCGGCAACTGACCAAGGATGAAATCCTCGAGCTGTACGTGAACAAGATTTACCTGGGCAACCGCGCCTACGGCATCGAAGCGGCGGCGCAGGTGTATTACGGCAAGTCGATCCGCGATGTGAGCCTGGCGCAGATGGCGATGATCGCTGGCCTGCCCAAGGCACCGTCGCGCTTCAACCCGCTGGCCAACCCGGCACGCAGCAAGGAACGTCGCGACTGGATCCTGGGGCGCATGTACAAGCTCGGCAAGATCAGCGAATCCGACTACACCGCCGCAATCAATGAGCCGCTCAACGCCAGCTACCACGTGCCGACGCCGGAAGTGAACGCCCCGTACATCGCCGAAATGGCCCGGGCCGAGATGGTCGGGCGCTATGGCAGCGACGCCTACACCGAAGGTTTCCGGGTCACCACCACGGTGCCGAGCAACCTGCAGGAAATGGCCAATACCGCGCTCCATGAAGGCCTGATGACCTACGACCAGCGCCACGGCTACCGTGGGCCGGAATCGCGCCTGCCAGGCAAGACCAAGGAAGCCTGGGCCCTGGAGCTGACCAAGCAGCGCACCATCAGCAGCCTGGAGCCGGCGATCGTCACTCAGGTGGACAAGGACGGCATCAAGGTCCTGACCCGCAATGGCGAGTCCGAAGAGCACGTGGCCTGGGACACCATGAAATGGGCCCGTCCGTTCCTCAATACCAACAGCATGGGCGCCAACCCGCGGCAGCCATCGGACGTCGCTCAGGTCGGCGACCTGATCCGCGTACAGCGCCAGCCGGACAACTCCCTCAAGTTCAGTCAGATACCTGCCGCCCAAGGCGCGCTGGTGTCGCTGGACCCGCAGAATGGCGCGATCCGCTCGCTGGTGGGTGGCTTCGCCTTCGAGCAGAGCAATTACAACCGCGCCTTGCAGGCCAAGCGTCAACCGGGCTCGAGCTTCAAGCCGTTCGTCTACAGCGCTGCGCTGGATAACGGCTACACCGCCGCCAGCCTGGTCAACGATGCGCCGATCGTGTTTGTCGACGAGTACCTCGACAAGGTCTGGCGACCGAAGAACGACACCAATACCTTCCTCGGCCCGATTCGCCTGCGCGAAGCACTTTACAAGTCCCGCAACCTTGTCTCGATCCGCCTGCTGCAAGCGCTGGGCGTGGACCGCACCATCGATTACATCAGCAAGTTCGGCTTCAACAAGCAGGACCTGCCGCGCAATCTGTCCCTGGCCCTGGGCACCGCGACCCTGACGCCAATGGAAATCGCCACGGGTTGGAGCACCTTTGCCAACGGCGGCTACAAGATCACTCCGTACATCATCGACAGGATCGAAAGCCGCAACGGCGAAACGCTGTTTGTCGCCAACCCGCCACGAGTGCCGACAGGCGAGCAGGCCAGCGACGGCGTCGCCGCCCCCGCCGCCGAGACCTTCACAGTCAACGCAACTGGCGGCGAAGCCACCACCGCCCCTGGCGTACCGCAAGCGCCGGCAATCGCCGAACGCATCGTTGACGGCCGTACCACCTACATCCTCAACAGCATGCTGCAGGATGTGATCAAGCTCGGCACCGGCCGGCGCGCATTGGCACTGGGTCGCACCGACCTGGCCGGCAAGACCGGTACCACCAACGAATCGAAGGATGCGTGGTTCTCGGGCTACAACGGCGATTATGTGACCACCGTCTGGACCGGTTTCGATCAGCCCGAGAGCCTGGGTCGTCGCGAATTCGGCGGTACCGTGGCGCTGCCGATCTGGATGACCTACATGGGCGCCGCCCTCAAGGACCGGCCACCCCACACCCAGCCGGAACCGGAAGGCATCCTCAGCCTGCGGGTCGACCCGGTCAGCGGTCGCGCCGCCACCCCAGGCACGCCTGGCGCGTACTTCGAGCTGTTCAAGAGCGAAGACACGCCGCCGTCGGTCAATGAGCTGGGCAACGGTGTAGCGCCGGGCAGCCCGCTGCCGGCGGATGAGGCAGCGCCGATCGATCTGTTCTGACCGGACGCCACCGAAAAGCCCCGCCTTCGAGAGAAGCGCGGGGCTTTTTTTCAATCGGACATTGTGTAGATAACCTGTGGCGAGGGAGCTTGCTCCCGCTCGGTTGCGCAGCGACCGCCTCTTTTGGGGCTGCTGCGCAGCCCAGCGGGAGCAAGCTCCATCGCCACGGGTTCTGTGGTTTTCTCGAAGGGGTTATTCCTATCCCTATAAAAAGCCCCGGCTCACACGAGCCGGGGCTTTTTGTTGAAGCGCTACAACGGCTTAGCCGTTGAACACGTCATCCACGCTCTTGAGCGGGTAGTTCTTCGGATATGGCAGGGTGGCCACCCCAGTCTCGATCGCGGCCTTGGCCACGGCGTCGGAGATCAGGGTGATCAGGCGCGCATCCATTGGCTTCGGAATGATGTACTCACGACCGAATTCCAGTTTGATGCCGCCGTAGGCGTCACACACATCCTGAGGCACCGGCAGCTTGGCCAGTTCGCGCAGGGCGTTGGCGGCGGCGACTTTCATTTCTTCGTTGATGCGCTTGGCGCGAACGTCCAGGGCACCACGGAAGATGAACGGGAAGCCCAGTACGTTGTTGACCTGGTTCGGATAGTCCGAACGGCCGGTGGCCATGATCACGTCGCTGCGGGTGGCGTGAGCCAGTTCCGGGGAGATTTCCGGGTCCGGGTTCGAGCAGGCGAACACGATCGGGTTCGGCGCCATGCGCAGCAGGTTTTCCGGGCTCAGCAGGTTCGGCCCCGACAGGCCGACGAACACGTCTGCACCGTCCAGCGCGTCCGCCAGGGAGCGCTTGTCGGTCGCGTGGGCGAACACGGCCTTGTACTGGTTCAGATCGTCACGGCCGGAGTGGATCACGCCGGTACGGTCGACCATGAAAATGTTTTCAATTTTGGCGCCCATGCTCACCAGCAACTTCATGCAGGAGATGGCCGCGGCGCCGGCGCCCAGGCAGACGATCTTGGCTTCCGGCAGGGTCTTGCCGGCAATTTCCAGGGCGTTGATCATGCCGGCGGCGGTCACGATCGCGGTGCCGTGCTGGTCATCGTGGAAAACCGGAATGTCGCACTGTTCGATCAGGGCGCGCTCGATCTCGAAGCACTCAGGTGCCTTGATGTCTTCCAGGTTGATGCCGCCGAAGGTGATGGAGATGCGCTTGACGGTGTCGATGAAGGCCTGCGGGCTTTCGGAATCGACTTCGATGTCGAACACGTCGATACCGGCGAAGCGCTTGAACAGCACGCCCTTGCCTTCCATGACCGGCTTGGAGGCCAGTGGGCCGAGGTTACCCAGGCCGAGAATCGCGGTGCCATCGGAAATGACTGCAACCAGGTTGCCCTTGCCGGTGTATTTGTAGGCCAGCTCAGGGTCGCGAGCGATCTCGCGTACTGGCTCGGCTACGCCGGGGCTGTAGGCCAGCGACAGGTCGCGGGCAGTGGCGGTGGCCTTGGTGAGCTCGACACTCAGCTTTCCTGGACGAGGATTAGCGTGATATTCGAGAGCGGCAGTTTTCAGATCAGACATGTGGGCATTCCGCTTTTTACTGTGTTGGACAGACGGACCGCCGAGGATACGCGCCTCGCAAAGTCCCTACAAGACTGACCAGTCACTGCTGTCAAGCGCCCTGCCCTACGACTTTGGGCCAAGAGCCAGGAAACACAAGGGCTTCATGGATACAATAACGTCAAAAAATGTCTACAATTATTTCCGCCTGAGCACTGCCTGCAACATTGCCGGATCAGTCAGAGGCAACATCCACCGCGCCTGCCCGGGCCTGGCCGCACCGCGCCGAGAGCGATCGACAACCCAACCACGGGCCTCGATGGTCCGGCCTTCCAGGCCCTTGAGCATCGAAGCGTCAAAGCTTCGCTGCAAATTGGCGGCAATATGCAGGACAACCGAGCCTTGCAGCTCGATCCAGATCCCGCCGCGATTGCGTTGCACACTGTCTACGCGGCCGCTGACCAGCGCAAAACCGGGCGCCTTGATCTGCTCCGCGCGCACGACGGGTGACTTCTTCCATAGCCCCAGGCCGGCTTGCCGCGCCTTGCGCTCCGCCGCCTGCTGGCATTCGACCAGGTCGACATTCGGCGCAACCGCGACCAGGTAACCCAGCCCCTCGGCAATCAACTGCTCTTCCAGGTTGCGACCTTGCTGGTCATAGACATGGGCCAGCGTGCGCCCGTAGTCGTCCCGGTCGTCCTTGCCAGGCGACACCCTGACCCGACCGGCGCTGGCAGCCACCAGCGCCTCGAGCCGCTGCCGCGCCACCACGGCAAACGGCTCGTCAGCACGCCCGCGCTTTCCCAGTTCCGGACTGTTGAGACCGATCATGCGGATGCGACGACCGTCGCTGAGGTACAAGGTGTCGCCATCGACTACCCGTTGCACGGCCACGTCGGGCAGTCCAACCGGGGACGGGCACGCCGCCTGGGCACCACAGAGCCAAATCGCGGACACAAAAAAGGCGCCCGCTAGGGACGCCTTTTTCATCAGCCTGGAATAGCCGGAACGACTTTCCAAGATGATCAGCCTCAGGCTTTTGGAGTAACTTTGCCGAAAGCACCGAAACGATCGGCGAACTTCTGAACACGGCCGCCGGTATCCAGAGTCTTTTGCTTACCGGTGTAGAACGGGTGGCATTCGTTGCAAACGTCGATCGCCAGGGCTTTGCCGTAGGTCGAACGCGTTTCGAACTTGTTGCCGCAGCTGCAGGTTACGGCCACAACTGGGTAGTCCGGATGGATATCGGTTTTCATGGTGTTTTCCTCAGGCTAGCGTGCCGCCACCCAACACTATTGTTGAATACCGCACGTAATTAGGCCGCGGATTCTACCAGACAAGATTAATCACGCAAGCTACAACTTGTACCAACCGTCTGCTAGGCTCCCCGCCTCATGCGCCAGCTCCTCTGTGGGAGCGAGCCTGCTCGCGAAGGCGGTGGACCCGTCGCATGAGTATTGCTTGACGCTCCGCTTTCGCGAGCAGGCTCGCTCCCACAAGGATCGCGCCAGGTTTTCTGAATTTGCTTGTCTATCGAGACCCTCCCGCGTGCCCGACGCCATCCTGCGCCTCGCCCTGCCATCGCCCCTGCGCCGCCTGTTCGACTACCGTGCCCCGGCCGGGGTAACACGCGCCGAGTTGCAGCCGGGCATGCGCCTGCGGGTGCCGTTCGGCCGGCGGGAAATGATCGGGATCCTGGTGGAAGTCACCGATCACAGCGAAGTGCCGGTCGACAAGCTCAAACCGGCCCTGGCGCTGCTCGACGCCACGCCACCGCTGCCCGCGGCGCTGTTCAAACTGTGCCTGTGGACCGCACAGTATTATCAGCACAGCCTGGGCGACACCCTGAGCTGGGCGTTACCGGTGCTGTTGCGCCAGGGCGAACCGGCCGAGGCACGCCAGGAGCGATTCTGGTCGGTGACGCCGGGCGCTTCGCTGGATGACCCGCGCATCGCCCGCGCACCGCGCCAACGCGAGGCCCTGGCGACCCTGGCCCAGCATCCCCATGGGGTAGCGCACCAGCTGTTGAGCAAGTTGATGCTCAGCAAGGACAGCCTTGACCTGCTGCTGGCCAAGAATCTCGTCCAGGTAGAAGTCCGCCGGCACGCCCCCGACGCCCGCCACGAACACTGGCTGGCCCAGCCGGAACTGCCGCTCAACGCCGAACAGCGGACCGCTTGCGAGGCGATTCGCGCGGGTTTCGACAGTTATCACGCCTTTCTGCTGGCGGGCGTCACCGGCAGCGGCAAGACCGAGGTCTACCTGCAACTGATCCGTCAGACCCTCGAAGCCGGCAAGCAGGCTTTGGTGCTGATTCCGGAAATCAACCTGGGCCCACAGACCCTGGCGCGCTTCGAGCAGCGCTTCAATGCGCGCATCGCCCTGGTGCATTCGGCGGTCAACGACCGCGAGCGCCTGGAAGCCTGGCTCGCCGCGCGCGACGGCGAGGCAGACATCATCATCGGCACCCGCTCGGCGCTGTTCACGCCGATGAAAAACCCCGGCTTGATCATCATCGATGAAGAACACGACGGCTCCTATAAACAGCAGGAAGGCCTGCGCTACCACGCCCGTGACCTGGCGCTGGTGCGGGCTCGCCAGGAAAACATCCCGATCGTGCTCGGCTCGGCTACGCCCTCCCTGGAAAGCCTGCACAACGCCTACACCGGTCGCTACGGCCTGCTGCGCCTCAACGAGCGGGCCGGCGGCGCCAAGCAGCCGCGCTTCCTGCGCCTGGATGTGAAAAGCCGCCCGCTGGACAGCGGCATTTCCGGACCGATGCAGCAAGCCATCGGCCAGACCCTGGCCGCTGGGCAGCAGGTGCTGGTGTTTCTCAACCGCCGAGGGTTCGCCCCGACCCTGCTGTGCCATGACTGCGGCTGGATGTCCGGCTGCGAACGCTGCGACGCGCGAATGACCGTGCATCAGCGCTACGGCGAACTGCGCTGCCACCATTGCGGACATTCCGAGCGAGTGCCGAGGCACTGCCCGCAGTGCGGGAAAGTGGACCTGCGCCCGGTAGGCGCCGGCACCGAGCGCGCCGAAGAGCGCCTGGGCATCCTGTTTCCCGATTACCCGGTGCTGCGGGTGGATCGCGACAGCACCTCGCGCAAGGATGCGATGAATCAGCTGTTCGCCACGATCCAGAAAGGCCAGCCGTGCATCCTGGTGGGCACGCAGATGCTCGCCAAGGGGCATCATTTCCCGCGCGTGACGCTGGTATCGATCCTGGATGCCGACGGTGGGTTGTTTTCCGGTGACTTCCGCGCGAGCGAGCGCATGGCGCAGTTGATCGTCCAGGTCGCGGGCCGCGCCGGACGGGCCGAGGAACCGGGCAAAGTGATTATCCAGACCCACCTGGCCGACCACCCGCTGCTGATCCAATTGACCGAGCAGGGCTACTTCGCCTTCGCCGAGCAGGCCTTGAGCGAACGTCGCGCCGCCGGGCTGCCGCCGTTCGCCCATCTGGCGCTGCTGCGGGCCGAGGCCCACAAGCCAGGACAGGCCGAAGGCTTCCTGGACGAAGCGTGCAGCGAGGCCGAGCGCCTGCTGGCGGAACAGAGCCTCAGCGGGATCGAACTATTGGGCCCGGTGCCGGCTCCGATGGAACGGCGGGCGGGACGTTATCGCGCACAGCTTTTATTACAGGCCAATGCCCGCGCACCGCTGCATCGGTTGCTGAGCGCCTGGTTGCTGGTACTGGAACAACTGCCCAGCGGGCGGGCGGTGCGCTGGTCGCTGGATGTGGATCCGGTGGATTTGTATTAATGGATCGCTAACCTGGCCCTTGTGGGAGCGAGCTTGCTCGCGATGGCGGCGGATCAGCTTGCATGAATATTGAATGCCAGACCGCTATCGCGAGCAAGCTCGCTCCCACAGGGGATTGCGTACATCCAGGCCAGCAAGAATAGTCGCCGCACATACCCGCCCGACCCGCTACAGTTGGCAAGCTCGCCCGCGCCACGGATAATGCCCAGTTTTTCCACCAGCGCATCGAAGCGCCGCCGCGCCTGCGGTTGAAAGAGAAGACCATGAAAGACACCATTCGCCAGCTTATCCAGCAAGCCATCACCCAACTCGTCACTGAAGGTGTGCTGCCAGAAGGCCTGTCGCCGGCGATTCAGGTCGAGAACACCCGCGACAAGACCCACGGTGACTTTGCCAGCAACATCGCGATGATGCTCGCCAAACCGGCCGGCATGAAACCTCGCGACCTGGCGGAAAAGATCATCGCCGCATTGCCGGCCGACGAAAACGTCACCAAGGCCGAAATTGCCGGCCCCGGGTTCATCAACTTCTTCCAGAATACCCAGGCGCTGGCCTCGCGGCTGGACGCGGCCCTGGCCGACGAGCGCCTCGGCGTACGCAAGGCCGGCCCGTTGCAGCGCACCGTGGTTGACCTGTCGGCCCCCAACCTCGCCAAGGAAATGCACGTCGGTCACCTGCGCTCGACCATCATTGGCGATGGCGTGGCGCGCGTCCTGGAGTTTCTCGGTGACACGGTGATCCGCCAGAACCACGTCGGCGACTGGGGCACCCAGTTCGGCATGCTGATGGCCTACCTGCAGGAAAACCCGATCACCAGCGATGAGCTGTCGGACCTGGAAAACTTCTACCGCGCCGCCAAGCAACGCTTCGACGAGTCGCCCGAGTTCGCCGACCGCGCCCGTGGCCTGGTGGTCAAGCTGCAGGCCGGCGATGCCGAGTGCCTGGCGCTGTGGACAAAGTTCAAGGACATCTCGCTGTCCCACTGCCAGAAGATCTACGAGCTGCTGAACGTCAAGCTGAGCATGGCCGACGTGATGGGCGAAAGCGCCTACAACGACGACCTGATCAACGTGGTCAACGACCTCCGGGCCAAAGGCATGCTGGTGGAAAGCAACGGCGCCCAGTGCGTGTTCCTCGACCAGTTCAAGACCGCCGATGGCGAGCCGCTGCCGGTGATCATCGTCAAGGCTGACGGTGGCTACCTCTACGCCACCACTGACCTGGCGGCCGTGCGTTATCGCAACGGCGTGCTGAAGGCCGATCGGGTCCTGTATTTCGTCGACCAGCGCCAGGCCCTGCACTTCCAGCAGGTGTTCGAAGTGGCCCGCCTGGCCGGTTTCGTGACCCATCCGATGGAAATGGAACACATGGGGTTCGGCACCATGAACGGCGCCGATGGCCGCCCGTTCAAGACCCGCGATGGCGGCACGGTGAAGCTGATCGACCTGCTCACCGAAGCCCAGGACCGTGCGTACACCCTGGTCAAGGGCAAGAACCCGGAGCTGGCCGAAGACGAACTGCGCAAGATCGCCAAGGTGGTCGGCATCGACGCGGTGAAATACGCCGACCTGTCGAAGCACCGCACCAGCGACTACAGCTTCAACTTCGACCTGATGCTCAACTTCGAAGGCAACACCGCACCGTACCTGCTGTACGCCTATACCCGCGTGGCGGGCGTGTTCCGCAAACTCGGCAAGGGCTTCGACGAAATCGAGGGCCAGATCGTCCTCGAAGCCGCCCACGAGCAGGAGCTGGCGGCCAGGCTGGCGCAATTCGGTGAAGTCCTTAACAATGTGGCCGACAAGGGCACGCCGCACACCTTGTGCGCCTACCTGTACGACGTCGCCGGGCTGTTTTCCAGCTTCTACGAGAATTGCCCGATCCTCAACGCCGAGACCCCGGCACAAATGCAGAGCCGCCTGCGCCTCGCCGCGCTGACCGGGCGCACGCTCAAGCAAGGCCTGGAACTGCTGGGCCTGGAAACGCTGGAGCGCATGTAACTTGGCCGCCAAGAAAAAACCTGCACCCAAACGCGGCGCCAGTCGTTACCAGCCTCCGGCCAAACAGCCGATTCCGGGCTGGTTGTGGATGGCGATCGGCCTGACTGTCGGCGCATTCATCGTATTCCTGATGAAGCTGGAACCGGGCCAGGGCGATGACGTCAAGCGTGTTCGGCAAGAGCAGCAGAAAGCCACGCGGATCGCCGAGGCCAACAAGACCCCGCCGAGCCCGACACAACCGGTGAAGCCGAAATACGACTTCTACACCTTGCTGCCGGAATCGGAGGTCATCGTGCCGCCCGATGCGGTGCCGGAGAAAACCCTGCCGACGCCGCAGGTGCCGACCACGCCAGTGACCCCAGCCGAAGCGGCGAAGATCGACACCGCCCGCGCCCAGGCCGCCCTGGCCGGCATTACGCCGCCACCGGCCCCGCCGGTGCAGAAGGCCGCGCCGGTGACAAAATTCTTCCTGCAGGCTGGCTCGTTCCGCAAGGAAGCCGACGCCGACAAGGTCCGGGCGCAGATCATTCTGCTGGGCCAGTCGGTGTCGGTGGAGTCCGGAACCGTGAAGGACGAAACCTGGTATCGCGTACTGGTCGGACCGTTCAGCAACCGCGAAGAGCTGACCAAGGCCCAGAAACAACTAGCCGGCAGCGGTTTCAGCAACCTGTTGTTACAACAACGCCAAAGCCGCTGATTCTAACGAAGGCATCTGTGGCTGCGGGGCTTTTCGTGGCGAGGGCGCTTGCTCCCGCTGGGTCGGTCCGACGCCTCGGGCGTAGCAGCCCCAAAAGCTTGGGACCGCTGCGCGGTCCAGCGGGAGCAAGCTCCCTCGCCACAAAAGCGCTGCGCAAGAAGCCGGGGACCACTCATCCCTTCCCCCTCCCCGCAGTTGAAAAACCCCACGCCACCCCCATATGAGTTCCATCCGGGCATTTTCGCCCCGCTGCGTGGAGACTCTTCCCTTGACCACCATCGTTTCAGTCCGCCGTCACGGCAAAGTCGTCATGGGCGGCGACGGCCAGGTTTCATTGGGCAACACCGTGATGAAAGGCAACGCGAAGAAAGTCCGCCGCCTGTATCACGGCCAGGTCATCGCCGGTTTCGCCGGGGCCACCGCCGACGCCTTCACCCTGTTCGAGCGTTTCGAAGGGCAACTTGAAAAGCATCAGGGTCACTTGGTCCGCGCAGCCGTCGAGCTGGCCAAGGAATGGCGCACCGACCGTTCCCTGAGCCGCCTCGAAGCCATGCTTGCGGTAGCCAACAAGGATGCTTCCTTGATCATTACCGGCAACGGCGACGTGGTTGAACCGGAAGACGGCCTGATCGCCATGGGTTCCGGTGGCGCCTACGCCCAGGCTGCCGCCAGCGCCCTGCTGAAAAAGACCGACCTGTCGGCTCGCGAGATCGTCGAGACTGCCCTGGGCATCGCCGGCGACATCTGCGTTTTCACCAACCACACCCAGACCATTGAGGAGCAGGACCTCGCGGAGTAAGCCCTTCCAGGCCCAGACTCCCGCTTGAGGACCGCCAATTATTATGTCCATGACTCCCCGCGAAATCGTCCACGAACTCAATCGCCACATCATCGGCCAGGACGATGCCAAGCGCGCCGTCGCCATCGCCTTGCGTAACCGCTGGCGCCGGATGCAACTGCCGGAAGAACTGCGCGTCGAAGTGACCCCCAAGAACATCTTGATGATCGGCCCGACCGGTGTCGGCAAGACCGAGATCGCCCGGCGCCTGGCCAAGCTCGCCAACGCGCCATTCATCAAGGTCGAAGCCACCAAGTTCACCGAAGTCGGCTACGTGGGCCGCGACGTCGAGTCGATCATTCGTGACCTGGCCGATGCGGCGATCAAGCTGCTGCGCGAACAGGAAATCACCAAGGTTCGCCATCGCGCCGAAGACGCCGCTGAAGAGCGCATTCTCGATGCCCTGCTGCCACCGGCGCGCATGGGCTTCAACGCCGACGCCGCCACGACCCAGGACTCCAATACCCGCCAACTGTTCCGCAAACGCCTGCGCGAAGGCCAGCTGGACGACAAGGAGATCGAGATCGAGGTGGCCGAAATGGCCGGTGTCGACATTTCCGCGCCGCCAGGCATGGAAGAAATGACCAACCAGTTGCAGAGCCTGTTCGCCAACATGGGCAAGGGCAAGAAGAAAAGCCGCAAGCTCAAGGTCAAGGAAGCGCTGAAGCTGGTGCGCGATGAAGAAGCCAGTCGCCTGGTCAACGAAGAGGAACTGAAGGCCAAGGCCCTGGAAGCGGTCGAGCAGCACGGCATCGTGTTCATCGACGAAATCGACAAGGTCGCCAAGCGCGGCAATGTCGGCGGCGCCGACGTTTCCCGCGAAGGCGTGCAACGCGACCTGCTGCCGTTGATCGAAGGCTGCACGGTGAATACCAAGCTGGGCATGGTCAAGACCGACCACATCCTGTTCATTGCCTCCGGTGCGTTCCACCTGAGCAAGCCGAGCGACCTGGTGCCTGAGCTGCAAGGCCGCTTGCCGATCCGGGTCGAACTCAAGGCGCTGTCGCCGGAAGACTTCGAGCGCATCCTGAGCGAGCCCCATGCGTCGCTGACCGAACAATACTGCGCGCTGCTCAAGACCGAAGGCCTGAACATCGAGTTCGCGCCGGAAGGCATCAAGCGCCTGGCGCAGATCGCCTGGCAGGTCAACGAGAAGACCGAGAACATCGGTGCCCGGCGCCTGCACACGCTGCTTGAACGCCTGCTCGAGGAAGTCTCGTTCAGCGCCGGCGACCTGGCCAGCGCCCACAACGAAGCGCCGATCATCATCGACGCCGAATACGTCAACAGCCACCTCGGCGAGCTGGCGCAGAACGAAGACCTGTCGCGGTATATCCTGTAGGCCACCGACAGGTTTCCCCGGAACCTGTGGGAGCGAGCTTGCTCGCGATGGCGGCATAACATTCAACCCTTGTGTTGACTGTCAAACCGCTATCGCGAGCAAGCTCGCTCCCACATGGACCGCGTCGTTTTGGAGATCAACGCGTCCTTCAGAGACGGATCACAGGCCATGACCAGACTCCCCACCGCCATCAACCTGCACAAAGCCTCCAAGACCCTGACGCTCAAATACGCGCCGGACGAGGAGTATCACCTGCCCGCGGAATTCCTGCGGGTGCACTCGCCTTCGGCCGAGGTCCAGGGCCACGGCAAACCTATCCTGCAATACGGCAAGCTCGGCGTCGGCCTGACCAAGGTCGAACCGGCCGGCCAATACGCACTGAAACTGACCTTCGACGATGGCCATGACAGCGGATTGTTCACCTGGGACTATCTGTACCAGCTGGCGGTGCGCCAGGAAGACCTGTGGAACGATTATCTCGCCGAACTCAAGGCGGCCGGAAAAACCCGCGACCCGAATGCGTCCGTCGTCAAGCTGATGCTCTAGCTCAAGGGCTGGCGCATTAGGGCGAATTTTCTAGACTCATCTGCTTGAATGCCTGCGCGGCAACGTCAATGACTGGCCTGCTTGCGAAAAAAATTAAACTCGGGTAACCAATGGAGCTGGCAAGTTCCCTGCAAAGGAACCGGCGAGTTCCTGGCACACGTTTCCTCATTGCCCTCGATGCGGAATTAATGGTCACCCCGAGCAGCGTACCTGGTATTGGCCTTGCGCTTCTGGCACGGTCCCCGGTACTCGTCTGAAGGACAATGGAGCGTCGTAGATGAGCAACAAGAACAACGATGAGTTGAAGTACCAAGCTTCGGAAAACACCCTGGGCTTGAATCCCGTCGTCGGCTTGCGCAGGAAAGACCTGCTGGCCTCTGCCCGGATGGTGCTGACCCAGACCATCAAACAACCGCTGCACAGCGTCAAGCACGTCGCCCATTTCGGCGCTGAACTGAGGAAAGTCCTGTTCGGCAAATCCGAGTTGCAGCCCGCCAGTGATGACCGTCGTTTCAACGACCCGGCGTGGAGCCAGAACCCGCTCTACAGACGTTATCTGCAAACCTATCTGGCGTGGCGCAAGGAGCTGCACGCCTGGATCGACGACAGCAGCCTTTCGCCCCAGGACATCAGCCGTGGGCACTTCGTGATCAACCTGATGACCGAAGCCATGGCCCCGACCAACTCGGCGGCCAACCCGGCGGCGGTCAAGCGCTTCTTCGAAACCGGTGGCAAGAGCCTGCTCGATGGCCTGTCCCACCTGGCCAAGGACCTGGTGCACAACGGCGGGATGCCGAGCCAGGTCGACATGGGCGCATTCGAAGTCGGCAAGAGCCTGGGCGTGACCGAAGGCGCGGTAGTCTTTCGCAATGACGTGCTGGAGCTGATCCAGTACCGCCCCATCACCGAGCAGGTCCATGAGCGACCGTTGCTGGTGGTGCCGCCGCAAATCAACAAGTTCTACGTATTCGACCTGAGCCCGGACAAGAGCCTGGCGCGCTTCTGCCTGCGCAGCAACGTGCAGACCTTCATCATCAGCTGGCGCAACCCCACCAAGGCGCAGCGCGAGTGGGGCCTGTCGACCTACATCGAAGCGCTCAAGGAAGCGGTGGACGTGGTCACGGCCATCACCGGCAGCAAGGACGTGAACATGCTGGGCGCCTGCTCGGGCGGCATCACCTGCACCGCCCTGCTCGGCCATTACGCCGCGCTGGGGGAGAAAAAGGTCAATGCCCTGACCCTGCTGGTGAGTGTTTTGGACACCACCCTGGACACCGACGTGGCGCTGTTCGTCGACGAGCAGACCCTGGAAACGGCCAAGCGCCATTCCTACCAGGCCGGCGTGCTGGAAGGCCGCGACATGGCCAAGGTGTTCGCCTGGATGCGGCCCAATGACCTGATCTGGAACTACTGGGTGAACAATTACCTGCTGGGCAACGAGCCGCCGGTGTTCGACATCCTGTTCTGGAACAACGACACCACGCGACTCCCGGCGGCGTTCCATGGCGACCTCATCGAGATGTTCAAGAACAACCCGCTGATCCGTCCCAACGCACTGGAAGTGTGCGGCACGCCGATCGACCTCAAGCAGGTCAGCGCCGATATCTTTTCCCTGGCCGGCACCAACGACCACATAACCCCGTGGAAGTCCTGCTACAAATCGGCGCAGCTGTTCGGAGGCAAGGTTGAATTCGTGCTGTCGAGCAGCGGTCACATCCAGAGCATTCTCAACCCGCCGGGCAATCCCAAGTCACGCTACATGACCAGTGAAGACATGCCGGCCAAGGCCGAGGACTGGATGGAAAACTCCACCAAGCACACCGACTCCTGGTGGCTGCACTGGCAAGCCTGGCAGGCCGAACGCTCGGGCAAGCTGAAGAAGGCCCCTACCGTGCTGGGCAACAAGACGTATGTGGCCGGGGAAGCGGCGCCGGGCACTTATGTGCATGAGCGGTAAAGAATGCTGTTCGTCCGCTGCAGGACTGGGTTTGCTCACGAATGCCCCCCGGCAGCCGACACTGAATGCAAGGCCCACAGCGTTGGTGAACACAGACTCAGGTTCACAGCAGATCCAATGTGGGAGCGAGCTTGCTCGCGATGGCGGCGGCACAGTCAAAGTTTGTATGTACTGACACACCGTAATCGCGAGCAAGCTCGCTCCCACAGGGGATCGGGGAAAAATGAAAGACCGCGACCCAACCCACAGGGCTTGAAGCATGCCGCAACCGTACATTTTCCGTACCGTCGATCTGGATGGCCAGACCTTGCGCACCGCGGTACGTCCCGGCAAGCCTCACTTGACGCCGTTGCTGATTTTCAACGGCATCGGCGCCAACCTGGAGCTGGTCTTCCCGTTCATCGAGGCCCTGGACCCGGACCTGGAAGTGATCGCCTTCGATGTGCCCGGGGTCGGCGGTTCGTCGACGCCGAGCCGGCCGTATCGTTTTCCGGGCCTGGCCAAGCTTACCGCGCGGATGCTTGATTACCTCGACTATGGGCAGGTCAACGTGATCGGTGTGTCCTGGGGCGGTGCCCTGGCCCAGCAGTTCGCCCATGATTATCCGGAGCGCTGCAAGAAGCTGGTGCTCGCCGCCACGGCCGCTGGCGCGGTGATGGTGCCGGGCAAGCCGAAGGTGCTGTGGATGATGGCCAGTCCCCGACGCTACGTGCAGCCGTCCCATGTGATGCGCATCGCGCCGCTGATCTACGGCGGCTCGTTCCGCCGCGACCCAAGCCTGGCGGCTCGTCACGCGGCCAAGGTGCGTTCGGCGGGCAAGCTCGGTTATTACTGGCAACTGTTCGCGGGCCTCGGCTGGACCAGCATCCATTGGCTGCACAAGATCCACCAGCCGACCTTGATCCTGGCCGGGGATGACGACCCGCTGATCCCCCTGATCAACATGCGCATGCTGGCCTGGCGCATCCCCAATTCGCAGTTGCACATCATCGATGACGGCCACCTGTTCCTGATCACCCGGGCCGAGGCCGTGGCGCCGATCATCATGAAGTTCCTCGAGGAAGAACGGCAGCGCGCGGTCATGCACCCGCATCCCGCGCCGCTGGGTGGCGGCTGACACCGCCCATTTGCGCCTGGCAGGACGCCGGATCGCGCAACTACCCGAAACAGCGACTATGTTGTCTGGTTCGGTGTGTTTGTTTTCAGCCTGATGATGAAGGAGTTGACTCATGCGCGACAAACCGGCGAAGGGTTCCATGCCCGCCCCTGCCAGCTTCATCAATGCACAGAGTGCGGTCACCGGCCTGCGCGGCAGGGACCTGCTGTCGACCCTGCGCAACGTTGCCGCCCATGGCCTGCGCAACCCGGTCCACAGTGCCCGACATGCGTTGAGGCTCGGCGGCCAGCTGGGGCGCGTCCTGCTGGGGGACACCCTGCACCCGACCAACCCCGACGACAAACGCTTCGCCGACCCCACCTGGCAGCTCAACCCGTTCTACCGCCGCAGCCTGCAGGCCTACCTGAGCTGGCAGAAGGAAGTCCGCCAGTGGATCGATGAGGGCGGCATGAGCCCGGATGATCAGGCCCGTGCGCATTTCGCCTTCTCCCTGCTTAACGACGCGGTATCGCCGTCCAATACCCTGCTCAACCCGCTGGCGATCAAGGAGCTGTTCAATTCCGGAGGCAGCAGCCTGATTCGCGGGATCAGCCATCTGGTCGACGACCTGCTGCACAACGACGGCTTGCCCCGGCAAGTCACGCCACACGCCTTTGAAGTCGGCAAGACCCTGGCGAGTACGCCCGGCGCAGTGGTGTTTCGCAACGAGCTGCTGGAACTGATCCAGTACAAGCCTATGAGCGAAAAGCAATACGCCACGCCGCTGCTGATCGTGCCGCCGCAGATCAACAAGTTCTACATCTTCGACCTGAGCCCTTCCAACAGCTTCGTCCAGTACGCTCTGAAAAACGGCTTGCAGGTGTTCATCATCAGTTGGCGCAACCCGGACGTGCGCCATCGGGAATGGGGCCTGTCCAGTTATGTCGAGGCGACGGAAGAGGCCATGAACGTCTGCCGGACGATCACCGGCGCCCGCGAAGTCAACCTGATGGGCGCCTGCGCCGGTGGCATGACCATCGCCGCCCTGCAGGGCCATCTGCAAGCCAAGCGCCAACTGCGCCGGGTGGCCAGCGCCACCTACCTGGTGAGCTTGCTGGACAGCGAGGTCGAGAGCCCGGCCACGCTGTTCATCGACGAACAGACCCTCGAAGCCGCCAAGCGCCGCTCCTATCAGAAAGGCATTCTCGATGGCCGCGACATGGCTCGGGTCTTCGCCTGGATGCGGCCCAACGACTTGATCTGGACCTACTTCGTCAACAACTACCTGCTGGGCAAGGAGCCGCCGGCATTCGATATTCTCTACTGGAACAACGACTGCACGCGGCTTCCGGCGGCCTATCACGGCGACCTGCTGGATTTTTTCAAGCACAACCCGCTGACACGGCCGGGCGCCCTGGAGGTGTGCGGCACGCCTATCGACTTGCAGAAAGTCACCGTGGACAGCTTCAGCGTGGCCGGCATCAACGACCACATCACGCCGTGGGATGCGGTGTACCGTTCGACGTTGCTGCTGGGCGGCGAACGACGTTTCGTGCTGTCCAACAGCGGACACGTCCAGAGCATCCTCAACCCGCCAGGCAACCCCAAGGCCAACTACATTGAAAATCCGAAACTGAGCAGCGACCCGCGCGCCTGGTACTACGACGCCAAGCACATCGAGGGCAGTTGGTGGACCCAATGGCTGGGTTGGATCCAGGAGCGCTCCGGCGCCCAACACGAAACGCTGATGACGCTGGGCAACGCGAAATACCCGGCCCTGGAAGCGGCACCCGGGAATTACGTACGGGTACGCTGAACGCCTCGTCCCACGGTCGCACTGCGGGCCGTGGAAAGACTCCACCGACCAAGAAGACCGGATGAAAACCCGCGACCGAATCCTCGAGTGTGCCCTGCAATTATTCAACGAGAAGGGCGAGCCGAATGTTTCCACCCTCGAAGTCGCCAACGAGATGGGCATCAGCCCCGGCAACCTCTACTACCACTTCCATGGCAAGGAACCGCTGATACTCGGATTGTTCGAGCGATTCCAGGCCGAGCTTGCACCGCTGCTGGATCCGCCCGCCGATGCGCAACTGGCGCCGGAGGACTACTGGTTGTTCCTGCATTTGATCGTCGAGCGCCTGGCCCAATACCGGTTCCTCTTCCAGGACCTCTCGAACCTGGCGGGGCGCCTGCCGAAACTGGCCAAGGGTATCCGCCAGTTGCTCAACGCGTTGAAACGGACCCTGGCCTCATTGCTGGCGCAACTCAAGGCCCAAGGCCTGCTGGTGAGCGACACCCAGGCACTCGGGCAACTGGTGGAGCAGATCACCATGACGTTGCTGTTTTCGCTGGATTATCAGCGGATCCTCGATCGCGAGGGCGAGGTTCGCCTGGTGGTCTATCAGATCATGATGCTGGTGGCGCCGCACTTGCCGCCAGCGATCAAGGTCGCGACCGAGCAGATGGCGTTGCGGTATCTGGAAGAGCACGGCTAACGGCCAACTGCGGCAGCCCCATGTGGGAGCGAGCCTGCTCGCGAAGACGGAGTGTCAGTAGAAGAGATATCGACTGACCCGGCGCTTTCGCGAGCAGGCTCGCTCCCACCCGGCTCGCACACAATTTGGGTCTACCGCAAAAAAAAACGCCCGACCTTCACAGGCCGGGCGTTTTTGCATGTCCCGGAAACTCAGGACTGGCTGGTAGGCGTCGACGGAGCCGGCGCTGGAGTCGGAGTGGCTACCGGGGTTGGAGCCGAGGCAGAGTTTGCCGTGCTCGTCGGGGTGGCCGGTTTGGCGGCCGCGGCCGGCGCCTTGGGTGCGGCTGCTTTTGGCGCGGACGGTTTTTTCACTGCGGGCTTTTTCGCCGCGGCCGGTTTTGCTGCGGCTTTTGCCGCTGGCTTGGCAGCCGGTTTGGCCGCAGCTGGTTTAGCCGCCGCCGTCTTGGCCGCTGGCTTGGCGGCAGGTTTGGCTGCAGTTTTTGCCGCGACCGGTTTGGCCGCCGCCTTGGCTGCAGGCTTGGCCGCTGCGGTTTTGGCTACTGGCTTGGCCGCTGCTTTGGCCGCAGGCTTGGCGACGGTTTTTGCCGCCGCCTTGACCAGTGGCTTGGCTGCCGTCTTCGCTGCAGGCTTGGCCGCCGCCGTCCTGGTCGCAGCAGGCTTGGTCGCGACCGGCGTGACCTTGGCCCCGGTGAGTTTTTCGATCTGCCTGGTGAGGGTGTCGACCTTGCTGTGCAGTTCCTTGACTTCATTGCGGCTCGGCACGCCCAGGCGGGAAATTGCACTGTTCAGACGCTTGTCGAAAGCCCCTTCCAGCTCATCCCACTTGCCCAGTGCACGATCCTTCACGCCGCCCATGCGCGACTTGGTGGACTCGGCAGAATCCTTGGCGGCATCGACTTGTTTGCCGACCGCCGTCTTGGTGAGTTTTTCGGCCTTCTCGCCGTCCTTGACCAGGGACTCGAAGAGTTTGCTGCCGTCAGTGTCGATCTTCGAGTACACGCCTAAACCAGCAAGCCAGATTTTGCGGGAGTACTTTTCAATCTTCCCGGCCCACGAGCTGCCTTCTTTTTCGGTGATTTTCTTGCCAGCCATCCCGTTCTCCTTAATGTTTACGCGCGACACGTTCGAGCAATGCCGTCAGCTCATCGAGCTTAGCAGAGAGTGTCTCAACGTCATGTTTAGACGGAATGCCGATACGATTCAAGGCACTTGCAACACGCGCGTCGAATACCTTCTCGACTTTGTCGAGTTGAACTTCGACGCGGGCCTTGAAAGTATTGACGTCGGTCTTGGCTTCGATCAGTTCGCTGTTCGCCGCTTCAAGTTTCCCGGCGATGTTCTTTTTGCCTTTGGTTTCAACAACTTCACCGGCCTTGACCAGCTCCTTGAAGTAGTCGCTGCCCTCCTGACCGACCTTGATATAAGCGCCCAGGCCCGCCAGCCAGATCTTGCGCGCGTACGTTTTCACGTCGCCCAGCGTGGAAGATTCAACGTCGGTTTTTTTCTTCAGAATAACTTTGGCCATGGTGCACCTCACTCGAAGACAGGTTTGAGCAACTGCCCGCACACGGTCGGGCTCAGGCACAAAGTAGTGAGAATAATTAGAAAGGGCACCCTAACAACTGACATAAAATCCGAAGCCATTGGCACGCACCTGTGGGAGCGAGCTTGCTCGCGATTTGCATTGTGTCAGTCGCATCAAGGTTGGCTGACATGCCGCCATCGCGAGCAAGCTCGCTCCCACAGTAAGTTAGGTGGTGAAGTTAAATCTGCATTCCACCCACCCTTCCAATCAATCAAGCCAACGCCTTGTCCAGCGCCTTTTCGATTTCCGTCTTGATTGTCCCGCTCATGGCCGACATCAACATGCCCAGCTCCACTTCGACGCGGATCGAATCCTCGCCCACATGCACTTCACCCTTGACCCCGGAACGCTTGAGCTTCAGCGTGTCGCCCTCCCACTTGGGTTCCAGGCCGTAGCTGTCGGACAGTTTCCGGGCCAGCTTGTCGGCCTTTTCGCGGGCCGCTTCCTTGCCCAGGTCATGGGCACGCTCAACAGTAATACGGGCCATCTGTTAACTCCTGCTTGATCGAGACTTGCCTGAACGTTTGCGACCCTGCCTGCGTCAAAACGTCCGGGCGGTGGCTCATCTTACCTGCAGCCTTGCCAAGACAAAGCCCTCCACCGGGATTAGAATGTCCCGCATTCTTTTTTGGTGACCGCGATATGACTGATCAGCGCAAAGGCAGCGATGCCGAACCCACCACACACTTCGGCTTCAAGAACGTGCCGGAAAGCCACAAAGCGGAGAAAGTCGCCGAGGTTTTCCACTCGGTGGCCGCCAAGTACGACTTGATGAACGACCTGCTCTCGGGCGGCATGCATCGCCTCTGGAAGCGTTTCGCGATCGAGCTGTCGGGCGTGCGCAGCGGCAACCGCGTGCTGGACATTGCCGGCGGTACCGGTGACCTGACCAAGAAGTTCTCCCACATCGTCGGCCCCACCGGCCATGTGGTGCTCGCCGACATCAACGAATCCATGCTCAAGGTCGGCCGTGACCGCCTGCTCGACCTGGGCGTGGCCGGCAACGTCGAGTTCGTCCAGGCCGACGCCGAGAAGCTGCCGTTCCCCGACAATCATTTCGACTGCGTGACCATCGCCTTCGGCCTGCGTAACGTCACCCACAAGGAAGACGCCCTGCGCTCGATGTTACACGTGCTCAAGCCCGGTGGCCGGCTGCTGGTACTGGAGTTTTCCAAGCCAACCAACGCGCTGATGTCCAAGGCTTATGACGCCTACTCGTTCGCCTTCATGCCCTTGATGGGCAAGCTGATCACCAACGACGCGGAAAGTTATCGTTACCTGGCCGAATCGATCCGCATGCACCCCGACCAGGAAACGCTGAAGTCGATGATGGTCGAAGCCGGTTTCGATCGGGTGACCTACCACAACATGACATCCGGCATCGTCGCCCTGCACCGCGGTATCAAGCCCTGATGCTGCTCACCGGGCTGCTCGCCAGTGTCGAACTCGGTATCAACCGGGTCCTGCGCCTGGACAGCACGGCGCCGATGCGCCTGGCACACTTGAGCGGCAAGGTGATTGCCGTCGACTGCCGCAGCCCGGCGTTGCAGCTGTTCATCCTGCCCAGCGACGAAGGCCTGATGCTCGCCGCCCATTGGGAGGCCGAGGCCGACTGCACGCTGCGCGCCCCGGCATCTAGCCTGCTGGAGTTGGCGCTGAGCAAGAACAAGACGGCGGTGCTGCACAACCCCGACGTCGAGCTCGACGGCGACAGCGGCGTGCTGCTGGAGCTGGCGGCGATTCTCCAGGACCTGGAACTGGACTGGGAATACGAAGTGTCCCGCTGGATCGGCCCGGTCGCCACCCAATTGCTCAGTGGCCATCTGCGCAGCCGCTCCCGCTGGTACCGCCAGGGCTTCGCCAGCCTGGGACAGAATCTGAGTGAATACCTGGCCGAGGAATCGCGTACGCTCGTAGGCCAACGCGAAGCCCAGGCCCGTTTTGCCGAACTGGACCAGATCAAGCTAGATCTGGAACGTCTCGAGGCGCGTTTCGAGCGCCTTTCCCGATCCCTTGAACCCAAGCGATAACGCATGAAGCTGCTTGCCGTCCGCCGTCTGTTGCGCATCCAGCGCGTCGTGATCCGCTACCGCCTCGATGACCTGCTGTTCGCCCTGCCGCTGCCCTGGTTTCTCCTGGCACTGCGCTTTGTGCTGCCGTGGCGCTGGTTCCCCCGTCGAACGCTTGACTTGAGCCGCGGCGCACGCCTGCGCCTGGCCTTGCAGGACCTGGGGCCGATCTTCATCAAGTTCGGGCAGATCCTCTCGACCCGTCGCGACCTGCTCCCCGAAGACATCGCCGACGAACTGATGCTGCTGCAGGATCGCGTGCCGCCCTTCGACTCGAAACTGTCGGTAGCGCTGATCGAGGCGCAGCTGGGCAAGAAGATCAGCGAAGTCTTCAGCCGTTTCGACGTCGAGCCGCTGGCTTCGGCGTCGGTCGCCCAGGTCCACGCCGCCCAGCTCAAGACGGGTGAAGAAGTGGTGGTCAAGGTGATCCGCCCGGGCCTCAAGCCGATCATTGCCCAGGACCTGGCCTGGCTGTTCATCCTTGCCCGCGCCGCCGAGCGGGTGTCAGCCGATGCACGCCTGCTGCACCCGGTGGATGTGGTCCAGGACTATGAAAAAACCATCTTCGATGAGCTCGACCTGCTGCGCGAGGCCGCCAACGCCAGCCAGCTGCGGCGCAATTTCGAGGGCTCGCCGCTGCTGTACGTGCCGCAAGTCTATTGGGACTGGTGCCGGCCGAAAGTGCTGGTGATGGAGCGCATCTACGGGATCCAGGTGACCGACCTGGCAACCCTCGCCGACCAGCGCACCGACATGAAACTGCTTGCCGAGCGCGGCGTGGAGATTTTCTTCACCCAGGTGTTTCGCGACAGCTTCTTCCACGCCGACATGCACCCGGGCAACATCTTCGTCAGCACCGTGCAACCGTGGAGCCCACAGTACATCGCCATCGACTGCGGCATCGTCGGCAGCCTCACCCCCGAGGACCAGGATTACCTGGCGCGCAACCTGTTCGCCTTCTTCAAGCGTGACTACCGCCGCGTCGCGCAGTTGCACATCGATTCGGGCTGGGTGCCGGCCGAGACCAAGCTCAACGAATTCGAAGCGGCGATCCGCACCGTGTGCGAACCGATCTTCGAAAAACCGTTAAAAGATATTTCATTCGGCCAGGTGCTGATGCGCCTGTTCCAGACTGCGCGCCGCTTCAACATGGAGGTCCAGCCGCAGTTGGTGCTGCTGCAAAAAACCCTGTTGAACATCGAAGGCCTCGGTCGCCAGCTGTACCCGGACCTGGATTTGTGGAACACCGCCCAGCCCTTCCTCGAACGCTGGATGCGCGAGCGCGTCAGCCCGAAGACCTTGCTGGGCAACGTCCAGAGCCAGTTCGAGCAGATTCCGCATTTGGCCAACATGACCCGCGATCTGCTCGAACGCATGTCCCAGCCCCATGCCCATGACCCTGCTCCACCCTGGAAACAGCGGCGCGACGACTGGTTCCTGCGCCTGCTTGGCGCGGCTCACCTGGGTGGCGGCGCCGTGCTGGCCGCCGGTGGCCCGTTGAGCGAACTGGGCCATTGGCCCGCCGGGATCATGGTGGCCGTCGGTTTGTATCTGGTCGTTCGTCGATAGCCAGCACCGGTTCACGCTGGCACACTGTTTCAACGCTGGGCCCGCCGACTGGAAGTGCGCGGCCCATGGTCGGAGTCGAAGATGAAAAACTGGCAGGACGAGATCAAATGGGACGCCGACGGCCTGGTGCCGGCGATCGCCCAGGATCACAAGACCGGGCGCGTGCTGATGATGGCCTGGATGAACCGCGAGGCGCTGGCCCTGACCGCTGCCGAGAATCGCGCCATCTATTGGTCACGTTCCCGTGGCAAGCTGTGGCGCAAGGGTGAAGAGTCCGGGCACGTGCAACACCTGCACGAGATGCGCCTGGACTGCGACGGCGACGTCATTATCCTGATGGTCGAACAGGTCGGTGAAATCGCCTGCCATACCGGCCGTCAAAGCTGCTTCTACCGTGTCTTCGAGAACGGCGACTGGAAAACCGTCGACCCGGTACTCAAGGACCCGCACGCCATTTATTCAGGACACAACCATGAGTGACACCCTGACCCGCCTGGCCCAGGTGCTGGAAGAGCGCAAGGGCGCCGCGGCCGACAGCTCCTATGTCGCCAGCCTGTACCACAAGGGTTTGAACAAGATTCTGGAAAAGGTCGGCGAAGAGTCGGTCGAAACCATCATTGCCGCCAAGGACGCTGCCATCAGCGGCGACTGCAGCGACGTGATCTACGAGACCGCCGACCTGTGGTTCCACAGCCTCGTCATGCTCGCCCAACTGGGGCAGCATCCGCAGGCCGTACTGGATGAATTGGACCGTCGCTTCGGTCTGTCCGGGCACGTCGAGAAAGCCTCGCGCCCGTCCGCCTGATCAACTTTTGAGAGGAACAGCCACATGGGTATTTTTGACTGGAAACATTGGGTCGTCATTCTGGTGGTCGTGGTGCTGGTGTTCGGCACCAAGAAACTGAAAAACCTCGGCACCGACGTCGGTGAGTCGATCAAGGGCTTTCGCAAGGCCATGAACGATGACGAAAAACCGGCCGACCCACAGGCCACCCCGGCGCAACCGGCACAGCCGGCCCAACCGGTACACCCACAAGCCACGCAGCCTGTGAATGCGCCGAACACCATCGACGTGCAGGCCCAGAAAGTCGAAGAGCCAATCCGCAAAGACTCGTGAGCACTGACTAATGTTTGGGATCAGCTTCACTGAACTGCTGCTCGTCGGCCTCGTCGCCCTGCTGGTATTGGGCCCCGAACGCCTGCCGGGCGCTGCGCGCACCGCCGGTCTGTGGATCGGGCGCCTGAAGCGCAGCTTCAATGCGATCAAACAGGAAGTTGAACGTGAAATCGGTGCCGACGACATCCGTCGGCAACTGCACAACGAACACATCCTGTCCCTGGAACAGGAAGCACGGAAGATCTTCTCGCCGACCCAGCAGGAGCCGACGCCGGTCCAGCCCGTGGCCGAGCCGACGATTGCTCCCCAGGTCCCGGCGGTCGAAGCTGCGCCAGTGGTCGCTGAACCGGCCAAACCGGTTGATCCGGTGACTGCGACGCCCCCGACTCCCAACGACTCCACTCTGCCGCCGCGAGCCCCATGAGCGATATCCCTGAAAACGACCAGCCGATGCCGCTGGTATCGCACCTCACCGAGTTGCGCACCCGCCTGCTGCGCTGCGTCGCGGCGGTGTTCATCATCTTTGCCGGGCTGTTTGCCTTCACCCAGCAGATCTACACCTTCGTCTCCACGCCGCTGCGCGAGTACCTGCCGGTAGGCGCGACGATGATCGCCACCGATGTCTCGTCGCCGTTCCTGACGCCGTTGAAACTGACGATGATGGTCTCGCTGTTCCTGGCGATCCCGGTGATCCTGCATCAGATCTGGGGCTTCATCGCTCCGGGCCTGTACAAGCATGAAAAACGCATCGCCGTGCCGCTGCTGGTGTCGAGCATCCTGCTGTTCTACACCGGCATGGCCTTCGCCTACTTCTTCGTATTCCCGCTGATCTTCAAGTTCTTCGCCGCCGCCACCCCGGCAGGCGTGGAAATGATGACCGACATTACCAGCTACCTGGATTTCGTCATGACGCTGTTCTTCGCCTTTGGCGTGGCGTTCGAGATTCCCGTGGCGGTGGTATTGCTGGTGTGGATCGGCGTGGTCGACGTCGCCTACCTGAAGAAAATCCGTCCGTACGTGATCATCGGTTGCTTCGTGGTCGGCATGATCCTCACGCCGCCGGATATTTTCTCCCAGACCTTGCTGGCCGTGCCGATGTGGCTGCTGTTCGAGATCGGCATCCTGTTCGGCGGCCTGGTGCGCAAGCGCCGCGAAGAAGAACCCGAGGACCAGCCGGTCGACGACCACAACGACCAGCCGCCAGCGACCCAAGCGTGAACCTGCTGCTGCTCGAAGAGGCCGATTTCATCGAGCCGGACCGCGTCATCCTGAGCGATCGCCGCCTGACACACATGCAGGAAGTCCACCGCAGCGCCGTCGGCGACAGCTTGCGGGTCGGCCGTATCGGCGGCCTGATGGGCACCGCCCAGGTGTTGCGCCTGGAAGCTCGCGAAGCCGAACTGCAAGTGACCCTCGACCAGCCGCCGCCGGCCAAGTTGCCGCTGACCCTGGTGCTGGCATTGCCGCGTCCGAAGATGCTCCGGCGGGTGTTCCAGACCGTCGCCACCATGGGCGTGCCGCGCGTGGTGCTGGTAAATAGTTATCGTGTGGAAAAAAGCTTCTGGCAGACGCCCTTCCTGGAACCCGAGGCGATTCGCGAACAACTGATTCTTGGCCTGGAGCAGGCCCGGGACAGCGTGCTGCCGGAAATCATCATTGAAAAACGCTTCAAGCCCTTCGTCGAAGATCGCCTGCCCGCCATCGTCGAAGGCACCCTCGGGCTGGTCGGCCATCCTGGCAATCACCCGCCCTGCCCGCGTGCGCTGACAGAACCGGTGACCTTGGCCATTGGCCCGGAAGGCGGCTGGATCCCCTACGAAATCGACCTGCTGGGCAAGGCCGGCCTGCAACCGGTGCAGCTTGGCGAACGGATCCTGCGGGTCGAGACCGCCGTCACGGCCCTGCTTGCACGGCTGTTCTAACGACCTGTTTGCTTTCCCGTGGCGAGGGAGCTTGCTCCCGCTCGGCTGCGAAGCAGTCGTAAATTCCTGCCCCCGGGTGGTCGCTTCGCGACCAAGCGGGAGCAAGCTCCCTCGCCACGAAAAAGACCCGCCGCGTCTATTTTCTACAGCTCCTGCCAAAGCCGCCGATACAGTCCCCATAAAACCAATTCAACGCTCCAAGGGAGTATCAGCATGTTCCGGTGGCTTGCCCAGGGTCTGGGAAACGTAAGCGTTAATCGCAAACTTGGCTTCGGCTTCGGCCTGGTGCTGTTCCTCACCTTGATGATCGCGTTCACCGGCTGGTCCGGCCTGGGCAATGTCATCAGCCGGGGTGACAAGCTGGGGGTCATTGCCAGCCTGAACGACCTGAGCAAGGACCTGGACCTCGCCAGCATCGACTACAACACCACGCGTGGCGAAAAAGGCCCGCAACAGGTCAACGACCTGCTCGGCAAGCTCGAAGCCGGGTTGAAGACAGCTCGCGAGATGATCGAACAGCCTGACGACGTGGCGTTGATCGACAAGCAACTGGCCGCCGTCGCCGAATACAAAAGCGCCTTCGCCCAGATGACCAGCGCCACCGTCAGCCGCGAAGATGCCCGCGGCAAGCTGGGCGCCAGTGCCGATAACACCGTAGCCCGCGTCGCCGAAGTGGAAAAAGCGCTGCTGCAGGGCGCCGACATCACCCAGTTCAACAGCGTGGTGACCTTGAGCAAGGCGATTCAACAGGCACGCTATCAGGTTCGCGGTTACACCTACAGCGGCAAAAGCGAGGCCCAACAGCCGGCCATCGATGCAATTACCGATGTCCTGAAACTGCTGGCACGCTTGCCAGCCCAGTTGCCTGAGGAACACGCCGACAGGCTCCAGCAGGCCAGCGACTCGATGAACATCTACCGGGCGGCAGTCAGCCAGTTCCGTGACTCCCAACTTGATAACGGTGCCGCTCTGCAGCGTATGAGCGAGCAAGGCCAGGTCCTGATCGACTCCAGCCAGAAGCTCACCGCGTCCCAGACGGCCGTGCGCGACCACGACACCGCTCAGGCCAAGACCGTTCTGATCGCAGCCGCCGCACTGGCGCTGCTGTTCGGTGTGATCGCCGCCTTGCTCATCACCCGGCAGATCGTCGGCCCGCTGGATGAGACCCTGAAGGTGGCAGAACGCGTCGCCGCGGGCGATCTTACCCACAACCTGACGTCCGAACGCCGTGACGAACTCGGTCAATTGCAACGCGCCATGCAACGCATGACCGTTGGCTTGCGGCAGTTGATCGGCGGCATCGGTGAAGGCGTTACCCAGATCGCCAGCGCTGCTGAACAACTCTCGGCGGTGACCGAACAGACCAGCGCCGGGGTCAACAGCCAAAAGATCGAGACCGATCAGGTCGCCACCGCCATGCACGAAATGACCGCCACCGTGCAGGAAGTGGCGCGCAACGCCGAGGAAGCCTCCGAAGCCGCCGTCGCCGCCGACCAACAGGCCCGCGAAGGTGACAAGGTCGTCGGCGAAGCCATCGCCCAGATCGAGCGCCTGGCGCGAGAAGTGGGCAACTCTACCGCCGCCATGGGTGACTTGAAGCGCGAAAGCGACAAGATCGGCAGCGTCCTGGACGTGATCAAGTCCGTGGCCCAGCAAACCAACCTGCTGGCCCTCAACGCGGCCATCGAGGCAGCCCGAGCCGGTGAAGCCGGGCGCGGCTTCGCCGTGGTGGCTGACGAAGTTCGCAGCCTGGCCCAGCGCACCCAAAAGTCCACCGAGGAAATCGAAGAATTGATCGTCGGCCTGCAAGCGGGTACCGAACAGGTCGCGACCATCATGGACAACAGCCGCAGCCTGACCGACAGCAGCGTCGAACTGACCCGCCGCGCCGGCGGCTCGCTGGAAAACATCACTCGCACGGTGTCGGCGATCCAGTCGATGAACCAGCAGATCGCAGCGGCGGCCGAGCAGCAGAGTGCGGTGGCGGAGGAGATCAACCGTAGCGTGTTGAATGTGCGAGATGTGTCAGAGCAGACGGCTTCGTCCAGTGAAGAGACTGCCGCCTCCAGTGCCGAACTGGCGCGGCTGGGGGTTCATTTGCAAACATTGGTGGGGCGGTTCAGGGTTTGATGCTTGAGCACAACTGACACCGTGGCGAGGGAGCTTGCTCCCGCTGGGTGACGCAGTCGCCCCCTTTAGGACTGTGCGGGTTTATCCATTGCTGCGGTAACGGCTGCTGATGGCTCTGCGTCCGACCATCGCCTTGCAGACGCCCAAACACCTGTAGGAGCGAGCCTGCTCGCGAAGGCGGTGCCACAGTTGATGAAGATGTCGGATCTGCCGGCCTCTTCGCGACCAGCTCGCTCCCAAAATGCCTCTGCGTTCAACCACTATTTTGTAGGCGACACAAAACACCTGTGAGAGCGAGCCTGCTCGCGAAGGCGGTGCCACGGTTGATGAAGATGTCGGATCTGGCGGCCTCTTCGCGAGCAGGCTCGCTCCCACAATGGGTTGGAATAAAGCCAAAGAAACAGGTCGGCTATAAGGCCGCCTCGGCATGGCATGGTCATCCGGAAACCGACCCTGCCAGTTAAAAACTGTTACCTATGTGAGTGAACTGATTTGTAACCTATGTGGTTGACTCATACCGCAAAGCCTTTTGGTTACTTTTTTAGCGTTTGAAAAAAGTGAGCCGCCGTAAGGGCGAAACCCTAAGCAGCCGTTACCGCAGCAAAGGATATGTACCCGGCCAACAAACCTGTCCGGCTGCAAGGCCGCCATCGCGAGCAAGCTCGCTCCCACATTGGAATCAGCGTACCGCCGTGAGAATAAGGTCGGCTGCCAGGCCGCCTTGCTTTTGATCTTGATCTTGATCTGAGGCGCCCCGTTAACCACGCTGGCCGAACGCAGGCATTGCGCAGTGGGCATCCCGGCATGGATGCCGGGATAGCCGCGCTGGGCCAGGGACGGCCCTTCGCGGCGGGCCCACGGAGCAATGCCGGAGTGAGGGCACACCGAGCCTCGGCGAGGTGCCGAGTGGTGGGGCAAAGCCTTTTTTGCTTACTTTTTTTGGCGTCTGAAAAAAAGTGAGTCGCCGTAAGGGCGAAACCATAAGCCGCCGTGACCTAAATAACGGATATACACACAAAATTATCTGCATCTAACAATCGGTCAGCTCAAGGCTACGACGTCTTGCTCCTTTGCCTACAACGACACCAGAACCCGCCGACTTGTGCGCCTTGGCCTTGGGTTCTACTGTTTTCAGGTACCTGTCGGTTCAACGACCGGGTTTAGCAGCTCGGCACATATCAAGGCACGCAGGTCGGGAGCAAGCTCCCTCGCCACAAGAGCGAACCATCGATAAAAATGCGCCCAACAAAAAGCCCCGCTTCTTTTCAGAAGCGGGGCTTTTTGTGTATCAGGCCAGTTGAGGCTGTGCGCCCACCGGTTGAAGCGGCAGCAACGGTGCATGTGGATCAGCCTTGACCGATTCACGCCACGCCGCCAGCCACTCGGGATGCGCCTCGCTCCAGACCTGCTCATGCAGGCGGGACAGGGCCACCGGATCGCTCAGCAGCGCCAATCGCTCGGCGTTGTTGAGCCCGGCCGGGCCGACCTTCAAGGCATGACGGACGCGCTCGACGCGCAGCCATTCGATCGGCTCGGCCTTGCCGTGACGGGAGGTAGCCAATGCGTACGCCAGGGCGTTCTGTCGCGGATCGACCACCGCCCGGATGAAGCCGTCGTTCAGCGCGTGCCAACGGTTTTCATGGGTGTACTGGTCAGTCGACAGCAGTTCCTGTGGCGGCGCGTATTCCTCGGGAATCAGGAACAGGCTTTCATCACGGGACTTCAAGCCCAGGCCCACGCGGCTGGAGATCACCGAAACCGGGATCGACAACATCAGCGAGCCGACAATCGGCACGAGCCACCACAGGAAGCTCGGGTTCAGCCAGATCACCAGCAAGGCCCAGAAGAAGCCCAGCAGGGTCTGCGGTCCGTGGCGCTTGATGGCTTCGCTCCAAGGCGTGGAGTCATCGTCACGCTTGGGCGAGTTCCAGGTCGCGGCCCAGCCCAGGAAGGCGGCCAGCACGAAACGGGTATGGAAGATCATGCGCACCGGCGCCAACAGCATGGAGAACAGCATTTCCAGCAGCATCGACATCGTGACCTTGAACTTGCCGCCGAACTCCTTCGCGCCTTTCGCCCAGATCAACACGATGCTCAAGAGCTTGGGCAGGAACAGCAGCACGATGGTGGTCGAGAACAGCGCGATGGCTTTTTCCGGATGCCATTGTGGCCACAGCGGATACAACTGACGCGGCTCAAGGAAGTACTGCGGTTCCATCAGTGTGTTCACCGCCAGCAGCGCGGTGGACAGCACCAGGAAGAAGAACCACAGCGGTGCCGACAGGTAGGACATCACCCCGGTCAGGAACACCGCACGGTGCACCGGGTGCATGCCCTTGACCAGGAACAGCCGGAAGTTCATCAGGTTGCCGTGGCACCAGCGACGATCACGCTTGAGTTCGTCCAGCAGGTTCGGTGGCAGCTCTTCGTAGCTGCCCGGCAGGTCATAGGCAATCCACACGCCCCAGCCGGCACGGCGCATCAGCGCGGCTTCGACAAAGTCGTGGGAGAGGATCGCACCGGAGAAGGCACCTTTACCGGGCAACGGCGCCAGGGCGCAGTGGTCGATAAACGGCTTCATGCGGATGATCGCGTTGTGGCCCCAGTAGTGCGACTCGCCCAGTTGCCAGAAGTGCAGGCCGGCGGTGAACAGCGGACCGTAGACCCGTGTGGCGAACTGCTGCATGCGCGCATACAGCGTGTCCATGCCCGAGGCACGCGGTGCGGTCTGGATGATGCCTGCGTCCGGCGTGGCTTCCATCAGGCGCACCAGGCTGGTCAGGCATTCGCCGCTCATGACACTGTCGGCGTCGAGCACGACCATGTACTTGTAGTCGCTGCCCCAGCGACGACAGAAGTCGTCGAGGTTGCCGCTCTTGCGTTTCACGCGGCGACGGCGGCGACGATAGAAGATCTTGCCGAAGCCCCCCGTTTCACGGCAGACATCCAGCCAGGCCTGCTGCTCGGCGACGCAGATATCGGTTTCGTTACTGTCGCTGAGCACGAAGAAGTCGAAGCGGTCCAGGTCACCCGTGGCCGCAACCGACTCGAACGTGGCGCGCAGACCGGCGAATACCCGTGGCACGTCCTCGTTACAGATCGGCATCACCAGGGCGGTGCGGGCATCCTTGGGAATTGGCTCGTTACCGGCGCTGGCACCGGAGATGCGGTACTTGTCATGCCCGGTAAGCAGTTCGAGGAAACCCATCAGCGCGGTCCAGAAACCGGCCGAGACCCAGCAGAACAGGATCCCGAACAGAATCAGAATGCTGGTTTGCAGCGCGTATGGCAGCACTTGCGTGGCCGTCTGCAGCAGCGGCTGATGCAGCACTTCATCCAGGTCCACCAGCGACCAGCCCTGGTACGGCATGATGCCTTTCATGTACCAGCCGGCCACGATGGTCTGGCCGAGCATCAGGATCAACAGGATGTAGCGGCGGATCGAACCCACGGTACGCCAGCGCGCATGCGGCAAGACGCGCTCGTCCTTGGGCGGCTTCGGCGGGTTGGTGCGACCGGTCAGGCGGCGCCAGGCGCGTACCAGGATGTTGGTGCGCCATGGCTCCGGCACGACCTTGGTCCGGCGAATCGGCGGAGTAGCCTTCAGGCATACACGGCCACTGGAATCGAGGGCCAGCATTTCGGCGTCCTCGAGCTCCTCGGCAGTGCTGAGCGCCAGGCGACGGCCCACCGAGGCTTGGGCTGCCTCGTCGGGCGCATCGAACGTCGACGAAGCCAGGCGTTCATGCAATTCGCTGAAGGACTTGCAGCCCGCCAGTTCGGCGCGCTGCTCGTCGGTCATCGGCAAATGGGCCAGATACTCGCTCAGAGACACTGGCTGTACGGAAGTATTACTCATCGGCAGGCAACTGATAGCTCCAGGTCTCGGTCAGGACTTGTTCAGTCTGCTCCGGTTCCTGCGGGGTTGGGGTCGGCTCGGCGGCGGCGGTGGACGCCTTGACGGCCTTGGCTTCCTGCTGCTCGCCGGCCTGTTCGTTGGCTTTCTCTTTCTCGCTCTGCTGCTTGGCGACCTTGTCGGCCTTGGCCAGCGTGGTCACGGAATGCGAGGTAGCCGGCAGCTCTACAGGAACCAGCGGCCGGACCAACGCGGCACGCATCTCGGTCGCCTTGCCCGGATCCTTGATCTTCAGGCGCAACGTCAGGCGCCAGCCCTTGGTTTCAGGGTTGTAGCGCACGCTGTTCTCGACGATTTCGCCGTTGTCACCCACGCTCACCTGGCTACGCACCTCGGCGTCTTCAGGCAGGGCTTGCAGGGACGGGCCTTCGAAATCGACCAGGTAGGCCACGCTGCCATCCGGCTGGCGAATCAGGTTGGACTGCTTCACGTCACCCGTGGAACGCAGGGTCTGCTTGACCCAGGCGCTGTCTGGCGAGTGCAGGCTGGCTTCATCGAGTGTCCAGTGCAGGCGATAGGCGAAGTCCAGTGGCTGGCCTGGCTCAGGCAGTTTTTCCGGGCTCCAGAACGCAACGATATTGTCGTTGGTTTCGTCGGCGGTCGGGATCTCGACGAGGTCTACGGTACCCTTGCCCCAGTCGCCTTTCGGTTCGATCCAGGCGCTTGGACGTTTTTCGTAGCGGTCGTCCAGGTCTTCGTAGTGGCTGAAGTCACGACCACGTTGCAGCAGGCCAAAACCACGCGGGTTTTCTACCGAGAAGTTGCTCACGGCCAGGTGTTTCGGGTTGTTCAGCGGACGCCAGATCCACTCGCCGTTGCCGGCATGGATGGACAGGCCGCTGGAGTCGTGGAGCTCGCGACGGTAGTTCAAGACCTTGGACGGCTGATTCGCGCCGAACAGGAACATGCTGGTCAACGGGGCGATGCCCAGCTTGTTGACGCGATCACGCAGGAAAACACGCGATTTGACGTCAACGACGGTATCGGTGCCTGGGCGCACGGTCAGGCGATAAGCGCCGGTGGCCCGTGGCGAATCGAGCAAGGCGAAGATCACCAGGTGCTTGTCGGTCGGCTTCGGACGCTGGATCCAGAACTCACGAAAACGAGGGAACTCTTCACCCGATGGCAATGCGGTATCGATCGCCATGCCGCGAGCGGACAAGCCATAAACCTGGCCCTTGCCGATGACGCGGAAGTAGCTGGCGCCGAGCATGGTCATGATTTCGTCTTGCTTGTCGGCCTTGTTGATCGGGTACAACACGCGGAAACCCGCGTACCCCAATTGTTCGGTGGCCTTCGGATCGAACTTCACATCACCGAAATCGAAGCGTGTCGGGTCGTATTTGATCTCTTCGACGGTGGTCGCGGTGATTTCATTGATCTTCACCGGTGTGTCGAAATGCATGCCCTGGTGATAGAAGGACAGCCTGAACGGGGTCTTCTGGTCGGCCCATTCAGCTTTTTCGGTGCGGAAACGGATTTTCTGATAATCGGCGAATTTCATTTCGCGGAATTCGTTCGGCAGGTTGCTGCGCGGGGCTTCGAATTTCTGCCCGGCCAGTTCTTGTGCCTTCGCCGATACATCATCCAGGCTGAATGCCCACAGTTGGCCCGCGCCAAACAGGCACAGCAGGGCCGAGCCCGCTACCAGAGCGTTTCTAAACCGTTTGGCAGTCATTTTTGGTGCATTACAGGGACTAACAATCACGAGCAACCCTCGCCGAAAACAGATCAAAAAACCAACGGCCAGATAAAGTATCTGCACGGTAACGGCGCTGAAAAACCGCTCCTGCGGACCACTCTTGCCAAGTTGGCGAGCATTGTTCCGACTCCGAAGGGACAAAATGATTCCCCAAACGGTTCAGGACAAGTCTCTACCTAAGTCAAATGGACCAGCGAACGCCGATCCCCCGTAGCGCGCGATTATCTAGTAGGCCGCGTGACAACGCATCAGGGCTAGCAAAGTATTTATCGAGAAAACTCCCTGTTTTGACTCGAAACCGGACCGAAAAGATGTTTCAAACGCTTTCAGACCTGTAACAGAAAGGTTACCGGGCCATCATTGACCAGATGCACTTGCATGTCGGCGCCGAATCTACCTGATGCCACGGTGCCATGCACCTGTTTCGCCTGGGTCAGCAGATAGTTGTACAACTCTTCGCCAAGGACGGGCGGCGCGGCGGTTGAAAAGCTCGGGCGCAGACCGCTTTTGGTGTCCGCCGCCAAGGTGAACTGCGAGACCAGCAGCAAACCACCCGCGACGTCCGCCAGGGACAGGTTCATCTTGCCGTCGGTGTCGCTGAACACCCGATAGTTAAGCAGCTTGTGCAGGAGTTTGTCGGCACTGGCCCGGGTATCCCCAGGCTCGACGGCTACCAGCACCAGCAAGCCATGGTCCACCGCCCCGACAATCTCGCCCGCGACTTCGACCCGGGCGCCGCGAACCCGCTGCAGCAACCCCTTCATGCTTCTTCGGGGGGCAGGTCGAGCAGGCGGCGGGCCATTTGCGCGGCGGCGCGCACCAACGCGTCGGTAATCCCTGGTTCCGAAGCGGCATGGCCGGCGTCACGGATCACCTGCAGCTCGCTGTTGGGCCAGTTCTGGTGCAGCTCCCAGGCATTGTCCAACGGGCAGATCACGTCGTAGCGACCATGCACGATGACGCCCGGCAAATGGGCGATCTTGCCCATGTCGCGAATCAACTGGTTGGGTTCGAGAAAGGCGTTGTTGGTGAAGTAGTGGCATTCGATCCGGGCGATCGACAGCGCTCGCTGCGGCTCGGAGAAACGATCGACCACCAGCGGGTTCGGGCGCAGGGTTGCGGTGCGCCCCTCCCAGGTGGACCAGGCCTTGGCCGCGTGCATCTGGGCGATCTGGTCGTTGCCGGTCAGGCGTTTGTGGAACGCGCTGAGCAGATCGTCGCGCTCATCCAGGGGGATCGGCGCGATGTAATCCTGCCAGTAATCGGGAAACAGGCGACTGGCCCCGGCCTGGTAGAACCATTCGATTTCCTGCGGACGGCAGAGAAAGATCCCACGCAAGATCAGGCCATGTACCCGCTCCGGATGAGTCTGGGCGTAGGCCAGGGCCAGGGTCGAGCCCCAGGAGCCGCCGAACAGCACCCACTTTTCGATGCCCAGGTGCTTGCGGATGCGCTCCAGGTCTTCGACGAGGTCCCAGGTGGTGTTGTTTTCCAGGCTGGCGTGAGGCGTGGAACGGCCGCAGCCGCGCTGGTCGAACGTAACGATGCGGTACAGATTCGGATCGAAGTAGCGACGGCTTTGCGCATCGCAACCCGCCCCCGGGCCACCGTGGATGAACACGACAGGCAGGCCTTCCGGCGAGCCGCTTTCATCGACATAGAGCGTGTGGGTGTCATCGACAGCCAGATCGTGCCGGGCATGGGGTTTGATCTGCGGGTACAAAGTCTGCATTGCGCGCTCCGTAAGGGGTCGAGTCATCCGTGTGGGGACTTCTATTTAGTCTGCCGTCCGGCATCATAAACCCGAATTACCTTAATGAGCATGCCCTGCGGCAGTCAAAGCGTGTCGGCCAGGTAGGCCAGTAGCCTGCGATATAGCTGATCGACCTCCGGCACCTGGCCCCGCGCGCGCAGGCAACCGTGGACCAGACCCTCGCCGTTGTACAACTCAGAGGCTACCCCTGCGGCGCTCATGCGCGCGTTATAGAGGACGCCATCGTCGCGCAGCGGATCCCATTGCGCCACGGCAACCAGCGTCGCGGGCAGGCCGCTGAAATCATCGGCGAGCAATGGCGCGGCGTAGGCTGAGGGCTGGGTACCACGCAGGTACCACGCGTCATAGCGTTGCAGGTCACTGCGGCTCAAGAGCGGCGCGTCGAAACATTCGGTGCGCGACGGTAAATGCTCGGGACCACCAAGCGCCGGGTAGATCAGCACCTGCGACCGGGGCAGAGGCTGCCCTGCATCGCGCAAGGCCAGGCACACCGCAGCGGCGAGGTTGCCGCCAGCGCTGTCGCCCACTACGGCCCGGCGCCGAGGGTTGATGGCAAACGGCAGGTCCCCCAGGTGGCGCCACACGGTGAGGCAATCTTCGAACCCAGCGGGAAACGGATGCTCAGGGGCAAGCCGGTAATCCACCGCCACCACCAGCACGCCGAGGGCCGCGGCCAGTTCCATGCAAATGAAATCATGGGAATCCAGGTCCCCTACCACCCAACCGCCACCGTGCAGATAAAGAATGCATGGCCACCCGGCGAGCGGCGGCGAAGTACGCAAGTGATAGGCCCGGACAGCCACGCCAGCCAGTTGCAGATCCTCGACCGCAAGCGTTGATGGGCGCGGCGGGGTGAATGCCCGGCACATCCGGCTGTAAGCCTGGCGCGAGCCGGCGAGGCTGTCATCCGGGCTGGTGAAGCTCAGGGTCTTGTCGATGAAGGCGGACATTGCATGGGAGAGTGGGTAGGCCATTGTGGTTCGCCGTGGACGCTACGGTTTAGCCCGAAAGCTTTTGTGGCGAGGGAGCTCGCTCCCGCTGGGCTGCGCAGCAGTCCCTCGCTTCCTGGCGGCTGCTGCGCAACCGAGCGGGAGCAAGCTCCCTCGCCACGGGGGTTATCAGTGCCCGCAAGACTGGGTCAGTTCTTGAGACTGGCCTGCACCGCCGCGATGCCATCCTTGCCATCGAAGCTGGTCACGCCGGCGAGCCAGCGCTGCAGGTCCTCCGGGTGCTCGCGCAACCATTGCCGCGCGACATCCTGGGGCGTCTTGCGCTCCATGATCGGCACCATCAACTGGCTCTCCTGGGCAGCGGTAAACGTGAGGTTCTCCAGCAGCCGCTGCACGTTCGGACACCGCTGTGCGTAGTCCGGCGCGGTGACGATGGAGACCGTCGCGGCGCCTTCGTTGGGGCCATAGACATCTTCGCTGCCGGTCAGGTAAGCGATGTTCATGTTGATGTTCATCGGGTGTGGGGTCCAGCCGACAAAGACCACGAATTCCTTGCGATTGACTGCCCGCTGCACCGCCGCCAGCATCCCGGCCTCGCCGGACTCGATCAGCTTGAAATCCTTGAGACCGAAGTGGTTGGTCTCGATCATGGTCTTGATGGTGGTATTGGCGCCGCTGCCCGGCTCGATGCCGTAGATTTTCGCCCCCAACTGGTCCTTGAATCGGGCGATGTCGGCGAAGGTCTTGAGCCCCGCCGCCGCCACGTAGTCGGGAACGGCCAGGGTCGCCTGGGCGTCGGCCAGGCTTGGTTTGTCCAGTACTTTCACTTGATTGGCCGCCAGGAACGGGGCGATGTTCTTGTCCATCGCCGGTTTCCAGTAGCCGAGGAAAATGTCGAGCCGCTTGTCGCGGATGCCGGCGAAGATGATCTGCTGCACGGCGCTGGTCTGCTTGCTTTCGTAGCCCAGGCCGGTGAGCAGCACATCGGCCATGCCGCTGGTGGCAATCACGTCGGTCCAGTTGACCACGCCCATGCGCACGGTCTGGCAGGACGCTGCCTCGGCAGCCATCGCGCCGGAGCTCAACAGGACGGTACCGCAGAGGATCGACAGACAGCGTTTGAACGGTCTTTTCATCGGAAAGGTCTCGTGCGGCAGCGGATTATTGTAGGTCGGTGTCTTGGTGCACCGTGCCTGGAACATTACGCAGCGTCGAGGGGCTGAAGATGAACTGTGGCGACGCGGTTTTGCACGGTGGCGACAGGTTGAGAAGCATGAATGCTCTTGTGGCGAGGGAGCTTGCTCCCGCTCGGTTGCGTAGCGACCGCAAAAAAGCGAGGGCGGCTTCGCCACCCAGCGGGAGCAAGCTCCCTCGCCACAATAGCCGCCTCACCTCGCATTAGCGTTTGTAGGCTTTTTGTCCCCACGCCAGGAAACCCTCCAGCAACTCCCTGAGCACCACCTGGGTCGGTGCCGCCAGGTCCGGGCGATAGTTGAATGGCTCGAACTCTTCCATGTAGGTGCTCTGGCACAGTTCCAGTTGCACCGCGTGAATGTCCTCGGCCGGGTTGCCGTAGTGCCGGGTGATGTGTCCGCCCTTGAAGCGTCCGTTGAGCACATGGGTGAACTGGCCGTGGCGAGCGCAGATGGCTTCGAGCTGGCTGGCCAGCGTCGGATCGCAACTGGCGCCGTTGAACGTGCCGAGATTGAAGTCCGGCAGCTTGCCGTCGAACAGGTGCGGGATCACCGAACGGATCGAGTGGGCATCGAACAGCAAGGCATAGCCGAACTCGGCCTTGAGCCGCGCCAGTTCCTGTTGCAGGGCCTGATGGTAGGGCATCCAGATCTGCTGCAGGTACGTGGCACGCTCATCAGCCGACGGCACCAGGCCTTCGCGAAACAACGGCACGCCATCGAACAGCGTCGCCGGGTACAGACCGGTGGTGGCACCGACGTACATCGGCTTGTCATCGGAAGGACGGTTCAGGTCCACGACGAACCGCGAGTATTCAGCCGCCAGGGTGCTGGCGCCCAGATCTTCGGCGAAATCATACAGCCGCGGAATATGCCAATCGGTGTCCGGCAGGCTCTGGGCCTCAGGGATCAACCCGGCCTCTACCGCCGGCGTCAGGCGCAGGCCAGCGTGAGGCATGCTGATCAACAGCGGCACGCGCCCTTGCTTGAAATTCAGGACCTTCTCCACAACCGTTCTCCTCAATCGATTTCCACGCCGTGGCGCACGACGCGTTTTTCCAGATCGCCGCCGAGCCAGTACGACAGATCGGCCGGGCGATCGATGTGCCAGGCGACAAAGTCCGCCACCTTGCCGGCTTCCAGCGAGCCGTGGGTCTGGGCCATGCCCAGGGCCTGGGCGGCATGAATCGTTGCTCCCGCCAGTGCTTCTTCCGGGGTCAGGCGCAGGCAGGTGCAGGCCATGTTCAACATCAGGCGCAACGACAGCGCGGGCGAGGTGCCGGGGTTGAGGTCACTGGCGACGGCGATTTTCACGCCGTGCTTGCGCAGGGCATCCATGGGCGGCAACTGGGTTTCACGCAGGAAATAAAATGCCCCCGGCAGCAGCACCGCAACGGTGCCAGACTCGGCCATGGCCTTGGCGTCGTCCTCGGTCATGAATTCCAGGTGATCAGCCGACAGCGCCTGATACCGCGCCGCCAGGCTGGAACCATGCAAGGACGACAGTTGCTCGGCGTGCAGCTTCACCGGCAGGCCCAATCGCTGCGCGGTCAAGAACACCCGTTCGACCTGCTCGGGAGAAAACGCCAGGTACTCGCAAAATGCATCCACCGCGTCCACCAGCCCCTCGGCGGCCAACGCCGGGAGCATTTCGGCGCAGATGTGTTCGATGTAGTCATCGGCGCGGTCCTTGTATTCCGGCGGCAAGGCGTGGGCCGCCAGGCAGGTGCTGCGCACACTGACCGGCAGTTCGGCGCCAAGGCGGCGGATGACCCGCAGCATTTTGCTTTCGCTGGGCAGGTCGAGGCCGTAGCCGGATTTGATTTCCACCGTGGTCACGCCGTCGCGCATCAGGCTTTTCAGGCGTTTTGCGGCGCTGGCGAACAGCTCGTCCTCGCTGGCGGCGCGGGTCGCGCGCACGGTGCTGGCGATGCCGCCGCCGGCCGCGGCGATGTCGGCGTAGCTGACGCCTTGCAGGCGCTGTTCGAATTCACCGCTGCGGTTGCCGCCGAATACCGCGTGTGTGTGGCAATCGATCAGGCCCGGCGTGACCCAGGCGCCCTTCAGGTCGTTGATTGCCGGGTAGTCGCCCACCGGCAATTCGGCACGGGGGCCGATCCATTGGATGTGCTCGCCCTGAGTAACAATGGCGGCGTCTTCGATAATCGAGTAGGCGCCCTGGGCCATGGTGGCGGCGTGGCAGTTCTGCCAGAGGGTTTTCATCCCGAGTCTCCTCGAATTATTCAAAATCGAATCGCGAGCAAGCTCGCTCCCACAGGGATCAGGGGTGTACCCCAGATCGGCGTTCGGCACCGCCCCCCTGTGGGAGCGAGCTTGCTCGCGATGAGGCCCTTACAGGCTCGGCAACAACTGCGCCGTGACCAATTCGTTCAGACACCGACTCGCCAATAGCTCACTGGCCGCATTGATGTCCGGCGCAAAGAACCGGTCCTTCTCGTAAAACGGTACTTCTGCACGCAGCAACGCCCGGGCCTGTTCCAGTTTGGCCGAGGTTTTCAAACCACCGCGCAAATCCAGCCCCTGGCACGCCGCCAGCCATTCCACCGCGAGAATCCCACGGGTGTTCTCGGCCATTTCCCACAAGCGCTTGCCGGCGGCCGGGGCCATGGAGACGTGGTCTTCCTGGTTCGCCGAGGTCGGCAGGCTGTCCACCGAATGAGGATGGGACAGCGCCTTGTTTTCACTGGCCAGGGCCGCAGCGGTAACCTGAGCGATCATGAAGCCGGAGTTGACCCCGCCATTGGCCACCAGGAACGGCGGCAGCTGCGACATGTGCTTGTCCATCATCAACGAAATGCGCCGTTCGCTCAGGGAGCCGATCTCGGCGATCGCCAGGGCCATGTTATCGGCGGCCATCGCCACCGGTTCGGCGTGGAAGTTACCGCCGGAGATCACGTCGCCCTCGGTGGCGAACACCAGCGGGTTATCCGACACAGCGTTGGCTTCGATCACCAGCACCTCGGCGGCCTGGCGGAACTGGGTCAGGCAGGCGCCCATCACTTGCGGCTGGCAACGCAGCGAGTACGGGTCCTGGACCTTGTCGCAGTTCTGGTGCGAATCCGACACTTCGCTGCGCTCGCCCAACAGGTCGCGATAGGCCGCGGCGGCATCGATCTGGCCTTTCTGGCCGCGAGCCGCATGGATGCGCGCATCGAATGGCGAGCGCGAGCCAAGCACCGCTTCCACCGTGAGGCTGCCCAGCGCCAGGGCAGCGGCAAACAGGTCTTCGCCTTCAAACAGGCCGCGCAAGGCAAACGCGGTGGACACCTGGGTGCCATTGAGCAACGCCAGACCTTCCTTGGCCGCCAGCGTCAGCGGCGCGAGGCCGGCGACTTTCAGGGCATCGACAGCCGGCAGCCATTCGCCTTTATAACGGGCCTTGCCCTCGCCCAGCAGCACCAGGGACATGTGGGCCAGAGGCGCCAGGTCACCGGATGCGCCCACCGAACCTTTCAGCGGAATGTGCGGGTAGACCTCGGCGTTGATCAGTGCGATCAGCGCATCGATCACCTGCCGGCGAATACCGGAGAAACCCCGGCTCAGGCTGTTGACCTTGAGCACCATGATCAACCGCACCAGCGCATCGCTGATCGGCTCGCCGACTCCGGCGGCATGGGACAGCACCAAAGAGCGCTGCAGGTTTTCCAGGTCTTCGCTGGCGATGCGGGTCGAGGCCAACAGGCCGAAACCGGTGTTGATGCCGTAGGCGGTGCGATTCTCGGCGAGGATCTGCTCCACGCAGGCAACGCTGGCTTCGATCTGCGCCGATGCGCTGGCGTCGAGGCTGAGCGTCACCGGTTGCTGGTAGATGTCACGCAATTGAGCCAGGCTCAATTGGCCGGGAATCAGGTTCAAGGCAGTCATGTATTGCTCCTTTTGAGAGTTTTGTTTTTACCCGCCAGTCGCTCCGGAATGTTCCGTTATCCGTCACCTTCGCCTTTTGGGCGATGCCTTGTGGGCTATAGGTGCCTTGGCACGCTGGCGTTTTTTTTGATCAATTCAAATTCGGTAGAACGTGGTGCAGCACATTCGGATCTCTGAGCAGCCCGGCGGCGCTGGCGATGTCCGGCGCCAGCCAGCGATCCTGGTCGTAGGCCGGGACGCGCTCGCGCAGCAGCTTCCAGGCGGTGTCGGTGCCAGCGCCAAAACGCTGCGCCTTGAGAAACTCAAAGGCCTGGGCCGCCAGCAGGTATTCGATGGCGAGGATCTGCGTACAGTTTTCCAGCGCCCGGTGCAGCTTCAGGGCCGCGTTGGTGCCCATGCTCAAATGGTCTTCCTGCAACCCGGAGGTGACGAAATTGTCGAGCACCGCCGGTTGCGCCAGTTGCTTGTTCTCCGCGCACAGTGACGCGGCGACGTATTGCACGATCATCATCCCCGAATTCACCCCGGGATTGGCCACCAGGAAGGCCGGCAGCCCACTGACGTGCGGGTTGATCAAACGGTCGAGGCGACGCTCGGCGATGGAGCCGATTTCCGCCATGGCGATCGCCAACAGGTCAGCCGCCAACGCTACCGACTGGCCATGAGGGTTGGCCTGAGACACGACCCGGAAACTGTCCGGCGTCCCCAGCAGCAGAGGGTTATCGGTAGCGGCATTGAGTTCGGTTTCGATCTGCTGCCGGGCATGCTCCAACTGATCACGAGCGGCGCCATGCACTTGCGGAATCGAGCGGATGCTCAAGGCGTCCTGGGTGCGGATGCCCAGGCTCGAAGCGATGACTTCGCTGCCATCGAGCAGCGCCCGCAAGTTACTGCCCACCTGCTGCATGCCGGGGTGCGGCTTGAGCGCGATGATCTCGGCATCGAACGCGGCGATCTGCCCGCGCTGCGCCTCGAAGCTCATGGCACCGATCACATCGGCCCACTGCACCAGGCGCGTCGCATCGGCCAGGGCCAGGCAACTGAGGCCGGTCATGCACGGCGTGCCGTTGACCAGGCACAAACCGTCCTTGGCCCCCAACTGCACCGGTTGCAGACCTTCAGCGGCCAGCGCCTGCTGCGCCGAGACGACCTGCCCGCGATAGCTGACCTCGCCGACGCCCAGCAGCGCGATGCTGATGTGGGCCATGTGGGTCAGGTAGCCCACCGAACCCTGGGACGGCACTTGCGGCGTGATGCCGCGATTGAGCAGCGCCAGCAACGCCTCGACCACCCGGCGATGGATGCCTGATTTGCCTTGGCTGTAGTTGAGGATGGCCGCGCAGAGGATCGCCCGGGTCTGCTCATCGGACAGCGCGGGGCCGACACCACAGGCATGGCTGAGCAAGGTGTTGCGCGACAATTGGCTGAGCTGTTCGTCCTTGAGCGAGACATTGCACAAGGCGCCCAGGCCGGTGTTGACGCCATAGGCCCGTTCACCGCTTTCGACGATGCGCTGGACGATGGCCTGGGCATTGTCGATGCGCGCCCAGGCCTGGGCCGATAGCTCCAGCACAGCGCCGAAGCGGGCGACGGCGACCACGTCCTGCCAGCGCAGCGGGGCGTCGGTGATGATGATTTTTTCAGCCTGGGACATCTTCAACCTCATGGGAAATTCTTTTCAGCAACACACCTGGCTAAAGCACTGCCTTTGTGGCGAGGGAGCTTGCTCCCGCTGGGCCGCGCAGCGGCCCCAAAATCTTGCGAGCGCTACGCACTCGAGCGGGAGCAAGCTCCCTCGCCACAACAACCTGTCAGCCAAAAATAGTTTTTCGCCAGCCACCACAGCCTTACACCACCGCCGCCCTGCGCTGCACAAACCGATCGACATACTCATCCGCCGGCGAGTGCAGGATCTCCCGTGGCGTGCCGACCTGGATCAGCTTGCCGTCCTTGAGAATCGCGATGCGGTTGCCGATGCGTACGGCCTCGTCGAGGTCGTGGGTGATGAAGACGATGGTCTTGTGCAGAGTCTTTTGCAGTTCCAGCAACTGGTCCTGCATTTCCGCGCGGATCAGCGGATCGAGGGCGCTGAACGCCTCGTCCATCAGGATGATGTCGGTATCCGCCGCCAACGCCCGGGCCAGACCGACGCGCTGGCGCATGCCGCCGGAGAGCTGGTGCGGGTATTTGTTCTCGTAGCCCTTCAGGCCCACGGTGCTGATCCAGTGCAACGCCCGTTCGGCGCAGACCTGCTTGCTTTCGCCGCGCACTTTCAAGCCGTAGGCGACGTTATCCAGCACGCTCTTGTGGGGCAGCAAGCCGAAGCTCTGGAACACCATGCTGATCTTGCGTCGACGAAACTCACGCAAGGCATCCATGTCCAGTTGCAGGATGTCTTCGCCGTCCACCAGGATCGCGCCGCTGGTAGGGTCGATCAACCGGTTGAAGTGGCGAACCAAAGTGGATTTGCCGGAACCGGACAGGCCCATGATCACGAAAATCTCACCGGTGCCGATGCTCAGCGACAGGTCGTTCACGCCGACCACGCAGCCGGTTTCGGCCAGCACCTGGTCCTTGGTCCTGTTCTGGCGGATCAGCTCCAGGGCCTCCTTGGACCGGTTGCCGAAAATCTTGAAGACGTTCCTGACTTCGATCTTGCTGACGGCTGCGTTGCTCATTTGCTCACCTCATGCCGAGGGCGACCATAGGCCTGGGTAATGCGGTCGATGACCACGGCGAGAATCACGATGGCGAGCCCGGCTTCGAGGCCGCGCCCGACGTTGAGGGTCTGGATGCCGACCAGTACGTCTTCACCCAGGCCACGGGCGCCGATCATCGAGGCGATGACCACCATCGACAGGGCCATCATGGTGGTCTGGTTGATCCCGGCCATGATGCTCGGCAGGGCCAGGGGCAGTTGCACGCCGAACAGCTGCTGCCAGCGGTTGGCGCCAAAGGCGTTGATGGCTTCCATGACTTCGCCGTCAACCTGGCGGATGCCCAGGTCGGTCAGGCGGATCAATGGCGGCGCGGCGTAGATCACCGTGGCGAAGATCGCCGGGACCTTGCCCAGGCCGAACAGCATCAACACCGGAATCAGGTACACGAAGCTTGGCATGGTCTGCATGATGTCCAGCAGGGGCATCAGCACCGAACGCAGGCGATTGCTGCGCGCCGAGAGAATGCCCAGCGGAATCCCGATCAGCACCGAAATCAGCGTCGCGACCAGCATCAGCGCGAGGGTCTGCATCAGTTTGTCCCACAGGCCCACCGCGCCCACCAGGAACAGCAGGCCGACGATTACCGCTGTCGCCACGACCTTGCGGGTGGCATGCCAGGCGACACCGCCGACGATCGCCAGCATCAGCCACCAGGGGGCCATGCGCAGCAGACCTTCAAGGTTGACGATGGCCCACAGCAACGTGTCGGAGATATGCCGGAACACATCGCCATAATTGGTCACCAGGGAGTCGACCCAACCGTTGACCCAGTCGGCGATGGAGAAGGTAAAGCTTTCGGGAAACATAAGAGACTCTCGATCAGGTGGATGCGGTGAACGTCCCGGCCAGCCCCACGGCTGGCCGGGAAATATTCGACCTACAGAGCCGCGTCGATTTTCTTGGCAGCGTCTTCGCTGACCCAGGCATGCCAGACTTCAGGATGTTCCTTCAGGAAGATCTTCGCCAGTTTCGGCGACTCGATCCGCTCTTTGGCCATGCGCCCGAGGTTCTGGTTCAGGATGTCGATCGGCAGGTTGACCTTTTCCAGCACTGCCACCAATTCCGGGGCTTCGTCATGGAAGGTCTTGGACAGGCCGACCTTGATGCTCACGCTTTTATCCACGCCCGGTTTTTCTTCGAGCTTCACCAGGTCGACCTGGCCCATCAGCGGTGTTGGCGACCAGTAGTAGAACAGGATCGGCTCGCCACGCTTGTAGCTCGACAGCACTGCCGCATCCAGGGCCGGGCCGGTGCCTGGGCGGAAGTTGGTGTAGGTTTTTTCCAGGCCGTAGCTTTTCAGCATTTCGCTGTTGTCCAGCTCGCAGGTCCAACCGGCCGGGCAGTTGTAGAAGCGGCCCTTGGCTGGCTCCTCCTGATCCTTGAACACGGCGGCGTACTGGCCCAGGTCGGCGATATTCTTCAGGCCCGGGGCCTTGGCTTCGAGCTTGCGCTTGGCATCACCTTCGATCACGTAGCGCGGCACGTACCAGCCTTCGATCGCGCCGACAACCGGTGCACCGACGCCCACCACCTTGCCGGCCTTCTCGGCCTTGTTCCACACCTCACTGCGGCCGACCCACTCTTCGGCGAACACCTGGATGTCATTGCTGCTCAGGGCGTTCTCCATGGTGATGGAGTTGCCTGGCAAACTGTCGGTCTTGCAGCCGTAGCCTTTTTCCAGCACCACTTGCATCACGTCGGTCAGCAGCATGCCGCTTTCCCAGTTCAGGCCGGCGAACTTCACCGGTTTGCCCGACTCGCACCAGCCGGCCGCTTGCGTGGCGCCCGCGCTGGCCAGCAGGCCCATGGCAAGCAATGTGGTCAGCAGGGTCTTGTTCGATTTCATTGTGTGACGCTCCTAATCAGTTGGATTGGCTTACGGCAGTCAAGAGGCATCCAGCCCTGTCAACGTCCCATCAGACCGCTTGGATGCGGCCCGCCCTGCTCGGTTGTGCGTCAACCGCGTCCTGCTCGACCGGCAGGATCAATTGATCGGGTACTGCGCTGTGCCACTTTCTGGCGATGAGGTAATACAACGCCGCCGGGACCACCAGACCGATGATCCAGGAAATATCCACACCACCCATGGCTTTCACCAACGGGCCGGTATAGAACTTGGTGGCGATGAACGGCAACTGAACCAATACACCGAAGACATAGACGCTGATGCCGAGGGCGTTCCAACGACCGTAGCGACCGTTCGGGTCGTTCAGTGCCGGCACGTCATAGCGCTCGCGCGTGATGCAGTAGTAGTCCACCAGGTTGATCGCGCTCCACGGCGTGAAAAATGCGAGCAAGAACAAGATGAAAGACTTGAACGCACCGAGGAACGAGTGCTGGCCGAGCAGCGCGATCAGGGTCGCGGCGCCGACGATGACCAGCACGAAGACCAGACGCTGCAACCGCGTTACGTTCAGGTGCCCGCGGAAACCGCTGATGATCGTCGCGATGCACATGAAGCTGCCGTAGGAGTTCAGCGTGGAGATGGTGACCTTGCCAAAGGCGATGCTGAAGTACAGCAGCGCAGCGGTGGCGCCGGTGCCCCCCAGGCCTACGATGTAGGCCACTTCGTGACCGGCGAACTGCCCGTTGGCCGAAGCGGCGGCAAACACGCCGAGGATCATTGCTACCTGCGCGCCGATGACGGAACCCGCGCCGGCGGCGAAAAAGGTTTTCACCGAGGACGTCTTGCTCGGCAGGTACCGCGAGTAGTCAGCCACGTAGGGGCCGAAGGCGATCTGCCAGGAGGCCGCGAGCGACACCGCCAGCAGGAAACTGCTCCAGCTGAAATGGCGAATTTGCAAGAGCGCGCCAACGTCCGTCTGGCTGATCAGGCGAGCGAACAGGTAGACAAAGGCAATCACACCAATGACGCTGGCGACCCGGCCAATGAAGTGGATCACCCGGTAACCGAGCACCGTCACCAGCACGATGACACTGGCGAAAATGAGGATGCCGAGACTGTCACTGACGCCAAACAACTGGCCCAGCGCCTGGCCGGAAAGCACGGTTCCCGTGGCGGTGAAACCCAGGTACATCAGGCACACCAGCACGATCGGGATGGCCGCGCCATACACACCGAACTGGACCCGGCTGGAGATCATCTGCGGCAGGCCCAGCTTGGGCCCTTGCGCGGCATGCAAGGCCATGACGCCACCGCCGAGCACCTGGCCGATCAGCAGACCGATCAACGACCAGAACACATCACCGCCAAGCACCACCGCCAACGCGCCGGTGACAATTGCCGTGATCTGCAGGTTGGCCCCCATCCAGAGGGTGAACTGGCTCAACAACCGACCGTGTCGCTCCGCTTCCGGGATGTAGTCGATCGAACGTTTCTCGATCAACGGCTTGCTGCTATCGCGTGTGCTGGTGACAGCCATGGTTCAACCTCTGTGGATTGTTCTCGGATTCATTTGCACCGCATCCCTGTGGGAGCGAGCTTGCTCGCGATGAGGGCGTGTCAGTAGACGGAACCGGTACTGATCCACCGCTATCGCGAGCAAGCTCGCTCCCACAAGGGATCCGGGATTACTTACCAGTGATCATCGGCAGGTCCAGCCCCTGCTCCTTCGCGCAATCAATGGCGATCTGGTAACCGGCGTCGGCATGACGCATGACGCCAGTGCCCGGATCGTTGTGCAGTACGCGGGCGATACGTTCGGCCGCTTCGTCGGTGCCGTCGCAGACGATCACCATGCCCGAGTGCTGGGAGAAACCCATGCCGACGCCACCACCGTGGTGCAGCGACACCCAGGTCGCGCCGCTGGCGGTGTTGAGCAAGGCATTGAGCAGCGGCCAGTCGGAAACGGCGTCGGAGCCGTCCTGCATGGATTCGGTTTCACGGTTCGGGCTGGCGACGGAGCCGGAGTCCAGGTGGTCGCGGCCGATCACGATCGGCGCCGACAACTCACCGCTGCGTACCATCTCGTTGAAGGCCAGGCCCAACTTGGCGCGCTGGCCCAGGCCAACCCAGCAGATACGTGCCGGCAAGCCTTGGAAGCTGATGCGCTCGCGGGCCATGTCCAGCCAGTTGTGCAGGTGAGCGTCGTCGGCGATCAGTTCCTTGACCTTGGCGTCGGTCTTGTAGATGTCCTGCGGGTCACCCGACAGCGCGGCCCAGCGGAACGGGCCGATGCCACGGCAGAACAGCGGACGGATATAGGCGGGGACGAAACCCGGGAAATCGAAGGCATTCTCGACGCCCTCTTCCTGGGCCATCTGGCGGATGTTGTTACCGTAGTCGAAGGTCGGCACGCCCATTTTCTGAAAGGCCAGCATGGCTTTGACATGCACGGCCATCGATTGCTTGGCGGCCTTCACCACGGCAGCAGGTTCGGTCTTGGCGCGGGCGCGGTATTCGTCCCAGGTCCAGCCGGCCGGCAGGTAACCGTTGAGCGGGTCGTGGGCGCTGGTCTGGTCGGTGACCATGTCCGGGCGCACACCACGACGGACCATTTCAGGGAGTATTTCGGCGGCGTTCCCACACAACGCGATGGAAATCGCCTTGCCTTCGGCGGTGTATTTCTCGATGCGCGCCAGGGCGTCGTCGAGGTCTTTGGCTTGCTCGTCGACGTAGCGGGTTTTCAGACGGAAATCGATGCTGACCTGCTGGCATTCGATGTTCAGCGAGCACGCACCGGCCAAGGTCGCGGCCAAGGGTTGCGCGCCGCCCATGCCACCCAGGCCTGCGGTCAGGACCCAACGGCCCTTGAGGTTGGAATCGTAATGCTGGCGACCAGCCTCGACGAAGGTTTCATAAGTGCCTTGGACGATGCCCTGGCTGCCGATGTAGATCCAGCTGCCGGCGGTCATCTGGCCGTACATGGCCAGGCCCTTGGCGTCGAGTTCGTTGAAATGCTCCCAGCTGGCCCAGTGCGGCACCAGGTTGGAGTTGGCGATCAGTACGCGAGGAGCGTTGCTGTGGGTCTTGAATACGCCCACCGGCTTGCCGGATTGCACCAGCAGGGTTTCGTCGTCATTCAGGTTGGTCAGGCTTTCGACAATCTTGTCGTAGCATTCCCAGTTGCGCGCCGCGCGACCGATGCCACCGTAGACCACCAGCTCCTTAGGGTTCTCCGCCACTTCCGGGTCGAGGTTGTTCATCAACATCCGCAGCGGCGCTTCAGTCAGCCAGCTCTTGGCGGTCAGCGTGTTACCGCGAGGGGCGCGGATTTCAACGTCACGGTATTTTTCAGGTTTGCGGGTAGCGTCGGTCACAGCAAAAACTCCTCAGCGATCAATCCAGACCAGCCCGGGCGGTGGGCAGTGATTCAGCGAACGTTGCGTTGAATGCAGGCGACTCATACGCATACGTCTTTACTTGTATGTACAAGCATATGCAATCAAGCGGCCAACTTGTTGGAGCCGATGTTCAGGGACGGTTTGGGATAGAGCTCAAAGCCCTGTGATTGAAGGGCTGCCGAGCTGTATGAAATTTTTCAGAAGGGTTTTGGAGGGGGAAGTCGGAGGGGCACAAAAGCGTGGTATTGCGCCACGCTGGGGCGTTCGGTAACAAGTTGGTGCGCATGGAGGGAACAATTAGGTGAGCTTTTGTGGCGAGGGAGCTTGCTCCCGCTGGGCCGGTCCGACGCCTCGGGTGAAGCAGACCTAAAAAACAGGGCCGCTGCGCGCCCCAGCGGGAGCAAGCTCCCTCGCCACAACAGCGTTTTCGCCGGATTTTTAGTGGGCCGTCAGCTCAATCACGCAGCACTGACCGTGAATGGAGACATCCACCAGTGCGGTGTTACCGCTCAGTTGCAGACAATCGTAAAGCCCCAAGTCAACGGTGGACTCCCCGATCTTGATAGCCAACCCCGGAGCCGCACTGAACACCAACACCGTCCCCGCCTCGCTGAAAAACCGCTGCTGGCCGCCCAACCATTGCAATCGTGCACGGTAACGCTGTGGCGCGTAGATCAGGTTGAAGTCACGAATCGGCCCGCCCAGCAATGTGCATTGCACGTGGCTCTCACCGCTGAACGCAAACGGGTCCAGCGAATGCAGAGGCCGCGTGGCCTGGCCATCGACGTTAAGCGTCATCCCATCACCCTGCAAGACCGTGATGATCCGCTCGTAGCCCGCGAAGGTGGAGAAACCACCGGACTCACCAATATCGGCAATCGACAGGCGCCAGCCGAAACCTTCCAGGCCGGTGCCTGCATCGCGGGTGATTTCTTCGGTGCTGCCACCGCCGTTTTTCCACGGCATGCGTGGGTAGTCGGCGGCGCGTAAAACCTTCAGCTGGCTCATTTGTGAAAGCGTCCTTCCAGGCTATGGCGGGAGCCCGGATGGATCAAGCGCGCAGCGGTCACCGGCTGGCGCCCGGACCAGGTGCGGCGACGAATCAACAGGCACGGCTCGCCCCTTTCGATCTGCAGCAACTTGCATTCGCTCGGCTCGGCCAGGATGGCTTCCACCACGTGCTCGCCTTCGGTCAGCGGCGCGACCTGATTCAGATAGGCGTAGGGCGTCTGGAGGGTGAAGTCTTGCTTGAGATACTCGGGCGCCACCAGCGCGTTGACGAAACGGTCCTCGATTTGCACGGGGATGTCGTTCTCGAAATGCACGATCAACGAGTGAAAGACCTTCTGGCCTTCGCGCATGTCCAGGGCCAACGCGCGCTCGGAACCTGCAGCCTCTTCTTCGAGGGTAATCACCTTGCAGGTATGACGATGACCCCGGGAGGCGATTTCATCGGCGATGTTGTGTACTTCGAACAACGCGGACTGGCTCTTGGGCTCGGCGACGAACGTGCCGACCCCCTGCATGCGCACCAACAGGCCATCGGCGGTCATCTCCCGCAGGGCACGGTTGATGGTCATGCGGCTGAAGCCCAACTGACTGACCAGTTCGCTTTCCGACGGCACGCGGTAGTGCGGCGGCCAGTTTCCACTGTCGATCTGCTGGGTAATCATCTGTTTGACGCGGGCGTACAAGGGCGCCGGACTGTCACCCATGGTTGCGGCCAGCGGCGGTTTGGCAGGCGGAGTCGGCACGGCGGTTCCCTGTTCTGCAAATTAGGTGGCTAGCTTGCCGGAGTTTACCGGCCAGGCAAACGTCTGTATATGTATATACAAATTTCACAAATGAGGGTCAACCATGTCCGCCTTCTTTGCCGAACGCGCGCTGCTGCCTAGTGGATGGGCCAATGATGTACGTCTTGAGGTCGATGCCAACGGCATCCTGACCCACATCCAGGCCGACGCCCACGCAGACGGCGCCGAACGACTGGACGGCCCGCTCTTGCCAGGCATGCCGAACCTGCATTCCCATGCTTTCCAGCGGGCCATGGCCGGACTGGCTGAGGTGGCCGGCAACCCCAACGACAGCTTCTGGACATGGCGTGACCTGATGTACCGCCTCGTCGGGAAAATCAGCCCCGGGCAACTCGGCATTATCGCCCGCCAGCTGTACATCGAAATGCTCAAGGCCGGCTACACCTCGGTCGCCGAGTTCCATTACGTGCACCATGACCTCGACGGCGCGCCCTACGCTGACCCGGCCGAACTGGCGCTGCGCATCAGCCACGCCGCCAGCGCCGCCGGCATCGGCCTGACGTTGCTGCCGGTGCTCTACAGCCATTCCGGCTTCGGCGGCCAGGCGCCCAACGAGGGGCAGCGCCGGTTCATCAACAGCACCGAAAACTACCTGAAGCTTCAGGAGCGCTTGCAACCTGTCCTGGCCGGGCAAGCCAATCAGGCGCTGGGCTTGTGTTTCCACTCCTTGCGCGCCGTGACGCCCGGACAGATCAAGGACGTACTGGCCGCCAGCGATCCGCATTGCCCGGTGCACATCCACATCGCCGAACAGCAAAAGGAAGTCGACGATTGCCTGAGCTGGAGTGGCGCGCGGCCGCTGGAGTGGCTGTACGGAAATACCGAAGTCGACCAGCGCTGGTGCCTGGTTCACGCAACGCACGCCAACCCCCAGGAAGTCAGCCTCATGGCCAGGAGCCGGGCGATTGCCGGGTTGTGCCTGACCACTGAAGCCAATCTTGGCGACGGGATTTTCCCGGCCGTGGACTTCCTCGCCCAAGGTGGGCGGATGGGCATCGGTTCCGACAGCCATGTGTCGTTGAGTGTGGTGGAAGAGTTGCGTTGGCTGGAATACGGCCAGCGTTTGCGAGACCAGCGGCGCAACCGGTTGTATCGAACAGACCAACCGATGGTCGGGCGCACGCTGTATGACGCCGCGCTGGACGGTGGCGCCCAGGCCCTGGGACAACCCATCGGTGCTTTCGCAGTAGGCAAGCGCGCCGATTGGCTGGTGCTGGATGGCAACGATCCGTACCTGGCCACGGCCAACGGCGACGGTATTCTCAATCGTTGGCTGTTCGCCGGTGGCGATCGCCAGGTGCGGGATGTGATGGTGGGTGGCAAGTGGGTGGTGCGTGATGGGCGCCATGCCGGCGAAGAGGAAAGCGCACGGGCGTTCACCCAGGTGTTGCGCGAGCTGCTGGGCTGATCCCAAAAATCATCAGGCAGATACCAATGTGGGAGCGAGCTTGCTCGCGATAGCGGACTTTCAATCAACATCCATGTTGAAGGTAAGGGCCTCATCGCGAGCAAGCTCGCTCCCACATGGTATTCGGGAGTCAGTCAGTCCGAAGTCTTCGCCATCTGCCGGTCCGATGCGCGCCAGACCAACCGCGTCGTGTCATAGCCCTGCTGGCGGGCCTTGCTCAGCAGTTCTTCACGCACATCCACCTTCACTGTCGGCGTGCGGGAGAGCAACCACATGTAGCGCCGGCTCGGGTCGCCGACGATGGCGGTCTTGTAGTCATCGCTGACGTACAACACCCAATATTCCCCTTTTGCCACGCCCGGCAGGATCCGCGAGAACCAGGTATCGAATTCGACCCAGAGCTTGTCGGTTTTACCCGGCACTTGCGGGTAAGCCGTGCCCCTGGCCTCTTCCCATTTCCAGTCGGAGGTCAGGCAGCGGTTGAATACGTCCATGTTGCCGTCAGGCTTGAGGGTGTAATGCGCTTCGGATTGCGCGCAGTTGCGCTGGAAGTACATCGGCAGGCGGGCCAGTTCGTACCAGGTCCCTTGGTACCGCTTGAGATTGACGCTGTTGACTGTCTTGGGCGCCAACGGGTCTACGCCAGAAGAGGCACAGCCGGCCAATACCAGGCCAGCCAAAAGCACAAAAACTAACCGCATCATTATTTTTTTCTCCCGTGGGCGCTTGGCCCCGGTTTACTTCAGGTTACTTCAGGCCTTGGCCGGAAAACATCAACACTTTGTCACCGGCATACTGCACGCTGATAAAGCTTTTCTGGTCGCCCCAGGTGCAGCTGGACATGCCGAGCGCGCCCGAACAATCAGTCGGTTTCCCCAGTAACGTTTCGACTTCGGCCTTGGGCATGCCAGCCGACAGCTTCGAATAGTTTTCCTGGTTGACCTTGCTGCATGCGGTCAAGACGACGCACACAAACAGCAGGGCGATGGATCGCAGCGACATGGTGTAACTCCTGGAGCAGAAGGGAGGTGGCAGGGTGCCAACCTGATCCTTAGAAGAGAAAACCCCTGTCTGGTTCCCTCGTGCCCCTGGTATTTATTGGCTATGCAGCGGTGTTTCATCGGAAATCAACCGGTTTGTGACGCGGTCGTGCCTTTCGTCGGGATCGCCCCCTCCACGCCTGATGGGACGGGCTTTTGCGCCGATAAAAAGTAACAGCGCAAAATCTTGCACTATGGCAAATTGGCAGCCCTTCCTGACCCGTCCCTACGCGGTAGCGTTCTTAATGACCAGAAACATGAAATTCAGCCACAAAATCCTGCTGGCTGCCGCCCTTGTGGTGGCCGTCGCATTCGCCTGTTTCATCCTGTTCAACGACTATCGTCAACGACAAAGTCTCAACACCAGCACCGAGACGTCCATGCAGGAACTCGGCAACCTGACCAGTCGCAATATCCAGACATGGGTCGAAGGCCGAATCCAATTGCTGCAATCGCTGGCCCAGCAAATAGCCATCGACGGAAACAGTGCCGAGAGCCTGAAGCGCGCCGTGGGCCTGCCCGCCTACACCGGCAATTTCCAGCTCAGCTATTTCGGCGGTACCGACGGTGTGATGTTCTCGATACCAGCCGGTAATCGTGCCGCCGACTATGACCCGCGCGCCCGTGGCTGGTACAAGGCCGCCAATAGCGCCCAGCAGACCATCGTCACCGAGCCCTACATCGCTGCCTCGTCGGGCAAGCTGGTGATCACCGTTGCTACGCCGGTACAGCGTCAGAACCAGATGATCGGCGTGGCTGGCGCAGATATCGATCTGTCGAGCGTCAGCGCCATCATCAACTCGCTGAACTTCGGCGGCCATGGTCATGCGTTCATCGTCAGCGGCGACGGCAAGATCCTGATCCACCCCGACAGCAAGCGTGTCCTCAAGACGCTTGCCGAGGCCTACCCCAACGGCGCACCGCAAATCGGCCCGGGCCTGAAGGAAGTCGAGCTCGACGGCAAGACTCAATTCATCTCCTTTACCCAGGTCAATGGCGTACCCGGTGCCAACTGGTACGTGGCGCTGGTGCTCGATAAAGACACCGCCCTGGCGATGCTCAGTGAGTTTCGCACCTCGGCGCTGATCGCCATGGTCATTGCCGTGGTGTTCATCATTGCCCTCCTGGGCATGCTGATCCGAGTGCTGATGCAACCGCTGCTGACCATGGGCCGCGCGATGCACGATATCGCCGAAGGCGAAGGCGACCTGACCCGCCGCCTGACCATTCATGGCCAGGACGAATTCGGCGCGCTGGGCACCTCGTTCAACCGCTTCGTCGAGCGTATCCATACCTCGATCCGCGAAGTGGCATCGGCGACCGGCCAGGTCAACGAAGTCGCCCTGCGGGTGGTCAGCGCGTCCAACTCGTCGATGTACAACTCCGACCAGCAGGCGTCGCGGACCAGCAGCGTGGCCGCGGCCATCAACCAGCTCGGCGCCGCCGCCCAGGAAATCGCCCAGAACGCCGCCCTCGCCTCGCAACATTCCAGCGAGGCCCGCAGCCTGGCCGAAGATGGCCAGCAAGTGGTGGATAAAACCATCACGGCGATGCAGCAGCTGTCGGCCAAGATCAGCGATTCGTGCGGCAACATCGAAACCCTGAACAGCAACACGGTGAACATCGGCCAGATCCTGGAAGTGATCACCAGCATTTCCCAGCAGACCAACCTGCTCGCCTTGAACGCTGCCATCGAAGCCGCCCGCGCCGGGGAAGCCGGTCGCGGTTTCGCGGTGGTTGCCGATGAAGTGCGCAACCTGGCCCACCGTACCCAGGATTCGGCGCAGCAAGTGCAGAAGATGATCGAAGAGTTGCAGGTCGGCGCGCGGGAAGCGGTGCTGACCATGACCGACAGCCAGCGTCAGAGCGAAAGCAGCGTCGGCATCGCCAACCAGGCGGGCGAACGCCTGGGCAGCGTGACCCAGCGCATCGGCGAAATCGACGGCATGAACCAGTCCGTAGCGACCGCCACCGAAGAACAGACCGCCGTGGTGGAATCGATCAACGTCGACATCAACGAGATCAACACGCTAAACCAGGAAGGCGTGGAAAACCTGCAGGCCACCTTGCGTGCCTGTTCCGACCTGGAACAGCAGGCGGCGCGGTTGAAGCAATTGGTGGGTAGTTTCAGGATCTGATTTCTTGCGGGCCCCTTCGCGAGCAGGCTCGCTCCCACAGTTGACTGAGTTCTATCAGAGAGACGCGATCGACTGTGGGAGCGAGCCTGCTCGCGATGGCAATAGCGGCCACAACACAATTTAGAATCTGGACCCAGGCCTCTTCAGGAATTCCAGCTCCTCAGCCGTAGACTCTCGCCCCAACACCGCATTGCGATGGGGAAAGCGGCCAAACCGCGCAATGATCTTCTGATGCCGTTCGGCATAATCCAGGTTGTCCTCAAACACCGCACGCTGCGCCTCGGGCTGTTCTCGAACCAACTCGATGAACCGCGACACGGCTTCGTTCTGTACCGCGAGGTTTTCGCAGTGTTCGAGTACCAGATAAATGAATACGCGCTGGACAGGCTTGAGTTGCCGGTCGAAACCCGCCGCCAGTCCCTGTGCTACCAGCGCTTGGGCACGCAGATCGCCGGAAAAACTTCTGGGGGTGTCGCGAAAGATCATCCGCGGAAGTTGATCGAGTAACAGCACCAACGCCAGCCAACCTTCCGGGCGTTGCGCCCATTCGGTCAATCCGCCGGCCAGTGCCTGCTCGACCTGATCGCCGAAGCGCTCTTGCGCCTGGCGATCATGGCCTTTGCCGAACCACAGCTTGCCCTTGTCAGCCGCGATGTCATCGGGTGATTCGGCTGAACCGAACCACCAATCGAGCAACGGCTGCCAGGGCTCGGCCATGATTTATTCCTTGTGGTAGGCCGTGGCGCGCGCCACTTCTTCCTTCGAGCCGAGGAACACCGCTACGCGCTGGTGCAGGCCTTCAGGCTGGATGTCGAGAATGCGTTGGTGGCCATCGGTGGAAGCGCCACCGGCCTGCTCCACCAGGAACGACATCGGGTTGGCTTCGTACATCAGGCGCAGCTTGCCCGGCTTGGACGGCTCGCGGCTGTCGCGTGGGTACATGAACAGGCCACCACGGGTCAGGATGCGGTGCACATCGGCAACCATCGCGGCGACCCAGCGCATGTTGTAGTTCTTCTTCAGCGGGCCTTCTTCGCCGGCCAGCAACTCGCTGACGTAGCGTTGTACCGGGGCTTCCCAGTGACGCTGGTTGGACATGTTGATGGCGAACTCCTGGGTGGTCTCAGGAATGGTGATGTCTTCGTGGGTCAGGACAAAACTGCCCATCTCGCGATCCAGGGTGAAGCCTTTCACGCCGTCGCCCAGGGTCAGTACCAGCATGGTCTGAGGCCCGTAGATGGCATAGCCGGCGGCGACCTGTTCGGTGCCTGGCTGCAGGAAGGCCTTTTCGTTCAGCGCTTCGTTCTGGCTCAGGTACTCGTTCGGGCAACGCAGTACCGAGAAGATGGTGCCGACCGGCGCGTTGATGTCGATGTTCGACGAGCCGTCCAACGGGTCGAACACCAGCAGGTAGGCACCCTTGGGGTATTTGCCCGGAATCTGGTAGGCATTGTCCATTTCCTCGGACGCCATGCCGGCCAGGTGACCGCCCCACTCGTTGGCTTCGAGCAGGATTTCGTTGGACAGTACGTCGAGCTTCTTCTGCACTTCGCCCTGCACGTTCTCGGTGCCCATGCTGCCCAGGACACCACCCAGCGCGCCCTTGGAGACGGCGTGGCTGATTTCCTTGCACGCACGCGCCACCACTTCGATCAAAAAGCGCAGATCGGCAGGGGTATTGTTGCTGCGGGTCTGCTCAATCAAATAGCGACTCAAGGTAACGCGGGACATGGACGGCTCCGAAGAATAGGGGGCGGAAAACCCGCGCAGTTTAGCGCGAGTCGGGAGTTAATTCCTCCTATGAGACGGGATATGGAGGATTGAGTTCACGGGGTGTCGGTTCGCTTGGGTATTTCTATTGATTGGCAGGACGTCATCGCGAGCAGGCTCGCTCCCACAGTTGACCGAGTTGTTCCGACGAACGCGGTTTATTGTGGGAGCGAGCTTGCTCGCGATGAACACACCTCAGTTCTTGACCGGTGGCTTGCGCAACAGGCTGAACGCCATCGCTGCGAGGAACAGCACACTCAGCAGCAAGACCGCCCACAAGCCGATTTTTTTCCAGTTGGTCTCGACGGGCGCAGGCGTGGTTTCGACTCTCGGGGTCGACGTGGCCGTGCCGTTCACCGTTGCCGTACCCAACGTCGCCAGCCGCGAAGGTTTGTAGTCGGGCACCAGCGTGGTCAATGGCAAACTGGCCGCCTTGACTGTCGAGCTGCCCAGCGCCAGGCGCCAGGGCCCCTCGCCGCGCGCCAGGAACACCACCTGGGTCGGACGCACGGCAAAGCGCAGGGCCGGGGCCTCGGCGCCCAGGCCACCGCCGCGCTCGTCCACCGTCAGCTTCAGTTGTTGAACGGTCTGGCCGGACAGCTGCAGCTGGTTTTGCAACACGTCCTGGCCATTCTGGGTCAGGCGATAGAGCAGACCGCTGCCCATCGGCTGCCAGGGTTGGCTGCTTTCGCGGCGACCGGCCAAGGTCGCCGGCGCCAGGGTGTTGGCCTGGCTCAACTCGATCTGCACCTGTTCGACGTTCAACCCCATGGGTAACTGCCAGGTGTATTCGCCGGCCTTGGTCGTGCCACCGGCCAGCGGCTGCGACCAGACCAACGGCAGTGGCAGGCTTTCGCGGCTGGCGCTTTGCAGCTGGGCCGAGGTCAGCACCGGCGCCGAGGACGGCGAATCCCACAGCAGTCGCAAGTAGCGCGCCGACTGCCCCGGCAAGCTCACCTCATGCTGCTCGACCCGTTCATCGGCAAACGTCAGCCGCGCGATCTGGCCTTCGCCCCACGGCTGCCAGTGCTGCAAGTCGTCGCTGGCTTCGATGGTGAAACGCTGGAAGCCATCGCGCTCGCTGGTCCAGTCGAGGATCAGTTGCTGCAACGGCGCCTTGATCGCGCTGGCGTCCAGCAACCAGCCGCGCAACTCTTCCTCGCCCGCCTCGAGCCGACTGGACGGCTGGACTTCCACCAGCGTGCCGTTGGCGTTCGATTGCACACGCACGCTGGGCGCACGCTCGCTGTCATCGGCGGCGTTGTACAGCGGGAACCATTTCACATCGGTGAGCGTGCGACTTTCGCGGCTCTGCGCCGACTCGCGAACCAATGCGTAGGCCTGGGCCTGGCCCGCCGCGTTGAAGACCCGCAAGTCGCTCAGGTCGGTCTGGCGCGCCTGCAACTGCACGCCCAGCGGCAACGCCAGGCGATACCACGGCCCCTCTCCGCTCAAGGCCAACGGCACCTGATGGGCGAAGTCTTGCGGTTGTTCCTGTGCCGCGGCCGACATGGCCACCCACAATCCCACCACGCCCAGCCCGATTCGACTCAACTTGCGACTCAAGATGACACTCCCTCACTGACAGGCATCGGCGGCTCGGCATCCACGGCCGGCTCCGGGCGTTTGGGCGGCAGCGGCGCAAAGTAGCCGACCACCAATAGCAACACGCCCACGCCGATGAACGACACGATCCGCGCCAGACCACCACGGTTACTCAATTCGACAAAGAACAGCTTGGCCACGACCACCGCAATCAACGCCGCGCCGATCAGCCACACCTCGCGACGATGCCGCAGGTGTCCGCCAATCATCAGGCCCAGGGCGATCAGGGTCCAGACAATGGACAATCCGGCCTGCACGAACATCGATTCAAGCAATGCATCCAGCTCGAACGGGACATCCATCCACTGGTGCGCAGTGCGCATCACCAAGGCGGTGAAGAACGCGAACAGCGACACACCGGCGATCAACTGAGCGACCTGTCCGATCCGACTCCAGCGGTTCGTCGTTTGCTCCACGGCGTTGCGGGCCCATACATAGATACCGAACAAGGCGAACAGCAGACCCAGTTCCAACGGATTGAGCAACGGCACATAAGGCAGCGGCTCCGAGTTGCCATCACTGAAGGTGTTGGTCAGCCAGAACCAACCGAGCATCAACAATGCCATGGGCGCCGCCGCGTAGACGCGGTATTCGCGCGGTTGGGCCGAGACCGGCCACGGCAAGGTACGCGGCGTGGCCATCAGCACCAGGTAGAGGCCTGGCAGGATCGCCCAGGCCAACCACCGCCAGGCATTGTACTGCTCGGACAGCAACAGCAGGCCGTAACGCAACTCCAGCATCAGCACCGCCATCAACAACCAGCAACCGAGCACATGGGCGGTGCTGCGCGCCTGGGCCGGCAGCGTCGCGGCCAGGCGCTTGAGCGACAGGAAATGCACGGCAAATACCGCCAGCCAGGCCAGCCAGCCGAAATCCGCCGCCGGGTGATAACGGCTGTGCCCGATCGCCACCAGCACACAGCCTGCTGCTGGAATCAACAAGGTGCACAGCAATCCCATTGCAGCCCACTTCAAGCGCAGCGCCGCAACGGTCCACACCGCCACACTGGCGGCCGCGACAATCAACAACAAACTGCCCTGCAGGTTCTGCGGGGCAAAGCGCAGCACTTCGCTGACGCACGCCAGCGCCCACCAACCGGCGCCCCAGATCAGCAGCAGCTCGGACAGGCGCTGCAAACTCAAGGCATCGAGTTCCCGCGCCGCGTGCGCCTTTTGCAGACGCCATGCGCCCACCAGCGCAGCAAGCCCCAGCACCAGCGGTGTCCAGAATCCGCTGTGGGCCAAGGGACGCAGATCCTCGGCATCAAGCGAGCCCAGCAGCGCCGGCCCGGCCATCAGGAAAGCCACACCGCCAATCACTTGCAGCAGCAGGCCAAAGACAAAGCTCACGCGCTGCTTCAGGTACAGGCTCAGCCAGATGATCAACAGGCCACTGGCCGCCCACACGCCGCTCGCCGTTTGCCAGGGCAACACGAACAGCACCGCAAGATTGATCAACACCAACCCGGCCAGCAACACCACCGACAAGCCGCGCAGCAAGCGCACATCGTTGCGCACCATGTCGTCGCGCGCCGCCAGCAACATACCGCCGATCAATGCCAGGCCGATCAACGAGGCGCTGAGCAGACCGCTCCAACCAGCGTTGAACACCGCAGCCGAATCGCCTTCAGCGCCTTGCAGTCGCAGCAGGAACAGCGCACCGCCGAGCAGTTGCACGGCGAACGCGGTAAACAGGAAGCTGCGTGATTGCAGGCGCAGGCCGACGAACAGCGTCGCCAGCCCGGCCAGTGCCCAGGCGATGGCAGTACCATGAATAAAGAAAAACAGCGGTGCCAGCAGGTAGAGGAAGCCAAGCCCCAGCACCGCCAGCACGGGTTGCCCGCGCAGCTCCCAACTTGCGGCGTGCCCGGGCTCGGCCTTGCGCAGTTGGTAGAAGCTGAACAGCAAGGCACCACCGAGCATCAACGCGCCCAGCCACGAACCTTCCAGCAGGCTACCTTCGCCGCTATGCAGTTCGCTGACGAAGGCCAGCGCCGACCCCAATTGCAGCAACAGGGCAAAGATTCGCGCAAAAGGTCGCTGCTGACGCAGGCCGAGCCAGAAGATCCCGGCGCCTTCCACCGCCCACGCTGCGGCAGTCCAACGGGCGTCGAGGCCAAGGGGAATCGCCAGGCTGGTGAAAATCACGCCCAGGGCCAGGCAGGTTTCGGCCAGCAATACAGCGCGCCCGCCCATCAATACGCGGGCCAGCCCCATGTAGATCATGCCCAGGGCCAGGGCGCTGAAGGCGGCGGCGAATTCCAGATGCTGCACCAACGCGTACTGCAAGCCGAAGCCCACCAGCGGCGGACCGAACAGCATGCTGCCGTCCACGTAGTCGCCCTTGCGCGCCGACCAGCGCAGCAGCGCTTGACGGCTGTCATCTTCAGGCGCATCGCTCATTTCCAGCAGCTTGCGCCGGGTGAACAGCAACCCGATCGCCAGGTACATCAGGAAGAACACGATGAGGAACGGCTCAGTGCTCCAGAGCAGCTCCGGCGTATAGGAACGCAGGCCCCAGGCGAAACCGATGCCGAAAGTGCCGACAAAGCCGATCAGGTTGAGCAGGCGCCAGGCGCGGAACCAGGCAATCGCGAAGATGCCGGTATTGAGCAGGATGAAATAGCTGAACAGCGCGACATGGTTGCCGCTGCCGGTGGAGGTCAGGATCGGCGCGGCGAAGCCGCCCAGTGCGGCAGCTGCCGCCAGCCCCAGGGCATTCTGGGTAACGGCCAGGATCGCGGAAAACACCGTGACTGCAACCAACAGGCCCAGGGCAGCCTTGGAATCGAGCAGCGGGTGCAGGCGCATGGCAGCGAACACGGTCAGGTATAGCACCGCGATCCCCGTCCCTTGCAACATCAACGCATAGTTGCTGTTGCGATGGCGCAACCACCAGCCCAGGCCCAACAGGCCCAAGGCGCTGACCGCGACGCCGGCGTAACGCAACTCGATCGGCACTACCATGCCTTCAGTGGCGTAGCGCAGCAGGAAGGCCAGGCCGAGGAACAACAGCACCACGCCGACCCGCAGCACGGTGTTGCCGCCAAACAGCCAGTTGCGCGCGCCCGTCCAGGCACGATCGATCAGATTCGGACCGCGAGGCGCCGCCGGCTCGGTAGTCCTCGGTTCCAGGGGCAGAGGTTCGAAGTCGCGGGTTGCGCGCCGACTGGATGTTTCGGGCGCGGGTTTCCAAACGTCATCGGGTAACGGCTGGCTGGCCTGGGCGGCCATCGCGGGGATTGGTTCGAGTTCTGGCGGCAGCTGCCAGATGAGCTCCGGCTCGGTGCGCGCCTCGGGCTTCGCCGCTTGGGCAACGACGATTTCCGGTGCTGGAGCCGGTTCACCCGGTTCGGCCACGTTGCCGCGTTCGAGCACCGCCAGACGCGCTTCCAGCGTGAGCAAGCTGCGTTGGGCATCTTGCAGCAGGATCTGTTGCTTGGCGGCCTGGATACCCAGGCGTCCCAGTCGAAACGACTGGGCGATGCCAAGCCCCACCAGCGCACCGATCAGCGCGTCGGCAAACGACTCTTCCACCACCCAGCCGAGTGCCAGGCCCAACAGTGTCAAAATCCATTGCATATGGTCGATATCCCTAAGCGGCCCGTTGCGGGCATGACCGGGGTGATGTGGGGTCTGGCTCAGTCTAGTGGAAAACCCCGAAACCCTGTGGGAGCGAGCTTGCTCGCGATGGCGGCGTGTCGGGCAATATGAATGTCGCCTGATACACCGCTATCGCGAGCAAGCTCGCTCCCACATTGGATTCCTGGCATTTCCAGTACTGGTCCGGCCACACTGCCCGGCGAAACTGACGCCTAGTATATCGACGAAGCCCTACCGCCGTTGGGCTTCGCTCACATTTCTTGCAACAGTCAGTCCAGGGCCTTCCAGATATCGGTGGCGTATTCGCGAATGGTCCGGTCCGAGGAGAACCAGCCCATGCGCGCGGTGTTGAGCACCGCCGAGCGCCACCACTGCTTGGGATCGTGCCACCTCTCCTCGACTTTGGCCTGGGCGTTCCAGTAGGCGTCGAAATCGGCGCAGACCAGGAAGCGGTCGTAATCCACCAGCGAGTCCACCAGCCCGGTGTAGCGCATCGGATCGTCAGGCGAGAACACCCCGCCACGAATCGCTTGCAGCACATCGTTGAGGCGATGGGATGCGGCGATGTCCGGCGCGGCACTGAATTCGCCGTTGCGCTTGCGCGCTTCCACCTGCTCGGCGGTCAGGCCGAAGATGAACATGTGCTCGCCACCGACGCGGTCATGCATTTCCACGTTGGCGCCGTCCATGGTGCCGATGGTCAGCGCGCCGTTGAGGCCGAACTTCATGTTGCTGGTACCCGAGGCCTCGAAACCGGCCGTGGAAATCTGCTCCGAGAGGTCCGCCGCCGGGATGATGCTTTCGGCCAGGCTGACGTTGTAGTTGGGCAGGAACACCACTTTGAGCAAGCCGCGCACGGTCGGGTCGTTGTTGACCACCCGGGCGATGTCGTTGGTCAGCTTGATAATCAGCTTGGCCTGGTGATAACTGGCGGCGGCCTTGCCGGCGAAGATCTTCACCCGCGGCACCCAATCCACCTCAGGCTCGGCGCGGATCGCCTGGTACAGCGCCACGGTGTGCATCAGGTTGAGCAACTGGCGTTTGTACTCGTGGATCCGCTTGACCTGCACGTCGAACATCGCCGCCGGGTTGACGGCAATGCCCAGCCGCTCGTGAATCAGGTAGGCCAGGGCTTTCTTGCTGTGCAGGCGCTGCTCGGCGAATTGCTTGCGGAACGCCGGTTTGTCGGCAAACGGCTCCAGTTCGATCAGCCGCTCCTCGGGGTTGTCGAGCACGCTCGGGCCGAGGGCGTCGACCATCATCGAGGTCAGTTCGGCGTTGGCCTGGAACAGCCAGCGGCGGAAAGTGATGCCGTTGGTCTTGTTGTTGATCCGGTCCGGATAAAGCTTGTGCAGCTCAGAAAATACAGTGCTGCGCATCAGTTGTGTGTGCAGCCCGGAAACGCCGTTGACGCTGTGGGAACCGAGGAACGCGAGGTTACCCATGCGCACCCGGCGACCGTTGTCTTCTTCGATCAGCGACACCGAGCGCAACACGTCGAAATCGTGCACGCCCTTGGCCCGCAGCGAATCGATATGCTGGGCATTGATCAGGTAGATGATCTGCATGTGCCGCGGCAACATGCGCTCCATCAGCCCCACCGGCCAGGTTTCCAGGGCTTCAGGCAGCAGCGTGTGGTTGGTGTAGGAGAGCGTGTCCTGGGTGATCTGCCAGGCCGCGTCCCACGCCACGTCGTAGACGTCCACCAGCTGGCGCATCAGCTCAGCCACGGCAATAGACGGGTGGGTGTCGTTGAGCTGAATCGCCGCGTGATCGCCCAGGGTCAGTACCGAGGTGTGCATGTTGCGATGGCGGCGCAGCAAATCCTGCAGCGAAGCAGCGACGAAAAAATATTCCTGGCGCAGGCGCAGTTCCTGGCCGGCTTCGGTGCTGTCGGCGGGATACAGCACGCGGGAAATACTCTCGGCGCGGGCCACTTCCGCTACGGCGCCGAGGTGGTCGCCAGCGTTAAAGCGCTCCAGGTGCAGGTCTTCCACGGCTCGGGCGCGCCACAGCCGCAGGGTATTGACGCTGGCACCACGCCAGCCGACGACCGGCGTGTCATAGGCAATCGCCCGCACGGTTTCGGCCGGAGACCAGACCTGCCGGGTCTTGCCGGTGTCGTCGGTGACAGTCTCGACGCTGCCGCCGAAGCCGATCGGGTAGACGACCTCCGGACGCTCGAATTCCCACGGGTTGCCGAAGTCCAGCCAGTGTTCGGTCTGCTCCTGTTGCCAGCCGTCGACAATCGCCTGGCGGAACAGGCCGTGCTCGTAACGAATGCCATAACCATGGCCGGCGATACCGAGGGTCGACATGCTTTCCATGAAGCACGCCGCCAGACGGCCGAGACCGCCGTTGCCCAAGGCCGCGTCGGGCTCCAGCAGACGGATGCGCTCAAGGTCCACACCCAGCTCGGTCAAGGCTTCGCGGGCGGTGTCCAGCAAGCCGAGGTTGCTCAGGCTGTCGTACAGCAGCCGGCCGATGAGAAACTCCAGGGAGAGGTAGTAGACGCGCTTCTGACCCTTTCGGTAGATCTGCCGCGTATGGTCCATCCAGTGTTCGACCATATGGTCGCGGGCAGCGAGGGCGATGGCTTCGAACCAATCGTGATCAAACGCATGATCGGGGTCCTTGCCGACGGCATAAGTGAGTTTGGTCAACACGGCGTCGCGAAAAGCCGCAACCTCGGCTTCGCGAACAAGTGGTTCTTGAGTCATTGATGAGACCTCGAACGAGCATGGAAATGTCTGAGCCTAGACGGTCTGACAGACGGTACGGGCTCTTGGTTCGGTGGTTTTTCCCCGGTGTCGGAGAATCGCCGCCAGAGAATTGCCAGATAGCCGAGTGAATGCAGGGGCCGTGCCGGTCCAGGCGGGGTTTTGCCGCGAGGTAAAAAAAACCGGCAGATGGTCGTTCAAAATTTCACCAGTCCCGGTATGATCGCGCGCCCTGATGCATGCTGGTAAACCGTGATGATGAAGCCCAACCTGATCGCCGCCGCGGAGATCGACCGACTCGATACCTGGGCGAAGTATTCCGCCCCGATGTGCGGTTCCTGCGTGTCGAGCTGCTGCACGCTGCCGGTGGAGGTCAAGATCAAGGACCTGATCCGCATCGGCATCGTCGATGAGTTCGAGCTGGGCGACCCGCCGAAAAACATCGCCAAGCGCCTGCAAAAGGAAGGGATCGTCGAGCGCTACAACCAGAAATCGGAAATCTTCACGCTCCAGCGCATGAGCAACAACGATTGCCTGTATCTGGATCGTAAGAGCCGGCTGTGCACCATTTACGAAAAGCGCCCGGACACCTGCCGCAATCATCCACGGGTCGGGCCACGGCCGGGGTATTGCGCCTACAAGCCCAAGGAAGTGGAGCGCGAGCGTAATCCGCGGACGCTGGATCGATTTTGATCGACCGTCGGTTCTTTAGCGCCTGAACCACAGCTATCGCGAGCAAGCTCGCTCCCACAGGGGATTCATGTCGGATACAAAACCCGTATTCACTGAAGATCAACTGTGGGAGCGAGCTTGCTCGCGATGAGGCCCCAACAGGCGCCACATAAATCCCAGGCACAAAAAAACGCCCCCGGTCTCACAACCGGGGGCGTTTTTCATTCAGCCTGGGCTAAATCAGTTCTTGGCTTTCTTGGCGGCGCGGGTACGCTCGCTTTCGTCCAGGATCTTCTTGCGCAGGCGGATCGACTTAGGCGTCACTTCACACAGCTCGTCGTCCTGGATGAATTCCAGGGCCTGTTCCAGGGTGAAGCGAACAGGTGGAACCAGTGCGATGGTTTCGTCTTTACCCGAAGCACGCATGTTGTCGAGCTTCTTGCCCTTGGTAGGGTTCACGCCCAGGTCGTTGTCACGGCTGTTCAGACCAACGATCTGGCCGCCGTAGATTTCCTGGCCGTGTTCGACGAACAGCTTGCCACGCGCCTGGAGGGTTTCCAGGGAGTAGGTCAGTGCCTTGCCGGTTTCAACCGAAACCAGAACGCCGTTCTGACGGCCGGACATGTCGCCGGACTTCATCACGTCGTAACGGTCGAAGATCGAAGTCAGGATGCCAGCACCGTTGGTCAGGGTCAGGAACTGGTTACGGAAACCGATCAGACCACGAGCAGGGATGTTGTATTCCAGACGTACACGGCCCTTGCCATCCGGCACCATGTTGGTCAGGTCGCCCTTACGCAGGCCCATCTCTTCCATCACCTTGCCCTGGGATTCTTCCGGCAGGTCGATGGTGACGTTTTCGAACGGTTCGTGCTTCACGCCGTCAACCAGACGGATGATCACTTCGGGACGGCCTACAGCCATTTCGAAGCCTTCACGACGCATGGTTTCGATCAGAACCGAGAGGTGCAGTTCGCCACGGCCCGAGACCTTGAACTTGTCAGCCGAGTCGCCTTCTTCAACGCGCAGTGCAACGTTGTACAGCAGCTCTTTGTCCAGACGTTCCTTGATGTTACGGGAAGTCACGAACTTGCCTTCTTTACCGCAGAATGGCGAGTCGTTTACCTGGAAGGTCATGGAAACGGTTGGCTCGTCGACGGTCAACGGCTTCATCGCTTCAACGGTGTCCGGGTGGCACAGGGTGTCGGAGATGAACAGCGAGTCCATGCCGCTGATGCAGACGATGTCGCCGGCAGCTGCTTCTTCAACGTCTACACGGTGCAGACCGTGGTGACCCATCAGCTTGAGGATACGACCGTTGCGCTTCTTGCCGTCGGCACCGATAGCCACGACCGGGGTGTTCGGCTTGACGCGACCACGAGCGATACGGCCAACACCGATCACACCCAGGAAGCTGTTGTAGTCCAGTGCCGAGATCTGCATCTGGAACGGGCCGTCACGGTCGACTTTCGGCGCGGGTACGTTGTCGACGATCGACTGGTACAGCGGGGTCATGTCGTCAGCCATTTCGGTGTGGTCCAGACCGGCAATACCGTTCAGGGCCGAGGCGTAGACGACTTTGAAGTCCAGCTGTTCTTCGGTGGCGCCCAGGTTGTCGAACAGGTCGAAGATCTGGTCCAGAACCCAGTCCGGACGCGCGCCTGGACGGTCAACCTTGTTGATGCACACGATCGGACGCAGGCCGGCTTCGAAGGCCTTCTTGGTCACGAAACGGGTTTGCGGCATAGGGCCGTCCTGGGCATCGACCAGCAGCAGCACGGAGTCGACCATCGACATCACACGCTCTACTTCACCACCGAAGTCGGCGTGGCCCGGGGTGTCCACGATGTTGATGTGGTAGCCGTTCCAGTTGATGGCGGTGTTTTTCGCCAGGATGGTAATACCGCGCTCTTTTTCCTGGTCGTTGGAGTCCATCACGCGCTCGTCGTTGAGCTCGTTGCGCTCCAGGGTGCCGGATTGACGCAAGAGTTTGTCTACCAGGGTGGTCTTACCATGGTCAACGTGAGCAATGATGGCGATGTTGCGTAGATTTTCGATCACTTGTGTATCTCGATCAGAGGATTCGGTGTGCTGACAGGTCGTGGCAGCGATTTACAGTAGAGTCCGACAGTTACAGCGTGTCGGCGGCGTCGGGGGGCCGGTGACGCAGGCCACAGGCAAACAGCCCCGGGCACTTAGCTCGGTCGATAAACGCGCACATTGGCATGCCCCTCACTGAGCAAATGATGGGCATGCAGGCGACTCATCACGCCTTTGTCGCAATACAGCAGGTACTGGCGAGTAGGGTCCAGTTCCTTGAAACGCGCGTTCACTGCATAGAACGGCATCGTTTGTACCTCGACGCCGGCGACGCTCAGCGGGTCGTCTTCAGCATCGTCCGGGTGACGGATGTCGATGATGATCTGACCGGCCAGCGCTTCGCCGACTTCTTCAATCTGGATGTCCTGGCCCAATTCGTCGATGACCCGATCGATCGGCACCAGCCTGGCGTTCTCGATCGCGCGTTCGAGTACCGCCATGTCGAATTCTTTCTCTTCGTGCTCCACGCGCCCGCGCTTGGCCGCCGTCTTCGGATTGACCGAGATGACCCCGCAGTACTCCGGCATGTGCCGGGCAAAATCGGCGGTGCCGATCTCCGTGGCCGTGTCGATGATGTCCTGCTTGTGGCTGGCGATCAGTGGCCGCAGCACGAGTTTCTCGGTCACACAGTCGATCACCGACAGGTTCGGCAGCGTCTGGCTCGAAACCTGGGAAATCGCCTCGCCGGTGACCAGCGCGTCGATGTGCAGGCGGTCGGCGATGCTCGTCGCGGCACGCAACATCATACGCTTCAAAATGACGCCCATATGACTGTTATCGACTTTGCCGAGAATCTCGCCCAGGACTTCCTCGAACGGCACGCTCACAAATAACACGCGCTGGGAGCTGCCGTACTTCTTCCAGATGAAGTGCGCCACTTCCATGACGCCCAGTTCGTGGGCGCGCCCGCCGAGGTTGAAGAAGCAGAAATGGCTCATCAAGCCGCGACGCATGATCTGGTAGGCGGCGACGGTGGAGTCGAATCCACCGGACATCAATACCAGCGTCTGCTCCAGCGAACCCAGCGGATAACCGCCGATGCTGTCGTGCTGGCTGTGGATCACGAACAACCGCTGGTCGCGAATCTCGATGCGCACTTCAACTTCAGGGTCTTTCAGGGAAATACCGGCCGCGCCGCACTGCCGGCGCAACTGGCTGCCGACATAACGTTCGACGTCCATCGAGCTGAACGGATGCTTGCCGGCGCGCTTGCAGCGTACCGAGAAGATCTTGCCGGCCAGGGCGTCACCATAATGGAGCATGCACTTGGCGAGGATATCGTCGAAGTCCCCCAGCGGATATTCGTCGACCTGAAGGAAATGCGCGATGCCCGGCATGCAGCTCAGGCGCTCGGTCATTTCCTTCAAGGCCTTGGGTTCGCTGACGCGGGTTTCCAGTTCGAGGTTGTCCCACACGCCATTCACCACCACGGCCGGGTCCAGGTCACGGAGCACGGCACGGATGTTCTTGGCCAGCTGGCGGATGAAACGCATCCGTACCGGGCGGCTCTTGATGGTGATCTCGGGGAAGACTTTTACGATTAGTTTCATGAAAACAGCGCGCGAACGGCCAGCCGAAAAAGGGGGGCGCGGATTATAGCGGAAATTGCTCAAGGTTTAACCAGTTAATCTGCATTTGGTTTTGAGCGCACCAAAACAGGTCACAATCAACAAAGGACGCCACATTGCGGTGCGCAATTGTCCGACAATCCGCGTCCAGCCCCTTTCAAAAGCGAGGATTTGGTGCAAAAAACCCATGCTGGGGCACTGGCATGCAAATTGCTCCCTTGTGAGGCAGGTTGCCTTGGCAGAGTATTCGCGCCGGCATCACCCATATCTAAGGGCACACCATTACCGCCCGAAGCCACCCGGAGGACATATGTCGAAGTCGGTTCAACTCATCAAAGATCATGACGTCAAGTGGATTGATCTGCGCTTCACTGACACCAAGGGCACTCAACATCACGTGACCATGCCGGCCCGTGATGCGCTGGACGACGAATTCTTTGAAATCGGCAAGATGTTCGACGGTTCCTCCATCTCCGGCTGGAAAGGCATCGAAGCCTCCGACATGATCCTGATGCCGGACGACGAAACCGCGGTCCTCGATCCGTTCACCGAAGAGCCGACCCTGATCCTGGTTTGCGACATCATCGAACCTTCGACCATGCAAGGCTATGACCGCGACCCACGCGCCATCGCCCACCGCGCCGAGGAATACCTGAAGTCCACCGGTATCGGCGACACCGCTTTCTTCGGTCCTGAGCCTGAATTCTTCATCTTCGACTCGGTCAAGTTCAAATCCGACATCTCCGGTTCCATGTTCAAGATCTTCTCCGAACAGGGTTCGTGGATGTCCGACCAGGACGTGGAAGGCGGCAACAAAGGCCACCGTCCAGGCGTCAAAGGCGGCTACTTCCCGGTTCCGCCGTTCGATTTCGACCACGAAATCCGTACTTCCATGTGCAACGCGCTGGAAGAAATGGGCCAGACCGTCGAAGTTCACCACCACGAAGTGGCGACTGCCGGCCAGAACGAAATCGGCGTGAAGTTCAACACGCTGGTCAAGAAGGCTGACGAAGTCCAGACCCTGAAGTACTGCGTGCACAACGTTGCCGACGCCTACGGCCGCACCGCGACCTTCATGCCGAAGCCTCTGTACGGCGACAACGGTTCGGGCATGCACGTGCACATGTCGATCTCCAAGGACGGCAAGAACACCTTCGCTGGCGAAGGTTATGCCGGTCTGTCGGACACCGCCCTGTACTTCATCGGCGGCATCATCAAGCACGGTAAGGCCCTGAACGGCTTTACCAACCCGTCGACCAACTCCTACAAGCGTCTGGTTCCAGGCTTCGAAGCACCGGTCATGCTGGCCTACTCGGCTCGCAACCGTTCCGCCTCGATCCGTATTCCTTACGTGAACAGCCCTAAAGCCCGTCGTATCGAAGCGCGCTTCCCGGATCCGGCTGCCAACCCATACCTGGCCTTCGCAGCACTGATGATGGCCGGCCTGGACGGTATCCAGAACAAGATCCACCCTGGCGATGCCGCCGACAAGAACCTGTATGACCTGCCGCCTGAAGAGGCCAAGGAAATCCCACAGGTTTGCGGTAGCCTGAAAGAAGCCCTGGAAGAGCTGGACAAGGGCCGTGCGTTCCTGACCAAGGGCGGCGTATTCAGCGATGACTTCATCGACGCTTACATCGCGCTGAAAAGCGAAGAAGAGATCAAGGTTCGCACCTTCGTACACCCACTGGAATATGAGCTGTACTACAGCTGCTGATCCGGTAGCGCCGTCACGTACGGCGTGAAATAAAAGAGGCCTCCTTCGGGAGGCCTTTTTCATGGGCACCGGTTACAGGCATGATGCCTCGTCGCTCCTCCATAAAGACGAGACTGCCCATGACTCCGCGCCTCAAGCTCTGCCTTGCCCTGTCCGCCGCACTGCTGGCCACCAGCGCCGAAGCGGGCAACGCCCCCGAAGCCCTTACTCCGTTGCTGAACGCCATCGGTGAACGCCTGGCCATTGCCGATCAGGTGGCGTTGAGCAAATGGGACAGCGGCAAACCGGTGGAGGATCGCCAGCGCGAGCGTGAAGTCATTGCCGCCGCCGTCGCCCAGGCGCCGGCCTACAAACTGACCGGTGAAACCGTGGAAGCGTTTTTCGCCGCCCAGATTGAAGCCAACAAACTGGTGCAATACATCAACCTGTCCGACTGGGCCCTGGACGGCAAGGCCCCGGACCTGCCACGCCCGGACCTGGTGGGCGAGATCCGCCCCAAACTCGATCGACTGCAGAAACGTCTGTTGCAGCAACTGGCCGACTTCGCCCCCTACCGCACCGACCCGCAGTGCCCGCAATGGCTGGCCCGCGCTACCCACCACAACAAACAACACCCAATACACAGGCTTGCCTTGATCCGAGCAACCGGCGGACTGTGTATCTCCCCGAAATCCTGAGCCCCCCCTTCCCCCTGTGGGAGCGAGCTTGCTCGCGATGAGGCCAACCTATCCAACACCTCACTGCCTGACACACCGCCATCGCGAGCAAGCTCGCTCCCACAATGGTTTTGCATCAGGCTCAAGATGTGTGCTCACAGCAAATCCCCTGTGGGAGCAGCACAACAACTTGGGCCAACCATCCGCCCTGGCCTATGCTGCACCCATCACCTTTCGTTTTCGGTCGATTTTCCATGGGTCGTGTTTTTTCAATCATCCTCTTATCGCTGTTGGCATTGCCTGCTACCGCGCAGATCTACAAATACACCGACGCCGACGGCAACACCGCCTACAGCAATCAGCCGCCCGACGGCGTACCGGCCCAGCCCGTGGAATTGCCGCCGCTCAACAGCGTGGAATCCCAGACACCGGCCAGCCGCGAAGCACCTGCGGCCACGCAAGGCAGCGACGCGCCGCGTAACGCCTATGACATCCTGGAACTGACCGACATCCCCACCGAAGAAGCCCTGCGCGCCAATAACGGCACCTTCACCGTTGGCGTCCGGGCGCAGCCGCGCCTGCAAGGCCCGCATCTGTTCAGGCTATTGCTGGACGGCCAGCCGTACGGGCAGCCGAGTAACGTGCCGCGCCTGCAACTGGTGAACATCGACCGCGGCGAACACAGCCTGGCAGTCCAGGTCATCAACGGGGAACGTCTCGTGCAACAAAGCGAAACCGTTACCTTCACTGTCCAGCGGATTCATCTTCCATGATCCGCTGGCCGCTCGCCCTCGGCCTGCTGCTGGTGGCGCTACCGAGCCTGGCGCAGGTCTACACCTACATCGACGCCCAGGGCAATCGCGTCTTCACCGACCAGCCACGCCCCGGCAACGCGAAGAAAGTGCCGCTACCGCCCGGCAACCGGATGCCGGCCACGCCCTCCGGGACTGCGCCGACGACGACCGCCGGAAAGCCACCCGCCGAGCCCTTGTTCCGATACGAGATGCTCCGACTGCTGATCCCCGAGCCAGATGCGACGATACGCAGTACCGCGGGGGAACTGATCGTCACCGCCACCAGTGAGCCCGGTTTGCAAAAAGGTCACCGCTACCGCCTGCTGCTGGACGGCAAGCCCACTGGCGAGCCGGGACCCAGCCCAGTGTTTGCGCTGAAGAACATTGATCGCGGCACCCATCACCTGGCGGTGGAGATCCTCGACGAGCAAGCGCGAATCGTCGAGCGCACCGCCAACCAGCCCTTCCACATGCAGCGCATGTCCCTGGCGCAAAAGCGCCGCGTCAAACCCTGTGCTATCGCCGACTACGGCCAGCGCCCCGAATGCCCCCTGGCGGACAAGCCCGAGGAGGAAAAAAGCAGCATCCTGCCCTTCTTCTAATGCCATTCAGGATGGCGCACCATGTCAGTGCACAGCTCTGCACCTCTACCCAGATTCCAACCCATTTTGGTTCGAAACTACCCGCGACAACTGGCAGAACGCCACACAGATGGGCGAGAAAAGGCTATTTGACGCCTGAAACGCTTCTTTTCGGAGCCTTGGTTTGGTTTTTGCATTTTGCTGGTATCAGCGCATGAATCGCGCGCGCGATTTGGGGGCTTGCCCTTGATCGCTACGCTTTAAAAGAGGTCCTGATGACCATTAGCGACGCACTACACCGTTTGCTGCTCGACAATCTCACCACCGCGACCATCCTGCTCGACGCCGAACTGCGTCTGGAGTACATGAACCCGGCGGCAGAGATGCTCCTGGCCGTCAGCGGCCAGCGCAGCCATGGGCAGTTCATCAGCGAACTGTTTACCGAATCCGCCGAAGCGCTGAACTCCCTGCGCCAGGCCGTCGAACAGGCACACCCGTTCACCAAGCGCGAAGCGATGCTCACCGCCCTGACCGGCCAGACCCTGACGGTCGACTACGCGGTAACGCCGATCCTCAACAACAATGCCACCCTCCTGCTTCTCGAAGTCCATCCCCGTGATCGCCTGCTGCGCATCACCAAGGAGGAGGCGCAATTGTCCAAGCAGGAAACCAGCAAGATGCTGGTGCGCGGCCTGGCCCATGAGATCAAGAATCCGCTGGGTGGCATTCGTGGCGCGGCGCAGTTGCTCGCCAGGGAACTGCCGGAAGAAAGCCTCAAGGACTACACCAACGTCATCATCGAAGAAGCCGATCGTCTGCGAAACCTGGTGGATCGCATGCTCGGTTCGAACAAGCTGCCCTCACTGGCGCTGTGCAACGTTCATGAAGTACTGGAGCGCGTCAGCAGCCTGGTGGAGGCGGAGAGCCAGGGTTGCATCACCCTGGTGCGCGACTACGACCCGAGCATTCCCGACGTGCTGATCGACCGCGAGCAGATGATCCAGGCGGTGCTGAACATCGTGCGCAACGCCATGCAGGCCATCAGCAGCCAGAACGAGCTGCGCATGGGTCGCATCAGCCTGCGCACCCGCGCCATGCGCCAGTTCACCATCGGTCATGTGCGCCATCGCCTCGTGACCAAGATCGAAATCATCGACAACGGCCCGGGCATCCCTGCGGAACTGCAGGAAACCATCTTCTTCCCCATGGTCAGCGGCCGCCCGGACGGTACCGGGCTGGGCCTGTCCATCACCCAGAACATCATCAGTCAGCATCAGGGCTTGATCGAATGTGAGAGCCACCCCGGCCACACCACTTTCTCGATCTTCCTGCCACTGGAACAAGGAGCCACATCGACATGAGCCGTAGTGAAACCGTGTGGATCGTCGATGACGACCGTTCTATCCGCTGGGTCCTGGAAAAAGCCTTGCAACAGGAAGGCATGACCACCCAGAGCTTCGACAGCGCCGACGGGGTGATGAGCCGCCTGGCCCGTCAGCAGCCGGACGTCATCATTTCGGATATCCGCATGCCCGGCGCCAGTGGCCTGGACTTGCTGGCGCGGATTCGCGAGCAACATCCGCGGCTGCCAGTGATCATCATGACCGCTCATTCCGACCTGGACAGCGCCGTGGCGTCTTACCAGGGCGGTGCGTTCGAATACCTGCCCAAGCCGTTCGACGTCGACGAAGCCGTGTCCCTGGTCAAGCGCGCCAACCAGCACGCCCAGGAGCAACAAGGCCTGGAGGAAGTCCCGGCCCTGGCCCGCACCCCGGAAATCATCGGCGAAGCGCCGGCGATGCAGGAAGTGTTTCGCGCCATCGGTCGACTGAGCCATTCCAACATCACCGTGCTGATCAACGGTGAATCGGGTACCGGCAAGGAATTGGTTGCCCACGCCCTGCACCGCCACAGCCCGCGTGCGGCGTCGCCGTTCATTGCGCTGAACATGGCGGCGATTCCCAAGGACCTGATGGAGTCCGAGCTGTTCGGCCATGAAAAAGGCGCGTTCACCGGCGCGGCCAACCTGCGCCGGGGCCGCTTCGAACAAGCCGATGGCGGTACGTTGTTCCTGGATGAAATCGGCGACATGCCGGCTGATACCCAGACCCGGCTGCTGCGGGTACTGGCCGACGGCGAGTTCTATCGAGTCGGCGGGCATACGCCGGTCAAGGTCGATGTCCGGATCATCGCCGCGACCCACCAGAACCTGGAAACCCTGGTCCACGCCGGCAAGTTCCGCGAAGACCTGTTCCATCGCCTCAACGTGATCCGCATACACATCCCGCGCCTGGCGGACCGTCGCGAGGACATCCCGACCCTGGCCCGGCACTTCCTCGGCCGTGCGGCCCAGGAGCTGGCGGTGGAGCCCAAGCTGCTCAAGAGCGAGACCGAGGAATACCTCAAGAACCTGCCGTGGCCCGGCAACGTGCGCCAGCTGGAGAACACCTGCCGCTGGATCACGGTGATGGCGTCGGGTCGCGAAGTGCACATCAGCGACTTGCCACCGGAACTGTTGAGCCTGCCACAGGATTCGGCGCCGGTGACCAACTGGGAACAGGCCCTGCGCCAATGGGCCGACCAGGCTCTGGCCCGTGGTCAATCGAGCCTGCTCGACAGCGCCGTCCCGGCCTTCGAACGCATCATGATCGAAACGGCCCTCAAGCACACCGCCGGCCGCCGCCGCGACGCCGCCGTCCTGCTGGGCTGGGGCCGCAATACCTTGACCCGCAAGATCAAGGAATTGGGGATGAAGGTTGATGGTGGGGATGATGATGAGGGGGATGAGGGCTGATCAGCCTTTGGTCCAGCACTGAATTCAAAATCCAATCGCGAGCAGGCTCGCTCCCACATTGAAGGTATTGTCCTTGTGGGAGCGAGCCTGCTCGCGAAGCTTCTGAAGATTCGTGCACCGCTTCAATGCACTGCGAACCGCAATTGCTCATGTACGACGAGCCAGAACCGATCGACCCAACTCGAAAAAAACCGCACAAACAAAAGCAAAAGCCCCGGAACACGGGGCTTTTTCGCATCTTCAGCAGTTTTTTGTGACAAGCCATTTAAAATTGGCACGCCCCCTGCAACAACCCAATCACTACCCAGTTTCGGGGACCTTGGTACAGGCAGGCCGGGGATTCCCCTCTTTTACACCGGGCTCATCGAGCCCACTGTTTTGGGGGCCTTGATACAGGCAGGTCAAGGTTTCCCTTCTTTACACCCGGGCTGCGCCTTCACGGCAAGCCCTCCCGTTTTGGGGACCTTGGTACAGGCAGGCCGGGGATTCCCTCTTTTATTGCTCCTGGAGACGGATCTCCAGCCGCCAGCGGTCATCGACCTCGCTGCCGGTCCACTCCCCTCGCAACGGACGCGCCGCCACCAAAGTCAGCAACAGCCCCTTGTCACTCAACCGCACCCGCCAATTCACGTCCTTGCCGTTGAGCTTGAGCTGGCCTTTCTGCGGCCGACCTTGCGCCTGAAACAACAGCGCCACAGTGCCGTCGATGATTTCCCCATGGAGCTCCGGTTCGTTGTTGAACCAGGCCACCAGCCCTCCCTGGGTGACCTCGACCTGTTGCAGCTCGCTCGGATCGGGCGTCGTCAGGCGGCCGATCATCAGCCCGACCATCATGCCGACGATCGCCAGAGAACCCATCACCCGAGGCAATAGCTTCGAACGTCGATCGGTTTGCGGCGTAGAATGCCGCTCATCTTTATCTGCGGAGCCGTGCATGTTTCACGTCATCCTTTTTCAACCGGAAATACCACCCAATACCGGCAACGTCATCAGGCTGTGCGCCAACAGCGGCTGCCACCTGCACCTGATCGAACCGCTGGGCTTCGAAATGGACGACAAGCGCCTGCGCCGCGCCGGCCTCGACTACCACGAGTATGCCACCTTGCAGCGGCACGCCGACTTGGCCAGTTGCCTGGAAAGCCTGGGGCATCCGCGCCTGTTCGCCTTCACCACCAAGGGCTCGCGACCGTTTCATGACGCCAGCTTCGTCGCCGGCGATGCATTCCTGTTCGGCCCGGAAAGCCGTGGCCTGCCGGCCGAAGTGCTCGAAGCACTACCGGCGGAGCAACGCTTGCGCTTGCCGATGCGTGAAGGCTGCCGCAGCCTGAACCTGTCAAACACCGTGGCGGTGGCGGTTTATGAGGCGTGGCGGCAGAACGGCTTTCAGTAGCACCGCATAACAAATGTGGGAGCGAGCCTGCTCGCGAAAGCGTCAGCTCAGTCGGTACTTGATTGACTGATATACCGCTTTCGCGAGCAGGCTCGCTCCCACAGGTTTGATACTCGGCTGAAAGCGCCGTTTATTGGACGGTCGCGCCGCCTTCTTGTTGCATGCGCTGCAGCTCTTGCGCGTACAGGGCATCGAAGTTCACCGGGGCCAGCATCAGGGCCGGGAACGAGCCGCGGGTCACCAGGCTGTCCAGGGTTTCGCGAGCGTACGGGAACAGAATGTTCGGGCAGAACGCGCCCAGGGTGTGGCTCATCGAAGCGGCATCGAGATTCTTGATCAGGAAGATACCGGCCTGCTGGACTTCGGCGATGAACGCGACTTCGTCGCCATTCTTCACGGTCACCGACAGGGTCAGCACCACTTCGTGGAAATCTTCTTCCAGGGCTTTCTGGCGGGTGTTCAAGTCCAGGGCCACGCTCGGCTCCCACTGCTGGCGAAAGATCGCCGGGCTTTTCGGGGCTTCGAAGGACAGGTCGCGAACGTAAATGCGCTGCAAGGAGAATTGCGGTGCGGCTTCTTCTTCAGTGGCAGCTGTGTTCTGTTGGTCAGTCATCGCAGATCCTTCTTACTTTCAGGTTCTATTTAATTGGGAATTCAGGCCTTGAGCAGCGCGTCGAGCTTGCCGGCGCGCTCCAGGGCGAACAGGTCATCGCAACCGCCCACGTGGGTGTCGCCGATCCAGATCTGTGGCACGGAGGTACGCCGGGCCTTCTGGGTCATTTCGGCGCGCAGTTGCGGCTTGCCGTCGACCTTGATCTCTTCGAAGGCTACGCCCTTGTTCTTGAGCAGCATCTTGGCTCGGGAGCAATAGGGGCAGTAATCGCTGGAATAGACAACTACGTGGGGCATGTCACTTCACCAGGGGCAGATTGTCGGCTTTCCAGCTCGCAACGCCACCAGACAGTTTGGCGGCGGTGAAGCCGGACTTCATCAGTTCGCGGGCAAGGGTACCGGCCTGCTGGCCTTGGGCGTCGACCAGGATCAGCGTCTTGGCCTTGTGTTTTTCCAGTTCGGCCACACGAGCGATCAGTTTGTCCTGAGGAATATTCAGCGCGCCGACGATGTGACCGGCGGCGTAATCCTTGGTCGGACGGATGTCGACCACTACGCCGGCGTCCTTGTTGACCAGCGCGGTCAGCTCGCCGGTGCTCAGGCTGCGTCCCCCGCCCTGCATCGTGTGGGCAACCAGCAACGCCAGCAGTACGACGAAGATACCGACGAGAATGTAGTGGTTAGTGGCAAATTCAATCAGGTGAGCAACCATCGAAGGAGGTTCCAGGGCGTTAAAATGTCGGCCAGTATACACAGCACGCAAGGCCGGCCAAACCCCGCCCGGCGGTGACGGCACCGGAACTTACCTTTAAACTGCCCGTCCCTTTTCCATCGTCTTCTTTTAACCAGCCACGAGTGGATTCCATGACTACCACGCCTAAACCTTTGGTCCTGATGATTCTGGACGGCTTCGGTCACAGTGACAGCCACGAATCCAACGCCGTCTACGCGGCCAGGAAGCCTGTGCTGGATCGCCTGTGGGCCACCGTGCCGAACGGCTTGATCTCCGGCAGCGGCATGGACGTCGGCCTGCCCGACGGGCAGATGGGCAACTCCGAAGTCGGCCACATGAACCTCGGCGCCGGCCGCGTGGTGTATCAGGACTTCACCCGCGTAACCAAATCGATCCGCGACGGCGAATTTTTCGAAAACCCGACCATCTGCGCTGCCGTGGATAAAGCCGTGGCTGCCGGCAAGGCCGTGCACTTCATGGGCCTGCTGTCCGACGGTGGCGTGCACAGCCATCAGGACCACCTGATCGCCATGGCCGAGCTGGCCGCCAGGCGCGGCGCTGAAAACATCTACCTTCACGCCTTCCTGGATGGCCGCGACACGCCGCCGAAGAGCGCCGAATCGTCGATCAAATTGCTGGACGACACGTTCAAGACCCTCGGCAAGGGCCGGATCGCCAGCCTGATCGGCCGTTACTTCGCCATGGACCGTGACAACCGCTGGGACCGCGTCGCCCAGGCCTACAACCTGATCGTCGACGGCAATTCAGAATTCCACGCCGCCACCGCGCAAGAAGGCCTGCAAGCTGCCTACGAACGTGGTGAAAGCGACGAGTTCGTCAAGGCAACAACCATCGGCGAGCCGGTAAAAGTCGAAGACGGCGACGCCGTGGTGTTCATGAACTTCCGCGCCGACCGTGCCCGCGAACTGACTGGCGTATTCGTCGAAGACGATTTCAAGGAATTCGAGCGCACCCGCCAGCCGAAGCTGGCCGGTTTCGTGATGCTGACCCAATACGCCGCCAGCATTCCCGCGCCATCGGCCTTCGCCGCCGGCAGGCTGGAAAACGTGCTGGGTGACTACCTGGCGAAAAACGGCAAGACCCAGCTGCGCATCGCGGAAACCGAGAAGTACGCCCATGTGACGTTCTTCTTCTCCGGCGGCCGCGAAGAGCCCTTCCCGGGCGAAGAGCGCATCCTGATCCCGTCGCCGAAGGTCGCCACCTACGATCTGCAACCGGAAATGAGCGCGCCGGAAGTGACCGACCGCATCGTCGACGCCATCGAGAACCAGCGTTACGACGTGATCGTGGTCAACTACGCCAACGGTGACATGGTCGGTCACAGCGGCGTGTTCGACGCAGCGGTCAAGGCGGTTGAATGCCTGGACACCTGCGTCGGCCGCATCGTCGAGGCGCTGGAAAAAGTCGGCGGCGAAGCGCTGATCACCGCCGACCACGGCAACGTCGAGCAAATGTCCGACGAGTCCACCGGCCAGGCCCATACGGCCCACACCACTGAGCCGGTGCCATTCATTTATGTCGGCAAGCGTGACTTCAAGGTCCGCGACGGCGGCGTATTGGCCGACGTCGCACCGACCATGCTGATGCTGCTGGGCATGGAACAGCCGGCGGAGATGACCGGGACTTCGATTCTGGCCTGACGTCGCAGCATTGAGCACTGTTTGTGTGGCGAGGGAGCTTGCTCCCGTTCGATGGCGCAGCCATCGCAGAGCCTTCTGGCTTGATCTATTGTCGAGGGGCTGCTTCGCAGCCCAGCGGGAGCAAGCTCCCTCGCCACAGCAGGCTCGCTCCCACAATGGTGCTTGGTGTTTTTTCGGCCAGTTATCACACAGCCCCAAATGGGCGTTTTTTTTGCAGCGTGGGGCGGGCATACTAGGCCGTCCCTTTCCCTGGTGCCACCCGCCTCTATGCTCCGCGTCCTGATAGCCCTTGCTCTGACCTGCCTGCTCCAACCGGCCTTCGCGGACGAGCGCGCGCAAACCCAACAACAGTTGGAAGCCACGCGCCAGGACATCGCCGAGCTGAAGAAGCTGCTGAACAAGTTGCAGGAAGAAAAATCCAGCGTGCAGAAAGACCTGCGCGGCACCGAAACCGAGATGGGCAAGCTGGAGAAGCAGGTCGACGCTCTGCAGAAAGAGCTGAAGAAAAGCGAATCCGAGTTGCAGCGCCTCGATGGAGAGAAAAAAAAACTCCAGAGCGCGCGCACTGAACAGCAAAAGCTGATCGCCATCCAGGCTCGGGCGGCCTACCAGAACGGTCGCCAGGAATACCTCAAACTGCTGCTCAACCAGCAGAATCCCGAGAAATTCGCCCGCACCCTCACCTATTACGACTACCTGAGCCAGGCCCGCCTGGAGCAGCTGAAGAGCTTCAATGAAACCCTGCGCCAGCTGGCCAATGTCGAGAAAGACATCGAGCTGCAGCAAGCCCAGTTGCTCGTGCAGAAAAGCAGTCTCGACACCCAGCGTGAAGAACTCGAGAAGGTTCGCAAGGAGCGCCAGGTGGCACTGGCCAAGCTCAATGACGACGTGAAGGCTCGCGACAGCAAACTCAAGGCCCGCGAACAGGACCAGGCCGAACTGGCAAATGTCTTGAAAACCATCGAGGAAACCCTGGCTCGCCAGGCTCGGGAGGCGGAAGAAGCGCGGCAGAAAGCGCTGATCGCCCAGCAGGAAGCCGAAAAAAAGCGTTTGCGTGAAGCCCAGGCCGACGCCGATGCCGGCGAAGCCCCGCGCAAGCCGGCTAAATCCAGCCCCGGCGCAGTGGTTTCCAGCGATGGCGAAACCTTCGGCGGCGCTTTTGCTTCAGCCCGGGGCAAACTTCCATGGCCGGTCAATGGTCGATTACTTGCACGCTTCGGTGAAACCCGTGGCGACGATACCCGCACCAAGTGGGACGGCGTGATGATCAGTGCTTCCGCCGGCAGCCAGGTGCACGCCGTACATGGCGGGCGCGTGGTGTTTGCCGACTGGCTGCGCGGTGCCGGCCTGCTGGTGATCCTCGATCACGGCAACGGATACCTGAGCCTTTACGGCCACAACCAGACGCTGCTCAAATCGGCGGGTGATGTGGTCAAGGCCGGCGAGTCCATCTCCACGGTCGGCAACAGTGGCGGGCAGGACACGCCAGCACTGTATTTTGCTATTCGCCAGCAGGGTCGCCCCAGTGACCCGGCACAATGGTGTCGTGCGCAAGGATAAGCGCGCCCATCCAACTCAGGAGTTCGTTCGACATGCTGCATTTGTCCCGCCTCACCTCGCTGGCCCTGACGATCGCCCTCGTGATCGGCGCGCCCCTGGCTTTCGCCGCGCAACCCGCGCCGGCGTCGACCGCCGCTACGGCCGCCACCACCAAGGCCCCGCTGCCGTTGGATGAACTGCGCACCTTTGCCGAAGTCATGGACCGGATCAAAGCCGCGTACGTGGAACCGGTGGACGACAAGATGCTGCTGGAGAACGCCATCAAAGGCATGCTCAGCAACCTTGACCCGCATTCGGCCTACCTGGGCCCTGAGGATTTTGCCGAGCTGCAGGAAAGCACCAGCGGAGAATTCGGCGGCCTGGGCATCGAGGTCGGCAGCGAAGACGGTTTCGTCAAGGTGGTCTCGCCGATCGACGATACGCCCGCCTCCAAGGCTGGCATCCAGGCCGGTGACTTCATCGTCAAGATCAACGGCCAGCCGACCCGCGGCCAGAGCATGACCGAAGCCGTGGACAAGATGCGCGGCAAGATCGGCGAAAAAATCACCCTGACCCTGGTGCGCGACGGCGGCACGCCATTCGACGTGACCCTGACCCGGGCGGTCATCCAGGTCAAGAGCGTGAAGAGCCAATTGCTGGAGTCCGGCTACGGCTACATCCGCATCACCCAGTTCCAGGTCAAGACCGGCGAGGAAGTCGCCAAGGCCCTGGCCAAGATGCGCAAGGACAACGGCAAGAAACTCAACGGCCTGGTCCTGGACTTGCGCAACAACCCCGGCGGCGTCCTGCAATCGGCCGTGGAAGTGGTGGACCATTTCATCACCAAGGGCCTGATCGTCTACACCAAGGGCCGCATCGCCAATTCCGAACTACGCTTCTCGGCCACAGGCAACGACCTCAGCGAAGCCGTGCCACTGGTCGTGCTGATCAACGGCGGCAGCGCTTCGGCATCGGAGATCGTCGCCGGTGCTCTGCAAGACCAGAAACGTGGCGTTGTCATGGGCACCACCAGTTTCGGCAAGGGCTCGGTGCAGACCGTGTTGCCGCTGAACAACGACCGCGCCCTGAAGATCACCACCGCGCTGTACTTCACGCCCAACGGCCGCTCCATCCAGGCCCAGGGCATTGTCCCGGACATCGAGGTGCGCAAGGCCAAGATCACCAGCGAGGCGGACAGCGAGTACTTCAAGGAAGCCGACCTGCAGGGTCACTTGGGCAATGGCAACGGCGGCGCGGACAAACCGACCGGCTCCGGCGCCAAGGCCAAGCCGATGCCGCAGGATGACGACTATCAGTTGGCCCAGGCCTTGAGCCTGCTCAAAGGGTTGAACATCACGTCCGGCCGCTGAGATGGGCCTGCGTTTCATTTTCGTCCTGCTGTGCCTGCTGGCGGGAGCCGTCAACGCGGCTCCCGCCACACAATCCCCGCCGCAGAAGGCTTACCTGAGCCTGATCATCGATGACCTTGGGCAGAATCTGCCCCGGGATCGCCGTGTACTGGCCCTGTCCGGTCCGGTCACCGCGGCAATCATGCCCGACACCCCCCACGCCGCCGAAATCGCCCGCGAGGCTCATCGCGCCGGCAAACTCGTCATGCTGCACATGCCCATGGATCCGGCCACCGGGCCGTTCGCCTGGCATCCGGAACTGTCCATCGAAGAACTGGGCAAGCGCCTGGACGCCGCGTTTGCCGCCGTGCCCTACACCAGCGGTATCAACAACCACATGGGCAGCCGCATGACCGCGCAACCCCAGGCGATGGCATGGCTGATGGCGAACCTGCAACAGCGTCACAAGTTTTTCGTCGACAGCCGCACCAGCGCGCAGACGGTCGCCGCTGCCGAAGCACAAAAGATCGGCCTGGCCAGCGTGTCGCGGGATGTATTTCTTGATGACGAGCGCACCGAAGCGGCTATCGCCGGCCAGCTTCAGGTCGCCATCGATCTGGCTCGGCGGCAGGGCTCGGCCGTGATGATCGGCCATCCCTATCCGCAGACCCTCGCCGTGCTCGAGCGCGAACTGCCCAACCTCAAGGCCCAGGGCATCGAGTGGATCGACATCAAGTCGATGATCAGCCTGCGCAGCAACCGAGCGATGGCCGGGCACGGGAAGGATGGGGTTTATCGTTAGGCTTGGCGTCTCAGAGATAGCGCGCCATGATCGCGTCCACTTCGCCTTCCTTGCGCAGCTCATCCAGAGCCTTTTGCAGCCGGGCCACTACCTCGTCCGGCACGTCCTTGTTCAAGGCCAGGTAGAGCTCGGCACTGTTGAATCGCAGTACGGTCTTGAGATCGCTCACCCCCTCCTGACGCGCCAGATAACGCCCTGCCGGGTCGCCGGTGGCCCATAGGTCTATCTGGCCGTTGACGAGTTTCCTGGCGTTGTCCTGATCGCGCAACACGACAATGGGCTTGAGCCCCTGTTTGGCCAATGTTTCGGCAATTGCATCGCCCTTGTAGGCGCCAATCCTGTACTGACGTGCCTGCTCCAACGAGTCGAGGGCAATCTTGCTGTCGGCCTTGGCGAGCATGATCCAATCGTCCGGGCCGATGGGGCCAACCCATTTGAAGAGCTTTTCGCGCTCAGGCAGCCGAGCCGTTACAAACACCCCATAACCGGGTTTTTCCAAGGCAAGCTTGTAGATTCGTTCCCAGGGAAAACGCAGCGTCAGGCTGTAGGAAATATCGGCGCGTTTGAATATCTCGCGGACGATGTCCACCGCAATGCCATGGATGTTTTCGTCCTGGGCGAAGTTCTTGCCGTTCTTCGCCATGTTGTAGGGCGGAAAGTTCTCCGTCAGCAATACCAGGCCAGCATCGCGGCCGTCCCCGGCCTGCGCCCCGCTCATGAACAGCAGGAAAGTGCTGGTGAAAACAACAAGAACACGTTTGAACATATCTGATTACCCGGATCCATGGCGCATTCCAGAGTGCCTTGGGCCTGTCGGCATGTCCACTGTCGTTTCACTCGAATACCTAACCAAACAGGATGCGCGCAAACGCAACCTTGGCGGCGGTAATTAGTTACCACCTTCCATCACGCCGAGGCTGATTAATTAGCGAGACCGGGTCAAGACCGGTTCCCATTAATCAAAGGCATAACTCATGAAAACGATCTACTTGTTACTGGGCGGTTTGCTTTGCCTGTCCAGCGCACTAAGCGTTGCGCAAGGAAAAGACTATGGCGAAGGGATTCAGAACTTCGCCGACTCAAAAATCCTGAACAACAAAGATGGCTCACATGACTATTGGCAGGGTATTGGACGCTTCTCTACGATGAACGGGGATTGTACTGCGACACTTCTCGATACCCATGACCCTTCCGGGACAATGCCCACGCCCGCCTACGTGTTGACCTCGGGACATTGCACCGAGCTGACCAACGCAAGCATCGTGACCAACAAGCCAATCCTCGGCGTCATGCAGTTCAACTACTTCGCCGATACCGCCCCCTACCTGACTTACCCGATGAAAAAAATCGCGTGGAGAAGCATCCAGGGCGTAGATATGGCAATCATTGAACTGGACGTCAGCCTGCAAACCTTGCTCCAGGACGGGATACAGCCATTGGGCTTGGCCACTGAGCGCCCCGTCGACGGGACGGATGTCCTGATCGTAGGCGCGCCAATCCACGATCAGAACACGCTGCGGCTGGCTGCCTGTACCTTGCAACCGGCCCAGGAGATCGTGGAGGGACGCTGGGTCTGGCGTAATACGCTGATGACCCGCTGCAAGGATATGGAAGGTGGTGGCTCCGGCAGCCCGCTACTGGACCGCCGTACCAATAAGATCATTGGCGTGATAGGCACTGGCAACCTGACCATCCAGGCCCACCCCTGCGAGCAGCACGCTCCTTGCACTCCAGTTGGCGACAGCTATAAAGCTATACCGGACGATGTTTATGGGAATCCTACGGACTTTCTCAGCCGCTGCTTTGTAGAGGGCCTTCTCGTTCAAGATGTGAATTCGTCTTGCCCGCTGTATCCGGTCTTTTCCGTCAGCGCCGCAGCGGACAGCCCGCAAAGGTACGTAAGGATTGGGAAGAAAGACGACGGCAGCGCAGATATCCCGACCTGGAACTACCCCTTCACAATCAACACGCCGTTCTATCGTCATAAGACCGTTCGAACCGCAATGGATTGCGAAAAGCCGCAAGACTACAGCGGAGTAATAAGTGCGCAGGATGCTTTCATAAACACCGGGATAGGCGACCAGGTGGGCATGCACTTCCTGTGCATCCTGGGTGTCGACTCCGCTGATCAACGACCCTCAGAGGGGCTCATCAACAACGTGTTGTCCCTTCCAGTCGAAATTCTGGACAACGCTCCAACAGCTCAGCCTGAGCTGAGTTTCACTACAGGCGTGCAAGTGTCGACAACTGCGAATGAACTGCCACATCGAACCTACGCCTACAAGTTCGGCCCGACAGGGACGACTGACTGTTCAGACAAAACCGATTACAGCACCAGCGAATATATATACGCGTGGCTGGAAAATTCGGATTTGCCTGGAAAGCTCTGCACCATTGCCTATGACATATCCAGACAAGCATCCGAGCCAAGAATGGACATCCTGAAGCCTACCCCGCTCAAGGATATCCAGGACTCGCCCTGATTCGCCCTCGGCTCGCCTGCCGGACTCTCGGCTTATCTGACGCAGATACCGCGCTGGGCCATGTAGGCCTTGGCTTCCGGCACGGTGTATTCGCCAAAGTGGAAAATGCTCGCCGCCAATACCGCGCTGGCATGGCCTTCCAGAATGCCATCGGCCAAGTGCTGCAGGTTGCCGACACCACCGGAAGCGATCACCGGAATGCCCAAGGCATCGCTGATGGCACGGGTGACGCCGAGATCGAAGCCGTTCTTCATGCCGTCCTGGTCCATGCTGGTCAGCAGGATTTCTCCGGCGCCCAGGCCCTCCATCTTCTTTGCCCATTCAACGGCGTCCAGCCCGGTTGGCTTGCGCCCGCCATGGGTGAAGATTTCCCAGCGCGGGGTTTCGCCCGGGCCGGAGACTTTCTTCGCGTCGATTGCCACGACGATGCACTGCGAGCCGAAATGCTCGGCCGCCTCGCCGACGAATTCCGGGTTGAACACCGCCGCGGTGTTGATGGACACCTTGTCCGCGCCGGCATTGAGCAGGTTGCGGATGTCCTGCACGCTGCGCACGCCACCGCCCACGGTCAGCGGAATGAACACCTGGCTGGCCATGCGCTCGACGGTGTGCAGCGTGGTATCGCGGCCGTCGACGCTGGCCGTGATATCCAGGAAAGTAATCTCGTCCGCACCCTGCTCGTCATAACGACGGGCGATTTCCACCGGGTCGCCAGCGTCACGGATGTTCTCGAACTTGACGCCCTTGACCACCCGGCCGTTATCCACGTCCAGGCAAGGGATGATGCGTTTGGCCAGCGCCATGATGAGTCCTCAGCCTTTATAGAAATCGCAGAAGGCCTGCGCCTCGGCGACGTCCAGGGTACCTTCATAGATTGCGCGACCGGTGATCGCACCGATGATGCCCGGCGCCCTGGCGTCGAGCAGTGCCTTGATGTCGCCCAGGTTGTGGATGCCGCCGGAGGCGATCACCGGGATCTTCGTGGCGGCGGCCAGGGCAGCGGTGAACGGAACGTTGCAGCCCTGCATCATGCCGTCCTTGGCAATGTCGGTGTAGACGATGGCGGACACGCCGTCAGCTTCGAAACGCTTGGCCAGGTCGATCACTTGCACGGTACTCACTTCAGCCCAGCCGTCGGTGGCGACAAACCCGTCCTTGGCGTCGAGGCCAACGATGACCTTGCCCGGAAAGGCACGGCAGGCTTCGGCGACGAATTCAGGCTCCTTGACGGCCTTGGTGCCGATGATCACGTAGCTCACGCCGGCCTTGACGTAGTGCTCGATGGTCTCCAGCGAACGAATGCCGCCACCGATCTGGATCGGCAGGTTCGGGTACCGTTTGGCGATGGCCGTGACCACTTCACCGTTGACCGGCTGGCCTTCGAACGCACCGTTCAGGTCAACCAGATGCAGGCGACGGCAACCGCCCTCCACCCACTTGGCGGCCATGCTCACCGGGTCGTCGGAAAACACCGTGGAGTCTTCCATGCGGCCCTGGCGCAGACGGACACAAGCGCCGTCCTTGAGATCGATAGCGGGGATAATCAGCATCTGGCAAACCTTCAAATACGAAAATTCAGCTTGGCTCGAAAATCAGTTTTTCTCGAGCGCCCACAAGTCGCTTTCGATGCTTTCGAACCTTTCCTTAAGGTGCGCCTGCACATCGAAAATCGCCCTGTTGTAATAGTGCGGAGCAATTTCGCGGGTAAACAGATCAAGAATTTCCGCCGCTTCGAACGAGCCAAGGTCCAGCTCGAAACGCTCCTCCATGAACCGCTGGATCTTGCGGTTCGCCTCACTTTCCTGCTCAGGCGTGAGGGTGAGGATCGGCGGTTTCTTGCGGGCCATTACCAGCGCCCGTCCCACGCCGCGAAGTTCTGCAGCAGTTGCAGGCCATGGGTATGGCTCTTCTCCGGGTGAAACTGCACGGCGAAGCGCGAGCCATCGGCCAGGGCCGCGGCGAAATCGACACCATAGTGACCGCTGCCCACCACCTGCCGGGCATTGCCGGCGGCGATGTAGTAGCTGTGCACGAAGTAGAAACGCGCAAGGTCCGGAATATCGTGCCACAGCGGGTGGTCCACTGTTTGCCGCACTTCGTTCCAGCCCATGTGCGGCACTTTCAAGTGCTCGCCGTCTTCATGCAGGTCCTTCCCAAAGAACTTGACCTGGCCCGGGAACAGCGAGATGCAATCGACCCCGTCGTTCTCTTCACTGCGGTCGAGCAAAGCCTGCATGCCCACGCAGATGCCGAGGAACGGGCGATCCTGGCTGACTTCGTGCACCAGCTTGTCGAAGCCCAGGCGCCGAATCTCGGCCATGCAGTCGCGAATCGCGCCGACACCGGGAAACACCACCCGGTCGGCTTCGCGAATCACGTCGGCATCGCTGGTGATCAATACCTTGCCGGCGCCTACGTGCTCGAGGGCCTTGGCCACCGAGTGCAGGTTGCCCATGCCGTAATCGATAACCGCAACCGTCTGCATTACAGGACGCCTTTGGTGGAAGGCATCTGGCCGGCCATGCGGTCATCGAGCTCGACAGCCATGCGCAGCGCGCGGCCGAACGCCTTGAACACGGTTTCGATCTGGTGGTGGGTGTTGTGCCCACGCAGGTTGTCGATGTGCAGGGTCACGTTGGCGTGGTTGACGAAGCCCTGGAAGAACTCCTGGAACAGGTCGACGTCGAAGCCGCCGACGGTGGCGCGGGTGTACGGCACATGCATCTGCAGGCCAGGGCGGCCCGAGAAGTCGATGACCACGCGCGACAGCGCTTCATCGAGCGGCACGTAGGCATGGCCGTAGCGACGGATGCCCTTCTTGTCGCCGATGGCTTTGGTGAAAGCCTGGCCCAGCGTGATACCGACATCTTCGACGGTGTGATGGTCGTCGATATGCAGGTCGCCCTTGCTGACGATGTCCAGGTCGATCAGCCCGTGACGGGCGATCTGGTCGAGCATGTGCTCAAGAAAAGGCACGCCGATATCAAACCGGGCCTTTCCGGTGCCATCCAGGTTGATCGAGGCTTTGATCTGGGTTTCCAGAGTGTCGCGCTCGACAGACGCCTTACGTTCGGCCATCACCAGCTCCGCAAAATCATTGGGCGAAAAAGGCAGCCATTATAGGGGCGCGAGCGGCAAACAGAAACAAAAGAGGTGACACCGCTGACGGGCTGAAACCGATGCGGCGGCGTTAGACATGTCCGTACAAGTCTTCCAGGACTCATAAAAACAAATGTGGGAGCGAGCCTGCTCGCGAAAGCGGTGCGTCAGAAGACACTGTTGTCGACTGACACGCCCCATTCGCGAGCAGGCTCGCTCCCACAAGGATTGCCCTGACCCGCTGGCCAGGGCAACGGTTTTAGCGGAACAACACCGCCGTCTTCTGCAGGGTCACCCACACACCCCACGCCAGCGGAATGCCCACCACCAGCCAGGCGGCGATCGCCAGGGGCTTGGTGCCCGGTGCGGCTTTCCACTCCAGGGAAGTGGTGCTGTCGGCGCCCTTGTCGTGGCCCAGCGCTTGCTCTGCGGCCAGTTCGGCGTCGGTCATGAAGTACTTGTCGGCGACCGGGCGAACCATCAGGTTGCACAGGAAGCCCAGCACCAGCAGGCCGGCGAGGATGTACAGGGTGATGTCATAGGCCGCGGCGCGTTCAACGCCGATGCTCAGTTGATATTCACGCAAGTAGTTCACCAGTACCGGACCCAGTACACCGGCTGCCGCCCAGGCGGTCAACAGACGACCGTGGATCGCACCGACCATTTGCGTACCGAACAGGTCCGCCAGGTAGGCCGGCACGGTGGCGAAACCGCCGCCGTACATCGACAGGATGATGCAGAACGCCGCCACGAACAGCGCGACGCTGCCCAGGTGGCCCAGGCTCGGGATCAGGGCATACAAGGCCACGCCCAGGGCAAAGAACACGAAGTAGGTGTTTTTGCGACCCAGGTAGTCCGAGAAGGAGGCCCAGAAGAACCGGCCACCGATGTTGAACAGGCTCAGCAGACCGGTGAAACCGGCTGCAATGGCAGCGATCTGGCCCAGTTGCGCGGCGTCCAGCTGACCGAACGGCAGGTCGTTTCCGAGCAATTTGCCGCCGAACACTTCCTGCAGCAATGGCGAAGCCATGCCCAGGATGCCGATACCGGCGGATACGTTCAGGCACAGCACCAGCCAGACCAGACGGAACTGCGGGGTTTTCCAGGCAACGTTCACGTGAACGTGGCGATGGGTGATCATTGCGTTCGCGGCTTTTTTCGGTGCAGGGTTCCAGCCCTCAGGCTTCCAGCCGGTCGGCGGAACGCGATACGACAGGGCGCCACCGATCATGAACACGAAGTAGATCGCGGCCATCACCAGGAAGCTCTGCCATACGCCCACGTCGGTTGGCGTAGCGAAATGGCTCATCAGCGCTGCAGCCAACGGGGCACCCACCATCGCGCCACCGCCAAAGCCCATGATCGCCATGCCGGTCGCCATGCCGCGCTTGTCCGGGAACCACTTGATCAGCGTCGAGACCGGGGAGATGTAGCCCAGGCCCAGGCCGATACCACCGATGACACCGGAGCCGACCCACATCAGCCAGATCTGATGGGTATAGATACCCAGCGCCGAAATCAGCAGGCCACCGCACCAGCACAGGGCCGATACCACGCCAGCCTTGCGCGGACCGGCATGTTCCAGCCAGCCGCCCCAGATGGCTGCCGAGCAACCCAGGAAAATGAAGAACAGGGTGTAGATCCAGCCGAGCATCGAGATCGGCCAGTCACATTGGGACGAAAAGACTTGCGAGATGAAGCTCATGTCCGGCGCGCAGGCTACCGGCTTGGTGATGCCCAAGGCCTTGGACAGCGGCAACCAGAACACCGAAAAGCCGTAGGCCATGCCGATGCACAGGTGAATGGCCAGCGCGGCCGGTGGCACCAGCCAGCGATTGAAGCCGGGCTTGGCGATAATGCGTTCCTTGGAGAGGAACGCAGGCTGGTCGGCAATGCCGTCCGCCGTAATGCTCGTGCTCATTGTGTATCCCCCAGTTATTGGAATAGGTTCGCCAGCCACGCATCACCCTCAGTCTTCATTTGCACGCAGGCATGACTGTATTTTGCGGTGAAGCTCCATTTTGGTGCGACATCACGTCGCAGAAGGACGGGCGAACTGACAAAGGTTACCATTTGCTCGTGACAGAAAAACCAAAGTGCTATCACCTTTTTTCTGTCATTCGTCTTATCGCGCCTCTTCTCACTTTCTGTAGGGCGTTATTCGTTTATTTTTCAGGAATTTCCATGCCCATCGTTGTCGAGCGTCTGAATGAAGCCACTCATCAGGATCATCAGGACCTGCAGAAAATCTACCAGGACGCCCCGGCCTGGCTGTTCGAGCCGTTCAGCGATGCCGGGCAGTTGGTCAACAGTTGCCTGACGGAAGGTACGCTGATTGCGGCACGGTTCAACGACCGGCTGATCGGCGCCGCACGCCTGCAACGGCACCAGGACGCTTGGTACTTGTCTCACCTGTGCGTAAGAAAGGTTACCCGCCGCCGGGGCGTAGCTGAGCGCTTGGTGAGCGAAGCACGGAGGATGGCTCGTCAGGAAGACGCCGGGCTCCGGCTCGAGGCACCGGCCGGGCATCTGGAGGTGCAGGCCTTGGCGGCAAAGCTGAAGATACCGCTGAATGAAAGCTGACGGTGACCGGACGTATCCCGTGGCGAGGGAGCTTGCTCCCGCTGGGGAGCGCAGCGCCCCCTAAAGCTGTCTCCACGGTGTGCCAGGCGTCCTGATTCGCCTGGTTTGGGACTGCTTCGCAGTCCAGCGGGAGCAAGCTCCCTCGCCACGGTGAACCGCGCCTGCCGTTCCACCAGTGGAGGATCGAAAAACGATGACCCAACGCTCCACCAACCCGGGACGTTATACTCTCCGGTAAAATTTGAACTCAACCTACAAGGATTCGCCCATGAAAGCGTTCGGCAAAATCCTGGGTCTGGTACTTCTCGGGCTGTTGCTGATCATTGTGGCCCTGGGCTTTGCCCTGACCCACCTCTTCGATCCCAACGACTATAAGGAAGAGATCCGCCAGATAGCCCGCGACAAGGCCCACATCGAGCTGACCCTCAATGGCGATATCGGCTGGAGCCTGTTTCCATGGCTGGGTCTTGAACTGCACGAAGCCAGCGTTGCGACCCTGGCCAATCCGACCCAACCCTTTGCCGACTTGCAGATGCTTGGGCTTTCAGTCCGGGTGATGCCGCTGTTGCGCCGTGAAGTGCAGATGAGCGATGTACGGGTCGAAGGCCTGAACCTGCGGCTCAACCGCGACAAGAACGGTCATGGCAACTGGGAAGACATCGGCAAGGCGCCCGCCTCCACGACCGCTACGAAGGCGCCGGCGCCAACCGAACAGTCCGCCCCGCCGGCCAACGCTCCGACAGAGAAACCGGCCCAACCCACTCGCCTGGACATCGACAGCCTGACCGTGAACAACGCCCGGGTCGAATACAGCGACGAGCAGACCGGCAAGCTGTTTACCGCTGAAAGCATCCAGTTGAGCACCGGCCCGATCCATGATTCCACCAATATCCCGGTTACCCTCACGGCTTTCCTGTCCAGCAACCAGCCGGCTGTTCGGGTGCGCACCGAGGTGACTGGCGAGCTGCGCTTCGAACGCGCACTGCAACGCTACAAGTTCGAAGACCTGAAGCTGTCCGGTGAAGCCACCGGCGATCCGTTGCAAGGCAAGACCGTGAGCTTTGCGGCGCAAGGGCAACTGTTCCTCGACAAGGCAGCCAACGTTGCCGAATGGACCGGTATCAAGCTTTCCTTGAACCAGCTTCGCGCCCTGGGCGAGCTGAAGGTCAACGATCTCGACAAAACGCCGCAGCTGAATGGCGGCGTGTCGATTGCTTCATTCGACCTGGCCAGCTTCATCGACAGCATCGGCCAGAAACTGCCGGCGATGGCCGATGGCAGCCTGAGCAAGGTCGAGCTGGCGAGCCGCATTGCAGCCACACCGACTAGCGTCGAGCTCAACGACATCAACCTGAAAATCGATGAGAGCAATTTCAGTGGTCGCATCGCCGTGGAAGATATCGCCAAGCAGTCACTGCGTGCCCAGCTCAAGGCCGACACCTTCAATGTTGATCGCTACCTGCCGCCAAAGTCCGCCGAAGCCAACAGCGCCAAGGCTGCCCGCGAGGCCGAAGTCAGCAACACCGAGGCCAGCGCCATGGCCAGTGCCGGCAGCTCACCGCTACCAAGCGCCCCGACCCAGGGCGCGTGGAGCAACGATCGATTGTTCCCGGTGGAGCGCCTGAGCAAGCTCGATGTCGATGCCGACCTGAGCTTCGGCCAGCTGACCCTCGACAAGCTGCCCATCCAGAATGCCGCGCTGAAAGCCACCGGGCTCGGCGGCCTGTTGACGCTGGAAAACCTGCGGGGCGACTTGTATAACGGCAACTTCGAAGCCAAGGGCACGCTGGACGTGCGCCAGCCCACGCCGCAGTTGAGCCTGCAAACCCGCATCAACCGGGTGCCGGCCGACAAGATCATCGAAAGCCAGGGCAAGAATCCGCCCGTCAAAGGCCTGGTGACGCTCAACAGCGCCGTCACCGCCAGTGGCAACAGCCAGAAGGCCCTGATCGACAGCCTGAACGGCAATGCCGGGTTCGTCATCAATGATGGCGTGCTGCTCAATGCCAACCTCGAACAGCAGCTGTGCAAAGGCATCGCCACGCTGAACCGCAAGAGTCTCAGCGGTGAACCGCGCGGCAAGGACACACCGTTCCAGCAACTCGACGGCAACCTTACCTTCCATAATGGCGTGGCCAGCAATCCGGACCTCAAAGTGCGCATCCCCGGCATGACGGTCAATGGCAACGGTGACATCGACCTGCGGGTATTGGGCATGGACTACCGCGTCGGCGTCATCGTTGAAGGCGACAAGAGCGACATGCCCGACCCGGCCTGCCAGGTCAACGAGCGTTATGTCGATGTCGAGTGGCCGTTACGCTGCCGAGGCCCGCTGGAGCTGGGCGCGAAAGCCTGCCGCCTGGACAACGACGGGCTGGGCAAGGTTGCGGCGAAACTAGCCGGCGACCGCCTCGGCGACAAGATCGACGAGAAGCTCGGCGACAAGGTCAGCCCCGAGCTCAAAGATGCGCTGAAGGGGCTGTTCAAGCGATGACATCCGAGCAGTTTTCCAGCGCCGTATTGGATTGGTTCGACCGCCACGGGCGCCATGACCTGCCCTGGCAGCAAGACATCTCCCCGTATCGGGTATGGGTCTCGGAGATCATGCTGCAGCAGACCCAGGTCAGCACGGTGCTCAATTACTTCGACCGGTTCATGGCCGCCCTGCCTACCGTCCAGGCCCTGGCCGCCGCGCCGGAGGATGAAGTGCTGCACCTGTGGACCGGGTTGGGCTACTACACCCGCGCTCGTAATCTGCAGAAAACCGCGAAAATCGTCGTCGAGCAATATGGCGGCGAATTTCCCCGGGATGTGGAGAAGCTCACGGAACTGCCGGGAATCGGCCTATCCACCGCTGGCGCGATTGCCAGCATCAGCATGGGCCTGCGGGCGCCGATTCTCGATGGAAACGTCAAGCGGGTGCTGGCGCGCTTTACTGCCCAGGAAGGCTACCCAGGCGAGCCAAAGGTTGCGAAACAGCTCTGGGCCACTGCCGAACGCTTTACCCCTCAGGATCGGGTCAACGCCTATACCCAGGCGATGATGGACCTGGGCGCCACGCTCTGTACCCGCAGCAGACCCAGTTGCCTGCTCTGCCCGCTGGAAAAAGGCTGCGAAGCCCACATGCTGGGCCTGGAAACCCGCTATCCGATTCCCAAGCCGCGCAAGGAAGTGCCCAAGAAACGCACCTTGATGCCCATGCTGGCTAACCGCGAAGGCGCCATCTTGCTTTACCGCCGCCCATCCACCGGTTTGTGGGGCGGTCTGTGGAGCCTGCCGGAACTCGACGACCTCGACGACCTGCAACACCTGGCCCTGCAACATTCGCTGGAGCTGGGTCAGCAACAGGCAATGCCAAGCCTGGTACACACTTTCAGCCACTTCCAGTTGGCAATCGAACCCTGGCTGGTCCGGGTCCGCGAAACCGGCCATCACGTGGCCGAGGCCGACTGGCTCTGGTATAACCTCGCCACCCCGCCGCGCCTGGGCCTAGCCGCCCCGGTCAAGACATTGCTCGAACGCGCGGCCGCTGTATTGAACGCAGGAGAGTTGCAATGACCCGCACCATCATGTGCCGCAAGTACAAAGAACAGCTGGAAGGCCTGGAGCGCGCACCGTTTCCCGGCGCCAAGGGCCAGGACATCTACGACAACGTATCAGCCAAGGCCTGGGGCGACTGGCAAAAACACCAGACGCTGCTGATCAACGAAAAACGCCTGAACATGATGAATGCCGAAGATCGCAAATATCTTCAAGGGGAGATGGACAAGTTCTTTTCCGGCGAAGATTACGCCAAGGCCGAGGGCTACGTGCCGCCCTCCGAATAAGCTGCCCGGAGCGGGGGCGAATCGTAAGCGACGGTAATAGTTAAATATTTTTTGATAACTTGCTTGACGCCCCCCTGAAAAACCCGTTTAATGCGCCCCGTTGCCCAGATAGCTCAGTCGGTAGAGCAGGGGATTGAAAATCCCCGTGTCGGCGGTTCGATTCCGTCTCTGGGCACCAAATACCGAAAACCCCGATCAAGAAATTGATCGGGGTTTTTTATTGTCCGGGATTTCCTTCCTGCATCCTGTCGACTCAGCTACATTCGTCCGCTCCCCTCCTCCTGCATGCGAGTCGACATGGATATCACCGGCATCCCCTTCGGCACCACCGACTGGTCCACCATCGAACCCACCGAACACAAAGGCATTACCGGAACCGCTTACTGGCGCACGCAGCATTTCGGCAGCGTTCGGGTACGGATGGTGGAATACACGGCCGGCTACCTGGCCGACCATTGGTGCACCAAGGGCCATATCCTGCTTTGTCTCAAAGGCGAGCTGAACACCGAACTCGAAGACGGCCGGCAATTCCTGCTCAAGCCCGGCATGAGCTACCAGGTGGCCGACCAGGCCGAGCCTCATCGCTCCTCCACTCCATCAGGGGCGACGCTGTTCGTGGTGGATTGAGATTCGAAGCGTTCGCGTCGAAGCTGTAGGATAGATGGCCTTATTTATCAGGAATCCGACCATGTCATCGGCGAACAAACAGCAAAAACGCAGCCAGCGCGCCAAGGAGAAAGCCAAGAAGAATCGCATTCAGCGTACCGCTGCGCCGAACGACTTCCTGGACCCGAACGACGAGCGCATCGACCTGGAAACCGTGGACCTGTCGGACCTGTTCCGCATCATGAGCCTCGCCGAGAAGGTCAGTCAGAAAGCCATGTGCGAAGCGTTCCTGGGCCATCCACTGCTGGCGCTCGTGCTGGAACAGGAAGGTGAAGAAGAAGCGACCGACTTCATCATCACCGCCTTGATCGAATACCGTCGCCTGACCACGGGCGTCGATGAGCAGACTGCCCTGGATTGGGTGGAAAGCAAGCAATTCCAGGCTGATTATGTGGCCGCATCCCAGGCGCTGACGCAAGGCCAAGGCTGACTTCAGTCAGCGACTGACGATGGATCATACGCTGGTGGGACGGCTCCTACAGACCAAGCTCCACCAGCGTGGGCTGCGTCATACCCGTCCTGCATCAATCAGCTATTTTTCCTCCAAAGCAATCAGCTCCGTCTGACATCATCGAAGCTTTCATGGGAGCATTCTTCTGGTCCGCCCCTTCCAATGGCTGGACACTTCGATGAAGCCGATACTGCCCCAAGACGATCCACAGCTCGCGCCCTTGATCAACGAACTAGGCGAGCTGATTCGCCAGGCACGCCAGAAAGTGTTGCGTGCCGTTGACACTCTCCAGGTACAGACCTGCTGGCAGATCGGCCGGCACATCATCGAGTTCGAGCAAGGAGGCGCCGAACGCGCGGCTTATGGCGCAAGGTTGCTAGCCTCGTTGGCCAAGGTGCTGACGGTGCGGTTTGGGAAAGGGTTTGATGCCTCAAACCTGCGTTACATGCGACTTTTTTATCAGGCATTCCCAATCTGTGACGCACTGCGTCACGAATTGAGCTGGACTCACTATCGAACGCTGCTGCGTGTCGAAAAAAAGAATGCACGCAGTTGGTACATGAACGAAGCCGCCACCCAGAACTGGTCCACCCGCGCCTTGGAGCGTCAGATCGGCACGTTCTATTACGAACGCCTCCTGGCAAGCCGCGATCGACCTGCGGTAGAGCAGGAAGCAGCAACCCATCTTGAGCAACTAGCGTTCGGGCCCAGGGACATTGTCAGGGATCCGGTAGTCCTTGAGTTTCTTGGAATGCCAAACACCGGCAGGCTGCTGGAAACCGATCTCGAACAAGCCCTGATCAACCAACTGCAGGGCTTCCTGCTCGAACTGGGTAAGGGCTTCGCTTTCATCGCACGCCAGCAGCGCATCAGCACCGAAAGCAAGGATTTCTACCTCGACCTGGTTTTCTACAACTATCTGCTCAAATGCTTTGTGATCGTCGATCTCAAGCGAGGCGAGCTGAGCCACCAGGACATCGGCCAGATGGATATGTATGTGCGACTCTACGATGAGCTCAGGCGCGGCCCTGATGATAAACCCACCGTCGGCATCATTCTTTGTGCACAAAAAGACGAGTCGGTGGTGCGTTATTCCGTGTTGCAAGGCCATGAACAGCTGTTTGCCAGCCAGTATCAACTGGTGCTCCCCACCGAAGAAGAACTGCGCAAGGCGCTGGATTGCGAACGGGCGCGACTTGAGGAGTCCCCCCCGGACGCAGCGACCTGAAGAAATGAAGCCGTTATCGATAAACGCATACTCAAAAAACCGATGTAACATTGATGCGTTTTTTTTCAGCAACGCTCCAGCCAACGAGCTTCATTCTGCATGTCACCGGCCGCAACCCACCCCTCTTTGATCCAGGCATTGCGGACTGAAACCGCCGAGTTGCATGTCGCCTTGGAAAAACGCCTGCCGTTTTTTTCGGAACGGCTGGATCTGGATCTGTACCGGCGCCTGATGGCGGCCTATTACGGTTTTTACCAGCCATTGGAACAACGGCTTCAGGTATTGGCATTGATTCCGTCCGGGCTGGACCAATCCCTGCGCATCAAGCTTCCGGTATTGCGGGCCGATCTCACGGCGCTGGGCATGGATGCAGCCGCTATCGAAGCGTTGCCCGTTTGCCAGCAACTGCCGCAGATCGACTCCCGCGCGGCCGCCCTCGGGGTTTCCTACGTATTGGAGGGGGCGACCCTCGGCGGACAGATTCTGCGACGCAGGGTGGCGGAGCAGCTTGGCCTGGATGCCTCCAGCGGCGCTGCCTTTCTCAATGTGTATGGTGAACTCACCGGCCGCCGCTGGAAGGATTTCCTCCAATACCTGGACGACAGGAACCTTGGCGAACCCCAGACGCTCGAAGTCACACGCGCCGCCAGGTCGACGTTTACTCATTTTGAACACTGGCTGGACAGCCAAAAGGTACTGCTATGAACCCGGAAAACCAGGAAGCCTTCGAAGAACTGCTGGCTAATTGCGCAGACGAACCGATTCGCTTCCCCGGTGCCATCCAACCTCATGGCGTGCTGCTGATGCTGTCCGAGCCCGACTTTCTGATCCGTCAGGTCAGCGCCAACGTATTGCAGCTGATGGGACAAGATCCCAACAGATTGCTGGACCAGACGCTTGATGCACTGGTGGGACTGGAGCAGGCGCAAGCCATCCTAATTGCCTGTCACGCGGCCCCGGGAAGCGACAACGCGCCCGTAGCCATCGTCGTGAACCAGCAGCGTTTTGACGCCTTGGTGCATCGCCATCAGGGCGCCCTGATCATCGAGCTGGAACAACACCTGAGCGACTATCGCCCCGAAGGCGTCAGCGGCGAGGCCAACCTGGGCCGCATGCTCCAGCGCCTGCAAAGCGCAAAAGACCTTCAGACGCTGTACGAAATCAGCGTGCGGGAAATCCAAGCCATGACCGGCTACGACCGCGTGCTGATCTATCGCTTTGAGGAAGAAGGCCACGGGCAGGTCATCGCCGAAGCCAGCGCGCCATCGATGGAGCTTTACAAGGGACTGTTTTTTCCAGCCTCGGATATTCCCGAGCAGGCCCGTGAGCTGTATCGCACCAACTGGTTGCGCATCATCCCCAACGCCGACTATATGCCGATACCCCTGGTGCCCGAGCTGCGTCCCGATACCCAGGCGCCGCTGGATCTGAGTTTTTCCACGCTGCGCAGCGTCTCGCCGATCCACCGTCAATACATGAAGAACATGGGCGTGCTGTCGTCGATGAGCATCTCGTTGATGAAAGGCGAACAGCTGTGGGGCTTGATCAGCTGCGGCAATCGCCAGCCTCTGCTAGTGCCCCATGAAATGCGCATGGCCTGCCAGACCATCGGCCAGATCCTGTCACTGCAGATCAGCGCCATGGAAACCCTTGAGCTGACTCGGCAACGGGACGCCAAGCTGGAGGACCTGCAGACGCTTGCCGCCGCCATGGCCGAATCCAGCGAAAACGTCTTCGATGGCCTGTGCCGCGAGCCACAACGTCTGATGGACCTCACCGGGGCCAGCGGCGTTGCGATCTTCGAGGACAACAAACTGCATCGCCACGGTCAGTGCCCCGAACCGGAGCAAATCCGCGAATTGCACAAGTGGATATTGGCAACAGGTCAGCCGGTTTTCTCTCACCATAACCTGGGCAGCGTTTTCGCCCCGGCCAGGGCTTTTCAGGATGTAGCGAGCGGGGTGCTGGCGATTCATCTGCCCAAGCCTGTGGAAAACGGCGTGCTGTGGTTCCGTCCCGAAGTGAAGCAAACCATCAATTGGAGCGGCGACCCGCAAAAACCCCTCGACCTGGAAGACAGCGAGACCGGATTGCGCCTGCGGCCGCGCACCTCGTTTGAAATCTGGAAAGTCGAGATGGACGGTATCAGCGCCAAGTGGGGCCATGGCGACTTGTTCGCCGCCAACGACCTGCGCCGCTCGGCCCTGGAAAATGATCTGGCCCGACAGGTGCGCAAGGAGCGCCAGGCGGTGCAAGCACGCGATGAACTGGTGGCAGTCGTGTCCCATGATTTGCGCAACCCGATGACGGTCATTTCCATGCTCTGCGGCATGATGCAAAAGGCCTTCAGCTCCGACGGCTCACACAGCTCGAAGCGAATTGCCTCGGCCATCGACACCATGCAACAAGCCGCCAGTCGCATGAATGCACTGCTGGAAGACCTGCTCGACACCTCGCGCATCGACGCCGGGCGCTACACTATCAACCCTCAGCCGATGGACGTCAGCCAGATATTCGAAGACGCCTGTTCGCTGCTCACGCCGCTGGCCTCCGCCAAGGCAATCGATATTTCTTTCCATGCCGAGCCCAACCTCAAGATCAACGCAGATCCCGAGCGGCTGTTCCAAGTGCTGTCCAACCTGATCGGCAATGCCATCAAATTCACGCCGCAGCAAGGGACCGTGGGCATCAGCGCGATGTCGGTGGGCGATGAGATCGTGTTCAGCGTCCGCGATACCGGCGAAGGCATCGCCCCTGAACAGCTGCCGCATGTTTTTGACCGCTACTGGACAACCAAGGAAGGCAACCCGAATGGCACCGGACTTGGGTTGTATATATCCAAGGGGATTGTCCAGGCTCATGGCGGTAAACTGCACGCCGAAAGCCAGCCAGGCCAGGGCAGCGAATTTCGCTTTACCGTGCCGAAAATCGACTGAGCCGGGCACCGCCCCCTAACGAATTGGAAACCGAAGCCCAATGGCCTCACTGAACAAACAGCAAAAACGCGCCAAGCGTGCCAAAGACAAAGCCAAGCAGATCCGCATGACCGGGCGAAAATCCATCCCGATGTATGGCGATCCGGCCCATGCAACCGCCCAGCCACCGGTTTACGTACAGGAGTTGTTCGTCAAGCTGCGCGACGCCGAGGCCGTCAGCCGCAGCGAAATGCTCGACACATTGCTGGCCAACGTCAGCGAAATGATCATCGAGCGCCCAGGCCTGCTGGATCTGAAGAACGCCGAAAACGAGAGCATGGCCGCCACCAACCTGGCTGCCGACATGCTGGTGGACTACCGCATGTGGGTCGATGACATGGACCGCGAGGCGGCCCAGCGCTGGCTCAGCACGCCGGAGTTCATCAAGGACTTCAGCGAGGCGCTGGACCGTTATCGCCAGTCGATGGAAGAGCCCGCCGGCGAATAAGCGGGCTGGCTATTCGCTGCTGTTCCAGTGGAACACCAGCTTGCGCGCGGCTCCGCTGCCCAAATCGGCGGTGTCGCGGCGCTCCTCCCCGTTGCGCGTCGCCACCACGCTGTACTTGCCCGGCGGCAGTTGCACATACACCAGCGGGCCCGCATCGCTGAGCGTCAGTAATGTTTGTCCTGATGCGTTCAGCACAGTCACGTCCACATCCGGAACGTATTTGTTCTCCGGACCGATCGCAAAAGTCATGTGCAGGTTGTACCCCTTGGCCTGCCCGATGGCCCGGGCTTCGTCTTCGCCGATGCCGCCGGACAGATAAGTAATGCCGTTCTGCTGCATGGGTTGGATCTGGACGCCTGTGTTGTCGATGGGCGCGAGGTTGGTGGCGTTGAGGGCGATAGGGAGTAGCAGAACGCCGAAGGCGGTGAAGGGCAACAGAAGATAGCGAATAAGCTTCATGGCGAGAACTCCAGGTTCTGAAACAACTTGCACGCTTCCTTTTGGAGCACGATCAAGCGTTTGGGTTTAGAACGATTGGAACTATTGATTAGAGACGGGAATAATTTCGCGCCGCGTATATCCCATTGACATATCCCGTCGTTATCCTATCCTTTCAACGCAATCCAGCGGAGGACCCTACGTGGAACAAACTACCCTCTTCATGAGCAACCGCAGCCAAGCAGTTCGGCTACCTAAAGCAGTGGCGATGCCAAGCGATGTAAAGCGCGTGGATGTGATTGCGGTAGGCAGAGCCCGCATCATCACGCCGGCCGGCGAAGCATGGGATAGCTGGTTCGATGGCGATAGCGCGACAGCTGACTTTATGACAGATCGGGAGCAACCTGCCGATCAGGAGCGCGAGTCGTTCTGATGATCAAATTCATGCTCGATACCAACATCTGTATTTTCACCATCAAGAACAAGCCCCAGGCAGTTAGAGAAGCATTCAACCTTCACCACGGCCAGCTCTGTATTAGCGCCGTCACACTGATGGAGCTGATCTACGGCGCGGAAAAATCATCTGCCCCAGAAAAAAATCTTGGGGTCATTGAAGGGTTTTGTGCCCGACTTGAGGTTTTACCTTTTGGTTTTGAAGCAGCAGCACATACCGGAATGATACGGGCGGAGCTGGCAAAGATAGGCCGGCCAATCGGGCCTTACGACCAGATGATTGCCGGCCATGCCCGTTCCCTCGGCCTGATCGTAGTCACCAACAATCTGAAAGAATTCGAAAGAGTCCCCGGGCTACGCATCGAGGATTGGGCAACCCTGGCTCCACAGCCGTGAAACGAGTCTGCCTCAAGGCTCTCTGAATATCGGGACATATCGAGCCCGGCCCCGAATGACCCAATAGATTTTTAATCCATCAACGCTCATCCGGTTAACCCTTCCCACCCCCGCCCAAAGCTGGCACCATCGCGCCTTTTTTTACGCGACTCCCCAGGCAATTCGCTGACAGGCAGGTTCAAACAGCCGTTCGGTTGTTGACGGCGCGACAGTCTGCTGCGCCGATGCGACAAGCTGCCGCAAGTCGCCGGTTTACCGGTCGTAGCGCTGTTGGCGGCCATCCGGACGCATGCTAGCTTGGCCGCCTCGCCAGGAAGGCTGCCGACAGCAAGGGAGCACATATCATGAGGAACGCACATGGCCCAGGCCACGCCCGCGCTTGAAATCCGCAACCTGCACAAACGCTACGGCCAGCTGGAGGTGCTCAAGGGCGTCTCGCTGACCGCTCGCGACGGCGACGTGATCTCGATCCTCGGCTCTTCCGGATCCGGCAAGTCCACGTTCCTGCGTTGTATCAACCTGCTGGAGAACCCCAACCAGGGGCAGATCCTGGTGGCTGGCGAAGAGCTAAAGCTCAAGGCGGCGAAAAACGGCGAACTGGTAGCCGCCGACGGCAAACAGATCAACCGCATACGCAGCGAGATCGGTTTTGTCTTCCAGAACTTCAACCTCTGGCCGCACATGAGCGTGCTCGACAACATCATCGAGGCTCCGCGCCGGGTGCTCGGCCAGAGCAAGGCCGAAGCCGTCGAAGTCGCCGAAGCCTTGCTGGCCAAGGTCGGTATCGCCGACAAGCGCCACGCCTACCCGGCCGAACTGTCCGGCGGCCAGCAGCAACGCGCCGCCATTGCCCGTACGCTGGCGATGCAGCCCAAGGTGATTCTGTTCGACGAACCCACCTCTGCCCTTGACCCGGAAATGGTCCAGGAAGTACTTAGTGTGATCCGCGCCCTGGCCGAGGAAGGCCGCACCATGCTGCTGGTTACCCACGAAATGGGCTTTGCCCGCCAGGTTTCCAGCGAAGTGGTATTTCTTCATCAGGGCCTGGTCGAAGAACAAGGAACGCCACAGCAGGTTTTCGAAAGCCCGCTTTCGGCGCGCTGCAAACAATTCATGTCCAGCAACCGCTAACGGAGCAGTACCTATGCAGACCTACAGGAAAATCCTCTTGGCCGCTGCGGCCAGCCTGGTCCTTTCGGCCAACGCCATGGCGGACGGCAAACTGAAAATGGGCATCGAAGCAGCCTACCCTCCGTTCAATAACAAGGACGCCAGCGGCCAGGTCGTGGGTTTCGACAAAGACATCGGCGACGCCCTGTGCGCCAAGATGAAAGTCGAGTGCGAAGTGGTCACTTCCGACTGGGACGGGATCATTCCGGCCTTGATGGCGAAGAAGTTCGATTTCCTGATCTCTTCGCTTTCGATCAATGAAGAGCGCAAGCAAGCGGTGGATTTCACCGACCCGTACTACACCAACAAACTGCAATTCATCGCGCCGAAAAACGTCGATTTCAAAATCGATAAAGAGTCTCTTCAGGGTAAGGTCATCGGGACACAGCGCTCCACGCTCGCCGGCACCTGGATGGAAGAAAACATGGAAGGTGTCGAACTGAAACTCTACGACACCCAGGAAAACGCCTACCTGGACCTGACCTCCGGTCGTCTCGACGGGATCCTGGCAGACAAATACGCGAACTACGACTGGCTGAAAACCGACGCTGGCCGGGCTTACGAATTCAAAGGTGACGCGGTGGTAGACGGCGACAAAATCGCCATCGCCGTGCGCAAGGGTGACAATGAATTGCGCAACAAGCTGAACGCCGCATTAAAAGAGATCGTTGCCGACGGCACCTATAAAAAGATCAACGACAAGTACTTCCCGTTCAGCATCTATTGATCCTGACGTGCCTGACCGGCGCCGCTGTTGTACGGCGCCGGTCCTTAGCAAAGCCTGCCGCGATATGAACACATACCCATGATGATTGACCTCTACGGATTCGGCCCGGCGCTAGCCGCCGGCGCGCTGATGACCGTCCAGTTGGCCCTTTCTGCCTTATGCCTGGGGCTGGTACTCGGCCTGCTCGGTGCCCTGGCCAAGACCTCGTCATACAAGCCGTTGCAATGGCTTGGTGGCACTTATTCAACGCTGGTTCGCGGCATCCCGGAACTGCTCTGGGTGCTGTTGATCTATTTCGGCACCGTTAACCTGATGCGCGCCTTGGGTGAGTACTTCGGCAATCCCGACCTTGCTCTCAACGCCTTCGCCGCCGGCGTCATCGCACTCGGCCTGTGCTTTGGCGCCTACGCTACTGAAGTGTTTCGCGGCGCAATCCTGGCGATCCCCAAGGGCCACCGTGAAGCCGGCGTCGCTTTGGGCCTGTCGAAATGGCGGATCTTTACCCGATTGATCATGCCGCAAATGTGGCGCATCGCCCTGCCCGGCCTGGGCAACCTGTTCATGATCCTGATGAAGGACACCGCGCTGGTCTCGGTGATCGGCCTGGAAGAAATCATGCGACACGCGCAAATCGGCGTAACCATTTCCAAACAGCCGTTCACCTTCTATCTGGTCGCCGCGCTCATGTACTTGGGGCTGACAGTACTCGCCATGATCGGCATGCACCTGCTTGAACAACGCGCGGCCCGTGGTTTCACCAGGAGCACCCAATGAACTGGGAAGTCATCATCAAGTGGCTGCCGAAACTGGCCCAGGGCGCGACACTGACCCTGGAGCTGGTGGCCATCGCCGTGATCGCCGGCCTGTTGCTGGCGATTCCGCTGGGCATCGCCCGTTCATCGCGCCTGTGGTACGTGCGGGCGTTGCCCTACGCCTACATCTTCTTTTTCCGCGGCACTCCGCTGCTGGTTCAGCTGTTCCTGGTGTATTACGGCCTGGCGCAGTTCGACGCCGTGCGCAGCAGCGCCTTGTGGCCTTATCTGCGGGACCCGTTCTGGTGCGCCACCGCCACCATGACCCTGCACACCGCCGCCTACATCGCCGAGATCCTGCGCGGCGCGATCCAGGCCATTCCCCGTGGCGAAATTGAAGCCGCGCGGGCCCTGGGCATGTCTCGCCCCAAGGCGCTGCTGTACATCATGCTGCCCCGCGCCGCGCGCATCGGCCTGCCGGCCTACAGCAACGAAGTGATCCTGATGCTCAAGGCCAGTGCCCTCGCGAGCACCGTGACCCTGCTGGAACTTACCGGCATGGCCCGTACGATCATCGCCCGGACCTACCTGCCGGTAGAGATCTTCTTCGCGGCCGGCATGTTCTACCTGCTGATGTCCTTCGTCCTGGTACAAGGCTTCAAGCAACTGGAACGCTGGTTGCGCGTCGATGCCTGCCAAGGGCGCTGAGAGCGAGGTGCTGACGGGCGAAACATTGCTCGCCCGTTTCATGGCTCTGGATGCCTTTCTCACAGAGCACCAGGCGCTATGGAAGCCCCGCCCTTTCACTCTTCTGCAGCTACCTTGGGAAACTTCCCACCCCGAACTGGCCCAATGGCTACGCCCGCGTTCGCTGCAAGCGGCGGAAAACGACCATCACCAGCCGTGGTTGATTGAAGACGCGCCCGCGCCGTTTGCGCAATGGGCCGCTACCGCCCGCGCATTGAGCGCTGTCGCCGAGCTGCCCGCCAGCCTGCTGAAAGCGTCAACTCATCGCCTCAACGTCGACGTACCCGGGCGCAAATGGCAGCAGATCGAAGCCTTCGCCAGCCGCCTGAACTTCACCACCAAACCGACCCGCTGGCTCGACTGGTGCGCCGGCAAAGGCCACCTGGGTCGACGGCTACTGCACGACGATCAGCAACTGACCTGCCTGGAATACGACCCCATGCTGGTCGCCGCCGGCCAGCAACTGAGCAAGCACCACAACCTGCCCGCCCTTCACTTGCAGCAAGATGTAATGGCGACGGACGCGGCCCAGACGATCCAACCGGGACACACCCCGGTAGCCCTCCACGCCTGCGGCGACTTGCATGTGCGGCTCATGCACCTGGCGAGTGCCGCCGGCTGCGCACAAATGGCTATCGCGCCGTGCTGCTACAACCGCATCAGCACGGCGCAGTATCAGCCGCTGTCCGATGCGGCCAGCCAATCCAGCCTGCAACTGTCGTTGGACGACCTCGGCCTGCCACTGAGCGAAACCGTCACCGCCGGCGCGCGCGTCCGACGGCAACGGGACAAATCCATGGCCCGACGCCTGGCCTTCGACCTGCTGCAAAGGCAAATCCGCCGCAGCGACGACTACCTGCCCACGCCGTCATTACCCAGCGCCTGGCTGGAAAAACCGTTCGCCCAATACTGCACCGACCTGGCGGCCCTGAAGAAATTATCCATAGTCGGTTCCCCCGATTGGGATCAACTGGAGGCTGCGGGTTATCAGCGCCTGGCCGAGGTGCGCAACCTGGAACTGGTGCGAGGCCTTTTCCGACGGCCGTTGGAGCTTTGGCTGGTGCTGGACCGGGCACTTTTCCTCAGCCAAAAGGGTTACGAAGTGCGCCTTGGTATCTTCTGCGAAGCACCTCTTACGCCAAGAAATCTATTACTGCTGGCAGAGCGTCAGCCACACGCGACAGCCTGTGGATAACTCTGTTGATGAAATAAGCGTGGATCCAAGTAAGTCGTGATTTTCTGAGCGCCTCCAAGCTGTTCATTTTTTGTTCATATGGATAAAAAACCATGAAAACAGGGATTTGCGGGCAAACGAGAAAAGTGTCACAAAAAGGAAAGATTCCGTTTGGCGCTTCCTTCCCATTGTGCATAAGCGCTAAAACAAACCGACATAACGGTGGTTTTTTAAGGCAGTAGGAGCAGATTTTTGCTGGCTGTGCATCGATTCATACCCGCACACCACCGCCGCCGCGCCACCGAGCCAAGGCCTGCATAAAAATAGTCAGAATTCAGGGGTTTACAGAACCCGTCCAATCGCTATAATCGTCGCCCACACGCCGGTATAGCTCAGTTGGTAGAGCAACTGACTTGTAATCAGTAGGTCCCGGGTTCGACTCCTGGTGCCGGCACCATACAAAACGAAGCCCTCGCAGAAATGCGAGGGCTTTGTTGTTTCTGGAAGGTTTAAACCGAAGGGGCCAGCACGACCTTATCGGCATCAGCAGACCACGCTTTGCTCAAACCCCTACTCGTTACAATTTCACGTCAAACCAACGTTGACGGTCTCTTACACCTACCTATAATGCACTCCAACACACCCGCCAAGCCTAGGTTGACCCAGTCAGCAAGCTCAAATCGTGCGGGTTTTTTTTGCCTGGAGAAAACTACATGAGGCCCTTCGACAAACCGGCCCTCAGCGTAGAACAGCAATTGGAACTGCTAAAGCGACGAGGCTTACACATCGCCAATGATGATCGGGCCATGCGTTTTCTCGAAGTAGTCACGCTGTTTCGCCTGAGTCCCTACATGCGCCCCTTTCAGGAGCCAGACCCTGAACATACTTTCAAGCCCGGTAGCACACTGAAGGCAATCGTCGACATCTACCGCTTCGATGGTTCTTTGCGGCGCATCACCATGGATGCCATCGAACGTGTCGAGGTCGCCATACGAGCGACTATCAGCAACCATATGTGCCCTAAGTACGGACCTGACTGGATAGCCGACGCATCAATCTTCTCCTCGTCATACTCACACCCTGATCTGTTGCGTCCGTTGCGGGAGCAATTGAACAAGGAACAGCAAACTCAGACGTGATATCGACCGCATAAAAAAGGGCCGACAGGCCGATGGGCTCCAGCAACAGCGGATCGAAAACCGCATGCGCGACAATTATTTCCGATATTACGGCGCAACCTATGCCCACCCCGAGCTGCCGCCCGCCTGGGCGGTCCTGGAAGAACTCAGCCTTGGTACGGTGTCTACCCTCTTCAATGCCATAGGCAGAAGCGCAGATAAAAAAGCTATCGCCACCCGATTCAGCCTGCCCTTCGAAGTATTGGCCTCCTGGCTACACACGCTGACCTTCATTCGAAACTGCTGTGCCCACCACTCGCGGCTATGGAACCGGGAGCTCTCGATTCGACCATCCTTACCCAAAGAATGGGTCATCCCAACGGCTTCCGCCGACCGGCCTCAGCCCAAGCAGCGGCTATACGTTGTATTGACGATGCTGGCCTACCTAACCGACTTGATCAGCCCAGACAGCCAGTGGAAGCTCCGCCTGGCCGAAGTCATGGATCAGCAGGAAGTGGATCATTTGAGACTCATGGGATTTCCAGATCATTGGAAAGATCAACAGCAATGGCGCCTAGCGTAAGTCTGGCGTTGGCGCAGAGAGGAGAATTGATATGGATATCTCAACCGCACAAAGCATCAAGCTCGCCATCGCGTCGGCAACTGGCCTGTCAAAAGACGCGTTGCATATCTATTCGGGCATGGCGATCTATCTAACGTTGATCGTCGGCACCCGACGATTCAGGCCATACCTTGGCTGGCTGGTTGTTCTCATCATTGCGTGTGCTGGCGAGTGGGTAGACCGGCGAGACGATATTGGAAGCTTCGAATACTGGCGCTGGCAGGCAAGCGCTCACGACGTTCTCAACACATTGTTTTGGCCGACGGTGCTAACACTGCTTTGGCTTTTAAAGAGCCGCAGTAAAGCGAGCGTACATCCGTAAGACTCTCGCAATCTGCTCTGCCACGCGGGTCAATCCAAACAGGGCTGCAAAGCCGCACTGCTTGGGTGGAACTCACTTAAAAAATCTAAAGCTCTCGCAATTGTCTAGGGAAAACCACAGATTTCCACTTGGATAATTTCATCCACAGCCGGAGAACTCCCGAAAATTAGAGCCTTAACCCATATTATCCACAGGCGTAGAAAAGATCGGGCAAAGCGCTGTCATTGACAGCAACCCAGGTAGCCCGAACCTTTAAGGCTACGCCACACCGTGGTGGTTCTCCCAAAGTGCGATTAGCGTCCGGCGGCTCGCACGGTCACAGCGATGTGATGGATGCCTACTTCTACCAGAGTGCCCACTGCGGCAATTCACACTCCTTCGTAGCTGCCTTGCAGCAACCTATCCGCTTGGCCATTTCCTTGCGCCAACCTGCGCCCGTCTCTTTCTTCTGGAAAGAGACGGGCGCTCCTACCGCTGCTGCAGCCCAACTCGTACAAGGCTTTGCGGCATTCCCCCTCGTGACAATCGGCGTGACAAACACCGACGTCACCAGCAACAGCGATGCAGATGATGGTGCCGCAGCCTACGGAATGGACTGCACCTGACTGACAGTCAGGCACGCCCGGGTCATCGCATCACTGCCTTCACCCAACTCAGGATCTCGCGGCACGGGTCTCGTCAGCCAGTGTAGCCCTCCACCCGCCCACTTCTGCGGAAGTGTTCAGGAGGCCAGATCATGAGATGCCCAAGCTCCCGGTCGTAAAGAGCCGTCAGTCCCGCGTTAGTGGACAACCCTCACAGGTCGCAGGGGCCTTGATCCCTGATAACACTCAACATTCTTGGCGGGATGACGTGGGGAAGGTTTTAAAAGTTTTGGCTTCGAGAGGAGTTCGATCATGGCATTGGTCGGTAGACGGGATGGGCGCAATTTTGGCTATGGACGGCAACTGAGTTATGCGGGGCCGCAAGCGCTGAAAGATCTGTTTGGCGATGGGCATTACGGGACGGTCAAAGCGCACAGTGATCGTTGGCTGGCATTTGTACGATGGTGTCGGTCTGAGGATGGGCCCGGGTTTAACGATGCGAGGCAAATTGATTGGCGGACCTTGCTGGACTACGCCGGTCATCTGCGTCACCAAGTTGAACAAGGCGCTATCAGCATCGCCACCGCGCAAAACCGGTTGTCCAGCGTAAACCGCACCATGGCCGCACTTCGCGGTGATCAGTATGTGAAAGTGCCGAGTCCGAGCAAGACGCTGGGAATGCGGCGGAACAGTGTACGTCGCTCGGTGCCGCAAGGCCAAGACCGCGAACACGTGAAGCGGATCGTCAACGTGCTCTGCGAACCCCAAATGCCGCGCGCGGCGGCCATCGCCCAGTTGGCGCGAGCCACCGGCATGCGCTTACGTGAGGCCATTTTGGCGGACCTACCCCGTCTAAATCGTGAAGCCAAGCAATTCGGTAAGATCAACATTCAGGACGGCACCAAAGGTGGCCGCTCGGGCGCATCAGCTCCTCGTTGGATTACGGTAGATGATCATATTCGTGACGCGCTGAAGTTTGCCGATCAGGTCTCGCCCAGCGGCAGCCGCAACCTGCTTGCACCTAACGGAAGCTACCTCGATTTCCAAAAGCGAATCGTCCGTCCAGCCCGGGACATCCTTCATGCGCACAACCTAAAAGGCTTCCACGAACTGCGGGCAGCCTATGCGTGCGAACGCTATGAGCAAATCACCCAGCATCCTGCGCCCATCAACGGTGGCAGTTGCTACCAGCTCGACCGACGCCTCGATCAAACGGTCCGAGACCAAATCAGCGATGAACTCGGGCACGGTCGTATCGACGTAGTAATCTGCGTATATCGGGGGACGAGCATGAGCAAGCCATTCGATATGGAGCTGTTCCTGGCAAGCGTACTGACCGGGTCGCATGCCACACGCGAGCGTCACCTACGCCAAGCAAAGGCCATTCAAGCGGCGATGTCTAATCGCTGGCACCGTGACAATCCATGGACCTGGCAGCAAAAGCATCTCGACTGGTTTCTAAATTACCACCTGAATCGGCACGCAGAATCGACGCGCTATTACTATCTCCTGACCATCCATTTGCTCACTCTTCGTTTAGGGAAATCCTGGCAGTTCAAGCGTTAGGCGAAGGTCAGCAATCGACCGATTGTGTTGAAAAAGTCGATCCGGCTTGGCCAGCCAAACATTGACCGGTGACAACGCCGTTTTTGCATGTTGCTTTGTGAAATCTGAGCCCTGAACCTTCTGCTAAACACACGGATTTCAATCTCAGACGCGTACTTTTCTACCGTGGAAATCGAAGCCGACTCTTTCAACAGAATCGGCCAAAAGTCGCCGACTGACCAACGGTCACATCCTGACATTTCTGGCTGGAAGTTTTCAATCCGTAGAGTTGTAAAAGACTGACATAAATCCAAGCCCAACATTAAACAGCTCTATAAAAATAGATATTACTCATTGCACGTGCATTAGTTGTCTAAATTCCTGTTCGACGGCCGTCCGAGTCTCATACATTTCGTAATTCACTTTCTCGAACAATTTTTGAAGGTGAGGCGTCTCACCGTGCCCCAGCGCCTCCCCTGACCGCATGGCTACTCTAGCCTGATCCAATGTCTGAGCAGCCGAAACATAGAAGTCTGAAATTCTTTCTGACGTTGCCTTAGAAAAATAAATTTTATTTTTCTCATAAGCCTCAACGAAGGCGTCGAATTTTGGTAATGCCGATTCATATGCCTGCGCGATTGAAGGTCGTTGTCTCCCAAAATAATCGGGTCGAATAGTTTCATATATCGCTTCGTGCAGATCAACGAGAAGCTTGTAGCTTTCGTCGATAAATACAGCTCTTTTTTCGATCAGATTTGCATGCCCCAATTGAACCAGGTGACGCTCGGTTTGCAATGCACTTTCCAGATTCTGTGTCTGGCGAGAGTGCTCTGATTTGAGTTTTTCTATAAGAACTTCAAAAGTCGCCTTCTCTCTCAAGCTGATGCGATCCTTCCAGATACTCCCCAGCCAAGCCGAAAGTCCGGTAATGACGATTGCCGCACCACCAACTTGACCGATTAAAGAGTTAAATATCTCAAACATATCGAGCTACTCCGATAAAGAATAAAAATTTTGTACGAATAAGTCTTTAAAATTCAATTCGATAGCTGGTTGCCAAACCTTTAAAAGGTCTAATCTTTGTCATAGCAATCGCAAAAATAAACTCGCCTGTCGGAGGCTCGAAGGCATTTTTGACGATGGCCGATCTTTTTTGCGGGCTCGCCCTCCCTACATTATCCATTGCGCCTGTGATCTAGCCATTCGATGCTCTTAGTTATTGGATCAACGCGCACAAATATAAGCCCACTCGGCGGATTGGAGTTAGAGGCAAAACCAATTTCGTCAAGCTGTTTTATTCCTGCATGATACTCAGATAGGAAATCCAAGAAAACATTAACTATTTCGTTGTAGTCATTTTCTACCGACGATTTCTTTGGGAGAAGTAGTTTAAATCGTTTGCCATCATTTGCCTCCGCATATATGGAGAAAGCGAGGGAGTACGGATTTTCCGTGCTCAGCTTACCTGCTGATCCTAGGAGGACTGGCTCTATTTTAGGCTGAGACATCACCTTGCCTGCTGTTTCGGAAAGCGTTTCCTTCAGAAGCAAGTAATGGTCCTTACCCATCTCCCCAAAAAGTGCCTTAAAGTAAGGTTTTGCTATGTAAGCCGCGACAATCGGAAAAATAAACCACTCAAGACATGCCTGAGGTCCACTAGGGGGCCTAGACTCGATCGCTATTCGGATATTTGGATTGTGCAACGCCTTCTCGAAATCAACATACAACTCACCTGGCAGGCCCTCTTCGTAGATTAGTGCAACATCTGGCTTATTCATCTTTTTCCTTAATACGTAATGCCGAACACAGCGGCGTGACCGATCGAAAAATCCCGCGCCATCAGACGCGAACACCTATCATTAATGAGCCAGCTCTCAACGACCATGGACCTTCTCCACACCTGAAAACTCAGCCTCCCAAAACAATTGCTAAGCTCTTTTCAACTATAGCAATTTCCAGAGAGGTGGAGTAGCGTTATGCCATGCACGAGAGATCATCTAGGGAAGGGAGGATACCAGGAATGAAATATCGTCACTTAAATGTATTCATGATGAAACCAGATACTGTTATCAACAGTTTCTCGGATCTGCTAGTTTTGGATAAGGACGTAGTCCCATATGAACTCGATGCGAATTTTGACTTAGAAGGAGTTTTATATGTAAAGCGCACAGTTGAAAAAAAGCCGAGTTGGAGCGAATTGGTTGACACAATTACCGGAACCAACGTAATACAGATCGGAAACAAATCAAGCTCTGCGGTATTATTCATAAAAACAAATACCGACATATTCGCAATAACTTTTGGTTATGGCCGACACTTAGTAAATCTTGCCAACTTCGCTCAAGACTTCGGGCTAAAAACCGCCTTAAATACTCTCAATCACGAAAGTTTAAGAAGCGTAGATATTCACACATTAGAAGACCAGCCGGTTCAAAAAAGATCACAGGCCGCGCGCGATTCAGAAATAAGTGTGTTTGGCATTGACATATCTAGAGATATATTGAGAGCTGTGACTGGAACACCTAAACCAGGTATAGACTTCAAAAATATCTCTGGCGGTGACGCAATGTTTTCATTTGGTATTGAAATGAAGATCAGCGATTTACCAACCATAACTAAAAATTTGAAAACCCATTACCTAAAAGATGACTATAAAACAGACTTTCTATGGGTAGACAATGTCAGAAGAATCAAGGAAAAATCACATATAGAGCAGTTAGACCGGGTTCTGCTTGAAGCAATCAAAGACCGTGATCCGGGTATAGTTATAACACTACCAGAAATAGAAAAATGGGACTCGATAACCGGCTTCAGCTTTACCCGAGCCAAAGGTGATCGATCACCGACTGTATCGTCGGAAAAATATCTATCTACGATTGACGATGCAAAGATATCTATCGAGTCGGTTAAAAGAGATCATTTGTATGTTTTCGATATACATGAAAACGAATTTGATCACTCAATATACAAATGCATTTATTATGAAATAATAAACGCGAACAAAACCAACATAATATTTGGAGGAACCTGGTATGAAATTGACAACTCATTCATAGGGAGAATCAATTCTAGCTTAGCAAATATAGGTGTTTCTGATCTTCAATTTCCAGGGGTCTACGTGTGGCAAGAAGGTGAGAAGGCAAAAATAGAGGCTGAAGGTGATTACAATATTAGGGCCTCTCAGATGCACGGATATCACCTATTAGACAAGAGGCTGATCAAAAGCAACAAATCGACTAGTTCAGTTGAACTGTGCGATCTTCTTTCAACTGAGAAGCAATTCATACACGTCAAACATCGCAAAGGGGGATCTGCTGGACTAAGCCATCTTTTCGCACAAGGGAGCGTCGCCGCAGAGATATTGCTCGGAGACCGAGAATTTAGAAAGTCAGCCAGAAAGGTATTGGGTACTTTCAGTAACGCTGCACGCGAAATCATTCCACTCGACAACTTTCGAAGCGCAGAATATGAAGTGATTTTTCTAATATTGGGCGACTCTGTCGCAAACGTGAAAAGCAATCTGCCCTTCTTCAGTAAAGTGAACCTTGTTAGGGCATATGATAGTCTCTCTCAGCGAGGTTACTCAGTAAAAATATCAGCCGCCGCCAAAATAGAAAGACCGTGAATCGCTTTCACGGGGATTGACTGATAATGCCCGCGATTCTCACTGGCGCTTTCTCAGAAGATTCAATATAGTTTTCATCCCATATTTTTTACCTAAACGCGATAAAAACAACGGTTCTACATCAGCAGCGAAACCGAGCAATCCCTGAAGCCTAAACACGTCTTTTTGTTCAAGCAGTCCCAGACCATACTTATGGACAAGAGCGCTAATTTCTCGTTTTCTATCACGACCAAGCGAAACTTTATCATCGTTTGTGATTACTAATCCGGTAATCCTGCGACTTCCTCGCTTAGACAAATGTATCGTCTTATCAACATTCAAGCTTAAGCGTGGGTATTTCAAACTAGACAACAGACTTTCTATTACAGGCACGACTGTTTCAGTAGCGTAAGGTAACGCCGTGGAAAATGTTAAATCGTCAGCATAGCGAGTATAAACAATTTTGTTTTGAGATGCCCAGTCAGCTACTAGGCTATCAAACTCATACATGATGGAATTCGATAATATTGGTGAAGCTGGAGAACCGATACTCAGAGCACCACCATTCCCTCTATTAATACATGACAGTCTTGCAATATATCTAGTTTCTAGCAAATCAAGAAACGGTAAACTTTTCTGAAAATGCGCTATCAGGTCATCAATTTTAATAGACGGAAAGAAGTCTTTAAAATCCAGTTTAACCATGTATTCATTTGTTCTGTGCGCCTCGGCATTCTTTTTAATGCTTGCACCTTTTACATATGCCGATGCCGCCCCATGAATTGGCAACAGATGAAAAACGTTATGGATCAACCAATGTTGAACATACTTTGTTTCCCTGGCAGGTTGAGAGATTATCCGTACCCCGCCATTCTTTTTTGGAATACTATAAGTTTTATAAGAATAAGGAGCCCTCGAAACCACACGTACTAACTGTTCGCTTGACAATGACAAATCAGCCAATATTTTCTCAAGCGTTTTATGGGCGATCACTTCCCACCCCCAAAAAGCCGACGAATAACTCTAAGCCGGTGATTGTTTTTTCCCGAAGTATTATAGAACTCTTTACACTCTGTAGAAATACGTAGCTTATCTATCGGTACAGAAGAGTTCGCAGAAAAATTAACCCTGTGGAACTCAGAGTTCCTTGCGACGTAAAATTGGGAATCACTGTAAACCTCAAGACTAATGAGCCTGAATCGCTGAAGCAGAAAAAGCTTACCCCTTAGTTGATCCCTGCCAGCGTCAACTCCTAGCTTGGAGAGATAATCCAATAGCTCGCTCTCTTTAACGGCAACAAAAAGCTTTATAAGCTCATACAAGAGAACAAAAACATGGGAGCTGTTGGATACTTTAAGAATTTGCGATTTCGGCAGTTCGTCCAACTCATATTGAACATCAACTACGACATCCTCTATGATCTCAGCAGTTATAGTAAGTGGATATCCTACTTCAAATGGATAGCTTTTTACTGCAGTTCGCTTATCGTTTGAGATATGTCGAAAAATTCCTAATTTTATGAATGAGTCATTCTGAAAGTGACCTTCCGAGCAAACAGCAACAATTTTGTCGTTGAACTCCTTCAACTGAGAAAACGCACCAAGCTCCGCTATTGCTCCGGGACTCTCTAGTATGATAACCACCAGAGAGCACATTGCAGCCAACTCCACCTCGAGATCAATCAGATTTCTAAAGATAGCGTCAACTTGCCAATTAGTTACATCCTCAGGCTTGAAGAACTCAATTCTATTATTGAGGTCTGTCTCAAGCGCGTGACGTAGCGACTGTACCGAAGGGGTGGGATCGTCCGGATGCCCCTTTTCAGGCGACCGGCCACCACACAGAAGAACGATGTGAGACTTACAGTACTCGACTCTTGATGACTCTATTTTTATCGATGATAGAGCAGCAAGTCGAGGATCTGTCATTTAGAAGAGGTTCTTTACCAAGAAACAGCCGCAGAGAATATCTGTGGACCGTAATGAGCCCGCGATTGGAGGGCCGCAGATATTCTCTGCGGAATAAATCCAAGCAATTTTCTAGAGTCTGGCTAATCGCCCGACTAAGCATCGGTACCAAGACCGCGCTTGTACGCGTAAAGAACGGGGCGAATATCCCAAACGGCATTGAGGCTGTCAATATGCCATACGCGAAATTTAAGGATTTTTAGCTCATTCCTCTTTCAGATCACGAATAGTTGCTCGTATAAATAACGAACACCCTCCATTATTTGATCCACGATCAGGGTATAAATAGAGGTAGCGCCTCAAAGGCTACCCCCTTAAGCCATTGATTTTTAATCTAATAGTAATGAGGTCCGACTCCTGTTGCCGCACCATACAAAACGAAGCCCTTGCAGAAACGCGAGGGCTTTGTTGTTTCTAGCGGTAGAAGAGACTGCGCCTGAGCCCGACGCACTTCCTCCCAAACCACTCGCTCTAGCCATTCATCCCCAGCGTCGGGCGCGCATCGCAGCAACCAGATCAGTGGAGGCGAATCTCCCTCGATCGGCCTCGTCTACCGCCATTTCAATCTGCGCAGCCAAAGCCTTGTCATCTTCGGCACAGTCGCGAAGGATGTGATCGTTAACTCCGTCCATCCTAGGCAGGTCAGCAGGAGAGCTCGAAGGATGTTCCGGCAGGTTTAGAGTTATTTCGGTCATGACTACCTCAATGATGAAGTTTCGGGCCGGCACGCTTTCTGCGCTTGATTGCAGAGCGACGAATGAGCAAGCACTGCTTTTACGATTACCTACGATGAGTATCTTTCCGACTGCACCATAAAATTACCTGAACCTCACCCGCCAGCATCGCGCCACGATTGCACCCTACCCAATCGCCCGCTACTCTCCAACCGTCGCTGCCAATTCAGCGACCGGGCGTGAGAACCCGAAGCAATCAAGGCGCAAAAGCGCCCATAATCCATCGTGGCGTTTTTTTTTCGTCTGCGTTGTCGTTTTATGGCGGCTGTGCGTGGGAGACCTTCGGGTCTACCGGTTGCCTTGATTGCCGGATTCTCACCCCGCGCACGGCTGCCACCCCAACCCGTGAGAAGGTCGGTGGCAGCTCTCATAGTCAAGGAGCCAGACCATGCCAAACCCGCGAGACCTCAAAACCCCAGGCCTAACCCCCTTCTCCTACCATTCCGACCGCCCCCTGTTCCGCGTCAACAGCGGCATCCCCATCGGCGTAGCCCTCTCCCATGCATCCGATCTTCTCCACATCGCCATGCGTCTGGCCGATGATGCGGCGATGGTTCGGGGTACGGATCGTTATGCTTGGGCGTCGTGTTATTTGCAGGAGATGAGCAAAGCCGTCATCGACGACGTGGTGAAGGTACTGGAGGCGCCGGGGAGTAATCCTGCTTAAGGGGTAGTGATGCGATGCTGCTCCTTGTGCGGGGGCAGCATTGGGTTTCGTCTGTAGCAAAGAGGGGCCGCTTCGCAGCCCAGCGGGAGCAAGCTCCCTCGCCACGAGATTAGTGGAGCATTCATCTATTTATTTTCCCCGCCGATAGCCTCAATCAAGAGCATGCCTTTCCAAGGCTCGGCGAGCGCTCATCTACACTTGCCCGATATCCCCCGCTCCAGGAGCAACAAGCGATGAAAATCCGCACCAAGGTTGTAGGTTCGGGGTTGGTCAGCCTGTTTTTTGCGCTGTTGCTGGGCGGTATCGGGCTGTGGGGCTACCACGCCATGACCGAGGCCCTGGCGCAGAACGAGACCAGTATCTCGGCGATGCGCAAGCACATGGAGGCGGACATGATGCACGACGCCATTCGTGGCGATGTGTTGGCTGCCTTGCTGGTTGCACCGGGAGATGCCGAGGGCGCGAAGGAAGTCACCGAGGCGTTCGACGAGCATTCGCAGCGGATGCGCAAGGTTATCGCGGAGAACGCCGAGGCTCGGTTGCCGGGTACGATTTCACAGACCATTGCCGAGCTGAAGCCTCAGGCCGAGGCGTATATCGCCTCGGCGAAGCAAGTGATTGGCAAGGCGTTGAGCGGGGCTCAGGATGGCCGGGCGTTGCGTACCGAGTTCGATAAAGCGTTTTCGGCGCTGGAAGAGCGTAACGAAGCGGTCAGTGAATTGATCGAGAGCCAGGCGCAGGTTTCTCGCGAACATCAGGACCACAGCATTCATACCTCGGAACGCTGGTTGATCATCACGTTGCTGGCCACCTGCGTGGCGCTTGCATTGCTGTCGTGGAGCCTGCTCAAGGCAGTGCTCACGCCGCTGAACAAGATCATTCTCAATACTCAGGCGATTTCTCAAGGCGATTTGCTGCGCTCGATGGGCCCCCATGGCGATGATGAGCTGGGCCAGTTACAGGCGGTGATCGAACAGATGCAGGCAAACTTGCGGCAGATGATCGCGACGATCCGTAGCCAGAGCGACGAGTTGCATGGCACGTCCCGCAATCTGGGCGATACGGCGCGGCAGATTGTGTCCAGCGCCGACCAGCAAGCCCAGAGCGCTACCAGCATGGCGGCGAGCATGGAGCAGATGATGGCGAACATCAGCCAGATCCATCAGCACGCCGACAGCGCGCGGACGATTTCGGCGCAGTCCGAACAACTGGCGAGTAGCGGTGGGCAAGTGATTCTGGGGGTGGTGGAAGGCATGAACCGGATTGCCGAGGTGGTCAACCAGTCTTCCAGCAAGATCACCGCTCTGGATGCGTCGTCCGAGGATATCCATTCGATCATCCAGGTGATCAAGAGCATCGCCGAACAGACCAATCTGCTGGCCCTCAACGCCGCTATCGAAGCTGCTCGAGCCGGCGAGGCGGGCCGCGGTTTTGCGGTGGTGGCCGATGAGGTGCGCAATCTGGCGGCGCGCACCACTCAGTCCACCCAGGAGATCACCGCGATGATCGAGCGCATCCAGTCCAGCGCCCGGGATGCGGTGGCGAACATGCAGGCCTGCGTCAGCCGCGTGGACGAAGGCGTCAACCTGGCCCAGCAGGCCGGCGTGTCGATCAGCGAAATCCGCACGGGCGCACGACATGCTGCCGAAGTGGTGGAGGAAATCTCCCAGACCATTGCCGAGCAATCAAAAGCCAGCGACGAAATGGCCCAGCGGGTAGAAGCAATAGCCGAGCAGTCTCGGGAAAACACCCGCTCGATTCACGATCTGACAAAAACGGCTGACCATCTGAACGACGCCGCGGGCTCGATGCAGGCTTCGGTGCAGCAGTTCAAGATTTGATCAACCACGCCCGCCTGTACGTGGGGTAAAGGAGCTTGCCCGCTGGCCGCACGGCAGCTCCTTCACACTTGGCTGACCTCAAACACGAACGAAATCTCCCGTTTCTGGGCACTCCACACGTAACGAATATGCTTGCCCTGCACCGGAATCGACACCGCCGGCGGGCGAAAGGCGGCCACGCATTCGTGGCCGGGCAAGCGGACGCTGTTGTACAGCAACCCCCACGACAAGGTTTCACGCAGCTCCCGGGCAAATACCTGGGACGGGCCGTACGCGTCAGGGTCCGGGTTATGCAGATGGGGATAATCGTGGCGGATGTCGTGCAGGGGTTTGACGATCTTGTTGACGTAGGTGCGCATGGTCAACTCCAGGTCCGGCTCGTTGGTCGCGCCAAGGAAGCGTGCCTGGTGGTAGCAGGTCTCGGCAATCGCGGCCTCCTGGCTGCTGGCAGCGTAGTAGACGCCGAATGTGCCGTCGCTGAAGCGGCTGCGCTTGCCGATGTGGGTGAATGCCGCCATCACCGGCGACGAGCCCGGGCCGGAAACCCGGTCTTCGGGGCGTACCCGGGACAGCACGCCGGCCTCTTCCATGAGCCGGTCATTGGTCAGCGCTTCGAGGGCGTAGGCGGTGGGCAGGTCTTCGGGATCAAGCACGTCTTCGAACAGCGTGATCGGCGGAAAGCTGCTGTTGACGATCCGATAGGCCCGTTTCCATTGCGGGTCCGCCAGTGGTGGCGTCATCAGCCGCGCACTCCGTCGAGGTATCGCCGCACATCGGCGATGTCCACCACTCGCCCGGTCAGCATGTAGGAAAGCGCCGACTGGCCGTTAAATGGCGCCGCGTTATTGGGACTGCTGACCCATTGATACACGCGGTCCCGGCTGTTGCTGAAGATGATGCTCAGGGCTTTATGAATACCCATTAGGTAAGAGATTCGCTCGAGGGTATCGCGCGGCAGCCTTACGTTGTCGGGTAATTGTTTGTACTTGTAGAAAGTCGTGTTCCCTACCTTGCCCAACAGCGTGCGCTGCTGCTCGACGCTGCAGCCCCACAACTCCATGAGGTTGAAGAAGAACTTCAACGCGATTCGACCCGCGTCCGGGGAATCCAATTGTTGCTGTGCGTTGAGCGTGATGGAGGAAGTCGCCATGAGGTTTGGGCTCCTGTATTACGGACTGTTGCGTAAAGACTAATACATAGACGGATAAAAATTAAGTTTTAATTCGCAAGCGAATAGATTAAGGACCAGGAAGTCTGGATTTACCCGCAGATGTTTCGGCCTATACACAGCACCAGCAAAAAATCAGAATCGCGCATAAGCTCCAATCATCGCCTGCCGGAGCTTTTCGCCACAAAACCGCGACAACCGTGGCAAGGTGCTTGATGATAGCCAGCATCGCACCGCCAGACCCTGGCCAGGTGCCAAATAACAGCGAGCCCACTTAAGCAGAGGGCATTACCCCATGGATAGCAGAACCTTACGCAACCTCATGCGCATCGTGCAGACCGGCTCGTTGTCGGCTGCGGCGGAGCAGTCGTGCCTGACGGTGCAGGCATTGGCGGCACAATTGAACAAGGTCGAGGAACAATTCGGGTTTCGGTTGTTCCGCCGCTCGAACAAAGGCCTCGCATTGACCAGCCAGGGCTCGGAACTGACGCCCTTCATGGACCAGGTCCTCGCGGCCACCCGGCAGCTGGAGGAAAAAGTCGCGGCGCTCAAGGCGCCCAGGCGACGTACCCTTAAGGTAGCGCTCAACACGACGCTGCCGGTGGAATTCAATCGACGGATGATCGAACGCCTGATCGCCGTTTTCCCCCAGTATCAGTTGGAGTTCAGCTACGCCGAATCGATGGAGAACCTGAGCAAGCTCAAGAACGAGCATTTTGACCTGGCGATCCTGGTCGGACAGCCGAGCGGATTTACCAGCATTCCGATGCCGGATGTCCAGGTACGCGTGGTCGGCGCTCATTGTGGCGAAGAAGATGATTCCCTTGGCCTGCTGGTTGACCGGTTCCAGGTGCGTCCGGCCGAGGAATGTCCTTATTCGCGCAGTTTCCTGCGCTTCCTCGATGCCGGTCTCGGTGAATACGGGCCGAGCCAGCGAATGGTCTATTCCTGCAGCGAAACCCTGACGCTGTCGTTGATTACCCAGCTCGACGGTTTGGGCCTTGTCTCCCGGGACGCGGCGCGGCGCAACGGCTTGGCTATCTTCCCGGATTTCGAGGACTTCCTGGAGGTACGCCTGGCGGTAAACAACCCTGAGCTTTCCGACCAGGCGCTGCATGATGTGGTGGACCTGACGCTACAGGAAAGAACCGAGCGCGATATACGCCGCCGTGCCCACCGCCACACTGAGAAACAGGTTGCGGCTGAAATACGCACATAGCAGGGTCGGAATCGCGGCGTAGAACTCTGGACGGTCGAGCTGTATCTGCTGGTCCTTGATCAACAACGGCGTCAGGGTGATCGCAGCGACGATCGCCACCGGCAGGTATTCCAGTGCACGGGCAACGAAGGGCGGCCAGTTTTCGGTGTTGACCTGCAGCGGCAAGGCCCGGGGCAGGAACGTCACGGCCATCATCAGGACCACAACCAGGATCAGGAACGTTTGGTCAGGCATACGCCCACCCCGCAGCCAAAAAACGTGGCAATGAATACGTTGAACGGCGAGCTGCCCAGCAGGCTCAGCGCGCCCATGCAGGCCACGGCCGCCAGCGCCGCGATCAGTTTGTTACGGGTGTTGCACAGCGAAACCAGCACATAGAGCATCATCGCGGTCAGGGCGTAATCGAGCTGATACTTGATCAGGTGCGCGGCGTATTGCGCACAGACCGCACCCAGCAAACCACCCAGCACCCAGGATGTGTGGCAGAAGAGGTTGAAACCGATCAGGTAGCGCACGCTTACCGGCGCCCCGCTGCCGAGCTTGACGCTGTGGAAAGCGAACGACTCGTCGGTGAGCCCCGACGCGTAGCACCAGCGCTCGAAGCGGCTAAGCCCCAGTGCTCGCAAAGCCTTGGCCATATACACAGACATCAGCATGTGACGGGCATTGATCAGGAATGTCGTCAGAACGATGGTGGTCAAGGAGGCCCCGCTGGAAATCAACGCCAGCGCGGCGAATTGTGAGGCTCCCGCGTACACGAACAGGCACATCGCAACTGGCAGCCACAAAGGCAAGCCGGCGTTGACCGCCATCAGACCGAACACAAACGAAACCGTGAAATAACCCGCTACCACCGGACTGGCTTCAGCAAAGGTTCGCGAGGCTTGTGGTTCGACCGCCAGCGGCTGGCTGGAAGTCTTGTTCATAAATCCCTCTCGAAAGTGATTTCACCCCGGGGTTCGCAAAACCCTTGGGCCGCCCAGAAACGCTTGCCGGCCAGATTGGCTTCGTCGACGAACAGAAACATGCGCAGCACGCCAACCTGCTTCATGTCGGCCGATGCCGCCTCCACCAGCCGCTGGCCCAGGCCTTGAGTGCGATGCCTTGGGCTGACGGCCAGGTGATTGATGGTGCCGCGAGTGCCAAGCATACCGCCGATGACCGCGCCGACGACGTCACCCGTCGCATCGAAGGCCAGGTAGGCAGTGGTGGTTTCCTGCAGCAACACCCCACGCAGGAAGCGGGCATCCTGCCATTCGCAAAATGACACTTCGGCAAAACCGCGAAAAAACTGCTCCAGTCGTTCGGCGTCCCTGACCATGGCCCGGCGCAGCAGGACCTGCTGCGCCGACTCATCCATGGGTTCGAGCTGTTCAGCGAACAATGTCGAAAGCGGTCCCGGGCCGCGAAAAGGAAATCGCCAGAATCTGCCTGAAGGCCATTTCATGGCTATGGGTGTTGCGGGCAGGGGTCACGTAATGGCGCATGTCGCGATCAAGGAAGAACGTCGTGTCGAGGATGTCCTCGTAGGTGGTCGCCGCCAGTTGCTCTTCCTGGGGGCTGTAGAGGCGGCTTTCAGCGCCCGCCACATTGTTGCGGCCCCAGAAGTGCACGCCGCTGAACGGATACCCATCGCAATGGATGCCCTCGGGGGTGATTTCCAATTGCTTGCCCGGCTTGATCTCGATGCGGATCTGGTGGATCTGGCACTGCCAGATCTCATCGTGCAATTCCTGCGGGAGGACGTTCTTGTACACCTCGAAGTCCGTGTCGATCAGGCTGCGCATGACCGGCGAATTGATCACTTCGTTGGAGAAATCCTGGAAGTGCCGCTCCAGCCCGCCGACATAGCTGTTGTTGGCCTTGGACTGGACATAGGCCCGGTGCTCGAGTTGCTTGAGCTCACGGGTTGCGGGGTTGTATTCGAAATCGCTATAGCGACGGAAACGCATGCCGGACTCGGCCTGACCGTAATAGCTGTCGGGCTCCATGTTTTCCCAGCTTTTGGTCAGCCGGACAAAGTCGCCGAAATGACCGTAGAGATTGAAGTCACCACCGCGGACGTTGACGTATTTGTCACGCCTTAGCGCTTCGCCCACTTCCCTGTTCAGTACGATCATTTTTCTCAGGTCTCCACTGCAATGAGCGGACTAATCTATTAGGTGCAGGATTTCCGTCCATGAGAAAGTATTTGAGGCATTTCAAGCCGCGCTTGAAACGGTGCAAAAAACTTCGTCAGTGCGACTTTTTGCCATGGAGATCACGCTCAAGAGGTCCTTTTTAAAGCAAGCGCTGGTGAAAACATTGCCGCTGCCCTGAATGCGCAAAAACCGACGCAGCACCACGCCACCTGTTAGGCATTTTTCTGTGAAAGAACCGGCCCAGCCCGCCTGAAGCATTCCTGAAAAACCCTGGACCCGCCGGCTCGCGGGCGTTCCCAATTACCTGGCTCATTCCTTGATAGACGTGGGGCCCCGGGACAAATCCCGGTTCCGACACCACCTTTCGGCAAGGAGAGCCTCATGGCGCCATCGGCGTTCACGCCCCTCGATCCCAGGACATGGCTGGCGCAACAGCCGTTGCAGGAAAACGAACACCTGTACCTGATCATCAGCGCAGCGAGCGAAGCCGGTGCGTTGCAAGCCCTTCGCACTTCAGTTCTCGCTCATCCATTGCTGCCCATCTGGAGCGACACCCCCTACGCTGCCTGGCAAGCGGTGATGCCCTATGTCACCAAGCTTGAGCCCGACTCGGCGTTCCTGACGTGGATCGCTGGGAACGATGCCCTCGATTGGGGCTGGCTGGCCGTGTCCCACTGCGAACCCGGCGAGGTACTGACGCATCTGCGCAGCTTGACGCAAGTGCGGATGCCGGACGGGAACCCGGTGTTTTTCCGGTTCTGGGATGGGCGGTTCATTTATCTGATCCTGGAAGAACTGGGTGGCAACGCCGGCACTCTTTTACCGGTCTTCGAGCGATACCTGATCAATGGCAAGTCCCTGGAAACAGTCTCTACGAAAGTGCCTGCGGCGAAAGACTGGCCGTGGTGGGAAATGTCAGAAAAGCTGTTGGACGCGCTGGAGAGCCCATCGGCATCAGTAGACAGCCTGATGCATTGGCTCGAAGAAGAGCGCCTTGACGTTTATACCGCTTGGCCAGAAAGCATTCTGAAACTGAAAGTCAGCCACTACGTACGCCACGCGAGATCTCGGGACAATCTTCGGAAAACGCTGCTGGACGATCTGATGCTGGAGCAAGGTTGATGTCCGCGAATAATCACATCGCGTTCGTCGATGAGGAACTGGCGACATTCAAAGACGGTTTGAAGCGTTATCAGGAGCAGACCCAAGCCTGGTATGCACAACGTGCCGACGATGTGAGCCGGCTCAGGGACCTGCCTTCGCTGACGGGCATGGAACGCGTCATCAAGGTCGGTGACAATCAAAAAACGGTGGGAATGACTGACAGCGATTTTAACTCGAATGTGGCCAGGTGCCCACGCAAAGGGCCTTTGCTGATCGAGAGCAAGTTCGAGTCGGTCTACGACATCCCGATCGGCGATATCGACGTTGAAATCGTCGATGTGGACACCGGGTCGGTCAGCACCGTAAGGCTGGATGCGCAGGGGAAGGCCCGCTGGACCAAAGGTGTTCCCGGCAAGTACTACCAGATACGCGTGCACAGCGAGGTCACACCGACTCAGATCAATGAGCTGTTCAATGCCTATGAAGGGCTGACAGGCGAGCTGGAAAAATTCCTGCGCAATAAATGGGAGAGCCCAGCGGGTTACCGGCACCAATGGTCGAGCCTGTCTGTCTCCGGCACCGCCCTGGCAGTGGGCAGCGGCGTTCTCGAAGGCGGCTGGGAAGCCATAAGGGGGGTGTGGGATGGAATCCGCCTGGCACTTGAGATGCTGCAAAACCCGGCGAAGTTCGTAGAAGAGCTGGGTGAAGGAGCCGATCGGCTCATCGAAGTCGCCAGGAAAACCCCCGATATCATGAAGAAAGCCATGCTGCTGGCCAGCGACGAGGCCGCACTCTTCCTGATGATGCGTTGCGCACTGATCTGGCTGGCAAGCCTGCCGCCGATGCAAACGGCCGGCGATACCGCAAGGATGACCACCGCCGCGGTCATGGGAATCGTAATCGACATCGTGCTGGCGATTGTCCTTACGGTCGTTGCCGAGGGTACCGGGATCATCTATCTAGCGGCACGGTTGAAAAAATACGGAGAAATCATCCTCAAGGCGGTGACCGGTTTCGTAGAGTCCATATTCGCCATCATCAATGGCTTCATGGGGTATGTCGCCAAGTACATTCCCGTAGCGGTGCGGGGCCTGGCTGCGCCGATGAAAAAAGGTGCGGTCGAGCTACGCATTGACGGCAGGAGAAACGCCAGGCTGGTCGCTGGCAAGACAGGCGACGATGCGTCCAGGCAGGCGACCACGCCCACCGGCAAGAGTGCCGAACCCGCCGCCCGTACCTGCACCGATAAATGCCCGGTATCGATGGTGACCGGCGAAGAGTTGTTGACGCTGAACGATGGCCAACTCGACGGACTGTTGCGATTCGAGTGGACACGCCTGTACCGGACCAGCGCAGTGGAAATCGACTGCGGCCTGGGCTACGGCTGGAGCCATGCGCTGGCCCATCGGCTCGAAATCATCGGCAATGAAGTCGTCTGGACCGATCATGAAAATCGGTCGATCCCCTTCCCGCGTCCGAGCAAGCAGCGTCCGACGATTACCAACAGCCTGTCCCGTGCGGCTATCTACCTGGGTGACGCGCCCAACGAGCTGATCGTGGCTCAAGCGGGTCAGCGTCCTTCGTTCTATCACTTTCACCTTCAAAACGATGACGCGACTTTGATTGCCATCAGCGACAGTTATGGCAATCGGTTGCGCATTACTCGCGACGTCGTCGGAAAAATCCAACGCCTGGACAACGGCGCGGGACGTGGGCTGTTCTTGCGTTACCGCGACAGTCACATCATCGCGGTCGACTATCAGCGATTTCAAGTGGCGCAAACGTATGAGCAATGCTGGACGACTGCCCAAACGCTGGTCACTTACCACTATGACGCCCTGCATCGACTGGTCGAGGTGACAAATGCCGCTGGAGAAACCGAGCGTTATCGCTATGACGAACAGCATGTCATCGTCGAGCGACAGCTGGCCGGTGGCACCAGTTTTTTCTGGGAGTGGGAGAACGAAGGCAAGCTGGCCCGCTGTATCCGGCATTGGGCCAGTTTCTCGCAAATGCAGGCACGATATGCCTGGGACGATAACGGCAGCGTCACCGTAACCAATGTCGACGGTAGCGAGGAGGTCTATACCCACGACGACAAGGCCCGGCTCATCAGCAAGACCGATCCGGACGGCGCGCAACATCACAAGGCCTATGACAAAAAAGGCCGGCTGGTCGCAGAGAAAGACCTACTGGGAGCCGTGACCGAATACCGCTACGACGAAGATGGTTTGCTGACTGCCATCATCCCGCCGGAAGAAGAACCGGTGGTTTACGAACACATCAACGGGTTCGTCAGCGATGTCCATCGCGGTAAAGCCAGTTGGAAATACCGCCGCAATCGGCAAGGCGACATTACCCGGCAGACCGATCCAGACGGAAACATCACGCACTACCACTACAGCGACCAAGGTCGCCTGACACACATTACCCACCCCGACCGTAGCTCCCATTCATTGGCCTGGAACACTCTCGGCCAATTGGTGGAAGAATGCCTGCCCGACGATAGCGTGCTTCGATATACCTACGATGCGCTGGGCCGGCAGATCAGCCGCCAAGACGAACATGGCGCCGTCACCCATTACCAATGGGACGCCGTCGGCCGACTGCTGCAAACCACCCTGCCCACCGGCGCCACCCGCGCCTGGAGCTACAACGCCTACGGCAAGGTCACCGCCGAACGCGACGAACTGGGGCGCATCACCCGCTACGAATACGCCGACGACCTGCACCTGATCAGCCGGCGGCTCAATCCCGATGGCAGCGAACTGAAGTATCGCTACGACTCGGCGCGGCTGTTGCTCACCGAAGTCGAGAACGAATCCGGCGAAAAATATCAGCTGGCCTACACGCCCAACGGATTGATCCGACAGGAAACCGGCTTCGACGGCCAGCGCACCGGCTACGCCTACGACCTCAACGGCCACCTGCTGGAAAAGACCGAGTTCGGTTCCGATGGCAGCCAGCGGCTCACCGCTTACCAGCGCGACAGCGCTGGCCGCCTGTTGCGCAAGACCTTGCCCGACGGCAAACCGGTCGAGTACCGCTACGACGCCCTCGGCCGGCTGGTCAGCGTCGACGACGGCCACTGGCCGCTGGCCTACGAATACGACAACCAGGACCGCCTCGTCGCCGAACACCAGGGCTGGGCCACCCTGCACTATCGCTACGACGAGGCCGGCCGGCTGACCTACTGCCGCCTGCCCGACCGCAGCACCCTCAACTACCGCCACCTCTACGGCGGCGCGCTGCTGGCCATCGACCTCAACGGCCAGTGCCTGACCGAACACCGTTTCACCGGCACCCGCGAACGCCAGCGCCAGCAAGGCCTGCTGCTCAGCGACTACAGCTACGACGAACAGGGCCGCCTCAAGGCCCAGACCGTATGGCAGACCCAGCAGAAGCAATTGTTCTGGCGCGACTATTCCTACAGCGCCAACGGCAACCTCGCCACGCTTTCCGACACCCGAAACCGACGCGCCTACCACTACGACCCGCAAGATCGCCTGCTGCGAATCGACTACGCCCACAGCCAGCCCCCCGAGCAGTTTTCCCACGATCCGGCCGGCAACCTGCTGCTGCACGACCGCCCCGGCCCGACCACCCTCAAGGGCAACCGCCTGCTGATGGAGGGCGATCGCCACTACGACTACGACGCCTACGGCAACCTGGTCACCGAACGCCGCGGCAAAGCCCAGTGCTTGATCACCGAATACCGCTACGACAGCCAGCACCGCCTCATCGGCCTCACCAGCCCGGACGGCAACGAAACCTCCTACCGCTACGACGCCTTCGGCCGACGCATCGAAAAGACCGTGGACGGCCAGACCACCGAATTCATCTGGCAAGGCGACCAGCTCATCGCCGAAAGCAGCGACCACCATTATCAAAGCTACGTCTACGAGCCCGGCACTTTCCGCCCCCTCGCCCTGCTCGAAGGCCAAGGCCCAAAAAACGCCACGCCCTTCTACTACCACAACGACCACCTGGGCACACCCCAGGAACTGACCAGTCACCAAGGCGAAATCGTCTGGGCGGCGCGCTACACCGGCTACGGCAAACTCACCAAACTGGCCCACGGCGCCGGCAAGCGACTGACCCAACCGCTGCGTTTCCAAGGCCAATACCACGACCTGGAAAGCGGCCTGCACTACAACCGGCATCGCTACTACAATCCGGACACGGGGCGGTACCTGACAGCGGATCCGAGCAAGCTGGCGGGTGGGCTCAATGGGTATCGGTACACCCTGAACCCGACGGGGTGGGTGGATCCGTTGGGGTTGGTGGATTGTCCGGGGAACAAAGATAAACCAGCTGAAGGCCAGCAAAAAAGCGAGCCTCAACTACCCCAACCTTCTCGCCACGGCGCATTTAGGCATGCAAAAACAGACGCTGGCATACCAAAGACCCAGCAACCGGACCTTGTTTACGACGCCACCACGGGGAAAACACAGCAATACAGCTATGCAAGAATGACGGAGAGATCCGGCGAGAGTGTACTGAACAGCAAAGGAAAACCAATTTCGGCTAGAGAATATCAATTTACACGACACGACGGTTCTAAAGTGATAATCCAAGACCACTCTGCGGGGCATCAATTTAATCAACCAGACAATAGAGGCGACCAGAAAGCACATTTTAATTTGCGCCCCTTAGAACAAAGAAGAACAGGAAAAATCGCAAAAGAACATTATTATTTCACGGAGTAAGCCATGATTTTCTGGAATGATCTTGAAGGAAGTATTTTTTTTAATAAGATTTTTTCATCCCCGGTACCTATCGGCAAAATCGACTTGGCGTCATTAATTATAGACAACGATATTCCGACACTCATTTTTGAATTCGACATTGCAGAATACCCCGATGCCCCCCCGCAGAAATGGAAGCAATCAGGATTTAACATATGCCGAATAGGTCTAAATTGCGGAACACCAAAAAACCTAAAAATCATCAACATACCAACAAACAACAAACTAACTGTTCAGATAACACAACAAAAAGAGAGCCTTCTAATTCGAGCATCTAACGAAACCTCGCTTATAGAACTAGAAACCAAACACTTGCTGCTATGTGGACCCTCAGCCTATAGAAACGTAATTGAATGAGGTCATGCCGAGAGTTCCATAAAAAAGCTCTTGAGAAAATGCGTCGACCTGTCCTCAATCCGAAGATCGGGCGTATTAAACTGTGGCAGCCCGATCAAACATCAAAAAACAGACCTGGGAGCCTTCCGCCTCCTCACTCTGCGCAAAGACGAAGGCCCGAAGAAAGCCACATCGTTCCACTACCACCAGTCCCCAAAATCTAAAAGATCTAAAAAGTCCCCGGCCTGATAGTCAGGCCGAGGATCTCATAAAGTTTTCCTAAACCCGATCAACCATCAAAAAACATTAATCGGATAATCCACAAACACCCGCAGCTCATTACCGCTGACGTTGTATTCACTGGATTTCTGCGACACGCGCAGGACCGAGCTGCGCAAGCGTACGCTCAGGTCCTTGGCCGGGCCGCTCTGGACCACGTATTTGAACTGGTTGAAGATCTCGCGTTCGGTGCCGCCTTCGCTGGTGGAAGTGGTGATGTTGTCGCCACGCACATAGGCCACGTTGTAGGTCAGCCCCGGTACACCGAAGGTGGTGAAGTCCAGGCCGTAGCCCAGCTGCCAACTGCGTTCGTCTTCGGCGTTGAAGTCGGACCAGTAGGAGTTAGCCAGATAGATGGTGTTACCACCGTCGCCGACACGATTCTGATCACGTTGATAGCCGCCGTAGGCGTAGCCCAGGTTGCTGTCGCCGGTGCTGCGCTGGTGGGCGAGCGTGAAGCTGTGCGGGCCGGTGGCGAAAGTTGCCGCCAGGCTCCAGATTTTGTTGTCGTCACCAGTGACGCCGTTTTCGCGAACATAGCTGTCGTCCAGCTTGGTGCGATAGCCGTTGAAGTCCAGGGTCAGGGATTGGTCCTTGGCCAACGGGAACACGTAATTGGCGTTCACGTATTGCTTCTTCAATACGTCTTCGACATCGGATGCGTAGAGCGAAGCCTTGAATTGCTCGGTGAACTGGTAGCTACCGCCCAATACGTTGATCGATTTCAAGCCACCACTGTCACGGCCTTCAGCGCTTTTACGGGACTCGGCGGTGAAACGGCCGGCGTTCAGTTCGAGCCCTTTGATCTCCTTGGAGGTGATCAGCGTGCCGGTGTAGCTTTCTGGCAGCAGGCGCGAATTGTCGTAGTTCAACACCGGCAGAGTCGGCATCTGGTCGCCGTAGGCCAGCACCGTGTTGGAGACACGGAATTTCACCGCGGCGCCGAATTTGGAGAGATCATCGGCCGCGTTGCCGCTGTCGCCTTTCTTGAAGAAATCGATGCCTTGTGCACCGGTGCGCCCCTTGCCGCCGTCCAGACGCAGCGCATACAAGCCGAACGCATCCACGCCTACGCCCACGGTGCCTTGGGTGAAGCCGGACGAGAATGTACCGATGGCGGCCTGGCCCCATTCGGCCTTGTCCTTGTTGCCGTCCTTGTAGTCGCGGTTGATGTAGGCGTTGCGCAACAGGACTTTCAGGCTGCTGTCTTCGACGAACCCCTTGGACTCGGATTGATCGCTGGCCATGGCGTGTGTTGTGCTCAAAATCCCCAGTGCTAGCAAAGTAAAGCGTTTGTTCAACATGATTATTTTCCTTGTACGGGTTGATACGCACCGTAACCGGCAACCGAAATGGCGCTTTGCGCTCTTTTTCGGACTCTTGCTCCTGGAAATAATGAAAAGGCCCGGCCACGGATTGAGCGTGTCGGGCCTTTTTATTATTTAAGAGTCATGGCTGTTGGCCACAGGCGTGGGGCGAATCCTAGTCGCGCCCTGAAGTCCGTGTCAATTTCGTGAATCTTCGGTAATCAGGCGAAAAGCACGCCCATAAAAAAAGCGCCAGCCTTTCGGCCAGCGCTTTTTATCAATCCTTCGAATTCTATCCCTGCATGACATCCCACAACGCTTCCAGCTCCGCCTCGCTGAACAGGCCAACGGGGTAGCGCTCGATGATCATCCGGCGCGGATCAGGTTCTCTGATCTGACGCGTGCCATTGGACTTCAACCATTGCGCCAACGCTTGAAGCGACTCACCATTTACGGCCAAGGGATGGCATGTGCGCTCGCTTATCATATTCATTCCAGCGCCCTCTCCTGGTTGATGAGCGGCCAATTTATCCAAGGTTTGTGACAATACAACGCAGCTCCACTCCCCAGAACTGCACGGATGTCGATACAAGAGCTATGCCAAGGTAAACGGCTCGCCGACGAACCGCGCACAAAAAAGCCCGCGCCCCAATGGGAGCGCGGGCTTGCCAGGATGGATCCAAAAGCACCGGTATAGAGCTGCTGCGACTCCCGTCACCGAGCTGTTACATCCCCACTCATTTTGTGTGCGCGGCAGGTTGCTGTTGGGTAAGACAATGGATATTTCCGCCCCCCAGTAACAGCTCTCGCCCAGGCACCATGATGACTTCGTGCTGGGGAAACAGGTCCTGCAGGATTTGCCTGGCCGTGCTGTCCAGTGGATCGTCGAAACTCGGGGCGATGATGCCGCCATTGACGATCAGGAAGTTTACATAAGAGCCGGCCAGACGCTCGCCAGGTTTTCGCTCCTGTGAGCCGTGCACCACGTCCACACCGGCGCATTCTTCTTCGGTGGCATACAGCGGCCCGGGAATCGGCATTTTATGCACCGTGAACGAGCGGCCCTTGGCGTCGGTGCTGTTTTGCAGCACATCCATCGCCGCGTGGCAGCGGGCATAGTTCGGGTCCTGCGGGTCGTCGGTCCAGGCCAGCAGCACTTCACCAGGGCGTACGTAGCAGCAGAAGTTATCCACATGGCCGTCGGTTTCGTCATTGAACAGGCCATCGGGCAGCCAGATGATCTTGTCCACCGCCAATTGGGCACTGAGCACCGCCTCGATTTCCTGGCGGTTCAGGTGCGGGTTGCGATTGTGGTTGAGCAGGCATTCCTCGGTGGTGATCAAAGTGCCTTCGCCATCGACATGGATCGAACCACCTTCGAGGACGAAGCCCTCGGTGCGGTAGCGCGGGCTGCGCTCGATTTCGAGAATCTTGCCGGCCACCAGCGAGTCCCGGTTCCATGGGGAATACAAGCCACCCTCGAAGCCGCCCCAGGAATTGAAGTCCCAATCGACACCGCGCACTTCGCCGTTGTTGTTGATCACCAACGTCGGGCCTGTGTCCCGGACCCAGGCGTCGTCGCTGGACATTTCCACCAGGCGGATATTCGGCACATCGAGCCGCGCCCGAGCGTTTTCGTATTGGGCGGCGGATACCGCCACGGTGACCGGCTCGAAACGGGCGATGGCCTTGGCAACCACCACATGGGCGGCCTGCGCGGGCTTGCCGCCCAGGCGCCAGTTATCCGGGCGCTCGGGCCAGATCATCCAGACCTGGGTCTGGGGCGCCCACTCGGCAGGCATGTAAAAACCGTCCGCGCGCGGAGTGCTGTGCAAAGTTGTCATGATTCAGGACTCCAGTGAGCCGTCGAGGGTTTTGATCGCGCCGTACAGGTTCGGGCGCCGATCACGGAAAGTGCCCCAGGCACTGCGAATGTGTTCCAGTTCGTCGAGGTCGAAGCTGTGTACCAGCACGCCTTCTTCGGTCTCGTTCAATTCCTGGACTTTTTCACCGAACTGATTGGCGATGAACGAGGAGCCGTAGAACGTGATGTCATAGCCATCCTGCTCTTCGTTGCCGATGCGATTGCTGGCGACCAGCGGCATCAGGTTGGCGCCGGCATGGCCCTGTTGTACATGCTGCCAATGATCGCGCGATGAAATGGTCTTGTCGTGCGGTTCGCTGCCGATGGCGGTCGGGTAAAACAGAATTTCCGCACCTTGCAACGCCATGCTGCGGGCGCACTCCGGAAACCATTGGTCCCAGCAGATGCCTACGCCGATTTTCGCATAGCGGGTATTCCACACCTTGAAGCCGGTATCGCCAGGGTTGAAATAATACTTCTCATGGTAGCCAGGACCGTCCGGGATGTGGCTCTTGCGGTAGATGCCCAGGTTGCGACCGTCGGCGTCGATGATCGCAATGCTGTTGAAACGCGCACGCCCGGCCCGTTCAAAAAAACTGATCGGCAGCACGACCTGCAGTTCTTCGGCGATTTTCTGGAAGTGCTTGATGGCGACGTTCTCGTCAACCGGAGTCGCCAACTGCAAATAATCCGGGTTCGGCTTCTGGCAGAAGTACGGCGTCTCGAACAATTCCTGGATAAGGATGACCTGCGCGCCTTGTGCAGCGGCCTGGCGGACCAGCTTTTCAGCGGTCTCTATGTTGGCTTCGAGATCCCAGGAACAGGCCATTTGCGTGGCGGCTACGGTAACGATACGACTCATGAATCATCTCCCAGGCGATGGACAGTAGCGCCTTTATAGCCGATAAAAATCGGTATTTGAAGCATGAAGAACCATAAATCTGGTAATTTTCCATCAAAACACCGACAAAAATCGAATTTACACCCAATAAACCTGTGGGAGCGAGCCTGCTCGCGAAGAGGGGGGAACATTCAACATTGACGTTGACTGATCCACCGCTTTCGCGAGCAGGCTCGCTCCCACAGGAAAAACAGCGTGATGTGCCGGATAAACTACAACCCCTCCTCCAGGGCTTTCGCCAGCATGTCGACGAAGAAGTCCACGCTCTGGCGATTGGTGACCATCGGTGGCTTGATCTTGAGGATGTTCAGGTAATCACCAGTCGGCTGCATGAAGATGCCCAACTCCCGCAGGCGATTGCACAGCGCGGTGGTTTCCTCGGTGGCCGGTTCGAGGGTGTCGCGATTGCGGATCAGCTCCACGCCCAGGTAGAACCCGGAGCCATGCACCGCTCCGACCAATGGATACTGGTCGATCAGCGCTTCCAGGCGGGCCTTGAAATGTCCGCCAACGATCCGGGCGTTTTCCCACAGGTTTTCTTCCTCCATGACGTCCAGCACGGCCATGCCGATCTGGCAACTGACCGGGCTGCCGCCGGCGGAAGAGAAAAAATATCCCTCGGCTTCCAGCGCCTCGGCGATTTCCCGGCGGGTGATGACGGCTCCCAGCGGCTGGCCGTTGCCCATGCCCTTGGCCATGGTGATGATGTCCGGCACCACGCCTTGCTCCTCGAAGCCCCAGAAAAACTCGCCCATGCGCCCGTAGCCGACTTGCACCTCGTCGGCGATACAGACACCACCGCGCTCGCGCACCAAGGCGTAGACCTGTTTCAGGTACCCCGGTGGCAGCGCGATGCCGCCGGCATTGCCATATACCGGCTCGCAGATGAAGCCGGCGAGCTGACGTTTCTGTTCGGCGATTTTTGCCAGGTTGTGCTCGACGCTGAGCACGTAGTCCGGCGCACTGTCGACACCGCGGAATTCACCACGATAGGTGTTCGGCGCCGTCACCGGGTGCACCCAGTCCGGACGGCTGCTGAGGGCCTGGGGATTGTCGGCGATGGACGTCGAGACCGCATCGGCCGCCACCGACCAGCCGTGATAGGCCTCCAGCACGCTGAGCATGTCGCGTCCGCCGCTGTAGGCCCAGGCCAGGCGGATCGCCAGGTCGTTGGCTTCGGTGCCGCTGTTGACCAGGAACACCCGGTCCATGTTCGACGGCGCCAGCGCCAGCAGGCGTTCGGAAAACTCGGCGATCGCCGCGTAGTGGAAACGCGAGTTGGTGTTAAGCAGCGACCACTGCCTGGCCGCGACCGCCGCCATGCGCGGATGGCCATGGCCCAGCACCGCGACATTGTTGAGCATGTCGAGGTACGAGCGGCCCTGCATGTCGATCAGGTGGTTGCGCCAGCCACGCTCGATGCGCGGCGGGTCGACGTAGTAGTGCTTCTGCGAACGGGCAAAACTGGCATCGCGACGGGCCAGCAGCGCCTGCGGATCGATTTCCGGCTCGGCATCGCAAGCCAGCCCCAACAGCACCGCGGGTGATGGGCAGAGCGCTTGCCAGGCCTGCGCCCGGGACGGTGTGCAGAACAACGGCGGGGCCAGATGCGCGCCCCGGCACAGCTGGACCAGCAATGGGCCAGCCACCTCGCCCACTACCTGACCCTTTGCCAGCGCGGCCCCGGGTTGCAGCGACGAGGAAACGCCCCACAAACGCACGCTCAGTTGCGGGCCATCGAGCCGCAGCAAGCCGTCAGCGTCCCTGTGCAACACCCCGGCGAAGGGCGATTCCAGCGGCCTACCGTGAGGAATGTGCAGTTCCACATGGAGCGGATAAGTATCGGGCTCTTCGGCACTGTCCGGCCGGGTGCGGGACAACCGATACTGCCCGTAACGGCTGGCCGCCAATCCATGCACGGCGGCCGCTTCGCTCAGCAGGCGCTGATCGATCCCCGGCTGCTCCCAATTGCCCGCCTCGAAATGCGGGCTGAGCACACCCAGGTCGATCAGGGCGAAATCACGCCCCACCAAAGTCGGCAACAGCGGTGCGAAACCCTCGTTGGCGAGGGGCGGCAGGCTATGGCCCACGGCGGCAAGGATCGCCGCTTCCATCAACTCAAGCGGCACGGAATGGGCGACGTTGAAGATTTCCCATTCATGCCTGAGATTGTCGCGAGCATATTGGTTATCCGGATCGACAGCGACCTGTTGCTCTCCGCTAAGTACCAGCACAGCGGCGCGGGCCACGATCAACGGCCAAAGCGCCTGGAGCTCTTCACGCTGCAATGGATTGACCGCGTGGTAGGCCTTGATCGCCGGCAGGATGAAAAACGGATCTGCATCGGCATGATGTAACAGCGCCGCGCAGGTGACCGACAGATCGGTGACACGCCAGGTACGGATCAGGTCGCCGAAATCGATGACGCCCTGCAGTTGCCATTGGCGCTGTGCATCGCGTTGCCAGACCACGTTGTCATCGGTGATGTCCATGTGGATCGCCTGCATCGGCAGGCTGGCCTTGAGCGGCTGCAAGCGCCGTTCGGCCTGCTGTGCGACGTCGGCGATCAACTGGCGCCGCTGGTCATCGTCGATGACAGGCAACAGGTGATCGATCAAGGCTGGCGCGTGGCGCGCGTCCCATTGCAGGGTTCGCTCCAGGCCCGGGTGGTCGAACGTGGCCAAGGCCAGGTCCATGTCGGCGCACAGGCGGCCCAGCCCAGTCACCAGGTCAGGCGTGAGGTGCTTGAGTTGGGTGAGGGACTGGCCGTCGATGTACTCGAGCAGGCGCATGTGTATCGCTTGCCCGTCGACTTCTAGCGTCAGCAGGTCCTGGCCATTGGCAGCCTCGATCACCCGCGGCACCTTCACCGCGCCGTGCCCGGCCAACTGCTTGAGCGCGGCATGTTGGGCCTGGAGCTCCTGGACGGCGTAGTCGCCATGGCAGATTTTCAGCACGAACCGCCCGCGTTCGCTGTCGACGCGGTAGTTGAGGTCCTGATGACTGCCAAGGGGTCGCAGGTCACCGCTGAGTCCGTAATTCGAGCGCAGCAGTACCAGTGCCTGTTCGGCGCTGATCTGTGGGCTTGGCAAACTGGCACGGTGAACCAACGTGGCGAGTGGCATACAACGACCCCTGGGGTGGTTTTGTCTGGATGCCTATCTCGCCATCGAGTCGTTGGATAAGCAACCCCCTCTTTGACTCGGGGCTCGCGCCGACCACTGCTTTGGGCAAGAATGGACATCTTTGTTGCTGCCATTCCCATGGAGACACCCAATGAATGTAATCGCCACCGACCTGCCCGGTGTCCTGATCATCGAACCCAAGGTATTTGGTGACGAGCGCGGTTTTTTTTATGAAAGCTTCAACGCCAAGGCATTCAAGGACGCGACCGGCATCGACACTCAATTCGTGCAGGACAACCATTCTCGCTCGCTGAAAGGCGTGCTGCGCGGCCTGCATTACCAATTGCAGAACACCCAGGGCAAACTCGTGCGTGTCACCGCCGGTGAAGTGCTTGATGTGGCCGTGGACATCCGCCGCAGCTCGCCGAATTTCGGCAAATGGGTTGCGGTACGCCTCAGCGCCGACAATCACCGTCAACTCTGGGTGCCACCAGGGTTCGCCCACGGCTTTGTGGTCTTGAGTGAATTCGCGGAATTCCTCTACAAGACCACCAACTACTACGACCCGACATCCGAACGCAGCCTGTTGTGGAACGACCCCACACTGAACATCGACTGGCAATTGGGAGATATCCAGCCGCAACTGTCCGGCAAGGACCTGGCGGCTTCGACCCTGGAGCATGCGGACGTCTTCGCCTGATCGAAGACGCTGGCGTGCGTCCTAGGCATAATGCGCCTGTCCCCACAGGCGCATCATGCTCATGAATTCCACTCTCCCCCGCAGACCCCGTTGGCGCAGCCTGGCACTGCTGGCCCTGTGCCTGGCGCCGTTGCTGTGGCCGCTGGAGCACCTGGCGGAGCGTTACTACCGCAGCGAGCTGGCCGGGCAGAATCGCCAGACGCTCGATCTCTACGTCGCCAACCTGTTGGGAACCCTGCACCGCTATGAAGTGCTGCCGCAGATTCTTGGCGAGCTGCCGCCCCTGCGCGCAGTCCTGTCTGCGCCGGATGATGGCGTTACCCAGGGCAATGCCAATCGATTGCTGAAGAACATCAGCGCCCAGACTGGCGCTGAAGTCATGTACTTGATGGACGCCACTGGCAAGACCCTGGCGGCATCGAACTGGGACAAGCACGACAGTTTCGTCGGGCGCAATTTTGCTTTCCGCCCGTACTACATCGAAGCCATGGCCGGGCGTCTTGGACGCTTCTTCGGCCTGGGCACCACGTCGGGCAAGCGCGGTTACTTCTTTGCCGCCGCCGTACGTGATCGCGAAAAAGTCATTGGCGTACTGGTCGTCAAGGTCGACCTGGACCACACCGAAAGCCTGTGGGGCAAGACCCCTGAGCAATTGCTGGTGACCGACCATAATGGCGTGGTAATCCTGACTTCACGCCAGGAGTGGCGGTTTCGCGCAACCCGCCCTTTGAGCATCGAAGAGAGCAAGGCGATCAGCGCGGTCCAACCCTACCCGACCCGCGATCCGAAGCCGCTTCATCTGGACGCCAATGCCTGGCTGACCCAGACCCAGGTCATCGAAGAGACAGGCTGGAACGTGAGCATCCTGGCCCCGCGAACGCTGATCGATCGTCCGGTGCGCACGGTGGTGGTCATTGGTGGCTCGGCGTTGCTGGTCTTGATGTTGCTGCTCGGGTTGATGATGCAGCGCCGGCGCCATTACCTGGAACGGATCGCCTTCGAAGCCAAGGCCCGGCATGAGCTGGAAGGTCGGGTGGCGGAACGCACCAGTGACCTGGAAGGCCTCAACCGGCGCCTGCGCCAGGAAGTTCTGGAGCGCGAGCAGGCCCAGCAGGAGCTGGTCCGCGCCCAGGACGACCTGGTGCAGGCCGGCAAGCTGTCGGCCCTTGGCACCATGTCGGCGAGCATCAGCCATGAACTCAACCAGCCGCTGGCGGCCATTCGAAGCTACGCGGAAAACGCCGGGATCCTGCTCGATCACCAGCGCACCGACGACGCCCGGGGCAATCTCAAGCTGATCAGCGAACTGACCGGGCGCATGGCCTCGATCATCGCCCATTTGCGCGCTTTTGCCCGCCGCGACCGCCACGCGCCGGAAAGCGTCGCCCTGCAACCGGCGTTGGACGATGCCTTGGCGCTGCTCGCCAAACGTCGGCGCAGCATGGAAGTGGAACTGATCCGTGACCTGCCGGCCGCCACCTTGTGGGTCGAGGCCGGCGAGACACGCTTGCGCCAGGTGCTGGGCAACCTGCTGGCAAACGCCCTTGATGCCCTGACCGAAAAGGGCCCGCCGCGCAGACTCTGGCTCAGTGCCCAGGCAACGGAAACCGGCGTCAACCTGTACATACGCGATAACGGCCCGGGGTTCTGCATGGAAGCCCTGGGCCGGGCCGGCGAGCCTTTCTATACCACCAAGACCCGCACCCAGGGTCTTGGCCTGGGGCTGGCGATCTGCGACACCCTGATGCGCGCCTTCGGCGGCGAGCTGTTGTTTGCCAATCACAAGGAAGGCGGCGCCCTGATTACCCTGAAGCTGCGCGCGGGCGCGCCCGGGGTGAGCCTGCAACCGTCCGAGGACCGTAGTGTATGACCATCGATAACCAGATTGAGGTGGTGCTGATCGACGACGATCCCCACCTGCGTCAGGCCTTGAGCCAGACCCTCGACCTGGCCGGCCTGAAGATCCTGCCCCTGGGCGAGGCCAATGGCTTGGCCGGGCAATTGCCGCGAGACTGGCCCGGCGTGGTTGTCAGCGACATTCGCATGCCCGGCATGGACGGCCTTGAACTGCTGAACCAGCTGCACGCACAGGATCCGGAGCTGCCGGTCCTGTTGATTACCGGCCACGGCGATGTACCGCTGGCGGTCCAGGCAATGCGCGCCGGGGCCTATGACTTCCTGGAGAAGCCCTTCGCCAGCGATCATCTGCTCGACAGCGTTCGCCGAGCCCTGGCCTTGCGTCGCCTGGTCCTGGACAACCGCAGCCTGCGCCTGGCCCTTAGTGACCGGCATGAACTCAGCGCCCGCCTGGTTGGCCAATCGGCGCCCATGCTGCGCCTGCGCGAGCAGATCGGCGCCTTGGCGGCGACCCGCGCCGACGTGTTGATCCTCGGTGAAACCGGGGCCGGCAAGGAAGTGGTCGCGCGCGCACTGCACGACCTCTCAAGCCGGCGCAACGGGCCCTTCGTGGCGATCAACGCCGGCGCCCTGGCTGAGTCAGTGGTGGAAAGCGAACTGTTCGGCCACGAGCCCGGCGCCTTCACCGGCGCGCAAAAACGCCGTATCGGCAAGTTCGAATTCGCCAATGGCGGCACATTATTCCTCGATGAAATCGAAAGCATGAGTATGGACGTACAGGTCAAACTGCTGCGCCTGCTGCAAGAGCGCGTAGTGGAACGGCTGGGGGGCAACCAGCAGATCCCGCTGGATATCCGCGTCATCGCCGCCACCAAGGAAGACCTGCGCCAGGCCGCCGACCAGGGCCGTTTTCGCGCCGACCTGTATTACCGTCTGAACGTCGCGCCGCTGCGTATTCCGCCGTTGCGCGAACGCGGCGAAGATGTGCTGATGCTGTTCCAGCACTTTGCCAACGAAGCCAGCACCCGCCATGGCCTGCCGCCGCACGAACTGCAGCCGCCCCACCGGGCGCTGCTGTTACGCCACAGCTGGCCGGGTAACGTGCGCGAATTGCAGAACGCCGCCGAACGTTTTGCCCTGGGCCTGGAACTGGCACTGGACAACAGCGCGCCGGACAGCAGCCCCGCTGCGGTGGATGTGATCAGCGGCGGCCTGAGCGAGCAGGTGGAGAACTTTGAAAAAACCCTGATCGCTGCCGAACTGGCCCGTTCCCACAGCTCCGTACGCAGCCTCGCCGAAGCCTTGGGCATTCCGCGCAAGACGCTGCACGACAAGTTGCGTAAACACGGGCTGAACTTCGGCGACAGCAGCCATGGCCCGACCGAAGAGTCGGATTGAGCTCCACCCTTTCACTTTCAGCCAAGAGGGCCTGTATGAACCGCGACAGCCACTACCTGGAAACGATCCTGCACCGGGACATCCCGCTGACGCAGGACATGGGACTGAAGGTGCTCGGCTGGCAAGCCCGGCAGCTACGCTTGTTCCTGCCGATCGCGGCCAACGTCAATCACAAGAGCACCATGTTCGGCGGCAGCCTGTATTGCGGCGCCGTGCTCGGTGGCTGGGGCTGGCTGCACCTGGCGCTGCGCGAGGAAGGCATCGAAGACGGGCACATTGTGATCCAGGAAGGGCAGATCAGTTATCCGCTACCGGTTACCCGCGACGCGACCGTCATCTGTGAGGCGCCCGATGAAAAGACCTGGACGCGTTTCCTGGCCACTTATCGTCGCTACGGACGGGCAAGGCTGACCTTGCAGACGCAGGTGGTAAATGTGGATAGCGAGGACCTGGCGGTGCAGTTTGAAGGGCAGTACGTGCTGCATCGCTGATTGGCGCATAGACCCGTGGCGAGGGAGCTTGCTCCCGCTCGGCTGCGCAGCAGACGCTTTGGGGCCGCTTCGTCCGAAGCGTCGGACCGGCCCAGCGGGAGCAAGCTCCCTCGCCACAAAAGCTTCTGGGCTAAAAGATCAGATTTTAAGAACGAGCCAGCTCCAGCAACTTCCCACGCCACGGCGCTTTCGCCGGAAGCGCCAGGAAAGACGTATTCAATAACGACTCGCGTGCCGGATAGCAGAACGGCTGGCCCTGCAGGTCGAGTACCTCGCCACCCGCGCCCTCCAGCACGCCCTGGGCAGCGGCGGTGTCCCACTGCGACGTCGGCGCCAGACGCGGGTAGCAATCCGCCGCACCTTCAGCCAAAAGGCAGAACTTCAGCGAACTGCCGATATTGGTCAATTGCAGCGCCCCCAGGCTTTCGCTCAAACCGCCCAACAGGCGTTCCTGCTCCGGGCTGGTATGACGGCGGCTCGCGACCACCGTAAAGGTTTCACCGCGCGCCAGCACGTTACGCACCACAATGGCCGCAGGCTCGGCATTCCTGTCGCCGCGCCAGGCACCCAGGCCTGCACCGCCGGCATAATAACGACCGTTGGTGGGCATCGACACTACACCGAACACCACTCGCCCGCCCTCGATCAGGGCGATATTGACGGTAAATTCCTCGCTGCCGGAAATGAACTCCTTGGTGCCGTCCAGCGGATCCACCAGCCACCAGCGTTGCCAGCCGGCGCGGACGCTTTGCGCAATATCGGCATCCTCTTCGGAAAGGATCGGGATATCCGGCGCCAGGGCTTTGAGCCCGGCCACGATCACATGATGAGCTGCCATGTCGGCGGCGGTCACCGGCGATTCGTCGGCCTTGCGCACGACCTCCACATCGGCCCGCCAGAAGGGCAGGATCGCGTCGCCAGCCGTGAGCGCCAGCTCGATAACCGGGGCCATCAGGGGATGCGGAAAATTCATGGCAGGTAGGCTCCGCGCTGAGTCAGCAGATCGCGGGCCAGGTACAACGCCGCCAACGCCCGGCCCTCGGTGAATTGAGGGTTCTGCGCCAGGGCCGACAGCTCGCCCAGGTTAACCTTGTCCACACGCATTGGCTCGGGCTCGTCGCCTTCCAGACGCTCCTCGTATAGATCGGTCGCCAGCACCACCTGGATCTTCTGGCTCATGTAGCCGGGAGACAATGACAACTCAGTCAGGTGTTCCAGTTGACGGGCGCCAAAACCGGCTTCCTCCTTGAGCTCGCGCTCGGCCGCCGCCAGCACATCTTCACCTGGCTCGATCAGGCCCTTGGGCAGGGACCATTCGTAGGCCTCGGTACCGCCGCAATACTCTTCCACCAGCACCGCATGGTCGGCGTCGAGCATCGCCACGATCATCACCGCACCGTAACCTGCGCCCTTGCCCGCCAGGCGTTCGTAGGTGCGTTCCACACCGTTGGAAAAACGCAGTTTCAGTTCTTCCACGCAAAACAGGCGGCTGGTGGCGACGATCCGTCGGTCGAGTATGGTGGGTGTCTGGCGCATAAACGGCTCCCTGGGCGATAGCAGGCTACTATACCCGGCCTATCCTGATTGTTTGCGTCGGATATCTGATTACCGCTGGAGAAGTTTTTTATGGCGTTGTTGCCCTGGCACGAGATCGATACGGTTCTGCTGGACATGGACGGCACCCTGCTGGACCTGCATTACGATAATCACTTCTGGCTGGAGCACCTGCCCCAGCGCTATGCCGAACTGCATGGCGTCAGCCGGGCCATGGCAGAGATGGAACTGCAGCCGCTGTTCGAGCGCAACGCCGGCCAGTTGCAGTGGTACTGCCTGGATTTCTGGAGTGCCGAGCTGAAGCTGCCGGTGCGCGAACTGAAGCTGGAAACCGCCCACCTGATCGCCCTGCGCCCGGACGCCGATACATTTCTGGCAGCCATCCAACAGGCCGGCAAACGGGTCGTGATGATCACCAACGCCCATCGCGACTCGTTGTCCCTGAAGCTGGAACGCATCGAACTGGCTCGGTATTTCGAGCGTTTGATCAGCTCCCACGACTACGGTTTTCCCAAGGAAAGCCCGCAGTTCTGGGACGCCCTGCAAGCCGACCTTGACTTCGACCCGGCCCGCAGCCTGTTCATCGACGATACCCTGCCGGTATTGCGCAGCGCCCGGGATTTTGGCATCGCACATTTGCTGGCGGTCAGCGAGCCGGACAGTCGCAAGGGGCCGAAGGATACGGGGGAGTTCGATGCCGTCAGAGATTATCGGGATTTGATTGCCGGGCTTTGAACCGCACCGTCCTCATCGCGTGCAGGCTCGCTCCCACCTTGGCTCGCGGCGAACCAGTAATCTCTGTGGGAGCGAGCCTGCTCGCGATAAGGACACCGCCGGGCTCAAATCCTATTCAGGAATACGCAGTGACTGCCCTGGGTAGATCTTGTCCGGGTGCTTGAGCATCGGTTTGTTGGCTTCGAAAATCTTGTTGTACTTGTTCGGGTCGCCGTAAACCCGCTTGGAAATGGCGCTCAAGGTGTCGCCTTTTTCCACGGTGACGAATTTGGCCTGCGTCGCGACCGGGCCGGTCACGGTGATCTGGTCATCGACACCGCTGATACCGGCCACGTTGCCCAGCGCCAGGAGAATCTTTTCCTTTTCTTCCTGAGTTGCGGCTTCACCCGTGGCGATGACTTTCTCACCTTCGACCTTGACCTGAATCTTTGAAGTATCGATCCCTGTCAGGGCCTCCTGTACATGCTTGGTCAACGCTTCGCTGTTGGCTTCTGCCTTGTCGGGCGTCAGCGCATCGAGGATTTTTTCACCGGCATCTTTCAAGAAACTGAAAAGACTCATCGTATTCACTCCATGGGTTCAGGTATCCAGACGCAAAAGACTAGACCAAGCCAACCGACCCCGTTTCCCAACCGACCAATGACCTCGCCACCGTCAAGGCGCTAGAATCCGAATCTTCCCGCGCCCAGGAGCGAAGATGGACATCAAGCAGCTGAAATTTCTTATCGCGCTCGAAGAAACCCGCCACTTCGGCCAGGCTGCCGCCCGCTGTCACATTACCCAGCCCACCTTGTCGATGCGCCTGCGCAGCCTGGAGGAGGAGCTGGGTTTGCCACTGGTCAATCGCGGCCAGCGCTTCGAGGGTTTTACCGCACCGGGTGAGCGGGTGCTGGCCTGGGCGCGCACGGTGTTGGCGGCTTACGACGGACTACAGGCCGAAGCGGCGGCCTGTCGCGGCAACCTGGTGGGCACGCTGCGCCTGGGCGTGGTTCCGCTGTCGGATTTCGACCCGCTGGCGATGATGCAGCGCCTGCACACCGACCACCCCAGCCTGCGTTTCGAATTGTCGTCCCTGAGCTCCGAACGCATTCTCGAACAATTGGCGAACAACCGGATCGACCTGGGCATTTCCTACCTGGAACGTCTGGACAACGAGCGTTTTGAAGCCCTGCCCTTCGCCCATACCCGCATGGGCCTGCTATACGATCAACGGTTTTTCTTTTTTGGCGAAGAACCGCTGAGCTGGGAAGCGCTGGTGGAGTTGCCCTTGGGTATGCTCACCAGCGGCATGCATTTTCGCCAATCCATCGACCATCACTTCCACAGCCGGGGGCTGACACCCCAACCGCTGCTGCAAACCGACGCGGTGCACCAATTGTTACAAGCTGTGCACGGCGGACTGTGTTGCGCCGTGGTACCGCTGGAAAGCGGGCTGAAGCTCACCGAAGACCTGCGAATCCAGCCCATCGACAGCGCCCAGACGCTGGTCCCGCTGGGGCTGATCATGCGGCGCGGTGCCCCACGCTCGGCATTGGCGGAGGCCTGTTTCGCCCTTTATCAGCAATCAGTAACCATTCCTTGATCGACGTCATCTATTGAAAGATCAGTAATAGCGATTAGACGTGGCAGATTGCCGCATTTAGTCTTAGGACTATTCCTACTCTCAGTGATGCCCATGAACGACAAGCCTCCGGTCTGTCCTGCGCCTGCCTTGGAAGCCTCCAAGCCAGCCGCCAGCCAGAGCTATCGCTACTGCAACCTGGACCACTCGCAATCGGACAGCGCCGCGCTGGCCGAGGAAGTGGCGTTGGCGATTGCCTATAACGGCATCAGCCAAGCGGTAATGTTGGTCACGCCCACTGACCTGGAAGATTTTATCGTCGGCTTCAGCCTCGGCAGCGGCATCATCGAAGACCCGGCGGATATCTACGACCTGCAACTGAGCGGAGCCGGTTCCGCGCAATATGCCCAGGTCACCATTGCCAACCGCGCCTTCTGGAACCTCAAGCAACAACGCCGGCAACTGGCCGGCACCAGCGGTTGCGGGCTGTGCGGGGTGGAGGCGGTGGAGCAGGCGCTGCCCAACCTCAAGACGCTGCCGGGCGCACCGCTGCCACCGGCGCAATGGCTTGACGGCCTGCGCCAGCGCATCGGCCAGTTCCAACCCCTGGGCCAGCACTGCGGCGCGGTACACGCGGCGCTGTTCATGAATGACCAGGGTGAACTGCTGCTGGGCCGCGAAGACATCGGTCGCCACAACGCCCTCGACAAATTGATCGGTGCGCTGATCCGACAGCAGATCCCGATAGCCGGGGGTCTCGCGATCGTCACCAGCCGCTGCAGCCTCGAATTGATTCAAAAAGTATTGCGTGCGGGCATCCAGACGCTGGTCAGCCTGTCGTCGCCCACGGGCCTCGCCGTGCAGTGGGCTCGCCAACACAACCTCAACCTCATCCACCTGCCGCAAAAAAGTGCGCCGCGGGTCTACAGCCCTGCGATGGAGAATCAAGCGTGAGCAATCATCAACAAGCCAACCAGAAACCCGCACCGCGCTACAAGCCTTACAAGGGCCCGGCCGGCGGTTGGGGCGCGCTGATCAGCGTCGCCCAGGCCTGGCTGACCAGCGATAACGCGCTGAAAAACATTCGCATGATGCTCAAGACCAACCAGAACGGCGGTTTCGACTGCCCTGGCTGCGCCTGGGGTGACTCGCCGGAAAGCGGCATGGTCAAGTTCTGCGAGAACGGCGCCAAGGCGGTGAACTGGGAAGCGACCAAGCGTCGTGTCGACGCGGCTTTTTTCGCCAAGCACAGCGTGACCTCGTTGCTGGAGCAGAGCGACTACTGGCTTGAATACCAGGGCCGCCTGACGGAGCCGATGAGCTACGACGCGCAAACCGACCGCTACAAGCCCATCAGCTGGGAAGCCGCGTTCGCTATGATCGGCAAACACTTGCAAGGGCTGTCCAGCCCGAGCCAGGCCGAATTCTATACCTCGGGCCGCGCGAGCAATGAAGCGGCATATCTATACCAGCTATTCGTGCGCGCCTACGGCACCAACAATTTCCCCGACTGCTCGAACATGTGCCATGAGGCCAGCGGCGTGGCCCTGTCTCAAAGTGTCGGGGTGGGAAAGGGCACGGTAACCTTTGACGACTTCGAGCATGCCGATGCGATTTTCGTCTGGGGCCAGAACCCCGGCACCAACCACCCGCGGATGCTCGAACCGCTGCGCGAAGCCGTGAAGCGCGGCGCCCAGGTGGTGTGTATCAACCCGCTGAAAGAGCGTGGCCTGGAGCGTTTCCAACATCCGCAACACCCGCTGGAAATGCTTACCAACGGCGACAAACCCACCAACACCGCGTATTTCCGCCCAGCTCTGGGCGGCGACATGGCCGTGCTGCGGGGCATGGCGAAGTTCCTGCTGCAATGGGAACGTGACGCGCAGAACAGCGGCGCCCCTGCGGTATTCGATCATGCGTTCCTCAACGAGCACAGCGCCAACGTCCTGGATTACCTGGCGGTGGTCGACGACACCCCCTGGGAGCAGATCGCCGAGCAATCCGGGTTGACGCTCGCCGAAATCGAACAAGCGGCGCGCATGTACGCCAAGGCCAAGAACGTGATCATGTGCTGGGCGATGGGTATCACCCAGCACCGCCATTCGGTGGCGACGATCCAGGAAATCGCCAACCTGATGATGCTGCGTGGCAACATTGGCAAGCCAGGCGCCGGCCTGTGCCCGGTGCGTGGCCACAGCAACGTGCAGGGCGACCGGACCATGGGAATCAACGAGCGCCCGCCCGTTGCATTCCTCGACGCTCTGGAACGGCGCTTCCAGTTCAAGGTACCGCGTGAAAACGGCCACAACGTGGTCGAGGCGATCCACGCCATGGCCGAAGGCCGGGCCAAGGTGTTCATCGCTCTGGGCGGCAACTTCGCCCAGGCTACGCCAGACAGCCACCGGACCTTCGAAGCCCTGGGCAATTGCGACCTGACGGTCCAGATCAGTACCAAGCTCAACCGCAGCCACCTGGCCCATGGCAAGGAAGCGTTGATCCTGCCGTGCCTGGGCCGGACTGACATCGACCTGCAAGCCGATGGCCCGCAGGCGGTGACCGTGGAGGACTCCTTCAGCATGGTCCACGCCTCGAACGGCCAATTGCAGCCACTGTCGGACCAGATGCGCTCCGAGCCGTGGATCATTGCCGGCATCGCCGCCGCCACCCTGGGCAGCCGCCCGGTGGATTGGAACTGGCTGGTGGCCGATTACAGCCGCATCCGCGACCTGATCGCCGAGACCATCCCTGGCTTCAAGGATTTCAACGAAAAACTCAAGAACCCCGGCGGCTTCTACCTGGGTAACAGCGCGGGGGCACGTCGCTGGAACACGCCTTCGGGCCGCGCCAACTTCAAGCCCAACCTGTTGCCGACCGACCTGATCCACGAACGCACCCGGGCTACAGGCCAGTTGCCGGACCTGATCCTGCAATCCATGCGCTCGCATGACCAGTACAACACCACGATTTATGGCCTCGATGATCGCTATCGTGGCGTGAAGGGCCAACGTGACGTGTTGTTCGTCAACGAAGCGGACATCATCCGCCTGGGCTTCAAGCCAGGGCAGAAGGCAGACATCGTCTCGCTCTGGGATGACGGCCGCGAGCGCCGGGTCAAGGGCTTTACCCTGTTGGCCTTTGATATCCCGGCCGGACAGGCTGCCGCCTATTACCCTGAAGTGAACCCGCTGGTGCCGCTGGAAAGCACCGGCGACGGCAGCCACACCCCGACCTCGAAGTTCGTGGCTATCCGTCTGGAAGCCGCAAGCGAGAACGGGTTGATCATGGCCAAGTCGGCCTGAAGCAATTCCGAGGGGCGCTTCTGGCCCCTCGGGCACTTTTCCAACGGGCACAAAAAAGGCCGTTTTTCAAAAAAACGGCCTGTCCGAAGTAGCTAAAGACCGGCGAAATAACGTTAAGTTCCGCCCAAAAAACAGTAACTTAGAGAATTGTGCACAAGTCGTGTTACTCGTCGGATTTCGATTGTAACCAAGCGAAGCCAGCCTCAGGATCGCGCCGTCATCCCTTTGAGGCTCCTCTATGAAGTTCTCCTCCATTCTCTTGTTGTCCCTTGGCCTGATCAGTGGCGTCGCATCTGCCGGCGGTACCGCCGAAGCAGGTGTAGGCGGCGCATTGGGCGGGGTTTTGGGTTCGGTCGTCGGCCAGTCCCTGGGCGGCAACACCGGCTCCACTATCGGCGCGGCCCTGGGCGGCGCAGGTGGCAGTGCGGTCGGTGCCGATAAACGCAGCCGCGGCGAAGCGGCTATCGGCGGCGCGCTGGGCGCAGCCGGCGGCAACGTGGTTGGCCGCAGCGTGGGCGGCAGCACGGGTAGCCTGATCGGTGCCGCAGCGGGCGGTGGCGCCGGTGGCGCACTGGGTAACTACATGGGCAAGGACGACGATGACGACCGTTATGAAGGTCGCCGTGGTGATCGCCGCTACTACCGTGACGGCCACCCGGGTCGCGGCCATGCCTACGGCCATCGCAAGCATAAGCACAAACATCGCTATCACGACGATTGACGGCTGGCTTGATCCAGACCGTTGAATGATCGCAGCCTTCGGCCCTTCTCGCAGAGACTGACCAAAGGCTGCGATTTTCGTTTTCAGGCCACCAACCGCTCCAACGCCCCGCGTAGCTGATCCGGAATCGCCACTGGCCGATTCGACGTCCGATCTACGAACACATGCACGAAACGCCCCGCCGCACAGGCCTCGTCCTCGCCCGCCTTGAACACCGCCAGCTCATATTGCACCGAACTGTTGCCCAGCTTCCCGACTCGCAGGCCGATTTCGACCCGGTCCGGGAAAGCGATCGAGGCAAAATAATCGCAGGCTGAACTCACGACGAAGCCCACCACCTCCCCATCATGGATATCCAGGCCGCCGGTCTCGATCAGATAGGTATTCACCGCTGTATCGAAAAAGCTGTAGTAGGTGACGTTATTGACGTGACCGTACACATCGTTGTCATGCCAGCGTGTGGTCACTGGCTGGAAATGCAGATACTCGGCGCGTTGGGGCATCACTTGTCCTTGGTCAGGCTATTTGAGGCGTTGTGCAGGGTGCAGATACTACCGCTGCGAGAAGCTCTTGCCTTGCGCAGCCAGCTCGCCGATCAGACGGGCAGGCTTCCATTGGTCCCCTTGCTTCGTCTCGAGCTCCAGCAACCGTGCGTGGATGTCTTCGAGGCCCTGCTGATCCGCCCAGGCCATCGGACCGCCCTTGTCCGCCGGGAAGCCATAGCCATTGAGATAAACCAGGTCGATGTCGCGGGAAGACTCGGCAATGCCCTCCTGGAGGATCTTCGCACCTTCGTTGACCAATGCCAGCAAGCAGCGCTCCAGAATCTCCTCGGCAGCTATTTCGCGGCGCTGAAACCCTAGCTCCTCACTGACCCGCAGCACCAGCGCATCGACCTCCATATCCTGCTCAGCCTGGCGGCTGCCCGGCTCATAGTGGTAGTACCCGTTACCACTCTTTTGGCCGAACCGCCCCATCTCGCACAGGCGGTTGTCCACTTGCACTTCGGGCGCATCCTGACCTTTACCCGCCAGCTCGCGCGCGCGCCATTCCAGGTCGATCCCAACCACGTCGTACATGCGGAACGGCCCCATGGCAAAGCCGAAACCTTGCAGCGCGGCATCGACCTGATGGGGAAACGCTCCCTCCAGCAGCATCTTGCGCGCCTCCAGCACATAGGGATGAAGCATCCGGTTGCCGATAAACCCGTGGCAATTGCCCGACACCACGCTCACCTTGCCCATGCGTTTGCCCAGCGCCAGGGCGGCATCCAGCGCCGCCCTGGAGGTTTGCGCGCCACGAACGATTTCGAGCAATTTCATGATGTGCGCCGGACTGAAGAAATGCAGGCCCAGCACTTGAGCCGGCCGGCGCGTGGCGGCGGCAATCGCATCGATGTCCAGCGCCGAGGTGTTGCTTGCCAGGATTGCCTCGGGCTTGAGCATGCCGTCCAGCTCGCGAAAGATCTTCTGCTTGAGTTCAAGGTTCTCGTAGACCGCTTCGATGACCAGATCCACGTTGCGGATTGCCGCGTAGTCGTCCGCCCGAGCTATTCGGGCGATGCGCGCATCGGCTTCGCCTTGGTCGATACGTCCCTGGCGCACGTTATGGGCATAGGTGTCGGCCACCGCCGCCAGCGCCTGCTCAAGCATTTGCGGATTATTGTCGACCCACTGCACCGTAACGCCGGCATTGGCCAGGCACATCACGATGCCTCGCCCCATGGTGCCCGCCCCGACCACCGCGGCGCGCTGGATATCAAAGGATGTCTGGCTCATGTTTGCTCTCTTGTTGGTGATCCAAAGACAGCGTTCACCTTAGTCAGCCGGCGGATATTTTTGAAATTTATTCGTGTGATGCCGGGCATTCAGCGGATGGATGCAGCTCACAGGTGTGCGGGTTATTCGTCTGATGTCAGGTACAGATCAAGATCTTCACGTAAGGCCAGCGACGCCAAGCGCTGGATTTCAAGAATTTGTTTCGCTGAAAGCCTAAAATTCGCGCCGATATGATCGATGTTGCTCTTCCATTCCATCACGGGAGCCAAGTCCTCTACCGACAAGCTGATGCTCTGCTCAATTACCAATTCGTCCTTGTCCGGATAAAACCCCAACACAGCAAAACTCATGATTCTGCCTCCCTCGCTTTTATCCCACCTTTTTGCTCAGACGCCATCAAGCGTTCTGATAATCAAAAGATATCTGATAGTCATGCTTCGACAGATCCAAGGCATGTCGAAAATGTGGTTGGAGGACTTCAACCCGTTGTTTCTTTTGAGCGTCCCGTCGGCCTGGGTTTCGACATGCAACCGAACCCGGGTACGCGCCTGCTCAAGGGAGCGCAGCTGCTCTTCGGTATACAAAGAACCGTCTGCCAGGTTCGAAGGCATCAGCAGCCCCACCAACCCTGCCAGCGCACCCGCCGCCAACGGCGCAGTGACCGCCGCGCCGGCACTCAACGAAGCCAGCGCCGTCCCCCCCAGTGCCAACGTGCCAATGCTCGCCGGTAGCGTGCCGCTGATTTTTTCCAGCGGTACGCAGCCTGACTCGTTAACCTCACGACCGCCCAGCAGCGTGAATGCGCCATAAGCACTCAGCAGTTCCGTCGGGATATAGCCGGTTGGATTGTGGTAGTCGATGATCGCATCGGTCAGTTCGCAGGACTTGGCAAACACGCAGCCCTTGATGTCCGGTACTTTCCTTTCACGTACCTGGGCCTGGCGTTGGCTCCATATACGCTTCCTGCCGGGCGAGCATGTCTTTGTAAGCCTTGAGGTCGGCGTCTCTTTTCGCCATTTCGGCAGAGGTCATGTCCCGCAGGACCCTGTAGCCTCTGTCGCCACCGCGGAGCTCCCAGACCTGCGGGACACCGGCTTTTCCTTTCGTCATGCTTCGTCCTTGTTCGCTCGCCGCTGCCTCACTGACAGGGCGCGACGAACCTTACCCGGCAGCAAAAAGCAGCGCGTACAGGACGTTTCCGAAACCGCCGTGAGATCTTTCTCTTTTTTAATGCACTAAACTTCCTGGGTCAGACACGCCCTCTTCACCTGTCCTTCGGACTCTCTAACATGCACCTCGCCCCAGACTTTCCTGACGACCTCGCCATGCGTCAGCTCATGGAATTACTCCACGAAGAACTCGGCCTGCCGGAACGCAAGACCATTCGCCTGGACACTGCGGTCAATTTCGATCTGGGCTGCGATGGCGCGGATGCCCGGCACCTGATGGAAGCGCTGGAGGAGCGGTTCGTCATCGACCTTGTCGACTACGACGCCTATCGTTACTTCCAACCGGAAGGCTTTGATGTGTTTCAAAAACGCAGGGCCAAGGGCCGGGGAGACAAGCTGCCGCTGACCATCGGCATGCTTTACAAAGCGATCAAGGCGCAACGATGGGATACGCAAGAAGTGGAGAAAAAATAGTCGCCCACAAAAAAGCCGCCTTCAAAGGGCGGCTTTTTCATTCAATCACCAAGCCTTACAGCTGCGGACCCGCCGCCTTGATCGCGTCGCTCACGTCGAACTTCTTGAAGTTCTCAATGAACAGACCGGCCAGTGCCTTGGCGGCTTCGTCGTAGGCAGCCTTGTCGGCCCAGGTGTTGCGCGGGTTCAGCAGGCCGGTTTCAACGCCTGGGACAGCCAGCGGCACGTCCAGGTTGATGATATCCAGGTGTTCGGTTTCAGCACCGATCAGCGCGCCGCTCTGGATCGCCGCGATCACCGCACGGGTGGTCGGGATGTTGAAGCGTTTGCCGACGCCGTAGCCGCCGCCAGTCCAGCCGGTGTTGACCAGGTAGACCTTGGAGCCGAAACCACGGATACGCTTGATCAGCAGCTCTGCATATTCACCGGCCGGGCGCGGGAAGAACGGCGCGCCGAAGCAGGTGGAGAAGGTCGACTTGATGCCGCTGCCCGAGCCCATTTCGGTCGAACCCACCAGTGCGGTGTAGCCGGACAGGAAGTGGTAGGCGGCTTGTTCTTCGCTGAGGATCGACACCGGTGGCAGCACGCCGGTCAGGTCGCAGGTCAGGAAGATCACGGCGTTTGGCTCGCCACCGAGGTTTTTCGGCGCGCGTTTTTCGATCAGCTCGCGCGGATAGGCGGCTCGGCTGTTCTGGGTCAGGCTGTCGTCGGCGTAGTCGGCTTTCTTGGTGACCGGGTCCAGGACCACGTTTTCCAGGACGGCGCCGTGCTGGATGGCTTTCCAGATGACCGGCTCGTTCTTCTCGGACAGGTCGATGCACTTGGCGTAGCAGCCGCCTTCGATGTTGAAGACCACACCCACGCCCCAGCCGTGCTCGTCGTCACCGATCAGGTAACGGCTTTCGTCGGCGGACAGGGTGGTCTTGCCAGTGCCCGACAGACCGAAGAACAAGGTCACGTCGCCTTCTTCGCCCATGTTGGCGGCGCAGTGCATCGGCAGCACGTCGACCGCTGGGAGCAGGAAGTTCTGCACGGAGAACAGGGCTTTTTTCATTTCGCCGGCGTAGCGCATGCCAGCGATCAGCACTTTCTTGGCAGCAAAGTTGATGATTACGGTGCCGTCGGAATTGGTGCCGTCGCGCTCAGGCTCGCAGACGAAGTTCGGCGCATTGAGGATCTGCCACTCGTCCTTGCCGCCGGCGTTGTACTGCTCGGGATTGATGAACAGGCAACGACCGAACAGGTTGTGCCAGGCCGTCTCGGTGGTCATCTTGACCGGCAGGTAGTGCGCAGGATCGGAACCTACATGCACGTGGGAAACAAAACGCTCGCGCTCACCCAGGTAGGCCTCGACGCGGTTCCACAGGGCATCGAACTTGTCGGCCGGGAACTTGCGGTTGATCGGCCCCCAGGCGATGGCGTCCTGGGTAGTCGGCTCTTCCACGATGAAACGGTCGACTGGCGAGCGACCGGTACGATGACCGGTACGAACAACCAGCGCGCCAGTATCGGCAAGCTCGCCTTCACCGCGATTCAGGGCTTCTTTGACCAGATCATCGACACTCAGATCGGTATACACGGCGTTATTGGCTTGCGTCATGAGATTCCCCGTCGGCCCGTGGCCGAGTGCTCCAAACGTTTTGTAGTAGGAAGTCGCGCACTACTACCCGAAAAAAGTGGGCCGGATTATGCCAGAAAAGCCCAAAAAGAGTAGGGCCCTCCCGTCAGTACGGCGTAAATCCGGCGTTTGCCAGGAGATTTACCTGCGCTGAACCGTTTTAGTGACGAGTATCTGACGGTGTGTCGACACCCGCACCGGCGAACAATTGTGCGATGTCCGCCGCGTCGAACAGGTAACGCTCATTGCAAAACTGGCAATCGATCTCGATGGCGCCGCCATGCTCGATCACCAGTTGCTGCGCATCTTCCAGACCCAGACTGACCAGCGCATTGCCGGATCGTTCACGGGAGCAACTGCATTGGAAGCGCAACGGCTGACCCTCGAACAGGCGCACCTGCTCTTCGTGGTAGAGGCGATGCAGGATGGTTTCGTTGTCCAGGCCCAGCAACTCGTCGGCGCTCAAGGTGCTGGCCAGAGCGGTGACGTGCTGCCAGCTGGCGTCACGCTCTTCCGAATCGCGAATGCGATCGGCGGGCAATTGTTGCAACAGCAGGCCACGGGCGCGCCGCCCGTCGGCGTACAGCCAGAAGCGGGTGTTGGTCTGCTGGGACATGACGAAGTAATTGGTGAAGCATTCGGCCAGCGTCGCGCCGTCGAGATCGACAATGCCCTGATAACGCTTGCCATGACTTGGATCGACCGTCAGGGCCAGCACGCCGTTGGGCATCATGTCGGCCAGCGTCGCGTCGGCGCCGATCTGCTCGGCGTGGTACCGGGCCAGGCCACGAATCTCACGCTCGCTGGAGCATTCGATCATCAGCAAGGGGACCGGACCGTCGGAGCGCGCCTGGAGAATCAGCAAGCCATCGAACTTCAAGGTGCCCACTAGCAATGCCGCCGCCGCCATCAGTTCGCCTAGCAGTTGCGCGACCGGCTCCGGATAGGGGTGCTTGGCAAGGACTTCGGCATAGCTACGCTCCAACGCCACCATCTCGCCACGGGCGTCGTTGTCATCGAAGATGAAACGCTGGGTGTAGTCGGTATCCGGTAAATCAGTCATAGGGTCTGGTATCTGCGGTGATGACAAATGATGACAGGCATTTTATGGGCATTCAGGGTGGGTTCCAAGCAAGGCATGACTTTGCCTGGTGGGAAGACTGAGCATCTATCTGCACGTGCAGCGCTGTTGTGGCGAGGGAGCTTGCTCCCGCTCGGTTGCGTAGCGACCGCAAGATTTTGGGGCCGCTGGGCAGCCCAGCGGGAGCAAGCTCCCTCGCCACGGGCTAGATGTGCCGATGTTTTATTCGCTATTGCTGCCATGAAACCTGAACAGGTCGCGACGCTGCTTCTTGCTCGGCTTGCCATCGGTGCTGACGCCCAGGGCCCCGGCCTTGCGTTGTGCGGCCGCAGCTTCGCGCTTGGCGATGCTGGCGTCGGTCTCGCGATAGAGTGTCTGCGCTTCTGGCGCGCCGCGCCGCACAATCGACAGGGCTTCGACCACCACGGTTTTTTCATCGAACCCGGCGCGAATGACGTATTCGTCGCCGATACGTGGCTCTTTGCCAGGCTTGCAACGTTCACCGCGATGGTGAACCTTGCCGCTTTCGATGGCGGCCTTGGCCAGGGCACGGGTCTTATAAAATCGCGCTGCCCACAACCATTTATCGAGACGGACCTTGTCGTCCTCTTCGCTTTTTTGTGTCACTGCAATTCCTCTTTTCAACCAATAGCCAGAACTGTACTACCGTTTTTGTCGGGCGCACGAATCCGCTCCGACGGATAGAATGCCCGCCGAACCGCTCGCTTGCATTGGCATGCGCCGGTATCGGTTACACCTGTAAACAAGTACGTAGATAACTGTCGCCATTTTGTGATTATTCTGCGTGAATACCGCGATTGCGGAGCCCGCTATCCGATGCGCCAATTTCAGGTTGTTTTTATTGAAGACTTTTGACCATCTGACCGTCGTCGGTCTGCGCGAATGGGTGGCGCTCCCGGATCTGGGAGTCGCAGGCCTGCGGGCAAAAATCGACACCGGCGCCAGCACCTCCAGCCTGCACGCCACCGATATCGAGCCATTCGAGCGCGACGGCGAGAAGTGGGTGCGTTTCACCGCACACCTGGGGACGGTGGTGCAACTGCGCCACCGCCGCTGCGAAGCCCCGCTGGTGGCGCGCAAAACCATCAAGAGCTCCAACGGCCACGCCCAGGTCCGCTACGTGATCAGCACCACGCTGGCGCTGGGTGATCGGTTCTGGCGGGTGGAGTTCACCCTGGCCTGTCGTAAATCCATGCGGTATCGCCTGTTGTTGGGTTCCAAAGCCTTGATCGACGGCCAGCTGGTCGTCAATCCAGGCATCAAATACGTTCAAGACAAACCGGTATTTCCGGTGTCCACTACCTCTGCCACAGGTGTTGCATGAAGATCGCTGTGCTGTCGCGCAATCCGCGCCTGTATTCCACTCGTCGCCTGGTTGAAGCAGGGACGGAACGTGGCCATGAAATGGTGGTGATCGATACCCTGCGCGCCTACATGAACATCGCCAGCCACAAGCCGCAGATCCACTACCGCGGCAAACCGCTGGAAGGGTTTGATGCGGTGATCCCGCGTATCGGCGCATCGGTGACTTTTTATGGCTGCGCAGTGCTGCGCCAGTTCGAGATGATGGGGGTGTTCCCGCTCAATGAGTCTGTCGCTATCGCTCGCTCCCGAGACAAGCTGCGCTCATTGCAATTGCTCTCCCGACGCGGCATCGGCTTGCCGGTAACCGGGTTCGCCCACTCTCCCGATGACATTCCCGACCTGATCGCGATGGTCAACGGCGCGCCGCTGGTGATCAAGGTGCTTGAGGGCACCCAGGGGATCGGTGTCGTGTTGTGCGAGACCGCAACCGCGGCGGAATCGGTGATCGAGGCGTTCATGGGCCTCAAGCAGAACATCATGGTCCAGGAATACATCAAGGAGGCCGGTGGCGCGGACATTCGTTGCTTCGTGGTCGGCGATAAAGTGATCGCCTCGATGAAACGCCAGGCCAAACCCGGTGAGTTTCGCTCCAACCTGCATCGCGGCGGCAGCGCGAGCTTGATCAAGATCACCCCGGAAGAACGCATGACAGCCCTGCGCGCGGCCAAGGTCATGGGATTGGCGGTGGCCGGCGTGGATATCCTGCGCTCCAATCACGGACCGCTGGTGATGGAAGTCAATTCTTCGCCAGGCCTGGAAGGAATCGAGACCACCACCAGCAAGAACGTGGCGGGGATCATCATCGAACACCTGGAAAAAAATGGCGGGCCGAACATGACCCGGACCAAGGGCAAAGGCTAAAAAAGCAGCTGCGAGCCGCAAGCTGCAAGCCGAACTGCTTCAGCTTGCAGCTTGTAGCTTATAACTCGTAGCTGCTTCTATACCGCATCCCGCGGCAGCATCAAGCCCAACGGCAGCCGCACCCGGGCCTCCAATCCGCCGCCAGCTCGATTGCGCAGTTCGACGTTGCCGCCATGCATCGAGGCGATGCGCTTGACGATGGCCAGGCCCAGCCCGGTACCCTTCCCTCCCCGAGCCCGATCACCGCGGGTGAACGGGTTGAAAATGGCTTCCAGCTCCGCTGGGTCGATGCCGGCGCCGCGGTCCATGACGCTCAGGACGACATAAGGCGCGCTGGTGTCGCCGGAAACATAGGCGGCGACTTCAACGCCCGTGCCGGCATGGTTGAGGGCGTTACCGATCAGGTTGTTCAACAGGCGCTTCATCGACACGCGGCGTAGCGGAAACGGCTGGATGGGCTCCAGGCGCAAGTGGACCTTCTCTTCGTTCTGGTTGTAGGGCGCAGCCACCTCCCGTACCAGCTCGCTGAGGTCCACCTCCTCTACCGATTCGTCACGACCGTCGCGAATGAACGCCAGGAACTGATCGAGAATCGCGTCCATGTCTTCGATATCGCGGACCATTTCGTCGGTCAGGTCGGTGTGCTCGCCCATCAATTCCAGCGACAGCCGCAACCGCGTCAGCGGCGTGCGCAGGTCATGGGAGACGCCGGCGAGCATCAGCTCACGTTCGCGTCCGGCCTGCTCGACATCCTCGGCCATCTGGTTGAAGGCGCGGTACACCTCGGTCATCTCGCTGGGCGTATCGCTGACGGGCAACCGCACGCTGCGGCCCTGGCCCAGTTGCCGGGCTGCATAGACCAGGCGCTTGAGTGGCTGGTTGAGCTGGCTGACGAAAATCCACGCCGAAGCCGTCGACAACAGGCCGATCGCCAGGAACCAGCCCAGCACGTTCCAGATTTTCTGGCCGCGCAGCGGATGGGGGTACAGCGGAACCTTCAGCCACCCATCGCCAAGGCTCGGGGCGCGCACCCACAAGGCCGGCGGCGAATGCATGCGCAGCCGCACTTCGGTATCGGCGCCCAGTTCGGCCTGCATCTGCCGCTGGTAGATCTCGCTGTATGGCCAATGCTGCTCACCTTCAGGCACACCGGCGCCGACCACCCGGATCAAAGTCGCCGCCTCGGCGATTTTGACTCGATTGGTTTCGTCCGCTGCCCAATAGGCGCGCAGGGTCAAGGCAACGCCGTGACTGTATTGGCGGTCCACCAGCACGTCTTCGTTCATCAGCAGGTAAACCAGCGTCAGCGCCTTGGAAAACAGCACGACGATCAGCACCAGCCAGAGGGTGCGGGAGAAAAAGCTCTGGGGGAACCAGACGGGGGTCTTCATGAGTAACCGCTACATACTTGCAGGAGCGAGCGATGCTCGCACAATGACGGACCGCGAGTCGCCTGGAAAGATTTCCACCCGCCAGGCCGCGCGCTCCTACAAATCGCCGATCACTTGCCGGCAGCGCCATCCGGCACGAACACGTAGCCAACGCCCCAGACCGTCTGGATATAACGCGGCTTGGAAGGATCGGGTTCGATCATCCGGCGCAAACGGGAAATCTGCACGTCGATGGAGCGCTCCAGCGCATCCCATTCGCGGCCACGGGCCAGGTTCATCAGCTTGTCCCGGGTCAGCGGCTGGCGGGCGTTCATCACCAGGGCCTTGAGCACGGCGAACTCGCCAGTGGTGAGCATGTGGATCTCATCGCCGCGCTTGAGCTCGCGAGTGGCCAGCGACAGTTCATAGTCGCCGAAGGTCACGCTCTCGTCTTCGCTGCCCGGTGCACCCGGCACCGGCGCCGACTGGCGACGCAGGACAGCCTTGACCCGGGCCATCAGCTCGTCCGGGTTGAACGGCTTGGCCAGGTAATCGTCGGCGCCCAGTTCCAGCCCCTTGATACGGCTCAGCTCGTCGCCCTTGGCAGTGAGCATGATGATCGGGATCTGGTTGTTCGCGCCCCGCAGACGACGGCAAGCGGTCAAGCCGTCCTCGCCAGGCAACATCAGGTCGAGGACCACCAGATTGAAAACCTCACGGGCCAGCAGCCGGTCCATTTGCTCGGTGTTCGGTACGGTGCGGGCGCGATAGCCCTTGCTGACGAAAAAGCGCTCCAGCAGGCTGCTCAGCCCCGGATCGTCGTCAACAATCAGAATTTTTTCGCCTTCAGCAGTTTGTGCGGTGCTGCTCATAGGAAGCTCCTTTGATCTTGGCGCGCATTATGGCTTAGCTGCCGTTATACGCACCGAGTGCATTGTTAGCAGATTTTTCCTCTATCTTCAGTAGCTCACCCATCCATCCCGCAGGTCACGACACCCCCCGAACAGCGGAACGCTGGTTATAATGCGCGGCCTTTTGCGCCAGGGGATGCCGGATCGTTATACCGGCGCACCGTTCTCCCTGGCCAGGCAGCACTTTTTGAATTCAGCGGGTCACTGGCCGTCCCCTGCCCCGGCAGCGACGCAAGCCAGGCCGCTCAACCAGCCTCGCCGCGCCCTGTTACTGTGGCGGCGGGCCTGATTTCACAATTTGTCAGGTGGTTTTATGGACAGCATCAACAGCCGCATCGCCGAGGAACTCGGCGTACGCCCGCAACAGGTCGAAGCGGCCGTCGCGCTACTCGATGAAGGTTCCACGGTGCCTTTCATCGCCCGTTACCGGAAAGAAGTGACCGGCAGCCTCGATGACACCCAGCTGCGTCATCTGGAAGAGCGCCTGCGCTACCTGCGAGAACTCGACGAACGGCGCATCAGCATCCTGGCGAGCATCCAGGAGCAGGGCAAGCTGACCCCGCAACTGGAACGCGACATCAAGCTGGCCGATACAAAGACCCGCCTGGAAGACTTGTACCTGCCCTACAAGCAGAAACGCCGCACCAAGGGCCAGATTGCCCTGGAAGCCGGCCTCGGCGAACTGGCCGACGGCTTGTTCAACGACCCCACCTTGGCGCCGGAAGCCGAAGCCGCACGTTTCGTCGATGCCGAAAAAGGCGTGGCGGACATCAAGGCTGCGCTGGAAGGCGCCAAGTACATCCTCATGGAGCGCTTCGCCGAAGACGCGAACCTGCTGGAAAAACTGCGCAACTACCTCAAGCAGGAGGCGATCCTGAGTGCTCGCGTCATCGCCGGCAAAGAAGAGGAAGGCGCCAAGTTCCGCGATTACTTCGAACACGACGAGCCCCTCAAGAGCGTACCGTCGCACCGGGCCCTGGCAATTTTTCGCGGTCGCAACGAAGGCATCCTCAGCTCATCGCTGAAAGTCGGCGAAGAATTGCCCGGCACCATGCACCCGTGCGAAGGCATGATCGGCCAGCAGTTCGGCATCCAGAACCAGAACCGCGCCGCCGACAAGTGGCTGGCCGAAGTGGTGCGCTGGACCTGGAAGGTCAAGCTCTACACCCACCTGGAAACCGACCTGCTGGGCGAACTGCGCGACAACGCCGAGACCGAGGCGATCAACGTGTTCGCCCACAACCTGCACGACCTGCTGCTGGCCGCACCGGCCGGGCCGCGTGCCACGCTGGGCCTGGACCCGGGCCTGCGCACTGGCTGCAAGGTGGCCGTGGTCGATTCCACCGGCAAGCTGCTGGACCACGCCACGGTCTACCCGCATGTGCCGCATAACAAGTGGGACCAGACCATCGCTATCCTTGCCGCCCTGTGCGCCAAGCACTCGGTGGACCTGATCGCCATCGGCAACGGCACCGCCAGCCGTGAGACCGACAAGTTGGCCGCCGAGCTGATCAAGAAATACCCGGCCATGAAAATGACCAAGGTCATGGTCTCCGAGGCCGGCGCTTCGGTTTATTCGGCGTCGGAACTGGCCTCGAAGGAATTCCCGGACCTGGACGTGTCGATCCGTGGCGCGGTGTCCATCGCCCGTCGCCTGCAGGACCCACTGGCGGAACTGGTGAAGATCGACCCGAAATCCATCGGTGTCGGCCAGTACCAGCATGACGTATCGCAATTGAAGCTGGCCCGTGGCCTGGACGCCGTGGTGGAGGACTGCGTGAACGCCGTGGGCGTGGACGTGAACACCGCTTCGGTAGCATTGCTGGCGCGCATCTCCGGCCTGAACGCCACGCTGGCGCAGAACATCGTCACCCACCGCGACGAACACGGCGCGTTCAAGACCCGCGCCGCATTGAAAAAAGTCCCGCGCCTGGGCGAAAAAACCTTCGAACAGGCCGCCGGCTTCCTGCGCGTCATGAATGGTGACAACCCGCTCGACTCCTCGGCAGTTCACCCGGAAGCCTATCCACTGGTGCAACGCATCGCCGCCCAGACCGACCGCGACATTCGCTCGCTGATCGGCGACGCGGCGTTTCTCAAGCGCCTGGACCCGAAGAAATTCACTGACGAAACCTTCGGCCTGCCCACCGTGACCGACATCCTCCAAGAGCTGGAGAAACCGGGCCGCGACCCACGTCCAGAGTTCAAGACCGCTGAATTCCAGGAAGGCGTCGAAGACCTCAAGGACCTGCAACCGGGCATGATCCTCGAAGGCGTGGTGACCAACGTCACCAACTTCGGCGCGTTCGTCGACATCGGCGTGCACCAGGACGGCCTGGTGCATATTTCCGCCTTGTCGGAGAAATTCATCAAGGACCCGCGCGAAGCCGTGAAGGCCGGTGACGTGGTGAAAGTGAAGGTCATGGAAGTCGACATCCCGCGTAAACGCGTGGGCCTGTCGATGCGCATGAGCGACACGCCGGGCGAGAAAATCGACGGCGCCCGCGGTGCCCGTCCAGGCGCCGCGCCACGCCAGTCGCAGAACACCGCGCCGCGTAAGGAAACTGCCACCGCGGCCCCGGCGAATAACGCCATGGCCTCGCTGTTCGCCAACGCCAAGCAGCTGAAGAAACGCTGATGGAGGCGCCGGCCGGGTTGGTGGAGAGCGCGTTTTTCAAGCTGCTCGGCTGCCGTCTGCAGAGCCTCGGGGACGGGGTGGCGCAAGTCGCCCTGAGCCTTGAGCCGCCATTGCGCAACCGCGGGGGCAAGCTGCACGGCGGCGCGCTGTTCAGCCTGGTGGACATTGCCATGGGGCTGGCCTGCTCCAGCGTCCATGGCTTCGATCAGCAGAGCGCAACCATCGAGTGCAAGATCAACTACATTCGCGCCGTGTCCGACGGCGAAGTGCTGTGCACCGCCCGGGTCATCCACCCGGGCCGGCGCACGCTGGTGGTCGAGGCCGAGGTGATGCAGGGCGACAAGCTGGTCGCAAAAGCGCAAGGCACGTTCGCTGTCCTATAGCTCGCTGTCATCGATTTAGGGTAATTTCGACGCCATGAATGCCGTGCCGACCTCTATTGTGGGAGCGAGCCTGCTCGCGATAGCGATGGACCAGTCAATATAAAATTGACGGACATACCGCCATCGCGAGCAGGCTCGCTCCCACAGGGGCTGCGACGATCTGTCTTTGGCAGCACAAAAACCAGGCGAAAACGCCAGTTTCAACTTCACCCTTGTAGACCGTCTTGCCCACCCCCATATTGGGGCGACTGACGCGTGAAGGAATTCAACTTGAGCGACCTTTTAAACCGCCGCCTGGCCCTGCTCGGCGAGCGCGCCAACCTCTCCCTGCTCGAGCAGTGCCTGCACGGTATCGAACGTGAATGCCTGCGCGTCACGGGCGACGGGCGCCTGGCGCAGACCCCGCATCCCGAATCCCTGGGCTCGGCGCTGACCAACGAACAGATCACTACTGACTATTCCGAGTCGCTGCTTGAGTTCATCACCCCGGCCCTGGCCAACCCGGCCGACACCCTGCACAGCCTCGACAGGATCCACCGGTTTGTCTACAGCAAGCTCGGCGACGAGTACCTGTGGAGCCCTTCGATGCCGTGTCCGCTGCCGGCCGAGGAAGACATTCCGATCGCCTACTACGGCACCTCGAATATCGGTCGACTCAAGTATGTCTACCGCCAGGGCCTGGCCCTGCGCTACGGCAAGACCATGCAATGCATCGCCGGGATCCACTACAATTTCTCTCTCCCGGAAAAGCTCTGGCCCCTGCTGCGCCAGGACGAAGCCAGCGACGTGAGCGACCGCGACTTCCAGTCCTCGGCCTACATCGCGCTGATCCGTAATTTCCGCCGCTACAGCTGGTTGCTGATGTACCTGTTCGGCGCCTCGCCGGCCCTGGACGCAGGTTTCCTGCGTGGTCGTCCGCACCAGTTGGAGCAACTGGACCCGGACACCTTGTACCTGCCCTACGCCACCAGTCTGCGCATGAGCGACCTGGGTTACCAGAGCAACGCCCAAGCCGGCCTGACACCTTGCTATAACGACCTGGCGAGCTACACCGACAGCCTGCGCAAAGCCGTGGCAACGCCCTATGCGCCTTATGTCGACGTCGGTACTCACCAGAACGGCGAATGGGTGCAGCTCAACACCAACATCCTGCAGATCGAAAACGAGTACTACTCCAACATCCGCCCCAAGCGCGTGACCTACACCGGCGAGCGGCCGATCCAGGCGCTGATGGCCCGAGGGATCCAGTACGTCGAAGTGCGCTGCCTGGACATCAACCCGTTCCTGCCGATGGGCATCGACCTGACCGAGTCGCGCTTCCTCGATGCGTTCCTGCTGTACTGCGGCCTCAACGACAGCCCGCAACTGGAAAACAATGAGTGCAGCAACGCCACGAGCAACTTCCTGACCGTGGTCAAGGAAGGCCGCAAGCCTGGCCTGCAATTGCAGCGCCAGGGTCAATCGGTGGACATGCAAACCTGGGCCATGGAGTTGCTGGAAAAGATTGCTCCGCTGGCCGCCCTGCTTGACCAGAGCCAAGGCGGTGATGCCCATCGCCAGGCTCTCGACGCGCAACAGGCAAAAGTCCGCGACCCGTCGTTGACGCCATCCGCCAAGGTCTTGGCCGCCATGGCCGAGCACCAGGAAAGCTTCGCCCAGTTCTCCCTGCGCCAGAGCAAGGCCCACGCCGAGTTCTTCCGCGCCGAACCGTTGTCGACCGAAGAGCAAGTCGCGTTCGAGGAAACCGCTCGCCAGTCCTTGGTCCAGCAAACCGAGCTGGAGCAGAACGAGGTGGGGGATTTCGACGTGTTCGTGGGTTCGTATCAGGCGAGCATTCTGGCGATCAGTAACTGAATCGCCGCTGGCAAGAATACTTTTGTGGCGAGGGAGCTTGCTCCCGCTCGGCTGCGCAGCAGCCGTAAAGATGGGCCTGCTGCGCAGTCCAGCGGGAGCAAGCTCCCTCGCCACAGGGGTTTCGTACCTTCCTGATAGACTTTTTCGCAGATAAGCTCATTCGAAAAAGTTATTTATTTACTCATTCTTAGATCATTTAGTCTCCTCCAACGCCGACTCTCCGGCGGCCTGTTGAGGAGCTTCCCCATGTCTTTGCGTTTCTCCCTTCGCCTTCTCGCGGCCGCTTCCCTGGCCGCGGCGAGTCTTTTCGCCCAGGCGGCCGACCTGACCGTGGCCTATCAGACCACCGTCGACCCGGCCAAAGTCGCCCAGGCCGATGGCGCTTATGAGAAAGCCACCCAGGCCAGGATCAACTGGCGAAAATTCGACAATGGCGCCGACATCATCGCCGCCATCGCCTCGGGCGACGTGCAGATCGGCTACCTGGGTTCCAGCCCGCTGACCGCCGCCATCACCCGCAAGGTTCCGGTGGAAACCTTCCTCATCGCCACCCAGATCGGCGCCGCCGAAGCCTTGGTCGCCCGTGATGGCTCCGGCATCAAGACCCCGCAGGACCTGATTGGCAAGAAAATCGCCGTGCCGTTTGTTTCCACCGGCCATTACAGCCTGCTCGCCGCGCTGAAACACTGGAACATCGACCCGTCGAAAGTCACCGTGCTCAACCTCGCGCCACCGGCCATCATCGCCGCCTGGAAGCGCGGCGATATCGACGCCACCTACGTCTGGGACCCGGCCCTGGGCGTGGCCAAGGAAAACGGCAAGGTGCTGATCACCTCCGCTGAACTGGCCCAGTTCGGCGCGCCAACCTTCGACGCCTGGATCGTGCGCAAGGATTTTGCCCAGAAGCATCCGGAGATCGTCACGGCTTTTGCCAAGGTCACCCTGGACGCCTACGCCCAGTACCGCAAGGACCCGCAAGCCTGGCTGGCCGACGCATCGAACATCGACAAGCTGGTGAAACTCTCCGGCGCCAAGGCCAGCGACATTCCATTGCTGTTGCAAGGCAACGTATTCCCGTTGGCCGCCGACCAGGTGGTCAGCCTCGGTGCCCCAACCACCCAGGCCATCACCAACACCGCCGCGTTCCTCAAGGAGCAAGGCAAGGTCGAAGCCGTGCTGCCGGACTACGCGCCATACGTCAGCGCCAAATACATCACCCGCTGATCAAGACAGGAGACGTCGAGATGGCCTTGCTACAGCTGGAGCGCATCAGCGCACAGTACCCCGGCGCAACGAAACCGGTACTGGCGGATATTTCGTTGACCTTGGGCCCGCAGCAGTTGCTGGTTGCCCTCGGCCCCTCCGGCAGTGGCAAGACTTCGCTGCTCAACCTGATTGCCGGGTTTGTGGAACCCAGCGCCGGACAGATCACCCTGGACGGCATTCCCGTCAGGGGCCCGGGTGCCGAGCGCGGCGTAGTGTTCCAGGACGATGCGCTGTTGCCCTGGCAAGACGTGTTGGCGAACGTCGGATTCGGCCTGGAACTGGCGGGAGTTGCCAGGGAGAAGCGCGAGGCTCGCGCTCGGGAAATGCTCGCCCTGGTGGACCTGGCCGGTTTCGAAAAGCGCCGTGCCTGGCAGCTGTCGGGCGGTCAGAAGCAACGCGTCGGGCTGGCCCGCGCGCTGGCGGCCGATCCACGGGTGTTGCTGATGGACGAACCTTTCGGCGCCCTGGACGCGTTCACCCGTGAACAGATGCAGGAACTGCTGCTGCAAGTCTGGCAACGTACCGCCAAGCCGGTGTTCCTGATTACCCATGACATTGAAGAAGCGGTATTCCTTGCCACCGACCTGATCCTGCTGGCCCCCGATCCGGGGCAAATCGTCGAGCGCCTCAGCCTGGATTTCGGGCGCCGCTACGGCGCGGGGGAAGCGGCGCGGTCGATCAAGTCCGACCCGCGCTTCATCGAAACCCGCGAGCATGTGCTGGCGAAAGTGTTCTCCCAACGCAGCGCCACTCGGCAACAGGAGCGCGCATGAGCAGCTATGAAGTTCCAGCCGTGGCCAGCGACGCCGTGGCCGCCCGCCCGCCAGTCCTCGCGCGCCGTACCCTGAGCACGCGATGGATCAGCGGCCTGACGCTGGTGGCGCTGCTGTTGCTCTGGTGGGCCGTAACCGCCAGCGGCGTGATCGAACCGCTCTTCCTGCCGCCGCCCTCCGCCGTGCTGCAAAAAGGCTGGCTGCTGGCTACCAGCGGCTACATGGACTCCACGCTCTGGCAGCACCTCGGCGCAAGCCTCGGGCGGATTGGCCTGGGCCTGCTGTTCGCGGTGTTGACGGCGGTGCCGGTGGGTATCGCCATCGGCGCCAACCGTATTGCCCGCGGCGTACTCGATCCGCTGATCGAGTTCTACCGGCCGATTCCACCCCTGGCTTACCTGCCGCTGATCGTGATCTGGTGCGGCATCGGTGAGCTGTCGAAAGTCCTGCTGATCTACCTGGCGATTTTCGCCCCGATCGCCATCGCCACTGCAACCGGCGTGCGCACCGTCGACCCGGCCAAACTGCGCGCGGCCCAATCGCTGGGGGCCACGCGGGCGCAACTGATTCGCCATGTGATCGTACCCAGCGCCCTGCCCGACATCCTCACCGGTATCCGCATCGGCCTGGGCGTGGGCTGGTCGACGCTGGTCGCCGCCGAACTGATCGCGGCCACCAGCGGCCTGGGGTTCATGGTGCAGTCGGCAGCGCAGTTCCTGGTCACCGATGTCGTGGTGCTGGGGATCCTGGTGATTGCGCTGATCGCCTTTGCCATGGAAATGGGCCTGCGCGCCCTGCAACGCAAACTGGTGCCGTGGCACGGCCAGGCCCACTGAACCTTTATTGACCACGCCGACCATTCGGCGCCGATCCGAGAGAACGACGATGAGCCGTCCGACCGTTACCCCTCTGAGCGTTGCCCTCGGCGCGCAGATCAGCGGGATCGATATCAGCCAGCCACTGGCCCCGGAAGACCGTGACACCATCGAGCAGGCACTGCTCGAATATCAGGTGCTGTTCTTCCGCGACCAGCCGATCGAACCCGCACAACAGGCCCGTTTCGCCGCGTACTTTGGCGACCTGCACATTCACCCGATCTACCCCAACGTGCCGGAGCAGCCCGAAGTGCTGGTGCTCGACACCGCCATCACCGATGTGCGCGACAACGCGGTGTGGCACACCGACGTGACCTTCCTGCCGACCCCGGCCATGGGCGCGGTACTCAGCGCCAAGCTGCTGCCGGCATTCGGCGGCGATACGTTGTGGGCCAGCGGCATCGCGGCCTACGAAGCCTTGTCGGCACCATTGAAAAGCCTGTTGGAGGGCCTGACGGCGACCCACGACTTTACCCGTTCGTTCCCGCTGGAACGCTTTGGCAACACGGCGGAAGATCGGCTACGTTGGGAAGAAGCACGGCGCAAGAATCCACCGCTGTCGCATCCGGTGATTCGCACTCATCCGGTGAGCGGCCGCCGCGCACTGTTCGTCAACGAAGGCTTCACTACGCGCATCAACGAGCTGTCGGAAACCGAAAGCGAGGCGATCCTGAAATTGCTGTTTGCCCACGCGACGCGTCCGGAGTTCACCGTGCGCTGGCGCTGGCAGGCCAACGACGTGGCGTTCTGGGACAACCGCGTGACCCAGCATTTCGCCGTGGACGACTACCGTCCCAACCGGCGGGTGATGCACCGGGCGACGGTGCTGGGGGATGTGCCGTTTTTCAGGTGAGCCCTGCCTGAATCTTCCAAACGACCCATATCCCCGTGGCGAGGGAGCTTGCTCCCGCTGGGCTGCGTAGCAGTCCCAAAATCTCGGATCAGTTCATCATGCGCAAGCAACATGAACTGGGGGCCGCTTCGCGACCCAGCGGGAGCAAGCTCCCTCGCCACGGGTCCTGCGTTCAACCTGATAAACCGGCTGGAATTACTCAGCTGTAGAAGGTTTCTCCCACAGGTTGATCCCGCCCTCTTGGGCAAACCGGTCGATCTCGGCCAGTTCTTCGGCGCTGAACTCGAGATTTTGCAGCGCCCCGACGTTCTCGACGATCTGCTCCGGTCGGCTGGCGCCGATCAGGGCCGAGGTGACCCGCGGATCGCGCAATGTCCAGGCCAGGGCCATTTGCGCCAGGCTCTGGCCGCGACGCTGGGCGATCTCGTTGAGGGCGCGTACGTGGGCGATGTTTTCATCTGACAGATGCGAGGCCTGCAACGAACCGCCGCCCGGGCGATTGACCCGCGCATCGGCGGGAATGCCCTTGAGGTATTTGTCGGTCAGCAGGCCCTGCGCCAGCGGCGTGAAGGCGATCACGCCGGTGCCCAGTTCCTCGGTGGCGTCCAGCAAGTCCTTCTCGACCCAACGGTTGAGCAGGTTGTAGGCCGGCTGATGGATCAACAGCGGCACCTTCCATTCCTGAAGCAGCGCCGCCATTTCTCGGGTCTTCACCCCCGAATAGGAAGAAATGCCAATGTACAGGGCCTTGCCCTGCTGCACGGCGGTGGCCAGGGCGCTGGCGGTTTCTTCCAATGGCGTGTCGGGATCGAAACGGTGGGAGTAGAAGATGTCCACGTAATCCAGACCGAGGCGCTGAAGGCTCTGGTCAAGGCTGGCCAGCACGTATTTGCGCGAACCGCCGCCCTGGCCATAAGGGCCTGGCCACATGTCCCAGCCGGCCTTGCTGGAGATGATCAGTTCATCACGGTATTGCTTGAAATCTTCCCGCAGCAACCGGCCGAAATTGATTTCGGCGCTGCCGTAGGGCGGGCCGTAGTTGTTGGCCAGGTCGAAGTGGTTGATACCCAGGTCGAACGCCGTGCGCAACAAGGCCCGCTGAGTGTCGATCGGCGTGCTGTCGCCGAAGTTGTGCCACAAGCCGAGTGACAAGGCCGGCAGTACCAGCCCGCTGCGCCCGACGCGGCGGTAAGGGATGGATTCGTAGCGGTTTTGCGCAGCGGTGTAGGTCATCGAAAAAGCTCTCTGTTCGGACGGCTGGTGGCAGAAGCTAACATTTCACAGACGCACCAGTCAGGTCGAAAGTTCGCAAAACCCTGTGGGCTTGCTCGCGAAAGCGGTGGGTCAGTAGGCAGCGATATTGGATGTATTGCCGCCTTCGCGAGCAGGCTCGCTCCCACAAGGGAAACGCTAATAATATAAGGGTCAGCTAGCGCGCCTGCGCAAACACCTCCGCCACCCAATCCACAAACACCCGTACCCGCGGTGACATGTGTCGGTTGTGTGGATAAACCACCGACACCGGCATGGACGGCGGAGGTGTCGCGGCGAGCACTTCGCGGATCAGGCCTTGGCGGATCGGCTCCTCCATTCGGTAATACGGGCATTGGATCAGGCCCATGCCGGCGATCGCCGACGCCGCATAGATTTCTGCCCCGGACACCGACAACGTGCCCCCGATCGAAACCTCCCTGAGCTCGCCGTCGACCATGAATTCGAATGGATAAAGCTTGGCGGTGGTGCGCGAGACGTAGTTCACCGCTTTGTGCTGCTTGAGATCCTCCAGGCTTTTCGGTTCACCGTATTGGCGCAGGTAAGCGGGGCTGGCACAGGTGATCTGGCGAAGATTGGCGACACGCCGGCCGATCAACGACGAATCCGCCAACGTACCGGAGCGCACGACGCAATCGACGCCCTCGGCGATCAGGTCGACGAAGCGGTCCGCTTCACTGATGAACAATTCAATATCCGGGTAACGGGCCATGAATTGGGGCAACGCGGGGATCACGAAATACCGCGCCTGGGTTCCATGCAGGTCCACTCTCAACTTGCCTTTGGGCGCGACCCCGCGAAACGCCAGCTCGGCTTCTTCGAGTTCCGCCAGCAATTGCACGCAACGCGGGTAGTAGGCCTCGCCATCGAGGGTCGGACGCACCCTGCGCGTGCTGCGCTCCAGCAGACGGACACCCAGCCAGGCTTCGAATTGATTGAGCGTGTGGGTCAGCGTGGCCCGGGGCATGTTCAGGTCTTCGGCAGCCAGGGTGAAGCTGCTGCGCTCGTAGATACGGACAAACACCTTCATCGCCTTGACCTGGTCCATCTGAAGCCCTGATTGTTGAGAAATGTTGAACAGTCAAGGCAACTCTCCTGCATTTATCGCTGCACGTAAACATGTGAATCTGGCTTCAACCCATCACAAATCTCAAGGAGATCCTTGCCATGACTGCTCAAAACGCCAAAGTCGCCATCGTCACCGGTGCCTCCCGTGGGATCGGCGCGCAGATAGCCAGGCAATTGGCGAGCGACGGGTTTGCCGTCGCCATCAACTTCGCCAGCAGCGCCACCGAGGCCTCGCAGCTGGCGGTGCAGTTGCGTCAGGCCGGGCACCCGGCCATAGCGGTGAAGGCCGACGTGTCGGTTGCCGCCGACGTCAGCCGGATGTTCGATGAAGTCGAAGCGCAACTGGGCAGGGTCGATGTGTTGATCAACAACGCCGGCATCCTCCAGGTCATGCCGTTGGCGCAGCACAGCGACGAGCTGTTCGACCGCACGTTCGCCATCAACACCCGTGGCACCTTCAACACCTTGCGCGAGGCCGCGACCCGGCTGAACGATGGCGGCCGCATCGTGAATTTTTCCAGCAGTACCGTGGGCATGAACCTGCCGGGCTACTCGGTGTACATCGCCAGCAAGGCCGCGGTGGAATCCCTGACCCAAGTATTTGCCAAGGAACTGCGCGGTCGCCAGATCACCGTCAACGCCGTGGCCCCGGGGCCGGTCGCCACCGAGCTGTTCATGCAAGGCAAAAGCGAAGAGCAGGTCCAGCACTATGCCAGGATGCCGCCCCTGGAACGCCTCGGCCAGCCGGAAGACATCGCCAGCATCGTGTCATTCCTGGTAAGCCCGGCCGCTGGTTGGGTGAACGGCCAGATCCTGCGGGCTAACGGAGGGCTGGTCTGAGGCTTGGCTTTGCGCAGCCACTGAAACCGCCATCGCGAGCAAGCTCGCTCCCACAAAGGTTATCCCATTACCCTGTGGGAGCGAGCTTGCTCGCGATGGCGTCGGTGCGATGCCAATTATTTTTTCAGCGCACCAGATGCAGAAACTGCATGTGCCGCTCGTACTGGTCGAGGATGTCGTTGATGACCTGCTCCTTGGAATACCCCACCAGGTCGTAGTCCTGGCTGCCCTCGCTCAGGTGTACTTCGGCGCGGTAGTAGCGACGATTGTTGATCTGTTTGGAGCCCATGCCACCCCGGGCGAAGGACGGCGTGAAGTAACCCCGCATCTGCACCTGGTAGATGAACGGATGCTGTTCGCCGTGGCCGATTTCCAGGCTGACGCTGTCGTTGGCCGGGTCTGGCTGGGTCACCACTGTCAGGCCCTTTTCGGCGAATACCGCCTTCACCTCCTCGATGGCCGGGCGCACCGTGGTATCGAGGAAGCGATACACCTCGTCGCGGGAAGGAAAATGCACCGCCTGGCTCAAGCGCTGACGCCAACCGCCAGTGCCCCGCCGGGAGCCCGACACCGGCGCGAGGGAATGCAACTGCGCGATCTGCTTCTGCGACTCCAGGTAGAACGCCTTGTGCAGGCCCCACATCATCAGCAGCAGAATCAGCGAGAACGGCAAGGACGTCAGCACCACGGCCGACTTCAAGGCATCGATGCTGCCGGAGAACAGCAAGGCACTGGTCACCAGGGCAGTCATCGCGCCCCAGAACACCCGCAGCCATTTCGGCCCGTCCTCATCGGGGCTGCCGCCCTTGGCCGACAATGTCGACAGCACCACGGTGCCGGAGTCAGCGGACGTGACAAAAAACACGAAGCTGATGAACACCGTGACCGCAATTACCGTCTTGCTCCACGGGTAGGTTTCCAGCAGCAGGTAAAGGCTCATCGACGGGTTGTCCAGGGCCGACATGCCCAGGGCGCTCATGCCATGGTTCAGGACCTGATCGATGGCGCTGTTACCGAAAATCGACATCCACGCCAGGGTGAAACCCAAGGGGATCAGCAGCACGCCGAACACGAATTCACGGATCGTCCGGCCACGGGATATCCGTGCGATAAACAGCCCCACGAACGGTGACCACGCGATCCACCATGCCCAATAGAACACTGTCCAACCGCCCAGCCAGTCGCTGGGCTCGTTGTAGGCATACAGGTCGAAACTCTTCATCGGCAGGGCGCCGAGGTAATCGCCGAGATTCTGGATAAGCGTATTGAGCAGATGCTGGGTCGGTCCGGCGAACAGCACAAACAGCAACAGCGCGCACGCCAGCAGCATGTTGATATCGGACATGACGCGCACGCCCTTGTCGACGCCAGCCACGGCGACAATGATTGCCGCGCCCATCATCAGCACGATCAGCCCGACCTGGATCCACTGGGTGTGAGCAATGCCGAAGAGGTAATCCAGACCGGAATTGAGGTGCAGCACGCCAAAGCCCATATCCGCGCCAAGGCCGAACACGGTCGCGATGATGCCGAAACCGTCCACCGCATAACCGATCGGCCCGTTGATGCGCTTGCCGATCAGCGGGTACAACGCCGACCGCAAGGCCAGCGGCAGGTTATGCCGGTAGGCGAAGTACGCCAGGGCCATGCCAACAAAAGCGAACACACCCCAGCCGTGCAAACCCCAGTGCAGGAACAGGATCTGCATCGCCTGGCGCGCCGCATCGGCGGTGCCGGCTTCGCCCTGGGGCGGCTGGACCAGATGGGTCAGGGGCTCGGAAACGCAGAAGAAAAACAAGGTGATGCTGATCCCGGCGGCAAACAACATGCCGGCCCAGGACAGGTAGCTGAATTCGGGCTCGTCGTGGTCGGCACCGAGCTTGATCTTGCCGTAGCCGGACAAGGCGGTGACCACCACGAAGACCAGGTACAGGGTCATCGCCAGCATGTAATACCAGCCGACCGTATTGGCCGCCCAGTTCTGCGCGGCCAGCAACCAGGCGCCGGCCTGCTCCGGCACGGCAATGACGACCAGGCCGAACAGCAGGATGAAGGTCGCGGCGAAATAAAACACCGGCGGATTCATGCGGACCAGGCCGCTGGATGGGAGGGACGAAGTACTCATCGATGGAGCACCTCGCAAAGCGAAATCATGACGTGCGCAAACGGACTCGGCAAAGGCAAGCCTCCTGTTGTGAGCGGGCAGCAAACCAATGGTTTAACTTGAATGAACGTTCAAGTTAAACATGAATAGGCTGCCAAGGACTAATCGCAGGGCTCAATGGCACGTTTCCTACACTAGCCCATGGGTGGGTATGACGCAGTTCGCAGATCATTCGTTCAGTGGTGACGCAAATCCTGTGGGAGCGGTTCAGTTGAGAGAATGATGCGCCTGTGGCGAGGGAGCTTGCTCCCGCTCGGCTGCGAAGCAGTCGTAACCCGGCGAGTGCGGTGGGTCTGACGCTCCGCATCTGGCAGGTTTTGGGGCCGCTGCGCGGCCCAGCGGGAGCAAGCTCCCTCGCCACGGGTCCGTTGATTGCCTTATTAAGTGTCATCCTCAACGCCCACATGCCGGTTGCCCGTGAATACTCAGCTGCCTATAGTCCGGATATCGCCTACAGCCAGTACGGACTCATGATCAAAGAACAGTTGTCTCGCTTCCATCGTCTCGACCTGCTCAGCCATCCGACGCCTCTGGAAAAACTCGACCGTCTCTCCGCCTGGCTCGGCCGCGACATCTACGTCAAGCGCGACGACCTGACGCCTCTGGCACTGGGCGGCAATAAGTTGCGCAAGCTTGAATACCTTGCCGCCGACGCCCTGGCCCAAGGCGCCGACACGCTCGTCACTGCCGGCGCGATCCAGTCCAACCATGTCCGTCAGACCGCTGCCCTGGCCGCGAAGCTGGGCCTGGGTTGTGTGGCGTTGCTGGAAAACCCCATCGGTACCGAGGAAAGCAATTACCTGGGCAACGGTAATCGGCTGTTGCTGGAGCTGTTCGACGCCAAGGTCGAACTTGTTGAAAACCTGGACAACGCCGACGAACAGTTGCAGGCCCTTGCCGGCCGCCTGCGTAGCAACGGGAAAAAACCTTACCTGGTGCCGATTGGCGGTTCGAATGCCCTGGGTGCCTTGGGTTATGTGCGCGCAGGCCTGGAGTTGGCCGAGCAGATCAAGGACACCGGACTTGAATTCGCCGCCGTGGTGCTGGCCTCTGGCAGTGCCGGCACGCATGGCGGCCTGGCGCTGGCATTGAGCGAAACCCTGCCGGACCTTCCCGTGATCGGGGTGACGGTTTCACGCAGCGAGGAGGACCAGTTTCCGAAAGTCCAGGGGCTCGCCGAACGTACGGCGCAGTTGCTGGAAATGGCCCTGCCGCCGGCCTTCAAGGTGAACCTGTGGGACGAGTACTTCGCCCCCCGCTACGGCGAGCCCAACGCCGGTACGCTGGCGGCGGTCAAGTTGCTGGCGAGCCAGGAAGGCCTGCTGCTCGATCCGGTCTATACCGGCAAGGCCATGGCCGGGCTGCTCGACGGCATCGGTCGCGACCGCTTTGAAAACGGCCCGATCATCTTCCTGCATACCGGCGGTGCACCGGCGCTGTTTGCCTATGACTCGGTGTTCCAGGCTCGGTAAATGTCGTTGTGGAGCGAGCAGGCTCGCTCCTACAAGATGTTGATTACATATTGGAATATGGTCGTGATTTAATATTATTTTCCAATCTATACGACCCAACCTATAGTCGCGCCGCAGGCGTATTTGCCACGAGACGCAAAGCCTGCTTTTAGGGCAGGATGTGGCAATTCTTTCGGATCGCGGCTACGCCTTTCTCTTCCAGATAAACGTCATCATAAAAATACAGGGGCTTGTCATGAATTTTTCCGCATTACGTCGCAACCTGCTGGTGGGTTCGCTGGGCCTGGCATTGAGCGCCGGGCTGATGGGACAAGCGGTTGCCGGTGAGCAGCTGCAAAAAATCAAGGACGCTGGTGAGATCAAGATCGGCCTGGAAGGCACTTATCCACCATTCAGTTTTGTTGATGACAGCGGCAAACTGACTGGCTTCGAAGTGGAATTTTCCGAAGCCCTGGCCAAGGAACTGGGGGTCAAGGTCAAGCTGCAGACGACCCCATGGGCCGGTATCCTCGCCGCCCTGGAATCCAAGCGTCTTGACGCCGTGGTGAACCAGGTGACCATCTCCGAAGAGCGCAAGAAAAAGTACGACTTCTCCGAGCCGTACACTGTTTCCGGGATCCAGGCGCTGGTACTGACCAAAAAAGCCGACGAACTGAACATCAAGAAGGCCGCTGACCTGGACGGCAAAAAAGTCGGCGTGGGCCTGGGCACCAACTATGAGCAGTGGGTCAAGGCAGAAGTACCGGGCGCCCAGGTCAAGACCTACGACGATGATCCAACCAAGTTCCAGGACCTGCGTGTCGGCCGCATCGATACCATTCTGATTGACCGCCTGGCCGCGCTGGAATACGCCAAGAAAGCCAAGGACACCACCGTCACCAGCGAAGCCTTTTCTCGCCAGGAGTCTGGCATTGCCCTGCGCAAAGGCGAGCCCGAGCTGCTGGCAGCCGTGAACAAGGCCATTGAAAAACTGCGCGCCGACGGCACGCTGAAAAAGCTCTCGGAAAAATACTTCAGCGCTGACGTCACTCAATAATGGAAGCAGCTCTTCAACTCGCGCTGGACTCCGCGCCCTTTTTGCTCAAGGGCGCGTATTACACGGTCATACTCAGCCTGGGCGGCATGTTCTTCGGCTTGCTGCTCGGGTTTGGCCTGGCGCTGATGCGTTTGTCGCGCTTCAAACCGGTGAACTGGATTGCCCGCATCTACGTGTCGTTCTTTCGCGGCACGCCGTTGCTGGTGCAGTTGTTCGTGATCTATTACGGCTTGCCGCAACTGGGCATCGAGCTGGACCCACTGCCGGCGGCACTGATCGGTTTTTCGCTGAACATGGCGGCCTACGCCTGCGAAATCCTGCGGGCCGCGATCAGCTCCATCGAACGCGGCCAGTGGGAAGCGGCGGCCAGTATCGGCATGACCCGCGCGCAGACCCTGCGTCGGGCCATCCTGCCGCAAGCCGCACGCACAGCCCTGCCACCGTTGGGCAACAGCTTCATATCCCTGGTCAAGGACACTGCATTGGCGGCGACCATCCAGGTACCGGAGCTGTTCCGCCAGGCGCAGCTGATCACCGCCAGAACCTTCGAAATCTTCACCATGTACCTTGCCGCCGCGCTGATCTATTGGGTTCTTGCCACCGTGCTTTCGCACTTGCAGAACGTCTTGGAAGCCCGGGTCAATCGGCATGACCAGGAGTCCTGACCGATGATTGTCGTGGAAAAACTGACAAAGCAGTTCAAGGGTCAGGTAGTGCTCAACGGCATCGACCTGAAGATCGAAGAAGGCGAAGTGGTAGCGATCATCGGCCCCAGCGGCTCGGGCAAGACCACCTTCCTGCGCTGCCTGAACTTTCTCGAAGAGCCCAGCAGTGGCCGGATCAAGGTCGGCGACATCGAGATCGATGGCAGCCGCCCGCTGAACCAGCAACAGGGCCTGGTCAGGCGTTTGCGTCAGCAGGTAGGGTTCGTATTCCAGAACTTCAACCTATTTCCCCATCGCACCGCATTGGAAAATGTCACCGAAGGTCCCCAGGTGGTGAAAAAAATTCCCCGTGCCGAAGCCGAAGCCCTGGGGCGCAAGCTCCTGGCCAAGGTCGGGCTGGCCGGCAAGGAAGACGCCTACCCACGGCGCCTGTCCGGCGGCCAGCAGCAGCGCGTGGCAATTGCCCGGGCGCTGGCGATGGAGCCGGCGGTGATCCTGTTCGACGAGCCGACCTCGGCCCTCGACCCCGAACTGGTGGGCGAGGTACTGGCGACCATTCGCGGCCTGGCCGAAGAAAAACGCACCATGGTGATCGTCACCCACGAAATGGGCTTCGCCCGGGACGTGGCCAATCGCGTGGTGTTCTTCGATAAAGGTGTGATCGTCGAGCAAGGGGAAGCCAAGGCTTTGTTCGCGGCCCCTAAAGAAGAGCGTACTCGACAATTCCTCAGTAAGTTCCTCTCCGCACACGCCGCGCAATAAGTTATCCGGCACACTTCCATGGAAGGAAGTGGATAACTTGAATGTCATACTCTTGACCGCTACGAAACAACTTACAGCCCCGACCTCAGTTGAGAAACTTTTCAGCACGACATGCGTATACCTTGCGTAACACTTATGTCGCCCCCCTCGCCCGTTGTCTCGCGCCTTCAGCTACCGTAAGCAATACGACAGACGCCGGGGCAAGGAAAGTGGCGTCTGACAGCAAGTATTACTAACTGCATCGCGTAGGAAACTTCTGAAGAGTTGGCCAATCAAGCATTAATCCCGCCCTTCTATTGACACTGTAACTGCCCAACCCTTATCTAGAAGCCAACAAGCGACGCGCCTTATTTTTAATTCCCCTCAGTCTTGCACTGAAAGTTCATGAGTTTATTGCAAAGCAATAAACAATGCCGCGTTTATCCGTGCCTTTGACCTTTATGAAACAGTTCGATATGGACACCAAGGAGAACACCATGACATGTACGTCACCGATCCTCGAACTGGCCGCGCCCGCGCTGGCCAATGCCCTGCATACCGGTATCAACATCACCAGCGCCGCTCGGCTGGAAGTGCTCATCACACCTTATTCCGGCATGGACGCGGGCGATCTGATCGAACTGTTCTGGGATAACTGCTACGTCGGCTCCCGCCAGGTAGCCGAGGCGGATACCCATGGCGGCATCACGCTGCGGATACCCGAAAGCTTCGTCGTCAACGGGACTTCATGCATCCATTACCGCGTCATGCGGGTCGGGCGGGGGCCGGCGCTGTCGGCTCCGCAACAGGTGCAAGTCAAACTCGACTGCCCCGGAGGTCGGCCTTCGACCTTGATCGGCGATGAAAACCAGAGCCTGGCACCGGTGCGTATCCCCCAGGCCATCCGTCGCCAGGGCGTCAATCCGAATCAGATCAAGCGTGGCGTACCGCTGACCATCGAGCCCTACCTGAACATGGCCGCCGACGATGCGATCACCGTGCGCTGGGGCGATGTACGGATGGACTTGCCTCGGATCAAACCTTGCGAGGTGGGCCAGCCGATCCATGTCTGGGTGCCACCGGAAATAATCACCGAAGCCGGCGAAGACCTGCGCCTGGAAGTGACCTATTGCATCCTTGATCGTGTAGGCAACACCTCCCATTGGGCACCGCCGCGGACATTGAAGATCGGTTGCGCGAATGCGAATCTGAAGAGCCCCGCCAAAAGCGTTGTTGATGGTCGTTGAAATGCCTTGGCAAAAATAATCGGTTTTTGTGACAGGGATCTGCTCCCTCACCACAAGAGCCGTTTCGCCCATGCGGGCTCCTTGAATTTAAATCCAGCCTATCGATATTCCTAAAAGATAGTTCAAAAACATTTTATACGCGTTTAGGGTATATCGACCGGACCACCGGACATTCTTGATTTTCGCCACCGCATTCATCGCGGTGTTTTCTTGAGATGTGAGGTGGGTATGGTACGGAACACAAACGCCCCAGTGCAGGGCGCCAAGGCACTGCACGCAGCCACGGAGTGGCTGTAATGTCCGATCTGGCGCAAGCAAAGGTCCATAGCGACCTGGATGTGGCTCCATTGTTATTGCCGGCACAGGTGCTGCGCACCGATGCCGAGGCAATCAAGGCCGCGCATGAACTCGCACAGGTTGCTCGCCAGCAGGCCGCGCGCCGCGATCAGCAGCGCAAGCTGCCCTGGGCGGAAATCGAGCAATTCACCCGCAGCGGGCTTGGCAGCATTGCCGTTCCTCGTGAGTACGGCGGCCCGCAAGTCTCTTCAGTTACCATCGCCGAAGTGTTCGCGATCATTTCCGCAGCCGATCCGGCCCTCGGGCAGATCCCGCAGAACCAGTTCGGCGTGCTCCAGCTGATTCTCGCCACGGGCACCGAACGGCAAAAGAAAATTCTCCTCCAGAGCGTGCTCGAAGGCTGGCGCATCGGCAACGCCGGGCCGGAGCGCGGCACCCGCAACACCCTGGACCTCAAGGCGCGGATCACCGCCGATGGCGATGGCTTCGTCATCAATGGACAGAAGTTCTACTCCACCGGCGCCCTGTTCGCCCATTGGGTTGCCGTGAAGGCATTGAACGACGAAGGTCGCCAGGTGCTGGCGTTCGTCCGGCGCGGCACCCCGGGCCTGCGCATCGTCGACGACTGGTCGGGCTTCGGCCAGCGCACCACGGCCAGCGGCACCGTGCTGCTGAACAATGTGCGGGTCGACGCCGAACTGGTCCTGGACAACTGGCGCATCAACGAAACGCCAAACGTGCAAGGCGCCTTCTCGCAGCTGATCCAGGCGGCGATTGACCTGGGAATCGCCCGCGGCGCTATCGATGACGCGATCGCCTTCGTTCGCGAACGCGCCCGGCCCTGGATCGATGCCAAGGTCGAGCGGGCCAGCGACGATCTGTACGTAATCGCCGACGTCGGCAAGCTGAAAATCGAACTGCATGCCGCCGAGGCTTTGTTGCGCAAGGCGGGGCACGTACTGGACCAGGTTAACGCCGCGCCGATCACTGCACAGTCCGCCGCCCGCGCTTCGATAGCCGTCGCCGAAGCCAAGGTGCTGACCACCGAAATCGCCCTGCAAGCCAGCGAAAAACTCTTCGAGCTGGCCGGCAGCCGCGCCACCCTTGCCGAGTTCAACCTCGACCGCCACTGGCGCAACGCGCGGGTCCACACCCTGCACGACCCGGTGCGCTGGAAATACCACGCAATCGGCGACTACCACCTGAACGGGACCTTGCCCGCCCGACATTCCTGGATCTGACGACCCGACCACTGGAGCAGCACATGACGCTTTCCCAACACGTCGCGGTGATCACCAGCGATGAACAAGCCCTGATTGTCGCCAGCGACCTGGCCGATGACTTCAAGCGCGACAGCGCCCTGCGCGATCGCGAACGGCGCCTGCCGCACCCGGAGCTGGAAGCCTTCACCCGCTCCGGCCTGTGGGGCATCAGCGTGCCCAAGGCCTACGGCGGCGCCGGCGTTTCCAACGTCACGCTGGCGAAGGTCGTGGCGCTGATCGCCCAGGCCGATGGCTCGCTCGGGCAAATCCCCCAGAACCACTACTACGCCCTGGAAGTGCTGCGGGTAAACGGTAGCGAAGCGCAGAAGCAACGGCTGTATGCCGAAGTGCTGGCCGGTCAGCGGTTCGGCAATGCCCTGGCGGAGCTGGGAACCAGGACTGCTCACGAGCGCACCACCCAACTGCTTCGCGATGGCGACGGGTACCGCATCAACGGCCGCAAGTTTTACGCCACCGGGGCGATCTATGCCCAGCGCATCCCTACTTCGGTGGTGGACGAGAACGGCGTGCAGCAGTTGGCGTTCGTTCCGCGCAACAGCCAGGGCCTGACGGTTATCGACGACTGGAGCGGTTTCGGCCAGCGCACCACGGGCAGCGGCTCGGTGGTGTTCGAAGCCGTGCATGTCGCTGCCGAAGACATCGTGCCGTTCCAGAGCGCCTTCGAGCGCCCTACTCCGGTGGGCCCGTTGGCGCAGATTCTCCATGCCGCCATCGACACCGGCATTGCCCGCGCCGCCTATGAAGATGCGTTGCATTTTGTCCGCAGCAAAACCCGGCCGTGGATCGACGCCACCAGCGATGTCGCCACCCAGGATCCGCATACGCTCAAGAGCTTCGGCCATTTGAACATTCGCCTGCACGCCGCCGAAGCCCTGCTGGAACGCGCAGGCGAATTCCTCGACCGCGCCCAGGCGGACAGCAACGCCGAAACGGTGGCGGCGGCCTCGATTGCCGTGGCCGAAGCCCGGGCCATCAGCACCGAAATCTCCCTGGCCGCCGGCAGCACGCTGTTCGAACTGGCCGGCAGCCAGGCGACCCTGGCCGAACATGGCCTGGATCGTCACTGGCGCAACGCCCGGGTGCATACGCTGCATGACCCGGTGCGCTGGAAATATCACGCGGTCGGCAATTTCTACCTCAACGACGAAAAACCACCATTACGAGGGACCATCTGATGGCCCTCGACAAGAAAAAAATCCTCCTCAACGCGTTCAACATGAACTGCATCGGTCATATCAACCACGGCTTGTGGACGCATCCGCAGGACACCTCGACCCAGTACAACACGCTCGAATACTGGACCGGTCTGGCCCAGCTACTGGAGCGCGGCCTGTTCGACGGGTTGTTCATTGCCGATATCGTCGGGGTCTATGACGTTTACCAGCAATCGGTGGAGGTCACGCTGAAAGAGTCGATCCAGCTGCCGGTCAACGACCCATTGCTGCTGGTCTCGGCAATGGCTGCCGTCACCCGCAACCTCGGCTTCGGCCTCACCGCCAACCTCACCTATGAGCCGCCGTACCTGTTCGCCCGACGCATGAGCACGCTGGATCACCTGAGCCGCGGCCGGGTTGGCTGGAACATTGTCACCGGCTACCTGGACAGCGCCGCGAAAGCCATGGGCCTTGGCGCGCAGGTCGAGCACGACCGCCGTTATGACCAGGCCGACGAGTACCTGGAGGTGCTCTACAAACTCTGGGAGGGCAGCTGGGAAGACGATGCGGTGCTCAACGATCGCCAGCAACGGATCTACGCCCAGCCAGAAAAAGTGCACAAGGTCAGGCACCAGGGCGAGTTTTATCAGGTCGAGGGTTATCACCTCTGCGAGCCATCGCCCCAACGCACACCGGTGCTGTTCCAGGCTGGCAGCTCCGAGCGCGGGCTGCTGTTCGCCGGGCGCCATGCCGAGTGCGTGTTCATCAGCGGCCAGAACAAGCCGGCGACCAGGGCCCAGGTGGACAAGGTCCGCGCCAGCGCCGTCGCGGCCGGACGCAATGCCGAGGACATCAAGGTGTTCATGGGCTTGAACGTGATTGTCGGCGAGACCGAAGCAGCGGCCTGGGCCAAGCATGCCGAGTACCTGGGGTATGCCAGCGCCGAGGCCGGCGTGGCGCATTTCTCCGCGTCGACGGGCATCGATTTTTCCGAGTACGAACTGGACGAACCGATCCAGTACGTGAAGAGCAACGCCATCCAGTCCGCGACCAAGACCTTGCAGAACAACGACTGGACCCGACGCAAGCTTCTGGAGCAACACGCCTTGGGCGGTCGCTACATCACCGTTGTCGGCTCGCCCGAACAGGTCGCCGACGAGCTGGAATCGTGGATCGCCGAGACCGGCCTCGACGGCTTCAACCTGACCCGCATCGTCACGCCACAAAGCTACGTGGATTTCATCGACCTGGTGATTCCCGAGCTGCAGCGCCGCGGGTCGTACAAGACCGAATACGACGGGGGGACGTTGCGGGAAAAGCTGTTTCACGCGCAAGCGCGACTACCCGGCCAACACACTGGCTCGAACTACCGGCGATGACCGTGGCGAGGGAGCTTGCTCCCGCTGGTGGGCGAAGCCCGCCCAAAAAAGCTCGGGCTACTTCGTAGCCCAGCGGGAGCAAGCTCCCTCGCCACGAAAGCACATGACTCATTAATGACTGGAACAACCGACATGACCAAGCAACTCCTGACCCTGCCAGTCAAAGCACTGGCCCTGGCCCTCGGCCTGTTCAGCTCAGCGCTGTTCGCCGCCGACGCGCCGTTGAAAATCGGCACCACCGCCGCCTTCGCCATTCCTCTGGAGGCCGCTGTCGAAGAGGCCGGCAAACAAGGCCTGAAGGTTGAGCTGGTGGAATTCAGTGACTGGATCGCGCCTAACGTCAGCCTCGCTTCGGGTGACATTGACGTGAATTATTTCCAGCACATTCCCTTCCTGGAAAACGCCAAGGCAGCCGCTGGGTTCGACCTGGTGCCGTTCGCGCCGGGAATCATCAACAATGTCGGCCTCTACTCGAAAAAATACAAAAGCTTCGACGAGCTGCCCGAAGGCGCGAGCGTCGCCATAGCCAACGACCCGATCAACAGCGGTCGCGGCTTGCAACTGCTGGCCAAGGCCGGGCTGATCCAGCTCAAGCCGGGCGTCGGCTACAAGGCCACCGAAGACGACATTGTCGCCAATCCGAAGAAGATCAAGATCCTGCAGGTCGAAGCCGTGCAACTGGTGCGCGCCTATGAAGACGCCGATCTGGTGCAGGGCTACCCGGCCTATATCCGCCTGGCGAACACCTTCGACGCGACGTCCGCGTTGCTGTTCGACGGCCTCGATCACAAGGAATACGTCATCCAGTTCGTGATCCAGCCCAAGAGCAAAAGCGACCCGCGGCTGATCAAGTTCGTCGATATCTATCAGCACTCCCCGGCCGTGCGCGCAGCCTTGGACAAGGCTCATGGGAAGCTTTATCAAGCCGGCTGGGAAAGCTGATATGAATGCCGTCAACGCTTTGCTTGAACAGCAAACGCCCACGCGCCGAAGCGCCGAAAGCACCGAGCTGCACCCACAGCTCAACCGGGCCCACGTGCGTTTTGTCGGACTGGGCAAAACCTACCTGGGCGCCCAAGGACCGGTGAACGCGCTGCACGGCATCGACCTGGCGATCCAGCGCGGCGAGGTGTTCGGCATCATCGGCCGCAGCGGCGCCGGCAAGTCATCGCTGATCCGTACCATCAACCGCCTCGAGCAACCCACCAGCGGTCGGGTGCTGATCGATCAGGTGGATATCGGCGAGTTCGATGAGGATCGCCTGGTCGAGCTGCGCCGGCGCATCGGCATGATCTTCCAGCATTTCAACCTGATGTCGGCCAAGACCGTCTGGCAGAACGTCGAGCTGCCGCTGAAAGTCGCCGGGGTGCCCAAGGAGCAACGCCAGCGCAAGGTCCGCGAGCTGCTCGAACTGGTGGGTCTGGATGGCAAGCACAAGGCCTATCCGGCACAACTCTCAGGCGGGCAGAAGCAGCGGGTCGGCATCGCCCGGGCGCTGGTCCACGATCCGCAGATCCTGCTGTGTGACGAGGCGACTTCGGCGCTGGATCCGGAGACCACTCAGTCGATCCTCCGCCTGCTGCGGGAGATCAACCACCGGCTGGGCCTGACGATCGTGCTGATTACCCACGAGATGGCGGTGATCCGCGAAGTCTGCGACCGGGTAGTGGTGCTGGAGCAAGGGCGGATCGTTGAGCAGGGGCCGGTCTGGGAAGTCTTCGGCAACCCGCAACATGAGGTCAGCCGGACGCTGCTGGCGCCGTTGCAGCACGCGCTGCCTGAAGAACTGCAGAACCGTTTGCAGCCGCAACCGGCCTCGACGGACGCAGCCACGGTGCTGCGCCTGCAATTCACCGGTACCGCCCGTGATGAACCGGACCTCGCAGCCCTGTTCGGCGCCCTCGGTGGCCGGGTGCGACTGTTGCACGGCGGCATCGAACGGATCCAGGGACATGGGCTGGGACAATTACTGCTGGCCGTGAGCGGCTCCTCACTGGGCGCCGAGGAGTTGCGTCAGCGGGCAGGTGCATGGGCGCAACGGGTGGAGGTGCTGGGTTATGTGGCTTGATCGCTTATTGCAGGGCTTCATCGACACGTTCCTCATGGTCGGTGTGTCGTCATTGATCGCGTTGCTGGCGGGCATTCCGCTGGCGGTTATCCTGGTCACCAGCGGCAAGGGCGGCATTTACGAGGCACCGGCGCTTAACCGTGCCTTGGGCGCGTTCGTGAACCTGTTTCGCTCGATCCCGTTCCTGATCCTGATGGTGGCGCTGATTCCGTTCACTCGGCTGATTGTCGGCACGACCTACGGCGTGTGGGCTGCGGTGGTGCCGCTGACCATCGCCGCGACGCCGTTTTTTGCCCGCATCGCCGAAGTCAGCCTGCGGGAAGTCGACCACGGCCTGATCGAAGCGGCCCAGGCCATGGGTTGCCGGCGCTGGCATATCGTCTGGCACGTATTGCTGCCGGAGGCGCTGCCAGGCATCGTCGGCGGTTTTACCATCACTTTGGTGACCATGATCAATTCCTCGGCCATGGCCGGGGCGATCGGCGCCGGTGGCCTGGGTGACATCGCCTACCGTTACGGCTACCAGCGGTTCGACAGCCAGATCATGCTCACGGTTATCGTGCTGCTGGTGGCGCTGGTCGCGGTGATCCAGTTGGGGGGCGATCGTCTGGCGCGCGGCCTGAACAAACGCTGAAGCGCGACTCATTGTGGGAGCGAGCCAGCTCGCGATTGGCGGCCGGCGGGCTTGCGGTATAGTCGTCAAACACTCCCCAGCAAAGCCCGCGATCATGAAACACACTGCCGAAGACCTGCACGTCATCACCGCCACGACCCTGGGTCATTACAACGCCGTGGCCGAGAATTTTCGCGAAGGCACCCGCGATCATGATGTCAGCCAGAACATCGATGCGTTGCTGCGCCACATCCAGGGCCAGGCGCCGTTTCATATCCTCGACTTCGGCTGCGGTCCGGGGCGGGATTTGCGTACGTTCACCGGCATGGGCCATGTCGCGGTCGGCCTGGACGGTTCCGAAGAATTCGCCCGGATGGCCCGCCAGGACAGCGGGTGCGAGGTGTGGCAACAGGACTTCCTGAAACTCGACCTGCCGGATGGACGCTTTGATGGGATTTTTGCCAACGCGGTGCTGTTTCATATTCCAGTCCAGGAACTGCCCCGCGTGCTCAGGCAGCTGCACGCCACGCTAAAGGCTGGAGGGGTTCTGTTCAGCTCCAATCCACGAGGCGAAAACCAGGAAGGCTGGAACGGCCAGCGCTTCGGCGCCTACCACGATCTCGACGCCTGGCGCAGGCTGCTGGGCGCGGCAGGTTTTGTGGAGCTGGAGCATTATTACCGGCCGGCGGGGCTGCCACGGGAACAGCAGCCTTGGTTGGCCAGTGTGTGGCGTAAGCCTTGAAGACAGATCAATCGACCGTATGGATGCTGCCCCCCGTGGCGAGGGAGCTTGCTCCCGCTCGGCGGCGCAGCCGTCGCAAGGCGGCTGATGCGGTCTGTCCGGGAAATCACCTGATCCGGACTAGGACTGCTTCGCAGCCCAGCGGGAGCAAGCTCCCTCGCCACGGGTGATTCCATTTTTTCACTCCGGCTGTTTCAACCACTTCTGCGACAACTGCTCCAGCCGCCCATCCTCCTTGATCCGCGCCAGGGCATTGTCCAGGCTGGCCTTGAAGGCCGGGTTGTCCTTCTGGAACGGAATCACCAGGCTGGGCGGCGGGCCTTTCTTGTCCTGCGCCTGGAACGACTGCGCCATGACCAGCGGACGTTGCGACTCGTCCTTGCTTGCCAGCAACTGCGCATCCGGTTGGCTGTAAGGGGTACTGGTATCGAAACGATCCGCCAGTTCCGGGGTCAGTGCTATGTGATTGATGGCGACGTCGTATTTGCCGGTTTCCACACCGGCCAGCAAATCCTCGGCATCGGTGACAACGAAATCGGCGCGTACATCGAGTTCGTTCGCGAGCATTTCGCCCAGCTCCACTTCGAAGCCAGTGAGTTTGCCGTCTTCCTTGAAGTTGAAGGGCGCCGTGTTGGCCTCAAGAGCGATGCGCAACTCGCCCCGGTCGTTGATATCGTCGATCAATTCGGCATGGGCCAAAGGGCTCAAAAGGGGTAGCAGGCAGATCAGGCCAGGCAGGAAACGCATGGTCACTCCTAGAATTTATACAAGCGACGCTCGTCTCAGGCTCGCTTTGCTATGGTTGTTGCAGGCTTCGACAACGATTGTTCATGAAGTTGTCATGACTCAGCGGATTTCATCGAAAAACTGGAGAAAAAAATGAAAAGCTTTATGTCTCGTGCCGCGTTGGCTGGCCTGTTGTTGGGCACCTCGATGCTGGCAACAGCGGCGACCCCGGCCCCCAAGGGCGCAGAAGTGTTCATCGTTTCCCCGGAAGATGGCGCCACCGTCAGCCAGGAATTCAAGGTCAAGTTCGGCGTCAAGGATATCGCCCTGGCTCCGGCGGGCGATGTGACCAAGAACACCGGCCATCACCATTTGCTGATCGATGTCGACGACGTGCCGAAGGAAGGCGCGCCGATTCCGACCGACGCCCACCACATGCACTTCGGCAAGGCACAAACCGAGGCCACCATCAAACTGGCCCCGGGCAAGCACACCTTGCAGTTGATCCTGGGCGACAGCGGCCATATGCCGTTCGACCCGTCGATCGTGTCCGAGAAAATCACGGTGAATGTGAAGTAACACCGGCTTGAAAACGCAGCTTCTCTTGTGGGAGCGAGCCTGCTCGCGAAAGCGGTCTGTCAGACTTATTTGTATTGGCTGATATTGCGCCTTCGCGAGCAGGCTCGCTCCCACAGGGTTTCCAGGTTGTGCCAGATAAAAAAACGGGAGCCCCCCGCGGGGCTCCCGTTTTTTATTGCAAGTCCAGCCTGCTTAGAACAACACGCGGCAACGAATGGTGCCGTTGATGTGCTGCAGCTTCTCCTGCGCCAGGTCGGAGTATTCGGCATCGACGTCGATCACGACGTAGCCGACCTTCTCGTTGGTCTGCAGGAACTGGCCGGAAATGTTGATGCCGTTTTCCGCGAAGACCTTGTTGATCTCGCTCATCACACCCGGGATGTTCTCGTGGATGTGCAGCAGGCGGTGCTTGCCAGGGTGAGCGGGCAAAGCCACTTCCGGGAAGTTCACCGACGATACCGAAGTACCGTTGTCGCTGTACTTGACCAGTTTCTCCGCCACTTCCAGACCGATGTTGGCCTGGGCTTCAGCGGTGGACCCGCCGATGTGCGGGGTCAGGATCACATTGTCCAGGCCACGCAGCGGGCTCTCGAAGATGTCGTCGTTGGAGCGCGGCTCCACCGGGAACACGTCGATGGCAGCGCCGATCAGGTGCTTGTCCTTGATCGCTTCGGCCAGGGCGTCGAGCTTGACCACGGTGCCACGCGCGGCGTTGATCAGGATTCCGCCTTTCTTGATGGCACGGATTTCCTTCTCGCCGATCATCCACTGGGTGGCCGGGGTTTCCGGTACGTGCAGAGTGACGATGTCGGACATGCCCAGCAATTCATGCAGGTCGTTGACCTGGGTGGCGTTGCCCAGTGGCAGCTTGGTCACGGTGTCATAGAAGAACACCTGCATGCCAAGGCCTTCGGCAAGTACCGACAACTGGGTGCCGATCGAGCCGTAGCCGACGATACCCAGCTTCTTGCCCCGGATTTCGAAGGAGTTGGCCGCGCTCTTGATCCAGCCGCCACGGTGGCAGGAAGCGTTTTTCTCGGGGATGCCGCGCAGCAGCAGGATCGCTTCGGCCAGCACCAGCTCGGCAACGGAACGGGTGTTGGAGTACGGCGCGTTGAACACCGCGATACCGCGCTCACGGGCCGCGTTGAGGTCAACCTGGTTGGTGCCGATGCAGAAGCAGCCGACCGCGACCAGTTTCTTGGCGTGGTCGAAGATCTCTTCGGTCAGTTGAGTACGGGAGCGAATGCCGATGAAGTGAGCATCGGCGATCTTTTCCTTGAGCTGGGCTTCCGGCAGAGAACTGGTGATGTACTCGATGCTGGTGTAGCCCGCCGACTTGAGGACGTCGACAGCCGATTGGTGGACGCCTTCGAGAAGAAGGAACTTGATCTTGCTCTTATCGAGAGAAGTCTTGCTCATCTGCGTAAACCTGTGTCCCGGAGAAAAATGGCAGGGAATCGGGCAGCCTGGGCCGGCCCGACCGGCATGACAGCCGTCGCCGCAGAACAGCCGTTGGGCACTACGCTGCGGGGTCGGTATGCTAGCATATGCCCCCCGCAAACACCCATTCCTGCGACGTGAAGCGTTCTCAGGATGACCATGAATTGTTCGAGAGTTCTGTCGATGACCAATCCTGCCGTGATAGATGAGCTGAAGACCCTGGTTGAGCCTGGCAAGGTCCTGACCGATGCCGACTCCCTGAATGCTTACGGCAAGGATTGGACCAAGCATTTCGCTCCGGCGCCGGTGGCCATCGTCTTTCCCAAGACCATCGAACAGGTCCAGGCCATCGTGCGCTGGGCCAATGCGCACAAGGTCGCGCTGGTCCCCTCGGGCGGACGTACCGGGCTGTCCGCCGCGGCCGTGGCGGCCAATGGCGAAGTCGTGGTGTCCTTCGACTACATGAACCAGATTCTCGACGTGAACCTGACCGACCGCACCGCCGTGTGCCAGCCGGGCGTGGTCACCGAACAACTGCAGAACAAGGCCGAGGAACATGGCCTGTACTACCCGGTGGATTTTGCTTCAGCCGGTTCCAGCCAGATTGGCGGCAATATCGGCACCAATGCCGGCGGAATCAAAGTCATTCGCTACGGCATGACGCGTAATTGGGTGGCGGGCATGAAAGTCGTCACCGGCAAGGGCGACGTGCTGGAGCTGAACAAAGACCTGATCAAGAACGCCACCGGCTACGATTTGCGCCAGCTGTTCATCGGCGCGGAGGGCACGCTTGGCTTCGTGGTCGAAGCCACCATGCGCCTGGATCGGGCGCCGAAAAACCTCACCGCGATGGTGCTCGGCACGCCGGATTTCGATTCGATCATGCCGGTGCTGCATGCCTTCCAGGGCAAACTGGACCTGACCGCATTCGAGTTTTTCTCCGACAAGGCCCTGGCCAAGGTCCTCGGTCGCGGCGACGTGCCGGCGCCTTTCGAGACCGACTGCCCGTTCTACGCCCTGCTGGAATTCGAGGCCACCACCGAAGAAGTCGCCAACCACGCGCTGGAAACCTTTGAGCACTGTGTCGAACAAGGCTGGGTGCTCGACGGCGTGATGAGCCAGAGCGAAACCCAGTTGCAGAACCTGTGGAAATTGCGCGAGTACATCTCCGAAACCATCTCGCACTGGACGCCGTACAAGAACGACATCTCGGTAACCGTCTCGAAGGTACCGGCATTCTTGCGGGAAATCGATGCAATCGTCGGCGAACACTACCCGGACTTCGAAATCGTCTGGTTCGGCCACATCGGTGACGGCAACCTGCACCTGAACATCCTCAAGCCGGAAAACCTGAGCAAGGATGAATTCTTCGCCAAGTGCGCGACGGTGAACAAATGGGTGTTCGAGACCGTCGAGAAGTACAACGGCTCGATTTCCGCCGAGCACGGCGTGGGCATGACCAAACGCGACTATCTGACCTACAGTCGCTCGCCGGTGGAGATCGAGTACATGAAAGCGGTAAAGGCAGTCTTTGACCCCAACGGCATCATGAACCCGGGCAAGATCTTCGCGGTTTGACCCTTATAAACACCTGATGAAAATCCAAAGGCAGGAGTCGGTTATGAGCTATCAGCACCAGTATGTCGACGGTACGCGTATTCATTTCCCGATCGGGAAAGTGGTGTGCATTGGCCGCAACTATGCCGAGCATGCAAAGGAACTGGATAATCCGGTGCCCACCGAGCCGTTGCTGTTCATCAAGCCAGGCAGCTGCGTGGTGCCGCTGGAAGGCGGCTTCAGCATTCCCACCGACCGCGGGTCGGTGCATTACGAGGCGGAAATCGCCGTGCTGATCGGCAAGCCGCTGTCCACCCGGCCCAGCGCTGAGGAAGTGCTGGACGCGATCTCCGGCTTCGCTCCGGCCCTGGACCTGACCCTGCGGGACAAGCAGGCCGAGCTCAAGGGCAAGGGACTGCCCTGGGAAGTCGCCAAGTCTTTCGACGGCGCGGCGGTGATCGCCCCGTTCGTCTCGAAGGACACCTTCGCCGACCTGACCGACATCCCCGTTCGCCTGGTCATCAATGGCGAAGTGCGCCAGGACGGCAACAGCAGCCTGATGCTCAACCCCATCGTGCCGATGATCCAGTATATGGCCGGCTGTTTCTCGCTGCAGGCCGGCGACGTGATCCTGACCGGCACGCCGGCCGGCGTCGGGCCGTTGAACGTCGGTGACGAACTGGTGCTGGAACTGCCGGGCGCGAGCCGCTTCGAGAGCAGTGTTCGTTAACGGCTGCATCTGTCCATCCTGTGGGAGCGAGCTTGCTCGCGATTGCGTCATGTCAGCCGACATCAACATGTCGGACACACCGCTATCGCGAGCAAGCTCGCTCCCACAGGTTAGCCTGAGCGGCCATCCGGCCATTTACCGTTTTTTTCACATGCCATCCGGATAATTCCGGGCAATGCGGCATCTGAGCCAGCCAGCCCCTAGCCGAATTTCCTGGAACGTGTCCCCTGATGGCCAAGACCCAAGCACTGCCCACCCCCAAAGCATCCCGTCGCTCTCGCTTCGCCCTGCCCTGGTATGTCTGGCTGCTGATCGCGGGCGCCAGCGCTTATGGCCTGGCATTCGCCATGCATTGGGATGACCGGGGCCTGCTTTGGGTGTCGGAGCGCTTCCAGAGCCAGGCCGAGCGCCGGGAAAGCATCTGGCTGCCTGATTACCACGCTGTCATTGACGCCAAGGCGCTCCCGGGAATGGAAGACGACGAAGCGTCCGACCTGACCTATAGCCCACAGACCAAGACCCTGTTCGCGGTGATGGGCAAAAATCCATTCCTGGTGGAGCTGAACCTGCAGGGTGACGTCTTGCGCAAGATGCCGCTGGTGGGCTGGGGCAACCCTGAAGGCGTGGCTTTCATGGAAAACGGCCTGCTGGCCATCACCGATGAACGCAAGCACACGCTGTCGATCGTCCAGGTTGATGCCAATACCCGCGAGCTGAACATCAAGGACTTCCCCCAATATGACCTGGGCACGTCGAAGAACCAGAACAAGGGATTCGAAGCCATCGTCTGGGACCCGAAGAATCAGCAGCTGATCCTTGGCGAAGAGCGCCCACCGGCATTGTTCACCTGGAAAAGCGACGGGAGCCAGTTGCTCAAGGGCGACAAGCAGATCCATGTCAGCAACGAACTCGACCTGCGCAACCTGTCCGCCCTGGCCGTAGACCCGCGCACCGGCCACACGCTGGTGCTATCGGCCGACTCCCATTTATTGCTGGAACTGGACGAAGCAGGCGATCAGGTCAGCTTCATGACCCTGCTCGGCGGCTTCAACGGTCTGAAGGACACGATCCCTCGCGCCGAAGGCGTCACTGTCGATGAAGCCGGCACCCTCTACATCGTCAGTGAACCGAACCTGTTCTACCGTTTCGAAAAACAGCACTGACAGCGCGACTTTGTAAGACACTTCCCACCATCGTGTAGGATGTGGCACGCGGCCATTAAGCTTCAGTTCAGGCAGTCGTGGTATTTCCAACCACCTGTTTTTATCCGAGCCCTCCTACATGCGTCGACTTGTCCGTCCCAAGCCACTGTTCCTGCTGTTGCTGGCCATCGTGCTGATCGCCCTGATCGCGGCGGGCCAGTACCTGCGCCTGTTCGAACGCGCCTGGTTCAACATGAGCAGCCTGTGGCACCCCGTCAACGAGCAGGCAATCGCACTGGATCAGTACCAGGTCGCGCTTGAGGCGCAGGTGATCGAAGGGTTGGACGATGACGTTTCGGCGCTGACCTTCGATCCGATCCGCAAGACCCTGTTCACCGTGACCAACAAGAATCCCGAGCTGATCGAGCTGTCGCTGGACGGCAAGATCTTGCGGCGCATAGCCCTGGTCGGGTTTGGTGATTCGGAAGCGGTGGAATTCATCAGCGAGAACATCTATGTCATCACCGACGAGCGCCAACAACGGCTGATCAAGATCCATCTGGACAACGACACCCGGTTCCTGGACGCGGCCGAAGCCGAGCAGATCTCGCTCGGGGTGCACATGAGCAGCAACAAGGGTTTCGAAGGGCTGGCCTACGACTCCCTGGGCAAGCGGCTATTCGTGGCGAAGGAGCGCGACCCGATGCTGATCTACGAGGTCCACGGGTTTCCCCACCACAACCCGGAAAAATCCTATGCGGTGCACGTCGTCAACAATCCCAAGCGTGACGCCGGGCTCTTTGTGCGCGACCTTTCAAGCCTGCAATACGATGAGCGCAGCGGTCACCTGATGGCGCTGTCCGACGAGTCGCGGTTGATCATCGAGCTGGATATCAATGGCCGTCCGTTGAGCACGCTGTCGTTAAGCAAGGGCCGCCACGGCCTGCAAAAAACCGTCCCCCAGGCTGAAGGCCTGGCCATGGATGACGATGGCAACCTGTATGTGGTGAGTGAGCCGAATCTGTTTTATGTGTTCAAGAAGGCGCGGCCTTAAGCTCGCATAGACCCCATGTGGGAGCGAGCTTGCTCGCGATAGCGGTGGGTCAGCTTGCATGGATGTCGAATGTGCCTTCGTCATCGCGAGCAAGCTCGCTCCCACAGGGTCCGGTGTGAACCAATAACTATCCGCCGGGTTATTCAGCCCGCAGCGTCTTCACCCCTTCAGCAGTCCCCAGCAACAGCACATCCGCCGGACGTGCGGCGAACAGGCCGTTAGTGACCACGCCGACAATGGCGTTGATCTGGCGTTCCAGCTCCACCGGGTTGGTGATCTGCAGGTTGTGGACGTCGAGGATGATGTTGCCGTTGTCGGTCAGCACACCTTCGCGATACACCGGATCGCCGCCCAGTTTCACCAACTGACGGGCGACGTGACTGCGGGCCATGGGGATAACTTCCACCGGCAGCGGGAAGGCGCCGAGTACTGGCACCAGCTTGCTGGCGTCGGCGATGCAGATGAAGGTCTTGGCGACTGCCGCGACAATCTTCTCGCGGGTCAATGCAGCGCCACCGCCCTTGATCAGGTTCAGGTGCGCATCGCTTTCATCGGCGCCGTCGATGTAGAACTCCAGGTCGCTCACAGTGTTGAGCTCGTACACCGGGATCCCGTGGCCCTTGAGGCGCGCGGCGGTGGCTTCGGAGCTGGCGACCGCGCCATCGAACGCACCCTTGTGCTGCGCCAGCGCGTCAATGAAGCAATTGGCGGTCGAGCCGGTGCCGACCCCGACGATGCTCTTGTCATCCAGCTTCGGGAGGATGAGGTCGACGGCGGCCTGGGCCACGGCCTGTTTGAGTTGATCCTGGGTCATGCGGGCTCCGAGGGTGCCGAGAGGGAACGAAAGGCCGGCATTATAGGCGTCGGAGCAGCCTTGGTCATTGCCTGTTTGGCACAGATCCAGTGTGGCAAGTGCCTTAATTCGTGTGGTCGCCCGGCCAAAAGCCGGGTTAGACTCCCTGGCCCTGCCCAACCCGCTCAGTGATGCTTTCCGATGCTCGAACAGTACGTCAAGAAGATCCTCACCTCGCGCGTTTATGACGTTGCCGTTGAAACCCCGTTGCAGACCGCTCGCCAGCTCTCCGAGCGGCTGGGCAATGACGTCTGGCTCAAGCGTGAAGACCTGCAGCCGGTGTTCTCGTTCAAGATTCGCGGGGCCTACAACAAGCTGACCCAACTCAGCGACGAAGAGCGCGCCCGTGGCGTAGTCACGGCCTCGGCCGGCAACCACGCCCAGGGCCTGGCGCTGGCAGCCAAGGTGCTGGGCGTCAAAGCCACCATCGTCATGCCCAAGACCACCCCGGAAATCAAGGTCGAAGGCGTACGCTCCCGCGGCGGCAAAGTGGTGTTGCATGGCGACTCGTTCCCCGAGGCGCTGGCGTATTCGCTGAAGCTGGTCGACGAAAAGGGCTACGTCTATATCCATCCCTATGACGACCCTCATACCATCGCCGGGCAGGGCACCGTGGCGATGGAGATCCTCCGCCAGCACCCCGGGCGCCTCGATGCGATATTCGTCCCGGTGGGCGGTGGCGGGCTGATTGCCGGGATCGCGGCCTACGTGAAATACCTGCGCCCCGAGATCAGGATCATCGGCGTCGAGCCTGATGACTCCAATTGCCTGCAAGCGGCCCTGGCCGCCGGGGAGCGCGTGGTATTGCCGACCGTCGGCCTGTTCGCCGACGGCGTGGCCGTGGCGCAGATCGGCCAGCACACCTTTGATATCTGCAAGCACTACGTGGATGAAGTGATCACCGTCAGCACCGACGAGATCTGCGCAGCCATAAAGGATATCTACGACGATACCCGCTCGATCACCGAACCGGCCGGCGCCTTGGGCGTGGCCGGGATCAAGAAGTACGTCGAATCGCGGGGCATCAGCGGTCAGACCCTGGTGGCCATCGATTCCGGCGCCAACGTCAACTTCGATCGCTTGCGCCATGTGGCCGAGCGCGCCGAGCTGGGCGAAGGGCGCGAGGCGATCATCGCCGTGACCATTCCTGAGCAGCCGGGCAGCTTCAAGGCGTTCTGCGAAGCCATCGGCAAACGGCAGATCACCGAATTCAACTACCGATACAACACCGGCAGCGAAGCGCACATTTTCGTCGGCGTACAGACGCATCCGGAAAACGATCCGCGCAGCAAGTTGATCGCCAGCCTGACCGAGCAAGGCTTCCCGGTGCTGGACTTGACCGACAACGAGCTGGCCAAGCTGCACATCCGCCACATGGTCGGCGGGCACGCCGCCCACGTCATCGACGAAGTGGTGCTGCGTTTCGAGTTCCCGGAGCGTCCGGGCGCGTTGTTCAACTTCCTCAACAAGCTGGGCGGGCGCTGGAATATCTCGATGTTCCACTACCGCAACCATGGCGCGGCGGATGGTCGCGTGGTCGCCGGGCTGCAAGTGCCTCACGATGAACGCCACCTGGTACCGGCCGCCCTGGAAGAAATCGGCTATCCGTATTGGGATGAAAGCGATAACCCGGCCTATCAGCTGTTTCTTGGTTGAAGGGCTACGCTGAAGGACATCGGCCTTAAGGAAATCCCATGGAAACTCTGCTGACCTTGAAAGTCCTGCACGTCGCGGCCACGGTCCTGCTGCTGGCTTGCGGTGTAGTCCTTGCCGTCCTGGCCTGGCGTAAACGCAGCGAGGGACCGGCCAGCACGCTGCGGCGTCCCTGGCTGTTGGCCTGGTGCGTGATGCTGGTCTGCATGCTGAGCATGCCGTTCACCGGCTGGTGGCTGGTTCACCTGGTGGGCTGGCCGTTGGGGCAAAGCTGGCTGTTGGGTTCCAGCGTGATCTACACGGTGGCGACGCTCTGCGTTTTCTGGCTGCTGGCAAGGCTCAATCGTCTGCGCTTGGGCAGCGGTGGCGGCAGCAGGTTTACCCTGGCATTGGCGATCATCGGTGGCGTCGGCTTCCTGTCCATCGCCGCGCTGATGGGTGCCAAGCCGATTTAAGCGACAGGGACGGGCATGAAGATCCTACTGGTGGGAGGCGGCGGTTTTATCGGGCGCCATCTGCTGCGAGCGTTGCACAGCGCTGGCCACTCGATCATCGCAACCAGCCGTGAGCCTCAGGGGCCAGGTTGGCCTGGGGTTGAATGGCGGCAGCTGGATCTCGGTGTACTGGCAGGCGACCCTGAACACTTTGCCTTGCCCCTGGACGTCGATTTGCTGATCAACGCGGCCGGGCTGCTCAGCGTCGACACCGAGGCGCTGAGCCTGGTCCAGGATCGGGGCGCGCGAGCGTTGTTCGACCAGGCCGCGCGCCGCGGTGTCCGGATCCTGCAGATTTCCGCGCTGGGCGCGAGTGCGCAATCGGACGTGCCGTTCCTGGCGAGCAAAGGCTTGGCCGACGAATATCTTTGCGTGCTGGACAGCGTATCGGTGGTGCTGCGGCCCTCGTTGGTGGTGGGACCAGGCGGCGCGAGCAGCGGCTGGATGGAGGGCCTTTCTCCGTGGCCGTTGATTCCCTTGCTGAATCTTCAAGCGCGCATCCAGCCCGTACATGTCGATGACCTGGTGGGCGCGGTGCTCGCCCTGCTGCGGCAATGGCCGACCGAGTCGGTGGTATTGCCGCTGGTAGGACCGGAGCCGATGACGCTGGCCCGACTCATCGATCATCTGCGCGCCGCCCAAGGTTGGGCGCCGGCCCGCTACATCAAGGCCCCTGCGCTGTTGACTGAACCGGGCAGCCGGCTTGGGGATCGGTTCGGCTGGCGGGCGTTGAACAGGCAAAGCCTGGCCTTGGCACAAAGGGACAATCTGGCCGACCCCGCGGCACTCGCGTCAATCTGCGGGTATTACGCCGCCCCCGTACAAACCCGCTTGCAGGATTGGCCCAGCGCAGCCCAGAGCAGCCTCAGAGCGATCCGCCCGCTGATGCTCGCGGTACTGGCGATCATCTGGCTGGGTACCGCCATCGTCTGCCTCGGCCCCGGCTACGATTGGGGCTTGCGTATCATGGCCGAAGCCGGTGTCCACGGCGCCTGGGCGAAGCTTGCGGTAATCGCCGGTGCGCTGTGTGACGGCGCGCTGGGCGTGGGCATGCTATTCAAGCGCTGGCGCCGCCAGGCATTGCGGTTACAGTTGGGATTGATGCTCGGCTACACGCTTTGCATCAGCTTTATCCTGCCGCACTATTGGTTTGACCCTTATGCGGCTGTCGCCAAGAACCTGGTGCTGATAGTCGCCACTTTATGGCTGCTTTGGACTGAACCGCGCCGATGAGCATTTACGTGCTACTGAAAACCCTGCACATCCTGTCCTCGACCATCCTCTTCGGCTTGGGCGCGGGGTCCGCCTACTACGCGCTGCGGGCCTGGCGCAGCGGCAAGCTTGAAGTCATTGCCGTCACCTTCAAGCATCTGGTCTTCGCCGATTGGGCGTTCACGGCCACCACCGCCGTGTTCCAGCCGCTGAGCGGCCTGGCCCTGATGCATGTGGCCGGCTGGCCACTGCAACAGAGCTGGTTGATGTGGAGCATCGGCCTTTATTGCCTGGCGGGCGCCTGCTGGCTGCCGGTGGTCTGGTTGCAGATCCGCGTGCACAAAATGGCCGAGCAAGCCTTGCAGGACGGCACGCCCATGCCGCTCAAGGCCAGCACCTACATGCGCTGGTGGTTTGCGCTGGGCTGGCCGGCGTTCCTCGCGTTCATGGTGATCTTCTACCTGATGGTGGCCAAGCCTGCGTGAGAGGTCAGTCGCGCAGGCTGATCACCGGCCAGCCGCGTTTCTCGGCCTCGGCCCGCAGGTTCGGATCCGGATCGACCGCCACCGGGTGCGTCACTGCTTCCAACAGCGGCAAGTCGTTCATCGAGTCGCTATAGAAGTAGCTGTCGTCCAGCGAATACCCGGTCTCTTCCAGCCAGCGGTTCAGCCGGGTCACCTTGCCCTCGCGGAAACAGGGGATGTCGGTGCTGCGCCCACTGTAGCGACCGTCGATCATTTCGCACTCGGTGGCGATCAGGGTTTCGACGCCCAGACGCTCGGCAATCGGCGCGGTGACGAAGCGGTTGGTGGCGGTGATGATCACCAGCTTGTCGCCGGCATCACGGTGTTTCTTCAGCAGCTCGATGGCTTGGGGCAGCACGATCGGCTCGATGCAGTCGCGCATGTACTCGAGATGCCACTGCGCCAGCACCTCCATCTCGGTACGGCCGAGGATTTCCAGGCAGAAATTCAGGTACGCGGCGTTGTCCAGCTTACCGGCCAGGTAGTCCTGGTAAAACTCATCGTTGCGCGCCTTGTAGGTGACGGCATCCAGAAACCCGCGCTCGCAGAGGTAATCGCCCCAGGCGTGATCGCTGTCGCCGCCCAGCAGCGTGTTGTCCAAGTCGAATAAAGCCAGCCGCATTGCAGTTACTCGCTGAAATTTCTTGAGAAAGGCGCCCAGAATACGGACTTTTCACAAGAGTGCACATAAGGTGGGCAGCCTCGTTGCTGCTTTCACAACCTTTGTGGAACAATGCGGCGACATGCGTTTGCGAGGTTGTTGCCGTGATCGATCCCGATGGTTTCCGTCCCAATGTGGGGATCATTCTTACGAATGATGCCGGACAGGTGCTATGGGCTCGCCGTATCAATCAAGACGCCTGGCAGTTTCCACAGGGAGGGATCAACCCCCAGGAGACGCCGGAAGAGGCTTTGTACCGCGAGTTGAACGAAGAAGTGGGGCTGGAGCGAGAGGATGTCGAAATACTCGCCTGCACCCGAGGCTGGTTGCGCTATCGTTTGCCGCAACGCCTGGTCCGCACGCACAGCCAACCGCTGTGTATCGGCCAGAAGCAGAAATGGTTTCTCCTGCGCCTGATCTCCAACGAGCAGCGGGTGCGGATGGATTTGACCGGTAAACCGGAATTCGATGGCTGGCGCTGGGTCAGTTATTGGTATCCGTTGGGCCAGGTGGTGACATTCAAGCGCGAGGTGTATCGACGCGCTCTCAAAGAGCTTGCCCCGCGCCTGCTGACGCGCGACTGACGACGGAGTTCGACCCCGAGCCATGCTCAATACGCTGCGCAAGATCGTCCAGGAAGTTAACTCCGCCAAGGATCTCAAGGCGGCGTTGGGGATTATTGTATTGCGCGTCAAAGAGGCCATGGGCAGCCAGGTCTGCTCGGTCTACCTGCTGGACCCCGAGACCAACCGTTTTGTGCTGATGGCGACCGAGGGCCTGAACAAGCGCTCCATCGGCAAGGTCAGCATGGCGCCCAACGAAGGCCTGGTCGGCCTGGTCGGTACCCGGGAAGAACCGCTGAACCTGGAAAACGCCGCCGATCACCCTCGTTATCGCTACTTTGCCGAGACCGGCGAAGAGCGCTACGCATCGTTCCTCGGCGCACCGATCATTCACCACCGCCGCGTCGTCGGCGTGTTGGTCATCCAGCAAAAAGAGCGCCGCCAGTTCGACGAGGGCGAAGAAGCCTTCCTCGTGACCATGAGCGCGCAACTGGCCGGGGTTATCGCCCACGCCGAGGCCACCGGCTCGATCAGCGGCCTGGGCCGCCAGGGCAAGGGTATCCAGGAAGCCAAGTTCGTCGGCGTGCCGGGCTCACCGGGCGCGGCGGTGGGCACCGCGGTGGTCATGCTGCCACCCGCCGACCTCGACGTGGTGCCGGACAAGACCATCGCCGACATCAATGCCGAGCTGGGCTTGTTCAAGACTGCCATCGAAGGCGTGCGAGCCGACATGCGCGCCCTGTCCGCCAAGCTGGCGACGCAACTGCGGCCTGAAGAGCGCGCGTTGTTCGATGTCTACCTGATGATGCTTGACGATGCCTCCCTGGGCAGCGAAGTGACCACGGTCATCAAGACCGGCCAATGGGCCCAGGGCGCGTTGCGCCAGGTGGTGACCGACCACGTCAACCGTTTCGAACTGATGGACGACGCCTACCTGCGCGAGCGCGCCTCCGACGTCAAGGACCTCGGTCGCCGCCTGCTCGCCTACCTGCAGCAAGAGCGTCAGCAGACCCTGGTCTACCCCGACAACACCATCCTGGTGAGCGAAGAGCTGACTCCGGCGATGCTCGGCGAAGTGCCGGAAGGCAAGCTGGCGGGCCTGGTCTCGGTACTGGGTTCGGGCAACTCCCACGTGGCGATCCTGGCCCGGGCCATGGGCATTCCCACGGTCATGGGCTTGGTGGACCTGCCGTATTCCAAGGTCGACGGCATCCAGATGATCGTCGACGGCTACCACGGCGAGGTCTACACCAACCCCAGCGACGTGTTGCGCAAGCAGTTTGCCGATGTGGTGGAGGAAGAGAAGCAACTCTCCCTGGGCCTGGATGCCCTGCGCGACCTGCCGTGCATAACCCTCGATGGCCATCGCATGCCGTTGTGGGTCAACACCGGCCTGTTGGCCGATGTGGCCCGGGCGCAGAAGCGTGGCGCCGAGGGCGTGGGCCTGTACCGCACCGAAGTACCGTTCATGATCAACCAGCGTTTCCCCAGCGAAAAGGAACAGCTGGCGATCTACCGCGAGCAATTGTCCGCGTTTCATCCGCAACCGGTGACCATGCGTAGCCTGGACATCGGCGGCGACAAATCGCTGTCCTACTTCCCGATCAAGGAAGACAACCCGTTCCTCGGCTGGCGCGGGATCCGCGTGACGCTCGACCATCCGGAAATCTTCCTGGTCCAGGCCCGCGCCATGCTCAAGGCCAGCGAAGGCCTGAACAACCTGCGCATCCTGTTGCCGATGATCTCTGGCACCCATGAGCTGGAAGAAGCCCTGCACCTGATCCACCGGGCCTGGGGCGAGGTGCGCGACGAAGGCACCGACGTACCCATGCCGCCGGTGGGCGTGATGATCGAGATTCCGGCAGCGGTGTACCAGACCAAGGAACTGGCGCGGCAGGTGGACTTCCTGTCGGTAGGCTCCAACGACCTGACCCAGTACCTGCTGGCCGTGGATCGCAACAACCCACGGGTGGCCGACCTCTACGACTACCTGCATCCGGCCGTGCTGCAAGCCTTGCAGAACGTCGTTCGCGACGCCCATGCCGAGGGCAAGCCGGTGAGCATCTGCGGCGAAATGGCTGGCGACCCGGCGGCGGCGGTGCTGCTGATGGCGATGGGCTTCGACAGCCTGTCGATGAACGCCACCAACCTGCCGAAAGTGAAATGGATGCTGCGCCAGATCAACCTCAGCAAGGCCCAGGAGCTGCTGGCGGAGCTGATGACCATCGACAATCCGCAGGTGATCCATAGCTCCTTGCAGTTGGCGCTGAAAAACCTCGGGTTGGCGCGGATGATCAACCCGGCTTCGAACAAGACCCTCTAGATCCTGCGGCGAGCATTTGTGGCGAGGGAGCTTGCTCCCGCTGGCGGGCGAAGCCCGCCCAAAAGCTTTGGGGCTACTTCGTAGCCCAGCGGGAGCAAGCTCCCTCGCCACGGGGTTATCGTCGGCATTAAACGAGCAGCTCCACCTCCCCCAAATGCCCCCCATGCGGCCCGAAACTGCGCTCGACCATCTGCCGCGTCCCGTCAGCATTAACGATCAGCGCCGTGCTCGCCCGCGTCCCGTAGGCCGGGCTGGCGATGAACACGCTCGACAGCAGCATTTCCGTGGACAGTCCCACGCCGGTGTCCGGCAGCTCCGCCACCGGGGCCGGTTGCGGATCGTTCAATAGCGTCAGCAGCGCTTGGGGTTGCGGGTCATGCAGCACCTCACTCAACGCCGTCCGGGCCTTGAGCAATTTCGGCCAGGGCGTGTTCAACCCGGCGTTGGACAATCCGTAGATCCCTTCGGCCAACGACTGCGGGCGTGTATCGCGCGCGTTGTAGTGCCACAGTTCGGCGCCATCGCCCAGCAGCAGGTTGAAGCCACCATACTCGCCGGCGCGCGGCACGACTTCGCTCAGATAATCGACGATCGACAGGTTCCCGGTCAGGAACCGCGCCACCAGCTCGCCGCGAGACTTGAACGCCGGGAGCTGGCCAGGATCGCGGATGTTGGTCAGCGCGGCAAAGCGGCCCCCGGCGCCGACCCCGAGCCAGGTGCCGCCCGCTTCCAGGTCGCGACCGGCATGCACGTGCGGCGCGTCAGGCCATTGCGCCAGTGGCAGCGTCGGGCGCGCATAGAACTCGTCGCGGTTGGCCGCCACGATCAGCGGCTGGGCGTGGCCGGGCCGCCAGGCAAATACGATCAGGCACATCAGGTTGTCCTGTGAAAAATCCGAGCTCCGCTTTCGTGGTGCCTACTTTACCCACACATCACCAACGCATCCATCGCCTTCAGTGGAGCCCAGGCCCCTCGATCCGTTACCATGCCGCTCTTGTTTGCGATGGTCGAGGCGACGCTGGTGGAATTCCTGCTTTATCTGCTGCTCGGCGCCTGTGCCGGTGTACTCGCCGGGCTATTCGGCGTCGGCGGCGGGATGATCATCGTCCCGGTGCTGGTGTTCAGTTTCACCTTGCAGGGTTTCGACCCGCAGGTGTTGACGCACCTGGCTGTCGGTACGTCCCTGGCATCGATCATCTTTACCTCGGTGAATGCCGTACGCGAGCATCACCGCAAAGGCGCGGTGCGCTGGCAGATCTTTACCTGGATGACCGTCGGGATCCTGATCGGTGCCGGTTTCGGCGCCATTACCGCCGAAGCGATCTCCGGCCCGCATCTGCAAAAAATCATCGGCATATTCGCCATGCTCGTTGCCCTGCAATTGGCGCTGGATTTCAAGCCGAAGGCCAGCCGTACCGTGCCGGGCAAGGTCGGATTGGGCCTGGCCGGCACGGTTGTCGGCTGGGCCTCGGCGATTTTCGGTATCGGCGGCGGTTCGCTGACCGTACCGTTCCTGACCTGGCGCAGCGTGCCGATGCAACAAGCGGTGGCGACTTCGTCGGCCTGCGGGCTGCCCATCGCCCTGGTCAGTGCGTTAAGTTTCATGATTCTGGGGTGGCAGGATCCGCTGTTGCCGCCTCATAGTCTCGGTTTTGTATATTTGCCGGCACTGCTGGGCATCGCCCTGACGAGCATGATCTTCGCCCGTTTCGGCGCGCGACTGGCCCATCGCCTGTCGCCGCGCTTGCTCAAGCGGCTGTTCGCCGCTTTGTTGTTCAGTGTGGGCTTGAGTTTCCTGCTCTGACGCAATCCTGGCTTAATCCCGAGGTGGCAGCTTCGCCCGGGTATTTTTGACGTTCACGAGGAATATCAATGCTGCCTTACCCGCAGATCGATCCGGTTGCCCTGGCCATCGGCCCGCTGAAAATCCACTGGTACGGTCTCATGTACTTGATCGGTATCGGCGGTGCCTGGTGGCTGGCCTCGCGCCGGCTCAACCGGTTTGACCCGACCTGGAACAAAGAGAAGCTCTCGGACCTGGTGTTCTGGCTGTCCATGGGCGTGATCGTTGGCGGGCGCCTGGGCTATGTACTGTTCTACGACCTGAGCGCCTACCTGGCCAACCCGACGCTGATCTTTGAAGTCTGGAAGGGCGGCATGTCGTTCCATGGGGGCTTCATCGGCGTGATGCTGGCGGCGCTGTGGTTCGGCAAGCGCAACAACAAGTCGTTTTTCGAACTGATGGACTTCGTCGCGCCGATGGTGCCGATCGGCCTGGGCGCCGGGCGCATCGGCAATTTCATCAACGCCGAGCTGTGGGGCAAGCCGACGGACGTGCCGTGGGCGATGGTCTTCCCGCCGTTCAGCGACCCGGCCCAACTGCCGCGCCACCCGTCGCAGCTGTACCAGTTCGCCCTGGAAGGCGTGGCACTGTTCCTGATTCTCTGGTTGTTCTCGCGCAAGCCGCGGCCGACCATGGCGGTGTCGGGCATGTTTGCGCTGTTCTACGGGATCTTCCGTTTCATCGTCGAGTTCGTCCGCGTACCGGACGCCCAGCTCGGCTATCTGGCGTGGAACTGGCTGACCATGGGCCAGGTGCTGTGCCTGCCGATGATCATCGGTGGCCTGGCGCTGATCTGGCTGGCTTATAACCGTGCACCGGCTGCGGCGGCCAAGGTTTAAAATTCGGACCCCGGGGCGCTGGCCCCGGGTTCAAGGACACAGGTAACTCATGAAGCAATATCTCGACCTGGTGGCTCACGTCATCAAGAACGGCACCAAGCAAGCCAACCGCACCGGCGTGAACACCATCAGTTTCCCTGGCGCGATGCTGCGCTATGACCTGAAGGAAGGCTTTCCCGCCATCACTACGCGCAAGATGGCCTTCAAGTCGGCCATTGGCGAGATGTGCGGTTTCTTGCGTGGCGTGAACAATGCCGCCGAATTCCGGGCCCTGGGCTGCAAGGTCTGGGACCAGAATGCCAACGAAAATGCGCAATGGCTGGCCAACCCGTTCCGCCAGGGCGAAGACGACCTGGGCGAGATCTACGGCGTGCAATGGCGCAAGTGGCCGGCTTACAAGCAGATCCCGCTGAGCAACCCGGCCGCCATCGAGCAGACGCTGGCCCAGGGTTATCGGCAGATCGCCGAAGGCGAAGAAAACGGCCAGGCCTACGTGGTGCTGTACAAGGCTATCGATCAGGTTCGCCAGTGCGTCGACACCATCATCAAGGACCCGGGCAGCCGGCGCATCCTGTTCCACGGCTGGAACTGCGCCCAGCTCGATGAAATGGCCCTGCCACCGTGCCACCTGCTGTATCAGTTCCATCCGAATGTCGAGACCCGGGAAATCTCCCTGACCCTCTACATCCGCTCCAACGACCTGGGCCTGGGCACGCCGTTCAACCTCACCGAAGGCGCCGCGCTGCTAAGCCTGATTGGCCGCCTGACCGGTTATACGCCGCGCTGGTTCACCTATTTCATCGGCGATGCCCACGTCTACGAAAACCACTTGGACATGCTCAATGAACAGCTCACGCGCGAGCCGTTCCCGATGCCCCGACTGTTGATTTCCGAGCGCGTGCCGGAGTTCGCCAAGACCGGCGTATACCAGCCCGAGTGGCTGGAGCAGGTCGAACCGAGCGACTTCTCCCTCGAAGGCTACCAACACCATGCGCCGATGACCGCGCCGATGGCGGTCTAGAAAACGCCACGTCTCCCCTGTGGGAGCGAGCTTGCTCGCGATGAGGTCATCACATTCAACACAGATGTTGACTGATAGACCGCTATCGCGAGCAAGCTCGCTCCCACACTGGATCTGCATGCGCTGCAGGTCAGGTCAATGCCCATGACTCCTGCCCACATGTGAATGCTCCACCTCCGGCGCCACCGCCCCGCTCACCTCCAACCGTTGCAAGATCCCACACTGCTCAAGATCCGGCCCTTCGCCACAGCGATGGCGCAGGTCGATCAGTTGCGCCTGCAAGGCCTGCAGTCCGTCGATGCGCGCCTTGACGTGGTGGATGTGTTCGTCGATCAATGCGTTGACGCTCTCGCATTGGTCCTGGGGGCTGTCGCGCAAGGCGAGCAGGCTGCGGATTTCCTCCAGGGTCATGTCCAGGGTCCGGCAGTTGCGGATGAACGTCAGCCGCTCGGCATGGGCCTGGGTGTAGACGCGATAATTGCCGTCACTGCGGGCCGGTTCCGGCAGCAACCCCTCACGTTCGTAATAGCGGATGGTCTCGACCTGGCAGTCGGTGATTTTCGCCAGTTCGCCAATCTTCATCGGATGAACTCCAAATAGGTGCTTGACCCTATAGTGGCTACAGGGTCTTTACTGCGCAACAGGCACTTTTCACGGACGTAACCCGATGAACGATTCCATCCATACACCCCGACCCGCCCATGGCCATGAGCACGGGCACTCCTGCTGCTCATCCAAGGCAGCGCCGGCGGTAGTCACGCTCGACAAAACGCCGACGGACGGTGCGCGGCTGAGCAGTTTTCGCATCGAAGCCATGGACTGCCCTACCGAACAGACACTGATCCAGAACAAGCTCGGCAAACTTGAAGGCGTGCAGCGACTGGAATTCAACCTGATCAACCGTGTGCTGGGCGTAACCCATGACCTGCCCAGCGACACGCCGATCATCAAGGCCATCGAGTCCTTGGGAATGCAGGCGGAACCGTTGACGGCTGGCCAGGACAAACCGACTCACACCCCGCCCGCTCCAGCCAAACCATGGTGGCCGCTGGCGTTGTCCGGCGTCACAGCATTGGGCGCCGAGGTGATTCACTTCACCAACGCCGCGCCGAACTGGGTCGTCGCGTTGGTGGCGCTGGTGTCGATCCTCAGCGGTGGCCTCGCCACCTACAAGAAGGGCTGGATCGCCCTGAAGAACCTGAACCTGAACATCAACGCCCTGATGAGCATCGCCGTGACCGGCGCGGTGTTGATTGGCCAATGGCCGGAAGCGGCGATGGTGATGTTCCTGTTCACCGTGGCCGAACTGATCGAGGCCAAGTCCCTCGACCGTGCGCGCAACGCCATCAGCGGCCTGATGCAGATGGCGCCGGAACAGGCCACCGTGCAGCAGGCCGATGGCAGTTGGCAGGTCCAGGAAGTGAAGAGCATCGCCCTTGGCGCGCGGGTGCGGGTTCGCCCCGGTGAACGCGTCGGGCTGGATGGCGCTGTGGTCGCAGGTCGCTCGACCATCGACCAGGCGCCGATCACCGGGGAAAGCCTGCCGGTGGACAAGACCGTGGGCGACAAAGTGTTTGCCGGCACCATCAACCAGGCCGGCGAACTGGAATACGCCGTGACCGCCGCGGCCGATCAATCCACCCTGGCGCGGATTATCCATGCCGTGGAGCAGGCCCAGGGGGCCCGGGCACCGACTCAGCGCTTCGTTGACCGGTTCTCGACAATCTACACCCCGGCGGTGTTTGCCCTGGCCTTGGCTGTGGCCGTCATCCCGCCGCTGTTCATGGGCGCAGTCTGGTTCGACTGGATCTACCGGGCGCTGGTCCTGCTGGTGGTCGCCTGCCCATGTGCACTGGTGATTTCCACCCCCGTGACCATCGTCAGCGGCCTGGCGGCAGCGGCGCGCAAAGGCATCCTGGTCAAGGGCGGCGTGTACCTGGAGGGCGGCCACAAGCTCGATTACCTGGCCTTGGACAAGACCGGCACGATCACCCACGGCAAACCGGTGCAGACCGATTACCTGGCTCTGGACCCCAGCGTGGAAACCACCGCACCGGCCCTGGCCGCCAGCCTCGCGGCGCGGTCGGACCATCCGGTATCCCGGGCGATTGCCCACGCGGCTGTGGATAAACAACTGGCGCAGCAGGTTGTGGATAACTTCGCGGCGCTTGCCGGGCGCGGCGTTCGCGGTGACATCGGCGGCCAGACCTATCACTTGGGTAACCATCGCCTCGTGGAAGACCTGGGCCTGTGCTCTCCCGAGCTGGAAGCGAAACTCTTCGCCTTGGAAAAACAAGGCAAGTCCGTCGTGCTGCTGCTTGGCAGCACCATGCCTCTGGCGCTGTTTGCCGTGGCCGATACCGTCAAGGACTCCAGCCGCGAAGCGATCCGGCAGTTGCATGACCTGGGCATCAAGACGCTGATGCTGACCGGCGACAACGCCCACACCGCCGAGGCGATTGCCGCACAGGTGGGCATGGACCGAGCCCACGGCGACCTGTTGCCGGAAGACAAGCTGCAAATCATCGAGAAGCTCTACGCCGGGGGTCACCGGGTCGGCATGGTGGGCGACGGCATCAACGATGCCCCGGCCCTGGCCCGCTCGGAAATCGGCTTCGCCATGGCGGCGGCCGGCACCGACACCGCCATCGAGACCGCGGACGTAGCGCTGATGGACGACGACCTGCGCAAGATTCCCGCGTTCATCCGGCTGTCGCGGCAGACGTCGAGCATCCTCAAGCAGAACATCGCCCTGGCGTTGGTGATCAAGGCGATTTTCCTTGGGGTGACCTTCGCCGGGTTCGCCACCATGTGGATGGCGGTGTTTGCCGACATGGGGGTGAGCTTGCTGGTGGTGTTCAATGGGTTGCGGTTGTTGCGCAAGTAAAGATTGACGGTGACTGGAAGGGCCCTATCGCGAGCAAGCTCGCTCCCACAGTGGTTCTTTGCTGCTCATAGAATATGTGTTCACTAAAGATCCCTGTGGGAGCGAGCTTGCTCGCGATGGGCTGCGCAGCAGGCCTTATTGGGGCCGCTTCGCGGCCCAGCGGGAGCAAGCTCCCTCGCCACAAGGGCAGCGAAGGCTGCCGTGTCACTCGCGCTTGGGCTCGCGGATCTTGTACCAGGCCACATACAGCGCTGGCAGGAACAGCAGCGTCAGCAGCGTGGCGACGATGATCCCGCCGATCATCGCGTAGGCCATCGGGCCCCAGAACACTTCCCGGGCGATCGGGATCATTCCCAGGCTCGCCGCCGCCGCCGTCAACAGGATCGGCCGGCGCCGGTGCTCGGTCGCTTCCACCACCGCATCCCAGGGTTCGTAGCCGTCACGTTCGTATTCGTCGATCTGGGTCACCAGGATCACCGAGTTGCGGATGATGATGCCGATCAGCGCAAGGATCCCGAGGATCGCCACAAAGCCCATGGGCGTACCCGTCGGCACCAGCGCCAGGACCACGCCGATCAAACCCAGGGGCGCGACACTGGCCACCAGGAACAATTTCTGCACGCTGTGCAACTGGATCATCAGGAATGTCGCCATCAGGAACAACATCAGCGGCACCACGCTGGCGATCGGCCCCTGGGCCTTGCTGCTTTCCTCCACCGTGCCGCCGGTGGCGACCTTGTAGCCTACCGGCAATTTGGCGGCGAACCTGTCGATGTCCGGTTGCAGTTGCCGCACCAGGTCCGTCGGCTGGATTTCATCGCGCACGGCAGCCTTGATGGTAATGGTCGGCTTGCGGTCGCGGCGCCACACCAGTGGTTGCTCCAGCTCGTAGCGCACCGTGGCAAAGGCCAGCAGCGGAATCGAGGTCCCACCCGGTGTGACGATCTGCAGGTTCTGCAAGGTTTCCGGCGAACCGCGCTCGGCGTCTTCGGCGCGACCCACCACGTCGATCAGGTAGATATCGTCGTTGACCTGGGTCACCGGCGAGCCGCTGACAATGCTGTTCATCAGCCGGGCCACGTCATCCGAAGACAATCCCAGTTGCCGCGCCTTGTCCTGGGCGATGTCGATGCGCAGTACTTTGCCCGGCTCGTTCCAGTCGTAGATGATCTCGCCAATGTGCGAGTTCTTGTCCAGTTCGGTGGCAAGCTCGATGGCATGCTTGCGCACCTGGTCGATGTCCTTGCCGCTGACCCGGTACTGGATCGGCCGGCCGACCGGCGGGCCCATTTCCAGCGCCTGCACGTAGCTGCCGATGCCGACGAAATCTTCACGCAGGCGCTTTTGCAGGCGTTCGCTGAGGGCCGTGCGCGACTCCAGATCCTTGCTGACGATCACCAGTTGCGCGTAGTACGGGTTCTGCAGTTGCTGGTCCAGCGGCAGGTAGAAGCGAATGGCGCCTTCGCCGATGTAAGTGCTCCAGCGCGCGATGTCCGGGTCGCCCTTGAGGGTGGCCTCCAGGCGATCGACCGCCTTGCGCGTCTCGTCCATCGAGGCGTTTTGCGGCAGGTTGAGGTCCACCAGGATCTCCGGGCGGTCCGAGGACGGGAAGAACTGGTTCTGTACGAAGCGCATGCAGAATACCGCCAGCGCGAACAGCAGCACGGTGATCCCGATTGCCCACCAGCGATTGCGCATCGCCCATAGCAGGCCACCGTTGAAGGCCCGTCCGACCCGTCCCGGCTCGTTGCTGTGGGGCTTTACGTTGGGACTGAGAATGTGCACGCCGATCACCGGGGCGAACAGCACCGCGACGATCCAGGACACCAGCATCGCCACGGCAATCACCGCGAACAGCGTGAAGGTGTATTCGCCAGCCGAACTGGCGTTCAGGCCGATGGGCACAAAACCGGCCACGGTCACCAGGGTCCCGGTGAGCATCGGAAAAGCGGTCGAGGTATAGGCAAACGTCGCGGCCTGATCCTTGGAATCGCCTTTTTCCAATCGCGTGACCATCATTTCCACGGTGATCATGGCGTCGTCCACCAGCAAGCCGAGGGCGATGATCAATGCACCGAGGGAAATCCGCTGCATGGTGATGCCGCTGTATTCCATGAACACGAACACCATCGCCAGCACCAGCGGGATCGAGCAGGCCACCACCAGCCCGGCGCGGATGCCGAGGCTGATGAAACTGACCACCAGAACGATGATCACCGCCTCGAACAAGGCGCTGGTGAAGCCGCCGACGGCTTCCTCCACCACTTCGGCCTGGTCCGACACCGTGTGCACGCCGACGCCCACCGGAAGGTCCGCGGTCAGTTCGTCCATGCGCGCATGCAGCGCCTTGCCGAACTCCTGGATGTTGCCGCCCTTCTTCATGGCAATGGCAAGACCGATCGCCGGCGTGCCGTTGAAGCGGAACATCGGCGTGGCGGGGTCGACGTAACCACGGCGAATGTCGGCGATATCGGCGAGGCGATAGAAACGATCATTGAGTCGCAGGTTGACGTTGGCCAGGTCCTTTTCCGATTGGAACTGGCCGGACGTGCGCACGGAGATCCGCTCCGGCCCGGCGTCGATCACCCCTGCCGGGGTCACGGCGTTCTGCGACTGCAGGCTCTGTACTACCTGGCGCTGGTCGATGCCCAATGCGGCGAGTTTGCGCGTGGAAAAATTCAGGTACAGCACTTCGTCCTGCTCGCCGACCATTTCCACCTTGCCCAGGCCGGGCACGTCGCGGATCTCGGCGCGCACCTGTTCGACATAATCGCGCAACTGACGCATCGACAGGCCGTCGCCGGTGAAAGCGTACACGGAGCCGTACACATCGCCGAACTCGTCGTTGAACCCCGGTCCCTGCAGGCCCTGGGGAAATTCGCCGCGGATGTCGTCGATCTTCTTGCGCACCTGGTACCAGATCTGCGGGATTTCCTCCGCGCCGGTGGTATCGCGCAGATACACGAACACCGTCGACTCCCCCGGCCGGGTGTAACTCTTCACATAATCGAGGGAATCGAGCTCTTCGAGTTTTTTCTCGATGCGGTCGGTGACCTGGTCGAGGGTTTCTTCCTGGGTCGCGCCGGGCCAGCGGGTCTGGATGACCATGGTCTTGATGGTGAACGACGGGTCTTCTTCGCGGCCCAGGTTCATGTACGAGAACACGCCCATCAGCAATGCGACGAACATCAGGTACCACACGAAAGACTGATGCCGCAGGGCCCATTCGGATAAGTTGAAAGGCCCTTTCATCGTGCGTCCTCGTCGAGTTTCACTTTTTGCCCCGGCTGGAGACTGTTCACCCCGGCGCTGACCACGCGGTCGCCAGGCTTGATGCCGTTGGCGACCAGGACCGAACCGGCCGATCGCTCGATAATCTGTACTTCTCGTGGCGAGACTGTCTGGCTCTGCGGGTCGATCAGCCAGATTCGCGCCTTGCCGTCGACTTCCTGCAACGCGCTGAGCGGCAGCTCGATGCGCGGTTCGATGGCTGAGCTCAGAGTCACGCTGATGGCGGTGCCCAGGCGAAAGCCCGGCGGGGTATCGGTCAGGGTCAGGCGCGCGCGGCGGGTACGGGTGGCGCTTTGCGCCTGAGGCTCGATCTCGCGCACGATGGCCGTGGTGTGGGTCGCCGGGTCGAGCTGCGCAGCGACCTCGAACACCACATCCTCGGGCAGGCGCTCGGCCAGCCCGGCGGGCAAGTCGATCACCGCTTCCTTGACGTCGGGGCGGGCCAGCGTCACTACTTGCTGGCCGGCGGTCACCACCTGCCCCGCCTCGGCCGTCCAGGCGGTGACGACCGCGTCATGGTCGGTACGCAGTTCGCTGTAGTTGAGCTGGTCGCGGGCCTGTTCCACCGTGGCCTTGGCCTGTTCCAGGGAGGCAGCGGTGGTTTTCAGGTCCGTCTGGGCGATGTCCAGTTGTGCCTGGGCACCGACGCCACGGTCGAACAATTGCTGCTGACGACGGGCATTGGCCTGGGCATTGATGTACTGCGCCTCGATCCGCGCCAGGTCGCCCTGGGCGGCGCGCAACTGGTTCTGCTGGTCGGTGGGGTCGAGGGTTGCGAGCAGGTCGCCCTTCTTCACTTCCGCGCCAACATCGACGTTGCGACTGGCGATGCGCCCGGGCACACGAAAACCCACGTTGGTTTCGTAGCGCGCCTGGATATTCCCGGCGAAGCGTCCCAGAGCCTGCTGGTCCAAGGCCCGGACCTCAATGGACAACACCGGCCGCACCGGCTCCGGCGGTGCTTCTTCTTTCGAGCAGGCGGCCAGCAGCAGGCCGGCCGCGACCATCCACAGGCGCTTCATGGCTGGGCTCCTGACGGGTTTTTCTCATAGCTGTTTTCAGCGATCTCGACGCGCATGCCCGGATGAAGCAACTGCCCGCCGGCAATGATGACTTTTTCGCCGCCCTTGAGCCCGTCGCTGACGATGACCTTGCCGGTCAGGTAGCGGCTAACGGTGACGTTGTGCAACTGCGCCTTGCCTTCGCCGTCCACCAGCCACACGGCCGGATTACTGAGATTCTTGGTCAGTGCCGACCAGGGCAGCTCCACGGCGGTTTTTCCTGCGGATTTGGCGGTGGCGCTGACCACCGAACCCAGGCGCATGCCTTCGGGCAAGTCGTTGAGCGTGACCTTGACCTGCACGGTGCCGGTCTCGGCGGACACCGCCGGGGTGATCTCGCGCACCGTACCGGTGGTCTTGATGGCAGGGTTGTCGAGCAGGCTGATGACAATGTCCGGCGCCGATGGCGGTTCGCTCAGCAGCGACTCGTAGATGTTGAACACCGCGTCGCGCTCACCGTCCCGGGCCAGGCTGAAGATCGGCTCCGTGGCCTGGACCACCTGGCCCACTTCGGCCTGGCGCGCCGTGATGATGCCCGGCGCCTCGGCGATCAGTGCGGTGTAGCTCAGCTGTTCGCGGGCATTGGCCAGTTGTGCCTGGGCCGCCGTCAGCGCGCTCTGGCTGCTGCGCAGTTGCGCCTGGGCCGCGTCGTATTCGCTCTGGCTGGTGTAGCCCTTGGGCAAGAGCTTTTGCTGGCGCACAAATGCCGCCGCACTCTGCTTGACCCGCGCCTGTTCGGCGGCCACCTGGGCCTCGGCGGAGTCGACGTTGGTCTGCAGGTCCCGCGGATCGAGCCGGGCCAGCACTTGCCGGGCCGAGACCCGGTCGCCGACGTCGACTTTGCGCTCGATGATCTTGCCGCCGACACGAAACGACAGGTCAGCCTGCACGCGAGCCTGGACGTCGCCGGTAAGCGTCACCGAGGCGGCGTATTCGGAAGGTATGGCCTGCTGCACGAAAACCCGTGGCAAGGCTTTTTCCTCGGGCTTCTTGTCACCGCACCCCGCCAACACCGCACACACGCCCAAGCCAACAATCAATTTGATTCCAGGACCAGCCATGCAGACTCCTTTGCGTTGTACGGACGTACCAGTGACGATACGACTGTGAGCTTAGAACAGGGTTCACCGAATGCACAGGAATCGGGCAGACTCGTCTGTGACATCCATGTACGAAGGGAATTCGCATGCTCACGACCCTGGCGGTGGCCAACTACCGGTCCATCAACAAACTGGTCATCCCGCTGGGCAGGCTGAACCTGATCACCGGGCCCAACGGCAGTGGCAAATCGAATCTGTATCGCGCCCTGCGCCTGTTGGCGGAGACGGCGCAAGGAGGCGTGGTCAATGCCCTGGCCCGTGAAGGTGGGCTGGGCTCGACCTTCTGGGCCGGCCCGGAAGAAATAAGCCGTCGCATGCGTAACGGCGATGTACCTGTGCAGGGCATCGTGCGTCAGGGCAGCATGCGCCTGCGCCTCGGATTTGCCGGGGAAAACTTCAGCTATTCGATCGCCCTGGGCCTGCCGGAACCCAGTCGTTCGGCGTTTTCACTGGACCCTGAAATCAAGCGCGAATGCATCTGGGCCGGACCGGTTTACAGGCCTGCCAGCTTGCTGGTGGACCGCAACGGGCCGATGATCCGCGCCCGTGAAAGCCGTTCGTGGGACGTATTGGCCCAACACACCCCGACCTTCGATAGCCTGTTCGATCAGGTCGGCAGCCTGCGCGCTTCGCCGGAGGTCCTGCAGATGCGCGAGTTCATTCGTCGCTGGCGCTTCTACGACCACTTTCGCAGCGATGCCGACGCCCCGGTGCGCCAGCCGCAACTGGGCACTCGCACCCCGGTGTTGCACCACGACGGACGCGACCTGGCTGCAGCGCTGCAAACGATTCTGGAGATAGGCGACTTCGAAGCCCTGCACGCCGCCGTTGGCGATGCGTTTCCTGGTGCTCAACTGCACATCGACAAACTGCAGGGCGGGCGTTTCGCCATCGCCTTCCAGCAACACGGCCTGCTGCGACCGTTGTCGGCCGCCGAGCTGTCCGATGGAACCCTGCGCTACCTGCTGCTGGTAGCCGCCCTGCTCACGCCGCGCCCGCCCTCGCTGATGGTGCTCAACGAACCGGAAACCAGCCTGCACCCGGATCTGTTGCCGGCCTTGGCACGCTTGATAATCCGCGCTTCGGCCAATTGCCAGGTCTGGGTCGTGTCCCATGCGACACGCCTGATCGCCGCGCTGGAGCAGGATGAAAACTGCAATTGCATCGTGCTGGAAAAAGACTTGGGACAGACCGCAATCGTCGGACAGCGGATGCTGGATGAGCCGGCGTGGCATTGGCCTGAATAAGTAGTGACTGACAAACCGCTTTCGCGAGCGGGCTCGCTCCCACAGTGGTCGGTGTTGCTTCATCCGTGGCGAGGGAGCTTGCTCCCGCTGGCCTGCGGAGCAGGCCCCTCTGTTCTTGAGGTAGACCGCATCAGCCGTTTTTGCGACTGCTGCGCAGCCGAGCGGGAGCAAGCTCCCTCGCCACGGGTAAGCCGTGCCGCTACACGATATGTTGAGCACAAAAAACGCCGACGCTGTATCAGCCGTCGGCGTTTGTAACTGCGTTAAGGTCTACCGCGCCAGTCAGAACGCCGGCAGTACCGCGCCGCTGTATTTCTTCTCGATGAATGCCTTCACTTCCGGGCTGGTCAGCGCCTTGGCCAGTTTCTGGATGGCCGCGCTGTCCTTGTTGTCCGGACGGGCCACCAGGAAGTTCACGTAAGGCGAATCCGAACCCTCGATCACCAAGGCATCCTTGGCCGGGTTGAGGCCTGCTTCCAGGGCGTAGTTGGTGTTGATCATGTCCAGGTCGACCTGGTCCAGCACACGCGGCAGCATGGCCGATTCCAGTTCCTTGAACTTGAAGTTCTTCGGGTTCTCGGCGATGTCTTTCGGCGTTGCCAGGGCGTTTTTCGGGTCCTTGAGTTTGATCAGGCCAGCCTTCTGCAACAGGATCAGGGCACGACCGCTGTTGCTGCCTTCGTTAGGGATGGCGATGGTCGCGCCGTCTTTCAGCTCAGCCAGGCTTTTTACTTTTTTCGAGTAGCCGCCAAACGGTTCGACGTGGACGCCAATCACCGTCACCAGGTTGGTGCCTTTGCCTTCGTTGAAGCTCTTGAGGTAAGGCAGGGTCTGGAAGTAGTTGGCGTCAAGGCGCTTCTGGTCAACCTGTACGTTGGGTTGGACGTAGTCGGTGAACACCTTGATTTCCAGGTCCACGCCTTCTTTGGCCAGGGCCGGCTTGATCAGCTCGAGGATTTCAGCGTGGGGTACCGGTGTGGCAGCCACGACCAGTTTTTCCGCCGCCTGGGCCAGGCCCGAGGTCAGGGCTGCCGCCAATGCGGTGAACAACAGAACCTTTTTCATGCAGTGTCCTTATTCAATATCACTGTCGTTATGGACGACGGCCAAATGTGGGTGTGCCAGCGAAGTGCTATCGCTGGCGTGATGCGGAAGATACCGATATTTTTTATGCCTTAACAATATCTTTTATTCAAGTTCATATTCATTTTGCTCATATAAGGAAACCGCTCTTGTGGTGAGGGAGCTTGCTCCCGCTCGGTTGCGCAGCAATCGCAAAATCTTGGGTCCGCTGCGCGGCCCAGCGGGAGCAAGCTCCCTCGCCACAGGTGGGCGTCCTGATCTATAGCGTTTGGTCCAGTCGATCGAGCAGCGCCTTGAGGGCGGTGCGCTCAGCTTGCGAGCCCTGTGCAATAACCTGCTCCACCTGCCGCTCGACCAGTTCCAGGGCCGAAAGCTGGGACGGCAAATTCAGATGCTCCGGCAAAATCTCATCGCCGGCACTCACCAGCAATGCAAAATGGATAACGTTCTCCAACTCGCGGGTGTTGCCCGGCCAACTGTGGCGTTCAAGCGCCCGTTGCGCCGCTTCACTGATCAGCGGCACGGCCAGGCCAAGGCGCTGGCTGTAGATGCCCAGGAAATATTCGGCCAGGGACAGGATATCGCCCACCCTCTCGCGCAAGGCGGGTAACTCGAGCTGCCCCTCGCTCAGGTAATGATAAAGCCGGTCATGAAATTTTCCGGCGTCCACCGCTTGCGCCAGATCAATGCTGGTGGCCGCCACCAGGCGCACGTCCACCGGGCTCGGTTGTTGGGCGCCGACACGTGTGACCTCATGGTTTTCCAGCGCCGCCAGCAACTTGATCTGGATCGGCAGCGGCAGGTCTCCGATCTCATCCAGGTAGAGCGTGCCGCCGTTGGCCGAGCCGAACCACCCGGCCCGACTGCTGGCTGAACCGCTATAACTGCCGACGGAATAACCGAACAATTCGGCGTCGGCATAGGTCGGGCTGATAGCGCCGCAATTGACCGAAACAAACAGCCCACCGCGATTGCTCTCGCGATGGATATGCCGGGCCAGCAGCTCCTTGCCGGTGCCGGTTTCGCCGCGAATCAGCACCGAAATCGCCCGTGGCGCCAGTTGTTCCAGCTCCTTGCGCAACTGCCGCGAACGCGGGTCGACGAACACCAGTGCCTTGGCACGGATGCTCAGGGGGCTTTTTTCCGAGTCGGGAAAGGTCAGCAAGGGCTGACCGAAGGTTTCATGCAGGCTCATGGCAGGCTCCCGCCCCAAACCGCCGGCGAGACGGAGGGCATTAAAATTCAGGCGCGACGCAGGGCGTGATGCTCCATGCGGTTTTGCAAACGATAGAGATAAGCGAAACCCTGCTCCCAGCGCTGGTGGCCGGACTTCACATTGATGTGCCCCGCCCCGGCCAGGATCCCGGCCTCGGCCCCCCAACTCCGCGCCAGCTCCATGGCGCGCGCGGCACTGACCGCCGCGTCGTTGTCGGAACTGACCACTTGGCTGGGAAACGGCAACAGGTCCGTGGGAATCGGCGCGAAGTTGCGTAGCGCCGGGGCACAAGCGGGCCGCTCGACATCCGCCGGCGCCACCAGCAACGCGCCACGCACCTGCCGCAGGAATGGCACCGGCGCGGTGGCGGCCCAATGGGCCACGGTGATGCAACCCAGGCTATGGGCGATCAGGATCACCGGCGTGCTGTCGCTGGCGATGGCTTCGGCCAGCGCGGCGACCCAATCTTCACGCCGTGGCGTCAGCCAGTCAGCCTGCTCGACCCGGGCACTGTTGGGCAGACTGTTCTGCCAGTGAGTTTGCCAATGATTTTCCGGCGATCCTTGCCAGCCCGGCACAATCAGGTAGCGAATCGATTCGTTGCGCATGGGTGCTCTCCTGCTTGTCTGTTCCCGGACGAGTATAAGGAGGAGAGTTATATTATTTAAGGAATAAGAAGCTATTTATTAATTCCATGCAGGAATAACAAATTGTGGGAGCGAGCTTGCTCGCGATAGCGGTAGGTCTGTTACATCAATGTTGACTGACATACCGCCATCGCGAGCAAGCTCGCTCCCACAGTTTTCGAGCCAACCTCACTCGCTCCGTCCCTTGCGCAACAGCACGTCGAGTTGATCCACCACCACCGCCCAGTCGGCATCTTCAAGGATTTCGTCGCGCAGCAACTGTCGCTGGCCCTCGCTCCAGAAGAACGCATCGGACAGGTGCAGCTCGGGCTTGAGCGGCGAGTGGCTGGCGATGAACTGATCGATGCTGACGGCGTCGTCGGGCAGGCCGAGTTGCTTGAATAACGCGGGCAGCGTATGGACTGGGGATTCCATGCGGGACTCCTGAGCATGAACGGATGGCTGGCTGATGTTCCAAGTCTAGACCCTCCTACTCCACCAGCCTCAACTCCCCATCGCAATACACCACCTCACGCCCCAACCATCCCACGTCTACTTGAGGCAGTACCGCCGAAGGTTTGCGCAGTTCACGCAGCAACGTCGAGCCATGGGACAGGCGGCCGCCCATGCGGGCGATCACAGCGAGTGCGCTTTGGTAGTGAGCGTGGCGGCCAGGGTCCAGGGTGTCTTCCAGCAGAATGTCTTCGCCGAGGATGCCCTGGGCCTGGCCCGGGTAGATCAGGAATCCGCTCGCCTGCTCGGTGCCTTCACGACCGTCCTGCCAGAAGCTGCCGTCGCGGCTGCGGATGTCCCGGTGCGGCGCGAACCAATGCTCGCGGTCGGCGCTCGGCATGGCGTGGTGCAGGCGGAAAAAGATCCGCATCAGGTTGTCGCGATACCATTCGCGCACCTGCAAGTAGTAGCCGCGCAGCCCTGGCAGGCCGGCGTCATGGGCCAGGCGAATCGCTAACGGCCATTGCGGGAAGGGTTGCAACGGCAGATCGGTCGGCGCCGGGCGCGGCGTTGCCGGATCGGTTTCCCAAGGCAAGCGATGAGGGCTGTGTTCGAGATTGTCATAGGCGGTCGGCGGTCGTCCCAGCCAGGCGCCGCCACTGCTGGCCAAGGCGCTGGCGATGCACAGGTTGCCCTGCACCACGAATACGTAGAAGCGGGTAAACCAGTCGGCCAGTTGCTGGCCGTCAGCGCCTTGTCCGGTCAGTTCGTGCAGCTCTCGGTCGAAACGGCGCAAACCGTTTTCCAACGTAAGCAGATGCCCGCGAGCGATACGCTGCATGCGCAAAAATAACGGCAGCGACCGCAGCAGGCGCAGCGGCCGCCAAGGCAGGTGCGGCGTTGCCCCACCGACCTCGCCGGCATAGCTGCTGGCGCTGATGCCCCAGTCGGCCAGCCGGGCGAGAAACAGGTCGTTGTTGATATACGAGGCGCCACCAAACACCGCGGTGAAAGGCTCGTTGTCCTGCAAAATCCGTGAATCCCAACGCGCCATGATCGCCGGAATGCTTGCCGCCGCGCGACGCTGGGCGTACTCCACCAGAACGCTGGGTTGTGGCGGCAGGATCTCGGCGATGTTGGCGGCGGTCAGGTGACGGCGCCAGCCGTAGTCGCTGATCGGCCGGTATTGCAGCAACCAGAGTTGCGTGCCGTCCCAGGCCCATTCAACATCGCCGGGCACGTAGTGGAAGACCCGCAGCACGCCTTGGAGAAACTGCCACAGCGCTTCGGCGGTCAGGCCATGGGCCGGCGTGAATGTGCCGCTGTTCCAAGACTCGCCGAGACGGGAAATGATCGCTCGCTCAGGACTCACCTTGCCATCGGCCAACGACTCCAGATGGCCTTCGACCCATTCCAGCTCAACCGAAAGGTGACGCACAAAGGCGATCCCGGACAGCCGTGGGGTGATGAAACGCTGCACCACCACTTCCTCGACACCCGCCGCGCTCAGCTCGGCAATGCGTGTCGGCACATTGTGTGTCGGCTCGCGCAAGTAGGTGGTGCTCAAGCCCGCATTGGCCGCATCGGCCTGATCCTCCCCGTAACTGGAGGAACGCACGGCCCAGGCAGCATCCGGCTGGCTGCACAAAAATCCTGGCAAGCGTGGATCATGACAATCGTTGAGTGACAGCGCCGCTGGCACCGGCTGCCCGGCCAGCTCCGCCAGGCGCAAGCGGCCACCCTTGGTGTGCGCGACGAACCCGCACTCGCCGGACTCCAGCCAGGCGGCGAATTCAGCCGGTGAGTCGATCCACGGGTAGTGGCCCCAACCGGGCTTCAAGCTGATGGTCAAGTCGGCGCGGGCGAGAATGGCTGACCATGCCGCTGCCTGGGCGATGCCGAGCATCTTGTCCTGATCGCCCCATACCAGTTCGACCGGGTCGCTGATCCACTCCAGCAACGGCAACGCGGTGTCGGCGCGCACCAGATCCCAATGCGGGACAAAGGCCCGGCAGCGGGCATAGCCGGCGCCCATGCGCTGGTACTGCGCGGGCGTCCATTGCTGGCGGGAGAACTTGTGGGCGAACAGCCTTGGCTTGTTCGCCAGCAGCCAATGAATGGTCTTGCGAATCGGCAGCGGCGACATCAGCGCCGGCAATCGTCGCTGCCACAAGAACGCGCCCACCGGCGCCAGCAAAACGCTGCGGCAAAAGTGTCCGGGCCGGCGTTGCAAGGCGTGCAGCACCAGCAAAGCGTTCACCCCGACCGCCATGATCGCGCTGCCCTTTACCGTTGCCGCGAGCAACGCCTGTGCGTAGGCCGCCAGGTCTTCACAAGGAGCCTGAGGGTTGTCGCCGAAACCGGGCAGCTCCAGCGGCACCACGTCGTAGCGTTTGAAGTGCGGCAACGCGTCGTCCCACCAATCGGCAGCGCTACCGTTGCCGGCCAGCAGGTACATCCTCGGCTTGCTCATGGACAGTCCTCAGGCCAGGTCGCGCAGGGCAGCGTCGAGTGTGGGGTAACGGAACGTATAACCGGCCTGAACGAGACGATTGGGCACCACGCGCTGGCCGTCGAAAAACAGCTGGGCCATCTCGCCAGCCAGGGCGCGCACCGGCGCGGCCGGGATGTGGAACCACACCGGGCGCTTGAGCACCTGGCCGACGCGTTCGGCGAACAAAGCCTGACTGACCGTTTCCGGCGCTACCAGGTTATAGGTGCCGCTCAGGCTTTCGTCCTCGAAGGCACGGGCGATCACCTGGATCACATCGTCGCGGTGCACCCAACTCATGATTTGCCGACCATCGCCCATCCGCCCGCCGAACCCCAGGCGAAACGGAATCAGCAATGGCAGCAACGCACCGCCCGGACCGAACACCACGCCCAGGCGCATCACCACCTGTCGCACGCCCAACTCGGTGGCGGGCCGCGCTGAGGCTTCCCAGCGCGAACAGAGTTCGGCCATGAAACCATCGCCCTGGCTGGCGCTTTCATCGAGGCTTTCGCTGGCGTCGCGCACGCCATAAAAACCGATGGCCGACGCTTGAATCCACAACGCCGGTTTGTGCCGGGCGTTCTTCAACCATGTCATCAAGGCTTCGGTGGTATCGACCCGGCTGGCGATGAGTTGCGCCTGGCGCCTCGGACTCCAGCGCGGTCCGGCCACCGGCGCGCCCGCCAGGTTGATCAGTACATCGAAGGTTTCGTCATGGCTCAGCTTGCCCAGCGAACGCACGCAGCGGGCGCGGCCGTCAAACAGATAGGCCGCCCTCAATGGATCGCGGGCCAACACGCTGACCGTGTGCCCGGCATCGAGCAACTGATTGACCAGGGTCTCGCCGATAAACCCGGTGCCTCCCGTGACCAGCACGCGCTTGTAGGCACCACCGGCAAACGGGTTGCCCGGCTTGCCCTGGCGCTGCATGCGCAAGGCGGCCAAGCCGTCGCGAATGCCCGAGGCGGTGACGCCGATGGCAAACAACGTCAGCAGCCAGCCGCGCCAGCCCAGGTCGATCGTGCTCAGGCCGGTCGGCAGACTCGCCCACTGCGCAAGTTGCACGCCGTACAGCGCGAAGAAGGCCCCACCGTTGACCGCCAGCACGGTGTGCATGATGCGCTCGATGGGCGGCAGTTTGCGGCTACGGTCCTCGACCACGAAATCCCACAGCGTCAGGCCGATCTCCAGGGCGAACAGCAGCGCGATGACGATCGCCCATGTCCCTTCGAAGGCCAGATGCGCGATACCCAGGAACAGGATCCCGTAGAAACACGAGCGCAGGGAGTGGATGGAGAGTTCCAGCCGCGCACTGTGGCGATAGGGCAAGGCGACAGTGAGTTCGTGGTGATACAGGGTATCCAGCGCACCGAGGATGGCCTGGGCAATCAGCAGGGCAATGGCCCAGTCCAGCGGCGAAAAATCAGGCATGGTTCGACTCACTCGATGTGTTGTCGGTCAGGGCGGTGCGGCGATCATGGCGATAAAGCCAGAACAGCGGCGGCAGTAAAACAATTAATGCAAAGCTGTCGAACCACAGGTGCGACCAGACCCGCGCCTGGGCGGAAACCAGCATGTCCTGAGGCGCCCAGAGCAGAATGCCGACGATCAGCCAGCCCCAGGGCATGGCACTTTTCAGGCGATCGCCGAGATGGACCAGCGCGAGCATGTACAACGCATAGCTTTGCAACGTGGCGCCGAACAGCGCCAGCCACCAGACCTGTTGCGTGCGGACGGTAACCGGCACGATGTCCGCACCCCAGAACGCCTGCTCGATGGTGTTCAGGTAATCATCGAGCAAGCCGGAGTGACCGGCCCAGGTCAGCGTAAGACCGGCGAGCAGATGCATCAGGGCCGCAGCGTACAGCCAAACGACCAGGGCTTTGCGAAGGGGGCTGGGAGGGGCTGGCATTCCGTGTCCTGAAGGCTTGCTTGGAGGCGGCAAGTCTAATGGAAAAGGAAGGGGCTTTACTTGGCTAACAAGCCGGGCAGCGATAAATAAAATCCACTGCCTGGAGTCAGTTGGCGGGGAGATGGATCGGCTGGAATTCAAGCGTCAGGTTAAAAGGCCTGTGGTGAATTGAAGACCGCCATCGCGAGCAAGCTCGCTCCCACATGGACCTGTGCTGGCTGAGATGTCTGCAACAACCCCAACCACCTGTGGGAGCGAGCCTGCTCGCGATGGCGCCCTCCCAGACACCCAAAACCCGTGGCGAGGGAGCTTGCTCCCTCGCCACAGGGATCGGCTTGAGGTCCACTCTTCATCAGTTGGCGGGAGATGGATCGGCTGGAATTCAAGCGTCAGGTTGAAAGGCCTGTGGTGGATTGAAGACCGCCTTCGCGAGCAGGCTCGCTCCCACATTGGACCTGTGCTGGCTGAGATGTCTGCAACAACCCCAACCACCTGTGGGAGCGAGCCTGCTCGCGATGGCGCCCTCCCAGACACCCAAAACCCGTGGCGAGGGAGCTTGCTCCCGCTGGCCTGCGCAGCAGGCCCCCAGCATTCTTTCAGGCAAACCGCATCGCCTGGTTTTGCGACTGCTGCGCAGCCGAGCGGGAGCAAGCTCCCTCGCCACAGGGATCGGCTTGAGGTCCACTCTTCATCAGTTGGCGGGGAAATGGATCGGCTTGAATTCAAGCGTCAGGTTGAAAGGCCTGTGGTGGATTGAAGACCGCCATCGCGAGCAAGCTCGCTCCCACATTGGACCTGTGCTGGCTGAGATATCTGCAACAACCCCAACCACCTGTGGGAGCGAGCTTGCTCGCGATGGCGTCAGCCCAGACACCCCATAACCGTGGCGAAGGAGCTTGCTCCCGCTGGCCTGCGCAGCAGGCCCCCAGCATTCTTTCAGGCAAACCGCATCGCCTGGTTTTGCGACTGCTGCGCAGCCGAGCGGGAGCAAGCTCCCTCGCCACAGAGATCGGCTTGAGGACACTCTTCATCAGTTTGCGGGAGATGGATCGGCTGGAATTCAAGCGTCAGGTTGAAAGGCCTGTGGTGAATTGAAGACCGCCTTCGCGAGCAAGCTCGCTCCCACATGGACCTGTGCTGGCTGAGATGTCTGCAACAACCCCAACCACCTGTGGGAGCGAGCCTGCTCGCGATGGCGCCCTCCCAGACACCCAAAACCCGTGGCGAGGGAGCTTGCTCCCGCTGGCCTGCGCAGCAGGCCCCCAGCATTCTTTCAGGCAAACCGCATCGCCTGGTTTTGCGACTGCTGCGCAGCCGAGCGGGAGCAAGCTCCCTCGCCACAGAGATCGGCTTGAGGTCCACTCTTCATCAGTTGGCGGGAGATGGATCGGCTGGAATTCAAGCGTCAGGTTGAAAGGCCTGTGGTGAATTGAAGACCGCCATCGCGAGCAAGCTCGCTCCCACATTGGACCTGTGCTGGCTGAGATATCTGCAACAACCCCAACCACCTGTGGGAGCGAGCTTGCTCGCGATGGCGTCAACCCAGACCCCCCCCCTCGCCACGGATGCTCATGAATGGCTTACCTTTGCATCCCCCAACGCTTCACCGTCACCCGCTCCAGGCTGTCGAATACCAGGTTCTCTACCAGTAGCCCGATGAGGATCACCACCGCCAGCCCTGCAAAGACCTTGTCGGTGTACAGCTCGTTGCGGTTCTGGAAAATGTACCAGCCCAGGCCGCCCTTGCCGCTGGTGGCGCCGAATACCAGTTCGGCGGCGATCAGGGTGCGCCAGGCGAAGGCCCAGCCGATTTTCAGCCCGGCGAGGATCGACGGCAGCGCCGCCGGAATCAGGATGAACAGCACAAAGCGCAGGCCCTTGAGCCCGTAGTTGCGCCCGGCCATGCGCAGCGTTTCCGACACGCCGAGAAACCCCGCATACATGTTCAATGCCAGCGCCCACAGCACCGAATGCACCAATACAAAAATCAGGCTGTTCTGCCCCAGGCCGAACCACAGCAGCGCCAACGGCAACAGCGCGATGGCCGGCAACGGGTTGAACATCGACGTCAGGGTGCTGAGCAGGTCACGCCCCAACTGCGTCGACACCGCCAGGGTGGTCAAGCCAAACGCCAGGACGATGCCGAGCAAATAACCCTTGAGCAGCACCACCAGGGAAATCCACACCTTGCCCAGCAACTCGCCACTGAGCAAACCGTCATGTAGCGCACTGGCAGTCTGCAAAAAGCTCGGCAGCAACAGGTCGTTGTTCTGGTAACGCGCCACGCCCTCCCACACCAGCGCCAGCACCAACAGGATCAAACATTTACGCAACCAACCCTGCTGCCAAAGGCGCTGGCTCAGGGGCAATTCCCGCTCCAGTGGTACGTGGGTCAGCGGTTGCAGATCGACTTCGTATTCTTCGCGCGCAGGCGATAACTGGCTCATGAAAGGCTCCCCTCAGTACGCGATACGAATGTCGGCAAAACCCAGCTCGCGTTCAGCATCCGGCGACTGGCCTTGTTCGAACAGCAGCGAATGAATCCGCCGCGCCGTGTGCTGGAACCCGACGCCGCCAAGGCTGTGCAGATCATATTGGTGGCTGTGGATTTCCGCCCGGACCCGCCCCGGATGCGGTGACAGCAGCAGGATGCGATTGCCCACCACCAGCGCTTCTTCGATGGAATGGGTAACGAACAACAGCGTGAAGCGCACCTCCTCCCAGAGCAGCAGCAATTCCTCTTGCATCTTGCGGCGGGTCAGCGCATCCAGCGCCGCAAAGGGCTCGTCCATCAGCAGGATCTTCGGTTGCATCGCCAGCGCCCGGGCAATCGCAACGCGTGCCTTCATCCCACCAGACAAGGTATGCGGATAAGCATCGGCAAACGCTGCCAACCCGACTTTATCGAGATAGTGCAGCGCCCGCTCCTCGGCCTCGCGACGTTTGAGCGTGCCCGACGCCAGCAGCGCGAACATCACGTTCTGCTTGACGGTTTTCCACGGCGGCAGCTGATCGAACTCCTGGAACACCACGATCCGGTCCGGCCCTGGCGCGCTGACGATTTGGCCTTGCAGGCGGATCTCGCCTTCACACGGAGTGATGAAACCACCAACGGCCTTGAGCAATGTGGACTTGCCACACCCGGACGGGCCGAGCAGTACAAAGCGGTCTGCCGGATCGACCTCGAAACTCACTTGATGGGTGGCGCGGACTACACGCTGCGGGGTGCGGTATTCCAGGCTGACGTTATCCACCGACAACAGCGCGGTGTCGGTGCGGGTGGCGTTGCTGGCCGCGTGGCCTTGCAATGGCGCGTTCATGACAATCAGCTCCCCTGCAGCGGTTTGGCGTCCTGGAAGAAGTAGTCTTTCCAGGAGGCCGGTTTGTTCTTGATGGCGCCGACGCGGTAGAGGAATTCGGCGAGCGGGTAGGTATTTTTTGGCGTGACGGTAAATTCGATCTGCGGGTTTTCGATGATCTTCAGCAGAGTCGCCCGGTCGATCTTGGCCTTGCTCACGCGCAGGTAGGTGTCCGCCGCCGCGCCTTTGTCTTTCTGGGCAAACTCGGCCGCTTCGGTCAGCGCTTCGACGAAGGCCTTGTAGGTTTTTGGGTTTTCATCGCGGAATTTCTCGGTGGCGAACAGCACCGTGGGCGAATTTGGCCCGAGCACATCATAGGAATTGATCACCACATGCACGTTGGGGTTTTCCAGGGCCTGGTCCTGGAACGGCGGGTTGGAAAAGTGCCCGGTCAACTCGGTGCCGCCGGCAATCAACGCGGCCGTGGCGTCCGGGTGCGGGACGGCCAGGGTGTACTTGTCGAGGCGATTGAACTCCTTGTCGCCCCACTGCTTCGCGGCGGCGTACTGCAGGAAACGCGACTGCACCGACACGCCCACCGCCGGCACCGCGATGCGGTCCTTCTCGGTGAAGTCGGCGATGGTCTTGACGTTCGGGTTGTTGCTCAACAGGTAATAGGGAAAGTTGCCCAGGGAGGCCACGGCCTTGACGTTCTGCTTGCCACGGGTGCGATCCCAGACCGTCAGCAACGGCCCGACACCCGCCCCGGCAATGTCGATGGAGCCCGACAGCAACGCATCGTTGACCGCCGCGCCGCCGGACAGCTGGGTCCAGTCGACCTTGATGTCGATGCCCTCCTCCTTGCCGTGCTTCTCGATCAATTGCTGGTCACGGACCACGTTCAGCAGCAGGTAGACGATGCCGAACTGCTCGGCGATGCGAATCTCACCTTCGGCCTGGGCGCTGGCCGGCGCGACCAGGCTGCCAGCGAGCAAGCTGAACCCCAGGCCGATAGCCGCAGCCAGCGGTGCAAAAGCAATGCGTTTGGACATGGTGTTTCTCCGGGCTCTTTGCGCGCTGCGCAGCCGATCAGAAAGGGGCGTCGCCCTGGATAGTGGTGCGATACAGCTTTCGGCGCAGATGGCCAGGGCAACCGGCGGCGAGGTGAATCAGCGAGCGGTTGTCCCAGAACACCAGGTCGTGGGGCTGCCATTGATGGCGATAAATGTTCTGGGGCAGCACGCTGTGGGCATACAGCTCGGCCAGGATGGCTTTGCTTTCATCCTCCGGCAGGCCGACGATGCGGGTGGTGAAGCCTTCGCTGACGAACAGCGCCTGGCGCCCGGTTTCCGGGTGGGTGCGGACGATCGGATGCACGACTTCGGCGACCTGAGCCAACTGTTCAGGCGTCAGCGTCGGGCGCCAGTTGCCTTCGAATTTGGTCTCGCTGTAACGCGCCGTGTAGGAATGCGCTGCCGAACGGCCCTCAATCGCTTTACGCAGTGTCTCGGGCAAACCGTCCCAGGCCTTGTGCATGTCGGCGAACAGCGTATCGCCGCCCTCGCTCGGCAGCTCCTGGGCGTGGAGCATCGAGCCGAGGCTCGGCAGTTCCTTATAGGAAAGGTCCGAATGCCAGAACTTGCCGGCGTCTCCCAGACCGATGGACTGGCCGTTCTCGATGATGTTGGAGACGATGAGGATTTCCGGATGCCCGGCCAGCAGGAATTGCTTGAGCACATGGATTTGCAGCACGCCAAAACGGCGGCTGAAAGCGATGTGCTGCTCGGGAGTGATGCGCTGATCGCGGAACACCACGACGTGATAGTCCAGGTGTGCGCGGTGGATGCGCGCAAAATCCTGATCGTTGATCGGCCGGGACAGGTCCAGCCCGACGATCTCGGCCCCTACGGCGCCGCTGAATGGGCGTACTTCGAATGATTGCGGCGCGATGTTCGCGGCATTTGAGTCTGGAGAAAAAGAGACGGCTGGCATACATCACTCCCACGCACGGCGCGCTTGAATGGGCGCGCAGTCGATCAAAAACTCACGGGTCACCGTGTCGGTTTGTGTCGTGCGGCGCGCCGATTGGTCGGCAGGTACGCAGGGGGATGACTTTAAGGGTATAAGAAGGTTAATTTAAATACTGAAAATGCATAACCATATGGCAGAAGCTGTGGGGGCAACACGGTCGTGTGGCGAGGGAGCTTGCTCCCGCTGGCCTGCGAAGCAGGCCCCGGCATTCTTTCAGGCTGACCGTCTTGCCTGGTTTTACGACTGCTTCGCAGCCGAGCGGGAGCAAGCTCCCTCGCCACAAACGCTACGAGCACTGAGTCCAGGGCTTACCGCTCATGCAACGCCTCGGCCCGGGCCTTGATGATGGGCTTGAGCAGGTAGCTCAGCACGGTCTTCTTGCCGGTGATGATATCTACCGACGCCACCATCCCGGGGATGATCAGCAAGGGCTTTTCAGGCGTGCCCAGGTGGCTGCGTTCGGTGCGCAACTTGATGATGTAGTAGGTGGTTTTCTTGTCTTCATCAGTGATGGTGTCGGCGCCGATCTGTTCCAGCTTGGCTTTCATCCCACCGTAGATGGTGTAGTCGTAGGCGGTGAATTTCACCGTGGCGTCCTGGCCGGGGTGCAGGAAGGCGATGTCCTGGGGACGGATTTTCGCTTCCACCAGAATGGTGTCGTCCAGGGGCACGATTTCCACCAGGTCGCTGCCGGGCTGGATTACCCCGCCGATGGTGTTGACCAGCAGTTTGTTGACGATGCCGCGCACCGGCGATGTCACCAGGGTACGGCTCACCCGGTCCTCCAAGGCCTTGCCGGTGGCTTGAGCCTTGTTCAGGTCGGTGCGCGCCTCATTGAGCTGGGTCAGTGCCTCGCTGCGGAACTTGCCGCGAGTCTCGTCGATCTTGCGCTGCACTTCCTTGATCGCCGACTCGGCGCGAGGGATTGCCAGCGTCGTCGCATCCAGTTGCCCGCGGGTCTCGACTTCGGCACGCTTGAGCCGCAGCACTTCCACCGGCGATACCGCGCCCTGGGCAACCAGCGGCTCGGACATGTTGATTTCCTGGCGTTGCAGCGCCAGGCCGGAGCGGTATTGCGACTGCTTGGAGACGAACTCGCGCAATTCCTGCTGACGCTGGATCAACTGTTCCTGCAAGCCGCCGATTTCGTCATGCAGCTGCTGGCGGCGGCTGATGTACAGCGATTCTTCGCTGGCAGCCTGGCCCGGTACCGCCTTGAGTACATCAGCCGGAAAGTTCAGCGGTCGGTCGTCGACCTCGGCACTCAGGCGCTCGACCCGCAACAGCATGGACAGGCGATCCGCCTCGGTTTCGCCGACGTTGGAGACAAAGCGCGTATCGTCCAGGCGAATCAACGACGCACCGGCGTCGACAATCTGCCCTTCCTTTACGAACAGCTCGGCGACGATACCGCCTTCCAGGTTCTGGATTTTCTGGATCTTGGACGAAGGAATCGCCTTGCCGTCGCCCTTGGTCACTTCGTCGATCTCGGCGAAGTTGGCCCACAGCCCCAGGAACACAAAAAAACCGATGATGCCCCAGATCGTCAGGCGCACCACGCGGGGGGCGTCCTCGATCAGCGCCTTGTTGACCTCGGGCAGCGGTTGGCCATGCAGCGAATCGGAACCCTTGAAGTAACGGCCCACAGCGCCCTTGAAACCGGATTTAAGCAACACTGATCTGCCCCTTCTTCAACGCTTCCATGACGGCGGCTTTCGGGCCGTCGGCGAGAATCTGTCCACGGTCGATCACCAGCAGGCGGTCCACCAGCGACAGCAAGGATGCCCGGTGCGTCACCAGCAACACGGTCTTGTTTTCCACCACAGCAGCCAGGCGCTGTTTCAAGCGCTCTTCACCGGTGTTGTCCATCGCGCTGGTAGGTTCGTCCAGGAGCAGGATCGGCGGATTGAGCAGCAACGCGCGAGCCAGGGCGACGTTCTGGCGCTGGCCGCCGGACAGGTTCTGCCCGCGCTCACCGACTTGCAGTTCATAGCCTTGCGGATGCAAGCGGGCGAACTCGTGTACGCCTGCCAGCTCCGCGGCCTGAAGCACCAATTCATCCTCGACGTAGCGGGCACCTGAAGTGAGGTTGTCGCGCAGGGTTCCGGACAGCAGCTGGATGTCCTGGGGCACGTAGCCGATGTTGTAGCGCAGCTCGCTGACGTCGATCTGGCGAATGTCCACGCCATCCACCAGCAACGCGCCGTCATCCGGCTGGTAAAGCCCCACCAGCAATTTTGCCAGAGAGCTTTTGCCCGAACCGCTGCGGCCGATGATGCCGATTTTTTCGCCCGGCTTGATCACCAGGTTGATGTTCTTCAGCGCGGCGTTCTGCTGGTTCGGATAGGTAAAGTTCAACTGGCGGCATTCAATGGCGCCCTGCAGGACTTTGCGGCTGAGCGGGCGCTCATCGAAATTGCGTTCCTGGGGCAGCTCCATCATCTGGTCGACGGAAGTCATCGTCACCCGCGCTTGCTGGTAGCGGGTCAGCAGGCCCGACAACGAGGCCAATGGGCTCAGTGCGCGGCCGCTGAGCATGTAGCAGGCGATCAGCCCACCCATGCTCAGGTTGCCGGCGATGATCTGGTAGACGCCGAAGACGATCATGATCACCCCGGCCAGTTGCTGGATCAGCAAGGTGATATTCATCGCCAGGCCGGACAGCATCTTCACGCGCAGCTCGAGGCGGCTGAGGGTGCCGATGGTCTGTTCCCATTGGTACTGCCGTTCACTTTCGGCGTTGTTGACCTTCACCGCATCCAGGCCGGCCAGGGTTTCGATCAGGCTGGACTGGCGCTCGGCGCCCAGGGCCATGGTTCGTTCCATGGTCGCTACCAACGGCTTCTGCAAGGCATAGCCAATCAGCAAGGCGATCGGGAACGCCAGCACCGGAATCCACACCAGGTGCCCGCCCAGGATCGCGATGACCATGAAGATCAGCAGCGTGAACGGCAAGTCGATCAGGCTGGTCAGGGTCAGCGAGGCGAGGAAGTCCCGCAGGCTCTGGAATTCGTGGATGTTCTGGGCAAAGCTGCCGACCCGCGCCGGGCGATATTTCATCGCCATGCCGACGATGCGCTCGAACAGCGTCGCAGAAATGATCAGGTCGGTTTTCTTGCCCGCCAGGTCCAGGCACAGGCTGCGCAACATCTTCAGGACCAAGTCGAAAATGTAGGCGCCGGTAATGCCGACAGCCAGTACCCACAGGGTTGATTCGGCCTGGTTCGGCACCACGCGGTCGTAGACGTTCATCACGAACAGCGGCGCGGCCATGGCGATGATGTTGATCAGCAGACTGGCCGCGATGGCATCGGCGTACAACCAGCGGGAGCGTTTGAGAGTGTCGCGAAACCAGGAACGCGCCCGAGGGATCAGCGTGCCGTGGTTGACGTCAAATTTATGCTGCGGTTGGGCGAAGAAAACCTTGCCGCTGTAGTCATCGGCCAGCAGCTCGCGGCTGACGGTGACCTCTCCGCCATCGCTTTCGCTAAGCAGCAAGCGCGCCTGGTCGTCACCGGCCCAGCCCAGCAGCACGGCGCTGCGGCCTTCTTTCAGCAGTAGCAGAGCCGGCATGGCGATGGCCGGGATCTGTTCGAGCTTGCGTTGCAACACCCGCCCTTGCAGACCGGCACGGGCCGCCGCGCGCGACAATAAGTCGACGCTCAAGCGTTGCTTGGGCAGCGGCAGGCCGGTGGTCAGCATCGCCGCGCTGGCAGGTTTCTGGTGCAGCATGCAGAGCGCCAGCAAACCATCCAGCAGCGGGTCATCGTGCAGCGTGCGCGGGTCGTGAACTAGTTCGACTGGACTGACTTCTGATTCCACGCTCGGCACTCTTTCGCTGAAAAACGGATGGATGGCTTAATTCATCCCAGGCAACTGGACCTTGGGTTTAACGTCGGTCTGCACAACCGATGCCAACGGCGCGACCACGCCTTGGCTTTTCAGCAACTGGCCCATGGTCGCCTTGATCCGGTACTGGCTGAACAGCTGCACGTTCTTGATTTCCGCCAGACGGCGGGAGGCGCTGAACAGCTCGTTTTCGCTGTCGAGCAAGTCGAGCAGGGTCCGCTCGCCGAGACTGAATTGCTTCTGGTAGGCGGTGCGCACGTTGGCGCTGCGATCCACGTACTGCTGGGCAATCGGCACCTGGGCGTTGGCGTTGTTCAGGGCGTTCCACGCCAGGCCCAGCTCTTCGTTCAATTGGCGCAGCGCGTTGTTGCGGATATCCAGCGCCTGGTTGGACAGGTAGGACTTGGATTCCAGGTCAGCCTTGTTGCTGCCACCGGCGTACAGGTTGAAGCGCATGCGCAGCATGGCCTGCCATTCATTGTTGTGGCCGTTCTGGCCGTCCAGGTCGTTGTCGGCGGTGCGGCCCAGCTCCGCGTCGAAGCGAGGGTAGAAGCTCGACTTGGCGGCCTCGTACTGCTTCTCGGCGGCGGCGATGTCGGCTTCGGCCGAACGCAGCACCGGGCTGTTTTCCAGCATCTGGGCACGGGCTTCGGTCAGGTTGGCCGGCAGCAACGCCAGAAAGTCGGCGGGGCGCTCCAGTTGGTCAGGCAATTGTCCGACGGCGCTGAGGTAGTTGGTCTCGGCATCGGCCAGGTTGGTCTGCTCGGTGATCAGGTTGTTGCGGGCCTGGGCCATGCGCGCCTCAGCCTGGTCCAGGTCGGCCCCGCTGCCTACGCCCCGGGAAGTGCGCAGCTTGATCTGATCGAAGATGCGCTCGTGACTCTTGAGGTTTTCCTCGGCCAGGCGCACGAACTCACGGCGGGTCAGTACGTCCAGGTACACCTGGGCGACGGTCAGCCCGGTGCGCTCGGAGGCATCAAGCAAGGAATAGGCGCGAGCACTGACGTTGGCTTGTTGACGCCCGACTTCGCTGGACGTCGCAAAACCGTCAAAAACCATTTGCGACAGGCGTAGGCTCGATTCGCTGCGGTTCAGGGTTTCCCAATGATTATTACCGCCCGAACGGGTCGTCACGCTGTCGGTGCCTTCACGACCGTAACCGGCTGCGAGGTCCACTCTAGGCAGGTAGCCGCCCTTGGCCGCCTTCAACTGATAGTCCGCCGCCAGGCGGCTGTTCACGCCTGCCTGAATTTCTGGATGAACATCCAATGCTTGTTGCATGGCCTGCGGCAAGGTTTGTGCTTGTACGAAACTGGCGGCCAGGGCGAAGGGTAAAGCCTTGAACAGGTGCGAACGCATGGTTGGAAAATTCCCGAAACTCTTGTCTTGAATCACAGCGAAACGTGTCGCTGCATCGGATGATGGCAACCGGAATGACCGTATGTCGGAAAGTTCAGAACAGGGGCAGGAACACGCACCGAAAGAACAGGTCGCCGCTTAAATATCAATGTGACATTACAGGGGCGATTGTTTAGGATGGCCAGCATAAGGTCAATAGTTTGGCAGAAACAAAATAAGCCGAACTAGCTGTCAAAATATCGTCATATTTCCAGCGTCAAAACATTATCCCTTTGTGCGCATGAACGTCCAGACCGCTATGGCCAACGAGGCTGTCGGGTCCATGGAAGTCTACTGAACGTGGTACCCGGAGAGTCTTCAATGAGCAGTGTTATTGCCGTTGTCAAAAGCATTGTTGGTCAGGTTTTCGTCGTTTCCCCCGAGGGCATTCGGCGCGTACTCATTGAAGGCGATCGCCTTAACGTAGGCGACCAGCTGGACACCGGCCCTGCCGGCGCCGTCACGTTGGAACTGGCTGACGGCCGCACGCTCGACCTGGGCCGCGATACCCAGTGGAGCGCCAGCGCGCCGGACTCTTCCACCGACCTCGAACAGGCCACTGCCCAAGCCGCGCCTTCAGTAGAAGAGCTGCAGCAAGCCATCGCCGCCGGTGTCGACCCGACCACCGCCCTGGAAGCCACCGCGGCCGGCGCCACCGCTGCCGGTACGGGCGGAGCCGTGGGCGGCGGTCATAGCTTCGTCGTGCTGGATGCCACGGCCGGCAGCGTCGACCCCACCATCGGCTTCCCGACCGAAGGCCTCGCTGCGGCCGCGGCAACCGATGACAACATCCTGGGTGGCGACGACAACGCCGATACCACCGCCAACGCCGTGCTCAATGCGACGATGACCTTGAGCGCCACCCCGACCCTGACCGAGGCCGGGGGCGTGCTGGTCTACACGGCGACCGTGACCCAGGCGCCGCAAACCAACCTGACCGTAACCCTGTCCAACGGCGCGGTGATCGTGATTCCGGCCGGGCAACTGACCGGTAGCGTCAACGTGCCCCTGGCACCGAACGACACGGTCTACAACGACCCCAGCCAAGTCAGCGTGACCGTCACCGGCACCACTGGCGGCACCGGCATCGCCGTGACCCTGCCGACCACGCCAGCCGTGACGCAGATCACCGACACCGTCGACACCACCACCGTCACCCTGAGCGCCGGCAATACTGTCACCGAAGGCGGCCAGATCACCTACACCGCGACGCTGACCAACCCGGCTCAAACGCCGGTGACCGTGACATTGAGCAATGGCTCGGTCATCACGATTGCCGCTGGCCAGACCACCGGTACCGTGGCTGTCGATACTCCGGCTAACGACGCCTATAACAACGGCAGCACCGTCAGCACTACGATTACCGGCGCCACTGGCGGTAACTTCGAAAATCTGGTGCCGAGTACTACGCCTGCGGTTACTACGATCACTGATTCGGCTGATACGACTGGCCTGACGCTCAGCGCCAGCGAAACCATCACCGAAGGCGGCCAGATCACTTACACCGCCACGTTGACCAATCCGGCCCAGACGCCAGTGACCGTGACGTTGAGCAATGGCTCGGTCATTACCATCGCCGCCGGACAAACCACCGGTACCGTGGCTGTCAATACCCCGGCTAACGACGTCTACAACAATGGCAGCACTGTCAGTACTACGATTACTGGCGCAACCGGCGGTAACTTCGAGAATCTGGTGCCCAGCCCTACGCCTGCGGTCACCACGATCTCTGACTCGGCTGATACGACTGGCCTGACGCTCAGCGCCAGCGAAACCATCACCGAAGGTGGCCAGATCACCTACACCGCCACGTTGACCAATCCGGCCCAGACGCCGGTGACCGTGACGTTGAGCAATGGCTCGGTCATTACCATTGCCGCTGGCCAGACCACCGGCACCGTTGCCGTGGATACCCCGGCCAACGACGTCTACAACAATGGCAGTACCGTCAGCACCACGATCACCGGCGCAACCGGCGGCAACTTCGAAAACCTGGTGCCGAGCACGACGCCTGCGGTCACCACGATCTCTGACTCGGCTGATACGACTGGCCTGACGCTCAGCGCCAGCGAAACCATCACCGAAGGCGGTCAGATCACTTACACCGCAACGCTGACCAATCCTGCTCAGACGCCGGTGACCGTGACGTTGAGCAATGGCTCGGTCATTACCATTGCCGCCGGCCAGACCACCGGCACCGTTGCCGTGGATACCCCGGCCAACGACGTCTACAACAACGGCAGTACAGTCAGCACCACGATCACCGGCGCAACCGGCGGCAACTTCGAAAACCTGGTACCGAGCACGACGCCTGCGGTTACTACGATCACTGATTCGGCTGATGCTACTGGCTTGGCCTTGTCCGCAACCGACACCGTCGCCGAAGGTGGTTCGATTGTTTACACCGCGACCCTGACCAACGCAGCGGGCTCGCCTGTCACCATTACTTTGAGCAACGGCGCCGTGATCAATATCGCCGCCGGCGCTACCACTGGCACCGTCACTGTCGACGCGCCGAAAGACGATGTCTACAAGGATGCCGGCAAGGTTGAAGTCAGCATCGACACGGCAGTTGGCGGTAACTTTGAGAACCTGGTGCCTAACACTGCACCAGTCGTGACGGACGTGACCGATACCCTCGACACCAGCACCGTTTCGCTCACCGCGACTTCGACTGTTGGCGAAGGCGGCGTTGTGGTTTACACCGCTTCGGTGAACGCTCCAGTCACCGGCGCTCCGCTCGTAGTGACCTTGAGCAACGGCCAGTCCATTACTATCCCCGTGGGTTCCAGCTCTGGCTCAGTGAACTTCACCGCACCTAATGATGCACTGGCGGGCGGTAGCAACCTCAGCGTCAAGATCGACGACGCGAAAGGCGGCAACTACGAAAACCTCGAAATCGACGGCAAGCCTGCGGACACCGCAGTCACCGATTCGACTGATGCTACGGGCCTGACCCTTTCCGCGACCGACACCGTTGCCGAAGGCGGCTCGATTGTTTACACCGCGACCTTGAGCAACGCCGCCGGTTCGCCTGTCACCATCACCCTGAGCAACGGCGCCGTGATCAATATCGCCGCCGGCGCTACCACTGGCACCGTAACCGTCGATGCACCGAAAGACGACGTCTACAAAGACGCCGGCAAAGTCGAAGTCAGCATCGATAAAGCTACCGGTGGCAACTTCGAAAATCTGGTGCCGAGCACTGCACCGGCCGTCACCGATGTGACCGACACCCTCGACACCAGCACCGTTTCGCTCACCGCGACTTCGACGGTTGGCGAAGGCGGCACCGTGGTTTACACCGCCTCGGTAAACGCCCCGGTCACCGGCGCTCCGCTCGTAGTGACCTTGAGCAACGGCCAGTCCATCACCATCCCAGTTGGCGCAAGCTCTGGCTCGGTGAACTTCACCGCACCTAATGATGCGTTGGCTGGCGGTAGCAACCTCAGCGTCAAAATTGACGACGCCAAGGGCGGCAACTACGAAAATCTGGAAATCGACGGCAAGCCTGCGGACACCGCAGTCACCGATTCGACTGATGCCACGGGCCTGACCCTGTCCGCGACCGACACCGTTGCCGAAGGCGGCTCGATTGTTTACACCGCGACCCTCACCAACGCTGCCGGCTCGCCTGTCACCATCACCCTGAGCAACGGCGCCGTGATCAATATCGCCGCCGGCGCTACCACTGGCACCGTCACTGTCGACGCGCCGAAAGACGACGTCTACAAGGACGCCGGCAAGGTCGAAGTCAGCATCGATAAAGCCACCGGTGGCAACTTCGAGAACCTGGTGCCGAACACTGCACCAGCCGTCACCGATGTGACCGACACCCTCGACACCAGCACCGTTTCGCTCACCGCAACTTCGACGGTTGGCGAAGGCGGCGTTGTGGTTTACACCGCTTCGGTGAACGCTCCAGTCACCGGCGCCCCGCTCGTAGTGACCTTGAGCAATGGTCAAAGCATCACCATCCCAGTCGGCGCAAGCTCTGGCTCGGTGAACTTCACCGCACCAAACGATGCGTTGGCGGGTGGCAGCAACCTGAGCGTCAAGATCGACGACGCGAAAGGTGGCAACTACGAAAACCTGGAAATCGACGGCAAGCCTGCGGATACCGCAGTAACTGATACCCAAGACACTACCAGTCTGACGCTGTCTGCAACCGACACCGTAGCTGAAGGCGGGGCCATCGTTTACACCGCGACCCTGACCAACGCAGCGGGCTCGCCGGTGACCATCACCCTGAGCAACGGCGCGGTGATCAACATCGCCGCCGGCGCCAAGACCGGCACCGTGACCGTCGACGCGCCGAAAGATGACGTCTACAAAGACGCCGGCAAAGTTGAAGTCAGCATCGATAAAGCTGTCGGTGGCAACTTCGAAAACCTGGTGCCAAGCACCACGCCAGCCGTGACCGACGTCACCGATACGCTCGACACTTCGACTGTCAGCCTGACGGCGTCCCCTTCCGTGGGCGAAGGCGGCACTGTGGTTTACACAGCATCCGTAAACGCTCCAGTCACCGGCGCCCCGCTGGTCGTCACGCTGTCGAATGGTCAAAGCATCACCATTCCAGTTGGTTCCAGCTCTGGCTCAGTGAACTTCACCGCACCTAACGATGCGCTGGCGGGCGGTAGCAACCTCAGCGTCAAGATCGACGACGCCAAAGGCGGCAACTACGAAAACCTGGAAATCGACGGTAAGCCTGCGGACACCGCAGTCACCGATTCGACTGATGCCACGGGCTTGACCCTGTCCGCGACCGACACCGTTGCCGAAGGCGGCTCGATTGTTTACACCGCGACCCTCACCAACGCCGCCGGTTCGCCTGTCACCATCACCCTGAGCAACGGCGCGGTCATCAACATCGCCGCTGGCGCCACCACTGGCACCGTAACCGTCGATGCACCGAAAGACGACGTCTACAAAGACGCCGGCAAAGTCGAAGTCAGCATCGATAAAGCTACCGGTGGCAACTTCGAAAATCTGGTGCCGAGCACTGCACCAGCCGTCACCGATGTGACCGACACCCTCGACGCCAGCACCGTTTCGCTCACCGCAACTTCGACTGTTGGCGAAGGCGGCACTGTGGTTTACACCGCTTCGGTAAACGCTCCAGTCACCGGCGCCCCGCTCGTAGTGACCTTGAGCAACGGCCAGTCCATCAGCATCCCAGTCGGTTCGAGCTCCGGCTCGGTGAACTTCACCGCGCCTAACGATGCTTTGGTGGGTGGCAGCAACCTGAGCGTCAAGATCGACGACGCCAAAGGTGGCAACTACGAAAATCTGGAAATCGACGGCAAGCCTGCGGATACCGCAGTCACCGATTCGACTGATGCCACGGGCCTGACCCTGTCCGCGACCGACACTGTTGCCGAAGGCGGTTCGATTGTTTACACCGCAACCCTGACCAACGCCGCCGGTTCGCCTGTCACCATCACCCTGAGCAATGGCGCGGTGATCAACATCGCCGCTGGCGCCAAGACCGGCACCGTGACCGTCGACGCACCGAAAGACGACGTCTACAAAGACGCCGGCAAGGTCGAAGTCAGCATCGATAAAGCTACCGGAGGCAACTTCGAAAACCTGGTGCCTAACACTGCACCTGCCGTGACCGACGTCACCGACACGCTCGACGCTTCGACTGTCAGCTTGACCGCTTCCCCTTCCGTGGGCGAAGGCGGCACCGTGGTTTACACCGCTTCGGTGAACGCTCCAGTCACCGGCGCCCCGCTCGTAGTGACCTTGAGCAACGGCCAGTCCATCACCATTCCGGTTGGTTCGAGCTCCGGCTCGGTGAATTTCACCGCACCTAACGATGCGTTGGCGGGCGGTAGCAACCTGAGCGTCAAGATCGACGACGCCAAAGGTGGCAACTACGAAAATCTGGAAATCGACGGCAAGCCTGCGGATACCGCAGTCACCGATTCGACTGATGCCACGGGCCTGACCCTGTCCGCGACCGACACCGTCGCCGAGGGCGGTTCGATTGTTTACACCGCGACCCTAACCAATGCCGCCGGTTCGCCAGTGACCGTGACTTTGAGCAACGGCGCGGTGATCAACATCGCCGCCGGCGCCAAGACCGGCACCGTGACCGTCGACGCGCCAAAGGACGACGTCTACAAAGACGCCGGCAAAGTTGAAGTCAGCATCGATAAAGCTGTCGGTGGCAACTTCGAAAACCTGGTTCCGAACACTGCACCTGCCGTGACCGACGTCACCGACACGCTCGACACCTCGACTGTCAGCCTGACGGCTTCCCCTTCCGTGGGCGAAGGCGGCACTGTGGTTTACACAGCATCCGTAAACGCCCCGGTCACTGGCGCCCCGCTCGTGGTGAACTTGAGCAACGGCCAATCCATCACCATCCCAGTTGGCGCAAGCTCTGGCTCGGTGAACTTCACCGCGCCTAATGATGCGTTGGCGGGCGGCAGCAACCTGAGCGTCAAGATCGACGACGCCAAGGGCGGCAACTACGAAAATCTGGAAATCGACGGCAAGCCTGCGGATACCACAGTAACTGATGCCCAAGACACTACCGGTCTGACCCTGTCCGCGACTGATACTGTCGCTGAAGGTGGTTCCATCGTTTACACCGCGACCCTGTCCAATGCGGCCGGCTCGCCTGTCACCATTACCCTGAGCAACGGTGCGGTGATCAACATTGCCGCCGGTGCTACCACTGGCACCGTAACTGTCGACGCACCGAAAGACGACGTCTACAAAGACGCCGGCAAGGTCGAAGTCAGCATCGATAAAGCTACCGGAGGCAACTTCGAAAACCTGGTGCCTAACACTGCACCTGCCGTGACCGACGTCACCGACACGCTCGACGCTTCGACTGTCAGCTTGACCGCTTCCCCTTCCGTGGGCGAAGGCGGCACTGTGGTTTACACCGCTTCGGTAAACGCTCCGGTCACCGGTGCTCCGCTGGTCGTCACGCTGTCGAATGGTCAAAGCATCACCATCCCAGTTGGTTCCAGCTCTGGCTCAGTGAACTTCACCGCACCTAATGATGCATTGGCGGGTGGCAGCAACCTGAGCGTCAAGATCGACGAAGCCAAGGGCGGCAACTACGAAAATCTGGAAATCGACGGCAAGCCTGCGGACACCGCAGTCACCGATTCGACTGATGCCACGGGCTTGACCCTTTCCGCGACCGACACTGTTGCCGAAGGCGGCTCGATTGTTTACACCGCGACCTTGAGCAACGCCGCCGGTTCGCCTGTCACCATCACCCTGAGCAACGGCGCCGTGATCAATATCGCCGCCGGCGCTACCACTGGCACCGTCACTGTCGACGCGCCGAAAGACGATGTCTACAAGGATGCCGGCAAGGTTGAAGTCAGCATCGACACGGCAGTTGGCGGTAACTTTGAGAACCTGGTGCCTAACACTGCACCAGTCGTGACGGACGTGACCGATACCCTCGACACCAGCACCGTTTCGCTCACCGCAACTTCGACGGTTGGCGAAGGCGGCGTTGTGGTTTACACCGCCTCGGTAAACGCCCCGGTCACCGGCGCTCCGCTCGTAGTGACCTTGAGCAACGGCCAGTCCATCACCATCCCAGTCGGTTCGAGCTCCGGCTCGGTGAACTTCACCGCACCTAACGATGCGTTGGCGGGCGGTAGCAACCTCAGCGTCAAGATCGACGACGCCAAAGGCGGCAACTACGAAAACCTGGAAATCGACGGTAAGCCTGCGGACACCGCAGTCACCGATTCGACTGATGCCACGGGCTTGACCCTGTCCGCGACCGACACCGTTGCCGAAGGCGGCTCGATTGTTTACACCGCAACCCTGACCAACGCCGCCGGTTCGCCTGTCACCATCACCCTGAGCAATGGCGCGGTGATCAACATCGCCGCTGGCGCCAAGACCGGCACCGTGACCGTCGACGCGCCGAAAGACGACGTCTACAAGGACGCCGGCAAGGTTGAAGTCAGCATCGATAAAGCGACTGGCGGCAACTTCGAAAACCTGGTGCCTAACACTGCACCAGCGGTGACCGACGTCACCGACACGCTCGACGCTTCGACTGTCAGCTTGACCGCTTCCCCTTCCGTGGGCGAAGGCGGCACTGTGGTTTACACCGCTTCGGTAAACGCTCCAGTCACCGGCGCTCCGCTCGTAGTGACCTTGAGCAACGGCCAGTCCATCACCATCCCAGTTGGCGCAAGCTCTGGCTCGGTGAACTTCACCGCACCAAACGATGCGTTGGCGGGCGGTAGCAACCTCAGCGTCAAGATCGACGACGCCAAGGGTGGCAACTACGAAAATCTGGAAATCGACGGCAAGCCTGCGGATACCGCAGTCACCGATTCGACTGATGCCACGGGCCTGACCCTGTCCGCGACCGACACCGTCGCCGAGGGCGGTTCGATTGTTTACACCGCGACCTTGACCAACGCCGCTGGTTCGCCAGTGACCGTGACCCTGAGCAACGGCGCGGTGATCAACATCGCCGCCGGCGCCAAGACCGGCACCGTAACCGTCGACGCGCCGAAAGACGACGTCTACAAGGACGCCGGCAAGGTCGAAGTTAGCATCGATAAAGCCACCGGCGGCAACTTCGAGAACCTGGTGCCTAACACTGCACCAGCCGTGACAGACGTCACCGACACGCTCGACACCTCGACTGTCAGCCTGACGGCTTCCCCTTCCGTGGGCGAAGGCGGCACCGTGGTTTACACCGCTTCGGTGAACGCTCCAGTCACCGGCGCCCCGCTCGTAGTGACCTTGAGCAACGGCCAGTCCATCACCATTCCGGTTGGTTCGAGCTCCGGCTCAGTGAATTTCACCGCACCTAACGATGCGTTGGCGGGCGGTAGCAACCTGAGCGTCAAGATCGACGACGCCAAAGGCGGCGACTACGAAAACCTGGAAATCGACGGCAAGCCTGCGGACACCGCAGTCACCGATTCGACTGATGCCACGGGCCTGACCCTGTCCGCGACCGACACCGTCGCCGAGGGCGGTTCGATTGTTTACACCGCGACCCTAACCAATGCCGCCGGTTCGCCAGTGACCGTGACTTTGAGCAACGGCGCGGTGATCAACATCGCCGCCGGCGCCAAGACCGGCACCGTAACCGTCGATGCGCCAAAGGACGACGTCTACAAAGACGCCGGCAACGTCGAAGCAACGATCAAGACGGCCACCGGGGGTAATTTCGAGCACCTGGTGCCGAGCACCACGCCAGCCGTGACCGCCGTGACCGACACGCCTGACAACACCACCGTCAGCATCACCGGCAGCACTTCGGTCACCGAAGGCCAGGCCGCCACGTATACGGTCAACCTGACGAACCCGGCGCAAACCGAGGTAACGGTCAAGATCGTCTACAGCGGTACCGCCGCCGATGGCTCGGATTTCACCGGCGTCTACACCGTGAAGATCCCGGCCAACGCCACCAGCGCGACTTTCAACGTGGCGACGCTGGACGACAAGATCACCGAAGGCACCGAAAACTTCGTGGTCAAGATCGACTCGGCCACCGGAGGCAACTTCGAGAACCTGGCGGTCAGCGGCACCAATGGCAGCGTCAGCACTTCGATCATCGACAACGATGCACCGCCGGTACTCGACCTGGACGCCAACAATTCCAGCGGCAAGACCGGCGCCGATTACCAAGTGACCTTTACCGAAGGCACCACCGGCCCGGGCGTGTCGATTGGCGACACCGATCTGAAAATCACTGACCCGGACAGCACCCAGCTGACCGGCGCCACCATCGTGCTGACCAACCGTCAGCCTGGCGATCATCTGAACCTGGGCAATAGCGTCAACGGCATCAGCATCAACGCCAATAGCACCGACGGCAAAATCGTCCTGACGCTGACGGGCAATGCGACGTTGGCCGACTACATGCAGCAGATCAAGAACATCAGCTTCATCAACAACAGCGAAGATCCGAGCACCGTACCGCGCGTCATCACCGTGACAGTGACCGACGGCACGAGCTACTCCAACACCGCCACCACCACCGTGAACGTGGTCGGAGTCAACGACGCACCCGTAGCCACCGGTGGCTCCGTGACCGGCACCGAAGACACCTCGCTGATCCTCGGCTGGTCGAGCTTCGGCGTCAGCGATGTGGACAGTTCCGCCACTAGCCAGGGCGTGAAAATCACCGGGCTGCCAGGCGATGGCAAGTTGCAGTACCTGGACGGGGCGACGTGGAAGGACGTGGCCAACAACCAGACCTTCACCAAGGCCGACATCGACGCCGGCAAGCTGCGCTTCACACCCGATGCCAACGAATCCGGGGCCGATGGCTACGGCGGTAGCGGCGTGGGCAACAAGCAGGCTGACTACGCGCAGATCAAGTTCCAGCCAACCGACGGCCAGACCCTGGGCAACACCGGTACCGTGAAGATCGACATCACGCCAACCGCCGATGCGCCGACCCTCAACGTCGCCGGCAACAACGTGACCTCTACCGGCCTGATCAAGGAAGTCTGGACCGGCCTGTCGGGCCTGGGCACCGATGGCAATGGCGCGCCGTCCGGCACGCTCAAGTCGGTGATCGACGCCGCCGGCACGCCGAACAGCAGCACCAATGTGAGCAACGTTCAGAACGACGGCAACGTCAACCCGGGCACCGCGTCGAAGACCTCGGGCCTGATCTTCCTGGAAGCCGGCAAGACCTACACCTTCAGCGGCACCGGCGACGACAGTTTGCTGGTGACCATCGGCGGCAAGACCGCCGCGGCCATCACTTGGGGTGCGGGCGGCCAGTTGAACGGTTCGTTCACGCCGACCACCAGCGGCTATTACACCCTGGATATCTACCACCACAACCAGACCGGCCCAGGCAGTTATGACGTGAACCTGTCGGTCAACGGCAGCACGCCGGTGGACCTGAGCAGCGCAGGCATACCGCTGTATACCGGCGTGGCTGACCTGGTGAATGCCGGGGTTTCCGTTTCCGACCTGCACGGCACCAATGGCGAAGGCTACTACGACGGCTACAAGCTCAACGAAGGCGCCGAAGGCGGCAGCGTGAAGCTGTCGAAAATCACCACCGCCCTGACCGACACCGATGGCTCCGAAAGCCTGAGCGTGAAAATCGGCGGCATGCCTGAAGGCAGTGTGCTGAGCGATGGCGCGGGACACACCGCAACCGTGGGCGCCAACGGCGAAGCTTCGCTCACCGGCTGGAACCTGGGCAGCCTCAACCTGACGCCACCGACCTACTTCAGCGGCCAGATCAACCTGACCGTAACGTCGACCTCCACCGAATCCCTCGGCGGGTCGGCAGTGACGACCGCGCAGATCCCGGTCACCGTCTACCCGGCGACCTATAACGCTGTCACCGCCACCTCCGGCAACGACAATGTCACCGGTACCGACGGCAACGACATCGTGGTCGCGGACATCGGCGGGCTGACCGTGGTGCCGGGCGTCAACTACAACATTGCCTTCATGGTCGACAGCTCCGGCAGCATGAGTTCGTCGTCCGTTACCGCCGCGAAGGATTCGCTGACCCAGGTGTTCAACACGCTCAAGCAGAGCCTGGGCAGCAACTCCGGGACGGTGAACATCTTCCTGGCGGACTTCGACAACCAGGTCAACAAGAACGTTGCGGTCAACCTCAACGACCCGAACGCGCTGACACTGCTCAAGAGCGTGCTCGACTCGATGGTGTCCGGCGGCAATACCAACTATGAAGATGTGTTCAAGACCACCGCAAACTTCTTCAACAGCACCCAGGCCCTGAGTAATACCGGTGCGAAGAACCTGACGTACTTCATCACCGACGGTGAGCCGACGCGCTACCAGTCCGGCGAAGTGACGAACCCAGTGTTGTACGGCACCGTCAAGCTCGACGACGTCCTGAGCGCGGCCAACTACACCGTTGGCAAGTACTACACCCAGACGATCGACAGCACACACAAATTCATCATCGAAGAAAATGGCGACATGTACCTGTCGACCAAGAGCGGCAAGAACAACTGGAATGAGAGTTACGTCGGCACGGTGCATGCCGAGGGCAACGGCACGTTCGAGTTCTCCTACCTGGACGGCGGCGGGTGGGGCGACGCCTCGGCAGCAGCCGGCTCAGCGGCCAGCTTCACCCTGCTCAAAGGCTTGAGCAACGTTGAAGCCATCGGCCTGAACAACGGCGTGACCCTGGACGACCTCAAGCCATACGACTCCGATGGCAAGCCGCAAACCAACATCGACCCCAAGGACCTGGCCAACTCGATCATCGGTCACACCGAAGCGACGTTGCCAGGTGCCGACACGGTCAATGGCGGCGACGGCAACGACATCCTGTTCGGCGACCTGGTGAGCTTCAATGGTGTCGCCGGCGAGGGTTATCAGGCGATCCAGTCGTTCGTGGCCCAGCAAAGCGGCGTCGACGTCAGCAAGGTCACCACCAGCAACGTGCACCAGTACATCACCGACCACTACACCGCGTTCGATGTGTCCGGTGCCCACGATGGCAACGACACCCTGTTGGGCGGCGCCGGCAACGACATTCTCTTTGGCCAGGGCGGCAACGATTTGCTCGACGGCGGCAAGGGCAATGACATCCTGCTCGGCGGCAGCGGCAGCGACATCCTGATCGGCGGCAAGGGCAACGACACGCTCATCGGTGGCCTGGGCGGCGATACCTTCGTCTGGAAATCCGGCGACACCGGCACTGACGTGATCAAGGACTTCAAGGCCGCCGAAGGTGACCGGATCGACCTGCGAGACCTGTTGCAGGGCGAAACCGGCAGCACCATCGACCACTTCCTGAAGATCAGCACGGTCGATGGCGTGTCTTCCCTGCAAGTCAGCACCACCGGTCAATTCAGCGCGGCCAACACTGCGGCGACGCCGGACGTGACGATCAAGCTGGAAGGCAACAACTGGTCGAACATTAACCTGAACTCGCTCATCGCCGGCAGTGACCCGACCATCAAGATCGATCACAACAACAGCTGAACCTGACACAGACTCTGTGGCGAGGGCGCTTGCTCCCTCGCCACAGGATAAGTGTTCATAATCCCCACAGTTGGCCTATGCTGCCCAGCATGACGCCGCTTCATACATGAGGGATGCCCGATGTTTTATGTGCAACGCGATGCGCAAGGCCTGCTGGTGCGCGTCGAAGCCGCCGCTTATGCCGAGGCCACCGAGACCTTGCCGGCCGACAACCATGAGATCCAGGATTGGTTCGCCAACCAGGCGGTAGAGAACAGCCTCAAGCAACTCAAGCAGAGCGACCTGGAGATGATCCGGGTACTCGACGACCTGATCCAGGTACTCACCAGCAAAGGCGTCATCCGCGTCACCGACCTGCCGCCAGCGGCCCAGGCCAAGCTGATGGACCGCAACCAGGCACGGGAAGCGCTGGGCGGGTTGAGTCGGTTGATCGATGACGATGAGAAGGGGTTGATCTGATTCACCGCTGACCGTGGCGAGGGAGCTTGCTCCCGCTGGGCTGCGATGCAGGCCCCTGCATTTCTTAAGGCGGATCGTGTTGTCCGGTTTGGCGACTGCTGCGCAGCCGAGCGGGAGCAAGCTCCCTCGCCACGGGTTGTGCGGTGTCTGGGCTGACGCCATCGCGAGCAGGCTCGCGAAGGCTCACTGACAGACAACGCAGCACTCATCCCCAACGCTTAGGCTCGCCCACCAACTGCCCTTGCACCCCAAACAACCCCATCTCGCGAATCACCGCCAGTTCGCCTTCCGTCTCAACCCGCTCGGCAATCAGCGGCAGGTCGATGCTGTGGGCGGCGCGCTGGATGGCTTCGATGAACAGGCGCTTGTCGCTCTCCTGGTCGATGGCGCGAATATAACTGCCGTCGATTTTCAGATACGCCAGCCCCAGCCGCGACAAGTTGCCGATCATGCTGAACCGTCCGCCGAAACGCTGCAGGCTCAGGGAGAAACCGAGCTCGCGCAACTGCCGGGTCAACTGCTCCAGCACCGCTTGCTCAGGTAATTGCTCCTCACCGATCTCCAGGGTCAGGCGCGCCCCGAGATTGCCGTGAGCACGCAGGATTTCAAAGACCTTGTTCAACGCCTGCGGGTCGGCCAGCGTGGCAGAGGACAGGTTGAGCGCCAGGGATTGCTCGTGCCCGGCCATTTGCTTGAGCACCTGTTCGAGCATCAGGCGGTCCAGGCGCGCAGTCCAGCCGAAGCGCTCCAGCCATGGCAGGAAACGCCCGGCGGGGATGCTCTGGCCCTGATCGTCGAGCAGCCGCGAAAGCACTTTGTAATGCAGCACCACCTGGGTGTCCTGGGCGGCCACCACCGGCTGGAAATACAGCTCGAAGCGCTGGTTGCTCAGCGCCTGGTCAAGCAGGTTGTGCCAGGCATGGTGATCATCGCCAACGCTTGCCGACGCGCTGTGATCCAGGCAGGCCCAGCCCGGTTCACCCTGGGTTTCGGCCTGGGCCAGCGCCTGGTCGCCGAGCTGGAGCACCGCTTGCGGCGAGTCGCCGTGGACGAACGGCGCCAGCCCGATGGAGGCCACCGATGCGACGTCCGTCGCGCCGGTGGCGTGCAGGCTCGCCAACGCGCCTTCGAGATTTTGCGCCAGTTGCAAGGCTTCCTCGCGCACCAGCCCGGGCGCCAACACGGCGAACTCTCCGCCGCGGATGCGCGTCACCAGGTTATGGGTTTCCGGATAACGCGCGCACTCACGCAGCAATTGCTCGCCCACGGCCTTGAGCAACTGGTCGGTGCGCTGCCCGCCCAGCCGCTGGTTCAACCCGGCCAGGTCCCTGACCCGCAACAACAGCAGATAACCGGAACTGGCCTGCTCGGGATTGCTCACCCGGGCATGCAGCTGCATTTCAAAGTAACGTCGGTTGGCCAGACCCGTGAGGTTGTCCTGATAGGATTCGACCCGCAGCTTCTCGCTGCGCTCGGCCTGCTCCTGGAACAGCGCCTTGAGCTTTTCGACCATCTGGTTCATCGCCTGCACCACCCGGCGAAGCTCAGGGGTACGCGGCAGCTCCGGCAAGCTGAGGAACTCCCGACGGGCGATGGCATGGGACTGATGCACCATGTAATCCAGCGGCTTGAGCTGACGGCGCAGCAGCAAGGCCCCCAACACCGCGCTCACAGCGCCGCACAGCAACAGCCAACCCAGGCTGCCCAGCGCGCTCTGCCACAGCTTGGCGAGGGCGAACATAGGGTGGCTGACCACTTCGACCCGCGCTGCCTGCTCCCAGCCCCGACTGACGAGCGCATCGCCACCGGCCGGCTCCAGGCCAATGAGCTTGATGAACCACTGCGGCACGTTGCCGGCGTCCGGAATGCCGGTGCGTTCGACGATGGTGCTGTCGTTCTTCACGTCGACCACGCGGATACTCGCGTAGTAGCCACTGTCGAAGATCGAGCTGACCATCAGCTCGACCATTGCCGGGTCGTCGATATTCGGCGTCAGCGACAAGGCCAGCGCCGTGGCCGCATCCTGCGCGTGCGAACGCAATTGATTGACGTACTGGGTCCGCGAGCTTTCCAGGCTGACCATGAAGCTGCCGCTGAAGGCAACCACCAGGAACAGACAGATAGCGATCAACAGCTGTTTGAACAAGGACATCTGAGCGCGCGCTCCTAGTTAGTCGTCTCGACCGGAAAACCTTCGGCCTGCATTTTTTTCAACACATCCTGCCAGCGGGACAGGCGCTTGGTGTCACCCACTTTTTTGTTCCCCTTGGCGCCCGGCAGCCACAGCCCTTCGGCATTGAAAGAGTAGACCGGCAGCAGGTCGGTTCGCTGGCTGGCCGGCTGGATACCGTCGATCAGGCTGTCGAGTACCAGGGGCATGGCATCGGGGGTGGCGTAGTAGGTCAGCACCATGTGCGCCCGGTTCTGCCGCAAGGCCTTGACGTAGGTGATGCGCAGCTTGTCACTGGACACCCCGAGCCGGCGCAGGCTGAAATACTTAGCGATGGCGTAGTCCTCGCAATCACCTGCGCCCTTCCATAAGGCCTGGATAGGGGTTTCCCAGTAATCAACCTCACGCCACAGGTCGATGTCTTCGACGTAGCGCACCTGCTTGTTGAAAAACAGGTTCACTACCTTGAGTTGTTCCAGTTCCGGAATCTGCTTCTGGGTCGCCAACAGTTGTTGCCACGCGTCGATCCGTTGCTGCCCTTCGCCCAAAGGCCCATATAACGCTTGCGCCCGGCGGCTGATCTGCGCAAAGTCCCAATCGGCCCGCAGGCCGCCCAGCAGCAGGCCGGCCAGCAACAATGCCGAACACAGCCAACGCATGGACCTGAGGACAGGAAAAGGTGCAGCCAAGGGAAATACGTCCGAGAAGGGCCGTTGGAAAATTCGTTGGATGGTGAAGCCTGGCCGGGCAAAAGACAATGGCAGGATGCAATCACCGCAAGCAGTCTAAACTTTAGTTCAGGAACCGGCGCCGCGAGACTTTGACGGCTTGGCAATCTGTAACTAATGTTGGCTTGGATCCAATTTCGTTACTACCAGTCAGGGTGTTGTCGTGACAAAGAAGCCCAACCCGTTAAGCACTATCCAGGTCAACGGCCCCATTCCCGCATCCCAGGCCCGCGCCGTGATCGAAAGCTCGCTGCGCGAAGCCATTCTCGATGGGCGCCTGCCCAGTGGCACCGCGCTACGCCAACAGGAACTGGCCGACCTGTTCGGCGTCAGCCGCATGCCGGTACGCGAGGCATTACGCCAGCTCGAGGCGCAGTCATTGCTCAACGTGGTACAGCACAAGGGCGCCGTGGTGGCTCCGCTGATCACCAGCAATGCGATCGAGACCTATGCCTTGCGTTCGGTCCTGGAAAGCTTCGCCCTGCGCCTGTCCGTTCCGCTGCTCAACGATAACGACCTGACGATGGCCGCCCAGTACATCGAGCAACTCGAGGCGCAAACCGACTACGCCGAGATCGCCAGGCTCAATCGGCTGTTTCATATGTCGCTTTACCACAGGGCACCCAACGCCAAGCTGCTTGACCTGGTCGAGCACGAGCTCAATGAGGAAGAGCGTTTCCTGCGTTTTCACATGTCATCGATGGGCCTGGGCAAGCTGACCCAGGACGACCACCGCGCGATGCTCGCAGCCGCGGTGGCGAAGGATGTCGACACAGCGGTCGCCTTGCTGGAGCAGCACTTGGAAAAAGCCTCCGTCACCATGCGCCGATACCTCAACCAATAAGCGCAACCCCATCTCTGCGCCGGCGACGCGGCCGGCGTAGCACTTTCTTACACATCCTTCCCACACCCCCCATGGCCTTGCCCGGCGCGGTCTGACTGCGCCCGCGTTCCATCGCGACGTCAGTCCGATGGAACTGCCATCCATTTGGGCTCACTCTTGCGTTTATCGATTCAAAAAAGACCTGAAGAAGTCAGCGCCTGGCTGTGGCCCAGGCGAATCGAAGCCATCACGCAAGGAGCGTCGTCCGAACGGCGAGATGACCCGCAAGTCTGGTCGGTCTCCCGCCCACAAAACATCACTTACTTAATTCCCGTTCTCTGAAGTGCTCCGGGTGAGGCATTCACTCGTACCATTCGATTCTGATAGTTATAAATCGGAAGGAGCAACTTCGACCCAATAAAACTTACATGAAAAGTTTTAACAGCCCTCTTCACGCCCAAGAAATACGCCAACTTAAATATATAAAAAATAACTTGCAGAGCCTTTGTTACATGCACTAACTTTTTTACGTCGAGTTGCCTTCGACCCCAAAACTCATGGCGGAAAGGCCTCCAGCAGGCCTTTCAGCCCTGAGCAAAGATAAAATATCTATATCAAGAAAACATGGGCTCCGGTTCACGCGCTCGCTCGCACCGAAAAAACTGGCGAAGCAACTTCCGGACAAAAATCATTGATGAGGACGTTCCAATGCAGCCAACCAAAGAACAACTATTCCTGAAGAAACTCGAACTTGGTGAACACCCGGTTTTTTCTGAAATAACCTCAATCGACCTGTTGCGCCGTTTTATGGAAAGTCATGTTTTTGCCGTGTGGGATTTCATGTCCCTGACCAAGCGCCTGCAGCGCGAGCTGACCTGTATCCAGTTGCCGTGGCTACCTCCGGCCGACCCGCACGCAGCACGGCTGATCAATGAAATCGTCTTGGGGGAAGAATCCGATGACCGTCCCGGAGCGGGCTATTGCAGCCATTTCGAGCTGTACCTGGACGCCATGCGCGAGGTCGGCGCGGATACCCGGGCCATTGAGCAATTCATTGCCCTGCAACAGGAAGGCGTCAGCCCCGAGACCGCGCTGGACAGCGTCGAGGTAGACCCGGCCGCGGCGCGCTTCGTACGCCAGACCTTGCACACTGCCTTGCACGCCCCGGCCCACAGCGTGGCCGCCGCGTTCGTGCACGGTCGCGAAAGCGTCATCCCGCAGATGTTCCAGCGCATGCTGGATGCCTGGGGCATCGGCCTGGACCAGGCACCGACGTTTCGTTATTACCTGCAACGGCATATCGAAGTGGACTCCGAAGACCACGGCCCGGCTGCGGAAAAACTCCTGGCAAGGCTGATCGATGGCGACCCCCAGCGCGAGCGCGAAGTCCTTGCCGCCGCCCTCGCCGCCGTCCACAGCCGCGCGGCGTTGTGGGATGGCTTGCGCCAGAGCATGGCCCTGCCGGTTGCGCAGGTGACGCCATGAACGCCATTTCATACCAGTCCTTCGCCGACACCTGGGAAAGCCGCGCCACCATCCGTACCCGACCACGGCGCCGGGTCGAGGATGACGACAAGCTGATCTTCCCCATGAGCCGTCAGCCCCTTGTGCACAGCCAGACCTTTCTCAGCCACTGCCCGCAGTTGCGCGATTTTGTCCTGGTGCAGAGCCTCTACAAATTCATCAATGACGTGGTGATTTTCGAGACTGAGCTGGTGGACCACACCGCGCGGCGCATCGCCAAGAACCGCTTCGGCATCGAGTTTCCGTTCGCCTGTCGCTACGACGCGATGACTGTGGTGGTGGATGAGGACTATCACGCGCTGGTGGCCATGGACTTCATGCAACAGACCATCGACATGACCGGCATCGAGCCGATCCCGCTGCCCGACCAGATCGAACTCAGCCGCGCGGTCCCAGCCACGCTGGCGCGCGCACCGGAGCGTTTGCTCAGTGCCGTGGAGCTGATCTGCATCGCCATTGCCGAGAACACGGTGACCAACGAAGTGGCGGCCTTTGCCCGGGATGATTCGGTCAAGGCCTCGATCAAGGGCCTGATGGCGGACCACTTGCAGGATGAGGGCCGACACTCCGGTTTCTGGACACGGCTGGTGCAGATTTACTGGCGCACCGCACCGGAAGAAGACCGCCAAGCCATCGCGCAACTGATGCCCGGCTTCATTGCCGAGTACCTGGCGAGCGACCTGCAACAACAGTTCGATTTCGAGCTGATCGCCCATCTGCCCGTCGATAAATCGGTACGTCAATCGCTGCTGGATGAGGCCAGTGCGTTGGCGTACCCGATCAATCGCTTTCACCCGCTGGTGGGCAACATCATTCGCTTTTTTCGCACCAGCTCGATGCTCGCTTCACCGTGCGTGCGCGATGCCCTGGCCGACTACCTGACACCATGAGGAGCTTTCGATGAAACGCCTCGAAATTGCGCTATCCGGCACCAGCCAGGCCATGGCCGAACTGGCCCGGGAACTTGAACTTCACGGTCATTCGGTCAGGGATTTTCGATCGCCAACCGTCCACGGCGCGGTAGACCTGTCGATCGATGACGGTACGCTGCCGTGTGCCACGCAGGCGCGCTTTCGACTTCATGTGCGCGTGGCGCTCCAGGCCCTGCCAGGCCAGGCATTACCGCAACCGGTGGTGGTTTTCCGCGACGCTGCACAGCGCCTGTTATCCGAGGCCGTGGTTGCCCCGCCAAACCGGGGCAACGGCCAGTCATTGCGCCTCTGCGCAATGGCGGCGGTGGTCGAGCACGGCGCCCGGCTGGTCAGCCAGCTCTCGAGGGACGAGACCCGCTTCGACACCTGGCCGACGCTGGAAACCGACGTTGCAGACGAGCTCCTGCACGGGCTCGATGCGCTGGAGCCGCTGGCTTTGGAACACCACCTCAACCGCGCCCCGGTGCCCTGGCTCCTGGCCGCCGCCCAAGTGCCAGTGATGCACAGCATCGAACAACGCATGCTTGATCAGCCGACGCAACCGGCCCTGTGGGTCGACGGTCAGCTCATCGACTACCGATCCTTGCGCGACCTGACGCTCAGGTTGCAACAATCGATGCTGGAAATCCTGCCGGGCGCGACTGACCGCCCGAGGATAATCGGCGTGTGCCTGCCCAAATCCGCGCCGCTGTATGCAGCGATCCTGGCGGTGCTGGGATGCGGAGCGGTGTACCTGCCGCTGGACCCGCAACACCCGGCGCAGCGGCGGCGCTTCATCCTGGAAAATGCCCAGGCCGATCTGCTGCTGCATGACGTGCAAAGCGATCTGGACGACTGCGCGGTACCCAGGCTGAACGTCCATCGACTGCCCACTTCGAAACCGGCCATCCCGCTCTCGACAATCCGGCGCGTGGCAGGCATCGACGAGCCGGCCGTGGCGATCTACACCTCCGGTACTACCGGCCAGCCCAAAGGCGTGTTGCTCAGCCAGCGCAACCTCAGCCATTTCTGCGCGTGGTACTGCGACCATGTCGAGTTGAAGCGCGACAGTCGCGCACTGCAGTTTTCCACCATTAACTTCGACGCGTCGCTGCTGGACATCCTGCCGACGTTCATCCAGGGCGGACTGTTGGTCGTGCCCAGCGAAGACCAGCGCCGCGACCCGCAGCAACTGGTCGCGTTGATTCGCGCACAGCGCGTCAGCCACGCCTTCCTGCCACCGGCACTGTTGAGCGTACTGCCGCTGGACGCGCCGCTGGGGCTGGAACACCTGGTCACCGGAGGGGATGTCTGCGAGCCGTATGTGATCGAGCAACTGGCGCCACAGTGCTGCTTCCACAATATTTATGGCCCGACCGAAACCACGGTGCTGGCGACCACGCGGCAGTTCGGCAGCGGCGACAACAACCGCAACCTTGGCAGGCCCATTGCCAATGCCCGGTTGCTGATTCTGGACGAGCAACGGCAACCGGTGCCCGACGGCACGCCCGGTGAGCTTTACATTGCCGGGCCGGGTGTCGGCCTGGGGTACCTGAACGCTCCGGGACTGACCGCCGAGCGCTACCTCAACCTGACGTTGCCCACCGGGCAGACGCTGCGGGCCTATCGCACCGGTGATATCGGCCAGTGGACGGACGCTGGGATCGAGCTGTGTGGACGTCGCGATAACCAGGTGAAGATCCGTGGCTTTCGGGTCGAGCCCGAGGAGATCGAACATTGCCTGCGCGACAGCCAGCTGTTTCGTCAGGTGGCGGTGGGGGTGGATGAACGACGGCGGATCCTGGCGTTCCTGGTGAACCCTGTGCAAGAACTTCCCGGCGCGGCTCTTCAGGCATTGCGCGAACATGTGCAGGAAAGGTTGCCCAGCTACATGCACCCGACGGCCTACATCGAGCTGCCCAGCCTGCCTTACACCAGCAACGGCAAGGTTGATCGCCGGGCGTTGCTTGCCTCGGCGGTGCCGGTCCAGGCCGGAGGCCAGGGACGCCAGCCGCAGAACGCCTTGGAAAACCAGCTGCGAGCGCTTTGGGCCGAGCTGCTGGAACTGCCGGCCGAGGACATCGCCACCGACGAGAGCTTCTTCAACCTCGGTGGGCATTCGATTCTGTTGTCGCAATTGCTGCTGAGCATCCGCCAGTCGTTCGGCCGAAGCCTGTCGATCAATCGCTTCATCGAAGCGCCGACACTGATCACCCTGGCGAAGCTGCTCGACGACTCCGAACAGAGCGATACGTCAACGCTGAGCCCGCAGGCTTTCATCGACGCCGAGGCGGAGCTCAACCTTGATCCACTGCCCATCAGCCAGAGCGGTGACGTGCACAAAGTGTTGGTGACCGGTGCCAACAGCTTTCTCGGCGTACACATCGTCGAGGCGTTGCTGGCGTGGGGCGCCACCGAGGTTGCGTGCCTGGTGCGTGAGTCCGGCGGGCAAAGCGCGGCCGAGCGGTTCGCCCAGGCGCTGCGGGACAATCGCCTGGAGCACCTGGACCTGAGTCGCGTCAGCGTCTACGCCGCCGACATCACCCAACCGCAACTGGGTTTGCCGGACGACATCTACCAACGCATCGACAGCACCTTCGGCGCGCTGGTGCACAATGCGGCCCACGTCAACCACGTGCTCGACTACGAGTCCCTGGCGCGGGACAACGTCGAGCCGATCTTCGAATGCCTGCGCCTGTGCGAAGGCCGGCGCAAGAAGATCTTCAACTTCGTCTCGACGCTTTCGGCTTCCAGCGCCCTGGACGCCGATGGCCAGGTGTTGGAGCAACCAGCGGCGCAGACACCGCCGATCTACATCAAGAACGGCTACAACCTGTCCAAATGGGTCGGCGAGCGGATCCTGCAGCGGGCCCGTGACCTTGGCGTGCGGGTGAACCTGTTCCGCCCCGGTAACATCAGCTTCAACAGCCAGACGGGGGTCTGCCAACCCCACAAGAACCGGTTGATGCTGATGCTCAAGGGCTCGATCCAGCTCGGCCAGGTGCCGGCCCTGTCGCTCAACTTCGACCTGATGCCGGTGGACTTCCTGGCCCGTTTCATCGCCTTCCACGCCAGCCGCTACCAACCGAACCAGGCCGTGTTCAACCTGCACAACCCCGAACCGCTGAGCTGGGACGCCTACGTGGCGTCGTTCCGTGACAGCGGCCGGGCGTTTTCCCTGGTGAGCGTCGCCGACTGGCAACGGCAATTGGCGCGGGTCGATGCCGACAACGCGTTGTTCGGCGTGCTGGGCTTCTATCTGAACGGCTTCGAGGAGGACATCGGCGACATCTCGCTGATCCGTCATGACAACGCCCGGTCCGGCGTGCGGCAGATGGGCGCGCGCTACCCGGAAAAGTCCCCGGCCCTGCTACGCCGTGGCGCGGACTACCTCAAGGCCATTGATTTCATCTGAACCATCCCACCCCAAAGCAAGGAGCAAGACCATGACGACATTTCAACCCGACACACTGATCAAGAATCCTCAAGCCTGCCACGTTGAAACCTCGGTGCAAGTGTCCGCTGACGCGGCGCGAGTCTGGGAAGTAGTGGGCGACTTTGGCGGGTTCAACCGCTTTATTCCCGCGCTTGCGCGCATCGAGATGACAGGCGAAGGGGTGAGATCCCTGCGCAAGAAATTCTTCGTCGACGGACAGAACCTGGTGGTGGAACAGCTCAACAGCCGTGACGACCAGGCCATGCACATGACCTGGACGCTGATCTACAACACCCTGGGCATCGACAACCTCTGGGCGGCCATGCGCGTGGAGCCCCTGGCGGACAACCGCTGCCGCGCCACCTGGACCATCATTGCCGACCACACCGACGCCCATACCCCGTCGGGCTTCAGGGATTTCCTGCAAGGGTTCGCCGATGAAGCGATGGAGAACGTGGTGAAGATGTTCACCTGACCACTACTCCCTTGTGGGAGCGAGCCTGCTCGCGAAAGCGTCAGCCCGGACACCGCCCCCATGGACAACCCAAAACCCCCGTGGCGAGGGAGCTTGCTCCCGCTCGGCTGCGCAGCAGTCGCCAAACCGGCTGCTGCGGTCCGCCTGGAGAATGCCGGGGCCCGCTTCGCAGGCCAGCGGGAGCAAGCTCCCTCGCCACGAGGAAATCCATGGAGAACCAGCGCGATGGCGCTGGTTCGGCTGGATCAGATCTTGAAGCTGTCCACCAGTTGCTTCAACCGATTGGCCTGTTGGGACAAGGCATCGCAATCCTTCAGCGTTTCGTTGAGGTTGGCGACGCTCTGCTGGTTCAGCAGGTTGATGTGGCTGACATCCATGTTGAGGGTTTCCACCACGGCGGTCTGTTCTTCGGTCGCGGCGGCCACCGACTGGTTCATGCCGTCGATCTCACCGATACGCTGGGTCACGCTGACCAGGCGCAGGCCGGCCTGGTTGGCCACTTCCACGCTTTCTTCGCTGGAAGCCTGGCTGGCGTTCATGGTGGTCACCGCTTCACGAGAACCGACCTGCAACGAAGTGATCATCTTGTGGATCTCCTCGGCCGACTCCTGCGTGCGGTGCGCCAGGTTGCGCACCTCGTCGGCCACCACCGCAAAGCCACGCCCGGCTTCACCGGCACGGGCCGCTTCGATGGCGGCGTTCAACGCCAGCAGGTTGGTTTGCTGAGAGATGCCCTTGATCACATCGAGGATGTGCCCGATGTTGTCGGTGCTGGCGTTCAGGGTTTCGATCTGGGTGCACGACAGGCTGATCTTCTGCGACAGCGCGGTCATCGCCTGAATGGTTTTTTCCACCACCTGGCGCCCGTCATCGGCTTGCTCGCTGGCGCCGCTGGCCTGTTGCGAAGCATCGGCGGCATTGCGGGCGATTTCCTGGGTCGCGGCGCCCAGCTGGTTGATCGCGGCGGCCACGCTGTTGGTGCGGGCGCTCTGTTCATCCGAGCCGACAAGCGAGGCGTTGGACGATGTCATCACCCGTTGCGACAAATCGTGCACCTGCCGCGTGGCCGAAGACACTTCGGCGATCGATGCATGGATGCGCTCCACGAATTGGTTGAACGAGCCACCCAGCACAGCGAACTCATCCTTGCCCTGCACGACGAGACGGCGGGTCAGGTCGCCTTCGCCCTGGGCAATGTCCTGCATGGCGCGGCCCATGGTGGTCAACGGACGCATCAACACCTGAATCAGCAGGCTCAGCAGCAACGCAATCGCCGCCACCGCGACGAACATCGCAATCAATGCAGACGTACGGAAATGGCTCAGTGGCGCGTAGGCCTTGGCTTTGTCGATCGACAGTCCGATATACCACTCGGCGTTCGGCAAGCCTGCCACCGGGGTAAACGAAAGGATGCGGTCCTCCCCGTTCAACTCGACTTCCTGGATACCTTTGCCGATGCGCACCGGCGTGCCTGGGTAAATGTCCTTGAGATTCTTCATCACATGGTCTTTGTCAGGGCTGACGATCACCTGACCGTCGCCGCTGACCAGGAATGCATGGCCGATGCCACCGAAATCCACCGAGTTGATGATCTTCACCAGGGTTTCCAGGCTCAGGTCGCCACCCACCACACCGAGCAGTTCGCCGTTGTGCTTGACCGGCAGGGCAATGGTTACCACCAGCCCGCCGACGGCCGCCATGTAGGGCGGGGTCAACATGGTTTTATCCGCGGCGACCGCCTGCTTGTACCAAGGGCGCTGACGCGGGTCGTAGCCGTCGGGCATCTTGGCGTCAGGCCGCTGAGTGAAAACGCCGGTGTTCTGGCCGACATAGGTGAACTGGAAATTCGAGGTCAAGGCCGGCTGGTCGACGAGCCCCGGCAAATCGGCCCCAGCGCCCTGGTGTGCGATGTTCTGCGCCAGGTTCTCCAACACCAGCACACGACCGCTCATCCAGTTCTGGACGCTGCTGGCTGTCAGGTCGCCGGATTGCTCGATGGACGATTCCAGGCTTCGACCGATGGTGTTGCGCTGCAGGTAATCGTTGTAGAGGGTGAACAGGGCAAAAGCCAGGACCACCACACCAGAGGCGGCCAGGAGGATTTTGTGACTGAACTTGAGATTCATGGGTGGGCTTCTTATGCAGGAAGTGGAGTGCAACTGCCATGTAACCGGTGGGCGCGATATTGGATCCGCTCCATTTTGGTGCACCTATATCACTCTGTCGGCCAATGCCTACAAAAAATTAGGCCGCTGTTCGATTGTCCGACGGAACGGCTTGATCGGCGTCCCGTGACGCCCGCAGGCGAATGAATGGTGGTTGCAAAATTGACCCGCGCTGATGACAATGCGACCTATTATCATTTGTGACTCCAGGCCGTCGCGTTCATGTCATCCCCCCAGTTTGCAGTACAGGCGCTCTACAGCAGCCATCACGGCTGGCTCCACACATGGCTGCGCAACCGATTGGGCAATGCCGCCGATGCGGCGGACCTGGCCCAGGACACCTTCCTGCGCCTGCTGCAACGCACCGAACGCGTGGAACTCAAGGCGCCACGCGCCTTCCTGCGCACCATCGCCCAGGGCTTGGTGATTGACCATTGGCGCCGAGCGGAAATCGAACGCGCCTACCTTGAGACCATCGCGCACCTGCCGGAAGCGCAAACGCCCGGCGCCGAAGCCCAGGCATTGATCCTGGAGCTGCTGGAGGCCATCGCCCGGATGCTCGAAGGCCTCAAGCCCAACGTGCGCAAGGCGTTCCTGCTGGCCCAGTGCGAAGGCCTGACCTACAAGCAGATTGCCGAACAGATGGGCATTTCCCTGCGCTCGGTGGAACGCTACGTTGCCGACGCGTTGTATCACTGCTATGTGCTGCGCTATGAAGATTGAACCAATGGACCAGCCTTCGGGCCGGGGCCCATCACAGCAGGTGGTCAAGCAAGCGATCCATTGGTTGCTGCGCCTGCGCAATCATGCCGCCAACCCGGCCCTGCGCCAACAGTGCGAGGCCTGGCGCATCGCTCACCATGACCACGAACTGGCTTGGCAACGGGTGCAATCGCTGCACAGCGAACTGACTTCCAGTCTGCGGGCGGTACCTGGCGCCCGGACTGCCCTCGAAACCCTGGAGACCAGCGCCCAGCGCCTCGGCCGGCGCCAGGCCCTGAAGCTGTTGTCAGGCGTGGCGGTGATGGGCTGCGCCGCCTGGCTGGGCAAGGACCTGGGCTGGCAGCCGTGGAGCGCCGATTTTGCGACCGCCACCGGCGAACGACGTGGCTTCCAACTGCCAGACGGCACGCGACTGGAGCTCAATACCAACAGCGCGGCCGACCTTGACTACACGGCTTCACAACGCCTGATCACGTTGACGCGCGGCGAAATCATGCTCACCTGCGGCCGCGATCCCGGACGCCCATTATTGGTAAAAAGCCGACACGGCTTGTTCGAGGGGCTGGAGGGCCGCTTCGTCGTGCGCCAGGACAACGACTGCACGCGCCTGAGTGTTACCAGCGGACACGTCGCCATCCGCTCGCATGTAGGCAGCGACGGCGCCCCGATCCAGGTGGAAGCTGGCCAAAGCTACCTGATCAGCGCATCCACCGCGACGCTCGCGCCCCCCCTGGACATGGACGCCGGCGCCTGGGCCGACGGCTTGATCGTCACGCGCAACATGCGCCTGGAAGACTTCCTCAACGAAGTGGGACGTTACCGTCAGGGCTACCTGAAATGCGCCGCCTCCATCGCCGATTTGCGCTTGTCAGGCGTCTTCCGTCTGGCAGACACCGACAAGCTGCTGGCCGTCCTGCCGCACACGCTCCCCGTGCAAATACACTACCGAACCCGCTGGTGGATCACGGTGGAGCGTACGGCCTGATTTTTTTTTGGCGGGTTTTGCGCGGGCGTCCGGCTAGGACAGTAAGCAACGCTTATCTGCCTCCAGCGACTCCAACGGAAACCTACAATGACTGAGCGCGTGACTCTCAAGACTTCCCTCGGCTGTTCCTCGCCCACCGGCCTGCTGCGCCAGGCCATCCGCGCCGCGCTGTTGAGCACCGCGCTCGGTGTTGGCGCCCTACCGATGTCCGCTGTCGCGGCGCAGGATGGCGCGATCGCCGGCCGCCAGAGCTACAACATAGCCGCCGGCACGTTGAGCGAGGTGCTCAACCAGTTCGCCCGCCAGGCCGGTATCACCTTGGCAAGTACCCCTGGACAAACCGGCGGCGTCCAGTCCCCGGGCCTGAAAGGCGAATATTCGGCGGACCAGGCCCTGCAGCAGTTGCTCAGCGGCTCCGGGCTGGTTGCCGTCAGCCAGGATAGCGGCAGCTATGTGCTGCAAACCGTGGCCCCCGAAAGCACGTTGGCGTTGCCGACCACCGACGTCAAAGGCTTCGCCCTGGGTAACGCTCTCGGCAGCATGGAAGGCTACAACGCCACCCACAGCCAGGTGGCGACCAAGACCAGTACCGCCCTGCGGGAAACGTCGCAAAGCGTATCGGTGGTCACGCGCGAGCAAATGGACGACCAGGGCGCGCAAACCGTGTCCCAGGCCATGCGCTACACCCCTGGCGTGCTGACCAACCCCTATGGCGCGACCCACCGCTACGACTACGTGGCGATGCGCGGCTTCAACGATGGCTCGGTGGACAACATCTACCTGGACGGTCTGAAGTCGATGGGTGATAGCGGCACCTACAGCTCGATTCAGGTCGATCCGTATTTTCTCGAACGGGTCGACATCCTCAAGGGCCCGTCCTCCGTGCTCTATGGCCGCAGCTCGCCGGGTGGCCTGGTGGCGCTCACCAGCAAGAAACCGCTGTACGAGGCCTATCACCAGATCCAGGCCACGGTCGGTACCCAAGGCCAACGCGGCATGGGTTTCGACTTCAGCGGCCCGGTGGATGACGACAAGCGCATCGCCTACCGCCTGGTCGGCCTGGCCGATACGTCCGACACGCAATTCGACCACAACAAGGAAAAGCGCTTCGCCCTCGCGCCAACAGTGAGCATCGACTTTAGCGAAGACACCTCGCTGACGTTGCAAGCCTACCTGCAGCATGACCCCGACGGCGGCTACCACGGCGGCATGCCGGCGAACGGCACCTTGCACAAGCGCAACGGCCGGCGGATTTCGGAGAACTTCTTCGAAGGCGAGCCTGGCGTCGACGGCTACGAACGTGACCAGCAGTCGTTCGGCTATCAGTTCGAACACCGCTTCAACGACGTCTTCACCGCCCGACAGAATTTCCGCTACCTGGATTCGGACGTCAGCAATGACCAGGTCTATGCCTACGACTGGACCACGCCGACCAGCAACGAGCTGAACCGCTATTACACCGGCGCTGAAGAAAAGCTCCACGCCTTCATCGTCGATAACATGCTCCAGGCGGAATTCTTCACCGGCGCCACCAAACACACCGTGCTGATGGGCGCCGACTACCAGCGGCGCAAGACCGTGGTCGACTGGACCAGCGGCAGCCTCGCGCCGATCAACGCCTTCGACCCGGTCTATGGCAACTCGGCGATCAGCTACTTCAGCCCCACCAGCTACCTGCGGCGCCTGGAGCAGACCGGCGTCTACGTGCAAGACCTGATCGAAATGGACAAGTGGCGCTTCTCCCTGGGCCTGCGCCAGGATTGGGTCGAGACCTCGGACGAGAACCGCATCGCCGAATTCGGGCGCCCGGAAGGCACCGAGATCAACGACAAGCGCACCAAACTCACCGGCCGCGTCGGGGCGCTGTACCTGTTCGACAACGGCCTGGCGCCGTACATCAGCTACTCCGAGTCGTTCAACCCCAACTCCTACGCCGACAGCGCCGGCAATCCGCTGCCGCCTACCGATGGCAAGCAGTGGGAACTGGGCCTGAAATACCAGCCGCCGGGCACCGACGACTTGTACACTGCCTCGCTGTTCCGCATCGACCAGGAGAACCTGGCGACCAAGCTGCCCCAGGAAAACTTCTACCGCGCCGTTGGCGCAGTTCGTTCCCAGGGCCTGGAACTGGAAGCGCACATGCAGTTGACCGAGCAGTTCAAGGTGCTGGGCAGCTACACCTTCACCGACATCGAATACTCGAAATCGATGGTCAGCACCCTGAGCACGCCCACCGACATCATCGAAAACAAAGGCAACTCTCCGACCCAGGCCCCGCGCCACATGGCATCGGTGTGGGCTGACTATAAATTCGACAGCGGCACGCTCGATGGCCTGCGGCTGGGCGGCGGCGTGCGGTATGTCGGCTACAGCTGGGCCGACGCGGAAAACACCATGAAGGTGCCGTCGTACACGCTGTTCGATGCCTCGGTGGGGTATGACCTGGGCAAGGTTGGCTTGAAGGGCGTGGATGTTCGCCTGAACGCGAACAACCTGACCAACGAGACCTACATCGCGTCATGCGCCAGCCTGAGCTATTGCTACATGGGCGAGGAGCGCAACGTGGCGGCTACGGTGAGTTATCAGTTCTGACCCGTTTTCTGCTTTGATTCACTTCTGTGGCGAGTGAGCTTGCTCCCGCTCGGCCGGGCTGGCGCTCCAGTGCGTAGCGACCGCAAGATCTTGGGGCTGCTGCGCAGCCCAGCGGGAGCAAGCTCCCTCGCCACAAAGGCATGTTCTTGTTCCTAAGCCTGGATCGCCTTCGCTTCTTCCCTAGCTACCCCTTCCTCGGCTGCAAACCGATTCGCCCGCCCAAACGTGCCGAAATCATTGAAGCGTACGCCCATCTCCCGCATCACCTTGTGCGCCACCGGCACCGTCATCTGGCGAATGTAGAACGGCTCCTTCACCACGAAATGGTGGATGCCGTGGCTGCTGCCGAAATTGAAGCAGAACGCCTGCAACGGCCACAGCCACCAAGGGTTCAACACCTGGGTCTGCTGGATGACGTTGCCTGGCTCGATGTCGCCGTAGTAATGCATGTTCGAGCTGATGAAGTGCAGGCAAAAGGTGCGCAGCACATTCGGGCCGATGATCACCACCGCCGCGATGTCGATGACGTGCAGGGTCGCCAGAGTGCTGGTCGACCAGTCGATCGAAGTGCCGAGCAGCCCGGCAACCGCGTTGGCGCCATGGAAACCGAGGAACACGTACCACGCGCCCCAATGCAACAGCGCCAACGGGAAATACACCTTCAGCGTGCGCTTGAGGATGCTGCGCTTGTGCGCCCAAGTCCTGGCTCGCAGCAGGCGAATGAACGCCGACATCACGTTGTCGCCAACCATCAGCAAGCGCGCCAATCCCCACGGCTCACCGTTGGTGATCGCGCGCTCCTCCAGGTCCGCCTCGCTGCCGGAAACCTTGTGATGATTGAGGTGCAGGTGGCGGCGAATCCACGGATTGATGGTGCTCGGCCGCGCCAGCCAGACCAGGCCCATCATCAGGTTGTGCGGCACGCGCTGCTTGCGAAAATACATACTGTGGATCAGGTCGTGTTCCAGCTCGTGGGTCAGGGACGCAAAAAAGGCGTTGAGCAGCAGGCACGCCCAGCCGGCCAGATAGCCGTTGATGTAGAGCAGTGCCGAGCCGGTCATCCCCGCCAGGGCGAACGCCAGGATGCCCGCGCCCAGCGCATCCTGATGCCGCAGGATCGGATAGCGCTCGCGCAATTCTTCGCCCCGGGCCAGGACCACCTGGCGAATATGGGCGGAGCGCTGCTGTGCATTCAATCGCTCGGGGCTTGCGCAAGTGCCGTGCATAGCTTAATCCTCTGTTATCGATGAGCTAATCCTGCCGGGCCTTGCCTCACGGGGTGATAGCCGCAGACGCCAACCTGTTGACCGCAAGCGCCAATTGCCATGACGGAACCAACCTCCCTCGCCAGCTGGACCCGCGCCCTGCGCAAACAGCTCGATGCACTGGGCCTGGACAGCCATGCCTTGTGCCTGGAGGCGGGCCTGGACCCACAATGGATGGACGACCCGAACGCCCGTTATACGCTCTCGGCCACCACGCGCCTGTGGGCGCTCGCGGTGCAGGCCAGCGGTGATCCGGCGATCGGCCTGCGGGTGTCGCGCTTTGTCAGCCCCACCACCTTTCATGCGCTGGGTTATGCCCTGGTAGCCAGCGGCAGCCTGCGGGAAGTGTTCGAGCGGATCGTGCGCTATCACCCGGTGGTCAGCGATGCGCTGACCCTTCAACTGAGCCGTGGCGAGGATCGCTACCGCTTCAGTCTCGACGTACCGGCGGGACGTCCGGCGCCGGCCCTGGAAGCCATCGACGCGTTCGCCGCGATTTACGTGCGCACCTGTCGTAACCGCCTCGGCCGCGATTACGCCCCGCTGGCGGTTTATCTGCGGCGACCGGAGCCGGCAGACCCCGCCCCTTGGCACAAAGTGTTCCGTTCACCGGTGCACTTCGATGCCGGACACGATTGCCTGGAGTTCAGCCTCGCCGATTTCGACAGTCACCTGGACGACGCCAACCCGGAGCTGGCCGAACACAACGAAACCGTGCTCAAGCGCACCCTCGCCCAGCTCCAGCCGTTGACCTGGGAGCGCAAGGTCCGCGCCGCCATCGAAGCACAACTGCCCGACGGCGAACCCAGCGCCGAACGCATCGCCCAGACCATGCACCTGAGTCTGCGCAGTCTGCAGCGGCATCTGGCCGACGAAGGCTGCCGCTTCGACGCGCTGCTCAATGAATGTCGGGAAAACCTGGCGTTGCTACACCTGCGCGATCCGCAATGCTCATTGAGCGAGGTCAGTTATCTGCTGGGCTTTGCTGATACCAGCAGCTTCAGCCGCGCCTTCAAGCGCTGGACCGGGATGACGCCGGGGCAGTTTCGGGATGGCTTGCGTTAGGGATCTACCGTACCTGGGCCGGCCTCATCGCGAGCAAGCTCGCTCCCACATATGATCTGCGGTGCCCGTGGAACCTGTGGGAGCGCGCCTGCTCGCGATGGCCCAGGTCAGCCGTTGTCAGGTTTGAGGCTGCGTGCAAGCCCAGCCTTCCACGCCTCGCTCATCGCCTCGCCAGTTGCTCTGAACGTTTGGTTAGCGTCCATGTAGCGACGCATCTCGGCCAACGCAAGGTCCATCCCATGAATAACCTGCTCCAACAAATCCTTGCAGCGCCTCTCCGTCAGATTGCAGGCCGAGCGGCCAAACCCCATCAGCATTTTATATTTCGGCCAGGCTTTGGAACCGCCTAACAAGAGCGCCATGTTGTCGTTACGAATATAAACCGCTGTGCTGACGAGGTCGTAGGCGGGTGAGAGCCGGATAGATGCATCCGCGCCACAGTGGTTATAAAGCACCCCGAAATTTTTCAGGTGCGCATCACCATTCTTCAATCCGGCCGAGAGGGCCACGATTTTAAACAAGGACTCCAGCGCCTGATTGAGCATATGAGGCGAAACAAACGCCTTGATCTGCCGGGCCGCGCCTTCATACGAACCGTCATACTTGGCTTTCGATGGCGAGCCGTTGAGCACACAAAAATCCTCAAAGCCCAGATATTCGCCAGTGCGTGGCAGATCAAAACGCTTGACGATCAAAAATTTTCCGCGCTCGCTCAACTCGAATTCCGGCACTTCAAGCCCCGCATGCAACGCGGCCCGCATGCAAAAGAATTCATTGGCGGCCAACTCGGGGAACTCGTCCGAGCGAAACGCCTTGACCAGATGTGTAGCACCCCGGTGCGTCAAGCGATCAACAGCGGATGCGCTGTCGCGTACCAACACTTTGGGTTGTACTCCAGAAACACCCGAATATCGCCCGTAGGTGTCCAGCAAATCCTCGAACAGCCCCTCGGCCCCGTCATGCACCAACAAGTCCGCCAAACTGGTTTCGGGCGGCCCGGCCTCGGTATGCAAACGACCAATACCCACCCGGCCCAGCTGATGAGGTCCCACGATGGCAAGCATGGCGAAGTCGTCAAAGCCCCGCACCGCTTTGCTGAAACGGCGCACCAGCTCTTCACGCAAGGCGCCTTCCGGCAGGTTCATTTCAAAGATCGGTGGTACGCCGGGCTCCCAGCTATAGCTTTCAAGACGCGCTGGCATGGTCAGCGAAACCGAATGCTCCTCATCCGCGTCAGGTGCATAAGTGAACACTGAATCGCTGCGCTGTTGGCCTCGCCCGAGGACGCCGATAGCCGCTTCGCTGACGGTGACTTGCAACCTGTCCAGACCTTGTTCATCAGTCATGGAAAGAGTCCTTTTTCAGTGTGTCGAGCGTGGGGCGCTTCGCCGGACGGGCAATCGCTGTCAACTCATAGCCGAAACCATTGAGAATAGCTTCGACCTTACGAATGCCGACTTCAGCAATAGTATTGTTTTCAATCCCCGAAATCGTCGCGCGGCTCATGCCGTACTGCGCAGCCAATACCTGCTGGGAAAGACGGTGTTCCTTGCGCAATCGCCTGATCAACGCACCGAGGGTTTCCATACGCCAGCTCCGCATCGTATACAGTGCAAAAATAATAAGAGTAACAAAATGCACTATATTTAATTCAATTTAGCCGAGTGTAGCGCAATCACGATCCGTAGAAGTGGTCGGCTTCAGGTAGAAGCCAGCCGCCGCAACCCCTCGATATCGAGGATTTCGATCTCGCCATAACCAAGCTGAAGAATGCCCTGTCCCTGCAGATCCTTGAGAATCTGGTTGGTGGTTTGGCGCGACAGGGAAAGCATCAATGCCAGTTGGTCCTGGGGCAGTTGCAGAACCCGGCGTGCCGGTTCGATTTCACCGTAGCCTTCGGCAATCATCAGCAAGCGATGGACCACGCGGGCCGGAGCAGGCATCAGGCTCAGGTGTTCGAGGTTGACGAAGGTCAGGCGCAACTTGTGGCTCATCAACAAGGCCAGCTGCCGCCAATAACCCGGTTGTTCTTCGAGAAAAGCCAACAGCCCGGCCTGAGGTACATGCAACAACGTGCATTGCCCGACCCCCTGTGCGTCATGGGTACGTGGCTGGCCATCGAACAGGCTGATTTCGCCGAACCAATAGGGTGGCTCCACGACGCTCAGCAGCGCTTCCTTGCCCTGCTCACTGACGGCGCCGATCCGCACCGCCCCTTCGAGCACCGCGTACACGCCACACGGCGGATCGCCGCGCTTGAACAACCGCTGACCGGGCGACAGGCGACGCAGCCGCGACATCTCCAGCAGACTATTCTGTAACTCGGCGGGCAGATGGCTGTACCAGTGGCCGGTCATCAAGTGCGCGTGCCAGGGATGAGTATTCATGGAAACTCCGGGACAAGTGTCGGCTAGCTGACAGAGCGCCTGGTGGAACCTGGGCATCATGCGGGCATCACCTCAGGAGGAACAACAATGAAAAGCCTCGTCGATCATCTCAGTCAATACGCGGCCTATCACCGCGATCCACGCAACATCGCCAGCCACTTCATCGGTATTCCGCTGATTTTCGTTGCCGTCGCCGTGCTGTTGTCACGGCCGGGATGGCCGGTTGGCGCGATTTTGATTTCGCCCGCGCTGCTGGTTGCAGTGGCCAGTGCCTGGTTCTACCTGCGCCTGGAATTGCGCCTGGGTGTGCTGATGACCGTGCTGCTGGGGCTTGCCGTCTGGCTGGGCCAGGTGCTCGCCGCGCAAAACACCGCGATTTGGCTGGCCGGCGGCCTGGGCATGTTTGTGGCGGGCTGGGTGATCCAGTTCGTCGGCCATTATTACGAAGGGCGCAAACCGGCGTTCGTCGATGATCTGACCGGGTTGATTGTCGGGCCGTTGTTCGTCGTGGTCGAGGCGGGATTCCTGCTGGGTATGCGCCATGACCTCAAACAACAGATCGAGGCGCAGGCCGGGCCGGTAAGGGTCAATCAGAAGCGGGCCGCAGCCTGAGGCCTCCTTCGCGAGCAGGCTCGCTCCCACATTGGATTGGCGTCGTACACAAATCCCTTGTGGGAGCGAGCCCTGCTCGCGAAGCTTTTAAAGGTTTGAAACCTTCTGCCAGACCTTCGGCTTGAAGAACAGCGTCTCGCCCTTCGCCAAACCCACCAGGCTGTCATGGTCCTTCACCACTTCGGCCTCGATCAGTTCGCTCTGGCCCTCGACCTTCAACGTCACCCGCGTGGTCGCGCCGAGCGGGCGAATGTCGCGCACTTCGGCGGCGTGGTGGTCTTCCAGTTCCGAGCGCGACAGCGACACTTCATGCGGACGGAACAGCACATGCCGGTCCTCCCCGAGATGCAGACGGTTCGAGTCGCCCAGGAAGTGATAGACAAAATCGCTGGCCGGGTTCTCGTACACATCGCCCGGTGAGCCGATCTGCTCGATAACGCCCTTGTTCATCACCACGATCCGGTCGGCGACTTCCATGGCCTCTTCCTGGTCGTGGGTCACGAATACCGAGGTCAGGTTGATGTCCTCGTGCAGCCGCGCCAGCCAGCGGCGCAATTCCTTGCGGACCTTGGCGTCGAGGGCGCCGAACGGTTCGTCCAGCAGCAACACCTTGGGTTCTACCGCCAAGGCGCGGGCCAGGGCGATACGCTGGCGCTGGCCGCCGGACAACTGCTCCGGATAACGGTCGGCGAGCCAGTCGAGCTGCACCATGTTCAGCAGCTCATGAACCTTGGTCGCGATCTGGCTTTCGTTCGGGCGCTGGTTCTTGGGCTTCATGCGCAAGCCGAAAGCGACGTTGTCGAACACCGTCATGTGGCGGAACAGGGCGTAGTGCTGGAACACAAAACCGACGTTGCGATCACGCACGTCGTGGCCGGATACGTCTTCACCGTGGAACACGATGTTGCCCTGGTCCGGCGTCTCGAGGCCGGCAATGATCCGCAGCAGGGTCGTCTTGCCACAGCCCGACGGGCCGAGCAGCGCCACTAGCTCGCCGCTCTGGATGTCCAGGCTGATATCGTCGAGGGCCTTGAAGGCGTTGAAATTCTTGCTGACGTTACGGACTTCGATCGACATGACTTATTCCTCCGCGGCGCTGGCGCGCAGGCGGTTGATTCGGTTTTCGCTCCACTGCTTGAGCAGCAGGATGAAGAGCGCCAGGATCAGCAACAGGCTCGCCACGGCGAACGCGGCCACATGGTTGTATTCGTTGTAGAGGATCTCGACGTGCAGCGGCAGGGTGTTAGTGACCCCGCGAATGTGCCCGGATACCACCGACACCGCGCCGAACTCGCCCATGGCCCGGGCCGTACACAGCACCACGCCATAGATCAGACCCCACTTGATGTTCGGCACAGTCACATGCCAGAACATCTGCCAGCCGTTGGCGCCCAGCAGGCGCGCGGCTTCTTCTTCCTGGGTGCCCTGCTCCTGCATCAGCGGGATCAGTTCACGGGCCACGAACGGCACGGTGACGAAGATCGTCGCCAGGACGATGCCCGGCAGCGCGAATACGATCTGGATGTCGTGATCCGACAGCCATGGCCCGAACAGGCCCTGGGCACCAAACATCAACACGTAGACCAGGCCAGCGATTACCGGCGACACCGAGAACGGCAAGTCGATCAGCGTCACCAGCATGCTTTTGCCACGGAACGAATACTTGCTCACACACCATGCGGCGCTGACGCCGAACACCAGGTTCAACGGTACCGAAATCAGTACCGCAATCACCGTGAGCTTGAGCGCCGACAACGCATCGGGCTCGAAGATCGCCGCGAAGAAAGTACCCAGGCCCGACTTCAGGCCTTGGGACACCACGATGAACAGCGGCAACAGCAGAAACAGTGCAAAAACCAGCCAGCCGAGACCGATCAGGATGCGCCGCGAAACAGCGCTGCCGCGGCGGGCAGCGTTGGTGGAGGCGGCGGAAATAGACGATTGGGACATGGTTCGCGCCTCCTTATGGGGTTTCGATGCGCCGCTGCAACAAGTTGATCAGCAGCAGCAGGACGAAGGAAACCACCAGCATCAGCACCCCGATGGAGGTGGCGCCGGTGTAGTCGTATTGGTCGAGCTTGACCATGATCAGCAGCGGCAGGATCTCGGTTTTCATCGGCATGTTGCCGGCGATGAAAATCACCGAACCGTACTCGCCCACGCCCCGGGCAAACGCCAGGGCGAAGCCGGTCAACCAGGCCGGCAACAATGCCGGAACGAGGATATGGCGGAACACCTGCCATGGCTTGGCACCGAGGCACGCGGCGGCTTCTTCGACTTCACGGGGAATGTCGGCGAGCACCGGCTGCACCGTGCGCACCACGAACGGCAGCGTCACAAAGGTCAGCGCGAGGGTGATGCCCAGCGGGGTGTAGGCAATCTTGAAACCCAGGTCGGTGGCGAACTGGCCGACCAGACCGGTCGGCGCGTACAACGCGGTCAGGGCGATACCGGCCACGGCGGTGGGCAAGGCGAACGGCAAATCGATCATCGCGTCGATGATCTTGCGCCCCGGGAAGGTGTAGCGCACCAGCACCCAGGCCAGCAACGTGCCAATCACGCCATTGATGATCGCAGCGTACAGCGCGGTGCCGAAACTGAGCTTCAAGGCTGCCAGCACCCGCGGCGCCGAAATGATCGCCCAGAACTGTTCCCAGGTGAGTTGGGCGGCATGTACGAACATCGCCGCCAGGGGTATGAGCACAATCAGACTGAGGTACACCAGGGTGTAGCCCAGCGTCAGCCCGAAGCCGGGTATGACGGGGGATATGCGACGCGACATAAAGGTCCTTGGTTAAAACTGGCCCGACGGTAAATCGGGACCCGTTAGCAAAGCCAGCCTGTTAGCGGGCGCAGCCTGTGGGAGCGAGCCTGCTCGCGAAAGCGGTGTCTCAGGCAACATGAATATTGACTGTGCAACCGCCTTCGCGAGCAGGCTCGCTCCCACATGAATTGCGCTCTACTGCAGCTTACTGCGCCTGATAGATCTGGTCGAACACACCGCCATCGTTGAAGAATTTAGGCTGTGCCGTTTTCCAGCCGCCGAAGTCCTTGTCGATAGTCACCAGCTCAAGTTTCGGGAACTGCCGGGCGTATTTGGCGGCCACGTCCTTGTCACGCGGACGATAGAAGTTTTTCGCTGCGATTTCCTGGCCGGCCGGGCTGTACAGGTGCTTGAGGTACGCTTCGGCGATCTCGGCATTACCTTTTTTCTCGGCGTTCTTGTCCACCACCGCCACCGGCGGTTCGGCGAGGATCGACAGCGACGGCACGACGATGTCGAACTTGTCCGCGCCACCGTCCTCTTTCAGCGCCAGGAACGCTTCGTTTTCCCAGGCCAGCAACACGTCTCCCTGACCGTTGTTGACGAACGTGATGGTCGAGCCACGGGCACCGGTGTCGAGGATCGGCACGTGCTTGAACAGCGCCTGCACGTATTCCTTGGCCTTGGCTTCGTCGCCACCGTTGGCTTTCAGGCCGTAGGCCCAGGCGGCGAGGAAATTCCAGCGGGCACCGCCGGAGGTCTTCGGGTTTGGCGTGATGACCGAGACGTCATCCTTGATCAGGTCGCCCCAGTCCTTGATGCCCTTCGGATTGCCCTTGCGCACCAGGAACACAATGGTCGAGGTGTAAGGCGTGCTGGCATCCGGCAGGCGTTTTTGCCAGTCCGCTGGCAGCGACTTGCCCAATTTGGCGATTTCGTCGATGTCGCCGGCCAGGGCCAGGGTCACGACGTCGGCACGCAGGCCGTCAATTACTGCTCGGCCTTGCTTGCCCGAACCACCATGGGACTGCTGGATTTTCACGGTGTCGTCCGGATGGGCTTTTTTCCAGAAGCTGGCGAATTCGGCGTTGTAGTCCTGATACAGCTCGCGGGTCGGGTCGTAGGACACGTTGAGCAACTCGTAGTCCTTGGCAACCGCGGAACCTGCAAAAACAGCGCTGGCCAGGGCGGCCAAGGCATAACGGCGAATCGACGACATGGTGAAAGCTCCTGGAATTCTGGTTTTTATGGCTTCTGGAAATCGTTTGTCCGGTAACCGGAATCGCAGCCTGCGGCAGCTCCTGCATCAAGCCCCCCGGCAGGGGCTGGCGCAGGCTGTGATCCTTCAGCTCGGTTTATGACTCGGTTGTTGCAAGCGGAATTTTTCCTTGCGCTCGATCTGGACCACCTGGGCGTTGTGCACGGTAATCTCCACCGCGCCAAAGCGCAGGTCACGCAATGCACTCTGGATCTCGCGCAAGATGGTTGCTTCGTCCTGGCCGTCAACGCTACGTAGGGATGCGCTCATGCTGCTGCTCCTTGGAATGAATGCCTGGCAGTGGGCGGCACTGCTTGCGGCGTGGGAGCAATATTAGATAAGTGCAGATATTCTTAAAAAGACTATTTAAGAATTTTTATATAACCAAATCGCAATTCCGCTTTCAGCCAATCACCGGTGCACGATTCCAATCCAACTGTTGCGCCACAACCGGTCGACCAAACCAGTAGCCCTGCCCGAGCTCACACGCCTGTTCAAGCAGAAATGCCGCTTGCTCTCGCTGCTCGATACCTTCTGCGTGGACCTGCATGCCCATGCTGCGGGCCAGGGCGATGATTACCCGGACGATCGCCGCGTCGTCTTCATCCCAGGGCAGCCCGGCGACAAAACCCTGGTCGATCTTGAGTTTCTGCACCGGTAGACGCTTGAGCCGCAGCAGCGACGAATAACCTGTGCCGAAATCATCAATGGCCAACCGCACGCCCAACGCCCGCAGACGGTGCATTTGTTCCAGCGCCACCTCCGGATCATCCATGACCGCACTTTCGGTCACCTCAAGCTCCAGGAAGGCCGGATCGAGGCCCGTGTCGTGAAGTACACGGGCGACCTGCTCATACAATTCGCGGCGAGCAAACAAACGGCTGGAGACGTTGACCGCAACGAATGACAAAACCACACCGGCCTGTCGCCAAAGACACATTTGCCGACAAGCCTGGTCCATGACCCAGGCATCGATCTGAGCGATCAACCCCGTGCGCTCGGCGATGGGAATGAACTCGGCCGGCGAAACCAGACCACGCACGGGATGTTCCCAGCGCACCAGCGCCTCGACGCCGATCAACCGGCTGGTGGCCAGGTCGTGCACCGGTTGGTAATGCACCCGTAGCTCCTGCTGCTGGAGCGCGCGACGCAGTTCGAAGGCGATCTCGACCCTTTGCTGGGCATGGGCAGTGAGTTCCTCGGTATATAACGCGTAGCCGTCACGTCCGCTGTTCTTGGCCTTGAACAGTGCCGAGTCGGCGTTGCGCAGCAGTTGCCCGGCGCTGAGGGCGTCACCGGGAAACAGGCTGATGCCGATGCTGGCGTTGATAAACAGCGATTGCTCGCCGAGCTGCAACGGTGCTTTCAAGGCATCGAGGATACGCCGGGCCAAAGCCGCGGCCTGACCCGGCTGCGAGCAGTTTTCCACCAGCACCGCGAATTCGTCACCGCCTAGCCGCGCCAGGGTGATACCGGGCGCAAACAGCCCGAGGAAGCGTTCGGCAACGCCTTTGAGCAGCTCGTCACCGACGTTGTGCCCGAGGCTGTCGTTGATGTTCTTGAAATGATCCAGGTCCAGCAGCAGCAACGCGCACCCACGCTTGTGCAGTTGCGCCGAAGCCACCGCCTGCTCGGCGCGATCGGAAAACAGCAGGCGATTGGGCAGGCCAGTCAGCGGATCATGATGGGCCAGGTGCGCCAGCTCATGCTCCGAGTCCTTGATCGCACTGATGTCGGAAAACACCGCGACGTATTGGCTGACTTCGCCGGAGTCATCGACGACGGCGCGGATAGTCTGCCATTGCGGGTAGATTTCACCGCTCTTGCGGCGGTTCCAGATTTCGCCACTCCATTCGCCGCGGCTGGACAGCGCCGCAAACATCTCTCGATAGAAAGCCGGGCCATGCCGGCCGGACTTGAACAGATTCGGTTGCCGGCCCAACACTTCGTCGCGGGCATAGCCGGTGATTGCCATGAATGCCCGGTTCACATGCACGATCAAACCATGGCGGTCCGTGACCAGGACGCCTTCGCGGGTGCAGTCGAACACCGCGGCGGCCTGGCGTAACCGTTCACGGTCGACATTACCTTCGGCTTGCTCGAAAAAGCGTGCTATCCGCACCCGTGCGATGAAAATCAATCCGGCACTGACGAGTACCCAGGCATAACCGTTGATCAGTTGCCAACGCAGCCGATCGGCCGAATGATCGAAGAAACTGCTCAATAAATAACCAACCAGCTGCAGCCAGGCGACTGACAGCACCAGATAAAGCAGTGCCCCACGCATGGCAGCGCGGTGATAGACGGTCATGCGGTCATCCATGTCCCTGTAATGTGAGGGGATTATAGAGGAAGAAACATTCTGCCACTCTTATCTGAAAGGCCGACTGGTTTTATCGCCGGGGCCAGGGATAATGCAACGGCAGTTTTCATCTTTATCGAGGGCCCTACAGCCTATGTGGTACGAAGGTTTTCTTGGCTTGTCGGCCTGGTCGCTGGTGGCAGTCACCCTGCTGATGACTCACGTGACGATCATCAGCGTCACGGTCTACCTGCACCGGTATTCGGCTCACCGTTCCCTGGAACTCAACGCCGGTCTCAAACATTTCTTCCGCTTCTGGCTGTGGCTTACCACGGCGCAGAATACCCGCGAGTGGACCGCCATCCACCGCAAGCACCACGCCAAATGCGAAACCGAGGACGATCCCCACAGCCCGGTGATCAAAGGCCTGTCTACCGTGCTGCGCAAGGGCGCCGAGCTGTACCGCGCCGAAGCGGAAAATCCGGAAACCTTGCGCATCTACGGCAAGAACTGCCCCGAGGACTGGATCGAACGCAACCTGTACAGCCGCTTCCCCCTACTGGGCGTGGCGATCATGGGCGTCATCGACCTGCTGCTGTTCGGCACCATCGGCATCACTATCTGGGCCATCCAGATGATGTGGATCCCGGTCTGGGCCGCTGGCGTGGTCAATGGCCTCGGGCATGCCGTGGGCTACCGCAATTTCGAATGCCGTGACGCGGCCACCAACCTGGTGCCTTGGGGCATTCTCATTGGTGGCGAAGAACTGCACAACAACCACCACACCTATCCCAATTCGGCCAAGCTGTCGGTGCGCAAATGGGAATTCGACCTGGGCTGGGCCTGGATCAAGGTCTTCAGTTTCCTGCGCCTGGCCAAGGTCCAGCGGGTCGCGCCGATCGCCCACCGGGTCGAAGGCAAGGGCCACCTGGACATGGACACCGCCATGGCGATCCTCAACAACCGTTTCCAGATCATGGCCCAGTACCGCAGGCTGGTCATCGCGCCCCTGGTCAAGCAGGAGCTGGAAAAAGTCGATCACTCGGTCCGCCATCAGTTTCATCGAGCCAAACGCCTGTTGTCGCGTGAAACCAGCCTGCTGGACGAGCGCCATCATGTGCGCATCCAGAACATGCTGGAACACAGCCAGGCGCTGAAGGTGATCTACGAGAAGCGCCTGGCCTTGCAGCAGATCTGGGTCAAGACCAGCAGCAACGGCCACGACATGCTCGCGGCCATCAAGGAATGGGTCCACGAAGCCGAGGCCAGCGGCATCCAGTCACTGCGCGATTTTGCCGACCAGCTCAAAACCTACTCGCTGCGGCCCGCCACCGCCTGACCCCCTTGTGGCGAGGGAGCTTGCTCCCGCTGGGCCGCAAAGCGGCCCCAGAGCCCGCCGAAACCGGACCATCAGGCCCACCGTTCCCGCCGGCTCACGCCTGCTTCGCAGCCGAGCGGGAGCAAGCTCCCTCGCCACAAGTTCATCCCACATGTTTGAACGAAAGCTCCCGCCCTTCGTCGCCTGAAAAGGAACTTCGCCCACAATCCCCTATCTCAAGAGCACTTCGCCATCCTGGCGGGCTTTGGAGTGAGCGCGTGCAAATCCATAGCAATGCACGTTCCTTGAGATTTGTGCCGATGGTCGACAAGAACCTACAGGATTCATCCCAGCCACATTGGCCAGAAGCGGCCCAGACACTCATGGCGCTGATGCACGCCCAAGGGGAAGTGGCGCGTCTGAGCGAGCGGGAGCAGTTGTTCAGTTCGTTGCTGGTCAGCGTCAACGCGGTGCTCTGGGCATTCAATTGGGAAACCCGGCAAGTGCTGTATGTCAGCCCCGCCTACGAGCGGATTTTCGGCCGCCCGGCCGGCCTCGTGCTGGCTGACTACAACGAATGGCGTGACGCAATCTATCCGGATGATCTGGATTACGCCGAGCGCAGCCTGGCCGAAGTGTTGGTCAAAGGCGCCGTGGAAGATCGGGAATACCGCATCATCGCCGCCGACGGCCAGATCCGCTGGCTCAGCGACAAATGCTTTATCAACCGTCAGGCCGATCCGGGCCAACCGGTGATTGTGGTCGGCATCGCCGAAGACATCACCGAAAAGAAGCTGCTCGAAAGCGAACTGCAGCGACTGGCGACCACCGACGTGCTCACCCAGAGCAGCAACCGCCGTCATTTCTTCGAGTGCGCCCATCGGGAATTCGAGCAGGCAAGGCTGCAAGGCACGCCGATGGCATTCCTGTTGCTGGACATCGATGACTTCAAACTGATCAACGACACTTACGGCCACCAGGAAGGCGATACGGTATTGCAAAAGATCGCCGAGAGCGGGCGGAGCGTGCTCAGGCGCGGTGACCTCTTCGGCCGGATTGGTGGTGAAGAGTTTGCCGCTGTTTTCCCCGGCTGTGCCCCGGACATGGCATTGCAGGTCGCCGAGCGCTTGCAGCGGGAAATCCAGCGCCTGGCGTTTCGCTGCGGGGAGCATAACTTCGGCATCACCGTCAGCCAGGGCCTGACCGGGATCAGCGCCGAAGACCAGACCCTCGACAACCTGTTCGCCCGTGCTGACGCGGCGATGTACGAGGCCAAGCGCCAGGGCAAGAACCGCATCATCGCGGCTTGAGTGTCTCACCCTCAATCAACTGTGATCAGTGGTGAATTTACTGGCGGCGCAACCGCATCAACTCTGGCAGCCCGATCTTCAGCAAGCGCGCCGTGCGTCCCCGGGCCAGTTCTTCAAGCCCTTCGTGCGCGGGTAAATGCGCCATCTGCGCCGCCATGTTCATCACCAGCGCCTCGCGGGAATAAACCCCGCCACCGAGACCGTAGACCGCCGCGATCAATTCGCGCAGCTCCAGCGGCAAGCGCCAGCGTGTACGCAGCGCCGAGCCAAAACCGGCGCCGAACTGTTCGAGCGAATCGCCGATTTCCTCCGGCTCGTCCAACTCGCCGCCGGCCTGCTTCCACTCTTCCATGCAGCGCAGCAGTGCCAGGTCGCCCAAGCGATGCAATAGGCCGGCGCAATAACAGCGCTCCTGTTCCAGATCAAGCATGCGCGCCATCGTCCGAGCGTACTCGGCGGTGTGCAGCGACAACTCCCAATAACGTTCGGCATAGTCCGCCAGCCAAGGCACGTTCAACCGGGCACAGCGCTTGAGGGTCAAGCCCAGGATCAGGTTCATGCTTTGCCCGGTGCCTAGCTGATGCAGCGCCTGGGCCACGGTCTGCACCGGACCGCCGCCCTGATGTTGCGCGGCGCTGTTGGCCGCGGCAATCAGCACGGCGGTGATCTGCGGGTCAGTACGGAGCTCTTCTTCCAGCAGTTTCAGATCCAGTCCACCAGGATTGAGGCTGCGTTTGATCGCGACCTGCACATCGGTCATCAACGGCGCGCCTTCGGCCATGTCTCGTCGACGCTCCAGGAACGTTGCCAATGTAAGGCCCGGTCCTGGAATTGGCGCGGCGTTGGATGTGTCCTCGCTATGGAGAAGTAACCCTTGCAGACGCTGGGTCAGGTTTTCCCGGTTCAAGGGCTTGGTCAGATAGGCCGTCGGCGCCAGGGGCAAGACCTCGCGCACGCTGGCGCTGTCGTTGCGCCGGCTCACCAGGATGAACGGCAACACGGGCGTGCGATGGTGTTGGCGCAAGCTGCGCAAGATGCTCAGGCCATCGACACCCGGCAGTTCCCAATCGGCGATCACCAGGTCGTAAGAATTATGCGCCAGGAGCTCCAAGGCCTGCCGTCCCTCGCCACAAGTGTCTATCCGCGCATCGCAACGCACTCCGGACAGCACCTGTTCAAGCAGCTCCCTGGACGCCGGATCGGCCTCGGCAATCAACACACGCGGTACAGCGGGTAAATCCACAGCAGTCATGCCGCATCGCTCCCTTGCAATACATGCACCTTAGACAATAACGGCCATTCCAGACAGGTCGAAACCACCGTGGATCTGTAGCCGAATATGAAAAAACCCGCCGAAGCGGGTTTTTTGTGGATCAGACAAAGCTCAGAGCTCGTAAGGATCAGAGCTCGTAAATATCAAAGCTCGGAGAAACACTCTTCGATGATTGCCAGGCCTTTGTCCAGTTGCTCGTCCGGCGAAGTCAGCGGCACCAGCACGCGCAGGACGTTGCCATAGGTGCCGCAGGACAGCAGGATCAAGCCCTTGTCGCGCGCCTTGGCCACCACTTGCGCAACGGCGGCAGCGTTCGGCTTGTGGGTGTCGCCATCTTCGAACAGCTCCACGGCGATCATGGCGCCCAGGGCACGGACTTCACCGATGACAGGGTATTTCTTCTGGATAGCCTTGAGGCCAGTCACCAGGCGCTCGCCCACGGCCTTGCAGCGATCCAGCAGGTGTTCTTCTTCGAACACGTCCATCACCGCCAGCGCAGCGGCGCAGGCAATCGGGCTGCCGGCGTAGGTGCCGCCGAGGCCGCCCGGTGCGATGGCATCCATGTATTCGGCCTTGCCGCACACACCGGCCAGCGGGAAACCGCCAGCAATGGATTTGGCAAAGGTGGTCAGGTCGGCGGCGACGCCCATCTGCTCCATGGCGAAGAACGTACCGGTACGACCGGCGCCGGTCTGCACTTCGTCGGCAATCAGCAGGATGCCGTGCTGGTCGCACAAGGCGCGCAGGCGCTGCATGAAGGCTTTCGGCGCCACATAGAAGCCACCCTCGCCCTGGACCGGCTCGATGATGATGGCGGCGATGTCGCGTGGCTCGGCGTCGTTCTTGAAGATGCGTTCGATGCTGGCGATGGAGTCGTCGACGCTCACGCCATGCAGCTCGTTCGGGTACAGCGCGCGGAAAATGCCGCCAGGCATCAGGCCCATGCCGGCCGAGTAAGGCACGACCTTACCGGTCAGGCCCAGGGTCATCATGGTACGACCGTGGTAAGCGCCGGTGAAGGCGATCACACCGGCACGGCCGGTGGCGGCGCGGGCGATCTTCACGGCGTTTTCCACCGCTTCGGAACCGGTGGTCACCAGCAGGGTTTTCTTGGCGAAATCACCCGGGACCTTGGCGTTGATTTTTTCGCACAGCTCCACGTACGGCTCGTAGGCCAGGACCTGGAAGCAAGTGTGGGTCAGCTTGTTCAGCTGTTCGGTAACGGCGGCGATGATCTTCGGGTGCACGTGGCCGGTGTTCAGTACGGCGATACCACCGGCGAAGTCGATGAATTCACGACCTTCAACATCGGTAACCGTGGCGTTCTTCGCCGATTCGGCAAAGATCGGGTGAATCTGGCCGACACCGCGGGGAACAGCGGCGGTACGGCGGGCCATCAGGTCTGCGTTGGTCTTGCTCATTAAAAATGTCCTCATTCGCCGCTCATCGGTCGGCGTGGCTCAAGGAATACATGGCGGGGAGGCAACTGCGACAGCATGCGATGATCGACTGCCGCAGCGTTCCGGCCACAAGAAACAGAACGGGGTGAAACGCGCAAAGGGACAGCGCTCTCGTGCCCTTTGCGCTTGTAGCAGATCAGATACCCAGGCAGAGGTATTTGATTTCCAGGTAGTCCTCGATGCCGTACTTGGAGCCCTCACGGCCCAGGCCCGAAGCCTTGATGCCGCCGAACGGCGCGACTTCGTTGGAGATCAAACCGGTGTTGACGCCGACCATGCCGTATTCCAGGGCTTCGGCCACACGGAACACACGGCCCAGGTCGCGGGCATAAAAGTACGAAGCCAGGCCGAACTCGGTGTCGTTGGACATCGCGATCACTTCGGCTTCGTCTTTGAAGCGGAACAGCGGCGCCAATGGGCCGAAGGTCTCTTCCTTCGCCACGGCGGCATTCTTCGGCACGTTGGTCAGGATGGTCGGCTCGAAGAAATTGCCTTCCATCGGCTTGCCGCCGGACAGTACGGTCGCGCCTTTGCTGACCGCATCGGCGATGTGTTCCTGAACCTTGGCAACCGCTTTTTCGTCGATCAACGGACCGGTAGTGATGCCGTCTTCCAGACCGTTGCCGATCTTGAGCTTGGCCACCGCTGCCTTGAGTTTCTCGGCGAAGGCGTCGTACACCGAATCCTGGACGTACAGGCGGTTGGCGCAGACGCAGGTCTGGCCGTTGTTGCGGTATTTGGAAATGATCGCGCCTTCGACGGCCTTATCCAGGTCGGCGTCGTCGAACACGATGAAGGGCGCGTTGCCGCCCAGCTCCAGGGAAACCTTCTTGATGTCCTTGGCGCATTCGGCCATCAATTGGCGTCCGATCTCGGTCGAACCGGTGAAGGACAGCTTGCGCACGATCGGGTTGCTGGTCAGCTCGCCTCCGATGTCGCCGGCACTGCCGGTGACCACGCTCAGCACACCTTGCGGAATGCCGGCACGGTGCGCCAGCTCCACCAGGGCCAGGGCCGAGAACGGCGTCTGCGAGGCCGGCTTGATGACCATGGTGCAACCGGCGGCCAGGGCCGGACCGGCCTTGCGGGTGATCATCGCGGCCGGGAAGTTCCACGGCGTGATGGCAGCGGTCACGCCAATCGGCTGCTTGATCACGATCAGGCGCTTGTCCGGCTGGTGGCCGGGAATCACATCACCGTAGATGCGCTTGGCTTCTTCGGCGAACCATTCGATAAAGGAAGCGGCATAGACGATTTCGCCCTTGGCTTCGGCCAGCGGCTTGCCCTGCTCCAGGGTCATCAGGCGACCAAGGTCGTCCTGGTTTTCGATCAGCAATTCATACCAGCGACGCAGCTTGTTGGCGCGTTCCTTGGCGGTCAACGCACGCCAGGCCGGCAGCGCCTTGTCGGCGGCTTCGATCGCGCGACGGGTTTCGGCAGCGCCCATCTTCGGCACTGTGCCCAATACTTCGCCCGTCGCCGGGTTGGTGACCTTGATCGTCTGACCATTGTCCGCATCGACCCAAGCGCCATCGATAAAGGCTTGCTGGCGGAACAACTGGGTGTCTTTAAGCTGCATGTCGGCTTTCCTTAACAGCACCGCGCGCACGCGGAGCGAATTAGAGTTGTAGAAAGGCGCCTCATGGGCTGCCGTCAGGGAAATCATCCACCGGGCTGAAGCACAGAAATAACGCACATAAGCACAGACGTGCGGTTCAGCACCCAGACAAGAGCGTTTGAAATCTCAAACGAATCCTAGGGCCGATGGGGTTGGAGGACAATAGGCTGTTCGAAAAAAAGAACGAAAAAGCTGCATTTGCCTGTTTTTTCTGATCAGCGTAGCCAACAGCCGCCGAGCGAGGCGAAAACAAACGGCAAATCAGCAGCATGGACGCCCGCCATGCTTATGAGTATCATGGCGCCCGCGTTGCACCAGTAGCTCAGCTGGATAGAGTACTGCCCTCCGAAGGCAGGGGTCGTGGGTTCGAATCCCGCCTGGTGCACCAGACATGAAAAATCAAAAGCCCCAGTCCTCACGGATTGGGGCTTTTTTGTGGCGCTGTCCTTACCCGATTCTGAACTGGGTAGTTTTGGGGCTGCTGCGCAGCCCAGCGGGAGCAAGCTCCCTCGCCACGGGCGCTCGGTCATCGCTTACGCAATATTTCCAACCGCGCCGGCAAGTCCTCCTTGGGAAAGCGCTTGTGCAACGCCAGCAGCTTCTCGTCAGCCGCCTTGCTGTCACCCGCCTCGCGCAATCGCAGCACTTCCAGCAGCTCCTGCTCAAGTGTTGGCATTGCGGCGGGCGCGGATTTGCTCATTTTCGCTGCGGGCTTATCCGCCAACACCTGCATCGGGCTGGCCGGGGCTCGGGCCAGTTCGCCCTGGGGCGCCATGCGAGTGATCGGTGCGGGGGCGGGCATGGCTGGCGGGGGGGCAGCGGCAACCGAAGGCTGTTGCCCATCGGCGGAAAACTCCATCGAGGCGGGTGAAGCCAGTTGCTCCTCCGTCGGCGTACGCAGCACCAGGCCGATCATCAGCGCCACACCGGCAACCGTGGCGAACGCCATTTGCCACCGTGGTCGCTGACAAGCCTGCAGCCAGCGCTGCCACAGGCTCGGCGCCGGCGTCGGGGCTTCACGGCGGGCGGTGGCCAGGATGAAGGCATCCATGGAGGCCGGCGGCTCGCCGCTGGCGTGTTGGCGGAAATGTTCGACCAGCGTTTCGTCGATGGTATCCGGCGTCTGTTTGGGGTCGATCATGCGGGTACCTCCTCGGCCAACAGGCGATGCAGCTTCTGTTGGGCGTAACGCAAGCGGCTCTTGACCGTTTCCAGCGGGGCGCCGGTCAGGGCGGCGATCTGTGGCAGTTCGAGGTCGCCGTGCAGGCGCAGCAGGAAGACTTCCCGCTGATCCTCGGGCAAGGCCTGCAACGCGGCGTCCAGACGAGCCTGGTCGCGGCTCAGGCGCAACTGTTGCTCAGGATTGCCGGTGTCGTCGGGCTGGACATGAAGCTGCTCGTCGTAACTGTCGTGCAGCGGGTTGTGGACGCCGTGCCTGCGCCAGTGGTCAATCAAGCGGTTACGGGCAATCTGGAACAACCATGTACGAAAACTCGCCCGGCCTTGTGGCTGGGTGGTGCTGCGGATCAGGCTGAGCCAGGTGTCCTGGAAAATTTCCTCGGCCAGTTCGGCCTTGTTGCTCAAGGACACGAGAAAACGATAAAGCCCTTGCCGATGGCGGACGTACAGGGCTTCGAAACAAGCCCCGTCGCCTTCGCGATAGCGGGCCAGCAGCGATTCGTCGCTGGGAGAATCAAGCGCAGCGGGCATTTCGATGACGAACTCCTTTGTCATTGCAACACAGTCCTGGCGACGACATGGGAACCCTGTGGGAGCGAGCTTGCTCGCGATGACGTCGGTTCAGTTGGCATTGATGTGACTGATACACCGCCATCGCGAGCAGGCTCGCTCCCACATCTGAACCTGATTGTGCTCAGGATCAGCGTTTGGCCGCAGGTTCGAGGCTCTGGGCCAGCTCCACCAGTTGCACGAACTCGGCACGCAGCCCGAACGGATCGTCACCGCGCGCCGAGCGCGCCAACTGCACGGTATCCTTCAAGGTCATCTGCCCAGTGTAGCGTCCATCGCCCTTGAGCTGTTGGGCGAAGGCCGCCACGGCGGCCGAGAAGCGCAGGTCGTCGCTGGTTTTGTCATTGCGCGGTGAAACGGCAATGGGATGTTCGATCAACCGGCTGCTACCGCCTTCCGCCAGCTTGTAGCGTACGCGCAACATCGCCAGTTCGCCGGACTTGCCGTCCGAGTTGGGCGCGTTCCCATAACGCAGCGGCTCCAACCAGCCCTGCTCTCCTTTCGGGACAATTTCATACAGCGCGGTCACTGTATGCCCAGCGCCGATCTCGCCTGCGTCGACCTTGTCGTTGCTGAAATCCTCACGCTTCAACGCGCGGTTCTCATAACCCAGCAGTCGATATTCGCTGACCTGGGCGGGGTTGAACTCCACCTGCAACTTCACGTCTCGCGCTAGCACCGCCAGGGTGGAGCTGAGCTGGTCCACCAGGACCTTGCGCGCTTCGAGCAGGTTGTCGATGTACGCGTAGTTACCGTCACCGGCATCAGCCAATTGCTCCATCAGGTGTTCGTTGTAGTTATCCACACCGAAGCCCAGTGTGGTCAGGGAGACGCCGCTTTTGCGCTGATCCACGGCCATCTGCTTGAGGCTGTCGAAATCACTGATGCCGACGTTGAAGTCACCATCGGTGGCCAGCAGGATGCGGTTGATGCCTTTGTCGATAAAGCTCTCCCGAGCCATCTGGTAGGCCAGTTCGATGCCCGAGGCACCGGCGGTCGATCCACCGGCGTTCAGTTGTTCGATGGCGTTGCGGATCTTCACCTTGTCGCTACCCGAGGTGGGCTTGAGCACCACCCGCGACTCACCGGCATAGACCACCAGGGACACCCGGTCCTGATCGCGCAATTGGTCCACCAGCAATTTCAGCGTGCTCTTGACCAGCGGCAGGCCTTCGCGACGGTTCATCGAGCCGGACACATCCACCAGAAACACCAGGTTGGCCGGGGCCAGGTCTGAGACGGCGCGGTCGCTGGCCTTGATCCCGACACGCAACAACCGGGTGTGAGGGTTCCAGGGCGATGGCGCGATTTCGGTGGTCACGCCAAAGGGCGATCCGTCGGTGGGCAACGCGTAATGGTAAGGAAAGTAGTTGACCATTTCCTCCAACCGCACAGCGCCCTCAGGCGGCAGGCTGCCCTGGTTGAGGAAACGTCGCACGTTGGCATAGCTACCGGTATCGACATCCACGCTGAAGGTCGAGACCGGTGTCTCGGCGACGCTGTGGACAGGATTTTCCGGCAGCTTCTCGTACTGTTCGCGCGGCTCGCTGCGGTAATCATTGGAGACAACATCGCCCATCGGCGCAGGCATTGATGCCGGCGCGGCCATGCGCTTGGCCACAGGCTGGCGCACGTAGGCGATCTCCCCTTGCGGCGCGACGATGGGCGCCGCCGCCACCGGTTCGGCCGGCTTGGCAGCCTCACGGGACGAAGACAACCCACAACCGGCCAACGCCACCAGCAGCGTGACGGCAAAGCCCTGGGTGGCGGGACGCATATACGAAAGCGGACGGGACATGGGCTGAACCTCGTGAGTGGATGATCCGTTCACAAGGTCAGACGCAAGAGATCAGAGGTTCGGGTTAACGACCAGAAAATTTTTCATGCACTTGTCCTGTCAGCGTCGGCAAATAGCATCAGCGAGACGGAATGGCCCGCAGGTCATCGGCGATGAAACGGCTCAACTGGCTGGTGTATTACTCCTCCACATCGGAATTGCCCCGTTTCGTGAGGGCTCCAGCGATGCCTTTCATGGCGTGAAATTGCCCGATCGCGCCGGCCGGCATCAGCCCCTCGCGAGCCTGGGCGAAATGCAGCACCTCGGCGCCGGCCTTCTTCACCTGGACCTGGTAGCTGAAATCGACACTGGCAAGGTACGTACCGTCGGCAACGATACTCAAGACTCACAGGCCAGAGAGGGCCGCAGGATCTTTGCCTGCCGCCTCGGAAAATAAGCCGCCGCCCCTACTCCCACCGCGCCCATCACCACGCAATACGCCACGCAAACCCACGGGCTCCACGGCACCAGCGCAATCAACAACAACGGCGTCATGCTGGCCCAAAGTGCATAAGCGATGTTGTAGGTGAAGGAGATACCGGACACGCGAATCTTCGGCGGGAACAGGCTGATCATCACCGAAGGCACCGCGCCGACCACGCCGCAACCCAGGCCGGCCACGGCGTAGGCCAGGCCCAGCCAGTCGCTGCCGCTGATCAGGCTGGCATAGAGCACGGCGATGCCCAGCGGCAACAGCAGGCTATAGAGCATGACGGTGCGCCAGGCGCCGATGCGGTCGACGACGAGGCCGGCCAGGACGCAGCCGATGTTCAGGAAAACGATGCCGAGGCTGCTCAGGGCAAACGTGTGGCTGGGGGTCAGGCCGAAGCTTTTCTGCATCACTGTGGGGGTGATGACCACAAAGACCACCACGGCGGAAGTCAGTACGCAGGTAAGAATGGCGGCGGGCAGCAAGGCATGCCGATGGTCGCGCAAAACCGTGCGCAGCGGCAGCTCCGTCGCGCCTTCGCGATTGGCTTGCAGGGCCATGAAAATCGGCGTTTCGCTCAGCCAGCGGCGCAGCCAGACGCCGATCACGCCGAATATCCCGCCCAGCAGGAACGGCAAGCGCCACGCGTAGTCGAGGATTTCGGTCGGGGTGAAGATCCGCGCCAGCGCCGTGGCGGTCAACGCGCCGAGCAGGTAGCCGAAGGTCAAGCCCGCCTGGAGAAAGCCCAAGGCATAGCCGCGATGCCGCAACGGCGCGTGTTCGGCCACGAACACCCAGGCACTCGGCACCTCCCCGCCCACCGCCGCGCCTTGCAGGATGCGCAGCGCCAACAACAGCAACGGGGCGAAATAGCCGATTTGCGCATAGGTCGGCAGTACACCAATGAGCAGACACGGCAACGCCATCATCAGGATGCTCAGGCTGAAGACACGCTTGCGGCCCAGCCGATCGGCAAAGTGCGCCATGAGTATCCCGCCCAGGGGACGCGCCAGATAGCCGGTGGCAAAAATCCCGAAGCTCTGTAGCAGGCGCAGCCACTCGGGCATTTCCGGCGGGAAGAACAGTTGGCTGAGGGTCAGGGCGAAAAAAACGAAAATGATGAAGTCGTAGATTTCCAGCGCGCCGCCGAGGGCGGCGAGGCCCAGGGTCTTGTAGTCGGAGCGGCTGAACCGCGCGCCTGGCAAATGATGGGTGGCAGTCATAGGCATGTTTGGAAAAATGGTTGGAAGAAGGCGTCGGATCAGGCAGCAGGACCCTTGTCCACGGGCGGCGCCGACGGTTGGCCTGGCTCGGCGTCTACGGCCTCGTCAGCAGGCAGAAAATCCTTGCGGCTCTGGGCGATGGCCCGGCGTATTTCGTCGCCCTTGGTGGGGCAGTTCTTGAGGCGGGCGATGCCGTCGGTTTGCTGCGTCATCGCCATCCTCCGGTATGAGTGAACAGGCGCCGATAGTGCTCGCTTTTGGCGCTCGATGCCAACTTACGTGACGATTGGGCCAGCCGGTCAGCGGTGGTAGCGGCGCACCACGCTGCTGTTGCGCAGTACGTGGCCTTTGAGTTTTTCCATCAACTGGGCGCGTGTGAGACCGGCGGGCAATGCGTCGGGTGGCAGGTCCAGGGCGAATATCTGGATCAGGTAGTGATGAGCGCTGTCGCCAACGGGTGGGCACGGACCGATGTAGCCGTGAGTGTCCTTGCTGTTGATGCCGCTCATGCCTTCCAGGGTGGATTTGGTACCCGCGCCCGCCGGGATCTGTCGGGTGCTGGCCTTGATTCCGTAATGGACCCAGTGGTCGACGCCCTGCCCGCGCTGGCCATCGGGATCGAGCATGACGATGGCATAGCTGAGGGTGCCAGGCGGGCCGGCGTTCCAGCTCAGCGCCGGCGAAATATTCTTGCCACCGCAGGTGTTCGCGTCGCTCGCGGCGGCGGCAGTGAAGAGGCGGTCGTCCGACACACCGGGAATGCTCAGGGTGAAACGCTCTTCGGCCTGGACAACCCCTTGCGCGCACAGCACGAGGGTGACGGCCGCGAGCCAGGAGGAAAGGGAGGTCAATCGAGTCATACCGGGCACCTTAATTCGATTCAGGCCATGGACGGCCTGCGAACTATAGCCGCAGCGCCGGCCCGGTTGCAGTGACAATTATGCTGAACCTCGTTGCACTCCCCTGACTCGAACGGGAAACGCCTGTCGGAGAACGACCATGCCCATGCATCAAGTCGCCCGCCTCGCTGATGTGCGAGAGGACCGCGGCCTCGAAGTGACCCTCAACGAAACGCCCGTCCTGCTGCTGCGGGCTGGCGGACAGGTCCGAGCCTTCCAAGGCAAATGCCCGCATGCCGGGACGCCGCTGGCCGAGGGCGCGGTGTGTCACGGCAGGCTGATCTGCCCGTGGCACAAGGCCGCGTTCCGTGCCGAAGACGGCGCCCTGTGCGAGCCGCCGGCCCTCGACAGCCTGCAGCGTTATCACGTCGAGCTGCGGGGCGATGAAGTATGGGTCGATGAGCAACCACTGCCAGCCGAAAAAATCCCTCCCGCCGATGACCCGCGCACCTTCGTCATCGTCGGCGCCGGAGCGGCCGGCACGGCTTGCGCGGCGGCGCTGCGCGAGAAGGGTTTCGGTGGGCGGATCCAGATGATCGACCGCGAAGCCGAGGCCGGTTATGACCGCACCGTACTGAGCAAATACGTGTTGGCCGGCGACATGGCCGCGGAAAAGACGCCGGCCTTACGCGATGAAACCTACTTCACCCGGCAACGCATCGAAAGGCGCAACGGCGAAGTGGCCGGTCTCGACATCAGCGCGCGCCAGATTCATCTCGCCGACGGTCAACGCCTGGACTATGACGCACTGCTCATCGCCACCGGTGGAGTGCCCAGGACGCCAGACATGCCGGGCCTCGACTTGCCCAATGTGTTCACCCTGCGCTCTTTGGCCGATACCCGGCAAATCCTCGACCGTGCCCAGCCGGGGCAGCGAGCGGTGATTATCGGCGACAGCTTCATCGCCATGGAAGTCGCCTCGTCCCTGCGCAAACGTGAACTGAGCGTGACCGTCCTGGCCCGCCACCCGGTCCCGTTCGCCGCGCAGTTTGGCGACAGCATCGGCAAGGCGATCCTGGCCCGACACCGGGCCAATGGTGTGGTCTATCACAGCGAGGGCGAAGCCGCGCGGATCGAAGGTGCGGAAAAGGTTGAAGCCGTGGTGCTGGATAACGGTCAGCGTTTCGCAGCGGACCTGGTCATCATCGGTGTCGGCGTGCGCCCGGCGACCGAGCCGTTCGCCGATCTGCCACGGGAAAAAGATCAATCATTGATCGCTGACGACGGCATGCGCGTCGCCGATGGCGTCTGGGCCGTTGGCGATATCGCCACCTTTCCCCTCAACGGCCAACCCCGGCGCATCGAACATTGGCGCCTGGCCCAGCAACAGGCACGCATCGCCGCGACGAACATGCTCGGCGGTGAGGAACACTACCTGGATGTGCCATTCTTCTGGACGTACCACTTCGGCAAACGCTACGACTACCTCGGTCATGCCGAGGAATGGGACGAGGTGCAATTCAAGGGCACGCCTGAGCATCCTCCGTTCATCGCTCTGCTCGGCAAGGACGGTCTCGTTGCCGCCGTCGTGGCCTGCGATGAAGGCCGGGCCATGGCGGCGCTGGCCCAGCGCATGAAGCAACCGCTGTCGGTGGATGAGGCCTGGCGGCTGGTCCGGGATTTTTCGGTGTAGCTTGTCTTGAAGACAATATAAAACCTGTGGTGTTTTGCGTTGACTACGCAGGGCGATCAGCCGGCAGATGAATCACCGGCGGCCGGTCCAGCGGTGCCAGGGGCGGCGGTTGCAAGTCCGGGCTCAGCAGATGGAAGTGCGGCACTACGTGGCTGATGTCGCCATCCGGGTTGTTATGGATGATTTTGGAGCCAGGCTGGCGCAACGTTTCCAGTCGTTCGTCAGTCAGCTTGAAACTTGCGCTCAAGCCTTGGTCATCCACCGCAGGCCTCGGCAGCCGACGCTGGGCGAAGCTGCGGCTTTTACGCTGTTGATAACGCGCCCAGGTAATCAGGATGATTGCGTTGACCAGCGCGATCCAGCCATAGACCTGCAAGGTTCCCAGGGTATCGAACAGCGAACCACCCAGGCGCGGCCCGGCATGGCTGTCGAACAACGGCCAGAGCCCATTGACCAGCAGATACAACAGCCCAACCCACGCCAGCACGGTAAAGAGCACATCGATGACCACCAGAAAAGGCCGCTGCCGGGTCCTGATAATTTTCATCGGATCACTTCCTCTTCTTCGTCATCGAACGGCTTGATCCCGCGATCCGGGCTGACCCAGCGCGCACGTTTCTGATGCTGCCCGAACAGCACCTTGGGGAAACTCACCAGGGTGGTGAACAGGCTGATCAACCAAAACACCAACGGGTACCAGACCACCCAGAACATGATGTGCCACAGGCCTTTTTCGTAGCGACGGTCGATCAGGATGCTCACCGCGAATTGCATCAGGCACACCACCGCCAGCAACAGCCCGGTGAAGGCCGGCGGCATGAGGTGATCCACCGCGATGGCGGCGGGCATCTCGATGAATTTGCCGGCGCCCCAGAAGATCACCGACAGCAGGAAGGTGAACGCCCAACCGGTGGACAGGCAGTATTCGAACAGCAGCGGCCACAGGTAACGGTGGCGGTATTGCCAGATGCCGCGGATGTTCTTGAACAGCACTTCGGCACCGCCCTGGGCCCAGCGCAGCCGTTGCCGCCACAGGCCGCGCAGGGTTTCGGGCATGAGGATCCAGCACAACGCACGGGGTTCGTAGAAAATGCTCCAGTGGTCCAGTTGCAGTTTCCAGCTGATGTCGATGTCCTCGGTGATCATGTCCGGGCTCCAGTAGCCGACCCGGTGCAGCGCTGTGCGACGGAAGGCGACGATCACTCCGGACACGGTGAAGATCCGCCCGAAGACCCGCTGGGTACGCTTGATCAAGCCGATGATCGAGGAAAACTCACCGACCTGGACCCGACCCACCAAGGTTGAACGGGTGCGAATGCGCGGGTTGCCCGTCACCGCGCCGAGGCGGGCGTTGTCGAGCATCGGCGCCACCAGGTAGGCGCAGGTATTCGGTGCCAGCAGCGCGTCGCCGTCAATGCACACCAGGTATTCGCTGCGTGCAGCGATGGCGCCCATGCGCAGGGCTACGGCCTTGCCCTGGTTTTCCGCCAGGTGCAGCACACGCAAGCGCGGGTCTTCGGCGGCCAGTCGGTCCAGCACCTCGGCGGTGTTGTCCTTGGAGCCGTCGTTGATGGCGATCACCTCAATGTTCGGGTAGTGCTGGCCCAGCGCTGCGTGAATCGTGTCGGCAACGTTGTCGCCTTCGTTGAAGCACGGGATCAGGATGCTGATCAGCGGTTCGCCCGCCAGGGGCGGCGGCAAGGTGTCGTCTTTCCACGGCCAGTGGCGCTCCCAGTGCAGCCAGAAATACAGGCCGCCGGCGATCCACAGCCCGGACATGAACAGCGGGTAGAAGAACACGAAGTCCATCAGGAATTGCCCAGTGACCAGGAAGATCAGGCCCAGGGGCACCCCAAGGACGATCGCCAGCACCAGGACGGCGAGCAGTCTGTCGAGCATGTCAAGGATTCCACTTGTTGGAGAGCGCGGGCCGCACGGCTTTCACGGCAGGCTGGTCTTCGATGAAGTTGTCCGGGTAGTAGCCGAAACTGGTCACGCCCTGGCGCTTGAGGCGCCCCATCCAGTCGGCCAGTTGTTCGCCTTCGATATCGGCCACCGGCTGGCTGTGCCAGTCGCGCGCTTGCAATTCGAATACCGTGCGCTTGAGCGCACCGGGGCGAGCCTTGACGGTCTCCACCAGCCGTTCGAGCCAGGGGCCGGATTGCTCGCGGGTCTGCTTTTCCATCAACGGCATGGCCATCGGAGCCGTCCAATCGTAGGCGCCGAGGAAGTCATCGAGGTTCTGGGCGAACCAGGCCTCGCTCTGCGGGTTGAGCATCGGCTCGGCAAAGATATTGCGCGCCGTGCGCACCTCCGGACCACGAATTGCCCGGACCTTGGCCGTGAGCTCAGCGGTGAAGTCGATCAGGTAGCGGCTCTTGAAACGGGTCCAGCGCTGCATGGCCGCCGGGTCGTCGCGCAGAGCGGCGATGGAGGTCGGCATGCCGTTGGCCGCATAGACTTTCATCGCAGCTGGGCCGGCATCCTCGAAGTCGGAGAACACCGCGTCGTCATGGTACAGAACGCCGTCCACCGAGCTCATCCGCGCCAGGTCTTCGTAGATTTCGCCGATGACCTTGCGCACGTTCGGGTCGAAGGGCGACAGGCGTACGTACTGGTCCGGGGCGACGCCAATCTTGCCGGTTTCAGGATCCCAGCGCTGTACACGCGGCAACTTCGGGTCCAGGGCAAAACTGAGCACCGGCATCCAGGCATACACCTTCACGTTGGCCCGGGTGCGCAATTGCCATGCGACCCGATCGAACAGATCGGCGCGTACCGGCAGATGCCGATTGGGGAAGTACAGCGAATGGACCAGGCCATCGCCCTTCGGGTCGGCAAAAGCTTGCAGGAATACGGTGTTCGCGCCCAGATCGTAGATACGCTGGACCAGCTTGCCAACGTTGGCCTCCTGCTGCACGGGGTCCGGATCGTAGACGTAATCCAGGTCGACGTGGACCACCCGCATCGGGTCCATGGTCTGCACCGAGACGATGCTTTCGGCGAAGTGAGCGCCGTCCGGATCGGAAGCCACCAGAAAGCGCGGGCCGCTCATCAGGTTATCGAGGCTGTCGAGGCCGTCTTCCAGGGTCAGGGCCATCTGGTAGCCCTGGCCGCCAATCACCTGCAACGCGGTGCCGTCCGCCTCGCCGTATGGCCAGACCCAGACGCGCGGACTGTAGCCGGTGACTTTGCGGATCTTCTCGGAAATGGCTGCCACGTCCTTGCGCAGACGCGCCTGGAAATCGGCTTCCGCTTCATAGCGACCGGTAGCCGGATCGTAGCGCCGCGTGGTCGCCGCCGGCTGCTGGTTGCCTTGCGGGTTGGCGAGTACGCCTTTGTGATTGGCATCGGTGTGGGCGGCGATTTCCACCAGGCCCGATTTCGACACCTCGCGAATCTGCTCCCAGGTCAGGAACTCGGAACGCTTGCGTGGCACGCCGGCAAAATCCACCGGTTGATTCAGCGGCGTGTCGATCCAACTGCCGACCGGAGCAAGGATGGCCGGCCAGTTGTAGGCGCGCAGGATGGGCATGACGCGGGTGTAAAAGCTTGAGTAGCCGTCGTCGAAACTCAGCAGTACTGCGCGCGGTGGCAGTTCGGGCCCGCCGTTGCGGGCAGCGATGATCTGGTCGATCGTGACCGGCTGATAATTGTTTTCCCGCAGCCAGGCCAATTGCTCGATCAGGCGCTCGGTGCGCACGGCCACCAAGGCTTGGTCGGGGTCGCGGTCTTCGACGTCGTGGTAGGCGATGCCAAGCACGTGGTTTTTCGGCCATGGCGCATCGTTGGCCATCACCGGCCGTTGCGAAGGCGGGGCAAATGCCGGGGCCTGCTGGGCACAAGCGCTGATCAGCAAGACTCCCAGCAGAAGGATGAATCGCGAAATGACGGGCATTTTCAAACTCTTCTAGAAGCGGTAGGTGAGGTCGACAAGCAGGCGCAGATCGCTTTCACGATCGCCGTCGTAGGGGCGGTTGAGCCAGCTCAGCGCGGCCCCGGCTTCAAGCACATCGTTCCAGAGCAGACGCTGGCCGTAGCTGAGCAACCCCATGGCGCCGGTGCTGTAGTCACTCTGGCTGTAGGTGCCGGCACCGGCCTGGAATTGCTGGCTCCAGGTGGTTTCGTAGCGGCGATACAGCACGTGATTGGCGCTCACGGTCGGCATGACGCTGAAGTCCGATTTCGGATTGAAGTACGGCACTTCATTTGAGCCGCTGTTGCGACTGGCACCGACTTCCAGGCCCAGCTCCACTTGCAGCCTCGGAGCGCTGTAGATGCCCTCGCGGCCAGTCAGCAAGGTCTCGAGGCGGTTGTTGCCATCGCTGAAGTGGGACGGGCTGACAGCCAGCCGCCACTCGCGGCTTTCATTGGCACGCCAGCGGACGAAACCGCTTCCACCATTGGCGCGAATCCCGCTGTTGAGAGCCCGCAACGGAGTGTTGGCCGAGAGGTAGTCCAGGCTGCCGCCGTACTGCCAGTGATCATTGATGTCCCGGGCCACGGCTACTCGCGCGCCCTGTTTGTCACCGGAACCATACGAATGGTTGGAGACTTCCGCCTCCAGGGTCATGTCGCGGGTACGCCGCTCCACTCCCAGGCGCTGCCAGCGATGGTGGCCGGTGCCTTCCTCGAAGTCGCCGGTTGCGTAACCGGCACCGCCGAACAGCCGCCAGTCTTCATCGATGGGCGGGCTGTAGAGCAAGGTCTCGATACCAAAATCGCGGCTGCCGGTCACCGCGCCAGCGTCGCCATTGCCGCCACCGTAGCTCTTGCCGGTGTAGGCCTCGATGCGCAGTTCAGCCATGTCATGGACGTCACGCTGGCGTTGCAGGCGCTTGACGTGAGCGTTCTCGGGATAGCGGGCGACCACGTCATCGATAAGCGCATCCATTTGCCGCCATTCCTGCAGATCCATGGCGGCGCGGGCCTGGGCGACTTCCAGGTCGCGATTGCGCGGCGTCGTGGCCTCGACTTCCTTGAGCAGGCTTTCCGAACGTCGCGGCCATTCACGTGCCTGGTACAAATCGGCCTGGGCCAGGCGCAAGCCGATATTGCCGGGCCCGTGGTAGACCAGAGCGTCCAGGCGCGCCTCGGCGGTAGGCAGATCGGCGCCGTAGGTACCTGCCTGAGCGGCCAGGAGCTGCGCGTCCATCCACTCGTCGTTGGGATTGCCGATCGGCAGCCCCTTGAGCTCCACGCGGGCCGGCTGTGCTTTCGCCAGGTCTTCGGCCAGTGCGCGGGCCTCCTCGGATTTTTCGCTTTCCAGCAAGGCGTAGTAGAGCGCAGTGCTGTCTTCGAAGCGGTCCGCAGGATCTGCATCCGGTGCAATCAGCACGCGGCGGTACAGATCGACGGCGATCTCCGGTTCACGTTGCTCCAGATAGGAAGAAGCCACCCAGCGCAGCGCGTAGGTTGGAATGCGGACCCCTTCAGCGACCAGCTTCTGGTATTCGGCGATCACCTCGGCCCGGCGAGCCCGGGCGTTGAGGGCGCCCATGCGGTCGATCCGCCAGCGCAAGACATCATCGTGGGCCTCGGCCACCGGAGTCCAGGTGGCGAGCAGTTTGTCGTAGTCCGCCAGCGCGCGATCGGCAATGACAAAACGTTCTGTTTCGCTGCGACTGGCCATATCCGCCAGGCGCACCCGCTCGGCCGCCACATCGCCTTCGAGCCTGCGCTGCACGCCACGATCGATCAGGCCGGGCTGAAGCCGGGCCAGGCGCAGGGCCGGCTCAGGCAAACGGGCGCGTTGCAGGGCGTAGACGTACTCGCGGGCGACTTCAGGCTTGTTGCTGCCGGCACGGGTGAAAGCCTGGTCGTATTCGAAAAGCGCTTCGTGGGGATTGTCCGCACGCGTCAGCGCATAACCCAAGGCCAACCGGCGCATCGGATCTTCTGGCTTGGCCGCAACGAGGGCCCTGGCGCGGCTGACGGCTTCATCTGGCTTGCCGGCATCGGCCTGGGTCAAGGCCAGACCCAGTTGCAGATCGGGGTTCTGCGGATCTATCGCCAACGCCCGGCGATACAACTCGACCGCCGGATCCCAGCGCTTGAGGTTGCGATAGGAGCGAGCAGCTGCGGTCAGCGCCTGAACCGGAAGGTCGCGGTAGCGGCCCTGGGTTTCGTAGACTTTCACCACCTCGGCATCAAGACCGGCCCAACTGGCGATCTGCAGATGGTCACTGATCTGTGCGGTGCTGGCCTGGCCAACCGGCACCTGGCGCAATACGGACAACGCGGGCGTGTAATGCCCCGCGCGGGCGTCGAGCACCATCTGGTCATAAGCGGTATCGGCAAACGCCGCCACCGACCAGCACAATTGGCTGCACAGCGCAACGCGAAACAACGGGCGCAAACCGAGTTGAATAAGAGGACCCACAGGCATTCGTCAGCATCCTTACATGGCCAGCCGGGTCGCAGTGCCCCCTTGCCCATCAAACAGAAGGCCGGATCAAAGGAACCCAGCCAAGCTCTAACGGGCCTAGTTTTGCACTCCGTGGCGGGTCATCTTCCAGATCGCCATAATTCTTCAGAATCCATGCAGATTTCAGCGCGGCATTTTCAACGGACAAAAAAAAACCGGCCCGTGCACAGGGCACGGACCGGTCTTCGGATGTTGCGTGGGACCAGTTACTGAATGGCGACGCCGCCGCCCAGCTTGTTCATCACAAACGCGGTGAACTGTTCGACGGTCATCTTCTGGCCGTTGAAGTCGACCTGATTGTTGGCGTAATGCAGATTGGTAACCACATCATTGCCTTCAAGCTTCGCCAGCTCCGTGCCTACCGCCATGGCGCTGAACATATCGCTGGTGGCAGTCGCCTGGTCGGCGATCAGTTTTGCGTCGGTCTGGCCTTCCATCTGCGCTTGCACGGTCAGGAGATCCACCAGCATTGGCTTGGAAACCTTCACCTTGAAGTCCAGCAGAGCGAGCAACTGGCGGCCCAGCTCATCGGGTGGCAGGTCCATGGATTGCGGCTTGGCCAGATCGACAACCAGGCTCGCGCGGCTTTCGCCGTTAGCGGTATTGAACGAGAGGTTCTCCAGGGCCACTTGCGGGGCGCCAGCCAGGAGTTTTTCCAGGTCAGCCTTGACCTGCGCTTCTTCTGCCTCGGTGAGGTTCAGCTCTGGAGCCGGCTCGCCCGCTTCAGCGGCCTCGGCAGCTGCCTTTTCGTAGGGTTGCAGCTTGGCCTGGTAGACCTGCATCAGCGACATGGTGGCAGGGATGTCCAGGTTCTTCAGGCTGACCGCCATCTGTGCAGAACCGATGACCTTGTCATTGAACGACAACTCGCCGATCTTGTAATCAGCGCGTCCCGAAGCACTGGTGCCGTTCTCGGAGCTGTTGTTCTTCATCTCGAAGTTTTTCAGGCCCAATACCGATTTCGGCTCGCCGAAGGTGGTCTTGCTGTTGCTCAGCAACAGGGTGTTGTCGCCCTTGTAGTAGCCATAGGTGCTCTTGGTCAGGTTGCTGGCCAATGTCAGGCCATTGAACTCTACCTGAACCGGCGTCTGATCTTCGGCGACGGTGGTCAACTTGAAGCTGTCCATGTAGCCGTCGGCCTTGATCTTCTCAGCCTGGGCGCTGGCGGCCACATCGATTTTCAGGCCGGAGAAGATCAGCTGGGATTGCTCATCCAGCTTGGTATCCAGAGGCAGCAGTTCGAACGTGCCGTTGGTGGATTGATCGTAACCGAGATTGAAGACGCCTTTGAGAGGCGATTTATCCTTGGCGGCAACGAACCATTTTTCGGTCAGCGGAGTCCGCTCCAGTTCGGTGTGGCTGGTGGCCATGACCGGCAACCATTTGAGCGTCATCAGGCGCGAGAATGGCAGTGGACCGTGTTCGATGTTGTCGACGAACAGCAGCTCGACCGGCTCGCCGCCGAACATTTCGCCTTCACCCTTGAGACGATAACGGGCGGTACTGCTGAAGGTGCCACGGTCCAGGGAGACCAGTTCAATCGAAGCGGTGCCATTGGAACCCGCCAAAGCCGTTTGCAGTTGCTTATTGCTGTCGGTAATGGCGGTTTGCAGTACGCCTTCAAGCTTGGTGCCGGTATACCAGGCGCCACCCGCACTGATTGCACCAACAACCACAACGATTCCCAGAAGTACGCTTGCTGATTTGTTCATGAGTGATCCGATCGTGTTCCATGGTTGAAAAGAGTCGTCTTCCTTGACCCGCAAAGGGCTGTGGTACGACGCGATAAAAGTGGTGGGGAGATTAGCATCAGGCAAGTCAGCAAGCCCAATGTTTAAAGGGGAAAAAGCGTGTTCTTGAGAAATGGTCTACGAATATTCGACTTCGATCTCGTCAAGTTGATGATCGAAGGTCTTGAGGCGTGCTGTCCAGGTGTAGACCAACACTTCGAAATCTCGATTGATTACTGCCGCACCCGATGAATCGTCACGCCCATCGTAGAAGTCCAATTGATAGCGCTCCCGAGCCATCGCGTTGGCCACATCGCACAGCTCGCGGGCATTGTTGAGCCAATGCCAGTCGTCTTGCGCGACTTGCTTGTCCAGGGCGGCGCATTGAGTTTTCAGTGCCTCGAGGCTTTTCTCCAGCGGAGTGCCGGTGAGCTCACCCATGACTTCTTGAAACGTGCGTCCAGGCTGCCAATAGCTGCCCCAGAAATAACGGTCGAATACCGTTTCAACCCGGCGCAGCGCAACCTTGGTATCCCAGATCAAGACCAGTGTCTTGCCTTGCACAAGCTGCTTCTTCTTGATGCGCTGGCCTTGGAGAGAAGCCCAGGCGACGATTGCGACAGAAATGACAGCGATCAGCGCAGCCGCGCTATCCAGGAAAATCAGTGCCTTGTCGATATGGTGAGTCAGCATGACGCCATAGAAGTAGGTGGCCGATAGCAGCACCAAGGCCGCGACAGCGCACCAGAAGCCGGGAGCATAAGGGTTTTTCATTATTGGAATCCCCATGACCAGTCACGTCGCGGGCTGTTGCTGCCAATGCCCGACAACCAAAGCATAGCAACGGCCTGGGGGTTTGCCGGGGGGTGGCGTCAATTAGGACGGCGATCCGATTATCGGCTCCGAAAACGACAAAACCCCTGTCTGCATTGGCAGACAGGGGTTCTGGAATTCAATCTTGACGATGACCTACTCTCACATGGGGAAACCCCACACTACCATCGGCGATGCATCGTTTCACTTCTGAGTTCGGGATGGGATCAGGTGGTTCCAATGCTCTATGGTCGTCAAGAAATTCGGTAACCAACCCGCTCAGGAACAACGTGTCGGTGAAAATCGAAGACTTCTACTAAAACAAAACCCCTACCTGCGTCAGCAGATAGGGGTTTTGGAATTTAATCTTGACGATGACCTACTCTCACATGGGGAAACCCCACACTACCATCGGCGATGCATCGTTTCACTTCTGAGTTCGGGATGGGATCAGGTGGTTCCAATGCTCTATGGTCGTCAAGAAATTCGGTAGCCAGTGCGTGCCTTACGGTCACGTTCCAGCGAATGGGTATGCGATAGTTTGTGGGTTTTGACTCGAACTTTCGGTTCATTGCGTCTTCACACACCGCAATCTGGCCTCTTTCGAGTCTACAGATTGCTTGGGTGTTATATGGTCAAGCCTCACGGGCAATTAGTACAGGTTAGCTCAACGCCTCACAGCGCTTACACACCCTGCCTATCAACGTCGTAGTCTTCGACGGCCCTTCAGGGGACTCAAGGTCCCAGTGAGATCTCATCTTGAGGCAAGTTTCCCGCTTAGATGCTTTCAGCGGTTATCTTTTCCGAACATAGCTACCCGGCAATGCCACTGGCGTGACAACCGGAACACCAGAGGTTCGTCCACTCCGGTCCTCTCGTACTAGGAGCAGCCCCTCTCAAATCTCAAACGTCCACGGCAGATAGGGACCGAACTGTCTCACGACGTTCTAAACCCAGCTCGCGTACCACTTTAAATGGCGAACAGCCATACCCTTGGGACCGGCTTCAGCCCCAGGATGTGATGAGCCGACATCGAGGTGCCAAACACCGCCGTCGATATGAACTCTTGGGCGGTATCAGCCTGTTATCCCCGGAGTACCTTTTATCCGTTGAGCGATGGCCCTTCCATACAGAACCACCGGATCACTAAGACCTACTTTCGTACCTGCTCGACGTGTCTGTCTCGCAGTCAAGCGCGCTTTTGCCTTTATACTCTACGACCGATTTCCGACCGGTCTGAGCGCACCTTCGTACTCCTCCGTTACTCTTTAGGAGGAGACCGCCCCAGTCAAACTACCCACCATACACTGTCCTCGATCCGGATAACGGACCTGAGTTAGAACCTCAAAGTTGCCAGGGTGGTATTTCAAGGATGGCTCCACGCAGACTGGCGTCCACGCTTCAAAGCCTCCCACCTATCCTACACAAGCAAATTCAAAGTCCAGTGCAAAGCTATAGTAAAGGTTCACGGGGTCTTTCCGTCTAGCCGCGGATACACTGCATCTTCACAGCGATTTCAATTTCACTGAGTCTCGGGTGGAGACAGCGCCGCCATCGTTACGCCATTCGTGCAGGTCGGAACTTACCCGACAAGGAATTTCGCTACCTTAGGACCGTTATAGTTACGGCCGCCGTTTACCGGGGCTTCGATCAAGAGCTTCGCGTTAGCTAACCCCATCAATTAACCTTCCGGCACCGGGCAGGCGTCACACCCTATACGTCCACTTTCGTGTTTGCAGAGTGCTGTGTTTTTAATAAACAGTCGCAGCGGCCTGGTATCTTCGACCGGCGTGGGCTTACGCAGCAAGTGCTTCACCCTCACCGGCGCACCTTCTCCCGAAGTTACGGTGCCATTTTGCCTAGTTCCTTCACCCGAGTTCTCTCAAGCGCCTTGGTATTCTCTACCCAACCACCTGTGTCGGTTTGGGGTACGGTTCCTGGTTACCTGAAGCTTAGAAGCTTTTCTTGGAAGCATGGCATCAACCACTTCGTCACCCAAAGGGTAACTCGTCATCAGCTCTCGGCCTTAGAATCCCGGATTTACCTAAGATTCCAGCCTACCACCTTAAACTTGGACAACCAACGCCAAGCTGGCCTAGCCTTCTCCGTCCCTCCATCGCAATAACCAGAAGTACAGGAATATTAACCTGTTTTCCATCGACTACGCTTTTCAGCCTCGCCTTAGGGACCGACTAACCCTGCGTCGATTAACGTTGCGCAGGAAACCTTGGTCTTTCGGCGTGGGTGTTTTTCACACCCATTGTCGTTACTCATGTCAGCATTCGCACTTCTGATACCTCCAGCAAGCTTCTCAACTCACCTTCACAGGCTTACAGAACGCTCCTCTACCGCATCACTTGCGTGATACCCGTAGCTTCGGTGTATGGTTTGAGCCCCGTTACATCTTCCGCGCAGGCCGACTCGACTAGTGAGCTATTACGCTTTCTTTAAAGGGTGGCTGCTTCTAAGCCAACCTCCTAGCTGTCTAAGCCTTCCCACATCGTTTCCCACTTAACCATAAC
>NZ_CP071642.1:0-152500 GCF_051131965.1 Pseudomonas sp. Z4-7 | reverse complement strand
AATGCCGAACTCGTCGGAGATGCCATTGCCGCCCAGCATGTCCCGCGCCATTCGTGCGATATCCAGGGACTTACCGCAAGAGTTGCGCTTCATGATCGAAGTAATCTCTACCGCAGCCGTGCCTTCATCTTTCATACGCCCAAGACGCAGACATCCTTGAAGCGCGAGGGTGATTTCAGTCTGCATATCGGCCAGTTTCTTCTGGATCAATTGATTGGCAGCCAACGGGCGACCGAACTGCTGCCGGTCGAGCGTGTATTGACGGGCGGTGTGCCAGCAGAACTCGGCAGCCCCCAGGGCGCCCCAGGAAATGCCGTAGCGCGCCGAGTTCAGACAGGTGAACGGCCCTTTCAAGCCACGCACGTCCGGGAAGATGTTTTCTTCCGGCACGAATACGCTGTCCATGACGATCTCGCCGGTAATCGAAGCACGCAGCCCGACCTTGCCGTGAATCGCCGGAGCAGTCAGGCCCTTCCAGCCCTTCTCCAGCACGAAGCCTCGGATATCGCCGGCGTCGTCCTTCGCCCAAACGACAAACACATCCGCGATCGGACTGTTGGTGATCCACATCTTGCTGCCGGTCAAGCTGTAGCCGCCTTCAACCTTGCGCGCCCGAGTGATCATCGCGCCCGGGTCGGAACCATGGTTCGGCTCGGTCAGGCCGAAGCAGCCTATCCATTCGCCTGAAGCGAGCTTCGGCAGATACTTCTGTTTCTGCGCCTCGGTGCCGAATTCGTTGATCGGCACCATGACCAGTGAGGACTGCACGCTCATCATCGACCGGTAGCCGGAGTCCACACGTTCCACTTCCCTGGCGATGAGGCCGTAGCTGACGTAATTCAGGCCGCTGCCGCCGTATTGCTCGGGAATGGTGGCGCCCAGGAGGCCCACTTCGCCCATTTCACGAAAGATCGCCGGGTCAGTCTTTTCATGACGGAACGCCTCCAGTACGCGCGGCGCCAGCTTTTGCTGAGCGAATTGCTCGGCAGTGTTGCGAATCATGCGTTCTTCTTCGGTGAGTTGCTGGTCCAGCAACAAGGGATCGATCCAGCTGAAGCTCGCTTTACCGGCCATGAAAAAGTCCTCGCCAATCAAATGGAAAATCGTGGACTGATCCTAGGCCCGGTTTCCCACGAGAGCAAACGAGGATTCGGCATGTTGTTGTGCTAATTTCTCACTCCGTAAACGCCATAGACCGCTGTTGTGCGGATAACGAGTGAGGCTTGCGTATATGCGTCGTAAAATCCCTAGCACCGCCGCCCTGATCAGCTTCGAGGCTGCCGCACGCCACGAAAGCTTCACCAAGGCGGCACTGGAGCTCTCTCTCACCCAAGGCGCTATCTGCCGACAAATTGCGAGCCTGGAGGACTTCCTTGGCGTGGAGCTCTTCCGACGCTCGAGACGCGGCGTCAAGCTGACTGAAGCGGGGCTTTCATATAGCCGTCGAATCGCCACGCAACTGGATGCCGTCGAGCGCGATACCCTTTCAGTGATGGGGCACACCGGCGCGAACGTTATCGAACTCGCCGTCGTGCCCACCTTCGGCACTCAATGGCTGCTGCCACGCCTCAAGGATTTCCAGCGGCAGCACCCTGAGGTGACGGTCAATCTCACCAACCGCACGCGCCCTTTCCTGTTCGCCGATACGGATTTCGATGCAGCCATCTACTTCGGCGACGCGGACTGGTCCGGCACCGAATCTCACAAATTGATGGGGGAAAAGCCGTTGCCGGTATGCAGCCCCTCCTTACTGGGCAACCGCAAAACTCTGACGCCGGAGGCAATCGCCGAGCTCCCCCTGCTCCAGCAGACAACCCGCCCATACGCGTGGCGCCAGTGGTTCAACTCACAAGACCTCAATATCGCGCGCGACCTGACAGGTCCGCGCTATGAACTATTCTCCATGCTTGCCCAAGCCGCCATGCACGATATGGGTGTCGCCTTGATCCCGCCCTTCCTGATCCAGCGCGAACTGGCGGAGAAGCGCCTGGTCATTGCCAACCCCAATGCCCTGTCGAGCCTCAAGGCGTACTACCTGATGATCCCGGAACGGAAGGTGGAATCGGCCTCGCTTCGGGCATTTCGCGATTGGCTGGTCACCGAAGCTAGAGATTATGGTATTGAAAAATAAGGAAAAACTGACCACGTAAATAAGTAGTAATACTATATTAAGCACTACAGATATAACTATTTGTCGCATTTAACCAAACTGTGATCATATCGGTACAAACGTCCTAGAACCGTTGAAACACGTGGCTTTAAGCCATATCGAGCGAGTCATATCGCTCCATTCATCTGACCGATGCAAAAAGAATCATAATCACCGTTATCCCTTGATTTGTATGGGTTTAGCGACCTTTACCTCGCCAGTTGCGACATTCGGTCACAGGGTGACTTGTAGTTATATTTACGTCACACGTCATAATCCCTTGAAGGGCTGAATATTCGCCTGCAAAATGCCGCGCCCCGCCTGGTCAGGCGGGATCGTGCTGATCGGCCGCCCCAGTCGCACCATCCGAAGTGCCTGGGTTTACTCAATAAGATCACGCAGGAGATTTGACGTGCACATTGGTGTTCCTCTCGAAACCCAGACGGGTGAAACACGGGTTGCTGCTACCCCGGAAACCATCAAGAAGCTGGTCGGCCAAGGCCATAAAGTCACTGTTGAAAGCGGCGCCGGCATCAAGGCCAGCGTTATCGACAGTGCCTATGAGGCAGCGGGCGCAACCATTGGCAGCGCCAGTGATGCATTCGGGGCCGAACTGATCCTCAAAGTGGTCGCCCCCAGCGATAGCGAGCTGACGCTGATCAAGAGCGGCACCGTTCTGGTGGGCATGCTCAACCCGTTCAACAACGAAACCATCGCCAAGCTGGCCGAACGCGGCATCACCGCATTCGCCCTTGAGGCCGCGCCGCGTACCTCCCGCGCTCAAAGCCTGGACGTGCTGTCGTCTCAAGCGAATATCGCCGGCTATAAAGCCGTGTTACTGGCCGCCCATCACTATCCGCGCTTCATGCCGATGCTGATGACCGCCGCAGGCACCGTGAAAGCGGCGCGCGTGCTGATTCTCGGCGCGGGCGTGGCCGGACTCCAGGCAATTGCCACGGCCAAGCGCCTGGGCGCTGTGATCGAGGCATCGGACGTGCGTCCCGCAGTGAAAGAGCAAATCGAATCCCTGGGCGCCAAGTTCGTCGACGTGCCTTACGAGACCGATGAAGAGCGTGAATGCGCCGTCGGCGTCGGTGGCTACGCCCGGCCGATGCCGGCCAGTTGGATGCAGCGCCAGGCCCAGGCCGTGCACGAGCGCGCCAAGCAGGCCGACATCGTCATCACCACCGCATTGATTCCGGGCCGCAAGGCACCGACGCTGTTGAGCGCGGAAACCGTGGCGCAGATGAAACCGGGTTCGGTGGTCATCGACCTCGCGGCGGCCCAGGGCGGTAACTGCCCGCTGACCGTGGCCGATCAGGTGGTGATCGAGAATGGCGTGACCATTTGCGGTCCGACCAACCTGGCCGGTGAAGTCGCGGCTGACGCTTCGGCGCTGTACGCCCGAAACCTGCTGGACTTCCTGAAGCTGGTCTTCACCAAGGAAGGTCAGTTCGACGTGAACCTGGAAGACGACATCGTCGCCGCGTGCCTGATGTGCCGCGACGGCCAAGTCATCCGCAAAAACGCCTAAGCAGGGATTCAGACAATGGAAGAGCTTATCTCCCCCGGTATCTACAACCTGATCATCTTTGTGCTGGCGATTTACGTCGGTTACCACGTGGTCTGGAACGTTACACCTGCTTTGCACACGCCATTAATGGCGGTGACCAACGCCATTTCGGCGATTGTGATCGTCGGCGCCATGCTCGCCGCCGCGCTGACCGTAACACCTCTGGGCAAGACCATGGGCACCCTTGCCGTGGCCCTGGCCGCCGTGAACGTGTTCGGTGGCTTCCTGGTGACGCGCCGCATGCTTGAAATGTTCAAGAAAAAAGCCCCGAAAGCCGTAAAAGAAGAGGCGCCCAAGTAATGAGCATGAACCTGGTAACGACGCTCTACCTGATCGCGTCTATCTGCTTCATCCAGGCCCTCAAAGGCCTGTCGCACCCTACCACCTCTCGCCGAGGCAACCTGTTTGGCATGCTCGGCATGGCGCTGGCGGTGATCACCACCGTGGGTCTCATCTATAAGCTGGGCGCTGAGCTAGCGACCGCTGGCATCGGCTACGTCATCGTCGGCCTGCTGGTCGGCGGCACCGCCGGTTCGATCATGGCCAAGCGCGTCGAGATGACCAAGATGCCGGAGCTGGTGGCGTTCATGCACAGCATGATCGGCCTGGCGGCGGTGTTCATTGCCATCGCGGCGGTCGTCGAGCCGCAGTCCTTGGGCATCGTCAAGCAACTGGGGGATTCGATTCCGGCCGGTAACCGCCTGGAGCTGTTCCTCGGCGCAGCCATTGGTGCAATCACCTTCTCCGGTTCGGTGATCGCATTCGGCAAGCTCTCGGGCAAGTACAAGTTCCGCCTGTTCCAGGGCGCACCGGTACAGTTTGGTGGCCAGCACAAGCTCAACCTGATTCTGGGCCTGGCGACGCTGGGCCTGGGCCTGGCCTTCATGTTCACCGGCAACCTCGGCGCGTTCGCCTTGATGCTGGCCCTGGCTTTTGTCCTGGGCGTGCTGATCATCATCCCGATCGGCGGCGCGGACATGCCGGTGGTGGTCTCGATGCTCAACAGTTATTCGGGCTGGGCGGCCGCCGGTATCGGCTTCTCGCTGAACAACTCGATGCTGATCATTGCCGGCTCGCTGGTGGGTTCGAGCGGTGCGATCCTGTCTTACATCATGTGCAAGGCGATGAACCGTTCGTTCTTCAACGTGCTGCTCGGCGGCTTCGGCAACACGGCAGATGCAGCTGGCCCGGCAGGCTCCAAAGAAGCCCGCCCGGTGAAATCCGGCTCGGCTGACGATGCGACCTTCCTGCTGACCAACGCCGACACGGTGATCATCGTTCCGGGCTACGGCTTGGCGGTTGCCCGGGCGCAGCACGCGCTGAAAGAGCTGACCGAAAAGCTGACCCACCACGGCGTGACCGTTAAATACGCGATCCACCCGGTGGCCGGTCGCATGCCCGGGCATATGAATGTCCTGTTGGCCGAGGCCGAAGTGCCTTACGACCAGGTGTTCGAAATGGAAGACATCAACTCCGAGTTCGGCCAGGCCGACGTGGTGCTGGTGCTGGGCGCCAACGACGTGGTCAACCCGGCGGCGAAGAACGATCCAAAGTCGCCGATTGCCGGCATGCCGATCCTCGAAGCCTTCAAGGCCAAGACCATCATCGTCAACAAGCGCTCGATGGCCAGCGGCTATGCCGGCCTGGACAACGAGCTGTTCTACCTCGACAAGACCATGATGGTGTTCGGTGACGCCAAAAAGGTGATCGAGGACATGGTCAAAGCGGTGGAATAACTCTCCCGTTTCGCCAAAAACGCCCCGCCTTGTCGGGGCGTTTTGATTTATATCAAGGCAAAGCATTACCGATCCGGTAACGATGTTTTGCCTGAAACACCCGTAATAGACGCCTTAAATGCGACTTTTGTAGCGGGTCGGGCAAAGCGCAAATTCTCTAGACTGCGCATCCAGCTTCCAGCCCGAGACGACCCTCCATGTACCGTGATCGCATCCGCCTGCCTTCGTTGTTGAATAAAGTAATGAGCGCTGCCGAAGCCGCCTTGTTGATCGAGGACGGCATGACCGTTGGCATGAGTGGCTTTACCCGCGCCGGAGAAGCCAAGGCAGTGCCCCACGCCCTGGCTGAGCGTGCCAAGGCCACCCCGCTTAAAATCAGCTTGATGACCGGTGCGAGCCTGGGCAACGACCTCGACAAGGAGCTCACCGAGGCCGGTGTGCTCGCGCGACGCATGCCGTTCCAGGTCGACAGCACGTTGCGTAAGGCAATCAACGCAGGCGAGGTGATGTTCATCGACCAGCATCTCTCGGAAACCGTCGAGCAACTGCGCAACGGCCAACTCAAATTGCCCGATATTGCCGTGATCGAAGCAGTGGCCATCACCGAGCAAGGACATATCGTACCGACCACGTCGGTGGGTAACTCAGCCAGCTTCGCCATCTTCGCCCGGCAAGTGATCATCGAGATCAACCTGGCTCACAACCCGAATCTAGAGGGATTGCACGACATTTATATCCCGACCTATCGCCCCACTCGCACGCCGATTCCCTTGGTGAAAGTCGACGACCATATAGGCAGCACCGCGATCCCGATACCGCCGGAAAAGATTGCCGCCATAGTCATAACCAACCAAGGGGACTCGCCTTCTACCGTCGCCCCGCCAGACATCGACACCCAGGCCATCGCCGATCACCTGATCGACTTCTTCAAACAGGAGGTTTCGGCTGGGCGCATGACCAACAAGCTCGGGCCGCTGCAAGCAGGGATTGGCAATATCGCCAACGCCGTGATGTGCGGCCTGATCGATTCGCCGTTCTCGGACTTGACCATGTACTCCGAGGTTTTGCAGGACTCGACATTTGACTTGATTGACGCCGGCAAGCTGAGTTTCGCCTCCGGCAGCTCGATCACGCTGTCGGGTCGACGCAATGCCGACGTGTTCGGAAACCTGGAACGGTATAAGGACAAACTGGTCCTGCGTCCGCAGGAAATCTCCAACCATCCGGAGGTTGTGCGCCGCCTGGGCATCATTGGTATCAATACCGCGCTGGAGTTCGACCTATACGGCAATGTGAACTCAACCCATGTATGCGGCACGCGGATGATGAACGGCATCGGCGGCTCGGGGGACTTCGCCCGCAATGCTCACCTGGCGATTTTCGTCACCAAGTCGATCGCCAAGGGCGGTGCCATTTCCAGTGTCGTACCGATGGTCAGCCATGTGGACCATACCGAACACGACGTCGACATCCTGGTGACCGAAATCGGCCTGGCCGACCTGCGGGGCCTGGCGCCACGGGAGCGGGCACGCGTGATCATCGACAATTGCGTGCACCCTTCCTACCGCCAGGCCTTGAACGAGTATTTCAACGCCGCGTGCGCTTTGGGTGGGCATACGCCGCATATCCTGCGCGATGCACTGAGTTGGCACCTGAACCTCGAAGAGACCGGACGCATGTTGGCGATCTGATACAGCTGGAACACAGCTAACGCAAATACAGTTTTGATTGGAGCCCACCGCTCACGCGCAACTCGACAAAAACTGTACTGCTGTACCGGTTATTTCCTACAGTCTTTTCTCACAAAACCACGGATGAGTAGCAAAAATGCACCATAGCAGTGCTGACAAGTACAGTTGCCTCGTTATCGACCAGTACACCACGATTTAACAGTTAACTGGTCTCGCACAATACAAATGAACTGTATCTACAGTCGCTGGCCAAACGAGCAGATCATGGGCACCAGTTAAACCACTACCTAATCCCGCCACAAGCGGAAGGATGTCAACCATGGAACGTACACTCAGTTCCGAGCTGTTTTTCGAAGACAAAGCTGAAAAAAACCAGGCTTCCCTGCCTCTTCGCGTTATCGCCAACCTGATGTTGTGGCAGCGCCGCATTGCCAGCCGCCATCAACTGGCTCGTCTGGATTCGCGCCTGCTGGCTGACGCCGGTATCAGCGAAGCCCAACGTTACGAAGAGCTGAGCAAGCCGTTCTGGCGCTAACTCAGCGTCGCTGGCCCTGACCCACCGGGTCCACCGCCAGCATCGAATTGAACAAACAAGACCCGTCGCGGGAAACCGCGACGGGTCTTGTCGTTTACGGGGCAGATTCCGGTAAATCCGCCAGACCATAACAGTTAGAGAATTATACATACTGTTAGGTACAGTTTATCTATAACGGAGCCGGTGCGAGTCGCATGCGGTATACCGGGGTAATTCCAGGCTGTCAGCCAACGCGTTCTGTCCTAATATCGATACGAACGTGGCGAAGCGAGTCGAGCCTGCGTCTCTTCTTCCAGCTACCTGCACCCGCATAACCTCAATTCCCAAGGAGTTCACCATGATCCGTCTTCGCCTGCTCAGCGCCGTTGCCCTGCTGGCCGTGTCCGCCTACTCCAACGCCAGCAGCTTCATCGTTACCACAGACTCCATTGTCGGCGCGCTCAAGGCCACGTCCGACGTCACCTCCGATGCAACCTCGTCACTGCGGGACAATAAGATCGTCCAGGCCGCCCGAGATGACGCCGCCAGCTTCGTGGCCAGCGAAGGCGCAATCCGTGGTGTGAAACTGGAAAGTGCGCTGAACCATATTCGCCAGCAGGCCCCCCAGATCGACGCCACCGACGCGCAACTGGCCCAGGCCATTCTGGTGATCTGAGGCAACATGAAACATCGGGCGCGCAATGGTGTTCCGATGTTTCAGCACTGGCTCTGGCCCGCAGGTTTGCGCTAGCCTTCCGGCTCGCCATCAACCGTCGAGTACCATGCGTTTTTATCCAAATCCATTTATCGCGTCTTGCCTAGTGGCTTTTTGCTGGTCTGTTCCGGCCCACGCCTTCGATGTGACCACCCAGCAAGTGGTGGTTAGCGGCTACGCCACATCCTTGGTGACCTCTGCGCCCTTCGACAATAAACTTATCGTCGCCGCCCGCGATGACGCTGCGGTATTCGTTGCCAGCGACGGACAGCTGAGAGGTGCACGGTTGGAATCGGCCCTGGACTACATGCGCCGAACCCAGGCAAAACTTCACGCCAGCGACCTTGAACTGGCACAGGCAATTCTCGTCCAATAATTATCTTCATTTTCCGGAGTCGTTCCATGCGTAGCCCGCTGATTGCTGCCGCCCTAGGCCTGCTGGTGTTGGCCGATGTAGCCCAGGCACATACCCTGGTAGCCACCAGTAATATCATCGTTCGCGCTTCCCAGCGCACGATCGATTTCACTTCCGACACCACCACATCCATCCGTGATTCTAAGATCGTTCGCGAAGCCCACGACGACGCGGCCAGCTTCGTCGCCAGCAATGGCGAAATTCGTGGCGCTCATCTCGAGGCCGCCTTCGATACCTTGCGTACACGCGTGCCGGAAGCGCGCGACGCCAGTGACCAGGTTCTCGCCGAAGCCATCCTCGCATTGTGAGGCGGCTCGCCGCCTGGCTGACGGCCGGGGTCGTGCTGCTCATCGGCAGCACCGCCCAGGCCGGCCTGCAGCTACACCTAAATGCCGGCGGCTTGACGCCGGCACAGCAGCAGGCCAGCCAGGCACTGCTTGATGAAGCCATGCAGGCGTTGCCGCCACGCTTCATCGAGCGACTGGACCGCCGCATCGATGTTGGCTGGACCGACCAAATGCCCGCCAACGCCTACGGCCAGGCCTCGCTGGTGTCACAGCTGGACCTGAACCGAAACCTGCTCGGTAGCCTCACTGACGGCAGCGCCGCCACACAGAAGACCCGACGCCCCCACGGCACGGTACGGCGGGAAATGCTCGCCACGGTCCTGCACGAACTGACCCACATTTATGACCGCTCGCGTCTATGGCCGGATGCCGAGCGTGCGCTGATCCAGCGTTGCACTCGACGCAACAGCAGCGCCGGGTTGATTGGCTTGCCTGATGAGTGCCGAGGCCAGAACGATCGCCGCTTTACACTGAGCGACGATCCTCGCTTGCTCGACCTGGCGGGCTGGCCGCAATACGTCGGCCGTCGCGGTGAACGGGAGCAGCACAATCGTCAAGTCGTCCGCAGCCCGGACCTTTACGAGACTAGCAGCCCCAAGGAGTTCGTCGCGGTCAACATGGAGTACTTTCTCCTGGACTCCAGCTATGCCTGCCGACGTCCCGCGCTGTATCGCTATTATCAGGAACACTTTGGTTGGGCCCCCGCCGCCAAGGACACCTGCGCAAAATCGTTCGCCTTCCTCAATGCTGGCAACGACTTCGCCAAGACGCCACTGGGCCAGGTCGATCCGGAACGGGTCTATGCCATTGACTACCTGTTGGCCGAAGCGAACCAGAACTGGGTCAGCCGCTGGGGCCACAGCATGCTCCGGCTGGTGATTTGCGCACCGGACCGGCCGCGTGGCCCGGACTGCCGCCTTGACCTGGACCAACACCTGGTGCTGTCGTATCGCGCTTTTGTGGGCGACGTGCAGTTGTCGAGTTGGGACGGACTGGTGGGCAAATACCCGTCGCGCCTGTTCGTGCTACCGCTCGCCCAAGTGATCGATGAATACACCAAGACCGAATTGCGCAGCCTGGCGTCTGTACCGCTGAACCTGTCGCGCACTGAGATAGAGGAAACGGTCGAACACGCCGCCGAAATGCACTGGAGCTACGACGGCAGTTATTACTTCCTGTCCAATAACTGCGCCGTGGAAAGCTTGAAGCTACTGCGCAGCGGCAGCAACAACGAACAGCTCAAGGGCCTGGACAGCATCATGCCCAACGGCCTGCTGGAAGTGCTCAAGGGCCGGGGCCTGGCGGATACCAGCGTGCTGGATGATCCCAAGGAAGCCTTGCGCCTGGGCTACCGCTTCGACTCATTCCGTGATCGGTACCAGGCGATGTTCGATGTGCTGAAGAAACATCTGCCTATCAAGCAACAAACGGTGGAGGACTGGCTGGCCCTGGATGCCGCCGGACGCCGCGTCTGGTTCGAACAGGCCGACCTGCGCACCAGCGCAGCATTGTTGCTGCTGGAACAGGCCAGCTATCGTCGACAATTGTTGTTGGCGCAGGATGAAGTCAAACAACGCTACCTCGGAGCCCGTGAACTGCAGAACGGCGGCATGGAACGGGCTAACGCGACGTTGCAACAGATTCTAGCCAACAGCGGCTTCCTGAGCCGTCCGGCTGAACTGCTAGGCACCGGCGGCTACGGGTTACCGCAACCCAGCGAGTGGCAGCGCCTGGAATCCGAAAGCAGCTTGCGTCAGAAACAGCTGCAAACACTGACAGGTGATCTGGACAAGGAAGTCCGGGCGTTGCTGGAACCGAGCCGCGCCGCTGAAATTGCTGCAAGCGAGGCCAATGTGAAAGCGATCGGCGAGCATTTGCGCAAGCTGCACAAGGCCGGAGGCGGGTTGGAGTTACCCTGACGAAACACTCCTGAAGCAGTAACGAAAAGGGGTTCAGAACCCAGTTCTGAACCCCTTTTTGATGCTGATCCAAATCAGTCGACACGCGCTTTGCGCACGCCATCAGCCAAGGCAGCACATAGGCTCAACACCCCATCAATCGCTTGCTCCGGCGTATCGGCGCTGGCGATATGGTCGATCAGCGCCGAACCAACCACCACCCCATCAGCCAGTCGTGCGATGGCCGCCGCCTGCTCCGGCGTGCGGATGCCGAAACCGATGCTGATCGGCAAATCGGTATGGCGACGCAGGCGTGCGACGGCCTCTTCGACATGCTCCAGCGTCGCAGCACCGGCACCGGTTACGCCCGCCACCGACACGTAGTACACAAAACCCGAACTGCCGTTGAGCACCGTCGGCAAGCGCACGTCATCGGTGGTCGGCGTGGTCAGGCGGATGAAGTCCAGGCCAGCCGCCTGGGCCGGTTCGCACAGTTCACTGTTGTGCTCGGGCGGCATGTCCACAACGATCAGGCCGTCGACTCCGGAGTCCAGCGCCTCGCCAATGAAGCGCTGCACGCCATAACGATGGATCGGGTTGTAATAACCCATCAGCACCAACGGCGTATCAGTATTGTCCTTGCGGAACTCACGAACCATCTGCAGGGTTTTCGCCAGGTTTTGCTGGGCGCCCAAGGCCCGGATGTTAGCCAACTGGATCGCCGGGCCGTCGGCCATCGGATCGGTGAATGGCATGCCCAACTCGATCACGTCGGCGCCAGCGGCAGGAAGTCCCTTGAGAATCGCCAGCGAGGTGTCGTAGTCCGGGTCGCCGCCGGTGACAAACGTCACCAGGGCAGCGCGGTTCTGTTCCTTGAGTTGGGCAAAACGGGTTTGCAGGCGGCTCATCAGTGTTTCTCCTGCTGGGATTGTTCCATATGGTGCATCACGGTCTGCATATCTTTATCGCCACGACCGGACAGGTTGACCACCATCAGGTGATCCTTTGGCAAGTTCGGCGCGCGCTTGAACACTTCAGCCAGGGCATGGGCGCTTTCCAGCGCAGGAATAATCCCTTCCAGGCGGCAGCATTTGTGGAAAGCTTCCAGGGCTTCGGCGTCCGTGACCGAGGTGTATTGGACGCGACCAATGTCGTGCAACCATGCGTGTTCCGGGCCGATACCGGGATAGTCGAGACCTGCGGAAATCGAATGCGCGTCGATGATCTGCCCGTCGTCATCCTGCAACAGGAAGGTACGGTTGCCGTGTAGCACGCCCGGCACGCCGCCGTTCAGGCTCGCCGCATGCTTACCGGTCTCGATGCCGTAGCCGGCAGCTTCGACACCAATGATCTCGACACTCTTGTCATCCAGGAACGGATGGAACAGGCCCATGGCATTGGAGCCGCCGCCGATACACGCCACCAAACTGTCCGGCAAGCGGCCTTCCTGGGCTTGCAGTTGATCGCGGGTCTCCTTGCCGATCACGGCCTGGAAGTCGCGGACCATTGCCGGGTACGGATGCGGACCTGCCACAGTGCCGATCAAATAGAACGTGCTGTCGACGTTGGTCACCCAGTCGCGCAGTGCCTCGTTCATCGCATCCTTCAGGGTGCCAGTACCGGCGACCACTGGGATGACTTCGGCACCGAGCAGCTTCATGCGGAACACGTTGGCCTGCTGGCGCTCGATATCAGTGGTGCCCATGTAGATAACGCAGTCCAGGCCGAAACGCGCCGCGACGGTGGCAGTGGCCACGCCGTGCATGCCCGCGCCGGTCTCGGCAATGATGCGTTTCTTGCCCATGCGCCGCGCCAGCAGGATCTGGCCGATGCAGTTGTTGATCTTGTGCGCGCCGGTGTGGTTCAGCTCTTCACGCTTGAGATAGATTTTCGCGCCGCCGCAATACTCGGTCAGGCGTTCGGCGAAATACAGCGGGCTCGGACGACCGACGTAGTCGCGCTGGAAGTAGGCCAATTCCTCGATGAACGCAGGATCTTCCTTCGCCACTTCGTATTCACGGGCCAGATCAAGAATCAGCGGCATCAAGGTTTCGGCCACATAGCGGCCACCGAAGGCGCCGAACATACCGTTCGCATCAGGGCCGCTACTGAGGTTGAAAGGGGTCGTAGACTGGGTCATCGGGCGCTCCAGGCGAATGCGTAGAAAGACAATGAGGCTCACTCTACCCCTGACATCTCGCCCTGAAAACCGATAAGATCGCCGCAACCTGTCAGGAAAACTCACAGATACCATGAGCCACGACCTCCCGCCGCTAAACGCCTTGCGTGCCTTCGAGGCCACCGCCCGCCTGAACAGCGTAAGCCAGGCGGCGGAACAGCTGCACGTCACCCACGGCGCCGTCAGCCGGCAACTGAAAGTGCTCGAAGAGCACTTGGGTGTCAGCCTGTTCATCAAGGATGGTCGTGGCCTGAAACTCACAGATGCAGGTTTGCGTCTGCGTGACGTCAGTGCCGACGCATTCGAACGCCTGCGCACGGTTTGCGCGGAGCTGACGCAAAGCACTGCGGACGCGCCGTTCGTGCTGGGCTGCTCGGGCAGCCTGCTGGCGCGCTGGTTCATACCCCGCCTGGGCAGGCTCAACGCTGATCTTCCCGACTTGCGCCTGCACCTGTCCGCCGGCGAAGGCGACCTGGACCCGAGGCGACCTGGACTGGACGCCCTGCTGGTATTCGCCGAACCGCCCTGGCCAGCCGACATGCAAGTGTATGAACTGGCCAGCGAGCGAATCGGCCCGGTCATCAGCCCTCGTTACGCCGGATTCATTCACTTGCAAGATGCGCCGGCCAGCGCGCTGCTGGGCGAACCTCTGTTGCACACCACTTCGCGTCCCCAGGCCTGGCCGACCTGGGCACGGCAAAATGCCCTTGAACCCCAGGCGTTGAAGTTCGGGCAAGGTTTTGAGCATTTGTACTATTTGCTGGAGGCTGCCGTAGCCGGGCTCGGCGTGGCAATTGCCCCCGAACCGCTGGTCGTCGAAGACCTGCGTGCCGGTCGCCTGGCCGCGCCGTGGGGTTTCAGCGAAACCTCGGCGCGGTTGGCGTTATGGCTGCCCAAGCGCGCCGCCGATGGGCGCGCCCGGCAATTGGCGCAATGGCTCAGGCAAGAGCTGAACCCATCGATTCAGTCGCCGCGTTTGCACAGCAAGTAAGCGGCCAACAAACCCAGCGCCCCGACCGCGACACCGGCGGTGGTCCAAGGGTGTTCTTGAGCGTAGTCGCGCGTGGCGATCCCGGTTTCGCGGGTTTTAACCTTGACCTCTTCATAGGCATCGCTCAGCAGATGCCGAGAATGTTTCAGTGCGCTTTCGGCATTTGCCTTCAACGACTTGAGGGTCTTACGCGACTCGTCCGAGGCGTCGTCCTTCAGGCTTTCCAACGACTTGAGCAGACTCTCGATCTCCGCTTCCATGCTTTGCAACGAGGCTTTGCGTAACGAAGTGCTGGCCATAGTGGCTCTCTCCTGCAGTGGTTGAGTAGCGTGTGAGAGTTGGGACTCCGACCGTTTGGGAAAGTGCAGTAAATCTGAACTTTCACAGCGTAAACGGCGACACAAGTAAGGCGAAAAATCGCTGCTAGGCTGTAAAAAACAACCAAAGGAGAACGTCATGAGTGATCATCACACGTACAAAAAAGTCGAGCTGGTCGGCTCGTCTCCCACCAGCATTGAAGACGCCATCAACAATGCCTTGGCCGAGGCCAGCAAAAGCCTTAAGCATCTGGAGTGGTTTGAAGTCACGGAAACCCGCGGCCACATCGAAAACGGCCGGGCCGCGCATTTTCAGGTGACCATCAAGGTCGGATTCCGGATCGCCAATAGCTGAGCTGATTTGAACTTGCACGCTGGCGGAGTGCCATAGGGAATGGCCATGCGCTATGGTTGGCGCATCAGGCCTTTCTAATACCCCCCTATTTGATCCGACCAAGGAGTGCGAGCGATGAAAAAGTTGATGGTGGCCCTGGGTTTGCTGAGCCTTGCGGGTAGCGCGTTTGCGGCCGGCAAGCCCTGCGAAGAGCTGAAAAGCGAAATCGCAGCGAAGCTTGATGCCAAAGGTGTATCGGGTTATTCGCTGGAAGTTGTCGATAAAGGCGCAGCGGCTGACGCAAAAGTCGTCGGCACCTGCGAAGGCGGTTCAAAGGAAATCGTCTACAAACGCGGCTGATTGCGCGTTCAAATCAAAGCCGACGCGGTGCGTCGGCTTTTTTGTGGCTGTGATTCAGCCTTTCATGACTTGCGCCAGCAGCTCATAGGAGTGCAACCGGTCGGTGTGCTCGTACAGATCACTGGTAAAAATCAGCTCGTCGGCCTGGGTTTGCTCGATCAGCACCTCCAGCCTGGCGCGGATTTTCTGCGGCCCGCCGATCATCGCCAAGCCAAGGAAGTCACCGACCGCTTCTTTCTCATGGGGCAGCCACAGGCCATTCATGGTTTCCACTGGCGGGCGCTGTACCAGACTCTGGCCGCGCATCAACGCGAGGATGCGCTGGTATACCGAAGTTGCCAAGTAATCGGCCTGCTCATCGGTATCCGCCGCCACCAGCGGTACGCCGAGCATGACGTAAGGTTTGTCCAGCACCGCAGACGGTTTGAAATGATTGCGATAGACGCGAATCGCTTCATGCATGAAACGCGGTGCGAAATGCGAGGCGAAGGCGTAGGGCAACCCGCGCTCTCCGGCCAGTTGCGCACTGAACAGGCTCGAACCCAGCAGCCACACCGGCACGTTGGTCCCCGTGCCTGGCATGGCAATGATGCGCTGGTCCGGGGTTCGCGGGCCGAGGTAGCGCATCAGTTCAGCCACATCGTCAGGGAAATCATCAGCACTGCCGGAGCGTTCCCGGCGCAGCGCCCGGGCGGTCATCTGGTCGGAGCCGGGTGCGCGGCCCAGCCCGAGATCGATTCGGCCCGGAAACAGGCTCTCCAACGTGCCGAACTGCTCGGCAATGACCAGAGGCGCATGATTCGGCAGCATCACCCCGCCGGAGCCGACACGAATGGTCGATGTGCCTCCCGCCAGATAGCCCAGCAACACCGCCGTCGCGGAGCTGGCGATGCCATCCATATTGTGGTGCTCAGCCACCCAGAAGCGGGTATAGCCGTATTTTTCCACGTGTTGCGCCAGGTCCAGGGAGTTGCGCAAGGACTGGGCGGCGTTGCCATCGGCACGAACGGGAACAAGGTCGAGGGTTGAAAATTTGACTTCGGACAGCTGTTTCATGGGCCGGCATCTCCAACGGCGTACCAGCTTTCCTGTGGGCGAAAGCCTGCCGTTTCTGTAGGTGTGTCCTATGAATGTGGGCATATACCCGAGATTCAATAGTAGCGGAGAAATTTCCTACTAAATTAGTCGACTAATCCGCCAGGGTGAACTTTATCAGCCGGTCTATCCTCACAATCCTGGCACTGAAAATAACCGGGCGCGAACCCTCGCGCCGGATCATGAGGAGGCACACATGGCTATCGTCAAGAAAGCATCGGCTCACTGGGAAGGTGACCTGAAGACCGGAATCGGCTCCATCTCCACGGAAACCGGCGTGTTGCGCGAAGCGCCCTATGGTTTCAAGGCACGTTTTGAAGGCGGCAAAGGTACCAACCCCGAAGAATTGATCGGCGCCGCCCATGCGGGCTGTTTTTCCATGGCGTTTTCGATGATCCTCGGCGATGCCGGGCTCAAGGCCGACAGCATCGACACCAACGCCGAAGTGACGCTGGACCAGGTTGATGGCGGCTTTGCGATTACCGCGGTCAAACTGATCCTCAAGGCCAAGATTCCCGGCGCCACCCAAGCGCAATTCGAGGAATTGAGCAACAAAGCCAAGGAGGGTTGCCCGGTTTCCAAGGTGCTCAACGCCAAGATCACCCTGGAGGCCTCGCTGGTAAATTGATGAACTGAAAAGATCGCCGCCTCTCCACAGGCTGCGGTCTTTTTGATGGGCGACCTATTTGCCCGAAGGCAATTGTGATCGAATGCAGGTCTGCAGTTTCAGCGCACAGGCAGTGCGCGCTGTATTGAGGGATTCCAGCATGAAACGATTCGCCCTGGCAGTCATCGGTTGCGCATTGGCCACATCGGCCCTCGCGGCACCCAAGCCCTGTGAAGAACTCAAGAGCGAGATCGAAGCCAAGATCCAGGCGCAAGGGGTGGTCTCCTACACGCTTGAAATCGTCACCAATGAAGAAGCCCATGACCAGAACATGGTGGTGGGCTCCTGCGAGAACGGCACCAAAAAAATCATCTACCAGAAGAACGACCGCTAGGCAGCGCTACATCAGGCAATTGACCTGCCGATCCTCGGCGACGATTTCACGCTTGGCGTTATAGAGCCGGGCGCTTGGGGAGTAAGCCAGGTTGCGAGCCTCCAGGCGATAACGCTGGCCGGCCTCGAAATGGTCGTAGCGTACGATGAGGTAGCACAGCCGTTCTTTCGGCTCGCTCATCATGCCCAGCCCACCGCCAGCGCCGAACACCTCGAAGTCAAAGCGCACCTTCAATTCATGGCTACCCGGCGAGACCTGGAAAAATCGCCCGTCCCGCAGTCGCCGGCCGTCCAGGCTTTCAGCCATCAGCAACTTGCCGCCCGGCATTGGCGTGGCGAAATCGACCCAGGCCATGTTCGGGTCCAATTCCGGCAATGGGCTCGTTGCACATCCGCTCAACGTGGCGAGAGCCAACAACAGCGTGGGTAGGCGCATGATCGGTTTCCTCAAGTCAGGCACCGAGCATAGCGCCGATCAGCTTTGCTGGCAGCCCGCCGGCGTGCCTTGGCCCACCACCTTTCGTTGCTCGTCATAAAGCTTGGCCCACGGACGGAAGCCGATACTGCCGGCCTGCAGCTGGTAGCGCCGGCCCGCATTGAAATCCTTGAATTTCACGTTCAACCGGCAATCACGCCACAACGGTTCGGCATCCGGGCCGATGTTGCCCGGTTCCACGGCAAATTGATAACGCACAGTCAGCTCATGGCTGCCGGGCTGCACTTCGAAATAACGACGGTCGATGGAGGCTTTGTCATCGACTTCCAGCGCTTGCAAAGCCGTGTCCCGATGGTTTCCCAGGTCGACCCACGCTTGAGAGGGATCGGGATCAGGCAAACCGGCACAGCCGGTCAGCAGCAACAGGCCACTTGTCAGCATCAACACGCGCATAGCGAAGCTCCGGGCAGGCGAGATAGTCTTGAGGCAGACTTCCCAGGGTGATTCCAAATTGATCAGGCAGCGTTCACGCCATCGGTTACTCGACCGTGTTTTCAGGATTTTGTTTCCGGCCCTCGTGCTTTTGTTACTCAACGGTTGTTCCAGCCTCGGCTACTACAGCCAGCTCGGCAATGGGCAGATACGACTGCTGCAAGCTCGAGAGCCGATCGACCGGGTCATCGCCGACCCCGCCCGTGATCCAAAATTGCGCGCGCATCTGGCCCAGGCGCGCGAAGCCCGGACGTTCGCCAGCGCCCACCTGCACCTGCCCGACAACCAAAGCTATCGCCTGTACGCGGACATTGGCCGTCCCTTCGTCGTCTGGAATGTCTTCGCCACCGCGGAATTTTCCCTGGCCCCGCAAACCCACTGCTTCCCCATTGCCGGTTGTGTGGCGTATCGCGGCTACTACAGCCAGAGTGCCGCCCGAGGCGAGGCTGCAATGCAGCGCTTGCGCGGCATGGATGTCTCGATTGGTGGCGTAGAGGCTTATTCGACACTGGGCTGGTTCAATGACCCGATCCTCAGTTCGATGCTGCACTGGGGCGACGAGCGCTTGGCGACGCTGATTTTTCATGAACTGGCGCACCAGCGGTTCTACGTAAAGGACGACACCGAATTCAATGAGTCCTTTGCAACATTCGTCGAGCAGGAAGGCACCCGCCAATGGCGCGCCCAACGCGGACTGGCACCGGACCATGGCAACCTGGTGCGCCAGCGCGAGCAATTCATCCGACTGATCCTGGATACCCGCCAGCGGCTCGAATCCCTTTACGCCCTCCCCCTGCCGGCCGAGCAGATGCGCCAGCGCAAGGCCGCGGAATTCGAACGCCTGCGTGCCGACTACGAGCACATGCGCGACACCCAATGGGCTGGCGACAAGCGCTACGACGCCTGGGTCTACGCACCACTGAACAACGCCCGGTTGCTGCCCTTCGGCCTGTATGACCAGTGGGTGCCGGCGTTCGCGGCGTTGTTCAGGCGTGAGGGCGAAGATTGGGTCAGGTTTTATGTCGCCGTGGAGAAGCTTGGTCGGTTGGCGGTGGATGAGCGAAAGGCAGCGATGAAAGAATTGGCAGCATCGCCAACGGCGAGCCTTCTCACCACCAGAACGAGCCACCTGCCATCAGCGCCCGCAACTGCGTCACACTGATACTGCGTCGCTCAGGATCAAGGGCCAGCGCCGTGCGCAATGCTGTCCAGTAACGCCTGGGCAAGTTGCGCGGAGCCTTGAGCTCACGCTCCAGCCCGGTATCGCGAGCTTGGGTTGAAGGCAGACGCCGATATGGGTGTCTGCCGCTCGCCAGTTCGTACAGCACGCAAGCCAGGCTATAGAGATCGGTGCATGCAGACAGGGGGCCTCCCTCCAGCAATTCTGGGGCGGCGTAGGCCGGCGTCCAGGCGTCGAGACGTTGGCGGTTCAGCGAAGGCAAGCCTTTCAAGGGACCCTCCTCAGTCAGGCCCAGGCCGAAGTCAAACAAACGCACACCCTCTGCACTCAGCATGACATTGCTCGGTTTGATGTCGCCATGCACTACGCCTCGGCCATGGGTATGTGCGATGGCGTCAAGCAGTGGAATTGCGATCGGTTTCAACTCGGGCCAGGGCAAACCGAGGGGGGATTCGCAGAGTAACTTGTCCAGGGTCAAGCCGCGCATCAGCTCCATTGTGATGAAAACCCGTCGCTGGGCAGCGTCGACTTCAAACGTGTATGGGCGCAGCACATTCGGATGGCTCAAGCGCCGGCTCAGGGCAAACTCGCTATAAAGCAGCGCACCCGCGTCCGGGGCATCACCGAGTTCCTCGCTGAGCATTTTTACCGCAACGTAAGGATCCGGATCGCCGTACTGTTCATGGAGGAGGTCGCGGGCCCGATAGACCACCCCCATGCCACCGGCACCAAGCAATCGTTCGAGACAATAGCGACCGGAAAGTATCTTAGGCATTTCGCCAATGCAACGCTGACTCGATGGCAAAGCAGACGACACACCGAAGGCGGAACAGATGAGACTATCCTCTTCGCCGTCTGGGGCAACTGAAGTTGTGGCGGGACCGGTCACTTACGTATCACCACCGCCGTCAGGTTGTCCCTCGCCCGACCGCTCAAAACCCCTGCGAAAAGATGTTCCAATGCTCTGCTCGGGGAAGCCAGACTCATCGCATCACCGAGCGCTTTTCCACCAAGGTCCTGATACAAACCGTCGCTGCACAACAAAAACGTATCACCGTAATGAACGTCCAACTCCAGGATCTCCAACGTCAGTTCGTGCGAGGCGCCTACTGCGCGGGTCAGTGCCTTCGCCGCGGGGTGAGCATCTGCCTCCTCTATACTGGCCTGACGCTCGTCGATCAGTTGCTGGCGCAGCGAATGATCCTTGGACAATTGATACAGCTGCCGATCACGCCATAGGTAGCAGCGGCTGTCGCCAGCCCAGATACAAGCGGCACGTTTGCCCTCCAGTAACAGCACCACGACGGTGCTTCCCATGATGCCGAGCGGATTTTCAGCAGTAACTGTCAATTCCTGACTCAGTCTTCGATTGGTCCAGCGCAGGCACTGGCGCACCGCTCTCGAACGCTCATCGATATCTCGGTGAATGGGCAGCTCCGCGAGGTTGGCAACTACCAGTTGGCTGGCCATATCGCCGCCCGAATGGCCGCCCATTCCGTCGGCAACGGCCCATATTCCCTGCTCCGGACATTCCAGGTAGGCATCCTCGTTACGCGAGCGAACCTTGCCGGGATCGGTACGCGCAGCGCTGCGCCACCTGCCGGAGTGAAGCATCAGAGCTGTACCGGCATCCGGAAGGTACGCAAGGTGCTCATGTCGAAAGGGTTCGGCGTGCGCTGGCTCATCAATAGATAGTTGGCCCGCAGGCCACCGAGATCAGCCTTGAGCACACGCACATCGCGACCGACCAGGTATTCCATCTGCATCAAGTCGAATAAACGAAACAGCGACCAGGGCCCGGTGCTCTTCTCGATGCCGACCCCCTGCCCGCCGACAATCCTGTCCAGTACCAAGGCCGCTCGACCGTCCTGCGCCTCGATTGGCCAGGTGAAAGCGACAGGTTGTATCGGCCCATGCCGGTACTCCAGCGTTTGGTCGCCCAGGCGTAATTCGGATCGGCTGACCGCCGGGTCGAGCGTGTAGGGTTCGAGCTTGAATTGGACTTTTGGCTCGACAGGATCTTCCGCAAAGAAGCTCTGGCGAATGGTATGTGTCGTTGCCATTTGCTCCAGATAGGCCCTGGACATGGGCAGGCTCTGGCCATCGACACTGCGCAGACGGTAGTGCCCCGAATGACCACTGACGAACGGCCGCATGTAACGCTCGAAGAACCGATCGACAATGCCCTGGTCCTTGAAAAACTCCCGGAAGTCATTGATCGCGACATCGCTGGCGCTGTGGGCATTGAACGGATACCGCTTGTTGATTGCCTTTGCGTAGAACGTGTAGAGCTCGCTCTGGTAGCGCTGGTTCAGGTATCGATATGAATCATCGAGCACCAGGCGCCAGCTATCCTCTGCAAGCCCGTTGAGCCATCCACTGAGCGGGCGCGGCAAGCGTGCCGACGCGCTACGCAAATTGCTCAGCGCATCTTGCTGAACACCCATGCGATGTCTCGCCAATTCGAAGGCGGCCTGCTCCGGTGCACTCGCGCGGGTCAGGGTGGCCAACTGCGAGTCGACGTCATCAAGAGCGCGCAACGCCAGGATCAGGTCGCCTGTAGGGCCACCTTCAGCGTCCAGCAGACGGTGCAATGGCTCAAAACGCCGTTGTAAGGATTTCTGCCCGACTTCCGGCAGCCTCGCTGCCACGGTGCTGGCCGCTTTGCCAGCGAGGGCGACCGTATGCAAAACGGTACTGCTGCTGTTCCCGGTCGTTTGCGTCGCTTCATCCATACGTTCGGCAATGCCTTGGATGCGCGTGTGCTCACGCACCTGCACCAGCAATTGCACCAGAGGCGAATACGCCGACGTCAGCTCTGCCAATTGCCCGGCGGCTTCACTGGTGCTATCAGCCCTTCGCAAGCCGACCCGCCCGATCGCCTCGCTCCAGCGTTCGGCATAGTCACGAAAGTACAATTGCTCCAGTTCGCTCATGAGACGACGCATGTCCATGCCGCTGGGATTCGCACCTTCGCCCAGCACCCAATTGTCCTGCAGCAGTCCGGTAATCAGCGTCGTGCCTTGGACTGAGAAGTACTGCTCATAACCTTGACGGGTATAGAAGCCCGGAATGATCTGGTCAGTGCCGACCAGCAACGCACCCTGCGGGCCCAGATGTTGGCTGAGACTGTATGGCGGCAGCGGGTTGGCCTGCTCGCGAAGCATTCGGTAAACGACGTCCGCCAGGGACTCACCGCGCAGGATTTTCCGAGCCTGGGCCACCAATGACTCGTCCACCTCATAGGCGAGAGGCAGGTCCAATAGACGCTCGAAGTGAGTGTTCAAGCCGTTCTGGATCGCTGGATTGCCGGGATAACGCAGCGACCAATCGCGGGCAAGCCGATCCTTGAGCCATGCCGCGTCGCGTCGCTCGGGCCTGGCCAGCATCAAATACGCGCGAAGACTGTTGAGCAAACGCTCACGGTCACCCAGATTGCCCTGAATATGCTCCTCAAGCATTTTCGCGACCCGAGGCAGGAGTTGCGATTGCAATTCGCGGTCATAGGCGCCAACCACCACGGGGCTGGTTGCATCCCCCTGATATAAACGAATGCGTTCATGCAGTGGCACCGCTTTTTCCGGAGCAAAGACCTGAGTGGCCTCAAAGCGGACATCAAGCGAATCGAGCAGCGCAATCGAGTCGTCGCTGGCCATCGGCGCCAACCGCAGTTGTTCCCAACGTTGGCCCAACATCCACAAATGTTCCAGACGTTCGTGGTTGGCGGAAAAACCCTGTGCCCACAGCAGCCCGAACAATCCAACGGGCGCCAGCGCTGCGAAATAAACCATACGCTGGTTCCAACGGATACGCCTATGTTCGCTCCGCCCGAGGCGAGCCAGATCGGCTTCGGGAAAAATGACCCGCGTCAGCAAATGGTGGATAAATCGGCAGTTGATACCTTCGCGAAGGGACCGCGAAAGCTTACGGCGAGTGCCAGGGCTCGCATCGCCGGGGCTGGCAGCCGCAGTGCCAGGCCGCGAGGTGCAGGTCAAGTAAAAGCCCCGAATTGGGGACGCCTTGCCATTGGAGACTTGCTCGAGCAGTAGATAGAGATATGCGCCCATCTGCGCCAGTTGCTGGGGGAAATCCAGGATAAGACCACGACGTCCGGCATCTCGCTCCTGATGCAGACGCGTGAGCAACTGACTGTTGAGCCTGTGCAGTAGCGACTCGAATTCGGTTCGCGACACGGTCACATCGTTACCGTGCGGGCCCCGACCAAAACTGGCGCCCAGTACCTGGTCGCTCTCCTCCCGGGTCATCGAGTCGAAGAATTCGTTAAAGCCAGGCACGCAGTCCGCCTTGCTCAGCACGAGGTAGACCGGCACGTCGGCGCGCAGTTGGCGCCGGATATCCTGCAGACGGGCCCGGATATGACTGGCAAGCCGGGCAACCTCTTCCTCGCCTCCCAGCAGCACCTCGACAGGCACCGTCAACAGCACGCCATTTAATGGACAATGACGGCGACGCTTGCGCAGCCATTCGAGCAACCCGTTCCAGGCATCAGCATCGACATCTGAATCCGCCTGGGTCAGGTAGCGTCCCGGCGTATCGACCAGCACAGCCTGTTGGGCAAAATACCAATCGCAATGTTGTGTACCGCAAGCGTCTTCCGAGGGATTACGCTCAAACCTGTCGAACGCAAATTCGAGACCCGAACAGGCCAGCAGGCTGGTCTTTCCGCTGGCAGCAGGGCCCATCACCAAATACCAGGGTAAATCATCACGCCAGTACTTGCCGTGGCCGGAATACAGGCTTGAGGTCTTTAACGTTTCCAAAGCCTTCTTGAAGCGCGAGCGCAGCTCGCGGCGCTGATCGTCTATCCTGGTCCGATTGAAAGTACGTGGCGAATTGGCTTCGGCTTTCTTCTCGCTTTCCGAGACGCGCTCAGAGTAGAAAACCATGCCCAGTCCCCATGCAAGAAACATCGCGCTGATCGTCAGCAGACGTGCCGTCGGGCTCGCCCAGAACTTGTAATCGGCAACAGCCAGCAACGGTCCGACAAACCACACCAGCAATCCGATAAAAAGCACCCAGGACAGCGTCCAGACCCAAGTCCGACGCAACCAGGCGCCCATTTTCCTGAAAAGCGATTTCATGATACGTCCCTGTTCTACGGCAGCGGCTGAGCGATAACCGGCTCTGGCAATTGATAGGGTTGCAATGCGCTTTGGCGTTGCTCCTGCAGGACCCAGGCGAAGCCCGAATACATCGCTCCCAGACTGACCAGGGCGAAGACCATCACCATCCAGGCGGGGACAATGCGCATCGGGGCGCGGCGAGGAGCAACAAAACCGTTCCCAACATGGGGAAACTGCCGAGGGGGGTCGCCGCGAACGTGCCGGATCGACCGGTAGAGAGCATCGCGCACGCCTTCGAGCTCAAATCCGCCACGGGCATGCATTCCATATTTGCCTTCAAAGCCCAGGGACAGGCACAGGTATGAGAGCTCAAGCATATGCAAATGCTTGACGGGGTCTTTCGATAAGCGATCAAGCAACTGGAAAACTTTTTCGCCGCCGAAAGTCTCGTTGTGAAAACTGCTCAGCAGGCTGATTTGTGACCAGTTGCTTGCCTGCCCTCCAGGCGCAGCCACCACCGCCTCATCGAGCACCGTGCATAACACATACCGGGCGGCGATCAGCTGGCTTTCCACCACGTTCAACCTCAATGCATGGGCTTCGAAGTCTTTCAAGTCGAGGGCCAGCTCCTGTTTGAGCATGTTCAGATCTCCGCGATCGCGGCCCTGCCTGAGCAGCACCACCCGGGATAACAGCCCGGACGCTGCCGTCACCAACGGATTGAGGCTGGCAACGAACATTTGCGAATGCGGTTGACGAGCGGCATAGATCATCCGCTCGTGCAGATGTTCTACACGCGGCGGCGTCACGGCATCGGTCAAAGGACCCGAGGCCGGACGCTTTCCCTCAGCATCGAGCAGAACGGTTGTTTCGTCCTGAGGACTTTCCATATCCATTTCGGTCAGTTCCTGATCGCCCAAAAATTCAGTTCAAGCTCGGAAAACTCTCCAGAGACATGGAAGGCAAAGCCAGCTGAGTGCTTCACTTGAGCTAAATCTTCAGCACTGGGTTCGAGGATGAAATAGGCTTTGTTGGCATGGAACGCAATCTGCCGCGGCACCACGGGTAGCGGCCTGATCCTGATGCCCGGCAGATGCAGATTGACCAACTGGCGAATCTGCTCGACCGAACCGATCTTCAGATGCGACGGCAAGCGACGACGCAGCTCTTCACCGTCACAGTCGGCGCTCGCGGCCAATACGAATGAAGCCGAGTCCAACAGCGAAAGATCGTTCACTTGAGAAACAAGGATGCCGTACTGGCGAGCCTGCAATTGCAGTTCGATGGCGTGCTGCTCAAGTACCATCGACAGTACCTGGCGAATTGACTGCATCAGGCTTCGGAAGCACTCGCCCTGGTTGCTGTGCTGATACCGATTGTCGAGGGGCGGTCGCTTGCTGTCAGTGGAAAATGTCGCCAACTCTCCCAGCAGGGCCAACAGCATCCGGTATAGCGTTTCGGGTTGAGCCAGCTCCAGTTCCAGTTGATGCCGCAGCAACAACTCGGTGCGGTTGATCAATTGCAACATCATGAAATCGCCGACTTGTGCCCCACCCGACTTTCCGTAGGAACGAATTCGCTCGGCGAGGCTTTCGCCCCGGTGGCCCAGCATGCCAATCACTTCCTTGAGACACGACAACAGGTAAGCGGAGGACTTGACCTGGATAAACGTAGGCACGAAATCCGAATCGAGCGTGATCGCACCGTCGGGCGTGGTATCAAGCACTTCACAGAGTTTCAGTTTCACAAAAACCTGATCACCCTGCTGCTCACCCAGCAGAAGACGAAAATCCAGGCGGCCACAGCTGATCTGGCTGCTGGAGGAATCCGCAGCGTTTGAATCAGACACTTGTGCGTCATAGGTGATGTAGCGCGCCAGCACGTCCGACTGCTCTGGACGACGAGACTCGATGTGATTGCCCGTTACTAGTGGCAGCGCGAGGTAGATCGGCGTATTGCAGATATTGGACGGGACTTCCAGGACAAGCGGTTCAGCGCTGCCGTCCAACTCGAACAAGCTACCGTCCGGCAGGACACCGGAGGCTCTGTTGACGACCAGTCGTCCCATGTTGAGGAACTGCGCATCGATTTCCAGCGCCAGGAAGCCCCAGGTGTAGCCGCTCAATAGCCGCGTGCGGACCTTCAACTGGTGATCGAAATAGCGGTCGTTGTGCTGCAGATGTTGCGGCCGCAGCAGCATGCCTTCCTGCCAGATGACTTTATCGTGATTCATCGATCACCCACCCTGCCGGCTTTCCAAGACGAGTGGCGATCCCATCCTGATCAAGCGTCAGGCTCGCTTCAGTCACTCGCCCCGCAATGATCGGCAGCGTGTAGCGCCACTTTGCTTGCGGCAGATCACGGTATGCCGCGAGTATCCCGACATAACGACCGCCCCCTGCAATGTCGAGCCGGAGCCTGACGGTTTCGCCGGGACGCAACTCCAGCTCTTCGCTGGCGATCAGGTCAGGTGAAAGAGTTTCCCTGGCACGCTCGTAGAGGGTGAAGAAGTCCGCGTTCTCAAAAGCCACTGGATGCTTGAGCTCAAGCAAGCGCACCACCACGGGAGATGGCCGTCCGTTGAGATCCGGGTTGAGCTGATTGCCGGCGATCAGGGTGAGGTTGAGCTTGGTCATCGTCGAAAACGGTGACAGCGAGGCGCAGCCGGTCATGAGCGTCGAGGTTACGAACGCCAACATCAAAGGCTTGAATAAAGGCACGGTGCTGCGAGACATGTACGTCATCCATGAGAGTCGTTTTGCAGGGTGGAGATCAGGCGAACCTGCTCCTCATAAGCCTTGGCGAAATCCCGGGCCAGCAGTCGCTCGGTCCAGTCGTCGTCCAGGCAAAGCGCCTGGTGATAACGACCATATGCTCGCCAGTAGCGACCTGGTGTGCTGATCAGCAGTCGTTGCTCTCGTTCCAGTCGAAGGATCAATTGCCGAGGTGAAAAATGCTCCAGCGTTGCGCGCAAGGTGGCGCGACTGGCGGCGAGCAACGCCACTTGATGAGCCTGAAGATCGCTGAATGCGCTAGCGATGGCATCGGTCGCCGACAACATCCCTGGCGATCTCGGTTGCAACAACATCTGCAGGGCGTCATCGGCGTACTTCAATGGATTTTTCTGGTCGCGTTGAATCTGCGTCGGCGCCAGGCGCAATTCGCTTTTCAGCTCCCTACGGGTTCGCACGCTCTGTTGCAGCCCTCGAATGCTTTGCTGGAACAACCGAGCAACATCAATCGCCAGGGCCTCCCGGCCTTCGTTGTCCAAATTGTCGAGTTCCATGTCCAGCGCAACGCCGAAGCGTCTCCAGAAATCCTGGCTTACCAGCGCAGCCGGTTCTGGCGACAGGTGTAGCTCGGGTTCGCGCGATGCTTCGACCAGTTCAGGAAGCAGAAGGCTCTCCGTATCCACACGCCCATGGTCCGGGCAACAGGACCCGAACGTGGCCGCCGCACCGGGGTTGATCAGCTCATCAATCCCACAATACGCCCGTTCCTGTTGATCCAGGGTTTTCAGCGGATCAAGATTAAATAGCGCGTCCTCCGGTATGAAGCCATCGACCGGTACTGAACGGCAGCGGTCTGCAACGCGGCTCGCCGCCCCCTCTACCAGCCGCGCCTGGACAGTGCAGTCGCCCATCACATACACATCCCCATCCTCGATGTGCACTGGCTGCCCCTTGGGTAATCGCATGCCGCTTTTACGATGGGATATGCCGTTGCCGCTGGTATCGGTCAGAAAAAACCTGCCCTCCTCGAAACTCACTCGTGCGTGACGCTTGGACAGGAGGCGCTCGCAGTCCGGAATGATCCAGTCGCAATCATCCCCCCGCCCAATCACACCGCCGGCCGGCCCGAAAATCTTCCGGCAGAGTTCCGGGGTGATGAACTGCCTGGCAGTGAGCATTTCTAAAACGAGTTCCATCGACAACGCTCCTTGGTTCACTGGCCACGACTGACCGCTTGCGGATCACCTAATGGGCGATAATCTTTATCGTCGAATTTATAATTGCCACTGCAGGCGCCAAGGCCGAACAACACGATGAAAACAAACAGAACGGTCTGACAGGCACGAACAGGCATCCAGAGCCTCCGGAGACTTGAATAGATGGGAGCCAATGAGGGAGTGGGATTCATACTTCAACATCCCGACGGCTGATTTTCAGCCGGTGCATCCGATAGATCAGTGTCCGACGGGGCAAGCCGAGCTCACAGGCAGTGAGCGTCTGGTTACCGAGGTTCTTGCGCAGGCAATCAATTACCAGACTGCGCTCGATTTGCTCCATCCGTTCACGCAGGCTAACGCGGCCCTCTTCGGACAGATCCTTGATGTGCAGGGAAAAATGCTCTTCCAGCAGTTCGGCGCCATCGCACAGCAGCACGGCTCTTTCCACGATGCCTTTGAGCTCGCGTACGTTGCCTGGAAAATCATAGGCCGCCAGGTGGACCAGCGCTGCGTCGGACCAGCGCGGAACGTCTCGTTGCAGAAGTGCGCAGGCCTTGTCAGTGAAGTGTCGCGCCAGTTCAATGATGTCGGGGCCGCGCTGACGTAGCGCGGGCAACTGGATCGGAAACTGTGCGAGGCGGTAATACAAGTCTTCGCGAAACTTGCCCTCGTTCATCAATTGCTTCAGGTCCCGATGGGTAGCGGCAATAATGCGCACATCGATCTTGTGGGTATGGTTGGACCCCAGCGGACGAATCTCGCCTTCCTGCAATACCCGTAGCAGCTTGGACTGGAGAGACAATGGCATGTCACCGATTTCATCGAGCAATAACGTGCCTCTGTCAGCCGCATCGAACAGCCCGGGGCGATCCCGATCGGCACCCGTGAAAGCCCCCTTGCGATAACCGAACAACTCACTTTCCAGCAAATGCTCGGGAACCGCGGCACAGTTCTGAACAATGAATGCCTCCGTGCGGCGCGGACCATGATCATGTAGGGCCTGGGCAACCACTTCCTTGCCAGTCCCGGTCTCGCCACACAACAGCACGGTGTATGGGCTGTTGATCACCTTGCTGACCAACAGGCAGGTCTGACGCATCGCGTCGCTCTTGCCGATCAAACCATAGCGGTTGGCACTTGGCAGGGTAATGGCAACTTGCCGGAGGCCGTCGGCAGGAAGTTGCCTGCACTGCAGCAGGTGCATCTGCCTGAGCGCAAACATCCCCAGATGCCCGAAGGACTCAGCGAACCCCTTCAAGTCGAGATGCTTGACGCTGGCGCAGAGCAACAGTCCGGCGGTGGCGCCTCGCATGTCGACAAGCGGCACGCAGAGCAGTGATTGCCAAGGCGCGGCACGAACCGGCAGGAACGCCGTATCGTGCAAGCTGTCACTCAACGCGCCCAGGCATACCACACGATTCTGGCGCAGGACGTACTGCAACAGTTGTTCATCGTTATAGTCGCAGGACACGCTTGCCCGATCAGGAAATTGCAGCTGCTCTTCGAGACATTCGGCGTACATTTCCAACCGCGCGTGCGTGGTATCCAGAAGGTATAGTTGCGCCACCTCACACGTACTGAGCCGTGCGATGCCTTTGATGAAATCCCCAAGCAGTGACACGTCGTCGCCAGATCGCGACAGGGTTGAAAACTCGGCCAAAAGGGCTTCTGCATAAGCCAGCGGCTGCGGTACCTGCATGAACATTGCGCTCATCAAGTGAACTCGCACACTACGCTGGCTTGATCATCAAGCGTGGCGTGGACATGCCGCAGCTGTTCATTGTTCGCCATCGCCGTGAGCAAGCGGTCGGCCAATCGCGGCATCAGATGAAGATCGAGCAAGTGATCGATAAGCCGCGCGCCGCTGTCGCTGCGGTCACAACGCTCGACCAACTGGTCGACAAGCTGCGCGCAATAAGTGAATCCCAACTGACGACGTTTCAGCCGCTCGCCCAAGCGAGCCATTTTTATCTCCACGAGCTCACGCAACACCGCACCACTTACCGGGAAGTACGGCACCACACACATCCGCGCCAGCAATGCAGGTTTGAAATGCTGACTGAGCAATGGACGGATAGCTTCTTCGAGGTGTTCGGCGCTTGGTCGCGCGTTGTTTTGGCACAATTGACTGATGCGTTCACTGCCCAGGTTCGACGTCATCAGAATCAGCGTGTTGCGAAAATCGATCTCCCGTCCTTCGCCGTCATTGGCCAGGCCCTTGTCGAAAATCTGATAGAACAGATTCAGCACATCCGGATCAGCTTTCTCAACTTCGTCGAGCAACACAACAGAATAGGGCTTATGCCTGACGGCTTCGGTGAGCATGCCGCCCTCGCCGAACCCGACATAACCCGGTGGCGCGCCGATCAGTCGGGAAACGGTATGTTTCTCCTGAAACTCGCCCATGTTGAGCGTCGTGATAAAACGGTCTCCGCCGTATAGCAAATCCGCCAGGGCCAACGCCGTTTCGGTTTTGCCGACACCGCTCGGGCCCACCAGCAAAAACACACCCGCAGGAGCATCGATCTTGTTCAAGCCAGCAGCGGCCGCCCGCATCGCGCGATCAAGGGCCTGCACGGCTGGTTCCTGCCCCTTGATGCGCGCGCGCAAGTCATCCGCGAAACGGGTGATCCTGCTGTTGTGCTCGCATGCGAGCTGCGACAACGGCACGCCAGTCCATGCGTTGATTACTTCAGCTACCAGGCGTGGACACACTTCAAAGCTGACCAGGCGCTCATCGGCCTGGGCAATTAGCAGCGCATGGTGGGTTTCGTCCAACGCCGCTTCCAGCGTCTCGACCTCCATGACCTGCGACCCATCCTCCCGCGCCCCGACCAATTGCTGGCGTAGTGTTAACAGGCGTTCGGCAAGCACTCGTTGCTCGACCCAACGAGACTCCAGAACCTGGCGCTTTTCTTCAATAGCTTCCAGGTTCACCTCAAGCGTCGCCAATGCCTGGTGATCGATCGGCAACCCGGCCTGTGCATCACGACACAAGGCCTGACGTTGTCGCTCGCCTTCGGCCAGTTCTCCACGCAGGCGCTCAAGGCTTCGCGGCGCTGCAGCCAGGCTGATACGCACCCGAGCACAGGCGGTATCCAGCACATCGACGGCCTTGTCCGGCAATTGACGACCGGCCAGATAGCGAGCTGACAACCGCGCCGCGGCGACCACCGCATCATCACGCAGATAGATGCCATGACTCTGCTCATAAACCCGGGCCAACCCACGCAGGATTGTCACCGCATCACTGACGGTCGGCTCGTGTAGTTGCACCGGCTGGAAACGACGTGCGAGGGCCGTGTCGTTTTCGAAGTATTTCTTGTACTCGGCCCATGTCGTGGCCGCAATTGTGCGCAATTCGCCTCGGGCCAGCGCCGGCTTGAGCAGGTTGGCCGCGTCTGAACCGCCGGCGCTCCCACCTGCGCCGACCAATGCATGGGCCTCGTCAATGAACAGAATAATGGGAGTGGATGAAGACTTTACGCCGTCGATCACCCCTTTGAGGCGACGTTCGAATTCCCCTTTGATGCTGGCTCCGGCCTGCAGCAGCCCCATGTCCAGCGAAAGGATTTGCACCCCTTCAAGCCCTGACGGCACTTCCCCTGCGACGATGCGCAACGCCAGCCCCTCGACGATGGCAGTCTTGCCGACCCCGGCTTCACCGATAACGATCGGATTGTTCTTGCGGCGACGCGAAAGGATATCGATCATCTGCCGGATTTCGCCGTCCCGGCATAGCACCGGATCAAGCTTGCCGTCACGAGCCTGCCGGGTCAGGTTATGAGTGAAGCGCTCCAGTAACGAATCGCCCGGCATGGCGGGTTGACTGTCGTTCGTCTGTGACTGTCGGGACCGGGTGAAATCCATCAGCCGCTCGATGCTCAACCGGGCGAGCAACGGCTGGTACCGAGTGCCGGCATGACGAATGGGGTTGCGTAACAACGCCAGGATCAACGCGGCCTCCGTGACACTGCCTTGACCTAGCTCGAGATTCGCCACCAATAACGCATCCTGCAGCCATTGCACCAGCTCAAGGGCAAATACCGGATTACGTGAAGCGCCGTGTTCAGCCCGGGGTTGAAGAACCGCGCTCAACTGCCCTGGACTTATCCCGGCATCCAGCAAGGCACGCACAAGCAAGCTCTGGCTACGTTCCAACAGGCTCAGCAACAGATCATCCACCAGGATCTTGTCTGCGCCACGATCCGCACATCGCTGCGCCGAGCGCTCCAGATCGCCCCGGGTATCTGCGTCCAACGCTTGGATAAGTTGCTGAAGATCCACATTGATCATTTCGCTCGTTCCTGATGAATACTGCTGCCGAGGGACACCACGCCGTCGGCGTGTTCAAGCCCCAGCCAACTGGTCCATCCCAGGCGGCAAGTGTTCTGCTCTCCGATACGCAGCTCATGTATTTCCTGCTGGCGCAAGACCAGGCGAATGTCATATTCGAGGGGATCACGCAGGGTGAAGCGCACCAGTGTGCAAAGAGGTTGGTAGCCAACACCGATTGGCAGAAATTCGTGCAGACGTTGCCAGTCCAGTTCGCGAATATGGATCCGGAACTTGCCGCTGCGATCACGAACCCGTTCGCCCAGCACGAGGTCTTCGCTCAACAGGCTATTGGCGCCTCCAAGTCGATTGCGCTGCTCGGCGAGAATCTCGACCCGGCGCTCTACGCACTGTTCCAGGCTTAGCTCGGCGTGCTTGAAGTAATAACGCAGCACCGCTTCGATCAAGGCTGCCGAATGGGCTCGGAGACTCAACAGGCCCAGGTACGGCAACAGGCGTTTCCAGTTCAGTTGAGTAGCCTTGCGAATTTCTTCGCCTCCCAGACCGATCAGCGCGAACAGTTGCTCCGAAAACGGGTCCCGAGCGCCACTCTGGAAACTCTGGTAGTAACGATATTTTCGCCATATCGGCAGCATCAGCCGCTGGAGGCGATGGTGGAACACGTCGAGGAACTGGCGAGTCGGATTGCCATCGCCGTCTCCCAACGCCTGCTCGCCATAAAACGCCGGTACCGGTGATCCTGTTCCCACCAGGCCGATCAGGTTGATACTCAGGCGAGCCCGCACCTGCCCATGCTCATGGAAAAATTCCACGCGCTCGATATCACTGGCCGGAAACCCCAGGCTCGGATTGGCCTGGAACTCCAACTGGTCATACAGTGCTTCGTCATCCAGCCCGGGATGGGCGCCGCGCAGCCGCTCGACCACGAGTAAGATCGCCTGGAACAACGAATACTCGCGTATACCTCTCGTCAGCGCGCTCATAGAAGCGGCTGCTGGCCCATACGGGGTGTCCATTGGTACACCTCTCCCTGCGTACTGTTTACCCGCAACTGGTGATACGAGTTGAGGCTGGCGTAGAGCGCGAAAAACTCGTTGAGGACGGAAGCGAAGACGTACAAATCGCCTTCGCCGATATAGCCCTGAGGATCGATCGTCAGTTCTGTACATATGCCGCGAACGGGCAAGCCGTGATGCAGTCGATCAACATGGTGGTGTTCAATCGCCTTCAGGCCGCTCAGCAGAAGCTTGCTGACCTTTTCGGTCTGTTCGTCGTGGTAACGCGGAAAGTCGTAGGTTTCGAGTATTACCTTCAGCGCATTCACGTCCACCAGCGACAGGTAGTTGAGCGACATGTTGCTGATGAGCTTCCAGAGGAAGTCACGATCCAACGGAGGCGCGTAACTCGGCGTAACCGGACCGATGTTGCGGAAGCCAAGCGACGCCGGGCTCTTGTCGCCCGGTTGATTGATATCACCCGGATTGAGCTGGCGCGGCAGGTTCCGATTGGTGCACATCAACTCGATCGACAGCGTCTCCTGGGTCGGGTTGGGCCGGATGCCGAATCCCAGGCAAGTGTCAAAGCCACCGTGTAGCAACGAAGGCCGTTGGCGAACGCTGTAATAACCGCGATTGCCAGGTACGTCGAAACTGGAATCGTGTTCGAAGGATTCGAAAGGCACGTAGGCCTGGTAACCCAGCCCACCGGGGTTCCAGCCAGTAACGCTCTCGACGGAAAACACGCCGCAGTGTTCAGGGTCGTATCGGGCCGGCAAGAGCAGGTATTCATCCTGCTTCCCATCCAGGCGAATCGGCTGCGCGTCATGTTTGAACAGATTGACGATAGGCGTGCAATAAAGCTTCACGTTGTCCAGCGTCGGACGTAACTGCTGATTACCGCTCTTGCCGATGTCGAAACGCAGGTCCAGCCCTCGCATTTGTTTCAGGATGTCTTGCGGCAACGTGTTGAGTACGTCGAGGCCATTGACATCGATGAACAGGAATTTTTCCTGGAACGCGAAATATTCTTGCAGGTAGCGATAGCCGCGAAAGGTGTTCAACGGATAAGGGACCAGCGCGTGCTCGTCGGCGAACCCCACCGGCCGGACTTGGCTGGCGGCGATCCTGAACGTCAGGGGATCACCATTCGCAGCGGTTACGGGACCGCCATCACCGCCCAACGGGATCAGCTGGACATGTTCCAGGTTGCGCATCAGATTGAGGTAGAGCATCTGGCTGATGTAACGCTCGCCGGTCAGATGCAGGCGCAGACGGTTTAGCTGCAACTCTCCCAGGTGGCCATCGCAAGTCATCTGCAGACGCAGGCTCAATAACGAGCCGTTTCCCTTTACCGAGTAACCGAGCCCAGTCAGATCCAGCGACAATACCTCGGTCGGGTAACAGGTTCGAAAACGACAGATCACCTCTTTGATCGGCTTGCTCTCCACCGGCGTATCGCGCTCGACCTGCAATGCGGGGCCAGCCCGCTGTAGCGGATCAAACTGCAAGATACCGAAGGACGGTAGCGGCCTCATGTAGTTGGGCCAAAGCAGTTGCATCAACGAATGGCTCAACTCCGGCAATTCGTCATCGAGCTTCTGGCGCAAACGCCCTGTCAGGAACGCGACGCCCTCCAGCAACCGTTCAACATCAGGGTCGCGGCCAGCCTGGCCGAGGAACGGTGCCAGCGCAGGATTTCGCTCGGCAAAACGCTGGCCCAACTGGCGAAGCGCGCTCAACTCGCTCTGGTAGTACTGATTGAATGACATATCTATCCCTGAATGACCTTGATCTGGCCATTGCCGTCCAGGCATGCGGAGAAATTCACCGCTCCCCTGAAGCCTTCCACTTCCAGAAAGGCGTCAATGTGAAAAGACAGGCGGAGCTGGTCGGCGTCATTGGGCGCTGAAACGACACAGACATTCCTCAAACGCGGCTCGTAGGCCTCGATAGAGGCCTGGATCGCACGACAGGCCTGACCACGGGCGTCGTGCAAACTCAGCCGCATATCGTTGAGGTCGGGCAATCCGTAATCGGCTGCGATTTGTGCGCTGCCCGCTCGGGTGCAAAGCATTTTTGCCAGATGGGCAGCCACGGACGCTACGGCGCAGGCATCGCGACTCAATCCCGAGCGCGCTTCGGTATCGCCATTCAAGCGTTCGAAAAGGCTGCCGTATCCAGTCATGGCGCGGGCTCCGTTTACTCTTTGTCCAGCTTGCCGACCAGCGACAGGGTGAAATCGGCGCCCATGTACTTGAAGTGTGGGCGGACATTCAGGCTGACGCGATACCAGCCCGGCTCACCCTCCACGTCTGTAACAATGACCTGGGCCGCACGCAGCGGCCGCCGGCCACGGACTTCGGGGCTCGGGTTCTCCTGGTCGGCGACGTATTGGCGGATCCACTTGTTCAGCTCCAGCTCAAGGTCGGTGCGTTCTTTCCACGAGCCGAGCTGCTCACGCTGCAGCACCTTCAAGTAATGAGCCAGGCGGTTGACGATCATCATGTAAGGCAGTTGCGTACCGAGCTTGTAGTTCAACTCGCTCGCCTTGCCTTCGGCACTGATGCCAAAGAATTTCGGTTTCTGCACGGAACTGGCGGAGAAGAACGCAGCGTTATCACTACCTTTACGCATGGTCAGTGAGATGAAGCCTTCTTCGGCCAGCTCGTATTCGCGACGGTCGGAGACCAGCACTTCGGTCGGGATCTTGGTTTCGATCTCGCCCATGCTTTCAAAATGGTGCAATGGCAGATCTTCAACCGCGCCGCCGCTCTGGGGGCCGACGATGTTCGGGCACCAGCGAAACCTGGCAAAGCTGTCGGTGAGCCGAGTGCCGAATGCGTACGCCGTGTTGCCCCACAAATAATGCTCATGGTCATTGGCAACGGTTTCCTTGTAGACGAACGATTTGACCGGGTTTTCCTGCGGATCATAGGGTGTACGCAAAAGGAACCGCGGCACGGTAAGGCCTATATAACGTGCGTCTTCCGATTGACGAAGACTTTGCCATTTGGCGAATTGCGGACCTTCAAAATGCCCTTTGAGATCCTTGAGGTCTGGCAGGCCAGTGAAGCTTTCCAGACCAAAAAATCCTGGACCGGCCGCAGCGATGAAGGGCGCATGGGACATGCACGCCACGCTGGCTACGTACTGCATCAGCTTCACATCGGGGGATCCGGGAGACAGGAAATAGTTCGCGATAATCGCCCCGACCGGCTGGCCGCCGAACTGACCGTATTCGGCGGTGTAGATGTGTTTGTACAAACCCGACTGCATGACTTCCGGCGAGTCTTCGAAATCATCCAGCAAATCGTCTTTGGAAACATTGAGCATCTCAATCTTGATGTTCTCGCGAAAATCCGTGCGATCAACCAATAGCTGCAGGCCACGCCACGCCGACTCCAATGCCTGGAAGTCGGCGTGATGGAGGATCTCGTCCACCTGGCGGCTGAGCTTGGAGTCGATCTCGGCGATCATGCGGTCAACCATGGCCTTCTTGACTGGCTCGCCGCTGTTCTGCGGCTTGAGAAGCTCTTCGATGAATGCCGACACGCCTCGCTTGGCAATGTCATAGGCGTCGTCTTCAGGCGTCAGGCGCGTTTGAGCGATGATGCTTTCGAGAATGCTGTACTCGCCGCTATCTCGGTGCTGCGCTGCGTGATTATTCATATGGCGACTTCCTTGGCTGAGAGAGAATCAAACGTCCGGGGCTGAGGCAGCCAGGCCCAGTTCATCCAGCACGCGACTGCGGGATGTATCGTCGGCAAGCACGCCTTCGATGGCCTTGCGAAACGCCGGTGCGTTGCCCAACGGCCCTTTGAGTGCCACCAGCGCATCTCGCAGCTCCATCAACTTCTTGAGTTCAGGCACTTGGTCGACCAGGTTCGCCGGGTTGAAATCCTTCATTGAACGCAAGCGCAGTTGTACGGCGAGCTCGTCGGTATCGCTCTCTTGCTGGAGGCGGTTCGGTACGCTCAGGAGCAGGCTCAGCTCTTGCTTGGCCAATACTTCGTCGAAGGTCATCCTGTCGATGCCGATCGGTTTGCGGTTCTCGATCTTGCGTTCGTCCTTGCGATGGATGTAGTCACCGATTGCCAACAGTTTGAGGGGCAGTTCGATCTCTTCCTGGCCCCCTCCGATAGCAGGCTTGAAGGTGACATTGATGCGTTCCTTGGGGGCGACAGAGCCTTCTTTGGCCATGACTTTTCTCCTTGCGATTAGAGGCCTGCAGGCCTATTCGATGACCCGTTCCAGGTCGAGATGACACAACCTGCGGTAGGTTTCATCCTTGCGCTCGCGAACGAGGTGGTTCTGGGGCAATAACTCACAGCAGTGATGCAGTAGATGCAGGACCTGTAGCTCGAGATCGGGCTCCCAGGCATTCAAGCCCGCGTCTTGCAACGCCTGGTTCAGCGCTTCGAGCTGGACCTTGGCAAGCTCGTATTTCTTGGCCGAGAAGCACAAGCGAGCCAATGAGAACCGCCAAAGGAAAAGCACCCGCGCACCCTCAGCGGTTTGCATCCCTTGCCTGAGAAACTGAACGGCAGGCTTGAGGCCGTCCACGGTCAGTATTGATCCAGCTTCTTCCAGGGCCAGCTCCCAAGGCGCCTGGTTATCGATGGTCTCGACTCGTGGCGCAGTGTTGGGGCGTTCCAGCCGAGGCATGACCTGCGCAGCGATCCAGGCCCGGGTGGCCGGGTCGGCGAACGGCTCGCCGTCGTGCCAGCGCAGCTCGACGACGCCCGGAAGGCGATGGATGAATAGTGCGAAATGGACCTCTACCTCGCGCATGGCCGATTCGGCATTCAACCCTTGAAGACACTCCCATGCGAGCCGCTGACCGTCGAACCAGAACGGCGCCTTTGTCAGGCTGGTCTCGATCTCTACCAGCAGGTCCGCGTACTCGCCCCGCTCGCGTCTGTCCTGATAAGCCTTGAGCTTATCCACCGGAAGCCTGCGTAGCTGGGTGACCTGTTCGGCATTGCGCTCCGGCACCGCGTCAATGCCCAACCAGAGCAAGGTGCGGTTGAGGCGCAGCGCGCGCGCATCCGTCACTTTTTGCTTGAGCCACCAGGCGCATAACGTACGAGCGCTTTCCTGCTGAGCCCGCAACACCTTGTGGGCATCCCTTTCGTTCTCGATCGGAGCACCGGAAGCGAGCAGTTGGGTAGCGGCTTGTTTTACTTGAGCCACCATCGTCCCGACAGATCCAGGCTGCGGCTGGCCACTGGTCACACGCTGGATCATGCCCTTGAGACGTCGGCACAGCGGCAATACCAAAGGCGCGTCATTGCCGAGATGAGTGGTGAAGACGGCATCAAGGTCTTCAAGTTGTTCTGCCAGATGACGGAACAACGGCAGTTGTTTGCCTATCGCGACATCTTCACTTAACGCCTGCTCCAGGCGAGGCACCAACCAATGAAAACTGGCGGCACGGGTTCGGGTCTTGACCGGGTGGAGCTCAAGCCAATGGTTCTTGCACAGGTGTCGCAAAAGCCCGAGGCCGGCTAGCAACCCTTGGAAGGACTCACGCTGGTACAACGCCCAGGTCAGCCAGGCGGCCACTCGCAAATCTTTTGACTGGGTATGCAGCAGGGCTTCACTTTTTTCAAGGATCTTCAGCCAGTCGATCTGGCCGTTCTCATGCATCGACTGGGCTTTGCCGAGCTCGCGTTCCAAAACTTCATATTCATCTGAAAAACGCACATCTACCCCCGCGAAGTTTTCGCTGGAAACGGGAGAACTGGCAAGGACCAGATAATGGGCAGAAAGTTTTTCAGAGTAAGACATGTATGCCTTCAAAATTTGCTCAGCTTTATTAATCAGCGGCAAGCCATCAACACCAATTTCGACATAACCGTCAGAAATTTTTTCATCAGCGATAACTTACGCAAGCGGACTTGGCTCATGCACCGCTACCGATCGACGCGAAGCATGCCAAGGTTTTAAAAATAAAAATGTAGGAAACTTCTCTAAATACGGTATCAATCAAAAAATCTTTAGCACTCAAACTATAACCCCGAGAGCCCTACTACTTTTTTCCAATTTTTAACATACCCATTCGAAGCAGAATTGAGACGAATGATTTCTACCTACGCTTAATTTAGAAAATTCTTACATACCTGTCTTTTTTTCATCGTGATGGAGTGCGGCGGTCCTCTGACTTGCTTCAATGAAGGGAAGCCAGCCCACTGCGAAGGAACGGAACATGCCCACTCGTTACGCGTTTCCTATGTTTCATCTTGATATCGAGGATTTCGGGCGTGATCTTCAGGTACTGAAATTCGAAGGCCGCGAAGCAATCAGTACCCCTTATCTGTTCGATATAGAACTGGTCAGCGAACGAAAGAATCTGGACCTCGAGAAACTCTTGCACAAGCAGGCGTTTCTTGGGTTTAACGCAAAGGACTGTGGCGTCCATGGACAGATCCACCGTGTAACTCAACGCGACTCCGCAAAACGCCTGGCTCATTACCACGTGCAACTGACTCCCAGGCTGGCTTATTTGCAGTACCGCACCAATCAACGCATCTTTCAGCAAATCACTGTTCCCGAGATCATTTCTTCCATTCTCAAGGAATATGGAATACTGGCTGACGCCTATAGCTTCCGACTGGGTACGAGCTACTCACCGCGTGACTACTGTGTCCAGTACCACGAATCGGACTTGGCTTTCATCGCTCGCCTGTGTCAGGAAGAAGGCCTGCACTACCATTTCCAGCATAGTAAGTCGGGGCATCACCTGGTGTTTGGCGATGACCAGACCGTATTCCAGAGGCTTGATCGTCCCACGGCTTATAAACAAGGCAACGGCCTGCTGGGCGAGGAGCCGGTTGTACAACGTTTCGATGTGCAGCTGGAAACCCGGACCAGCAGGGTTACTCGTCGTGATTATGATTTTGAGAAATCAACGTTCATCCTCGAACAGGACTACCAGCCAGCCATCAACAAAATCCGACCGGACCTGGAGGCTTATGATTATCCTGGGGGGTTCATCCAACAGGAGCATGGGAAGCGATTGACCCGGCGGGCCTTTGAAAGCCATCGCGCCGACTATCGCAGGGCCGAGGGTACAAGTGATCAGCCAGAATTGGTGTCCGGCCATTTCCTGATGTTAAGTGAGCACCCGCGTCCGGAATTGAACGACTTGTGGCTGTTGACCGAGTTGCATCATCAAGGCATCCAGTCGCAAGTGCTGGAGGAAGGCCTGGACGACGACGTCGGACGCCCTGAGAACGAAGGCTACCGGAACAGCTTTGTCGCCACGCCGTGGGATTCGATTTTTCGCTCACCACGAGCTCATGAAAAACCTCGAATGTCCGGAAGCCAGACGGCTATCGTTACCGGTCCGCAAGGTGAAGAAATCCATTGCGACGCGTACGGCCGGGTCAAGGTCAGGTTCTTCTGGGATCGCGCCGGCGATACCAGTGAAAACAGCAGCTGCTGGCTGCGGGTGGCGTCCAATTGGGCCGGGAACGGCTTCGGCGCCGTCACTATCCCCAGGGTAGGCATGGAAGTGCTGGTGACCTTCCTGGAAGGCGATCCAGACAAACCTCTGATCAGCGGTTGCCTGGTCAACAGCAGCAACGCCGCGCCCTATCAGTTGCCCGCACATAAGACCCGAACGGTGTTTCGTTCCCGCAGCTCACCGGGTGGCCAAGGTTTTAATGAGCTACAGCTGGAAGACCGCGCGGGGCAGGAGCTGATTTACCTCCGAGCCCAGCGCGACATGGAGCAGAAGATCGAGCATGACAGCCGACTGGAGATCGGCAATGAACGTCGAGAAAACATCAAGGGCAACAGCACCACGGTGCTGCACGCCGGTGAACACCGGACCATCGCCGCCGATCGCACGGTCCAGGTAAAAGCCAACGACTACCTGCACGTTGCCAATCGCCATACCCACGCGGACCAGGCGCTGATCGTCGAGGCCGGCCAGCAGGTGCATATAAAAGCCGGTGCTCATCTGGTCCTGGAAGCGGGAGCGACGCTCAGCCTGAGTGCCGGAGGCGAGCATATCGTGATCGGCCATGGCGGCATTTTCAGCAGTAGCGCGATCCAATTGGGTGGCGCCCCGCTTCCCGGTGCACGTGCCGCAGCATTCGATCCAGGGTCGATCGCCCCGTTGGCTACGCTGCTCAACCTGCCGCCCACGCTTGCGCCCACCCAACGCGCCCTCATGACAACCAGCAAGGTCGCCGGAGCGGATTTCTGCCCCCTTTGCGAAGCCTGCCGCGAGGGCGCATGCCCGATGGAGCCCATAGCCGCATGAACGATACCCAACCTCGGCAGTGGCTGCTTGAACACCTCCGCCTCGGCCATGCCCTGTGTGTGATCCTGGATGCGGACGGCGAACAACCGATGCTCCAGGCCCTGATGAAGAACAGTCGACCCGATCAATACCTGAGCGTCTACAGCAAAACCCTGATTGCCGATCTCAGCGAGGTCGGGCCGTTTGTCTTCACCTTCGATAACCCCAACGATAAAAATCTCCAGGAGTTGCTCAATCGACCGGACAGTCATTGGGGTTGGCTCGCCAGCCTCCCCAAGGGCCACCTCCCCCAGTTGGTCGGGCACTGGCGCGAACGATTGATTGTCGGGGAGCGTCCTCATCAAGCGGTGTATCGCTTCCACGACAACCGGGTATTGGCCCGGGCGCTTGCGTATCTGCCAGTCGAAGCGCATGCCGCCTATCTCGGTCCGGCCAATAGCGTGTGCTATTGGCAAGGTGACCGCTGGGAACACATCGACAATCCCTCCCCCGGGACACATCCGGTGCCAGAGGTGCTGCTTTGGTTGCAAGTCCCCTTACCCGAACAGCAAGCACGAGCAACGCGCCGGATCAATGCCCGACGCTTTTTATTGGCCGAGCACCTGGACGCCTACGCGAAGCTCGCCGAACACGAGGACCCGGCCGCCTGGTTGCGTGCCACCCTCGACCAGGCCGAAGCATGGAGCTGGTTGGCGCCTGAACAACTGGCTTTTTTCCTGACACAACGCCTGCAAACGCCAACACGGACGCCGACGCAGTGGCAAGCACGCGAAGGCGAAAGCCCTGAGGAGCATTTCGAACGTGTGCGGTTGATGGTGGACTTCTGGCAAGGAGAAGCATCGCTATGACACAGGTCTTACGGGGCACATGCCTGGGCTGCTGCATAGCGATCGCTGCGGGATGTGCCAAACAACCAGACACATTTACTTTGACGGGTGATTTGCCGCCTGGCTTTGCCTATGAAGCGGCGGTGTATTACGTCCCCGCTCCGGGGGAAACCTGCATCGTCGAGAAAAAAGACAACAAGGCACCAGTATTCAAGAGCAAGGACAAGCCCGTTGCCGAAATTCTTATCCGTAGGACTCGCAGCGGCTGTCCGCTGGTGGTCAGTCGCATCGAGCTTGAAATCAGCTCTGTCTACGGCCCGCATTGGCTCGATTCCAGTCGAGATACTGCCAACGTGGTTATACGTGATGAGCTGGAGGAGCAATACAAGGGCACCTTCAGCAAGGCGGGTGAGAGCACCCTCCACGGCCAATGCCAGTGGCTGTTCCGCACCTCGGGGGCCAAACGACGCATCGTAAAAATCCTCGACTGCAAAAAAACCAACCTAAAGGGCGACGTTGGAATCGGTCGGCCTTTCTCGGCGTTCACGCTTGATCAACTGCCGGGGAAAACGGTGAGGATGAAGATCAAGTTGGCAGACGAGGAAAGACCCGCCATCGGCGATACGTGGGTAAAAGTGCCAAACGGTTGGAAACGCTGCATGGGCGATAACTTCGAAGACCACTACGCCTTTTGTTATGGCAACTACAAGGATTTCAGTGGCTTTCAAATGCCGGACGGAAGGCAGTGCGCCATCTATCCAGGCTGTACCGACTAAGGATTTCAGCGCATGACGTTATCAAACATAGAGTTGGCGTTACGTCTGGTGATGGCGGGTTTCTGGCGGGGAGAGGCACCGCTATGACACAGGCTTTACGGATCACATGCTTGGGCTGCTGCCTGGCGATCACTGCGGGATGTGCCGATAAACAACCGGACACATTTACTTTTACGGCGGACTTGCCGCCGGGTTTCGGCTATCAGGCCATCGCGGTGTATGTCCCGAACAAAGGCCAGACCTGCACCGTGCCGGGAGGGAGAGACACTGAGCTTGGATACAACCTGCAATGGCCTAAGGACTATCTGCCGAACGCTGAAATCCCCCTATACCGAACCGTCAGTGGCTGTCCGTTGGTGGTCAGCCGTATCAAGCTCCAGATCCGATCCGCCTATGGTCCGCATTGGCTCGATGCCAGTCGAGATACTGCCAACGTGGTCATCCGCGATGAATTGGATGGGCAATACAAGGGCACCTTCAGCAAGACGGGTGAGAGCACCTTCCACGGCCAATGTCAGTGGCTGTTCCGCACCTCGGGGGCCAAACGACGCATCGTAAAAATCCTCGACTGCAAAAAAACCAACCTAAAGGGCGACGTTGGAATCGGTCGGCCTTTCTTGGCGTTCACGCTTGATCAACTGCCGGGGAAAACGGTGAGGATGAAGATCAAGTTGGCAGACGAGGAAAGACCCGCCATCGGCGATACGTGGGTAAAAGTGCCAAACGGTTGGAAACGCTGCATGGGCGATAACTTCGAAGACCACTACGCCTTTTGTTATGGCAACTACAAGGATTTCAGTGGCTTTCAAATGCCGGACGGAAGGCAGTGCACCATTTATCCAGGCTGTACCGAATAAGGAATTCAGCGCATGACGCTATCAAAAATGGAGTTGGCGTTACGTCTGATGATGGCGGGTTTCTGGCAAGGAGAATCATCGCTATGACACGGGTCTTACGGGGCACATGCCTGGGCTGCTGCATGGCGATCGCTGCAGGATGCGCCGACAAACAATCGGACACATTTACTTTTAAGGGTGATTTGCCGCCGGGTTTTGCCTATGAGGCGGCGGTGTATTACGTCCCCGCGCCGGGGGAAACCTGCACCGTCGAGAAAAAAGACAACAAGGCACCAGTATTCAAAAGCAAGGACAAACCCGTTGCCGAAATTCTTATCCGTAGGACTCGCAGCGGCTGTCCGCTGGTGGTCAGTCGCATCGAGCTTGAAATCAGCTCTGTCTACGGCCCGCATTGGCTCGATTCCAGTCGAGATACTGCCAACGTGGTTATACGTGATGAGCTGGAGGAGCAATACAAGGGCACCTTCAGCGAAGCGGGCGAGAGCGTTTTTCATGGCCAATGCCAATGGTTGTTTCGCACTTCGGGTAAGCCCCGGGTCCTCAGAAAAATCCTCGACTGCAAAAAAACCGACCTAAAGGGCGACGTTGGAATCGGTCGGCCTTTTTCGGCGTACACCCTCGATCAATTGCCGGGGAAAACCGTGAGGATGAGGATCAAATTGGCGGACGAGGAACGACCCGCCATTGGTGATACGTGGGTAAAAGTGCCGAACGGGTGGAAGCGCTGCATGGGCGATAACTTTGAAGATCAGTACGCTTTCTGTTACGGCAATTACAAGGATTTCAGTGGCTTTCAAATGCCGGATGGAAAGCAATGCGCCATTTATCCAGGCTGTACCGAATAAGGAATTCAGTGCATGACATTATCGAAAACGGACTTGGAGTCCCGCCTGGGCAGTCGTATTCTCACGTGTCCTGCCGGAAGCCGATGGACCAGCTTCCAGCTGGTTGATGAATTTGGCTCCGGCGAGCCTTATGCATGGCTGGCTTACCGGGTCATCGACTCGGAAGGGCAAACGTACCGAGGCAATCTCGATGCGACGGGGATGGGCAAGGTCAGCAGCCATTTTGCCGGCCCGATTGCTCTGTCTTTCGACCAAGACTATGAAGGGCTCGAAAAGGCGTATTCGTTCCTACAAACAAGGCCGCATTACCCGCTCAAAATCACTGAACTCCAAGTCCGCGCTGAGCAAACCCACTACCTGAACGACAACGCCACCAGCACCCGAGAGAACCCGGCCCAAGCTTGCGCCGATCAGTTCTTTCAGGTGGAGGTGCGCGACCTGGTCGAGCATGTAGCCCATCTGCCACCGCGAGTGTACCGGCATTACCCACAAAACCAGGGGCCGGCACGGCTCATGGGAAAGTTTGGCGAGACTGGCGTAGCGTTGATGCCTCAATTGCATACCGTGCTGGAAGTGCGCCCGCTGCGGGCCTTGCGGCCCATGCTGTCTACCACTTCGGAATTCTGCGCGCTCAACCTGTACCAACTGGCACTCATGGCGACCCTGAGTTACTGCCCCTTCGGCCAGAAGCCCGGCGAGGCGCCGATACACTCACCGGTGAGCTTTCCCGAACAACCGAGCGTGGGTAACTGGTTCGGCGATGCGTTGGCCAAGTTCGAGGAGCTTTGGAAGGTCGACCCGGGACAGATAAAGTCCCATTACCCCTTGTATGAGGATGTGCCCTTCTCCAAGCGTCTGGAAATCGTCCCGTTCGATCCTGCTCTTTATCCTATGAACAATCCGGAACTAGGCGCAGAACAGGAACATCCTGCCGTCGTCCATTTCTTTGACGACACGAAACTCAAGGGGCAAAGCACCGATACCCAAGCCTTCATCACTCACAATGACGAAGTGATCCTGATTGCAGTGCGCGGAACAGCGCAAATGCTTGCCGATGGCCTGCGTGACGCCGACGCGCTCCAGGTTCCCTTTGAGGAAGGTGGCGGTAAGGTGCACCAGGGGTTTTACGGAGCAGCAAAAAAAGCTGCTGCCTTCGTAATTGATTACCTGGAAAGGTTTTATGCCGGTCAGAAACTGCTGATCTGTGGCCATAGCCTGGGCGGCGCCGTGGCATTGCTGCTCGCAGAAATGCTACGTCTGAGGGAAGGATTCAGCTACAACATCCAACTCTACACCTACGGTGCCCCTCGCGCCGCCGACGCGGCCTTCGTCGAAAACGCCGCCCCCCTGGTGCACTACCGCATGGTCAATCACAACGACCCGATACCCAGCGTACCGGGCAGTTGGATGGACACCAAGGCGAGTGTCTATGGCACGGGTTTCGCGCTGATGTTCGCCAACGTACCGGCCGGCTTTTCAGTGTTCGTGGCGGGCATCTACAACTGGACGGGCGAGTCCTATGAACACCACGGCACCTTGCGCCATTTCCTGCCCGTGGAGTTCGGTCGTCAGGAGCGGTCGTCGATCCTCTGGACGCCAGGCTGCGACACCCTCACGCAACATGCCGCCTGCGAGCTGGCCTTGGAGCAGAGACGTGGCCTGCCGGACCGGGCGAAGTTCACCGCCCAGCTCTTTCAGGCCGGTAACCACCTCATGACCTCCAGCTATCTTCCCGCGTGCTGGGCAACCCTGCGCCGCTGGCAGGAAGCTCTGGAGTCGAAGAGCCCTCTGGTGACACAGCGTGAATACGAATGCATCGAAAATGCGCTGGAACAGATCACTCGGCAGTTGCGTAACGAAAGCAGACAGTTGATCGGGCGTCCAGATGGCTACGAGCGCACCCACCAACCGATCATTGATGCCCTCGCCCGTGAGGTCGACAAGGTGCACGCCACACGTGCTCGCCTGAGAGGGCTGCACACCACCTTGGTCAGCGACCAAGACGTTTACGGCAGCCTGTCCGAACACCCTGAGCAACTGGCGCAACACCTGACCCGCTGGCAGGCCCATCCGGAAAATCGCGTGGCTGAACAACTGGCCATGGCGCCTGCGGCCGGCACCGATATCGAGCTGGTCCATGGTGCTCATGGGTACGTCATCGGTAAGCCTTATACGCTGGATATTGATGCGATCATTTGACAAAAAAGTCCTTGGCGAAAGCGACAGGAAGCGCCTGCCGTGGTTAACATACGACCCGCCGATTGCCTCATGAAATCGAAGCTGATCAGACGCCTTGGCATAGCCTTGGTCAGCAAACCATCACCCACAGGGAAGGGGCGCAATGGAAGGCTTCATATCGCTTGAAACCATAGCTGTCGAACGCTCCGCGCGCATGAGCCCGCGGCATGTCTGATGCGCTCTGGGCCGCCCGCCTGGGCGACGCGCTGGACCACACCTCAATGATGGCCGACATACTTGGCGGCGTACTGGAGGTGGCGGCGAACATTGCGATCACCGCCCTGGCGACCGCCGCGGTGGTCGCGGCCACGGGCATTACCGTGGTTACCGGCGGGCTGGGTTGCTTCGTGCTCGGTCTGGTGGTGGGCACCGTGGTTGGCCTGGCGATGAGCAAGACCGGAGCCGACAAGGGCCTGAGCAATATTTGCGAGGGCATCGGCAACGCCCTTTTTCCGCCCACGGTGCAGGCCAACATCCTCACCGGCTCCGACGATACCTTCACTAACAACATTCGCGCGGCCCGTGCGGCCGGGGCAATCGAGTCTCACGTTGCCGCCGCTGGTACCGAGCTCGAAGCCCCTGAGCCTGAAGAAGAACCCAGCTACCTGGATATGGCCGGGGCGTTCTTTTCGCAGATGTGGCGCCCCACCGTCGCCACGCCCGCGCCGGGCGCGGTGCCCAAGCCGGAAGACCTGGTGCTGTGTACCAAGCACCCGCCAATGCCACCGCAGTTCATGGCCGAGGGCTCGGACAAGGTCACCATCAACGGCCAGCCCGCCGTGCGCAGCGGCGACCGTAGTACTTGCGATGCCAAGGTCGTGTCGTCCGGGCTGATTTCGCCCAACGTCACCATTGGTGGTGGCTCGGTGGTGGTGCGCGAGATCCGCAGCGGCAAGACGCCGGGCGTGGGGCTGGCGGTCACGGCACTGCTGATGCTCAAGGGCGGCAAGGGCAAGTTTTTCAGCAAGTTGCCCTGCATGCTGGTGGGCGGCGCGGTGTCCATGGCCGCGAGCAGCGCGGCCAATGCCGCGGCCAGCGCCGCCATGGGCTCGTCGAACCCGGTGCATGCTGCCACGGGGGCCAAGGTGCTGGGCGGCGATGCAGAACTGGACTTCGTGTTGCCTGGCATCCTGCCGATTGACTGGCAGCGTTTCTACAACAGCCGTGACGAACGCCGCGACGGATTGTTCGGCGCCGGCTGGAGCGTTTCCTACGAGGTTCAGGTCGACATCCTGCCCCACCCCGACGGCGGCGAGACCCTGCTGTATACCGACGAACAGGCCCGCCCCATCGACATGGGCTCGATCCCGTTGGGCGGCGCGTTGTTCAGCCCCGGCGAAGGCCTCGCGGTGCGGCGCAATGTAAGCGGACAACTGCTGATCGAAAGCGACGACGGCTTGTACCGTTTGTTCGAACCGACGCCTGGAAACTCATCGCGGCTGCGATTGAGCCAGTTGGGTGACCGCAACGACAATCGCATCCATCTCGACTATGACGAAGCTGGCCGCCTGGTGCGGCTGCGCGATACGTTTGATTTGCTCCAGGTCGAGCTGACTCGGGAAAACGAACGCGTCAGTCGGATCGAACGCGTCTACCCCGACCAGCAGCGCGAAGTGCTGATCAGCTACGCCTACGATGCGGCGGGCAATCTCACCGCAGTGCGCGACGCTGGAGGCCAGGTGCAGCGGCGGTTCAGCTACGACGCCGGGCAGCGGATGGTCGAACATCAACTGCCTGCCGGCCTGCGCTGCTTCTACGAATGGGCCTTGATCGAAAACCTGGAGTGGCGCGTGGTCCGCCACTGGACTGACGAAGGCGACGCCTACCAGTTCGACTACGACCTCACGGCCGGCATAACGCGTATCACCGACAGCCTGCAACGCATCAGCATCCGGCATTGGAACAGCCAGCACCAGATCACCCGGTTCGCCGACAATCTCGGCCAGACCTGGTCGTTCGAGTGGAACGACGAACGCCAGTTGCTCAGCGCCACCGACCCGCAAGGCGGCCAGTACCATTTCAGTTACGACGAGGCCGGCAACCTGATCGGCGAAACCGACCCGCTGGGCCGCAGCGAGTCTACCCTCTGGCTCGAGCATTGGGCGCTTCCACTGGTGGATACCGATGCCGCCGGCAACAGCTGGAAATACCGCTACGATCAGCGCGGCAACTGCGTCGCCGAAACCGACCCGCTGGGCCATGTCACCCGCTACCGCTACGACACCCACGGCCAGGTGGTGGAAATCATCGACGCCACCGGCAAGAGCAAGAAGCTGCGCTGGAACCCGTTCGGGCAGCTGGTGGAACACATCGACTGCTCGGGCTACCCGACGCGTTTCAGTTATGACCCGCGCGGCTATCTGCAAACTCTCACCGACGCCCTCGGCGAGCGCACCCGATTCAGTTACGACGCCCAAGGGCGCCTGCTCGGCAGCGAATTGCCGGATGGTCGCACCGAGCACTACCAGCGCGACAGCGCCGGCCAGCTCACCGGCCACACCGACCCGGCCGGGCTCACCACGCATTACCAGCACAACCGCCGCGGCCAGGTGCGCCAACGCATCGACGCCCAGGGCCGGCAGGTGCAGTTTGCCTACGACAGCTTCGGCCGGCTGCAAGCGCTGATCAACGAGAACGGCGAAAGCTATCGGTTCGCCTGGGATGCCGCGGATCGGTTGAGCGAACAGCGCAACCTTGATGGAAGCGCCAAAGGTTATACGTACGATGCGCTCAATAACGTAAAACGAGTCGAAACCATCGCAGCGCCGCAAGGTGATCAGCGGTCCAGTGAAAAAACTATTGTTCATCATTTGGAACGTGATGCCGTTGGGCGGCTGACCACCCGAATCACACCGGATGGACAGTCCCGGTACAGCTATAGCCCGTTGAATCAGTTAATCGAAGCCACCGTCATCGATAACGCTGGCAACACACAACGACTGGGTTTTGCTTATGACGCGCAGGGGTATCTGATTGAGGAGCGGAGTTCGGAAGGCGCTCTGAAGCATCACTACGACGAACTTGGCAACCTGATCCAGACCCAGCTGCCCGACGGTCGTTGGATCAACCGCCTGTACTACGGAAGCGGCCACCTGCACCAGATCAACCTCGACGGCCAGGTCATCTGCGACTTCGAGCGCGACCGGTTGCATCGAGAGGTGCTGCGCACCCAAGGCCACATCAGCACACGTAGCGAGTATGACCGTAGCGGGCGCTTACGCAGCCGCCAACGCCGGCACACCAGCCAGTCGGCGTTGATGCCCGCCGCTGATCAAACCCATTATGAGTTTGATCCTGGTGACCACCTGGTGGGGCGCCTTGAGCGGCTGCCGCAGGGTCAACAACGCCAACTGCTGCACTACGATGTGACAGGCCGGATCCTGGCAAGCCAGAGCACTCGACATAGCCAAAATGAAACATTTTCCTTCGATGCCGCCGCCAATCTCCTCGACAGTTCACCCGGTACAGGTGGGCGGGTTACGCACAACCAACTCAAGCGCTATCAGGATAAGCACTATCGCTACGATGGTTTTGGCCGAATGATTGAAAAGCGCAGTGGGCTACATGGCCTGCAGCGTTTCAGTTACGACTCGGATCACCGGCTGGTTGAAGTTCGAACCCAGAAATCCGACGGTGAAAACGTCGTCAGGATGCGCTACGACCCGTTGGGCCGAAGGATTGAGAAAACTGAACATGACGACAACGGGCGCCTCATCGGCAGCACGCGTTTCGACTGGGATGGCCTGCAATTACTCAAGGAACATAAAAACAGCCTGACCAGCCTGTACCTCTACATCGGCGATAGTCACGAGCCCTTGGCCCGCGTCGACGGCATTGGTGAACATCAACGCATCCGCTATTACCACAACGACCCCAATGGCCTACCACAAGCACTGACGGAAAGTGACGGCCATCCGCTCTGGCACGCTCACTACCAGGTATGGGGCAATACCACTGATGAAGTCCGTGAGCCGTACTACATCGAAGAACAGAACCTGCGTTTTCAGGGGCAATATCTGGACCGGGAAACAGGCCTGCACTACAACACCTTCCGCTTCTATGATCCCGACATAGGCCGCTTTACCACGCCCGACCCCTTGGGCCTGGCCGCAAGCCTGAATCTTTATCGCTACGCACCGAATCCATTTACCTGGATCGACCCGCTGGGGCTCAAAGAGAATGAGATTATTCGGTACATGGGCGAAAGCGAAACCGTCTCGTCCAAGGCCGCCAACGGAGGCAAAGGCGGCTTGGTTCCGAATATCCGAGGAGAGAAAGCGGTCTGGGTCAACCAGGACAGTAACCCTGGATTCAACCCAGGCAATGAAAAGTATCGGGTAGTGGCCACCGTCAATAACGAAGGGGTCAGCATGCTCAATAACCACAAGGACATCGCTACCGTTGACTATAAAGAGACAGGGCTGAAAGATGGCGTGCTGTCCAAGACGAATGAACCCAAGGCCAGAGGCATCGGTTTCCGATTATTGGACAAATTTAATAGAACCATTACGTCATTTCGTGTCGAGAAGAAAGGCCCGAACGGAAAATGGAAGACCTGCGGATAAAGCCAGATGGACATATTCGACCTTCTCTCATACAAACTTGAAAATTTCCTGAACGTCCGGCCGTATCCGAAGGCGTTGGGTGCTGTTTTTTACAAAGAAGACGAGCCTTCGTTGCTGTCCGTTGTCGCCAGAAAACACGATGGCGCGCCCTTCAGCGTTAGCCGCTGGCATGATTTGTTTTCCACCAGCGCTTTCGAAAAGGCCGTGTTGAAAAACGGTTTCACGGAACCCGACTGCTACGCCCTCCTCCTGGTCCTGTCGCGCTTTGGCTATCTGCTTGAAATTGACAACCGGCAACGAACCAACAAGGAATACTTTATTTTCTTTTACCTGATCCAGCTGATCAGCATGAAAAACAGCGCCCTGGATGCGGATGCGCGCCTTCGGAACTACATGTTCAGGTTCCTCCTCTTCGAATTGAGCATTGATGACGAGGCGTATCGTCGGTTCAGCATCGAGGGCAATCAGCTGAAGATGGCGACCGATGGGCTGGGGTCCGTTGTTTTTCTGGATGTGATTGATCTGGTTTACAAAGCGATCAAGGCTGACAGCAGGAAAGAGCATGAACTGCTCAGTACATTGAAAACCTTTCAAACAAGCACAGTCAGGTTACTCACCGAGCCCGACGATACCCGTTACCGCTTCGCGATCAATGATCGCAACAGCGAGCTTATGTACCCCGACGTTTTTTTGCCCACCTATGCTCAGGACAGGCAAAAAATATTTGATGCGTTGATCGATGCGGTCAATCCGCTTCAGTCAACGGCAAACCTGTTCGTCTCCAATATGGTTGTGATGAATTTCGCCTTTCATATTCTGAAAGAAAAGCCCCGCGAAATCTTGAAACTGAAAAAACACGTCCGTGATGAAGCGCTGTTCGGCCAGTTGCTGGAAGTGATCATCATGCGTCGGATGGCGGTCAACAAAGCGATGTTCGAAAAAATCCCTACTGGGCACGACCTGTCCTTGATCGGGGATGAGCAAGCCTCGTTCTACAACATCTTGTACAGCCAGTAGAAACTTGATGCATTTGTGCGCCTGACGCTTCTTTGCAGCGCACAAAATGATCAAAGCCTGGATTCGGCTGTGCTCAAAAACCCCTGGCGGCTGGAACAAATCAGGAAGCAAGCAGTTCGATCTGGCGCTTGCGAACAAACTGCTGGGCTAGGGCTAGAGCTTCCTGACCATGGGGTTTGTTTCAGACGCAAAAAAGGCATATCGACTTCATCGGTATGCCTTTTTGTTGCCGCTTGCTTTCCTCGACCGAGGTAGTCGGCGCAATTATGGGTTAACGCTGTCCTTCAGGAATTTGCCTGGCTTGAACGCAACCGTGTTGCTGGCCTTGATTTTCACCGGCTCGCCGGTTTGTGGGTTCTTGCCGGTGCGGGCGCCGCGGTGGCGTTGCAGGAAGGTGCCGAAGCCGACCAGAGTAACGCTGTCCTTGCGATGCAGGGCGCTGGTGATTTCTTCGAGAACAGCGTTGAGGACGCGGTTGGCTTGTTCTTTGGTGAGGTCCGCTTTTTCCGCAATGGCGGCGGCGAGTTCTGGTTTACGCATGAATGAAGCCCCTTTGACGATTTTTTTGTTGTTATGTCCGTGCTGTTCTCTTCGGAACAACCCCTAAGGCGCCGCAGGCTCTACTCTGCGGCAGACCGGAGTGAGGATGGCACGGGGCCGCAACCGGCGCCAGTGTCCGGCGGGCGTTTGTGGCCGGAAAAGCAGGGCATATGCGACAGAGCGACCAGTATTTACGCCAGCAGTGCCGGAAGCTGCTTGTTCAGCGCCAGTTTCTCCATCACCGCCGTACCGGTCAGGGCGTAGCCCAACAGATTGCCATGGGCGTCGCGGCACAGGGCCTTGATGTCGGCGCCCTCCCCTTCGACGCTCCACGCGCCTTCGCTGCCCCGTGGCGGCGGCGATACCACCAGCGGGCAGACCGGGGTTTTCACAGTGATCGGCATGGCGCCGTAGCTGACAGCGGTCGGGTTGCCAGCCAGGGTCTGGGCCAGGGCGCGGGCGCAGCTCATCAGCGGCATGACGTAGAGCAGGTTCAAGCCATCGACTTCGGCACAATCGCCCAAGGCATAGATATTGGCGTGGGAGGTTTTCAGCTGACGATCAACCACCACGCCGCGATTGACCACCAGCCCGGCGGCAGCCGCCAGGTCGATGCGTGGGCGCAGGCCGATGGCCGAGACCACCAGATCGCAGGGAATCACCTGGCCATCCGACAGATGCGCCTCCAATCCGTCGGCCACACGTTGCAGACGGTTGAGCACCGGCCCCAAGTGGAAATGTGCGCCAAGGCTTTCCAGCCCGGCCTGGACCGCTGCGGCAGCGGCCGGATGCAGCAGCGTCGGCATGACTTGCTCGCAGGGGGCCACCAGTTCCACTTCGTAACCGCCGAGGACCAGGTCGTTGGCAAATTCGCAGCCGATCAGGCCGGCACCGAGCAGCAGCACCCGGCGCTTGCCAGCGGCGGCGGCCCGAAAACGTGCATAGTCTTCGAGATCATTGATCGGGAAAATCAGATCCGCCGCATCGCCCTGCACCGGCACGCGCACGGTTTCAGCGCCCCAGGCCAGGACCAGGTCGCGATAACTCACCGCTTCCTCGCCGATCCACAGGCGTTTGTGGCCCGGGTCGATGCCGCTGATGCGCGTGTGGGTGCGCACTTCGGCCTTCAACTGCTCGGCCATGGCGCCCGGCTCGGACATGCTCAAGCCATCGGCGTCCTTGTTCTTGCCGAACCCCGTGGAGAGCATCGGCTTGGAGTAGGAACGGCCGTCGTCCGCGGTAATCAGCAGTAACGGGGTTTCGCTGTCGAGCTTGCGAAACTCCCGGGCCAGGTTATAGCCAGCCAGGCCGGTACCGACGATGACGACAGGTGCGCTCATGTTGCTCTCCGTTTGATGAAACGATCAGTTGATTTCGATCATTTCGAAATCCATTTTGCCGACACCGCAGTCCGGGCACAGCCAGTCCGCCGGCACATCTTCCCAGCGGGTGCCGGGCGCGATGCCATCGTCGGGCCAACCGTCAGCTTCGTTGTAGATCAGGCCACAGACGATACATTGCCACTTTTTCATTCCGATACTTCCTCAAGATGTCAGGCCTTGGCCGGTATTTTCCGGCTCAGGGCCGTTTTGTACTGATCGGTCGCGACAGATGCAAGCGGGATCGGCGCAGCGGCGCCCTGGCTCGGTCAAAATCGCCGACCGGCATGGTAAGCTCGCGGCCTCATTCGCTGCCATTCAAGACCCTTGTGCCGCCTACAAATTCGATATTTCCTACACTTCGATGGCTGCCCCAGCACCTGCTGTCGCCCCGTCCCGATGCCTGCGTGCTCGACTGGTTGTTCGACCAAGGCTCCCTGACCCGGCGCCTTACAGGCCTGTCGGATGACCACTTCAGCGTGACACCGCTGCTGGAGGGCTGGCAGCCGTTGCGCGCCGACGAGTGTGCCGCGCTGGACCTGGCCGAGGGCAGCGAAGGCTGGGTGCGCGAGGTCTACCTGCGCGGTCATGGCCAGCCTTGGGTGTTCGCCCGCAGCGTGGCGGCGCGCAGCGCGTTGCAGGGCGACGGTTTGCAGATGGACGCACTCGGCAGTCGCTCCCTGGGTGAACTGCTGTTTTGCGACCAGGCATTCCAGCGCCGGGCGATCGAGGTGTGCCACTACCCGAGCGAATGGTTGCCACCCGAGGTTCGCGCCCAGGCGTTGTGGGGCCGTCGCTCGCGTTTCGATCGCGGTGCGTTGAGCGTGCTGGTGGCGGAGATTTTCCTGCCGCCACTGTGGACCGTCGCTCGCGCCTATTCGGAGAATTGCTGATGTACGTGCAACTGCTCAAATCCTTGAACCGCCTCAATCCGCGGGCCTGGGACTTCGTGCAACTGACCCGCATGGACAAGCCCATCGGCATCTACCTGTTGCTGTGGCCGACATTGTGGGCGCTGTGGATTGCCGGCGAAGGCTCGCCGTCCCTGGCCAACATCGTGATTTTTGTGCTGGGCGTAGTGCTGACCCGTGCCGGCGGTTGCGTGATCAACGACTGGGCCGACCGCAAGGTCGACGGCCACGTCAAACGCACCGAGCAGCGCCCGCTGGTGAGCGGCAAGATCAGCTCGAAGGAAGCCCTGGTGTTCTTCGCGGTCTTGATGAGCGTGAGTTTCCTGCTGGTGCTGTGCACCAATGCGCCGACGATTCTGTTGTCCTTGGGCGGACTGGCGCTGGCGTTCAGTTACCCGTTCATGAAGCGCTACACCTATTACCCGCAAGTGGTGCTGGGCGCGGCGTTTTCCTGGGGCATGCCGATGGCTTTCACCGCCGAAACCGGCCATCTGCCGGCCGCTGCATGGCTGCTGTACATCGCCAACCTGCTGTGGACGGTGGGCTACGACACTTACTACGCGATGACCGACCGGGACGACGACCTGAAGATTGGCGTGAAATCCACGGCGATCCTGTTTGGCGATGCCGATCGGGTGATCATCTTGACGCTGCAAGGCCTGGCCTTGGGCTGCCTGCTGCTGGCCGGGGCTCAGTTCAAGCTGGGGGGCTGGTTCCATCTCGGTCTCGTGGCCGCCGCCGCGTGCTTTGCCTGGGAGTTCTGGTACACCCGCGGCAAGGACCGGATGCGCTGTTTCAAGGCGTTCCTGCACAACCACTGGGCCGGGTTGGCGATTTTTGTCGGGATTGTGCTGGATTACGGGTTGCGGTGAGTTCTGTGGCCGAGCGCTGGGTGTGGGATTAAGAACAACCCTGTGGCGAGGGAGCTTGCTCCCGCTGGGCTGCGAAGCGGCCCCAAAAATCTTGCGGTCGCTACGCAACCGAGCGGGAGCAAGCTCCCTCGCCACGAAAAGCGGTTCGGTGCTGGTCAGTCGGGCTTGGCGATCTTCCAGACGCCGCCCTTGCCGTCGCCGGTCTTGTCACCCGCCTTCTTGTCGCCGACGAAGGTGTACAACGGATCGCCGTCATAGGCCCACTGTGACGCGCCATCATCACGCGTGATCACGGTCCATTCGCCTGAAGGAGTCGCGGTGCTTTCAGCCTTGAGTGGTGGCCAGTTTTCGGCGCATTTATCGTTGCACATCGACTTGCCGCCGTCGTCCTTGTCATAGGTGTACAACGTCATGCCCTTATGATCGACCAGCACGCCATCCTTGACCATTGCCGGTTCGCCAGCCGCAAGCGCCATTCCCGGCAGCGCCAGCGCAGCTACCAGCCCCAACGCCTTGAGGGATCGAGTGTAATAAGCCATGGAAACCTTCCTTTGCAGTTGTCAGGATTCGGACCCAAAAGCCTAGCCCAAGATCGCCTCTGCTGCCGTCCGGGGAAATAACTGTCACACGACTGCAATAATTCCGTTATCTAATGCGGCGCAAGACAGTTAAATGACAAGAGGATTACCCCATGGTTGGCAGGAGCATTCTGATCGTCGACGACGAGGCGCCCATCCGCGAGATGATCGCCGTTGCGTTGGAGATGGCCGGCTATGACTGCATGGAAGCAGAAAACTCTCAACAGGCCCACGCCATCATCGTCGATCGCAAGCCCGACCTGATCCTGCTGGACTGGATGCTGCCAGGCACCTCCGGCATCGAGCTGGCCCGGCGTCTCAAGCGCGATGAGCTGACGGGTGACATCCCGATCATCATGCTCACCGCCAAGGGCGAAGAAGACAACAAGATCCAGGGCCTGGAAGTCGGTGCCGACGATTACATCACCAAGCCGTTTTCCCCTCGGGAGCTGGTGGCGCGCCTCAAGGCCGTGCTGCGTCGTGCCGGGCCGACCGATGGCGAAGCGCCGATCGAAGTTGGCGGCCTGCTGCTGGACCCGATCAGCCACCGCGTGACCATCGACGGCAAGCCCGCCGAGATGGGCCCGACCGAATATCGCCTGTTGCAGTTCTTCATGACTCACCAGGAGCGCGCCTACACCCGCGGGCAACTGCTGGATCAGGTCTGGGGCGGCAACGTGTACGTCGAGGAGCGCACCGTGGATGTACACATCCGGCGCTTGCGCAAAGCCCTCGGCGACGCCTATGAGAATCTGGTACAAACCGTGCGCGGCACCGGTTATCGTTTTTCGACAAAGGCCTGACCCGAGCCCTTACCGCCCGACAAGCTGACAAGGACGCGCGCTCAAGTGAATCAAAACTGGCATGGCACCCTGATCCGCCACATGTTGTTGCTGGTGACCGGTTGCCTGTTGATCGGCCTGGTCACCGGCTACTACGGCTGGAGCCTGGCCGTGGGCCTGGCGCTTTACCTGGCCTGGACCCTCAAGCAATTGCTGCGCCTGCACGAGTGGCTGCGCCTGCACCAACCCGACGAGGCCCCGCCCGACGGCTATGGCTTGTGGGGCGAGGTGTTCGACAGCATCTACCACCTGCAACGGCGCGACCAGCGCGTTCGCGGCCGCCTGCAGGCAGTGATCGACCGCGTCCAGGAATCCACCGCCGCGCTCAAAGACGCGGTGATCATGCTCGACAGCGACGGCAACCTGGAATGGTGGAACCGCGCCGCAGAAACCCTGCTGGGCCTCAAGACGCCACAGGACAGCGGCCAGCCGGTGACCAACCTGGTGCGCCATCCGCGCTTCAAGGAATATTTCGAGCAAGACAATTACGCCGAACCGCTGGAAATCCCGTCGCCCACCAATGATCGGCTGCGCATCCAGCTGTACATCACCCGCTATGGCAACAACGAGCACCTGATGCTGGTGCGCGACGTGACGCGTATTCATCAACTGGAACAGATGCGCAAGGATTTCATCGCCAACGTATCCCATGAACTGCGTACGCCATTGACGGTGATCTGCGGTTACCTGGAGACCCTGCTCGACAATGTCGAAGAGGTGAACCCGCGCTGGACCCGTGCCTTGCAGCAGATGCAGCAGCAGGGCGGACGCATGCAGACCTTGCTCAACGACCTGCTGTTGCTGGCGAAGCTGGAAGCCACCGACTATCCCTCGGACAACCAGCCGGTGCCCATCGAGGACCTGTTGCAAGTCATTGCCGAAGATGCGCAGGAGTTGTCCGGTCCCAAGCAGCAGTCCATCACGCTTGAAGCAGACCCGACCGTGCAACTCAAGGGCAGCGAGGCGGAACTGCGCAGCGCGTTTTCCAACCTGGTGTTCAACGCGGTCAAATACACGCCTGAACAAGGGCGGATCCATGTGCGCTGGTGGGGCGATGAACAAGGCGCACACCTGAGCGTGCGCGATTCCGGCATCGGCATCGACAGCAAGCACCTGCCGCGCCTGACCGAGCGCTTCTACCGGGTCGACTCCAGCCGCAACTCCAACACTGGCGGAACCGGGCTCGGTCTGGCAATCGTCAAGCACGTGCTGCTGCGCCATCGTGGACGCATGGAAATCAGCAGCGTGCCCGGCCATGGCAGTACGTTTACCTGCCATTTCACCCCGGCGCAGGTGGTCCGCGGACGGCACTCCAGCCACGACGAATGACGCCGGCGGGCGTTCCCCACTAGGCAATCGCCCGGTCAGCCGCTACATTGGCTGACTTGTGCCTGCCTTTTCAGGCGCCGATTTCCCATCATACGAACATACGGAACCTGCAAAACTCCATCATGGACCCTTCCCCTGGCTTGTCCCTCGCTACACTCTTCGCCGAATTCGGCATGATTCTTTTTGCTCTGATCCTGGTCTTGCTCAACGGTTTTTTCGTTGCGGCCGAATTTGCCATGGTCAAGCTGCGCTCGACCCGGGTCGAGGCCATTGCCGAACAGAACGGCTGGCGCGGGCACATCCTGCGCACCGTCCACAGCCAGCTCGACGCTTATCTGTCGGCCTGCCAGCTGGGTATCACCCTCGCCTCACTGGGGCTGGGATGGGTCGGCGAGCCGGCGTTCGCGCACATTCTCGAGCCGCTACTGGGCGCGGTCGGCGTCCAGTCGCCGGAAGTGATCAAGGGTGTGTCGTTCTTCACCGCGTTCTTCATCATTTCCTACCTGCACATCGTGGTCGGCGAGCTGGCGCCCAAATCCTGGGCGATCCGCAAACCGGAACTGCTGTCGCTGTGGACGGCCGTACCGCTGTACCTGTTCTACTGGGCCATGTACCCGGCGATCTACCTGCTCAATGCCAGCGCCAATGCGATCCTGCGTATCGCCGGCCAGGGTGAGCCCGGCCCGCATCATGAACACCATTACAGCCGCGAGGAGTTGAAGCTGATCCTGCACTCCAGCCGTGGCCAGGACCCGAGCGACCAAGGCATGCGCGTGCTGGCCTCCGCCGTGGAAATGGGCGAGCTGGAGGTGGTGGACTGGGCCAACTCCCGGGAAGACCTGGTAACGCTGGAATTCAATGCCCCGCTCAAGGAAATCCTGGCGATGTTCCGTCGCCACAAGTTCAGCCGGTATCCGGTGTACGACAGCGAGCGCCAGGAATTCGTCGGCCTGCTGCACATCAAGGACCTGCTGCTGGAACTGGCGGCCCTGGACCACATCCCCGAATCGTTCAACCTGGCGGAACTGACCCGCCCGCTGGAGCGAGTATCGAGGCACATGCCGTTGTCGCAGCTGCTGGAGCAGTTCCGCAAGGGCGGTTCGCACTTCGCCGTGGTCGAGGAAGCCGACGGCAATATCATCGGCTACCTGACCATGGAAGACGTTCTGGAAGTGCTGGTGGGCGATATCCAGGACGAACACCGCAAGGCCGAGCGTGGCATCCTCGCCTATCAGCCGGGCAAGCTACTGGTGCGCGGCGACACCCCGCTGTTCAAGGTGGAGCGTCTGCTGGGCATCGACCTGGACCACATCGAAGCGGAAACCCTGGCAGGGTTGGTCTACGAAACCCTGAAACGGGTGCCGGAAGAGGAAGAAGTGCTGGAAGTCGAAGGCCTGCGGATCATCATCAAGAAGATGAAAGGGCCGAAGATCATCCTGGCGAAGGTGTTGATGCTCGATTGAGTGTCGATCTGCCCGCAAGTTGAAGGCATAACCCACTGTGGCGAGGGAGCTTGCTCCCGCTGGGTCGCGAAGCGACCCCAAAAGCGACGACTGCTTCGCAGCCGAGCGGGAGCAAGCTCCCTCGCCACGAAAAGCCTTCTTGTCATCTCCCGTGCTATTGCTTGCCCAACGCAAAGTTGGGCAAGTCACCCACCGGCTGGTTGAACTGATAGGGAATCGACACCAACCCCAGCCCGGTGTTGCGCTGGACCACGAAGTGCAGGTGCGGGCCGGAGCTGTTACCGGTGTTGCCTGATAGCGCCAGCGGCGTGCCCACCACGACCCGTTGCCCCTCCTGGACGCTCACCGAGCCCTTCTGCAGGTGCAGGTAGACTCCCATGGTCCCGTCATCGTGCAACACGCGCACAAAGTTGCCGGCAGGATCGGTGCCGCGCCCGGTCTGCTCGTTCTCGGTCTTGACCACGACCCCGCCACGCGCCGCGATGATAGGCGTGCCTTCGGGCATCGCAATGTCCATGGCGTAGCGGTTCTTCGGGCCGTAATGGCTGTATTGGCCGTTGGCGCCCTGGCTCAACCGGAACGGCCCGCCACGCCAGGGCAACGGATAGCGATAAGCTTGCGCCGTGCCTGCGGGGTCGCCCAGGGAGTATTCGAACCTTGGGGTATAAGCCAGTGGCCTGCCGGGCCGGGTGGCCGTCAGCAGCGCCAGGCGAAGGTTGCTGCGCGCCGGCAGCACGCGGCGGATCGGCCGGCTCGGCGCTCCGCTCACATTGCGCAACCCGGCGAAGCTCAGCTCGATTTCCACCGGCGCATAGAGGTCGTTGCGCACGTACACCGCGTCCGCGCCCTTCTGCTTCCTGATGTCGAGAAACACCTGGCGCTCCAGGCGCTCGACCATGCGATCACGAAATACGAACACCTGGGCGCCTTTGCTGGGGCGGTCACTGTAGGAGACCACGCCATTGGCGTCGGTGGATTTGTAGATGGTCATGGCCAAGGCCGGGGTGGCGGCCAGGACAAGACCACAGGCGAACAGCAACGGCACGAGCATGGGCAAGAATTCTGTCGAAATGAAGGCCTGCAAAGCAGCCTAGCAGCTGGGATGGACCAGCGTAGTCGACGGATGTTTCAAAATTGGATCGGCGGTCGGGTTGAAGCTGATGGCCCCATCGCGAGCAAGCTCGCTCCCACACTGATCTGTGTTTGCCACAAAATTTGTGTCAGCAGCAGATCTCCTGTGGGAGCGAGCTTGCTCGCGATAGCTGACTGAAGGGCGCCGCCAGATCAGGCGCCCGGTACGAAGTGCTTCTGCGCCGTGCCGCGGGCGATCAGGCGGGAGATGTAGTCGAGTTTCTGCGGGTCTTTGTCGACGAAGCGGAAAGTCAGTTGCAGCCATTCGCTGTCAGGGGTTTGCTCATGGGCGACGATGGCGTGCAGGTAGCCGTTCAGACGAGCGGTTTCGGCGTTGTCGCCCTGCTCCATGTCCAGCACCGAGCTCTCCAGCACTTGCGGCAGGGTGTCGGTGCGCTTGACCACCAGCAGCGCTTCCTTGAGGCTCAGGGCCTTGATGACGCATTGCTGGGTGCCGCTGGACAGGCGCAACTGGCCTTGGCCGCGATTGGCAGTGGGTGCGGACGCGGCAGGTGCCTTGACGGGCGGGCTGTTGAGCAAGCCACGTGCCGCCGGAGCGGCAGCCGCAGCGGGTGCAGGCGCGGCAGCGGGCTTGGCAAACGGGTTCGCCGCTGGCGCAGACGCCGCAACCGGAGCGGCCTTGCCGCCGGTCAGGGCACTGAGCGAATCATTGCCGAACGCCGAATTCATCTTGGTCGGGGCACTGTTCATCAACGTGTCGAGCTTGCCGACCTTGTTCAAGGCCTGCTTGACCTTGGTCAGCAACTGTTCGTTGGTGAAGGGTTTGCTGACGTAGCCGGAAACGCCGGCCTGGATCGCCTGGACCACGTTCTCCTTGTCGCCACGGCTGGTCACCATCACAAACGGCATGCCCTTGAGATTGTCCTGCTGGCGGCACCAGGTCAGCAATTCCAGGCCGGACATTTCTGGCATTTCCCAGTCGCACAGCACCAGGTCGAACGCTTCACGGGCCAGCAGGGCCTGGGCTTTCTTGCCGTTCACCGCGTCTTCGATGCGGATGCCTGGGAAGTAGTTGCGCAGGCACTTCTTCACCAAGTCACGAATGAACGAAGCATCGTCCACGACCAACACACTGACCTTACTCATCCAGATACACCTCTAAAAAATCCCGGCAAGCATACCGCCTTACTGATGGCACATCGCCAAAAACCTTCAGTCACGCCGGGACTTTTCGTTCGCGGGGTGCTGCTTTTGATTAAAAAAACCGCAAAAAAAAGCCCGACCAGAAGGCCGGGCGCTTTTCTTGGCAATCTTACTTATCGTCAGTTTGACCGGGAACATTAGCGGTTTCGGACGGGGTGCCCTCAACTTCTTCCTTCATCCGCTTGAGCCCCATGTGCCGTACATCGGTGCCACGCACCAGGTAGATCACCAGTTCCGAGATGTTGCGTGCATGATCGCCGATACGTTCCAACGAACGCAGCACCCAGATGATGCTCAACACCCGGGAAATCGAACGCGGGTCTTCCATCATGTAAGTCGCCAGTTCGCGCAGGGCGGTCTTGTACTCGCGATCGATGATCTTGTCGTACTGGGCCACCGACAGCGCCAGGTCGGCGTCGAAACGGGCGAAGGCGTCCAGCGCATCGCGGACCATGTTGCGCACCTGGTCACCAATGTGGCGAACCTCGACGTAGCCGCGCGGCGCTTCACCTTCTTCGCACAATTGGATGGCGCGACGAGCGATCTTGGTGGCTTCGTCGCCGATCCGCTCAAGGTCGATCACCGACTTGGAGATGCTGATGATCAGGCGCAGGTCGGAAGCCGCCGGCTGACGACGGGCCAGGATGCGCAGGCATTCTTCGTCGATGTTGCGTTCCATCTGGTTGATCTGGTCATCAATCTCGCGCACTTGCTGGGCCAGGCCGGAGTCGGCCTCAATCAGCGCGGTCACCGCGTCGTTGACCTGCTTTTCCACCAGCCCGCCCATGGCCAGCAGGTGGCTGCGCACCTCTTCCAGCTCGGCGTTGAACTGCGCGGAAATGTGGTGGGTGAGGCCTTCCTTCGAAATCATGGTTTTGCTCCGCAAAAGCTGTGAGCTGCAAGCTTCAAGCTGCAAGCTGATATATGTCGTTACTCAAACCGCCTTTACTTGCCGCTTGTAGCTTGAAGCTTGCGGCTCTACGGCTAGCCGTAGCGACCCGTGATGTAGTCCTCGGTCTGCTTCATGGCCGGATTGGTAAACAGGGTATCGGTGTCGCCGAATTCCACCAGCTTGCCCATGTACATGAACGCGGTGTAGTCGGACACCCGTGCCGCCTGCTGCATGTTGTGGGTCACGATGACGATGGTGAACTTGGACTTGAGCTCGTAGATCAGTTCCTCGACTTTCAGCGTCGAGATCGGGTCGAGTGCCGAGCAAGGTTCGTCGAGCAGCAGCACTTCCGGCTCCACGGCGATGGTGCGGGCGATCACCAGACGCTGCTGCTGCCCACCGGACAGGCCCAGCGCCGATTCGTGCAGGCGGTCCTTGACCTCATCCCACAGCGCCGCGCCCTTGAGTGCCCACTCCACGGCTTCATCGAGTACGCGCTTCTTGTTGATGCCCTGGATCCGCAGGCCATAGACGACGTTCTCGTAGATGGTCTTGGGGAACGGGTTGGGCTTCTGGAACACCATGCCCACGCGACGACGCAGTTCGGCAACGTCTTCGCCCTTGCGGTAGATGTTGTTGCCGTAGAGGTTGATTTCGCCTTCGACGCGGCAGCCGTCCACCAGATCGTTCATGCGGTTGAAGGTGCGCAGCAAGGTCGACTTGCCGCAGCCCGACGGACCGATGAACGCGGTGACGCGCTGTTTCGGGATGTTCAGGCTGACATCGTACAGCGCCTGTTTCTGACCGTAGAACAGGTTCAGGCCGGGCACTTCGATGGCGACGGTTTCCTGAGCCAGGTTCAGGCTCTGCTTGTCGCGGCCCAGGGCCGACATGTTGATGCCGTGTGTAGGTGCTTCGTGTTGCATGGGAGGCTCCCTGTGCTAACAAATTCGGTTCGGAACGCCTGTGTGGCGGCCCCATGAAATTCCAATGTGGGAGCGAGCCTGCTCGCGAAGGGGGCCTTGAGGCCGCCAAAAGCTTCGCGAGCAGGCTCGCTCCCACAGACCCTCAACTATCCAGTGCCTTGTACTTCTCACGCAGGTGGTTACGGATCCACACCGCCGACAGGTTCAGGGTCGCGATCACCAGTACCAGCAGCAACGCCGTGGCGTAGACCAATGGCCGGGCCGCTTCGACGTTCGGGCTCTGGAAGCCGACGTCATAGATATGGAAGCCCAGGTGCATGATTTTCTGGTCCAGGTGCAGGTACGGGTAGTTGCCATCCAGCGGCAGCGACGGCGCCAGTTTCACCACGCCCACCAGCATCAGCGGCGCTACCTCGCCGGCGGCACGGGCCACGGCGAGGATCATGCCGGTCATCATCGCCGGGCTCGCCATCGGCAGGACGATTTTCCACAGCGTTTCGGCCTTGGTTGCACCGAGTGCCAGGGAACCCTCACGCACGGTCCGCGGAATCCGCGCCAGGCCTTCCTCGGTGGCCACGATCACCACCGGTACGGCCAGCAGCGCCAGCGTCAAGGAAGCCCAGAGCAGGCCTGGCGTGCCGAAGGTCGGCGCCGGCAAAGCCTCGGGGAAGAATAGCCGGTCAACCGAGCCGCCCAGCACATAGACGAAAAAACCCAGCCCGAACACGCCGTAGACGATGGCCGGAACGCCTGCAAGGTTGTTCACCGCGATGCGGATCAGGCGGGTCATCGGCCCCTGGCGCGCGTATTCACGCAGGTAGACCGCTGCCAGCACGCCGAACGGCGTGACGATCATCGCCATGATCAGGGTCATCATCACGGTGCCGAAAATCGCCGGGAAGATCCCGCCTTCGGTGTTGGCTTCACGCGGGTCGTCGCTGAGGAACTCCCAGACCTTGCTGAAATAGAAACCCATCTTGGTGAACGTGCCCATGCCGTTTGGCTGGTAGGCGTGCACCACCTTGCCGATCTCGATTTCCACTTCCTTGCCGTTGGCATCGCGGGCCGTCAGGCTGTCGCGGTTGAACTGCGCGTGCAGGTCGGTCAGGCGCGCTTCGATGTCCTTGTAGCGGGCGTTCAGTTCGGCGCGTTCGCTTTCCAGGTCAGCCTGGGCGGCGGCGTCGAGCTTGCCGTCCAGCTCCAGCTTGCGACCGTGCAGGCGGATGCGCTCGAGGCCGGCGTTGATCGCGCCGATGTCGACTTTTTCCAGAGTCTTGAGTTCGTCGGCCAGTTGATTGACCCGCTCGATACGCGCCTGCAACTGCGGCCAGGCGGCTTCGCCCTCGGCGATGACCTTGCCTTGTTCCTTGACGTTGACCAGGTAGCCGTAGAAGTTGCCCCACTCACGTCGCTCCAGAGCCATCAGCTCCGGCGGGGTCGTCTGGTTGCTCAGCCAGTCGCCGACGATCCAGGTGAAATCGGTGCCGTTGAGATCCCGGTTACCGACCTTGACCAGTTCGCGGGTCATGAACTCCGGGCCTTCGTCCGGCACCGGCAGGCCAGCGCTTTTCAGACGCTCGCGAGGCACTTCTTCTTTCTGTACGACTTCGCCGACCACCAGGTGCGCCGGCATGCCCGGTACGTTGTAGCTGGCGTGGATCAGGTCGGCCGGCCAGAAGTGGCCCAGGCCGCGCACGGCAATCACCGCCAACAGGCCAATGGTCATGATGACCGCGATGGACACCGCGCCACCGCTGATCCAGACGCCCGGGGCGCCGCTCTTGAACCATCCTTTCAGGGAGTTCTGTTTCACAGACTTCTACCTTTCTTAAAGCGACGAATATTTCTTGCGCAGACGCTGACGGATCAGCTCGGCGAGGGTGTTCATGACGAAGGTGAACAACAGCAGCACCAAGGCCGACAGGAACAGCACGCGGTAATGGCTGCCGCCGACTTCCGACTCAGGCATCTCCACCGCGACGTTGGCCGCCAGGGTGCGCAGGCCTTCGAACAGGTTCATTTCCATCACCGGGGTGTTGCCGGTGGCCATCAGCACGATCATCGTCTCGCCCACCGCCCGGCCCATGCCGATCATCAGCGCCGAGAAGATGCCCGGGCTGGCGGTGAGGATGACCACGCGGGTCATGGTCTGCCACGGTGTCGCACCCAGGGCCAGCGAGCCCAGGGTCAGGCCGCGCGGCACGCTGAACACGGCGTCTTCGGCGATGGAATAGATGTTCGGGATCACCGCGAAGCCCATCGCCAGGCCGACCACCAGGGCGTTGCGCTGGTCGTAGGTGATACCCAGGTCATGGGAGATCCACATGCGCATGTCGCCGCCAAAGAACCACGCTTCCATGTATGGGCTCATGTACAGCGAGAGCCAGCCGACGAACAGGATCACCGGGATCAGCAAGGCGCTTTCCCAGCCGTCCGGCACTCGCAGGCGAATGGATTCCGGCAGGCGGCTGAAAGCGAAACCGGCGACCAGGATGCCGATCGGCAGCAACATCAGCAGGCTGAAGATGCCCGGTAGATGCCCTTCGACGTACGGCGCCAGGAACAGACCGGCGAAGAAACCGAGGATCACCGTCGGCATCGCTTCCATCAGCTCGATCACCGGCTTGACCTTGCGGCGCATGCCCGGGGCCATGAAGTAGGCGGTGTAGATCGCTGCGGCAACCGCCAGCGGCGCGGCCAGAAGCATCGCGTAGAACGCCGCTTTCAGGGTGCCGAAGGTCAGCGGCGACAGGCTCAGCTTGGGTTCGAAGTCGGTGTTGGCGGCGGTCGATTGCCAGACGTACTTGGGCTCATCGTAGTTTTCGTACCAGACCTTGCTCCACAAGGCGCTCCACGAGACTTCCGGGTGTGGGTTCTCCAGGACCAGCGGTTGCAGCTTGCCGCCCTGCTCCACGATCAGGCGGTTGGCCCGTGGCGACATGCCGAACAGGCCTTGGCCATCGACTACCTGGTCAACCAGCAAGGTGCGGTGGGCAGTACTGTGGAACACGCCGAGCTTGCCGCCGGCGTCGAGCGCAACGAAACCCTTGCGACGCTCTTCGGCGCTGATCTCGACGATGGGCGCGCTGCCCATGTGGAAGGTACGAATCTGTTTGAAACGCAGCTCGCCGTCCGGATCGCGAGCCATGAACCACTGGGCCAGGCCGCCCTTGGAATCACCGATGATCAGCGATATGCCACCGACCAACTGGGCAACGGCGGTGACTTGGGCGTCAGCGTTCTCGAGCAGCTTGTAGCGACCGTTGAGGCTCTTGTCCCGCAGGCTGAACACATCGGCCTGGGCGCGCCCGTTGACCACATACAGCCACTGCTGGCGCGGGTCGACGAAGATGTTTTTTACCGGCTCGGTCATCTGCGGCAGATCGATACGCGTCTGCTCGCTGGTGATTTCACCGGTCATCATGTTTTCTTCGCTGGTGAGCGACAACACATAGAGCTGCGCGCCGCTGGAGCCAGCCAGCAGCAACGTCGAATCGGTAGCGTTGAGGCTGACATGCTCCAGGGCCGCGCCCTGCTCGTTCAACGCGATCGGCGCTTCACCGTAAGGGTATTCGATGGCCGGAGAGATGGTTTTCTTGCCGTCGGGGTAGCTGACTTTATAAGTGTGGCGGAACACCAGGGCCTGGCCATTGGACAAGCCGATCGCCACCAGCGGGCTGCCGGGCTGATCTTCACCGATGGACGTCACAGTGGCGCCGGCCGGGATCGGCAGGTCGACACGCCGCAGTTCGGCACCGCTGTCGAGGTTGTAGAACAGCGCCACGCCTTTGTCGGAAACCCGCATCGCCACCTGGTTCTGTTCTTCGATGGCGATCATCAGCGGCTTGCCGGCGTCTTGCATCCAGGCAGGGGTAATCGAGTCCTTGGCGGTCAGGTCCGCGCCTTGGAACAGCGGCAGTACCACGTAGGCCAGGAAGAAAAAAATCAAAGTAATGGCGGCGAGGACGGCGAGGCCGCCAACCAGCACGTACCAACGGGTGAGGCGATCCTTGAGCGCGCGGATGCGGCGCTTGCGTTGCAGCTCAGGCGTATTGAAGTCAATGCGCTTGGGAGGGGAAGTCGTAGTCATTGTGGAGTTGGCCAGATCATTCATGCGCACACCCTAGCGATCCTGTATGACAGAAAGATGACAGTGAAGTGACGCAACAAATCCGCCGCCGGTGGGAACCGGCAGCGGATGGAAATTTGGTCTGTGGGAGCGAGCAAGCTCGCTCCCACAGGGGCCTGGGCTCAGGCGTTACTGCTTGGCGACGTTGCCGCCTTCCTGCAGCCCCAGGTCAGCCAGTGCCTTGGCGGCGACTTTGGCTGGAACCGGGATGTAGCCGTCCTTGACCACGACTTCCTGGCCTTGCTTGGACAGGATCAGCTTGACGAACTCGGCTTCCAGCGGGGCCAGAGGCTTGTTCGGCGCCTTGTTGACGTAGACGTAGAGGAAACGCGACAGCGGATATTTGCCGTTCAGGGCGTTTTCTTCGGTGTCCTCGATGAACTCGCCGCCTTCCTTCTTGGCCAGGGCAACGGTTTTCACGCTGGCGGTCTTGTAGCCGATACCCGAGTAGCCGATGCCGTTAAGCGAGCTGCTGATCGACTGCACAACCGAAGCCGAACCTGGTTGTTCGTTGACGTTTGGCTTGTAGTCGCCTTTGCACAGGGCTTCTTCCTTGAAGTAGCCGTAGGTGCCGGACACCGAGTTGCGGCCAAACAGCTGGACTGGCTTGTTGGCCAGGTCGCCGGTCACGCCCAGGTCGCCCCAGGTCTTGACGTCAGCCTTGGCGCCGCACAGGCGAGTCGAGGAGAAAATCGCATCGACCTGAGCCATGGTCAGGTGCTTGATCGGGTTGTCCTTGTGCACGAATACCGCCAGGGCGTCCACGGCAACCGGAATAGCGGTCGGCTTGTAGCCGTACTTCTGTTCGAAGGCTTGCAGCTCGTTGTCCTTCATCTTGCGGCTCATCGGGCCCAGGTTTGCGGTGCCTTCGGTGAGTGCGGGTGGCGCGGTGGAGGAACCGGCGGCCTGGATCTGGATGTTGACGTTCGGGTATTCCTTCTTGTAGTTCTCGGCCCACAAGGTCATCAGGTTAGCCAGGGTATCGGAGCCGACGCTGGACAGGTTGCCCGACACACCAGTGGTCTTGGTGTAGCTCGGGATCGCAGGGTCAACAGCGGCAACCGCGTTGGCAGTCGCGACGCCAGCAGCGACAAACGTCATTGCCGCCATCAAACGCTTCAGTTTCATGCCTTACTCCTAGCAGATAGGGTGTGTTAAGTCGGCCAAGTATCGACAAGCCGTATGAACACTCTATGGCTGAAATATGACAATTGGATGAAAGGCCAGCATTGGCTTTTGCAGGGATGATCCATGGTGCTCGCGAAAGCGCCAGTACAAGTGGGAAAAAAGCGCCGGTTATCGGCCCTTCTTCCAGAGGTACCCACCGATCACCATCCCGATCCCGCAGATGATCGCCACGTAGTACGCCGGCCCCATCGGGCTCTCTTTCAACAGCAGGGTCACGATCATCGGGGTCAGCCCGCCGAAGATCGCGTAGGCCAGGTTGTAGGAGAACGACAGTCCGCTGAAGCGCACCACGGCCGGGAAGGCATTGACCATAACGTAGGGCACCGCGCCAATGGTACCCACCAGCAAGCCGCTCAAGGCGTAGAGCGGGAACAACCACTCGGGGTGCTCGAACAGGCTGTGGTAGAAGGTCCAGAAGGTGATCAGCAGCAAGCCACTACCAAAGACGAACACCCGGCCGGCGCCGAAGCGGTCAGCCAGCACACCCGCGCCGATACAGCCGAAACTGAGGAATACGATCGCCAGGCTATTGGCCTGCAACGCGGTGGTCGGGCTGAAGTGGTACACGGTCTGCAGCACGGTGGGTGTCATTAGGATCACCACGATGACGCCCGCCGACAACAGCCAGGTCAGCAGCATCGAAATGGCGATGGCGCCGCGATGATCACGCAGCACCGCGCGCAACGGCACTTCTTCGGCCAGGGCCTTGCGCAATTGCAGCTCGGCGAATACCGGGGTTTCGTGGAGCCAGCGGCGCAGGTACACCGAAAACAGGCCGAACACGCCGCCCAGCAGGAACGGGATCCGCCAGGCGTAATCCGCCACTTCCACCGGCGTATAAATGCTGTTGATGGCCGTGGCAACCAGCGAACCCAGCAAAATCCCCGCCGTCAGGCCGCAGGTCAGCGTGCCGCAGGCATAGCCGATATGGCGCGCCGGCACGTGTTCGGAAACGAATACCCAGGCGCCTGGCACTTCGCCGCCAATCGCGGCGCCCTGGATTACCCGCATCAGCAGCAACAGGATCGGTGCCCACATGCCGATCTGCGCGTAAGTAGGCAGCAGACCCATGATCAGGGTCGGCACGGCCATCATGAAGATGCTCAGGGTGAACATCTTCTTGCGTCCCAGCAGGTCGCCGAAGTGGGCCATGATGATCCCGCCCAGCGGCCGGGCCAGGTAACCGGCGGCAAAGATGCCGAACGTCTGCATCAGGCGCAGCCACTCGGGCATCTCGGCCGGGAAGAACAATTTGCCGACCACGGTGGCAAAGAATACGAAAATGATGAAATCGTAGAATTCCAGCGCACCGCCCAGGGCAGAAAGCGACAGGGTCTTGTAGTCGTTACGGGTTAGCGGACGGGTGGGTTGTGCGGGTGTCGCCGTGCTCGAAGGCGCAGTGGTCATGGCAAGGGCTTCTCTTATAGTCGATTCTGCGGCCCCGACAACGCTGAATGGGCGCCCGGGCAGGTTCGGCACGATAGCAAATTGTTCGAAAAAGCACATAGAGGCGCGTAATTGACAGTCGAAATCAGAACCGAGTGGTCGTCTCGACGACTATCGCCCGATATACTCGCAACCTTGCAACACTCTGTAAGGGGTTGCTGTGCGAAAACGTCGTTGGTGGCGCAATACGAGATCAGCCGGTTTCGCAGAGTTTCCCTTTGGCACGCCTTGACGAAAAACGTGACGAACGCGGCATGTTCGGGCTGAATCGTTTTTTTAAGGACGGCTACTCACCTGAAGTACAAGACAGCGTTACGGGTCAGAGGCACCCCCGGCATGATAGAGCTCGAACAAGAAGATCCAATCCCGCAGGGCGATCTGGCCCTGCAAATCACCGCGCTTCCCCGAGAGACCAACGGCTTCGGGGATATTTTCGGCGGTTGGCTAGTGTCCCAGATGGACCTGGCCGGCACCGCGATGGCCAGCAAGGTTGCCGGCGGCCGCGTGGCCACCGTGGCGATCGATCGCATGGCGTTCCTGGTGCCGGTGGCAGTGGGTGCGCAATTGTCGTTCTACACCCAGGCCCTGGAAATCGGCCGGAGCTCGATCCAGATGATGGTCGAGGTCTGGAGTGACGACCCATTGTCCAGCGAATGGCGCAAGGTCACCGAAGCGGTGTTCGTGTTCGTCGCCATCGATGGCAGTGGTCGTACCCGCTCGGTTCCACCTCGGGCGCGTTAAACACGGCGGCCGTTTTGCGGTCCATTGCAGTCCATGTTCCTGAACGAGATTTGCAGCATGCCAACGCCTAACGTCGAAGCCGTCAAACTGGATGAACTGAACGGTTGGCGCATCCGCCACGGTCAGGCCGAGTTGCTCGTGGCCCAGCAAGGCGCGCACGTTCTCAGCTATCAAGTGGACGGCCAGCCGCCGCTGATCTGGCTCAACGACCAGGCGACGTTCAAGACCGGCAAGAGCATCCGTGCCGGCGTACCGGTGTGCTGGCCGTGGTTCGGCAACCTGACGCGCAACCCCGACAGCGTCCAGGCCATGCGCGTCAGCAACGAACCGGCCACCGCCCACGGCCTGGTACGGGCAATGGATTGGGAACTCAAGGGCATCGAAGCCGAGGGTGAAAGCCTGAAGATCGAATTCATGCTGCCCTACCCCGAAAACGGTTTGTCCGGCTGGCCCCATCAGGTCGACCTGACCTTGACCATCGTCATGGACAAGCAACTGCATATCCATCTGACCAGCCATAACCGTGGCAGCGAAACCGTCAGCCTGAGCCAGGCGCTGCACAGCTATTTCGCGGTCAGCGACGTGCGCAACGTGCATGTCGACGGAGTGGATGGCTTGCGCTACGTCGAGACCCTGGATGACTGGAACGTCCATACCCAGGCCGGCGAGCTGCATTTTGCCGGCGAAACCGACCGGATCTATCTCGAGACGCCGCCAACGCTGAGCATCGTCGACGCGCATTGGCAGCGACGCATCGAATTGACCGCTACCGGTTCACGCTCGGCGGTGATCTGGAACCCCTGGACCGAACGGGCCAAGGCCTTCAGCGACATGGCCGATGATGGCTGGCAACGCATGCTCTGCATCGAGACGGCCAATGTGATGGATGATGTGGTGACGCTCTTGCCAGATGCCAGCCATACGCTGGGCATGAGCATTCGCAGCAAACCGCTCTAAACACACTGAACAAAAAAATCCCCTGTGGGAGCGAGCCTGCTCGCGAAGGCGGCGTGTCAGTAAATACATATCTTGACTGACACACCGCCTTCGCGAGCAGGCTCGCTCCCACAATGGGTTGATGCCAAACCTACAAATCCGCCTCCTGCACCACCCGCACCTTCTGCGCCTCCATCGCATACGCCGCGCTCGCCAGGTCGTTGTCGACCTTTTCGATCTTCAGCGTGCCGGTGACCCACAGCGGCGTGTAGATATCATCCAGCTTCAAGCCCTTGGGATAACGCACCAGCACCAATTGATTGGGCGGCGGTGGCGGGACATGGATGCAGGCACCGGGGTAAGGCACCAGGAAAAACAGCGTGCTACGGCCCTTGGCGTCGGTTTCCAGCGGCACCGGGTATCCGCCGATGCGGATGTGCTTGTCGTTCATTGATGCCACGGTCTTGGTCGAATACATCACCGCCGGCAAGCCTTTGCTCTGCTTCAGGCCACCCTTTTCGGTGAAGGTGCCGTTGGCTTCGGGGGAGTTGTGATCGATCTCGGGCATGGCCTCGAGGGCCTTCTGGTCCGACTTGGGCATCAGTTCGAGCCAGTCGGTTTCGGGCAGCTCGGCGGCGTGGGCCAGGCCAGTGCCCAGCAGAAGGAAGGTCAGCAGTAGACGGCGCATGAAAGGGCTCGGCATAAGGAAAAATACGACGCCGGGCATTCTAGCCCTCCGCGCGCGCCACGCGCAGAGGACTTTCGCGCTTTGATCAGTTCCTTTTGATCAGGCCGTAGATCACCAGCAGCACCACCGCGCCCACCAGGGCTCCGAGGAAACCAGCGCCTTCGCCTGCCTGATAGATGCCCAGGGCCTGGCCGCCGTAAGTGGCCGCCAGTGAACCGCCGATACCCAGCAGGATAGTCATGATCCAGCCCATGCTGTCATCGCCAGGCTTCAGGAAACGTGCGAGCAGGCCAACGATCAGGCCGATAAAAATGGTTCCGATGATTCCCATGGTATTCCCCCTCTAATTGAGTAGCTATGCCAAAGCCTAGTCAGACTTTGGCACCTTGCCATGAGAGAAGACGGCCGACGAATGGTTCCACCGATGTTTCAGATTATTGCTCGGCGATCAGCGTCTCGACCTTGATGATCTGCTGGGCCAGCGTGGCCCGGTCGGCGCAACGCAGGTTGGCGTGACCAACCTTGCGCCCGACCTTGAACGCCTTGCCGTAGTGATGCAGGTGGCAGTCGGCGATCGCCAGGACCTTCTCGGTGTCCGGCACCTTGCCGATGAAGTTCAGCATCGCGCTTTCGCCGACCTTGGCCGTCGACCCCAGCGGCAGCCCGGCGACCGCCCGCAGGTGGTTTTCGAACTGGCTGCACTCGGCGCCTTCGGTGGTCCAGTGCCCGGAGTTGTGCACGCGCGGGGCGATTTCATTGGCCTTGAGGCCACCATCCACTTCAAAGAACTCGAACGCCATGACGCCGACATAATCGAGCTGCTTGAGTACCCGGCTGGAGTAGTCTTCAGCCAGGGCTTGCAGCGGGTGGTCGGTGCTGGCGACGGACAGCTTGAGGATGCCGTCCTTGTGGGTGTTGTGCACCAGCGGGTAGAAACGGATTTCACCGTCACGGGCACGCACGGCGATCAGCGAGACTTCGCCGGTGAAAGGCACGAAGCCTTCCAGCAGGCAGCCGACGCTGCCCAGCTCGGCGAATGTGCCGGGGACGTCTTCCGGGTTGCGCAGGACCTTCTGGCCCTTGCCGTCGTAACCCAGGGTACGGGTCTTGAGCACGGCCGGCAGGCCGATGGACGCAACGGCGGATTCCAGGTCGGCCTGGGACTGAATGTCGGCGAAGGCCGGGGTCGGAATGCCCAGGTCCTTGAACATGTTCTTTTCGAACCATCGATCACGGGCGATGCGCAAGGCTTCGGCGCTCGGGAAGACCGGGACGAACTGGGACAGGAAGGCAACGGTCTCGGCCGGGACGCTTTCGAACTCGAAGGTCACCAGGTCGACTTCATCGGCCAGCTGGCGCAGATGGTCCTGATCGCCGTAATCGGCACGCAGGTGTTCACCCAGCGCTGCGGCACAGGCGTCCGGCGCCGGATCCAGGAAAGCGAAGTTCATCCCCAACGGCGTACCCGCCAGGGCCAACATGCGACCCAACTGGCCGCCACCGATTACACCGATCTTCATTCGTCAACAACCTCAGGCAATGCGTGGGTCTGGATTGTCCAGGACGCTGTCTGTCTGCTCAGCGCGGAATTTTTTCAGCACGGTATGAAACTGCGGATGCTTGGCGCCCAGGATACTCGCCGACAACAGGGCTGCGTTGATCGCGCCGGCCTTGCCGATGGCCAGGGTGGCAACCGGGATGCCGGCCGGCATCTGCACGATCGACAGCAACGAATCGACACCCGAGAGCATCGATGACTGTACCGGCACGCCCAGTACCGGCAAGTGCGTCTTGGCCGCGCACATGCCAGGCAGGTGAGCCGCGCCGCCGGCGCCGGCGATGATCACTTCGATGCCACGCGCCTCGGCTTCTTCGGCGTACTGGAACAGCAGGTCCGGGGTGCGGTGGGCGGACACCACTTTCACCTCGTAGGGGATGCCGAGCTTTTCCAGCATATCGGCGGTGTGGCTAAGGGTGGACCAATCGGACTTGGAGCCCATGATCACGCCAACCAGTGCACTCATCGTCGTGCCTCTTCTCTCTGGGCGCCCTGGGGCGCGTCAAAAAACAACAAGCCACGCAGGAAACCGGCGTGGCTTGTTGTACGAATTATGGCCGGGTGGACCGACCGAAGGCCGGGCAGTATACCGTAATGAAGCAGATAAACAGCCCCTGTCGCGACCATCTGTCATGCGTTGCGCAAACCGCGGTTTTCCTGACTATCGAGTCAGTGTGGCGGGCTCATTCACGGTGAAACATTTTGAAGTTCAGCAGCGGTTTATCCAGTTCAAAAACCAGCCTATAACAATCCGGCACGGTGCGCTCTTGTAACCAAGGGGGCACTTTCTGGAGCACTTATTGAACAGGACGTTCAAACATGCAAAAACCTATCGTGATCGTCGTCGTCAAACACGACGATCTGAAAGACTACAGTACGAGCCAACTCTATTCCGATTACTTTTCCTGGTTTAAACCCGAGCTGGAGAAAGTTGCACATCGTAAAGTCCGGATCACAATGTTTCCCGTGGGTACTTACCCCTCGCTCTCGGGATTCAATTACAAGCATGCAGAGCAAGAAAAAACCATCCGGGAGTGGTGGCGACTGATCGAGGAACTGCACATCACGACGGTGCAGAACGGCGGCCTTGAGCCGTCCCTCGCCAAGATCCTGTTGCTGACTCGGGACAATCTCAACAGCAAAGTTGCCGGTATCGCGACCGTCAGAAGCTATGCGGCTATTGCTTCAATCACTAACTACCGAACACCCGCCCATGAAATAGGCCATATGCTGGGCGCGACCCATGATGACGGCGCAATCGAATATGACGGCTGGTGGCGTAATTCGATCATGTTCGGCGACGACTTCTCGGACTTTCGTGGCAATACCTACCGCTTTACCGAAAAGAACCGGGCAAACATCCGCAGTTATGTAGACAGCTTCGACTGACCCGCCCATCAGGCGTGAAAGCCCAGACGATGGCTTTCACGCCTTTCAAGCCGCAGGGCTGGCCGCGCCACCCTCCAGCTTGCGCCACAACAACCGCACATTGGCCTTGCGCACCAGGGCGCAGCGGTACAGGCGGATTTCCAGCGGCACGTGCCATTGCGCGCCCCCGCAGATCACCAGCTCTCCCCGGGCCAGTTCGTTGCGCACACTCAGGTGCGGCACCCAGGCGATGCCCAGGCCTTCCAGGGCCATGCTTTTCAGGCTGTCAGCCATGGCCGTCTCGTAGACCGTGGTGAAACGCAGGGCGCGCTGGCGCAACAACTGGTTCACCGAACGGCCCAGAAAAGCGCCGGCGCTGTAGGCCAGCAGGGGCACGCTGGTCTCGCCCTCCAGGTCGAACAACGGCTTGCGGTCGGCATCGGCCGCGCAGACGGGGAGCATTTCGGTCTGGCCCAGGTGCAGCGATGGGAAGATCTCCGGGTCCATCTGCATCGCCGAATCCGGGTCGTAGAAGGCCAGCATCAAGTCGCAGCCCCCTTCACGCAGGGCATGCACGGCATCGCCGACATTGGTCGCCACCAGCCGTGTGGCGATGTTCATGCCTTCGTTGCGCAACTGGGCGATCCAGCGCGGAAAGAAACCCAACGCCAGGGAATGTGCCGCCGCTACCTGGATAACTTCGCCCTGCCCGCCCTCCAGGTGGTGCAAGTGCCGCAGCACTTCGCCCAACTGCTCGACCACCGTACGCGCCGTCACCAGGAACAGCTGTCCCGCCGCGGTCAGTTCGATCGGCGTGCGGGAGCGGTTGACCAGGGTCAGCCCCAGCGCCGCCTCCAGGCTGCGGATCCGCCGGCTGAATGCTGGTTGCGTCACGAAGCGGCGCTCGGCCGCCTGGGAAAAACTGCGCGTCGCGGCCAAGGCACTGAAGTCCTCCAGCCATTTGCTTTCAAGATTCATCTCCGTCCTCCCGTAGGACGCACCAAAACAGGTCACACGTTCGCCGCGTCATCGGCGTCACACGCGCATTATGCCGAATGTGCATAGGCCAGTGTTTAACAGCATTGGCCCTAAATTTTCTGAAAGCCTAGGATTCACAGCGTTCCGGCTCAGACCGGGTCCTTATTGAGATGATTGACATCATGTCCTCCGCTGCATCATTCCGCACAGAAAAAGACCTGCTTGGCGTACTCGAAGTACCGGCGCAAGCGTATTACGGCATCCAGACCCTGCGAGCGATCAACAACTTTCGTCTCTCCGGCGTCCCGATCTCGCATTACCCGAAACTGGTGGTCGGTCTGGCAATGGTCAAGCAAGCCGCCGCTGACGCCAACCGTGAGTTGGGCCAACTCAGCGAAGCCAAGCACGCCGCCATCAGCGAAGCCTGTGCACGATTGATCCGCGGCGATTTCCACGAAGAATTCGTGGTGGACATGATCCAGGGCGGCGCCGGCACGTCGACCAACATGAATGCCAACGAAGTCATCGCCAACATCGCGCTGGAGGCCATGGGTCACCAGAAGGGCGAATACCAGTATCTGCATCCGAACAACGACGTGAACATGGCGCAGTCGACCAACGACGCCTACCCGACCGCGATCCGCCTGGGTCTGCTGCTGGGCCACGACGCGTTGCTGGCCAGCCTCGACAGCCTGATCCAGGCGTTCGCCGCCAAGGGCGAGGAATTCAGCCACGTGCTGAAAATGGGCCGTACCCAACTGCAAGACGCCGTGCCGATGACGCTGGGACAGGAATTCCGCGCCTTCGCCACCACCTTGAGCGAAGACCTGGCGCGCCTGAAAACCCTGGCGCCTGAATTGCTCACCGAAGTGAACCTGGGCGGCACCGCCATCGGTACCGGCATCAACGCCGATCCGCGTTACCAGGCCCTGGCCGTACAACGCCTGGCGACCATCAGCGGCCAACCGCTGGTTCCGGCCGCCGACCTGATCGAAGCGACCTCCGACATGGGCGCCTTCGTGCTGTTCTCCGGCATGCTCAAGCGCACCGCGGTCAAGCTGTCGAAGATCTGCAACGACTTGCGCCTGCTGTCCAGCGGCCCACGCACCGGCATCAACGAGATCAACCTGCCGGCCCGCCAGCCAGGCAGTTCGATCATGCCTGGCAAGGTCAACCCGGTGATCCCTGAAGCGGTGAACCAGGTCGCGTTCCAGATTATCGGCAACGACCTGGCGCTGACCATGGCGGCCGAAGGCGGCCAACTGCAACTGAACGTGATGGAGCCGCTGATCGCCTTCAAGATCTTCGACTCGATCCGCCTGCTCCAACGGGCCATGGACATGCTGCGCGAGCACTGCATCGTCGGCATCACCGCCAACGAAGCGCGCTGCCGCGAACTGGTCGAGCACTCGATCGGCCTGGTTACCGCCCTGAACCCGTACATTGGCTATGAAAACGCCACCCGCATCGCCCGCGTTGCCCTGGAAAGCGGCCGCGGCGTGCTGGAACTGGTGCGCGAGGAAGGCTTGCTCGACGACGCCATGCTCGACGACATCCTGCGCCCGGAAAACATGATTGCCCCGCGTCTGGTCCCTCTGAAGGCTTGATCGACGCGACCACTGCTCACCAGGTCGAGGGACTAGACACCTCTCACCTTTTGAGGGCTTGGGGACTCGTTCCCCAAGCCCTTTTTTTTAACCGACAACTGAAAGCGGGAGCAAATTTGTAGGAGCAAGCCTACTCGCGATAAACAGCGACGCGCTGCCGTTGTACCCCGCGTCGCCAGCTATCTGGAGCCGGCTCACTTCCACAAGAACCTGACCGATAGGCCAGGAGATACAAGGGTCCGTTTCGTCGCACGCACCACAACTGTGCAGACGGGCGCCGCACTGATAGGTATAGTGCCGCCCCTCTTCGCATGAGTGGTCGTCGGTAGCGAGACCTCACAACATGCGAAAACCGAACTAATAACAAACCCGCGAAGTGGACCGGGACGAACATCGCCTCAACTGTCGTGCCGCGCGCCGGCCGATGTAACACGATGTTTCCAAATGGCCAGCATTTGCTTAAACAAAAAACAGCGAGGAATACTCATGCTCGAAGTCATCAACGACTTCCTCTCAGGGAAAGTGCTGATCGTGCTCATTGTCGGGCTCGGTGGCTACTTCACGATCCGCTCGCGTTTCGTCCAGTTCCGTCATTTCTTTCATATGTTCTCGGTGTTCCGGGACAGCCTGAAAAGCAGCACTGACCAGCTCAGCTCCTTCCAGGCCCTGATGCTCAGCCTTGCCGGCCGTGTCGGCGCGGGCAACATCGCCGGTGTCGGCATCGCCGTGACCCTCGGCGGGCCCGGTGCGGTGTTCTGGATGTGGGTGACCGCGCTGGTCGGCATGTCCAGCAGCTTCTTCGAGTGCTCCCTCGGCCAGCTCTACAAGCGCTGCGATTCCGAAGGCCAGTTCCGTGGTGGTCCGTCCTACTACATCCAGCACGGCCTGCAGAAACGCTGGCTGGGCATGATCATGGCGTTCCTGCTGCTGATCACCTTCGGCTTCGCCTTCAACGGCCTGCAAGCCCACGCCGTCACTCACTCCCTGAATAACGCCTTCGGCCTCGATACCACCTACACCGGCCTCGGCCTGGCGGTGCTGCTGGGCCTGGTATTCATCGGCGGGATCAAGCGAATCGCCAAGGTTGCGGACCTGCTGGTACCGGTCAAGACCCTGGCATACATCGCCGTGACGCTCTACGTGATCGTGCTGCAATTCGAACATGTACCGGGCATGCTGGCGACGATCGTCAGGAGCGCCTTCGGTCTGGACCAGGCCTTTGGCGGCCTGATCGGCAGCGCCATCGTCATGGGCGTCAAGCGTGGCGTGTTCGCCAACGAAGCCGGCCTGGGCAGTGCGCCTAACGTGGCCGCCGTGGCGTCGGTAGAGCACCCGGTCGCCCAGGGTGTGGTCCAGGCGTTCAGCGTTTTCCTCGACACGTTCGTGATCTGCACCTGCACCGCGCTGCTGATCCTGCTGTCGGGTTTCTACACCCCAGGCTTCGAAGGCGACGGCATTGCCCTGACCCAGAACTCCCTGGCGGCCGTCGTCGGCGACTGGGGCCGGATATTCATCTCCGTGGCCCTGTCGTTGTTCGTGTTCACCTCGATCCTCTACAACTATTACCTGGGCGAAAACAACCTGCGCTTCATGCTAGGTGAAAACCGCAAGGCGCTGATGGCCTATCGCGCCTTGGTCCTGGGACTGATTTTCTGGGGCGCCATCGAGAACCTCGGCACCGTGTTCGCGTTCGCCGATATCACCATGACGCTGCTGGCGTTCGTGAACCTGATCGCGCTGTTCCTGCTGTTCAAGGTCGGCATGCGCATCCTGCGCGACTATGACGACCAGCGTTCGGCTGGCATCAAGGTGCCGGTGTTCGACTCGAGCAAGTTCCCGGACCTGGACCTGGACCGCAAGGCCTGGCCAGCGACCCCATCGGCACCTGCCGCCGAATCTGGAAACGCTCCGGCGGGCCTGGCTGCAGCGCAACGCTGATCAACAGTCCGTTTGAAAAAAACCGGGCGCATCCCCTGCGCCCGGCGTGACACAACACAAGGTCGGCGTCATGCTCGGCCTTATGTTGCAGCAGCAAATGAAGCTGCTGTTTTCGTCCTCGGAGAACACCCATGAATGCCTCGACTTATCCTGCCGCCCAACACGTCATGGTGCTCTATACCGGCGGCACCATCGGCATGCAGGCCAGCGCCAACGGCCTGGCCCCGGCATCCGGTTTCGAAGCGCGGATGCGCGACTACCTGCACAGCCAGCCCGAACTGGTTATCCCGCCATGGCGTTTCCGGGAGATGTCGCCGCTGATCGACAGCGCCAACATGACCCCGGCCTACTGGCAGCAACTGCGCGAAGCAGTGGTCGATGCCGTGGATGTGCAAGGCTGCGACAGTGTGCTGATCCTGCACGGTACCGACACACTGGCCTACAGCGCCGCCGCCATGAGCTTCCAGTTGCTCGGCTTGCACGCGCGGGTTTGCTTCACCGGTTCGATGCTGCCGGCCGGCGTGACCGACAGCGACGCCTGGGAAAACCTCAGCGGCGCGCTGGTCGCCCTCGGCCAGGGCCTGGCGCCGGGCGTGCACCTGTATTTCCACGGTGAACTGCTGGCGCCGACCCGTTGCGCCAAGGTGCGCAGCTTTGGTCGTCATCCGTTCAAGCGCCTGGAGCGCCAGGGCGGCGGCATCAAGGCCACGTCGCTGCCGGCGCAGTTGAATTACAACCAGCCGAAACAGTTGGCAAACGTCGTGGTGCTGCCATTGTTCCCTGGCATTGGCGCCGAGGTTATCGACGGCTTGCTGGGCAGCGGCATCCAGGGCCTAGTGCTGGAGTGCTACGGCAGCGGCACCGGTCCGAGCGACAACGCGGCCTTCCTCGCCAGCCTGGAACGGGCGCGGGACAGCGGAGTGGTGGTCGTGGCGGTCACTCAATGCCATGAAGGCGGCGTCGAGCTGGACGTCTACGAAGCCGGCAGTCGCTTGCGCGGCGTCGGCGTGCTGTCCGGCGGCGGCATGACCCGCGAGGCCGCGTTCGGCAAGTTGCAGGCCTTGATCGGTGCCGGGTTGCCGGTGGATGAGGTTCGGCGGCTGGTTGAGCTGGATCTTTGCGGCGAACTGGCATGACCTCCTGGCGAAGCCCTGCCCGTGGGGACTGCCAGGTCAACTGTCAGTTCTGATAGTAGTCCCTCTCTCTCCAGGCCTGACGTGAGCTCCGATAGACCCGCGCCGCATGAGCGGCGTGGGTCTATATCGATCTCGGAGCTCTTATGAAGAACCATGAATACCTCAGTGGTTCGATGGATCAAGCCGACAGGAACAATCTGGAGGCCGCCTGTCGCCCGATATCGCTACGCCAAATCCTTTCCACCGATTGCCCGGCTTGCTGCTGGGAGACCTGAAAGGCAACTCCTTGCCTACGCTGCGCTGCGGTCTTCAGATGGGCCTTGGAAAAATCCTGCGGCGCAGTGTCCTGTTTCGGGTAATGGAAGTGCGCATACCACAGCACGCGATTGTTAACCGTGTCGCGAATCTCGTACTCCTGCAGGAAATCGCGGCCTTTGCCGCCGGAACAGTCCAATTGCTCGCCGAGCCTGCGGATGCTGACCTGGCGCTCCTGCAACAGATAGTCCACCGCGCCGACATCCGGGCGTCTCGACTTGAGCATGGCAATACGGGTCGTTCGCCCCAGCGCCCGAAGTTGCCTGGCTCCGGCCCGCAATTGCTCGATCAACACCTGCGGCGCCTGCTCGCCAAGCGGCTGGGTCAACTGCGCCATGTCCAGAGCATGGCGATCCAACTCACCGGCCTTGTTCAAGAACATGTCTTGCACATCGATCGAAGGACTATTTCCGGTGCTCAGCCGCCGGGCCTCGGCCTGGCTTTGTCTGAGCGTAGCAAGCAGTTCCCGCGCCTTTTTTTCCAATCCCTTGAGTTTCTTTCTGGCACTGGCGCTCAGCCCTCCAGCCCCGCCCAACAAGCGCGGGCCGTAGCTAAAACACCACCGACCCTGCCCGTCGTTTTCGAGCCAGGGGCCGGTTCGCGCCGGATGAGCCGTGTCGATAATCACCACGCCCTCCTCCCTGGGTGACACTCGGTACCAGTCCCCCTCCACACTGGCATACCACTCGCTACCCAGCTGGTAGAGCCCGCGATATTCACCCGAGGCCACATAACCTTGCACTGCGGAAAACGCCTCCAGCTTGAACGTGTCGAGCCGGACCAGCTCCCTGGCGGAAAACCGGCCAGGCGGGCTCGACCATCCGTAGAACAGCCTAGCTTTCGCTGCGGACGGGCGAGCGGAAACGGAGGATGTCGATGACGTGTGGATCGCAGTGTCGAGCAAGGCACGTGGAACGCTGGTTTCACCACCAGCCACTTGCAACTCATCGAGGCGGGAAATGTCGCTCAGTTGCCTTCCCCCTTGCACGAGTGCCAACGCCAGGCCGATCAATACGTCGGCCAGCGCCTGGGAGCGGTTTTCGCTGCTGTGGTTTTCGCTGCTGTGGTTCTCCCAGCTCTGGCTTTCGACCAGCTCATCGAGGCTGGCGGTGAGCTGGACCAACAGACCGACCAGCGCCAGCGGGCCGTCGAGCAGCGGCAGCAACAGGTTGAACGTGCCCCAGGCGAATTGCCTGAAACGCTCCCAACGCTCCTGGACGTCAGACACCGAAGCCTCTTTGGCCTGCTCGATCAAGGCCTGGGCGCAGGCCCTGTACAGCGCCGTGGCAACCTCATCGCGCAGTGGTATGCCGTTGAGCCGGGCCGGCTCTGGAGCAAGGATCACATCAAAATCGGAGAAGATAATCCGGGTTGTGTGAGGCTCATCAAAACCGCCATTGGCATAGATGGCGCGTACAGAGACCGACAGCCCGGCGAGGACGCTGTCCTGCAATTGCCCCTGCTCCTTGATCGCTGCAAAAAGTGACATCCGCGAGGAAAACTCCATCAGGGGCGCGGTAGAGGCAGGCCGATAAAGGATGCATGGCCCCATCGCGACGTTCGCCGGACCGATCACGAACATGTTCATCACCCCATCCGGTGTCGCATCGGCATCCGTCAGGAAGCCCAACGGCCTGACGACGATGTCCTGTCCCTCGACCCGGCGACCGAGGACGTCCGGTTGCAGCGCGGCGACAACGTAGCGATAAGCCAGGTCCGTCAGGCTGTTCTTGATTTTCAGTTCCAACGCCAGTAGCGGCAGCAAGACGCCCAGGCTGTTGCAAAAGTCCCTTTGCCTGCTGACGGCTTCCCGCTCGTCCAGCAGCTTGTACCGGAGCAGTTCGGGATAGTGCTTGCCGATATCGGCTCGTGTAGTCAACGCTCGCAGATAATCATAGGTCAACCAGGTCGGTGGCTCGCCGTCCCGGTAGGTAATGTGGTGCATTGGCGCGAGAGGGAATGCACCGAGGTTTGCCATCGCCATCTGGGGAAACGTCTGGGTTTCAGTTACATAGCGAAATGGAGGATAAGGCGGATCAACGATCTCGAACACAGTGTCCGTCATCCGCTGCAACGTCACCTTTATTTCGCCGATGCACACGTCAGCACGTGTGCGGTCGTCCTTGAGCATTTCTGCCTTGAGGGCCTGCTCGGCGAACTCGCCGATGGTCGGGATTCCCCGCATGAATGAGGTACCCTTGCGGTGCAGCGTCGCCAGCGATGACAGCAGTCGGCTGTAGGTGGCACGGTCCGCCGACGAGGCCTGCTTGAGCCAGGGTGGGAGTAAGTCGAGCAATGTCGACCGCCTGGCTTCATGCCCTGAACGCAATGCACCCAGCAGGAGGCTCAGGCTGGAAAGCTGCGCCACTCTACGTTCAAAACCCTTCGACTCGGTAAAGCCGGAAGCTTCGATCGTCGCAATCTTTCGTAGCTGTCCCTCCAGCAGGCATAAGGTCAATGCATCGAAGATGTCGTGCTCTGGAATGTAATTGCTCAATTCCCAGTAAGGCGAGCGCCGGCCGAACCAGGATTCCTCCATCGCAGACTCCGAGCTGAACACCTCGACCCCGCCCGACAGGGTGAACAGCAACGCAATCTCGCGTCCGTCCACGTTACGTGTCATCGACAGAACCAGAACATCGTCGGCTCGGTGGGTGTCAGGGTCGGTGCCATGGACATGGGTAATGAAGGCTTGAGTCGCGGTATTTCCCAGCACATCTTGGCGCTGTCCATTGTCGGGGAAATCGAGGACGGCCTGGACGGTCGCATATTCTTCGCTCCCCAACCCCGCAGAAGCCTGTTGCAATTGTGTCCGGAGAAGATCGGAGACCTGTCGCCAGACGCTGACGCGGCTCCCTTGCGGCTGGCTCCAGAAGTCCACCAGACGTTGTTGATAGCACTCCAGCAACAGTGGGCCCCGCTGCCCGAGTATCTGTTGAATGTCGGCCAGGGGAATCCCTACGTTTTCCGGGTGGTCCGTACTCGCGGATTTCGAAAGGAAGCTCTCCGGCTTCAAGGCCCTGGCGGTCCCGCTGCGACAACACTCGAGCAACAGATCGGTCAATGGATGACGGATGTACCCGTCGAAAAGGTTTTGCCCTTCCATCAGGTGCCATCGGGGTTCAACCAGCACGGCGTCGGCGACCGATATGTCCAGCGCGGGATAACGGTCGTCGAACACCTCCTGGAGGGTGCGCTGTGCGACCTCCCTCAATGTCGGGCGCAAGGTGAATGCCCCGTGAAGACTCAAGACCAACGAATCGACATCGGTAGCAGGCCACTGAAGGCTGGGGTAAGGGATCGCATTAAAAACAGACATGGGCATTTCCCTATGCAAGTGGAATGAAAGGCCCATTGCCGGGCCAGAACCGTAGTTGCGCCATGCTAGGCAACGCTCGTCTACGACGTGCGGTATCTGGTTATCGCTTTTGTTGCTGGCGATTTCCGGCTCCTCCCGTAAAACAGGCGGCATGCAACTTGCTCGATATCTGGTCTCCCCAGGCTGGAAACGGACCATGCTGCATTCCCACCTCACCACGCTCAACGCGGTCTCCCTGGTGCTCAACGCGTTCAAGAACGAAGGCTTGCCCAGTGAAGCGCTGTTGGCCGGCAGCGGCATCAGCCTGGCGGACCTGAGCCGGGCGGACACACGCATCACCACCAACCAGGAGATGCAGGTCTGCGCCAACGCCGTGGCGCTCAACGTGACATAGGCCTGGAATTGGGCCGCAACATGCACGTTTCGTCCTACGGCATGCTCGGCTATGCCCTGCTCACCAGCGCCACCTTAGGTGACGCTTTACGCCTGGCGCTGCGTTACCCGGCGTTATTGGGAACACTTTTTGAGCTGACACTGGAAGACGACGGCGAGCACATCTGGCTCAGCGCCAGCGACTATCGGGAAAACCCGGCCCTGGCGGTGTTCAATGCCGAGTTCTGCATGGTCTCGCTGAGGGTCATCTGCAACGACCTGCTCGGTTATGCGCTCCCCTTGCGGGCGACACGTTTCGAACACTCGGCACCGGATTATCAGGCACGTTATGAGGCCCTGTTCGAGTGCCCTGTGCGTTTTGACAGTATCGACAACGCGTTCGCCTTCGATCGTCACTGGCTCGCGCAGCCCTTGCCACTGGCTGACCCCATCACTCATCACGCCATGGCCGAACGCTGCCGCCGCCAGAACACCGAGTTCACTGGCAGGCAGGCCTGGCTGGGACGCATCCGCCACTCGCTCGCCGCACAACTGGATGCGCCGCCAGGCCTGGAAGGCTTGGCCGAACAGATGAACTGCTCGGCGCGCACCCTGCGCCGGCATCTCAAGGACCTGGGCTGCAGCTACCAGGAATTGCTCGATGAACTGCGCTTCGAACGGGCCAAGCAGATGCTCGGTGAAGATCAATTGCCGATCTACCGGATCGCCGAAATGCTCGGTTTCAGCGAAACAGCCAGCTTCCGCCACGCATTCGTACGCTGGAGCGGCGTGGCGCCGAGTCAGTTCAGGCCATGAACGCAGCCCCCGTGGCGAGGGAGCTTGCTCCCGCTCGGCGGCGCAGCCGTCGTAAACCGGATAACGCGGTTTATCTGTAGAAGATGCGTCAAGCGTTTTGGGGCGGCTTCGCCACCCAGTGGGAGCAAGCTCCCTCGCCACGGGACATAAGGGGAGGCCTGGATATCGGTGTTGCCCCGAACCGGCGCATGCCCGCGCCAACAAGGGGCGATTTACGGTCAACTATTTTGGCCATTTCGATCCCCTTTTGGCCTCTCCTGCCGTTCTCCCAAACGCGGCGCGCCGCAAGACTGTGGATACCGGATCAGCCCCTGCGGAGAATAAGAATGCTGACGATCTATTCCGACGATCACCACCTGCACCATGGACGTTGCGAGTTGATGGACGGACAGCTGATGCCCTGCTTCGAAATGCCCTCCCGCGCCGATCATGTATTGGAGCGGGTCAAGGCCCGGGCGTTAGGGCCGGTGGAGGCGCCACGGGATTTCGGCCTGGCGCCGATCCAGCGCATCCACAGTCCGCAATACCTTGAATTCTTCGAGGGTGCCTGGGATCGCTGGAGCGAATTCAACCGCGACGGCGACCTGCTGCCCTATACCTGGCCGGCGCGCACCCTGCGTACCGTTATCCCGACGAGCCTGCACGGTCAACTCGGCTATTACAGTTTCGACGGCGGCGCACCGATTACCGCCGGCACCTGGCAGGCCGCCTACAGCGCAGCCCAGGTCGCCCTCACCGCCCAAGCCGAAATCCAGCGCGGTGCCCGCAGTGCCTTCGCGTTGTGTCGGCCACCAGGGCACCACGCCGCCAGCGACTTGATGGGCGGTTATTGCTACCTCAACAACGCGGCGATCGCCGCCCAGGCTTTCCTTGACCAGGGCCACCGGAAGGTCGCGATCCTCGATGTCGACTACCACCATGGCAACGGCACTCAATCGATTTTCTACCAACGCAGCGATGTGTTGTTCGCCTCGATCCATGGCCATCCCGAAGCCGAATTCCCGTTCTTCCTGGGCTACGCCGACGAGCGCGGCGAAGGTGCCGGCACGGGATTCAATTTCAACTACCCGCTGCCCGCCGGTTCCGGCTGGGACAGCTGGAGCGCCGCCCTCGAACAGGCCTGCGGCGAGGTCCTGGACTATGACGCCGATGTCATCGTCGTCTCCCTGGGCGTGGACACCTTCAAGGACGACCCGATCTCTCAATTCAAGCTCGACAGTCCGGATTACCTGGCGATGGGCAAACGCATCGCGGCGCTCGGCAAACCGACGCTGTTCGTGATGGAAGGGGGTTATGCGGTGGAAGAAATCGGCATCAATGCGGTGAACGTTCTCGAAGGTTTTCAAAGCGCCCAATGAGGAATATCAGCATGAAAAGACTCAAGCGTCTGATGGCTCCAGCCCTCTGCGCCACGCTGCTGTGCGGCGCGGTCCAGGCCGAGGAGCGCACCCTGCGTGTCTACAACTGGTTCGACTACATCACGCCCAAGGCCCTTGAAGACTTCAAGGCGCAGCACAGCCAGGTCAAACTGGTCTACGACATCTTCGACACCAACGAAGCCCTGGAGGCCAAGCTGCTCACCGGTAACGCCGGCTACGATGTGGTCGTGCCGTCCAATGTATTCCTGGCCAAGCAGATCGAGGCCGGCGTATTTCAGCCCCTGGACCGCAGCAAATTGCCGAACTGGAACCACCTCGATCCCAAGCTGATGAAGCTGATCGAAGCCAACGATCCGGGCAACAAGTTTGCGGTGCCCTACATGTACGGCACCATCCTGATCGGCTTCAACCCGGCCAAAGTCAAGGCCGCGCTGGGCGACAATGCGCCGGTGGACAGTTGGGACCTGATCTTCAAGGAAGAAAACATCAGCAAGCTCAAGCAGTGCGGCGTGGCCCTGCTCGATTCGCCTTCGGAAATCCTGCCCTTGGCCCTGCAGCACCTGGGCCTGGATCCCAACAGCAAAAAACCGGCGGACTATGCCAAGGCCGAAGCGCTGCTGATGAAGATCCGGCCGCACATCACCTATTTTCACTCATCCAAATACATGGCCGACATCGCCAACGGTGATATCTGCGTAGCGGTCGGCTACTCCGGCAGCTTCTCCCAGGCCGCCAACCGCGCCAAGGAGGCCAAGAACGGCGTGACCGTGGACATGCGCCTGCCCAAGGAAGGCGCGCCGATCTGGTTCGACATGCTGGCCATTCCCAAGGGCGCGAAGAACCCGGACGACGCCTACGCCTTCATCGACTATCTGTTGCAGCCGAAGGTGATCGCGCCCGTCAGTGACTTTGTCGGCTACCCGAACCCGAACAAGGACGCCACCGACATGGTCGATCCGGCAATCCGCAACAATCCCAACCTGTACCCGACCGAGGCGGCAATGACGACGCTGTACACGTTGCAACCCTTGCCGAGGGATGCCGAGCGGGCACGGACGAGGGCCTGGACGCGGATTAAATCCGGCCAGTGACACAGGCCGCAGCCTCGGTATAGGCTCCAGGGCCGGGGGCGCGCGCCCGGCTCCGTATCAACGGATTCCCCAGGCTTTTGCCAGACTGGCCAGCGCAGCGTCTATCGCCGCAGGCGGCACGGCGGCGAACCCCAGCACCATGCCTGCACGGATTTGGGACGGCGCCGTGGCGGGCAGCCAATAACTGCTCAATCCGTTGATTTCGATGCCCACGCCGGCGGCCTGGGCAACCAGCTCGCGCTCGCGCTCGATGCTCTGCACTGGAACCGTGACGTGCAGCCCGGCGACCACGGTGGGCATCGCGCCAACGCCTGCGACAGCCTCCGGCCAGCCCGCCAGAAGCGCATCGCGGCGGGCCAGAGCGGCCCGACGCATACGCCTGATGTGCCGCTGGAAATGTCCAGCGGCCATGAACTCGGCCATCACCGCTTGAGTGCTGACTTCAGAATGGCGCACATCCACCGCCCGACGGCGGGCGAAGGCATCGACCAGGCCGGGCGGCAACACCAGGTAACCCAGGCGCAACGCCGGGAACGCAACCTTGCCGAACGTCCCGACATACAGGACGCGACCTGCGCGATCCAACGCAGCCAAGGGCGCCAGCGGCGCGCCGCTGTAGCGGTACTCACCGTCATAGTCGTCCTCGACGATCCAGCCATCGTTGCGCCCGGCCCAGGCCAGCAGTTCCAGCCGCCGCGCCAGGCTCATGACGACTCCGGTCGGATATTGATGGGATGGCGTCACGTAAGCCAGCCGACAGTGGTCCAGTGCAGCCAGCGCTGCACAATCGAGCCCGTCGCTGTCCACCGGCACGCCCCGCACATCGCCACCGGCCACGGCAAACGCATGCCCCGCGGCGCGATAGCCGGGATTTTCCACCGCAACGATGTCGCCAGGGTCCACCAGCAACTGTGCACAAAGGCTGATCGCCTGTTGCGCGCCACTGGTGATCACAATTTGCTCAGCCGAGCAGTGCAAGCCCCGTGAACTACGCAGGTAGGCCGCGACCAGGCCGCGCAGGCGCGCATCGCCCTGAGCATCGCCGTAGCACAACTGCTGCAGGTCCGGTTTTCGCCAGAACGCCGCGTTCAGCTTGGCCCACACGTCGAAAGGAAACAGATCGAACGCCGGGACGCCGACCCGAAACGCTCTTGGCGGTCCGCTCGGGGGCTGGGCCAAATGATGCTTTTCGACCCGTTCGAGCGCGTTGCTGTGGATAACTTTGCTGGGTGGAAACACAGGTGAATCAAGCTGAATTGTGGATAAGGCTGTGGGTAAGCCTGTTGAAAACCCTGTGGATGGTTTTGTGGATAATTTTCCAGACGGCAATGCCAGCGGTGAAAGTTTCGCCACGTAGGTGCCGTCGCCTACTCGCCCTTCTATGAAGCCTTCGGCATACAGCTGGTCGTAGGCACGTACCACGCTGTTGCGGGAAATCGACAACGCCGCCGCCAGGTCGCGGCTGGCCGGCAACCGTGTGCCGCTGGCCAGGCGTCCGTCCAGTACTCGCGCACGCAACGCCTGATAGAGCTGGCGACTGAGCCCATGGCGGCGGTCCAGCTCGATGCCGGCGGGATTAAAAGACAATGGCGGTACGGCATCGCGCATGACTGCACCTACAAATGGACCTGTCGAATTGGGCGGAAGTGGCTCTTACAACAGACCAATAGCCTGCCTACGATGAAGCCAATCGCCAAGGAAAATTTCCATGTACAACCCAAAAGCCTTTGCTGTGGAAGACCTGCCTCACTTGCATCGCATGATGGATGACTGTCGCCTCGCCGTATTGGTTACCCACGGCGAACACGGTTTGCAGGCCAGCCATCTGCCGCTGTTGCTGGACACACGACAGGGATCGAACGGAACCCTCCATGGGCACATGGCTCGCGCCAATCCGCAGTGGCGTGACCTGGAAGCCGGTGCCGAAGCGCTGGTGGTATTTTCAGGCGCCGACGCTTATGTCAGCCCGGGCTTCTATCCGGGCAAGGCCGAGCACGGCAAGGTCGTGCCCACCTGGAATTACCTCGCCGTCCACGCCTATGGCAATGCCGAGGTGTTCAGCGATCCTCAACGGCTGCGCAACCTGGTCGGCGAGCTCACCCACCGCCATGAAAGCGGCCGGGCCCAGCCATGGAAAATCGACGACGCCCCGGCGGAATATATCGACAGCATGCTCAAGGCCATCGTCGGCTTCGCGCTGCCCATCCAGCGTCTGGAAGGCAAGCGCAAGCTCAGCCAGAACCGCAGCCCCGCGGATGCCGCCGGGGTTCGCAATGGGCTCGCCGCGAGCCCCGACCCGCAGGATCAGGCACTCTCACGCCTGATGCCTGAACAATCGCCTCAGGAGTGAACATGAGCCAGCTCGAGATCCGCCTTGTCACCGCCGCCGACCACGCTGCCTGGCTGCCGCTATGGCAGGCCTACCTGCGGTTCTACAACACCGAACTGCCAGACGCGGTGAGCCAGAGCACCTGGCAACGCTTGCTCGACGACCGTGAGCCCACCCATGGCGCGCTCGCCTGGGATGGCGACACGGCGGTGGGCCTGGTGCATTTCATCTACCACCGTTCCAACTGGAGCGTGGAGAACTCCTGCTATCTTCAGGATCTGCTGGTGGCAGAACACTGCCGAGGCAAGGGCGCAGGTCGCCAACTCATCGAATTTGTCTACGCCACCGCCAAGGCGGACGGATGTTGCAAAGTGCACTGGCTGACCCACGAGACCAACGCGACCGCGATCCAGCTCTACGAGCGGATTGCCGAACGCCCTGGCTTCATTCAATTTCGCAAAGCCCTCTAAGGAACGCAGCATGTCCACTTCGCTCGCTGATTGGAAAGGTGTCCCGGCGCCGTTTACGCGCTTGCTCGAAGGACGCTTCATCCGCCTGGAAAAACTCGACCCGGCGCGTCACGCCGACGGATTGTGGCAAGCCCTCGAAGGGCCCGACGCCGACCCGAAGCTCTGGGATTACCTGCCCTACGGCCCGTTCAAGGAGCGCAGCGGGTTCGATACCTGGCTGAACAACCATGCGGCCAACATAGATCCGTATTTCTTCAGCGTGATCGACCGCGCCAGTGGCGACGTGCAAGGTATTCTCAGCCTCATGTCCATCGTGCCGGCGCAAGGGCGTATCGAGATTGGCCATGTCACCTTCGGCGCGCCGATGCAGCGCTCGCCGAAAAGTACCGAGGCGGTCTACCTGCTGGCGAAAGAGTGTTTCGCCCTGGGCTATCGGCGCCTGGAATGGAAATGCAACAACGCCAACGCTCGTTCCCGGTATGCCGCCGAGCGGCTGGGGTTCACATTTGAAGGCGTATTTCGCCAGCATATGGTGGTCAAGGGGCAGAACCGCGACACCGCGTGGTATTCGATGCTGGACTCGGAATGGCCAGTGATCGGGGCAGCCTTCGAGCGCTGGCTGAGTGAGGAAAACCAGAGCGCGGATGGCCAGGTGCGCAGTCTCGCACAGTGCCGAGCCTGACCCTCGGCGCGAACCACGCAGCGTATGCGATGCCTTCGTGGCGAGGGCGCTTGCTTCCTCGCCACGGGGCTTGCAACCAGGGTCAGCGCAGTTGCTGTGCCAACACCGCAATGTGCTCCGGCCCGATGCCGCAACAGCCGCCCAAGTGACTGGCCCCACGCTTGCGCCAGTCCGCCGCCCACCGCAGATAGCCCGGCGGATCGAGGTCTTCGCGCAGCGGGTCCAACCCGTCATTGGCTGTCGCTTCCTTGGGCTGCGGTGGGAAGGCGTTGGCGTAGGCACCGATGTGGATTTTAACGCCCAGGCGCTCGAAGGCTTCGCGCGCCGCGTCGATCGCTGCGCCAATCACCTCGGGCTGGCTGCAATTGAACAGCAGCGTCTCGACCCCCAGCTCCGCCGCGACTGCCGCGGCGTCCGCCACCGGCTCGCCGGAGCGCAGGCGCGGCACTTCATCGGTGTCTTCGTCTTTCAAGGTAAACGACAGCCAGAACGGCTTGCCGTCCTTCGGCAGCCCGGCATGAATGGCCCGCGCCTCGACGGTCGAACTCTGGGTCTCGGCCAGCCACAGGTCGACATGAGATGTCAGGCCAGCAACCAATGGCGCCAGCAGTTCGCTGGCGCGGGAGGCGTCGAACAGATCGGGACGGTAGGAACCAAACAGCGGAGGGAGCGATCCGGCCACCCGCACCGCTTTGCCTGAAGCCTGCACCGCCCGCCTGGCCAATTCTCCCGCCAATGCCGCCAACGCCTGGCCTTCCTCGGCAAAGCGCGCCTCACCGATATGAAAGGGCACCACGGCGTAGCTGTTGCTGGTAATCACATCGGCGCCGCTGGCGATATAAGCCGCATGCACCGCCTCCACAGCCTGGGGCGCTTCGCTCAGGGCCAGGGCCGACCACTCGGGCTGTCGAAACGGCGCACCACGGCGTTGTAGCTCACGGCCCATGCCGCCGTCGAGAATAGTTGTCCTTGCTGCGGCCATATGCGATTCACTCATAAGCTTATGAAAAATACTCACTATCGGAGTCGTTCTTATAACTATTTAATGCGCACTCTTCCGCCAATCACAACCTATTTTTCAGCCTGGGATTTATCGTGAAATTACCTTTACCGCTTGCCCTGGGCTTGACGCTGCTGGCCGCTTCCTCATCGATCTTTGCCGGCACCACGCTGGATCGTATAGAACAGAAAAAAGAACTGGTCGGCGTGTTGATGGAAAGCTACCCGCCCTTCTCTTTTCTCAATGACCAGAACCAGCTTGACGGTTTCGACGTGGACGTCGCCAAGGCCGTCGCGCAAAAGCTTGGGGTCAAGCTGCGCTTGGAAACGCCCTCGTGGGATGTGATCGCGGCCGGCCATTGGAGTGGCCGCTACGACATCTGCATCTGCTCGATGACACCGAGCAAGGCGCGCGCCGAAGTGTTCGATTTTCCGGTGCGGTACTACGCCTCGCCAGCGGTGATCGTGGTCAACGCCAAGGACGACAGCATCCATGGCGCCAAGGACCTGAGCGGCAAGAAAGTCGGCCTCACCAGCGCCTCCAGCTACGAAAGCTACCTGAACAAGAACCTGGTGATCGAAGGCGCCGAGGATACCCAGTTGAGCTACCCGTTCGAGGATGTGCAAATCGCGCCATACGATACCGACAATGTGGCGTTCCAGGACCTGGGACTCGGCGCCGGGGTTCGGCTGGATGCGGTGCTGACCAACCTGGTGACCGCGCAGCCACGCCTGACCGAAGACAAGCGCTTCAAGCTGGCGGGCGAGCCACTGTATTCAGAGCCTAATTCGGTTGCCATCGAGAAAGGCGACGCCGAGTGGAACAGCAAGGTGCGTGAAGTCTTTGCCCAACTGAAGCAGGACGGCACCCTGAGCAAGCTTTCGCAAAAATGGATCGGTGCCGACATCAGCCAATGAGTTCTTTTCCGCCCCCTATCCAGCCACCTCCACCGGTGGCTGAGTCGCGCCTGCAAAAAATCTTCGGTTTTCGCACACGGCTGTATCTGACCTGGGCCGCGATGCTGGTGCTGTTCGCCAGTTTCTTCCTGAGTTTCGACCTGCAGTTCTCGATCATCCTCGACAAACTGCCGAACCTGCTGGGCGTGCACCTGGCGCCCAACGGCTTTCTCCAGGGCGCAGTGCTGACACTGTTCTTGTGCCTGTGCTCCATCGTCGCCTCATCACTGCTGGGTTTCATCACCGCGCTGGCGCGCTTGTCCAGCAGTGCGGTGGCGTTCGGCATCGCCAGCTTCTACGCGTCGTTCTTTCGTGGCACGCCGCTGTTGATCCAGATCTTGCTGATCTACCTGGGCCTGCCGCAACTAGGTGTGGTTCCGGGCGCCATCGCTGCGGGGATCATCGCCCTGTCACTCAACTACGGCGCCTACTTGAGCGAAATCTTCCGTGCCGGGATTCTCGGCGTGCCTCACGGCCAACGGGAAGCTTCCCTCGCCCTGGGCATGGGTGAAACCGTGATTTTCTGGCGCGTCACCCTGCCCCAGGCCATGCGTACCATCATCCCGCCGACCACCAACCAGTTTATCTCGATGCTCAAGGATTCCTCGCTGATCTCGGTAATGGGGGTCTGGGAGGTGATGTTTCTGGCGCAGTCCTATGGTCGTTCCAGCTATCGGTATATCGAGATGCTGACTACGGCGGCGGTTATCTATTGGTTGATGTCCATTGCGCTGGAGCTGATTCAGGCGCGGATGGAGCGGCATTATGGGAAGGCTTATCTGCATAATCGCTGAAGTGTTGTCGGGGGTTTGCAGGGGTGGTGCGTACTCTTTAGGGGGTGGTGTACATATTCGTTGCTGCGGTCACGGCTGCTTGGGGTTCCGCCCTTACGGCGGCTCACTTTTGGAAGAGCCGGGAGCCGGACCAGCCAAAAGTAAGCAAAAGCGCTTTGCCCCACCACTCGGCACCTCGCCTAGGCTCGGTGTGCCCTCACTCCGGCATTGCTCCGTGGGCCGCCGCGAAGGGCCATCCATGGCCCAGCGCGGCTAACCCGGCATCCATGCCGGGTTGCCCACTGCGCAATGCCTGCGTTCGGCCAGCGTGGTTAACGGGGCGCTGAGATCAAAATCAAAAGCAGAGCAAGAGCAACAGCAACAGCAACAGCAACAGCAACAGCAACAGCGGGGCGCATGCCAGCACTGCGTAACTGACCCACCGCTATCGCGAGCAAGCTCGCTCCCACCTCGGTTCTTCGGCAGGCTCAGATTTACGGCAAACATAGAGTCCCTGTGGGAGCGAGCTTGGTCGCGAAGGGGCCCGCACATTCAACATCTTCACTGACTGACCCCGCGCCATCGCGAGCAGACTGCTCACGAAGGGGCCGGACCATTCAAAGACTTCAGTCCCTATCCTAAGGTCCCACCAACTCTGCAGCTTAGTGGTTAGACGGGAAGATCTGCCTGATGTACAGCAGAATCGCTAGCAGGTGAGGATTGGATATCACCTCCACCGATACTCCACCCCAACATTTCCAATGCATCACATCCGTCCTGTAACAACAGATGCGCGGCGTTGGCGAAATGCTCCAGGTCATAACCCTCGGCGTTTTTCATGCAGAGATAGGAAACACTGTTGAGTAAGTCGCGGGCGGCTTTGATGCGGTGCGCAGCGGTTTCCAGAAGATCGGAGGCGCCAGCTTCTGTGTCGATAAACAGTGTGGGGCCGCCGCTGGTATTGGCTTGAAGGGGGTGATACTTGGTCATCGGTTTGCTCTCTTGAGTCAGGAGCTACCACCGTTCGCGGCTAAACGAATATTGGTGGCAGCTGTACGCGGGTTAGCCGACCGGACAAGAGAACCCGGCACACCCGAAGATGTCCCCCGCACAGCCGCCATAAATGTAAAACACGGGCAGCAAAAAGCGCCGCCATTGGGGGCGCTCGTGCACTCTTGTTCGACCGGCTAAGATCGATCACCGATTTTGTCGATGACGAGAGGACTATAGACGAGGTCCCAACGATACAACGCTGGATTTCTGTATCCCGGAACTATCCTACGCGAAACGCAGAATGGGTTTACAAAGCCAACTTTGGTCGGCCGCAAGCCTACCATCGCGTGCTCAATCTGTATCAAGCAGTTGATCAATTGCGCTTTCAGGGAGCGAGTCTCTTCTCATCGCAAGGACATAAACAAGCCTTCCGAACACGACGATTGCCCGCGAAAAGCCGCCATTCCTCAAGGGCCGAAAGCACTGGGTGCGGCCCGATGAAAAACTTCAGGTGTCGATCAAACAGAAAGGCCCATACGCGCTGTAGGGCAAAGCTGCGAACCCTGAAATCCAACCGGACGACGCGCTGATCGCAGCACGAACAGCCTACAGATTCCATCCGCCAAATCCTGTCTGCGGCGAGAACATGGCTGGCATCGCCATCCAGAGGGAATTTCTAAAGTGCGACCTCATTCATGAGAGATCGCATTCGATGCCTACCAAACATGTATTCCTGCCCCAACATCTCGCACTGGCGATCGCCTTGGCATTGGGTTGTGTCGAGTCTTCGATAGCTCAGTCAGTTGCCGGGGAAACCCGCCCCTTGGAAACAACAACCGAGATGCAGGCTCGTCTCAAGGCGTTCATGGCACCAACACCTGATACAAAGCGCGACAACGTGACGACCGTTCGCGAAGACGCCTTATTGAAGGACGACAGCAACGATCTGGTGATGGTCAGCAAGCAAGGCAGACTCTTCGGGCTCACCGACGGCGGCGGCGGAGCCAACGTCTTGCAGCTGGATACCCAGGGAGGCGAATTAGGCGAGATACGCAATTTCCAGGACCTGTATTTGAAGCAAGGCGAGTGGTCGAACGGCGGTCGTATCGACGCAAATAGCCTGGTCGACTCGAAGGCCAAATTGCTGAACAGCGGCCACATCAACGGCGCGGTGCACGTTCTTGGCGAACTCACCAACCAAGGCACGGTCACCGGGCCTGTCTTCGTGGGAAAAAAGGCCCGCTTCAGCGGCAGCGGGACGGTCGATGCGCTGGACGTGGCGGGCACCCTGGAAGTCGGCCCCGCAATGGGAGCCCCTTCGGTGACGAATGACCTGAAGCTTTCCAAGAGCGCGACGCTGGTTTACGCAATCGACGCCGAGAAAGGCAGCAGCACAATCAAGGTTGGCGGCACCGCTACGTTGGGCAATGCCACTCTGAAGATCGCTTCCGTACCGGGAGAATTCGTCGACACAAACAGACGCATCGTGATCGAGGCGGAGAAGATTGAAGGGACATTCGGCAAGGTTGTCGATGAACTCGCCTTTTTGACCGCCACTCCTGACTACACCCTCGAAAAACAGGTGGGGCTGACCTTCGAGCGCAACGATGTCCCGCTGGGAGAGGCAGCTTCCTCTGCCAACGGACTCGAATTCGTGGAGGCCATTGAGCCGCAGCGATCGGTTAGCCCAGTGCAGCCCGAGCCCGCCAGCGCGGCACACGTTGCGCACTCGCCTGCCGCCGAGCCGCAAGCCGATCGTCCAACGTCAGTGCCCACCGCACCCTCCACGGTTGTTGCCAGCGCCGAGGCTAAGCCCGCAGCCAAAGCAGAAGTTGTCAAACCTGCCCCCAAACCCAACGCCGCCATCAACGCCCTGCTTGGCACCAACATGGCCACCGCCGCTGTCGCCATCGACCAACTGAGCGGCCATGACACGGCAAACCTTGGCAACGCCACCCTGAGCAGCGTCGCGCCAATCAGCAGCGGCATGCTCTCGGCCATGGGCCGGCGAAACCCGGCGAGTGGGCACGGCAACGGCCAGGTCTGGGTCCAGGCCATCGGCAACAGTGGCAGCCTCGCCAAGCAACCGGGCGGCGTGGCCATGAAGCATTCGACACAAGGCTTGATGCTGGGAACCGACTGGGCTGTCAGCCCCGATTGGCGGCTGGGCCTTATCGGCAGCACAACCCGGACGCGGCTCGACGGCGATCAGTTCGATGGCGCTCTCGACAGTTGGCTGGTGGGCGCGTATGCCTTGCGCCAGGACGGGCCGCTGGCGCTGCGCCTGGGCGTTGTCCATGGCAATCACGACGGCAGCATCAAACGCCACGTTGCGTTCAATGGGTTCAGGGATCGCCTGAAAGGTCGCTACGATGCGACGACGCAGCAGGTTTTCGGGCAACTTGGCTACCAGCTGGATATCGGCCATTTCGAACTTGAGCCCTATGCCCAAGTGGGCTACCAACGTTATCAACGTGACGGCTTCACGGAGAAAGGCGGCGATGCGGCATTACAGTACAACGGCCAGGCCCAGGAACACTTCAGCAGCGACCTGGGCCTGCGCCTCGCCCGCCCCTTCCTGCTTGATCGCGGCATGCGCGTGACGCCCCGTCTGGACATCGGCTGGAAGCACTTGTATGGGGACGTCCAGGGTAGCTCCCATCAGCGCCTGGTCAGGGGAAGCAGCACTTATCACATCAAAGGTGGCGAACTGGACCGCGACAGCTTGCTTCTGCAGGCAGGGCTGGACCTGGCGGTTTCGCCACGTCATACCCTGGGGTTGAGCTACAGCGGCGAAACAGGGCAGGACAACCGCAACGGTGCGCTGGTGGGACAGTGGCGGATGGCGTTCTGACGGGCAAAAAAAAGGGGAGCACCTGCTCCCCCGAGGTAAAACGTTGCATCGAGGCTGTTTGGATCAGCCTTCGATTTCGACCAGGATCTCGCCCGGATTGACCCGGTCGCCCTTGGCGACATGAATAGCCGTGACCTTGCCCGGTATGGCTGCCTGGACTTCGGTCTCCATTTTCATGGCTTCGGTAATCAACACGGCTTGGCCGGCTTTCACCACATCGCCCTCCTTGACCAGCACATCGACGATGTTGCCCGGCATGGTGGTGCTGACGTGGCCTGGCGCAGTGGCTTGCTTGCGCTTGCTGCTGCCGCCGCCGACAAATTCGTTGAGCGGTTCGAACACGACCTCTTCCGGCATGCCGTCAATGGACAGATAGAAATGACGCTTGCCCTCGGCCTTGACGCCCACGCCGGTAATGTCGACGCGGTAGGTTTCGCCGTGGACATCAATGACGAACTCGGTCGGCACACCCTCGCCGCCCGCAGAGCTCACGCTGCCCGCTTCGGGGATAGGCAACAGCACTTCCGGGGTCAAGGTGCCGGCTTCGCGCTCCTCGAGAAACTTGCGACCGATGTCCGGGAACATCGCATAAGTCAGCACGTCTTCCTCGGATTTGGCCAAGGCGCCGATCTCGCCACGCAACCGGGTCATCTCCGGTTTGAGCAAGTCGGCCGGCCGTACGTCGATCACGTCTTCACTGCCGATGGCCTGGCGGCGCAGCTTCTCGTTCACCGCACCTGGCGCCTTGCCGTAGCCGCCTTGCAGATAGAGCTTCACCTCGTTGGTGATGGTCTTGTAGCGCTCACCGGCCAACACGTTGAAGAATGCCTGGGTGCCGACGATCTGCGAGGTCGGGGTTACCAGCGGCGGGAAGCCGAGGTCTTCGCGCACTCGCGGAATCTCCGCCAACACTTCGTTCATGCGGTTCAGTGCGCCCTGCTCTTTCAACTGGTTGGCCAGGTTGGAAATCATTCCGCCTGGTACCTGGTTGACCTGAACGCGGGTATCCACCGCGGTGAATTCGCTTTCGAACTGGTGGTACTTCTTGCGCACGGCGTAGAAATACAGGCCGATTTCCTGCAGCAGTTCCAGGTCCAGGCCGGTGTCGAACTCGCTGCCCTTGAGGGCGGCTACCATCGATTCGGTACCCGGATGGCTGGTGCCCCAGGCGAAGCTGGAAATGGCCGTATCGATGTGGTCGGCGCCGTTCTCGACAGCCTTGAGCTGGCACATCGCGGCGAGGCCGGCGGTGTCATGGGAGTGGATGAATACCGGCAAGGATTGCTCGGCCTTCAGCGCCTTGACCAGTTCGCCAGTGGCATAAGGAGTCAGCAGGCCGGCCATGTCCTTGATCGCCACCGAGTCGCACCCCATGGCCTCCATCTGCTTGGCCTGGGCCACAAAGGCTTCAATGGTGTGCACCGGGCTGGTGGTGTAGGCGATGGTGCCTTGGGCATGCTTGCCGGCAGCCTTCACTGCTTCGATGGCGACGCGCAGGTTACGCACGTCGTTCATCGCATCGAAGATACGGAATACGTCGATACCATTGACCGCGGCCTTGGCGACGAACGCCTTGACCACATCATCGCTGTAATGGCGATAGCCGAGCAGGTTCTGGCCCCGCAGCAGCATCTGCAAGCGAGTGTTGGGCAGTGCTGCGCGCAGTTGACGCAGACGCTCCCACGGATCTTCTTTCAGGAAGCGCACGCAGGCGTCGAAGGTGGCGCCGCCCCAGACTTCCAGCGACCAGTAGCCGACTTTGTCGAGCTTGTCGCAGATCGGCAGCATGTCTTCGGTACGCATGCGGGTGGCGAGCAGCGATTGGTGGGCGTCGCGCAGGATTGTGTCGGTAACGTGGATCTTCTTGGACATTGTCATGATTCCTTACAGGCCTGCGTGGGCGGCGATGGCGGCGGCGATGGCCAGGGCCAGCTCTTCGGGTTTGCGCTTGATCGAGTAATTGGTCAGTTCGGGATGGCTTTCAACAAAGCTGGTGTTGAACTGGCCGCTGCGGAATTCCGGATTACGCAGGATCTCCTGGTAATACGCGGCGGTGGTCTTGACCCCCTGCAGGCGCATGTCATCCAGGGCTCGCAGGCCACGGTCCATCGCTTCTTCCCAGGTCAGCGCCCAGACCACCAGTTTCAGGCACATCGAATCGTAGAACGGCGGAATGGTGTAGCCGGTATAGATTGCTGTGTCGGTGCGCACGCCCGGGCCACCCGGTGCGTAATAACGGGTGATCTTGCCGAAGCTGGGCAGGAAGTTGTTTTTCGGGTCTTCGGCGTTGATGCGGAACTGCAACGCAAAGCCCCGGTGCTGGATGTCTTCCTGCTTGACCGACAACGGCAGCCCGGAGGCGATGCGGATCTGCTCGCGAACGATGTCGATACCGGTGATTTCTTCGGTGATGGTGTGTTCCACCTGCACCCGAGTGTTCATCTCCATGAAGTACACCTCGCCCTCGGCGAGCAGGAACTCCACGGTGCCGGCATTTTCGTAGCCCACGGCCTTGGCGGCGCGCACCGAAAGGTCACCGATGTAGGCGCGCTGCTCAGGTGTCAGTTGCGGGCTTGGGGCGATCTCGATCAGTTTCTGGTTGCGGCGCTGGATCGAGCAGTCACGTTCGAACAGGTGCACCACGTTGCCGAAACTGTCACCGAGGATCTGCGCTTCAATGTGCTTGGGATTGACGATGCATTTTTCCAGGAACACTTCCGCCGAACCGAACGCCTTGGTGGCTTCGGAGATGACGCGCGGGAAGGCCTGCTCGAGCTCTTCGCGACTGTTGCAGCGACGGATACCACGGCCACCACCGCCGGACGTAGCCTTGAGCATCACCGGGTAACCGATCCGATCACCTTCGGTCAGGGCCTCTTCGATACCCGACACATTGCCTTCGGTGCCTGGAGTCACCGGCACGCCGGCCTTGATCATGCTGCGGCGCGCTTCGGTCTTGTCGCCCATGCGGCGAATGACTTCCGCCGACGGGCCAATGAATTGGATTCCGCGCTCGGCGCAGATGTCCGCCAGTTCGGCGTTTTCCGAGAGGAAGCCGTAGCCGGGGTGCAACGCGTCGCAGCCGGTTTCCACCGCCAGGTTCACCAGTTTGCGCGGATTGAGGTAGCCGGCCAGCGGATCGGCGCCGATGCTGTGGGCCTCGTCCGCACGCTTGACATGCAAGGCATGGCGGTCGGCGTCGGAATAGACCGCGACCGAGCGAATGCCCATTTCGGCGCAGGCGCGCACGATTCGGACGGCAATCTCACCGCGGTTGGCGATCAGGATCTTTGTTATCAATTGGAGGTTCCCTTGAGCCGGTGATACCCACGGCCTGAGGTCCAGGCCGATGCGTGACCAGATGTAACAATTGGTCGCCGCTCCACACTAGTCCCGGTCGTTGATTAACAAAAATGAATATTTGTTGGGTCGTGCATAAGCAAAGACTTATAGTCGTCCTGCCCGCCCCCGCCCCGAGACCCAGATATATGCGTAAGTCATTGATGCGTATGACGTTGCGTCAGTTGCAGATTTTCAATGAGGTGTGCGACCTGAGGTCATACAGCCGCGCGGCTGATGAAATGTCTCTCACACAACCGGCCGTTAGCCTACAGATTCGATCCCTTGAAGAGCTGATTGGCCAGCCGCTGTTTGAGTACGTCGGAAAAAAACTCTACATGACCGAAGCGGCCGAAGCCCTGCAACGCGCCAGTCGGGATATCTTCGGGCGGCTGGAGAACCTCGACATGCAGCTTTCGGACATGCAGGGTTCGCTGCAGGGGCAATTGAAGCTGGCGGTAGAATCCAGTGCCAAGTATTTCGTCCCGCATCTGTTCGCCGCGTTCAAGCGTCAACATCCCGAGGTCAATCTGAACCTCACCGTGGTCAATCGCGGCCAGGTGATCCGGCGCCTTTCAGACAACCGTGACGATCTGGTGATCATGTCGATGGTGCCCCAGGACATGGGCCTGGAATTCCTGCCATTTCTCAACAACCCGATCGTTGCCGTGGCGCCGCCCGACCATCCGCTTTGCCACATTGGCCCGCTGCGCCTGCAGGACCTGGAACCTTATACGCTGCTGTTGCGCGAGCCCGGTTCGGGCACGCGGCTGGCGTGCGAGGAGTATTTCAAGGAGAAGCGGGTGCATTTCACCCAGACGCTGGAAGTGGCGTCGGCGGAGGCCCAGCGCGAGTGCGTGGTGGCCGGGCTGGGCGTGGCACTGTTGACGCGCCACGCCGTAAGCCGCGAGCTAAGCTCCGGCGCACTCATCGAGTTGCCGGTTGAGGAGCTGCCGCTGTACCGCAGCTGGTGCCTGGTGCAGGCCAGGGCTAAGCGCTTGTCACCGGTGGCTCATGCCTTCCTGGCATTCGTGCGCGGCGAGCGCGCCCAGATTATCGGCCTGGTTGAGCGTTTCGACGGGAAGCCGCCGGCGCTGCCTGCCAGTAATTGAACTCTACGGCGTCAGGAAATTCGCTGATTTCTGCCAGAAGCTGCCGTTGCTCATAGCGATCTTCGATCGCACGGCGGAACGCCATGCGGCGTTGGTCTTCCTGTTGGCGACGGGTTTTGGCGGCGCTGCGGTCTTCGTAGGACTGGGTCATGTCGAGACTCCCAAGACGTATACGGGAGTTTCAAGATGACGGCGCGCGATGACGATTTGGCGGCGCGAGCGTTACAGAACGATGAATTCGCAGGGGTGCTCCCCTGCCACAGAAACCCCTCAACCCCGGGAACAGCGCTCAGTCATCCAGCGCCTTCACCGACTTGGGCGACAACCGCAAGCTGCGAAGGCTGCGCTTCACACTCTTGAGGTGATTGACCAGGCTCGGGCCGCGCGCCATGGCGACGCCCATGGCCAACACATCGATGACCACCAGATGCGCGATGCGCGAGGTCAATGGCGTGTAGATTTCCGTGTCTTCATGCACGTCTATCGCCAGGTTCACCGTCGACAACTCAGCCAATGGCGTCTGGCTCGGGCACAAGGTGATCAGCGAAGCACCGCTTTCACGTACCAGGTTCGCAGTGATCAACAAGTCCTTGGAGCGACCCGACTGGGAAATACAGATCGCCACGTCGGTAGGCTTCAACGTGACCGCCGACATTGCCTGCATGTGTGGATCGGAATAGGCCGCCGCCGTGAGCAACAGACGGAAGAACTTGTGCTGGGCATCGGCCGCGACCGCGCCAGAAGCACCAAAACCATAGAACTCGACACGTTGGGCCTGGGACATGGCCGTAACCGCTTTTTGCAACGCCACCGGATCGAGCTTCTCGCGAACTTCCATCAGGGTGTGCAGGGTCGTGTCGAAGATTTTCAGGCTGTAATCGGCGACCGAATCGTCTTCATGAATCGCGAATTGGCCAAAACTCGCACCCGCCGCCAGGCTCTGCGCCAATTTGAGCTTCAGGTCCTGAAAACCCGAACAACCGATCGCGCGGCAAAAACGCACGATGGTCGGTTCGCTGATGCCGACGCTGTGGGCCAAGTCGGCCATGGAACTGTGCATCACAGCCGCAGGATCAAGCAGTACATGATCGGCGACCTTCAGTTCCGACTTGCGTAGCAGATGGCGCGACTGGGCGATGTGTTGCAACAGGTTCAAAGGACTGGACTCTTGTTATGGGGCGGGTGCCGGGATGTAGCAAGCTTGTAGTTATACTACAGGAATTGGCTTTCTGCCCGCCCAATACGTAACTGAATTGGCCTTGTTCCCCCTTGTTTTGGCGGGGGACGCTTCGTGTAGCCGTTACGAAGGCTCGCCATCGCAGGACCTTGGGCCCTTTGCTACAAAGCAGGCTTATTCTGCTCGAGCATCAGGCGGGCCAAGCCTTCGGCTCCCACCGGTCGGCTGATGAGATAGCCTTGAACCTCGTCGCATTGCTCGTTTTTCAGGAAATCCAGCTGCTCCTGCCGCTCGACACCTTCGGCCACTACCTTGAGCGACAGCCCATGAGCCATGGCGATGATTGCCCGGGTGATGGCTGCGTCCTCCCCGCCCTCCGCCAGGCCACGAACAAATGCCTGGTCGATCTTCACGTAATCCACCGGGATACGTTTGAGATAGCTCAGCGAAGAATACCCGGTGCCAAAGTCGTCAATCGCCAGCTTGACCCCAAGATCACGCAATTGCTGGAAGGTGGCGATGATGTGCTCGACGCTGTCGAGCAACTGGCTCTCGGTCAGCTCCAGCTCCAGGTATTGCGGGGCCAGGCCGGTCTCCTCCAGCACTTGGCGTACAAGACTGACCAGTTTGCCCTGGCGCAACTGATGCACCGAGAGATTGACTGACACCCTGATAGGCGCAAGCCCCTGGCGCTGCCATTCGCACGCCTGCCAGCAGGCCTGGCGGAGCACGAATTCGCCAATGGGTCCGATCAGCCCGGTCTCCTCGGCCAAGCCGATGAAGTCAGCGGGTGGAATCTGGCCCATGGTCGGATGGTCCCAGCGCACCAGCGCCTCGGCCGCGTTCAGGCGACCGGTCGCCAGGCACAGTTTGGGCTGGTAGAAAACGCTCAGTTGCTGTTCCTCAAGTGCCTTGCGCAACTGGTTCTCCAATTGCAGACGTTCCAGCGTGCTGGCCTGAAGGCTGTCGGTATAAAACTGGAAGCTATTGCCGCCCAGGTGCTTGGCGTGTTGCATCGCCATGTTTGCCTGGCTGACCAGCGTGGAGATTTCCCGAGCGTTGTCGGGCAACAGGCTGATGCCGATCGAAGCGCTGACCACCAGTTCATGCCCCTCGATCGTCAGGGGCAGCCGCAGCTTGGCAGATAGCCGGGTCGCTACCCTCGCCAGGCTGGAAAGGTTGCCATAGGCGTCGAACAACACGGCGAACTCGTCTCCGGACAGCCTGGCAATGGTGTCGGCTTCCGGCAACGCATTGATCAGGCGGCGAGCCATTTTCTGCAGCAACTGGTCGGCGATATCGTGGCCGAGGCTGTCGTTGAGCAACTTGAAGCGATCAAGGTTGATGTGCAGCAGTGCCAGGCTGCGACGCCCGCCCTGGCGAACCCGTTGATGGGCCTCGTGCAGGCGCTCGCGGAACAGCGAGCGGTTGGCCAATCCGGTCAGCTCGTCGTAATGAGTGAGGTAGCGCATCCGCTCCTCGGATTCGCGGCGGGCCGAGAGATCGGCGAAGAAGCCCACCACATGGCTGACTTTTCCTCGCAGATCACGCACCACATTCAACTGCAACCACTGCGGGTAGAGTTCACCGTTGGCCCGCGCTTCCACCAGCTCGCCTTGCCAGGTGCCATGCTGCTTGAGGGCTTGGCGAATGATCGGATAGTGCCGGCGTGCATCGCGACTGCAGGGTAGGTCGACCACGCTGCGCCCCAGCATGTCGGCGATATCGAAGCCGGTAACCCGCGCGAACGCCTGGTTGGCCGCCAGCAACGCGTAGTTGGGGTCGAAAATCACAATGCCTTCGCTGGCCGCTTCAAAGACCGTGGCCGCCAGTTGCCGCTGTTGTTCAAGCTCTTTGCTGGCGCTGATGTCTCGCCGGGTGCCGACCATGCGCAGCACCCGACCGCTCGCGCTGCGCTCCACCGCCCGGCCACGGTCTTCGATCCAGACCCAATGGCCGTCGCCATGACGGACGCGGTATTCAATCTGGTAATCCTCGCTGCGGCCCTTGAGATGCTCTACCAGGGCACGCTTGAGCGCCGGAAGATCCTGCGGATGCAGGCGCGGGGTGAGATGACTGAGCATCGCCGTTATGTACTCGGGTTCCAGGCCAAACAGCTCCTTGAGTTGGGTGTGATGGACCTCATCGGTCTGCAGGTTCCAATCCCACAACCCCAACTCACTGGCCTTGAGCGCCAGTGCCAGGCGTGCTTCGCTTTTACTCAGCGCCTGGCTGGCCGCCTCCAGTTCAAGGCTGCGCTGTGCGACCCGCGCCTCCAGGCCAACCTGCGCCGTACGCAGCTGGGCTTCGGCAGAACGGCGTTGTTCGACCTCCCGGGCCAATGCCTCGTTAAGCTGGGCGCCGCGGGCTTGTGCTTGCTGCAGATGCTCGATCAGTGCCTGGTTCTGGAATCGGCGCAGCATGCCGTTCTGTATCAACCGATTGACCTGCCAGGCCACCACACTCAGCGAAACCAGCACCACCAGCCCAAGCCAGCCCCAGCCACGCTGCTGCTCGTCGCCGCCCCAGAAAAGATAACCGATGGCCGGCAACAGGCAGGGCAAGGTAAAGGACAGGAACGCCGCAAGGCTCACGGCATAGGCGACACTCGCCGATAGCGTGGCCGCGCCGATCAGGCCGAATACCCAGGCCTGTTGTTGGAAGCTGTCCGCCGGGACCAGGGCGATACCGGCACCGGCCAGCGTCAGGCCGGTCATGGCCGAGCCCAGCAGGAACATGCGCAACCAGATCGGGTGCGCCTGGCGGCTTGGTATCGCCGAATCGAACGCGGCCACCTGAATCACCCGCAACGCCACCAGCGACAGCAACCAGACCAACCAGACGCTGACCAGAAAGTAGCGCGACGGCGTCCATAACAGCGCCGCGCACACCAGCCCGTTGAGCAGCATGAACAGCGTGGGCAGCAGCGAACCCTGATATAACAGCCTGGTGCGTTCGACGGCCATTTCCGTGGCGTACTGCTTGCAGATGAGGCGCGGCTCCACGCAGGGCCCCGCCAGATCGGAACTGGAGGTCATAGGCGATGTTCTTGTTCTTATTCAGGGGCGCGTGCTGCACCCGAAACGAGCACCGAGCATACACAAGCCAAAGGCCATCCCACACTGCTCCTGCTCATAAAAACAGCGAAAAAGTCGCGATTCCATTGGGTAATAACGTTGGAAAGCGAGCCCCGCCCATGCTTGTAGCCGCTGACCAACCGGTCATCACCCAGAAGGCTTTTTATCGGCTGATGCAAAGCTCGGTTTGCCCGGGGTGACGCCGCACCCTAGAATGCCTCGATGCGCGATGATCTCTCCCTTCTGCTGAATTCCCTGAACGACGCCCAACGCCAGGCAGTTGCTGCCTCCGTCGGTCGTCAATTGGTCCTGGCTGGTGCCGGCTCCGGCAAGACCCGAGTGCTGGTGCACCGTATCGCCTGGTTGATCCAGGTCGAGAACGCCTCGCCCCATTCGATCCTGTCGGTGACCTTCACCAACAAGGCCGCTGCCGAGATGCGCCATCGCATCGAGCAGTTGATGGGCCTCAACCCGGCTGGCATGTGGGTCGGTACGTTCCACGGCCTGGCGCACCGCCTGTTGCGGGCCCATTGGCAGGAGGCCGGCCTGAGCCAGACCTTCCAGATCCTCGACAGCGATGACCAGCAGCGCCTGGTCAAGCGGGTCATCCGTGAACTGGGCCTGGACGAACAGCGCTGGCCCGCCCGTCAGGCCCAATGGTTCATCAACGGCCAGAAAGACGAAGGCTTGCGCCCGCAGCACATCCAGGCCAGTGGCGACCTGTTCCTGGCGACCATGCGCAGCATCTACGAAGCCTATGAAGCGGCATGCCAACGCGCCGGAGTCATCGATTTTTCCGAGCTGCTGCTGCGAGCCCTGGACCTGTGGCGCGACCACCCAGGCCTGCTGGCTCACTATCAGAAACGCTTCCGGCATGTGCTGGTGGACGAATTCCAGGACACCAACGCTGTTCAGTACGCCTGGTTGCGCCTGCTGGCCAAGGGTGGCGACAGCCTGATGGTGGTAGGTGACGACGACCAGTCGATCTACGGCTGGCGCGGCGCCAAGATCGAAAACATTCATCAGTACTCGGCGGATTTCCCCGACGCCGAGGTCATCCGCCTGGAGCAGAACTACCGCTCCACCGCCGGTATCCTCAAGGCCGCCAACGCGTTGATCGCAAACAATACCGGGCGCCTGGGCAAGGAATTGTGGACCGACGGCGGCGAAGGCGAGGCGATCAATCTGTACGCCGCTTTCAATGAACACGATGAGGCCCGCTATGTAGTGGAGACCATCGAGAGCGCGCTGAAAACCGGCTTGGCCCGCAGCGATATCGCCATTCTCTATCGCTCCAACGCCCAATCGCGGGTATTGGAAGAAGCCTTGCTGCGCGAACGGATCCCTTACCGAATCTATGGCGGCCAACGCTTCTTCGAGCGCGCGGAAATCAAGAACGCCATGGCCTACCTTCGCCTGATCGAAGGACGCGGCAACGACGCGGCCCTGGAGCGGGTGATCAACGTGCCGACCCGGGGCATCGGCGAGAAAACCGTCGAGGCGATTCGCGACCATGCGCGCCATAGCCACGTGTCGATGTGGGAAGCCATGCGCCAGCTGGTCGACAACAAAGGCGTTACCGGGCGCGCCGCCGGTGCGCTGAAAGCGTTCATGGACCTGATCGAAGACCTCGCCGCCAAATGCGCCGAGATGCCGCTGCACCTGATGACCCAGACCGTCATCGAGCAGTCCGGCCTGATCGCCTACCACGAGGCGGAAAAAGGCGAGAAAGGTCAGGCGCGGGTGGAAAACCTCGAGGAACTGGTCAGCGCCGCGCGCAACTTCGAAAACACCGAAGAAGACCAAGACCTGTCCCCGTTGTCGGCTTTCCTCGGTCATGCCTCCCTGGAAGCCGGCGATACCCAGGCCGACGAGCATGAAGACAGCATTCAACTGATGACGCTGCACAGCGCCAAGGGTCTGGAGTTCCCGTATGTGTTCCTGGTGGGCATGGAGGAAGGCCTGTTCCCCCACAAGATGAGCCTGGAGGAGCCGGGACGCCTCGAAGAGGAACGTCGCCTGGCCTACGTCGGCATCACCCGCGCGATGCAGAACCTGGTGCTGACCTACGCTGAAACCCGTCGCCTGTATGGCAGCGAGACCTACAATAAAGTGTCACGCTTCGTACGCGAAGTGCCGAAAGGTCTTATCCAGGAAGTACGCCTGTCCAACAGCGTCAGCCGACCGTTTGGCGGCAACCAGCAAGGCACCAGCAGCCTGTTTGGCGGTAGCGACATTCCGGAAACCGGCTTCAGCCTCGGCCAGGCTGTGCGGCATTCGGTGTTTGGCGACGGCGTGATCCTCAATTTCGAAGGCGCCGGTGCCCAGGCCCGCGTCCAGGTGAACTTCAGCGAAGGCAGCAAATGGCTGATGCTGGGGTATGCCAAGCTGGAAGCGATCTAAAGATGCGCATAGAAACCTGTGGGAGCGAGCTTGCTCGCGATGGCAATCGATCAGTCACTATTGAAGCTGACTGACAAACCGCTATCGCGAGCAAGCTCGCTCCCACATTTATTTTGGTAACCCCAAACATTTCCGATAGAACTTGTCCCCCTTTCCTACAGCCCAAAGCGAACAGGCCTTCTTGCGCATCTGAAGCTGAACCTCAGCTGTCACGCAAAAGCCCGAAACACTCTGCCGCTAGCCAGCAACAGTTCACCTGTGCAACATGGCGCGCGTGCTATCCACAAATGGGAATGCCTTAATATGAAACGTTTTCTTAGCATCGCCATGGCGTTGTGCATCGGCCTGACGATGGCCATCGACGCCAATGCCGCCAAGCGTTTTGGCGGTGGTAAAAGTTCGGGCGCCGCCCCGACTCACCAGACCAGCCAGATGGCGCCGTCCTCTGCCGCCGGTTCAACCGCTGCCACCGCAGGCGCGGCCGGTGCGGCTGGCGCTGCCACCAAGGCCAGCGGTGCTTCGCGCTGGCTCGGCCCACTGGCCGGCATCGCCGCCGGTGGCCTGCTCGCCTCCATGTTCATGGGCGACGGCTTCCAGGGCATGCAGATCTTCGACATCCTGATCATGGCGGTCATCGCCTTCCTGGTCTTCCGCTTCATTGCCGCCCGTCGTCGCAAGCAGCAGGAGCAACTCGCTCCGGCCGGTCACGCGCCAATGCAACGTGAAGTGTTCAACCAGCAGCCTGCCAGCGGCTCGATCTTCGGTGGCTCAGCCGCTCCAGTGGCCGCCCGCCCGGTGATCAACGCACCCGCCTGGTTCAACGAACAACGTTTCATCGAAGCCGCTCGCAGCCACTTCATGTCCTTGCAGCAGCATTGGGACTCGAACGAAATGGACAAGATCGCCGAGTTCGTAACCCCGCAATTGCTGGAGTTCCTCAAGCGTGAACGCGCCGAACTGGGCGACGGCTACCAGTCCACCTACATCGACAACCTGCAGGTGCAACTGGACGGCGTCGACGATCGGGCAGACAAGACCATCGCCACCCTGACCTTTGTCGGCGTGTCGAAGGACTCTCGCTTCGACCAGGGCGAAGCGTTCAGCGAAAGCTGGAACATGGAACGTGCCCAAGGCGAGAACCAGCCTTGGCTGGTTGCAGGTATCCGCCAGAACGGTTGAACCTTTGCGCGTTTCGCATGTTGAAATAAAAACCCCGGCCTTGGCCGGGGTTTTCTATTTCACGGTTGCATCTATAGCGAGCTACTGTATAAACCGCCCCATATGAAACCGCGCCATTGAGAAAGAGGATCCCCGGACGTGGAAGAAATCATCGAACAACTGCGTGAAGCCAACGAACCTGTACCGGTTCCACTGGAGTTGCCTGACGAAGACTTGCTGGTAGAGATCGAGGAGCAACTGTTCATCGATATCCCGTTCGTCTTCAGGGAGTTTTTGCTGACTGTCAGCGACGTCGTCTATGGCAGCCTGGAGCCGGTGACCGTTACCGATCCGCAATCCCATACCTACTTGCCCGACGTGGCAGCCAACGCCTGGGATGCGGGTGTCGATCGCAGCCTGATCCCGATCTGCCAGGACGGCGACGATTATTATTGCGTCGAAGAAGACGGCACGGTGGTGCTATGGCAGGCCGAGGAAGAGCTGATTGCCGAGGAAACCTGGGAATCTGTCTGGCACTGGGCACGGGATGTCTGGCTGGAAAGCTGACACGTCCATGCCTGGCGCCGGTCAATGCCCGGACGACTCCTTGTGATTGTCCAGCGTATCGAGCAAGGCCACCTGCATCCGCGTATGCAGGCGGACGAACCAGCGCCAGAGCAGCGCCGCCACCGCAGTCGCCACCACGGCAATCAATACCAGCAACTTGTTGGTCGGCAGGATACTGGCCGACAAGGCTGCCAGCAGCAGGAAAATCACCAGCAGCGACAGGATCGGGATCACTTCGGCGATGACCCGACGCACGCGCTGCGTGTGGCGGCCGGCCATCTCCGGCGTGACACCCAACTCCGCCAGCAGCATCGACAGCGCCTTGAGCTTGCGGTACGCAGCGATCAGGAACGGTAGCGACAACAGCAGCGCCCCACCCCAGATCAATGCTTTTTGCCAGCTCGGATCGCTGATCCAGGCTTGCAGGTAAACCGACATCCGCTCGGCGAAATAGCCGCCCGAAACAAAAATCGCGATGACCAATGCCAGGTTGATGCCGACCTGCAGCAGGATTCGCCTGATCATGGCGGCCACCATAGCGCTCTCGCCCTGTGGCTGAATACTGCGCAACCATTCGCCATACATGCCCAGCACGCGCGTCAGCCGTTGCGGCATCGCCGAGGCCAGCCTGACTGACAGCGGATCCGCGGCCCGAATCAAGTAAGGCGTCAGCAGCGTGGTCAGTACCGACACAGCCACCGCCACCGGGTAAAGAAAATCGCTGGTCACCTGCAAGGTCATGCCCAGCGAAGCGATGATGAACGAAAATTCGCCGATCTGTGAAAGTCCCATCCCGACTCGCAGGGAGGTGCGTCCGTCATTGCCAGCGATAAAGGCGCCAAGACCACAGGAGAGCATCTTGCCCAGCACGACTGCGCAGGTGATCACGGCAATCGGCCAGGCGTATTGAAGCAAGATCGCCGGATCGAGCATGAGCCCGATCGCCACGAAAAATATCGCGCTGAACAAGTCGCGCACCGGCTCTACCAGGCGCTCGATTTTCAGCAACTGCCGGGACTCGGCCATGATCGCACCGATCAGGAATGCCCCCAGCACCATGCTGTATTCAAGCTTCACCACCAGCAGGCAGAAGCCGAAGCAAAGTCCCAACACCGTGATCAACAGCATCTCGTTACTGTCGAATTTCGCTACGTACGCCAGCAATCTGGGCACCAGCAGGATACCGATGACCAACGCCACGATCATGAACAACGATAACTTGCCGACCGTGGAGAACACCTCGCCGGAACTCACCGTGCCGCTGACGGCGATGCTCGAGAGCAAGGCGATGATGCCGATGCCGAGGATGTCTTCGACGATCAGCACCCCGAAAATCAACTGCGCAAAGCGCTCGTTTTTCATTTTCAGGTCATTGAGCGCCTTGACGATGATCGTGGTTGAGGAGATCGCCAGGATCGCGCCGAGAAACAGCGAGTCCATGGTATTCCAGTCGAACCAGCGGCCGATTTCATAGCCGATCCAGATCATCAGGACAATTTCGAGGAATGCTGCGATGAACGCCGTGGCGCCAACCTTGAACAGTTTGCGCAGGCTGAATTCCAGCCCAAGGCAGAACATGAGGAAGACCACCCCGAGCTCGGCCAGGGTCTTGATGGTTTCTTCGTCGTGGATGAAACCGAACGGTGGCGTATGCGGGCCGATGATGAAGCCGGCGACGATATAGCCCAGCACTACCGGTTGCTTGAAACGATGAAAGAGTACCGTCACCAGCCCCGCCACCAGCATGATGATCGCCAGGTCCTGAATGAAGCTGATGGCATGCATAGTGAGGGCTCCTTGTGTGAATTACCTCGACGCGGAGTCGGGCGGTTCCGGTCCTTTTGTAGGAAATGCCTAGTCTGACGGGCTTTTGCAGGTTAACACCGCGACTTCCTGCAAAAAGACGGTGCAATATATGGAAACAGATCCACCCAAGCGTGACGGCAAGCAACGGCGCAGCGTCCCGATATGGGTGGCTGGAAAACGAGTGGCCACACCCCAACGCCCGCAGAGGCGCCTCCCCGAAATTGCTGCCTTGAACCGTGAGAACGTTATGGAACCCGGAAACGCCCAGCTGTCGATGACGGTGTTGATGACCCCCGATATGGCCAACTTCTCTGGCAATGTCCATGGCGGCACCTTGCTCAAATACCTCGATGAAGTTGCCTATGCCTGCGCCAGCCGTTACGCCGGGCGCTACGTGGTGACGCTCTCGGTCGACCAGGTCATCTTTCGTGAGCCGATCCACGTCGGCGAGCTGGTGACGTTCCTGGCGTCGGTGAACTACACCGGCAACACGTCGATGGAAGTGGGCATCAAGGTCGTGACCGAGAATATTCGTGAACGCTCGGTGCGCCATACCAACAGCTGCTTTTTCACCATGGTTGCCGTGGATGACCAACGCAAACCTGCGCCCGTCCCGCCATTGCACCCGCAGAACAGTGAGGAGAAGCGCCGCTACGAACAAGCCCAGCAGCGTCGGCAGATCCGTCAGGAGCTGGAACGGCGTTATCAGGAAATCAAGGCGGACGGGCCGTAAAGGCCACCGAAAACCAACTGTGGGAGCGAGCCTGCTCGCGATAGCGCCAGCCCAGGCAACCGAAATCCCGTGGCGAGGGAGCTTGCTCCCGCTGGCCTGCGTAGCAGGCCCTGGCACTCCTGCAGGCAGACCGCATCAGCCGGTTTCGCGACTGCTGCGCCCGAGGCGTCGGACCGGCCGAGCGGGAGCAAGCTCCCTCGCCACAGGGGCACCAGACATCAATCTGGCTCGCTCCCCTCAGTTTGCATGCGTCAAAGGCTGATAGGCGTGGCCTCGAAGCGCACGCGCGGGTGGGCGATCCGATCCTGGGCACGGATCAGTTGCAGCTCGTAGCTGGCACACGCCTGGGTTTCCAGCAGCACTTCGTGTACCGCCGAAGCGGTGAATTCGAATGCTGCCACCAGGCTGTCGCCCAACAGTATCCGCGCCAGGAACAACCCCGAGGTCAGGTCACCTACCCCTACCGGCTGACGGGGAAACGCCAGCAATGGACGACGCAAGTGCCAGCCCCCGTCAGCCGTGACCAGCAACATCTCGAAGCTGTCGTCGGGCTTGCCGGGGTAAGCCAGGTGTTTGACCAGCACCACCTTCGGTCCACGAGCCAACAGCCCACGTGCCATGGCCAGGCAATCGAACAATGATTGCGCCTTGCGCCCGGCAAAACTGTCCAGTTCCAACTGGTTCGGACACATGATGTCCGCCACGGCAGCGGCCTCTTCCAGCAGAAACTCGCTCACCTCGGGCGCCACGATGCAGCCCTTCTCCGGATGCCCCATGACCGGGTCACACAGATACAGCGCCTTGGGGTTGCAAGCCTTGATCCGCGCCACGCCCGCCAGGATTGCTTGCCCCTGGGCAGCGCTGCCCAGATAACCGGACAGCACCGCGTCGCAATTGCCCAGCTCGCCAATGGCCGCGATCCCCTCTACCAGAAGTGGAATCTGAGCAGGCGCCAGCACTTCTCCGGCCCACTGCCCGTATTGGGTGTGATTGGAAAACTGCACGGTATTGAGCGGCCATACATTGACGCCGACCCGCTGCATTGGAAACACGGCAGCACTGTTGCCGGCGTGACCAAATATCACATGGGACTGGATGGCAAGCAGATGAGGCGTACGTTTCATGCAGGAAGCTTCCGTAAAACGAATGAAATTCAAGCGGCGCAGTATGCGACTAAACGCAGCCTGTACGACAGACCGGCGACGCAGTTAAGCTGACGGCAACTTGTTGGAGCACTTCGTTCATGCTGACCCTTGGAAACATTTTCGTGCTGATGCTGCTGGCTACCGGTGGCGCCTGGCTGTGGCACAACCACGGCTTGCGCGAACGGGCTCTGGCGAGGGTCATGCAACACTGCGCTAATCTCAAGATCGAGCTTCTGGATGGCAACGTGGCGCTGCGCAAGATCGGGTTTGTGAAAGACGGCAGCGGGCGACGGCGCCTGGCACGTGTCTATAACTTCGAATTCACAGTGACGGGCGAGACGCGTCATACCGGCACCATCACTCAATTCGGCGCCCACAGTGCACACATCGAACTGGCACCCTATCCGATGCCGTTCGAAGAAACCGCGCAGGCGCCCATCGAACCGGTCCAGACCCGGCCCCGGGCCGAGGTTATCGAGCTGAGCCAGTGGCGTCAGGAACACAACAAATGGAAGCCCTGAAACGAGGCTGATTCAAGGGTGTCGGCAGCTCGCCAGGCCCGCTTGAAGGAGTTCCACGTCTTGTGGTTCGGCGAAGATCAGTTCGATTCGCGAATCCTGTCGCCACTCGCTCGCTTGCCACTCCAGCGGCCCTGCGTCCAACGCATTGGCGGAAACCCAACCGCCCTCGCTGTGGATAACCATCTTTGCGCGTTTCCAGTCTTTGCCGTGCAGCCATCGAGACAACTGCGCGACGTCGAATCGTTGGTCCGGATGCCAGCGCCAACCGATACTCCAGCTTTCGCCCTGCTGCTGATGCAGGCAGATCGGCAACGTCGGGTCACTCCAGATGGCCGGCATCTGCCCCAGGCTCTTGGGCACATTCAAGTTATCCACAGCTCCGTCGCCGCGATTCGCCAGGCCGGGCAGCCGATCAATCGGCAACGCAGCCTGATGGGTCCAATACAGCGCAGTCTCGGGCAATTGGGAAGTAATGCCCACGCGATCGGCGTCGGTAAGGTCTTCGGACTTGTTCAGCACCAGCAACCCGGCGTAAGCCAGGACCTGTCGTTGCGCATCGGGCAACAGCCTGCCGTTCGCCATTGCCTGGGCATCCAGGACCAGCACACAAGGCTGGATCGTCAGCACGCCAAGCCAGGGCGCTTCGTTCAGCTGTCGCAAGAGCTGCGCCGGATGACCCAGCCCGGAGGGTTCGATGAACAGACGGTGCGGCCGCGCCTTGCGCAATAAACGGCCAAGGCCGATCTGAAACGGCGCTCCATTGACGCAACACAAACAGCCCCCGGCCACTTCGCCCAATGCGATACCATCGGCGGCCTGGGTCAGCAGCGCGGCATCCAGGCCGATCTGGCCGAACTCGTTGATCAGCACGGCCCACCGCTCATCAGCCGGACGCTGAGCCAGCAATTGCCTGATCAGGCTGGTCTTGCCTGCTCCCAAAGGGCCGGCAATCACATGGGTGGGTATGTTCTGCAACATGATCGATAGCTTTCGACGGAGGTTTAAATGCGAATGATCGGTTGGCTGTTACTACTGCTGACCTCGACCCAGGCCTTGGCCCAGGCGTGTGTAGTGCACAGCCAGGCGGAACGGCTCGATGTCAGAGTCTGCCAGCAAAACCGCAACATTCCGCAAAAACTGTTCGCCGACGGCTTCTGTCAACCCAGCCTGGCCGGGCAGAAGGTCGATGTGCAGTATGTCGATCAGTGCCCTGGCGGGGCATTTGGCATTTGCAGCGACGCCCAAGTCGCCAATATGCCTTATCGCCAGGATATTCACTATTACGGCGTAGCCACCGATGCGGCTTACCTGAAACCCTTTTGCGAAAGCCAAAGCCAGGGACACTGGCTCAAGCCTTAGGCCAGCCAATCCAGCGAAAGGATCAAACGCCGTTCGCCGGGCGCCAATTGCGGTGAGCGATGGATCAGCCCGTGACCTTCATTGCCTTGCCACTTTTCACCTTTGAGCAGCGCCACATCACCGCTGCGCATCTGCTGAATCAGACTCGCGTCGGCAGGCTCTGCTTCAGGCTGGGCCAATCGTCGACGGTCCATGACGCCTTCCATGAGCCATTGGCTGCCGACGCCGGCATAGGTGGTGATCAGCCGCACCGGCACATGGTCGACGTGAAAACGTGGGCACATCGCCGTATCCAACGCTCGCAAGCGCAGCCCGACGCGCCGGGCACCGAGGAGGCACGCAAACGCACTGACCAGCCAAGCGACATCCGCGACGAACCCTTCATATCCGTGCAGATCGCCGAAACCCGCGGCAAGGCCATGCAACGCAGGCTGCGTATCCTCGCTCGGTAGCTCAAGCACCATCGACTCGGCCAGGGGTTGGCCCATCGAGAGCAGCATCACTGCGAAATCGCTGATATGCGCCGGGAGGTGACGCTGCCATACAGCCAGGTTGGTGTCGTCATCCAGAATCTGCGCGAAGGTAAGCGGCGTGTCTCCCTGGACCTGCCGCAGCTGCTTCAGACGAGGCGCCAGCATCACGCCGCGACCTCGTCATGCCAGGGGCCGAACGGGTCTGGCAACTGCCGCCAGCGCTCGATGCCCAGGCTCATCTCCGCGTCGGTTAGCAGGCAAGCGTCCAGTTCGGTGGCGAGCAGCGCGAAGTCTATATTCTGACCAATGAATACCAGCTCCTGGCGGCAATCACCGGAGGCCTCCAGCCAGCTTTTCATGATCGCGGCGATGCTCTCCTCATCCTGCGGCCACTGGCTTTTCGGCACGAACCGCCACCAGCGCCCGGCGAACCCGTGACGCATCAACCCGCCGGCCTGGGACCAACTGCCGGCTTCCTCATGTTTGCTGGCGAGCCAGAAAAAACCTTTGGAGCGCAGGAGCGTGCCATTGGTCCATGGGCGGTCGATAAAGTTGAAGAATCGTTGGGAATGAAACGGGCGACGGGCGCGGTAAGCAGTCGATGCGATGCCGTATTCCAAGGTTTCGGGCACATGCTCGCCGCGCAACTCCCGCAGCCAACCGGGCGCCTGCGCCGCGCGTTCAAAATCGAAGCGGCCCGTATCAAGGATCTGCCCCAGCGGTACCTGCCCCATGACCATGGGAATAACCTGCGCCTGGGCATTCAGGCGCGACAGGATTGCGCTCAACTCTTCCCGCTCGGAGCGGCTTATGAGATCAATCTTGCTGATCAGGATCACGTCGGCGAACTCGATCTGCTCGATCAGCAAATCGGTTATCGAGCGCTCATCTTCGTCCCCGAGGGTTTCGCCCCTGGTGGAAAGGTTTTCCGCGGCCTGGTAATCCTTGAGGAAATTCACGCCATCGACCACTGTCACCATCGTGTCGAGCCTCGCAACGTCCGCCAGGCTGCGCCCTTCTTCATCGCGAAAGGTGAAGGTTTCGGCGACCGGCATCGGCTCCGAAATGCCCGTGGATTCGATCAGCAGATAATCGAAGCGGCCTTCCCTGGCAAGCTTACCCACTTCCTCCAGAAGATCCTCGCGCAGCGTGCAGCAGATACAGCCATTACTCATTTCGACCAATCTTTCCTCGGCGCGATTGAGGGTGACATCTCGCTGCACTTCGCTGCCATCGATGTTGATCTCGCTCATATCGTTGACGATGACGGCGACGCGAAGGTTCTCGCGATTACGCAGCACATGATTGAGCAAGGTGCTTTTACCGGCCCCGAGAAATCCGGACAGCACGGTAACGGGAAGACGGTTGGGCATCAGGGTTATCCTCATCGGGGCGGCCGCTTTTGTGGCTCGTATCAGGTTTCGGTTCGGCTAAGGGGGTCATCTTTTTTAATGTTATAGTATTACACTGGAATGCAGCCAACCCTTTTCCGCATCTGGGTTCTTATAAATGCTCAACCTCTTCAAATACCTGTTCGCAGCGCCGCTGCTGCTGATAACGATGGGCGTATCAGCGCAAGGCGCTTTGTCGGGCAACTGCACTCGAAGCGCCAATGTGCTCGCCTGCGTAGATGGACAGGGCAATGCCTACAGCGTCGCTACGACTGGCAATACGATTTATCTGCGTGGATACGAGGTGGCTGGCCACCGCTATTGGGCCCAGACAAACAGCCGATACGGCCAACTGACCTTCTTCACTGGACTGGCCTCCGATGGCGAAGCCTGGGTTGGATACAGTCGCCGTGTGGGTTGGACGACGATCAACCGTTTTTCCAGTTCTGGCGGCACCAGAGGCAGTTTTATATGCGGTCGCATGAATGGCTGCCAGGAGTCTTCACGCTGAGGTTTCACGTGGAACTTCGAGATGAAACTCTGTTCATGAAAAAGGCCTCGTCGATTTTACTGTTATACTATAACATTAAAAACGAACCTCTCATGGACCTCGAAAATGAACGCGTTAACTCTGCCGGACATTGCTGCGCAGGCATCTCGTCAAGCCATGTCGCTGGATTGGGTGGGCATGTGCGGTATCGCCGTGCCGGTGCTGGTAGACGGCCAGCGTTTGAGCGCCTCTGCCGACGCCGGCGTCAGTCTCGATGATGGCGAAGCGCGTGGCATCCATATGTCGCGTTTGTATGTGGCACTCGAAAAGCTTGAGGACACCGCGCTTTCTCCGGACCTGCTACGCCGGATCCTGCAAGAGTTTCTGGACAGTCATGAAGGTTTGTCCCGGAGTGCTTCACTGACTCTGCGCACCGATCTGATGTACAAGCGCCCCGCTTTGATCAGCCCACTAGCCGGCTGGAAGCGTTATCCCATCGTTATCGAAGCCCGCCTTAAAAACTCAGTGTTCCACGTGGAACTTCAAATCGAAATTCCTTATTCGTCTACTTGCCCTTGTTCGGCAGCGCTGGCGCGGCAATTAATCCAGCAGAAATTCCTCGACGATTTCGCGAATACGAACCTTGAGCACGCTGACGTTCTCGCGTGGCTAGGTTCTCAGAAAGGTATCGTGGCCACCCCTCATAGCCAGCGCAGCGTCGCCATCCTGAACCTGCGCTTGGACGCCAAGCTCGATGAGTTTCCGGTGTTACCGCTGATCAACGAGGCGGAGGCGGCGCTCGGCACCGCTGTCCAAACCGCCGTCAAACGCGTCGATGAGCAAGCCTTCGCGCTCGCCAATGGGCAGAACCTTATGTTCTGCGAAGATGCCGCGCGGCGCTTGAATATAGCGCTGAGGCCGCTGCCCTGGATTTCCTCCCTTGACATACGAGTCGTTCATGCGGAAAGCCTGCACGCGCACGATGCTGTCGCCCAAAGCCATTGGCAACGGGAGGACTCATGATTCGTTGCCAGGGATTGAGTTGGGGTATCCCCGGGCACCCTCTCACTCCACCTCTGCACATGGAGCGCCCGGAGGGCAGCCTGACCGCAATCATTGGCGCCAACGGATCAGGGAAAAGCAGCCTGCTGAAAGTCCTCGCCGGGTTACAGAAGCCACTGACGGGGAAGGTCTCGCTCAACGTTCAACGGCGCGGCGGCGTGTCGTTCCTGCCTCAACAGCAGCACCTGGACCGGCAATTTCCCATCAGCCTGCAGGAATTGGTGGCGGCAGGTTCCTGGGGTAATCGACAGGAACCTGCCGCACGCAACCAACGACTCAAGGCGGTTCTCGATGACTGGGCCCTGAGCGGTCTGGAACACCGTCCGCTGATGGCGTTATCGGGTGGCGAGTTGCAACGGGCCCTGCTCGCGCGACTGAGCCTGACCGAAGCGCCACTCCTGTTGCTGGACGAGCCCCACGCAGCCCTTGATGAAAAAGGCCAGGCGCTGCTGTGGGAGAACATTCAGGGATGGCATCGCCAAGGGCGCACCCTGGTGGTGGTTTGTCACGATTTGGCTGCGGTGCATCAACACATTCCCCATACCTTGCTGATCAATCCGTCCGGCTGCGTATTGGGTCGCAGCGCCGAACTGATCGCCCCGACGCCTTACACGCAGGTCGCTTGATGCTCACCGCCACCCACTTCTGGCAGCCCTTCCAGGAATTTGTCTTCATGCGCCGGGCCTTGTTGGGCGGATTGGTGTTGGCATGCAGCACGGCTCCGCTAGGCGTGTTCCTGATTCTGCGGCGCATGAGTCTGATCGGCGATGCGGTAGCTCACGGCATCTTGCCGGGCGCGGCCCTGGGTTTCTGGTTCGCCGGTCTGAGCCTGCCAGCCTTGACGGTGGGTGGCCTGGGCGCCGGCTTGAGCATGGCCGGGCTGGCGGCGTGGATCACCCGCCGCACCGGCCTGCGGGAAGATGCCAGCCTGGCGGCGGTCTACCCCATCTCCCTCGCCGCCGGGGTGTTGATCCTCGGTATGGCCGGTAAACGCCTGGACTTGCTGCACCTGTTATTCGGCTCGGCGTTGGCCGTGGACGGCCCGACACTCACCGGCATGCTCTGGGTTTCGGCGGCCAGTCTGGTGGCGATGGCGTTGATCTACCGCCCGCTGTTACTCGACACCCTGGACCCACTGTTTCTGCAAACCGTCAGCCGTCTGGGTCCACTGGCACACGGCGTATTCCTGACCCTGGTGGTGCTGAACCTGGTCATCGGCTTCCAGGCCATCGGCGCATTGATGGTGGTCGGCCTGATGATGCTGCCGGCGGCCGCGTCGCGATTCTGGAGTCGTCGCCTGCCGATGTTGATGCTGGTCGCTGCATTGCTCGGTTGTCTCTCGGTGTGGCTGGGCCTGCTGTTGTCCTTCTATTTTTCGCTGCCCAGCGGGCCGGCCATCGTCCTGGTGGCGGGCGCGTCATATTTGTTGTCCGTGGTATTCGGTCCGGTGCACGGCTTGCTGCGCCGCCCGCCCCTGCTTACATCCCAATGAGGTGTTACCTGATGCGCGCCCTGCTCCTGATATTCAGCTTGATGCTGTCCATGTCCCTGTCTGCTGCTGAAAAACTCAAGGTGGTGACCAGCTTCAGCATCCTTGCCGACATGACCCGACAAGTCGGCGGCGAGCATGTCCAGATCACCAACATGGTGGGGCCGGACGCTGACGCACATACCTATGAACCCACGCCGGACGACGCCAAGGCATTGCTCGGGGCGAAACTGATCATCAAGAACGGGTTGGGCTTCGAGCCGTGGCTGGATCGCCTGGTGACCAGCACCGAAACCGGTGCCCCGGTCATCAGTGCCAGCCGCGGCGTGATTCCACGCTCGCTGGAAGAAGATGGCGAGACCATTCCCGACCCACACGCCTGGCATAACCTCGCCAACGCCGTGCTTTATGTCGGCAACATCACCAAGGCATTGGAGGCGGCCGACCCGGCGAACAAGGCCGACTACGAACGTAACAGCCAGGCGTACCTGAAGAAGATTTATGCACTACTCGCCGAAGCCAAGGCGAAGTTCGCTGCGTTGCCACCGGGCAATCGCAAGATCGTCACGTCCCACGATGCGTTCGGTTACCTGGGCCAGGCTTATGGTATCGAGTTTTTGGCGCCGCAAGGGTTGTCTACCGAGCGTGAACCGTCAGCCGCGGAAGTCGCTGCGTTGATCACCCAGATTCGTCAGGCAAAAGTCAAAGCCGTGTTCATGGAAAACATCAAGGACGCGCGCCTGCTCAAGCAGATCGCCGACGAAAGCGGCGCGCACATCGGTGGCACGCTGTACTCCGATGCCCTCGCCGCCAGCGGACCGGCCAGCACCTTTACCGGTCTCTTCGAATACAACCTCAACACACTCTACGAGGCACTGGGGCGGCCCTGATAACAGGCCGCTGATCAAGCCCTCGGCTTGACCGTCCCGCAATCCTGCCCCAGCCATACGGCGCGGGTGTCCAGGCTGCCGTTCTGCTGGATACCCGTGGCGTTGAACGTGCCATTGACCTTGGTGGTGAATTCACGATCGCTCTGGAATGTCGCGATACCGTTGCCTTGGGCTTTCGGGCAACTGAAGCGGAATTTCCACTGGTTGCCGGTACGCTCGGTGATCTGCTGCTTGCAGCCTGATTGCGGATCCTGCAGCGGGATGTCATTGGTCTGCACCTGTGCTGGCGTCAGGCACACCCGAATCCCCTTGCCCCCCATGGTGATGCCCTGCTTTTCGAGCATAGCCCGCTGTTCAGGCGTCATCTGGTTCTGCAGTTGACCAAGGATCAATTGAAGGTCCGGCAGGTTCTGGTTGTCGACTTTCATGTTGCTGGTCGTCAATTCCCACAAGCCTGGTTGAAGCATCTGCGCCTGAGCCGCCACAGGAACCGACAAGCCAACGGCCAAGGCCAAACCCAGCAGACGAACATTCATTGCACAAACTCCAGAGGACAAGTGGCCGTTAGACGCCGCCTTCAGGCTTCGGTTCAGACCCGCGCCGAGTGAATTAAATAGCGACATTCGCCCTGGAACATGGTCTGTTAAGCATTGAAGTTTCAGGAGCAAGGCAGCCCCATGGATTTTTTTGGCCCGCATGTTTTCGGTTACCTGATCGCGCTGCTCCATACCCTCGGCTCCATCGCCGCCGTCCATGCGGTGCTGACGGTGCGTACCGCCCAGGGCTCGATTGCCTGGGCCCTGTCGCTGGTATTCATCCCCTACCTGACGTTGATTCCTTACCTGGTCTTCGGCCGCAGCACCTTCGACGGCTACATCAAGGCACGTCGACAAGCCAACGAGGAAATGCGCAAGGCGATCTCCGAGCTCAACTGGCGCCCCTGGGTCGAAGAAGCGCTGGCCGCTCGCGCGTCCCAGGCCTACGCCTCGTTACGAGCCATGCCGAAGTTGGGACGCACGCCGTGTCTGGCAAACAATCAGGTGCGTCTGCTGGTTGATGGCCCAGCTACGTTCGAAGCGATTTTCCAAGCCATCGAGAGTGCTCGCGAAGCGGTCTTGGTGCAATTCTTCATCATCCACGACGACCGGCTCGGTCAGCGCTTGCATGCGTTGCTGCTGAAGAAAGCCGCTGAAGGTGTGGCGGTCTATCTGCTTTACGACCGTATCGGTAGCCATTCCCTGCCCCATCGTTATGTCCAGGCCTTGCGCGACGGTGGCGTTCACGTCAAAGCGTTTGCCACTCGCAGCGGTTGGCTCAACCGGTTCCAGGTCAACTTTCGCAACCACCGCAAGATCGTCGCCGTGGACGGCGTCCTGGGGTTCGTCGGCGGGCACAACGTGGGCGATGAATACCTGGGGGAAAAACCACCCCTGGCACCGTGGCGCGACACTCATGTAGAGGTACGCGGCCCAGTGGTAGCGAGCATGCAGGAATCCTTCGCCGAGGATTGGTTCTGGGCCGCGCGTTCCCTGCCGCCGCTGATCCTGCCGGACGCTTATCCGGACGATGGAGTGCTCTGCCAACTGCTGGCCAGCGGTCCGGCCGATGCCTACGAAACCTGCTCGCTTTTTTTCGTCGAAGCCATTCACGCGGCAAGCGAACGCATCTGGATAACCACGCCGTATTTCATTCCCGACGAAGCGGTCTTCGCGGCTTTGCGCCTGGCCGTGCTGCGTGGCGTGGATGTGCGCATCCTGTTGCCGTCGCGACCGGATCACCGGATCGTCTACGCTGCGTCCAGTCTCTATGCGTTCGAAGCGGTGCGCGCCGGCGTGCGGGTGTTTCGTTATGAGCCGGGTTTCCTGCACCAGAAAGTGGTGCTGATCGACCGGGAAATCAGCGCCATCGGCAGCGCGAACCTGGACAACCGTTCGTTCCGGCTGAATTTCGAAGTCATGCTGCTGACCGTCGATATGGCCTTTGCCAGCGAGGTCGAGCAGATGCTCGAAAAGGACTTCGCCCAGGCCCACGAAGTGGCCAAACAGGAAAGCCGGGAAACCCACCGCCTGCAGAAGGTCGGGATGCGGATCGCCCGGCTGATTTCGCCGATTCTTTAAGGCGTGTAGATGTCGTCGCGGGTCCAGGGCAGCTCATGGCTACCATCGGCGTGGGCCTTCACCGCGAGGATCTGATGCAGGTTTATCCAGCCCTTGGCGAATGCATAGGCGCAGCCGGCCAGGTAAAGACGCCAGATCCGCAGCGCCTGTTCCGGCACTTCCCTGGAAGCGGCTTCGAGGTTGTCCTCAAGGCGCTCGCTCCAATGGTCGAGAGTGCGCGCGTAATGCATGCGCAGGCTTTCCACATCGACAATTTCCAGCCCCGCTTCGCTGATCTCGGCGGAAATCATCGACAGATGAGGCAACTCACCGTTCGGGAATACATACTTTTCGATAAACTCACCCGCGCCGCGACCTACCGGACGCCCGTCGGTGTGCTTGGCGGTAATCCCGTGATTCATCACCAGCCCACCCTCACGGACCGCGCCGTACAGCGTCTTGCAGTACTGCGCCAGGTTCGCATGCCCGACGTGCTCGAACATGCCGACGCTGACCACTTTGTCGAATCGGCCATCCTGGGGCAGGTCCCGGTAGTCCAGAAGCTGGAGCTCTACCTGGTTCTCCAGGCCTTCGGCCTTTACCCGCTCCCGCGCCAACGCAAGCTGCGCCTTGCTCAGGGTAATGCCGAAGACCTTGGCGCCGAATTCCCGTGCGGCAAAGCGCGCGAGCCCACCCCAGCCGCATCCTACGTCCAGCAGGTAATCGCCGGGTTGCAGGCGTAGCTTGCGGCACAGATGGCGGAATTTGGCTTGTTGCGCTTGCTCGAGGGTTTCACTGCCGGTCTCGAAATACGCACAGGAATACACCATGTCGCTGTCGAGCCAGAGTTGATAAAACGCGTTGGACAGATCGTAATGATAGGAGATGGCCTTGGCGTCGGTTTCCTTGTCGTGCACCGCACGCACCGGCAGATGGCTCTCGTCTTCGTCCACCAGAGCCTGGCTCAGCTCGTCACACACCCGGATGACTTCGTTGATCGAGCCCTCCAGTTCGAGTTTGCCTTCGACAAACGCCGCTCCCAGGGCATCCAGGCTGGGATGGGTGAATTGCGCGACCATTTGTGGGTCCTTTACCACAATCGTGACGCTGGGATCGGCACCCAGCGTGAATTCATGGCCGTCCCAGAGCCGCAACCGAAGCGGTAGGTGCAAATTCTGTAAGGCCGGTGGAAGTTGAGCCAGCATGTAATAACCTCCCCATGTTTCAGATTGTTTCAGACGTCTGAAATGAGGGTAGACCATCATGGAAAAATAGCAGGCTATCGAATTTATAGCCTTTTTCTATCGTCTTCCATCTACCGCCTGAGCGGTGCCTGCGTGGATTGGTGAGCCCTCTCGCTAGAGACTGCGGGTGCGGGCGACAGTTCGCTCGGGGGTCGTCAGCGGCTACCCGGCTGGATCTTCGCCAAGGGCTCGTGAAACCGCAGCAGTCGTCCCGCATTGCCCAGCACCAGCAATGTGCTCAGGTTATGCAGCAATGCGGCAATCATCGCCCCCGCTGCTCCGAGCCAGCCGAACGCAGCGAAAGCGACGATGGCCAGCGTCCAGCCCAGGCCGATGATCACGTTGACCTGCAACGTGCGTCGACATTGGCGACTCAACCGCACGCAAGTTCCGAGACGTCGCAGATCACTGCCGATCAGCACGATATCCGCCGACGCCAGGGCGATATCGGCACCGCCCGCGCCCATCGCCACGCCCACCACACCGGCTTTCAGCGCCAGCGAATCGTTGATCCCGTCACCCACCACCATCGGACGGAAACCCTGGTCGATTTCGACCATGACCCGGTCAAGCTTATCCTCCGGCAGCGCCTGTGCCTGCAGCTCGCTGATACCGACATCGTGCGCCAGGGCGGCGGCCACGCTCTGGCGATCCCCCGTGAGCAATAACTGGCGTCCCAACCCCAGCGCCCGCAATTCGGTCATGGCCACCCGCGCTTCCGGCTTGATGCTGTCGGCCAGCAGCAGCCAGGCGCGAAACTGCCCGTCCAGTGCCAGGCCGGCGATCGGGCCGTCATGACTGGGAACCGTCGGTGTCTCGATGCCCAACCGGGCAAACAATTCGGGGCGGCCAAGGGCGGCTTCCCCCTGCCCTGTCATGGCTACCACCCCGAGCCCCTGGCGTTCGTGAATATCGGTCAGCGGCAGATAATCTTGCGCTGTCACCAGCCCCGCCAAGGCACGACTGACCGGATGACTGCTGGCCGATCCGAGGCTCGCGGCCAATGGCAGCAATGCGGCAGGGTCGTCCGCGATACTTTCGATCGATTGCAGGCGCAGGGTGCCGTAGGTCAGGGTCCCGGTCTTGTCGATGACCAACGAGGTGAGGTCCGCCAGCTCCTCGAGAAAAGCCGAGCTGCGAATCAGGATGCCGTGGCGCGCCGCCACCGCAATCCCGGCGATGGCCGTCGCCGGGGCTGACAACACCAAGGCGCAGGGACACGCCGCCACCAATACCGCCAACATCGCCTGGGCGTCATTGGTGACAAACCAGGTAACCGCCGCCAGCAACAACACCAGCACCAGATAACTTCCGGCGTAGCGTTCCAGCAAACGAGTGATTGGCGGTTTCGAGCGCTCGGCGTTCTGCATCAGCGCAATGACTTTGCCCAGCGTCGATTCATCGCCGGTGCGGGTCACCTCCAGGCGCAACAGACCGTCGAGGTTGATCGTGCCGCCAAAGACTTCAACACCCGCCACTGCCTCCAATGGCACCGACTCACCCGTAATGGGCGCGGTGTCGAGGCTCGCTTGGCCGGACAGCACCCGACCATCGGCGGGCACCCGGTCGCCGGCGCGGACCTCCACCACATCGCCGGGTCGCAACGTAGCGTTGTCCACTTCGATGATCGAGCCATCAGCCTGCACTTTGCGTCCCTGGCTGCGGGTCAATTGGCCAAGGGCATCGATCGCTTCCTGGGACCCGATGACGCTGCGCTCTTCCAGCACATGGCCGAAAATCATGATGATCGGCAACAGCGCCGCCGTCAGCAGGTCGCCGGTAGCCCAGGCCCCCAGCATCGCCAGGGCGATCAATTGATCGGTAATCCCATGCAGGCTTGGATAACGCAGGCTGTACCAGGCCGAGCGCATCACCGGCACCGCGACCAACAGCGAGGCAAACCCCAACAGCAGTTGGCTGACGGTATCCTGCTCCGGCAACCAGACGCGCCAGGCCAGGCCCAGGGCAAGCAAGCCGAGGGCGAGCATCGCCAGGGTCAGTTGCCGAGCAGCCGCGCGCTGCTCGGCGGTGGATAGCATCGGCATGTTGATAGTCTGCGCGGTCATTGCCCGCCTCCCTGGATGATCAGACGAGAATCGTCTTTCGGGTCGACCGTGGTGACGGAACCAGCCCGACCAAGAATCCCGGGCATGCGTTCGCGGTACAGACGCTGCAGCATCTGCGGATCGCTGTCCTGGGTTTTCGCCAGGCCCGACACCGAGGCTGTGTCGGTCGACGCTTTGGCAAGTCGTTCGCTGGCCTGGGCATGGGCGACTTGTAACGCACGGTCGGCTTCCTCGCGGGCAGCCTGGGTCTGTTTCTCCGCCTCGGTTCGGGCGTTGGCGACCGCTTTGTCGGCCTGCTGGCTGGCCGTCAGCACCGCATTGAACGCGCTCACCGCCGGCCCCGGCAAGCTCGATTGCACGTCGACCCGCACCACTTCGATCCCCAAGCCCTGCCCTGTCGCGGTCAGGTCAGCCAGGCGCCGATTGATGCCCTGCACCAGGTCGCCACGCAAGCGTTCACGTCGCTCCGCGGCCTGGGTATCGCTGCCCATCAGTTCAGGGCGGGCCACCAGAATGGTGTCCAGGTCTCGCGCCGCGGCAAGCGCCACCGCACTTCTCGTCGCCAACCGGTCCAACGCTGGCAATACATGTTCGCCTTGAAGGACAAACGCATAAGGCTCGATGACTTTGTAAAAGAGCCGAACATCCAGTTGCACCACGCCCGCATCGCCGGTCAACAGATAACCGGAGCCCGCGAGTTCGTCGCTGACCGGCGTGGCGAAACTGGCGACGCGATCAGCCTGCAAGGCCGCATCCGAACGCAGCAGACTTTCCACCCGGCGCTCCAGCACCCGGTCTGCCGCCGGCAGCAAAATTACCTGTTCCACGGGACGCGGCCACGCCAATAACAGACCGGCGTTCTGGATTCGGTCCAACGCACCAAAGTGTAAAACCACCGCCCGGCTCTGCGGATCAATTTGCCGCACATTGGAAAATACCCAGGCCAAAGCCGCCAGGACAGTCACAGCATAAAGCGCAAGGAACGCCAGACGCCCGGCCTGAATCCACGGGCTGGACAGTTCATTTGTTCCACGTGGAACCACGCTCATGGTTGTGTTCCACCTTTAGGCTCCAGGGCGGGTGGACCATCCACCAGAACGCGAAACGGTGCCGCATCAGTGCGCAGGATCAGTTTGGTGCCGGGGCCGACAATGGTGTTCAAGGTGTCCAGCGAGCGCAGCAAATTATAAAGCTGCGGCGCACCGGCATAGGCCTTGCCGTAGATTTCAGCTGCTTCGACGCGGGATTGCGCTTCGATACTCGCTGCTTTAACCGTGGCATCAGCCTGCATGATCCGCGCATCGCGTTCGGCCGCCGAGCGAATCTGCGCCGCTTCGCGTTTGCCAATGGCTGTGCGCTCCGTGGCGATGGTTTCACGCTCGGCACGCATGCGGTCCACGGTCGCGGTGAGGGTCACCGAGGGCAGCGTCAGGCGTTCGATACCCACCTGCAGAACCCGCACGCCATAAGTGGCGAGCAATTGTTGCTCGATCTGCTGGCGCAACTGGGCTTCGAAATCGGCGATATGCACCTGACTGGCGTCGGTATTGACCAGGTTTGCCAAATCAAAACTGGCCGCCGTTGTTTCCAGCGCCGAGCCGACGAAGGTGCGAATCTGCCGCGCGGCTTCGTCCGGCTGATTCTGCACGGCGCGCATGAAGCGCTGCACATGGTCCGGGTCACCTTGAACCTGCCACGCCACATAGGCCTGGACGATGATCCGCAGACCGTCGCGCGTACCGACGTCTTGCAATCCGCTGGAGGTGGTGCGCAGCCTCAGATCTACCGGGATCGCCGCCTCGAAAGGTGCCGGCCAGCGCCAGCCCAGGCCGGGTTGCAAAAGTACCCGCGCCGGGTTGCCGAAACGGGTAATGACAGTGGCCTCCCCCGAACGCACCTGTACCAGGCTGGCGGCCGCAACGGCAAACGCCACCAGCAGCGCGGCCCAGCCCATCCGCCGCCACGGAAACGGGCCGGCTTGCTGCGGATCGCCATGATGATGGTGATGTCCGTGATGAAGCCCGGCATGACCGTGATCGTGACCGGCATGGTCGTGATGACCATGGGAAGAGGACTGGCTCAATGGGCAGCTCCTGGCTGGACAGGTTGGTTTGGCGATGCGGGATCCGCCGGCAGCGTGAAAGTGCGCAGGTCAATGGTCGGCGCGCTGCCGTTGCCGCCCAGGCGATGGTCAAGGATCAGCAAGCTGGCGCTGCCGAGGCCCTGGCTCAGTTGACCGAGGTATTGCTCCAGCACGAAGGCATGGCCAGCCGTCGCGTAGGCTTGGCGTTCGGCGCGAAAGCGCAGGTCGGCGGCTTGGGCAGTGGCGTTGATTTCTCGCGCCGTGGCTTGGGCCTGGTCGTTGGCAGTGCTGGCTTGCAGTTGCGCCTGGTTGACCTGCTGCGCAGCGGCGCCACGCTCGCGGGCGATTAACGCCTGAGCGCCGATCTGCGCCGCTTGCACACCGTGGTAGGCATTCGCTGCGCCGGCCGGCGGATGGATCGCCTCGACCACTGTCGCAAGAATCTCTACGCCACTGTCGAGCGATTGCAGATCAGCCTGTACAGCGCGACCGATTTCCTCCGCCAGGCTGACACGGTCCGCACCCAACAAGCCATCCAGCGTGCGCGAGGCAAATTCATGCACCAGGACGCGGCTGGCCGTGCTGCGAATCAGCGTCGGCACATCCGCACTGTGGTAAGTCGCCGCCAGCGCTGCTGCATCTGTCAGGCCTATGCGATAGACGAAGCGTACGTCCATGTTGACGATCTGGAAGCTCTGCTGATCCGCGCGACGGCTGGCGATGACCTGGGATTTGTCGTTCACATGGCTGGCATCCCACAACCGATTGGCGATAGCCGGAGCCGGTCCCTCTGCCGCTTCCGCGACCGAGGCCGTCTTGCCGTCGCCGCTGGTAGCCAACTCGTGGACGACACCGTTCTCGACGCTCAATACCCTGCCCCACGGCCATGGCAAACCAGCGTGAAGGCCCGGACCAAAGACCTGTACCGGCTTGCCGAAACGTTCATAGATGCCGCGCCCTTGCAGCGGCACCTCATGCACGCCGGTCAGCAGCCACCCCATCAACGCTACCAATGCCAGCACCGGAAAAAATGCCCGGCGCATGTAGCTGAACGCCCAGATCTGGCGCAGGTCGATGCCAAAACGATTGTGCAACTCATGCTGCAAGGCCAACAGCGGTCGCGGCGGCCAGCGCAGCAGATCGGCGACCACACTGCGACCCAGCAGTGTCGGTTCCAGGGTGTTCCGGCGCGGGCTGAATAACGCCAGCAGCGCGCGTAGCAACAACTCCGCCGCCACCAGGCCCGGCAACAAACCGATCAGCACCGCCAGGCGCACCGGCCAGACGGACGCATCCCCGGCGAAGAGCAGACACACGGCAGCCAGTACCAGCACGATGATCGGCACCCGTGTCAGTTGCGCCAGCGGCGCCGCTTCGGGCCATTCGATCGGCGACTGTTGAGCCAGTTGGCGCTCGAACACCAGCAACCCGAACGCCAGCACTAACGAAAGCACCGCGCCGACGCTGGCCGCCACGCCAAGCGAAGCGGCAGGCAACGCCAAGTCCCAGGTTTGCTTCAGAACCAGCAACGACAGCAGCGCCCAGCCGGCAAGCCACAGAAGCGGTCCGCCGATTTGCTGCAGCAGACCGATCCAGCGTGCGCTGATTCGCTCAAGCAGGCGCTCGTACCAACCCGAGTTATCAACAGGCTCGTCTTCGCCAGGCAGGATATCCACAACCGGCAGCAGCGCCTTGCTACGCCATTGCGTGATCCACCAGGCCGATTGCAATCCGGCCACCAGCACCGATAAAGCCGCGCCTTGGCTCACCAGCAACGCCGGCCATATCGATTGTGGCGAAAAAAGCCCGATGAAAAACGCCGACACCAGCCCCAGCCCCACGAGGCCGACCAGTACGCGCGCGATCCGCTTCAAGCGCAGCCCTTGGAATGCGGCGCGCTGGAAGCGCGGCCAGTCGGCCACGTGTGCCCCGTCTATTTCCAGATCGACTTGCATGTCACTCCAGTGCTTGTGGCATTCGAGAACCGGACACGCGAGGCCTACGTCACCGCATCGCTCCGTTACATGTCGTTACCTTATAACCAACGCTGTGAAATTTCCGTTTTGAATTCTTCATGGCAAACCCTGCGGCGAACGCTTGACTTAAGCCTTGACCGTTATCCGCGAAAACGCTCATATTACGGTCATAATTTTTTGCCAGGCATGAGGAAAACGGTAATGAGCAATTACGACGTGATCATTCTGGGCGGCGGCCCCGGCGGTTATAACGCAGCGATCCGGGCCGGACAGTTGGGGTTGAAGGCGGCCTGCGTGGAAGGCCGTGCCACCCTCGGCGGCACTTGCCTGAACGTCGGTTGCATGCCTTCCAAGGCGTTGCTGCACGCCTCCGAACTGTACGAAGCAGCCAAGGGCGCGGAATTCGCCCAGCTGGGCATCAACGTCAGCCCCACCCTCGACCTCGCGCAAATGATGAAACAAAAGGATGAAAGCGTCGCGGGCCTGACCAAGGGCATCGAGTTTCTGTTTCGCAAAAACAAGGTTGACTGGATCAAGGGCTGGGGCCATATCGGCGGCCCCGGCAAAGTGACCGTCACCGGTGAGGACGGTGGCAAGACTGAACTGAGTGCCAAGGACATCGTCATCGCCACCGGCTCCGAGCCGACGCCACTGCCGGGCGTCGACATCGATAACCGGCGCATTCTCGATTCCACCGGTGCGTTGTCCCTGAGCGAAGTGCCTCGGCACCTGGTGGTGATCGGCGCTGGCGTCATCGGCCTTGAACTCGGTTCAGTCTGGCGGCGCCTGGGTGCCGAAGTCACCGTCGTGGAATACCTCGATCGCATTTGTCCAGGCGTCGACGGCGAAGCCGGCAAGACCCTGCAGCGGGCCCTGGCCAAGCAGGGCATCCAGTTCAAGCTGAGCGCCAAGGTGACCCGCGCCGTTTCCTCGGCAAGCGGCGTGCAACTGCAAATTGAACCCGCGGCCGGAGGCGAGGCGCAAACCCTGGACGCCGACTACGTACTGGTTGCCATCGGCCGTCGGCCTTATACCCAGGGCCTGGGGCTGGAAAATGCAGGATTGGCGACCGACCAACGCGGCATGCTCACCAACCAGCGCCACCGCACCGAAGCGCCTGGCTTCTGGGTGATCGGCGACGTGACGTCCGGGCCGATGCTTGCGCACAAGGCCGAAGACGAGGCCATGGCCTGCATCGAACAGATCGTCGGCAAGGCCGGCGAGGTCAATTACGACTTGATCCCCAACGTCATCTATACCCGTCCTGAACTGGCCAGCGTCGGCAGGACCGAAGAGCAGCTCAAGACCGAAGGCCGCGCCTACAAGGTCGGGAAATTTCCGTTCACCGCCAACAGCCGGGCGAAGATCAATCATGAAACCGAGGGGTTCGCCAAGGTATTGGCCGACGAGCGCACCGACGAAATTCTCGGCGTGCACCTGGTAGGCCCGAGCGTCAGCGAGATGATCGGAGAGTACTGCGTAGCGATGGAATTCGGTGCCTCGGCCGAGGACATCGCCCTGATCTGCCACCCTCACCCCACTCGCTCGGAGGCGTTGCGCCAAGCAGCGATGAACGTGGAGGGGATGGCGACGCAGATGTAGTCACCCGGCTAAATGGAACATCTGTGGCGAGGGAGCTTGCTCCCGCTCGGCGGCGAAGCCGTCGCAAGTTGATCGATGCGGCTCACCGCAAAACCGTGTCGATTGAGTCCAGGGCGGCTTCGCCCCCCAGCGGGAGCAAGCTCCCTCGCCACATCCAGACCCATTGTCAGCTCGCGGCCATGCGAACCTTGCGCTTGCGCCGACTGATCAGCGCCAGCACCACGGCCACCACCAGCACTGCGCCACCCACTTCCAACCCTGTCTTGAACGGCCGCAGCGCCGAGCGAATCGGCGTCAGGGCCTGAGTGACATAGCGCTTATCCGCCTGGTCGAATGCCGGTTCCTCGCACTGACGGCCGAAATCCCAGGCCCATTCCACGTAGGGGCCGTCCTTCACATAACGCTGATACAGCGCGCTTTGTTCTTCGAGGCTTGAGTTGTACCCCACCGCCCTGCACAGCACCGCCGCAAAGGCCTGGCTGGTGTGCGGCAGATGATCGGCGGCCTGGCTGGCCAGCGCCGTGGCGACAAAACGGTAGTGATAACGCATGTCCGGTTGGGCGGCACTGGCCTGCTGGCGCTGGACCTCGCCTTCGGCCACCAGCGGTCCGACCTTCAGCTCCACCGGCTCAAAACTGTAGTTGCCGTCCAGGCTGGCGTAATCCGGCGCCATTTCGTAGCCCAGCAACTGCATTCCTGATCTGCGCGCGATCACCGACGCCTTGAAATACGCCTCGGCCCGGCTGGTCGGCCACCATTTGGATTCCGCATCCTGGCGCAACTGCCCATAGGTGCGGGCCTTGTCCTGCAGCTCGGGATTGTCGAAATAAGCCGGCGCCTCGTCGTAGCGTCCTTCGCGAAGCAAACGACGTCCCAGCAGGTTGCGCAGGTTCGCCGCCACCGACAACTGTACGTAGTTGTCTCGATCTTCCTGGCTCAACGGCGGCGGTGCCGGGACCTGGGCATCAACGTACTGCTTGAGCTCCTCGACGGTCAGCACACGCTCGGCGACCGTTGCGGCGTCGTACCAATAGTTGTTCTGGCCGCGATAAAGCTGATCGAAAGCCTGCAGGTAATCGCCTCTCTGCAAGGCCAGGATCGCGCTTTCGCCTTCGATTCGGCACTTGGGTTGTACCGTCTCGTAATCCCAATCCGGCGTACGGCGGTCGCCCCAGGATTCGTCCTTCGGAAAGGCCTGGGCGGCCTTGGCATAGGCGGCGGCCGCAGCGGATTTGTCGCCTTCGCGCAGCGCGAGCTTGGCCCGTACCCACCACGCCAATCCACTGTCCCCGGCCTTTTGTGCAAATGCTTTCGCGCTGTCGTAGTCAGCGTGTTGATAACTCACTGCCGCCAAGCGGTCGGCATCATCGAGGTTGCCCTGGGCGCTGGCTTGCAACAGCTTGAGGAGGGTTTTCTCGCCGGAGGGCTCTTCGCCGTCCCACCAGCCGACGCGGCTGAGCAAATAAGCAGTCACCAGGCGCTGCACGGCCTTGGCCTTGAGCAATTCGCCCAGGCGCTCCTCCGACTCGACGCTGAGGCCGCCCGCCAATTGCAGCAGCGAACTGTAGCCAACCGGGGAGCCTTGCAGATTCTGGGTCGCATACAGTCCGATGGCACTGTCCCAGTCATCGGCGGTGTAGGCCACCCTGGCCTCTTCGCCCAGACTGGCGACGCCCAGCTCCAACGGGTCGCTGAAGCCGGCGATAGTCAATTCGCGAGCCTGGCGGAACGCCTGCCGTGCCTGATCCCGCAAGGCAGCCGGTTCGCCACGGCCAGCCTCGGTGCTCATGGCAAACAGCGCCCGCCCCAAGGAGTACGCCGCCCAGGTACTGCGCAACCGACGCTCGTCGGCCGGCAGCGCCAGCAGTTGCTGGAACGATTCGGCTGCGCGCAGATGATCGCCAGCGTTGAACGCAGCCGCGCCGATTGCGTACAGCCGCAGCTCGGCGGGCAGGTTGGCCGCTTCGGCGGCGACCTGCTCGATATCGCTGATTGCCCGCAAGCGCTCCACAACGGCTTGCTGCGGTGGGGTCAGGCCAAGCTGTTCGGCCTTGTTGCGTTGGTCCACGTAGGAAGACACATCGTCGTAGCTGTAGTCAGGGTTGCGTGTCGCCTCCGTAGCCGGCTTCAACCCGGCGATGGCCTGACCGAGACGACTGACCTCGAAGCGAAAGCTGCCCTCGGGCAGCTCTGCCAGCGATTGGGCCCGGTTATCCAGCAGGCGCATCGGAAAATCCGGCCCGCAGGCCAATGCCTGGCACAGCGGTAAACCGAGGCTCAGGCACAGTAGGCGACGAGGCCACTTACGGGTAGACATTCATTCCTCCTTGGTCGATTTTTGTACAGCGCGCCCAGCCGATCGCCCGTTGGGCGCCGGCAGCCAAGCGGCCTTCCTGGATGCGGGTGAAGGTAAGCAGTCCGGGGGTTTGTTGCAACGTATAACCGGCCAAGGCATCGACGCCATCACACCCGCCCACGGCGAGTGTCAGCCGCTGCGGCCAGGGGCTGTCGAGATTGCCCTGGTTCACCAGCCGGATGTCATAGAGCCCGCCCTGCTCTTGCAGGCGCAGAGCCAAATGACTGTCCAGGCGATCACCACGCGCCACCGCGCCAAGAGTGGCCAAGCTCCAGGCACGCCGGTCCTCCGCCAGCGGCAGGCGAAACCAGATCAATCCGGCCAGATGCTCTGGCGGCTCTGAGCGCAGTTGCGCGACAAGCCCGGCCACTTGTTGTGGATCGGCGAGCAACTCCCGGCGCTCACCGCCGCGGTCGATGGGCACTTCGCTTTCCACCACCGGTGCGCCGTTTTCTTCGGTCAGCAGCGCCACGCCATAGGCCGGCAAGGCTAGGTAGAACGGTCGTGTGGTGAGGTCGCCCCAGCGTTCGGCCCAACGTTGAGCCTGGCTGGGATCGAAAAGCCCCTGACGCGGATCGCTGACCGCGTGTACCTGCAGGACGCTGCTGTCCACAACCTTTAACAGACCGGGCAACTCGGGGCTGTCGAGCCAGGCCGGCAGCGCGGTGATGCTGAGCTGCAAGGCGGCCGGCAAGGCCTGCCGCAAGCGGACAAGGAAGTTCCGATAGGCTGGCAGCCGTGCGTTACCGGCATCATGGTCGATTTCGATGCCCATCGGCGCCAGGCCCAGGGTTTGCCAGTCGGCCAGCAACTGCTGGATCCGCGAGATTATTTCGTCCTGATCGAGGGATTTGAGCTGGCCATCCAGGCGAATCACCGCGATCAACGGCCGACCGTCAGCCTTGAGCAATGCCGGATCGATCCGCGCGTGGCTCCAGCCGGCGCCCGGAAAGGCTTGCAGCGCCAGCACCCGCAGGCTTGAAAAGTCAGCACGGCTCTGGCTGAGCGCCAGTTCATGGGCCGGCGTCCACTGGCGTTGCCAGATATAAAGTTGCTGATCGAGGGCAGGCGGAGGGGGCTGGTCGCAGCCGCTCAAAAACAACGCGGCGAAGGTCAGCGTCAGCCTGTGGATAAAAGTCATGAAGCGCAGCCACCCCGGAAAAAGGCTGGCAGATTAACCCTTGCGAGGCGTTACCGAAATACGTGGCGAGGGCAGTTGCACGCTCGCCACTTTGTGCCTGTTGCTCAGGCCTCTTTTTGCAAGCCGACAACGGTACGCGGCATCCCCACGAACCCAGGCAAGGCTTCGATCCGCGCCAGCCACGCGCGCACATGGGCGTAGTCCTGCAGCGAAACGTTGCCTTCTGGCGCATGGGCGATATAGCTGTAGCCTGCGATGTCGGCGATGGTCGGAGTGTCACCGACCAGATAGGCGCTGTTGCTCAGTTCCTGATCGATGACTTTGAGCAGGTTGTGGGAACGTGCGATCACATCCTCGGCGTTATGAGAAGCACCGAACACGGTGATCAGGCGCGCGGTGGCCGGTCCGGCATGCAATGGCCCGGCCGCTACCGACAACCAGCGCTGGACGCGAGCGGCGCCGACCGGGTCCGTTGGCAGCCAGCGGCCGTCGCCGTACTTGTTTGCCAGGTACACCAGAATGGCGTTGGAGTCGGCCAGTACCACACCGTTATCATCGATCACCGGTACTTGGCCGAACGGGTTGATTGCGAGGAAATCCGCTTGTTTGTGCGCGCCCTTGGCCAGGTCGACAAAATTGACCTCGACCGGCAACTCAAGCAAGGAAAGCATCAGCTGGACACGGTGCGCATGGCCGGACAGTGGGAAGTGATAGAGCTTGATAGGGTTCATGGTCGACTCCGCCGAGAATGACGCCATCGGTATGCGGCGTCGATGGAGTCATCTTCTGCTCAAGCACGGAGCTATGGAATCACCTGGAAACGCAATCCATTATTTCTGCAGGCGAAACAATGCGTCAGTTCTTCAAGGCTGGATGTTCTCGTATTGCACTCACCATGAAGTCGACAAAACTGCGAACCCGCGCCGGCGCATTGCGCCCGCCCTGATACACCACGTGGATTGGCAATGGCGGCAGCTCGAAACCGGCCAGGACGATTTCCAACTCGCCGGCGGCGATATTGTTCGCAACCTGATAGGACAGGACCCGGGTCATCCCCAACCCCTGGCACGCCGCACCGATGGCAGCCTGGTTGGCCGTGACCACGAGCCGGGGCGTGGGCCGGACCGACAACGGCTGACCGGCCTCGATGAACGTCCAGTTCCTGACCTGGCCGATGGCTGATGACGACACTACGGGCATCCGCTCCAGATCCAGCGGATGCTCGGGTCGGCCATGCTGGTCAAAGAACTCCGGGGAACCGCACACCACCCGCCGCACCTCGCCGACACGCACGGCATGCAGGCTGCTGTCGGGCAACTCGCCGATGCGCACCGCGACATCAATGCCTTCCTCGACCATGCTGACGGTGCGATCCAGCAGCAAGGCGTTGACGCAAACTTCGGAAAATCGCCTCAGGTAATCCACCAACACCGGCGTGACGAACAACTGGCCGAACAGCACGGGCGCGGTAATCGTCAGTTGTCCGCGGGGCTGGGCGTGGCTGCCGGCCGCCGAATCCTCGGCTTCCTGCAAATCGCCGAGGATCCGCCGACAGTCCTCAAGAAAGCGCTGGCCCGCTTCGCTCAGGTAAACGTTGCGGGTGGTACGAACCAGCAGCGGCGTACCGATACGCTGTTCCAGCGCCGCCACGGCGCGTGTCACGCTCGCCGCCGACAAGCCCAGGCGCCGGGCAGCCGCTGAAAATCCGCAGTCCTGGGCGACGGCGACAAACACCTGCATTTCCTGAAACCTGTCCATCCGTCCCCCGATGAGAAATCCTGATACAAGTTCTGCCTACGCCTCAAAGCCGCGCCGTACCGCCATTGTAGAGGGTCAGGCGGGCGAACCGCAGCCCGGCGCAGTACATCGAGCCGCCGATGACCGCTACGCTTGGTACCATCGGGCACATTGTCATGACAGATTCATGACCAAAAGGAAAACCCTGTGGGAGCGAGCCTGCTCGCGAAAGCTATCTGTCAGCCACCGTCGCTGACAGCTGATTTTCGCGAGCAGGCTCACTCCCACCAAGGTTGCGCGATGTTTGATGGATTGGTTAACCGAAAGGCCCGTTTCCGTGAATTTTCTTTACCGAGCTCTCACCCACCCCCACGCTGCCATCTGCGCCCTGGCCGGATACGTGCTCCTGGTCCCCATGGGTCTACGCCTCCTGCTCGGCTGGTCCGACCCGCTGGGCTATCTGTCGGACATGGCTATCGGCAGCTTGTTGATCGTGCTCTTGCATCGACGCCCCTGGTGGCTGGCATTGCCGGTTTTGCTGGCCTGGTGTGCGCTGACCCTGGCTAGCGTCGAATTGGTCAATGCCGTCGGAAGGATGCCCACCCCCGCGGACATTCAATACCTGGTCGATCCGCAATTCGTCGAGAACTCCACCAGCGGAGGCTTTGCGCATCCCTGGCTCGCCGCGATCATGCTGGCGGCCCTGACACTCTGGCTGGCCAGCCGATGGGCCAATCGGAGCCGCCAGGCACCGCCCTTGCCCCGCCATGCCTGGGCGATCCCCATGGTGTTTTTCCTGGCCCACGGCACGGCGCAAACCTGGCGGCCCAGCGAGGCAGACCAGTGGAATCTGTTCAACCTGCCTCATCAACTGATGACGGCTGGCGTCGCCGCCGGCCAGGAGCACTTCGAACAATGGCTCGCAGGTGATACGCCGGACCAGACGCCACCGATGCAAGGGCTTACCCGGCTCGATCTGGATGGGCAGAAACTGCTCACCGAACCGGGTGGCGCGCGCAATGTGCTGATCATTGCCCTGGAGGGCATTCCCGGTGCCTATCTGGAAACCAATCGCCAAGCGCTGAAAAGCAGTTATCAGGAAAACCTGATGCCGCGCCTCAGCACCTGGGCCGAGCGCGGCATGAACACGCCCGACTACGTGTTGCACAGCCACCAGACCATTCGTGGCCTGTACGCAATGCTCTGCGGTGACTACGACAAGCTCGACGATGGCACGCCCAAGGGCGTCGAAATGCTAAACCAGCGCCAACGCAACCAGGCCTGCCTGCCGGCTCAATTGCGCAAGCACGGCTTCTCGACTCATTTCCTGCAGGGTGCCGGCCTGCGGTTCATGGCCAAGGACCGGATCATGCCGCATATCGGCTTCGACACGACCCTGGGCATGGAGTGGTTCACCCGACCGGCCTACCTCGAGTTTCCCTGGGGCAAGGACGACAAGACCTTTTTCGAAGGCGCGCTGGACTACGTCGGACAACTGCAACAGGCAGACAAACCCTGGATGCTCACCCTGCTGACCGTGGGCACGCATCAGCCGTACTCCGCGCCAGATAACTACCTGGAGCGCTACGACACCGCCAAACAGGCCGCCGTCGGTTATCTGGACGACGCGCTGGACAGCTTCCTGAAAAACCTCGAGCGCCAGGGCATCCTGGAAAATACCCTGGTGGTCATCACCTCGGACGAATCCCATGGCATCGACGATGTGCGCCTGGCATCGTCCTGGGGCTTCAACCTGACGCTGGCGCCGGAGCCGTTGCCGCGAATCAAGCAAGGCGTCCATGGCCACGTCGACCTGAGCGCGTCGATCCTCGATTACTTCGGATACGCGGTGCCCACCTCGCTATCCGGCCGCTCTCTGTTCAGGGACTACGCGGCGGGCCGGGAAATCATGTCGTTCACCAACGGCAAGCTGCGCTACCACGATGGCAAGGGGACCTTTACCGAATGCGATTTCCAGCAGCGCTGCCGGTATTACGCCAGCGAAGGCTTCATCGCCGACCGCGCCACGTACCTGGGTCAATACAGCGGCCAGCGCGCGAGACTGATCAGCGCCCGGGCCAACGCGCTGGACCAGACACTGCTGAGTTCATCGGTGAACCAGCATTACCAGTTCGGCAGCGCCGAGAAAATCACCCTTCCCGCCCAGGTCTCCAACGACTGGACCGACAACCTGATCGGCGCCCAATACCTGGAAATGCCCAAGGGCACCCGCACCCGCGTCAGCCTGACCATTCGCGCCGTGGAAAACGATCACGCCGCCTACATTTCCCTCAAGGCCAAGGAGTTCGAGCAGGACGTGGCGATGAACTTGCCCACCGACGTGACGGTGACCGCCGACCAACCGCTGGTGATGGACATCCATTTCGACAACCCGCAACCGCGCAAGGCGTTTTCCTTCCACTTGCTTGGCCATGGCACAGGCGCCATCGAAATCAGCGACTTCAGCGTCGTCACCGAACTGCTGGAACAGACGGACCAGCCGGAGTACCTGGACGATATGCAGGACGACAGCGAGGCACAGTCCAGCTGAACAGCAACGGGCAACCGTCAGGACTGCTGCGCGTTTTGATCAATCGCTGATCAACTGCATGATTTCGAAAGCGTTCAGCGCCGCACCACGCAGCAACTGATCGCCGCTGATGAACAGGTCCAACCCATGCTCGCCATAGATCAGGCTGTAGCGAATCCGCCCAACCTCCACCGCATGTTTGTAGGTTGAGGTCATGGGCATCGGATAAGCGCCGAACTCAGGCTCATCTACCACTTCGACCCCTGACGCGTTATGTAACAGCGTGCGCACGCGATCCAGCGACTGGATGGGTTTTTTGAAGCGCAGGCTCAGACTTTCGGCGTGGGACCGCAACGTCGGCACCCTGACCGCAGTGGTGCTGACAGCCAACGCCGGTTCGTCGAGAACCTTGCGCAACTCCCAAACCACTTTCATCTCTTCACGGGTGTAACCATTGGCTTCGAATGAGTCGACTTGGGGAATCACGTTGAACGCCAGGTTATGGACGAAGTACTCGCTGTCATCGCGATCACCGTAGTCGCTGAAGGACCTGGCTTTCTCCCGCAGCTCGAGCATCGCCGGCTGCCCCGCCCCACTGGCCGCCTGATACGTGGAGATGATCGCGCTCTCCAACCCGAACGCGTCGTGCAGCGGACCCAGCACCATCAACGCGATGGCCGACGAGCAGTTGGGGTTGGCAATCAGTTTTTCGCCCCGGTAACGTCGGCCGTTGATAGGCGGCACCAGCAATGGAATGGCTTCGTGGTAACGAAACGCCGAGGAGTTATCGATTACATACGACTTTTCAGCCAGGCGCTCACCGTATTCCAGGGCAAAGGCACCGGAAACACACAGGAAAACGATATCGCACGAGGCGCAACCTTCCACCGAGAAAGGCTCGATCAGATGGCGGCTCCCGCCCACCGCCAAGCGCTTGCCAGCGGAACGCTCCGAGGCCATGCAGACCACTTCATGGTCGGTATCTTCGAGCAATTGCAGCATGGTCATGCCAACTGCGCCGGTACATCCCACCACGGCGATCTTCTTCATTTTTTTGATTTTCCTTGCCCGCTTCGCGAGGCCCTACCGTCGAGGTTTCGCCGATTTCCTGACGACGATTGTAGGAAAGCAAGGCTGTCCGCTACAGTGCAGCGCATGACAATAAACGGTGGAATCACGCCAAATGCACGCTCACCCCGGAACAGTGGCGATCCTCGTTTATGAGGGTCTTTGCGTATTCGAATTCGGAATCGCTCTGGAGATATTCGGCCTGCCGCGTCCGGAACTGGATGTCCCGTGGTACGGCCATCAGATCGTTGCCGTCGATCCTGGGCCGATGCATGCGCTGGGAGGCCTGCGCATAGTTGTCGACGCGGGACTCGAAGCGCTGGATAGCGCGCGAACCATCATCATTCCCGGCTGGCGCAGCCACCATGAACCGCCACCTGAAGCGCTGCTGCAAGCATTGCGCCGCGCTCATGCCCGCGGTGCCCGCTTACTGTCCATCTGCTCTGGCGTGTTCGCACTGGCCGCCACCGGATTGCTGGATGGCAAGACCGCAACCACCCATTGGCAATTCTCATCCTTGCTCGCCGAGCGATTCCCCCGAATCACCGTTGACCCGAACGTGCTGTATGTCGATGCCGGCCAGTTGATCACCTCGGCCGGCAGCGCCGCCGGTATCGACGCCTGCCTGCATTTGATCGCCCGGGATTTCGGTACCCACATCGCCAATTCGGTGGCCCGCCGTCTGGTGATGGCACCACAGCGAACCGGCGGCCAGTCGCAATTCATCGCGGCGCCTGTGGATAAGTCGCCGCGCAATGAACTGACACGGATCCTGCACTGGGTTCGAGAACATCTGGATCAGCCGCTCAACATCGCCGACCTGGCTGCCCGCGTCGCCATGAGCGAACGGACTTTCCTGCGGCGCTTCGTTGAAACCACCGGCCTGCCGCCCAAGGCCTGGCTACAGCAGGAACGCCTGAACCGGGCACGGGAGCTGCTGGAAAGTACCGACCAGCGCACAGCCTGCATTGCCCAGGCCTGCGGGTACCGGTCGGTGGAGAGTTTTCGGGCGGCGTTCCGCAACGCCGTTGGCCTGCCGCCCTCAACCTATCGCGAGCGATTCGGCGCCGCGCGGGCCAACCGGGTCAATCCAGCAACCGATGCAACTTGGCGTACTGCAGCAACATGATGGTCTTGCCGTCGCAGATCTCGCCGGTTTCGATCATGCCCAAGGCTTGACCGAGAGGCATCTCCAGCACCTCGATTTCCTCGCCCTCCGCCTCAAGCCCGCCGCCTTCGTGCTGTTTGTCCTCATCGGAATACTCACCGACGAAAAAATGCACACGTTCGGTCACCGACCCTGGGCTCATGAACGCCTCGAACACCTTGCGCACGTCCCGCACGATATAGCCGGTTTCCTCCTGGGTTTCCTTGCGGATACAGGTGTGGGGGTCGTCGTTGTCCAACAGGCCGGCGCAGGTTTCGATCAACAGGCCGTCGTGCCCGTTGACGAACGCCGGGAAGCGGAATTGCCGGGTCAGCACTACGGTTTGCTTGGCCTTGCTGTAGAGCAGGATGGTCGCACCGTTGCCACGGTCATAGGTTTCGCGCGTCAGCTCGCGCCATTGGCCGTTGCGACCGAGGTAATCGTAGGTAGTCTTGCGCAGGATGTACCAGCTGTCCGAGAGGACTTCGACATTCTTGATGCGCACACGGTCTTGCGTGCTGATTGGCTGTGTCATTGACCCACTCCGTTCGGGACCAGAAAACTCACTTCAAACCCGGCTCATTCAACGTGATGCCGGGACGCGTGGCAATGCGCGTTTATGAGCCGTTTTCTGGTAAGCGCGTTCAATAATTTCTCGGGCCTTGGGAGATACCGCTTCACCCATCAGGTACGCATCGATTTCCTCGTAGCTGCATCCATACGCCACTTCATCCAACTTGCCGGGTGCCAGGTCTTCCAGATCGGCGGTCGGTGCCTTGCGCACCAGGTAAGCGGGGGCACCCATCGCGTCGGCCAACAATCGCACCTGGGTTTTGGTCAGCCCTGACAGCGGTGCCAAATCGCAGGCACCGTCGCCGAACTTGGTGAAAAATCCCATCACCGCCTCCGCACCGTGATCGGTGCCAACCACTAGCCCGTTGCTGAGATTGGCAATGGCGTATTGCGCCAGCATCCGTGCCCGGGCTTTGGCATTGCCTTTGGCGAAGTCGATGAGTTCGGCCGAAGGCTGCAAGCCGTCGACGGCGATATGACCCATCAGCCCGTCAACACAAGCACCGATGTTGCTGGTGGTGATCGAGTCCGGCCGGATGAAGTCCAAGGACGCTTGGGCGTCTCGCTCGTCCGCCTGGGCCTTGTACGGCAACCGGACCGCAATAAACCGCGCCGTGTAGTCTTCATTGCGCAGTTGCTCCACTGCCAACTGGCAAAGACGGCCGGCAGTAAGGGAGTCGACGCCGCCACTGATCCCCAGCACCAGGGACTTGCAACCCGACTCACGCAGCACCTGCTTTATAAACTCGACGCGGCGAGCAATCTCGGCGGCTTCGCCGCCCTGTTGCAGTTGACGGTCGATGCCCAGCTCCCGGGCAATGCTCTCTTGCTGAAGCGAAGTCATATCAGGCTCCCATCTGTGGATTGGCCAAGGTGACATTGAACACTTGAGCGGCGTAGCGCAAAAATGAGGCGTCTTCACACACGTTCTTGATCGGATCGTCGGAAAACTTGACGACCGGCTCGCCATGCACCCGCACCAGTTTCATGACGATGCTCAGCGGTTCGACGCCGTCGACGTCGCAGGCCAGGCTGGTGCCCATGCCGAAGCCGAATTTCGCCTTGCCACGAACGTGGCGCAGGATCGGCAGGCATTTTTCGAAATTCAGACCATCGGAGAACATCAGGTCCTTGGTGCGCGCATCGACGCCCAGTTCCTGATAACGCCCCAGCACCTTGTCAGACCAGACGATCGGGTCACCGGAATCCTGCCGCAGACCGTCATAGAGTTTGGCAAAGTACAGATCGAAATCCTTGAGGAAGAAATCCGTACTGATGCAATCCGTCAGCGCGATACCGAGCCGGCCGCGATACTCGTGCACCCAGTTCTCCAATGCCGCGTTCTGGCTTTCACGCAACCGGCCAAGTTGCTGGTGCACCATCAGCCATTGGTGCGCCATTGTGCCGATCAAGGGGAGATCGAATTCGTATGCCAGGTGAGCGTTACTGGTACCGACAAAGACCCCGGGGAAATCGCTGCGCATGACATTTACTACTTCACGCTGCGCCCTGAATGACAGCCGCCGGCGGGTGGAGAAATCCGAGACACGAAACTCGGCGAGTTCTTCACGACTGGCATTTTTCTCCAGCCATTCAAACTTCTGGTACAGCTTGCGAGTAACGTCGGCCAACTCGACTTCCGGGTACTTCTCACGATTGCGCAGCTCGCTGACCATCGCCAATACCGGTTGTTCGAACATGATGCAGTGCAGCATCGGCCCACGGACACGAATGTGCAGTTGGCCGTCGACTTCCGAAACGTGGATGTAGCGCAGGTTGAAGCGAAACAGGCCGAGAAACTGTTCGAAATCCGGTGTCAGGTATTCACGGAAACGCTTGTTGAACAGAAACCGCTGCTCGCCTTCGCGTAGTTGCAACCCGGCGAGCTTCTCCAGTTCGACACGGATGTCTGGAATCAAGTGAGCGAGCCGCTCCTTGGAACGCACGATGAACTGATATTCCACCTCGACATTCGGGTGCTGGTGCAAGACCGCCTGCATCATGGTGAAGGTGTAGTAGTCGGTGTCCAGAAGACTCTGGATAGTGCCGCTGCTTGGGTCGAATGCGCTGTCCATGGCTCTTCCTTATGCGTTTGCCAAGCGGATGGTTTCTTCGCGAGTGGCGGTAACCGCGACGCCCGCTTGCTCGAGGTCTTGAATGGCTTGGTTGGCCCCCGTTTCACTGATGGCCCGGCAGGCCGGGAGGTGAACGATGACCTTGAAGCCAGCGGAGGCCAGTTGCAGAGCGGTGGTCTTGACGCAGAAATCCAGCGCCAGCCCGCCGACAATTACCTGCTCCACTTTCAACCCTTTCAGGTACTCGATCACGCCAGTGGAGAGCTTGCCGTGCAAGTCGTGGTAGCAGGCGCCATAGGGGTGCAGATCCGGCTCGACGCCCTTCCAGACGAAATAGTCGTAATCGTATGGGGCCGGCAGTTGATCCAGCAGGGCGAAACCTTCGGTGCCGGGAACGCAGTGGCTGACCCAGGTGATGTCGGCGTGCTCGAGCCCGGTCGGCACGAACATTTTCGAATGATCGGAGACCACCCACGGGGCCAGGGGCGAATGGGCATCCTTGCTGCCGATGCGAAGGCTGGCCAGGGACGCGATGAAATTCAGCTCACCGGCAATCTCATCACCGCCCGGCACCGGAAGCTCATCAGGGCACAGCGGCGTAAAGCTCTTTTGCGCATCAACATCGAAGGAAGCTGTTTTCCGGGTCAGGCTGTTCATGCTGGTTTCCTCCTCTTCAATGGCCACGAGAGTACATATGATGTACTTTCATGGCAAGCCCTTCTCGAAAGATAATTTCCACAGGGTTGTTTCCTCGGCCGATCTTTTATTGGAAGCCAATCAGGTTTACATGAAGGATTTTTACTATAAAGTACATGTCGTGTACTAAAAGAGGATGAGCCATGTTCGAACTAGCCGTCTATGGTGGTGCTTTTAATCCCCCTCATGCCGGTCACGCCCAGGTGATGATCGAGGCCTCGAACCAGGCCAGGCGCGTGTTGATCGCCCCTAGCTTCCGGCATCCCTACGGCAAACAGATGGTCGACTATGACGTTCGCCTGAACTGGTTGGAATCCATCGTCGAACACGTCCAGCCCCTGTGCTACGCCGAAGTGCGCGCAAGCCGGGTGGAGCAGGTCGTGGCCCGAGGCGTTGAAGGCGCCATCTACAGCTATACCCTGCTCGCCCATTTCGCCGACAGCCTGGCCCTGGACGGCAAGCGGATCGCGTTGGTGGTGGGCGAGGATGTCGCGGATTTGCTGCCGACCTTCTATCGCGGCCAGGAACTGCTTGAGCGTTTTTCCATCCTTCGCGTGAGCGAAAAGATCCACGTGCGCAGCACATTGGTTCGCGAACGACTGGCCTTGGGCAAGCCGCTGCCCAGCCACTGGATAGCTCCCGGCATGAACCCGTTAAACTATGACCTTTACGCTAACCACGGAAATCGACATGCCCACTAGCACAGCCACCGCGCGCGGTTATCTGCACACCATCGACCTCTGCGTGCTGCGCTTCTGCCGGGAAACCCAAGCGCTGGAGATCCTCCTGAACCGACGGGAAGCCGAGCCGTTTGCCGGCCATTGGGCGTTGCCCGGGATCGTGGTCAATGGGGATGTCGAAGATCTCACGCTGAACGACGCGGTGGAGCGCCTGCGCAATTCAAACAAGGTCGGCATGCCGCTGGCCTGGATCGAACAGGTCGGCACCGTCGGCGACGCGTTCCGCGACCCACGCTGCTGGTCATCCTCGACGTTCTACCTGGCGATTGCCAACGAAGCGGTCCTGCTCGCCGAGCATCAGGGATTTTTCCCCCTGAAGGATGTCGCTGATGCCTCGATCAAACTTCCTTTCGATCACAACAGCCTGGTGGCGGCGGTCCAGGAACGGTTGTTGTCCAAAGCCCTCTACAGCAGCCTGCCGCTGATGTTCCTGGGCCCGGAATTCAGCGCGCCGGAAGCGGTGGATATTTTCTCCGTGGTGCTCGGTCGTCCGGTGCTCAAGACCAGCATGCGCCAGCGTCTGCTGAAGATGACCGAGGCCGGTTATCTACAGGAAACCGGCCGCAAAAAAAGCGGCGACGGCGGCCGCCCGCAACGCACAGTGGAAAATCTCAAACCGGCCAGCGTTTATCTTTTTGACCGGTGTTTCCTGGAATGACTTGTGCGTACGCCCAGCACAACTTCCTGGCCCCGATATCAGAGGCCATGGGGTTTATGCAGATTAGAGAACAGCCTAGGAGAGGCGGAATTACAGGCAATTATAGAGCGACTATAGATCGGTCCCCCTAAACCTGCCCAGCACCAGTTTTGCGCGAGAAAAATCGAAAAATACTTTCAATCACTCCAGCCCGGCAGTAAAGACCTTGCCTGGGTTCATCAGGCCCGCCGGGTCCAGCGTATGTTTAATGGCCCGCATCAACTCGATCTCCAGCGGGTCCTTGAACTGGGCCGCAGCCTGGGGCTTGGCTTGCCCAAGGCCATGTTCTGCACTGATGCTGCCATTGAACGCACTGGTCATCCGGTAGATAACCTGCATGATCGCTTGCTCTCGGGCCTTGAACGAAGCGTCCTCATCGCTAATCGGCTTGCTGATGTTGTAGTGCAGATTGCCGTCGCCCATGTGCCCATAGGAAACGATGCGCACGCCTGGAAAGTCCTGTTGCAGGGCTTTGTCGGTGCGCTCGATGAACTCCGGAATCCGACTGACAGGCACGCTGATGTCATGCTTGAGGCTGGGGCCTTCGTGATTCTGCGCCTCGGAAATTCCTTCGCGCAGCGCCCACAGCGCGGCGGCCTGCGCCTGGCTGCTGGCCAACACCGCATCAATGACCCAACCTTGCTCGAAGGCATGGGCCAAGCCGTTTTCGAGCAGCAGCGCCAAAGGCGCATCGGGCACCGTGTCGCGCAATTCAATCAACGCGTACCAGGGATGTTTCGTCTCCAGGGGATCGCTGCAACCCGCCACATGATCCAAGACAAAATCCAGGCTCTGGCGCGACATCATCTCGAAGCCCGTCAGGCGGTCGGCGCACAGGCTGCGGACATGGCCGATCAAATCCACCGCCGCTTGCGGCGAAGGCAGCGCAACCCAGGCTGTCGCCGTGCTGCAGGTTGCCGGAAACAGCTTCAGCACCGCCGCAGTGATGATGCCCAGCGTGCCTTCCGAGCCGATGAACAAATGCTTGAGATCGTAACCGGTGTTGTCCTTGCGCAACCCCCGCAGACCGTTCCAGATTCGTCCGTCCGGCAGTACCACCTCAAGCCCGAGCGTCAGCTCACGCATGTTGCCGTAGCGCAGCACCGCCGTGCCGCCAGCGTTCGTCGCCAGATTGCCACCCACCGTGCAACTGCCCTCCGCCCCCAGCGATAGCGGGAACAGGCGCCCCGCCTGGCTGGCGGCCTCCTGGAGGTGCTGCAGGATCACCCCGGCCTCGACCGTGATGGTTTCATTGGCGAGGTCGATTTCACGGATGCGCTTCATCCGGGTCAAAGACAACACCATCTGGCTGCCGGATGCATCCGGAATCGAGCCACCGCACAAACCGGTATTGCCGCCCTGGGGCACCAGCGCCACCCTGGCATCGTGGCAAAGCCGCACCACTGCCGCGACCTCCTCGGTGGTCGCGGGCCTGACCACGAACGCCGCCTGGCCTTGATAGGCGTTACGCCAGTCTGTCAGATAGCTGGCCATGAGCGCCGGATCCCGTACCACGCCCGCAGCGCCCACGACGTGCTCGATGCTCTGGACAAAATCAGGGCTCAACGCCATGACGTGCTCCTCATTGACCTGATCACGGGCGCCGCCCGATCTCGACCTGGTCGGCCGTCCATCCCGCCACGCGTTCGCTCAAGGACAACCCAAGGCCAGGCCGGGTGGGCACCAGCATTCTTCCGTCACGGGTTTCCATGCGTTCATTGAACAATGGCTCCAGCCATTCGAAATGTTCCACCCAAGGCTCGCGGCTGTACGTGGCGGCCAGATGGATGTGCAGTTCCATAGCAAAGTGCGGTGCGATCATCAGCCCTGCTTGTTCGGCTGCTGCCTGGACTTTCAGGTAAGGCGTGATGCCGCCGACACGCGGCGCATCAGGCATCAGGTAATCGGCAGCGCGCAACTTGATGAACTCCCAGTGCTCGGCAACGCTGGTGAGCATTTCACCGGTGGCGATCGGCGTGTCGAATTGCCGGGCCAGCGCGGCGTGGCCTTCGGCGTCATAGCAATCCAGGGGCTCCTCGATCCAGACCAGGTTGTATTGTTCCAGCTGGCGGCACATGCGCTGGGCGTTGGGTCGGTCCCATTGCTGATTGGCATCGACCATCAAGGGGAAGCTATCCCCCAGGTGTTTGCGGATGGTGCTGACCCGGTGCAGATCCAGCGCCTGGTCAGGCTGGCCGACTTTGAGCTTGATCCCGCCGATACCCTTTTCCCGGGAGATGTCAGTA